>NZ_RJKE01000001.1 GCF_003751225.1 Actinocorallia herbida
TCGGTCACCGCCCCGGACTCGCCACCGGACGCTGACGTCGTGGCGGTCGCAGCCGCACGGGCCGGATCCGTGGCAGCGGCCGGTCCTCGCAGTCGCCGCAGGTCACGTCGTAGTAGCCGTTTGGAGGATCTTGCTTTGGTGGTTTAACGACGGACACCTGTTCCGGCCGGGGTCCGCGTCAGTGCGGCGTTGACGATCTTCCGCATGCGCAGGGTCCGGCCTTGCTCCGGAAATTCGAGGTCCTGGCCCTCGGTTCCCTCCTGCACCGGGCCAGTTCCGCACACGGACGTAACGCTCAGCCCCGCTCGATCGCGAAGCTCCCGGGGCGGGAAGCGGCTGGTGTGGAACGGCGCGGGTTCCGCCTCGTGGCGACGCGGGGCCAGGCCGCGGGCAACGCTGGCTCCGCCGCCGGGCGAGGTAGTCGTGGGCGACGCAGTCGTCGGCCTCGCACTGGTACATGTCGTCGTCGGTCATGTCGGGCTCGGCGCAGCGGCAGACCGCAGCGTTCGTGGCTGCGGTCACTTGCCAGCTCCGTTCCGCGCGATGAGGGTGAACTGGCCGTGGATTTCCTCGGCGTCGCCGGGTCGGCCAGTTCTCGCCGTCAGGGTTGATCAGGGTGTTCGGCGCGGTGCACCGCCACTCGGTGTTGTTCTCGTCCGTCACGACGTCGTTGGTGCGGATGTCGCTGGCCTTGATGGGGCGGGGCAGCGTTTCGGTCGTGGTGCCGCAGTCGAGGCCCGGGGCCTTGTTCCCGGTCTGGGCTTTGCGGAACTCGGCGATGTGCTCCTCGGCGCACTCGACCAGGCCGGTCCCGGCGTGGAACAAGGCGCTGCCGATCTGCTCGATCAGGTGCCCGCACACGGAGCAGGCGGGATTGCCCGAGACGCTTTCTCCTCCGAGCGTGGCAGTCGGTGCAGGAGGAAGCGAGACCGTGGCGGGGACGTCTCCGCAGGTGAGCGGCGGAAGCTCGAAGTTCATCTCCGAGGCGAGGAGCTGGAGGGCGCGGATTCGGAGCGGCAGGGCGACGGCGTTGAGCGCGAGGCAGTTCTCGGCGTCGGCGAGCTGCTTCTGCAACTGGTCGATCTGCGCTTTCAGCAGGGGGACGTCACGGGTCGCGCGCTGGACGGAGTCCTGGGTCGTCGCGATCGCGGCGTGCTCGCTGCGGAAGTAGGCGATCTGCTCAGCGGTGACGCTGACGGCGGGGTCTACCATGGTCATGTTCGTGATCCCTTCTTCAGGGGAGCCGGGGCCTGGCGGGCGCAATCGCCGGGCCTTTTGGCGTTGTGGGGGTGGTGCGGGCGGCGCGGCGGGCGCTCATCCGGTTGAGGGCGCTGCCGGTCGGTCGGGGCCGTCCAGGCGTGCAGCCCGGGGATCGCCGAGTAGCGGATGCCGTGCCCGGTCTGCGCGTAGCCGCACCAGCCGCAGCCGTTCACGGCGGGGGCAACCGTCGCGGCGGGCTGCGTGTCCCACCAGTTGAGAAGTTCGCGGGCCGCGTCGAGCCGGACCGCGTCGGCGGACACCTCGGTGTCGGGGACGACGACCGCCGTGGTGTCGAACTTGGCGGCGACGAACGCGGCGAACCGGTCGGCGATCTCCCGTTCGACGAAGCGCCCGTAGGCGTAGCCGGTCTCCCCTCCGGGGACGACGACAGCCCAGGGCCCGAGCTCGGTGGCGCTCATGCCTTCACCGCGGCGGGCTTGTAGGGGCGCATCGGCCACAGGCCGTCGGCGTCGCAGGGCTTGCCCTGCTTCGCGAAGTGGTCGCGGAGTTCGGCGTCCTGCTTGCGCTTGGCCTTGATCTGGGCCTGGTGCAGCTGGACCAAGTCGATCTCGGTGAGCCGCTGGTAGTTGCGGTGCAGGTCCCGCGCCGCTTGGTCCGAGGTTTGCTTCTTGCTGTTCTGGACGTGCGGGAACTGGAGGAAGAACTCGACGGGCTTGCTTCCCCACGTGACCATCTGCCAGGCGATCCGGCAGGACGCGAGGGCATCGGCACCGGCGTCGTGCGCGTTGTCGAGCCGGACACCGTAGTGCTTGGCCATCGCGCCGAGCTTCCTGCCTCCGCTGTTCTTAGTCGGCCGCCACGGATCGCACAGCTTGTCGAGGACGTAGACGTCGACGACGGGGCCGATCGCGCGGCCGAGACGGGCGTCGAGTGTGCGGAGCCCGTGGCGGCGCAGCTCGCGGTCGAACAGGGTGAAGTCGTAGGCGAGGTTCATGCCGACGATGGGGGTGCCGCCGGCCATGGCCGAGGACAGCTCGTCGGCGTAGTGCTCCAGGACCTTCTTCGGGTCGAGGCCTTCGGCACGCATCCGCTCGGTGGTGATGCCGTGGATGGCGGAGGCACCCTCGGGGATGTCGACTCCGGCGTTGATGAGCTGGACGTCCTGGGTGGTGGTGCGGTTGCGGGCGTCGGCCATGACCTGGGCGATCTGCACGATCCGCGCGGTCTCGACGTCGACAGACGTGGTTTCGGTGTCGAAGCCGAACATCGTCTCGGCGATCCAGCTCATCGGTCCTCCTGCAGGGTGGGGGCCTGCTCGTGGTCGGGGGTGGCTCCCCGGGCCGGGCTCGTGGTGAGCCCGGCGGGAGCGTGCGGGGGAACGTCAACGGCCTAGAAGGGCGGCTCGTCGTGCGCCGGGGCGGGCGGCAGCGGCACCTCGTCGACGGCCGGGGCGGAGTACTCACCGGAGCGAATGGCGTCGAGGAACTCGGCGAGGTCGAGCGCAGTGGCCTGGTGCGGCGGAACTCCGTACCTGCCGGTGAAGGCCTTCTCGCAGTCGCTGGTGCGGTCGCCCGGCCACGCCGGGACGATCTGCTGCCACAGCTCCTGCGGGCTCGCGGTAACGGGCGGCCGGGCGGGCTGCATGGGCTCGGACGAGACCGGCGTCGAGGGCGCGGACAGGAAGGTGCGGCGGCCGGTGAACGCCCCGGAGACGTCGGACCCGTCCTCCAAGTTCTCGGCGAACCCGGCGGCACGCGCCGCGGTGAGCGCCACCGACAACTCCTCCAGCGTCTTGGCCGACATCGCGGCCATGAGGTGCGGCTTGACCAGCTCCTGGGACCGCTCGCGGGCCGCCTGCTCGACCGGGGCGCTGGGGACGCCAGCGGCCTTCGCCCGCTCCCACAGCACCTTGATCTCCGCGCGGGATTCGGCGCGGGCGATCATCGCCGGGAAGTCCGACGAGGTCGGGGACTCGATCGCGGGCTTCTCCCCGGTGGCGACGGCGCGCGCACGGTCGGCCTCGATCGCCTTCGTGGAGATCGCGCCCTCGCCCGCGAGGAGCTGGGCGGGAGAGACGGCCACGTCGATCTTCGGGACCATGAACTCGGCGACCTTGCCGTCGGCGCGGGTGACGCGCTTGAGCTCCATCGTCAGCCAGGCGTCGACATAGCCGCTGGTCTGGGCGAGGAAATCCGCGACCATCGGCAGCTCGACCGCGGCGTAGTAGCCGTGGGTGGTGAGCAGCCACACGCCGAGGCCCGGCACGTCGCGGAGCATCACGTTGAGGCGGGTGGTGATCTGGCACGCCCGGTTCTCCGGGTCGCACATACACGGCTTGTCGGACTTCTGCTCGATCTGGCCGTCACAGCGGCGCTCGCAGCGGCTGCCCCGGTACAGCTCGAAGTACTGGGTGACGGCGTTGCGCGGCGGGATGATGACGGGGATGCGGTCGGTGTCGGTGTAGACCTCCCACTCCTGAGGTCCGCCGTTCGGCGGCGTCCAGGGCTGGACCGTCCCGCCATACAGGGCGGCGATGGGCTCGAGGGTGGCGCGGGACGCGGCGGTGAGGCGAAACTGCTGGAGCTTCTCGGGCCGGAGGATCGCCTTGCCTGTCTTCGCGGAGGTCCGGCCGGTGTCGACGGTGTGGCCGATCCGGATCTCGCCGAGCTGCCGCATCCGCATCTGCAGACCGATGATGGACATGGTCAGGCCGCCTTTCGCACGGTGGGGAGCTGGAGGGCGTTGCCGACGACGCCCTTGGAGGGGCCGGTGGCCCAGTCGGCGACACCGCGGATGAACTTGAAGGCCTCGAACACCTCGTCGCCGCAGTTCACGGGGTAGAGGCGGTAGCCCTCGGGACGCAGGTGCAGGACGACACCGACGCTGTGCCGCGCGGGCATGACGACGCGGGTGCCGTCGCGGAGCCACCCGTACTTGGCCTTGCGGTAGGCGGACATCTGGACGCCGGCCTCGGGGTAGACGCCGTAGACGTCGCCGCTGGAGGTGCGCTCGTCGAGTTCGCCGCCGGTCTTGGTGTCTCCGAGGATGTCCTCGTCGGGATGGCAGCCGAGGGCGGCGGCGAGGAGCGGGCTCTTGAGGAGGTAGTCCAGGGTTCCGGCGAACCGTTCGTCGTAGTCGGCGACGACCATCTCCGAGGCGGTGAAGGTGACCTGCCAGTCCTGCACGAACTGCTCGAAGTGCTCCAGGTAGGGCCGCATCTCCGGGTCGTTGCGGATGGCCTCGGGGATGGGCTGCTTGAGGATCTTCGTCTCGATGATCTTGTGGGCGGCGTCGCCGATGTGCCCGCGCTCGTCCTTCTTCCGGACGTGGGCCTTGCGCAGCCAGTCGTACGCCTCCTTGCGGGCGTCGGGGTCGAAGCTGGCGCGGTTCAGCTTGGGCAGGTTGTCGAGCGCGGTCTCGGCGACGAGGTTTCCGGCCCAGAAGGTCAGCGCAGGCTTGGGCATGCCGTGGCCGATGATCGTGGTGACCGAGCGGAGCTGGTCGTCGGTGATCGGGCAGGTGTAGTAGCCGTTGCGGGCGCGGCGGGGAATCCGGGCTGCGCCGATCTTCGTGCCGGAGCCGGTGCAGCGGACGGGGCTGCCGTGCTTGCGGAGCCCGCCGTCCTTGTTGACCGGGACGTCGGGCTTTCCACAGGTGGGGCAGGGGGCGTTGGCCGGGAGGTCGTCGGACAAAGGCACCTCCGTGAGGTGGCTCGGTGCGGTGACTCCGGCCCCGGTGGGGGCTGCCTTCCGCACGACGTAGGGGGTCAGGGCGGCGGCGCGGGCCGGGGTCACCTGGGCGGAGACGAGGTCGCCGCGCTCGAACCTGGGCTCCAGCTGGTCGCCGTAGGCACCGTCCGTCGCGACGCCGAACGCGTAGCGGGTGCTGTTGTCGATCCAGGTGGGGTCGGAGACGAGACGCCAGGTGACGGGCTCACCGGTCTTCGGGTGCGCGGAGATGAGGTCACCGAAGCGCAGGTGCTCGGCGGGGACGTTGCCGATGGTCTGGAGTGCGCTCACTGGGGCACCCCCGTCAGAAAGTCGAGCACCGCGGTGACCTCGTGCTCATCGCCGTGCGCTACGTGCATGGACAGCACGTCGAGCTGCTCGAGGGCGCGCGGGGAGTCGGTGCCGAGGTGGCCGCAGTACAGGTCGCAGAGGGACGCCCATGCCTCGGTCCGGAACGGGTGGGTGGGCAGTACGGCGACGTCGACGAAGTGGGCGCGCCGCAGCCGGTATGCCTCGCGGACGGCGTCCACGATCGAGCTGCCCTTGATCACGAGGGCCAGGACGCCGCGGCATTCGTGGTCGAGCAGCAGGGCCGGAGCCTCGCCCAGGACTGACGTGGTCGGGTCGACGGCGGCAACGAGCCGGTTCCGGATCATCGGGCCGCACCCCCGCGCAGGAGCTGGAGTTCGGTGAGCAGGTCGGCGAGGACCTCGCGGATGCGGGCGCCTCCGTCGGGCTGCTCCCACCACGCCCAGGTGACGGCGGCGGCGAACAGGGCGGCGAGCGCGGCGAGCAAGGCGTCGTCGGCGAGGACGAGGGCGGCGGCCGCGATCCAGCACGCGGCGGCGGTCCGGCCGAGGAAGTGGTGGAGGCTGGCGGCGGTGTCGGCGAAGACGATCAGCGCGGCCGCGGCGAGGGCGAGGGCGTAGGCGAAGATCACGCCGCCTCCCCGAGGAGCTTGGCGAGCAGGCCGTCGGCGTCGCGGGTGGAGGACTCGGCGACCTGGAGGTCGCGGTCGGTGCCGATGGTGTCGGGGGCGGCCTCGGACCAGTCCATGTCGCCGCTGTTCAGGGCGTCGGCCTTGACGCGAATCTCGCGCCAGTTCGCGAAGGCCTCGACGGCCTGGTCGATGGGGAGATGGTCGGCGATGCGGCCGAGGACCTTGCGGACGGCGTCGTCGGAGACGCCTTCCTCGTCGGCGAGCCAGACCGCGAGGTCGCGGCGGGCCTTCAGCGCGAGGTACGGGCCGAGCCGGGGGACGGCGTCCTGGGGACGGTTGGTACGGGGGTTCATCGTCGCTCCTGGGGTTGCTAGGGTTTGCGGCGTGCGGCGCTCGTCGCTCCGCATCAGGCCCGGCGTGTTACAGCACGCTGGGCCTTCGCCGTTTAAGGGGCCTTGGCCGTGGTCTTCCTGCTACGGCGTCGGTGGGCACGCTGAGCGTGCGTAAGCGCAGGCCGCCGAAAGGCCTGGATGATCTCGGCAATGTCCCGGTCCGAGAACCGGATCTCCTTGCCGAGCTTCGTGTGCGAGATCTCCTGAGCTCCGGCCTTGCGGCGCAGAGTCGTGGGTGACCAGGCGTTGCCCAGCCGCTCCGCGGTTTCCTCGGGCGTGTAGAGGCGCGCCGGCTCTTGTCGGTAGGCCTCCGGCAGCACGTCGTTCAGCGTCAGGCCGAGAGCCGAGACGACCTTGTGCAGGACGTCGAGACCTGCCTGGCCCTTTTCGAGCTTGGTGACGCTGGCCGGGTTGACGCCCGCCTTGAGGCCGAGTTCGGTCTGGCTCATCCCCGCCGCGGTACGCGCAACGACGATGCGCATCGGGTCGAAGAGCCCGGGAGCGATCTCGTCTGTGGAAGTCGTCACAGGAGTAGACAACAGCAAACTGCCGGTTCTTGCAAGCAGGATCCGGCAGTATTTGGCAGTCTCACGGCTAGGTGAACGAAGTTCTGGTTACCGGCGGGGAACTTCCGTACAGTGGCGGCAGAATCTGGCAGGATTTGGCAGAGCCACGTAGACGGGAACCCACGACCATGACGACGGACCAACCGCCGCCAGACGAGTCACGTGAAGATCCGTTTCCGGAAGCACTCCTGATCCGCCGGAGCCGGGACGCCGTGAACCTGACGCAAGCAGAAGCCGCGCGAAGAGCCGGAACGAAGCTTGCTGAGCGGCGCTGGCGCCAGCTTGAAGAGGGCAAGGAACGCGCGCCCGACAAGACGTTGGCCCACATGGCAGCGGTCGTCGGGGTCTCACCCGAGGACCTGATCGCCGTCGACCGCCTCGAAGCGGCAGAGACGCTAAGGCGAATCCTCGCGCTCCGCATCGCTGAGGAGCCGCCGCCCGCGGCCGCCCCCATCGACTTCCCGGAAGGCGTGAAGGGCGACCCGTTCTTCGAGTGGATCTGGCGGTTCGACGGGGTACCCGAGGCGGAGCGGCAGATGGCGATCCACGGCGTACGCCTGTTCCGGAACCCGCCTGGATCGAGCGCCGGATACTCGCAAAGCGACCGCCGCAGAGCGTGATCCGCTTCGTTGCGTTTGTGTAACGCGGACTGCGAATTCCTGTTCGATTCCTGCGTGATGTGAGTGGATATAGGGAGCCACGAGGAGTCACTGGCCCAACTCGACGAAGACGTAGAGGACGGACAGTGGACTTCACACCTGCATCACCTGCACCATCCGCCCTCAGCAGCATCTCCGCCCACTGGGAGCGGAAGGTCAGCCAGCTGGAGGCGCAGAACCTCCAGCTCCGCATGGAGGTCGCCGGCCTGCAAGCCGCGGACGACGTCCGTCGCGAGGAGTACGTTCGCATCGTCGGCGAACACGGGCAGCCGCCTGTGGAGTTCACGGCTGCGCTCGGCCGAACGGGCGTCGGGCCGGGGCCTCGCGCTGCCTGGGTTCCGCTGGACAGGACCGGCATCTACACCACCGTCCTGATCCTGCCCTGGCAGCCGATCGTCGACCCGTACGTCATCGCGGACCTGTGGGCTCAGGTTCGCGGCACCCCGCCGAAGCGGGTCGCCGAGGTCCCGCGCGACGGCATCTGCTCCTCGATCGAGCCGCTCCGGTTGCCGCAGCCGCTGATGGCCTACACCCACCTGATCGCCCCGCTCCCACACGTCGTCGTCGACTGCGAGATCGAGCCGGACGCACGCAAGTTCGCCGTTCTGTGCCTGCGCGATATGTGGGAGCGCCACAACCGCGCACTCAAGACCGGCTGAACGAAAGGAGCGCAATGGCCAGCGCAGAGAAACGCGGCCTGTACTGGCGCGGCCGCTACGAACTCCCCAAGCATCTGTGGAACGACCCGAAGAAGCCGAAGAAAGGCACCATCTCACGGGATGAGTTCGACCAGCCGTTCGCGCGGGAGCAGGACGCGCTCAACGCCGCCATCCTGAAAGAAGAGGAGATCAAACGGGCTGGACCCGGCTGGAGGGACCCGAAGAAGGGCGACATCACCGTCCGGGAATGGCTCGAGCCGGACAAATGGTGGCGGGGTGTCGATGTCGAACCCGCCACCGACCGCAACACCAGGTACCTGATCGAGTACCACATCCTCCCGCGGTGGGGGGAACGCCCCCTGAACAGCATCATCGACCGCAAAGAGGTCGACGAATGGGAGCGCTCGATCCCTAAGCTCGTGAAGGCGGTAGGAAAGGGCACCTACGCCAAACGCACCGCGAAGGATGCACGGAACCTGCTGTCGGTCATCCTCGGCGACGCGGTTCCTGAGCGGATCGACGTGAACGCCGCCGCCCGGCAGAAAGGCCGCGGCCGCAAGCGCGATCGGAAGCAGGCGGTGGTCTCCGCAGAGCTGCAGGAGGAGAAGTTCGCGACTCCGATCGAAGCGCTTCTCATCGCGGAGCGGGCCGGGATTCTGACCGGCCGGGACGACGAGTGCTGGCTGCTCATCTCGACGGCCTGGACGGGCATGCGGTGGGGCGAGGCGATTGGCGCCCGCCGCAGCTACCTTCAGCCGGGTAAGAGCCGGTACCGGCTGCTGGAGCAGCTCCAAGAGCTCGACGGGTTCAACCTCGTCCCGCCGAAGGACGACTCCACCCGCATCGTCGACCTCCCGCCGTTCCTACTCGCGCTCACCGAGCAGCAGGCCGACCGCACACGCGGCAAGGTCTGCAGCACCTGCTCAGGGAAGTGCGGTGCCACCGACTACCTGTTCCTGACGCGCAACGCCGCCCACCCCAGCCGCTCCGACTTCGGCGAACGCGTCTGGCACCCAGCAGCCGATGGCGCGACCCCGGAGATCGGCGGAGCCCAGCCCCGGCCGAAGATGCCGGTCCTCGAGGATGCCCGCAGCGGCCTGCTGCTGCGCCCGGCCTGGCCGTACGCAGACATCGACGACCCCTCGGCCTCCTACGAGCCGCCGCGGGGCGGGGGCCGGCCGCGGTGGGACGCGCCCTACGTGAGCGGCGTGGGCTGCCCGACGTGCGAAGCGGCGCCGGGTGCGGGCTGCAGGTCGGCGACGGGCGGGAAGATCCCGCAGCACTCGGCGCGGCGGCGCATGGCGGTCGACCTCGACATGTACTACGCGCCGGTGTCGTGGCGGCCGCTCAAGGTCGGGTTGACGCCGCACGGGCTGCGGCACTCTCAGCAGACCTGGCTCCGCGCGGCCCGTATCGACCCCGTCCTCATCAAGGAGCGTCTCGGTCATGAGAAGCGCGGCATGTCGGAGCACTACACCCACATCACCGAGGAGATGCGGGCCGAGCTCCGCGAGGTCCTGGAGAGCCTGTGGTGGAAGGCGATCGACGAGCGGATCCGGATGGACGAGGTCGCGGGGCGACGGCCGGGCTCCCGGGTGAGGCTCATCAACGCGGCCATCCGGGAAAGGATCGCGGCTCGAACGCCTGACTTGCGGGAAGCTCCGACCCCGGAGCCCATCGTTGAGTCCGTCCCCAATCCGTCCCCAGTTCGGCGGGGACGGCGTGATCGGGGGCATCTTCGTGTGGTCTGACCTGCGGCGGAGCGGAACGCATCGAGGTCTCCCGCAAAGTTCGCATCGAAGGGGTCAGGGGTTCGAATCCCCTCATCTCCACCTGAGGTAAAGAAGCCCCCGAGGGCCGTGACCAGCGGAAACGCTACGGCCCCGGGGGCTTTCTCATGCCATCCTTTGCGGATTCCTGTTGCATTCCTGTCGGATTCCCGACGTCTTTCGTCCCCACTCCGTCCCCACTCGTCCCCGGGGAATCGGACAACACGGACAACACAGGGGCCAGCATTGTGTGACTTGGCTCACCTTGCCTAGGGTCACTGCATGGACGACCCGTACCCCCCGCACGAAATCGACACCAGCCTCAACAGCGTCGCCGGCATGACCGACGCAGCCCGCGGCGGCCGCAACCGCAGCCGAGACCACCAGACCGTCGCCGAGTTCGCACGGCGCTGGCCCAAAGTCCCCGGCGCGGCGCCCGATGACGAGGAGTTCCCGTTCAGGTCTGTCAGCCACATCGTCAGTCAGACCGGCGTCGACCAGTTCTTGAACCTGGGCGCGGGCAAGCCGCTGAAGGAGGGCAAGAACCTTCACGACCTGTTCCCCGGGCAGTGGCTGCACACCGATGCGGACCCTGAGATCCGCGCTGTCGGCGGCGCCCTGTTCAACAGCGCCACCACCGCCTACCTGGAGGCCGACAGCCGCGACGTCGACGTCATCCTCGGCTCACCGGAGGCTCAGCGGATCCTCGACCTCACCCGGCCCGTATGCGTCCTGGCGTCCAACCTCTGGCACTACGTGCCCGGAGACGAGCCCCTGCAGGCGACGAAGGCCTACATGGACGCCGTGCCCTCAGGAAGCTCCCTCGTCCTCGCGCATGCCTGCCTCGACGGCCTTGACCCGGAGCTCCTGGACGGGCTCAACGCGGTCTTCGCCGGGACGTTCGCTGGGGGGATTTGGCCGCGGACCGGAGGGGAGATCCGCGGCTTCCTCGACGGCCTGGAGGTACTAGACCCTGGCCTGGTGCCGCCTCAGCACTGGCGGCCCGACCACGCGCCGGCGGTGGAGGAGCGGAGCCTCCCGGTGCTCGGCGCAGTGGCCATCAAGTCCTGAGGCTGCCCAAGAAGCGACCCCAGGCGGCGGGAGCAACACAGAGCTTCCCGCCGCTTGGGTTCTTCGAATCGCGGATCAGCACGTCGCGGGCCCTGCGAGGGGCATCGACGATCGCCCCGACCTCAACGCAATTGCCTTCGCCGCTCGCGGAAGCCTTCCGCCATCCAGTGAAAATTGCGCTCATCCCCCTAGCTCACCCATCCATCCTTTGAGTAGTTCTCTTGTCTTTTCCCGATCAAGCGCAGCCCTCGTGGTAGCGATGAAGAGATTAGAGTAAGAGGCTACTTGCTGTGGATCATCGAACCAGGCATTGGTCTGCGTGAGAAGTTCGACATTGACAGTCTCGGGATCGGTCGGAACGCGAGATGAGAAGATCGTAAACGGCTCCGAGGCGCGCATCGCCCCCGACTTGAACGGGCTCACCAGAACTTGCACGTTAGGGAGCCAAGAGCATTCGATCAGGTGGGCTATCTGCTCCCTCATCACGGGGACTCCGCCGACAAGACGCCTGATCGCAGCCTCGTCAATGATCGCCCACAGGCTCTCTAGCTTGTGCTCTCCGCGCAATAGGCGACGCTGGCGTTCAAGGCGGAGCGCGATGAGAGCTTCCCGTTTCTCGGGCGCAGTGTCCTCGTAGACATCAATCTGGGCTTCCATATATGAACGGCATTGCAGGAGGCCGGGGATGAGCCGGGGCTCCCATGTGCGGATCTCTGCGGCCTCGTCTTCGCTTCGCAAATGGGTGATGAAGCCGGGTGTCAGGGCTGGCTGGTATTCGTCGCGGTCCCACCAGTCGGGCTGGCGGGCGTCGGCGACGAGCTGGGCGATGCGGTCCCGCTCGGCCTGGTCGTGAACACCGAGCTCATCGAGCAGGTCCAGGATGCCGCCGCTTGCCCCGCTGAGCATCGGCTTGATGACGTCGCCGGCCTCCCAGCGGATGATCTTCTTGGGGTGCCAGCCGCAGGCCTCGGCCACGTCCTCGGGAGTTCGTCCGGTCGCTTGTCGGAGCTCCTCAAGGGCTTTGCCGAGGCGTCTCCGTCTCATGTTACGTGTCGGCATGTATCGCTCGTTTCACCAGAAGTAGCCGGATCTGTCCCTAGACAGATTTTCAGCTGCGGTGCATAGTAGGGCATGCCGTCAGGATTCGGAGATCCGCCGGAAATCCGGGAAAGACGCGGCGAGCCAGGCCCCTTCACCAGGGACTCCTCGTGGCCCGAGAGGCTCGCCGCGTCTGCCGGGAACTCTACTCCCTGGGAGATTCTCACCGAAGGCGCCTGCCTGTCCTGGTAGGGCCATGCGTCCCAAACACGCCGTACATGCACGCGTGGTGACCAGGCCAAACCCTCTCCAGAGCCACATTCCGGCCAGCACGATCGTGCATGCACGGTTGATCCGCAAGACGTAGCCTGCCAGCCCCTGCCAAGATGCAGCCACAGCGCGGGTCCAGATGCCCCCCAGCCGACCCGCCCGGCGGCCAGGAGCAGCTCGTGCAGGAGAGCCCCCAGCAGCACCCCACCAAGCCACGTCAACGCCGGCCGACCGCCCTCCCGGCCATCGTCGGCGTTGCCCTGCTCGGCATAGTCGGGATCGGCGCGATCTTCTACCAAGCCTCCGCGACGAGCGACACCCCCACCACCCCACCCAGCCCCACGCGTGAGCTGGACGCGCTCCTCGACCCCGCTAGCGAGCCAGTTACCCTCCCTGAAAAGGAAAGAGCGTTCGTCGATGCCGTGCGAGCCGCCGGTGACGACGAGATCTACGAGGCATACCTCGGTACGGACGGTCCCGTCGGAGACCTCAGCCTCGCCAACGAAGGCCGGGAGGTTTGCGGCCAGCCGCGCTATGTCGACAGCGCGCTTACCGAAGGCGAATCCGACCTCGACTCCAGGCGGCCGACCCTCGAAGGCTGGATCGAAGACCCGCCCGATGGCCTGGGCCAAACCGCGGTCGAGGTGCTGTGCCCGAAGTACAGCAAGATGCTGATGAAGGCACTTGGCGGCTTCGACGACGGCCAGTACGAGGTCACCGCAGAGCAGCCTGACGACGAGATCGGGAGCTTCCGCACCACGATCCGGCCCGGCACCTACCGGACCGTCGGCAAGGCTTCGGACTGCTACTGGGAGCGGTCGACCTCGAGTGGCGGTCGGCTGGCGAACGACTTCGTGACGAACGCGCCGGGCGGGGTGACGGTGACGGTCCTGGCCAGCGATGGAGGGTTCACCTCCGAGGGCTGCGGCTACTGGGTGAAGGCCTGAGCTGGGCACTGGACTCCCTTCACGCGGTCTCCTGACCTTCGCACTGGGCGGCGGGATCGGTGTAGGGGAGCGGGCGGCACCCGTCCTCGGCGGCGAGGGAGGCCTCGCGTTCCTGCCAGACCTCAGGGGAGAAAGCGAGGACCTCGCCAAGGGCTGAGGGCCTGCGCGTGCGGGCGCTGCTCTGCTGGTTCTTGCGCTCCCGCTCTGTGCGGCCCCGGGCCAAGTACTGCTCCAGGAGCGCCCGGCCCGCAGCGTCGTCGGCATCGTGATCGGCGGCGACGGAGGGGCTGGGCTGCGCCCTGGCGGTCTTGATCCCGCAGAGCAGGCAGCCTCCGCCAACCGGATCGACGGAGTCACGGTGTCCGCATGAAGGCCGCTCGCGGACGAGAGGCCGGGCACGCAGCTCGGCGAGGCGGCGGGGGAAGTCCTCCTGCCCTGCAGGGGTGCTCATCCAGGCGACGAGATTGCGGATGCCGTCGCGCCGGGCGAGGGCCAGGACCGCAGTCACCTCCTCGGCGGTGCCGCTGTGCTCGGACATGAGCCGTGTGGTGAGCCGGTCTGGGCTGAGGGGTCGGTCCTCAAGATCGTCTCTCTCGGCCTCCTCGTGCGGGACGTGAGTGTCTCGCGAGAGAGATGAGGTGACCTGAGGAGACTGAGGAGAAGGGTCCCCTTGACGGGGGACCTTTGAGGACCAGGCGGGGGAGCTTTGGGACCCTGCGGGGGACCTTTGATCCCCCGCAGGGGGACCTTCCCCGTCATAGCTCCCCTCGACAGGGGAGCTATCGAGGTCAGAAGAATCCCTCTGCTCGCCAAAGCCCCCCCAGTCGGGGGACCTTTCGTCAGCTCCCCCGGTTCGGGGACCTTCGAAGCTTCCCCAGGCAGGGGACCTAACGAGGGCAGGGCAAGACTCCGCCGTCGGCACGACGAACTCAAGACCGTGACCCTTTGCGGCGAACAGCAGGCGGCCGGCCTTGTCGCGTACGGCCTGGCCGTCCTTGCCGAGGATCG
Source organism: Actinocorallia herbida (assembly GCF_003751225.1). Taxonomy (NCBI): domain Bacteria; kingdom Bacillati; phylum Actinomycetota; class Actinomycetes; order Streptosporangiales; family Thermomonosporaceae; genus Actinocorallia; species Actinocorallia herbida. Next base: position 14,269 of record NZ_RJKE01000001.1, read on the forward strand.
GAGCGCGCAGCTCGATCCCGCGGGCCGCGAGCTTGCCGAGCACCTTGCCGACCTGCTTCATGTCCGCGAACCCCGTGCGGTGCACGAGCTTGGACAGGGTCTCGACGCCGAACGCGCGCCGGGTGTGGTCGTTCGCCAGGTCGGCGATCTCGAGCGCGAGAAGGCGCTCGCCGGAGGACGTCTCCGGGGGGAGCCGGTCCGCCAGCCAGCGGCGAAGTTCGTAGCCCATCAGGCAGCGCCGATGGGGCGGAGGAATGCGGGCATGCTGAGAAACCCCTGGTGATCGCGGGGCGGAAAGAGAAGCTCCTGCTGCTGTGCAGATGGGGGAGAAGGCGCGGGAGCGCTACGAGGACTTGCCGGCCTCGTCGACCGTTGCGCGGACGCCGAGCGCTCGGAGGAACTCGGCGCAGGCGTCGGCCGCGGCGTCGAGGTCCAGGCCGGGCCGCAGCTGCAGGCCGGTGTGCTGGACCACGAAGTTGATCACGGTCCAGGGGTCTGCCTCGGGAGCGCCCTCGGGGAGTTCGCGTCCGTAGAGGGCGAGGTGCGCCTTGACGACGTCGGTCATCGTCAGGCCATCGCCGGTGGCCCGTTCGACGGCGGGCTTCCAGACCGAGTCCTCGATGCGGAAGGGCCCGCGGCGGGGCGTCTCTCCGGTCGCTGGTCTCGGCATGCGCTCATGCTCCCACGTGAGCACGTGGTTGGTCATCTGGCTCCTCCAGGCTTGAAAGTGTCTGAACACTTTGCTTATGCTGTCTGCACAATAACCCATTAGGCGCTGCTGTCCGCAAGGCCCCCGCTGAAAACGATCAGGCAGCACCCCCGCCCACCAGGGAAAACGCCCGTCCCAGGGAGGTCCGCCATGCCCAACGTCCTGCCCGTCCTGCTCAGCCACGTCCTCGGCATCACCCCCAACGCCTGCCAATCCGTCACCAGGCGCGGCATCACCACCACCACCGCGGCCGGGCACCTCGACGCCATCGCCGAGTTCGCCGAGCAGCTCCTCACCCCCAGCATCGGCGTCGTCATCGCCATCGCCCGTGACTGCACCTGCATCACCCGGGCCTGGCTCACCGACGACCCCACCAAGGCCGGCCGCATCATCACCGAGGTCGACCCCCCGCACACCTGCCCGGCGGAACCCCCGTCATGAACGCCCACACCCTCCGCGTGCTGCTGTCCACCCTCGTCGCCGTCAGTCCCTGCGGCTGCACCACCACCGCCCTACTCACCGACCACCACAACTACGCGGGGCGCGTCCGCCGAGGCAGCGGCCCGGCACACGCCTGCCCCCGCCAGGAGAACCGATGACCACACTCCTCCTGCTCAGCGCGCCCACCGGCGCCTCGCTCCTCGTCCTGCTCGCCCCCCACCTCACCAGCTCGATCGGCACCGGCCGCTACGAAGACGGAGACGACCAGTGAAACTCCGCCTCCGCCGCCTCAACGTCCGGTACTTCATCGCCGTCGCCCTCGGCACCGCGGTCGCCGGTATCGGCTTCTTCAGCTCCTTCTCCAACCTCTCCCGTTGGGCCGAACTCCACTTCTTCACGCCCGGCATCGTCCTGCCCCTCGGGCTCGACCTCGCCATCCCGGCCCTGCTGCTCCTCGACTCGCTCCGCCCGTCCCTGTTCCTGCGCTCGACGGCCTGGTGCATCACCGCTGGCACCGTCGCCGCTAACTGGGCCGTTACCCCCGGCGACGACCCCTGGGCTCGCGCCCTACACGCCGTCCTCCCCGCCATCTCCGCGGTCTTCTTCGAGGCCGCCCGCCGCCACGTCCTGCCCGACGACGGCGCCCTCATGGACCGGATCCGCTGGGCCCGCTACCTTGTCGCCCCGATCCGCACCGCCCGCATCCGCTCTCGCATGGTCGCCTGGGAGACCACCTCCTACCGCGAGGCACTCGCCCGCGAAGCCGTCGTGCTCTACGCACGCACCGTCCTCATCGCCTGGCACGGCAAGAAGACCTGGAGGAGCACCCGCAAGCACGTCCCCCTGGCCCTCCTGCACCAGCTCGCCGAAGGCGACATCCCCACCTCGGTCCTGCACGCCATGGACCGGCCCACCGCGGTCCGCGCCTGGATCCTGCAGGCCGTCCAGGACATGGCCAACCTCCGGCAGAGCACCACCGCCGCGCGGCCGGTGATCTGCCACCACGGGGGCCCGATCCTCCCGCACCGCCCGACCGCCCGACCGACCGGAGCACTCGCCGGACGCGAGGGCGATCGAGCAGACCTGAGCGCTCTGCTCAACGGGCTACACCATCCGATCGTCTACCTCGCCACCCACGGCGACCGTGTAGCGCTCGGCTCGACCCAGAACCTCAGACGAGCGCTCGCCGACCATTGGCTACGTCCCACCGATGTAGCGCTTGCCCTCCACGGAGGCCCAGCGCTCGAACGGTCGATCGGCGCTCGATTCGCAGACGAGCACCTGACCGGCCGCTGGTACGCGCTCAGCGGCGAACTCGCCGCATGGATCAGCCGCGGCGGCGTTGACGAGCCACCCGCACCAACCGCGGCCAGTGAATCCGCACCCGAACCCCTCGCCGTAGAGGTCGCTCCGCCAGCCGCACCTCCGCCGCCGGCGGCGGAGAGGACCACGCGCAGGCCTTCGCGCGGCCGGTACATGGACGAGTGGATCGAGGTCGCGAAGCCTTACGTGAAGGAGCTGATCATCGAGCTGCGCAAGCGGCCGTCCGGCGACGACCTGGCCGCCGCGCTCGCCGACGCTGAGATCGAGGACCCGCCCGCCGTGTCGACCGCCCGCAAAATCTGCGCCGCAGTCCTCAACAAACACCCCGAGTACCTCACGCCCATCCTCGCCAGCCACACGCTCGACGAGCCCACCGAGCCGGACGAGCAGAGCGCTCAACCGGCTATCGCCACCGCCTGACCAGCACCGCCACTCGATCGGAACGCCCATGCCCACCCACCGCTACATCACCGTCGAGCACCTGACCATCACCCGGTCCGGCGCCACTGATCGAGCGTCCGCGCGCATCCGCTTCACCAACGTTGGAGGACGAGCGATCGAGCGGTGCGCGGCCGCTCGATCGCTCGCCCGCCTCTACAACGTCGAGGCATACTCGATCAACCGAGGCTTCGTCGACGACTACTACTCGCCCGACTACGGGCGCCCGCTCTGGGACCGTCGAGCGATCGACATCGGCGGCGACCCCGCCCGCGTCGCCCAGTTCGCTGCCGCGCTCAACCCGCTCCTGGCCGAGCTGGAGCGGCTCGCCACCGCCGCAGTGCGCCGCTACGGCCGGTGGCTCCGTACCGACCCGCAGGCCGAGGATGAGTGGATGCCAGCCGAGCACCGCGCAGCGCAGCGAGCTTTCCGGGCCGAGGCATTCGCCGCGCTTGCCGACCTCGCCGCGGGCAGCGCCGAGCCGGTCCGCTATCGGGACAGCGAGTCGATGACCCGGCAGGCCGCCGCAATCGCCAGCGAACTTCCGCTGCTGCCTGAACCGTGGCGCATGTATGAAGACGACGACGTCGTCGAGCTGCTAGTCAGCGCTGACTGGGTCGTCCCCGTCGATCCGGAACTCGATGATGACCCGCCCCGCGGCGTAGCAGCGAACGTCACCGTCGGCACGCTCGACCACCGTGATGAACGCCCCCTCCGCAACCCTGAACCGGTCACTGTCGGCCTCGCTCGCGATCCGACTCGCCACCCTCGTCGCAGGCCCGACCCTGATGACCTCAGGCTCCAGGCGATCGGCGACCCGGTAAGGAAGACCTCGCCCGGCCGGGACCACAAGGCCCTCCGCGACCAAGATCGGTAGAGCCCGGCGGATCGTGCCCGCCCCGACCCCGAATTCCTCCTCGAGCTGCAGTTCACTCGGCAGCGGCTCGCCCCGCCGGAGTCTGCCCCGCTTGATCTGCCGCCTCAGCTCGTCGGCCACCTGCCGGTATTGAGGACGCGCGGATAGGGGGTTGACCATGGCGCGAACGTAAGGGCCCTAAGAGCCTAAGTCCCTCAAACCCTAGGATCCTAGGATCCGAACTGGCCTTGAGCTGCTAGCTTGGGCGGCTGCTACGCGACACGCACGCGCAGCCATGAACGCTCCGGGCCTGGGTTCCTGACGGCATCAGTTCCAGGCCCGGAGCCCCTCTACCGGTAGTGGGGCTCGATCTCCGCGAGGATCTCCTGCCGCGGGTCTGCGGGGAACGCCTCCTCGTCGAACAGGATCCACCGCTCGACCGATACTTCGTAAAGCCGCATCGCTGACGTGCCGTCAGCGAGCGCCTGGCGGTCGAGTGGCCCGGCAGCCTTCGGCCAGCGCGCGACGAACGCATCGAGTTGCTGGTCGATCCCCGAGGTCGGTAGTTCTCGAGCGAAGCCGGCGAATCGTACGCCGCGCACGGCATCGCCCAGCCCATCCGGCTCGGCGGCCACGATGGAACCGGCCACGTTTCCTCGGAGACGTACCGTCCGGCTATGCGCCCGGTCCACCCGCGAGATCCACCGCAGGACGTCAGGCTTCCAACCCGCCTGGTACCAGACCGGAAACACCTGCAGGGGACTGCTGCCCACCCCCAGGTGCATCAGCCTGCCGGCGTCGACGACCTCGCGGACCAGGCCCCTCACGCGGCTCAACGCGGCTCCTCAATCACCTTCCGGTACCCCGAGCAGTACCCCGCCCAGTTCAGCGGGGCGGGGTACTGGCGTTGGTGTACGCAGGACCAGCCTAAGGTCCCGGGTCAGCTCGGGAGCGGAAGCGGCAAAACGAACGCATCAAAATGCGGAGAATCCGGATACGGCTGCAGCTTGCCGACCTTCCTCCATCCCCATCGCGCGTAGGCGGCCTGCGCCGACCTGTTGTCCTCGCGCGTCAGGACCGTCGCCCGCTCCTCCGCCCGGCCACGCAGCAACTCGTCGTGGAGCGCGTGCGCCAGGCCCTGCCCTTGCCGTTCGGGCAAGACCATCAACTCGGTGAACGCGAAGGTCCTGCCGCCGCCGCGCTCGTCGGTGAAGTCCTCGGGCAGCTCAACGGTCGGCGTCAGCCCTTCCCACCAACGGCCCGTGATTAGCCCGTAGCCGAAGGCCTGCCCGATCGGCACGCCATCGATGCGGGCGATCACAATCTCGAAGGTCGGCGCCGCCGCGTAACCGCGGATCCTCTCCGCGGCGCGTTCGGCGGAGTAGAAAGGGTTGCCCGCGACCTCGGTGTGGGTGTCGACGTAGAGCGGAACGATGAGCTCGTCGACGAGCTCACGCGCCTCCACAGGGTCGAGGCGAGTGAAGGTCATTTCGGTCATCGGCGTCCTCCCGGTTCCAGGGCCAGCGCTTCGAACGCTGCGCGGATTGGCGCGGATCGGGCCTGCGCCGGGGTAGCGAGGCCGAGGGTGCTCACCGCAGTCGTTTTGAGGAGACCATCATGGCGAAGCCGCGGCGGCACCGACTCCAGCACCCGAACAGCGTGGCGGGCACCCTCGTCGATGTCGCCGGCGCGGATGAGACACCCAGCGCGGTGCAACTCGACCTGTACCCGGCCCTGAGACGGCCGCGGAGAGTAGAACTCCAGGGCGCGGTCCTGTGCGGCGAACGCACGATCGGTGTCGCCTGCGTAGGTGTGGACGTAGCTGCGGACGTGGTAGAGCCGTTGCTCCGACCAGCCCCACTGGGAGCGCCGGTCCACACGGACGTCTTCGGGCAGCAGCTCGAACGTCCGCTCCAGATCGCGGAGCGCGTCTTCGGCATCGTCAAACCGGCCGAGGTAGGCGTACGCCTGTGCCTTCGCTGCGTGCGCGCTCGCGACGCCACCGCACGGGATGCTGCCCCCGGCGGCGAGCGCGTCGTCCGCCAGGCTGAGGGTGCGCGGGCCGGGGCTTGGGCCGTAGACAGAGAAGACCGCCTGGCGGCCACGGACTCGGGCGGCAAGCGCATGATCGCCGCACTCGCTCGCTGCCCGCGCGGCCGTGCGCCACCAGCGGCCCGCCGCTCGGGTCTCCTCGGCGTTCAAGAGTGCGATGGCAGTAAGCGCCGCCATGTTGGCAGACGCACGCAGGAGGTGCTGGCGCACCGTGCCCTGAGCGACGTTCAGAACGCTGTGCAACTCCTCGACGTCCGTGAGTAGCTCAGGGAGCAGTCGTTCAGGGGCGAGCGCGCCGACCTCGAAGGAGTAGTCGAAAGCCACGCGTTCCCAGTCGTCGGCATCCGACATGGTCGGTGCACTCGAAAAGGAGTCGTTGAGCCGAGCCCGGACTGGTTCAAACTGCTGAGCTGCCCCCGCCGCTGCAGCGGCCCCGAGCAGTCCCAGGAGCCTGCGCCGGTTCACCTCGTCGTCCTCGAGCGGCTGCGGCGCAGGAGCCTCGGCACTGCCGAACAGCTCGACTTCGGCGACGCCGAGGGCTTGCGCGAGCAAAGAGCGATTCCGTGGCCCAGGCTTGTGGGCGCCAGTCTCCCAGTCACTGCGGATCGAGTGCGCCAGCGATCTGACAGATGGCAGGTCTGTGCTGAACCGCTTCATCTCGCGGGCAAGGTCGGACCGACCCCAGCCGCGCGCTTCGCGCATTTCCGTTAGTCGCTTCGCCCATGCAGGAAGCGTTGCACCGTTGTCCATCGCGCACACCTTTCGCGATGCGTAGACGTGCATAGATCTTGGCGTCTATGCACGTCTACGTCTGTCCCCCCAGTATCCCCATGGCGTCGTCGCCCAGGCGGCAATTAACTGGACGCGACCGAATCGCTACTGACGGAGGCGCTCATGGTGTACGCGTCGAAGGAACTGCCGTGGGATGAGGCGGACTGGCCCGACTGGATCTTGGGCCGGACCAGTCCCGACGGCACCGGCCTCTACAAAGCAACACGGCGGCGGACGCTCACCGACGTCGAGATATCGATCGGGCTCGCGATGACCCTGATCGAAGACACCGCCGACAGCCTTGTGAACTCGCTCAACGAGCAGTCGGGCTTCGAGTGCGTTGCTCAGGCACGCCTCCTCCAGACCCTCGCGCAGTACCTGCTGACCGAGCACGCTGTGCAATCCGACCTCGAGCAGGGGCGCGCCCTGCGGGTCGGGGTGACGCTCGTCGTCACCGTCCGCACGGACCCGGACGGCACTCATCGCCTCCTGGTCAACGACGACCACGCCGTGGCGACTTCGGACGCGACGGACCCCGAGTGGCTCGCCGTGGTGGCGGAGAACATCCTCCAGTTGCGTCGCAGGGTGCCCGCCACAACCGCAGCGGCATCATGAGCAGGGGCGCCCTCCTGGACGCATCCGAAACGCCGCCGCGCGCCGAGGAACCGCCGAAGGCCAGCATGATCGTCCGGGACACAGGGCAGCTTGCCGTCTTCCGCGGCTTCCTCTCGCTCCAGGCCACCAAAGCGCAGATGCAGGCCAGGCTCCGGCACACCCTGATAGCCGCCGCCAACGAGGCCGTCACTAACGCGTTGTGCCACGGGGCGCCGCCGTACGTCGTCCATGTGCACTCGAACGGGGATGAGCTCGTGGTCGACGTCATCGACCGTGGCGGCACCCCCTTCACCCCCGGCGACGGCATCGAGACGGCTCGCCTGCTGGTGCGGGCTCTGGTGATCGGCACCGGCAACGGGCTCACACAGGTCCAGCTCCGGCAGCCCCTGCGTGACGCCCCGGAAACACAGACCCCCGCCCCCGAACTCGCCGACGCCGTACGGTGAGCGCCGAGCTCGACGCCGCCGTCCATCACGCGGCAAAAGAGACCATGAACTTCCACATCCTGCTGGCCGCCAACGGCATCCGGCGCGGAGAACTGGAACACCTCTTCATCAAGCCCGCCGGCGTGGCCGAAGCAGCAGCTTCAGCCGAGGCTGCGCTGAGGCGCGTCGTCCACCAGCTCGCCCACGAACGAGGCATCGAGCACGTCGTGGCCCTGTCCGAGGCCGATAAGACGAACCTCGCCGCGCACGCTTACGAGCTGGTCATGTCAGCGCCGATCAAGGCCGAAACGACCACCCGCCTCACCCCGCTCGATCTGCGCTAACCCCCAGATAGGAGTCACCTGTGAGCACCGCCTTCTACCCGCCCTCCGGGCGGATCTCCCGCGTCACGGTCGGCGACGGATACGGCCAGATGCTGGTCGACGCCTTCGCGGCCGGCCCGCGCCGCGGATCCCACCGGCAGGTCATCGAGCGGTCCGACGGCTACGTCAGCGTTGAGGACGCCTATCGTTACTTCTCGCACTACGAGGAATGGGTCGAGGCCGAACAGGTCGCCATGACCAAGCTCCGCGGCCGGATCCTCGACGTCGGCTGCGCCGCCGGCCGCCACATGCTCGAAGCCCGGCAGCGCGGACACACCGACATCATCGGCATCGACCCGTCGGCGGGCGCCGTCGACGTCGCGTGCGCCCAGGGCCTGGACGTCCGCCTCGGCAGCGTCCAGGAGCCCGGCGACGACCTCGGAACGTTCGACACGATCCTGCTGCTCGGCGGAAACCTCGGTCTCCTCGGCTCGCTGGACACGGCCTCCGCTGTCCTCCGCAGCCTCGCGCGTGTCGCCCGGCCCGGCGCGCAAATCCTCGCCAACGGCCACGACCCCTACACCCAGGCCGAGGAACACTCCAGCTACCACGCCGAGAACCGGCGGGCGGGGCGGCTCCCGGGCCAGGTCCTCATGCGGGTCCGCTACGGATCCCTGGCCAGCGACTGGTTCGGGCGGCTCATGCTGTCGGCCACCGAACTGCACACCCTCCTTGAAAGCAGCCCCTGGAAGCTCCGCTCCGCAGGCAGCTACGGGCCGACCGGTTTCTACCTCGCGCACCTCGAACTCCGCGACGAAACCCCCGACCAGGACGGATCCCCCGAACTCCCCGCCTGACCCCGACCCGCGTGTTAGGAAGCCACCATGGAAACTTTCAACGCCGAGGAGGCCGTCCAGAGCCTCAACACCAAGGTCGACCGCCTCACAGAACTCGTCGAGTCCTTCGCCATCCCGGCCAAGGCCCGGCACGCCGTCGACGCGCACCGGATCACCCCGATGGACATCCGGCGGGTGAAGTTCGTATCGACGCGGCTCGCCCCTGGATACGTGCAGAGCGAGGTCGACGAGTTCCTCGACAAGGTCGAAGCCGAGATCGGCAGCCTGATCGTCGAACGCGACGCCGCGCGGGACGAGGCGGCGAAGCTCCGCGAGGAGCTGTCCGCGGCCGCGGCACCGCAAGAGGGCATGGCCTGATCAAAAGCCGATCAAGATCAATGCGCGGGGAGCCCGCCACCCGGCAGGCTCCCCGTCATGACCAAGGACCGCGACGAGCAACTCCTCGACGAAGTCGCGGAGGCTTACGCCCTCATCGACCCGCCGCCCGAGCACACCATCAAAGCGGCTCGCAAAGCCTTCCTCGGCGAGGGTGAGGTCAGTGCTGGGGAGGCATGACCGGCCGAGCGCGGCGGCGCCCTTCCTCCATCCACAGCTCCGCGACCGCCGGGTCCCCGCCCGCCTTCATCAGCAGGTCCGCGCGGGCCGCGTGCCCCATCTCCACGCCGCCCGCCTCCAGCCGATACTGCGCATGTCCGCGGTTGAGGCCAGCAGCCTTGCCGAGCAGGTCCGTCCGCAGCGTCTCGGTCCTATCGGTCGCGACCTCGTGCAGCTCGGCGATCGCCGCCTTCAGCGCGTCGTCTTCAGGGCAGGTGTGGGGCGCCCAGCGGGCGGCGACGCCCGCGATCCACGCGGACATGATCCGGTCGGCGGGCGGGATCGCGTTCGGGTCGGAGAGCACGTCTCGATGCTAGAACACCGGTTCGATCTGAGGTGTGCGACCCACCCGGGCGCAGCGCCATCTCAGTTAGGAGTGCTGCGCGGCACGGCACTCGGGGCAGCGGCATCCCTGATGCCGGTAGGTTCCCCGCCGCCCGTGGTCAAGCGTCTCGTCACGGCCCTCCATCAGCGCCGCATCCAGGCGGCGGGACCAGTCGACATCCCAGCTTGCGCGCCCGTGGAGGGCCACGGAGGTGACGCCGTGCGCCTCAGCCACTTCGGCGATCCTGCCTCCCGCGGCAAGCGCGGCGAGGATCTGCTCCTCCACCGGAGCAAGGGCCGCCACCGCCCACGCGCGGCGCATCTCGCGGGTCTGCTCGTTATGGCCTTCGCGAGCGCCGGCGTCGCGGTCGCCTTTGCGCCAGCGGGAGTTCGCGGTGATGGGCATGCTGTTCCTCACGACACCGACACGTGATGTATCCCCGCCTGTGCGGGGCAGGTTGCGTCAGCCCTAGCCCGGGGAGCCGGAGGCGGGCCATCCCCGCGCACGCGGGGCCAATTGCCATGTGAGGCATCCCCGCTCTCGCAGGGCGGTCTTGCTTCGACCGCAGGGCCGAAAACCCAAGACGGTCCACCCCCGCTCTCACGGGGCGTGGTGCCGATGCTACGGCACCAGTGGCGGCCTGTCAGGTGCCCGAAGCCACCGTTAGTAGTCGCCCTTGAGGGAGGTGATGTACATGCTGGCCTCGCGCTTGGACATCTCCGCGACGCCCTTGCGGGTGGTCGGGCCGCCGAAGTAGAAGCCGCCGCCGTCGCCGGTGCGCTGGCGGTCGGCGAGGAGCTCCATGATGAAGTCGACCTGGCGGGGCGTTGCGAGGGGCCCTTTCTCGGCTTCCAGGGCCCGGCGGCGGTCGGCCTCCGCCTCCTGCTCGGCCGCCTTGGCATCGGCGTCGGCCTGGGCGGCGACGCGGCGGTCGATCCCGGCGACGTGGTCGGTGACCTTCCGGATGAGGGCGGCGCTGACGGTGTCGGCCGGCTTCTGGTCGTCCTCGAAGGTGCGGGACTTGAGCTCACCGGGGTCGCCGGGGGCGGCTCCGGTGATCAGCCAGAAGTGGCGGCCCTTGTGGAGGTTGCGCTCGATGCGGTAGTCGTCGGGAGTGCCGTTGAGGAACGCGGCCACGATCTCGGCGAGACCCCGGTCACTGTAGAGGTGGTTGTGGGCGCGGTAGTCCTTGCCGGGGCCCCAGCCGGTCGGGGTGCCGTCGGTGCGGACGACGGCCCAGCGGTCGGAGAGGCGGCCGAGGCTCTGGACCTGGGTCTTCTCGACCTTGTATCGGGCGGGGGTGTCGGTCATGCGGGCCTCGTGGCGGGGGCGCTGTGCTGGCGGAGGTAGTCGCGCACTGCCCGGTCGGTGGGTTCTGCGATGGCGCGGAGCCGCTCGGCCTCGGCCTTCTGCTCGCGGACGAGGTCGAGCATGCGCCGGTCCTCGCCGGGCAGCAACTCCTGCCAGTACTGGTGCCGACCGCTGGCGATCATGCCGAGCCCGGTCCAGTCCGGGAACCTGCCGTGTGTCCCGCCCGGGTTGAGCAGCCACCGCTCCCGCATCGCCTCGTGCCGGTCGAGGGCCGCCTGGTCGTACTGCTCGCTCTCGGGCAGCTCGGAGGTGGCCAGGCGGGTTCCTGCCCAGCCGGAGTCCAGGGCCCTGATTCGGCGCCAGGCCGCGGCGGCGGGCTGGGAGGCGACGGATGCGGCCACCCTGACCTGCATGAGCCGGATCAGGTACTCGTTCTCGGGACTGTCCCACCGGCCGGGCTCGGCGGGCATGGTCACCACGATCTCGCCGTCGATGCGGCCTTGGATCGTCCTGGGGTGGCCCTCGGCCGGGGTCATGCATATGACCGCGTAGGGCTCGTGCTCGTAGCCGAATCCGCTGCCGTGCACGGGGATCTCTTCGGGGGGCATGACCGTCGGAATGCTGCTCATGCTGCTCATGCTGCTCCTTTGCGGGAGGTGGGTATCTTGGGACTCTGCTCCCCGCTCGCGCGGGGGTCACAGAGCCCACCGGCTAGGCCCCGGTGGGCTCATCCAGCAGCGTAGGACGCCGGGCCGGTCCTCGGCGGGTACTTCGCCTGGCCCGGCCAGCTCACAGGAGCTGGTCGTGGAGGCGCTCACCGAGGGCGATGAGCGCGGCCTGGGGGATGCGGCGTGGCGGGTTCGCGATGGTAACCCGGCCGTCCCGGGAGCCGATGGCGAACCCGCCGGCGAGGAGGTCGCGGGGCTCGGCGCACAGGACGATGCGGGTCTGGCCGAGTTCGAAGACGGCCTGGGCGCGGAGGGTGGGGTCGATCGCGGCGAGCTCGTCCGGCAGGAGTGCGGCCAGGCCGCTGACGGAGATGAGCCGCAGGCCGCTCCGGACCCGGTCGCGAACCTGGACCTGGACGGTGTGGGTCGTCCCGACCTCGTCGGTGTAGGTGAGGGTCGCGCCGAGGTCGACGGCGTCGGGGGTCTGGGTCACTTGGGCTCCGATCTCGATGCGGCGCAGCAGGCTCGCGGTCGCGATGACCCAGCGGCTGGCTGCTGCGGTGTTCTGCCCCCAATTATGCTCAGACCGTCTGCCTATGTCAAGTCGGTCTGAGCATTCCTCGGGTCGGATCCTTTCGAGGCCAGCCGCTCCCTGGAGGCGCGCTTCTTCTCCGCCGCGGTGCGCGCGGCCTCGGGGTCCAGCATCTGGTGCAGCCCGTTCCGGCTCACGCCCAGTACCTGCATCAGCTGCGCCCTGGTCCTTCCCGAGGTGAGTGCCCTGTTCAGGTCGGCGGCGCGGCGCTTGCGCAGCTCCTCTGTCATGGCTGCGAGGTCGCGCTCGTACGCGCCCTGGACGTCGCGGATCTCCTTGTCGCTCATCATGGTCCAGAGGCTACCACTTTTTTGCTCAGACCGACTTGACATGTTCAGACGGTCTGAGCATACTTAAGGGCGTGACGACGACGCAGACCGCCCCCGCCCCCCGCCTCGAGACCGTCGAGTGCGGCGGCACCCACCACAGCAAGGACCACCGCATGGTCCGCTGGAGCATCCGCCGCCACGGCGCGGTCTGCCCCGCCTGCGCGAACACCGGCTTCTACACCCGCTGCGCCCGCTGCCTCGTCACCAACTGCACCGGCGGCAAGGACTGCCCGACCTGCCTGAACTGCGACGACAACAAGGACGTCGCCTGCGAGTGCGACGGCGGGATCGTCGACGGCGACCAGAACTGCACCATCTGCGCCGGCACCGGCCACCTGGTCTGCCCCGCCTGCTAGGCCTTCGGGTCCGCCCTCCGGGGCGGGCCCTCCCGAACCCCTACGCGTAGCGGGGCAAGTCCGTACCGTCGTCACGGATGCGCCCGCCAAGGAGAACGATCATTCCGAAGACCCCCAGCTGACGAAACGCCCCACTGATCCCAACAAGAGGACCCGGACCATGACCGCTCGAACTCTCGACCAGGTAATCGCCTCCGGCCCGTTCCCCACCCAGCAGGCCGCCGCCATCGCCTCACAGATCGCCACCCAGCTCGTGGCCCTCCACACCGAGGTGCACCTGCGCTACGCCCTCACGCCCGACACCATCGTCCTGGCCGACGACGGCACCGTCCTACTGCTGGACCGGAACGTCGCGGGCTGGTGGCAGGGAGAAGCACCCGAGCTCTGGCCCCAAGGCACATCCATCGACTCCGGGCCCGACGTCTACAGCCTCGGCATCATCATCAAGAGCCTGGTCCTCGGCGAGAACCCGCCCCACCTGTCCATGCATGCCGGCGCTCTCGGCAGCCTGGAGGATCTGGCCCTGCAGATGGCAGAGACCGACCCTGGCGCAAGGCCGTGGCTCCGCGACGCCGCCGCCCGCCTGGCTGAGCGGGCTCATGGTCACACCTGAGCCGAACACCTCTCCCCGACAGCGCAGGCCCTTTCCTGTGGAATTCCATTCCTTCCACAGGAAAGGGCCGAAACGAATGCCGCACCCCATCTGGCCTGGGCCATCATCAGCTCAGGCCCCAACCCGAGGAGCAGCATGAGCGACTACGCTGGCCCCGCGACAATCACCACCCCGGACGGCACCACGATCAACGTCGCCCTGGACATCCGGGACCATACCGGCCTGCCCGTCCCGTCCTGGAGCGGCCACGCCACCGACCTTCCGCAGGACGGCGCGCGGCGCCTGGCCGATGCCGACATCCTCACCTTCACGCTCCCCGACGGACGGAGCGGACAGGGCTACATCACCGAGCTGCACCTGGAGGCGGAGACGGCCTCCGCCCGCATCCGCGGCGCGGGCGGGAAGCTCTTCACCGGCTCCGCCGGCCAGAGCATCGAGGACCAGGTCGACGCGATCACCAAGGCCGCGGGGAAGGACTACTACTCGCTGCCGGAGCTGTACATGGCCGCCGTCGCCGACGCGCTCGACCGTGCCGGGGTCTCCGTTGCCTCGCACTGGGCGAACCCCGACGACCCCCGCAACGGCGCGATCGAGCTGGCCGTCCCTGCCCCCTACGAGGAGCGGCACGTGGCGTGGAGCGAGACCGACGGCTGGGGCTACATCCCCACCACCGACACGACCAAAGGCGGCGACCGTTTCGAGGTCCTGCCCGTCGACCTCCTCGCGCTGCCCGAGGACGTGGTCGCCGCGGCCATGGCCCGTCTCACCCGGGACAAGGAGCCCCGCCCGGCCGCCGCCTGGACGCCCCCGGACGACTACACGACCGCGCCCTTCAGCCAGGAAGAGTACTGCCTGGAGCTGGAGCGCGGCCTGGCCGCCTACGCCACCCACCCGGCCAACCAGCCCTGACCCGGACACGCGAAAGCGCCCCGCCAGGCAGGCGAGGCGCTTCTCTGGTCGCAGACCGGACGCGACGGAAGCCGCAAGTCTAGAACTGCCGTGCCACTCACGCACGAGAACGGCCCGCCTCCCCGAAGGGAGACGGGCCGTCGCGTTTGCCCCGCGCGACTTCACCAAGCTACGCCGAGATCCGGAACCCCGCCAGACCTACACCTTGCGCCACCGCGGCACCCACGCCCCGTCGACGACCTCATAGTCACCGAACAACGCAGGCGCCTCAGCCACCAGCACCTCACCGATCTTGCCGAACAGCAGCCGGATCTCCTCCTCAGCACCCTCAGCCGTCCGAGCCTCCAGCGTGTGCCGGAGCGTCCGCACGTTCGCCGTCCAGACCAGGCCGGTGGCGACGCCCTCGGGGGCGAAGCGGCGCATGAAGGAGGTGCGGTGCTTCTTCTCCTTGAAGGGCACGCCCTCGGCGTCGAGGCCGAAGTGCCCGGCCATCCAGCCCTGGAACTGCTCCATCTGCTCCAGCAGCGCCGTCGCCTTCTCCATCAGCTCCGCATCCTCCTGCGCCCACTCGGGGAACCAGAACGGCAGCTCATCCAGCCGGACGAACCGGAGCGACTCCTGCGAGATCGCCACACCCGGACGATGCCGAATCAGCTCATGCGTCGTCACGCGCGAGCAGTTGTGCAGCGCGAAGCTGAAGCTCACGTGCTCCAGGACCGAGCCGTGCAGGCTCGCCAGGATGTTCTGGAGGTAGGCGGTCTGGTCGGTGCGGACCCGGGTGACGTTCGGGTTCAGGCCGGGCTCCCAGGAGCGGTAGCACAGGCGGCCCGCGAACTCGGCGAGATTCTGGGGGTCGTTCAGATGGGTGTCGAGGTCGCCGCGGTCCAGCCGCTCCAGCCAGGACTCGCCGCCGACCTCCTTGAGGTAGCGGGCCACCTCGTCGTAGTCCAGCTGCGGCTTGGCGAGGAGGAAGACCTCCGGCTCAACGTGCTTCACGAGATCCCTTCTGCAGCTCGAATCTTAGGAGCCGTCAAGCCACGCTACTCGGGCTGCTCGACCTCGCACTCCTCCACCCAGCGGGCCACCACGCTCAAGGTCGCCAAGTATTCAAGGGCCTCCTGCTCCGACCAGGCCACCTGCTCCTGGTGGGCCGCAATGTTCCTGATCGCGAGGAACGCGCCCGCCGCCACGTACTTCGCGCCCTCCTGCTTTGCCTTCCAGGTCGGCAACAGCCGGTCGCCGGGGAAACGGAGCCGAGGCTTCCCTGCAACCGCATCCTTCGTGTCGAAGGACTGCATGCACAGGTCCGTCTCGCCAATGTCGTGGCGTTCCAGCTTCTGCTGGATACGCGCGTTGACCGTCCGGGCAGCCGCCAGCACAGCGTCTTGACGTGCCCCCGCGTCCCAAAGAGCCGCCGCACCTCCCCACACCCACGGGTGAAGCTGATCGGCCGAGAGAGCCGGGGCCTGCGGGCCCAGCTTGGACTCCACGTCGTCCATATCCCGCAGGATTCCGAGGCCCCGCTGGCACTGGCCGCGGGCGGTGGTTTCACCGGCCATCAGGTCGAGGTTGACCTCACTGCCGAGGCCGGGCTGCAGCCTGTCCAGGATCTGCTTCACAGTCGGCTCAGCCTGAAGAAGCTTCTCCCGAATGCTCCGATCCCCGAAGATCTCGCCAGGGCGCTTCGTCGGCATGTACCGGTCGACAAGGTCAACGAACGCCTGAAGCTGTGCACCCACCCAATCGCGATCCACTGTCGTGCACGCTCCTTTCCTAATCAGGCTTGCTCTCTCGCCGCAGGAGGCGGCGCATCAGTGAAGGCTTCTCGATGAGGCCCCGTCGGCGATCAACGCGCCCCCGAAGCTCCGCCAGCTCCTGCCGGAAGGCCTCAGCCTTCTCATCGAACACCGCCCTGTCTCTGATCAGTGAATCCTGCAGGGGCTCAAGGGCGAAAGCCAGAGCCTTAGCCTGCTCGACGATCGCGACCTCGCCGCCTCGCCAAGTGGTGACCCGTAGGAGGGCCAGCGTCAGCCGGTCGAGCCGCGGGAGCAGAACTTCATGAAAGTCCCGGGCCACGCGGCGCCGAGTGCGAAGCCTGTCCCACAGGGTGTCCTCGATCCAACCGCCTCGAATCAGCGCGATCGCTCCGCCCGCGCTGACTGCGGCTGCGAGCATCTCGGCGAGCTGCCGGTCCCACTGGTCCTGGTCTTCCAGGAGTTCGCGGCGCTTCTGCTGCTTCGTGCTGATCCGGGCCTGGCCCAAGTTCGCGATGAGGCCAGCCATGAGCACACCGGCTATGCCGATCAACGCAGCGACGACCTCAGGGCCCGAAGCCACTGCGCCGGTGACGAAGTCCATCCGTCCATCATCTGGTCCGGGTACGACAAAACGCGCCCTGCTCCCCGAAGGGAACAGGGCGCGACGGGTAGGCGCGTCAGTCGCGCTGGGCGAGCTTCGCCTTCGAGGCGACCTCCGGGCCGAGGACCGCGGCAAGGAGCAGCGACAGCACCGTCACCAGCCCACCGACCTGGTCGGCGGTCAGCTCGTAGCCGAACGCGGCGACGGAGGTGAGGATCGTGGTCGTCGCCGAGGCGATGCCGGACACGACGATCGGCCGAGTCTGGATCACCACGATGATCGACAGGCCTCCGGTCACGATCGCGGTGATGGCCGTCGCCTTCGCGTCCGACAGGGGCAGACCGAACGAGACGAGGAGCGCCAGGAGCGCGTTGAGGGCGTAGAGGGCTCGGGCGGTCTCGAACCGCAGGCTGAAGAACTTGATCACGACGAACTCCCTGGGACGTCCCGACGGGCGTCGGGGTGGGGGTTGGGAAGGTCTGGCCAGTGCCAGGTGCCCGGTGCGCGGGCCGGGTCGTAGGGCACGTTCATCTCCGGGAAGCTGTTCGCCGGCGAGGGCGTGAACACCGCCAGGTGGACGTGCGTCTCGTCGTCGAGCGGCACGAGGTCGCCGCCCGGCACCACGTCCGCGGTCGTGCAGGACACGATCGCGGCGCGCGTCGCGTGGATTCCGAACCGGCCGACGTACCGGACGATGTCGCCGAGCTGGGGCTGTCGCATGCTCATCACCGGCCGGACAGAAGGCTGCGGATGGCGTCTCCGACGCGGTGCATCCAGTTGCACCGCGGCTTCTCGTCCTCTGGGTAGGGGATCCCTGGCAGTGGAGTCGGGACGGGCGGCGGCTCGGTGGCCGCCAGGAGGACGGTGACGTCGCCCTGCTCGGCGAGGAGCTGGCCGAAGTCGTCCCACGACAGCCACGCTCGCCCGCCGACGCCCCAGTTCGGGCCCCAGGAGTTCGTCAGCCACACCCGGCGGTTGGCCACGTCGAGCTCGTCGAGGACGACTTCATGGCCACCATCCGGGCCGGTGCCGCGGTGCACGCGGAGACGGCCGTCGAGGTCGGGCTCGAACATCGAGCTGTACCAGGGCAGGCCGGTGATGACGGGCGCCTCAGCGAGCGCGGTGAGCGCCGCGGCGAGGGAGAACGCGTGCCGGTAGCCGCTGATCCAGCCCACCGACTTCAGGACCTTGGCGACCGCCAGGCCGGACGAGCCGGTGTCGGTCGGCGGGTACTCGCCCTCCCAGTCGTCCATCGTCGTCGCGGTGGCGTAGACGGACACCGCGGTGGTCTCGACCTCGTCGGCGGTGCGGCCGAGGAGTTCGCGGGCGGAGTCGGGGAGGGCGAGGAACAGGTGACCGGAGCCGATCGCGCCGATCGCGGCGTTGCCGGTGCACGAGCCGAGAGTGCCCTGGTCGAGGACCGGCACGAACCGGGCATGCCGGACGGAGGTGAGGGTGCTCGGGTCGGCGGCGCGGGCGGGGTATCGGCGGCTGCGCACGTCGTGGTCGACGCGCCGGCCGAGCTTGAAGGCGGGGTGGGGCACGGGACCTCCGGGGACGACGAAGCCCCCGGAGCCAGGGCGCCGAGGGCCGAAGAGGAAGGTGCGACCAGGTCGCACCTAGGTAGAATCCATGCATGAGTGAGTGGAAGCCGCACATGACCTTGGCCATGCAGCTCGTCCTCGGAAGCCTGCTCGCGGACCCGCAGACTCCGAGGTACGGCCTCGAGATCGGGCGTGAGGTCCGCCTGAGCAGCGGCTCGATCAGCCCGATCCTCGCGAGGCTCAAGACACATGGCTGGGTGACCTCCACATGGGAGGACATCGACCCCGTCACCGAGAAACGACCGAGGCGTCACCTCTACCGGCTCACCGAGGTCGGGCTCGAGGCCACGAAGCCGTACGGCCATGAGCTCCTGGTGCGGATCTACCGGCAGATGGCCGCGGTCTCCGTCGGACTCCAGGAAGAGACCGCGCTCGCCCCGTGAATTGGGTTCACTGCATCGGCGTGGCGGGGCACGTTGAACACGCGGACGACGTCGACGTCTGGACGCCCTGACCGTCCGCCACCTCGACGCGGACCTCGGCGACGGACGGCAGTGCACAGGCGCGGCACCAGTGTCCGGTGCTCACCGTGTGGCCCAGGACATGCACCGGCAGCAGCACCGGCTTAGGAGGTGAGGCCATCAGCGGCCGAGACGCAGAGCGAGCGCCTGGAGGAGCTGCTCGGCGAACGACTCGCCGACGCTTGCGATGACACGCTCGGCGATGGCGTCGACGCTGAGCCCTGCGAGGACGCCCTGGACGATCGCGGCCTCGTCCACAGCCGCCGGGACCGGGGCCGGGAGGGCGGCGACCGCAGCGGCCAGGCCGCGGACCTGCTTGGCGACGTAGCCGACGGTCGTCGCGCCGGTCCAGTACGCGTTGTCGGGGTTGCCGTCCGCGGCGGGGATGATGCCGTCCCTCTTCCACACCCGCTCGGCGACCTTGTCGGCGATCTTCGCGATGTCGGCGTCCGAAAGTGCCACGTCTTCCTCCTTGGTCTTGGGGCGAGGCGCTCCGTCCTGCACCCACTTGTAGAGCTGAGGACCCGGGCAGTCCGTCGCGTAGCCGTCGCGGTGGCCCTTGACCTCGGTCCCGGCGCCGCCCTGGGCGCGGACGTGGTCGATGGCGTCGCGGATGCCGTGCAACATCAGGTCCGGCGGAACGGTGAGGCCGCTGTTCCCGACGAGCCCGAGCACGGCGTAGTGGTCGCTGTTCAGCCCGGCGCCATTCGCGGCGGGCAGCTTGTGCAGGCCGCGGCCCTCGAACACGTACCGGTGCGGACAGACCGCGAAGCTGTATCCGATGTCGTTCCAGCCGTTGCCGTCCATGTGGCCGTTCTGGATCTGACGGACCAGCGCCGCGCAGAGGTCATGGTCATCGACGATCTTCGGATCCACCCGGCTGCCCGTGTAGTGGACCTTCACGCCCTTCGTGCTGGCCAGGTAGGACGCCGCGGCTTTCGGTGTCCGGGCGCCCCACTGCTTGCGGGTGACGAGTTGCACGAGCGGCCCCCTACTGGACGATCGCGATGATGATGGAAGTCAGCGCACCGACCGCGATGCCCAGGACCGACGTGATGAGTCCGAGGGTCGCGATGGTGCGGCGGCTCTTCTCGTTCAGGTCCTCCCGGGTAACGGCAGTGCGGTCCAGCACATCGAGACGCTCGTCATGCCGGTCGAGGCGCTGCCCGTGGTCGAGGTGCCGGACATCCTGCTGATCCAGACGCTGGCCAAGGAGACCGATCTGCCCGGCCAGACGCTCGATGCCCACCTCCAAGAGTCGGTGCAGGTCAGAGAGCCGAGCTTCGACGTTCGGCTGTTCGTTGGTCACAGCGGTCGCCTCCACAGGGCTTCCATGCGGGTCGAGGCCAGGACGTTGAGCGCGCCGCCGCTGTTCTGCCACACGACGATCTCCGCGACCTGCCCGGCGTTCATCGCGACCGCGAGCGCAAGGCTGTTGATGACCAGCGTGTTCGACGAGACGTGGATCGAGCTGCCCTGGTAAGTCGTGCCGTTGACCCGCCAGTTCGCCTCCCGGCGACCGACGTTGTCGTTGCTCCACGGGACGGCTCCGCTCAACTGGTAGATCCCGTTCGCGGGCGCGGTGAACGCCATCACGGCCGTCGCGGTCTGGTCGGTCACGACCTGGGTGGCGCCCTTGACCCCCAGCCCGTAGGGCGGGTTGAGGAGCAGCGCGATGTCGGCGCCGGTCAGGTCCTGGCCGCCGACGGTGATGAGGGTCGCTGCAAGGCTGTCGGCGGTGAGTGCGTCCGCGGCGACGTCCCCGTCGACGGCGATCGCGGTGGCGGCAAGGAAGCCGCCGACCTCGAAGTCGCCGGCGATTGCCCCGTTTCCGGTGCCGTTCAGCGCGGAGGTGGTGACGGGCCCGACCTTCGGCGTGTTCTCCAGCGCCATGATCCGGCGCTGGACCTCGAGCATCTCCCGGATCGAGGTCCGCTCGTCACGCGGCGCGTTCTGCGTGCTCATGCGACGGCCACCGCCGCTCGTGGCTCCTCGATCAGCAGCTGGGTCGTCTCATGCGGACCCGGTACGACACGGAGCCCGACGACGCGGACGATCGCCTCGAACGGGACCTGGGAGGAGCCGGGCCACCAGTCCTCGTCCTCGATCCGGACGCGCACGTGGTCGCCCGGCGACACCCCGATCGGGTACCCCTCGATCGTGATCGACGGCACGACCTTGTCGCCCTTGCGCAGCCCCATGTCCGTGGCCGTCCGGCCCTTGAGGATCTGCAGGTTCGAGTCGGCCTTGTGAGAGACCGCGGCCTCGAGGAGCGGGAACCCATTGTCGAGCTCCTGGTCGTGGTAGCAGTCCGCCCAGATCATCGCGTCGCCCTCGCCAGTGCCGAGCGCCGCCACGTAGTTCGCCGACGATTCGCCATCCTCGGGCCACTCGTAGTCGACGATGATGCCCGGGTACTCGAAGGTGACGATGCCGGGGTGGTCGGCGGGGGTGCCGAGTCGCGGCGATCCGAGCAGCAGCCGCCGCTTCAGCTCGTGGCTGGCACCGAGGTAGGCCTCGATCCTCCACTCCAGCCCGGGGTCGGAGGCGGCGAGGTCGTCGAACAGCTGCCCGTAGGTGGCCCACAGGTAGCCGCGGTAGGCCGCCAGCTCGGTCCCGATGTCGATTCTGCTGATCAGCGTGCCGGACAGGTTATTGCCCGGCTCGATCCCGAGGTTTCCCGGCTGGGAGCCGTTGCGGGTGAGGTTCTGGCCGTCAGCGAGCAGCGCCCGGAAGACGGTGAACATGTCGGTGTCGGTGAACGCGAGGGTCTTCGCGCTGCCGTAGCCGAGTTCGGGCCGGAGGAACCGGCGATCCCAGTAGGAGCGCGTCTCCTTCGCAGAGACGACGAGGTTGTTCTCCCCGCCCGCGCGGCGCCGCCGCCGAGTCCAGATGATCCCGTCCCACATCACCTGCTCGTCCCGGTACAGCGCCAAGACCGTGCGGCGGGGGACGATGACCTCGCGCGGCTGCTTGATGCGGATCCCAGCGTCGCCGAGCGGGAGCGTGGCGTTCAGGACGCCGGACTCCATCAGCATGATGGTGTACTCGGAGATGTCGAACGGCATGTGGTCGACGAGGAGGCGACTGGTGCGCAGGTCGTGGAGCGCGTACCGCCACTCGGTCATGCGGCTCGCCAAGCCTCGAACGTTGACCCGGCGTAGACGATCATGGGGGTGGCGTTGCTGGTGTCCTGCGCCCACTGGAGGATGACGTCACCGCCGTCACCCGACCAGATGCTGCCCTGCAGGATCGCGCCCATCTTGCTGGTGTTGTTGGTGGTCCATCCGCCGATGCGGGGCTCTGAGCCCTGGTCGAGGAGGTCCCAGGCGGGTGTGCCGGAGTTCCCGTCGGCCTGGCCCGCGCCGGCCTTGGAGCTGATGACCCAGTCCATCGTGGCGTTGGCAGGGACCGCGAACTTGACCTTGCCGTCGGTGTCAGACCGCACCCCGTAGGCGAGCATCAGGTGGAACCGGTAGCGGGTCTGGGGCTCAATCGTCAGCCGCAGCGCCGAGTCGTTCTGCATCGTCGTCGACGACGGCAGCGACTGGTTCGACGACTTGCGGATGAACAGGTGCCCGTGGTGGCGGGCGTTGTCCGCGACCGTGGAGATGTTCGAGGTGAGGATCGACGAGACACCCGCACCGACCGCGATGTTCGCGATCCGTAGCCACCGCGCGGTCGGCTGGTCGGCCGGAGGCAGGGCAGGCTCGGACGGTGACCCGGCCGGGGTGCCGGTGATGATCCGCAGGCGGCGGATGCTGCCCGCCCCGCCGTCGACGAACTCGCCGATCAGGCTGTCGATCCGCGGGTTCGTCAGCGATGCCGGGTCGATGTCCAGGTCCGTCGTCGCGGCCAGCTCCAGCGGGATGAAGCCGTTCTGGCCGTCGCTGATGACGCACTGCCCGGCCGGGACACGGATCGCCATGCCCGGTGTCGGGATCTGGGTGGCGCGCAGCCCGCGGACGAGGCCGGGGGTCTGCCAGATGCCGTAGAAGACGGCGGCGCGCATCTCGGCGCCGCTGATCTGGACGCCGTCGACCCATGCGGGGGCGCGGCAGGTCACGGCGGTGGCCACGGTGGGGGCTCCTTAGATCCAGGCGGAATACAGGGCGATGTCCGCGCTGGGCGGCGTGGGGGCGGTGAGGGTGCCGAACAGCCGATAGAGGTTGTCTCCGGGGTCGGCGAGGAACCGGGCGACGACGGTCGATCCCGTCTTCGGCGCGCGCACGGCGGTGCCATTGAGCAGGACCGTCCCGGACGCGGTGTCGATCTGGAGCCAGTCGGATGAGCCGAGGACCTGCTCGAATGCCAGGTACTGGCCGGTGGTCAGGTTGTGGATGGACAGGTCGGAGCCGGGCCCGCGCAGGGTGATGACCGGCGGCGAGTAGTAGTCACCGAGGTTCGTCAGGAGCGCCTGGGAGGGGCCGACGGGGATCTCCGGCAGCAGGACCGGCGGTGTCCAGGGCGGGGCGAGCCCGCCCGTAGAGGGCAGGACGGCGATCGTCGCGGACGCCGGCGTGATGCTGTACTTGCGCGGATCGGGGCACAGCAGCGCCACGCTGAACGTCGAGTGGACGTCGGTGGTCGCCTTGATGAGGGGGCGGCCAGACCGGCGGCAGGTGACGAACTTCGGGGTCGTCTCCTCGACCCGCAGCGTCACGTACTTATCGCGGGGGACAGCGGCACGCAGCCGGTACTCGGCCGCCTCACGCGCCTCGTACGTAGGCGCGGTGATCAGCCCGGACAGGGTCACGATGCGTCCGCCGAACCACGGCTCGGTGTCCCACAAGCCGTCGCTGCCGGACCTCTTCGAGGCGCCCTCGTCCATGTCGGGCGAGTCCCAGCCCTCCATCCCGCCGAGCGCCCAGGCGACCCCGTGGGAGTCGGTGCGGTTGAAGGGGATGACCAGGTTCGCCGCGGGGGCTTCGAGCGTGGCGGTGAGCCGAGACACGGCACCCGGCAGCAGGCCGCTGGTCGGGTTGACGGGCTCGATTGCGGGGATCGTCAACGGGCCCTCCTCAGCGCCTGGCGAGGAGCGCGAAGTTGACCGCGACCTCGGCGACGGTCGCGGTGGCACCGCTGGTCTGCTTGACGATCCCGTAGAACTGCTCGCCAGCCAGGCCGCGCCAGACATCCACGGCCTGGACCGTGACCCAGTCGCCGGACGAGCCGCCGGGGCCGACGCCGTACGCCTCCATCACGAGCTGGTTGTCGGACGTGCGGTAGAGCTGGACGATCCGGGAGCCGCCGTTGACGCCGGCGTTCTGGAAGACGGCCTTGAGGGTGATGAGCCAGTCGGCGTTGATGGCCGGGCAGGTGAGGTTCGCACCCGTTGTCCAGGTCGGTCCGCTTCCACTGCTGAAGTCCTGCGTGTCCCAGTTGAAGGTCTGGGATACGCCGGTCGCCGCGGTGAACGTGGTGGCGATCCGGCGGATCTTCGCCCTGGGTACGGCGATGAACCCACCCTGAGTGGTGGCCACCGAGTGGTCGTGGTCGGTAGGGGTCCGCGCGTTGCTGAGCCTGCTGTCGTTACCGACGCACGCCGTCGTGGCCGACGTGCCGTAGGCGACGGTGAGGGTCCGGTCGGCGGACAGGTCACCCCCACCGGTGAGTCCCGTTCCCGCAGCGATGATGCGGGAGGCCAGAGCACGGAGGTCGACGTATTGCTTCGGGGCCGCCTGGAGTGCGGTGCTGGGGTTCCCCGGAAGGACGATCGCGCCGTAGGCGGTAGCGCCCTGGTCCAAGAGGACCGAGCCGTTGAACTCCGAAGCGGCGTCGGTGTACAGGTAGCCGTGCACGACCAGCCCGTTGGCGCCGTCGTTGAGGATGTTGCAGGTCCCGGCTGCCAACGACAGGGCCGTCGTGGCTGTGATGCCGTGCAGGTTGATGCCGGTGCAGCCCGCGAGGACCTTCAGCGAGGCCGTCGCGCCGACGCCGGGCGTGTTCTCGACGATGCCGATCAGGTTGATGTTCGTGGCGCCGCCGCCGACCTGGTAGGCGACGCCGCGGTTGGTGAGGTCCCAGCACGACGTGAGCGTGATGCCGAAGCCGCCGTCGATCTCGAAGCCGATGCCGCCGGAGGTCATGACCTCCGAGCCACAGGCGTTGACCGCGATGCCCTGGCAGTCCTCGAACAGGAAGTTCTTCGGGTGGCCCTCCGACGCGCACGCGTTGAGCGCCAGGTAGGCCATGTTCAGGATGTGGAACCCGGCGCCGGTGTTGGTGTTGGCGTAGCAGCTGTTGAGGCTGACGCTCGTTCCTGCGGCACCGGCGACGACGCCGTGCAGCCACCAGCCGCGGCCGCAGTTCTCTGCGACCACCTGGTCGAAGGAGCTGACGATGCAGTTGGAGATCGCGACGCCGTCCCCACCGAACAGGCGGACGTACACCGAGTCGAGCCGGACGTAGCGGACGTTGCCCTCGACGCTGCGCGTCAGGACCAGGCCGTCCCCGGACCCAGATCCGGGGCCTTGCAGTTGCAGGTCCTTGATCGTGAGGTGGTGGACGTCGACACCCGCCAGGCAGTCCGCGCTGCCCGTCGCCTGCTTGATGATCGAGCTGTTCACGCCGGTGCCGATGAGGGCGAGGTACGGCCTCAACTCCAGCGCAGCAGTGATCTTGTAGGTGCCAGGCGGCACCCACACGACACCACCCGCTGAGGGGAGCGCGTCGATCGCCGCCTGGATAGCGAGGGTGTCGTCCGCGACGCCATCGCCGACCGCGCCGTGGTCCTTCACCGAGATGTAGCCGAGCGCCGCTGCCGCGCCCGCTCCGATCACCACGGTGTTGCCCGCGGAGTCCATGAGGGTCGGCGCGCCGGAGTCGCTGAACAGCGCGAACGCGCCGGAGGCGGGCACCGCTGGTGCCGCGGTGCTGGGGAAGGTGAGCACGCCGTTGATCTGGAGATCGCCGTCGACGGTGCCGCCTTCGAGGAGCGCGTCGACGGGCTCCAGGCGGACGCGCTCAACGCCGGTCACGATCCCGGACGGGTCGCCGATGGCGTAGACGTCGCGATCGTCGGTGTCGATGAACGGCGGCAGGTAACCCCACTGGTCGCAGGTCAGCGGCGGGGACAGGGTGTTGCCGTCGAGGTCGGTGAGGCCGGTGACGATCTGGCTGCCACCGGTCCGCGCCGTCCACAGACTGACCTGGGCAGCGGGGATGGGGGTGCCGTAGCGGCCTTCGGCCCGGAACGCCCTGTCGTAGACGCGCGCCATCGCCCCTCCTCTCTGGGTCGGGTCGAACGGGAAAGAGGAAGAGGTGATGTGGTCTTAGCGCAGGTCAGCGCAGTTCCCATGCGGCCTGGCGGGCGGCCTCGCGCGCCATCGCCGACGGCGAGAACGGGATCTCGTGGAAGTGCTGCTCGACCGTCGTCGAAGGCAGCGCCGCAGCGCCGTCGCTGCCCCGAACGCCCCCAGCCCAACCGCCGGTCACGTACCGCTTCGGCGCCGGCATGCCGGAGTTGATGGCCTCCAGGTACGGGGCGTGGCGAGACGCGGCCCCGGCGTTGACGACGAACTCTTTCCGGGTGAGCATCGCCGGGACTCGGTCGATGCCGTCGGGGCCGGCCACCCAGCCGCCGCGGGCATATCCGTGCGCGGCCATGTCGGCCATCAGGTTCGGTCCGGCGACGTCGGGCATCGCGTGCAGGACCTCGGCGAGGGTGCCGGGGTCCAGACCGGTGGACTCCAGAAGCTGCATCCACGAGCCGCCCTGACCGGACCGGATCGCGGCCCGGACGGGCAGAGACTCCGGCATCAGGCTGAGCTGAGCCTGCTGCTGCTGGCGCTGCTCGATCTGCCCCTGCAGGGCGCCGAGCTGCCCGTTCGAGAGGGTGACGGCGTCGGCGGCCATCTTCTCGGCCTCCGCACCACCCGTCGCGAGGAGCTGCTGAGCGAGGTTGCCGAAGCCGCGGTCAGCCAGGGTGGTCAGGTTGGCGATGAAGGCGCCGGTGTTGGTGATGCCCATGGCGAGCGCTGCGGACAGCTGGTCCGTCGGCCTCATCAAGTCGAACTTCCGGCGGTCCTCCACGTCCAGGAGCGCCGCGGTCGCCTCCGCGAGGTCGACCCGAGCGTCCCGAATCCGCTCTTCGGCCTCGCGGACCTGCTCATAGGAGGCCTTGGAGCGGGAGTCACGGAGCCGCTGCTCGGCGGCCTCGAGCCGGGCGAGGGATTCCTCGTTCGCGGTGGTCCGGTCCCGCTTGGCCTCGGAGACACCCCGCTTGGCGTCAGCGATGGCCTCCTTGGCGTCGCGCTTCGTCCGCTTGAGATCCTTCTCAGCGTCCTTGATCGCCTGCTTGTCCTTCTCCTTCTTCGCCCGCTTGAGGGCCGTCTCGGCGTCCTTGATCGCGTCGGCCTGGTCCTGCCGGGTCCTCTTCAGGTCCCGCTCCGCGTCGGCAACCCGCTGCCGGGCATCGCGCATCGTGTCCCGGCGGTCCTTGCGCACCTCGGTGAGGTTGCGGGAAGCGTCCCGGATCTCCTGCTGGCGCGCCTTCTGCGCCTCCGCCAGACCACCGATGGAGTCCGAGACGGCTTCCTGCCTGCTCTTGCGGTTCTCCAGCGCCTGCTCGAGCTCGTCGGCGGTGGACGGGTTGACGACGCCCCGCCAGTCTCCGAGCAGGCTTGCAAGGGAGATGTCGGTCTGGGTCAGGCCGCCGGCGGCGTAAGCGGTGAGCAGCCCGCCTTGAGCCATGGGCCGGACGAGGTCGAGACCGAACCGGTCGGCGACGGTCGCGAGGATGGAGGTGGAGCGGCTGCGCTTGGCCGGGGACAGAGGGATGTACGCCTCACCCCCGGTTTCCGGCTCTGCCCACAGCCTCATCGCGCCCGCTTGGGCGATCTGGGCGACGTGGTGTTCGCCGCCGTTTGCGTAGCCGTAGATGTTCCCGTCGGCGTTCGGCTTGGCCGGGGCGACGGGGATGGTGGCGTACAGGTTGTTGAGGTAGTCGAGCGCCGCCTGGCCCTCGGCGATCACGCCGGAGGTGTCGGCGGTGACCTTGATGTCGACGTTCTTGTCGATCTTGTTGATGGCAGCCGAGACGCCAATGAGCTCGTCCGCGAGCTCGTTGGCCTGCTTCCGGCTGTAGTCCATCCCCATGGCGGCGTCAATGATCGCCTTGCGCGCTGCTCTGAAATGTGCAGCCAGTTCCGCCGTAGTGGCCTTATTAGCTGACAGTGCGAGAGTAGCCTCATGAGCCGTCTTGGCGATCTTGAGGAGGCCATCCCAGTTGGCCATGCCCTTGACTGAATAGTCGTGTGCCTTGCCGTTCTTCTTCAGCGATTCCGACATCGCGTCGATGGCCCGCTGGAAAGCGATCAGCGATTCCTTTTCGCTGATAGGCCCGGACACGAGGTCATCGAGACGCTTCTTCAGATCCGCAGCCGACAAAGATGCCAGCTCCAGGGAAGTGATAAGCGGGTCCGTCGCCTGGGGGAGATTGAGCATCTCCATACCCAGGTCGTGGATCGTCGTTGCTGCTTGGCCCGATGATACCGAGGAAGAATCAAGCGATTCTCCGAGGCGGAGGAAAGCATTGAAGACAGTCCCGATCGGACCTGTCGAAAAGGCAAGTAGCTCTCGCCCCAGGTTGCCGAACAAGCTCGCGAAAGTCCCCAGCGGGCCGAGAGAAGACCCGAGAACCGTGTTGAAGACCGACAGCAGGTCAAACCACATCTTGAAGGCCGGATACGCCTCCACAGCAGCCGCGCCGAGCAGCGTGATCGACTGGACCACATCACCCAGATCCTGCAGGAGCGCACCAAACATCGCGGGGTTGTCACGTATGGCCCGACCCAGAGCGCCGATCGCCTCACCCCAGGTCGCGAGGATGGCCGGCATCTGCTGAGACAGGTCACCCAGCAACGCCACGAACCCATCCGCGAGATCCCGGAACATCGGCTTGAGAGCCACCGTCGCCGTTCCAAAATCCTGCAGGAAAGACGATGTGGCGGGCCGGATGGACTCGAAAATGCTCGCGAGCTCCGGCTTCCACAAGCTACCCATGTGCCGGACGATCGAGGTCCAGCCAGCGACCTCCGCCTCCCACATGGGAGTGATCTCGCGAATACCACCACGGATGTCGCGCCACAGGTCCGAATATGCCTCGCGGACCCCATCCGACCCTTTCCAAGCCAGCGTCGGAATTGCGGCAAGTGCAGCACCAAAAGCGAACGTGACCAGCCCGGCGACCGCTGTTGAAATCGCCGGATAGGCGACAGCTACAGCAGCCGCAATCTGGGCGGCCTGACCGCCGCCCCCTCCGCTGAACCCTCCGCCGCTGTTGCCGTCTCCGAAGGACGAGCCCAGCCGGGGCCGGATCTGGAGCCGCCGCTCCATGGCCGACGTCCAGTCCGCCAGCTGGCGGCTCGCCGCGTCCAGATCACCGTGCGGCGCCCGGTCGACGCGGATGCGGATGCGCGTCTGCCGACGCAGGTACTGGACCTTCGCGACGATCTCGCTGAGCTCGGGCTCGGTCTGGTTGTCGAGGTCGACCTTGATCGTAGTCGCGCCCATGGCGCGCAGCCGCTCGAGCTTCGCCTCAACCCGGCCCAGCGTCCGGTCGATCTGGTCCTCAAGCTCAACCTTGATCTTGATCTTGCCGTGCTGGGTCTCCCACGCCCGCAGCCGCTGCTGCAGCGTCCGCAACTCGTCCGACGACTTGTCATCGACATCGACGGTGACCCGCACCCGCGGGTCTGGCAGGTCACGGAGCTTCCGCTCAAGCCGGTCGACCTCATCACCGGCAGCCCGGATCTCCCGCCGGAACTGCGCAGTCTCCGCCCGAAGGACGACCCGGACGGACCGGTCCGCGGTGGGGGCCACGAACTCACCCCCTCGACCTGCCTACTTGCGGTGGACCTCGTACAAGAGGGCCGTTGGATGGGCGTTCTTGGAGGCGGCGTCCTGCTGGATCGACACCGCGGTGCAGGCGTGGCAGCGCAAGGGGAGCGGCGCGTCGTAGGCGCCCTCGGCGGAGGCCTCCGTCGATTCGGACAGAGGCTGCCCGCACCCCTTGCACTCGTCCGCCTCAAAGTGGGCGAGGGCTTCGGCCCAGCCGCGGTCCTCATCGGTCCACAGCGGCTCCGTCTCCGTGACGGAGCGCAGGAGCCGGCCGCCATCGTCGTACTCGTACGTGGTGACGGTGCGGGGCTCGCGGCCGAGCCAGCGGGAGCGCGGGACGCCCCAGGCGCGGGCGAGCTCTACTTCCTGCCGGTGCTCGCGCGAATCGCGGAGGCGCTCAAGGAGAAAGGGACGGACACGTCCCTCCGGCACAGCTCGAACGCAGCGGCCACCAGCTTCGCCCACTGGATCGGAGTGAGGGCGTTCTCCAGCTTGCCGACCTGCTCGATGCTCATCGGCGGGTTGACCGCGCACGCAGCCAGGAGTTCGGGCTCGAGCGACTCCCAGTTCGAGTCGGCGCCCCCCTTGCGCTGATCCTCGGTCGGCGGGTGCTGGGCGGTGAGGTTGCTGTAGGCGCGCTTGCCGAGCCCGCGGAAGACGAAGGTGCGGGTCGAGGCCTGCATCTGCTCCTCGATCGCGACGATCTGATCGGCGATCTCCTGACCGGCCGACCGGTCAGGACCAGCCAGAGAATCAGCGTCCGCTTCGGCCGCCTCCGCCTTGCGCACCGCCGCCAGCTCGGCCTCGAGCCGCTCCCATTCAGCCTGCAGGTCACCGCGCAGGCACAGCTGCACGGACTTCTCCGGCAGCTTGGCCTCAGAGAGAATGTCCTCGATGTCCTGCATCAGGCAGCCACCACCGCGCGGGTGTCGGCGGGGATGTGGTTGAAGAGTTTGACGGCGAACTTCTGCACGCTGTTGCGCTCGGGCGCGGCCATGATCGGATCACCGCATCGCGCCGGGTAGACCTCGACGGGCTGGGCGGCGGCCCACGCAGTGGCGACCGGCAGGTTCCGGCGCACGACGAGGTGACCTTCCGCCCGGTAGGTGAGGGTCTCCCAGGCGAGGTCCTCGGCGGGGGAGTCCTTCCTCTTTGCGGTGATGTTGATGTCGCGCTTGATTCGGCCCGCGTCCTCGGTGTCGGCCACGCTGCACAGGGCGGCGTTGTCGACGGCCGCGGTCTCGCCTTCGATGCCGAGGCCGTCGGCGGTGATGAGGCACGAGAGGTCGACGGCGGAACCGCCGGTCAGCTCGGCAACGGTGGGGGCGCTGATGTCGGCGATCGCGGGGACCCAGATCGCCTTGACGTTGCCATCGGCCAGCAGGTCGGCCATGGGCTTACTCCTTGTCCTTCTTGGCCGGGCTGGCGGCCTGGGTGGGCTTGGCGGGCTTGTCCGGCACCGCGGGCGCAGGGGCCTCGGCCGGTAGCTCGGGGGAGGTCGCGGAGGCCTCGGCCGACGGCTCGTCGGCGGGAGACTCGGCGGGGAGCGGCTCGTAGTCCGCGAAGTGCTTGAGCGCCGTTTCGGGCAGCTCCGCGAAGGCGCCGGTCTTGGTGTTCCGGCACGGGATCATGCGGATCGCCATGTCAGGCCCGCAGGTAGTCGAAGGTGACCGACGCCGTTGCCGACCAGGCGAGGGCGACCTTGTAGGCGTCGGAGGGATCGCCGTAGGCGCGCAGGACCTTCAGGTAGCGGGTGGCCCCGGCGGCGATCGTGAAGACCTTGGCGGGGTTCGCGACGCCGTAGCCGGTGGTGCCGGGCGGGGTGATCGTGAGCGTTATCGAGCTCACGGAGGCGTTGTTGACCCGCAGGAAGCGGCCATCACCGGGGTCGACGAGCTTGTCGCCGGCGGCGGCGGACCTCGAGGTCGCGGCGATCCCGGCGTGCGAGATCGACTCGGGCAGGTAGTCGGCCACGTGGGCTCTCCTTCAGGGCATGCCGAAGAGCCCGCACGGCGGCGCCGGCGGGCTGGGTCAGGGAAGGGCGGGACTAAGCGGCTTCGGACCGCATCTCGAACTGCGCGACCCCGACGTGCAGAGCTGGGGTCACGGTGTCGACCCGATCTGTCGGGCGGCCGAGGGTGAGCTGAACCGGGTAGGTGGAGCGGTTCGGCACGGTGAGCCGAACGCCGACGAGCGCGGCCCGGACCTGGTCCATCACGGTCTCGACACCCTCTTGGGTCGAGGCGTAGGCGGTGACCTGGAACTTGTAGTCGAGGTACCCGTACGGCTCGGCGAGCGAGGCCTCGCTGGAGTCGCCCGGCGACGGCCACAGCACCACGTAGGGCACGTACGCTGACGCGCCGGGCTCGCTCTGCCAGCCGCCGCCGGGCGGGATCTCACCGCGGCCGACCAGCACACCGCGCGCCTCGATCGCGGCCTTGACCGCGGCGGTGTGCGGGCCGGTTGGTGCGACCGGGACGCCGGTCACAGGATGCGCTCGACGATGTCGCCGAGCTCGTCGACGAACTCGGGCAGATGCCGGTCGAAGGACGGGAGCATGTACGGCTGCGGCGATGTGCCCGGGTGCCACACTCTCTCCCGGAGGTGCCAAACGTCGTGGACGTCGGGGAAGTACAGCATCGGCCCGCCGGGCTTCATGCTGATCTCGTGCGGCCGTGTGCCGAACTCGACGTGCCTGCCGTAGTCAGCGGTCGGCCCGGCCTCGTAGCCCATGCCGTCGCTGTCCCTGTCGGCGCTGATGCTCTTGCGCAAATGGCCGCCGGGCGGCTTGCGCGGATCGGTCGGCGGGGGAGTCCTGACCGGGGCGTCGCGCTTGGCGGTCCGCACAACGTCCCGTTCGTTTGCCTTGACCGCGCGCCGGACCTTCTCGTCGACCCGGTCCGGGGCACGGCGGAGGTCTTCGGCCAGGTCCCCGAGGTCGAACGCGTCGATGTCCACGCTGATCATGTGATCGCCTCCACCTCCCAGCAGACGAGGTCGCGCTGCCACTGCTCGGACGCGTAGTCGATCGAGGAGACGCGCAGGCGCCGGCCGATGAGGTTCGCGTCGTGGGACTGGGTGATCTCGACGATGTCGTCGACCTGGACCGGTGCGCTGTCCCACAGGAGGGACACCATGTAGCGGCGGGAGGTCTGCTGCGCGGCCGCGGCCGGCTGGACCTTCTCGCCGGAGATCGTCTGCGCGACGATGACCCGGCAGGGCCCGTCGTAGACCGTCGTCCTGCTCGCGGGCGTCCAGGTGCCGTCAGGGCCGGTGGTTCCCGCACCGCTGGCGCGGGTGAGGGTGCAGTGGGAGGTGAGGGTGCCGGACGCTGTGGACCGGTGGTGCTCGCTCCACAGCGGGTGGATCGTGCGGGGCGGCCCGTTCAGCATCAGAGACACCTACTCCTGGTGAACGGGTCGACGAAGTCGACGATCTGGAGTTCGCCAGCGGTGGTCGCGTCGTCCTCGTCAGCCTGGCGGCGGAGCTCGCGGGCACGGGCGCGGAGCTCGGCGGAGACCTTCGCGCCGTCCGTGCTGAGGTCCTGGGACTTGATGACCTTGCTGACGAGGGCCTCGTTGGTGGCGATCGACTCCAGCGCGGCGGCCGCGGCCCGCTTGACCGTCCCGCCCTCGATCCCGAGGAACGCGTCGACCTGCTCGTCGGTGAGGAGCGGGTAGGTCTCGTTGGTGTCCGGGATGAGAAGCCGGACCTGCCCGGCTGCGGTGCTGTAGTCGATGGGCATGTCAGGGGGCCATCAGGCCTGCGGTCCGGAGGGCGGCGAGCGCGTTGTTGAGGGCGGTGCGCGTCGCGGCGAGGTCCGCCTGGAGCGCGTTGTACTCGGCCTCGGTGGGGCTTTCGCCGCCGGTGATCTGCGCGGAGGTGAGCGCGGGCACGTTGGCGACGGCTGTGGCCCTGGGCTTGGTGCCGTAGTACGCGGCCTTGGAAGCGGGCATGGGTCAGGCCTCCTTGCTGGACTGGCGGGGCTTGCGCTGGGCACGGGCAGCGGGCTTGCGCGCGGGCTTCGTCGCGGGCTCGGTGAGCAGCTCTGTGGACTCCGTGGTGGCCGGCTCCGGAGCTGGCTCGGAGAAGGACGGCGCGACGGGGATCTCCCGCGGCCCGCCACCCTGCTGAAGGAGCTGGGTGAGGAGCTCGGCCTGGCGGTCGAGCCGCGCGCACACCCCGGCCAGGTACTGCTGGTCGGGGGTGCGCGGGATCTCCGGCAGGTCGGTCATCAGACGCCGGTGCCGTTGGAGGCGACCGACATCTTCTCGTCGACGAAGGTGCCGCCGTAGACGTGCTTGACCTTCTTCTCCGCGGTCTCGGTCTCGAAGGACACGCCCTCGTCGCCCCCGCCCATGCGGCGCATGTCCGGGATCCGCTCGTAGAGCGCCGGGGCTTCGAAGCCGCGGAGCCGGCCGAACTCCAGGGCCGGGCGGACGCCGTTGGGGGCGGCGAAGACCCACCAGGAGGTGTTGGCGTTGGCGGTGGTGGCGACGGAGTCGATCCAGTAGTTGGTGTCGACGCCGAGGTTGGCCGAGACGCCGTTGCCCTTGATGATGCGGACGTTGCCGTTGGGGTCGACGACGCGGTATTCGGTGGTGTTGATGATCTCCTGGGCGACCAGGGACAGGCCGGTGCCGACGACGAGCCGGACGCCGTTGACGACGATCGGGTTGCCGCGCTCGTCCTTGCGCTTCATGAGGACCGTGATCGCGGCCTGGAGGCTGTCGCGGGTGAGGGCCGGGTTCCCGGTCAGCAGGTTGCCCTTGAGGGCGGTGTAGTTGGTGGCGTGCGGGCCGGAGGTGTCGCAGTACAGGCGGGTGACGAACTCCTCCTCGGAGTCCCTGACGCTGTCGGCGAGGTCCTGGGGCATGCGGAAGAACGCGCCCAGGTCGTCGTTGATCATCGTCTCCCAGGTCAGGCCGAAGCCCGCCTCGTACTTGTCGACGGAGTACTTGTACTCCGTCTCGGTCTGGGCCCGGCGCTCGTGCGGCGCGCCCTCGCCGACCTTGGTGAGCAGCCCGCGCACGCCGGAGGTCGCGAACCTCTTCACCTCGCGGAAGTCGTTCACCGTGGCCGCGCGGGCGTAGTTCATCCAGGTCGGCACGGTGGCCATGTAGGCGCCGTACAGCTGCCGGTCGAGCGAGTCAGCGAACAACTTCGGGAAGTCCGAGGTCGACATGGCCTCGGCGAAGTCGGTGTGGCGGCGGCGACCGACGCGGATCTCGTCCATGAACCGCTCGGCCTCGGCGACCTTGACCTGCCATTCCGGGTTGCGGTGGTAGCCGCTGGTCTTGCGCTGGCCGCCGAACTGGCCGTGGATGGTGGCGGATTCCTGGTTGATCCGCTCGACGCTGGAGCTGAAGGTCTTCACGGGCGGGTCCTCAGTATCCGATCTTGACGGGGATGGTGGCGGTGACGCCGGAGCCGACGTCGGCGAGGGCGTAGCCGTAGCGGACGCCGTTCGTGTTGTCCTTGTTGATCTTGTGCGGGCTGGCGGCAGCGTCGTAGTAGACGATGTCGCCCGCCGTGATCGCGGCGTTCACGGTCGTCTCGCCCTTGACCAGCAGGTTCGCCACCCCGGTGCACAGGACCGAGGTCTTGCCGTCGGACTGCTCGTCGGTGATGGCGACGCCGGGGATCTGACCGATCAGGACCGGGTCACCGGAGACGGGGGTCGCCGGGGCGGTCACGGCCACGTAGAGGGCGTCGCCCGCTTCGTGCACGATGTTTCGAGCCATGAGTGCTCAGACCTCTCTCAGAAGGGGCGGCCGGTGGCGGCGAGCTCGGCGGCCTCGGGCGACATGCCGCGGGCGATGTAGGACTCGCGCAGCGAGGCCGTCGCGACGGAGGCGTCCGGGGCGGCAGGCTGGCCGGACTCTCCGAGGTCGGACGGGCGGCCGACGCCGGTCTGCTCGGCGAGCTCGGCGACGTAGGCGCGCTCGGTCGCGATGGCCCCGGCGACGCGGGCCCGGTAGATCGACTCGTCCAGGGCGCCGTCGCGCAGCGGGATGCTGGTGGACTCCGTGAGGGCCGCCTGCAGGCGGGTCCGGGACGGGGCGGGCAGGTCGGACTCGGAGAGCAGGGTCGCGGCGATCGGCCGGGCGGCCTCGGTCGCCTCGAAGCGGGCGAGCCGCTCGTTGGTGGCGGCCTGCGCGGCGGTCGCCTCCTCGGCGGCCTGGCGGGCGGCGGCGGCCTCGGCGAGCGCGGCGTCCCGCTCGGCGTTCATCGTCGCGATCTGGGCTTCGGACAGCTCGGGCACGCGGCCCTCCTTCTCGGTAGCGGGCGGGGTGCCCGGGGCGTTCTCGGTGACCGGAGCAGGCACGGGCGGCTCCGGCTTGGTGTCGGGGATCAGGTCGGGCTTCGCGGGGGTGGCCTCAGAGACCTCGGTGGAGTCCTCGGGCGACTGCCACCGGCCGCGGGCGTAGAGCTGCGGGTGGTCGGCCTCGACCCGGCGCACGAAGACGGAGAGGGCGTCGCCGAGCGCGGACGACAGGCCGATGCGCTCGGGGCGGGTGAGGTAGCCGTTGCCGTACATCTCGTCGGCGATGCCGGTGAAGATCGAGTGGAGGCGCGCTTCGAGGTGCACCCCGGCAGTCGCGCGCTCCTGCAGCAGCGCCGCGGCGCCTTCCTTCAGCTCGGCCGTCTTCTCCACGGCCGGCGGCCCGCTGATCGACTCGATCAGCGCGAGGACCTTGCCGCCAGCCCCGGCCCGGGTCACCCAGTCGACGCTGATGCCCTCACCGAGCTCGGTGACGATCGGGCCCTTGCGGCCTTCGGCCTCGCCGTACTCGACGGTGCCGGTCGCCCGGATCGACAGGCCGATGGCCTTGGCGTACTCCTCGTTGAGGAGGTCGGCCCACTGGGGGAAGACCTCGACCTCAGCGACCAGGCCGCGCTCGACGTCGTCCCACACCGGGTGGGACACGGTGACGGAGGCGAGGTTCCGCACCGACCCTTCGGGACGGACCGCCTGCTCCTCGACTGTCGGGTGGTCGAGGAACTGGAAGGTGCCCTTGGGCCAGCAGCTGGGGCCGTCGCGCTTGAGGACTGCGGCGGAGTAGTAGCCGCTCGATCCCCAGCCCTCCTTGATGAGGAGGGTCTTGAATCGGCGCTTGTCGGTGGGGCCGCGCTGCACGTCGGCCAGGGAGCCGAAGGCCTCGCTCAGCTCCTGTGATTCGGGCACATGGTCCTCCTCGAGGGGCGGCCTGGGCGAAGCAAGGGCAGCTCCAGGCGGGGATCGGTACGTTGGCCGGATGGAAGACATCGCGGACTGGGCGGCGGTCGTCGTCGCGGGACTTGCGCTGGCCGTCGCGGTGTGGGCGGCCCGAGAGTCACGGGCAGCGCGGAAAGCGACGGAGGACGGGGCGTGGGCGGCGCAGGAGAGCGCTGCAGCAGGGGCTCGCTCCGCCAAGGCAGCGGAGGAGTCGGCAAAGACCGCAGAGGAAGCGCTGGCAATCCAGCGGGCTCAGCACGCCGCGGCTCAACCGAAGCCAGTGGAGTGGGTGATCACCTGGCAGGGGTTTGCGAGACTTGCGGTGCGCAACATCGGAACGGGCACGGCCGTCAATGTCACGTTCGACCCAGAGCAGGCCGGGTCACTTGATGTCCCGAGGGAACCGGTGACCTTGCCTTCCGGCCAGTCGGTCGGTTGCGAGGTGAACTTCGGACGGTCTGCTTCACAGCAGGTTCCCGGCGAGTTGCTGCTTTGCTGGGATGGGTCCGGTGAAGCGCATCCTGTGCCGATCCCTGGACGTCCGCCGCGGCGAGTTAGGTAGTCGGCCGTAGGTCGCGGAGCGGGACCACCTGATAGGAGTCTCTCCACCCCGGGTTCCGGCGGAGTCTCGTCAGGTCCGCCCACCGGACCTTGCCGGACCGGAGTAGGGCGAGCCTGCGGTCACCCATGATCTGCCTCTGGGTGGCCTCGGGCAGCGCCCAGAACAGCGTCTCGCCGTCCGGGATCTCGTCCTCGGGCTCGCTCATCCCGGAGAAGCCGAGCTCCTCCCACGTCTTCGCCTTCGGCACCCGCATGCACCGGCCGTTGGCGTGGTCGTACGGGCCAGCCTGCACGAGTTCGAACACCTCGCCGTGCAGCGCCCAGCAGGACGCACACGTCGACCCGTCCGCACGCGACAGCCACACCCACCCGGCGAGCACGTCCGCGGACTCGTCCTGAACCTGCCGGGCGGCCTCACGGTGCGCGTCCATCACCTCGGTCCGCACGACGGTCAACGCCTTGGACAGGCCCTGGCCGTACGTCTTCTCGAGCCGTTCCATGACGCGCCGGATCGTGGTGTCGGGGTCGCTGCTGACCCGGACGCCCTTGAGCATCGCCTGGACCATCTCCCGGGTCACCGTGACCGGAAGCTCTCTGGTGTGCCGGTGGACGTCGCGGTCGGCGTCCCGGACGATCCGGCCGACCGCAGCATCGTTGAGCGTCGGAACGGTCGGCAGCTCCCGGGGCGGGTACTGCGAGGCGACCATGTGCTGATGCGCTGTCAGCGTTGCCGACACGGCGTCCTGGATCGCGTCGTTCCCTTGGCCGCGGACGATCCTCTGCAGGGTCGTCATCGCCTGCTCGACCGCGGTCATCGCGGCACGCCACCGCGGCGAGGAGGTGACCGCGCGGCGGCCTGGCCACTTCGTAGCCCGATCGAGGAGCGCGGCAACGGCACCGCGGAGACGCTCGACCAGGCCGTCCCATGCGACCGACCAGCCGCGAACGATCATGCGGGTTGCGCGGTCGATGATCCGATCGAGGTACGTGCGGAGCGTCGAGGTCAGCTGGAGTGTCTGCCTGGTGACCGCCATCAGGCAGCTTCCGGCTCGGTTTCGGCGTCGGGGTTGAGCAGCGCGGCGGGGTCGCCGCCCTTCCGGAACCGGGCCATCAGCGCCTGGCCGATGGCGCCGTCTTCGCCGCCGGGCGGCTCCCACTCGCCGTCGTCTCCGGTGACGGCGGTGATGATCGAGTCGATGTCCCGGACGCCGAGCGCCTGCAGCAGGAGCCGGACGACGACGAGGGGCGGCAGGTAGCCGGTGGTGTCGGCCTCGACGATCGCCGTGACCAGCGAGGTCGGGTCGATCTTGGTGAGGCTCGGCCACACCACGTCGATGGTGGTGTCAGTGTCACCGTCGAGGGAGAGCCGCTCGATCCCGTCGGCGTCGACGACGATGGAGCCGTGCAACTGCCCGGCCGGGGCGCGGACGGCCTCGGTGATGACGTACTGCAGGATCTCCATGAGCGCCGCGGTATGGATGGCGCGGCGGCCTTCCATGGCGAGGCGGGTGGGCTCGTCGAGGGTCTCGGCGGTGGCGCGGGCACCGACCGTCCCGGGGTCACCGAGGAGCATGGTGACGGGGACGTCCATGGCGGCGGCGACCATCGCGGCGAGAGGCCGGCCGGACTCCGAATCAATGGTCGCCCCGCTCTTCGGCACGGCCTCCAGAGACATGTCGGTCGGGAGCGAGGCGGTAGCGCCCGCCCAGTTCGATTCGCCGCTGGCGGTGCGGGACGGCAGGGCCGACAGGGCGGATCGGGCGGCGGCCTGCTTGGAGCCCTTGCTCGTGAGCCGCCACGCGAAGCGGCTGAGGCTCTTCACCAACCTGGCCCAGTCCGTCAGGAAGTCCCTATACGCATACGCCCAGTCGATCGCTGCGTAGGCGTCGCCGAGCCCGTACTTCCAGCCGAGCTGGGCGTTGACGCGCAGGTGGTAGACCGGCGCGTCCCACCGCACCCGGACTGTCTGCCCGAACTGGTCCTCTTCCCAATGCGGCCGGTAGTTCGGCCGGTGCCCGAGCGCCGGATAGAGCACAACGTTCGTGGTCGAGGAGGTGCCGGTGGCGGTCGTCCATTCGCGCCGGTAGAACCACGGCTCCGACACGTCGTCGGGGTTCGTGATGATGTCAACGATCTCGTCGTAGGGCAGCGTCCGGACCTGGACCCTGCCCGTCTTCGGCGAGGTGAACAGGGCGTAGAAGACGCTGCCGTCCGTGCCGAGCGCCCGCTCATTCGTCTCGCGGGCCTGGGCGCCGCTGAAGGTCCGCAGGTTCGACGGGTCGGTGAGGAACCGGGCGACGGTCGCGTTGACGTCCTGCTCGCCCTCGTCGTTCCCGGTGGCGCGGGCCGTGACCTCGACGCCCTGCCCCCACACGTAGCCGTAGCGCAGGGCCAGGCCGCGGCGGATGAGCGGGTTCTTGATCGCCATCAGCCTGCTGACGGAGGCGATCTGGCGGAGGCCTTCGCGGGTGAACTCCTGCTCGGCGGTTCCGAGCATCCGCTGCCAGCCGGGGTCGTACATGCGCCGCTCAAGGTCGGCCATGCCCTCAGCAAGCTGGCTCGTCATCGCCTGAGAGGCGCGGAGCTGCTCGGCGAGTTCGGTCTGGCCGGTGACCCGGTACCACTGCTCGTAGAGGCGGCTTCGGATGCCCATCGCTGCCTCCTCGGTCAGTAGGGGGAGATGTCGTAGTCGTCGCCGAGCTCGTCGTCCAGGTCCTCAGTGCCGAGCACGAGCGCACCGGTGAGGATCGGGGACAGCAGCATCCGGTTGATGGCCTGGGTGGTGCCGTCGACCTGGTCGTCGTGCGCGGCGTTCGGGAAGGCCGCGTGCTCGTCGATGTAGGCGCCAATCCACGGCGCGAGCTCCGGGGATGGCAGATGAACGTTGCCGGCCTCGATGAACGGGGTGACGGCTGAGGCGCGGGCGAGCTTCGACCCGTCGGGCTCGACGGGAATGATCCCGGGGATCCGCTTGGAGAGGCTGTTGATGACCGCGGTGCCGTTGGCCTTGTCTTCGACGTATTTCCGGGAGGCCTGCGGCCACTTGGCGGTGAGTTGCCGGAATGCCTTGAGGGTCTGCACGAACGACATCCGGGCGCACACCTGGTCGAGCAAGAACAGGTCCATGCCCCACCGGCCCCAGACCTGGCCGACGACGAAGTCGGAGTCCTTCTTGTCCTTGAAGGTCATGTCCCACGACATGGCGACCTCGTCGGCGTTGAGGGCGATGTGTGTGCCGTCCGGCCGGACCACCCAGCGCGGGGAGTCGTACTCGCGCCACCAATCCCGGTTGAAGGTGTCGCCTTCGGGTGGGGTGGGGCGTCCCTGGTAAAGGGCGTTCCACACGCGCGACCCGACCGCAACACGGATCTGCTCCCACTGGGCGACGGTCCGCTGCCGGGAGGAGACGAGGAACTCGCCGGGCTCCCGCCCGAGCGGATCTACCTGGCCCTTCTTCGGGTCGTGGTCTGCGAGGGCCGGGATGTTCAGGACCCTCCACCGGTGCGCGTCCTCGGCCGCCAGGAGCCGACCGACGATGTCGTCCTCATGCCAACGCGTAAGGATGACGATGACCGGCGCCCCCGGGGCAAGGCGGGTATTCGCGACGGCGGTCCAGAACGACCAGACGCGGTCGCGCCAGGCCTGCGAGTTCGCGTCGTTCTCGTCCTTGATCGGGTCGTCGATGAAGATGATGTCGGCCGGCTTGCCGGTCAGGCCGGACGTGATGCCGACGGACCGGACACCGCCGATGTGGCCATCGAGCCGCCACCTGCGCGCGGCGCCATTGTCGGGGGCGATCCTGAGCCTGAGGTCGAGCGTGCCGTCCGTGCCGTCGTTGGTGGTGATGTGGTTGCGGATGTTCCGCCCGAACTCGTCCGCCAGGTCCTGCGCGTAGGACGCGATCGCGATGCGGAGCTTCGGGTTGCGGGTCAGCATCCACAGCGGCCCGATCGTCGTGACCCGGGTGGACTTCCCTTCCTGCGGAGGCATCGTGATGATCAGCCGGTCGCAGCGGCCTTCGGCGACGTCGATGAGCGCGGCGTCGATGAGGTCGAGCGCGCTGGTCTGGATCGTGCTCGGGTCGACTGCTGCAGCGAGAGCGCCGGGGCTGGTCCACTGGGGGATGTCGTCGGGCTCGGGCGGGTCGTAGTGGCGCAGGAGGGCGTCGGTGACTCCGCGGAGGGCGTCGAGCGCGACCACCCGCGCCTCCCGAATGGTCCTTGTGCATGCGAAAAGCCCCAGGTCACAGGGTCCTGGGGCTTTCGCGGTGGTGGGGGTGCCGAGGTGGCAGGGGCGGGATTTGAACCCGCGGCCTTCGGGTTATGAGCCCGACGAGCTACCGAGCTGCTCCACCCTGCTCCGGCCGACGATATAAGTCATCGACTGTGGACTTAGTTTCGGACACCCTAGGTCAAGCTGTCAACCCGCGCGCCGGGACGGCCTCGGCGGGCGGCCTGGTGGCGGTCCCGCTCGCACTCCAGGACAGCACGGCGGGTGACCCAGCTACCTGCGAGCCCGGGAGCCGTCAGGAGCTCGAGGTGGCCGGCCTCGACCCAGCGGCGGATGGTGCGTTCGGAGACGTTCGCGGCGGCGGCCGCGGTCTTGAGAGGGATGACCTCGCTGAGCGGGTCTTTGGGGTCGAGCAGCATGAGGCCAGTGTGACCGGCGGAGGACGACAAAGGCCGCCACCGCTTCCGATCTCTCGGAGCCGGGGGCGGCCTGCGGGGCGAAGGGCTACCTGCGGGGGCAACCACACGAGACGGATTCGACGACCTCGATGCGTGAGGTCGTCACCTCCCAGTCGCCGCGGCGGACCGTGGTGGAGGTGGTGACCTCTCTAGCCACGCGCTGGGCCCGGCAACGCGCCGCCGCGGAAGGCCGGTTGGTGCTACGCCGCTCGATCCGGATGCCGAGCAAGAGAGCCAGGACGGCGCAGACCGCGGCAACCGCCGTGGCGCAGTTCGCGAGGAGCGGCGCCACGGAGGGGAACAGCAGCATCGCGCCGATCAGGCCGAAGGCGATGAGGCCGCCTGCCGAGAGCACCGGCAAACGGGTACCGTGGCTGGGCAGGGAATGGTTGCTCGATTGCATGATCGACGCCCTTTCTTGAGCGCCGGTCCTGGCTGTCTGGTGACCTGCAGGACCGGCGGGTTGTTGGCTTCGCCCCTGGGCTGGCAGGCCCGGGGGCAAGTCCAATCATCCTCAGCGTGTCCAGGACAAGGCGCGGATTTGCAGCCAGTTTCGTAATCGACATCATCACTGGATGTAATTCGACGTGATTTCGTGCGCCTTGACACGCTCTCTGCGTGAAGGCACCTAAGAGCGTCGGCCGCCGCACCCTTCGCTGACCTGGGGATTTTGCTTCCGAGGATGCGGCCGCGGGTCGTGCTGCACGTGGAACCGGTCCGCTCCGGCGATCAGGGTGTCTGCGGAGAGCCGGAGAACTTGGCGTGGCTGTGCTTGCCGATGACCTCGGTTGCGGCGGTCAGCTGTCCGGCTTTGCCTTCGGCGGCCGGCCCGGGTGCATGCGGCTCCGGCGGTGGGCGGTTTCGGAGAGGCCGGCTTCGAGGTCGGCGATGTCTTGGGGGTCGCCGTGTTCGCGGATCATGGCGGCGATGTGGGCGTTGAGGTCTTCGGCGCGGGTGGCTCCGAGGCGCTGGCAGACACGTTCGTAGGCGGTCCAGATGGGGTCGCTGACGCGGAACTGGCGGGGTTTGGTGGTGCTGCCGGGTGGGGTTGTGGGGTCGGTCATGGTGGTCCGTTCGGGATGGGTTCGGTTGTGGGGCATGGTCGCATGGATTTTGTGTAGCTACAACCTTCCCCGTGGTGTTGTGTAGCTACACATCTTCTGTTAATATGTAGCTACACAACAACTCCACAGTGGATCCGCCCCCGGGTGGACATCGGGACCTCCCCGGACCGGCTCGCAGCCGGGTCCTCGCTCCCTACCAAAGGAGGTCC
The DNA here is from genome assembly GCF_003751225.1 of Actinocorallia herbida. Taxonomy (NCBI): domain Bacteria; kingdom Bacillati; phylum Actinomycetota; class Actinomycetes; order Streptosporangiales; family Thermomonosporaceae; genus Actinocorallia; species Actinocorallia herbida. The sequence continues at coordinate 57,782 of NZ_RJKE01000001.1, forward strand.
CCATGTCCATCTCTTTCTTCACCCCCGGTGAGGACGCCCCGGAGGAGGTCAACCTGGCCAACGGCAATGCCGCCCGGGTCCTCCACCTCCTGGGCCTCCCCTGCGGGGAGTGGGAGATGGGAGGTGAGGCCACCGCCGAGGACTTCCTCGGACGGATCCTCATCGCTCAGGCGCTGCTCGACGTCGCCACCGACGACGAGCACGGGCGACCGGACGTCACCGACGGCCGGTTCTTCTTCGGAGGCCAGCGGCCCGGCTACCTCGCCGACCGGCTCGCCGAACTGGAGGAGGTCGCCACCTGGGCCACCCGGCACGGGGAGGACGTCATCTACTGGGGCTGACCCCAGGGACGGCGCCCCTCCCCGGGCCATCACCCGGGGCGGATCCACAGCACCACCCGAAAGAGGTTTCGCCCCGTGCCCACCGCCCTCGCCCTCGCACTCACCGTGCCGTCCGCCGAGTTCGCCGCCGCGATCGGTCGCGCCGCCCGCTTCCTGCCCGACCCCGACGCCCGCGGCATCTACGCGATGCGCGGCATGCTGCTCACCGCGACCGCCGACGGCGTCGAGGTCATGGCCACCCACGGGCAGGAGACCGCGCGCATCGCCCTGGACGCGGACGTCGAAGCGCCGGGCCGGGTGCTGGTGAACGGCCTCATGCTGGCCAGGATCTCCCGCAACCTGCCGAGTGATCCCGTTCTGCTGAGCGAGGGGGCGCGAGGGCTCGGCATCTCCTGCGGCTCGATCACCTACCGCCTGGCGACGCTGCCGCTGGAGGACTACCCGGTCGGACTGGAGGCGACCTCGGACGGTACCGGCGTGAGGCCAGCGGGCCGGGATGGGTGGGAGCGCGCGATGAGCACGCCGTCCGCCAGTTCGACGCTGTGGCGTGCGCCGGGCCGCTCGCGCAAGCCGTTCGACCCGTCAGGGCTGGAGGTCGGCGCGGCTGTCATCTGGTCTCGGCACGCCGATGACGGATCGCTGGTGTCGGTGTCCGGGCAGGTGTGGTCGGCGGCGGAGGGGCGGCGGACCGTGTGGGTGGTTGCCGATGGCGAGCGTGTCGCGGTGAAGGTCGCGGAGCGGACGTACGGCGAGGGCTCGTACCGGGATGGGACGTATCGGCAGGTCACGCGCTTGGTGGAGGTGGAGTAGCGCGCTGTGGGGTGGTGTCTTCGAACTTCCCCCTCGAAAAGAGTTGTGTAGCTACACGTTTCTTGTTAATCTGTAGCTACACAACAACGAGAGGGGCGGGCATGACCACCACCACGACCACCACGGTCAAGTGCGAGCGCTGCCACCGCCCCCTCACCGACCCCAAGCGCGCCGCCCTCGGCATCGGACGCCACTGCGCCCGCATCCGCCGCCAGGAAGCCGCCACCCTCGCCTTCAAGCCCGCCCAGGTCGAGAAGGCCCGCGAGCTCATCGAGCAGCGCGCCATCGTTCCCCTCCGCGGCCGCCGCGTCTTCGCCGTCATCGCCTCCAACGGCGTCGACCGCTACCTCACCGCCCCCCATGCCTGCAACTGCCCGGCCGGGCTCAAGGCCAAGCACACCTGCTACCACCGCGTCGCTGCCGTCCTCCTCGCTGCCTGACCCCACCCCAACCCCTCACCTCAAGGAGCCCCCATGGCCGACTACGAGCCCGTTCCCTGCCGGATCTGCGCCGACTTCCACGCGCCGAACATGTGCCCCCCGGCCCCGGACGACTGGGACCCCGTCAGCGTTCAGCAGCCCATGCAGGACTGCCCCGTCGACGTCTTCTACTGACCGCTTCGGCGGCCGCTCCAGACCCCTGGGGCCGGACACGCGACCCGCGCCACGGCGCACCGACTCGCTTCCGGCCCCAGGCCCCACACCCACCCCCACCGAAAGGACCCCTCATGCACGCGCTGCTCATCGCCCTCGACGGCACCGTCTCCGAACTCGACCTCCCCAAGAACGACAACCTCGACGTCCTCGTCAAGGCGACCGGCGGCCGCCTCGTCGACGTCGTCCAGCTCACCACCCAGATCGACATGTGGATCGACGACGAGGGCGTCTTCACCTCCGAGCCGAACCGCACGGCGACCGCGCTGGCCAAGTCCTTCGGATTCGTCCACCAGGACTACTACGGCCCCGTGGTCCTCGCCGGATTCAGCCGAAGCGGCGACACGGTGAACCTCACCGCCGACCAAGCCGCCGCCCTCCGCACCCGCCTCGCCGACCTCCAGGTCTGACGAGCCGTCCGGGGCTGGACTCCACGCCAGCCCCGGACCGTCCGCCCGACCCCGACCCCGGCCCCAACGAACGGAACCCCATGACCCGCCCGAACCACGAAACCCGCACCATCGGCCACCTGCGCGTCGAGATCATGCCCGACTACGCTTTCGCCGACGCCTGGGCCATCGAGATCCAGCGCAACGGCAAGACGATCGCCACGCTCGGCAACCTCGCCGAAGCCGCCATCGAGACCACGCTCGCCAGCATGCTCGTCAGCACGAAGATCAAGCCCGGCGCGCTCATCGAGGCCACCATCGCCAGCACGAAGCCGCGAACGATCAGGCGCCGGGTGAAGCGCTGCTGGCCGGTGAACCCGCGCTCCACCACGCTCATCACCGACCACGGCCCCATCACCGTCTACAGCGACAGCATCCGCGTGGTCGAAGAGCCCCCCACCGTCGCCGAGCTGCAGCGCAAGCAGGCCATCGTCGAGGACGCCCGCGACCGAGCAGCCGCGACCGGCACCCCCGCACCGGACTCCGGCATGCCGGGCTACGCCGAATGGCGACGCCGTGTCCTGCTCGCGGTCGGCGAGCAGGACTAGGCCCTGCCGCTACCCTTCGAGCCCTCCGAGCCCCCGCCCGGAGGGCTCTTCGGCTTCCTCTTCCTCCTCCGCTTGCCGCGCGGCTTCGGAACCGCCGCGGGAACCGCCTTCGGAAGGGCCAGCCCGGCGAGCACGGGGTTCGAGCCCATCATCGACCCGATCTGCGCCGCCAGGCTCTGCGACCCGAATATGGCTTCCTGCATGTGCGCGGTCAGGAGCTGCGGCCCGAGCATGGCTTTCTGTATCTGATTCACAGACTCCCTCACCTCCTGCAGCGGATCGATCTTGTTGATGGCTGACAGGAGGCTCGGCTCGATCCCAAGCCGCGCCGCCGCCTTGGCGTGCTCGCTCAAGGTGCTCTCGTACGCCGCGATGTGCTCCCTGAGGCCGTCCATCATGCTGGGGACTTCGGAGATCCCATGAAGTCCGGCGAGGACGTCGCTGTTGCTGTGGCGCAGGTATTCGGAGAGGCCAGAGACCGCTGGCAGGTGAAGACCTCGAAGCAGGTCCTCAGCGGACAGCACGCCGTCCTCTGGCTCGACCTCGTTGATGTCACCTTCACGCGGCTGGTCGAACTTGTCGGTCGTGACCACCCCGCTCACGAGGAGGGTGTAACTCATGACCGGGGTGAAGTCGCCGTACTCGACCTCGACAGCGGTCGAGAACGAGCACACGACTCCCCCAGCTTCGAGGCCGGCCATCTCGCCCAGCTCGATCTCATCTGCCCCGGGCATATTGATCGCGGTGGCGCTCTTCGTCTCCTCATAGCCGTCTTTCAGCCCGGGGAGGAGGCTCTCCAGGATGAAGGTGCGGATCGCCTTCTCCGAGAGCTCGAGTCGCGCATCGTGCTCGCGCTCGGGCAACTTGTACAGCTTGATCAGGTCATCGACGACCATCCTGATCGAGCTGGCCACTCGAAGACGGTCCGCGACGCCCCGCTCAGCGGCTTCTGCGAGAAGCTCCTCGTGGAGCTTGCGGGCTTGCGGGTTCCCGAAGTCGGTGTCGCTCGTCACCCAGACGATCTCCTCGTCAGGGTTCCGCTCGGCCACGTCGAGGACGGTCAGCCAGTTCAGAGTGTCCCGGTATCCGTCGCCCTTGCTGTCACACGGCCTTCGCCGTTCGACCTGCCGCCGGACCATTTCGAGCACGGGCACAGCAGCCGGCTCGATGAGCTCAGCGCCGAGAGATCGAGCGTCCTCCATGAACTGCTCTTTCTCTCGGCTGATCTTGTCCTCCACCTCTCGGAGGGCCGCGGCGAAAGCAGCGCTGTCCTTGTACTTTCTCGCAACTTTCCGTAGCGGGCTTAGCTCTTCCTCCGCGAGGTCTCTCCCCAGCTTGCCGACCGCCTCGGCAGCGACGACGCGAGGGATCTTGATATGGACGCCCCACTGCCTGCCCATGAGGCCGAGGATGCGCCACGAGGTGCGCGTGAGTTCGGTTGCGATCAGGGGGCTGGCGTCGAACAGCACGATCATGTGGTCGATTCTGCTCTGCACTGGTGACAAAACCGGCTGGTAGTTGCAGATCAGTTCGTTCTGATGTTGCCCGGGCGGGGCGGCGCGGGTCCGGCCGTAGAATCGGATCCCGTGGAAATCCCTCCTGAGCTGCTGCGGCTCCGCCTCGACTTCCTCGCCGCCCAAGCGCGTTGCGAGGAGCTCTCCGCCGCCATGCCGACCAACGCGCAGCTCCGGGAGGGATACGAGATCAGCCGCGAGGACCTCGATGAGAGGAATCGGGCGCTCGGCGAGGCGCGCAAGGCCCGGCTCGTCCTGGCGGTGGAGCTGTCGGGGCACCCCTGGTTCGGGGAGCAGAAGGACGCCGTCTCGGCGCGGGAGGCTGTTGAGAAGGCGGCGAAGGCCGCGCTCGCAGGCAGTGGGCTGGAGCCCGCGGCGGCCTGACACCGGTAACGCGAAGGGCCGGCCTCGCGCGAGTGCGCTGGGGCCGGCCCTTTGGTGTTGCGTGCACATGGTCCGTGAGGAGAGGGGGGCCGCCCCGGGCTGGTTGCCGGGGGCGGTGGGTGGTCACTCTAGGAATGGCGGGAAGCCCAGTTCCTCCGCCAGGTGGTCGGAGGCTGAGCCGATGAGTTCTGCCTGGTGTTCGGCCGTGTCCAGCCTCCGTTGGGAGGCTCCGGCGTGTACGGCTTGTCCGCAGATGTCTGCGAGGCCGTACCACTCCAGGATCATCACCTTGAGCAGTTCCTTCGCGTGGTTGCTGATCGGCTGTGAGTCGATCAGGTCCAGGCGGACCCTTTCCAGGCGCTTCATCGTCTCGGTGGCGGTGAGGCTGGGGCCGATCTCCGGGAAGCCGATGCGCAGGGGCAGCGCTTCCAGGATCTTGGCGATCAGGGCCAGGGTGCCGACGAGCAACCGCGCCATGTCGCGCTGTCGCTTCGGGTTGTCTTCCACCCGATTCTCCTCTGTGGACTTGTCAATGTGCGGTGTCGGCGGGGGCTTCTGACTTCCCCTTGCCGACGTCTCTAACTATACCGCAAACCGGGGACTAGTGCAACAGATTGGAGAGGGGGTCCCGCCCGACCGGATGCCGGGCGGGGCCGTGAGAGCTAGCTGCCGTCCTCGTCGTCCTCGTTCTCGCAGGGCATCATCTGCATGAACACCGCGAGGCCCGAGGCCACCTCGTTGATCAGGGCTTCGGCGATGTCGAGCCGGAACCCGTCATCGCCCGCCATGTCCGCGAGGGCGACCGCCTCCATGGCGGCGATCCAGCGGACGATGCACCCGCCGAGCACCTTGCCGGGCAGGTCCGGCGTGCCCATCTCGACCATGAGGGTCCGCGCCCGGTTGAGCGAGGCCATCACCTGGACCGTGTCGCCCTGCTGGACGTCGTCGATCTCGATCGGGAGGGGCAGGTGCTTCGTGAGCGCGTGCCGGATGCTGTCGAACAGCAGCACGAGGTAGCCCACCAGCTTCTCAATGGACTGGTCGTCCATCTTCTCTCCTCTGTGGATTTGTCAATGTGCGGTGCCGGTCCGGGGCTTCTGACTTCCCCTCGCCAACAGGACAACAGTACCACGTTTTCGGGGATTAGTGCAACGAAAATCCACCCCAAGATCTCGGCTAAATGGGTTGCACTAGTCCCCGATATGCCGTAGAGTTTGAGGTGTCGGAAGGGAAGTCAGAAGCCCGGCCGACAAACCGCAGATTGACAACTCAAGAGAGGAACCCAAGTGGAAGACGAGTCCAAGGACGCGTTCCGCGAGGCCATGATCGAGTGCCTGGACGCCTACGAGACGCTGGCCCACATCCTGCGGCGGCACCTGCCGATCGCGATCGAGGTTCCGACCCCCTCCGGGCCGGAGCCGGTGTGGTCCCTGCGCGAGGCGCTCAACGCCCTCACCCGCACGCGGGAGGAGCTGCTGCCGACCATGGTCGGCCTCTCCGCCCTCTACCGGGAGCTGCTGGAGCAGGCGATCGTGGCCTGGCAGCAGGCGGCCGACGTCACGTCGCTCATGGGGGAAGCGGGGCCCGCCCCCTGGCGGGTCATGCTCGTTGACGATCTCCTGCAGATCGTCTTCACCCTCTTGAGCGCCTACCTGGACGAAGACCCCTGCGCAGGGCACGAGTCCGACGCGTAGCGCGATGGTCCGCCCCGGCATCCGGTCGGGGCGGGCCCCTTGGCCCACTTCCACAAAGGTTGCGCTAGTCCCCGATTCTGCGGTATGCTTGGGGTGTCGGCAAGGGAAGTCAGAAGCCCAAACCGGCACCCGCAGATTGAAAACTCCACAGAGGGACACATGGACGAGGACAAGAACCTCTACCTGGAGTTCGCCACCGAACTCCTCTCGGTACTCGCCGAGATCGCGCACATGCTGCGCTGGCACCTCCCGATCGCGATCGGGATCCCGGGGTACGAGCCCGGAGCCTTCAAGGCCCGGCCCGCATCGAACCTCACCACCGCCATCCGCCACGTCGAACGGGCCCGGCACCTCCTCAAAGAGGAGCCGCTCACCGAACGCCACCGGGACATGTTCAACGACATGCTCCTCAGCTGGCTCTCCGGCGCGGAAATCACGGACGGCATCGGCCAGCACGGCGCGACCTCATGGCGAGTCGACAGCGTCGACGCGCTCATCGACACCGTCGAGGGCTACATCGAACTGATCGCAGGAACCTTCCCCTGCACCGAGCCCCCACAAGGAGCAGTCTGAACCCCTCGCCCCGGGCAGCCAGCCCGGGGCAGGGCCCCACGCACCACCGCCGGGAAAAGGAAAGAGCCCGGCGGGAGGTAAAACGTCAGAAGCCGCCGGGCTCAACCGCAAATCGACACTCCCGAGGAGCCTGGCCGGCGCCCTGGAGGAAGACGCTCACAGCATACGTCACCCGATTGAGCGACAGAAGAGGAACCACCATGACCGCCTGGACCGCCCGCATCATCGCCGTCACCGGCACGCTCACCACCGACCAGACCGAGACCATCGCCGCGGGCCTCCCACCCGGGGCGACCGCGCAGCAGCTCGGCGACACCGACCGCACCATCCTCAGCTTCGAGATCGCCGACGCCGACAACCTCGTCGAGGCGACCAGCGACGCCTACGCCCTGGCCCGCGCCGTCCTCAAGAGCACGCTCGGCACGGCGGACCTGGTCGGCGCACGGATCGACACCACCGCCGACTACTGGGAAGAGCTCATGCACCCGCAGGAGCCCGACCTCATCGGGATCAGCGAGGTCGCCGAGATGCTCGGCGTGTCCCGGCAGCGGGCGGAGAAGATGGCCAGCGGTGGGCAGAACTCGCGGTTCCCCAAGGCGCTGCGCTCCGAGGGCCGCGCGAAGCTCTACCACCGGGTGGCCGTCGAGCGGTTCGTGAATAGCTGGACGCCGGGCAAGCCGGGCAGGCCGAAGCGCGCGGACGCCTGAGAACGCCGAAGGACCGCCCTGCAGCGCAGGACGGCCCTTCCGGTGACCAGGGGTCAGGCGAGTTCGTAGCCGGTGACGACCACGCCGGTCTCCGGCGTCTCGGTGACCTCGGCGGTGAGGTGCTTGCCGGGCAGCTCGCCGGTCGCCAGCCCGATAGCCGCGGCGACCTCGGCGGCCGGGACACGGATCGGGTTCTGGTCGGTGATCTTGAAGTCGGGGATGACGAGCTCGGACTGGTCGCCGAAGTTCAGCAGGACGGTCACGGGGACGCGGGCCATGGGTTTCTCCTCTGGGATTTGATGATCTGCATTGTCAGGGTGCGGGCCCGCCCAATCGAGCGGACGGGCCCGCAGGGGGTTCACGCGGTGGCCAGGGTCTCCCACGGCCAGGAGGCGTTCCTACCTGCCTCCAGAAGCGGCAGCGCCCGGAACGTCGCGTCCGTCAGGCCGCCGAGCTCGTGCCGGGTACCGGTGCCGGACGGGATCGCCCCGTACCGGTAGCCGACCAGGTTGAAGCCGTACATCGGGACGTGCGCCGGGGCGGCGTCGCTGGCGTTCCCGGCGAAGCCGCCGTTGAAGGTCTGCATGTCCGAGAAGATCACGATCCGGTCGTGACCTCGGTAGGTGCTCCGGACCGCGCTGGCGATCTGGGTGCCGTGCCCGACCTCGCCGACCCTGCGGACGAACCGGTCGACCTCCGACAGAACCGAGCCGCCGCGGCGGACCTCGTGCCTGAAGACGCCGTCAGCGAACCCGTGCAGGTCCACCGAAGCGCCCCGCATCGTCAGCGCCACGCCGAACAGCGCGGCCGCCTGGACGTAGTTCATCTCCGAGCGCTCCGACACCCGGTATTCCATCGACGATGACGTGTCGACCAGGACCAGGGTCCGGCCGGGCAGGCTCGGGATGTGTTGGGTGGAGAAGCTGAGCGCCTTGTCGAGCGCATGCCCCCACCGCAGCGACGGGGCAGCCTGGTATGCCTGCCACCAGCGGAACGGGAACATCCGCGAGCTGGCGATGACGTCCGGGTCGGCGAACTTCGCGCACACCTGCTCGGCGACCTCGTCGGACACGCCGACCTGGTCGAAGTTCCGCAGGTTCCTCGCGAGCGCCATGACGCCCATGGACGGGATGACGGCCTCCCACGCGGCGGCGTCCATCGGCCCCTCAAGCCACCCGGCGAGCGCCTCCCAGGTGATGCCCGCGGCCGCCAGTCGCTGAGATCCGTCGGCCTTCAGGAGGAGCTTGCGCCGCTTCTTGTGCGGCACGGCGAGGAACTCGGCGCGGGCACGCAGCATCCCGAGCCGCTCGGAGATCGGCTCGTGCGGGTTCTGGCGGCGGTCGATCGCGTGGGAGAACAGGGCGGCCCGGTGCGCGGTCTCCTCGGCGATGTAGGCGAGGACGTCGTCTTCGCTCATCGCGGCGAGCTGCTCGGCGGGCAGCCGATCGAGCAGGTCCGGGCGCGGGGTCGGGCGGGCGTGCACGAGCTCCAGGACGTCGGCGAACCGGACCTTGTTGTCGCGGGAGTCCCACTTGATGAGGGACCGTTCGGTGTAGACGCGGCGGATGGCGTCGCTGATGCCGCGCTTGACCGGGATGGGCATGCTGCGGCCGTAGCGGGACTGCCAGTAGGCGATGGCCTCGCCGGGCTCGTCGCCACGCTGGATCGCGGCGTCGATGAGCTGCCGGTTGCCCTCACGGATGCCCGCGGTGACTCGGGCTCGGATCGCTTCGAGGGCGGCGACGAGGGCGGCGGAGCGGATGTTGCCGTCGCCGCGGAGCCAGGTCACGAAGTCGAGCATCCATGCGCCGTCGTCGAGGGCGACCATGTGGACGAGCTTGCGGAACCGGTCGGCGCGGTCGCCCTTCGGCTCGTAGAAGGACTTCTCGTCGGTGAGGGAGGCGGCGGCGAGGAGGAACAGTTCGCCCTTGGCGTCGCGTTCGAAGCCGGGGCCGCCTTCGTGGGTGAGGGCGGGGCCGGTGGTGGTGATGGGGGAGCTGGCGGCCGGGCGGAGGCCGGCGGTGTTGTACTTGCCCAACGTAAAAGTGCCTTCCTCGGGAGTGGGGGAGGAAGGCACGGGATGTCACGGAGGGGCGCCCGAGTTCAGGAGTCGGCGGCGGGGGACTGTACGCGCTCTAACCGCTGAGCTACTCCGACCGTTGGCCGGAGCCGGGATTTGAACCCGGGACCTCGTCTCCCCAAGAGAAGTACCCGTCGCCTAGCGCAGCGGGCGCCCCTTCTCGCGTGTGCTTCCTCCCGAGTTCAAGGGTGACGGCGGGGCTTTGTGGTCCGAGGTGTGAGCTCGGATTGTGAAGTATCCGTCGTCGGCGCAGCGGGAGGAGTTATGAATTTGTGGTTTAGCAGGGCCCCCTGCCCGACAGGATTTGACGCCGAGTCGGCAGGGGGTCCTGCTCATGTGCCTGAGTTCAAGGTCGGCTGCGGTGTACGTAGGCGCTCTGCCAATTGAGCTACTGGCCGCAAAATATTGGCCAGGCGGGATTCGAACCCGCAACTCCCTCATTAACAGTGAGAAGTAACCGCGGCCTGCGCAGCAGGCACATGAAGTTGTCGAGCAATTCCGGCACCCCGTGGACCGGCTTGCCGGAACCGCTCTGTCTCCGACTATATGGGGGTGGTGGGGGTATCGCATTCCCATTTCGGTGGAGATGATGCGACTCACAAACTCACGTGGAAAATGGCAAAGTGAAAGCAGTTCATGTTTCAGTGAGCCACTCGCGACGGAAGTCCAGCCGGCCCGCATACGGCGACGCGAGGATCCGCAGCAGCTCGCCGCGGAGCTCACGTGCGCCGCAGTCGTCACCGCGGGAGCCCTCGATGTTGACCGCGAAGTCCTCCAGCCCCGTCCAGACCTCATCAACCACCCGCCGGCGTGCTTGCACGTCGGCGAGGAGTCGCCCCGATGGGATGGCGATGGTGTTGTGCTGGTAGTCGTCGTCCAGGATGTACACGTCGATGCCCTCGTCCTCGCCAGCCGCGTGCGCGAGTCGCTCCTCTTCGGCGTACCGGTCTTTGAGATAGGCCAGGATCTCGATCTCGTGCGTCATGGGGCCCACTCTCTCCGGTAACCGGGGTGACCGGCGTGCACCGCGGCGAGAACCTTGAGGATCTGTGGTGGTTCGGGCTGGCGCACCTGGTCGGCGGGGCGTCTCCGTCGCCAGTAGGACTCCTCGGTGTAGTCGAAGCGTTCCCAGCCGTCCCGGCCCTGCTCGACGTTCCGTACCCAGCCCTCACCCTCGGGCGGGACGTTGTAGTCGTGGAACGCCTTCCGCTGTCCTGCCGTGCTCCGGTACTCCCACTCGGGATGACGGCCGCGGGCGTGTAGTTCAGCGTCGGGCACGGGCTTGAGGGGCTCGGGCGTGTACATCTCCAGGATCGCCCGCCATGCCTCCACCTCACGCAGCACGTGGGCGGGGTCATGCAGGGCAGCGTGCGGGCCGAACGCGCCGACGCCGCTGCCCCATGGGCCGACGGCGATGTAGCCGGAGCCGGCTGCGTCGGCTTCCCGAACGGAGTCCGTGTCTCCGTCCCAGGCCCCTCCGCATTCCTGCGCGGCGGCCAAGGCAAGGCGCTCCGCCTCGTTGAGGCGGGCGGCGAGGAATGCCTCGATCGTCAGATGCGCGTCGCGCGGTTCTCGCACCGCAGGACCGTCATCTGATGCTTCGTGCTTGGAGATCATCGGTGCCGAGTGCTCCTAGTAACCGTTCTGCATCTTGGACCGTGAACAAGTAAGAAAGATTCGTCTTAACATGGGTGAAACAAACCCGATCCAGCAGCCGATGAACCAAATGTCGGGTGAGTCCGTCCCCGACACCGGATGGCCTCCAATGCGCCCCTAGCCCCCAGGCGCACCATCCGGCACTGGCAGCGGGATGGCCCGACCCGCACCGCCAGAGCGGTGGTTCGGGCCGGGATCGAGGCTAAGGCCAAGGGAGCTCTCCCGGCCCCACCACCGCGTACCTACTTCTTCCGGTCACCGCCACCGCCCGGAGCGGTGGGACGTGTAGCCGCCGACGTAGCCTTCGACTCGGAGAACGGCCATGGACTGGCGCATCCGGATCGGCTCCCCGTAAACGGAGCCGATGCTGCTCATGTCGTAGAAGTCCTCCTCCATGCCGTACTCGAGCTCGACGCACCTCGGGTGAACGAAGGTGACTTCCTCCCGCGTGCCATCGTCGTAGTACGCAATGGTCTCGACCCGTTCCAGCCGCCGCGGCCGGGAGGAGATCGAGCCGCCGCCAGTGAGGCCACCCGATACGACGAGATCTGCGGCGGGCACCTCGCCGATCTTGTCGTCGACGGTGCGGACGAGGTCGTCGATGTTCGGGATCACCGCAGGTTCCTCCGGTTCACGTCCTGGACAAGCTCGCTCCCTACCTCGGACCACCATGTCGTCATCCGCTCCCGCGCCTCGGGCGCCGCGGTCCTCTCCGGCTCGGGCACCGGGTCGTCGATGAGGATGAACGTCGGCTTCACCGCCGGCCTCCCCGTGCCGCGCGGCTCTCGGAGATGACCGCCGTGTCTGCGGCCGCGAGGACGAGGTCGGCGTACTCGTCCTCGTGAAGCCACCGGTTGCAGTTCTTGCACTTGGTGATGCCGTCGGCCTCGGTCTGCAGCGTGGCGATCATGCCGCAGGACGGGCACCGGCCCGGCCGAGGGCGCACGACGGGGTCGGTGCGGGTCTGGGCCTGCAGGAGACGCTGCCAGCGCAGCGCGGTGTGGCCGAGGTCGGCGTACTCGGGGACGCCGAGGATCGTGTCGAGGTGCTCGACGATGAACGCGATCGCGGTGGACCGGTTGTGGGCGCCGCGGCGGGTCCCGCGCCGGACGGGCAGGTGGCCGAGGCTGTCGCGCCACTCGTCTTCGACGCGGGTGACGGTGCCGTACAGCTCGTCGAGCAGGTCGGTGATCGGCGACGGCGATGCGGGGGAGGCACTGCGAACGACGCGTTCGCCGGTGCCGGCGACGCGGACCCGGTGGCCGTCGGCCCAGGAGCCGAGCAGGCTGGCGAGCTGGTCGACGTCGGCCCATGCGGCGCGGATGCGGGTCTTGCAGCGGCCGCACCAGATCGGGTCTCCGGCCGTCCAGACGACCTCAGGGGTGTCGGGGTGGGTGAGGTCGTCGAGTTCGAGCTGGGCCGCCGCGGCGGCCTCGTCGTTGCCGTCCTCGATCGCGCGGTTCAGCGCGGAGGCGGCGCGGACACCGGCCTCGTTGTAGTCGGCGACGGCCTGGACGTAAGTGTCGTGGAGGTCGCGGGCGATCTTGTTGCAGGCGCCGGGACAGACGGTACTGCTGGGCAAAGGGGTTCGTCCTCCCGTTTCCACAGGTGCGGAGGTAGAGTGCGTTTCGGACGCTTTGAGGGCTTCACCCCGGGGCGGTGGGTCGTGCAGGACTCGCCGCCCCGTTTTCTTTGCTGATGCGGCAAACGTGACGAGTGGGGCTTCTGTTCCCCGCGGCTACCCGGTCAGGACCCTCATCGCCGCTTTCACCTGCTCCAGCGCACCGAGCTGCTCGCGGAGCCGGGCGTTCTCAGCGTCGGCCTTGGCCAGCTGCGCGGACAGGCGTTTGTTCTCGGCCTCCAGGGTGGCGCGGTCGCGGTCGGCACGACGTACAACGGCGTCCGCTGCGGCCTCCAAGGCGGCGCGGATCTCCGCGCGTAGGTCGGGTTCGGGCGGAGACTCCGCGGCATGGTCCGGCAGCTCCGGAGACGGCGGCTCAGCGGCACGCGGCGCGGTGTCCTCCCATTCACAGGACAGCCACCACGAGGGAGGGCTGCTGTCCGGCGTCAGGCAGACCGCATTCCCGGAGCCGAGCAACGTGCGGATGACGTCCCTACGGACCTGCTGGGAGATCCCGGGGAACACCCCGCTCGTCTTGGTCGGCAGCGCTCCGAGCCACAGCCATCCGGGCCGGCCGTCTCGCTCACGGCTGCTCAACGGTCCGGTCTCGATGATGACGGACCAGAGCCACCATGCCGCGGTGTCCGGGTCAGCGGCGGGGTCGAGGTCGTCCGGCGGGGCGGGCGGGGCGGTCTTCGCGGGGACGGATGGCATGGGCGGCTCCTCTGCGCTGGCCGTGGCTGGGCTGCGAGGTCGTCGGGGCGGGGTGTTGGGGTCGTAGCCGATCGAGCGGAGGATGCGCCGTTCGTTGGAGAGGTCGCCGTTGGTGTTCCGGCCGATGGTGACGTGTTCGCCGGCGGGGCTGGTGATCTTCCATAGGGCTCCGCCCTTGCCGCACTGCTCGGCCGAGAAACCTGCCTTGCGGGCCTGCCGGATGAGGGCGTCGATGTCCTTGCGGTTACTCACGGACGCTGCCTGCGCCGTGGATCTGTTCGACCTCCATCGTTTGGACGTTGAGGACGAGCCAGGCCCCGGCCGCGGCCCGGTCGGCGTCCAGCCCGTGAACGTGCAGGCCGCCTTCGCGCGGCGTGGGCAGGTGCCGGTGGTAGCCGCGGTGCAGATGGCCGTGGAACAGCCACCCCGGCCGGACCTCGTCAACGACGGTCTGAAGCCGGACGCGGTGCTGGGTGTTCCGCACGAGGTCCTCAGCCGCCCACCAACTCGGCGGAGCCGGGAATTCGTGCAGGACGGCGGCCGGGCACTCGTGGGTGACGAGCACGTCCACCGGCCCGTCGTGCGCGACATGGTGCACCTGCGCGGGGGTGATCTCCTCCTGAGGCCACCAGTCCAGGCCCTCGGTCCGCATGGCCTTGTCGAGGGAGACGGCGCCGCCGAGCGCGCACCAGGTCCGGTCGTGCCACGTCCAGCGGTGGCCGCGGCGCAGGTGCCAGATCCGGTCCCGCAGCCAGCCCTTCCCGGCCACCGTCGGGATCTGCTCGAGCGCGGGGAACCATTCGTGGTTGCCGTCGACGAACCCGAGCACACCGCCGACGTCGCCCAAGATGCGGTCGAGCTTCCGCAGGTACTTGTCGCCGCGGGGTCCGGGCCAGACGCCGAAGTCGCCGAGCTGGAGCACGAGAGGGGTCTCCTCGCCGGGCAGGAGTTCCGGCAGGCGGCGAATCAGGTTGAGGGCCCAGGCGGTGTTGCCGTGCCAGTCGCCGGCCACCACGATCCTTGTCGGTTCAGACGTCACGCGGCACCTCGATCCGGTGGAGCTCGTCCAGGACGACGAGGTGCGGCAGGCTCTCGATCTTGGCGATCGTCCGGGTGATGTCGAGCGTCCGCTCCGGATAGTCCTCGTAGGTGGCATCTAGAAGAACGCACACCTCCCGGGTCATGTGCCGGTCGGCGTGTGGCGCCCAGAACTCCGCGCGGTGCCGCGGGTGGTCCGCGGACTTCCGCCATCCGAGCTGGGTGAGGTACCCGGTCAGCGCCTCGGGGCGGATGCCAGCGGCGGCGCGTAGGTCCGTCACCCGGGTGTTCAGCTCCCGGGCCCAGTCGGGCAGTCCCGGCGTGTTGGCGGCGGTGAGGCGGTATCCGGCCGGGCCGAGCGCGCGGAGCGCCAGGCGGGCGATCACGTCGGCCTCGCCGCCGGACAACATGATCTCGTCGGAGGCGAGGAGCGATGCAACCGCGTTCGGCCCGGGTCGGACACGGAAGTGCTGGCGGATCTCCGCGGCGACCGCGTCGATCAGATCGTTGGAGTGCATGGGCGGGCGGGGCTTCGGCGCCGACATCATGACGTCCTCGTCTCTACGGTGGGGCGGGGCGGGGTGTAGTGGGCGGCGCGGACGTCGTGCAGCCAGGCCTCGACTGCGGCCCGGTCGGGATGATCGGGCAGCGGGGTGCGGGTGGCGTCGAAGTCTGCTTCGGCCCGGACGAGGAGGGTCTGAGTGGCGCCGAGATCACCGTTGGCGACCTGCTCCCCGAAGGCGTGGTACCAGTCCGGGTCCGCAAGCCTGATCGTCAGGCTGCCGGTTCGGTACAGCTCCAGGCCTTGGTGGATGAGGCGCGCCAGGTGGCGGGCGTGCTTGGCGGTCCGCTTTCGGGTATCGGCGCTGAAGCTGCCGTCGCCACGCGCTTCGAGGCGGTGGAACTGGCTGGCGGCGTAGCCGAGGTAGGCGCTACGGACGGCCTTCGCGGACAGGAACGCGCCGCGCAGCTCCAGGAGTTGGTCGCCGAGCGGCGTGCGGGTCTCGTAGTCATCGAGCCAGAGGAGTTCGGTGACGGTCGGGTTCATCTGGAGGACGAGGGCGGCGTACTTGCCGGCCTCGTGCAGCGTGATGTCCTCGGTCGCGCCGGTGGTGACGCGGGAGGCGTTCTTCCCGACGGGAGGGTTCAGCCCGTGGAAGGCGATGGTGGGGGTGGCGTAGACGCCGAGCTGGTCGACGTCGCTGCCGGGGAGGGCGAGGCCGTAGGCGGTGGAGCCGACAATCCCGGACAGCAGGACACTGTCGCTGCGCACCTCAGTGAGCCGGGAACCGAGAGTCTCCTCTCCCCGGGTGACGAGGACGAAGCAGTCGGGACGGTCGGGTGAGTTGGGGTGGCAGACGGGCTGTCCCTGGCCGAGCCTTCCCCACCCTCCGGCAGGGTCTCCGCACTGGCGGCCGCAGTGCGCGCAGGTGTTCGCGGTCATGGTCAGCCCTTGTAGTTGAAGATTTGGTGGAGGGTGTGCAGCACCTCGACGAGGTCGCGCTGGTCGGCCATGACCTGGTCAATGTCCTTGTACGCGGCGGGGTGCTCGTCGACGAGCTGCTCGGCCCGGTCGTCGTTCCACACCCGGGCGCCCATGACGTGGCGGAGCGAGGACGCGCCGAGGCTGATCCGGGCGTGGGTGCGGGACATGCGGCGGCCGGCCCCGTGCGAGCAGGAGTTGTAGGAGGCGGGGTTGCCGCGGCCGCGGACGATGTAGGAGCGGGTACCCATCGAGCCGGGGATCACCCCGAGATCGCCCTGGGCGGCCTTGATGGCGCCTTTGCGGGTGATCCACAGGTTCCGGCCGTGGTGGTTCTCCTGCTGGGTGAAGTTGTGGTGGCAGTTGATCACCTGGACAACGCGGCCCCCGCCGACGACCTCGAACAGGGCGGCGTTCAGCTGGATCGCCATCGCCTCACGGGAGGCCATGGCGTACTGCTGGGCCCACAGCATGTCGGCGATGTAGGCGTTGAACACCTCGTCGCCTTGGACGAGGTAGGCGAGGTCAGGGTCCTCCAGCTCGATGAAGTACCGCTTCATCAGCCCCTTCGCCTCGCCGATGTGGCGCTTGGCGAGCTGGTTGCCGATGCCGCGGGAGCCGGAGTGCAGGACGGTCCAGACCGTGCTGTGCTCGTCGAGGCAGACCTCGACGAAGTGGTTGCCGGAGCCGAGCGTGCCGAACTGCGTGGTGGTCGTGCGGAGCTGCTTCATGGTCAGGTCGGTGTGCGGCAGGCCGAGGTCGGCCATCCCGGCGAGGGCCTGGTCCTCCGCGGCGTGGCCCTTGCCGACGCCGGCGGGGATCCGCTCCTCCACGAGGGGCATGAGGTGGGCGAGGGTGTCGGGGAGGTCGGAGGCGGTGAGGGTCGTCTCGGTGGCGATCATTCCGCAGCCGATATCGACGCCGACTGCGGCGGGGATGATCGCGCCCTGGGTCGGGATGACGGAGCCGACGGTGGCGCCGATGCCGACGTGCGCGTCGGGCATGAGCGCGACATGGGACGGGACGAAGGGGAGGCGGGCGGCGCGGGCGGCCTGCTCGATGGTGCCGGGTTCGATGTCGCTGGCCCAGGACAGGATGCCGGGGGCGGGCTGGTTGGGCATGGTGCTCCTCAGGTGAAGGGGGCGTCGTAGAAGTCGAGGCCGTCGGCCTCGAAAGCGGTGTCGTCGTTCGGGCCGCGTAGGAAGCTGGGGTTCGTGCCCATCACGCATCGCCCTGAGGCGTGGGTCGGACGCGCTCCCACCTGGAGGTTCCGACGTTCCACGCGTGGGAGCCGAGGTGGCGGATCAGGTCCGGCAGCGTCAGGAGGTCGGCCATTGCTGCGAGGCCGTCGAGGGCGATGGTCGGCACCTTGCGGCAGGGCGGGGGGCCGCCGGCATAGGCGATGGGGACGACCACCGGGACGCTCTTGTCGAGCTGCTCGCGTTCGGCGGGCGTGGCCGGGGCGTACAGGTCGTCGACCTCGGCGAGGAACAGCGCCATGTCCGACCAGTCCCGCCCCTTCCGACGCTCAGCCAGCGCGGCGACCAGGATCACCAGGCTGGTGGTGTCGAATGCGTGACGCTCGGCGTGGACGGCCGTGGGGTGCTGAGGAGAGAACCGCGCCGATGTGTCCGGCTCGCGATGGCATTCGTGCTCGCAGGGCCCGCCGACGCACGAGCTGCACTTGCCGTCGCGGCAGTCCGGATCGAGCAGCGGCTCGCCCGCAGGGGAGGCCGCGCGCACGAGCTCGGCGACACTAGCCGAGACCCGCCCCTCCGCCACGGCCTGGCGGACGTAGGCTTCCTGCTCCTCCGGGGATCGCAGCACCACGGCGACGGGCTCGGGGCGGTGCAGGAACGTCACGTTCTCACAGATCAGGATCGTGACAGCCTTCGACGGAGGGCCCTGCTCCTTGCGATGGAACGCGCGGGAATCACGAGTCGGCTGAATCCGGATCCGCCACTCCAGCGGGACAGACCGCTCCACCTCCTCCCGGATCGCGTAGCCCCGCTCGTTCAGCAGGACGCTTCCGTCTGCGTCCACCACGACTTCGGACACGGACTCTGTAGGCAGCACGGCGCCCTCGACGTACCGCTTCCACTCGTATTCCGAGCGGTAGGCCTGCCAGATGTCCAGCACGGTGCCTTCGGTGATCTGGCAGGACCGGCCCGCGCTGCTCGGGTAAAGGACGGTGTCGCCGACCTCGACGCGGTTGCCGCGCCAGTCGATGAACTCCGGGGTGCTCACACGCTCACCTCGCCGCCGGGCTGGGGCCGGTAGTCGGCGACCGCGTGGAGCGGGATGACGATCCCGCCGACCTTGCGCGCGTGGTCCTCGGCGTGCTGCGGGTCGAAGAACCGGCCCATCATCATGGCTCGGTCGGTGCCGTGGATGGGGGCGACGACCTCGTACACCGCCGCGTCGGGCTCCGGCTCCATGGTCTCGTCGAAGGCGAACGAGGACACTCCGACCAGGCCGGGCAGGAAGCCGTCCAGCCGGTGCAGGAGGTCCTGCTGGAGCATGCTGGCGGGGTCGTCGGTGGCGAAGGTGAGGGTGACCGCGACGCGGCCGCTCGGGTCTCTACGCGGTTTCGTCATCGGGGGCAGTCGTCTCCGCATCGGGTCTGGGTTTCGATGAGCATCAGGCACATGGGGCAGGGGTTGTCGACCTCGGAGAAGGTGGTGACGACCTCGGTCACGCTGGTGACGTCGGCGCCGCACAGGGCGGTGTTCCAGTCGCAGCAGACGGAGTGGTCGAACGGGTCGTCGTCGCCGTCGGGGCCTTCACCGGCCGGGGCCGGTGTCGGGTCGAGGGCCTGGGTTGTCAGGGGGCTCTCCTGGTTCGGGCCGGCCTTGCAGCCGGGAAGGAGTGTGGTCTGGGCAGCGGGGTCCGGGGAGGTAGAGGCGGGTGCCGCTGGCGCGGCCGCACGGCTGGCCGTTGACGTACCAGCGGCACCCGACCTCAGGCGGGTTAGAAGGGAGGCTCATCCGAGTAGCCACCCGAGTGGCCACCGGCCGCGGCGGGGGTCGCCCACGGGTCGTCCTGGGGGCCGCTCTGCGGGCGCGGGCCGTTGTCCGACCGCTGGGCGTAGCCGCCCTGGGCGCCGCCGCCCTCGTTGCGCGGCGGACGGACGGCGAGGCCGATGGAGTCGAGGATCAGCTCCTGCGCCCACCGCTTCTCGCCCTCCCTGGTCTCCCACTGGCGGGACTTCATCCGGCCGGAGACGACGACCTCGACGCCCGTGCGGAGCTGCTCGGCGCAGGCCTCGGCCTTGGCCTTCCAGATCGTGGCGTCGACGAAGAACACGTCGGTGTCCTCCCACTGCTTCGTCTGCTCGTTCAGCCGACGGTTGTTGAACGCGAGGCCGATGGTGGCGACGGGGACGCCGCTCGTGGTGAAGCGGAGGTCGATGTCGCGGGTGAGCCGGGCGGTGCCGGACAGGGTGGGCAGCGGCATGGTGGGGGTTCCTTTCAGGGGGTGCGGTTCTGCATGGCGAGGTGCTGGACGCAGGTGGCCATGAGCGCGCCCGCGTTCTTGCGGAGGCGGCGGCCTGTGGTGTGGTCGAGGCGGGTGTCGTAGGAGATGCCGGTCAGGCCGGGCGCCAGGTCCCAGCCCTCGTTGTCGCGGACGATGCGCAGGGAGACGCGCAGTACCGGGCCGCGGCCGTCGCGGCAGAGGGCCTTGAGCTCGTTCGCCGCCCGCCGAAGGAGGATGAGGTCCTGGGCGATGGCGCGGAGGCGGGCGAAGGCGCGGCGGACCTTCACCGGAGTTCCTTGGTGACGGCGCTGATCCCGTAGACGATGCCGAGTCCCGTGGACACGATGAAGGCGATGGGGATGGCGGTCTCGAACGACATCGTCGGGACCATCGGCCACCAGGCGTGCACGGCGCCGACTGCGAGCATCAGGGTCCAGGCGGAGACAGCCATGCCGAGCGCGCTCAGGAGGATGCGGAAGAGGAACTCGAACAACAGGGGTCCTTTCATCGGTCCCAGCGGAGGTTGAAGGTGATGTCGATGACCGCCACGAGAGCGACGGCGATGAGTGCGAGCAGGACGTGGAACGGGCCGAGCGGGTCGGTGCGCCGGTAGAACGCGTCGATGAACTGCTCGTAGCGGGTGGAGGCCTGCCAGCGAAGCCGGATCAGTCGGTTCACTGGCGGCTTGCTTTCGGTGTGCACGTGTGGGTGTCGAGGTGGCGTTTGAAGATGAGGTTGAGGGCGCGGCGCCGTTCGGCCTCGGCCTTGGCTTTGTCCTGGTGACCGCAGACGCACGGGTCACGAAGGCGGGCGATTGCTTTGCCGATGAAGAGCAGGCCGGTGGCGATGAGGGTGCCGACGACGATGACGGCGGTGATCATGCGGTGTCCTGCGTGGTCGAAGCGGACGGCGGGTCGAGGGTGATGCGGAAGAGGTCCTGCAGGCCGGACCGGGCGAATTCAGAACCGGGAGGGTAGGACTCGACAAGGGCGCGCACGCGTTCGACGGCAGCTTCGGCGGCGGCCAGGCGTTCGCTTGGCTTCGGTGTGAGGGGCTTGACGGTCTCGCCCATGGCGACCCGGTGAGCCCGGTGCGCGATCCGCTGCTCCTGCATGGTCTGGGTGATGTCGGACCGCCACATGCCGCACTTGCAGCGCAGGTAGCTGCGGTGTTCCGCAGCGCTGTACCACTCGGTGGCGAGGTGTTGGCGGCTGCTCATGACTTCGCCTCCGCCTGGTCGAGGTCGGCGAGGATTCCGCGCAGGTCGTCGGCGCGGACGTAGTCGAGGACGCTGCGGCCGACGCTGCTGCGGGGGCGTTTCACTATGTGCCGGAGCCGTGCGATCGCTACGTGCAGAGCCGCGTTCTCTGTCTCCGCCCGGATGAGCGGTGCCCCGGCGGGGTCCGTGCTTCTGGCCAGGACGCCGTCGACGATCTCGGCGATGCCGAGCAGCTCACCAGCGATGGCCTCGCGGCCAGGCGTCACCATCCATTTGGTGGCTGTGGCCTTGACAGCGAGCAGGTTTGTGGCGAGCGCCGCCCTCTCGGCCTTCGCGGCGTTGCAGGCGGCATCGGACGTACTGGCTGCAGCGCGGGCGTTGCGGACGTCCGCCCGCAGCCGCTCCAGCTCCTCCTCAGCTTGGCCAAGCGCTGCCTCGTGGCCGCACTCGATCGGGTCGGAACAGCCAGGGCGGCCGTCCGGGAGGGTGAGCGCAGCGAGGAGTTCGGCGCCAGCCTCGGCCAGAGCAGTCGCGATGGGTTCCGGCAGCTCGCCCGGCTTCCTCTCGATCCACCGCTTCGCGAGGTCCCATGCCTTCTGATGGGAGACACGGAGCCGTTCCCGTTCGATCCGCTCGGCCTCGACCTGCTCGGTCAGCGCGGTGGCACGCGCCCGGTAGGCCCGCTTCTCATCGCCGAGGGTCCGGCTCACGCTCTCGGCGTACCGGAGCCGCTTCCGCGTGGCGGCGCGGCCGATGCGGGCGGAGGCCCACGCGGTGCGGAGCCGGTCGTAGCGGGCCTGCAGGTCGTCACGCTCCCGCTCGAGGCCGCGGGAGATGGCACGCTCGTTGGTCAGCCAGGGCAGCACGGAGTGGGTGATGTCGCCGACGCGGGAGGCGTAGGTGACGGTCCAGCAGAGCCGCTCGGTGATCTTGCGGCACAGGTCGATGAGGACCGGGTCGTCCTCCGGGCACTCCGCGGGCTCGTTCTCGGCGATGCGAGCGCGCAGGGAGTCGAGGTCAGGGTGCGTTGCGGGGCCCTGCAACGCCGTCACGTCGTCCGTGATCGCGTCGGCGCATTCGCCGTGCAGGCTGGTCGGGAGGTGCTTGCGAACGGCGGCGTGAACTTCGGCGCGGCGGTAGGCGGCGGCGAAGGCGGGCCGGGCCATCTGCTCGGCGATGAACTGGTCGACGTCGTCCGGGTCGGCCTCAGCCTGGTGGTCGATGACGAGGTTGGTCCAGGTGCAGCCGCGTCCGTCGTCGTGGAACTCGTGGTCCCCCGTGGCGACGCAGGGACCGAGGACCTTGCCGAACATGCCAGAGTCCGTCACCCCGCACACGGCTGCGGCGCTGATGACCTCGTCGAGGTGCTCGATCAGCCGCTGCGCGTAGTGCGCGGCGACGCCGTCTGGGCTGCACCACTGGCGGTAGTCCTCGTCGAGGAAACGGCGGTGCTTCGCAATACCGGCGCGCAGCCGCGCGACTTCGGATTCGGCGTCCACAGCACACTGGCGTTCCTGCGCCCGATCCTCGGGCTCGGCAGGAGAGTCGAGGACGGCGAGGAGGCTTTCCGCGCTGGCGTGCACGGCCTCCCACAGCTCTGCTCGCTTGGCCAGAGGGATGCCCGCGTAGTTGTCGATGAGCTCGGCCTTCGCCGCGAGGAGCCGTTCTATCCCCGGGCGCACCTGCTTCAGGGCGGCCTCGGCCTTATCCGCACGGACGTACTCGGCGTAGTGCTTGTTGGCGCCCTTCGCGCAACCGAGGCAGGAAGTGCCCCAGTTGAGGGCGTCTTCGTAGCTGGCGGCCCGCTGCTCGGCGGCCTCCGCGCGGTTCGTGAGACCCTCCCAGACCGGCCCGAGCTCGGCCATGACGACGGCGCCGGCCTCGCGCGGGGTAGGCGGGCAGTGCATCCCAGCGCCGGGGAAGTGGTCCGCCCGGTAGACGTACATGTGGGCGTCGGCCGGGTCGACGTCGTCCTTGCCGGGCTTGAAGCCCTGCGCGAGTACCTGGACGATCCGGTCGTTCAGGCGCTCGAGGTCCGGCCAGGCAGCGGGCTGCTGCTCGGGCTCAGCGGAGGTGGGCAGGAGTTCCTCGGCGGCCAGGAGCTGCTGGTCGGGGACGACGATGTTGTAGCCGCCGCGCGGGTAGGTCTGGTTGCCTTCGGCCACGACGCAGTCCCAGGAGCCGCCGTGCCACTTGAAGGGGACGACGATCAGCCCGGTGGCGAGGCGGAGGATGCGGCCCTGGGCTTCGTAGGCGAGCCAGCCGCTGGTGTGCTTGTCGTAGATGGCGTTCACGGGGCTCCGGTCAGGACGTCGATGGCGCGGTGGACTCGTTCGTCCAGCTCGGCGGAGGAGACGACCGCGGTGATGCGGTGCGGGAGGAGAAGTGACGGCGCGAGGTCGAGGGCGTCGGCGATCGCGAGGAACGTGGTGAGGGAGAGGTCCTGGCGGCCGACCTCGATGTTCGACACGGACTGGCGGGACAGGCCGGCAGCGGCCGCCAGCCCGTCCTGCGTGAGCTTCCGGTTCTTGCGGTGGGTGCGGATGGCGGCGCCGATGGAGGCGAGGACCTCGCTCACAGCCACTCTCCCGGGCAGTAGAAGGTGTCGCCGAAGGCGTCGTCCCACTCGTGCTCGGAGTGGTCTTCGGCGTCAGGGCAGGCCTTCTCATGGATGGGCGGCGGCTCGTGGAGGAAGCGGTAGCCCGTCGATGTCGGCACGAACCGGCGCAGCCCGATGCGGGTGGTGGTGCCGCGCCGGTCGCTTGGGGAGCCATCGGCGTTGGTGAGGATCGAGCACACGGCCCGCTCGCCTTCGACCCGCTCGATCCGCAAGGTCCGGCCAACGCTGCGGGGGTCGTTGTCGGCCCACACCTGGCCAGGCTTAACCGCGGGGGTCTCGTGGCTCAATTCAGCTCCGAGAGGGTGATCGAGCCGAGGTCGAGGGAGACCCGGAACTGCTGGTCCTCCGGACGGGCCTCGTCGTACTCCCAGGTGACGGAGATACGGCCGGAGGAGACGTTGCATCCGGGCTCGGTCAGCGCTGCGACCGACTCACGGATCGAGCGGCCAATGTCGACGACGTCCGGCACGTACAGGAGCGGCTGGCTGCTGCCGGTGATGTCGCTCATCCAGATCCACCTGTTCGCGAGGAACACCGCGGCGAGCTGGTCGGCGATATCGGAGACCTTGCTGTCGTCCAGCGTGGGCCGGGCGGGAGACGGGGTGTCAGTGCTCATCGGCGGTTCCTTCGTCGGGTCTTGCGGTGGTAATCGGAGGTGTGCGGCGCAGGGGGAGGGGAGGCCGCGCGGAGGATGGCGAGGCGCCGTCGACGGGCTGCGCGCTGCATGGCTCGTGGGCGGGTGCGCCGCATGAACCCCACGAACGTCTCGCCCGAAGCGGGGCTCGGCCGCCACGTCGCGCGGATCTCGTACCGACCCGCGGCGGGGATGGTGATGGTGTTGCCGCTCTCCCAGAGGTCTTCGCGGGCATCGGGGGCGAGGGTCACCGGGCTCTCATCTCCTCGTAGAGGAAGACCAGCCGGGACAGGGCCATGAGCAGCGAGGCCGCCGCGTACGTCCACCACAGCAGCGCCTCGCCGCTCTGCCCGGCAGCCCACACCTCGCGGCCGGTCGCGACCATCGCGGAGAAGCCACTGCCCCAGAACATGGCGGAGCCGATCAGCCCGACCCTGGAGCGGCGCCGCCGCGCGGCATGCCGGGCAAACGGCGGCGGCTTGCCCTCGGGGCTCACAGCTCACTCCGCCGGTCAATCGCCTCGACCCACGCGGTGGCGACCGCGGCGACCTGGACGAGTTCGGCGCGGAGGGCTTCGGGTTCCTTCTCCGCGAGCGCCTCGTAAACCTCCTCCAGCAGCACATCCCGCCAGGCCAGCGCCCCGTCTTCGGCGTTCCGCTTGGCCTGGTCGCGGTACCGGTTGGCGGCGTGCCGGTAGATCGGCAGGCCCGTGCCGTCGCGGTGGTTCTGCTCCCCGAACTTGGCGTCCTGCAGGTCCCGCTCGGCGCGGATCTGGGCGTGGATGCGGGTCTGCCGCTGCCATTCGGAGTGCAGGCTCTGGCGGCACAGCGAGCACAGGACACCCTGCGGGCCGCCGCGGCACTCGCTGCACTCACCCGTCATGCGGGTCGTGCCGGTGACGGCCTGGCCGGTGGCGACGGCGATGCAGTCCGGGCAGAGCCCTTCGGGAAGGTCGGCGAGCTGGCCCGCGATGAGGATGTCCGTCGCGTCGCCGGGCTCGCTGTCGGGGACGACGGCCATCCGGTCACACGTCGTGAACGCCAGCATCCCGGGCACGGCCGAGACACCGAGGAAGGACGGGATGAGGTGCCGGAACTCGGGGTTGGCGGTGGCGTAGGGGCTGGGAGGGTTCGGAGACAGCTTGGTCATCGGATTCACCTGGTCCAAGAAAGGAGGGGGGTCAGGAGTACTGGGCGAGCAGGAGCCACGACGGCGAGGTTTGGAGAGGCGTTATCTGGAGTCGCTTGAGCGCCTGGTCAAGGAGGGCGTCCCAGCCGAGCTTCGGATCCGCGCGGCGCCGCTCCAGGGCAGCGAGATCGAGCGCCTTCGACGTCTCCCAGTCGTTCCGCTCGCAGTGGGCGACCAGCGCGAAGGACGGCTCGGTGTCGTCTCCCCACGCCACGAACTCAACGCCGGAGGCGGTGACAGAGGCCTCGTCGACACCGAACCAGCCGATGTTCTCGGTGAACGTCTCCGACCACTGCGCAGCCTCGACCAGAGTGAGCCCGGCCGGCGGATGAAGCAGGCGACGCTTGCACTGATCGACGAAGCTCAGACACTCGTCGTCTTCGTCCAGCGCCGGGGCGGTCTCCACCCAGGGCACCGTGAGGTTGCCCCACCTGTCGGCTTCCTTGATCTGCCGCGCGGACAGGCCGAGGTCGTATCCGTAGGCGAGGATCGCGATCGGGCTGCTACCCATGGGTTCGGTTCCGTTCGTTGAGGTAGGTGAGGGCGTCGGCCGCGTCGTCGCTGTCTTCGGCGACGGCCAGGAGGATCGGCGCCCGCGGCGGCCAGGGCGCGCACGCGTAGCCGGCGGCTGCGAGCCGCTGCTCGATCTCGTCGAGGACCTGGGCGCGCATCGAGGCGAGGACGGAGCCGGTGCCGTCGCAGGCGCGGGAGGGGCGGACGATGATCCAGCGGAGCGCGGGCTCCGGGCGCAGGATCGTGAACCCGAATCCGAACCGGCCCGGGGTGTAGGGGAACGGCTGCCCGTCGAGGAGCTGCAGGACGGTCTTGCCGAGGCGGAGCTGGTCGGTCACTGGGCCTCCGCCCCTGCGCGGATGGCCTGCAGTTCTGCGAGGAGGACCGGCCGGACCTTGGACCGCTGCTCGGGTGTGAGGCCGAGCTGGTCCAGGACGCGGGCGAACATGGCGACGTAGGAGGCGCCGACCTGCTCGTAGACGTCGATGATGGACTTGTCGACGCCTGCGGTGAGGCAGTCCTTGGCGACCTTCGCGTAGTGGGCGCGCTCGCGCTGGTAGAGCTGCACGAGGACATGCGGGACCGCGGCGTACTTGGTCTGGGTGCCGCCGCCGTACTCGGTCAGAGGAGCGTCGGTCTCCTCGACCTTTCCCCAGATGAGTCCCTCGCCGCCGAGCTCCCGGATCTCGGCCTCCAGGTACGAGACGACGCCGGCCGTGCGGTACAGCTCCTCGAGGAGTGCCTCGGCCGCGCCGACCTTGCGGGGCAGGCCGTAAGTGGTGACGGCTTCCTCGAGCTCGGCGGCTTCGCGGCGCTTGGTGGCGGCGGCGACGGTCTGGGGGGCTTTGCCTCCGTGGCGGGGGCAGACGGCGGAGCCCTTGCGGGGCCAGCGCATGCAGGGGCGGGTGCCCCCTTCGGCGTGGGCGTTGCAGCGCGGGTGGGGCTGGTCGCAGCGGTCGCAGGTGTCTTTCACCGGCTGCTCCAGTTCCGCTCATCAGCGCGGAGGTTGAGCCAGCCGTACTCCCAGGGGGTGATGCTGTCCTCTTCGTTGCTGGGCGGGCCGATCTCGTCGGCGCGGGGGCGGCGGAAGTTCGGGTCGGCGAGGCGGGCGGCGATGGCGGGGCGGATGCGCGGCTTGGTGGTGCACTCGATGGCCGGGGCCGGGGCCGGGGCCGGGGCCGGGGGAGGCGGTGGTGCCTGCTCGATCGGTTCGGGCTGGGGGACGGGCGTCGGGTCGGTGACGGCGTCGGGTGCGGGTGCGTGGCCTCGGGTCAGGCGGAGGAGTCGGCGGAGGGTGCGGGTGAGGCTCATGCGGGGTCCAGGACGTAGGTGCCGCCGCAGATGGCGCGGCGGTAGGGGTGTGCGTTCGGGTGGGTGGTGTGGGTGTGGTGGGCGCGGCAGTGGGGGCAGCGGACGACGTAGAGGGTCGTTCCGGTGGGGCTGGTGCGTAGGTGGGCGGTGGTGCGGAGGGTGGTGATGCAGACGTTGGTGGTGTGGCGTTCGGCGGTGTGGAGGCAGAGGGAGGGGCAGGGGCATTCGGGGTTGGTGCAGTGGAGGCTGCGGGGGCTGCAGAAGGGGGCGGGGGCTTCTTTCCAGGCGGGGAGGGGCTGTTCCTCAGGGAGGGTCACGGGAGGGGCTGAGAGGGCTTCTGGGGGGTCGGTGTGGCAGATGTGGATCTCGGTGTGGGCGGGGCGGGCGGCGGCCGGGAGGGGTGCCCATGGGTCGTTTGTGGGCATGGCGGAGCGGCCCTTCCGGGTGGTGTGGGTGTGGTGGGGTCGACGCCCGCGCGTTCGTGACGCTGTGTGAGTTTCGGGGGTCGTCCGGTACATCCGGTACATCCGGTACCGGGTAGGGCTCAGATCTGGGGATGGGGCCCCAGGGGCCTCAAAACTTCTACTTAGAGTAGTTATATCTATAGTAGTAGTAATAATGATCTTGTTTACTACTATATATAGGGGCATACCGGACGAAACATGACCACCGAGACATCCGGTATTTCTGAGAGACATCCGGTATCCCCTGGCCCTCATCCGGTACATCACACAGCGTGCACAACGAGGGGTCCGCTGACCCTGCCCCACCCAGATCTGGGGGTGTACCGCATACCGGATGTACCGGATGTACCGAACGTCGGTGTTCCCGCAGGTCACAGGCCCAAAGACATCCGGTACATCGATACCGGGCACATACCGGATGTACCGGATGTCCCCCGCAAGCAGCTCGATCACAGCGCCCCCTGCAACAGATCCGGATGCGGCACGAACGCCCCGTCACCCAGCCGCCGGCCCGCCGCATCCGAACGGACCACCGACGCCAGCCACCCCCGCTTCGCCAGGTACACGAGCGTCGCCCGGACCCCATCGGCCCCGAGCTCCTTCACCCACCGCCGGCCGCGCAGCCCCACCCGAACGGCCTCCACCGTCACCGTCTCCGGGCGCTTGCGGCGGATCCAGCCGAGGACATGCTGCGCGGGCTCGTTCAGCTGCACCCC
Organism: Actinocorallia herbida; assembly: GCF_003751225.1. NCBI lineage: Bacteria > Bacillati > Actinomycetota > Actinomycetes > Streptosporangiales > Thermomonosporaceae > Actinocorallia > Actinocorallia herbida. The sequence continues at coordinate 86,189 of NZ_RJKE01000001.1, forward strand.
ACCCGCGACCGCCGGGTCGGTGAGCACGACCTGGGCGTGCGGGATGCAGTAGTCCGCGATCGTCAGCGCGTCCCGCATCGTGCCCGAGTCGACCGGCTGGCCGGTCGGCAGCCCGGCCGCGAGGTGAAGGATTCCGGACAGTCGGTAGGCAGTGCCGGTGAGCTTGCGCGCCCACCCCTTGATGGGGGCGAGGTCGCCATCGTCGGGGTCGAGGCGCCACTCGAGGGCGGACCGCCATGCGAGGTGCTCGTCCTCGGCGGTCGGGGTGACCTGCATGGCGGCGGGCGGCCGTGGTTCGCCGGTCTCAGGGTCGAACTTCTCACCGCCCGGCAGGACGGCGTAATAAGCGCGCGTCAGGACGCGGTGCCACTCGGCGATGAGCTCGGCGGGGATGCGCGGGGGCTTGGGGTCGCGTCGTCCGGCGAGGCTCTGGGGCTGGGTGAGGAGGAACCGGTTGAGGAAGCCGCGGTCGGTGACCGCCGGGCTGCTGGTGAGGTCTGCGATGACGACGGGCTGGACCGCGAGGCTGATGCTCAGGGAGGGCCGGTCGATCTCGAACGGGTCCCGTCCGATCCTCTCCACCCGGTACGGCTCCGACGTGTCGTAGGAGACGAGGACCAGCTCGAGGTTCGGCCGGCCGTTGTTGTACCGGCCGCTGATGTTGCCGAGGAAGTTGCCCTCGGCGGACATGACGCCGGCGTGGCCACCGACGCGGTGCATCAACCGGGCGAGCGCCTCGGGCAAGATGTCGCCGACGAACAGCTGCGGCTTGGGCGGAGGCTTCAGCTCCTTGATCTCGTTGTTCAGCGCGTCGAGGTCGGCGCGCAGGTCCTGGCGCTTGCGCTTGTCAGCGGCCTGGGACAGCTTCGTGACGAGCTGGTCCCGGGTCTTCAGCGCGATGTCGTAGGCCTCGGCCTTGTCCTCATAGGCGGCCTTCCACTCCGCGCGCAGGCGCCGCTCGAGGTCGCGGACGGGCGGGGTGACGGCGTCGAACGCCGGGGACTTGCCTTCACCGGAGTCGAGGATGCTGACGAGGTAGAGGTTGAGGGCGTTCTCGCGCCACTGGCCGTTGATGGTGGCGTGGCCTCCGACGACCAGGGCGAGCGCGCCGAGGATCGCGAACGCCACGAGGTCGACGGGGACCTGCGTGTAGGTCGCGACGGCCGTGGCGAACTCGCCGACCCTGCCGGGCAGCGCGTCGACGGGGAAGACGGGCAGCGGCCGGTCACGGGCTTCGGATCCGGGCGCGGTCCAGCGGAGTCCGGCGAGTGTTTCTCGGTCGGGAAACCGGCCCGCGAGGAGCACGGCTTCGTCAGTACCGGCCAGGAGCTGCCGGACGTCCGGACCGGTAGCCCCTTCGCCGATAGCGAAGGGGTCATCACCTCCCGGCTCCGGGGTGTCCTCGTCAACGAACGAGGGCGGCTCGTCAACGGGGGGCGGCTCCCACCCGTCCGGGCCGGGCGGCGGGGGCGGCAGAGGCTCGTCCGGGACGGGCAGCCCGCGCGCCTGCGTCCAGGCCGGGATGTCGCACCGGCGCCGCACATGGTCCAGGACCGTCGCGCGCAGCCGCCGCGCCGCACCCGCCGTCGGAGACCCGGCGGCCGCGGCACGCAGGTCCGCCGCCGCGGCGTGCTCATCTCCTGCGTAGTGGAGGTGGGCGAGGAGGCGGCCCATGGTCAGCTTGTGGCCGGCGCCCGAGGGGAGCCCGGTCTCTTCGGAGTGGACGACGGCGACGGGGACGCCGTTGTATCCGCAGCGGACGGAGTAGGCGGAGGTGCCGCCCGGGCGGCGCCATAGCTCTGCGCCGTCGCGTTCGGTTCCGGCGAATGCCCAGCCGAGGGGCTCGAAGAAGTCGCGCCAGGAGGCGGCTTCGGCGAGGGCGTCGAACGGGCCAACGCTGCCGAACCCTGACCTGATCGGGCGGCGGGGCGGAGGAGCAACCGCAACCGAGGGCAGTGTCGGGGCGGCGGGCAGCTCGATCCCCGTGACCAGGTCGGCGAGCGTCCGCAACTCGTACGTCTCGCCGCTGGTCGAATGGATCTGGCAGGGCCGGGCGAGGCCTTCCTTCCGGTTCACCGTGCCCGGGATCCGAAGGACGCGCGTGAGGTCGCCGACGCCGGTGCCGTAGTGGTAGCCGAGCCGCTCCGAGGCAGCGCCGAGGATCTTCTGCCAGCGCGCCGACAGAGCGGCGAGGGAGTCCCGGTTGGTGTCGTCGATGATCAGCGGCTGACGGAGCATCCACCACGGGTAGACGCCTCCGCCGGAATGCACCCACAAGGTGGGCTCCGGCAGACCGGACGTCTCCACGATCTTGAAGGCCGCTGCCGTGTCGGGCGGCAGCGGCTTGTCCGTCTTATGACCGGGCCCAGCGATGTCGATGTCCGCCCAGAACCCGGGAAAGCTCAGCGAAAGGTCCGCTGAGCCGCGGCGGCCCTCCGGCGGCTGCTCCTTCACGGTCGTGACGCGGGCGTAGATGCCGGCTTTCCCGGCGTCGTCCAGGCGGCGGATGTAGTCGACGGCGCCGGACAGCCCGGCCTCGTCGGTGGGGTAGAAAGCTCCGGCCCAGTTGCCGGTGCAGACGATGTTGATCAGACCAGGTGTGTCGCCGTACACGGTGGCGAGCCACTCGCGTGCGGCGTCGAGATCTGCGCGGTTGGTCACCCTGGTCCCTACGTGCTGGTTAGAAGAGCGTGAGGTCGTCGTCGTCCTCGGCGGTGGTGAGGCGCTCTTCGGCGATCGGCCCGGCGCGGGCGGGCCATGTCTGTGCGACCCATCGGCGGGCTTGGGTTTCGTGGGTGGGGCAGGCGCCGCATGCGGAGCGGACGATGGGGCCTTGGGGGTTGTGGGCCGACAGGATGACGACGGCTCCGCGGGAGCAGTACTTGCAGGACAGGGCTCGGGCCTTATCAGTCACTGCCGGGCTCCTCGCGGGAGTTCGCGAGGTCGGCGGCAGCGCGGAGCAGGAGTTGCGCGGTGGTCTCGTCGGTCGGCACGTACGTCATGGCGAGGTCGTGCACGATCTGGGCGCGGCGTTCGTCCGTGAGGTCCGGGGTGGTTTCCCGGATGGTGTGGACGAGGTCGGCGATCCAGGTGGTGCGCGGACAGTTCGGCCTGGCGCAGTGGTGTGCGCGGTCGTCGAGGTCGGGCATCAACGTCCTTCGAGGGAGCGGAGGAGGGGCGGTGCGGGTGGGGCGTGGTGCCCGCACCGCCGCAGAACGTCAGGAGGAGAAGGCGCCGTGCATGACCCGGAACTTCAGGTCGCCCGAGCCGTCCGGGTGCTCCTCGCTGGGCTGCGTCCAGCCGGGGTTGATGGCCTCCTGCAGGTCGGCGGCGAGCTTCCGCATCGCGGCCTCGACGATCCGCGCCGGGTCGTCGAGCAGGTAGGTGATCCGCAGCTCGCCGCCGGTGATCAGGTAGCGCAGCCGCGCGGTGACCTTGTACGGCTCCGACCACTCGAACGGCTTCAGGCCGAGGGTGAAGGTCGACGGGACGGTCAGCTTCCCGCCTTCGCCGGCGCGGGCGTCGGTGGTCTCCTCCCACTCCAGGCGCCGGTCGCCGTTGGACAGGCGGGTCCGGGAGGAGAACTTCACCTTCGTCGAGGCCTGGAACGTCTCGGCGATCTCGAGCATCGTCGCGGCGTCGGGCTCGAGGATCGTCTTGAGGTGGTCCTCGATGTGCTCGGCGAACGTCCGCTGCCCCATGCCCTGCCGGTTCAGCCCGATCCACCCGAGGAACTCGGGCGTGTGCATGGCCTTCAGGGTGAGCCGGTGCCTGCCCCAGCGGGCGCCCTCGTTGACGGGCTCGTAGCCCATGTGGGCGTCGAGGACGGCAGTGATCGTGAGCTTGTCGGTGTTGAGGAACAGCTCGGAGTCGTCGTCGTGGTGCCGCTGCCAGTAATGGACGAAGGACGGCAGGTCGAGGACGGTGGTGCTGCCGGTCTTGGCGGCGGGGAACTCGCGGAACTGGTCGCCGGTGAGGTCGAGGGTCTTGATGGTGCCGTCGGTGGAGGCCCAGGCGTGGTACTTGCCGGTTTCGAGGGCGACGATGCCGGCGGCGCGGGTGGCGGTGTCGACGATGACCTTGGTGCCGTTGGCGTCGGGACGCCGGTCGTAGTCGGGGTAGCTCATCGGTGTGTTTCTCCTGATGGATGGGGTTGTCAGGCTTCGCGGAGCTTGATGGGGTCGCGGGTGGTGCCGCTGTTGAGGTCGACGAGTTCGCCGATGGAGGTCTGGCGGGGGTCGTCGCGGTGGAGGTTGCCGTCGGCGTCGGGGAAGAAGACGGATTCGACGGGCTCGGCCTGCGGGAGCTTGAGGTTGTGTCGGCCGGTGACGTTGAGGCCGCGGCCTCCCTTGCGGGGGGCGATTTCGAGGGTGACGGTGATGCTGCCCTTGCGGTTGTTGGTGGTGACGGCCCTGACGAGTTCGGCTGTCTCCTCGGCGAGCTGGTCGGCGAATTCGCCGTAGTTGATGTCGGCGAGGACGGAGGCGAAGGGGCGCGGATCGGTCATGCGGTTTTCCTGTCGGTGTTGTGGTTGCGGGCGCGTTCGATGCATTTCTGGAGGTATTTGGGGCTGACGCTCAGTCGTTCGGCCGCTTGGGTGAGGCTGTGGCGCTGTTCGTTGATGAGTTCGTGGGCGTCGAAGGCGAGGGCGAGGTAGCGGGGTTCCGGGTTTGCCGCTGGGGGTGTGGTTTCGGGGTGGTCGATCTGGTCGTCGTCCCATTCGCCGGGCGGGAGCCAGCCGGCACGGCGGGCGTAGTTGCGCGTGCGGGTGGTGGAGGCGAGTGGCTGGTCGTCTGTGGTTGGGAGCGTGTCCGCGAGTCGTTCGTAAACCGCCTTGATGGCGTGGGCGGTTCTCGGGGCGACCTTCTTGGTGCCGTTGGGAGTGCGGATCAAGGTGATGGTGGTGTGGGAAAGGCCGGTGCGTTGCGCGAGGGAGGTGCGTGCCCACCCGAGTGCGGAGAGGGCTTGGAGCCTGCGGCGGCTGCCGAGGGCGGAGACGAGTCCGCTGGTGGGCATCGTCTCGACTGGGATCGCGAGGATGGCGTGCGCGTTATCGGTGCTGATGCGGCTGCTCGGCGCGAATCCGTCGCTGCCCCATAGGAGACGTCGGAGCGCACCTCTGGAGATGTTGGCGGCTTCGACTATCTGTCGGGTGGTGAGCCCGCTGGCGATGAGCCTCTGCACGTGGGCGCGGACTGGAGCAGCGTCGGTGAGCATGAGGGTGCCACGCAGGGCACGGAGTTTGTACCGCTTCTCCACCCGTCCTCGATGGGCCCGGCAGATGGCGCAGCGGCAGCCCTTGCCTTCGACGCCGTCTTGGTTGGGGCCCTTCCGGAAACGGGCGTGGCCGTGGGGGCGGGTCATGCTGTGGCCTTGAGTTGGGTGGCGAGGGCGTGTTCGTAGCGGTAGCCGGTGCGGGTGGAGATGTTCACGGCGGCGGCGGCGTCGTGGACGTTGAGGCCGCGGAGTCGGGCGGCGAGGTAGGCGTTGCGGCGTGCGTCTCGGCCGTGGCGGGCGGGGGCGGGTCCTTCGGGGGGTTGTCCGGCGTCGGTCCAGCGCTGGTAGTCGGCGCTGCAGTAGCCGTGGCCGGCGTTCTCGGCGGGCTTGCGGCAGTGCTTGCAGGTGATGGTGCGGCTCTGGCCGCGGGGCGTCGGGGTGGTCACGATGCCTCCAGGCGGGTGGGCCAGGTGACTTTGTCGAGGGCTTGGCGGTGGTTCTTGGGCATGTCGACTTGGGGGTGGCCGAGTTTGTCGAGGCCCATGAGGCGGAGCCAGGCGGCGTCGACGCGGTTGTCGTCGCGTACGTCGGCGCCGGTGCGCTGGTAGAGGGCCATGCGCATGTCGGCCTTGTTGGCGGTGCCCTTGCCGTGGCCGTACAGCTTGAGGTTGGAGGGCGGGACGATCGCGAGGGGGACGGCGTTCTCGATGAGCCGGTCGATGGCGAGCCACCAGAGCCCGGCGCGGTCCCAGGTTCCGGCGCCCTTGGAGCTGTAGGAGGGGCCTTCGACGACGGCGAGGACGAGGCCGGGGTAGGTGCCGGCCTCAGCCAGTTCGATGACCTGCTCGACGATGTAGGCGAGTCGCGAGTGCTGGTCCCAGATGTGGTCGCCGGGTCCGGTGGTGATGGTGTGGAGGGTGCCGTCGGGGAGGGCGAGGCCGGTGCCGGTGAGGGATAGGTCGATGCCAACGACGCGGGGCAGGCTCGTGCTCATGCGGCCCTCGCCTTCAGGGTTGCCTGGTAGGCGGGTTCGTAGTTCTTGTACATCGAGGCCTTGGTGACGCCGAGGACGTGGGAGGCGACCCACTTGGAGTGCCCGACACGGCGGAGTTCGCAGTAGGCCGCGCGGCGTTCGGCTGCCTTGGCGGACCTGGCGGCGCGCATCTTCGCGGCTTTCTCTGGGGTCGACGCTTTGCGTGTGAGCGGCGGGGTGAGTGCTTCGGCGCGGGGGTCGCCGCGGCGGTCGAGGCGCTTCCATCGGTCGTAGCAGGACTGGCCGAGGCCGCGGACAGCGATGGGCTCGTTCTTGCAGCGGGGGCATTTGTCGGTGGAGGGGGCGTTCATGCGTCCCTCCGCGGCGTGTAGTCGTGGCAGGCGGGCCACCAGGCGCGGCATTCGCTGTTGGCGCTGTTGCTGATGCGGGCGCCATTGGCGATGAGGCATTTGGGGTAGCCGTAGAAGCCGGGTCCGCGGTGGGCGCAGCTGCCGCAGCGGAGGCCGGCCGCGGTTCGGTCGTTGGCGGGAGCGGCGTCCTTGTGGAGGGGGAGGTGGCCGAAGAGGACGGACAGGGGGTGCTGGCCGCGCTCGAGGGCTGCCTGCTTGCGCAGGGTCATGCGGCGTTGGGCGGACAGCTTCGGCTCGGTGAGGTTGTTGCTGGTCGGGTCGTCGAGGTCGAAGAGCGCGTTGGTCATGCTGGCTGCTCCTCGGCGCGGGCGACGATGGCTTCGGCCATGGCCAGGAGCGGCAGGTACAGCGTGTTCGGGGTGGTGCAGTGGCTGCAGGGTTCGGGCTCGGCGTCGCAGGGTCCGGCTTCGTCGTCGGCGGCCTGGTCGTCGAAGGCGTCGGCGAGGTGGCTGGTGAAGATCGTGTCGAAGATGGCGAGGTAGGCCAGGACTGCGGCGGACCCGGGCCTGTTCGGGCGTTGTGCGACGACGATGTTGTCGGGGCGGCCGCGGCGGTGGCGGTCGGGTGAGGTGATGGTGATGCTGGACGCGGTGGTGGCCAGGTTCCACGGGCCGGTCGGCAGGTGGTTGTTGGCGGTGCGAAGGATTGCTGCGGCCTGGCGGAAGGTGGTGGCGTGGTTGGTCATCGGCGGCCGCCGCGGTGGCTGTGGACGATGGCGAGGGGCGCCCCGATGCTGAAGAAGAGCGCGAGTGCGATGTCGAGGTGCGTCATCGGCGGGCTCGCTTGAGGCGAGTGGCGAGGTGGAGGATGCCGATGCCGATGGGGCCGCTGGTGCAGAAGGCGGTGATGGCGGCGGTGAGGAGGTGGGAGGCGGTCACGGTGGTGGTCCTGGTGGTGCGGAGGAGGGGCGGGAGGATGGGGGTGATGGCGTCGGTGAGGGCGAGCTGGGTGGAGACGTGGAGTTCGGCGTCCCAGGCGGGGTCGGCCTGCCAGGCGTGGAGTTCCCATTCGGTGAGGTGGGGGTCGAGGCCGATGCTGAGGCCGACGTCCTGGCCGTTGATGCGCCAGCCGGCGCCGGTGGACCGGTCGTGGGGTCCTGGGGGGCTGTCGGTGGTGATGGGCCGGTGACCGATGCGCTCGCTGAGGTGGCTGATGAGGGTGACGGCGTCGCTGATCGAGGGCGCGGTGTTCATGCCGCCGCCCGGAGGGATGCGGCGCAGGCGCGGAGGCGGGTGGTGACGTCTTCGGCGGTGCGTTCGGGGGCGTCGTTCCAGTCGCCGACGAGCTTGATGCTGTCGCTGGCGGTGGCTTCGACGTTGTGGAGGTGGAGGGCGAAGGCGCGGGCGGCATCTCGCGCGGCGGGCTCGGAGTCCGTGCCGAGCAGCCCGTTGAGTGGGTTGCCTCCGGCGCCGACGATGATGGCGCCGAGGGCGCAGACGCGGCACTCGCTGGTGTAGATGACCAGGTCACCGGCCTGCTTCTCGTCGAAGTAGTCGCCCTTGTGGTGGCCGTTCTTCTCGATGACGGTGGCGGCGCGGTCGAGGATGGCGGGGATGTTCACCGGTCACCGCCGAGGGCGGTGACGTTGGTGAGTCGGGTGCCGGCAGGCGCGTCGATCTCCACCAGGGCGCTGTGGCCGACGTCGGGGTGGTCGGTGATGCGGATGGGCCAGTCCGGCATCGGCAGGGATTCGTCGCTGGCGGTGGCGGCGAAGGTCCAGATGCCGTTGTAGATGGCATAGATACGGAGGGTCTCGGTGTCGGTGCCGCCGATGAGGTCGCCGCGCCAGCCGGTGAGGCCGATGCCCCAGCAGTTGAACTCGTCGGCGCCTTCGCAGCCTTCGACTTCGACGAGGTCGTCGCTGCCGCCGGAGATCCGGATGGTGATGTGGTCGGGCTCGTTGGGCCAGGAGCAGGTGTGGGTGCCCTTCTGCTGCTGGTCGCGGTGGTCACTGAGGTGGGTCGGGGTGCGGTCGCAGGTGTGGGCGTGGTTGGGGCACTGGTGTGCGCAGCGGGGCCGGTAGGCGTCGCCCTGCTTGGCGATGGTGAGGGCGGCGGCGAGCTGTTCGCGGGCGGCCTGCAGGTGAGCGGTGAGCGCTGCGGGTACCGGGTACCGGGCTTCGGTGAGGAGGTTCATGGCGTCGTCGACCTCGTTGGTGGCGTCGACGAGGTCGGCGAGGACGTACTCGCGGGCCTTGCTCTGCTTGTCGGTCATCGGTGGTCCTAGATGAGGTTTCGCCGGGCGGCCCAGGCGACGGCTGCGATCGGGTTGCGGACGTTGATCTGGGCGCAGATCGCGCGGACTCGTGCGTGCGCGCTGGGGCGCCTGATCTTGAGTTGGCGGGAGAGGGTGTCGATGGTCTTGCCGGTGGCCAGGAGGGCGAGGATCGCGATGTCCTCCTGGCTGAGGGGGACGTCATCGGGCACTGGTGCCGCGGTGAGCACGAGCGGGGGCTTGTCGCTTTTCGGCTTCCAGCGCCCGCCGCTTCCGGTGACGACGGCGCTGTATTCCTTGTCGCGTCCTTTGCCGATCACCTCGACGGGCGCGTTGTAGAGGACCTCGAACGCTCCGCAGAACACGCACATCACCTCACCGCCCGGTAGGCGTAGGTGATGACTTCGACCTTGCGTACGGGGTGGAACTCGGCGTGTTCCTGGCCGCCTTCGTAGTCCCAGCTGGCGGAGCCCCAGTAGTCGTCCGGCTGGTTCTCGGTCAGGCCAACGCTGAAGGAGGAGGCGAACAGCAGTCCGTCGACTTCGCGGCGGATGACGAGCAGGTCCGTTCGGTTCCAGCGGCGGCCCTCGCCCTTCTGGACGGCCTCGAAGACGAACCCGTCTACGGGTTCGGACCCGGCAACCTCCAGAAGCTCCAGGGCAACCGCACGTCGAATCTTGATCCTCCCGGTCACTGCGGCTCACCTCCAGAGAGGAGGTCGAGGGCTTCCTGAACTGCGGCGCCGTTCCGGCACTTCTTGCAGTGGGGGGCCTCATCCGGGCCGTGGTCGGCGTAGTGCTCGCAGCAGGTCGGGACGCAGGTGAGGGCGTTCCGTGCGACGTTGACCAGGCCTTCGAGCCGTTCGACCTCGGACAGCAGGGCGGGCACATCCGTGAGGGCGTGCGACAGGGCGTTCAGGAGGAGGCCGGGGGAGGACGAGTTCGTAAGTGAGATGGTCGGCCGCTCGTTGGTCTTCACGTGTCGCCACCGCTCACAGATCTCGGCGACCTGCCCGTCGACTGAAGGCGTTCCGATCTCCCGGTGATAGGCGCGGAGATCGGCGGGGAGGTGCTCCCACCACAGGCGCTCACGGGTGTTCTTCGGTCCCGGCTGGTTCGGGGTGGTGTTCTCGATCCATGTCCAGCCGAGGGATGCACCGCACTCGCAGGACACTGTGATGCGGTGGGGGCCGCTGGTGCGGATCCTGACCTGCCCTTCGGTGCGGGGGAGGTGCCCGTCGAACACGGTGGTGTGGCCAGGGCACAGGTCAAGACTGAAGCTGCCGCTGGTTCGTTCCGAGAACGCCTGGCTGTACAGGTCTCGGCCTCGGAACACAGGCGGAGGCGCAACGAGGTGAGAGGTGGAGCGGAGTTCGATCCAGCCGGAGGGGGAGTCGCCTGGCTTGCCGGTCACTTCGGAGGACGTGCAGGACGGAGCGTTGCAGTGGATGCGGTGGATAGAGGTGGTGCTCATCGGCCGCCTCCGTCCAAGGCGATGCCGTACTTCACGTCGGCGATCTGGTCGAGTTCCGCCATGAAGGGCAGTTCGGCGATGACGCAGCTCTCGTCGTCGGTGTAGCTCTTGGCCGCTGCGACGACTTCGCGGAAGAACGCCGACAGGCGGTCCGCCACGACCTTCTCCGTGGAGCGCGTCTCGGTCTCGCCGAGAGCGGCCAGGAGGGCGGGCAGCGTGGAGGTCAGCACGTCGCGGGTGAGGGTGATCATGCTGCTGGTGGGGCGGAGCGGCGCGTTCTCCGACAGGAGCCCGGCGTTGGCGCGCTGGGCGCGCCAGGCCTGGGCGGCGGTGGTGACGAGTTCGTCGGATGGTGCTGCGAGTGCGGCGAGGATCTGGCGGAGCCGGTCGACCTCGTCGAGGAGGTCGCGGGCGTAGATGTCGCCGACGGTCAGGTCGCCGCGGATGCGGCAGTCCTGGATCCAGTCGCGGGTGTCGGTGAGCTGCTTCTCGGAGATGGGCTTGATCACCGGTTGCCTCCGTTCGAGCTGGCGCGGCGCTCGGCGTCGACGAGCTGCTGCGCGCGCTTCTCCAGCTCGTCGCGGAGCCGCTGGTTCTCGGCGCGGAGCGCGGTGATCTGCGGGTCTTCGCTCGATGCGGTGAGCTGCTGGTAGGTGCGGAGCGGGGTGGCCACGGCGACGGCGTGTCGCGAGCGTGCCTCGATCTCGCTGCGGGCCTTCGAGTGGATCTGCTCGATCTGGTCGGCGGCCTCGTCGAGCCAGTCGGCGAGGGCGGGCTGGGCGCGCAGGAGGCCGGCGACGTTGGCGGTGAGGGCCTGGTCGTAGCCGCCGATGAACCGGCAGTTCTGGCAGCAGCCCCACCGGTCGATGTACTGGCCGGAGTGGTCTCCGGTGCAGACAGCGATGATGTGGTTGGACTGGGTGCCGTCGTCGAAGGTGGTCGTGAAGAGGGTGACGGAGGGGCCGCCGCCCTCCCGGAGGAGGGCGGCGACGGCGCGGAGGTCAGAGGGGGTCATCGGCTGCCTCCGTGCGCGGTGGCGACCTTCGTGAGACGGGCGGCGTTGAGCTCGCGGGTGAGCCGGTCGTTTTCGGCCCGGAAGGCGGCCGTCTTCTGGCGTTCGGCGTTGAGGTCTCGCTGCAACCGGTCGGTCTTGTTCTGGAGGTCCCGAAGCTTCCGTCGTAGGTTGCGGACTCGGTTGCTGGCACGGCGGGCGAGGACGCGGTAGTGCCCGGCCTTCGCGGGGTCGGTCTGCTGCTGGGCGTCGTCGTGGTCGATGATGCTGACGGTGTCGGCGTCGAGGGGCAGGATGTGGGTGTAGGTGCGGTCGCCGCGGGTGATGGTGAGGGATACCTCGTTGTCGGCGGGGTCGCCGACGTAGCTGATGCGAGCCTTGACGGCGTAGACGTCGACGAGCTGGTCGATCCGGAAGGCGTGCTTCATCGGTCACCGCCCCGGACTCGCCACCGGACGCTGACGTCGTGGCGGTCGCAGCCGCACGGGCCGGATCCGTGGCAGCGGCCGGTCTCGCAGTCGCCGCAGGTCACGTCGTAGTAGCCGTTGAGGATCTGCTGGTGTTCGACGGACACCTGTCCGGCCGGGGCCGTCAGTGCGGCGTTGACGATCTTCCGCATGCGCAGGGTCGGCTGCTCGAAGTCGAGGTCCTGGCCCTCGTCCTCCGCACCGGGCAGTTCGCCACGGACGTAACGCTCAGCCCGCTCGATCGCGAAGCTCCCCGGGGCGGGGAAGCGGCTGGTGTGGAACGGCGCGGGTCCGCTCGTGGCGACGCGGGGCCAGGCCGCGGCACCGCTGGCTCCGCCGCCGGCGAGGTAGTCGTGGGCGACGCAGTCGTCGGCCTCGCACTGGTACATGTCGTCGTCGGTCATGTCGGGCTCGGCGCAGCGGCAGACCGCAGCGTTCGTGGCTGCGGTCACTTGCCAGCTCCGTTCCGCGCGATGAGGGTGAACTGGCCGTGGATTTCCTCGGCGTCGCCGGTCGGCCAGTTCTCGCCGTCAGGGTTGATCAGGGTGTTCGGCGCGGTGCACCGCCACTCGGTGTTGTTCTCGTCCGTCACGACGTCGTTGGTGCGGATGTCGCTGGCCTTGATGGGGCGGGGCAGCGTTTCGGTCGTGGTGCCGCAGTCGAGGCCCGGGGCCTTGTTCCCGGTCTGGGCTTTGCGGAACTCGGCGATGTGCTCCTCGGCGCACTCGACCAGGCCGGTCCCGGCGTGGAACAAGGCGCTGCCGATCTGCTCGATCAGGTGCCCGCACACGGAGCAGGCGGGATTGCCCGAGACGCTTTCTCCTCCGAGCGTGGCAGTCGGTGCAGGAGGAAGCGAGACCGTGGCGGGGACGTCTCCGCAGGTGAGCGGCGGAAGCTCGAAGTTCATCTCCGAGGCGAGGAGCTGGAGGGCGCGGATTCGGAGCGGCAGGGCGACGGCGTTGAGCGCGAGGCAGTTCTCGGCGTCGGCGAGCTGCTTCTGCAACTGGTCGATCTGCGCTTTCAGCAGGGGGACGTCACGGGTCGCGCGCTGGACGGAGTCCTGGGTCGTCGCGATCGCGGCGTGCTCGCTGCGGAAGTAGGCGATCTGCTCAGCGGTGACGCTGACGGCGGGGTCTACCATGGTCATGTTCGTGATCCCTTCTTCAGGGGAGCCGGGGCCTGGCGGGCGCAATCGCCGGGCCTTTTGGCGTTGTGGGGGTGGTGCGGGCGGCGCGGCGGGCGCTCATCCGGTTGAGGCGCTGCCGGTCGGTCGGGGCCGTCCAGGCGTGCAGCCCGGGGATCGCCGAGTAGCGGATGCCGTGCCCGGTCTGCGCGTAGCCGCACCAGCCGCAGCCGTTCACGGCGGGGGCAACCGTCGCGGCGGGCTGCGTGTCCCACCAGTTGAGAAGTTCGCGGGCCGCGTCGAGCCGGACCGCGTCGGCGGACACCTCGGTGTCGGGGACGACGACCGCCGTGGTGTCGAACTTGGCGGCGACGAACGCGGCGAACCGGTCGGCGATCTCCCGTTCGACGAAGCGCCCGTAGGCGTAGCCGGTCTCCCCTCCGGGGACGACGACAGCCCAGGGCCCGAGCTCGGTGGCGCTCATGCCTTCACCGCGGCGGGCTTGTAGGGGCGCATCGGCCACAGGCCGTCGGCGTCGCAGGGCTTGCCCTGCTTCGCGAAGTGGTCGCGGAGTTCGGCGTCCTGCTTGCGCTTGGCCTTGATCTGGGCCTGGTGCAGCTGGACCAAGTCGATCTCGGTGAGCCGCTGGTAGTTGCGGTGCAGGTCCCGCGCCGCTTGGTCCGAGGTTTGCTTCTTGCTGTTCTGGACGTGCGGGAACTGGAGGAAGAACTCGACGGGCTTGCTTCCCCACGTGACCATCTGCCAGGCGATCCGGCAGGACGCGAGGGCATCGGCACCGGCGTCGTGCGCGTTGTCGAGCCGGACACCGTAGTGCTTGGCCATCGCGCCGAGCTTCCTGCCTCCGCTGTTCTTAGTCGGCCGCCACGGATCGCACAGCTTGTCGAGGACGTAGACGTCGACGACGGGGCCGATCGCGCGGCCGAGACGGGCGTCGAGTGTGCGGAGCCCGTGGCGGCGCAGCTCGCGGTCGAACAGGGTGAAGTCGTAGGCGAGGTTCATGCCGACGATGGGGGTGCCGCCGGCCATGGCCGAGGACAGCTCGTCGGCGTAGTGCTCCAGGACCTTCTTCGGGTCGAGGCCTTCGGCACGCATCCGCTCGGTGGTGATGCCGTGGATGGCGGAGGCACCCTCGGGGATGTCGACTCCGGCGTTGATGAGCTGGACGTCCTGGGTGGTGGTGCGGTTGCGGGCGTCGGCCATGACCTGGGCGATCTGCACGATCCGCGCGGTCTCGACGTCGACAGACGTGGTTTCGGTGTCGAAGCCGAACATCGTCTCGGCGATCCAGCTCATCGGTCCTCCTGCAGGGTGGGGGCCTGCTCGTGGTCGGGGGTGGCTCCCCGGGCCGGGCTCGTGGTGAGCCCGGCGGGGAGCGTGCGGGGGAACGTCAACGGCCTAGAAGGGCGGCTCGTCGTGCGCCGGGGCGGGCGGCAGCGGCACCTCGTCGACGGCCGGGGCGGAGTACTCACCGGAGCGAATGGCGTCGAGGAACTCGGCGAGGTCGAGCGCAGTGGCCTGGTGCGGCGGAACTCCGTACCTGCCGGTGAAGGCCTTCTCGCAGTCGCTGGTGCGGTCGCCCGGCCACGCCGGGACGATCTGCTGCCACAGCTCCTGCGGGCTCGCGGTAACGGGCGGCCGGGCGGGCTGCATGGGCTCGGACGAGACCGGCGTCGAGGGCGCGGACAGGAAGGTGCGGCGGCCGGTGAACGCCCCGGAGACGTCGGACCCGTCCTCCAAGTTCTCGGCGAACCCGGCGGCACGCGCCGCGGTGAGCGCCACCGACAACTCCTCCAGCGTCTTGGCCGACATCGCGGCCATGAGGTGCGGCTTGACCAGCTCCTGGGACCGCTCGCGGGCCGCCTGCTCGACCGGGGCGCTGGGGACGCCAGCGGCCTTCGCCCGCTCCCACAGCACCTTGATCTCCGCGCGGGATTCGGCGCGGGCGATCATCGCCGGGAAGTCCGACGAGGTCGGGGACTCGATCGCGGGCTTCTCCCCGGTGGCGACGGCGCGCGCACGGTCGGCCTCGATCGCCTTCGTGGAGATCGCGCCCTCGCCCGCGAGGAGCTGGGCGGGAGAGACGGCCACGTCGATCTTCGGGACCATGAACTCGGCGACCTTGCCGTCGGCGCGGGTGACGCGCTTGAGCTCCATCGTCAGCCAGGCGTCGACATAGCCGCTGGTCTGGGCGAGGAAATCCGCGACCATCGGCAGCTCGACCGCGGCGTAGTAGCCGTGGGTGGTGAGCAGCCACACGCCGAGGCCCGGCACGTCGCGGAGCATCACGTTGAGGCGGGTGGTGATCTGGCACGCCCGGTTCTCCGGGTCGCACATACACGGCTTGTCGGACTTCTGCTCGATCTGGCCGTCACAGCGGCGCTCGCAGCGGCTGCCCCGGTACAGCTCGAAGTACTGGGTGACGGCGTTGCGCGGCGGGATGATGACGGGGATGCGGTCGGTGTCGGTGTAGACCTCCCACTCCTGAGGTCCGCCGTTCGGCGGCGTCCAGGGCTGGACCGTCCCGCCATACAGGGCGGCGATGGGCTCGAGGGTGGCGCGGGACGCGGCGGTGAGGCGAAACTGCTGGAGCTTCTCGGGCCGGAGGATCGCCTTGCCTGTCTTCGCGGAGGTCCGGCCGGTGTCGACGGTGTGGCCGATCCGGATCTCGCCGAGCTGCCGCATCCGCATCTGCAGACCGATGATGGACATGGTCAGGCCGCCTTTCGCACGGTGGGGAGCTGGAGGGCGTTGCCGACGACGCCCTTGGAGGGGCCGGTGGCCCAGTCGGCGACACCGCGGATGAACTTGAAGGCCTCGAACACCTCGTCGCCGCAGTTCACGGGGTAGAGGCGGTAGCCCTCGGGACGCAGGTGCAGGACGACACCGACGCTGTGCCGCGCGGGCATGACGACGCGGGTGCCGTCGCGGAGCCACCCGTACTTGGCCTTGCGGTAGGCGGACATCTGGACGCCGGCCTCGGGGTAGACGCCGTAGACGTCGCCGCTGGAGGTGCGCTCGTCGAGTTCGCCGCCGGTCTTGGTGTCTCCGAGGATGTCCTCGTCGGGATGGCAGCCGAGGGCGGCGGCGAGGAGCGGGCTCTTGAGGAGGTAGTCCAGGGTTCCGGCGAACCGTTCGTCGTAGTCGGCGACGACCATCTCCGAGGCGGTGAAGGTGACCTGCCAGTCCTGCACGAACTGCTCGAAGTGCTCCAGGTAGGGCCGCATCTCCGGGTCGTTGCGGATGGCCTCGGGGATGGGCTGCTTGAGGATCTTCGTCTCGATGATCTTGTGGGCGGCGTCGCCGATGTGCCCGCGCTCGTCCTTCTTCCGGACGTGGGCCTTGCGCAGCCAGTCGTACGCCTCCTTGCGGGCGTCGGGGTCGAAGCTGGCGCGGTTCAGCTTGGGCAGGTTGTCGAGCGCGGTCTCGGCGACGAGGTTTCCGGCCCAGAAGGTCAGCGCAGGCTTGGGCATGCCGTGGCCGATGATCGTGGTGACCGAGCGGAGCTGGTCGTCGGTGATCGGGCAGGTGTAGTAGCCGTTGCGGGCGCGGCGGGGAATCCGGGCTGCGCCGATCTTCGTGCCGGAGCCGGTGCAGCGGACGGGGCTGCCGTGCTTGCGGAGCCCGCCGTCCTTGTTGACCGGGACGTCGGGCTTTCCACAGGTGGGGCAGGGGGCGTTGGCCGGGAGGTCGTCGGACAAAGGCACCTCCGTGAGGTGGCTCGGTGCGGTGACTCCGGCCCCGGTGGGGGCTGCCTTCCGCACGACGTAGGGGGTCAGGGCGGCGGCGCGGGCCGGGGTCACCTGGGCGGAGACGAGGTCGCCGCGCTCGAACCTGGGCTCCAGCTGGTCGCCGTAGGCACCGTCCGTCGCGACGCCGAACGCGTAGCGGGTGCTGTTGTCGATCCAGGTGGGGTCGGAGACGAGACGCCAGGTGACGGGCTCACCGGTCTTCGGGTGCGCGGAGATGAGGTCACCGAAGCGCAGGTGCTCGGCGGGGACGTTGCCGATGGTCTGGAGTGCGCTCACTGGGGCACCCCCGTCAGAAAGTCGAGCACCGCGGTGACCTCGTGCTCATCGCCGTGCGCTACGTGCATGGACAGCACGTCGAGCTGCTCGAGGGCGCGCGGGGAGTCGGTGCCGAGGTGGCCGCAGTACAGGTCGCAGAGGGACGCCCATGCCTCGGTCCGGAACGGGTGGGTGGGCAGTACGGCGACGTCGACGAAGTGGGCGCGCCGCAGCCGGTATGCCTCGCGGACGGCGTCCACGATCGAGCTGCCCTTGATCACGAGGGCCAGGACGCCGCGGCATTCGTGGTCGAGCAGCAGGGCCGGAGCCTCGCCCAGGACTGACGTGGTCGGGTCGACGGCGGCAACGAGCCGGTTCCGGATCATCGGGCCGCACCCCCGCGCAGGAGCTGGAGTTCGGTGAGCAGGTCGGCGAGGACCTCGCGGATGCGGGCGCCTCCGTCGGGCTGCTCCCACCACGCCCAGGTGACGGCGGCGGCGAACAGGGCGGCGAGCGCGGCGAGCAAGGCGTCGTCGGCGAGGACGAGGGCGGCGGCCGCGATCCAGCACGCGGCGGCGGTCCGGCCGAGGAAGTGGTGGAGGCTGGCGGCGGTGTCGGCGAAGACGATCAGCGCGGCCGCGGCGAGGGCGAGGGCGTAGGCGAAGATCACGCCGCCTCCCCGAGGAGCTTGGCGAGCAGGCCGTCGGCGTCGCGGGTGGAGGACTCGGCGACCTGGAGGTCGCGGTCGGTGCCGATGGTGTCGGGGGCGGCCTCGGACCAGTCCATGTCGCCGCTGTTCAGGGCGTCGGCCTTGACGCGAATCTCGCGCCAGTTCGCGAAGGCCTCGACGGCCTGGTCGATGGGGAGATGGTCGGCGATGCGGCCGAGGACCTTGCGGACGGCGTCGTCGGAGACGCCTTCCTCGTCGGCGAGCCAGACCGCGAGGTCGCGGCGGGCCTTCAGCGCGAGGTACGGGCCGAGCCGGGGGACGGCGTCCTGGGGACGGTTGGTACGGGGGTTCATCGTCGCTCCTGGGGTTGCTAGGGTTTGCGGCGTGCGGCGCTCGTCGCTCCGCATCAGGCCCGGCGTGTTACAGCACGCTGGGCCTTCGCCGTTTAAGGGGCCTTGGCCGTGGTCTTCCTGCTACGGCGTCGGTGGGCACGCTGAGCGTGCGTAAGCGCAGGCCGCCGAAAGGCCTGGATGATCTCGGCAATGTCCCGGTCCGAGAACCGGATCTCCTTGCCGAGCTTCGTGTGCGAGATCTCCTGAGCTCCGGCCTTGCGGCGCAGAGTCGTGGGTGACCAGGCGTTGCCCAGCCGCTCCGCGGTTTCCTCGGGCGTGTAGAGGCGCGCCGGCTCTTGTCGGTAGGCCTCCGGCAGCACGTCGTTCAGCGTCAGGCCGAGAGCCGAGACGACCTTGTGCAGGACGTCGAGACCTGCCTGGCCCTTTTCGAGCTTGGTGACGCTGGCCGGGTTGACGCCCGCCTTGAGGCCGAGTTCGGTCTGGCTCATCCCCGCCGCGGTACGCGCAACGACGATGCGCATCGGGTCGAAGAGCCCGGGAGCGATCTCGTCTGTGGAAGTCGTCACAGGAGTAGACAACAGCAAACTGCCGGTTCTTGCAAGCAGGATCCGGCAGTATTTGGCAGTCTCACGGCTAGGTGAACGAAGTTCTGGTTACCGGCGGGGAACTTCCGTACAGTGGCGGCAGAATCTGGCAGGATTTGGCAGAGCCACGTAGACGGGAACCCACGACCATGACGACGGACCAACCGCCGCCAGACGAGTCACGTGAAGATCCGTTTCCGGAAGCACTCCTGATCCGCCGGAGCCGGGACGCCGTGAACCTGACGCAAGCAGAAGCCGCGCGAAGAGCCGGAACGAAGCTTGCTGAGCGGCGCTGGCGCCAGCTTGAAGAGGGCAAGGAACGCGCGCCCGACAAGACGTTGGCCCACATGGCAGCGGTCGTCGGGGTCTCACCCGAGGACCTGATCGCCGTCGACCGCCTCGAAGCGGCAGAGACGCTAAGGCGAATCCTCGCGCTCCGCATCGCTGAGGAGCCGCCGCCCGCGGCCGCCCCCATCGACTTCCCGGAAGGCGTGAAGGGCGACCCGTTCTTCGAGTGGATCTGGCGGTTCGACGGGGTACCCGAGGCGGAGCGGCAGATGGCGATCCACGGCGTACGCCTGTTCCGGAACCCGCCTGGATCGAGCGCCGGATACTCGCAAAGCGACCGCCGCAGAGCGTGATCCGCTTCGTTGCGTTTGTGTAACGCGGACTGCGAATTCCTGTTCGATTCCTGCGTGATGTGAGTGGATATAGGGAGCCACGAGGAGTCACTGGCCCAACTCGACGAAGACGTAGAGGACGGACAGTGGACTTCACACCTGCATCACCTGCACCATCCGCCCTCAGCAGCATCTCCGCCCACTGGGAGCGGAAGGTCAGCCAGCTGGAGGCGCAGAACCTCCAGCTCCGCATGGAGGTCGCCGGCCTGCAAGCCGCGGACGACGTCCGTCGCGAGGAGTACGTTCGCATCGTCGGCGAACACGGGCAGCCGCCTGTGGAGTTCACGGCTGCGCTCGGCCGAACGGGCGTCGGGCCGGGGCCTCGCGCTGCCTGGGTTCCGCTGGACAGGACCGGCATCTACACCACCGTCCTGATCCTGCCCTGGCAGCCGATCGTCGACCCGTACGTCATCGCGGACCTGTGGGCTCAGGTTCGCGGCACCCCGCCGAAGCGGGTCGCCGAGGTCCCGCGCGACGGCATCTGCTCCTCGATCGAGCCGCTCCGGTTGCCGCAGCCGCTGATGGCCTACACCCACCTGATCGCCCCGCTCCCACACGTCGTCGTCGACTGCGAGATCGAGCCGGACGCACGCAAGTTCGCCGTTCTGTGCCTGCGCGATATGTGGGAGCGCCACAACCGCGCACTCAAGACCGGCTGAACGAAAGGAGCGCAATGGCCAGCGCAGAGAAACGCGGCCTGTACTGGCGCGGCCGCTACGAACTCCCCAAGCATCTGTGGAACGACCCGAAGAAGCCGAAGAAAGGCACCATCTCACGGGATGAGTTCGACCAGCCGTTCGCGCGGGAGCAGGACGCGCTCAACGCCGCCATCCTGAAAGAAGAGGAGATCAAACGGGCTGGACCCGGCTGGAGGGACCCGAAGAAGGGCGACATCACCGTCCGGGAATGGCTCGAGCCGGACAAATGGTGGCGGGGTGTCGATGTCGAACCCGCCACCGACCGCAACACCAGGTACCTGATCGAGTACCACATCCTCCCGCGGTGGGGGGAACGCCCCCTGAACAGCATCATCGACCGCAAAGAGGTCGACGAATGGGAGCGCTCGATCCCTAAGCTCGTGAAGGCGGTAGGAAAGGGCACCTACGCCAAACGCACCGCGAAGGATGCACGGAACCTGCTGTCGGTCATCCTCGGCGACGCGGTTCCTGAGCGGATCGACGTGAACGCCGCCGCCCGGCAGAAAGGCCGCGGCCGCAAGCGCGATCGGAAGCAGGCGGTGGTCTCCGCAGAGCTGCAGGAGGAGAAGTTCGCGACTCCGATCGAAGCGCTTCTCATCGCGGAGCGGGCCGGGATTCTGACCGGCCGGGACGACGAGTGCTGGCTGCTCATCTCGACGGCCTGGACGGGCATGCGGTGGGGCGAGGCGATTGGCGCCCGCCGCAGCTACCTTCAGCCGGGTAAGAGCCGGTACCGGCTGCTGGAGCAGCTCCAAGAGCTCGACGGGTTCAACCTCGTCCCGCCGAAGGACGACTCCACCCGCATCGTCGACCTCCCGCCGTTCCTACTCGCGCTCACCGAGCAGCAGGCCGACCGCACACGCGGCAAGGTCTGCAGCACCTGCTCAGGGAAGTGCGGTGCCACCGACTACCTGTTCCTGACGCGCAACGCCGCCCACCCCAGCCGCTCCGACTTCGGCGAACGCGTCTGGCACCCAGCAGCCGATGGCGCGACCCCGGAGATCGGCGGAGCCCAGCCCCGGCCGAAGATGCCGGTCCTCGAGGATGCCCGCAGCGGCCTGCTGCTGCGCCCGGCCTGGCCGTACGCAGACATCGACGACCCCTCGGCCTCCTACGAGCCGCCGCGGGGCGGGGGCCGGCCGCGGTGGGACGCGCCCTACGTGAGCGGCGTGGGCTGCCCGACGTGCGAAGCGGCGCCGGGTGCGGGCTGCAGGTCGGCGACGGGCGGGAAGATCCCGCAGCACTCGGCGCGGCGGCGCATGGCGGTCGACCTCGACATGTACTACGCGCCGGTGTCGTGGCGGCCGCTCAAGGTCGGGTTGACGCCGCACGGGCTGCGGCACTCTCAGCAGACCTGGCTCCGCGCGGCCCGTATCGACCCCGTCCTCATCAAGGAGCGTCTCGGTCATGAGAAGCGCGGCATGTCGGAGCACTACACCCACATCACCGAGGAGATGCGGGCCGAGCTCCGCGAGGTCCTGGAGAGCCTGTGGTGGAAGGCGATCGACGAGCGGATCCGGATGGACGAGGTCGCGGGGCGACGGCCGGGCTCCCGGGTGAGGCTCATCAACGCGGCCATCCGGGAAAGGATCGCGGCTCGAACGCCTGACTTGCGGGAAGCTCCGACCCCGGAGCCCATCGTTGAGTCCGTCCCCAATCCGTCCCCAGTTCGGCGGGGACGGCGTGATCGGGGGCATCTTCGTGTGGTCTGACCTGCGGCGGAGCGGAACGCATCGAGGTCTCCCGCAAAGTTCGCATCGAAGGGGTCAGGGGTTCGAATCCCCTCATCTCCACCTGAACAAGCGGCAAAGCCGCAGATCAAGGGCCTGATCGACTGAAGTCGATCAGGCCCTTGATCGTTCCGGTTCCCACCGCGTCGCCAAGATTGCCTGACATCAGGCAGCACAGATCGATCCCAAAGATCACTCGAGTCTTCAAGTGCTCGGGCCTGGAGGACTACGGCGCGGTCGGCGGTTCAGAGGAGCGAGATCTTGTCTTGCATTCGGCCGACGTGGAAGAGGAAGAGGCCGCTGAGATTTCGCCTCGGTTGATGGGGTCATGATCGACGCGGCCATCAACGCTCCGGACGGGAAGCCACGTGGGGGCGTCATCCTGGCTCACGGGATCACGGTCGACCGGGACGAGGGCGGGATGTTCGTCCGGCTCGCCGAGAGGTCGGCGGGTGCGGGTTTCGGGGTGCTGAGGTTCTCGTACCGGGGGCATGGCGAGAGCAGTGGGGCCCAGGAAGGCATGACCATTGTGGGCGAGATGCTCGACCTTCAGGCCGCGGTCGCTGTCGCGCGGACGGAGTTCGAAGGCCCGTTGTCTCTCGTGGCTGCGAGCTTCGGCGCGGTCTCCAGCCGCGTTCGCCGCCTTACCTGGAGGGTCGGCTTTCGCGCTTGGTCTTGTGGAGTCCGGTGCTCGATCTCGTCCGGACCTTCGTCGAGCCGGAGCTTCCCCGGGGAGTGGAGAAGTTCGGGCCCGAGGCGCAGGCGGCGCTGAACGATCGCGGCCACCTGCTCGTGGACGACGAGTTCAAGCTCGGCCGGGTCCTGTGGGGGTGAGGAGGACGGGCATGTGGCGGAGGCCGGTGTGCTTGTTGGTGCGGGTGAAGGTGGGTGGGGCGGTGGGGGTGAGGGCGGTGATGTGGGTGAGGAACGAGGTGAGGAGGGCGTGGAGCTCCAGGCGGGCCAGGGGGGCGCCCAGGCAGAAGTGGGGGCCTCGGCCGAAGGCGAGGTGGGGGTTGGGGGTGCGGGTGATGTCGAAGGTGTGGGGGGCGGGGAAGACGGAAGGGTCGCGGTTGGCGGAGGCCCACCAGAGGGTGATCTTGTCGCCGGGGGAGAGCGCCGCGCCGTTGAGGGTGGTGGGGCGGGTGACGGTACGGCGGTTGTAGGGGGTGGTGGAGGTCCAGCGGAGGATCTCCTCGATGGCGGAGGGCAGTAGCGAAGGGTCGGCCTTGAGGGCGTGCCAGGCGGACGGATGGTCGATGAGGGCCTGGACGCCGAGGGCGAAGGTGTTGCGGGTGGTCTCGCTGCCGGCCGCGATGAGGAGGTGGAACAGCATCTGCTGCTCCAGTTCGGTCAGGGGGCCGCCGTCGACGGTGCCGTGGACGGCGACGGAGAGCAGGTCGTCGCCCGGGTCCGCGCGCTTGCGGGCGAGGAGCGCGGTGCCGTAGGCGGACATCTCGGCGGCCGCGGCGCGGGTGCGCTCGGTGGACTCGCCGAGGTCGCGGTCGGCGTGGTCGAGGGTGGTGTTCGCCCAGGCGAGGAGGCGGTGGCGGTCCTCCTGGGGCACACCGAGAAGGTGGGCGACGGCCTGAAGGGGGAGTTCGGCGGCGACGTCCACGAGGAGGTCGCACTCGCCCTTGGCCACGGCGGCCCTGACGATCCCGTCAGCGCGCGCTTGGAGATCGTCCCGGAGGGCGTGCAAGGCGCGCGGGGAAAGGCAGGGGGCGAGGAGGCGGCGGAAGCGGGTGTGCCTGGGCGCGTCCATCATGTTGAGCAGGACGCCCGCCGCGAAGCCCGCCGGGAGGTCCTCGATGAGGGTGCCGCCCCCGGCGCGGCCGCCTCCGCCCGCGGAGGAGAACACCGCGGGATCGCTCGCGGCCGCCAGGACGTCGGCGTACCGGGTGACGACCCAGAACCCTTCCCCGCCGGGCGTGTGCTCTGTGGGCTCGTGCCAGACGACGGGGCCGCCGCGCAACTCGTCGAAGAGGGGGTGGGGGAAGCCGTCCGCGAACAGGTCGAGGTCCGTCAGGTCCATGCCGCGACCCTCGCACGGAGCGATCACCCGTTCAAGGCACTCGGACGCCTGCCGGTGCCGCCCGCATCCGGTCGAGCTGCTCCTCCACGGACCCTGCCGGTCACTCCTGGCCGAAGAGGTGGGTGTTGAGGCCGCGGGGGCGGGTGCTCTCCTCCGGGACCGAGGCGGTGTAGTAGTTCATGATGGCCGTGACGCGGAGCCCGGGGGCGGTGAGGGCGCGGGCGTAGTGGGGGTTGCGGCGGCCGTCGAAGAAGACGAGGTGGCCTGCGCGCGGGTGCAGTACCGCGCAGTTCCGGTCGATCTCGGCGGGGCCGCGCGCCGCGGTGTCGTGCGCGACGGTGAGCTCGCCTCCGGTGCCCTGCGGGTTGTCGGTGCAGAACAGCAGGCCGGTCAGCGGGTTGGTGTCGACATGGCACTCGAAGCGCATGTCCGGCGCCGACAGGATGTTGAGCACGACGCTGTAGCGGGGGTCGTGAGAAGTCCGCACGGGCTCGCCCGCGACCTCCTCGGCGAAGTCACGGAAGACCCCGCGGTACGACTCGGCCAGCCAGGGAAGGTCGCGCTCGACGGCGTCGGCGCGCACCCGGCCGCGGTGGACGCCGCCCTCGAAGAACGGGCTCTCCCGGGTGAGGAACGGCGTGACGGGGTAGCGGCGGGTGTCCGAGGACCGGGCGGCCAGGCCGCTCACCTCCGCGCGCCAGCCGTCGGGGAGGAGCCCGCCGACGTCGAGACCGGTCCAGCGGAAGTGGGGGAGTGCGGGAGACGTGTCCTTGCGCATGATTCCTCCTCAGGAGGGGCACGGGGGTTCAGGCGCTGTGCAGGGCGGTCCGCCCAGCGCCGACAGCGGGGTGCGGGTCGGGGACGCGCAGCCATCCGCGGTGCGGAGCCATGTCGGTGCCTATCGCGGTGATCTCTTCATGGTCGTCAGGGTCGACGAGGGTCGCGCTGCGCAGGTCCCGGTAGTACGGGTCGGACAGCAGGTGCATGTACTCGCCCGGCGCGCACGCGGCGAGCAGCGTGCGCAGGACGTCGAGGCTTCGGCCGAAGACGCCGAGCCCGTCGAAGTGGACGCGGCCGAAGTGCTGGGCGACCCGCACCTCGAGCGTCGCGTTCTCGCTCGCGAAGCTCGCGCCGCCCCTTCGGTTGAAGGTGCGGACGCCCGCGTGCACCCCCGTGGCGAACACGTCGTACACGACATGCGTGGGCACCGTCATCGGGAGCATGAGCAGCAGGACGTCGCCGCGGTCGCGCAGGAAGGCACGGTTGCCGAGGTCGAAGGGGAGCCCGCGGTCGGCGAACGCGCCGGCCAGGATGGCGCCGAGCCGGGACCTGACGCCGCGGGTGGTCATGTCGTCACCGGCGCGGATACCGGGGGAGGTGTAGGAGAGCGCCGTCAGATGGTGGAACGCGCTCTCGGACGCCGGGACCAGAGGGGGCTGCGGCGTGACGGGTGCGGCTCCCCGGATTCCGTTGGTGCTCATGCGGCATCGGCCCTTCACTGCGCCCTCCGGAAGGTCCCCCACCGGAGAAGGTCAATCACCCCGAACGTTCGCGATATTCAAGTTGTACCTACATCTGAATGTTCTTGTTGCCTGGCTAAGAGCCTGCCAAACCTCGTATACCTATAACGGATAAAGTCCCGTGCACCTACGAACAGATCACTGTGAGGATCCGACTACCGGGGGTGCGCCCCCGGGGCGGACCTGCCCCGGGGGCCGCCGCCCTAGCGCGTCCGCCAGCCGAGCTCCGACAGGAGGTCGTCGCCGACCGGGGTGAAGTGCACCGACTCAGGCCAAGTGGTCAGGTAGGGCTCCACGACCTTCTCCAGGAGGACGCCGGAGGGCCACTCCTCCTTGGCCAGCGCGGGGACGGGCGCGCCGGAGGCGTCGGTTTCGACGAAGTCGAAGTGGATGTCCCGGTAGTAGGCGTGCAGCCCAGGGTTATCGCTCCAGACGTCGATCCGGATCCGCTGGGCGCCGAGGTAGGCGGCGCCGGCCCAATGGATGAGGTGGCCGCCGAGCTTCCGTCCGGCGACGGTCCGGTCGACCACGAGGCGGTGCAGGTACACCGCGTCGGCGGGATCGTCCTTCCACAGGCTCGGGTTGCGCCGCCGGGTGATCGAGACCGTGGCCACGAGCGCCCCGTCGTCCCCCGCGACGACGAACGTCTTCCCGCACTTCAGGCCCTCGCGGATGCGGAGCGCCCGGCCCTCCTCATCCGGCCAGGGCCGCGCCCACTGGTCGGTGCCCATCGTGCGCAGCCACGCCGCCCTGCGGTCGATGAGCTCGATGATGGCCGGGATGTCCTGCTCCGTCGCAGAACGGATGATCAACGCGTCGTGGGTCATGGCTCCGTCGCACATGCCTGAGGCCGTGCGGGAGTGGCTCCGCACGGCCTGGTGAACTGGACCACGGACCGCCTCGCGGGGGCGGTTCGGTCCGCGAACAAGGGGGGTTCTTCCGGTCAGGACGAGCCCTTGTCGGCCTCCGGAAGGAGATCCTGGGGTTGGCCCGGAACGTCTCCCACGTCGAGGAACAGCTGGTTGCGGTCCGCGGGGTAGACGGTGTTCGTCACGCGGATCGGCTTTTTGTCCTGGTCGTAGGCGAACCTGTCGTGGACGATCACCACGCTGCCCGTCTCGCGCAGGTTGAAGAAGTTCATCTCGTTGTTGTCCGGCACCCTCGCCGTGATGCGGTCGCGGTAGGAGGACTGGACGACGCCGAGGGTCTCGTTCAGATAGGCGATGACGCCCTCTTCGATGTCCTCGGCGTCGAGGAGCCGGTCGGCGCCGTCGGCGAACCTCATCGGGTAGAAGGAGGTCTGGAGGGACCAGGGCCGGTAGTCGTCGAGGCGGCGCTCCTGGTGGCGGACGACGACGCGGCCGCCGACCGGCAGGTCGAGCGCCTTGGCGATCTTGGGGTCGGCCCGCACGATCTCGACCCGCGGCGGCGTCTGGTAGGACCTGCGGTCCTGAAGGTTCGCCTCGAACGAGTACTGTTGGCCCTCGCCGCCGCCCTTCGCGGAGTCCTCGACGACGTGGACCGAGGCGATCGTGATCGCGAGCGGCACCACTTCCTTGAGGACGAAGGTGCCGCGGCCCCGGGACGTCGCGACGAGGCCCCGGCTGACGAGGATCTTGATCGCCTCGC
Organism: Actinocorallia herbida; assembly: GCF_003751225.1. NCBI lineage: Bacteria > Bacillati > Actinomycetota > Actinomycetes > Streptosporangiales > Thermomonosporaceae > Actinocorallia > Actinocorallia herbida. Next base: position 113,020 of record NZ_RJKE01000001.1, read on the forward strand.
GGATGGTGTTGCGCGAAGCCCCCTCGTACTCGTCCATCAGCTGCGTCTCGGTCGGGAGCTGGGTGCCCTCGGAGAATTCGCCGTCGGCGATGCGCTGCGCGAGCTTCTCCGCGATCTCCCGATAGCGCGGAACGGCCAAGGGGGGCCTCCTTACCTCTACCTCTGAAAAGTATGTATCCAGCAACAGGGTCGGCCAAGCGGGATGTACCCGGTGATCTCATCTGCCACATAAGGAATTGTTCCGTTTTCCGGTTTGGCGAGGTGAGGTCCGGGTTATCTAGTTGTTGGTACCACTTGGATGACTGGACCGGAACGCCCCAAGGTACCACTTGAATCATGGTCGGGTGCGGAGATCTGGCAACGGGAATGACCTCTGCGCTGAGTGATCGGTTCGAGTCCGCGTCGCAGTACAGAACCCCTGGTCAACCCGAAAGGAGCGGTGATGCTCACCGCCACCTATCTCGTCGCCTTCCTCGGTCTCATCGGCTTCCTCTTCTTCCTCGCCCGCTTGGTGGGCGCCTTCTGGGACACCTCCTTCCGTGGGAGGGGGCGCGCGCACGGCGCCGTCGCCGGGAGGCCGAAGTCCGGTCTCGTCTACTTCTCCTCGTCCGCGGACCCGGAGCCCGTCCGAGTGGGGGAGCGTGCTGCCTGAGTGCAGGGAGGCGTTCCTGAGGGCCGGGTGGCGAACTCACCCGGGCTGAAATGGTCCGTCAGTACTTTCTGTAACAATGGCCACCCGGCGCTCTGGCGGGTCGCCCCGGCAAAGCCCCGGGTGAACTTCCGGGGGTGCTGATGAGCGCCAGTGCCGGGGGTGTACAGAAGTCCTTTTTCATGGCAATAATTGTCGTGAAGTCTGTCGAAAGGGATATTCCGTGCGCCCTCTTCTGGTAGAACACCCGGACCGCTGGGTCAACCTCCCCGCGCCCCACGCCGTACTGCTGATCCTGGAATTGCAGCGCCGCGGCCACGTGGTGGTCCGGGCCCATATGGACCCGTGCGGTCCGCGGGACTACACGATCGTGCTTCGCGACAAGGCGACGTCGCAGCTCACCGCCCTCGTCTGGGACGAGGAGAGCGGGCTCAGGCACGGGAGGTTCGTGTCCGGCCGCCAGGGTGAGCGGACCCGGCTCGAGAACGCCGTCCACCTCGGCGGGGGGCTGCTGCCCCCGGCATGCGACGTGGTGGACCGGATGGAGAACGGGGTGTCGGAGCCGTACCGCAGGTACCGCGCCCACACCGACCTGCTGGACGGTTTCGACGATCGCCTGCGGGCCCTGCCTTGGGTCGCCGTCCCCGCACACCCTCTGCCCGCGACGCCCCCTTCCCGCCTTGCCCAGGTCGCCTAGCCGAGCTTGAGCAGCTGATCGATGGCCGCGGTCAACGCCGATCGCAGGCCGTCCGGCTCCGGGTCCCTCCGGAGCGCGCCCTCCGCGATGCTCCTGCCGAGCAGGAGCAGGAGGTCCTTGGCCGCGTCCTCCGCCGTCGGCTCCGCGAAGTCGGGTGCGGCGCTCGCCGATCGTGCGGACAGCCGGATCCAGGCGTGGCAGAAGGTCTCCTTCAGGGAGACCGTGACCGGCCGGAAGGAGGCCGGGTCCAGGCGGGTGGCGTACTGCACCACGTCCTCGTAGAGATGTGCGGCGACGATCAGTGACAGGTCGCCGGGGCGGTCGCCGATCTCCCGTTTGAACGACGGGGCGTCCAGCAGCCGGAACATGTGGATGACGGCCCCGCCGATCACGCCGTGGCCGTCCAGGTGGACGTATCCGTCGCTGACGGCCATGCGGAGCCTGAGCCGGAACGGGTCGGCCAGCACATGGTTGTAGGCGCCGAGCATCCTGCGGAGCGCGTCCGCCAGGTCGTCGATGACGGCCTCGACGTCGGTGTCCTCGGGCGCGATGACGAGGATCCCGTCGCCCCGGTCCTCGACGTGGCATTCCGGCCAAGGCAGGCCGGTCTCTTCGCATGCGGTCCGGACGATCGAGTACATCGCGTCCCGCAGTTCGCGATGGACCTCGGGGTCGCGGTGGCGGCTGAAGGAGACCGCGTCCACGGCGAACATCGTGCGGTGCAGCCGCCCGCGGCGGCTGATCTGGGACGGCCTGGGCAATGGGCTACCTGCCTCACGGGTCGGGAGGGCTGACCGGCCTCGGCGGACTCCGACCGGACGGCACGACCGACCGGCCGGCCGGTCCAGAGGCCGGGTCCGATGTCGTGGGGCGGCCTACCGGAACGCCGTCTCAGGGGATCGGACGCAGCGGCGTCCCGATTCGCCCCCTATGCCCGCCAAATCGGTGCGATCCCCTCGCCGACACCTTCGGTCGTCGACCCGTCCGGCTTCGCCGAAGGACCCACGGTGAGAGCGGACGCCCCCGACCTATCTGGACGTACCGGACACGACAGGTCACTAAAAGTCAGGTCATGTCGGTAATTCTCGAGACGAAGTCCCTTGAGTGGGATAAGTTTCCGAATCCAGCGTCGGTTTCTCGGTGGTCCGGAGGCGGACCGGACGGGACACGTGGATGTTCTTCGAGCACGAAGCGCCCACGCAGGGCGAACCGTACATGCGCAACACGACGCGGTACCTGTGCGCCGCGGCCTACCTCGACGAGGACTTCCGGAACCGGGTGATCGCCGAGTACGTCGAGGACGAGCACCGGGCCGTCGCGCCGGGCGGCGGTTACGACCTGGCCGCGGTCGTCAAGCACTGCCTGCACGCGAGACGCCTCGTGCTCTACCGGGACGTGGTGTTCGTGGTGGCCTTCGTCCTGGGATTGCTGCTGAACGGGTGGGCGGCCCTGATGGCGGCGGGCACCCTCCTGTGGATGGCCGTCCTCTTGCGGGTACGGCGATGGCTCCTGGCCAAGAACCGGCGGTGGCTGGCCCGGTACGTGGGGTTCACCGCGATGGTCGGCCCGCTCTTCCAGGTGTTCTCGACGGTGAGCGGGCTCTTGGCGCTGCAGGCGGAAATGGCGCTGTCGCAGGCATACCTGGACCCCTCGGCGACCGAGCCCGACATCCCGAGCATCCTGTACCTGATGGTCGTCCTCTTCGCCGCGTTCCTCGTGGTGGCCGTCGCCATCGAATGCGGTTACCTCGTCTTCGTCTACCGGCTGATGCAGCGGACGCTGCACCCTCTGAGCGACGTCGAGGCCCCGGCGTCGCCGAGCCCGCACACCGCACGGCTGCTCGACCGGCTCGCCGCGGCGCAGCACGGCAACGTGAGCGTGTACAGCGTGCACCCGTTCCTGGGCTCGGGGCGGATCCGCAAGCAGTGGGCGATCGTCCTCGAACTCGACCGGACGACCGGCGCCGGGGAGGCGCGGGTGGATCCGGCGCGGCTCCAGGCCCGGGTGTGGCAGCGGATCAGCGAGATGAAGGTGCCGGACCCGGGCGATCCCGGGTCGCTGCCGAAGCACGAGAGCATCGTCGGCCTGGACCGCCCGCAGATGCACGTGGTCGCGCACGGCAGGCTCGCGCAGTACTCCAGGCCCCTCGGTCTGAACGGCCAGGTGGTGTCGGGGCACCCGCTCGTCGACTCCGGCGGCGCGCCCTATTCGCACGCGTCCGCCGAGGCGGTCGACGCGATCCTGCACCATCCGCAGGGCGCGCTGCGCTGCTACCAGCGGATCTCGGTCGACTCCCGGGGCCAGCTCGTGTCCGGGAAGGATGGCGCCGCCGTGGCCCCGGCCGAGGACCAGGACGTGGCGACCACCGCCTTCCTGCACGTCGCGGTGGAGGGCAGGATGCTCTACGCGCAGTTCATCGCGACGGCGCTCACCCCGGTCCGCCGGGAGTTCAAGATCGTGGACGAGCTGCCGTCCGTCGCCGGGCAGAGCCTGGTCTGGATGGCGCTCAGGCGCCGCTGGGACGCGTTCCCCTCGGCTGCGGTCTTCGCTCCGCTGCGGATCGTCCGCACGCTCGCGCACATGGGCTTCGCCGCGCTGCGGGCGGGAACGGCCCAGCCGCAGCGGCTGACCGTGCACGACTACGGCTTCCGGATCAGCCCGCGGGAGCTCGCGGCGAGCGCAGGCTACGACACCTATGTCCAGCTGCTCGACACCGACAAGTACATCCGGCTGATCGAGCGGCGGGTGAACGAGGCGATCCTCGACCATCTGTCCGACGAGTGCGGGGTCGACGTGTCCGCCTACCGCGAGCAGATGACGGCGATCACCAACAGCAGCGTCACGATCACGGGAAGCACCATCACCGGAAGCCAGATCAACACCGGTGCCGGGGCGACCCAGGTCCGGCAGACGACCTCTTGAAAGGGCGGCCCATGCGCGACGACCGCAGTGTGCACATCTCCGGCGGCACGGTGTCGGGCGGACAGATCAACACCGGTGACCACGTCACCATGAACCAGGCGGGGCAGGACACGGCGCCGGAGCTGGCGGCGGCGCTGGACCGGGTCGCGGAGCTGCTGGCGCGGCACGCGGCCGAGCTGCCGGAGGCGGCGCGGGCCGGGCGGGACCTGCGGGACCTGCGCGAAGAGGTCGAGTCCGCCGATCCGGACCTCCCGCGCCGCAACGGGGCGCTGGCCCGCCTCACCCAGCGGGTGACGGTGGTGACGCCGCTGCTCGAGGCGGTCGAGACGGTCCGGAACCTCCTGGGCTGACGTCGGCCGAGCCCGCGCCCGCGGCCGACCGCGGGCGCGGGCCGCCGGATCAGGCGGACGCGGACGCGGGCTCGGGTGCCGCGGCGGCGGGCTCGGCGGGGGTCGCCGAGGCGGCCGCCAGGGCGAACAGCCCGGCGACCGCGTAGGCGACGCCGTAGGACGTCGAGGTGATCAGCGCCCCGACGAAGCCCGGCGTCAGCGCCGCCACGAGGTTCTGGCCGGTGTTCTGCACACCCATCACCCGCCCGGCCCAGGACGGCCCGGCCAGCTCCGACACCGCGGTGAAGGCGAGTCCGTTGCCGCTCATCGCGATCGCGGTCGCCGCGATGATCAGCGGTGTGCCGATCGGGGTGGCGATCCCCACGGCCAGCAGCAGCATCACCGCGGCGTTGCCGACCGCGAGCCGCCGCATGGGCCGCAGCCTGCTCCCGGCCAGGTCCGACCAGCGGCCGCACGCCAGCCGCCCGACCGCGCCGAGGATCTGCGCGCCGGACACCAGGGCGCCCGCGACCGCGGGATCCCAGTCGTGTTCGCCGATGAGGTAGGCCAGCGCGAACGCCGAGGTGGCGAACTGCGGCACGACCAGCAGCATGCTCGCCGCGTGCACCCGCCACAGCGCCCGCGATCGGTAGGGCGAGGCGGCCCGGACGCCCGAGGCCGCGGCCTCGGGGCGCGGCGGGTCCACCACGAGCAGGCCGACCAGCAGGCCGACGCCCAGGCACAGCACGGCCATGGCCAGCAGGGCCGCGCGGACGGTCGGGAACACCGTCGTCAGCAGCCCCGCGCACGCGACGCCGAGGGGCAGCGCGGTCTGCCGCAGGCCCATCGCCACGCCGCGCTGCTCCTTGGGGAACCAGCCCAGCACCACCCTGCCGCTCGAGGCGTTGACCGACGCGCCCGCGGCGCCCGCCAGCACCGCGCAGGCGCCCAGCAGGAGCGTGCTCTCGGCGTAGGCCGCGCCCAGCAGCAGGGCGCCGGTCAAGGCCAGGCCCGAGGTCATCGCCAGGCGCTCGCCGAAGCGGTCGGTGATCCAGCCCCACAGGACGAGCGTGCCCAGCATGCCGAGGCTCGGCGCGCCGACGAGGAAGCCGGCCTGGGCCAGGGAGAGTCCGCGTTCGCTCTGGAAGGCGGGGAGGAGGAAGGGAAGTCCGTAGATGAAGACGCACGCCGCGCCGTTGCCTGCCATGCCGAGGCTGAGCATGGCCCACCTGTGGGGGTTTCGCATGTCCTGCACGATAGCGCTTGTCTCACAAAATAAGACAAAACATCTCGAATACTGAGATAGGCAAGGGAACCCGCTCGCCGGGAGGCCGAAGTGCCGGGAAAAGCGACCACGGGCCCACGGCGCTGTGCCGTGGGCCCGTGGGCGTCATCGAGTCAGGGTCGGTCCGGCCGGAGCCGGGTAACCGGCTCCGACTAGCGCCGCCACTTGCAGGTGTAGAACCACTTGAAGCCGCGGTGGTGGCGGTCCCGGTCGCGGTCCCAGCGGTCCCGGTCCCAGTTCCGGTCACGGTCACGGTCCCAGCGGTCGTCGTCATCGTCGTTCCACCAGCGGTGGTGGTCGCGGCGCGGCTTCCACTCACCCCAGCAGTGCTTGAAGCCGTTCCGGCCGTGGTGCCGCCAGTGGTGGCGCTTCGGGCGCCAGCCGTAGTCGCCGGTCGCGATGGTCGCGGACTCCGACACGCTGGTGACACTGCTGACCGGAGCCGCCGGCGCCGCCGAGGCGACACCCGTCAGCGTGGACAGGCCGATGGCGCCGGCACCCGCGGTGACCGCGAGACCCTGCACGATACGGTTGATGTTCATCTTCCGTTCCCCCTCTGTCGCGTGTGTTTGGATCACGCGACCCGTCACTCAAAGTCGGTATTCCTGCACGATCGGTGACCAAAACCCGATCAGGGGGATTTGACTGATCTTGGGGACAACGAAGGGCCGGGCCCGTCATGGACGGACCCGGCCCGGGTGGTGATGCTTCGCCTGAAGATCAGGCGCGGTCGAGGATCAGAGGGTGCCCTTCTCGTAGAAGCGCACCTGGACCCGCTTCTTCGCCTTCTTGTACTTCTTGTAGTGGTTCTTGTAGTGGTACCTGTGGTATCGGTGGTGCTTGCGGCACGGCTTCTTGCTCTTGCCGTGGTAGTGGACGTAGTAGTCCTCGTCGTTGTCCCACGGGCTGGGCAGGCCGGGGAACTTCTTCCACCAGTGCTTGTGGTGGTCGCGGTCCCGGTCCCGGTCGCGATCCCAGTCGCGGTCCCGGTCCCAGTCTCCGTCCCGGTCGTTGTTGAGGACGTTGTTCCGGCTGCTCAGGTCCACGGCGTCGCCGCCGGGGCAGTCGGCGGCGGTCAGGATCCTGCGGTTGGTCTCCAGTCCCTCGATGTAGTCGCGCTCCCCGCCGTCCAGTGGCTGCCGCCTGTGGAGCAGGTGGCTCGCGTACTCGACGGAGTCGTTGGCGACCCGGACGAAGGTGTAGGGCTGACCGGCATCATCGCTACGGTGGCAGATGCCGACCAGATCACCAGGGGCCTTGGCCGCCTGGACCGCACCCGTCGTGGCCGTCAGCGCGAGGGCCACCACACCGGTGGTCACCCCCAGGCCGCGCCACCATCGGCTCAGCTGCATATCTGCTTCCTCCCCCCGGCCACAAGCATCATGATCTTGTGGCTTTTCCTGCACTCTAAGGAGCCGTCGGAGCCGGGGAGGGGCGTGACACGCTGCGCTCCTATATCGAATAAGGCCCGCGTTGGCAAGAGATTCTTTCGGTTTAAGACCGACAGAAAGTGGGTTCCCTGGGCCGTGATGGCCGTTGACCGGGCCCCGTTCGCTGGATTAGGTTAGCCTTACCTAATTAAGGGGTCCGTGTGCTGAGTGACTCACCGCTGCGCGAAACGCTCGACGGTCCGCCGCGCGCCGCCCGTCCCGCCGCGTGCGACGGCGGCGCGGCGTCGGCCGCCGAACTGCGGGTGCGTCGCGCGCTCAACGCTCTCGCGCCGTTCCCCGAACGGACCCTGCACGAGGTCTTCTTCCGCCGCGCCCGCCGCGTGCCCTACGCCGCGGCCGTGCGCTGGGGCGACTCCGGCGTCCTGACCTACGGTGAACTCGCCGTGCGCGCGCTGAGCACCGCGGCCGCGCTCGCCGAACGCGGCGTGCGGCCCGGCGATCGGGTGTCGGTGGAACTCCCGAAGGGCCCCGACCAGGCCGTCGCCGTCCTCGGGGTGCTCGCCCTGGGCGCGGCCTACGTGCCGATCGGCGCGCATACGCCGGGCCCGCGCCGCAGGGCGCAGCGCGCCGCACTGGGCGCCGCCTTCGCCATCCGGCCGGGCTCGCCCGTCCTCGCCGGGCGCGACACGCCGCTGCGCCCCGGAGCCGTGCCGCCCGCGGGCGCCGCCTACGTGGTGTTCACGGCGGGCCGGGGAGGCGCGCCCAAGGCCGTCGAGGTCGCCCACCGCGCCGCCGCCCACACCATCGACGCCCTGGTCGAGCGCTGCGCGATGGACGACACCGATGTCACGTTCTGCGCCGCGCCGCTGGAGTCCGACCTCTCGGTCTTCGACATGTTCGCGGCCTGGACCGTCGGCGGGTCGGTCGTGCTGCCCGAAGAGTCCGCCTCGGCGGCGCGCCACGCCGAACTCGCCGAGCGCTGGTCGGTGACCGTGCTGAACGGCGTGCCCTCGGTGCTCGAAGGGCTGCTCGCCCAGGACCGGCCACTGCACCTGCTGCGGACCGCGCTGCTCGGCCGCGCGAGCGCCCCGCCCCGGCTGCTCGCCTCCGCCGCCGCCCGGCTTCCGCACTGCCGCCTCCTGCGGCTCGGCGGCGCGACCGAGACCGCCCTGTACGCGACGGTCAGCGCCTACCCGGGCCGCCCGGACGCGGTGCCCTACGGGGTGCCGCTGCGCGGGGTCGCCTGCCGGGTCGTCGACGCCCTGGGCCGGGACGTGCCCGACGGCGTCGCGGGGGAACTGTGGATCGGCGGCGCATGCCTCGCCGAGGGCTACGCGGGCGACGCCGCCCGCACGGCCGCCGCCTTCCCCCCGCACGACGGCGCCCGCTGGCACCGCACCGGAGACCTGGCCCGCTACCTCCCGGGCGGCGCCCTTGAGTACCTGGGCCGCACCGCCGGGGCTCCAGCGGCCGCCCGCCGCACCGCCTGACGCGGCACCCCCCGAACACGGGTGAGGACGTCCGACACGGAGGGACGTCCTCACCCGCTATTTCTTTCGCGTGGTGCCCGCCCCGGTCCGCGGCGCTCGGCGTGGCGGGTCAGTCCAGAAGGCGGTGGAGCCAGGCGAGGCGGGCCGCGCGGGCCTGACGGGAGAGCGCGGCCTTGGGGGCGAGAAGGTCGAAGCCGTGGAAGCCGCCGGGCCAGACATGGAGTTCCGCGGTGCCGCCGGCCGCCCAGATGGCCGCGGCGTAGGCGACGTCCTCGTCACGGAACGTCTCGGCGGAGCCGACGTCGATGAAGGCGGGCGGCAGGTTCGCCAGGTCGGTGGCGCGGGCGGGCGCGGCATAGGGGGACACGTCGGGGCCGCCCGTGGCGTCGCCGAGCAGCGCGGACCAGCCGGTCGCGTTGGACGTGCGGTCCCAGACGCCGATGCCGTCCATCTGCGCGCCGGACACCGACGAGTTGCGGTCGTCCAGCATCGGGCACATGAGGAGCTGCCCGAGGAGCGCGGGACCGCCCCGGTCGCGCGCCATCAGCGCGACCGCCGCGGCGAGGCCGCCGCCCGCGCTGGTTCCGGCGACGAGGACGCGCGCCGGGTCGACGCCCAGCTTCGCGGCGTTCTCGACGGTCCAGGCCAGCCCCGCGTAGCAGTCCTCGACCGGGACGGGGTGGGGGTGCTCCGGCGCGAGCCGGTAGTCGACCGAGATGACGACGAGGCCGAATTCGCGGCCCCACCGCAGCGGGTCGAGGAGGCCGCCGCGGGCGTCTCCGGCGATCATGCCGCCGCCGTGCATGTAGTACACCGCGGGCAGCGGCCCCTCCACGTCGGCGGGCCTGCCGACGATCAGGGGGATCTCGCCCTGCGGGCCCGGCGCGGTGATCTCCTCGACGGTCATCGCGCCGCCGAGCGTGAGGTCGAGCCCGGGCAGGGTCATCGTGCGCGCCGAGCGGAGGCCTGGAATGTCGGCCGGGGTGATCGTGGGGGAGACGACGGACGCGAGGGCTTCGAGCGCCGCCTTGAGTTCCGGATCGAAGGGGGGCGGTGTCTTCGTCATGGGGGTCATGGTCGCATGCCGGGACACTTACCTCGGTGCGTAATCGAGTGGGCTTTTTCCTTCGGTTCCGACAATCCCGGCAGGGGCCTCCTGCCGTAGTCTCGACCAGCACTATCGGAGCAATTCCCCCCATTACTCCCGCACTCCGCGAGGTAACCGTTGGTGACCACCGCAGGCCCGTTGCTCGGCCGTACCCGGCAACTCGTCCTGGACCTGTGGGAGATCTCCCGTCCTGGGCTCTTCCTCGTCTCGCTCGTTCCCTACTACCTGGGCTATCTGCTGGCGGGGGAGAAGCTGATCGGGCCCGCGACCGGCCTCATCGGCCTCGTCGTGTGGGGGCCGCTCGTCTGGCTCGCCGTACTGGCCATCAACGATGCCTACGACCTGCCCGGCGACCTGCTCAACCCGCGCAAGAACACTCCGCTCACCGCGGGCCGGATCACCGAGCGCGGCGCGAAGATCGCCGCGTACTCCGCGGCGGCCCTGGCCATCGCCCTCTCCTTCGCGGTGCGTCCGGAGATGGCGCTCGCCACGTTCGGGTTCCTCGCGTGCGGCTGGATCTACAGCGTGCCGCCGCTGAAGTGGAAGAACCGTCCCGGCCTCGACGTGGTCTCCAACTGCATTCCGCTCGGCATCTTCACCGTCATGGGCGGCTGGGCCACGGTGAAGTCCTTCGAGGGCTTCCCGTGGGTCGTCGCGGGCGTCGTGCTGCTCGTGGAGATCGCGCTCTACACGCCGACGATGATCCCGGACATCGACAGTGACCGGGCCAGCGGCTACACCACGATGGCCGTCAAGATCGGCGCCCGCCGGACCTATCTGCTCGGCTTCGTGTGCTGGACCGGTTTCTGGGTCGTCACCACCGTGCTCGCCGCGATCGGCCACGTCTTCCCGCAGTGGATGGTCTGGTTCTGGGCGCCGTGCGCGCCGCTCTTCATCTGGATGTACCACCACGGCCTGGCCCACGCTCGCGAGCCGAAGGACATCGCCAAGGGGATGCTGCGCGTCGGCAAGCTGTTCCTCATCCCCTGCGCGGTCTTCGTGCTCGGGTACGTGGGCGTCCTGGGGTAGCGGTCAGCCGATCTTCTCGGCGTTCAGCGACTTCATCAGCTTCGGCCACAGGTCCTTCATGATCCGCCGCCAGGCGGGCCAGTTGTGCCGGCCGTCGCCGTAGAGGTTGGCGGTGTGCTTGATGCCGAGCTTGTCGAGCCGCTCGTCGAACGCCCGGTTGAGCTCGCCGACGATCTGCTCGCCGCTCAGCCCGACGTCCAGCGGGCTGACCTCGGGGTCGCCGGGGCCCGCCTTGCCCGTGGTGCCGGCCGAGAAGTAGATCTTGGTGCCGCGCAGCCCCTTCGCGAGGACGTACGGGTCGTTCCGCTCCCAGTTGGCGCGGTCGATCACGGGATCGCCGAAGATGTCCCAGACGCTCTGGCTCTGCGTGATGGCGGTGAGCGCGGTCGACGCGGGGATGCCGGGCCCGGTCATCCAGAGCGGCGAGCTGAGCGCCGCGACGAACTTGTACATCCGGGGGTTGCGCGCCGCGTACTTCATGGCGCCCATGCCGCCCGCCGACACCCCTACCGCGGATCTGCGCTTGTTCGCCCGGTAATTGCGCTCGATGAGCTGAATGACGTCCTTGGTGTGGAAGGTCTCCCAGCGAGGATTGCCGCGCTTTCCGCCGTTCCACCAGTTCGTGTAGCTGCTGCTCGCCGCCTCGGGCATCACCACGATCGCGTCGTACTTCGCCGCCCACTGCTCGATGCGGCTGTTCTTCGTCCAGGACCGGTAGTCGTCGCTGCCGCCCGAGTAGGCGTACAGGACGGGCCAAGTGCGCGCGGCGTTCTTCCGCCAGCCCTTGGGCAGGAGCACCCGGACCTTCACCGGGACGTCCAGGTTCGGAGTGCGGACGGTCAGGTCGCGGCCGAGCCGACCGACCCGGGTCTCCTTGATGATCTTCGCTCCGCTGTCGGCGGGCCGGAAGCCCGCACGGAACGGCTCCACGGGCGCCGCCGCGGCGGGGAGGCACAGCAGCGGGACGGCGCAGAGCACCGCCGCGCCGGGTGCGGCGGCACGGGAGAGGTGGGCCTTGTTCATGCCTTGCAGTCTTATACGCGCGAAACATTCTTGATACACAGTTCACTGAGTGAGACATCGGCCTCATGCGCACCCGGACGCACATGGGCCCGTCCGGTACCGGTCACCGGACGGGCCGACGAGCGGTCGGCTCAGCGGCCGAACGGCTCGTCCCGCATCGCCTCCCTGATGCCTTCGCGCAGTTCAGGACCATCGGTCTCGCCGTGGACCTTCACCGCGTGCTCGACGGCGGCCTCCATCACCTCGTCCGGCTTGCCACCGATCGTGAGCGTGCAGGCGGCCTCACTCGGCCACATCCGGCAGTCGACCATGGTCCTGCCGGACCGCGCGTGCTCCTCGGCGCCCATCACCTCTAGATCGCGGAACACCACGGGGCCGCGCACGAGCCGCTCGACCTTCTTGGCGAACTCGTCGGTCTCCGGCAGTGCCGAGTTGTCCTTGGCGGCGATCTGGTCGGGGAACTCGACGAGGAAGAAGTAGTGGTCCGCCCGGCTCACGTCGCGGGCGGTCGTGGTGCGGATCGCGGTCCGCTTGCCCTCGGTCTTGGCGACCCACTCCTCGGTCAGGGACTGGATCTCCGGCATCCTCGACGTCTCGATCTCGATCATCTGGAGGAACATGACTCGCCTCCCTTCACGTCCTCGCCTTCCACCCTACGCCGGGTTTCACCGCAGGCCGGAGCCCGATCTGCGGTGCTGTCGAGGGGCGCCCCACGGTCAGTACAGGACGGGCCGGAACCCCAGTGCGGAGGGGGCGAGGCTGTCCAGCAGCCGGTCGACGTGGACCAGCAGCTCGCCGTGCAGCGGCCAGTGCCCGGGATCGTCGCGCAGCAGGCGGCCGAGCCGCTCGCGGTGCTGGCGGGCCTCGACCAGCAGGTCGTGCGTGGTCTGCCCGAGGCGGCGCCCCGACTCGGGCGTGGAGGCGGTCGCGGCGGCCGCGTACAGAGGGACGGCCCGGGACAGGGTCCGCAGGGTGAGGCCCAGTTCTTCGCGCACGTCGGTGGCCCACATGTCGACGCCCAGGCCGCCGCCGTCGCGCAGGTAGAGATAGGTGCGGTCGGCCATGCAGCGGGCGAGGCCCCGGGTCCTGATCGACGCGGCCTCCAGGGTGCTCATCGCGGTGCGCAGCGCGGCCGACGGGCCGCCGATCCGGAACGCGCGCGGGTTCAGCCGGGTGCTGTCGTCGGCCTCGCCCAGGCGCGCCGCGACCGTGCGGGCCTCCTCGGCCAGCCGGGCCGCCTGGCCCTGCCAGCGGGTGGTGTGCGCGTGGTCGGGCTCCAGATGCAGGTCGTCGGCGAGATCCTCGAGGAACCGGCCGACGTCCATGGCGAGGCCGCGCAGCGCGTCCTCGGCCGGTTTGACCTTGACGGGCGCGGTCACCAGCGTGCTGACGAGCCCGACGCCCGCGCCGATCAGCGTCTCCACCACCCGGCCGAGCGCCGCGGTCTCGGTGCCGAGCTGGAGGATGAGCATCGCGCTGATCGGCACTTCGAGGATGTGGTCGCCGAGGTTGAACAGCCGGCCGACGAGCAGTGCGAGGCCGATCACCAGGCCGAGCGTCCACCAGTGGAACCCGAGCGTATGGGCGATGAAGACGGCGAGGAGCACCCCGCAGGTGACGCTGATGATCCGCTGGATCGAGCTGGTCAGCGTCTGGTACAGGGTCACCTGCACGATGAGCAGCGCGGTCAGCGGCGCGAGGAGCGGCGGCGGTCCCGTGCGCAGGAAGTCGGCGACCAGGTAGGCCACCATGGCGGTGACCACCAGGCGGAAGGCCGTTGCGAGCGTCACCCCTCTTTCTTAGGCGACGCGGGGTCAACGCCGGGTGCGCCGCCCGCAAACTCCAGCAAAGGCGGATGTGCCGGTTAAGTCGGGCCGAACCCGTCCGACCCTAAGACCCAGCTGTCGAGCCAGATCCGCAGATGCCAGGAGTCGTACGGGATGTTCTGCGCGGTCAGCACCGGATACAGGAACCAGAAGTTCGCCAGGACCAGCAGCAGGTACGCGCCGGTGATCACCGACCCGGTGACGCGCCGGGACCGGGGCCCGTCCGCCGGACCGATGATCAGTCCCAGCGTCATCACGATCGACAGGATGAGGAACGGCAGGCCGGGCAGCGCGTAGAACAGGAACATCGTCCGGTGGCCGAACGCCGACGGGAACCACGACAGCCAGCCCGCGGCGTACCCGAGGAGGATCGCTCCGGCCCGCCAGTCCCGGTGCGTCAGCCACAGCACGATCATCACGCCGAGCGCGGCGATGCCGATCCACCAGATCGCCGGGGTGCCGATGCCGAGGATCTCCCGCGAACACTTGTCCGCCCCGCAGCCGGGGGACGCCTCGCTGTAGAAGAAGGCCACGGGCTTGCGCAGGATCGGCCAGTCCCAGGGCCACGACTGGTACGGGTGCTTGGACGACAGCCCGTTGTGGAAGTCCAGGATCTCCCGGTGGTAGCGGACGAGGTCGGGCAGCCCCTCGAACGGCCGCAGCCAGACGCTCGCGGCGGGTTCGCCGCGGCCCCAGCCGCCCTTGGTGAGCAGCCACCCCAGCCAGGTCGCGCAGTACGTCACCACCGGCAGGACCATGAGGCCGAGCACCGTCGCCACGCCGTCCCGCGTCACCGCGCCGGCGTAGGGGGACCTGACCCGGGCCGCGCGGCGCGCGGTCATGTCCCAGATGAACGCCAGCAGGATGAACGCGGCGATGAACGGCGCGGCCGACCACTTGACGCCCGCGGCGAGTCCGAAGCAGATCCCGGCCGCGTACCGCCAGGGGTGCCAGAGGAACGGCCCGGCGGAGAAGGCGGCGTCGTAGTCGCGGTCCACCCGGTCGGCGAGGCGGCGGCGCGCGTGGTCGCGGTCGGCGACCAGGCAGGCGAACCCGGCGAGCACCCAGAACATGAGGAAGATGTCGAGCAGCGCGGCCCGGCTCGTCACCAGGTGGAGGCCGTCGAGCGCCAGCAGGAACCCGGCGGCGCAGCCCAGCAGGGTGCTGCCGGTCATCCGCCGGGCCACCCGGCACAGGACGAGCACCGAAAGGGTGCCGATGAGGGCGGCCATGAAGCGCCAGCCGAACGGATCGACCCCGAAGATCGCCTCGCCGACCCCGATCATCCACTTGCCGAACGGCGGATGCG
Organism: Actinocorallia herbida; assembly: GCF_003751225.1. NCBI lineage: Bacteria > Bacillati > Actinomycetota > Actinomycetes > Streptosporangiales > Thermomonosporaceae > Actinocorallia > Actinocorallia herbida. The sequence goes on from NZ_RJKE01000001.1 coordinate 128,078, forward strand.
CGATGAACGAGCCGCCGTCGGTGATCATCTGCTCGGGCTTGCCCTCAAGGAAGAGCTTGTCGGCGAGGTCCTCGGGTTTGCCGACGACCGAGTGCTCGTAGCCGAACTGCCACAGCGACCACGCGTCCTTGGCGTAGTACGTCTCGTCGAACACGATCTGGTGGGGGACGCCCAGCCGGTTGAACCGCAGGAACCCGGCGAAGACCGTGACCACCAGGGGGAGCAGCCACCCCAGGACCCGGCTCCCGGGTACCCCGGGCGCCAGCCTTTCGCGCAGCGCCGGCCCCTTGTCCACCGGTCGGATCTGGGTGACAGCCATTGCAGCATCGTAGGGCTCACCACGCGCGGGGTTCCAACGGTTCCCCCCAGGGGCCGCCGCGCGGGAAGGCGGCACCGCGCCCGGCGACTAGGATCGGGTCTTCGGATCGTGGGGCGCCGACCTGCGGCGGGACACGGAGGACGGCACGTGACGGGCACTCTCATTCTGGCCGCGGCGCCCATCGGGCGGGCCGACGACGCCTCGCCCCGGTTCCGCGAGGCGCTCGGCACGGCCCGGATCATCGCCGCCGAGGACACCCGCCGCCTCCGCAGGCTCGCCGGCGACCTCGGGGTGACGCTCACCGGCCGGATCGTGTCCTACTACGACCAGAACGAGAGGTCGCGGGCCACCGAACTGCTCGCCGACCTCCTCGACGGAACCGACGTCCTGGTCGTCACCGACGCGGGCATGCCCGGCGTGTCCGACCCGGGCTACCGCCTCGTCGTCGAGGCGGTCGCGGCGGACGTCCCGGTGACCGTGCTGCCCGGTCCGTCGGCGGTGACGACCGCGCTCGTCCTGTCGGGGCTGCCCACCGACAGGTTCTGCTTCGAGGGGTTCCTCCCGCGCAAGACCGGGGAGCGCGCCGCCCGCCTCGCCGAACTGGCCGACGAGCCGCGCACGATGGTCTTCTTCGAGGCCCCGCACCGGCTCGCCGCCGCGTTGGAAGCGCTCGCCGGAGCCTTCGGCGCCGACCGCCGCGCCGCGGTCTGCCGGGAGCTCACCAAGACCTACGAGGAGACCCGCAGGGGCGGGCTCGGCGACCTCGCCGCGTGGGCCGCCGACGGAGTCAAGGGCGAGATCACGGTCGTCGTCGGGGGCGCGCCTCCGCGCACGGTGCTCACGGACCCCGCTGAACTCGCCGAGGCGGTCTTCACCAGGGAGGCCGCGGGCGTGTCGCGCAAGGACGCGATCGGGGAGATCGCGCAAGAGAACGGCGTGCCCAAGAAGGTCGTCTACAGCGCGGTGCTCGCCGCCAAGTGACGCGGCGGCTCCTCGGCTGGCGGCTCCCGGCGCCTCCGGGCGAGCGCGTACCCGGCGGCGAGCGCGGCGACCGGCGTCGCGGTGACGACATAGCGGTGGTCGAAGTCGACGGTCAGCGGCGGGAAGGCGAGCAGCAGGGCCGCGACGGCCCACGCCGGTCCCGGCGGCCTTCTTCGGCGGGCCGCGACCGCCAGCGGCAGCAGGACGAGCGCCGCGAGCAGCGGCCCCCGGACGCTCATCACGCCCTGGTAAGCCCGTGCGAACCCCGCCCACGGCTCGACGACCGCGGTGGCGCGCGCCGCGCCGGGATCGTAGGCGGCCACGACGCTCCCGGGCGTCCCGCCGCCGAGCACCGGCCAGTCCGGCAGGGGGTCGGCCCGCTCGGGGAAGTCGTACTTGCGCGCGGTGACGGGTGTCGGATGGTCCCCGTGGTGCCAGGAGAAGCTCCGGACGAACAGGTCGTAGGAGACCGTCCGCAGGTAGTCCCACGGCTGCGCGGCGATCGTCTGGAGGGCGAAGCGCTGGGCGTCGGCGTTGACCTCGGGGTCGAACGCCTCGCCGTACCGCCAGCCGATCGGCGACTCCGGCGCCCAGACCTGCGAGGAGGACGCCTTGCGGTCGGCCGGTTCGCCCTGCGGGCACAGGTAGCGCAGTTCCGGCGAGATCCCGGTGCACTCCGCGAACGCGGCGGTGCGCCCCCACAGGAAGACCCCATCGGTCGCGGTGATGGCGTACCTGCCGTTCTCGGCGTGGAACCACCCCGCGTACAGGCCGAGCGGCAGCAGCCCCGCGACGGCCGCCGCCGCGAGCACGCGCGCGCCCCGCCCGTCGGGTCCGCCGAGTCCGTCGCGCAGCCACCGCCACGCGAGCCAGCCGAGGACGAGCCCGAGGACGGGCAGCCCGATCGTCCGCGTCAGCGTCGCCGCCGCCAGCACCAGCGCGGCGAGGACGGGCCGGCGCCGCGACGTGCCGGGCCACAGGACCAGCGTCAGCGCGGCGAGCAACAGGAACAGGAAGAGCGTGTCCGACAGGATCAGCGTCTCCAGTTCGATGAGGTCGCCGTCGAGCAGCACCGCCGCCGACGCCAGCGCGGCGCCCCACCCCGGCAGCCCGCGGCGCCGCAGCAGCGCGTACACCAGCGCCCCCGAGGCGAGCCCGAGCAGATGCTGCGCGGCGACCACCGCGGCGACGCTCCCGAGCGGCTGGAGCAGCCACAGGAACACGCCGTAGCCCGCGGGCCGGATCGGATGCGCGAACGGGCCCAGCGCGATCTGCACGTAGTCGAAGGAGTCGTTGAACCACAGCCCCGGCCGGTAACCCGCCTGGGCGAGAGCGCGGGCCGCCGCGCCGAGCGCGAGTACCGCGACGAACCAGCCGTGACGGACCGCGCACCTCCTGACCAGGCCAGACCCGTCGGTCACCGGCACCCCTCTGACAGCGGGCTGCGACACCCGTATTGTTGGCTACTTCGGTCGCGGGGGCGCGGTGGGAATCGGAAGTTTCGGTTCTGTGAAGTGCGCCGCTTCGGGACCGGACAACCGGCACCATAACTGACCTGGCCGCCTTCTACATCAGGAGCCGACATGGAGTTGTCCGTGGTCATGCCGTGCCTCAACGAGGCCGAGACCGTGGAGACGTGTGTCCGCAAGGCCGTTGCCTTCCTCGAGGAGCACGGGATCGACGGCGAGGTCATCGTCGCCGACAACGGATCGACCGACGGATCGCAGGCGCTCGCCGAGGGGGCCGGGGCGCGGGTCGTGCCGGTCGCGCTCAAGGGCTACGGCAACGCCCTGATGGGCGGCATCCGCGCGGCCAAGGGCACCTACGTCATCATGGGCGACGCGGACGACTCCTACGACTTCACCGACCTCATGCCGTACGTCACCGAGCTGCGCGACGGCGCCGACCTGGTGATGGGCAACAGGTTCCAGGGCGGGATCGCCCCCGGCGCGATGCCTCCGCTGCACCGCTACCTCGGCAACCCCGTTCTGTCGTTCGTCGGGCGGCTGTTCTTCGGCTCACGGATCGGCGACTTCCACTGCGGCCTGCGCGGCTTCCGCCGGGACACCGCGCTCGCGCTCGGCCTCCAGTCCTCCGGTATGGAGTTCGCCTCGGAGCTGGTCGTCAAGATGACGATCGGCGACGCGAAGATCACCGAGGTGCCGACCACCCTCGCCAAGGACGGCAGGTCGCGGCCGCCGCACCTCAACACCTGGCGCGACGGCTGGCGGCACCTGCGCTTCCTGCTGCTGTACAGCCCGCGCTGGCTGTTCCTCATCCCCGGCGTCGTGCTCATGGCGCTCGGCCTCGTCGGCGGCGTCGCGCTGGCCATCACCCCGATCGACGTCCGCGGGGTCGTGTTCGACGTGGACACGCTCGTCGGCGCGTCGGCGGCGGTCGTCATCGGGTTCCAGGCGGTCGTCTTCTCGCTGCTGACGAAGGCGTACGGCGTCACGGAGGGCTTCCTGCGGCCCGACAAGCGGGCGGCCTGGCTGCTGGACAAGTGGAGCTTCGAGAAGGGCCTGGTGTCCGGCGGACTCCTGGCGATCGCCGGTCTCGTCGGCGTCGGCTTCTCGGTGGTGCACTGGCACGGCGCCCAGTTCGGCGAGCTGAACGCGCGCGAGACGCTGCGCATGGTCGTCCCGTCGGCGACGGCCCTGATGATGAGCTGCCAGCTCATCCTCGGCACCGCGTTCCTGTCGATCCTCGGCATCCGCCGCTCCAGCCACCCCGGCACCGCTTCGCACGCACACGAGCAACTCACCCTCGCCGACACCGTCGGGGGCTCTACCCTGGACGCCGAATCTTCGGCGTCGGTGCGGTAGCACGACGCACGGAACGTACATCGAGGCCCGGCCGTACGCCGGGACCGACGGACAGTGAAGGGGGTGGCGCCTTGGCCTTGCGCTCGCCGCTGGCCGCGCTGCCGCTGCCCGCCCGTCCCGTGCTGCGCGCGTTCGCGGCGCGGCACCGGGTCCTGCTCATCGCCCTGGCGGTCGCCGTGCTGCTCCGCGCGGTCACGGTGCTGGGTTTCCGCTGGGGCATCTGGTTCCCCGACTCCTACCCGTACGTCGAACTCGCGCTGAACCCGCGCCCCGACGTGGTGCGCACCTTCGGGTACCCGTTCCTGCTGCTCCTGCTGCGCCCGCTGCACAGCTTCGCGGTGGTGGTCACGGTCCAGCACCTCATGGGGCTCGCCTCGGCCGTCATCCTGTACGGGCTGCTTCGCCGTCCGCACCTCTTCCGCTTCGGGAAGGCGCTGCCCGGGTGGGCGGCGACCCTCGCGGTCGCGCCGCTGCTCTTCGACGGCAACCAGATCGAGCTCGAGCACCTGCTGCTGTCGGACACGTACTTCCTGCTGCTGGTGTGCGGCGCCGCCGCGCTCGTCCTGTGGACGCCGCGCCCGTCGGCGCGCCGGGTGGCCGCGGCCTGCCTGCTGCTCAGCATGGCCGCGATCACCCGCACCATCGGGTTGCCGCTGCTGATCATCGTGCTGGTCTTCCTGGCGATCCGCCGGGTGGGCTGGCGGACGCTGGTCGCCGGGGCGGTCACCGCGATCGTCCCGATCGCGGCCTACATGACCTGGTACGCCTCGGCCAACGGCCAGTTCGCCCTGAGCGGCACGGACGGGGTCTTCCTCTACAGCCGCACCATGACGTTCGCCGACTGCGACAACTTCGGCGACCGCCTTCCGGTGGACGCCTACCCGCTGTGCGACAGCACGCCTCCCGAGCAGCGCAGGGCCTCGCACTTCTACGTGTGGGAGGAGAGCCAGATCTTCCGGTACCCCGGAGGCATCTTCGACCCTTACAAGAGCGAACTGGCCCGCACCTTCGCCAAGGAGGCGATCCTCGCCCAGCCGGGCGACTACCTCCAGACCGTGCTGACGGACTTCGGCCGCACGTTCCGATGGGACCGCCCGGTCTATCCGGACCCGAAGACCTACGGCTACTACGTCTTCCCGACCGAGTCGCAGGGCTACTGGCCTGGACGGGACGCCCAGATGGCCAGGTACGACGCACAGGCCGAGGCCACCCGGGTGGTGGAGCCCTTCGCGGGGTTCATGCGGGCCTACCAGAAGGGCGTGTACCTGCCGGGCACCGTCCTCGGCGTCCTCCTGCTCGTGGCCCTCGGCGGCGTCGCCGCGCGCTGGCGGCGGTTCGGCGGCCCGGCCCTGCTGCCGTTCGGCTTCGCGATGGCCCTGCTGGTGATCCCGCCCGCGACGGTCCTGTTCGACTACCGCTACGTTCTGCCCGCGGTGCCCTTCGCCTCGGTCGCCGCCGCGATGGCGCTGCGCGAGCTGCACACCTGGTACCGCTCCCGGCACCGTCCGGACCACCCTCCCAAGACCCCGGAGGCCGGCGGCACCGCGCCCCCGGACGGCCCGGACACCTCGGAGAGCCGGATGCCGAAGGACGGCGAACCGGAGAAGGCGAGCCTGACCTAGCCCAGTCCTGACCGCGCAGCGCGCCGCGCCGGTCGCGGCCGCGCCCGAACCCCCCTGAAGGTTCCGCGTGACCGATCCCCGGCTCGTCGCCGCGCGCCTCGCGCTCGTGGCCCTCGGTTCCCTGCTCTGCCTCGCGGCGGCCCGGCGCGGATGGCGGCCCCCGGTCTGGACGGCCCTCGCCGTCGGGCTCGGGCTGCGGGTGGTGATGCTCGCGCTCGTCCAGGACGTCGAGCCCTACGACCTGGTCAACGACTTCCACCGGGCCGGGGAGAACATCCTCGCCCACCGGGATCCGATCCTGCACACCCGGCCGCTGGGCTGGAACTACACGCCGCTGTACGCGTTCGTGCTCGCGCCCGCGGTCTGGGTCGAGCAGAGCCTCGGCGTCCCCTGGCTCGTGGTGGGCCGGATCGCCCCGATCGCCTTCGACCTCGGCGTCATGCTGCTCGTCGGACGGCTCGCGTCGCCCGGGACGTCGGCGCTGCGGCGGTTCCAGTACGGGTGCCTGCCGCTGCCGATCATGGTGAGCGCGGTGCACGGGCAGATGGAGCCGCTCTGCCTGCTGTTCGCCGTCGGGGCCTTCGTCGTGGTGCGCCGCCCGTGGCTGGCCGGGGCGCTGCTCGGGCTGGCCGTCTCCGTCAAGTCCTGGCCGGCGCTGTTCCTGCCCGCGCTCCTGCTCGGACTGCCGGGCGCCCGGGAGAGGATCCGCGCGGCGGCGGCCGCTGCCGCGGTTCCCGCCGTCCTCCTCCTGACCCTCCCGCTGACCGCGGGAACCCCCGTCGCGGCGTTCCCGCACATCGCTCGGACCCTGCTCGGCTACAGCCCGAGCGTCGGGACCTGGGGCTGGCCCGCGGTGCTCCTGGAGGTCCGCCCCGCCGAACCGACGCCCTGGGAGGATCCCTTCTACCTGGCGGTCCGCAAGGTCGGCACCCTGCTGACCCTGGCCGCCGTCGTGGCGGCCCTATGGCTGTGGAGGCGGGCCAGGGCCACCGACACCGCCCTGGCGGTCTCCTCGGCCTTCCAGGCCGTCACCGCCTCCCACGGGGTCCAGTACCTGCTGTGGCCGACGCCCTTCGCCGTCGCCGATCCGCCCCGCCGGGCCGCCTGGCTCTTCACCGCCACCGGCCTCTATACGGCCGTGGGGTACCTCGTCCTGCCGTCGCTGACGCCGGAGACCTGGGCGGTCTGGGGGCCCTGGTACCCGGTGGCGAGCGTCCCGGTCGTCCTCGTGGTCCTCTGGACGCTCCCGTGGGGGCGCCGCGCCCGTCAGGCGGAGGGCGAGGGGCCGGTGCCCGAGGCGCACCCGGTTCCGGCGGGCGCGCGCGGGGCCGCCGACCGGTGACGGGCAGGGCCGCGTCACCGAGTGTGGATAACCGATTCGGTGCCTGGGGCCGGGGACCGTAGGCTTGGGGCATGTCCCGTCACATCCTCACCGCACCGGCTTGGCCCTACGCCAACGGGCCTCGCCACATTGGGCACGTCTCCGGATTCGCGCTCCCGTGCGACATGTTCAGCCGCTACCAGCGGATGATCGGGAACCACGTGCTCATGGTGTCCGGCACTGACGAGCACGGGACCCCGATCCAGGTCCAGGCCGACAAAGAGGGCGTCACCGCCCGTGAGCTGGCCGACCGGTACAACAAGGTCATCGTCGGCGACCTGCACGGACTCGGCATCGCCTATGACCTGTTCACCCGCACCTCCACCGAGAACCACTACGCGGTCGTCCAGGAGATCTTCAAGGGCCTGCACGACAACGGCTACATCTTCACCGAGACCACCATGGGGGCGATCTCCCCGTCGACCGGCCGGACCCTGCCCGACCGCTACATCGAGGGCACCTGCCCGATCTGCGGCTACGACGGCGCCCGCGGCGACCAGTGCGACAACTGCGGCAACCAGCTCGACCCGATCGATCTGATCAACCCCGTCAGCCGGATCAACGGCGAGACCCCCGAGTTCGTGGAGACCGAGCACTTCATGCTCGACCTCCCCGCCTTCACCGAGGTCCTCGGCAACTGGCTGCGCGGCAAGGAGGGCGAGTGGCGGCCGAACGTGCTGCGCTTCTCCCTCAACCTGCTGGACGACATGCGGCCGCGCGCGATCTCCCGCGACCTCGACTGGGGCGTGCCGATCCCGCTGGACGGCTGGCGCGACCAGCCCACCAAGCGCCTGTACGTGTGGTTCGACGCGGTCATCGGCTACTTCAGCGCGTCGGTCGAGTGGGCCAGGCGGCTGGGCGAGCCCGAGCGCTGGCGTGAGTGGTGGCAGAACCCCGAGGCCCTCGGGTACTACTTCATGGGCAAGGACAACATCGTCTTCCACTCCGAGATCTGGCCCGCGATGCTGCTCGGCTACAGCGGCGAGGGCGACAAGGGCGGCACGCCGGGTTCGCTCGGCAAGCTGAACCTGCCCTCGGAGGTCGTCTCCAGCGAGTACCTGACGATGGAGGGCAAGAAGTTCTCCTCCTCCCGCCAGGTCGTGATCTACGTGAGCGACTTCCTGGAGCGCTACGACGTCGACGCCCTGCGCTACTACATCGCGGTCGCCGGTCCGGAGACCCAGGACACCGACTTCACCTGGCAGCAGTTCGTCGACCGCAACAACGGAGAGCTCGTCGCCCAGTGGGGCAACCTGGTGAACCGCTCGGTGTCGATGGCCGCCAAGGAGTTCGGCGAGATCCCCGCGCCCAAGGACCTCACCGAGGCCGACGAGGCGGTGCTCCAGCACGCCAAGGACGCCTTCGCCAAGGTCGGCGCCGAGCTGAGCCGCTCCCGGTTCAAGAACGCCATCACCGCGGCGTTCGACGTGGTCCGTGAGGCCAACAAGTACCTGGCCGACCAGGAGCCCTGGAAGATCAAGGACGACCCGGCGCGCAAGGGCACCATCCTGTACGTCGCGCTCCAGATCGTGGCCGACGCCAAGACCCTGCTCACCCCGTTCCTGCCGAACAGCTCTCAGAAGGTCTTCGAGATGCTGGGCGGCGAGGGCGTGTGGTCGGGCATGCCGGAGGTCCGCGAGGTCTCCGAGGAGGTCGCGGGGGGCGGCACGCGCGTCTATCCGGTGATCACCGGCGACTACTCCGTCGCGCAGGCCCGCTGGGCGCACCTGCCGATCACGCCGGGCGCGCCGCTCCAGCGGCCCGTCCCGCTGTTCCCCAAGCTCGACCAGAGCGTGGTGGCCGAGGAGCTGGCGCGTCTTGGCGAGTGAGAAGCCCGTCCCGCCCACGCCCCGGCTGCCCGTCGCGGTGTTCGACGACCACTGCCATCTGGACATGCTCGACATGTCGGTGGCCGAGGCCGTCGAGCGCGCGCAGGCCGTCGGGGTGGGGCGGATCGTGACGATCGGCTGCGATCTGCCGTCCTCGGAGTGGGCCGCCAAGACGGCCGCGGAGCACGCCGACGTGTACGCGGGGGTGGCGATCCACCCCAACGACACCAAGGGCCTCACCGACGACGTCCTGGCCCGCATCGCCGAACTGGCGGGTGAGCCGAAGGTCGTCGCGGTGGGGGAGACCGGCCTCGACTACTACCGGGACCACGCGACCCCCGAGGAGCAGCAGCGCTCGTTCCGGGCGCACATCGCGATCGCCAAGGACTCCGGCAAAGCACTCATGATCCATGATCGCGATGCCCACCAGGACGTCCTGCGCATCCTGGATGAAGAGGGCGCACCGGACAAAGTGGTGTTCCACTGTTTCTCCGGTGACGCCGAGATGGCCCGGGTCTGCTCGGACAAGGGCTATGTCATGAGCTTCGCCGGGAACGTCACGTTCAAGAACGCTCAGCCGCTGCGTGACGCGCTGGCCGTCGCCCCGCTGGAACTGATCCTGGTCGAGACCGACGCGCCGTTCATGACGCCCGTCCCGCACCGGGGGAAGTCGAACGCCTCCCACCTGATCCCGCACACCGTCGCGTTGATGGCGGCGGTCAAGGATGTGCCGGTGGATGTCCTGTGCTCGGCCATCGCCGCCACGGGAACGCGAATGTACGGCTTCTGAGGAGTAAACCCCGGGCCCTCGGGGAACGTCTTCTCTAACGAGTCACCGGTGCGGGGGCGTTCATCCCCCGAGTCGCCCCCGTACCGGTTGACACGCCACACACCCGGACGTTGCGTCGTCGTGGTGTGACTCTACGTGTTCGGCCTTGTAGGCTCCGGGTCTTGTGACCCGTAGTGCTCGGCATGCGGCCGGAAGACCTCCGTCCTTCGTCATGCCACTCATCGCCACCGTTCTCCTGGTGGGCGTCGCCGCCGGGGGCTGGAACCTTTTTTCCGAGGAACCCCAGTCCGCGCCGATCGCCCTCGTGGGGGACCGTGTGAAGCTGCCCTCGCAGAAAGACGTGCGCTCCCCGGACTCCCCGTCGGGCACCGGCGGCGGCGCCCCCACCGCGCCCCGGTTCGACGCCCCCGTGCTGCCACCGCTCGGCAGCCTCCCCCCGGGAGAGGCCGCGGGCGAGGAGGCCGGCGCCGCCCCCCGCGTCGCCGAGGCGCCCCGGCCGGAGGCGGTGGAGAAACAGGACACCGGCGGAGGCGGCGGAGGCCCGCTCAACCTGCTGAACCTCCCCAAGCTGCTGCCCAAGGAGGCCACCCAGCTCAACCTGCTGAACCTCCCCGTCACCGACCTCAACTGGGGCGCGGTCGCCCGGTGCGAGTCGAACAACGACCCCGAGCTCATCACCACGAGCAAGCTGTACGGGCTCTACCAGTTCTCCCGCGAGGCCTGGGAGTCCGTCGGCGGCACCGGACTCCCCGTGCACGCCTCGGCCGAGGAGCAGACGCTCCGCGCCCAGATGCTGTTCGAGAAGCAGAACGGCTGGACCACGACCTGCGGCGACATGCTCTACGCCAAGAACTGACCCCCCGGGCCGCTCCACCTCCCGGAGCGGCCCGGCCCGCCCCGTCAGCCGATGGCGGCGAGGTCGAGGAACAGGTAGCCGTCCTCGGTCGGCTGCACGACGTAGCGGTCGGCTCTGCCGTTCTCTTTGCCATGGACGAGGCCCTCGGCGGTCACCGAGAAGAGCCCCGTCCGGCCCGTCACCAGGTCTTTGACGAGCACCCGGGGGTCGGCGTCGCCCTGGAAGAGGAACCGGTCGAGCACGGGCTCGAACTGGGAGTAGCGGTTGTAGGTGGGGCCGCCGAGTGAGTTCGACGGTGCGGTCGGGTCGGGGGACGCGGTGGCCGCGGCGGTGGCGGGGGAGGCGCCTTTGGCGTCCTTGGGAGGTCTCGGTGCGAGGTGGACCGGGTTCGGGGCGCTCATCGAACCGTCGCGCTTGCGCACTTCGCCGTCGGCCAGGCACCAGACGACCCCGCAGACCCAGGGGCGACCCGACTCCGGCGCGGGGAGCACCGCCTTCCGGATCTCGCCCGTCTCGACGTTGCGGATGGTCCCGAAGATGGGGCCGCGTCTGCTCCCGTCCAGCCGAGACACCCACGGCCACTGGACGATGCGGTTCCCTTCGGCGGCGACCCTCGTCGGCTCGGACGACGGGGAGCCTTCGGGCGGGCCGCCCCGCGTCCCCGTCAGCGTGGCGATCGGCCGGGTGAAGACGCCCTCGGAGGTCTCCCAATAGAGACGGCCGTCGGCCACGCCGACCCGGTCCCCGCGGTTCACGTCACTCCGCACGCTGATGACCGAGATGCCCGTGGTGTCGTCGGGGCCGTCCGGGAGGACGGAAGCGGTCACCTCCATGGATCCCTCCTCTGTGTTCCGGGTCCACAGCGCGTAGCCCTGGGAGATGTTGGGTCTGCCGGGTCCCCAGTCGAGCGAGGGCATCTCGGCGACCTGCCCGGTCTCCGGCGTGTAGGCGGCGTACCGGACCCGCGTGCCCTGCCCCGGCCAGGAGATGAGCAGCCGGTTCGTGTCGATGACGCTGATGACGGCCCAGTCGCCCTCGACGTCTTCGGGCGGGACGGCCTTGACGCGGTGCACGGCCCCCGGCCAGAGCTGCTCGACCGGGGCGGGTCCGCCCAGGGTCTCGTCTCCGTGGCCGATCGGGTGGACCTCCTTCACGTCGGTCGGGTTGAGGGCGCCCCAGCCGATGCCCCCGGCGAGCAGGGCGGCGACGACGGCGGCGGTGCCCCAGCGGGCGCGGCGGCGCTTGCGGGCCCGCAGGGTCGCGCGGTCGGCGAGCCCGGAAACGGGAGCGGGCGCGTCGTCGGCCTTCGCGGTGAGGGTCCTGGCGAGGGCCTGCTCCAAGGGGTCGGTCATCGGGGGCTCCCTTCCAGGCGTGGATTGTAAGTTTCGCGGAGTTTGTCCAGTGCCCGGCTCGCCTGGCTGCGGACCGTGCCGCGCGAGATGCCCAGCCGGGCGGCGATCTCCTCGTCCGAGAGGGCCTCGTAGTACCGGAGGGCGATCACCGCCCGCTGGCGCCGCGGGAGGGCCGTCAGGGCCTGCCAGAGGGCGTCGTCGGGCGGCTGCGGGTCGTGGTGGGCGGTGTCCGGGACGGTCGCGGTCAGCGTCTCTCGGCGGGTCCGCCGCCACACCGAGACGTGCAGGCGGGCCATGGTCGTGCGGACGTAGCCCTCGGGGTCGTCCTTGCGCACGACCCTGGCCCAGGACGTCCTGAGCCGGACCAGCGCCTCCTGGACGAGATCGGCGGCGTCGTGCGGGCTGCCCGTGAGGACATAGCCGTACCGGAGCAGGGCGGGGGCTCGGGAGGACACCCAGCGGGCGAAGTCCACGGGGTCGCCCGGCGCGGCCGGATCCCGCGACCCGCCGCCGGATGGGGGGTGATCCACGGCATTTCTCCTTTCCTCATGACCCGGACGCGACCGGGGGCCGGACTGTTGCATGGGAGAATCGTGATGTGGGGGAGAACGACACAGCACCGGAGGACAAGGCGCCGGACGACGCGGCGCACGGCGGCACGGCCGAGAGCGGCGCCGCCCTGCTGGGCGCGGCCGACATCCGTGAGCTCGCCGCGGCCTTGGACGTGCGGCCCACCAAGCAGCTCGGCCAGAACTTCGTGATCGATCCCGGCACGGTACGCCGGATCGTCCGGGCGGCGGAGGTCGGGCCGTCGGACGTGGTGATCGAGGTCGGCCCCGGGCTCGGTTCGCTCACCCTGGCCCTGCTGCCCGAGGTCGCCAGGGTCATCGCCGTCGAACTCGACCCCGTGCTGGCGAAGGCGCTGCCGGAGACCGTCGAGGCCAAGGCGCCGGGGCTGGCCGACCGCTTCGAGGTCGTCCACGGCGACGCGATGCGGATCGCCGAGCTCCCCGGTCCGCCGCCCACCGCGCTGGTGGCGAACCTGCCTTACAACGTCGCCGTGCCCGTCGTCCTGCACCTGCTGGAGCTGCTCCCGTCCCTGCGCAAGGGCCTCGTCATGGTCCAGGCCGAGGTGGGCGAGCGGCTCGCCGCCGCGCCGGGCAGCAAGATCTACGGGGTGCCGTCGGTGAAGATGGCCTGGTACGCCGAGGCGAGGCGGGCCGGATCCGTCGGCCGGCACGTCTTCTGGCCCGCGCCCAACGTCGACTCCGCGCTCGTCGCCTTCACCCGCCGCGAGCCCCCGGCCACCGTCGCCACCCGTCAGCAGGTCTTCGCGGTGATCGACGCGGCCTTCGCCCAGCGCCGCAAGACCCTGCGCGCCGCGCTCGCCTCCTGGGCGGGCTCGCCCGCGATGGCCGAGGCCGCGCTGCGCGCCGCGGACGTCGACCCGACGGCGCGCGGCGAGATGCTGGACATCACGGCCTTCGCCCGGATCGCCGAGCACCGGATGGTGTGAGCGACCGGGCCCCACGCTTCGCGCACACGATCGACCGTCCCCGTTCCACCGTCTGAACCGAGGCCGCCATGTCCGTCACCGTCCGGGTCCCCGCGAAAGTCAACCTCCAGCTCGGCGTCGGGCCGCTGCGGGACGACGGCTACCACGACCTGGTGAACGTCTTCCATGCCGTGTCGCTCTTCGACGAGGTCACGGTGACCGAGGGGCCGCTCGCCGTCACCGTCGAGGGCGCGTCGATCGAGGGCGTCCCGACGGGCCCCGAGAACCTCGCGGCCCGCGCGGCGGTGCTGCTGGCCGGGCACCTGGGCGTCGAGGCCGCGGCGTCGATCCACATCCGCAAGGAGATCCCGGTCGCGGGCGGCATGGCGGGCGGCAGCGCGGACGCGGCGGCGGCCCTGCTGGGCTGCGCGGCGCTGTGGAACCCGGGCCTTCCCCTGAAGACCCTGATGGAGCTGGGCGGGCAATTGGGGAGCGATGTGCCTTTCGCGCTCCTCGGCGGCACCGCCGTGGGCGTCGGACGGGGCGAGGTCCTCACCCCGCTGCCGACGTCCGGGGAGTACCACTGGATCTTCGCGCTCGCGGAAGGCGGCCTGTCCACCCCGGCCGTCTACGCCGAGTGCGACAGGCTGCGCGCGGCCTTCGAGGAGCACGCGGTCTGGCCGCACGAGTCGCCCGCGCTGCTCGCCGCGCTCGCCGAGGGCGACGCCAAGGCGCTGGGCGCGGCCCTCACCAACGACCTCCAGCCCGCCGCCCTGAGCCTCATGCCATCGCTCCAGCGGACCATCGCGGCGGGCCGGGACTTCGGCGCGCTCGGCGCCCTGGTGTCGGGCTCCGGGCCGACCTGCGCGTTCCTGGCCGGCGACGCCGAGCACGCCGCGGACATCGCGGCGGCGCTGCGCGGCGCGGGGGTCGCGCGGGCCGCGGTGGCCGCCTCGGGGCCGGTGCCCGGCGCGACGGTCCTGTGACACGGCGGGCCCGACCTGCCCGATGCCTGCATAACGCGGAAATCCGCCTAACCTGGGCGGTCTGGAGACGAGCACGAGCCGCGCCCGCGCGGCGCGCCGAGGGACGACGGTCTGAGTGAACCTGATCAATCTGGAGAACGTGAGCAAGGCCTACGGGCCCAATCCCCTGCTGGACGCGGTGTCACTGGGCATCGAGTCGGGCTGGCGGATCGGGATCGTCGGCCGCAACGGCTACGGCAAGTCCACGCTCATGAACATCATGGCGCGGCGCACCGAGGCCGACTCCGGGCGCGTCACCCACACCGGAGGGCTCCGCCTGGCCATGCTCGTCCAGCGCGACGAGTTCGCGCCCGACGCGACGGTCAGGTCGGTCGTCCTGGGAGATACGCCCGAGCACGAATGGGCCGGCAGCGCCGACATCCGCGACATCCTGTCCGGGCTGCTCACCGGGCTCGACCTCGACGCGCCCCTCGCGGGCATGTCCGGCGGCGAGAAGCGCCGGGTCTCCCTCGCCGCGCTGCTCGTCCCCGAATCCGACGTGATCATGCTGGACGAGCCCACCAACCACCTCGACATCGAGGCGATCACCTGGCTCGCCCGGCACCTCAAGGGACGGCGCGAGGCCCTGGCCGTCGTCACCCACGACAGGTGGTTCCTCGACGAGGTCACCGACCGCACCTGGGAGGTCGTGGACGGCCGCGTCGAGCGGTACGAAGGCGGGTACTCCGCGTACGTCCTGGCCAAGGCCGAGCGCGCGCGGGTCGCCGACGCGACCGAGGCCAAGCGGCAGAACCTCATGCGCAAGGAGCTGGCCTGGCTGCGGCGCGGCCCGCAGGCCCGCAGCACCAAGCCCAAGTTCCGGGTCGACGCCGCCCAGGCGCTCATCGCCGACGAGCCGCCGCTGCGCGACAAGGTCGAACTGACCAAGTTCGCCACCGCCCGGCTCGGCAAGACCGTCTACGACGTCGAGGACGTGTCCCTGGAGCTCGGCGGGAACCCCGTCTTCGAGCGGATCACCTGGCGGCTCGGCCCCGGCGACCGGATCGGCCTCGTCGGGGTGAACGGCAGCGGCAAGACGAGCATGCTCCGGCTGCTCGCGGGCACCGTCCGGCCGGACTCCGGAAGGGTCGTGCGCGGTAAGACGGTCGCCCTCGCGCACCTGTCTCAGGAGCTCGCCGAACTCGACCCCCAGCGGCGCGTCCTCGAGTCGGTGGAGGAGGTCGCCCGCAGGATCACCGTGGGCAAGCGCGAGTGGACGGCCGGCCAGCTCCTGGAAAGGCTCGGCTTCAAGACCGACGCCCAGTGGAAGCCCGTGGGCGACCTGTCCGGAGGCGAGCGGCGCAGGCTCCAGATCCTGCGGCTGCTCATGGCCGAGCCCAACGTGATGCTCCTCGACGAGCCCACCAACGACCTCGACATCGAGACGCTCACCGAGGTGGAGGACATCCTCGACGGCTGGCCCGGCACCCTCGTCGTGGTCAGCCACGACAGGTACTTCCTGGAGCGCGTCACCGACACCGTGTACGCGCTGCTGGGCGACGGCACGGTACGGATGCTCACCGGCGGCGTGGAGGAGTACCTGGACAGGGTGGAGGCCGGGACGGTCTCAGCGGTCCGGACCCCCGGGTCCTCCGCGGCCCCCGTGCAGGCGGCTCCCGCCAAGCCGGTGCAGCAGTCGAAACTGGACTGGAAGACGCAGAAGGAGCTCGACCGCCTGGAGCGTCAGCTGGACAAGCTCACCAAGCGAGAGGCGGAGCTGCACGGCCAGATGGCCGACGCGGCCACCGACCATGAGCGGCTGCTCGACCTGGACGCCAAGCTGAAGGCCGTGCTCGCCGAGAAGGACGAGGTCGAGATGGCGTGGCTGGAGCTGGCCGAAGGCTAGTCCCCGGTCAGAGGTCGAAGGGGACCAGGAGGGTGCGCAGGAGGCCGGCGAGCTGCTTCTGCTCGGTGTCGCTGAGCGCCGCGAGCAGCTCGCGCTCCCGGTCGATGAGGTCGGAGAAGGCCGCGTCGACCCTGGCCCTGCCGACGTCGGTGAGCCGGACCTGGACGCCGCGCTTGTCGGCCGGGTCGGGGTGGCGCTCGACCAGGCGCGCCGCGGTGAGCCGGTCGATCCGGTTCGTCATGGTGCCCGAGGTGACGAGGGTGGCGCGCAGGAGCTGGCCCGGGTTGAGCTGGTAGGGGGCGCCCGCCCGGCGCAGCGCCGTCAGGACGTCGAACTCCCACGACTCCATCTCGTGGGCGGCGAAGACGGCCCTGCGGGCACGGTCCAGGTGCCGGGAGAGCCGCGAGACACGGCTCAGCACGTGCAATGGCTGGACGTCCAGTTCGGGGCGTTCCGTCCGCCATGCGGAGACCAGCCGGTCGACCTCGTCCTCCATGGGTGAACCCTATCTGTATCTCGACGTCAAGACACAGGTCGGTCCCGGGTTACTCCATGCCGTCGAGATCTTCCATCAGGCGCTCCAGGCGCGCGGAGGCGTCACGGGTGACCGAATCGGCCGATCCCTTGAGGTAGCCGGCCGCGGTCAGCGCCTCCCGCATGGCCTCCTCCATCAGGCCGACCGCCAGTCCGAAAGGGATCATCCGCTCGCCGTCCATCGCCCCTCCCTCGGCGCCGTGCGACCGTGGATCGCAGGTCTGTGTCCGCGTCATGGGGATCTGCTCCCGCCTTTCCGCCGATAGCGCGGGGTTCATCCTTCCGGTAGGAAACCCGGTCTGTCAGCCATGTCGGAAAAAAGTCAAGACGGCATCCGGCCACCATCCCTCTACCTCCCGATTCGACCTTTTTGAAGGTCTTCATCGGCCCGGGATCTCAGGTTCGGCGCGGCTGTAGCACCTTGCCGGGGCGGCCGCGGTGCGGGCTGTTACGACATGTATCGCACTGATCGTTCGGAAATATCCTATGCGTCGTTCCTGCAACTCCCAATATTGGGAATGCCGCCGCGCATCCGCCGATTTCGCACCGCATCCCTTGTCCCGCCGTCGATTCCGAGGTTATCCACAGGTGGCTCCGGCGCCTTTCGCGCTGCTGGTTTACGGTGACGGTGAAGTGAATTCCAGGAAATCGCGGTACGGCGGATGCGGGTGCGCGGAGGGCGGAGTGATGGGTGGAGTGATGGGCGGATCGATGGTCGGCGGGGCGGCGGCGCGGCTAAGGGGCTTTTGCCGGGCGGGCCTGCGGGCGGCGGTCGCGGGAGCGCGACGGCCGATGGGGTGGGGAAGGCTACAAAAGGGTCAGAGGGAGGATTTCGGCGTTGGGCAGCGCGGTGAACGCGGTGCCCGGAAGGAGGATCTTGGAGCGGCGCAGGCCGCTGCCGATGACCGCGCGCGGCACCCTGACCACCGCCTCGTCGACCAGCACGGGCCAGTCGCCGGGGAGCCCCACCGGCGTGATCCCGCCGTACTCCATGCCGGTCAGCCCGGTCGCCTCGTCCATGGGCGCGAAGGAGACCTTCCGCGCCCCCAGTCGGCGGCGCACCGCCCCGTTGACGTCCGCGCGCGCCGTGGCGAGCACCACGCACGCCGCATAGGAGGTCTGCCCGCCCCGCTTGGCCGCGACGATCACGCAGTTCGCGCTGGCCTCCAGCGCCACCCCGTACCGCGCACAGAACTCGGCGGTGTCGGAGACCTCCGGATCGATCTCCGCGACCTCGGCCCCCGGTACCCCCTCGATCACCCGGGCCACCGGCCCCGCCAGCAACCCCAGCGCCTGAGGCGCCCCCACCCACTCCAGAACCTCGCCCACCCCCGCACCTTAACCGCTCCTGAGAACTGTCCGCCTTCCCCTTCATCCCGCGTACGCCCGACGCCGCCTCCCGCACCCGCTGTGCCCGCCCGCACGCCTCCCCTGAACAGCGTCGGTCGCGAGCCTGAAATGACGCAGCCGCCCCCTGCGACGGTGCCGGGTCGTGGCGGCGGCGGGCGCAGGACCGAATGGGGTGCCGCGGCGGCTCGCGTGGGTTCGCGGGGGTACTGGGGTGGCGCGGGGTGCCGACACGGCGGTGGGCGCAGGATTGCCGGGGTGCCGGGGTGCTGGGGTGCTGGGGTGGCGGGCGGTGGTGGAGGGATCGCGGGGGTGCTGGGGTGGCGGGCGGTGGTGGAGGGGGTCTCCTGGTGCCGTGGTCGGGGGTGGGGAGATGTTGGGAACGGGTCTCTTTTGGTGGGGGTGGGGATTATGGTCCGGGGTGTGGGGTGTGCGGCGGTGAAGGGATGGCGGATGGGATCGCGGCGAGTGGGGCGGGGTCTGGGGGCGGTGGGGCTGGCGCTGGCACTGCTGGTGGGGATGGGCGGGGCGGCGGGGGCGAAGCCGGCCGGGTGGCGGTTCGAGGGGACCGCGGGGGCCGAGGTCGCGGTGCCGGGCGGGTGGTCGGTGAACGACTACGGGTGCGGGATGAGCGGGCGGCCCACCGTCGTGCGGGCGGAGGGCATGCGGAACCTCTGTTACACCGAGGAGCCCGCCGACAAGGAGGTGGCCCTGATCGGGTACCGCGCCGATGTCGAGTACTCGGACCAGGTCGAGCAGCTCACCGGGGAACCCGTCGTCACCAAGGTGTCGGGCGTGGCCGCCGAGCGGTTGGCGAAGCGGCTGCCCGATGGCAGGTACGCGGGGCGGGTCCGCATCCCGTCGCGCGACCTGGTGCTCGTGGTGCGCACGTTGAGCGAGACGCGCACGCGCCGGATCCTCGACGGCTTCCGGCTGGCCCGGACCGACGCGAAGGGCTGCCCGACGGAGAGCAAGCGGGCCAAGGCGGGCGGGGTGAAAGGCGCGAAGTTCGTTCCGGCTGCTCCGGCGTCCGTCTCGCTCTGCTACTTCGCGGGCGGTGAGTACACCGACCCCGAGTACGTCGCGGACCTGAAGAAGCACGGGCTGAAGCTCGCCGCCTCCCACCGGCTCAAGGGCGCCAAGGCGCGCGCTCTCGCCACGGCGCTCAGCAAGGCGCGGCCGGGTCCGAACAAGGACGCGCCGAAATCACAGTGCGCCGACGGAGTCCGGCCGGTGGTGCCCGACCTCGCCCTGATCTTCCGCGACAAGGCGGGCAAGAGGCTCGGCACGGTGTTCGCGACGTTCCAGAGCTGCAAGGGACGCAGGCTGGACAACGGAAAGCGCAAGGCCAAGGTCACCGAGAAACTCCTCTTCCTGATGATGGATCCGCTCAAGGTCGGCTACAGCTGGTCGGCCCTGCCCGCCGCGAAGTCCGGCGGACAGGGCTGAGGCGGACGGCGGTCCAGCGGCCGGCTCCGGCTCAGTGGCCTGAGGTCGCCTTGAGGCCGAGGACGGCGACGACGAGGAGGGCGAGGAAGAGGAGGCGGGGCAGGGTCGCGGGGTCGCCGTGCCAGGCGATCCCGACGACGGCGGTGCCGAGGGCGCCGATGCCGACCCAGACCGCGTAGGCGGTGCCGAGGGGGATGGTGCGGGTGGCGAGCGACAGCGCGTACATGCTCGCCGCGAGCATGGCGACGAAGGCGGTGGTGGGCCACAGGCGGGTGAGGCCCTGCGTGGCGGGAAGGGTGGTGGCCCAGGCGACCTCAAGGGCGCCGGCGAAGACGAGCAGGATCCATGCCATGGCGAACGACCTCCAAATGAGGCCGTCTTTGCTCAGCCGGTACGGACACCCTCGTCGGCGGGCGGCCGGGGTTTCGACCACCTGTGTCCGACGATAGCCGACATCGGACATGGTCCGACTCGGTGCGCGAGCGTCTTGACGTCGAGACAAATGTGTTGCCATTATGTATCTCGATGTCAAGACAAGCCTGGGATCCGGCGCAGTACGGCCTGTTCTCCGCGGAGCGGGGCAGGGCGTTCTTCGAGCTGGCCGCGCGGGTGCGGGTGAAGGACCCGCGCCGGGTGGCGGATCTCGGCTGCGGTGACGGGGTGCTGACGGCGACGCTCGCCGACCGGTGGCCCGCCGCCCGCGTCGAGGGGATCGACTCCTCGCCGGAGATGATCGAGGCGGCATGGCGCCGCCAGGTGCCGGGGCTCGCTTTCGAGCGGGCCGACCTGGTGGACTGGGCGCCCGATCTTCCGGTGGACGTCATCGTGTCGAACGCCGCCCTCCAGTGGGTGCCGGGGCACGTGGAACTGCTCGGCCGCCTGTCGGCGCACCTCGTGCCCGGTGGCGTCCTGGCCTTCCAGGTGCCGGGCAACTTCGGTGCGCCCAGCCACGTGCTGCTGCGCGAGCTGAGCGCCGAGTACGGCGTCCGGCAGGAGCGGCCCGCCGTGCTGGAGCCCGAGGAGTACCTCGCGGCGCTGGCCGGGCTCGGCTGCGAGGCCGACGTCTGGGAGACCACCTACCTTCAGGTGCTCCAGGGCACCGACCCGGTCGTGGAGTGGATGAAGGGCACCGCGCTGCGGCCCGTCCTCGCCGCCCTCGACGACCCTGAGGACTTCCTCGCCGCCTACGCGGCGAGGCTGCGGGAGGCCTACCCGCCGACGGAGCACGGAACGGTCTTCCCGTTCCGGCGGATCTTCGCGGTGGCGCGCAGGCCCTGACAACAGAAGACGAGGTGCCGCCCGCAGTGGGAGGAAAGCGGCTATACGTTCCCCTGCGGTGCTGCCGACTCCCATAGCGGGCGGCACCTACTGATGAGGCGGCTCACCTCGCCGCCACCCACCCCGGCTCCGTACCAAGAGCCGGGAACCGGCCGGCGGCCGCGCGGACAACCTCCCGCGGCCTGCCGGTCCTTTTTTGTGCGGTCCCGGGGCGCGCGGCGCCCGGCCGGAGCGAATTCGACGACATTTTCGACCCAGGGGTTAACGGGTGTTCACAACCTGTGGTGAATGCATGTTCACCCTTTGTGCCGGCGAATTTGCTGTCCGGAGTCTTCCAGCCTTACGAGACCGTAGGTTACGGTGGCGTAGAAACCGCCCGCCCACCCCGGACGAGAGACGACCACGTGACCGCTACTCCCATCGCCGGCGCCGCACCGCTGGACGACCTGTCAGACAGCCGCAACGGTCTCAAGCACAAGATCCTCGTCGCGCTCTTCACCGGCGTGCCGTTCCTCGCCCTGCTGGCCGCCGTGCCGGTCGCCTGGGGCAGGTTCCTCGGCTGGACGGACATCATCATCGCGGCGGTGTTCTACTTCCTCTCCGCGGGCGGGATCACCGTCGGCTACCACCGCTACTTCACGCACGGCTCCTTCAAGGTCGGCCGCGCCATGCGCATCGCCCTCGCGATCGCCGGGGGGCTGGCGATCGAGGGCCCGGTGCTGAACTGGGTCGCCGACCACCGCAGGCACCACAAGTTCTCCGACAAGGAGGGCGACCCGCATTCGCCGTGGAAGTACGGCGACAGCGCCGCCGCCCTCTTCAAGGGCCTCGTCTGGTCGCACTACGGCTGGCTGTACGCGGCCAAGGCCACCAACGTCGACAAGTACGCCAAGGACCTCAAGGCCGACCGCGACCTCCTGTGGCTCCACAACAACTTCGGCCTGCTCGTCACGGGAACGTTCCTGGTGCCCGCCGCGATCGGCGGCCTGGTCACCTGGTCGTGGGCCGGGTTCTTCACCGCGCTGTTCTGGGCGGGTTTCGTGCGGGTCTGCCTGGTCCAGCACGTCACCTGGTCGATCAACTCGATCTGCCACACCTTCGGCGACACCCCGTTCGCCTCCCGCGACCAGTCGCGCAACGTGTGGTGGCTGGCGATCCCGTCGCTGGGCGAGTCCTGGCACAACCTCCACCACGCCGACCCCACCGCCGCCCGCCACGGCGTCGGCAAGGGGCAGCTCGACATCAGCGCCCGGACCATCTGGATCTTCGAGAAGCTCGGTCTCGCCTGGGATGTGCGTTGGCCGACTCGTGAGCGGTTGGACGCCAAGCGCGCCTAAGGTCTTAGGCCATGAGCGACTCCCGAAGACGGCGGATGTCCGGAAGCGAACGACGGGAGCAGCTCCTCGGCGTAGGCCGGGAGCTGTTCGCCGTCCGCGGCTTCGACGGGACGTCGGTCGAGGAGATCGCGGCGAGGGCCGGGGTGTCCAAGCCCGTCGTGTACGAGCATTTCGGCGGCAAGGAAGGGCTGTACGCCGTCGTCGTCGACCGGGAGATGGAGCGCCTCCAGTCCCTGGTGACCACCGCGCTGGCCACGGAGGCCGGCTACCGGCGCAAGCTGGAGCTGGCCGCCCTGGCGCTGCTGGAGTACATCGAGGAGAGCACCGCGGGGTTCCGCATCCTCGTCCGCGACTCCCACGCCGCCTCCGGGGCGGGCAGCTACGCGAGCCTCCTGTCGGAGATCGCGGGCGAGGTCGAGGGCCTGCTCGGACGTGAGTTCGATCACCACGGCCTGGACGAGAAGTCGGCGCCGATGTACGCCCAGATGCTCGTCGGGATGATCGCGCTCACCGGCCAGTGGTGGCTGGACAGCAGACGTCCCCGCCGTGAGGACGTCGCCGCGCATGTGGTGAACCTCGCGTGGAACGGCCTGTCCCAGCTGGAGGAACGGCCGACCCTGGATCCGCGCCGCAGGGCCAAGGAGCGCGAGAAGGCCGAACGCCGCCAGGAGAAGGACAGGGCGAGGGCCGAAAAGGTACTGGAGAAGGCGCGTCGCAAGGCAGGCACGCGGGGGGAAGCCCCCGCGGAAGCCTGATCGAGAGCACGGGATGATGATCTGATGGCGGAGCGGCGCAAGCGGATGACGGGCAAGGAGCGGCGGGAGCAGCTGATCGAGATCGGTCGCGCCCTGTTCGCCCAGCGCGGCTTCGACGGCACGGCGGTCGAGGAGATCGCGGCCAAGGCGGGGGTGTCCAAGCCCGTCGTGTACGAGCATTTCGGCGGCAAGGAAGGGCTGTACGCCGTCGTCGTCGACCGGGAGATGACCCGTCTGCTCGGCATGGTCACCCAGGGCATGTCCGACGGGATCCACTACCGGGGCAAGCTCGAAGGCGCGGCCCTCGCCCTGCTGGAGTACATCGAGGAGAGCACCGACGGGTTCCGCATCCTCGTCCGGGACTCCCACGCCGCCTCCGGGACGGGCACCTTCGCCAGCCTGATCAGCGATATCGCCACCCACGTGGAGTACCTTCTCGCCGACGAGTTCGAGAAGCACGGCAGGGACGGCCGCCTGGCCCCGATGTACGCCCAGATGCTCGTGGGAATGGTCGCCATGACGGGCCAGTGGTGGCTGGAGGTCCGCAGGCCCCGCCGCGAAGAGGTCGCCGCCCACCTGGTGAACCTCGCCTGGAACGGCCTGTCCGACCTGGAGGCCACCCCCCGCCTCCGACCGAGGTCACGCCGCACCTGAGTCCTTGCCGCCCTCCGGGCCGAAAAGACCTTGCTCGGACCGGTATCGTGGCTTCAGCCGCGGGTTCGCGGCGGTCCGGCGTGGTGTAATCGGCAGCACTAGGGTTTTTGGTGCCCTCTGTTCAGGTTCGAGTCCTGGCGCCGGAGCCGCTCTTCTGTGTGTTCGTGGGGCTGCCGGTGCGGGCGGTCCTCCGCCCGGGCGGTACTCTTTGTTCATGTCAGGTGGGTTACGCCCTGGCGAAGCTTCTCTACCGCTCGTCCACTGAGAGCGGTCCCGCCAAGCGTCGTCCCACCTGCGCCGCAGTCGTCCGTCATGAGACATCGCTCAGTCCCGTCCGCGAAGCCCAGGAGCCACTCTGTGAGCCCGGCCGCAGTCATCGTCCTCGCCGCGGGCGAGGGCACCCGGATGAAGTCCCGCACCTCGAAGGTCCTCCATGAGATCGGTGGCAGGAGCATGCTCGGGCATGTCCTCGCCGCCTCCCAGACCCTGCTTCCCGAGCGCCTGGTCGTCGTCGTAGGGCACCGCCGCGACCAGGTGATCGCCCACCTGGCCGAGGTCGCGCCGGACGCCGTCCCGGTCGTCCAGGAGACGCAGGGCGGGACGGGCCACGCGGTCCGCGTCGCGCTGGCGGACTCCGGGCCGCTGGAAGGCACCGTGGTGGTCACCAACGGCGACCACCCGCTGATCACCGGCGAGACCCTCCAGGGCCTCATCGCCGCGCACGAACGGGACGGCAACGCCGTCACCGTCATGACCACCGAGGTGCCCGACCCCACCGGATACGGCCGCGTCCTGCGCGGCCTGGACGGCGCGGTCACCGGCATCGTCGAGCACAAGGACGCCACCGAGGGGCAGCGTGCGATCGCCGAGATCAACGTCGGCATGTACGCGTTCGACGGCGCCCTGCTGGACGGGGCCCTGAAGCGCCTCACCACCGACAACGCGGGCGGCGAGGAGTACCTCACCGACGTCCTGGGGATCCTGCGCGGCGACGGGCACCGCGTGGGCGCCTCCGTGGTCGCCGATTGGATCGAGACACAGGGCGTCAACGACCGCGTCCAGCTCGCCGCGGCGCGCAGGCAGCTCAACGACCGGGTGCTCGAGCGCCTCATGCGCGAGGGCGTGACGGTCGTCGATCCGCAGACCGCCTGGGTGGACGTGCAGGTGCAGGTCGAGGCGGATGCCACCCTCCTTCCGAACGTCCAGCTGCACGGCGGTACGGTGGTCCGCGCGGGCGCGCAGGTCGGTCCGGACACCACGCTGACCGACACCGTCGTCGGCGAGGACGCCCGGGTGTTCCGCACCGTGGCGGAGGGGGCCGAGATCGGCCCCGAGGCCTCGGTGGGCCCGTACACCTATCTCCGTCCGGGCACCAGGCTGGGCCGCAAGGCCAAGGCCGGGACCTACGTGGAGATCAAGAACTCCGAAGTGGGCGAGGGGTCGAAGGTGCCGCACCTGACGTATGTCGGGGACGCCACCATCGGCACCGGCTCGAACATCGGGGCCGGCAGCGTCTTCGTGAACTACGACGGCGTCGCCAAGCACCGCACCGTCGTGGGCGACCACGTCCGCGTCGGCAGCGACAACATGCTCGTGGCCCCCGTCACCATCGGCGACGGGAGCTACACAGCGGCCGGATCAGTGATCATCAAGGATGTACCGCCCGGGGCTATGGCCGTGGCCCGCGGGCAGCAGCGCAACGTTGAGGGCTGGGTCGAGCGCAGGCGCGCCGGTACTCCTGCCGCAGAAGCGGCAAAACGGGCGCGTGAGAACAACACCCAGGAGGGGGACAAGTGAGCGGGATCAAAACACAGTCCGTGAGAAAGCTGATGCTCTTCTCGGGCCGCGCATATCCGGAGCTCGCCAAAGAGGTCGCCGTCAACCTCGACTGCGAGCTCGTGCCGACCGCCGCCTACGACTTCGCCAACGGCGAGACGTTCGTGCGGTTCCTCGAGTCGGTCCGCGGCAGCGACGCGTTCGTGATCCAGAGCCACACGGCTCCGATCAACCAGTGGATCATGGAACAGCTGATCATGGTGGACGCGCTCAAGCGCGCCAGCGCCCGGCGCATCACCGTGGTCGCGCCGTTCTTCGGCTACGCCCGGCAGGACAAGAAGCACCGCGGCCGCGAGCCGATCTCCGCGCGCCTCATGGCGGACCTGTTCAAGACCGCGGGCGCCGACCGGCTCATCACCGTCGACCTGCACACCGCGCAGATCCAGGGCTTCTTCGACGGCCCCGTCGACCACCTGTTCGCCCTTGAACTGCTGGCCGACCACGTCGCGAAGACCCTCGACACCTCACAGGTGACGGTCGTCGCGCCCGACGCCGGCCGCGTCCGCGTCGCCGAGCGCTGGACCGACCGCCTCGGCTGCCCGCTGGCGATCATCCACAAGCGCCGTGACCCGCTGGTCGCCAACGAGGTCAAGGTCTTCGAGGTCGTCGGCCAGGTCGAGGGCCGCACCTGCGTCATCGTCGACGACATGATCGACACCGGCGGCACCATCGTGAAGGCCGCCGAGGCGCTGTTCGAGCAGGGCGCCGCCCGCGTCGTCGTCACCGCGACCCACGGCGTGCTGTCCGGCCCGGCGGTGGACCGCCTGAAGAACTCCCGGATCTCCGAAGTGGTGCTCACCAACACCCTGCCGATCCCGGCCGAGAAGCAGTTCGACAAGCTCACCATCCTGTCGATCGCCCCGCTGCTGGCCAGCGCCATCAACGAGGTCTTCCACGACGGTTCGGTCACCTCCCTCTTCGACGGCGAAGGCTGAGTTGATCCGGCCTCA
Source organism: Actinocorallia herbida (assembly GCF_003751225.1). Classification (NCBI taxonomy): domain Bacteria; kingdom Bacillati; phylum Actinomycetota; class Actinomycetes; order Streptosporangiales; family Thermomonosporaceae; genus Actinocorallia; species Actinocorallia herbida. The sequence continues at coordinate 154,539 of NZ_RJKE01000001.1, forward strand.
CGGCTGTGCTGATTCGGCCTGACGGCCGGGCGCCTTGGATCCCGGCGCCGCCCCTGCGGCCTTGACGGCCTCCGGGGCGGCGCCGGGGCGCCCCGGCCGTCAGGCCCCTGAGGCTCGGCGCCGCCGGGCGCCCGCTCGCCAGGCCGCCGACTCCGCCGAGGGGTCGTGCCCCGTGCAGTCGGGGGCCCGGGGTCCGCTATGGTCCCCGGATCGGCTAGACTTCATGGACCGTGTGCGCCTCCTGCTGCGCGGCATGCCCGAATAGACCGGGTCGCCTGTGCCGGAGATGCGCCGAGACGCCCTACGGAGGGCCGAGGTCTTACAAGCGTCAGTTCTTAACGAGTTTCCTTCAAGGAGTTTCGCCGTGTCCGAGGTACGCATCGCCGCCGAGCCGCGCTCCGAGTTCGGTAAGGGTGCCGCCCGGCGCACCCGTCGCGCCGGGAAGGTGCCGGCCGTTCTGTACGGGCACGGCACCGACCCGCAGCACATCACGCTTCCGGGCCACGAGCTCATGCTCGCCCTGAAGACCCCGAACGTCCTCCTGCTCGTTTCGGGCCTGTCCGACGGCGACGAGCTCGCCCTGCCGAAGGACGTGCAGCGCGACCCGCTGAAGGGCTTCCTCGAGCACGTCGACCTGCTGCTGGTCAAGCGCGGCGAGAAGGTCACCGTGGACATCCCCGTCGTCACCACCGGCGACCTCGTCTCCGGCGGCCAGCTCGCGCAGGAGCTCACCGTCGTCTCCCTCGAGGCCGAGGCCACCCACATCCCCACCGAGATCACCGTCGACCTGTCGACGCTGGCCGAGGGCGCCACGGTCCTGGTCAAGGACCTCGCCCTGCCGCGCGGCGTGACCATCGCCGGTGACGAGGACGCGCTGGTCCTGCAGATCACCGGCGTCCAGGAGGTCCAGGTCGAGGGCGAGGGCGAGGCCGCCGAGGCCGAGGCCGGCGAAGAGACCACCGAGGAGGCTCCGGCCGCGGAGTGACGCGCCGAGCCCCTCGAAGGAGCTTTCCCCGAAGGCCCCGGAACGCCCTGCGCGTTCCGGGGCCTTCGGCGGTGTCGGTCGGCGGCGACCGGCGACAATGAGCGGATGATGCGCGGGATGTGGTTTCGCGGGAAGGACCGGGTGAGCGCGGTGGGCGAGGAGACCTGGCTGGTCGTCGGCCTCGGGAATCCCGGGCCGAAGTACGAGGCCACCCGGCACAACGCGGGCTTCCTGGTGCTCGATCTGCTCGCCGGGCGGACGGGCGGCAGGTTCAAGACGCACAAGTCGCGGTGCGACGTGGTGGAGGGCAGGCTCGCGGGGGTCCGCGCGGTGCTGGCCAAGCCGCGCTCGTACATGAACGAGTCGGGCGGCCCGGTCAAGGCGCTGCGCGACTTCTACAAGATCCCCGACGAGCGCCTGCTGGTCGTGCACGACGAGCTGGACATCGACTTCGGCGCGGTGCGGCTCAAGCAGGGCGGGGGTGACAATGGCCACAACGGGCTCCGGTCGATCACCCGCTCGCTGGGCTCGAAGGACTACCTGCGGCTGCGCTTCGGGGTGGGCCGCCCGCCCGGCCGGATGGACGCCGCGGCGTTCGTCCTCAAGGAGTTCGCCGTTGCCGAGCGGCGCGAGCTCCCCTACTTCCTGGACCGGGCGGCGGACGCGGCCGAGGCGGTCCTCACGTCCGGCATCGCCGCGGCGCAGAACACTTTTCACGCACCGTAACGGGCACACCCACCAATCCGGACAAAGTTCGGTTACCCATCTAATTCTCATGCCCGGGTTCCCGATTCCTTGCAACAAGATCAACTTTGGCGGGATACCCTGTTCCGATGACGGTTGATGACCACGACGTTGCCGAAGATCTCGCGACGCGTGCCGGCGAAGTGCTGCTCGCGCTGCGCGCCGAGCACGGATTCGCCGACGGTCCGGCGCTGAAGAAGGCCGGCGACCTCGGCTCGCACGAGTTCCTCATGGCCGAGCTCGCCGGGATCCGCCCCGCCGACGCCGTGCTGAGCGAAGAGGGCAAGGACGACCTCGTCCGGCTGGGCGCCGAGCGCGTCTGGATCGTGGACCCCCTCGACGGCACCCGCGAGTACAGCGAGGAAGGCCGCGACGACTGGGCCGTCCACGTCGCCCTTTACGAGAAGGGCGCCCTGGCCGCCGGCGCCGTGGCGCTGCCCGCGCAGGGCCGCACCCTGAGCACCCGCCCCGGCTCGCCGCTCCTGGCCGATCTGACGGCCCGCTTCGCCGCCCCGCCCGCGGACATCCTGGACAAGCGCGCCCCCGTGCGCATCGTGGTGAGCCGGACCCGGCCGCCGCAGGTCGTCGCGCAGTTGCGCGAGCACCTGCACGCCGCGGGGTACACCACCGAGCTCGTGCCCATGGGCTCGGCCGGTGCGAAGATCGCCGCGGTCCTCCTCGGCGACGCCGACGTCTATGTGCACGCAGGCGGCCAGTACGAGTGGGACAACGCGGCCCCCGCCGCCGTCTCGCTCGCCGCGGGAGCGCACGCGAGCCGGATCGACGGGGCTGAGCTGCGCTACAACGCAGAGGACCCCTACTTGCCGGATATCCTTGTGTGCCACCCCGCCCTCTCCGATTTGATCTTGGCTGGAGTTCGCTGACATGCAATACCTGATGTCCCAGCTGGACGTCCTCGAAGCCGAGTCGATCCACATCATCCGGGAGGTGGCGGCGGAGTTCGAGCGCCCTGTGCTGCTGTTCTCGGGTGGTAAGGACAGCATCGTGATGCTGCGGCTCGCCGAGAAGGCGTTCGCGCCCGCCCCCATCCCGTTCCCCGTCATGCACGTGGACACCGGGCACAACTTCGACGAGGTCATCGCCTACCGCGACAAGCGGGTCGAGGAGCTGGGGCTCCGTCTGATCGTCGCCTCCGTCCAGGACGCCATCGACAAGGGCGTGCTCGTCGAGCAGAAGGGCCGCCGCGCGTCCCGCAACCAGCTCCAGACCGTGCCGCTGCTCGCCGCGATCGAGGAGCACGAGTTCACCGCCGCGTTCGGCGGCGCCCGCCGCGACGAGGAGAAGGCCCGCGCCAAGGAGCGCGTCGTCTCGTTCCGTGACGAGTTCGGCCAGTGGGACCCGAAGAACCAGCGGCCCGAGCTGTGGAACCTGTACAACACCAAGATCCACCGTGGTGAGCACGTCCGGGTCTTCCCGCTGTCCAACTGGACCGAGCTGGACATCTGGGACTACATCCGGCGCGAGGAGATCGAGCTCCCGTCGATCTACTTCGCGCACACCCGCACGGTGTTCGAGCGCGACGGCATGCTGCTGGCCGACCTGCCGCCGGCCAACCGCGGCGAGGACGAGCCCGCGTTCGAGGCGATGGTGCGCTACCGCACGGTCGGCGACATCTCCTGCACCGGCGCGGTGAAGTCCGCGGCCGTCGGCCTCGACGAGGTCATCGAGGAGATCGCCGCCACCCGGGTCACCGAGCGCGGCCAGACCCGCGCCGACGACCGCGCGTCCGAGGCCGCGATGGAAGACCGCAAGAAGGAAGGCTACTTCTAATGTCCGCCGCTCCCACATCGCCGCGGATGGACATCCTCCGCTTCGCCACCGCGGGCTCCGTCGACGACGGCAAGTCGACCCTCATCGGCCGTCTCCTGTACGACTCGAAGTCGATCTTCGAGGACCAGCTGGAGGCCGTGGAGAAGACCAGCGCCGACCGCGGCGAGGAGTACACCAACCTCGCGCTGCTCACCGACGGCCTGCGCGCCGAGCGCGAGCAGGGCATCACGATCGACGTGGCGTACCGCTACTTCGCGACCCCGCGCCGCAAGTTCATCATCGCCGACACCCCCGGGCACACCCAGTACACCCGGAACATGGTCACCGGCGCCTCGACGGCGGACCTCGCGATCATCCTGGTGGACGCGCGCAAGGGCATCCTCGAGCAGTCCCGCCGCCACGCGTTCCTCACGACGCTGCTGCGGGTGCCGCACCTCGTCGTCGCGGTGAACAAGATGGACCTCGTGGACTACTCCAAGGACGTCTTCGAGGCGATCAAGGACGAGTTCACCGAGTTCGCCTCCAAGCTCCAGATCGGCGACCTGACCTTCATCCCGATCTCGGCGCTGAACGGCGACAACGTCGTCGAGCGGTCGGTGAACACCCCCTGGTACGACGGCTCGAGCCTGCTCCACCACCTGGAGCACGTGCACATCGCCTCGGACCGGAACCTCGTCGACGTGCGCTTCCCGGTGCAGTACGTCATCCGGCCGTACAAGTCGACCGACCCCGCGCTGCACGACTACCGCGGCTACGCGGGCCAGGTCGCGGGCGGCGTGCTCAAGCCGGGCGACGAGGTCATGCACCTGCCGTCCGGCCTGACCACCACGATCACCCAGATCGAGGGCCCGAACGGCGCGGTCAGCGAGGCGTACGCGCCGATGTCGGTGACGCTGCGGCTGGCCGACGAGATCGACATCTCGCGCGGCGACATGATCTGCCGGCCGAACAACCAGCCGAAGGCCGTCCAGGACATCGACGCGATGGTCTGCTGGATGAACGACACGCGCACCCTGACCCCGCGCAGCAAGCTGGTGCTCAAGCACACCACCCGCACCGCGCGCGCCATGGTGAAGGACCTCCACTACCAGCTGGACGTCAACACCCTGCATCGCAATGAGGACGCCACCGAGCTCAAGCTCAACGAGATCGGCCGGATCACGCTCCGCGTCACCCAGCCGCTGTTCGTCGACGACTACGGCCGCAACCGCCTCACCGGAGGGTTCATCCTCATCGACGAGGCGACCAACAGCACCGTCGCCGCCGGGATGATCACCGTCTGACCCGAGATTCGCCCTGCACCGCCGACGGGCCCCGGATTCCGTGCACGCCACGGGATCCGGGGCCCGCGTCGCGTCCGGCCGCAAGTGGCCGCGTGTTTGCGGGCCGCAAGATCGGGATGCCACGCTGGCGCGGTGGAGGACATGGGGCTGGCGGGGGCTTATCTGTTCACCCCGAAGGTGCACGGGGACGACCGCGGCGTCTTCCTCGAATGGTTCCAAGAGGACGCGCTCGCAGCGACGGGGCACAGGCTTCCCCTGGCCCAGGGCAACTGCTCGGTGTCGGCCAAGGGGGTGCTGCGCGGCCTGCACTTCGCCGCGGTGCCGCCCGGCCAGGCCAAGTACGTGACGTGTGTGAGCGGCGCCGTCCTCGACGTCACCGTGGACCTGCGGCTCGGCTCGCCCACGTTCGGGCAGTGGCGCTCGGTCAGGCTCGACGCGGAGAGCCGCCAGGCGGTCTTCCTCGCCGAAGGGCTCGGCCACGCCTTCCTCTCCCTGGCCGACGCCTCGACGGTCGTCTACCTGTGCTCGACGCCCTACGACCCGGGCCGTGAGCACGGCGTCCATCCGCTGGACCCCGAGCTGGGGATCGCGTGGCCGGGCGAGGCACCCCTGCTCTCGCCGAAGGACGCGGCGGCGCCGTCGCTGGCCGAGGCGCGCGAGCGGGGACTGCTCCCGGAGTACGCGGAGTGCGTGCGCTGGTACGGGCGCTGATCAGGCCTTGAGGGGCGCCCACCAGGCCCGGTTCGCGCGGTACCAGTCGATCGTGGCGGCCAGGCCGTCGGCGAACGGGGTGGCGGGGGCGTAGCCGAGCGCGCGCAGGCGGGCGTCGGAGAGCGAGTACCTGCGGTCGTGGCCGGGCCGGTCGGCGACGGGGGTGACGCGGTCCCAGCCGAGGCCGAGCCCGTCCAGCAGGCGCGAGGTCAGCTCCTTGTTGGTCAGCTCGGCGTTGCCCGCGATGTGGTAGACCTCGCCCGGGGTGCCCTCGGCGAGCGCCACGTCGATGCCCCGGCAGTGGTCGGCCACATGGATCCAGTCGCGGACGTTGCCGCCGTCCCCGTACAGCGGCACGTTCAGGCCGTCCAGCAGATTGGTGATGAAGAGGGGGATGACCTTCTCGGGGTACTGGTAGGGGCCGTAGTTGTTGCCGCAGCGCGTCACCACGACGGGCAGCCCGTGGGTGCGGTGGTAGGCCAGCGCCAGAAGGTCGCCGCCCGCCTTGGCCGCCGAGTACGGCGAGCGGGGAGAGAGCGGCGCGTCCTCGCCCCAGGACCCCTCGGCGATCGTGCCGTAGACCTCGTCGGTGGACACCTGCACGACGCGCGGCACGCCCGCGTCGAGGCAGGCCCGCATCAGCGTCTGGACGCCCAGCACATTGGTGCGGACGAACTCGGCGCCGTCGGCGATCGAGCGGTCCACGTGCGACTCGGCGGCGAAGTTGAGCACCGCGTCGTGCCCGGGGACGAGGCCGGCGAGAAGGTCGGCGTCGCAGATGTCGCCCTTGACGAACGTGATCCGCCCGGCCACGTCCGCGAGGTTGGCGAGGTTGCCCGCGTAGGTGAGCCGGTCGAGCACCGTGATCTCGTGCGCGGCGGCGTGCGCGCGCACGTAGTGCGAGCCGATGAAACCGGCTCCTCCGGTGACGAGTACCCGTGCCATCCGGCTCCCTCCGAGGAGTCATGGTCGCTGTGTCGTGCGGGGGTCAGGAGCTGATCTGGACCCGGCTGTGGTCGCCCAGGACGAGGCGGTGCGCGCTGGGGACGCGCGGCGCGGGCGTCACCTCGGCATGCCGTCCGATGAGCGAGGCCTCGACGCGCCGGACGCCGCGGAGCGAGGCGCCGCGCAGGACGATGGAGTACTCGATCTCGCAGTCGGCCAGCGTGCAGTCGCGGTCGATCGAGGTGAAGGGGCCGACGTAGGAGTTCTCGACGACGGTGCCGGGGCCGATCACGGCGGGACCGACGATCCGAGAGCCGGTGACCCGGGCGCCGGGGGCGATCGAGACCCGGCCGATGAGCTCGCTGTCCAGCACGGTGCCCTCGACCGCGGGCCGCAGCGACTCCAGCACCAGCCGGTTGACCTCCAGCATATCGGTGACGTTTCCGGTGTCCTTCCAGTAGCCGGAGACGAGCTCCGCGCCGACCGGCAGGCCCGCGTCGATCAGGCCCTGGAGCGCGTCGGTGATCTCCAGTTCGCCGCGCGCCGACGGCTTGAGCGCCGCGACCACGTCGTGCACGGCGGGGCTGAACAGGTACACGCCGACGAGTGCGAGGTCGCTGCGCGGCCTGGCGGGCTTCTCCTCCAGCCGGATCAGCCGGCCCGAGGCGTCGAGTTCGGCCACCCCGAAGGCCGACGGGTCGGCGACCTTGGTGAGCATCACCTGGGCGGCCGGGCGCTCCTGCCGGAACCGCTCGATCAGGCCGTCGATCCCTCCGACGACGAAGTTGTCGCCGAGGTACATGACGAAGTCGTCGCCGCCGAGGTAGCCGCGCGCGATGAGCACCGCGTGCGCGAGCCCGAGCGGAGCCTCCTGCCGCAGGTAGGTGACCCGGAGGCCGAACGCGGAGCCGTCGCCGACGGCGTCCTCGATCTCCGCGGCGGTCTCGCCGACGATGATGCCCGTCTCGGTGATCCCCGCCGCCGCGATCGCCTCGAGCCCGTAGAAGAGGACCGGCTTGTTGGCGACGGGCACGAGCTGCTTGGCGGAGGTGTGGGTGATGGGCCGTAGCCGGGACCCCGACCCCCCGGCAAGGACAAGTGCCTTCAATCCGCCCCCCTGCGTGCGAATAGCACCAAGACTATTTATTTTCCGGCGGCCAGCGTATAACTCCTGTAGGTACTTCACAGGGGGCAAACCAGGGGAGGTTCCTGATTTGGTGATGATCTTTACCTATATCTCATGCATGGCCATTTTCGGCCAATCCTTGACTTCTCGCAATTCCCTTATTCTTTCCGCGCGCCGTGACTTCGCGCGCGCGGACGACCCGGCACCCATGGACCCGGCCCTGGAGTACGCGACGTGAACTGCCGCCTGTGCGGATCCTCCCGGCTGGAGAGCGTGGTCGACCTGGGCGCCACGCCGCCCTGCGAGCTGTTCCTCACCCGCGAGGCGCTCGACGCGCCGGAACCGACCTACCCCCTGCACCTGCGCCTGTGCGCCGAGTGCCTGCTCGCGCAGATCCCGCCCCTCATCACCCCCGAGGAGACGTTCACCGAGTACGCCTACTTCTCCTCGTTCTCCACCTCGTGGGTGGCGCACGCGCGGAGGTTCGTGGACGAGGCGCTGGCGCGCACGGGGGCGGACTTCGTGGTGGAGGTCGCCAGCAACGACGGATACCTGCTCCAGCACGCCGTCGCCCGGGGGGTGCGGTGCCTGGGCGTGGAGCCGTCGGCCAACGTCGGCCAGGCAGCTCGGGACAAGGGCGTGCCGACCGTGACGGAGTTCCTCACCGAGGAGACGGGCCGGGCGGTCCGCGCCGGGCACGGGCCCGCCGGACTGGTCGTCGCCAACAACGTCTACGCGCACATCCCGGACGTCATCGGCTTCACCAAGGGGCTGCGCGCCCTGGTCGCCGACGACGGATGGGTGTCGATCGAGGTGCAGCACCTGCTCACGCTCATCGAGCTCAACCAGTACGACACGATCTATCACGAGCACTTCCAGTACTACACCGTCGCGTCCGCGCAGCGGGCCCTGGCGTCGGGCGGGCTCGTCCTCGTGGACGTCGAGCTGCTGCCCACGCACGGCGGCTCGCTCCGGTTGTGGGCCAGGCCGGAGGGCGAGCCGGGGCCGCGCGTCGCGGAGGTGCTGGCGCGGGAGAAGGCGGCGGGGCTGCACGAGCTCGCCGGGTACACCGCGTTCGCCGAACGGGTCGCCCGGGTGCGCCGCGACCTGCTGCGCTTCCTCGTCCAGGCCGCCGACGAGGGCAAGACCGTGGTCGGGTACGGGGCGCCCGGCAAGGGAAACACCCTGCTCAACCATTGCGGAATCCGCCCCGACCTGCTGGCCTACACCGTCGACCGCAACCCCTACAAGCACGGCCGCTACACGCCGGGCACCCGGATCCCGGTGCTGCCGCCCGAGCGGATCGCGGCCGACCGGCCCGACTATGTCCTGGTCCTGCCGTGGAACCTGCGCGAGGAGCTGACGGAGCAGCTCGCCTACGTGCGCGGGTGGGGCGGCCGTCTGGTGTTCCCCATACCCTCCCTGGAGATCGTGTGAAGGTCGTCCTGTTCTGCGGCGGGTTCGGCACCCGCATGCGCACCGGCACCCCCGGCGACGCCCCCAAGCCGATGCAGCTCGTCGGCCCGCGCCCGCTCATCTGGCACGTCATGCGCTACTACGCGCATTTCGGGCACACCGACTTCATCCTCTGCCTGGGCTTCGGCGCCCATCACCTCAAGGACTTCTTCCTCAACTACCAGGAGACCACCTCCAACGATTTCGTCCTGCGCGGAGGGAAGGTCGAGCTGATGTCCACCGACATCAGCGACTGGTCGATCTCCTTCATCCAGACCGGCCTCGAGTCGCCCATCGGCGAGCGGCTGCGGCGGGTGCGCGACCACCTGGACGGCGACGAGATGTTCCTGGCCAACTACGCGGACGTGCTCACCGACGCCCCGCTTCCGGCGCTGATCGAGAACTTCGCGGCGAGCGACGCGGGCGCGTCGATGATGGTGGTGCCGCCCGCCGAGACCTTTCACTGCATAGAACTGGGCGAGGGCTCGCGCGTCGGCGGGATCATCCCGGTCTCGGAGATGCCGCTGTGGGTCAACGGCGGCTACTTCGTGCTGCGGCAGGAGGTCTTCGACCACATCCCCGAGGGCGGCGATCTGGTCGCCGACGGTTGTGCCGGGCTGGCCAAGGCCGGACGCCTCCTCGCCTATCCCTACCGCGGCTACTGGAAGCCGACCGACACGGTGAAGGAGCGGATGGCCCTCGACGAGGCGTACTCGCGCGGCGAACGGCCCTGGGCGCTCTGGGAGCGGTGATCCCTCGCGCGAGGGATACGGCCCGCGGTCCGGCGTCCTAGCCTGGGGTCATGGATCTTGGACTCAAGGGGCTGCGGGCCCTGGTGACGGGTGGGACGCGCGGTATCGGACTGGCCATCGCCCGCGCGCTGCTGCGCGAGGGCGCCCGGGTCTCGGTGTGCGCGCGGGACGGGGAACGGCTGGCGAAGGCCGTCGCGGAGCTGGGCCCGGGGGCCCACGGCACGGTGGCGGACGTGACGGATCCCGGGCGGCTCACGGCGGCGGTGGAGGCCGCGGCGGCGGAGTTCGGCGGGCTCGACCTCGTGGTGGCCAACGCGGGTGGCTCGGTCGGCGGCGATCTCGCCGAGTCGACCGCGGCGGAGTGGACGGAGACGTTCGCGCTGAACGCGGGCCACGCCGCGCAGGCGGTGCGGGCCGCGCTGCCACACCTGGAGGCGAGCCCCGCGGCGTCCGTCCTGGTCGTCGCGTCGATCAGCGGCTGGAAGCCGGGCAGCCGGACCTCGTACTCGATCGCGAAGGCGGCGGAGATCCAGCTGGCCCGGTCGCTGGCCGAGGAACTGGCGCCCCGGGGGATCAGGGTCAATGCGCTGAGCCCGGGTTCGGTCGAGTTCGAGGGCGGCCGGTGGGGGCGGCTGCGGGAGGAGCAGCCGGCGGCGTACGCGGAGTTCGCCAGGTTCCAACTCCCCTCGGGAAGGCTGGTCGAGTTGGACGAAGTGGCCGACGCCGCGTGCTTTGTCCTGTCGCCACGGGGCTCGGGGTTCAACGGCGCGAACATCTGTGTCGACGGCGGCCAGGATCGGCCAACCGACCGGCGCTTCTATCCCTGAGCATTCGGCTTATGGCCGGTCGCGCCTTCGTGGTGACTCCGTGCGCCGACCGTTTCCGGCTCGAGGCTATTCATTCTCGCGGGTCCGGCGTATAACTCGTAGGGGGTATGGGGCAGGGGTGAATACCGGGGAGGCGGGATGACCGCGATTTTCACCGATTCGGGCATCGGTGATGAGGAGCGCAGAAGGCTGCTCTACAGCGGGGAGTTGTTCACGTACGGGCCGACTCCGGCGTCGGCCGAGCTTGCCGCATTCGCCAGGGAATTGGTGGCCGAGGCGTTCGGCGGGCGCGATCCCGAGCACGCGCAGTTCGTGATGGAGGTGGAGGACTTCGCGGGCCTGCTGGCGGAGCTCAAGCCCAGGTTCATCCACCACCCGACATGCAAGGAGCTGCTGCCGAAGATCATTTCAGAGCTGGGCGCAGATCCGGCGAAGACCTATTTCGATGTGCCGCGGCTGCGCACGTCCACATCCGGCCAGTACCTCACCTCGGGTATTTCCTATGCCTTCCATCCGCACCGCGACTGCTGGTATTCGGCGCCCTTCTCCCAGCTCAACTGGTGGATTCCGGTGTTCCCCGTGGCCACCGACAATGTGATGGCCTTTCATCCCGGCTACTTCGACCGGCCGGTGCGCAACGGAAGCGCCCGCTACGACTACGCGGAGTGGAACAGGACGAGCCGCAAGAGCGCGGCCCGGCATGTGCGCTCCGACACCCGCGAGCAGCCCAGGCCCGAGGAGCCGGTCGACCTCGACCCGCAGATCCGGATCGTGCCCGACCCGGGCGGCGTCCTGCTGTTCTCCGGCGCCCAGCTCCACTCGACCGTGCCCAACACCTCCGGCCGGACCCGGTTCAGCATCGACTTCCGCACCGTCCACATCGACGACGTCCGCGCGCACCGCGGCGCCCCCAACGTCGACGCCGCCTGCACCGGTACCACCCTGCGGGACTTCGTCCGGGCCGGCGACCTTGCGCCGATGCCCGAGGACCTCGCCGCCGAGTACGAGAAGTGAGCACGCACCGGAGATGAGCGCGATGAACCGTGGGCCGCGCTGTTCGGCCTGCCCGGAGAAGGCGCCCGCCCCGGGCACGTGCAGGACGGAGCCCACTGCGATGAGTCGCGGGGTGGCGGGCGTGGGTCGGCGGGGGGTGCGGGGGTGATTCGGCTCAGTGCCTCCGAGGTGCTGTTGTTGGCGGCGCATTGTGATGATGTGCCCATCGGGGCGGGGGGACTGCTGCTCGAGCTGTGCCGTGCGCGGCCGGGGGTGCGGGTGACCGCGTTGGTGCTGTCCGGTGGGGGGACCGCGCGGGAAGAGGAGGAGCGCAAGGCGCTCGCCGCGTTCTGCCCGGGAGCCGACCTCGACGTGACGGTGCTCGACCTGCCCGACGGGCGGCTGCCCGCCCACTGGGAGCGGGCCAAGGAGGCGCTGGAGGAGGTCCGCCGCCGCACCGCGCCCGATCTGGTGCTCGGCCCGTCGCCGCACGACGCCCACCAGGACCACCGGGGTCTGGCCGCCCTGATGCCCACCGCCTTCCGCAGCCATCAGAGCCTCGGCTACGAGATCGTCAAGTGGGAGTCCGACCTCGCCCAGCCCGGGTTCTTCGTGCCGCTCGCGGCCGAGACCGTCGCGGAGAAGGTCGAGCTGCTCCACGCCTGCTACCCGTCGCAGCACGGCAGGACCTGGTTCGACGAGGAGACCTTCCGCGGGCTGGCCCGGATCCGCGGCGTCCAGTGCAACTCCCGCTACGCCGAGGCGTTCCACGCCGCCAAGGCGACGCTCACCCTCTGAACGAGACCCCCTTACCGAAGGAGCCCTTCTTGCGCGTGCTGCTCACCGGACACCAGGGCTATCTCGGCACGGTGATGGCCCCCGTCCTCGCCGCCGCGGGCCACGAGGTCGTCGGCCTCGACTCCGGGCTGTACGCCGACTGCGTGCTCGGCCCGCCGGTCGCCGACCCCCGGGGCTTCGCCGTCGACGTGCGCGACGCCGGGCCCGAGCATCTCGCCGGGATCGACGCGGTCATCCACCTGGCCGCCCTGTCGAACGACCCGCTCGGCTCGCTCAAGCCCGACCTCACCTACGACATCAACCACCACGCGGCGAGCCGACTGGCGCGGCTGGCCCGCGACGCGGGGGTGCGGCGGTTCCTGTACGCCTCGACGTGCTCGGTGTACGGCGCGAGCGGCGACGGCCTCGTCGACGAGGACGCCCCGCTGCGGCCCGTCACCCCGTACGCCGAGTCGAAGGTCAGGGTAGAGGAGGACATCTTCGCCCTCGCTGACGGGGAGTTCAGCCCGGTCGCGCTCCGCAACGCCACCGCGTTCGGGTTCTCGCCCCGGCTGCGGGCCGACATCGTCGTCAACAACCTCGTCGGCCACGCCCTGCTCACCGGGGTCGTCAAGGTCATGTCGGACGGCACCCCGTGGCGGCCGCTCGTGCACGCCGCCGACATCGCCAAGGCGTTCCTCGCCACGCTGGAGGCGCCGCGCGCGAACATCCACGCCCGTGCGTTCAACGTCGGCACCGAGCGCAACAACCTGCGCGTCGCGGAGATCGCCGAGCACGTCGCCGAGGCGGTGCCCGGCTCGGCGCTCCGCGTCACCGGGGAGACCGGCGGAGACCCCCGCTCCTACCGCGTCGACTTCTCCCGGATCCGCGCCGCGCTGCCCGGCTTCGACTGCGACTGGACGGTCCCCGCGGGCGCCGCCGAGCTCGCCGCCGCCTACCACGCGCACCGCCTCACCCAGCGGGCCTTCGACCGGAGCTTCACCCGCCTGGCCCGCCTCGCCGACCGGCGCGCCGCCGGCACCCTCGAGGAGGACTTCCGCCCGTGACCCCCGAGGGCATGCACGATCTCGTGCGCCGCCTCTACCCGCTCTGCCGGAGCATCACCGGCGACGGGGTCCGCGCCACCCTCGACGTCATCGCCGAGCAGGTGGCGCTGGACCGGCACGAGGTGCCCACCGGCACGCCGGTCCTGGACTGGACGGTGCCGCGCGAGTGGAACATCCGTGCGGCCTGGATCAGGGACCCGTCCGGCCGGAAGGTCGTCGACTTCGCCGACCTCAACCTCCACGTCGTGGGCTACAGCGTCCCGGTGCACCGGAGGATGCCGCTCGCGGAGCTCCGCGCGCACCTGCACACGCTGCCCGACCAGCCGGACCTCGTGCCGTACCGGACGTCCTACTACACGGAGACCTGGGGCTTCTGCCTGGCCCAGCGGGTGCTGGACGGGCTGCCCGAGGGCGAGTACGAGGTGCTGATCGACTCGACGCTCGCCGACGGCCACCTCACCTACGCCGAGCACGTCGTCCCCGGCCGGACCGAGGAGGAGGTGCTGATCTCCTGCCATGTCTGCCACCCGTCGCTGGCCAACGACAACCTCGCCGGGATCGCGGTCGCGGTCGCGTTCGCGCAGCGTCTCGAGAACCCGCGGTTCACCTACCGGTTCGTGTTCGCGCCCGGCACCATCGGCGCGATCACCTGGCTGGCCCGCAACGACCCGGGCCGGATCCGGCACGGCCTCACCCTCGCCTGCGCGGGCGACCCCGGCGTTCTGCACTACAAGCGCAGCCGCCGCGGAGATACCGCGATCGACCGGGCGTTCGCGCTGCTCACCGACGCCGAGGTGCTGGACTTCACGCCGTACGGGTACGACGAGCGCCAGTACTGCTCGCCGGGTTTCAACCTGCCGGTCGGCAGTCTCACCCGCACTCCCTACGCGGGCTATCCCGAGTACCACACCTCCGGCGACGACCCGGATTTCGTCTCGGCCGAGGCGATGTCCGGCACGCTCGCCGCGCTGACCCGGGTGATGTCGGCCCTGGAGGCCGACCGCAGGTACGTCAACCTCAGCCCGTTCGGGGAGCCGCAGCTCGGCCGCCGCGGCCTGTACGGGTCGCTGGGCGGGCGCAGCGACGCCGAACGGGCGCAGATGGCCATGCTCTGGGTGCTGAACCTCGCCGACGGTGACCACGATCTGCTCGCCATCGCCGAACGGTCCGGGCTGCCGTTCGAGACGGTGGCGGACGCCGCCGGCCGGCTCGAGGCGGCCGGCCTGCTCAAGGGGGACCGATGACGGACGCGACGTTCCGGGCCGGCGACCGGGTGGAGGTCCGCCCCGTCGCCGAGATCATGGCCACGCTCGACGCGGCCGGTGAACTCGACAGCATGCCGTTCATGCCGGAGATGCTGCGGTTCTGCGGGCGGCGGATGACCGTGCAGAAGGTCGCGCACAAGATCTGCGACGTGATCGAGCAGACCGGGCTGCGCCGTCTCGACGACGCCTACATCCTCACCGGCGCCCGGTGTGACGGCTCGGCGCACGGCGGCTGCGAGACGGCCTGCACCCTGTTCTGGCGGTCGGCGTGGCTCCGCCCCGTCGATCCCGCCGCCGCGGACCCCGTGCCGCCGGAGCCGGTGACGCTGCCGATCGTCGGGATCGGCGCCACGGTCCGGGAGACGCCCGACGGGACCCGCTACCGCTGCCAGGCCACCGAGATCCTCCGTGCGGCCCCAGGGCACGTCAAGCTGAAGGATCTCGACCAATACGTCCGCGATGTCCGGACCGGTAACGCGGGGGCGTTCGCGGTGCTCCGCGCCCTGTTCTTCGGGCTGTTCAACCGCTGGCAGAAGCTCAGCCGCAGGCTGCCGCGCGCCCTGCGGATCCGCGGCGGCCTGGAGTGGGGCTGGGTCGACGGCAGGGCGGGCCGCACCACCCCCGTCGCGACCCTCGATCTCAAGCCCGGCGAGCTGGTCCGGGTCAAGACCATCGAGGAGATCAACGCGACGCTCAACGCGGGCAAGCTCAACCGCGGCATGGGTTTCGACGAGGAGATGTCCCGCTTCTGCGGCAGGACCGCCCGCGTTCGGTCCCGGGTCGCCCGCTGCCTCGACGAGCGCACCGGCCAGATGATGGAGATGAAGACGCCCGCGGTGATCCTCGAGGGCCTGTTCTGCGAGGGCGCGTACGGCGCCAACTGCCCCCGCGCCTATGTCCCGTTCTGGCGGGAGATCTGGCTCGACCGGGTCGATGACCCGAGCTGAGGGGGAGGCGCGCACCGCCGAGGGGGAAGAGCGCACCGCCGAGGTGGGCCGGGGCGCGGCCCGCGGCCTGCGGTGGAGCCTGCTGGGCAACCTGGTGAACCGGGCGGGCACCTTCGTGGTCGGCCTGGTCCTCGCCCGGATCCTGCTGCCCCAGGACTACGGCGAGTTCGCCATCGCGTTCGCGGCGAGCCAGTTCCTCATGCACGTCAACGACGCGGGGATCATCGCCGCGATCGTTCAGTGGCGGGGACGGCTGGCGGACCTGGCCCCGACCGCCACCGTGCTGGCCTTCCTCAGCAGCACCGGGATCTACCTGCTGTTCTTCGCCGCGGCCCCCTGGTACGCGGCGACCTCGGGCGACGCGGGCGCCACCGGCGTGGTCCGCATCCTCACCGCGACGATCCTGGTCGACGGGATCACCGCGGTCCGGGCCGCCCGGCTGCTGCGCGAGTTCCGGCAGGACCGGCTGATCGTCGCCAACCTCGCCGGGTTCGTCGTCACCGCGGCCCTCACCATCGGGCTCGCGCTGGCCGGGGCGGGCGCCTACAGCTTCGCCTGGGGGCAGTTGTCGGGCGCGATCGTCACCGGCGCGTGCGTCCTGTGGTTCGGGCGGATGCCGTTCTCGGTGCGGCTCGACAGGTCGGCCGTCCGCCACCTCGTGGTGTTCGGGCTGCCGCTGGCGCTCAGCCTCGGCCTGGAGGGCCTCATCCTCAACGTCGACAAGATGGTCATCGGGTCCCGGCTGGGCGCGGTGGTCCTCGGCTTCTACCTGATCGCCTTCAACGTGTCGTCGTGGGTGCCCGGACTGATCGGCACCGCGATCCGGTGGGTGGCGCTGCCCAGCTTCTCCCGGCTCGCTGAGGAGGGCGAGGCGGCCGTCGCCGCAGGAGTGCGCACCGCGGTGGTGACCGTGACCGCGTTCGCGCTGCCCGTCATGCTGGTGCTGGGGTTGCTCGCGCCGCAGGCCGTGACCGTGCTCTACGGGGAGCGCTGGGAGCCCGCCGGGCAGGCGCTGCGCTTCCTCGCCGCGGTGATGCTGGTGCGGCTGCTGCTGCCGCTGGCGTTCGACATCCTCACCGCGCTCGGCGCCACCCGCTGGACCGTCGTGCTGAACGCCGGCTGGTGCCTCGCCCTCGTGCCCGCGCTGCTCGTGGGCGCGGGCCACGGCCTCGGTGCGGCCGCGGCGGCCCAGGCCGTCGTCGGCCTCGGCGTGACACTGCCGCTGGCGGCGTGGGCGCTGTCCCGCGTCGGCGTGCGGGTGGCGGCACTGGCGCGGCCGCTGGCCAGGCCGCTGCTCGCGGCGCTCGCCGCGGGCCTGGTGATCGCCGGGGCGGACCGCCTGCTGGACGCCCCCGCGGTGGTGGAGCTCGGCGTCGCCGGAGGCGCGGGCACCGCCCTGTACATCGTGCTCGTCCTTCCCCTGCTGAGGGAGCTGAGGAAATGACGCTCGTCACCGTGGCGCTGCCGACCCGCGACGGGATCGGCAGGATGGAGTCCGCCGTGGCCTCGGTTCTGGCGCAGGACCACCCTGACCTCGAACTCCTCATCCTCGACA
Organism: Actinocorallia herbida; assembly: GCF_003751225.1. Lineage (NCBI taxonomy): Bacteria > Bacillati > Actinomycetota > Actinomycetes > Streptosporangiales > Thermomonosporaceae > Actinocorallia > Actinocorallia herbida. Next base: position 171,762 of record NZ_RJKE01000001.1, read on the forward strand.
ACGCCTCGACGGACGGCACCGAGGAGTACTGCCGGGATCTCGCGGACGCCGATCCCCGGGTCCGCTACCACCGCCATCCGGAGAATCTGGGGATCCTCGGCAACTTCGGCTCGGCCCCGCCGCTGGCCCGCGGGGAACTCCTGCGGTGGATCAGCGACGACGACAGGCTGGAGCCGGGCAGCGTCTCCCGGGGCGTCGCGGAGTTCGCGAAGGACGACAGACTGGTGCTGGTGACGACCGGGATCAGCTACACCACCGACGGTGTCACGGCCACCGCCGAGTACACGGGGGGAAGCCTCGGCGCGGTCGATGCCGTCACCCGGTTCACCGCGTGGCTCAGGCTGCTGAACGAGAGCCATCTGCTGATCGACCCCCTGTACGGGCTGATCCGGCGCGACGTGCTGCTGCGGCTGCCGCGCCGCAACCTGCTGCGCGAGGACGAGGTGTTCGCCGCCCGGCTCGCGCTCGCCGGGCCGTGGGCGCATGTGCCCGAGGTGCTCGGCCACCGGAACTGGCGCTCGGAGAGCACCCGGCAGGTCGCCCGGCGGCTGGGGGTGCCGGCCTGGCAGGCGTACTGCGCCACCACGCTGGAATGCCTGGAGCTGCTGCGCCGCCTGCCCGAGGCGGAGCTGCCCCCCGCCGCGGCGCTCCGCGCCCGTGCCGCGGTCGCCGGGCTGTTCCTAGGCAGGCAGCGCGGGGCCTTCGCCCGCCGCCTCCGCAGGCTCGGCCGGACCGTGCGGCGCTGACGTCCCGCGCCCGAGCGCGGCGCGGACCCGGGCCGCCGCGGCGGCCCGCAGCGCGGTCCAGCTGCGGTGGCGGACGAACGGGGCCTCGAACGCCGCCGCGAACAGCCGGGAGACGGCGAGGCTCACCGGCACGGCCACCAGCAGGAGCACGGCGAACCTGGCGAGCCCCTCGGGGAGGATCGGGTTCACGACCTGTGCGCCGACGGCCACCACGATCGGCGCGTGCATCAGGTAGAGGCTGTAGGAGTAGGACCCGAGTGACCGCAGCGGACGGGAGTCGAGCAGCCGGACGAGCGGACCGGGCCGTCCCGCCGCGAGGGCGGCGAGCAGCAGGCCCGCGGCGGGGGCCAGCGCCAGGTCCACCCAGAAGAAGTGCGCCACGGTCCACGGTGTGCCCCGCGCCGCGATGACCGCGCAGACCGGCAGCACCGCCGCCGCGGCGAGCCACGGCAGCGCCTTCGCGGCCTTTCCGGTGCGCGGTGCCGTGAGGATCCCGGCCGCGACCGCGCCCGCCGCGAACAGGACGGCGAACTGCGGGCCCAGGTGCATCAGCCGGGCCACCTGGCCGGAGTGGGGGGCGAGCAGCCCGATCGCGCCGACCACGGCGGTGGCCGAGGCGAGCATCGCGGCGGTGCCCCAGCGGCGCACCAGGAGGAGCAGCAGGGGGAAGACCGCGTACAGCTGGGCCTCGATCGCGATCGACCAGAACGCCCCGTTGGGGCTCGGCGCGTCGGCCACGTCCTGGATCAGCAGCCCGTACACGACGACGGACGCGGCGTTCGGCGCGCCCTCGCCGGGCTGCGGCACGACGAGCCAGGCGACCGCCAGCGCGAACGTCAGCGCCGCCCAGTACGGCGGGAGGATCCGCCAGGCCCGCCGCTGGGCGAACCTGCCGATCCCGCCGAGCCGCCAACCGCGGCGGGCGGGCGAGGCGGCCAGCGAGAACCCGGAGAGCGCGATGAACAGCACCACCGCGAAATGCCCGTACCGCAGCACGGCGAGCCCGGCGGGCCCGCTCGTCTGAGGAAAGCCCGCGTACGCGGTGAGGAGGCAGTGGTGCAGGACCACGAACAGGGCGGCGACGCCGCGCAGCCCGTCGAGCCCGGCGATCCTTCCGGACGCCGCGGGGCCGGGCGCGGATCCGGTCACCGGCCCGGTCACCGGCTTCTCTCCGCGGCGGGCTCGAAGGCCGCGACGGGTGGTCGCGTCCGCTCCCGGTGGACGCGCAGCAGCGCGCCCGCCGCGCCGACGGACAGGAACATCAGCCCGGTCGCGATGTGGAAGGCGAGCAGGTCGAAGGTGAGCGCGCCGATCACCGGGACGGCGATCGCGGCGGCGAGGGCCACCGCGAGGCTCCGGGTCCGGGCGTCGCACTCCGCCGCCCACCGCACCCGCGCGCAGGCGTAGATCCCGGCGAGCAGGATTCCGGCGAGGGTCAGCACGCCGACCGCGCCCGCGTCCAGCGCCGTCATGATCCACTGATTGTCGAAGGCGATGTACTTGGGGACGTACCAGGTGCCGATGCCGCGGCCGAACAGCGGATGCTTGGCGAACTCCGTCTGGGCGATCTCGTAGCGGTGCCTGCGGTACTCCACGCTGGAGTCGGCCCCGAAGTTCGCGAACAGCCCGTAGATCGTCCGGAGGATCTTCGGGTAGACGACGGCGAGGACGGCGAGCGCCCCGGCCGACCCCGCGACGATCCTGGCCATCCGCCGCGCGGGCCAGCCCACGAGCAGCACGAGGAACGCCACGGCCACGCCGAGGATCGGCGAGCGGGACACCGAGAACAGCAGCCCCGAGGCGATGAGCCCGGTGCACGCCCACCAGACGCGCTGCGGCTCCCCCCGGTCCCGCGCGGCGAACGCGAAGTGGGCGGCCAGCGGCAGCAGCATCGCGCACACGACGCCGAACTCGATGGGATGCCCCGTGGTCGACGCGACCCGGGGCAGGCCGCCCCGGTCCAGCACCACCCCGCCCTCGGTGGCCGCGCGCAGCAGCGGCAGGTTCAGCAGCCGGGTCGCGTCGTAGGCGAAGAGGAACTGGAGGGCACCGAACACGCCCATGATCGCGCCGCCGACCACCGCGGCCTTGAGCAGCCGTTCCAGCCGTTCCCCGGTGCGGACGCCGTCGCAGACCGCGATCGCGAACCCCGTCAGGCCCAGCATGATCAGCAGGGTCCGGTCGGCGAGCTTCAACTCGTCGCCCGGCGTGTACCGCATGGCCGCCAGGCCGTAGCTGAGCAGGCAGGCGACCGCGAAGGCGAACAGCGCGGTCCGCACGGGGCTGCGCCCCTTGGCCACCCCGAGCGTCATGGTGCAGGTGGCGCACAGCCAGGTCAGCGCGGTGCCGAGGGCGACGATGTCGGACGGCGACAGGGAGATGGGCAGGCCCGCCAGGACCAGCCGCGCCGGGATCACCGTGAGGAGCAGCACGTAGACGATGGCGAGTGACGCGCCGTCGACTGTGGGCCGCCGGACCGGGGCGGCGCCGTCCACCGGAGGGGCGCCGGTCGACGTCCCGGTCGCGCTCACGCGGCGCTCGCCACGTCGACCTTGCGCAGCCTGCGGGTCCGTCTGGCCACCGCGAGGCTCTCGGCGGCGAACCCCGCGAACACCCCGGCGATCCCGCCGACCGCCAGCGTGATCACCGCGGCGCGCGACTTGCCCGCCTTCTCCGGCAGGGGCGCGCTGGGCGGCGCGATCACGCTGATCGTCAGATAGCTGGCCCTGGGCGCCTTGACCAGCTGCTGCTGCCGGACCAGCTCGCGGACCACCTTGTCGGCCACCCGGCGCACCATCGCGGTGGCCTCGGCGGGCCGGGTGCTGGTGCCGGTGATGAACAGGAAGGGCGTCTGCACCAGCAGCTCGGGATTGGGCGACCCGTTGTTGATGGTGAAGGTCGGGTCCTCGTCGGGGGAGACGCCCAGTTCCGCGAGGGACTCGGGCGTCTGGAGCGCGGCGACGAGGATCGACGCGGTGAGGTTCAGGCCCTTGTCGAAGTCCAGCAGCGGGTTGCCCTCCGCCGGGCTCGTGGGCTTGGTGATGATGAGGGTCGCGCCCGACACGTACTCCGTCGGGATCGAGACATAGGCCAGCGCCATGCCCGCGATCGCCAGCGCGAACGCGGTGCCGGTGATGTACCAGCGCCGGAACAGGACGAGCACCGTGCCCCAGAAGTCCATCGGTTTTCCTTCGGAGCTCAGGCCAGCCGGCGGATCTCGTCGTCATGGCGCGCGTCGGCGGGTTCGTCGTCGAACCTGATGGCGCCGAACACCACGGTGTCCTCCCTGCCGTCGGGGGCCTGCGGGACGGAGAGCTCGTCGGCGTCGTCCGGGTCGTCCTCCGGGTCCGGCTCCGCGCCGGGGCCTGTGCCCTCGGCGCTCCCGTCCGCGGTGTCGGCGGCGTCCAGCGCGGGCGCGGGGCCGGGCGGGACCGCGCGGTCCGCGGTGACGGGCTCGGCCTCGCCGGGCAGCGTCCGCTGGGCCGGCACGGCGTACCCGGCCGGGGCCCGCCACCCCACCGACATCGCGTGACGGCGCTGGGCCCGCCGGACGAACGGGTAGGCCAGCAGGAACGCCGCGACGATCACGGCTGCGGGCGCGCCCGCGGTGGCCACGAGCCGGGTCTTCTGGACGGTCTTCAACGGGTCGGTCGAGACGTTCGACACCGAGATGTAGGTCGACCCGGGGGCTTTCAGCGACTCCTGGAGGCGCTTGAGGTCACCGCGGATGTACTCGCGCACCGCGGTGACGACCGCCTCGGCCTTCGCGGCGGTGGGGCTCTCGGCCGTGATGTAGATGAACGGCCCCGTCTGGGTGGCGGCGAGCAGGTCGGCGTTGGAGCGGCCGTCGTCGACCTGGAGCCGGGTGTCGCCGTTGAGCGGCGCGCCCACCCCCGCCTTCACGTCCTCGGTGTTGGCCGCGAGGATCAGCAGCGCCGCGGTCGTCTGGAGGCTCTCGTTGAACTGGAGCAGCGGATTGTAGGAGGTGTCCCCGTCATCCTCCGCGCCGGTCTCGGCCTTCTGGGAGCCCCCGGAGGTGGGCGCGGTGAGGATCATCGTCGCGGACACCTGGTACCGGACCGGCACCTGCCGATAGGTGAGGACTCCCGCCGCGACCGCGAGCACCAGGACCGGAATGGTGAAGATCGGACGCCTCAGGAGCCCGAGAAATGTCGGCCAGAGTTTCATCCGCCCCGTCACACCGCCTAAACGTCTCTGCCCCGTGGTCGTGCCCGTTTCCGTGTGATCCGCGTTTCCGAAGCTACGCGATCAGTAGGTTGGGCACTAGACCGATCGGGGACGCGCATGTCAATCGTTGTCGTGGGGCGCAAAGCGGGAAAGGTCGCCGTCGGCTGCGGCCTCGCGCTGTGCGCTTTGTATCTCCTGGCAGTGGCGTCGCCCCCGGGCCAGCTGCTGGAGGACGCGGTGCTGCGCGTGGCGGATAACGGCCACGCCGACCCTTTGGCCGCGCGTCTGGCCGAGCGGTTGCTCGGGCTCGTCTCGGTCTGGTCGGTGGCCGCCGCGCTGGCCGTCGTGTTCGAGACGGGCAGGCGCCGGGGCGGGCTGCCGCTGGCTTTCGCGGCGGTCGTGGTGATCGCCGGGCCGCTGCTGACGGTGGAGCTGCTCCAGTCGGTGCTGCCCAGACCGCTGCTGCTGGCGCACGGCATCCGCCGGGAGGACCAGGGCTTTCCCAGCGGCCACACCGCGGTCGGCATGGCGGCGCTGTGCGCCGTCGCCCTCGTCGCGCCGTACCGGCTGCGGACTCCCGTGCTGCTGGCCGCCCTGCCCTGCGCCCTCGCGGGCGCGGCGACGGTCGCGGTGGGCTGGCACCGGCCGTCCGACACCCTCGGCAGCGATCTCGTGGTGCTGTGCTGGACGGCCGTCGTGCTGGCGTTCCTGGCCCACCGGGGCGCCCTGCGCCAGGTGGTTCCGCAGCCCGATCCCCGGGCGCCCGCCCCGGTGGACGGCCGCGGCGAACGGTGGACCGCCGGGGTCCTCACCGCGCTCGCCTGGCTGCTCGCGGGAGGCGTGCTGGCGGGCGGCCTGATCGCGGCGCAGGCGCTGCGGAGCAGCCCGGCGCCGGAGGAGACGGTGCTCCTGCCGGCGTTCTGGGCGGGGCAGGCCGCGGCGCTGCTCGGCTCGGTCGGCGCGGTGCTGGGGCTGCTCGCCATGATGCGCGGGCTCGAGACGGTCAGCCCAGGCGGGACGAGAGGTCCCGCCAGGATCCGGCGGACAGGTCGCGTGCGCTGATCGCGGTGACCGCACGGGGCCAGTCGATCTTCAGTTCGGGGTCGTCGTAGCGGACCGCCAGATCCTCGGCCGGGTCGTGCTCCCGGTCGATCCGGTAGCAGACGTCGGCGTCGGTCAGCGCCTGGAAGCCGTGCAGCAGGCCGGGCGGGACGTACAGGGTGGCGCACTCGGCGTCGTCGAGCGTGGTCTCCAGGCGCTCCCCGAACGTCGCGGAGCCGGGCCGGACGTCCACCACCACGTCGAGGACCGCGCCGCGGGCGCACCGCACCAGCTTGGCCTCGCCCCGGCCCGACCTGCCGTGCATCCCGCGGATCGTGCCCGCCCGGGAACGCGACTGGCTGTCCTGGACGAACCCCGCGGGGTCGAGCCCGTGCGCCGCGGCGAGCGCGGTGTCGAAGGTCCGGGTGAAGAAGCCCCGGTCGTCGTGGACCGGGACCGGTCGGAACAGCAGTACCCCCGGCAGGGCGGTGCGCTCTACCCTCATGTGCTGTGACCCTTCCGGTGGTGAGTGTCGTGGTGCCCGCCCACAACGAGGAGGCGGTGATCGGGGACGGTCTGCGGCGGCTGCTCGCGGGGACCCGGCCCGGCGAGGTCGAGGTGATCGTGGTGGCCAACGCCTGCACGGACCGGACGGCCGAGGCGGCCAGGGCGGCGGGCGTCCGGGTGATCGAGACCGAGGTGCCGGGCAAGCACCACGCCCTGCACCTGGGCGACGCGGCGTGCGCCGTGTTCCCCCGCCTGTACCTCGACGCCGACGTCGCCCTGACGGGGCTGCGCGCCCTGCTGGAGGCGATCGCCCGTCCGGGGGTGCTGGCCTGCGCGCCGGTCCCGCACTGGGACCTGACCGGCTGCGGACCCGTCGTCCGGCGCGTCCACCGCACCCACGACAGGCTCATCGCGCCGACCCGGGTGCTCGCCGGGGCGGGTGCCTACCTGCTGAGCGAGGAGGGCCACCGCCGGGTGTTCCCGCTGCCCGACGGGCTGCTCGCCGACGACGGCTGGGTCCACGCGGCCTTCACCGGACCGGAGCGCACGGCGGTGCCCGAGGCCGTCACGGTGGTCCGCCAGACCCGGACGGTCCGGGCGCATCTGCGCCGCCGCGCGCGGGTGCGGCGCGGCAACCGCCAGCTCGCCGCGCTCGGCAGGCCGGCGTCCGCGCGTCCCCTGGGCGCGGGCGACCTGCTCGGCCTGGCCCGCCGCGGCGGGGCGGGGCCGCTCGACGTCGCCTGCTACGCCGCGGTCATGCTGCTGGACAAGGCGTCGGCTCATTGGCCCGGCGGCTCCGGCTGGGGCGCGGACCGGACGTCCAGGGCCGCCTCGTAGGCGGCGATGAGCGCCTTCTTGGAGTGCGCCCACGACAGCGGGCCGGCCACCCGTGCCCGGCCCAGCTCGCCCATCCGGCGGCGCCCGGCCGGATCGTCGAGCAGCCGCGAGACCAGCGCGGCGAACACCGCCTCGTCGTCGTCCGGGGCGTACAGCGCGGCCTCGCCCGCCGAGACCCGGGCCTCCCGCAGCTCGAACGACACGATCGGGCGGCCCATCGCCATGTACTCCATGACCTTGTTCATCGTGGAGACGTCGTTCAGCGGGTTGTGCGGGTCGGGGGACAGGCACACGTCGGCGGTCGACAGGTAGCGCAGCAGGTCCTCATCGGGGATCCGCCCTGTGAAGTCGACGTGCTCCGCGAGGCCCAGCTCGGCCGACAGCTCCCGCATCGCCGCGAAGGTGTCGCCCGCGCCGATGAACGTGGCGTGCCAGTCGTCGCGGGTCGCGCGCAGCTCCGCGAGGGCGCGCAGCGCGTAGTCGACGCCGTCCTGCGGCCCCATGACGCCCAGGTAGCACAGCAGGTAGGGCTTGCCGTGCTTGAGCTCGGGCTCCGCGGCCACCTCGTGGAACCGTTCGACGACCGGGGCGCTGCGGACCACGAACACCTCCTCGGGCCGTTTGCCGCCCCGCCGGACGGCCGCGTCCCGGTAGCTCTCGTTCGTGGCGATGACGATGTCGGCGGCCCGGTAGGTGGCCAGCTCCATCCGCTCGACCGCCCGGTAGAGCAGGTCCCTGCCGCGCCCGGCGAACCGCGACAGGTAGAGCTCGGGCACCAGGTCGTGCTGGTCGAAGACGAACCGGGCGCCGCGCCGCCGCATCCGCCGAGCCAGCGGGAAGAAGAGGTCGGGCGGGTTGCAGGCGTGGACCACGTCGACCGGCCCCACCTTGCGGGCGAGCCGCCAGGTGTGCCAGAGCGCGGTGCCGTACTCCTTCAGGTAGCCCGCGGGCCCGCCTTCGGCGGCCTTCAACGGGTACCGGTGGATCCGGACGCCGTCGATCACCGCCTCGGGCTCGGTGTCCCGCGACGTGCCCTGCGGGCAGATGACGTCCACCTCCCACCCTGCCTCGCGCAGCGCCTGGCATTCCTGCCAGACCCGCCGGTCGAACGGGACGGAGAGGTTCTCCACGATGATCAGGGTGCGCTTCGCCCCCGCGTTCTCCGCGTTCACCAGGCGAGTCCCAGGTAGCCGGGGACGCCGCGCCGCGTCGCGGCGTCCGGGAGCCGGACGAGGTCGACGAGCACGCGGTCGCCCGCGTTCTCCAGGGCGGCCACCACCGCGGGGTCGGCGCAGCCGATCACGCAGACCTCGGCGTGGTCCAGCACCTCGACCGGGTCACTGCTGAGCAGCTCGCCCAGGTGGGGGAGGCGGGCCCGCATGTAGTCGCGGTTGGCGCCCATCAGCCGCGACAGCGAGACGTTGGCGTCGTAGATGCGCAGGTCGTACCCCTTGCCGAGGAGGCGTTCGGCGAGTTCGACCAGCGGGCTCTCCCGCAGGTCGTCGGTGCCCGGTTTGAACGACAGGCCGAACACCCCGATTCTGCGGCGGCCGGTCTCCTCGACCAGCCGGACGGCGCGGGCCAGATGCTCCTCGTTGGCGGGCAGCAGATGGTCCAGGAGCGGCACCGACACGTCGGCCCGGCGCGCGGCGTAGACCAGGCCGCGCACGTCCTTGGGCAGGCAGGACCCGCCGAACGCGAAGCCCGGCCGCAGGTAGGCGGGGCTGATGTTGAGCTTGCGGTCGCTGACGAACACGTCCATCACCGGCCCGGAGTCGACGCCCAGGGCCCGGCAGACCGCGCCGAGCTCGTTGGCGAAGGCGATCTTCAGCGCGTGGAAGGAGTTGTCGGCGTATTTGGTCATCTCGGCGACCGTGACCGGCACCCGGAACACCTCGCCGGGCAGGCCCTCGTACAGCGCGGCGACCACGTCGCCGCTGGCCGGGTCGAGTTCGCCGACCACGGTCTTGGGCGGGGCGAAGAAGTCGCGGACGCTGCTGCCCTCGCGCAGGAACTCGGGGTTCACCGCGACCCCGAAGTCGGTTCCCGCGACACGTCCCGAGTGCTTCTCCAGCAGCGGTACCAGCAACCGCTCGCAGGTGCCGGGCAGCATCGTGCTGCGGATGACCACGGTGTGCCGGGGCCCGGCGCGGTCGGCGAGCGCGGCGCCGATCTGCTCGGCGACCCGCTCCAGGAACTCCGTCGACAGGCTCCCGTTGGGGGCCGACGGGGTGCCCACGCAGATCAGCGAGACATCGGAGGCGGCGACGGCCGCCGCGGCGTCCGCGGTGACGGTGAGCCGCCCGGCGCCGACGACCTCCTCGGTCAGCGCGCCGATGTCGGCCTCGACCAGCGGCGCGACCCCCCGCGCCAGCAGGTCGAGCTTGCCGGGGTTGACGTCGACGCCGATGACGTCGTGGCCCAGCTTGGCCAGGCAGGCCGCGGAGACGCAGCCGACGTAGCCCAGCCCGAAGACGCTGACGCGCATGTTCATCTGACCTTCCGAGCGAGCCGGCGCAGACCGGGGGCGAACGGGGAGCGGCGGAGGGCGTCGAGCGCGCGGCGGCGGGCCAGCCGGAGCGGGTCGCGGCTGGCGAGGCCCTGGCAGACCTCGGTCTCCCCGGTCTTGGCGCGCCGCTTGTACTCGTCCTCGCCGCGGCCGAGGTCGATCCTGCCGACGCCGAGCGCGGGCGCGTCCGACACGAGTTCGCGCAGCAGCATCCAGCCGGGGGCGAGCCGCGAGAAGGCCGGGTCGTAGACGGGGAACCACCAGTGCAGGACCGGGCCGGAGCGCAGGCCGAAGTGGGCGGCCAGCAGCCGGTCGCCCGCGCGGAGCGTGGACAGGACGCCGCCGAAGTCGGCGTGCCGGGTCTTGAGCAGGGCGTGCGCCAGGTCGCGGTGCCGGGGGTCGGCGAAGTAGTCGCGGGCCCCGGTGGCCCGGTACTGGCCGCGCTTCTGGTCGATCAGCTCGTCGAGGGCGGCCGGGTCCGGGTCATCGGCGGTGAACCGGACGGGCCCCTCCCGCTCGGCCTGCCGCAGTCTGCGCCGGGCCTGGCCCATGTTGTCGCGGCCGCTGCGCGAGGCCCGGCCGAGGTAGCCGTCGAGCCCCCCGGTGACGTCCAGGAACGGCGAGACGCGGCGGCTCTGGATATAGGGCTCGAACTCCACAGATCCCTGGACGAGATGGTCGAACTCGAAGGTCCGAACCCCTCCGGTGAGCAGCGTCCGGGGGGAGAGCCCCGCGCCGATCGGCCCCTGGAAGTCCGCGCCGGGCCAGCCGACGGGCCTGGCCACCGATCCGGTGATCTGGAGCGCGAGCAGCGCGGTGACCTCGGCTCCGGCCCGCTCGACGACGACGTGGACGGGCGTGCCGCTGCGGTGCACGGCGGCGGCGAACTCCGGATGGAAGTAGGGGCTGTCCCGCAGGGGGTCGGCGGCCCGGAGCGCGGTCCAGGCCGCGAGTTCTGCGGTGCTCAGCGCGTCGAACGGCTTGCGTTCGCGGGTGCGGGGCGTCATCCGCCCGCCAGCCTGGTCGGCCTGCGCGACGGCCGGACCAGCGCGACGAACGCGGCGCGGGCGTCGGGGTGCCCGGCGAGGGCGCGCAGCCCCTGCCCGAGCGCGACGGCGAGGAAGTAGCAGAACGCGGCGGAGCGCGAGCGGATCCTGCGGAACAGCAGGACCCGGTTGACGACGCTGAGCGCGGCGAGCGCGGGGCTGGTCCCGGAGGCCGCGCCGATGTGCTCGACCACCGAGTCCGGGCAGTACCAGAGGCCGAAGCCGCGGTCGGCGGCGCGCAGGATGAACTCGGTCTCCTCGCTGTACAGCAGGAACGACTCGTCCCATTCCCCAACGGCGCGCAGCGCCTCGGCCGACATCAGCAGCGCGGCGCCGGTGGCCCAGGCGTGGCGGCCCTCGCGCTCGTGCGGGCCCGGCGTGGTGATCAGCTCGCCGAGCGTGCCGTGGCGGCCGGTGAACGTGCCGCCCAGGACCGCCTCGGCCAGCGCCCGGCCGACGGTCGGCATCCGGCGCAGGGTCGGCTGGAGTGTGCCGTCGGGGTTGACGAGCCGGGGCGCGGCGATCCCGATCCCGGGCCTCAGCAGGGCCGCGGCGAGGACGCCGAGGGCGCCGGGGCGCAGCCGGCAGTCCGGGTTGAGCACGCACACCGCGTCGAGGGCGGTGAGGTCCAGTTCGCGGAGCCCCGCGTTGAACCCTGCCGCGTAGCCGCCGTTCCGGCCGGTGGCGAGCACCTTGACGTCGGCCTCCGCGCTCGCCCCCGCGGTTTCGGCGACGGCGAGGGACTCGTCGGCCGAGGCGTTGTCGGCGACGACGACCCGGGTCAGCACGACGTCCTGGCCGGCCAGCGAGGCGAGGCAGTCCGGCAGCACGTCGGCGCTGTTGTAGGAGACGATGACGACGCCGACGCGGGGGGCGCTCATCCGCGCACCCGCTTGGCGGCGCGGGCGCCGAGCTGGCGGGCGCGACGGGGGAGCGCCGGACGGCGCAGGGCGGCGGCGAGCGTCTCGGCGGTGAGCCCGCCTCGCACGCTGGTCCTGGCCTGGAGCCACCCGCCGGGTTCGGCGGGGCCGCCGTCGCTGGTGTGCGCGCGGGTGACGCCGGTGCGGCGCAGCGCGCGCAGGACGTGCCGGTCATAGGAGCCGAACGGGATGGCGACCTCGGTGACGGGCCCGCCGACGAGGTCGGCGAGCACCCGGGGCGCCCTGTCGAACTCCTCCTCGGCCTCGCCGGGACGCAGCCTGCGCCAGTCCCGGTGGGCCCAGCCGTGCGAGCCGACGGCCATGCCGGCGGTGACGAGTGCGCGGACGCCGTCCGCGGTCAGCCTTCCGGGTCTTCCGAGTTCGCCCGCCAGCACGTAGAAGGCCGCGGTGATGCCGCGTTCCCTGAGCCGGGGGAGCGCGATCTCCAGGTCGGAGGAGTTCCCGTCGTCGAAGGTCAGGTGTACGTCGGAGCGCCCGGCGACGGCGTCGAGGACCGTCTCGAACTCCGGAACCCCGATCCAGGTGCCGTCCTCGCCAGGGTCGAGCACCCGCTGCGGCACCCCGATGCCATGAACCGTGAGATTGAACTGTGCGGACAGATCAGCCACCCCCGGCTGATCATTCTGTGACGTGTCGCGCGTATTGGGAAAGAGTTCAGCATGGGTCGCTTGTGGCCTGTTCCGGACATATAAAATGCTGGTGGGAATTACCCTTTCGGCTATTTCCCGAGAGCGTCGTCGGCCTTGGGGAAGGCCGTTGTGAGTTCGTGTGGATAGTCCGGGTACGTGGTTCTTATTACCTCTAAGGGTAGTATTCGGAGATTTTCTGACCTGATCCGGCCGTCGTCACCGCTGGATGTGCCCCCGATGGGCGCGTTAGACCTGTTATTGCTGACCGCTGATCGTTCGCCGCACCAGGCGGATGCGGCGGTGCACGTCCCGGGCGCTGTAAAGGACGTGCGTACGGGGAGCATGGAGGGTCCACGGTGACCGTCATCGACGGTACCGGCGTCTCTGCGACGGGCGGGGCAGTCGTCGCGGGCGCCGGTAATTGGGTCAGGAAGTACACGGTACTGATCATCGGATGCGACGTGGTGTGCGCCGCCGCGGCGGGGGCGCTCGGCTTTCTCGTGCGGTTCGGCGGCCGCGAGGGACCGGTCGGCGCCAACCTCGCGGTGGCGCTGGCGCTTCCGCTGCTGTGGCTGCCGTGGCTGAGGTTCTCCGGCGCCTACGACGGGCGGCTTTACGGGGTGGGCTCGGACGAGTACCGCAGGGTCGTCCACGCGGGGGTCGGGCTGACCGCGGCGGTCGCGATCGCCTCGTACGCCACCAAGGCGGAGGTCGCCCGCGGGTTCGTGGTGGTGGCACTGCCCGCGCTCACCGTCTTCGGAGTGCTCGCCCGCTGGCGGGTGCGCAAGTGGCTGCACCGGCGCAGGGCGCACGGCTCCTGGATGCGCCGGGTCGTGGCCGTCGGCCATCCCGCGGGGGTGAGCGCGCTCGTCGCGGAGCTGAACCGTTCTCCGTACCACGGCATGCAGGTCGTCGCGGCCTGCACACCGGGCCGCGCGGCGCTGACGGGCAGGGCCGGCCTGCCGGGCGGGGTGCCCGTGCGCGGCGACCTCGACGAGGTGATCCAGACGGTCGGCGAGGAGGGGGCCGACAGCGTCGCCGTGCTCGCCTGCCCGGAACTCGACGGGCACGCGCTGCGGCGTCTGGCGTGGGCGCTGGAGAAGGACCGGACGGAGATCTTCGTGGCGCCCGCGCTGCTGGAGGTCGCCGGGGCGCGGACCACCATCCGGCCGATCGCGGGCCTGCCGCTGATCCACGTGGACCACCCCGACCTCGACGGGCCGCGGCGGCTGTTCAAGCGCGCCTTCGACCTCGCTGGCGCGGCCGGGGCGCTGGCGCTGCTGGCGCCGCTGCTGCTCCTCATCGCCGCGCTGGTCAAGATCGGCGACCGCGGCCGGATCTTCTACGCCCAGACCAGGATCGGCCGGGACGGGCGGGAGTTCCGGATGCTCAAGTTCCGCACGATGATCCCGGACGCGCACCGGCACCGCGCGGAGATGGCGCCCACCAACGGGGTGATGTTCAAGCTCAGGAACGACTGGCGGATCACCGCGGTCGGCGGCGTGCTGCGCAGGTACTCGCTCGACGAGCTGCCGCAGTTGGTCAATGTGCTGCGCGGCGACATGTCGCTGGTGGGGCCGCGGCCGCCGCTCCCGGAGGAGGTCGCCGTCTACGGTCGCGACGTGCGCCGCAGGCTCGTCGTCAAGCCGGGCATCACGGGCCTCTGGCAGGTCAGCGGGCGCAGCGACCTGCCCTGGGACGAGGCGGTCCGCCTCGATCTCCTCTATGTCGAGAACTGGTCGCTGATGATGGACCTGCAGATCCTCTGGAAGACGGCGGGCGCCGTCCTGCGCGGCTCGGGAGCGTACTGAAGATGATCCGGCGATCCGCCGCCGCGGCGATGCTCGCGCTGACCCTGGCCGCCTGCCGGACCGGGACCGCTGAGCCGACCCCGGTCCCGCCGCCGACCGCGTCGCCGTCCACCGCGCCGCCGTCGGCCACACCGCCCGGGACGCCGCCGCCGTCCACCGGCTCGCCGTCGACCCCGCGGCCCACCCCCACCGCGCCGGGACGTGGCTGCCCGGCCTCGGCGCATCCGACGCCCGCCTGCACGGGGGTGCCGCCGAAGACCAAGGTGCGGCGGACCGTGCAGGGCGACTACGAGGCGCGCACGCCGGGGGAGGTCATCGACGGCTGGCACATCACCGGGCAGCTCATCACCTACGCCGACGGCGTCACGGTGCGCGACACCAGGATCGACGGCGGGGTCTCCAAGAACGACAAGGACGGCGCGAGGCTCACCCTCGTCGACAGCACCATCGGCTCGCCCGACGCCTGCCTGGTCAGCCCCGCGATCGACACCGGCTACGACACCGGGAACTACACGGCGACCAGGGTCCTCCTGCAAGGCCACGACGACGGCTTCCGCACCGGCGGGCCGGACATCACCATCGCGGACTCCTTCGTCCGGACCTGCGGCACCAATCCGGAGAGCCACGGCGACGGCCTCCAGGACTATCCGGGCGCCCAGCGCCTGGTCGTCCGGCGGACCACGTTCGACATGTGCAACGGCTGGGCGACGGACCGGAGCAGGCCGGCCTGCGACTCCGGCGCCTATCCCGGCATGAACGGCGGCGTGTTCATCTTCAGCAGGCCGTCCCGTCCCGGCGAGAAGGGCTCCACCGACGTCACCCTCATCGACAACCTGGTGGTCGGCGGCCTGTACGGCATCTGGGTGGCCCCCGCGGGCGGCACGTGGGTGCTGCGGGGCAACAAGGTGGTCGACCGGACCTGGGTCTACGGCCCTTTCACCGTCGAGGAGACCGGTTCCTGCGCCCGTATCGGGACCTGGCAGGACAACACCGTGGTCACCATGGACACGGACTACCGCGTCACCGGGACGGTCCGCACCGTCCCTTGCGGCTGACCGGACCGGGGCTCACGGGACCGTCCGGTAGAACCGCACCGAGTGCTCAAGGCCGGTGGCCGCGGCGTCCCAGAAGGCGACCTCCTCCAGCCAGGGGCACTCGGCGAACACCCGGGCGTGGACCGGGTTGGCGTAGGCGAAGCGGAGCGGCGTCCGCGGCTCCCGCTTCTCGATCCGGTCGAGGACCGCGCGCAGGGTGCGCTCGCCGAAGGGATCGAACAGGAAGAACGCCGTGATCCCCGTGAAATCGGCCTCCTCACAGGGGCCGCGGCGCACCGACACCTCGGCCTTGCGGGCCCGCAGCCGGGCCGCGTTGGCCAGCGCGGCCTCGGTCAGCGTGTCGTTGACCTCGAAGCCGACGGCCTCCTTGACCGGCAGCCTGGCCGCACAGCACAGCACCCGGCCCAGACCGCTGCCGAGATCGCCGAAGACGTCGTCCCGGCCGAGCTCCAGGGCGGCGAGGATCCGCCGGACCGCCGTGTAGGACATCGTCGCGTAGTGCGTGGCGTCGGGATGGTCGGCCGCCACGATCCCCCGGGTCGAGACGCCCAGGCGCCGCTCCCACCAGAGGTTCCCCAGCCGTGTAGTGAGGCGCTGCATGCCCTCATTCAAACCGAGCCGAGGGCCCGGCGCGGCGCCGCCGCGGAAAACCCGGTGGCTGGAACCGGCCTCGGCGCCTACCCGGCCGCCAGGTACTCGGCCAGCGCGGATTCCCAGCCGCGCAGCGGAGGCAGGCCCGCCGCCGCCCAGCCGTCGTGGCCGAGCACGCTGGAGGCCGGGCGGCGCGCGGGGCGCGGGAACGCCCCGGTGGTCGTCGGCCGCACCCGGTCGGGGTCGTGGCCCAGCCCGGCGAAGACGGCGCGGGCCAGCCCGTGCCAGGTCGTCCGCCCGGCGTTGGTGCCGTGGTAGACGCCGGAGGGCGCGCCGGAGCCGGCGAGCGCGACGATCCGGGCGGCGAGGTCGGCCGTCCAGGTGGGCTGCCCGTGCTGGTCGGCGACCACGTCGACGGTCTCCCGCTCCCGGGCCAGCCGGGCCATGGTCGTGACGAAGTTGGGCCCGTGCGCCCCGTACAGCCAGGCCGTCCGGACGACGAGGCCGCCGTGCGCCAGCGCCGCCCGCTCGCCGGCCAGCTTGGTGCGCCCGTAGGCGTTGACGGGCCCCGTGGGCGCGTCCTCGGGGGCGGGCGCCGGGTCGGTGCCGGGCAGGACGTAGTCGGTGGAGATCTGGATCAGGGTCGTGCCCTCGGCGGCGCAGGCTCGGGCCAGGGGGCCGACGGCGGTGCCGTTCACCGCGAGCGCGGCCTCCTCGGCCCGCTCGGCGTCGTCCACGGCGGTCCAGGCCGCGCAGTTGACCACGGTGCGGTGGCCCCGGACCGCGGCGGCGACGGCCCGGGCGTCGGTGAGGTCGAGATCGGTCCGCCCGGCGGCGGTCACCGGCCGCCCCGCCGTCCGCAGCAGGGCGGTCAGCTCCGTGCCGAGCATGCCGCCCGCCCCGGTCACGAGCCAGGCGTCGGCCATCTGCGCGCTCCTCACGTCGGCGACGGATCGGGACCATCTTCGATGATCTCCCAGCCCGGCGTGCAGTCATCGCAGACATAGAGGACCGCCCCGTCGACCAGTCGTCCGATGGGCAGGCGGGGCCGCGGCCAGCGTTTGCCGCACGAGGCGCACGCGCCGCCGCTGCGCTGGGCGCGGCCGAGCCCGTCCGCGGAGAAGAGGCGGTCGGGGATCTGCTCGGGGTCCATGGGCGGCCTTAACGCGGCTGAGGGAGGGGCGCTCCTCCATCGTCGCCGGAGGCGGGGCCCGACCGCGCGGACCTGCGATGATTCTTTGGGATTTCCGGAGGTGGGCAGGGTCCCGGGAGCCCGTCAGCCCTCTCTGGACCCGGCGGCCACTTCCGCCTTCGCGGTGGCGGGCGGGGCGGCCTCGCGGCGAAGGCGCAGGATGATCCAGGCGGCCGCGGCGGCGACGACGAAGGAGGCGATGATCCAGGCGAGCGCGGTGACCGGGACGCCGAACATCTTGAGCGCGCTGGCGACCAGGACGACGGCGAGGGCGCGGCGGATGAGGTCGCCGGGGGCGTGCGCGGAGATCCGCGCGCCGATGTAGACGCCGGGGATGGAGCCGACGAGCAGGGGCGCGGTGACCGCGAGCTGGAAGTCGCCGAAGAGGATGTGGCCGAGCGCGGCCGCGGCGACCAGCGGGACCGCCTGGACGAGGTCGGTGCCGACGAGCTGGTTGGCCTTGAGCATGGGGTAGAGCGCGAGCAGCGCGACGATGATCAGCGAGCCGGAGCCGACCGAGGTGATGCCGACCACGACCCCGCCGACGGCCCCGGTGAGCACGGTCGGCAGCGGGCGCATCTTGAGGGGCTCGGCGGGTTCGGTCGCGGCCTGGGCGCCGGCCTTCTTGTCGCGCATACCCTGGTAGAGGCGGTACACGATGCCGAAGGCCGCGATCAGCAGGGCGACGCCCATGGCCTTCTCGATGAAGTCCTGGGTCGCCTCGCCGTCGCCGAGGGCGCGGGCGATGAGCACGCCGCAGAACGCGGCGGGCACGGAGCCGAGGCACAGCCAGCCGACGAGCTTGAGGTGCACGGTGCCGCGGCGCAGGTGCACGAAGCTGCCGACGGGCTTCATCACGGCCGAGGCGACGAGGTCGCTGGAGACCGCGGTGAGGGGCGGGACACCGAAGAACGTCACGAGCATCGGCGTCATGAGGGCGCCGCCGCCCATGCCGGTCAGCCCGACGACGATCGCCACGAGGAACGATCCGATGGCCATCGTCACGTCAAAGTGCATCGGTATATCCCATGGAAATACTAGGAAATATTTCGTCACAAACTATAAGGGCCGCCCACCGCGCGAGCAAGTCGCGGAAGGTGGGCGACCCCTTACAGTACGTGCCTTTGACGTGCGGAAACGCCGTTCGGCGCCGGGGTGTCGCGGACCCGTCAGGCGGGCTGGGAGCGCAGCCAGCCGCCCCCGGTGAGGTGCTTCACGACCTCGTCGACACACTCGGAAACAGAACGTCCTGTGGTGTCGATCACAAGTTCGGCGTCCGAGGGCGTCTCGTACGGGTCGGAGATGCCGGTGAACTCCGGGATCAGGCCCGCCCGCGCCTTGGCGTACAGGCCCTTGCGGTCCCGCCGCTCGCACTCCTCCAGCGGGGTCGCGACGTGGATCAGCACGAAGTCGCCGACCGCCTCCACCATCCGGCGGACCTCGGCCCGGGTCGCCGCGTACGGCGCGATCGGGGCGCAGATCGCCAGACCGCCGTGCCGGGTGATCTCGGCCGCGACGAACCCGATCCGGCGGATGTTGAGATCGCGGTCGGCCTTGGAGAAGGTCAGCCCGGACGAGAGCATCTGCCGCACGACGTCGCCGTCGAGCAGGGAGACCGTCCGCTCGCCGCCCTCGATCAGCGCGTCGCCGAGCGCGCGCGCGACCGTGGACTTGCCTGAGCCGGAAAGACCGGTGAAGAACACGGTGACGCCCCGCTCGTGCCGCGGAGGCCGGGCCCGGCGCAGCTCGGCGGCGACCGCGGGCGGGGTGAACCACTCGGGGACCGCCTCGCCCCGGTCCAGCAGGCCGCCCAGCTCGTCGGCGGTCAGCTCGGCGCGGGCCCGCTGCTCGGCGATCCGCGCGAGCGGCCGCCACACCTCGTGCTCGGTGTCATAGGCCCACGGCTCGGGCGCGACGACGGTCAGCGGGACCTCGGTGAGGGGCGCGTCACTCAGCAGGTGGGTGGCCCCGTAGGCCGCGGCGACGTGCGCGGCGAGCGCCTGGTCGCGCAGCGCGTCGGCGCGCGGCGCGAGGTTCACGGTGACGATCTCGCTGCCCTCCGGCAGGTCCCGCTGAACCGCGAGCAGCGCCCTGACCAGCTCCTGCTCGTGCGCGCCCGACAGCAGCGCGAGCACCAGGACGGGCAGGCCGAGCCGCTCGGCGGTCTGCTTGATCTGGCCGAGGCGGGCCCGGTGCAGCGGCTCCCGGGTGGTGACGGCCAGCACCGCGGGGGTCTCGGCGCCGGGCGCGGGGGGGCGGCGGCGCAGCCTGCGGAACGCCCCGTAGGACGGCTCGCGCAGGGCGGTCAGGGTCCCGGCGAGGCGGAAGTGCCCGGCGGGCGCCGAGGGGTCGCTCCACGCCTCGGTGACGTCGAGGACCGCCAGCGGCACCGTCTCGGGGTCCTGGAGGATGATCCGCTTCTCCCCGGCCAGCGCCTCGGGCACCGTCAGCAGGACGGGCGAGGGCCACGGGGTGCCGTCGCGCAGACGCCCGCCCGCGTCGACCGCGGCGGCGTCCAGCGGGCCGAGGAACCCCGCGAGGGGCCGGAAGGCCCCCGCCAGGAGCTGTTCCAGATCGGCGAGTTCGGCCGGGGCGGGGGTCGTCGAGGCAAGCCCGTGAAGGTCCTCTGACAGTGCGTTGCTCACGCGGGCAAAAATACCGTCCGGCCGCGCCACTCCCGGCACGACCGGACGGTACGGGCAGCGATCAGAGGATCCGGGCGAACCGGTTCTCGGGTTTGCGGATGACCAGGGACAGTTCGGCGTGGCCGGAGGTGAAGCGGCCGTGCGTGAAGATCGCGATGAGCCGGGCCAGCACCCGGACCGGCGTGCTCACCGGCGCCCGGTGCACATGCGCCTCGGCGATCACCAGCCCGCGCATCAGGCACCAGCTCCGGAATCCGGCGAGCGAGCTGACCGGCTCGAACACCGGCGCCGGGCTCTCCCGCGGCGGCTCCCCGCGCGATCCGGCGACCCCCAGCGCGCCGAGCACCCGGCGCGGGAGCGCCCGGCGCAGCAGGCCCTGGGCGCTGTCGCGGTCGGTGAAACGGACCAGGAACAGCCCGCCCGGCTTGAGCGCCGCCACCATCCGGTCCATCACCAGTTCGGCGTGCGCGATCCGCTCGATCAGCGCGTCGGCGTGCACCACGTCGAACGAGCGCGGCGGCAGCGGGGCGCTGCGCAGATCGCCCAGGTGGTAGGCGTCCAGGTCGAGGCGCGCCATGGTGCGGGCGCGCAGCGCCGGAGCGTCGAGGTCGATGCCGGTGACGTGCCGGGCCAGGCCCTCGGGCAGCGTCAGCCCGGATCCCCTGCCACAGCCCGCCTCCAGCACGTGGATCTTCGCCAGTCCCTTGTCCAGGGCGTGCAGCCTGACCCGCTCGGCGAAGAGGTCGGCGTCTGGGGCCGGGCCCGAGACCGGCCGGTCCCGCACAGATAGCTCGGTCATGGTTCCGCAGCGTAACCATGGTCGCGGGCGTCTTTCGGTATTCGCGCTTTCTCGCGGTAAACGTGTCCTCGCCCCCGGAACCGGCCGCGGTGGCGCGTACCCTGGAAGCTGCCCGGAGTCAACTGATGATTTCGGGATCTTCGGGCTGCCCGCCTACCCCAAGGTCGATGATGTCTCTCTCGCCTCTGCTTGATCTCCTTCTCACCGATGCCCGGCTGCGCGCCGGCCTCGAGTCGCCGCAGCACCCCCTGGTGGGGCCGCCGTCCTTGCGCCCGGTCCTGGCCGCCGCCCTGTCGCGGACCGCCGTCGACGGCGCCGCGGTGCTGGCCGTCACCGCGACGGGCCGGGAGGCCGAGGACCTGGCGTCGGCGCTGACGAGCCTGCTCGACCCGGTCACGGTCGCGCACTTCCCGTCGTGGGAGACGCTGCCGCACGAGAAGCTCTCGCCGCGCAGCGACACCGTCGGCCAGCGGCTCGCGGTGCTGCGCCGGCTCGCCCACCCCGAGCCCGCCGACCCGGCGAGCGGCCCGCTGAAGGTCGTGGTCGCGCCCGTGCGCGCGGTGCTCCAGCCGATCGTGGCGGGCCTGGGCGACCTGGAGCCGGTCCGGTTGCGCCAGGGCGACGAGATGGACATGGACGAGGTCGTCACGCGCCTCGTCACCGCCGGGTACGACCGGGTCGACCTGGTGGAGAAGCGCGGCGAGATCGCGGTGCGCGGCGGCATCCTCGATGTCTTCCCCGCCGCCGAGCAGCACCCGCTGCGGGTGGAGTTCTGGGGCGACCAGGTCGAGGAGATCCGCTACTTCAAGGCCGCCGACCAGCGCTCGCTGGAGGTCGCCCAGGACGGTCTGTGGGCGCCGCCGTGCCGAGAGCTGCCGCTCACCGACGCGGTGCGCGCGAAGGCCGCCGAACTCGCGGTGGAGTACCCCGCGCTCGCCGACGTGCTCACCCGGATGGCCGAGGGCGAGGCCGTCGAGGGCATGGAGGCGTTCTCCCCGGTCCTCGCGGGCGAGATGGAGCTGCTGGTCGACCTCCTGCCCAAGGGCAGCCGGGTCCTGGTGTGCGACCCAGAGCGCATCCGCGGCCGTGCCGTCGACCTCGTCTCGACCAGCCAGGAGTTCCTCGAGGCGTCCTGGGTCAACGCCGCCTCGGGCGGCGAGGCCCCGATCGACCTCGGCGGCGCGGCCTACCGCACGCTGGACGAGGTCCAGGACCGCGCGGCGGAACTCGACGTCCCGTGGTGGAGCACCAGCCCGCTCGCGGCGGGCGAGGACGACGTCGTGCTGGGCGTGCAGGCCGCCGACGCCTACCGGGGCGACCGGGAGAAGGTCGTCGCCGACGTGCGCGGCTGGCACGAGGCGGGCTGGCAGGTCGTCCTCACCAGCGAGGGCGCGGGCCCGGCCGAGCGCTACACCGAGGTGCTGAAGGACGCGGGCGTGCCCGCGCAGCGCGCCCAGGTCGAGGGCACCGTCTGGGTGACCACCGCCCGCCTGGAGCACGGCTTCATCTGGGACGCGAACGTCAAGCTCGTCGTGCTCACCGAGACCGACCTGTCCGGCCAGAAGTCCTCCACCAAGGACATGCGGCGCATGCCGTCGCGGCGGCGGGGCGGCATCGACCCGCTGCGGCTCTCGGCGGGCGACTACGTGGTGCACGAGCAGCACGGCGTCGGCCGCTATGTCGAGATGGTCTCCCGGACGGTCCAGGGCGCGACCCGCGAGTACCTGATCCTGGAGTACGCGAAGGGCGACCGCCTGTTCGTGCCGACCGACCAGCTGGAGGAGCTGACCCGGTACGTCGGCGGCGAGGCCCCCTCGCTGCACCGGCTGGGCGGCGCGGACTGGCAGAAGGCCAAGTCCCGCGCGAAGAAGGCGGTCAAGCAGATCGCGGGCGAGCTGATCCGGCTGTACTCCGCCCGAATGGCGAGCCCCGGCCATGCGTTCGGCCCCGACACCGTCTGGCAGCGGGAGCTGGAGGACGCCTTCCCCTACGCCGAGACGCCCGACCAGCTCGCCGCGATCGACGAGGTCAAGGGCGACATGGAGAGGCCCGTCCCGATGGACCGGCTGATCTGCGGCGACGTCGGCTACGGCAAGACCGAGATCGCGGTACGGGCGGCGTTCAAGGCGGTCCAGGACGGCAAGCAGGTCGCCGTCCTCGTGCCGACGACCCTGCTCGTCCAGCAGCACCTCTCGACGTTCTCCGAGCGGTTCAGCACCTTCCCCGTCGTGGTGAAGCCGATCTCCCGGTTCCAGTCCGACGCCGACGTCACCGAGACCCTGCGCGGGGTCGCCGACGGCACCGTGGACCTCGTGGTCGGCACGCACCGGCTGCTCAGCCCGTCGACGAGGTTCAAGAACCTCGGCCTGGTGATCATCGACGAGGAGCAGCGCTTCGGCGTCGAGCACAAGGAGGAGCTCAAGCGGCTGCGCACCCAGGTCGACGTCCTGGCGATGTCGGCCACGCCGATCCCGCGCACCCTGGAGATGGGACTCACCGGGATCCGGGAGATGTCCACCATCCTCACCCCGCCGGAAGAGCGGCACCCCGTCCTCACCTTCGTCGGCCCCTACGACACCAAGCAGATCGGCGCGGCGATCCGGCGCGAGCTGCTGCGCGAGGGCCAGGTCTTCTTCGTGCACAACCGGGTGAAGACCATCAACAAGGTCGCGGCCACCCTCAAGGAGCTGGTGCCCGAGGCGCGGATCGCCACCGCGCACGGCCAGATGAACGAGCAGCAGCTCGAAAAGGTGATGGTCGACTTCTGGGAGAAGAACTACGACGTCCTGGTCGCCACGACCATCGTCGAGTCCGGCCTGGACATCCCCAATGCCAACACCCTCATCGTGGACAGGGCCGACATGTACGGCCTGTCCCAGCTGCACCAGCTGCGCGGCCGGGTCGGCCGAGGCCGGGAGCGCGCCTACTCCTACTTCCTGTACCCGCCGGAGACGCCGCTGAGCGAGACCGCGCACGAGCGCCTCGCGACCATCGCGCAGCACACCGAGATCGGCGCGGGCATGTTCGTGGCGATGAAGGACCTGGAGATCCGCGGCGCGGGCAACATCCTGGGCGGGGAGCAGTCCGGCCACGTCGCGGGCGTCGGCTTCGACCTGTACGTCCGGATGGTCGGCGAGGCGGTCCGGGACCTGAAGGAGACCGGCCAGGAGGCCGCGCCGCCGTTGGAGACCAAGGTCGAACTGCCGGTGGACGCGCACATCCCGCACGAGTACGTGCCGGGGGAGCGGCTGCGGCTGGAGGCCTACCGCCGGATCGCGGGCATCACCTCGCCCGACGAGATCCCCGGGGTGCTGGAGGAGCTGAAGGACCGCTTCGGCGCGCCCCCGCTCGCCGTGCTCAATCTGATGGAGGTCGCCAGGTTCCGGGCCAAGGCGCGCAAGGCCGGCCTCACCGAGATCGTGCTCCAGGGCAACTACGTCAGGTTCGCCAAGGCCGGCCACGAGGGCGACCTGCTGCCCGAGTCGCGGTACCTGCGGATGCAGCGCCTGTACCCCAAGAGCCTGATGAAGCCGGGGCACCTGCTCGTGCCCACGCCGAAGACCAGTCCCATCGGGGGAAGGCCGCTGCGGGACGGCGACATGCTGCGCTGGGCGACGGACGCCGTCGATGCGCTCTTCCTGGAACAGATCACCCGTCAGTAAGGTAACCGGGTGATCAGAATGACGCTCGCGGTCGTGGCCCTCGCCCTGTCGGCCACGGCCTGCGGCGGCCAGGTGCGGATGGGCGCGGCGGCGACCTTCGCCGACGAGCCGCGCATCAGTCAGGCCGACCTCGGCACGGCAGCCGAGGAATGGCAGACCTACTACGCGAAGCACCCCCTGGACCGCAGCATCCTCCTGCTGCCGAAGGCCGATTCGCTCCAGGGCAGCATCCTCGCGGGGCTGATCGGCATGCGGGTCGCCGACCAGACCGCCGAGGACCGCGGCATCGAGGTGACCGACGCCCAGGTCGACCAGTTCATCGCCCAGCTGACCGGCGGCCAGACCGCCCGGTTCGACCAGGTCGCGATGCGGTTCGGGGTGGCGCCGTCGCACAGCCGCCGCTTCGCCAGGATGCTGCTCATCACCGACCGGCTCTCCCAGGGCGCCGCCGACGAGGACGCCGCGGTCCGCCAGGTCGGCGACGCGTTCGCGGCGTCGGCGCGCGGGATGGGCATCAAGGTGAATCCGCGGTACGGCGACGCCTACGCCTCCGGCGTGAGCCTCGGCATGCTGTACCCGCCGGTCCAGCACCTGTCGCTGCCCGCGACGGGCACGGGCCGGTGAGCCTCGTCCTGCTGGCGACCTCGCACCGGGTCGCCCCCGGCCTCCTGACGTGGCGGGCCTGGTCGGCCCTGCGCGACGGAAGGGTGCGCACCGCCTCCCCGGACCACCCCCAGCTCCCCTATCTGCGTGACGCGGGCGTCGTCGTCGAGGAGGTCGCGCCCGACGCCCGTGCGGTGGTGGCCGCCGCCCGGGAGGAGGCCGTCGTCTGGCTGGCCGCCCCCGATGGCGACGCGTCCTTCGCGGCGCGGGTCGGCGAGCTCGTCGTGGCCGATCCGCTGGACGTCGAGGTCGTGCACGGCTCCTATGACCTGCCGGGCGCCCGGCTGCTCGACGTGGTCGAGGTGATGCGGCGGCTGCGCAGGGACTGCCCCTGGGACCGCGCGCAGACCCACGCCTCCCTGGTGCCGTACCTCATCGAGGAGACCTACGAGGCGGTCGACGCGATCGCCTCGGGCGACCAGGACGAGCTGTGCGAGGAACTCGGCGACGTCCTGTTCCAGGTGGCCTTCCACGCCGCGGTCGCGGCCGAGAGAGAAGACGGCTTCACCATCGACGACGTCGCCGCGGGGATCGTCGACAAGCTCGTCCGCAGGCATCCGCACGTCTTCGCGGACGTGACCGTGTCCGGCGCCGACGAGGTCGTGGCCAACTGGGACGAGATCAAGAAGGCCGAGAAGGCGGGCCGTCCCCTCCTGGGGGGAGTGCCCCGGTCGATGCCCGCCGTGCCGGAGGCCGAGGACCTCGTGCGCAAGGCCCGTAAGGCCGGGGTGCCCGAGGGGCTGTTCGCGGGCTACGAGGCCCGTGCGGAAGCGGCGCGTATCGCGAACGCGGAGCTGAAGGCGTGGTCTGGCGAGTTCCGGTCGCTCGTGGAGGCATGGGAAGGCCGCTCGCGGGGATGACCGGTACATGGTCTGGCCTCGGGGGGCTGCTGGTTTTGTGACATACGTCCGGTCTATGGTGTGCGCCATGGACTCGGACGCCCGTGGGCGCGGGAAGGCCGGTGCCGTCAGGCGTCTGGCGGGTTACAGCGCCCTCGCGGGCCTGCTGAGCGCGCTCCTGGTGCTGCCGCTCGCCTGCGTCGCGGGGGTGGGCGCCCGCGACTCGGCGGAGTGGCTCCTCACCGAGCCCGTGGACCTCGGCGACCTCACGACGCCGCAGCGTTCCACCATCCTCGCCGCGGACGGTTCGTCCATCGCCACCTTCTACCGGCAGAACCGGGTCGACGTCCCGCTGGAGAAGGTCGCGCCCATCGCCGCCAAGGCGGTCGTCGCGATCGAGGACGCCAGGTTCTACGAGCACGGCGCGCTCGACCTCAAGGGCACGATGCGGGCACTGGCCTCCAACCTCGACGGTTCGGGCGCCTCCGCGCCCCAGGGCGGTTCCGGCATCACCCAGCAGTACGTGAAGAACCTTCTGTACGTGAACGCGGAGACCGACGCCGAGCGGCAGGACGCGGTCGAGACGACGCCCGGCCGCAAGATTCGGGAGCTGCGCTACGCGATCGCGGTCGAGGAGCGGTTCGGCAAGGACGAGATCCTGGAGAAGTACCTGAACGTCGCCTACTTCGGCGACGGCGCCTACGGCATAGAGGCCGCGTCCCGGCGGTACTTCTCCATCCCGGCCGCGAAGCTGTCCCTCGGCCAGGCGGCCACCCTCGCCGGCGCGCTCAAGAACGGCAACCAATACAACCTCCGGCTGAACCCGGAGGGCGCGGTCAACCGGCGCAACACGGTCCTGGACCGGATGGCGGAGCTGGGCGTCATCGACACCGCGACGGCGAAGGCGGAGAAGGACAAGCCGCTCAAGATCAAGATCACCGAGACCAAGAACGGCTGCACCGAAAGCAGGGCCGCGTTCTTCTGCGACTACGTTCAGCGCGAGATCCTCACCAACAAGATCTTCGGCAAGACCCCCGAGGAGCGGGAGCGGCTGCTGTGGATCGGCGGCCTGACGATCCGCACCACCCTGGACTGGAAGACCCAGAAGGCCGCCCACAAGGCGCTGCTCCGGCACGTCCCGGCCAAGAACGACGAGGGCAAGGCCGCCGCTCAGGTCCTGGTGGAGCCCGGCACGGGCGAGATCAAGGGCATGGACGTCGGCCGGGAGCTCGGCCCGAACGAGCAGCGCGGCAAGACCTGGATCAACTTCGCCGCCGACGCCGACCACGGCACCAGCATCGGCATGGCCGCGGGCTCGACCTTCAAGGCGTTCACCCTGGCCGCCGCCTTCGACCAGGGCATGGCGATCGGCGACCGGATCACCGCGCCGAGGGGCTACGCCCCGACCGGCTTCAAGGACTGCAAGGGCAAGGACGTCAGTGACACCAAGGTCCTCACCAACTCCTCCGACGGCGAGGGCGGCCGCAGCTTCAGCCTGCTGACCGGCTCCTGGCACTCGGTGAACACCTTCTTCCTGCTGCTGGAGAAGAAGGTCGGCCTGTGCGACACGGTGAAGATCGCCAAGAAGCTGGGCATCAAGCGCGCCGACGGCAAGCCGCTCCAGGAGTTCGCGTCCTTCACCCTCGGCTTCAACGACGTCTCGCCGCTCAGGGTGGCCGCCGCCTACGCGGCGTTCGGCGCCCGCGGCAAGTACTGCGAGCCGATCGCGATCAAGCGGATCAACACCTCGGACGGCAAGAGCATCCCGGTGCCGAAGGCCGGATGCGAGCAGGTGATCGACAAGGGCGTCGCCGACGCCGTCAATTATGTGCTGTCGGGCGTCCTGACCCGGGGGACGGGCCGGGGGCTCGGCATCGGCAGGCCGGCCGCGGGCAAGACCGGCACCGTGGACAACTACTCGGCCGCCTGGTTCGCCGGGTACACCCCGCAGCTCGCCTCGGCCGTCTGGGTGGGCGACCCGCGCGGTGGCTACAAGTACCCGATGACGAACACCTGCCTGCCGACGCACTGCGGCGGCCCGGTCTACGGCGCGACGATCCCCGGCCCGATCTGGCAGGACACCATGGCCGAGGCGCTGAGCGGGGTCGAGGCGGGGCGGTTCCAGCGCCCGCCGTCGTTCTTCTTCCGCAAGGGCTCGGGCGAGGACGAGGTCAAGATGCCCGACCTTCGCGGCATGTCCCTCGACGCGGCGATGCAGAAGCTCGGCGCGATGGGCCTGGACTTCAAGGTCGGCTCGCACGAGTACAGCGACAAGTACGACGAGGACCAGATCGTCGCGACGGACCCGTCTCCCGGCGCCCTCATCGACCCGGGCGACTCGGGGCTCACCGTCGTCCTCACCGTCTCCAAGGGCAAGGACCCCACGGCCCTCCCCGAACTCCCCGACCCCGGCTGGCCGGAGCCCCAGGAAGAAGGAGCCCCCTGGGAGATCCCCTGACGGGATCCCCCGGGGCGCCATTCAGCTCGGCAGTCTGCCGTCGCGTAGATCGGCGAGGGTGACGGTGTCGATGACGCCCAGGAGGGCGCTGTCGGCGGCCGCCCAGAGGCGGTCGAGGCTGCGGACGACGTCCTGGGCCGCGCCGTTCGCGGGGGGTTCGGCGCGGCGTCCGGCGGGCCTGCCGTCGATGGCGCGCAGGACCTGGCCGACGGTGATGGCGGCGGCGGGCCGGGACAGCCGGTAGCCCGGGTCGGGCAGCCGCTGGTTCAGCACGAGGTCGGCGCGTCTGAGGTCGCCGAGGATGGCCTGGAGGAACGTCAGGGGCAGCGCGTGGGATTCGGCGAGTGCCGCGGCGGTGAGGGGGGCGGGCTCGGCGGAGGCCAGGGCCAGCAGGGCGCGGAGTGCGTACTCCACTCGGGCGGTGATCTGCACGGGCTCCCCGATTATTTCGACTCGTTAAGTTGGATAGACGTCCCAAAAAGTGCCACACCTTACGATGCGGCACTTTCCGGACTTATCTGTTGGAGTCGTCCAGCCCCCAGCGGTTGCGGAGCGACCGGTCGGCGAGGCCGAAGAGCTGGTCGACCACCACGCCGATGATCAGGATGATGAACATCACCGAGATCATCTCGGACGTCTGGTTGAGCTCGCGGCTGAAGGTGAGCAGGGTGCCCAGCGACTGCACGCCGATGATCACCAGCAGTTCGCCGGCCATCAGGGAGCGCCAGGCGAACGCCCAGCCCTGCTTGAGCCCCGCGACGAACGAGGGCAGCGAGGCGGGGATGACCAGGTGCCGGTAGCGGCCGAAGCCCTTGAGCCCCATCACCTTGCCCGCGCGCAGCAGGATCGGCGACGTGTAGTCGACACCGGAGATGAGCCCGTTGGCGATCGACGGCGCGGCGCCGAGGACCACCACGAAGAGGATCGCGCCCTCGCTGAGCTTGAACAGCAGGATCGCGAGGGGGAACCAGGCGATCGACGGCATCGTCTGGAGGCCGGTGATGAGCGAGCCGAAGGCCCGGCGCAGCACCCACGACTGCGACACCAGCGCGCCGACGGCGCCGCCGATGAGGACGGCGAGGGCGAAGCCCACGACCGCGCGCTGCATCGTCAGGCCGACCGCGTCCCAGGTCTTGCCCGAGGTCACGGTGTCCCAGAAGACCGGGAGGACCTCCGCCGGGCCGGGCAGCACCCACGGGTCGCGCCAGCCCGACCAGACCACGCACTGCCAGGCGAACAGGAAGATCGCCAGCGCGGTCACGATCGGCCACAGCGCCGAGTAGACGCGGATCAGCGGGTTCTTCCTGGTCCCCGCGGTCAGCTCCAGGGCGTCGAGCCCGGCGAGCTCCCGGTTGACTCCGGGCTTGGGAGCGCTGTCGCTCGTCTTCTCAAGCACCATGGCGGCTGACTTCCTCCTTGAGCCGGTCGGTGATCTCGGCGGCGAGGGAGGAGACCTCGGGAGCGTCGATGCGGCGCGGCCGCGCGAACTCGACGGGGAACTCCTGGATGACCCGGCCGGGCCGGCTGGACAGCAGCACGACGCGGTCGCCGAGCCGGACCGCCTCGCGCACGTTGTGCGTGACGAACAGGACGGTGAGCTCGCGCTCCCGCCAGATCCGCTCCAGCTCGTCGTGGAGCAGGTCGCGGGTCATCGCGTCGAGGGCGCCGAACGGCTCGTCCATGAGCAGCAGCGTCGAGCGGCGGCCCTGGTAGGACTCGGTGAGCGCGAGGGCGCGGGCGAGGGCGACGCGCTGGCGCATGCCGCCGGACAGCTGGTGCGGGCGCTTCTTGGCGAAGCCGCCCAGGTGGACCGACTCCAGCAGCTCGGCCGCGCGCCCGGGGCGGTCCTTGCGGGGCAGCCCGCGCTGGCGCAGCGCCAGCTCCAGGTTGCCGCCGACGGTCAGCCACGGGAACAGCGCCGGCTCCTGGAACATCAGGGCGACGCGGGCGTTGCCCACGTCGATGGTGCCGGAGCTGGTCTTGTCGAGGTCGGCGACGAGGTTGAGGAGAGTGGACTTGCCGCAGCCGGACGCGCCGAGCAGGCAGACGAACTCTCCGGGCTTGACGTCCAGGGAGACGTTGTCGAGCGCGAGCAGCGCCGAGCTCCCGGATCCGAACGCTTTGGAGACACCGGCGAGCCGGACCGCGGCGGCGGTCCGGCTCTCGGCGGCCTCGGGGGCCTTGGTCATGGGGTCGCGACCTCCGGCTTTCCGGCCGCCTTCAGCACCGTGTTCAGGTAGGACAGGTCGTAGATCCCCTTGAGGTCGACCGGGTCGAGCAGGCCGACGGCCTGGGCGTGCTCGGCTCCTCCGGTCAGCGACGCGGCGATCGGGTCGTTGGTGAACTCGATCTCCTTGAAGGCCGAGTCCAGGACTTCCTTCGACAGCGGCTTGGTCGTCAGCTTCTCCAGCTGGGCGTTGGCCGCGGTCTTGGCCTCCTCCAGGTTGGAGGCGATGAAGTCGTTGGAGGCGACGGTCGCCTCGACGAGCTTCTGGACGAGGTCCGGGTGCTCCTTGGCGAAGTCCTGCCGGACGATCAGGTGGGTGATGACGAACTTGCCGTCGGGCCACAGGGTCTTCTCGTCGATCAGCTTCTTGGCGCCGCTCTCGAGGATGAGGCGGGAGGCGAAGGGCTCGGGCACCCAGGCGCCGTCGATCTCGCCCTGCTTGAAGGTCTCGATCGTCTGGGAGTTCTCCTGCGGGACGACCGAGACGTCGCCGGTGCCGTCCTGGTTGGCGGTGAGGCCCTTTTCCTTGAGGTAGTAGCGGATCGCCACGTCCTGGGTGTTGCCCAGCTGCGGGGTGGCGATCTTCTTGCCCTTGAGGTCGTCCAGGCTCTTGACCTTCTTGGGGTTCACCACGAGGGAGACGCCGCCGGACGCGGCACCCGAGATGATCTTGATGGCCTGTCCCTTGGACTGCGACCAGGCGTTGATGGCCGGGTTCGGTCCGACGAAGGTCGCGTCGACGCCCTTGGCGAACAGGGCCTCGATGGCGGCGGGGCCGGCGTTGAAGGCCTTGCTCGACAGCGTGACGTTCGAGCCCAGCTTCTCGGCGAAGATGCCCTTCTCCAGGCCCACGAGCGCGGTGGCGTGCGTGATGTTGGGGAAGAAGCCGAGGTTGACGGTGACCTTCTCGTCGCCTCCGCCGGAGCCGGAGTCCTCACCGCCGCAGGCTGCGAGCGCCGGGAGACCGATCACCAGCGCCGCCGTCGCTGCGAGGGCTTTTCTCCTGCTGAGCTTCATCGCGCTCCACTCCATCTTTCCGACTGTCTAAGGGGGGATGAGTCGTGCGAGCCGGATGGATATTTCCGACTGGTTTGATGCGAAAAGTAGACCAGGGGATGCCCATCAAGTCAACCCGATCGGTAGGAATAGTGGGGACGGTTGGGTAACGGGTCGGACTCGGGCGGGCGGCGAGCCTCGCGCGGGGGCGCGAGGGGGCTTCGATAGGGTCTGAGGGCAACCCCCGTGATGCTGAACAAGGAGTGCGCACGTGTCCGCGATCGAGGCCGTACACGCCCGGGAGATCCTCGACTCCCGCGGCAACCCCACAGTTGAGGTCGAGATCCTCCTGGAAGACGGCACGCAGGCGCAGGCCGCGGTGCCGTCCGGCGCCTCCACGGGCCAGTTCGAGGCGGTCGAGCTGCGCGACGGCGGCGACCGCTACAACGGCAAGGGCGTCCAGCAGGCCGTCGCCGCCGTGAACGACACGATCGGCAAGGAGATCGTCGGCTACGACGCCGACGACCAGCGGATCATCGACCAGGTCATGATCGACCTGGACGGCACCCCGAACAAGGCCAAGCTCGGCGCGAACGCCATCCTCGGCGTCAGCCTCGCCGTCGCCAAGGCCGCCGCGGACTCCGCCGACCTCCCGCTGTTCCGCTACGTCGGCGGGCCGAACGCGCACGTGCTGCCGGTGCCGATGATGAACATCCTCAACGGCGGCGCGCACGCCGACACCAACGTCGACATCCAGGAGTTCATGATCGCGCCGCTCGGCGCGGCCACCTTCTCCGAGGGCCTGCGCTGGGGCGTCGAGGTCTACCACGCGCTCAAGTCCGTGCTGAAGGCCAAGGGCCTGAACACCGGCCTCGGCGACGAGGGCGGCTTCGCCCCCGACCTGCCCTCCAACCGCGAGGCGCTCGACCTCATCCTCGTCGCGATCGAGAAGGCCGGCCTGACCGCCGGCCGCGACGTCGCCCTCGCCCTGGACGTCGCCGCCACCGAGTTCCACGCGAACGGCGCCTACACCTTCGAGGCCTCGGCCCGGTCCGCCGAAGAGATGGCGCAGTACTACGCCTCCCTCGTCGCCGACTACCCGCTGGTCTCCATCGAGGACCCGCTGGACGAGAACGACTGGGACGGCTGGAAGGCTCTCACCGACGCGATCGGGAGCAAGGTCCAGCTCGTCGGCGACGACCTGTTCGTCACCAACCCCGAGCGCCTCGCCCGCGGCGTCAAGACCTCGACCGCCAACTCGCTGCTGGTCAAGGTCAACCAGATCGGCACGCTCACCGAGACCCTGGACGCGGTCACCCTCGCCCAGACCAACGGCTTCAAGTGCATGATGAGCCACCGGTCCGGCGAGACCGAGGACACCACGATCGCCGACCTCGCCGTCGCCACCAACTGCGGCCAGATCAAGACCGGCGCCCCCGCCCGCAGCGACCGGGTCGCCAAGTACAACCAGCTCCTGCGCATCGAGGAACTGCTCGACGACGCGGCCCGCTACGCCGGCGCCGCGGCCTTCCCCCGGTTCGGCTGGGAGGGCTAGATCAGCGCCCCGCGCTCCGGTGCGCCAGCCCCCCGCGACAGCGCGGGGGGCCGGTCGCATCTGACGTCGCGGGCCGCGATCCTCGCGGTCGTGCTCTGCGCGATCGCGCTGAGCCTCGCCTATCCCGTCCGGGAGTACATCGCCCAGCGCACCCAGATCTCCCAGCTGCAGAAGCGGGAGGCCGCCGCGCGGCAGGAGGTCGAGGACCTCACCGCCCAGAAGGGGCGGCTGGGCGACCCCGACTACATCAAGGGCGAGGCGCGCAGGCGGCTGCACTACTGCGACCCCGGTGAGCAGTGCTTCGTCGTCCTGGACGGGGAGGGCGGCGCGTCGCAGTACGGTGGGGGCGCGCAGGAGCAGCGCAAGGCGCCGCCCTGGTACGAGACGCTCTGGGGGTCCGTCGAGGCCGCCGACGAGCAGCCGTAGCCCCCGTTCGAGTTCGATGAGAAAGGCCCGCAGTGGAAGAGCGTGACGTCGCCGCCGTCCAGGCGCAGCTCGGCCGGGAGATCCGCGGCGCGGCGGAGGTCGCGCACCGCTGCCCGTGCGGACTGCCGGACGTGATCGAGACCGCGCCCTACCTGGAGGACGGGTCGCCGTTCCCCACCCTGTACTACCTCACCTGCCCCAAGGCCGCCTCGGCCATCGGCACGCTGGAGGAGCGCGGCGAGATGCGCCGGATGCAGGAGCGGCTCGCCGAGGACCCCGAGCTGGCCGCCCGCTACCTGGCCGCCCACGAGGACTACAAGGCGCGCCGCGACAAGGCCGCGGAAGCCGCCGGGATGCCTCTGCTGCCCGAGGGCATGCAGACCGCGGGCGGCATGCCCGAGCGCGTCAAGTGCCTGCACGCCCTCGTCGGGCATGAGCTCGCGGCGCCCGGCACCAACCCGTTCGGTCGCGAGGCCCTCGACGAACTCCCGGAATGGTGGCGCTCGGGCCCGTGCGTCGATGTCATGATGGACGGAGAACTGCCCTAACGGGCGCAGCCGGTTCCGGGAGGGCGTTACATGACGCGGGTTGCCGCGATCGACTGCGGGACCAACTCGGTCCGGCTCCTCGTCGCCGACGTCGACACCGAGCTCAAGGACATCGAGCGCGAGATGCGCATCGTGCGCCTCGGCCAGGGGGTCGACCAGACCGGAGAGCTGGCGCCCGAGGCGCTGGAGCGCACCTTCAAGGAGATGCGCGGCTACGCGGCGCTGATCGAGCGGCACGGGGCGGAGAAGGTCAGGGTGGTGGCGACCAGCGCCACCCGCGACGCCCGCAACCGGGCCGATTTCGTCGCCGGAGTCGTGGAGATCTTCGGGGTCGAGCCCGAGGTCGTCTCCGGCGAGGAGGAGGCCGCGCTGTCCTTCACCGGCGCCACCCGCGACCTCGCCGTGCTCCGCCCGCTCCGCCCCTACCTCGTGGTCGACATCGGCGGCGGCTCCACCGAGTTCGTCGTCGGCGCGGGCGACGTGCAGGCCGCCAAGTCGGTGAACATCGGCTGCGTCCGGATGACCGAGCGGCACTTCAAGGGCGCCAACCCGCCCTCGCCCCAGCAGATCGCGGGCGCCGTCGCCGACATCGACGCGCAGCTCGCGGCGGTCCGCGCGGAGGTCCCGGTAGGCGAGGCGCGCACCCTGGTGGGGCTCGCGGGCTCGGTCACCACGGTCTCGGCGATCAACCTCGGCCTCGACGCGTACGACTCGGACCGCATCCACCTGTCCCGGATCACCGCGGCGCAGGTCCACGACATCACCCGCCGCCTGCTGAAGATGACGCACGACGAGCGGGCCGCGATGGGCGTCATGCACCCGGGCAGGGTCGACGTGATCGGCGCCGGCTCCCTGATCCTGGACCGCATCATGCGCGAGTACGGGTTCGGCTCGGTCGTCGTCAGCGAGCACGACATCCTCGACGGCATCGCCTGGAGCCTCGCCTGAGCGGCGGGAACCCCCCGTTCGTCCCGCCCGGCACCGGCTGGCCGGAGGACCCGGCCACGCCGGAGACCCCCGTCGCGGCCGATGCCGAGGCCGTCGTGCGGCTCGCCGCGGGCGCAGGGGACCACGCGGAGCTGGCCGCACGGCAGTCGGTGTGCCGGGCCTGCCCCCGGCTGGTGGACTGGCGGGAGTCGGTGGCGGTCGAGCGGCGAAGGGCGTTCCGCGACGAGCGGTACTGGGGCCGGCCGGTGCCCTCCTGGGGCGCCGAGGACGCGCCGATCCTGCTGGTCGGGCTCGCCCCCGCCGCGCACGGCGGCAACCGGACCGGCCGGATCTTCACGGGCGACCGCTCCGGCGACTGGCTGTTCGCCTCGCTGCACCGGTGCGGCCTCGCCGCCAAGGACACCAGCACGCACGCGGGCGACGGCCAGCGGCTGCTGCACACCCGGGTCGTCGCGACGGTGCTGTGCGCGCCCCCGGACAACAAGCCGCTTCCGGTCGAGCGCGACGCCTGCCGTCCGTGGCTGGTGCGGGAGCTGGAGCTGACGCGGCCGAAGGTGATCGTGGTGCTCGGCGGGTTCGCGTGGCAGGCGCTGTGGCCTTCGCTGGCCGCCGCGGGCCTGCCCGTGCCGCGTCCCCGACCCCGTTTCGGACACGGAGTGGAGGCGGCGGTGGGCGACGCCGTCGTCCTCGGCTGCTACCACCCGTCGCAGCAGAACACGTTCACCGGGCGGGTCACCGAGGAGATGCTGGACACCGTCTTCCGCCGCGCGAGGGCGCTGGCCGGGCGGTGATCAGGGGAATCGGGGGGCGGGACAGGACCGGGCTCAGCGGCGGGCCGCTGAACGCCCCCGTAGGGCCCTGTCCCTTCCCCGAAGAGTGAGATGCCCCGTAGGCCCCATGGGTTTGCGGTTTCGGCGGAATTTTTCCCGTCCCGATCCGGTCGGCACGGGCGTGGCGCGTGGCACATCTGACCGGCGGGGCTTGGGGTAGGCCCCGTACTGCCTAAGATCGGCGGTGCGCCGACGGCTGGAGGGGGACTGACGATGGCGGACGGGGTCGCGGGACGGCTGGAGCCCTTGCTGGTCCGGCTGCTGGGCCCGGAGCCGCCGGTCCGGGTCCGCGCCTGGGACGGCAGCGAGACCGGCCCGAAGGACGCGCCCGCGTTCGTCCTCCGGGACCGCAGGGCGCTGCGGCGGTTGCTGTGGAAGCCGGGCGAGGTCGGCCTCGTGCGCGCGTTCGTCGCCGGGGAGCTCGACATCGAGGGCGACGTCTGCGCCGCGCTCGGCGCGCTCCAGCGGGTGCTGCGCCGCGGCGACGAGCCGATCGCGCTGAGCGCCGAGGACAAGCGGGAGATCGTGCGGACCGCGGTGATGCTCGGCGCGGTGGGCCCGGAGCCGAAGGCTCCCCCGGAGGAGGACGGCGCGGGCCTGATGGCCGAGACGTCCGCCGGGCTGTACGCCCGGATGACGGGAGAGGGCCGCGGCACGGGCGTCGGCAGATGGGCGGACGCCCTGACCCTCGAAGAGGCGCAGGACGCCGACGCCCGGGACGTCGCGGCCCGGCTCGCCCCCCGCCTCGGCGAGTCGGTCCTCGAGGTGAACGCCGGATTCGCCGCGTTCTCCCGGCTGCTCGCCGCCCAGTGCCCCGGGGCCGACGTGACGGCCGTCACCCCGTTTCCCGAGCAGGCGCCCCCCGGCGTCTTCCTGGAGCCCGAGCTTCCGGGCGGCGCCTTCGACGACCGCAGCTACGACGCCGTCGTCTCGCTGGCCGGGACCACCCCCGTGCACCGCGATCTCGACCGTCTCGTCGGGGTGCTGCGGCCGGGCGGCAGGCTCCTGGTCCGGCAGACCGTCCACCGGCCGGACGCCCTGCCCCGGCCCTTCACCAGCGACTACGTCTACGGTAAAGGTGGAGACACCCCCACCCTCGGCGAGTTCATCAGCCTCATGGACGCCGTCGGCCTCGAGGTGCGCGGAGTGCGCGCCCTGCGCGATGAGTACGCGCTGACCCTGCGTGCTTGGGCGGGCCATCTCGCCGCCCCCGCGCCCGGCGACGGGATCGCGCGGGTCTGGTCGCTGCACCTCGCCACTACCGCGCTCGCGTGCGAGAACGGCAGAATCGGCGTGTACGAGGTCGAAGCGGTGCTCCGTTGAGCGTCATCGGCCGAGAATGATCGCCCTGAACGGAACCATAATCGGACGCCGTCCGTCTATGAGATGAAGAAGTACAACTGCTGGAGGCAGTGATGGAGAGCAGGAACCCCGTGTTCCGCAAGGTCGGGGAGCAGGCGCGGATGGGGCATACCCCCACTCCCGCCGAGCTTCAGGGCATGTACGACCAGCCGGCCTACGCGCCCCCCGCCGAGCGCGCGATGACGATCGACGATGTCGTCGTCAAGGGGTTCGCGAGCCTCGGTGTGCTGGCCGTCACCGGCACCGTCGCCTGGGTGCTCAACCTCAACATGGGCATCGCTCTCGTGGCGGTCCTCGCCGCGTTCGGCATCGGCCTGTACCTGAGCTTCAGCGGCAAGTCCAGCGCCGCCCTGACGCTCACCTACTCGGCGCTTTACGGCATCGCGGTCGGCGCGATCAGCCACCTGTACAACGACCTGTACAACGGCATCGTCTTCCAGGCGATCCTCGGCACCGCACTCGCGTTCGGCGCGGTCCTCACCGTCTACGCGCTGCGGATCATCCGGGTGACGCCGAAGTTCACCCGCTTCGTGGTCGCCGCGGGCTTCGGCCTCGTCGCGCTGATGCTGGTCAACCTGGTCGTCGGCCTGTTCAACGACACCGGCATCGGCATCCGCGAGTACGGTTTCCTCGGCATCGCGTTCAGCGTCGTGGCGATCCTGGTCGGCTGCTTCTTCCTGATGCTCGACTTCGACATGATCGAGCGCGGCGTCCAGCAGCAGCTGCCCGCGAAGTACGCCTGGGCCTGCGCCTTCGCGCTGACCAGCACGCTCGTCTGGATCTACCTGGAGATCCTGCGCCTCCTGGCGATCCTCCAGGGCAACGACTGACCCCGGTCCTGCGGCCATGAAGAAGGCCCCGGCGCTTCCCGCGCCGGGGCCTTCGCCGTCCTGCGGGAGCCGCCTAGCTGAGGCGCTCCAGGACCATGGCCATGCCCTGGCCGCCGCCGACGCACATCGTCTCAAGACCGAACTGCTTGTCGTGGAACTTGAGGCTGTTGATGAGGGTGCTGGTGATGCGGGCGCCGGTCATGCCGAAGGGGTGGCCGATGGCGATGGCGCCGCCGTTGACGTTGAGCCTGTCGTAGTCGACGCCGAGCTCGTCGGCCGACGGCAGGACCTGCGCCGCGAACGCCTCGTTGATCTCGACCAGGTCGATGTCGTCGATCGTCAGGCCCGCGAGGGCGAGGGCCTTCTTGCTGGCCTCGATCGGGCCGAGGCCCATGATCTCCGGCGACAGCCCGCTGACGCCGGTGCTGACGACCCGGGCCAGCGGGGTGATGCCGAGCTCGGCCGCCCTGGTGTCGCTCATGATGACCAGGGCCGCGGCCCCGTCGTTCAGCGGGCAGCAGTTGCCCGCGGTGACCGTGCCATCGGGACGGAACACCGGCTTGAGCTGCGAGACCGCCTCGTAGGTGGTGCCCGCGCGCGGTCCGTCGTCGGTGGCCGCGACGGTGCCGTCGGGCAGCGTGACGGGGGTGATGTCGGTCGCCCAGAAGCCGTTCGCGATGCCCTTCTCGGTCAGGTTCTGCGAGCGGACGCCGAACTCGTCCTGCCGCTGCCGGGACACGCCCTTGAGCCGGGCGACGTTCTCTGCGGTCTGGCCCATCGCGATGTACACGTCGGGCAGGGCGCCGTCCGCGCGCGGGTCGGTCCAGTCCTTGCCGCCCTCGGCCAGCACCGCGGTGCGCGCCTCGGCGTCGCCGAAGAGCGGGTTGGTGGTGCCCTTCGGACCGTCGGACGAGCCGAACGCGAACCCCGAGACGTGCTCGACGCCCGCGGAGACGATGACGTCGGCCTCCCCGGCCCGGATCGCGTGCAACGCCATCCGGGTCGTCTGGAGCGATGACGAGCAGTACCGGGTGACGGTCGCGCCGGGCACGGCGTCGAGGCCGAGCAGCACGGCGACGACCCGGCCCATGTTGTAGCCCTGTCGGCCACCGGGCAGGCCGCAGCCGAGCAGGAGGTCGTCGATGGTGTTCGGGTCGAGCTGGGGGACCTTGTCCAGCGCGGCCTTGACCATGGACGCGGCCAGGTCGTCCGCGCGCAGGTCCTTCAAAGAGCCTTTGAACGCGCGGCCGATCGGGGATCGAGCGGTGGCGACGATGACAGCCTCGGGCATGATGCCTCTTTCCTCGGACCGGGACGGGTGGGGCCGCTTGGGGACGCGGAACCCGTCGCCCTCAAGTTACCTACCCGTCAGTTTGTAGTCCGTCTCCAGGCGCCGATCCAGAGAACGGTGTGCGGGTCAGCGCCCGTACATACCTGGAATTGTGCCCGCGCCGTCATTGACGCCGTGCAGCGCCCCCTTCTCGTCGCGCCAGACGCGCCAGCCGTCGGTCGCGCCGGTGTACCAGGACGGCGGCGCGATGGTCTGGTCGTCGGCCCTGCGGCCTCCGGCGAGGTCGTACGGGCACAGCGAGGCCGTCGGGTAGAAGCCCTTGAGGCCGCCCTTCAATTTCAGCGCGGCGGGTGTGACGGTGCAGAACCCCCAGGTGCGCATCCCGTCGGCGGTGACGGCGTTGCCCCGGGCCAGAGAGTAGGCGGTCCCTGCGCGGCGTCCGGCGAGGAAGCCAACGTTGGCGAGGTCGTCGGAGAACGACAGCCACCACGGGGTGTCCTGCGGCAGCGCCGTCGCCGGGACGATCGGGCCCTTCGCGCCGGTCGCCCGGTCGAGCCGGGTGAAGCCGCCGTACGCGCCGCGCTTGCCGAGTTCGCGGCCGACGATCGCGACCGCCGGGCTCGCGCTCGGGTGGACGCGTAGCAGGCCGGGCCGCGACCAGACACGGCGGCCGTCGGTGAGCCGCAGGGCGAAGTACCCGAAGGACGTCAGCCGGGAGCCCTTCCGGTTCGGCCCGACATACCCCAGCAGCATCCCGTCGGCGACGCCGGCCGCCCACCCGCCGTCGAGGTCGGCGTCGGAGCCCACCGCGGCGGCCAGCGGGTACGTCCACTCGCGCACGCCCGTGGCGGGCCCGTATGCGGCCACCGCGGGACGCGGGGTGCGGCGCAGCAGCACGAGGCGGTCGGCGTCGGCGTGCTGCACCTCCGCGATGCCGGGGACCCGCCACAGCGGCCGTCCGGTCGCCCCCTCCAGCACGGTGAAGCGCGTCTTCGCGCCGCCCGCGAGCTCGGTGAGGCACACGTTGGCCCCGCACGCCGTCGGCCCGTAGGTCGCGGTGACGGGCCGGACCCACCGCTCCAGGCCCTCGCGCGCCTCCCGCGCCACGATCGCCTTCTTGCCGTTCGGCCGCGGTTCCACCGCGACGACCATCCCGCCGACGATCGCCGGAGGCTGCACGCCCATCGAGTTCGGCCGCCCCGCCATGGTGGCCCGCTCCGCCCAGAGCGGGGCGCCGGTGGCCACGTCGTGCACGACGGTCCGCAGCGCGCCCCGCTCGCCGAGCGCGGTGGCCGCGGTGACGCCTTCGGCCGTCATCGGACGGCTCACCACGTTCACCGTGGTGTCCGCCCAGCGCGTCACGCGGGGGATGTCGTCGCCGCCCTCCTTGGCCGCCGAGCAGCCCGCCAGGAGCGCCCCCGCGGACAGGACGCACAGCGCCCGGCGGACGGGGAAGGCGGCCCGCCCCGCTACCTGGGGTGCCCGGTATGTGGCGGAGGGTGTCGGTCGTTGGGCGCGGGAGGCCATGTCGGGTACTCCGATGAGGTGCGGGGCCCGAGAGGGACTCAGGCCATTCCTGGCGCGACCTCCGGCAGGCTCGGGCCGGAGGGGCGGGGACGAGCGGGAGCCGCCCCCCTGCGGCGCAGCAGCGTGACCCAGCGGGGTGCGCCTTCGCCGCGCGCGGCGACCTCGGTGCCCGGCTTCTCGGCGGCCGAGGCCGCGGCGAGGTAGATGGGCAGGACTCCCTCGGCGAACCGGTCCTCGGGTTCGAGGTCCAGCGCGGCCGTCACCGACGGTAGCAGGGCGGCGGCCGCCGCACCGTAACCTCGCGCGGACGGATGGTAGCGATCGGCCGAGAAGAACTCCCCGGGCTCGATGGCGAAGTCGCGGCCGAGGAGGTCGCCGAGCGACACCGAGCGCCCCCCGGCGCGGACCACCACGACGGTCTGCGCGGCGGCGAGCTGGCGGCTGGTCCGCTGCGCGATCCAGCGCAGCGGCTGGAGCAGCGGCTCGACCGAGCCGAGGTCGGGGCAGGTCCCGACGACGACGCGCGCGCCCGCCTCGACGAGCCGGGAGACGGCCCGTTCCAGATGCCGGACCGACTCTCCGGCGGGGACCCGCGCGGTCACGTCGTTCGCGCCGATCATGATGACCGCGATGTCGGGTGCTTCGGAGAGCGCCTTGGTGGTCTGCTCCTCCAGGGCCGCCGACCGCGACCCGGACACCGCGACGTTCGTCAGCCGGACCGGGCGGCCCGCGCTCGCCGACAGGCCCGCGGCGAGGAGGCCCGCGGCCGTCTCATCCGGGGCGACGACGCCGATGCCCGCCGCGGTGGAGTCGCCGAGCATGGTGAAGGACAGCGGCTCGCCCGGCAGGTGCGCGCCGTAGAGGCCGTCGGTGACGGGTGGGGCTTGGGCCGCCGAGCCCTGGATGATCTTCCTGGCCGCCTTGGCCTCGGCCACGAGCAGCCCGAAGGTCAGCCCGCCCAGAACGGTCAGGCCGCCGCTGCCGAATGCCGCGGCCGTCACGATCCTGCGGGTCGTCAGCGCTCTCAGCATGTGCTCGCTCACCCCCGGAGAACGCGTTAGTGTCGTTTGGAATCTATCCGAGACGTCCGGGGGCTCGGAGGCTCCCTTGCCGGACGAAACGGTGTGGAAACACTGAAATCATTCCCTCTAATCGGTCATTTCAGACATTAACCAATGGGGCCCGGGAGTGGTCTGTGGCCTCGCGCACAGACAAGGACGTCAAGTGCAGGTGCATGACTCGCTCGTCTCCCTCATCGGCGACACCCCGCTCGTCCGGTTGCGCAACGTCACCGAGGGGCTGTCCGGGCAGGTGATCGCCAAGGTCGAGTACCTGAACCCCGGAGGTTCGGTGAAGGACCGGATCGCGGTCAAGATGATCGACGCGGCCGAGACGTCCGGCGCGCTGCGGCCCGGCGGCGTCATCGTGGAGCCGACCTCGGGCAACACGGGCGTCGGCCTCGCCCTTGTCGCGCAGGAGCGCGGGTACCGCTGCGTCTTCGTGGTGCCCGACAAGGTCGCCTCGGACAAGGTGAACGTGCTGCGGGCCTACGGCGCCGAGGTCGTCGTCTGCCCGACGGCGGTCGCGCCCGACCATCCGGACTCGTACTACTCGGTGTCCGACCGGCTGGCCGCGGAGATCCCCGGGGCCTGGAAGCCCGATCAGTACGCCAACCCCGGCAACCCCGCGTCGCACTATGAGTCGACGGGGCCGGAGATCTGGGCGCAGACCGACGGGCGCGTCACCCACTTCGTCGCGGGGATCGGCACCGGAGGCACCATCTCGGGCGCGGGCCGGTACCTCAAGGAGATCTCCGACGGGCGGGTCCAGGTCGTCGGCGCGGACCCCGAAGGCTCGGTCTACTCGGGCGGGAGCGGGCGGCCCTACCTCGTCGAGGGCGTCGGCGAGGACATCTGGCCGGACACCTATGACCGGAAGGTCTGCGACGAGATCATCGCGGTCTCCGACAAGGACAGCTTCGCGATGACCCGCCGCCTCGCCCGAGAGGAGGGCCTGCTCGTCGGCGGATCGTGCGGCATGGCCGTCGTCGCCGCGCTGCGGGTGGCCGAGAAGGCGGGCCCCGACGCGGTGATCGTCGTGCTGCTGCCGGACGGCGGCCGCGGCTACCTCTCGAAGATCTTCAACGACGACTGGATGCGGGACTACGGTTTCCTCAGCGCGACGAGCGACGAGGCGACCGTGGGTGACGTGCTGGCGACCAAGGGTGATGAACTCCCCGAATTCGTGCACGCGCACCCGCACGAGACGGTCCATTCCGTCATCGAGCTGATGCGCGAATACGAGGTCTCGCATATTCCGGTCATGAAGGAAGAGCCTCCCGTCATGGCCGCCGAGGTCGTCGGGTCCATCAGCGAGAAGGATCTGCTGTCCCTCCTCGTCGCGGGCAAGGCCCGTCCCGAGGACCCGCTCTCCCGGCACATGTCCGCGCCGCTCCCGACCCTGGGCTCCGGCGACTCCATGGCCCGCGCCGTCGAGGTCCTGGAGCGCAACGGCGCGGCGGTCGTCCTGGTCGACGGCAAGCCCAAGGGCATGCTCACCCGCCAGGACCTCCTCACCTACCTGGCCTCCTGACCCGCCTCCGTCGCGGGCCCGCCCTTCCGCCGGGCCCGCGACGGACGGCGAGCCGATCACGAAATCTCACACCCGCCCATGAACATCCGCGTCACCGGAATCCTCATCGAAAACGACGAGATCCTTCTCCTGGACCAGGACACCGACACCTCTCGCACCTGGTCCCTCCCCGGCGGAAAGGTGACCCCCGGCGAAACCCTCACCCAAGCCCTGGTCCGCGAACTCAAAGAGGAGACCGGCCTGGCCACGGCCCCCGGCCGCCTCCTTTACCTCTGCGACCACATCCAGACCCCCGCCACCCACATCCTCCACATCACCTTCGAAGTCCACCGCATCGGCGGGACTCTGGGCGACATTCCGCCCGCCCCCGACACCCGCCCGATCCGCCAAGTCAAAATGGTCGAACTCACCGACCTCCCCTCCCTCGGCTTCACACCCCTCTTCACCGCGCTCGCCCAGTCCGGCTTCCCCGATGCGGGCTCCTATATGGGCCCCAAAAGCGCCATCGGGCTTTGACCCGTCCTCGATAGGGCGCCGCGCGAACCGCGTCGGGTCTGCCGAGGGGTCCCGGCCGGGCGCGTGGCGGGGAGGCCGTGCGCCCGGCCGGGGAGGGGGTCAGCTGCCGGTGAGCTCGGATTCGGAGGGACGGGGGGTCGGGTCGGGGAGGGGCTTGGGCTTGTCGGCGTGGCCCGGCCACCAGGCGGCGTGGCCCAGCAGGGCGGTGATGCCGGGGACCAGGAACACGGACATGACGAAGGCGGAGAGCATGATGCCGATGGCCACGCCGAAGCCCATCTGCTGCATCATCGCGACGGGGGCCAGCATCATGACGGCGAAGGTGCCGGCGAGGATGAGGCCGGCGGCCATGACCGTGGGGCCGCCGTGCTCGACGGCCAGGGCCGCGGCCTTGCGTGGCTCGTGGCCCTCCTTGGCCTCCTCGCGGAGGCGGGCGGTCATCAGGATGTTGTAGTCGGTGCCGATCGCCAGGACGAACAGGTACAGGATGATCGGCAGCTGGAACGTGAGGCCCGGCTTGTCCAGGGCGTACTGGAACGCGTACACCGCGGACCCGATCGTCGCGGCGAAGCCGAGCAGGACCGCGGGCACCAGATAGAGCGGTGCCACGAGGCTGCGGAGCTGGAGCGCGAGGATCAGCGCGATCAGGATCGCCGCCACCGGCAGGATGACCGACAGGTCGCGGTTGTTGACCGCGTTGATGTCGGAGAAGATCGCGGTCTGGCCGCCGACGTAGGCGCGCACCCCGTCCGGCACCGCCTTGTGCACGGCCGGGCGCAGCTCG
The DNA here is from genome assembly GCF_003751225.1 of Actinocorallia herbida. Taxonomy (NCBI): domain Bacteria; kingdom Bacillati; phylum Actinomycetota; class Actinomycetes; order Streptosporangiales; family Thermomonosporaceae; genus Actinocorallia; species Actinocorallia herbida. Next base: position 216,353 of record NZ_RJKE01000001.1, read on the forward strand.
TCCTTGAGCAGCGAGATCGACGCGTTGTCCAGCGGGTTCTCCTTGAGCAGGAGATCCACCCGCGCGATCGCCTTGGTGCTCTGCCCCGGCGCCGGTGGCAGCACCTGCGCGACACCGGGAAGGCCCTTGGCCGACGCGGCGAAGCCGTCGAGCTGCTGCTGCGTGAGGTCGGCGCCGTTCTCGCTCTTCAGGAACACCTGGACGGGCGTGGTCAGGCCGGGCGGGAACCCGGTCGACATGTCCTCGACGGCCTTGGCCGACTCGGTGTCCTGCGGGAACCCGGCCTGGAAGTCGTAGTCGGCCTTGAAGCCGAGCGAGCCACCGGCCAGCACGAGCAGCAGCGCACCCGAGCCGAGCGCGGCGACCAGGGGCCGCCGGCCGACGAAGGCGCCGAGCTTGCGGGCGGTGCTGCCCTCCGGCTTGGACTTCCACGACTTCGACGGCCAGAACACCGCGGTGCCCAGCAGCGAGACGACGGCCGGGATGAGCGTCAGCGACGTGATCGCCATGGTGATGACGGCGATGGCCAGCGACGGGCCCCACGCGCTGAACACGCCGAACGCGGCGAGCAGCAGCACGAGGAACGCGACGGCGACCGCGGCGGCCGCCGAGGAGATGACCTCGCCGACCCGTTCCACCGCGGCGATCATCGCGGTCTTGGGATCGTCACCCTCACGCAGCCGCTCGCGGTAGCGGAACATGAGGAACAGGTAGTAGTCGGCGCCGATGCCGAAGAGCACGATCAGGATGATCGTCTGGAGCGACTGGTCGGCGGCGAAGCCGAACACCTTCGCGGCGATGCCGATGAGCCCCATGGACACGCTCATCGTGAACGTGATGGCGAGGAGGGGCAGGATCGCCGCCAAGGGCGCCCGGAAGATCGCCAGGATCAGCACGATGATCAGTACGAACGTGGCGACGCCGACGATCTCCAGCGTCTTGTTGAAGGAGTCCTCGTTGTCGACGAAGCTCGCGATGTCGCCGCCGACCTTCGCCTCGAGCCCCGTGCCGGTCAGCTGGCCCGGCAGCGCCTCGCGCAGCTTGACGACGGCGTCGGACTGCGCCTCCTGGGCGTCCAGGTCGGTGCCCTCCATCGGCACCTGGATCACCTGGATCTTCTTGTTGGGCGAGACCATCTCCGGCCCGGTGGCGACCGTCATGACCGTCTCCGGCTTCGGCAGCGCCGCCGCCACCGCGGTGACCTTGGCCACATCGGCGTCCGTCAGGGCGGCTCCATCGGAGCGCTTCACGACGATGATGGTCGTGGTCGCCTCCTGCTGCGGGAACGCCTCGGCGGCGACCTGCAGGGCCTGGAGCGACTCGTACTTGTCGGGAAGGAAGTCGGCCTGGTCGGCCTGGGTGGTCAGTTTGGGGGAGAAGACAATGATGAGAACCGCCGTGAGCAGCCACGCGGCGATCGTCCACCACGGATGCCTGACGACGGCGTTCCCCAGCCGTCCGAACATGTTGAAGGGCCTCTCTCGTAAAAAGCCGCTCTGCTTGACCTCAAGCCGGCGGCGGGGGGCGAAGTGACGAGGAAGTTATCCACAGCCCCGGTCGCTGCCTGTGGATAACGGGAGACGGGCCCGGGAGGGCGTCAACCCAAGGTTGACGACCAGCCTAGTCCGTGGGCCTGCGGCGACACAACGTGCTTAGTGCGGAGATGCGGAGCCCTACCTTGGGCGGAGCTCCACCTTCTGAAGGAGGAGGAGCCGTAGCCTTGCGGGCATGAACGCACGGGGAAACACACGGGGCTTCGAGACACTCGCGATCCACGCGGGGCAGGAGCCGGACCCGGTGACGGGGGCGGTAGTCCCGCCTATCCACCAGGTCTCCACCTTCAAGCAGGACGGGATCGGCGGCCTGCGCGGCGGCTACGAGTACAGCCGCAGCGCCAACCCCACCCGCACCGCACTTGAGGAATGCCTTGCCGCGCTGGAGGGCGGCGTACGCGGACTCGCCTTCGCCTCCGGCCTCGCCGCCGAGGACGCGCTCCTCCGGACGGTCTGCCGCCCCGGCTCCCATGTCGTCATCCCCGGCGACGCGTACGGCGGCACGTACCGGCTGTTCGCGAAGGTCTACGCGCAATGGGGTGTGGAGTTCACGCCGGTCGCGCTCGGCGACCCGGCCAAGGTGCGCGCCGCGATCCGGCCGGAGACCGTCGCGGTCTGGGCGGAGACGCCGACCAACCCGCTGCTCGGCATCGCCGACATCGCCGCGCTCGCCGAGATCGCGCACGCGGCGGGCGCGCTGCTCGTCGTCGACAACACCTTCGCCAGCCCCTACCTCCAGCAGCCGCTCGCGCTCGGCGCCGACGTCGTCGTGCACTCCACGACGAAGTACATGGGCGGCCACTCCGACGTCGTCGGGGGCGCCCTCGTCACCGCCGACGAGGAGCTGGGCGCGCGCTTCGCCTACCACCAGAACGCGATGGGCGCGGTCGCCGGACCGTTCGACTCCTGGCTGACGCTGCGCGGCATCAAGACGCTCGGGGTGCGGATGGACCGGCACTGCGCCAACGCCGAGCAGGTCGCCGACCTGCTCTCCCGCCACCCGAAGGTGTCGCAGGTCCTCTACCCGGGCCTGGCCTCGCACCCCGGCCACGCGACGGCGGCACGGCAGATGAAGGGCTTCGGCGGCATGGTGTCGTTCCGGATGTCGACCGAGGCCGAGGCCGTCAAGGTCTGCGAGTCGACCGAGCTGTTCATCCTGGGCGAGTCCCTGGGCGGCGTCGAGTCCCTGATCGAGCACCCCGCCCGCATGACCCACGCCTCTGCCGCGGGCTCTCCCCTGGAAGTCCCCGCCGACCTGGTCCGCCTCTCCGTAGGCATCGAAGCCGCCGAAGACCTACTGGCCGACCTGGAACAGGCCCTCGCCTGACCCGACCACCGACACCCCGCACCAAGGGGCCCCGAACCCCGCCCACCCTCTCCAGAAGGCACGGACGCAGCCCTTTCCAGAGCGCGCCCCGGCCTTCCTCGAGACCCGAAGGCGCGATACTCACGCCCCTCCCCGGGCTCACCGCCAGGCGCGGCACCTGGTCGGCATTCCTGGGAGCGCCGCTAGGCGCGGCACTGGGTCCGGCCTTCCGGGGAGCGCCGCCGGGTGCGGAGCCTGGTCGGTCGGGCCTTCCTGGGAGCGCCGTCAGGCGCGGTGTCTCGCGCAATCGTTCCAGGGAGCGCCGCCAGGCGCGGCCCCGCACGTGATCGGGCGCCCCTGGGCCGCCCCGTAGGCCCCCAAGGGCCGAAGGGGCGGCCCAGGGCGCGAAAGCGCCCGATCACCAGCCCGACCGCAGGCCCCCAGGGCCGGAGGTCGGGCCAGTAAATCAGCCCGCGTGCCAATACGAGTCGCCCTCGAAGACCAGGGCTGCGGCGCCGACGAGGCCCGCGGTCTGGCCGAGTGCGGCGGGGACGACTCGGACGTGGCGTGCGAATTCCATGCGGGCGTGTGCGCGGAAGGTGGCTTCGATGGGGTTGAAGAGGAGGGGTCCGGCCTGGGCGAGTCCGCCGCCGATGGCGACGACGTCCAGGTCGCACAGGTGGGTGGCGGAGGCGATGCCGATGCCGAGCGCGCGGCCGGCGCGCCGCATGGCGGCGACGGCGATGGGGTGGCCGCGTGCCGCGTCGGCGGCGAGGTCGCGGGCGGTGGCGCTGGCGAGGTCCTGTTCGGCCCGCCAGCCTTCGGCCTGCGCCCAGGCCGCGAGCGCGGGGCCGCGTGCGATGGCCTCGAGGCAGCCGCGGCCGCCGCACGCGCACGGCATGCCGCCGGGGTCGACGACGATGTGCCCGATGTGGCCGGCGTTGCCGCTGGCCCCGTCGATGAGTCTGCCGCCGAGGATGAGTCCGCCGCCGACACCGGTCGACACGACCATCCCCAGCACGTTGTCCGAGCCCTTGCCCGCGCCGCGCCAGTGTTCGGCGACGGCGACGGTGACCGCGTCGTTGTGGACCCGGACGGGCAGTGACGGGTACCGCTCACGCAGGCGCGCGCGCAGGGGGAAGTTCCGCCAGCCGGGCATGTTCAGGGGGGAGACCTCTCCGGCGGGCCACTGCATCGGGCCGCCGCAGCCGACGCCGACGCCGACGAGGTTGGTTTCGGGGAGTTTGTCGAGGAGGGCCTCGACGAGGCGCCACAGGCCTTCGGCGTCGACCTTGGGGGTCTCGGCCCGCTCATAGGACTCGACCCTTCCTCCGGGGTCGACGATTCCCACGGCCATCTTCGTGCCGCCGATGTCTATGGCTAGAACGCGCTCATCGCCCATGCGCTGTCCTTCCGTTTTTTAGGTTTGCCGTGCGCCGGCTCCGGCCTCCCGCCGGGCTCCGAAGGCGAGGATCGAGGCGGTGAAACCGTGCACGTGATTGCGGCCGGCGACCGGCCCTATCTCCCCGTCGGCGAAGAATCCGCCGACGGATCCGAACCCGTCCAAGGCCCGGATGTCGTGGTCGGAGCTTTCGAACATGGCCCTGCCCCGCCCGTTGCAGGAGAACAGCAGCGCGCCCTCCACGGGTCCCACGTCGAACCCTCGCACGAGGCTGGCGAGGTCGTGGTCCGCCGCGCCCGCGTCGCGGACCTGGAACCGGACGGTCTGCCCGGTCTGCACGACGTCGCCGACGGCGAGGGCGCCGGTGTCGGGGTCGACGCCGACGACGCCGCGGACGAGGAAGTCGCCCTGCTCGTGCTCGTCGGCGTACTCGTCCATGGCGACCCCGATGAGCAGGCCTTCGGCGGCGAGTTCCCGTTCCGACCCGGTGAGGCCCGCCACCACCTCTTCGAGCTTGTCGAGGGCGGGGGAGCCCGCCAGTTCGAAGAGGATGTTCTGTTCGGCGCTGGTGACGGTCATGAGCGGCCCGATGGGTCGAGCGCCCTGGCTGAGCAGGGTCGTCGCCTCCACGGGTCCTCCGATGACGACGCCCACGGCGCCGGACTCGATGATCTTGTCGTCCACGAAGAGCCGCGACTCGCCTTCGCCGCCTCCGGCGAGGCCGCCTACGAGGGGCAGCCCTGGCAGGACCTCTTCCGACCGTTCGACGAAGGCGTCCACCGGAAAGGAGTGCGGGTCGGCGAGGAGGATGCCGACGACGTCGTCGGGGGCGGCCTCGGGCATGCCGACCACCACGAGGCGGTCCTCGGCGCGCAGGGTCTCGAGTTCGAACGGGATGAGCCGGGCGCCGGGCAGGATCGCCGCCCATGCGGCGACCGCGCCGACCTCGCCGATGTCCTTGGTCTCCCGTTCGACGCCGCGGCCGCCGCCGATGACGCCCTGGGCGCTGCATCCGAGGACGGTCTTGGCGTCGCTGACGGCCATGGCCCTGCGGGCGGCCTGTTCGATCTCGGCGGGATCCGATCCGCTGACGAACACGCAGAGCAGATCGGCCCGTCCGTCGAGGGACCGGGTCGCCTGCCGGACGGCTTCCTCCGCCGCGGCGGCGAGGTCCAGCCCCGTCGCGAGTCCGTCCCCGAAACGAGTCATGTACCGATTCAACCGGGCGCCACGTCTTTTCGAAACCACTCCCATGTAAACAGTGCGGACGGGACATCGGGGACGTAGTCTCGTTTAGGTGTCTTCTCAACCGCGTGAGGCCGCTCTCGGCGCACTACTCGACTCCGGACATGTTCATCGCTCGGTCAAGGCCGAGCTACGGACGAACCTCTTGTCACGATTGAAATCCGGTGAATCGCGTTTTCCGGGAATCGTCGGTTTCGATGAGACGGTTCTGCCCCATGTGGAACGGGCACTGCTCGCCGGGCACGACCTGGTGCTCCTGGGAGAGCGCGGGCAAGGCAAAACGCGTTTGATCCGGACCATTTCCGGCCTTCTTGACGAGTGGACTCCCGCGATCGAAGGTTGCGAGATCAACGACCACCCGTACGAGCCCGTGTGCACGAGGTGCATCAGGCTCGCGGGAGAGGCGGGGAACGACCTCCCCGTCGTGTGGCGCCATCGGGACGAGCGCTACGCCGAGAAACTCGCGACGCCCGACACGTCCGTCGGCGACCTCATCGGCGACGTCGACCCGATCAAGGTCGCGCAGGGCCGCACCCTCGGCGACCCCGAGACCGTCCACTACGGCCTCGTGCCCCGAACGAACCGGGGCATCTTCGCCGTCAACGAGCTGCCCGACCTCGCCGAGCGCATCCAGGTGGCCCTCCTCAACGTGCTGGAGGAGCGCGACGTGCAGATCCGCGGGTACGCCCTGCGGCTTCCGCTCGACGTCCTGCTCATCGCCTCGGCCAACCCCGAGGACTACACCAACCGCGGCCGGATCATCACCCCGCTCAAGGACAGGTTCGGCGCGGAGATCCGCACCCACTACCCCCTGTCTTTGGAGACCGAGGTCGACCTGATCGGACAGGAGGCCGAACTCGTCGCCGAGGTGCCCCGGCACCTGCTGGAGATCCTCGCCAGGTTCACCCGGAACGTCCGGGAGTCCAAGGCGGTGGACGCCAGGTCCGGTGTGTCCGCGCGGTTCGCGATCGCCGCCGCCGAGACCGTCGCGGCGGGCGCCGCCCGGCGCGCCGCGATCACCGGAGAGGAGACCGCGGTCGCGCGCGTCGCCGACCTGCCCGCGATCGTGCCGAGCCTCATGGGCAAGGTCGAGTTCGAGGTCAGCGAGGAGGGCCGCGAGCAGGAGGTCATGGAGCACCTGCTGCGCCGCGCCATCGCCGAGACCTTCCGGCGCAGGATCGGCGGCGCCGACCTCTCCGGCCTGCTCGACAGGTTCGACGAGGGCGAGACCGTCGAGGTCGGCGAACTCGTCGGCGCGGGCGACCTGCTGACCAGGCTCGGCCCGGTGCGCGGCCTCGCCAAGATCATGTCCGCGCTCGACCTGGCCGGGGACTCGCCGGGCCAGGCCGCCGCCGCGGTCGAGTTCGCGCTGGAGGGCCTGTACCTGACCCGGCGGCTGTCCAAGGACGCCTCCGGCGAAGGCGCGACCTACCGGCTGTGACCGCTTTGTCTGTATGCCGCGGGTCCCGTGCCCCGCGGCCGTGTGGGATCGCGAGGGGTGCGAACTAATGCCCGTCAGGCATCTTTGGCGCTCTCAAAGCAACTATGGTGCTCGTATGAACTTGAAGGAATGGGCGGCATCAACCGGCATCGCATATATCACCGCTCGTCGGCAGTACGCGGCTGGGACACTGCCCGTTCCGACCTACCGGCTCGGTCGCTTGATCATGATCGGTGAACCGGTGACCGGTCCGGCGGCCGGGACGGGCCAGACGGTGGTGTACGCCCGGGTGCCGTCCGCCGATCAGAAGGCGGACCTGGATCGGCAGGTTGCCCGGCTCGCAACATGGGCCACCGGCCGGAAGCTGGGTGTGGACCGGGTGGTGACCGAGGTCGGCTCCGTGGTCAGCGGGCGGTGTGAGAAGTTCCTTGACCTGCTCCGTGACCCGGCCGTGACGACGATAGTGGTCGAGCATCGGGATCGGTTCACCCGGTTTGGTGTTGAGTACGTTGAGGCTGCTCTTGCCGCGCAGGGCCGCCACCTGCTAGTGGTCGACCCGGTCGGGGTCGATGACGACCTGGTCGGCGATGTCACCGAGATCCTGACGTCGCTGTGCGCGAGCCTCTATGGCCGTCGTGCTGCGGCGGACCGTGCTCGCAGCGCGGTCGAAGCCGTGATCGGGGGACCGGCGTGAAGACGATTCGGGCTTACCGGTTCGCGCTCGACCTCACCCCTGGACAGGAACGCGACGTTCTCGCGCACGCCGGGGCTGCCCGGGTCGCGCACAACTGGGCGCTGGCGAAGGTCAAGGCCGTGATGGACCAGCGGTCCTGCGAACGCTCCTACGGCGTGCCGGAGGAGCATCTGACGCCGTCGCCATCGTGGTCGCTTGCCGGGTTGCGCAGGGCGTGGAACGCGGTCAAGTCCGAGGTCGCGCCGTGGTGGGCCGAGGTGTCGAAAGAGGCGTTCAACACCGGTCTTGACGCGGTCGCCCGCAGCTTGAAGAACTGGGCCGACTCCCGCAAGAGCATGCGGGCCGGACGGCCGGTCGGCTTCCCCCGGTTCAAGTCCCGTCGGCGCACCACCCCGTCGGTGCGGTTCACCACCGGCGCGATCAGAGTCGAGCCCGACCGGATGCACGCCGTGCTGCCCCGGCTGGGCCGGTTGAAGCTGCACGAGTCCGCCCGCAAACTGGCCCGCCGCCTGGACAACGGAACGGCGCGGATCATGTCCGCGACGGTGCGCCGTGACGGCGGCCGGTGGCATGTGTCGTTCACCGTCGAAGTCGAGCGGGCCGAACGCGCACCGGCCCGACCGGACTCGGTGGTCGGTGTCGACGTCGGGATCAAGCATCTCGCGGTGCTGTCGACGGGAGAGTTGGTCGACAACCCGCGTCACCTGGTGGCCGCACGCCGCCGCATGCGGACACTCGGCCGGGCCCTGTCGCGTAAGACCGGCCCGGACCGGCGTACCGGCCGCCGGGGGTCGAAGCGCTGGGAGCGGGCGTGCGCCCGGCTCGGCCGCGCGCACGCCCGGGTGGCGAACCTGCGCCGCGATGGGCTGCACAAGCTCACCACCCGACTCGCCCGCGAGTACGGCACGGTGGTGATCGAGGACCTGAATGTCTCCGGCATGCTGCAGAACCGGCGTCTGGCCCGGCACATCGCCGACGCCGGGTTCGCCGAGATCCGCCGCCGGCTCGCCTACAAGACCACCTGGAACGGCGGACTGCTGCTGGTCGCCGACCGCTGGTACCCGTCCAGCAAGACCTGCTCGGGCTGCGGCGCGGTGAAAACCAAGCTGGCCCTGTCCGAGCGCGAGTTCACCTGCCCGGCATGCGGTCTGGTCATCGACCGAGACCGCAATGCCGCTCTGAACCTGGCCGCCCTGGCGGCTGAGTTCGACACCGCCGGGAGTGGCCCGGTGGCAGCACGTGGAGCCGACCGGAAGACCCGCCAACGCGGGCAGGTGGCCGTGAAGCGTGAACCCGGCACGACACCAGTCGATCAGACCGGGACCGTCCTACCGCAAGGCAGGACTACCGACCGTGTGCGCTCACCAGAGCGCACTGAAAGGTAACGGGAACGTTGAGATACCGCTACGGCCCGTACCGCGAGGGGCCCGACCCGCTGGCCCCGCCCTTCGACGTCCGGGAGGCCCTGGACGCGGTGGGCGACGACGTCATGAACGGCTCTAGCGTCTCCGACGCGCTCCGCCGCCTCATGCGCAGGGGCGCGGGGGAGGACCGGCGGGGCCTGGACGACCTGCTCCGCGAGGTCCGCGCACGGCGCAGGGAGCTGCGCGAGCGCGGAAGGCTCGACGGCGTCCTGGAAGAGGCGAGGGCGCTGCTCGACACCGCGATCGGGCAGGAACGCGCCGAACTGTTCCCCGACCCGTCGGACGAGGCCCGGCTGCGCGAGGCAGAACTCGATCAGGTGCCGTCCGACACCGCCGCGGCCGTCCGGGCGCTGCGCGACTACGAGTGGCGCTCCGACGCCGCCCGCCAGACGTTCCAGCGGCTCAAGGACATGCTCCGCGACGACGTACTCGACGCTCAGTTCCAGGGCCTCAAGCAGGCGCTCCAGGGCGGCGACCCGGCCCAGATGGAACGGGTCAGGGACATGATGGCCGCGCTCAACGCCATGCTGGACGCCGACGCGCGCGGCGAGCACCGCCAGGAGGACTTCGACGCCTTCATGGCGGAGTACGGCGAGTTCTTCCCCGACACCCCGCAGACCCTCGAAGAGCTCGTCGACTCCCTGGCCCGGCGCAGCGCCGCGATGAACCGGCTGATGAACTCCCTCAGCCCCGAGCAGCGCGACGAGCTCGCCCAGCTGATGGCCGAGTCGCTCCAGGACGCCGGCCTGGAGGCCGAGATGGCCAGGCTCGGCGACGCGTTGCGCGGCCGCCGCCCCGACCTCGACTGGACGGGCGGCGAAAGGATGACCGGCGAGGACCCCCTCGGCCTCGGCGACGCGACGAGCGCGCTGGCCGACCTCGCGGACCTCGCCGACCTCGAAGCGGCGATGCGCCAGGACTACCCGGGCGCGAGCCTCACCGACGTGGACGAGGAGGCCGTCCGCCGAGCGCTGGGCCGCAACGCCGTCGACGACCTCGCCGAGCTGCGCAGGATCGAGAACGAGCTCCAGCGCCAGGGCTACCTCTCCCAGGACAAGGGCCGCCTCGAACTGACGCCCAAGGCGGTCCGCCGCCTCGGCGACACGGCTCTGCGCCGGGCGTTCTCCCAGCTCGCCGGAGGGCCGCGCGGCGACCACGCGCAGCGCGACGCGGGCCAGGCGGGCGAACTGACCGGTACCTCACGCCCGTGGAGGTTCGGCGACGAGCAGCCCCTCGACGTGGTCCGCACGGTCACCAACGCGGTGCTGCGCGACCCGTCGCACATCGCGCTGACGCCCGACGACTTCGCGGTCCACGAGACCGAGAACCGCACCGCCGCGGCGGTCTGCCTCCTGGTCGACCTCTCCTACTCGATGGTCTCCAACGGCACCTGGGCCGCCGCGAAGCAGACGGCGCTGGCCCTGCACACCCTGGTGAAGTCGAGGTTCCCGCGCGACGCCGTCCAGATCGTCGGGTTCAGCAACTACGCCCGCCCGCTGACGCCCGAGCAGATGACCTCGCTCGACTGGGACATGGTCCAGGGCACCAACCTGCACCATGCCCTGCTCCTCGCGGGCCGCCACCTGGACGCGCACCCCGACTTCGACCCGATCGTCATGATCGTCACCGACGGCGAGCCGACCGCCCACGTCCGCCCCGACGGCCGCTACCTCTTCGACTACCCGCCGTCCCCGGAGACCCTCGTCCTCACCTTCGCCGAGGTCGACAAGATGACCCGCCGGGGCGCCACCCTCAACGTCTTCATGCTCGCCGACGAACCCCGCCTCATCGCCTTCGTCGACGAGATCGCCCACCGCAACGGAGGCCGGGTCTTCACCACCGACGCCGACTCCCTGAGCGTCGAGGTGGTCAGCGACTACCTCTCCACCCGCACCCCCCGCCGCTCCCGCCGCTGAGGCGTCAGACCCCCGGCAGGCGGAACGTCGTGTCGTGGGGGAGGGTGAGGAGAGTGTGGGCGGGTGTCGCGCTGAGGATGAGCGTGGGCTCGCCGCAGGACGGGCAGCGCATCACCGAGCCCGGCGCCTGGAGGTAGACGGCGGCCTCGGCGAGGGGCGACGGGTGGTGGCAGGAGCCACAGAGGCCGGTGGCCAGGGTCATGTCGGGGACGAAGACGCGGCTGAGGGCCGCGGCCAGGGCGTTGCCGTCGAGGCGGGCGTCGGGGAAGGACATGGCTAACCTCCGGATGGGCCGAAGCGCTCGGTGCGGATCTTGGACGGGTCGTGGCCCGCGTGCAGGAGGAGGCCGGTGACGGCCTCCACGAAGCCCGTGGGGCCGCAGACGTAGACGGCCGGGGCCAGTGACGCGGGGAGGCCGTGCTCGGCGAGGTCGGCCGCGGTGAGCCGGGCGGGCGGCCGCGGATCGCCGTCGGGCGCGCGGCGGGTGTAGGCGAGGAAGACCTCGCGGTCCAGGCCGTCGGGCGCGGCGGTCAGGTCGGCGGCGAAGTACAGCTCGGCGGGCGAGCGCAGCGAGTAGAGCACGCGCAGCGACGCGGAGCCGTGCACCTGGGTGAGCAGCATCGCGCGCAGCGGGACGATCCCGGATCCGCCCCCGATGAGGATCGCGGGCTCCGGGGCGCCGGGGCGGCGGACGAACCAGCCGCCGACCGGGCCCAGCAGCTCCACGTCCGCGCCGATCGGCAGGTCGTCCACCAGGTAGGGGGAGACCTCGCCGTCGGCGACGCGCTGGACCGTCAGCTCGACCCGGTCGCCGCGCGCGGGCGCGGCGACCGAGTAGCTGCGGGTGGCCTGATAGCCGTCGTCGGCGGTGAGCCTGACGTCCACGTGCTGGCCCGGCAGATGGCCGGGCCAGCCCGGCACGTCGAACACGAGGGTCCGCGCGCTGGCGTTCTCCCGCCGCTCGGCGACGAGCGTGGCCCGCCGCCAGGCGGGCGCCTTCTCGGAGACGGCGGGAGCCGCCGCGGCGTCGGTCATCAGAAGGCCCCGTACCGCTGCTCACGCCAGGGATCGCCGTGGTTGTGGTACCCGGCCCGCTCCCAGAAACCGGGCTCGTCATGGGTGAGCAGGCGCAGGCCCTTCACCCATTTGGCCGACTTCCAGAAGTACAGGTGCGGCACCACGAGCCGCGCCGGCCCGCCGTGCGCGGCGGGCAGCGGACCGCCGTCGTAGCCGTGCATGACCCACGCCTTGCCGCCCGTGAGCTCGGCCAGCGGCACATTGGTGGTGTAGCCGCCGTGGCACTCGGCGACGGCGTACGTCGCGGAGGTCTCCAGCCCGGCCAGGAGGGTGTCGATCGAGACGCCCTTCCAGCGGGTGTCGAACTTCGACCACCGGGTGACGCAGTGGATGTCGAACGTCGGCTCCTCCTGCGGCAGCGCCAGGAAGTCCCGCCAGGTCCAGCTCCGCTCCTCGCCGGTCTCGGTCCGCACGGTGAACCGCCAGAAGTCGGGGTCGACGCGCGGCGTCGGACCGGCCGACAGGACGGGGAAATCCTCCGTGAGGTACTGCCCGGGTGGCAGCCTGTCCGCCCGGCTCCCGCCGTCGGACGAGGCACGCCGGTGGAAGCCGGGAGACAGCCCGCTCAATAGATCAGCCCTTTCCTACACCCGAGGCGATGCGGTCGCCTACGGTCTTGTCGATGTTGCGCCAATACTGGACGGCGCGCTCCAGCACGGGGTCGGAGACGCCGTTCTTGAGGTGCCCGACGACATTGTCGACGAGCCGGCCCCGGGCCGCGTCGTCCATGACGTCGTTGATGAGGGCCCTCGGCTGGACGAAGTCGTCGTCGTCGCGGTGCAGGGTGGCCGCCTCCCGGACGAGGTCGGCGTTCTCCACCATCCAGCCCGAGACGTCGCGGCCGGACTGGCTCGCGGCGTCCGGCCCGCCCTTGGAGTTCGGGTGGTACGGCGCCGCCACGTTCGCCGGGAACTGCCGCATCGGGCCGTCCTTGGCGTACGACGCGACCTCGGCGTTCCGCGGCCGGTTCGGCGGCAGCTCGTTGTAGTTCACCCCGATCCGGTACCGGTGCGTGTCGGGGTAGGAGAACAGCCGCCCGAGCAGCATCTTGTCCGGCGACGGCCCGATGCCGGGCACCAGGTTCGACGGCTCGAACGCGGCCTGCTCGATGTGCACGTGATAGTTCTCCGGCACCTCGTTGAGGTGGTACCTGCCGACCTCGATCAGCGGGTAGTCGGCGTGCGGCCAGACCTTGGTGAGGTCGAACGGGTTGAACCGGTAGTCCGCGGCGTCCTCGAACTCCATGATCTGCATCTTCAGCGTCCAGGACGGGAAGTCGCGGCGCTTGATCGCGTCGTAGAGGTCGCGGATGTTGTGGTCGGGGTCCTCGCCCGCCATCGCGTCGCCCTCGGCCTGGGTGAAGAACTCGTTGCCCTGGTCGGTGAGGAAGTGGTACTTCACCCAGAAGCGCTTGCCCGCGGCGTTGATCCACATGTAGGTGTGCGAGCTGAACCCGTCCATGTGGCGCCAGTCGCGCGGGATGCCGCGGTCGCCCATCAGCCACGTCACCTGGTGGGACGACTCGGGCGAGAGCGTCCAGTAGTCCCACTGCATGTCGTTGTCGCGCAGGTGGGTGACGGGGTGGCGCTTCTGCGAGCGGATGAAGTCCTGGAATTTCGAGGGGTCGCGCATGAAGAACACCGGGGTGTTGTTGCCGACCATGTCGTAGTTGCCCTCTTGCGTGTAGAACTTGAGGGCGTAGCCGCGCGGGTCGCGCCAGGAGTCGGGCGTCCCGAGGTCCCCGGCGACGGTCGAGTAGCGCGCCAGCATGGGCGTCTTGCGGCCCGGCTGGAAGAGGTCGGCCTTGGTGTACCGGCTGACGTCCTGGGTCACCTCGAACACCCCGTACGCGCCGCCGCCCTTGGCGTGGACGACGCGTTCGGGAACCCGTTCCCGGTTGAACTGCGCCATCTTCTCGATGAGGTAGAAGTCGTGCAGGACCAGGGGCCCGTCACGGCCGACACTGAGCGAGTTCTCGTCGCTGCCGACCGGGATGCCGCTGTTGGTGGTGGTGGCCTTGGCCATGGAACCGTCTCCCCCGATGTGATCGTTTACCGCTCGTCTACCGCTCGTCGGCCCGGGTCTCCCCGGCTTCCGCCGCCATGTCCTCCTCGACCGCCTGCTCGGCCTCCTGGAGGGTCTCCTCCGGGGTGCCGTCGTGCATGACCGCGGCGCGGTCGGTGTCCTCGTCGACCACGGTGACCGCGGCCCGCTCGGCGGGCTGGTCGCCTTCCCGGCTGCGCCGCCGCCGGGGCGCGTCGCCGTTGATCTCCTCCAGGACGGGGTCGGGCACCTCGGCCGAGAGTTGCTGGTCGAGCGACTCGCCCTCCCGCTCCTCCTCGTCGGTGGTGCCGTAGTTCTCGGCCGCCGACCACCCGTCGGGGGCGTCGATGCCCTGGTCGAGCGGGTCGGCGGAGAGGTCGTCGTCCATGAGGGAGTACGCCGGGTCCTCGACGTCGAGCTGCTCGGACTTGTCCGGCACGGGCTCGTCGAAGTCCCGGTCCTCGGACCCGTCGGCGAAGTCGGCGTCGTCGGGGTCGGGTGGGCCGCCCGTCGTCATCTTGTGTCTCCCCCCTCGCTCGGACACGGGGCGCCTCGCCGGTATCGCGGACGAGTCCCCAACGGCTACCGTTGCCCGGCTCATCCCGTCATAACCTTCAAAAGCCATAAACGGGGTCAAAGGTAAAGCGTTTGGGGGATGGAGTTGGGGGACCGGGGAGGCTTGGTGGAGTTCGTCCGGGTACCGCATTAACGGGTCCAGCCCGTGACCCCTCGACGACCCCTGACGATCAGGAGCGGACACCTTGGCCACCAAGCGAACCAGCAGCAGCGCCGCGACAAGCCGCAAGGGCAAGGGCGAGAGCCAGCCCTTCCCGGACTTCCACGGCCAGGAGATCCAGGAGTTCGGCACGATCCGGATGTTCCCGCTCGGCCTCTCGGCCGACGCCCGGATGTACTCCTGCCAGCGGCTCAACCAGATCCTCGCCGACACCCAGATCCTCTACGGCCTCTACAAGAAGCACCACTGGCTCATGCGCGGCCCGACGTTCTACCAGCTGCACCTGCTGCTGGACAAGCACGCCGAAGAGCAGATCAAGCTCGTCGACACCATCGCGGAACGCGTCCAGACCCTCGGCGGCGTGGCCGTCGGCGACCCCAGGCACGTCGCGGAGATCACCGTCATCCCGCGGCCCCCGGACGGCGCCGAAGAGGTGCCGGCCATGCTCACCCGCCTCATCGAGGCGCACGAGACCATCCTGGTCGCCGCGCACGACGCCGCCGACCGGTGCCAGGAGATGGGCGATGACGGGACCAACGACATCCTGGTCTCCGACGTCATCCGCACCGGCGAGCTCCAGACCTGGTTCCTCATCGAGCACCTGGTCGACACGCCGCTCATCGAGTCGCCCGAGCACTTCCGCACCCACTGAGCGGGCGCGCGCCGCCCGCGCCGCCCCGACGTCCGCGTCCCGCACGGGACGCGGGCGCTTGGCGTGTTCCGGGGGCGTTCATCACCCGCAGCCGCCTGACCAGGCGTTATCGTCGGATCATGTCCACTGGTGACCGGCTGCTGCTGATCCTGCACATCGGGTTCGCGATCTTCACCCTGGGTCCGCTGACCGCGGCGATCATGTCGACCCCGCGGTTCATCCGCGCGGGCAACACCACGGTCGTGCGGTTTCTGAATCGGACCACGCGCCTCTACGGGATCGGCGCGCTCGGCATCTTCGTGATCGGCATGATCCTCGCCCGGGGCAGGTTCGCCGAGATGTGGATCTCGGTCTCGATGACCCTCTTCATCGTCGGATGGCTGCTGCTCCTCGTCGTCGAGCGGGACCAGCGCAAGTCCCTGTCGGTGCTGACGGGGGCGGGCGCGGGGGTCACCGCGCCCGGCGCGGAGAAGGCCGCGGCCGCCGAGCGCTCCGCGGGCCGGATCGTCGACACCAAGGCCGAGCAGGGCCGCATCGCCGCGCTGTCGGGGATCATCGCGCTGATCTGGATCGTCATCCTGGTGCTCATGGTCTGGCAGTGACCCCCTGAGAGGGAGGATGGGGGGATGACCCAGTCCGTCTCCGTCGACGATGTCCGCGCGGCCGCCGAGGCCCTCCGCCCCGTCCTCGTCCGCACCCCCCTGCTGCACTCGCGCCACCTGTCCGAACTGGTCGGCGGGCCGGTGTACCTCAAGTGCGAGAACGTCCAGCGCACCGGCTCCTACAAGATCCGCGGCGCGTTCACCCGGATCTCCCGGCTCACCGAGGAGGAGCGGGCCCGGGGCGTCGTCGCGGCCAGCGCGGGCAACCACGCGCAGGGGGTCGCGCTCGCGGCGTCCCTGCTCGGCTGCAAGGCCACCATCTTCATGCCGCAGGGCGCCCCCCTGCCCAAGGTCGAGGCGACCCGGGCCTACGGGGCCGACATCGTCTTCGGCGGCGAGACCGTCGACGCCTGCCTCTCCTCCGCCCGCGCCCACGCCGACGAGCGCGGCGCGGTCTTCATCCACCCGTTCGACCACCCCGACATCGTCGCGGGCCAGGGCACCCTCGGCCTGGAGCTGCTGGAGGAGTGCCCGGACGCCAAGACCGTCGTCGCGGCGGTCGGCGGGGGCGGGCTCGCCTCCGGGCTCGGCGTCGCCCTCAAGGGCTCCGGCTGGGATGGGACCCTCCTGGGCGTCCAGGCCAAGCGCGCGGCGGCCTTCCCCGCCTCCCTGGCCGCGGGCCGGCCCGTCAGCGTCGCGATCAGCCCGACCATGGCGGACGGCATCGCCGTCGGACGCCCCGGGGATCTCACCTACGAGCTGGTCTCCCACTTCGTGGACTCCGTCGTCACCGTCTCCGAGGAGTCCCTGTCCCGGGCGATGCTGCTCAGCCTGGAGCGCGCGAAGCAGGTCGTGGAGCCCGCCGGGGCCGCGTCCATCGCCGCGATCCTCGAGCACACCTACGCGATGCGCCCGCCCATCGTCGCGGTACTGTCCGGCGGCAACATCGACCCGGTGCTGCTGGCCAAGGTCGTCCGGCACGGGCTGGTGACGGCAGGGCGCTACCTCGTCGTCCGGGTCCGGCTCACCGACCGGCCCGGCGCGCTCGTCAGGCTGCTGTCGGAACTCGCCGAGGTCGGCGTGAACGTCCTCGACGTCACCCACGAGCGCGTCGCGGCCCGGCTGCACCTGGAGGACGCCGAGGTGGTGCTGCACCTGGAGACGCGCGGGCCTGAGCACACCCAGGAGGTGCTGTCCCGGCTGCGCCGCCAGGCCTACACGGTGAAGTTCAGCTGAGCCCTCAGAGCTTCGGCTTGCCGGCCTTGTAGACCCACTTGGCGAACAGGGCGTCGAGCTGCTTGCCCGAGTACCGCTCGGCGAACGCCTGGAACTCCTTGGTGCTGACCGTCCCGCCCTTGCCGGTCGCCAGCCAGGACTTCAGCAGGCCGAAGAACACCTTGTCGCCCAGCGCGACGCGCAGCCGGTGCGCGGTCATCGCGCCGCGCTGGTAGACGAAGTTGTCGAAGATGTGGTCGCGGCCCGGCTCGGCCAGCACGCCCTTCCACACATCGGCGTTCGGGCCCGCCGAGTAGGCCTGCTTGAACTGCTGGGCCGCGGTCGCCCCGCCGTTCTTCTCGGTCCACATCCACTCGGCGTAGGTCGCGAAGCCCTCGTTGAGCCAGATGTCCTTCCACTTCGCCGGGGTGACGCTGTCGCCGAACCACTGGTGGGCGAGTTCGTGCACGATGAGGTCGTCGGGCGGGTTCTTGCCCTTCATGTTCCAGTCGTGCACCGGACGGCCCTGGGTCTCCAGCGAGTAGCCGACGTTCACCTCGTCGAGGATCCCGCCCGTCGAGGTGAACGGGTAGGCCCCGAACCTGCCCGACAGCCAGCGCAGCACCGACCTGGTCTTCTTGTCGTACTTCTTGAGCTGCCCGGACTCCGCGAGCGCCGAGTCGATCGCGGTGTAGCTCTCCAGGCCGCCGGTGTTCGTGCGCAGCACCTTGTACTTGCCGATCGCGACCATCGACAGCTCGCTCGACATCGGCTGCTTCATCCGCCACCGGTAGACGGACTTGCCCTTGGCCGTCTTGCGGCCCAGGAAGTCGCCGTTGGCGATCGCGGTGAGCCCCTGCGGGACGGTGATGGCGAAGTCGTAGGACGCCTTGTCCTTCGGCGTGTCGTTCACCGGGAACCACGTCGCCGCGCCGAACGGCTGGTTCAGCGCGACCGCCCCGTCGCTCGTGGCGATCCAGCCGGACGAGCCCAGCGGGTCGTCGTTGATCTGCGCGGGCTTGCCGTCGTAGGCGACGACGACGGTGAACCGCCGCCCGTCCGGGATGCCCTTGGCCGGGGTGATGACGAGCTCCTGGGCGCCGGTCCGCTTCCACTTCGCGGCCTTGCCGTCGACGGCCACCGACCGGACCAGGAGGCCGCGCAGGTCGAGGTTGAACCGGGACAGACCCTGCTTGGCCGTCGCGGTGATCTTCACCCGGCCGGTGAGGGCCAGGGACACCGGGTCGTAGTCCAGCTTGATCCCGTAGTGCGCGACGTCGTAGCCGCCGTTGCCCATGCCGGGGAAGTACTTCTCGCCAGAGCCCGCGGCGCCCGGCCCGAAGGGGGCGGCTCCGGCGGACACGGGAACCAGGACGAGCGCGGCGCTGACGGCCGCGGCTGCGAAGAGGCGGGGGGCGGCCATCCGGCATCTCCTGTCACCGGAGTCCCTCACGCGGGACTCGATCAGATCACACCGTACCGTCCGGGGCTCACCAGGAACCACGCTTGGGCTTGCCCTTGCGATACAGCCAGACGTCGAACAGCCTGTCCAGTTCCTTGCCCGAGATCCGCTCGGACAGCGCGATGAACTGCTCGGTCGTCCCGTGCCCGCCGCCCTGCTCGGCCGTCCACGTCTTCAGGATGCGCGAGAACTTCTCCTCGCCGACGCGCTTGCGCAGCACGTGCAGGGTCATCGCGCCGCGCACGTAGACCGGGAACCCGAACATCTGCTCCCGACCGGGCGCGCCCGGCGGCGAGGCGAAGATCGGCGAGCCCGGGGGCTGCCGGTAGTAGCTCTTGAACGTCTTGGCGGTGCCGTCGCGCTTGGATCTGTGCTCGCGCCACATCCACTCGGCGTAGGTCGCGAAGCCCTCGTTCAGCCAGATGTCCTTCCACCGCCGGACGGTGACGCTGTTGCCGAACCACTGGTGCGCCAGCTCGTGCACGATGAAGTCCTCGCTCGGCACGAAACCGCCGTACACCGGGCGGTCCTGCGTCTCCAGCGCGTAGTCCAGGCGCGGGTCGTCCACGATGCCGCCGGACGTCTTGAACGGGTACGGGCCGAAGGTCCTGCGGCCCCAGCGCAGCGCCCGGACCGTCCTGCGGTGCACCTTGGTCAGGTCCTTCTTGAACTTCGGGTCCACCGCGGTGATGACGGTGATGCCGCCGACCTTGCCGTAGGTCATCTCGAACCTCCCGATGGCCACCGACGCCAGATACGACGCCATCGGCTCGGACTGGTGCCACCGGTACGTCGTCTGGTTCCCGCGCGTCACCGGGGCCAGGGGCTCGCCGTTCGCGAGGGCCTTCAGCCGCTTCGGGACGGTGATGGTGAAGTCGTAGGCGGCCTTGTCGACCGGGTGGTCGTTGACCGGCAGCCAGTTCGCCGCCCCGTCCGGCTCGGCCAGGACGACCGCGCCGTCGCGGGTCTTCACCCAGCCGTACGTGCCCAGCGTGCCGTTCTGCTGGGCGCCCGGCGTGCCCGCGTACGACACCGCCGCCTTGAACTCGGCGCCTTCGGCGAGCGGGGCCGCCGGGGTGACGATGAGCTCGTCGCCGTCCCGGGTGTGCCCCGCCCGCTTGCCGTCGACCGTGACCGAGGTGATCTGCGGGCCGCGGAAGTCGAGGTTGAACGAGCGCAGTGCCTCGGTCGCCTTCGCCGTCATCGTGACGGTCGCGGTGACCTGGTGGCCCTTCGGCGTGAACCTCAGGACCACGTCGTAGTGGGTGGCGTTGTAACCGCCGTTGCCGCTCTCGGGAAAGTAGGAGTCGCCCACACCGGACGAACCCGCGACGTCGGCGGCGGCCGACACCGCCCCGACCGTCACCGTCGCGGCCAACGCCGCCGCAGCCATCCCGGCTGTCCGCATGCCGTGCACGAGGACCACACTGCGCGATCAAGAGCGCGTCCGGTCGGTTCCGCCCCGTTCTTTGCCGAGCGTTGGCCGACATCTTCGGCTAGAGGGCGGGACGAACCGTGCCGTACAGCCAGGCGTTGAAGAATTCGGTCAGCTCGGTCTGCGAGATCCGCTCGGCCAGCTCGACGAACTCCTCGGTCGTCGCGTTGCCGTACTGGTGGTCGGCCGCCCAGGTGCGCAGCAGGGTGAAGAACCTGTCGTCGCCGATCCGCTTGCGCAGCGCGTGCAGCGTCATCGCGCCGCGCTCGTAGACGCCGAACCCGTCGAACATCCGCTCCCGGCCGGGGTCGCCCGTCGGGACCAGCCACGACTGGCTGTTCTCCGGCTCGTTGTAGCGCGTGGTGAAGAACTCCTCGGCGGTCATCCCGCCCTGCTGCTCGCTCCAGATCCACTCCGCGTAGCTGGCGAAGCCCTCGTTCAGCCAGATGTCCTGCCACCGGGTGACGCCCACGCTGTCGCCGAACCACTGGTGCGCGAGCTCGTGCGCGATGATCGACTCACCGGGCGCGAAGTCGCCGTAGATCGACCGGGTCTGGCTCTCCAGCGCGAACCCGACCGCCGCGTTGTCGATGACGCCGCCCGTCGAGCCGAACGGGTAGGGGCCGAAGATCTTCGCCCAGGCGTCCGTGATGTCGGCCTTCATCCGGTAGAACTCGTCGACCGACGGCGAGCGCACCGTGTCGTCCACCGCGACGAGGATCGGGATGCCGCCCTTGGTGAGACCCTCCTTCACCTTGAACTTCCCGACCGAGATCATCGCCAGGTAGGTGGCCATCGGCTGGTCCGCCTTCCACGTCACCGTGGAGAACCCGCCCTTGTCGGTGACCTTGCCGCGCTCCCCGTTGGAGATCGCGGTCAGCCCCTTCGGCACCGTCAACGTGATCGCGAACGTCGCCTTGTCGCCCGGGTGGTCGTTGCCGGGGAACCAGGTGTGCGCCCCGCTCGGCTGGCACGCCGCGGACACGCCGTCCGGGGTCTTGATCCAGCCGTACTGGCCGAGGATCGGGTCGTTCACGGCCTGCGGGGTGCCCGAATAGGCGACCCGGACGGTGAAGTCGCGTCCTCCCGCGATCGTCGCGGCCGGGCTCACGGTGAGTTCGCTACCGGCCCGGACGAACTTCGAGTCCTTGCCGTCCACCTTCACCGAGGACACGTCGAGGCCCGTCAGATCGAGATTGAACTCGACCATGTCCTGGGTCGCGCGGGCCCGGATCGTCGCGACCGCGTCGAGGGTCTTGGCGGGCTTGCCCGGATCGACGGTGAGGTCGAGGGCGTAGTTCTGGACGTCGTAGCCGCCGTTGCCGTCGGTGGGGACGTAGGGGTCGCCCGCGCCGTCCCGCGTCGCCTGGAGCGGCTCCTGGTTCGGGCCGTTGCCCGCGATGGGCCCGGCCGCCGGCGCGGTCGACGCGCCGGTCGGGGGCGCGGGGGGCGGGGGGTCGCCGCCCGGCAACTGGCAGGCCGACGCCGCGGTGAGGGCGGTCAGCGTGACGACGGCTGCGGCACGCCGAGAGGCGCGAGGGAAGGGCACGGTGCCCAGCCTGCCCGGTAAAGGGCGGGCTGGGCAACCGGTGGAGGCACCGGACAAGGATCAGTAAGGCTGCGGGGCGGCGCCCGGCTGGTACGGATCAGGCCCTGTCGCGTCGACCACGACGGTCTTGGCCGCCTTGTCGTGCAGTGTCTGGTTCTTCGGATTGGTAAAGATCCAGATCGCGTCGATCAGCACGCCGATGCCGCAGATGTAGGCGAGGAGCACGAACACCAGCGCCCGGATCGCGCCCTGCCCCGAGTCGATCGCGCCGCCGGTGTCCTCCCGCACGACCCGCGTCCCGACGGCCTTCTTGCCGAGGGTCTGGCCGTGCCACTTGGTGGTGAGCAGCCAGAAGTACAGGAACGCCAGCACCGCGACGACCAGGCTGGCGATGAACTGGCCCGGAGAGTAGACGTCGTCCCAGTCGACGCTGCCGTCCGGGTTCGTCATGTCCCTGTTCCCCCGGCCGAACGGCAGGGTGAGGCAGCACGCGATGACCGTGAAGATGATGTAGTCGATGAGGATGCCGAGGAAGCGCTTGAGCCTGCCCGCGATCATCGGCGCCGCGCCGTACGGGCCGCCCGCCCCGTAACCGGGCGGCGGGGCGCCGTACCCGCCGTACTGGCCCGGGTCCTGGCCGTAGCCGCCCTGCCCGTACTGGCCCGGCTGGCCCGGCTGCCCGGGTTGGCCGGGTTGCCCCGGCTGGCCGTAGCCGCCGTACTGCCCGGGGTCCTGCGCGGCCTGCCCGTACGGGGTCTGGCCATAGGCGCCCGGCTGCCGACCGTATTGTCCGGGCTGGCTGTACTGCCCGTACTGGCCGCGGTCCCCGCCGTACTGCTCTGGCTGTCCCGGTTGGCCGTACTGTCCCGGCTGGCCGTACTGTCCCGGTTGCCCCGGTTGGCCGTAGGCGCCGTACTGGTTGCCCGGACCCTGGCCGAACGGCTGGTCAGCCGGAGCCCCCGCCGAACCCTCGGACGAGGCCCCGTAAGGGCCGCCGCCCTGGTACTGGCCGGGTTGCTCCTTGGCGAACGACGGGCCGCCCTCGGGGCCGCTCTGGCCCTCCGATGCGCCCTCTCGCGGTTCCTCTGGCGGTTGCGTCATAACCGCAAGATCGCCTGACCGGGGGCGGGTGAATCGCGGGACGTCCGGGATTGGCCGTCATTTGGCCGTCGCTTGGTCCGTGGGACGCCCTCACCCGGCCGTCCCGGCGCGCGGCGCGCCCGTCGCGAGGACGAGGAGCAGCACGGCGGCCAGCGCGCACAGCAGCCCCACGTAGCCGAGAACGAGCCCGGAGACGGCGAAACGGCGGCCGGGCTCGCCCGTCCGCCTGATGCGGTGCAGCGCCAGATGGCCCAGCAGCACCCCCGCGAGACTGCCGACCGGCCAGCACAGCAGCGCGCTGAGCAGCGCGATCACCGCGAGAGGGACGGTCTCGGCGCCCGGAGCGGGCACACCGGGCGCGGACCGCGGACCGGGTGGACGGCCCGGCCCGCGCGGCGATGCTGGCGGTCCCATGTCAGCGATCATGGCCGCCAGGAGGGCGGACCAATCTCAACGGAAGCCGCAGGACCCGCCAAGGGAGGGTCTGGGGCGCCGCCCGGAGGCGGCGCTCACCGGGCCCATGGGCACGTTCCCGGATCAGGCTCCGGCGTAGGGCACCGCGTCGATGATCTCGACGGTCATCGCCCGGCCGTTGGGCAGCGTGTACGACGCCTTCTGGCCGATCTTCTTGCCGTTGATCGCGGCGCCGAGCGGCGACTTGGGGGAGTAGACGTCGATCGGGGAGCCCTGCTCCTCACGGGAGGCGAGAAGGAAGGTGACCTCCTCGTCGTCGCCCTCGAAGGAGACCGTCACGGTCATCCCCGGGGAGACCTCGCCGTCGGCGCTCACCGGAGCCTCGCCGACTCGGGCGTTGTCGATGATGGCGCGGAGCTGGAGGATACGGCCCTCCATCTTGCCCTGCTCCTCCTTGGCCGCGTGATACCCGCCGTTCTCCTTGAGGTCGCCCTCCTCGCGGGCTGCCTCGATCTTCGCGGCGATCTCTTTACGGCCAGGACCCGAGAGGTAGTCGAACTCGCCCTTGAGGCGGTCGTACGCCTCCTGGGTGAGCCAGGTGACGTTGTCTGAACGGGTCTCGGTCACGGGTACTCCTATTTGCACGCGATGTGGCCGGGGTGTCTCGGAACCCTTTGTCGGGACCGAACGGAAACCTCAAGCCTATCCGGTCGATGAGAGTAAAGGTTCCCACCGGTTGCGATCTGCAACCTGCCAATCGACGGTCAGGAGGCGTTGCAGTCCAGGACATCGGCGGTGTGGGCGAGGTCCGAGGTCTTGAGCACGATGAGCTGCGTCGAGGACGTTTTGCCCTTGGCCGCGGTGATCTGCTCCGAGCCGACGACGAGGCCGTCCTTGCGCTGCGCCTGCGCGGTGCACGTCACCGTGGCGTCGGCCGGCTTGAGGATCTGCACGGTCAGCCTCGTGGACCCGGCGTCCTCGACCTTGTAGGAGATGACCTTGGGGTCGATGCCGCGTAGACCGTCGGCGCCGTCTCCCGCGTTCAGCATGATCACACCGAAGCCGCCGGCGCACGCCGCGCAGACCAGACCGATCACGCCATAGCCGAGGATGGTGCGGGCGGAGCGTTCGGCCATGGGAATCCTCGCGGTTCTGTCGGCGTTGTTTGCAACAATCTTTAATAGCGCGCACGCACCGGGTCCCGTTCGAGCCTCCGGCTCGGACCCGGGCCGCACCACCATCTCACTAAGGATAGGGAGAGCCCTCAGTGGCCGAGACCTTGCGGCTCATGGCCGTCCACGCCCACCCCGACGACGAGTCGAGCAAGGGCGCCGCGACGATGGCCAGGTACGTGGCCGACGGCGTGGAGGTGCTGGTGGTCACCTGTACCGGGGGCGAGCGCGGCGACATCCTCAACCCCGCGATGGACCGCCCCGAGGTCCTGGCGAACCTCCCAGCGGTCCGGCAGGCCGAGATGGAGGCCGCCCGCGAGATCCTGGGCGTCCGCCAGGAATGGCTGGGGTTCGTCGACTCCGGGCTGCCGGAAGGCGACCCGCTGCCTCCGCTGCCCGAGGGCTGCTTCGCCCTCGTGCCCCTGGAGGAGGCGACGGGCCCGCTGGTGGAGCAGATCCGCAAGTTCCGGCCGCACGTGATCCTCACTTACGACGAGAACGGCGGCTACCCGCACCCCGACCACATCAAGACCTACGAGATCTCCGCCGCGGCGTTCGACGCGGCGGGTGACCCAGACAGATACCCCGAAGCGGGCGAGCCCTGGCAGCCGCTGAAGATGTATTACTTCGTCACCTTCCACCGTGAGCGCTTCGAGGCGATGCACGACATCCTGCTCGCGCACGGCAAGGAGTCCCCGTATCTGGACTGGCTGGCCGAGCGCTCCCCGCGGGGGGAAGGCCCCCGCTGGCCTGTGACGACCCGGGTCCCGTGCGGCGACTTCTTCGAGGTCCGCGACGCCGCGCTGATCGCCCACGCCACCCAGATCGACCCCAACGGCTTCTGGTTCGCGTGCCCGCCCGACCTCCAGCGCGAGGCATGGCCGACCGAGGATTACCATCTGGCCAGGTCCTTGGTGGACACGGAGCTGCCGGAGGACGACCTGTTCGCCGGAATCCGGGAGAAAGTGGGCACGTGATGATCTTGGCCGAGGCGTTCGAGTTGAACAACGACACGGTCTCGCCGGGTCTGGTCGGCACCCTCATGTTCGCGGCGCTGATCGTCGCGACCGTGCTGCTCATCCGCTCGATGAACCGGCGGATGCGCAACATCGACCACCTGCCGCGCGAAGAGGACCTCGCGCAGGCGGAGTGGGAGGCCGCCGAGGCTGAAAAGGCGGCCCACGAGGGGTAAAGGATCGGGCTTCTCCCGGGCGGTCGCCTGGCGCCTCGGCGGTGAGTCGGTTGCATGGCATGTCATGAAGCCGCTCGCAACGATCGCCGGGACCGCGCTGCTGCTCGCCGCCTTCGGGTGCAAGCCCGTGATGGAGAACGCGGCGAACGTCGAGACCAAGCCCGGGCAGGCCGCAGGTCGCCCGGGCGTCGGCGCCGCGGCCCAGCAGCGCAGGCAGCCCCCGCTCGCCCAGTCCTACCCCGTCCCGCGCGCCTGGGGCCGGCCGACCTTCACCGAGACCTTCTCCGGCAGCCGCGTCGACCCCGCCCGATGGATCGTCTACGACGACCGGAAGGGCGAGAACCCGCGGACCCGCGAGGCCACCCGCGTCTCAGGCGGTGAGCTCCGCCTGACCGGCGCCGAGTACGACGGCAAGATCCTGTCCGGAGGCATCGCCTCCAAGGCCGCCTTCACCTACGGCCGCTTCGAGGTCCGCATGCGCGCCGAGCGCGGCGCGGGCTTCGCCCCGGTCCTGCTCCTGTGGCCGACGACCCAGGGCGACCCCGAATGGGCCGAGCTCAACTTCGCCGAACTGCCCGACCCCACCCGCCTTTCCACCGGCCTCTTCGTCCACAAGGGCAAGCCGGAAAAGGTCGCCGGCCGCATGCTCTACCGCGACTTCACCGAATGGCACGTCTTCACCCTCGAATGGCTCCCCAACCGCCTCACCTACGCCATCGACGGCCGCCGGGTCTGGAACTACACCGGCCCCCTCATCCCCCAGAAATCCGACATGCACCTGGCCCTCCAGAACGATGTCGTCTGTTACTCCAAAGTCCAGTGCCGCTCCCGCACCACCCCCTCCCGAGTCACCATGCACATCGACTGGGCCCGAGCCTGGCAGGTCCCCACCTGACCGGGGCCCGTTCACCCGGCCTCGGCCCCGTGATCGTCGGTGGCGCCCCCGGCGGCCGCGTGACCGGCCTGATCGCCGTCCCCCGGCGGGACGGCACTCTGACGGGTCAGGGGGTGGCGGATTAGGGTGGGGGGATGAACCGGCTTGGGGATGCGACTAGTCCTTATTTGTTGCAGCATGCCGATAACCCTGTGGCGTGGTTTCCGTGGGGGGAGGAGGCGTTCGCCGAGGCCAGGCGGCGGGACGTGCCCGTGCTGTTGAGCGTCGGTTACGCGGCGTGTCACTGGTGTCATGTGATGGCGCACGAGAGTTTCGAGGACGCGGCCACGGCGGGGCTCATGAACGAGGGGTTCGTGAGCGTGAAGGTGGACCGTGAAGAGCGGCCGGACGTGGACGCCGTCTACATGGAGGCGGTGCAGGCGCTGACGGGGCAGGGCGGCTGGCCCATGACGGTGTTCATGACGCCGGACGGGCACCCGTTCTACTGCGGGACGTACTTTCCGCGGGAGCGGTTCCAGGGGCTGCTGCGGGCCGTGTCGGCGGCGTGGCGGGAGCAGCGGACCGATCTCGTCGCCCAGGGGCGGCAGATCGTCGACGCGCTGGGCGGGCAGGAGAACGGGCCCTCGGGCACGGGCGCGCCGGACGACGCGGCGCTGGAGAGGGCCGTGCAGGTGCTCGCGCGCGGGTTCGACGACAAGTACGCGGGGTTCGGCGGGGCGCCGAAGTTCCCGCCGTCGATGGTGCTGGAGTTCCTGCTGCGGCGCGGCGACACCGGAAAGATGGCCGCGCGGACGCTCGAGGCGATGGCCCGCGGCGGGATCTACGACCAGCTCGGCGGCGGCTTCGCGCGCTACAGCGTCGACGCGGCGTGGGTCGTGCCGCACTTCGAGAAGATGCTTTACGACAACGCGCTGCTCGCCCGCGTCTACGCCCACTGGTGGCGCAAGGACGGCGCGCCGCTGGCCCGCCGCGTCGCGCTGGAGACGTGCGACTGGATGCTGCGCGAGCTCGGCACGGCGGAGGGCGGCCTCGCCTCCGCCCTGGACGCCGACAGCGAGGGCGTCGAAGGCAAGTTCTACGCGTGGACGCCCGCCCAGCTCATCGAGGTGCTCGGGGAAGAGGACGGCGCGAAGGCGGCCCACGCCTTCAGGGTGACCGAACAGGGCACGTTCGAGCACGGCTCGTCCACCCTCCAGCTGGAGGGCGACCTGCCCGAGGACCTGCGGGCGCGGCTGCTCGAGGCGCGGGCCGCACGGGTCCGCCCGGCGCGTGACGACAAGGTGGTGGCGGCCTGGAACGGGCTGGCCGTCGCGGCGCTCGCCGAGTGCGGGGCGCTGTTCGACCGGCCCGACCTGATCGAGGCCGCGCGCGGGATCGCCGACCTGCTCGACCGCCTGCACCTGCGCGACGGCAGGCTGCTGCGCACCTCGCGCGACGGCGTCGCGGGCACGAACGCGGGCGTCCTCGAGGACTACGCCGATGTGGCCGAGGGCCTGCTCGCGCTGCATTCGGTGACGGGCGACCCGGAGTACGTGACCCGCGCGGGCGTCCTCCTCGACGCCGTGCTCGACAGGTTCGGCGACGGTGAGGGCGGCTTCTACGACACCGCCGACGACGCCGAAGCCCTGTTCCGCCGGCCGAAGGACCCGACGGACAACGCGGTCCCGTCCGGTCAGTCGGCCGCCGCGGGCGCGCTGCTGACGTACGCGGCGCTCACCGGGTCGGTCCGGCACCGGGACGCGGCCCTCGCCGCGCTCGGCCCGGCCGCCGCGCTGGCCGACCGGCACGCGCGGTTCGCGGGCTGGGGCCTGGCGGTCGCCGCGGCGGCGGCGCGCGGCCCGGTGGAGGTCGCGGTCGTCGGTGATCCGGCGGACAAGCGGACTCGCGAGCTGCACCGGACCGCGCTGATGAGCACGTCGCCGGGCGCGGTCGTCACGGTGGGCGCGCCGGGAGCCCCGCTGGACGGGCCGGTCCCGCTGCTGGGCGGCCGGGATCTGCTCGACGGGGCGCCGGCGGCCTACGTGTGCCGGGACTTCGCCTGCCGGATGCCGGTCGGGACCGCGGGCGAGCTGTCCCGGCAGATCGCGGCCTCCTGAACGTCCCTAACCTCCCCGGCGTTCCGGCCGTCCGAGCCGAACGCCGCCTGAGATTCGGGAACAGGCCGTACCCGCGGGCCCGGTGACGGGCTCTTGGAGAACCCGGCTTCGCCGGGGAACCCGTCACCGGGCCGTTGGCACTTCGGCCTTGCTCGTTTAGTGTCGGTTGCGCCGTATTGTTAGAGGGTTTCCCCTATCGATACGGTGTTTCCATCCCGTCAGAGATCCGGCTCCAAGCCCCAAGCCCCCGAGCCCCGTGAGGAAACAGCGTGCGCAAGCCTGGCCCCCGGGCGGTGCCGATGGCCATCGGCGTGGCCATCGCGACCACCCTCGCCGCGAACACCGCGATGCTCGTCGAGCGCTCGCTGCGGCCCGCAGAGACGCCGTCCGTCACCACGGCGGCGCCCGGCCAGCTCGTCGCGGCGGCCGACGGGACCGGGACCGACTCCGTCGCGCCGCTCGCCAAGCGGGTCGAGCCGCAGATCATGGTGATCGCCAAGGGCCGCGCCGCGCTGCCCGGCGATCTCGCCGCCAAGGTGGCGAAGCTCAAGGGCGTCACCGGCGTCGCGGCGGCCGACGGGGCCCGCGCGAAGCTCGCCGGCAAGGAGGTCGGCATCTTCGGCGTCGACCCGTCCGGCTTCCGCAACTTCACCCCCGCCCCGACGGCCGAGCACGACGGCCTGTGGCGGAACATCGCGGCCGGGGACGTCGCGGTGTCGTTCGTCCTGGGTAGCGACGGCGGCGTCGAGCTCGACAGCCGCGTCCCGGTCGCCGGGGCCGCCGAGATCGACAAGGTCAGGGTCGGCGCGGTCGCCACCATGGGCATCGGCGACATCGACGCCGTCGTGTCCAAGACGACGGCGAAGCGGCTCGGCATGGTCGAGGACAACGTTCTCATCGTCGCCGGGGCCGACAAGGACCGGGAGAAGCTCGCCAAGGCGGTCCGCCGCCTCGTCGGCGCCAAGACCGGGACGGTCCGGACGATCAACCCGTCCTTCGACTTCAAGGGCGAGGCGTCCGGCGGCGGCTACCTCTCGGCCAGGGAGATCAAGACCGCGATCGACGCCGGGATGACCAAGCTCGGCGTGCCGTACGTGTGGGGCGGGGAGTCCGACGCGGAGGGCGGCTACGACTGCTCGGGCCTCCTCCAGTGGGCGTTCGCGCAGGCGGGCATCCGGTTGCCGCGGGTGGCCGCCGACCAGGCGCGCACCGGCCCCGTCGTGCCGTTCGACCAGGCCCGCGTCGGCGACCTGCTCATCTGGGCCAACGATCCGACCGCGCCGGGCCGCATCTCGCACATCGCCCTCTACCTCGGCGGCGACAAGATGCTCGTCGCCCCGCGCACCGGCGACGTCATCAAGATCCAGACCGTCTACTTCAACGGGTTCCGCGGCGCCGTCCGGATCAACCGCCAGGCGGCGGCTAAGGCCGCGGGCTGAGCGGCATCCCGGCCTGGAGGAAGTCGAACATCCGGCGGACCTGCGCCGCGATGTCCCGGGTCCCGCCGTCGCGCAGCCATTCGGCGAGGACGCCCTGCACGGCGCCCAGGAGGGCGCCGGTGAACACCTCGATCTCGAAGTCGTCGGTGTCGCGCCCGAGCCGTTCGGCGAGCACCTCGCGGATGATCCCGGCGGTGCCGGCCGGGCCGGCGTCCCATGACCTCGCCCGCAGCGCCGGGACGGAGTGGGTGAGCTTGAGCCTGGCCAGCATCCGCTCCTTGTCGTTCTCGTCCATCCCGCTCAGGAAGTCGTCGAAGACGGTCCGCAGCCCCGCCACGGGGTCGGTGTCCGTGGGCAGGGCGCGGAACGCGTCGGCGATCAGGGGGTCGTACTCGTCGGAGAGAACCGCGTCCTCTTTGGTGGGGAAGTAGCGGAAGAAGGTGCTGGGGGAGACCTCCGCCGCCTCCGCGATCTGCTCCACCGTCGTCGCGTCGTAGCCCTGCTCGGTGAACAGCCGCAGCGCGTGCTCCTGGATCGCGATCCGGGTCTTGAGCTTCTTGCGTTCGCGCAGCGGCAGCCGGTCAAGCGAGAAGGACTGTTCCATGGTCCGATTCTCCCGCAGAAGTGCCGCGGGCGACGGCGGCGGTCGCGGCGAGCGCGGAGACGGCGACCGCGCAGCACGTCCACAGGACGGCGTCCATGCCGTCCAGGAAGCCCGCGGGATCCGCGGCGACGGCCGAGGGGTCGACGCCGCCGGACGCGGCGGCCAGGACGCTGCCGAGGATCGCCGCGCCGAACGCCCCGCCGACCATCCGGACGGTCATCAGCAGCCCGGAGCCCGCACCCGCCCGGTCGACGTCGAGCGCGGACAGCGCGAGGCTCATCGCGGTGGGCAGGACGAGCCCGCTGCCGAGGCCGAAGAGGGTGAGCCAGGCGGCGGTGAGGCCGTAGCCCGAGTCCGAGAGCGTGCCCGCGGCCATGGCGAGGGCGATGATCGCGAGCCCGGAGGTCAGCGCGGCGCGCTCTCCGGCCTTCTCTGCGACCTTGGTGCCCAGCCGCGCCGCCACGACGAGCCCGCCGATCATCGGGAGCAGCCGCAGCCCGCTGCCGAGGGTGCCTGCGCCGAGGACGCCCTGGAAGTACTGCGGGACGACGAAGAGCACGCCGAACAGGACGAAGGTGAGCGCGGTCGCGGCGATCGTCCCGGCGGCGAAGGCCCGGTCGCGGAACAGCGTCAGGTCCACCAGGGGGTCGGCCGACCGGCGGGTGCGGGTCCAGAACAGCGCGAGCGCGGCGGCCCCTGCCAGGACGGGGCCCCAGAACTGCGGTGCCGCCCAGCCGTGGACGGGCTGCTCGATGAACCCGTAGATGAGCGCGGCGAGGCCACCGGTGGACAGCAGGACGCCCGCCGCGTCGAGCCGGGGCGCGTCGGTCGAGCGGGACTCGGGGACGAGGGCGAGGACGGCGACGAGGGCGAGCAGCGCGATCGGGATGTTGATCACGAAGACCGACCCCCACCAGAACCGGTCGAGCAGCCAGCCGCCGACGAGGGGGCCCAGGGGGAGGCCGAGGAAGGACGCGGCGGCGTAGGCGGCCTGCGCCTTGGCCCGTTCAGCGGCGGGGAACACCACGAGCAGGACGGTCAGCGACATCGGGATGATCACCGCGGAGCCGACGCCCATGAGCGTCCGCGCGGCGATGAGCGTGCCGGTGGCCGAGGAGAGCGCCGCCATCAGCGAGCCGCCGAGGAACACGGCGAGCCCGGCGGCCAGCATCTTCTTGCGGCCGTAGCGGTCGCTGGCGAGCCCCGCCGGGATGAGGAGGGTCGCCGAGACCAGCGTGTAGGAGTCGATGATCCATTGCAGGCCCCCGGTGCCCGCGCCGAGGTCGCGGGCGAGGACGGGCAGGGCGATGTTCAGGGCGGTGAGGTCGAGGGCGACGACGATCTGGGCGAGGACGAGGGCGCCGAGCACCCACCACCTGCGCCGTTCACCGAGGAGGTTCATGGAAGTCTCTCCAATCAGGAAGTAGCTACTATTTGACAGTCGATTGATTTTGACAGTAGCTCTCAAATTTTGCCGGTGGCAACCCCGGAGAGTCGGCCGGTGGGTGTGGGTTCGCCCACAGTCGTGGGTAACCGAACGTCATGGGATCATTGCGCTGCGTGGATGGAACGTCGCTCACAGTCCGCCCGGTGGCGGCGTGCGACAGACGCGGGCACCCGTTCGAGATCCGCCTCGAACTGCACAGGGACGGCAGCCCCTTCGCGGCCGTCGGGCCCGGCTGCGCCTACTTCCTCGACCGGGCCGCGGAACGGCTCGCCAGGGCCAGGGCCGAGGGCGACGGACCCGATCCGGAGGGTCTGCTGCCCGCAGGAGAGCTGTTCGCGTTCCGCCGGGACCAGCGGAGCCGCGGCGCGGGCGAATTCCTGTGCGTGGTCCGCGACGCGCCCGAATGGGTGCCGGAAGGCGACCCCTCCGGCAGGGGAGACTGGCGCGTGGTCCGCCGGGCCGTCGTGGAGGCGTGGGACGGGGGAGGTCGCGGGGTCAGAGCGGTGCTGACCTCCGCGGAGATCACCGACTTCGTGCGGACGGTCCTCGCCGAGGCCGGACGCACCGGGCTCGAACCAATGACATCCCGGGTGGATCGTAGGAACTTGGAGACATCCCGTAATTAACGGCGATAATGAGTTATCGGCCCGTGACGGGTCGAGTGAGGGGGAAGTCCGCGCGATGGCAGTCCGACGGAACATGAAGGCGCGGATCAAGAGCAGCCGCTTCTACTGGGCCGTCCGCGACCTCGCCTACCGGATGTACGAGGGGCGCGTGGAGAAGCACCTGCCCCGCGACGAGGTGCCCCGGCACATCGGGGTGATCCTCGACGGAAACCGGCGGTGGGCGCGCGAGATGGGCCTCGCGGACGTGAACTCCGGGCACCGGGTCGGTGCCGACAAGATCTCCGAGCTGCTGCGGTGGTCCACCGAGGCGGGTGTGGAGGTCGTCACTCTCTGGCTGCTGTCCACCGACAACCTGTCGCGGCCCGCCCGGGAACTCGACCCGCTGCTGCGGATCATCGAGGAGACCGTCGAGGGGCTCGTGGCGGCCGGATGGCACGTCCAGGCCGTCGGCGCCCTCGACCTGCTGCCCGATAACACCGCTCGTGTCCTTAAAAATGCAGGGGAATCCACATCCAACAGGGACGGACTGATTGTGAACGTCGCCGTTGGGTATGGAGGTAGACGTGAGATCGCTGATGCGGTCCGCTCCCTGCTTCTGGAGGGGGCGGCTCAAGGCACCAGCATCGAGGAGCTGGCGGAGCGCCTCGATGTTGAGCACATCGCCGAGCATCTCTACACGCGCGGCCAGCCCGATCCCGATCTCGTCATCAGGACCTCGGGGGAGCAGCGGCTTTCCGGCTTCATGCTCTGGCAGAGCGCCCATTCGGAGTTCCACTTCTGCGAGGTCCACTGGCCGGACTTCCGCAAGGTCGACTTCCTCCGGGCGCTGCGTTCCTACGCCGCGCGGCACCGTCGCTTCGGCGCCTGACAGCTTCGCGCGCAGGGTCGGGCCGAACAGGTTCGAACTGCGTGTTCACATCCCCGTCATGCTCCTGTCATGGCGGGGATGTTCGCTTTCAGGAGCCGAGGTAGCAAACCCCCAGGTAAGGGCGCTTCCCCAGCGTCCGAAGGAGAGCGAGTGGGCACACCCTCCACGCGTTCCGCATCCGTGCGGCGCACCTACGTCCTCGACACGAGCGTCCTCATCTCCGACCCGGCCGCGATAACGCGGTTCGCCGAGCATGAGGTCGTCATCCCGATCGTCGTGATCACCGAGCTGGAGGCCAAGCGGGACCACCCGGAACTGGGGTACTTCGCCCGTCAGGCACTCCGTTCGCTGGACGATCTCCGGGTCGAACACGGCCGGCTGGATGACGAGCTGCCGCTGGGCGACTTCGGCGGCACACTGCGCGTGGAGCTCAACCACTCCGATCCCAGCGTCCTTCCGGACGGGTTCCGCCTGGGCGACAACGACACGCGCATCCTCTCGGTGGCCCGCTGGCTGTCCAAGGAGGGCAAGAACGTCGTCCTGGTCTCCAAGGACCTGCCGCTGCGCGTCAAGGCGTCGGCCGTCGGCCTCACGGCCGAGGAGTACCGGGCCGAGATGGTCGTGGAGACCGGCTGGACCGGGATGCGCGAGCTCGAGGTGGCCGCGGAGCAGGTCGACGAGCTCTTCGACACCCAGCGCCTCGAGCTCGAGGCGGCCCGGGAACTGCCCGTCCACACCGGTCTGCGGCTGCTGTCGGCGCGCGGCTCGGCGCTCGGCCGGGTGCTGCCCGACAAGTCCGTCAGGCTGGTGCGCGGCGAGCGCGAGGCGTTCGGCCTGCGCGGCCGCTCGGCCGAGCAGCGGGTCGCGCTCGACCTCCTGCTGGACGACGAGGTCGGCATCGTCTCGCTCGGCGGCAGGGCGGGCACCGGCAAGTCCGCGCTCGCCCTCTGCGCGGGCCTGGAGGCCGTCCTGGAGCGCCGCCAGCACCGCAAGGTGGTGGTCTTCCGTCCGCTGTACGCGGTCGGCGGACAGGAACTCGGCTACCTGCCCGGCTCGGAGAACGACAAGATGTCGCCGTGGGCGCAGGCCGTCTACGACACGCTGTCGGCCGTGACGACCCCCGAGGTGATCGAGGAGGTCCAGGACCGGGGCATGCTCGAGGTCCTGCCCCTCACCCACATCCGGGGCCGGTCGCTGCACGACTCGTTCGTGATCGTCGACGAGGCGCAGTCGCTGGAGCGGGGCGTCCTGCTCACGGTGCTGTCCCGGATCGGGCAGAACTCGCGGGTCGTGCTCACCCACGACGTTGCGCAGCGCGACAACCTGCGGGTCGGCCGGCACGACGGCGTCGCGGCGGTGGTGGAACGGTTGAAGGGCCACCCGCTGTTCGCGCACGTCACGCTGAGCAGGTCCGAGCGGTCGCCGATCGCGGCGCTGGTGACCGATCTGCTCAACGACATGGGGGCGTAACGCAAGTTTCCCGATCACCGACCGCCCGTGCCATGGCACGGGCGGTCACATTTTTGGGTGCTCAGGGTCACATCGACCTCTCTGTCCTGTGTTATGTGACGACAATCACACAACTTCCGCCCGAAACCCGGAATCCCAGCTCCACCGGTGTTTGCGGGGTTTTTCCGGCATGCTGACAGCTGTGCGGACACGTCCGAACACGCCGTTCCGCTTGCGGAGCACCCCCGCTCCTGCGGCAGGGTGTGTCCCTGGAGCGCTTGGGCTCCGGATGACCGCCACTTGACCGCACGCTGGGGAAGGGAGCCCGACGATGACGACGCAGGCGCCGCCTCCGACGGCCTGGGACCCGGCCGGTCCCGAGACCCCGCACCCCGACGTGAAGGTGGCCGGCACGCCGCTGACCGACCCTGAGGGAGAACCCCTCGATCTGGTCATCCGCGACCGCAAGGGTGGCAAGAACAAGCTCCTGATCGCGGGCGGCGTCGTCGCCGCCCTCGTCGCGGCCGTGGTGGCCGCGGCGGTCATCGTGGGTCTTGACGACGCCGACGGCACCACCGCGGTGGCCACGCTGGCGCCGAAGGACGAGGTGGCCCCCGAGTCGACGCCGCTGTCGGCCGAGGAACAGAAGAAAGCGCTCAAGGACCGCGCGATCGCCGCCGCGGCCGAGGACACCGTTCCGTCGCTGAAGACCAAGACGGTGCCGACGCCCGAGCCGACCGACCCCGCAGAGGCCACCGCAGGGGCTGGACCCGCGGTGTCGCCGGGTACGGCACAGGCGATCGCCAAGGGCATGCTCAAGGGCTACGGCTGGGACCCCAAGACCCAGTTCGGGTGCCTGTACAACCTGTGGAACAAGGAAAGCGGCTGGCGTACCACCGCCGGTAGCGTCAACGGCCCGTACGGCATTCCGCAGGCCAACCCCGGCACCAAGATGGCTTCGGCCGGCCCGAAGTGGCAGACCGACGCGGCGACCCAGATCAAGTGGGGCTTCGGCTACATCAAGGGGCGCTACAGCACCCCGTGCGGCGCATGGTCGCACTTCCTCGCCAACCACTGGTACTAGGCGCGCACGTCCCGGGCCCGACCCCGGGGCCGTACTTCACAACCCCATAAGCGGCGGGCCCCCATGAGGCACGAGCGCCTCTCCCGTCGCGCCCACCCCGGATGAGCGGACCTCTCGGTCCGCGCCCGCGCGCTGCCGCGCGCACTCTTCCCGGAACCCGGTTCGTCATGCCCCGTGCGTGACGGTTCTGCCTGGGGTGGCCTCTGCCTGCGATGCGATCGGCGTCCGGCTGACGAAAGGAAACCCCTATGTCCGGGCACACCTCCCCCCAGGCCCCCCAGAACGGACGTACCGTTCACCGGGGTATCGTCCGCAAGATCGCGGTCGTTACGGCCTCCGGGCTGGTTTTCGGACTCGGCTCGGCGCTCCCCGCGCACGCGGCCTCCGCGCAGAAGGTCGTCACCTCCCGCCAGACGGACACCGTCGCCGTCGCGAAGGCGCCGACGGCCGACAGGAAGCTCACCCGCAAGCAGCGCAACCAGGCCATCGCGAAGCAGCAGGTGGCCAAGCGCGGCTGGTCCAGGACCCAGTTCCGCTGCCTCGTCAAGCTGTGGGACAAGGAGAGCAACTGGAACCACCGCGCCTATAACCCGTCGTCGGGCGCGGGCGGCATCCCGCAGGCGCTGCCCGCGTCGAAGATGGCCACCTCGGGCAAGGACTGGCGCAGCAACCCCGCGACCCAGATCAAGTGGGGCCTCAAATACATCAAGTCCCGTTACGGGACTCCCTGCTCAGCCTGGTCCCACTCGGGCGCGACCGGCTGGTACTGAGTTCCCTGCCGCGGCTCCGCCGCGGCGGTGATCGGGCTCTGCTTGTTCGCCCGCGGCTCCGCTGCGGGCGGTGATCGGGCGCTTTGGATCCCTGCGCCTGCCCCCTCCGGTCTGCTCGCCTAGCGGTTCACGGACCTCCGGGGCGGGCGCAGGGGTTCTCGATCACACAGGTGTGATGCCGCGTCCTGGGCCGGCTGGAACGGCTCGGGGGTGTTCGTGGCTCCGGGCTGTAAGGCCCGGGGCGTTCGTGGTTCTGAGCCGTGCCTGCCCGTGCCTGGTGGGTGGGCTGGAAAAGGCTGTGAGGGCGTTCCTGGCGCTGGGGCGGGCCCGAATGGCCGGGCTGAAGTGCGGCGGTCGGGTGCCTGTTCTGGGCGGGACTGGAGAGCCCGCGGGTGTCTTTTGTCCTGGGTTGTGCCGGTGGCCAGCTGGAATCCGGGTGGGGTTTCTTGTTCGGGTCGTCGTGGGTCGGGGTGGTCGGGGCGGAGATGAGTGGTGGGGGTTCTGGGCAGTGGTCGATTTGGTGGGTTTAGTGCCGAAAGTGGTGTGAGGGCGGGGTCGGGTGGAGGGTCCGAAAAGATCTCTGCCGGGGTCAATGGCGCGGTCCGGGTGGGTCATGGGCGCGGGGCGCGGGTCATGACACGCCGATGATCATCCATGGATCGGTTCCGATGGGCCGTCACCATGATCAGCAGGGCGCCTGGGCGGTGATGGACATCAACGTGTCACCTCACACGGTGAGCGGAGTACGGGGAATCCCCGTGCTCCGCCAGCGCCCCGGAGGCCCGCAGGGTCTCATGCAGCGACGTCCGGCAGGCCCGTGTTTCGGGCGCGTCGCACGGGGTGGGAACCATTCGCGGGCCGGCCGGTGCCGCGACCGAAAAAGGAACCGTCCGTGAACGAACGCCCGCACATGTCCCAGGGTCCCGCCCGCGCTCGCATCAGGCGCGTGACCATCACACTTGCCGCGTCCGCGGCGCTGCTGGTGCCCGCGCTGCCCGCCGTCGCGGCGGAGTCCCCGCCGAGCCAGGTCGGCTACGAGCGTCCCGAGCCACGCCCCGCCGAAGTGCGGGACGAGGGTCGCGACCACGAGGAAGGCCGCGACCACGAGGGCCGCGACCACAACGACCACGAGGGTCGCGACCACGAGGGCCGCGACCACAACGACCACGAGGGTCGCGACGGCGAGGGCCGCGACCACAACGACGAGGGCCGCGACCATGAGGGCCGCGACCACGAAGGAGGCGAAGAGGGTCGGCACGACGAGGGGCGTCACGACGAGGGGCGCGACAACGAGGGGCGTGACCACGAAGGCCGTCACGACGAGGGCCGTGACCACGACGGCGGCGACGAGGGTCGCCACGACGAGGGGCGCGACCACGAAGGCCGTGACCACGAGGGCCGTGACCACGACGGCTACGTCCGCAGCTACGACCGCGACGAAGCGGGCCGTGACCACGACGGCGACGACGAGGGGCGTCACGAAGAGGGGCGCGACCACGAAGGTGACAACGAGGGGCGTGACCACGAAGGCCGTCACGACGAGGGCCGTGACCACGACGGCGATAACGAAGGTCGTGACCACGAAGGCCGTCACGACGAGGGCCGTGACCATGATGGCCGCGACGACGAGGGTCGCGAGCACGAAGGTCGCGACCATGAGGGCCGTGACCACGACGGCGGCGACGAGGGTCGCCACGACGAGGGCCGCGACCACGAGGGCCGGGACGGCAATGGGCGCGACGGTCGCGACGGGGACCGGGACGGTCATGGCCGGCACAACGGCCACGAGAAGAAGGGCCGAAGCCACGGAAAGCACGGCCGAGGTCACGAGAACAGGCAGCTCGGCTGGCACACGGCCGACGGGTACGGCTGGGACGGCGACCACGAAGGGCCGTGCCTGCGCAGCCCCTGGTCACATGGGATGAAGCACATCAAGTCACACCACGGCAGCTCCTGCGCCGCCTGGCCCGGCTTCGGAACCCACAACTGGCATTAGCTCTGCTCGCTCGTCCGGACGGAAGAAGGCCCAGGGTGTTCCTCGCCCTGGGCCTTTCCCGTGCACGTCGGGATCAGGGTCTGCGGCCGGTCATGCGGAGGACGTCGAGGGCCTCGTCGAGGTCGTCGAGGGTGAGCTTTCCGGCTTCGACGTAGCCGCGCTCCAGGACCACCTGACGGATGGTCTTGCGTTCGGCGAGCGCCTGTTTGGCGACCTTCGCGGCTTCCTCGTAGCCGATGTGGCGGTTGAGGGGGGTGACGATCGAGGGGGAGCCTTCGGCGTACTCGGCGAGGCGGTCGACGTTCGGCTCGATGCCGGTGACGCAGCGGTCGGCGAAGAGGCGGACCACGTTGGCGAGGAGGGAGACCGACTCGAGGAGGTTGCGGGCGAGCATCGGGAGCTGCACGTTCAGCTCGAAGGTGCCCGCGGCGCCGCCGAAGGCGATCGCCGCGTCGTTCCCGATGACCTGGGCCGCGACCATCGCGACCGCCTCGGGCAGGACGGGGTTCACCTTGCCCGGCATGATCGACGACCCGGGCTGGAGGTCCGGCAGCCGGATCTCGGCGAGTCCGGCGCGCGGTCCCGAACCCATCCAGCGCAGATCGTTGGCGATCTTGGTGAGGCTCACCGCGACGGTCCGGAGCGCCCCGCTCGTCTCGACGACCGCGTCCTGGGCGCTCTGTGCCTCGAAGTGGTCACGCGCCTCCCGGATCGGCAGTCCCGTCCGGTCGGCGAGCAGCGCGATCACCTTGGGCGCGAAGCCTTCCGGCGTGTTGATCCCGGTGCCGACCGCGGTCCCGCCGAGCGCGAGCTCGCCGAGCCGGGGCAGCGCCGACTCCAGCCGTTCTATGCCGTACCGGACCTGAGCGGCATATCCCCCGAACTCCTGGCCAAGGGTGACGGGCGTGGCGTCCATCAGATGGGTCCGCCCGGACTTGACGAGGTCCGCGAACTCCGCGGCCTTCGCCTCCAGCACGTCCGCGAGATGCCCCAGCGCGGGCACCAGAGCCGTCACGACGGCCTCGGTGGCCGCCAGGTGGAGGGAGGAGGGGAAGACGTCGTTGGACGACTGGGAGGCGTTCACATGGTCGTTGGGGTGGACGGGACGCCCCAGCCGTTCCTCGGCGAGGGTCGCGATCACCTCATTGGCGTTCATGTTCGAGGAGGTGCCCGAGCCCGTCTGGAAGACGTCCACGGGGAACTCGCCGTCCCAGCGGCCTTCGGCGACCTCGTCGGCCGCCGCCGCGATCGCCGCGGCGACGTCCTCGGGCAGCACCCCCAGCTCCGCGTTGACCCGCGCCGCCGCCGACTTGATCAGCGCCAGCGCCCGGATGTGCGGCCCCGACAGGGGCCTCCCGGAAATAGGGAAGTTCTCCACCGCGCGCTGGGTCTGCGCCCGCCACTTGGCGTCCGCGGGAACCCTGACCTCGCCCATCGAATCATGCTCAACCCGAAAGTCGCCCATGCAAGATCAGACACCCCCGGAGCCCGCATTATTCCGATGCGATCGCCGCGCCTCCGGCACCGCGGTGATCGGGCGCGCGGGATCCCGGCACCCGATCACTCCGGGTGATTCCTCGTCCGGATCGAGGCGCCCTACTCGCGATCGATGTCGACGTAGGTCTGTTCGCCCGCGACGGAGGGCTTGACCTCGCCGTTGACGGTCACCTTGCAGATCTTGCCGTCGCTGACGGTCACGTCCATGGGGACCTTGTTGGCGCGGAAGAGCGTCCCGTCGGGGATCGTGGTGTTCTGCACGTCGGAGGCCGCCGCGCCGCCCGCGCCGCCCGCCAGGATCGTCAGCCCGCAGTCGCCGCCCTTGGCCTCGACGACGAGGACGTCGGGGGTGGCGCTGACGTTGGTGCCGACCTCGCCCTTCGGTTCGGTGCCCGGGGTCGCGGTGGGGTCGCCGCCGGACAGGCCGATGATCGCGGCGATGACCGCGCCGACGCCCAGCAGGCCGAGCCCGGCGAACAGGTACGGCCGGGTGGTGTTGGGCCGGTTCTGCTTGGCCCGGTGCGCGCCGCTCCGTCGGCTCGGCATCCCGGCGGACGACAGGGCGTTCACCATGCTCTCCCCTGGGGACTGGCCGGCGCTGCGCTTGGGCGTCGCGGCGCGGTCGAGCCGCTCGGCGAGGCGCGCGTGCGTGAGCCTGCGCCGGGGGTTGCGCTGGAGCAGCCCGTTGATGATCGGACCCAGCTCGCCCGAGCGGTGCGTCGGGTTCGGGTCCTCGGTGAGGACCGCCGACAGCGTCGCCATGACGCTCTCGTGGTCGAAGGGGGGGCGTCCCTCCACCGCGCAGTACAGGGTCGCGCCGAGGGACCAGAGGTCGGACTCGGGCGTCGCCTTCTCTCCGCGGGCCACCTCCGGCGCGACGTAGGCAGGAGAGCCCACGAACGTGCCGACCTTGGTGATGGTCGAGGAGCCGTTGGTGATGGCGAGGCCGAAGTCGGTGAGCACGACCCGGCCCGGCGCGAGCAGCACGTTCGACGGCTTGATGTCGCGGTGCAGCACCCCGGAGGCGTGCGCCTCGGCGAGCGCGGCGACGAGCTGGCGGCCGATCGCCGCGGTCTCGTCGGGCCGCAGCGGGCCGTGCTCCTTGATGTGCTGCTCGAGGGTGGGCGCCTCGATGAGCTCCATGACGATCCAGGGCCGCGCGTGCTCCTGCACGACGTCGTACACCTCGATGATCGACTTGTGCCGGACGCGCGCGGGCGCCCTGGCCTCGCGCAGCGTCCGGCGGTAGAACACGACGCGGTCGGCCTCGTCCAGCTCGGAGGGGAACCGGATCTCCTTGATGGCCACATCGCGTTCGAGGAGCTCGTCGTGGGCTCGCCACACCGTGCCCATCGCCCCGTGTCCGAGAGCCTGGAGCAGGCGGTAGCGCTTCGCCAATACGAAGTCCACCGTCTCAGTCATGCCGGACAACATACAGGAGCGTCCGCCTTGTCAGACACCGTATGCAATGACCGCAGGATTCGGTTTGAGACGGCGCTCGGACCCGGTCTGACGGCCGGGCGCCCCCGGTGCCGCCCTGGAGGCCCGAAGCGCCGGAGGGACGGCGCCGGGAGCGAAAGGCGCCCGGCCGCCAGACCGAAAAGGCACGGTCAGCGGCGCCCGATGGAGAGCACGGGCCCGGTGGTGTCGGCGAAGAAGTCCTCGCCCTTGTCGTCCACGACGATGAAGGCGGGGAAGTCCTCGACCTCGATCTTCCAGACCGCCTCCATGCCGAGTTCCGGGTACTCCAGCACCTCGACCTTGCGGATGCAGTCCTGCGCCAGACGCGCGGCGGGGCCGCCGATCGAGCCCAGGTAGAAGCCGCCGTGGGCCTTGCACGCGTTGGTGACGGCCTGGGAGCGGTTGCCCTTGGCGAGCATCACCAGAGAGCCGCCCGCCGCCTGGAACTCCTCGACGTAGGAGTCCATGCGCCCGGCCGTCGTCGGGCCGAACGAGCCGGACGCGTAGCCCTCGGGGGTCTTGGCCGGGCCGGCGTAGTAGACGGCGTGGTCCTTGAGGTACTGCGGCATGCCCTCGCCCGCGTCGAGCCGCTCCTTGATCTTGGCGTGGGCGATGTCGCGCGCCACGACGAGCGGGCCGGAAAGGGACAGGCGGGTCTTGACCGGATAACGGGACAGCTCTTCGCGGATCTCCGCCATCGGCCGGTTGAGGTCGATCCTGACGACCTGGTCGTCGAGGTGGTCGTCGGTGGTCTCGGGCAGGAAGCGGGCCGGGTCGGTCTCCAGCTTCTCCAGGAAGACGCCCTCGGCGGTGATCTTCGCCAGGGCCTGGCGGTCGGCCGAGCAGGACACCGCGATCGCCACGGGGCAGGACGCGCCATGCCGGGGCAACCGGATCACGCGGACGTCGTGGCAGAAGTACTTGCCGCCGAACTGGGCGCCGATGCCGAGCCGCTGGGTGAGCTCGAAGACCTGCTGCTCCAACTCCAGGTCGCGGAAGCCGTGGCCGCCGATCGAGCCCTCGGTGGGCATGTGGTCGAGGTAGTGGGCGCTGGCGTACTTGGCGGTCTTCAGCGCGGTCTCCGCCGAGGTGCCGCCGACGACGATCGCCAGGTGGTACGGCGGGCAGGCGGCCGTGCCCAGGCTGCGGATCTTCTCCTCGAGGAAGGACATCATCCGCTTGGGGTTCAGGACGGCCTTGGTCTCCTGGTACAGGTAGGACTTGTTGGCGCTGCCGCCGCCCTTGGCCATGAACAGGAACTTGTAGGCGTCGCCGTCGGTGGCGTACAGGTCGATCTGCGCGGGCAGGTTGGTGCCCGTGTTCTTCTCGTCCCACATCGTCAGCGGGGCCATCTGGGAGTAGCGCAGGTTGAGCCGCGTGTACGCGTCGTAGACGCCCCGCGAAAGGTGCGCCTCGTCGTCGCCGTCGGTCAGCACGTGCTGGCCGCGCTTGCCCATGATGATCGCGGTGCCGGTGTCCTGGCACATCGGAAGGATGCCGCCGGAGGCGATGCCGGCGTTCTTCAGCAGGTCGAGGGCGACGAACCTGTCGTTGGGGGAGGCCTCGGGGTCGTCCAGGATCTTGCGGAGCTGGGCGAGGTGCGCCGGGCGCAGCAGGTGCTGGATGTCGTGGATGGCGGTCTCGGTGAGCAGCCGGATGGCCTCGGGCTCGACCTGGAGGAACGTGCGGCCGGCGGCCTCGACCGTCGACACACCCTCGGTGGTC
Source organism: Actinocorallia herbida (assembly GCF_003751225.1). Taxonomy (NCBI): domain Bacteria; kingdom Bacillati; phylum Actinomycetota; class Actinomycetes; order Streptosporangiales; family Thermomonosporaceae; genus Actinocorallia; species Actinocorallia herbida. The sequence continues at coordinate 259,941 of NZ_RJKE01000001.1, forward strand.
AGGAGCCGGTATTCCGTCTCGGTGTCCTTCCCCAGCGGAAGCAGCTCGGTGTGTACGAAATCGGCCATCTCATCCCTCGCACATCTCGTTCGGCAGGCCGTCTAAGGGTAAAGGGTCCCCCTGGCGGGATCGCCGCGCAGGTCACGCCCACCGCGACCAGGAGACATCCCGCGATCTCGGCGGCCGAGGGGACCCCGGCGCCGATGACGGCGGTGGTCGCCGCGGCCGAGACGGCGATGAGCCCGCCGTAGGGGGCGGCTCGGTCGGCGCCCAGCCTGCCTAGCGCGCGGTACCAGAGCAGGAACGCGACGACGGTGATCACCAGGCCGATGTAGGCCAGCGCGGCGCCTTCGGCGGGGGTGGGCGCGCGGAAGGACTCGCCGGAGACGAGCGCCGCGGCGGCGAGCAGGGGGACGGCGAGGGCCACCGAGTACGCGGACAGCCTTACCGCCCCGAGCCTGGGCAGGAGCGGGACCGCCAGAAGGGAGAAGAGCACCTCCCCGGTCAGGGCGCCCACGGCGTAGGCGAGGCCCCGTAGGCCGCCGCCGCCGAACCCGCTCGCCAGCGCCGCGCCCGCGCTGACCGTCAGGGCCGCGCCCACGAGCCGCCGTGACGGCCTGCGCCCCTGGACGAGCGGCCCCGCGACGGAGATCACCAAAGGGGCGCAGCCGAGTACCGCGCCCACGGTCGCGGGCGACGCCGTCCGGACCGCCTCCACCAGGCAGTAGTTGAATCCCGCGAGCCCGGAGGCGGCGAGCGCGACCAGCAGGGCCCACTCCCGCGCCCCCTTGGGCGGCGCGCCCGCGGCCCGCGCGGCGAGCGGCAGCAGGACGGCCGCCGCGACGCCGTACCGGAGCGCCTGCCCGATGAGGACGGGATAGGCCGTCACCGTCGCCGACACCGCGGCCATCGTCCCGACCAGGGTCATCCCGGTCGCCGCCCCGGCGCCCGCGCCGAGGTCCGTGTTCCTTCGCATGCGGACGACGCTAGGGAGCGATCGGTCCCAGAATGAGAGCCAATTCACCCGGTGAATTCAGGACCATTGCCCCGGGCTCGGGGAGGAGGCGGGCGGCATGCCGGATCTGCACATCGCGGTGGACCGTGCGGCGGGGAGGCTCGCGGTCCAGCTCGCGGCGGGCCTGCGGGCCGCGGTCAGGGACGGCAGGCTGGCGGGCGGGGCACGGCTGCCCTCCACCCGGGGCCTCGCCGCCGACCTGGGGATCTCGCGGGGCGTCGTGGTGGCCGCCTATGAGCAGCTCGTCGCCGAGGGGTTCCTCCTGGCCCGCACGGGCGACGGGACCCGGGTGGCCCCCGCGGCGGGCCGTCCGGTGGCCGAGGCGGTCGGTGCCCCGGGGCGTGCCGAAGCCCCCGAGTTCGACTTCCGCCCGGGGCGGCCGGACCTTTCGCAGTTCCCCCGCGCGCGCTGGGCGGCGGCCCACAAGCACGCGCTGGAGACGATGGCCCACGACGACTTCGCCTACCCGGACCCCGCGGGAGTCCCGCTGCTGCGGGAAGAGCTCGCGGGGTACCTCGGCAGGGTGCGCGCCGCCGATGTGACACCGGAGCGGATCGTGGTCACCTCCGGCGTCGCGCACGGGCTGTCCATGGTCACGAGGCTGCTCGGCGGGCCCCTGGCGGTGGAGGACCCCACGTCGGAGCGGCAGATCCCGCTGCTGGCCGAGGCGGGGGCGCCGCTCGTCCGGGTGCCGGTCGACGCCGAGGGCCTCGACGTGGCGGCCCTCGCCCGCTCGGCAGCGCGGGCCGTGCTCGTCACCCCGGCCCACCAGTTCCCGACGGGCGTCGTGCTGTCCCCGGCGCGGCGGGCGGCCCTGGTGGCCTGGGCGCGCGCCACCGGAGGCACCGTCATCGAGGACGACTACGACGCCGAGTTCCGCTATGACCGCGATCCCGTCGGCTGCGTCCAGGGGCTGGCCCCGGACCGGACCGTGCTGCTCGGCTCGGTGAGCAAGGCGCTGGCGCCGGGCCTGCGGCTGGGATGGCTCGCCGCGCCGGCCGGGCTCGCCGCCGCGGTGGCCGGGCACCGCGCGCTCACCGACCTCGGCGGCCCGGTCGTCGAGCAGCACGCGCTCGCGCACTTCCTCGCCTCGGGCGCGCACGACCGGCAGGTGCGCCGGGCCCGCCGGGTCTACCGGGCGCGCCGTGACGCCCTGGTCGAGGCGCTGGCGCGGGAGCTGCCCGCGGCCAGGGTCGGCGGGGTCAGCGCGGGCCTGCACCTGTACGTCGAGATCCCCGGGCTGCCGGCGGACGCCGCAGCGCGGGCGGCCCGGCGCGGAGTCGCGGTCGAGCGCTGCGGCTCAGGGCTCGTTCTGGGCTACGGGGGCGTTCCGGCGCGGCGGATCCCCGGGGCGGTCGCTCGGCTCGCCGCCGCGCTGGCGTGAGCGCGCCGCTCAGGCCGGGGACGGCTCGGCGGCGCCCGCGGGGGTCTTGGGGGAGAACGAGGGCGCGAGCAGGACGATCAGGAGGATCAGCCCGGCCGGGATGGTGAAGGCCAGGCGGAGGTTGCTGTCGCCGTCGGCGGAGGCGAACGCGCCGATGATCCCCGCGCCCAGGACGAACCCGACGTAGTTGAACAGGTTGACCCGGGACACCGCGATGCCGAGGCCGGTGCCGTCGACCCGGTCGGCCGCGGAGAACGCGATCGGCGCGACGACGCAGACGCCGAGGCCCATGACCGTCACCGCGGCGATGGCGAGGAGCGCGTTCGGGGCGATGATCACGCCGAGCATGCCGAGGAACCCGACGACGGCCCCGATCCGGACGACCAGGACCGGCCCGAAGCTGCGGACGCCGAAGTCGGCGATGCTCCGGCTGAGCACCATCGCCACCTGGTAGGCGACGTAGGCGAGCGGCGCGACGGTCGCGCTGGCGGCGAGTTCGTCTTCGAGGTACTTGGCGCTGTAGTTCGAGATCGCCGCGTCGGCGATGTAGAAGGAGCCCATCGCGATGCCCACGAGGAGGATCGGCCGCCACGGCACCCGCTTGGCCGCCGCCTTGATCTCCTCCGCCGAGGGGCCTCCGGCCTCTTCCCGACGCCGGTAGAGGAACGGCCCGAGGGCGAGCGCCCCGGCGACGCCGAGGGCCGAGGGGATGACGAAGCCCGTGAACAGCGACATGTCCTGGCTGTTGGCGAACGACGCCCACAGCCCGCCCGCGATGCCCGCGACGCTCCACACGGCGTAGAAGCCGGAGATGACGCTCCGCTGCTCGTGCCGTTCGACGGCGACGGCCTGGGCGTTCATCGAGGCGTCGACCGCGCCGACGAAGAGGCCGAACAGCGCGACCGCCCCGTACAGCGGGAGGAGTTCGCCGCCGGTGAGCCCGATGAGGACCGCGGCGACGCACACCGCGGGCTGGGCGACGCGCAGGACGACGGCGCTGCCGTAGCGGGTGAAGAGCAGGCCCGACAGGGTGCTGCCGACTCCGGCGATCACCGGGACGAGCAGGAGCACGATCGCCAGGTCGGCGTCGCTGAGCCCGTGCGCGTCCTGGATCTGGGGCACCCGCGTGACCAGTGAGGCGAAGCACAGTCCTTGGATGCCGAACGCGCCGAAGGTGGCGAGTCTGGCCTGGCGGTCCCGCATCGGACGCCCCCCGAAAAGGTGAGATAAGTTCGGGAAAGGCTAGAGACCGCCTGAATCCGGGTCAAGTGGGTCGACGGTCACGGACCTGCGGCCATCGGGCAGCCGGACCCAGAGCGTCTCCCCGGTCTCCAGGTCCTCCGCCGCGCGCAGCACGGTCCCGTCGGGCCGCTGGACGATCGCGTACCCGCGGGCCAAGGTGGCCGCCGGGGACAGCGCGGTAAGGCGGGCACGCGTATGCGTCAGCCTGTCCTCGGCCCTGTCGAGCGCCACCGCGAGCGCCCTGCGCGCCCTGTCACGGGTGGCGAGCACCTGCTCGTGCTTGCGCTCGACCTCCCGGACCGGATCGGCCAGCGCGGGCCGCGACCGCACCCCGTTCAGCCAGGTCAGCTCGCGTTCGATCCGGCCCGTCACCGACCGGCGGCCCCGGTCCCTGAGCTGCCGGATCATCGCCTGCTGCTCGCGCACGTCGGGCACGACCCGTTTGGCGGCGTCGGTCGGGGTGGACGCCCGGTGGTCGGCGACGAGGTCGAGCAGCGGCGCGTCCTGCTCATGGCCGATCGCCGAGACGACGGGCGTGCGCGCCGCCGCGACCGCGCGGACCATGGTCTCGTCGGAGAACGGCAGCAGGTCTTCCAGGGAGCCACCGCCCCGGGTGATGATGATCACCTCGACGGCGGGGTCGGCGTCGAGTCTCCGCAGCGCCTCCACCACCTCGCCGACCGCGTGCGAGCCCTGCACGGCGACGGTCTCGACCCGGAACGCGACCGCGGGCCAGCGCCTGCGGGCGTTCTCCAGCACGTCGCGCTCGGCCGCGGAGTCCCGGCCGCAGACCAGGCCGATCGTGCCGGGCAGGAACGGCAGCGGGCGCTTGCGCTCGGGCCGGAACAGCCCTTCGGCGGAGAGCACCCGCTTGAGCTGCTCCAGCCGGGCGAGCAGTTCCCCGACGCCGACCGCGCGCACCTCGATCGCGGTGAGCGAGAACGACCCGCGGTTCACGTAGAAGTCCGGCTTGGCGTGGATGACGACCCGGGCGCCGTCGACGACCGCGGGGTTCTCGAAGATCCCGCGCGCCCCCACGACCCGGACGGAGATGTTCGCCGCAGGGTCCCGCAGCGTCAGGAAGACGGTGCCGCCGCGCCGGTTCAGCTCGGTGATCTGGCCCTCGACCCAGACGCGGCCGAGCCGTCCGATCCACCCGCCGACGAGGTTGAGCACCGTCCTGACGGGGATCGGGTTGTCCGCGGAGGTATCCAGAGCCATGAGGGGAGCCTAGAGGGCGGCACCCCCGTCAGGGGCGAGGGCTAGGCTGGTCGCATGGCCCAGGAGGAGACGCTCTCGTATGAGAAGGCCCGCGACGAGCTCGCGGAGGTGGTGAAGCGCCTGGAGACCGGGGGCCTCACCCTGGAGGAGTCCCTGGCGCTGTGGGAGCGGGGGGAACGGCTCGCCTCGGTGTGCGAGGAGTGGCTGGAAGGCGCCCGCGCAAGGCTCGCCGCGGCGATGGTGCCGAAGGCCGACGAGGACGCCCCCTTCTAACGGCGGGTCAGCCTTCGCCGCCGATGGGCTGGGCCTTCAGGGAGCCGGCGAGGACGGCGAGCTCGGCGAAGGACGCGGTGCCCGTCACCACGACCGTGCTCGCGGGCAGCCGCAGCACGAGCGAGCTCTGCCTCTTGTCCTTCTGGAAGTACTCGGCCCACGCGATCCCGCCGATGTCACGGGTGCCGGTGGCCTGGTCGGGCCCGGACCTCGGCACGTTGGTCATCCGGCGCACGAAGCCCTTGTCGCCGTCGGGCTTCTCGTCGCTCTGCACGACCGCGGCGTGCGCCCCCGCGGGGGTGGCGAAGCCGAGGTGCCAGGTGAGGTCCTTGTCCTTCTCGCCCAGACCGGTGACCCGGCTCGCGGTGGCGTGCCATCCGGCGGGCAGGCCCTCCGGGACATAGGCGGCGAAGTCGGCCTCGCGCGCGAAGCCCTTGGCGTCGAAGGAGTACTCGACGGTCCTCGGCTCGGCGTCGTCGGCGTCACCGGGGGTGAGCAGGAACGCGGCCGAGGCGAAGGCGAAGCACGCGACGATCGCGATCCAGAACTGGCCGGGACCCGCCAGGTAGCGCTTGAGGAAGCCTTCGGAGACCACCCGCGTCTCGGTGCGCGGCGTCGGTGCGCTCACTGGTCGCCCTTGACGGTCTCGAGGACGCGGATGATGGACGCCGACAGCTGGGCCGCCCGCTCCTTGTCGTCGACGAAGGAGACCTCGGACACCGCGCCCAGCATCGAGCCGGTGAGCACGATCGCCAGCGGCTCGTTGAAGCGGCTGTCCTCGGCCTGGAACAGGGCCGCGTTGCGGCGGGCCCACTTGCGCAGGCGTTCGCGCATGATCCGGTCGAATCCGGGCGGACCGTCCCCGGACAGGAACAGCCGGGACAGCTTCTGCTCCTCGACCGAACCGGCGAGGTAGGCGGCGGCGCCCGCGAGGAACAACCGCTGCGGGTCGCGCTCGCCCTCGTCGCGGGCGCGGTAGATCGCCTCCCGGGTGCGGTCCTGCTGGCGTGCCTGGAACTCCTCGAACAGCGTGAGGTAGAGGTCGGCCTTGCCGTTGAAGTGGTGGTAAAGGCTGCCGACGCTCGCCCCGGCCTTGGCCACGATGTCGGTGACGGCGGCCTGGGCGAAGCCCTCCTGGGAGAACACCTCGCGGGCGGCCCGAAGGAGGGCGCCCCGGGTGGCCTGGCCCCGCTCGGAGACCCTGGTGGAGGTCTCCTCGATCTCGCTGCTCATGGGCACTGAGATTACGCCACCGTAGGGCAGGTCGGTTCTCGGCCCGGCTCCCTGGTCTGGTCCAATTTGTGAGAACGGCTTGCGAAATCAGAGAATCACTGGGAACCCGTCTTCGACCGAAGGGTCCGCAATGTCTGAAACCTCACCTTTGGCCGCCGCGCCGGAGGCGCCCGACCGCAACCTCGCCCTGGAACTCGTCCGGGTCACCGAGGCCGCTGCGCTCGCCGCCGCCCGCTGGGTGGGCCGGGGCGACAAGCTGGGCGCCGACGGTGCCGCCGTCAACGCCATGCGTCAGCTGATCAACACCGTCTCCATGCAGGGCGTGGTGGTGATCGGCGAAGGGGAGAAGGACAACGCCCCGATGCTCTTCAACGGCGAGGAAGTGGGTGACGGCACCGGCGCGGAATGCGACGTGGCCGTGGACCCGATCGACGGCACCACGCTGAACGCGCTCGGCATGCCCAACGCCATCGCCGTCATCGCGGTCGCGCCCCGCCACTCCATGTACGACCCGTCCGCGGTGTTCTACATGGAGAAGCTGGTCACCGGCGCCGAGGCCGCCGACGTCGTCGACATCGAACGGCCCATCGGCGACAACATCCGCGCCGTCGCCCGCGCCAAGGGCTCCACGCCCGAGGACGTCACCGTGGTGATCCTCGACCGGCCGCGGCACGAGGCGATCGTCAAGGAGATCCGCGAGGCGGGCGCCCGCATCCAGTTCATCCGCGACGGCGACGTGGCGGGCGCGATCATGGCGGCCCGCGAGGGCACCGGCGTCGACCTGCTGCTCGGCATCGGCGGCACCCCCGAGGGCATCATCGCCGCCTGTGCGATGAAGTGCCTCGGCGGCGTCATCCAGTCCCGGCTGTGGCCGCAGGACGAGGCGGAGCGCCGGCGCGCGATCGACGCGGGCCACGACCTCGGCCGGGTCCTCACCACCGACGACCTCGTCAGCTCCGACGACGTCTTCTTCGCCGCCACCGGCATCACCGACGGCGAGCTCGTCAAGGGCGTCCGGTACGTCAAGGGCGTGGCGACCACCCACTCCCTGGTCATGCGAGGCCGCAGCGGCACCGTCCGCCGCGTCGACGGAGAGCACCGCCTGAACAAGCTGCGCGCCTACTCGGCGATCAACTTCGACGCGCCCGCCTAGCGACAGGATGGTCGGGTGCCCCGGCGGAGCCGGGTTCTCAGGCGCCCGACCGGCCGGCCCAGAAGGAGCGCCTGCGGCATCGGTCGGGTGGTCGGGCGCCCCGGCGGAGCCGGGTTCTCAAGCGCCCGACCGGCCGGCCCAGAAAGAACGCCTGGGGGGTTTCGGGCGCTTGGGTCTGATCACTTCGACGGCGCCGAGCAGAAGGGTCCCGGTCAGCTCGACGACCGGGGCCTCGCCGTCGGTGGGGGGCCAGGCCGGCACGGCCTCCTTCACCGAGCCCGCCATCGAGCGGCCGGTGAACCGCACCACGACCTCGCCCGGCACGTGCAGGCGGATCCGGCCGAACAGCGAGCTGAGGTCGAGCACCACGTGCCGGTGCCGCAGGATCGCCTCCCGGAGGTCGATCTCGACCTTGCCGAACACCGCGGCGACCGGGAGGCGGGCGGGCACCACCCACCGGCCGTCCTGGCGGTGCGACCCGAACAGGGCGACCATCTGCCGCGCGTCCACCTGGAAGGGCTGCTCGTTCTGGGGCAGCAGATCCTTGGTGAACATCGTCAGCTCGCCCAGCGTGCGGGCGGCGAACACGCCCTCGACGCGCTCGGCGTGCTCGTCCGGCGTCAGCCTGCCGTCCTCGACGGCGTCCCGCAGCAGATCGGCCACCCTGTCGCGGTCGGCGTCGGAGGCGCGCAGGTCACGTGCCGGAACTGAGCGGTCGGAGTCCACACCTCGACCCTAAGCCAAAGACCCCGCCGCGGAACCTCGCGACGGGGTCTTCTGCTCGGGGCCGTCAGGGCTGGGCGGCCAGCTTGGCCAGCCTGTTCTCGTACATCTTGACGATCTCCGGGCGCGCCTCGTGCGCGGCCTCGTAGTCCAGCAGGAGCGCCACCTCGGCGGCCGTCAGCTTGCGCAGGCGGGCGCGGAGTGAGGCGTGAGTGAGGGCGTCGTAGTCGGGGACCGGAAGGTCGGTCATGGTGACCGTGGCGGCCTCGGCGATCGTGGCGGACAGCCCCTCCACGGCCTCGTCCGGCGCGTTCTCGACCTCGTCCAGTTCGACGGTCTCCGACGCCGGCCCGGCCTCGACGCCCGGGACGTGATCGAGTTCCTCTTCCAGGTGGACGGGCGCCTTGGCGGGCTTGGCGGCGGGCTTGCCCACGGAGATCTCCGACGGCGGCGTGGCCACCGGGGTCGGCGCCGATTCCTCGGCGGGCACGGGCGCGGGCTTGGGGACGACGAATTCGAGGACCTTGCCGACCGGCGTGCCCTCCAGCCTGGCGGTCAGCTTCTCGGCGTCCGCGAGCAGCCTGTCCAGGACGGGACCGAAGTCACGTTCCCGGACGCTCCGGACATCCTTGGTGACCCGGTCGGTGAGCAGGAGGGCGCGGCCCACACCGAACATGGCGAGCCGTGCCGCGTGGATCGGCAGGTCCCTGACCTGCTCGTTCAGGGAATCCTGTACCTGCTTGCCGACTTCTCGCGGGTTACGCGACATCTTTCTCTGCTCCCTGCTCATCCGAGAACACACCGTATTTTGGGCACTACGGGGGAAGTGTTCTGTCCAACTGTGCCGTAATCGTGGGTTTCCGGTCACCACCGGTAAACGGAAATATCGCGGGGCGGTGCGTGCATTGGGTCACATGCCTCGCGCGGGTATCGGTCGCGGGGTCGCGGAACGTAAAGTGTGGGCATGACCGCTACAGGCACGCGTGAGACGGGCGAGCAGGGCACGGCCAAGGGAGGCAAGGTCCTCCTCGCCAAGCCCCGCGGATACTGCGCGGGGGTCGACCGCGCGGTCCAGACGGTGGAGAAGGCGCTGGAGCTCTACGGCGCCCCCGTCTACGTGCGCAAGCAGATCGTGCACAACAAGCACGTCGTGAAGACCCTCGAAGGGCTCGGCGCGATCTTCGTCGACGAGACCGACGACGTGCCGGAAGGCGCGATCGTGATCTTCTCCGCGCACGGCGTCGCCCCGGTCGTCCACGACAAGGCGGCCGAGCGGAACCTCAAGACGATCGACGCGACCTGCCCGCTGGTCACCAAGGTGCACCGCGAGGCGGTCCGCTTCGCGAAGGACGACTTCGACATCCTGCTCATCGGGCACCAGGGCCACCCCGAGGTGATCGGCACCTCCGGCGAGGCCCCCGCCCACATCCAGCTCGTCGACGGCCCCGCCGACGTCTCCAACGTCACGGTCCGCGACCCCGACAAGATCGTCTGGCTCTCCCAGACCACCCTGTCGGTCGACGAGACCAACGAGACGGTCGACGCGCTCCGCGAGCGGTTCCCCTCGCTCCAGAGCCCCCCGTCGGACGACATCTGCTACGCCACCCAGAACCGGCAGACCGCGATCCGGGAGATCGCGGCCCGCGCCGACCTGGTGATCGTCGTCGGATCGCGCAACTCCTCCAACTCCGTCCGGCTCGTCGAGGTCGCCAAGGACTACGGCGCGAAGGACGGCCGCCTCGTCGACTACGCCGAGGAGATCGACCCGGCCTGGCTGGAGGGCGTCGAGACCGTCGGCGTCTCCAGCGGCGCGTCGGCCCCGGACATCCTGGTCCGCGGCGTCCTGGACTTCCTCGCCGCGCACGGCTACGACGACGTCGAGGAGATCGAGTCGGTCAAGGAGCACATGGTCTTCGCGCTGCCTCATGAGCTGCGCAAGGACCTGCGCGCCTGACCTCACGTCCGCTCGTCCCACCGGACCGGGTCCTCCTCCGCGTAGCGCTCCCGGGTCAGCCGGAAGCCGTCCGCCTTGAGCGACAGCTCCCGCCAGGCCGTCAGCAGGCCGCGGCGCACCGCGATCATCGCGGTGAGCAGCGTGCCCGCCAGCAGCCAGGGCGCCCGGACGGCGAGGTCGAGCGGCAGCGCCACCAGCAGGCTCTGCACGAACGAGCGCCCGCCGAACATGGCCACCGCCTCGGCGAGCAGCGTGCCGAGCAGGTAGAGCACCGGTGGCGCGACGACCATGACCGGCAGGTCGTCCGGCCGGACCGTCAGCGCCGCCAGCGCGCACACCGCCACGAACACCGCGCCCGGCAGGATCGACCAGTCCGCGAGCGCGCCCGCGAACGTTCCCGCGAGGACCACCGCGACGGCTCCGCGCGCGGTCAGCGAGACCGCGGGGCCTTGCCGTTTGCCCGGCGCGGGGCGGGCCGCGTCCGGCTTGCGCCGGTTCTTCCCGCCCGGCTTCTTCTCCCGGGTCTCCGGGTTCTTCTGGGTCTCCGTGCTGCTCATCGGGCATCCTCCGGACGCGAACCGGCGTGGTGGACGGGATCGGGGACATGCGGCACGGCCTCGGGCAGCAGCTCGGCGGCCGACAGCGCGCGGGGGGACTCCTCGACGGGCCTCGGCCCGTCCAGGACGGCGTCGGTGACGCCGAGATCGTTCAGCTTGCGGGCGCTGACCAGGACCCTGTTCTCCAGCGAGCCGACCGTCCTGTTGTAGGCGCGCACCGCTCCGGTGAGGCCGCGGCCCAGCTCGTCGAGGTGGCCGCCGAGGGTGCCCAGCCGCTCGTACAGCTCCCGGCCGAGGTCGAAGACCTGGCGCGCGTTGCGGGAGAGGGCGGCCTGCTGCCAGGTGTAGGCGGCGGTGCGGAGCATGCTGATCAGGGTCGTCGGGGTGGCGATGTGGACCCGGCGGGCCATCGCGTACTCCAGCAGCGAGGGGTCGCGGTCCAGAGCGGGCGCAAGGAACGCCTCGCCGGGGACGAACAAGACGACGAACTCGGGCGTCGGCGAGAAGGCCTGCCAGTACGCCTTCGCCGAAAGACGGTCCACATGGTCCTTGAGGTGCCTCGCGTGGGCGTCGAGGCGGTTCTCCTTGCCCTCGGCGGCCTCGAGGTAGGCGGCGAGGGAGACCTTGGAGTCGACGATGATCGTCCGCTCCCCGGTGAGCCTGACGACGAGGTCGGGCCGGACCGTCCCGTCGGCGGTCGTCGCGGAGGCCTGCTCGGAGAAGTCGCAGTGCGGCGTCATCCCGGCCAGCTCCACCACCCGGCGCAGCTGCAGCTCGCCCCATCTGCCGCGCGCCTCGGGCCGCTGGAGCGCCCGCACGAGCGTCCGGGTCTCGCCGCGCAGCTGCTCGGACGTCTGGCGCACGAAGTCGACCTGCTTGGCCAGCATCGCGTGCGACTCGCGGCGGCTCGCCTCGAGCTCGGTCAGCTGCTCCTGGACCCGGCCCAGCGTCTCGCGCAGCGGCGCCACGAGATGCTCCACGGCCTGCTTGCGCCGCTCCAGCTCGCCCGCGGCCTCCACGCCGGCGGCCCGCAGGCGGGTGTCGGCGAGCTCCAGGAAACGCTGGTTGGAGGCGTCCAGGGCGCGGGCCGACAGGGCCTCGAAGCGCTCGGCCATACCGCGCTCCGCGTAGTCGAGCTTGTCCTCGGCGACCTTGGCGCGGGCGATCAGCGCGGCCTGACGGGCGGTGGCGAGCGCGAAGCCCACGATGACGCCGATCACCAGCCCGGCCAGGAGTCCCGCACTCATGACCTGATCGTTGCACGGACGCGGGCGAATCGTTCTCCACGACGCAGGGCGAGTTCCCCCGGGTGTCGGCTGTGCGCCCGCCCCGGATGCGTCCCGGACGGTTGTGGCCCGGCGCATCCACCGTAAGAATCCGGACATGACCACCTTTCGGCACGACCTCGCGCTGAGCCCCGACGCGCCTCCGAGCCGTCAGGCGCGGATCTTCAACACGATCATCCGCAACTCGGGGCGGCGCCTGTGGGCCGCGTCGGCCTCGACGGACGCCGGCCTGATCCGCTTCCGGAAGATCAACTCGGCGCTGCGCACGCGGGCCCCGAAGGGGGTCCGGATCAGCCCCCATGAGTTCCCCGCCTTCTCCGCGGAGTGGGTGCGGGCCGGGGAGGTCGACGAGAGCAAGGTCGTCCTCTACCTCCATGGAGGCGGGTACTTCTTCGGCGGGCCCACCATGTACCGGGGCCTCTCCTGGCGGCTCTCCGCGGCCGCGAAGCGCCCCGTGCTGGTGCTCGACTACAGGCTCGCGCCGGAGCACACCCCGTCGGACGCGCTCGAAGACGCCCTCACCGCTTACGACGCCCTCATCGCGATGGGCCACGCGCCCCAAGACGTCACGGTAGGAGGGGACTCGGCGGGAGGTCACCTTGCGCTCTCCCTGCTGCACGCGCTCAAGCGCCGCGGGAGCGAGCTGCCCGGGACCGTCGTGGCGATCTCGCCGTGGGTGGACCTGCTGTGCACCGCGGACTCGCACACGGCCAACGCCGCCAGCGACCACGTCATCCCGGCCGTCAAGCTCAAGTGGCTGGGCGAGCGGTTCTGCGAGGCCGCGGCCTCGGGCGACCCGCTCTTCGACCCCGTTCACGGGGACTACACGGGCTTCCCGCCCCTGCTGCTGATCTCCAGCACGACCGAGATCCTGCGTGATGACGCCCACACCGTCGCGTCCCGGGCCAAGGAGGCAGGGGTCGAGGTCGTGCACCGGGAGTGGACCGGCCAGGCCCATGTCTTCCCCGTCTTCGCCGATTACATCCCGGAGGGCAAGGCGGCCATCGCGGACATCGGCGAGTTCCTGCGGTCGCGCTGAGCACTAGACTTTCGCGATGTGAGCCTTTCGATCGGGATCGTCGGACTGCCCAACGTCGGCAAGTCCACGCTGTTCAACGCCCTGACCAAGAACGACGCGCTGGCCGCGAACTATCCGTTCGCCACCATCGAGCCGAACGTGGGCGTCGTCGGCGTGCCCGACTCCCGGCTCGGCAAGCTCGCCGAGGTCTTCGGCTCCGCCAAGATCCTTCCTGCGACCATCGAGTTCGTCGACATCGCCGGCATCGTCAAGGGCGCGTCGGAGGGGCAGGGCCTGGGCAACAAGTTCCTGGCCAACATCCGCGACACCGACGCGATCTGCCAGGTGATCCGGGCCTTCAACGACCCCGACGTCACGCACGTCGACGGCGACACCAACCCGCTGCGCGACATCGAGACGATCAACACCGAGCTGATCATCGCCGACCTCCAGACCATCGAGCGGGCGCTGCCCCGGCTCGAGAAGGAGGTCAAGCTCAAGAAGGACAAGGACGCCCCGGTCGTCCTGGAGGCCGTCAAGGCCGTCGAGGCCAAGCTGAACGAGGGCGTCACCGCCTTCGCCTCCGGCGTCGACCGCGCCCTCCTGCGCGAGCTGCACCTGCTGACGGCCAAGCCCTTCCTCTACGTCTTCAACCTCGATGACGACGAGCTCGGCGACGACTCGCTCAAGGACAAGCTCAGCGGCATGGTCGCCCCCGCCGAGGCCATCTTCCTCAGCGCCAAGATCGAGTCCGAGCTGATCGAACTCCCCGACGACGAAGCCCTGGAACTCCTCCAGTCCATGGGCCAGGAAGAGTCCGGCCTCGCCCAGCTCGTCCGCGTCGGCTTCGACACCCTGGGCCTCCAGACCTACCTCACGGCAGGCCCCAAGGAGACCCGCGCCTGGACCATCAAGAAGGGCGCCACCGCCCCCGAAGCCGCCGGCGTCATCCACACCGACTTCCAGCGCGGCTTCATCAAGGCCGAGATCGTCTCCTTCGCCGACCTCATCACCGAAGGCTCCATCCCCGCCGCCCGCGCCGCGGGCAAAGCCCGCATGGAGGGCAAGGACTACATCATGCAAGACGGCGACGTGGTCGAATTCCGCTTCAACGTCTGACCGCCCGCGAGCTGCGTATGCGCAGGGCGGTGCGCTTTCGGCCCGGACGCTCTTCGGAGCGATCCGGGCCGTTCTGCGTTCTGTGGTGCTGGCTTCGTGCAGGTTCGGGCTGATCTGCTCGGGTTTCGGGGATGGTCGTGGCCCCGGGCTTCGGTGTCAGGGGCCGGGTGGGTGTGGCGGCGGCGGGGTCAGAGGGAGGTGGCGGTGATGGGGGGCCGGCGGAGGAGGTGGCGGGTGATGAGGAGGGGGGTGGCGAGGGTGACGGTGAGGGTGAGGGCTGTGGCGAGGAGGGGGAAGGCGGGGGAGAAGTGGGGGAGCCAGGTGTCGGTGCGGGCGTAGGAGAAGGGGAGGACGGTCGCGGAGGCGGCCAGGAGGCCCAGGGCGGTTCCGGCGAGGGCGAGGGCCGAGGACTCCAGGGCGACCATGCGGAGGAGCTGTCCGGGGGTGGCGCCGGCCAGGCGGAGCATGGCGAACTCGCGGCGGCGGGCGGCGGTGGAGGTGGCGAGGGTGTTGACGAGCAGGATGCAGAGGAAGGCGCCGACCATGCCGGTGATGACGTAGTTGAGCGTCTTGACCAGTTCCGCGCCCTCCTCGGGGAGCATGCCCGCGTGGAACCTCGCGTCGACGTCCTGGAGGACCAGGGTGCCGACGGCCATGCCGAGGAACAGCACGACCGGGGCGAGCGCCGAGGAGAGGTGGCCGGAGCGGGCCCGCAGGTTGCCGCGGGCCAGGTGCGCCGAGGCGGTCGAGCCGGGGACGCGCAGCAGCCGGACGAGCGCAGGGGCGAAGCAGGCGAGCGCGATGGCCACCAGGATGTCGATGTAACCGGCGAGCGCCTGCGCCTCGATGCCCAGGTCGGGGCCGAGCACCAGGGTCAGCGTGAACATCGTCGCGGCCGCGGCGAGCAGGAGCACGCCCGAGACCGCGCGACGGACGGTCAGCCTGGCCGGCGGTGCCTCGGCCTCGGCCATGGACTCCACGACCCGCATCCGGCTCGCCCCGCGCGCGGCGAGGACCGCGGCGCCCGCGGCGGACACCAGCGTGATCCCGAAGCCCTGGCCGAGCGCGGCCGGACCGAAGACGTGCGCGACGTCCGGCGAGACCTGGCCGCTGTCCTGGATGAGGCCGAGCAGCAGCCGTCCGCCGAAGAAGCCGATGGGGACGGCGAGCGTGCCGGCCACGACCGCGAGCAGCAGCACCTCGGTGAGGATCATCCGGGTGATCTGGCCGGGCACCGCCCCCGCGCTCTTGAGCAGCGCGATCTCCCGCGCCCGCCGGCGGACGCCGAGAGCCGTGGTGGTGACCGCCGCGAAGCCGACGAGCAGAAGGCTCCAGCCGCCGACCACGCCGCCCATGATCGAAAGGGTCTCGGCGCTGTCGGCGTCCAGCGCGGGCGAGGTGCCGGTGTCGAGCAGCGAACCGAACGACATGACGAGCGCGGCGCCGAGGAAGAGCGCGAAGAACGCGGCGACGAACGCCGAGGCGCGGTGGCGCAGGGAGGCGAGGGCGATCCGGAACATCGCTCACTCACCAGCCCGCACGGCGTCGCGCGCCACGTCGTCGCCGAGCCTGGCCAGCCGTTCGGCGACCGCGTCGGGGGTCGGGTCGGCCATCCGCCCGACGAGCCTGCCGTCGGCCAGGAAGAGCACGGCGTCGGCGTGCGCGGCGGCGACAGGGTCGTGGGTCACCATGACGATGGTCCGCCCGTACCCGCGCACGGCCTGCTGGAGGAGCTGCAGCACCGCGCGGGCGCCGCGCGTGTCGAGCGCGCCGGTGGGCTCGTCCGCGAAGAGCACGGACGGCTCTGTCACCAACGCGCGGGCGATGGCCGTGCGCTGCTGCTGGCCGCCGGACAGGGCCGGCGGGCGGTGGCCGATCCGGTCGCCCAGGCCGACGCGCTCGAGGATCTCGATCGCGCGTGCCCTGTCCGGCCGCTTCCCGGCGAGGCGGAGCGGCAGGGTCACGTTGTCCAGGACGGTGAGCGACGGCAGCAGGTTGAACTGCTGGAAGACGAAGCCGATGTGCTCGCGGCGGAACCTCGTGAGCTCGGTCTCGTCGCCCGTCATCTCGCGGCCCGCGACGAGGACGCGGCCCGCCGTCGGCCGGTCGAGGCCGGCGGCGCATTGGAGGAGGGTGGACTTGCCGGATCCGGACGGGCCCATCACCGCGGTGAACGTGCCCGCCGGAAGGGCGAGGGAGACGTCGTCGAGGGCGACGACACCGGTCCGGTCGTCACCGTGGACCTTGCGCAGCCCGTGGAGTTGCAGGATCTCGTTGTTCATGGCCGAAGCGTCGCGGGAGCCGCTGACCGTGCGCTGACGGTGGGCTGACCGTTCCCTTCATCGGGTGGTCAGCCCACCGCGCCGGCGGCCCTCCGGGGTGGAGAAGGGCCGTCGTGGGAGGGAGGTCTCCGCAGGTCCGCGGCCTGGGCGCCGTGGTGGTCCGCCGGTCGGCGGACGGCTCCGCCGGCCCGATGCCGGTGACCGTCGGTCCGTTGGCGTGCGAGCCGGTGAGACCTCGTGTTTGCCTGCGGATCACGCAATCACCGTCACATCATGCGCAGACGGCCTTCCGATAACACATCTGTCACTTCGGCCTTTCTTCGGGAATCCCCACGGGACGGTGCCGCGGAAATCGTCGGGGGCGCGGGAATTGCACGCACCGGGTGTCGGCTGCGCGCAGTGGGCGCGCCTTCACCGTGGGGTGTCGGGGAGTTATCCACAGGGTGTACGGCGGGGTGACGCAAAGTGTGTGAGGCTTGCGGCGTCGGCACGGGATCGAGACCGGGTCGGCATGGGATGTGGAGGTTTGTCGTGGTCGGGTGTGGTCGGAGTGAGATGTGGGGCGTAGTGCGACATGCTAAGCGCGCGCCGAGACTGGGCATTCTGAGCTGTAGCTGGAACAATTCCCACGCGTGGCTAGGCTTGGGGCCACGGGAACACTGGAAGCGCGCCGGTCGGAGTCAGGCGCATTAGGCGGAGGCGTGCATGGCTCGCAAGTCGGCTGTGGAGCAAGAGCCCGAAGTCGGCTCGGCCGCGCTCGACGAAGCCTGGGACGCCCCGCGTCCGCGCACGAAGAAGTCGTGGAGCGGCGGGGGCGGTCGCTGGTGGATCTGGATCGGCCGGGCGCTGCTGTGGGCGTTCGTCCTGGTCGTCGTGGTCAACGGCATCCGTGCGCCGTTCGAGCGCTTCACCGCCGACACCCCGGCGGTGCTCGAGACCGGAGAGAAGGCGCCGGGCTTCCCCGTGGACGCGGGGTCGTCCTTCGCGCTCCAGTTCGCGCAGGTGTACCTGAACTACGACGCCTCGACCTCAGGCACCCGTCAGGAGCAGCTCGCGCGCTTCGTGCCCGAGGGCACCGACGCGCAGTTCGGCTGGAACGGTCTCGGGCAGCTGTCGGCCGAACAACTCCAGGTCCACGCGGTGCAGGTGCGCGACGACCACAACGCCTCGGTCGAGGTGACGGCCAGGCTCGGCACCCGCTGGATCCGGCTCGCGGTGCCGGTGTACGCCGACGGCGGCAGGTTCGTGGTGTCCGATCTGCCCGCGCTGCTGGAGGCGCCGGCCAAGGCCCAGCTGCCGCAGGCGCCCGCCTACGAGCACGACACCGGGCTCGAGGCGAAGCTCCAGACGGATCTCACCGGGTTCTTCCAGGCGTACGCCGCGAGCGACTCGGTGAACCTCGGGCGGTACACCGAGGGCGGCAGCACCATCACCGGGCTGGACTCGACGGTCACGTTCGGCGCGATCGTGGAGGTCAACGTGCCGGTCGGCGACTCCGATGAGCGGCGCATCACCGCCACCGTCCAGTGGCAGATGCAGCCCACCGAGTCGCGCGGCAACGAGAGCCTGCTGCCCCAGACCTATGAGCTGACCGTGGTGAAGGGCGACGGAGACCAGTGGAACGTACGCTCGATCCGCGGCACAGTGCTGAGCGGGTCCTAGAAATGAGGTTGTAGTGCTGTTCCACCACCTGGCGGCGGCTCTCCCCTGGGAGACGCTGGCAGCGCCCGAAGACGGGCTGAACACCGAGGACCTGGCCACCTGGCTGCGGAACCTCTTCGGTCCGCTGTTCCTGGTGATCGTCTCGATCGTCGCGCTGTTCTTTCTCTTCACCAGGGAGATCACCCGGTTCGCGCAGTTCATCCTGCTGGCGATCGGCATCGGGATCATCTTCTATGTGCCGAACATCATCGAGGTGACGGCCAAGGCCATTGCCACGGCCCTGGGCGTCGATCTGAACTAGGAGGAACCAGGACAGCCGGACGGCCGATCAGCGAGGGGAGCGGCGCATGGATCTGCCCACGTACACCAACGTCTGGAGCATCGAGAAGCGGCTGTACAAGCTGTACGACCTGCGGCTGCCGATGCCGCTGCCGCTGGTCACCATCGGCGTGTACGCGGGATCGTTCCTGCCGTGGATCGTCCTGCTCCAGCTGCTCGGCGTGCCGTTCGGCGCGCCCTGGCACGTGCTGTACCTGGTGCCGCCCGGCCTCGTCGCGTGGCTGGCGACCCGTCCGGTCATCGAGGGCAAGCGGCTGAACGAGCTGCTCCAGTCCCAGCTCGGCTACCTGTCCGAGCCGCGCACCTGGTGCCGGCTCACCCCGCTGCGCGAGCCGGACAGGGTCGTCGTCGTCGCCCGGGTGTGGCGTTCGCCGGAGCAGGCCGCGCCGACGCTGGAACGCGTCCTCGCGCGCCGTCCCGTCGCCGCGCCCTCCCCGGCGGCCGCCGCGTCGCCCGCGAAGGCGGCCGCCCCGCAGCCGCTCGCCGAGTACGCCGCCGAGCACGCGCCGGACTACGCCGCGGCCCATCAGGGGGCCGTCGCCCGCATGCAGGCGCAGATGACGGCCCAGCACTTCGCGGCGGACGAGGCCGTGCCCCGTCCCGCCGAGGGCGACGCCGCGGCCCGCCGCCGCGTCCGCGGTGGCGCCCCCGCACGCGCACCCCGCGAGGACGCGCGGGCACCCCGTCAGGAGTGGGCCCGCCCCACCCCGCCGCCGCACGAGCGCGCCACCGAGCAGGCCCCCACCGCCGAGCGCGCCCGCGTCATCCCCGGCCAGATCGTCGCCCGCGACGACCCCGCCCGCGCCCTCCCCTCCGCCGCGACCCCCGCGTCGGCGGTCCCCGCCCCCCGCTCCCCGTCCCCGGCCGACACGTCCTCCGCGCCCGCCCAGCCCCGCACGCCCGCGCCCATCCAGGCCAGGTCCCCCCAGCCCGGAAGCCCGGCCCGGCCCCCCGCGGCCCAGGACGCCCAGGACCACGCCACCGCCCCCCGCGGCACCGCGGCCCACGCCGCGCCCGAGCACTCCGCGGACCTCGAGGTCACCTGGGCCCACGTGGAGCAGACGGCCCAGCGCCGCCGACGCGCGAACCCCGCGGAAACCCCCGGAACCCCGATCAGCCCCGCCGCCGCGCCCCCCTCGCCCGCCGTCGGCGAGCCCGCGAACCCCCGGCCCACCCCGACGCCCGAAGCCCGCCCCCCGCACACCACCCAGCCACCCCGCACGTCGCAGCACGCCCAGACCGGCCCGAAGCCGGCCCCGTCGGGCCCCGCGGACGCCGTGGCGACGGGTCGCGGCGCACCGGAGAACGCCCAGACCGGCCCGCGACCCGTGCCCGGCGTCGCGGACGCCGCCGTGGCCGACAGAGGTATGCCAGGGAGCGCGCCGCGTGGGCCGCAGCCGGTCGGTCCGGGTCGTGCGGATGCCGGTGAAGTCCGTGTGGCGGAGGATGCTCCTGTCGTGTCGGAGGCGGCGGACGCGGTCGTGGCCGACCGGGATGTGCCGGAGCACGAGCAGACAGGCCCGATGCGGGTCGTGTCGGAGGGCGCGGACGAGGCCGTGGCCGACGGCGGTGTGCCGGGGAGTTCGCCGCGTGGGTCGCAGCGGGTCGGTCCGGGTCGTGCGGATGCCGGTGAAGTCCGTGTGGCGGAGGATGCTCCTGTCGTGTCGGAGGCGGCGGACGCGGTCGTGGCCGACCGGGATGTGTCGGGGAGCGCGCCGCGTGGGTCGCAGCGGGTCGGTCCGGGTCGTGCGGATGCCGGTGAAGTCCGTGTGCCGGAGGACGCTTCTGTCGTGTCGGAGGGCGCGGACACGGTCGTGGCCGATGGTGGTGTGCCGGGGAGTGCTCGGCGTGGGTCGCGGTCGGTCGGGGCGGATGGTGGTGCGGGTGAGGGCCGTCCTGGTGAGGTCGCCGGGGCGGGGGCGGGGGCGGAGCGGGCCGGCCATGAGGCGGTGCCCGTGGTGGGGCGGAGTGGTCAGCGGTCGGGGGTGCCGGAGGCGGAGGCCGCGGACGGCCCCGGGACGGATGAGAAGGGGCAGCCCGCCCCGGCCGCGGAGGCCGGTGCGGCACAAGGGAGCACGGTGCGGGACGACAGCGCGGAACCCGGCGAGGGCCCCGTCGAAAGAGTGGACGGGTCCGGCGTCGAGCGGACCACCGAGGACCGGGGGGCCGTCCCGCCGGTCCCCGTTGCGCCCGTCACCGTCCCGGACATCCCCCGGGTCCCCGCCGCCTTCGGCGCCGCGGCGACCCAGGCCGCCGCAGACGAGTCGTCGGCCCCCCGCACCGAGACGCCCGCGACAGCGGGTGCCCAGGCCGCCGCGGAGCTCGCGCGGCGACAGGAGCAGGCGGCCACCTCGGCGCAGGTGACCCCCGCGCCGGGCGAGGCCGTGGGCTTCGCACCGGGGCAGGAGTCCGCCGCCGAGGGGTCGGCGCCTGCGGCGGCGCGGAAGGGGACGGCGGAGGAGGCGTTCACGGCCGACGGAGATGGGCCACGCGATCCGCGTGGTGCGGCGTCCGTCGGGGAGCGGCCGGATCGTGGGGCCGCGCGCGGCGCGGGAGCGCGGGAGCGTGCCGAGGAGGTGCCCGTCGCCGCCGATGGCGGTGCGGGCGCGATGCCGGGAGAGAACGTGCCCGGGGAGGGTTCGGCCCCCTCTGGGGACGGGCTCGGCGAGGCCGTGCCGGTGGAGGGGTGGCAGGTGGCTGAGGCGGCCGCCGACGAAGGCGCGGAGGTGAAGAGGCCGGTGCGCCGCGCGGACGCGGTGGCGAACCGGACGGACCACCAGGTGTGGCCGCCGGTGCCCGCGCCGGGACGGGCGGTGCCGCCCGCGCCCGCGACCGCGCCGGACATCCCCATGGTGGAGCGGCGGTCGGGAGCGGCGCCGCTGCCCTTCGCGGAGCCGGTGCCGCAGGCCGGAGGGGAAGGGCCCGGGTACGGGCCCGCCCGGACGGCGCGGCCCGGTGGCGAGCGGCCGGTGCCGGAGGCGCGGCGGGAGCGGGCGCCGGAGGGCGCCTCCCCGGCGGCCGGCGGCGCGGAGCCCCGGCCGGGCGTGCCCCGGCAGCGCGGCGACGTCCCGGTGGCGGGTCGGCCCGGCGCGGACCGCGCCGTCCGGCCGGAAGCGGCCGAGGGCCCGGAGCGGGACGAGGCCGCGGCGTCGGCATGGGCGGCGGCCTACGACGGCGGCCGCGCCGAGTCCTCCGCCCCGGCGGACGGCCCGCTGCCCTTCGCGGACTCCATCGGGGGCGAAGGGCCCGTCGAGCAGGGCGCGGCGGCCGCACAGGACGGCGGCGAAGCGCCGCACGAGTACGCCGAGCAGGGGTGGCACGCGGTGGAGCAGGGGACACGGGAGCGCGGCGCCGAAGGGCACGAGGCCCGTCCGGCGGACGGCGCGCGCGCCGACGGCGGGCCCGCGCGCCCGGACGAGACGCGGACCGCCCCGGGCGATCGTCCGGGCAGCTTCGGCGAGCGGGTGCCCCGGCCGCGCATCACCACGGTGGAAGGCAACGTCGGGTTCCCGGCGGGCGGCGCCGCCGACCGGTCGGTGTGGCCGGGCGAACTGCCGGAACCCGTCCAGGGCCGCGCGATCAAGCCGGAGCCGCCGAGGGTGATGCCGCCCGAGCGGCCCGCCGAGCCGCCGCGCGAGGTGCGCTCCTCGCCCGCCTCGCCGGTGCGGCCGCGGCCCGCGCCGACCCAGGTCCCGGCCCCGCGGCAGACCGACCGCACCCCCGCGATCACCCCGCCTGAGCAGGTGGAAGAGCACGGCACGGGCGGGCTGCGCAGGCTGCTCGGCCGCGGCAACCCCGTCGACCAGGATTACGTCGAGCGGCTGCAGCGGCCCTTCCAGGGCACCCGCCGGATCGTCGTCCTCGGCTGTACCGGGGGCGCGGGCCAGACCGTCACCGGGCTGATGATCGGCCACACCTTCGCGCAGTACTGCGGCGAGCCGATCGTCGCGCTCGACGTCAACCCGGGTCCCGGCGCGCTCGCCCGGCGTACCCGGATCGACACCGACGAGACCCTGACGTCGCTCATCGCCGCGGCCGACCAGATCGGCAGCCTCGGCGCGATCCGCCGCTACACCAGCCGCGCCAAGTCCGGCCTCGACGTCATCGCGCCGGGCAAGTACCCCGTCACGGCCCTGGACGACCGGGACTACGCCGAGGCGATCCGCACCCTCGACCGCTTCTACAGCGTGACGATGGTGGACGCCGCCGCGGGCGCGGTCAGCCGGGTCCTGCCGTTCGCCGACCAGATCGTGCTGGTCGCGCCCGCGAGCGCCGACGCGCCCCGCGCGGTGTCGATGACGTTCGAGTGGCTCGACGGCCACGGCTACGGCGATCTCCGGCAGCGGGCCGTCACCGTCATCAACGGGGTGAGCCGCCGCAGCCAGGCCGACGTGGAGCAGGCCGAGCAGGTGGCCCGCGGGCAGTGCCGCGCGCTCGTGCGCATCCCATGGGACGATCACCTCAGCCTGGACCGGGCGCCGCGCAACGAGCTGAAGGCACTGCGCCCGCCGACCCGCCGGGCCTACCTGGCGCTGACCGCAGTCGTCGCCGGAGGCTTCTCGGCACTGCCCGAGCGTTACCGCGACAGGTACGACGACCCCTACACCGATCCGTACAGCGACAAAGAGAGGGCGCAGTGAGCCGGACGAAGACGAGCCGTCTGGCCGTCCGCTACTTCGACGACAGGATCCTGCTCGCCGACCAGTCCGCGTGGGCGTACTTCCGGCTGCCGACCTTCAGCTACGAGTTCACCACGGGCGAGGAGCGCGAGGCCCTGGCGACCAACCTCACCATCGCGCTCGCCGCGATCCGGATGCAGGACGCCGAGATCCACCTGCGGATCGCGCACCGCACCTACCCGGCCGCCGAATGGGCGCTGAAGCTCGACAAGACCAGTGACGGCGGCGCGGGCTGGCGCTCGTACCTGGAGGAGATGTACGGGCACGTCTGGGCCAAGGACTTCTGGTCCAAGGAGGTCTACCTCGGCGTCCGGCTGGGCCGCCGGGGGGCGCAGCTCCAAGGCTCCCTGGGCACTCTGCTCGGCTTCTACCGGAGGTCGGAGAAGACCCTCGGCATGGCCGACGACGCGATCGAAGAGCGCGAGATCAAGCGCTGGACCGAGCAGGCCGAGCGGCTCGGCAGGGCGCTCGGCGGCGGCGCCCTGCGCGCCAGGCACGCCACGTCCCGCGAGGTCGCCTGGCTGTTCCAGCACGCGGTGACCGGCGCGCTCGCCGACCCGCCGCCGTCCGCGGTGGCCAAGCGCCGCTGGGGCGCGGGCGAGATCGAGGCGCTCATCGAGGGCGCCATCCACAACGGCAGGTCGCATCTGCGGATGGAGCAGCCGGGCGGCGAGTCCTACACCGCCCACCTGTCGTTCGCGCGCTTCCCCGACCTCATGCCGTTCCCCGACGGCGAGCCGTGGCTGCACTACTGCGACTCGCTGTCGTTCCCCGTCGAGATCAGCTCCCGGATGCGGCTGATCCCCCCGGCGATGGCGTCCAAGGACGTCTCGCGCAAGCTCGCGCACGCGCGCGACATGGACGCGCACATCCGCGAGGCGGGGGCCGAGGCGCCGATCGCGCTCGCCGAGCAGATCGACGCGGCCCGGATGCTGGAGCACGGCATCACCAAGGAAAGGCTGCCGTTCGTCTACGGCTGGCACCGCCTCGTCCTCACCGCGCCGAGCGAGGAACTGCTGGTGCAGCGGGTCGACGCGGTCGTCGAGCACTACCGCGACATCGGCATCGACGTCGTCAACTCCACGGGCGACCAGTTCTCGCTGTTCAACGAGTCGCTGCCGGGCGACCGCCTGCGGCTCAACGCCTACGCCCAGCGCCAGCCGCTGCGGACCATCGCGGGCGGCATGCCGGTCGCGACCGTCGACCTGGGTGACCGCACCGACGAGAGCGGTGGCGGCTGGACCGGCCCGTACGTGGGCGAGACGCTGGGCCGGGCGCGCAGCATCGTCCACTTCGACCCGCTAGTCGCCGCGGCGCGCAACCGGCCGACCGCGGTCGCCATCACCGGCGAGCCGGGCGGCGGCAAGACGACGCTCGCGCTCCTGCTGCTCTACCAGATGGCGCTGCGCGGGGTCACCATCGCCGCGATCGACCCCAAGGGCGACGCGGAGGCCCTTGTGGAGCTGCTGAAGGCCCGCGGTCGCAAGGCCCGGGTGCTGCCCTTGGGTTCGGCCGCGCCGGGCCTGCTCGACCCGTTCAGCTTCGGCGACGACCTCGCCACCAAGCGGACCATGGCGACCGAGACGCTGCGGCTGCTGCTGCCGCGCATGTCCGAGGAGCGCGAGTCGGCGATGATCCAGGCCGTCGGCGCGGTGGCCGGCGGCGAGCGGCCCTCGCTCGGCAGGGTCG
Source organism: Actinocorallia herbida (assembly GCF_003751225.1). Taxonomy (NCBI): domain Bacteria; kingdom Bacillati; phylum Actinomycetota; class Actinomycetes; order Streptosporangiales; family Thermomonosporaceae; genus Actinocorallia; species Actinocorallia herbida. The sequence continues at coordinate 284,770 of NZ_RJKE01000001.1, forward strand.
TGGACTACCTGGAGGCCGCCGACGACCCGGCGTCCAAGAACCTCGGCGCGGTGCTGCGCTCGATGTCGGAGATGAGCCTCGCGTCGCTGTGCTTCGACCCGTCCGGCGGGGAGCGCATCGACACCGCGGGATGGACCACCGTGTTCACCCTCGGCGGCCTCATCCTCCCCGACGTCACCATCGGACGCGAGGACTACTCCTACGAGCAGCGCCTCTCCGTTGCACTCATGTACCTTGTGTCCCAGTTCGCCCGCAGGTTGATGCACGGGCTGGACAGACGCCTCCCGAAGGCCATCTTTCTGGACGAGGCCTGGGCCATCACATCGACACCCGAAGGCGCCAAACTGGTGCCGGAAGTATCGCGTATGGGCCGCTCCCGCAACACTGCGTTGATCTTGGTTTCGCAGAACGCCGGAGACCTGTTGAATGAGCAGGTGACGAACTGTCTCTCGTCGGTGTTCTCGTTCAGGTCCAGTGAACGGGTGGAGGTCGGGCACGTCATGTCGCTGCTCGGCGTGGAGGCGTCCGAGGAGCACATGGCGGTGCTGCGCAACCTCGGCAACGGCGAGTGCGTTTTCCGGGATCTGGACGGCCGGGCGGGCCGGATCGGCGTGGATCTGATCTCCGAGGAACTCCAGCGCTGGCTCGACACCAACCCGACCCGGCAGAAGCCGGTGCTGTCCAAGGCGGGGGCCATATCGGCGGGGGCCGACTCAGAGGAGAACACGGGATGAGGCTCCGCCGTCGCGGAAGCACCCGCCGCAGGTCACTGTGGCTGCTGCTCTGCATGGCCCTGTTCCTGTTGGCCACACCCGCGGCGAACGCCGCTCCGACCCCGCCCTGGAGCACGAACGTCAATGACGCCTGCGCTCCAGCCGCGTCCCCCGCGCCCGAGGCCTACGGCTCCGGCAGCGACGGCCTGATCAAGCCGCCCGACTACCCGAACGACAAGCTCCAGGCGACCGCCGCCGAGCAGCTCACCTACTACGACCGCTACGGGACCGTCGGCCAGACCTGGTACGCGATCGACATGGGCTGCGGCGACGCGATGGCGCTCATGGGCAACTCCGTCGCGAACACCGTGTTCACCCTGGTCCGCGCGATCGACCGGACGACCATCAGCGTCTACCAGTCGGCGGCCTCGGAGTCGCTGCTGTCCTGGCTGAAGGACACCGTCGACGACGTCATCACCGGTATGGGCAAGACGTTCAACGCCCGCTACTGGACCCCGGTCGTCATCCTCGCGGCCATCACGCTCGCCTGGTGGGGCCTGGTGCGCAAGCGCACGTCCAAGGTCGCCGAGGGCACGATCTGGATGGTCGCGGCGATGGTCGGCCTGATGTGGCTGATCGCCCGCCCCGGCGACTTCACCACGCTCGGCACCACGGTCTCCAACGCCACGAGCACGGCCTTCAACGCGGCCCTCCCGCAGAGTAACGCGGGGACGACCTGCATCCCGACCCCCGAGGGCAAGCCCGCCGTCGACCAGGCCGAGCTCGACGCGACCACCCGCAACGCCAACGGCCTGTGGGTCGCGCTCGTGTGCAAGCCCTGGCTGATGGGCGAGTTCGGCACGACCGACCCCGAGGCCGAGATCGTCAAGAAGCACGCCGACAAGCTCCTGTACGCCCAGGCCGTCGACCTGCCGGAGACCTACGGGGAGGCGACGCCCGACTTCGGAGAGAAGGCCGACGCCTACAAGGAAGTCGCCAAGGACATCAAGGAGAACTACGCGGGCGTCTACCCGGTCTTCCAGGGCAAGCAGTGGACGTCGCGGCTCGCCGTCGCGTTCGGCGCGCTGTTCGCCGCGCTGGTGGCGGGACTGCTCATCCTGGTGATCTCGGTGACACTGATCATCGTGAAGATCGCGTTCCTGCTCCTGCTGGTGGCCGGGCCGATCTTCCTGGGGATCGGCATCCATCCGGGGATCGGCCGGGTGATCGCGGTCCGCTGGCTCGAACTGCTGCTGTCGATGCTGCTCAAACAGGCGGCGCTCATCGGCGTGCTCGCCCTGCTGCTGTGGGCGTACGGGCTGATCCTCGGCGAGGGCCTGCCCTGGGGCCTGCAGATCATGCTGCTCGCCCTGGTGACGGGTGCGGCGTTCATCTACCGCAAGCCGTTCCAGCATCTGTTCGCGGCGGTCGGGTACTCGGCGGTCTCCCGCAACAGGTCGCAGGAGGAGCTGGAGAAGTCGATCCTCACCGTCCGCAAGAACACGCTGTCCGTCGCGCAGGGCGCGGCGGCGCCGGGTTCCGCCCTGTCGCGCCTGGTGCGGCGGGAGGGCGGCGCGCCCGCGCTGTCGATCGGCGGCGAGGACGGCGCCTCCACCGGCGGCGGAGGCGGAGGCACGCTCACCAAGCCGCGTGCGGGCGACGGTGGCACAGGTCGTGCCCCCGACACCGCGCCCCCGCTCAACCTGCCGACCCGGCGCGGCGGCTCCGTCGCGGCGTCCGGTGGCGGCCCGGCCGCGGGCGGCGGTGCGGTCGCCGCGGGCTCGGGCCGGGGCCGCGGAGGTACGACGGGAGCCAAGCCGCCCGCGGCGAAGCCGCCCGCCAAGCCCGTCGCGCCGCGCAAGCTCGCGACCGCGCCGAAGCGGCCGGAGCCCGGCACCTCCCGGCCGGTCTCCTGGGGCGAGAGGGGCGAGAAGGCGCGTCCCGCGGCGCCCAGGCAGGGCGACGTGCCCGCGCCGCGCGCCCCGGGCGCTCGGCCCGCGCCGCCCGCTCCGGCGGCCCCGCGCGACCAGGCGCCCCCGCTGTGGGCGCGCCGGGTCGCCGACAACGAGCCGCCCGCGCCGTTCTGGCTGAAGCCCTCCGAGCCCTCCGACGACTGACCTGCCATGGATCTGAACAACGACCGCCAGCGCCGCCTCCTGTTCGCCGGGATAGCCGCGGCGCTGGTGGTCCTCGGCCTCTGGCTGGCCTGGCCGCGCCCGGACACCTCCCGGACGGGCGCGGAACAGCCGGCCCAGACCGCGACCGCCACTCCGCCGCCCGCCCCCGCCACGCCCCCGCCGGGCATCGCGGAGCAGGTCGACCCGGACGCGTTCGACCTCTACCGGCTGCTGCCGTTCGGCCGGAAGGACTTCGCGACGGCCGCGGCGACGGCCCAGGGGTTCGTCAGCGCCTATGGCACCTACCGGTTCGACGAGGAGCCGCAGACCTACCTCGACAGGATGCGCCCCATGGTCGTCGACCTCGTCTACGACGACCTGCGCGCCGGCGCGTCGAGCGTCGGCGTGCTGGAGGAGCGCAGGGAGACGCAGAAGGTCGCCACGGGCAGCGCCTCCCTGGACTCGGTCCGGACGTTCGGGCCCACCTCGGTGACGTTCGTGGTGACCGGCATCCAGACGGTCGCCTCGACGGCGGGGAGCGGCACCGAGTCCAAGTCCTGGGCGGTCACCGTGCAGAACGAGGGAGGCGCCTGGCGGGTGTTCTCCTTCGCCCCGGCCGATGTGGGAGAGGACGGTGAGGCGCAGTGAGGCGCAGGCTGCTGGCGCTCGGCGCGGTCGGTGTGTTCGGCGCCCTGTTCTTCGCGCTGCTGGTGGTGCCGACGTTCTTCGGCGCGACCCAGTTCCTGTTCGGCGGCGGAGGCGGCAACGGCAACTGCGTCGACACCGCCCAGGCCGCCGACCAGCCGACGGAGGACGCGGCCGCCAAGGGCATCCCGGCCGATTACCTCGCCCTCTACAAGGCGTCGGGCGAGAAGTACGGCATCCCGTGGAACGTCCTCGCGGGGGTGGGCCGGGTCGAGACGATCCACGGCACCCTCAAGGGCGAGGGCGTGCTGAGCGGGGAGAACTACGCGGGCGCGGGCGGCCCGATGCAGTTCCTCGAGGCCACCTGGAAGTCCTTCGGCGTCGACGGCGACGGCGACGGCGACAAGGACAGGTACGACCCGCGCGACGCGATCCCGGGCGCCGCGGCCTACCTCAAGCACAACAAGGCGCCGGAGAAGGTCCGCACCGCGCTGTTCATGTACAACCACAGCTGGGACTACGTCGACCTGGTCCTGGACTGGGCCGACACCTACGCCGCCGGCGACTTCCAGGTGGTGCAGAACGCCGCGCTGCCGGACTGCAAGGACACCGCGGACCTGCCCGCGTACGCCGACTCCCTCATCCAGACGATCATCGATTTCGCCCTGGCGCAGCGCGGCAAGCCCTACATCTGGGGCGGCACCGGCCCGGACGGCTACGACTGCTCGGGCCTGATCCAGATGGCCTACAAGGAGGCGGGCCTGACGATCCCGCGCGTCACGTTCGACCAGTGGCCGTTCGGCGTGCGGGTCAAGGACGGTGAGGAGCAGCCGGGCGACCTGGTCTTCTTCTCGTCGGGCCCGAACAACGCGCCCGGACGGCCGGGGCACGTCGGCATGGTGATCGGCGAGAACAAGATGATCGTCGCGCGCTGCACCAAGTGCAGTCCGGCGATCGGCGTGTTCCCCTACCGGGTCTCGACGATGGTGGGCTTCACCCGTCCGCTGGCCAACGACGCGGTCATCGCGCAGATCCAGGCGCTCGGCTAGGGCGCGGCCCGCCGCGGGCCGGGTTGCGCGGCGGGCTCTGGCAGACTGGGCGGGTGCTGTCCGATGACCTTTTTCACCCGCTCGACCTGGACGACGCGCTCGAGGAGGCCGCCGAGGTCGGCGGCCGCGAGGCGGTCGTCGACCTGCTGCTGCGCGCCCTCGACGACCCGCGCGCCAAGGGCGACGAGACCGTGCCCGAGTACCTCGACGAGCTGATCGACCAGCTCACCTCGCTGAGACGGTACGAGGAGGCGATCGCGGCGGCCTACCGGCTGATCGAGGTCGACGAGTCGGCGCGGCTGGAGGAGCTCGGCGCGATCGCGCATCTGCACGCGCTGAACGGTGACGCCGAGACCGCGCGGGACCTCCTGGAGCAGTTGCGGGGCCAGGTCGAGCCGCTCGAGGGGCTGATGAACACCCTGGTGCTCGCGGGCGACCTCGGCGACCGGGCGACGGCGGTCCGCTGGCTGGCCGAGGACCTCAGCCGCGGCGTGGTGGAGGGCTGGGACCCGGATCTGGTGCTGGTGCTGCGCGGCCACTTCCGTCGGCTGGGCGGTTCCGACGCCCAGCTCGAGGCGGTCGTCGGCGCGTACCTGCCGCAGACCGGGTACGAGGTCCCGGGCAAGCGGCTGCCTACGGGCCCCCGCTACGTCCACCCGGGGACGGACAAGCTGGAGATCGAACGCGGGATGCGGGCCGACCTGTCCGCCCGCATCTTCACCCCGGAGGGGGAGCTGATCCCGTGGCCGCCGGAACGGAACGACGCGTGCTGGTGCGGGTCGGGCGCCAAGTACAAGAAGTGCTGCGGGCGTCCCGCCGTGTGAGGAGGATCCGATTTGGCTGAGCGAGGCGCCCAGGTCGTGGTGGGTGCGGCGATCATCGAGGACGGGCGGCTGCTGGCGGCCCAGCGGGCCGCCCCGTCGTCCCTGGCCGGGGGCTGGGAGCTGCCCGGCGGGAAGGTCGACCCGGGCGAGTCCGACGAGGCGGCGCTGATCCGCGAGTGCCGCGAGGAGCTCGCGGTGACGGTCAAGCTGCTCGACCGGATCGGCGGGGACTGGCCGATAGGCGAGGCGGGCGTGCTGCGGGTGTGGACGGCCCGGCTGATCGCGGGCCGTCCGGCGGCGCTGGAGCACTCGGCGCTGCGCTGGCTGGGCGCGCACGAGCTGGACGACGTCGCCTGGTTGCCCGGCGATCTGCCGGTGGTCGACGCCGTCCGCCCGCACCTGCTGCCCGGCCCGAAAAAGGACCGCGCGCTCGACGAGTCGGGCTAGACCCGCACGGCTCCGTTGAAGTCGCTGCGGTCCGCCAGCGGTGTGATTTTGACAACATCTCCGGTGGAGGGCGCCTGCACGAACTTGCCCTCGCCGATGTAGATGCCGACGTGGCTTCGACTCGGGTTGAAGAACACGAGGTCACCGGGCCTGAGCCGGTCCTTGGTGATCTTCGTGCCCTGGTCCCAGAGCGCACCGGTGAAGTGCGGCAGGCCGGGCTTCCCGGCCTGCGCGTACGCCCAGACGACGAGCCCTGAGCAGTCGAAGGAATCGGGTCCCGCGGCGGCCCAGACGTAGGGGTCGCCGAGCTGGTCGAGGGCGTGGCGGGTGGCGACCGCGGCGGTGCCGCCGCCCCACACGGTGACGCCCTGGTAGGTGTAGGCGTCGCGCAGATCGGCCTTGACCGTGGTGATCCGCGCGGTCGTCGTGGCGCGCTCGCCGCGGGTCTCCGCGACCCTGTGGACGGTCTCCTGGAGCCGTGCCCGGGCGGCGCCTTCTGCGTCCGAGGCGTCGTCCGCGACCCGGGCCGCCGCGTCCCTGCGCGCCGTCAGCTCGTCGGCGGGCGATCCGGTGATCCGGAGGAAGGCGGCCTGGAGCAGGTTGACGGGTGGGGGAACCGCCGCGACCTGGTCGGCGAGGTCCTGGTGCTCGGCGCGCCGGAGGTCGGCTTCGGTAGTCGCGGCGAGCGCTATGTTCTGGGCGGCGAGCACGGCCTTCTGGTCCGCGGCCAGCTCCTTGTCGAGCTGCGCGACGTGGTCCTCAAGGCCGTCCAGGCGCTTCTGGAGCGTGTCGGCGGCGGGCCTCGGCGCCGGCACGACGGGGGCGGCCTGGGCCGGTGGTGCGAGCAGCAGGGGCGTCGTGGCGCCGGCCAGGACGGCCGTGGCCAAGGTGAATCGGGCACCCTTCACGGGGGTCTCTCCTCTCGGCGGCCTACCGGGTTAGCTGACGGGTTCGGGCGGGAGGACGCCCTACCGCTGGGGGAGCGGATTCACCCCGGGGGAAACACTTGGGTCCCCGGCTCCCCGCAAGGCGCGGGGACTCGGCACGCGCGCAGCTTACGAAAGACGTCAAACTGTGACAAATAGCGCGAAAAGGGACGGTCAAGGCGAAGCCCGGGAAGGCCGACCCACCTGGCATCGGCGGGAACCCACTAGAATCAATGAGTACCGCTGTTCTGCCGCCGCCGGCTCGTGAGTGAATCCGATCTGCTCCAAGCGGCGAATCCCAACACGAAACCGAGCGTGCTTCCATGCCCATCGCCACCCGTGATGACCTGCGCAACGTAGCCATCGTCGCCCACGTCGACCACGGAAAGACCACGCTGGTCGACGCCATGCTCTGGCAGTCCGGCGCCTTCCGCGACAACCAGTCCGTCGACGAGCGCGTCATGGACTCCAACGACCTCGAGCGGGAGAAGGGCATCACGATCCTGGCGAAGAACACCGCGGTGCACCACGGTGACCTTCTCCTGAACATCATCGACACCCCCGGCCACGCCGACTTCGGCGGCGAGGTCGAACGCGGCCTGTCCATGGTCGACGGCGTCGTCCTGCTGGTGGACGCCTCCGAGGGCCCGCTGCCGCAGACCCGGTTCGTGCTCCGCAAGGCGCTCGCCGCCAAGATGCCGGTCATCCTCGTCATCAACAAGGTCGACCGGCCCGACGCCCGGATCTCCGAGGTCATCGACGAGGTCTACGAGCTGTTCATGGACCTGGACGCCACCGAGGAGCAGATCGACTTCCCGATCGTCTACGCCTCGGGCCGCGCCGGACGGGCCAGCCTGAACAAGCCGGGCAACGGCGACATGCCCGACGGTGAGGACCTCGAGCCGCTGTTCGACGTCATCCGCAGCACCATCCCGGCGCCGTCCTACGACCCGGACGCCCCGTTCCAGGCGCACGTCACCAACCTGGACGCCTCCAGCTACCTCGGCCGCATCGCCCTGTGCCGCGTCTACAACGGCACGATCAAGAAGGGCCAGCAGGTCGCCTGGTGCAAGCACGACGGCAGCGTCGAGCGGGTCAAGATCTCCGAGCTGATGATGACGGACGCGCTGGAGCGCAAGCCCGCCGAGTCCGCCGGCCCCGGTGACATCATCGCCATCGCCGGTATCTCCGACATCATGATCGGCGACACCCTCGCCGACCCCGAGGACGTGCGCCCGCTGCCGCTCATCACGGTCGACGAGCCCGCGATCTCCATGCTGCTCGGCACCAACACCGGCCCGCTCGCGGGCCGCGAGAAGGGCACCAAGGTCACCGCGCGTCTCGTCAAGGACCGCCTCGACCGCGAGCTCATCGGCAACGTGTCCCTGCGCATCCTGCCGACCGAGCGCCCCGACTCCTGGGAGGTCCAGGGCCGCGGCGAGCTCGCGCTGGCCATCCTGGTGGAGACCATGCGCCGCGAAGGCTACGAGCTGACCCTCGGCAAGCCCCGCGTCGTCACCAAGCAGATCGACGGCAAGCTGCACGAGCCCGTCGAGCGCCTCACCGTGGACATCCCCGAGGAGTACCTCGGCGCGGTCACCCAGCTCCTGGCCGTCCGCAAGGGCCGCATGGAGCAGATGACCAACCATGGCACCGGCTGGATCCGGATGGAGTTCCTGGTGCCCGCCCGCGGCCTCATCGGCTTCCGCACCGAGTTCCTCACCGACACCCGCGGCACCGGCATCGCCCACCAGGTCTTCGAGAAGTACGAGCCCTGGTTCGGCGAGCTGCGCACCCGCCCGACGGGCTCGCTGGTCTCCGACCGCGCGGGCGTCGCGACCACCTACTCGATGTTCAACATCCAGGAGCGCGGCACCCTGTTCATCGACCCCTCCACCGAGGTCTACGAGGGCATGATCGTCGGCGAGAACTCGCGCAACGACGACATGAGCATCAACATCACCAAGGAGAAGCAGAAGACCAACATCCGGTCTTCCACGGCCGAGGAGTTCGACCGCCTCGTCCCGCCGAAGAAGCTCTCCATGGAAGCGGCCCTGGAGTTCATCCGGGACGACGAGTGCGTCGAGATCACCCCGACCGCCGTCCGCCTCCGCAAGGTCATCCTCGACACCAAGGAGCGCGAGCGCACCGCCGCGCGGGCCAAGCGCGCCTGACCCGAAGCACCCCGTTACACCCCGAAGGACCCGGCCTCGCCTGCGAAGAGGCCGGGTCCTTCGGCATGGTTCCGCCTACCCTGGCTGTGGACGTTCCCTGCGCGCAGACCCACGAGGAGGCGCTTAGGCCGGGGTGCGGCCCGCCGGCCGCCGACCAGGTGGAGATGGCCGTGGGGATCACCTCGAAGTCCCACGCGGACAACGACCGCGCGGTCCGGCCGGAATCGGCCCAGCGGAGCAGATGGCCGGGGTACGCGCGGGCCGAGGTTCCACTGCCACCTGCTGGTGGACCGGGACCTGCCGACGCGATGAGGCCCGCTCCGGGGTCCCGGAGCGGGCCTCATTCTGTCTGCGGTGGCCGACACGGCTAGAGCAGGGGCTTGCCCTTGGTGTCGATCTTGACGGATTTGGAGTAGGCGCGGAAGGTGTCGGCCGAGCCGTCGAAGACGACCTGGTAGTTGGCGTCGCACCAGGTCTTGGGCTTGAGGGTGAAGGTGCCCTTCTTCGAGGTTCTGCCGGAGACCGCGGTGTACCAGGCGGCGCCCTTGAGGCACTTGAAGATGACGGTGACCTTGCGGCCCGCGAAGGGGACCGTCTTCTTCCTGCTCTTGGCCGTGAAGCGCTTGAGCACGCCCGTCACGGTGATCTTCTTGCCGACCTTGAGCTTGCGCGGGGTGACCTTGAGCCCGGTGATGGAGGTCGACCAGCGCCAGGCCTTGATCACCTTGGTGGTGGCCGGGGCGTAGTTCTTCGTGCCGGGGAAGTACATCCGCCACCAGCCGGGCGTGGACTGCCGGAACGACGTGGCGAGCCGGCCCTCGTGGTCCGGCCGCAGCGTCTGCGCGGTCCGCCAGGGCTCCTTGCCGTCCGGGGAGAACTGCAACTGGACGGCGGAGTCGGCGCCGCCCGGGCCCGGGTCCGTGCTGAGCTTGAACCGGGCCGAGGCGGTGACCTGCCGGCGCGCGTCGTGCGCGACCGCGAAGTCGAAGAGCAGCGTGCCGTCCAGCACCCGCACCCCCACGGGGCGGCTGGTGTACTCCTTGGCGCCGAGCGTGAACGCCGCCTCCCAGTAGGTGGTCGTGTGCGGGGTGACGACCTTGGTGAAGACGCCCTTGGCGTCGGTCACCGCGGTCAGCTCCTCGTCACGGCGGTCCACCTCGCGGATGACCACCTCGCGGCCCGTCAGATCCACCGTGGCGCCCTCGGCGGTCTCACCGCGCAAAGTACCTGTCAGAGTCACCTTCGTGCCCGTGGCGACGTCCTTGGCGTCGGCGGCGAGGGTCACCGAGGCCGACGTGACGGGTGGGTCCTCGGCGCGGGCCGAGGCCTGGATGGGGGACAGCACGGAGACCACGACGGCCAAGGCTGTGAGGACACTGCGACGCACTGGGATCTCGCCTCCACTCACGATGGCGTGATCGTACAAAAGGCGTGTGACATTTTGATCTAAACCCATGACCGGTTATGTGTCCGCGACCTACGCCGGCCTGGGACACGAGCGCGTGCGGCGGGCCGGACCGAACCGGCCCGCCGGGCGCGTCAGGCCAGGTGGATGGTGCCGGTGACGTCCGCGGCCAGGCGCAGCGAGTCGCCGTCCTGGAGGAACGCCTCGACGCCCGGGGAAAGCCGCTCGCCGTTGACGAACGTGCCGTTGGTCGAACGCTCGTCGCGCACCTTGGCGACGCCGGACGGGTCGAGCCAGACCGTGGCGTGCTTGCGCGAGACATTGTCGTACTGGGTGAAGGTGGACGCGGCCGGGGACTGGCCCGCGTCGCGGCCGAGGATGAGCTGCTGGCCCATGGTGACCTTCAGCTCGCCCGTCGGGAACGCCAGCCGCAGCGTCGGGCCACCGCCCGGGCGCAGCGGCTTCAGGCAGACGTTGCACTGGGTCGCGGCCGGGTTGACCAGCACGCTCTCGCAGTGCGGGCACATCGCCGCGGTGCTGTCGCCGCCGGGACCGCCCTGCTGCCGGTGCTCCGGCGGGACCAGCGTGCCGTCCCTCGCGGGCGGCGGGTCCAGCGGGCCGCGCCGCTGGCCGTACGGGTCCTGGGGCTGTCCGTAGCCCGGCTGGGGCGCGCCGTAAGGGTCCTGCCCCTGGGGCTGCTGTCCGTAGCCGCCCTGCTGGGGCTGGCCGTAAGGGTCCTGGCCGCCCTGCGGCTGCCCGTAGCCCTGCTGCGGCTGCTGCGCGTAAGGGTCCTGGTTGCCGTAGCCGCCCTGCTGGGGCTGCTGCTGCCCGTAGCCCTGCTGCGGTGCCGCGTAGGGATCCTGCGCCGGGGGCTGCCCATAACCGCCCTGCTGAGGCTGCTGCCCGTAGCCGCCCTGCTGTGGTTGCCCGTAAGGGTCCTGCCCCTGTTGCGGCGCCGCGTAGGGGTCCTGGCCCTGCTGCGGCTGGCCGTAAGGGTCCTGCCCTTGCTGGGGCTGGCCGTACGGGTCCTGGCCGCCCTGCGGCTGCCCGTAGCCGCCCTGCTGGCCGTAGCCGCCCTGCTGCTGCGGCTGGCCGTACTGGTCCTGCCCGTATCCGCCCTGCTGGGGCTGCTGCTGCCCGTAGCCCTGCTGCGGCTGTGCGTAGGGGTCCTGCCCTTGCTGGGGCTGGCCGTAAGGGTCCTGGCCGCCCTGGGGCTGCCCATAGCCCTGCTGCGCGTTGCCGTACCCGCCCTGCTGGGGCTGCTGCTGCCCGTAGCCCTGCTGCGGCTGTGCGTAGGGGTCCTGCCCTTGCTGGGGCTGGCCGTAAGGGTCCTGGCCGCCCTGCGGCTGCGGCTGGCCGTAGCCGCCGCCCTGCTGGGGCTGGCCGTAAGGGTCTGCGCCGCCCTGGGGCTGCCCGTAGCCCGGCTGCGGCTGAGACTGCCCGTAGGAGTCGGCGGGCTGCTGCGGACGGCGGCGCCGCCCGCGGGTGAGGTTGTTCCCGCACGTCAGGCAGATCAGATCGCCTGGGTTGTGCGGGGTCTGGCAGACCTCGCAGGTCAGAGTCTCCATGACGCCTCCCCGGCTCGTACCCCGGCCCCGTCCAGCACCGCGCTCAGACGATCCATGTCGCCTCGGCGCGGGATGCCGATGTAGTACACCCGCCGTCCTTCCGCACCGTCCTCGACGCACACCTGCATGCGTCGCCCGTCGTGTCCCTCGTGCGCGTACCGCTTCCGGCCTAGGGCCGTCATCGGGACGAGCGTCTGGTTCGCCGACCCCCGCAGCGGGGAGCCGTCGTCGAGCCGTTCCACGTACGGCCCTGCCACGACAGCGTCGCACAGGTCCAGGATGTTCCGCGACTCCGGGTCGCGGGACAACCGTGAGCTTACATATCCGGAATAAAGGAGGATGTCGAACTCCCGTGACCCACGCCACACGTGGATGCCCCGCAGGAGGGCGGCCAACGCCCTCGGCTGCTGGAACGGCTCCCCGCCGGAGATCGTGACGCCGTCGACGGGCGGCAGACCGCCCAGCCAGTCGAGCACCTCGGAGACCGGGACGACCTTGCCGTCGTCGGCGGGCCAGGTGTCGGTGGAGAGGCAGCCGGGGCAGGCGAGCGTGCAGCCCTGGAACCAGATCCCCGCGCGGGTGCCGGGGCCGAGAGCGGTCACCGGATGGTGCACCTTGGCGAGCCGGATAGGGACGTCGCCGTCCCGGATCTCCGCCCCGCCGCCGCCCATCCCCTCGCCGTTCACTCCGTCGAGCCCGCCGCGTCGAGGGTCTTGTCCGTGTCCGCCGTCTCGGGCGTGTCGGGTCCTGTGGTCACATCGAGTTCGACGATGCTGCCCGCCCGTTTGATCCCGGTGACGGTGACTTTCTCGCCCGGTGCCAGTTCCCGTTCGAACAGCGCGCGGGCGAGCGGGTTGACGAAGTGCGCCTCCAGCGCCATGCCGATGCCGCGGCCGCCCTTGTCCAGCTCGGCGGTGCACCACTCGCGCAGGGTGCCGAGCACCTCGGACTTCACCGCGAGCGACACCCGGTGCTCCTCGGTGACGCGGCGGCAGATGTTCTCCAGCTGGAGGTCGAAGATCTTCGAGGCCGCCTCGGCGGCGACGAAGTTGAAGACGATGACGTTGTCGCCGAGCCGGTTCAGCAGTTCCGGCCGGTTCAGCACCGACGTGAAGTGGTCGGAGATCGCCGCCTTGATCCGGTGCTCGATCTCGGCGTACCCGAGTCCGGGGATCACCTTGGACGACCCCAGGTTCGAGGTGAAGATGAGGATGGACTCCGAGAAGTGGACGGTGTGGCCGCGCCCGTCGGTGAGCCTCCCGTCCTCCAGGATCTGCAGGAACTTGTCGAGGATCCGCGGATGGGCCTTCTCGATCTCGTCGAACAGGATCACCCGGAACGGGTCCTCCCGGACGGCGTTGGTCAGCTCGCCGCCCGCCTCGTGCCCGACGTAGCCGGGCGGGGAGCCGATCAGCCGGTCGCCGGCCTGCTCGGCGGAGAACTCGGACATGTCGAACCGCAGGTAGGCCGAGTCGTCGCCGAACACCAGCGAGGTGATCGCCTTGGCCAGCTCGGTCTTGCCGGTGCCGGTGGGCCCGGCGAAGAACAGCACGCCGCGCGGGCGGGAGCCCGATTTGGTGGCCTGCGCGCCGGAGAGGCCGAGGACCGCCCGCTTGAGGATGTCGAGGGTCTTGGTGACGGCCTGGGGCTGCCCGAGCACCCGTTCCGGCACCCGTCGCTCGCCGTCCAGGACGCGCTTGCGCAGGTGCCCGCGCGACCACGGGTTGTCCAGGACGCCGAGCTTGTAGGTGCGCACCGCGTCGGGCAGCCCGTACAGGTCGACGTTCTGCTCCTTGGCCAGCCGGGTGATCTCGATCATCGACTGGAGGGTGAGCCCGTCGGCCTGCTCGGCGAACGCGTCGCACGCGTCGGCCGCGGCGTGGTCCGCGGAGGGGTCGGCGGCGAAGGCGCGGGCCAGAAGCCTGGCGGTCTGCTGGCGGTCGCCCAGGTGCGGGCGCGGCAGCACGATCTCGCGGATCGCGTCGTTGCCGGTCACCAGCCACGGTGGGAGGTCGCCGGGCCGCTCGGCGAGCCAGATGATCGGGTTGTAGAACGGCTTGGGCCGGATGCCGGGCACCCGCACCGGCCGCGCGGTGCGCGCCAGCTTCTCGCAGAACCGGAAGAAGTCGCGCTCGGCGGGCTGGAGGTCGGTGGGCGAGGAGGCGATCCGCGAGGCGCCCTCGATGACGAACGCCGCGCGCACCTGCTCGGTGGGGCGCGCCAGGGCCGCCAGGTGCTTGGTGAGCCCTTCGAGCGACGGCTTGGCGTCCCACTTGCCGAGGAGCTTGGTCGCCGCGGCGGCCGCGTCCTCGTCGTCGGGGTGGACCCGGAGGCCGTCGACGGGGTCGTAGATGACCAGGCACGAGATGCCGCTCGGCTGGAGGGCCTCCCACAGCAGTTCCCGCAAGGGCAGCAGGGCTATCTCGCCACCGCCGTTGGGGAACAGGAAACTGTCGTAGAGGTTGCCCGACAGGACGTACTGCGAGTGCACCGACAGTGTGGCGTCGAGTTCGCGGATGAACGGCGGCCAGCCCATGAGGCGCCCGCCCAGTGTCGGCTGCTCAGTACTCAAGACGGCGTTCCTTCGGCTTGTGCTGCTTGCGTCGGGCCTGCTGCCCCGATTCTTCCGTGACGGGAAGCTCCTCGGCCCCCGGCTCGAGACGCCAGGTCACGGCCATTCCCAGTCCTTCGGCGGCGAGTCTCGCCTGGGCCGCCTCGAACTCGTCGCACCACTGCCGCTCGCGTTCGGCGTCGCGCCTGCGGTCGTCTTCGCTCTCCAGGGGGCGGGTGCGCAGCATCTTCGCGCGCAGCGTGCCGTCCTCCAGCCTCATCCTGACGGCCTGGTCGGGCCACTCGCCCCGGGTGAGGACGAGGTTGCCGTCCACCGCGGCGCGCGTCTCGAAGCCGGTGTCGACCTGGTAGCCGAGGTCCTCGAACGCCCGGGTGATGCTCTCCAGGACGTAGCGGCGCTCCGCCTCGGCCTGCGCGAGGGCCTCCTGTTCCTCCGCCCAGAGCCGCAGGCGCGCGCGCTCTTCGCGGGTCCGCTGGTTCGCCTGCTGGACACGCAGCCGCACTTCGCTGAGCAGCGCCTCGGCCTCGCCGTCGGAGGCGGCCGCGGCGACGTGCTCGGCGGCCTCCCGCACCCGGATGCGGTCGGCTTCGGCCGCGTCGGGCAGCAGCCGCGCGAGGACGCGCGCCAGGTCGGCGGCCCGGTCGCGCGGCACGCTCACCCCGGCGCCCGCTTCGGCGCTCACCTGCTCGGTCATGAGCTCGGCGAGCCGGGCGGACAGGGCGGCCTCCGCCTCGTCCAGGGCGGTGTCGACCGCCGCGCACCAGGTGACGACCTCGTCATGGGCGACGCCGGTGAGGTCGAGTTCCTCCGGCACGGGAAGGGACACCTGCCCGGCGTGCTCGCGCGCCGCCGCGTGCACCGTGTCGCGCAGCGCGCGGATCCGCGCGTTGCGGTCGACCGCCTCGCGCAGCGCCCGCTCGTACCGCTCGAGGTCGGCCAGCGCCTCGGCCCGCGCGCCCGCCTTCTTCTCCGCGAGCGCCGCGAACGCCGCGGCGCCGTGCGCCGCCGCCCCGGCGCCCGCGCCGAGGAGGCGGTTCGCGCCGAGGCTCGCGATGACCGCCGCGTCCAGCGCGATCTCGGCCTCCACGCCACTGCTCATGTACAAGCCTCTTCCTGGACGGACCCCGCACGGGCCGTCCGGTCAGTCTTCTATGACTTCCGCGCGGCGGCTCGAGTTCGCCTGCCGCCACCGGTGCATGCGGATTCCACCGTTGCCGATGTGCGCGAGGGCGCCGGCCGTCAGCGCCAGCATCCAGAGCATCCAGGCCAGCGCGCTCAGCAGGGACAGCAGCAGGAGCGCGAGCAGCAGCGGGATCGTCGCGGCGAGAAGGGCGAGGCCGCAGCCGCGCGCGCCGGTCCGCTGCGCGGTGGCCGACATCGCCCGCGACGTCTTCGACAGCCCGCCGCCGGTGAGGCGGGAGATCCTGGCGGCGGTCGCCCAGGGGCCGTCCGCCAGGTAGTCGCCGCCCTGCTGCGAGGCCAGCACCAGCTCGACGACCAGGGAGACCGCCCACGCCGCGACCGAGGCGGTCACCAGGAGACCGAGCGGGACGGGCATCTTCTGCACCGAGCCGGCGGCCTGGACGCGGTCGGGTTCCCCGCCGAACAGCATCTCGAGCACGAAGCTCCCGCCCACCCATAGGGCGAGGATCGGGAGCGTCCACAAGGCGGCGCGCAGCCTTGCCCGTCCCGCACCCGCCTTGCGCGCGCGCTCCTTCTGCTCCCACAGGGCGAGCCGGCCTTCGGCGCGGTAAGCCTCCTCGGCTTCTTGGCGTCCGGGCAGCGGCGGGGCGACCCGGGTCTGCGGCGGCACGGGCGCGGGCGTCTCGGCGGGCCGCCGCACGGGTGGCGGCTGCTCGTCGTGCACCTCGGGGGTCCCGCCGCGCAGCCAGGCGGCCACCTCGGTGTGGCCCCAGCGGCGCCGGGGGTCGCGGGTGAGCAGGCCGCGGCACAGCAGCCGCAGGTGCGGGTCCTGGATGTCGCCGTTGTCGATCGGCCGGGTGGCCAGATGGTCGACGACGACGGTCTCGCTCATCCCGTCGAAGGGCGCCTTCCCGGTGACGACCTCGCGCGCGATCATGCCGAGCGACCACCAGTCGCGGGCGGGGGAGACCTGGCCGGACAGCGACTCGGGCGCGGCGTAGGCGAGGGTGCGCGAGGAGGAGGCGAACACCACGCTCTGCTCCAGCACGCGGCTCAGCCCGAAGTCGGTGATGACGAGGTCGGCGCCGCGCACGAGCACGTTCTCCGGTTTGAGGTCCCGGTGCACGATGCCCGCGTCGTGCAGCACCTTCAGCCCCTCGGCGAGCTGCCCGACGACCGCCGTCGGATCGACCTGCCGGGCACGGGCGAGAGACCGCAGGCTGCCCTCCGGGAGGTACTCCATGATCTCGTAGTCGCGCCCGTCGGCGTGCCCGGTCTCCAGCACCCGCACGATGTGCGGCGACCGCAGCCGCGGCACCTGCTCCCACACCGCGGGGTCGGCCCGGTAGCCGCGCCGGTAGATCTTGACGACATAGCGCGTCGCGCCTTCGCGCACGAGCAGCAGATCGGACTCCGCACCCTGTACGGGCAGCTCGTCCTCGACCTCGAACCGTCCGGCGAGCACCCCCGGCAACCGCACCAGCGGCCCGCCGCCGCCCGCCGCCGGCCCCGGCGCGTCCCGGCTCGTGACTCCCGGATCCCGTCGTGTCCACTGGGGGTCGTCCACCCCGCGACCTTATCGCGGGCACCGTCCCGGAGCCCGTCCCGCCGGACATCCCGCCCCATCCGCGCACCACGTGGCGGCCTCCTGGGGCGGCCCGGAGCGGAAGCCGAGGAACACGGGTCGGAAATACGGGTATTCCGGCCATGCAGTGAGTAGAGAATGTGAATTCCCTATTGCCCCGGTCATTTCACCGTCGCGCGGCCCGGGGGTCCGGGCAGGGTGTGGAGTCGGCGTGGATTTCGGTCATCGGCCGGAGGGCGTCCGAAACGGTCCGGTGTGTTTCGGCCGCCCTCGCCGGGACCGCGCCGAGGGGCCGCAAAGCCTGTTCCAGCAGGCTTTGCGGGGCCTCCATCGAGGCGCGGAGGCGGAGCGGGAAATCGACGGTGCCGAGGGCGCTCTCCGACCTCTCCATCCCCTGCGACAAGTGAGTGGATTGTCTGGAATGCCGACTGGGTCGGGGGTCGCGGGATTAGGGTGGGAAGCGGGCAGCTCGGGGCGGTCACGACGCGGCGCACGTCGCGGGAGTGCACCGCGCGGGGCATCGGGAAACGCATCGGCCGGGGGTGGTCTCCATCGCACGCCATCAGCGCGGGCGGCGCGCATGAGGGTGCTCTACGTGAGCCCTTACGGGGCGGCGAACGAGCCGCATGACGCGGTGGCCGAGTACACGCGGGTGCTGGCGCGGGCGGTCGCCCGGCTCGGGCACCGCACGGCGGTGCTCGCGGCGCGCGAGCCCAGGGGCGAGCGGCCCGCCGAGGTCGTGGGAGTGCTCGGACAGGACGTCCGCACCGGCTTCCGGCCCGATCTCGTCCACGTCCACTTCACCGCGGGCGCCTACGCCGGACGGGTCCGGGTCCTGCTGCGGCTGCTCGACGCGCTCGCCGCCCAGCGCGTGCCCGTCGTGCTGACCCTGCACGGCGTCGGCCGCGACCTCGGCCTGCTGCGCGGCGCGGGCCGCGCGCTCTACCGCCGGGTCATCGCGCGCTGCGGCACCGTCGTCGTGCACTCGAACGACGCCGCGGGCACGCTCGCCGCCCTCGGCCGGGACGCCCAGGTCGCCGTCGTGCCGCACTTCTGCATCCCGCCCGCGCGGCCGGAGACGTCGGCGGACGCCCTGCGGGAGAAGCACGCGTTCGGCGCGGACCCGGTGCTGCTGTCCTTCGGCTTCATCCACCCCGACAAGGGGCTCGCGGACCTCGTGCGCGCCTTCTCGCTGCTCGGCGGGGACGCCCGCCTCGTCGTCGCCGGCGGGGTGCGGCGCCGCGCCGGGCTCGCCCGCGTCGCGGAGCTGCGCGACCGCGGGCACCTGCGCCGGGTGCGCCGCCTCGTCGCGCGCGAGCGGCTCGGCGAGCGGGTGACGTTCACCGGGTTCGTGCCGGCCGCGGAGGTCGCCGCCTGGTTCGCGGTCGCCGACGCGGTCGTGCTGCCCTACCGAAGGGCGGTCCGCACGGGCGTCGCGCACCTCGCGCTCGCCACCCACCGGCCGGTCGTCGCCACGACCGTCGGGGCGCTCCCCGAACTGTTCGGCCGCTGGACCGTACCGCCGGGCGAACCCGCGGCCCTGGCCGAGACCATCAACGGCCTGCTCTACTCGCCGGGCGTGCCGTTGCCCGAGCTCGGCCCCGGCCCCGACGAGGTCGCGGCGCGGACCGAGACGCTCTACGAAGCGGTGCTCCGACCGGGTGAGGAACCCCTTGCCCGAAGGTAAGAAGAAACGCAACGAAGTCGACCGAACGCACCCGGTGCCCATAGGATGCGCGGTCTATGAGTGACGACGGCACCGGCCACCACGGGCACAGTGCGAGCGGCAGTCCGCACCGGCCGAATTACGACGCGACCCTGGAGCTCATCCGCTGCAAGGCACCCGGGTGCGGGTTCCTGGGCGGGCGCGTCGCGTTCGGCGGGCACCTGGCCGACCTCGGCCTGTGCCCCGACTGCTGGGGCGTCGGCGTGATCAAGATCCGCAAGCTGGTCAGCTACGACCACGACTGCGTCACCTGCGGCGGCACCGGCCGCCGCGTCAAGGCCCGTAAGAAGCGGCTGTCCCGGCGCGCCTAGCGCCGGGCCGCCTCACCGCTGCCCGGTGTTCCGCCGGATCTTCTGCAGCTCTTCGGTGATCTTGAACTGGTTGATGACGAACTCCAGCGCCAGTCGGACGCAGACCACCTGGAAGATCCAGAAGAGCGGGGTGACGATGATCGCCGTGATGATCGGCCAGGCCGGGGTCTCCTCGTAGGGGTTGTTGCCGCCGAGGCCCCAGATGAACAGGAACAGCAGGATGCTGAAGAGTGTGATGACGGCCAGGGACAGCAGGTAGAAACCCCGGATGAGCATCGGGGTGACCATGGCGTCGAACCTGGTGTCCAAGAGCGCGCCGAAGAACCCCTTGCGCTTGACCGGCGGGGGGCCGTGCTGCTGGGGCGGGGCCTCTCCCGGGGGAACGGCGGGCTGAGGCCCGGTGTGCTGCGGCCGGCCCTGCCACTGCGACGGGACGGGGGCCTGCGGCGGCGCGGCGGCGGGGGGCGGCTGGTCGGCGCGGTAGCCGTACTGGCTGGGGTTGAAGCGCGGCTGCTCCGGGGTAGTCACCGCTCCACCTTAAAACGCCGCGCCCGCCGGGCGAGGGAACTGGCGAACGGGTATCCGCCCGCGTCGTTAGGTACGGGTTCGTATTAGCCGTGAGGGATGTCCGGAAACAATGCCCCGGTGCTTCGCTGTCCATAGCCTATGGCTATCGAAGTGCGCGAGAGTATATGTGATGAGCATCACATCGCTCCGACCTGTTGTTAACTGTGTCACATTTGTGAACCACAGGCGTAGGGTCGCCTTCCTGCACCCCTGAGGAGGCGGCGATGGCGACGGTCGAGGCGCCCGCGAAGACGCGCGCACAGATCAAGGAACGGACGTTCCGCACCGACAACTGGCGACAGTACCCCGTACTGACCTTTGTGTTCTTCACGGCATGGGTCATCTATGCGACGGTTCGGGCGATGTGGGGGAGCGCCTTCTTTGTCCCTGAATACCACTATTTGACCCCCTTCTACTCGCCCTGCTTCAACGACGCCTGCGGGAGCGTCACGTTGGACGGGCACACCGGCAGCGCCGCGCTGTTCGGGACGTTCATCCCCGAGAGCGTCCCGTTCTTCATCCCCTACGCGCTGCTGTCACTGCCGTTCCTGCTGCTGTTCCGGCTGACCTGCTACTACTACCGCAAGGCGTACTACCGGGCGTTCTGGCTGTCGCCCCAGGCCTGCGGCGTCACCGAGCCGCACGCCAAGTACTCCGGCGAGACCCGCTTCCCGCTGATCGGCCAGAACCTGCACCGCTACTTCTGGTTCGCCGCCGGTGTCATCTCGCTCATCAACACCTACGACGCGATCCTCGCCTTCCACGGCAAGGACGGCGGATTCGGCATCGGGCTCGGCACCGTCATCCTCTGGGCGAACGTGATCCTGCTGTGGCTGTACACGCTGTCGTGCCACTCCTGCAGGCACGTCGTCGGCGGGCGGATGAAGAACTTCTCGAAGAACCCCGTCCGGTACAAGCTCTGGACCTGGGTCTCCAAGATCAACACGCGCCACGGCACGTTCGCGCTGATCACCCTGGTCTCCCTCGTCGTCGCGGACTTCTACGTGATGCTCGTGGCCAGCAACACCATCAACGACCTCCGCTTCTTCAACTGAAGGCCCTCATGACTGAACTCGAACGACACTCCTACGACGTCGTCGTCATCGGAGCGGGCGGCGCGGGCCTGCGCGCGGCGATCGAGGCGCGGCTGCGCGGCAAGAAGGTCGCGGTCATCTCCAAGTCGCTGTTCGGCAAGGCGCACACCGTCATGGCCGAGGGCGGCGCGGCGGCCGCGATGGGCAACGTCAACAGCAACGACAACTGGCAGGTCCACTTCCGCGACACGATGCGCGGCGGCAAGTTCCTGAACAGCTGGCGGATGGCCGAACTGCACGCCAAGGAGGCGCCCGAGCGCGTCTGGGAGCTCGAGGCCTGGGGTGCGCTGTTCGACCGCACCAAGGACGGCAAGATCTCCCAGCGCAACTTCGGCGGCCACTCCTACCCGAGGCTCGCGCACGTCGGCGACCGCACCGGCCTCGAGCTCATCCGGACGACCCAGCAGAAGATCGTCTCCCTCCAGCAGGAGGACCACGCCGAGTTCGGCGACTACGAGGCCCGCATCAAGGTGTGGGCCGAGACGACCGTGACGAAGCTGCTGAAGGACGGCGACCGGATCTGCGGCGCGTTCGCCTACGTCCGGGAGACCGGCAAGTTCGTCGTGTTCGAGGCCCCGGCGATCGTGCTGGCGACCGGCGGCATCGGCAAGGCGTTCAAGGTGACGTCGAACTCCTGGGAGTACACCGGCGACGGCCACGCGCTCGCGCTGCTGGCCGGGGCGACCCTGCTCAACATGGAGTTCATCCAGTTCCACCCGACGGGCATGGTCTGGCCGCCCTCGGTGAAGGGCATCCTCGTCACCGAGTCGGTGCGCGGCGACGGCGGCGTCCTCACCAACTCCGAGGGCGAGCGCTTCATGTTCAACTACGTCCCGGACGTCTTCAAGGACCAGTACGCGACGACGCCCGAAGAGGGCGACCGCTGGTACACCGACGCCGACAACAACCGCCGTCCACCCGAGCTGCTGCCGCGCGACGAGGTCGCCCGCGCGATCAACTCCGAGGTGAAGGCGGGACGGGGCAGCCCCCAGGGCGGCGTGTTCCTCGACGTGTCCTCGCGCCTTCCGGCCGAGCAGATCATCAAGAAGCTCCCGTCGATGCACCACCAGTTCAAGGAGCTGGCGGACGTCGACATCACCAAGGAGCCGATGCAGGTCGGCCCGACCTGCCACTACGTGATGGGCGGGGTCGAGGTCGACCCGGACACCGGCGCGGCCTCGGTGCCCGGTCTGTTCGCGGCGGGCGAGTGCTCGGGCGGCATGCACGGCTCCAACCGGCTCGGCGGCAACTCCCTGACCGACCTGCTGGTGTTCGGCAGGCGCGCGGGCGGCGGCGCGGTGGACTACCTGGAGGGCCTCGCGGAACCGCCCGCGGTGCCCGACGCCGAGGTGGAGGCCGCCCAGGCCGAGGCGCTCGCGCCGTTCGCCCGGCCGGACGGCGAGAACCCCTACGCCGTGCACGCCGACCTCCAGGCGACGATGAACGAGCTGGTCGGCATCATCCGCACCGAGAGCGAGCTGCAGGCGGCGCTGGAGTCGCTGGTCAAGCTGCGCGACCGGGTCTCGGGCGTCGGGGTGAAGGACGCCGGTCCCGGCGGGCGCGGCTACCACCCGGGCTGGCACCTGGCGCTGGACCTGCGCAACATGCTCCTGGTGTCCGAGTGCGTCGCCAAGGCGGCGCTGGAGCGCCAGGAGTCGCGCGGCGGCCACACCCGCGAGGACTACCCCGGCATGTCCGCCGAGTGGCGCAAGGTGAACCTCGTGTGCTCCCTGAGCGGGGACGGCGGGGTGGCGCTGACGCACCAGCCGCTCGTGCCGATGCGCACCGACCTGCTGGAACTCTTCGAGACCTCCGAACTGAAGAAGTACCTCACCGAAGAGGAGCTGCCGTAATGGGTTACCTGGCCAAGTTCCGCGTCTGGCGCGGAGACAGCGGGCAAGGGGCGCTGGAGGACTTCGAGGTCGAGGTCAACGAGGGTGAGGTCGTCCTCGACGTCATCCACCGGCTCCAGGCCACGCAGACCCCCGACCTGGCCGTCCGCTGGAACTGCAAGGCGGGCAAGTGCGGCTCGTGCTCGGCGGAGATCAACGGCAAGCCGCGGCTGATGTGCATGTGCCGCATGTCGACCTTCACCGAGGACGAGACCATCACGGTCACCCCGGTCCGGACGTTCCCCGTCATCCGCGACCTCGTCACCGACGTCTCGTTCAACTACGAGAAGGCCAGGCAGGTCCCGTCCTTCGACGGCGGCGACGTCAAGCCGGGCGACTTCCGGATGCAGCAGATCGACGTGGAGCGCTCGCAGGAGTTCCGCAAGTGCATCGAGTGCTTCCTGTGCCAGAACGTCTGCCACGTGATCCGCGACCACGAGGAGAACGAGTCGTCCTACGCCGGTCCGCGCTTCCTCATGCGGGTCGCCGAGCTGGAGATGCACCCCGCCGACGTCCGTGATCGGCGGGAGATCGCCCAGGACGACTTCGGGCTCGGCCTGTGCAACATCACCAAGTGCTGCACCGAGGTCTGCCCCGAGCACATCAAGATCACCGACAACGCGCTCATCCCGATGAAGGAGCGCGTCGCGGGCAAGAAGTACGACCCCCTGGTATGGCTGGGCAGCAAGCTCGGCATCGTCCGCAAGGGCGAGGACACCCCGAAGGCCTGACCGGCCCCGGAAACGGAGAGGCCCCCGGCGCGCGACGCGCCGGGGGCCTTCTCAGTGCAGCGGGGTGCCGCCGCCGGTCGCGGTCAGCGGCCCGCGATGGACAGGGTGATGAGGATGTTGGCGAGCTTGCTGGGCGTCTGCTTGCCCTTGGCGTCCTGGACGAGCGCGTCGAGGGTCCAGGCGACCTTCTTGTCCTGCGCGGTGGGACCGGCGGCGCGCGCGGCGGGGGCGGCGTCGGCGGGCGCCGGGTCCGCGGCGGCGGGCTCGGTCGCCTCCGGCGTCGCGGTGGCCGTCGGCTCGGTGGTCGGCGTGCCGCCCGCGAGGATCTCGTTGATCACGCGGGTGGCGATCTCCGTGAGCTGGCCGAAGATCGCGGTCAGCTGGTCCTGCGGCAGCGCGAAGACCAGCTGGACGAGTTCGAGGAGACGCGTGTAGTCGCCCGCCAGGATCTGCTGGGCGATGGCCGAGATCTCCGCGGGGAAGACCGCGAGCACCTCGGCGATGATGGCGTTGACGTCCGGGGCCGCCGCGACCGCGACGACCGGGACCTGCGGCGCCGCGTGCACCGGCGTGACGGCCGTCAGGGCCGGCGTTATGGCGAGCGCCGCCGTCGCGGCCAGAAGCGCGGGCTTGCGAAGCTTCACAGGGGGCTCCTCGTGCGGAGAATTCGGGGGGGGAGGGAGAGAGCCCGCTCAGCCTAGTGACGCGATGGGACAACGATCAATATCTGTCCGCTAACGGTCCAGGTGTGACGGAACATGACGAAAGGGCGCTCGACGTTTCCGTCGAGCGCCCTTCCGCAGGGTGGTTCCGCCGTGGCTACTTGCCGGAGGCGTGCAGCCAGTCGTGGTTCATCCGGCCGATGAACTCCAGCGGGATGCCCTTCGGGCAGGCCACCGTGCACTCGCCGGTGTTGGTGCAGCCGCCGAAGTCCAGGTCGTCATGGGTCTTGACCATGTTGAGCACCCGGCTGTCGCGCTCGGGCTGGCCCTGCGGGAGCAGGCCGAGGTGCGAGATCTTCGCCGACAGGAACAGCGAGCCCGAGCCGTTCGGGCACGCCGCGACGCAGGCGCCGCAGCCGATGCACTCGGCCGCGACGAACGCCTTGTCGGCGTCGGCCTTGGGCACCGGGGTGGCGTGCGCGTCGGGCGCGGTGCCGGTCGGGGCGGAGATGTAGCCGCCCGACTCGATGATCTTGTCGAACGCGCCGCGGTCGACGACCAGGTCCTTGACGACCGGGAACGCCTTGGCCCGCCACGGCTCGACGTCGATCGTCTCGCCGTCCTTGAACTTGCGCATGTGCAGCTGGCAGGTGGTGGTGTTGCGCTCAGGGCCGTGCGGCTGGCCGTTGATGACCAGCGAGCACATGCCGCAGATGCCCTCACGACAGTCGTGGTCGAACGCGATCGGCTCCTCGCCCTCGACGGTGAGGCGCTCGTTGAGCACGTCGAGCATCTCGAGGAACGACGCGTCCTCGGAGATGCCGTCGACGTCGTAGGTGACCATCCGGCCCTTGTCGGCGGCGTTCGTCTGACGCCAGATGCGGAGCTTCAGCTTCATGTTCTTCGCGCCTCTTACTTGTAAGAGCGGGTGCTCGGCTTGACGTACTCGAAGACGAGTTCTTCCTTGTGGAGGACGGGCTTGGCCCCGCCGGTCCACTCCCAGGCCGCCGCGTAGGAGAAGTTCTCGTCGTCGCGCTTGGCCTCGCCTTCCTCGTCCTGGGACTCGGCCCGGAAGTGGCCGCCGCAGGATTCGGTGCGGTGCAGCGCGTCGATGCACATGAGCTCGCCGAGCTCGAGGAAGTCGGCGACGCGGCCGGCCTTCTCCAGCGACTGGTTGAGGTCGTCGCCCGAGCCGGGGACGGTGACGTTCTTCCAGAAGTCCTCGCGCAGCGCCCGGATCATGTCGATGGCCTTGCGCAGGCCCTCGTCGGTGCGCTCCATGCCGCAGTACTCCCACATGATGTGGCCGAGTTCGCGGTGGTAGGAGTCGACGGTCCGGTCGCCCTTGATGGACAGGAACTTCTCGACCTGGGCGTTGACGCCGTCGACGGCGGCCTGGACGGTCTCGTCCGGGACGGGCGTCGCCGGGTTCTTGGCCAGGTACTCGCCGACCGTCTGCGGGATGACGAAGTAGCCGTCGGCCAGGCCCTGCATCAGCGCGGACGCGCCGAGGCGGTTGGCGCCGTGGTCGGAGAAGTTGGCCTCGCCGAGCACGAACATGCCCGGGATGGTGGACTCCAGGTCGTAGTCGACCCAGAGGCCGCCCATCGTGTAGTGCACGGCGGGGTAGATGCGCATCGGCTGCTCGTAGGGGTTCTCGCCCGTGATGCGCTCGTACATCTGGAAGAGGTTGTCGTACTTGGCCTCGACGGCCTTGCGGCCGAGGCGGCCGATCGCGTCGGCGAAGTCCAGGTAGACGCCCAGGCCGCCGGGGCCGACGCCGCGGCCCTCGTCGCAGACGTTCTTGGCGGCGCGGGACGCGATGTCACGCGGGACCAGGTTGCCGAACGCCGGGTAGATGCGCTCCAGGTAGTAGTCGCGCTCGTCCTCGGGGATGTCGCTCGGGCGGCGGGCGTCGCCGCCTTCCTTCGGCACCCACACGCGGCCGTCGTTGCGCAGCGACTCCGACATCAGGGTCAGCTTCGACTGGTGGTCGCCGGAGACCGGGATGCAGGTCGGGTGGATCTGGGTGTAGCACGGGTTGGCGAAGTACGCGCCGTGCTTGTGCGCCCGCCAGGCGGCGGTGACGTTGGAGCCCATGGCGTTCGTCGACAGGAAGTAGACGTTGCCGTAGCCACCGGTCGCGAGGATGACGACGTCGGCGGTGTAGGACTTGATCTCGCCGCTGATCAGGTCGCGGACGACGACGCCGCGCGCCTTGCCCTCGTGCATGATCAGGTCGAGCATCTCGTGCCGCGCGTGCAGTTCGACGTTGCCCGCGTCGACCTGCCGCATCAGCGCCTGGTAGGCGCCGAGCAGGAGCTGCTGACCCGTCTGGCCGCGGGCGTAGAAGGTGCGGGAGACCTGCGCGCCGCCGAAGGAGCGGTTGTCGAGCAGGCCGCCGTACTCGCGGGCGAAGGGGACGCCCTGCGCGACGCACTGGTCGATGATCTGGGTGGAGATCTCCGCGAGGCGGTGCACGTTGGACTCGCGGGCGCGGAAGTCGCCGCCCTTGACCGTGTCGTAGAACAGCCGGTGCACCGAGTCGCCGTCGTTGCGGTAGTTCTTGGCGGCGTTGATGCCGCCCTGCGCGGCGATGGAGTGCGCGCGGCGCGGGGAGTCCTGGAAGCAGAACTGGACGACCTTGTAGCCCAGCTCGCCCAGGGTGGCGCCCGCCGAGCCGCCGGCGAGGCCGGTGCCGACGATGATGACGGTCTTCTTGCGCTTGTTGGCCGGGTTGACCAGCTTCACGTCGAACTTGCGCTTGGTCCAGCGCTGCTCGACCGGGGTCGAGGCCGGGGCCTTGGTGTCGGCGACGGGGTCGCCGAGGCCGTAGAACTCAAGGTCGAGCGCTTCGGTCGCGTCGCTCATTAGTCGACCACCCCCAGGGTCACGGAAATCGGAACGATCAGGAAGCCGATGCTGAGCAGGACGGCGAAGCCGGTCGCGACGACGTTCAGGGTCTTGTCGTGCTTGGGGTTCTTCAGGCCGAGGGTCTGCACGGCGCTGACGAGGCCGTGCCGCAGGTGGAAGCCCAGCATGATCATGGAGACGACGTAGAAGGCCGTCACCCACCAGCGGTCGGGGGCGAAGCCGGCCACCACGTTCTGGTAGGCCTCGCCGTGCACGCCGTTCGGGTTCGCGACGCCGACGGTCAGGTCGAGGATGTGCCAGATGATGAAGAGAAGGACGATGACTCCGCCCCAGCGCATGGTGCGCGCGGCGTAGGAGCCGTTCACCGGGCCGCGGTGCTGGTACTTCACCGGCCGGGCGCGCTTGGCGCGGACGGTCAGCTCGGCGGCGGTGCTGAAGTGCAGCACGACGGCGGCGACCAGCGCGAGGCGCAGGATCCACAGGAACCACTCGTGGTGGAGTGCCGGTTCCCCGATCGTGCGGAGCCAGGCGGCGTAACCGTTGAATTCTTCGAGGCCGAAGAAGATCTTCAGGTTCCCGACCATATGACCAATGAGGAAGAGGACCATGAACGCGCCTGTGACGGCCATGATCGCTTTTTTGCCTACCGAAGAGCGGTAGAGAGCGGGGATCGACGCAATAGCCACGGTTCGGAACCGTACAAATGCGACAACGGTTCGTCCAAGTCATCGAACGTCTAGTTTCGATAGCCTGAGGCTATGGTTCCTTGCCCGGGGGCCTTTCGGCGGTTCGCGGCCACCGGGGCGGTGATGGAACTCACAGAGCGTGGCGGAACCTTTTTGGTGCTCTACGCAGCGTAGTACTACGAGTCATAGTGGTCAACGTCGGGCCAGGTGAAGCAGCTCGTCGGCGCTCCACTGGTCGTCGGCATGGGCGCCGATCCGGCCGGCGAGCACCCTGCCGTCGGGGGCGATGAGGAAGTCGCCGGGGAGCCCGAGCCGTCCGCCGGTGGGGCGCCGGTCCGGGAACTTCGCCTTGCCGCGCAGCGCCCGCGGCAGTTCGGCGGCCACCGCCCGGATGATCCCGGGCCAGACGCGCGGGTCGAGCAGTGCCCTCGGGGAGCTCTCCACCCCGAACTCAACGTACAGCCGTCGGGCCGGGTCGGGCACCACGGCGAAGGGCAGGTCCGCCACGTGCGGCGCGAGTTCGGCCGCGGGGGCGTGGAACACCGCGACCTCGGTGACGCCCGCGGCCCGGATCTCGGCGTACCGCCGGGCGAACGACCGCAGGTGCACGTTGCAGATCGGGCACCCCGCGAACCTGCGGAACTGGAGGTGAAGGAGGCCGCCGGGGTCGGGGACGGATACCGGCTCGCCCGTCACGGTCTCCAGTGCGCGCGACGCGATGATGCTCTGCTCGGTGACGGTCATGGGGTACCTCCTGTAGGCGTATGTCATACGCTTACGAGTTTAGGCGTATGCCCTACGCTGTCAAGGGTGCCGAGGCCCCGATCGCTCACGCCCGCCCGGATCGCCGAGGCGGCGCTCGCCGTCATCGACGCGGAAGGGCTCGCCGCGCTGACCATGAAGGCCGTCGCCGCCCGCCTGGGCATGGGGACGATGTCGCTCTACCGGTACGTCGCCGACCGGGCGGAACTCGAGGAACTCGTCGTCGAACGGGTGCTGGCGGACGTGGACACCGCGACGCCCGACGGCCCGTGGCGGGAACGCGTCGCGGTCCTGGCCGGACGGGTGCGCGCCGCCGTCGCGCTGCACCCGAACGCCCTGCCGCTCACCGCGGCCCACCGCGACGGCTCGCCCGCGCTGGCCCGCTGGAGCGAGTCGGTCCTCGAAGTGCTGACCGGGGCGGGTTTCGCGGGGGAGGACAGGGTCGTGGCGCTGCGCGCGCTCGTCGCCTACCTCGTCGGCGCGATCGAGCTGGAGCACCGGGGGCCGCTGGAGGGCCGGAGCACCCGCCGGATGGCCGAGCTGACGGGGTTCCCGCTGCTCGCCGCCACCGCACGGGACGCGCTGGCCCTTCCGCCCGGCGCCGAATTCGGACGCGGCCTCGCCGCCCTGCTGGACGGGCTGGACGGGCTGGCCGGATCGCCGCCGCGGTGACGACCCGGCCGGATCGGCTCAGGCCGAGGGCAGGGACTCCTTCAGGAAGGCGACCTGGAGGTGCAGGAGGTTCTCGGCGACGATCTCCTGCGGCGTCATGTGGGTGACCCCCGACAGCGGCAGCACGGTGTGCGGGCGGCCCGCGGCCAGCAGCGCGCTGGACAGCCGCAGGGTGTGCGCGGCCACCACGTTGTCGTCGGCGAGACCGTGGATGATCATCAGTGGCCGGGTCAGGGACGGCGCGTCCTCGATGAGGGAGTTGGTCTTGTAGATGTCGGGCTCCTCGCCCGGGTCGCCGAGGTAACGCTCGGTGTAATGGGTGTCGTACAGGCTCCAGTCGGTGACCGGCGCGCCCGCGACCGCCGCGTGGAACACGTCGGGACGGCGCAGGACGGCCAGGGCCGCGAGGAACCCGCCGAACGACCAGCCGCGGATCGCCACCCGGTCCAGGTCCAGCGGATACCGCTCGGCGGCCGCCTGGAGCGCCGCGACCTGGTCCTCGAGGACGACGTCGCAGAAGTCGCCCTGGATCGTCCGCTCCCAGCGGGGGCCCCGGCCCGGCGTGCCGCGGTTGTCGGCGACGATCACCGCGAAGCCCTGGTCGGCGAGGTACTGCGCCTCGCAGAACGCCCGCCCGGCCGCCAGGACGCGCTGGGCGCCAGGCCCGCCGTAGGGGTCCATGAGGACGGGCAGCCGTTCGCCGGACGCGGGGTCGAACCCGCTCGGCAGCAGCACCGCGGTCCGGATCTCCCGGTCGCCCGCGGCGAAGATCTCGACGTTCGGGGTGATCACCGGGACCTCGGCGTGGTTGGCGATCTCCACGTCGGTGCCGCGGATCCAGGTGCGCGCCCGCGTCGAGTCCAGCGTGGTGCCCGACAGCACGACGACGCCGCCCGCCCGCACCGCGGAGAACACGCCGCGGCCCTCGGTGAGCCGGGTCAGGCCCTCGGGGGAGTACTCCCAGACGTGCACCTCGGTCGGCTCCTCCGAGGCGGTGAACAGCACCGACTCCCCGGTGACGTCCAGGACCGCCCGGACCTGGAGGCCGGCCGGGGTCACCGGCTCGCCCGCGACGGTCAGCCGCCGGGTGTGGTCGTCGTCGATCGTCCAGACCAGCGCTCCGGAGCCGGTCCGTGCCGGGACGCCCCCGACGATCTCCAGCCAGGCCGCGTCGTGCGCGTTCTGCACCACGGTCGTCTGGCCGCCGAGCACGTCGACGCCGAGCACCCGCAGGGTCCGCTGGTCGCGGGTCTGCACGACGATGAGCGGGCCGCGCGCGTCCCAGGAGACGGTGACGAGGTAGGGGTACATGCCGCGGTCCCAGTCGACCGTGGCCTTGCGCTCGCCGTCGGCGCCGACGATCACCAGCGAGACGATCGCGTTCGGCGTCCCGGCCGCCGGGTAGGCGACGACCTGGGCGGGCCGCTCGGGGTGCGCGGGGTCGGCGATGTGCCAGCGGTGCACGGGGGTCTCGTCCACCCGGGCCACGAGCAGGGCGTCGCCCTTCGGCGACCACCAGAAGCCGCGCATACGGCCCATCTCCTCGGCCGCGATGAACTCCGCGAGACCGTAGGAGACCTGCTCGCTCTCCGACCGGGCGACCACGGTGTCGGTGCCCGAGGCGACGTCGATGACGTGCAGGGACCGCCCGGCGACGTAGGCGATCCGGGCGCCGCGCGGGTCGAGGCGCGGTCCGAAGACCGGCGTGACGGCCGGGAGCTGCTTGACCGTCCCGGTGGCCAGGTCGCAGGTGAACAGCTGGCCGCCGAGGGTGAACGCCGCGATCCCGGCGTTCTCGTCGGTGCTGTAGGAGACGATGCCGCCCGCCGACTCGCGGGCCCGCTCGCGCCGCGCCCGCTCCTCGGCGGGCAGGTCGCTCTCGTCGATGGCGAGCTGCGCGGGGTCGGCGAGCAGGACCTCCTCGCCGGTGGCCGGATCCAGCCGCCACAGGCAGGTGACGGGGTCCGTGCCGTCCTTGCTCCGCAGGAAGACCACCGACGATCCGTCCGGCGCGACGGTGGCGCCGCGGGGCGCTCCCAGGGTGAACCTGCGGGTCCTGGCACTCTGGCGCGGGAAGCTCATCGTCATGCGCTTAGCCTAAGCGTCTCGATCACCGGGCCTCGTCCGGCCCGCGGGCCCGGGCCCGCGGCGCGGCGGGCCGCCCCCCGGGGAACAAGGAGTGCGGAACAATGGCCGGTGTGCAGTTGCAGCAGCTGGCCTACTTCGTCGCGGTGGCGGAGATCCGCCACTTCACGCAGGCGGCCGAGTCGCTCGGCATCGCCCAGCCTTCGCTGTCCAAGCAGATCCGCGCGCTGGAGAAGGAGCTGGGGGCGCCGCTGTTCAGCCGGGCGCGCGGGAACATCACGCTGACCCCGGCCGGCGACGTGCTGCTGCCGCTGGCCAAGCGGATCCTCGCCGACGTCGACACCGCCCGCCTCGAGGTCAGGGAACTGGCCGGGCTGGTGCGGGGCAGGGTCCGGCTGGGCGCGACCCCGTCGCTGTGCGCGGGCCTGCTCGCCGACGCGCTGCGCCGCTTCCACGACGCCTACCCCGGCATCGACCTGACCGTGGAGGAGGGCGGCTCGCGGGACCTCGTGCGGGATCTGACCCGCGGCTCCCTCGACATCGCCCTGGTCATCCTGCCCCTGGCCGACGACACGCCGCTGGTGACCACCCCGATCCTGCGCGAGCACCTGGTGGTGGCGATGCCGTCGGACCAGCGGCCGCGCCGCTCCCCGATGTCGGTGGAGGACCTGCACGGCCGGGACCTCGTCATGTTCCGGGTCGGCTACGACCTGCGCGACTCCACCATCGCCGCGTGCCGCCAGGCCGGGTTCGAGCCCCGCTACGCGGTGGAGGGCGGCGAGATGGACGCGGTGCTGCGGTTCGTCGAGGCGGGCCTGGGGATCGCGGTGGTGCCGAGCATGGTCCTGGCGGGCCGTCCCGGGCTGCGCGGGGTGCCGCTGTCGCCGGGCGAGGGCGGCAGCCCCGCCGACCGGCCGGGCCTGGAGCGCACGATCGCCATCGCGCACCGCAAGGACGTCGCGCCGACCCACGCCGCGCGGGCGTTCCGCGAGACGCTGGAGGGCTACCTCACGGACGCCGCACGCGACGGGTCCCTGCCGCCCGGCGTCAGACACCTGACCTGACGTCACTGGCCCATCAGCGCCGTCCGGATAAGCGGTTCCAGGTGGCCCACAGGGCCGCGTAGGAGCCTCCCCGGCTGACGAGTTCGTCGTGGGTGCCGAGTTCGGTGATCCTGCCGTCCTCGACCACGGCGACCCGGTCGGCGTCGTGCGCGGTGTGCAGCCGGTGCGCGATCGCCACGACGGTCCTGCCGTGCAGCACCGCGGCGAGCGATCGTTCGAGGCCGCGTGCGGTGCGCGGGTCGATGAGCGAGGTCGCCTCGTCCAGGATCAGGGTGTGCGGGTCGGCCAGCACCAGCCGGGCCAGCGCGAGGCGCTGCGCCTCGGCCGGGGTGAGCGCGGCGCCGCCGGACCCGACGACGGTGTCCAGGTCGGGGCCGGTCCAGCCGACGGCCTCCAGCGCCGCCAGCAGCTCGGCGTCCGGCGCCTCCCTGACGAGTGCGAGGTTCTCCCGCAGGGTGGCCCGGAAGACATGGTGTTCCTGGGTGACCAGCGAGATCCGCCGCCGCAGCTCGTCCAGCGGCAGTTCGGTCAGCGGGACCGCGCCGAGCGTCACCGCGCCGGTGCGCGGCCCGTCGATGCCCGCGAGCAACCGCCCGAGCGTCGACTTGCCCGCCCCCGACGGCCCGACGACGGCGAGCCGCTCACCGGGCACCAGGTCGAGGTCGACGCCGTGCAGCACGTCCCGCTCGGCGTAGGCGTAGCGCACGTCGCGCGCCGACAGCTCGGGCCCCGACGGGTCCGCGCCGCCGGGGGAGCGGTCGGCGGGCACCTCGGCGACCCCCAGCAGCCGGGCCAGGGACGCCCCGCCGAGCTGGAGCTCGTCGAGCTGGATGAGCAGGACGTTCAGCGGATATCCGAGCTGCTGCACGTACAGGGTCGCGGCGGTCACCTGGGCCAGCGAGGCGTGCCCGTGCAGGTACAGCAGCCCGCCGAGCAGCAGGGTGCCGACGACCGGCAGCACGTAGCTCAGCTCCAGCGTGGGGTTCCAGCGGTTGCGCAGGCCGAGCGAGTACTTCTCCGCGGCCCAGCTCGCGCCGATGCGGGCGTCGGTGAGGACGCGGCGCTGCTCCTCGCGCCCCAGGGCCGCGACGGTCCTCGCGCCGGTGACGGTCTCGGAGAACGCCTCGATCAGCTCGGCCCACCGCTCGTCCTCGGCGAGGTAGGCGTTCAGCGCGCGCCTGAGGTACCAGCGGGTGGACAGCCACAGCAGTGGCGCCACGGCGAGCGTCGGCAGCAGCAGGACCGGCGCGGTCAGCGCCAGCGCCCCCGCGGTGAGCACCACGGTGACGCCGGAGACCAGGACGTGCGGGACCGCCTCGCGGACCGCGGACTCCAGCAGGTCGACGTCGCGGGTCGAGCGGGCGAGGAGGTCCCCGGTCCCGGCCCGCTCCACCGTCGCCAGGGGCAGCCGCAGGGACCGCTCGACGAACTCCTCGCGCAGATCGGCCAGCACCCGTTCGCCCAGGGCCGCCGACGCCGCGAACGCGGCCCTGGTGAGCAGCGCCTGGACCACCGTGAAGGCGGCGATGCCCGCGGCCAGCAGGTCGATCCGGCGGCCCGGGTCCTGCACGAGCTGGGCGAACAGCCACGGCACGGCGAGGCCCGAGACCGTCGCCAGGGCGTGCAGCGCCACGGTGGCGGCCAGCGCACGCGGATGGCGCAGCACCAGCCGCCTGGCGTAGGCCTTGGCCTGGTCCGCGCTCGCGATGGGCAGCTTCACGCCGGATCCCCCTCCCGCTCGTTCGGCACGTTCTCCTCCAGCACGCTTTCGTCCGGCGCGCCTTCTTCCGGCACGTTCTCGGCAGGCACGCGTTCGTTCGGCCCGTACTCGTCCGGAATGCCGGGGCCGCCTAACTGCCGGGTCACGGCGGCCCGGTATCCGGGCGCCTCGGCCATCAGGTCGGCGTGCCCGCCCTCGGCGGCGACCTTGCCGCGCTGGACGTGCACCACGTGGTCGGCCGCGGCGAGCACCAGCGGGCTCCCGGTGAACACCACGGTCGTGCGGCCCGCGCGGTGCGCCGCGAGCCGCTCAGCGATCGCCGCCTCGGTGTGCGCGTCGACCGCGCTGGTCGGCTCGACCAGCAAGAGCACCTCGGCGTCGGCCGCGAGCGCGCGGGCGAGCCGCAGCCTTTGGCGCTGCCCGCCGGAGAACTCGCGTCCGGCTTCGGCCACCGTGCCCTCGGCGAGCCCGCCCGCCTCGGCGAGCACGTCGTCGGCCGAGGCGGCCCGCACGGCCGAGGCGATCCGCTCGTCCGGGCCCTCCGGCAGCAGTTCCGCCCGCAGCGGGCCGGTGAAGAGCACGTCCCCTTCTGCCGCGTAGAGGATGCGACGGCGCAGGCCCGCCAGCTCGGCCAAAGGCACACCGCCATAGGTGACGCCCGATTCGCCGGTATAGCCCGCCAGCCTGTCGGCGAGCGCGCCCGCCTCCTGCCCGGCCACCACCGCGGTGAGCAGGCCGGGCCGGATCCGCAGCCCCGAGGCGTCATCGGCGAGCTCGCCCCCGCTCGGCTCGCGCACGCCGTCGCCCGGGTGATCCGGCGTCATCCGCAGGATCCGCACGACCCGGGCCGCGGCCACATGGCCCCTGGTGAGGTGCCCGGCGGCCTCGCCCAGCACCCAGAGCGGCGTCACGAGGAACGCCGCGTAGCCGTAGCAGGCCACGAGCTGGCCGACGGTGATCTCGCCGGCCGCCGTGTACCGGGCGCCCAGCCAGGTGACGAGCGTGAGCAGCAGACCGGGGAACAGGACCGCCGCGGCGTTCAGCCATGCCTCGGCCCGGCCGGCCCGGGTGCCGGCCTCGCGCACCCGCTGGGACTCCGCCCGGAAGCGCCGCTCGAACAGGGCCTCGCCGCCGATGCCGCGCAGCACCCGCAGCCCCGCGACGATGTCGGACGCGGTCGCCGTCATCTCCCCGGTGAGGTCGCGCCGCTCGCTCTGGCGGCGGTGGATCGGACCGAGCAGCGGTCCGCTGAGCGCGAGGACCGCGGGCACCCCGAGCAGCAGGACGAGGCCGAGCCTGAGGTCGATGCCAAGAAGCACCACGGTGACCGTGCCGATCGCCAGGGCCGCGCCCACCGCCCGGCCGAGCACCTCGACGACCGAGCCGAGCTTGACCACGTCGCCCGTGCCGACGGTGATCACCTCGCCCGAGCCGATCCGCCGAGCCAGTGACTCCCCGAGTCTCCCGGCCTGCCGGGAGACGACCTGGACCGTGCGGTAGGCGGCGCCCAGCCACACCCGCACCGACGCCACGTGCCCCAGGGTCCTGGCCACCGCCATGAGCAGTCCGAGCCCGAGCAGCACCCCGGCCCAGACGCCGAGCGCCCCGGCGTCCCGGGCGGTGATCCCCTCGTCGACGGCCCTGCCCACCGCGGCGGGCATGAGCGCCTGCGCCGTCATGCCCACGACGCTCCACGCGGCCGTCGCCGCGAAGGCGGGCGCCTCCGCACGGGTCAGCCAGCTCAGGAAGCGCCACGGCCCGCCGTCGGCGGGCGTGCCGGGATCTCGTACCGGAAGGTCGCGCATCCCTCGACGTTAAGTAATCGGACGGCGACGGCGCCAATGGTTTTTCGCGTGTTTCCGCGCGCTCACGGCGGCCCGCGCAGATCGTCACCTGGATGTGAGGGGCGGCACGGCCCCTGGTGGGGCTCCGGGGCGGTGGGGATGGTTACCCTGCATGGCATGAGCGACCGCCGCATCCTGTTCGTGCACGCCCATCCCGACGACGAGTCGATCGGGACGGGCGCCACCATGGCCCGGTACGCGGCTGAAGGCGCCCAGGTGACCCTCGTGACGTGCACCCTCGGCGAGGAGGGCGAGATCATCCCGCCGGAGCTCGCCGAACTGGGCGCCGACCAGCGCGACGAGCTGGGCGTCTACCGGATCACCGAGCTGGGCGCGGCGCTCGACGCGCTGGGCGTCGCCGACCACAGGTATCTGGGCGGCGCGGGCCGCTGGCGCGACTCCGGGATGGCCGGGGTGCCGTCCAACGAGCGGTCCGAGGCGTTCTGGCAGGCCGATCTCGAGGTCGCCGCGAGCCAGCTCGAAGAGGTGATCAGGGACGTGCGGCCGCAGGTCATGGTCACCTATGACGACAACGGCTACTACGGCCACCCTGACCACATCCAGGCCCACCGGGTCGCCTGGCTCGCCTTCCAGAAGGCCCAGGGCACCGACTGGGAGGTCGCCAAGTTCTACGCGACGGCCATGCCCCGCTCGGTGATCGCCCGGTCCGTGGCCGTCCTCCAGGCCGGAGGGCCCTTCCGCGGCCCGGCCTCGGTGGACGAGGTCGCCTACGGCGTCCCGGACGACCAGGTGACCACCGCGATCGACGCCCGCGCCTACCTGCCCCGCAAGCTCACCGCCCTCGCCGCGCACCGCACCCAGATCACCGTCGCCGGCTCGCACTTCGCGCTGTCGGACAACGTCGGCCAGCAGGCGTTCGGCACCGAGTACTACACGCTGATCGCGGGCCCCAAGGGCCCGGTCGGGCCGGACGGGCGCGAGTCCGACCTGTTCGGCGGGATAGCCTGAGCTTTTGTGAACGGGCGGCGGATGAACGGCGATGAAGGCGGGGCCAAGGTCGCGCTCTACGGGCTGCTCGGCATCGGGGGCGCGCTCGTGGCGCTGATCGGCGCGTTCGAGTACACCGCCTTCCGCCCGGCGCCGGTGGTCTCCTGCCTTTTTGTCCTGCTCGGCACGTTCCTCGCGATCCTCGGCGCGGGCTGGGCCGCGGGCACCCGGTACGGGGCCCTGGTGGCCGCGGTGCCGTGGGTGCTCGTCACGGGGGCGCTCTCGGTGGGGCCCAAGGAGGGCGACATCGTGATCAGCGGGGACATCCTCGGCGTGGTCTACCTCCTCGGCGGGATGGTCGTCGCGCTGATCGCCATCGCGCTCAGCCCAGAGCCGCACACATCGTTCTTCACCGGACTGCCGAATGATCCCTCCCGACCCCGCTGAGTTCCGCCGCGTCGCCGGCCGCTTCACCACGGGCATCACGATCGTGACGACCGTCGTGGAGGGCGTCCCGCACGCCATGACCATGAGCGCCTTCACCACGGTGTCCCTCGACCCGCTCCTCGTGCTGTTCTGCGCCGAGAAGAAGGCGAGGTTCCACGACACCGTGCTCGGGCGGGAGACCTGGGCGGTGTCCATCCTCGGCGAGCACTCCGAGGCCGCCTCGTCCTGGTTCGCGACCCGGGGCCGTCCCCTGGAGGGCCAGCTCGACGGGTGGGCGACCCATCCCGGGGCCGTCACCGGAGCCCCGGTCTTCGACGAGGCCATCGGCGCCCTGGAGTGCCGGACCCATGCCGTCCATGACGGGGGAGACCACAGCATCGTCGTAGGCGAGGTGCTGGCTGTGAGCCTCCCGTCGGAGGGCGGACCGCTGCTGTACGACCGGGGCGCCTACCGGGCGCTCAAGCCCGAATAGGACGGGTTCACAGCGCGTCGATCAGCCGGGACAGGACGATCGAGGTCTTCGTCTGCACGATCATCCGGTCGACCCGCACCCGCTCCAGGGTCTCCTCGAGGTGCGGGATGTCGCGGGCCCGGATGTGGATCAGCGCGTCGGGCTCGCCGCTGACGGTGTAGCAGGCCACGACCTCGGGGTGGCGGGCGATGCTCGCCTTGATCTGCGCGGCCGAGGTGCCGCCCGCGCAGAAGACCTCGACGAACGCCTCGGTGGTCCAGCCGAGCGCCTCCGGGCTGACCAGGGCGCGGTAGCCGGTGATCGCCCCTTCGGCGCGCAGCCTGTCGACCCGGCGCTTGACCGCGGGGGACGACAGGCCTACCTCGGCGCCGATCCGGGAATAGGAGGTTCGAGCGTCGGCGATGAGCGACGCAAGGATCCGTCGGTCGATATCGTCAATTTGCAATGAATTGCCGTTCTAGCTGCGATTTCCTCATTGGAGTGCTCTCCCCGGCGAGCCTAACCTGAGGTGCATGACGATCTCCTCTGAGCTGCGGACCCTGTCGGACGAGCACGCCGCGCACACCTACCACCCGCTGCCGGTCGTGATCGCCGAGGCCGAGGGTGTCTGGGTGACCGACGCGGACGGCCGCCGCTACCTGGACATGCTGTCCGCGTACTCCGCGGTCAACTTCGGGCACCGCAACCCCCGCCTCGTCGCCCGCGCCAAGGAGCAGCTCGACCGGGTCACCCTCGTCAGCCGGGCCTTCGACCACGACCAGTTCGGCCCCTTCGTCACCGAGCTGGCGCAGCTGTGCGGCAAGGACATGGTGCTGCCCATGAACTCCGGCGCCGAGGGCGTCGAGACGGCCATCAAGACCGCGCGCAAGTGGGGTTACGAGGTCAAGGGAGTGCCCGCCGACCAGGCCAACATCATCGTGTTCGCCGGGAACTTCCACGGCAGGACGACCACGATCATCTCCTTCTCCGACGACCCCGAGGCGCACGAGCACTACGGCCCCTACACCCCCGGCTTCCGCACCGTCCCCTACGGCGACATCGACGCCGTCCGGGCCGCGATGGACGGCTCGACCGTCGGCGTCCTCGTCGAGCCGATCCAGGGCGAGGCGGGCGTCAACGTGCCGCCGCGCGGCTTCCTGCGGGCGTTGCGCGAATTGTGCACCGAGGCCAACGTGCTGATGATCGACGACGAGATCCAGGCGGGCCTCGGCCGGGCGGGCGACACCTTCGCCGCGCAGTTCGAGGACGTCGTCCCCGACCTCTACATCCTCGGCAAGGCCCTCGGCGGCGGCATCATGCCCGTCTCCGCCGTGGTGGCGAACCGTGACGTCCTGGGCGTCTTCCAGCCCGGCCAGCACGGCTCCACCTTCGGCGGCAACCCGCTCGCCTGCGCGATCGGCCGCGAGGTCGTCGCCATGCTGAACGAGGGCACCCACCAGCGGCACTCCAAGGAACTCGGCGCCTACATGCACGCGCGCCTCGCCGAGCTGTCCGGCGTCTCCTACGTCTCGGGCCGCGGCCTGTGGGC
The DNA here is from genome assembly GCF_003751225.1 of Actinocorallia herbida. Lineage (NCBI taxonomy): Bacteria > Bacillati > Actinomycetota > Actinomycetes > Streptosporangiales > Thermomonosporaceae > Actinocorallia > Actinocorallia herbida. The sequence continues at coordinate 324,023 of NZ_RJKE01000001.1, forward strand.
GGGCCTGCACCTCGACCGCAAGGCGAGGCCGATCTCCGAGCGGCTGATGGAGCTCGGCGTCCTGGCCAAGGAGACCCACGAGACCACGATCCGCCTCGCGCCGCCCCTGACCATCACCCGCGAGGAGCTCGACTGGTCGCTGGAGCAGGTGCGCACCGCGCTCGGCGAGCACTGACGCGGCTCCCGGCAGGCCCGGGTACCCGCCGGTAACCCGGCCGCGGGCCATTGCTTACGATGCCGCCATGACCTTCGCGACGGCCGACCTCATCGACGACTTCGACGCCGAACTCCAGAGCTGCGAGACCCAGTTCCGCCAGTACGGCGGCAAGTCCTCGTTCTCCGGGCAGATCACCACGATCCGCTGCTTCCGCGACAACGGACTCGTGAAGCGGACGCTGAACTCGCCGGGCGAGGGCCGCGTCCTCGTCGTGGACGGGGGCGCGTCCCTCGCGTCCGCCCTCTGCGGCGACCTCATCGCGAAGGCCGCCGTCGACAACGGCTGGTCCGGCGTCGTCATCTACGGCGCCGTCCGGGACGCCGCGACCCTCGCCACGCTGCCCCTCGGCGTCAAGGCGCTCGGATCCAACCCGCGCAAGAGCGCCAAGGACGCCGTCGGCGAGACCGACGTCCCCGTGGAGTTCGGCGGGGTCGAGTTCAAACCCGGCGCGTGGCTCTACAGCGACGCCGACGGCATCGTCATCGCCGACCGGGACGTCCTCGCCTGATCCTCCGGGGCGGGCCCGTCAGACGTTCGCCTTGGCCATGAAGGCGGCGAACTCGCCGAGCGTCATCCTCCCGTCTTGGCTGAGGTCGGCCTGGACCATCACCTCCACCACCCGGGACGTGCTCGCCTCCTTCCCGAGCGCGCGCATGAGGTTGCCGAGCTCGCCGACGTCGATGAAGCCGTCGCCGTCGGCGTCGATGAGGTTGAAGGTCGCCTGGTACTCGCCTGCATTGATCTCGTTCGTCACGTGCCGCACGGTATCGAATCCGTCAGAGGACCGAGAAGAGCACCTTTCGTCACCGTCCGGCGACGTAAGGTGACGGGCATGGTGTTGCACTCGCTACTGCGCCGGGAACCCCGGGGCCTGCTGCGCCGCCCGCCCGCCGCCCCCACCGCCGAGGCGGTCCGCCGCGAGCTGCGCCTCCCCAAGGGCCGCACCGCGCGGATCTCCGGCGGCCGGCTCAGGATCGACGGCGGCTGGAACGCCCGCTGGATCGCCGCGCGCCTCATCGCCGACCTGCCCGCCGCGGTCCGGGTCGAGCAGTACGGCGAGGAGATCGTCATCGCCGGCGCCCCCTCCCGCGCGCACGACCGCATGGTCGAGGCGGTCGCCGACCGGATCGCCCCCGCCGCCAAGGAACGCGAGTGGGCCGTCCGCCGCGACACGACGGTCCTCCTGCCCTCGGGCGGCGCCTACGTGCGGCCCGACCTCGTCTGCGTGCGGCCGGGCTCCGTCTGGCAGGGCGACGTGGTCCTCGGCGCCGACCTCGCCGTCGCCGTCGAGGTCGCCGCGGCCCCCGACGCCGCCGACGACCGCGAACTCAAACGCCGCTTCTACGCCACCGCCGGGGTGTCCTGCTACGTCCTGCTCGACCTCGAGCGCGGCGACGCCGTCCTGTACGACATCCCCTGCGAGGGCGACTACCACCACCAGACCGACGCGCCCCTCGGCACCGCGCTCCCGCTCCCGTTCGACGCGGTCCTGGACACCGCGATCCCCGAAGCCCCATACCGTCCGGGCATGTGAGCTGCGGCGCGGCCCTGGAAGATCGCACCATGTGAGCATGATGCGACATCTGGTGATCGGCGTGCTCGCGCTCGCGCCCCTGACCGCGTGCGGCGGCAACGCCAAGGCCCCGCCGCCCGCCGCCCCCGGGGTCTCCGCCCCGCCGACCGGCGCGAACCCGCCCTCCGCGGACGCCCCGGCGAAGGCGAACCCGCCCAGGACCGGCCCCGGGACCACCGCGAGGCCGGCCCCGCCGCAGACCCCCGTCGTCGACCCGACGGGCACCGCGATCCCCGCCACACCCCCGCCGCTGCCCCCGCTGCCCGCCTGGACCGCACCCGTCCTCCAGCCGGGTGCCGTCCCGTGAGCGCGTAATGCGTCGATCTTGTGGCCTGGACGTGATCAACCGCTGGTTATCGTGCCGCTACCGGAGAGAGGAAAAGAAAGACGATGACCGAGCAGGGAACGTCGAAGGGTCGCCGGATCTCCGGCGACCAGAGAGAGGAACTCGCCCGCACCGCCGTGGAGCAGTACGCGGCAGGGCGCAGTATCCGGGCATTGGCCGCCGAGCTGGGGCGCTCGTACGGCTTCATCCACAAGCTGCTCGTCGAGTCCGGCGTGGAGCTTCGTGGACGAGGGGGCAATAACCGGGCCAAGAAGGACTGATGAACGGCAAGCGCGGTTGACACTGCCCCTGCGCGCGGAAAGCCTCGCCCGTATGGACCGTGTCCGCCCGCTCGCACCGGGGCTGCTGGTACTCCTCGGACTGGCAGCCTCGGCCATCGTCCTCACCTTCCTGCAAGCCTCTTCCGGCTGGGTCGGCCCGGCCGTCCTCGCCCTGCTCCTCACCATCGCCGCCCAGCCGATCCGGTCCTGGCTGGTCCGGCTCGGCGCCCCCGACTGGGTGCGCTTCCTCGTCCCGCTCCTCGCGGTCCTCGTCTTCCTCATCTGCATGGGCGTCGCCATCGCGCTGGCCATCACCCAGCTGATCTCGCTGCTGCCCGCCCACTCCGAGAAGTTCACCGCCCTCGCCGACCGCACCATCGCCTGGCTGTCGAGCCTCGGCATCGACACCTCGGAGCTGTGGGCCCGCGCCAGCCGCCTGGACCCCGCCAACCTCGTCCCCTACCTCCAGACCGCCCTCAACGGCCTCCTCAACGTGGGATCCGCCGGCATCCTCCTGGTGACCCTCCTGGTCGCCATGTCCTTGGACGCCGGAGCCCTCGGCCGTGAACTCGATCGCCTGGAACCCGCCAAACCCGCACTCGTCAGGGCACTCCGCGGCGTGGTCCGCGACACCTACAGCTACCTCAAGGTCTCGACCATCTTCGGCGCCCTCATGGCGACCTGCGACGTGGTCGTCCTCTTCGCGCTGGGAGTTCCGCTCCCGTGGCTCTGGGGCCTCCTGGCCTTCATCGCCAACTACATCCCCACCCTGGGCTTCCTCCTGGCCCTCATCCCCCCGGCACTCCTGACCCTCGTCATCTCCGGCCCCGCCAAGGCCCTCCTGGTGGTGGCCGCCTACATAGCCATCAACTTCGTGACCCAGTCCCTCCTGCTCCCGAAGTTCCTTTCTGGCGCCGTGGGCCTCTCCGTGACCCTGACGATGCTCTCCCTCATCGTCTGGACCTCGGTCCTAGGCCCCCTGGGCGCTCTCCTGGCCGTCCCCATGACCCTCATGGTCCGAGCCCTCCTCCTGGACATAGACCCCGCCAAACGCTGGGCCGGCCGCCTCCTCACCGGCTCCGACCCGAGGCCCTAGAGCTCGCGGGACTCCCACGCGAGCTGCCGCAGCGCACCCTTCCCGACCACGAGAAGCCCCCTTTCCGGATTCTTCGAATCCCGCACCAGGACAGCGGCCCCGAGCCCGGCGAGCTCCACGCAGTCCGATCCCGACGAGTCGCTGTAGGTGCTCTTGCGCCAATCCGGGGCGGTGTGCGGTGTGCTCATGCGTCCTCCATGATCGCCTGAATACGGTTCCTGGACTCCTCGACGGACAGGGCGGAGGATCTCGCCCGTTCGAAGAGTAGGGCGAATTCTGAGACCTTGTCAGGATCTCGCACGCTCTGTCCGAAGCCGTTGACCGATTCGGCGTACGCGATCTCGGATGTCTCCGAGGCGATGAGCTGAAAAGCGCTGCTCTCGAAGACCTCCGCTCCGATCGGAAGGATCTGGATGGAGATGGTGAACTGCTCCGAGCGTTCCAGGAGTCGCTTGCACTGCTCCGGGCGTAGGTGTCCGGGGATGTCCCTGACGACGTTCTCGCGCAGGAGCAGGAAGATCCATGGCGGTTTCGCCTTCTCCAAGACCTTCTGCCTGGCGAGCCGTATGCCGACCTGCTCTTCCACGACAGCGGGCGGATGCCGGACCTTGAAGACCGTCCGCGCGTACGCCTCCGTCTGGAACAGACCGGGCACGAGCACCGGTTCGTAGAACCTGATGCGCTTGGCATCGCGCTCTATCTCGATGACAGGGCGGAACCCCGTCGGAACGTTCCTGAGCCGTCGGGCTTCGTCCAGCGCCGCCCAGATCCGCTGAAAGGTCCCATGGGTCTTGAATTGGGTGTCGAGATCGGCCGCAAGGGCCTCGGACGGCACTCTCTCCAAGGTCTCCACCTTGTCCAACCACTGCCGGGTGCACCCGAGCAGCTCGGCGAGTTTCACTCGGGACAGCCCATCGGCCTCGCGCCGGACCCTGAGCTCCTCCATGAACAGCCGTTGAAATCTGGACGCCTCGCTACCGATTGACGCCGATTTCGCCCCCCTCAATCAGTTTGTGCCCTGGAAGCAGCAGACCCCGTTCCGGGTGCAGGTAAGTAGCAGCCCGGTTTCTGCCGGGTGCAGCCCCGGGGTAGGCCGAGGTGCATCCAGTCGGAACCCCGGGTGCCGGCCGGTGGGTGTTCGGTGCGTAGCAGACAGTAACCCTGTTGTGTCAATGTCGTCCCCGAAACCGCCGATTACCCACAAGGACCAGGCATGACGCCAGATCTCACCGCCCTCCAACACCGCTACCCGAACTGAATGATCCGCCCAACCCCCGCAAAAACCCTCTACCTCGCCACCCGCCGAGACCGCCACCACCTCACCGCCGACGACCTGGGCAAGGGCCTCGCCATGACCCTCATAGAAGACACCCCAGAAGCCCTAGCCGAGTCCCTGTCCGCCCAATCCCGAATCGAGCCGTGACCATGCCGACCACCCTCTACACCACCCTCACCGCCACCCCCTGGGCCCTGGCTTGCACCACAGCCCTGACCACAACCGCCCTAAGCCTCCTCACCGCCCTAGCCACCATCCTCCACGAAGACCTCCACCCCAAAGGCCGCCACCACCGCCCCTAAAACACCCACCTCCACCGACAAGGCTCGCTAGACACATCCCAACCAACCCTGAGTGGAGCACCCCCCAACCACCTCCGACCCCAGCCTTAAACCCCATCCCCAAACCGCTCAAGCTGCTCATCGAAAATCTCGCTGGCCTTTTCCTGCAAGGGCTTCGATGAATCCTTCGGACCTAGCCTTTGTACATAGATGGAGCCGAATACCAGGTTCCCGCGTTGGGCGTAGTCGAAGACGAGGTGTCGAACATTAACAATGCTCACATACCTTGGATACGTGACACTTTCGATCCCCCTTATATGCTGCCATCCGGAAGTCGGAACACTTGATTTAGACCACTCGTCGTCGTGTGATATCTCGATCTTTTCGTCGGGAAGTTTTTTGGATGGAAAGTGCTTGTTTTCGGGGCACTTGTCGAGCTGTTCTTGGACTGCGAGCATCGCCCGATTAGCCGATGGCTCATCGGGATATATTGCTATAATTCGAGCATAATTTGCACCTGTTGTCCGAAACTCGGGCTCTCCGAACTTGCCGGCTGCTATTTCAGGGCTGTCGAGAAGCGGAATATCCGAATTGGAACATCCCCTGAGCTTCTTCTCTTCGAATGCTTCGGGAAGTTCGCCTTCGGTCCATTTCTTGCCGAGATCTGCGGCCTGGATTGACGATTTCCTGGTCTCGGCAAGAGTGTAGGAAGGGATCGGTGCTGCTGTGGCCGAAGTGGTGGGTTTCTTGGGGGCCTCTTCGCTGCACCCAAGAGAGATTAGCGGCGTAAGAATAAGTATGGGGCCTGTCAGATGTCGACGCTGCAGCCTCAAGAATGCTCCCTTCTGTGAGTCCTAATTTTCGTCCGCCTCGGCCTGGAGTTCATCGACCAGGAAGTCTATCTCAGTCGCATCTGACTCATATGCTGCGTCGAGGACTCCGCCAGGAGTAGGGCAGTTTTCCAGGCATTCCCAGGTAACTTCCCAGATTGGCGTAGCAGATAGGTTGAAGGTCTCCTTGCCGTGGTAGACGGAGGATGTCAAATAGATGTAATTGCACTCAACGCCCGGGCCCACGCCCTTTACTTTACCCAGGCCGGGGCAGGTCTTATCTTCTCCATCATCGAAATCCCACTTGACCCCGATGAGCTGCGCCTGGCCGGTAACGGCTTGGGGTTGCACTCCTTCTGCTTCGCCGACCGCAGCTTCGACTTCGAGAAGAACAGGTGTGGCGGGGTCGAGCCAGAAGGCTGTCTCGATGTTGACGAAGGACTTCGGCTCTGGCGCCGTTCCGATTTCGACGATGGGGAAAGGGATTTCTTCCCATAGTTTTTCGAGAGTATCGTCGATGTTAGGTTGCGGTGGTCCTTGATCTGCTTGAACTACAGGCGGAAGTTCGAAGTCGTCATCGTCGCCCAGGCCTACACCCGGGCCCTCATTTCCACCACCACCGCCACCACCACCGCCACCGCCGCCGCCGCCGCCGCCGCCACCACCGCCGCCGCCGCCGCCACCGCCGCCACCACCAGGGTTTTCTCCCTCTGCTCCGCATCCAAAGGTTCCATTAAGCTCGCAAGGACCCGCGAAGGCGGAAGGTGCGGTGAGTGTCGCACCAAGTATGAGTGCTGTAGCGGTTGCTGCTACTCGACTTACCATGATCCCGGGCGATTTCAGCATGGCTTTCCTTTGCGGGCCTCGGCTACGCTCCATGTTGTTCCGTCGTACTGAAACAAAGCTGCATAGCTGTAGGTTGAACTTTTTTCTGTGCCACCTGTCCGCTTTCCGGTCTTTTTGGAATATCGATAGGCGGCAAGGGTTCTCACGCAATCGATGACGATGATTTCGGAGAGGTCTTTTGAGCGCTTTTGTATTCTGGGGTTTAGGAGGTTGGTGAAGCGCCAGATGTGGCCTTTGGTGTAGGTGGCGTTTACGTCGTTGGTGATGATGGTCAGGAGGGGGTCTACGGCTATGTCGGCGAGGGGGGATGGGTCGCCGGTGGCGTAGGCCTTTTCGTAGGTTTCCTGGTATAGGCGGTAGCGGTCCAGGACGATCTTGTCGGCTTCTGCCTTGGTGATCGTGGGGGTGGTGGGGAGGGGGATGGGGGCCGCTTGGGGGGCGGTGGTGCCGGAGGGGGCGAAGGAGCCGGCGTCCGGGGGTGGGGTGGCGGCGCAGGACACGGCGGAAGGGGCGAGCAGGGTGATGAGGGTGATTGAGGGGAGGAATCGGGTCTTCATCATGGGGTTCGCTCATTCCGGCGTGCTGGGATAACGCACGACCGGAGCCTACAGATCCGTCAGATGGCTGTTAACCCCTCTGTCCCAAGAGTTATCGACGGTTGATCGGGTGAGGTGGGATGGTTGGCTCGAAGTGGGATGGGTCATGATTCTTCAGTTGTGCGTGTGACTTGTGGTGCGAGGGAGGACTGAGATGAACAACTCGGCACGGCATGTGCTCGGTGGGATCATCGGGCTGATGGTGTGGCTGCCCTTGGTGGTGGCGGGCGGGTGGGCGTCGAGGAAGGTGACCACCACGGCGCGGTACTTCGAGGTGCAGGCTGGGGAGGTGGTCCCGGGGATCCTGGTGCTGCTGCTCTGCGCATTGGTGGTGGGGCTGCTGTGCGGGTCGCGGATCTCGCCGCTCGCGTCGCTGGTCGCGGGTGGGCTGATGAGCGTGCTGTCGCTGCTGTGGTTGCTCTCGCCGGCGCAGGGCAGCGAATTGCTGGACGCCGTGCTGCCCGACTCGTTCATGATCCCCGTGCTCGACTTCATCGGTGTGGGCATGGGTCTGCTGCTCGGGTTGTCGATGGTCGTCGCGTCGCTGCCGCCGTCGCGGTGGGCGGCGCGGTCGCCGAGGGTGTTGCCGTCCGGAGGGCCCTCTCCGCTGCCGTTCGGCGGGGCGCCTGTGCCCGCGCCCGGCCAGCCTCCCTTCGGGCAGCCTCCGTTCGGTGGTGCGCCCGCTCCTGTGCCCGCGCCAGGGCAGCCTCCGTTCGGTGGGGCGCCGGGGCCGGTTCCGCCGCCGCATCTGCCGCATGTCCCTGCGGCGCCGCCCGCGGGGCCCGCTCCGGAGCCGGGGCAGTGGGCCGCTCCGTCGCCCGGTGACGGCGCGGGGAAGGAGGAGCGGTGAGGGAGCTGCCGTTGGAGGTGCGCAGCGAGGGGGAGGCGACGGTCGTCAGGCCGAGTGGGGAGGTCGACGTCTCGACGGCTCCCGTACTCCGCCGGGAGCTGGAGCGGATGATCGCCGACGGGGCTCGCGTGCTCGTCATCGACCTGACGGACGTGACGTTCCTGGACAGCACGGGCATGGCCGTGTTCGTCGGGGTATGGCAGAAGCTGCGCAACGAGAGCGGGTCGTTCGCGCTCGCGGCGGCCCAGCGGCGCGTGGCCGAGCCGTTGCGGCTGACCCGCCTGGACGGGCCGTTGCGCCTGCGCGGGACCGTCGAAGAGGCCCTCCGCGCGGAGTGATCGAACTGGCGTTCGGGTGGGAAATCGGATAAAACCGGACGTATGTTCGAAGGTGTGCGATGCCGGTCCCGCCGGTAGTGCGGTACCGGCTCACCGGGGGCGCCGCCTATCTGCTGGCCTGGGGAAGGCGTCCCGACCGGTCCTGGTGGGCGCTGCTGGTGTGGCTGGAGACCGGTGGTGACGGGTGCCGCGGCGCGCGGGCCTGGGTGGACGCCGCCGACGTCAGGAGCCTGCCCGGCGAGGATTACAAGGGAGTCCCGCGCAAGGAGCTGGCCGCGGAGCGGAGGAATCGGGACCGCACCGACGCCAGGGATCCGGGAAGGCTCAGCCGTGCCGCCGACAGGGCGAGGCGCGCGGCCCGCCTTCCGGTGCCCGCAGAGCCCGATTTCTGACCCTCCCGTGCCCCCCGGAGCGGCGTCGCCGCCCGGACGGGTGGGTCGCGGGGCCGGTCAGTATCCGGTGTCGGGGTCCACGAGGCCCTCCAGTTCCTCGCCCGCACCGAACCGCCGGACGTTCTCCGTGACGCGTTCGCACAGCTTCCTGGCGACGTAGTCGGAGGAGTCGGCGCAGTGCGAGGTGATGAGGACCTGGTCGTAGCCCCACAGGGGGTGGTCGGCGGGCAGGGGCTCCGGGTCGGTGACGTCGAGGCCGGCGGCGGTGAGGGCGCCGGAGTCGAGGGCGGCCATGAGGGCGTCGGTGTCGACGTGGGGGCCGCGCGCGACGTTCACCAGGACGGCGCCGGGCGGGAGCAGCGCGAACTCGGGGGCGCCGACGATGTGCCGGGTCTCCGGGGTGAGCGCGAGGGCGACGACGAGGACGTCGGTGTCGGGCAGGACGGCGTGCAGCTCGCCGATCGGGAGGGTCGCGTCCGCGCCGGGCAGGGGTTCGGGGGAGCGGCGCAGCACCCGGATCCGGCAGCCGAACGGCTGGAGCAGCGCGACGAGCTCGGTGGCGATGCCGCCGCCGCCGAGGATCGTCACGGACAGCCCGCCGAGGGAGCGGGGGTCGATGGGCCGCCACGAGGGGGTGCGGGCGTGCCGGACGAGATCGCGCAGGCAGGCGAGCGCGAGCATCAGGGCGTGCTCGCTGACCTGCTTGGCAAAACTTCCTTTAGCGCAGGTAAAGGTTTGCGGCCGCTTGAAGGCCTCCTTGAAGTGTTCGACTCCGGCCCAGGGGAGCTGCACCCAGCGGATGCCGGGGTGCGCGTCGAGGGCCTCCAGGAGGGGCTCTGGGCCGCCTGGGAGGAGCCAGACCAGCCCCTCGGCCTCCTGCACCGGGACGACGGTTCCGCCGCCTCTCGTGACGGCCTGGGCCACCTGATCGCGTAGTGGGCCCAGTGCGACGTCGGTGGGCCGGCCGACTCCTTCGATCGCCTTTTCCGGGGCGATACCGATCTTCACTTCCACATCGCGCAGTCTCTCAGCTCCCACCCGTGACAGATGACGCACGGATTGGCGTGGAATGTCCGATCTTCGCGGGTTACTGTGATCTAGAGGAGCCGAATCGTCACCCAGGAGGAGGACACCATGTCCGAAGCCGTGAAGAAGGGCGAACGCCTGTCCGGGGAGCGCCGCGAGAAGCTGGCCAAGGAGATCGCCGAGGGCTACCAGGCCGGGCGCAGCATCCGCCAGCTCGCCGCCGAGACCGGCCGCTCCTACGGAGCCGTGCACCGCCTTCTCGTCGACACCGGGGTGCCGCTGCGCGGCAGGGGCGGTGCCCGCCGCCCCAAGTCGGCGCCCCCCAGCTCGCAGTCGAAGAGCTGACGAACAGGGGTCGGGCGCGAGCGTCCCACCCCCGTTCGATCACCCTGCTTCCGGCAGGGAGGTGATCGGGCCGCCGGCGATCCCGGCGCCCGGTCACTCCCGGGTGATCCCTCGTTCGCCCGAAGGGTCCCCCGACGCTCAAACGACCCCGATGAGGCCCTGGACGGCCTCGGGGACGGTGTCATAGAGCGGGATCACCCGGTCGAGCCGGGTGATCTCGAAGGTCTTGCGGACTCGGGGGATCGCCCCCGCGACCGCCACGCCGGGGCCGAGGCCCCGGGTCATCCGCTGGGTGGCGACGATCGAGTTCAGCCCGGCGGCGGCGCAGAAGCGCACCTGCCGCATGTCGAGCACGACGGCCCGGTCGCCGAAGCCGATCGATTCCAGCAGCGCGCCGCGGAACCAAGGCTCGGACGCCACGTCGAGTTCCCCGTGCACGTTCACCAAGACGTACGGCCCGCAGTCGGCCACTTCCGCCCCATAGTCCATGGAACGCCCCTTCCCCGTGACAATTCAGAGTTGCTTGGGTACGCCGCGTTGCCAAGGGGTGGGGCACTGAAAATTACCGATCTTTGAGACGGCCCCCGGCCGTCATCGCGTCGCCATCGTCTGAATTTCGTGCACCACGACCGTCGTCGTCCCCGTCGCGGGCAGTTCGAGTTCGCCGGACGCCTCGTCGCATCCGCCGGCGCACCGCCACGCCACCCGATATTCCACCGTCGCGGTGACGGGGACCGGCTCGGCGGACGATCGCGACCAGGTGTGGACACAGCGGGCGTCTCCGGTGCAGGTCTCGCGACCCTCGGCGCCGAGGTCCCACACGATCCGGACGGGCCGTCCGACGAGTTCGACGCGCCGCCCCGCCGCCGAGGCCGCGGCCCGGTATTCGCGCCAGAGGCCCTCCTGCACCCTCAGCAGGGTCGGCATCCCGACGAGGGTCTTGGGCGCGGGGTCGGTGCGCGGCCGGGGCAGCGGGAGCCGCAGGAGGGCGCGGGCCATGCCGACCACGTCGGCGGTGGTGACGAGCGGCGTGTCGACCAGGGCGGTGGTGCAGTAGTCGGCGGAGTCCGGGCAGGCCGCGACGTCCCGGGAGTGCGCCCGCACGGCGGGCCGCCGCGGCCGGGCGGGACCGCCGCCGCCCCCGCCGGACACCGTGTCCAGGCAGGTGATGACCGAGCCGGTGTCGCAGACCGGCGCGTCGGGCGGCGCGGTGAGCAGCGCCAGCGCCAGCGCGGTCAGCATGGACCACCCGCCCGGATCGAGGCGACCTTCCAGGTTCCGTCCAGGACGAGCCTGGTGTTCAGGACCGCCTGTTCCGGACGGGCCGCGGGGCCGCGCCGCTTTCCCGATCCCGCGTCGAAGGTGGTGAAGCCGGGGGAGGACACGCAGTCCACGATGTGCGCGGTGCCGCCCTTGATCCAGGCGATCCGCGGGTTCACCGCGGTGTGCGTGCGCCGCACGACCGAGCGCCGCTCCTGGCTGCGGACGACCTCGGTGAGCCGGGACGTCAGGGGCTCGGCGGTGACGGCCGGGAGCCCCGTGGCGTCGTTGCCGCCGAGCGCGGTCTGGAAGGCCCGGTGGAAGTCCAGGTAGGCGGCGACGACCGCCGCGCGCTGATCGGGTGACGGGACGACGGGTTCGCCCGTCCCGGACGGCTGGAAGATCCCGGCGGCGGCGTTGGAGCAGGCCGTCGCCAGCAGGAGGCAGGCGAGTACGGGACGCATGCCGGGGAGCCTAGGCACCCCGGCAGGACGGTGTGGTCACTCCGTGAAATCGTGCCGTTACGTACCGGGGGCATGCCCGGACATCTGGTGACTGCGGTCAGGAGAGCAGTTCGAGCAGCAGTGCTGGAGGCTCCCCGCCGCCTTCGACGGGGTCGATGAGCGCCGCGGTGTCGATCCGGTCGAATCCGGGGCCGACCAGCACATGCTGGGCGAGTACGTGCTCGGCCCGGTAGCCGCGACGGCGCAGCGCGTCGCCCAGCAGGGGCCCGAGGACCCGTCCGACGGGGAAGAGATCGGGCGACTCGGCGCCCGCCTTGCGCAGGATGTCCACCGCGCGCCCCTGCCGGACGAGCGCGACGACGTCGGCGCCGAGGACCACGGGATGCCCGAGGAGGTCGGCGACGGCGCCCCGGATGCCGAGCGCGCACCGGGTGACCGCGTCCTCCCACACGGCGTCGTCGACGCCGTCGAAGGTGACCCCGCGCAGGCCCGCGGGCTCTGGCGCGCGGGGCGCGACGGCCAGCCGGGTCGAGGTCGGGCAGCCGGCCGGGCAGGGGACGGGCGCGGCCGGAGCCGCGGTGGAGAGCCCCTCGGCGAGGGTCTTGGCGAACCCGGCCTCGACCTCGACGGGCAGCGGGCGCAGCGGGACGGGCCGGCCCGCGTCGGCGCGCCGCTCCCGGAACCGGTTGCCCCGCCAGGCGTCCCAGAGGTCGACGGGGAACCATCCGGCCGCGGCCAGCGGCCCGACGTACTGCAGGACGAACCGCTCGAAGGTGAAGGCGAGGTAGGTGGCGTGGACGAGCGCCGCCGCCACGGATTCCGGCGAGACCACGAGCGCCTCGGTGACCGACGCGCCGCCGCCCGCGCGGAAGGCGAGGGGCCGGGACGCGGGGGCCTGGGGCCTGGCGAGCTCGTGCGCGACGACCGCGGCGAGCTCGTCGGCGGGCAGGTCGAGCACGTGTGGCAGGCCGAGCAGCAGGCGGCCGGGCGCCGCGCTGACCTCGGCGCGGGGGTGGAGGCCGATCCCGTCGGGCGCGGTCACGCCGAGGCGTGCCGCGGTGTCCTGGACCAGCAGCCAGAGGTCCGGCTGGCTCTCGGCGGTGACCGGCACGGCGAGTGCCGTGTCGGGACCAAGCGCTGTGTTCCTCATGAAAACCGGAGGCTACCAACCGCCTCTGACAGCACTTCCGCACCGGGGCCGCGCGACGGAACCGCGCCCGGGAGATCATCGGCGCCCGGCGGTGTCTAGGGTGGAGGGCATGCTGCGCCTCTTCGAGACCCGGACCGGACAGGTCGTCGGAGTCCGGTCCGGGCCCCTGAGACTCTATGTCCAAGCGCCCGGTGACCTGCGCGTCTGCCTCACCGCGGATCTGCTCCGGCGGCTCGCGTCCCGGCTGCGCAGGCGTACCCTGACCACCGCAGCTCAGGCCGCGGACCACACCCTCTACAACGTCGCTCTCCTGGACGCCGGGGAGCCGCTTCCCGGCGCGTTGAGTGTGGGAAACGTCACGTCCGGGGGCGAGGTGCAGACCGCCCCCTGGACCGCTCCGGACACGCCGGGCGGGGATCCGCTGGCCCTGCGGCTCGCCCTGCTGACCAGGCATTACCGCGTTGAGGCCGCGTTGACCTCGGCCGATCTCACCGAGGCCGCCGCCCGGCTCGACGGGTGGCGGCTGCTGCTCGCGGGCTGGGCGACCGAGCCGTCACGCGCCCCGGCCCCCTCCTACGCCGCGGAGACCCTCGCCGCGCTCTGCGACGACCTGGACGTCCCGACGGCCCTGGCCGCCCTCGACCGGCTCACCGAGGACCCGGACGTGGCGCCGGGCGCCAAGCTGGAGGCCGTGCTCCAGCTCGACCAGCTCCTCGCCCTCGACCTTCCGCGGAAGATCGGCACGGTCTGACCCGCCGTCAGAGGGGCCCGAGGGCGGGCACGGGTCCGCCCTGCGGGGGCGCGCCGCCCGCCTTGCGCACCGCCGCGAAGCGGAGCCGCACGTAGTCGGCGACCCAGCCGGACTCACGGCGCAGCGCGGGCGCGGCGAGGTCGTTGACCCGGGCCAGCAGCGCGGGGGCCAGCTCGGCGGGGACCTCGCGCAGCGGCTCGGCCGCGAAGACGCGCACCCAGTCGGCGGCGCCGCCCGGCCCCTCGGTCATCCGGGTGGGCCGGTCGAAGTACTCGAGGATCCGGACGGTGAACCCGGCCTCCTCCAGCCGCGCGGCGTACCCGGCGGGGGTGGGGAAGTACCAGGGCAGTTCCGGTTCGGTGAGGCCGAACTCCCGCCAGGCCGTCTGCATCGCCGCGATCAGCTCGGCGCAGTTGCCCGCGCCGCCCATCTCCGCGACGAACCTGCCGCCGGGCCGCAGCGCCGAGTACACCTGGGCGATGACGGCGTCGGGGTCGCGCGCCATCCAGTGCAGCGCGGACATGGAGATCACCGCGTCGTACGGATCGGAGACGGTGAAGTCGTGCGCGTCGCCGAGCGCGAAGGACAGCTCCGGGAAATTGACGGTGGCCTGCGCGATGAGCAGGGGGTTGCCGTCGATGCCCAGGGGGTCGGCGCCGCGGGCGTTCAGCTCGGCGGTGAGCAGGCCCGCCCCGCAGCCGAGGTCGATGACGCGCTCGCCGGGCTGGGGGTCGAGCAGGTCGATGAGCGGAGCGCCATGAGCTGAGACATATCCGAAGGCGGAGTCATATGTCGCCACGGACCAGTTCATGCGCCGAAGATATCCGACCAATGCCCCCCGGCGGGGGCCGTCCGGACACCCCGCACGGGCCCCGTCCTAGAATCAGATTCGGAAACCGGTGCGAAAGGCGGGGCGCATGACTTACACGGAGATCGGCTACGAGGTCGCGGACGGCGTCGCCGTGCTGACGCTCAACCGGCCCGAGCGGATGAACGCCTACACCAACACCATGCGGCTGGAGACCCTCGACGCCTTCGACCGCATCGACGCCGACGACGCCGTCCGCGCCGTCGTCGTGACGGGCGCGGGCCGGGCGTTCTGCGCGGGCGCCGACCTCAGCGCGGGCGGCGGGACCTTCGACTACGAGAAGGCCAAGGACATGTTCGCCGAGGACGACATGCTGTCCGACGGCGAGACCCCCCGCGACGGCGGCGGCACGGTCGTGCTGCGGATCGCGGCGTGCCTCAAGCCGGTGATCGCCGCGATCAACGGCGCCGCGGTGGGCGTCGGGGCGACGATGACCCTGCCGATGGACGTCCGGATCGCCTCGGAGAACGCGAAGTTCGGCTTCGTGTTCGCGCGCCGCGGCATCGTCACCGAGGCCGCCTCGTCCTGGTACCTGCCGCGTGTCGTAGGAATCTCCCAGGCGATGGAGTGGGCGATGACCGGCCGGGTCTTCTCCGCGTCCGAGGCGCTCGCGGGCCGTCTGGTCTCCCGCGTCGTGCCGCCGGAGGAGCTGCTGCCCGCGGCCATCGCGCTCGCCCGGGAGGTCGCCGACAACACCTCGGCCGTCTCCGTCGCGGCGATCCGCAGGCTGCTGTACGCGGGCCTCTCGGCCGAGACGCCCTGGCAGGCCCACGCCAACGACTCGCGCCTGATGGTCGAGATCGGATCCGGCGCGGACGCCGCCGAGGGCGTCACCTCGTTCCTGGAGAAGCGCCCCGCGGTCTTCCCGCTGACCGTCTCGCGGGACCTGCCCGCGGCCCTGCCCGAGTTCCCCAAGCGGCGCGAGGACTAGCGGGGGCGGCGCTCCGGCGCGGGTGGGACGGTCTTGCCCGCGACGAGCGCGGCCTCGGCGACCTCGACGATCTCGCCGGTGCGGCGGCGCACCCGCAGTTTTCCCTCGGACCAGGCTTCGAGGATCCCGACCACATCGGAGTACTCTCCCGTCTGGAGCCGACGGCGCAGCGAGACCCGCGCGCCGACGTCAGCCGGGGAGATCGCGACGACGAGACGCGCGGCGAACCGGGGTGAGGCGAACTGGGATGACAAGTGGGTACCCCCACGTCGAAATGACTGCCCTGCGCCAGCAATACTATTGCCCACAAGCTTACGGTGAGCCGTGGCTGTCGGCGGGGCCGCCATCGCAACGGCCCTGGAGTGCGCACGGCGCTTGCGGTGACAGCACCGATCCTCCGGGGCCGGTGAGGATCGCAACTGAGAGGAGTACGGCGTGACCTACGTCATCGCGCAGCCTTGCGTGGACGTTCTCGACAAGGCCTGCATTGAAGAGTGTCCTGTCGACTGCATCTACGAGGGGCAGCGCCAGCTCTACATCCACCCGGACGAGTGCGTCGACTGCGGCGCATGCGAGCCCGTGTGCCCCGTGGAGGCGATCTACTACGAAGACGACCTTCCTGACCAGTGGAAGGACTTCTACAAGGTCAACGTCGAGTTCTTCGACGACATGGGCGCTCCCGGCGGCGCGTCCAAGGTCGGCAAGATCGAGCGGGACCACCCGATCACCGCTGCACTGCCCCCGCAGGGCGAGTAACACGTCTCGTGCTCTCGGTCGTGGCCCGGTGGGCCGCGGCCGAGAGCCGTTTCATCTCTGAAGGAGCAACACCGATGGATCTGCCCGATTTCCCCTGGGATCGACTGGAGCCGTACAAGAACACGGCCTCGGCACACCCCGGCGGCATCGTGGACCTGTCCGTCGGCACCCCGGTCGATCCGACGCCCGAGGTGGCGCGGCGCGCCCTCATCGAGGCCGCGGACTCGCCGGGGTACCCGCAGACCTGGGGCACCCCCGCGGTGCGCGAGGCGGCCGCGGGCTGGCTGGCGCGCAGCCTCGGCGTCACCGTCCCGGCCGACGCGGTGCTGCCGGTGATCGGGACCAAGGAGATCGTCGCCTGGCTGCCGAAGCTGCTCGACGTGCGGCCCGGCGACACCGTCGTCTTCCCCGAGCTCGCCTACCCCACCTACGACGTGGGCGCGCGGATCGCGGGCGCGACGGGCGTGGCCTCCGACGGCCTGCTCACCCTCGGCCCCGTGGTGCCGAAGATGATCTGGGTCAACTCGCCGTCGAACCCGACGGGCCGGGTCCTGCCGCCCGAGCACCTGCGCAAGGTCGTCTCCTGGGCGCGCGACCGCGGCGTCCCGGTGATCAGCGACGAGTGCTACATCGAGCTGGTGTGGGAGGGGCCGAAGCCCCTGTCGATCCTGCACCCCGACATCTCCGGCGGCTCCCACGAGGGCCTGCTGGCGATCCACTCGCTGTCCAAGCGCTCCAACCTGGCCGGGTACCGGGCAGGGTTCATCACGGGCGACCCCGTGATGGTCAAGCGGCTGCTGGAGATCCGCAAGCACGCCGGGATGATCGTGCCCGCGCCCGTCCAGGCCGCGATGGCCGCCGCGTACGGCGACGACGAGCACTTCACCGAGCAGTACGCCCGCTACGCCGCCCGGCGCACCGCGCTGAAGGCCGCGCTGGAGGGCCACGGCTTCCGGGTCGACCACTCCGAGGCCGCCCTGTACCTGTGGGCGACCCGTGACGAGGCCTGCATGGAGACCGTCGCCTACCTCGCCGACCTGGGCATCCTCGTGGCGCCCGGCGACTTCTACGGCTCGGCCGGGTCGCAGCACGTTCGGGTCGCGTTCACCGCGACCGATGAGCGGATCGAGCAAGCGGTGGCCCGGTTGAAGTGACGGGCACTATGATCCACGCGATCCCTCCGGGCGAAGCACCGGAAACCCCCCTGGATCGACGTGGACGGTGCCGTGCCCGGACTGCTCGAAGTGCCCTACCGCGACACGAGCGCGCGGGCGCTCGTGTTCGCGCTGGACGAGCCGCGCCATGACGCGCTGGCCGTCTCCGCGGTCGTCGTCGACGGCCTGACGGTCGAGTTGCGCCTGCTCGGCGCCTCGCACCAGGTCGTCGCCGGGCCCGTGCTGGAGACCGTCGCGTGCCTCCCCGGCCGCGAGCAGGGCCTGCCGCCGCACGCGGAGGCGGGCCTGGACGGCTGGCGGTACGCGTTCACCTCGCGCACCCTCGACGTCCCCGACTTCCCGGCCGCCCTCGCCGAGGTCACCGCCCGGCTCGACCGGCCGGACGCGCTCAGCGGCGTCTTCCCCGGCGACCCCGGCGCCCTCACCGGGATCATCGTGGACCCGTGCGAGGCCGGGATCACCTGGCGGACCTGGCACACCTACCCCGAGGCCGCCCAGATCGTCGAGACGGCCTCGCGGCTCGTGCGCCGGGAGGCGGCGTGAAGGGCGCGGCCTGGGGAGGCGGCTTCCTGATCGCCGTCGGCGCGCTCATCGCGGCCCTCGTCCTGGCGGGCACCTCCACGTCGCCCGCCTCGTGGATCGAGCGCCACTACGCCGCGCAGGGCGACTCCTGGACGACCACGGACGACCCGCTGACGGCCGCGGGCGACATCGCCGACAGGCACAAGCCCGTGGACCGGGCGGTCGACCCCTCGGGCGTCTTCCTGCGCTACCCGGACGTCATCGTGGCGGTCCTCGCCACGGGCTCCGGCAGCGTGATCCACGTGGACCAGGCCGACGCCGGCTACCGGCGCTGGCACGAGCACGTCGCCGGGCGGTGGGGCGGGCCCGCGGGCCACGCCACCCTCTTCCGCGGCGGCGGGCCGGGGGACGGCAAATGAGCCAGCGCAAGTCCGGGTCCAACGCCGGCTGCCTCATCGCCGTGGTCCTCGCCCTGGTCTGCTTCGTCCTCCCGCTCGGCTGGAGCCTGTGGGACGAGGGCGTCTTCGACGAGGACCTCGCCTACGACACCACCGCGACGGCCCTCGACGCCGACGACACCGCCCGCATCCAGCAGGTCTACACCGACGCCGCCAAGGCGCACGGGATCTGCTACGGCTGGTCGGTCGAGGCGGGCACGGGCGCCCCGCAGGAGAAGGGCTCCAACCTCGGGCTCGGCGTCGACGTCATGTCACGGCCCGAGGAGTGCCCTCGCTGGATCGTCATGGCGGTGAACTACTCCTACATCTACAAGGAGTGGAGCTCGGTCAACGTGAACGCGAGCGACAACATCCAGGAGTTCGACGTCGACCCCGGCGCGCTGGAGCGCGCGAAGCTCTACGACTCGCTGGAGCCCCAGGGGATCTCCGAACTCGCCGACCTCCTGGGCGCGCTCCCGATGCTGGCCTCGACCGAGAGCGGCGGCGCCCTCGCGGCGATCCCCGCGCGAGAGCAGACGACGGACCCGACGGCGTCCTCGAACGACGAGCTGAGCCCCGTGCACGGATTCGGCTGGTACTTCTGGCTGGCGCTCGGCGCGGTGCTGGTCCTGCTCGGCCTCATCTGGATCATCTCCGGCACCTTGAAGGCGCGGAAGGCGGAAAGACCGTGATGTTCGACGACATGTTCAGCGAGGCCCTGGCGACCCTCGCCTACGGCGGTGTCGGCATCGCGCTGCTCGCCCTCGGCTTCCTCGTCGTGGACCTGCTGACCCCAGGCCACCTCGGGAAGATCATTTGGACCGAGGGCGGGAAGGGCGGCGCGGTCGTCCTGGCGGCCAAGCTCCTCGGCCTCGGCGCGATCATCACGACCGCGATCGTCGTCAGCGAGGACGGCCTGACCGATGGCCTGCTCAGCACCGTCGTCTACGCGCTGCTGGGGATCGTGCTGTCGGTCGTCGCGTTCTTCATCCTCGACGCGATCACGCCCGGCAAGCTCGGCGAGACCCTTCTGTCCGGCGGGAGCTCGCCGCACGCGTCGGCCTGGGTCGTCGCGGCGACGGACCTCGCCACGGCGGCCATCGTCTGCGCCTCCATCAGCTGATGCGCCGTCGGGGGAGGGCGCCCAGGTGATCCGGGGGCGGCGCGCGCTGGTGCTGGCGGCGGTCTTCGTCTGCGCGGCGTGCGGGCTGGTCTACGAGCTGGCGCTGGTGGCGCTCGGCAGCTATCTGGTCGGCAACTCCATCACCCAGGCGTCGATCGTGCTGTCGGTGATGGTCTGCGCGATGGGCGTCGGGTCGCTGGCGGCCAAGCCGCTCCAGTCCCGCGCCCTGGTGGCGTTCGCGGCCATCGAGGCGGCCCTGGCGCTCCTCGGCGGCCTGTCGGTGCTGCTGCTTTATGCCGCCTTCGCCTGGCTCGACCTCTACGTCCCGATGCTGGTGGTCGCCGCCTCCGTGCTCGGCGCGCTCATCGGCGCGGAGATCCCGCTGCTGATGACGCTGCTCCAGAAGATCCGCAAGCAGGAGGCCGGCTCGGCCGTCGCCGACCTCTTCGCGGCCGACTACGTGGGCGCCCTCGTCGGCGGCCTGGCCTTCCCGTTCCTGCTGCTGCCGGTCTTCGGGCAGATCCGGGGCGCGCTCGTCGTCGGGGCGGTCAACGCCGTCGCGGGCGTGGCGGTGGTGCTGTGGATCTTCCGCGCGGAAGTCGGGCGGACGGGCAAGGCGGTGCTGTGGAGCGTCATGGCAGGGGTCCTCGTGCTGCTGGGCGCCGTCTACGTCAAGGCCGACGCCTTCGAGATGACGGCCCGCCAGGCCCTCTACAACGACCCCGTGGCCTTCGCCACGCGCAGCGCCTACCAGGAGATCGTCCTCACCGAGAAGGTGAGCCTCTCGGGCCGCGCGGACACCCGGCTCTTCCTCAACGGAGACCTCCAGTTCTCCTCGGTCGACGAGTACCGCTACCACGAGGCCCTCGTGCACCCCGCCCTGTCCGGTACCCGGGCGCGGGTCCTCATCCTCGGCGGTGGAGACGGCCTGGCCCTGCGCGAGGTCCTGCGCTATCCGGACGTCCGGGAGGTGACCCTCGTGGAACTCGACCCCGAGGTGATCTCCCTCGCCCGGACCCAGCCGCGGCTGCGGGAGCTGAACGGGGGAGCCTTCGAGGACCCGCGGGTCACCGTCGTCAACACCGACGCCTTCACGTGGGCGCGTGACGGGCGCGAGCCTTACGACGCCGTCATCGTGGACTTCCCCGACCCCGACGAGGTCGCCACGGCCAAGCTGTACTCGGCCGAGTTCTACGGGCTCGCCCGGCGCCTCGTGGCCGACGGCGGCAGGATGGTCGTCCAGTCCGGCTCCCCGTACTTCGCGCCCAGGTCGTTCTGGTGCATCGAGAAGACGATCAGGGAATCGGGCCTGCGCACGCTGCCGTACCACGTCGACGTACCGAGCTTCGGAGACTGGGGCTTCGTCATGGCGTCCTCCGGAGAGCCGGCCCTGAAGCTCTCCGACGAGGCGCCCGCCCTGCGCTTCCTCGACGCCGACGTCCTTTCCGCGGCCAAGGTCTTCGCCAAGGACCTCAGGCGCGACGACGTCGAAGCCAACACCCTCGTCCGGCCGGTGATCGTCGGCTACGAGGATGCGGAATGGCAAGATTTCTAGGGGTTCGATCCGGAAGAATTCAGGCATGGCACAGATCGCGATGATTCAGGCGTACGTCGAGAAGCTCGCCAAGGAGATGCTGCAGATCGACGGGCCGCTGGCCGTCGACAAGGACGGTTCCATCCCCGTTCGCCGCGGTAGCGCGCTCTACTACGTCGACGTGGTCGACCGGGGCGAGAACCCCCACCTCGTCCGCGTCTGGTCCATCGTGCTGCGCGGCGCCGCGGGCGGCAGGCAGCTCCTCAAGGCGCTCAACTCGATCAACTCCCGGATCCTCCAGGCCAGGGCCTACGTCACCGACGACGGCGACGTGATCATGAGCACGGAGCTGCTCGCCGAGACCCTCACCGTCGACAACCTCTCCTACGCCTGCGACGCGATCGGCGACCTCGCCGACCGGTTCGACGACGAACTCCAGGCCGACTTCAGCGGCGAGAAGTCCTTCGAGGAAGAGGAAGACGAGGACGCGGTCACCGTATGAGCCTCGCACTCGCCTCCTTCAGCGACGAACTCGCGGCGCTCGCCGAACGGGTGCTGCCCTCCGTCGTCGCCCTCACCCTCAAGGGGGACAAGGGGACCTCGTACGGCTCGGGCTTCGTCCTGGACACCGAGGGCCACGTCGTCACCAACCACCACGTGATCGAGGACGGCGGCGAACTCATCGCCGACCTGCCCGGCAGGCGGTCCCAGCCCGCGAAGATCGTCGGCGCGGACCGGCTCACCGACCTCGCCGTCCTCCGGCTGGCGGAGCCGCCCGAGCACCACCTCGAGCTGCGCGCCGAGCCCGCCCGGCTCGGCGAACTGTGCCTCGCGCTGGGCTCGCCGCTCGGCCTGTTCCCCGAGTCGGTCTCGCTCGGCATCATCAGCGGCCTCGCCCGCTCCCTGCCCACCCGCGGCGGCGTGCGCTCGCTCGAGCGGGTCCTGCAGACCGACTGCGCGATCAACCCGGGCAACTCCGGCGGACCCCTGGTGGACGCCCGCGGGCGCGTCCTCGGCGTCAACACCGCCATCCGGACCGACGGCGCGGGCATCGGCTTCGCCGTCCCGGCCGGGACCGTCGCCTCGGTCGCGCTCGACCTGATCGCGCACGGCCGCGTCACCCGCGCGTCGCTGGGCGTCGCCATCGCCGAACGGCACGTGGAGATCGACGGCCTGACCGCCAAGCGCCAGATCGTCACCCGCGTCGGGGAGGGCAACGCGCTGCGCGTCGGAGACGCCCTGCTCGCGGTGAACGGCGTCGAGATCGACGGCAGGGCCGCCCTCTACGACCAGCTCGGCGGCGACCGGATCGGCGTCGCCCTCACCCTCGCGATCCATCGCGAGGGCGCCGTCTGCCACGTCGAGGTGATCCCCGCCGCGTTGGACGGCTGAGCAGCCCCGGGCGTCATACAATCCCGGCATAACGCCGACCCCTGGAGGTTCCGCATGCTGGAACTCTCGCGGCCCGACGTCGAGGTCGTGGCCGACGATCTGGCGTTCACACTGGACGAGCCCCCGCTCGATCCGCTGGCCGTCCGGGGCTGGCGGATAGCCGGTGTGGACGTCCAGGCCAGGCTGCTCCCGGCCGGTTTCCAGGTGGTCGCCGGCGAGGTCGTGGAGACCGTCGCGCAGCTCCCCGGAAGGTCCGGCCCGCTGCCGTACCACCTCAGGCGTGAGGTCGGGGGCTGGTCGCACGTCTTCACCGCCGATGTGTACCGTCGTGATTACGCCGACTTCACACGGGCCGTGGCCTTCCTCCGCAGGTATCTCACCGACCGGGACGACAGCCTCGCGGCTTCGTTCCCGGGCCGTCAGGACGTCCTGTGCGGGGTGCTGGTGCGGCAGCTCCGCCGGGGCATCGAGTGGCGCGGGTGGTACACCTTCCCGGAGACGCGCCAGGTCGTCAGCACCAGGAGCCGGCTGCTGATCGGCTGAGCGGGCCGTGAGCTACGCGCTCCCGCGCCCGTAGTCGGCGATACTGTGCTGGACCTGCGGAATCTCCCGCCAGGAGCCTCCGCGGTGGGCCGTCCAGAGGCCCTGGAGGCGGGCCACCTCGTCCTTGAACCCGGGCACGGAGAGATCGTCGAGACCCGCGATCCGCCGTGGCTCGCCCTGCGCGTCCCAGTAGACGACCATGCGTCGCGGTCCGCTCTTGCCGGTCACCGCGTTCGGGTGCCTCATGGCCTTGATCCCCTGGACGTCCTCCCACGGCAGCCGCCACGACGTGAGTTTCCGGACCGTCAGGCCCGTCTCGTCGGCGGTGGTCCTGGTCAGGACGGCTTCGGCGACCATGGCGGCGGTGAGGATCGTGACGACGGTCTGGGCGGAGACCGCGAAGGGCAGTGCGAGGAACCCGGGCCCCCAGATGGCGGCCGATACGGCAAGCCAGACGAGGCCGCCGATGGCGGCGGAATTGCGGATCTCTCTGGCGGGGAGACGGTAGGTACGGGCGTCGGACACGTTCCCTCCCTGGGTCGCCATGATCATAAGAACGGGGCGCCGGGGGGAACGGGGAAAGTCCAGTTGCGGTCGGGTGCGTGTGCGGGTCCGTCGGGGTGCCCGAGTGGAGCCGCGGCGGGAGCCGGGTGGGAGGCGGGCTCCGCGACTTGGTACCCTCGGAGGTCAGTCAGTACGTACTTACCCAGGAGTGTGGCCCGATGGCGCGTGAGATCTTCACCGAGGAGCACGAGGCTTTCCGCGACATGGTGCGAGCCTTCATCGCGAAGGAGTGCGCCCCGTATCACGAGCAGTGGGAGAAGGACGGCATCGTCTCCCGCGAGGTCTGGCTCGCGGCCGGACGGGCGGGCCTGCTCGGCATCGACATGCCGGAGGAGTACGGGGGCGGCGGCAACGACGACTACCGCTACTACGTCGTCTTCGGCGAGGAGCTGGCCAAGGCCGGCATCCACGGCCCCGGCTGGGCCGTTCACAACGACATCAACGGCGGCTACTTCAAGCAGCTCCTCAACGAGGAGCAGAAGCAGCGCTGGCTCCCGGGCTACTGCTCCGGCGAGCTGATCAGCGCCATCGCGATGACCGAGCCCGGCGCCGGCTCCGACCTCCAGGGCATCAAGACCACCGCGGTCCGCGACGGCGACGACTACATCCTGAACGGCTCCAAGACGTTCATCTCCAACGGCATCCTCGCCGACATCATCGTCGTCGTCGCCAAGACCGACCCGACCGCCAAGCACAAGGGCATCTCCCTGCTGATGGTCGAGCGCGGCATGCCCGGCTTCGAGCGCGGCCGCAACCTCGAGAAGATCGGCATGCACGCCCAGGACACCGCCGAACTCTCGTTCGACAACGTCCGCGTGCCCGCCAAGAACCTCCTCGGCGAAGAGGGCATGGGCTTCATCTACCTCATGCAGAACCTCGCCCGCGAACGCCTCTCCATCGGCGCGACGGCCCTCACCGCCGCCGAAGACGCCTTCGAGAAGACCCTCGAGTACTGCAAGACCCGCACCGCCTTCGGCAAGCCCATCGGCTCCTTCCAGAACAGCCGCTTCGTCCTCGCCGAGATCAAGACCGAGATCACCGTCGCCCGAGCCTTCACCGACAAGTGCATCCTCGCCGACACCACCCACACGCTGACCCCCGACGAGGCGGCCATGCTCAAGTGGTGGAACACCGAGTTGCTGAAGCGCGTCGTAGACCGCTGCCTCCAACTCCACGGCGGCTACGGCTACATGACCGAATACCCCATCGCCAAGGCCTACCAGGACGTCCGCATCCAAACCATCTTCGGCGGCACCACCGAGATCATGAAGGAAATCATCGGCCGCAGCCTCGGCGTCTAGCCTGACCTGCCTCTTCATGGCTTGTGTTGTCCCCAGATTCTAACGCCTCGTTAGATCATTTGTTAGACGGATGGCCACGAGGTGGCTAGATGAGCTCCGGTCCACGTTGCGGCCAGAGGCTCACTGGCCCTCACCTACGGGGCGCATGGCGGGGCGATGCTCTCGCTATCGAAGGTCCTTCATCGAAGCGTGTCAGTGCCCGCTGAGCCCCGAAGGCTCAGCGGGCACCCGTACTGTCTAGCTACGACCCCAACGGAGCGTGGCGTACGCGATGAGCAAGCCGACGGCTCCCACCGCCTCACCGCCTGAGATGTAGGTGAAGCACACGCTCACAGCGAGGATCTCTACGATCTCTGGGAGGCCAGGCTTCTTGCCGTCGTGGTTACTCTGCATGTGTGCTCTCCTTCTTGCGACCGCGGACCGGCTGCTTCTGGGGGGGCGGAGGGGTCCTCGCGCCAACGAGGGCCCCTCACCTGCTGTTTTCGTGCATCAAAAAAGCAGGCCGTGACGTTCGACCTGCTGGTTTCGCCCATAAAAAAACGCACTCTGACTTAGCTAGGGCAGAACATAGTCCTACCCTTAGGGCTATCACTCTGTCTCATGGAGTGATGCACTAAGCCAAATGCGCGATCGTCAGGGTTTTGTTAATCGTTTTCGACCGTAGTTATCCCCTCGCGGATCAGACGATTCGATTTGAAAAATCCGATTTTGGGTAAGCGGTGCCACATTTCTGTCAAGCTGGCAAGCGCTGTAAATATTATGCACGAGATCGAGTTGCTTGTCTATTGGGTGGCGCAACCTGGCCAGACGTTACTAAACGTAGCGTTATGCTACTTGTTGTAGCTTGCGGTGGCTACATCTCACGGCCGCTCAAGGCTCGCGCACCAAGAGCCGGGGAGATCCCTCGGGTTTGAGTGGTGAGCTTGGCGCCTTCCTCACACGGGCCGGCGCGGGATATCGCCCGCCAAGGCATGCCTGCAGCTGGCATCCAGGGTTGTCGTGGCTGTCAGCGTGGCTCCTCAACAGGTCCGACTCGAACCGCTCAACTGTTGGCCATGGTCTACGTTGCCGTTCACAGCCGTCGTGTGTCTGCTCTTCTGACGCCGTCGGCCGAATTCCCAACGGTCACGCGATGGCTGTCTTTCGCAAGGAAGACACACTGACCTCGAACGACCACCCATCACTTTGGCGGACGCGGCCTTCGCTTCGATCTGGTTGGTTGGTTAGCAAGGGAGCCGAACGCCACTTTCGTCCTGAAGAGCTTTGTCGAGGCATCGCTCACTTCGACTTAAGACTTGGCGAGGTCGGCACTGAGCGGTCGAGGCACGGTGTCAAGGCCTCGGATGCTGCGCAGTGGCTTCCGCCTGTCGTCGCGCACGCTCACTTGGCTCTCATAGTTAGTTAATTAGTAGATGTCCATCTGCGTTCACGCTACGAGCCGTAACCACTGTTGACTGATTGAGCGCCCGCTAAGGAACTCTTCGGCACCAACAGCTCAGCTGGCATGTTGCTCGAAAGGGCTGCCAGCTCGGATGTGGGAGGCGAGGCGGCTGAACTGGCGGCGGGTGACCGTCAGGTGGGCGACGTCCGAGTTCTTAGAGTCGCGGATGCCGACTCGGCCACGAAGGTCGGCGAGCTCGACGCAGTTGCTGCCCTGCGGCGCGCTGTGAGAGCTCTTGCGCCACGTCGCGGTCGGGACGTTGTGTCGGGGGGACATTCGCCTGGTCACTCCTTGATGATGGCGGCGATGAGAGCTGCCGACTGATCCTCAGGGAGGGCAGCGCTGACGATGCCCTCATACAGGACATTACAGCGCCTAACCTGTGCGATTTCCTCCAAATAGAGCCCGCCTGCGAGCGTCTCCAGGTAGACGACGTCGGGCTCGATGGCGCTTTCGAAACCGAAGATTACGAAGCTTCCGCCCGTCCGGCCAGGATGGAGGCCGGCGGTCTCGTCCAGCACCCGAATGCTGATGTTCGAGCGTCGTGATGCGGTGAGTAGCGCCTCCAGCTGTTCGCGCAGGACCTCCATGTCCCCGATAGGAAGACGAAGGGCGCTCTCGTCGAGAACGACGGAGAGCTTCGGCGCGTTCGGGCGGGTGAGCAGCGCCTGCCTGGTCATGCGTGCTTGGACACGTCGCTCCACCAGGTCGGGTTCGTCGCCCTGCATGATCGCGCGGGCGTACGCGGCGGTCTGAAGGAGTCCCGGGATGAACGACGTCTCGAAACTGCGTATCTCGGTCGCCACGTCTTCGCATTGCGCGTAGGAGCCGCCGACGACGTCGCCGTAGGCCGACCACCACCCTCGAAGTCGGACGTCCTGAGTGAGCTGCGCCAGGGCGAGCCGCAGCGCTTGGTCGATGCCTCCGTAGGAGTCGAGGATGCGATGTACGTCCTCAACCGAGGGGACGCCGCCGCTGTTCTCGATCCTCACGAGCTTCGGTCGGCTCCAGCCGAGGAGATCGGCGGCCTCTTGGGGAGTTAGATCGGCGGCCTCGCGCAACCTCTTGAGCTCGGCGGACAGGCGACGGTGCCTGACGGTCGGTCCGCCCGCCGTCTCGCTCACCTTGTAGTCCGCCATCTCCGCTGTTGCCATGCACCGAAGTCTTCCACGGGGCGGATGGGTCGCTCCCTGTTACTGGCCGGATCGGGCCAGCGAATATTGACTTGTGCAGAGCAATGTTGACTTGTCAATGCCATGCTGGCCTCGTGCGCTTGACTGCGGAGCGTGTTCTTATCGCGACTTTGGGGAGTGTGATGGGGCATGGAGAGGTTTGGGCTGGATCTCGTGGGTTTCGCCCGGCTTCAGCCGGATCTGCTGTTGCCGTTCCGGGCGAGGGACTGGGTGGCGGCTGTCGGGAAGTCGTACGCGGGATCGGAGGTGATCGACACGTTGAAGCTTCTGACCTCGGAGCTCGCAACCAATGCGCTCAAGCACGGAGGAACATCGGGCGTTGTCAGGGTTGCGTTGCTGACCTGCCGCTCCGGGCTGCGCGTCGAGGTCACCGACGAAGGCGGAGGAGTCCCCGTGCCTCGGGACGCCTCAGACGATGACGAGGACGGGCGCGGCCTCTTCCTTCTCGATGTCCTGGCCCGCTCATGGGGCCACGATCTCGCCCCCGACGGTAAAGGGACCGTCGTTTGGTTCGAAGTCGATATCCCGCCCTCCGCCTGACGACGGCGAACCCATCCGCAGGACTTCGCGGTGACGCGGTACGGGCTCTGCTCGCGATCGTGCATTCACCGGCACCGCAAGAGCGAACCGCTCTGACACCTGCGGACAGAGCTGGACCCAGCACCGCACGACCCGAGAACGGAGATCATTCATGCAGCACTTCTGCGACACCGCCTCCAAGAGAGCTTTCACGCAAGTGCCCCAAGCAGTGGCTACATACTCGGCGCCTCCGCTCGCGTCGGCCACCAGATCACCGGCCAGCGCCGGGCCGCCCCTGACGACGATCGGCCAGCCGCGCCAGAACCTCTCGAACGGTCCAATGGAGGCTGCCCTCCGACGCTCGTTTCCCGAGATCCTCACCTTGTGGTGGGGCGAGGCCACGAAGGTGTGGCGAGCCCTCGTGAACGTCGACGGGCATGACGAGTGGGTCACTGCGAGGACGCTCGAACATCTCGGCCACGCGTTGTGGATCCGTCTCCGCTCCGGCCCGAAGCCTTCACCACCTACAAGGACGGATTATCGCCCCTACTCAAGGTCTGTCGTCGGTGGGAGGGAGCGTCCGCCCGCACCCCGAGCAGCCGCAAGCGCGTCGCTGCCGCCGCGACGCCAGATGCCAGCCCCGGCGGGAGGTTCGCTCAACACCGACGATTATTGGCCTGGCCTTGAGCGCCGCTCTCCGAACTCGGAGGGCCGCCCAAGCATCATGTCCAGGCTCGGTGGTCGCTTGCGCTTCCGGCGATCCGCCGCATGAGGCGTCGCCCCGAAGCATTGCCCACTTCCGCTGAGAGCTCCTCGTGGATGTTTCAGGGCCTCCGTCACTCCTCAACGAAGTGACGGAGGCCAGCGCGTTCGGATGTGCTTGCGGTGGCCACGGTCGAGTCCCGCGGCGACCTTATTGGCTGCTGCCGAAGTGGCTCCGAGCTTCCGCTCCGACGGAGAGCGCGGAACCTGCCTAACTCAGGTACCTTCCGGTGGGCTCATGAGTCTGAGCAGGTCCTTGAGGCTGACCTTGTAGCTGGCGCCGATCAGGACGACGTGGCAGGGGAAGCGGCCTCTTCGTGCGAGGTCGTAGGCCTTGGTTCGGCCGATTCCGAGGATGCCGGCGGCGGTCATCAGGTCGATGAAGGGCGGGAGCGAGCGGAGGCCGTCGAGGGTGATGGGCTTCATGCCTCGCCCCTTCCGTGAGCCCGCCCGGGTCGTGCTTGGGGTGGATGGTCTGGACGGGTACCCGCCGAGCCGGTCTTGAGGATGGCTTCGCCGGGAGGCATGGGGAAGGCCTGGCTTGCCAGGCTTGCGGGTGTGAGCTGGGGTTTCGCGTTGACCGCGTTGATGGAGCTCTGGGCGCGTCCGAGAGTGTTTGCGAGCTTCCTCGCGGTGGTGCTGGCTGAGCGAAGTTCGTCCTGCGCCCCGTGGATCTCGGTGACAGGGCTGTGGCCGAGGTCATGCCCGAGTCGTCCCGCGTTCAGTTCTTCGGTGAGGAAGCGGTCGAGCTGTTCGAGGGTCTGCCCCAGTCCGTAGACGGCCTCGGAGAGGTTGCCGAGGACCGAGTAAGCGGTTCCGGGATACGTCAGTCCTGGGGGTCGGGCGGTCGCGTGGTTGAGCTGCCGCACGTTGTCGTAGACGTTGCGCGCGAGCTGCTCGGTCCGGTCGTCTGCTGCTTGCTGGGTTCTGCTCTTCGTCATTGCCGCAGGCCTTCCGCGTTCGGTCGGGGTCGGCGCAGCGTGACGCGGTTGGCTAGCGTGCGAGCCCGGGTGGTACTCGCATGTCGGTCCTCTGTTCCGCCGACTCAGCCATGGGCGCTCCTTTCTCTTAGGGGACTCCGCGCACTGCTGCACGTCCGTGCTCGTTGGTCGAGCACTGCCAGCCCTGTTACCCAGAGTCGCTAGTGTTTACTCCTGGTGTCTTCGATCTATCTTCCGGCTGCTCGTGAACGACCGGGGGAGTTCGGTGAAGTGTCGGGTGACGGTCGATTTCTTGATGTCGCGCTCGCTCGCGGGGGAGCAGGGAACGTCACGGCGAGCAGACCAGGAAGGACTGGATGAGCCTGCCTCGATGCCTGCTGGGTCGGGTCCGCCATCTGCTTGAGCGCATCCGCGGCCGCCTGAGCAGCCTGAGCCTGCGCGATCCGCCCCTGGGCGGCGCGGTGCGCGGCGATCCTCTCGACGAGGTGCGCCAGGCACGAGAACAATTGGATCCACGCGACAGTCCTTCGGTAGGCCTCTCCGCTCTGGCGGCTCAGCGCATGGGCGAAAACCCGGCTTACCGTCCTCAGCCCGCGCGAGTAGGAGCCGAGAGGAGACACGCGCCCGTGAGGTTCTCTGCCGGCCCTGGCGTAGACGTCGGCGATGTGGCTCATCCGGGGATTCCCGGTCACATGTGCCACTGTGTGAAGCACACCGGTGGTGGCCGCTGCGATGTCCGAGCGCACCTCTGGACTGCTGCTCCACTGGAACCGGTGGGCGGCCTGCATGACGGCCTGGGAGGCTGCCCGGCACACGGCCTCACGCTGTTCCGGGCTGCGGATCGCTCGCGGACGCGCGGACGGATCAGCGGATCGCTCCGGATCGGCCCATCTCTGGCATAGCTTCGGCATGCTGAGTTCCGGCGCGAGCCGGCCTCCGGAGAACCAGATCTGCTCTCCGGCCTTCGTGACGTCACCGGGGAGGCCGACCTTGTATCCGGTGACCTCGGATCGAATCCGCGTGCTGCGGCGGGTGCGGACCAGGACTCCTGCGTCGGCGAGCATTGCGAAGAACTCGTCGGGTCCCGCAGCTCCACCGGCTGCGGTCGTCACAGCTCGGCGGAGCGTCTGGCGCGGTACCTCTTTACGTCCCTGACGTGCGGCTTTCTCGTCTTCGGAACGGGTAGCACGTCGATTCGCGGTCCTGTCGGCCGGTGCCGTCCGCCGCAATCCGTGGCTCTCCTCGGCGGCGAGGCATGCGTCCCGGACTTTTAGTCTGTCGTTCCACAGTCGCGGCGTCCGGCCGTCCTCGCGGGCGAGCGTGGCGACGATGTGGACGTGGTCATCCGCGTGGCGGATCGCGATCCACCGGCATCCGGAACGATCCGCGTCGCGGATGATGCCGACGCGGCGGAGCGTCTCCGCGGCGATCTCGCCCCATTGCTCGTCGCTCAGCCACGGATCCTCCGGAGCCGCGCGTAGAGAGCACTGCCATACCGGCTGGTCGAGACTTTTGACGGACAGAGCGGCCAACGGCTGCCGCAGCAGGCTGATGAGCGGTTTGAGATCCGGCGCACCGTTCTCGATGCGAGGCTCCAATTCGAGGGGAGTCCGGAAGCCGGCCACCACGTGCGGGTTGTCGTGGACGCTGGTGCGACCGGGCCCGTAAAGATAGACGATCAGGTTCCCCACGTTCGACCCGCGAGTGATCTTTCCGATCATCGGCGGTGGATCAGTTCGTCCAGGTCCATGGCCAGCCCATCAAGCCTCTGAAGGCTCTCCGCGACCAGTTCCAGGCACCAGCCCAGCTCCGGAGGGCACTGCCCGGAGGCGTTCAGGCGAAGCGCGATCTGGTTGAGGTTCCCGCCGACCCGCCGGATCTGGCGGTTTCCCTCCATGACTTCCCGCAGCAGCGCCCGGTCGGCCGCCCTCACCACCGGCACGTCCTCACGGGCCACCAACAGCACCGCCTCGGCGGCGAAGAACGTCCGAGTCACGCCTTGGCGTCCTGCCGCCGCCGTGATGACCTCGTACTCGTCTTCACTGAGCCGCAAGCACAGGCACTTCCGCCTGGGCCCCTCTCCACGTCGTCGATACGTCTTCTGAACTGGCATTTCGTCGCAGCCGTCGGGCACTACCCGCACCTCCGGATTCTCCGTGGACCGCGCCCGGTCCATCCCTCGGTGCGAAGTGGACGAGCGCGCAGCGTCGCCCACTTCGTAGCCACGAATGCCTCATCTTGCACCCCGCGGAGCCATCCCGATAAATGGCGCCGGAAGCCGGAATCGGCCGCAACCGACTGTCGGGTCACGCAGTGGGTCGAAGATGATCAGCCGCTGCCAGTGAGGCCATGTGTACGGAGCTCGACTCGTGAGCCTGATTGTGGTGGCCAAGCGGGAGGCCAGAGCGTCGCCAACCCGGTGCCCCTCGTCCACTATGTCGAAGCCCATTGCTGGGACTCTCTACGCCCCGTGAGTCCAGCACCCCTTGCGTCGAGGAATCAAAATCCTTCGGCAGGGCCGATTCGGGGCTTGATCAGATAATCTCTGGCTGAAACACGGTGAGCTGGGCTTGACGCGGCCCAGCTGCGTGCCCTGTGGGCGGTAGTCGACGTGTGGAGGTGCCCGTCCTTGTCGCGCCAGACAACGCCTACCCGGTTGGTCGACCGGCGAGACGAGCTCGCACTCCTCATGGAGCGGGTCGACGCTTCGATACGAAATCGGAGAACCAGCGTCCTGGTCCTGCGCGGGGAAGCTGGCGTCGGAAAGTCGAGCCTCCTGAGCGCGTTCGCGGACGCTTCGATCGAACGGCACCGAGAGGCCGGTCTGCTGCACGGCTACGGCCAGGCGATGCTCAACTCGCTGGCATCCGATTCCTTCCAAGCAGTGCGTGAGTGCCTCAGGTCGCTCGCTAACGCGGCTGAACGTTCCGGTTCGCGGGACATGATGGGCCGGGTCGTCGACTCCTTCCGGCTGCACGCTCCAGACTGGGTCGAATCGGTGCCGATGGTCGGCGGCCTGCTCGCGGCAGGGATGAAGACCGGACGATCGGTCCGCGAAGCGGGACGCGAGACCGTCGACATGGACAGCAGGCTCGACCAGCTGATCGGGTTCGTCGACGAGCTGCTGAAGCGCGGACCGCTACTGCTCGTCCTAGACGACCTTCACTGGGCCGACACCGCGACCGTCGACCTGCTCGTGACGCTGGCCCTGCGCGTCGAGGGACCGTTGACGCTCGTCTTGGCCTACCGTCCGGACAACCTCCAAAGCCGCGACGAGGCCCACCCTTTGAAGCGGGCGTTGTTCCGGCTCCGTCGCTACCGGGACGACTGCGTGGAGATCGATCTTCCACGCTTGACCGGTGAGGACACCGAGGTCCTCGTCCGCCAGGCAGCCAGCTCCCGTGTCCCGTCAGGGCTGGTCGCGCAGATCGTGCAGATGAGCGCGGGGAACCCGTTGTTCGCAGAGTCGCTGGTCCGGCTCGGCAGCGAGGCCCATGTGGGGATGCCGCGAAGAATAACCGCGGTTCTGGAAGAACGTCTTTCTTTCCTGGACGTCGCGGATCAGAGGATTTTGGAAGCCGCCGCGCTGATCGGTTACAGCTTCGAGGTCGACTACCTGGCCCAGCTCGCACGTATGGACGTCGATGACGTCTACGAGCGCCTGGACGTCCTTTTCAGTGAGCACGCCCTGGTCCGGCCAGCCGATCCGCGAGACGAACACGACCGGTACACGATCCACCACCCGCTCCTCGCTGAGGTCCTGCGTGAGCGAGGGGTGGTGAACGGTCCGCGGTGGCGTCGTCAGCACCGCAAGCTCCTTGAACTGCTGGAGGCGGAGCGGCCCTGGGATGACGAGATGCAGGTTCGGGCGGTCGCGGTCGCTTCGGCGGCCGGGGTGAAGGAGAAGACCTGCGCCTACGCCATCGACGCTTCCCGCAGGCAGTTCGCCATCGGTTCGGTGTCGAAGGCCCGTGACCTTGCTGCAGTCGCTGTAGATCAGGGGACGAACACGGTTGAGGCATTCGTGCAACTCGCCGAGTGCCTTTCTGCAGAAGGCAACCATGTCGCCGCGGCTGAGGCCTGCTCGTCCGCGGTGGCGCAACTCGGCGCTGCCACCGACGAGGCTGTCTTGGCCGTCCGGCTTCTGTGGGCTCGCAACCTTCGTATGACCAACAGCTGGGAGGAGTGCCGTGGCCTCCTCGACCAGCTCGTCGCCGCGAACGTCGGCCCCAGCGAGATCCTTGCTGAAGCACTGATGCTCCATGCAGAGATCGCCCTGTGCGGCCCGATCCAGGACACGGCGCGCTGCATCCAGCTCTGCGGTGTGGTCGCTGAGATGTCGGCCAATCCCGAACTCCAGTCACGCGCCCACGGGCACCGCGGCCTGGCCCATCTCGCCGCCTACGACCACGCCGAAGCCGATCGCTGGCTGCTGCACGCGATCCAGGTTGCTCGGGAAAAGGAACATCCCTACGCCGAGTACGAGGCGATCCACTGGCTGAGCAAGAAGGCCATGGCCTGCCTCGAACTGGACCGCGCCTGGCGCCTGCTCCAAGCCCTCGCCCACAACTCCGATGCATCCGGAGTCGCGAGCGACAGCCCCTGGCACCTGCGCGACTCCAGCCGCGTCCTCGGCCTGCAAAGCCGCATCCCCCAGGCCGCGACCGTCCTCGCCCAGTACCTCGACAGCGCTTACCCCAGCTCCCCGGGACGAGCCATCACCACCCTCGCCTGCCAGATCGGCGAACTCGAGTCCCTCTTCGGCAGGCCGGCCGGGGACGATCTCCTCGCAGAACTACTCGCCGGCCTGACCGGCACGACCACCGAGAACCGGCACGCTCACCTGAGCGACCAGCTCCGTCTACTGTCTGACCGCCCTCACCACTGGGAGCCCATCCCGTTCACGGTCAACGTGCTCGGAGTCGCTCACGACGAAGCCGCCGCGGCTGACGCGATCTTCCGCTTCGACGTCCTCGACCTCGCTCGTCTCCGTTCCCTGACCCCCAACCCTGGGTAGGCATCCGGCCGTGAGGAGCGAAGCGCAAGAGGAATTCTTCCTGGCTCCCGGCCTGACCCTCCTCAACCATGCCTCCTACGGCCTCACCTCCCGCCGAGTCGCCGCCCACGCAGACAGGATCCGGCAGGAGATCGAGTCCGACCCCACCGTGTACCTCGGGCAGCACCTGACCGAACGCCTCCGGGAACTCACCGCCGAGGTAGCGACCGCACTAACGCTCCCGGCGACCGGAACCACGCTGTGCGCCAACGCCACATCCGCAGCAGCCGCGATCGTCTCCTCGCTGCCGCTGGGATCGGATTCGACGGTCATCGTCCTGGACACCGAGTACTCCTCGATCCTGCGAGCCTGGGAACAGAGATGCCGACAGGTCGGGGCCGACCTCATCCGCATTCCGGTGCGCATCCCCTTCACCGGTCCGCACCAACTCCTCGCCGACCTGGACGAGCTCGTGCCTGGAACGGTCAGCTATCTGCAGTTCAGCCTCATCTCCTCATCAACGGCGATCCGCTTCCCCATCGAACCCCTCTTGGCTTGGGCCCGCGCGCGCGGCGGCCGCACCGTCCTCGACGCCGCGCATGGCCCGGGACACGTCCCGCTCGCTCCAGGGCTGTCGAATGTCGATGCCATGTTCGGCACACTTCACAAGTGGTTCCCCAGCCTGCGGCCCGTCGGATTCCTCTGGCTGTCAGAGGACCTGATCGACGTAGTCCGCCCGGCAGAAGTCTCGCTCACCTGGGACTCCGCCGACCTGGTCGGGCGCTTCTCCTGGCCAGGGACCTTCGACCCAGTCCCACGCCTGTCCCTCGACGAAGCCCTCACCCAGCACTGCGGATGGCTGACAGCAGGCGCATTCACTCGATGCGAAGACCTCTCCGCAGCCTCAGTCCCGCTCCTGGCAGACCTCGGCGCGATCCCGACTACCACCGATGCATATGCCCCACCAAGGATGCGCGCCTTCACCTTGGACGGGGTCACCGTTTCCGAGGTCAAAGCCAGCATGAGCCGAGCCGGAATCCGCGTCTGGTGCGGCCCCGGCGCGGACGGCTCAACGATCCTTCGCATCGCGACCCACGTCTACACCGACCAGGCCGACCTCGAACTCCTCTGTGCCCAGCTGAAGGAGACCCTCCCCTGATGGACGTCCCCGAGATCCCCGAACGCCTCGAAAAGGCCATCATCTTCCTCCGAGGCGAAGACGACGGAAGGACCTGGCTCGCCGCGCTACCCAGCCGGATGGCCAGCTACGCCGACCGCTGGGACCTCCAACTCCACGAGGTAGCCGAAGGCGGCGCCATGTCCTGCTGCGTCTACTGCTCAACCCCAGACGGGACCCCAGCAGTCCTCAAAATCCCCGTAGATGAGACCGCCGGCAGATCAGAAGCCCTCCTCCTAGACCACT
Source organism: Actinocorallia herbida (assembly GCF_003751225.1). Lineage (NCBI taxonomy): Bacteria > Bacillati > Actinomycetota > Actinomycetes > Streptosporangiales > Thermomonosporaceae > Actinocorallia > Actinocorallia herbida. The sequence goes on from NZ_RJKE01000001.1 coordinate 360,341, forward strand.
GGGCCTCCTCATCGGCTTCCCCCGACGTCCTCCACCGCGACAACGAATCCGGCGTCTTCCTCATGAGCCGAATCCTCCCCGGCGCCACAGCCTGGGCCGCCGAAGGCCCCGAAGACTCCCGCCGCTTCGGCGACCTCCTCACACGCCTCAACCCCCCCGACGCACCCCCCGCCCCCTCCCTCAAAGACCTGGCCGACATCGCCGAAATGCGCCTGGACTGGGCCCGCGACCGCTTCGCCGACCCCCGCTACGCCAACGACGTCGCCTCCATCAAAGACGCCGAAACCGTCCTCTCCACCCTCCTAGCCACCACCACAACCCACCACGTCCTCCACGCCGACCTCCAAGCCAAAAACATACTCACCAGCCCCAACCACTGGCACGCCATCGACCCCATGGGCGCCACCGGAGACATCAACGCCGAAGCCGCCCTCTGGATCGCCATCCAAGACGGCCCCACCACCATCGAAGACCGCCTCACAGAACTCTCCCCACACCCCCTCCTCAGCCCACCCCGCCTCCGCGCCTGGACCTACGTGCTGGCCACCGCCGAATACAGGCCCTACCTCCCCCCATCAGCCGTAAGGATCGAAGGGTTCCTCTCCCAGAGGGCACCTGCCGAGCTCACTGCATGCCTTCGATAGCTGTCCGTCACATTGGGGGACACTCCCGAATAGATCGATGAACCACACGCACTCCCAAATCACGGGTGCCACTGCACTCTCACCGGTCTACCGGGTCTCACGGAAGGGAAAGGTTTTTCTCGCCATGCCAGATGATGCGTGCAGCGTCGCGGACACTGGTGACTGCGACGAATAGTAGCGAGCTCGCCTGCTTCTCCTCCCTGCGTAAGCGCAGTGGGTGGGTGTCGGCGTATGGGGCGGGAAGGATCTCAACGGGGAGGGCCCGGATTCACTCTCAGCGGCTTCGGACCGGCATTCCAGGAAGACAAGCGACTGAGCCATCTGTATCGGGGCTCAAGCTAACAAGGCAGTTCGGACAAGGACAAGGCGATCCCGGGGCTGGCAGTCCGGTGGCGGGGCGAGGAACTCCTTGGGGAGGTGGTCGCGTCATAGGGATTGGAAGCACGCTGAACGCCCACCCCCAGGTCCTGCTGCCAGGCTCCCGTGGGATCGTAGCGACGTTCCCTGATCTTCATTGCTCGTTTTTCTGTCCGTCACCCATGGCGGGTGCCGCCGATACGGCGTGTAAGCATCCACACGCTCACGTGAGGCGCCCATGCCCTCACCGCCTGAGCCACCCAATCCGGCCCCACCTCCTGAGACTGAACTCGCCCGTGTTGACCAACAGAAAGCATTTTTTCGGTGGTGCCCTGTAGAGTCGCCTTGACTCTGGATCACATTCTCGGTCTTCGGCGGATGCGTCGGTGCATACGCCTACGGAGGGGAGCGCGTATGACGGGCATCATGGAGACGGTCACGGCGACGGTGGGGCTCAAGAAGCCGCTGACAGCCCTGATCAATATGGGATGCATGCCAGTGGGGGGCATCTTTCGCCTTGATTATGACTCGGCAATCGTGCTGACCGATGACTTCAAGAAGCACCAGGCTGGAGGGGTTCCCCGCGGAGGGTTCCTCCTCGCGGTCGCGGGAGAGAATTCAGGGTCCGGGTTCATTCTCGAGGACCAGGAAGTCATCCTGCTGCGTGTGCGCGGAACCGCTCCGCTCCCTAACGAGTCGGAGCTGATTCAGACCCGGCTGGCGGTCGTGCGTGATGCGGGTGCGTCTGGAGTGGGATTCGATGATGTCGCTGACGTCCTCACTCGTAACGAGTTGCAGCAGTCGGCGTTTGACTGCGAGGTGCTCGGGACCTTCTACACCGAGACCGACGCTCGCGACGCACGCATCGAATATGGTGCGGACATCGACAACGTGGTCGTGTCCGCCCGCTACCAGGTCTTCCTCCCGTCCACCCAGGTCTTGTCGTGGCTAGCCTCTTACCCCCAGCCCGCTGACGAGAGGGATGCCCTCGCCATTGGCAAGGTGAGGTTCGCCGCGACCCGGCGCAAGGCGTTGATCGCCGGAACTGACCAGGCGGAGGTGCGCATTGACGTCGCCGACTTCGTCGGTCGTAAGACTGCTGTCTTCGGCATGACCCGGACGGGAAAGTCCAACACGATCAAGACATTGATCACCGCGGTTCACCGCTACGGCTCTGAGCACGGCCGCACCATCGGCCAGTTGATCTTCGACCCGCAAGGTGAGTACGCGAACGTCAACAAGCAGGATGGGACGGGCCTGCGTCTGCTGGGCGATGACGACGCGACGGTGCGGATCTACAAGGTGGAGCCCGACCCCAGCGACCCGCGCGAGAAGCCTCTGCGTATCAACTTCTATGACAGGCAGGTTCTCGAGGCCGCATGGAGTCTGGTCAGTGAAGCGACAGCACCTGTCAACACCAACTATGGAAAGACGTTCCGGGCGGCTGCGCTCGCGGAGCCGGACCCGAACGACCGCAGCGCTTACTGCCGGTGGTCGTGGGCGATGGTCGCCTACTACGGACTCTTGTCCAAGTGCGGCTTCTACGCCAGCCGCCTGCCCCAGGATCTCGTGATCCAGGCGAAGGTAGACGCGATGAAGGGCTTCAATTCGGCCGGCGTCGCCCCGGGCAGCCGCGCCGGATACTACAACGTCAGCACCCCTGCAGGCGCCCTTGCGCTCGCCGAATGGGTCGGCGAGCGCCCAAGCGATTTCGACAAGTGGCACGACGAGCAGCGTTGCGAGTTCAAGGCCATCTGGGGTGTCTACAAGTTCACCGGCATCACCGCCGCAATCCGTACGATTCGCGCTTTCCATGGCGAGCAGTCCGCTGGCGATGTAGGCGAACACCTGTGGGAGGACATGTGCGCTGGCCGCCTGGCCATCGTCGACCTCTCCAGCGGTAACGACCTGGTGGCCAAAACCATGTCCGAGCGAATCGTCACCCATCTCCTCAACCGTGCAGGCGAGCGCTTCCGCTCTGATGAGGACCCCACTGAGATGCAGATCATCGTCGAGGAGGCGCACAACCTCTTCGAGCGCGGTGGACGCGAGGTCTCCGACAACCCCTGGGTCCGGCTTTCGAAGGAGGCCGCCAAGTACAAGATGGGGCTGATCTACGCAACCCAGGAGGTCACCTCGGTCGACAAACGCATCCTGTCCAATACTTCCAACTGGCTGATCGCCCATCTCAACTCCGACCATGAGACCAAGGAACTCGCGCACTACTACGACTTCAAGGTTTGGACCCCCAGCATCGTCCGCGCCGAGGACGTAGGCTTTGTTCGGATGAAGACCTATTCAGGCAAGTACATCGTCCCGGTCCAGATCGCCAGGTTCGACCACGCCATGGTTAACGCCGCCCGGCAGGCTGCTGGCCTCGGGCTCGTCGTGGTCCCTCGCCCTGCAGAAGGTGAGTGATCCATGCCCTATGACGGCGAAAAGGCGTCTCGACTCGGACACGTGGGCACGGTTCGTAACGAGCGGGTGAAGACAGCCCTCCAGCGCTGGTCTATCACAACCGCGAAGCCGAATAGCCGAGACGAGATTGACGGGCTATGCTCGCCGCTCGAAGACCTGCCGATGATCGGAAAGCTCGAGGACGTCGACTTCTCGATTACCGTAGACGGTTCCGACACCGAAGTTGAAACTACCCGCGACCACCCCACCGTGAAGGTGGGGTACCTCCGGGTTGCAGGCTCGGTCGTCCAGCTGGACGTCTTCCGCAATCTCGCGCCCCTCAAATACATCGACCCCCGTGAAGTACGCAAGTCTCACAGTGAGTACGCCTTCGATGTGGCCCTGCCCGGCTCGCAGCTCGCCCGCCCAGGGATGACCGGAGTCGACACCTGGCGCGCTGAGCTCGACGACTTCCTGCGAGACTCACGGTTCGACTCCAAGACCACCATGACGCTCGCTGACGGGCTTCTCGCTCTTCACGGCGTACGTGGAGCCCCCGCCACACAAGTTCCCCTGCGGGTATGCCCAAGCTGCCGCCTCAAAGCACCGAACGAGTCCACGCTCCTCGTCGGGCTCACCGGAGGAGCCTGCTCCTCATGCAAAGCACGCCTCTACCTCGCCGATGTTCTCCGCACCCACGAGGAATACAACGTCGAGGGGTCCAATTTCACGCCCCTCGGCCGAGTCATGACAGCTGCCGAGCGACTCATGTCGCTGTGCTATGTGAACTTCTTCGCCGACGAGGCCCCAGAGACCCTTCGCCACACCGTCTTCATCACCGACGGGCCACTCGCCCTGTTCGGGCCGATGGCTCCGCTCAAGCGTCGGTTCCAGGAGCACCTCAGCGACCTGAGCAGCTGGTGCGCGCAACGAGATCTCGTCGCACCCCTCATAGTCGGCATCGAGAAGAGCGGGTCGTTCGTCGAACACGCCGAGCAGATCAAAGAGCTCATCCCCTGCGGCCACGTCATGCGGTTGACCAGCAGCTACATTAACAAGATCTCGGGGCGCCCCGAGGACAACCACTACGGAGTGGATGAGTTCTACGGTCGGCGGTTCATCTACCGAACCCGTTCAGGCGACGCTCTCGTCATCACCATCCCGCCCGCCCCAGGACTATCGCCATACGATGGGAGCTCCGAGGTTGAAGGCTGGGACGCCTATCCCACGCTTCGGCTGATCTGCGAGATCCTTGATTCGCTTCGAACTCGCATGTACCGGCACGCCGTCGTGCCCGTCGCGCTGGCCCACTCGGCCGCCGCGCTCCCCCTTGGGGTCGGACGCTCCGTCTTGACCATGATGGCTCAGCAGAACATCCCCGGCCTGAAAATCGACATCCAAGCCGTCCAGCCTCCAACATACTTCAAACGGTAGGCTGATCCATGCGGTCGAACACGTGTCCGTACGGCATCATATGATCGTGACGACCCCGACCTCAGCGACTCCCCCTACAGAAACCAACACTCTCGGCACATTGGGCCGCCCGTTCGGCGTTAGCGAGGCGATTCATGTTCATCCACGCCCATTTGTGCCCGAGCTTGAGACAGTTTCCCACACCCTGGCACACGGTCGTTTTCAGTCACCGCTGCGATACCCCGGGGCTAAGTCTTCACTCGCGCCCGTAATCGCGAGGATCATCACGTCAGCAAAGCAGTCGGAGGAAGTCCCCGAAGTCAACCTTCTGGTTGAGCCCTTTGCCGGCGGGGCATCCGCCTCACTACGCATGATCGGTGAGGGTGTCGTCGACCGAATCCTCCTCGCAGATGCGGATCCCCTCGTAACTGCTATGTGGCAAGTGGCAGCTTCCGATACCGAGCAGCTCATTGACCGCATGCACGACGAGTGGAACCGTTACGTCTGCCACGGGGGACAAACGGCCGTGGACCGATGGGACTACTGGCGAGCTTGGACCCCTAAGCCAGGTACGACAGCGAGTACCCGACGCCTGGAATACGCTACAAAATGCCTTTTCCTTAACCGGACCACCTTCTCGGGGATCTTGCACGGAAAGGCCGGTCCCATCGGAGGCCGTACCCAGGCCAGCGCCTACCCAATCAGCTGCCGCTGGAACCCCGTATCAATCACCGAACGCCTTCGGTACGTCGGCCATCTCTACCAGGTTGGACGGCTCGTCGACGTCTGGTGCAAGGATTGGCGCAGGACCCTCGATGACGTACCGGAGTACTACCCCCAGCTCTTGCCATCGCGCGTCGTCGCATACCTCGACCCGCCATACGTGGAGAAGTCCTCTGTTCTATATCGGACCTCCTTCGATCCCCGAGGCGGCTACCGCGGTGACGCAGTCGACGATTCGCTGCCCAGCGCCGACGCTCTCCATCTCAAGCTCGCCGAATACCTCAGGACCAAGGCACAGTTCAGATGGCTCCTCAGCTATGACCACCAGCCCTTGCTAACTGAAAGCCAATGGCTCTACGCACGTAACCAGATGACCCCCACGAAAGCCGACCGAGAGCTTCTCAACGTCCGGAGTTGGCGAATCAGCAAACGCCTCGTCACAACCCGGTACACCGCGGCCGGCCGCACGGGAAAGCGATCCGCGGAGGAACTCCTGATAACGACCCTTCCCCCGTCTACGGTCCCGATCGACGATCAGCTGAGACTTATCCATTGACCACTGTTCGTTAAATGGGCCCGGAGCGTTCGCCAGGTTCTTGGGGGCCGGTAGATTGTGGATGGGGCCGTTCGAATATGAACAGTTCCGTTACGTCGCGCAGCAGGTCTAGCCCAGCGGAGTACGGCTTGTCTGGGGCGTATAGCTACAAACCGCGGGCATCACAAGTGAAGGTTTCGCAGTTAAGATCCCGGGAGATCGAGACGAGCGTCGAGGCGTCGCCTGGATCTTCGTAGAGAGGCTTTCTGGTAACCGTGCCCACGCGCGCTGTGCTGTAGTCCTCGCACACTGGGAACTCGGCTCAACTATGTGCTGGCCCTGGGAGAGGAACTTGATGCTGTGTGCCCGGCGCCGCAAGATTGACCGATGCTCGTCCTCAGAAAGCTTTTAAGAATGTTGGCTATGCGCAGCTTAGCGGCGTCCGTTCCTGATCGCCGTGAGTGTTTCGGAGATCAGCGACTCGACGTAGTCCTCTTGAGATTTCCAGCGTGCTTCTTTGGCGATATTGAGCTCGTCGTATATCACGTTGCATAGTCTCAAGTACGCTGTGAGGGTCTCGCGCGCTTCGGCTTCGTCCAACAGTCCAACAGGGACGACACCGTCACGGACGTCATGTAGCTGCTTGGATCGGTGCCTCGGGTAGGTGAGTCCCTTCAAGATGCTCTTCACCCGGAGGAGGGGCTCGCGCCTACCAGCGTACGCGGACCCTTTATATGGTCTTCGCTTTTTCGCCGTGCTCGACCAAATACAGAAGAGAGTCGAGCTGACCGTTATTCAGCTCCATCAGCAGGCTCGGGCATAAGGAGTACAGATACGCCTCGCAGCGGTACTTCTAGCTCATCGCAGTGAACATCAGGACGACTTTATTGACATGATCGAGGTGTGCCGCTGGCGCCCTTTAGGCGAAGTCCTTCGCAGATTCCACGAGTTGGTCCCTAGTGATGGTCTTCACCTGATCAACGGTATAGATCCATATCGTGCGATCACGATGAGGGAAGGTATTTCGTGGGCCGCCGTCCCTGCTTTTTGTGCCGCAACTACTCACAGCTGGCTAAGGCGTGAGGGCTTGGGACGGCGAGCCTCGGTTTATTACATCTGCAGGATCAGGATTTCGGCATGCTGAAGCGCCGTCACGCTGGCCTGAGCCATGTCACGAAGCTTGGCGAGGCGCTCCATCCACTCGATCCGCTGGTCCGCTGACAACGGTTCCTCCTCGAGCTGGATGCGGATGCGTCGCGCCGCTTCGAAATCTCCGAGCAGCTCGTCAGCGCCCTGAACCGCGCGTTCGTAGATGCCGGCGGCCACCTCGATCCGAGCAGGAAGCTCGCGTCGGAGGCCGTCGAGCAAAGCCCGTGGGTCCGGTGTCCCCTCGCCGTCAGTCAGCCGGGTGGTGCCGGAGTCACCGTCTTCTGCCTCCTCGTCTGCCTCCTCCTCGGTGGGCGCCTCCGACAATCCAGCATCGGGCGGGAACGTGTCGTCGAACCACCCCTTGTCTATGACGATGTTGGTGGGGTTTCCTTTGAGGTCCGGAGCGAGCACCATGCCTGGGACGATTGGGCTTCGGTCGGATGCATCCTGCTCGCTGTAACAGATCGGCGTCGCGCCGTTAGGTCCTTGCGGCGCATCGGTGGCGTCAGGATGCGCGATCAGCACCTTGGCGAAGGCGATGAGGAGCTCTCTTGTTACCGTTGGCGACTTGCGTGTGAAGGCCGTCTTCAGGGCTGCGACGGCGCTCGTTGGGGTGCGGCGGACGCCCTTGCGCTTGTTGCCCGCCTCGCTGCCTTGGCCGGGAGTGATCAATGGCTCTGGTGCGTGGATGAGGTTGGGGATGATGCGATCGACCAGCGTTGACCATGCCGCAGGGTCGCCAGCCTCTGCTTCGAGGAGCAGCTGCCGGATCGACCGGGGATCCTGCTGGAAGCCCTCCTTGGCATCAGAGGCCCCGAACAGGCCGTTCGCAGCGAGGATGTTGCCGCGGTGAAGGTACAACTGGGCGACGGCGGCGGACCAAAGCCTCGTCCGGGCATCCGCGTCCTTCCTACGTATCTGGCTCCATGCGGGTTCTTGCAGGGCGCCCCTGACGATCGGCCAGCACACCCCGGTGTCCCGCCACTTGCGCCGCCCGCTCTTCCCTTTCTCCTGGGGCTCCGGCGATAGCCTCGGGAAGATCAACGCGGTGATGGCACGGATGGCGACGTCACGCAGCGCAGCAGGCGTGGGTGCCTCCTCGAGTGGGAGCAGAGGAATAAGCGCGTCAAGCGGTCCGTTCGCGGTGAGGGCGGTGCGCACCGCGTTCTCTTCGAGGCGGTCCACAGCTCTTCCGTTGGGAAAACTGTCGCCCAGCGCGGAGAGAAGCATCTCCTCGTTGGCATAGGCGTCTACAAGGATCGCCCACAGGGCGATGAGACGTGCGTCTTCCTCGTAGGGCTGGACGCCTCGTAGGTGGTCGTCGACGTTTAGCGCCCGCAGCACGTGTTCGAGGCCAGCGGGGTTGCTGCAGCCGACCACGATCTCGGCGGGCACGGTCGTGATCTTTGCGGCCCGATAGGCAGCATGGTCTGGGTTCGCCTCGTTTGCAGATCGTGCCGCGTTCAGCGTGTGAGAGATACGGTTCAGAACCTCGCGCTGGTTGAGCAGCAGGAGCCCATGATCTGCGGCCTCGTTCGGCAGTTGCCACTTCGGCTGCGGCATGCCGGTCACGAGGTCTTCGGCCCGGACACCGAAGATATTTAGACGAGCCAGCGCCCGGTTGTTCGCCGTCACGGCGACCATGCGCCAGAGCCGGTCCGTTTCCCCATCTGGCCGCTGGATCTGCCATTCCTGGAGCGCACACATCCCTCTCGACAGCTGACCTGATGCGGCCAGGGACTCCTCGAGGTCGTAGCCACGGCGTCGACCGGAGCGGCGGAGCTGCTCCGACCCGTAGCGCTGAAGGTGGACCGCGACATCCCGCGACTGCGGCGAAAGCGCGAACGCCGCTGATGCTTCGCCGTCCTGCTCTGCGGCGCGAATGAGGGGGCGGGGGCGGCGGTTGCCAAGCGAAGACAGGACGCGATCCCGCTGATACCGCGCGTCTGCGAGAACTCTGGCAGCCTCCTTGCACTGGTCGTCGGCAGTAGCGAGCGCGGCGGCAGAGTGCGTCACATCGGTTCCGGCGCGTTGGAGTGCGTCACGCCCCATCTCGACATAGCGGAGGTTCTTCTCCGCCTGCGTTACATCGCGTTCCGCCGTGATCAGCTCGGCGACCCGCTGGAGAGCCTCTTCGCTCGGCGGGGTCCATGCACCGACGGCGCGGTCGTTAAGGTCCCAGGGAACGACCCCTGCTCCATGTACGTCGCAGATGAGCAGGAGCACCTTCTCGTCGCCGGCGTTCACGACCCGGTAGCTGCTCGGAGCGAGTCCCCGCTTACTGCTCCGATACTCCATAAGCTTCTTGATCTCGGCGTCGCCCAAAGCCGAGGCAAGCCCCTCGATTATGGCCTCGCGTGGCGGTGCAATCACGCCCTCCTGGGCGCATGTGTTCTCGACGGCATCCGCAAGCCGCTCCGCATTAGCGGGCGTACTGATGTAGGGGAAGATGCCTTCCGGGCGCTTCATTGCAGGCACTGCGTTCGCTGCTTTCTCCGGCTCTGGCCGGGGAAGCGCGTCCCCGGCTGTCGAGGGCGCGACACGCACCCGAGAGCCGAAGTTCCCGTGCCAGCAGACTCGCTAGACCCGGGGTTCGTGACACCCAGTCGCGGTCTGCTCCGCTCGATCCACCTGCCGCTATCCGAGGAGGATTGGCCCCCAAAGGCTCCCTCCCGGGCCGGGGCTTCTCGCAGCCTGCTCCTACTCCGCCGACGGCGGCACAAGGCGGACAACGGTGGAGAACCACCGACGTGTAGTGCAACATTCGCATGCCGGTCGGTCCGGGCGCAGCGGAACTCGGATCTTATGTTCCACGATGAGCCGCTATGTCATTCTGGATCTTGGGGAATCTCGACATTTGTTGCTCGCGCACCACTGGGATCAATATAGGAACTATTCGGTCATTGGTGCATTCTAGGGCTTATTTGCACCTCTGCGAGATCGTGAAGAGGTGCGGGAGTGACCGAACCGCCCAAGCGGCAGGCGGGCACGGAGGGGCTTGTGATCGGAAGCCCTACGGGCGGCGTGATCTTCAGGAAGCTGCTCGAATAAGAAAGCCAGTACTCTGCGGGAACCGGCCAGCGGTCGGGAATTCGGCGATCTGGATGTTACCCCGGTTATCGAGTCGAACCCGTGTAAGTATCGGTTGTCGGGCATGTCCCTGTCGCTTTCGGTGAAAATTGGATTCAGTCGGGATGTACTAACTTGCGCGATCGGAGAAAGGTTCAAAGCCCGCCGCTGGCGTCGCGGCTGTGAACGCTCCCGTTTGGCGGTTACGCGCGCTCATCGCGGTAGGTGAGGATGTTTTGCGCCAAATATCGGGACAAGGTGGTTGTCTGAGACCTACTGTGTGAAGCCATTGCTCCTCCTTCGGCAAGGATTATGCTGTGCCTCGCTATCTCGACCCTGCCGTCGCTAAGGCCCGGATGATCGGCAAAGGGGTATGGCCAGTCTCGACGTGGCCAGGCGGCTCTCAACGCTGGTTGTGCGTGTGCATGAAATGTGGTGAGTTCGTTACGCCCCGCTACAACAACGTGATGCAACCTGGAAGGGGAGGCTGCGAACCATGCGGGCGGCTCTCCTCAGCAGCCAACCGTCGTTTGCCGGCCGAGGCCTCTGTGGCGGAGATGCGGACGGCTGGTGTCGAGCCGATTGAGCCCTATCCCGGAATCGACGCACCATGGCGATGCCGGTGCCTCAGCCCCTTGTGCCCAGGCTTGTGGATGGGCGATCCTGCGGACATCCGACCGCGACTCGCCGACGTCCGGCGCAGCGTCGCATCGGCATGCAAATTCTGTGCCAGGGTAGCCATCCGACCCGAACGAGCGACCTATGAAATGATTGAGCGCGGCGTTGAGCCGATCGTGCCTTACCCCGGCGCTGCCGCGGCGTGGCACTGCCGATGCCTAACCTGCAATTCGACAGACATCAGCCCCTCGTATGCAAACGTGGTCCTCACCGGCCAGGGAGGCTGTGAGCACTGCGGTGGGCGGAAGAGGGTGCCGGAGCAACAGGCCGTCAGGGAGATGCTTGAAGTCGGTGCGGAACCACTCGCCGCTTATCCTGGTGCGAACGAACGCTGGCGCAGTCGCTGTCTCGCTCTCGACTGTCCCGGTCCCGCCGACCGCATCATCTACCCGCGCCTGGGATGGATACGGCGAGGCGCCCAGGCATGCAAGTGGTGTGCGGGCGTTGCCATTGACGTGCGTGTCGCCCACGACACCATGGTCGCCGTCGGCCTGGCTCCTTTGGAGCCTTACCCTGGCGTGCGCACTCCATGGGCGTGCCGGTGCCTCAATCCCGCATGCCAAGCCGTCGTCCGACCCACTCTGGGAAGCGTTAGAAGCCGAGATACCAGATGTGCGGCATGCGCGGTTTATGGCTTCAAACCCGACAAACCCGCGCTGGTCTACTTCCTCACGCACCCGCGCCTGAACGCCGCTAAGATTGGCATCTGCAACCTCGCCACCGGACGGATCGAACGTCACCAAAGACGCGGCTGGCGACGCTATGAGACCTTGGAATTCCACCACGGAAATGGCGCTGCACAGCTGGAACGAGAAGTAATTGCTGAATGGCGTGCTCAAAGATGGGACCCGGTTCTCGACGAAGGAGAGACCTACGACGGGTGGACTGAGACCGTAGCCCTAACGGATGAACTGACTCCGGACGTACTGTGGAAAAGTGTCCTAGAGCTAAAAATTGTAATTTCGCCAAACCTGTCTTAGTCATTAAGTCCTGCTAGTTCAACGGTTCTGGTGCCGAATGATCTCGCCCCGCTCAAAGCAGATCGATCAATTGCGGTCGGGCTGGAATTTCCGGATTAGTTTAACAGGTAGTTATAAGTTTGCATTGACTCTGGGTGTATCGGGTGGCAAGGCTCTTGATCATTGGCAGGTACACCAGGCTCTTGCTATAGGGATGCCCAGGTCTAAGGGGTACTTTGCTAGCGATCCTTGAGACGGGCCGGTCGGTCCTAGGACTCGGTGACTTGAGAGGCTTCTTAGGGCTTGCAGGGTGCTCAAGGCACGCTCGGCACCCTGCTCGAACTCCGTGCCGACGGGTGGTTCAGGGGGTGAATGTGTCGAAGATTTCTTCTAGGGCGTCAGCGAGGGTGGTGTCTTCTTCGTTGAGGATGGCGGCGTAGCGGGAGGTTACTTCTAGGCTGCCGTGGCCGGCTCGTTGGCGGACTTTTTGAAGGTCGATGCCTTTGGCGATGGCCCAGCTGATGCCGGTGTGGCGGGCGTTGTAGGGGGTGAAGGTGGGCGGGAGGGAGGCTTGGGCTCGGGCGTGGTTCCAGAAGCGGGTCCAGACGGCGGGGGTGAGGAACTCGGTGCCGTCGGTGCGGAAGGGGTTGGCTCGGGTGGAGGTGGTGGGTTGGCGGCGGCGCCAGTCGCGTTGGTAGGCGGCTGCGAAGGAGCGGCATTTGGGGCAGGTGCAGTTCATGCCGTAGCGGGCGCCCGTGGTGCCGTGGTGGTGGATCTTGCCGGTCTTGGTGATGAGGGGAGGGAGGTCGGGGTCTGCGGCCTGGTCGGGAGTGATGAGGCCCTTGTAGGCGAACATCCACTGGGGGAAGAGGAGGGCGTCGTCGGCGATGCTGTACTCGTCGATGTGGTCCTGGAGGGCTGTGCACATCTGCTTGGAGATGGTGAAGCGGCGCCAGTCGCCGTTCTTGGGGTGGGGGTTGGTGATCCAGCCGGCACGGCCGGTGGGGTGGAAGCGGGCGCCTACGCGGACGCTGGAACGGGTGATGGTGAGGAGCTGTTTGCCGAAGTCGAAGTCGCAGGGGCGGAGGCTGATGAGCTCGCAGCGTCGGGCCCAGGTGGTGACGTTCAGGCGGGCGTGGAGGCGGGCCGGAGGGTAGGTGAGGGCTTCCTCCAGGAGGCGCCATTGGTCGTGGCTGGCGACGAGGACCGGCTTGGTGGGAGCGGAGGGGAGGCGGATGCTGCGGACGGGGTTGTTGGAGCGGTAGCCCTCGTTCCAGGCCATCTCGCACATGGCCGAGAGGACCTTGCGGGTGGCGAGGATGGCGCTGTGGGGGACTTCGGCCTGGGGGAGGGTCTTGATGAGGAGGTTGTAGTAGGTCTCGCGGTTGACCTCGCTGACGCGGAGACGGCCGAGGTAGGGGTAGATGTAGAGCTGGGCGACGGAGAAGTAGCCCTGCATGGTCGCGGCGCTGGCTCTGTGGCGGGGGAAGAAGCGGGTCTCGCCGAACTCCAGGAAGGTCATGCGCGCTTTGTCCGCGGGGCTGGTCTCCTGGAGGAGGCTGTGGATGTGCTGCTCTTCCTGCTCGGCGACCTCGTAAGCTCGGCGGTGGTCGTCGTAGGTTCCGGCGGAGCGGTACGGTCCGTCCTTCGTCCGGTACATGCCCGTGTAGCGCGGTTTGCCGTCCTTGTCGGCTCGCTGGATGACGTAGGGCATCGGGCACCTCCTTCACGAAGAAGAGGGCTCCGGCGACCGCCTCGCGGCGGGCGTCGTGTTAGATCGTTTGTTAGACGGACGCATGATCACCGGTTGGCATCCGGTGGTATGCGGCCCCATAAAATGGGCTCTGACCTGCGGTTTCATGACTTCAGTCATACCCCAAGATCGCCGCGGGGCACTTTCGGCGGCACCACGGAGATCATGAAGGAAATCATCGGCCGCAGTCTGGGCGTCTGATGCGGCGCGGGGTGGTCGCTCCCGGTCTCCTTTGGGGTGGGGCCGGGAGCGGGTGGGGCCGGTGGTCGGCGCGGACGTAGGCGTTACGGCATGTGGAGCAGGCCAGGATGTGGTCCCGGGTGACCTGGGTCTGACCCTCCTGCATTCCTCCGCGGATGAACTCCGGGGCCTTTTCGGTGAGGTCCATGCACCCGAAACTGTCTTTCGTGGGGATCGTCGTCTTTTCGCTCATGCCTTTGAGGAGGTGCCCTGCCCTGGGCAGTGGGGCCGGATCATTACTCGCTGTGCGAGAGTGGTTTCATGCCCTTGAGCGCTTATCAACTCAGGACTTCGATCGCCGTGTCCGACATACAGGAGGCTGTCGCGTTCTACGAAGGCAAGCTGGGCCTGGAGGTGCTGGAGTCCGGACCCAGCGCCCGCATCGTTGACGGCAGCCGCGTCTATGGTTCTGGTGGGGGGCCGGCGTTGAATGTGTACCAGTCGGTCACTGCCGGGAAGACCCCGGCGACCTTGGCGACGTGGTACGTCGACGACATCGATCTGATCGTTGACGAGCTCGTCTCGTCCGGTGTCGAGTTCGTCCGCTACGACCAGTTCGAACACGACGCCAAGGGGATCACCGCTCGGGCCGGCGGTGGACGTATCGCGTGGTTCCAGGACCCGGACGGCAATACCTTCGCCCTCGAGGCCGACAGCTGATTCCCTGCGGCGGGACGCGGTGTCGCGGGTGGCAGGCGCTCGGGACCACCGTCTCCGCGTGAACGCCGACGCTCACCGCTCCGCGCGACGGGTCCGGGCGTCCACTGGGCTGCGGCGCGGAACGTCTCGGTCGTCAGCCTAAGGAGGGAAGACCCTCGTTCGGTGGCCGCGGTCATACGCCGCTGGCCACCGGGCGGCCGGGGAACCGGCGGTTCGGGTGGAGAGGGGTGGGGTCGTCAGCGGTTTGGGCGTCAGGTCGGTTCGGTGAGGACCTCGTGGAGTTTGCGGGCGAAGGCTTCTGGCCGGCCTGAGTGGCCGTGGTCGCCGCCGATGAAGCCGCCGTGGTGGCTGGGGAACACGGTCGGCTGCCGGCCTAGAAGGTCGGCGGTGGCCAGGGAGGTGCGGCCGGTGAGGAGGGGGAGGGATTCCTCGCCGACGGCGATGATGATCCGGGTCGGGGCGGCCAAAAGTCGTGCCGCGTTCGGGTGGTAGTCGCTGACGGGCCAGGAGAGGTCGGACAGGAGCGGGTCGCCTCGGGAGCCGTCGTCTTCGGTCGGCAGGCCGAACTGGGCGGGGTCCGGTGCGGGCTGGGTGAAGTAGTCGTCGGTGAACTCGCCCTGCCATGACGTCATCGCGATGAAGGCCGCCATTCCGGCGCCCCATCCGCGGGCCTGGTAGACGTCTCGAACGGCGGCTCTGGCGCGTGCGGCGAGCCGGGCGTCGGGGAGCACCGACAGGAGTGGCGGCTCGTGTGCGACGAGGGTGGTCACGTCGGTGGGGTGGGCGGTCACCAGGGCGAGTGCGGTGACCGCGCCGCCGCTGCTGGCGAAGAGCTCGACCGGGCCCGCGCCCAGAGTCTCGATGAGGGCGTGCACGTCTTCGGCCTGGGTCTGGGGCGTGTGGTCGGCGCGGCCGTCCTTGCGCGTGCTGCGGCCCAGCCCTCGCGGGTCGTAGGTGATCACGGTGCGCTCGGTGAAGTGGGACACCAGAGCGCCGAACCCGCCGGCGTCCATCGGCTGGCCGATCATGACGACCGGTGGGCGCCCATCCGGGGTCGGCAGCGGGCCATGGACGTCGTAGACGAGGTCGACCTCGGGCAGCCGCAGAACCTGTGTGCTCATCCCACCATCGTGACCGCCACCAGTGACAAAAGCGCGATGAGGCGTTCCTCCAGCCAGGCGCTACGCCGGGGGAGGGCCGTTGTGTGGCTGCTCGAGAAGGTGAGGAACGACAACGGTCCGGCGCGATGCACGCGCCGGACCGTTGTGATCAGTAGCGGGGACAGGATTTGAACCTGCGACCTCTGGGTTATGAGCCCAGCGAGCTACCGAGCTGCTCCACCCCGCGTCGGTAAGTACAACTCTACCGTTGATCTGACGTCCTCGCGCCCGGTCGGCGCCGCGATGCGTGCCTGGCGGGGTTCCGGGAGGGGAGCGGCGGTCGGCAGCCCCGCGCGCCGTAGGCGATGGGTGTTCACCTCATCACCTAAAGTCACCTGCGCGGCGCCATCGGGGATGTGGCGCGGCACGTCGATTCTCCGGGGGATGACATGACCGAGACGATTTCGCCCGCGGCGAGCCTCGCCGAGCGGATCGAATGGCTGATCGTGAACTCCTGGCCGGACGAGGTCCCGCAGAAGGAGACCAATGTGGAGATCGCGGAGGCGGTCGTGGCCGGGACGGGGGTGGAGATGTCGGGGACGACCGTCTGGAAGCTGCGCACCGGACGCCAGGAGAATCCGCAGTTCAGGACGCTCACGGCACTCGCCGTCTTCTTCGGCGTGCCGATCGGCTACTTCGGCTTCCCCGGTGAGGCAGCGCCGATCGACGACGACCTGACCCACCGGGCGCTCCTGCGCGAACTCCGCGCTGGAGCGATCCGTCCGGACGTGCTCCGGGCCCTCATCGGACTTTCCCCCGGCACGCGCCACCTGCTCGACGAGATCGTCCTCGCCGCGGCGGCCGCGGACCGGAGAGGCAGAGCCTGAGAGCCGCCCGCTGGACGACGGCGTCGCGGACGACCCGATCGGCTTCGGGCACCGGCCGTTCGGCCACGGCCGTGCCGCACGGTGCGGGGGAGTCCCGCCCGCTCCCGCCTCCTGGCGGGAGCGGGCCCGGTTCCGTGGCGCCCGCCGACCGGCTGCGCGGAGGTGTCAGTAGCGGCTGCGCCAGCGGTCGCCGCTTTCTGGCCTGCCGGACGGCTCGGCGAAGTAGAACGCGACGATCAGGACGGGCAGCAGGATGGCGGGCACGGCGAAGAAAGCGATATTGAGGAGGGAGCCGGACACGATGTCCTTCTCTCGTGAGTCGAGGGCGGAATGAGTGGCTTCGTGTCTATTGTGCGAGACCTGAAGGGGTGGGCCATGGTGTGCTCGGACACGGTGCGCGGCGCCCTCGGCCGGGCGGTCGGCGGCTGCGCGCGCCCGGCATGCGGGGTGACCTGGCATGTCTCGCGGCCCGTGCGGCGGCCGCCCGGGAGAACGCGAGGCACGGGACCCCGGCGGTGTAACGAAAGCCACGCGGTGGGGGAAGGGGAGCGGTGATGGCCGGGAGCTCAGGAGAGCAGTGGCGGGTCGAGTTCGACGCGAACGTGGTCTTCAGCAACGGCGGAGGGCTGCGGGCCCGGGAGTTCCGGCTGGACATCCCCGGGGCGGACATCGCCGATGCGGAGGCCGGTGAGCTGTTCGTCCGCCATCTGGGACTGCTCATGGTCGGCGAGGTGAAGATCTCCAACAAGCGCCTGATCCGGGAGCCGCACAAGGGGTCGCGCGGCGTGCCGGTCGCGGGAGGCGGGCGCGACGTCGTCGAGCTGCCGGAGGCGGTCATGACATACGCCGGTGCCGTACCGCGGCTCAGCGCGCTGGTGGATCTGCCCGTGACGCTGGTGCGCACCCTCGGAGCGGGCTCCGGCGAGATCGGACGATCCCAGCTCGCCCCGTTCGAGGTGACGGGCACCGCGGTCGTCCTCCACAGCGGGGGCGGCGCCGGCCTGGGCGAGGACGCGGCGGCCTGGCTCGCCGACCGCGCCCCCGCGGTCGTCGTCACCGACGGCGGAGGGCCGGCGAACGGCCTCCTGACGTCCGCGGGCATCCCCGTCGTCTCCGCCGCGACCGGCCTCGCGGACCTGCCCGCGACCGGCACCCGCCTCCACGTGGTGCCCCTGGACCCCGCGCGGAATCCCTGCCCCGTCCGCGCCTACGCGGTGGCCGCGTCCTAGAAGGCGGCACGACGATCTCGCCAAGCCTTGCGTTTCCCGGATCCGACCCTGGTCCCGGACGGGTAGGCCGAAGGTATGGAGGGCTTGGAGAGGATCAGTCTTCCTGGCCGGGTCGCCGGCCCGGACGAGGGCATCGGCGCGGACGAGCTCGCGCTGGCGGCACGGAACCACGGCATGCCCCTGGAAGCCCTGCGCTACGACGTCACCCCCGCGGGCCTGCATTACCTGCTGATCCATTACGACATCCCTTATGGCCTCCCGGAGGAGTGGCGGTTGGAGGTCGATGGCCCGCGAGGACCCGTCTCCTTCGATCTTGGGACGCTGCGAAGGTTCCCGGTCGAGACCGTCCGGGTCACGATGGAGTGCGCGGGCAACGGTCGCGCTCGCCTGCGCCCCCGCCCGGTCAGCCAGCCGTGGCTGCTCGAGGCGGTCGGCACGGCGGACTGGACGGGAGTGCCCCTGCGCCTTGTCCTGGACGAGGCAGGGCTCACCGATCCGACGACCGAACTCGTGTTCACCGGAGCGGATCACGGGCTGGAGCGGGGCGTCGAGCAGGACTACGAGCGCAGCCTCCCGTTCGCGGAGGCCACCCGCCCGGAAGTCCTCCTCGCCTACGAGATGAACGGGTTGCCCTTGCCGCCCCAGCACGGCGGCCCGCTCCGCCTGATCGTCCCCGGCTGGTACGGCATGGCCCACGTGAAATGGCTCCGCCGCATCCGTCCCGTCGAGCCCCCCTTCGACGGATTCCAGCAGACCGTCGCCTACCGGCTGCGCCAAGAACCGGACGAGGAGGGAGTCCCCGTGACCCGGATCCAGCCCCGGGCTCTGCTGGAACCCCCCGGATTTCCGGACTTCATGTCCCGGACCCGCCTCGTCCGCCCTGGCCCGCTGACGCTGCGCGGCCGCGCCTGGTCGGGCCGCTCCCCGCTCGTCCGCGTCGAGGTGAGCACCGACGACGGCACCACATGGCACGACGCGGCCCTCACCCCCGAGGACTCCGCGCACCCCTGGGCCTGGCGCTCCTGGACGTTCCCCTGGACCGCACCCCCAGGCGACCACGTCCTCGCCGTCCGAGCCTCCGACACCTCTGGTCCCCAGCCGCCTTCCCCGCCCTGGAACCTGGGCGGCTTCGCCAACAACACCGCCCACCGGGTCTCCGTGATCTGCCTTCCTTCCTGACGGAACGTCCCCTCCGACGTCCCCGAGACCCGCCGGCCGATTCCCAGTACCGTTCTGGTGAAAAGGACGTGTAAGGGGTGATCGGGGTGCCGGGGACGTCAGCGGTCGGACGCGAGGGCGTACTGACGATCGGGACCCGCGGGAGCGCCGGACCGGGTGAGGTCCTGCTGAAGATCCGCGGCGGGACCGAGACGTTCCTCGCCTGGTCGGAGGAGCCGCTGCCGACCGGGACGAAGGTTCTCGTCTTTAATTCGCGCGGAGGCAGAACCGTTGACGTCATGGAATGGTCTGACCCATTGGACGGACTCTGATCCGTCCGAGCGGTTCACCCCTCCGAGTCCCGGGTTCGCCCCGAGGAAGGACGTCTGAATGTTCGGTTGGCGAGTCCCCCTGCCCGACGAGGCGATGCTGATCTCCGGCGGCAAGACCTCGGAGAAGTACAGCGCTCCGTTCCGCGTGATCATCGGACACGGGGCCTTCGTCGTCCCGGTGTTCCGCAAGGTCGAGTTCATGTCGCTGTCGATGCACGAGGCGGAGGTCGCCGACACCTGCGTGACCCGCCAGGGCATCTCGCTGAAGGTCAAGGCGATCATCGCCTTCAAGGTCGGCAACGACCTGGAGAGCATCGTCAACGCCGGTCAGCGCTTCCTGTCCGACCAGGCGCAGATGGCGGTGCTCACCGGCCGGATCTTCTCCGGGCACCTGCGGGCGATCGTCGGGTCGATGACCGTCGAGGAGATCGTCACGGAGCGGCAGAAGCTCGCGATCGCCGTCCTCGACACCGCCACCCCCGAGATGGCCAAGATCGGGCTGGTGATCGACTCGCTCCAGATCCAGTCGATCGACGACATGGGCGCGGGCTATATCGACGCGATGGCCGCCCCGCACGTCGCGGCGATCCAGCGGCAGGCGCAGATCGCGCAGGCGCAGGCCGCGCAGCAGTCGGCCGAGGCCGCCCAGGAGTCGGAGCGCAACCAGGCCGAGTACGCGCGGCAGACCGCGATCGTCAAGGCCCAGTACAAGGCGGAGGTGGACCGGGCCCAGGCCGAGTCCGCCCAGGCCGGCCCGCTGGCGCTCGCCAACGCCCAGCAGGAGGTGCTGATGGCCCAGACCGAGCTGGCCCAGCGCGCCGCCGAGCTGCGCCAGCAGGAGCTGGTCAGCGAGATCGTCCGCCCGGCCGAGGCCGACGCGGAGCGGATTCGGATCCTCGCCGAGGCCGAGGCCGAGCGCATGCGCATCCAGGCCGCCGCCGCCGCGTCCCACGACCGCGTCGCCCTCGACCGGATGCTGATCGAGCAGCTCCCCCTGATCGTGGAGAAGGCCGCCGCGGGCCTGGAGCGCGCGAACGTCAACATCCTCAACGGCGCGGACGGCCTCAGCGAGGTCGCCGCCGGCCTCGTCGGCCAGGGCCTCGCCATCCTGGAGACCGTCAAGAAGGGCATCGACAAGGACGACAAGCCCCAGCTCCCCGCCTGACCCCGGCCCGATCCCGTGGAAGGGGCCGCCCCCTTCCACGGGCCGGATGCCGCGGACGGCTTCGAGCTCAAGGCTCCAGTCGGTCGGGCCGCGGAAGAGGAAGGCTAGGCGATTCCGGCTTCATCGGACATCGCGTCGGCAGGGAGGAACTGCGCGTACTTCTCGCGAAGATACGCCAGGCCCGAGTCGTGGGTCGTCTCGTAGTCGAGGGAGTTCTGGACGAACTTGAGGCGGTGCTGGGCTTCGGAGATCAGCTCGCTCCACTGCTTCACGACGATCCGGTAGGTGCCGGTGTCCTGGACGACCCCGAAGGGAAGCTGCGGCTGCCTGCGCTGTTCGTCGACGGTGCGTGTGGTCTCGTTGCCGACAAGCCAGAAATCCCACTTCACGTTGGGCTGCGCGAAGGACTCGTCGTTGACGATCGCACTGGCGTAGGAACGCAGCTGGCTCACGTCCTCGTCGTCCAGGCGATGTTTCGGCCTTTTGAGTTCGACGACCAGCTGCTCGAAGGAGTCGGCATTAATCTGTAGCCGACGGCCCAGGACGAGATCCGGGATGGCGTCGGATCCGTCTTCCAGGCGCACTTCTCGGAGCTCGGCGAGTTCGACGTCCTGGCCCAGCTTCGCCAGAAATCTTCTGAGGACCTTCGTCAGTCTCTCGTCATCGCCGGTAAGGCTCCATTCTTCGCCGAAGATCCACGTCTCATGCGCGAGGATCCGGTGCAGCTGGCGCCGCTCGAGCAGTCTTTTCCTGATCTGCCGATCGAACAGGATGGTGTTGAGACCGCTCAAGAACTCCATGCGTGAGCCGATCTCGTGGCCGGTCTGAATGAGTTGGGCGAGCGTGGTGTGCTTCAGAAGCCTCGTCAGCTCCTCAAGACGCGCCTTGGAGAGACGGGCGACGTCACCGAGGATGGGAAGCAGGGATTCCGGATCGCTCTCAAAGGTCTCTTTGAGCAGCCGGAGCGACAGGGCTTTGGAACGACTGCTTTTGCTCTCGTCCACGGTGCGTGACGCAGCGAGCGCGATGACGTTGAAGGTATCGCGGGTCGCAGCCTCCGTCGGAGTCGTCGGCTCATGCCTGTACGGCCATACGCCCTCGTCGCGCCATCGTTGGACGGTGGCCGCTTCACGGAGGCGAACGCGCTCTCCGAGGTACTCGCGCAGCGCATCGCGGGCCGCTGCGATGAGACGTCCTCGCGCAGTATCGGTGTCATCCTCCAGCCCGATCGGATCGTCGGCGGTGAAGCCGTCCCATTTGAGGTACGCGGTGAACTCCAGCCCCGGTGCTTGGACGCGTGGGTCTACCTCGTAGACGACGCGATCAGCGGAATCGCACAGGAAGATCGCGCGATTGACATTCTGGAGATCCCACTCGATTACGGTCAGCGTAGCGTCGTTCTGCCAGACGTCAGGCTGGCTGAGTGTCAGCACTCGCCGATTATCCTCTACGGTGCCCGGGTCCAGATCGGTGCCGAGGAAGCGGACGCCGAAGTCCTTGAAACGATCGATATGCAGAGCGAACTCGGTCAGGATCGACTGGCGCAGCCCCTGGGGTTCTTCAAATTCTGATGCGGCATCATCGGAGATCTAAGTAATCGTCACAGTGGTGCCGGTTTCTTCACTCTCGGCGGGACCGGCGTTGATGTCGAAACTGTCAAGAGAAGTGCGCCGGCCATCGATGTGAACGGTGGCAAAGCCTCCCTGCACCTGCTCGGCGGTCGAGACCCACTGGACAAGGTTGCCAAGGGAGAAGGCGGCGAAGCGGCCACGGCCATGCCGTCCGTGAACGGGGCGCCCTGCAGGGCTCTGCGTCCCGGAGACCAGCTTCCAGCTATCGCCGACACGGGAGAACGCACGCTCGGCGCGCTCCAGGTTCATGCCGTTGCCATTGTCCGAGACGACGATCTCCTCGAGGCCGCCGAGATCGTTGTAGTCACAGGCGATGGTGACCGTCGTGGCATCCTCGTCGAAGGCGTTCCAGATCAGTTCGGCCAGGCCGACCGAGGGTTTGCGGACGTACCCCTCAAGGATGGACTGCCCCGCCTGGACCTTCGCTGCGGTCATGGACGCCATCGTTTCACGCACCGTCAACGGACGTGGCGAGAGAACCACTTTGTCCCAGTTGTCCCAAAGTTCTGTCAGTGGAGAGCGTCGGCCACCGAGCGTGGCGTTCGGTCAGAAGGTTTCATGGCTCCAGTCGGTGAGGGCCGCGGAAGAGGAAGGTCGTCTCGCGGATGGAGGGGAGGCCGAGCAGGAGCATGAGGAGGCGGGCGAGGCCGAGCCCCAGGCCGCCGTGGGGCGGGGTGCCGTAGCGGAAGCAGTCGAGGTAGCCGCGGAGCGGCTCCAAGGCCATGCCCTTCTCGCGGGCCTGAGCGACGAGGACTTCGTGGCGGTGCTCGCGTTGGGCGCCGGTGGTGATCTCGACGCCTTTCCAGAGCAGGTCGAAGCTCTCGGTGACGCTCGGGTCGTCGTCGGGGCGCAGGTGGTAGAAGGGCCGGGCGGAGGCGGGGTAGCGGGTGACGAAGACGAACTCGTGCCCGGTCTCGGCGGCGATCAGTGCGGACAGGGCCCGTTCGCCTTCGGGGTCCAAGTCGTCTTTGCCGCCTTCGGGGTCCCAGCCCGCCGCGCGCAGCCGGGTCAGCGCGTCGGCCATCGTGATGCGCGGGAAAGGCAGCTCGGGGACAGCCGCGGTGACGCCGAAGTGCTCCTCGATCTCAACGCCGTGGCGGCGGTGGACCTCGATGAGGACGTGGTGGAGCAGGCGTTCCTCGACGGCCATGACGTCCTCGACGGAGTCGATCCAGGCCAGCTCAAGGTCGACGCCGGTGAACTCGGTGGAGTGCCGTGCGGTGAAGGACGGTTCCGCACGGAAGACCGGCCCGATCTCGAAGACCCGGTCGATGCCGCCGGCGATGGCCATCTGCTTGTAGAACTGCGGGGATTGGGCGAGGTAGGCGGTGCGGTCGAAGTAGCCGACTTCGAAGACCTCCGCGCCGGATTCCGAGGCCGTCGCCATCAGCTTGGGCGTGTGCAGCTCGGTGAAGCCCTCGGCTTCCGCGATCTCCCGCATCGCGCGCTCCACGGTGGTCTGCACCTGGAACACCAGCTGCTGGGAGGGGCGCCGCAAGTCGAGGAACCGCCAGTCCAGGCGCTGGTCGAGGTTGGTGTGCTCGTCGATCGGCAGCGGCGCCTCCGCCGCGGCGACGATCTCGACGCGCTCGGGAACGATCTCCAGCCCGCTGAGCTTCACCTTGTCGTTCGCGACGACCTTGCCGGTGATCCGGACCGCCGATTCGACGGTCGCGCCCTCGAAGGCCGCCTCGACGACGCCCCCGTCCCGCACATGCGTGACCTGTACGAGCCCGGTGTGGTCGCGGACGATGACGAACTGGATGCGGCGCTGAAGCCGGAGGGCCTGGATCCATCCGCAGACGGTCACCGACTCGTCCGGATGGTGCGAAAGGTCGCGGATCAGGGTGCGCGACATCGGCAACTCCCTTGGTTGCTGGCGCGTTGTTCGCGCCGGTGAGCAGGGCGGTAGACGGCCGCCTGCGAGGACGGGCCACAGCGTAGCCGACCCGTGGCCGAGAGGCACCGCGATTTCGGGGGTGTCAGGCCAGACTGAAGACGCCGGAGAACACCGGGAGGCCGCGGGCTTCGATGATCTTCTGGAAGCCGACATGGACGTTGACCAGCCCGTCGAGGTCGTACTGGAACGGAATGTCCTGCTGCTTGACTACGAACGGGGTGAGCACCGTCGGTGAGGGAACTACGCCGAGCGCGGCGATGGTTTCCAGGCCGCGCAGGGTGTCTGCGGCGGGTTCGATGCCCGCTAGCAGGCAGCTCCCGACCTGCTGGTGCCCGAAAACGTCGACGGCGTCGGTGAACACGGTCACGTAGTCGCCGAACGTCAGGGTTCCCTTGTAGCCGTGGACGTAGCGGCGCCGATAGTCGTCGTTCACGATCTCCACCCCGCTGTTGAAGCGACTCACCCCGGCCGCCTTCAGAGCGTGGAGATAGTCGAGACGGTAGGAGGACTCACCTCGGAGGGCTTCGGGGATGACCTGGGAGACGTAGATGCCCTGGGAGTAGCCGATCGAGCGGAGTTCAGCGGCCAGTCGGCAGTGCCGTTCCAGCTCGAGTCCGGTGTTCTTGATGCTGCCGGTGCACAGCCAGACGATGTCGTACTTGGTCAGGAAGTCCTCGGCGCAGTCGCGTACGTAGGCGAGGCAGGCGTCGAAGTTGGCCGAGTAGCAGGCCGGGCTGCTACCCCGAAGGGCGAGGATCTCCCATTCGGACTCCTTGAAACAGAAGTCGCAGGAGTACGCGCAGTAGGTGTGGTAGTCGAAGACGAAGCTGCGCACGCCGTTCTCACGTAGGAGACCGAAGTTGTACATGCCGGTCGGAGCCCTGCCTTCATCGATGAGCTGACAGCAGGCGACATCACGGTCCTTCTCGTTGATCCGGGCCGTCAGGCGCGTCCCGTCGAACCGGAAAGGGGACCGCTGGTCGACTCGGACCGTCACCTTCTTGCAGAAGCCGGGTGCCGAGATCTCGATCTCGATCCGTGGGATCACCTGGCCGAGCATGGGAAGGCGGATATCCGTAGTGGTGAGCTGGACTCCGTCGCGGAGCACGCCCAGGCGCAGCAGTTCCGGAACGCTCACCAGGTCAGCGCTGGGGACCGTCAGATCGATGAGCTTCGAAGGTGCGGTGGATGAGGGCATCTCAGCCACCTTTCGCAGAGATGAGGCGTGCTGCGTTCCCAGCGGCGACGGCGTTGGCGTCGGAGATCGGCAGTGGCCGAAGCGGCCTCGTCCAAGAAGAGGCGGGACAGGCTGGAGTACCGGGATGCGGATAGTCGGTGGCCAGCATCGATCGACGGCGCAGCCATCCCGGCGTGGCGGCCAGGTCTTCACCGAGGCCGACGGAGAAGAAGATCCTGTCGGCGTCTGTGAAGTAGTCACTCGGCGGATGCTCCGGCAGATCCGAGGACCGGTTGCTGCGCAGGGTCTCCCACGATTCGCGGGCTCGGTCGAGCCATGCCGGCAGCCAGCCCGCGCCGCACTCGTGGAAGGCAAAGCGCAGACGCGGAAACCGGTCCAGGACGCGGTCATCGAGAAGCGCGGCGAGCAGAAGCTGCCCGGGAAGCACCTCGTTCACGTGGTTGTAGAACGCCCCGGCACCGGCGGTGCGCAGATCCGTCGGCGACGCGGTCGGCAGTAGATGCGGGATCGCGACCTTGTGGAGGTGAACCACGAACTCAAAGTCTTGGGCGGCCGCGAAGAACGCGTCGACGCCGCGCAGGCTCTGTCCGACGCCCATGGGAAGCATGACGTGCCGGAAACCCACCTCGGCCAAGTGCGTCAGGTCCGCGCTGACGGAGTCCGTGTGAGCGATCTGGGCCACGGGGATCAATCGGCCCGTTGAATCGGCGGCCATGTCGCGAACCCAGCGGTTGTAGGCATCGAAGTGCGCCACTGCGTACGGGCTGACGGGATCTGCTTCCCGAGGCCAGATGAGCCCCAGGCTCGGGAACAGGAACGTCGCGTCGATCCCGGACTTGTCCAGCCACTCCAGCCGGGCGGGCCCCTGCCACGACGCGACGGTGCAGGACTCCTCGTAGGAGGCGAAGTGCGGCCTGCAAGGGAGATGATTCCAATCGGGAATCTTCTGCCCCTCCCTGGGCACCACACCCCCGAGACGGCGGATCAACCGCGACGGAGCACCGTCAATGAGCAGCTTGTCACCATCATTCGCGTCCCTGAGGACGCGCAGGCCCCGGTCCCGGAAGGCCGGATCCAGGTAGTCACGCCAGAGCCAGAGCGGCTCCATCACATGACCGTCGGCGTCGATGACCCTTTCGACTTCCCACATGAACCCTCCTGCCGAACACGTGTGCCATATCTGCCGGACTGAGCCTCGCGCTTGGGCACGAGCCAGATCCAGCATCATGCAGAGATATGCAGCAGGATCAGTGCAGGCTTCGGAGTGCGGACTGGATCAGTGCGCGGGCGTCGGCGCCGTGCACGGCGGCCGCGGTCAGGGCGGCGAAGGCCCGCTCGTAGACCGCTATCTCCGAGGGCTGGGTGATGGTCACTTCGGCGGTGAGCAGTTCGGTGATGACGCGTTCGGAGTCGTAGATCCAGAAGCCGTTCAGTGGCCACATGCCCTCGCGGGGAGCGGTCGCGGGGACGATGCTGAGCGAGATGTTCGGTCGGGCCATCACCGTCAGGAGGTGGCCGAGTTGGGTCGCCATGGTCGCCGCGCCGCCATAGCGAGTGACCAGGGCTTGCTCCTCGATGACCACGGCGAAGGTCCTGCCCAGGTCGTCCAGGACCTTTCGACGTTCCATCCGTGCTTCGACCGCTTCGACGAGGTCGTCGGGGATCCGGTTGAACGAGATCACCGACCGAAGGACGGCCTCGGCGTAGGCGGGTACCTGGAACAGGCCGGGCAGCAGGCCGGGCTCGTAGACGCGGAACCGGGTGATCCGCTCCCACAGCGGGAGGTAGGACTCCTGTACTTGGCGGAGCCCGGTGCGCTGCCTGCGTTTCCACTCCACGTACGCCGACGACACCGTCCGCGCCACCGCGATCAGGTCTTCGGCCTCGTCCTGGGCGCCGCACAGCCGGCACCACACGCGGATGTCCTCGACTGATGGGGAGGTGATGGTGTGCTCGAGCTTCGACACCTTCGTCTGGTGCCAGCCCGCCGCCCGGGCCAGACCCGTGGCGGACAGCCCAGCCCGGACGCGCAGGTCGCGAAGCCGGTCGGCCAGCGCTTGACGGGCCTGCTGCACCCCGGACTTCGGCGAGGGGCGAGGTACAGGAGGCATAAGGCGGTGATCAGAGAGCGAAGTCCGCGTGGTCCACGGCCCGCTCCCACACGGCTTCGAACGCCTCCGCACAGAACTTCACGAGGGCCGCATCGTCGCTGAGCTGGGACGCCTTCGGCCGCCCGTCGCCGTCGAACAGATTGAACATGACCCGCGTGGAGTCGACCATCCACAGGTCGTTGCCCGGCAGCCGCAGGTCTGTGGCCTGATCACGGGGCAGCCACCGGACGTCCTCGCCGCACTCCAGATTCCGGTACCCCCAGGCGTGCAGGAACCGGTGGTACTCGCCCACCGGCGTCGAGACGATGCGGGCACGCCTCATCCGCACACCACGAGCCGTGGTCTCCGCCGTCAGATCCCAGTAGGCGTCCTCGTCACGAGGCAGCCTGCGCGGCCGTCCGCCGTCCGCCCAGGCGCGCCAGACGGCGTCCTCGTAGTCGACGGCGTAGACGTCCCGCAGCTCCAGGTGGAGCAGCTCGGACTTCGCCGACCGGAACAGTTCCGCGAACGTCCGGAGGTCGGCGACCGGCCTAAGCTCCAGACCCACCCAGCGCCTCCAGCTCCTCGATCGCCCGACGCAGCACCGGGATCATCCTCTCAGGAATCCGGAGCACGCTCTCATGACCCGGCACCGGATAGAAGATCCGCTCCACCTCGGCCACTGTTGCCTCATCCGCAGTCCACGACTGGAGCACCAGCTCCCTCCGCACCGGATCGACGAACGCGGTGGGCGACTGCCCCTGACCGCTGTCGGGATCCGTCCCGATGAACTTTAGAGCCACCACGACCTCCACAGGTCGGTTGAATGCAGAACTATGCACTAAGTAGCCCGCGTGCACTCCGACAAACGGCCGTGGCCAAGGGCGGACAGTACGTGCCGCGCTGCGGACACCAACGGCCTCGCGCACGACGCGAGGCATAGGCCGCCAGGATCGGTCGAGATGATCCGGGCCTCTGCGGTCTACCCCGTTTCTCCGGGGCCTGCCGGGCAAGGGCAGGCAGCCCTCCGGCGGAGACGGTGGCATCGAGTGACGTTTTCACCGGTGCCCGCTCCCGGTCCTGCGCTGCCGGTCCGGGAGCGGCACCGGTTCTCGGCCGTCAGGCCGCAATTGGGCGCCGGTGAGGAGGGCGAGCGTAGGGGCGGAGCCGCGGGACTGGGGCCGTGCCGCGGGTGGGGAAGGTGCGCTGGAGGGCCTGGACGAGCGCGACCGGGGTGGGTGCTTCGATGAAGCCGGTTTCGGTAAGGGCCCAGAAGCTGCGGGTGTGGTTGCCGAACCAGATGGTGGTGGCGGGGAAGCGCAGGCGGAGGTAGGCCAGGGCTTCAAGGACGCTGGGGTTGTGTGCGCTGCGGCTCACGGGCGGCCCGCCTCGAACCAGGAACGACGCACGGCTTCGGCGCGGATGAGGGCTTCGGTGAGGGCGTCGTAGGCGTGGCAGAGGATGTGCAGCTCTTCGACGGTCCGGGCCTCGGCGTGGTCCTGGACCCCGGCCATCCGCTGGTAAAGCGTGAAGGACCTTCGAGACCCCGCCAGCAGCAGCCTGCCGTCCAACGCGACTTCCCAGCCGGGCAGGTCGAGCATCGCGACCTCTGCCGCGGTGGGCGCGACCGGCCCGAGCGACCGGCGAAGCTGCTCGTCCAGCGCCTCGCGCAACTCGCGGGCGCTCCGCCGGATCACGGTCGGATCGAAACCCGGGCGGGTGTCGCACCGCGATGCTACCCAGTCGTTCCCGAGCCGCCCGTCCCGCGTCCGTGACCGAAAGAACCACCACCCGGGGTAGCTCGCCCGCAGATGAGCGAGCCCGTCGTCTCCCAGGACTCTAGCCATGCTCAAGCCTCCTACCGTTCGGCGAATCTGACTGTATGTGAGTCATTGGTAACCGATTCGGCCTAGGCTCGTCGTGTCTCATCGAGAAGGTCGAGACAGTGAGGAGAGACATGCCACCCGTCGAAGGGCTCGATCCGTCCGCATCCATCAGGCACAAAATCGCTCACGACCTGCGCTTCTTCCGTGAACAGAGGGGTCTCTCACTCGCAGATCTGGCACCCGTGATGGGCTGCCTTCGGACGGGTGTCTCGAACTACGAATACGCCCGGCAGGGCTGGAACCTGCAAGACCGCCATGCGAAGGCACTGGACGAGTTCTACGAGCTGCCCGGCCACTTCCAATGGCTCCTCCAGCAGTGCCGGAGCCGAGAGGCTGAAGACTGGTTCGCCGAACACCTGGATAAGGAGCGCAAAGCGTCGCAGATCAGTCTCGCTGAACTAGGCCAGGTTCCGGGCCTGTTCCAAACCGAGGCCTACGCCCGCGCGATCCTCATCGAGGCGGGCTCGCTCGCCCTCGAAGCGCAGTTGGTGAAGCGGATGGAACGGCAGCAGATCCTTAGCCGAAAAGACCCTCCGCATGTGTGGGCCCTGCTGGACGAGTCCATCCTTGATCGCCGCATCGGCGGCTGGGACGTCATGAAACCACAGCTTGAATGGCTGATCGACCTCTCAGCACGGCGCAACATCAGCATCCGAATAGTCCCTCTTTCGGCAGGTTGGCACCCCGGCCTATCCTCGTCCTTCAAGGTCCTGGACGTCGAGGGAAGGCGCTTCGCCTACACCGAGACCACAGGCGGCGGCCGACTGACCGCCGACCGAACCGAGGTCGAAGGCTTCGCCCTGCGCTACCGACAGATCGGTGCGAAGGCTCTACCCGAACAGATCTCCCGAGAGATCATCACCGCAACCCTGGAGGCCGACGATGGAGCGTGACTGGTTCAAGAGCAGCTACAGCCAGGGAGACAACACCGACTGCCTGGAAGTCGCCTTCACCGGTGGCACCCGCCTCGTTCGCGACAGCAAGAACCCCTCCGGCCCCGTCCTCACCCTGACTGTCGCTAGCTACCGAGACCTCCTCGCCACCCTGAAGTCGCAGTGAAGATGTTCGGGTCGCCGGTTCCTTTGCTTAGCTCCGCCCACACGGGCGCGGCTTCCAGACCGAGCGACCGCGGCTAGGTGAGGGAGCGTGGGACTGCTGGATAGACAGGGCTATCCGGCGGTCACCTTGGCGTAGTGGAAGACGTCTGCGGGCATCGCGTTTCGGAGCTCCCACAGAATGCGCATGGGGCGCTCTCCCTCATGCGACAGGTAGGTCATCGGGCCGGCGTAGAGGTAGGGCGGAGCGCCTGCCTTGGTTTCGCGGAGGAAGAGGTGGACCGTGGAGCCGCGGGAGACGTGGTGGATGTAGCGCTGTCCGTCGCGTGACGACTCGCGGGTTTCAGATTGGCTCTCCCACTGGAACAACTGCGGCGTGATGGCCCGGTCGTTGTACATCGTCGAGGGCTTGAATCCCTTGCCAGTCTTATTGATCGTGACGAAGAATAGGTCAGCCTTCTCTTCGTCAACCCATCGAATGCCCTGAACCCAAGATCGAGGCTTCTCGATACCGAAAGAAGAAAGAATCTCATCTTTGCTGTACCTGGCGTGCAGCCGAAGAGGCAGGTGGCTGATTTCTGGGATGGTTGACATGACCCGGTGAATGCGGCTGAGGAGAACGTCTGTTACCTGGATCAGTTCTTCGCGGCGGGAAGGATGATCCCAGAGCCGGCCG
Source organism: Actinocorallia herbida (assembly GCF_003751225.1). Taxonomy (NCBI): domain Bacteria; kingdom Bacillati; phylum Actinomycetota; class Actinomycetes; order Streptosporangiales; family Thermomonosporaceae; genus Actinocorallia; species Actinocorallia herbida. The sequence goes on from NZ_RJKE01000001.1 coordinate 391,225, forward strand.
ACATTGTCGTCGAACTCGCTGAGTGGACGACTGCTGTCCATAAGGGCGTGGAGCATGGCGAGGAGGCGCTGTTCTATAGGAGACGCTGTGGTGAGTGATGGTGGTGTGGGTTGCTCCAGCGTCTCCTTGAGGAAGGTAATGCGCTGGCGGTCGTCGAGGTGCAGCATTCGGCTGAACGTCCGGCCGAGCAAGTCGTCATCGCGCCCGTCAGGTACCGGACGATGGTCGAGACCAGCTTCGCGACGAAGCCGGGCCCAGCCTCCACGGGTGCCCCCATAAAGGTCTTCGAGTTCACGCCCGGTGCGCTGCAAGTATTCGGACAACGACGGATCGTCCAAGGCTCGCAGTTCAGCCACAGCTTCGGCACGGCGGAAGCTCAGCGCATGTTTGATGCTTGCTAGGACCGACTTACTGACTTCGCGATCAAGGTCGATCGCACATCCCGCGGGAAGTGTCGGAAAGCCATCCTTGACGGCATCTTCGAGCTCACCTCGGGGAACGCCAGTGAGGGCGCTGAGGTTGCGGTCGAAGCGGAACTCCTTCCGCTGGGTGCCCACGAAGTCGAGCACCGTGAGGACAGGCTTGTCCCTGGTGATGCGTAGGCCCCGGCCCAGCTGCTGAAGGAAGACCGTGGCACTGTTGGTAGGCCGAAGGAAGAGCACGGTGTTGATCGAGGGAACATCGACGCCCTCGTTGAATAGATCAACAGTGAAGACGGCCTTCAATGATCCATCACGTAGCTGAACCAATGCGTTTTCGCGCTGCTCACGCGTCATCGCTGAAGTCACCGCCTGAGCGGGAATTCCGCGTTGGTTGAAACGATCGGCCATGTACTCGGCGTGCTTGATACTGACGCAGAATCCGACCGCCTTCATCGTGTCAAGCTCGCCAAGCTTGTCTTGCACCGCCTGAACGATGAGACTGACGCGGGTATCCAGGCTTGTGTACAGATCCTCAAGTTGCTTGACGTCATACCCAGCGCCGCGTCGCCAGGCCACGCTAGATAGATCGACGTCATCGTGGATACCGAAGTAGTGGAACGGAGCGAGAAGACCCTGCTCTAGCGCCTCCCAGAGTCGGAGTTCGACCGTCGGAGCGCCCCCGTCAAACCAATGCAAGATGGAGGCCCCGTCTGTGCGCTCCGGGGTAGCCGTGAGGCCGAGTAGAGATTTGGGGCTCAGTTGATCGAGCAGGTTCGCGTAAGTCTTTGCAGCTGCATGGTGAAACTCATCTACGATGACCATGTCGAATTGATCGGCGGCCAACTGGGTGAGACCGTTCAGCGATTGGATGGAAGCAAACACGTGCTTCCACTGGTGAGGACGTTGTCCGTCTACGAAGAGTTCGCCAAAGGAACCGTCCTTGAGGACTGTTCTGAAGGTATGGAGGCTCTGGAGCAGGATCTCCTTCGTGTGGGCGACGAAGAGTAGCGAGTCGACTTTTCCTTGGTCGAGAAGGCGTTTGTAGTCGAGGGCGGCGACTATCGTCTTCCCTGTCCCGGTGGCCATGACAACGAGATTGCGCCAGTGGCCGTGCTCCACCCGGGCTGCTTCTAGCTCATCCAAGATCTCTTGCTGGTAGCCATATGGGGTGACGTCGATATTGGCGATCTGTAGTTTGTTTGCACCATTGAGATTGCTTTGGCTGAGCGCCTTCGTGAGCCGGTCTCCGTCGCGTTCATGGTCGTACGGTTCAAACGACGGGTCGTTCCAGTACTCATCGAAGGTTGCGGCGAAGGTTTCAAGAATTGGTCCATGCTCTGCGCGGGCAAGTCGGACATTCCATTCCAAGCCATCTAGCATTGCGGAGCGAGAAAGGTTCGAAGACCCGATATAGGCAGTGTCGAGAGTTGAACTGCGGCGGAAGAGCCACGCTTTTGCATGCAGCCTGGTGCGCTGTACATCGTAGGAGATGCGTAGTTCGGCACCCAACTCGACCAGTCGGTCGACCGCGCTCTTGTCCGTAGCGCCCATATAGGTCGTGGTGATAATGCGGAGCTTGCCACCCCGGTCGAGAAAGCTCTTAAGCGCGCTTTCGATAAGCCGTAGTCCCTGCCACTTGAGGAAGGCGCAGAGTAGATCAACTTGGTCTGCGGAAGCGAGTTCCTTGATGACCTCGGGACCGATTTTGGGCTGGTCGCGGCCGTTGACAAGGAGCGCCGAGGACGAGAACGGGATATCGGGACGCTTAAGGTAGGAGACGGTGCCGTCTGGTTGGACTCCCGCCGCGATTTCTAGCAGGACATCACGGCTCGCCGCGAGGTGATCCTCCTCCCTGACCGATCCAGCTACGACGTCAGCGATGGCAGCGCCGATGCGGTTAGCCACCTCGACCTGTTGGGAGACCGGGTCTTCGCTGGCCTCGCCGGTCACCTTGAGCGCCTGCCTCACCAAAAGCGCAACGTGCTTGACCAGGACATCGACGGCCTCGGATTCTTCAAGATCGCGCCGATGGACCAGGTTCGTGTCGACCCTCCCGAGCCTCTCCTGGAGGTGCTCGGTGATGGGTTGTTCGTAGACGCCGGGGGCAAGATCCGTCATAGCCAGCCAACATAGCGCCCCGACAGCCCGCCGAACTGAAATTCTCGGTAGCTGCCTACGGCGACAGCTCCTACCAAGCCCCTCTCCCTGCCGGCAGAGGTATAGCCCGCGGGTGCATCTTGTCGGTGGATACCGATAAATTCCGGACATGTCGACTCAGAGTCTTGAGCTTGTTCCAGGGATGTTGACGACCAGGGCGGAGGTCGCTACTGCCTACGGAGGGTCGCGGTTCAGTGGCATTGAGGTGTCGAAGAAGACGAACATGATCTTTATCTACTCAGACCCGGAGGCCGGAGAGGAATACGGATACACCTTCGATGGCCTGGCCGAGCCGGACGAGCAAGGGCCCTTGTACCTGTACACGGGTGAGGGCAAGGAAGACCAAGAGCTCACGAAGGGTAACGCTTCACTGCATAGGGCACGTGAAGACGGGCGGCCAATACACCTGTTCGTTGCTGACGGCGTTGTAGTGAACGAGGCCACGGGGCGGAAGACTGGAACAAAGCAGCAGCGCTACCTCGGTCAGATGATGCTCGACGAAGTGCAGCCGTTCGAAATGCGACGCGCAGTAGGGCCCAGTGGAGAGCGCCACGTCATCGTGTTTCGCTTTCGCCCGGACTCGGCAGCCAGATACCCCGCAGTGTTTCAGGCTAGGGATGGGGTAAGAGCTGCATCAAAGACGGAGCAGGTAACGCTGGAGGTCGAGCCGACGAGCGTGATGGAAGCGCGGTTCGCGGCCTCCGTCCAGGTGGAGACCGAGGCGCACCACACGAACGAGACGGTAGCGAAGATCACTGGCGGACTATCGACCGTGGTTCGTCGGGAAGGAGAGCTGACCACGGCCTACAAGGACTTCTTGGTGGAGCGCGGGCATACCGTCAAGCGCTTCCAGATCACGGTCGCAGGTGTCGCGGGCGCGCTGATGACTGATCTCTACGACGTCACAGACAACGTGCTCTACGAAGCCAAAGGTGCAGCCCGCCGCACTGACGTACGCCTGGCGATCGGTCAGCTGCTTGACTACCGGCGCCATATCGAAACTCCGCCAGGACTGCGGCTCGCTGTGCTCCTCCCCAGCGAACCCGGAGATGACCTGCGGGACTTGCTGCAACGAGAGAACATCGCGCTCGTCACCCGTACAGCAGATGGGTTTGCAGGTTTCCCTGTCGGAATCTGAATGGCAGGGTACCGGTCGCTGGCGCACGCTCATGAGGTGTGCTTGTCGATGACGGTGACCGGTGACGTGGTGTGCTGGTAGAGGGAGATCCCCTGCCCCCGCATCGTGCTATTACCGACGCCGTCCAGCGGAGCGTGAGTTCTCTACCTACGTCGAAGCGGAGTGGGACGTGTCGGGTAGAGGGGCGTAGCGGTAGAGCCAGTTGATTTGGAGTTTTCCGGCCGTTGTGAGTCGGTGATGGTTGTGGGCGCCGGGTGTGAGGGTCTCTTCGTTGGGGCGGACGAGGCCGACTGACCAGAGGAGCTGGCCGTCGTTGGCCCACAGGCCAAGGAAGAGGAGTCCCTCCTCGTGCACTTCTGAGGGGATGTCCCACTCGGCTTCCTTGCGTGCGTACTTGCAGCCGATGTCCAGGTCGCAGATGGCGATCTCCGTCGTGTGGCCGTCGGGGAACCCGAGTTCGCGCTGCACGGCGATCTCGGCGAGGCCGCCAAAGTGGTCCTTCTCGGTCTTGTGGAGTTGGTCCCAGTGGTGACGGCCAGTGCGCTCGGCTGTCGAGTGCCATGTCGAAGGCGTTACGGAAGGCTTTGGCGAAGCGCAGGCCAGCGGGGTCCGCGCGTTTGATCGCGCTGGCGACCAAGGCCAGCTCTGAGTCCTCGGTAGGAGGTCGGTGGTCACGTCGCACGTGCTGGACGGTAGACGGCAGAGGCATTGGCCGGGTGTGGATGTCTGAAGGGTCTTCGCCTCGTAGACGTTTCGCCGGATGCTGAGCGTGATGAGGGCAGCGGGAGCGGGTTTCGGGTACGCCTTTGCGGGAGGTCACGTTGTGTTACTTCAAGATCGCGGGTGGGGCTGGTTGGGGGTTTGGGGTTGTTCTGTTCTTGGGGCTTGACGTGGATGTCGGCGGGGGCTGATGCTCTTATCTGTGAATAGTTTCTCAGATAGTTACCCGCGTAGCCTCGGCGAGGCTGTGGCGTTTCTTGGGCCGGCTGGGACGTTCACGCATCAGGCCGTGATGGCGGATCCGGTGCTGGCCGGGAAGCGGCAGGTGCCGGTTTCGACAGCGGCGGGGGTTGTGGAGGCCGTGCGGGCGGGGGTGGTGGGGTTCGGGGTGCTGGCCTGGGAGAACTCGGTCGCGGGGTTGGTGGGGGCGACGTTGGATCTGCTGGCGACGCCGCCGGAGCGGGGGGCGTCGGTGTGGATCGAGCGGTCGGTGGAGATTCCTGTTGCGTTCTCGCTTTGGGGGCGGGGTGGGGCTTCGTTTGAGGAGATCTCCGTGGTCGCGTCGCACAGCCATGCGCTTGCGCAGTGCGAGGGGTGGTTGCGGGGGGCGCTGCCTGGGGCGGCGCTGCTGGCGACGCATTCGACGGTGGCGGCGCGAGGCACAGCGGCGGCCGACGCCACGGGACGGACTGCGGCGATCGGTGCACCGGGGGTCGTCGTGGCTGATGGGCTGGAGGTGCTTGCAGACGGGGTGGCCGACGAGGCTGCGGCGAGTACCCGGTTCGTGGTGCTCAGCCAGGGGGCTCCGGCGGGTGGCGAAGACGGTGAGCGGACCCTGCTGGCCTGCTTTCAGCCTGTGAACAGGCCCGGGTCGCTGCTGCCGATTCTGGAGCCGTTCGCGCTGGCCGGTGTTGACCTGCTGCATATCGAGTCGCGGCCTACGCGTCGGAAGCTTGGGGACTACTACTTCCTGCTGGAGGTCGCGGCCGGTCCTGCGCGACTCGGCGGGGTACTTGCGGCGCTGGCGGAGGCGCGGATGCGGGTGCGGGTACTGGGGGCGCTGCCGGGGCGTTTGGTGGCGGCGTGAGCGCGGTGGGGTCCCAGCGGGAGGCGCGGCGCAGTGGACGGGCGCTGCTGGCGGTGGCCTGCGTCGGGCTGTTCGTGACGCAGCTCGATCTGACGGTCGTGAACGTCGCGGTCACCGCGGTTCGGGAGGATCTGAACGCCTCGTTGGCGGCTGGGACGTGGGTCGTGGCGGCCTATTTCGTCACGTTCGCGGCGTTCATGCTGAGCTTTGGGGACATCGGGGATCTGTATGGGAGGCACCGCGTCTTCCTGGGTGGGCTCGTCGTGTTCACTGCCGCGTCCGTCGGGTGCGCCGTCGCTCCGGGCGTTGGATGGCTGATCGCGGCCAGGGCCGGGCAGGGGGTGGCGGGTGCGGCCGTTCTCGTGTCGTCGCTGGCGCTGATCGTGCACGGGTTTCCGGCCGGGGAGCGGGCGCGCGCGATCGGGTGGTGGTCGGCGGTCGCCGGGCTGTCGATGGTGGTGGGTCCCGTGCTCGGCGGGCTGCTGGTCGACGGGTTCGGCTGGCGGTCGGTGTTCTGGATCAATCTGCCGATCGGCGTCGTCGGAGTACTCGCCGGATACCGGGTGCTGCCGCGCGTGCCCGGCGTGCGTGACAGGGGACTGGACTGGGCGGGACAGGTACTCGCGGTCGCCGCGATCGGCGCGCTGGCCTGGGCGCTGGAGACCGGATGGCGCTCGCCTGCCGCGTTGGGCGCGTTTGCTGCGGCGTTCGTGGGGATCGTGGTTTTCGTTCGGGTCGAGAGGCGGTCCGGGCATCCGCTGGTACCGATGGATCTGTTTCGGTCTGTGCCGTTCGCGGGTGCCAACGGGGCGGCTCTTCTCCTGAACGCGGCCACGCTCGGGCTGCTGTTCCTACTCAGCCTCAAGTACACGGCGGGGCTCGGTGCGGCCGAGGCCGGGGCTCGGATCGCGCCGCTGTTCGCCGCCTATGCGCTGGTGTCACCGTTTGGTGGGCGGATCGCGGCCAGGCACGGGCCGCGGTTGCCTGCGGCGCTCGGGACCGCGGTGGCCGGGGCCTGTGTGCTGGTTCTGCCGCATGTCGGGACATTGCCCGGGGTCGCGCTGCTGGTCCTGGCCGGGCTCGGGATCGGGATGGCGTTGCCGGCGATCGTCACGACGGCCGTGGGGGCGGTGCCGGCTGAGCGGGGTGGGCTCGGGTCCGGGCTCAACAACACGGCGCGTCAGATCGGCGGCACGTTCGGGGTGGCGCTGCTCGGCGGGGTGGCGGCTGCCGAGGGTGTCGGGGCTGCGTTGGTGTTCGACGCCGTCGCTTATCTCCTTGCCGCGCTGGTCGCGGTGCTGGCTCTGCCGAAGGGAACCTGATGCTGATCCTCGTCTATTGCCTCGACAAGCCGGGAGCGCAGGCGCTGCGGGTCGTGACGCGGCCCGCGCATCTGCGGTACATGATCGCCGCGCGGGACCGGCTGCCGTTCGGCGGGCCGCTGCACGATGACGCGGGCGCCGTGATCGGCTCGGTGTTCGCGCTGGAGGCCGAGGACCAAGGAGCCGCCGAGGAGTTCCTGGCCGGTGAGCCCTATTTCCGGGCTGGGCTGTTCGCGCGGGTCGTGACGCATCCGATGGTGGCGATGGTGCCGGAGGCGTGGCCGGGGAGGCTTGCCGAGGAACTCGTCAAGGCCGAGCGGGCGGCTCTCGCCTGAGGGCCGACAGCACGGTCTGGGTCAGTTCGGCGGCGACGCGTTCGACGGGCCAGTCGAGGGTGTCCAGGAGGTCGACGATGACGCGTTCGTCGAACAGGGTCTCCCAGACGAGGACCGCGTATTCGATCGGCTGCGGGGCGATGTGCCCGGCGGCCCACAGGGCGCCGAGGACTTCGGCGAGGGTCTCGTGGATCGCGCGGACGAGCGGGTCGCCGTCGTGCAGGCGGTCGAGGAAGCCCCGCCAGGAGCGGATGTGGACCGCGGCGCGCGCCCAGCGGGAGCCCTGCTGCACCCAGAGCAGGCACACCGCCTCGAACCGGGCGATGGGGTCGCCCTCGTCGGGGAGGGCGTTCATCTGCTCGATCAGGCCGAGGATGAGCTGCTCGTAGTACGCCTCGAGCGCGCCCCGCACGTCGGGGAAGTGGCGGTAGGCGGTGGCGGTGGAGATGCCCGCCTCCTGGGCGAGCTCGGTGAGGCTGAAGTGCGGGCCGCGGCGCTCGGCGAGCAGGGTCTCGACGGCGCCGAGCAGCGCGCGCCTGCTGGCGAGGAAGTCGCTGCGGGTTCTCCTTTTGGAGGTCTCCGGCGCTGGCGACTTGGGCACTCGATCACTCCCGGGTCCGGCTACAGGCCCGTAACAGGCGCTTCTTGGAAGCGTAACAGCCGGACCGTTGACGGTCAGGCCCCGCACGTATGACGATCTGAGAAGAATTTCTCAGTTATCTGCCCATGGAGGAGCCCATGGTCGAGGCCATCACGTTCCATGACGCCCAAAGCACTTTCGTCACCCTCGGTGAGATCCACGCCGCCGCCCAACGCACGCTGGACTCGTCGGTCTGGGACTTCCTGGAGGGAGGCGCCGGCGCCGAGTGGACCCTCGCCGCCAACCGGGCGGCCGTGGACGCGTGGGCCTTCCGCCCCCGGGTGCTGCGGGGGACCGCGCCGCCCGACCTTTCCACCACCCTGCTCGGCGTCGAGCTGGCGATGCCCGTCCTGGTCGCGCCGTTCGGCGCGGACCGGCTCTTCCACCCCGAGGGCCATCGCGCGGTGACCGCCGCCGTCCAGGAGGCGGGGATCGCCTCGATCGTCCCGGAGGCGGGCTCGTTCAGCCTGGAGACCCTCGCGAAGGAGGCGCCCGGCGCCGCCCGCTTCTTCCAGCTGCACGCGCTCGGCTCGGACGAGATGTTCCTCGGCCTCGCCGGACGCGCCCGTGACGCCGGATACGCGGCCCTGTGCGTCACCGTCGACTCGCCCGTCGACGGCTGGCGCGAGCGCAACAAGACCAACCGCTTCGGCCTCGACACCTCGGCGATGGAGGGCAACCACGACTCGGCCGAGGAGCTGTTCGGGCCGATGCTGCGCAACGACGAGCCGGTCTGGACCTGGGCGCGGCTCGCCGCGCTCGCCCGGCGGGCCGGGATGCCGTTCCTCGCCAAGGGCGTGCTGGTCGGCGAGGACGCCCACGAGGCCGTCGAGGCGGGGGCCTGCGCGGTCTACGTCTCCAACCACGGCGGCCGCCAGCTCGACGGCGCGCCCGCGACGCTCACCCAGCTTCCGGAGATCGTCCGCGCGGTCGAAGGGCGGGTCCCGGTGATCATCGACGGGGGGTTCCGGCGCGGCACCGACATCCTGAAGGCGCTCGCGCTCGGCGCGGACGCCGTCACGCTCGGCCGCCCCATCGCCTACGGCCTCGCCGCGGGCGGACGGGAAGGGGTCGCCGCCGTCCTCGACCTGCTGCGGCGTGAGATGCGCGCCACGATGACCCTCCTCGGCCGCGCGACCGTCGCCGACCTCGGCCCCACCGCGGTCCAGAAGGCGGAGCGGTGAAGCCGCCGTTCCCGCCCGCCGTCCTCGCGGGGGGAGTGCTCTGGCTCTCGGGGCATGTCGCCCAGAACCCCGACGGGACCTTCTTCACCGGGTCCTTCACCGAACAGGCCGACGCGGTCTTCGCCGGTCTCACCCGCACCCTCGACGCCTACGGCGCCGGCCTGTCCGACCTGGTCCGCGTCGAGTGCTTCCTCACCGATTCCGCGGACTTCCCCGCCTGGAACGCGGCGTTCTCCGCCGCCTTCCCCGATGACCCACCGGCCCGCACCACGCTGGTGACCGCCCTGGCCCTGCCGGGGCTCCGCATAGAGATCCAAGCAGTCGCCGTTCCATCCCGAGAAAGGTGATCACGCATGACCGTCTCTTCGCCCTCCGCTCCCGTCTCCTTCGTCCAAGGGCCCACGGCCTCCCACTTCTCCTCCTACCTGGTGTCCGTGGCGCTGTCGGCCACGCACGAGCTCGGCATCCTCGACGCCCTGCACGTCGAGGGCGTCTACACCCTCGGCGAGTCCGGTGAGGGGCTCGACCCGACCGTCGTCGCGCGGTACATGAACGCGCTGATGTGGGGCGGGATCGTCGAGATCGACGGCGCCATCGTCCGGCCCGGCCCGCTGTTCGACGACGCCTTCGCCGCGCGCGGCTACTTCTACTGGATGGTGCGGGGCTGCGGCACCCTGTTCACCGAGGCCCCGGGGGTGACGTCCGAGGCGAGCCGCGGCGGTGACTTCTACAGCCGCGACATGCGGGCCGTGGCGATCGGCTCCAAGCTGATCGGCGACGGCGACGTGGAGCCGCTGTTCGACCGGCTGCTGGAGGCCAAGGGCGCCTCCGTCGTCGCCGACCTCGGCTGCGGCTCCGGCCAGCGGCTCATGCGGGTGGCGGGCATCCGTCCCGGGACGCGCGGTATCGGCCTGGACATCTCGTCGGCCTCGGTCGAACTGGCCTCCCAGTCGGTGGCCTCCGCAGGGCTGGCCGACGTGATCTCGGTGCACCGGGCCGACGTGCTGGACCTCGGTGAGATCCCGGGCGCCGAGGACGTCGACGTCATCACGTGCTCGTTCATGGGCCACGACTTCTGGCCGCACGACACCTGTGTGAACACCCTGCGCGGCCTGCGCGAGACCTTCCCCAACGCGCACACCTTCCTCCTGTGCGACGTGGTGCGCTCGACCGGGCTGCCCGGCGACGGCACCCCGATCTTCACGCTGGGGTTCGAGCTCGTCCACGCGCTCATGGGCGTCTACCTGCCGACGCTGGAGGAATGGCGGGCGGCGTTCGCCGAATCCGGCTGGCGCTGCGCGGTCGAGCACGCCGTGCCGAACCCGCCCGGCGGCTACCTGTTCCAGCTGGAGGCGGTGTGAGAACCACGGTCCCGGGCCGGCGGGGCATGAGACGCCCGCTGGCCGCGGTCTTCGCCCTCGTGCTCCTCACCGCGGGCTGCGGCTCGTCGGACGAAGGGGGCAAGGCGCCGGAGAAGGTCAAGGTCGGAATGTTCCTGATCTCCTCCGCACCGCTGTTCACCCAGATCCAGGAGGGCTTCAAGCAGGGGTTCCTCGCGGAGGCCGGGCTGAAGCCCGACCAGGTCGAGTGGGTCGAGCGCAACGCCGAGGGCAACGCCGGATCCATCCAGACCATCGCCCGGCAGTTCGCCGACAGTGATGTCGAGATGGTCGAGGTGCTGGGCACGCCCGCGGTGCTCGCCCTCGCCAAGCTCAAGCCGGACTTCCCGATCGTCGCGGTCGCGATGGGCGATCCGGTCGGCGCGGGACTCGCCGCCTCCCTGGAGGCCCCCGGCGGCCAGGTCACCGGCAGTATCGACTTCATCGAACCGGCCAAGCTGCTGGACCAGATGGTGCAGGTGCAGCCCGCGTTCACCACGCTCGGCACGATCTACAAGCCGTCGAACACCAACTCCAAGGTGTGGGTCGACCAGTTGCGCCAGGCCGTCGCGGCGCACCCGGGGATCAAGCTCGTCGAGGCGTCCGTCAACGGCTCGGCCGACGTCCCGGCCGCCGCCCGCTCGCTCGAAGGACGCGCCGACGCCATCCTCATCGGGCCCGACGCGGACGTCCAGACCGGGCTGCCCGCCGTCGGCAAGGCCGCCGCCTCGGCCGGCCAGCAGCTCTACCTGGTGGGCGGTGACGTCGAGCAGCCCGGCGTGCTCGCCACGCTCGGCCCCGACTATCCGCAGCTCGGAGTGCTCGGCGGGCAGGTCGCCGCCAAGGTCCATCTCGGCGCGGCGCCCGGCGAGGTCCCCTTCGCCCAGCCGGGGGAGGTCACCTGGGCGGTGAACCCGGAGACCGTGAAGGCACTCGAGCTGACGCTGCCGGCGGGTGCCGCGCAGTGACCGGCATCCTCCTCGACACCCTGGTGACCGGGCTGCCCCTCGTCATCACCTACGCCGGCGTGTTCGTGCTCTTCCGGGTGCTGCGCGACTTCGACCTCACCGTGGACGGCTCGTTCGTCACCGGTGGGGCGGCCAGCGCCGTCCTGGTGGGGCACGGCATGGCGCCGTCCCTCAGCCTGCCCGCCGCCGCGCTCGTCGGCGCGGCGGCCGGGCTGGTCACCGCGGTGCTCCACCTCACCCTGAAGATCCCGGTGCTGCTGGCCGGGCTGGTGATGTCGCTGGCGCTGTTCAGCGTCAACCTCCGGATCATGGGGGAGCCGGCGATCAGCCTGGCCACCGGGCAGGGCCTGCTCGACGGGTTCGCCGACCTCGGCCCCGACGCCCGCGACCTGTGGATCTCCGGTGTGCTGCTCGTGCTGGACGTCGCGGTGCTGGGCCTGGCGGCGTACTTCCTGCGCACCGAGGCCGGGCTCGCGCTGCGGGCCACCGGGCTGAACCCGGTGATGGCGCGGGCGCAGGGGGTCGCGCAGGGCGGGGCCGTCGCGGTGACGCTCATGCTCGCCAACGCGCTCGCCGCGCTCGGCGGCGCCCTCACCGTGCACACCCAGGGGTACCTCGACGTCAACGGCGGCACCGGAACCCTCATCGCCGGGGTCGGCGCGCTGCTGCTCGGCGACCTGGTCCTGCGGCCGGAACCGTCGCGCGTGGTCAAGGCCATGGCCGCGGTGCTGGTCGGGGCGCTGCTCTACCAGTTCGTGCAGGTGATGGCGCTGCGCCTCGGCCTCGCGGCGAGCGACCTGAAGCTGGTCACCGCCGCGACGCTGACGCTGGCGGTCGCCGCCCAGATCCTCACCCGCCGCATCGGCGGGTGGCTGCCCGCGTGGGCCGTGCGCAGGCCGCGCGGCGGTCACCGAGACCTAGGAGAACGCCTTGCTCGAACTCCGTGACGTCCGCCTGGTGCACAATCCGGGCACCCCGGGCGAGGTGACGGCGCTGGACGGCCTGTCGCTGTCCGTCCCGAAGGGGCAGTTCGTGGCCATCGTCGGCAGCAACGGCGCGGGCAAGAGCTCCCTCATCCAGATCGTCTCCGGGACGCTCCGCCCCACCTCGGGCACCGTCGTCATCGGCGGGCGCGACGTGACCCGCCAGGGCGACCACCGCCGCGCCCGGCACGTGGCCCGCGTGTTCGACAACCCCCACCTCGGCTCGGTGCCGGAGCTCAGCATCGAGGACAACATGGCCCTGGCCCTGCGCAGGGGCGGTCGCCGGGGCCTGCGCCCCGCGGTGACCAAGGCGCACCGCGCCCTCATGCGCGACCGGCTCGCGATGCTCGGTCTCGGCCTGGAGACCCGGCTGTCGGCCCCCGTCCGGCTCCTGTCGGCGGGCCAGCGGCAGAGCCTCACCATGATCATGGCCGCGCTGACCGCCCCGGAGGTCCTGCTGCTGGACGAGCACCTCGCCGCGCTCGACCCCGGCACCCAGTCCCGCGTCCTCGAACTGACCCTGGACCTCGCCGCCGACCTCGGCTGCACCACCCTCATGATCACCCACAACATGGACCACGCGACGACCGTCGGCGACCGGCTGCTGGTGCTGTCCGGGGGCCGGCTGGCCTCGGACCTCACCGCCGAGTCCCGCGGGGCCCTCACGTCCGACGCGCTCACCACCCTCCTCGCCGCCGCCTGACCCGTGCGGAAGAGGGAGGGGATGTCCTGCCGCGGGCCGGTCGTCGGCCCGCGGCGGTCGCCTGCCCGCCTAGAGGGGGACGGCGAGGGTGGCCCTGTAGCCCTTGGCGACCGAGCCGGTGACGGTGGCGAGCTGGAGGTCGTGGCCGTCGGAGAAGACGTTGTCGGTGTCGAGGGACACCTCGGAGAGGTTCCTGATGCTGGCGGAGTAGCCGTCGGTGGCGAAGACGGTGTCGCAGACCGCCTTGGGGAAGGCGAGCTGGGTCGTCTTGACGGGGGTGCCCGGGGTGGTCGCGGACTTGAGCGACTCGTAGACCTCGAAGTGGATGTGCGGCCAGCGGCCCGAGTAGCAGGCGGGGAAGATGCTGGTGAACTTCACCTTCCCCTTCTTGTCGGCCTCCTGCACGCCGCGCAGGTAGTTCTCGCCGGTGATGCCGTCGGAGTAGAGCGAGTAGTTGCCGTCCCGGTCGCAGTGCCACAGGTACACGGCCGCGCCGGCGAGCGGTTCGCCGTCGTCGGCGAGGGTCAGCTCGATGGTGAGCGGGACGCCTTCGGCCACGCCGCTCGCGTCGCCGAAGCTCGTGCGGAGGTCGCTCCGCACGATGCCGGACTGGGTGAGCACGTTCGGGCCGTTCGAGCCGTCGCCCGGGTAGGGGCCCGCGGTCTCGTTGGGGATCTCGCCTTCCGGGGTCGCCTCGCCGCCGCCTCCGGGCGGGGGAGCCTGGCCCCCGGGGCCGCCGCCCGCCGTCGCCGAGGCCGTGGCGGACGTCTTGTCCTCGGCGGCGCAGCCGACGAGGCCGGCGAGAGCGGCCCCGCCGATCAGGCCGAGCACGCCGCGGCGGCCCATGAGAGTGGACAGGTCGAACGCGAGACCCCGGTCGTGGTCGTCGGTCATGGGGTGGGCCTTTCGGGTGGGAGGGCGTTGCCGCTAGGGAGTCTGGCCGCGCTTTGTGAAGGGGCTGTGATGGCCGGACTCGAATTCGCTGAAGGGCCGCTGAGGCCGTCGCGGGCTCCCCCGACGATGGACGTCGACCACGTCCGCGTCTACCGGAAGGCCTGACGCTCTGAGGTGGGGCGGGTCACGAGGGCTCGCTTCCGTCGTCGTGCGGCGGTGCCTTCGGGTCACGGACGAAGAAGGAGTCCGCGAACGGGCCGACGCCGATGATGACGGCGGCGAGGGCGATGCCGACGATCACCGAGGCCCACGAGGTGACCAGGGCCAAGGCCAGCTGGGCGCCCGCGGCGAGCACGACGAGGCTGAGCTTCGCGGTGATGATCGGGCCGTGCCGCAGGCGCGGGATCGGGGCGTCGCCGCGCGCCCTCCGCCGGTTCAGCACCATCTCGGCGACCGGCAGCAGGACGAGCAGGAGGACCACGGTCCTGATCGCGTGCTCCCACACGGGCTTGTCGCCGCCGACGGCCCACGCGCACCCCAGCGCGATCCCCGCCACGGGATAGATCCTCCGCATGCCCGACCCCCGTCCGAGCGCTCTGTCCCCATTGTCGTCTTCGGCGGCTCCGGGCCGACGGTCAGGGGCGGGCCGAGTGCGGGGATCATCCGGCATCCGGCGAGGTCAGGCCCTAGATTTGGCGGCATGGGAACGGCAAAGGGCAAGGCGGAGGCTCTGGCGCTGGAGAAGGACGCGCTCAAGTGGCCGGACCAGCGGGCGGAGATCCTGATGGAGGCCGCCCGCGCGTGGGCGGACGCCGGGGAGAGCGCGCGGGCGCTGGAGATCTACGACGGGCTCGCGGCGTCGGCCGACGAGGAGGACGCGCAGTTCGCGCGGACCGCGCGGATCGAGCTCCTCGCGGAGCTGGGCCGGCCCGAGGAGGCCGAGGCGGAGTTGGCGCGGCTCTCGGCGGCGGGTCCGCTGCCCGGCCCCGCCACGCTCGCCGCCGAGTGGCTGGAGTCGCAGGGCCGGCCGGCGGAGGCGCTCACCTGGTTCAACATGGCCTGCCGTGAAGTCCTCGCCCTGGACGAGGACGCCCTGGCGGACGTCGATGTCTTCTCGGGGTTCGAACTCGTGGGCCGGGCCCGCGTACGGGCGGCGCTCGGCCTGCCCCCCGACACCGCCGATCTGGCGGTCTCCCGGAACCGGGCGCGCCTGAACGACAGGACGGACGCCCCGGACGCCGACGGCCGGGTGCTGGGGTCCTTCTTCGTCGGCTCCGACGTGGCCGCGGCGTTCGCCGCGGGGCTGGTGTCCGGGAAGGCGAAGGACTCTCCGGGCTCTTACTTCCGCGAGGTCGAGCTGGGCTGGCGCGCGTCGGCGCGGGAAGCGGGCGTGTCGAAGCTGACGATCCTGCCCCTGCGCGTGGACGACCTCCTGTCCTTCGCCGCCGCGACCGGCCGCGACCCGGCGGAGGAGGCGACCCGCCGGGAGCACCTCTACGAGGCCGCGTGGACCGGGACGCCCCTGCTCACCTGGCCTCCGGGGCGCAACGAGCCCTGCTGGTGCGGCTCCGGGCACAAGTACAAGAAGTGCTGCGGGGTCTGAGGTCGGGTGACGGGAGGGGCGGCGGCGACCGGGGTGAGAGCAACGCCTGAGCCGTGCCCGACCCCGGCCTGTGAGGCCGGGGCCTGACGGTCTGGAGGGCGCCCGCTACAAGCGTCGGTAGTGGGTTCGGAGGTCTTGGTCGAGGTGTTCGGTGGCGTGGCGGAGCATGGTGCGGGGCATCGCGGCGGCGTGGGCGTCCAGGAAGGACAGGAGGCGGGGGCGGTCCTTCTTGCCGGCTTCGCGCAGGACGCCGCCGACGGCCTTGTGGATCAGGTCGTGGTCGTCGGCGAGGAGGATCTCGGCGATGCCGTACAGATCGTCCAGGTCGCCCAGGCGGACCAGGTGGAGGGCGGCGTAGACGGCGGTGCGGCGGGCCCACACGTCGGTGGCGCGGGCGAGGTGGTAGAGCGGTTCGCGGGGCTTGTCGGCGAGATGGCCGCCGATGACGTGGGGGGCGGCGAGGTCGACCAGGTCCCAGTTGTCGATCCGGTCCAGGCGGCGCAGGTACAGCTCGTACAGCGCCGTGCGGTGCGCGGCGGGAGTGCGCTTGCGGCGGGCCTGCTTGTCCATGATGCTGAGCGCTCCGGCGCGCACCTCGTGCAGGGGGCTGTCGAGGAGCTCGTCGATCTCCGGGAGCGGCAGATCGATGAACTCCTTGGCGAGGGCGAAGACCTCGCCCATCTTGACGCCGAGGAACACGTCGCCCTCGGCGTAGCCGCCTTCGCCGGTCTTGAAGTAGCGCCGGATCTTCGCCAGTTCGTCCGGGGAGGCCAGTGCTTCGAGGCGTGCGGTGAACCGCCGGGCGGTCAGGTCCTCTCCGGTCTTCTCCGGGTCGGTCACCGCGATGTCCCGTGGCCTTCGATGGGGGCGGCCGGGGTCCAGACGGTGAGGTCGGTGAAGGGGAGGGTGCTCGCGGTGCCGTCCTCGATGACGGAGGTGCCGAGGGCCACGCCGCCCGCCTCGATCTGGGAGTCCCGCACGCTGTGGAAGGGGGTGCCGTTCAGCGAGAGGGAGAGGGTGCCGCCCTGGGCCACGGCGGTCAGGGTCACCGGGCCGGCGATCGGGTCGCCGGGGCCCTTCTCCGTGAGGAGGACGGCATCGTCGCGCGTCCATTTCCTGGCGAAGCCCCCGCCGTTGGCGCAGACGACGAACTCGTAGGAGAAGGGTTCGGCGCGGCGCAGGATGAGGGAGGCGCACTGGGCGCCCGTGAGGGTGACGGTCGTGCTGAGGGCGACGTCGGAGTACCGGCCGGCGGAGATGTCGCAGAAGGTGACGGATCCGATCTTCGCGTCGACGTTGAGCAGGTAGCCGGACCCCGAAGGAGGGCAGTCGGGGGCCTGGTAGGAGGCGGGGTCCAGGACGTACCAGCCGTCGGGGACCGAGGCCGGACGCGGCGGCCCCGCGGGAGAGGCCGGAGCCGAAGCGGGTGCGGAGGCGGCTGCCTGTGGCGTTTCCCGCACCTTCTTCTCGTCGTCCCCGGACAGCGCCCACGCCGCGGCGGCGGCCGCCCCGACGACGACCACGGCGGCGGCCGCGACGGCGACCGCGGCTCTCGACCGGGCCGCTCCCCGGCCGGAGGGCAGCGTCGGCGGGGCGTGCGGGGAAGGGGACGCCTCGACGGGCCCGGTGGACGGGACGGCGTGGCCGCGCAGCGCCCCGGCCAGGATCCGGCCCGAAGGCGGCCGGCCGGCGGGATCCTTGGCGAGCAGCTGCGCGACGTACGCCGCGAGGTCGGCCGGGAAGCCGGGACGGACCTCGGTGAGCGGCCGGGGCGCGGCGTTCAGGTGCTGGTAGAGCAGCGCGGGCACCGAGTCGGCGACGAAGGGCGGGCGGCCCGACGCGAGGGCGTACAGGAGGCAGCCGAGCGAGTACAGATCGGCGCGCCCGTCGACCTCCTCGTTGCGGAACTGCTCGGGCGCCATGTACGAGGGCGTGCCTATCGCGCCTTGCGTGAGCGAGCCCCGGGACGCGTCGAGGCGGGCGATGCCGAAGTCGCAGATCTTCAGCTCGCCGTCCGGCTGGACGATGACGTTCGCGGGCTTGACGTCCCGGTGCACGACGCCCCGCTCGTGCGCCTCGCCCAGCGCCGCCGCGATCTGCGCCGCGTGGTCCCGCACGACCTCCGGCGGCAGGCCCGCCGGGTTGCGGTCCAGGACGCGCTGGAGATCCTCGCCCTCGAGCAGTTCCATGACGAAGAACAGCTGCCCGGTCGTCTCGTCGAAGCCGCTGTCGTAGACGACCGCGATGCCCCGGTGCCGCAGCACCGCAGCGGCCGCCGCCTCCCGCTCGAACCTCCGCCGCGCCGAGGCGCTGCCCACGAGCTCCTTCGACAGCAGCTTGACGGCCACGGGACGCCCGAGCCGCAGGTCGGTCCCCCGCCACACCTCGCCCATGCCGCCCCGCCCGATCGGCCCGTCGAGCCGATACCGCCCCGACAGCGCAAGGTTCTCGCCCATCCCCGGCCTCCTCGAACTCACCGCCCAAGATCCTCCACAAGATCACCGCCCACCCGCAGCAACCTCCCCACACTGGCCGATCACGGCCAGATCACCACCCATCGCGGCGCCGACTCGAGCCGGCGCACGAGCGCACCGTAGTCGGCGAAGGTGAGGCCCGGGGCGCGCGCTTCGGGGCTCAGCGGAGGAGCGGGGCGATCAGGGCTATCGCCTCGTGGATCAGGTGTTCTGGGAGGTTTCCGAAGCCGAGGACGAGGAGGGGCGGGGTCGCGGTGCTGTTCGAGTGGTGGGTGCTCAGGCCGTAGAGGGCCACGCCGCGGTCGCGGGCGGCGGCGATGACCGCTTCTTCGGACAGGTGCGCGGGCAGGTGGGCGACGGCGTGGAAGCCCGCCGCCAGGCCCGACAGGCGGACCTGCGGCGCGTGCAGGGCGAGTGCGGCGACCAGGGCCGCGCGGCGGGCCGCGTACAGCGTGCGCATCCGCCGCAGGTGACGGTCGTAGCGGCCGGAGTGGAGCAGCGCGGCCAGCGCCAGCTGGTCCAGGTGCGGCGACCCCCTGTCGACGATCGCCTTCTGCCGGGCGACGGCCCCGGTCATGGCGGGCGGGCAGAGGATCCAGCCGAGCCGCACCGCCGGGGCGAGCGACTTGGAGACCGTGCCCATCAGCAGGACGCGGTCGGCGGCCAGGCCCTGGAGCACGCCGACGGGGTCGCGGTCGTAACGGAACTCCGCGTCGTAGTCGTCCTCGACGAGCAGCAGGTCCGTCGCGGCGAGCGCCCGGCGCCGCGCGGGGGACAGCACCACCCCCGTCGGCCACTGGTGGGCAGGGGTGAGGACCGCGGCGTCCGCCCCCGAGGCGAGCAGGGCCTCGACGTCGATGCCCTCCTCGTCGACCGGGACGGGCACCGCCTCCACGCCGAGCCAGGCGGCGGCCTCCAGCAGCTCGGCGTCGTATCCGGGGTCCTCGAAGGCCACCCGGCGGACCCCGGCCGCGCGCAGCGCGAGGATCAGCCCCTGCGCGAAGCCGCCACAGATCACGAGGTCGCCGGGGTCGGCGGCGGCGCCGCGCACCCGCCGCAGATAGCCCGCCAGCACCTCGCGGAGCTCGCGGGCACCGCGCGGATCGCCGTACCCCAGATCGGCGGTGCGGGCCGTCCTGGCCGCCTCGCGCTGCGCCCAGGCCCAGTCGGCGCGCGGGAACGAGGCGAGATCGGGGACACCGGTCCGGAAGTCGGCGAGCAGCGGCGGGGCCGGGGGCTCAGGCCGGGCGGCGGGCGCCGCGGGCGGGGCCGCCGGCGCGGCCACCCGTGTCGCGGAGCCGGTGCGGGCGGTCAGATACCCCTCGGCCTTGAGCTGGTCGAAGGCCTCCTGCACGAGCCCGCGGGAGACGCCGAGCCGCGCCGCCATCGCCCGCGACGACGGCAGGCGTTCGCCGGGCGACAGCCGTCCCGACCGGATCGCCTCCCGCAGCGCGGACTCCAGCTGGACGCGCAGCGGCCGCGCGCGATCCAGCCGCACCAGCAGCTCCGGCGACCGACCGGCCCACTCGACGGACACGGAATTGGACCTTAGCGGAGGCCGGTCCGCCGTTTTACGGTCTCCGCATGACCCCACCGCGACTGGTGAACGGACGGCTCGCCCTGTTGTTCACCACCACCTTCGGCGCGATGACCGGCTTCTACCTGCTGCTCTCGGTGGTGCCGCTCTACGTCGCGGGCGGCGGCGCGGGCAGGGCGGAGGCTGGGGCGGCCAACGCGCTGCTGCTGGCCGCGACGGTCGTCGCCGAGCTCGCCACCCCCGCGCTGACGGCCCGCTTCGGCCACCGGAACGTGCTCGGCGCCGGACTGCTCCTGCTCGGCCTGCCCGCCCTGCTTCTCCCGCTCGGGACCTCCGCCGCGCTGGTCGGCGGGGTGTCGTTCGCGCGCGGCCTCGGAACGGGTCTCGTGGTCGTGGTCGGCGGGGCACTGGTCCCGCTGCTCGTGCCCGAGGGACGTCGCGGAGAGGGCCTGGGCGTGGCCGGGATCGTCGCGGCGGTCCCGGCGGTGCTGGCCCTGCCGCTCGGGGTCTGGCTGGCCCACGCGGTCGGCTTCACCCCGGTCTTCGTGGTCGGCGGCCTGGCCGCGATGGCCGGGCTGTGCTGCCTGCCCGCGCTGCCCGGCCGCGGCACCGGCGAACAGGGCGGGATGCGGGCCGGACTGCGCAGCCCCGGCCTGGTCCGGCCGTCGGTGATGTTCGGCGCGACGGCCATGGCGGCCGGTGCGGCGATCACGTTCCTGCCGATCACGGCGGGCCGGGCCGCGCCGGCGGCGCTGCTGTGCCAGGCGCTCGCGATGACCGCGAGCCGCTGGTGGGGCGGGCGGCTGGCGGACCGGCACGGGCCGTCCCGCCTCGTGGCGCCCGCCCTGGTGGTCGCCGCCGCCGGAACCGCCCTCCTCGGGCTCACGCCGCTGGTCGCCGGAGCCCTGCTCGGCACAGGGTTCGGCCTCGCCCAAACGGCCATCCACACCCTGATGCTCTCCCGGGTCGACGCCTCCGGCTACGGCACCGTCAGCGCCCTGTGGAACCTCGCCTTCGACGCCGGGATGGGCGTCGGGGCGGCGGCCCTGGGCGTCGCGGCCGGCCTGACCGGCTACCCCGTCGCCTACGCGCTCACCGCGGCGCTCATCCTCGCCGCGCTCACCCTGAAGGGGAATCCCGATGCTGCACGCACACGTGACCGTCTCGCTCGACGGCTTCATGACCGGGCCGGACGTCGGCGCGGAACTGCCGATGGGAGCGGGCGGCGAACGGCTGCATGACTGGATCTTCGACCCCTCGCCCGCCGACCGCGAGATCATCGCCGACACGCTCGCCACGGTCGGCGCGGTGGTCCTCGGCCGCCGCACCTTCGACGTCGGCCTCGACCGGTGGAACGACACGCCCTACCCGGCACCGTCGTTCGTCGTCACCCACCGGACCCGCGACGACCTCGAGATGACGAGCGCCTCGTTCGCCTTCGTCGGCGGCCTCGCCGAGGCGGTCCGGCGGGCGCACGAGGCGGCGGGCGCGAAGCACGTGATCATCATGGGCGCCGACGTCACCCGGCAGGCCCTGGCGGCGGGGCTCGTGGACGAACTGCGCCTGCAGCTGGCGCCGTTCACGCTCGGCTCCGGCACCCGGCTGTTCACCGGAGCCGACCCGCACGCCTTCGAGTGCCTGGACGCCGGGATCACCCCGCACGCCACCCATCTGCGCTACCGGGTCGTGCGCCGGGCGTCCGGCGCCGGCGCCTAGCGGGACTGGAGGTAGGTGAGGACGGCCTGGACCCGGCGGTTGGTGTCGTCGGAGGGGGGCAGGGCCAGTTTGGTGAAGATCGCGGCGGTGTGCTTGGCGATGGTGCTTTCGCTGAGGTGGAGGGTCGCGGAGATCGCGGCGTTGGAGAGGCCCTGGGCCATGTGGGCGAGGACGTCGTGTTCGCGAGGGGTGAGGGCGGCGAGGGGGTCGGTGGGAGTGGGGGCGAGGAGGGCGGCGATGACCTCGGGGTCCATGGCGGTGCCACCGGAGGCGACGCGGGTGACGGCGTCGACGAACTGGGCGGCGTTGAAGACGCGGTCCTTCAGGAGGTAGCCGATGGCGCCGGAGCCGTCGGCGAGGAGTTCGCGCGCGTAGAGCTGCTGGACGTGCTGGGAGAGGACGAGGACCGGAAGGCCGGGGATCGCCTTGCGGGCGGCCAGGGCGGCCTGGAGGCCCTCGTCGGTGAGGGTCGGCGGGAGACGGACGTCGACGACGGAGACGTCGGGGCGCAGTTCGAGCAGGCCCTTCAGGAGCTCGGGCCCGGTCTCGACGGCGGCGACCACCTCGAATCCGTGGGCTTCGAGCAGCCGGACGAGGCCGTCGCGCAGGAGGTAGAGGTCTTCGGCGACGAGAACGCGGAGCATCGGCAGGAGCCTACGCCTCCCACGAGGGGCGGGCACGCGGGACCGTCGACGGGAGGGCCACGGCGAGGGCGACCATCGCCGTGCCGAGGGCGATCATGAAGACGACGCACGGCCACTGCCACGGCTCGGGCAGGTACAGGGCCAGGAACCAGGAACGCACGTCGGCGTCGAAGGTCTTGAGGAGCCCCGCGACGATGCCCTGCGGGAACAGCGGGCACCAGGCCGTCGACCACAGCGCGACCATGAGCAGGGTCTTCCAGCGAGGCAGCCCGGCCGGGAGGCCGGCCCAGTGCTCGGGCAGGACCTTCGGGAGTTCCAGCGTGACCGCGGTCCCTCCGCCGGGCGGGCTGTCGACGGCCACGGTCCCGTCGAAGGCCGCGAGCCGGTCTTCGATCCCGTGGAGTCCCGTTCCCGCCGACGGGTCCGCGCCGCCCCGGCCGTCGTCGGCGACCCGGACGAACAGGTGCGGCCCGACCCCGCCGAGGGCCACCTCGACGGACGCGGCGCCCGAGTGCCGGGCGGCGTTGGCGAGCAGCTCGCTGACCGCGAAGTAGACGGCGGCCTCCACGGGCGGTTCCGGCCGGTGCGGGAGGTCGATCTCGACCGACGCGCGCAGCGGGCTCTCCAGCGCGAGGAGCCGCACGGCGTCGGCGAGGCCGCGTTCGGCGAGGACGGGCGGATGGACGGCGTGGATGACGCGGCGCAGCTCGGTGAGGGTCTCGGCCGACGCCTCCCGGGCCCTGGCCATCATCGCCTTGGCCGCGTCGGGGTCGGTGTCCATGAGCTGTTCGGCGGTGCCGAGCGTCATGCCGAGGGCGATGAGGCGGGCTTGGGCGCCGTCGTGCAGGTCGCGTTCGATCCGGCGCATCTCGGCGGCCTGGGTGCCGACCGCCAGGTGCCGCGCACGGGTCACCCGCTCCAGCCGCTGGTTCAGCCGGCTGGAGGCGGTGGCGGAGAGCAGGAGGCCGCACCAAGCGGCGTGCACGCGCAGCCCGTGGGCCGGAAGCAGCAACAGCAGGGGCAGCAGCGCCAGCTTGACGAGCGGGTCGAGCAGTAGCCAGAGGGCGTCGCGCCAGGTCGCGGGGTCCTCGGCCAGCCACTTCCAGCGGTCGTTCCAGGCGGGGAACCGGGGCGACTTGTAGAGGGTGCGGTGGGAGCGGTACATGCCGTCGGGCTGCGGTACCGGGGGCGGAGGCGGGGGAAGGTAGGGCGGGTCGATCCGGGTTCCGGTGGAGGACTCCACGAGGCGTCGTGCCGCGCCGGTCACCTTCCGGACGAGGCGGACCTGCGGCGGGAGCACGAAGACCAGGCCGAGGCCGAAGACGAGGACGACGCACAGCACGGTGGTCGCGAGCGCGACGAGCTCGGCGACGACGAGCGCCAGCAGCGCACCGACCTGACCGTATCTCCGCAGCATCCTGACAGTGTGCTTCATCTGGGCGAAGAGTCCTATGGCACCTAGATGCACCATGGATCGGCATTCAGCGCCGATGTCCGGACCCGCCGGGCCTTTCTAGCTTGGTCGCCATGAACGTCATAGAGGTGGAGAACCTCCACAAAAGGTACGAGGACCACGTGGCGGTGGACGACGTGTCGTTCACGGTCGCGGCCGGGGAGATCTTCGGGATCCTCGGACCGAACGGCGCGGGCAAGACGACCACCGTCGAGTGCGTGTCCGGGCTCCGCGCGCGGGACGGCGGCCTGGTGCGCGTCGCGGGAATCGACCCCGCCGAGGACCGCGACGCGCTGCGCCGCGTCCTCGGCGTCCAGCTCCAGAGCTCGGCGCTGCCCGAGAAGATCAAGGTCTGGGAGGCACTCGACCTCTACGCCTCCTTCTATCCCGACCCCGCCGACTGGCCCGAGCTGATGGCGCGGGTCGGGCTCGCCGACAAGCGGAACGCGTTGTTCGCGTCGCTTTCCGGCGGGCAGAAGCAGCGGCTGTCGGTGGCCCTCGCACTCGTCGGGAAGCCGCGCGTCGCCGTGCTGGACGAGCTGACGACGGGCCTCGACCCGCAGTCCCGCCGCGACACCTGGGAGCTGGTCGAGCAGGTCCGCGACTCGGGCGTGACGATCGTGCTCGTCACCCACTTCATGGAGGAGGCCGAGCGCCTCTGCGACCGGATCGCGCTCATCGACACGGGCAGGGTCGCCGCGATCGACACCCCCGACGGGCTCGTCGCCCGGATCGGCGGCGGCCAGACGATGCGGTTCCGCCCCTCGGCGGAGTTCGACCTCGCCCTCCTGACCGAGATCCCCGAGGTCGCCGACGCGGGCGTCGAGGACGGCCACGTCGTGGTCTCCGGCACGGGCGACCTCGTCCCCGCCGTGACGCTCCTGCTGGCCCGGCACGGCGTCGTCCCCACCGGGCTGCGGGTCGAGCAGGCGACACTCGACGACGCGTTCGTCGCCCTCACCGGAAGGAAGATCAAGTGAAGAAGATCCTGCTCGTCGAGACCAAGCTGTTCCTGCGCGACTGGGCCGGCGGCCTCTTCACGCTGCTGCTCCCCGTCGGCCTGGTACTCGGCATCGGCCAGATCCCCGACCTGCGCAAGGCCGACCCGAACCTCGGCGGCGAGCGCTTCGTCGACGCCCAGCTCCCCGCGACGATGATCCTCCTCTCGCTGCTGACCGCGGCCTTCACCATGCTGCCCGCAGTACTGGCCACCTACCGTGAGCAGGGCATCCTGCGCCGGATGTCCACGACGCCCGTCCACCCGGCCCGCCTCCTGGGCGCGCAGCTCCTGCTCAACCTGGCCGTCGTGGCGGTCGGCGCGCTCGCGATCGTCGGCTCCGCGTGGCTCGTCCTCGGCTCCGACCTCCCGGCGAACCCCGTCGGATTCGTCCTGGTGTTCCTGCTCGGCGCCGCGGCGATGCTCGCGCTCGGCCTGGTGATCGCGGGGGTGGCCGCCAGCGGCAAATCGGCCCCGGCGTTCGGCTCCGCCGCGATGTTCCCGCTGCTGTTCCTCGCCGGCATGTGGATCCCCCGCGAGGTCATGCCCGACGCGCTGCGCACCGTCAGCGACTACTCGGTGGTGGGCCCCTTCGTGAACGCCCTCCGCGACACCTGGGCCGGCGACTGGCCCGAACTCTCCCACCTGGCCGTCATCACCGTCGGCCTCGCCCTCTTCACGGCCCTCGCCGTCCGCGTGTTCCGCTGGGAATGACGGAAGCTCGTTCCGGCGGAAAGAACGGACAAGGCCCCGGGCGAGGATTACTGTCGGCGACATACCGTCACGCGAACCGAGTGAGGCGCCGATGAGCCGCACCGCCGTCGATCCGGACTCCCTGCGGACCCACTTCAGGGACGAGCTGCGCAGGCTCCGCGCCAACGCGGGGCTGTCGCGCAGCCGCCTCGCGACGGCGCTGGGCTGCACGCCGCAGTGGCTCGCGAAACTGGAGTCCGGCGAACGCACCGTCTCCCCCCGGACCGCCCTGGACCTCGACACCTACTTCAAGACCGAAGGCTGGGACAGCGACGACGGCCTCTTCGTCCGCCTCCACCGCTCCCTCAAGTCCGCTCAGGGATCACGCGTTCTTCTGCCCGGTTTCGAGGCTTATCTGGAGTACGAAAAGAAGGCGACGGTCCTGTGCGAGTACTCCGCGCAGGTCGTGCCAGGGCTCCTCCAGACCGAGGCGTATGCGCGAGGCACCATGAGCCTGGACACCCCTGAGCAGACCGCGGAGTCCCGCGTCGCCGGACGCCTTCTACGACAGGAACTCCTCACCGCGAAAGTACCTCCGGTCGCGAAGTTCGTTCTCGACGCGTCGGTGCTCCTCCGTCCCGTGGGCGGGGCGGAGGTGATGGCCGGGCAACTGCTGAGGCTGATCGAACTGTCCGCGCTGCCGCGGGTGGGCATCCATGTCCTGCCGTTCGAGCCGGTCATTCCCGCCGCGCTGGATTCGAGCTTCACCCTGCTCGGGTTCGGCGACGGCACGGACCTGATGTACGTCGAGACGGGAGGAGGCGCCCAGATCATCCAGAGGCCGGATCTCGTCATGACCGGTCGCACGCGCTTTCATACACTCATGGGCGAGGCGCTTTCCCAGGCCGAGTCGGTCGACCTGATCAGGCGCAGACTGGAGGAGTCCCGGTGACAGCGAGTCGGGAAGAGCTCTGCACGGTTTGGCGAAAGAGCACACGGAGCACGGGTCAGGGCGGGAACTGCGTGGAACTGGCCGACGGTCGGGACGCGGTCTCGCTCCGGGACTCCAAGCGTCCCGCCGACGGCCGGGTCGTCGTCTCGCGGGTGGTTCTGCGGGCGCTGTTCGACGGGGTGCGGGGCTGACGGGCGGCCGGTACCGCGTCAGGACGCGATGCGGGGCGGGGCCGGGGTGAGGGTGACCGTGGTCTTGGTGCTGTAGGCCCAGTCGAGCATCTTGACGGCGTCGGTGAAGCGCGTGGTGGTGGAGGTGCTCTTGAGGACGATGCCGTACACGGTGTGCTTCTTGCGGCGGGCGACGAACATGTAGCAGCCGCCGGCGGAGCCCGTGGAGCCGGTCTTGATGCCGAAGAGGCCCGGGTAGCCGGTGTTGTCCTCGTCGGTGCCGCTGCCCTTGAGCAGGAGGTCCTGGGTGCGCAGCGGGTAGACGCGGCCCTTCAGGGAGGTGATGTCCTTCCGGACGGTCCTGACGATCGTGGCGAAGGTCTTGTTCTTCATCGCGTACCGGGCCAGCTTGAGCTGGTCGGCGGCGGTGGTGAGGTCGCCCTTCGCGGGCTGGCCGTCGAAGGACTCGTAGTTCGTGCGCGTCATGCCGAGCTTCTTGGCCAGGGCGTCCATCTTGTTCTGGGCGCCGAGGTAGCCGCCGGTGCCGCCGTAGGACTCCGCGAGGGCGTAGGCGGCGTCGCTGCCGGACTCGATGAGCATCGCCTCGAGGAGCTGGCGGGCGGTGAGGACGTCGCCGGGGACGAGGTGGCTGTTGCTGGCGCCCCAGCTGTCGACCCAGTCCTTGTACTTCTGCTTGATGGTGATCTTGCGGCCCAGGTCGCCGCGCTTGAGCACGACCATCGCCAGCGCGACCTTGTTCATGCTGCCGACCGGCATCCGCTTGTTCGGATTGCGCTTCCACAGGACCTTCCCCGTGGTGGCGTCGAAGAGGATCGCCGACGTGCCGGAGACGCCCGCCGGGGCCTTGGGCTTGGCCTCCGCGGCGCCGACCGGGACCAGGGTGAGCATGGACGCCGCGAGCGCCGTCGCGGTCAGCTTCTTGAACATGGGCTGTCCCCTTCGTCGGATTCCTCGCAAGCCCGGAGAGATTACCGCGATCTTGAGAATCCCGCAGGAAATCGACATGTCCGTAAAGAGACATCGGGGGTGTGCCGGGCGGAAAAACCGGTGGCGGAGGCGGTGCCCGCCCGGCAGGTTGGGCCGATGCAGATGTACGAGATCCGGGCGGACTACGACGCGGACGACATCGTCGTCTACCAGGCCTACGGCCCGGCCATCGGCGACGCGGCGGTCCGGGCGGGCGGGTTCGTCCCGCCGTTCTCGCGCACCCGGATGACCTGGATCAAGCCCTCGTTCCTCTGGCTGATGGAGCGCAGCGGGTGGGGCCGCAAACCCGGCCAGGAGCGGATCCTCGGCGTGCGGATCAGCCGCTCGGGCTGGGAGTCCGCGCTGCGCCGAGCCGTGCTGACGAGTCCGGAACGGGACGTCCACGGCGACTCCGCGGCCTGGCGGAAGGCGCTGCGCGAAGCCGACGTCCGGGTCCAATGGGATCCCGAGCGGACGCTGCGGGGCGGGAAGCTCGAAGCGCGCAGCATCCAGGTCGGCGTCAGCCGCCACGCCATCGACGAGTACGCCGACGAGTGGGTGCGCGAGATCGTCGACCTCACGCCGCTCACCCGGCGGATCCACCGGCTCGTCGTGGACGGGCGGCACGGCCGGGCGCGGGATCTCCTGCCGCCGTCGCGGCCCTACCCGTTCGAGGCGCCGCACCTTCGGCTGAGCTGAGGCCGCGGCACGCCGGGGCGAGGTCGACTGACGGTTCGGCGGGGCGTGACGGATGCGACACTCTCCGTCATGACCTGGCTTCGGAATCTGGGCAGGGCGGCGGCCGCGGCGTCCGCGCTCGTCGGGATGGCGGCGGCCTGCGCCGCGTGCGAGGGCGTGAACGACGCGACGGCGGGCGGTGCCGCGCGGGACGGACTCCCGCGCGCGGCCGACGGGAGGGACGTCCGCGCCTGCTTCAACGGGAACTGCGAGATCCTCGTCGACGGCAGAACGGAGATCCCGCTGAACGAGCGCTTCGGCTTCCGGACCTTCTCCTTCGATCCGGCCGACTCCACCTGGCGCTACACCTACCGGACGGGCGGCACCGGCAAGATGCGCGTCAGCGGGCTCGGCGCGAACGCCTCGTGGCTCGGCACCTCCCCGGTCCGCATGCTCAAACTCCGCATCCTCGCCCGAGACGGCGACAAAGCCGTGATCTCGCTCAGCTCCGACTGACCGCCCTCGGCCGTCAGGGTTCGGACGGGCCGGTGAACCAGGACGCGAGGAGTTCCGCGCCGCCGTGCCAGGCGAGGGATCCGATCTGGGTGACGAGCGCGGCGCGGGGGAGAGCGGCGCCGGCGGCGAGCCACCAGTCGATGGCGGCGGTGGCCGAGCCGAGCATGGCCTGGGCGCTGGGCGCGGCGAGCTCCGGCGGGGTGCCGGTGGCGGTCAGCATCGCCTCGATCGCCTCGGCGAGGCCGGTGACGAGCGTGCCGGGTCCGTATCCGTGGGCCTGATGACGGGCGCCTGGAGTACCCGGTCGCGCCGGGGAGCCCGTCGCCGGTCCGTCGGGCGGGCGGGCGAGGGCGCGGTAGAGGGACGGCTCGCGCTCCGCCCAGGCGAACAGGACGTCGAGCATCGCGTGGAAGCGGTCCTCGGCGGGGCCGGGACCGCCGAGCGCGGTGAGCATCGCGGCCATGAGGCGGTCGGCGTGGCGGTGGCCGAGAGCGGCCAGGACCGCGGGCCTGCTGGGGAAGACCGCGTAGACGGCGGAGCGGGCGTAGCCGGACGCGCGGGCCATGTCGCTCAGGCTCGC
Organism: Actinocorallia herbida; assembly: GCF_003751225.1. Taxonomy (NCBI): domain Bacteria; kingdom Bacillati; phylum Actinomycetota; class Actinomycetes; order Streptosporangiales; family Thermomonosporaceae; genus Actinocorallia; species Actinocorallia herbida. The sequence goes on from NZ_RJKE01000001.1 coordinate 420,157, forward strand.
GGTGGGCCCGTGCAGGCGCAGGGCCTCCTCCGCGGCGTCCAGGAGGTCCGCGCGGCGCTGCTCGGGGTCGACGCCGGGGCCCGCCGGGCGGCCGCGGCCGCGCTGGTTGGCCACGGGGTCATCGTAGGGGCCCTTGACGCGGTCCTCCAAAAAGTACAGCTTGTCTTTTATGCGCATGTGGGAAGCGGTTCCCGGCGAGCGGGACCTCGCCGTCGACGAGATCACCGGACGGCTGCCGGAAGGGCTCACCGGCACCCTGTACCGCAACGGGTCGGGCCGCTGGGACGTCGGTCCCACGGCCGTGGACTGCCTCTTCGACACCGACGGGATGATCGGCGCGTTCGCCCTCGACGGGCGCGGCGTCCGCTTCCGCAACCGCTTCGTGCGCACGCGGCAGTACACGACGTCGCTGCGCAAGGGGCGCCTGACGACGCGGGGCCTCGGCCGCCAGCGCCGGGGCGGCGTCGCGGCCAACATGCTGCGCCCGCCCGCCAACACCGCCAACACCAGCGTCCTGCTCCGCGACGACCGGGTCCTCGCCCTCTGGGAGGCGGGCCGCCCGCACGAGCTCGACGCCGACACCCTGGAGACGCGCGGGACCACCGACCTCGGGGGAGCGCTCAAAGGGCTCCTCGGCGCCTACTCCGCGCATTTCCGGCACGACCCGGAGACCGGCGCGGTGGTGAACTTCGGATTCGACCCCTATATGCCGCGCGTGGACGCGCGCTGGGTGCGCGCCGGGGGCGACGCCAAGGAGCGCAGGAGCAGGCTGCGCGAGACCCTCGCCGAGGCACGGCCCCGGATGCGGCTCCGGCTCTACGAGACCGACCGGGCGGGCGCCACCCGCTACCTGCGCGCGGTGCCGCTGCCCGGTTTCTCCTTCATGCACGACATGGCCCTGACGCGCGGGTACCAGGTGTTCGCCGCGACCCCGTTGCGCTTCGACCCCGTCCCGATCATGACGGGCGCCGCGCCGATGATGGACGCGCTGCACTTCGCGCCGGACGAGGCGGCGGCGTTCCTCCTCGTGCCGCGCGACGGCGGTCCCGTCCGGGTGGTGGAGACGGATCCGTTCTTCTTCTTCCACTTCGTCAACGCCTACGACGACGGCCCGGATGTCGTCGTCGACCTCGTCAGGTACGCGCCCGAGACGTTCGGGGCGGCGATGGCGTTCTTCGCCGACGTGCGCCGGGCCGACGCGGCGGCGGGGACGCTCACCCGGTACCGGATCCGGGCCTCGGGCGCGGTCGAGACCGAGACCGTCAGCGGGGCGGCGGTGGAGGCGCCTCAGTTCGACCTGCGGCTCTCGGCGGCCGAGCACCGCTACAGCTACGCGCTGGCCCGCACCGACGGCCTCACCGGGCCGCTCGGGCCCGGCTTCGGCATCGCCCGCTTCGACCACCGCACCGGCGCGACCGACGCCTACGCGACCCCCGAGGACGTCCTGGTCGAACCGGTCTTCGTGCCGCGCGGGCCGGGCGCGGCGGAGGACGACGGCTGGATCCTGACGGTCGGGTACCACGCCCCGTCCCACCGAAGCCGCCTCATGGTCTTCGAGGCCGCGCACCTCCCCGACGGGCCGATCGCCGAGGCCTGGCTGCCCTTCCACCTGCCCTTCAACTTCCACGGCGCCTTCACCCCGCGCGTGGCGGCCCTCTGACCCGCTCCTGAGATTCCCGGAAACGCCGCGTCCTGTCGGTGGGGCGCGCGAAGATCGCGCCCATGGTCGATCCCCTGAGCGCCGCGGAACGCGCGGCGGACTTCGCCGAGAAGATGCTCGCAACGCCGTATCGCCTCCCGAGACCGATCGTGGAGTACCCGCCCGGCGCGGGGCCGGTGGAGCGGCGCGAGGAGATGCGCCCCGTCTACGCGGCGATCGTCGAGCGGATCGGGCCGCCCACCCTGCTCGGCGCGACCGGGGACGGGCCGTACGTCAGATGGGGCCGCAGGGGGGACACCCTGTTGCTCACGGGGGACCGCGCGGCCGCGACGCTCGTCTCCGTGGACACGCGCGAGTTCCTGCGGAAGGAGTACGACGCGCTCCAGCGCAACTACGGGACGCCGTCGCCCCAACGCCCGCCCTACCTGTGGCGGCTCGACCGCAAGGGCCCGGGGCCGGTCACCCGCTACTACGAGTACGCCGGCCACCTGAACGGCAGGGTGGGCTGGGAGGAGTTCGGCGAGGCTCTAGAGCGGGTGCTCTCGTCGTTCGTGGAGCACATGCCGGTGCAGGCCGGCGAATGCTGGGTGGCCTTCCGGCTGCGTGCGGAGGGCAGGGACGTGCTGCTCAACTACGACCTCCGGGACCACGGTGCGGAACTCTGCGCCATCGTCGAGGATCGCGGCACGGATGACGAGGACGTGATGCGCGCGCGCGGATGGCGGTCCGTCGATCGGTACGGCCGGTGGCGGATCGACCTTCCCGAGGCGGATCCGGGGTCCGCCGCGGAGATCGCGCGGGTCGTCGTCGCCGAGCTGCGGACCCGGGTCCGCGACCCTCGGAGCCTCATGGCCCATGACGTCGGCGCCGGGGACGACGGCGACCTGTGGCTTCCCGGCCTGGGCATCGAGGTCTGGCCGCGACGCGAAGCGGGCGACGACCACTGAGGACGCCGATTCCCGACGTGGTCCCGGCCGGTGCCGTCTTTCGTGAACATTCGGACGACAGGTGCTGAACATCGCGTTCTAGGGCGAACTCGGACGTGTGCGGCGGCGTCCTCTGAGGGCCCGGAGCGGTTCCGAAACGCGGGCCGCAGGGCGTCGAGGAGGACGGTGTGCGCAAGTCGGTGGCACTGTTCACGGCCGTAGGGATGTTCGCGACAACGGCCGTAGGGACAGTCGGACAAGGCGCGTCGGCGGCGGAGCCGGCAGCGAAGGCCGCAAGGAAGCCCGCCAAGGTGGGCGACTTCAACGGCGACGGAAGGGTCGACATCGTCGCGGGCCACCCCGGGCTCGCGACGAAGGGCCGGAAGAAGGCCGGGGGCGTGCTCGTCCTGAACGGGGCGAACAGGCTCGGCAAGCAGTGGCGGACCATCACGCGGGACACCGCGGGCGTGCCCGGCCGCTCCCGCTCCGGGGAGCGGTTCGGCGCGGAGATCGTCAGCGGCGACTTCGACCGCGACGGGTTCGCCGACCTCGCGGTCGGGACGGCGGGCGCGGTCGTCGTCCTCCACGGCTCGAAGAAGGGCCTGACGGGGAAGCGGGCCAAGGAGATCCTGCCGGGCTTCTCCGCCCGGCAGGACGGTCCGGGCAGCGCCCAGGGAGCCCCGGACACCGCAAGGTTCGGCACCGTCATGAGCTCCGGCGACTACAACGGGGACGGCTACGCCGACCTCGCCGTGCGCAGCGACCGGGGCAGGTCCGGCGTCCTGGTGCTCAAGGGCGGCAAGAAGGGTCTCACGACCAAGGGCGCGGTCCGCCTCACCAACGGGCTCAAGAGGTTCGGGACGTTCCTGGCCTCCGGCGACGTGACCGGCGACGGCCGCGCGGACCTCGTCGCCTCCCAGGCCACCCCCGACGGCTCGGCCACCCCGCCGTCCGCCGTCTATGACCAGCCGTTCACGCTGCTGCCGGGCTCCGCCCGCGGGCCGCGGACCGCCACCGAGACGCGCTGGTCCGTGCCGACCAAGCGCGCGCTGCGGTTCGTCCTGGGCGACCTCGACGGCGACCGCCGCGCCGACCTCGTCCGGACCCAGGACGCCGGGACCGAGGACGAGCAGGGGTTCACGACCCAGTTGAGCGACGGCCGGGGCTTCGCCGCTCCGAAGGCGACCGTGACGGGCCAGGACGCGCCCGCGTCGGGCGTCTTCGCGATCGGCGACTTCACCGGCGACGGCAGGGGAGAACTCCTCGCCTCGCTGTGGTCCTTCCACTCGTACGTGGCCCTCTACCCGGGCACCGACGAGGGCGTCGGCCCGCGCAGCGGCGCCTACGGGGGCGAGTCCGAGGCGGTCGGCTACGGCGAGCACCTCGCGCTGCCGAACGTCGCCGGGGATCGCCGCGCCGACGTGCTGTTCACCTCGACCGACGGCTACGGCGGCACCGACCTCCACCTGCACACGGGCGGGACCGCCACCGAGAGGGTGATCCGAAGGGCCACCGGCGGCGTCGAGAGCTTCACCCTTCTCAGCCCCTGATCCTCGGTGACGCAGGTCTCACCGCCGCCTGGAATTGAGTCGACCTCGCTCAGGTTTACTGAGTCATACAAGGCAATGGCAGTGAGCCGGCAGTTGGAGGAGAGAAGATCATGAGCACTGTTTCCCTGTGGCGGCGCGACCCCTTCGCCGAGTTCGACGCCGTGGTCCGGCAGGCTTTCGGCCCCGCGTTCGCGCAGGCGCCGGCGGCCGCGCAGCGGCGGGCGTTCGTGCCGAGCGCCGAGGTGACCCGGGACGGCCAGGACGCCGTCGTGGCCGTCGAGGTGCCCGGTCTGGACGCGGCCAAGGACGTCGCGGTCGAGGTCGAGCGCGGCAGGCTGATCGTGCGCGGCGAGCGCCGTGACGAGACCGGTGGCGACCGCGGCCGCCGCGAGATCCGGTACGGCTCGTTCCGTCGCGAGTTCGTGCTCCCCGAGCACGTCACCGCCGACGCGGTGAGCGCCGTGTACGACGCGGGAGTGCTGCGCGTAAGGGTGGCCGACGCCTTCGCCGAGGCCCGCCCCGGTCGCGTCGCCATCACGGTCGGCACCGCCGCGCCCGTCGAGGCGGCGGTGAGCGCGGCGCCGGCCGAGGTGGAGGCCGAGGTCGAGGCCCCCAAGGAGGCCTGACCCGCGACCGGAGAAGGCGGGGAGCCCGAGCGGGCTTCCCGCCTTTTTCCTGTTCGTAAAGATGTGATCGTGGCCACATTGTGCCGCAGGGAAAGTAGTGACGCGGCTCACTCAGCGAGGTAGAACGTGTTCTAGCTCGAAAGGAGTGAGGTGCATCACATGAGTGATGAAGGCGTGTACAGAGCGCGAAGGCTGCAAGTCTCGCGTCGTGGATTCATTGCTGGAACCGGTTCTATGTTGGGTGCCGCGGCGGTGCTCGGCAGGGCGGTCCCCGCCGCTGCCGCGCCCCCGCCCGCGCCCATCGCGTCGGGCTCCCACGTCCCCGCGCTGATCATCGGCAGCGGATACGGCGGCTCCGTCGCGGCCCTGCGCCTCGCGCAGGCGGGCATCGACGTCCACATCATCGAGATGGGTCAGGCCTGGGACACCCCCGGATCCGACGGCAAGATCTTCGCCAACACCAAGAGCCCGGACGTCCGGTCCTTCTGGCTGCGCACGAAGACCAAGCAGCCGGTGTCCAGCTTCCTCGGGTTCCCGATCGACAAGGACGTCCCGAAGTACACCGGCATCCTCGACGCCGAGGACTTCAGCGGCATCACCGTGTACCAGGGCCGCGGCGTCGGCGGCGGCTCGCTGGTCAACGGCGGCATGGCGGTCACCCCGCCGCGCGCCCGCTTCGGGGGCGTCCTGCCCTCGGTCGACGCCAACGAGATGTACGACACCTACTACCCGCGCGCCCGCGCCGGGCTGGGCGTCACCGACATCGACCAGTCCTGGTGGGAGACCGCCGACTGCTACAAGTACGCCCGCGTCGGCCGCAAGCACGCCCAGCGGTCCAACTTCGACCACGTCTTCGTCTCGAACGTCTACGACTTCGACTACATGAAGGCCGAGCAGGCCGGGACGGTGCCGAAGTCGGCGCTCGACGCCGAGGTCATCTACGGCAACAACGCCGGCAAGAAGAGCCTCCAGAAGACCTACCTTCCGGCGGCCAAGGCGACCAACCGCGTGGCGATCTCGCCGCTGCACAAGGTCACCTCGGTGACGCCGCGCGCGGCGGGCGGCTACACGATCTCGATCGAGCAGCTGAACACCGCGGGCGACGTCGTGGCCACCAAGACGGTGAGCGCGGACCGCGTCTTCTTCGCCGCGGGCAGCGTCGGCACGAGCAAGCTCCTGGTGAAGCTGAAGGCGACCGGCGCGCTGCCGAACCTCAACAACGAGGTCGGCAAGGGCTGGGGCGACAACGGCAACGTCATGTGCGGCCGCGCCAACCACATGTGGGACCCGACCGGCTCGGTCCAGTCGTCCATCCCGACGACCGGCATCGACAACTGGGCCGCGGGCGGCGCCTTCGCCGAGGTCGCGCCGCTGCCGACGGGCATCGAGACCTACGCCTCGCTCTACCTGTCGATCACCAACACGCCGAACCGCGCCGAGTTCTCCTACAACGCCTCGACGGGCGGCGTGGACCTCAGCTGGCAGAAGGCGTGGAAGCAGACGTCGATCGACATGGCCAAGACCATCTTCAACAAGATCAACTCGAAGGAGGGGACGATCTACCGGACCGACCTCTTCGGCGGGACCAAGCAGTGGCAGGACGGCCTCACCTACCACCCCCTGGGCGGCGCCGTGCTGAACAAGGCGACCGACAACTACGGACGGCTCCACGGCTACAGCGGTCTCTACGTGATGGACGGTTCGCTGATCCCCGGCAACACCAGCGTGAACCCGTTCGTCACCATCACCGCGCTCGCCGAGCGCAACATCGAGAACATCATCACCACCGGGCTGTAGTGACGGCCTGAGAGCAGGACCGGCCGCGGGCGCGTGCGGCCGGTTTCCCTTGCCTTGAGCAGGAAGGTGTTTTACCAAACTGTTATGGGGAAAGCCTTGTTCCATGAACTTCCGACGCGAAGGGAAAGGAACGATGACAGAGGCCGATCCCGAGAATCAGCCCGTTCCGCAGCCGCGCCGCGAGGCGCCTCCCCAGGCCGTCACCGCGGAGCCCGTGGCCGACCGCCGCGTGGCCGGTGGCCCCGCCCAAGAGCGGCCCGCTTACGACCAGCCCGCTTACGACCAGCCCGCCTACGAGGGCCGGCAGCAGCCCGCGCCGCCCCGTCCGGAGCAGCCCGCCTACGACCGGCCTCATGACCAGCCCTACGACCGGTCCGCCTACGAGCGGCAGCCCGCCGGGCAGGGGTACGCCGCCGAGGAGCCCCGCACCGAGCGGGTGATCCCGGGTCGTCGTGCGGACACCGCGCCCCCCGCCCCCGAACGGTACGGCACCCGGCCGGACCATGCCGAGGAAGCCGCGGACCGCGACCGCCGCGAGGCGGCCGGCCGGATCGAGGACGCGGGGAACTCACTCCAGAGCAGCGTGGGCCGCCTGTTCCAGCAGGCGAGCGAGGAGATGGCGCGCATGGTGCGCGCGGAGGTCCGCAGTGCCGCCGCCGAGGCCGCGAACGCGCGCGAGGCGGCGATCACCGAGCAGCGCGGCAAGCTGACCGCGGCCGGTGTCGCGGGGGCCCTCGGCGCCGCCGCGCTCGTGGTGGCCCTCATCGCGGTGCTCGCGCTCTTCGTGCCGCTATGGGCGGCGTCCATGGGCGTCGGCGTGGTGCTCGTCGCCGCCGCCGCGGCGCTCGGCCGCAAGGACGCCAGGGAGACGTCGCGGACCGGCCGGGAGACGCCGAAGGACGCCAAGGCCCTGCGGGCGCCGCGCACCGCGCAGGCGGCGCCGACCCGCGAGGACATCCCGGCTCCGCAGTACGCGCGGCGCTGACCGACGACGACGATCGTCCGCCGCGGCCGCCGGAATTCCGGCCGGCCCGGCGGTGCCAGAGCCCCGGGGATGGGGGTTCCGGGCCGACCGCGTTCACGCGGCCGGCCCGGATCGCTTTTCAGTCGATGCGCGGCAGCATGCACATCGCGTCGAGGCCGAGCACGTGGTTGAGCCGCCCGAACGCCAGCCACGAGCCGATGCTCATGCTCAGCTCCACCACCTCCACCTGGGAGTAGTGCGCGGACATCCGCGCCCAGAACTCCTCGTCGAGGCCGTGGTGGTCGGTGCAGTACCGCTCGGCGTACTCGGCGGCGAGCCTGGTGCGGTCGTCGAAGCCCTTGGCGGTCCGCCAGTTCGCGACCTCGTCGAGGAACGCGTCCTCGACCTTCTCGCCGTCCCGCTCGGTACGCCAGTCCAGGCAGAAGACGCACCCGTTGATCTGCGCGACGCGCAGCCGGGCCGCCTCGAACTCGCGCAGGCCGAGGGTGGTGTGCTCGTACACCGAGAGCGAGAACGCCGACGCGGCGGCCCCGATGCCCGGCACCAACTCGCCCCACACGTAGAGGATGGGGTCCTTGCCCTCCGGGATGTCGATGTTCACGCCGGCTTCCTTCCGAGCTTGCCCACCGCGCCGCGCAGCGGGACGTCCAAGGCGTCGTACAGTCCGGGCTCGTTCGCCACGAGCCAGTCGATCGCGTTCACCAGGCGGCCGACCGCGGTGGCGTTGCCGCCCGCCGACCGGTTGCCGCCCTCGTCGTGGGCCTCGACGCTGACCTCGATGTGCGGGCTGCCCTCGATGATGACGCGGTGGGCCCCGTCGCCCGACGGGGGCACGGGCCAGTCGGGCGCGCACGCCGCGTGGATGCGGGTGACGTGCTCGATGACGATCTTCGGCTCGCCGTCCACGATGCCCTGCACCTCGAAGCGGACGGCGCCCTGCGTGCCCGCCTCGAAGTCGCCCATGAGCTTGGTGGTGACCGTCTCGTCCAGCGCGCGGCGGTCGAGGGTCTCGCGCACCTCGTCGAGTTCGACGCCGAGGGCCCGCGCGATGAGCCTGACCTGCCCGCCCCACACCATGGTCGGCACGGTCGGCGCGAGCATCGGCGGCTCGTAGTCCATGGGCTGGCCCATGCCGACCAGGTAGCGGACGGAGTCCTCCTGGTCGTAGGTGGTGTAGTCGAAGATCTCCTGGCACCGGACGACGTCGACGACCGAGCCGAGCCCGCTGATGATGACCGGTAGCACGTCGTTGCCCCAGCCGGGGTCGACGCCGGAGACGAACAGGGACCCGCCGCCTTCGGCGACCGCGGCGAGCACCTGCTCGCGCATCTCGGCGGGGGCGTTGCGCTGGTCGTACAGCGCGTAGAGGGACGGGGTCACGACCACCGCGCCGGACGCGATCGCGCGGCAGATGTCATTGAGCGCGTCGTCGGGGCGGATGTCCCCGGACGCGGCGTAGACGACGGCGCCGGGCCGTGCGGCGAGCACGGCGTCGATGTCGGCGGTCGCCGCGACGCCGAGAGATCGTTCGAGCCCGCACAGGTCGCCCGCGTCGCGCCCGACCTTCTCCGCGTTGTGCACGACGACGGCGCTCAGCTCAAGTTCCGGATGGGCCGCAACGGCCCGGATCGCGGCCCGGCCGACATTGCCGGTGCCCCAGACAATCGTGGAGATCATAGGGAAAGCCTAGCAAGCGTTTGGTTGTGTGAATAGAGTCACAAGTATCCGGTCAAGGCTCCACCTGGCCGGTGATTTCCCCGATGCCCGGAGCACAGGGCGGGTCTCATCCTTGCGGGGAGCCTCGACCCACCCCTCTGAGGAGAGACCCCATGCGCCTCCTGCGCCTGCTGCTCGGCACCGCGGCCTTCGGCCTCGCCGCCGGGCTCGCCACCGCCCCCGTCCACGCCGCGTCGCCTGAGTACGTCGCACTCGGCGACTCCTATTCGTCCGGTACCGGCGCGGGGTCCTACACCAACCTGCTGTGCACCCGAAGCGCCAACGCCTACCCGGCCAGGTACGCCGTCGCGCACCCCGGCACCGCCTTCAAGTTCGTCGCCTGCGGCGGAGCCACCATCCCCGACGTCGTCGCGAACCAGCTCTCGGCCCTCGGCTCCGGCACCACGCACGTCACCATCAGCATCGGAGGCAACGACGCGGGCTTCGGCTCCACGATGCTGTCGTGCCAGTACGGCACCACCGCGACCTGCCGCGGCGCCCTGGAAGAGGGCACGGAGTTCGTCCAGAGCGAGCTGCCCGGTGAGCTCGACACCCTCTACGCGCAGATCCGCACCCGGGCCCCGCAGGCCGAGGTCGTCGTCGTGGGCTACCCGCGCCTCTACAAGCAGGGCGGCCTGTGCGCGGGCGGCCTCAGCGCGGCCAAGCGCGACCTCATCAACACCGCGGCCGACGGCCTCACCGCGGTCCTCGCCGCCCGCGCCGCGGCCGCCGGCTTCACCTTCGCCGACGCCCGCCCCGGCTTCGCCGGCCACGAGATCTGCACCTCCACCGCGTGGATCGACTCGGGCAACATCCACCCGACCGCCACCGGCCACGCGCAGGGCTACCTCCCGGTCGTCACCGCGGCCCTCGGCGGCTGACCCACCGATACGTCGGACGGTCGAGTGACCGGGCCCGGCCGTCCCCCGGGCCCGGTCACTCGTCGGTGAGGGCCGCGGTCAGGGCTTCGGCGCGGGCCCGGGTGCGGGCGGCCTCGGGCGCGCCGGTGCGGGACTGGAGGTCGGCCAGGACCGACAGGGCGGTGGCCAGGGCGGGGCGGTGCGCGGGGGAGCGGGTGGCGATGTCCTCGTGCAGGCCGGCCGCACGGGTCTGGTGCGGGAGCGCGTCGCCGGGGCGGTCGGCGTCGGCGAGGTAGCCCGCGAGCTTGCTGAGCACCCGGGCGAGCGCGTTCAGGTGCTCGGCCGCGTAGGCGTCGAGCAGCGGCTCCAGCAGTTCCAGGGCCTCGGCCTGGGCCGTCGCGGCGGCGTCGGGGAGCCCGAGCCTGGCCCGCAGCGCCGCGTCGGTCTCCAGGAGGGCGACCGCCGTGACGCGCGGCGCGTCGGGCACCTCCAGGAGGTGGATCTCCCACAGCGCCCACGCCCGGGTGTGCAGGAGATCGGCGGCCTCCAGCGCGCCGTCGTCGAGCAGTTCGTCGGCGACCGCGTTGAGATGGCGCACGGTCCCGACCGCGCTGCCTTGCGCGGAGATCGCCGCGATCGTCGGCTCGACGTCGAGCCCGGCCAGGCTCCGCTCGCGCAGCAGCCGCATCAGCTCGGCGGCGGCCTCCACCGCCTCTCCCGCCTCGGTGAACAGCGCCACGGCCCGCTCCCGCAGCGCGACCGCCTCCGGGGCGCCGACGAGCGCCGCGAGGCGGCTCGACACCACGGCGGTCTGCGCGGCGAAGTAGGCGCCGCCGCGCAGCAGGTGCAGCTCCTCGTAGACCTCCAGCGACTCACGGGTGGCCCCGACGGCCTCCGCGGGCCTGCCCAGCGCCTCGTGGTGCAGGCCGAGGGCGCGCAGCGCCTGGGCGAGGTTAGGCAGGTCCCCGATCTCGCGGTGCAGGTCCACGTCGAACAGCGCGGCGGTGAAGGCCTCCTCGGTCTGGCCGAGCTTCGCCAGATAGATGCCGAGCGACCGCCAGGCGCCCGCGAGCAGCGGACGGAACCGGTCGGGCTCGTCCCGGGACAGCTCGCCGTACAGCGTGATGGCGCGCCGCATCAGCCCGAGCGCCTTCTCCAGGCCGCCTATCCGCTCGTGGTAGCGGCTCGCGTCGTGCAGCGCGACGGCCAGCGCGGTGGCCGCGCGGGGGAGATCGGGCCGGCTGATGCGCTCCAGAAGGCTGACGGCCCGGTCCAGTGCGGTGACGGCGTGCTCGAAGGACTCCTCGGCCTCGCGGATCTGCCCGAGCAGGCAGAGGGCGTCGGCGAGCAGGAGGCCGTGGGCGAGGTCCTCCTCGTACAGCTCCTGGTACAGCGCCGTGGCGTCCAGCGCGGACTGGAGGGCGAGGTCGTGCATGCCGAGAGACCGCGCGCGCGACCCCCGGTCGTGCAGGGCGGGCGCGAGGAGGTCGGCGTGCCCGCCCAGCTCGGTGAGCACGTCGACGGCCTCGGCCGCGGCGGCGAAGGACTCGTCGGCCCTGTCACGGTCGTCCAGCCGGTTGCCCAGCGTCACGAGGGCTTCGCCGAGCGGCCGTCCGCCCTCGCGCCGGGCGGCTTCGACGGCCTCCTCCGCGGCGCCCAGGCCGTCGTCGGAGTCGTCGAGCAGCGCGAGGTGGTCGCTCACCAGGCACAGGCAGTGGACGTACCGGGCGTCCTCACCGAGGTCCCGGAACAGCCCGGCGGCCTCCCGCGCGGCCTGGATGGCCTGCCCTACGTCCCCCGCGTCCCGGCGCAGGCCGACCAGCCTCAGCAGGGAATAGGCGAGTTCCCTGTCGGGCTCCGCAGGCATCCCCGCGTTCCTGTCCCGGTAGACGTGCACGAGGTCTTCCGCGGTCTTCAGCGCCTCGGACTCCGCGCCGACGGCGGAGCAGGCCGTCGCGAGGTCCTCCAGGTAGTCGGCGTACCAGTGGTGGATGCCGGTGTCCTCGGCGTACAGCCCGGCGAAACCGTCGCGCACGGACAGCAGCGCCTCCAGCGCCTCGTCCGGGCGGTCCAGGGCGGACAGGCGGGAGGCCACCGTCTGGACGGCGGAGCAGCGCGTCATCCGCCAGTCGCCGTCGACGTCCTCCCGGGCCAGTGCCTGGACCTCGGCGAGCGCCTCCCGCGAGCTGTCCAGCGCCCCTTCCAGATCGTCGAGGAGGGCCTGGAGCGAGCTGACCCGGGCGAGGGAGAGCGCGGCGGAGTAGCGGTCGCCGAGCAGGCGGAACTGCTCGGCGCTCTGCCTGACGGCGTCGGCGGCCTCGACGTACTCGTCGTCGCCGGCCAGGCTGTCGCCCCACAGGCGAAGGCTCCGCGCGTACTCCGGCCGGAGCCCTTCGCGGCCGTCGGCGAGGAGCAGGGCGAGGCCGCGGACGACGCGGCGGCTCACCACCGCCGCGTCGGTCGGGCGGTCCGCCTCGGCGAGCAGTTCCGTGTAAGCCTCGGCGTCGGCCAGCACGTCCGGCCACCGCCGCTCGTCCTCGGCCGCCAGCGACTCCAGCAGCCGGAAGGCCCGCCCGCGCACCGCGACGGCCTCTTCCAGATCGCCCGAGGCGGCGTGCGCGGCGGCGAGGTCGCGCAGCACCCCGGCCAGGGGAAGACCGGGCGGAAGGAGGCCCGCCAGGACGCGCCGGGCGATGATCTCCCGCGGCCGGTCGCCCGCGCGCGCGAGCGCGGCGGCGAGGTCGCCCAGGCCCCGCGCCAGCTCCGCGCGCAGGATCGCCGGATCGTCGAAGGCGAGCTGCACGGTCGGGTCCGCGGGCGGCGCGACCTCCGCGAGCAGCTTCTCCAGCGCGGCGGTGGTCGCCGCGTCGAGCCCGCACAGCGCGGCGACGTCGAGGAGGGGATGGCAGGCGGACAGGATGTGCTCCCGGAGGTGTGGGACCCCGGCGGCGTGCGCTCCGGGCGGCGCGGCAGCCCTCGGTGGGCTGTTCCGGCGCGGGGGTGCCCGGCGCCCCGGCCGGCCCCTGGGCCACCGCGAAACTATCCGGATCGGGCGAAGCCTTCAACCGGAGCGCCCGCTCCCGGGGCGAGGGATCACTGGTCAGGGCGTGCGGTCGTCCAAGGGCGCGGACAGGGGCTCGGGTACGGGCTCGTGCGGCAGGGCCGCGCGGCCCGCCAGCGGCGCGAGGACGAGCGCGCAGAAGTCGGCGACGGCCGCGGCGTCGGGGTGCCCCGCGGCCAGCACGTCCACGGCGACCAGCGCGGGCTCCTGCGGGGGGATCTCGCGTTCGAGCGACTCCCGCACTGCGTCAGCCCCGGCGATCTCCAGCAGGCGCAGGAGCCCGTCGGTGAGCGCGAGCAGATGCTCCTCGGGAGCCAGGGCGTCGGGGGACAGCAGCCCGCGGCGCAGGAGGGCGGTGAGGGCGGACGGGGCGAGCACGGGGTCGTCGCGCAGGGAGAGCAGAAGGGAGGGGCCGTCGCTGAGGGCGTCGACGAGCGTGTCCAGGAGGAGCAGCGTGCGGTCGCGGAAGGGACACGATCGTACGGCCTCCACCAGGGCGGGCACGTCGTTGTCGTGCGCGGCGAGCCAGCCGCGGATCTCGGCGCGGGCGGCGTCGGCGGGATAGCGCTCGGCGGCGACCCCGAGCAGCTCCGCGGGCCGCGCGGAGGCGAGCTCTCCGATACGCCCGCACTCGCGGCCTTCGGCGAGCAGAGCCTCGCGCACCTCCGCCGCGGCCAGCGGGGTGAGCGACACGGCGGGCGCGTGGGCCGCGTCCCAGGCCGCGCCCCTGCGGCTCCTTCCCTGCTCGGGGAGGAGCGGTCCCTGGAGCTCCAGAGCGCCGAGGTCGCCTAGCGCGCGCAGGGTGAGCGATAGATCCTGGTCCAGGGCGGAACGCCACAGAATGCGCTGCTCGCCGTCGATGTCGGCGAGGTCGTAGGGCGCGGTGCAGTACAGCCACACCTTGTCCTGGAGCCGGTGGCCGGGCACCGGGCAGGGCAGCCCGTACAGCGCGTTGAGCAGGTCGGGCACCGTCTCGGCGAAGTCCGTGCGCAGGATGGAGCCGGAGGCGCAGAAGCTGTCCCCGAGGCGGGGGAAGGCACTGAAAGCCCGCCGCCACAGGGCGAGCGGGTCGGCGAGCACGGCGGACGCCCTGCCGACCTTCGTGAGCCGTCCCGCGTGCACCCGGATGATCCGGGCCTTGCGCGCCCAGGCGACCAGCAGGGGCAGATCGCCGATGTCGCCGCATCCATTGCCGTTCTCCAGCAGCCGTACCAGCGCGCGGGCGTCGACGGGAGGGATCTCCCCGCGCGGGGTCAGCGGCCTGCCGTCCGAGCCGACCCATGCCACCAGCGCCGACAGCCGCCTGACGACCGGCGAGCGCTCCGCGGCCTCGCGCAGTTCGTCGGCGCAGGGCAGGGCCAGCGGAGGCGGCGCCACGGCCCGCCGGACGGGGGCGGGCGCGCGTTCGGCGAGCCGGATGAGCAGGTCCCTGTCGTGCGGGATCCGCCCGGCCGAGACCCCGGATTTCAGGCGTTCCAGTCCGAGCCGGTCGGTGAGGGGGATGCCGTGCCGGGCCGCGGTGAGCTTCCAGTACTTGGTGACGCTGTAGCGCTCCTGGTCGCGGATCGCCGCCGTGAACAGGGGGACCGTGCGGGTGATGGCCCGTTCGGCCTCCGCGGGGTCGCCCGCGCGCGGGTCGCGCAGGCCCGCGGCGTCCAGGTAGCGCAGCAGGGTCCGCAGCGCCTCGGGCACGCACGCGAGGTCCTCGGGCTCGGCCGCGACGCGCTCCGGCACCCATTCCAGGAGGAACTGCCGGACTTCGGCGGGCCGCCAGAACCCCAGCCGCCCATCGGGGCACTCGTGCCGGAACTGGAGCGCGGCATCGATGATCTCGGGAACGAGGCGGACGCCCTGGTCCTCCGCCCAGGCCCGGCAGCGCCGGACGATCAGCTCGCGCGCGGCCCGGTACTCCTCTTCCTCTTCGGTGCCGAAGCAAGTACGCATGCGATGAAGCTACAGAGCCGTTTCCCGAGAGTAATGCAATTTTCACGAACTGCGACCATCGATCCCACGCGAAGCGCCGCCGATATGTCACACCTGCCATGACCTGGTGGGATGTGAGCGGATTGGCGCGTTCGTGCGATGTGTTGGCGGGTTCGGCCAGTGCCACAGCCGTCCCCCGGCCGACCGGCGCGCCCGGTCCATCCCGCCCCCGTCCCGGGGAGGCCGTCGGGAGGTCCGGCCGACGGGGGTGATGACAACCGAATTGATCGAAAATGCCTGGTTGATCGGTATTTCCTGGCAGGGAAGTTGTCCAGGGGTGGACGATTTCCGTGCGGCGGGGCGTGGTCGAATGGAGGTGTTGGAGCGGTCCCGAAGAAAGCGATGGCCAAGATCAAGATGCACGACGCGGAACCGGACGTGCGCTTCACGTTCGCCAACGAGCGGACGTTCCTGGCCTGGAGCCGCACGGGCCTCGCCCTGGTCGTCGCCGGGCTGGCGATCGCCCAGTTGCTGCCGCCCTTTCCCGGGGTCCCGTGGGGCCGGCACCTGCTCGCCGTCCCGCTGATCGTGCTCGGCGGGTCCATCTCGGTCGCGGGGTACCTGGAGTGGGGGCGCAACCAGCGCGCGCTGAGGCGCGGGGAGCCCTTGCCGCCTTCGGCGCTGCCGAAGCTGCTCGCGGGGACCATCACCGCGGTCGCCTTCCTCGCCGCGGCCGTCGTCGCGGTGTCCGCGGTCCTTGAGTTCTGACGGTGGCCGTGGACCTCGAAGGGCGCGATCCCGGGCTCGCCGGGGAGCGGACGGAGCTCGCCTGGCTGCGCAGCGCGATCTCGCTGGCCGCCCTCGGCGCGGCGAGCATCCGCGCCGCGCCCCTGCCCGGCCTGCTGATCCTCCTGGTCGCGGTGGGCGTCTGGTGGGTCAGCCGCACGGTGCGCGGGCCGGAGCGCAGGCCCGGCGACCCGCGCCGCGCGCGCATGATCACCCTCGCCGGGGTGGTGGTGGCGATCGCCGCACTGGCCATCGTGCTGTGAACGGCCCCTGGCGCGTGTGACCGACTTGGTTAGACTGCCCGGCGTGTTGCGCCTGGGGCTAATTGCCAGTTTTGTCCTTTTGTTCGGTCTGAGTGCGGGGCCGGTCGCAGCCGCGCCACCGGACCCGCCGAGCCGCACCGACCTCGTCGCGGAGGCGCTCGCCGAGGACCCGGTGCAGGTCACCGACCACGAGGCGCGCCTCGTCGACCCGGACGCGATCCGCGCGGACCTCAAAACGGCGCTGGATCCCCTCGGCGTCCCGTACTACGTCGTCGTGACGCCCCAGCACATCTTCCTCGACGAGTACGCGAGTCCCGGCGAGTTCATCCCGATCCTGCACGACAGGCTCCGGAAGGACGGGCTCTACGTCGTCACCGACACCACCGGGAGCGGCGAGGCCCGGATGTACGGCTCCGCGCTCCCCGCCCAGGACGCCTGGCGCGCCACCCGGCGGGAACTGCCCTACGGCACCAACCTGGTCGAGCACTTCGTGCGGTTCGCCGAGATGCTGTCCGCGCCCGACCCCGCGGCCCGGGTCGCCGCCGCGACCAGGGCACCCGAATACGAGAGCGCGAGCGACGACCGCGACCGCGTCGAGATGACGGCCCTGGCCGTCGGCACCGCCGCGGGCGCCCTCCTCGTCGGTGTCGCGATCCTGCTGAATCGAGCCCTGAAGTCCAGGAACAAGGGATCCGCCCGGGGCAGGGCACCGCAGAAGGCCGCGGGCGCCCCCCGCGCGAACACGTCCCGCAAAGGCAAGTCCGCGCAGGCGGCCCGCCGCAAGGGACGGAAGGGAGGCCGCCGATGAGCGGTACCAGGAACCCGGTTCCCTCACGAGGTGCCCGGACCGTCCGAAGGGCGGCGGCCGCCTTCGTGGTGGTGCTCCTCGCGCTGCCGCTCGCCCCCGCGTTCGCCGAGGGCGTGATCCCTCCGCACGCCACCGCGCGCTGGGAGCGGATCGCCGAGGCGCTGCGCGATGACCCGCTGTTCGTCGACACGGACCTCGCCGACGCGATGCCCGGCCCGATGCGCCGGGAGCTGCGGGCCGAGATGAAGACCGCCGCCGAGGCGCTCAAGACCGACGTCTACTTCATCGCGGTGCCGGATCCGAACGAGAGCGAGACGGAGGGAAACGCCTCCCTCCTGCTCGCGGGCGTGTACGACGAGTTCCGCAAGGACGGCCTGTACCTGATGGTCGACCAGGACGGCGACCTCGAAGGCAGGGACTACGGGGTGCCCCGCGACTTCGGTTACCAAGTCGTCGCGTACGAGGACAGGAACGCCGCCGACTACGAGAGGCCCTTCGCCGACCTGCTCGGCCGGGTGGAGACGGTCCTCACCGCCGCCGCCGCCCTGCCCGCCGGGGAGCCCCGCCTCCCGGACGGTCCTCCCGACCTCCCGTCCTTCGCCGAGGACGAGCCCTTCGGCCCCGAGCCCGAGATCGCAGGCCCGTTCTTCGCCGGACTGCTCATCCTCGGGCCGCTCCTCGTCCTCGTCCTCTGGGGCTTCTGGGCCGCGGCCAAGGGCCTCTGGGCGGGCCGGGGCGAGGCCAAGGCCAAGGCGTCGTGGCGGACGAAGCCGAGCCTGGGCCGCCTCAGGACGACCTCGCGCAAGGAACTGCGCACCCTCGCCGAGGGGCTGGACAAGGCGGGCGACACCACGGGCGCGGCGACCGCGATGCGGGCCTACGACGCGGCCCTGCTCGTCGCCGACGAGGCGCGCCGCGGCACCGACCCGGCCGTGGAGGCGCTCGACCTGCTCGGCGTCATCGTCCTGTGCCGCCAGGGCACGCTCGCCCTCGCCCAGGACCTCTCACGGGGCCCGCTCTTCTGCCAGGTCAACCCGCTGCACGGGCTCGGCACCCGGGCCAGGACGAGCGCCGACGCGGGCCATCCTCCAGGCCAGGTCTGCGCCGTGTGCGCCGGTCTGTCCAGGAGCCGGGTGCGGACCGCGATCCTGCGCGTCCCCGACGGCCGTCCCTATCCCGAGGTCGAAAGCCTGTGGCGCACGGGCTTCGGCGGCCGTCCCGACCTCGCCGCACGAGTACTGGAGTCCCTCGGTGTCCGCTGAACCGTCCCCCGGCGAGATCGTCGCCGCCGCGCTGCGCCGCTCACCCCTGTACCTGGACCCCGCCTACGAGACCGCGCTCCCCGAGGCGGACCGGGCGAAGGTCCTGGCGGCGGTCGAGAAGGAGACCGTGCCCTTCTGGATCATCATGGTGCCGTTCGTCAAGGGCGGCACCTGGAGCGAGCCCGACGAGATGATCACCATCGTGCACGACAGGCTCAAGCGCGACGGCGTGTACCTCGTGCCGACCGCGTCCGGAAGCCTCACCGCCAAGCGCTTCGGCGGCACCCGGCAGGAGGGGACCGACGCGATCTACGGCGCCGCCCTCGTCCGCTACCTCGACGAGTACGACGAGGCCCCGCTGGCGGACCGCCTCCTCAAGGCGATGGACGCGATCACCGCCGGCAACGCCGAAGCCGAGTACGAGAAGGCGACCGCTTACCTGCACGAGACGCCCAATCCGGTCGCCAGGCTCACGAAGGACGAGTGGGGCGACACCTCGCCCGTGCGCGTCACCGCGCTCGGGCTCGGGGCGGCCGCGGTGGCGGGGCTCGCGGTATGGCGCTGGAGGCGGACGCGCGGTCCCGCACCGCGTGAGGCCCACCCCCTCGTGCTGTCCAGGGCGACGCTGGAGGCGGCCCGCCACGCGGACGAGAACGGGCTGCGCAAGCAGGCCGCCGCGGCGGTCGTCGCTCTCGGGGAACTCGTCGAAGGCACCGAGGTGCCTTCGGACGATCCCCGCGGACAGGAGCTCATCTCCCTCGCCCTGGACGCCTACCAGGCGGCGGGCAAGGTGCTCGACGCGGCGAAGGGCGTCCCGGACCTCGCGGGCGTGCTCGTCCTCGTGGACATCGGGAGCGACGCCATCGCGGCGGTGCGCGCCCGCAGGAAGGGCGGCAGGGAGATCCCGCCGAGCCCGCTGTGCTTCTACAACCCGCTGCACGGCGACGCCACCGCCCAGGTGACGTGGCGGCGCATCGGCTCGCGCGACTCCATCAGGGTCCGGGCGTGCCAGGCGTGCGCCAAGGCGGTCCGCGACCACCGGAGCCCTGAGTCCCTGCTGGACACCTCGGGGGACAGGCCGCTGCCCTACTACGCCGCCGACTCGCTCTGGTCGCGTACCGGCTACGGCCAGTTCGGCGATACGGGCTCCGCCGACGGAAGCGGCGACGGCCTGGTGGCGCGCGTCCTGCGGGGCGACCACCGCACCTGACCCGCGGGTCCGGCCTCCGGGCCCTGACCTCCGCACTCCGTGATCTTGTCCAGGCCGGGAGCATAAAGATCGTCTCCGATGGCTATGGGTGACACACGGGTCGCCTCCGCGTGAGGGGCGGGCCGCCACGGGGGAACCATGGTGCTTCGGCGCGCGCTCGGCGCGGCGGTCGGGCTGCCCGCGAGGGTCGGGCGGATTCCGGCGGACGCCGTCAAGGGGTCGCTGTCGGTCGTGCGCCTGGTGTCCGCGGCGGCCGCCGACCGCGAGGTGCACGGCCCGGCCGACGGCCACCGCCACATCGCGGTCAAGGGCGAGGGCGGCGAGAAGTTCGCCGCCGACCTGGAGACCGCGCTGGAGGCCGTCGACGGGGTGTCCCGCGCGGAGGTCAACGGGGTGCTCGGCCATGTTCTCGTCGTTCACGAAGGGGTGGTCGACGAGGACCTCCTCGCGATCGTCGACGAGGTCGAGCGGGAGCACGGGCTGGAGGACGAGCCGCATCTGCGCGCGGTCCACCCCGGCGAGGCGGGCTCCCTGGTGTCCGAGGCCGTGCACGCGGGCGCCAACCTCGTGGGCTGGGGCGTCGCCGCGGTCGCCGCGACGCTGCGCGTGGCGTTCCTCCCGTCCGCCGTCTCCGCGGTGCTCGGCCTGACCGACGTGAACCCGCCGCTGCGCACCGCGCTGGAGCGCACGGTCGGCAAGCGCGCGGCCGACAGCTGCTTCTCCGTCGGCCTGCTGGCCAGCCAGGTGCTCGCCGCCCAGCCCGTCGGGCTGCTGCTGTCGTTCTCGCGGCGCGCCTCGCACGTCGCGGAGCTGCGCGCGCGCCGCGCGGTCTGGCACCGCAGGGCCGCGGATCTGGTGGCGGAGCGGGGCTCCTTCCAGGCCGAGCCCCTGGTGCGCGCGCCGCGCCCCGTCCCGCTGCCCGAGGGCCCGGTGGAGGGCGTGCAGCGGTGGAGCGGGCCGTTCTCCGCCACGGCGACGGCCGGGGCGTGGGCGTTCACGCAGGACGCGGGCCGCGCCCAGGGGGTGCTGGTCGCGGGCGTGCCGAAGGCGGCGAGGCTAGGACGCGAGTCCTTCTGCGGACAGCTCTCGCGCGCGCTCGCCGAACGCGACGCGCTCGTGCTCGACACCGCCTTCCTGCGCCGCCTCGACCGGGTGGACCGCGTCCTCCTCGACGCCGCGGCGCTGCGCACCGGCCGGATGATCATCGACGCGGTGGTCCCCATCTCGGCCGAGTACGGCCCCGAGGCGCTCTACGCGCGGGCGCACGCCCTCGCCGACCTCACCAGGCCCCGGGCGGTCGCCCGCGCCGACGGATGGCTGATGAGCCCGCTCAGCCGCGGCTCGACCCTGTTCGACGGAGAGCCCGACCTCGCCGAGCGGATCGCGGTCCTGCGCCGCAGAGGCGCCCTGGTCCTGCTGCTCGAGCACCGGGACGCGCCCGCGGCGCTGGTCTCGGTGGTGCCGGAACTGCATCCCACGGCCGAAGCGCTCGTGGCCTCCGCGCGCAAGGCGGGGCTCGTCCTCATCACCGGCGACGGCCGGGGCCTGGAGCAGCGGCTCCGGGTGGACGGTCTCCGCGCGGGCGCGCCCGCCGACGCGGTCCGGGCGCTCCAGGCCGACGCCCATGTCGTGGCCCTGGTCTCGCCGGAGGACCGCGAGGCGCTGTCGGCCGCCGACGTCGGGATCGGCGTGCTCGTCGACGCCGCGCCGCCGCCGTGGGGCGCCGACGTCCTGTGCGGGCCCGGCCTGGAGACGGTGTGCCTGCTCCTGGACTCCGTGCCGAGGGCGCACGACAACAGCCGCCGCAGCGCCCGCACGGCCAAGCTCGGCTCGCTCACCGCGCTCCTGCTGTCGGCTGCGGGCCCCGCCGAGACCTCCGACCGGCGCGCCCAGCTCGCGGTGGACCTGTCGGGATTCTCCGCCTTCGCCCAGGGCGCCTGGGCGGGCCTCGGGCTCTCCCGCCTTCCGCGCCCCATCTCCGTGGACCGCACGCCGTGGCACTCCTGGCCCGCCGAGGAGGTGCTGGACCATCTGGACTCCGCCGCCACCGGGCTGACCGGCGAGGAGGCCGCGAAGCGCCGCACCGGGGCGGGCCACGAGAGCCCGCACGAGCACGGGCTGAGCCGCCTGGTCCTGGAGGAACTGGACAACCCGCTCACCCCGGCGCTCGCCTTGGGCGCGGGCGTCTCCGCCGTCGTGGGGTCGGTGACGGACGCGACGCTCATCGGCGTCGTCCTGGCCACCAACGCGGTCCTGTCGGGCCTCCAGCGCCTCGGGGCCGACCGGGCGCTGCGCGGCCTCGTGGACCGCAGCGCCGTCAAGGTCAGGCTCACCCGGCCCGACGGGGAGCGCGCCGCGGCCGGCGAGGACCTGGTGCCCGGCGACGTCATCCGGTTCACCGCGGGCGACTCCGTACCCGCCGACTGCCGCCTCCTGAGCGCCGACAACCTGGAGATGGACGAGTCGAGCCTGACGGGCGAGTCCCAGCTCGTCGAGAAGGAGGCCGAGCCCAGCTTCTCGCCGCTGGTCGCCGAACGGCGCTCGATGGTCTACCAGGGAACGGTCGTCGCCGCGGGCGAGGCGGTGGGCGTCGTCGTCGCCACCGGGTCGTCGACCGAGGTCGGGCGGACGGCTCACCTCGCGGGGGCGGAGTACCGCGAGACCGGTGTGGAGAGGCGGCTGCGCGCGCTCACCCGCGTGACGCTGCCCGTCTCGCTCGCCGCCGGGATCTCCCTCCTCGGCTCCAACCTCCTGCGCGGCCAGCCGTTCGGCAGAGCGCTCGGCTCGGCCGTCAGCCTCGCCGTCGCCGCGGTCCCCGAAGGGCTGCCCTTCGTGGCCACCGCGGCCGAGCTGGCCACGGCGCGCCGCCTGACGCGGCGCGGCGCCCTCGTCCGCAACCCCGCCACGATCGAGGCGCTGGGCCGCGTCGACGTCCTGTGCTTCGACAAGACGGGCACCCTCACCGAAGGCAGGCTGCGGCTCCGGCAGGTGTCCGACGGCGTCGACTCCGCGCCGGTGGAGGACCTGCCGGACGGCCTCCTGGAGGTCGTCGCCGTGGCGATGCGCGCGGGCCCCGACCTCAACGGCGAGCGGCCTCCGCACCCGACCGACCGGGCCGTCATGTACGCGGTGGACGAACTCGGCCTGGGCGGCCGCATGGAGAAGTGGGAGCGCCTCGACGAGCTGCCGTTCGAGCCGGCCCGCGGCTACCACGCCGTCCTGGGGGCCTCCTCCACCGGGCGGTGGCTGAGCGTCAAGGGCGCGCCGGAACTCGTCCTGGAGAGGTGCGCGACCTGGCAGCGTGAAGGGGCGAGCCGCCCCTTCGACGCCGTGGCGCGCGCCCGGGTGGCCGAGGAGATCGAGGCGCTGGCCAGGAGGGGCTTCCGGGTCCTCGCGGTGGCCGACCGCGAGATGCCCGTGGGGCGGCGCGCCGAGCTCACCGAGCTCACCGAGGAGCACGTGGCGGACCTGGTCTTCCTCGGCCTCCTGTGCATCGCCGACCCCGTCCGGCCGACCGCCGCGGCGGCCGTGGCCCGGCTGCGCACCGCGGGCGTCGGCATCATCATGATCACCGGCGACCATCCGAGCACCGCCGAGGCGATCGCCGCGGACCTCGGCATCCTGGACGGCCGGGTGATGACGGGTGCCGACCTCGACGCGCTCAGCGACGCGGAACTCGCCAAGGCGCTGTCGGACGTGTCGGTCTTCGCCCGGATGACCCCGGCGCAGAAGGCGAGGACGGTGGGGGCGCTGCACGCGCTCGGCAAGGTCGTCGCGGTGACCGGCGACGGGGCCAACGACGCCCCCGCGATCCGGCTCGCCGACGTCGGCATCGCGCTCGGCGAGCGCGCCTCGCCCGCGGCCCGCGAGTCGGCCGACGTGGTCATCACCGACAACCGGATCGAGACGATCACCGAGGCCATCGCCGACTGCCGCGCGATGTGGCGCTCGACCCGCGACGCGCTGGCCGTCCTGCTCGGCGGCAACCTCGGCGAGATCGGCTTCACCGTCGGCACCGGCGTGCTGATGGGCGCGAGCCCGCTCAACGTCCGCCAGCTCCTGCTGGTCAACATGCTGACCGACCTGCTGCCCGCGATCGCCCTCGCGGTCCGCCCGCCGCACCGGGTCACCAAGGCGGACCTGCTGGCCGAGGGCCCGGAGCGGTCGCTGGGCACGGCGCTGACGCACGACATCTGCGTGCGCGGCGTCACCACGGCGGCCGCGGCGTTCGCGGCGTTCGTGCTCGGCCTCGCGGGCGGCACCCGGCTTCAGGCGTCCACCACGGGCCTCGTGGCGCTGGTGGCGACCCAGCTCTTCCAGACGATCGCCGCGGGCGGCAGGGATCCGCTGGTGTTCGCCTCCGGCGTGTTCTCGCTGACGGTCCTCGCCGCGGTCGTGCAGATCCCCGGGCTCAGCCACTTCTTCGGCTGCCGCCCGCTGCTGCCGCACGGCTGGTTCGTCGCCTACATGGCGGCGGCGAGCGCGGCCATTCTCGCCTTCGTCCTCACCCGCATCCCCATCCCGGACGCCTCGGCGGGCATTCCGGCGCGCTTGCGCGAGGTGGTCCCGGCGGTCCTGCCAGAGCGGGTCAGGGTCAGGCTCGCGGCGTTCACCGCGGTCCTGCCCGTCTGACCCCGGGAAGGCCGAGGGCCCCGGACGCCGCGGGGGAGCGCGGCGGACGGGGCCCTCGGGGTCCTGCGGAGCGTCCTGGTTCAGAGGACCTTCGACAGGAACGCGCGGGTGCGCTCCTGCGTCGGGGCGGCCAGGACCTCGCGGGGCTTGCCGGACTCCACGACGACGCCGCCGTCGAGGAAGACCAGCGAGTCGGCGACCTCACGGGCGAAGCCGATCTCGTGCGTGACCACGAGCATCGTCATGCCGTCGGCGGCCAGGTCGCGCATGACGTCCAGGACCTCGCCGACCAGCTCGGGGTCGAGCGCGGAGGTGGGCTCGTCGAAGAGCATCAGCGTCGGCTCCATCGCCAGCGCGCGGGCGATCGCGACGCGCTGCTGCTGGCCGCCGGAGAGCCGGGCGGGGTAGGCGTCACCGCGCGACCCCAGTCCGACCCGGTCGAGCAGGCGCAGCGCGCGTGCGCGCGCGGTCGCCTTGGCCTCGCCCTTCACCCGGACGGGAGCCTCCATGATGTTCTGCAGCGCCGTCATGTGCGGGAAGAGGTTGAAGCGCTGGAAGACCATGCCGATCTCCCGGCGCTGCGCGGCGACCTCCTTCTCACGCAGCTCGTAGAGCTTCCCGGCCTTCTCCTTGTAGCCGATGAGATGGCCGTTCACCTCGAGCCGGCCTCCGTCGATCCGCTCCAGGTGGTTGACGCACCGCAGGAACGTCGACTTGCCGGAGCCCGAAGGGCCGATGATGCAGGAGACCTCGCCGGGGGCGACCTCAAGGTCGATGCCGGAGAGCACCTCGTGCTCGCCGAAGCTCTTGCGCACGCCCCGCGCCCGGACGATCGGCACCCTGCGCGCGACGGGGATGTCGACGGTCATCGCTGGACCCCCTTGGAGTAGCGCCTCTCCAGGAACCTCTGGAGGACCGTGGCGATCGTGGTCAGCACCAGGTACCAGATCGAGACCGTGAGCAGCAGCTCGACGATCATCAGGTTGTTGGTGTAGACCCGCACCGCCGACTGGAGCAGCTCGCCGTACTGGATGGCGTAGGCGAGCGAGCTGGTCTTGAGCATGCTGACGAACTGGTTGCCCGTCGGCGGCACGATGACCCGCATCGCCTGCGGCAGGACGACCCGCCGCATCGTGTGGGCGGGGGACAGGCCGAGCGCCTGGGCGGCCTCGCTCTGCCCCTTGTCGACCGAGGAGATCCCGGCCCGGACGATCTCCGCCATGTAGGCGCCCTCGTTGATGCCGAGGCCGAGCAGGGCCGCGACGAACGGGGTGATGAGGGAGTTCGTCTCCCAGCTTCCGACGCCCGGGATCGTCACCGTGTCCACGACGAGCGACAGGTTGTACCAGAGCAGGAGCTGGACCAGCACCGGGGTGCCGCGGAACAGCCACACGTAGAGGGCGGAGACGGCGCGGACCTCGACGAAGCGGGATCCGGCCATCACCGCGGCGACGACGCCGAGGACGATGCCGACCACCTGCGCGAGCACGCTGATCCACAGCGTGCTCCACAGGCCCTTGAGCACGTTCTCCGCGGTGAGGAACTCCAGCGTGACGTCGTAGTCGATGTCGGCGCCCATGAGGGCGCGGACGGTGACCGCGGCGCCGGCGACGATGATCGCCAGGAAGATCCAGCGGCTGTGGTGGCGGACCGGGACCGCCTTGATCATCGTGTCGTTCACGTGCCCGCGTTGATCTCGGCCTCGGTGACGGCGCCGGCCGGGATCTCCCACTTGTCGATGAGCTCGCCGTACTCGCCGTTGGCGATGATGGCGGCGAGCGCCTTCTGGACGACGTCGCGGAGCGCGGTGTCCGCCTTGTCGACGGCGATGCCGAGCGGCCCGGCCTGGATCTGCTCACCGACGACCTCGTACTCGCCGCCGGACTCGCGGACGTTGTAGGTGGCGACCGGGTAGTCCTGGAGGCCCGCGACGGCGCGGCCCTGCTTGATCTGGAGCATCGCCTCGGTCTCGCGGTCGAAGGACAGGATGTCGATCTTCTGACCGCCGTCCTTCTCGCACTGGGCGCTCTGCTCCTGCGCGTAGCCCTCCTGGGTCGTCCCGCGCTGGACGGCGATGGTCTTGCCGCACAGGTCGGCCAGCGTGGCCAGGCCCTCGGGGTTGCCCTTCTTGACGAGCATCATGGCGCCGGCGACGTAGTAGTCGACGAAGTCGACCTCGGCCTGCCTCTCCTTGGTGTCCGACATGCCGGACATCACGAGGTCGAAGCGGCCCGACTTCAGCGAGGTGATCAGACCGTCGAAGGACGCGGACTGGAACTCGAACTCGACGCCGAGCTGCGCACCGAGCTTGTCGCCCAGCTCCTTGTCGAAGCCGAGGACGGTCTCGCCGTCGGTGTCGAAGTACTCCATCGGCGCATAGGCGATGTCGGAGCCGACGACGATCTTGCCGGCCTTCTGCTGGTCCGCGGGCAGTTCGGCGTACAGCGGGGCGGCCGAACCCGCGGGCTTCGCGGTGTCCGCCTCCTCCGTGGAGTCGCCGCCGCAGGCCGCGACGGACCCGGCGACGAGGGCGGCCGCGACGGCCGCGCCGAAGAGGCGTCGGGAGAAGAGGTTCATGTGGGGCTTCCTTCTTGCGAACTACAGGGAGGGCGGGTGGGAGGAGGTCTCTTAGCGCGCGTACAGCTCGCGGCGTCCGGTCGTGACCTTGGCCAGGGAGTCGGGACGGACGGTGACGCCGGTGCCCGGTCCGTCGGGCACCGCGATGTGCCCGTCCTCCAGGACGAAGGGCTCGGTCAGGTCCTCGGCGTAGTAGCGGGCCGAGGCGGAGGTGTCGCCGGGAAGGACGAAGCCCGGGAGCGCGGCCAGGGCGAGGTTCGCCGAGCGCCCGACCCCGGTCTCCAACATGCCGCCGCACCAGACGGGGATGCCGTTGGCCACCGAGAGGTCGTGGATCCGGCGGGCCTCGAGGTAACCGCCGACCCTCGCGGGCTTGATGTTGATCACCCGGCAGGCGCCGAGGGCGATCGCGGTGGCGGCGTCCCTGGCCGAGGTGATCGACTCGTCGAGGCAGATCGGCGTGCGGACGAGCTTGGACAGCTCGGCGTGGCCGCGCAGCTCGTCCTCCTCCAGGGGCTGCTCGATGAGGAGGAGGCCGTAGTCGTCCAGCCCGCGCAGGTGCTCGGCGTCGGTCAGCGAGTACGCGCAGTTGGCGTCCACCTGGAGCAGCAGGTCGTCGCCGAAGGTCTCGCGCACGGCGCGGACCGCCTCGACGTCCCAGCCCGGCTCGATCTTGAGCTTGATCCGCAGGTAGCCGTCGGCGAGGTAGCCCTCGACGGCGGCCAGCAGTTCAGGGATCGAGTCCATGATCCCGACGGAGACGCCGGAAGGGACCCGGTCCTTCACCGACCCGAGGTGGGTCGCGAACGACATCCCGTAGGAGCGCAGTTCGGCGTCCAGGAGGGCGGTCTCCAGTACGGCCTTCGCCAGGCGGTGTCCCTTGACCGGCTGCACCGCGGGGCCGACCTTGGCGGCCGTGACGCCGTCGCCCAGCGCCGCGACGCGGGGGATCAGGTGGTCGCGCAGGGCGAGTTCGGCGGAGGCGTTGAACTCCGCGCAGTACAGGGGGTCGGGGTCGCCCGCGAACTCCGCCCAGCCCTCGCCCTCGTCGGTGCCGACGCGCAGCAGGAAGGTCGAGCGGACGGTGTCGGTGCCGAAGGAGGTGCGGAAGGCCCCGACCAGAGGCACCTCGATGGAGATCAGCTCGACGTTCTCGATCCTCACGGGGTCTCCTCGTGGGTCAGGTGGTACCAGCCGTCGCGCGAGATCGACACGGCGGACAGCCCTTCGGCGGACAGGAAGACCTCGCGGACGGCCCGGCGCCAGGCGAGGGCCAGGCCCCGGTCGGCGGCGCGGACGGCGAGGATGTCCTCGGGCACGCGGCACCACACGTCGGCGCCGCGGCGGGCGAGGTAGGGCAGACCGTCGGGCGCGAGGTCGGGCTCGGGCGCGGGGCGCGGCTCGGGATCGGTGGCGCGGCCCGGCCGGAAGGCGTCGAGCCGCCAGCGGACGGTGAGCCTGTCGGACTCGTCTCCGGCGTTGAACCCGTCGTTCATGGGGCCGTAGAAGTCGACGGTGTACTCGGGGGCGGTCGCGCTGAGCTTGACCAGGTTGAACCAGGCGTTGCGGCGGATCAGCGGATCGTAGGTCCAGGTGATCGTCCGGGCGCCGCGCTCCATGGCCCAGGCGCGCTGGGCGAGCTTGAGCGCGTAGCCGACGCCGCCGCCGGTGCGGTGCGCCCCGGCGATCAGCGAGTAGACGTCGCGCGCCTCGGGCGGGCCCCAGATCGCGGCGCTCGCGCCGATCATGCTCTGCGGGCCGAAGGCGGCGTGGATCGCGCCGCCCGCGTGGGCGGCGGACCGCAGGACGTCGACCGGCAGGGGGTCCTCGCCCGGAGGGGTCTCCCAGACCTCGGCGAGCAGCCGCGCGACGGCGTGCAGCCGGGCCGGGTCCTCGACCGCCTCCACGCGCACCCCTGCGGCGCCGGCGGCGGCGTCGGCCTGCCGGTGGGCGAGATCGGAGGGAGATGGATTGAGCACGGTTCCACTCTCGTCAACCCAACGGCAACCCTGCTTTAGCTGATTGGCCAAAGGT
Organism: Actinocorallia herbida; assembly: GCF_003751225.1. NCBI lineage: Bacteria > Bacillati > Actinomycetota > Actinomycetes > Streptosporangiales > Thermomonosporaceae > Actinocorallia > Actinocorallia herbida. Next base: position 448,833 of record NZ_RJKE01000001.1, read on the forward strand.
GACAAAAGTGATTTATCGGATAGGCCAAAAGCCGCATACCCTGGCGTTCGTGCCCGCCTCGACCCTCGAACACCTGGTAGAAGCGCTGGGCGCGGAACCGATCAGCGTCGTGACCGCCCCCCGCGGCACCGAGATCCCGGTGGCCGGAACCCTGCTCTACGAGCCCCGCGCCCCGCTGCCCAGGATGGACGGGGCGCTCCTCCTCGCCGTCGGGGTCCCGCCTTCGGAGGGCCGCGCGCTGCTGCCGGAGGCCGCTCGGGCGGGCTTCGCGGGGCTCGTGATCAAGCGCTACGGCGCTGCGCTCGGCGAGCTCGCCCAAGCCGCCGGGGACGCCGGGCTCGCCCTGCTGTGCGCCGACGACGAGGTCGCCTGGCAGCAGCTCGACGCGCTGATCGGCTCCGCGCTCACCGCGGTCGCCGCCCCACGCGGGGGAGCCCCCGCGGGCTCCCACGCCGGAGACCTCTTCTCCCTCGCCAACGCGATCGCCGGAGCCGTCGGCGGCGCGACGGCCATCGAGGACCCCTACCAGCGGATCCTCGCCTACTCGACCCTGCGCGGGCAGCCGATCGACGAGGAGCGCCGCCAGGGCATCCTCGGCCTCCACGTCCCATATCTGGAGGAGAACGTCCCGCAGTACCGCGAACTCGCGCGGACCCATAAGGCACTGCGCTTCCCGTCCGGCGTAGGCGGGCTGTCCAGGCTCGCCGTAGGGGTCCGGGCCGGAGGCGAACTCCTCGGCTCGATCTGGGTGGTCGAGGCCGAAGGCGATCTCGGCGAGGACGCCTTCAGGGCGCTGGAAGACGCCGGGCGCATAGCCGCGCTGCACCTCCTGCGCGCGAGGACCTCCCACGACCTGGCCCGCCGCCAGCGCGGCGACCTCCTGCACCGCCTCTTGGAAGACCCGGAGAGCGCGCCCATCGTGGCCCCTCAGCTCGGGCTCTCCCTGGACGCCCCGGCCGTCGTGGCGGCCTTCCACGTGAACGCCGCAGGCCACGACGAGTCTTGGATCGCCCGCGCGTCACTCCAGCTGATCGACCTTGTGAGCCTCCACTGCGAGGCCCACTTCGGCAGGCACGGATGCGCCCTCCTCGACGGCGTCGTCTACGCACTCCTGCCCGGAGAGGCGAAGCGCGACTTCGTGGCCGACGTGACCGCGCGCGCCGAGCGGGCGCTCCAGCTCCCCGTCAAGGCGGCCCTCGGCTCCGTCGTGCCCCGCCTGGACCGCGCCTCGGCCTCCCGCCGGGACGCCGACACCGTCCTGCGGGTCCTCGCCGCCGAGGAGTGCCCGGTCGCGACGATCGACGAGATCCGCCCGACCGTCACCCTCCTGGACCTCGGGCACGCCCTCCCGGCCCTCCCGCGCCTCGCCGAAGGCGCGGGCCCCGCCGTCCGCGCCCACGACACCGCCCACAAGACCACCTACGCCGAGACGTTCCTCGCCTACTTCAACGCGGACGGCGACATCCGCGCCGCGGCGGAGGCCCTCACCGTCCACCCCAACACCCTCCGCTACCGCCTCACCCGGGCCGCCGAACTCTTCACCCTGGACCTCACCGACCCCGACACCCGCCTCGTCCTCTGGCTCCAGCTGCGCTTGGCGCCGCCTCCGGCGTCGCGGTGATCCCTCGTCAAGGCCCGTGGCCGGGGCCCGGCCGGGTCGCGCGGGACGGGTCAGGGGATCACGGGGGAGTCGGCGGGGGCGGTCAGCATGCGGAGCATGACGGTCGCGGCGAGGCGCTCGTCCGGGTCGTCGAGGTCGAGACCGGTGAGGTCGGTGGCGCGGCGGACGCGGTGGCGGAGGGTGTTGGGGTGGACGTGGAGGACCTGGGCGGCCTGAGCGACGTCGCCGAAGGCGTCGAGGTAGTGGCGTAGCGAGACGGCGAGGTCGGTGCCCTGGCGGGTGTCGGCGGCCACGAGCCCCTCCAGGGCGGGGTGGTGGACGCCGTGCCTGCCCAGCACGTCGAGCATCTCGCGCAGCAGCAGCGCCGACCGCACGTCGGTGTGCGAGGTGACCGCCTGGTCGGGGCGTTCCGCGGCGACCTGGAGGATCCGGCAGGCGACCCGCTTGAAGTCGGGGATGTCGTCCAGCCGCGGCGCGATTCCGGCGTAGGCGGCCTGGACCGGGTGCCCGATGTGCCGCCGCAGCCCGGCGACGGCCTCTGCGGTCCAGGACAGCAGCGCCCTGTCGTCCTCCGGGCAGCCCGGCAACATCACGTAGATCTGCCCGCACGCCTCGGCGATCATGGCGTTGCGCCGGTAGGCGGCGGCGTGCACGGCGACGAGTTCGCGCGCCTCGGCGAGGTCCAGCTCCCGCTGGGACTCCTCGGCGGTGTCGCGCAGGTCGATGCCGACGACCGCGGCCGACGACGCGGGGTCGACGCCCAGCTGCGCGGCGAGGGACGCGGCGGGGAAGCGCCCGGTGAGCAGCCCGTGCGTGAGGTTCGCGCGGTTGGCCTCCTGCACCTCCGCGGCGCCGCCGTAGGCGTTGTCCAGGAGCAGCCGGGCGGCGATCCGGGCGGCGCCCACCAGCGCGTTGGGGGTCTGCGGGTCGAGCGGCAGCTCGGCCTCCTGCACCCAGATCGAGCCGAGCGGGCGGCTGCCCGCCGAGACCCCGATGGCCATCCTCGGGCGCATCTCCGCCCCGGTGGCCACTTCGACGACTTCTTCGCGCGCCGCGAGCCGCTGGAGGACGCCGTCCGCGCGCAGCGCCTCCACCACCGCGCGCGGGCAGGCCCGGTCGAGGATGGTGCGCAGCCGGACGGCGTCGGCGCCCTCGGCCGACGGCGAGTAGGCGATCACCTGGTGCGCGGCGTCCTCGATGACGACAAGGCCACCGCTCACGGTCGCGACGGACCGGGCAAGGGCGAACAGGTCACCACCACCGGACCGGGCGCCTGAGGGGGGTTGGTCCACGCGACAAGGATAGAGACCAACATGAGAGCACGGTGAGAGGCGCGGAATTCCGCCCCGGGAGAACCGGGACAGCGCGCGGGTTCGTCGAGATGGAACGGGCCAGGAGTCCTCCCCTTTGTGCGCTCCGACAATTGCCGTCGTCCGCGACGAAGCGGAGTCGGGTAGTGCCGGGCCATTTCGCCGCCGTTACGGTCAGGGAAAGATCTTTGCCCTGATCAGACCGTTGTCCGGGGCGAAAGAGCGCCGCGGGTCTGGCATTGGCCGGTCGGACACCGTTGCCCGGAACACGTTGTCCGAGTGGACAAGGGCTGAGCCGGAATCGCTCCCTAGGGTTTGCCCGACCCTCTCCCCGACCGGTGGACGCCCCGTCCATCGAGGCCCCGTCCGGGGTCCCCCCTAAGGAGCAATAAATGCGCAACGGTCCGATGCTTCGGCTCGGCGTGACGCTGCTGGCCGGCGCACTCGCGCTCACCGCCTGCGGCTCGCGCGGCGAGGAGTCCGCCGACTCCGCCTCGACCACCCTGAAGATCGCGTTCGACGCCCCCCTGACCGGCGCCCTCGCGGCCGTCGGCCTCGGCATGCAGCACTCGGCGGAGCTCGCGGTCAAGGACGCCAACGACGGCAAGCTGGTCCCGGGCGTCACCTTCGAGCTCGTCGCCAAGGACGACCAGGCGACCCCGAGCATCGGCCAGCAGAACGCCGCGGCGTTCGTGGCCGACAAGGACGTCGTCGGCGTGGTCGGGGCCTACAACTCCAGCGTCTCGCTGTCGATGATGCCGACACTGGCCGACGCCGACCTCGTGCAGATCTCCGGCGCGAACACCAACCCGACCCTGACCCGCGGTGAGAAGGACGTCGAGGCCCCCGCCCGTCAGTTCCCGACCTATTTCCGCACGGTCACCACGGACACCAATGAGGCGCCCGAGCTGTCGAAGTACCTCATCGAGGAACTCGGCGTCAAGGAGGTCGCGACGGTCAACGACGGCAAGGTCTACGGCCTCGGCGTCGCCACCAAGTTCGCCGCCAAGTTCGAGGAACTCGGCGGAAAGGTCGTCCTGAAGCAGCAGATCGGCGAGAAGGACACCGACTTCTCCGCGGTCGTCAGCAACATCAAGAACTCCGGCGCCAAGGCCGTCGTCTACGGCGGCGAGTACCCGCAGGCCGGCCCGCTGTCCAAGCAGCTCAAGGCCGCGGGCGTCGACGTGCCGGTGCTCGGCTGCGACGCCGTCTTCGACGCCGAGTACATCAAGCTCGCCGGCGAGGCCGCCGAAGGCGACGTGGCCACCACGGCCGCCCGTCCGATCGGGGACACCGACGCGCAGAAGAAGTTCATCGAGGCCTACACCGCCGCCGGGCACACCGAGCCCTACGGCATCTTCGGCCCGTACACCTACGACGCCGTCCAGTCGATCCTCCAGGGCGTCAAGGCCGCGGTCGAGGCCAACGGCGGCAAGGTGCCGGCGGACGGTCTGCGCAAGGCCGTGACCGACGCGGTCCAGACGGTCTCCTTCGACGGCCTGACCGGCCCGATCGCCTACGACGAGTTCGGCGACAACAAGAACTACGACGTCACCCTCAACATCGTCAAGGACGGCAAGTGGACCGTCCTTGAGCAGAGCTGACCCACCCGGAGGGGCGCGCGGCGCAACGGCGCGACGGGCGCCCCTCCTCCCGAAACGAAACACCGGAGGATTCGGGTGAGTCTGACCGAGCTGATGCAGCTCATCACCAGCGGCGTCGTCCTCGGCGCCATGTACGGACTGATCGCCGTCGGATACACGATGGTCTACGGCATCGTCCAACTGATCAACTTCGCGCACGGCGAGATCTTCATGCTCGGCGGATTCGGCGCGCTCGCCATGTACGCCTGGATCCCCCCGCTCCAGCACATGTCGCTGTGGCTCGCTCTGCCGATCATGCTGATCGGCGGTGTGGCGATCTCGGTGCTCGCCGCGGTGGGGGCCGAGCGGTTCGCCTACCGCCCGCTGCGCAACGCGCCGCGCCTCGCCCCGCTGATCACCGCGATCGGCCTGGCTATCTTCGTCCAGCAGCTCGTCTTCCTGTACTGGCCGACGAACGGCGCCGACGGCCTGACCCTCGGGGCCAAGCAGCCCCAGGTGTTCCCGCAGCTCCCGGGCGAGGCCCTGGAGATCGGCGGCGTCACCCTCCAATGGGCGGACGTCCTGACCCTCGTGCTCGCGCTCGTCGCGATGCTCGTGCTCGCCTACTTCGTCCGCAGGACCCGGACCGGGCGCGCCATGCAGGCGACCGCCCAGGACCCGGACACCGCGGGCCTCATGGGCATCGACACCGACCGCATCATCGTCATCGCGTTCGTCATCGGCGCGTCCCTCGCCGCCGTGGCGGGGCTCGCGCACGGGCTGCGGTACGGCCAGCTCACCTACGAGATGGGCTTCATCGCGGGCCTCAAGGCGTTCACCGCGGCGGTGCTCGGCGGCATCGGCAACGTGTACGGCGCCATGCTGGGCGGGATCGTCCTCGGCGTCGTGGAGTCCCTCGCGGCCGGCGGCCTCGGCTACCTCGACGCGGTCGCGCAGTTCGGCGGCGGCGCCTGGAAGGACGTGTGGGCGTTCGTCATCCTGATCCTCGTCCTCCTGGTGCGTCCGCAGGGCCTGCTCGGAGAAAGAACGGGGGACAGGGCATGACCCTCGTGCGGCTCCCCTTCAAGACCGCCGCCGCGCTCGCCGCGGCGGGCGCGGCCCTCGTCCTCGGCTCGACGATGCTCCCGTGGACCTGGACGTCGTCCTTCCCCGGCGATCTGACCGTCGCGTTCTACCCGGCGGGCAACCAGCTCATCACGCTGGTGTCCGCGGTCCTCGCCCTCCTCTTCGCGGTCGCCGCGTTGAGCGGGCCGCGCTTCGCCGTCCTCCCTGCGGGTCGTGCGGCGCGCGCACTACGCGGCGCCTGCTTCGGCGTCGCGGCGTGCACCCTGTACGGCGTCGCGGCCATCGCGTGGGAACTCGGCGGCGTCGCCAACTGGGAGCCCGGCGCGTATGTCGCGGCAGTAGGGTCCCTGCTCGCTCTCGCGGGCGCACTGGCCCTGCCGGCCGACGGCGAAGCGGTCCCGATCGCTTGGCGGCTCCCCGCCGCGGTCGAGATCGCCGCCGTCCTGGTGCTCGTCTTCGGCGGGATGCTCCTGCTCAGCTACGGGCTGGCCACCGAGCACACCGAGCAGTTCCTCGCCTTCTGCCTCGCCGCCGGCTTCGCCGTACGGGCCGTCAAGGAGAGCGGCCTTCCCGGGCCCGTCAAGGACATGTTCACGCGGCGGCGTTACGCGACGGGCGTCGCGGCCCTCGTCGCCGCCGTGGGGTTCGCGCTGGTGCAGACCGGAGACGCCTACACGTCCCTGGCCGCCAACATCCTCGTCTTCGGTGCGGTCGCCCTCGGCCTGAACATCGTGGTCGGCCTGTCCGGCCTGCTCGACCTCGGCTACGTGGCCTTCCTCGGCGTCGGCGCCTACGTCGCCGCCCTGGTGTCGGGCTCCACGTACTCGCGCTTCGCGGGGGAGCCGCTGCCGTTCTGGGCGGCGATGCTCGCCGGCATGGTCGTCGCGGTCATCGCGGGCGTCATCATCGGCGCGCCCACGCTGCGCGTGCGCGGCGACTACCTCGCCATCGTGACGCTCGGGTTCGGGGAGATCTTCCGGATCCTCGTCAACAACCTGGACGGCATCTCCGGGCCGCACGTCACCAACGGCCCGAACGGCATCCCCAACATCCCCGACCTCGTGGTCCTCGGCTACGACTTCGGCGAGGAGCACCACTTCCTCGGGCTGACGATCGGCAGGTTCGCCAACTACTACCTGCTGCTCATCGCGGTGATCGCGTTCGTGGTGTTCGTCTTCCACCGCGTCGCCGACTCCCGGATCGGCCGCGCCTGGGTCGCCATCCGCGAGGACGAGACCGCGGCCGAGGCGATGGGCATCAACGGCTACCGGTTCAAGCTCCTGGCCTTCGGGCTCGGCGCCGCCCTCGCCGGGCTCGCCGGGACCGTCCAGGCGCATGTGACGACCACCGTGACGCCCGACCAGTACCAGTTCCTCAGCACCGCCCCGCCGAACTCGGCGTTCCTGCTGGCGGCCGTGGTGCTGGGCGGCATGGGCACGGTCAGCGGACCGCTCGTCGGCGGCTTCCTGCTGTTCGTGGTGCCGGAGAAGTTCGAGTTCTTCGCCGACAAGCAGCTCCTGCTGTTCGGCGCGACGCTCATCCTCATGATGCGGCTGCGCCCGGAGGGCCTGGTGCCCAGCAGGCAGGCGCGTCTCGAGTTCCACGAGGAAGAGATCGCCGACGCAGAGGCGCACGCCGCCGTCGGCCGGGAGCCCGCGGGGGTGAAGGCATGAGCGCGTCCAACGACGGGCCGATCCTCGACGTCCGGGGCGTCACGATGCGGTTCGGCGGCCTCACCGCCGTCGACGGCGTCGACCTGTCGGTCGGGCACGGCGAGATCGTCGGCCTGATCGGCCCGAACGGCGCGGGGAAGACCACGTTCTTCAACTGCCTGACGGGTCTGTACACGCCGACCGAAGGCGAGATCCTCTACAAGGGGAAGCGCCTCCCCAAGCGGCCCTACGACGTGACCGCGGCGGGCGTCTCCCGGACATTCCAGAACATCCGTCTCTTCCCCAACATGACGGTCCTGGAGAACGTCATGGTGGGCCGGCACGTCCGGCTCAAGGAAGGGCTGTTCTCCGCCATCGGCCGCGGCCCCCGCTACCGCAGGACCGAGGCCGAGGCCAGGGACAAGGCCAGGGAGCTGCTGGAGTTCACCGGTATCGCCCGGCACTCCGAGGCCCTCGCCCGCAACCTGCCCTACGGCGACCAAAGGCGGCTCGAGATAGCGCGCGCGCTGGCGTCGGACCCGGGAGTGCTCCTCCTGGACGAGCCCACGGCGGGCATGAACCCCCAGGAGACGCGGGAGACCATGGAACTGGTCTTCGCCATCCGGGACCGGGGCCTCGCCGTCGTCGTCATCGAGCACGACATGCGGTTCATCTTCAACCTGTGCGAGCGCATCATCGTGCTCACCCAGGGCCGCAAGCTCGTCGAGGGGAACGCCGAGACGGTCCGCGCCGACGAACGGGTCATCGCGGCCTACATCGGTACCCCTCATGAGGAGACGCCCGTGGCGTCCACGGAAGCCGGGGAGGGGCAATGAGCGCTCTGTTGGAGGTCGAGGACCTTCAGGTCGCCTACGGCAAGGTCCGAGCGGTGAAGGGCATCTCGTTCTCTGTCGGGGAAGGCGAGATCGTCACCCTCATCGGCACGAACGGCGCGGGCAAGACGACCACGATGCGCACCCTTTCCGGGCTGCTCAAGCCCGTGTCCGGGACCGTCGTCTTCGACGGGAAGCGCCTCGACGGCATGCGCCCGCACCAGGTCGTCACGCTCGGCCTCGCCCACTCGCCGGAAGGCAGGCACATCTTCCCGAAGATGACCATCGAGGAGAACCTTCTCCTCGGCGCCTACCTGCGCAAGGACCCCGGCGTAGCCGAGGACGTCCAACGGGCGTACGACATGTTCCCGGTCCTGGGCGAGCGCAGGAGGCAGGCGGCGGGCACGCTGTCCGGCGGCGAGCAGCAGATGCTCGCCATGGGCCGCGCCCTCATGTGCCGGCCCAGGCTGCTCCTGCTGGACGAGCCCTCGATGGGCCTGTCCCCGCTGATGACCCAGCAGATCATGAGGACGGTCGGGGCGCTGCGCGAAGACGGCATGACGATCCTGCTCGTCGAGCAGAACGCCCAGGCCGCCCTCGCCCTCGCCGACCAGGGCCATGTCATGGAGACCGGCTCCCTGGTGCTCTCGGGCACCGGCGAGGAACTGCGGCACGACGAGGAGGTCCGCAAGGCCTACCTCGGCGAGGACTAGGCGGCGAGCGCCGATGCGAGGACTGCCGGGACCGCCGTCGGACGAACCTCCGTCGGGTGAACCGCCCGCCGGCGGAGGGCTGCCGGCGCGGGGGCTGGCGCTGCGCGGACTCGCGCGCGGTGAGGAGCCGTCGCGGCTGCGCGACGCCCTCACCGCGCTCGGCCCGCTCGCCGTGCTGGTCGTCGCGCCGCGCGGCACCGACGTCCCGCTCACCGATGTGGTGATCACCGAGCCCGGCGACGAGGCGACGCACCCCGCGGGCGCCCTCGTGCTGGCGATCGGGGTGCGCGGCGCGGCCGCCGACGGGCTGGTGCGCGCCGCGGGGCGGGACGGCGCGACCGCCGTCGCGCTCCGCCCGGGCGACGGGACCGAGCGGCTCCTGGAGACCGCGGAGGCCGCCGGGGTGGCCCTGCTGACGCTCACCGCGCAGGCCAGGTGGGAACAGGTCGAGACCGTCGCGCAGGCCGTCGTCGGCAACGCGGTGATGCTCCCGGGCCTCGACCCCGGCGACTCCCACGGCGACCTGTTCTCGCTCGCGCAGACGATCGCCACCCTGACGGGCGGGATCGTGGCCATCGAGGACTCCGCCAACCACGTCGTCGCCTATTCCAAGTCCGACGACGGCGCCGACGACATGCGCAGGGAGTCGATCCTCACCCGCAACTGCCCCGAGCGGTACCTCTCGGTGCTGCGCGAGTGGGGCGTCTACCAACGGCTGCGGGCGGGTGAGGAGATCGTCGACGTGCCCGCGTACGAGGAGCTCGGGCTACGGCCCCGCGTGGTGGCGGCCGTCCGGGCGGGGTCAAGGCTGCTCGGCACCATCTGGGTGCAGAGGGGCCTGTCCCCGCTGTCGCCGCGCACCTCGGAGGTGCTGCGCGGCTCTGCGCGGCTCGCGGCCCTCCACCTTGTCCGCTACCGGGGTGAGGCGTCCTTGGCGGCCGGCCTTCGGGAGGACCTGGCCGGGGCCCTCATCGACGGGCGGGTCCCGGCCGGCGCCGTCGTCGGGCACCTCGGCCTCGACCCTTGCGCGCAGATGACGGTCATCGCCATCGACCCGAGAGCCCCGGCGGAGCAGGTGGACCCCTCCCGCCGGGAGCTGCGCGACGCCCGGACCACCGAGATCGTCTCGGTGTACGCCGCCGCGTACCGTCAGCTCGCCTTGGTGACGCACCTTGCGGGACGCGTCTATCTGCTCCTGCCCGAGACGTCGGGGACGACGGACGGGGCCGCGGTCACCCGGTGGGTCCAAGGGCTCGTCAGCGCCTTGCGGCAGAACCTCGGCACCCCCGTGCAGGCCGCCATCGCGCGGGTCGTCTCCGGGATGGAGGAGGTGCCCGCCGCCCGGCTGAGCGCCGACCGGATGCTCGAGTCGATGGTCCGGATGGGCGACCGCGCCGTGGCCACCTTCGAGGAACTGCACGCCTCGGTCGTGCTCGACGAGATCGTGGGGCTGTTCCGCGACCCGGCCGTCCGGGACCCGTCGCTGGACCTGCTGGTCCGGCACGACGCGCGGCACGGCACCGACCTCGCCCGCTCCCTGCTGCTCTACCTCGACGCGTTCGGCGACGTGGCCAAGGTCGCCGAAGGGCTCCACGTCCACCCCAACACGCTGCGGCACCGGGTGCGCCGCGCGGTGGCCCTGACCGGGCTCGATCTGGCCGATCCCGACCGGAGGCTGCTGGCGATGCTCCAGCTCCGCGCGGCGCGCCGCGAGCCCTGACGCCTCCGGTTTCGGCGGCATCTGTGTTTCGGCGGCATCTGTGTCAGGTGACCGATTTCAGTACTTATGGTGTCCCGTGTCGGAAGTCCCGGGCCGTAGAGCCGTTTGTCCCGGGCGTCCGGGCAGACCGGTACTCCGTGCTCAGGCGCGGGGTGATTCGTATGACGGATGCTGTTCACGGTCGAAAGGAGACCGTGGACATGGACGGCTGGAGCGCGCCGGGTTACACCACCATCGAGACCCTCGGCGAGGGGGCGCACGGGCGCGTCGTCGCCGCGGTCCGGGACCGCGACGGCCGTCGGGTGGCCGTCAAGTACCTGACCGATCCAGCCCGGCGCGGCGCGTTCGCGATCGAGGCCGGGCACCTCGCCGCGGTGCGCTCCCGGAACGTCGTCCGCCTCCTCGACCACCTCGAGCACGGCGACGCCGCGGCGCTCGTCATGGACCACGCGCCGGGCCGTCCCCTGAAGGAACTGCTCGCCGAGACCGGCCCGCTCGCCCCCGAAGCCGCCCTCCTGGTCTTCCAGGGCGTCCTGCGCGCACTGGAGGCCACCCACCGCGCCGGGATCGTGCACCGTGACCTCAAGCCCGGCAACCTCCTCGTCGGCCCCAAGGGCGAGGTCACCCTGATCGACTTCGGCATCGCCGTCCCCACCGGCACCGAGACCGACCCGATAGGCACCCCCGCGTACATGCCCCCCGAACAGTGGCAGGCCCTTCCCGCCACTCCTTCCTGGGACCTCTACGCCGCCACCGCGGTCTTCTACGAATGCCTCACCGGCGGTCGCCCCTACCCGGCCCGCTACCTCGCCGAACTCGCCGCCCAGCATCTCCACAGCCCAGTCCCCGACTCCGGCGACCCCCACCTCCAGCCCCTCGTCAAGGCGGGCCTGGCCAAGGACCCCGACGCCCGCGTCCACTCCGCCCACGCCCTCCTCCGCACCGTGGAGATCCTCGCCCGCCGCCTCTACGGTCTCGGCTGGACCCGCCGCGGCCGTCCGCACTTCACCCCGGCCCCCGTCCCCGCCCCCTTCGCCCTCGCCGCATGACGCGCCCGCGCCGCCCCGCCTCCGACAGGCGGTGATCGGGCGAGGTCTCGCCCCGGGCTAGCAAGCAAGCGCTTACTGGCTTAGGGTGCCTGGCATGACGAGCGGTGTGGTTCCCGGGAGAGCGACCGGGGTCGAGGGCGCGCTGGCGCGGTATCCGGAGCGGACGCGGGTGTTCGTGGAGGCGCTCGGGTGGGGGGATCCGGTCGCGGACGCGGTGGTGGCCGACCTGGTGGCGGAGGGGCGGGGCCCCGGGATGCGGCGGATCCGGCGGGCGCTGGCGGAAGGGATCGGGGCGGTGCCCGACGCGCCCGCGTCGGTGGTGCGGCTGTTCGCCGAGATCGACGCCGAACCGGAGTGGCTGGACCGGGACCTGCTGGATCTCGCCTCGCACGCCTACTGCCGGCACCCCGTCGCCGTCCTGACGGCCCTCGGCACCGCCTCGCTCGTCGGCAGCTACGTCAACGGGGCCGCGGTCGAGCCCCTCGCGCTCACCCGGCGCTTCACCGACCGGGGCGCGGTCCGCGCGTTCGAGACGGCCTCGTGGCTGTGGGCGGCGGCCCGTCCGGGCGGCCTCGCGAGGTTCGCGCCAGGGGTCGCCGCGACGGTCCGGGTGCGGCTGATCCACGCGTTCGTGCGGCACCACATCCTGACCGGCCTCCCCGAAGGCTCCTGGGACGCCGCCGAGCTCGGCCACCCGATCAACCAGGCCGACTCCGCCTACACCCTCATCGAGTTCAGCCTGATCCCGCTGCGCGTCATGGGACGCTTCGGCATCCCGCACACGCCACGGGAACGCTCGGCGATCCACCACCTTTTCCGTTATGTCGGATACCTCATGGGGGTGGATCCGCGGATCCTGCCCCGGACCGAGCGGGACTTCGCCGAACTCGAGGAGATCTACCACCTGACCGGCGCGGAACCCAGCGCCTACAGCCGCGAACTCGTCGCGGAACTGCTCGACGTGATCATGCCGGACAACCTCGCGAGCCAGGCGGGCCCGCTGTCGCCCGTCCTGCGGCGCACCGCCCGCCCGATGGTGCACGGTCTCGCCCGGACCTTCGCGGGCGACCAGATCGCCGACCGGCTCGGCGTCCGGCGCAACGCGTGGCGGCACCTGCCCGCGGTCATGGCGGCCCCGGTGCGCGCCGTCAACGTGATCCAGCACGCGGTCCCCGGCGGGATGGACCGCAAACTCCGCCGCGCGCTGCGTTTCATCGACGCCACGACGGCCGCGACCGCCGCCCGCCTGGGCGTCGGTCACGACCTCGTGGACGCCTCGTCCGACCACCCCGCCGCCGGCCCCCCGGAGTGACGGAGACGGGGGAGCGGCGAGCGGGAGCCCTTAGTTCCCGGCGCTCTGCCGGGCGGCGACGGCGGCGCGGACCTCGTCCATGTCGAGCTCCAGCGCCTTGCCGACCAGTTCCTTCAGCGCGACCTCGGGGAGGGCCCCGGGCTCGGCGTACAGGATGATCCCGTCGCGCGCGACGACGAGCGTCGGGATCGAGGTGATCTCGAACGCCGCGGCCAGCTCACGCTCGGCCTCGGTGTCGACCTTGCCGAACACCGCGTCCGGGTGCTCCGCGGAGACCCGCTCGTAGACCGGGGCGAAGTTCCGGCAGGGACCGCACCAGCTCGCCCAGAAGTCGACCAGCACCAGCCCCTCGCGCCCGAAGGCCTCCTCAAAGGTCTCCTTGGTCAGCTCGACCGTGGCCATCGCGTTCTCCTTCGCTTTCGCTGTCGCGGCGTCGTATGCCTGTGAAACCACGCCCCGCCCTTCCCTGTTCCCGGTGCGGGTTCCGGCCTTCCGGCGGGCGTCAGGCGGGCCTGCCGAACGCCCAGCGCCCGGTGCCCTCGCGCACCCACAACCAGGCGGTGGTCCTGGTCTCCTTGCACTCGAGCCGCACCGGCTCGTAGCACGCGGTGTCCACGTCCGGCCCGTGGGCGGTGACGTCCTGGTAGAGCCGCTCCGAGGCGAGCAGCCCCACGTCGGTCAGGGTCAGCGCCATCGCGTTCTGGAAGGCCCCGGCGTTCAGCAGCCGGAACGTGTGGTTGACGGCGTGGCCGACGATGCCGTGGTCGTCCCGGTAGAGGTAGCCGCAGTGGACCGCCGCGCGCAGCCGCAGCCGCGCCTCGTCGCGCAGCCGCGCGTTCCCCGCGCGCACTTCCCGGGCGAGCCCGTGCGCGAGCGGGTCGAGCAGCAGATGGAGCGGCACGTCCGGCGGAAGGACGACGAGCGCGCCGTCGCCGCGGTCCTCCCGGTGGCACTCGTCCCAGGGCAGGCCCGCCCTCTGGAAGGCGGCCCGCACCGCCGCGTACATGTCGCGCCTCAGCGCGAAGCGCCCGCTCTCGTCCCGGTGGCCGGCGCCGAAGGCGCAGACGTCGAACGCCACGAGCGACGTGTGGTGGCGCGGCGCCACCGGCGCGAATCCCCCCAGGAATCCGCCGGCCCCGGTGGCGTCCTCCGCGAACGCCACTGGATAGGCCGTCTCAACAGACCTTATGCTCATCATGGATCGAGGTTCCCCTTTTGGCTCAGCGGCTTGGGATCTTCGGTTCTGCGCGGAGCCCTTGGTTACGACAGGGGCTCCGCGCTTCCATTATCCGAGCTTTGTTTTCGGGGCTCTGTTCCGGGCTGATTGCTTTCTACTGTTCTGCTTCCCACCGGACGGCGACGTTCTTTCGCAGCACCGGGCGGGAGGCAATCTTGCATACCGCCAGCCAGCACTCTGCCCGTCCGGAAGCGGCCATCGGCGAATCTTGATACCTCGGGCACATCCCTCAGAACGGGTGGGCCTCACCGGGCGGATGGGATTCCTGGGAAAGTGTCGGGATACCGGTGTGCGAGGTGGCGTTCATCCTTACCGCTCATATCCGCATGGCATTAAGCCACTTCTTGCGGAGCGGACTTGGCCGTCCGCCACATAGCTGTTCTAATCGAAGCATCTCGAAGGGCGGCCGACAGCGACGTTCCCGTCTGCGGGAAAGCGGAGAACTCAACAGAAGGGTTGGGGTCGGCATGAGCATGCCTTCGGGTCCGGGACCCGTCGTGCAGCGCGCCATTCTCACCAGCGAGCTGCAACGGCTTCGCCAGGAGCACGGCTCGACCCAGGACCAGGCGGCTTCGGCGCTGGACTGGTCGCTGTCCAAGCTCATCCGCATCGAAGGCGGCAGCGTCGGCGTCTCCACGACGGATCTGCACGCCCTCCTGCGCTACTACGGCATGCCCGACGGCGACCCCGCCATCGGCCGCCTCACCGAACTCGCCCGCGACGGCCGCCAACGCGGCTGGTGGGCCCTCTACCGCAACGAGATCTCCCCCGCCTACACCGAGTTCATCGGCTACGAGGCGGGCGCCTCCACCATCCGCTGCCTCCAGCCCCTCGCCATCCCCGGCCTCCTCCAGATAGAGGAATACGCCAACGCCCTGACCATCGAGTTCGCCAGAACCCGGGAGCAGCGGGACATCATCGTCGAGGTCCGCATGCAGCGGCAGGACCAGGTGCTCGGCCGCGCCGACCCGCCCCTCCTGCACGTCGTCCTCGACGAGGCCGCGCTGCGCAGGCACGTCGGCGGCCAGACCGACCGCGGCATCATGACCCGCCAGTTGCGCCATCTCGTCGAGATGTCGGCGGAACCGAACATCATCATCGAGCTGATCCCGTTCACGCAGGGTGCGCACTTCGGGATGCAGGGCGAGTTCACCATTCTCGGCTTCGCCGACAGCCGCCTCGGCGACGTGCTCTTCATCGAGAACGCGCGCTCGTCCGACACCAACGTCGCAGACCGGGACACCCGCATCACGGAGTACCGCGTCGCCTTCGAGAACCTCCGCCGCCTCACCCTCCCCGAGGACGAGACCGTGCCCTTCCTCGAAGCGGTGATCGCCGACATAGGCGCCTAACGCGAGAAATCCCGCACGACCGACCCCGCCAGCCCCCGCCAAGCACGCGCCGACAGCCCCAGCACGACCCCTCCGTCCGCCTGCTTGGAGTCCTGCACATAAACCGCGCGGCCCGCCACGGCCACTTCCACGCACCCGCTCGTCTCGCTCGCCGAAGCCTTACGCCACACGACCTCGGTCGCCGGCCCGGCAGCACGCAGCACTCCAAGGCGCCGCACCGCGCCACCGAACGGATCCATCGCACCGCACTTCTCTTCATTGGCCGGTCAGCGGAACGCGACCCGGGTCACCGGCCACTGCGGGCAGGCTTGCGGCACACGGCTGACACGCACACCGACGGACGGTGTGTCGCCACACCGGGCCTTCATCAAAGGTCCGCGACAGAAACTATCGGTTGTACCCGCTCCGGTAGCCGCGAATCGCCGAATCACGATGCCGAGCGAAGGGCGCGGGATCATGGCTCGGGAATTCCTGGGAATTGCGTTCGGGAAGTCGTTCGTGGGGCGGTGGGTCTCCGGGGGCGGGGTGAGGGCGGGGTCGGGGCATGGGGGGTCGTGGGGCACCATGAAGGGGTGGTGACTCGGACTGTGGGCCCGGTGGGGGTCGGGGGTGCGGAGCTGCTCGCCGATCTTGTGGCGGACGGGGACGTGGTGGTGCTGAGCGGGGCGGGGATGTCGACGGAGTCGGGGATTCCCGACTATCGGGGGGCGACGGGGAGGTCTCGGCCGTCGTCGCCGATGACGTACCAGACGTTCGTGGGGGGTGTGGAGGCCCGGCGCCGGTATTGGGCGCGGGCGCATCTGGGGTGGCGGCATATGACGCGGGCGGAGCCCAATGCGGGGCACCGGGTGGTGGCGGAGCTGGAGCGGCGCGGGCTCGTCAACGGGGTGATCACCCAGAACGTCGACGGGCTGCACCAGGCGGCCGGATCCGGCCGGGTCGTGGAGCTGCACGGGGCGCTGGACCGGGTGGTCTGCCTCGGATGTGGCGAGCCGACCCCGCGTGACGCGCTGGACGCCCGGCTGCGCGCGGCGAACCCGGACTGGGAGGCCAGGCCCACCCTGGTCAACCCCGACGGCGACGTGTCGCTGACCGACGCCGAGACCGCCTCCTTCACCCTCGTGGACTGCGCGTCCTGCGGCGGGGTGCTCAAGCCAGACGTGATCTTCTTCGGGGAGACCGTGCCGCGGCCCCGGGTCGCCGACTGCTACGAGCTCACCTCCGGCGCGGGCGCCCTGCTGGTCCTCGGCTCCTCCCTCACCGTCCACTCCGGCCGAAGGTTCGTCCGGCACGCGGCCTCGCACGGCATTCCCGTCCTGATCGTCAACCAGGGGCCGACGCGGTCGGACGCCGACGCGCTGTGCCGCGTCGACGCGCCGCTCGGCGCGACGCTCCGCACTCTGCTGGAGGCCTTGTCATGACCGACTACCCGTTCGTCTTCACACCGCTCTACCGCCCTCTCCTCGCGCTCCTCGGGGTGCGGCCGGGCAACAGCCGCGTCACGGTCGACGACCGCGAACTGCGCGCGGTCTTCGGCCGCTGGACGCTGGCGACGCCGCTGTCGAACATCGCCTCGGCGACGCCCTCCGGCCCTTACAAGGCCCACCGCGCCATCGGCGTGCGCCTCTCCTTCGTCGACACGGGCATCACCTTCGGCTCGGCCCTGTCCGGCGTCTGCGTCTCCTTCCGCGAGCCCGTCCGCTGCTTCGGCCCCCGACCCCACGAGGCCCTCACCGTCACCGTCGCCTCCCCCGACGCCCTCGCCGCCGACCTCGGCGCCCGCCTCCCCACCCCCTGACCCCCGCCCGGGAGGGGGCTCGATGGGAGGCCGGTAAAGGTGGGTATCCGGGTGGAAAGGGGTGCGGTGGGGGTGAGCGGGTGTCTATGCTCCCCGCATGCGGATCGTGACGGTGGGCGGGGATGACGTCGGGTTCATCGCGATCGGGCAGGAGGCGGTCGGGATCATCGCGATCGGGCAGTTGGCCACCGGGGTGATCGCGTTCGGCCAGTTGGCCACGGGGGTGATCGCGATCGGGCAGGTGGCCCGCGGCGTCATCGCGATCGGTCAGCTCGCGGTAGGGATCGTCGCGGTGGGCATGGCCGCGGTAGGGGTGCTGTTCGCCGTCGGCATGGTCTCGCTCTCGGCGTTCGGGGCGCCTTATGTGACGTCCTTCGGCCTGTTCGGCAAGATCGACCCGCGGGCCCTGTTCGACCCGCGCCGCGACCGCCTGTTCCGCGGCACGCTGCCGCAATGGCGGCTGGTGATGGCCTCCCTGGGCACGCTCGTGCTGCTCGGCGCCTGGTGGATGGTCGTCGGCTCCGCGCTCTTCCTGCCGCACCTCGCGCTGCCCGGGTTCTGACGGGCGGCGGCGCGACGGCTCTTCAGCCGGGCTCGACCAGCGAGGCGACGAACGCGATCGCCAGGTAGACCTGGACCAGCACGAGGGCCGCGCCGAGCAGGTTCACCGGCCAGGGCACCCGGACGAGCTGGGCCAGCCCGCCGGGCGAGAACCGGGCGAGCGCGCGCTTGACGTCGCGCCCTTCGGCCATCGTGGAGTTCTGGTCGGTGTGCTTGACGGAGCGCGAGGACATCAGCCCGCCTTCCTCTCGGGGACGAGCGCGAGCCCTGCCCGCCTCGCCTTTTCGACGCTGGCGCGCAGCGCCTCTTCGACGACGCGCGCCTGCTCGGTGAGGCCCTCGATCTCGGCGACGGCGAGTTCGTCGCGGACGGTGCGGGCGAGCAGATCCTGGTACGCGTCGCCCCTGGCGGCGAGCCGCTGCACGGTCTCCCACTGGTGGAGCGCCTCGTCGGCGGCCTTGACCCGCGCGGCGTAGGCCTCCAGCGCCTCGATCCGCTCGGTGACCGAGGCGGTGGCCAGTCGCAGCACCTCGCGCTGTGGCGCGAGCAGCTCGGCCACCTGTGGGTTGCGGGCGTCGGCGCCGCGGTGCTCGTCCGACAGCCGGTCCAGCTCGAAGATCGTCTCGGCGATGTCCCAGACCTGCTGGGGCAGCGTGACGGTGTTGCGGATGTCGTCGAGCAGGCCCTGGGTCTGCACCCGGGAGAAGAGCACGGAGGCGACCGCCTTGCGCGCCCGGCCGAGCAGATCCCCGTACTGGCCGTTGAGCTCCTGGGGCAGCAGGTAGCGCCCGTGGTTGTCGCGGGCGAGCCGCCCGGCCACGCCCTCGCCGCACCGGCTCAGCAGGAACGCGAAGACGAACGGCTGGAGGCACAGCTGCACGGCCAGCGCCAGGCCCGGCTGGAGGACGAACCCGGCGATGACCAGCGCCTGCGCCGCGAAGGCGATGTTGCGCACTCTGGGCGAGTACAGCGTGCCGATCAGCGCGGGCACGTAGGTCCACACCGGCGTCTGCCAGAGGGCGAGCACGGCGTCCATCGGCCGGAGCCCGCCGAGCGGGCCGGCCGGACGAGGCCCCGTGCCGGGGTGCAGCGACTCCGGATGGTTCTCCAGAACCTCGCGCGTCTTCGGCGGAAGCGCGGGGTCGATGACGGGGCCCGTGAGGGCGTAGAGCCGTTCCATGACCACCTCCCGATGCGTTTGTACCATCGGGAGGCGCCCGTCAAGGGAAGTTGTCCACAGCCCGTTCGGTGGGATTTCTGGGGTTAGAGCAAGGTTTTGAGGAACGCACGCGTGCGTTCCTTGTCCTTGCCGGAGAGAAAACCGCCCGCGACGAAGTCGGTGACGCCCGCCTCGCGCAGTTCCTCCAGCTGAGCGGCCACGGAGTCCTCGTCGCCGACGACGGCGAGCCCGGCGGGCCCGTCCACGCCCTCCCGGTCCATCATCGCCCGGTACGACGGCAGCGATCCGTACATCTGGAAGATCTCCCCGGCCCGCGCGCGGGCCTCCTCGACGTCGTCGGTGACGCCGAACGGCAGGATGCACACGACGCGCGGCGCGGGGCGGCCCGCCGCGGCGGCGGCCGCGGTGATCGTCGGCACGATGTGGTCGCGGACGGTCTTCGGCCCGGTCATCCACAGGACGGTGCCGTCGGCCTTCTCCGCCGCGATCTTCAGCATCCGCGGGCCGAGCGCGGCCACGACGACCGGCACCCGCGCCTCGGTGCCGATGCCGAACCCGATCTGGGCCTTGACGGTCTCGCCCTCGAACGCCACGTGCTCGCCGGACAGCAGCGGGCCGAGGACGGACAGGTACTCCTCCATGTGCCGCGCCGGACGGGCGAAGTCGTAGCCGAACATGCCCTCGATGACGATCTTGTGCGAGAGGCCGACGCCCAAGGTGAGCCGGCCGTCGCCGATCGCCAGCGCGGTCGTCAGGGCCTGCTGGGCGAGGGCGGCGGGGTGGCGCGGGTAGGTCGGCACGACGGACGTGCCGAGTTCGATGCCGGGCACGGCGCCGCCCGCGACGGTGATCGCGGTCAGCGCGTCCAGGCCGAAGACCTGGGTGAGCCAGGCGGAGGAGAAACCGTCGTCGGCGGCCTGCCGCACGTCGTCGGTGTAGTGGCGCAGGGCGTCAGGTCCGCCCTTGTCCAGCAGTGAGATCCCGATCCGCACGAGTGCGCTCCTCGGTCCGTGGGGTGTGTCACCCGGATTCTGCACGATCACCCGCGACCGCCCGACAGCGCGTCCGCCGTACGCGTGTTCACGACGGACTCCGGGGCGACGCCGCAGCGCACGGCCCGCTCGCAGCCGTTGCCGAGCCAGTCGAGCTGGCCGGGGGCATGGGCGTCGGAGTCGATGGAGAACGAGCAGCCGGCCTCCACGGCGAGCCTGAGCAGCCGCTTGGGCGGGTCGAGGCGTTCCGGCCGGGAGTTGATCTCGACTGCGGTGCCGTAGGCGGCGCACGCGTCGAAGACGAGTCCCGCGTCGAACTCCGACTCCGGCCGGAGCCCGCCCCTCGCGCCGCCCGCCTTGACGATCCGGCCCGTGCAGTGGCCGAGGACGTCCACCAGCGGGTTCGACACGGCGGCGACGAGCCGGCGGGTCATGTCCACCCGGTCCATCCGCAGTTTCGAGTGCACGCTGGCGACGACGACGTCGAGCCGGTCGAGCAGGCCGGGCTCCTGGTCGAGCGACCCGTCGTCCAGGATGTCCACTTCGATCCCGGTGAGGATCCGGAAGGGGGAGAGCTCCGCGTTGAGCGCGGCGACCACGTCGAGCTGCTCGCGCAGCCGGTCGGCGGAAAGGCCGCGGGCCACCTTCAGCCGCGGGGAGTGGTCGGTGAGCGCCAGGTACTCGTGGCCGAGCGCGCGTGCCGTCTCGGCCATCTCCCGGATGGGCGAACCGCCGTCCGACCAGTCGCTGTGGGTGTGCAGGTCCCCCCGGAGCGCGCCGCGGAGTGCCGCCGCCGCCTCGTCCAGGGGCTGTCCCTCGGTGGCCTCCAGACGCCGCAGGTACACGGGGACCTCTCCGCCGACGGCCTCGGTCACGACCAGCGCCGTCACCTTTCCGATGCCCGGCAGCTCCCCAAGGGTGCCTTCTCGTACGCGTCTCTCCAGCTCGCCCCGGTCGAGCGCCCCTACGGTCGCGGCGGCCGTGCGGAAGGCACGCACCCGGTAGGTGGGCTCGTGGGCGCGTTCGAGGAGGAACGCGATGCGCCGCAGCGCCTCAACGGGTTCCATAGGGGAGTGGTACCCCGCATAAGTAAATGCTTATATGTCGGGATGGAAGAGCTGCTGCACGAGGTGCTGGGCGGGATCTACGGGCCCGGCCTCCAGATCGAGGGGCTGCGCCGGGACGGCGCGGGCGCGTCCCGGCTGACCACGGCGTTCGACGCGGTCACCCAGGCGGGCGAGAGGCACGCGCTGATCCTTCGCCGCGACACCCCGGGCGGGGCCGCCACCGGCAACTCCCTGGACGTCGAGGCCGCCCTCATGCGCGCGGCCGCGAAGGCGGGCGCGCCGAGTCCCGAGGTGATCGCCGCGGGTGAGGGCTACATCGTGATGACCCGGATCGACGGCGAGACGATCCCGCGCAAGATCCTCCGCTCGCCCGAGCTGGCGCAGGCGCGGTCGGGCCTGGCCGCCGAGTGCGGCGAGATCCTCGCCGCGATCCACCGGATCCCCGCCGACAGCGTGCCCGGTCTGTCGGACGAGGATCAGTTCGACCTGTGGGAGCTGGTCCTCGACGGCTTCCCCGACCCGTATCCCGCTCTGGAACTCGCCTTGCGCAGACTCCGGCTGACCCGCCCTGAGCCGTCCGCCACGACGGTCGTGCACGGTGATTTCCGGAACGGCAACCTCATCATCGGCCCCGACGGCGTCCGGGCCGTCCTGGACTGGGAGCTGTCCCACATCGGCGACCCGCTGGAGGACCTCGGCTGGCTGTGCGCCAAGCCCTGGCGGTTCGGATCCCCGCTCCCGGCGGGCGGTTTCGGGGGATACGACGAACTCGTCGGGTCCTACGAGCGGGCCTCGGGAACGAAGGTCGACCGCGAGGCCCTGCGCTGGTGGGAGCTGTACGGCGTGCTGCGCTGGGGCGTCATCTGCATCGTGCAGACGAGCCGCCACCTGACGGGCGGTGAGCGCTCGGTCGAGCTCGCGGCGCTCGGCCGGAGGGTCGCCGAGAACGAGTTCGACCTGCTCACCGCCCTGGCCTAGGGCCTAGAAGGCGTAGCTGCCGCCCTTCTCGTACACCTTGAGGATGCGCTGGGCCGTGCGGCTGATGTGCACCTCGTCGGGGCCGTCGTAGATCCGGCCGGCCCTGGCGTGGCGGTACATGCGGTCCAGCGGGGTGTCCCCGGTCAGGCCCTCGGCCCCGTGCACCTGGATCGCCCGGTCGATGACGTTGTGCAGCATCCGCGCGCCCGCGACCTTGATCGCGCCGATCTCCACCCGCGCCTGGCCGCCCGCGTCGATCTCGTGCGCGGCGTGCAGGGTGAGCAGGCGCGCGGCCTGGATCTCGGTGTAGGAGTCGAAGACGTGCTGCTGGAGGAGCTGCTTGTCGGCGAGCGGCCCGCCGAAGGCCTCGCGGGCGTGCAGCCTGCGGCACAGCAGGTCGAACGCGCGCTGGGCCTGGCCGAGCCACCGCATGCAGTGGAAGATCCGGCCCGGGCCGAGGCGCTCCTGGGCGATGACGAAGCCGTGCCCGCGGGGCCCGAGGAGGTTCTCCTCCGGGACGCGCACGTCGTCGTAGACGACCTCCATGTGGCCGCCGTCGAGGCCGAGGACGGGGGTGTCCCGGATGATCGTGTACCCGGGGGTGTCCGTGGGCACGAGGATCATGCTGAACGACAGGTACGGGCTCGCGTCCGTCTCGGTCCGGCACATGACCGTCGTGTAGGCGGCCCGGTCCGCGCCGGTGGTGAACCACTTCCGGCCGCGGATGACCCACTGCCCGTCGACGAGTTCGGCGGTCGTGCTGAGCTGGGTGGGGTCGGAGCTGGAGAGGCCGGGCTCCGTCATGGCGAAGGACGGCCAGATGTCGGCCTGCACCAGGGGCGCGAGGAACCTTTCGCGCTGGCTGGGGGCCGCGTACTTGTGCAGCATGAGCGAGTCCTGGAGGGTGAACGTCCCCAGGGCGAGCTGGCCGAACTCGCTCCGGCCCTGGACCTCGTTGATGTACACGTAGTCCAGGAAGGGCAGGCCGCCTCCGCCGATCTCCTTGGGGTGCCCCAGCGCCCACAGCCCTTCGGCCTTGGCCTCCTGCTGGAGCTTGCGCAGCAGGTCCTTGTCGCCCGCGTGCAGGGCCTCCTCGGCGGGTTCCACCCGCTCGGTCATGAACGCATAGACGGCATCGCGCAGGGGGCGGACGGATGCCGGGATCTCGAAGCTCATGGACTTCGCCCTTCGTTCGACTAGAATCGCATTCTGTCTTGTGAAGGGAAGCCCGCGCCATGCCCCTGCCGCACGATGTGCCGACCGCCGCGCAACTCGTGGAGTCGGTCCGTGAGTTCCTGGAACGGGACGTCCTGCCGTCCGCCTCCGGCCGCCTGCGCTTCCACACCCTGGTCGCCGCGAACGTCCTCGGGATGGTCGAGCGGGAGCTCGCCGAAGGGCCGGGGCACGAGGCCGAGCACCGGGACCGGCTGGCCCGCCTCGGCTTCGCCGACGACGCGGCGCTCGCCGGGGCGATCCGTGACGGCGACCTCGACGACCGCTTCGACGAGGTGCGCGGGGAGTTGCTGGACACGGTCCGCGCCAAGCTCGAAGTGGCCAACCCGGGTTATGCCGCCGCGGCGGCGGGGGATATAAGTAAGCGGTGACTTATACCGTGGAGGCGGCCTTCCCGACCTCGCCCGAGGGCCGCTTCGAGCGGCGTCCCGTGGAGCTGCGCGAGCCCGGACCCGAAGAGGTGCTGGTCCGGCTCGTCGCCTCCGGCGTCTGCCACACCGACCTCGTGACCGCGGCCCACCCCGTGGTGCCGGGCCAGATCCTCGGTCACGAGGGCGCGGGCGTCGTCGAGGCGGTGGGGGACGCCGTCAGCGGCGTCGAAGCCGGCGACCATGTCGTCCTCAGCTACTCCTGGTGCGGGGCGTGCCCCGCCTGCGAGAACGGCAGGATGGCGTACTGCGCCGACTTCCTCCGGCTCAACTACCTCGGGGAAAGGCTCCTCGGCCAGGGCTCGTTCGCCACGTTCACCGTGACGACCGAGCGCAACGTCATCCGCGTCCCCGACGACCTCCCGCTGGAACTCCTCGCCCCGCTGGGGTGCGGCGTCCAGACGGGCGCGGGAGCCGTCCTCAACGTCCTGCGCCCGGAGCCGGGGTCCTCCCTCGCGGTGTTCGCGCTCGGCGCCGTCGGGCTGAGCGCCGTCATGGCGGCCCGGATCGCGGGCTGCGAGCGGATCGTGGCGGTCGACCCCAACCCGTCCCGCCGCGCGCTGGCCCTGGAGCTGGGCGCGACGGAAGCCGTCGACCCCTCCGAGGCCCCGTTCAACGCGATGGACCACGCCGTCGAGTGCATCGGCTATCCGGACGTCGTCCGCGCGGCCGTCAAGTCCCTGGCGGCCCCCGGCCAGTGCGTCACCGTCGGCTTCCAGGGCCAGAAGAACCCCGTCGAACTCGACCAGCGCCACCTCATGAACGGCCGCGGCATCCGCGGCTCCATCGAGGGCGACGCCATCCCCCAGCGCTTCATCCCCGAACTCATCGAGCACCACCGCAAGGGCCGCCTCCCCCTGGAACGCCTGATCACCACCTTCGCCTTCGCCGACATCGACGCCGCCGTGACCGCCGCCAAGACCGGCAAGGCCATCAAGCCGGTCCTCATCTTCTGACGGCCGGGAACGCGGTGCGGTCAGGTGCCGGCCTCTTCGGCGGTGGCGGCCTGGACGCGGGCCTCGATGTCGGCCTGGCCGGCGTTCATGTGGCCTTCGATGACGATGCGGACGGCCTCGTCGGGGTCGTCGGTGAGGTGGAGGAGGGCGGGGTCGTCGGGCGAGATCAGGCCCTCGGCCTGGAGGGTGCCGGTGATCCAGTCGAGGAGGGGCTGCCAGAACGAGACGCCCATCAGGACGATCGGGAACCTCGTGATCTTCCGGGTCTGGACGAGGGTGATCGCCTCGAACAACTCGTCCAGGGTGCCGAACCCACCGGGAAGCACCACGAAGGCCTGCGAGTACTTGACGAACATGGTCTTGCGCACGAAGAAATAGCGGAACTGCATGCCGAGGTCCACGAATGCGTTCATGCCCTGCTCGAAGGGCAGCTCGATGCCGAGGCCGACGGAGAGGCCGTGCGGGTCGGCGCCCTTGTTGGCGGCCTCCATGATGCCGGGGCCGCCACCGGTGATCACCGCGTAGCCCGCTGCGGCGAGGCGGCCGCCGACCTCCGTGGCGAGCTCGTAGTAGGGGCTGCCCGGCTTGATCCGCGCCGAACCGAACACGCTGACGGCCCTGCCGAGTTCGGCGAGCAGCCCGAATCCCTCCACGAACTCCGCCTGGATGCGCAGGACGCGCCACGGGTCCTTGTGCAGCCATTCGGCGGATCCGCGCTCGTCGAGCAGGCGCTGATCATGCGTGGTCGACGGGCGTGCCCGGCCCCGCAGCGTCGCGGGACCACGGCGGTGAGAAGTCTCGTCCATGCACTTCACCGTAATGCCCGGGGGCGTCCGAACCGTGTCCCCGCCCAGAGGCGTCGAAGTCCGGGAAGCGAAGTAAGCTCAATGCACATGGATCTCTCGCAGGACGTCACCTCCCTGGTCAGGGCCCTCGTCGACACTCCGTCAGAGAGCGGGTCCGAGCGCGCGCTGACCGACGCGATCGAGGCCGGGCTGCGCGCCCACGCCCATCTGGAGGTCGTCCGCGACGGGGACACGCTCGTGGCCCGCACCCACTTCGGGCGCGCGGAGCGGATCGTGCTCGCCGGTCACATCGACACCGTCCCGGCGAACGGCAACCTCCCGTCCCGGCTGGACGGCGACACCCTGTGGGGCCTGGGGAGCTGCGACATGAAGGGCGGCCTCGCCGTCCTGCTGCACCTCGCCGCGACCCTGCCGGAACCCACGCGTGACATTACGTTCCTGGCGTACGAGTGCGAAGAGGTCAGTGCCGACCGCAACGGGCTGAAGCGCCTCGCCGAGACCCGTCCCGAACTGCTCGCGGCGGACTTCGCGGTGCTCATGGAGCCGACCGACGGCGAGGTGGAGGGCGGTTGCCAGGGCACCGTCACCGTCGACGTGACGGCCAGGGGAGCCCGCGCGCACACGGCCCGCTCGTGGATGGGCGAGAACGCGATCCACAAGATGAAGCCCCTGCTCGACCTGCTGAGCGCCTACGAGCCCCGGCGGCCCGTGGTCGACGGCATCACCTACCACGAGGGCCTGAACGCGGTCTTCGCCTCCGGCGGCGTCGCCCGCAACGTCGTCCCGGACGCCTGCACGATCTCGGTCAACCACCGGTACGCGCCCGACCGGAACCTCGCCGAGGCCGAGGCCCATCTGCGCGAGCTGTTCGCCGGATACGAGGTCGAGGTCGTCGACGCGAGCGAGGCGGCCAGGCCCGGGCTCCAGGATCCGGCCGCACGGGCGTTCGTCCGGTCCGTCACCGATGTCGAGCTGGAGCACGCGGTCGAGCTCGGGAAGGTCAGGGCCAAACTGGGCTGGACCGACGTCTCGCTCTTCTCCGGCCTCGGCGTGCCCGCGGTGAACTTCGGCCCGGGCGAGCCGACCCTCGCCCACCACAAGGACGAGCGGGTGTCCCTGGAGTCCGTCGCGGCCTGCGAGAAGCGGCTGCGCTCCTGGCTTTCCGGAGGCTGAGATGCGCTGGCGCGCCCTGGCCGGTCTGCTCGCGGTGGCCCTGGTCGCGGCCATCGGCTACGGCGGCTACCGCCTGTTCATGAACGCGCACACCGCCCTGCTGGGCGACGGCTGCCGGATCACCGCGCCCACGGGCGAGGTGCAGCTCAGCCTCGGCCAGGCCGCCAACGCGGCGACCATCGCGGGCGTCGCGCACCGCAAGGACCTGCCCCGGCGGGCCGTGGTGATCGCGTACGCGACCGCCGAGCAGGAGTCGCACATCGAGAACCTCGCCTACGGCGACCGCGACTCCGTCGGCATCTTCCAGCAGCGGCCGTCGCAGGGCTGGGGCAGCGCCGACCAGCTCCAGGACCCGGTCTACTCCTCGCGCAAGTTCTTCGACGCGCTGGAGAAGGTCGACGGCTACGCCAAGAAGGACCTGCACGAGGCCGCCCAGGAGGTCCAGCGCAGCTTCGACGGCAGCCTGTACGCCCAGCACGAGCCGATGGCCGAGATCCTCGCGGCGGGCTTCACCGGTGAGAAGGGCGGCGAGGTCACCTGCTGGTTCCGCCCCGACGAGGCGGTGAAGGCGGACCCGAAGAAGGCGTTCACCGAACTGGGCCGTACCTACGGCGACAAGGTGCGCGCCGAGGACGGGGCCGTCAGCGTCCCCGAAGGAACGGGGAAGGCCGCCACCGGCAGGTCCCTGGCCGCCTGGGCGGTCACCCACGCCGAGACCTACGGCCTCACCGAGGTCCGCCACGCGGGCCGCAGGTGGACCGCGGAAACCGGCCACGACGGCTGGGCCGACGACACCGAGGCCCCGAAGGACCGCGTTCTCGTCCGCTGACGATATGGGCCCGAATCACCTACGATCGCCGGACCGCCTCACGCGGAATACAACGGGGCCCGCGGCCGTCTCACAGAGGCGGACCGGCGTTCGGGCCCTGTGGCTCCGGCGGCCGTAGCCTTGCGCGAGAGAATTCCGATCTTGAGGAGCCCCATGAGCACCGGCACCGACGCCATGTCCGCCGACCGGCATCTGTACCGCATCACCGGCGGCATGCCGTTGAAGGGCGAGGTGAAGGTCTCCGGCGCGAAGAACGCGATCACCAAGCAGATGGTGGCCGCGCTGCTGACCGAGGAACCGGTCAGGATCGCGAACGTGCCGCGCATCGTCGAGGTCGACCTGGTCGTCGGGATGCTCCAGCAGCTCGGGGCCACCGTCGACTGGACCGGACGGCACGAGATCCGGGTGGAGGCGGGCACCATCGCCGACTCCGGGCTGGCCGAGCGGTACACCGGCGCCAACCGGATCCCGATCCTGATGATGGGGCCGCTGCTGCACCGGGTCGGGGAGGCGGTGATCCCGCTGCCGGGCGGGTGCCAGATCGGCAAGCGCCCGATCGACTACCACCTCGACGCGCTCCGGCAGATGGGCGCCGAGGTGATCGAGCAGCCCACCGCCGTCCACGTGCGCACCACGGGCCTGGTCGGCGCGCACATCGAACTGGCCTTCCCGAGCGTGGGCGCGACCGAGAACATCGTCCTCGCCGCGGTGCTGGCCCGGGGCACCACCGTGATCCACAACGCGGCGATCGAGCCCGAGATCATCGACACGATCCTCATGCTCCAGAAGATGGGCGCGCTCATCGAGGTGCAGACCGACCGGCGCATCGTCATCGAGGGCGTCAAGCGCCTGCGCGGCACCGGGCACACCGCGATCACCGACCGGGTGGAGGCCGCGTCGTTCGCCGCGGCGGCCGTGGCGACCGGCGGCAGCGTCGAGGTCATCGGTGCCCGCCAGACCGACCTCACCGGGCTGATCAACTCCCTGCACCGGATCGGCGGCGGTTTCGCCGAGACCCCGCGCGGCCTCGCCTTCTACCGGGCCAGGGACCTCACCGCGGCCAACATCCGCACCGACGTGCACCCCGGCCTTCTCACCGACTGGCAGCAGCCGCTGGTCCTCCTGCTGACCCAGGCCAAGGGCGCCAGCATCGTCCACGAGACGATCTACGAGGACCGCTTCGGCTACACCGAGCAGCTCAGGCAGATGGGCGCGCGGATCGAGCTGAACACCGCGTGCCTGGTCGGGGACTCCTGCCGGTTCGCCAACCGCGACCACGCGCACTCCGCGGTGGTGAACGGGCCGACCCCGCTGACCGGCCGCGACCTGGAGATCCCCGACCTGCGCGCGGGTTTCGCCTTCGTGCTCGCGGCGCTGGTGGCCGAGGGGACCAGCACCATCTCCGGGACCCGCTACCTGGAGCGCGGCTACGAGGACCCGGTCGGCAAGCTCACCGCCATGGGCGGCCAGGTCGAGACCGCGCCCGTCGGCTGAGCCGCGCCCGTCGGCGGCTACGAGGCGGTCAGCCGGCCGCCGTCGAGGGTGTGCACGGTGTCGGCCCGGCGGGCCAGCGACAGGTCGTGGGTGACGAGGATGAGGGCGCGGCCGTCCTCGCGCGCGGTGCGGAACAGGAGGTCCATGACCTGGTCCGCGGTGACGGGGTCGAGGGCGCCGGTCGGTTCGTCGGCGAGGATCAGCCGGGGATCGCGGATGAGGGCGCGGGCGATCGCGACCCGCTGCTGCTCGCCGCCGGACAGCTCCGACACCTTGGAGTGCAGCCGGTCCTGGAGGCCGACCCGGGTGAGGGCCTCCTCGGCCAGGCGTCGACGTTCCCGCAGCGCCCGGCCGCCCTCGTAGAGGAGCGGCACGGCGACCTGCTGAAGGGCGGTCCGCCCGGACAGCAGGTTCAGCTGCTGGAAGACGAACCCGATCGTCTTTCCGCGCAGGGACGCGCGGCCGCGCTCCGGCAGGGCCGTGGCGTTCGTGCCGAACACGCTGATGCTGCCGTCGTCCGGCTGGTCGAGCAGGCCGAGGATGTTGAGCAGGGTCGACTTCCCGGCGCCCGACAGGCCCACGATCGAGGCGATCCCGCCGCTGGGCACGGTCAGCCGGATGTCGTCGAGCACGGTGATCGGATCGGGTTTCCCGCGGATCTTGAACCGCTTCGAGACGCCGGTGACCTCGACGGCCGGTGTCGTGGGAGGGGCCGCCCCGGCGACTTTCACGTCCGGCCGGGTCACGGCATGATCACCATCGGCTCGCCCTGTCCGCCGTTCTCGCCCAGGTTCGGTCCGTTCGAGTCCGGGCCGGAGAATGCGGCGTCCTCGGGCGCCCGGTCGAGGATCCGCTCGCCGACCTCGAGGCCCTCCCGGATCTCCACCTTCTCGCCGTCGTTGAGGCCGAGCTTCACCTTGCGCCGCTCCTGCTTCCCGTCCTGCACGACGGTCACGTATCCGGTGCCGTTCTGCCCGAGGACGGCCGAGAGCGGGACGACCGGGACGCCGGCGGCCTTGTCGGTGAGGATCGACATCTTGCCGGGCAGCCCGGCGAACACCCGCTTGCCGAGCGGGATCCGGCACGTCACCTTGACCTCGGCGCCGCCGTCACCGCCGTCACCGCCGGTGCCCGCGCCGTAGTCCAGGAGCCTGCAGTCGAACGGCGCCGGGCCGTGGTCTATCTGGAGCTTGATCGACCTCGGCTTGTTGTACAGCTTGTAGACGTTCTTGCTCTCGACGTTCGCGACGGCCCGGAAGAGTCCCTTGTCGACGGTGAAGGCCGGGTCGCCCGGCGAGACCGGGGTCCCCACGTGCGCGTTGACCGAGCGGATCTTGCCCGCCGCGGGCGCGCTCAGATACAGCGTCTGCGGCTTCGGCGGCTTCTTCTTGGGGTCGGACTGCGGCGGCTGGTACTTGAAGGACAACAGGGTCTGCCCCTTCACCACGCTGTCACCGGCCTTGACGTAGACCTTGGTGACCTCGCCGCCCTTCTCCGGCCGGACCCCGACCGCGGGGTCGGCCTGGACGGTGGCGTCGAGGACGAGCCGGGAGACGATGGTGCCCTCGTCGACCTTGATCACGCGGGGCGAGAAGTCGGCTTCGGGGATCCGCTCCGCGACGGGCTCGGGCGCGGCGGCGCCGTTGCCGGCGAGGTAGCCGGTGGCCCCGACCACCCCGGCGACGACGAGCAGGATGGCCGCCTTGCCGGCCCGGTTGACCCAGATTCCCATGAGATCTCCTTAAGCCCGGATCGCCCGGATGACGGACTTCTGCATCGCGCGCCAGGCGGGGATGAGCCCGGTGAAGAGCCCCACGCAGACCGCGACGCCGAGCCCGAGCTGGGCGGCCTCCCAGGGGAAGGACGTGTCGATCGAGGCCACGCCGGGCAGTTGCCGCCGCAGCACGAAATCCGCGGCTCTCCCGGTGACGACGAACGCGCCGAGCACACCGACGAGTCCCGCGGCGGTACAGGTGATCAGCGCTTCCAGGAGCACTGTGAAGAAGAGGTCGGGACCGGTCGCGCCGAAGCACCGGTGCACGCCGAACTCGCTGCGGCGCTGCCGCACCGCGAAAATGCCGAGGGCGATGACCGGAAGCGAGCCGAGCAACAGCATTCCGAGTGCCGCGCCGTACATGATCAGGCGCAGGCTCCTGCCGATCTGCCCGAAGTCCCCGAACTGCGGGCTGACCGATACGCCCATGACCCCGGTCCAGTGCTTCGCGTCTTCCCGGATCTGCTTTCCGGTCCGCTTCGCCGTCTCGGGCGGCACTCTCATGACGAATTCCGAGTACATGATCGGCAGGCCGAGGCCGATGACGGATTCCGCGGGCAGATACACCTGAGGGACGCTGCCCGTCTGTTCCCCGCCGGGGCCCCATTCCTGGCCGATGTCCAGGACGCCGACGATGCGCGCGCGGGTCCAGTGTCCGCCGGTGGCGATCTGGAGCGTCGTGTCGAGGGCGGTCGCGCGGGGGATGCCCGCCGTCCTGAGAAAGCCCTGGCTGACCACGAGGCTCGGTTCGAGTCGCAGGTCGTCGGTCTCCGTCAGCCACCGGCCGCCGATGATCTTCAGTGCGCGGATGTCGGCGAGACTGCTGTCGGCGCCGTTGATCATGAACTGAGGAGGGGAGTTCCGGCCTTGGGTGGACAGCACCTCACCCGACGGGGTCCGCACCGTGGTGTCGATGGAGGCGATGGGAGAGGCGGTTATCTTGTACCTCGCGAAGGCGTTCTGCACCTCGGTGAAGCTCTCGACGCTGACGCCGGCGCCTTCCTCGATCTGCTTGAATTCGACCGAAACGCTCATGGTCCCGGGCCGTCCGGCCTGCTGCTCGAAGAATTGCCGGGCCATCTGCTGGGTGAGGTAGGAAATAGCCGCGGCGATGGTCACCGTGCCGACGAGGCAGGCCACACAGAACGTCGACAGGATCACCCTGACCTTGCCCACGCGTATCTCCGCGAATGCGGAGAGTACGAGTCCCCAGATTGGCATGCGACCTCGATGATCACCGGAAGTGCGGCCGCTCACTCTACCCAGATCCGCCCTATGTCCAGCATTACGTGATGTTTCTGTGACTGGAGCCCCGTCTTAATGCGAATTCTCCGGGCGCGGCCGGAAAGCGCTAAAGGACCCTCGCGGGGAGGGTCCTGGAAGAAGCGCGCGGTGGGCGGAGGCGGAGGTCAGGAGCGGGTCAGGCGAGCGAAGGTGACGCGGGCCCAGAGGTAGCCGACGAGGGCGAGGCCCAGGCACCAGGCGAGGGCGGCGTAGGCGTCCGAGCCGATGGGGGTGCCGAGGAGGAGGCCGCGCAGCGTCTCGGTGATGGGCGTGAAGGGCTGGTGCTCGGCGAACCAGCGAAGGCCGGACGGCATGGACTCCGGCGTGACGACGGCGCTGCCGAGGAACGGGAGGAAGGTCAGCGGTGTGGGGGCGTTGCTCGCGGCCTCAGGGGTCTTCGCGCGCAGCCCCAGAGCGGCCGACAGCCAGCTCAGGCCGAAGGCGGTGAGGAACAGGAGGCCCAGGGCGGCGAGCCATTCGATGGGCGAGGCGTCGGGCCGGAAGCCGGTGGCGAAGGCGATGCCGAAGATCAGCACGAGGATGAAGGCGACCTGGATCATGTTGCCCGCCACGTGCCCCGTCACCACCGAGCCGGGGGAGACGGGCATGCTGCGGAAGCGTTGGACGATGCCCTCGGTCAGGTCGGTGCACACCGCGACCGCGGTGGAGATCGTGCCGGTGGCCACCGCCATGAGCAGGATGCCCGGGATCACGTAGTTCACGTAGTCGGCGCGGGGGCCGGACAGGCCGATGCCGGGGCCGATCGCCCCGCCGAAGACGTAGACGAACAGCAGGAGGAACAGCACGGGCATGATGACGATGGAGATCGTCATGGACGGGTAGCGCTGCTGGTGGCGCAGGTCGCGGCGCAGCATCGTCAGGGAGTCGCGCAGGGCGTGGGCGGTGCTCATCGGGAGGTCTCCAAGGTCGCGTTTCCGGTGAGGGCGAAGAAGACGTCGTCCAGGTCGGGCGTATGGACGGTCAAGGAGTCGGGTTCCAGGGAGGCGCCGTTCAGGGCGTCGATGACGGCGCGGAGCATGGCGATGTCGCCGTCGCCGGGTACGCGCAGGGTGAGGGCGTCGGAGTCGGGGACCGAAGCGGGGAAGAGCGCCCCGGCGGAGGCGAGGGCGCGCTCGTCGGGGAGGCGCAGGAGGACATGGCCGCCCGGGATGCGCCGCTTCAGTTCGGCGGGGGTGCCCTCGGCGACGATCCGGCCGCCGTCCAGCACGGCCACCCGGTCGGCGAGGCGGTCGGCCTCGTCCAGGTACTGGGTCGTCAGCAGGATGGTGACGCCGTCGGCCACCAGGTCCCGGATGATGTCCCACAGGGTGTGCCTGCTGCGCGGGTCGAGGCCGGTCGTGGGCTCGTCGAGGAAGATGACGCGGGGCTCCCCGACGAGCGTCATCGCGAGGTCGAGGCGGCGGCGCAGGCCGCCGGAGAACGTCGCCGCGGTCTCGCGGGCGCGGCCGGTCAGCTCGAACCTCTCCAGCAGGTGGGCCGCGCGGCGGCGGCCCTCCCGCTTGGGCAGGTGGTGCAGGTCCGCCATGAGGAAGAGGTTCTCCTCGGCGGTGAGCAGGCCGTCGAGCGCGGCGAACTGGCCGGTCAGGCCGATCGCGGCGCGGACCGCCTCGGGCGCGGTGGCCAGGTCGTGCCCGGCGATGCGCGCGGTGCCGGCGTCGGGCCGCAGCAGCGTCGACAGGATGCGCACCGCGGTCGTCTTGCCCGCGCCGTTGGCGCCGAGCAGGGCCAGCACGCTGCCTTCCGCGGCGTGCAGGTCGACCCCGTCCAGCACGGTCTTGCCGCCGAGCGCCTTGCGCAGCCCGATGGCTGAGATAGCGGCTGAGTCCGTCATCACCACTCCTTCTTGCACAGTGTTCAAGTCCCTGTGTTGAACACTGTAAAAGAAACTTGAACGCTGTGCAAGAGGAAGATTGAACAGTGTGCAATACGCTGTCCCCATGCCCCGCGAGACCTTGACCAGAGAGCAGATCGTCCAGGCCGCCGTCACCCTGCTCGACGAGGCGGGCATCGACGGCCTCAGCATGCGCAAGCTGGGCCAGCGCCTCGGCTCGGCCGCGACCGCGATGTACTGGCACGTCGGCAGCAAGGAGAACCTCGTCTCCCTGGCGTGCGACCGGGTCTGGAGCGAGGTCGGCGCCCATGACCCCGCGGAGCTCGGCTGGCGCGAGGCGGCGCGGCGGCATGCCCGCGACACCTACGAGACCCTGCGCGGCCACACCTGGGTCATCGCCGCGACGGGCGCCTATTTCGTGTACGGCCACGGCATGGCCCGCGTCCAGGACGCCAGCTACGCGATCTACGAGGCGGCGGGCTTCACGGGCTGGGACCTGGACTGGGCGGTGAACGCCGCGTCCACCTTCGCCGGGGGCGCCGCCCTCTCCGACGCGTCGCTGGACCCCGTCAAGCAGCGCGGGGACACCGCGGCCATGCGCGAGGCGCTCGCCGAGGCAGGGGAGATCGCGGCCTCCTACCCCCGCCTGCGCGCCCGGCTGGAGCAGCAGGCCGGGGTCGACGAGGCGGTGTTCGTGGAGGAGAAGTTCGACTTCGGCCTCGAGATCATCCTCGACGGCCTCGAAGCCCGCCTGCGCGCGCGCTGAGGGTCCTCTCCTTCGGCCCGCCGTACGCCCGGACCGCGTCGGGGGTCAAAGCGCGGACTGGAAACCGCCGGGCTTCGGGCAAGGTCGCCCCGGGGACGGCGTCCCGACCCGCCTTTCGGGCGAATACCCAGAAAAAGGGCTATTCGCGACAGAGGGGGACGTCATGCAGAAATGGCAGGCCATCGGCGCGGGCGCCGCGCTCGTCCTGGGACTCGGCCTCACGGCGGTGACGGCGCCCCCGGCGTCGGCGGCGCCCGGCGGGCTCACCGCCGAACCGTTCGGCCCCGCCTGCGCGTCCATCCCGGCGACCGGACCGGGCAGCCTCGCCACGATGGCGACCCAGCCCGTCGCGACGGCCGTGGCCTCCCTGCCGTTCCTGTCGACGCTGAACACCGCGATCCAGACCGCAGGGCTCACCACCACCCTCAACGCCGCCCCCGCGCTCACCGTCTTCGCCCCGACGAACGACGCGTTCGCGGCGATCCCGCAGGCCGAGCGGGACCAGCTCCTGACCGACCAGGCGGCCCTGGCCAAGACCCTCAACTACCACGTCGTCAACGGCCAGAAGACGACCGCCGACCTCCAGAACGCCACCCTCATCACCCTGGAGGGCAGCCCCGTCATCGTCCGGGGCAGCAACTACGACTACATGGTCAACGGCTCGAAGATCACCTGCGGCGGCATCCAGACCGCGAACGCCACCGTCTACGTCATCGACTCCGTCCTGGTCCCGCCCCAGACCTGACCCCTCCCTCGAACACGCGCGGCCCGGCCTCGCCCCGGGCCGCGCGTCCATGTCCGCCCACAGAGTTCGCCGCGTGCGCGCGCAGGTCCGAAAGCAGGGACGGGATCACAGATTCCTCGCTCAGGGCGACGCCCCTGGCCCGCATCACTTCCTGCAGCTCGGGGTCCCAGGGAGTCTCCTGTGCGCCGCCCTTGAGCGGCGGCCTGGAAACGGACCGCTCGGCGTCCGCGAGCCCTTGGAGGTAGTCCGTCGAGGACATCCGCCAAGGCGCCGCACCATGACGCGAGACCAGAGCCGCCGTCATCCGGATGCCAGGCCAGTCGAAATCCCCGTGGTAACGCAAAGAACCTCCGCAGAGGGCGATCCGTTCGGCGAGCTCGAGGAAGGCGACGGACGGCTGCCCTTCGGCGCAGACCAGGGGCGGGCAGGCCGGTCCCAGCTCTCTGGCCGCGCCGCCCAGGACCGAAGGGTTCTCGCACACGTGCACCACCGTGGCGTCAGGGCTGACGGGATGGCGGACCAGCTGGTCGAGGGTGACCCGCAGCGCGGTGCCGTGCCGGGCACCGCTCGTCATCCATTCGCCGAGGGCCTCGCCCCGCGCGGGCAGGTTGAGCACGAGCACGGTGCTGCTGTAGGCGTTCTCGGCGACGCCGAACCGCTCCCACAGGTCGCGCCGATCCTCCGCCGAATCGGGGGCCGCCGAACCGGCCCGGAAGGCGAGCGCGGCCAGCACGAGCCCGGAAAGCGGCCGGCCGGAGTCCAGCGCGTGGGCGTCGCCGGTCGCCTTGTCCGCGAGCTCGGGCAGGGTCGTCGCGTTGCCGTCGAGGAGCTCCAGGACGCGCACGGCGCGGGCCAGCCTGTCGGGGCGGCCCAAGAGCCGGGTGAGGGTTCCGTTGGACGTCGCGCGCAGTTCGCCGACCCAGGCGCGGTACCAGGCATGGGACGTCAGCTCGGTGGCTTCGGCGGTCGCGAGCAGCGCCGCGCGGGCCCCGGCCGCGGTGGCGGCCTCCGCACGGCGGTCGCGCAGGGGCCTGCCGTGCAGCTCGACCAAGACGTCGCCGAGCGCCATCCCCGTCCTGGCCCGGACCGCCGCGTCCAGTTCGCTCATCCGTACGCGGGCCGTCGCCCCCACCCGGAACCTCGGCAACGGACCGAGCAGCCCGACGAGCTCCCTGTGCGCCTCGGGAGAGGCGATCTCGACGGAGAGCGAGGCATGGCCGGACTCCAGGCGCTTCCTGGCCAGGGCGAACAGGTCGGCCAGGGTGGGGCGGCGCAGGCTGGAGAGCGAGTCGTTCTGCACGGCGGCCTTCCTCGGAGGCTGGGGGCGGGAGTCAGGCGGGCTCCTCGGCGCCGAAGAGGCCGATGGCGGAGGGGGCCCGGCGGGTGGGAGAAAAGCCGAGGAGGGACGAGGCCAGCTCCTCGTTGCCGGAGAAGCCCGCGCCGGAGTCGACGAGTTCGGCGCCGTCCCAGAGGATGAGCATCGCCGAGACGGTGTGGGCGAGTTTGTCGGAGTGCATGTCGTAATGGGCGGCGGCGGGAACCGTCTTGTATCGGATCCATAGGTCGTGGCCCGTCATGAAGGTGTCCAGGCCGTATTGGACGGTCAGGCCCAGAAGGTCGGGTTTGTACCTGTCGTCGATGCCGGCGAACGCCTCGTCCAGGGCGATCATCCTGGGGCAGTCCGGCTTCGCCGACTCGTACAGGGCGTTGGCCGCCGCGAACAACGGCAGGTGGATGGCCGCCGACTTCTCTCCGCCGGACATCAGCGAGTGCTGTTTGCGCGTCAGCCTCACCTCGTCCTGGCCGGGCACCTTCAACCGCAGCTCGAACGAGCGCCAGGAGCGGTAGTCCAGGACCGCGCTGAGGGCCTCCTTGTACGTCGCGCGAGGATGGGCGGCCCGGTGGTCGCGAAGCATCTGCCGTAGCGCGGCGCGCAGACGCCCGAGCTGGTCGCGGCCCAGGTCCGACAGCTCAAGGAGGGCCGACACCTCCCGCTGAGCGTCGGTGACCCGGGGCGAGGCCACCCATCGGATGCCGACGGTCGTGCCGTTGGACATCGGCCGTGAGCGCGTGTCGGCGTCCATCCGCTCCACGAGTTCCCGGGCGGTGTACACGCGGTCGAAGATCTCCTGGGACAGCTCGGCGAGGAGCTCGTCCTCCAGGACCCGGCGCTCCTGGTCCTCCAGCAGGAAACGCTGCTCCTCGGCACGCTCGCGGACCCGGGCGGCGAACTCGGCGACCGGGTGGCGGCCGTCGGGGTCGGCGACCCGGACGTAGACGAGCGCGTCGTCCGACTCGGTGTCGAGACGGTAGTCCTCCTCACGCTCGGCGAGGACCTCGCCGAAGGACTTCAAGGCCGTGTTCAGGCGCCGCCGGGAGTCCCGCCGCGCCTCCTCCCCGGCCGAGTGCCCCGTGGTGGCCGTATCGAGCGCGCGCACGAATGCGGCCGCGTCTTCCGGGACCACTCTTGCGACGGCCTCCTCGGCTTCCGCTTCCGCGAGTCCGGAGATGACGGCTTCGGCGGTGTCCTCGGAGGAGGCCCACCGGGTCGGATGCGGCCATGGCGGTGCTTCGGCCGGAACGCCCAGCACGGCCCGCAGTTCGGGCTCGGCGAACGGCCCGACTCGCCGGGCGGCCTCCAGCAACCCGCCCACCGCCTCCGCGAGCTGGGCGGCCAGCTGCCCGTGCAGGGTCTCGGCGCGGATCAGGCTCTCACGCGCGCTCTGCGCACGTGTGTCGGCGGCCGTCCACGCGGCCGACGCCTGCGTGAACTCGCCCTCGGCGACCTCAAGCCGCTCAAGGATCGCCTTCAACGGGGCGCTGAGGTTGTCCTCCAAGGCGCTGAGCCGCTTCTCCAGCTCTTCCTGGCGGCCGGCGTTCTCCCGCAGCGAGGCGGATTCGGCCTCGGCCCCCAGGGCGGACCTGGTGATGAGCGCGTCCCGGCTCGCCACCTCGGCCTCGCCCGCGGCGACGGCCTGCTCCGCGGCGGCCCGCCGCTCGGCGCTGCGCAGGTGATCGGCGATCGCCCCCTGGACGACCTGGAGCTCCGCCCGCCCGGACGGCAGATCCAGTTCGCCTGCGACCAGCCGCAGCACGCGTCGCGCCTGCTCCGCGGCGGCCACCGCGGCGTCCGCCGCGATCGACGCCTCGGCGTGGACCCGGCGCGCGGCGGCGAGCAGCGCCGACGCGGTGGCGACCTCGCCGAGGGCGGTGAGGACGGGGGCGAGTGAAGGCAGAGCGTCCTTGGCCTTGCGCAGGACCGCGAGGGCCTCCTCGACGTCCGTCAGCCGGTCGGCGAGCGCCGTGTCCTGCGCGTCCGCGCCGGCGATCAGCGCGTCGTGTTCGGCGATGAGCCGGGCCCGCCGCGCCGCCCGGTGCACCGGCCCGATGAACTCGGGCACCGCTTTGCGGCACGCGCCCACCTGGACGCCGTAGGTGAACCCGCCGTCCAAGCCGATGGCAGG
This sequence comes from Actinocorallia herbida, assembly GCF_003751225.1. Lineage (NCBI taxonomy): Bacteria > Bacillati > Actinomycetota > Actinomycetes > Streptosporangiales > Thermomonosporaceae > Actinocorallia > Actinocorallia herbida. The sequence continues at coordinate 487,681 of NZ_RJKE01000001.1, forward strand.
GGCCGGCGTCCGCGGGCCCACTTCCGAAGCCAGGGCCACTGAGCGCAGAACGCCCGCCAGCACGGCCTCCGGTACACGGTCCTGCTCTTCGGGCACGAGCACGTCGGCAAGAGTGCGTCCTGAAGGGCGCTCGGGCTCGGGCAGGGGCCGCAGATAGGCGTCGCTCTCCTCGGCCGAAAGCAGAGCAGGGATCACGGCCGGGTCCGGCGGGATCCAGGCGGTGAGAAGACCTGCCGCGTCCAGGGCGGCTTCCAGCGCGGCGCCTTCGCTTTCGGGAAGGTCGTCGGCGAACCGGACGAGTTCCCACAAGGGCCCTCCCGGGCGCTCTGCAGGACGGGCCGACCGGGCCGGATGCGAGGCTGGGGCATCCTGGGTCTGCGCGGCGATCCTGGCGCGTTCCTCGACCAGGAGGGCCCGGCGCTCGGCCGTCGCGCGCCTGGCGGCCCGCAGGTCGGCCCGCTCGTCGGCCAGCCTGCCGCGGCGCTCCTCGGCGAGGTCGGCGAAGACCGTCGCGAGGGCGGGGGCGCCGGGGCCGGAGACCTCCTGGAGCGCGCGCAGCAGAACCGCGGCGTCGTCCTCACCGACGGCATCCCAGCGCTCCGCCCAGGCTTCGAGTTCGCTGCGAACCTCACCCCTCGCGGTCTCGACGGCCTCCGCGGCCGCCGTGCACGCGTCGTCGGCCTCCTCCAGGCGCCCGCGCGAGGTCTCGGCGGTCGCTCCGGCGCGGTCGCGCTCGCCGTCCGCGGCCGCTACGGAGTCGAGCAGGGCGAGGACTCGCCTTACGCCTTCTTCCCGGGCCGTGACCCGGGCCTTCACTTCGGGCAGTTCGGCGTCGTCGTGCTCGATCCCGGCCGCCCGCGCGGCCCGCTCGGCGTCCGCGGCGGCCTCGGCGACGGCTTTCCTGCGATCCTCCAGCCGCCCGGCGAAGTCCGTCGCCTCCCCGCGCAGCGCGGCGAGCTGCTCCTCCATCGCCGCGAACGTCCTGCGCTGCCGGGCGAGGCTCTCCCTGCCGGTGCGCACCCGCGACCGGAGCTCGTCGAGGTTCTCCTGGCTCCGGTAGGCCTCGTCCGAGCGCAGCGTCTTGAGCTCGCCCTCCAGCTCGTTCCTACGGCTCTCCGCAGAGTCCCGCTCCTCCAGCGCGGCGGTCTCGGCCTCCTTGGCCTCGGACTCCTGCCGGGCCGCCTTGCGCAGCGCCGCAGCGCGCTCGACCGCCTTGCGCGTCCGGTCGGCGACGAGATCGGCCTGGTGCCTGCCGCCCGCCTTCAGATAGCCGGTGTAGACGGCCAGGAAGCGCTCGGCGGCCCCGTCGGCGGCGGTGAGGTCCTCGCTGAGGCGCTGCACGGCCGAGAGGTTGTCGAAATCACGCGCGGCCCGCTCGACGAGGCCGTCGGAGACGGGGCTGAGCCCGGCCGTCAGGGTCGCCGAGACCTTCTCGGGGTCCAGGTCCTTGGCCAGCAGCGGGCGGCGCAGCGCGAGCAGGAGGTCGATGAGCTGGGTGTAGCGCTGGCGGCCCAGGCCGAACAGCTCGGCGTCGATCGCCTCGCGGTACTCCGTCGCCGTCGCATAGGAGCACTCCGGGCCGAGCACGCCGCGCAGGTGCTTCTCGGTGAGCGGGCGCGCGTCGTCGGTGAGCAGCCCGAAGTCGACGCCGATCCGCTTGCGCGTGACGAAGAACGAGGTGTTCACCTTCGGCCGGTCCTTGTGCGCCCGCAACGCGACGATCAAGGTGACCGTCTCGTCCTCCTGCGCGAACTCCATCCAGACGAAGCCGTATTCGGACTCCTGCCCCCGGTAGAGGAGGTTCGACTTCATCGTGCGGTTCTCGCCACTGAACGGGTCGAGCCTGCGGGCGTCGGTGACCCCGTCGAGTACGAAGGGGAACAGCACCTCGAGGGCCTTGGTCTTGCCCGAACCGTTGTGCCCGCGCAGCACGAGGCGTCCGTCGGCGAAGACGAACTCCTCGTCCACGTAGTCCCAGATGTTGACGAGTCCGGCGCGGGACGGACGGAATCGGCTGGTCACGGCTGCTCCTGAGCGGTGGCCCCGGCGAACAGGCCGATCTGGCCGTCCGGAGTGGGCAGGGCCTGGGTGATGTTGCGGTAGCGGACCGCGGCGGGCAGCACGAGGACGCCGCCCGGGACGGGCCGCACCAGGCGGAGGTCGGAAAGGAAGGCGAGCGAGGCGTCGAGAAGCCCCAGAGGGTCGGCCCGCCAGGCGGCGGTGAAGGAGTCGGCGCCGAACTCCGTGTAGAGCTCCTGCACCATCTGCTCCAGGCGGTGCCGCTCCACCAGCGGCAGTGTCTCGGCGGACACCTCCGGCGAGGCGAAGCGGGGGAGATCCCATGCCATGCCCCGGGCGAGGGTGTCTTCGGGGACGGCCTTGTCGAGCCGTGCACGCAGGGCCGCCTGCTCCTCGGCGTCGGACGGTCCGGCCGCCCGCCTGAGCATGCCGCCGTCGAGTGCGTCGGCGACCTTGCCGAGCAGCAGACCCGCCGCGCGGGCGAGCGCGCCCCGGCCCGGGAAAGGCCGGTCGGTGAAGGAGCCGGACGGGTCGATCAGCGAGACGCCCTCGGCCCGCCGCTCCACGACGGTGCCGGTGAGCCGGGCGAGGTTCTCGGCCAGGCCGTCGCGGCGCAGGACCGCCGCGGCCTCCGGATCGAGGTCGGCGTAGTAGACGACGGGGCGTTCCAGGACCATCCGGCGGACCCGGGCGGCTGCGGGGCCGTGCGGGTCCTCCAGGAGGCCCGCCGCGCCCGTCAGATGCTGGAGGGGCCGCGCGGGGCGCAGCAGGGCGGCGCAGATGTCGTGGTCGACGTCGAACAGGGCGTCGCCCTCGGCCGAGCGCGCCCACGCCTCCACGGACCCGTCGGAGACGGCGAGGGCGTCCCGGTCGAGCAGCCAGCCGACGACGTCGACGACGGCGGCCTTGTGCGGGCCCTGGAGGGGGTCGTAGCCGAGCCCGTCGATCGCCTGGGCGGCCGGGGTGAGCGCCCGCACGATGTCGGTGAGGCTCACCTCGACCCTTGATCGCTGGAAGGTGGACAGCACAAGGCACAGGTAGGCCAGCCGCCGCCGGTCGAACGCCCGCCCCGCCCGGTTGACGAACACCCGCCCCCGGCTCGGATCGAGCCCGTCGAGCCGCCGGACCAGCCGCACCTGACGGGTCGTCGCCACCAGCGTGTACCCGCACAGATCACGGAGATCCCTCGCCAGCAGATCCGCCCACGGAAGCACCCTGTCCAAGATCCCCGGCCGAGGATGCCGGGCCGTGATGAGTCCGTGGGAGAGCACGAGCCTTACGGCCGCCTGGTAGGAACCCAGATCGGCGTCGGCGACATCGGCGGCGGCGCGCGGTTCAGCCACGGGCGCGCTCCGGGATCTCCGGACCGGCCCAGGTCGGGTGCGGCCACCCGGGGACGCCGACGGTGGGGCGTGGTTCAGCCACGGGTGCGCTCCAGGGTCTCGATCTCCAGGGCGAAGCCGGGGAGGTGGAGGGTGCCGCCGGGGATGCGGACGATGTCGCCGGTCTCGGCGGGGCGCAGGCGCAGGACGACGATGTCGTCGGCGCCGGTGCCGGAGGACAGGCGGCCGGAGATCACGGTGCGGGCCTCCAGGGCCTTGGTGAGGAGGCGCAGCAGGACCCTCGTCTCGTCCTCGCCCAGCTCGCGCCCCACCGGGCCGTCGTCGGCGAGGGCGCGGGCGGCCGCCCGCTCGGCGGCGCGCTCGGCGACCTGGCGGCGGCGCAACTCGGCCCGCGCCCCGGTGTCCGCGCGGACGGGCTGGGGCGCGCCGGGCCCGGCGGGCCGGCCCGTCCGGAACGGGGTGAGGGCGATCTCGACGCCGGGGGAGTCCCACCAGCGGGTGCCCTCGTCGATGCGCTCCTCATCGTCGTAGGCGCCGCCGAGGTGGCGCGCGGAGGAAAGGTTGAACGCGGCGGTCGCGAGGGCGTGCGCGGCGTCCTCGTCGGGCGCGCGGACCAGCCAGGACGCCAGGTGCCGCAGCTCCGAGGCCCGGTTCACCCCGCTGCGACCCGCCTCGCTGAGCTGGCGCAGCAGCGCGATCACCGCGGAGACCGCGGTGCGCGTCGCCGAGTGCAGCTCGGTGACGCCCGAGCGCCCGTCCGTCCCCGCGACGAACCAGCTCCGCAGCCCCCGCCAGCGCTGCTCCCAGTCGGCCATCCGCGCCCCCGCCTCCAGCAGCGGCCTCTCATCGGCCTCGGCCGCCCGCGTCAGCATCGTGTAGACGCCGGACTCCTCGACCTCCCGCACGGCCTGGTCGAGCCGCGGCAGGTACCGGTCAAGGTCGTCCATGAAGTCCCGCATGTGCGCGAGCAGCGCGTTCTTGTACCGCAGGAACAGCTCAGGCGAAGCGTCCGTCATGCTGACGATCTCCCCGAGCGTCACATGGAACCGCGCCGACCGCCGCCCCATGTCCTTGACGGCCTCATCCAGCCGGCTGAGCCGCCGCAGCACCTGCCGCCCGTCCCCCGACCGGTTGGCCCGCGCCAGCGCCCGCAGATCCTCCAGCACGTCCGAGAACGCCAGCCGAGACAGGTTCACATCATGAACCTGAGCCCCCAGCAACTCCTCGACCAGCGTGTACGCCCGATACCCCAGCTCGGAGAACTGGTACACCGACTGCCGGTTCCGATATCCCGCCAGCGACCCGGCCCGCGACACGTCGTCATGCCGATGCAGCAGCCCATCGGCCGCCAGCGAGTCCAGCCGCTCCCGCAGCAGCACCCCCTCAAGCCGAGGCGCCTCCTCGTAACCCTCGGAGAGCTCCCGCAGCACCGAGGCGACCTCGTCCACCCCCACCTGCACCCGATGCCGAGACCGAAGCCGATCGATCCCCCTCAACACCCACAGATACCCCCCGGCCTCGTCTCTCCGAACGAACTGCAGCAGCCGCAACCGATCCCCGACCGCCAGGGAGTCCAACCCCCACCCCCGCGGCCCACCCGTACCCTCATTCATCGTCCCCAGTATCGCCCTCCCCACCGACGCCCCCGCCCCTTTTTCCACAGGTCACACCTCGTGCGTGTGCCGGACGGGCAGGTGGGCCCGGACGGCTTGCCGGTGGATCTTGGATTTGGCAGGCTTCAACCGGTAAGGGCGGAAACTCCATGTGGGCCTGCGAGGGTGCGCGAGGCGGTCCGCGTGGATCTCGGCAGGGCTCGCCGGCCGATCGTCATGAACTCGGGAAGACGATGCATCCCTCCTCGGTACCCCGGCAGGTCCCGGCCGTGCGCACGCCGGAGTCATGGATCCGCCGGGCCTGGCGGCTGAGGCCGCCGGGGGCCGCGAGCGGCACGGTGACCATCGCGGTCCTCGCGTACGCGGACGCGACGATGTGGGACCTGGGGGCGGTGCTCCTCGGCGCCGCGCTCTCCGTCGTCGCTTTCGTGTGCTGGGTCGGCGGTCTAGCCTCCTCCAAGCCGCGCATTCTCCCGGACGACCGGTTCATCGCCGCGGCCCTCGTCCCCCTGCTCGCCTTCTACGTCCTGGGCGTCGCGCTCCTCACCGACTGGCCGACTCGCGCCGCCACCTTCGTCTCCCGCCCCTTCCTCGACCGCGTGGCGGATACGGCCCCGTCCGACGGCCCGGCTCTGGCCGGCCTCTTCTACGTCCGCTCCACCGGGTCCGAGGACGGTTTCGTATGGCTCGACACCGGAACCATCGACCTCGACCTGTGCGACCTCGTCCGACTCCCTCCGGGCACCGACCCCGAAGACGTCGAGCTGACTTCTCCGCCCACCGACTACACCCACCTCACCGGCCCGTGGTACTCCGCCTGCACATTCTGACCTCCGCCGGCAGCTTGCCGTAGGCCCGCCGCGACGGCCGGTGAACCCGCCCCCGGGATTCTTCGAGTCCTTGACCGCCGCCGCGGTGGCCCGCACGACAGTGCACGACCCCGTGCTCCTGCTGTGCGACGAGCCGACGGGCGATCTCGCCTCGGAGAACTTCGCGAGAATCATGGACCTGCTGCGCTCTTCGGTCGACGGAGACCTCGCGGAGGTCCCGGGGTCCGGCGGCCGCGGCCATCGCCGACCGGGCACGGCGGGTGGCTCGAGGTCAGCGCATCAGCCGCCGTTCGCCGGAATCAGGTCTGCCAGGAAAGTCTGGGTTTCGGGGTCGGTGGAGTAGATTCTGGTTCCTTTCATGCCGCGAGTGAGCAGAATTCGATAGATGTTCAGGGCGAGCGGAAGGTAGCGGTCGCGATCGAGGTGCATGAGGTCCTTGTCATGGCTCTTCCCTGGGCGGGCCTCCCAACGGTCTCCCCTACGGACCAGATCACCGCCCATGATGACGCCGCCGTAGTCGTATTCGAGGCCCTGCGCGGTGTAGACGCAGCCGATCTGTCGATGCCCGTTCCGGCCGGTCGCCCAGAACTGGGAAACGGGTGCTTCCGCGGTCGCTCGACGCGCGTTCCATGGCGCCGACCACCCGTGACGGACGCCGGCGTCGTCGTCCCACTCGATGGCCACGTCCTCGGGGAGGGGGTCGCGGGCTTCGCCCCAGGGCCAGCAGAACCCGGCCGCGATACGGGAGGGACTTCCCCTGTCCACATGGGAGTCGATCCAACTCTGCAGCTGCCGGGGGTCGCGGGAGGCGCCGAGGTCGTAGTCCGCGCCGATCCAGGGGCTCGGCGTCTCGTAGAGAAGGTCGTTGATCCAGCCGCCGTAGGCGCGGGAGCCACCGCAGCGGAAACAGCCCGACAAGGAGATCATCTCGAACTCTGCTCTTTGATGTCGGGCATGGTCTCCGATCTCCTCGACCGTGACTCCTTCCTTCGGCCGGATCACCTGACGTTCGTCGAGAAACACCACGACCGCCTGCGAGCGCCCGATGATGTGATTCAGGGGCCCGGAACCCGGCGGCCTCCAGATAAGGCGTTGGCCTTCGTCCAGCAGCACCACGCGCCGAGATGCTCCGCCGGGGCTCAAGGCCGTGTCGGTACCGCGGAACAGGTCCCTTGCGCCTTCGACGCCTGCGGCGGCCTGCTGCATCTGTTTCCGCAGCGTGCCGGAAGCACTCAGGTACAGCGGACTCACATCTGCGCGTCCTGCCAGATGGGCCAGGACACGAGTGGCGATCACCGTCTTGCCGCTTCCAGGGCCCCCGCCAACGGCGATGACGGCCTTCTGGCCAGAGCGCAGTGCTCGGTCGATGGCCGCATTGATCTTCAGGAGGGCCTCCTGCTGATCGCCGATCAGGATGAACGCACTGTTCTTCTCAAGGACGGAGCTGAGGCTGTCGAGCATTTTCCGCCCGGGTCGCCAAACGATGTCGGTCATCGCCGAGACCTGTCGTTCGTGTGGCGGGCGGTGCCCGGACAGGCCTAGTCGTTTTCTGAGTGCTTCTTCAGGCACGTCGGCCTGCAGGGCGGCTTTGCCCAGAACGGGGATCTCGGTCTGTCCTCCGCTGAGGCTCGCGGTCTCCTTGGCTTCGGCATTGTGGAGGAGCACGACTCCCCGGCACCTGAGATCGGCCGAAGGCGACCAGTTCTCGATGAATGCGAGATAGGCCTTGACCTGGTTAACCGGGTGGACCGCCTCGACCCCGTCCGAGCGGAGGACTCGTAGATCCGACAGCACCGTGGTGTCGGTCCACTGCTTCAGTTCGACGATGGTCAAGACCGATCGCCCGTCCGGGGCCGACGACAGCAATAGTGCGTCGAATCGGCTGGAGCCACCGGGCGTGCCGTACTCGAGGTAGATCGTCCAGTCGGCGAGCCCCGCCCGCTCGCACAATTCGACGAGCGCCGGCCAGCTGTTCCGCCAGCTCTGGGCCTCCGAAAAGCCCACGTCGCCGTATCCCGCGGCCGCATAGCGTCGCGTGCACCGGGCGACGAACTCGTCGGGGGCATCGGCCAGATGCCGCTTCAGTTCGACGACCCGCCCTGCCCACACGAAGGAATCCACACCGTTTCGGTTACCCCGCTCCGGCCGATCGATCATGGACACCGCCCCACCACCTCCGGGCGACAATTTATGCGGGCCCACCGACAGAATGGCTTCGCCGAATTCGGCGACCAGGCGGAAGCCACGGTCTCACCTGCGGCTCTCAGCGGTCCACCAGGAAGCGGACCGGTTCTTCCAGGACTGCTTCGGCATGGGGGAGGTCGGCGAAGCGGGTGGCGAGGGTGGTGAGGGCGAGGCGGCGGGGGAGGGCCTCGCTGAACTTCAGGCCGCGTAGAGCCTCCTCATCGACGTGGGGGAGGACGAGGTGAGCGGCTGAGGTGGCGGTGCGGAAGGCACCGACGGCGGTCTCGGGGGCAAGGCGGATCCAGACGTCGTCGATGCGCTGGGACTCGTCGGCGAGGGAACCGAGGGTGGAGGCGAGGACGGCGTTGGTGCGGAAGCCGGCCCAGGTGTACCAGCGCAGGTCGTGGTCGGTGCGGCGGACGACGGTGCCGCCGGGGTGGACGGTGGGGAGGGCGTCTTCGCGGGCCTCGGCCAGGTGGGCGGTGGCGCGGCGGGTGAGGGAGACGGGTGGGTCGGCGCCCAGGAGGACCTCGCGGCAGGCGCGGGTGAGGGCGTAGGAGGCGCCGGAGAGGCCTGGGGAGTACCAGCGGGCCTTGCCGCGCAGGTCGGAGGGTTCGACGAAGCAGCGGCGGCGCTTCCAGTCGATCCAGGTGACCTTCCAGCTGCGGCCCGCCAGCAGGAGGACGCGCGGGCCCTCGACGGCCTCGGTGAGCAGCATCGGGTCGGTGCGGCCGATCTCCTGCCGGCCGGAGATGACGGTGAACTCGGGCGGCGCGGTGAAGACCGCGGTCATGCCCATGAAGTGGCGGCGCCCGAACCGGGCCTCGGCCTCGGGGCCGATGAACAGGAACTCGCCGTCCCGCTCCAGGAAGCCCTCGTTCACCAGGTGGGCGACGATCGGCTCAGCGCTCCGGTCGAACGGTGCCAGGCCATTCCACGACTGAGCCCAGAGCCCGCGCCCGATCTTGTTCTCCTGGAGCGCGAGCCCGAGCACCTGCTGGGCGACGATGTGCCGCGGCTCCGGCGGTGCCAAGACGGGCTCGACGTACCCGCGCCCCCACAGGAGCAGCAAGGCAGCCGCTTCGACCAGCGAGTCGAGGTCGAGCGCCAGGAAGAGGCAGTTGCGCACCGACCCGGCCCGCCGCCCGGTCCGCCCGAGCCGCTGGAGGAACGACGCGACGCTGGAAGGCGCGTTGATCTGGATCACCCGGTCCAGGTCCCCGACGTCGATCCCCAGCTCCAGCGTGCTGGTCGAGACGATGACGCAGTCCCGCCCCGAAGCGAACGCCTCCTCGGCCCGCCGTCTCTCGTCCACCGACAGCGAGGCATGGGACAGGAACGTGGTGACGTCCCGCGCCCGCAGCGCCGCCCCCAGCTCCTCCACGAGCTGCCGAGAGTCGCAGAACACCAGCCGCTTCTCACCCCGGTGCAGCGCCGCGATCACCTTCGCCGCGTTGGCGACGGACCCGACGTAGTCGAGTTCGATCTCCCCGGGCGGCGGCAGCACCGGCGTGCCCACCACATCCGGTGCGACCACGGCCCGCGGCCGGGAGCCGCGCGAGGATCCCTGCAACCACTCCATCAGCTCTTCTGGATTCCCGACGGTCGCCGACAGCCCCACCCGCTGGATCGGCCGCCCCGCCACCCGGCTGAGCCGCTCCAGCACCGCGAGCAGATGCCACCCCCGGTCGTCCCCGGCGAACGCGTGTACCTCGTCCACGACGATCGCCCGCAGCCCCGAGAACACCGTCCGATGGTCGACGTTGACGCTCACCAGCATCGCCTCCAGCGATTCCGGCGTCGTCAGCAGGATGTCCGGCCGGTCCCGCAGCAGCGCCCGCCGCCGCGAGGAGGTCACGTCCCCGTGCCACAGCCCGACCCGCCGCCCCACCCACCCGCAGTAGGTCTCCAGCCGGGGCAGCAGGTTGTTCAGCAGCGCCTTGATCGGGCACACGTACAGGACCGAAAGCCCCGTCCACCGCTCCCGTTCCATCGCCGACAGCAGCGGGAATACCGCTGCCTCGGTCTTTCCTCCCGCGGTCGGCGCCAGTAGCAGCGCGTCCGACCCACCCATGACGGGCCCGACCGCCTCCCGCTGCAACGGCCGCAGCGCGGGCCACCCGAGCGTGTTGACGATGTGGTGAACCAGCACGGGCGAGAGATCGTCCATCGGGAGCCCGCCCGTCAGAGATCGAGGTCGATGTCGTCGGCTGCCGCCGCGCTGCGCTCGGCCTCGTTCAGCTCGGCGGACGAGAGGGTGAGCGCGTAGTGCAACCGCGGATCGAACTCCGAGAACTCCTCGACCCGGTCCAGCACGTCGGCGACGAGCTTGCGCAGGAACACCCGCGGCGCGATCCCCACCTTGCCCCCGAGCCCGCCCGTGACGGCCGTGGCCAGCTCCGCGATGTACGCGTCGTCTACGGCCTCATTGATCCGCTGCGCGTCCGTCGCACCAGCCGCGTAGAGGTCGCGCACGGCCCTGCCGAGTTCGCCCAGGCGCGGTAGGTCGAACCCGGTGAGCCGGAGCTGGACCGCGCGGGGCGAGTCGAAGCGCGGGTCGGTGGTGAAATCGGTGGCCAGCCGCTGGGCGAGCGGTGGCAGCCGCTGCACCCCCTGCTGCCCGTCGTAGAAGGCCGGAGTGCCCGTGACGACCAGGAACAGCCCGGGGAAGCGCCCGGTGTCGATCTCGTCGATGAGCTGCCGCAGCGCGTTCAGCCCCTTCTCCCGGACGTCGCCGCGCACCCGCTGCAGGGTCTCGATCTCGTCCAGGACGAGCAGCAGCCCGGGGTGCCCGCTGTCGCGCAGCACCGTGAGCAGCCCTTGCAGGAAGCCGAGCGCCGCGAAGTGGTCGAGGTCGCCGCGAACCCCGGCGGTGCGCTTGGCGGTGGCGGCGACGGACTTCTGCCCGCCGAGCCAGGCGATCAGCGCCTCCGCGGTGGCCGTGTCGCCCGCGCCACGCGCCCGGTGGTAGCCGCGCAGCGCGGCCGAGAAGGCGGGAGTGGTCCGAGCGACGTCGGCGAGCCGCCGTTCCATCAGCTCCTCGACGGCCTTGGCCAGCGCGTCGTCGTCAAGATCGCCCTCGTCGAGGACGTCTTCTTCGAGCGTGTAGAACCAGCCGTCGATGACGGCGCGAAGGGCGCTCGGCGCGTGCGTGGCGGTCGCGAGCCGTTCGGTGAGGCGGCGGTAGACGGTCTCCAGCCGGTGCAGCGGCGTCTCGGTCTCGGAGATCTGGATCTCCGCTACGGCCAGGCCCGCTCGCTTCGCGCGCTCGCCCAGCCACCGGGCGAAGAAAGTCTTGCCCGAGCCGTACTCGCCGCGCACCGCGTGGAAGGCCGCGCCGCCCTTGGCGACGGTATCCAGTTCCTCGTCGAGGCTGCCTGCGAACCGGTCGAGCCCGACGGCGAACAGGTCGAGGCCCGCTTGCGGCACGGTGCCGCGGCGCAGCGCGTCGATGACCTCGCGCCGCCGCGCGGCGCTGACCTGCCCGCTCACAGCCCGAACTGCTCGCGCAGCAGCGCGACGTCCAGCCGCACGGTCCGTCCGCCGTCGATGAGACCTAGCACGGGATAGCCCTCGACGTTCAGCAGCCGCTCCAGCACGGTCACGAACGGGATCGCATCGCGCGAGGCCCGGCCGCCCGCTGCAGCGGCGACCGCGGCGGGCGACAGCCTGTGGCCGTCAGCGGATACGAGCGCATCGATGACTGTGATGACCTGCGCATTGTCCGGAGCCCGCCGCACGTGGCGCTTCTGCTCGCGGAACCGCTCGCTGGCCACGACCTGGGAGCCGAGGCTCTGGACGATGTCCAGCAGCGCCCCGCTGTCGGGCGCAGCCAGCCGGACGGGAGCCTCGACGACGGCCGCGGCCCCGCCCTGCCACCAGGACGGTGTCACGGTCTCCGGCGCCAGTTCCCGCACGGCGGGCGGAGCGACGTCCATCGAGGGAACGAAGGTCAGGACCGGCACGGTCATCTCCGCGAGAGACGCCCCGCCGTGGTAGCCGCTCTTGCGCGATGTGTAACGCAGGTCCTCGCGCCACGGCACGGTCACGGTGCCGCCGCCTTCGAGGACCCGGGGTCCGCTCACCGAAACCTCGCCCTGTGCGGGCGAGCCGATGCGCCACCGGGCGGCACCGGTACCGCCGGGCGCGGGCGCGTTCTCACTGCGTTCCAGCACATGTCCATGGTCGGACACCAGCACCAGCGGACGGCCCGCGCCACGCGCCGCCCCGGCCAACTCGGCGAGATGGCCGATGTCGGAGACGGACCACTGCCAGCGCGCGCGCCCGTGGTCGAGCGCCTCGTCGATGGTGTTCAGCACCACGGCGACGACGGCCTCACCGGCGATCGCGTCGTGCAGCGGCTGGGCGAGCCGCTGCCCCGCTCCCCCGGCGATGTCGGCTTTGTGGAACAGCAGCGCCTCGCGGCGGTGCGTGCGGAAGTAGGCGGCGAATCCGTCGCTCTCGGCCTTCTGGCCGCCGCTCGTGGGTGTTCCACTGAGCAGTGATGCCCGGCTGAGAGTGGTGAGCGAGGGGATCATGGCCACGGCGGCGCGGCGCGCACCGGTCGCGGAGACCTCTTTCCAGCCACCCCGGTACAGCTCCTCGCCGAGTTCGGCGGCGACGGCGGCGCTCATGCCGTCCAGCACGAGGACGAGGGGGGCACGGACCGCGCCGAGCGGCAGGACGACCTTGGTGAGCACGTCCTCGATGAGCAGGCAGCCGCCGGGCTCGACGGAGGTGGCGTGCGCGGCCCAGGCCGTGAGGCGTCCTGCGAAGGCCTCGTCCAGCAGGTTCCGCCGAGCCTGCGCTTCGGTGAACAGCAGCCGGTAGGCGCCCGCCACGATCGGGTCGCTGTCCTGGTCGCCGTCCCAGAGGACCGCGAGCGCGCGGTCGACCCAACCCCAGGAGGCCAGGTGCTCGCGCACCCCCACGGAGACCGAGGTGACGAGTGGCTCCGTCGCGTCGTCGAGCCAGCGCCGCAACCGGACGGCCATGCGGGCCGTGGTGAGCCGGTCGGCGTTCAGGTCGGCGAGCCGGTGATCGGCGAGATGACGCAGCGCGGTCTCAGCGCAGTCGGAGTTGCCGCCGAGGGCGTGGGCGAGCTGCTGGAGCCGAACACGCATCCCCGAGGGAAGGTAGGGGTTGTCGGCGAGCGCATCGCGGATTCCCGCCTGCTCGGCGAGCTCGTCCGCTCGGTCGACCACGGCCTTGACGCGGTCCCCTGCGCCGCCGCGGCCGGACGCGGCCTCACCGATCCAGCGGGTGAGAGTGCCCTGGACGGCGGAGCTGAAGGTCTTCAGGTCCGTGACGGAGGGGGCGGCAGCGCCGAAAAGCCCGCCAACGGCCAGGGCGGCCTCTGGTGCGGCCCGGGCGTCGGTCAGCACCGCGCTGACGACGCCCAACGCCATCGCGTCGGAGGCGCGGCCCTGCTCGGCGAGCGAGAGGACGATCACGGCCGCGTCGCCCACATGGCCGCGCAGCCAGGCGGTGATGCCCTCGCGCTCGTCGGCGGAGAGCTTGGCGAACTCGCCGGGAAAGAGCGCCGTCCGCGACCAGGCGAGCAGCGCGTCGAGGTCGAAGACACGGCCCATCCGCTCCTCGATCAGCACCCGGACCGCTGCGTCGAGGCTGAGCAGCCTGCCGCCGCTCCGCCGCCAGTCCGCGGTGGCCGCGGCGGCGCGCCAGCCGACTGCCGGCTCGGCGGCCAGAAGCGCCTCGACCAGCCAGGTGTTCCGGCGGATGCGCGGGTCGATCTGGGCGGCACCGAAGCGGCGCCGCACGATCTCCTCCAGGGAGACCGTCAACGTCGTCCGGCGCAGCGCGTGGGCGCACAGGTCGAGTCCGAGCTGGGCGGGCGGGGCCGTGGTGGTGACGACGAGGGTGTCCCCGTCCTCGGCATCCTCGGCGGTCCGGTGCCTCAGCCAGGCGTCGGCGACGCCGAGGACGGACGGCTGGTCGGTGACGCTGATCCGTCGTTCCCTGCCGTCGATCCGCATCGAGAACCGCTCCGACGCGCCCTGTTCATAGCGGCCGTGCACCAGGACGAGCCGGTGTTCGGGCTTGCGCTCCAGCTCGACCTCGAGCAGAGCCTCGACGATCCGCCGGTCAACGACGGGTGCTTCGGTCATCGCGGCGGCTCCACGCCCTGGACCGGCCGCCACACCAGCTCGACTTCGGCTCCGGGATGAGCGTTCAGGTAGTCGCGCATCTCCTTGGACACGAGCTGGAGGTCACCCTCGACGCTCGCGGCGCGCACGGTGCGGCGGCGTCCCGCTCCGGAGACCGGCGGGTCGCCGTTCTCGGTGAGCGAGGTCTGGCTGGCCGTCGGCCGCGTGCCGGAGGCACCTCCCTGTTCGGGCACGGAGGGAATCTCGGGCTTGAAGACCTTCGGTACGACGGGGTCGGGCTTGGGGGGTGCCACGACCGACTCCGCCAGGACCCGCTGGACCAGTTCGCTGGTCTTCGCCTCGGCGGTCCGCAGGGCGTCGGCGAGCGGTCGCAGGTAGTCGGGGGAGTTCGCGGCCTCGCTCAGCGCGGTCGTCACCGCCAGCGCCGACCGCCCGACGCCGTCCTCACGCCGGACCAGAGACGGCAGGGACCCGAGGGTCTGCCAGCCCGTCCGGCGCAGCGCCGCCGCGACCTGCGGGGCGCTCTTGACGGCGTTGCCCAGCTCCTTGTCCTGGGTCCGGTAGGTCACCGCGGCGAGTTCACGCACGAGCTCTGTGGCGTTCTCCTTCTGCGCCAGGCGGGCCAGGAAGGAGGCCGCGTCGTCGGCGGCGGCCAGACGCGCGGCGTCCGGCGCCAGGCCGAGCGTGTCGGCGTGCTCGCGCAGGAGGTTCCGCACGTTCAGGACGTCCTGGTCGAACTCGGCGATCTGCTCACGCAGCAAGGCGGCGAGCTTGTCGACGTTGCGCGAGAACGGGAGCGGCGGCACGTCCTTGCCGAACACGGCCTGGAGCCTGGCTCGAGCGGCCGCGTACTCCTCCGGGCTCGGCTTGTCCTGGTCGCGCAGCACCCAGCCGGGGCCGATCCTGTCCACCTCCGGGGCCGCGGACGGCACACCCTGGAACACCCAGGCGCGGTCGGCGAGCAGCGCGTAGACGGAGATGACGAGGTTGGACACGTTCCGGTCCAGGCCCGTCCAGCCGAGGTCGGCGATCCAGGTGCGGATGTCCTCGACCTGCAGGTCGCGGGTGTCCTTGCCGCTCTGCGCGGCACGCTGGTCGATCCGGCGCAGCCACTCGGTCCCGACGTTGAGCGGCCCGTCGTGCACCTCGCCGAGGTCCAGCGGGTGGACGATCCGGCGCATGAGGCCGAGCTTGTCCCGGTCGACGACGACGCGCCGCTCGCCGTCGTCCATCGCCAGCGCGATCCACTTCAGCACGGTCTTCAGGTCGCCCGGGGTGACGGCCTTGCGGGCGCCCGCGGTGTCGAAGTTCGGGTGCTTGGGGTACATGGCCGCGAACATCGCGTCGGCGAGCTGCTCGGCGTTGAACTTGAAGCCCGCGCCGCCGTGCAGGCGCGGGTCGCGCAGCTCCGGGTTCAGCGAGCTCACGTGCCGGTTCTCGGGCACCTCGGCACCGATGTTGCTGTCCGACTCACCGGTCCGGCCGACGATCCCGTAGAGGTACTGCAGGACGGTCTTCAGCTCGTTGGTGAGGGTGTCCTTCTGGGACTCCAGGTACTGGGCGATGCGGGCCTGCTCCTCGGAGGACTTGTCGCCCGCGTACTCGCGCAGTTTGCCGTTCTGGAGCAGGAAGGAGATCCGCAGGAGCCGTCCGAGCTGCTTGCCGCGCTGCGCCGACAGGTGGTGGGGCAGCCAGACCAGTGTGTCGGCCTCCAGGCCGTCGCGCCGCAGCTCCTCGACCCGCTGGTAGTCGTCGCTGGGGTACTTGTCAGTATCGAACGGGTAGTCCAGGACGAACCGCACATGGCCTGGGACCGAGGGCTTGAACTGGTCGACGGTCATCTTGGCGTCGCGGACGTTGTCGAAGATGAACTCCGCGGTGCGCCTGCTGCCCCGCCAGACGATCTCCCGCTCGCTGACGAACGCGCCCGTGTCCTTGACGTCGAGCGCCTCCCACAGGTGCTTCTTGATCCACAGTCGCCGGGTGCCCGCGTGGTCCTCGCCGGTGACCCGCTCCAGCAGCGGCTCGATGTCGAGGTCGGTGAGGTTCAGCGAGAAGACGGGGTCGTGGTCGCCGTCCGCGCGGATCTCGCCGAAGCCGCTGGTGATGAGCCGTTTGAGCCGCGCGTTGACGATGCTCGCGGGCTCGCTCACCCGCGACTTGATCGAGCCGAGGTTCAGCGCCGCAAGCCGGGCTCCAGTGAGCCGCTTCAGCGCGTTGACGTCGGGGGCCAGGGTGGACAGGATCAGCGTCTTCACCAGCCTGTCGTCGGCCTGGTAGCGGGCGTCGTCGGCGGAGCCGTACTCCTCCAGCAGGTTGGCCTTGACGCGGGCGTGGAAGCGGGTGGCGGCGGCGGCCTCGTGCTTGAGCCGGTCGCTGAACGCCTCGCCGATCCCGCCGGACAGCACGTCCCACAGGTCACCGACGGGGATGATCTGGCCGAGCTTGAGGGTGGAGCCGCGCTGGCGGAGCATCTCGCTGAGCAGCTTGAGGCCGGTCCGCTCGCGCTGGAGCGCGCCTGAGAGGGCGACGAGCACGTTGAGCAGGGCGGGCGACAGCGGGTAGACGTCGCGGAAGTCGTTCCAGGTGGCCTCGGTCGCGCCGCCCGAGTCCAGCAGGACGTCCCGGACCTCCTGGTCCTCGGACGAGACGTCGGCGAACGCGTCGGCGAGCTGCTGCCGCATCCCCTCGCGGGGGCGCAGGACGCGCTCCCTGATGATCGCGGGGAGGTTGCGGTCCTCCAGGCTGATCACCTGGAAGCGGCCCGCGAGGTACTCGACCTGGCGTTCCAGGTTGCGGACCTCGGCGCCCATCACGTCCTCGCCGACGAGCTTCGACAGGTCGCGCTGGCGGGAGATGAAGGAGATGATCGGGACGGGCCGGACGGAGTCCTCGGCCTCGATGAGCTTGACGAGCTTGCTGACCTCGTCGTTCACCATCTCCTGGTTGGACATATGAGCCTGGAGCCACAGGATCAGCTCGTCCAGGAACAGCACGAGCCCGTTGTAGCCGTGCTGGTGGGCGTGCCTGCTGATGACGCCGAGGCCCTCGTCCAGCGGGAGGAAGGCGTCCCGGACGCCGGCCTGGCCGCGCGCGTAGCTGGACAGCGGGCCGGTGAGCAGCGCGGAGACGAGCGCGTCGCGCTCGGTGGAGCCGTGCGGGGCGGCGAACGCGGCGTCCAGCGTGGCAGTGGTCCAGCCGACGGCGCCGCCGATCGGCATGACGTCGTCGGGGTCGGGCTCGGGGATGGCGGAGGAGCCGAGCCACTTGGCGAAGGCCGCGTCATCCGACAGGAACTCGCGCTGCCGGCGCGCGTCGGCGAGCAGCGCGTCGGAGCGGTAGACCGCCGGGACGGGCAGGCCGAGCTCGCGCACCGCGGTGACGTAGCCGCCCAGCAGCTTCGAGCCGAGGTCGGTCGCGCCCACCAGGTGGTAGGGGACCATGATGAACCTGCGGCCGCTCAGCCACTCGGAGTTCTCGGCGTACAGCTCGCGCAGCCTCGGCTTGCCGAGGACGGCCTGGTGGCCTTCCAGGACGGCGTGCAGCACGGTCATAAAGTGCGACTTACCGGAGCCGAACGAGCCGTGCAGGTAGGCGGCCAGGGACGTGTTCCCGGTGAGCGCGATCCTCACCTGGGAGAGGGCGGCGTCGAAGGCTTCCTTGAGCTGGTCGGTGACGACGTACTGGTCCACCAGGACGGCGGTCGCGTCGAACCCGCCCGACAGCTCGACCTTGAACTGCCCCGCGTGGACCTCCTCGGGGAGGTCCAGGACGTCCTTCAGGTACAGCTCTTCCACCGGGCTCATCCCTTCGTCCCCTTGAGGAATTCCTTCGTCGGCCGCCAGGCCGCCAGCAGCTCGGCCGACAGCTCGTGCCGGGAGAGCTGCTCTTCCAGGAAGGCCGCGAACTCCTCGGCCGGGCTGCCTTCCCACTCCGCGTCGTACTCGCCGTGCCACTGCCTCACCCACGGCATCTGCTCCAGCAGGCCGGCCAGCAGCGGCGCGATCCGCTCGGCGCCCCACTGCTCCTTGACGCGATCGCGCACCAGCGTGATCAGCGCCTGCGCCTGGTCCTTGTGATCCCAGCCCGCCCACCCGAGCAGCAGCGCGTCATCGGTGTGCAGAGCCGCACCCGGGTAGGACACGAACCGCTCCTTGGGCACATCGAGCTTGCCGCGGTGCGACCAGTACCAGGGCTTGCGGAAGTCCGCGGAGGTGTACTTAGGCGGCACATCGATGTCGATCTTCCGCTCCTCGCGGTCCTCCTGCCGCTGCAGCTCCCAGGTCTTCTCCCACGCTTCGCGCTTGCGCAGCCCGGAGTCCTTGTAGCGCAGCGCCGCCAGGTAGGGAACGCACTCCTCCTTGACGACCTCTTCGAGGATCGCGGCGAGCGGCAGATCCGGCTTCCCAAGATGATCGGCCGCATAAAGCCGAGCCACCTCACGCAGATCCGAGTCATCCTGCAGGCGCGAGGCAAGTTCCCCGACCGTCATCGTCCGCGGCTGCGTCATCCCGCCCCGCCGCACGAACCACAGCTCCTTGCGCTCACACCGGTCGAGAATCCACTCCCGCAGCGCCGCCTTCTCCTTGGCCTCCCAAGAGTCCGCCGACCAGCGCCGCTTGAACTCCGGCCGCTCCAACAGCCCGATGTCCTGCGGCCGCTGCTCGATCATCTCGATCCGAGCCTGCACGACCTTCGTGTACTCCGGATCCCACTCTTCGGGCGTCTCGGTGACGGGCGCCGACCCATGGCGGACGTACCACTGCTGAACGGCTTCATCATCGCCGTTCTCACGTGCCTGAAGAATCTCGAATGCACGCTGCCCAAGGGAAACGGCAGAGGCGGAACCCGAGGAGGTTACTCTCGATGCGTCTTGTTCGCTGATCAGCCCGTAGATTCTGTAGGCGTGCCAATCAAGCTCCTCCTGGAGCATGATCATTCGCTGCCTGATCTTAGTGCTCCGGAGCCTGGACGCGCTAAGCAACTCCCGACTAGGCGGCTCATGTGCGACGGCGGCGGCTGGCTCAGCCGCATTGAGCTCCGAAGCCAGACGATCAAGTTCTCTACCCAGGTGAACCGGTCTCTCTGCAGGAACCGGAAACTCTTCGAGCTTTGTCCCAGTGAACTCGAAGAAGCTCTCCCAGGCGTAGCGCCCGGTTCCACGTTCCCCTCCTCGGTTCCCCTTGTCGTGGCTGACCTGCTTCAGCCAGAAGCAGGCGGTCGAGGAGTTCAGCAGGCCGAGCAGTCCGAGGTGGTCGTCCTCGCTCGCCGTCTCGGGCAGCTTGATGACCGGCGCGGATCTGTTGAATACCTTGCCCCCGCGATCGAGGACAAAGTGATTGTGTGTTGCTACGAAAGAGAAAGCGATAGAATATTTACTAACAAATCTTCGAGGGAAGAACATTGAATGGTCGAACCAGCGAAGACCACGCTCTTCGAGTGTTTTGTTAAAGTCAATTCTCATGCGCAGAATTGTGCGATTTTTCCACACGAATCTATGCTCGATGTTGTTGAGGTCTCGAGGCTTTGCTTCTTCGGTATATGGGAAAAACGACGAATCTGACGGGCGAATCACATAGTCGCGAACCTCGTCCCCGCGGACCGCGGGCATATTTGAATCCGCCATACCGTGTGTCTTCCAGGAATGTTTCGGCATGAAGAATGCCTCGTCCTGTCCGGTGTGAGTGGTCCGTCCTGTTTCCAGGAATATCCCGCTTAGTCGTTGTTCTGGGTTCCTGTTGATTCGTTCAAACAGTTCGCCAGCGCCGCCACCGCTCAACGACCATGGGTGTGAACGGAGTGTTTGTCGCGGGAGGCGCACGGAGCTAATCCAGGCGGACTCGCTTCGGGGCTTTCCGATCTGTTCCTCGATGGCGCGCCAGACCAGTCCATCGGCAGGGTCTTCGGGTTGTCCTGGTTCTCCGCGTACGCCGAGTAGAGTTTGGATGGATTCGCGCTCGAAAGGGAGCCGATTGCGTCCAGACAGGATGACGGTTGGAGTTCCATGTCCTGGAATAAATGCACCCGAGGTGTCAATTACGTGGGTGAGGTCCACGCTGGGGAAAAACTCTTCGATCAGACTTCTTCCGAACTCGCGCTTCATGAAAGAGTTCGCAGTAATCTGCCCAGTGAACCCTGCGCTGCGGTCATCGCCACCGGCGAATATGGCGAGGTTAAAGATGAGTTGAGCAAACGGTACTGAAAGTGCGTAAAGGCCTGAGCATGCGTTGTAGCCGTTTTTGTAATTCCTGCTTTCCTGCTTGTCTTTAACTGTGATGTAAGGGGGATTTCCGACTGATACATGGTAACTGTTGCGGCCGAGAAGGTCTGAAGATCGGGTGTAAATCCCGATGTCCTCGGTTTTGTAATAGAACTCGTCGTCGGTGGCGAGGAGGTCGCCTTGGATGCCGGGGCCACCTCGGCCGTGGAGGAGGGAGTCGCCCACGGCGATGTTGAGGGGGAAGACGGGGGCCGAAGAGAGTCGGGGCTCTTTGGCGGCGTTTAGGGCCGCTACCAGGAGGCGGAAGCGGGCGATGGCGGCGGCGAAGGGGTTCTTGTCGCAGCCGTGGACGGAGTCCAGGGCTAGACGGATGCGGTCCCACTTGGGCATGGCGGGGGCCTGCTTGTCCCAGGCGGCGAGGATGCGGTGGAAGAGGCCTAGGAGGAAGTGGCCGGAGCCGCAGGCGGGGTCGATGGTGCGGAGGCCCAAGGCGCGGCCCTCGTCGTCGACCGGGCCGGACCAGGCGGCGGGGGTGTGGGGCCAGACGGGCTGGAGGCCGAATTCCTCAAGGGCCGGGGTGAGGGTGAGGTCGAGGATGAATTCCTCTACGAACTCCGGGGTCTGGAGGAGTGCGTAGGTCTTCTGGGCGTGTTCGCTGAGGTCCTGGTAGAGGTCGCCTAGGAAGCGGGTGTCGTGGCCCTTGAAGGTCCAGGGGATGTTGCCTTCGGCGTCGGGGGTGCGCCAGAACTTGAGGAGGGCGGCCGCCGCTTCGTAGGAGGGGTCGGCTTCCCAGAGGGGGTTGTGGGCCTCGTCGAAGAGGCCGGCGACCGTGGGGTGGGAGGAGGCGAGGGCGGTGAAGGAGGCCTTCAGCCAGTCGCGGTCGTTGTGGGAGGGGTTCTCGCGGAAGTAGTGGGCGTGGTGGTCTTCGGCGTCCGCCAGGCGGTCGCCGGGGCCGGAGATCCATGGCTGGTCGATCAGCTCGTTGTCCTCGCAGTACCGGACGAAGACCGTGCCGAGCACCCAGGCGACGGCGATCTGGGTCAGGCGGTCCTCGCGCCAGTCGGTGTAGTTGACCGCGATGCGCTGGGCGGTGCGGGCCCGCTGGTGCTCGGTCGTCAGCCTGCTCCGCAGCGCCTCGTCGGTGTCGGAGGTCGCGCGCAGGTCGTCCACGAGGGCGGTCACCTGCTTGCGCAGGTCGGAGACGAGGGTGCGCTCGGCGTTCTTGCGGCGGGCCACGGGCTCAGGCCTTTCCGAGGGAGTCGCGGGATGCGAGGGCGTCGAGGTAGGAGGTGTCGAGGACCGACCATTCGGCCGAGCCGATGGCCTCGACCGTCATTCCGTCCAGCGTAGGGCTGTTCTTGGGCGCCTGAGAGGGGCACAGCAGCCACATTCCGTGAGGTGCCGTCTCCGGGCGGCGAGCGGCCTGCTGGAGCGCCACGAGCGCCGAGTGACCGCCGTCGGCCGCGTACCGGGCGAGGAGCCCCGCGTTGTGCAGCAGCAGGACGGTCTTCGGGTCCGCGCCCAGCGCCGTGATGGCCGTCACGGTACGCTCCCAGGCGAGCTTCACATAGGAGGCGAAGCCGGGAGGGATCGTGCCGGTGCGCCCGTACTTGTCGTCGGCGCGCAGCAGGCCGGCGAAGTCGGTCCCCTGCTCGGCCGCGAGTCCACGCAGCTCCCGGAGGAAGACGTCGGTGACGTCGACCACGCGCACCGGATGGGTGAGGCCGAGCCGCTCGACCGTGCCGGGCACCTTCTTCTGCGCGATGGTCAGCGCCACGAACCCGCCTTCGTCGAGCGCGCGCCGCAGGTTCAGCTCGCTGCGGTGCGCGGGCTGACCTGCCGTGCCGTCGCCGGGCGTGAAGGTGAACATGCCCGTCGCGGTGGACGACGGGTGCGGCGCCGGCGCGGGCGGCCGGAACTCCTTGGTGCTCGCGTCGTAGGTGTAGGGGAAGCCCGCGTCGCGGAGGGCGTCCTGCAGCTCGACGTAGGTCGGGGCGGGCTCCAGCACGGCGAGGTCGGGGAACCTCGCGCGCAGCCGCTCCAGCAGCGCGGCGACCCCGATGCCGCGGTCGTGGGCCGCGCCTGCGGCGGCCTGCGAGATCCGCAGCGCCCGCAGCAGGTCGAGGTCTCGCGGGTACAGGTCGAGCCGAGGGGAGGCGACGGCGGAGCGCGAGGCGGAGGCGGCCAGCGCCAGCAGGCGCTCGTCCGGGAAGGCGTCGAGACCCTCGGGCGGGTCGACCAGGCGCAGCGCGGCCATGACCTCTGAGCGGCCCGGCAGCGGATCGGCGTCGGCGAGCAGGTCGGCGGCCGCACCGAGGGCGAGCGCGTATTCGACCAGCTCACTCGGCGTCGGGTCGTCGGTGCCCGGCAGGGACTCCAGGCTCACGAAGATCTCGTCGCGGGCCCGCGTGTAGGTGAGCCGGGGCTCGTCCTCCTCAGGCCGTCCGTTCCACGTCTCGGCGAGGATCGCGGCCCGCATCACGGTCGTGGCGCGGGCGAGGGCCTGCTCCTGGGTGCCCTCTACACCGCCGCGGGCCGCCCGGAACGCCGCGGTGAGCTGTCCGGCGGTCATCACGCCGCCGTTCCTGGCGAGGACCGCGACGAGCTCGTCGCGGACGTTCGCCAGCCACGGTGCCGCGAACCAGGTTCCGGCGCTCTTGGACAGGGCGTTGTAGACGGCCTGGGTGGTCATCTCGAACCGGTCGGCGAGCAGCCGGGCGGCGGGCCAGACCGGGGGAGCGGGCTCGTCGTCGGCGGGAAGGCCGAGGGTCCACAGGACGGCCTTGTATCCCTTCGCGCCGCGCCTCCCGGCGGGCGGGGCGACGAGCCGCGCGAGCACGTCGATCCCCAGGCGCCCCTCGTACCCGGTGAGCTGATCGGTCGCACCCTCAGGGGCAGGAGGCGGTTCGACGGGGCCGGTGAGCAGAGGCTCCCACTGGCGGCGGCGCTGGAGCAGCTCGCGCCGCATGTTGCGGCCCGCGCCTCGGGCCCGGGACAGTTCGTGCGGCGGGATGGCCAGCAGTTCGCGGACGGTCGAGGCGCCGAAGGAGTCGGCGAGGGACACCGCCCTGGGCGACAGCCCGGACGCCCGGAGGTTCGTGTCGAGGGTCGCGGCCTCGGCGGCGGCCTCGCGCTGGTCCTCCAAGGTGGCGCCGGAGGCCTCGGAGCCGATCGGGGCCATCGCGTCCGCGGCCCGGAACACCTCGCGCCAGGCGTCCTCCATCATGCGCAGCGTGTCGAACCGCTGGGCGACGTCCCGGTGCATGGCCCGGTGGAAGAAGGCGGTGAGCCCGTCGCGCAGCGCGGGCTCGAACAGCTCGGCGGCGACCTTGGGGTGGTCGTCGCCGGTGACGGCCGGGCTGGTCTGGCCGTCGCCCCAGACCGGGCGCTCCTTGGTGGCCATCTCGTGCAGCGTGACGGCGGCGGCGTACCGCTCGGCGTGGTCGTCGAACGCCGGGCGGCTGATCGTGCCGAGGAACGGGTCGAGGTAGCCGCGGGTGCCGGTACGGGTGTCCTGGTCGGAGGCCGCGGCGTGGGAGAAGTCGAAGAGCTTCAGCTCGCGGTTGCGGTCCACCCGCTGGAACACGCCGAGGTTCTCGGGCTTCAGGTCGCGGTGCCGCACGCCCTTGCCGGCGAGCTGGTCGAGGGCCCGGAACAGATCTTCGCCGAAGCGTGACAGGTAGTGGTAGGAGAGCTTGCCGTCGGTGTCGAGCCAGGCGCGCAGCGACTGCTCGCCGGCGTACTCCAGATCCAGGACGGTACGGCCGGCGAGGGTCTGCGGCCCGTCCAGGAGCCGGATGATCGGCCCGCCGCCGACCTTGGCGAGGATCTGCGCCTCCTTGCGGAGCTGGTCGGCCGCGACGTTCTCGTCGACGGCGACCTTGAGCACGCGCCGGTCGGTGTCGCGCTCCCCTTCCTCGTCCTCGGTCTCGCAGGAGACGAGGAGGGCGCGCCCGGTCGATCCCGTGCCGAGGACGCGCTCGACCGTCCACGCCTTGTGCCCGTCGATCCGGATCACGTTGCCGGGGACCGCGCTCAGCGGGTCGGCCTGGACCGGAGCCTCTTCCTCGGCCCGCCGGGTCGCGGCGTCGAGCTGCTTCAAGAACCTGTCGGCGGACTCGATCCGCTTGGTGACGTCGCCGAGCGTGGCGTCGTGGACGAGCTGGTCGAGCTCGGTGGACACGCCGTCGGCCACGCCGGACGGGCGCAGGCCGCCGTCCTTGAGCAGGTCCAGGAGGGTCGCCCGGTCGTGGGCAGGGGGAAGGCCGGTGAGGATCAGGTAGGAGAGCGCGCCGAGGCCGAACATGTCGAGCTCGACGGGATCGGGGTAGCGGCCGTCGAACTCGGGGGCGAGGTAGAGCTGGGCGGAGTCCTCGATGTGGTCGGCGGCGGCCGGGCTGTTGCCCAGGCTCCGGCCGGAGGACGTGTCGAAGTCGCGCGCCGCGGTCTGCCAGTCGATGATCCGGAGCTGCGGCCTGCTGCCGTCGGCCTTGGCCGAGACGTAGACGGAGCGGGCGGACAGGGCCCGGTGGTAGAGGGAGCGGCCGTGCGCGTACCGGAGGGCCTCGGCGAGCTGGTGGATCATGCCGATCCGCGTCTCCGGCGCCAGGTTCGCGCCGTGCACGTCGAGGTAGGTGTCCAGGCGGAGGTCATCGGACCCGTGGCGGAAGAGGATGGCGGACCCGCCGAGGTGCTCGCGCAGGTCGACGGCCTGGGCGATGCCGGGGTGGGTGATCCCCTGGAGCACCTGGTACTCGCGCAGCGCCGCACGGTGCACCGAGGCCCGCGCCTCGTCGGAGGAACTCTGCGGGACCAGGTAGATCCGGACACGCCCCTCCTCCTCCACGAGGCCGGACTTGCGGGCGAGCCTGTCCTCCCAGGTGGGGCCGGAGTCGAGCGGGGTGGGCTCCAGCTTCCAGTCGTCGGCGTCGCCGTAGCGCAGGTGCCGCTGCGACTGGGAGATGCCGATCTTCTCCAGGAGCTTCGGCAGATGCTGGGAGAACCGGGCGTCGAGCGGCTGCGGCTTGGAGGCGAGCAGGATGCCCTGCTCGAACGCGGGAAGACCCGACTCGGCGTACCGGCCGTAGACGGCGGGGCGCTGGGCGGCGTCCAGCTCGCAAACGAGGCGGTCGTCGGTGAGGAACACCGACGGCTCGACCCGCGGGATCGGCACGTTGAGACCCAGCTCACGGACCGCCCACTGGAGCTGGCTGCGCAGCTCCTTGGACTTGCGGTCGGTCAGGTGCAGCGGGTTGGTAAGGGTCAGGATGCGGCGGTCCCGGGTGTGGAACCGCCAGGTCTGCCCCGAGTTGACCACCCGGCCGGGGTGCGCCTTGAACTCCACAAGGTGCAGGCCGCTGGGAGAGGCGAGAAGGAGATCGCACTCGTTGACCCGGCCAGACCGGGCGGTGAAGGTGAACGTCGCCCAGGCCCGGTACGGCTCGTTCTTGGGCATCAGCCCGCGGACGTAGTCCAGAGCCTCCTGCTCATGCGGATGCTCCGAAGGCCGCTCCTGGAACCACCGCCGCACTTCCCGCGGCGGCTGGGGAACAGGCCTACGACCACCGGATGCCACCCGCGTCTCTCCTCGCCCCGTCCTTCTGCCCGAACGAGCAGGTTACCGCCCATACGACTGAGCGGAGGAAAGAGATCAAGATCATAGGGAAATTCTCTGGAGATCGTTATAAACAGCGGCCCGCAGGCCACCCACTGACCCGGCCGTAAGTCGAGGTGGCGCAACTCAGCGGCGCTCTCTGATCGCCCTTATCAGGACTGCGGCTGCTGCCAGGGAGAGGTGGTGCGCATGCCCGGAGGGGTTCTTTGAGTCTCTGATCACGATGCGGTCTGTAGCCGTTGCGATCTCGACGCAGTCCCCCTCGTGCCCGCTGTGGCTGCTCTTGCGCCACTCCAGCCTGACGTCGCCGATCATAGGTTCTCCATGGCTTTGCGGATCATGATCAGGGATTCGTCGTGAGACTTTGCTCGGCCTCTGATCATGTCAAACCTTACATCGAATTCTGCGGTCTGTCCCGGTTCGTCAACAAAGACTCCTGAACCGGCGGATTCGGTATAGGCGGCGCGACTTCCATCTTCCAATGTCAGAACGATGAAGCCTCCGGTGAGCCCGGGATAATAGCCGCAATCCTGCGGAACTATCTGAACCATCACATGTGCGCGTTCCGCGAGGGTGAGCAGGTGCCTGAGCTGATCTCGATGATCTTCTTTGCTGCCGATCCTCCTGTACAGAATTCCCTCGTCGAGAACAAGGAATATGGTCGGCGGACTCACTCGGTCGAAGACTTGACGCTGGCGTTCAACGCGCTGCTCCGCTACGCCCGACGCGCTTTCCCCGTCGCTGGCGGTCGACATGATGGCGTTGATCGTCTCCTGGGTCTGAAAGAGCCCGTGCACGAGCATGGGTGAGAAGATCTTCATGGTGTTGGCGCGGCGCTCGCGTTCCAAGTACTCCGGGAACCCCTTGGGGAGGTAGGCGAGGCGGCGGGTGTTACTCAAGGTCTTCCACAGGCGCTGGAAGACGCCGTTGGTCGTGAAGTGGGCGTCGCAGTCTTCGGCGAACTTGCGGGACGGCAGGTTCTTGCAGTCCTCGACCTGGCCCACGTACTGCGAGGTATATCGGAGTTCGCGGGACAGCTCTGCCTTGGTTAGGCCTGCCTGCTCGCGCCATGCGCGCAGCTCGTCGGCGAACGCGCGTAGCGGAGCCAGGGTCAGGGGTTCGCGCTTCGCGGGCATGGCTTCCTCCCCGGAAACAAGACAGATCATGTCTTTTCGGTGGGGGTGATGGGCCCCGGCGGTTTGGAACACCATAGGTCAATCATCCGGGATGCGGCCTGTGAATCCGCGAAGTGGTGACGATCTGCGGGTCGGGGATTATGTGTGCATGATGAATGAAACCTCGAGAGGTTTCATTTGGGGTTTCATATGTCCTAAGTTTCCCTTCGGTAGGGTTCCTGGTGTTCGGTAGTTATTCGGGTGCAGAGTGTTCTTCATCAGTGACATTCACCGATGGAAAGAGGTCTCTCATGCCCAAGCCGCTGCCGCCCATTGATTGGGACATTCTGCGCAAGAAATACCCCACCTGGAGAATCCGTCCCACGGCCGAGGGCACATCCCTCATGGCGACCCGCTGGGACAGATTCGGCCTCACCGACGCCGAACTCGTCGCCGGCCTCCACATGACCCTCATCGAAGACACCCCCGACGAACTCACCGCCGCCCTCACCGCCCAGCACGCCATCGAGGACACCCTGTGATCCCCTACGGCCTCCTCGGCACCTTCCTCCTCACCTCCTACGTCCTCGTCCTGGCCCTCCTCCTGATCACCTGCGCGATCCGTGACCGCCTCACCCCCAAGGGCCGCCACCACCACCTTCCCGAAGCACCGGAACTCCTCGCCCCCACCGCCGAGACCCCCCGTCCCGCACCAGCACATCCTGAGGAATCCCCACCCTCCCTCGTCCCGCCCATTCCCGCCCGCCGACCACACCCGGGAGATCGTCTGGTCGCCCCGACACTCCGGAGCCGCTCGCTCCCAGCACCCGCGACCACGCGCACCGTCCCACCCACCCGGGCCCCATCACCCCTGATCACCCGACCCGACCTGACGTCCCCGCCCTGCCCAAGCAGCTCGCCCAGGCCCGTCCGTCCCGCGCACCCGGCACCCCACCCGTCCACCGCTCCCGGCCCCGGCCCACGCCGAACCCTGGCCGCCTGACACGCCGCAACGCCTAGGCCGCACCCCCGACTCCCGGCGGGGCGGCCTCGGCGACAGGCGGCGGCTGAAGCCCGCAACTCCGGCTTCCTCCAGTCCGCAGGTTCAGTCACCTTCTCAGCGCCATGATGCTAGTGTCCTGCGCCTGAAATTCGTCGGCAAAATCGTGCGAGGGATTCGAGGATCTCTTCGGCGGTCTTGGTCCAGATGAAGGGCCGGGGGTTGCTGTTCCAGTCGTTGATCCAGTCGCGGATGTCGGCTTCCAGGGCCTGGACGCTTTTGTGGGCGCCACGGCGGATCTTCTGGTCGGCCAGGAAGCCGAACCAGCGTTCCACCTGGTTGATCCAGGAGGACCCCGTCGGGGTGAAGTGCATGTGGAAACGTGGGTGCTTGGCGAGCCACGCTTTGATCGCCGGGGTCTTGTGGGTGCCGTAGTTGTCCACGATGAGGTGGACGTCCAGGTCGGCGGGCACGGTCTTGTCGATGGTGATCAAGAACTTCTTGAACTCCGCGGCCCGGTGCTGGCGGTGCATCTGGCCGATGACGGTGCCGTCGGCGATGTCGAAGGCTGCGAACAGGGTGGTGGTGCCGTGCCGGGCATAGTCATGGGTGCGGCGCTCGGGCATGCCCGGCATCATCGGCAGAACAGGTTGCGACCGGTCCAGCGCCTGGATCTGCGACTTCTCGTCCGTGCACAGGACCACCGCCTTCTCGGGCGGGTCGTGGTAGAGGCCGACGATGTCGACGACCTTCTCGACCAGCAGCGGGTCGGTCGACAGCTTGAACGTCTCAGCCCGGTGCGGCTTGAGCCCGAAATCACGCCAGATCCGGCCGATCGTCGACTTCGACAGGCCGCTGCGCTCGGCCATCGACGCCCGCGACCAGTGTGTGGCGTTCTTCGGCGTCTCCTCCAACGTCGCCACCACCACTTCCTCCACCTGATCCAGAGTGATCGACGGAGGCCGGCCCGGCCGCTCCTCGTCCATCAACCCATCCAACCCCAGCCGGACGAACCGGCCACGCCACTTGGAGACGGTGGAGGCGTCCACCCCCAACCGGGCGGCGACGTCCTTGCTGCTCATCCCGTCCGCACACGCCAATATGATCTTCGCTCGCATCGCCAGGACCTGCGCGGACTTCGCCCGCCGAGCCCACCGCACCAGCACCACCCGCTCATCATCACCCACCCTCAGCACGGCCTTGGGCCGGCCCTCCCGAGGCGCATCCAGCAACCCCTCCACCCCACCGCGCGCGAACGCCGCCCGCCACTTGCGCACCGTCGTCACCGACACCCCTAGATCACGCGCCACCCGCGCGTTACTCGCCCCGGGCTCAGCACACGCCAGCACGATCCCCACCCGAAGAGCCAACGCCGACGACTCCACTGACACACCCACCAACCGCGCCCGCTCGACCTCACCCAGCTCGATCTCGACCGCAGCAGGACCCCGATTCGCCATAACAACACGATACATACTTAACCAACGAATTTCAGGCGCAGGACACTAGTGGCTCGTCACGCAACCTTGCTGGGGTAACTGGTCCAGGAGCGGATCGGGGAGCTGGCCGCGAAGCTCGTCTTCGGTCGGGCATGCTGGTTGTGCCAGCGGATGTAGGCGCCGATCGCGGTGTTCTGTTCGCGGTGGCTGCGGTGGTCGGTGCCGTTGAGCGCGAAGTAGCGCAGGGCGGCGAATTCGGATTCGATCCAGTTCAGCCAGGAGCCGTAGGTCGGCAGGAACACCAGGTCGACGTCGTTGGCGGTCGCCCATGCCCTGACCTCGGGGTGCTTGTGGGGCGAGTAGTTGTCGCAGATCACGTGCAGTCGCTCGCCGGGCCATCGTGCGCGCAGGGACTTGAGGAAGGACAGGAACTCGCGCCAGCGTTTCCGGTTGCGGATCCGGTAGTAGATCCTGCCGGTGGCCAGGTCGAGGGCGCCGAGCATGTGCCGGACCCCGTCGTTGCGGTTGAACGTCGCGCGCAGCCTGGCCGGATGCCCGGCCGGCCGCCAGGTCTTGCCCTTGCGGGGCATCAGGTTGAGCGGCCCGAACTCGTCCACGCAGATCACCCGCCCGCCCTCGGGCGGGGTGTCGTAGAGGGTCAGGACGGCGTGCATCTTGGTGATGAAATCCGGATCGTTGCTGCTCTTCCAGGTCGTGGTGGTCTGCCACGACACCCCGCCGGTCTTCAGGATCCGCCGCAGGTGCTCAACGCTGAGCGACGTGACCAGCCCGATGTTCTCCAGGTGGGCGGCGAGCTTGGCCAGGCTCCACGTGGAGAAGGCGGTGATGCCCCATTCGGCGGGGGTCGTCCGGGCGATCAGGCAGATGCGCTCACGCACCCACTCACCGATCCTCCTCGGACGGCCCCCGCTCCATTTTGGGTCCAGCGCATCGAACCCCCGCTCATTGAACGCGTGCACCACCGACCGGACATAGTCGTCGCTCACCTGCATCAACGACCTGATCGCCGATGCCGACTGGCCCTGAGCGGACATCAAGACAACGATCGCCCGCCGCAGCTTCACCGGGTCCTTCGCCGACCGGGTGATCCGCTGAAGCTTGCGGCCCTCCTCCATCGACAACGCACGCACGAACACCTCGGGCTTACGCGCCACGACCACCTCCCAGAACAGGCCTGGGACAAGGCTCCCGCGCCCACCCTCGGAGATCAAATAGCCCAGGAACGTTCAGGGACGAGCCACTAGTGAGTTCGGACTGACCGCCGTGTCGGTGCCAAGACCGGCTATGAGGTCTTCTGGGCCGTCGACGCTGCGCGGCTGGAGGCTTGGAAGAAGACGTGGGAGATACGGGCGGTCTGGGGGCGTCGCTCGTACTCGTTGCCGATGAGGTGGGCGGTGATGCTGCATCCGAGGGTGAGGTCGGGGTAGGTGGCGAGTTCGATGGCGCGCTGGTAGCCCGCTCGTGCTGCGATCGAGAGCCAGGCGGTGGAATGTCGGGTGAAGCCGTCGCAGCCGAGCAGGACGGCGATGAGGTAGGCGCTGCGGGGCCGTTCCGGGGAAGTGGCGACGGCTTGGCGGTAGAGGCGTCCGCCGGTACGGCCGTACTGGGCGGTCATCCAGTCCGCGGCGATCTGGTCGAAGTCGGCGGTGGGCAGGGGGACGAGCCCGTAGCGCAGGTCTTCGTCTCCGTACAGTTCGGCGACCTCGCGTTCGAAGCGGGCCGGGGACATGACGATGTACTCCGCCAGGGAGGGTCCGGGCGGAGGCTGGAGCTGGTCGTCGGGTGGCCATGTCGAGGCGCCCTGGGGCCAGGCGGCGAGAAGGCGGTCGTCGTGTTCACCGTCGCCACCGGCGTAGATGGCGAAGGCGTCATCGAGGGCGTCGCCGTCGAGCGGGCCGGACTCGGTGACCGGCGCCGGCAGCACGTCATGCACGGGCCTGGGCGGGGATCCGGGACGGGGCGCGCGGCGGGCCCGCTGGAGGTCCTGCTGGGCGGCGGCGTACCAGTCACCCCACTGACGCTCGGTGCCGATCTCGGCGAGCCCTTCTGGGGTTGCGGTGGCGCGGCAGACCCGGACGATCGCCCGGACCAGCTTCCAGTCGGGCAGGCCCGCCCGATTGCCCTTGAGGTGGTCGTCGACGGTGGAGCGCGCCAGCGAAGTGCTGATTTCGCCTTTGGCCAGGAGGCGGGCGGCGAGCCGGGCGAGCTCGGAGGTATTGGAGATGTCCGCGGACAGCAGCGCGCGGTTCAGCCGGGCGACGAACGCGGCGACGGGATCGGCTTCTCCCGCGCGATCACCTTCATACAAGGCCCCCACCTGTCTTGATCAACGGCCACCCGAGAAGGACGGGGCCACGGCCACCGGCCCTTCCTGACAGAGGCGGCCCCGGAGAACTGCGCATAGTGCGCGCTTCCGGTGGCGTAGCCCCGTAACAGGCATTTCACCATCGCGGATCAAGCCGTCAGGGCCGGATGGCCGATCCCGGCAAACTCCAGCAGATCCCGGCAGATCCCGTGAAAACGCCTTCATGTTCGCCGCTGCTCGCATGCGCGAAGGATCTGCCGGGATCTGCCGGACGCTGCCGAGGGCATGGTCGCCTGAGCCTGGGGCGGGCAAAGGTTGGGGCCATGACCACCATGTCCACGCTGTGCGCGGCCCGGGGCCGAGCACACCGACGAGCCGAGCCGCCCGTGCGCCGACCCCGGCCGGCCGACGGCCCCGACCACAACCTGCTGATGCTGCTCATCGCAGACCGCGAGGTCCGTACCGGCCGGACCCTGCCGCCCGGCCCGTGTGAGGACCTCACCGAGGAACAGCTCATCGCGTTCTGGGCCGACCCGCACCTCGAACCCGACGCGGCCACGCGATGAACGGCCGCGCCTTCACCGCGATCGGCACGGCCGCCACTGCCGGCGGCTTCTTCCTCGCCCTGATGAACGGCGCCACCTGGCCCGAAGCGCTCCTGACGACCATCACGGTCGCCACACCCTTCATCTGTATCCCCCTCGCCGCCCGCCGCGACGACAATGACCAAGGCGGAGCACCGCCGCCGCCCTGACCCGAGGCAACCCACGCCAGCCTTACAGGACAGCGGCGATCCAGCGAGTGCCCGACCCGCTCATCTCAGCTCGGCTGCTCCGCGCAAGGCCCGCTGGGCAGCCGACGCCCGATGCCGGCTCCTACGTCAGTTGCGGCTTAGGCTCACTTGGCGAGGTCGGCTTCCTCCCGACCTCGCCCGACCTCGTCCTACCCTCCGGCTTCGATGGAAGCGAGATGCCGCTGTTGGAGCGCCTTGCGCTCGACCTCCGGGATCATCATCGACTCAGCGAGCACGGCGGCGAATGCGTCCACCTGGGTGCCCTCGACGTCGGTGGGGAAGAGCCAACGGATGTTCTCGTCCCGTGTGATGAGGTCGATCGTGCGACGCCCGCCTTTGTCCTGCGCGGCGGCTGACCTGACGTAGCGCACCTGGTCGAGCGGGATGTCCTGGCGGAGTTCGCCCTGTTCCAGGAACGCGCTCGCCTTGGCCGTGATGATGCGGCGATCGGTGATGGCGACCAGCGTCCTCGCCGCTCCCTTGTCCCGCGCCGCCGCCACCTTCTCCTTCGCGCCGCTGAGGATCGCCGAGACGGGGCCGAGTGCGTCGAGTTGCTCGGGGAATCCGAGGACGCGAACGGTCTCACCGTCGTCGAGGAACCAGCGTAGGACGCGCAGGTACGGCTCAGGGCCCAGGGATTCCGGCGCGCAGACGACGGCCGGGGCCTCGAGTGGAGGTGCCGGCGGACGGAGGACATCTGCAAGGGGCTCGATGGCCTCGAGGAGATGGGCCGCGGCATGACGGGCCGCCGCCGAGTCCCTCCGCTTGCTCGGCATGGAGAGCGTTTCGCGTCCGGAGAGCTCGGCGATGATCCGCAGTTCCCTGGTCAATGAGTTGACGAGTCTCTTCGTCTCGGGGAGCGCGACCTCGAACTCCGCACGAGTGTCGCGCAGGATGACGTCGACGAGTCGGGCCTCCTTGACGTCCACGGATTCTCGCGCCCTCGCGGCGTGGAGCGCCTGGTAGCCGATCCACGCCTTGAGGGAGGACAGAAGGGCGTTCGCGTCGAAGACGATCGCCTCGGCGTTGGCCTCGAGATACGCACGGCGGCCGGTCGCGTCGACCCCGTGGATCTGCCGGAGGTGCTTATCGACTTTCAGCCGATACTGCCTACGCTGCGCGATCAGTGCCGTTTCGCTGCCGACTATCTTCTCCCACTCGGACGTCGTGACCGATTTGATCTCCCGAGCCCTGTCGATGGCCTGGTCGATTGTGGCGACGAGCGCCATGAGCTCGGCCCATTGCCCGATACGGATTTCCGCCAGTACCCGGCTCGTCAGCGCGATGTTGGTCTTGACCAGGCCGGTGATCTCACTCAACTGCATCTGCAGGGCGACCATGGCCAGCGCGGGCCCGAGCGCGGTCGCGGCCTGTGCGGCGCTCACCGCGGTCACCGGGACGAAGCGGGCCTGCGCGATGACGCGGCCGTTGAGCATCACGGCGCCGAGGTTCGCGCCGTCCTTGACGGCGAGCGTCGCGCCGGAGTTCAGCAGCGATTGGGTCACGCCGCCGATCCTGTACAGACCCTGCGCGCTGGCGACCGCCGTCGCGAGGTTTCCGGCTACGGTCGCCGTGTTCCCGATCGAGGACAGGACAGCGGAGATCCGAGCACGGTCGGAGGTCGGTGCAAGCCAGGAGTCGAGCAGATCGAGTTCGAGTTCCGCAGGGAGCTCGCCGAAGGGCACGACGACCCCGGGGACCACCTCCACCAAGACCAAAGAGTCCGAAGTTTCCCGCATGCGTCTTCTGCTCCCTCGTTCGCCGGTCCCGTGATTCAAGCGCAGACCAGTGCTTCTGCGGGCTTATACGGAGAATTGCGAAGCTTGTTGGGGTGAGGGACGGCGGGTCATTCGGTGTCGATGTCAGGTTCTGCGGCGCGTTGGGTGGGGATCGCGACGCCCATCTGGTTGATGAACGCGAGTTCCTGCTCGGCGAGACGGGAGGCGCGCAGGGAGATGAACTCCTCGGCCGCTCCCGACTCGTAGAGGACAAGGGCGTCGGGGGACATGCCGACGGCGCCGTCCTCGGCGGCCATGCGCAGGCTCCGGTGGAGGAACCGGTCGGTCGGGATGGCGAAGGAATTGGGCTCCAGGACGGCGCGGTTGCCTGGGCTCGAGCCGTTCGCGAGGCCGGAGATGGAGATGAGCTTGCGGAAGCCGGCGGTGTCGTGGTCGCGGACGACGTCGACGGCCGCGTACTCACGGCCGTTGAGGGAGCGGCGAATCGGGTAGGTCTTCAGCTCCCACAGCACGTATGCGCGGACACGGGCGCTGCGCAGGTCGAACCGCTCGGGGAACGGGCGGGGGCGCTGCTCGACGAAGTCGAACATGCCCTGCGAGCCCGCGAAGTCCGCCAAGTGCATCTGGCCTTCGGCGAACGCCCACATGTCCTGGATGGACTGGCGGCTCGTCGTGGAGTTGACGCTCGCGAAGTGGCCCGACCAGGAGGTGATCCAGAACCAGCGGACCAGGGCGTCGCTCTGCCCCTGCGTCGGCTCCGGGCGCAGGTGGAAGAACTGGGCGAGCAGCATGAGCTGGGCGTTCGGATACGGCACCAGCCGCGCCAGCGGCGCCCCGACCTTGGTCTTGAGGAAGGCGACCGCGCGGGAGAGCGCCTCGTCGGTGTCGTGCACCGCGCGCTCGATCTTGCCCTCGACGCGGCGGGCCAGGACGTCCCAGCGCGCTCCGGTGACCTCCTCCTCACCGGCGACGGCCAGCAGTGCGCGGAACCCGGTCGTCGAGTTGATCCGGCCGAAGCCCTCGCCCTCGATCCGCTCCAGGATGCCGTCGATGCTGTCGGCCAGCGTGGTGGAACCGCCCGCGTAGGTGAGAGCCGAGACCATCTGGTCCGGGCTCATCTCCTGGCCCTTGCTGTTGACTCGGGAGAAGACCTCGACGGCCTGCGAGAGGTCGCCGCCCAGCAGCTTCACCACCGAGATCTTGTAGGACTTGATCCGCTGGGCGACCTGCTCGGCCTCCTCGATGAGCGCATCGAATGCCGGGCCCCGGCGGGTGTCGCCGAGCCGGCGTGCGTACGACAGGAAATCCAGGGTTTTCAGAACCGAGCGCATCGGCAGGTAGTTGTCCGGCGGCGCCGCGGCCTTCCGCCAGTGGACATAGCGGTTCGAGCGGGTGTCGCCCGCACCGAGGACCCGGTACACGCGCCACTTCCAGTCGTCCGGGCCCTCCTCGCCGTCGTCGTCCCGCCGGTAGAGGCAGGAGTACAGCGTGGACAGGCGCTGGTGCCCGTCGAGCACGTAAGTCAGATCGGAGCCCGAGGACTCCGGTACGCGCAGGCCGCCGACCTGCTTCAGGCTTTCCAGCTCCAGGTTCGTCTTCCACAGCAGGACGCTGCCGATCGGGTAGCCGCGCTCGATGCTGTCGAAGAGGTCGAGCATCTGCTCGGGGCGCCAGACGAACGGCCGCTGGAACTTCGGGACCCGCAGCTGGCCGACGTGCACCTCGTCGAGGAAGCCCTCCAGCAGGTTCACCTCGGGCTGTACCCGGAGCTGCCCGCCGCCGCTGGAGGTGAGGTTCTCCGGACCGGTGAGGCCGTGCTCGTCCGCGTCGGTGGTCATGGCGTCTTTCCTAGATGATCCGGTCGATCAGGGCAAGCAGCGCCTTCAGCTCTTCGCACACCTCGCTGCCGAGCGCCGCGAAGTCCGACTCTTTCACGTTCCCGGCCTCCACCTCGCGTTCGAGAAGCTGCGGCAACCCTTCGCCGAATCCCTCTCTCAGGCCTTTCACCGTTGCAGGGGGCAGCGTCGCGAAGAGTTCGGCTTGGGCTGCGGGGACGACGGCCTGCTTCGTCTTCTTGTCGGCGAAGCCGTTCTTGATGTCGATGTGGGCACGCTGCTCGGGAATGAGCGACTTCAGGAGGGAGATCCTGGTGGTGAGGGCGGACTGGCGTCCCTTGACCGCGGCCAGCACCTTGGTGGGAATGTAGTTCTCCACCTCGCGGCGGATCAGGATGTGTCCCTCGATCGCATCCTTGCGCAGGTCGGCGGCGACCTTCTCGTGCTTGGACCGCTCGTTCGGGGTCATGCGGTCGCCGTCGAAGACGAACACGACTCGGCGCAGCAGCCGGAAGCCGGCGGCCTCGTGCCGTGCGCGCTTCGGCAGCTCGCCCCCGCCCCCGCTGTGCGTGAACTCCAGCCATGATTTCCGTTCGGCCGCGATCACGCGCTCTCGCCCGAAGACCCGGGCGACGGCCAAGAGGAACGAGCGGTCGGCGTCGCCGTTCTCGACCACGACCTTGGCGGACCGCCCGAGGTCGGCGGTGTGGTCGGCAAGACTGTCAGCGGTGACCGAGATGGTGTCGGCCCGCTCACGGCGGCGGCTCGACGTCCAGGCACGGGCGGACACGGACGCCTTGCGAGCGAATCTGGTGTAGGTCGACGCCCTGGAGGGCGTGTGCTCGCTGAAGAAGCACTCGATCGCGGGGAGCTGCCGTGGATCGACGACCCAGTCGTGGCGGTCCTCGGTGAAGTACCGCATCAGCGTGACGACGTCCTCGAAGCCTCCGGTGGTGAAGGCGTCCGATGCGACCTCGACCCTCATGCCTCATCCCTCTCGAGCTGGGCCCTCATGAGCTTCTTCGTCTCCTCGAAATCCTCCGAGAAGACGTCCTCCGGCCAGTAGTCCAGATCGCCGTAGGCGTCCACGTGAATCCGGCGTGCCCGTGAGATCCCGTCAGCGTGCTCGACGAAGTAGACCGCGAGGTCATCCGGCGAGAGCTTCTCCTCGGCGATCCGCCGGCGCAGGCGCAGCAGCAGGGTTTCGCTGTGTGTCTCCACGAGGAATCGGCCACCGCGCTGTACACCCTGCAGGAACAGATCACCGAGCACCGCGTGGAATGCGGGGTGCAGGTGCAACTCCGGCTCTTCGATGATCTGCAATGGTGTCTCGTTGTCCGGTCGCAGCAGGTGCTGTGCTTGCTGGACGACAAGAGGGAGTACCTGTGCGACACCGGTCCCGGAGTCCAGCAGGTTGACCGCGAGTTCCGGGTTGGCGGTCGAGCGCAGGACCACGGCGAAGAGGGGACCCTGCGGCTCCACCTCGATACGCCAGTCGCCGAGGCCACCGCTCAGGAGCTCGTTCACTGCGTTCAGGAGTCTGCCGTCGCGCCGCACGTGGTCGTTGACCAGCATTCCCGCGGCGTTCTCGCCGGAACTTCCCACATCCGCGGCCATCCGCGACGGCAGGCGTGTGAGCCGCGCCGGTCGCTGCCGGTAAGGGCTCAGGTAGTGGGAGGCTCCGAAGGACTCCCTGACCATCTGGACGAGTTCGTCGAAGGGGCTGCCGTCCAGGAGCGTGGGGAGCAGGCCCTGGAACCGGGCGGTGAGGGGTGGGGGGATTTCGTTCCCGTCGACGGTCAGGACGTACGTCCGAGGCCCGTAGTCGCCGTCCCACCGCAGGAGGACGTCGCGTATGGAGCTGCCGAGTGACAGGTCACGGACGAACTGAGTGCGCTGTTCGTCGATGTTCTGGATGGTGGCACCGACCTCGCAGGATTCCCGCCCGTCCGAGACGAGAAAGTCGATGTGGAGCGGGCGGTGTGGGTTGCGGCCGTAGACGAGGTCGAGGAAGTCCGGAGGGTCGTCGCCGAGCTGGTCGAGGTCGAGCGGTAGCGAGGAATCGGTGTGGATTCCCGTCTCCAGCAGCAGCGGCAGCCGGGTCAGCGCGCTCTTGCCCGAGTTGTTCTTCCCCAGGATCAGGGTGATCGGCCGCAGGTCGAGCTCCTGCCTCTCCTTGAAGCACCGGTAGTTCTCGACGGCCATCCGCAACAGCGCCATGCCGCCACCGTAACGCGAAAGAAGTCGCGCTGTATTGCGTTTGCCGACGTTCCGGGTATCCGGTGGCTCGGCCGGCGCGGGCAGTGGTCTGGAGAGGAGGTGGTGGAACCCAGAGCTGCGATATCCGCGGTCGTCACCAGACCGCGGATGCGTGTCCCCAGATAGCTGCGGTCGCTCCGTGTTAACGCAAACCCTGGCCTATCTGTCTTCGTGGTTGAAGTGGCGTTGTGTGGTGTCGGATAGGTGCAAAATAAGACATGCGCGACTCATTATGATCTACTCGGATCAGAGTAGACGAATGGTTCTTGTGAGGTATCGGTGTCCCAGACTCCTCGTTGTGCACGACGAAGCAGCGTGAGAACGCTCAGGGAGGAGCTGACGCACTCCTCGATATCGAAGACGGTCTTCAAGCAGACGTTGGCCGACCACTACAAGGCGGCGACGGGTAAGACCTCCACCGACAAGCAGAGGGAGACCTGGGTCTCGAGTCTGTCGGCTCTCGCGCGGGAGCTGATAGAGGCCGGTCTGGGCGATCTCGAGATGATCGTGGAGTACGTGATGCCCACGAACAAGGGCAGTCAGGCGGACGTGGTGCTCGCGGGTACCGACGCGCAGGGAAACGACGTACTGATGGTCGTCGAGCTGAAGCAGTGGAGTGCTGCCGCCGCATACGAGGACGATGCTCTCTTCGATGAAGATGACTGGGACGAGGGGGACCTTCCCAACGTCTCCGAGGATGAAGAGGCAGATGAAAGTCCTGCCGGCGCTCAGGCCCACGCGCACTCGGGCAAGTCAGAGCTTTTCGTTGTTCCGGGAATGTCGGTGCCGAAGGCACACCCCCTAGACCAGCTGGAGGGCTACTGCGAGACGATCATCAACTACGTCGAGATGGTCCGGGAGCGGCCGGAGGCCGTTCACGGCGTGGTGTATCTGCACAACGCACAGAACTCGACTGTTGACGACCTGCTGCAACGCCCTGAGGAGCCCCGGAGACGGATCTTCACGGGAAGCACGCGCGGGGCGTTCATCGGCTACCTCCAGCAGGTTTTCGCGCCCGACCCCGGGTGGGAGGTCGGAGATCGCTTTCTGAACAGCGCCATAGCACCTAGCCCGTCCCTCCTGGAGATGGTGGCCGACATCATCGCGGACCGGCGCCACTTCACCCTGCTCGACGGGCAGGTGGACGCATATAAGGCCGTGGAGCAAGCGGTGCGCAACGCAGAGGACGACGGAACCAAGCGCGTGGTCGTCATCGTGGGGCGGGCGGGCTCGGGGAAGACGGCGATCGCCCTGGAACTCCTCGGGAATCTGGCCAGGAGGGGAATCGCCGTCGAGTTCGCCGCAGGCTCGGGTGCGATGGCCGAGACTGTCCGGAGAGAACTCGCGAAGAATCGCAAGGGACATCGCAAGCTCGTCAACAAATTCCACCGGTACGTCGATCCAGACCGCAGTCTGGACGTGCTCATCGTGGATGAGGCCCACCGTGCGAGAAGCAAGACGCGGATACAGTTCCAGAGTCGTTACAACAGCGATGAACACCAGCTCAGAACGCTCATCAAGGCTGCCCGTGTAGTGGTCTTCCTGACGGATCATCATCAGAGCATCCGGCCGAACGAGAACGGCACCGTCACGGCCATCAAGAACGCCGCACAGACTCTCGACGTGTGCTTCTATCCGGTCATGGAGTTGAAGGACCAGTGGAGATGCGGAGGCAGCGGCATCTTCGAGGAGTGGCTCCGTGCCCTCCTCGGTCTCGGCCGTGAGGATCACGAATCCCGCGTGGGTGAGAGTGCTGTGAAGTGGGACCCCGACCCATCCTTCGAAGTGCGGCTCGCGTCCTCGCCGGAGGCGATGGAGAACTTCCTCATCGAGAGGATCGAGGAGGGCAGGTCTGCGCGTATCGCCGCCGGTTACTGCTGGGCGTGGGACAAGAATCCAGATGGGGAACTCACGAAGGACGTCGTCGTAGGGGACTGGAGACGTCCCTGGAACAATCCCCTTGGGAAAAATCTGGGAAGTGCTCCACCCTCACAGCTGTGGGCCAGCGCAGACGGGGGCTTTGAACAGATCGGCTGCGTCTACACTGCTCAGGGCCTCGAATACGACTGGGCCGGGGTGATCGTCGGGGACGATCTGGTGGTCCGTGACGGCCACCTGGTCACGGACAGGTCGAAGAGCGCCGATCGAACCGTGCGCTCCAGAAAGGTGTCCAATGAACGTTTTGACCAACTGATCCGTAACACATACTACGTCCTGTTGACCAGGGGCATGCGTGGTGTGGTCATCTATTCAACAGATGCGGAAACTCGCGAGTACCTCCGTGAGCTGATCGCTGCAACGGTGGATTGAACGCGGGAGGCCACCCGGGTGAGACTCCTGCGACGGTCTAGGGCAGGCGAGGCTAGGCTGATCTGCGTTCAGGCGGCCCGACGGGCTTTCGGTCATCGGTTTATGCCGGAGATGCCCCCACCCGCGCGTTGATTCGTGCTGCCCGGGGGTGGGTTGGGTGACGGCGTTCCGTCATTCCGCGTCGAGTGTTGCGGCGTTGGCGTCTCCGGTGGAGCGGGTGTTGAGTGAGCGGATCGCCGAGCATCTCAGGGTGGCGATGCGGGTGAATCCGGGGGAGTCAGAGCGGCGGTCGTGGGATCGGAGCCTGCCGGTGCTGGCGCGGGATCTTGTGGACGCGGGGCTCGGGCAGGTGGAGATGCTGGTGGAGTACCAGCTTCCGCTGACGAGCAAGCGGGCGGATGTGGTGCTGGCCGGCGTCGACCATGACGGGAACGACGCATATGTCGTGGTCGAGCTGAAGCAGTGGAGTCGCGCCGAGTCCTACGAGGACGACGAGGAACTCGTGCTCGTGGAGAGCATGCCGGGAGGGCCGAAGCTGCACCCCTCGCGTCAGGTGGGGCAGTACTGCGAGTACCTACGGGACTTCGTGGCGGCGCTGGACGGTCGGCAGCTAGGGGGCGTCGCCTATCTGCACAACGCCGAGGACGGGGACGTGCTCGACCTGCTCGGGCAGGTCACGTCCGAAGAGGGGCGGCTGTTCACCAAGACGCGGCGCGGCGCGTTCCAGGAGTACTTGAAGACGCGGTTCTCCGAGGCGCCCGGGGCGGGTGCGGGCGACCGGCTGCTGGAGAGCGCGATCCGGCCGTCGAAGCAGCTGATGAGGCTTGGGGCGGAGGAGATCAAGAAGCAGGAGCAGTTCGTTCTGTTGGACGAGCAGCGGCTGGCCTATGACCTCGTGATGCACGCCGTGAAGGCCGCTCACCAGGCGGACAGCAAGCGCGTCGTGCTGGTCACGGGCGGGCCGGGGAGCGGGAAGAGCGTCATCGCACTCTCGGTGCTCGGCGAGCTGTTCCGGCAGGGGAGGACCGCGCTCCACGCGACGGGCTCCTCGGCTTTCACGACGACACTTCGCAACCATGTCGGGAAGGGGACGAAGCGGGTCAAGGACCTGTTCAAGTACTTCAACAGCTTCATGGCGGCGGAGAAGAACTCGCTCGACGTGCTCATCTGCGACGAGGCGCACCGGATCCGGGAGACGTCGGTCAACCGGTACACGAAGGCGGCGCTGCGCACGGGTCGGCCGCAGATCGACGAGCTGATCGCGGTCGCGCGGGTGCCGGTGTTCCTGCTCGACGAGAACCAGGTCGTGCGGCCGGGGGAGCTGGGCAGCCCCGCCGAGATCCGGGCCTATGCCGAGGGCCAGGGGTTCACGGTCCACGAGGTCTCGCTGGACGCTCAGTTCCGTTGCGGGGGCAGTGCGGCGTACGAGGACTGGGTGCTGCGGCTGCTCGGGCTGCGCGGCGACGGGCCGGTCCCGTGGCAGGGCGACGACCACTTCCGCGTCGAGGTGGCCGAGAGCCCCGGGGCGATGGAGAAGCGGCTCCAGGGGGAGCTGGACTCCGAGTACTCCGCGCGCATGACCGCCGGGTACTGCTGGCGGTGGAGCGACCCCGTTGACGGCGAGCTCGTCCCGGACGTGCGTATCGGGGGCTGGGAGAGGCCCTGGAACGTCAAGGGGGACCGGGCGGTCGGGATGGCGCCGCCCAGCCCGATGTGGGCGACCGCGCCCGGCGGGTTCGGGCAGGTGGGCTGCGTCTACACCGCGCAGGGGTTCGAGTACGACTGGAACGGCGTGATCCTCGGGCCCGATCTCGTGATCCGGGGAGGCAGGTTCACGGCCGTGCGGGAGGCGACGAAGGACCCGGCGTTCAAGAAGACGACCAGTCCGCAGGAGTACGACCGGCTGATCCGGCACACCTACAAGGTGCTGCTCACGCGGGGAATGATGGGCACGGTCCTGTACTCGACGGATGAGGAGACCCAGGGGTTCCTGGACGGGCTCGTCGGTTGAATCCCGCCACCTCGTTCTTTCGGCCGGGCACGGGCCTGTGGGGTCCGGGCCTTGTGGGGCAGGGTGCGCTTTGCCAGGGTTGAGTCGTATGGGGATCTTGCGTGCGGGGCGGCGCCGACCGCCCGGCGTCTTCACCGGGCTGTTGGCCTCGGCTGTTCTTCTGTGGACGGCGGCGGCGTTCTGGGAGGTCGTGGGGATCCTGCTGTGGCTGGTGCTCGGTGTCGTCACCCTGGTCTGCTGGGGGCGCGGCGTCGCCGCGGAGGTGCGGCCGGAGTGGGACGGCGGCGAGAGGCTTGCCGTGATCTTGCTCAGGTCGGCGCTGGTGCCCGTTCTGGTCTGTGCGTCCCTGGCCGTCTCGGTGGCCGGACTCCCCACACGGGCCGCCTTCGCGGTCTCGCGTCCCTCGCTGGAACGTGCGGCCGACGCCCGGTCCGGGGACACCCGGATCGCGGGAGTGCTCCCGGCCTACCTGGAGTTCCAGGATGAGGGGGCCGTCTACTACACCGTGGACGCCGGCCTGGGCCTCTCACCCTGCGGCTTCCTGCGCCTCCACCCCGGTAAGGACCTCTCCGATGTCGTCGCCGCACACGGCGAACACCTCTCCGGCCCCTGGCACACCTACTGCTACGACCCCTGGGAGAGCCCCTTCTACGACCCTGCCGAAGACGAGGCCGAGTAAGCCGGGCGGCATGCCCGTCCACTACTGGGATTCGCAGCACGGCGTACGGGGTCGGGTCCTCCGGTTCTACGCTGGGTGGATGGAGCGGATGGAAGAGTTGGCGGCGAGGTTGCGGGTGGCGGCGGAGCGGCGCGGGTGGGAGGGGTTTCATACGCCCAAGAACCTTGCGATGGCGTTGGCGGGGGAGGCCGGGGAGCTGCTGGCGGAGTTCCAGTGGCTGACGCCGGAGGAGTCGGCGCGGGTGATGGACGATGCGGCGAAAGCGGCCGCGGTGCGGTCGGAGATGGCCGACGTGTTCACGTACCTCGTGGAGCTCGCGGACGTGCTCGGGGTGGATCTCGTGCGG
This sequence comes from Actinocorallia herbida, assembly GCF_003751225.1. Taxonomy (NCBI): domain Bacteria; kingdom Bacillati; phylum Actinomycetota; class Actinomycetes; order Streptosporangiales; family Thermomonosporaceae; genus Actinocorallia; species Actinocorallia herbida. Next base: position 531,484 of record NZ_RJKE01000001.1, read on the forward strand.
GCGGCGCAGGACAAGGCCGACGTCGTGGAGGAGAGGTACAGGACGGGGTACTACGGGGAGCCGAAGGCGAACGGTCAAGGGCTGTAGACGGGGGCGGCGGTGAAGGAGGGGGAGAGCTTCAGGCGGTAGGGGAGGGCGTGGAGCCAGGTGCGGGAGTGGGTCAGCGGGTGGTCGGGGTGGGAAGGATCGAAGGACTGCTCGTCTGACGGCAGGTAGGGGAGGGCGGTCCTGACGGCGGGGGCGTAAGGGTGCGGCGCCGGGGCGCCGGAGCGGGGATCGGGAGGGTCGGGGGCGTCTATGACGTGGTGGAGGTAGACCGCCCGGGTGGCGCGCAGCAGCCAGACGGTGAAGGTGTACGAGACGCGGGGACGGGCCGCGTGGGTGACCTTGGCGAGGCAGGCCAGGCCCGTCATGTCGCCGATCGTGACGGGGTCGGCGGAGATGAGGCAGCCGACGCGGGCGTGCCGGACGGTGAGGGCGCGCCGGGCGGCGGGGAGGTCGTCCAGCCAGTGCGGGACGTCGGGGGGCGCGGCGCCGGGCTGGAACAGGATCCGGCCTCCGGTGCGCGCGTCGGTCCAGAAGGCCGAGCCGTGCGGACGGTGCCAGCCCGAGGTGTCCAGGGCGGCGGCGGGCGCGAGGGCGAAGCGCAGCGGCGTGACGTCCGGGGGAGGGCCGTCGACGCGGTACGCGACAGGGGACACCTCGCCCGGGGATCCGACCCGCAGAACCTCCCGTAGGGTCCGGACGGCGAGGTCGACCAGGCCGGACGCCGAGGAGTCCAGGTCGAGAGGCGGCAGAGCGAAGCCCTGGGGGGAGGGGAGCCAGCCGAGCCGTCCAGGGGATTCGTCCGGGGGGAGCTGCAGGGGGCCGCGGGCGGGGGAGAGGAAGGCCGAGAGGGCGTCGGGCCGCTTGTAGAGCGCCAGATAGCGCCCGCCGGGCCCGCGCAGGAAGAGGTCGGTGTCCGGTGGCGCCGTGTGGAGTACCTCGCTGAGGACGGTTCCGTACTCTTCCCAATCGGTCATCTTTCGACCCTCCGGACCGCGCACCCCCGCTGTCAACGCGGAAGCCCGCCGAACACCGTCCGTATCCGGCCACCCGAGGGCGGTCCGAGGTGCCGTCACGCGGGCGGGACCGTGACCGCTTTCACCGGGTGTGAAGGCATTCACCAGCCGGTTGTGGCCGCTTTCACCGGGTCCCATCCCGATAGCGGACGGTATTTGGCAATCGCTCAGTGGATCGATCAGATGACACGGGGTAGGTAACGCGCCTGTTGCGCCGTCCTCACCATCGGCTTCGCCGGGCGTCCAAAAGTGACCACTTTTCGGGCTCCTCCGCGCCGCTCGCCGGCCTCGGCCGATCTTGCGGGAAGGCCGTGCCCGTAGGGCTTTCCTGCCCTTGGCCAGGGTTTGGCCAACGCCATGCGCAGCCGATGATCACCTGGTTAACCTCACGGTGATATTTGACATTTGATATGAGATATCACCAGAATCCTGGTCATCAGTCGAGGAGTTGGGGTGAGGGGCGTGACGGTGGCTCAGGAAGAGCGCGACGGTCTCGTGGAAGCCGGGTGGCTGCTCGAAGCGGTCGCCGGGGTGTTCCGGGCGGTCGGGTTCGGCGAGGACGCGGCCTCGGTCGTGGCGGAGTCGCTCGTGGAGGCCGACCTGAGGGGGGTCTCCTCGCACGGGGCCATGCTCGTGCCGATGTACGTGGACCGGATCCTCGCCGGATCGGTGTCCCGCAAGGAGAGCGCGGAGGTCGTCGTGGACCTCGGCGCGGTCGCGGTGCTCGACGCGGGCGACGCGCTCGGTCAGCTGACGTCCGACCAGGCGATGGCGCTGGCCGTAGCGAAGGCCAAGAAGCACGGGGTCGGCGCGGTCGCCGTCCGGCACGCGTTCCACTTCGGCGGCGCGTTCCGCTACGTGCAGGCCGCCGCCGCGAGCGGCTGCGTCGGGATCGCCGCGGCCAACACCCGGCCGCTGATGCCCGCCCCCGGCGGTGCGCAGCCCGTCGTCGGCAACAACCCGATCGCGATCGGCGTGCCCGGCAAGGACGGCCACCCCGTCGTCCTGGACATGGCGCTGTCCGAGGCCGCGCTCGGCAAGATCCGGATCGCCGCCGCCGAAGGCCGCGAGATCCCGGTGACCTGGGCGACCGACGCCGAGGGCGGCCCGACCACCGACCCGAACGCCGCACTCAAGGGAATGCTGCTCCCGGCCGCCGGCCACAAGGGCTTCGGCCTCGCGCTCATCGTCGACGTCCTCACCGGAGTCCTGTCCGGCGGATCCTCCGGCAGCAAGGTCAAGGGCCTGTACGCCGACGTGTCCGTGCCGAACGACTGCGCGCACTTCTTCCTCGCGCTGGACCTCGCCTCCTTCGGCGACGCCGACGGGTTCGCCGACCGGATGGCCGCCCTCGCCGCCGAGGTCACCGGCTCGCCCACCGCCCCGGGCGTCGACCGGCTCTACCTGCCCGGCCAGATCGAGGCCGAGCGCAGCGACACCGCCGCCGCGCGCGGCGTGAAGGTCGAGGCGAGCGTGCTGAAGGCGCTGCAAGAGACCGCCGCCAAGGTCGGCGCGACCCTTCCGGAAGTGCGCCGATGATCCGGACCACCTTCGACGCGACCGGCGAGGTCGTCGTCATCACCGGCGGCGCGAACGGCATCGGCGCGGGCCTCGCCCGCGGGATCGCCGCGCGCGGCGGCCAGGCCGTCGTCTTCGACGTGGCCCCCGGCCTCGACCTGGACGGCGTCGAGCACGTCAAGGTCGATGTCTCCGACCGCACGGCGGTCTTCGCCGCGGTCGAAGGCGTGCTGGCCCGGCACGGCCACATCGACGGGCTCGTCGCGGGCGCCGCGATCCAGCCCCGCACGAAGGTCGCCGAGATGCCGTCGGACGAGTGGGCCCGCACCCTGGGCGTCAACCTCGACGGCGTCGTGTGGTCGTGCCAGGCCGTCCTGCCCTCGATGATCGAACGGCGCAGCGGCTCCATCGTGATGTTCACGTCGGGGCTGGCGCACATGGGCCGCGCCGAGGCGTCCGCGTACGCCGCGAGCAAGGGCGCGCTCATCCCCTTCGCGAAGTCCCTGGCCGCCGAGGTCGCCGAGCACCGCGTCCGCGTGAACGTGCTCGCCCCCGGCGTCATCGACACGCCCCAATTCCAAGCCGCCAACCCCCAGGGCGGCGAACGCGAGCACTGGGCCAAGACGACCGGCATCGGCACGCCTGAAGACGTGGTCGGCCCGCTGCTCTTCCTGCTGTCGGACGCCGCGACGATGACCGGCTCCCAGCTCAGCCGCGACCGCGCGTACCCCAAGGAGTGACCATGTCCGACCCTCTCAAGGAGAACCAGGACCTTTTGCCCGTCGCGATCGTCGGCGGGGGCCCGGTCGGCCTCATCACCGCTCTCGGCCTCGTCCACCACGGCGTCCCCGTCGCCGTGTTCGAGGAGGACGACAGCCTGTCCCTCGACACCAAGGCGGGCACGATCCTCACCCGGACCCTCGAGGTCCTCCACCGCTTCGACGCCCTCGACCCCGTCCTGCGCGCCTCCCTGCGCATCGACGAGATCGGCGAGATCGACCGGGTCACCAACGAGCCGACCCTGTCGGTCCGGACGGGCGAGCTGACCGAGGACACCCGCTTCCCGTTCGTCATCAACATCCCGCAGCACCACCTGGAGCCCGTCCTGCGCGACGCGTTCGAGGCCAAGGCGCCGGGCGCGCTGCGCATGTCGCGCCGCCTGGAGAAGTTCACGCAGCACGCCGACCACGTCGAGCTGCACCTGAACGGCCCCGAGGGACCGGAGACGTTCAAGGCCCGCTACCTGCTGGGCTGCGACGGAGGCCGCTCCACGATCCGCGAGCAGCTCGGCATCACCGTCGAGGGCAAGACCCTCGAAGAGCGCTACATGCTCGTCGACATCAAGGCCGACCTCGACGTCGCCAGCCCGCGCGACTACCCGTACCTGGCCTACTTCTCCGACCCGCAGGAGTGGATGATCCTCGTCCGCCAGCCGCACTGCTGGCGGTTCCTCTACCCGCTCCCGAAGGACGCGGCCGAGCTGACGATCGAGGAACTGCGCGAGAAGACCCGCAGGTTCATCGGCGACGTCGAGGACATCGAGGTCATCGGCACCAACGTCTACAACGTGCACCACCGGGTCGCCCGCAAGTGGCGCGACGGCAGGGTCTTCCTGCTCGGCGACGCCGCCCACCTCATCACCCCGATGTGGGCGCTCGGCCTCAACACCGGTGTGCTCGACGCGTCGAACCTGCCGTGGCGCCTGTCCTGGGTGCTGCGCGGCTGGGCCGACGAGTCGATCCTCGACGGCTACGAGGTCGAGCAGGCGCCCGTCGCGGTCAAGGGCTCCGGCGAGATGTCGGAGGCGGCCCGCCAGTACATGGCCCGCGAGGGCGAGGCGCTGGACGCGATGACCGACGGGAACTGGGGCAACGCCTTCACCCGCTCGATGCTCGGTGTCACCCTCGACGTCGACGGCAAGGGCGAGTGGTCGATGGTCAAGACCGGGAGCACCCCGCTGCCCGTCAACGCCGGCGACCGCGCGCCCGACCTGCCCGTCTTCGGCCCCGACGGCGGTGGCGTCCACCTGCACGACCTGACCAGGGACGCGTTCGTCGCCCTGTACTTCACCGACACGCGCCGCCGCCCGGCCATCCCCGCCCAGGACAGCCCGGCGCTGAGGCGCTTCGCGGTGTCCCGCTGGGACGCCCCGCACGACTCCGGCCTGCGCGACCGCGCCCTGTTCGACCCGGCCGAGCGGGTCCGCCGCCGCTTCGGCGTCCCGGCCGACACCGTCGTCCTCCTGCGCCCCGACGGGCACGTCGCGGCGATCCTCCCGTTCGACCCGGCCTCCACCACGGACGTCGCGGCCGAGGTCTACGCCCGCATCACCGGCCGCGCGCCCGCGGCCTTCGAGGAGAACGCATGACCGAGCAGCAGAACTCCGGCCTGGTCGGGCCGGACGGCGAGCCGATCGCCGCGCACGACAACACCCACCTCGTCGGCCCGGACGGCAAGCCCGTCTCGCTGGGGAGCGTCGGCCAGAACATCCTCCTGGAGAACGAGTTCGTCAGGGTCTGGGAGATCGACCTCCAGCCCGGCCAGAAGCAGCCGTGGCACCAGCACGTCAACCCGTACCTCGTCGTCGCGATCGAGGCCGCGGACAACCGGATCGACGCCCTCATCGGCGGCGACCCGCGCCTGGTGCACGAGCCGGCGGGCGGCGTCATCTACCGCGAGCCGGGCGAGGTCCACATGCTCACCAACCGCGGCGACTCGCGTTACGTCAGCCGCCTCATCGAACTGAAGTTCCTGGGAGAGAACCGTGCCTGAGCCGATCCGTCCGAAGCGCCCCGAGGGCATCTCCGAGAGCGAGTGGGCCGAGAACCTGTCGGAGCCCGCCAACTACGGCGGCGAGGCGCCCGACCGCTCCCGGGAGCAGGACGTCCCCGGCCCCGACGGCGAGGTCATGGGCAGGTTCCGCGAGATCCTCCTGCAGGTCCAGGACCTGGAGTGGCTCGACAAGACCCTCGAAGGGCTGTCGCACAAGCCGCTGTGGCGCAACGACGACACCGGCGCGTCGATCTCCCTCGTGCGGTTCAAGAAGGGCTCGGGCATCCCGTCCCGGCACTCGCACGCCTCGAACCAGTTCATGTTCTGCCTTTCCGGCCGGTACACGTACGTCCCGACCGGGCTGACCCTCACGCAGGGCTCCTTCTACTGGAACCCCAAGGGCAGCCTGCACGGCCCCACCCACGCGGACGAGGACACCGTCCTGCTGGAGATCTACGACGGGCCGCACTACCCGACGCAGCCCGATTGGTACAGCAGCGAGGAAGACACCCGCTGAACCCGCGCAGCCGCGCCTTCTGAGGAGAGAAATGCCCAAGCAGGAAGTCGTCAGCCCCGAACTCGCCGTGCCGAACGGCCACTTCGCCCAGGCGACCGTCGCCAAGGCCGCGGGCCGGTTCGTGTTCATCTCCGGGATGACCGCCCGCAACGCGTCCGGCGGCGTCACCGGCGTCGGCGACGTCAGCGCCCAGACCCACCAGGTCTGCCAGAACCTGAAGGCCGCGGTCGAGGCCGCGGGCGGCACCCTGGACGACATCGCCCGGGTCGACGTCTACGTCCGCAACATGGAGGACTTCCAGGCCATCCACGCCGTGCGCCGCCAGTACTTCACCGGTGTGGCGCCCGCGTCGACGATGGTCGAGGTCTCCAAGTTCGTGAACAAGGACTACCTCATCGAGATCAACGCCATCGCCGTGGTGGGTGACTGATGAGGTACGGAGCGGCGGTCCTCGACGGGGTGCGGCGCACCGTCGTCATCCTGGGCGACCAGGCCGCGGCCCTCCCGCTCGGCGCGCCGACCCCCGACGACGCCGTCCGCGACGCCGCCGCGCTGGAGGCGATCCGGGCCGGGGTCGAGGACGCCGAGCGCGTCCCGCTGGCGGGCCTGGACCTGCGCGCCCCCCTCGCCCGCTTCAACCGCGACGTCCTGTGCACCGGCTGGAACTACTGGGAGCACTTCGAGGAGTCGAAGGGCAAGCGCGAGGGGCAGGACCCCAAGGAGCGCCCGACGCACCCGACGTTCTTCACCAAGGGCCCGGACACCGTCATCGGCCCGAACGACGACATCGCGTTCGACCCGGAGATCTCCACCAAGTGGGACTACGAGGCCGAGGTCGCGATCGTCATCGGGAAGACCGGACGGTCGATCCCCGAAGACAAGGCACTGGATTACGTCGGCGGTTACCTCATCGCCAACGACGTCTCCCAGCGCGACCTCCAGCGCGCGCACGGCGGCCAGTGGCTGAAGGGCAAGAGCATCGACGCCACGATGCCACTCGGCCCGTGGATCACCACGCCCGACGAGATCGCCGACCCGCACGACCTCGCGATCACCTTCGACCTCAACGGAGTCCGTCTCCAGGACGCCACCACGAAGCTGACCGCGTTCTCGTTCGCCCAGGTCATCGCCGAGCTGAGCTGGGGGATGACGCTGCGCGCCGGAGACGTGGTGCTGACCGGCACCCCGCACGGCATCGGCAACGCCCGCGAGCCGCAGATCTTCCTCAAGGAGGGCGACGAGCTCGTGACCCGGGTCGAGGGCCTCGGCGAGCTGCGCAACCGGATGGTCCGCACCCGCCTCGCCTGACCCACCCCGACCCCGACCCCCGCCCCCCGCCCTCGGAACTAGGAGACCACGCCCCTCATGGCCGGCATCGACCTGCACACCCACCTCGCCCCCGTCCTCACAGACGTCGCGGCGCTGCCCGGCATCGAGCCGGACGGCGGACGGCTCGTCGTCGACGGGTCGCGGGTCGGCCTGCCCCGGCTCTACCAGCCGGAGGCCCTGGAGGCGTGGCTCGCCGACCTGGGCCTGGAAGCGGGCGCGGTCTCCGCCCCGCCGCCGTTCTTCCGCCAGCACCTCGGGGAAGAGGAGACCGTCGTCTGGGTCCGCGCCCTCAACGACGGGATCCTCCAGGCCACCGAGGGCCGCCCGACGCTCCTGCCGATGGCCTACCTGCCGCTCGACCGGCCGGAAGCCGCCGCGGCGGAGCTCGAGCGGCTGCTGGCCGAGGACGCCGGCTGGGTCGGCTTCGCCGCCTCCGCGGGCGGGGGCTCGGTGAGCCTCGCCGACGGGAGCCTGGACCCGGTGTGGGAGCTGCTGGCCGCCGACGGCCGCCCGCTGCTCCTGCACCCGGGGGCCAGCCCCGACCCACGGCTCAAGGATTTCTACCTGGCCAACCTGCTCGGCAACCCGTACGAGACGGGCGTGGCCGTCGCCCAGCTCCTCTTCGGCGACGTGCCCGGCCGCTTCCCCGGCGTCCGGTTCCTGCTCGTGCACTGCGGCGGCGTCCTCACCTCCGTGCTCGGCCGCTGGCAGCGCGGCATCGACACCGAGCGGCCCGGCCTTCCCACCCTCACCACCCCCCTCTCCGAGGCGATCGACTGCTTCTACGTCGACTGCCTCGCCCATGACTCCGCCGTCGTCGACCTCGCGGTCGCCACGTTCGGCGGTGACCGGATCGTCCTCGGCAGCGACTGGCCGTTCCCGATGGGCAGCGACGACCCCGCGTCGCTCGTCGCCCATCTCGACGGGGACCTCGTGCGCCGGATCAGCGAAGAGAACGCCCGGGCTCTGCTGTCCTCCCACAGAGTGAAGGAAGAACGATGAAGCTCACCTCTACCGCCCGGCTCGCGGGCATCGCCGGAGTCCTCCTCATGGCCGTCACCGCGTGCGGCGGCGGCGCCGAGGACGGCGGCTCCGGCGCATCCCTGGAGAAGGTCAACTACCTCACGTCGTTCAACACCTTCGGCCGCGACGCGTACGTCTACGTCGCGGAGGAGAAGGGCTACTTCGACGAGGCCGGCATCGACATCGACATCAAGCCGGGCTCCGGCACCGTCGACGTCATGAAGCTGCTGGCCAGCGGACGCGCCGACTTCGGCCCCGGCGACTTCACCGCCGCGTCCATCACCATCGCCAAGGAGAAGCTGCCCGTCACGTCGGTGGCCATGATCCACCAGAAGACGATGGCCGGGATCATCTCGCTGGAGGGCAACGGCATCGCCGCGCCCAAGGATCTGGAAGGCAAGACCGTCGCCGACCAGTCCGGGTCCACCAACCAGGTGACGTTCCCCGTCTACGCCAAGGCCGCGGGCATCGACGCCGCCAAGGTGAAGTTCGTCGGCTCGTCCCCGGCCGCGCTGCCCCAGCTCCTCGCGGGCGGCAAGGCCGACGCGATCGGCCAGTTCATGGTCGGCGCGCCGCTCATCGAGAAGGCCGCCAAGGACAAGAAGGCCGTCCTCCTTCCCTACGGCGACCTCCTTCCGGAGCTCTACGGCAACTCGCTGATGACCTCCACGAAGCTCGCCGACGAGAAGCCGGAGCTCGTCGAGAAGTTCACCGGAGCCCTGCTCAAGGGCCTCCAGTACGCGATCGACAACCCCGAGGAGACCGGCGAGATCCTCAAGAAGTTCCAGCCGACCCAGGACCCGGCGATCGCCACCGCCGAGATGCAGGCGATGAAGGACTACGTCCTGCCCCAGGGAGCCACCATCGGCGCCGTCGACGAGGCCAGGGTCAAGGCCAACATCGACATCCTCACCGAGGCGGGGGCCATCCCGTCCGGCGTTACCCCCGACCAGCTCGTCGACCTCGACGTCGCGGTCCAGGCGGAGAAGTAACAGGAGACCGCAGATGATCGAGCTCAGGCAGGTATCACAGATCTTCCAGACCCGGGAGGGTCGCGTCCACGCGCTGGACGATGTCAGCCTCACCGTCGAACGCAACGAGTTCGTCACCCTCGTGGGGCGTTCGGGCTGCGGCAAGTCCACGCTGCTGCGCATGGTCGCGGGCCTGCAGAAGCCGACCTCGGGTTCGGTGACGGTCGGCGGCAGGCCCGTCGACAAGCCCCGGCAGGACGTCAGCTTCATGTTCCAGAAGGCGGCGCTGCTGCCCTGGCGCACGGTGCTCGACAACGTGATGCTGCCGGTGGAGATCCTCAAGCTGGACAAGGAATCCCACCGGCGGAGGGCGCACGAACTCCTCGAACTGACCGGTCTCGCCGGGTTCGAGAAGCGCCTCCCGCATGAGCTCTCGGGCGGTATGCAGCAGCGGGTCTCGCTGTGCCGCTCGCTCATCCAGAACCCGGACGTCCTGCTCATGGACGAGCCGTTCTCCGCCCTGGACGCCCTCACCCGCGAGGAGCTCTCCGTCGAGCTCCAGCGGATCAAGATGGAGCAGGAGACGACCATCGTGTTCGTCACGCACTCCATCGAGGAGGCCGTCCTGCTCGCCGACCGGGTCGTGGTGCTCAGCCCGCGGCCCGGCCGGCTCCGCAAGATCATCGACGTGGACATCCCGCGTCCCCGCACGCTCGGGCACAACGCCTACGCCGACCGCGTCACCTCGGTGAGCGCCGAGCTGCACGAACTGCTCATGCCCGAGCCCGCCGGAGGCCACCGATGACCGCAGACTCCCTCGTGCGCAAGAAGGGGCCGAAGGACCGGCGCAAGAAGCCGCGGACGAACCCGCGCGACGTGGTGATGAGCTGGAGCATGCCGGTCCTCGGCGTGATCGGCACGATCGTCCTGTGGTGGGCGGCGACCGCGGTCTTCGCGATCGACCCGTTCCTCGTGCCGTCGCCGGGCGACGTTCTCGCGTCGTTCACGACCCAGCCCGGCTACCTCATGGAGCAGTTCTGGGTGACCCTGCTGGAGACGATCCAGGGCTTCGCGCTGGCCGTCCTCATCGGTGTTCCGATCGCCGTCGTCATCGCGATGTCGAAGCTCGTCGAGCAGATCGTCTACCCGCTGCTGCTGATCGTGAACTCCGTGCCGAAGGTGGCCATCGCCCCGATCCTGGTGGTCTGGATGGGCTTCGGGCAGATGCCGAAGATCGTCATGGTCTTCCTGCTATGCTTCTTCCCCATTGTGATCTCCACCGCGACGGGTCTGAAGAACACGCCGACCGAGCTGGTCGACCTGGTCAAGTCGCTGGGATCCAGCCACCTCCAGGCGTTCTTCAAGGTGCGATTCCCCAATGCGATGCCGCACGTCATGGTCGGTCTGAAGACCGCGATCTCCCTCGCCGTCATCGGCGCCGTCATCGCCGAGTTCGTCGGCGCGGACGCGGGTCTCGGCTTCGTCATCGTCCAGTCCGGCGCCAGCGCGGACACCGCCCTGGCGTTCGCCTCGATGGCCCTGCTCGGGCTGATGAGCGTGGTCCTCTTCTACGTGCTCAGCGCGCTTGAGAAGGTCCTCCTTCCGTGGGCAGAGGACAACCGTTGAGCGAGAGCGTCGGACCGTCGGCCCTGACCCCGCGCAAGGGGCGGACACTCGCCGACACCGCGGCGTCCGAGGTGCACCGGATGATCCTGGCGGGGGAACTCCCCGCCGGGTCGCCGCTCCGCCTCAACGACCTCGCCGCGCAGCTCGACATGAGCCCGATGCCCGTCCGGGACGCCATGCGCCGGCTGGAGGCGCTCGGCCTCGTCGAGATCATCCCGCACAAGGGCGCCAGGGTCCGCGAGCTGACCGAGGACGACCTGCGCGACACCTACGAGATCCGGATCGAGCTCGAGTCGCTGGCCACCGCCAGGGCCGCGCTCATGATCACCCCGGACGCGGTGGAGAGGGCCGCGGCCTCCCTCGCCCAGCACGAGGACCTGCTCAAGGCCGGTGACGTCGACGCCGCGCGGCGCGCGCACACCGAGTTCCACTTCACCATCTACCGGGCGTCGGGGTCGCTGTGGCTGCCCCGGGCGATCGAACCGGTCTGGCAGAACAGCGAGCGGTACAGGTTCGCCACGCCGGACGCCGAACGGCGGCGGCTCAGCCACCTGGAGCACCAGGCGATCCTCGACGCCTGCGCCGCGCACGACGGGGAGGCCGCGGCGGCCGCGCTGCGCGCCCACCTGGAGAGCACCATGCACCGCATCCTCGCGGCGATGTCCGCCCGCGGGTGATTTCCGGCTCAATGCGTACCTGATCCACCGGCTGCCCCCAGAACAGTTGTACTCTCAAAATGTTTGTAGAAGTACAAGTAACTATCTCGGGGGTGGTCGGTGAGTTCTCCGCTGGACAAACGGCGCCGGATGCTGATCCTGATCGCCTGCTGCATGTCCCTGCTCATCGTCAGCCTCGACAACACGGTGCTGAACGTGGCGCTCCCGTCCATCAAGACGGATTTCGACGCTTCGGTGACCGGTCTCCAATGGGCCCTCGACGCCTACACGCTCGTCCTCGCGGTGTTCCTCATGCCCGCAGGGGCGCTCGCCGACCGGTTCGGGCGGCGCCGGGTCTTCCGGATCGGGCTCGGAATCTTCACGGCCGCGTCGCTGCTGTGCAGCCTCGCCCCCGGACTCGGGTGGCTCATCGGCGCCCGCGTCCTCCAGGCCGTCGGCGGGTCGATGCTCAACCCGGTCGCGATGGCGATCATCACCAACACCTTCACCGACCCGCGAGAGCGGGGCCGCGCCATCGGTGTGTGGGGCGGCGTCGTCGGGATCAGCATGGCCGCGGGGCCGCTCGTCGGCGGCGGGCTCGTCGCGGTGTCCGGCTGGCGGTCCATCTTCTGGCTCAACGTCCCCATCGGCCTCCTCGCGATCTACCTGGCGACCCGGCACATCCCGGAGTCCAAGGCGGCCAGGGCCCGGCGCTTCGACCCCGTCGGCCAGCTGCTCGTCGCCGGTCTGCTCGGCGCGACCGCCTACGGGATCATCGAAGGCCCCCTGCACGGGCTCGGCAGCCCCGTCGTCATTGGATCGGCCACCACGGCGGTCCTCTGCCTCGGCGCGCTGCTCTGGTACGAGCCGCGCCGTACCGACCCGTTCATCGACCTCCGGTTCTTCCGCAGCCCGCCTTTCACCGGGGCCGCCCTCATCGCGATCTGCGCGTGCGCGGCGCTCGGCGGATTCCTCTTCGTCAACACCCTCTACCTCCAGGACGTGCAGGGCTACAGCGCGCTGGAGGCAGGCCTGTTCATGCTGCCGATGGCGCTGATGACCCTGGTGTGCGCGCCGATCTCCGGGCGTCTCGTCGGCGGGCACGGCCCGCGCCTGCCACTGCTCCTCGCCGGGGTCTGCCTGACCGGATCGGGTCTTCTGCTCGCGCTCACCGCACGCGGCGAACTGCCGGTCTGGGCGCTGCTCGGCGGGTTCCTCCTGTTCGGCATCGGCTTCGGCATGGTGAACTCGCCGATCACCGACGCCGCGGTGTCCGGCATGCCCCGTGAGCAGGCGGGCGTCGCCGGGGCCCTGGCCTCGACCAGCCGCCAGGTGGGCACCGCCGTCGGCGTCGCCGTCATCGGCTCGGTCGTCGCCCACGCCCAGCTCTCCTCGACCGGCTTCGCCACCGCCCAGCGCGTCACCTACTGGATCATCGCCGCCTGCGGCGCCGTGGTCTTCCTCCTGGGCGCGGCCACCACCGGCCCCCGAGCCCGCGCCGCGGCCACCCGCAACGCCGCCCACCTGGGTCTCCCCACCGAGTCCCGCGAACCCGCCCTGACGGCCAAGCCCTGATGACGCCTTCCGATGATGCCGGGCGATCACCGGGTACGGGCAGGGCGGAGCCGCCGGGCGGGCTACGGTGACGCCGTGGAGAACGACGCCGTGAACGACGCCGTGAACGAATCCGTACGCGACGGCATGAGCGAGGACACCGCCGTCCGGGTGTGGCGGGGGCTGCGGACCCTCGTGCTGGACCGGGCGGACCGGCGCCGCGAGGTCTCCGACGCCCTGGGCGTCAGCTTCGGCATGGCCAAGGCACTGCGCCTGGTCACCGAGGCCGGCGAGATGAGCATGAGCCTGCTCGCCGCCAAACTGGTGACCGACGCGCCCTACACCTCCCTCCTCGTCGAGGGCCTGGTCCAGCGGGACTACGTGACCCGCACCCCCGACCCGGCCGACCGCCGCCGCAAACTCGTCCGCCCCACCCCCGAGGGCCGCGCCGCCGCCGCCACCGCCGCGGCCATCCTCGACACCCCGCCCGGCGCCCTCCTGTCCCTCCCCGCCCCCGACCTGGCCGCCCTGGACGCCATCGTCACCCGCCTCACCACCCCCGACACCTGACAGGCCGTCACCCGCCCATCCCGATGCTCCTGCCCGGCCCGGCCCGTCGCGGCCCCGCCCCGCTCGCCCGCTGCGCGAACGAACACGCACGGCGGGCCCCGGTGCGGCGACGCCGCGCCCGCGTGGGGCCGCCCCATGGCCGAACGCCGCCTGGGCGGCGCCACGCCCGGGTCAGGCGGGCGGGCGGGACCAGGTCCAGGGGTAGGCGGGGTCCTGGCACGAGAAGGCGGCCTCGCCCAGGTCCAGGGGGCGGAAGGTGTCGACCATGACGGCGAGCTCGTCGAAGGACTCGGCGCCGATGCTGCGCTCGTAGGCGCCGGGCTGGGGGCCGTGGGTGTGGCCGCCCGGGTGGAGGGAGATCGAGCCCTGGGCGATGCCGGAGCCCTTGCGGGCCGCGTAATCGCCGCCGCAGTAGAACATCACCTCGTCCGAGTCCACGTTCGAGTGGTAGTAGGGCACGGGGATCGACAGAGGGTGGTAGTCGACCTTGCGCGGCACGAAGTTGCAGATGACGAACCCCGAGCCCTCGAAGACCTGGTGGACGGGCGGCGGCTGGTGGATCCGGCCGGTGATCGGCTCGAAGTCGGCGACGTTGAACGTGTACGGGTACAGGCAGCCGTCCCACCCGACGACGTCGAACGGGTGGTGCGGCAGCAGGTAGGAGGTGCCGTCCACGCCCTCCGGTCCCCGGTGCTTCACCAGCAGCTCCACCTCGCCGGAGGAGTCGGCCAGCAGCGGCTCGGACGGCCCGTGCAGATCGCGTTCGCAGTAGGGCGCGTGCTCCAGGAACTGCCCGTACTTCGACAGGTACCGCCGCACCGGGGTGATGTGCGAGGACGCCTCGACGCAGTAGGCGCGCACGGGCTGCCCGCCGCCCGGCACCCACCGGTGGGCGGTGCCGCGCGGGATCAGCACGTAGTCGCCCTGCCGGAAGGGCAGGGCTCCGAAGACCGTCTCCAGGGTGCCCGCGCCCGACTCGATGTAGACGCACTCGTCCCCGACGGCGTCCCGGAACAGCGGGGACGGGCTGCCCGCCACCACGTAGCAGATCCGGACGTCGGCGTTGGCGAGCAGGACGCGGCGGCCCGTCACCGCGTCGGTCTCCCGCCAGTCGTCGGCGCCGAACAGCTCGTGCGGGCGCAGGTGCCGGGGGAGCAGGGGCAGGTTCGCCCGGACGGGCCCGCCGGGCGGCGTCCAGGGCCGCGCGTCGGAGAGCGCGGAGGGCAGCCCGCGGTGATACAGCAGCGAGGAGTCGCTGAAGAAGCCCTCCTCGCCCATCAGCTCCTCGTAGTAGAGGCCGCCTTCCGGCGTGCGGTGCTGCGTGTGCCGCTTGGGAGGCACGTTTCCGACACTGCGATAGTGGGCCACGACCTCGCCTCCCCCTGATCGCTCCGCCGCGGGCCTTTTCCTCACTGTAATCGATGGCCCTGTGATCCAGGTCACCAAGGGCCGGTGAGGGGGCCCGCCGGCCGACGGCTCTTCAAGCCCGCAGGTGGTAGAAGCGCCACAGGTCGTGCTCGATGGCCGCCGTGTTCGACCCCTCGGGGTAGCCGGCCCGGAGCGCGTACTCGTGCACCATCGAAGGCCGCAGCACCGTGCCCGCCTCTACCTGCGGCTCCTCCGCCCGGGTCGCGGGCAGGCAGTGCAGGGTGCTGAAACCGTAGTTCAGCCGCTCCAGCAGATCGCCGGGCGCGGCGTAGGACTCGGCGACCCGCTCGTCCCCGACGAGCACCGAGCCGCCCGGTGCCAGCAGCCCGTGCACCTGGCGCAGCACCCCCACCGGATCCGCCATGTCGTGCAGCGCCTCGAAGAGGCAGACCAGCTCGTAGCGGTCGTCGCCGGCCTCGAACGACGCGGCGTCCGCGCACGCGAACGTCACCCGGTCCGACAGGCCGCGCTCGGCCGCGTTGCCCTTCGCCTCCTCCACCGACTCCCGGTCGAGGTCGACGCCCTGGACCTCGGCCTCGGGAAAGGCCTCGGCGAGGGCGATCGTGGACCAGCCGGTGCCGCAGCCCAGATCGAGGATCCTGGCACCGGGAACGGAGAGCCGTTCGGCGACCCCGGGCAGCGCGCGCACCCACCCGGAGGCCGACGCCAGGTACATGGGCCGGTTCAGCCCGCCGATGCCGTGTCGGGTGCCCGCGCCGTAGGACGAGAAGGGCACGCCGCCGCCGTGCCGGTAGGCGTCGGCGACCTCGGGCAGCGTCCAGGCGATCGAGGTGAAGAACTCCGGCAGCGCGCCCAGGTAGAACGGGCTGTCGGTGTCCAGAAGCACCTCCCGGGCCTCCTCGGGCAGGCGGAACGCCCGCAGGTACGGATCGCCCGCCGGATCCTCCTCCGCCACCTTCAGCCAGCCCGCCACCCCCTGCTGCTCCAGCCATTCGCGCGCGTACCGCGGATGGACGCCCGTCGCGTCGGCGAGCCCCCGGGCGTCCAGCGGCCCCTCTTCCAGCGCCCGGTACAGCCCGAGCCGCGTGCCGAGCCACATGTTGAGCAGTTCGAGCCCCACCACCGTGTCGCCGATCACCCGGTCGACCAGTTCCTCCACCTCGGCCATCGAAGCCCCCTCCTCGAAATCCCCGTTCCGGCCCGCGGCCCCCGCCACCGACCGAGGCCCCTCGGGACCTGCCCCAGATCATCGCCGCTTTCCCGCGACTTCGCTGGACGCCCTGTGGACAACTCATCGAACCCCTGGTCACGCGGGCGACACGGGCGGCTCACCCCGCGGGTGGTTCCGGCATGTTCGGCAAGCAGGGAGAATCCACATATAAATCAGCAAACATCATGAAAGAGGGCAGTGCACGGTGGGCATGACGGTGACGGTCTTCTGCGCGTCCAGCACCCGGATCGACCCCAAGCACGTGGAGGTCGCCCGCGAGGTCGGCGCCGAGCTGGCGCGGCGCGGGCACACCCTGGTGACGGGCGGCGGGATCCAGTCGTGCATGGGCGCGGTCGCCGAGGCGGCCCGCGAAGGCGGTGCGCGCACCGTGGGCGTCGTGCCCGAGGGCATGCCCGCGGCCCAGGAGGCGCCCGACGGGGACAACGACGAACTCGTCCTCGTCACCGACATGCGGGCGCGCAAGGCCGAGATGGATCGCCGCGCCGACGCCTTCCTCGTGCTCCCCGGCGGCATCGGCACGCTGGAGGAGCTGTTCGAGATCTGGGTCGCGCGCAGCCTGGACTTCCACGCCAAGCCCATCGTGATCCTCGACCCGCACGGGGTCTACGGCCCGCTGCGCACCCTCATGGACCACCTGCTGGCCGAGGGCTTCAACCGGCCCGCCGCGGGCGACGCCGTCCGCTTCACCGGCGACGTCGCCGAGGCGCTGGACCACCTGGAGGCCGAGTACGGGCGCAGGGCCGAGGAGCTGCTGGAGTTCTGAGTCCCGTCGACTGCCGGACGCCGTGCGTTCAACCCCATCGGTCAGGCTCCGGGGTGATCACCCCGCTTTGACCAAGGAGCTCCTGAACCATGAGTGTTTCCCGCCGCGGCTTCGTGGCCGGGGGCGCGGTGTCCATCGCGCTCGCCGGAAGCCTTGACTCGGTCTTCGCGACCTCCGCGGGCGCGGGTGCGCCCGACGTGCAGGGCTACGGCCCGCTGGTGCCCGACCCCGAGGGCATCCTCGACCTGCCGAAGGGCTTCGAGTACAAGATCCTCTCCACGCAGGGCGACCCGCTGCCCGGCGGGGGCGTCGTGCCCGGCAAGCACGACGGCACCGCGACCTTCCCCGGCAGCCGCCACGACGACCTGCGGCTGGTCCGCAACCACGAGCAGGGCAACAGCGGCACCAAGGCCGTCGCCCGCCCCGAGTGGACCTACGACCCCGCGGCCTTCGGCGGGACCACGACGGTGCACCTCAACCGGCACAACGACGTCATCGACCAGTACGTCAGCCTCGCCGGGACCGCCACGAACTGCGCGGGCGGCGCCACCCCCTGGGGCACCTGGCTCAGCTGTGAGGAGACCGAGGGCTTCACCGGCCAGACCAAGACCCACGGCTGGGTCTTCGAGGTCGACCCCACGGGCCGCAAGACCGTCGCGGAGCCCATCGAGCCGCTCGGCCGCTTCGCCCACGAGGCGGTGTGCATCGACCCTCACGACGACACCATCTACCTCACCGAGGACGCCAGCGGCCCCTTCGGGTTGTTCTACCGGTTCCGTCCCGAGGCCCGCCGCGGCGGCTACCACTCGTACCGCAAGGGCGGCGTCCTCCAGGCGATGCGCGTCCCCGGAGTGCCCGACCTGTCGGCGATCACCGAGGCCGGGACCGTGCTCAAGGGCGTCAAGTGGGTGGACGTGCCCGACCCGTCGGCCAAGGTGACCTCCACCCGCAAGCAGTTCACCGACATCACCCGCGCGCAGAAGCTCGAAGGCGCCTGGTGGGGCCGGGGCAAGGCCTACTTCGTGGCCTCCTACGCGCGCAAGTCGTCCGGTGCGGCCGGGGACCACGCGGGCCAGGTCTGGACCTACGACCCCAAGCGCAACACGCTGGAGCTCGAGCTGATCTTCGCGCCCGGCGGGCAGTTCGACTCACCGGACAACATCACCGTCTCCCCGTACGGCGGCGGCGTCATCCTCGCCGAGGACGGCGACGGCGAGCAGTTCCTGATCGGCACCACCGCCAAGGGCGACCCCTTCGCCCTCGCCCGCAACGCGCTCAACGACGTCGAGTTCACCGGCGTCACCTTCTCGCCCGACGGCCGCACCCTCTTCGCCAACCGGCAGGACGGCCCCGGCGTCACCTTCGCGATCACCGGCCCGTGGCAGCGCCTCGACCGCCACGACCACGGCCACCGCTAAGGCACGTCTCGGCTAGGCCAGCGCCCGCTTCCCGAGTGCAGGGGGGCGGGCGCCCTTGATCGTCGCGACCATGTCCAGGACCTGCCGCAGCTCGTCGGGGTCGGCATTGGACTCGACCGCGCTGACCCCGAGGAAGGCGTAGACCGCCGCGGCCGCCAGAGGCCCGCTGCCCGTCCCGGAAAGGCGGACCCGCACCGGCCCCCGCGCGAGGAGCGCGCGGACCTCCTCGGCGGACGGGTCGGTTCCCGCGTCGGTCAGGGCCTCCGGGTCCTCCGGGTCCTCCGGGCAGGTCGTCCACAGCACGTGCTCCTCCATGCCTGAGAGCATGGCACGATCGGGGGACGACGCCGATCGGAGGGGACCCCGATGCCCGTAGTGCTCCTGCTCGCCGCGCTCGCCGTGGTGGCCGCGACGGTCGTCCTCGCGCTCGGCCGCGGAGGAGAACTCGCCGAGCCCGCCGACGACAACCCGCCCAGCGGCATCCCGGACGACAGGCTGCCCCGCTCGGCCGACGCGGTCCTGCTGCGGCTCCCCAAGAGCCCGTGGGGCTACACCGTGCCGGTCGCAGACGACGCGCTGGGTAAGCTCACCCAGGCGCTCGCGGTCCGCGAGGAGCAGGTGGCCAGGCTGGAGCGCGAGCTCGCGCTGCTGCGCGAGGAGGCGCGTAAGGCGCCGGAGGACGCGGCGCCCGGAGAAACCGATCTCGCGGAGTTCGGCGGGGCCCCGGGAAGCACCGCCCTGGAGCCGTGGGAGTTCGTCGGGCCATCGCAGGGCACGCCCGGAGAGGCCGGGCGGTGGGCGAAGCAGGAGGAGCCGTGGACGAGCGGGGAGCCGGAGTGGCGCTGGGAGGAGCAGCAGCGCAACCAGTGACCTGCGCCTGGGCCGCTTCGACCCCTGAGTACGTGCTCTACCACGACCAGGAGTGGGGCCGCCCGGTCACCGACGACACGGGCCTGTACGAGCGGCTGTCCCTGGAGGCCTTCCAATCGGGCCTGTCCTGGCTCACCATCCTGCGCAAACGGGAGAACTTCCGCCGCGCCTTCGACGGCTTCGACCCGGCCAAGGTGGCCGCCTACACCGAGCGTGACGTGGCCCGGCTGATGGCCGACGCCTCCATCGTGCGCAACCGCAGCAAGATCGAGGCGGCCGTCGCCAACGCCCGTGCGGCCCTCGACCTGCCCGGCGGCGTCGCCCGGTTGATCTGGGGATTCGCCGATCCCGACGCACCGGCTCCGCGGACCCCGGCCGACGTCCCGGCCGTGACCGAGGGGTCCAAGGGACTCGCCAAAGCCCTGAAGAAAGCCGGTTTCCGCTTTGTCGGTCCGACCACCGCCTATGCCCTCATGCAGGCATGCGGCCTGGTCAACGACCATGTTTCGGGCTGTCCGGCACGGCCTTTCTCCGGCCCGGGAGCGATCTCTCCCCTCTGATCGTTACCACTTCGCGCCCGGAACACGGGATAATGTCAACTACTGAAAGACGCGGAGCTGGAGCGGCCCGGGCCTCCCAAGGCCCGAACGGCCTCTGGGCCGGGAAGGAAGGGGATGCACGCATGGCGGCGATGAAGCCGCGGACAGGTGACGGTCCGCTCGAAGTTACCAAGGAGGGGCGCGGCATCGTCATGCGCGTGCCGCTTGAGGGCGGCGGCCGGCTCGTGGTGGAGCTGACCCCCGACGAGGCCAGGGAGCTGGGCAACGCGCTCGGCGCCGTCGTCGGCTAGCCGACTGCCCCATCTGCCTCTGCGGTCCCGGCCGCGTCCCCCCTTGGGCCGCCCGGGACCCTTTTTGCTTTGAACAGGGCGATTGTCCTGTTCGTCCGTCTTTGTGCTGGAGGAGTACCGTGCCCGTCCTGACCGGTGTCCGTGCCGTCGAGGGTCCGCTGTCCCAGGTGCCCGGCGCGCAGGTGCTCGCGGTGCCCCAGGGCGTCGATCCCGGATTCGACACCGGGTTCGCGCCGGCCGAACTGCTGGAGTTCCGGGAGGCCAAGGGCGAGGCCGGGGAGATCATCTCCGTCCCGGTCCGCGTCGACGGCGTGTTCCGCGAACTGCTGCTGTACGGGATCGGCGAGGGCACCCCGGCCGACCTCCGCAAGGCCGGGGCCGCGGTCGCCGCCCGGGCCAAGGGCAAGGACGTGCTGGCGGTCGTCCCGCCCGAGGGCGACCTCACCACCTTCACCGAGGCCGCGCTGCTGGCCGGGTACGACTACCGGCTCAAGACCGGTGAACCCAAGAAGTTCGCGGACATCGTCCTGGTCGGCGCGGAGCCGTCCCAGCGCGGCGCGGTCTACGCGCGCGCCGCGGCGCTCGCCCGCGACCTCACGAACACCCCGTCGAACGAGAAGGGCCCGGCCTGGCTCGCCGAGCAGGCCAGAACCGTCGCCGAAGGCAAGGGCCTCGGGGTGCGGGTCTGGGACGAGGACGACCTCGCGGCCCAGGGCTTCGGCGGCCTCCTGGCGGTCGGCTCCGGTTCGCCCCGCCCGCCCCGCCTCATCCAGCTCTCCTACGAACCCGAAGGCGCGACCCGGCACATCGTGCTGGTCGGCAAGGGCATCACCTTCGACACCGGCGGCATCTCGATCAAGCCCGCGGCCTCGATGACCACCATGAAGACCGACATGGCGGGCGGCGCCGTCGTCATCGGCGTCCTGTCCGCGCTGCGCGACCTCCAGGTGCCCGTCAAGGTCACCGGGCTGATCGCGGCCGCCGAGAACATGCCGTCCGGCTCGGCGATGCGCCCGTCCGACGTGATCACCCACTTCGGCGGCCTGACCTCCGAGGTGCTCAACACCGACGCCGAGGGCAGGCTCGTGCTCGCCGACGCGCTCGCCTACGCCGACGCCGAGCTCGCGCCCGACGCCGTCGTCGACATCGCCACCCTCACCGGAGCCGCCAAGGTCGCCCTGGGCCTCAAGCACGGCGCGCTGTTCGCCACCGACGAGGCCCTCGCGGCCGAGTTGGAGGCCGCCGCGAAGACCGCCGAGGAGCCGGTGTGGCGGATGCCGCTCATCGACGACTACCGGCCCGCGATCGTCTCGGACGTCGCCGACGTCGCCAACATCGAGAAGCGCGGCTTCGGCGGCGGCTCGATCATGGCCGCGCTGTTCCTGGAGAAGTTCGCGGGAAGCCGCCCCTGGGCGCACCTGGACGTGGCGGGCCCGGCCCGGTCCGGCTCATCGGCCACCGCCTACGGTGTCAGGCTCTTCCTCGACTGGCTCACCGCCTGACCGAGGCCACCGCCGAGCGCCCCGGGTCCACCGCGATCCGGGGCCCGGGATCCCCTCGCGTCCTTCGTGCGGATCAGGCCTCTTTCGGGGGCGCCTTGCGGACCACGCGGCGCTTCTTGGGCAGCCCGACACGCCGGTCCTCGAACGGCGCGTCGGTCCGCTTGCGCACCTCGCGGATCACCTCGTCGGGCTTGACCGTCCAGCCCGGCAGCGTCGCGACGTTCCAGCGCAGCACCGCGGTGCCCGGCATCCCCTGGGTCTTGACCCGCAGGATCTCCGCACCCGACACATGCGCGGCGTGCGCGCTCTCCGGCTCCGGCAGGAACGCCAGCTGGTGTGCGGTCCCCTTGCCGGTGAGGACGCCCTGGGTCCACGCGCACACCGAGGCGATCTCGCCCCACGGCAGCACCCGGTCGCCGCGGCGCGGCATCGGCCACTTGGCGGGGATCCTGACGCCCTCGTCCTCCAGCACCAGCAGCGGGCGGCGGCCCAGCAGATGGCCGAGCAGCACCAGCAGGACGGCGCCGAACGCGAGGGTCCCGGTGACGCCGAGGAACAGGAACACGACACCGCCGACGCTCGCGGGATCGGCCACCCCGCCGACGATGAACAGAACCGAGCAGACCAGCAGGATCGTCACTCCGACGACCTGGCCGGAACCCTGGAAGGACGGACGGAGCCTTACCTCGACGGGGGGAGTGTCAGCCACGATGCTTCTGCGCAATCAGAAGGCCGTCCCCTATGGGGAGCAGCAGGGGGATGAGGGACTCGTCCTCGGCGATGAGGCGGGCGGTGGTCTCCACGCCGAGCGCGTCCGCGGGGTCGGTGCACGGCCGGAGCGCGTCGTCGAACACCACGACCCCGCCCGGGCGCAGCAGCCGCTGGGCCGCCGCCAGGTAGTCGGGGTACTCGCGCCGCACGGCGTCGCAGAAGACGAGGTCGTAGGCGGCGTCGGTGAGCCGCGGCAGGACGTCGAGGGCGCGGCCGCTGATCATCCTGGTGCGGCCCGCGGCGAATCCGGCGTCGGTGTAGGCGATCTTGGCCAGGCGCTGGTTCTCCGGCTCCACGTCCACACTGGTGAGGACGCCCTGCGGGTGCATCCCGCGCAGCAGCCAGATGCCCGACACGCCGCACCCAGAACCGATCTCCACGACGGTCCTGGCGTTGACCAGGGAGGCCAGGAGGCGCAAGGCCGCCCCGCCGCCCGGGCCGATGGGATCCGCTGAGAACTCCTCGCTGAGCCGTCTCGCCTCGCGCAGCGGCTCATCCTCCGGGGACAACCACTCCCCGTAGGTCTGCACCTCGTTGATGGCCGCCTCCAAGCCCTGACATCGACTCCGCGTGAAGACGATAGCGCCGTCGGGGAACGAAGGCGCGTTCCGAGGCGTTCTAAAAATCACGGTCCGAGGGAGCACGGTTCCTTGGCGAAGCAGGGGAAAGGGTGATCTGAGACACCATGGCGGTCTCAGCTATTCCATATCAGGGTGCGGCGGGAAGGGACGTCGGGCGGGAGAACGCGCCCGCCGCCGAATGGTCGCCACCCTCGTGGGAGCAGGTCGTCAAGGACCACTCCCTGCGCGTCTACCGGCTCGCTTACCGGCTCACCGGCAACCAGCACGACGCCGAGGACCTCACGCAGGAGGTCTTCGTCCGCGTCTTCCGGTCCCTGGCCAACTACACCCCCGGCACGTTCGAGGGCTGGCTGCACCGGATCACCACCAACCTCTTCCTCGACCAGGCCCGGCGCAAGCAGCGGATCAGGTTCGAGGGACTCGCCGACGACGCGGCCGACAGGCTGCCCGGACGTGAGAAGTCCCCCGCCCAGGTCTACGAGGACACCAACTTCGACAACGACGTCCAGGCGGCGCTCGACGCTCTGTCGCCGGACTACCGCGCCGCCGTCGTGCTCTGCGACATCGAGGGCCTGTCGTACGAGGAGATCTCGGCCACGCTCGGGGTGAAGATCGGCACCGTGCGCAGCCGTATCCACCGGGGCCGCGCGCAGCTGCGCGCCGCCCTCGCCCACCGCGCTCCCGCAGAAAAGAAGGGGATCGCTCTGTGAGCTGCCTCGGGGAACGTCTTACCGCGCTGGTCGACGGGGAACTCGACCACGACGAGCGTGACAGGGCGCAGGCGCACCTCGTGCTGTGCGCCGGCTGCCGCACCGAGGTCGAGGCGATGCGTTCGGTCAAGCGCCGCCTCGGCGCGCTCGGCGGGACGACGCCGAGCACCGATCTGATGATCGGTCTGTACAACCTGGGCCGGACCCCGGCGACGCCGGTCCCGGCGCCCGATTTCTTCCAGGCCCTGATGATGACGGGCCAGACGGACATGCCGGACCGCTACCGCAGGCCGCGGGACAACCGTCCGGCCCGCAGCCCCGGCGTCTTCGCCAACCCGAGTTCCTACACCGCGCCCCGGCGGCGCATCCCGCGCGCGCGCTCGCTCGTCGTGGGGGCGGCGACGCTGGCCGCGCTGGGGGCGGGCACGGCCTCCAGCGTGGGTCCCACGGTGGCGCGCGTACCGAACGTCACTCCCTCGTTCACCCAGCAGGTCTCCGGCAGCAACGGCCTCACTCAGGTCCGGCTGCCGCGCCGTCTCGATGAGGCCAAGCGCTGAGTACGGTTTAGGTTGTCTTACGGCAATCACACGGTCGATCGGCGACCATGAAACCGTTACATCTCAGGCTCGTCGAGGAGTGGGTCATGACGGACGACAAGGGGTCGCACGAGGCAGTCGAGGAGGGCCCGGCAGGGCCGGTGTTCTCTCCGCCGGACACTCCCGCAGCCCCGTCCGACAAGCTCGTGGTCTCGCGGGCGGCCGCCGCGGCGAACGCGCCCCAGCCGACGATGGTCGATGGCGCGGTCGTGCAGGCCCAGGAGTCTCCCTGGGCCTCGGGCGCGCAGCGGCTGCCGGAGTCCGCGCCACCGCGTTACCAGGACAATCCGCCGCTCTACCAGGACGCGCCGCCCGCCTACGGCGAACCGCGTCCGGGATTCGCGCCGGCCCGGCAGGGCGCTTACTGGCCGGGCACCCAGCCCGCCGCACCGCCGCCACCGATCATTCCCGGCATGGCGCCGCCGCCCCCGCCTCCCCCCGGAGGCCAGGGGCTGCCGCCCGGCGGTCCCGGCGCGCCCAACTGGGCGCCCGTGCCGCCGCCCGCGTCCGCGCCGCGGCGCACGCCCGGTGTCGGGGTGTTCGCGATCGGGGCGCTCGTCATCGCGCTGGTGGCCAGCGCGGTCGGCGCCGGCGTCGCGGTGTCGGTGACCAACGACGACGGCAGCGTCAACGCGCCGGTCTCGATCGGCGGCGGCAGCGGCAACGGCGAGAGCCAGCAGGCCAGGGACCCGAAGTCGGTGGCGGGCGTCGCGCAGAAGGTGCTGCCGAGCGTCGTGACGGTCAAGGTGAGCCTCGCCAACGGCGAAGGCGGCACGGGCACCGGATTCATCGTCCGGGGCGGCTACATCATCACCAACAACCACGTGGTGGAGGCCGGGGGCGGTGGCACCCCGTCCATCAACGTCGTGTTCAGCGACGAGAAGGAGGTCAGCGCGGCGGTCGTCGGCACCTCCGCGGAGAACGACGTCGCCGTGCTGAAGCCCCAGGGCCAGCATTCGCTGCCCGAGCTGGAGCTCGGCGACTCCGACGCGCTCGCGCCGGGCGACCCGGTGATCGCGATCGGCTCGCCGCTCGGCCTCACCGGCTCGGTCACCACGGGCATCATCTCGGCCAAGGACCGGGTCGTGCCCACCGGCGACGAGAACGGCTCCGACGGCGGCATGATCACCGCGTTGCAGACCGACGCCGCGATCAACCCCGGCAACTCGGGCGGACCGCTGGTGAACGCGGCCGACGGCAAGGTGATCGGCATGAACACCGCGATCGCCAGCCTCGGCCAGGGCTCCGGTGAGAGCGGCAGCATCGGCCTGGGCTTCGCCATCCCGATCAACAAGGTGCGCCAGGTCGCCGACGCGCTCATCGAGGGCAAGACCGTCCGGAAGACGATGATCGGCATCAGCATGAACACCCAGTACCAGGGTGACGGCGTGCAGATCCTCGACAGCGCGCAGGGCATCGTCAAGGACGGCCCCGCCGACAAGGCCGGGCTGAAGCCCGGCGATCTGGTCCTCAAGGTCGACGACAGGGCGGTGACCTCCACCGACGCGCTTGTGGCGATCATCTCCTCGCACGCTCCGGGCGACACCGTCACGCTGACGTACCGGCGCGATGGCCAGCAGGGGACCGTCAAGGTCACCCTCGGCCAGGGCTGACCAGCAGAAGAAGCGGCCCCGGCCCTGTCCTCAGGGCGGTAGGGCGCGGATACTCTAGGGGGGCCGGGCGCAGATCCCGGCCCCCCGTGGCATGGAGGCGCAGTTGTTCGATGTGGGTCTGCCCGAGGCGCTGGTCCTCGTGGTTCTCGCCCTGGTGATCTTCGGGGACAAGCTGCCCTCCTACGCCCAGCAGGCGGGCCGCGCGCTACGCCAGCTCCGCCAGATGGCGCAGTCGGCGCAGAACGACCTGAAGGACGGTCTGGGCCCTGAGTTCCAGGATTTCGATCCGCGGGACCTCAACCCCAAGAACTTCGTGCGCAAGCACCTGTTCGAGGGCGACAACGATCCCCTGGGCATCAAGGGCCTCGATCTCGGCCTCGACCTCGACGACAAGTCGTACGCGTCGACGGCTTCGGAGCGGCGGCTCGGGTCCGACGAGCGTCCTCCGTTCGACTCCGAGGCCACCTGAGCGAGGCCCCACCGAGTGCGAGAGCACGACAGAGCGCAGAACGAAGAAAGACCGCCCGCTTCCCTTCACAGGGAGAGCGGGCGGTCTTTCTTCGTTCGGGGTCGGGTCAGCGCCCGGCGGGCGAGACGCTGAGCTGGCGGCCGAGCAGGCCGCGGCTGCGCCCGGCCAGGTTCTCGGCGATCCGGCGCAGCTCGGCCGCGGCCGGGGCGTCCGGGTCGGAGAGCACCAGCGGCTTGCCGGCGTCGCCGCCCTCGCGCAGCCGCACGTCCAGCGGCACCTGGCCGAGGAGCGGCACCCGCGCGCCGAGCGTCTTGGTCAGCTCGTCGGCGACGGTCTGGCCGCCGCCCTCGCCGAACACGTACTGCCGCTCGCTGCAGTGGTCGCACTGGAGGTAGGACATGTTCTCGATGACGCCGGCGACCTGCTGGTGGGTCTGCGCGGCGATCGCGCCGGCCCGCTCGGCCACCTCGGCGGCGGCCTGCTGCGGCGTGGTGACCACGAGGATCTCCGCGTTCGGCAGCAGCTGGGCGACGGAGATCGCGATGTCGCCGGTGCCGGGCGGCAGGTCCATCAGCAGGATGTCCAGGTCACCCCAGTACACGTCGGCGAGGAACTGCTGGAGCGCGCGGTGCAGCATCGGGCCGCGCCACACGACGGGCTGGTTGCCCGGGGTGAACATGCCGACCGAGATCACCTTCACGTCATGCGCCGACGGCGGCATGATCATGTCCTCGACCTTGGTCGGGCGGTCGTCCACGCCGAGCATGCGCGGCACGGAGTGGCCGTAGATGTCGGCGTCCACGACGCCCACCTTCCGGCCCAGGGCCGCGAAGGCCGCCGCGAGGTTCACCGTCACCGAGGACTTGCCCACGCCGCCCTTGCCGCTGGCGACCGCGTAGACCTTGGTCAGCGAGCTGGGCCTGGCGAACGGGATCTCCTTGGCGGGCTGACCGCCGCGCAGCGTGGTCTGGAGCTCCTTGCGCTGTTCGTCGCTCATCACGTCGAGTTCGACCTTGACGGACGAGGCGCCGATCTTGGTGACCGCGTCGGTCACGTCCTTGGTGATCCTGTCCCGCATGGGGCAGCCCGCGACCGTCAGGTAGACGCCCACGGTGACCGCGCCGTCCGCGGCGATCTCGATGTTCTTCACCATGCCGAGGTCGGTGATCGGACGGCGGATCTCCGGGTCCTGGACCGTGGCGAGTGCCGCAGTCACCTGTTCGGTCGTCAAAGGGGAGGCCATGCGTCCATGGTATGGAACGCGGGGAGTGCGGGCGAACGCGGGGCGAGTCGACCGTGTCGCAACCGCAACCGAAGGACCACTTTCCGGAACCTCGCGACGCCTAGCATCGGGTCCGTGACAGACGTGAGCACCCTCCCCGGCTCGACGATCACCACCCGGGAACTGACGGTGTGGCGCACCCTGCTGCGCGCCCAGGTCCACATCTCCCGGCATCTGCACCAGGACCTCCTGGGTGAGCACGACCTCGCGCTGGGCTCCTATGACGTGCTCCAGCACCTGTCGGAGCAGCCCGACGGACGGCTGCGGATGAACGACCTCGCCGACCGCGTCCTGCTGTCGCGCAGCGGCCTGACCCGCCTCGTCGACCGGCTCCAGCGCGACGGCCTGGTCCGGCGCGAGTCGTGCACGAGCGACGCCCGCGGCCTGTTCGCGGTGATCACCATCGCCGGACGGGATCGGCTGCACCGGGCGACGATCACCCACCACCGCGGGGTGCGCGAACTCCTCCTCGGCCGCCTCGACGCCGCCGAGATGGACCAGTTCGAGGTGATCCTGCGCAAGCTGGCCCCGGACTACCCCGTGGCGCTGTCGGCCTGACGGTCGTCCGGCCGCATGTCCCGCAGCAGCTGCTGGAGTTCGGAGCGGATGAAGTCGCGGGTCGCGACCTCGCCGAGGCCCAGGCGCAGGCCCGCGATCTCCCGTGACAGGTACTCGGTGTCGGCCATGGTCCGCTCGGCCTGGGCCCTGTCCTGCTCGCCCTGCACCCGGTCCCGGTCGTCCTGCCGGTTCTGCGCGAGCAGGATCAGCGGGGCCGCGTAGGACGCCTGGAGCGACAGCATCAGGGTGAGGAAGATGAACGGGTACGGGTCGAACCGCCAGGAGGCGGGCATCAGGGCGTTCCAGGCGATCCACAGGGCCACGAAGACCGTCATGTAGACGAGGAACTTCGCCGTCCCCAGGAAGCGGGCGATCCTCTCGGCGGCCACGCCGAACGCCTCGGCGTTGTAGCGCGGGGTGCGGAGCGACCTGCGCTGCTCGCGCGGCTGGTCGAGGCGGTACCGGGGCGTGCTCATGGGGTGCTCCGGGAGTCGTCGGCGGCGTCCTCTTCGTCCATGAGCGACTCGCGCCAGTCATCGGGCAGCAGATGGTCGAGCACGTCGTCGATCGTCACGGCGCCGAGCATGTGGCCGTCCTCGTCGACGACGGCGGCCGAGACGAGGTTGTAGGTCGCGAGGTGCCCTGAGACGGCGGCCAGCGGCAGCGTCGGGCGGAGCGGAGACAGCGCCCGGTCCACGATCCCGCCGACCATCGTCGAAGGCGGATCGCGCAGGAGCCGCTGGAAGTGGACGGTACCCAGGTAACGGCCCGTGGGGGTCTCGGTGGGCGGCCGCACGACGTACACCTGCGCGGCGAGCGCCGGGTTGAGGTCGGGGTTGCGGATCTGTGCCAGCGCCTCGGCGACCGTCGCGTCCGGCGGCAGGATCACCGCCTCGGTCGTCATCAGGCCGCCCGCGGTGTTGTCGGCGTACTTCAGCAGCCGCCGGACCGGCTCGGCCTCCTCCGGCTCCATCAGGGCGAGCAGCTGCTCCCGCTGCTCGACGGACAGCTCGCCGAGGAGGTCGGCGGCGTCGTCCGGGCCCATGGCCTCCAGGACGTCGGCGGCGCGGTCGGCGTCGAGGCTGCCGAGGATCTCGACCTGGTCGTCCTCCGGCAGCTCCTCCAGGACGTCGGCGAGCCGCTCGTCGTCGAGGGCCGCGGCGACCTCGCCGCGCCGCTTGGAAGGCAGCTCGTGCATGACGTTGGCGAGGTCCGCGGGCTTCATCCGCTCGAACGCGGTGATCAGCTGGACCGCGCCCTGCTGCTCTGTGGGCACCTCCAGGCCGCTGATCTCCTCCCAGTCGAAGACCAGCGTCTCGGCGCGCGCCCTGCGCGACCCCTTGTCCCGCCGGACGGCGACCTTGGTGATCTCCCAGTCGCGGGTGCGCATCCGCTCCATCGCCAGGTCCACCAGCACGTAGTCGGCGCCTTCCGCGGACACGCGCCGGTCGAGGATCTCCGCGATCGCCAGCGTCTCGGCGGGCCGCTGGGCGAACCTGCGCATGTTGAGCTTGCCGTTGAAGATGACGGCCTTCGCGTCGAACATGGTGACCCGGGTGATCGGCAGGAAGACGGGGCGGCCGGGCAGCACGTCCACCACGAGCCCGAGCACGCGCGGCCGCTCCAGCGGCCGCAGGGCCACGACGACGTCGCGGACCCGGCCGACCTGGTCGCCGATCGGGTCGAAGACGCCGATGCCCGTCAGACGGGCGAGGTACACCCTGGAAGGCCCGGAGTTCATGGTCTGGTGCCTACCCACGGATAGGGGCGGCGATCACCGGTCGGCCGGGCGACCTCGGCCGCCGACCATGAACGGCCGTGCGGTCCTGTTCGTCGCGGGCGTCTCGACGGTCCGGACGGCGGGGGAGTCCCGGTAGGCGCCGGGCAGCTCGGGATGGGTCCCGTCAGGGGTGAGCCGCATCAGGTAGGACTCGCGCGCCCAATAGGCGGGGCCGCGCTCTGGGGAGGCGTTCAGCCGGGCCTTGAACAGGTGCGGCATCAGCTCCTCCCACTCCGGAGAGCCGGGCTCCACCTCGGCGACATCGGCCGTCCAGGTGATCAGGCGGCCGCCCTTGTCCTTGCTCCGCACCGTCACCTCCGCCGAGGAGGCTTCGGGAAGGCCGGGAAGAGGCTGCTCTCCCTCGCCGCCCGTCAGCACGTACGCGACGCCCTTCAGCCACACGTACCAGGCCGGCCGCGGCCGCTCGGGGGGCAGCCCGATCCAGACCAGCGAGGACTTCTTCATCGCCTCGTCCAGGGTTGCCGCCGCGTCCACCGGGGTCTCCGTCATGGCCTCATCATGACGGAGACGGGGCGCGTCGGGGGAACCTGCCGTGACGGCGCCGGAGGCGGATCGGTAGCCTCCGGCTCATGCAGCGATCGCGACGCACCACCCTCGCCGTGCCCGGAAGCAACCCGCGCTTCATCGAGAAGGCCAGGGGCCTCGCCGCGGACGAGATCTTCCTCGACCTGGAGGACGCGGTCGCGCCCGACGCCAAGGCCGAGGCCCGCAAGCTCGTCGTGGCGGCCCTGCGCGAGGGCGGCTGGGGCGACAAGGTCAAGGTGGTCCGCGTGAACGCCCTCGACACCGAGTGGACGTACCGGGACGTCATCGAGGTCGTCGAAGGCGCGGGCGAGGCGCTCGACTGCGTCATGCTGCCGAAGGTGACCGAGCCGTCGGACGTGCAGTGGCTCGACAAGCTGCTCACCCAGATCGAGCGGGCCAACGGCCTCGCGCCGGGCCGCATCGGCATCGAGGCCCAGATCGAGGACGCGCGCGGCCTCATCAACGTCGACGCGATCGCCGCCTCCTCGCCCCGGCTGGAGACCCTCGTCTTCGGCCCCGGCGACTTCATGGCGTCCCTCAACATGAAGACCCTCGTCGTCGGCGAGCAGCCGCCCGGCTACACCGAAGGCGACGCCTACCACTACATCTACATGCGGATCCTCATGGCGTGCCGCGCGTTCGGCCTCCAGGCCATCGACGGCCCCTACTTCAACGTGCGCGACACCGAGGCGTTCACCCGGGCCGCCCGCCGCACCGCGGCGCTCGGCTACGACGGCAAGTGGGTGCTGCACCCATCGCAGATCGAGGCGGGCAACGAGGTCTTCTCCCCGGCGCAGGAGGACTACGACCACGCCGAGCTGATCCTCGAGGCCTACGACTACTACACGACCGTGGAGAAGCGCGGTGCGGCGATGCTCGGCGACGAGATGATCGACGAGGCGTCCCGCAAGATGGCGCTCGTCATCGCGGCCAAGGGCAGGGCCGCGGGGCTGGCGCGCACGAAGTCGTTCGAACGTCCGGGGAACTGATCACCGCCTTATGGCGGCCGGTTACGCTGCTGGGATGGAGCCACCCGAGGACGTGCCGCCCCCGGACCGCGAGGGCACGCAGGACGCGCGGGACGCGCAGGGAGCCACGTCGGGGACCACGTCCTGGGCGCCGGTGGATCCGGGGCCCGTGTTCGGCCCGCCCGAGCCGCAGGCGTCCTGGCCCGCCGAGCACACCTACCCCGTGCAGCACTCGGAGCCGCCGCCCGCCGTGCCAGGGTCCGGCCCGGAGGCGCCCGGCTACCAGGTCCCCTCCTGGGGCGCGCCCGCAGGCCCGGGCTACCGCCTGCCCGAGCCGGGCGGCCACCCGCCCGCGCAAGGCCCCTACGGCTACGCACCCCCGCCTCCGCCCGGCTACGGCGGCCGTCCTCCCGCGCAAGGCCCGCCTGTGCCTCCGCCCTACGGCTACGGCGGCCAGGCTCCGCCTGCGCAGGGCCAGGCCGCTCCTTCGCCTTACGGCTACGGAGCCCCGCAGCCAGGCGCCGCACCGGGGGCTTATCCAGGTCAGCCCTACGGCGGTGTTCCCGGAGTCCCCGGGCAGCCGTACGCGACGGGCGCCTATGCGACGGGTCCTTACGCGCCGCCGCCCGGTCCGGGGTATCTCGTGCCGGGTGTGCACCTTCCCGTCAAGTCGGAGCCTTGGCTGGCGGCTCCCGGGCCGGGCACGCCCTTCCACCGGATGGACCGCACCCGTCTGCACAGCTGGTGGCGGCCGCTCGTCGGCACGCTCACGCTCGCCGCGCTGATCTTCGCCGTGTCCATCCTCGTCTTCGTCCTCTGGATGGCCGCGCACTGGATCATCACCGGTGAGGAGCCCAAGCTCCTCGAGGGCGGCACCCAGCTCTTCGGCGGGGTCGTGGAGGACCTGGCCGCCCAGCTCACGCTGATCGCCGTCTGGCTGCCGCTGGTGCCCCTCGTCGTCTGGTGGATCGCGCGGAGGCCCGCGGGGACCGTGGTGTCCGTGCTCGGCCGGATGCGCTGGAAGTGGCTGGGCGTCTGCGCGCTGGTCGCGGTCGGGTACGTCGTGATCTCCTACGCGCTGCTGGTGGTCGTCACCGCGGCCTTCGGCGACGACGAGCCGGCGAAGGGCACGGGCTTCCCAGGCTGGTCGGCCGTGGTGGCGCCGCTCGTCGTCATCGTGCTGCTCGTGCCGTTCCAGGCCGCGGCCGAGGAGTTCGTCTTCCGCGGCTGGCTGCTCCAGGCCATCGGTGGCTGCACCCTCGCCCGTCCCGACGGCGGCTACCGCAGCGGGTTCACCAGCGCGCTGGGCAAGGTGTTCGCCACGCCGTGGCCCGCGATCATCATCAGCAGCGCGGTCTTCGTCGCGGGCCACGGCTACACCGGCTGGGCGATGCTCGACATCGGGCTGTGGGCGGTGACCTGCGGCTGGCTCGCGGTGAAGACCGGCGGCCTGGAGGCGCCGATCGCGCTGCACGTGCTCAACAACCTCGTCGCCTTCGCCGCCCCGGTCTTCGCGGGCGAACTCGACGACGCGCTGGTCCAGGGCGGGGCACCGGCTTACATCCTGCTCGCCGACGTCCCGCCCCTGATCTTCTTCGCCGGGATGGTGCTGTGGCTGCGGCGCCGGACGGGCGTCGCCGTGGTCACCCCCGGAGAACCGCTGCCCCCGCCGAAGCCGGGGCCTTACGCATCTGCGCCGCAGCCGGGTTCCTGAGGGGCGGAAGGCGGCTCAGCGGCGGTCGTCGGGATTCTGCTGACCGCCGACGCCGAAGACCTGGGTCCAGTCCCCGGCCGGCTGCTGCTGAGGGGCGGGCTGCCCGTAAGGCGGCTGCTGGCCCTGCGGCGGGACCTGCGGCCCGCCGTACTGGCCCTGCTGCGGCTGGGCGGGCTGCGGCTGGGCGGGCTGGCCGAACTGCTGCCCGAACGCGTGCTGCGGCTGCCCGTACTGGGGCTGCCGACCCGGCAGGCCCTGCGGTCCGGGCGCGCCCTGCTGCGGCTGCGGCGCGACGCCCGCGAACTGGGCGTGCCACTGCTGGATGCCCTGGACCTTGAGCGGGAACTGCGGGTCGCGCATGCCCGCGGCGTTCACCGGTGCCCAGGCGCGGCGCTTCGTGCCGTCGGTCAGCCGCAGGGTGACGCGGTCGGCGAACCAGAACTTGCCGGACTCCACCGCGGCGACCTCGGACCAGGCGTGGGCGCGGGTCTGCCAGCCGTTCATGGTGATGCCCTGGGGCGTCAGCGTGAGGCCGTACTTCGCGAACTGGAAGTAGTAGAAGACGAAGACGCCCGCGAGGATGAGGAACAGGACACCGAGGCCGGGCGCCGAGACGGTGAACTGGAGCAGGCCGATGATCACATAGGCGCCGGCCAGGATGAGATACATCTTGCGCTGTCCCGGTTCCATCCGGAATTCCAGACGCTGCATCGGCGGTGCCCCCTCGGGTGGAACGCTTCGGTGGGCGTCTGATTTTACCCGTCGATGACCCGCCAGAGCAGGAGCGCGTCGCGCAATCCGTCGGTCAAGGGCAGGTCGCCGAGCCGGGTGAGCGGGACCCATCGCAGGTCGGCGGCGTCGTCACCCGCCCTCGCCTCGCCGGAAAGAACCCGCGCGCGGTAGTCGAAGACGTCATAGGGGCCGATCCGCACGGAGCCGAGCAACGCCCCGGGTTCGACCGTGAGCGCGGTCTCCTCGGCGAGTTCCCGGATGACGGCGGCGTGGTCGGTCTCGCCCGGTTCGACCCGCCCGCCGGGAATCGACCACAGCCCCTCGCCCGGCGGGCGGCCGCGCCGCACCAGCAGCAGCGCCCCGTCCTGCACGATCACCGCCCCCACACATCGCATACATCCCAGTAAAAGACTTTCCGGACTCGATAGGCAATCAGCCTTGACTTGCCGCCGCCGAACGGCGACCGTGAGTAGTCGTGGGATCTGAACGCTTCTGTCCCCGCTGCGGCGGAACTGCGGTCCCGCCCGGCGAGGGCGGGGAGTGGAGCTGTGTCCTGCACGGCCCGGTGCTCCCGCTGGATCCGCCCGTTCCGCCCGGCGAGGAGGGCCTCGCGACGGTCCGGGAGGACGCCCAGGTGCCGCTGTGGCTGCCCTGGCCGCTGCCGTCCGGCTGGCTCGTCACCGGCTTCCTGCGGGCCGGAGACGAACGCTCAGGCACTCGCGCGGCGGGGGTGGCACTTTCGGGCCCCGGCCTGGCCGCGGGCCCTGCGGACATGCTCCTGGTCTCCGAGGAGGTGGGTGTGGGCCTCGGCGCCCACTACGCGGGCCTGAAAGGGACCGACCCCGGCCCCGCGTTCGACGACGGACCTCCGAACGCGAAGGTCACCGCGCAAGGCCGTCCGGTGCCTCTGTGGGCCGTCGACGCGCCCCCTGACCGCGCGGTCTACGCGGGCGAGGCCCTGGGCCGCTGGCTGTGGGCGGTGCTCTGGCCCGCCGAGGCGGGCGTGATGATCCTCGACCGGCTTCAGTTCACCGACCTGCGCGAGCCCGGCATGGACCTTGATCTGCCGTTCGGCGCCCCCTGCCCCCGACTGGCCGGCCCGCCGCCGGACGAGGACCGCGGCTGACGGCCGCGCGGGCTCCCCGGAGACCGTGCGTTTCCGGGCGAAGGGGGGATAGGCTTCCGCCGTGACTGCGCGCATTGAATCTGTGGTGACCAGCGGACCGGTGACGGTCGACGACGAGACCCTGACCGTCGAGGCGAACACATGGATCGTCGGCGACGACGAGGCGGTGATCGTCATCGACCCGGCCAACGACGCCGAGGCCGTGCTCAAGGCCGTCGACGGGCGTGAGGTCATGGCAGTGGTCTGCACCCATGGACGCGACAACGTCCTGTCCACGGTGCTGGAGGTCTCCGCCGACGAGGAGCGCGGCGACGCGCCGATCATGCTGCACCGCGCCGACCGCCCGCTGTGGCGCACCTACTTCCGCAAGCTCGCGCAGGAGACCGAGGACGAGGACCTCCGCTCGCTGGAGCCGGACCAGTTCCTGGAGGAGGGCGGCGCCTTCGAGATCGCCGACGTCCAGCTCGAGGTCCTGCACACGCCGGGCTTCACCGGCGGCAGCATCACGCTGTACGGCGAGGGCGAGTCCATCCTGTTCACCGGCAACACCCTGTGGCGCGGCCGTCCGGGCGCCTACGGCGACGACTACCCCGAGCTGCACACCCAGCTGAACTCCATCAGCGCCCAGTTCGGCCAGTTGCCGCGCGACACCCGTGTGCTGACCGGCCAGGGCGCGGAGACCACCGTCGGCGAAGAGGCCGACCGCTGGGAGTCCTGGTACGAGCTGTCGCGCAACGACACCGAGTCCGACGAGTCCTGACGGGTGGAGCAGCTCGGCCTGGAAGGAATGCCGCGCCGCCTCTATCCGTGCACTCCGTCCCGGCTCAACACCTGGCTGGACTGCCCGCGCCGGTACCGGATGACCTACCTGGACCGTCCGCAACCGGCCAAAGGGCTGCCCTGGGCGCACAACAGCATGGGCGCCGCGGTGCACAACGCGCTGGCCGCCTACTGGCGGCTCCCGCTCGCCGAGCGCACGCCTGAGGCGGCGGGCGCCCTGCTGGCGCGCGGCTGGCTCACCGACGGGTTCCGCGACGCCGCGCAGGCACAGGAGTGGCGTGCGCGGGCCCGCACGATGGTCGAGGACTACGCCGCGGGGCTCGACCCCGAGCAGGAACCGGCCGGCGTCGAGCGGACCGTGGCCACCCGCACCGAGGTGATCGCGGTCTCCGGCCGGATCGACCGGCTCGACCACCGGGGCGCCGCCCTGGCCGTCGTGGACTACAAGACCGGCCGCCGCGCGCTCGGCCCCGAGGACGCGCGGGGCTCCCTGGCCCTCGCCCTTTACGCCGTCGCGGCCTCCAGGGTCCTGCGGCGGCCGTGCCGGACCGTCGAACTCCACCACCTGCCCACGGGCACGGTGGCGGCGTGGGACCACACCGAGGAGTCCTTGGGACGGCACCTTCGCCGGGCCGAGCAGGTCGCCATGGAGTGCGCCGATGCCGACGAGGCGTACAAGACCCGCATCCCGGCGCCGCGCAGGTCGCCGGAAGGCGGGGTCGAGCACGCGGGGCACGACGAGGTCTTCCCGCCCCGCCCCGGGCCCCTGTGCGGCTGGTGCGACTACGCCAGGCACTGCCCCGAGGGACAGGCGGCCGCGCCGCGCAAGGAGCCCTGGGCGGCGCTGGAAGGCGCACGCGCCGAAGGTTAGGCGTGGGTGAGCCGTCCGGACGGCCAGCGGCGCGGGTCGCGCAGCCCGATGAGGCCCTTGGACAGGTCGTAGCCTTCGGCGGCGAGGTTCTGCCGGGTGCGTTCCAGCATCTCGCGCGTCGGCTTCATGAACGCGTAGTCGTGGACTCTCTCGGGGACGGAGTTCACGGCGAGCCGGAACGAGCGCAGCGCCGCGGTCACCAGGGGCTGCGGGACCTCCGGGAGCGTCCCGTACATCTCCCGCGCCCACTTGGGCAGCGAGTAATAGCAGAGCGCGCCGAACGGGAAGTAGGCGGGCTTGCCGGGCGTGAGGAACTTGAGGTTCTCCGGCATGTTCGGCCACACCAGGAATTTCACGGTCTCCAGGGCCTCGCGGGTGGCGCGGAGCCGGGGCCGCATCTCCCGGAAGTAGGCCTCCATCTCCTTGACGCTGCCGGGCACATCCTCGGCGTGCAGGCCGACGTGCTCGGCGGTGTGCCGCTGCTCGTCGAGGTAGCGGTCGGCCATGGCGTCGGTGAGGGGCAGCCCCGCCCTGCGGGCGGTCTCCAGGTAGGAGTAGACCTCCGCGCAGTGCACCCACAGCAGCAGTTCCGGCTGGTCGAGCCGCTCGCGTTTGCCGGTGTCGTGGTTGAGGATGCGCAGGCTGCGGTGGATGCCGCGCACCCGGGCCGCGAGCGTCTCGATCTCCTCGGTGCTGCCGAAGGTCGCCACCCCGACGAAGTCGGCGGTCCGCTGGAGCCGTCCGAAGGGGTCCTCCTGGAAGTTGCTGTTCTGCCACACGCCCCACATCGCCATGGGGTGGAGTGCCTGGAGCATGAGGCTCCGTACTCCGCCGATCCACATGGACCGGTCGATGTGCACCCGCCACGTCACGCTCTCCGGAGCCGCCACCGAAGCCGCCATCCCACACCTCCATGAGACAAAGTGGGGTAAGTGTATCGTTACGGCGTTCGTCCGCGACAGGGGCTCCGCGGTCCGGAAAAGACCGAGGCCCCGCACCCGGAGGGGCGCGGGGCCGGACGGGCACGGGCACAGGCCGTCAGCGGCGCTCCGCGGAGTTCCAGAAGTCGGTGAGGGCGTGCGCGGTGGTCTCCGGGGCCTCCCACGCGGGCGAGTGGGCCGCGCCGGGGATCACCACGCGGACGGCGTCCAGCTTGTCGGCCATCGCCGCCTGGACGCGCGGGTCCCAGGCGTCGTCGTCCTCGCCGAACAGGACCATGATCGGCAGATCGGCGTCGTCGCAGACCTTGCACAGGTCCTCGACCTTGTCGGGCGCGGTGGTCAGCTCCCCGGCCATCTCGATCAGGCCGCGCGGGCAGGTTCGCAGCGAGCGGCCGCGCAGGAAGGAGATCACCGGTCCCGGCTGGCCCGCGGCCACCGCGTCCGGGCCGAGCTTGATCTCCCAGACGTCGTTCATGCTGAGCACCCCGAGGGCGTCGCGCAGCATGGTCGCGCGCTCCGCGGACCGGCCGGTGATCGCGCCGGGGCCCGACGACATCAGGGTGAACGAGGCGACGGCCGTCGGCTCGGCCAGGACCGCCTCGCGGGTCACCAGGCCGCCGAAGGAGTGGCCGACCAGGTGGACGGGCTCGGGGCCGAGTCTTTCGGCCACCGCGAGGATGTCGGCGCCGAGAGCGGCGATCCGGTAGGCGTCGGGGTCGTCCGGGGTGCCAGGGGTCTCGTACTGGCCGCGCATGTCCATGGCGACGACGCGTCGGCCTACCCGCGTCAAAGTCTGCAGAATTCCGAGGAAGTCCTCTTTGCTCCCGGTATATCCGGGTACCAGGAGCGCCGGCTGGCGCTCGGGCTCACCGACCGGCAGAGCTTCGAGCACGGCGAACTCGCCGCGCGTCGTTCTCAGGGTGGTACGGCGAACGACGGGGGGCAGTTCGAGGAACCGGGGCGTACTCACGATGATTCAACCTACCAACCGGGCGGCGCGTTGGGTGTCCCCGAAAGGGAAGGGCTTGCGCTTCGGGACGTCCGAAGCATCCGTTGATCTATCAGGAAAAGCAAAGAATCCGCCTGATCCCGCGAAGAAAAGGGATCAAGCGGATTCCGAGTAACTCACCCGGCCAACCGGTCAGGTGTCTCAGGTGTTCTCCGACACCTGGCCCTCACCGGCGGTGCGCCGGGTCCGGGTGCGGCGGCGGCGCGGCCGCTTGGCCTCGGCCGACTCGTTGCGCACCGGCTCGATCGCCTCGGCCTTGCTCTCCGGAGCGGAGACGGCCTCGGTGGTGACCGGAGCCGACTCGTCGGCCGACCCGCTGCGGCGGGTACGGGTCCGGGTGCGCTCGCGGCGCGGCCGGGGCGCCCGCTCGACGGTCTCCCTGTCCTTGTCCTTGGACTTGGGAGTCCGCTGCCGGCCCGTCTCGCCGATGTCCTCCAGTGCCTCGGCGTTCAGCCCCTCCCGCTCGCGCTGCTCCTTGGGGAGCGTGCCCTTGACGGTCCTGGGGATGGAGAGCGCCTCGTAGAGGTGATCGGAGGTGGAGTAGGTCTCCTGCGGGTCGGCGAAGTCGAGCCCGAGCGCCTTGTTGATCAGCTTCCAGCGCTGGAGGTCGTTCCAGTCCACGAGGGTCACCGCGATGCCCTCCTTACCGGCCCGGCCGGTGCGGCCGATCCGGTGGACGTAGGTCTTCTCGTCCTCGGGGCACTCGTAGTTGACCACGTGGGTGACATCGTCGATGTCGAGGCCGCGCGCCGCCACGTCGGTGGCGATCAGCACGTCGATCTTGCCGTGCCGGAACGCGCGCAGCGCCCGCTCGCGCTGGCCCTGGCCGAGGTCGCCGTGGACCGCCGCGACGGCGAAGCCGCGCTGGGCCAGATCAGCGGCCAATCTGTCGCAGGTGCGCTTGGTCTGGCAGAACACCATGGTCAGGCCCCGGCCGTCGGCCTGGAGGATGCGGGAGAGCATCTCGGGCTTGTCCATCTGGTGGGCCTGCCAGACGACCTGGCGCACCTTGGGCTGGGCCTCGGACTCGGCATGAGCCTCGGCCCTGACATTGGTGGGACGGGTCAGGTACCGCCGCGACAGCGCCGTGATCTCGCCCGGCATGGTCGCCGAGAAGAGCATGGTCTGCCGCTCCGCGGGCACCTTGGACAGGATCCGCTCGATATCGGGCAGGAAGCCCAGGTCGAGCATGCGGTCGCCCTCGTCCAGCACCAGCACCGAGACCTGCGAGAGGTCGAGGTGGCGCTGCTTGATGAGGTCGAGCATCCGGCCCGGGGTGCCGACGACGACGTCGACGCCATCGCGCAGCGCCTCGATCTGCGGCTCGTACGCCCGGCCGCCGTAGACCGACAGCACGCGAGTGCCGAGCTTGCCGCCCGCCAACGTGAGGTCGTCGTGGACCTGGATGGCCAGCTCGCGGGTCGGCACGATGACGAGGCCCTGGGGAGCCTTGCCGCCGTGGGTGATCCGCTGAAGGAGCGCGATGCCGAACGCGAGCGTCTTGCCCGTGCCGGTCCGCGCCTGGCCGATGATGTCCTGGCCGCCGAGCGCTATGGGCAGCGCGAGGGCCTGGATCGGGAAGGGTGTGGTGATGCCCTCTGTCGCGAGGGCATCGGCTATTTCGGGGATGACCCCAAGGTCGGTGAACGTAGTCAGGGCTTCCAGCCTCCGTAGTAGGACGGCGGTCGTTCACCCCGGAAGCACCGTGGGA
Source organism: Actinocorallia herbida (assembly GCF_003751225.1). Classification (NCBI taxonomy): domain Bacteria; kingdom Bacillati; phylum Actinomycetota; class Actinomycetes; order Streptosporangiales; family Thermomonosporaceae; genus Actinocorallia; species Actinocorallia herbida. Next base: position 571,862 of record NZ_RJKE01000001.1, read on the forward strand.
GCGCGGCGCTGCAAAGGCCTTGGTTTCCGGCCGCGCGCTCGCGCGGGAGGGACCTGCCGTCGGTCTTCGTTTCGGCATGACCGCGTACGCGGGGTGGCACCGATTCGTAGACGGTCATATCGCAGACGGTCGGCGGGGCGCGCGGTCACACTCTGCAACACAGTGTACCTCTTGCCCCGCACTCCCCGCCATAGCAGAAAATCACGCTGTCAGGACGGCGATTGGCCCTCAACCGCCCGCTTGACCCCGGGGAAGCCCAGCGATGATCATCTCTGTGAGCAGGGCGAAGCTCTCGTCGATCTTCTCGGGCAGCCCGAAGCCCCCAGAAGTCTCCAGCATCGCGAAGCCGTGCAGCGCCGATCGGGCGCAGCGGGTGGCGTGGACGGCGTCGGAGCCTTCCAGGCCGCGGGATCGCAACGCCGCGTAGAAGACCTCCACAAGGCGGGCCCCGGCCTCGGCGAGCGCGGGTTCGGGTCGCTGGATCATGGCGGCGTACCTGTGCGGATGCTCCCGGACATAGTTCCGGTAGGCGTCCATCACGGCTCTGATCCCCTCGTCCCCGGCACGGCCCATCAGCGCCTCCGTCGCGCGCCCGGTCAGCTCGTCCATCACGCGGATGGAGATCAGGACGCGCAGCTCCGCGAGGTGGCGCACGTGCTTGTACAGCGAAGGGGTGGCGACGCCCGCCCGTCCGGCCACGGCCGCCAGGGTGAGCGCGGCCGGGCCCTCCTCGTCCAGGAGGGCCACGGCGACGTCCACGACGGCCCCGGCCGACAGGCCCGCCCTAGGCAACGGCGTGGGCCTTCAGGAAGCCCAGGACGGCCTCGGCCGTCTCGGCCGGGTACTGGGCGTGCGGGTAGTGCCCGGCGCCCTCGATGAGCGACACCTCGCCGTGCGGAAGGACGCGGGCGAGATCCTCGGCCTCGGCGCGCGGATTCGGGAAATCGGGATCCATGGTCCCCATGATGACGAGCGCGGGCACCTGGACCCGCGCGAGGGCCGCCGCGGAATCGGCGCTGGACCCGGTCATCATGGTCGAGAAGACCTTCATCCGGCCGGGTTCCCCCATCTTCGCCATCAGCGCGGTCAGTTCCGCGTCATGGTCGGCCATGCGGACGCCGGGGTAGGCGAAGTCCAGGTAGCGGCGCCAGAAGCCGAGGCTGCGCAGGAGCGCGGCCATGGCGAGGAGGGCGATGCCCTTGACGAAGCGGCCGTTGACGTCGCGGAGCCGGATCTTCGGGGCTCGGACGCCCGGTCCGATCTGCACGATGGCGACGATGTCTTCGGGGGAGTCGGCGGCCGCGACGGTGGCCGCGCCGGCCCCGAACGACTGGCCGATGAGGACGGCGGGACCGGAGCCCAGGTGGCGGACGAGGGCGAGGAGGTCGTTGGCGGTGTCGGTCCGCTTGTAGGAGGAGAAGGTGATCTCACTGTCTCCGTGGCCGCGCAGGTCGGTCGAGACGACGCGGTATCCGGCCTTCACCAGGGCCGCCGAGAGGTGCCGGAAGGTCTGCCGCCGGTCGCCGATGCCGTGGCTGAGCACGACAAGGGGCCCTTCTCCAGCGACTTCGTAAGCGATCCGTCCGCCTTCGACAGCGAGGTACTCGGTCATGTCAGCTCCATGGCTAATCTCTGTAGCTAAAAAGCTAATCTACTTAGCCAAACTCGTCAACCGTCATCTAGGCCACACCGGTTCCGGATTTTCTGGACAATGGACCCCGCAAGATCCCCTACTCCCCCTTCCGAGGACGACCATGAGCTGGCAGGCGCCCGGTTACGACGAGATCCGCGAGCTGGGCACCGGCGCCCACGGGCGGGTCGTCCTCGCGGTCGACAAGATGACCGGTACCTACCGGGCGATCAAGTACGTCACCCGTCGACCCGACCTGCTCAAGGCGGAGGCCGCCACCCTCGCGTCCCTGGACGACCCGCATGTCGCCAAGGTCCACCAGGTGCTCGACGGCCCGGGGGAGGAGGCCGCGATCGTCATGGAGGCGGTCGAGGGCCACAGCCTGCGCGCCGTCCTCGACAAGCACGGCCACCTCGAGCCCGTGGCGGCCCTGTACGTCCTCAAGGGCTCCCTGCTGGGCCTGGGCGCCGCGCACGCCGCGGGGATCGTGCACCGGGACTACAAGCCCGCCAACGTCATCGTGGGGCCGGACGGGGTCAGCAAGCTGGTCGACTTCGGCATCGCGGTCCCCGACGGGGAGACCGGGCGGGCGGGGACCCCCACGTACATGGCGCCCGAGCAGTGGACCGGAGGCCCCGCCTCACCCGCGACCGACGTGTACGCCGCGACCTGCGTGTTCTTCGAATGCCTCGCCGGGATGAAGCCGTTCGACGCCTACGACCTGGCCGACCTCCAGCAGCAGCACCAGAACACCGCGCCGCCCGTCGAGCGGGTGCCGCAGTACCTGCGCGAACTGACCGTGCGCGGCCTCGCCAAGTTCCCGGCCCAGCGGCCCGTCGACGCCTTCGCCTTCGTCAGGCAGGTCGAGAAGGTGGCACGCAAGGCCTACGGCCGGCACTGGGAGCGGCGCGGGGCCGCCGCCCTCGCCGCCGCGGGCGGGTTCGCCGGAGGGCTCGTGCTCGCGGCCGGCACGGGGAGCACGACGGTCGGCTCGGTGACGAGCTTCTCGAGCCAGATCGGCAGCCGCGGCCTGCTCGGCAAGATCGGGGTGGTCCAGGCCAGCATCGTCACCACCGCCGCGGTGATCGCGGGCACCGCCGGATTCCTGGTGTACTCGGCGTCCGGCGAGGCGCCCGAGCCCCAGCCGACCCTCGTCCAGGCGGCGCCGGTGGCGAAGGTGGAGGTCCAGTTCGTCCAGGAGGACACGACGACCGAGCGGGTGACCGTCCCGACCGTCATCGGGATCGCGGACCCGATCGTCGCGGAGAAGGTCAACGCGACCCTACGCGCGCCGGTCGACCGGCAGCTCACCGAGGCCAGAGGCATGCGGACCGGCCAGGACGTCCTGCGCCTGGAGGCAAAGGTGGGCCTCCAGACCGAGGACCTGCTCTCGGTCGGCTACGAGTACGGCATCGAGCCCGCCGACACCGCGACCGGCAACTGGGCGAAGAACTTCTGGACCCGCTTCGCGGTCACCGTGGACCTGCGCAGCGGGGCGGACATCGGCCCCCGGCGGATGTTCCCGGCGACCTCGCTGCCCGCCCTCGCCGAGCGGATCACCGCGGCGGCCGACGACCAGGCCGCGGCCTGCTTCGCCGAGGCGCCGCTGCGGTTGACCCCCGCGACCCTGGACGAGGTGCTGCGGCCGGTGCTCCAGAAGAACGCGATCAGGGCCGATCTGTATCTGGGCACCAAGGAGCACTCCCAGGCCTGCCGGGTCGTGTCGGTCAGACTGCCCTACAAGGGCGTCGAGAAGCTGATGACGCCCTTGGTGCGCGCCGCCGCGGGCCGCTAGGCGCCGCGGCCCTTCGGGGGCCGGAGGGCCGTCAGGGAGCCTCGGAGGGAATGGGGAAGCCGGAGATCCCGCGCCAGGCGAGCCGGGCGATGACGTTCTCGGCGGTCTCCTTGGGGATCGACTTCTGCTGCCCCAGCCAGTACCGGGCGCTGACCTCGGCCATGCCGACCAGGCCGATGCCCAGCAGGTAGGCCTCGTCGACCGACGCGCGGGTGTCCTCCTGGATCACCTTGGCGATCATCTCGGCGCACTTGTGGTTGGCACGCTCTACCCGCGCGCGCACCTGGGCGACGTTGCGCAGGTCGGACTCGAAGACCAGGCGGTAGGCCTCGCCGTCGCCCGCCACGAAGTCGTAGAAGGCCTGCATGCTGGCCTGGACGCGCATCTTGTTGTCGTTCGTGGAGGCCAGCGCGTCGCGGACCGTCGTCACCAGGGCCTCGGCGTGCTCGTCGAGCAGGGCCAGGTACAGCTCGAGCTTGCCGGGGAAGTGCTGGTAGAGCACGGGCTTGCTCACTCCGGCACGCTCCGCGATCTCGTCCATCGCAGCGGCGTGGTAGCCCTGCGCCACGAAGACCTCCTGGGCGGCGCCGAGCAGCTGCCGCCTGCGGGCCATCCGCGGCAGCCGGGTGCCCCGGGGTCGGGCGTCCGGAGTTGCGGTCACGACCATGCTCCTCTTGGTACTGGAACAAACTTGAGCGGCCCTGGGTGTGCCGCTGCCCAATCCCATCATCCTACGCGTCGGTAACCTAGCTGGTCACCTATCTGCAATGCACGCGATGGTCACCTGTGTCCCAGTGCCTGTGCGCCCCGGCGTCCGACGGGAGAGCCCGGACGGAGCCGTGGTTCAGCCCGAACGGTACTCGTCCTCGTCTATGCCGACCTCCTTGCGCTGCTCATGGGTGTCTGCGGGATCGGCCTCCATGGGCACCGGCTCCTCCTGCTCCAGCTCGTCCTCCCTGGCGTCCTCCTGGAGTTCGACGGCCTCGTCCTCGGGCGTCGCGTCGAAGATCTGCGGATCGGGCATCGGTCCTCCTGCGTCGCTGGTCACCTGGCTAGCTCCCGGAGCGAGGGCTCTATGGCTTCACCGTACGTCGGAACGGCGCGGACCACGTCGGCCAGGGCCGCCACCGGTAGTTCTGCCCTGATGGCGAGGGCTATCTCGGCCATCCAGTCCGGCGCCCCGGGGCCCACGGCCGCGGCTCCGGCGAGGACGCCGCGCCGGGCGTCGGCGTAGAGCTCCACCCTGCCCACGACGCCCGGGGACAGCGCGGCCCGGACCGTCGCCGACAGGTCGCGGCCCGCCGTCGTCAGCGCCTCGGAGGGCGCCGCGCCCGCCGCCCAGACGGGCGGACTGGTCTGCACGGTGCGCGGGAGCGCCCGGTAGTCCGCGGTGCGCTCCATGCCGAGAAGGTTGTCCAGGACGACCCGGGACTGCTCCAGCGACGCGTGCCGGTGCCCGGTGACGCTGCCCGCCGCCCAGACGCCCTCCAGGACGCGGCAGCGCTCGTCGGCCTCCATGGTGGTCGTGCCGAGGTTCTCCAGCCCGAGCCCCGACGCCCGGGGACGCCGTCCGGCGGCCAGCAGAAGGCGGTCGGCGAAGAGGTCGGTGCCGTCCGACAGCAGGAGGCGCACGCCGAGGTCGGTCAGTTCGGCCTGCGCGGGGCGGACGTCGGTGAGCACCCGCACGCCGGTCCGGCGGAGGATCTCCGCCAGGAGCTCTCCGGTGAAGGGGGCCTCGCGGGGGAGCAGTCTGGGCTCATCGGTCACCAGGGTGACGTGGCTGCCGTAGGTGGCGTAGATCTGAGCGAGCTCGCAGCCTTCGGGGTCATCGCCGAGCACCACCAGGCGGCGGGGGACGCCGAAGCCGCCCAGCGCCTCGGCGGTGGTCCAGGTGGGCACGTCGAGCAGGCCGGGGACGACGGGGAGCAACGGTTCGCTGCCGGTGGCGAGCACGAGGTCGCGGCAGCCGTGCCCGGCGGCGTCCTCCGGCCCGAAGACCTTCACCCGGCCCGGCCCCGCGATCTGGCCGATGCCCTCCAGGACCGTCACGCCCGCCGGGAGCCGCGGTGGATGGCCCGCGAGGTCCCGCAGCGCCACCGCCTGCGACCAGGCGTCCCCCCGCTCGGCCGCCTGCTGGAGCGCGGCGCAGCGCTCCCGGATGCGGTCGCCGCCGACGGTGCGGCACTCCACGAGCCCGACCGCGCGGCCCGCGTCGGCAAGACCGGCGGCGATGCGGGAGCCGGAGGTGCCGCCGCCGAGCACGATGACGTCGAAGTCCATGCTCGCCATGGTGGCGGAGCGTGACCGATCGTGCGCGGGTTTTCCGCAACAGCGGGTGTGTTCGTGCGGGCGCTCATCCGCCGATCAGGGGTGCCAGGAGGTCGCCCTTCTCGGCGACCCTGACCAGGACGTCTTCGGCGGTGCAAGGCACCGGCTCGCCCTTCTCGACCTCTTCCCACGTGAGGGGCGTGGAGACGCGGGGCTCGTCGGCCGCGCGCAGCGAGTAGGGCGCGACCGTCGTTTTGGAGGGATTGTTCTGCGACCAGTCGACGAGCACCTTGCCGCCGCGGAGGCTTTTGTCCATCTTGCTGACCACGAGCCCGGGCTGCTCCTTGGCGAGGCGTTCCGCGGAGCGCTTGGCGTAGGCGCTGGTGTCGTCCACCTGCCCGTCCTTGATCGGGACGTACAGGTGCAGGCCCTTCTTGCCGCTGCTCTTCGGATAGGCCTCCAGCCCGTCCTCGGCGAGGAGGTCACGCAGCAGGAGGCCGACCTCGCAGGAGGCCGAGAAGGCCGCGGGGGCCCCGGGGTCGAGGTCGAACACCATCAGATCGGGCGGGCGGCCCACGCGCCACTGGGGTACGTGCAGTTCCAGCGCGGCGAGGTTGGCGCACCAGACGAGCGTCGGCAGGTCGTCGATGACGACGAACTCGACGGACCCGCTCCGGCCCCCCGGCGTCGCCACGGTCTCGGTCCGCACCCACTCCGGGGTGCCTCGCGGGGCGTTCTTCTCGAAGAAGCGCAGCCCGTCGACGCCCTCGGGGAAGCGCACACGGGTGGCGACCCTGTCGCGCAGGTGCGGGAGCAGGACGGGGGAGATCCGCGTGTAGTAGTCGATCACCTCGCCCTTGGTGAAGTGCGGGTAGAGCGGCTTGCCGAGGTTGGACAGAGCGAGGCTCTTGCCCTCGATCGCGACATGGACCTTATTCACGGACGACCTCCGCGGGATCCTTGTCCGAGCGGAGGCCGCGCCAAGACGGGTGACGGAGGCGTCCTTCGGGGGTCCACTCGGTGAAGACGACTTCTCCGACGAGCAGAGGCTCCACCCAGTGGGCGTCCTTTTCGACGGCCCGGGGGATCTCGCCGTGGCAGGGCGTCGTGGAGCGCTCCAGGGGCTTGAGCAGTAGGGCCAGTTCGTCGAGGAAGTCGTCAGTGAAGCCGGTGCCTACGTGCCCGGCGAAGCGCAGCTCCCCGTCAAGGTGCACGCCGCAGAGCAGCGAGCCGACGGACCCGTGCCTTCGGCCCTGCCCCGGGCGCCATCCGACGATGACGACCTCCTGCGTGCGCAGATTCTTGATCTTGATCCAGGCGCCGCTCCTGCGGCCCGGCGTGTAGCGGGAGTCCAGCCGCTTGGCGACCAGCCCCTCCAGGTTCTCCTCCGCCGTGTAGGCGAGCAGCTCGTTCACCTGCTCGCGGTCCTCGGCGAGCAGGTGCGGGGGCACCTCCACCGGCCCCGCGGCGAGCTCCAGCTCCTCCAGCGCGGCGCGGCGCTCCACGTACGGGACGTCGAGGAGCGACCTGTCGTCCAGCCGCAGAAGGTCGAACACGACGTACCGGACGGGGACGGCGCGGACCAGGGCCGTCGTGGGCGCGCGCACGTGCATCCGCCGCTGGAGCCGGGAGAAGGACGGCTTGCCGCCCTCGAAGGCGACGATCTCGCCGTCGAGGACCGCGTTGTGTCCGGGCAGGAGGTCGGCGAGCGCGCCGAGCTCGGGGTAGGAGGCGGTGATCGGGGTGCCGCGGCGGCCGAAGATCAGGGCGCGGCCGTGCTCAAGTCTGCTGATGGCGCGGACCCCGTCCCACTTGAGCTCCAGGGCCCAGCGGTCGAGGTCGTCCGGCAGCTCTCCGGGGGTGGCCAGCATGGGCTCCAGCACATCCACGGGGATGTTCGTACCCAACTGCCCGAATCGAACGCCTTACTGTGGGTAGGTGCCCGATATGCGGAGTATCTGGAAGGGTGCCATCTCCTTCGGATTGGTCACGATCCCGGTGAAGCTGTACTCGGCCACCGAGCAGCGTGACGTCGCCTTCCATCAGGTGCACCGCACGGACGGAGGCCGCATCAAGTACAAAAGGGTCTGTCAGGTCGACGGCGAAGAAGTGCCGTATGCGGACATCGCCAAAGGGTTCGAGCTGCCTTCCGGCGAGATGGTGGTCCTCACGGACGAGGACTTCAAAGACCTCCCCTTGACGACGTCGAGGCGCATCGACGTCCTCCAGTTCACCCCTGTCGAGCAGGTGGACCCGATCTACTTCAACAAGAGCTACTACCTCGAGCCCGACGGCCTGGGAGCCAAGCCGTACGTCCTGCTGAGGGACGCCCTGGAGGGGTCGGGACAGGTGGCCGTCGTGAAGGTCGCGCTGCGCTCACGCGAGGCGCTGGCGACGCTCCGTGTCCGGGACGGCGTGTTCGTCCTGGAGACGATGCTGTGGCCCGACGAGGTGCGCGAGGCCGACTTCCCCTTCCGGGAGGAGGACATCGAGGTGCGCCCGCAGGAGCTGAAGATGGCGTCCTCGCTGATCGAGTCGATGCAGGCGGACTTCGACCCCGCGGAGTACAAGGACGCCTACCGGGAGGCGCTCCAGGCGGTGATCGACGCCAAGGCCGAGGGCCGCGAGGTCGTCCAGCCCGAGATGCCGGCGGAGGAGCCCGCCGCCACGGATCTGCTCGCCGCCCTGCGGGCCAGCGTGGAGGCGGCCAAGAAGAGCCGCGCGGAGGGCGCCGGGAAGGCTTCCACCGGGACGGCCGCCAAGACGGGTACCAGGACGGCCGCGAAGAAGACGACGACGGCCAAGAAGCCCGCGGCGCGCAAGGCGCCTCGCCGCAAGTCGGCCTGAGCCGGCGGGTCCGGGGGGCCGGTGTTCGGCGACCTTCCGAGGCCCGGGAAGCAGCGGTAGAGCGTCCTCGCCGTCATGCCCATCTCCCGCTCGGTGGCACGGAGGGTGACGTCTTCGCTACCTTCCTGCACCAGCAGGCGTCGCGCGGTCTCGGTGATCTCCATGATCGTGGCGGCGATGGATGGCGAAACAGACGGGATCAGCGGGATGTTCGAGACCTGGGGACGGTTCGTCCACCGGCGCCGCAAGCCCATCCTCTGGCTCTCCCTCGCCGTGGTCCTGTTCTTCGGGGGCTGGGGCACCGGCGTGTTCGGAGGACTGACCACCGCGGGAGGGTTCGACACACCGAGCAGTCAGAGCCACAAGGCCGCGACACTGCTTGAGGACACGTTCGGCCGGGGGGAGCCGGACGTCGTCGTGCTGTACGAGGGCGCGCCCGCGGACGTCGCCACCGAGGCCGCCGTGACGCTCTCGCTGGACGAACTGCCCAAGGACAAGGTCGCCACGGTGGCCACGTACTGGAGCACGGGGTTCCCGCAGTTCGTGAGCGAGGACAAGAAGTCCACCTACGCCGTGCTCACCCTGTCGGGAGAGACCCCGCAGGAACGGACCGACCAGTACGCCGCCATAGAACCCCTGCTCCGCGACGCCGGAGGGCTGACGGTCGAACTCGGCGGCCCCGTCGCGGTGGAAGACGCGATCAACACGCGCATCTCAGGGGACATCGGCGCGGTCGACGCGATCTCCCTGCCGATCCTGCTCGTCCTCCTGCTCGTCATCTTCGGTGGCGTCGTCGCGGCTTCGCTTCCGCTCGTGATCGGCGGCATCGCCATCCTCGGGTCCTTCACCGCCCTCCACGCCCTCACTCACCTCACCGACGTCTCGACGTTCTCCATCTCCATCACCACGTTCCTCGGCCTCGGCCTCGCCATCGACTACGGGCTCTTCATGGTCTGGCGCTTCCGCGAGGAACTGGCCCGCGCCGACGGCGACACGGAGACCGCGACGGTCCGGACGATGAACACCGCGGGGCGCACCGTCCTGGTCTCGGGCGTCACCGTCGCGACGTCCCTCGCCGGGCTCCTGGTCTTCGAGCAGTCCTTCCTGCGCTCCATGGGCATGGGCGGCATCGGCACCGTCCTCGTCGCGATGCTCGCCGCGGTCGTCGTCCTGCCCGCGCTCATGGCGGTCCTCGGGCCGCGGGTCGACAGCCGGCGCACGCGCCGAGTCGGCGAGCCCGCCGAGGACTCGGGACAGCGATGGCGGCGGCTCGCCGACGCGGTCATGCGCCGCCCCGTCCTCGTCGCCCTGCCGATCGTCGCGCTGCTGCTGGCCGTCGGCTCGCCGTTCCTGCGCATCGCCTGGGGAGGCGTCGACACCAGGGTCCTGCCCGAGGGGACCGAGAGCAGGGTCGTCGCCGAGGCGCTCGAGCACGACTTCACGGGCAACACGGTCAACCCGATCGAGGTGGTCGCCCGGGGCGCGGACAAGGGGACCGCGCGGTCCTACCTCGCCGCCCTCACCCAGGTGCCCGGCGTGACGGGAGGACGGATCACCGGGGTGTCCGGAGACGTCACCCGTATCCAGCTCACGTACGCCGCGAAGCCTTACTCCGACGGGGCCCGCGACATCGTCGAGAGGGTGAGAGGCGTCCCCGGCCCTGGCACGACGTACGTCGGCGGCGTCTCGGCGACCCTTGACGACCAATTGGCCAGCCTCGCCTCACGGCTCCCGCTCCTCGCCGGGATCGTCGGCACGGCGACCTTCGTGCTCCTGTTCCTCGCCTTCGGATCTGTGCTCCTGCCCGTCAAGGCGATCCTCATGAACCTGCTGTCCCTCACCGCCACCTTCGGCGCGATCGTCTGGATCTTCCAGGACGGGCACTTCTCCGGGCTGCTGGACTTCACCGTCACGGGCGACATCTCGCCCTCGATGCCCATCCTCATGCTGGCCCTGCTGTTCGGCATCTCGATGGACTACGAGGTGTTCCTGCTGTCGCGCATCCGGGAGCAGTACGACCTGACCGAGGACAACACCCTCGCCGTCGCCACCGGCCTCCAGCGCACCGGGTCGATCATCACCACCGCGGCGCTGCTGTTCGTGGTGGTCGTAGGCGCGTTCGCCACCTCGGGCATCAGCTTCATGAAGCTCACCGGGGTCGGCATGGTCATCGCGATCGCGATCGACGCGACGGTCGTCCGGGCGCTGCTCGTCCCGGCCACGATGCGGCTGCTCGGCTCGGCCAACTGGTGGGTGCCCGGGCCGCTCGTCGGGATCTACCGCAGGTACGGCATCCGCGAGGAGGAGACGCCGGCTCCCGTGCCGGAGCCGGAGCCGGAGTTGGAGCCGGTCTGACCCGTCACGGGTCCGGTGGCGGCGTCCGGAGTCGCGGACGCCGTGGCCGTGGCCGTGGCCGTCGGTGTCGAGGGCGCCGGCGCGGCGAGGACGTCGGGGGTGGTGGCGCGGAACGCGTCGGCCACCTTCGCCACCAGGTGCTCGGCGGTCTCGATGCCGTAGCCGTGCGACGGGTTGTGCTTGGTCATCACCGCGATCAGCAGGTCGTGGCCGTGCCCCTCGATCCGCCCCACGCTGTTGACGGCCCAGCGCTCGCCGTCCCGGGCATGGGTCATCCATCCGTTCTTGACGTAGAGCCCGTCTCCGTCGAGCGCGCCCGCCTCCAGGCCCCAGCGCTGGTCCTCCTGAACCGCGTTCATCTGCGCCAGGACGAAACCCCGGTTCTCCTCGTCCAACGGGCCGGTGAACAGGTGCTCGAGGAGCCTGACGCGGTCGGCGGGGGTGGTCGTGGTGAGGCTCCAGCACAGCAGGTCCAGGCACGAGGCGTCGATCGCGGTCGTGTCCTCCAGACCGAAGCGCCGGTCCGCCGCGTTGACGCCGGTGGCGCTCCCGGCCCGGACGAACGAGCGGTCGGCGGCCTCGTTGTCGGAGTTGCGGATCATGATCTTCAAATCGTCGCGTTCGTAGTCCGTCAGGGCGTCGTCCGCCTTCTGGTGGCGGAGCAGGAGCGTCATGGCGATGTCGAGCTTGGCGACGCTCGCCGTCACGAACTCGTCGTCCGCCCGGAACGCGTAGGACTGCCCGGTGACCCGGTCGACGGCCATGATCCCCGCGGCGCTGGCCCGGTCCGCCAGGTAGGCCTTGAAGTCCTTGTTCAGCGCGCTGGAGTCGAGCTTGAGAGGAGGGGCGGGGGTCGTCGCGGTGGGGGCGGGCGTGGCGGAAGGCGTCGCGGTGGCAGGCGAGCGGTCCGGCGCGGCGGGACTGCAATTCGCGGCCAGCGCGAGTGCCAGCAGCACGGCGGTCGCGCGGGGAGCTTTGATCATGTTCGCCTTCTCACCACCGGGACGGTTCCGGGAACCCGCTCACCGCCTGCGGGGGAGCGGGCCCTGCCATCGGGCCCGGCGCAGGTCGACGCGGTCTTCGCCGCGCAGCGGAGTGCCTTCGCGAGCGTACTCGGTGAGGGCGCGCCGCTCGTGTCCGGGCAGCATCCGGCCGTCCGCGCGGATCACCCGCCACCACGGCACCGCGCCGCCCGAGGTGGCCATCACCCGGCCGACCTGCCTCGGGCCGCCGGCGCCGAGGTACTCGGCGACGTCGCCGTAGGTCATGACATGTCCCGATGGGATGCGGTCCACCAGGTCGAGGACGAGGTCGGCGTAGGCGGTCGCGGCTCCGCCCGCCGTCTCGTCTTCGTTGTGCTCCGGCATGGTCCGATCCTGCCACGGGAGGCCGGGCGCGGCGTCTCCGCACACTCGAGGAAAGTACTTGACGATGTGGAAAGTGGAATGTAGTTTCCAGAGTGGAAAGTGGATGTGCCGAGCAGGTCGGCGCCGCGGGCGCCGTCCCCCCAGGAGGTACGTGTGATGAGTGAACTGTCGCCCGAGGAGGCCCTGGCCCAGGTCGGGCACACACAGCAGAGCGCCTACAGCCGACAGCAACTGCCGGTCTGGTACCCGGCGGGCTGCGCGGCGTGGATGACCGTCTCCCAGATCGGCCTCGACGACGAGTTCGGCTGGCGGTTCTTCGTGCTCGGCCTCGGCGGCATCGCGGGGATGGGCGCGCTCATCTACCTGCTGCTCAACCGGTGGGCTCGGGTGCGCTGGACCAAGGAGACCTGGACGCCACGCGCGTCGGCCGTCTACGTCGGCTGGCTCTTCGGCGCGGTGGCCCTCGCGCTCGGCATGCACTACCTGGTGGTCGACGACCTCGCCGAGCCGGTCCGCAAGCTCGCCTCGGGCGGGGTCGCCGTGGTGTACCTGCTGCTCACCACCCGGCCCGCCGAAGGGATCGTCATCCGGCTGAGCAAGGGGAAGGTGATCTCATGAGCCCGCTCGACCCGGTGATCCACGCACCCGTCAGGTTGCAGATCATGTCGCTGCTCGCGGCGGCGCAGGAGGCGGAGTTCTCCTTCGTCCGCGATTCCGTCGAGGTCAGCGACTCGGTGCTGTCCAAGCAGGCGGCGGCCCTGGAGAACGCGGGATACGTCGCCATCCGCAAGGGCCACGTCGGCAAGCGCCCGCGCACCTGGCTCTCCCTCACCCCCGAGGGGCGCGCGGAGTTCCGCGCCTATGTGGCCGAGCTGCAGCGGATCGTCGGCCGGCCGATCGCCTCGGGCCAGGACGGCGTGCCCTGAAGAGCGAGAAGAGCCCCGCGGGAACACCCGCGGGGCTCTTTCACCTGCATCGGCCACTGTGCCGCACCGGCGCGGCGGTCACCGCGCCCGGGGCCGTCAGTAGGACGGCAGGCTCGGGTCGATCTGGCGCACCCAGGCCAGCACACCGCCGCCGACGTGCACGGCGTCGGCGAAGCCGGCCTGCTTCACCACGGCGAGGGCCTCGGCCGAGCGCACACCCGACTTGCAGTGCAGCACGATCTTGCGGTCCTGCGGCAGCTTCTCCAGCGCGTTCCCGTTGAGGAACTCGCCCTTGGGGATCAGCGTCGCACCCGGGATGCTGACGATCTCGTACTCGTTCGGCTCGCGGACGTCGATCAGGAAGATCTTCTCGTCCGCGTCCTGCCAGGCCTTGAGCTCCTGCACGGTGATCGTCGAGTCCTGGGCCGCGTCGGCGGCCTCGACCGAGACCGCGCCGCAGAAGGCCTCGTAGTCCTCCAGCAGTTCGGTGATCGTGGCGTTCTCACCGCACAGCGGGCACTCGGGGTCCTTGCGCACCTTGACCGAGCGGTAGGTCATCTCCAGTGCGTCGTAGATCATCAGCCGGCCGACCAACGGCTCGCCGATGCCCGCGAGCAGCTTGATGGCCTCGTTGACCTGGATGGAGCCGATCGAGGCGCACAGCACACCGAGGACACCGCCCTCGGCGCAGGAGGGCACCATGCCGGGGGGCGGGGGCTCGGGGTAGAGGCAGCGGTAGCACGGGCCGTGCTCGGCCCAGAAAACGCTGGCCTGGCCGTCGAAGCGGTAGATGGAGCCCCACACATAGGGCTTGCCGAGCAGGACCGCCGCGTCGTTGACCATGTAGCGGGTCGCGAAGTTGTCGGTGCCGTCGACGATCAGGTCGTACTGGGCGAAGATCTCCAGCACGTTGTCGCGGTCGAGCGCGGTGTTGTGGACCACGATCTCGATCAGCGGGTTGATCTCGCGCACGGTCGCCGCGGCGGACTCGGCCTTCGGCAGGCCGAGCGTGGCCTGCCGGTGGATGATCTGCCGCTGGAGGTTCGACTCGTCGACGATGTCGAAGTCGATGATGCCCAGCGTGCCGACACCGGCGGCCGCGAGGTACATGAGCGCGGGCGAACCGAGGCCGCCGGCGCCGACGACCAGCACCTTGGCGTTCTTCAGGCGCTTCTGCCCGGTCATCCCCACATCGGGGATGATGAGGTGCCGCGAATAGCGGTTCACCTCGTCACGGGTCAGGTCGGCCGCAGGCTCGACCAGCGGTGGCAGGGACACGTTTCACTCCAATGCCGGGATGGGGCGCGCTGTTCGTCCAGCCATAACCGAGTCATGGTCCGGGACATTCCCAATCTACCGGTGGGGCGCGGCGGCCCCGCCGATCAGGGCCGCGCCGAGCAGTCCGGCCCGGTCGCCGAGGGAGGCGCGCACGATCTCGACGGGCCGGTGGTAGGTCGTCCTGGCCGTCACCAGATCGCGCAGCGGCGCCAGCAGGGTCTCGCCGCTCTGGGCGAGGCCGCCGCCGATGACCACGCGCGCCGGGGCGCAGATCGTCATATAGGCGAGGATCGCGGTGGCCAGGGCCTCCACGGCGTCGTTCCAGACGCCGAGCGCGGTCGGGTCGCCCGCCTCCACGAGGGCGGCGACATCGTGCGCCGCGGCGGTGCGGCCGGCCCGCTCGGAGTAGCGGCGGCCGACGGCCGAGGCGGAGGCGACGGTCTCCAGGCATCCCCGCGATCCGCAGCCGCACCGGTGGCCGCCCTGCTCGATGAGCATGTGGCCTATCTCTCCGCCGTACCCGTTGCCGCTGAACGGGCGCCCTTCGAGGATCATCGCGCCGGCGATGCCGGTGCCGAGGGCGAGGAACAGCAGGTCGGGCTCGCCCTTGCCCGCGCCGAGCACCGATTCGGCGAGCCCGCCCGCGCGCACGTCGTGTCCGATGGCGACGGGCAGGTCGGTGTGCGCGGTGAGGTGGTCGCGCAGCGGGAAGTCGGTCCAGCCGATGTTGGCCGAGGAGCGGACCACCCCATCGGCCTCGTCGATGATGCCGGGGATCACCACACCGGCCCCCGAGGGCCGCAGGTCCCGCGCATCGGCCTGGGCGGACAGATCGCGGACCGCGCCGACCAGGCGTTCGGTCACCGCGGCGGGGCCGTCCTCGCGGCCGGTGTCGTACAGCCGCTCGGTGATCACCCGCGCGTCGGTTCCGACGAGCCCGGCTTTCATCCGAGTGCCGCCCACGTCAAGCGCGACCACGCACGACTCACGCGACTCCGGCATGCAGGACTCTCCCCTCTACTGTGGGGCGAACCCCCCGGCCGCATCATGCCCTGTCCCCGATGACCGCGGGTAATCGGAGCCGTCGAGCGGTTTCGGCGACCCCGGAACCCACCGGACGAGGGAGCGATCCCGGAGGGAAGATTCGGCGTCGAAACGGTGCGGGGCAGCCAAGTCGGATGTTTCACGATGGCAGCCCATGTGGCGCCTGGTTGGTGCGATCATGCGTTCTGGGCCCTCGGGGAGGAGAGTGCGTTGACGGACGGGGTGGTTCTCGGCGGCCGGTACCGGCTGGGCGAGCAGATCGGCAAGGGCGGGATGGGCCAGGTCTTCAAGGCCTTGGACACCCGGTTGGAGCGCGAGGTCGCGGTCAAGGTGCTGCCGCAGGCGCCGGAGCAGGACACGGTGGGCGTCGCCAGGTTCCTGCGCGAGGCGCGGCTCGCCGCGACCCTCCAGCATCCGGGCATCACCGTCGTCCACGACATCGACGTGGACGACAACGTGCTCTACCTGGTCATGGAGCTGCTGAACGGCAGGGACCTGCACAAGCTGCTGGAGGCGCGGCCGGGCGGGCTCCCGCTCGACCAGGCGGTGGACCTGGCGATTCAGATCACCGACGCGCTCGGCGCGGCCCACGCCCGCGGGGTGATCCACCGCGACCTCAAGCCCGCGAACGTCATGATCGTGGAGGGCGGCCGGGCGAAGCTCTGCGACTTCGGCATCGCCAAGCACCTGTCGTCGGCGACCGGGCTGACCGGCAGCGGCGTCCTCGGCACCCCCGTCTACATGGCGCCCGAGCAGTTCCTCGGCCGCGAGATCGACGCGCGCACCGACGTCTACCTGCTCGGCGGCATGTTCCACGAGCTGTTCTGCGGCAAGCCGCCGTTCCCGATCGACGAGGGCCTCGAGGAACTCGTCCAGGGGCACCTGCGGTACCAGCCGAAGGGGCCGCGGCACCACAACCCCGCGGTGCCGCCGGAGGTCGACAGGCTCGTTCTGGACATGCTCGCGAAGGAGCCCGCCGAGCGGCCCGCCGACGCCGCCGAGATCGTCCGGCGCCTGAAGGCGCTCGGCGCCCTTCCGGCAGGTCCGCCCGCCGCCGGCCCGGCCGCGCACCACCCCGTGTCGGCTCCCCCCGCGCACTCGGCGCCGTCGCTCCCGTCCGCGCCCTCGTTCCCGCCGGTCTCCGCGCACACGCCGCCGCCCACGCCCGCCGCCGAGTACGACCAGCTGCACAGCCGGGCCGCGCGCTACTGCCACGAGGGCAGGTTCGCCGACGCGATCACCGCGGCGGAACAGGCGTCCAACGGGCGCGCGCAGCTGCTGGGACCCGAGCACCCCGACACCCTGAGCAGCCGGAACATCCTCGCGTCCGCGCTCTACCTGGGCGGGCGCGGCCAGGAGGCCGAGGCCGTCGCGCGGACCGTCGCCCAGGCGCGCGCCCGCGTCTTCGGCGGGGAGCACCCGCGGACCCTGCGCAGCTGGCTGCTCGTCGCGAAGATCCTCTACACGGTCGGCCGGCCGCTGGAATCGCTGCCGATCGCGCAGGGCGTCGCCCGCGACCGCAGCCGCATCTTCGGGCCCGAGAACGCCGAGACGCAGGAGGCGCGCAACACCGAGGGCTGGTCCCTGCACGCGCTCGGCCGCCACCCGGAGGCGCTCGGCGTCGCGTTCGACACCGCGACGGCCCGCGGCAGGCTGCTCGGCAACGAGCACCCCGACACCCTCGAGACCCGGCTCTTGCTGGGCCTGGCCAACCAGGCGGTCGGCCAGTTCCCGCGCGCCCACGCGATCGCCACGGCCCTCAAGACCGACTGCCACAAGGTCCTCGGCCCGGCGCACCCGCTCACCGCCCGCGCCGAAGCCCTGTGGACCTCCCTCAGCGCCCCCTCCCCAACGCCGTACTACCGCTGAGCCGT
This sequence comes from Actinocorallia herbida, assembly GCF_003751225.1. Taxonomy (NCBI): domain Bacteria; kingdom Bacillati; phylum Actinomycetota; class Actinomycetes; order Streptosporangiales; family Thermomonosporaceae; genus Actinocorallia; species Actinocorallia herbida. The sequence continues at coordinate 589,246 of NZ_RJKE01000001.1, forward strand.
CAGGCGACGGGTGTGACGCGGGTCGTCACATCCGTCGCGGGCCGCCCTTCCGGACGGGGAGCCACTGGGGTTTTTCCGAGATGAAACCTGGCGCGTCGGTGCACATTGGCCCAACGAGGCTGGATCTTCTGCTTGAGTTTCCAGGGTGGTCTCCTCTCCCTACCGGCTCGTGCGTCGCGGTGGTCCCGGCGTGGGCCCGGCACGGACGGAGGCGCCCGCTCTCGACGCCGCCCAGCGCGCGGTCGTCGCCCACTCGGGCGGGCCGCTGCTGGTGCTCGCGGGGCCCGGCACGGGCAAGACCACCACGATCGTGGAGGCGGTCGTCGACCGGATCGAGCGGCGCGGCACAGACCCGGAGCGGGTCCTCGTCCTGACGTTCAGCCGTCGTGCCGCCGAGGAGCTGCGGCAACGGATCACCGGCAGGCTCGGCGCGACCACCCGCTCGCCTCTGGCCTTGACCTTCCACTCCTACGCGTGGGCGCTGCTGCGGCGTCAGGCGGTCCTGGACGATCTCGAGCCGCCGCGCCTGCTCACCGGCCCGGAGCAGCTCCTCGAGGTGCGGCGGATGCTGGAGGGAGAGGTCGACGACGGCGCGAAGGGCTGGCCGGAAAGGCTGCTGCCCGCCTTGGAGACCCGGGGGTTCGCCGAGGAACTGCGGGACTTCGTCTCCCGTGCCCAGGAACGCGGCATCGACCCCCGCCGACTGTACGAGCTGGGCATCGAGAACGGCCGCGACGACTGGACCGCGGTGGCCCGGTTCATGGTCCGCTACGACCAGCGGTTCGCGCTCGACCCCGTCCAGTCCTACGACTACGCCGAGATCATCCGCGAGGCGGCGGGCCTGCTCACGCATGACGAGGACGTCCGCCGAAGGGAGCGGGCCGCCTATGACGCCGTCTTCGTCGACGAGTACCAGGACGCGGATCCGGCGCAGGAGGCGCTGCTCCAAGGACTCGCCGGAGGGGGCCGCGACCTGGTCGCCGTCGGAGACCCCGACCAGTCCATCTACGCCTTCCGCGGCGCCGACGTCCGCGGCATCCTCGACTTCCCCGACCGCTTCACCCGCCATGACGGCTCGCCCGCACCCGTTCTCCCGCTGACCGTTTCGCGAAGGATGCCCGAGCGCCTGCTGGAGGCCAGCCGCCGCGTCGCGCGCCGCCTTCCCGGTCCCGCCGAGCACCGCGCACTGGCGCCCGGCGAGGAGGCGCCCGAAGGTGAGGCGGAAACCGAGGGCGCCCATCCCGGTGAGGTACGGGTCGTCGTCGCCGACGGTGCGAGCCAGGAGGCCGCCGTCGTCGCCGACGAGCTGCGCCACGCGCACCTGCTGGAGGGCGTCCCGTGGTCCCGGTGCGCGGTGCTCGTCCGCGGCGCCCACCAGGTGGCGGGCCTGCGCCGGGCCCTGGTCCAGTCGGGCGTGCCGGTCAGCGCGTCGGCCGAGGACGTCCCGCTCTACAACGAGCCCGCGGTGCGGCCCCTGCTCATGGTGCTCAGGGCGGCGCTGCGGCCCGGCAACCTCACCGAGCGGATCGCCGAGGAACTGCTCACCGGCCCCCTCGGCGGCGCCGACGCGCTCGGCATGCGGAGGCTGCGGCGCGCGTTGCGCGACCTCGAGGAACTCGCCCACGGCACCCGGGGCGGCGGCGAGACGCTCGTCGCCGCGCTGGACGACGCCCGTGAGCTGATCTTCGTGAACGAGAAGGTCCGAGCCCCCGCCGAACGGGTCGCGGCGCTGATCAGGACCGCGCGGGAGACCGGCGGCACCGCCGAGGACGTGCTGTGGGCGGTGTGGGAGCAGTCGGGCCTCGGCGAGCGCTGGCTCGCCGAGAGCCAGCGCGGCGGCGCGCGCGGCGCCGCGGCCGACCGGGACCTCGACGCGGTGGTCGCCCTGTTCGACCGGGCCGCCCGGTTCGTCGACCGGCTTCCCAAGGGCGGCCCGCTGGTCTTCGTGGAGGACCTCGCCGACCAGGAGATCGCCGGGGACACCCTCGCCGACCGGGCCCCCGACGGCGAGACCGTCAAGATCCTCACCGCGCACCGGGCCAAGGGCCTGGAATGGGACGTGGTCGCCGTCGCCGGGGTCCAGGAAGGGCTGTGGCCCGACCTGCGGCTGCGGGGCTCGCTCCTGGGCGTCGAGGAACTGATCGAGGGCCCCGACCTCCTCGACCCGGTGTCCGGCGCGACCCTGGCCGCCAAGATGATGGCCGAGGAGCGGCGGCTGTTCTACGTGGCCGTCACGCGCGCGCGAAAGCGCCTCATCGTGACGGCCGTCGGAGGCGAGGACACCGAGGACCGGCCGTCCAGGTTCCTCAACGAGCTGGTGCCCGGAGGCGCGCAGGAGGTACGGCCGGAGGAGAAGACCCGCTGGCTTTCCCTGCCCGCCCTCGTCGCCGACCTCCGCTCGTCCGTCGCCGATCCGGGCAGGCCGCTCGCCTTGCGCCGTGCCGCGGCCGCGCACCTCGCCCGGCTGGCACGCGCGCAGGTACGCGGCGCGGGCCCGGACGGCTGGTACGCCATCACACCCCTGTCGGACCCCGGCCCCGCCTTCCCGGCCGGTGAGCAGATCGCCGTCTCCCCGTCGCAGGTCGAGACGTTCACCACCTGCGGCCTGCGCTGGCTGCTCACCTCGGCGGTGGGCGCGCAGGAAGGCAGCCCCGGCGAGTACAGCACGATGGGCAAGGTCATCCACGCCGTCGCCGAGCTGGCGGGCTCGGTCCCGGAGGTGACCGAGCGGCACCTCGCGCAGCGGCTCGACGAGATCTGGTCGGACCTGGACTTCCGCAGCGCCTGGTACGGCGAGAAGCAGCGCGCGCAGGCCGCCGAGATGGTCGACAAGTTCATGGCGTGGCATCGGGACAACCCCAACGAGATCGTCGCGCTGGAGGAGTCGTTCAAGGTCGACCTGGGCCGGGTCGTCATCCGGGGGCGGATCGACCGGGCCGAGCGGGACGTGCACGGCCGCGGCGTCATCATCGACATCAAGACCGGCGGACAGCCCGTGCCGTCCGACCAGCTCGCCCGCAATCCCCAGCTCGGGGTCTACCAGTACGCGGTGATGCTCGGCGCGTTCGCCCGGCACGGGCTGCTGGAGCCCGGCGGGGCCAAGCTCGTCCAGGTGGGCAAGGCGGCCTTCACCCGCAAGGCCAGGGAGCAGTCCCAGCCGCCGCCCGCCGACGATCCCGATCCCGCGTGGCCGAAGAAGCTCGTGGAGATCGTGGCCGAGGGGATGTCCTCGCCGGTGTTCCAGGCGACGGTCAACGAGAAGTGCCGGACGTGCCCCGTCCAGTCCTGCTGCCCGGTCCACGAGAACGGTGGCGAGGTCGGCTCCTAGCGCGCTGGGAAGTGCCCGAAGGGCGCGCGATTTTGTCGGACCCCTCGTGTTGACTCGCGGTCAAGTCGCGGCTCGAAGCCTGTGGATAACTTTCTGCGGCTGTCGTCGCGGGGGTGTTGAATCGGGACTGCCGGTCGGGTGACCGGCGCGAGCGGAGAGGGGGTGAGCGGTGTGATCACACCGGGGGAACTGGCGCGGCGGCTCGGGCTGCCGGAGCCGACGGACGAGCAGGCCGCGGTCATCCGCGCGCCGCTCGGCCCGATGGCGGTGGTCGCCGGGGCCGGGTCCGGCAAGTCCGAGACGATGGCGGCGCGCGTGGTGTGGCTCGTCGCGAACCGGCTCGTGCGGCCGGAGCGCGTCCTCGGCCTCACCTTCACCCGCAAGGCCGCCGCCGAACTCGCCGCCCGGGTCCGCAGGCGGCTGGACGGGCTGCGCGAGCATCCCGATCTCGTCGAACCGGAACTGCTCGACGGCGAGCCCACCGTCTCCACCTACCACTCCTACGCCGCCCGGCTTTTCGGGGACCACGCGCTGCGCGAGGGGCTGGAACCGACCCTGCGGCTGATCTCCCCGGCCGTCGCCTGGCAGATCGCGACCCGGGTGGTGGACTCCCACGACGGCCCGATGGACCGCATCGACTGGACCCCCGACACCGTCACCCGGGCGGTGATCGGCCTTTCCGGCGACCTCGCCGAGCACCTGCGCGGCCCCGAGCACATCAGGCGGGTGGGGGAATGGCTGTCCGAGCGGTTCACGGCGCTCGCCAAGCCCCTGGTCAAACAGCGTGAGGTGCTGGACAGGCACGCCGCGCGAGAGCAGCTGCTCCCGCTCATCGAGTCCTACGCGCGGGCCAAGCGGCGCCGCGAGGTCGTCGACCACGGCGACCAGATGTCGTTCGCGGCCAGGATCGCCGAACGGCATCCCGAGGTGGGGGCGATCGAGCGCTCGCGCTACCCGGTCGTCCTGCTGGACGAGTACCAGGACACCGGCCACTCCCAGCTCGTCCTGCTCAAGTCGCTGTTCGCCGGCGGGCACGCGGTCACCGCGGTCGGCGACCCCTGCCAGTCCATCTACGGCTGGCGGGGCGCCTCGGCGGGCAACCTGCTGGGCTTCCCGCGCGACTTCCCCGTGCCCGGCGGGGGCGAGGCGCCCATGCGGGAGCTGACCCGCAGCTTCCGCAACGGCGAGCGGATCCTGGACGCCGCGGCCCGGGTGCAGGCCGAACTGCGGGCCGACATGCGGCGGGTCTCACCACTGCGGCCCGCGGAGTCCCGGCGGGGCCGGGGCAGGGTCGAGTGCGCGCTGCTGCCGACCGTAGAGGACGAGGCCGAGCAGATCGCCGCACGTATCTCGGGGCTGCTCGCGGCCGTGGATCCGGAGACCGGCGAGCAGCTGAAGTCCTCGGACATCGCGGTCCTCGCCCGCAAACGCGCCCAGTTCCCGCTGATCAGGCAGAAGCTGATCGAGCGGGACATCAAGGTCGAGGTGGTCGGGCTCGGCGGACTGCTCACCGTTCCGGAAGTGCAGGACGTCGTGGCCACCCTGCGCGTCATGCAGGACCCGTCGGCGGGGGCGTCGCTGGCGCGGCTGCTCACCGGCCCGCGCTGGCGGATCGGGCCACGCGATCTCGTCGCCCTCGGGCGGAGGGCACGGGACCTCGCGCGAGAGGCCCGCCGCGACATCACCCGGGAGGACCTCCCGGAACCCGAGGCCCCGGCCGAGGCCGCCGATCCGCTGGCCCAGCTCGTCCGGGAACTGGGCGAGGAGCAGGGCAGCCTGGTCGACGCGCTCGACGACCTCGGCCCCGCCGAGGTCTACTCGCCGGACGGTCTCCGCCGGTTGCTGCGGCTGCGCGACGAGCTCCGGTACCTGCGGCGGCAGGCGAACCTTCCCCTGCCCGACCTGGTGACGGAGATCGAACGGGTACTCGGCCTCGACATCGAGGTCGCCGCGCGGTCCGGTCTCGATCCGGTCACCGCTCGCGCCGACCTCGACGCCTTCGTGGACGCCGCGGCGTCCTTCGCGGGAGACAACGAGGATCCGACGGCGGGCGCCTTCCTGGCCTACCTCGCGGCGGCCGAGACGGAGGAGTTCGGCCTCGAGGCGGGCCGGGTCAGCGAGGCCGAGAGCGTCAAGCTGCTCACCGTGCACGCCTCCAAGGGGCTGGAATGGCCCGTGGTCTTCGTGCCGGGGCTGTCGTTCACCCCGCTCAAGAACGGAAATCCGGGCAAGGGCTCGGTGTTCCCCACACCGCCCGCGGGCTCCACCCGCTGGACCACGAACCCGCGGATGATCCCGTTCCCACTGCGCGGCGACCACGCCGACCTGCCCGCGCTGCCCGGCCTGGAGAAGGAGGATCTGGCGGCCTTCGACGAGGCGTGCGCCGAGCGGGACTTCCGAGAGGAACGGAGGCTCGCCTACGTCGCCGTCACCCGCGCGAGCGATCTGCTGGTGGCCACCGGCTACCGCTGGGGCGGCTCGGCGAAGCCGCTCGGGCCCTCGCCCTTCCTCGCGGAGATCCGGGAGGGCGCGGACACGGAGTGGGTCTGGACCCCCGAGCCGGAGGAATCCGCGCACAACCCGCTGCTCGCGGAGCCGAAGACCGAGAGCTGGCCCGCCCCGCCGCTCGGCGAAGGCCCGCTGCTGGAAGGCGCGCGCTTCGTCCGGGACGCGATGACGGGCAGGCCCGCCCCCTGGACGTCCACCGCGGACCTCGACGGCACGCACCGCGCCCGGCTGGGCGCGTGGGCGCGCGACGTCGAGCTGCTGCTCGCCGAACGGGACAAAGGCCGCGGCGTCAACGGTCTCACCGTCGAACTCCCGGACAAGCTCACGGTGACCTCGCTGGTCGCGCTCGCCGCCGACCCGGCGGAGCTCGCCGCGCAGATCCGCCGCCCGATGCCGCGGCCGCCCGCGCCGTTCGCGCGCCGCGGCACCTCCTTCCACCGCTGGCTGGAGAGCCGCTGGGGCCAGCAGCGCCTGGTCGACCCCGACGACCTCTTCGGCGCCGCCGACGACGATCTCGACGAGGCCGCGCTGGACGGCGACGCCCACCTCGCGCTCCTCCAAGCCCGTTTCGAGGAATCGGAGTGGGCCGCCCGCGAACCCGTCGACGTGGAGATCCCCTTCGAGACCCGGATCGGCGACCGCCTCGTCCGCGGCCGGATGGACGCGGTCTTCCGCGACGGAGATCGCTACGAGGTCGTCGACTGGAAGACCGGCTCCCCACCCCCGGTGGAATCCCGCGCCCACCTCGTCATCCAGCTCGCCGCCTACCGCCTGGCCTGGGCCGCCCTGGCCGGCGTCCCCCTCGACCGAGTCTCCGCCGCCTTCCACTACGTCCGCGCCAACACCACACTCCGCCCCACCGACCTCCCCGACGCCACCGCCCTCGCCGCCCTCTTCACCGCCCTCCCCCAAACCCCACCCTGACCCACCCACGCTGTCGGGTCGGCGGTGTGTCCGTGCCGTGCTCGGCTCGGCTCGGTATTCGGGTCGGTCCAGTCGAGGGACTGGGGGCGGTATGTCCGGAAAGTGGGCGGTGTGGGGGCGCCGGGTTGCGCGATGGGTCGTCCCCGCGATGGGTCGTCCCGGAGCGCTCGGGGCCGGGGTGGGGAGTGCGGGGTGGGGGAGTGCGGGGTGGGGGAGTGCGGAGGGCGTATCGGGGAGCGGGAGGGAGGGCGCGGGGGGCTTGCGGGGCGGGGGGTCGGGGGCGGAGGCCACCGGTGGGTTGGGGGTGTCCGGAACCGGACGGGGGTGGTGTTCGGGGGATTATTGGCGCAATGGTGGTGATGTGGGTGGTCGGTTGTGGCTTCTGGGGTAAGGGTGATCCTGCTCACCGGACTAGCTTTTGTTGGTGGGTTCGGGGCATATTCCTCTGAATGAACAACCCGGGAGGCGGCGTGACGGTGATGAGCGAGGAAACGGTCACGGCGGCCGTGCGGGAGTTCTGCGGGTACGCCGAGCCGGAACTCGATCTTGAGGACGTCTGCCTCGAGGTACGTGCGGGGGCCGCTGAGGTCGGGCGGGCGCTGGCCCGGCGCGTCCGGCACATCACGGCTCTGGACGAGTCCTTGGAGGCGCTGGCCGACGGCAAGCGCCGGGCCGACCGCGACGCGCTCACCAACATCACGTTCCAGCGGGGCGACGCCGCCGCGCTGCCCTACCTCGACCGCACCTTCACCCTTCTGCTCTGCAACGACGCGCTCGGCACCGTCGCGGACCCGGTCGCGGTGCTGCGCGAACTCGTCAGGGTGAGCCGTCCGGGGGCGGGCATCGTGGTCGCAGACCCGGACTTCTCCGAGGCCGACCTGTGTGCGCTGGTCGTCGCGGCGGGCGGCGAGATCAAGCGGTCCAAGACGTCGGGTTCGCGGGCGTTCGTCCATGCGACCGCGCACTGATCTTCGAACGTACTGTGGAAAGGGCGAACCCATGTTCGATAGTGTGTCGAACGTGGGTTCTACCGAGACGTCCCCCTCGCCGGCCGCCCTCGCCATGCGGATCGGCGTCGTCGCGGCCGAGCGCGCCCTGAGCACGCTCCTGCACAACGTCGACTTCGAGCAGGCCGCCGAAGAGGGCTACGACCTGCGCGGTTTCATCGCCGCCGAGGACTGGCCCGTCTTCTCCCTGGTCCTCGACACCCTCGCCGCCGCCGACCCGGGCGACCGCCGCCCCCTCGAGGAACGCCGCTCCCAGGCCCTCGTGGACCTCGCCCGCCTCTGCCGCGCAGCCCGGGACTCCGCCCTCGTGGCCTGACCCCTCCTGCCCCGCTCGGGCCGCCCACATCGACCGCGTGGGCGTGCCCGTACCCCTGAGACTCCGTCCGGGTACCTGTCTTTCGGGTGCTCCGCCCGCATCGGTCCTGATAAGCGTGTCCGCGCTCTCAGGCGTCGTCCGGGCGCCTGGCCCCGGCCATTGCCCGCGCGTCAGCCGACGTCGGCCGCGATAGGTGTGCCCGCGCCCTGGGTGTGGTTCGGGTGCCTGCCTTGAGCACTCGCCCTATCCGCAGCCGATGGGCTTGGGCGTGTCCGGCGCCCGAACCGGCCCCGATGGGCGAGCCCAGGACCATGGTCTTGTTCGGGCGGCCGCTCGGATCGTGTCGGTGACCCGGGGCGCCCATTTGTCCGATTCGCTTCGGCGGGCCCGGGTATCTTCCGGCTCCTGCCCTGGGTGCGTGCCTGCGTCCCTTAGGCGGCGTCAGGGTGTCTGCCTTGGGCGCTTGCCCGGTTCGCGATGGCGGGGGCTGGGCGTTGTGCGGGCGCCTGGTCTGGACGTTCGCCTGAATCGCGTCCTAGGTGTGCCCGCGGTCGGGGCTTCGGTGGGTGGCGCTGAGCTGTGGTGTGCGTGGTCGGGGGAGGTTTCGGCTCCTTGGGAGTTGTCCGGGTGCTTGCTCCGGGCGCTCGACCGATCCGCTGTCGCCGAGCCTCGGCGTCGAGTCCGGGGTACGTCCGAACCGGGCTCGATGGGCGCGTCTGCGGCCTTGGGTGTCGTTCGGGCGGCTTTCCGGGCGCGGCCGGCCGCGGGGCTCGGTGGTGGGTGGACGGGATGGCTGGACCGGGTGTTGGGCAGGTGGGAAAAGGGGTTGTCTGGATGGTTCGGGTTGGATTGGGTGGGGCCGACAGGCGGGACCGGGTCGGGAGGGTTTTGGTGGGTGTTGAGGATCGGGCGGCTGAGGTGTACGTGGCGTTGCGGGACCGGGGGTCGGTGCGCGCGGCGGCGGTGGAGCTCGCGGGCGAGGTGCTCGAGGCGCTGCTCGAGTTCGGGGCGGGGGAGGACGACGAGGAGGCGCGGGAGGCGTACGCGGTGGTGCGGCGGATTCTCGAAGAGGATCTCGATGAGGAGGAGATCCGGGAGGCGGCCGCGCGGTTGCTGAAAGTGACGTCGTTCGAGCCGGGGTTCGCGGACGCGCCGGAGCGACGGGCGGCGTTGGAGGCGGCTGTGGAGGTGGTCGCCCGTGACGCGCGGGTCCAGGGTCTCACCGAGCCGGTGACGGTCCGCTATGACGAGCCTGGAGAGGTGGAGGCCCATGTCTGTTACGCGGGCTCGTGGCACGGGCAGGGGTTGCGCGCCCATGACATGGACCCGGAGAGCTGGCTTTTCGGGGCGGCCGACGCGCTCCAGGAGGCCGTGATGGAGAAGACCTGGCAGGTCTGGCCGGTTTGTCCAGACCATGAGCTGGGTCTGCATCTGGAGACGGTGGACTCGGAGGACCGGCGGGGGCCTCGCGCGGATGGGGCGTTCTGGGTGTGCGCGGGGGAGGGCGGGCATCGGGTGGCGCGGGTCGGCGCGCTTTCCGAGGGTCGCGTGGAGTAGGGGGAGCGGGCCCGGCGTGGGGGACGCCGGGCTTGGAGGGAGCGCTAGGGATCTGGCCGCCTGGGGCGTCAGAGGGCGGCGAGGTTCTTCGGGGGGAGGCCGCGGCGGATCTGGTCGCGGGGGACGCCGGCGCGGATCGCGGCCTCGATGAGGGCGAGGTTGCGGACCGGGGCCTTCAGGGTGAAGTAGGTGTTGTCCTCCAGGTGGAGGAGGAGGCGCTTGCCCGGGGTCAGGTAGGCGATCTTCACCGACGCCCAGGGAAGGGCGGTCAGGCCGGACTCGGAGGCGTGCACGAGGCCGTTCTCGAAGAGCGCGACGGAGGAGACCGCGAGGGCGCGGCGCCGGGAGGCCTGGATCGCGGCGTGGCCGAGCAGGGCGAGGGTCAGCACCGCCCACAGGCCCGCCACCGCCAGGTGCAGGGTCGGCGCGAACGCCGCGCCGACGCCGAGGACGACCACCGCGACGAGATCGACGATGATCATCAGCAGCAGGGTGCGGCTGCGGGGGTCCGGCTGGTCGGCTACGGGTTCTCCCAGCTCGGATCCGGCTTCCAGCACGTCTTCGGGGAACTCCGCGGTGACCTCGCTCATGCCTCTGATCTACCGCAAGTGACGGCAAAGCGCCACCGGATCACCGATCCTGGAGCACCGCGTGCTTGACCTTTCCGGTCGTGGTACGCGGCAGCTCGGTGACGAAATGGACGTCTCGCGGGACTTTGTAGCGCGCCAGCCGGGCGCGTACATGGGCCTTGAGCATGTCGGATGTCACATCGGCGCCGGCCACGGGGACGACCCAGGCGGCGAGGCGCTGCCCGAACTCGGCGTCCTCGACCCCGGAGACCGCGACCTCCGCGACGGAGGGGTGGGCTTCGAGCAGATCTTCGACCTCGCCGGGGAAGACGTTCTCGCCGCCGGAGACGATCATGTCGTCGGCGCGGCCGTCGATGAAGATCCTCCCTTCGGCGTCGAGGTGGGCGAGGTCGCCGGTGTCCAGGAGGCCGTCGATCCGGTTCTTGTCGCCGCCGCCGGTGTAGCCGCCGAAGTCGAGTCCGGCGTCCAGGTGGAGGGTGCCGACCTCGCCGGCGGGCACGTCGCGGCCGTCGGGGCCGAGGACCCGCGCGGTCGTGCCGAAGGTGGGACGGCCGACGGTGCCGGGGGCGGCGCGCAGGTCGGCCGGGGTGGCGATGGCCGCCCAGCCGGTCTCGCTGGCGCCGTAGGCGTTGTACAGGACGTCGCCGAACCGTTCGGTGAAGCGCCGGGCGAGGCCGGGGTGCAGGGCGGCGCCGCCGCTGAGCACGACCCGCAGCGCCTGCGGCCTGCGCCGGGCGGGCGTCTCCAGGAGGCGGGAGAGCATGAGCGGCACCGCGACGAGGACGGCGACGGCCCTCCGGTCGAGCGTCTTGAGCACGTCGGCGGGGTCGAAGCGGCGGCGCAGGACGAGCGGGGAACCGAGGCCGAGCGCGACGGCGAGGTAGGTGAAGCCGAGTCCGTGGAAGAGCGGGGGCGCGATCAGGATCGGCTCGCCCGAGCGCAGCGGGACCCGCAGGAGGTGGCCGAGTCCCTGGGCGAGGAGCGCGGACGGGCCGAAGGAGTGCGCGGCGCCCTTGGGCGGCCCGGTGGTCCCCGACGTGAGCAGGACGATCCGGCCCGTCCTGGGGGCGACGAGGGGTTCGGCGGGCCCGGCGGCGAGGTCGTCGAGGGTGGGCGCGTCGGCGGGGCCGTCGTGCCAGGCGATCACGCGGGCGCCGTCGTATCCGGAGGCGGCGACGGCGTCGGCGAACTCGGCGTCGTGCACGAGCACGCCGACGCCTTCCGCGGCCAGGACCGGGCCGAGCTGCGGGCCGGAGAAGTCGGTGTTGAGCAGGACGACGTCGTGGCCGAGCCGCGATCCGGCGAGGACCGCCTCGACGAACCCGCGGTGGTTGCGGCACAGGACGCCGAGCCGGGCCTCGCCGTTCAGGAGGCCGCGGAGCGCGGTCGCCTGGGCCGCCGCGCGCGCTTCGAGCTCGGCGAAGGTCACCGCGCCCTTCTCGTCGACGACGGCGATCCGGGCGGGGAAGCGCAGGGCGGCCGCGGCTCCGGCGAGGGCGGGGGAGGCGCCGAACCTGGCGGCCTGGAGGGGCAGCCGGGCGAGGCCGCGCGGCCCGATCGGGTGGAGCGCGCCGACGTCGCGGATCACCCGCGCGGTGCCGGAAAGGAGGTCGATGGCCGGGCGGAACTGTGCGAGCACGGTCGGTCCCCTCGGGAGCGGCTGTTCCTTCTTCCGCTTTCCACAGTGTCATACCGCGACGGACGTCGCATGTGACATGAGTCCCGGCTAATCGATCATTGGATTGAATACCTGGACGTATTGGGCGGCTCGGTCCGGTGACCGGGACCACCGGGTCAGCAGGTTCGCCTTGCCCGGCAAGGGGTCCCCCGCGAAGAGGCCGGCAAGGCGCCGATGCGAGGGCAACTCCTCCAGGATCTTGCGCAGGGCACGCCACAGGTCGGGCTCGCAGGCAGGGTCCCGGTCGGCGAGCGCGGCGGCGATCTCGGCGAGGTGGTTAACGAACAGGCAGTACGCGACCCGGTTCCAGCCGCGCTCCTCGTCATAGGTGACCGACTCCCTGACGGCGGGCTCCAGCTCGGCCAAGGACGGCCCCGGAAGCAGCTTCGTCCCCTCCAGATCGCGGAAGACGGCCCGTGACGGGAGGCCCGCCGGATCGTGAAGGATCAGGACGTTCTGGAGATGGGGTTCGAGCACGACGCCGTGGTCGAAGAAGAGCCGCAGAGCGGGCAGCGCGACGATCCGCACATACGCTGTCCAGTACTCCAGCGGGTCCACGCCCTCGGGAAGGAAGCCCGCCCAGGGGTCGGCCAAGGCGGCGGCCACGACGGCCTCGGAAGGGGCGGCCTCCCGGAGGATGACCCCTAGCCCCTCGTACAGGTTCCGGTCGGCGAGCGCGACGGTGCGGTACGCGGGCTCGCCGAGGAGGTCCGCGCCGAGCAGCGGCTTGAGCAGCCGGGTGAGGGCGGGCGCGGAGGCGAGTTCGTACCAGGCGTTCTTGCGGACGCAGTTGGTGATCCGCACGTCGAGGCTGAACTTGGCGAAGACCCGCTCACCGTGGGTGAGCACGGTGCGCACCGACGACGTCGGGGCCGCCTCGGGGCCCGGCCCGGCGTCGCGCAGCATCCCCGAGGAGAGAGCGCGGCGCAGGACGGGGTTGCCGTCGAGCAGCCGCCACTGCCACGGGTGCACCGGGAGCGTGCCTTCGGCGGCCAGCGGGGTGAAGTCGCCCTCGCCGCACAGCAGTCCGGGGTCGGCCGCGAGCAGGCCGAGCCGGAACCGCGCGCCGGTCTCCGGGGCGTACCGCAGCCAGGTCGCGGGCGCGCCCTGGCGGGCCTTGGGCGACGGGTGGTAGCGGTGCCCGGCCACGAGCGCCTGCTCCGACGCGACGAGCGGGCTCGCCGGAACCGCGGTGCGGGCGCGCAGGATCGCGGTCATCGCCTGGTGGCTGTTGACGACCTGGCCGAGGAACTCGGGGTTGTCCGCGCCCGTCCAGCGGCTCAGTTCGGCCGCGACGAGTTCGGCGACCTCGTACCAGCCGATCTCCTCGCCGTCGCGCAGGAACGGCCCTGAGAGCCGCAGGGACGGTCCATGGGACGGTCTGGGCAGCCGCGCGGTCAGGGTGGTCCGGCCGAGCCGGACGAGGAGCCTGTCGCCGTCGGCGACGGCCCGCCCGGCGGGGCCGCTGACCTCGCGGACGAGGCAGTGGAGCAGGGCGGTGGCGGTCGCCTCGTCCGCGTCCGCCGGGCTGGTCCCGGTCGGTGCGGTCGCGGTCAGCGGCACGGAAGCTCCCTCAGGTAGTTGGGGCCCGGCGGGCCGTAGTGTTTGTTGATGTCGGCGGAGCCGGTCCGTGCCTTGGGCACGAGGGTGCCGGCCGTGAGCATGGCCTTGGCGGGCAGCCGGGGGGCGTCGAGCGTGCGGGCGCGGAGGAAGGGGTCGGTGACGGCCTCGGCCAGGCGGTCCCGGACGAGGCCCAAGGCGTCGGGCAGCGGCAGCAGGCCGCGTTGGGCGAGCCCGAACGCGACGGCCCCTGCGCACAGGTGCAGGGTGATCGTGACGAAGACGCGGGCACGCGCCTCGGGGCCGCCGACCATGCGGGGGTCCTCGAAGTCGCCGGAGGCGAGCATCGCCCCGTCGTTGTCCTTGAGCAGGAGTTCTCCGCGCGGGGTGACCGAGACGTTCTGCTGGTGCGCCTCCAGCGCGATCCCGTGCCGCTCGAAAAGCGCGACGTTCCAGGCGAACAGGGTGTGCAGGTAGGCGTCGAAGAACCTGCGGACGTCGCCGGAGGACACCTCTTCGATGACGTAAGGGCCCTCAGGAGTACGGGCCAGAAGGGCGGCGACGGGGACTGCGTCGGAGACGGGCAGCCTCCGGACGAGGAAGGCGAGGTTCGGGTCGTGGGCGTGCCCGTAGGTCTGCTCGTCGGCGAGCAGGACGGGCAGCCCTTCGGCTTCGGCGATCCGGGACAGCAGCCGTTGCACGCGGGCGCCGTCCACGAGGGTGCCCGGTTTGATGGAGCGCACGTTCCTGCGGCCGAGGGTGGCCGTCGGCAGGGGCACCTTGACGTGTTCGGCGGCCGTGACGGCGAGGGTGCGCATCGACAGGGTGGGGCTGACGGGGACCCGGCGTCCGGCGACCGTCGGGACGAGTCCCTTGTCGGCCGTCAAAGGGTGGACGGGGAAGGGCACCGCGTCGCCGGGCAGTCCAAGGGAACCCGGGGTAGGCCACCACGAGGGGAGTTCCCCCCGCAGGACGGGTCCGGTGACCCCGGTCCAGGCGAGCTCGAAGGTCGGCTGGTACTCCGGCGCGTACGCGGCGATCTCCGAGGACGTCAGACCGGCCTTCGCCCTTCCCAGCGGATGGACCGGGTGCCCTAGCCGCGCGGCCAGGGCGTCGTGGCGGGTGACTCCGGGGCGGACCGGAGGCAGCTCGGCGCCTTCTGCGAGGAAGGCTTCTCCGCACTCGGCGAGGAAACCCTCGACGTCGTCGTCCTCGGCGGCTTCGGCGCGGACCAGGGCGGCCACCTCGGCCAGCGAGACCCCGCCGGACACTCTGGCGTCGGACAGGAAGCCGTCGGGCTCGGTGGCGGCGTGTGCGGGCGCGCGGACATAGCCTTCGCGGACGAGGGCGGTGAGCACCCGCGCCGCGAACTCCGCCTCAGTCAACGGCCCACGTCCGGGCGTGCCGGAAGCGGGTGAGCGCCGCGTCGACGGCGGCGCGGTCGGGACCGAGCAGCTGGACGGTGCCGAGATAGTCCCGGTTTGTATTGGTCTGGATGATCACATCACCAATATTCCGCTGGGGGCGGTAGGTAACCGAGACACCGCTGTCCAGAACCGTCCCCGGCGCGGGCGCGGAGGTCAGGGTGCCGGATCTGTCCGCGACCAGGTACTCCACGGTCGCCGCGCCGGCCGGACGGGGCACGAAGGCCGGCGGCTGTCCGAGATGGGTCAGCAGGACGTCGGCGAAGATGTCGCGGCGGAGGAGCTCGGCGAGCAGGAAGTCGCAGTGGTCGCCGATGATCCGGTAGTTGACCTCGATGATGCGGGCCCGTCCCTCGTGCACGACGAACTCGGTGTGGCAGGCGCCGAAGCCGACGCCGAGGGAGTCGAGCGCGGCGAGGACCTGAGGGGTCTCCGGGGGAGGGGGAGCCCAATCCAGGCGCTCCTCGATGAAGTAGGGCTCGGGGGAGAGGGTGGTGGTGAAAGAGCCGAGTACTTGCCCATTCAGGGTCTCCAGCGTGTGGAGGCGTCCGGGCAGGTACTCCTCGGCGACCATCGGCCGCCCGGTGTCGGACAAGGCCGCGAGTTCGCTCGGCGTCCGCACCAGGACCACGTCTTCGCTGGCCACGCCTTCCCTGGGCTTCACGACGAGCGGGTAAGGCGCGTCGTCGGGGACAGGGAAAGGGGCCGCCCATACGTCGCCGAGGTGGCGCCGCATGAGGCTCTTGTTCTTGCAGCGGAGGGTGGCCTTCCAGTCTTTGCCCGGCAGGCCGTGGAACTCGGCGGCGAGTGCGGTCGGCGTCTGGAGGAAGTCGCCGTTGGAGAAGTAGGCGTCCGGCCTCCCGTGCTGCACGATCTCGCGGAAGTCCGCGACGTCGCAGCCGACGGCCGTGCGGCCCGGATACTGCTCCGGCCGGTCGGTGAGGACCGTCACGTCGAGGCCGAGCCGGTCGGCCGCGGGCAGGAAGCCCGCCAAGACCGAGTCGGTGGCCTTCCCCGCGATCACGAACAGCCGCACCCGTCCCCCTCGGATGTGAGAGGCGAAATGGATTCGCCCGGCCTACCAGTCGCCTTAGGTAAGCCTTGCCTAATTCTAACGAGCCGCGCCCGTCCCGCGTGGGATATTGACCCGATGGATCTCCTGGAGCGGTGGACGGCCCTCGCCGGCCCCGAGACGCGCCCCCTCGGCGAGGAACTCCTCGTCCGCTACGCCGAACCCCACCGGCACTACCACACGACCGCGCACCTGGTCGCGGTGCTCGACCTCGTCGACGAGCTGGCCGCCGAGGCCGCCGACCCCGACGCGGTCCGCCTCGCGGCCTGGTTCCACGACGCCGTCTACGACCCCCAGCGCGACGACAACGAGGAGCGCAGCGCCCGCCTCGCCGAGCGGATGCTGGGCGACACCTCGCTCGACCCCGCCCGGGCCGAGCACGTGGCCGCGCTGGTGCGGATGACCAAGACGCACGACCCGCAGGACCCCGACGGCAGGGTCCTGTGCGACGCCGACCTCGCCATCCTCGCCGCGGACGAAGCCGCCTACACCGCCTACACCGCGGCCGTGCGCGCCGAGTACTCCTTCGTCCCGGACGACTACTTCGCTCTGGGCCGCACGGCGGTCCTGGAGCAGCTCCTCGGCCTACCGGCGCTCTTCCACACCGGCACAGCGCGCCTTCGCTTCGACGCCGCCGCGCGCGCCAACCTCGCCGCGGAGCTCGCGGTGCTGCGCGGCTGAGCGGAGGGTCAGCGCACCGCGAACTTGGGCCGCCGCAGCCCCGACCGCCGCAGATGCCCGAGCAGCTCCTGGCAGCCGACCTCCTGGGCGCCCAGCCTTACGGCGGCCGCGTACGCCTCCTCGGGCACGTCGTAATGGTCGCGTTCGAAGGCCCGGCGGGGAGCGCCCATCCGGTCGGCGAAGGCGTGCAGCTCTTCGAAGGAGACATCGCTGATGAGGTGCGACCACAGCAGCCCCCTGGCACGCCAGATGGGCGGGTCGATGTAAAGAGCCACCTGCCCAGCGTAGACACTCCCGGGCTGGCGCTAGGTTTGGTGCGGCTTTAAGGAGTTGGGGATATGACGCTGGGGTGGCTGGCACTGGCCCGTGGGGCCGTTGACCGGATGGCGGAGCGGCGCAGGGACGAGGATTGGGTGGCCGCCGCCTGGGCGGGCTCCCGCGTCCTGGTCGTCGACGAGCAGGGCAGGGTCCCGGTCCGGCTGACCGAACGTCCGGAGCTGGTCTACGTCCGCTCGCGGACCGCCCCCAAGGGCGAGCGCATCCTCCTCGGCGTCGACGAGGACAAGATCGCTTATTTCGCCGTCTGCGCGCCGATCCCCGAGGACCTGCCCGACGCCGAGCCGACGGGCCTGCGCCGTATCGGGGCGCTGCTCGCCGATGTCGAGTCCACCTTGATGACGCAGGCCGTCGCGATGGCCGCCTGGCACTCGGCGCACCGGTTCTGCCCGCGCTGCGGCGCGCCCACCAAGGCGATCGCGGCGGGCCACGTGCGGGTCTGCACCGTCGACGGCGGTGAGCAGTACCCGCGGCTCGACCCCGCGGTCATCATGCTGGTCGCCGACACCGACGACAGGGTGCTGCTGGCCCGCGGCGTCTCGTGGCCGGAGCGGCGGGCCTCGGTGCTCGCCGGGTTCATCGAGCCGGGGGAGGCGATGGAGCAGGCCGTCGCGCGGGAGGTCAAGGAGGAGGTCGGCCTTGACGTCGATGACATCCGCTACATGGGCAGCCAGCCCTGGCCGATGCCGCAGAGCCTCATGATCGGTTTCTCCTGCCGGACCGAGGCGGGCGCGCGGCTCAAGCTGGACAAGGCGGAGATCGTCGAGGCGCGCTGGTACACGCGCGACGAGCTGAAGGCCGCCGCGCTCAACCAGGACCTGCTGCTGCCCGGCCGCGTCTCGATCGCGCGCCAGCTGATCGAGCACTGGTACGGCGCGGACCTGCCGGGGAGCTGGGGGTTGTGACGGGCGGGCGCGTACCGCGCCCGCCGCACATCACGGCCGAGGTCAGGCGGCCCCGATCAGGCCCTTCAGGGTCTTGGCGCTGGGGTTGGTGAGGACGTGCTCCTCGCCGTCCGGCGTGATCGCGATCACGGTCGGCACCGTCATGTTGCCGCCGTTGACGCTGGCGACGAACTCCGCGGCCTTCGGGTCGCGCTCGATGTCGATCTCGTGCATGGCGATGCCGTCGCGGGCCAGCTGGGCCTTCAACCGCTTGCAGAAGCCGCACCACTGAGTGGTGTACATCGTGAGCTGGCCGGTGGCGCTCATCGGGGTCCTTTCGCTGGTCGGGGGCGGGTGGACCGTCCGGGTCAAGGATCGGGAACGGCCCGGCAAATCCTGCCAGACGAGCAAACGTGCCGAAGACCGCCGTAATTCCTGGCAGGGGCAGGGCGCGTACTGTCGGTACCGGCTGGGAGGATGGGACGCATGGACGCGCGACGGGTGCTGGCAGGTCTCGACCCCGAGCAGCGGGCGGTCGCCGAGGCCGTCCGCGGGCCGGTCTGCGTCCTGGCCGGGGCGGGCACGGGCAAGACCCGCGCGATCACGCACCGCATCGCCTACGCGGTCGTCACCGGCGTGGTGAAGCCGCAGAACGTCCTGGCTGTGACGTTCACCACCAGGGCGGCCGGAGAGCTGCGCGGCCGCCTGCGCGCGCTGGGGGCACCCGGGGTGCAGGCCCGCACCTTCCACGCCGCCGCCTACAAGCAGCTCCTCTACTTCTGGCCGCGGACCGTCGGCGGTGAGCCGCCGCGGCTGATCGAGTCGAAGTTCCCGCTGCTCGGGGACGCCGCCCGCGCCTGCCGGCTGACCGCCCTGGGCCGCACCGAGCTGCGCGAGATCGCGGGCGAGATCGAGTGGGCCAAGGTCACCCAGACCAGGCCGGAGGATTACGCGGCCGCGGCCGCCAAGTCGGGCCGCCGCCCAGGGGTCGACGTCGTGGACATCGCCCGCCTCTACGTCATGTACGAGGAGCTGAGGCGCGAGCGCAACCTCCTGGACTTCGAGGGGATGCTGGAGCTGACCGCGGGCCTGCTCGCGGAGTCACCCGAGATGCGGCGCGAGGTCCACTCCCAGTACCGATCGTTCGTCGTCGACGAGTACCAGGACGTCAACCCGCTCCAGAAGCTGCTGCTCAAGGAGTGGCTGGGGGACCGGCGCGAGCTGTGCGTGGTCGGCGACCCGAGCCAGACGATCTACTCCTTCACCGGCGCGACCCCCGATTACCTGCTCAATTTCACCCGCGAGCACCCCGACGCGACGGTCGTGCGCCTGGTCCGCGACTACCGGTCGACCCCCGAGGTCGTCGGGCTGGCCAACGAGGTGCTGAAGGGCTCCCGGCAGAAACTCGAACTCGTCGCCCAGCGCCCGTCCGGCCCGCCTCCGCAGCACGCCTCCTACAACAACGAGCTGGACGAGGCCGAGGACATCGCGCGGCGCGCGGCCCGTCTCATCGAGTCGGGGGTCCCGGCCCGCGAGATCGCGGTGCTGTTCCGGATCAACGCCCAGTCCGAGGTGTTCGAGCAGGCCTTCGCCGACGCGGGCGTGCCCTATGTGCTGCGCGGCGCCGAGCGGTTCTTCGAGCGCCCCGCCGTCCGCGAGGCGGTGGTGCGGCTGCGCGGCGCGGCCCGCTCCGGCGGCGACGCCGACCTCGACGGCATGGGCCTGATCCACCAGGTGCGCGCGGTCCTCGCCGGGTGCGGCTTCACCGAACGGCCACCGGACGGCCGCGGCACCGTCCGGGAGAAGTGGGAGTCCCTGGCCGCCCTCGCCCAGCTCGCCGAGGACATGGCGATGGCGGAGCCGGAGGCCGGGCTGCCCCGGTTCGTCGCGGAGCTGGAGGAGCGGGCCGCGGCCCAGCACGCGCCTCCGCTGGAGGGCGTCACGCTCGCGTCGCTGCACTCCGCCAAGGGCCTGGAGTGGGACGCGGTGTTCCTCGCCGGGCTCGCCGACGGCACCCTGCCGATCGTCTACGCCGAGACCCCCGAGCAGATCGAGGAGGAGCGGCGGCTCCTGTACGTCGGGGTCACCCGGGCCCGCGAGCATCTGACCCTGTCGTGGTCGGCGGCGCGCTCTCCGGGCCAGCGGGCGCACCGGCGCCTCAGCCGGTTCCTCGACGGCATCGCGCCGGGCTCTGCCACCCCGCTGCCGCCCCGGGCGGAACGCGCTTCGCGAGCGGCGCCCTCGCGCGGGCCGCAGCCGTGCCGGGTGTGCGGCAGATCACTGCTGCGCGCGGTAGAGCGCAAGCTCGGCCGCTGTGAGAGCTGCCCGGCCGAGGTGGACGAGGCCCTGCTGGAAGCGCTCAAGGAGTGGCGGGCCGAGACGGCCAAGGTCCAGAAGGTGCCGGTCTACGTGGTGTTCACCGACGCCACCCTCCAGGCGATCGCGGAGCGCAGGCCGGCCAGCCGGGCGGAGCTCGCCGGGATCGGCGGGATCGGCGCGGTGAAACTGGAGAAGTACGACACCGCGGTGCTCGCGCTGTGCCGGGGCGAGGCCCCGGGTGAGATGTACGTCGCTCCCCCCTGAGAGGCGGCGGTACCGCGGGGTTTGCCACACTGGCGGGGTGAACACGGCTCTGCAGAACCTGCTGGACATCCTCGACCTCGAACAGATCGAGGACGACATCTTCCGCGGCAGAAGCCCCGAGGACCGCCAGCAGCGCGTGTTCGGGGGCCAGGTCGCGGGTCAGGCGCTGGTCGCCGCGACGCGCACCGTGCCGATCGCCCGGCAGGTGCACTCGCTGCACGCCTACTTCATCCGCCCGGGTGATCCGCTCGTGCCGATCGTCTACACCGTCGACCGGGTGCGCGACGGCAGGTCGTTCTCCACCCGCCGGGTGGTCGCGGTGCAGCACGGCAAGGCGATCTTCACCCTGTCGGCGAGCTTCCAGGTGCCCGAGTCGGGCCCGGACCACCACACGCCGATGCCCATGGCGCCCGATCCGGAGTCGCTGCCGACCGGTTTCGAGCGGTTCGAGAAGCTCTTCGGCACCAAGATCGCCGAGCAGTTCATGGCGCACCGCCCGTTCGACCTGCGGCACGCCACGCCCCTGACGTGGGAGGCCAAGGGCAAGCCGGAACTGGCCACTCCGGAGTCCGTCGTCTGGCTCAAGGTCAACGACAAGCTCCCGGACGACCTCACCCTGCACGTCTGCCTCATGACGTACGCCTCCGACATGACGCTCCTGGACACCGTCCTGGTGAACCACGGCCTCGCCTGGGGCGACAACCGGACGATCGGGGCGAGCCTGGACCACGCGATGTGGTTCCACCGGCCGTTCCGCGCCGACGAATGGCTGCTGTACGTGCAGGAGACGCCTTCGGCGAGCGGAGCCCGTGGGTTCGCGCGCGGCCAGGTGTTCACCCAGGCCGGTGATCTCGTCGTGTCGGTCGCGCAGGAGGGCCTCGTCCGCGTCACCGACCTCTGAGGCCCCACGGGTTCGGTTTTTCTTTCAAGAACGTGAGAAACCCCAGCTCAAAAATAGGTTGAAGAGTTTCGGAGTCTTCTCGTAGGCTCATCGCAGCACTGAAACAGCCCGCGCTTGTGCGGGGGCCCGGACAGCTTGAAGGAGGTGGCGACAGTCATGTGGAACACGATCAAAACGCCTAACGGCAACCTGAACGTCAGCAGCCGGACCATGGTCGATTTGACCATCGGTGGCATGCCCACTGGCGTCGCCGCGTTCCCGCAGGCCATCTGCGCCCCAGCCGCCAGGCATGGTGAGCAGTTCGGCTACGGATCGACCCTCGGCGGCGAATCCGTGCTGACGCGTGTCCGTGAGGACCAGTTCGGTGCACAGGCTCCGTATAGCTGGAGGCCACCGGTCTAACGACCGAGTGTGAGCTTCTAGGCCGCGGATCCGAGCACCGGATCCGCGGCCTTTCTGGTTTTCCAAGGAAGCTCCTTCCGCCAGGGAACGGCCGCCCGATACCCCGACGACAAAGACGTTGAGATCCAACGAGAGGACTGAGGGTGAACCTCATCCAGGGGCCCCAGCCGAGCTTCGCGGCCACCGACGAGCTGCCCTGCCGCACCGACCCCGAACTGTTCTTCGCCGAGGCGCCCGCCGAGGTGGAGCTGGCCAAGGCGCTCTGCGTGGACTGCCCGGTCCGCAAGAGCTGCCTCGCCGGTGCCATCGAGCGGCACGAGCCGTGGGGCGTGTGGGGTGGCGAGCTGTTCGTCCGCGGCGAGATCGTCGCGCGCAAGCGGCCCCGCGGCCGTCCGCGCAAGAACCCCGCGCAGACCGAAGTGGCCGCCTGATGTCCGACGGACCGCGCACAGACCTCCGCGCCGAACGGCGCACCGAAGTGCGGGTGCCGGGCTTCCGCCCGGCTCCCGCCCCCCGTACGGGAGTGAAGATGAGCTTGCTCGAAGTAGAACTCAGCCGAGAACGAATACGACTCCTCCAGGAGGAGGTCGCCGCGATCCAGTGGGCCGCGGAGGTGCGGCGCTCGCGCCGTGCGGCCCTGCGCAGGGCGGCCGCCGACACCGGCCGCGCCACCCGTGAGGAGGCGCGGATCAGGATGGGCCGGCTGCGGTCCCTGATCGGCCGGTGAGAGAAGACCGAGGCGCCCGTCCTGCGACGGGCGCCTCGGCGCGTTCTGCGGGATCGCCCTGATCAGCCGCGCTCGTCGGCTCTCGCGGCCTAGGCCGAGGGGTCGCCGGCGGCGGTGCCCTCGCCGGTGGGCTCGCCGGGCGCGAAACCCTTGACCCAGCGGATCGCCTCGGCCCGGAAGGGGCCTTCGCATTCGAGCTGGCACAGCACCCCGGTGCCGAGGCCGATGGTCCGGTGCACCAGGACGTAGTCGTTCGGCAGGTTGAGGTAGCGGACCACGTTGTCGGGCCGCAGGTCGGTGACCCGGGCCGCCTGGTCGCGCAGCCATTCGCGGCTGAACTGGAACGTCTCGGCCTTCATCGGCACCGCGAGCGGCTCGATGAACGCAGCGAGCGCCGCGCCGTCGACCTCGACGCCGTCGCGGATGATGCCCTCGGTGCGGCACGCCTCGACGATCTCCTCGGGGGAGCCGAGGGTGCCGATCCGCATGAGGGTGCCGATCTCCTCCTGGAGGCCGCCTTCCAGCCGGTCGACGGCGCCGAAGTCGATGACGCCGAGGCGTCCGTCCTCCATGAGCCGGAAGTTGCCGGGGTGCGGGTCGGCGTGCAGGAGGCCACAGCGCACGGGCGCGGAGAACAGGAACCTGGCGAAGAGCAGACCCGCCCTGTCCCGTTCGGCCTTGGTGCCCTTGGCGATGATCTGCGACAGGGGGGTGCCGTAGATCCACTCGGTGACCAGGACGCTGCCGGACTGGGTGATCACCTCGGGGACCAGGAAGTCGGGGTCGCCGGAGTACGCCTTGGCGAAGGCGGACTGGGAGGCGGCCTCGACGGTGTAGTCGAGTTCCTCGCGGACCCGGACCTTGAGCTCTTCGAGGATGCTCTTGACGTCGGCGCCGGGGAACAGCACGCCGATGAGCTTGCCGACCCGGGCGAGCTGGTTGAAGTCGCTGATCAGGGCCTTGCCCGCACCCGGGTACTGGACCTTGACGGCGACCTCCCGCCCGTCCTTCCAGACCGCCTTGTGCACCTGGCCGATCGACGCGGCGGCGGCCGGCTTGTCGTCGAAGGACTGGAACTCCGCCCGCCAGCCGGCGCCGAGGTTCTCGGCGAGCACCCGGTGCACCGTGGTGACGGGCATGGGCGGCGCCGACTCTTGGAGGCGGGTGAGGGTGGCCCGGTAGGGTCCGGCGATCTCGGGTGGCAGGGCCGCCTCGAAGATCGACAGCACCTGGCCGAACTTCATGGCTCCGCCCTTGAGCTCCCCGAGGACTTTGAAGAGCTGCTCTGCGGTGCGGGTCTGGATCTCGTTGGCGACGACCTCGGCGGACCGGCCGATCGTCTTCTTGCCGAGGCCAAGAGCGGTGCGGCCGGCGAAGCCCAGGGGGAGGGCGGCCAGCTTGGCGGTTCGCGTCACGGCGCGCAGGGGTAGGTCGCTCACGGCTTCATTCTCCGCGATCCCGCCTCGTTCTCGCCACAGTGTGACGGCCAAGGCGTAAGTATGGGTTTACCTGGGGTGCGGGGAGTGTTGTATATCACGTTTAGCCAGAGGGTGCCGGAAGGTTGTGGAAAACCCTTGGGGTTCTGGGGCGTTTGTCAGGTTTTACCTGGGCAAACGTTGGTTGGACCCTGTGGAAAACGGAAACTTTCGGCTACGGTTGCGCATGTGCCCCCCAACGTCGAGGTCCGCCGCAGCGCCCGACGCCGGAGAACAGTCTCGGCATATCGCGACGGCGACAAAACGATCGTGCTAGTGCCCTCCCGCCTGACCAAGGCCGAGGAGGAATACGAGATCGCCCGCATCCTCCAGCGCCTGGAGGGCCGTGAGCGCAAATCCCGCCCGCCCTCCGGTGACGACGAGCTACTGGACCGTGCCATGCGGTTGTCGCACCGCTACCTGGACGGCGCAGCGTGCCCCAGCAGCGTCCGGTGGGCCGCCAACCAGCGCAGCCGCTGGGGTTCCTGTACCCCGGACGACGCCACGATCAGGATCTCGACGATGCTGCGCGGCATGCCCGCCTGGGTCGTCGACTACGTGATCGTGCACGAGCTCGCCCACCTGCTGGAGCCCACGCACAACGCCTACTTCTGGAACCTGGTCAACCGCTACCCCAAGACCGAGCGGGCCAGGGGCTACCTCGAAGGCGTCGCCGCGGCCCCGCACCTGGAGGCCACGGGCTGATCCGCCCTAACCGGCGAGCGCCGCGCGTGCCACGAGGGAGCGCAGCGCCGTGTCGGTGAGGTCGGGCAGTGCGTCCACCTCGAACCAGCGCAGATCATCGGATTCCGCGCTGATCATATACCGTGCGCCCTCGGGCGCGACGGCGAGGTACTGCACATCGAGATGCCAGGAGCCCTCCGGATGGCAGGGCACCGGATGCCGGTCGAGCTGCACCGGGGCCACCGAGAGCGCGAGCCCCGCGATTCCGGACTCCTCGGTGGCCTCGCGCAGGGCGGCGGCGGCCAGCGTGGCGTCGCCGGGCTCGCAGTGGCCGCCCATCTGGAGCCACATCTTCAGCTTGCCGTGCAGCGTGAGCAGCACCCGCGAACGGTCCGCGCTCAGCACCAGGGTGCTCGCCGTCAGATGGCCGGGCCGGCAGGCACGCCACATCCCGTCCTGATGCCGGGACAGATGGCCGAGGAAGTCCTCGCGCATCGCCTCCTGGCCGGGATCGGGCGCCCGCCAGCCCGTCAGCACCTCGACGGCGTCGGTGTGCAGGTCGCTCACGCGGGACCCGGCTCGTCGCCCTTGTCCCCGCCCTGGTCCTCCGCGGGGGGCAGACCCTCCAGCTGGGACAGGTCGAACTCGTCGCCGGTGGAGTGCAGGAACGCGTCGGGGTTCTCCAGGTCGTCGGCGGTCGGCATGAGGTCGGGGTGGCTCCACAGCGCGTCCCGGCCGTCCACGCCCTTGAGCGCGGTGACCGACTGCCACAGCGCCTCGGCCTCACGGAGCCTGCGGGGCCGCAGTTCCAGGCCGACCAGCGCGGCGAAGGTGTGCTCGGCGGGGCCGCCCGTCGCACGGCGGCGGCGGATCGCCTCGGCCAGCCGGTCCGCGCTCGGCAGCCGGTTCGCCGCCGCGGCGGCCACCGCGACGCCGACCCAGCCCTCGACCAGGGCGAGCAGGGTCTCCAGCCGGGAGAGCGCGAGCTTCTGCTCGGGGGTCTCCTCCGGGGTCAGCTGGATCTCGCCGCCGCCCAGTGCCTCCTGGATCGCCTGCGGGTTGCTGAGGTCGAGACCGGAGATCTTCTCCTCCAGGCCCGACAGGTCGACGCTGATCCCGCGCGCGTAGTCGCCGACCGCGCTCAGCAGCGCCGGACGCAGCCACGGCACATGCGCGAACAGCCGCTGGTGGGCCGCCTCGCGCAGCGCCAGGTACAGCCGCACCTCGTCGGTCGGGATCTCCAGCCCGTCGGCGAAGGCCGCGACCCCCGCGGGCAGCAGCGCGCCGACGCCCTCGGGCGCCAGCGGCAGCCCGACGTCGGCCGAGCCGATGATCTCCTTGGCGAGCTCGCCGAGCGCCTGCCCGGCCTGGCCCGCGACCATCGCGCCGGCCATCTGGCGGACCATGCCGATCAGCGGTCCGGCCATCGCCGCCATCTCCGGCGGGATGTTGTCGGGGCCGCCCATGGCGCCGCCCATCGCCTCGGTCATCCGCGCGGCGATCGGGTCGACGACCTTCTCCCACACCGGAAGGGTCTCCTCCAGCCACTCCGAGCGGCTCCACGCCTTGGGGGAGCGGATGCCCGCGGGCAGGGTGGTGCCCTCGTCCAGCCACAGGTCGGCCAGGCGCAGGGCGTCGACGATCTGGCGGCGCTCGGCGTCCACGACGGACGGGTCGCCCGCCTCCACCACAAGGTGGCGCGCGATATTGCGCACCATCTCCCAGTTCACCGGGCCGGAGCCGCCTGCGCCCATGCCGCCGAGCATGTCGGCGAACTGGTGCAGCATGTCGGCGAACTGCCGCATGTCACCTCCGCCGGGCGTGCCGGGCAGACCGAAACCCATACCGAACGGGTCGTTGGGCTTGTTGTCCCCGTCGTCGTCATCGGAGGACCGGTTGAAGCCGAAAGGAGTGTCGCCCATCAGAATCGCCTTAGGCTGCGGGGAAAGGCCATAACCTCAAAGGTAGTCGCTTTCCGGAGCGAGCCGTGGCCGCATAGGGGGGCGTTCGCCATGAGCACAGGGGACAGACGGACCGTCGCCGTCACAGGCGCGGCGTCCGGAATCGGACAGGCGCTGACCGAGCGCCTCGTGGCGTCCGGCAGGTTCGCCCGGGTGATCGCGCTCGACGGCAGGCGTGGCGACGTGCCCGGCGCCGTCTGGAGGGTCGTGGACATCCGCGACCCCGCCCTCGCCCGCCGCCTCGACGACGTCGACGTCCTGGTGCACGTCGACGTCGACCGCTCGCCCGAGACCGATCCCAAGGAACGCAGGACCTACAACGTCCGCGGCGCCCAGACGGTGATCGCCTGCGCGGCGGGGGCCGGCGTCAGGGACGCGATCCTGCTCAGCTCCGCGGCGGTCTACGGGGCGTCCGCGGAGAATCCGCTGCCCCTGCCGGAGAACGCGCCGTTGCGGGCCGAGCCCGACACGTCGGTGGCCGGGGACTTCCTGGAGATCGAGGAACTCGCGGCCGGCCGTCTGCACCCCGGCCTGCGGATCTCCATCGTCCGGCCCGCGTCGCTGGCCGGACCCGGGATCGACACCGTCGTCACCCGCCACTTCGAGGCGCCCCGGCTGCTCCGGGCCAAGGGCGTCGAGCCGCGCTGGCAGTTCTGCCATGTCGACGATCTCGTCGCCGCGCTCGAACTCGCCGCGCTCGGCGAGGTGTCCGGGGCGATCGCCGTCGGATGCGAGGGGTTCCTCACCGGCGAAGAGGTCGAGCAGATCACCGGGAAATCCGGGTTCGAACTGCCCGCCTCGCTCACCTTCGGCACCGCCCAGCGCCTGCACCGCCTCGGCCTCACCCCGGCTCCGGCCACCGACCTGCACTACGTCGTCTATCCCTGGGTGGTCGACTGCGCCAAGCTGCGCGCCTCCGGCTGGAAGCCCCAGCACGACAACGAGGCGGCGCTGCGGGCCATGCTGGCGGAGTCCGCGGGACGCCACGCGGTCGTCGGCCGCAGGGTCGGCGGCAAGGAGGCCACCATGGCGACGGCGGCGGGCGCCACCGTCGCGGTGATCGGCGCCGCTGCCGCGGTCCGGCGCGCCCGCAAGCGGCGCAGGATCTAGAGGTAGTTTCTCCCCTGTGACTGTTATTCGACTGGCGGACATCCGCGAGACGCCCCTGTCCGTGGACGAGGTCGTCGCCGCGGTGCAGGACGCCGCGGCAGGGGGCACCGCGTTCTTCGCGGGCACCGTGCGCGATCACGACCGTGCCCAGGACGGCACCGAGCCCAAGGCCGTCACCGCCCTGTCCTACAGCGCGCACCCTTCGGCGCTGGACAGGCTCCGCGAGGTGATGGAGAAGGTCGCGGCCGACTTCCCCGTGGAGGCGCTCGCGGCCGTCCACCGGGTCGGCGATCTCGCGATCGGCGACCACGCGGTGATCGTCGCCGCCTCCGCGCCGCACCGCGCGGAGGCGTTCGAGGCGTGCCGGAGGCTGATCGACGACCTCAAGCACGAGGTGCCGATCTGGAAGCACCAGCACTTCACCGATGGCAGCTCAGAGTGGGTCGGCGCCTGCTGAGGTGCCCTTAGGCTTGCGCGCATGGTCTCCAACGTCGTTCAGTCGCTCCGCGGGCAGCTCCCGCACCGGCGGGCGCTGACCCTCTCCGTCGTCGCGGTGGTCGTGCTGCTCCTCGCGCTGGCCGGCGCCGTCATCCCGGTGCCGTACGTCTCGCTCCAGCCCGGCCCGACGATGAACACCCTCGGCGTGAATCCCGAGACCAAGAAGCCGCTCATCGAGATCGTCGACGCCAAGACCTATCCCGACGACGGCCACCTGAACTTCACCACCGTCGCCTACACGGGCGATCCCGAGAACCCGCCGACGCTCTACCGGGCGCTGCGCGACTGGCTCGACCCGAAGCGCGCCGTCGTCCCCATGGACACGATCTTCCCGCCGGGCGAGACCGCCGAGCAGGTCGAAGAGGCCAACACCGCCCTCATGGCGGACTCCCAGCAGACGTCGGTCGCCGCCGCGCTCACCCAGATGGGCAAGCCGCTCGGCAGCGAGACCTACGTCGGCGGGGTCAAGAAAGGACTGCCCGCCGAGGGCGTCCTCAAGGTGGGCGACCAGATCACCGCGGTCGACGGGACGAAGGTCACCAAGGCGACCGAGGTCACCGACAAGCTGTCGCACCTCGCCGTCGGCGACAAGGTCACCCTGACGATCGTGCGCGGCGGCAAGGAGCAGAAAGCCGAGCTGACGATGGGGGAGACCACCACCGACGGCCAGAAGCGCGCGGTCATCGGCGTCGAGCTCGTCGACAAGTTCGTGCTGCCGATCGACGTGAAGATGAACGTCGGCGAGATCGGCGGGCCGAGCGCGGGCCTGATGTTCTCCCTCGCGATCTACGACATGCTCACCCCCGGCAGCCTCACCGGCGGCAAGTTCATCGCCGGCACCGGCACGATCACCGC
Organism: Actinocorallia herbida; assembly: GCF_003751225.1. Classification (NCBI taxonomy): domain Bacteria; kingdom Bacillati; phylum Actinomycetota; class Actinomycetes; order Streptosporangiales; family Thermomonosporaceae; genus Actinocorallia; species Actinocorallia herbida. The sequence goes on from NZ_RJKE01000001.1 coordinate 618,307, forward strand.
CGACGGGCAGGTCGGCGCGATCGGCGGCATCCAGCAGAAGATGATCGCCGCCCGCGACGCGGGAGCCACCGACTTCCTCGTCCCGGCCGGCAACTGCGACGAGGCGAAGTCCGCGGCCCCTGACGGCCTGCGCCTGATCAAGGCCGAGACGATGGGCAGCGCGGTCGAGAGCCTCCAGGCGATCCAGAGCGGGAAGACCCAGCTCCCCGCCTGCTGAGCCCCGCCGCCACGGCCCTTCCGACGGTCCCGCCCGGTGATCCGGCCGGGCCGTCAGCCTTCTTCGGGCAGGAGGGTCTGGGCGAGCGCCTCGGTGACGTCCGGGACGAGGTCCGCGGCCGACAGCAGTTCCTCCTCGTGGCTGCGGATCCGCAGGACCGCGTGCCGGGAACCGTCTCGCAGCGCGCCGGCGACGATCCGCAGCTCCTCGTGCCGCGGATGGGCCATCGCCCACGCCACCGCGTCGCCTTCGGCGGGGATCTCCTCCTCGACCTCGGGCGGCAGTGTCACCCGGACCATCGCCAGCGCGACCCCGGCGACGCTCGACGGCCACACGATGCCGGGCAGCAGCGCGCCGATGTCGCCGTCCTCCAGATCGCCCTGGTCGACGGCGGTGAGCGCGTCGTCCGGGGAAAGGCCGAGCTGCCCGGCGAGTTCGGGCTGCGCGCGCAGCAGCTCGCCGGTCTCCACGAGTGCGAACAGCCGCGGCGCGCCGTCCCAGCCGGTCTGCGCCTCGATGCTCCGCACGGTCTCTTCGAGAGGGGTCATGTCCACCATTCTTCCGTTGCCGAGCTGATGCCTGGATCGGGAACCGCGCGGGATGTCGGTAAGTTGCTCTTAGTGCTGGCTGGAACTTGAAGAATCGGAGGGAAGCGGTGAGCTTCCGAACCCCACGCCCGGGCGGGCGGCGTGTCCCCGAAGGGAGACCGCGGCTGCTCGCGCCGGTGTTGATAACACTGGCTGTGCTCGTCGCTCTTTTCTTCATCATCACGGGCTTCTGGACGGACCTGCTCTGGTACCGGTCGCTCGGCGACGGCTTCTCCGGGGTCTTCACCACCCAGCTGCGCACCCGCGCGCTGTTGTTCGTGCTCGGCGGGCTGCTGATGGCCGCCGCGGTGGGCCTGAACATGGTGATCGCCTACCGGCTGCGCCCCGCCTACCGGCCGGTCTCGGTCGAGCAGCAGGGCCTGGAACGGTACCGGGCCGCCGTCGACCCGCACCGCAAGGCCGTGTTCTTCGCGCTGCTCGGCGCGATCGGCCTGTTCACCGGGCTCTCGTCGGCAGGCCAGGTAGGCACCTGGCTCGCCTTCATGAACCGGACGAGCTTCGGTGAGAAGGACGCGCAGTTCGGCATGGACGTGTCGTTCTTCGTGTTCACCTATCCGTTCCTGCGGCTCATCATGGGCTTCCTGTTCGTCCTCGTGGTGCTGTCGATCATCGCCGCGGTGGCCGTTCACTACCTGTACGGCGGCCTGCGGCTCCAGGGCCCGGGAGACAAGGCCTCGCCTTCGGCGCGCGCCCACCTGTCGGTCCTCGTCGGCCTGTTCGTCCTGCTGAAGGCCATCGCCTACTGGCTGGACCGCTGGGGCCTCGCCTACTCCGAGCGCGGCAAGGTGACCGGGCTCGGCTACACCGACGTCAACGCGGTCCTGCCCGCCAAGACGATCCTCGCGGCGATCGCGCTCATCTGCGCGATCCTGTTCTTCGTCAACATCTGGCGCAGGGGCATGATGCTGCCGGGCGTCGGCTTCGGCCTGCTGGTCCTGTCGGCGATCCTCATCGGCGGTGTCTACCCGCTGATCATCCAGCAGTTCCAGGTCAAGCCGAACGAGCTGGCCAAGGAGCGCGTCTACATCGAGCGCAACATCGAGGCGACGCGAGAGGCGTTCGGCGTCGGGGGCGTGGAGGAGCAGAACTACGCGCCCACCAAGCAGCCGGACGCCGAAGAGGCCGAGAAGTACTCCGAGACGATCCCGAACGTCCGGCTGCTCGACCCGACGCTGCTGTCCCCGACGTTCCGCCAGAACCAGCAGCTCCAGGGCTACTACACCTTCTCCGACCCGCTCGACATCGACCGCTACCCCGACGCCGACGGCAAGATGCAGGACACCCTCGTCGCCGTCCGCGAGCTGACGGGACCGCCCGGCACCCAGTCCGGCTGGGTCAACGAGCACCTGACCTACACGCACGGCTACGGGTTCGTCGCCGCCCCCGGCAACACGGTCGACCCGCAGAGCAAGGGCCCGGTCTACACCGCCTCCGACATGCCCCAGTCGTGCGAGATGAAGACCAAGGAGAACGAATGCCAGTTCTCCATTGAAAAGCCCCAGGTGTACTTCGGTGAGCAGTCCCCGGACTACTCGATCGTCGGCGTGCAGGACGAACTCGACTTCCCCAACGGCCCCCGCACCACCTACGACGGCACGGGCGGCGTCCGCATGGACTCCTTCTTCAACCGGGTGTCCTACGCGCTGAAGTTCCGGGACCGCAACATCCTGCTGTCCGGCGACATCACGGAGCAGTCGCGCATCCTGTACGACAGGAACCCCCGCGAGCGCGTCCAGAAGGCCGCCCCCTGGCTGACGGTCGACGGCAACGCCTACCCGGTCGTCGCCGACGGCCGCATCGTGTGGGTCGTCGACGGCTACACGACGTCCAACGGTTACCCCTACTCCGAGCGGATCAACCTCCAGGACACCACGCGCGACTCCAACAGCAACCGCCAGGCCGTCGGCCGGCAGCCGGGCTCGGAGATCAACTACATCCGCAACTCGGTGAAGGCCACGGTCGACGCCTACGACGGCACCGTCACGCTGTACGCCTGGGACGAGAGCGACCCGGTCCTCAAGACCTGGCAGAAGGCGTTCCCCGGCACCGTCAAGACCAAGGCCGAGCTGGAGAAGACCCTCGGCGGCGAGGTGTTCTCGCACGTCCGCTACCCCGAGGACCTCTTCAAGGTGCAGCGCAGCGTCCTGCGCAGCTACCACGTCACGGACCCGTCGGCGTTCTACGACGGCCAGGACAGCTGGGAGATCCCCGTCGACCCGACGGAGGCGTCGGTCACCGAGCCGCCGTTCTACCTGACGCTCCAGATGCCGTCGCGGGAGGAGGAGAAGGAGCCGGAGCAGCCCGGATTCTCCCTCACGTCCACGTATGTGTCGCGGAACGGGACGAACCTGACGGGCTTCCTGGCGGCGAACAGCGATCCGGGTTCGCCGAACTTCGGTGAGCTTCGCCTCCTCCAGGTGCCCCGTGAAGTGTCGATTCTCGGCCCGGGGCAGATGCAGAACACCTTCAAGGGCAACGACAAGGTCGCACCGGTTCTGAACCGTCCGGCCGGAAGCACGACGCAGGTGGTCTACGGAAACCTGCTGACGCTCCCGTTCGGCGGCGGATTCATGTACGTCCAGCCGGTCTACCAGCAGTCCGCGAGCGGCGCGCAGTATCCCGTGCTCGGCTGGGTCCTGGTCAGTTTCGGCGATCAGATCGGCTTCGCGACGACCTTCGAGGACGCGCTCAAGCAGGTTCTGCAACCGGGCACCGAGGTCCCCACGACCGGCCAGACGCCCGAACAACCGGAAACGGCACCCGGCACGTCGCCTTCGGTTCAGCAGGCGATCAACGCCGTCAAACAGGCGTTCCAGGAATCGCAGGACGCACTCAAGAGCGGCGATCTGAAGAAGTACGCAGAAGCCCAGGACAAGCTCAGCCAGGCCATCAACAACCTGGTGGAAGTCCAAAACAAGGCTGACGACACCGCACCCACTTCAACGCCAAGCCCATCGCCCACCAACTGATTTGCATATAGCTGCTCCACCCCATAGTCTTTAAACACAACGACGCGGGGTGGAGCAGCTCGGTAGCTCGCTGGGCTCATAACCCAGAGGTCGCAGGTTCAAATCCTGTCCCCGCTACCAAAGGTCCGAGGGCCGCCGTGGTCGCTTCCTAGCGGAAGCTTCCATGGTGGCCCTTCGGTCTTTCTGGGGGGCGACCCCCAGACCCCCGATGTGGTGGGGCTCCGCCCCCCCACGCCCCCCGTTCGCTCTAGGGGATTTCCGCTCCCGTCAGGTTTCCGGGCTCCGTGATCAGCCGCGCTCGTCCAAGGGTCCCGGCGTTCCGACCGCCTTCGTTGCGCTTTTGAGAAGCCCCGCTTCGTGATCAGCCGCACGTCCCCACGTCCCCGGACCCCGCGCCCGTCTTCGCTGCGCTTTTGAGAAGCCCCGCCCCGTGATCAGCCGCACGTCCCCACGTCCCCGGACCCCGCGCCCGTCTTCGCCGCGCCTTTGGGAAGTCAAGCCCCGTGACCACCCGCAGCCGACCAAGGGCCGGTTCCGTGGTGGTCGCGCCGTTGACGGGCTCGGCCCCGTGATCTGCGGTGCGTGATCACGGGGCCGAGGGGCGGGGCGGGAGAGTCAGGAGAGGGCGGAGGATTCTTCGGCCTCCACCTGGGCGTTCCAGGTGGACTTGGAGGACTGCCAGCCGTCTTCGTCGGCGCCCAGGCGCCAGTAGCCGGAGATGGAGAGCTGGGCGAGGGGGATCTCACGGGTGACGCGGAGGTCACGGCGGATCGCCTTGACGAGACCGGCTTCGCCGTGGACGAAGGCCTGGACGTCCTGGCTCGGGAACTCCAGGGCGGTGAAGGCCGCGGTGAGGAGTTCGCCCACCGGGGCGCTGCCGCGATGCAGCCAGGTGACGGTGAGTCCGGGGAGGGAGGGAAGGGGGACTTCCTCCTCGGCCGACTCGACCTCCAGGAGGGCGATCGCGGTGGCACCCTCCGGAAGCTGCTCAAGGGAGGCCGCGATGGCCGGTACGGCGCTCTCATCGCCCGCCAGGAGGTGCCAGCCGGCGTCGGCCGAAGGCCGGTAGCCTCCGCCCGGTCCGGCCAGCCACAGCTCGTCTCCGGGCCGCGCGGAGGCGGCCCACGGGCCGGCGATGCCCGAGTCGCCGTGCACGACGAAGTCGAGGGTCAGTTCGGCGGCCGCGGGGTCCCACTCGCGGACGGTGTAGGTCCGGGTGATCGGCCACTTGTCGCGCGGGAGCTCCCGCCGGATGGCCGCGGGGTCGAACGGGGTAGGGGAGCCGGGTCGGGGAAACTGGAGCTTCACGTAGTGGTCGGTGAAGTCCCCGGCGTGGAAGCGCTGCTTCAGGTCGTCGCCGCCCACGACGACGCGGACCATGTGCGGGGTGAGCTGCTCCGTGCGCAGCACGACGGTGCGGTAGGGGTTCGGAACGCGGCGTTCGGCCATGTCCATGGCCTCCTTCGATATGTCAACGATGTGATAGCGATATATCGAAGGTATCTGATGTGTCAAGTTGCGCGGGCACCCGCCGGGAGTGCCCGCGCCGGCGCGTCAGACCGGGGTGAGGACGAAGACCGGGATCTTCCGGTCGGTCTTCGTCTGGTACTCGGCGTAGGCGGGCCAGGCCTCGACGGCCAGCCGCCACCACTGGTCGCGCTCCAGGCCCTCGGCCAGGTGGGCGATGTACTTGCGCGGCTCCGGCCCGTCCTGGAGCAGGACCTCGGAGTCGGCGACGATGTTGTGGTACCAGACCGGGTGCTTCGGCGCCCCGCCCATGGACGCCACGACCGCGTACTTGTCCCCGTCGTTGACGCGCATGAGCGGCGTCTTGCGGATCTTGCCGGTCTTGGCGCCCCGGGTCGTCAGGATGATGATGGGCTTGCCGCCCATCGTGTTGCCCTCGGCCCCGCCCGTCCGCTCGTACAGCTCCACCTGTTCGGCGGCCTGGGTGAACGGGCTAGGCGCGTACTCGCCTTCCAGAGGCATGGATGCTCCCTCGTCGTTTGCGGCTCCGGTGCGGAGCCCCTCCCACGCTTTCATGTGACCGTCGTCGCTTTTCTCGCCGGGGTTGGCGATTGACGTTTGGCAGATCTCGAAACGGTTACGAAAGTAAGCATGGGTACTATTTTGTGGCTTATTGCAGTGGTTCTGGTGATTTACGGGATCTACGTACTGATCGCCCGGCGGAACGTTCTGCTGGGCATCGTGCTCATCGTCCTGGGCCTGCTCGTCGGCCCCGGCGGCGTGAGCATCTTCCACCCGTAGCGCCTCCCTCCGACCGGACTCCGGCACCCCTCCTGGACGGCCGCCGGTGTAGACGAACGCGTCCGCCCTCCCTGATCATCCCCATCTGCTGGACGGGATGGATCGGGGAGGGCGGACGCGTGCGAGCGGGACGGACGCCGCACGGGCGGTTCGGTGGAGAACATCCCGAACCTTCGGGGTGAGGGTCGCGTCGTACCGGGTGTTGAGGGGCAAGGAGAGGCGAACTCAGGGGGGAGCTTCTCCGAGCATGGGCGGGCGGAACGGGACAAGGGCGTCCCGGTCCGCCCGTCAGTCGTTTCAGGGGAGCCGGTCGGCCACGCGGTGGGCGGCGGCGCGGAGGGGTTCGGGCAGGGCGTCGAGGCGGTGGTCGAGATCGGCGCGGAAGCTGTGGCGCGGGACGTCGGGGGCGGGGCGGGCTTCGGGAAGCCAGGCCGAGTGGATCATGAAGGGGACGGTGCGGCCCGGGGGCGGGGCGAGGACGGCGACGGGTCCGCGCGCGACGTCGGCGGCGTCGAAGAGCTCCAGGCGGAACCTGTCGTCGTTGTGGACGAGGACGAGCAGGTACCCGTCGTGGCCGCCGGGGGAGGTCCCGGCGTAGCGGGAGCGGCCTTCCGCGCCGGGGGAGCGCGGGACGAACGAGGGCGAGGTCGGGTAGTCGTCCGCGGCGAAGGTCCACTCGTGCAGCGCCTTCAGGGACTCCCGGTCGTGCGTGACGAGGATCGCGGGGGTCTCCGCGGCCGGGAACGCCGACCGGTCGACGCGGTCGCCGTAGTTCGCCAGCGCCCGCTGGTTGATCGCCTCGGGGTGGAACCCGAGGTAGATCAGATGGTGGACGGTAGGGGCGAGCTGGCCTTCCAGGGACCAGTCGATCGCCGATAGCTCGGCCTGCCAATAGCGCGCCGGGTCGTGGGCGCGCGCCTTCTCGGTGATCCGCCCGGTCTCCGGGTCGAACCGCAGCAGCGCCGTGACGGTCGGGCTCATCCCGTGGCAGTACATCCCGCGCAGAGCGGGATCGATCGGGCGGCCGTAGAGGTCGATGTCGTCTTCGCGCAGGTACATCCCGATGTCCACCCCGGGGGAGTGCTCCATGAGGATCTCGACGCCGTCGGAGTCGTCATAGCGCGCGTAGAAGTGGTTGACCTCGGGGGCGAGGCGGAACTCCTTGCACGGGACGCTCGGCCGGCCGGGGGCGAGGTCGTCCTTGCGGATCAGCAGGACCGGCCCGTCCGGGTTGTTGGTGACGGTCCGGTCCGCCCCGAAGATCTCCTGGACGTCCACCTTGTACGCGGTGTCCGCGAGAACCAGCCACTCCCGCGTCTGGGTGATCGTGTGCGTGGACTGCGGAAGGGAGGCCCCCTCGACGAGCCAGCGTTCGACGCGCGGACTCGTCCCGTCGTACCGGATGACGGACACCGCCCCGGAGATCACGTCCCGGCTGACCGACCACAGGCAGTCCCGCTCGGGGTCGACGACGGGGTGCGCGGTCGTCGACACGAGCGGCAGCACGGGCTGGTCGAGGGCCGGCGCCCAGTCGTCGCGGTGCCCGACCTCGGCGACGAACGCCAGCGTCACCGGGTCGACCTCGACGGGACGACCCGCGTCCCACGTCGCGAAGAGGCGGTCGCCCCAGGGCAGCGGCGCGGTGTTGGCGGCGTTGACCATCCCGAACGGCGAGCTCGTGCCGACGGGCCCGTTGACGAACAGGTCGGGGCAGGCGCGGCGGAGCAGCACCGACGGGGTCTCCACGACCCGGGGCCGCCACACGAAGACGCCGTTCGCGTCGGGCCGCAGCGGGACGCGCACGAGGATGCCGTCGCCGAAGAACGCGTGGATCGGGTGGGTGCGCTGGTCGGACGTGCTGACGACGAAGTGCCCGCCCACGTCCGCAGGCCAGGCGCCGGAGACGACGGTCAGGTCGAGGTCTTCGGGGTCGTCCTTGGCGAGGATCGAGCGGGGGATCGGCATGTCCGTCAGACAACTCCGTATCGGACACTCCGTCAATGACCTTCGATAGCGGGATTCATCCCCTGCGCGTCGGGGAGATGTGGCGTTGCGCCGCGCCTCCGCCTCAGCCGAGGAAGCCGCGCAGCAGCGACGCGGTCCCGTCGAGGTGCTCGGCCATCGCGCGGTGCGCGGCGGCGGGGTCGCGGTCGAGGATCGCCGTGACGACCGCGGCGTGCTGGACCGCGGCGTGCGCGATGTTCGGGCGCAGCACCGGGATCGCGTTGAGCAGATCGGTCACCCGCAGCCGGGCCTCGGCGCAGGCCGCCGCGAGCAGCGGCGAGCCGGTCAGCTCCGCGATCGTCAGATGGAACCGGACGTCGAGCCGCCGGTAGTCGGCGGGCGCCGCCCCGTTGACCGCGTGCAGGGCGCCGAGGAGCCTTTCGGTCTCCTCGGTGGTGAGGCCGGTCATCGCGAGATGCGTCGCCGCGCCCGTCTCGACGGCCATCCGGAACACCAGCGCGTCGCGCAGCTCGGCGGCCCGTCCCGCGGTCACCCGGGCGAGGTCGCCCGCTTCGGGCGCGCGCGGCCGGTATGTCACGAACGTGCCGCCGGTCCTGCCGCGCCGCGACTCCACGTAGCCCTCCTCGGTGAGGACCCGGATCGCCTCGCGCAGCGTCACCCTGCTGATGCCGAGGCTGCGAGCGAGCTCACGCTCGGGCGGCAGCCGCTCCCCGTGGTCGACCAGGCGCAGCTTGATCACCTGGAGGAGCCGCTCGACGGTCTCCTCGAAGGCGTTCCCGGCCCGGACGGGACCCAGCACGGCGGCCAGGGCGCGCGCTTCGCCGTCGATGACCGTGGCCTCCTGCTTCGGGACGAAGAATCGGGACAGCCCACGTTACTTCCCGGTTTCAGGTCTTGACGGACGGACCCCGCCGATCATTAATGGTCTGGCATCAGACCCTTTCTGGGAGCGGTACCCCCGCCGCGGAGGTCGTCCATGAGCAAGACGCCCCTGTCCGATGACGAGAAGAGGCTGCACGAACTGGGCTACGCCCAGGAACTCAGCCGTTCTATGTCCGGTTTCTCCAACTTCGCCGTCTCCTTCACCATCATCTCCGTCCTCACCGGCTGCCTGACGTCCTACACGATCGGGCTGAAGGGAGGCGGCCCCGTCGTCATCACGTGGGGCTGGCTCTTCGTCGGCGCGATGACCCTGCTCGTCGCCCTGGCGATGGCCGAGGTCTGCTCCAGCTTCCCGACCGCGGGCGGCCTGTACTACTGGTCGGCCAAACTCGCCAAGCGCAACCAGGCCGCGTGGAGCTGGTTCACCGGCTGGTTCAACTTCATCGGGCAGGTGGCCGTCACCGCGGGCATCACCTACGGCTCCGCGGGGTTCCTCAACGCGCTGCTCGACCTCCAGTTCGGGTTCGCGGTCTCCCTCGGCCACACGTTCCTGCTGTTCGCGGTGCTGCTGCTGATCCACGCGACCGTCAACCAGTTCGGCGTGAAACTCGTCGCGCTGCTGAACAACGTGAGCGTCTGGTGGCATGTGCTGGGCGTCGCGATCGTCGTCGCGGTGCTGGTCTTCAAGCCCGCCGAGCACCAGTCGTTCTCGTTCGTCTTCACCGAGTTCGCCAACGAGACCGGCTGGCAGTACGGCGCCTACGCCGCGCTGATCGGCCTGCTGCTGTCGCAGTACACCCTCACCGGCTACGACGCCTCCGCGCACATGACCGAGGAGACCCGCGACGCGGCGCGCTCCGGCCCGAAGGGCATCGTGAACTCCGTGCTCGTCTCGGTCGTCGCGGGCTGGGTGCTGCTCCTCGGCGTCACCTTCGCCATCCAGGACTACGCCGACGCCGTCGCGGGCGGCCCCACCGCGATCTTCCTCGACGCGACCGGCGAGACCATCGGGAAGTTCCTGATCCTCGTCTGCTTCGGCGCCCAGTTCTTCTGCGGCATGGCCTCGGTGACGGCCAACTCCCGCATGATCTACGCGTTCTCCCGGGACGGGGCGCTTCCGTTCTCGGCCTTCTGGCACAAGATCAACCACCGGACACGGACGCCGACCAACGCCATCTGGCTCGCCGCCGGAGGCGCGTTCGTGCTCACCCTGCCCGCACTGTGGAACCTCACCGCCTACTTCGCGGTGACGTCCATCGCCGTCATCGGGCTCTATGTCGCCTACGTCATCCCGACGTTCCTGCGGCTCCGTCAGGGCGACGCGTTCGAGCCCGGACCCTGGTCCCTCGGGAAGTGGAGCAGGCCCGTGGGTATCGTCGCCGTCGTCTGGGTAGCTTTCATCGCGATCCTGTTCATGCTGCCGCCCGCGAGCCCGATCAACGTCGACACGTTCAACTACGCGCCCCTGGCGTTCGCCGTCGTCCTCGGCGGGGCCGCGCTCTGGTGGGTGGTGTCGGCCCGCAAGTGGTTCTCCGGGCCCAAGGTGCAGGGCACCGCCGAGGAGCTCGCCGCGATCGAAGAGGATCTGAGGTCGGTTTGACACTGGAAGAGCTGCGCGTCGCCGCCGACACCGGGCGGGTCGACACCGTCGTCATCGCGTTCACCGACATGCAGGGCCGCCTTCAGGGCAAGCGCCTGTCAGCGCGCTTCTTCCTGGAGGAGGTGGCCGGGCACGGCTCGGAAGGCTGCAATTACCTCCTCGCCGTGGACGTCGAGATGAACACGGTCGACGGGTACGCCATGTCGTCGTGGGAGCGCGGCTACGGCGACTTCGTGCTGAAGCCCGACATGTCCACCCTGCGACTCGTGCCGTGGCACGAGGGGACGGCCCTGGTCATGGCCGACCTGCACTGGGAGGACGGAAGCGAAGTCGTCGCCTCACCCCGTCAGATCCTGCGCCGCCAGCTCGACAGGCTGGCGGCGCGGGGCTGGCGGGCCTGCGTCGGCACCGAACTCGAGTTCATCGTCTACGCCGACACCTACGAGGCGGCGTGGCGTCGCGGCTACCGCGACCTCACTCCGGCGAACCGGTACAACGTGGACTACTCGCTGCTCGGCAGCGCCCAGGTCGAACCGCTGCTCCGCCGCATCCGCAACGAGATGGCGGGCGCGGACATGTACGTCGAGTCCGCCAAGGGCGAGTGCAACCTCGGCCAGCACGAGATCGCGTTCCGGTACGCCGAGGCGCTCCAGACCTGCGACAACCACTCCCTCTACAAGACGGGCGCGAAGGAGATCGCGCAGCAGGAGGGGATGTCCCTGACGTTCATGGCCAAACCGAACGAACGCGAGGGCAACTCCTGCCACATCCACATCTCCCTCCGCGACGAGTACGACATCCCGATCATGGCCGGGGACGGGCCGCACGGGCTGTCGGAGATCGGCGAGAGGTTCATCGCCGGACAGCTCGCGTGCCTTAAGGACCTCACCCTCCTGTACGCGCCGAACATCAACTCCTACAAGCGCTTCCAGCCCGGCTCGTTCGCGCCGACCGCCGTCAAGTGGGGGCTCGACAACCGGACGTGCGCGCTCCGCCTCGTCGGGGCGGGGCCGTCGCTGCGGGTGGAGAACCGGGTCCCCGGCGGGGACGTGAACCCCTACCTCGCCGTCGCCGGCCTCATCGCGGCGGGCCTCCACGGCATCGACCAGGAACTCGAGTTGGAAGAGCCGTTCCAGGGGAACGCCTATGCCAGCGACGCCCCGACCGTCGTCCGGACGCTCCGGGACGCCGCCGCGGACTGGACCGCCAGCCCGCTCACCACCGGGATGTTCGGCGGCGAGGTGGTCGAGCACTACGCGAACTACGCACGCGTGGAACTCGACGCCTACGACCGGGCCATCACCGACTGGGAACTGTTCAGGGGCTTCGAAAGGCTGTAGATGCAAGTGCTCAACCCGGCGACCGAACAGGTCGTCGCCACCGTCCCCGCCTCCTCCGTCGAGGAGGTCGACGCAGCGGTCGCGCGGGCGCGCGCGGCGTTCCCGGCCTGGCGCGCGGTCGCGCCCGGCGACCGCGCACGGCTGCTGCGCGCGTTCGCCGAGCGGATCGACCTCCACGCCGAGGAACTCGCCCTCCTGGAGGTCCGCCAGGCGGGCCACCCGATCGGGCAAGCGCGCTGGGAGGCGGGGAACCTACGGGACACGCTCTTCTACTACTCCGCGGCGCCCGAAAGGCTGACGGGGCTCCAGATCCCCGTCGCGGGGGGCGTGGACCTCACGTTCAAGGAGCCGCTCGGGGTCGTCGGGGTGATCGTCCCGTGGAACTTCCCGATGCCGATCCTCGGCTGGGGGGTCGCGCCGGCGCTGGCCGCGGGCAACACCGTGCTCGTCAAACCGGCCGAGTGGACGCCGCTCACCGCGCTGCGCGTGGCGGAACTCGCGCTGGAGGCCGGGCTGCCCGAAGGGGTGCTCCAGGTCGTCCCGGGGGAGGGGCCGGTCGCCGGGCGGCGGCTGGCCGACCACCCGGACGTGCGCAAGATCGTCTTCACCGGTTCGACGCGCGTCGGCAAGGAGCTGATGGCGGCCTGCGCCCCGAACGTCAAACGGCTCACGCTGGAACTCGGCGGCAAGAGCGCCAACATCGTCTACGCCGACGCCGACCTGGAGAAGGCGGCGGCGACCGCGCCCTACGCGGTGTTCGAGAACGCCGGACAGGACTGCTGCGCCCGCTCCCGCATCCTCGTCCAGCGCGACGTCTACGACAGGTTCATGGGACTGCTCGAGACCGCCGTCGCGGGCGTCGTCGTCGGGGACCCGGAGCAGGAGAAGACCGAGGTCGGGCCGCTCATCAGCGCGCCCCACCTCGCGAAGGTCGGCTCCTACGTGCCGTCGGACGCGCCCGTCGCGTTCCGCGGGAGCGCGCCCGAAGGGCCCGGGTACTGGTTCGCGCCGACCGTCCTCGCCCCCGCCGACGTCCGGGGCTTCCCCGCCTGGCACGAGGAGGTGTTCGGCCCCGTCGTCACCGTCGCGCCGTTCACCGACGAGGCCGACGCGATCGCCCTCGCCAACGACACCGCCTACGGGCTCTCGGGCTCCATCTGGACCCGTGACGTCGGCCGGGCGCTGCGCACCGCGCGCGCGATCGAGGCGGGGAACCTGTCGGTGAACTCCCACTCGTCGGTCCGCTACTGGACCCCGTTCGGCGGGTACAAGCAGTCCGGACTCGGCCGGGAACTCGGCCCGGACGCGCTCGACTCCTTCACCGAGACCAAGAACGTCTTCCTGTCCACCGAGCTCTGAGCACACCGCACAGCACCGCACCACCCGAGGGAGCACTCGCCCACATGCAGCGTCTCGCAGACCGCGTAGCCGTCATCACAGGGGCCGCCTCAGGCATCGGCCTGGCCACCGCCCGCCGCTTCGCCGCCGAAGGCGCCCGCGTCGTCGTCGCCGACCTCGACGAGACGGGCGGCAAGGCGGCCGCAGAAGAGGTCGGCGGACTCTTCGTGCGTACCGACGTCACCGCGGAGGACGAAGTCCGCGGCCTCTTCCAGACCGCGTGGGACACCTACGGACGCCTCGACATCGCCTTCAACAACGCGGGGATCTCCCCGCCGGACGACGACTCCATCCTCGAAACGGGCATCGAGGCGTGGCGGCGCGTCCAAGAGGTCAACCTCACGAGCGTCTACCTCTGCTGCAAGTACGCCATCCCGCACATGCAGGCTCAGGGCAAGGGCTCGATCATCAACACCGCGTCCTTCGTGGCCCGCATGGGCGCCGCCACCAGCCAGATCTCCTACACGGCCTCCAAGGGCGGCGTCCTGGCCATGTCCCGTGAACTCGGCGTCCAGTTCGCCCGCGAAGGCATCCGCGTCAACGCCCTCAGCCCCGGCCCCGTCAACACCCCGCTCCTTCAGGAGCTCTTCGCCAAGGATCCGGAACGCGCGGCCCGCCGCCTGGTCCACATCCCCGTCGGCCGCTTCGCCGAACCCGAGGAGATCGCCGCGGCCGCCGCCTTCCTCGCCTCCGACGACTCGAGCTTCATCACCGCCGCCGAGTTCCTCGTGGACGGCGGCATCTCAGGTGCCTACGTGACCCCCCTGTAGAAGCCCCACAAGGCACCCACAGGACCCCGCCCAGCCCCGGTTTGCGCAAGCCACGCCCACCCCATAAGCTAAAAACACAACGACGCGGGGTGGAGCAGCTCGGTAGCTCGCTGGGCTCATAACCCAGAGGTCGCAGGTTCAAATCCTGTCCCCGCTACCAAAGGTCCGAGGGCCGCCGTGGTCGCTTCCTAGCGGAAGCTTCCATGGTGGCCCTTCGGTCTTTCTGGGGGGCGACCCCCAGACCCCCGATGTGGTGGGGCTCCGCCCCCCCACGCCCCCCGTTCGCTCTAGGGGATTTCCGCTCCCGTCAGGTTTCCGGGCTCCGTGATCAGCCGCGCTCGTCCAAGGGTCCCGGCGTTCCGACCGCCTTCGTTGCGCTTTTGAGAAGCCCTGCCCTGTGATCAGCCGCAGCCGTACGACGGCCCCCGCCCTACGCTCGTCCTCGCTGCGCTTTTGAGAAGCCCTGCCCCGTGATCAGCGGCAGCCGACCAAGGGCCTACACCCCGTGCCCGTCCTCGCTGCGCCTCTGAGAAGCCCCGCCCTGTGATCACCCGCAGCCGACCAAGGGCCTGTGCCCCGTGCCCGTCCTCGCTGCGCTTTTGAAGAGCCCCGCTCCGTGATCAGCCGCACTTGTCCAAGGGCTCCCGCCCACCGCCCGCCCTCGCCGCGTCTTCAAAGAGCCCCGCCCCGTGATCAGCGGCAGCTGGATACACGGGGCCGAAGGACTGGAGGGTCAGGCGATGAGGCGGTCGACGAAGGGGCGGACGTCGGCGCGGCGGTGGGCGGGGACGGCCTGGTCACGTTCGTGGTGGGCGGTGATGAGGGCGTTGAGGAATTTCGCGACGTGGGCGACCTCGACGGCGGCCTCGTCTACCTTGCCCAGGTTCCGGGTGGAGAGCCACTGGGAGACCTCGGCCCATGACCACAGGCTGCCCCGCTGCCGCTCGATCACGGGAGCGGGGAATCCGCCCCCGCCGCGCACGCCCGAGACCCAGTGCGAGACGGCTCCCAGGGTCACCCCGGCCTGCTCGGCGATGTCCTCGGCCGTGACGTTGTCCTCGGAGACACCCAGGACCCGCAGCCCCGCCGCTTCCACCTGCTCGATCGCCGACACGACCGCCACGACGGCATCCTCGGCCTCGCGGTCGAAGAAGATCGTGCCGCCGTTCTCACCGCCTGACAGAACGGCGTCCACCCCGCCCTGCACGGCCATCAGGCCATAGAGACGATCCGAGATGCCATCCATCGCGTCATCGGAAAAGCCTTCGACCCGAACTACGAACCCGTAGACCTTCACGCTCATCAACTCTCCCTCGGAGGGTAGATCGCCGGGCATTTGCTGATCTGTTTGAGTACCCTCCGGCACACCCGCTCCGGTACGCGGGGAGTACCGGGGCGGAGATGGCGTCGCAGCAACCCCTGCCGCCCGGGCACCGCACCTTCGCATAGCAATGTGCGCGAGGCCCGCCCATGAGGATCGTGCATCCCAGGTTTCGCAGCTCTGCGAGCAGCTTCTCGATCTCTTTTGCAACCACGTCGTCAAGCTAACGATACACAGGCGGGGTGGTGATCGCAATGCGGAGTCGATCAGTAACGATATGAAGTGAGTCCGGCTTATGGGGGGCTACTTGGCCTCTTGGGGGTAAGTCGGGATATCTCGTTACTTGTAGGTGGGGCGGGTGGAGAAGGCGGTGCCGGCGGGGGTGGCGGTGCCGTCTGGGCGGAAGAGGCCGGTCTGGGACTGGGTGGTGGGCATCGCGAACCAGGCGTAGCGCTTGATGTACTTCTCCTTGGCGAGCATCTTGGTGGCGGCCTTGAGGAAGGCGGCCTGCTGCTTGGGGGAGGGGTAGCGCGGGGCGCCCTGGGTGAAGTCGGTGAGGGCGAACTCGGTCAGCCAGATGGGCTTGTTGTAGCGCTTGTGGACGGCGCGCAGGTAGTCGCGGAGCTGGGTGGCCGCGGGCTGCGCGCGGAAGTCCGCGCCGTACCAGTGCAGGGTGACGAAGTGGACGGGCATGCCGCGGGACTTCGCGCCCTTCATGAACCGGTCGAGCCAGCCGCCGGCCGTCGCGCCGTTCGTCGCCACGGCGGGGCTGCCGAGCGTCTTGCCGGTCGACACCAGCCGCGGCCACAGGTCGAGGGCCTGCTCGACGGGCATGTTGGCCTGCGCGCCGAGGTCGGGTTCGTTGAAGCCGAGCAGGTACTTGCTCTTGGCCTTCTTCGCCTTGGCGACGTCGCCGATCGTCGCGGCCCGGTGGATCATCGGGACGAACTCGACGCCCTTGGGCGCCTTCACCCCGGCCCGGTCGGCGCCCCACGTGTAGAACCAGCAGGCCGTCGACTTCTTCATCGACTTCGCCGAGTTGGCGACCGCCCAGGTCGCGACGCCCTTGAAGCAGGACTTCCCGGCCTTCGTCTCGGCGGACTGCGCCGGGGTGGCCGCCGCGGTCTTGGCGACGGGCTCCGGCACGTCCATCGCGGAGTACGGCGCCACGGTGGTGTCGGCCGCCGAAGGGGCCGCGGTCTGCGTGGCCGCCTGCTTCGGCTGCTGCGCGGGCGATGACTCCTGACCTGCCCTGACGGACGGTGGCGCTTCGGCCGAGACCTCCGCTTCGGGGGAGTCGGAGTCGAAGTACGCGTATCCGGCGAGCCCGACCAGTGACGCGGCGCACAAACCGACGGCCACGGCTTCGAAGGCCCGGCGATTCCTCTGTGAGGGGGTCACGGCAGGCACTCTCTCACGGATCAGGGTGATCCGTCTGCTCTCCCACCAATCCCGAACCAAGAGACGAATCCGCCCACTATGCACACGCCTGCGGCGACCAGCATCGCCGACGGATACCCCTCCGCGAGGGATGTGTCGGCCCCGGAGACCAGTGGGAGGACGGCCACCGCGAGGAGCCCCGCGATCCGGGACACCGCGTTGTTCGTCCCCGAGGCGACCCCCGCGTACGTGTCCTCCACGGACCCCATGACGGTCGCCGTCAGCGGGGCGACCGTGACGGACATGCCGAGCGCGAAGACCAGCATTCCGGGCAGGACTCCCACCGCGAAGGACGTCCCGGGACGGGCGAGCGCCAGCAGCGCCATCCCGATCCCGGCGAGGACCGGCCCGGCCGTCAGCAGCGGGCGCGGGCCCAGTTTCTGGGAGAGCGCCCCCATCCGTCCGGAGAGCAGGAGGATCACCACGGTGAGCGGCAGGGTCGCCATGCCCGCGGCCAGGGCCGAGTACCCCATCGTCTCCTGGAGCTGCAGGGTCAGCATGAACAGCCCGCCCGACAGCGCCGCGTAGACCGCGAGGGTCGTCAGGTTGACGCTCACGAAGACACGCGACCGCAGCAGCCGGGGCGGCAGCAGCGGATCGGGGTGCCGCCGCTCGATGACCGCGAACGCCGCGAGCGCCGCCACCCCGACGACCCCGGCCACGACGGTCACGGGATGCCAGCCCCGCGCGGGCCCCTCGATGAGCGCGTAGATCGAGCCGCCGAGCCCGACGGTCACGGCGACCGCTCCCGGGTAGTCCAGGCGCCGGTCGCGGGTCGAGGTCTCGGGCACCTTCATGACCGTCACGGCGAAGGCCACCGCGGCGATCGGGACGTTGATGAAGAAGACGAACCGCCAGGAGGCCGCGTCGACGAGCCAGCCGCCGACGAACGGGCCGAGCGCGGTGGAGACGCCCGCGAGCCCGGCCCAGCGGCCGATCGCGCGGCCCTTGTCGTCGGGGTGCATCGTCGCCTCGATGATCGCGAGGCTGCCGGGCACCATCAGCGCCCCGCCGACGCCCTGGAGCAGCCGGGCGGCGACGAGGGACGGCGCGTCCCAGGCGAGCCCGCACACGCAGGACGCGACGGTGAAGGCGACGAGCCCGATCGCGAAGATCTTCCGATGCCCGTACCGGTCGCCGAGCGCGCCGCCGAGGAGGAGGAGCGAGCCGAGGGTCAGCAGGTATCCGTCGAGCACCCATTGGAGGGTGGACAGACCTCCGCCCAGTTCACGGCCTATCGCGGGCAGCGCGACGTTGACGACCGTACCGTCCAGGAAGGCGACCCCGCTGCCCAGGACGGTGGCGAGGATGATGGATCGGCCGGTGGCCGAGTCGAGCCGCACGCCGTTCACGCGTGTAGGTTACCGAGCGGGAACTCCGGAGGAAGGACGGCGAAGTGCGGGTGTCGGTTCCGGCCGCCATCGGGGTGGCGGCCCTCCTCACCCTCTCGATCGACGTGGCGGTCATCGCGGGGGAGTGGAACCAGGCGCAGTACGTCGACCTCGAGGTGTCCGACGAGGTCGCCCACGTCCCGGAGGAGGCCGAGACCATCACGGTCGCCCCGTTGAAGAGGCGGTACACCCCGCATCTGCTGATCGCGGGCGCGAAGCCGCTGCCGGAGGACGCCGCGGCGGCGGTGCGGAAGGTGAAGGGCGTCAAGGTCGCCGAGGTGGTCGACGGGGCGCGCACCCAGGTGGCCGGCCGTCAGGTCGGGCTGCTCGGCGTGGACCCGTCCTCGTTCCGGAACCTCGCGCCCAAGGAGTCGGCGAAGCTCGACGGCCTGTGGCGCAACGTGGCGGGCGGCGACGTCGTCATCTCGTTCACCGGCCCGGAGCTCGGCACCGTCGTCAAGGCGGGCGCGACGAGCATGGGGGCGAGCGCCAGGATCGGCGCGGTCGCCCCGATCGGGGTGCCCGGCGTGCAGGCGATCGTCTCGCGGGACCAGGCGAAGCGGCTGGGCCTGGCGACGGGCAACGCCATGGTGGTGAGCGCACCGGACACCGATCTGAAGAAGCTCGGCGCGAAGCTCAAGAAGGTCCTGCCGAAGGGCGTGAAGGTCACGGTCCTGCCGCGGCAGGTGTCGGGCGCGGTGCAGGTCGCCGGGACCGCCCGCTCCCCGCTCACCGGGACGGCCGGCTGCACCCCGCACATGCAGGCGGTCCGCAACGAGCTGGACGCCACGTTCGGGCCGTTCCCCGTGATCGGCTGCATGCGCCCGGGCGATCCGCAGGACCACGGGCTCGGCCAGGCCACCGACTACATGCTGAGTTCCGGCGGCCGGATGCCGACGAACGCCTGGATGGCCGTCGGCGACCGGACCGCGAACTACGCGATCTCCAACTGGCAGCGCCTGGGCGTCAAGTACGTGATCTGGCGTCAGCACATCTGGAACCCGAGCGTCTGCAAGTGCTGGCGGCTCATGGGCGATCGCGGCTCCATCACCCAGAACCACTTCGACCACGTGCACATCTCGGTGCACTGACCGGCGCGGATCGGGACCGGGGTTTTACCCGGGTATCGGCCGGGCCTGGCGCGGGCGGGGAACAGATGGGACATGACAGTTCCGCCACTGCCGCCGGGGCCGTTGCCGGAGCCTGAGCCGACGCCGTTGCCGCCGCCGATGCCGGTGCGGCCGCAGCCGACGCCGGGGCCGCCCATTCCGGTCCCGCCGCCGCAGCCGCCGCCGGGTCCGCCGACGCCAGAGCCGGAACCGACGCCAGAACCCGCGTGAGCATGGGTGACGTGCGCTGGGCGCCGCGTTTCTGTCGGTGCCGCCTTCTAGGGTCGGGGCATGGCGGAGACGATGTCGGCGGACGAGGCGCGGCGGTACGCGCTGCGCGCACAGGGCCTGTTGGGGGCGCCCGATCGAAGGGCCGGGGTGCCAGGGGTGCTGCGGTCGCTGGGCGCGGTGCAGCTCGACACGATCTCGGTGCTGGCGCGCTCGCACGAGCTGATCCCGTACGCGCGGCTGGGGCCGGTGGGCCGCGCCTCGGTCGAGTCCGCCTACTGGGACGGTTCGGCGTTCGAGTACTGGTCGCACGCGGCCTGTGTGCTGCCGATGGAGCTGTGGCCGCTGTTCTCGTTCCGGCGCCGCGCGTTCGTCGCGCGCGGCCACCGCTGGCACAAGATCGACGATCTGGACGGCGCCGCGCGGAGGCTGCTCGCGAGGCTGCGCGACGAGGGGCCGATGACGTCCGGCGATTTCGGGGGAGCGAAGAACGGCGGCCCCTGGTGGGACTGGTCGGAGTCGAAGGTCGCGGTCGAGTGGCTGCTGGACATCGGCGAGGTGGCCTGTGTGGAGCGCCGGGGCTGGCGGCGCGTCTACGACCTGGCTTCCCGGGCCGTCCCGGCGCGGCTGCTGGGCGAAGAGCCGGACGACGAGACCTGTCTGACGGAACTGGTGCGCCTGGCCGGACGGGCGATGGGCGTGGCCACGGTGAAGGACCTCGCGGACTACCACCGGCTGCGCACCGCCCAGGTGCGGAGCGTGCTGGAGGCCACGGGCCTGGTCCCGGTCCTGGTGGAGGGCTGGAAGGACCCGGCCTACGCCGATCCGGACGCGCTGGCGGCGGAGCCGCGCGGCAGGCACCGCACCACCCTGCTGTCGCCGTTCGACTCCCTGGTGTGGGACAGGCCGCGCACCGAGCGAATCTTCGGCTTCGCGCACCGGCTGGAGGCCTACACCCCGAAGAAGGACCGGGTGCACGGCTACTTCGCGATGCCGCTGCTCACCGGGGGAAGGCTCGTCGGGCGGGTGGATCCGGCGCGGGAGGGCGGCACCCTCGTCGCCAAACGGATCTCCCTGGACGCCCCACGCCACGCCGAGCCCGCGATGCGCGCCCTCACCGAGGCCGCGGCGTGGGTCGGCTGCGATTCCGTCAGGGTCGAAGAGGTCGTGCCGCAGGAGTACCGGCCACTACTGCACAGGTTGTCAAAAGCAGACGAAGCAAGCCCTGTCGATCTACCTCACCGGTGAGTAACATCCGGAGCCATCGCATCGTTACCCTACGGTCCGGTAAGTACGCGGCACCTCCCGCGGACACTCTCTGCACCTACTGCGTTCCTTGCATCGGAAGGACCCTTCGATGACCTCGTGGCTCCGGGACTGGCTGGACGAGCCCCACCCCGATCGCGGCGTTTACCTGGCGACCGAGGAGGGCGACTGGGACTACCGCTCCTACCCGGAGATCGCCTCGTCCGCGAAGCGGGTCGCCGCGGCGCTGGAGGCCGAGGGCGTCGGTACGGGCGACGTCGTGTGCGCCATCATCCCGACGGACTACCAGCTCATCTCCACCTACTTCGGGGTGTGGGCGTCCGGCGCGGTCATGTGCCTCATCACCCCGCCGCTGTTCCAGACCGGCGAGGAGTACGTCGACCACGTCGCGGCGATCCTGCGGCAGGCCGAGCCGAAGCTCACCATCGCCTCCGCCGATCTCGCGCCGCTCACCAAGCAGTGCATGGAACGTGCCGGGATCGAGGGCGAGCCATGGCTGCCGCGCGAGGCCGAGACCGAGGCCGCGGTGAAGCCCGCCTCGGAACTCGCGCTGCTCCAGTTCACCTCCGGGTCCAGCGGTGAGCCGCGCGGCGTGCGGGTCACCTGGGAGAACCTGGAGGCCAACACCGATCTCATCGCGCGCTTCGCGGAGTTCGGGGACGGCGACGAGGTCAACTCCTGGCTGCCGCTCTATCACGACATG
Organism: Actinocorallia herbida; assembly: GCF_003751225.1. Classification (NCBI taxonomy): domain Bacteria; kingdom Bacillati; phylum Actinomycetota; class Actinomycetes; order Streptosporangiales; family Thermomonosporaceae; genus Actinocorallia; species Actinocorallia herbida. The sequence continues at coordinate 639,782 of NZ_RJKE01000001.1, forward strand.
GGCCTCATCGGCGCGTTCCTCACCCCGGTCACCCGGCAGGGCACGCTGCACCTGATGCGTCCCGACCAGTGGATCCGCGACCCGAAGCGCTGGCTCGACAGGTTCAGCCGCGCCCAGTTCGCCGGCTGCCCGCCGTTCGCGTTCACCTACATGGCCAGGCGGCTCAAGAAGGACCAGCTCGAAGGGCTCGACCTCACGGGCTGGAAGAGCGTGATCGTCGGGGCCGAGCCCGTCGACCCCGCGGGGCTGTCGGCGTTCGCGGAGCTGCTCAAGGACACCGGCTTCAAGCCGACGGTCTTCCGGCCCGCTTACGGCATGGCCGAGACGACCCTGTGCGTCACCATGTTCGACGGCAGCGAGCCGCCGCTGGCGGTCCGGCCGGACCCGGAGTCGCTGAACTTCGGCGAGCGGGTCCGGGTCACCGAGGAGCATCGGGTCGGGCTCGCGGCGGTGGAGTACGAGTCGGGCTGGATGGTCGGCTGCGGCGCGCCCGACCCCGCCCTGCCCGTCCGCATCTGCGACGAGTACGGCAAGCCGCTGCCCGACGGCCACCTCGGCGAGATCGTCGCGGGCGGCGCGTCGGCGTGCGACGGGTACTACGCGGGCGCCGAAGGCAAGTCCACCCGCTTCGTCGACGGCGAGGTCTGGACGGGCGACGCGGGCTTCCTCTACAAGGGGCAGCTGTTCGTGCTCGGCCGGATGGGCGACAGCCTCAAGGTGCGCGGCCGCTCGGTCTACGTGGAGGACCTGGAGGCCAAGCTCTCGGAGCTGACCGGCCTGCACAAGGGCCGGATCACCGTGGTCGCGGTGCCGGGGGTCGGCAGCAGCGGCGTCGCCCTGTTCGTCGAGGCCGACGAGGGCGACTGGACCGCCGAGGCCCGCAGGTTCCTCGCCCGCCGCCTCGACGACGCGAGCCTGACCATCGTCACCGGCCCGCGCGGCCTCATCGAGCGGACCTCCTCGGGCAAGCCGCGCCGCCGCCACATGTACGAGCGCCTCCAGGCGGGCACCCTCAGCGGCATCCGCGTCCTGGTCTGACCCCGCACCACCCGCACGAAAGGGGCGCCCGGCGGCGTGAAGCGGCCGGGCGCTCTTTCGCGGTACGAAGCCTAGAGTGGGGAATGAGCCTCCACCGGCACTTGACCGGGCGTACGCCGTAAGTCGAGACTTACCCACGTACGACGTACGTCGGCAGGAGGTAGGAAGACGATGGCCTTGCTCGCGCCCGCACCCGAGGGCACCGGCCTCAAGCCGGTTCCCGGGGAACCCGGGCTGCCCTACCTGGGGTTCATCCTCCAGCAGATGCGCGACCCCGTCGGGTTCGCCAAGAACCGCCGGGAGAAGTTCGGCGACGTCTCCTGGAACAACTTCCTGGGCCGCCGCGTGGTGACCCTCCAAGGCCCCGACGCCGTCCGCGAGGTCCTCGCCAACAAGGACAAGGCGTTCGCCAACGGCCCGGCCTGGGGATTCTTCATCGGCCCGTTCTTCGAGCGCGGCATCATGCTGCTGGACTTCGAGGAGCACCTGCACCACCGCAGGATCATGCAGCAGGCCTTCACCCGCGACAGGCTCGTCACCTACCTCGACATGATGGCCCCCGAGGTCGCGCGCGGCATCGACGCCTGGCGGCCCGGCCCGTTCCAGGTGCTGCCGCAGATGAAGAAGCTGACGCTCGACCTCGCCCTCGAGGTCTTCGTCGGCGTCCAGCTCGACCCCCGCGAACGCGACGAGGTGAACACCGCGTTCGTCGACTCGGTCCGCGCCGGCCTGTCGATCGTCCGCTTCCCCGTCCCCGGCCTGCGCTGGAGCCGCGGCCTCAAGGCGCGCAAGAAGCTCGAGACGTTCTTCTACCGCAACATCGCCGCCAAGCGCGCCGAAGGCGGCGACGACCTCTTCGCGGCGCTCTGCGCCGCCGAGACCGACGACGGCCACCGCTTCACCGACACCGACGTCGTCAACCACATGATCTTCGCGTTGATGGCCGCGCACGACACCACGACCATCACCATGACGTCGATGGCCTACTACCTGGCCAAGCACCCCGAGTGGCAGGAGCGCTGCCGCGAGCAGTCCCGCGCCCTCGGCAAGGACCGGCTGGAGTTCGCCGACCTCGACGCGCTCACCGACCTCGACCTGGTGATGAAGGAGGCGCTCCGGCTCTGCTCGCCGGTGCCCGGCCTGCCGCGCATCGCCGTCAAGGACGCCCAGGTACTCGGGTTCCACATCCCGAAGGGCACGATGGTGAACCTCGCGACCTTCACCAACCACTACATCGACGAGTACTGGCCCGACCCGCAGCGATTCGACCCCGAGCGGTTCTCCCCCGAGCGCCGCGAGGACAAGGTGCACCAGTACGCCTGGCACCCGTTCGGCGGCGGCGTGCACAAGTGCATCGGGCTGTACTTCGCCGGCATGCAGGTCAAGTCGATCCTCCACCAGGTGCTGCTCAAGTACTCCTGGACCGTGCCGGACGGCTACACCTGGCCGCTCGACATGTCGACCCTCCCCGTCCCGAAGGACGGGCTCCCCGTGACTCTGGAGCGTGTGCAGTGATCGTCGCCATCACCGGGGCCGCGCGCGGCATCGGACTCGCCACCGCCAAGGCGTTCAAGGCCAAGGGCGCCACCGTCGTCATCGGCGACATCGACGAGGAGGCGGTGCGCAAGGCCGCCGAGGAGCACGGCCTGAAGGGCGTCCGCCTCGACGTCACCGACCGGGCCTCGTTCGAGGCGTTCCTCGCCGAGGCCGGGGACTACCGCGTCCTGGTGAACAACGCGGGCATCATGCCGATCGGCTCGATCCTCGACGAGTCCGACGCCGACGCCCGCCGCTGCATCGACATCAACGTGCACGGCGTCATGCTCGGCACCAAGCTCGCGCTGGCGAAGTTCGTCCCCGAAGGGCGCGGCCACGTCGTCAACGTCGGGTCCATCGCGGGCATCCTCCCGACGCCGGGGCTCGCCCTGTACAACGGCAGCAAGGGCGCCGTCGTCATGTTCACCGAGGCGGCCCGCCAGGAGGTCGCCAAGCACGGGGTGCAGGTGAGCGCGGTGCTGCCGACGTTCACCAACACCGAACTGGTGGCCGGGACGCGCAGCCCGAAGGGGCAGAAGAACGCCGAGCCCGAGGACATCGCCCAGGCCATCGTCAAGATCATCGCCAAGCCGCGGCCGCGGGTCACCGTGCCCGCGAAGTTCGGGGCACAGCTCAAGCTGGCGAGCCTGCTGCCGCAGGCGGTCCAGGACAGGCTGAACGCCAGGCTCGGGCTCGACACCATCTTCCTGGACTTCGACGAGAGCGCCCGCAAGGGCTACGACGCGCGTATCCGCTCCTGATCCGTCCCGGCCGGGCGACCGGGCCCGTTCCGCCGAGCGGGCCCGGATTCGGACGGCCGGATTCGGTCGTCCAGGATCGTTACGACAGCTTAATTTTCAGCCCGCGGGGCTGTGATCACCGGCTTCACCGCGGTGGTTTCCCGCGCTGACGCCTGTTCTGTCGGTCTCTGTCGTTCCGGTGTGCACGCCCGTGTTAACGAATTGTCGTCGTGGTCAAGATCGTCCCTGTCGGCAACATGCCTTTCATCCCAATAGTGGAGTCTGATTGGGTAGGGATTCGCCCTAAACTCGCAACGTGAGTGAAGATCGGCCGGTTTTCGTTGACGGCAGCGGCAGACGGGGACGCCTCCTGCGCATCGGGGGCATCATCCTGAGCGTCCTGGTGTGCGGCTATGTCGCCGTGCTCGCGGTGAGCGTCGTCGCGGGCTCCGATGTGCCGATGAAGACCTGGATACTGCCCAAGGACGAGCCGACCGCGAGCCCCACGGACGAGACCCCAGGCGCCGAGCGGAGCCAGGACGCCCGCAAGGCGCAGCCCGGCCAGGGGCGGCAGAACCCCGGAGGGTCCGTGCAGCAGCCCGCAGAACCCGACGGCCCCGAGCCGTCCACGACGGCGCCCACGGACGAGGGCTCGACCAAGCCGGTCAGCCCACGACCCGTCACCACCGCGTCCGAGACGGAACCCGAGACCGAGCCGGAAACCGAACCGGAGCAAGAACCGGAACCGGAACCCGAGCCAGAACCCGAACCGGTCGACCCCGTCGACCCCGTCGAAGAACCCCCGGTGGGCGCTGAGAGATGAAGCACCGCGATCCCCGAGCCCATTGGATCGTCATCGGGCTCGGTTCCTTCCTGCTCGCCCTTCTCCTGCTCTTCGACGGGTTCGTCCAGGGCGTCGTCGGCGAGACCAAGGACACCGAGGCGGCCGGCGGCGGCCTGCTCGGCCCGGCCGAGGTCACCGAGGGCGGCCCGGTCGTCAACACAGGGCAGGGCAGCACCCAGTCGGCCCGGATGCCCGCCAAGACCATCGCCCTGACGTTCGACGACGGGCCCGACCCGACCTGGACCCCGCAGATCCTCGACGTCCTCGCCGAGCACGACGCCAAGGCGAGCTTCTTCATGATCGGCGGCCATGTCGCCAAATACCCTGATCTCGCGCGGAGGGTCCTCGACGAGGGCCACGAGATCGGCAACCACACCTACTCGCACGTCGACCTCGCCACGTCCCCCGAGTGGCGGATCAAGCTGGAGCTGAGCCTCACCCAGCGCGCGCTCGCCGGGGCGATCGGCGTGAAGACCCGGCTCATGCGCATGCCGTACTCCGGCAGCGCGGGCGGCGCGACCGAGGGCCAGTGGCGGGCCACCCAGATCGCGGGCGAAGAGGGCTACATCGTGGTCTACACCGACCGCGACACCCGGGACTGGGAGCGCCCCGGCGTCAAGTTCATGGTCGACGAGGCGCTCAAGAACACCGAATCCGGTGAAGGCGCCATCATCATGCTGCACGACTCCGGCGGCGACCGGACGCAGACCGTGCAGGCACTGAAGGAGTTCATCCCGCTCCTCCAGGCCAAGGGCTACCGCTTCACCACCCTCGCCGAGGCGCTCGAACTGCCCCGCGCCGAGGTGCCCGCCTCCGTGCGCAGCCAGGCGGCGGGCAAACTCGTCGTCAACAGCCAGCGGGTGGCGCACTTCGCCGTCGACGTCCTCGGCATCCTCTTCCTCATCGGCGGCGCGCTCGGTCTGCTCCGCCTCTTCCTTCTCATGGTCATCGCGGTCCGGCACGCCAGGGCGACACGGAAGGCCCGCAAGGCGCCGGGCATAGACGACGATCCGCCTTCGCTCACGGTCATCGTCCCGGCGTACAACGAGGCGGTCGGGATCGCCGCGACGATCACCTCGCTGCGCGACACCGACTTCGCGGGCGACCTGCGCATCATCGTGGTCGACGACGGATCCACCGACCGGACCTCGGAGATCGTCCGGGAGCTCGCCGCCCCCGGCCTGACGCTCATCACCAAGGCCAACGGCGGCAAGCCGTCCGCGCTCAACGCGGGCATCGCGCACGCGACCAGCGAGATCGTGGTCATGGTCGACGGCGACACGGTCTTCCAGCGCGACACCCTGCGCAAGATCGTCCGCCCCTTCCGGGACGCGAAGGTCGGCGCGGTCAGCGGCAACGCCAAGGTCGCCAACCGGCGCGGCATCCTCGGCCGCTGGCAGCACATCGAGTACGTCATCGGCTTCAACCTCGACCGGCGCATGTTCGACGTGTTCGACTGCATGCCGACGGTCCCCGGCGCCATCGGCGCGTTCCGCAGGGCCGCGCTCCAGCAGGTCGGCGGCGTCAGCGAGGACACCCTCGCCGAGGACACCGACCTCACCATGGCCATCAACCGGGCCGGCTACCGGGTGGCCTACGAGGAGTCCGCGATCGCGTGGACCGAGGCGCCCGGGTCCCTCGGCCAGCTCTGGCGGCAGCGGTACCGGTGGTGCTACGGCACCATGCAGGCGATGTGGAAGCACAAGTCGTGGTTCCGCGAGAAGAACGGCAGGCTCTGCCTGTCCTACCTCACGCTCTTCCAGGTCTTCTTCCCGCTGCTCGCCCCGGCCGTCGACGTGTTCGCCGTGCACACGCTGCTGTTCGGCGACCGCAAGCAGATCGCGCTGATCTGGGTGGTCTTCGTCGGCGTGCAGGCGCTCGGCGGCGCGCTCGCGCTGATCCTGGACAAGGAGAAGCTGACCCCGCTGTGGACGCTGCCGCTCCAGCAGCTCGTCTACCGGCAGCTGATGTACCTGATCGTCATCCAATCGCTGGTCACCGCGGTGCTCGGCTCGCGGATGCGCTGGCAGACCATCCAGCGGGCCGGCACGTTCAACGAGCCGGGCGCGGTCGTGCCGATGGTCGTCACCGACACCGGCCCGATCGCGGTGCCCGCCGAGTTCCGGAAGCCGAAGAAGGACTCCGACACGGTCGAGGTCAAGGTCGCCGGCACGCCCGTCGCGCCCGTCGAGCCCTTGACCGCGGAGCGGTTCATCGAGGCCGCGGGTTTCGCCGACGCTCCGCAGCGGCCCGAGCCCGTCGAGCCCGCGGAGCACACCCTCCCGGTGCCCGCCCCGCGCGACGGCGACGATCCGACCCGCACCCTCCTCGACGCGACCTCGCTCCTCCCGCTGCGAAACCCGCGGTCGTCCGCGTCCGACACCCCGGTCCTGGCCACGTCGGTCGACCTCCCCGGCCCCGCCGAGACCCCCGACGACGCCGCCCCGACCTTTACGGTCACGGACGCCCCTTACGTCACCGACACGGACGACACCCACGCCGACGGCTTCGACGTGGACGTTGACGAGCCCGTCGCCCGCCCGTGGTGGGAGGACGTCCCCGAAGACCCCGCCGACCCGCCCGCCGAACCCAGGCCCTGGTGGGAGGACGACGACCCGGCACCGGACCCCGACCCGGCCGAGAACGACGAGGCGGCCGAGAGCGACGAGGAGGCCGAGGACACCGACTGGTCCCCCTTGACCCCGTCCTCCCCTCGCCTCTCCGACGCCACCATGGCCCTCCCCCTCCCCGACTTCACCAGGACCGAGCCGGACGGTTCGACCGAACCGCTCGAACTCGCCGAGCCGGACGACAAGGCCGAGTCCGACGACACCGCTGAGTCCGACGACTCGGACGAGGTGCTCGGCGTGGCCGAGCCGGTAGAGGCCGAGAAGCCGGTAGAGGCCGAGAAGCCGGACGAGCCGGCCGCCGAGCTCTTCGAAGACGAGGCCGAGGAGGCACCGGAGCCGCCCGCCCTGCGTGCCGAGCCCGCCCCGCGCCAGGCCTCGGTCGTCATGATGGCCGCAGCGGTCCGCCAGGCTCCCGCAGAGCGCCACGAGCCGGACCCGCCCGCCGACGACCCGGACCGGGACGACGACCCCGCCCGAACCCGCTGACGCACCGCCCCGGCCCGAGTCTCCGGGCAGGCGGGGCTCGCGGCCCGACCCGCGGTGGTGGTCAGTGGTGTTCTTGGAGGCCGGAGATCAGGGCGAAGAGGGCGCCCTGGGGGTCGCGGACGGTGGCCAGGCGGCCTGCGGGGCTGTCGACGAAGGGACCGGTCTGTTCGGCGCCCAGTTCCTTGGCGAGCTTCACCGAGGCGTCCACGTCGTCGACGGCGAAGTAGACCAGCCAATGGGGTGGCACGTCCGGGGGGAGATCCGGGGGGATCGGCATCATGCCGGCGATGGTCTTGTCGGCGGTCTTCCACTCGGTGTAGTAGGCGTTGCCGCCGTGCTCCCAGCCGAAGACCTTGGGGTAGAACTCGCGGGCGGCGGCGGGGTCGCGGGTGTTGAGCTCGTTCCACGCCCAGGCGCCCGGCTCGTTGACGACTTCGGCGCCCCGGTGGTCCAGTGACTGCCAGGCCATGAAGAACACGCCTTCGAGGTCGGTGTACCCGGCGAGCCTGCCCGCCTGGAGCACCTGCATGGGCGGGACCACGACGGTGCCGCCGGCCTCCCGGACCCGGGCGGTGGTGGCCTCGATGTCGTCGGTCGCCACGTAGGTGGTCCAGTGGGGCGGTGAGTCGGGGCTCATGGTGGGCCCGACGCCCGCGACGACCTTGCCGTTGAGATGGAACTGCCCGTACCCCTGCGCCTCCGGGCTGGCGTCGAACCCCGCGCGCCAGCCGAGCAGCGCGTCGTAGAAGCGCGCGGCGGCGTCGGTGTCCGGCACCGACACGTCCACCCAGCAGGGCGTTCCCGGGTCGAATCCGTGACGTTGCGACATACCCCAATCGTCGCACCGGGGCCCCCGGGCGAAACCGGGCTATTCAGAAGCTTTACCGCCCCTGTCCGTCATCGGGCCCGGCGGCCCGGAGCCCGAGCCGTCATGGGCCCAGGCGGCGGCGGCCCTGCTCGCGGAGCTTGCGCTTCTGGGTGGGGTCGAGCATGAGGTAGGCGACCGCGGGGACCGCGATGACGCCGAGGATGATCAGCACGGCCAGCCAGGTGGGCAGGATCCACCACAGGATGATCGCGGTCGCGCCGCCGATGACGACTGCCTTGGTACGGGGTGCCATGTGCTCCGCCTTTCCCGCGGGGTCCCCTCCACACTATGTCGGCCCCGAGGCGAAGTCCTCCCTCACGAGAGGTAGCCGAGGACCTCCTGATGGAGGAGGCCGTTGGAGCAGACCACGCTCCCGCCCTCCGCGGTGTGCTCGCCGGACAGGGAGGTGAAGGTCCCGCCCGCCTCTTCGACGATCACCTTGAGCGGCGCGATGTCCCAGAGGCTGACCTCGGGCTCGGCCGAGATCTCGACGGCGCCTTCGGCGACCATCATGTGCGACCAGAAGTCGCCGAACGCCCGGGTGCGCCACACGTTCCGGGTGAGGTCGAGGAAGCCGTCGAGCTTGCCGCGGTCCTCCCAGCCGCTGAGGCTGGAGTAGGAGAAGGAGGCGTCCTCGAGGGAACCGACCTTGGAGACCTGGAGGCGCTGGGCCTTGGTCAGGCTCCGCCCGGTCCACGCTCCGCCGCCCTTGGCGGCCCACCAGCGCTTGCCGAGGGCGGGCGCGGACACGAGGCCCACCACGACCTCGCCGTCCTCCATGAGGGCGATGAGGGTCGCCCAGGCGGGTACCCCGCGCACGAAGTTCTTGGTCGCGTCGATGGGGTCGATCACCCAGACGCGCTGGCTGAAGCCGCTCTTGCCGTATTCCTCGCCGATCACCGCGTCGCGGGGACGGGCGCGCTTGAGGGTGCCGCGGATCTGCTCCTCGACCGCGCGGTCGGCGTCGCTCACCGGGGTGAGGTCGGGTTTGGTCTCCACGCGCAGGTCGAGTGCCTTGAACCGGCGCGTGGTCAGGTCGTCGGCCGCGTCCGCCAGGACGTGGGCGAGGCGGAGATCATCTGAGTATCCATCGGCCACGTCTGGAAAACCTACTGTATCGGGGACCTTGGGAGGGGGGTCGGGTACCTGACTCTCAGTCAAGCGGTGAGACATATCAGCACTTGTAATGCAAACGCTGTCTACTTGTGAGTAACGGGGTGAGGGCCGGGCCGCGGTGGGACGATGGCGGCATGCCGCACGTTTTCCCCGCCTGGGTGGCCGAGCTCACCGATCCCCGCCGCGCGCGGACCCTCGAGGAGCTGGCCGATCGGCTCGTCCCGCTCGCCGAGCAGGCCATCGACGTCTCGCGCCGCCTCCAGGAGCAGCTCGCCGACCTCAACGCGCCCTTCGAGACCGACGCGCTGCGCGCCCTCGTCGATGGACTCCAGCACAGATCGGAGACCGCGTTCACGGAGGTGAACGCCGAGATCGAGGGCACCGCGCGGACCCGCCTCACGCGGCTGCTGGCCAGGGAGACGCCGGAGGCGCGCGAGGCGCTCCGGGCCGAACTCGTCCCGGCGCTGACGGCGCAGCAGCAGGTGGTCGCCGAGCGGCTCGGCGCGTGCACGGGGGCCGCCGTGCAGAGCGCGGCCAAGCTCCTGCTCGACCGGACCGCGGAGCTGGCCGGATCGGTCGCGGTGCTGGTCCGGCAGGTGCTGCCCGCGGCGCAGGAAGGGCTCGCGCTCGCGGGGCGGATCTCCGGCCTCACCGGACGGGTGCGCGCGCAAGGACGCGGTGAGGTTCCCGCGTGGGTGCTCGCCGAGGCCGCCGGGCTCGCGGCGGTCGCCGACGAGACCCTGGCCAGGCTGGAGCTGGAGTGGTCGATGGCGGGGGCGCGCGCGGCGGCGGCGCGCACCGCCCTGCGGGCGGCGGAGGAGGCGGCGTTCAGTGAGGTCACCGGGGCCCTCGCCGGGGAGGTCGCGGAGCTGGCACCGGAGCACATCAGGGTGCTCGGCGACCTGGAACATCGCATTCTTGAGCGTTTCACCACGGAATCGTCGGGCGATTTGCCGGAATCAGTCCGGTAAGGGACCATGGTCCCGATTTCCGAGACATAAGGTCGGTGGCCCGTTCGTGCATGATCACGTCGCCCATGTCACCCACTTCACCTACGGCCCGGTCACCCCGGTCCTCGGTTACCTGTTCTCCGTGCTCGGCTCGATGCTCGGCCTCCAGTGCACCGCCCGCGCGCGGGCCGTGCGGAGCCTTCAGGAGCGCTGCGCGTGGCTGGCCGGGGCCGCGGTCGCCCTCGGGGGAACGGGCATCTGGGTGATGCACTTCGTCGGCATGCTGGGGTTCAGCATTCCCGGCGCCCGCATCGGCTTCGACGTCCCGCTCACCATCTTCAGCGCGTTGTTCGCCATCGCCGTCGTCGGGGCGGGCCTCTTCCTCGTCGGGTTCGACCGGCCGCTGCTGCCGGGCGGCGTGCTCGCGGGCTGCGGCATCGCGGTCATGCACTACACCGGCATGGCCGCTATGAACACCGGGGCCACCATCGAGTACGCGCTCGACCTCGTGATCGTCTCGGTCCTCATCGCCATCGCCGCGGCCACCGCCGCGCTGTGGTGCGCGGTTCGGCTCAACGGCTGGCCGACGATGCTCGGCGCGTCGCTGATCATGGGCCTCGCCATCAGCGGCATGCACTACACCGGCATGGCGGCGCTGCGCGTCTCGGACGTCACCGACGCCGCCGTCGAGGGCACCGGCATGTCCCACGTGCTGCTGCCGCTGATCGCCAGCGTCGGCCTGGTGACCGCGGTGCTGCTCGTCGCCGTCGGCGGCTCGGCCAGCAAGCGCGAACGCGAACGCGACAAGGAGTTCAGGGACCGCCTCGACCGGCAGATGCGGCTGCTCGACTGACGGTCAGGCGCCCGTCTCATCCCGGTTGTCCTCGCGGACCGTCTCGTCCCGGTTGGTCAGCAGCCGCCGGAACGACTCGAGCCGCTCGGGGGAGGAGTGCCCCGAGGCGATCCAGGCGTCCAGCGCGCACGCCTCCTCCAGGTGCGAGCACTGCGGCGGGCAGCGCACGGAGCCCTCGACGAGGTCGGGGAAGCCGAGGATGAGATCGGCGGGCGGGATGTGCGCGAGCCCGAAGCTGCGCACGCCCGGCGTGTCGATGATCCAGCCGCCTTCCGGCAGCTCCAGCGCGAGCGCCGACGACGAGGTGTGCCTGCCCCGGCCGGTGACCGCGTTGACATGGCCGACGGCCCGGTCCGCTTCCGGGACCAGCGCGTTGACCAGGGTCGACTTGCCGACGCCGGAGTGCCCGACGAGCACGCTCATCCGATCGGCGAGCAGTTCGCGCAGCCCGGTGAGCTCCCCGCCCCTCTGGGTGGAGAACGACCGTACGCCCAGCGGCTCATAGATGGACAGCAGCTTCTCGGGGGAGGCGAGGTCGGCCTTGGTAAGGCAGAGCAGCGCCTCCATGCCCGCGTCCCGCGCGGCGACGAGACAGCGGTCGATCATGCCGATGCGCGGCTCCGGATCGGCCAGCGCGGTGACGATCACGAGCTGCTCGGCGTTCGCGACGATCACCCGCTCGACGTCCTCGGTGTCGTCGGCGGTCCGGCGCAGCACCGAAGTGCGCGGCTCCACCCGGACGACCCTGGCGAGCGCGTCCGGCTGCCCGGAGGTGTCGCCGACCAGGCCCACCCGGTCGCCCACCACGACGCCCTTGCGGCCCAGTTCGCGGGCCCGCATCGCGGTGACCGCGGTCTGCTTGCGCCGCGAGTGCCGGACCAGGACCCGGTAGCGGCCGCGGTCGACCGCGACGACCAGCCCTTCCACGGCGTCCTCGTGGGCGGGGCGCTGACGGGTACGCGGACGGGAGCCGCGGCCGGGCCTGACCCGGACGTCGTCCTCGTCGAGATGCTTCCAGTCGCGCGCTATGACCGCTCCAACATCCGGGTCCACAGTTCGGTGAACGTCGGGAGGGTCTTGCCCACGGTCGCGGGGTTCTCCACCTCGATTCCCGGAACGGCGAGGCCGAGCGTGGCCGCGGCCATCACCATCCGGTGGTCGTCGTAGGTGTGGAACAGGCCGCCGCGCAGCGGGCGGGGCCGGATCACCAGGCCGTCGGGCGTCTCCTCGGCGTCGCCGCCGAGCCGGGTGAGCTCCGCGACGAGCGCGGCGAGCCGGTCGGTCTCGTGGCCGCGGATGTGCGCGATGCCGGTGAACCGGGACGGGGAGTCGGCGAGCGCGGCGACCATCGCCAGCACCTGGGCCAGCTCCGAGCACGCGCTGAGGTCGGCCTCGATGCCGTGGATCACGCCGGTGCCGCGGACCGTCAGCCCGCGCTCGGCCGACCAGGACACCTCGCCGCCCATCCGGGCCAGCAGATCGCGCAGCCTGTCTCCCGGCTGGGTGGTGTGCTCCGGCCAGTGCCGCACGGTCACCTCGCCGCCGGTGACCAGGGCCGCGGCGAGGAACTGGGCGGCGTTGGAGAGATCGGGTTCGATCCGCCACTCGCCGCCGCGCAGCGCGCCGGGCGCCACCCGCCACACGTCCTGCCCGGTCTCCACCTCGGCGCCGGCCTCGCGCAGCATCCGCACCGTCATCTCCAGATGCGGCGCCGACGGCACGGGCGGCCCCTCGTGCCGCAGCTCGACGCCCTTGCCGAAGGACGGCGCGCTCAGCAGCAGCCCGGAGACCAGCTGGGACGAGCTCGAGGCGTCCAGCACCACGGTGCCGCCCGCCACCGCGCCCGTGCCGTGCAGGGTGAAGGGAAGGAGGCCGCGGCCGTCGTCCTCGATCCGCACGCCGAGGTCGCGCAGCGCGCCCAGCAGCGGGCCCATCGGCCGGGTGCGGGCGTGCGGGTCGCCGTCGAAGGCGACGGGCCCGTCGGCGAGGGCGGCCAGCGGCGGGACGAAGCGCATGACGTTGCCCGACAGCCCGCAGTCGACCGCCGCGGGGGCGGCCGGCTCACCCGGCAGGACCCGCCAGGTGGTGCCGTCCTCTTCCACGCCGATGCCGAGCCCGCGCAGGGCCGCCGCCATCAGCAGCGTGTCGCGCGAGCGCAAAGCGCCGGTGAGGACCGCGCCCTCCCGCGCGTGCGCGGCCAAGATCAGGGCACGGTTCGTCATGGACTTGGAGCCGGGCAGCTCCACGACCGCGGAGACCGGGCCTTCGGCGGCCGGAGCGGCCCAGGGGGCCGTGCTGGTGGTCATACCGCAAGCCTATCGGGGTGGAGACGGGGGTGGATCGGGGTGTTGAAAGGACCAATGTAGGGTCGAAGAGAACTTAGGTCCTCACCTTTTTGGAGTGGATCGGGTAAACGCTTGTCCTGACCACTTTTGGGGAAGGGTGCTTCAATGGATGAGCTACTCCTCGCGCGCCTTCAGTTCGGCGTGACGACGGTGTACCACTTCCTGTTCGTGCCGGTCACGATCGGCCTCTCGCTCCTGATCGCGCTGCTCCAGACTGCCTGGGTGCGCACGGGACGGGAACATTACAAGCGGGCCACGAAGTTCTGGGGAAAGCTGTTCCTCATCAACTTCGCCCTCGGCCTGGCGACGGGGATCACGCAGGAGTTCCAGTTCGGGATGAACTGGAGTGACTATTCAAGGTTTGTCGGGGATATCTTCGGGGCACCGCTCGCCATTGAGGCGCTGCTCGCCTTCTTTCTTGAGTCCACGTTCCTGGGGATCTGGATCTTCGGCTGGGACAGGCTTCCCAAGCTCGTCCACCTGGCGTGCATCTGGCTCGTGTCGATCGGCACGATGCTCTCGGCGTACTTCATCCTCGCCGCCAACTCCTGGATGCAGAACCCGGTCGGCTACACCTTCAACGAGCAGGCCCAGCGCGCCGAACTCACCAGCTTCACCGACGTCCTGACCAACCAGGTGCTGGTCTGGGCGTTCCCGCACACGCTCACCGGCTGCCTCGTCACCGGCGGCATCCTGATGGCCGCGATCTCCGCCTGGCATCTCAAGCGGGGCCGCAACCTCGACACGATGCGACCGTCGCTGCGGCTCGGCCTGGTCGTCACCCTCATCGGCACCTTCGGCTTCCTGTTCACCGGTGACGGGCTCGGCAAGGCGATGACCGAGACGCAGCCGATGAAGATGGCCGCCGCCGAGGCGCTCTACGAGACCAGCCAGCCCGCCTCGTTCTCGCTGTTCACCATCGGCACTCTGGACGGGACCGCGCCGACGTTCTCGATCGAGATCCCCGACCTGCTGTCGTTCCTGGCGACGGGCACCCTCGACGGCGAGGTCAAGGGCATCAACGACCTCCAGGCGCAGTACGAGGCCGAGTTCGGTCCCGGTGACTACCGCCCCTACATTCCCATCACCTACTGGGGATTCCGGATCATGATCACCGCCGGCCTGCTGATCGGCCTCGTCTCGGTCGTCGGGCTCTGGCTCACCAGGCGGGGCCGCCTGCCGCAGCGCAAGTGGGTGTGGACCCTCGCCATCTGGGCCGTGGTGCTGCCCTTCATCGGCAACTCCTTCGGCTGGATCTTCACCGAGATGGGCCGCCAGCCGTGGCTGGTGTTCGGCCTGCTCAAGACCGAGGACGGAGTGTCCCCGACCGTGCCCGGCGGGACGGTCCTCGCCTCGTTCCTCGTCTTCACCGCCCTCTACGGGATCCTCGCCGTCGTCGAACTCGGCCTGATGATCAAGTTCGCCCGCAAGGACCCCCCAGAGGAACCGAAGACACCCGACGAATCCAAGCTCGAGTTCGCGTACTAACAACCTGCTCACAAGGGTCTGGCTTGCGGACAGCTCCCTTCTCGGGAGTCCGTTCCTCCCGCCTGAACAGCATTCAGGTGGGGAGTCCGGTTCGCGCCGTGGACGGTCCCTTGGCGGCGGCCCCACCCGTGGGGCGGGGCCGGCGGCGCTCCGGGACCTGGGCGCGCGTTGGTGACCCGGCCCGCTGCTTGCGGGTCCGGGGCCCGGGATTCGGCCCGGACGTTCGATGTGGAGTGCGAAGGAGGTGTGGTCCTTGTGCGGCGAGGTTGATCGCGGCGTTCAGATCCCGGTCGATGTGCAGGCCGCATTCGCCGCATCGGTAGGTCCGCTCGGCCAGGCCGAGCCTGTTGGCACGGTGCCCGCAGGCCGAGCAGATTTTGCTGGAGGGGAACCACCGGTCGGCCTCGACGAGTACGCCGCCGCGCCACTCGCTCTCGTACGTGAGCATTCGGGCAAGGTTCCCGAACGACGCGTCGGTCAGGGCTTTCGCAAGGCGGTGGTCGGCGAGCATCCCGACGACGTGCAGATTTTCGATCACCAGCCGGTCGTGGTTCTTGACCAGCAGGTTCGTCACCTGATGCAGTCGGTGTTCCCGGATCGCCGCCGTGCGCGCTTGAAACTCCCGCACTTGCTCGACAGCCCGCGCGCGGCGCTTGGAGCCGGACTGTTCGCGGGTCAGGCGGCGCTGCCGGGCGGCCAAACCGTCCTGGCGGCGCTGGTAGGTGCGGCCCGCCGAGACCCGGGCGACTGGCCTGCCGTCGCCGGTGGCGGCCACGACCAGATCGATCAGGCCCCGGTCGATGCCGACCCAGTCGGCGGTATCACCTGCGCCTCGCGGGGAAGAGCTCGGGTGCCGGAGGGAGGGGTGCAGGTCGGCGGCCTGCACGGTGATCGAGGCGATCCACCTGCCTCGATGCGTGCGGACTGTGACGGCGGTGATCCTGGCTCTGGTGGTGCCATCCGAACAAGGACGCAGCATCCTGCGCAGCCCGCGGGTGTCCTCCCGTACCCGCACCACACCGACCTTCGGAATCCTGACGGTCCGAGGGCGGCCAGGGGCGCCGAGGCGGACGCTGCCTTTCTGGGCGCGGACCCGGAACGCGTAGGGGGTGCGGTTCTTCTTCTTGAACACCGGAAACCGGACTCGGGGCCCGCTCTACTCGCCGGATCGGGATTCGGTGAACGCCGCCAGTCCCCGGGCGAGATCGACCGCTGCCTCCTCGAACACCACGGCAGGGATCGTCCGGTGCCACGATGCTCCGGCGGCGTCCAGCACCTGGCGTTTCCACGCGTTCACCGCGTTGATCAGATCGAACGCCGACCACGGCACCACGACACCGGGGTCACTCTGCCTGGCGGTCACGCGGTCCTTCACCAACGAGAGCAGCATGTTGTAAGCGGCGCGGGAGGCCCCCGCGGCCGTGCGCAACAGAGCCTCCTGCTCTCCAGAAGGCTCCAGTGTGAACCGGAACGCCACCATCCGCGACATGACAGTGACCTTAAGTCGATGGAGTCGAACGTGTCAGCGAAACTTCGAATAATCCACGCCCACCGCCAAGCGTTTTCGGCGGCGTGTCTGCATCCGGCGGGGGAACCCGCCGACGCGCGGTGGCGGCACGGACAGGTGAATTCCAGGGCGTGGCCGATCTGGCGACAGAAGCCCTTCGGCAACAGGCACTGAGGACGGGGACATGCATCTGTACGACCTCTGGTTCATCGCCATCGCGGTGCTGTGGATCGGTTACTTCTTCCTGGAGGGGTTCGACTTCGGGGTCGGCGTCCTCACCAGGTTCCTCGCGCGCGACGAGCGGGAGCGCCGCGTGATGATCAACACGATCGGGCCCGTCTGGGACGGGAACGAGGTCTGGTTCATCACCGCGGGCGGCGCGACCTTCGCGGCGTTCCCCGAGTGGTACGCGACGCTGTTCAGCGGCTTCTACATTCCGCTGCTGATCATCCTCGTCGCGCTCATCTTCCGCGCCATCGCCTTCGACTACCGCGGCAAGGGGCACACCGACCGGTGGCGCGCCAACTGGGACCGGGCCATCTTCTGGGGCTCGCTCGTCCCGGCCTTCCTGTGGGGCGTGGCGTTCGCCAACATCGTGCGCGGCGTGAAGCTCAACGAGAACCACGACTACGTCGGGTCCTTCTGGGACCTGCTCAACCCGTACGCGCTGCTCGGCGGCGTCGTCACCCTCGTGCTGTTCACCTTCCACGGGGCGGTCTTCACCGCGCTGAAGACCGATGGCGAGATCCGGGCGCGCGCCAACCGGTTCTCCATCGGCATCGGCGTGGCGGCCCTCGTCCTGGCCGGGGTCTTCCTGCTGTGGACCCTGCTGCACCGCTCCGACGGCTGGACCGTCGTCGCCGCGGTCCTCGCCGCGGTGTTCCTCGCCGCGGCGATCCTCGTGTCGCTGCGGGTCCGCGAGGGCTGGGCGTTCCTGCTCTCGGGCCTCGCGATCGTCTTCGCGGTGGCGACGCTGTTCCTGTCGCTCTACCCGTACGTGATGCCCTCGACGATCGCGGAGGCGTCCAACAGCCTGACGGTGCAGAACGCCTCGTCCACGGCCAAGACGCTCGGCATCATGACGTGGGTCGCGGGCATCTTCCTGCCCATCGTGCTCATCTACCAGGGCTGGACGTACTGGGTGTTCCGCAAGCGCATCCACGTCGACCAGATCCCGGCTGCCGAACCCGCGACGCACCCGGCGACGTCATGAGGCCCTTCGATCCGAGGCTGGCGCGGTACGCCCGGGCCACCGTCCCCTACCTCCTGGTCTGCGTCGTGCTGGGCGCCGCCGCCGCGGCGCTCGTCATCGCCCAGTCGTGGCTGCTCGCGCACGCGATCGCGGCCTTCACCGTCCCGGCGGCGCTGCTCGCGGTGTTCGCCGGGCGGGCCGTGCTCGCCTGGCTCCAGGAGGTCGCCGCGCACCGCGCGTCGGCGGGGGTCAAGGCGCAGCTGCGCGCGGCGGTGCTGCGCGCGGTCACCCGCGAGGGGAGCGCGCCCGGCCCGTCGGGTGCGCTCGCCGCCCTGGTGACGCGCGGCGTCGACGCCCTCGACCCGTACTTCTCCCGCTACCTCCCGCAGCTCGTGCTGGCCCTGGTCGTGCCCGTCGCGGTGGTCGCCGCGCTGTTCACCCTGGACCCGGCCTCGGCCGTCATCGTCGCGGTGACGCTGCCGCTCATCCCGATGTTCGGCTTCCTCATCGGCACCTACACCGCCGCGCGGACCCGGCGGCAGTGGCGCACGCTCAGCCTGCTGGCCGGGCACTTCGGCGACGTCGTCGCGGGGCTGGCCACGCTGAAGGTCTTCGGCCGGGCCCGCGCCCAGCTCCGCGAGATCGAGCGGGTGTCGGAGGAGCACCGCAAGGCGACCATGTCGTCACTGCGGATCGCCTTCAGCTCCGCGCTGGTGCTGGAACTCGCCGCGACGCTGTCGGTGGCGGTCGTCGCGGTCTCCATCGGCCTGCGGCTCGTGCACGGCGGCCTGCCGTTCGAGACCGCCCTGTTCGTGCTGATCCTCGCGCCCGAGGCGTACCTTCCGCTGCGCCAGGTCGGCACCCACTTCCACGCCGCTCAGGAGGGCCTGGCCGCCGCGGAGGAGATCTTCGCGGCCCTGCCCGACGGCGCCGGGGGGCAGGCCGCGCCCGTGCCGTTCCCGGTCCAGGACGGGCCGCCGCGCGTCGCCGTCGAGGGGCTCGTCGCCCGGCCGGGGCTGCCGCCGCTCGACCTAGTCCTGGAGGCGGGGACGGGCACCGCGCTCATGGCCCCGTCCGGGACGGGCAAGTCGAGCGTCGCCGCGGTCCTGCTCGGGCTGCTCGTCCCGCACGCCGGACGAGTCCGCCTCGACGGCGTGGAGCTGGGGGAGGGCACCGACTGGGAAGGGCTGCGCAGGACCGTCGCCTGGATGCCGCAGCGGCCCTACCTGTTCCCCGGGACCGTCGCGGAGAACATCGCGCTCGCCGTGCCGGGCGCGCCCGCCGACGCCGTCCGGGCCGCGGCCCTGGCCACCGGCGCGGACCCGGACAAGGTGCTGGGCGAGAACGGCCACGGGCTGTCGGCGGGACAGCGCCAGCGCGTCGCCCTCGCCCGGGTGCACCTGCGCTGCGCGCTCCTGCCGATCACCCTGCTGCTGCTAGACGAGCCCACCGCCCACCTCGACACCGGCACCGAGCTCGACCTCGCCCACGGGATCGAGCGGCTCGCCGAAGGGCGCACCGCCATGCTCATCACCCACCGGCGCGGCCTCGCCGACCACGCCGACCGGACCGTCGTCTGGGACGCCGCGGCCCAGGCGAACGAGAACACCAAGACGGGAGCGTTCCTGTGACCACCGCGCGAACGGACACCGCACGAACGGACACCGTGCGGTCCCGGCTCACCCTGGGCGCCGGCCTGGGCGCCGGCGCCCTCATCTGCGGGATCGGCCTCATGGCCACCTCCGGCTGGCTGATCTCGCGGGCCGAGCAGCAGCCGCCCGTGCTCTACCTGATGGTCGCCATCACCTCGGTCCGCGCCTTCGGCGTCGGCCGCGGCGTCCTGCGTTACAGCGAGCGGCTCGCCTCCCACGACGCGGCGCTGCGGCTGCTCACCCGCACCCGCGTCGCGGTCTTCGACCGGCTCGCCGACCTCGCCCCCGGGCGGCTCGGCGCCTCCCGCACCCTCGGCCTCGTCGTCTCCGGGGTCGACGGGGTCGCCGACCGGTGGCTGCGCGGCAGGATCCCGATGTTCTCCGCGGCCGCGGCGGGCCTCGCCGCCCTGGTGCTCCAGACCTGGCTGCTGCCCCGGGCCGGGCTCGTCCTGCTGGCCGCGCTCGCCCTCGGCGGCGTCGCCGCCCCGCTCGTCGCGGCGGCCGCCACCCGGCGGGCCGCGGTCCGCGAGGCGCGCGGCCGGGACCGCATGTCCGAGGTCGCCACCCGCACCCTGCACGGGCTGCCTGAACTCGTCGCCTACGGGGCGGTGCCCGAGCGGCTCGCGGAGCTGGAGGAGGCCGACGCGGACCTGAACCGGGCGAGCGGCAGATCGGCCTGGTCCCTCGGCGTCGCCGACGGCATGACCGTCCTGTCCTGCGGGGCAGCGGTCTTCGGCGCGCTGGCCCTGGCCGTCCCGGCGGCCCGCGCGGGCACCCTCGACCCGTTGCTCGTCGCGGTGCTCACGCTCACCCCGCTGGCCGCCTTCGAGGCGATCTCGGCGCTGTCGGCCTCGGCCCAGCAACTGCTGCGCTCCCGCGCCGAGGACACGATCCTCGCCCGCGTCCTGGAGGCCGAGCCGCCGGTGCGCGACCCCGAGACCCCCGCGCCCCTCCCGAAGGGCGTCGCGGTGCGCGTCCGGGACCTGCGGGTGCGCTGGGCGGACGCCGACCACGACGCCCTCGCCGGGCTGGACCTCGATCTCCCTCCCGGAAGGAAGGTCGCCGTCTTCGGCGCGAGCGGCGCGGGCAAGTCCACCCTCGCCGCGGCACTCCTGCGCTTCACCGGGTACGAGGGGTCGATCACCCTCGACGGGGTCGAACTCGCCGACCTCGCGGGCGACGACGTCCGGCGCGTCATCGGCCTGTGCGCCCAGGACGCCCACGTCTTCGACACCACGGTCGCCCAGAACGTCAGGCTGGCCAGGCCCGGGTCGTCGGACGCCGAGGTCGCCGCGGTGCTCCGCCGCGCGGGCCTCGACCTGCCGCTCGACCGCCGGGTCGGGGAGCACGGCGCCGCGGTCTCCGGCGGGGAGCGCCAGCGCATCGCCCTGGCCCGCGCCCTGCTCGCCGACTTCCCCGTCCTCATCCTCGACGAGCCCGACGCCCACCTGGACGAGGACACCGCCGACAAGGTGCTCACCGACCTGCTCAACGCCGCGGGCGACCGGACCGTCCTGCTCATCACCCACCGGCCCGG
Organism: Actinocorallia herbida; assembly: GCF_003751225.1. NCBI lineage: Bacteria > Bacillati > Actinomycetota > Actinomycetes > Streptosporangiales > Thermomonosporaceae > Actinocorallia > Actinocorallia herbida. The sequence continues at coordinate 660,564 of NZ_RJKE01000001.1, forward strand.
CGCGCCCGGCGCGGATCCGGTGCTGCGCCACGTCGACGAGGTCGTCACCCTCACCGCGCCCGAGCCGGAACCCGCCGATCCTGTCGGCGCCGCTGCGTAGGCTGACGGCATGTGCGGGCGATACGCGACGGCGCGGGCGCGCCAGGAACTCCTGGACGAGTTCCGGATCGAGGTCGACGAGACCGTGGCCGACGACGGCAGGGACCTCCTCCAGCCGGACTACAACGCGGCCCCGACCAAGGACGTCCCGGCCGTCCTGGTCCGTCCACCGCACGGCCACGGCCACGGCGGCCAAGGTCCGGGCGCTCAGGACACCCCCGAAGAGGCCCTGCGCACCCTGCGCATGGTCAGGTGGGGCCTCGTCCCGTCCTGGGCGAAGGATCCCGGGATCGGCAACCGGATGATCAACGCGAGGGTCGAGACCCTCGCCGAGAAGCCCGCGTACCGCCGCGCCTTCGCCCGCCGCCGCTGCCTGCTGCCCGCCGACGGCTACTACGAGTGGTACAAGGGCGAGGACGGCAAGAAGCAGCCCTTCTTCATCCGGCCGGACGACGGCGGCGTCCTGCCCATGGCGGGCCTGTACGAGCTGTGGAAGTCCCCTGAGGGCGAGTGGCTGTTCACCTGCACCGTCATCACCGCCCAGGCCGCCGACGAACTCGGCCACATCCACGACCGGATGCCGATGACCGTCACCGACCCCGACGCCTGGCTCGACCCGGCGCGCACCGACACCGCGGCGGCGGGCCGCCTCCTCGTGCCCGCGATGTCACGGAGACTCGAGGCCTACCCCGTCGGCAAGGAGGTCGGCAACGTGCGCAGCAGCGGCCCTCAGCTCATCCGCCCGATCGCCGAACCCGGCGTCCCCGCCGGAGACGCCTCCGACGACCCGGACCCGGCCGAGGGCGACACGCTCTTCTGACCGTCGTTCAGCGCAGGACCCTGCGGTCCAGCACCCGCGCCAGCGCCTCGACGACGGCCGGGTCGTACTGGAACGCCGAGTCGGCGCGCAGCCTGTCCAGCACCGCGGCCGCCCGGTCCCGGTCGCGGGAGTCGCCCATGAGGTCGTCGTAGGCGTTGGCGGCCTTGATGATCCGGCTCGCCAGGGGCGGCCCCGGCCGGACCCCCGCGGGGTCCCGGTACGGGTCGCACTGGGCGCGGACGATCCGGGCGACCATGTCCAGCACGCCGGTCTGCTCGATGACGCCCGCGCCGAGGTCGGCGATCCGGCGCTGGTCCTCCGGCGCGGCGAGCACCGTCGCGCCGCCGGGGATCGGGTCGGGCAGGGACAGCTGCCCGATGTCGTGCATGAGCGCCGCGTACTCCAGCTCCAGCAGCTCCGCCTCGGCCATGCCGAGCTCCCGGCCCATCGCCACCGACAGCTTGCTCACCCGCAGCGAGTGCTCGGCCTCGACGTAGCCGCCGACCTCCGTCACCCGCGAGAGCGCCCGGACGGTCTGGAGGTAGGTGGTGCGTACCGCGGCGTAGCGGCGGAACGCGAACTGGGTGGTGAGGATCGGCGCGGTGAACAGCAGCAGCGCCGCGAGCCCCATCACCGAGGTCGCGACCGCGATGAGCATGCCCGTCGCCGACGACGCCGCGCACAGCAGCGCGCTCGCGCGGAACTCGTCGACGAACGCGATGCCGAACCTGGCCCGCACCGCCTCGGACCGGATGAGCGCGGCCACCGTCATGTCCGCCAGCGCCGCCGCCGCCGAGATCGCGGTCATCAGCCCGAGCGCCGTCAGCCACTCGCGGTGGGTCAGCGGCTCGCCGGTGAACAGCACGTCGGTGAGCGGCCGGAAGAGGATCGCCACGACCGCGGCGGCCACCAGCCGCCGCGCCATCGCGTCGATCTTCGGCGAGCGGTTCACCGCGACGTGCGGGAGCGTTCCCGCGGCCATGCCGCACGCCGTCACCGCGACGACCTGGAACGGAGAGTGCACGACGGGCTCCCCGCCCACGCTCAGCAGCATCCCGTACGCCAGCGCGCCCGCCCGGCTGATCGGGGCGACCTCCCGGCCGCCCGGCATGTTCATCCGGAACAGCTCGCCGAGCGCGATGAGCACGCCGAAGATGATGGCGGGCTCCAGGTCGTCGACCCCGCCGTTGGCGGCGAGCCACGCCAGCGCGGCGACGACCAGCGCGGCGGCCGCGCCCATGACGACGAGCTGGGCCGAGTCGAGATGCTGCCAGGCGGACTTCTCCCGGGTCGCCTGGAGCCTGCTGCCCGCTACCACGCGCCCTCCCCGGAGACCTGGATCGGCGTGCTGGGGTCGTCGTGGTCCTGCCGGGTCGTCTGCGCCTCGGCGGGCGGGACGATCTGGTCGGGGGAGACCCACCCGGCCTTGTCCAGCGCGCGCAGGAACGCCGTGACCATCTCGGGGTCGAAATCGACGCCGCTACACCGCTCCAATTCCGCGACCCCGTCGGCGAGGGACTTGGCGGGCCGGTAGGACCGGGTGGACGTCATCGCGTCGAAGGCGTCGGCGACCCCGATGATGCGGGCGAACTCGGGGATCTCGTCCCCGGCCAGGCCGTTCGGGTAGCCGCGCCCGTTGAGCTTCTCGTGGTGGTGCATGATCCCCGCCAGGGCCTCGTCGAGGAAGCCGATCTCGCTGATGATCTCCAGCCCGCGCATCGGGTGGAGCTGAATGGCGGCGAACTCCTCTTCGCTCAGCGGCCCCTCCTTCTGGAGGACCTTCGTCGGCACGCCGAGCTTGCCGACGTCGTGCAGCATCCCGGCGAACCTGATCGCGTCGACCCTGGCCCGGCTCATCCCGATCTCCTCGGCGATCATCACCGAGCCGCGCGACACCCGCTCGCTGTGGCCGCGGGTGTAGTAGTCCTTGGTCTCCACCGCCTGGCACAGCGTGGCGAGGGTCGCCTCGTGCGCGCGCTGCTGGGCGAGGGCCTGCGCGAACGCCCACCGCGCGACCAGCAGCGGCAGCAGCACCAGCACCGCGGCGAACGCCCCGATCGTGGTGTAGAGCTCGGCGATGAGCAGCCCGAACGAGCCGTATCCGAGCAGGCCGGGCGCGAGCAGCCGGGTCTCGGCGCGCAGCTCCCGGACGGTCGCGGACTTGGTGAGCAGCAGGATGCCCCACACCAGCGTCAGGTTGCAGGTGACGTAGACGAGCAGCGAGACGGCGAACGGCAGGATCTGGTCGGCGGTCTCGGTGTCCGGGCCCGGGCTGAGCGCGTCGAAGACGAACCCGGCGACGAATCCGCACAGCGCGAACTGCGCGCCGTTGTAGACCCGCTTGACGAGCGCGGCCCGCTGCCACGTGAACAGCGCGCAGGCGCCGACCAGCCCCGCGCCGGCCGGGCCGAGCAGCACGACCGAGGCGAGGCAGGCGGAGAAACTGAGGGAGACCCGTGCCCGCTCCAGACTGAGCAGTGCGGGCACGGAGTCGCAGATCAGGAAGAGGACCGCCATCGCCGCCAGCGTCGTCCATCGGACGTCGGTGTAGGACGCGGTGGCCACGAGGGTCGCGGCGAGCGCGACCACGGTGCCCACGTACGTCCAGGCAGCGAGGGGAAGACCTGCGACCGGCAATGCCGCCTCCGGTGTGACGAGGTGACCGACGCCGCCGGGGTCAGACCCAGGAAACGCCCGCGGGATCGGTCAGCAGCACCATCGCGGACGCCGCTGTAGTGACGGCGACCATCAAGTACCTGAGCATGGCGATGTACTCCCCCCGAAGTGAATCCGGGGAGTCTTCCCCGGATTCCGTCCTTGCTCCCGGCCACTGGCCAATGACAAGACTAGCCAACCCGGTGATCGTCCTACAGGAACAAAGGAAATCGAGAGCAAAGCGTGAACTCTGCGTCACTCTGTGTTCGTGGTATGGGCGGGCCGGGTGTGACGGGCTCAGTGCGAGCGCGCCCACTCCACGGTGGCCTCCAGGCCGTCCGCCAGCGCCGTCGTGGGGCGCCAGCCGAGCTCCTCGCGGGCCGGAGCCGGGTCGAGGGCCATCGCGGGCAGGTCGCCCAGCCTGAAGGGCGCGGAGCCCGGGGCGTCGGGCGCGCCCGCCGCCCGCGCGACGAGCGTGTGCAGCGCACGGTCCGACGTCTGAACACCTGTGCCGATGTTGAAGCGTCCGGAAGGGCCGCCGGCCAGGGCGCGGGCGTAGGCGTCGACGACGTCGAGCACGTACACGTAGTCGCGGGTGTGGCTCCCGTCGCCGAACACGATGGTCGGCTCGCCCTTGAGCAGCGCCGCGGTGAAGATGGAGATGACGCCCGCCTCGCCCTCCGGGGTCTGGCGCGGCCCGTACACGTTGGCGAGGGTCAGCGTCGTGAAGTCCAGGCCGTGCAGGTCGCGGTAGGCCTGCATATAGGTCTCGCCCGTCGTCTTGGAGGCCGCGTAGGGGGAGCGTGGGCGCAGCGGGGCGTCCGGCCCGACGGGCAGGGAGTCCGGGACGCCGTACACGGCGCAGGAAGAGGTGAAGACCGTCTTGCGGGAACCCGCCGTGCGGGCCGCCTCCAGCACGTTGATGGTGCCGAGCACGTTCGTGCGGGCGTCCAGCAGCGGATCGGACACGCTCACCCGGACGCTCACCTGCGCGGCGAGATGGCAGATGGCCTCGGGTTCGGTCTTGACGGCCAGGGCGGTGAACGCCGGATCGGCGACGTCGACCTCGTGCAGTTCGACGGAGTCGGCGAGGTTCGCACGGTGCCCCGACACCAGGGTGTCGACCGCCACGACCTCATGCCCGTCGCCGAGCAGACGATCGACGAGATGAGATCCGATGAACCCGGCGGCGCCGGTGACGAGGATGCGCACCGATTCACCCTACCCCGCGACGGGCAGGCGACCCCTGCTCCGCGCGCCGGGCGCGCCCTGGGCGGGGACTAGCCTTCTTCGCCCGCCAAGACGCTCTCGATGCGGCCCAGCACCTTGGCCTTGAGGTCGGTGGGCACCGGATCGCAGCCGCAGGACTTGCTCACCAGCTTCTTCACCACCTCTTCGAGGCCGTACTCGCGCAGGCACGGCCCGCACTCGTCGAGGTGCTCGGTCACCTCGGCGCAGCTCGCGTCGGCCAGCTCGCCGTCGATGTAGGTGTAGACCTTCGCGAGCACCTCGCTACATGGCGTCGCGTGCTCGTTGCCGCAGCTCATTTCGAACCCTCCCGCGTGAGGCCGCGATCGGCAGCGTAGTCCTCCAGCATGGAACGGAGCTGCCGCCGGCCGCGGTGGAGCCGGGACATCACGGTACCGATAGGCGTGTTCATGATGTCGGCGATCTCCTTATAGGAGAAGCCCTCGACGTCGGCGAGATAGACGGCGATGCGGAAATCCTCGGGCAGATCCTGCAGGGCCTGCTTCACATCGGAGTCGGGAAGGTGCTCCAGCGCCTCGGCCTCGGCCGACTTGAGCCCCGACGAGGTGTGCGACTCCGCCCGCGCGAGCTGCCAGTCCTCGATCTCCTCCGTGCCGGAGTTCTTCGGCTCCCGCTGCTTCTTGCGGTAGGAGTTGATGAAGGTGTTGGTGAGGATCCGGTACAGCCACGCCTTGAGGTTCGTGCCCTCTTTGAACTGGTGGAACGACGCGAACGCCTTCGCGAACGTCTCCTGCACGAGATCCTCGGCGTCGGCGGGGTTGCGGGTCATCCGCAGCGCCGCCGGATACAGCTGGTCCAGGAACGGAAGCACATCACGCTGGAAGCGCTCTTGGCGCTGCGCTCCGGTCTCCGCGGTGCCCGGTACGGTACCCACCCCCTGTGCAGGGACCATCATCGGATGATCCAGACCCACTTTCGGTCTGTACGACAATAGCGGTACGCCCTTACCGAACGTGTCGGCGGCCCCGGTCAGCACCGGCATGCCATCCCCCTCCTCGATGTACGTGTTGGGGCAACATCGGAGGGGGGCCGGGCATTCCCGGCGCGGTCGCGCGGGGCCCCGCGGAGGTGTCGCGGCGGTGATGATCAGGCGACAAAGTAATCCCTTCTCTTACGGAGGGTTACTTTGGTGGCTGGAGGGGGGAAGATGTAGCGGCACGCTTTTCTAAGGAGTTCCCGCCTTGCTGCCGCTCCCGGGCAGGCCACACACGCTGCGCTCGCCCGCCGACGATCCCCACGTCGGCTACTGGAAGTTCTACCGGGCCGTCGCGCACGCCCAGCTGGCACGCTGGCTGCCACGGCACAGTTCGGTGATCCTCGACGTCTCCGGCGGGGTGAGCCGGTCCGCCGAGCAGGCCGCCGCGGCCGGGCACCATGTGCTCGAGGTCGTCGCGCGGCCCTCGGGGCCGGCCGCCCATCAGCGGGTCGTCGCCGACCCGTTCGCGCTCGACTTCCTCGTCGACGGCGGCATGGACGCCGTCATCGCCGAGGACGGGGTGCTGTCCCGCAGCCTCGCCACCGAGCAGACCGTCCACGAGATCGCCCGGGTCCTGCGGCCCGGCGGCCGCGTCCTGCTGTGCGTCGACTCCCTGACGCTCGGCCTCGCCGTGCTCGCCGAACAGAACCTGTGGCCCCACCTGTCCGACGTGACCCAGGCCGAGGTCGTCCTCGTGCCCTGGCCCGACGGGACGATCACCCGCTGCTTCTGGTCCGACCAGCTCCGCGAGTTCCTCGCCGACGCCGGGCTGGAGGTCGAGTGGATCCGCCCCCGCACCGTCGTCTCCCCCTCCACCGCGGAACACGTCCTCACCAAGGACCCCGACGCCCTGAACCGCCTCGTCCGCACCGAGCTCCAGACCCCCTACGACACCCGCGTCGAAGACGAATCCGTCGGCATCCACCTCCTGGCGAGTGCGATCAAGACCTTCTGATCTCCGGTCCCAGCGCGTCTCGGGGACCGGGGGAGGGGCGCTCGGTAGGTTCGGGAGGTCAGCGGGGTGCGGGCCTGAAGGGGGCTGCTGTGGGTGAGGTACGGGCGGAGATCGTGTCGAATGTGTGGAAAGTGCTGGTCGCCGCCGGGGATCAGGTCGCGGAGGGGGACGCGCTGGTGATCCTCGAGTCGATGAAGATGGAGATCCCGGTGCTGGCGGAGGGGCCCGGGGTCGTGGCGAGCCTCGACGTCGCCGAGGGGGACGTCATCCAGGAGGGCGACCTCATCGCCGTCATCGCCTAGCGGATAGGTTCTCGGCCATGGAGAATCGGGCCGTGGAAGATCGGGTCATCGACGTGTTCTGCGCGCACTGCGGTACGGAGTCCGGCGGCGATCACGCGGCCTGCCGGACCGCCCTCCGGATGGAGCCGCCCCGCTACTGCACCGCGTGCCGCCGCCGGATGGTCGTCCAGGTGACCCCGCTCGGCTGGCGCGCCACCTGCTCCCAGCACGGCGCCCTGACCTCCCCCTGAGAACAAAGGCGCCCGCCTTTTTCTGTGGGATTCCGCGAGCGGGCGGGCCGAGGGGGCGGCGCTAGGGTCGGGTGTCGTGAGTGTGCTCGTGGTCACCGGTACTGACACCGGTGTGGGGAAGACCGTTGTGACGGCGGCGCTGGCGGCGCTCGCGGCGGCGCGGGGAGCGAAGGTCGCCGTGGTCAAACCCGCGCAGACCGGTGTCGCCCCGGACGAACCAGGTGATCTTTTCGAGGTGGGCCGGCTCGCCGGGATCACCGATCTGCACGAGGGGGCGCGGTTCCCCGATCCGCTGTCGCCGGCCGCCGCCGCACGGGCGAGCGGGCTGCCGCCCGCGCAGCTGCCGCAGGCCGTGCCGCTGATCCGCGATCTCGCGGGATCCCGGGACCTCGTCCTGGTCGAGGGCGCCGGCGGCCTGCTCGTCAGGTTCGACGAAGAGGGCAACACGATCGCGGATCTGGCGCGCTGGCTCGGCGCGCCCGTCGTCGTCACGGTGCGGCCCGACCTCGGCACCCTGAACCACACCGCGCTCACCCTTGAGGCGCTGGCGCACCGCGGGGTCCAGCTCGCCGGGCTCGTCGTCGGATCGTGGCCGGACGAGCCCGACCTGGCGATGCGCAGCAACCTGCGCGACCTGGAGACGCTCGCCGCCCGCCCGCTCGGCGGAGTCCTGCCCGCCGGGGCCGGCCGGATGGACGCCCCCGAGTTCCTGCTCGCCGCCAGAACCGGGCTCTCCCCGGTGTTCGGCGGGATTTTCGACGCTGGTACGTTCCGTCAGACTCAAGCGAGAGGCGCATAGCGTGACTGACATCCTTGCGATAGCCAGGCAGCAGGTGCTCGAAGAGGGCAGGGGCCTGGACGCCGCGCAGGCTCTTGAATGCCTGTCCCTCCCCGACGAACGGCTTGAGGAGCTGCTCGGCCTCGCCCACGAGGTGCGGATGCGGCACTGCGGGCCGGAGGTCGAGGTCGAGGGCATCGTCTCGGTCAAGACCGGCGGCTGCCCCGAGGACTGCCACTTCTGCTCGCAGTCCGGCCAGTTCTCCTCCCCGGTGCGGGCCGCGTGGCTGGACATCCCGTCGCTCGTCGAGGCGGCCAGGGAGACGGCCAAGACCGGCGCGACGGAGTTCTGCATCGTCGCCGCGGTCCGCGGCCCGGACAAGCGGCTGATGGACCAGGTCAAGCAGGGTGTCGAGGCGATCAACGCGGCGGTCGACATCCAGATCGCCTGCTCGCTCGGCATGCTCACCCAGGAGCAGGTCGACGACCTGGCGTCCTGGGGGATCCACCGCTACAACCACAACCTGGAGACGGCCCGTTCCCACTTCCCCAACGTGGTCACCACCCACACCTGGGAAGAGCGCTGGGACACCCTCCAGATGGTGCGCGACGCCGGGATGGAGGTGTGCTGCGGCGGCCTCATCGGCATGGGCGAGACGCTGGAGCAGCGCGCCGAGTTCGCCGCGCAGCTCGCCGAGCTGGACCCGCACGAGGTCCCCCTGAACTTCCTCAACCCCCGCCCCGGCACCCCCTTCGAGAGCTTCCCCCTGGTCGAGGGCCCCGAGGCCCTGAAGACCATCGCCACGTTCCGCCTCGTGCTCCCCCGCACGATCCTCCGCTACGCCGGCGGCCGCGAGCTCACCCTCGGCGACCTCGGCACCAAGGACGGCCTCCTCGGCGGCATCAACGCCATGATCGTCGGCAACTACCTGACGACCCTCGGCCGCACCGCCACCAAGGACCTGGACCTCCTCACGGAACTCCAGATGCCGATCAAGGCCCTGTCGCAAACGCTCTGATCCTCGGGAGCTCGGCCGAGATCCGTATCGGCGGAACCCGGGCAGCGCCCAAGAGAGACCGCATCGGGCAATTCGCACGCCGCAGGCCCCCTGGGGCCGAGGACCGGTGATCGGGCACCCCTGGGCCGCCCCGTAGGCCCCTAGGGCCGCAGGGGCAGTCCAGGGATTTCAAGCGCCCGATCACGCCGCGCCGGAGGCGCGGCAATGCAAAACCAGCGCCTGCGACGAGTGTCCTTTTCCCCGGAATCCTGGGCTGTCCCGAGCGATCTAATTGCCGGGTCGTCGCAGGCGCGTGACGAACTTGTAGCGGTCGCCGCGGTAGAAGGACTGGGCCCATTCGACGGGTTCGCCGGTGGTGTCGAAGGACTGGCGGGAGATCAGCATGAGGGGGAGGCCCACGTCGACGCCGAGGATCTGGGCGTCGTAGGGGGTGGCCAGGACCGTCTCTATGGTCTCCTCGGCCTCGGCGAGGTGGACGTCGTAGGCGGCGGCGAGGGTCTCGTACAGCGACAGGTTCCGGGACAGTTCCTTGCGGAGGCCGGGAAAGCGCCGTGCGGGCAGGTGGGTGTAGTCGATCGACATCGGGTCGCCGTCGGCGAGGCGGAGCCGGTGGATGCGCAGGACCCGGCCGCCGGGGCGGATGCCGAGGAGCGTCGCGAGCCGTTCGTCGGCGGTCAGGTAGGCCACGTCGAGCATCCGGGTCTCCGGGAGGAGGCCGTGGTGCCGCATGTCCTCGGTGTAGCCGACGAGCTGGAGCTGGTGCGGGACCTTCGGCTTGGCCACGAAGGTGCCCTTGCCCTGGATCCGCTGGAGCCGTCCCTCGACGACGAGCTCGGCGAGCGCCTGGCGCACGGTCGTACGGGAGGTGCCGTACCGCTCGGCGAGGGTCCGCTCGGGCGGGAGCGGGCTGCCGGCCGGCAGTGAGGTGATCAGCTCGACGAGCAGTTCCTTCAGCCGGTAGTACTTGGGCACGCGGGGCGAGCTCGCGAGGGGGTTCCCGGGCATCTGCGGCCTGCCGGGAGGGGACGCGAGCCCGAAGTCGCCCAGTGCGTGTTCGGCTGTCAACGAAGCTCCTTGTTCACCGCCGGTTTGGCTCGATGTTACGCGAGCAGGTTACGGGGCCACAGTGCGGGCGACCGCCGCGAGTGCCTGGTCGAGGCGTGTGAGTTCCGCCTCGCCGAGACTCGCCCGCGCCGTGATTCTCAGGCACGCGCGTCCTTCGGGCACCGAGGGTGGCCGGAAACAGCCAACCCGCAATCCGTGCTCGAGGCAGATCTCCGCAGCACGAAGGGCCTTTTGGGGCTGTCCGAGAAAGACCGGGACGACCGCGGCGTCCGGAATCCTGGTCTCCAGCCCGTGCGCTTCGGCGATCTTCACGACCCGCCGCGCGACGGCCCTGGCCCGTCCCGGCAGCTCGGGTGAGTTCTCGATCACATCGAGGGCGGCGAGGGCGGAGCCGAGCGCCGCGGGGTTCAGCCCGGTGTCGAAGATCATGCTGCGCGCGGTGTCGATGAGCGTCTCGCGGACCTCGGGGGCGCCGAGGACGGCCCCGCCCTGGGAGGCCAGGGACTTCGACAGGGTGAGGGTGAGGACCACGTCCGGTTCGCCCGCGATGCCCGCGGCCCAGGAGGCCCCGCGCCCGTGCTCCCCGACGACGCCCAGGGCGTGCGCCTCGTCCACGACGAGCAGCGCCCCGTGCGCCCGGACGGCCCGGTGCAGCTCCGCGAGCGGCGCGACGTCCCCGTCCACGGAGAACACCGCGTCGGTGACGACGACCGCGGTCTCCTCCTCCCGTTCGGCGAGCGCCCTCTTCACCGCGGCGACGTCCCGGTGCGGGACGATCTTCACCCGGGCGCGGGACAGCCGGCAGGCGTCGACGATCGAGGCGTGGTTGACCTGGTCGGAGATCACCAGGGCGCCGGCGCCGGACAGCGCGGTCACCGCCCCGAGGTTGGCGAGGTAGCCGGAGGAGAAGGTCAGCCCGGAGGGGGCGCCGCAGAAGGCGGCGAGCCTGCTGTCGAGTTCGTCGTGCAGCCGGGTCGTGCCGGTGACCAGCCGGGAGCCGGTCGATCCGGTGCCGTAGCCGTGCAGCGCGCGGACCGCCCCGTCGATGAGGCGCGGGTCCCGGGAGAGGCCCAGGTAGTCGTTGGAGGCGAGGTCGACGAGCCCGTCGAAGTCGCCGGTACGGGGCCGCAGATGGCGGCGCAGGCCGGCGGCGTCGCGCCGCGCGGTCGCCTCGGTCAGCCGGAGAAGGGGGCCGGGACGGTCTGTGCGGTCGGTCGCGCTCACCTGCCCATCCTCGCAGGAGGCCGGGCTGGAATGATGGGCAGGTGCCTACCTTGCCCGACCTCGTCCGCAAGCAGACCGATCTGGATCAGCGCGACCTCGAATGGCTGCACGCGCTGGTCTCGGACTGGCAGCTGCTGGCCGACCTGTCGTTCGCCGACCTGGTCCTGTGGGTACCGCAGAAACGCGCCGACGGGGGTGGGAACTGGCCGCCCAAGGCGGTCGAGGAGTGGGTGTGCGTCGCCCAGATGCGCCCGACCACCGGCCCGACCGCCTATCCCGACGACCTCGTCGGCAAGGTCGTCCGGACGGGCAAGCGCGGTCTCATCGACGTCGCCTGGCGGGAGCGGCGCATAGTGCGCGAAGGCGATCCCGAGTGGGGGAGCGGCATCCCCGTCCGGGAGGAGTCGATTCCGATCCTGTCCAGGCACGGCAGCCAGTCCAAGATGCTCGGCGTCATCCAGCGCAGCACCAACCTCAGTTCGGCGCGGACCCCGTCGCGGCTGGAGCTGACCTATCTCCAGAGCGCCAGTGACCTCGCCCAGATGATCGCCGAGGGCCGTTTCCCGGTGCCGGGGGCGGAGGCGAACCTCATCAGGTCCCCGCGCGTCGGCGACGGCCTGCTGCGGGTGGACCGCACCGGACGTGTGGTGTACGCCAGCCCGAACGCGCTGTCGGCCTACCGGCGGCTCGGCCTGGCCACCGACCTCGTGGGTGACCACCTGGGGGAGACGACCGCCGCGCTGTCGGAGACGCGCCAGCCGATAGACGAGTCGTTCGTCGGGATGCTCAGCGGCAAGGCCCACCGGGAAGTGGAGGTCGAGGCGCACGGCGCGTTCGTGCAGCTCAGGATGCTCCCGCTGATCGTGGCGGGGGAGCAGATCGGGTCGATCGCCCTCATCCGCGACGTGACGGAGCTGCGGTGGCGCGACCGCGAGCTGATGACCAAGGACGCCACGATCCGGGAGATCCACCACCGGGTGAAGAACAACCTCCAGACCGTCGCGGCGCTGCTGCGGCTCCAGGCGCGGCGGCTGCGCATCCCGGAGGGCCGGGCGGCGCTGGAGGAGGCGGTGCGGCGGGTCGGGTCGATCGCCATCGTGCACGAGACCCTTTCGCACACCCCGGACGAGCTGATCGACTTCGACGAGATCGCCGACCGCGTCATCGCGATGTCCGGCGAGGTGATGGCGCTGGAGATCCGCGTGCATCCGCGCCGTCTCGGCAGCTTCGGGGTGCTGCCCGCGGCGATCGCCAGCCCGATCGCGATGATCCTCACCGAGCTGCTTCAGAACGCGCTCCAGCACGGCCTCGCGGGACGGGGCGGCACCCTCGAGGTGCTCGTCTCGCGCACCGAGGAGCGGCTGACGGTCGAGGTGCGCGACGACGGCGTCGGCCTGCCCGCGGATTTCGACCCGGAGAGCGCGGACAGCCTCGGCATCCAGATCGTCCGGGCCCTCACCGAGGGGGAGCTGGGCGGGAGCCTGGTGTTCGGGAACCGGGAGACCGGCGGTGCGAGCGTGGTGCTGGACCTTCCGCTGGAGCAGCACAGACCGCCGGGGCCCCGAACGTCCTAGCGCGCGGGCCGGACGTCCCGGTCAGTTGTTCTGGGGGCGGAGGTAGACCTCGTCCTGCCCGTCGGGGCGGGTGAGCGTCAGCCGGGCGTCGGCGACGGCCCAGGTGTAGGCGCCGGCCTCGCGGCCGCACCCCTCCCGGCTGACGGTCAGGGTCAGCTTCTCGGCCGCGACCGAGTATCCGCCTCCGGCCTGGCACCCCGGCTCGGCCCAGGTCCAGGTCCCGTCGACGGCGAAGGCATACGTGCCCTCGCCTTCGGCCACCTGCCAGGGGCCGACCAGCTCCTGGGGGAGGCCCGCCACGCTGCGCACCGGAGCGGGCGCGTCGGTCTTCGAGGGCGCGGTATCGCCGTCGCCGCACGCGGCGAGCGTCGCGAGGAGACCTGCCGTCGCGCCCACCATGATCACCGTCCGCATCATGCGGCCGAACCTACACCGAATGGCCACGGCAAAAAGCCCGTATCTCAAGGAACCACCAAAATCGCGGACATATCCGTATGGTCCCGGAGACACCTTCGCGCGACGGTACGGCTGGGTCCCGGAAAGGTTCAGGCCCTGTGCCGCACGCCGCGCGAGAAGCGAGTGGAGAAGTCCGCGGGTCAGACGGTCGCGGTGGTGTTGGCGCGGGCACGAGCCCGGGCGGCGCGGCGCTTGACCGCGCGGCGCTCGTCCTCGCTCATCCCGCCCCAGACCCCGGCGTCCTGGCCGGACTCCAGCGCCCAGCGCAGGCAGGCGTCGGTCTCGTTGCACTTGCGACAGACCTGCTTGGCCTCTTCGATCTGAAGCAGGGCCGGGCCGGTGTTGCCGATCGGGAAGAACAGCTCGGGGTCCACGTCACGGCAGGCTGCGCGGTGGCGCCAGTCCATGCGTCCACTCCTTACTCGCCGTGAAACCCATGTGAATGGTTTCACGATGTCGGGTCGCCCGGGCCGGGGTGTGGCATCCGGGAAGTGCGCCCGCGCATCCCAACTGCTGGGTCCTTCGCGGCGCACTTTGAGCGTGTCAGGGCGGCAATGGAGCGCGCAAGTACTTGGAGAAAGGTTTCTCCCGGTATGGCTGTCGGTTGTGTCACACCGTTGGAACATGGCGGACACATTCACCAGGTAAGCGGTTGTCTATAGACGTTCCCGCAGCTCAGCGCAATGAGAGCTAGGTCTCAGGGCATTTGTGGCGGACCTCTCGGAGGTCTCGAAACAGTCTCAGATGACCACTCGTAGCGCCCCCGGCACACTGCGGAACACCATGTGCTCGCGTGTTCCGACATAATCGCCGTCCACCTGCAAAGCGATCGGCCGCCGCGCGGTGAGGGTGACTTCGGCCGTGTCGTGCAATTCCACGATCTGTCTTCCCCGGGGCCCGCCCGACGCGGGCAGGAGCATCTGGGCGAGCGCGGCGAGCACAGGCCCGGTGCGCAGCGACCGGATCGCGAACAGGTCGAGCCCGGTGCCGAGGCCGGCCCGGGGGCTCGGCACGATCGGGCGCGGGCCCAGATAGGTGTAGGGCGAGGTGTTGGAGACGAAGGCCAGGAACAGGCCGTGCGCCACCCGTCCGTTCGCGCGGGCCTCCAGGGCGGGCAGGGCGCGGTCGGTCCCGGCGAAGAACCGGCGCAGCGCGGACCGCACGTAGAGCACGTTCGAGGCCTTGCCCGACCCCTTGCTGCGCGCCTCCTCGACCGCCTCGACGACCTCGGCGTCAAGCCCGGCCCCGGCGGTGAACGTGTAGTAGCGGCTCTCCTGCGGCGTCGTCACGTGCCCGAGGGAGACGGTCCTGGTATGCCCGCCGCGCAGCGCCCCGAGGATCGCGGCGAGCGAGCGCATCGGGTCGCCCGGCAGGCCCAGGGAGCGGGCGAAGACATTGGCGTTGCCGCCCGGCAGGATCGCCAGCGCGGGCCGGGTCGCCGCGGTGCCGGGCACCGACATCAGCCCGTTCACCGCCTCGTTGACGGTCCCGTCCCCGCCGAGCGCGATGAGCACGTCGAACTCCTCGTAGGCCGCCCGCGCGGCGAGCTCGATCGCGTGCCCGCGGTGCCCGGTCTCGGCGACCTCCACCTCGAGATCGCCCACGAACGCGCGGACGAGGAGGTCCCTGACCTGCCGGGTGGTCGTCGACGCTCTGGGGTTGGCGATCAGCATGGCGCGCACGGCGCCAGCGTATGCCACGGGCCCGTGGAGGTAACCTGGCGGGCGTGTCGCAACGTCCTCGTGCC
This sequence comes from Actinocorallia herbida, assembly GCF_003751225.1. Classification (NCBI taxonomy): domain Bacteria; kingdom Bacillati; phylum Actinomycetota; class Actinomycetes; order Streptosporangiales; family Thermomonosporaceae; genus Actinocorallia; species Actinocorallia herbida. The sequence continues at coordinate 675,732 of NZ_RJKE01000001.1, forward strand.
CTCGCCGCAGCCGCAGTCCTTCAGTCCTTCACCGGTCTCGCCGCGCTCGGGTTCGGGCTGTCGATCGCCTTCGAGACGCTTCTCGGGCACCGGGCGAACCTCGGCACCGCGGTGTCCGTCACGGTGCTGACGGTGGGCGGCGGCCTCGCGATCCTGTGGATCGCCAAGGGGCTGTGGACGGCCCAGCGGTGGAGCCGCTCCCCGGCGGTGCTCACCCAGCTCTTCGCGCTGCCGGTGTCGGTCTCGCTGATCCAGAGCGACCAGCCGTGGTGGGGCTACCCCCTGATCACCGTCGCCGTGCTCGCCCTCCTGACCCTGCTCAGCCCGCCCGTCACCGAGGCCGTCTACGCCGACGACCTCGCCGAGGCCGGGCAGGCCGCCGCGGAGACGGAAACGGCCGCCGGAGAACCCCGGGTCACGCGGGTGGAGCAGAAGCAGGGTGAGCAGGCCGAGCAGGTCGAGCGCAAGAACCGGAACAAGCCGAAGGCCGTCTAGGGGCACCCCAGACGGCCTTGCGTGGATCCGGGCTCAGTCTTCGGCCGTGAGGCCCTCGCGGAGCTGGGCGAGGGTGCGCGCCAGCAGCCGGGAGACGTGCATCTGGCTGATGCCCAGTTCCGTGGCGATCTGCGACTGGGTCATGTTGCCGAAGAAGCGAAGCAGGAGGATCTTCTTCTCGCGCGGTGGCAGCTTCTCCAGCAGGGGCTTCAGGGACTCGCGGTACTCCACGCCCTCCAGCGACTCGTCGATCATGCCGAGGCTGTCGGCGACGGCGGGCGCGTCCTCGTCACCGGAGTCGGGCGCGTCCAGCGAGACCGTCGAGTAGGCGTTGGCGGACTCCAGGCCCTCCAGCACCTCCTCCTCGGTCATCTGGAGGTGCGCGGCGAGCTCCGCGACGGTGGGCGCGCGGCCCTCCTTCTGGGCCAGCTCGCTGATCGCCTTGGTGAGGCTCAGCTTGAGCTCCTGGAGGCGGCGCGGCACGCGCACCGCCCAGCCCTTGTCGCGGAAGTGCCGCTTGATCTCGCCGACGATGGTGGGCGTGGCGTAGGTGGAGAACTCCACGCCGCGCTCCAGGTCGAACCTGTCGATCGACTTGATCAGGCCGATCGTGGCGACCTGGACCAGGTCGTCCAGCCATTCGCCGCGGTTGCGGAACCGGCGCGCGAGATACTCCACCAGAGGAAGGTGCATCTCGACGAGCTGGTCCCGGATGCGCTGGCGCTCCGGGTCGTCCTCGGGCAGGGCCCGCATCTTGTGGAAGAGCTCTTTGGCCCGGGTGCGGTCGGGGACCGCACTGGACCGCGGAGGCTCCGGCACGACGACCTCCTCGGTCACCGTCTCCTCCTGGGTCTCCTCTGGGGAGGTTCGCTCGGCCGGCGTCACGCCGCTCCGCCCGCGCCGCGCCGCTTCTGCAGCGTGACCGTGACCGTCTCCCCCGGACCGGCGGTGGCGTCCACCTCACCGGCCAGGGACGACAGAACGGTCCAGGCGAACGTGTCGCGGCTCGGTGTGCGGCCGTCGACCGTCAGCACCGAGACCGAGATGCGCATGGCGTCGCCGGTGAGTTCGAACTCGCAGTTCAGGTCGGTGCCCGGCACCGCCTGCGCGAGCAGCATCGCGCACGCCTCGTCGACGGCGATGCGCAGGTCCTCGATCTCATCGATGGTGAAGTCGAGCCTTACCGCGAGCCCGGCCGTAGCGGTGCGGAGCACCGACAGATAGGCACTCGCGGCAGGCAGCTTCACCGTGACGACGTCACGCAGGGTGAGCTTGGTGCCTGCCGTCATGGCAGCGGTTTCCTCAGTCACGTGTCTCCCTCTTCGGGGTTGCTCCGCTCCCTTGAAACTACCGTGTGCCGAGCCCTTCGGGGTGATGCCACGCTACCGCGCGACGGCCTGGAGCGCTTCGCCCGCGAGCCGGTAGCCCGTCCACTCGTGCATCGCCTTGGCGCCGAGCGACTCGTAGAACGCGATGGACGGGGTGTTCCAGTCCAGGCAGGACCACTCGTACCTGGTGTATCCCCGCGTCACGGCGATGCGGGCGAGCTCGGCGAGGAGCGCCTTGCCGTGCCCGCCGCCGCGCGCCTCGGGAGTGACGTACAGGTCTTCCAGGTAGATCCCGTGCTTCCCGGTCCAGGTGGAGAAATTAAGGAACCAGAGGGCGAAACCGACGGGAGCGCCGGAGGAGTCCTCCGCGATGTGCGCGAACACCTTCGGCTCGTGGCCGAAAAGGGCCGCGCGCAGGTCGTCCTCGGTGGTCTCGACCTTGTCCAGTTCCTTCTCGTACTCCGCGAGATCGCGGATGAATCCCAGAATGACCGGGATATCCGCGATCGTCGCGGATCGGACCTTCGTGCTCATGCCGAAAGCCTAGCCGCCGCCGATCGGGCGGTGCCGCCGCTCTCCGGCCTGCCTCAGGCGGCGCCGCGCCAGAGGTCGGGGCCGAAGACCTCGTAGTGGATGCGCTCGGCCGGCACGCCGCGGCTCAGCAGCGCCGAACGGGTCGCGCGCAGGAAGGGCAGCGGGCCGCAGATCAGCGCGGTGACGTCCGCGGGAAGGTCGACGGCGGAGAGGTCGGGGTAGCCCTCCCGCGCGCCGGACGTCCCGGGCTCCTCGTACCAGACGTGCAGCGCCGCCTCCGGGAGCTCGGCCGCGACCGTCTCCTGCTGGACGCGGTGGGCGTGCGCGTCCGGGTGCCGGTCGCCGTGCACGACGGTGACGGGCCTCGCCGACTTCTCCCGGGCGAGGGCGAGCAACATCGACAGGGTCGGGGTGATCCCGATGCCGGCGGAGGCCAGGAGGAGGGGGCCGTCCCCCTCGGGCAGGACGAGGTCGCCGAACGGGGCGGAGACGTCGATCTCGTCGCCGGGGAAGACCTCGTCGTGCAGGACCGTCGAGACCTCGCCGTCGGGGCCCTCGTAGGGCCGCTCGCGCTTCACGCTGATCCGCCACTCGGCCCGTCCGGGGGCGGCCGACAGGCTGTACTGGCGGATCTGCCGGGCGCCGTCGGAGGCCGCGACCTGGACGCTCACGTACTGGCCGGGCCGGAACCGCCCGGCGGGGGTCCCGTCGACGGGGCTGAGGGTGAAGGAGACGACGTCGGCGGTCTCCCGCGTCCGCCCGGTGACCCGCATCCGGCGCCACACCAGGCCGGGGCCGGTTCCGGCGGCCCGGTAGAGGTCGGCCTCGGCCGCGATGAGCGCGTCGGCCATCGACCAGTAGACCTCGTCCCAGGCCGCCGCGACCTCGGGCGTGACGGCGTCGCCGAGCACCTCGACGATCGCGGCGAACAGATGCTCGTGGACGAGCTTGTACTGGTCGGCGGTGATGCCGAGGGAGGCGTGCTTGTGCGAGATCCGGCTGATCACCGCGCGCGGGTCGGCGCCCTCGTCGGCGAGCAGCAGGCCCGCCCAGGCGGCGATGGATCCGGCGAGCGCGCGGCGCTGGTCGCCGTTGGCCTGGTTGCCGCGGTTGAACAGGTCGCGGAGCAGCTCGGGACGGGCCTCGAAGAGCCGGCCGTAGAAGCGCTCGGCGATCCGGTCGAGATGGGCGCCGATGACGGGGAGGGTCGCGCGCACCACGGGTGCGGAGGTCTCGGAGAGCAGCAAGGGGACTCCAATAATTGGTAGATCATCTACTGATTAAAGGGCGGACATCGGCCGCGCGGGGCGCGCGGTGAGGAGTCAGCCGGATGGTCGGACGGTGAGTCCGACGAGGACCGGGCCGGAAGGGGACGAGGTCAGGTCCTCGATGGTGATCGGGTCGAGGGAGGCGTAGAACGCCTCCTGGGCGCGCCGGAGGGCGCCGCGCAGGCGGCAGTCGCCGCGCAGCGGGCACGGGGCGTCGCCCTCGCAGGCGACGACCTCCTCCCGGCCTTCCAGTTCGCGCACCAGCCAGCCGACGGACGCGCGGCGGCCGAGCGCGGTGAGGTCGAGACCTCCGCCGCGGCCGCGCCGGGCGGTGATGACGCCCAGCTGGGCGAGCCGGCTGATCGCCTTGGCCATGTGCGCGTAAGGCACGTCCACCGCGACCGCGATCTCACGGGTCGTCAGCGGGACGTCCTCCTCGGAGGACGCCAGTCGCATGACCGCCCGGAGCGACAGGTCGGTGAACTTGGTGAGGCGCACACTTTGACGCTAGCAAAGTGGCATCTTGAATACCAATTTACAGACAGTGGGATGAATCACCCGAACTCTGGCGCTCCTTGGGGCGGCGGGGCCCGGAAACAATGACGGCGCCCGGCCCCGCTCGTGGTGGAGGGCCGGGCGCCGTCAGGAAAGTCACGCCTTCTTGGTCTCCCAGAAGATCGTGTCGATCTCGGCGATCTTGCCGAGGAGGTTCTCGGCGACCTTCACGTCGAGGCTGCCCTTGGTGCCGCCGGCGCCGGCGAGCTTGGTGGCCTCGTTGAACAGCTCGTGGAGTTGCGGGTACTTCTCGAAGTGCGGCGGCTTGAAGTAGTCGGTCCACAGCACCCACAGGTGGTGCTTGACCAGGTCGGACCGCTCTTCCTTGATCGCGATGGCGCGGGCCTTGAAGGTCTCGTCGTCGCTCGCGTGGTACTTCTCGATGGTCGCCTTGACGGACTCGGCCTCGATGCGGGCCTGCGCGGGGTCGTAGACGCCGCAGGGCAGGTCGCAGTGCGCCGAGACGACCGTGGTGGGACGGAGAACGCTCACGGGTCGTGGTTCCCTTCGTGAGTCATGATGGATCGGATCTTGTCGTGTCGACATTACTCCCGCACCGAGGCGGCTTGATCGAGGAGGTCGGAGATGGGATGGAAGCCCGTGCGGGTCGCGGGGCCGTCGATGCTGCCCGGCCTCGCCCCCGGTGACCTGCTGATCGTCCGGACGGGGGCCGCGGTGCGGCCCGGCGACGTGGTCGTCGCCGAGCACGCCGGGACCCTCATCGTCAAGCGGGCGACGTTCCGGCAGGACGGCGGATGGTGGCTGGAGAGCGACAACCAGAAGGCGCCGGGCAGACGGGACAGCTGGGACTTCGGTGCCGTCGCGGACACCGCGATCGTCGGGCGCGTGCTGTTCCGCTATTGGCCGCTGCTGCGTTTGCGGCATTCGATGGAGCAGTAGCGCCGCGTTTTCCGGACGTCTTCGGCGAGAAGGATGTTGTCGCAATTGTCGGCGTCGCACACCCCGAGCGCGCGGAATCCACGGGTGCCGATCACCAGCCCGAGGCCCATCGCCGCGCCCGCCGCATAACGGTCGGGTACCGAACCGTCCTCGATGAGGTGCAGATGCCAGTTCCGGCCGTCGTGGTTGGACAGCAGCGGATGGATCGGATGGCGCAGGAGGAGCTGGTTGACGCCGTCGGCGGCGCGGTCGTGGTCGCCGTCGGAGGCCGCCTCGAAGACCGCCCGCAGGTTCTGCCGCAGCTGCCGCATGGCCTCCAGGTCGCGATGGCTCACCCGGCCCATGAGGTGCGGCCGGATCAGCAGCAGCTCGCGCAGCGTGTCCAGATCGCGCAGCGCGTCCACGGCCGGGTCGCGCGTGTTGACCAGTTCGACCACCAGGTCCGCGTAAGAAAGGAGGTCCACGAGCGCCCTCACGGTGATCACAGCAATGCCGAATTCGCCCTTGTCTGTGACTATCACATGAGGCCGTGGCAGGTGAACCGTGAATTTCACGGGGCGCCGGACAATTGTCCAACGGCAGGGTCCGCCGCCGGAGTTTCCGCGGCGGAAACCCCAGGTAGAACGGAGATCATCCGGCCGCCCCGCAGATCATGGCCGAAGTCCGCTTCACATGGTGAAAACAATCTTGCCGAACTGCTCGCCCGCGGCCATCGCGGCGAAACCGGCGCGCGCCTCGGCGAGCGGGAGTACCCGGTCGATGTTCGGGCGCACGCCCGTGGTGTCCAGGAAGTTCACCAGCCGGGTGAGCTGGTCGCGGGTGCCCATCGTGGAGCCGACGACCTGGAGTTGGAGGAAGAACGTCCGGGTCAGCTCGGCCGGGGGCGCGTCGCCCGAGGTGGCGCCGGAGATGACGATCCGGCCGCCGGGCCGCAGCGACCTGGTGGAGTGCGCCCAGGTGGCCGCCCCGACGGTCTCCATGACCGCGTCGACCCGGTCGGGAAGCCGCGCGCCGTTCTCGAAGACCGCGTCGGCGCCGAGCTTCAGCGCGCGCTCGCGCTTGGCCTCGGTGCGGCTGGTCGCCCAGACCCGGTAGCCGGCCGCCGCGCCGAGCGCGATCAGCGCCGTGGCGACGCCGCCGCCCGCGCCCTGCACCAGGACGGTCCCGCCCGGCTGGACGCCCGACTTGTCGAACAGCATCCGGTACGCGGTGAGCCAGGCCGTCGGAAGGCAGGCGGCCTCCTCGAACGAGAGGGAGGCGGGCTTGGGGACGAGGTTGCGGCGCGGCACCACGACCTTCTCGGCGAAGGTCCCGTCGTGGACCTCCGACAGCAGCGAGCGCTTCGGGTCGAGGGTCTCGTCGCCGTGCCCGCGATCGGGGTCGCCGATCACCGCGTGCACGACGACCTCGTTGCCGTCCTCGTCGATCCCGGCCGCGTCACAGCCGAGCACCAGCGGAAGCTGCTCGGGCCGCACCCCCACGCCCTTGAGGGTCCACAGGTCGTGGTGGTTGAGCGCGGCGGCTTTGACGGTGACGGTCGTCCAGCCCTCGGGCGCCACAGGGTCGGGGCGCTCCCCGAGCCGGAGTCCGGACAAGGGGTTCTCCGCGTCGATATGCGCGGCGGTGACAGCGAACATGGCCGCACCCTAGCCGGACGGGGTCGTTCGGTCCCGGCGCAGGGGTGGTCCGGGGCGACGGAGCGCCCCTGCGCCGGGTCCGGCTCAGATGCGGTTGACGCCCTCGGCACGGGCCTGGGCGGCGACCGCGGCGACCACCGCAGGGGCGACGCGCTCGTCGAACGGGCTGGGGATGATGAAGTCCTCGGACAGTTCGGCGTCGGTGACCACGGCGGCCAGCGCCTCGGCGGCGGCGACCTTCATGCCCTCGGTGATCGAGTGCGCGCGGACGTCGAAGGCGCCCTTGAAGATGCCGGGGAAGGCCAGCACGTTGTTGATCTGGTTGGGGAAGTCGCTGCGGCCGGTGGCCACGACGCGCGCGTGGGCGCGGGCGACGTCGGGGTGGACCTCGGGGGTGGGGTTCGACAGCGCGAAGACGATCGCGTCGTCGGCCATGGTGGCGATGGCGTTCTCGGCGACCGTGGAGCCCGACAGGCCGATGAAGAAGTCGGCGCCGCGCAGGGCCTCCTCGGTCGAGCCGGTGAGGCCCGCCTTGTTGGTGTCGGCGGCCAGGGCCTTCTTGATGTCGTTGAGGCCGTCGCGGCCCGCGTAGACCAGGCCCTTGCTGTCGGACACCGCGATGTCGCCGACGCCCGCGTTCAGCAGGATGCGGCAGACCGCGACGCCCGAGGCGCCCGCGCCGGCGATGACGCCGCGCATCTGCGACAGCGGCTTGCCGATGAGGCGGGAGGCGTTGGTCAGCGCGGCGAGCGAGACGATCGCGGTGCCGTGCTGGTCGTCGTGGAAGACCGGGATGTCGAGGGCGGCGCGCAGCCGGTCCTCGATCTCGAAGCAGCGGGGGGCGCTGATGTCCTCGAGGTTGATCCCGCCGAAGGACGGGGCCATCCGGATGACGGTGTCGACGATCTCGTCCACGTCGGTCGTGGCCAGCGCGATCGGCACCGAGTCGACGCCCGCGAACTCCTTGAACAGCAGTGACTTGCCCTCCATGACCGGCATGGACGCGGCGGGGCCGATGTCACCGAGACCCAGGACCGCGGTGCCGTCGGTGACGACGGCGACGACCTTGGAGGTCCAGGTGTACTCGTAGGCCAGCTCCGGGTGGTCGGCGATGGCGGTGCAGACGCGGGCCACCCCGGGGGTGTAGGCGAGGGAGAGATCGTCCTTGTCGCGGACCGGGATGGTCGAGCGGACCTCGAGCTTGCCGCCCACGTGGAGCGAGAAAGCCGGATCGTCGGAGTAATCGGGAAGGTCAGTAGCCACAGCGACCCCACAAGAAGAAGTTTCGGAATTTCGGGCAGACGCCAGAGGTAAGACACCCTGCCTTCAGGTGGGGGGGTGCCGGGTTGGTCGCCTCTCGAGGAACACGGGGGTCACCCGTCCAGCGATTGTGACATACCCGTGCCGGACTTCAAACAGCAGGTCCCGGGTGAGGGATAGGTCACTCTTGTCCGTTTCTTTGGAGTTCGCCGAACGGGTCGCGGGCGGGTTCCGGCCGGATGGTGGGCGGCCTGGGCACCGCTGTCTCGCTCCCCCTGAGAGCATTATTTACCTCCGAAGCAAAACAGCGCAATATTTCCGGTGGTGCTGTCTTGCCTGTTGGGACAGATTTATGCTTCACAGGCTTTTGTTGCGGGTGGTGAGGTCCGGACCTCCCGGGACGGACAGGGCCGGCCGGGCCCAGGATGCCCCCGTGACCTCGCGAACCGCCCTCAAACACGAGGCGCCCGGATCCGGCCACGTGGCCGTCCGGGCGCCTCGGGGGAGCCTGGGGTCGATGCGGACATCGGACCGGAAAGTCAGTCCAGATCGTCCTCGTCCTCGTCGTCGAGGCGGGCCAGCCAGGTGGCCAGGCGCTCGACCGGCGTCTCGAACTCGGGGTTGAGGTCGACGAACTCGCGCAGGCGCTCGGCGACCCACACCATCGAGACCTGCTCCTCGCCGCGGCGGGCGACGAGTTCCTCGATGCCGCGGTCGGTGAAGTACATGGCAGTCTCCTCGGGTCCGTTCGGGTCGGGCGGGCGGGCAGGTGGGGCAGGCAAGAAGGCCCCGGCGCGAGCGCCGGGGCCTTCCCGCTTCGTGCACTTCGTGCAGCGGCCCCGCAGGGCCTCAGGGCGTCAGGCGCCCGGGAACAGCCGCTTCAGGATGGCCTCCTGCTCGGCCGCGTGGGTCTTGGCGGACCCGACGGCCGGCGAGGACGACGCGGGCCGCGAGACCAGGTTGAGCTTGGTGTCGAGGTAGCTCGGCAGCACCAGCGCGAAGGTGGGCCAGGCGCCCATGTTCTTCGGCTCGTCCTGCACGTAGGTGATCTCGACGCCGGCCGGGTACTTGGCCAGCTCCGCCTTGATCTCGTCGATCGGCAGCGGGTAGAGCCGCTCGATCCGGACGACCGCGGTGTCGGTGACACCGGCCTTCTGCCGGGCCGCGACCACGTTGTAGTAGATCTTCCCGGTGGTCAGGATGACGCGCTTGACGCCCGCCGGGTCGACCTGGTGGTCCGGGATGACCGGCTGGAACGCGCCCGTGGTGAACTCCGTGGCCGCCGAGGTGGCGTCCTTGGAGCGCAGCAGCGACTTCGGCGTGAACACGATGAGCGGCTTCTGCCGGTTCGACAGGGTCTGCCAGCGCAGCATGTGGAAGTAGTTCGCCGGGGTCGTCGGGTACACGACGGTCATGTTGTCCTGGGCGCACAGCTGGAGGTACCGCTCGATGCGGGCCGAGCTGTGGTCCGGGCCCTGGCCCTCGTAGCCGTGCGGCAGCAGCAGCGTCAGCGGCGAGCGCTGGCCCCACTTCTGCTCGCCCGAGGACAGGAACTCGTCGACGATCGACTGGGCGCCGTTGGCGAAGTCGCCGAACTGGGCCTCCCACATGACGAGCGCGTCCGGCCGCTGGAGCGCGTAGCCGTACTCGAAGCCCATCGCCGCGAACTCGCTGAGCAGCGAGTCGTGGACGTAGAACTTGTTGACGCCCTGGAAGAACACCGACAGCGGGGTGTGGGTCTCCCCGGTCTTGCGGTCGACCAGCACCGCGTGCCGCTGGCCGAAGGTGCCGCGCTGGACGTCCTGGCCGACCAGGCGGACCGGGTGGCCGTCGATCAGCAGGGAGCCGAACGCGAGCAGCTCGCCGGTCGCCCAGTCGATGGCGTCGTCGTCGATGCTCTTGACCCGGCGGTCCAGCACCGGCTGGAGGCGCGGGTGCACCTCGAAGCCCTCGGGCAGGCTCGACTGGGTCTCGATGATCCGCTTGACCGTCTCGGCGGAGATCGCCGAACCGGCGGCCGCGTGGTCGATCGGGATGCGGTCCTCGTCGGGCGGGCGCACGACGGCCCCGGGCGGGGTCGGCGCGTTCGCGGTCTCGCGGACCTCGGTGAACGCCCGCTCCAGCTGCTGCTGGTAGTCCTGGAGGGCCTGCTCGGCCTCCTCGACGGTGATGTCGCCGCGGCCGATGAGGGCCTCGGTGTACAGCTTGCGGACCGAGCGCTTGGCGTCGATCAGGTCGTACATCAGCGGCTGGGTGAACGAGGGGTTGTCCGCCTCGTTGTGGCCCCGGCGCCGGTAGCAGACCATGTCGATGACGACGTCCTTCTTGAACGCCTGCCGGTACTCGAACGCCAGGCGGGCGACCCGGGCGCAGGCCTCGGGGTCGTCGCCGTTGACGTGGAAGATCGGCGCCTGGATCATCCGGGCCACGTCGGTGGAGTACACCGACGAGCGCGAGTACTCCGGCGCGGTGGTGAAGCCGACCTGGTTGTTCACCACGATGTGGATGCTGCCGCCGGTGCGGTAGCCGCGCAGCTGGGACAGGTTCAGGGTCTCGGCGACCACGCCCTGCCCGGCGAACGCCGCGTCGCCGTGGATGAGGATCGGCAGCACCGAGAAGCCGGACTCACCGATGTCGATGACGTCCTGCTTGGCGCGGACGACACCCTCCAGGACCGGGTTGACGGCCTCGAGGTGCGACGGGTTGGCGGTCAGCGAGGTCTTGATCGTGGAGCCGTTCCAGGCCTGGAAGTCGCCGCCGGCGCCCAGGTGGTACTTCACGTCGCCGGAGCCCTGCGCGGAGCGCGGGTCGAGGTTGCCCTCGAACTCGTTGAAGATCTGCGAGTAGGACTTGCCGATGATGTTGGCGAGCACGTTGAGACGGCCGCGGTGGGCCATGCCGACGACGGCCTCGTCCAGGTGCGCCGACGCCGCCGCGGTGATCACCGCGTCGAGCAGCGGGATCAGGGACTCGCCGCCCTCCAGCGAGAACCGCTTCTGGCCGACGAACTTGGTCTGCAGGAACGTCTCGAACGCCTCGGCGGAGTTCAGGCGGCGCAGGATGTGCAGCTGCTCGTCGCGCGAGGGGGCCTCGAAGGGCCGCTCGACGCGCTCCTGGATCCAGGCCCGCTCCTCGGGGTCCTGGATGTGCATGTACTCGATGCCGACCGTGCGGCAGTAGGAGCCGCGCAGGACGCCGAGGATGTCGCGCAGGCGCATGGTCGGCTTGCCGCCGAACCCGCCGGTGGCGAACTCGCGCTCCAGGTCCCACAGGGTGAGGCCGTGCTGGAGGATGTCGAGGTCGGGGTGGCGGCGCTGCTTGTACTCCAGCGGGTCGGTGTCGGCCATGAGGTGGCCGCGCACGCGGTAGGCGTGGATCAGCTCGTGCACGCGGGCGATCTTGGCGATGTCGTTCTCGTGGGTCGCCGAGATGTCCTGCACCCAGCGGACCGGCTCGTACGGGATCCGCAGCGACTCGAAGATCTCGTCGTAGAAACCGTTCTCGCCGAGCAGCAGCCGGTGCACGATGCGCAGGAAGTCGCCGGACTGGGCGCCCTGGATGATGCGGTGGTCGTAGGTCGACGTGAGCGTCATGACCTTGGAGATCGCCATGCGGGCGAGGCTCTCCTCGGACGCGCCGGCGTACTGCGCGGGGTACTCCATCGCGCCGGCGCCGATGATCGCGCCCTGCCCGGGCATCAGCCGCGGCACGGAGTGGACCGTGCCGATCGTGCCCGGGTTGGTCAGGCTGATCGTGCCGCCCATGTGGTCTTCGATGGTCAGCTTGTTGGCGCGGGCCTTGCGCACGAGTTCTTCATAAGCGGCCCAGTACTGACGGAAGTCCAGCGTCTCGGCGCCCTTGATCGACGGCACGACCAGCTGACGCTGTCCGTCGGCCTTCTTGATGTCGATCGCCAGACCGAAGTTGACGTGCTCCGGCTTCACCATGGTGGGCTTGCCGTCCACCTCGGTGTAGTAGGAGTTCATCTCCGGCATCGCCTTGAGCGCCTGCACGATGGCGTAGCCCAGCAGGTGGGTGAAGGAGACCTTGCCGCCCGTGCCCCGCTTGAGGTGATTGTTGATCACGATGCGGTTGTCGATCAGCAGCTTGGCCGGGACGGCGCGCACGCTCGTCGCGGTTGGTACCGAGATGCTGTTCTCCATGTTGGCCACGGTCTTCGCGGCCACTCCACGCAGTTTCACCTCCTCCGCTCCAGCGGCCACCGGCAGGGGCTGCGCCTTGGGCGCGGCCTTGGCCGGGGCGGGGGAGGGCGCCGCCTTGGGCGCCGCAGGCGCCGGCGGCGCCGCGGGGGCGCTCGGGGCGGCCGCAGATGCGGCGCCGTTCAAAGGCTGAGCGGGCTTCGCGCCGGGTTGGTAATCCGCGAAAAAGCTCCACCAGGCCTTGTCGACCGTCTCAGGGTCTTCCAAGTACTTCTGGTAGAGCTCATCGACCAACCACTCATTGGCGCCGAAATCACTCAGATCGGCAGGGGTGTGCGACTCGCTCGACACGGCGGAGATCGCCCTCTTCCGCAGCTCGCAGGTGGGTTCTAAACGTCCATAAGGCTACTCGCCTTAGGGAGCGCGCGCTGCCGTGACCTCCGTCGTATCCGGTGGCGGCGGGTGTCGGCGAGGTGTCCGCAGGGGTGGGGGCACACTAGAGCCGGATTCGGTTCAGTGCTACCAATGGGTACTCGGCCCATGGTCCACTGGGGTCCCACCCGCTCTCGGCTCGCCCGGCGACGCCCGAGGGACGCAACGACAACGTCAGGGAGCGCAAGCAATGTCTGAACTGCGGTACGACGGCAAAGTCGCGATCATCACCGGCGCCGGGCACGGGCTGGGCCGCCAGCACGCGCTCGAGCTCGCCTCCCGGGGCGCCAAGGTCGTCGTGAACGACCTCGGTGGCGACCTGCACGGCGAGGGCGCCTCGACGAGCCCGGCCCAGGAGGTCGTGGCCGAGATCGTCAAGAACGGCGGCGAGGCCGTCGCCAACGGCGGGAACGTGGCCACCGAGGAGGGGGCCGCGTCCATCGTCCAGACGGCGATCGACACGTTCGGCCGGATCGACATCCTCATCAACAACGCGGGCATCCTCCGCGACAAGTCCTTCAAGAACATCGGCACCGCCGAGTGGGACGCCGTCATCGCCGTCCACCTGCGCGGCGCGTTCCTGGTCACCAAGGCGGCCTGGCCGCACCTGGTGGAGTCGGCCGGCCGGGTCGTCAACACCTCTTCGCCCGCCGGTCTGTTCGGCAACTTCGGCCAGGCCAACTACTCGACGGCCAAGATGGGCCTCGTCGGCTTCACCCGGACCCTCGCGGCCGAGGGCAAGAAGGCCGGCGTCAAGGTCAACGCGATCGCCCCGGTGGCCTACACCCGGATGACCGCCGACCTCTTCCCCGCCGAGTTCGCCGAGAAGCTCGGCGTCGAGCAGGTCACCCCGCTCGTGGTCTTCCTGGCGCACGAGAGCGTGCCGGACAGCGGACAGGTCTACACCGTCGGCGGCGGCCACATCGCCAAGATCTTCGTCGCCGAGGGCCCCGGATTCACCAAGAAGGACGGCCTGAGCGTCGAGGACATCCGCGACAACTGGGACCAGATCTCCGCCCAGGACCCGTTCGCGATCTACGCCAACATCGGCGAGCAGACGACCGCCACCTTCCAGGCTCTGGCGTAACCCGTGGTCGGATTCACCCGCAAGGACGGGATCGCCACGATCACCCTAAACCGTCCGGAGCGGCTCAACGCGATCACCCCGGAGAACGTCGAGGAGATCCTCGCGATCCTGGGCGGGCTCAAGACCGACGATGAGACCAAGGTCGTCATCCTGACGGGTGAGGGCCGGGGTTTCTGCGCCGGGATGGACATCCAGGGGCAGGGCCTCGGGAACTCCGGCGGCGGCTCGGGCGAAGGCCCCGGCCGGATCCAGAAGATCTATCAGGGCATGGTCAGGTCCGGGGAGATCGTCCTCGGGCTCCGCGAGATCCCGCAGCCCGTCATCGCGGCGCTGCGCGGCCCCGTGGTCGGCATGGCCTTCTCGATGGCGCTCGCCTGCGACCTGCGCGTCGCGGGGCCGTCGACGAAGTTCCACACCCCGTTCCTGAACCTCGGGTTCTCCGCGGGCGACCTGGGGCTGACCTGGATGCTGCCGCGCCTCATCGGCACGGCGCGGGCCGGGGAGATCTTCTACCGGGCGCAGTCGATCGGCGCGGAGAAGGCGCTGGAGCTCGGCCTGGTCACCGAGATCGCCGAGGACGACGTGGCGGGGGCGGAGGCGCTGGCCGCCGAGCTGCTCACCCGCTCGCCGTTCGGGCTGCGGCACACCAAGGAGCTGCTGAACCTCTCGCTCGACGCGCCGGGCCTGCGGACCCAGCTCGCGATCGAGAACCGCACGCAGACCCTCGGGTTCCTCACCGAGGACCTGCTGGAGGGCATCGCGGCGACGATGGAGAAGCGCGCGCCCAAGTTCCGCGACCGCTGAAGGACGGGCACCGCCGAGAGCCCCCGGAACTCGAGGTTCCGGGGGCTCTCGTCACGCGCGGGCGCCGGTGACGGGCCGGATCACTCGGCGGACAGCGCCGCCTTCGGGCAGGAGCGGACGGCATGGCGCACCTTGTCCTCCTGGCCGGGCGGGACCTCTTCGCTGAGGATCGTGAGGTTGTCGTCATCGTCCAGGTCGAACACGTCGGGGGCCAGCCCGACGCAGACGCCGTTGGCCTCGCACACGAGGTAATCGACGGTGACTTTCATGGCATGTTCCTCTCAGACGAGCGAGCGGTGGTCCCGGGAGGAGATCCTCCCCCGGTTCTACCACCGCGCGGCCCCACTCTCCGAATCGCGTTCGGTATTGACGTGCCCGCACCCGCCGCCGGGCGCGGCGGCTCCGTCATGCGAAAGTAGAACATGTTCTAACTTGGCCGTGCAAGCCCCCGCCCCCCTGGGTGTGGCCTAGCCCACACCCCCCGCCTCTGGGCTGGGCGCTCCCCATGCGGGAGTGTTTCGTACCCACCCCGAAGACCGCGTGACAAGAGGCGTTAGAACGATGACCGAGACCCTCCCGGAGATGCCCGCGGACCTCCTGCGGGCCGCGCTCAACGCCAAGGGCTTCATGCCCCCCGCCGAAGGCAAGGCGCTGTACGAGACCGCCGTCGCGTACGGCCGCCTCGGGCCGATGCTCGAAGTCGGCACCTACTGCGGGAAGTCCGCGATCTACTTCGGCGCCGCCGCCCGCGCGGCCGGGACCGTCCTGGTGACGGTCGACCACCACCACGGCAGCGAGGAGAACCAGGCCGGCTGGGAGCACCACGACCCCTCCCTGGTCGACCCGTGCACGGGCCGGATGGACACCCTCCCGGTCTTCCGCAAGACCATCGGCTCCGCGGGCCTCGAGGACGTCGTCGTCGCCATCGTGGGCACCTCCGGCACCGTCGCGCCCCTGTGGTCGACGCCGCTGTCCCTGCTCTTCATCGACGGGGGCCACAGCGAGCACTTCGCCCAGGCCGACTACGCCCTCTGGGCCGACAAGATCATGGTCGGCGGCTGCCTCGCCATCCACGACGTCTTCCCCGACCCCGCTGACGGCGGCCAGGCCCCCTTCCACGTCTACGAGCGCGCCCTCGCCTCGGGCGCCTTCACCGAACGCCGCGTCGAAGGCTCCCTCCGCGTCCTGGAACGCACCTCCGACGTCTCGGCCGTCTAACCCTCGCCCCGAGCCACGAGCCCCCGCTCGTAGGCCAGGATCACGAGCTGAACCCGGTCGCGCACCCCGAGCTTGGCGATCGCCCGCGTCACATGCGTCTTGGCGGTGAGGGGGCTGATCACCAGCTCGCGGGCGATCTCGTCGTTGGACAGCCCCCGCGCGACCAGGCGGACCACCTCGTTCTCCCGCGCCGTCAGCGCCTCCAGCGGCGTCGACGGCGGGGCGGCGGCCCCGGCGAAGCGGGCCACCACCCTGCGGGTGACGCCCGGGGACAGCAGAGCCTCTCCGGCCGCCACGACGGCCACGGCGCGGCGCAGTTCGGCGGGCTCGACCTCCTTGGTGAGGAAACCGCTCGCCCCGGCCGCGAGCGCCTCGAAGACGTGCTCGTCGGTGTCGAAGGTGGTCAGGATCACGATCTTCGTCTCTGGCCGGGCCGCGAGAATCCGGCGGGTCGCCTCGATCCCATCGATCCCGGGCATCCGGATGTCCATGAGCACGAGGTCGGGGCCGAGGCGGGCGGCCTGGGCCACCGCCTCGGTTCCGGAGGCTGCCTCGCCGACGACCGACAGATCCCTGGACCTGGCGAGCAGGCTCCGGAAGCCCGCGCGCACGAGTGCCTGGTCGTCGGCGAGCAGCACTTTCACGGTCATGCCGCCGATCCTCCCGCGCCGAGGGGCAGCACCGCGCGGACGGTGAACCCGTCGCCGGACTCCCACTCCACCGAGCCGCCGATCGCCGCGACCCGCTCCCGCATTCCCGTGAGGCCGTGCCCGGGGACGACGGGGGAGGCCGCCGCGCCGTCGTCGGAGATCTCGACGCGCAGTTCGTCGCCGTCCGCGGTGAGCCGGACGGTGAGCCGGTCCGCGCCGGAGTGCCTGAGCGTGTTGGTGACGGCCTCGCGGACCACCTGATAGGCCGCGAGGCTCTGCGCGGCGGAAACGGCGGCCAGATCCCCGTTCCGGCCGACCTCGACCCCCAAGCCGGCCTGGCGGGCCGCGTCCAGGAGAGCCTCGATCTCGGTCAGGCCGCGCTGGGGCACGCCGCGCAGGTCCCCGACGAAGGCCTTGAGCTCGGCCATGGCCGCGCCGCGCGCCTCCCGAGCCGTGTCCAGGGCCGCGCGCGCCGCGTCGACGTCGACGCCCGGACCATCGGGATCGGCGCAGAGCGCGTCGGCCGCGACGCTGAGGTGGACGCCCACGACGGCGAGGGTGTGCGCGACGACGTCGTGGACATCCCGGGAGATCTCCACCCGCTGCTCGGCCAGGAGGGCCCGCCTTTCCTGCTCTCGCAGCGCCTCCTGCTGCGCCCGCCGCTGGGCGTTCTGCCGCCGGATCGTGACGAGGGCGAGCGGGAGCCCGAGCCACAGCGCCTCGGTGCCGGCCCTAAGGACGGACTCGGGCACCGAGGTGGAGAAGAAGACGATCTCGCCGAAGACCGCGAAGGCGAGGTGGACGAAGACCGTGATCGCGGTCACCGCGTACCGCTTCGCCGCGCAGGCGGTCAGCAGCGCGGGCGCGAGCGGCCAGGCCCAACCCGACTCGTAGAGGCCCGTGGTCCGGTAGACGAGGAGGACGAGAGCCGAGAGGGCCAGGACGGTCCCCGGTACGCGGCGCCGCAGCAGCAGCAGGACGCCGAGGACGGCCCCGAGGGCGAACGGCCCTTCCCAGGTGAGCGGCGCGCCCACGGTGAGCGGAGCGAAGCAGACCACGGCGAAGGTGAGGAGGGAGATGCCCGCGTCCGCGGACGTCCGGGCCAGGGTGTCGCGCTTCATCGGGCGGCCTCGCGCAGGGCTCCGGCGGCGAGGGCGAGCCAGGCGAGGACGGCGGCCAGGAGGAGGCGTTCGGCGAGGCCCAGGGGCGCGCTGTGCGTCAGCGCCATGCGGTCGGCGAGGCAGACCGCGAAGAGCACCAGTCCTGTCGTCGAGGCGGCGGCGCAGGCGCGGAGGGCGCGCAGGGGGACGCCCGTCGAGCGCCGCAGCGACCGGGTGACGACATGCGCCGCGGCGCACAGGAGGATCAGCGCGGTCCAGGCGGCGGCGCCGTGTACGGAATCCGAGGGGGAGGGCGCCTCCCAGCGGCCGGGCGGATCGGCTGGGAAGACCGCGGCCACGGCGGCTCCCGCGGCGGCCCAGGCGAGCGGGACCCGCCCGCGTCCGGCGAGCGCGGCCACGGCCGCGACGGCCAGGGAGAGTGCGGCGATCCCGAGCGTCACCAGCCACCCGTGCGCCCCGTTGACGTACCTGCTCACCGGCTCGGCGACGGGGTCGTAGCCGGGGTGCGCGAGGTCGGAGAGGGCGAAGGCGGCGAAGGCGGTGGCCGCGCAGGCGCCGGCCGTGGTGCGGAGGGCTCCGGCCGGAACCGGCGGCCGCGTCATCATGTGCGTCATGTTCGGAAAGTTATTTTTTCCGGCTCTTCGTCGGCGTCGTCCAGCCGAAGGCTCTTCACTCTGCGCCTTTCGAGCACCCCGTACACCGAATGGAGTACGCCGCCACGGCGCGCGTCCCTTCCCGGTCCGCGGTGCAGGGCCCTACACGGCCGCCTTCGCACCGTCGTCCATCTCCGCTCCCGCCTGCCGGTACCGGATCGTCTCCGGTACCGACGGGTGGGTGCGGGCGAGGGTTCTGCGACCGACGTCCCGTCCATGTCCGGGACATCGGTCCCGGGCCCTCGCGGGTCCCGCGGTCAGGTGCGGGCGGGCTGGGGGCAGTCGCAGGCCGGGGGCGGTGGAGTGGGGGAGGGGCCCAGGGGGCGGCCGGCGACCTCCTTGAAGATGCGGGCGGCCGGGGTGGCGTCGGCGAGGGCCTCGGAGGCCAGCAGGACGGCCGCCGCGGTGTAGGTGGAGCGGTCCCCTGGGAAGTGCCGCTGGTGCTCGAACTGCCAGCCGGTCCAGTAGGAGCCGTCCTCGTGGCGCAGGAACTGGATGTCGGCGAAGACGTCGAAGGCACGGGGGTCGCCTGCGGCGTCCAGCGCCATGACCAGTTCGCAGGTCTCGGCGCCGGTCACCCACGGCTGGTCCGACACGCAGCGACAGCCGAGGCCGGGCGCCATGTAGGTGTCCCAGCCCTTGGCGATCAGCGCGTCGGCCGCCTCGCCGCGCACCGCGCCGCCGAGGACCGGGTAGTACCAGTCCATCGACCAGCGGGACTTGTCCGCGAACGCCTCGGGGTGGTGCGCGATGACATGGCCGAGCCGGTCGGCGGCCAGCTCCCACTCCGGCTGCGGCTCGCCGAGCCGTTCGCCGAGCGCCACCGCGCAGCGCAGCGCCTGGTAGATCGAGGAGCAGCCCGTCAGCAGCGACTCCGCGCCGGTCGAGCCGTCCTCCCAGCGGATCCACTTGACGTCGCCGAGCGGCGTCTGGAGGCCGACGACGAAGTCGATCGCGGCGCGGACCGCGGGCCACATCGACCGGATGTACTCCTCGTCGCCCGTGACGAGGAGTTCGTGCCACATGCCGACCGCGAAGTACGCGGCGTGGTTGGACTCGCCACCGGTGTCGGTGACCTTCTCGTCCTCCCACTTGGCGGGCCAGGAGCCGTCCGGCCTCTGCTCACCGACGAGCCACGCGTACGCGCGTCGCGCCTCCGCGCCGTAGCCGGACGCCGAGAGCGCCATCGCCGCTTCGACGTGGTTCCAGGCGTCGACCTTCCCGGCCGGGTAGCCGTCGAAGGACGCGTACCAAGGGATGGCCCCCGAGGGGTACTGCTGACGGACGATCGAAAGGGCCGTCGCCTTGACCTGCTCGGGGGTGAGGATGACGTCAGCCCGCATAGGACGGCTTGGTCAGGTAGACGACGACGCTCTTGCCGATGACCGGGTTGAGCACCTTCTCCGCCAGCCGGGTCGCCAGAGGCCGCTTCATGATGTCCCACACCAGGACCTGGTGGTACGCCTTCACCGCGGGGTTGCCGTTGTTCTCCAGCCCCGCCGCGCACTTGAGCCACCAATAGGCCGAGTGCAGGCCGTGCGCGTGGTGGTGCCCATCGATGCGGAAGCCGATGGACTTGAGCTTGGCTTCCAGCTCGGCGCGCGTGTAGATGCGCACATGGCCGCCGGGGGCGGTGTGGTAGTCCTCCGACAGGGCCCAGCAGATCCGCTCGGGCAGCCACGAAGGCACCGTGACGGCGACCTGGCCGCCCGGCTTGAGGACGCGGAACAGCTCCCGCATCGCCTTCATGTCGTCCGGGATGTGCTCCATCACCTCGGCGGCGATGATCTTGTCGAAGGTGTCGTCCTCGAAGGGGAGCGCGAGCGCGTCGCCCTCGACGGTCTCGGCGGAGGCGCCTTCGGGGGCCTGCCCCTCCAGGTCCATCGCACCGAACATCGTCTGGACGCTCTTCAGCTCCTCGGCGTCCATGTCGAACGCCGTCACGGAGGCGCCTCGGCGGTACAGCTCGAAAGCGTGCCGTCCGCCGCCGCAGCCCATGTCGAGAACGCGCTCCCCCAGGGCGATGGGGAACCGCTGGAAGTCAACGGTAAGCAGTGGGGGCTCCTTCCACCTGCGGATCGGGGGCGATCCGCGATCGGAGGGTCAGCGTGCGGATGCGATCGCTGCCCGGTAGTGCTCGACGGTCGCCTTGGCGACCGCGGACCAGGTGTAGCGCTCCTGGACGCGCCGGTAGCCGGCCTCGCCCACGCGCGCCCGCTCCTCGGGGGAGTCGTGCAGCCTGCGCAGGGCCCCGGCGAGCTCCTCGACGTCGCCGGGCTCGACCAGCACCGCGGCGTCGCCGACGACCTCGGGCAGTGCCCCGGCGGCGCTGGCGACCAGCGGGGTGCCGGACGCCATGTGCTCGACGGCGGGCAGGGAGAAGCCCTCGTAGCGGGAGGGGACGACGGCGATCTCGGCGGAGGCCAGCAGGTCGCCCAGCTCCTCGTCGGAGACGCCGGAGACGAACCTGACCTTCTCGCCGAGCGCGAGTTCCTTGACGAGCTTCTCGGTGGGGCCGTCCTTCTGCGGGCGGCTGACCACGACGAGGTGCACGTCGCGCTCGGTGGCGAGCTTGGCGACGGCGCGCAGCAGCACGTCGACGCCCTTGAGCGGGGAGTCGGCGCTGGCCATGGCGACGATCCGGCCGGGCACGCGCTCCTCGCGCGGGCCGCGCGGGTGGAAGATCCCGGTGTCGACGCCGAGCGGCAGCACGTGGATGCGGCCCGGGTCGGTGCGGAAGTCCTTGGCGATGTCGCGCTTGGAGGAGCTGGAGACGGTGAGGATCCGGCCGATTCTGGCCGAGACGTACGCCTGCATCCGGACGAACCCGTACCAGCGGATCTTGCCGAAGTACTGCTTGATCCCGGTCCAGCCGCCGATCTTGCGGGCGGCGTCGAGCTCGATCTTGCGGTCCTGGCTGATCGGGTGGTGGATGCTGGTGACCAGCGGCAGGACCTTGGGGATGCCGAGGTTGCCGAGGCCGAGCACCTGGTTGTCGTGCACCACGTCGAAGTCGCGGCGGCGCTTCTTGAGCGCGCGCAGGATGCGGAGACTGAAGGTCAGCGGCTCGGGGAACCCGCCAGTGCGCATGTGCGCGAACTCCAGGACGTCGATCCAGTCGCGGAACTCGCCGAGCGACGGCGTCCGGAACGGGTTCTCGTCGTTGTAGAGGTCGAGGCTGGGGATCTTGGTGAGGGTGATCGACTCGCGGTCCAGGACGGGGTACGGCTGCCCGGAGAAGACCTCGACGGTGTGACCGAGGTCGACCAGCTCGCGGCTCAGATGCCGCAGGTAGACGCCCTGTCCTCCACAGTGGGGCTTGCTCCGGTAGGAAAGCAGTGCAATCCGCAGCGGCTTCTCAGCGCTCACGCCCACCTCTTCATCATCGCGCCCGGATCAATCCAGTGTTGTACAGAGTGTCTGACTCTAGCCCGAACATGTTACCGATGGGTTCCTTGCTGCACTATGGGGAAAGGCGGGCCACCTTGGGGTGACCCGCCTTCTTTGAGGGTATTCGCCCGGTGTTTCGGTGGTTCAGCCGCGCCGGGGCGTGGGCGTGAACCGGACCGGGATCTCCTTGAACCCGTTGACGAAGTTCGACCGCATCCGGCGCACCTCACCCGCGAGTTCGATGTCCGGCAGGCGCTCGGCCAGGGCGCCGAACAGGATCGTCAGGTTCATCCTGGCCAGGTGGGTGCCGAGGCAGTAGTGCGGCCCGCCGCCGCCGAACCCGATGTGCGGGTTCAGGCCGCGCCCGATGTCGAAGGAGAACGGGTTCTCGAAGTGCTCCTCGTCCCGGTTGCCCGACGGGTAGAACATGACGACCTTGTCGCCCGCCTTGATCTGCTTGCCGCGCAGCTCGACGTCCTGGGTGGCGGTCCGCCTGAACAGGTTGAGCGGGCTGGTCCAGCGCACGATCTCGTCGGCCGCCGAGGCGATCAGCGACGGGTCGGCCTTGAGCCGCTCCCACTGGTCGGGGTGCTCGAAGAAGGCGACGATGCCGCCCGCCGTCGCGGTCCGGGTCGTCTCGTTCCCGGCGATGGTGAGCATCAGGATGAAGAGGTTGAACTCGTCGTCGGTGAGGAGCTCGCCGTTCTCGTCCGGCTGGAGGAGCTTGGTGGCGATGTCGTCGCGCGGCTCGGCCTTGCGCTGCTCGGCGATGCCCTGGGCGTACATGTAGATCTCGGCGGCGGCGGCCTGGGCGACCTCGGGGGTGGCCTGGAGTTCCGGGTCGTCGAAGCCCACCAGCGCGTTGGACTTGTCGAACAGGAACTGCGCGTCCTCGAGCGGCGCGCCCATCAGCTCGCAGATCGTCTGGAGCGGCAGCGGCGCGGCGATCTGCCGGACGAACTCGGCCTCGCCGGTCTCGCAGACGTCGTCGATCAGCCGGTGGGTGATCTCCTCGATGTGCTCGCGCAGCTTGTTGATCATCCGCGGGGTGAAGCCGCGGTTGACGTAGGACCGCTGCCGGGTGTGCTTCGGCGGGTCCATGAACAGCATCATCTGCTGCTGGAGCGCGAGGTCCTCGTCGCTCATCTCCTGGAACATCGACGTCCGGATCGCCGCCGAGAACAGGTCGGGGTTCCGCGAGACGTGGATGATGTCCTCGAGCTTGGTGATCGCCCAGAAACCGGGCACGCTCGGGTCCGGGTCGTAGTGCCAGTGCACCGGGTCGTGGTGGCGCAGCCACGTCCACTGCTCGTGCGGGGTCCCGCTCTGCTCGTACTGGTCGAGCGCGATGATGTCGATCTTCGGGATCTCGGGTGCGGACATGCTCAGGACTCCTCGATGGGGTGGGCCGGTCGGTCGAGGTGGAACCGTTCTGCTCAGCCGAGCTTCGGGTAGGGGGTGACGAAGCCCCCGTCGGGGACGCGGAGCGCGCCGGCGAGCCCCGCGGGCGTCCAGGCGGCTCCGTCCGGGGCGCTGGCGACCTCGGCGACGGTCGGCGGGACCAGGGCCGCGACGTGGCCGCCGTAGACCATGAACACCTGGCCGTTGACGGACTCGGCGGCGGGCGAGGCCAGGTAGGCCACGAGCGGGGACACGTGCGCCGGGGACAGCGGGTCGGGGCCGTCGGCGGGGGCGGCGCCGAAGATCGCGGTCGTCATGTCGGTGCGGGCGCGCGGGCAGATCGCGTTCGTGCGGACGCCGATGCGGCCGACGGCGAGCGCGGTGGAGAGGGTCAGCGACGTGATGCCGCCCTTGGCCGCGGCGTAGTTGGGCTGGCCGGGCGCGCCGATCATGAACGCCTCGGACGAGGTGTTGATGATCCGCCCGTACACCGGGCCGCCCTCGCTCTTGGAGACGCCGCGCCAGTAGGTGACGGCGTGGCGGGACGTCACGAAGTGGCCCTTGAGGTGGACGCGGACGACCGAGTCGAACTCCTCCTCGGTCATATTGAAGATCATCCGGTCCCGGGTGAACCCGGCGTTGTTGACCAGGATGTCGAGCGAGCCGAACGCGGCGAGGGAGGCCTTGACCAGGCCCTCGCCGGTGTTCCAGTCCGCGACGTCGCCGGCGTGCACGACCGCCTCGCCGCCGTTGTCGCGGATCTCCTCGGCGACCGCGTCGAGCGCGTCGCCGGGAAGGTCGTTCAGGACCAGCCGCGCGCCTTCGGCGGCGAGGGCCAGGGCCTCGGCGCGGCCGAGGCCGCGGGCCGCGCCGGTGACGATCGCGGCGCGCCCGTCCAGGCGGGTGTCGGCGGCGGGAGGGGTGTCGCTCATGAACGCTCCGGATGATCTAACGCTTGCTTGGTTGGCTTCAAGTCAACGGTGAGACGCGAGTCTCGTCAAGAGTCTCATTCGGGTGTGGGGTGTGTCACATGCCATGAGGCGGCCGGGCGGCCGCGGACGGTCAGGGGGCGAGCGCGTACCGCATCGGAGCCTGCCCGGCCAAGCGCCGGACCAAGCCCCGCACTTCCAGGACGCGGAGGTGCGCCGCGGTCTCGCCCGTGGCCAGATGGCGGCTGACCGGTGGCATGGTGTCCCAGGAGTAACTCCAATGGCACCTCGAGGTGAGGTCCCACAGCGTCTGCGGCTCGGCTTTCAGCAGGCCTAGCACCTCGCTCAGGCGCTCCTCGTGATGCTCGATGATCTCCTTCGAGCGGCGGGGGATCCCGCTGAACGAGTACTGATGGGCGGGCAGTGCGTCCTCGACGCCCAGGTCGGCGGTCATGGCGAGCGAGCGAAGGTAGTCGCCGAGGGGGTCGACGTCGGGGAGGTCGTAAGGGTAGAGGCCGACATGCGGGGTGATCTCCGGCAGTACGTGGTCGCCGGTGAAGAGCGCGTCGCGGTCCTCCAGGTGGAGGCAGATGTGGCCGGGGGAGTGGCCGGGCGTCCAGATCGTGCGCAGCGCCCTGCCGGGCAGGTCGATCAGGTCACCGTCCTCGAGCTCCCGGTCGGGGACCGCCGGCGGGTCCGGGCGGTCGTCGTTGTCGGCGAACGCCGCGCCCTCCGCGTCGCTCGCGCCCGCGCGCACCAGCCAGTCGCCGAGGCGCTCGTCGGAGCGCTCGCGCATCAGCCTGATCAGCGCGGCGTCGGCCCGGTGCATCGCGACCCACGCCCCGGACGCCTCCCTGACCCGTCCGGCGAGCCCGGCATGGTCCGGGTGCATGTGCGTGACCACGACGCCGTAGACGTCGGACACGGGCATGCCCAGCTCATCGAGCCCCTCCTTGAGCGCCTTCCACGACGCGGGGTGCTCCCACCCCGCGTCGATGAGGACGGGGCCCTTGGGACTCTCCAGGACATAGACGATGGTCCGTCCGAGAGGATTGCCGGGGATCGGAACTGGCACGCTCCACAAACCGCCGCCATGGTCGGGCATTCGCTCTCCTTCGCGAGCCGCCGGGGGCGTGCTGCCCCCGGCGGCGGGTGACGCGGTACTTACACGCGCTCGATGATGGTGGCGGTGGAGAGGGCTCCGCCGCAGCACATGGTGACGAGGGCGGTTTCGCCGTCGCGGCGTTCGAGTTCGTGCAGGGCGGTGGTGATGAGGCGGGCGCCGGTGGCGCCGACCGGGTGGCCGAGGGCGATGGCGCCGCCGTTGACGTTCACCCGATCCATGTCCGGCTCGTGCTGGGAGGCCCAGGACAGGACGACGGACGCGAAGGCCTCGTTGATCTCGATGACGTCGAGGTCGCCGATGGACATCCCGGCGGTCTCCAGCACCTTGGCCGTCGACTGGACCGGGCCGTCGAGGTGGTAGTACGGCTCCGCGCCGACGAGGGCCTGGGCGCGGAAGGCCGCGCGGGGGCGCAGGCCGAGAGCCCGAGCCTTCTCTTCGGACATGACGAGCACGGCCGCGGCCCCGTCGGAGATCTGCGAGCTGCTCCCCGCGGTGTGCCTCTTGAGCACGGGGCGCAGCTTGGCCAGACCCTCCAGGGTGGTCTCGCGCAGGCCCTGGTCGCGGGCGACGGTGAGGCGCTCGCCCGTCTCGTTGCCCTCCTTGTCGACCTGGGGCACGTCGTGCAGGGGCGCGATCTCGCGGTCGAACCTGCCGTCGGCCCACGCCTTGGCGGCGAGCGCTTGCGAGCGCAGGCCGAACGCGTCGAGGTCCTCGCGGGTGAGGCCGCGCCGGTCGGCGATCCGCTCGGCCGCCTCGAACTGGTTCGGCAGGTCGACGTCCCAGTCCGGCGGGCGCGGGTTGGCGGGCAGCACGTTGGAGCCGAGCGGGGCGCGGCTCATGACCTCCACGCCGCAGCCGATCGCCACGTCCACGATGCCCGCCTGGACCAGCGCGGCCGCGAGGTGGACGCTCTGCTGGGCGCTGCCGCACTGCGCGTCGATGGTGGTGACGCCGGTCTGCCAGGGCAGGCCCGCGTACAGCCACGCCTGGCGGCCGACGTGGCCGCCCTGCTCGCCGGCCTGGGTGACGCAGCCCGCGAACACCTGGCCGACCTCGGCGGGGTCGATGCCCGCCCGCTCCACCAGGGCCTTGAGGGTGCGGCCCAGGACCTCCTGTGCCTTGACGCCCGCGAGCCAGCCGCCCCGCCTGCCCTGGGCGGTGCGCACCGCCTCGACGATGACCGGTCGTCCCATGGTCGCTCCTCCCGAATAAGGTTCGGAGCTAACTGTAACGTGTTCTAGTTTGGCGCGTCGAGACTCACCTTGAGCGAGTGGTAGGTCGGCACGAGGACACCGCGCGCGGCGCGCCGCGAGACGACCCGGTAAGGGCGGCCCGTTTCGGTGAGCGCCTGGAGCATGCGCGTCACCTGGGTCCTGGCGACCGCGGCCCCCAGGCACAGATGACGTCCCGCGCCGAACCACAGCTGGCGGTTCTCCGCCACGTACTCGCGGGTGACGTCGAAGGCTCCGGCGTCGTTGTTGGCCCGGTGGGTGAGCACGATGACGCGCTCGCCCTCGCGGATCAGCCTTCCCTCGACCGTCACGTCCTTGGCCACGTGCCTGCCTATGAGGGGCGCCGGAGTAGCCACCCTCAAGCCTTCCCGCACGGCGTTGGGCATGAGGTCGGGTCTGGCGAGCAGTGTGCCGAGCTGGCCCGTGTCGTGCAGCAGGGCGACCGTGCGCGACGTCCCCGACGCGCCGGTCTCGGTCCCGGCGACGGCCAGGAGGGTGGCCAGGCCCCGGGTGAGGTCGAGGCTGAACCCCAGCTCACGGCAGCGGCCCAGGATGGTGTCCTGTCCGGCCGCCGCGTACGCCTCGGGGACGGCCCGGGTCAGCTCGGCCGCGATCCGCGAGGCCGCCGCGATCTTCTCCTCGGGCAGATCGGTCGACGAGGTCGTGCCGAGAGCGAGCGCGGCGAGCCGCTCGCCCAGGGAGAACAGGTTCTCGTAAGGCGCCGCGTCCGGGCCCAGGCGCAGGCCGAGGAGGTCGGCCACCAGGCGTCCGGCCAGCACGCGGGTCGCCGCGGCGACGTCCACGGTCTCGCCCTCGCGCAGCCTCTCGGCGAGCCGCCTGTAGTGCTCGCCCTGCGCCCGCTCGACGAGCTCGGCGGCCGCCTGTTCGGTGAACAGGTCGCGGGCCGCGGTGCGCACCCGGGTGTGCTCGGTCCCGTCGAACAGCCCGGCCATCTCGGCGCCGAAGAGCTGGCTCCACATGTGCCCGACACCGCCCTCGCCGGCCATCGTGAACCCGCCGTGGTCGTTCAGCACGCGGCGGGCCAGGACGGGATCGGTCACCAGCCAGCCCAGCCGGGGCACCCGGGTGAGCCGTCCCGTCAGCCTCGAGCCTCTCAGCAGGGCGTACAGCCAGGGGTTGCCCTGACGGAGCAGGCGCGCCTCATACCGGTTCATATCGGTCTCCATCCTTTGTTCCCGTGCGATGATGCCGCGAACAAAGCTGGTCAAAGTAGGTACTAACCCCCAAAGCACTTGAGTACGACAACGCCTGGGCGACCACGGCGCGAGGGGACAGGCTGGACGCATGAGAGCACGGATCGCGGGGGTCGCGGCGTACCTGCCCGAGCACACGGTGTCCAGCGCGGAGGTGGAGTCCGGGATCGGGCCCTACCGGCCGCATCCGACCATCGTCGAGCGGATGACCGGCATCCGCGCCCGGCACGTCATGCGGGCCGACCAGCAGGCGTCCGACCTCGCCGTGGAGGCCGCGGGCAAGCTCCTGGCCGACTCCGGGGACGAGCCCGACCTCCTGCTGTTCGGATCGGCCTCACAGGACCTCATCGAGCCCGCCACCGCGCACATCGTCGCGGCCAAACTCGGCCTGACCTGCCCGGTCTTCGACATCAAGAACGCCTGCAACAGCTTCCTCAACGCCATGCAGGTCGGCGACGCGCTCATCCGCACCGGCCAGTACCGCAGGGTCCTGGTGTGCAGCGGGGAGAGCCCATCACGCGCCGTCCGCTGGGAGGTGCGCGACAGAGCCCAGTTCGTCGACGCCTTCGCGGGCTACACGCTGTCCGACGGCGGCGCGGCGATGCTGCTGGAGGCCGCGCCCACCGGGCTGTTCGGCTTCGAGTTCGCCGCGGTCTCGGCCAAATGGCGGGTCGGCACCCTTCCCGCCGGAGGGTCGATGCACCCGCGCGACCCCGAGTACACCTACTTCTCCGGCGACGGACGCAAGCTCAAGGACGCCTTCCTCGGCCAGGGCCCGGGGCTCTGGCTGGACGCCCTGGCGAAGCACGGGCTCACCTGGGACGACTTCAAGGTGGTCCTCGTCCACCAGGTCACCCTTCCCTACCTGGAGACGCTGCGGGACATTCTCGGCATCCCGGCCTCGAAGCTCGTCGTGACCCTTCCCGAGCACGGGAACGTCGCGTCGGCCACGCTGCCCCTGCAACTCGCCCAGGCCGTCGCCGAAGGGCGGCTGTCCCCGGGGGACAAGATCGCGTTCGTGGGGCTCGCCGGCGGCGTCAGCCTCGGGGTCGCCTTCGCCGAGTGGTCCTGAAGGGGCGCGCGATGAACCTCTGGGTGGTCATCCCGGCCTACAACGAGGCGAAGTCGATCGGCGCGACGCTCACCCGGCTCGCCCAGCAGACCGACCCGGACTTCACCGTCCTCGTCGTCGACAACGCCAGCACCGACGGGACCGCAGAGATCGTCCGGGGCTTCCCCGGGGTCCGGCTCGTCGCCGAGCCGGAGAAGGGCACGGGCTCGGCCGCCGACACCGGGTTCCGGCACGCGATCCTCGGCGGCGCCACCCACATCGCCCGCACGGACGCCGACTGCCTGCCCGACGACGCCTGGATCGCCGCCGTGCGCGGCGCGTTCGCCGCGGGACTGGAGATGGCCAGCGGCCCACTGCGGCCCCGCACCGACGAGTTCCGGCTCCGGCTGTGGGAGCGGCGGCTGCTGCCCGCCGTGGTGTCGCTCGCCGCGACGTTCGGCAGGTTCCGGCCCGGCAACCGCGACCCCGAGTACGTCGGCCCGTACCTGATGATGCCGGGCTGCAATATGGCCATCACCGCCGAGCTGTACGAGAAGGCCGGCGGGTTCCCGCGCACCAGGATCGAGGACGTGCACGAGGACAGGGCGCTGGTCAACCGCGTCCGGAAGATCACCTCCGCGTACGGGCTGCGCAAGGACATGACCGTCTACGGCTCCGTCAGGCGGTTGCGCGCCTACGGCCTCGCCGGAACCCTCGCCTGGTACGCCGACCACCGCTACACGCCTCCCGTCGTCGACATCAGGTGAGCCGGAGATGAACCGTCTGAGCGGTACGCGGGACTGGGAGCGCAGGCTCTACCTGAGCGCGCACCCCTTCGCCTATCCGCTGCTGCGCGCGCTGGCCCGGTTCGGCGACGTCGTGCGCGTTCCCGGACTGGGGGTCGTCGTCAACGACGCGGCCGTGGCCCGGGACGTCCTCATGGACGGGGAGACCTTCCGCAAGGACGGCCCCGGCTCTCCCGGCGACCTGTGGACGCCGATCCTCGGGCCGTCCGTCCTGCTCAACATGGAGGGGGAGGCGCACCGGGCGCTGCGCCGCAAGCTGGCCGACCTCTTCACGCCGTCGTCCACCTCCGCCATCTGCGCGCGTGTCCTCGAAGCCCCCCTGCGGGACCTGTCCGCGCGCTTGGCGAAGGGCGAAGAGGTCGACCTCGTGGACGTCATGCGGGTGATGGCCGGAGCCGTCATCTGCGAGGTGATCGGGCTGCCGGACATCGATGAGCACGCCTGCCGCGAGATGTTCGAGGCGGGCGAGCGGATCGTGTCCATGGTCGACCTGCGCACCCGCACCCTGTCGTCCGCCCAGATCGCGGTCGCCCGCGAGGTCCTCGATCCCATCGGCGAGGTCGCCGCCCGCGCGTTCCGGGCGGGGGACGAGACGACCGTCATGGGCCGGATGCGGGCGCTCGGCCTGTCCGAGGGAGAGGCGCGCGGCGCGGCCGGGGCGTTCTTCCTCACCGGCACCGAGACCGTCGCCACGCTGGTCCCGCGGCTCGTCGCGCTGCTGCACGACCACGGCGAACTCGGCAGGGTCGCCGCCGACCCGGCGCTGCTCGACCCCGCGATCGACGAGGCCATGCGGGTCACCACCCCGACGCCCGTCATGCTGCGCAGCGTGCACGCGCCCAGCGCGCTAGGCGCGGTCCGGGTACGCCCAGGCGACCGGGTACTCCTGGCCACCCACACCTGCTGCCGCTCGCTCGGCCCGTTCGCCCTCGACGGCGACCCGGCCAAGACCGCGCTGCGCAGGCTGTGGTTCGGGGCGGGGCCGCACTTCTGCCTCGGCTACCCGCTCGCGCACGCGGAGATCAGGGCCGTCATGCGGGCCCTGCTCGACCACGCCCCCCTGGAGATCACCTCCCGGCGGGCCGCGCGGGGCGTCCTCATCCCGACGTACGCCTCGCTCAGGGTGCGCCGTGCGCCGCGCGCGACGAACCCGCGAACGGCGAACCCGCGAACCGAGAACGCGGGATCGGGAGAGAACACAGTGACGCCTGCGGGCGCAGAGACCGAGGGGTAAGAGTTGAGTCTTGTCAGGCAGGTGCTGGAGCGCGCGGAGGAGCACCCCTCCCGGACGGCCCTCATCGCCGGGGACGGGACGGAACTCACCTACGGCGACCTCCGGCGCCGCGTCCTCGCCGTCCGCGACGGGTTCGCCGGGGAAGGGCTCGAAGAGGGCGACGGGGTCCTGTTCTCCGTGCGCCCTTCGCCGGAGGCCCTCGTCCTGGCGCTCGGCGTGGTCGCCGCGGGGGGCGTCGTCGTCTTCGCCGACCCCGGGGCCGGTCCTGAGATGTTCGAGGCCCGCCTCCGGCTCGCCGCGCCCCGCTGGTCGGCCGCCGAGTCGCTGCTGTACGCGGCGAGCCGGATCGGCCCCGTGCGGGCCTACGCGCGCCGCAGGGGCCTCCTGCTGCCGCGCCTGGCCGGGCTGCCCCTCAGGCACGTCTACAGCGGCCGCCGGCTGCCCGGCGTGCCGCGCGGCGCGAAGTCCCTGGACGCCTGGGCCCGCTCCCGTCCGTCCGGCGCGCCCGTCCGGGAGGCGGCCCCCGGCGACCCCGCCGTGGTGATCTTCACCTCGGGGACGACCTCCGCGCCCCGCGCCGTCGTGCACACCGAGGCGTCCCTGGCGTCCGGCCTCGACCTCTTCCGGGCCCGGGTGCCCCTGGCGCCCGGCGACACCGTGCACACCGACCAGCTCATGCTGGGCCTGCCCACGCTGGTCGCGGGCGCCTGCTGGTCGATGCCGCGGCTCGGCTGCCCGCCGGAGGAGTTCCGCGCGCAGCTCGCCGAGCGGCGCGCCACGCACACCTTCTGCGTCCCGGTGCACCTCGCCGAGATCCTCGACGCAGCCCCCGGGCCGCTGCCCGAGACGCTGCGGCACGTGCTGCTCGGCGCGGCGCCCGCTCCGGCCGGGATCCTGCGCCGCGCCGCCGCGGCGGCCCCGCGCGCGGAGATCCTCTCGGTCTACGCGATGACCGAGATCGTCCCGGTGGCCCTCGCCTCGGCCGCCGAGAAGATCGCGCACGCCGAGGCGGCCGAGGGCGGAGACCTCCTCGGCGAACCGCTGCCGGGGGTGCGGGCGCGCGTCGCGGACGACGGCGAGCTGCTGCTCTCCGGACCGAACCTCTGCAAGGGCTATCTGGGAGAGGAGGACCATGCCGAACTGGCCACCGGGGATCTGGCCAGGTGGGAGGGGAAAAGCCTGGTTCTGTTGGGAAGGAAGAAGGACATGGTGATTCGGGGGAAGTTCAATATCTATCCGGGACTTTACGAACCGGCCGTGATGGCCCTTGACGGTGTGCGGGAGGCGGCTTTCGTCGGGGTTTCCGATGCTGAGACGGGTGATGAGGAGGTCGTCCTGGTCGTCGCGGGCGAAGTGGAGCCGGATGAGCTCGCCGTGCGTCTCAAGGGGGTTCTGGACGCGGGGGCGTGGCCGGACCGGATCGTCAGGGTCGAGGAGTTGCCCTACGGGGGTCGGGGCCGCAAACTCGACCGGAATGTTCTGAGAGGAATGGTTTCGCCAGGGGAGGGTTGATGCGGATTGCTGTGACCGGTGCATCCGGATTCGTGGGCGGTGCCGTCTGCCGCGCGCTGGTCGCCCGGGGGGACCGGGTCCTGGCCTACGGCCGCCGGGCCGCGGTGCGGCCCGAGCATGTGGGCGGTGCCCGCTACCGTTCCTGGGACCTCGCCAGGGGACCGCTCGAATCGGCCCCGGCCGTGGACGCCGTCGTGCACTGCGCGGGCAGCGTCACCGACTGGGGCCCCGTCAAGGGGTTCTTCGCCGTCAACCTCGACGGCACCCGGCACGCGCTCGCCAGCTTCCCCGGCGCGCGGTTCGTCCACGTGAGCACGGCGAGCGTCTACGACCCCTACCGGCCCACCGTCATGGCCTGCGAGCACCTGGCCCCGGTCACCCGCTACCTGAACGGCTACGGGGCGTCCAAGGCCGCCGCGGAGCGGGCCGTGCTGAAATCGGGCGCCGAGAGCGTCATCCTCAGGCCGCACGCCGTGTACGGGCCGGGCGACACCACCCTGCTGCCCCGCGTGGAGGCCTCGGTGCGCGGCCCGTGGCTGCTCGCGGTGGGCAGCGGGAGGCAGCGGATCAGCCTGACGAGCGTGGGCAACCTCGTGCAGGCGTGCGTTCTGGCCTGCGCCCCTGGTCCGACCGGCGTCTTCAACGTGACGGACGCCGAACCCGTCGTCCTGGACGACGCCCTCGCCCTGATCCTCGCCGAGCGCGGCATCCAGGCCGAGCGCGTCTACCTGCCCGCGGGCCCGGCCCTGGGACTCGCCGCGGTCGCCGAGGGGCTGCACCTGCTGGCCGGCGCGCGGCGGGCGCCGCGGCTCACCAGGTACGCGCTCGGGCACCTCGCCGTCGAGCGGACCCTGGACATCACCGCGGCGCGGACGCGCCTGGGGTTCCGGCCGGAACCGACGTCCTTCGCGGGGGCCTACTCCTGGTAGGAACGCCGGGCAGGGGGCCGTCGAAGGGCGTTCTCAAGAAGCCGCGGTGTCCTTGACCGTGTTCTCGGCGTCTGCGGCGTCTGCGGCGTCTTCGGCGTTCTCGGCGTCCTCGGGGAGGTCCTCCAGCAGGTCGTCGAACTCGCCGTCCTTGACGCCGAGCACGAAGGCGTCCCACTCGCCCTCGGTGAAGTACAGGCGGGGGCCCTCGGGCTCGGCCGCGTTGCTCATCACGATGGCCTGGGTGCCCGGCAGGAACACCTTGTTGTCCTTGCGGATCTCGTCCGGCACGTCCTCGGACGGGATGAACTCGATGATGACGCCGTCTTCTTCGTCACCGTACAGCTCGCGTCGGTACTCGGTCATGCCCTCAGCGTAGTCGTCCCGTCGGGCCCTGGGGAGGCGGAATCCGGCAACAGGCCGGGCCGGGGGATCTCGCGCGAGGGGGCCGCCCGCCGACGGCTCAGAAGTCCGCGAGGAGCCGCTGGGCGGCCACGTCGAGGCGCTCGTGCGTCTCCTCCGGGGTGGCGTGGCCCCGCAGGATCTCGATCATCTCCATCACCCAGACGCTGTTCAGCGCGCCGACGAGGGTGCGCTGCCCGTCGGTGGCCTCGCCCTCGGACGCGACGCGCAGCAGCATCCCGGTCATCCGCGACCCGAAGTTGGTCTTGACGTCCGACAGCAGCAGCGAGCGGATGAGCGCGTCGGCGAGCTCCGGCTCGCGCATCAGGCCGCGGGTGGCGCGCATGAGCAGTTCGACCGCGCGTGAGGCGGGCGTGGACGAGCCGGGCGGGCGGCGCTCCATGCTGCCTTCGAGGAGGTCCATCTCCTCGCTGACGACGGCCACCACGAGGTCCATCTTGGACGGGAAGTAGCGGTAGAGAGTGCCGAGGGCGACCCCGGCGCGCTCGGCGACCGTGCGCATCTGCATCGCCTCGACCCCGCCGCGCGAGGCGAGCGCGGCGGCCGCCTGCACGATGCGCTTGCGGCGCTGGTGCTGGCTGCGCGCCCGGGTGGGCGCCTGAGCCGGATCGGTAGTCACAACCGCTCATTCTAGGGCCACCCGCGAGAACCTGTTATCCCCCGAGATGCCCGGCTCCGGCCCGTTCTACCTACGTTCATGAGGGCCATAAGTGCGCTATGGACAGAAACTAGAATCTGTTCTAGTTTCGTCGTGATCCGGTGGACGAAGGGGGTTCCTTGAGCACCGTCACCGCCTTGCTCGCCGCCCGGAGCGCAGAGGACGCGCCCGGCCTCACCTTCGAGGGGCGCACCTGGACCTGGCGTGAGCTGGCCGGGGAGTGCGCGGTCCGCGCGCACTGGCTGCGCGGCCTCCGCGCGGCGGATCCGGCCCGGCCCGTCCATCTGGGCGTCCTGCTCGACAACGTCCCTGAGATGCTGTTCTTGTTGGGCGGCGCGGCGCTGTCCGGAACGGTCCTCGTGGCGCTCAACACCACGCGCACCCCGGACCGCCTCGCGGTCGACGCGCGCACGTCCGACTGTGACCTGATTCTCACCGAGCCCGGTCATCTGGAGGCCGCGCGGGCCGCGGGCAAAGAGGCGGGGCTGGAGGTCGTCGACTACGAGGACGGCGCCTATGCCGCCGCGCTCGCCCCCCACCTTGGCGCGTCCGCACCCGAGGTCCCCGTGGACCCGGGCACGCTGCTCATGCTGATCTTCACCTCCGGGACGTCCGGGGACCCGCGGGCCGTCCGGATCACCCACCGCAAGGTGGTGGTCCCCGGAGAGAACCTCGCCGGACGCCTCGTGAACGCCGCCGACGTGGTCTACAGCCCCATGCCGCTCTTCCACAGCGGCGCCATCATGGCCGCCGTCGCGCCCGCCCTCGCCGCGGGAGCCCACATCGTCCTGCGGCGGCGGTTCTCGGCCTCCGGACTGCTGCCGGACCTGCGCGAGCACGGCGTCACCTACATGCACTACGTAGGCAAGGCCCTGTCTTACGCCCTGATGGCGACGCCCGAGAAGGTCGACAATCCTCTGCGCTTCGCCTTCGGCAACGAGGCGGCCCCCGCAGAACAGGCCGCCTTCGCCGAGCGGTACGGCTGCCACGTCATCGACGCCTACGGCTCCACCGAGACGGCCATCTCCTTCAGTCCCGACCCCTTCGGCCCGCCCGGCGCCCTCGGGAAGCTCGGCGAAGGGGTCGCCATCCTCGATCCCGAGACGGGTGCGCCCTGCCCTCCCGGCGTGTCCGGCGAACTCGTCGCCACCACCGGCATGGGCCTCTTCGACGGCTACTACCGCGACGACGCCCCCGAGCGGACCCGGCAAGGCATGTTCTGGAGCGGCGACCACGCCTACGCCGACGAGAACGGCTATGTCTTCTTCGTCGGGCGCGCCCTCGACCGGCTGCGCGTGGACGGGGAGAACTTCGGCGCGGCGGAAGTGGAACGCGCCCTCGGGGAGCTGCCTTCCCCCTTCGCCGTCTACGGCGTCCCCGACACCGCGTCCGGCGACCAGGTGATGCTCGCCGTGACCGGGGAGTTCGATCCCGAGGCGTTCGCCGCGCTGGCCGAACGGCTCAATCCCAAGTGGGTGCCCCGGTTCGTCCGGGTATGCCGGGAATTTCCGCTCACCGCCTCCAACAAGATCGTCAAGCGTTCGCTCGCCGCCGAGGCGTGGCTGACCGCTGACCCGGTCTGGTACCGGCCCGGCCGCGGCACCGCCTACCGGCCGCTCACCCCCGACGACGTGACGGCACTGCGCGCGGAGCTCGCGCGGACCGGCCGTTCCCATCTCCTGGAAGGGCGCTGATGAACTTCGACCTCGATGAGGACCAGAAGGAGCTGCGGTCGCTCGCGACCGACCTGCTGGCCAAGGAGGCGACCACAGAAAGGCTGGAGGCCTTCGAGCGCTCCGGCGAGCCCTACGACGCCGCGCTGTGGGCCGCCCTCGCGCAGACCGGACTGGTCGGCGCGGTGCTGCCCGAGGCCGCCGGCGGCGCGGGCCTGGGCGCGGTGGAGTACACCGTGATCCTGCGCGAGCTGGGCAGGGCCGTCGCGCCCGTCCCCGGCCTCGCGGTCCTCACCGCGGGCGCGGTCGTCGCCGCGCACGGCGACGAGGCCCAGGTGGCCGCGCTCGCCCCCGTGGCCGAAGGCGCCCGGCTCCTCACCTTCGCCCCCCGGACGCGCGGGGACATCGTCCTCGGAGACGACGGGCGTCTGACGGGTGTAGCCGTCTACGTGCCTTATGCGGCTCAGGCCGAGCGGATCCTTGTTCCCGTCGGGGATGACGCGTACCTCGTCAACTCCTCCGACGCGGTCATCACCGCGCAGCCTTCGGCCACCTCGGAGCCGATCGCCCGGATCGAGCTGACCGGCGCCCCCGGCGAACGGGTCGGCACGGGCGCGGGCGTCACGCTGCGCCGCTTCGCCTCCCTGGGCGCGGTCGCCCTCGTCTCCGGCGTCATCGACGGCGCCCTGAAGCTGACGACCGAGTACGTCAAGACCCGCGAGCAGTTCGACCGCAAGCTCGCGGAGTTCCAGGCCGTCACCATGCAGGTCGGCGACGTCTACATCGCCAGGACCGCCCTCGACGTCGCCGTCTGGGCCGCCGCGTGGCGGCTCGCGCACGGCAGGCCCGACGTCGACGAGGTGCTCGCCATCGCGGCCTACAACGCCGCGGACCCCGTCGCCAAGGCCCTGTACACCTGCCAGCACCTGCACGGCGGCATCGGCCTCGACGTCACCTACCCGCTGCACCGCTACTTCGCCGAGGGCAAGCACCGGGCGCACTTCCTCGGCGGCGCCGAGGCGGCCCTGGACACGCTCGGCGGGCACATCAAGAACCCCGCCGAGAAGCCGGGCCCGACCCCGCAGGGCGACGGCCTCCTCGTCGAGCTGACCGACGAGCAGCGGGCCCTGCGCGACGAGCTGCGCACCTACTTCACCACCTGCCTCACCGCCGAAGACCGCGCGCGCATCGCGGGCGACCCCTTCGGCTCGGCGTACATCGAGCACTGCCGCAAGCTCGGCCGCGACGGGATGCTCGGCGTCGCCTTCCCGGTCGAGTACGGCGGCCGCGGCTACGGGCCGATGGAGCAGCAGATCTTCGCCAACGAGATCGCCCGCGCCGAGGTGCCCTACCCGATCATCACGCTCAACTCCGTCGCGCCGACGATCATCGAGTACGGCACCGACGAGCAGAAGACGTTCTTCCTGCCCAAGATCCTCGCCGGAGAGTGCCACTTCGCCATCGGCTACTCCGAGCCCGGCGCAGGCACCGACCTGGCTTCGCTGCGCACGACCGCGGTGCTGGACGGCGACCACTTCATCGTCAACGGCCAGAAGATCTTCACCTCGGGCGGCCACTACTCCGACTACATCTGGCTCGCGGCGCGCACGACGGCGGAAGGCGCGAAGCACAAGGGCATCACGATGCTCATCGTGGACTGCAAGGACCCCGGCTACTCCTGGACGCCCATCGTCACCATGGACGGGCGGCACCACACCAACGCCTCCTACTACCAGGACATCCACGTCCCGGTGAAGGACGTCATCGGTGAGGTGAACAAGGGCTGGAACCTCATCGTCAACCAGCTCAACCACGAGCGCGTCACCCTCGGCCCGGCCGGCAACATCGGCCACCACTACGACAGGTTCGAGGCGTGGGCGCGCCGCACGGGGACGATCGAAGAGCCCGCGGTGGCGCGCGCGCTCGCCCGTGTCTACGGCTACCTGAGGGTGAACGAGTTCCTCAACTGGCAGGTCGCCGCCAACGCCGCCCTGGGCTGGCTCGGCGCCGCCGACGCCTCGGCCACCAAGATCTACGGCTCGGAGCGGATGCAGGACGTCGGCCGGATCATCGGCGAGACCCTCGCCAGGTTCGGCGACCCGGGCGACGGGGGCACCGCGCACTTCATGGACCTGGTCGACCACTCCGTCAAGGGCGCCGTGGTCCTCACCTTCGGCGGCGGCGTCAACGAGATCCAGCGCGAGCTCATCGCGATGCTCGGCCTCGGCCTGCCGCGCGCGCCCCGGTAGGAGGACCGACGTGCACGAGGAACTCACCGCGCTCGCCGAAAGGCTCGCCGCGCTGGGCGAGCAGCCCGCTCCACCGCCGCAGGACGCGGTCAACGAGGCGATGATCCGCAACTGGCGGCAGGCGCTCGGCGACACCCGCGACTGGGGCGAGGAGGCCCCGCCCGCGATGGCGCAGGTGTGGTCGATGCCCGGCCTGGTCTCCCGCAAGGAGCCCTCCGCGGCCGACGACATCCTGCAGACGCTCAACGCCAACGGCTACACCGGCGTGGTCGCCACCAACTGCGAGCACACCTACGACCAGCCGGTGCGGGTGGGGGAGCGGCTGCGCTCCACCGCGCGCTTCGGCTCCCTGGTCGGGCCCAAGCAGACCGGCATGGGGCTCGGCTACTTCGTCACCTGGTACCAGACCTGGTACGTCGGTGAGGAACGCGTCGCCGAGATGCTGTTCCGGGTGCTCAAGTTCCAGCCCGTCAAGCGCAGGCCCAAGGGCAAGCCCTCGGCGCCCGCGATAGGGCTGGACACGGAGTTCTTCTGGGAGGGCGCCCGCGAGGGCGAGCTGCGCGTACAGAAGTGCGGGGAGTGCGGGGAACTGCGCCACCCTCCGGGCCCCATGTGCCCGGCGTGCAACTCCACCAAGCGCGATCACATCACGGCGAGCGGGCGGGGCACCGTCTACAGCTACGTGGTGCACCATCACCCACCGGTGCCCGGACGTACCCCGCCCTATGTGGTCGCCCTCGTGGAGCTGGAGGAGGGCCCCCGGATCATCGGGAACGTCCTGGGGGCGGAGCCGTCGGAGGTGTCCGTCGGGATGCC
Source organism: Actinocorallia herbida (assembly GCF_003751225.1). NCBI lineage: Bacteria > Bacillati > Actinomycetota > Actinomycetes > Streptosporangiales > Thermomonosporaceae > Actinocorallia > Actinocorallia herbida. The sequence continues at coordinate 714,474 of NZ_RJKE01000001.1, forward strand.
CGTCGAGCTGACCTTCGAGAAGGTCGACGACGAGGTGACGCTCCCGCAGTGGCGTCCGGCGGGACGTCCGGCGCCCGAGCCGAAGGCGGTTCCCGAGCGCGTCTCGGACTGGCCGTCCTCGGAGATCCCTCTGACGCCGACCTTCATCATCTCCACGGCCATCGCCACTCGGGACTTCACGCCCGTCCACCACGACGTGGCACTCGCGCGCGCGCAGGGCTCCAAGGACATCTTCCTCAACATCCTCACCACCATGGGGCTGGTCCAGCGCTACGTCCTGGAGCACAACCCCGACGCCGTCCTGGCCGGCATGAAGGTCAGGCTCGGCGCCCCCGCCTACGCGGGCGACGCACTGGTGCTCACCGGCACCAGGGAAGGAGACACCGTGACCGTCCGGGGGACCGTCTCACTCGGCGACCACGTCAACGCGACGGTGACACTCCGATGAGCGGATCGAGCGACCGGACGCTGTCCGGCAAGACGGCCATCGCGGGCATCGGCGCGACCGAGTTCTCCAAGGAGTCCGGCCGTTCCGAGCTCCAGCTGGCCTCTGAGGCGGTCCTCGGGGCCATCCGGGACGCGGGGCTCGCCCCCGGCGACGTCGACGGCCTCGTGACGTTCTCGGCCGATGTGAACACCGAGATCGCCGTCGCCCGGGAGACCGGGATCGGGGAGCTGCGGTTCTTCTCCAGGGTCGAGTACGGGGGCGGCGCGGCCTGCGGGACCGTCGCGCACGCGGCGATGGCGGTCGCCACCGGCCAGGCGGACGCGGTCGTCTGCTACCGGGCGTTCAACGAGCGCTCGGGGCACCGCTTCGGGCAGGCCACCGCCTCCACACGCGGGGCGACCTCGCAAGGGCTGGAGTTCTCCTGGCATCTGCCTTACGGCCTCTCCACGCCCGCCGCCTGGGTGGCCATGTGCGCCCGCCGCTACCTGCACAAGTACGGCGCCACCAGCGAGGACTTCGGGCGCGTCGCCGTGGCGATGCGCCGCCACGCGGCCACCAATCCCGCCGCGTGGTTCTACGAGAGGCCGATCACCCTGGAGGAGCACCAGGACTCGCGCTGGATCGTGGACCCGCTGCACCTGCTGGACTGCTGCCAGGAGTCCGACGGCGGCGTGGCGATCCTCGTCACGTCGGCGGAGCGGGCGCGGGACCTCCCGAACCGTCCCGCGGTGATCGCCTCGGCGGCGCAGGGCGCGGCGCGGGACCAGTACATGATGTTCGGCTACTACGGCGCCGACGACCTCACCGAACTGCCCGCGATGGGCGTCGTGGGGGAGCGGCTGTGGCGCGACTCGGGCCTCGGCCCCGCCGACGTCCAGACGGCCATCCTGTACGACCACTTCACCCCGTTCGTCCTGTACCAGCTCGAGGAGCTGGGCTTCTGCGGGCGCGGCGAGGCGCGTGACTTCCTCGCCGGCGGCGGGATCGAGATCGATGGCCGCCTTCCGGTGAACCCGCACGGCGGCCAGCTCGGTGAGGCCTACATCCACGGGATGAACGGCATCACCGAGGCGGTCCGGCAGATCCGCGGCACGGCCGCCAACCAGGTGGCCGATGTCGCGAACGTCCTGGTCACCGCCGGGACCGGCGTCCCCACGAGCGGACTGGTCCTCAGCGCGGGCTGAGGCCGGACCGCCACCCGAGCCCGCACCCTTCCCCCCGGGGTGCGGGCTTCTCTCTTGCGCACTACTTCGGAATGCGTAATAGTTCGGAATGCGAAGGAGGAAGCGTGGACACGACGCAGTTGCTGAAGGGGGTGCTGGACGTGGCGGTGCTCGCGGTGCTCGATGAGCGCGACAGCTATGGCTACGAGGTCGTCCGGCGGCTGAGGGAGGCCGGTCTGGACGAGGTCGGAGACGCCTCGGTGTACGGGACGCTCCGGCGGCTGTTCAAGGCGGGAGCCCTGACGTCCTACGTGGTGCCCTCCGAAGAGGGGCCGCACCGCAAGTACTACGGCCTGAACGACACGGGCCGCACGACCTTGAAGGACTCCCGGACGACGTGGAGTCGCTTCGCCCGGACCATGGACACCCTCCTGGAGAAGAGATGAGCACGGTCACCGAGTACGCGGCGGCGGTCCGAGCGGCCCTCGCCGACATCCCCCAGACCGACCGGGACGAGCTCCTGGAGGACCTGGAAGAGCACCTCGCCGAGGTCGCCGCCGAACACGACGGCCCCCTGGAAGACCGCCTGGGCACCCCGCAGGCTTACGCGGCCGAACTGCGCGCCGCCTATACGGACGCGGTCCCGGTGAAGCGGAGGGCCGGCCTTCGCGACCTCTTCGGTTCGCTGGAGCGCCGGACGCAGACCGTCGTGGACGGAGTCCTGCCGCGGGGCTCGGCGGCCCGCGACGTCGCCCACGATCTGCGGCCCGTGTGGTGGGTGGCCCGCGGCTACTTCGCCGCGTTCCTCCTCAACGCGATCCTGGGCCGGGACCAGGCGTTCCTGCCCGACGGGCCGCTCTCCACGCTCGTGCTCCTCGGCGCGGTCACCGTCTCGGTGTGGCTGGGCGGCAGGGCCAGACGGGGCGGACGGCGCCGCGCGGCGACGGTGCTCGGCGTGGCCGGGCTGACCGGTCTCGCCCTGCTCGGGGGCATGGCCTTCGCCGCGACGGCCGAGGACGGGCGGGCGTACTACGGGCCGGGGTACGAGGGGACGGGGCCGAGCCTCGGAGACCTCGCCAACATCTACGTCTTCACCAGGGACGGGAAGCCGGTGAAGGACGTCCTGCTGTACGACCAGTGGGGCGAGCCGATCCAGACGTCCCCGGACGCGTGGGGCTTCATCGAGCGGGGAGGCGACCCCCTCCAGCCCAACGTCTACCCCAAGGAGATCTGCGCGCCCGGCGGCATGGAGAGCACGGTCGTCCCCCTGTGCCCCGACGCGCAGGCGGGGTCGCCGGCCTTCCCCGACTCCCCTCCGACGTTCCCCGCCGTCGCGCCCACGATGACGGCCCCCGAGCAGCCCGGCCCGACCGACTCCCCCTCGACGAGCCCGTCCCCGTCGGGAAGCGCCTCTCCGACGGCCTCGCCTTCCCCGACCGTGACGCCGACGGCCTCGCCCACCGAATAGTGCCCTACCGGGAGAGCGCGACGAGCGGCGGAAGGGAGGCCGGTTCGCTACCGGCCTCCCACAGGTCGGCGGCCTTCGCCGGGCCGTAGGAGCCGCTGGAGACGAGGACGATCCGGCCCTCTCCATGCGCGCACCACGACGAGCGTCACCTGTGGACGGTGGGCCCGAATCGCCGGGCCCGGGTAGGTTCGGCGCATGCGCAAAGAGCGGGTGGAGGACGTCGCGCTCTTCCTGGTGCTCGCCGCGCCGGTCTGCGCCGCGCTCGTCGGGCAGGACGGGGCCGTCGAGGGCGATCTGCCGCAGGCACTCGGGCTCGCCGCGCTCGCGGGGGCTGTCGCCGGGGCGCGGAGGTTCCCCGCGGCGGCGCTGGCCGTGGTGCTCGCGCTGACCGCGGTGCACGGGAACTTCGTGTTCGGCATCCCGGTGCTGAGCCTGCTCGCGGGGCTGCGGATGGAGCGGGTCAGGCCCGTCGGCTGGACGCTCTGCGCGGTGTTCGTCGGCGGCGCGGCGCTCAACCTGGCGCACGGGGCGCCCGCGGCGACCTGGTTCGTCGTGACGTGGTGGTTCGTGGTGGCGGGCGTGCTGCCCTGGCTGCTCGGCAGGTACCTGCGGCTGCGCGCCGACCTGGCGGAGGCGGGGTGGGAGCGGGCGCGCCGCCTGGAGCACGAGCAGCGCATCGTGGGCGAGCGCGAACGGCTGCGCGAGCGGGCCAGGATCGCCGCGGATCTGCACGACTCGCTCGGCCACGAACTGAGCCTGCTCGCCCTGCGCGCGGCGGCCCTGGAACTCAGCGCCGACCTGCCGGAACGGCACAGGGCCGCGGCCGGCGACCTGCGTGCGGGCGCCGCCACCGCGACCGAGCGGCTCCAGGAGATCCTCGGCATCCTCCGGCCGGGCGAGGCGGCGACCCGTCCCGCGGGCGAGACCGTCGCCGATCTGGTGGAGCGCGCGGCGGGCTCGGGGATGGCCGTGCGGCTCGCGGAGTCCGGCCCCGCCGCGCCCGCGCTCGCCGACCGGGCCGCGCACCGGATCGTCCAGGAGGCGCTGACCAACGCGGCCAAGCACGCGCCGGGCGCCGCCGTGCGCGTCGACCTGGCCAGGACGGGCGCGGAGACCGCCGTGGAGGTCGTCAACGGGCCGCCGCCCGCCGGGCCGCTGCCGGGCGCGTCAGGGGGCGGGCACGGCCTCACCGGGCTGCGCGAGCGGGTCAGGCTGAGCGGGGGGACGCTGGCCGCGGGGCCGGACGGCGAGGGTTTCGCGGTCCGCGCGCGGCTGCCGCACGTCCCCCCGCGCTCGCCGGAGCCGGAGCCTTCCCCCGGCGGAACCGAGGAGTCGGAGCTGGCGGCGGCCCGGCTCTCCGGGCGAAGGGCGGCCCGCCGGGGCCTCGCCGCGGCGGTCGCGGTCCCCGCGCTCCTCGTCGGCGCGCTGGGGGCCGCGATGGCCGCCTACCAGACCTACACGGAGGGCTTTCCATGGTGACGGCGGGGGAGGACGCGCGGGTCCGGGTGCTGCTGGCCGACGACGAGCCGCTGCTGCGGGCCGGGGTGCGGGCCGTGCTGGCCGCCGATCCGGGCCTTGAGGTGGTGGCCGAGGCCGGGGACGGGCACGAGGCGGTCGCCGGGGTGCTCGCGCACCGGCCCGACGTCGTGCTGCTCGACATCCGGATGCCGCGGATGGACGGCCTCGAGGCCGCCGCCGAACTGCGCAGGACGGCCCCGGAGACCGCCGTGGTGATCCTCACGACGTTCTCCGAGGACGCCTACATCACCCGCGCGCTGGCCGAAGGCGCCGACGGGTTCCTGCTCAAGACCGGCGACCCGCGCGACCTCCTGGCGGGTGTCCGGGCCGCGGCCTCAGGCGGGGTCTGCCTGGCCCCGTCCGTCGCCCGCCGCCTCGTCGACGGCCTGGGCGGCGAGCGCCTGGCCCGCGCGGCCCGCGCCAGAGACGCCGTCGCCCGGCTCACCCCGAGGGAGCGCGACGTTCTCGCGCTCGTCGCCGAGGGCCTGTCCAACGCCGAGATCGGCCGCCGCCTTCACCTCGTCGAAGGCACCGTGAAGGCACACGTCAGCTCGATCCTCGCCCGCCTGGACGCGGCGAACCGCGTCCAGGCGGCCATCCGGGCCCACGAGGCGGGCCTCCTCTGACGGACCGGGCCCGGGGCCCGGCTCAGACGTCCCGCCTGCGCAGGACGTACACGGCGGCCAGGGACGCCGCGACCGTCCAGGCGACGACGATCGTGAGGCCGGCGGCCGGGGGATAGGGGTCGGAGGCGCCGGTCATGAAGGCGGTGCCCGCGACGCTCGGAAGGGCGTCCGCCACGGGCGACTCGGCTTCCATGGCGAGGACGGGCACCAGGATCAGCAGCACGAACAGCGCCGACAAGGCGCCCGCCGCGCTGCGGAGGAGGAAGACGAGCCCGAGGGAGACCACGCCCATGCAGGCCGAGTAGACCCCCATGGCCAGGGAGTCGCCTACGAGGCCGTCCAGCGTGCCCCACTCGCCGAGCAGAGGGTAGGCGCAGAAGCCGCCGAGCACGCACAGGACCGTGCCCGCGACGAACATCGCGGGCGCCAGCACCGCCGCCTTGGCCACGTAGACCCTGCCGCGCACGGGCACCGCCTGGAACGTCCAGCGGATGCCGCCGTTGGCGTACTCCGCGCTCACGAACAGGATCGCTAGGGCGAACAGGACGAACTGCCCCATGCTGAAGGCGTCCACCGCGACGGCCCCGACCGTGGTGACGCCCGAGTCGTTCGCCGTCAGCTCGTCGGTGTTGTCGCCTGCGTGGATCAGCGCGAGCTGGGCGCAGGTCAGCGCCATGACGACGGCCGCGGCCGCCAGCGTCCACCAGGTCGAGCGGACCGTCGTCAGCCTGGTCCATTCCGCGGCGGAGGCCGCGCGCGTCTGTCCGGTCATGCGGGCACCCCGTATTCGACGGAGTCTCCGGTGAGCTCCATGTACTTCTGTTCCAGCGACGCCTCTTCGACGGCCAGGCCGTGCAGCCGTACGCCGAGTTCGTACGCGAGGTCGCCTATCCGCTCGACGGACGCGTCCGCCACGTGCAGCGTTCCGGGAGCCGTCCTCCGGGCCCCGGGCAGCCGGTCGGCCAGGGCGGCGAGTCCCGCGTCGTCCGGCGACGTCACCCGGACGCCCCTGCCGTCGGCGACGAGCGCGGCGACCGTCGTGTCCGCGAGCAGCCTTCCGCGGCCGACGACCACGAGGTGGTCGGCGGTGAGCTGCATCTCGCTCATGAGGTGGCTGGACAGCAGCACGGTCCTGCCCTCGGCCGCCAGCGACCGCATCAGGGTGCGGATCCAGCGGACGCCGTCGGGGTCGAGGCCGTTCACCGGCTCGTCGAACAGCAGCACCGGCGGGTCGCCGAGCAGCGCCGCGGCGATGCCGAGCCGCTGGCTCATGCCGAGCGAGAAGGTGCCGGCGCGGCGGTGCGCGGCCTTGCCGAGCCCGACGGTCTCCAGCACCTCGGTGACCCGAGCGGCGGGCAGGCCGCCCGCCCTGGCCAGCGCGAGCAGGTGGTTGCGCGCGCTGCGCCCGGGGTGCACCGCGCGGGCGTCCAGCAGCGCGCCCACCTCGCGCAGCGGCCACCTGAGCTCCCGGTAGGGTCGGCCGCCCACCAGCGCGCTGCCGCGGGTGGGGGCGTCCAGGCCGAGGATCATGCGCATCGTGGTGCTCTTTCCCGCGCCGTTCGGGCCCAGGAACCCGGTGACCCGGCCCGGTTCGATCCGGGCGCTGAGCCCGTCCACGGCGGTCACGTCGCCGTAGCGCTTGGTCAGGTCTCGCAGAGTGATCAATTTCCGGCTCCCTTCTTCCGTGCCCGACGCTACGGACGGGAGGGGGCCCTGATCTTGGGGCGAAGGGGAGGGGCCGTCCCCAACTTTCGTCAGGGGTGCCGTAGGCCCGGAGTACTAGGGGCGAGATCTAGACGGCGGGGCAGGCCGGGGCGTCGGACGGGCCCAGGTCGTCGGCGAAGTGATGGGCGTCGGCGAAGTAGAGCGAAGACGAGCCGGGGAAGCGTCCGGTGGTCCCGGCGAACTGGAGGTCGCGGTCCGGGGGGAAGTGAAGGCAGGCCGTCATGGAGTCGGACGTGGGGGAGGGATGGGTGACGGTGATCGTGACGGGTCCGGGAAGGCGCGAGTACTCGGCGACGAGGTAGACGGCGGCGGCGTTGATGTCCTGCCCGGTGGCCTCAGGGGAGGTGTCGTCGAGGGACTTGAGGCGGGCGGTGTCCCGCGCGCGCAGGGCGTCGACGAAATCGGTGAGGGCGACCCGGTCAGGCCGCGTGGTGCCCTGGAACGTCACTCCTTCGGGGTAGGGCCCCGCCGCCCAGTGGCGGCCGTAGAAGAACACCGCCGTGAGGGCGGCGAGCACGGGCGGGACCAGCCAGCGGGTCTGCAAAGGGTTTCCCGGGTCAGCTCGACGGTGGACGCGGTGACTGGATGATCGGGCCGTCGTCACGCTGTGTCAACGGCCGGGCACCGGCGGGTCGCCGGTGGACGCGGTGACTGGATGATCGGGCCGTCGTCACGCTGTGTCAACGGCCGGGCACCGGCGGGTCGCCCCGGGTTGGTTAGGCTGGGGGTGTCCGGGCCGGAGGGTGCGGCCCGCAGCAGCCTGGAGACGAGGGGGCCGTCATGGCGCGGTTGTCGGAGGACGAGATCCTGGGGCGGCTCGTGCGGGTGCCGCTGTGGAAGCGGAGCGGCGATGTGATCACCCGGACGGTGGAGGCGCCGAGCTTCCTCGCCGGGATCGCCATCGTGGACGGCGCGGCCCGCGAGGCCGAGGACGCGAACCACCATCCCGACATCGACATCCGGTGGCGGAACGTGACGTTCACGCTCACCACCCACGACGAGGGCAGCGCGCTGAGCGCCAAGGACTTCGATCTCGCCGAGCGGATCGACAGGGTGGCCCGCGAATACAGCGCCTGAGCGAGGCGGTCCCGGGGGATCGGCGCGGCGTTTGCCGTCGGTTGGGGCTAGCCCGCGCGCGCCACGGGGATATTCCGGAGATGTCGGTGTTTGCCCAGGTCGAGAGAGGTGAGTGAGAATTTCAGGAAATTTCCGAGGTGCCCGGGGCAACTGATCCGGTTCACCTGGGAAGGGCTACTGACCCTACGCCCAAGGGGAGGCGCCGGTGTCGGTGAGTGTGGAGGACGTCTATGAGTACGTCCACGGAGTGTGCTTCAAGAAGGGCCCGCCGGGAACGGTCGGAGCCGAGACCGAGTGGTTCGTCCGCGACCCGGCCCGGCCGCTCGCGCCCGTCCCGGTCGAGCGCCTGCGCCAGGCGATGGCCGCGCCGCTGCCCGGCGGAAGCCGGGTCACCTTCGAACCGGGCGGGCAGCTCGAACTGAGCTCGGCGCCGATGGCGGGCCCGGAGGCCGCCTGCGCGGTGCTGGCCGCCGATCTCGCCGAGACCCGCCGCAGACTGCCGGGGCTGGCGCTCGTCGGCCTGGGCGTCGATCCCGACCGGCCGTCCCGGCTCCAGGTGCACGACCCGCGCTACCGGGCGATGAGCGCCTACTTCGGCGACCTCACCATGATGTGCTCGACCGCCTCGGTGCAGGTCTGCCTCGACATCGGCCGCGACGCCGCCGAGGCGGCCCGCCGCTGGCGCCTCGCCCACCTGCTCGGCCCGGTGCTGGTCGCCGCGTTCGCCAACTCGCCGCTGTACCGCGGCCGCCGGACCGGCCACCTGTCGACCCGCCAGGCGGTGTGGTCGCGGCTGGACCGCTCCCGCACGACCGCGCCCGTCGGCGCCGTCCCCGAGACGGCCTGGGCCGAATACGCCCTCGACGCCAGGGTCATGGTGATCCGCAGGGACGACGGCTGGCTGGGCGACCCCGGCCTCACCTTCCGGCAGTGGATCCACGCCGGCTCGCCCAGCGCCGACGACCTGCGCTACCACCTGACGACCCTGTTCCCCCCCGTCCGGCCGCAGGGCTGGCTGGAGCTCCGGATGATCGACGAGCTGCCCGAGCCGTACTGGCGGGTGCCCGTCGCGGTCGTCGCCGCCCTGCTGGACCGCGCGCCCGACGCCGCCGAGCACGCTGCGGCCCCCGCCGCGGGGCTGTGGGCCCGCGCGGCGCGCGACGGGGTGCGCGACCCGGTCCTGGGCCGTGCCGCCGTCGCCTGCTTCGAGGCCGCCGCAGCCCACCTCGACGGGCACCTCAAGCAGATCGTGGAGGAGTACGCGGAGAGATACGTGGTCAGGGGCCTGTGCCCGGCGGACGACGTCCTGAAGGGGGAGCACGCATGGACGCGCTGAGAGAGCGGATCGCCGCCGAACTCGTCGCCGCGCGGGAGCGCAGCCATCTGCTCACCGCGCTCGAGGACCGCGACCTGACCACCCAGGTGTCCCCGTTGATGTCGCCGCTGGTGTGGGACCTCGCCCACGTCGGCAACTACGAGGAGCTGTGGCTGCTGCGCGTGGCGGGGGGCGTGGAGCCGCTCCGCCCGGAGATCGATGGGCTGTACGACGCCTTCGAGCACCCCCGCGCGTCCCGCCCTTCGCTGCCCCTCCTGCCGCCCGACGAGGCACGCGCCTACATCGGGACGGTCCGGAGCATGGTTCTGGACTCCCTGAAGGATCTCCGGGAGGACCGCCTCTTCCTGTACGAGATGGTCATCCAGCACGAGCACCAGCACGACGAGACGATGCTGGCCACCCACCAGCTCCGCAAGGAGCCGTCCGGCCTCACCGACCGCCCCGCGGACGACCCCACGCCGGGTCCCCCCTTCCCGCCCGAGACGTTCATCCCCGGCGGCCCGTTCGAGATGGGCACCGACGACCCCGAGGCCTACGACAACGAGCGGCCCGCCCACGTCGTCGACGTCCCCCCGTTCTTCATCGACACCGTCCCGGTGAGCAACGCCGACTACATGGCGTTCATCGAGGACGGCGGCTACGCGCGGGCCGAGTGGTGGGACCCGCGGGGCTGGGCGTGGCGGTGCGAGAAGGACGCGAACGCGCCTGCCTTCTGGTTCCGGGAGGGGGTCTGGCTCCGCCGGAGGTTCGGCGACGTGGAGCCCGTGCCGCCGGACCAGGCCGTCCAGCACGTCAGCTGGTACGAGGCCGACGCGTACGCGCGCTGGGCGGGGAGGAGACTGCCCACCGAAGCCGAGTGGGAGAAGGCCGCGCGCTGGGACGAGAGCGCCCAGCGCTCTCGCAGATATCCATGGGGTGACATCTACACGCCGGAACGGGCCAATCTCGGTCAGCGGCGGTTGCAGCCCTCGAAAACGGGATCTTTCTCCAGTGGAGCCTCGCCGGCGGGGGTCCGGCAGCTCCTCGGCGACGTCTGGGAGTGGACCGCCACGGACTTCCACGGCTACCCGGGGTTCCAGGTCAAGCCGTACAAGGAGTACTCACAGGTGTTCTTCGGACCTGACTACAAGGTGCTGCGCGGCGGATCCTGGGCGACCGACCCGGCCGCCGCCCGCGGCACGTTCCGCAACTGGGACTACCCGATCCGCCGCCAGATCTTCGCCGGCTTCCGCTGCGCGAGGAGCGTCTAGTTGTGCAGGCACCTGGCCTATCTGGGCCCTCCGCGCAGCCTGCACTCGCTCGTCTACGGCCCGCCGCACTCGCTGGAGCGGCAGTCGTGGGAGCCCAAGCTGTGCACGCGCAACAAGCTCAACGCCGACGGCTTCGGCGTCGGCTGGTACAGCGGCGACCGGACGCTGCGGTACCGGCGCGCCCAGCCCATCTGGACCGACACCGGCTTCGCCGAGCTGAGCGAGGTGCTGACCGCGGGGGCGGTGGTCGCCGCGGTCCGCAGCGCCACCGTTGGGTTCCCCGTGGAGGAGTCGGGCGCGCAGCCGCTGCGCTGCGAGCGCTGGCTGTTCAGCCACAACGGCCGCGTCGAGGGGTTCGGCGCGGTCGAGGCCAAGCTCCGCGAGCTGGCCGGGGACCTCTCCCTGGTGCCCGAGGCGCGCGCCCCGCTCGACTCGGCCCTGCTGTTCGCGCGGGCCGTCCGGTCCTGGCGGGGCGGCCGCGCGCTCGCCGAGGGCCTCGCCGAGACCGTCCGGACGGTCGCCGCGATCGCGCCCGGCGACTACAACCTGCTCGCCTCCGACGGGACGTCCCTGGCCGCGACGGCCTGGGGCGCCTCCCTGTTCGTGCGCGCGACCGACCAGGCGGCGGTCATCGCGTCCGAACCCTACGACGGCAACCCCGCCTGGCAGCGGGTGCCCGACCGCTCGCTCGTCGCCGCGCACCGGCACGGCGACTCAGTCCGCCTGGCCATCCATCCGCTGCGCTGAAGGAGTGACATGGAAGCCCAACCCAAGCCCGAGATCCTGCTCGCCCCGGGAGCCCTGGACGCCGCACTGCGGGCCGACGTGCGCGCCGGCCTCACCGCGACGCCCAAGACGCTCCCGCCGAAGTGGTTCTACGACGACAGGGGAAGCGCGCTTTTCGATCGGATCACCCGTCTGGAGGAGTACTACCCGACCCGCAGGGAGCGCGCGATCCTCGTCGAGCGCGCTCCCGAGATCGCCACCCTGACCGGCGCCCGCACCCTGGTGGAGCTGGGCGCGGGCTCGGGGGAGAAGACCCGGCTCCTACTGGACGCGCTTCCCCTCGACACCTATGTGCCGGTCGACGTCAGTGGGGAGTTCCTGGCCGACGCGGCCTCGAAGATCGCGGCCGACTACCCGGCCCTCACGGTCCGCCCCGTGGTGGCCGACCTTGAGGAGCACCTGGCCGAGGTGCCCGGCGGCCCCGCCGAACTCGTCGCCTTCCTCGGCGGCACGATCGGCAACATGGTCCCCCGGGAGCGCCGCGGCTTCCTGGCCGCGGTGCGCTCCCTGGTCGGGGAGGACGGCGCGTTCCTGCTCGGGGCCGACCTGGTGAAGGACCCGGCAAGGCTCGTCCGCGCCTACGACGACGCCGAAGGGGTGACCGCGGCCTTCAACCGCAACGTCCTGGCCGTCATCAACAAGAGGCTCGGCGCCGATTTCCGGCCCGAGGAGTTCACGCACGTCGCGGTCTGGAACGCCGCGGAGGAGTGGATCGAGATGCGGCTCCGCGCGCGGTCGGCGCAGACCGTCCGGATCGCCGCGCTCGACCTCACCGTCGAGTTCGCCGAAGGGGAGGAGATGCGGACCGAGATCTCGGCCAAGTTCCGGCCGTCGGGCCTGAAGGAGGAGCTGACCGCGGCCGGGTTCGGGATCCGGGCGCTGTGGACCGATCCGGACGGTGACTTCAGTCTCACGCTCGCGGTCCCCGCCGCCGGATGAACGGTCTGAGCAGGCTGTTCTCCAGTGGAACGAAGGTGTGACGGGAACCCCGCGAAACACGCTGCAAAGGAACTGTCACAGTGCCGATCTAGGGTAGGTCCATGCCGAGTTCCCGGGGTCGCGTGACGATCCGTGAGCTGGCGCGGGCCACGGGCCTGTCGCCGGCCGCGGTGTCCTACGCGCTGCGCGGGATGCACACCTCGGCCGAGACCCAGCGCCGGGTACGCCGGGCCGCGGCCGAGCTCGGCTACCGGGCCGATCCGATCGCGCGGGCGCTGGCCAGCGGCCGCACCGGCACCGTCGGGGTGCTGTGCGGCTCGCTGGAGGACCACTGGCAGCAGGATCTGGCGGTGCGCGTCGGCCGGGCGCTGCTCGACGGCGGCAGATACGCCATCATCCTGGACGCCGCGGGCGATCCCGGCCGGGAGGAGGCCATGGCCAGGCGGCTGCGCGAGCAGCAGGTCGACGGCCTCATCGTGCAGGCCCTCGATCCCGCGGCCCCGCTCTGGGCGGAGCTGGCCGAGGCGGTCCCGGTGGTCCCTATCGGCGACGCGCTGGCCGGGAACCCGCACGGCGAGGTCGTCTTCGACAACCGGCGCGGGGTGACCCTCGCCCTGGAGCACCTGCACGGCCTCGGCCACCGCCGGATCGGGGTGCTCACCACGACCCTCGCCAGCACCCCGGACAGGCCGGCCGACGTGCACGTCCACGCCGAGGCGGCCCGGCTCGGGATCACCGTCGAGGTGGCCGTCAGCGGCGCGTCCCGGGTCGAGGCGGCGGTCTCGGCCGAGGCCCTGCTCACCGGCTCCCCGCGCCCCACCGCGGTCTTCTGCTTCTCCGATTCGATCGCCTACGGCGTCTACGACGCGGCCCGCGCGCTCGGCCTGCGCGTCCCCACCGACCTCTCGGTGTGCGGGTACGACGCGCACGCCCTGTCGGATCTGCTCGCCCCGCCCCTCACCACGGTCGACTGGCGCCTCGCCGAGGTCGCCGCCGACGCCGTCGGCCTCGTCCTCGCGGGGATCGACGGCGGCCCGCCCGGCCGCCGCGTCGTCCGCGAGCCCGCCCTGATCCCGCGCGCCTCCACGGCCCCGCCCGCAGGCGCCGGGCCGCATGATGATCGGATGGACCAGTGATCACCTTCTCCGGCGTCACCAAGCGGTACGCCGACGGCACGGTCGCGGTCGACGGCCTCGACCTCGAACTGCCGACCGGCGAGATCACCGTGCTGGTCGGGCCCTCGGGCTGCGGCAAGACCACCACGCTGCGCATGATCAACCGGATGGTCGAGCCGACCGAGGGCGTCATCGCCATCGACGGCGCCGACGTCACCGCCAGGCCCGCCGCCGAGCTGCGCCGCGGCATCGGCTACGTGATCCAGCAGGGCGGCCTGTTCCCGCACCGCACCGTCGTCGACAACATCGCGACGGTCCCGCTGCTGCTCGGCTGGGACAAGAAGAAGGCCAGGGCGCGCGCCCGGGAGCTGCTGCCGCGCGTCGGCCTCGACGACGCGCTCGGCGCGCGCTACCCGCACCAGCTGTCCGGCGGCCAGCAGCAGCGCGTCGGCGTGGCCAGGGCGCTGGCCGCCGACCCGCCCGTGCTGCTCATGGACGAGCCGTTCAGCGCGGTCGACCCGGTGGTCAGGGCCGGGCTCCAGGAGGAGTTCCTGCGCCTCCAGGCCGAACTGCACAAGACGATCGTGTTCGTCACCCACGACATCGACGAGGCGGTCCGGCTCGGCCACCGCATCGCCGTCTTCGCCAAGGGCGGCCGGGTCGCCCAGTACGCGGCCCCGCGCGAGCTGCTCGCCGCGCCCGAGCCCGGGTTCGTCACCGAGTTCCTCGGCGGCGAGCGCGGCCTGCGCAAGCTGCGGTTCTTCGCCGAACTCGACGCCACCCCCGAGGCCGACCGCCCCGAGGACCCCGGGACGCCCGACGATCCGGAGGCCGCGGGTGAATGAAGCGGAGCCCCTGGTCCGCTGGGATTGGATCCAGAGCCATCTCGGCCTGTTCGGCGACCTCACCGTCGAGCATCTAAAGCTGTCGCTGCTCCCGGTCCTGCTCGGCCTGGTCGTCGCGGTGCCGCTCGGCGTGCTGTGCGTGCGGTGGGGCTGGCTCTACCCGCCGGTCCTCACGATCGCCAACATCCTGTACGCGGTCCCGTCGCTGGCGCTGTTCCTGGTGCTGCTGGACTTCACCGGCCTGACGATCTGGACCGTCGTCATCCCGCTCACCCTCTACACCCTGTCGGTGCTGGTCCCCAACGTCGTCGACGGCCTGCGCCAGGTCCCCGACAGCACCCGGCAGGCCGCGATCGCGATGGGGTACACCCCGCTGCGCCGGCTGCTCGCGGTCGAGCTGCCCATCGCCGTCCCGGTGATCATGGCCGGGGTGCGGGTCGCCACGGTCGCCAACATCAGCCTGGTCAGCGTCGGCGCGCTCATCGGCATCGGCGGCCTCGGCAGGCTGTTCAAGGACGGCTTCGACCTCCAGTTCACCACCCCCGTCTTCGCCGGGATCGTGCTCATCATCGCGCTGGCCGTGGTCTTCGACTTCGCGCTGGTGCTCCTCCAGCGCCTCCTCACCCCCTGGGCGGCGCGGTGAACGCCGGGTGGGCGTGGCTGACGGACGCCGCGAACTGGAGCGGCGCGGACGGCATCCCCGTGCGCCTGGCGGAACACGTCGGCTACACCCTGCTCGTGCTCGCCGTCTCGCTGCTCATCGGGCTCCCGCTGGGCCTGCTCATCGCGCATGCCGGGCCGCGCTGGGCGTTCGCGGTGATCAACACCGCCAACGGCGCCCGCGCGCTGCCCACCCTGGGCCTGCTCGTGCTCATCTTCCTGCTCAGCACCGGAAGCTCGGTGGCGGCGCTGATCCCGCTCGTCGTGCTGGCCGTCCCACCGATCCTCATCAACGTGTACGAGGGCGTCCGGCAGGTCGAGCCACAGGTGCGGGACGCCGCGCGCGGCATGGGCATGACCGGGCGCCAGGTGCTGCTGCGCGTCGAGCTGCCGATCGCGACCCCGCTCATCCTGCTCGGCGTCCGCACCGCGGCGGTCCAGGTGGTGGCCACGGCCACCGTCGCCGCCTACATCAACCTCGGCGGCCTCGGCGGCTACATCATGGACGGCATCCTCCTGCGCGAGTACGGCGAGGCCGTCGGCGGCTCGGTGCTCGTGGTGCTGCTCGCGATCGCCGTCCAAGGAATCTTCACCCTCCTCACCCGCCTGGTCACCCCCAGGGGACTGCGAAAGGACACCACCTCATGAGATCCCTGCGGATCATCGCCGGAACCGCGCTGCTCGCCCTCGCCGCCGCGGGCTGCGGCGGCGGCTCCACCGACAACCCCCTGGACTCGGGGGCCTCCTCGTCGGGCGGCGGCGAGACCGTCACCGTAGGCTCCGCCGCGTTCCCCGAGAGCGTGCTGCTCGCCGAGATCTACGCCGGGGCCCTGGAGGCCGCCGACGTGAAGGTCGAGCGGAAGCTGAGCATCGGCGAGCGCGAGGTGTACTACAAGCTGCTGGAGAAGGGCGACATCAACGTCCTGCCGGAGTACAACGGCGCCCTCCTGGCCTACCTCGACCCGGAGGCGGCGCTGCCGGCCACCACCGAGGAGACCAATGCCGCGATCACCGCGAAGCTGCCCGGCTCGCTCAAGATCCTCACCTCGGCGGCCGCGGAGGACAACGACTCCCTGACCGTCACCGCGGACACCGCGACCAAGAACAACCTGAAGACGATCGCGGATCTCGCCCCGGTGGCCAAGGACTTCACCGTCGGCGGCCCGGCCCCGTTCGAGAAGCGCTACAAGGACAAGCTGAACGAGGCCTACGGGCTCACCTTCAAGGAGTGGAAGCCGGACCGCTCCGGCGGCGGCAACATCCCGACCTGGCTCAAGAACGGCGACGTCCAGGTCGGCAACGTCTTCACCACGACCCCCGCGATCGTGCTCGACAAGCTCGTGGTGCTGGAGGACCCCAAGGGTGTCTTCGGGCGCCAGAACGTCACTCCGCTGGTCAGCGCCGACGGCGTCCCCGCGGCGGGACAGCAGGCGCTGGACGCGGTCTCGGCGAAGCTCACCACCCAGGGCCTGCTGGACATGATGAACAAGGTCGCCACCGACAAGACCGACCCCGCGGTCGTGGCCAAGGAGTGGCTGACCGCCAACCTGTGACGGTCTCGCCGATTTCGCAGTGAGGTGCGGGGAGGGCCGAAGGGTCCTCCCCGCGAAGCGTGCGCGCCGGGGCGGACGCCCGGGGAGGTCACGGCCGGAAAAGGTACAGCCGGTCGGCGGACCACCCCAGATCGGCCGACCGGCTGAGCATGGTGAGCCGTGTTCGCGGACCCGGGCAAAGTCCGCGAACACGGCTTCCTTCCGCCGGCGATCCTTCGCGCGACCGGGTGGCCGCTCGCACAAGGGAACGCTGCACCACCCGGACCGGAGGGCGCTAGGAGATCTCCGGCGGTACCGGACACCCCGGGCTGACGGGAACGGGGGCAGAACCCGTCGTGGGTGTCCGGAGTCTTCAGTTGTGGTCATGGGCCCGCGGACGGGCCCGGGTTCATGGGGTCAGTCTTCGGCTCCCGGCCGGGGCGTGACCTGCCACAGGGGTTCGTCCTTGTGCGGCTTGCCGTGCTTCGGCTTCTTGGGATGATCTGTTCTCGTCCCGTTCGGCCAGTCCTCCGGCCAGTTCTGCGGCCAGGTCGGCCACGCGGTGGGCAGGCCGTCGGACCAGTTCTTCATGTTCGGCCAGTCCTCCGGCCACTGGACCGGCTGCCCGGAGACCAGCGCCTTGCAGAGGGCGAGCGCCTTCTGCTTGCCGTCGGCGGCCTTGATGAACGGGTCGAGCTGCTTGCGCGGCTTGCCGTCGATCAGCGCCCGGCACAGTTCCACCAGCGACGGCGGAGCGGTGGCATGCGGCACGGGCGTCGGGGCCTGCTTGCGGGTGAGGTGCGGCGCGGTCATCGTGGGGGTGGGCGTCTTCGGGGCGGACGCCGGATTGCGGCCGGAGACCCCGTTGCTCGCGATCGCCACCCCGCCGACCGCGCCCACCACGAGGACGGTCCCGAAGACCCGGATACTCCAGGCCCGGGCCTTCCTGCGGCCGAGTACGGCTGACAGCGATGATGACTTCACCCCTCCGTGCGCGCCCCGCCGCTGTGCGGCGGAGCCGAGGTCGATCTTCGGTCCGTCGGTGAACGCCTCCTGGAAGGCCGACACTGCCTTGGCCTCACCGACCAGTTCCTCGGTGCGGCCAGGTGCGGCCGCCGCGGCGAGCAGATCGGCGAGAGGACCCTGATGGCCTGCCGAACCACCGCCGAGCATCTGCTCGGCGGCCCTCCGGCTGATCCGTTTGGCGTTCATCTCACTTCTCTCAGCGTCGGCGTGGTCGAAAGTGTCACTGGAGTTCTCCGGCGAGTTTTTTGAGCCCCCGGTAGGCGGCCGTCCGCACCGCCCCGGCGCGCTTGCCGAGGACCAGGCCCGCGGTCTTGGCGTCGAGCCCGATGACGACCCGCAGCAGCACCGCCTCGGCCTGGTCGCGCGGCAGCCGCATGATGAGCCCCAGGGCCCGCTCGGTGCCGAGTCCGTCCAGCGCGCTGAGCGCGGTGTCCTCGTCGCTCGCCATTCCGGCGAGTTCCTCCAGTTGCGTGTCCGCACGCGGCCGCCGCTGCCGCATCCGCACATGATCGAGGGCGCGGTTGCGGGCGATGGTGGTCGCCCAGCCGCGGAATCCGTCGTAGGTGCCGCGGAAGGACGGGAGGTCCTTCACGATGTGCAGCCACGCCTCCGACGCGATGTCCTCGGCGTCCTCGCCGACCAGTGCGCGCAGATAGCGCAGCAGTCTGGGCTGGAGATCCTGATAGACGCACCGGAAAGCCGCCTCGTCTCCCTGTTGCGCCGCGCCGACCGCCGCCGAGAGTTCGACGTCGTCGGCCGGGGCCCGCTGCGCCACCTTCCGATCCACCCGCCTAACTATGGTCGCTCGGTGGGGCATAAGTGAACAGGACAGGACTTTTCTAGCTTCTTTTCGTCGGCTTCGAGCATCCTTCGGACAGGTCAGTGTGTCGGGTCGGCCCATCCGGGCAGGACAAGGAACATGGGGGCAGCGCGGGCCGGGGACCCGCTGATCGAGGTCGGCACGGGCCCGCTCGCCCTGACGCAGGTCGTCGCCGTGGCCCGGCGCGGCGCGCTGGTCGGCCTGACCGCCGACGCGCTCGCCGCGATGGCCGCGGCGCGCACGATGGTGGAGGAGCAGGCCGCCCGATCCACTCCGGTCTACGGTATCTCGACCGGATTCGGCGCGCTGGCGACCCGGCACATCGACCCGGCCCAGCGGGTGCGCCTCCAGATCTCCCTCGTCCGCTCGCACGCCGCGACCAGCGGCGCCGAGGTCGAGCGCGAGGTGGTCCGCGCGATGATGCTGCTCCGGCTCTCCACGCTGGCCACCGGGCACACCGGCGTCCGGCCGCGCATCGCGCTCACCCTGGCCTCGATGATCAACGCGGGCATCACCCCGGTCGTCCGCGAGTACGGGTCGCTCGGCTGCTCGGGCGACCTCGCCCCGCTCGCGCACTGCGCGCTGGCGCTCACCGGCGAAGGCGACGTGCGGGACGCGGCCGGCGCGGTGCTCCCGGCCGCCGCGGCGCTCGAGTCCGCGGGCCTGCGGCCGGTGGAGCTCGCGGCCAAGGAGGGTCTCGCCCTCATCAACGGGACCGACGGCATGCTCGGCATGCTCGCGCTCGCCGCCGAGGACCTGGGGCTGCTGCTGCGCACCGCCGACCTCGCCGCGGCGATGAGCGTCGAGGCCCTGCTCGGCACCGACCGTGCGTTCGCCGCCGACCTCCAGGCGCTGCGCCCGCACCCCGGCCAGGCGGTCTCCGCCGCGAACCTCCGGGCGCTGCTCTCCGGCTCGATGATCATGGAGTCGCACCGCGGCCCCGACTGCAACCGGGTCCAGGACGCCTACTCGATGCGCTGCGCCCCGCAGGTCGCCGGGGCCGCCCGCGACACCCTCGCGCACGCCGTCGCGGTCGCCGAGCGGGAGCTCGCCGCGGCCGTCGACAACCCCGTGGTCCTCGCCGACGGCCGGGTGGAGTCGAACGGCAACTTCCACGGCGCCCCGCTGGCCTACGTGCTCGACTTCCTCGCCGTCCCCGTCGCCGACCTCGCCTCGATGTCCGAGCGGCGCACCGACCGGATGCTCGACCGCGCCAGGTCGGCGGGCCTGCCCCCGTTCCTCGCCGAGGACCCCGGGGTCGACTCCGGGATGATGATCGCCCAGTACACCCAGGCGTCCATCGTCGCGGAGCTCAAACGGCTCGCGGCCCCCGCGTCGGTCGACTCCCTCCCGTCCTCGGGGATGCAGGAGGACCACGTCTCGCTCGGCTGGAACGCCGCGCGCAAGCTGCGCCGCGCCCTCGACGGGCTCACCCGGGTGCTCGCCGTCGAGATCCTCACCGCGGCCCGCGCGCTCGACCTGCGCGCGCCCCTGCGGGCCGCGCCCGCGACCGCCGCCGCGGTCGCCTTGCTGCGGACCCGGGTGCCCCCGCCCGGCCCCGACCGCTTCCTCGCCCCCGAGATCGAGTCCGCCGTGCGGCTCGTCAGGCGGGGCGCCCTGCTCGAAGCCGCCGAGGCCGTCACCGGCCCGCTGCCCTAAGGAGGACGCGATGAGCCACTTCCCCGTGCGCGCAGCGCGCGGCACGGTACTGACCGCCAAGGGCTGGCCCCAGGAGGCGGCGCTGCGGATGCTCGACAACAACCTCGACCCCGACGTCGCCGAGCACCCCGACGACCTCGTCGTCTACGGCGGCACGGGCAAGGCGGCCCGCAACAGGGCCTGTTACGAGGGGATCGTCCGGTCGCTGACCGACCTGGAAGAGGACGAGACCCTGCTGGTGCAGTCCGGCAAGCCCGTCGGGGTGTTCCGGACGCACGAGTGGGCGCCGCGCGTGCTCATCGCCAACTCCAACCTCGTGCCCGACTGGGCGAACTGGGAGGAGTTCCGCAGGCTCGAGGCGCTCGGCCTCACCATGTACGGCCAGATGACGGCCGGGTCGTGGATCTACATCGGCACCCAGGGCATCCTCCAGGGCACCTACGAGACCTTCGCGGCCGTCGCCCGCAAGCGCTTCGACGGCTCCCTCGCCGGGACCATCACGCTGACGTCGGGGCTCGGCGGGATGGGCGGCGCGCAGCCCCTCGCCGTCACCATGAACGGCGGGGTGGCGATCTGCGTCGAGTGCGACCCGTCTCGGATCGACCGGCGGGTCGAGGGCGGCTACTGCGACGTCCAGGTCCTCACCGTCGCCGAGGCGATGGACCTCGCCGTCGAGGCGCGCGACCAGCGCAGGGCACTGTCCATCGGGGTGCTGGGCAACGCCTGCGAGGTGCTGCCCGAACTGCTCGCCGCGGGCGCGCCCGTCGACATCGTCACCGATCAGACCTCGGCGCACGACCCGCTGCGCTACCTGCCCGAGGGCGTCCTGTTCGAGGACATGGCCGCGCTGCGCGAGGCCGACCCGGCGGGGTTCACCCACCGCGCCCGCGCGTCGATGGCCCGGCACGTGGCGGCGATGGTCGGGTTCCAGGACGCCGGGGCCGAGGTGTTCGACTACGGCAACTCGCTGCGCGCCGAGGCGGAACTGGGCGGCTGCGCGCGGGCGTTCGACTACCCGGGGTTCGTCCCCGCCTACATCCGGCCGCTCTTCTGCGAGGGCAAGGGCCCGTTCCGGTGGGCCGCGCTCTCCGGGTCGTCCGCCGACATCGCCGTCACCGACCGGGCCGTCCTCGACCTGTTCCCGCACGACGAGGCGCTCGGCCGGTGGATCCGGATGGCGGGCAAGCGCGTCAGGTTCCAGGGGCTGCCCGCCCGCATCTGCTGGCTGGGCTACGGGGAGCGGGCCGAGGCCGGGCTGCGGTTCAACGAGCTGGTCGCGCGCGGCGAGATCACCGCGCCGCTGGTCATCGGCCGCGACCACCTCGACTGCGGCTCGGTCGCCTCGCCCTACCGCGAGACCGAGGCGATGGCCGACGGCTCCGACGCCATCGCCGACTGGCCGCTGCTCAACGCCCTGCTCAACACCGCGTCCGGCGCCTCGTGGGTGTCGATCCACGAGGGCGGCGGCGTCGGCATAGGCAAGTCGGTGCACGCGGGCCAGGTGTGCGTCGCCGACGGCGGGTCGCTGTCCGCGCGCAAGCTGGAGCGGGTGCTCACCAACGACCCGGGCATCGGCGTCGTCAGGCACGCCGACGCCGGGTACGACCGGGCCCGCGAGGTCGCCGCCGAGCGCGGTGTGCGTCTTCCGATGGAGGGGTGAATGGCGACTTTCGCGGAGCTGTGGGAGTCGCTGCTGCCGATCGGCCGCGACGACGGCACCGGTGGCTACTTCCGCCAGTCCTGGACCGAGCCGGAGCTGCGCTGCCGCGCCTGGTTCACCGACCAGGCCGAGCGGCGCGGCATGGCCGTCGAACGGGACGGCAACGGCAATCTGTTCGCGTGGTGGGCGGAAGGCAAGGGGCAGGCCGTGCTGACCGGCAGCCACTTCGACTCGGTGCCGGGCGGCGGCGCCTACGACGGCCCCCTCGGCATCGTCTCGGCGTTCGCCGCGGTCGACGTGCTGCGCGCCGAAGGGTTCCGGCCCGGACATCCGATCGGCGTCGCCGCGTTCGTGGAGGAGGAGGGCGCCAGGTTCGGCGTCTCCTGCCTCGGCTCGCGGCTGCTGGCCGGGGAGATCGACCCCGACCGGGCGGCCGGCCTCACCGACGCCGAGGGCACCACGTTCGCCGAGGCGGTCTCGGGCGACCTGGGCCCAGAGCCGCCGGAGGACTACCGGATCGGCCGCGACGACGACCTGCTCGGCCGGATCGGCTCCTTCGTGGAGCTGCACGTCGAGCAGGGCCGGGCCCTGGACGTCCCGGTCGGGGTGGCCGGGGCGATCTGGCCGCACGGGCGCTGGCGGATGGACTTCGCCGGGCGCGGCGACCACGCTGGATCGACCCGGTTGGAGGACAGGCACGACCCGATGCAGCCGTTCGCGCACGCGGTCATCGCCGCGCGGGAGGCCGCCGAGCGCCACGGCGCGCGGGCGACCGTCGGCCGGGTCAGGGCGCTGCCGGGCGGCACCAACGTCATCGCCTCGCAGGTGACCGCCTGGCTCGACGCGCGCGGCCCCGGTGACGAGGTGGTGCGCGCGACCGTCGCGGAGATCAGGGAGCGGGTGTCCCTGGCCGCTGCCTTCCACGGGGTCGACTTCGGCCTTTCCGCGGAGTCCTACACCTCTCTCGTGGACTTCGACGCCGACCTGCGCAAGCGGATCGTCGCGGCGCTCGGCGGCGCCCCGGTGCTGCCCACGGCGGCCGGGCACGACGCGGGCATCCTCGCCGCCCGGCTGCCCACCGCGATGCTCTTCGTGCGCAACCCGACGGGCGTCTCGCACGCCCCGGAGGAGCACGCCACCGAGGCGGACTGCCTGGCCGGGGTGGCCGCGCTCGCCGCGGTCCTGCGCGATCTGGCGGCCCCGTGATGCGCTGGCACGCCGAACTCGCCTGGACCGGGGACGGTCTGGCCGCCGACGTCCTGATCGAGGCTTCGGGCGGCAGGTTCACCGCGGTCAGGGCCGGCACGCCGCGGCCGTCGGACGCCTACCCGCTGCCCGGCCTCACCCTCCCGGGCTTCGCCAACACCCACTCGCACGCGTTCCACCGGGCGCTGCGCGGCAGGGCGCAGCACGGGGCGGGGACCTTCTGGAACTGGCGCGAGCTGATGTACTCCGTGGCCGAGCGCCTGACGCCCGAGACGTACTTCGCGCTGGCGCGGGCCGTCTACGGTGAGATGGCGCGGGCCGGGATCGCCTGCGTGGGGGAGTTCCACTACCTCCACCACGCCCCGGACGGGACGCCCTACGCCGACCCGAACGTGATGGGGGAGGCGCTCTTGGACGCGGCGGCCGAGGCGGGCATCCGGATCACCCTGCTCGACGCGCTCTACCTGCGCGGCGGATACGGCAGCGAGCTGAGCGGCGCCCAGCTGCGCTTCGGCGACGGCGACGCGCGGATCTGGGCCCGGCGGGTGTCGGCGCTGCGCGCGCGGACCCTGTCCCGGCCGCACGCCAGGATCGGCGCGGCGGTCCACTCGGTGCGGGCGGTCCCGCGTGAGCAGATCCCGATCGCCGCGGCCTGGGCCCGCGACCACGCGGCCCCGCTGCACCTGCACCTGTCGGAGCAGCGCGCCGACAACGAGGAGTGCCTGTCCGAGCACGGCATCTCACCCGCGCGGCTGCTGGCCGAGGCGGGCGCGCTCGGCCCCCGGACGGTCGCGGTGCACGCCACCCATGTGACGGCCGCCGACCTCGACCTGCTGGCGGGCACGTCGACCGGGGTGTGCCTGTGCCCGACGACCGAGCGGGACCTCGCCGACGGGATCGGCCCGGCCGCCGCGCTCCGTGACGGAGGCTGCGACCTCAGCCTCGGCACCGACCAGCACGCGCTCGTCGACATGTTCGCCGAGGCCCGCGCGGTGGAGTGGGGCGAGCGCCTGAAAAGCGGGAAGCGCGGCTCCTTCACCGGCTTCGAGCTGCTCACCGCGGCCACCTCCACCGGGCACGAGGCGCTCGGCTGGCCCGACGCGGGCCGGCTGGAGCCCGGCGCCCGCGCGGATCTCGTCACCGTCGCGCTGGACTCGGTGGCGCTCGCCGGGACCGCCCCGGCGACCGCGACGGACACCGTGGTCTTCGCCGCGACCCCGTCCGACATCGAGCACGTGGTCGTCTCCGGCCGCACCGTCGTCCGCGACGGCCGCCACCTGCTCCTGCCCCACCTGGAAGCCGACCTGGCCGCAGCCGTCCACGCGTGCTTCTAGGCCCGCCTCCGGCGCGGCGGCGTTCAATCAGGAGCGGTGGCGTTCGGTCAGAAGGTGAACGCCTGCTTGACGACGCCGTTGTCGAAATTCGAGAGCAGGAGTTCGGGGTCGCCCTTGGTGCGGATGTCCGGGAGCCGGGTGAACAGCTCGCGGAACATGATCTTCAACTCCATCCGGGCCAGGTTGGCGCCCAGGCACAGGTGCGCGCCGGGGCCGCCGAAGCCGACGTGCGGGTTGGGCGACCGGGAGACGTCGAAGGCGTCCGGGTCGGTGAAGACCGCGGGATCGCGGTTGGCGGCCTGGTAGAACAGCACGACCTTCTCGCCGGCCTGGAAGGTGTGGCCGCCGAGCGTGTACTGCTCCTTCAGGGTGCGCCGGAACTGGATGATCGGCGACACGTAACGGACGATCTCCTCGATCGCCGGGCCGATCCGCGCGTCATAGTCGGCCAGCAGATAGTCGCGCTGGTCGGGGTTCTCGGTGAACAGCCGCAGCCCGTGCGAGAGCGCGTTGCGGGTGGTCTCGTTGCCCGCGACCAGCAGCAGGTCGAAGAAGGACCCGAGCTCCCTGACGGTCAGCGCCTCGCCGTCGACGTTCGCGTTGACCAGCGCGGACACGAGGTCGCCGCGCGGGTTCCCGCGCCGCTCCCGGCCCATCCGCGCCACCAGCCGGTGCAGGTCCACGATGGCCTTGAGGTTCCCGGCGAGCAGCCGCAGCGTGCGCGGGTGGAACAGGGAGCCGCGGACCCCGGAGTACTCGGTCATCACGTCGATGCGCTTGAGCACATAAGGCCGCCGCTCGGGCGGGATGCCCATCATCGCGCAGATGACCTCGATGGGCAGGCGGGCCGCGACCTGCGCGACGAAGTCCTCCGGCCCGTCGCGCAGCACCTCGTCGACGATCTTCGTGGCGGTCGCCTGGATGTCGTCGGCGAGGTCGGCGAGCATCTTGGGGCTGAACGCGCGCGAGACGATCCGGCGGAGCCGCCCGTGCCGTGGGTCGTCCATGTTCACCATCGGCCTGCCGAACAGCGCGGCGATCCACGGAGGCGGCTCGGGCGAGGTGGCCGCGGGCTCGCTGGAGAACACCTTGGTGTTGCGGCTCGCCGCCACCACGTCCGCGTGCCCGACCAGCGCGTAGAACCCCTTGCCCGCGCGGACGAGGGGGATGCGCGGCTCGGCGTAGTAGACCGGCGCGTTCAGGGCGCGGAGACGGGCGAACTCGGCGTGCCGCTCGGTGTGCGGGCGCGCCCAGAACTCGGTGCCCACCAGGTCCGCGGCTGTCGTCATCGGTTGATCCACCTGATCTCGTAGGGCTGGAGGTCCACGGGCGAGCCGTCCACGGTGGCGCTGACCGCGGCCTCGGAGGTGTTGACCACCAGCACGTCGGTGCCGGACGCGAGCGTGCGGACCTTGGGGTCGGACACCTCGGCCCGGCGCAGCTCGGTGCCCGGCGGGAACACCCGCACGAAGTTCTGCAGCAGTTCCAGCGGCGGGAGCGCCTGGCCCTTGGCGCCCCACAGGCAGCTCGTGCAGTTGTCGATGCCCTGCGGGCTCCAGTACAGCGCGCCCGCCGCGCCGGACGCCGCGAACCTGATCATCGCGTCGGCCTGGACGGCGCCGAGCTTCGGCGCGGTCCAGCCGGAGTTCTCCGGCTCGGTGTACCACTCGGCCCACACCGCGGGCAGGTCGGTCTTGGCGCGCAGCCACTCGGTGACCGCGCTGAACTTGGCGTTGTCGCGGAACGGGTCCTCGTGGGCGGTGCGGTCCTCGGGCAGCGACGACCCGTCGACGACGACGAAGTCGGCGCCCTTCTTGTGCTCGAGCCAGTACTCGATGGCCGTCAGCGCGCGCTGGTCGGCCGCGCCCCACGCGCCGCGCAGGTTCTTGGACGCCGCGGAGTGCGCGTCGGCGTAGGAGTTCACCGGGATATAGGGGCCGCCGACCTGGATGTCGGAGTCGACCTTCTTCAGTGCCGTGTAGACCTTGTTGTAGAGCTGGGTGTAGCCCTCGAAGTCCCAGCGGTTGGCGTCCTGGTTGAAGAAGCCCTTGAACTCGTTCCAGACGAAGTAGTACTTGACGTCGGGGTAGCGCCGGGCGACGTCGGCGGCCTGGGCGGCGAACGCGTCGAAGAACTGGGGGAGCGGGGAGTCTTCCAGGTGGTTCCAGTCGGTGGTGCCGGAGGGGCCGCCCTTCATCCAGTCGGGCGCGCAGCACAGGGTCAGCATCGGGACGCCGCCGGTGTCCCGGATGTCCTTCATCCGGCGGTCGAGGGAGCTCCAGTCGTAGCGGCCGGGGGTCAGCTGGGGGTTGTCGGCGCCGAACCCCATGATGTGCTGCACCTGGAGCATCGGCACCTCGCGCACGATGGCCTTGGCCGCGGGGGTGGTCTCCAGGCTGGTCTGGGTGTGCGTGAAGCCCCAGTTGGTCCAGTCGCCGGGCAGTCCGGCGCTGATCTGGCCGACCTGGGTGACGTCCGCGCCGCCGGGGCTCTGCGGGGGTTCCTCGTCGTCACCGAGGACGTAGAGGACGAGGGCGGCGATGACGGCACCGGTGACGAGGGCGGCGAGGGCGATCATCCACAGCGGTCTCCTGCGCCCGTGCCGGCCGCGCCGGGGCGATGTCGCGGTGCGGATCTGCGGCGGCGAAGGGTGGCCTTGCACGGTGCCTCCAGAGTCGGATTGTGCTCTCCCCGTGTATGAACGCCGGACCGCCGCCCTGGTTCACCCGGATTCACAGCCGGAATGGCTTACCCGGGAAGTACGGTTCAATTACCCACGGTACCGAGAGTCTTCCCGGAAAGCGATCACCCATACCGGCCCCCGCACCCCGAGCCGGATGTGGCCGTTTTTCTTAGGCTTCGCCCTCTTCCTCTTTCTTTGTCGCCTGGTCGGCGAGGAGTGCCCGCAGGCCCGGTTCGTCGTCGGAGGCGAGCGTCATGGCCAGCCCCGCCTGGAGTTGCGCGTCGGAGAGGTCCCCCGTGCGCGTCGCGTACCACCGTCCGGCGTCGCTCCGCCAGACCTGCCAGCCCGGATGGGCCGCCTCGATGAGCGCTTTCAGATCCGCGAAGTCTCCCATCGCCCGGTCCCTTCCCCGATCAATACATTCCGTATACAAAAGTGATACGCGCCAGTAGAACCGTCAAGCCACAGGTAACCGGAACGTTTCCCCGGGGTGAGGCGGTGGCAGTGGGGAGGTTTCGCGTGCCGCGGCCCGCATATCTCAAGATCGCCGACGAACTGCGCAACGGTATTCGTGCCGGGGCGTATCCCCCGGGCACCAGACTGCCGACCCTGGTCGAGCTCGCCGCCCGCCACGGGGTCTCCCAGATCGTCGTGCGCCAGGCCGTCGCGGTGCTCGGCGCCGAGGGCCTGGTGCAGACGAGACGGGGCGGCGGCACCGTCGTGCGCGTCCGCCCGACCGTCCGCCGGATCGCGATGGACCGCTACCGGGTGGAGACCGAGCCCCAGGCCCAGGCCCAGGGCGCGGAGCCCGCGACCTCCTTCACCCACGACCAGCGGATCGGGTGGGCGGACTACCGGCTGGAGCGGCGGTACCGCAGGGTCGCCGCGGACCCCGAGCTCGCCGCGCTGTTCGAGCTGCCCGCGGGCACCGCGCTGCTGCGCCGCAGGTTCGTGTTCTTCGCCCGCGAGGAGCCGCAGCAGATCTCGGTGAACTACCTGCCGTGGGACCTCGTCGACGGCACGCCCGTCGCCGACCCCGCGCGCGAGCCGTGGCCCGGCGGGACCCCCGCCCAACTGGCCTACCTCGGCCATCCGGCGACCCGGGTGGAGGAGGCGGTGCGGTCGCGGATGCCCACGCGCGACGAGGCCGAGACGCTCCGGATGGGCGCGGGCGTGCCCGTCATCACCGTCACCCGGCGGATGATGGCGGGGGACCGGGTCCTCGAGGTGTGCCGCGACATCGTCATCCCGGCCGACCGGGTCGTGCTCGACTACGCGATCGACCTGTAGTGCGACGGACCGCGGTCAGCCGAGCAGGCCGAGCAGCGTGCGGGGGCCGACCGCCTCGGCGCCGCGCGCCTGGACGCGGGCGCGCAGCCCCCGGTCGGCGGTGACGACGACGTACCGGACGGGCGGGTCGCCGTCCGGATCGCCGAAGGCGCCGACCTGGTCGGTGATCGTGTCGTCGCCGCTGCCCGGCGCGGACACCA
This sequence comes from Actinocorallia herbida, assembly GCF_003751225.1. NCBI lineage: Bacteria > Bacillati > Actinomycetota > Actinomycetes > Streptosporangiales > Thermomonosporaceae > Actinocorallia > Actinocorallia herbida. Next base: position 742,840 of record NZ_RJKE01000001.1, read on the forward strand.
CGGTGACGCCCTCGATCGCCGGAAGGCTCCGCGCCGCCCCTTCCACCACGAGGACGATCTCGGCCTCGGCGGGCTCCTCGCCGCCGAAGGAGACCGGGCCGAGCCCCGCGAGGGCGTCCCGGAGCCGGCCCGCGGCGCCGAGCCGGTCCCGCCACCACCCGTCCGGCCGGGATCCCATGACGTTCGCCGCGTCGACGATAAGCACGGTGCGCATGTCGGCAGCGTAAGGGTGACGGGCAGGGCACCGGCTTGATCACGGAGTAGCGTCGGGTGGTTGCGGCCCCCTCGATCGCTTGGTTGGATACCTGCAAACCGGGAGGGACCATGGGCGACGCACTCAGGCCCGACGATCCACGCGAACTCGGGCGATTCACTCTGCTCGAACGGCTGGGCGAGGGCGGGCAGGGCATCGTCTATCTCGGGCGCTCGGCGGACTCGCCGGAGCCCGTGGCCGTCAAGGTGCTCAAGGCCACCGACGCCGAGGCCCGCGGCAGGCTGGAACGCGAGATGAACGCCGCGCTCCAGGTCAGGCTGCGCTACTGCATCGCCCGGGTCATCGGCTTCGACTTCGACGGGACGCGCCCCTACATCGTCACCGAGTACGTGGACGGCCCTTCGCTGTTCGACCGGGTCGCCGACGTGGGCCCGCTGCGGGGCGGCGACCTGGAACGGCTGCTGATCTTCACCGCGCAGGCGCTGGTGACCATCCACGGCTCGGGCATCGTGCACCGCGACCTCAAGCCCGCCAACGTGCTGCTCGGCCGTGACGGGCCGCGCGTGGTCGACTTCGGCATCGCCCGCCACGTCGACCACCACACCCGCCCGCAGCTCATGGGCACCCCTTCCTACCTCGCCCCCGAGCTGCTGCGCGAGGAGCAGGCCTCGCGCGCGTCCGACGTCTGGGCGTGGGCCTGCACGATGGTCTTCGCGGCGACCGGCCATCCGCCGTTCGGCCCGTTCGACGACGACGGCTCCAACGTCGCGGCGATCCTCGGCCGGGTCATGCACGCCGAGCCGCGCCTCGGCGACGGCCTCGAGGAGTTCGCGCCGCTGCTGCTGGCCTGCCTGGACAAGGATCCGCTGCGCCGCCCGACCGCCCGCCAGCTCCGTGACAGGCTGGAGTCCGCCTTGGAGGCCGACGTCCCGCACGGAGACTCCTCCGGGCCGCTGCCCTTCGCGCCCCCGATGACGCCGCCCGGCGCCTTCCACCCGGGCGTGGTGCCGCCGCCCTCGATCACCGTCGACGGGACGCCCCTGCTCCGCCCGTCCGCCGCGACGTTCCCGCCCACCCCGATCGGGATCGCGACGCCGCAGCCGTTCCCCCCGCACCCCGCCTCCCGCACCGGCGAGGGCTCGGGCTCTCGCTGGGTCGGCAGGACCGTGGCGGGGGTGCTGGGCGCCGGGCTCCTGGCCGCCGGGGGCTACTTCGCCTACAACGCCCTCAGCGCCCCGGAGGGCACGGGGGCGGGCGGCGACCCCGGCGGCGCGGTGGTGCCCGCCGCGCTCGCGGGCAACTGGGAGGGCGGCCTGACGGTCAAGGGGTCCGTGGGGGAGACGTACTACCGGGTCAAGATCACCCTTTTCCAGGGCCAGGACTCGGGCCAGTCGGAGCTGGAGAACGGCGCCCTGTGCTCGGGCACGGTCACCGTGCGGGACGCCGCGGCCGAGCGCGTCGACCTGGCGCTGAGTCACGCCGCGGGGACCTGCCCGGCCGGTACCCTGGCGATGACGGTGACCGCCGACGGCACCGCGCAGCTCGCCTACACCGGCGAGGACGGCGCGGGCGGCGACGGCTCGGTGCGGCGCGGTTCCTGACCGGGCGCCCGGCCGCACCCCGTCTGCGCAGTCAGGTAAGTGGAAAGTTACGCTTCACCTGTGCCCAACGAATTCGAACTGTGGAAGACCCTGTCGGGCGCCGAGGTGCTGCGCGCCTTGGCCGACGGGCGGATCGGCCGGGGCCTCGGCGGAGTCTCGGAGTACGTCGGCGACCGTGTCCTGGAGGCGGACCCCGGCCGGGTGGTGCTCGGCTGGACGCCCGAGGAGAAGCTGTGCAACCCGGGCGGCACCGCCCACGGCGGCTTCATCGCCCTCGTCCTCGACAACGCGGTGGGCCTGGCCGCCGCCAGCCTCGGCGAGCGCTTCGTCCCCCAGCTCACCCTGAACCTCAACGTCGACTACCTGCGGACCGTCGAGAAGGGCGTGCCCTACCGGGTCATCGGAACCGTCACCCACCACGGCCGCCGCAGGACGGTCTGCGCGGCCCGGCTCGTCGACCCCGACGGCGCCCTCGCGGCCTCCGCGACGGCCAGCACCACCCCCAACAAGGCGTTCGAGCGCGGTCTGGAGGGTGCCGCCGGCGCGTAGGGTTTGAGCCATGGCGTTCAAAGGACTCGACACGCTCACGGCACTCGGCCCGGTCAAGGAACTGCGCGACCGGCGCACCGGTCCGCTGATCCTCGAACTCGATCTGTCCGAGGGCCTGGTCGAGGGATCGCCGCCCGATCCCGTCAGCGCGCTGATGTCGATCCGGCGGACCCACCTGCGCGACGTCCTCGACGGCCTGCGCAAGGCGCGCACCGACCCGCGCGTCAAGGCGCTCGTCGCCCGGATCAACGGGCCCGTCGGGGTCGCGCTGGCCCAGGAGTTGCGCGACGCCGTCGCGGGGCTGCGCGCCGCCGGCAAGCTCACCGTCGCCTGGACCGAGACCTTCGGCGAGTCCGGCGAAGGCACCCCCGCGTATTACCTCGCCTCGGCGTTCGAGCGGGTATGCCTCCAGCCGTCCGGCGACGTCGGCATCACCGGGTTCGCGCTGTCCGAGCCGTTCGTCAAGGACGCCCTGGACAAGGCGGGCATCGCCTTCCGGTTCGGGCGCCGCGCGGAGTACAAGACCGCGCCGAACATGTTCCTGGAGAACAGCTACACGAGCGAGCACGCCGAGGCGTCGGAGCGGCTCGTCGCCTCGGTCGGCGAGCAGTTCACCGGCGGCGTCGCCGCCTCGCGCGGGCTGGCGGAGTCCGAGGTCCGCGCCCTGGTGGACCGGGCGCCCCTGCTGGCGTCCGAGGCGCTGGAGGCCGGCCTCGTCGACGAGCTGTGCTACCGCGACGAGGTCTACGCCCGTGTCCGCGAGGCCGCAGGGCCCGACGCCCGGCTGCTGTACGTCGCCCGCTACGCCCGCGCCGGCCTGGCCGACCGGGTGCCGCGCAAGCCGGTCGACGGGATCGCGCTGATCCAGGCCCAGGGCATGATCCGGCTCGGCCGCTCCGGCCGCGGCCCCGTGCCGGGCCAGGGGAGCGCGGTGGGGTCCGACACCCTCGCCGCCGCACTGCGCGCCGCGGTGCGCGACCCGAAGACCAAGGCGATCGTGCTGCGGGTCAACAGCCCCGGCGGTTCCTACGTGGCCTCGGACGTGATCTGGCGCGAGGTGATCCTCGCCCGCCGCGCGGGCAAGCCCGTCCTGGTCTCCATGGGCAACGTCGCGGCCTCCGGCGGCTACTTCATCGCGATGGCCGCCGACACCATCGTGGCCCAGCCCGGCACGTTCACCGGCTCGATCGGCGTCTACACCGGCAAGCCCGTCGTCACCGGCCTGCTCGATCGGCTCGGCGTCGGGTTCGGCGCCGCGGCGTTCGGCGACCACGCCGGGATGCACAGCGCGGTCCGGGACTTCTCCGAGGGGGAGTGGGCGCGGATCAACACCTCGCTCGACCGCATCTACGCCGACTTCACGGCGAAGGCGGCCCAAGGCCGCGGCATGGAGCTCGAGAAGATCGAGGACCTGGCCCGCGGCCGCGTCTGGACCGGCGCCGACGCGGCGGAACGCGGCCTGGTCGACGAGCTCGGCGGCCTCGACCACACCCTCGACCTGGCCCGGCGCAAGGCGAAGCTGCCCGCTGACGCCCCGGTCCGGTCGTTCCCGCACGTCTCCCCGCTCGACAGGTTCCGCCCGCCGGAGTCCAGCGACGACAGGACCGCCGCGTCCACCCGGTTCGAGGCGTGGGGCTCCCTCGCGGGCGCCGCCGCCAGGCTCGGCTTCCCGACCGCGGGCCCCCTGGTCATGCCGGGGTACGGAGACCTGCGCTGGTGATCGCGCCCCAGGACTTCACCTCGGCACTGGCCTCCTTCGCCACCGGCGTCACCGTGGTCACCGTCAGCGAGGGCCGCGACGACATCGGCGCGACGGTCAGCTCGTTCGCCTCGGTCTCGCTCGACCCGCCGATGCTGCTGATCGGCGTGTCCGCGGAGTCCTACCTGTGCGAGGTCCTGCACCGCAGGCCCGGATGGGCCGTGACCGTGCTGAGCACCGCCCAGCGGGCCCTCGCGGGCAGGTTCGCCGCCGAGGGCAGACCCTCGGCGCGGCTGCTGCTCGGCGGCCAGCCCCACCACCGCGGCCGCCGCTCCGAGGCCCTGATCATCGAAGAGGGCGTCGCCGCCCTCGAATGCGAGACCCGCCTCCGCATCCCGGCGGGCGATCACGTCCTCTTCGTCGCCGAAGTCACCAATGTTGACTACATCACCCGTGAAGATCCGCTCATCCGCGTCAACCGCCGCTACCGGTAGCACTAGCGCATGCGCAGTCCCGCGCTCCAGACGGCGACGGTGAGGGGGACGCCGGGGCGGTAGGCGAGGTGGAGGTGGGAGGGCGCGTCGAGGATCTGGAGGTCGGCGCGGGCGCCGGGGACGAGGCGGCCGATGTCGTCGCGGCGCAGGGCGCGGGCGCCGCCCAGGGTGGCGGCCTGGACGGCTTCGAGTGGGGTCAGGCCCATCTCACGGACGGCGAGGGCGACGCAGAACGGCATCGAGGAGCTGTAGCAGGAGCCCGGGTTGCAGTCCGTGGCCAGGGCGATCGCGACGCCCGCGTCCAGCAGGCCCCGCGCGTCCGGGTAGGGCTGGCGGGTGGAGAACTCCACCGCCGGGAGCAGGGTCGCGACGGTCCGGGACGCGGCGAGCGCGTCGACGTCGCCGGGGGTGAGGAACGTGCAGTGGTCGGCCGAGCCCGCGTCGAACTCGACGGCTATCTGCACGCCCGGACCCGGGCCGAGCTGGCCCGCGTGCAGCCGGGGCTGGAGGCCCGCCGCGACGCCCGCGCGCAGGATCTCCCGGGTCTGGTCCCCGTCGAACGCGCCGCGCTCGCAGAACACGTCGATCCAGTCCGCGTAAGGCGCGCAGGCCTCCAGCATCTCGCCGCAGACCAGGGAGACATAGGAGTCGGTGTCCATGCCCTCGGGCACGACGTGCGCGCCGAGGAAGGTCACCTCGTCGGCCATCTCCCCGGCGATCCGCAGCGACCGCACCTCGTCCCGGACCGTCAGCCCGTACCCCGACTTGCACTCGACGGTCGTCGTGCCCTGCCTGGCCATCTCCGCGACGAGCCGGGCCACGTTCGCCCGCAGCACGTCGTCCTCGGCCTCCCGGGTCGCCTCGACGGTCGTGCGGATGCCCCCCGCGCCGTAGGAGGTGCCGGCCATCCGCGCCGCGAACTCCGCCCCGCGTTCCCCGGCGAACACCAGGTGCGCGTGGGAGTCGACGAACCCGGGCAGCGCGGCCCTGCCCCCGGCGTCGAAGCGCTCGTCGGCGTCGGGGGCCCGGCGCGCGTCGCCGACCCAGGCGATCCGGCCGCCGTCGATGACGACCGCCGCGTCCGTCAGGATCTCCGGCTCCCCCTGCCGCCCCGCGTTGGTCAGGAGTTCCCCGATGCCGGTGATGACCGTGCTCACAGGGTCAAGGGTCCCACCTCGGGACCACGGGGCGGCGGACGGGGTCACACCGCCAGCAGCGCGTCCAGCTTGGTGAAGGAGCTCTCCCAGCCGGCTTCGGCGTCGGCGAGGATCTCCGGGTTGTGCGGGCCCTGGGTGATGACGAGCCGGGTCTTGCCGTCGCCCTCGTCGTGGAACTCCATCCGCGACTCGAACCTGACGGTGCCCTCGAATCCGGGCATGCCGGTGACGTCCTCGTAGCCGACGATCAACTCGTTCTCGATGACCTCGCTGAAGGTCGCGCTGACCGGCGAGGTGAACGACGGGTCCTCGTCGTGGACCATGGTGAACTTCTCGCTGCCGCCGACCCGCACGTCGAGCTCGACGGTCTCGCGCGGCACGTGGAAGCCGACGGGGCCGAACCACTGGGCGAGCTGGTCGGGGTCGGTGAACGCGCGGTAGACGAGCTCGCGGGGAGCGTCGAACACGCGGCTGACGATGAGCTGAGTCATGGTCGATTCCTCTTCTCGTTCGGTGTCGGTGCGTCCTGCGGGTCGTGCGGTTCCCGCCGCTCCGCCTGCTCGGCCTGTGCGCGCTGGACGCGGCGCAGGTGGGCGTCGAGCCTGTCGAGGTTGACGTCCCAGAAGCGGCGGTAGTGCTCCATCCACCCCTGCACCTCGCGCAGGGGTTCGGCGTTCAGGCTGCTCGACCGCCACTGCGCGGTGCTGGAGCGGGTGATCAGGCCGGCCCGCTCCAGCACCTTCAGGTGCCGGGAGATCGCCGGAAGGCTGATCGGATGCGGCTCGGCGAGCTCGGAGACGGTGGCGTCCCCTTCGGCGAGCCGCGCGAGGATCGCGCGGCGGGTGGGGTCGGCGAGCGCGGAGAAGATCAAGCTCAGCCTGTCCTCGGCCATGCCGTCCCCTCCTCCCGCTTGTATTTAGCCATTCGGTTAATTAACCGATATGTTAAACATAGGCCGCGGCACGCTCCGCGTCAAGGGGTACGGAAACGCCGAAGGCGCCCTCGGCGATGAGGGCGCCTTCGGTCGGCGGGGACGGCCCGGGTACGGGCGGGCCGGTGACAGCGGGCCGGAGCTAGGCCTTCTTCTTCTTCGGCTTGAAGTTCATGGTCAGCGTCTCGGTGAAGGTGTCCCACTTGCGGACGTCCTTGATCACGAGCTTCTTGCCGGGGGTGCAGGTGAAGGTCGCCTTCTTCACCACGGGGGTGTCGAAATGGCCGATCTTGGCGTGGTCGGCGACCTTCCAGGTGCCCCAGGACGCGATCTCGGGCTTGGTGTTCTGGCCGGTGCCCGTCGCGGGGCCCTTCGCCTTCTTGTTCTTGCTGGTGATGACGCCCTTCTTGTCACCGGTGATCTTCGCCGGGAGGTACAGGACACCGGTGAGCTTCTCCCAGCCCTCGGTGCGCTCGCCCTCGACGTTGGTGCCCGCGAAGGTCTCGCGCTTGGAGCCCGTGAAGTTGTAGACCAGGCCGTCGACAGGGTGCAGCTTCAGCTTGATGCCGGCCATGCCCTGGTACTTGACGTTCTGCATCTTCCCGGTCTCGTTGGACCTGCCGCTGATCTTCGCGGTCAGGCCCGTGCTCACCCACTGGCCCGCGTAGCACTTCTTCGGCGCGGCGGCCGCGGGCAGCGCGGACACGGCGAGGACGCCTCCGGCCGCGACCGCGACCGCGAGGCCCGCGCGCAGGGCCTTGCCGGCCGGTCTTCTCCGCTGGAACTCCGATACCACAGCAAACTCTGACAAAGCTGCTCCCGTCGATGGTGGCGGGTCTCTCCCACCCCAGCTTTTGGAGTATTACAGCCCTGGTCGGGTTCGTGTCATTCGTCGAAAATCCAGTCTTCATCATCTTGTCGTGCGGCGGGCACCGCGGCCTCCGCGCCGGCCGACGGACGCCGCAGCCAGGCCGCCGTCGCGACGAGCGCGCAGATCCCCGCGACGACCGCGAGGCCGCCCACGGGCGACCAGGCCCGGACGATGATCATGGTCTGCGGGACCAGGATCAGCAGGCACAGCGACGCCGCGACCCCGGCCGTCGCCCGGCCGAGCGGGTCCAGGCCGCGCAGCAGCCAGGCGAAGCAGGCCGCCGGAACGGCGATCATCACAAGAATCAGCAGTGCCGTCACACGCCCCGTCCGATCCGATCGAGGTTCTTCATGATGAAGGCGGCAGGGACGCCCGCGGTGACCGCGAGCGCCAGCAGCGCCCGCGGGTCGAGCGGGCGGGCCGCCATGGTCCGGCCGATCCATTTCAGCGCCGACGACCTGCGCTCGCTGACCGCCTCGGCGAAGGCCACCTTGCCCGCCCAGTGCGCGTAGCCGCCGCAGGGGAACTCGTGCTTGTCGAGCATCCACTGCGCGGCCTCGGAGATGAGCGGCGCATTGTTCAGCACGGAGAAGTACGAGCCCTCGTGCCAGCGCAGCCCGAGCCCGACGAACGGGATCTGCCGGATCGGCGCGCGCCCGGCCGCGCGCAGGACGAACTCGTAGTCCTCGCCGTAACTGCCCGGGATGTCCTCGTCGAACAGCAGCCCCGCCGACCCGCGCACCAGCAGCGCGGACGGGTGCAGGTTGGGGTTGTGGCCGCCGAGCAGGTCCTGCCGGGTGACCCGGGGCCGCGGGATGCCCCGCTCGGTGTCCTCGATGGTCCGCCCGAACAGGCGCAGCCCGCAGCACACCACCTCGGTCTCCGGCTCCGCGGCCAGCACCGCGACCTGCGCGGCGATCTTGCCCGGCAGGAACAGGTCGGTGTCGTCGCAGAACCCCACGAAGTCGGTCTCCGCCACGAGCACGCCGGTGTTGCGCGCCCCCGCGGCCCCCGGCGTCCGGGAGTTGGCGAGCACCCGCACCGGCCGCAGCGGATCGTCGGAAGCCAGCGACGTGTCCGGCTCGCTCCGGTCGTACACGACGACCGCCTTGACCACCCCGGGGTAGTCCTGCCCGAGCACCGAGTCCAGGGTCTCCCGGAGCAGCAGCGGCCGATCGAGGGTCGGAATGACGATCCCCACCGAGGGGGAGGCCGTCGCGGTCTGGGGAGGGGGAGCCGTCACTGCGTTCCTTTGAGGGTGAGGAAGCGCTCGACGACGATGGCGACGAACCCGACGAACAGCGGGAACGCCACCACCGTGTACGGGCGCAGCCGTGTCCACTGGTCGGGGGAGAGGCGGATCCGGCGCAGCTCACGGGCGGTGAGCACGCCGATGAGGACGGGGAGGTAGATCAGGCCCGCCGGGGTCCAGTTGCTGATGCCCACGATGAGCCCGGTCGGCGTCGGCCGCTCGGCCGGCTCGCCGACCTGCTCGACGAGCTTGTAGACCGAAGCGTCAGGGCCGGCGTAGACCTCCTTGAACTTGCCGGACGCCTTCACCTCCCCGACCAGCCGCTGGTTCCAGTCGGGGGCGAGCCCGAAGTTGAGCACCTGGTAGGTGTCGTTCATCCGGGAGGAGTACAGGTAGCTGCCCGGCTCCTCCTGCATGGCCGAGATGATCTCGGCGACGTTCGGGCGGCGGTCGCGCGCCTCCTGCTTGGTCGGCGCGACCGGTGGCGTCTGGAGCAGTCCCGTCCGGTACGGCTCCTGGGCGAAGTGCGTCGCGGTGTAGCTGAAACTCTCGAAGTTCCGGTAGCCCCATGGCCCCTGCGGGGTCGCGCTGGCCGCCGCGGGCTCGGTGACGACCTCGCCCGACACCCACACCAGCGTGATCGGCTTGCCCTTGGCGTCGTCGAGCATCGCGTCGAGCGCGCGCAGCTCGCCGGGGCGCACCTGCTCGAACGCCTCGTTGCCGTACCGCACGACGAGGAACCCGCCCATGAGCAGCACCGCGAACGTGCTCGCCATGAGCGTCGGGCCCCACCGGCGCAGCCGCTGGCGGCGCGGCGCCGAGCGCACCACCGGCACCGGCTTGGGGTCGGGGTAGAACGCGTACGCCGCGAGGAACACCGCGCCGGGCAGCATGAACAGGTAGGTGCGCAGCGCGATCTCGCCGCCGTAGGACTGGAGGCCGAACGAGCTGATCGGGACGATGAGCAGGATCAGCGCGACCCTGTCGTCGATGCCGCGGAACCTGCGGCGCAGCAGCCCGATGACGGTCAGCGCCATGACGACGAGCACGATGACGATCCGCAGCCGCTGGATCTTGCCGAGGTCGGGATCGCCGAACCCGATCCGTCCCGAGGTGCTCTCCAGGAGCGTCTGGAGAGGGTTGCCGCCGCCCGCGAACAGGGTGCCGCCCGGGTCGTAGCGCCAGTAGCCGTAGGCCATGAAGGAGATCCACGCCAGGTAGATCACCCCGCCGATGATCGGCAGCCCGCGCAGCTCGTTGCGGCCGACCAGCGCCAGCGCCGCAGAGGAGGCGATGAGCAGGTACGGGGTGAGCTGGTGCGCGGCGGTGCCGACGAGCAGCAGCACCACGAGCAGGACGACGAGGAACCGCCGCTCCCACAGGCCGACCTCGCGGACGGGTTCCTCGCCGGTCGTCTTCGGCCCGAAGAAGAACGAGTACAGCTTGCCGGGCTCGTCGCCCTTGCCGCGCCTGCCGCCGATCCTGGTGCGCAGCACCGCGGGCCGGAACCAGGTGAGCAGGATCGCCAGGAAGAACAGGTAGACGAGGTACCCGAACGCCTGCGGGGCCAGGTAGTCCTGGCCGACCCAGTTGGCGACGGGGAACAGCCAGACCGCGAACCACTTGGCCCGCCAGTTGGCCTTCATCACCCGGACGATCATCGCCAGCGGCAGCAGGTACAGCAGCTGGATGATGACCGGCGACCACTTGAACACCGGGTCGAGGTCGGTGACGCCGACGGCCTTGGCCACGAACCCGACGAACGCGAAGAACGCGGGCCAGGAGAAGCGGGCGTCGAGGTTGGTGCCGATGCTGCCGGTGCGGGTGATGAACTCGATGAACCCCGCGTGCTGCCAGACCGTCGGGAACCGGGCCATCGGCTCCATGATCTGGGCGAGCGTGTGCAGCGCGACGACCACCAGGACGACCTGCGCGCCGAGCAGCAGCCGCGACGACCTGCGCTGGGCGAGCGTCGCGACGAAGGTGAGCGTGAGCACCGCCGCGCCGATCAGCGTCGGCAGCGGGAGCACGCTGATGAGGCCGAGGCCCGTCGCGTCGCGCGGGGTGACCCCGCGCAGCGGCACCCAGTACAGGACCGCGCCGAGCCCCACGCACAGGCTCAGCAGGACGACGGGCAGCTTCTCCAGCGGATCGGACGGCAGGACTTCTGGCTCGGCGGCCGAGCGGGTCGTCGTCACGCTCACTTTCCACCTTCCGTGGCTGACCGCGGCGCCGCGGCCTGCGGCGCGTCGGGGCCCTGCGGCCCTACCGGATCCGGGGACTGCGCCTGCGCCGGCGGCGCGGGCGGCCTGCCCGGCGCGCCCGCCCTGGCCGCCCGGCGCAGCGGCGGGAGCACCGCGAGCGCCACCGCGGTCTGCACCAGCAGCACCGACCAGCCGACGGCCGCGAGGTGGTCGTCGTGCACGAAGACGCCGACGCCGATGACGACGCCGACGAACCTGAACACCTGGATCAGCGCGACGAGCCGGGTCCGCGACCGTACCCGCAGCACGCCGACATAGAGCTCGATGAGCGCCTTCGGCAGCGTCGACAGCGCCAGCAGGACGAGCACGAGCCCCGCCTCGTCGCCGAAGTGCGGGCCGAACAGGAACGGCAGGTTCAGCAGGTACGGCCCGGCCAATGCGACCAGCAGCGAGACCGGTACCAGCAGCATGAGCGTGCGGCGCAGCGCGTCGCGGGTGGTCCCGGCGAGGTCATCGGCGGCGTGCGAGCCCTCGACGGTCAGCGACATCGCCATGTTGAGCGCGAGCAGGTCGAGCATCAGGCCGAAGATCCAGGCCATCGCGAAGTAGCCGTTGGCCGCCTCGCTGACCTTCGCCGCGACGAGCAGCGGGATGAAGTTGATGGCCGAGTGCGAGGCGACGGTGCCGATGAAGTCGCCCTGGAGGTAGCGGCCGATCTCACCGGGCGTCGGCGTGTGGTGGCGGTCCTTGGTCAGCTCCGCGTGCTCGGGCAGGAGCCGCCGGAAGACGAGCCAGTCCATCGGCAGCACCAGGAAGATCACCGGGATCATCGTGGCGAGCAGGATGCCGTCGGACGGCGCGAACGTCCACGCGAGCCCGGCGAGGACGAGGAACTTCACCAGCCCGTACGCGGTGTTCTTCACCGGCACCCACCCGGCGTGCCGCAGCCCCGTCAGGGCCGCGTCCTGCTGGGTGAAGACGTTCCACGCGGCGATGAAGACGATGAACGGGATCGCGTGCGCCGGATCGGCGAGCTGGTCGTAGTTGGGGCTGTCCCACCAGGCGAGCGACAGCACGAAGCCGACGCCGAGCAGCACCGCGAGCACCGCGCCGAACAGGTACGTGGCGAGGATGAGCCGCCCGGACGAGCGGCCCGCCTGCGGGATGAACCGCATCAGCACGTAGTTCAGCGTGGTCATGCCGCCGATGCACATGACCGCCTGGATGACCGCGGCGTTGCGGCCGAAGTCCGCGGGCCCGTAGAAGTGCCCGGCCGCGATCCAGAAGCCGAGGCCGAGCACGCCGGTGAGCCCGCCGTTCAGCATGAGCGCGTAGGCGTTGCGGAACAGCGGGTTGCCCAGCTCCCCGCGCAGCCACGCCAGCCGCGGCCCGCGCGGGGCGGGGCCGAGGTGCTCGGGCCCGAGGAGCCCGGTGACGTCCTCGCCCGTCTCCGGCGCGGGAGATCCTGCCGCGGCCGCGTCGACGGCCTTCGGGTCAGCCATGGTGCATCGTCTTCCGGTAGAGGTACCTGGACCGGCGTACGAGCGCGTACCCCTTCGTCAGTGCCTTCTCCCGGAAGAACCCATGCCCCCCTTCGGCGATCTTCCCGAAAAGATCAAGGGAGGTGGACCGCTGCACCGTCAGCCTGGGGATCGCGTAGCCGGAGCGCACTTGCGCGATGTCGTTGGCGACCACATACGCCGAGGCGTATCCGGCGCGCGCCACGGCCCGCCTCACGCGGGCGCTGGAGTAACCGTAGGGATAGGCCATCGTGGCCACCTGCTGCTGGAGCCTGTCCTCCAGCAGGAGCCTGCTGCGCGTCAGCTCGTCGTGCAGCGCGCCGTCGGGCAGCTGGTCGAGCTGCGGATGGCTGTGGCTGTGCGCGCCGACCTCGATCCCGTGCGCGACGATCTCCTTCACGTGCGCCCAGGAGAGCATCGCGTCGAGCGGACGGCCCGCCGCGTCCGGCCCGGCGTCGTCGAGCCACCCGGTGGTGACGAACACCGTCGCGGGGAACCCGAAGGACTCCAGGACGGGCAGGGCCTCGGCGTGGAAGTCGGCGTAACCGTCGTCGAAGGTGATGCAGATCGGCTTGGGCGCGTCGGCGTACGGGCCGCTGCCGGGCGCCGCGTGCAGGCCGGCCAGTCCCGACAGCGGGACCGGGGTGAACCCCCGGTCCCGCAGCACGGCGAGCTGTTCGGCGAACATGCCGGGGTCCACGGACAGTCCGGCGGTCTCCGGCGGCGGGTCGGCGCGCACCGAGTGGTACATGAGGATCGGGACGCCGGGCATCTCAGCCCCCCTTGCGGACGGCGCGCCTGCCCACCAGGTACCCGGTGGCGGTGAACCCGAGGCCCGCGGTGATGGCCGCGGCCCTGCCGAGCCCGGCGACGTCGCCGCGCACCGCCTCGCCGACGCCGCGCAGCGCCCCCTTGGGGAGGGTCTTGAACGCGTGCGCCCGCTCGTTCGACAGGCCGTCCTGGCTGCCGACCATCGAGGCCACCAGCGCCTTGGACAGGCCCTCGGCGTAGCAGCGCGACCGGTAGTAGGCGAAGCGGGTGCGCTCGACCGGGACCCGGTGCCAGATGACGGCCTCGGGTTCGAAGAGCTGGACCGCGTCCGGCCTGCGCTGGCCGAGCCGGATGCAGAACTCCGTCTCCTCGCAGCCGAGCGGCCGGTCGATGGCGTGGGTGCGGCCGATGTCGCTGGAGAAGCCGCCCGCGACCTCGAACGCCTCCTTGCGGAACGAGGCGTTGCCACCGAGGACGTTGCGTACGGGTCCGGGCAGCATGCCCCGGTAGGTTCCGCCGACGGTCCATTCGAACTCGTCCGGGAACCATCGCGGCCTTTTCCCCGTTTGCACGGTGAAGGCCTCTGCGGAGTCGGGGTGAAGATGGGGGTCTCCGGTCTGGATCCGCAGAGGCCTCCCCTTCTCCAGGTGCGTCCGCAGTTCCGCGGAGCCGGGCGAGCCCGGCCACAGCGAGAGCGTCCGGCCGCCGACGCCCAGCACCTTCGGGTCCGCGGCGTAGGCCGCGGCGAACGCCGCGAGCCAGCCGGGCGCCGCGACGGCGTCGTCGTCGAGGAAGGCCACCACGTCGCCCTCGGCCAGGGAGACCCCGGTGTTCTTGCCACCGGAAAGGCCGCGCGCCTCGGCGTTCTCCACCACCCGCACGTCGGGCAGCGCCTCGCTCAGCCGCCGGTACAGCTCGGTGTTGTGGTCGACCGACAGGATGATCTCGTGGGCCGGATGCCGCTGCCTGCGGACCGACTCCACGGCCGCGAGGACGTCGTCCCAGCGTTTGTCGGTGAAGGCGCAGATCACGACCGAGATGCCGGTCCCGGCGCCGGGTGTCGTCATGCCGACCGCCCCCGCAATTTGGCGTAGCCCTTCAGTACCCGGTCGGCCTGCCGGTAGAACTTCGGATTGTCCAGCGCCTTGTCGCGCAGCCGGTTGAGCGGCACGTGCCGGACCCAGTGCAGGGCCGCCCCGGCCGACGGACGGGCCACCCGGCCCTCGGCGATGGGGATCTCACGGCTCTTCAGCCACTCCTTGAACTCCTTGCCGCCGCGGCCCATCCAGATCTCGTCGAGGCCGGATCCGGACGCGCCCTCGGCCAGCCGCAGATGGCCGATCATCCCCGGCGAGTAGCGCGCGAACTCGGTGTCGTAGGCGGGGAACCAGCCCGCCATCGACGCCCCGTCCCGCAGTCCGAAGTGCATCGAGACCGGACGGCCCCCGGCGCGCAGCACGCTCAGCACGCCGAAGCCCGTCTCGTGGAAGTGCCGCATGAGGCCGACGATCCAGGGCCGGGTGAACCTGTCGGTGCGCCCCGTCCGCTGGTACTGGGCGGACTTCCAGCGCATGAGCAGGCGCAGGTCGTCCGGCTCGGCGGAGGCGAAGTCGTAACTCAGCTCGCCGACCTCCCGGCCGAGCTTGCGCTCCTTGTAGCGGATCGTCTTGTGCGTCTTGGGGGCCATCGCCCTGGCCTCGGCCTCCCACGCGGGGAAGCCGGCGGCCAGATCGATGATGGGCTCGACCCGCACCACCTGGTGGTACGGGGCGAACACGCGCTGCGCCGCGATGAGGTGGTCGAAGTCCCACACGCCGAGCCCGCAGGCGCGCAGCAGCTCGCTCGCGGGCAGGTCGAAGGCGGGATCGGCGATGATGCCCTGGAGGTCGGTCAGCCCGAACCCCACCGGGTGGCCGACGCCGCCCCGGTGGCGTTCGAACGGGAAGAAGGCGGCGACCCCCGCGCCGTCTTCGACGACCCCCACCCGCACGTCGTCACGGAACCGCGCGACGCCCTGGGTGAACTCCGGGGCGAGGAACGGGTTGCTCAGGGACGGGTCCGCTCCGCGCAGTTCCCGCCACCTTCGCAGCTCCGGCTCGCCCAGCTCGGAGGGCCGGACGACGTGGGTCCTCATTTGGCCCTCGCCGCCGCCAGACTGCCGACGGAGACCGGCTCGAAAGATGTGTTCAGGTGGGAATTGTCGAGTTTGCCGGCGAACCGGAGCTTGAACATCGTCTTCAGCACCCGCCAACCATCCCGGAAGGTGTTGAGGTTCGACTCGCCGAATCGCCGATGGGACTCATGACTCGCCACTTCGGCGACCTTGAGCCCGGCCCGGACCGCGTTGACGCAGATCTCGGTCTCGATCTCGAAGCCCGTCGACTGGAGCTGGAGCTTCTCGACCACGTTGCGGCGCATCGCGACGTACCCGTAGCACAGGTCGGTCCACTTCTGGCCGTAGAGGATGTTGGCGGTGCGGGTGAGCCAGAGGTTGCCCTTGTCGCGCAGCCACGTGAGGTCGTCGGAGCCGCCGCCGCAGTTGTAGCGGGAGCCCTTCACGAACTCGAAGCCCCGGCAGAGCAGGGACAGGAAGCTGTCGAACTCGGCCGGGTCCATCGACCCGTCCGCGTCGAGCATGATGATGACCTCGCTGGTGGCCGCGGCCATTCCGGTGCGCATCGCGGTGCCCTTCCCCGTCGGGGGCTCCACGATGATGACCGCGTCGGGCCGCAGCAGCCGGGTGATCTCCACGGTGCCGTCCGTCGATTCCCCGTCGACGATGACGACCTCGTCCACCGCGGTCAGCCGTGGCAGCAGCCATCGGAGATTGTCGGCTTCATTGAGAGTAGGGATCACGGCGGTGACCGTGGGCCATTGGGTCCGCCGCCTGGACAGATCCAGCCGGTTGCGCCGGGCGGTCTGCGACAGCATCGCCGGCCCGAGGGAGTGCTGGGTGTTCATGAGGGCCCCCGTGCGGAGTGGGTATCTGCTCTGTTTGATGTAGGCCACCCTCATGATGTTCAGATGTACGCGGAAGGCCATCCCTTAGGTGACGTTGGCCATCCTACGACCAGCGGATCCATGCGGACAGTCAGGGGTCGACTACAACGGGTTGGTAGCCCCCGGTGTTATGGAAATGGGCGGTTGATGGTGGTATGCCGTGCACATTTCGGGCGTGCAGGGGCCCCTGACTCGTCACTTGAATGCGTGGTGGCCTAGCGCAAGGGGGGATCGGCACTGTGCATTCCCGCAGGAATCGGTATATGACGCCGGGGACAGATCTTCGTACGGATCTTGAAGACGTCCGGCGAACCCGGAGTGAGCAGGTAAATCGCGCCGGAAAAAGTGGATCACGTCCGGATCTGGTCGTGATGTGTGGCTATTCGTATTTGCTGTGATTTGGTGGATCTTGTTGGGATTCACTGCCGTCACTCGGGTGCGCCCGGGACGTCACTCGCCCAACGCGCGGTACAGCGGCCCGAGTACCTCGGTGAGCTTGCGCCGTCGCACCCGCACCTCTGGCGGGTCCAGGAGGGTCAGCAGGAGGTCCGGCGGGGCGGGCGGCGCCGCCTGGCCCTCGCGCAGCGCGGCGAGGCCCGCGGGCGGGGCCCAGAAGCCCTCCGCGGTCAGCGGCGGGCCCGCCGGCTCGGTCGCCGCGGCGGACTCCGCCGGACGGCGGCGCAGCGCGGTGCGCAGTTCCTCGGCGGTCCTGCCGTTCCAGGCCGGGATGAGGAACGGGTCGTCGTCGAACGCCTCGGCCAGCATCGCCAGCGCGGCGAGCGCGTGGTCGCAGGTGCCGCCCCAGTCCGGGCAGTCGCACATGACGTGCAGGTCCTCGGCGGACTCGGGGAAGAGCGGCACCCCGCAGTCGGCGAACACCCGCTCCACCTCGCGCGGCAGCTCACCGCCGAGGATCCGCGCCCGGACGACCGAGCGCCGCGCCAGCTCGCCCTCGATCTCGTCCCAGCCCTCGATCTCCGGAAGCCCCAGCGTCACCTGGTAGGGCTCCTCGCGGGAACCCTGCACCAGGCCCGTCACCTCGTACGCGCGGACGTCCAGGCGCAGCACGCGGTCGCGGGCGGCCACGCCGCGGGCGAGCGGCCCGGTGCCGGTGAAGCCCGCCAGCGCCGTCAGGAACCGCCGGGACCACCAGGTGTCCTCCGGGGAGGCGGCGGCGCGCGGGGTCACCTTGCGGACCCGGATCGGCCTGGCCATCAGCCGCCCACCGCGTCCGGCGAGAGCGTCAGCACCTCGCGCAGCTCGGCGACCGACAGCTCGCCCAGCCAGTCCTCGCCCGCCCCGACGACGGCCTCGGCCAGCGCCTTCTTGCGTTCGATCATCTCGTCGACGCGCTCCTCCATCGTCCCCGCGCACACGAACTTGCGCACCTGGACGTCACGGGTCTGGCCGATCCGGAACGCCCGGTCCGTCGCCTGGTCCTCCACCGCGGGGTTCCACCACCGGTCGAAGTGCACGACGTGGTTGGCGGCGGTCAGGGTCAGCCCGGTGCCCGCGGCCTTCAGCGACAGCAGGAACACCGACGGCCCCTCCTCGCCCTGGAACCGCTGGACCATCGCGTCGCGCTGGTCGCGCGTGGTGCCGCCGTGCAGCCACAGCACCGGACGGTCCAGCCGCGCCTCCAGGTACGGCTGGAGCATCGTGCCGAACTCCGCGTACTGGGTGAAGACCAGGACCTTCTCGCCCGCCTCGAGGATCTGCCCGCACAGCTCCTCCAGCCGCTCCAGCTTCCCCGACCTGCCCTGGAGGCGGGAGCCGTCCTTCAGCAGCAGCGCCGGATGGTCGCAGACCTGCTTGAGCCGCGCCATCGTGGCCAGCACCAGGCCGCGCTTCTTGCGCGGATCGGCCTCGGCGATCCGCTCCAGCATGTCCTCCACGGTCGCCTGGTAGAGGGAGGCCTGCTCGACCGTCAGGGTGCAGTAGACCTTCATCTCCTGCTTCTCCGGCAGATCGGTGATGATCGACTTGTCGGTCTTGAGACGGCGCAGGATGAACGGCCTCGTAGCGCGCTGGAGCGCGGCGGCAGCCACCTCGTCGCCTTCGGCCTCGATCGGCGCCGCGAACCGCTCACGGAACGCCTGCTTGGGGCCGAGCAGCCCGGGATTGGCGAAGTCCATCACCGACCACAGCTCGCCGAGGTGGTTCTCCACCGGAGTGCCGGTGAGCGCGATCCGGCTCGGCGCGGGGATCGACCTGAGCGCCTTGGCCTGCCGCGTCGCGCTGTTCTTGAGCGCCTGCGCCTCGTCGCACACGAGCCGCGCCCACTTGACGGACCCGAGGGCGTCGGCGTCGCGCGCGGCGGTGCCGTAGGTGGTGAGGACGAGATCGGCGGACGCCGCCGCGGCGGCGAGCGCCTCGGCGTCCTTGTGCCGGCCCGCGCCGTGGTGCACGTGGACGCGCAGCTTCGGCGCGAACCTGGCGGCCTCGCGCCGCCAGGTGCCCACCAGCGACATCGGCACGACCGCGAGGGTCGGCGCCTGCTGCCCGGACTCCACGGCCCGCACCAGATGGGACAGGACGGTCAGGGTCTTGCCGAGGCCCATGTCGTCGGCCAGCAGCGCGCCGAGGCCGAGGCCCTCCATGAAGGCCAGCCACGCGAGCCCGCGCTCCTGGTAGGGGCGCAGCGTCGCGGCGATGCCCTCGGGCGTCGGGACGGGGGCGACGCGCCGGTCGGCCTCGCCCGACAGCAGGTCGCCGAGCGCGCCTCCGGCCTCGACCGCCACCAGCGGCAGCGACTGCTCGCCCGCGTGGATGACCGCGCGCACGACCTGGCCCGCGGTCATCGCGCCGGAGCCGCCGTGCCGCAGGAACTCCAGGGCCGTGTCGAGCTGCTCGGAGTCCAGCTCCACCCAGCGGCCGCGCAGCCTGACGAGCGGCGTCTTCAACCGGGCCAGCTCGGCGAGGTCGTCCTCGGCGAGGGTCTCCTCCCCGACGGCCACCTCCCACCGGAACTCCACGAGGTCGCCGAGCCCGAAACCGGACTTGGCGGACGCGCCGTCGGGATTGTCGGCGCCCGGGTCCTCGGTGCGCAGCTTCAGGCCGAGCCGCTCCTTGCCCGCCCACGTCGGCAGCAGCACGCCGAACCCGGCGGCCGCCAGCAGCGGCGCCGCGCCCTTGAGGAACCGGAACGCGCCCGCGACGTCCAGCGGCAGCTCGGCCGGGACGGGGGAGTCCAGCGCCGCCGCGAGATCGGGGAAGACGCGCAGCGCGCGGCCGAGCCCCGCCATCAGCGTCTCCTCGGCCCCTTCGAGGAACGTGTCGCCGTCCCAGATCCGCGCCGCGGGCACCAGCAGGCTCGGATCCTCGGTGCCCTGCACCAGGAACTCCACCCGCCACGGCGTCCACGCCGCGCCGTCCCCCGGATCCTCCTCGACGGGCCGCCCGGACGGCGGCTCGGACTCGGCGAGCGTCGTCGGCGCGGCCTCGAAGAGCCCGGATCGCCGCTCGGGTCCGGGCGGGGCGGACGCGGGCGCGGACCCCAGGGGGTCGGGCGCGGGCTCGACCAGCCGGAAAGTGAGGCGCAGCAGTCCTTCGGCGGGCCGGGCGGCGCGGAACCAGGAGTCGAGTTCGGCGCGCAGGTCGGCCGGGTCGTCGCCGGGCTCGCGCGCGACGAGCCCGGACGGCCCGGTCAGCGCCTCGACCCAGCGTTCGGCGAGCGGGATGTGCTCGGGCGCCTTCCCGGTGCGGGCGGGCAGCAGCGGATGCGGGGCGGCGGCCCGCACCGCGGTGTCGACCAGCCCGTCCAGCGCCTCGGCGAGCACCCGGGCGGCCGGACCGCCGGGCACCGCGGCCCGGCAGGCGGCGGGCATCGCCGCGGCGAGCCGCGCCAGCCGTCCCGGATCGGCGACCGCGCGCCAGTGCGCCACGAACTCGCGGTCCTCCTCGCGCAGCGCGGGCAGCACCCTGCCGCGCCGCGCCAGCGCCAGCGCGTCCTCGGCGACGACCGCGAGGAACCGCAGATCGGTCCCGGCCACCAGCCTCGGTCCCGCGCCGTCTTCCCCGGTCTCTCCGCCCTCGTCCTCGTCGCCGTCTTCCGCGGAGGCCGCGCGCCAGAACGGCGCGTTCAGCACGCCCATCGCCGCGAAGGGATCGAGGACCAGCGCGGGCACCTTCCACACCGCGAGCGCCGGAGAGTCCGCCGCGGCGGAGACCCCCAGCTCGCCCGAAGGCAGTGGCACCCCTTCCGCACTGGGCAGCAGCATCTCCAGGGTGACGCGCGCGGCCCCCCGCACCCGCCCCTCCAGCGCCGTCCCGCCGAACTCCCGCGTCGCGAACGGATGCACGCCGACGGCGGCGGCCCGCTCCCCGTCGTGCTCGGCCCACAGGCACAGCGCCCCGCCATGCCACACCCCGTGCGCCACAAGCATGCCCGCGAAGCTACCAGCGCCCTCCGACAGAACCGGCAGGGCGGCGCGGCCCCTGCCGGTTCCGCCCGAGCCCGCGGGGTCGCGTCGGGACGTTCGGGGTCTTCTGCCGGAGGTCCGCGGGGACTAGGGTGCGGGCGCATGTGGCGGACGGCGATGGTGACCGGGGCGTCGAGCGGGATCGGGGAGTCCTTCGCGCGGCTGCTCGCGGCGCGCGGCGCGGACCTGGTGCTCGTGGCGCGGCGCGGTGAGGTGCTCGAGGCGCTGGCGGCGGAGCTGCGCGGACGAGGCGTGCGGGCGGAGGTCCTGGCGGCCGACCTGACGCTGCCGGATGATCTCGCCCGGGTGCGCGCGCGGGCGGCGGAAGTGGATCTGCTGGTGAACAACGCCGGGTTCGGGGCCTTCGGCGGATTCGCCGAGCTGCCCGCCGACGACCACCGCAGGCAGGTGACGCTCAATGTGACCGCCCTCATGGAGCTGAGTCACGCGGCGCTCGGCGCGATGGCGGCCCGGGGACGCGGCGGCATCCTGAACGTCGCGTCCGTCGCCGCCTACGCCCCCTCGCCCGGCAGCGCCGTGTACGGGGCGTCCAAGGCGTTCGTCGTGTCGTTCACCGAGAGCCTGCACGTGGAGGCGAAGGCCGCGGGGGTCCACGTGACCGCCCTGTGCCCCGGCTTCACCCGGACCGAGGACGGCGCCCCGACCGGCCTCGTCTGGCTCGGCCGGGAGAAGGTGGCCGCCGCGGGGTTGGCCGCCGTCGAGCGGGGCAAAGACAGGTGCGTGCCCGGCGCGCAGTACCGTGCGCTGGTGCCGGTGCTCGCCCTGGTGCCGGCGGGCCTGCGCCGCACGGTTTCTGGTGTTCTGTGGCGGCGGCTTCTCGAGGCCGAGCGGCGGCGAGACTTGTGAGCTACCCCCAAACCCTGCCCGGAGGACTTGTAGCCGCCGCTCATATCGGTGCGCCGCCCGCCGCCCTAGCATGTTGACCGTCGTCACATCCGACGCTGTCGTCGGGGCGCCTTGGCGCGAGGGCGCCCGGGCCCGGGGTCCCCGCCCTGGCCGATCAACGAGATCCGAAAGGTCCAGGTATGCCGGAAGCTATTGACATTCAGGTGCTGAACGAGCTCGAACCGGTCGTGGAGAAAGAGCTGAACCGGCACTTGTCGATGGCCAAGGAGTGGTTCCCGCACGAGTACGTGCCGTGGGGCAAGGGCCGTGACTATGCCTTCCTCGGCGGCGAGGACTGGGTGCCCGAGGACTCCAAGGTCAGCGACGCGGCGCGCGAGGCGCTCCTGGTCAACCTGCTGACCGAGGACAACCTGCCCGGCTACCACTCGGCGATCTCCCGCATCATGGGCCGTGAAGGCGCCTGGGGCACGTGGGTCAACCGCTGGACCGCCGAGGAGAACCGCCACGGCATCGTCATCCGCGACTTCCTCACCGTGACCCGGGCCGTCGACCCGGTGGTGCTGGAGAAGGCCCGGATGCAGCACATGGAGATCGGCTACGAGCCCGACCACGGCGAGAAGGTCCTGCACGGCGTCGCCTACGTCTCCTTCCAGGAGCTGGCCACCCGCGTCTCGCACCGCAACACCGGCAGGGCGTCCGAGGACCCGCTGTGCGAGCAGATGATGCAGCGCGTCGCGGCCGACGAGAACCTGCACATGATCTTCTACCGCAACGTGCTCGGCGCCTCCTTCGAGGTCGCGCCGAACGCGGCCATGCGGGCCGTCGCCGACGTCGTCAAGGGCTTCCAGATGCCCGGCTACACGATCGACGGATTCCTCCGCAAGTCCGTCGCGATCGCCAACGCCGGCATCTACGACCTCCGGCTGCACCACGACGAGGTGCTCATGCCGGTCCTGCGCAAGTGGGGCGTCTTCGAGATCGAGGGCCTGGACGGCGAGGGCGAGAAGGCCCGTGAGGAGCTCTCCGAGTTCATGACCGCCCTCGACGAGGCGGCGACCAAGTTCGAGGAGCGCCGCGAGGCCCGGCGGGCCCGCATCGCCGCCCGCGGCTGACCTCCCGGTTCCCGCGGGATCGGGACGCGACGAAACCAAAGGCCCCGGCGCTTCGTCTCACTGAGGAGACGGGTGCCGGGGCCTCGTCCGTGCCACCCCGGCCGTGATGTTCCGGGGGTAGGGTTGGCCGCGATGAGTCGGCAAGGCCGAAGTGAGCAAGGCCGAAGCGATCGGAGTAGTGCCACGTCCGGGGACACCATCGGCCCGTACCGGCTCGCCGAGGTGCTCGGCGAGGGCGGCATGGGAGTCGTGCGCCGGGGAACCGACCCGGCGGGCCGGTCGGTAGCGGTCAAGCTGCTGCGCGGCGGCTCCGACGAGACCGCGCTGCGCCGCCTCGCCCGCGAGGTCGACACGATGCGGCGCGTGCGCAGCCCGTTCGTCGCGCAGATCATCGACGCGGACGTGACCCACGAGCCGCCCTACATCGTCACCCAGTACGTCCAGGGCAAGACCCTGGAGCAGACGATCGACGACTCGGGACCGCTGGCGGGCTTCGCGCTCAAGCGGCTGGCCTGGGGCCTGGCGGAGGCGCTCGCGGCGATCCACGCCTCGGGCATCGTGCATCGCGACCTCAAGCCCGGCAACGTCATGTTCGCCGGGAACGGCGACCCGATCCTCATCGACTTCGGCATCGCCCAGCCCGTCGACGCGACCCGGCTGACCTCGGCGGGGATGGTGATCGGCACGCCCGGCTACCTCGCGCCCGAGCTGCTGAGCGGCGACGACTTCCGGGCGCCCGCCGACGTCCACGCCTGGGCCGGCACGGTCATCTACGCGGCCACCGGGCGTCCGCCGTTCGGCAACGGCACGTTCGAGCAGATCTTCGCCAAGATCATCCAGGGCACGCCCGACCTCGACGGCGTCCCGGCGCCGCTGCTCCCGCTGCTGCGCAGCGCGATGGCGCAGCACCCCGCGGAGCGCCCCACCGCCAAGCACGTCGCGGGCCTGGTCGAGCGGATCGACCTCGAGATGACCATGTTCGACCAGACGCTACTGGACGACCGGCCCGCCCGCAGCCCGCAGCCTCCGCCGCCGGTGTCGCCGCCGCGCGACGTGCGGGAGATCCCGCGCCAGCCGGCGGGCGACGCGCGCCTGCCGCAGCCGAGCGACTTCATCGGGCAGATCCCTCCGGTGGCCCCGCCGCCGCCCGAGCCCTACCCGGGGCAGCAGGATCCGCACGGGACCCGGCGGTTCACCGGGACCAACCCCTTTGATCCCTATGCCACGACCGACGACCGCCCGTACGCGCCGCCGCCTCCGTCGTCCGCCCTGTACGGGCCGCCGTCGACGCAGGCGGACCCGCCGTGGGGCGGGCCGCAGGGCGGTCACCAGAACCCGTACGGGAGCGGCCAGCCCTACCCGTCGCAGTATCCGCCGCAGCCCCAGCAGCCTCAGCAGCCCCAGCCGTGGGCCGACCAGGCGCGCGGGCCGGAGACCAGACCCGACCCCGACCGGGCCGAGCGGCCTCCGGAGCCCAAGCCCTTCGGCCTCTACCAGGCGCTCGGGTTCCTGCTGCTGGCGGGCATCCTGGCGCTGGCGTGGGCGGTGCCGTCGACGGCGTTCGTCATCGCGTTCGTCGCGGCGACCCTGCTGCGCGCGGGCGACAAGGCCGCGCAGGGCACCGAGTCGCGCCGGGTCCGGCGCGGCGAGCGGGACTCCGATCTCGCCGGGACCCTGCTGCGCACCCCGCTGCACCTGCCGGGCACCCTGATCGGCACCGCCGTGATCACGCTGGCGAACCTGCTGCTCGGCATGCTGGTCGCCACGGGCCTCGTGGTGGCCGGGCAGCGGGGCAACACCGCGGTGACGATCGGCGTGGTCCTCGCCGTCTTCCTCCAGTTCTGGGGGATGGGCGGCACCGGCTCGCGGCGGCAGCTCGCCCGGATCTGGGGCGGCGTCCTGCCGCGCCGCGAGCCCGCGCTGATCGCGGTGCTGTGCGTCGGCGCCGCGGTCGCCGTGCTCGCCCTCATGGTCTATGACAGCGCCCCCGACCCCGGCGCGTTCGGGCCGTTCGCGGACTGGCTGGAGGACGCCTGGCGCACGGTCAAGGGCTGGGTGGAGGACTTCGGCTAGGCCCGGGGATCCCACGGGACGGGCAAGATCCGCGGGTACTCGCGCGCACACGTTAGTGTGATCCCCGCCACCTGTAGGCGCGAGATCCCCTGTACGGGGGCCCCTGGGTGCCGGGCGCGTGCTACCGGTGAGTAACATCGGGGTACGGTCTGACTGACCCCCGGATCCGAAGGACGTTCGGGCGTTTGGCAGGCTGTAGCCAACAAGGATCCAGTCAGCCCCACAGATGAAGTTGCAGGGAGGTCGGCCAGCGGCCATGAACATCG
The DNA here is from genome assembly GCF_003751225.1 of Actinocorallia herbida. Taxonomy (NCBI): domain Bacteria; kingdom Bacillati; phylum Actinomycetota; class Actinomycetes; order Streptosporangiales; family Thermomonosporaceae; genus Actinocorallia; species Actinocorallia herbida. The sequence continues at coordinate 767,842 of NZ_RJKE01000001.1, forward strand.
TCGTATGCGTGAAGCAGGTTCCCGACACGGAGAGCCCGCGCAAGTTGAAGTCCGATGACAACACTCTCGACCGCGCTGCTGCGGACGGCGTCATCAACGAGCTCTGCGAGTACGCCATCGAGGAGGCGCTGCTCATCAAGGAGGCGCACGGCGGCGAGGTGACGGTCCTGACCATGGGTCCGGACAAGGCCACCGAGTCGATCCGCAAGGCGCTCGCCATGGGCGCCGACAAGGCCGTCCACCTGGTGGACGACGCCCTCGTCGGCTCCGACGCGCTCCAGACCTCCTACGCGCTCCAGCAGCTCGTGGGCCGCGCCGGCGCCGACCTGGTGATCATGGGCTCCGAGTCCACCGACGCCCGCACCGGCGTCCTCGCCGCGATGCTCTCCGAGCGTCTCGGCTGGCCGCAGCTCACCCTCGCCAACAAGGTCGAGATCGCCGGCACCGCGGTGACGATCCAGCGGCAGACGGACACCGGCTTCGACAAGGTCGAGGCTTCGCTGCCCGCGGTCATCTCCGTCGTGGAGAAGATCAACGAGCCGCGCTACCCGTCCTTCAAGGGCATCATGGCGGCCAAGAAGAAGCCGGTCGAGTCCCTGTCCGTCGCGGACGCGGGCATCGACGCGGGCCAGGTCGGCGTCGCCAACGCCTACTCCGCCGTGGTCGACCACGCCGACGCGCCGGCGCGCGCCAAGGGCCAGGTCGTCGGCGACGAGGGTGACGGCGGCGTGAAGATCGCCGACTTCCTCGCCAGCAAGAAGTTCGTGTAAGGGGAGTAGGCACATGGCAGAGATTCTGGTCCTCGTCGACCACGCCAACGGCGAGGTCAAGAAGGTCACCTTCGAGCTCCTGACCCTCGCCCGCTCCCTGGGTGAGGCGTCCGCGGTCTGGATCGGTCCTGGCTACGAGGCGGCGGCCGACAAGATCGCCGAGTACGGCCCGGCCAAGGTCTACGTGGCCGCCGACGCCGAGCTCAACGACTACGTCGCGGCCCCCAAGGTCGAGGTGCTCCAGCAGCTCGCCGCGGGTGCCGGCGCCATCCTCGTCCCGGCCACGGCCGAGGGCAAGGAGATCGCGGGCCGGCTGGCCGTGCGGCTCGACTCCGGTGTCCTCACCGACGTGGTGGGCGTGACCGGCGACCTGGTCGCCGAGCACTCCATCTTCGGTGGCGGGGTCATCGCGCACGCCAAGGTCACCAAGGGCACCCCGATCATCGCGGTCCGCCCGAACGCGATCGCGCTGGCGGCCCAGGCCGGCAGCCCGGCCGTCGAGCAGGTCTCGGTGGCCCTGTCGGACGCGGCCAAGGCCGCGAAGATCACCGACCGGGTCGTCCAGGAGAAGGGCGAGCGCCCCGACCTGACCGAGGCCTCGATCGTCGTCTCCGGCGGTCGCGGTGTCGGCGGCGCCGAGAACTTCAAGATCATTGAAGGGCTCGCCGACAGCCTCGGCGCGGCCGTCGGCGCCTCTCGCGCCGCGACCGACGCCGGCTGGTACCCGCACCAGTTCCAGGTCGGCCAGACCGGTAAGACGGTCTCGCCGCAGCTGTACATCGCCGCCGGCATCTCCGGCGCGATCCAGCACCGCGCGGGCATGCAGACGTCCAAGACGATCATCGCGATCAACAAGGACCCTGAGGCCCCGATTTTCGAGCTGGTCGACTACGGCGTGGTCGGCGACCTGTTCCAGGTCGTCCCGCAGCTCACCGAGGAGATCGGCAAGCGCAAGTAGTCTGCGCCGGTCCCCGAAGGCCCCCGCCTCCCTCTGGAGGGGCGGGGGCCTCTTCGCGTCTTACGAGGCGGGTTTCAGTACGCCGGTCCAGGTGAGGGCGGAGCATCGGGTGTCCGTGCAGAAGTCCACGCGGAGATCGCCCGCGGCGTTGGCGCCGAAGCGGATCACCGAGTCGGTGCAGGTGCCGCTGGGCGTGCGCTCGTCCATCAGGGCCTTCCGCGCGGCGACGTCCCTGACGGACAGGGTCCCGGTGCACTTGTGCCCGGGATAGGAGGTCGAGCCCCCGTCCCGGGTGAGGGTCACCCGCATCTTCCAGGGGTCGCGCTCTTTGTCGGAGATATCGCGGATCGTCCCGGTCCAGGTGCCCTGGAGTTCGGCGGGCACTTCGGGGGCGGGGTCGGGGGACCCGGAGCCGTCCAGGAGGCTCACGACCACGGGGCCGCCGAGGAACAGGGCGGCCAACGCGATCGCGGTCTTCTGCCACAGGCGCAGCCGGTGCTTCGCGGCGGGAGGGCGGTGCGGAGGAACCCGGTGGTAGGGCGGAGCCGGGCGGACATACGGCGGGGCGTAAGGAGGGGGAGGATACGAGGGGGGCACGTACGACGGCGGGACGAACGGGGCCGAGTAGGGCGAGGAGACCGCGTCGTCCCACGGGTCGTCCGGCGGGTCGTCATCGGGATCGTCGTAGAGGTCGTCGTCCCAAGGGTCGTGGGCGGCGCGCGCATCGGCCTGTCCGGGCGGGGCGTCCGAGTCCGCAGCCCCGAAGGACGGGTCGTCCCAGGGATCCTCGTCCCAGGGGTCGTCGTCCGCGGGTCCCGTGTCCGCGGGGCCCGCGGCGGACCCGTCGTCGGCCGAGGCCCGCCAGCGGTCGTAGGCGGCGCGGTCCTCGGTGAGGATCCGCCGCGCCGTGTTGAGCAGCGCGGTCAGCTCGCGTGCCGCGGGGGAGTCGCCGTTGCGGTCGGGGTGGTGGCGGAAGACGAGGCCGCGGTGCGCGGCGTGGATCTCCCGCTCGGTGGCGTCCGGGGCGAGGCCGAGGACGGCATAGGCGTCGTTTCCCGCGAGGTCGGCGAAGCCGCGGGCCATCAAGCGCCTACGCGGCCGACCACCGGCGCCCGGTAGCAGCGCAGGGCCCAGTGCGCGGTGGCGTCGCTGTGCCCCGCCGGGACGATCTTCGACCCCGCCGCGAGCGTCAGGTCCCGCGCCCCGGCGAGCACCAGCACGAAGACCTCGAGATGGTGGTCGTAGCCCTGGTAGTACCAGTCGTGGAAGGAGACGGGGGAGTCGGAGAACGGGCTCTGGAGAAGGGTCTGCGCCTTCTCCGGGAGGTTCCCGAGGACTCCGCGGGCCGCGGCGGAGAGGCCGACGGGGCCCGCCGGGGCGCCGCCGTGCCCGGGACCCGCCGCGCCGGCCCGGGGGTGGGCGGGCGGCGGCCTGTGGTCGACGTCCCGGTGCCGGATCGGCCCGAGGCGGTAGGAGGACAGCGTGTAGACCGGGCGGTGGTCGGCGTTGAGCCGGGGCCGGGCGATGCACAGCGCCGACTCCCCGAACACCACGGCCATGGGCCGCCCGTCGGCGTCCGAGGGGTCGTCGGAGGCGAACCAGGCCAGGGTGGACCCCGCCCTCTGCTCCAGGAGCGCGCGGACCTTGGGGCTGAGGGCCTCCCAGCACGCGTCGCGCAGCCGGGTGCCGCCGAGCCCGAGCGGCTCCGCCCGGTGCACGGGCGCGCCCTGCGCGGACGGCACGGGGGTGTCCCGGCGACGGGCGGTGGGCAGCCGGTCGTCGCCGGGGCCGATCGGACGCAGATTCAAAGACGGCCTCCGCAGACGGGTGAGTTCCGTTCGGAATCCTGCCAAGACGCGCCCCCGGGCGTCCACCCGGTTCAGGCGTCCCGTCAAGCCGCCTGGAGTTCGGCGTCCGATCGGGGCGCGGGCGCGGCGGCGATGTCGGCGGAGGCGCGCATCGGGACGCGCCGGACGGCGAGCACGATGGCGACGGACAGGACCAGGACGATCGCCATGCCCGCGTGCACCGAGGTGCCCTCGGCGATCCCGCCGATCAGCACCGGGCCGAGCAGCAGGCCACCGTAGCCCATGGCGCCGACCTGGGCCACCGAGGCGGCCGACCGGCCGGGCGCCGCGGTCCCCGCGAGCGAGATCATCGTCGGGACGATCACGCTGACCATGAGCCCGGTCAGGAAGAACCCGGCGAGCGCCACCGGGACGCCCGGCGCGAACAGCACCACGAGCATGCCGGCGAACGTGCCGGTCCCGGCCGCGGTGAGCAGGCCGCGGCTGCCCAGCACCACCCGCGCGCGGTCGCCGATGAGCCTGCCGAGCAGCATCGCCGCCTCGAACGCCGGGTAGGCGAGCGCCGCGACGGCCTGGGTCGCGCCCAGGTCGTCGTGCAGGAGCAGCCCGCTCCAGTCCGCGACCGCGCCTTCGGCCATGAACGCCAGGAAGGTGATCGCGCCGATCAGGTAGACCACGCCGGGCAGGCGGCGGCGTCCGGCGCCCGCCGCGGCCTCGGCGGGCGGGTCGGGCAGGTAGGTGCCGCCGAGCGCCAGCGCCAGCGGCAGCGCCACGATCCCGACGGTCAGCACCGCGGCGCCGAACGACCAGCCGAGTGCCGCGGTGGCCGCGCCCAGCAGGCCGCCGGACATCGCGCCGACGCACCAACCCGCGTGCATCCGGTTCATCATCGGACGGCGTTCCGCGCGTTCGACGACCGAGCCCTGGGCGTTCATGGAGACGTCGGTGAGGCCGAACGCCATGCCGAACAGGGCGACCGCGCCGAGCAGCGTGCCGAAGTTCGGCGCGAGGCCCAGCAGCGCGACCGCCGCCGCGGTGGCCGGTGTGGACACCCGCAGGACGGCCCGGCTCCCGATCCGCGTGATGAAGGCGCGCAGGCCCTGCATGGCGGCGATCGCGGCGAGCCCCCACACCAGCAGGACGACGCCGACCGAGCCCGCGCCCAGGTCGAACGTGTCCTTCAGCGCGGGCATCCGGGTGACCCACACCCCCGAGAGCAGTCCGGCGAGCGCGAAGGTCGAGAACGTGCCCCAACGGGCGCGGAACAGCATGATGCGACTCCTGGCAAGACGAGACGTGATGATGCGTGGTGCTTCGGGGGGAGGACGCGGAGAGCCCGCGAAAGCGCGACCGGGATCACCCGGACGCGCTGGAAGAGGGAAGAGGGGGCCGCTGGTTTACAGGAGGTCGAGCATCCGTCGTCGCAGGGCGGCGTACTGCTCGGCGGAGTACCCGCCGGGGTCCTGCGCGGAGACCTCCCACAGGCCCTCGGCCGCCAGCCGGACGACCGAGGCGGTCAGCGGGTCGGGCTCCTCACCGGGGTCGCGGTGGTGCCAGCGGTGCATGGCCTCGGAGAGCGGCGTGCGCAGTTCGGCCGAACAGGCGGCGGCGGTGATCGCGGCCCACCGGCGCGCGGTGCGCTCTCCGGACGGGGCGGCGAGGATCTCGAAGCTCGCCTCGACGAAACCGCGGGTGTAGGAACCCCCGCGGGCGGCGTGCTCGGCGACGAGCGCGTCGAACTCGTCGATCACCCGGCCGACGAGCGCGCCGGTCAGGGCCTCTTTCGTGGGGAAGTGGTAGAGCAGCCCGCCCTTGCTGACCGCGGCGCGCTCGGCGACCGCGTTCAGCGTCAGCGCCTGGCTGCCGAGCTCGCAGAGCACGGCCTCCGCGGCGTCGAGGAGGGCATCCCGTTTCATGCCGCTTACTGTACCGTCCGGACGGTACAGTAAGCAAATGCGGGTCCTCCGGGCGGCGGATAGGATGAGGCGAACTGCTAGGAAGGAAGCCCCGTTGCCGTACGGAGATCACGCGGCGTATCTCGACCACGCGGCGACCGCGCCGATGCTCCCTGAGGCCATCGCCGCGATGACCGAGCAGCTGGGCCGCGTGGGCAACCCCTCCTCCTTGCACGCCGCGGGCCGCCGCGCCCGCCGGGTCGTCGAGGAGTCCCGCGAGATCATCGCCGAGGCGTTCCAGGCCAGGCCGTCCGAGGTGATCTTCACCAGCGGCGGCACCGAAGCCGACAACCTCGCCATCAAGGGCCTCTACTGGCAGCGCCGCGACCTCGGCCACCACCGCGTGGTCACCAGCGCGATCGAGCACCACGCGGTCCTCGACGCCGTCCACTGGCTCGCCGAGCACGAGGCCGCCGAAGTCGTCCACCTCCCCGTCGACGGCCTGGGCAGGGTCGCCCCCGCCGACCTCGAGGCCGCCCTCACCGACGACACCGCCCTCGTCACCATCATGTGGGCCAACAACGAGGTCGGCACCGTCCAGCCCATCGCCGCGCTCGCCGCGCACGCGCGCGGCCGCGGCGTCCCGTTCCACTCCGACGCCGTCCAGGCCGCCCCGTTCCTGCCCGTCTCCCTCGCCGAGGGCGCCGACGCCCTGACTCTCAGCGCGCACAAGCTCGGCGGTCCGCTCGGCGTCGGGGCGCTGCTGCTGGCCAAGGGCGTCGACCCGACCCCGGTGCTGCACGGCGGCGGCCAGGAGCGCGACGTGCGCTCGGGCACCCTCGACACCCCGGCCATCGCCGGATTCGCCGCGGCGGTCCAGACGACCGTCGCCCGGCGTGATGAGACCGTCCGCCGGGTCGGCGCGCTGCGCGACCTGCTCGTGGACCTGGTGCGAGCCGAGGTCCCCGACGCGGTGCTGAACGGCGATCCCGCCGACAGGCTCGCGGGCAACGCCCACTTCTCCTTCCCCGGCTGCGAGGGCGACGCCCTGCTCATGCTGCTCGACGCCCGGGGCGTCTCCTGCTCGACGGGTTCGGCCTGCTCGGCCGGGATCGCCCAGCCGAGCCATGTGCTGCTGGCCATGGGGATGAGCTCGGAGCAGGCCCGCGGCAGCCTGCGCTTCTCCCTGGGCCACGACTCCACCGAGGACGACGTGCGGGCGCTCACCGCGGTGATCGGCGCCGTGGTGGAGCGCGCCCGCCGCGCGGGCCTCACCTGATCAGGAGCCGCCGAAGAGGCGAGGACACAGGGGACGCGAAGCCGCGGAAGCCCGCCGGACGCACGCGTCCGGCGGGCTTCGCCGTCGATGAGCCGGACCGTCAGATGCGGTAGGGCTGGACCGTCCGCCAGGCCGGGTCGTGTCGGGACTCGACCTTGCCCTTGCCCTCCGGCCAGGCGGCCGCGAGCTGGTCGAGCTCGGCCACGACCGCGGAGTCGGGGTCGGCGTACAGGTGGAAGACGCGCAGGCCGTCGCCGGTCTCGCGCAGGAACAGCACCGCGCCGTCCAGCTTCTCGATCCGCTCCTCGACCGCGCGCAGCGCCTCGGACGACGGCGCCACCGGCAGCCGGTCCGGCCCGGAGTGGGCGTAGGGGAGCGTGATGCTCACGTGCAGGTCGAACAGCGGGTGGTCCTGCCGGTGCAGCGGGAACCTGACGGTGATCTGGGCGGGATGTCCTCGCGGGGTGCGGCCTTCGCCCTTGAGCCACGCCCCTTGCCTAAAAGGCTCGGCTATCTGCTCCACCACGGAGGCCAGGAGGTTCGGTGGCAGCGCGTCCATCGGGGCCTCGATCGCGATGGTCACATCGCCGATCCAGCGCGCCACGTCGTCCTCGCCGAGCGCCCACACCAGGACGGTCCCGGCCACCTGGAGCCGGGTCTGCTCGTCCACGAACAGGAAGTCCGGGTGGTAGGCCGCGATGTCGATCCGCGCCTTCCCCTGGTCGACCCGCATGCCGAGCTTGACGTAGGAGAGATCGAACTCGTGGTCGCCGAGGGCGAGCTTGGTGCCGAGCGCCTCGGGGTCGGCCTGCCGGGCGGCGTGGAAGGTCCAGCGGTCGCGCCGCGGCCTGCCCTTGCGCCAGCGCTCGGCGAGGCCGCGCAGCTCGTCCGCGCCCTGCCCGCTGATGGTGAAGGCGGGTGCTTCGGGGTCGATCTCCCACACGAGGTCCGGGTGGATCCGGTGGACCAGCAGGGTGATCTCCTCGTGCAGGTCCGTCGGCAGGGACTCGCCCGCCGCCGCGATCCGCTCGCGCAGCTCAGGCCACCGATCCCAGAACTCGGCGATGGCCGCGGCCGCCGGGGAGGTGTCACGTGAACGCTTGAAGATGCCCATATCGCCGCCCATGCTAAGGCCTCCGCGGGCGCCCTCGCCCAAGCTCGGCAGGTAATCGGGTGGACGGCGCCGATATCCTTGAGACACCATGACTCTTCGCGTGCTCGCCGCCATGTCCGGCGGCGTCGACTCCGCCGTGGCGGCGGCCCGGGCCGCCGAGGCCGGCCACGACGTGACCGGCGTCCACATGGCCCTGTCGGCCAATCCCCAGTCCTATCGCACCGGCGCCCGCGGGTGCTGCACCGTCGAGGACTCCCGTGACGCCCGGCGCGCCGCGGACGTGATCGGCATCCCCTTCTACATCTGGGACATGGCCGAACGGTTCTCCTCCGACGTGGTCGACGACTTCGTCGCCGAGTACGCCGCGGGCCGCACCCCGAACCCCTGCCTGCGCTGCAATGAGAAGATCAAGTTCGCCGCGCTGCTGGACCGGGCGCTGGCGCTGGGCTTCGACGCGGTCTGCACCGGCCACTACGCGCAGGTGTCCGACGGGGTGCTGAGCCGGGGCGTCGACGAAGGCAAGGACCAGTCTTATGTGCTCGCGGTGTGCAGCCGCGAGCAGTTGCGCCACGCGATGTTCCCGCTCGGCGACACCACCAAGGCCGAGATCCGCGCGGAGGCCGCCCGGCGCGACCTGCTCGTCGCCGACAAGCCGGACAGCCACGACATCTGCTTCATCGCCGACGGCGACACCCGCGGCTTCCTGGCCGCCAGGCTCGGCGCCGCCAAGGGCCCGATCGTGGACGAGTCCGGCACGGTCGTGGGTGAGCACGAGGGGGCGTTCGGCTTCACCGTCGGGCAGCGCAAGGGCCTCCGGATCGGCACCCCCGCCCCGGACGGGAAGCCCCGGTACGTCCTGGACATCTCGCCGGTGACGAACACGGTCCGGGTGGGGCCGCGCGAGGCCCTGGACGTCACCGAGATCGTCGCGGACCGGATCATCGGGCTCGAAGGGGAGCTGCCCGAGCGCTGCGCTGTCCAGTTGCGCGCGCACGGCGAGGTCTACCCGTGCGAGCCCTTGCGGGAGGACGGGGAACTGCGGCTGCGCCTGCTGGCCCCGGCCCAGGGCGTCGCGCCCGGCCAGGCCGCGGTCCTGTACGCGGGCGACCGGGTCCTGGGCTCCGCCACCATCGTCTCCGCGTCGCGCCCGGCACCCGTCTCCTGAGGGTTCTGGGGGCGGACCGGGCGGGGTCGTCCGGTCCGCGCTGCGGCGGGGATGCGGGGAGAAGGCGGGGTCAGGGGCCCGCGAGGGTGTCGGCCGAGGGGTCGGCGACGCGGGGCCGGGCGGTCTCGCGGGACTTCATGCCCGCGATGGTCGTGATGAACAGCAGGGTGACGCCGTTGGCGGCGATCAGGGCGAGGTCGCCGCTGAGGAGGCCGTAGGCGAGCCACAGCACGATGCCAGTGCCGAGCAGCGCCAGATACGTCCAGGAGATGTCATCGGTGGAACGGGTGCGCCATGAGCGCAGCAGCTGGGGGAGCCAGCAACCCGTGGTCAGTGCTCCGGCGAGCAGTCCGAGGCTCGTCATGACACGCAACTCCCTTCGTCGGCCTTGTCCAGTATTGGGACCGTTCCAGGAGAGTAACCCGCGTCACATTCACATGTCCGGCATAAGGCAGGATACGGACATGAGAACTCATCGTTACGGGACTATTACGGGAGCGGACGGGCCCCGGGACGGCGTGGACGCCGCGGTGAAGGCGCGGCCCAGGCCCAGCGCGGCCTCCAGCACGGGCATGAGCTTCTCGCCCTCGCCGTCGTGGTTCTGCATGCCCGCGGAGCTCTGCACGGCGACCCGGACGATGAACTGCGCCTCGACGGCCGAGGCGATGCCCGTCTCAGGGTCGTAGACGCCGTCCTCGCCCACCCCGATCAGCGACACCCGCTTCTGCTCCACATAGCCGTAGACCTGCCACAGGTCCAGGCCCGTGTCGACGTCGTACCGGCTGAGGTAGGAGACGACGAGCACAACGGCGTTCGCGCCTTTCCCCGCGGTGAACCGGGCGCCGTGCGTGCCGCCCTCAGTGCCCGAATCGCAGGCGGAGGGCGCGGCGCCCAAGGTGGCCTTCACCAGGTCGGGGGGGAGCCCGGCGCAGATATCGGGGGTCGGCAGGGGCGCGGCGTCGAGCCGCCCGGTGGGCGTGTACCCGCCGCACCCCGCCACCAGGACGAGGCAGATCGCCGTGCAGGATCTCCGCAGGGCCGTCCGAAGGGCCGAGCCGGGCCAGGAGGCGCGCATGGCGACGCAGGATAGGGCACGGGCCCGGCCTGGTGGAACGCAGGGCGGAGGCGCGCGGAACGACGGGCACAATGGGGCGGTGAGTCTTCCCTGGTCCGAGGCGAGCGCCACCGGCGTCGGCTCCTATCCCGGCACCGACGCCGCCGAGGTCGCCAAGATCGCCCTCGGTGAGCTGTCACTGCCCCATCTGCCCGAACTGCCCGAACGCGGGCCTGGCGCCGACATGGTCGGCCGCTCGGCGGGGCTGCTGGTCGAGCTGCCGGTCCACCTCCAGCCTTCCGGCTGGCGGTTCGCCGACCGTCCCGGCCTCGACCTGCGCCGCGCCCACGACTTCCTCAAATGGGACCTCGACCTGCTGGAGGAGCACGCGGCCGAGGGACCCGTCAAGATCCAGGTGTGCGGACCGTGGACCCTGGCCGCCTCCATCGAACTGCGGTCCGGCGCGCGGGCGCTGCGCGACGCCGGAGCCGTCCGCGACCTCACGGAGTCCCTCGCCGAAGGAGTGGCACGGCACGTCGCCGAGGTGCGCCGCCGCCTTCCGCGCGCCGAGGTCCTGCTCCAGGTGGACGAGCCCGCGCTGCCCGCCGTGCTCACCGGGCGGGTCCCGACCGCGAGCGGCTTCCGCACCCTGCGCTCGATCGCCGGGCCCGTCGCCGCGGAGCGCCTGCGCACCGTCCTCGAGGCGTCCGGGGCCTTCCCGATCGTGCACTGCTGTGCCAAGGACGTCCCGTTCGGGGTGCTGCTCGAAGCGGGCGCCAAGGCCCTGTCCGTCGAGATCTCGGCGATCCCCGCGCGCGACGACGACGTGATCGGCGAGGCGATCGAGGCGGGCATCGGGTTCCTGTTCGGGGTCGTGCCCGGGGTGGACGCGAGGCTGCCGGAACCGGCGAGGTCCGTCGAGCCCGTCCGCGACCTGTGGCGGCGCCTCGGCTTCCCGCCGGGGTCGATCGCGGGCCAGGTCGTGGTGACGCCCGCGTGCGGCATGGCCGGAGCTTCGCCCAGGTATGTCCGGCAGGCGCTCGCGCACTGCGGCAAAGCCGCCAAGTCACTGGCCGACACCCCTGAGTGACCGGCGGAAACTGTCGGACCCGGGCGAGAGGATAGGGGTGTGGTCGCGGCCGGGCGCCGCATGTCGAGCAGGAGGTTCGCAGGATGGACGCCGAGCAGTACGCCGAACGGCACGCGGAGCTCTCCAGGGAGCTGCGCGAGGCGAGCTACCAGTACTACATCCTCGCCAACCCGACGCTCAGCGACATCGACTACGACCTGAAGATGCGCGAGATCGAGGAGATCGAGCGCCTGTTCCCCGAACTCCTCACGCCCGACTCCCCGACCCAGCACGTCGGCACGCCGATCACCACCGAGTTCACCTCGGTGGCGCACCTGGAGCGGATGCAGAGCCTCGACAACGCGATGGACTTCGAGGAGCTGTCCGTCTGGGCCGAGCGCCTTGAGGCGTCCCTGGAGGGCGCGCCCGTCGGCGGCTACCTGTGCGAGCTGAAGATCGACGGCCTCGCCATCGCGCTGACGTACGAGAACGGCAGGTTCGTCCGGGGCGTCACCCGCGGCGACGGCGTCGTGGGCGAGGACGTCACCAACAACATCAAGACCATGCCGTCGGTGCCCATGGTGCTGGCCGGCGAGGACGTCCCCGAGCTCGTGGAGATCCGCGGCGAGGTGTTCATGCCCGTCGAGGTCTTCAAGGAGCTGAACGCCACCCGCGCGGCGGCGGGGGAGGAGCCCTTCCGCAACCCGCGCAACACCGCGGCGGGCGCGCTGCGCCAGAAGGACCCGCGGATCACCGCCCAGCGGCCCCTCACGCTCATCGTGCACGGCTTCGGGGCCTGGCAGGGGGGTCCGGGCGTCCCCGAGGCCCAGAGCGCCGTCTACGACCTGCTGGCGGCCTGGGGCCTGCCCGTCAGCGACCGCTACAAGGTCGTCGAGGACATCGCGGCGGTGAAGGAGTACATCGCCTACTACGGCGAGCACAGGCACGACCCCGCCTACGAGATCGACGGCGTGGTGGTCAAGGTCAACTCCCTCGCGATCCAGCGGCGGCTCGGCTCCACCAGCCGGGCCCCGCGCTGGGCGATCGCCTTCAAGTACCCGCCGGAGGAGGTGCGCACGAAGCTCCTCGACATCAAGGTCGGCGTAGGGCGCACCGGCCGGGTCACCCCGTGGGGCCTGATGGAGCCGGTCTCGGTCGCGGGCTCGACCGTCGAGCGGGCCACCCTGCACAACAAGTACGAGGTGGCGCGCAAGGGCGTCCTCATCGGCGACACCGTCGTGCTGCGCAAGGCCGGCGACGTGATCCCCGAGATCGTCGGCCCGGTCGTGGAGCTGCGCGACGGCACCGAGCGCGAGTTCGTCATGCCGGTGCACTGCCCGGAGTGCGGCACCGAGCTGGCCCCCGCCAAGGAGGCCGACAAGGACATCCGCTGCCCCAACTCCCAGCACTGCCCCGGCCAGCTCCGCGAGCGGATCTTCTTCATGGGCCGGCGCACCGTCCTGGACATCGAGGCGCTCGGCTACGTCGCGGCCACCGCGCTCACCCAGCCGCTGGAGCCCACGGACGCGCCCGTCAAGGACGAGGGCGACCTGTTCGGTCTGACGGAAGAAAAGCTCCTGCCCATCGTTAGCCTCGTCCTCGACCAGGACTCCGGCACGCCGAAGGTCGATCCGAAGACGGGTGAGGACAAGGTCGTCACCTTCTTCGTCAACAAGGACGGCAGCCCGAAGAAGGTCGTCGAGACCCTGTTCGCCGAGCTGGAGAAGGCCAAGACCAAGCCGCTGTGGCGGTTCCTCGTCGCGCTGTCGATCCGGCACGTCGGGCCGCGCGCCGCCCAGGACCTCGCCCGGGAGCTGCGCTCGTTCGACCGGATCTTCAGCGCCACCGAGGAGGAGCTGACCGCCGTCGGCGGGGTGGGCCCGACGATCGCGCACTCGATCACCGAGTGGTGGAAGGTGGACTGGCACCGCGGGATCGTCGACAAGTGGCGGGAGGCGGGCGTCGTGCTGGAGGACACCACCGCCGAGGACCTCCCACGCCCGCTGGCGGGCCTGACGATCGTCGTCACGGGCTCGCTGGAGCACTTCAGCCGGGATTCGGCCAAGGAGGCGATCCAGACCCTCGGTGGGAAGGCCGCGGGTTCGGTGTCGAAGAAGACCTCCTTCGTCGTCGTCGGCGAGAACGCCGGATCCAAGCACGACAAGGCCCTGGAGCTGGGCGTTCCCCTCCTCGACGAGGCGGGATTTCAGATTCTGATCAATCAGGGGCCGGATGCGGCCAAAGCCGTAACCCTGAACAAGGAGTAACCGGATTACGGTGGGGAAGGGCCCGGGGATAGCCGAAAAACCGGCACAAATGCCGATTTCGCTATCAATCAGTGAGTAACAGAACGTACGCATCCGGTTTCGTAAAGCTGAGTCAAAGCCGTACTCTCCTCATGAGCACCTGTTTGAACCTCAATCCGGTGTGTCCCTGAGGAAGCTGAATGAAGGACCCGAACAACACGCGGGACACGCGGCCCCGCCTCGGCTCGCCGTTGTGGAGCTACCTGACCGCGGTCACCGCCGCCGGCACCCTGTTGCTGCTGTTCACCCTGCCCCAGCTCAGCGGCCACGACCTGGAGACGCTGCTCACCGAGCCGCGCTTCTGGCTGCTCGCCGGGTTCGTCGTCTTCGGCGAGCTGAAACCGATCATCACGCCCGGGTCCAACGAGAACAACGGCGCGTCCACCTCCACCACCTTCACCTTCGCCACCCTGCTGTACGCGGGCCTGCCGATGTCCCTGCTGCTCCAGGGCGTCGCACTGGTGATCTGCGGGGTGTTCCGCCGGCACTCCCCGCACCGGACCGCCTTCAACGTCGCCCAGTACTCGCTCGCCCAGGCCGCCGCGGCGACGGTGCTGTGGGGGTTCGGCCTGGGCGCCGACCCGTCCAACGTGTGGGTGCCGCACGGCTCCGACCTCGCCCCGGTGATGCTCGCCGGGATGACCTACTTCCTCTTCAACGACGTCCTCGTCGCCGGGGCCGTCGCGCTGCACGAGCGGGTCGACCTGGTACGGGTGCTCCGCTGCGACCTCGCCTACCAGGTGCTCGCCCACCTCGCGCTGCTCGGCCTCGCCCCGATCGTCGTGGTCGTCGTGGACCGGTCCCCGGCGTTCATCCCGCTGATCATCCTGCCGTTCACCGCCGTCTACCTCACCGCGGCCGCGTCCGTCCGGCGCGAGCACCAGGCCCTGCACGACGGGCTCACCGGCCTGCCGAACCGCAAGCTGCTGTTCCTGCGCGCCGAAGAGGCGCTGACCGCCCGGCAGCTGCGCGAGGCGCGCGGCGACCGGCTCCAGAAGGTCGGGCTGTTCCTCATCGACCTGGACCGGTTCAAAGAGGTCAACGACACCCTCGGCCACCCCACCGGCGACCGGCTGCTCCAGATCATCGCGCACCGCCTCACGCACAGCGTCCGGCCCGGCGACCTCGTCTCCCGGCTCGGCGGCGACGAGTTCGCCGTCCTCCTCCCCTCGGTCCGCGACGTGCACGCCGCCCGCGAGGTGGCCGTCAGGCTCCGCGCCGCGCTCAGCGAACCCGTCAGGCTCGACGGGATGAGCTTCGACCTGGAGGGCAGCGTCGGCATCGCGCTCAGCCCCGACCACGCCCCCGACTTCGAACTCCTTCTCCAGCGCGCCGACGTCGCCATGTACGTCGCCAAGGAGTCCCGCTCCGGCGTCGAGATCTACTCCCCGGCCAGCGACCGCAACTCGCCCGCCCGCCTCGGCCTGCTCGGCGACCTGCGCCGCGGCATCGACCGGCACGAACTCGAACTGCACTACCAGCCCAAGGTCCAGCTCGCGGACGGGGAACTCCTCGGCATGGAGGGCCTGCTGCGGTGGCGCCACCCCGAGCGCGGGCTCCTCGGCCCCGAGGAGTTCCTGCCGCTCGCCGAGCAGACCTACCTGATGAAGGCGATCACCCACTCCGTCGTGCGCGACGCCCTCGCCCAGGCGCACGCCTGGTGGTCCGACGGCCTCACCGTCCAGGTCAGCGTCAACGTCTCCGGCCGCGATCTCCTCGACGGCCAGCTCGCCGAGACCATCACCGGCGAGCTCATGGCCCGGCGGCTGCCCGCCGCCGCGTTCGGGCTGGAGATCACCGAGCGGATCCTCATGAACGAGTCGGCCTACGCCTCCGAGACCGTCCGGTCCCTCGCCGACCTCGGCATCCCCCTCAGCCTCGACGACTTCGGCACGGGCTACTCCTCGCTCGTCCGGCTCAAGCGGCTGCCCGTGAAGGAGGTCAAGATCGACGCCTCCTTCATCCGGCGGCTCACCGACTCGGCCGAGGACGCGGTCATCGTCAGGTCCATCATCGACCTCGTGCGCACCCTCGGGCTCCGGTCGGTCGCCGAGGGCGTCGAGGATGCCGAGACCGCGGAACGGCTCGCCGAGATGGGCTGCGACAGCGGCCAGGGCTGGCACCTGGGCCGTCCGATGGAACCCGCGGAGGCCACCGAGTGGATGCGGGGGCGCCTGCGGCTGTCGGAGGCGGCCGCCCCGCGCTGAGGCCCGTTCGCACCGGGCCGCGGGCCGGGTGGCCATAGGATGGGAGGGAATCCCAGTCGATCACTCCGGAACGGCACTCAACTCATGTCCATCACCCGTGACGAGGTCGCGCATCTCGCCCGGCTCTCCAGGCTGGCGCTCGGCGACGACGAACTCGACCACTTCGCCGTCCAGCTTGACGCGATCGTGTCCGCGGTCGCGCGGGTGCAGGAGGTGGCGGCCGAGGACATCCCGCCGACCACCCACGCGCTGCCGCTGACCAATGTCTTCCGCGCCGACGAGGTGCGCCCGTCGCTCGGGAACGCCGAGGCGCTCTCCGGCGCCCCCGCGGCCGAGGCCGAGCGGTTCCGGGTGCCGCGCATCCTGGAGGAGGACTAATGATCTTCAAGACCGCAGCAGAGCTGGGCGCCCTCATCGCGTCCGGTGAGACGACCTCCGTCGAGGTCACGCAGGCGCACCTCGAGCGCATCGAGCAGGTCGAAGGCAAGGTCAACGCCTTCCTGCACGTCGCCGCCGAGTCCGCGCTCGCGCAGGCCGCCGAGGTCGACCGCCGCCGCGCCGCGGGCGAGGAGCTGGGCCCGCTCGCCGGCGTCCCCGTCGCGCACAAGGACGTGTTCACCACCAAGGACATGCCCACCACCTGCGCGTCGAAGATCCTCGAAGGCTGGGTGCCGCCGTACGACGCGACGGTCACCGAGCGGCTGCGCGCCGCGGGCCTGGTGATCCTCGGCAAGACCAACATGGACGAGTTCGCGATGGGCTCCTCCACGGAGAACAGCGCCTACAAGACCACCAGCAACCCCTGGGACCTCACCCGCATCCCGGGCGGTTCCTCCGGCGGCTCCTCGGCCGCCGTCGCCGCCTACCAGGCGCCGCTGGCCACCGGCACCGACACCGGCGGTTCGATCCGCCAGCCGGCCGCCGTCACGGGCCTGGTCGGGATGAAGCCGACTTATGGCGGATCGTCCCGGTACGGGCTTGTCGCCTTCGCCTCCTCGCTCGACACGCCGGGGCCGTTCGCCCGGAACGTCCTGGACGCGGCGCTGCTGCACGAGGCCTTCTCCGGCTACGACCCGCGCGACTCGACCTCCATCAACGAGCCGGTCCCGGCGGTCGTCGCCGCCGCGAAGCAGGGCGACGTGGCGGGCCTGCGCGTCGGCGTCGTCAAGGAGTTCGGCGGCGAGGGCTACCAGCCCGGCGTCCTCAACCGCTTCAACGAGACCGTCGAGCTGCTGGAGTCGCTCGGCGCGAAGGTCGTCGAGGTCTCCTGCCCGGCCTTCGACTACGCGCTGTCCTCCTACTACCTCATCGCCCCGTCCGAGGCGTCCTCGAACCTCGCCCGCTTCGACGCGATGCGCTACGGCCTGCGCGTGGGCGACGACGGCACCCACTCGGCCGAAGAGGTCATGGCCCTCACCCGCGCGGCCGGCTTCGGCCCCGAGGTGAAGCGCCGCATCATCCTCGGCACCTATGCCCTCTCCTCGGGCTACTACGACGCCTACTACGGCAAGGCCCAGCAGGTCCGCACCCTCATCGCGCGCGACTTCGACGCGGCCTTCGCCCAGGTGGACGTCCTGATCTCGCCCACCACCCCCACGACGGCCTTCCCCATCGGAGAACGCGCCGACGACCCCATGGCCATGTACCTGGCCGACCTCTGCACCATCCCGTCCAACATGGCCGGCAACGCCGCCATCTCCGTCCCCTGCGGCCTCGCCGACGAGGACGGTCTCCCGGTCGGCCTCCAGATCATGGCCCCCACCCTCGCCGACGACCGCTGCTACCGCGTCGCCGCCGCCGTCGAGAAGGCCCTGGAATCCCGCTGGAACGCCCCCCTCCTGTCGAAGGCCCCGGCCCTCTAGGCGCCGAAGAAGGGGCGGCACGTCAAATGATCACCAACATAAGGATCAACGGCTTCAAGTCCTTCCTGGACTTCGAACTCGACGTGCCCCCCTTCCTCGCCCTGGTGGGCCCCAACGCCAGCGGCAAATCCAACCTCTTCGACGCACTCGCCCTCGTCGCCGACGTGGTGCAGCACGGCCCGCAGCGTGCCCTGACGCTTCAGCCGCGCGGCTCCGCCCTGGACATGTTCCACCGCTTCGAGGACGGCAGTTCGCTCGATCAGCTGACGATCGCGGTCACCGCGCTCGTTGAGCCCGGCTTCGGACGGACAGGCGCTCTGCCCATGGAGTGCACGCTCGTACTCGACAAGTCAGGCGAGTATCCGCAGGTGATCGAGGGCCGCCTGCGGGTCATCCCCCGCATCGAGTACGGGTCGCTGGGGGAGGCGGTGGCGAACGGGCATTGGAGTCTGCTTGCGGTGACGGGTGTGGCCGGTGGTCACATCGACTATGCCGACGACGACGCGGAGCCAGAGGCCGAGTGGGCCGACTTCTCGTTGGTGGCCGATCATTCGTCCAACTCGATCCTGCTGGAGCTGTTCCGCCTGGAGTGCGCCACGTGGCGGCCGTATGCGCTTGAGCCAAGGGTCATGCGGCTACCGGTCAGCGCGCCTGACCGCGGGCCCCTGAGCCTGGATGGCCGGAACCTGGCGGCGGTGCTCCACCGCCTCGACCGCGAGAAGGTCCTCTGGCGGCTCGAAGCGGACCTTGCCGCGCTGATCCCAGGTTTGCGCGAGATCAAGCCATTGCTGGACGAACGGCGGCAGGAGTTCGATTTCGACGCGGTCTTCGCCGGGGTCGGCTCCGTCCTGCCCAGAGTTCTCTCAGACGGCACGTTGCGCGCGCTGGCGCTTCTGGCAGCGGCGCATGATCCGGGATTTCGGGGCGTCCTCGCGGTCGAGGAAGTGGAGAACGGCTTCCACCCGGGCCGGGTCGCCGAACTCGTTCGTCGTCTCACCAGAGATCTTGCGGACCTTGGTGAAGGTGAGGAGGCCCATGGCCTTCGGCAGGTGCTCCTCACCTCGCATTCACCCGCCCTGGTCGCCGCCCTATGGGCCGAGCACAGTGCGGGCTTGCGGTTCGTGGATGTCGTCACCCGGATCGATGGCCCTGGCCATCGCACTTCGCGGGTCACCCGGGTGCTGCCGGTCCGTGAGGATGCCGAACCGGGTGCGGCAGCGACTCCTTGGGATGTGGAGCGGTTCCTGGCGACGGTGCGGGAGGGCGATCTTTGAGTCGTCCTCTGGTGCCCGGACTCGTCGCAGAAGGCGAGTCGGACCATGACTTCCTGCGGCCGGTGATCTTCAGATTCCTGAAAGAGCTGCTGATCGAGAATCCGGCCGCCGATTTCGACCTGTCGGAGACGCTGTCGTCCACCTGTGTGAAGAAGCACGGGAAAGAGCGGTTCACCGAGGCGGCGACGAAGCTCGGGAAGCGCTGCCATCTGGTGTTCGTGCACGCCGACCACAACGAGGCGCATGAGGCCGTGGCGCTGAAGACCGTCATCGCTTGCCGGACCGTCGTTCTCGTCCCCGAGCGGGAGACCGAGTCGTGGATGCTCGCCGATCCCGACGCGTTCGCGAAGGTGCGCGGGGCGGACCTCGGGTCGTTGCCGAAGGATCCGGCGGCGGCCGAGAGGGTCGCTGAGCCCAAGGCCATGCTGGCCAAGGTGCTGCGTCCGGCGGGGATCACTCGGCCGACCGACTATTTTGGACGTCTCGGCGAGGACATCAGCTTGCAGGTGCTGGGACGGATACCTGCTTTCGCCCGGTGGGCGGACGAGACCAAAGAAGCCCTGAAAGGATTGGGATATCTGTGAGCACGCTGGTTCCCTTCAGCGAGGCGCTGGAGAAGTATTCGCCGGTGCTGGGCATTGAGACGCACATCGAGCTGGGGACTGCGTCGAAGATGTTCTGCGGGTGTGCGACGGGGTTCGGGGCAGAGCCGAACACTCAGGTTTGCCCGGTCTGCCTGGGGTTGCCCGGGTCGTTGCCGGTCGTCAACGAGAAGGCGATCGAGTTCGCGATCCGGATCGGGCTGGCGCTCAACTGCGACATCGCTGAGTGGTGTCGGTTCGCCCGGAAGAACTACTTCTATCCGGACATGCCGAAGGACTTTCAGATCTCGCAGTACGACGAGCCGATCTGCTTCGAGGGGTACCTCGACGTCGAGGTCGAGGGCGAGACGTACCGGATCGGGATCGAGCGGGCGCACCTGGAGGAGGACACCGGCAAGTCCACCCATGTGGGCGGGGCGACCGGGCGCATCCACGGCGCGGACCACTCGCTGGTCGACTACAACCGGTCGGGCATCCCGCTGATCGAGATCGTCACCAAGCCGATCGAGGCGACCGGGGAGAAGGCCCCGCTCGTCGCTCGGGCCTACGCCACGGAGCTGCGCGAGCTGGTGCGGGCGCTGGGCGCGTCGGACGTGCGCATGGAGGAGGGCTCCATGCGGTGCGACGTGAACGTGTCGCTCATGCTCAAGGACGCCACCGAGTGGGGCACCCGGACCGAGACCAAGAACGTGAACTCGCTGCGCAGCGTCGAGCGGTCCGTCAGGTACGAGATCGAGCGGCAGGCCGGCGTCCTGGACGCCGGGGGCAAGATCACCCAGGAGACCCGCCACTTCCACGAGACCGACGGGAGCACGAGCCCCGGCCGGTCCAAGGAGGAGGCGCAGGACTACCGGTACTTCCCCGAGCCCGACCTGGTGCCGGTGGCGCCGTCGCGGGCTTGGGTCGAGGAGATCCGGGCGACCCTGCCGGAGCTGCCCGCCGCCCGACGGGTCCGGGTGAAGGCCGCCTGGTCGCTGAGCGACGAGGAGTTCCGCGACGTGGTCAACGCGGGCGCGCTCGACCTCATCGAGGAGACGATCGCCGAGGGCGCCTCGCCCGCCGCCGCGCGCAAGTGGTGGATGAACGAGCTGTCCCGGACCGCGACGACCCAGGGCGTCGAGCTGTCCGAGCTGCCGATCACCTCCGGGCAGGTCGCCCGCATCCAGGCGCTGGTGGACGCCGGGGAGCTGAACGACAAGCTCGCCCGCAAGGTGTTCGAGGGCGTTCTGGCGGGCGAGGGCACGCCGGACGAGGTCGTGGCGGCCCGCGGCCTGAAGGTCGTCAGTGACGAGGGCGAGCTGCTCGCGCTCGTCGACCAGGTGATCGCCGCCAACGCCGACGCCGCGCAGAAGGTGCGCGACGGCAAGGTCGCCGCGGCCGGCGCGCTCGTCGGCGCGATCATGAAGGCCAGCCGCGGCCAGGCCGACGCGGGCCGGGCCCGTGAGCTGATCCTGGAGCGTCTCGGCCAGGCCTAGGCCGAGGCCGTGACCCGCGACACACCGTGACGGCCGGTCGCCTCTGCGGCGGCCGGCCGTCACCCCGCGGTGATCACGCTGTGTCCCGATGGCGGCAATCCGCTGTCTTCCAGATCACAAAACGGCAAGCCGGGGCACCGCCTGCCCTGCTGCGATTACGCGCCGTGAGATTCTGTCGCCGGATGGGCACTCACCCTCAATCGGTCCGTGACCTACGGAACGTAGATTGATGGGCACGGTGCCGACATGGGTCGGTGCCCGTACAGGCAGCGCCGCCTACGTCCCACCTCGAATGCCGTGGCCGTCCGGCGGGCCGCGCGAACCAGGAGCACGAACGACGATGACGGGCGAGGAATCGCCGCGCCGCCTACCGGCGCAGGCGCTGCCGCTGACCATCGTCGTCGCGTTCGGCGCGCTGTACGCGATCGGGGCGCTGCTGGGGTGGACCAGCGACTGGTTCGCCGCGGGAGCGGGCGCCGCCGCGTGCGGCAGCCTTCTGTACGCCGCCTGGCACAAGCCGGGGGACACCGGCTCCTGGCGCTGGTTCGGCGCGGCGGCGGGGCTGTGGGGGGTCAGCGGGGTCGTCCGGGCGGTCTCCCGGTTGGTGCTGCCGGGGCAGGTGATGTCGCTGTCGCTGGCCGACCTGTTCGGGGTCGCCGCGATCGTCGCGTTCGCCGCGGGCTTCATCGTGCCGACCAGGCTGCCGCGTTCGCCCAGGCAGTGGTTGAGATATGGCGCCGACTCCTATGTGTGTGGAGTCGCGCTGTTCGTCCTGGGCTGGGACGCGATCTTCGGGAACCTCTTCCGGCTGTCGGGCGAGGCCCCGGTGCAGTTCCTCCTGGAACTCGTCTTCCCGCTGCTGGACATCGTCCTGGTGTGCGCGCTGCTGCCGTTCGTCCTGGGCGCGGCCCGCAGGCAGCGGCCGACGGCGGTCATCGCCTATCTCGCCCTGCTCGCGCTCACCGCGGGCGACGTGGTCAACACCGCGGTGCGGCTGGAGAGCGGCACCTCGGTCATCGGCGACGTGTTCCGCTTCGGCGGCCTCCTGCTGCTGGGCGCGGCCCCCTGGATAGGCACGGGATCACGCCGGGGCGGGGTGCGCGGCCGGATGGTCGGTCCCGGCATCGCGCCCGCGCTGCTCGCGGGGGCCGCCGCGATGTTCGTCGCCGGGCACACGCTGACGGGCAGCCGCCCGGTCGAGCCCGTCGTGCTGATCGTCGCGGGCACCGCCCTGCTCGTCCTCATCGCCCGCCTCACCGACCTGCTGCGCGAGAACGACAGGCTCAAGTCGGAGATCCGCGCGGGCGAGGAACACTTCCGGGCGCTCGCCGAGAGCGTCGAGGACCTCGTGCTGATCTGCGACGAGCCGGGCACCGTCCAGTACGTCAACGCGGGGCAGCAGTGGAACACCGGGCACGCCCTGCCCGACCTCCTCGGCCGCCCGCTCACCGAACTGCTGCACTCCGAGGACGTCGCGGAGGTCGTCGCGGCGCTGAACCGGTGCGACGAGGGCGCGCGCGAGCCGCTCAGGCTGGCCTGCCGGCTCCGAACCGAGGACGGCACCTGGCTGCCCACGGAGTCCACCTTCTCCAGATACGCCCCGGGCCGGGTGCTGATCACCGTCCGGGACCTGTCGGAGGAGGCCGCGCTCAAGCGCCAGGTCGACCATCTGACGTTCCACGACGGCCTCACCGGACTGCCCAACCGCGCCTACCTCGAGGAGCGGACCCGTCAGGTGCTGGCCCGCCGCAGCCCCGTCAGCGCGGTGATCTTCGTGGATCTCGATGGGTTCACCGCCGTCAACGACTCGGCCGGGCACGCGGCCGGCGACCAGGTGCTGGCCCAGGCCGCACGGCGGCTGCGCGCCGCGGTCCCCGCCGACGACACGGTCGCGCGCTGGGGCGGCGACGAGTTCGCGGTCCTGGTCGAGACGGCCTCCGACGCCCAGTCCGTCGTGGATCTCGCCGAGCGCCTGCTCCGGGTGCTGTCCGCCGAGCCCTACCGGGTGGGCGAGCGCGGCATCGCGCTGACCGCCGGGGTGGGCGTGGCCTTCGCCGACGACGACCTCGCCTCCACCACCGAGGCGCACAGCCTCGACGAGACGGGCTCGGCCTCGCTGATCCGCAACGGCGACCTGGCGATGACCAGGGCCAAGGAACTGGGCGGCGGGCGCGTAGAGGTGTTCGCAACCCAGATGCACGCCGCCGTCGTCCGCCGGATGGAACTGAGCAGCGACCTCCAGCGCGCCCTCGCCGAAGAGGAGTTCGAGGTCGTGTTCCAGCCGGTCTTCGACCTCGCCGACGGCAGGGTGACCGGGGTCGAGGCGCTCGCCCGCTGGCGCCGCGACGGCGATCTCGTGCCGCCTCAGGACTTCCTGGACGCCGCCGAGGAGTCCGGCCTGATCGTGCCGCTCGGCGCCTGGATCCTGCGCGAGGCGTGCGGCCGGGCCGCGCGCTGGCGGGCCGAGGGCTGGGAGATCGGCCTGTCGGTGAACTTCACCGCCCGGCAGATCGCCGCCCCGAAGTTCGCCGCGACCGTCGCCGCCGCGCTGACCGAGACCGGCCTGCCGCCGCACGCCCTCACCCTCGAGGTGAAGGAGGAGGTCCTGGTCGAGCAGATCCAGGGCGGCGAGCAGAACGACGAGCGCCTCGCGGTGCTCCGGGAGCTCGGCGTGCGCCTGGCGATCGACGACTTCGGCACCGGCTACGCCTCCCTGGCCTTCCTCGGCCAGCTCCCCGTCGACGTCATCAAGATCGACCCGTCCTTCACCGCGGGCCTCGACGGTGACGAGACCCGCACCCTCCTCACCCGGACGATCATCAGCCTCGGCTCCGACCTGGGCCTGACCGTCGTCGCCGAGGGGATCGAGAGCGCCGCCCAGCAGGAGGCCCTGCGCGGCATGGGCTGCCACCGGGGCCAGGGATTCCACCTGGCACGGCCCATGTCGGCCGCGCGCATCGACGCGGAGATCCGTCCCGGGGTCGTCCCGCTGCCCGGTGTCCAGGCCGGTTGAGACCCCCCTCTATCTCACCTCATGAGATATCGGCAACATGGATTTGACCTGGAGGTGTCACATCGGCAAAAGTAGGGGTGTGCAGAACAGCTTCCGCATCCTCGTAGTACTTGGCAGGCGCGCGGCCTGAGCCAAGCTCCCGGCATGCGCGCTCCCCTCGACCGCCTAGCGGCGCGAGGGGTTTTTTGTTGGCCGGGAACTCCTCGCCCCGGCCGCACCGAGTCCGTCTCACCACCCTCCCTCCTTCTGAAGGAAGTACAGATGACCGAGCAGATGACCGGGGCCCAGGCGCTGGTCCGTGCCTTGGAGAACGTCGGCGTCGACACCATGTTCGGGATTCCGGGCGGGGCGATCCTTCCGGCGTACGACCCGATCTACGACTCGCAGAAGCTGCGGCACATCCTGGTCCGGCACGAGCAGGGCGCGGGCCACGCGGCACAGGGCTACGCCCAGGCCACGGGCCGGGTCGGCGTCTGCATGGCGACGTCGGGACCGGGCGCCACCAACCTGGTGACGCCGATCGCCGACGCCTACATGGACTCCGTCCCGATGGTCGCGATCACCGGCCAGGTCGCCTCCAAGGCGATCGGCACCGACGCCTTCCAGGAAGCCGATATCTCCGGCATCACCCTGCCGATCACCAAGCACAACTTCCTCGTCACCGACCCCCGCGAGATCGCCAGGACGATCGTCGAGGCGTTCCACATCGCGGGCACCGGACGCCCCGGCCCCGTCCTCGTCGACATCGCCAAGGACGCGCTCCAGGCCAAGTTCGACTTCGTCTGGGGCGAGGAGATGCGGCTGCCGGGCTACCGGCCCGTCACCCGGCCGCACTCCAAGCAGGTCCGCGAGGCCGCCAGGCTGATCATGGACGCCAAGCGCCCCGTCCTGTACGTCGGCGGCGGTGTCATCAAGGCCCGCGCGTCCAATGAGCTGCGCGCGCTCGCCGAGCTGACCGGCGCCCCCGTCGTCACCACCCTGATGGCGCTGGGCTCCTTCCCCGACGGGCACCCCCAGCACATGGGCATGCCCGGCATGCACGGCACCGTCGGCGCCGTGGGCGCGCTCCAGAAGGCCGACCTGATCGTCGCGCTCGGAGCCCGCTTCGACGACCGGGTCACCGGCAACCTCGACTCGTTCGCGCCGCACGCCGCGATCGTGCACGCCGACATCGACCCGGCCGAGATCTCCAAGAACCGGCACGCCGACGTCCCGATCGTCGGCGACGCCCGCGAGGTCATCACCGACCTGGTCGCGGCGATCCAGGCCGAGCAGGCCGCGGGCCGCACCGCGGACTACGCCGCCTGGTGGCAGCAGCTGAACGCGTGGAAGGAGACCTACGCGCTCGGCTACGACACCCCGCCGAACGGCGAACTCGCCCCGCAGTACGTCATCGAGCGGCTCGGCAAGATCGCCGGACCCGACGCGCTGTACTGCGCGGGCGTCGGCCAGCACCAGATGTGGGCCTCGCAGTTCATCAACTACGAGCAGCCCGGATCGTTCATCAACTCCGGCGGCGCGGGCACCATGGGCTACGCCGTCCCGGCCGCGATGGGCGCCAAGGTCGGCGCGCCCGACAAGACCGTCTGGGCGATCGACGGCGACGGCTGCTTCCAGATGACGAACCAGGAGCTCGTCACCTGCGCCATCGAGGGCATCCCGATCAAGATCGCCCTCATCAACAACGGTAACCTCGGCATGGTCCGGCAGTGGCAGACCCTCTTCTACGACGGCCGCTACTCCAACACCAAGCTGCACTCCAAGCGCATCCCCGACTTCGTCAAGCTCGCCGACGCCTACGGCTGCGAGGGCCTGCGGGTCGAGCGCGCAGAAGAGGTCGACGCGGCCATCGAGAAGGCAATGGCGATCAACGACCGGCCCGTCGTCATCGACTTCGTCGTCCACGACGACGCGATGGTCTGGCCGATGGTCGCCGCAGGGTCCAGCAACGACGACATCAACTACGCGCGCGACCTCGCGCCGAAGTGGGAGCACGAAGACTGATGAGCCGGCACACACTCTCCGTTCTCGTCGAGAACAAGCCGGGGGTCCTGGCCCGCATCGCGGGCCTGTTCTCCCGCCGCGGCTTCAACATCGACTCCCTCGCGGTCGGTGAGACCGAGCACCCGGAGATCTCGCGCATCACGATCGTCGTGAGCGTCTCGGACCTTCCGCTGGAGCAGGTCACCAAGCAGCTGAACAAGCTCATCAACGTGCTCAAGATCGTCGAGCTCGAACCGTCCTCCTCGGTCCAGCGCGAGCTGATCCTCGTCAAGGTCGCCACCTCGGCCGAGATCCGCTCCCAGGTCCTGGAGATCGTCCAGATGTTCCGGGCCAAGGTCGTCGATGTCGCCCCCGACGCGGTGACGATCGAGGCGACCGGCAACCGTGACAAGCTAGAGGCGCTGCTCAAGTGCCTCGAGCCGTTCGGTATCAAGGAATTGGTGCAGTCGGGCATCATCGCGGTCGGCCGCGGCGCCCGCTCCATCTCCGATCGTTCGCTGCGTGCGCTCGAATCGCGCAGCGCGTAACCCACGAGAAAGGCAACAGCCCCACCATGGCTGAGATGTTCTACGACAACGACGCTGACCTGAGCATCATCCAGGGCAAGAGCGTCGCGGTGATCGGCTACGGCTCCCAGGGTCACGCGCACGCGCTCTCCCTGCGTGACTCCGGTGTCGACGTGCGGGTCGGCCTGCCCGAGGGATCCAAGTCCCGGGCCAAGGCCGAGGCCGACGGCCTGCGCGTCGTCACCCCGCGCGAGGCCGCCGCCGAAGCGAACCTGATCATGATCCTGGCCCCGGACCACCTCCAGGCCGGCATCTACGAGAACGACATCAAGCCGGAGCTGTCGGAGGGCGACGCGCTCTTCTTCGGCCACGGCCTGAACATCCGCTTCGGCCTCATCGAGCCGCCGGCGGGCGTCGACGTCGCCATGGTCGCCCCGAAGGGCCCGGGCCACCTGGTCCGCCGCCAGTTCGAGGCCGGCCGCGGCGTCCCCGTGATCGTCGCCGTCGAGAAGGACGAGTCCGGCAGCGCCTGGGCCCTCGCCCTGTCCTACGCCAAGGGCATCGGCGGCCTCCGTGCGGGTGGCATCAAGACCACCTTCAAGGAGGAGACCGAGACCGACCTGTTCGGTGAGCAGGCCGTGCTGTGCGGCGGCACCGCCGAGCTGATCAAGACCGGCTTCGAGGTCCTGGTCGAGGCCGGCTACCAGCCCGAGGTCGCGTACTTCGAGTGCCTCCACGAGCTCAAGCTGATCGTCGACCTCATCTACGAGGGCGGCATCCAGAAGATGTACTGGTCGGTGTCGGACACCGCCGAGTTCGGCGGCTACACTCGCGGCCCGCGCATCATCACCTCGGACACCAAGGCCGAGATGAAGAAGATCCTCGCCGAGATCCAGTCGGGTGAGTTCACCAAGGAACTGGTCGCGGAGTTCGCGGCCGGCCAGCCGAACCACCTGAAGTACCGGGAAGAGCTCGGCTCGCACCCGATCGAGGTCACCGGCGCCAAGCTGCGCCCGATGTTCTCCTGGCTGAACGACTGACGTCGGCTTCGGCCCGCCGACCGCCCGTACACCCCTGGGGTGTGCGGGCGGTCCGCTTCGGGGTAGGTCTCTCCCGGTACGGGGACCGTTCGGGGGGAGAAGACATGCGTGCTGTGGCGGTGGCGGACTTCGGGGCTACGCCCGAGATGATGGAGCTTCCGGCACCGGAGGCGGGCCCGGGGGAGATCCTGGTGCGGCTACGGGTCGCGGGCGTCAACCCGTTCGACTGGAAGGCCGCCGACGGGGCGATGCGCGGCAACGTCGACCACCACTTTCCGATGATCATGGGCTCGGACGGCGCCGGGGTCGTCGAGAAGGTGGGGCCGGGCGTCAGCAGGTTCAAGGTCGGCGACGCCGTCTACGGGCAGTTCATGCGCGTCCAGAAGGGTCTGGGGTCGTACGCGGACTACGCGGTGGCCGAGGAGCACGGGCCCGTCTCGACGTTCCCGGAGGGGCTGCCCTACACGTGGGCGGCGGCCCTGCCGACGGCGAGCAGCACCGCCTACAACCTCGTCGAGACGACCAAGATCGAACCGGGCACCGTCGTGCTCGTCAACGGGGCGACGGGCGGGGTGGGCCAGTCGGCGGTCCAGCTCGCCGCGAACAAGGGCGCCCACGTCATCGGGACGACGGAGCCGGAGATGGCCGACTACCTGATGGAACTCGGCGCGATGGAGACCGTGGACTTCACCCGGGGCCAGGTCGTCGAGGACGTCATGGCGGCCCATCCGGGCGGGATCGACGTCGTCATCGACCTCGTCACCACGACCCGCGGGGACACCCCGCTCGCCGCGGTGCTGCGCCGGGGCGGCATCTTCATCAGCACGCTAGGCGCCGCCGACCCGGACGCCCTCGCCGCGATCGACATCCAGGGCGCGAACCTCTTCAACCGCACCACGGCCGAGCTGCTCGGCCTGCTCGCCGAACTCGCGGACGGCGGCCGCCTCAAGATCCGGATCGAACACGAGGTCCGGCTGGAGGAGGCCCCCGAGACCATCGCGGCGCTCCGCTCCGGCAAGGCCAAGGGCAAGACCGTCATCGTGCTCTGACTGTGCCGAAGGCCCCGTCCCCCCTGGGACGGGGCCTTCGGTTTGACCGATCCGGCCGTTGTACGTAAGCTCGGCAGGCCGATCCGGGAAACCTCTGCGAACCTCGCCGTTCACGGGTTACCCTGGTCCGGTCGGCCCGTTGAGGGGATGCAGGACGTCGAGAGGCGGCCGGCCCCGGTGGGACTCCGCTCCAGTACGAAATCGCCAACTCTTCGTAGTTCGGGGTTACTGCTGTGCGGGGGAAATGGGCTGAAGTGTGAAAACGGCGGAAAACGCGCCGGTTTGACACTCCGAAAGGACCTGCTAAATTAGAGACATCGCCGCAAGGGAAACGCCGAAAGGCGCGGAACGAACTGCGAGTCCGTTTCTTGAGAACTCAACAGCGTGCTAAAAGTCAGTGCCAAATTAGGCCAGGACTTCGGTTCTGGTCATCCTCGTCTGAGGATTTCTTTGAGGCAATCGACAAGGTCAGCCAAGACCTTGTTCTTGCCAGTTTCAACACCTTTAGGTTTGGCTCGGAGCTTGCTTCGGGTCGGTAGACCTTAATGGAGAGTTTGATCCTGGCTCAGGACGAACGCTGGCGGCGTGCTTAACACATGCAAGTCGAGCGGAAAGGCCCTTCGGGGTACTCGAGCGGCGAACGGGTGAGTAACACGTGAGCAACCTGCCCCCGACTCTGGGATAAGCCCGGGAAACTGGGTCTAATACCGGATACGACACCGATCGGCATCGGTTGGTGTGGAAAGTTTTTCGGTTGGGGATGGGCTCGCGGCCTATCAGCTTGTTGGTGGGGTAGTGGCCCACCAAGGCGACGACGGGTAGCCGGCCTGAGAGGGCGACCGGCCACACTGGGACTGAGACACGGCCCAGACTCCTACGGGAGGCAGCAGTGGGGAATATTGCACAATGGGGGAAACCCTGATGCAGCGACGCCGCGTGCGGGATGACGGCCTTCGGGTTGTAAACCGCTTTCAGCAGGGACGAATCAAGACGGTACCTGCAGAAGAAGCGCCGGCTAACTACGTGCCAGCAGCCGCGGTAATACGTAGGGCGCAAGCGTTGTCCGGAATTATTGGGCGTAAAGAGCTCGTAGGCGGCTTGTCGCGTCGGGTGTGAAAGCCCACGGCTTAACCGTGGGTCTGCATCCGATACGGGCAGGCTAGAGGCAGGTAGGGGAGAACGGAATTCCCGGTGTAGCGGTGAAATGCGCAGATATCGGGAGGAACACCGGTGGCGAAGGCGGTTCTCTGGGCCTGTACTGACGCTGAGGAGCGAAAGCGTGGGGAGCGAACAGGATTAGATACCCTGGTAGTCCACGCCGTAAACGTTGGGCGCTAGGTGTGGGGACCTTCCACGGTTTCCGCGCCGCAGCTAACGCATTAAGCGCCCCGCCTGGGGAGTACGGCCGCAAGGCTAAAACTCAAAGGAATTGACGGGGGCCCGCACAAGCGGCGGAGCATGTTGCTTAATTCGACGCAACGCGAAGAACCTTACCAAGGCTTGACATCGCCGGAAAACTCGCAGAGATGCGGGGTCCTTTTGGGCCGGTGACAGGTGGTGCATGGCTGTCGTCAGCTCGTGTCGTGAGATGTTGGGTTAAGTCCCGCAACGAGCGCAACCCTCGTTCCATGTTGCCAGCACGTAATGGTGGGGACTCATGGGAGACTGCCGGGGTCAACTCGGAGGAAGGTGGGGATGACGTCAAGTCATCATGCCCCTTATGTCTTGGGCTGCAAACATGCTACAATGGCCGGTACAGAGGGCTGCGATACCGCAAGGTGGAGCGAATCCCTTAAAGCCGGTCTCAGTTCGGATTGGGGTCTGCAACTCGACCCCATGAAGTCGGAGTCGCTAGTAATCGCAGATCAGCAACGCTGCGGTGAATACGTTCCCGGGCCTTGTACACACCGCCCGTCACGTCACGAAAGTCAGCAACACCCGAAGCCCGTGGCCCAACCCGCAAGGGAGGGAGCGGTCGAAGGTGGGGCCGGCGATTGGGACGAAGTCGTAACAAGGTAGCCGTACCGGAAGGTGCGGCTGGATCACCTCCTTTCTAAGGAGCACGAGCTCAAACAGACCGGGCCACAAGGTCCGGCAGATAGAGCTGCTCGTTAGTTCGTGGAGCACTGACTATTCAGCAGGGACTGATCGTCCTTCCGCAAGTACAACCGAGGGGTTCGCCTCCCGGAGTGGAACGGGGTCGATCGAGGGTCTGGACCTGTTGAGCACGCTGTTGGGTCCTGAAGAAACGGGCGACCGTGTCTTCGGATACCGCGGGCCAGGGGCCTGGGGGAGAACTTGTTTCTTCCCCGGAATTTTGGCGCCGTCTGTTTTTTGAGAACTGCACAGTGGACGCGAGCATCTTAAAGCAATTTAAGAGCCTGAAATATCTGATGCGAGGCCTTTTGGGTCTTGTTTGCAGAGTTTTTCAGTTCACATCTATGTCTTGGTATGGGCCAATTGTGTTTGGTCAAGTTTTTAAGGGCATACGGTGGATGTCTTGGCATCAGGAGCCGATGAAGGACGTGGGAGCCTGCGATATGCCTCGGGGAGTCGGCAACCAGACTTTGATCCGGGGATTTCCGAATGGGGAAACCTGGCACCTTTCATGGGGTGTCGCCGCCTGCTGAATGTATAGGCAGGTTGGTGGGAACGCGGGGAAGTGAAACATCTCAGTACCCGCAGGAAGAGAAAACAATAGTGATTCCGTGAGTAGTGGTGAGCGAAAGCGGAAGAGCCTAAACCGATCGTGTGTGATAGCCGGCGGGCGTTGCACGGTCGGGGTTGTGGGACCACCCTGTTAGAGCCGCTGCTCTGGCGAAGAGTTACAAAATCTCGTGGTAGTCGAACGGCATGGGAAGGCCGACCGTAGACGGTGAGAGTCCGGTAGACGAAATTGCGAGGTCTCTTGGGTGTGTTCCCGAGTAGCACGGAGCCCGTGAAATTCCGTGTGAATCTGCCACGACCACGTGGTAAGGCTGAATACTCCCTGATGACCGATAGCGGACAAGTACCGTGAGGGAAAGATGAAAAGTGCCCCGGTGAGGGGTCGTGAAATAGTACCTGAAACCGTGTGCCTACAAGCCGTCAGAGCGTCTCCAGTGGCTTTTGCTGCTGTCCGTGATGGCGTGCCTTTTGAAGAATGAGCCTGCGAGTTATGGTGTGTGGCGAGGTTAACCCGTGTGGGGGAGCCGTAGCGAAAGCGAGTCTGAATAGGGCGAACTTTAGTCGCATGCTGTAGACCCGAAGCGGAGTGATCTAGCCATGGGCAGGTTGAAGCGCCGGTAAGACGGTGTGGAGGACCGAACCCACCAGGGTTGAAAACCTGGGGGATGACCTGTGGTTAGGGGTGAAAGGCCAATCAAACTCCGTGATAGCTGGTTCTCCCCGAAATGCATTTAGGTGCAGCGTCGTATGTTTCTCGCCGGAGGTAGAGCTACTGGATGGCCGATGGGCCCTACAAGGTTACTGACGTCAGCCAAACTCCGAATGCCGGTGAGTGAGAGTACGGCAGTGAGACTGCGGGCGATAAGGTTCGTAGTCGAGAGGGAAACAGCCCAGATCATCGACTAAGGCCCCTAAGCGTGTGCTAAGTGGGAAAGGATGTGGAGTTGCGATGACAACCAGGAGGTTGGCTTAGAAGCAGCCACCCTTGAAAGAGTGCGTAATAGCTCACTGGTCAAGTGATTCCGCGCCGACAATGTAGCGGGGCTCAAGCACACCGCCGAAGTCGTGGCAATCAGTCTTATGGCTGGTTGGGTAGGGGAGCGTCGTGCAGCCGGTGAAGCCGCAGCGTGAGCTAGTGGTGGAGGCTGTACGAGTGAGAATGCAGGCATGAGTAGCGAATGAGCAGTGAGAAACTGCTCCGCCGGATGACCAAGGGTTCCTGGGGCAGGCTAATCCGCCCAGGGTAAGTCGGGACCTAAGGTGAGGCCGACAGGCGTAATCGATGGACAACGGGTTGATATTCCCGTACCCGCTGGTACGCGCCAACGCTGAACCTCGTGATACTAACCGCGCGAATCCCTCTCTGGATCCTTCGGGTGAAGGGGATGTGGGCTAGTCCGGGACCTGATCGGGTAGTAGGTGAGCGATGGGGTGACGCAGGAGGGTAGCTCAGCCCGGGCGATGGTTGTCCCGGGGTAAGGATGTAGGGCGAGAGATAGGCAAATCCGTCTCTCATGTGCCTGAGATCTGATGCCGAGCCGTTTTAGGCGAAGTGAGTGATCCCATGCTGCCGAGAAAAGCCTCTAGTGAGTGTACCGGCGGCCCGTACCCCAAACCGACTCAGGTGGTCAGGTAGAGAATACCAAGGCGATCGGGTGAACTGTGGTTAAGGAACTCGGCAAATTGCCCCCGTAACTTTGGGAGAAGGGGGGCCTTGAATGGTGATGGGACTTGCTCCTTGAGCTGTTCGGGGTCGCAGATACCAGGGGGAAGCGACTGTTTACTAAAAACACAGGTCCGTGCGAAGTCGTAAGACGCTGTATACGGACTGACGCCTGCCCGGTGCCGGAACGTTAAGAGGACCGGTTAGACCCGTGAGGGTCGAAGCTGAGAATCTAAGCGCCGGTAAACGGCGGTGGTAACTATAACCATCCTAAGGTAGCGAAATTCCTTGTCGGGTAAGTTCCGACCTGCACGAATGGCGTAACGACTTCCCCGCTGTCTCAACCACAGGCCCGGCGAAATTGCACTACGAGTAAAGATGCTCGTTACGCGCAGCAGGACGGAAAGACCCCGGGACCTTCACTATAGCTTGGCATTGGTGTTTGGAATGGCTTGTGTAGGATAGGTGGGAGACTGTGAAGTCCGGACGCTAGTTCGGGTGGAGTCATTGGTGAAATACCACTCTGGTTGTTTCGAATGTCTAACCCGCGCCCCTTATCGGGGTGGGGGACAGTGCCTGGTGGGTAGTTTAACTGGGGCGGTTGCCTCCCAAAGAGTAACGGAGGCGCCCAAAGGTTCCCTCAGCCTGGTTGGTAATCAGGTGGCGAGTGCAAGGGCACAAGGGAGCTTGACTGTGAGACCGACGGGTCGAGCAGGAGCGAAAGCTGGGCCTAGTGATCCGGCACCTACGTGTGGAAGTGGTGTCGCTCAACGGCTAAAAGGTACCCCGGGGATAACAGGCTGATCTTCCCCAAGAGTCCATATCGACGGGATGGTTTGGCACCTCGATGTCGGCTCGTCGCATCCTGGGGCTGGAGTAGGTCCCAAGGGTTGGGCTGTTCGCCCATTAAAGCGGCACGCGAGCTGGGTTTAGAACGTCGCGAGACAGTTCGGTCCCTATCCGCTGCGCGCGTAGGAGTCTTGCGAGGATCTGTCCCTAGTACGAGAGGACCGGGACGGACGGACCTCTGGTGTGCCAGTTGTTCTGCCAAGGGCACGGCTGGTTGGCTACGTTCGGAAGGGATAACCGCTGAAAGCATCTAAGCGGGAAACCTGCCTCTAGATGAGGACTCCCTCCACCTTACGGTGGGTAAGGCCCCCAACAGACTATTGGGTTGATAGGCCGGAGATGGAAGCACTGCAAGGTGTGGAGTCGACCGGTACTAATAGGCCGAGTGACTTGCCTACAACACATCCATGCTGCAAGACGTAACATGTGTGCTCGCGTCCCTGTGCGGTTCCCGGAAAACAGCCGGCCGAACCGCAACACCAAAAAAAGAGAATACTTTCGCTGACCGTTTGTGTCCGCGAGCTGAGGCTTGCGGCGGTTATGGCGGAGGGGAAACACCCGGTCCCATCTCGAACCCGGAAGTTAAGCCCTCCAGCGCCGATGGTACTGCACGGGAGACTGTGTGGGAGAGTAGGACACCGCCGCAATTGTTGTGAGGAAAGGCCCCGAACCACAGGTTCGGGGCCTTTCCGCATTCCCGGGGGTCCCTGCATTCCCGGGCTTTTCCGCATTCCCGGGGGGTCCTGCATTCCCGGACCTCTCCGCATATCCGGAGGGGTCCCGCAGGCGAAATGTGCCCCCAGGCCAGGGGCCTGGGGGCACACGGGACGGTCGGCGGACGCCTAGAGCAGCCGGCGGGTCGGGCGGACGATCGTGGTGCGGGTGAAGAGGGCGGAGAGAAGGGCCACGATGAGGGGGACCGCCAGGCACACCGTGCCGAGCAGGGACCAGGGGATCTCGGTGATGACGCCGTGCGGGGGAGCGGTCGCGCTGTCGAACTCGGCGGTGAGGGGGCGGGAGACGGCGATGCCGGGGCCCAGCCCGGCCAGGACGCCGAGGAGGCAGCCGAGCAGCGCGACGAACGCGGCGTGGGCCATCCGGACCAGCCGGACCGTCGACGGCCGGGCGCCCACGGCGGTGAGGGTCGCGAGGTCGGGCCGGGAGTCCGCGGCGGCCAGGCCGGTGGCGATGAGCGCGCCGGCGAGGACCAGGATCGACGCGGTCACCGCGAGGACGAGGGCGGGCACCATGGTGTCGTCGCGGTAGCCGCGCTCGGTGCGCACCGACGCGCCGAACTCCCGCACCGCGCGGGACAGCGCCGCGGTCTCGTCGAGGTCGAGCGGACGCGTCACCACGAGCGCCGCGGTACGCACGGGCAGGGTCGTCTCGGCGACCCGGGACTCGGGGAGCACCGCGATGGGGCCTTTGAGATAC
The DNA here is from genome assembly GCF_003751225.1 of Actinocorallia herbida. NCBI lineage: Bacteria > Bacillati > Actinomycetota > Actinomycetes > Streptosporangiales > Thermomonosporaceae > Actinocorallia > Actinocorallia herbida. The sequence goes on from NZ_RJKE01000001.1 coordinate 802,905, forward strand.
GCGGTCACCTGGACGGCGGGGAACTCGAGGGTGCGTTCGGGGATCGCCGAAGGCCCCTCGGAGCCGTCGTCGGGGAACTCCGCGAGCCGGACGCGGAACACGCCGTCGCTGAGTCCGTTCGGCAGGAGCACCACCACGTCGCCGCGGGCGAGGGCGCTCGTCGCGGCGGGGACGTCCCGGCCGAGCACCTGGCGGATGATCTCGGGTCCGCCGACGAGGTAGCGGGAGCCGAGGTCGTTGTCGCCCGGTCCGTAGTAGGCGCACTCGGTGCAAATCGGGGACAGGTCGGGTCCGTGCTCGTCCAGGCTCCGGATCGGTTCCGCGACGGTGCCGGGCAGCGTCGTGGTGACCGCCGCGCGAACCGCGTCGAGGGTGTCCGGCCGGAAGCCGCCCACGATCGTGTGGCCCTCGGCGATGGGCCCGGTGTACTCGGCCTCCCGCTGGCCCGCGTCGCTGGCCATGCCGATGCCGAGGGCGGTCAGCGCGGCGGTCGCCGCCATGATGGCCGCGACGGCCGGGGCGGTGCGTGAGCGGTGCCGGCCGGCGTCGCGGACGGCGAGGCGCAGCGGCAGTGGAAGCGGTCCCGCGGCCTTCGCGCACAGCGCGACGGCGGCGGGGGTGAGCAGCACGAAGCCGAGGATGATCGGGACCGCGCCGAGCGTCGGCCCCCACTCGCGCAGGTGCCAGAGCGAGACCTTGACGAAGGCGAGTCCCGCGCCGACGAGCAGCAGGCCGACGACGGGCAGGCCGCGGCTCGCCCGGGGTTCGTCCAGGCGGCCCGCGAGCACCGCCGCGGGGTCGGTCCGCGCCGCCTGCCGGGCGGGCGCGTAGGCGGCGGCGAGCCCGCTGAGCACCGCGACGGCCATCGTGACGGCGATGATCGGGCCTTCCAGGTGCCAGGGCTCGAACACCGTGTCCCCGGACCCGGACAGCGCCCGGCGCAGCACGGCGGCGGTGAGGAGTCCGGTGGCCGTGCCGAGGACCGCCGCGGTGGCGCCGAGCAGCAGCCCCGCGGACAGGACCACCGCCCGCAGGTGCCCGGGGGTGCCGCCCGCCGCCGCGAGCTGGGCGAGCAGCAGCCGCTGGCGGCGCAGGCCGACCGCGAAGGCAGGACCGGCCAGGAGGACGACCTGGAGCACGGCCATCGCGATGACGAGGGCGTAGACGGCGAGCTCGTCGCCGCTCACCCGGTCCGCGCTGGGCGCCTCGGGGAGGGCCGCGCGCGGGTCGTCGATCGCGAACAGCACGTGGGCCACGGTGACGATCGCGGCTACCGGCAGCCCGATCATCGCGATGACGAGGAGGGTGCGGCCCTTGGCGCGGAGCGCGTCACGGTAGGCGATGAGGAGGGGGACGCGGAGACGGTTCACACCGTCACCTCGGAGCCGTCCAGCGCGCCGTCGCGGAGGAAGACCGTGCGGTCGGCCCAGGCGGCGTGACGGGACTCGTGCGTCACCATGAGGCAGGCGGCCCCGGCGTCGCAGCGGGCGCGCAGGACCTTCATCAGCTCGTCGCCGGACACCGAGTCCAGGGCGCCCGCGGGCTCGTCGGCGAGGATGAGGCGGCGCTCGCCGATGAGGGCGCGGGCGATGGCGACGCGCTGGCGCTGGCCGCCGGACAGCTCGTCGGGGAACCGGTCGGCGGCCTCGGCGAGGCCCACCTCGTCGAGCGCGGCGAGCGCCTCGGCGCGGGCGGCCTTGGTGCGGACGCCGTCGAGTTCGCGCGGCAGCATGACGTTCTCGGCCGCGGTGAGCGCCGGGATGAGGTTGAGGTCCTGGAAGACATAGCCGACGGTGCGGCGGCGCAGCGCGGCGAGGACGGCGCGGTCGCCGGTGAGCAGCCGTTCGGCGACGAGCACCTCGCCGCGGGTGGGCCGCTCCAGTCCGCCGGCGATGTTGAGCAGCGTCGTCTTGCCGGAGCCCGACGGGCCCATCACGGCGACGAACTCGCCGGCTTCCACGGTCAGGGAAAGGCCGCTCAGGGCGTGGACGAGGGAGGCTCCGCTGCCGAAGTCACGGTGGACGTCGCGGAGGTCGAGCACACTCATGGTCGTCCTCGGGGGTAGGAGGGACGGATCAAGGGTCAGCGAGTGCTGAGGGTGCGTTCGCAGTGGTCGAGCCAGCGGATCTCGGCCTCGGCCTGGAAGATCTGTGCGTCCAGGACGAGTGCCTGGGCGGGGTCGGCGGCGGTCAGCTTCCGCCGGGTGAGGTCGCGCATCGCCGCGAGGGTCGCGGCGCGCTGGACCTGGACGACGGCGCGGACGTCCACGCCCGATCCGGCGAGTGCCAGGGCCAGCTTGACGACGAGCTCGTCGCGCGGCCGGTCGGCACGGGTGATCGGGGCCGCGAACCACCGGACGGCTTCGCCCCGGCCCGCCTCGGTGACGGCGTAGCACTGCCGTCCTTCCGCGTCGGCCTCGCCCTGCTCGATGAGCCCGTCGCGCTCGAGGCGGCCGAGCGTCGTGTACACCTGCCCGACGTTCAGGGGCCAGGCGCCGCCCGTCGCCGACTCGAACTCGGCGCGCAGCTGGTAGCCGTAGCGGGGCCCCCGGGCGAGGAGGGCCAGCAGGCCGTGACGGATCGACATACATACTGAGTATGCATACCGAGTATGTACCGGACAAGGGGGATGGGCCGCCCGGTTCGTCATGCGCCGTGTCGGAGTCGCGCGAAAAGGCCTTCCGGGCCTACCGTTCAGGGTTGTCCGCAGTGCCCGCCCGACGCCCCACGGGGAGCCCTTCACCAGTGACGACGACACCGACCCTCAGCATCACCCGCGAGATCCTGCGCGTGTACGACCAGCGGTTCCTGGAGGTGGAGCAGCCCGTCCGCAGGCAGGTGGTGACCGCCACCAAGGGGATGCTCGGGGGTCTGCTCACCGCCGACGTCCGGCAGGAACTGCCCGAGAGCGCGCGGCTGCGCGCGTTCTGCATCGAGAACGAGCTGTTCGAGGAGCTGGAGCGGCTCATCGCCGACGAGCTCGCCGGGCACAAGGAAGGCGCGGTCGTCGTAGGCGGCCGGGTCTACGCGGTCTACCCCTACCTGCGCGGGGTGCCCCGCCAGGACGCCGACATCACCGCCGAGGTCGGTGTCGAGCATGTCCTCACCGGACTGTCCTGGGACCGCGCCGGACGGCTCAAGGTCGCCGGGCGCGCCGCGATCTCGCGGGTCCAGGCCCGCGGCCAGGACGTCCAGCTGATCCTGCGCGATGGCGACGAGACCATCACGCACCCCGTCTCCACCTCGGGGGAGGAGTTCGAATACCTCCTCGAACTGCCGGAAACGGGTCTGTGGACCGTCGACGTCGAGGTGACCGTCCTCGGGCTTCGCCGGACCGCCCCGTTCGGGACGGTCCGGGCCGACGGGTTCAAGAACCCCAAGGTCCGGGAGGGGGTCACCCTCGACCTCTCCGAGGGTCTGTGGATCGGCATCGACGGGGGCGCACCGCCGGCCAGGCCCCGCCGATTCTGGGAGTTCGGGCGGTCTCGTCGGGCCTGACACCCCGGCAGGGATAGACTCGGCACCAGGTTGGCACGAGGGCGTGGCGGCCGTTCACCTGCAAAGATCTCACCTCAAGGATTCTCACGTTGAGCAAGCCAGTCGTCCTCGTAGCCGAAGAGCTGTCCCCTGCCGGCATCGCCGTCCTGGAGAACGACTTCGAGGTGCGTTACGTGGACGGTGCCGACCGCGCCGCCCTGCTGCCCGCCGTCGCCGACGTCGACGCGTTGATCATCCGTTCGGCCACCAAGGCCAACGCCGAGGTCTTCGACCACGCCAAGCGCCTGCGCGTCGTCGCGCGCGCCGGTGTCGGCCTGGACAACGTCGACGTCGAGGCCGCCACCAAGGCCGGCGTCATGGTCGTGAACGCGCCGACCTCGAACATCGTCACCGCCGCCGAGCACGCGATCGCGCTGCTGCTGGCGACGGCCCGCAACGTCCCGCAGGGCCACGCGGCCCTCAAGCAGGGTGAGTGGAAGCGCTCCAAGTACACCGGCGTCGAGCTCCAGGGCAAGACCGTCGGCGTCCTCGGCCTCGGCCGCATCGGCGTCCTGGTCGCCCAGCGCCTCGCCGGGTTCGACATGGAGATCGTCGCCTACGACCCCTACATCCAGGCCGCGCGCGCGGCCCAGCTCGGCGTCAAGCTGGTCTCGCTGGACGAGCTGCTGACCCAGGCGGACTTCATCACCGTCCACCTGCCGAAGACCAAGGAGACCCTCGGTCTCATCGGCGACCGCGAGCTGCGCATGGTGAAGCCCGAGGTGCGCATCGTCAACGCGGCCCGCGGCGGCATCGTCGACGAGGCGGCGCTCGACCTCGCGCTGACCGAGGGCCGCGTCGCCGGCGCCGGTCTCGACGTGTTCTCCAGCGAGCCGATGACCGAGAGCCCGCTGTTCAAGCACGACAACATCGTCATCACCCCGCACCTCGGCGCGTCCACGCACGAGGCGCAGGAGAAGGCGGGCACCCAGGTCGCCAAGTCCGTCAAGCTGGCGCTGTCGGGCGAGTTCGTGCCGGACGCGGTCAACGTCCAGGGCGGCGCGGTCGCCGAGGACGTCAAGCCGGGCCTGCCGCTGGCGGAGAAGCTCGGCCGGGTCTTCACCGCGCTGGCCGGGGGCGTCCCCGCCCGGCTCGACGTGATCGTGCGCGGCGAGATCACCGCCCACGACGTCAAGGTGATCGAGCTCGCCGCGCTCAAGGGCGTGTTCTCCGACGTCGTCGAGGAGTCGGTGACCTTCGTCAACGCGCCGCTGGTCGCCTCCGAGCGCGGCGTCGAGGTCTCGCTGGTCACCAGCGAGGAGTCCCCGGCGTGGCGGAACGTCATCACCGTCAAGGGCACGATGGCCGACGGTGAGGTCGTCTCGGTGTCGGGCACCCTGTCGGGCCCGCGCAACTGGGAGCGGATCGTCGAGATCAACGGCTTCGACGTGGAGCTGTCGCCGGCACCGCACATGGCCGTCCTCGGCTACGTCGACCGTCCGGGCGTCATCGGCGTCATCGGCCGCCTGCTGGGCGACCTCAACATCAACATCGCGGGCATGCAGGTCGGCCGGGACGAGAAGGGCGGCAAGGCCCTCACCGTCCTCACCGTCGACTCCGCGATCGACCAGAAGGTGCTGGAGTCCATCGCCGAGGAGATCGGCGCGGGCCTGGTGCGCCGGGTCGAGCTGAGCGAGTAGTCCGCGCCGCGGGCCCGCGCCCGCAGTCGTGCGTCCGAGACGCCCGCCGGTTCTCCGGCGGGCGTTTCTCCTTTTTTCGGATGACGAAGGCGTGACCTAGCAAAACGGATGCCGCGCGCATTCATGATTGATCTGTCTTATGTCGGCAGAAGGTGCACCTCCGGTGCCGCACGTGTCCGGAATCGGCCGTGGGTCGCCCCCGCGCGGCAGGGGGTGGGCGGTGCGATGCTGGAGCGGACGCCTCTGGAGGTCGCCTTGACTTCCTCACGGCCGCGTAAGGGCTGCCGCCTGTTTCTTCGAGTTCCGCCCGGCGGCGAGAAATGCGGCTACCGCCCGCTGTAAAAGACACTGATGAACTGCGAACCGTCGGCAGGAGGCAGGCGTCAGATGGTCCGTGACCGCGAGGTCGAGGTGTGGCCCGGGACGCACCGGAGAGTTGAGGGCTGGTCGTGACGCGCTGGGGAATCTTCGCTCCCGATGTGGGGACCGCGTGGCCGTTCCGCGGAAGGGACGCCGACATGGCCGCGGTGCGCACCGCGGTGCTCGACCCGTCGCTGGTGGGGGCGTTCGTCATCGGACCGGGGGGAGTCGGCAAGTCCCGGCTGATCCACGAGTTCGCCGCGACGGTCGACACGCCGGTGCTCGAGGCCCGGGCGGGCCAGGCCCCTGCTGTCCGGTTCGGGGCTTTTGCTCACCTCCTCCCAATCCGTACCCCGGTCAAGGACGTCGCGGCCGGGGTCGAGGCCCTGCTGGCCCGCGCGGGTGAAGGAGCCTTCACCGTCGTCGTCGACGACGTGCACGAGCTGGACGCCGACTCCGGCCTGCTGCTCGCCGAGCTCGCCGGCTCCGGCCGGATGCGCCTGGTCACCGCGGGCGAGGAGGTGCCGGAACCGCTCGCCGGGCTGGCGCTCGGCCGCGTCGAACTGGGCCCGCTCGCCGACCTCGCCGTGCTGGAAGAGGTGGACGAGCCGACCGCCGAGTACCTTGCCGAAGCGACCGGCGGCGACCTGCGCCTGCTGCACGAGCTGCTGCGCGCCGGACGGTCCACGGGTGTCCTGGACGGCGGCCAGTGGAAGGAGGTGCCCGCGCGCGCCGGGGACGGCCCCGCCTCCCTGGAGGAGGCCATCGCGCGCGCCTCCCTGCTCGCCGCGCTCGGCTCCGCGGAAGAAGCGGAGCGGATGCTCGCCGACGCCCCGCGCCGCCCCGAGGACAAGGCGCGCACCGTGCTCGCCTGCGCCCGCGCCGCGGTCCTCGCCTACGGCCTGGGCCGCGCCGAGGACGCCGACCGGGTTCTGTCGGTGGCGCTGGAGACCGTCGGCATGCCCGCCGCGCGCCAGCGGCTGCTCGCCCAGCGGGCCGCGTTCGCGGTGCACCGCGCCGCCAACCGCGAGGCGTTCGACCTCGCCGACGACGCCGCCGAGCTGAGCGACGCCGACCCCGCGATCCGGACCAGGATCGACACCGTCGAAGCCGTCACCGCCGCGCTCACCGGGCAGGCGACCGCCGCGCTGGAGAAGGTGCGCGCGGGCCTCCGCCACGTCGAGCACTGGCACGAGCAGGCGCCGGAGTCCGGCCCGCTGCTGGAGTTCGCGCGCGCGTGGGTGTGGATCAGCGTCGGCGACCTGGACGCCGCGGCCGAGCACGGCACCCCGTCGGACGATCCCGTCGCCAGAGCCGCGACCCGCGCGCGGGTGCTGCGCGCCCGCGGCCAGGTGCACGCGGCGCTGCGCGAGGGCTGGGACGGCGCGCGGATGCTGGAGCGCGGCAGATCGCTGTTCGCCGGGCCCTGCCTGGGCGAGCTCGCGCACTCCGCGGCGCTCGCGGGCGACCTGGCCACCGCCCGGCACGCGCTGGCCGAAGCCGACCGGCGCGCCCTGCCGACGCTGCGCGCGCTGTGGTTCCCCGTCGCCCTCGCCCGCCCCTGGCTGCTGGTCGCCCAGGGTGCGACCGGCGCGGCGGTGCACGGGCTGCTGGACGCGGCGGCCGCGGCCGAGGCGCTGGAGCTGCGGCCTTACGCGCTCACCGCCTTGCACGACGTCGTGCGGCTCGGCGCCGCGGGCGTCGTCGCAGACCGGCTCGCCTACCTCGCCGAGGACGCTGAGGGCGACCTCGCCGCACTGTGCGCCAGGCACGCCGAGGCGTCGGCGGCGGGCGACTGGTCGGGGCTGATCGGGGTGTCGTTCGAGTTCGAGGAGCTCGGCATGGCGCTGCACGCGGCGGAGGCCGCGGCGCAGGCCGCCGAGGTGCACTGGGACAAGCAGCAGGCCGCCGCGGCCGGGACCAGGGCGTGGGTGCTCGCGCAGCGCTCCGACCAGGTCCGCACGCCCGCGCTGCGCACCGCGGCCGTGCCCGACCTCAGCCGCATCCAGTACGAGATGGCCGAACTCGTCGCGGCGGGCCGGACCGAGCCGGAGATCGCCGAGCAGATGGCGATGCCGGCCAAGACCGTCGCCGAGCAGATCGCCGAGATCTGCACCCGGCTGGGCGTCTCGGGGCCGGAGCGGCTCGCGGTCCTGCTGGCCCCGCCGGTCTGACGCGGCGCGCCGGGCGGAGTCGTGCCCGCCCGGCGCGCAGCGTCCGGATCAGGCGGGTGCGGGCAGGGGTTCCGCCGCTTCGGCGGGCGCCGCGGCGCGCAGGCCGAGGAGCCCGAAGCCGACGCCGAGCGACGTCCAGAGGATGACGGCCGAGGCAGCCGCCAGGATCCGGAAGTCCCACAGCAGCTCCGGGGGCACCGGAAGCGCGTCGGGGTTGGCGGGGATGAGGAAGAGCACCGCGAGCCCCGCGACCGGCACCGCGCCGGTCGCGAGCTGCCTGACGTGGTCGGGCCTGGCCCGCAGTGCCGAGTGGACCCGCCACGCGACGAACATCGCGGCGAGGCCGAGGACGATGGCCGCGGCCCAGGACAGCGTCCGCTGCTGGAGGGTCCCCTCGTCGCCCACGCCCGGCGGATTGGCCGGGTAGCGGATGAACGGGAGGAGCCAGTAGCCCGTGAAGGCGGCTCCGGCGAGCGTCAAGGAACGCTGCCAGGGGCGGTCCGCCGACGTACGGCGGAAGACGGCCCAGTAGACGGCGGCGAAGATGATGCCGAAGGCGATGCCCGCCCCTACCGAGGCAAGGATGAGGCCGAGGTGCTGCTCGGAGCGGGTGAACACCTCCTCGGCGTGTTCGTGGACGCCTGCGGCGGCCGCTTCCGCGGCCGATCGCTCGCCTTCCAGTTCCACCGCCCGGTCCATGACCGGCTCGGCGACGAGGAAGGCGAAACCGCCCGAGATCAGGCCCGCGAGGGCACCGGCGAAGACGCCCCGGCCGAGGAGCCGGGGGAGGAGATCGGCGGCCATCAGTGGCAGGGCGCGCCGAAGAGGTGCCGGCCGTCGTGCGCGAGTTCGTGCAGGACGGTCTGCGGGGCGAAGAAGAGGGCGTAGAGGGTGGCGAACGCCGCGAGAAGGGCGATCGCGAGGAACACATAGGTACGGAGATCGCTTACGGCCGCGGGCTGTGCGCCGATTACCGCCGTCGTCTCGGGAGTGTTCATGGTTCTCCTTACGGGGTGCCTCGCCCCGGATCAGGGAGGACGACGGGTCAGTGTTCTGACTCTCCGGCCGCGGCCGGATCACAGTGGCGGGACCGTCCCGGACTCTCACCGGGTTCCTGCACACCGTCGCCTCTGTATGTACTTGTCCCCTGGAGGGTGCTCTTTCGCAGGGCCGCCCGTCAAGCCGTGCCCTTCCCGGCGTCTCGGGAGGTGTCTTGAAATGTAAGACGGATGCCCGATGCATGAGACGGATGCACTAGGATGCCGCCATGGCATCCCGCAACATCCGACTCGCAGTCGTCGCAGGTGACGGCATCGGCCCCGAGGTCGTCGCCGAAGGCCTGAAGGTCCTCGATGTGATCGCCGGTCAGTACGACCTCGCGATCGAGAAGACCTCCTACGATCTCGGAGCCGCCCGGTGGCACCGGACGGGCGAGGTCCTCCCGGACTCGGTCCTGGAGGAGATCCGCGGGCAGGACGCCATCCTCCTCGGCGCGGTCGGCGACCCGACCGTCCCGTCGGGCACCCTGGAGCGGGGGCTGCTGCTCAAGCTGCGGTTCGCCCTCGACCACTACGTGAACCTCCGCCCGGTCAAGCTGTTCCCCGGCGTCGAGACCCCGCTGGCGGGCGTCACCCCCGAGGACATCGACATGATCGTCGTCCGCGAGGGCACCGAGGGGCCGTACACCGGCGTCGGCGGCGTGCTGCGCAAGGGCACCCCGCACGAGATCGCGACCCAGGAGAGCGTCAACACCGCCTTCGGTGTCGAGCGCGTCATCCGGTACGCCTTCCAGATCGCGGCCTCGCGCCCGCGTCGCAAGCTCACCCTGGTCCACAAGGACAACGTCCTCACCTTCGCCGGTGAGCTGTACCAGCGGATCTTGAAGCAGGTCGCCGCGGAGTTCCCCGAGGTCACCACCGACTACGTGCACGTCGACGCGGCCACGATGTTCTTCGTGAACAACCCGGCCCGCTTCGACGTGATCGTCACCGACAACCTGTTCGGCGACATCATCACCGACATCGGCGCCGCGATCGCCGGCGGCATCGGCCTCGCCGCGTCCGGCAACGTCAACCCGGACAAGACCGCCCCGTCGATGTTCGAGCCGGTCCACGGCAGTGCCCCCGACATCGCCGGGCAGAGCAAGGCCGACCCCACGGCCACCATCCTGTCCGTCGCGATGCTGCTGGAGCACCTCGGCCTGCCCGAGGCTGCGCGCAAGATCGAGCATGCGGTCGGTGCGGACCTCACCGAGCGCTCGGGTGCGCGTTCCACCCAGCAGATCGGTGACGACATCGCCAAGCGAGTAGCCGGGTAGGCGGCAGCCACCTGGCTCCGCCCGGAGGATCTTCGGGTGTCGGGACGGGCGTGCCGCGGACGCGGTGCGCCCGTTTTTTGGTTTCTCCGGTGTGCACCGCGTCGTCTGAAAGGTCCAGGTCGCGCGAACGTGAGACAGAGCACACAATGGAGAGCACCGGAGGATTTCCCGGTGTCCCGGAAGAGGTTTGGACAGACATGATCGAGTTCGCCGTCAAGCTCGCCGAGCAGCGCAAGTCCCCCGAGGAGCGGGAGGCGGTGCTGGCGGAGCCCGGGTTCGGGCAGGTGTTCACCGAACACATGATCACCATCGAGTGGGACACCGAGCGCGGCTGGCACGACGCCCAGCTCCGGCCGTACGGTCCGCTCTCCCTGGACCCGGCCACCAAGGTCTTCCACTACGCCCAGGAACTGTTCGAGGGCATGAAGGCCTACCGCCAGCCCGACGGCTCCATCGTCAGCTTCCGGCCCGAGGCCAACGCCGCCCGCTTCAACGTCTCCTGCCGTCGCATGGCGATGCCCGAACTGCCCGAGGAGACCTTCCTCGAGGCGCTGCGCCTGCTCGTCGACGCCGACCGGGACTGGGTCCCCACCCGCGAGGGCCACAGCCTGTACCTGCGGCCTTTCATCATCGCGACCGAGACGGGCATGGGCGTCAACTACCCGTCGCAGAAGTACCTGTTCTGCGTGATCGCCTCCCCGTCCGGCGCGTACTTCTCCGGCGCGATCAAGCCGGTCTCGGTCTGGCTGTCCACCGAGTACACCCGCGCGGCCCCCGGCGGCACCGGCTTCGCCAAGTGCGGCGGCAACTACGCCGCGGCCTTCGTCGCCCAGCAGGAGGCCGTCGCGCAGGGCTGCGACCAGGTCGTCTGGCTCGACGCCGCCGAGCACCGCTGGGTGGAGGAGATGGGCGGCATGAACCTCTTCTTCGTCTACGGCTCCGGCGCCGACGCGCGGATCATCACCCCGCCCGCCACCGGCACGATCCTTCCCGGCATCACCCGCGACTCGATCCTCCGCCTCGCCCCCGACCTCGGGATCAAGGTCTCCGAGGAGCCGATCAGCGTCGAGCAGTGGCGCGACGACGTCGCCTCCGGCGCCCTCACCGAGGTCTTCGCCTGCGGCACCGCCGCGGTCATCACCCCCGTGGGCCAGGTCAAGGGCGCCGACGGCCAGTTCACGATCTCCGAAGAAGGCGGCCAGACCACCCTCCGCCTCCGCGAGGAACTCGTCGGCATCCAGTACGGCAACCGCCCCGACCCCTACCAGTGGATCACGACCCTCGCCTGAGCTGTGTTCGCCGGCCCGACCTCCGGCCCTGGGGGCCTGCGGTCGGGCTGGTGATCGGGCGCTTTCGCGCCCTGGGCCGCCCCTTCGGCCCTTGGGGGCCTACGGGGCGGCCCAGGGGCGCCCGATCACGTGCGCGGCCGCGCCTGGCGGCGCTCCCTGGAAGACCGTCGGTGGGCTCACCTCGTGTGAAAACCGTTGGGGGGCTCGCCTCGTGTGAGCGGCCGCGCCTTCGGCGCTCTGTGGAAGAACCCGGCACGGGCTCTGTCCTGGGACGTCCGTCTCACGAGATGGACGCCGTGTGACATCCATCTCGGAATCTGAGATCGATGTGACGGGGTTGTAACACGTGTGGCAGACTGCGGAGCACTATGCGCTCCGGCCTGATCATTATCGGACGGCGCGTCGGCTAAAAGGACATCGCCGGCGCGCAGACCTCTCACGTCCCGTGAGGGGTTTTTTTGTTTCGCCGGACCTTCTGATCTGAGGGGCACCACCCATGAGCGACGGCTTCCACGTCTACGACACCACCCTGCGGGACGGATCCCAGCAGGAGGGCCTCAACCTGAGCGTCCAGGACAAACTGGTGATCGCCCGGCACCTGGACGCGCTCGGCGTGAGCTTCATCGAGGGCGGCTGGCCCGGCGCCAACCCCAAGGACACCGAGTTCTTCCGGCTCGCGCGGACCGAGCTCGACCTCAAGCACGCCAAGCTCGCCGCGTTCGGCGCGACCCGCCGGGCCGGGCTCAAGGCCGCCGACGACCCGCAGGTCGCCGCGCTGCGCGACTCCCGCGCCCCGGTCGTCACCCTCGTCGCCAAGGCCCACGACAGGCACGTCGAGCTGGCGCTGCGCACCACCCTCGCGGAGAACCTCGCGATGATCCGAGACACGGTCGCGCACCTGACCGCCGAGGGCCAGCGGGTCTTCGTCGACGCCGAGCACTTCTTCGACGGCTACAAGGCCAACCGCGCCTACGCCCTGGAGGCGGTTCTGGCCGCCGCAGAGGCCGGCGCCTCCGTCGTCGCCCTCTGCGACACCAACGGCGGCATGCTCCCCGACGAGCTCGCCGACGTCGTCCACGACGTGGTCTCCACCGGTGCCCGCGTCGGCATCCACTGCCACGACGACTCGGGCTGCGCCGTCGCCAACTCGCTGGCCGCCGTCCGGGCCGGCGCCACCCATGTCCAGGGCTGCGCCAACGGATACGGCGAGCGCTCCGGCAACGCCAACCTCTTCACCGTCGTCGGCAACCTCCAGCTCAAGCGCGGGATGGACCTCGTCAGTGACGCCCAGCTCGCCGACATGACGCGCATCGCGCACGCCGTGTCGGAGGTCACCAACATCACCCTCGGCTCCCAGGCCCCCTACGTCGGATACTCGGCGTTCGCGCACAAGGCGGGCCTGCACGCCTCGGCGATCAAGGTCGACCCTGACCTCTACCAGCACCTCGACCCCGCCCGTGTCGGCAACGACATGCGGATGCTCGTGTCGTCGATGTCGGGCCGCGCGTCGGTCGAGCTGAAGGGCAAGGAGCTGGGCTACGACCTGTCCGGCGAGAAGGCCGCCGAGGTCGTCACCCGGGTCAAGGACCTGGAGTCGCGCGGCTACACGTTCGAGGCCGCGGACGCGTCGTTCGAGCTGCTGCTGCGCGAGGAGCTCGCGGGCGCCAGGACCTCCTACTTCAAGGTCGAGTCGTGGCGCGTGATCGTCGAGCAGCGGCCCGACGGCACCCAGGTCAGCGAGGCGACCGTCAAGGTCCACGCCAAGGGCGAGCGGATCGTCGCCACCGGCGAGGGCAACGGGCCCGTCAACGCGCTCGACACCGCCCTGCGGGTAGCCCTGGAGCGGCTGTACCCCGAGCTGGCGACGCTGGAACTCGTCGACTTCAAGGTCCGCATCCTCGAAGGCTCGCACGGCACCGACGCCGTCACCCGCGTCCTCATCGACTCCTCCGACGGAAAGGCCGAATGGGGCACCGTCGGCGTCGGCGAGAACATCATCGCCGCCTCGTGGGAGGCCCTCGAGGAGGCTGTGACGTATTGCCTGCTCCGCGCGGGTTACGACGCCTCCTGAACTGGTAGAAATCTGATCATGCCGAAGGTAGCGGACAACCCGCAGCGCAACAGGTACGAGATCTTCACCGACGAGGGAGAGCTCGCGGGCTTCTCCACCTACTCGGTGCGGGACGGCGTGATCACCTTCCTGCACACCGAGGTCGACATGGCCTACGAAGGCCAGGGCCTCGGTGGCAGGCTCGTCAAGGGCGAACTCGAAGACTCCCGCGCCCGTGGCTTCAAGGTCGTCCCCCGCTGCCCGTTCGTCAAGGAGTACATGTCCCGCCACCCTGAATACGAAGACCTGAGGGCGTGATTTCCGCCCCCGCCTTCGGCGTGATTTCTGTCCCGCCTTCGGCGTGGCGGTGATCGGGCGCCGCAGATCCCGGCGCCCGCCCCTCCGGCCTGCTCTCCTAACGGCTCACAGGTCTCCGGGGCAGACGCCGGGGCGCCCGATCACACCGGTGTGATTCCTCATCAGGGCCCATGGCCCGCGGTCGCGCTGGAACCCGTTCAGCGGAATCCGCGTCATGGGGTGTGCCCGCGCCGCGGGCGATCGTGCCGGGCGCGGGTGTCTCCCCTTCTCCAGGGCTGAGTCGCACCCGCGCCGAGCGCGCGCCCGGCCCTTCACCTTTGGGCGAGCGGCGAGCGGCGAGCCCTAGAGACTCAAAAGCCAGCCATGTCGAGCCCGGCCCGCCTTGCGCCCGTCCAGGCCCGGCCCGCGCCGAGCCCCGCATGGGGGCGCGCCGACGGCGGCCCCCTCGCGACTCAGGCCCGTTCGTGTCGAGCCCGCGCCGCGTCGAGCGGTTCGGGTTCGGCGGTTCGGGTTGTTCGGGGGGCTTACTGGGGTTCGACCTTTTGGATGACCTCGAAGCCCCACAGTTCGGCGGCGGTGGAGGCTGGGCCGCCGTGGCCGTGGCCATGGCCGTGGCCGGTGCCCTGGGCGTCGGCGGCGGCCTTGGCGTGGCCCTGGGTGAAGGCGGCGCTCTTGGTCCAGTTCTCGAAGTCCTCCTGGCTGCGCCAGCGGGTGTAGACGAGGTACTTGTCCGTGCCGTCGGTGGGGCGCAGCAGTTCGAATCCCTCGAAGCCCTCCGACCCTTCGACGAGCCCGGCCCGTGCGCCGAACCGCTTCTCCAGTTCCGCGCCCGAGCCTTCGGGCACCGTCAGCACGTTGATCCGCACAACCGACATTCCGGCCTCCTCGCCGCCGCGCCGGCCCCGTGCCGGCGCACCGCCCCCACGCTATAGGCCCGGCCCGTCGAGCATCCGACGGCGCTGTGGACAACTCACCCCGAAGCCCGCAGGCCCGCGCGCTTGCGCGGCGCACCCTTGGGTCGCGTGACGGGAGGGTCTCCTGATGCCGATAGCGCTCAGGTGCCGGGATGTGCGCCGAATCCGTGCCCGAGACGGGGACGCGGGGCCGCGTCCACACGTTGGAAACGGCGGGAAGGACTTTCCGCTCTGGGACCCGCGAAGGTGGACGGCGCCGAACTCCGGATGGGCGAGCGGCGTCGGACTCCGTGGGACGGGTTGGGGAGGAGTCGGCGTGGGCGGCAAGAAGGATCGGGCGACGCGCAGGGACCTGCCGCTGCCGGGCAGGCGGGCGCGCGCGAGGGCCCGCCGCGAGACCGCGCAGGACGCCGTCGCTCCCGAGGAAGACGTCGAGGCGACCATCGCCGACCGTGCCCCCGAGACCGCGGGCACGGCCGAGACCCCTTGGGGGACCCCGGTCCCGCGCGCCGAGCGGACCGTCGTGGAGTCGGCGTCCGCCGCGGCGGCGCGGGAGGACGACGAACGGACGGTCGTGGACGCCCGGTTCGGCGAGGTGCGGCCGGACGACGCGGGGCAGACGATCGTGGACATGGCGGCGCGGAAGCGGGACGTGCCCGTCGCGGGCAGGAGCGGCGAAGGAGGGCCCGCCGACGCCAGGACGGTCGTGGACGCCCAGGGGACGGTGCCGAAGGCGAGGGTAAGCGAGGAGACCGTCGTAGACCGAAGGGCGCCCGCCGAAGCCGAGGCGCCCGGGGAGGGCGTGGGGCAGGCGCTTCCGGGGTTGCCGCCAAGGCCGCAGCCCGACGTGATGTTCGGCCCCGTCGTAGGGGCGGACGACGCGACGGGGCCGCAGCCTCCGCTGCCCGTCTTGATGGGCCTGCTCGGCCGTCCCCCCGCACAGGGCGATCCGCACGGGGAGACGCTGCGCACCCATGCGGACCGGCGCGTCCACCCGCCCATCTCGCCGGTCCTCGCCGAGGCGCTCTACACGCCTCCGCGTCCCAAGCGGAAGATCGGCCTGGTCATCCCCGGGGTGATCGCCACGGGCCTGCTCGTCATCGGGGCCGTCGCGGCCCTCATCTGGCCGGAGACGGCCCAGGGCCCGCGGCGCACACCTGCGTCCGGCCTCGCCCCGACGGTCGCCGCACCGGCGGATCAGACGGCACAGGGCGTCTCCGGAGTCACGCCCGACGGAGTCCGCGTCGTCTACAAGACCGTCGAGGTCTCCACCGGCTACTTCGAGGGCACCCTCACCCTGACGAACGACTCGAAGGACACCATCCCGTCCTGGACCGTCGCCTTCACCTACCCCGGCGCCTTCATCCGCAACGTCTGGGGCGGCGAGCTGACCGACCCCGGCAACGAGGTGACGATCATCAGCGACGACGCGACCTCTCCGATCGCCCCCGGCGAGAGCGTCGAGATCAGGTTCGGCGGCGGCGGGACCCCGTCACGCCCCCAGGGCTGCACGTTCGGGGGCACGCCCTGCGGGTTCTGACCTCGCGCTGTGGAAAACTGGACCGATGCGCATCGCAAGGTTTGCCGTCGGGGAAGAAGTCGCTTTCGGGGTCGTCGAGGGGGAGGAGATCGCCGCGATCTCCGCGCATCCGCTCCTCGGGGACATCACGTTCACGGGGGCACGTTTCCCCCTGCTGGACGTGCGGCTGCTCGCCCCGATCATCCCCAACAAGATCATCGCCATCGGCCGCAATTACGCCGAGCACGCCCGCGAGATGGGCAGTGAGCCGCCGGTCGAACCGCTGATCTTCAGCAAGCCCTCGACCTCGGTGATCGGCCCGAACCAGTCGATCCTCTACCCGGAGAAGCTGTCCCAGCGCGTCGACTACGAGGGCGAGCTCGCCGTCGTCATCGGCCGGGTCTGCCGCGACGTGTCCGTGGCGCGCGCCCACGAGGTGATCTTCGGTTACACCTGCGCCAACGACGTCACGGCCAGGGACCTGCAGAAGAAGGACGGCCAGTGGACGCGGGCCAAGGGCTTCGACACCTTCTGCCCGCTCGGCCCCTACATCGTCACCGACGTCGACCCCTCCGACCTCGCCCTGCGCACCCTCGTCAACGGCCAGGTCCGCCAGGACTCCCGCACGTCGGCGATGATCCACGACATCCCCAACCTCATCGCCCACATCACCCAGGTCATGACCCTCCTCCCCGGCGACGTCATCCTCACCGGCACCCCCGAGGGCGTCGGTCCCCTCGAGATCGGCGACACCGTCACCGTCGAGATCGAGTCCCTCGGCACCCTCTCCAACCGCGTGACCGCCAGGGACTAACCCCCCTCTTCCCCCGCAAGCCGCAATCGTTTTGGCTACTACTCCCGAAGTCCTGTAAGCTTTCGGAGGTCGCCAGGGAGCCCCCGGAAACGGGAAGCCCCCCAGCGCGATGGGGTATGGTGTAATCGGCAACACGACTGATTCTGGTTCAGTTATTCTAGGTTCGAGTCCTGGTACCCCAGCTTTAAGTCTGACGTATGGCGCGAGTCTCATTGAGACCCGCGCCTTTGTCGTTTTCGGGGGAGTCGGGACGTAGGGGGAGGGCCCCGGAACCGTGCCGCGCGGCCGCGGCCGGGACCCGATCGGGTCCCGGCCGCGGTGTCGTGTTCGATGGTGGACGACTGGTCCGCCGGGCGGCTGTCAGCAGGTGGCGAGGATGATCGAGATGACGTGGCAGGTCTTGCCGGCGGTGTCGTTGGCGGGACCGGGGTCGGTGGGGGCGCTGGCGGTGCGGACACCGGTGACCGTCACCGGGCCGAGGGAGAGCAGGTGCAGCGGGACGCGGAAGGTCTTGCCGACGCCGGCTCCGGTGGCGATCGCACCGTAGGTGCAGGTCACGGTGGTGGAGGCGACGGTGCAGCCGGCCGGGAGGCCGGTGGCGGTCGCGCCGGGCGGGAGGGTGGCGGTGAGCGTGGCCGAGGTGACGGAGTCGGGGCCGGTGTTGCGGGCGGTGAGGGTGTAGGACAGGAACGGCACGAGGACGCCGAGGTGGGGCCGGGCGGTCAGGTCGACGTCGATGTCCGCCTTCGGCTCGGGGAGATAGGTGTACTCGTCGGCGCCGCCGGTGGCGCTGGTGCCGGCCTGGGTGGTCACGGTGACGTCCACGGTGCCCGCGGCGTGGGGCGGGGCGGTCGCGGTGACGGTGGTGGCGTCGACCACGGTCACGCCGGTCGCCGGGGTGCCGCCGAACTTGACCGACTTCGTGCTGTAGAGGTGGCTGCCGGTGATCGTGACGGTGGTGCCGCCGGCCGCGGGTCCGCTGCCGGGGCTCACGCCGGTCACGACGGGCAGGGCGCGTGAGACGTCGACGTTGTACGGGGTGTCGCCGACGCCGATGGTGGCTGTGACGGCGTTGGTGTTCAGGTCGATGACCGAGACGTTGTCGTCGGCGGAGTTGCCGACGTAGGCGGTGCCGTCGGCCGGGTCGACGCGGATGCCCGTCGGCCCGGTTCCCACCGGGATGGTGGTGGTGACGGCGTTGGTGGCGGTGTCGATGACGGCGACGGCGTTGGTGTTGGAGAGGGCCGCGTAGAGGCGACCGCCGTCCGGGCTGATCGACACGTCCTGCGGACGGCCGCCGACGGGGACGGTGCCCGTGATCGTGTTGGTGGCGAGATCGATGACGGAGACGTTGCTGCTGTTGTAGTTGGCCGTGTAGGCGTGCGTCCCGTCGGGGCTGATCACCACGCCGGCCGGGGTCAGGGCGCCGGGGTCGGTGATGGTGGCGGTGACGGTGTTGGTGGCGGTGTCGATGACCGTGACCGCGCTGCCGACGAAGCCGGCGACGATCGCCTCGCCGCCGTCGGGGGTCACCGCGATGTCGAAGGGCTGGCCGGTGACGGTGACGGTCGCGACGACCGTGCGGGTGGCGGTGTCGATGACCCTGACCCCCTGGGGTCCGCCGCCGAGGCTGACGCCCACGTAGGCGTGCGCGCCGTCAGGAGCGAACGCCACGGGGTTGGGGCTCTGGGCGGCCGGGATGGTCGCCGACACCGTGTTCGTGGCGGTGTCGATCACCGACACGTTGTTGGAACCCTGGTTGGTGACGTAGACCTCGGCTCCGTCCGGGGAAACGGCCACCCCCGACGGGAAGGAGCCGACCGGGACCGTCGCGGTCACCGTGCCGGTCGTGGCGTCGATGACCGAGACCGAGTTGCCGCGCAGGTTCGTGACGTAGGCCGTGGCCCCCGGCGCCGCCGCGTGCGCGGGAGCGGGGAGCGCCGTCAAGCCGGTGGCGGCCAGGGCGAACGCGGTGGCCAGGGTGGTGAGACGTCTGCGCGGTGCCCGTCGGGGACGGTTGATCGGGTACAGGGGAGGACTCCTCTCGGCTTCCGTGCCGCCACCGGTGGGCTCTGAGAGGGCCCGGGGGAACCGTGGGCGGTGCGGTCGATCCCAGACGTGCGAGACCGCCGGCGCGGAAGCGGATCTCCACCCCAAGGCGCGCGATGACGGTGTGCCGCGGGGCACCGGAGGTCACCAGGAGCATTCGCCCGTACGCCCTGAGTCGTCTTCCCGAAGACTCACACACGGCCCCATCTGTCACAAGCGGTTAGGTATCATAACTTTCCGCTATTCTGGCCGTTCAGGCGATATCCGACAGGCCGTTACCGTGGCACGGCTTCAAGACGGGCGGATCGGCCCGCAGGCGCCCGCGCCGATCATTCCGAAGTCCGTGGTGCCCGCTAACGCTCGACTCCGTCGCCGTGATCATCCCCGCCCGGCCCACCGGCTGCGGACGGCATCCTGGGGGCTCGTCACTGCCGCGAGTAAACAGAATGAACATTCATCTTTGGGATGATCTGCCACCTGCTAACGGCTTTATCGCCACATAACGGCGATCTGCGCTCTTCTCCCAACATCCTGGCCATGCTGGCGGCTCGGGAGGATTCGCTCATGGTCCCGGCCCGCGCCCGATGCCGGTCGCCGAAGCCTCGGGCCGATCGGTCCCGGGAAGGGGCCGCGCGGGAGCCGCCCGCCCGCGAAGAAGCGGAGGCGGTCAGGTGGGGAGGCGGCGTTCGCCGACGAAGGCCCCTTCGGTGAACGAAGGGGCCTTTCGGTGAAACGTCGACGTGGACGCGGGTCCGTCCGCCGGAGCGACGGGTCAGATGGTGATGAGCGGGATCCCCAGGCGGTCGCGGAGTTCTTCGAGCGGGGTGCCGAAGGTCTCCAGGAGGCGGGCGCCGGTGGGGCCGGTTTCGAAGACCGCGTGGTCGGTGTAGACGCGGCTGACGCAGGCGATGCCGGTCAGGGGGTAGGTGCAGGTGGGGACGAGCTTCGGGGCGCCGGCCTTGGTGAAGAGGGTCATCATCACGTAGACCTGTTCGGCGCCGATGGCGAGGTCCATGGCGCCGCCGACGGCGGGGATGGAGCCGGGGGCGCCGGTGTCCCAGTTGGCGAGGTCGCCGGTGGCGGAGACCTGGAAGGCGCCCATGACGCAGACGTCGAGGTGGCCGCCGCGCATCATGGCGAAGGAGTCGGCGTGGTGGAAGTAGGCGGCGCCGGGGAGCTCCGTCACGGGGACCTTGCCGGCGTTGGTGAGGTCGGGGTCGATGTCGGACCCGGAGGCCGCCGGGCCCATGCCGAGCATGCCGTTCTCGGTGTGCAGGACGACGCCGAGGGCGGCGGGGAGGTGGTCGGCGACCTTGGTGGGCCGGCCGATGCCGAGGTTGACGTAGCTGCCCGGGGCGATGTCCTGGGCGACCCGGGCGGCCAGTTCGTCGGGGTCGAGCGGCATCAGCGGGCTCCCTGCACGGTGTAGTGGCGCGGTTCGACCTGGACGACGCGGTCGACGTGGATGCTCGGGGTGACGACGGCTTCGGGGTCGAGTTCCCCCACCGCCACGATCGACGCGACCTGCACGACGGTCGTCGCGGCGGCCGTGGCCATGACGGGGCCGAAGTTCCGGGCGGTCTTGCGGTACACGAGGTTGCCCATCGTGTCGGCGGTGTCGGCCGAGATCAGGGCGACGTCGCCCTTGATGGGGTATTCGAGCAGGTAGTCGCGCCCGTCGATCGTCCGGGTCTCCTTGCCTTCGGCGAGCGGCGTGCCGACGGCCGTCGGGCAGTAGAACGCGCCGATGCCCGCCCCGGCCGCGCGCATCCGCTCGGCGAGGTTGCCCTGCGGGACGACCTCGAGCTCGATCTCGCCGCGGCGGTAGAGGTCGTCGAAGACGTAGGAGTCGGACTGCCGGGGGAAGGAGCACAGGATCTTCCGCACCCGGCCCGCCTTCAGCAGCGCCGCGAGGCCCACATCGCCGTTGCCCGCGTTGTTGGACACGATGGTGAGGTCGCCCGCGCCGTGCCCGATCAGCGCGTCGATCAGGTCGAACGGCATGCCGGCGAGCCCGAAGCCGCCCACCAGGACGGTGTCGCCGTCCTGGACGACGCGCACCGCCTCCTCCGGCGAGGCGAAGATCTGCGCTTTGCTCATGCTGCTCCTTCCGTCACGTTCTCGAGGACCACGGCGAGCGCCTGGCCCACGCCGATGCAGATCGCGGCGACGCCGTACCGCGCGCGCCGCTCGACCAGCACTCTGGCGAGGGTGCCGAGGATCCGGGCGCCCGACGCGCCGAGCGGGTGGCCGATCGCGATGGCGCCGCCCCTGGTGTTGACGATCTCGGAGTCGATCCGCCAGGCGTCCACGCAGGCGAGCGACTGGACGGCGAACGCCTCGTTGAGCTCGACGGCGCCGACCCTGTCCCAGCCGATGCCCGCCCGCTCCAGCGCCCGGTTCGCGGCCTCGACCGGCGCGAATCCGAACATCTGCGGATCCAGCGCGGCCGCGCCGCGCCCCGCGATCCGGGCGACGGGGTCGAGCCCGATCCGCCCGGCGGCGGCCTCGGAGCCGAGCAGGACCGCCGCGGACCCGTCGTTGAGCGGCGAGGCGTTGCCCGCGGTGATGGTGCCGTCGGGCCGGAAGCTCGGCTTGAGCCCGGCGAGCTTCTCGGGCGTGGACCCGGCCCGGATGCTCTCGTCCCGGTAGAGCTCGACGCCTTCGACCGGTCCGGCTTTCATCGGGACGACAAGGTCGTCGTAGAAGCCTTCGTCCCACGCGGCGGCCGCGAGCCGGTGCGAGCGCGCGGCGAACGCGTCCTGGCGCTCGCGCGGGATGCCGAACCGCTCCTGGAGCCGCTCGTTGCACTCGCCGAGCGAGACCGTCCACTCCGCGGGCATCTTCGGGTTGACCAGACGCCACCCGAGCGTCGTGGAGACCGCTGTCACGTTCCCGGCCGGGAACGCCCGGTCCGGCTTCGGCAGCACCCACGGCGCCCGGGTCATCGACTCGACCCCGCCGACGAGCACGACGTCGGCGTCCCCGGTGTCGATGGCGCGCGAGCCGATGATCGCGGCGTCGAGCGAGGAGCCGCACAGCCGGTTGACCGTGGTCGCGGGCACCGACACCGGGAGCCCGGCGAGCAGCCCGGCCATCCGGCCGACGTTGCGGTTGTCCTCGCCCGCCTGGTTGGCGCACCCCCAGACGATCTCGCCGATCCCGGCCGGGTCCAGCGCGGGCGCCTTGGCGAGCACTCCGGTGATCGCGGTGGCCGCGAGGTCGTCGGGACGGACGCCGGAGAGCGCTCCGTTGAACCGGCCGAACGGCGTGCGGGCCGCCGCGTAGACGAAAGCCATGGTCCTTACCTGTTCTCGACCGTGAACGGCAGCACCAGCCGGGACGGGTGCGCGGCGTCGCGGTAGATCTTGTGCGTGACGGGGCGGCCCACCGGCAGGTGGAACGCGTCCGGCGGGAGCAGCGCGTTGTGCTCGTCGGCCAGCGGCTCGTCGTTGGAGAGCTCCACGACCAGCTTGTGGCCGGGCAGGAACGTCGCCGCGAACGGGTAGATCCGCAGCACGTACTCCTCGATCCGGCCCGGCTCGACCGGCACCGCGCGGGTGTGCGGGTGGTACGGGTCGCCCTCGGTGGTGCGCTCCTCGTCGAGTTCGCGGTGCGAGGCCTTGAGGTAGGCGGTCGTGATGAGCTGCCGCTTGCCGCCCGGCGCCTCGTCCCACAGGCGCAGGATGAAGTTGGTGTCGGGCTGGTCGATCTCGGCGAAGAGGTGCGCCGCGCCCTGGCCGATCAGCTCGGTCGGCTCGGTGAACGCCTCGGTGCTCCAGCTGAGGATCTCCACCTTGTCGGTCACCGTGAGCGGCGCCTGGTAGAAGCCGTCGGGCGCGGCGTGCTCGGCGGCCATCAGCTCGGGCTCGAAGGAGAGCTTGCGGCGCGGCCGGAAGTACAGGGACTTGTACTCGACGTCCTTCGGCGGCCACTGCGCGCCGGTGACGTACTCGCGCGACCCCTCGACGTGGACGGTGACGGCGGGCTCGTCCATGATCCCGTTGTCGATGCCCTTGATCCAGTGGTCGTACCAGCGGAACATCTTGTCGTGCTCTTCGATGAAGGGGCGCGACTGCATCGGCGGGTAGGGGCCGATGTCGAGCTTCTTCGGGCCCTGGAGCGCGTTGTAGGCCTCGATGGTGCCGTCCATCGTCCAGCCGCGGCCCTGGTCGATCTGGAGCCAGACCGGGATGTCGATGTTCCTGGCCAGATTGACCGGGTTGCGCTCCTCGTACCATTCGCCGTCGACCTCGTTCATGACGATGTCGAACCAGGCCTCGTGGTTCTTCGGGTAGTTGAGCACGTGGAACAGGTTCGGCCAGGCCGCGACGTCCGGGTCCTGGAGCCGCTTCGCTACGCGCTCCCTGATCTCCTCGGCCGAGTAGGTCTCGAGCATGCGGGACTTGACGCCGTCGGTGAAGGCCCAGCCGGAGTCGCCGCCGCGGCCCTCGCGCGCCGCGCGCGGCATGAACCACATGACGCCGCCGTGGTACGTGGTCTCGTAGAAGTCGTAGTGGCCGCCGCTGACGAAGATCGCCTTGAGGCTCGGCGGCCGCTCGGCGGCCGCGATCACCTGCATCGAGCCGAAGTAGGAGATGCCGATCATGCCGACGTTGCCGTCGCACCACGGCTGCGCCGCGACCCACTCGATGAAGTCGTAGGCGTCCTGGCCGAGCGAGACGCCGCCGGCGTTGTAGTTGCCGATGTGCTCGCCCTCGGAGGCGCCGGAGCCGCGCAGGTCGCCGATGACGTGGACGTAGTCCTCCTGGACGACGCGCGCGATGTCGCCGGCCTCGATGCAGCCGTCCCACATCGGGCTGGGGCGCCGCTGCGGCGGCGTCGTGAGCGCGAGCGCCTGGAGCTCCTTGCCGTACGGGCTGAGCGCGACGAGCGCGGGCCGCGGCTTGTCGTCGAGGCCCTGGTAGGCGTCGGCGGCCAGCGTGACGCCGTCGCGCATCGGCACGCGGAGGTCCTTGCGGACGGCGATCTCGTCCTGGCCCGCCTGGATGGTCTGGAAGTCAGCCATGCGAAGCTCCTTCGTCACGGTTCTGGGTGAAGTGAGTGCGGTAGCCGTGCAGCGACGTGAAGAACGGCGACGGCTCCAGCGAAGGGTCGCCCTCGTAGCCGATCGCCTCGGCGACGGGAGCGAAGGGCGAGTACGGCGACGCTGTCTCCAGCAGCCCGCCGCACAGGCAGGCGCGGGCGGCGTCGCCGACCCGGCCCTCGATCTCGAGGCTTTCGCGGAGTGCCTCCGCGGCCTGCTCGGCGTCGAGTTCGACGCCGTAGGGCGTACCGTCGGCACGGCGATACGGGTGGCCGAGGTAGAGGTGCCGCGGCCGGACCTCGTCGCGCAGGTACTCGAGGCTCGCGCGGTAGGCGGCCGGGTCCTCGAAGCCCGGGAAGCCGTTGGCCGCGCCGTGCACCTGGACGGCGTCGCCGACGAAGACCGAACGCTGCCCGTCGATCACATAGGCGACCGAACCGGCGGTGTGGCCGGGGATCGCGTGGACCGAGACGTCCACGCCGCCGCCGAGGGAGAGGGTCTCGCCGCCCTTGACGAGGATGGTCGGCTCCATCTCCCCGGAGATGACCGCGCGCGCGGCCCCGGCGACCTTGGCGGCTCCCTCGGGATCGTTCAGGTACCGCCCGCGGTTGGCGAGGTACTCGTCGACGTGGGCCTGGCGGGACCGCAGGAACGGCGCGTCGGCGTCGTGGACGACGACCTGGGCCTTGCGGCCCGTCATCTCCCAGAGCGCGTGGGCTCCGCCGACGTGGTCGATGTGGCCGTGGGTCAGCAGGATCCAGCGCACGTCCTCGATCCTGCGGCCGAGGGCCTCGAGCGCGGGGGCCATGCCCTCGGCGGGCGAGGAGGCGATGCCGGTGTCGACGATCGCCGGCTCCGGGGCGTCGATGAAGAAGCTGTACAGGCCGAACCGGCCCCACGGTGAGACGAGGGGGTGGACTTTCACTGCGGACATGGCTCTCCTTCCGAGGTCCGTAAGGCGGGTGCGGGTCAGCGCGCGAGGAAGTCGCGGGTCTCCGCGTAGGCCCGGTGGAACTCCGGGATCCACGCGAAGTGCTGCACGAACCCGTGGCCCGCGCCGTCGTAGCGGCTGACCGTGGCGTCCACGCCCGCGTCCTTGAGCCGCCGGCCGTACAGTTCGCCCTCGTCCCGCATCGGGTCGAGTTCGCCGGTGATGACCAGCGCCTTCGGCAGCCCGGTGAGGTCGGCCCGCTTGATCGGCGAGACGCGGGGGTCGGCCGGGTCGGCGCCGCCGTCGAGGTAGAAGGCGTTGAACGGCTTCAGCCCGGCCGTCTCCAGCCCGTAGCCGACGGCGTTCTCGCGCAGCGACGGGTAGCGGTCGACGTCGAAGTCGAGGTCGAGCGACGGGTAGAACAGCACCTGGTGGGTGATCCGGTCGAAGCCGTCGTCGTGCGCCAGGCCGGCGACCGCGGCGGCGAACGTGCCACCGGAGCTGTCGCCGGCGATGGCCAGCGTCGTGCCGTCCCAGCCGAGGGACTCGCCGTTGTCGGCGGCCCAGCGGACCACGGCGTAGCAGTCCTCGAGACCCGCCGGGAAGGCGTGCTCGGGCGCCAGCCGGTAGCCGACGGAGACGACCTTGAGCCCGGTCTCCTTGGCCAGGGAACGCGCGACGTGGTCGTGCGTCTCCAGGCTGCCGAGGAAGAACGCGCCGCCGTGGAAGTAGACCAGGACGCCGTAGGAGTCGGCCTCGACCGGCGTGTAGACCCGCACCGGGACGTCGCCGACGGCGGTCTCGGCGGTGAGGTCGGCGACGGAGTGCAGCGGCAGGCGGTCGGCCAGGGGCGGGACCTGGGACTCCTCGCCCGCGCGCATCGCCGCCGGGTTCAGCGGACCGGGCGGCGGCGCGGGCAGGCTCGCGAGGGCCTGGGCGATGGCGGGGTGCAGCGGCATGGCTCAGGCCTCCGGGTTCTGGGAGGGGCTCTGGGACGCGGGCTTCTGGCCGGGGAAGACGTCGTTGACCTCGTCCTCGGTCCAGCCCTGGCGGGAGATCCGCTGGAGCTCGTCGGTCACCGGCTTTCGGGTCGCCTGGAAGAGCGCCAGCGCCTGCTTGACCGAGGGCGCCTCCTTGAGGGAGTCGGCGAGCGCGCCGGCGTCCAGGATCGCGGAGTTCGCGCCCTGGCCCTGGTGGTGCAGCATCGAGTGGGCGGCGTCGCCGATCAGCACGACGGAGTCGGTGTGCCAGTGGTCGACCGGGTCGATGTCGTAGACCGCGCGGCAGTTGACGGTGCTCAGGTCGAGCTCGCGGGTGATGGCCACGATCCGCTCGTCGAAGCCCTCGACGGTCTTGACCATGTCGGCGACGGTGATGTCCGGCGCCCAGGTGCCGTCCGGGCAGAGCGCGGTGATGTCGAAGGAGACCTGGCCGCGGTGGCGCAGCGGCAGGAGGTAGACCTTCGTGCCCTTGCCGATGTACATGCGCAGGTTGTCGTCGACGACCATGCCGTGGGCGGCGTCGATGTCGATGACGGCGCGGTAGGCGTGCTCGCCGGAGAAGACCGGCTCGTTCTCCGAGAACAGGGCCTTGCGGACGACCGACTTGATGCCGTCGGCGCCGATGACCAGGTCGGCCTCGACGGTGACGCCGTTGGCGAAGGTGAGGACCGACGTGGCGCCCTTGTCCTCGATCTTCTCCAGCTTGTGGCCGAGGTGGACCATGCCCTCGGGCAGCACCGACAGCAGCGCCTCGATGAAGTCGCCGCGGTGGATCAGGTGGGTGGTGAAGCCGAAGGTCTCCTTCTCCGGCCACTCCTCCTGCATGATCGGGTTGCCCGTGCCGGTGAGGATCGAGAAGTAGTCGCTCGCGGAGCTGACCTTCTGGACCGCCTCGGCGATGCCCCACTCGTGGAACCGGCCCATGGTGGACGGGCGGAGGCCGATGCCGGCGCCGACTTCGCGGATCTGGCTCGCCTGCTCGTACACGTTGACGGTGGCGCCGAGGAGGCTGAGGGCCTTGGCCGCCGCCGCGCCGCCGTATCCGGCGCCGACGATGGCGATGTTCAGGTTCTTGAGGTCTTCGGACTGCATGGGGTGGTCCTTCAGTTCTTGATCGAGAGGAAGTCGGCGGGGTTGTCGACGAAGATCGTCCGGATCGCGGCCTCGTCGAGACCCGCGGCGCGGAGGTCGGGGATGAGGTCCTCGAAGATGTAGTTGACCGTGTGGCCCTTCACGCCGGGCCAGCCCAGCGCGCTGCAGTTCGCGTCCGCGGAGGCGAGCACCTGCTTGATGCGGCCCTCGCCCGCGATGAACCGGAGGAAGTGGTCCAGGCGCTCCTTGCGCGGCCGGGCCCAGAACGGCGGGTCCGGGAGCTCGGTCTCGTAACCGAAGGTGTCGAAGCCGATCCGGCCGCCCTGCTCGGCGATCCAGGTGTCGCGGGTCTTGTCGGCGTTGACGCCGTCGTCGACGTGGCCGAACAGCACCCGGTCGAGGGGGAGCTCCTCCTCGTTGAAGATCGCGATCGCGTTCTCGGCGTCGATGGCCAGGTGGGTCAGGATGCCGACCCCGGTGGCCTTGGCGGCGCGGGCAGCGGCGCGGTAGATGCGCTTGTCCAGGTCGGTCATCCGGCCGCCCCGGCTGACGCCGACCTTGATGATCCCGGCCTTGCCGCCGGTGCTGCCGATGCCCACGGTGATCTCGTGGACGAAGTGGTCCGCGAGGTACTCCACGCTCGCCCGCTCGAAGAACGGCAGGGCGGTGTCACCGCCGACGAAGCCGGTGGAGGCGACGATGTGCACGCCGGTCTTCTCCGACAGCGACTGGTAGTAGTTGATGTCGCGGCCGTTGCAGATGCCGGTCGCGTCGACGAACGTGCCGCCGCCGTACTCGTGGAACCTGCGCAGTTTCGGGACGGTCTCGTCGTACCGCTGCTCCGGCGTCTTCCACCACTTGGTGTCCAGCTCGGAGCCGGGCATGCCGTAGCCGATGTGCTCGTGGACGGCCACGAGACCCAGCTCCTCGGTCGGGATCGGTCCCAGGACCGTGTTCACTCTCGACACAACGCTCACCTCAATCACGTTCATGGTTGTTCTGGGCCGGCTGCCGGGCGCGCTCAGCGCACGGACAGCAGGGCGCGCGGGTTGGCGACGAGGATCCGCTGGACCTCCTCGTCGCTCAGGCCCCGGGCCTTGAGGAGGGGGACGAACGCGGACAGCACGTGGCCGTAAGACACGTCGTTGCCTTCGTGGCCCTTGGCCACCCCGGTCGAGCTGCTGGAGAGCAGGATCCGGTCGCCGAACCCGGCTTCGACCAGCTCGGCCACCAGGGCGGCGCGCTCGGCGTCGGTGATGCGGGCGCCGTCCTCGGTGCCGACGTGGTCGATCGCGACGTAGGCGCCGCGGCGGGCGACCTCGAGCGGGGCGGAGGCGGCGACGGCGTCCTTGCGGTCGAGTCCGCCGACGACGACGCGGTCGGCCGGCAGTTTCTCGTCGAGGACGGTGTCGAGTTCGCGCACGGCGTCGTGGCCGTGGCGCAGGGACACCGGGACCCCGGTCGCCAGGGCGGCGCGGGCGGCGCCGCGGAGCAGGCTCTCGTCGGTCGCGGTCATGCCCGTGAGGGTCGCGGCGGTGGCCACGAGGCCGGCCGGGCCGCGCCGCTCGACCCGGGGGACGACCATGCCCTCGGTGATCTCCTGGGCGAAGAGATCGGCGAACCTGTCGGCGGGCCACGGGGTCGGCGGGTTGGTCTGCGGGGTCAGGAAGTAGCCGCCGAGCATCTCCTCGGGGCCCTGGCCGGTCGACGCGACGATGTGCACGCCGGTCGTGCGGGAGAGGGCCTCGTACAGCTTCACGTCGCGCCCGTGGAACATGCCGGTGCTGTCGACGATCGTGCCGCCGCCGGCGCCGCGGAACTCCGTCAGCTTCGCGGCGAGGGTCTGGAAGATCTCGGCCCGGTCGATGGTGATGTCGAACGCGTGCTCGGCTCCGGGGACGACCGACAGCAGGGCCTCGTGGACCGCGACGACGCCGAGTTCCTGCGCGGGAACGGGGCCGAGGACGGTGTTGACGGTGGTGCTGGTGTTGATGGTGGTGCCGGTGGTGTCCTCGGCGGTCTGGGTACCCATCACTGGTACTCCTCTCGGGGTGGTGGCGAGTGACAGCGATCACGCCGCGGTGTGAATGGTGTCACTTGAGTTTACGTGATGTCAACCGAACTTTCTGGTAGTAAAGATCGCTTCCATGGAGAAAGCCCCCGCCCACAAGGGCGGGGGCCTCCTCATGACCCTGCTCCGACGTGGGCTAAGTCACTTTCCGACGAGGCTGTGTGACGCATTGCCATCGCCTTCGAGCGGGCTGGAAACCGAGCCGGAATCGGTCTGCACATGCCTGCCGTGCCGACCGAACAGGCCCACCAGCGTCAGCGCTCCGGCCGCGGCCGCGCACAGGCCCGCGACGAGGAAGGCGGTGCTGTAGGCGTCGCCGAGCGAAGTGAAGGCGAGTTCGGTCAGCTGCTGCGGCATCGGCACCGGCGCGGCGTCCGGACCGGCGCCCGGCACGACCGGCATCGCGTTGATCGCCATGGCGCCGCCGCTGTGCGCGATGCCTCCGGCGATGTCGGTGTAGGGCGCCTGGAGGCCGGAGGCGCCGATGGCGCCGCCGAGGCCGGTGAGCAGCCCGTCGTTGGCCTTGCCGATCGCCAGCGCGGCGATCAGCACGGGCCCGAGCGCGAAACCGAGGTCGCGCAGCAGGTTGGTGGTGGCGCTGGCCATGCCGGCGAGCCGGACGGGGACCGTGTTGATCGCGACCGCGGTGATGGAGCCGACGGTCAGCGCGAAGCCGACGCCCATGATCGCCATCGGGGCGATGAACCGGACCCAGTCCAGGTCGGCGACGTCGAACGTCGAGCACCAGATCCCGGCGACGGCGATGAGCGCGAAGCCGCCGGTCAGCACCCAACGCGGCGCCACGTTGCGGATCAGGTGGGAGACGACGGGCACCAGCAGCAGGGCGGGGCCCTGGATGAACACGAACAGCACGCCGATCTTGAGCGCGCTCTGGTGCTGGATCGCGCCGAGCCAGATGCTCATCGAGTAGCAGATGGCCAGGAAGGCGAACATGCCGATGACCGTGGCGATCGCGACGATCGCGTAGGCGCGGTTGGCGAACAGGCGCAGGTTGAGCAGCGGGACCTCGGTGCGCAGCTCGATCACGATGAACGCGGCGAGCAGCACGACGCCGGCGACGCACGCGGCGATGATCTTCGGGTCGGCGAAGCCGGTCTCCGAGCCCTGGGTGGCGGCGAACAGCAGCGCGATGAGGCCGAGCGCGAGGGTGGCCTGACCGGGGATGTCGAGCTTGCGGCCTTCCGGCGCGGAGGAGTCGGTCGCCTTGAAGGTGATCAGGAAGGACACGATGGCCGCGCCGATGACGACGCCGTACGCGCCGCGCCAGCTACCGCCCTCGGCGAAGGCCCCGCCGAGCAGCGGCGAGACCGCCGCGCCGATGGACAGGAAGCCCGCCCACAGCGCGATCGCCTTGGCACGGCCCTCCTCGTCCGGTGCGACCGCGGCGATCATGGCCAGCGAGATCGGGTAGAGGATCGCCGCGCCGAGCCCGGCGACGACCATGCCGGCCCACATCGCCTGGACGGTGCCCGCCAGGGCGCAGATCAGCGAGCCGATGACGGTGAGGACCGCGCCGGACTGGAGCAGCCGCCTGCGGCCGAACAGGTCGCCGATGACACCGGTGGTCAGCTCCAGCACGACCATCGGGATGGCGAAGGCCGCGGTGATCCAGGTGAGCTGCGACCCGGTGGTCGCGAACTCCTGCTGGAAGGTGCCGTTGAGGGCACCGGGCAGCGAGTAGGCGACCTGCGCGAGCAGGACCGCGAAGCAGCCGGCGACCACCGTTGGGGCGTAGCCCGGCATCCGAGTGCCGGGCAACGGGTTCTGGGCCATGGGATGGGACTCCTTGTCGTTCACCGGGCGGCTCGTGCTCACAGTCCGTGGGGAGCGGCAAGTGTTTGTGATCGAGATCACCCGTAGTGCCTGTGCACAGTGTCATATCGACTGACGTGGCGTCAAGTGAACGGTTGGTCTGTATGGCGAGCTGCCGCGACGGACGGGCGAGGGGACGCCTGCGCTAGGGTCTTCGCGTGGCCAGCCTCCGTGAAGCGCAGAAGGAGATGACCCGGCGGATGCTGCTCGACGCCGGGCTGGAACGGTTCACGAGCAGGGGCTACATCGCCACGACCGTCGAGGACATCGCCCAGGCGGCGGGCACGACGCGGGTCACCTTCTACGCGCACTTCCCGTCCAAGGGCGAGCTGATGAAGGCGCTCATCGCCGAGCGCCTCAACGAGGTGCTCCAGCGTGAGCGGTCCGCCGAGCACGGCTCGACCGCGCTCGGCCTGGTCGAGGCGGTCCGCGACGGCCGCAGCGAGGTGATCGCGGACTGGCTCCGCCGCACCGCCGACCAGTGGCCGGTGATCCACCCGATCATCCGCATCGGCCGTCAGGCCGCCGCCGCCGAACCCGACCTCCTGCACGACCTCGTCGAGCACTGGATGGAAGAGGCGATCAGCGACGTCGAGGACGGCCTCACCGCCGCCGGCCGCTTCGCTCCCCACCAGCGCCGCTTCCGTGGCGTCCTGGCCATGGCCCAGCTCGACTTCGTCGCCCAGAACTGGGGCGCCGCCGACTGGAAGCTCACCCGGGACCAGATGCTCGAAGAACTCGCCGCCAGCTGGTCCGCCCTCCTCGGAGCCCCCTGACCGTCCGCCCGACCCGTCGACTGCGCCGCGGACGGCGTCCGTGGCGTTCTCCGTGCCGCGGTCAGTGGTGGCGGAGGACCTGGTCGCGGACCGAGGCGTTGAGGGCGGCCAGGAGGGTGGGGGAGCGGCCGTCGGCGGAGGCGCGGAGGATGGTGGCGGTGGAGGGGGGCGGGACGTAGGTGAGGATCGCCGCGGCGCGCTCGACGGTGAGGGTGGCGATGAGGTCGGCGGCGGCCTGGGCGGGGAGGTCGGTGAGGATTCCGGCCGCGGTGCGCGCGTCGGTCCCGGCCAGGATCGCGGCCAGGGCCGTCGAGGTGAGGCCGTGGAGGAGGTCGGCGGCTTCCGCAGGGGGCAGGTGGCCCAGCGCGCGGCCCACCAGCGGGGCGGGGAGCGCCTGCACCACGTCGGCCGCGCCCGGTGTCCCGGGGAGAGCGGAGATGAGGGCCAGGCGGTCGGTGAACGACTCGGCCTCGAGGATGGCCGCGGCGCGTTCGGCGGCGGTACGGACCGGCCGGCGGGCGGAGGAGTCCGGGACCGCCACGGTCGCCGGGACCTGGGCCTGGGCCTGCCGCGGGATCGGCGGCCGGCTGGGGATGGGGTCCCGGACGGTCAGGACGGCGCGCAGCGCGCGGGCGAGTTCGGTGACGGTCATGCGGGTGCGCGGGGACGGGTCGAGGAGGCGGGCGAGGACGGGGGCGAGGGCACCCGCGTGGACGGGGGTGGGGACGGCGCCGTCGATGACCGCCCGGATCGTCGCGGCGACCTCGTCGGACTCGTCGGGCCGGAACGGAGAGTAGCCCTCCAGCGCCTGGAAGAGGGTGACGCCCAGGGCCCACAGGTCGGCCGACGGCTGCGCGGGCTGCCCGGAGAAGCGTTCCGGCGCCATGTACTCCACGGTGCCGATCATCATGTGCGCGGACGTCATCGGATCGGTCCCGGTGAGCTGGGCGATGCCGAAGTCCACGAGGTGGACCCGGTCGTCGGCCGACAGCAGGATGTTGTGCGGTTTCACGTCGCGGTGCAGCACCCCCGCCTTGTGCGCGGCGTTGAGCGCGCCCGCGACGCGCAGCCCGATCTGCGCCGCGATCCGCTCCGCGACCCGTCCCTCGGCCGCGATGATCTCGGCGAGGGACCGGCCGGGGATGTACTCCAGGACGATCCACGGATCGCCTTCGTGCATGATCACGTCGTAGACCTGGACGATCGCGGGGTGCCGCAGCCGGGCCAGGGCCTGGGCCTCGCGCAGCGCCCTGCGCCGGAACTCCTCGTGATGGTTCGGATCGCGCTGGCGGACCAGTTCCTTCAGCGCCACCTGCCGGTCGAGCATGCCGTCCTCGGCCAGCCAGACGCTGCCCATGCCGCCCCTGCCGAGCTGGGAGAGCAGGCGGAAGCGGTCGTTCAGGACACGCTCCATCCTCAGAACTTCTCGTCGCCGAAGAGGTCCTCGTCGTCGCCCAGCCCGTCGAAGGAGTCGCCGGGCAGGCGGAAGGGGGACACCTCCATGTCCCGGATCTTCACGTGGTCGAGCGAGGTGTGCGCCTGGCCCGACTCGGCGGGCGTGCCCGTTGCGGGGTCCGTGGGCAGCGGGACCGTCGCCGGACGCGGTATCGCGGTGGTGGTGAAGGTGCCGTTCGCCCCGTTGCCGCTCACCGCGCCGTCGCCGTCGCGGTCCCGGTCGGTACCGGCTCCGCGCGCGCCGCCGTCGGCCTCGCCGGCCCTGCGGGAGTCGCCGGACCTGCCGCCGCCGTCGCGCTTCCAGGTGTCGTTGACCGACCATTCACGGTCGCCGTCGCCGCGGCCCCCGCCCAGCCCGCCGAGCCTGCCGCGCGAGTAGTTGCCCCGGGCCCTGCGGAGCTCGTCGCGCTTCTCGATCTCCAGGATGCGCTCGTAGTTCTCGGCCCGCAGCATCAGCTTGACCAGCACCGGCAGGCACTCGATGAGGAGGAAGAGCAGGAACAGCAGAATGCGCGCGCCGGTCAGCGTGGTATTGCCCCCGGTGATCTCGTTGAGTGCTTTCAGCCGGATGAGAAGGCCATTGGCCGCGGTGTTCTGGGAGTCGAACTTCTCCTGGAGATCGTTCTGCCGATCGACCGCGGCGGCCAACTGCTCTTTCGCCTTCGGCAGTTCCGCCTTGGCCTCCGCGACGCGGCCCGCCCGGGCGCCCTCGTCCCTGGAGATGAGCTGGTTCTTGCGCTTCTCTATCTGACCCGTCAGATTGTCCACGCGCTTCTTGGACTTGAGGTAGGCATTGTGGCTCGCCTCGGCGAGCGGGCCGTTGCCTTTCTTGGTGCAGCCGGCGCCGCCGTACAGCTGGCACTGCCATTTGTCGTAGTCGTCGTCCATCTCGGTCTTGGCGCCCTCGAGTTCGGCCGAGAGGGCGATCACCCGGGGGTCCTTGGCCGGGTCGGCGGGGACGTCGCCGTTCTTGTTGATGGTCTCCTGGAACCCTTCGACCGTGGCCCGCAGCGTCGCGACGTCCTGGCCGTTGGCGCCGGTCTTCTGGCTCTCGGCGAACGTGTCCATGTCCCGCTGCTTGATCACCACCATCTGCGCGTTGATCTCGGACTCGAAGATCCGCAGCACCAGCGGGGTGGAGATGACGAAGCCCATGAGCAGGGCCATCGCGATGCGCGGCGCCGCGGTGCGGAACCGGCGTGAGCCCTCGGTGGGCAGGGTGCTGACCAGCCACCGGTCGAGGCCCAGGATCATCAGGCCCCAGATGACCGCGACGGGCAGGGCGACGAGCCCCGACACGCCGACCGCGCTCGACAGGGCGAACCACATCGAGAAGACCGCGAGGACCGACGTGGTGAGGACGGCGCCGCCGATCCCCTGGAATTTGGGCCGTTCACTGGGGCACTGGGCCAGGACCTTGCGATTGGCGCCGGACAGGATGATCAGGAAATCGCGCACTACCTCGCCCCTCGGCACGACACCGTTCCCCATTAGCCGGTGTCTCCACTTCTCCGACGGCCACCCTAGTTCGCCGGGTAGCCGAAATGGACGCTGTTACGTGAGTGATACTGATGGCCGCATGCGGTCAATCTGTGTCAGGTGCGGCAGAGTTATCCAATGGTGCCCGTAATCCAGTATGCGAGGGGAGTGGTTGGGCTAGCCTTCCCTGCGAATGGACCGGAGGGGGACGGTAAGCGGTGCCTGATGAG
This sequence comes from Actinocorallia herbida, assembly GCF_003751225.1. Taxonomy (NCBI): domain Bacteria; kingdom Bacillati; phylum Actinomycetota; class Actinomycetes; order Streptosporangiales; family Thermomonosporaceae; genus Actinocorallia; species Actinocorallia herbida. The sequence goes on from NZ_RJKE01000001.1 coordinate 837,800, forward strand.
GACCTGGGCAAGGCCCTCGTCGGAAGTCTGGCGGAGGTGTTCGGCACACGGCGGCTCGTCGTCGTCGAGATGACCGGCGCGCAGGTCTCGGTGTGGAAGGTGAAGCGCGATGACGCGGGTGTTCCCCGAATGCGCTCCGCGTCCTTCGCCGCCGAATCCGCGCCGGACCGGAGTGCGGCGATGGTGAGGGGACTTCTCGGCCGGCTGGGCGTCGGCCCCGCGGACACGGTGCTGGTCGTCGCCCGGCCCGGTGGCCCCGTTCCCGATCCGGGCCTCCGCGTGGGTGCGGTCCACACGATGGAGTCGGCGGCGCCGGTGCGGGAGGCGCTGCGCACCGCGATCGCCGACGAGCCGCTGACCCAGATGTACGAGCTCGTGACGCTGCGCGCCACCCCGCGCGGCCGGCTGGAGTTCGGCGCGGTGCCGCTGTTCCCGATGGGGACGCAGCGGGGCGCGACGGTCCGGGTCGCGGTGCGCTTCACCGCCCGCGAAGAGACGGGCACCACGCTCGCCGTCGTGGCGAGCAGCCCGAGGGAACGCCGCTTCCGCCCCGTCGTCCTGGTCCGCGCGCACACCGCGCCCGCGGCCCGTGAGCTGCGGGTCGACCTCGACGGCCCCGGCAAGGTCGGCTTCCCGGACGTGCCGGGCCGGATCGTTCCCGAGAGCCGCCCGTGGCCGGAGCTGGTGGACGGCCTCCAGGGCAGGACCGCGCCGCGTCCGGCGGGCCGGACCGGCCATCTCGTCTGCGCGGTGGAGGCCGGGGTGCCCGGCAGCGGCGCCCAGGTCATGGCCGAGCGGATCGCGCTGCTCCGCAGCCTGGCGCAGACCTGTCCGCCCGGCATGCGGCTCTCGCTCCTCGCCTACGGCCCGCACGCCTTCCAACGCGCCGCCGATGACTCGGTGCCGGAGCTGCTGTGCTGGGCGGAGCCCGTGCCCGTCTTCCTCGACCGGCTGACGGACCTGGCGAACCGGCCCGCCGCGACCGAGGGCTATCCGCTGGCGGCCCGGCTGGAGTGCGCGCTCGCGCTGGTCGCCGCGCGGCTGGAGGACGGGGCCGAGGAGACGGCGCTGCTCGCGGTCGGTTCGCGGCCGGCCTTCCCGCCGCGGGTCCACCCGTCGCAGATTCTGCCGTGCCCGAAACGGCACGACTGGCAGCGGCTGGCCGCCGACCTGCGGCGGCGGGGCGTCCGCATCGCGGCGGTGCGCGACGGGCACGACGCCGCGGACTTCTGGCGGACCTTCGCCCCCGACGCGCTCTTCGACGCGGCGGCGCGGGACCAGGACGGGGTGGCCGAGGCACTACGGCTGCCAGGGCCCGGCGAAGAGTACGCGTTCCCTCTGAGCGAGACGGAGTGAGGCCGATGGCGGAGGCGCCCGGCGGTCAGCAGCGGCCGCACAAGGCGGGCATCGTGATGTGGGGGGCGCCGGCCTGCGGCAAGACGACGTTCCTCGCGGCCCTGAGCATCGCGCTCGGCCGCAGGAACGTGGGCTGGAAGGTGATCGGCGCGGACACCCCGTCGACGAACGCGCTGGTGAACTTCACCACGAAGCTCACCAAGGACCGGGTCTTCCCCAAGGCGTCCGACCTGGTCATCGAGCAGTACCGCTGGCGGCTGGTGGGCGAGCGGACCGTGCGCAGCTGGAAGCGTTTCCTGCGCGCGGAGACGCAGGAGGTGCGGCTCGCCCTCGACCTCGCGGACCTCGGCGGTGAGGGCTACTCCTCGACCCTGGTCTCCCCGCCCAAGGGCCTGATCGACAACCTCGTGAACGGCGGCGGGATCATCTTCCTGTTCGACCCGGTGCGCGAGTTCGAGGAGGGCGACTCCTTCACCCATTTCTTCGGGGTGCTGTCGCATCTCGCCCAGCACGTCATGGAGAACTCCGACCTCGTCGGCGGGCGGCTGCCGCACCACCTCGCCGTCGTCATCACCAAGTTCGACGAGCCGCGGGTGCTGGAGACCGCCGACAAGCTCGACCTGATCCAGTTCGACCCGGACGACCCCCAGGACTTCCCCAGGGTCGGCACCGAGGACGCCAAACAGCTCTTCACCGAGCTGTGCCGGATCTCGGCGACGGGCGACGCCGAGATGGTGCTGAACTCCATCGAGCAGTACTTCCTGCCGGACCGGACCAGGTACTTCGTGACGTCGGCGATCGGCTTCCACGTCGACAAGGACACCGGGACCTTCGACGCCGAGGACTTCCAGAACGACATGGTCGACGCCCAGGGCTTCAAGCGCATCCGCGGCGCGGTCAACCCGATCAACGTGCTGGAGCCCCTGAGCTGGCTGGGGGAGAGGCTTACTTCCGGGAAGGGGACCTGACATGAGCGGCGACCTGGTGGAGATCAGCGCCGAATGGGCCCAGTGGGGCAAGAGGGCGGACGACCGGGGCTACGAGGTGCTGGCGCACAGCGCCGCGCACTTCACCAGGGAGAACTTCCACCAGCTGCTCCAGCGCTTCTCCCCGGGCACCCCGGAGCGGCTGCCCCAGGTGACGATCGGGTGGGCCGGGCAGAAGCGGACGCACTGGGTGGGGATCGGCATCCAGGAGGCGTCGAGCCGGCCCGACCGGGTCGGCCGCCGGGTCAGCGAGACCCGCTTCTTCTGCGTCCCCTACGAGATCCTCCGGCACAATCAGGTCACCTACCTCGACCTGTTCCAGCAGTTCTGGAACGTCTCGCTGCCCGATGAGGGCATGCCCGTGACGGTGACCGTGCCACTGCTGCGCCCCGACCACATCGAGGTGGACCTGACGTCGAAGGCCGAGAAGGCCGCCGCCCTGCTCATCACCGGCAAGCCCATCTGCGTCGTCGCCGGAGAGCGGGTCACCGTGCACGACAGGCTGCGGTTCCTCGACGCGGCGGCCGCGCTCCTGCCCTACGGGGTGCGCACGAAGCTCTCGGCCTCCACCTGGACGAGCTCCACGGCCGATCACAAGATCCGGTTCTCGTTCACCGACGAGCCGCGCGAGGACTCCTTCAATCTCTTCTGGGACAGCGAGGAACTCGTCCGGCCACGCGAGGAGCCTCCGAGGGCCACGTGGCAGATGGCCGTGAACTACCAGACCAGGCTGCGCGAAAGCCTGCGCCGCGACCACCTCGTGGGACGGCTCGCCGGGACGGTCGCGCCCGTCTCCTTCGAGGATCCGCACCTGCTGCTGAAGGCCTTGGACGACCGGCCTTCCGACGTCCACTTCGGGGACGCCGGAGGCCGGATGCCCGATGACCCTCCGGAGGTCGTGCGCGCGCTCGGCGCGGCCTTGGAGTCCGGCGAGACCGACAAGGTGGACTCGTGCCTCAAGCAGTTGAAGATCGCCAGTGCGGCGAACCATCCCGAGCACGTCAAGAAGCGGCTGCGCGAGAACATCATGACCTACCGCCTCTTCTCCGCGGCGGTGCGGGTACAGCCCTCGGCGAAGGTCGCGCTCTACCAGTCGCTCTTCGCCACGGCGTTCGGGCAGAGGCTGACGGAGGAGTCCTACAAGCAGATCGTGGACTTCGTGGGCAGGGCGTCGTTCTCGAAGGAGCACATCCAGGCGCTGCGCCAGCTCACGACGGGGGACGTGTGGCTCAAGTTCACCCTCGCCTGGTGGCAGGGCGCCGACGTCCTCGGTCAGCTTCTGCAGGCCGCGAGCCCGGACGAGCTGGTGACGGTGGCCGCGGACGTCAGGACGTCCCATGAGCTGCGCGAGGCGGTCTTCCGCGAGATCGACCGCAGGGATCCGAGCGAAGAACTGGCCACGGCCCTGCTCCGCCACGCCTTCCTGTGCGACGTGCTGCGGCGGCACCTCCCGGGTGTCGACGGCGCTCAGGCCGAGCGGCTCAAGAAGCTCCTGGCGAAGGTCTACGGCCATGAGGGCTTCGGACCGCGCGAACTCCAGGAGGCGCTGACCTCGGGCGAGGTCAAGGTGCTGCCGACGGTCGCCCTCATCGGCGCCGCGGCCGAGACGTACGGCGAAGGGGCCGGCGCCGCGCTCATCCACAAGTTCCTCGCGGTCGTGATCGAGCAGTCGGGCATGAACCGGTTGGAGAAGGACCGGATTCACGCGCTGCTCCAGGACGTGCCCGCGCCCCTGTACTCGCCCGCGGAGGCGGCCGGGTTCCAGGCGGGCCTGGTGGCGCACGCGTCCGGCGGCGATCTGCGATCGACCTGGCCCGGCCGGCTGCGCGCGGTGCTGGCCGGCCCGATCGCGCGGTCGACGTTGATCGCCCTCGGGCTCGTCGCCGTCGTGGTCGCCATAGTCCTTCTGCTCGCGTAGTTCCCGATCTGATGGAGAGGCCGGATGCACGACGGGATCGAGCTCGACGTCGAATGGGCGTGCGCGGACCCGGGGGAGGGGCTGCGCCACGGCCCGGGGGAGCTGCGCCGCGGCGACTTCGAGCGGGTCCTCGACCGCTACGCGGTGGGCACGCCCGAAGATCTGCCGCAGGTGACCATCGCCTGGCTCGGGCAGGACGTGCGGGCCAGGGTCTGCTTGATCGTCCACGAGCCGGCGCCGGTGCCCGACCGTTACGGCCGCCGAGGGGTGCGCAGGCGTGTGTTCTGCGTGCCCTACGCGGGGCTCGCTCTGGGCCGGATCGGCTACACGGCCCTTTACGGGGCGCTCGCCGGGGTGGAGCTGCCCGCTGAGGGCGCGCTGGCGGTGTCCTTCCCGAAACCGGACCCGCGCTCGACGGAACGGCGGCCCGACGACCAGGCGCTGACCACGGCGGCGCTGCTGCTGACCGGCGAGCCGGTGGCCGTGCTGGATCCCGGCGGCCTCGACCTCGCCGCGCGGATCGGCTTCCTCGACGACGTCGCCGCGATGCTCCCGTTCGGCCTGCGGGCCCGGCTGTCGGTCTCGACCTGGGTGAGCGCGACCGTCGACCACGGCATCCGGCTGTCGTTCGCACGGACGGCCCGGAGCGTCGGCCACGCCGTGGTGTGGGGGCGGCACCCGGACGTGCCGGAGAGCCCAGAGACGCCGCAGGCTTATCTCGACCTGCTCGCCGCGCACAGCCGCAGGGACGTGCTCGTGCGGACGCTCGCGGCGATCACCGGCCCGATGTCGTTCAAGCGTCCCGAGGCGGTGCTGCACGCCCTGGACGGCGCGGTCCGCCCGCCCGAGGACTCGGGCGCGCGGCGGGCCGCCGGCACGTCGCCGGTGCGGCCCGGCCTGGACCGGCTGGCGGCCGCGCTGCGCACCCGCGCGCCCGGGGACCTCGCGGCGTGCCTCGCCGACCTCAAGGCGCTTTCCGGCCTCCCGCAGCCGGTCGACCACCGGGCCGAGCGGCGCGAGATCATCGGCTCCTACGGGCTGCTGGGCGCCGGCATCGGGCGGACCCTGCCGGACCGGACCCTGGACGAGCTCTACGAGGTCCTGCTCGCCCTGTCGGTCGGGACCAGGATGACCGCGGACGCCGTCGAGGAGGCCCGGCGCATGGCCGGGACGCTGCACGGTCCGCTGGTCCGCGTCATGCGCGGGAAGGCGCCGGACGGCGAGGCCGCGTTCGACGCGCTGCTGCGCCCCGAAGAGCGCCGGTCGCTCCTGGCGTGGCTTCCGCTCGCCGACCTGCTGGACTTCGCGACGCGGCGGGACACGGACGCCGAGCTGTTCCTGGAGATCCTCGATCTCGTCGAGGAGCGGAGGCGCGAGCCGCGGCCGGGCGCCGATCCGGAGGCCGAGGCCGCGGCGGTGGCCGCGTTCGCCGCCCACCGGTACCTCGGCGACGCGGTCATGCGGCGCTTCCCGGCCGACGGCGCCCGGCAGTTCCAGCTCTTCGACCGGGTGCTGCGGGCCGCGCACCCGGGCGGGCTCGGCCCCGCGGAGTTCGCCGCGGTCGCCGTGCCGGAGGGGCCGCTGCCGCCACCCGCCCTGCTGGCCGCGGCGCTCGACCGCTGCGAGGGCGACGCCCGCGCCCTGCTCGCCGAGCACTTCGGCCGCCCGCTTGTCGACCGCCTCGACCTGCCGCCCGCCCGGCGCGCGGCGCTGCTGGACCGCCTCGCCCCCGACGCGCAGGGCGCCGCCGCGGGCGGCACCGGGATGCGCTTCCGCCGCAGGCGCTGATCACCGCTCGTCGGGGGCCGGGAGGGCCTCTGGGGAAACGCGTTTTGCGTTGGGCTGGGAAGCCGGTATTGTTTACCTCGCTGGAGCGCCGGGGTTCGTGAGACCCGGTGATCCGGTCGAGTTCCCTGAGCCCATCGGGGATCGACTCCCCTTGCCTCCGTCGTCTAGTGGCCTAGGACGCCGCCCTCTCAAGGCGGTAGCGGCGGTTCGAATCCGCTCGGAGGTACCACTTCCTGTGAAGTGCGCAACAATTGCATATGAGGCTTGCCTCCGTCGTCTAGTGGCCCAGGACGCCGCCCTCTCAAGGCGGTAGCGGCGGTTCGAATCCGCTCGGAGGTACGTACGCAAGAGCCCCGATCCCAGTCATGGGATCGGGGCTTCTTCGGCGTTCGGGCGAAGGGGGCAGAGCGGTCTTGGGCGAGGACGCGATCGGGCAGGAGCAGCGGAAGGTCAGCTGGCTCTACGGGCTGCTGGACGCGGCGCGCGAGCGGACCGAGGGCTCCGCGCGCGCCCAGGCGGGGGGCGGCGGCGGATTCCAGCAGCGGGTCGACCGGGACACCGCCGAGAACGAGCGGTACCGCAGGCTCGCCCAGTTCGCCGCCGTCGAGCACGGCCTGTGCTTCGGCAGGATCGACGGCCGCGACGGAGACACCCTGTACGTCGGGCGGATGGGCCTGCGCGACGAGGAGGGCGAACCCGTCCTCATCGACTGGCGGGCGCCCGCGGCCCGGCCGTTCTACACCGCCACGTCCTTCGACCCCGGACCGCTCACCCGCCGCCGGCACATCCACACCCGGGGCCGCCGGGTCGTCGACCTCGACGACGAGGTGTTCGACCTCGCCGGGATGCGCCCCGCCGACCGGGCCGGGCTCGTCGGCGAGGCGGCGCTGCTGGCGACCCTGCGCAAGGGCCGCACGGGGCGGATGAGCGACGTGGTCGCCACCATCCAGGCCGAGCAGGACGAGGTGGTCCGCGCGGCCTTCCAAGGCGTCCTGGTGGTCCAGGGCGGGCCGGGCACCGGCAAGACCGTCGCGGCCCTGCACCGGGCCGCCTACCTGCTCTACACGCACCGCGACGCGCTCAGCCGCCGCGGCGTCCTCATCATCGGCCCGAACCCCACGTTCCTGCGCTACATCGAGCGGGTCCTGCCCGGCCTCGGCGAGACCGACGTGGGCCTCGCCACCCTCGGCGAGCTGTTCCCCGGCGTCCACGCGACCGCGGTCGACCCTCCGGAGACCGCGGTGGTGAAGGGGAGCCCGGAGATGGCCGATCTCCTGACCGCCGCGCTCGCCCGCCGCAGGCCGGTGCCGGACGAGGACCTGACGATCGAGGCCGACGGGATGCCCGTCACGCTCAGCGCCGGCGCCGCCCGGCGCGCGCACGAGCACGCGCGCGCCCTGCGCGCGCCGCACAACCTCCAGCGCCGGATCTACGTGCACGACGTGCTCGCGGCCCTCGCCGAGGACCAGCTGGAGCGGCTGGAGAAGGCCACCGACGAGCCTTTGCTGAAGCTGCTCGAAGAGGGCGGCCTCAGCGCCGAGCTTCGGGAGATCCTGGAGGACCCGTCCTCCCTGCTGCGGGACGAGCACGACGCGGAGTACGCCAAGGAGCAGCTCTGGCAGGATCCCGCCGTGCGCGCGCTCATCGACGGCCTGTGGCCCGAGCTGACCCCGCAGGAGTTCCTCGCCGACCTGTACGCCGACCGGGAGTTCCTGGAGGTCGCCGGCTTCGGCGCACTGCACCGGGCGCCCGGCGCGGCCTGGACCGTCGGGGACGTGCCCCTGCTGGACGAGGCGGCCGAGCTGCTCGGCGTCGACGACCGGGAGGGGCGGGCGCGGGAGCGGCAGGGGGAGGCCCTGCGCGAGGAGGAGGTCCGCTACGCGCTCGGCGTCCTCCAGGTGACCGGCATCGAGGGGATCACCGCGGCCGACCTCGCCGAGCGGCAGCGCGAGGAGCGCGGCCCCGTCACCGCGGCGGAGCGGCTCGCGGACCGGGACTGGGCCTATGGCCACATCATCGTGGACGAGGCGCAGGAGCTGTCGGCGATGGCCTGGCGGGCCGTCATGCGGCGGGTGCCCACCCGGTCCGTGACGATCGTCGGGGACCTCGCCCAGACGGGCAGCCCGGCGGGCGCGCGGTCCTGGGGGGAGATGCTGGCGCCCTTCGTGCGCGAGCGCTGGCGGGAGCTGAGGCTCCTGGTCAACTACCGCACCCCCGCGGGCATCATGCGGCTGGCCGAAGACGTCCTCGCGGAGGTGGACCCGGAGGCGGAGGCGCCCGCCTCGGTGCGTGAGGAAGGCGACCCGCCCATCGCGGTCCCCCTTGACTCGCCCGCCGAACTGCCCGCCCTCATCGCGGCCGAGCGCGCGCGCATCGGCGACGGACGGGTGGCCGTCATCACGTCCGCGGCCTGGCACCCCGCCGTCACCGCGGCCCTTTCCGGCGTGCCCACGGGGATCACCCCCGAGTCGCTGGACGAGCCCGTCGTCATCCTCACCGCCGGCGAGTCCAAGGGCCTGGAGTTCGACGCCGTCGTCATCGCCGACCCCGTCGGCATCCTCACCGAGTCGGCCTCAGGCGGGCACGACCTCTACGTGGCGGTGACCCGGGCCACCCGCCGCCTGGCGATCGCGCACACCGGCCCCCTCCCGGACCTCCTGCGCCGCCTCGAGGGCTGAGGGCGCGGCCCGGCCGGTGTCCCGTGGCGGTTCAGTCCTGGTGCCCGAGGGTGACGTCGGTGGTCCCGGAGACGTACCGGGCCTGCCCGTCGCCGAGGAGGGTGAGGGTCATCCGGGAGTCGTCCTCGCAGACGTCGTCCATCCTGATGACGATCTTCTCGGAGCTCGCCCAGGTGAGGCTGCCGAGCGTCTTGCACCGGTTCTCGCCGCGCTCCAGCTGGATCTCGGCGATGTGCGCGCCCACCGATCCCTCCTCGATGTCGACCCGGAGGGAGAACACGTCGGTCTCCTCCTCCCAGGTCCCGACGAACGCCGGGGGCACCGCGGGAAGCGTCGCACCGGGCGAGGGCGCGGCGGACGAGGACCCGGTGGACCCGGTTCCGGCGGTCTCGCGCTCGCCCGTGCCGGGCGATCCCTGCGGCCGGAACACGAACGCGCCGAGCGCGACCGCGAGCACGGCCACCGCCACGGCGATCGCCTTGCCCTTGCCGGGCCGCTTTTCGCCGCCGTCCGAGCCGGGCGGGGGCGGCGGCACCCGCGTGGTCGCGGGCTCGACGTCAGGACCGGGCGCCCCGTATGCGGTGCCGGGCACCTCGGGCACCGGCACGGTGGGGAGGGGCGTGATAGGTCCGGTCGCGGGCCCGGCGAAGGCGGGCACGGAGGGTTCCGCGGACGGGAGGGACGCCGCGGGCGGGACCTGGCTCGCGCGGTCGAGCATGGCCGTCGTCTCGGCGGCGGTGGGACGGGCGGCGGGGTCCTTGCGGAGGAGGGCGTGCAGCACGGGTGCGAGGGGTCCGGCGTTGGCCGACGGTGAAAGCTCCTGCTGGAGGATGGCCACGAAGACGGCGCTCGGAGAGGGCGCGGCGAACGGGGAGCGTCCCTCGACGGCGTAGTAGAGGGTCGCGCCGAGCGACCAGAGGTCGGCGGCGGGCCCGACGGGCTGGGCGGCGACCTGCTCCGGAGCCATGAAGCTCGGCGTGCCGAGGACCGACCCCGTCTGGGTGAGATGCCCTTCGCCCTCGACGGCGGCGATCCCGAAGTCGGTGAGGACGACCCGCTCGTCCTCGAGGAGGATGTTCGCGGGCTTGATGTCGCGGTGCACCACCCCGTGGGCGTGCGCGGTCTCCAGCGCCGCGAGGACCGCCCTGCCGATCCGGGCCGCCTCACGCGGGCGGAGCGGTCCGTCGGCCTTGACGGCGTCGGCGAGCGAGCGCCCCCGGACCAGCTCCATGACGATCCAGGGGATGCCCTCGCCGTCGGTCACCCGGTCGTGCACGGTGACGATGCCGGGGTGCTTGAGCATCGCCGCCGCCAGGGCCTCGCGCTCGACCCGCGCCACGAGCTGGTCGCGGGTCTGGTCGCTCAGCCCCGGCGGCAGGACGAGCTGCTTCAGGGCGACGTCGCGCCGCAGCCGTTCGTCGGCCGCCTGCCAGACGACGCCCATGCCGCCGCGGCCGAGGATCCGGGTGAGCCGGTAGCGCTCCGCGACGAGGGCGCCGGGGGAGTGGTCCATGGGTTCATCGTCGCACGGGCGAAGCGGGACCAACCCCCCATGCGGTTCAGTGCGCGAGCCGCAGCCTCGCCTCCACGACCTTGCCGGTCGGCAGCGGGGTCGTGGTGAGCTCGGCGAGCGCGCTGAGCACGGTGAGGCCGAAGCCGCCGGTCTCGTCGCCGGGCCTGGGCGCCGGCGGTTCGCGCAGTGCGTCGCGGACGCCGACGTTCAGCATCCCGTCCCGCACCGACAGGGTGAGCCGCACGGGCGGCTTGCCGTGCCGGACGGCGTTCGTCACCAGTTCGGAGACGAGGAGCGCCGCCGTGTCGGCGAGCGCCGCCAGGCCCCACTCGGCCAGCGTGCTCACCGCCGCGCTGCGCGCGTGCCGCACGGGGGCGGGCACGTCGTCGAGATTCCAGGTACGCGATCGGGCGTACATTGAGGCTCCTTCCTCGGGATTCTCCTGACAGACGCCCGAACTCGTCGACCATGACGCGGTTTCTTCCGGGATTTCGCGCGGTGTCCCGCGATCCGTCCCGGGCGCGGCCGGGACATGGCCGGGACGCCGGTCCGTCCGGGCACGCTCCGCACGTGGCGACACCTGCCTCTGTCCCGCGGGACCGACCGCCGGGGACCTTGGGACCTACCGCCGAGCGGCGGTGCACCTCGGACACAGGCGGAAGTCATGACGAACACGGCAGGGGCCCGACAAGCACAGCAGTCCGGACGCGCGGCGGGGGGATCGCTCTGGGCCTGGGCGGGCGCGGCGGCGGGCGTCGCGGGCGTCACCGGCATCCAGGCCAGCATGGCCATCAGCGCGGCGTACGACCCGGCCACCGTCCACGACCCCGCGCAGGTCGCCGCGGGCCTCGGTGAGCACACCACCGCGCTCCTGGTGATGCACACGGCGATGATGGCCGCGACCGTGCTCCTACCGGTGTTCGCCGCGGGCCTGCACCGGCGCCTGCGCCGCGCCCTGCCCGCCGAGAGCCTGCTCCCCGCGGTCGCCGCGGCGGGCCTGCTCCTGACGGCGGCGGCGACGCTCCTCGGCACCGGCCTCGACACCGAGCTGATCTTCGGCTTCGGCGAGGACGGCACCCTGTCCGACGAGTTCCTGACCGTCGGCTCCCACTGGGTCGGCACGATCCCTTGGCTGTGGGTCGGCTCCGGACTCACCGGCGTGACCGTCGCCGTCGCGTCCCTCCGGCACCGCGCCGTCCCGGCCTGGCTCGGCTGGACCGGTGTCGTCCTCGGCGGCCTGACCCTCCTCACCGGCGTCTCCCCGCTCCAGTACATGGCGGGTTTCCCCGGCCCGCTCCTCGTCGCCCTCCTAGGGCTGGGCTTCGCCTTCTCCCGCCGCTGATCCACCTTCCCCGCGCCCCGCGAGCCCCCTTCGGCTCGCGGGGCGCCGGCGTCTTCGCGGGGCGCGGGTCAGCGGCGGCCGATGGTGCGGGCGGCGGCCGCGGCGATGGTGGAGGCGAGGATCCAGCCCGCGGCGACCAGGAGGAAGGAGAACCACTGGTCGGCGCCCGCCGGGTTGAAGGCGCGCTCCTGTCCCAGGTCGACGATGGGCAGGAGGAGGTCGAGGGTGTAGATGATCGCGTTGAAGTGCGGGTGCTCGTCGGCCTTGATGGGCTGCGGCGGTGAGACGGCGAAGACGATGGATCCCAGCGCGACGAGGAGGGCCAGCCAGGTGGCGGCGCGCAGCGGCTGGTAGCCGAACCCGACCGTGGCGTCCTGGAGCCTGCCCCACACCCGGCCCGTCCAGTCCGCGCCGTCGCTCTGGCGCCGCTCCCGGGCCAGGAGGACCGCCTGCGCCTCCCGTTCCTGCCCGGTCTGGGTGTAGTGCGCGGCGAGCTGCTCGTACGGCTGCGGCTGGAAGCCGTCCTCGTCGCGGCGCAGCCACTCCAGCCGCTTCTCGGCGGGCATCCGCGGCTCCAGCGCCTCGTAGGTGAGGCCGTTCAGGCCGATGACCTCCGGCCACGACGTGGCGTCGTCGCACAGGACGCCGAGCCTGGCGTGCTCGAGGTCGACCGCGCCGACGAGCTTGTCCGGCCGCAGCGTCAGGCGGCCCGCCTGGAGGCCGCGCGCTTCGACCGCGTACCCGCCGGGGTTCTCCAGGTCCGCGTCGGTGAGCTGGAGGATGCGGCCGATCTTCGCCTCGGCGACGCGCAGCACTCCGTCGATGCGGGAGCGGCCGAGGAACACGTCGCCGGTCACGTCGGCGAGCGAGAGCCGCAGCGCCACGTTCCCCGGATGGGCGAACACCGCGTCCCTGCCGTCGACCATGTCGACGATCCGGGCGCCGCGCAGCGCCACCTCCCCGGTGATCCTGGCCCGGTTCATCCGCAGCGAGCCCGCGCTGAGCCCGTCGCCGACGATCGCCTTGGCGCCGTCGCCCTCCAGCCTGGAGCCCTCCATCCGGACCTCGCCGCTCACCTGGGAGCCGCGCAGCATGATCCGGCCCTCGGCGGTCAGGCCGGGCGCCCAGATGCCCCCGGTCGTCAGCCAGTCCGCGCCGAGCGCGATGCCGCCCGGATTCCGCAGCACCGCCTCGGCGAGGTCGATGACGCTGGTCACGGTCGTGCCGCGGACCGAGACCACCCCGTCGGCCTCGAGCCCGGAAAGGTAGATGTTGACGGCGGTGGACCCCTCGACGGTGAAGGCGTAGCCCTTCTCGTCGGCCGTCGCGCGGGCGTTCCTCGCGGAGATGTCGCGCGCTATCTGGGTGCCGCGCATGGAGACGCGCCCTTCGGCGCGCACGTCGTCGAGGTTGATCCGGGCCGCGCTCATCCCCCCGGCGACCAGGGAGACCCCGCGCAGCCCGGCCGCGATCCGCGCCTGGCGCAGGTCGAGGTCGCCGACGACCTGGGCGCCGCGCAGCGAGATCCGGCCCGCGATCCCGGCGTCCCAGCCGAGGACGTGCACGGCCTGGAGGCCGTCGGCGGAGAGCGCGCGGCCTTCGAGGTCGCGGCCGACCTCGGCGGAGACGAGGTTGACGTCCCCGGAGATCTCCGCGGCGCGCAGCGAGATCCGGCCCGCGGCCTTGGCGGACTCCAGGGTGAGGCCGCCCGCGGCGAGGCCGTCGGCGGAAAGGGACAGGCCGGTCTCGTCGGCGGCCAGGGACCCGGAGGAGAAGTCGACCTCCCGGATGACCTGGGCGTCGTCGAAGACGAGCAGGCCCTCCGCGCGCAGACGCGCCGCCCGCACGCCGCCCGCGTGCAGGCCCGCGGCGCTGAGCGCGGTGCCCTCGGCACCTCCCGCGAGGACCGCGAGGCGCAGGTCGAGTTCGCCGGTGACGCGCGCGTCGTCCAGGGAGACCAGGCCCACGGCGTGCGCGCCGCCCAGGGCGAGGTGGGCGGCGTCCATGCCGTCGGCGACGAACGCGAGGTCGTCCTCGCCCGCGGTGAGCCTGGCGTCGCCGAAGCGGACGTCCCCGGCGAAGGTCGCGCCGCGCAGCGTCACCCTGCCTTCCGCGGTGAGCCCTTCGGCCGACAGCGCGCCCGCGTGCGCCCGGTCGACGCGCAGCGCGTACCCGTCCTGCCCCGCGACGAGCACGGCCTGGTCGAGGCCGGCCTCGCCGATCCGCGCGTTGCGCAGGGACACCCGGCCCGTCGCGTGCAGCCCGTCGAGCTTGACGGTCGCCGCGGTCATCCCGTCGGCGGCGAACGCGACCCCGTCGGCCGCCGCGGTGACGCGCGCGCCGGGCAGCACCACGTCGCTGATGAGCTGGGCGTTGACCAGCCGGACCTGGCCGCCGTCGACGACGAGGCCGCGGCCTTCCAGCCCCGACATCACCGCGCCTTCGAGGTTCAGCGAGGCCCGGTCCAGCCTCGCGTTGTTGAGGGTGAGGTGGCCGCGCAGGGTCGCGCCGATGAAGCGGACCTCGCCCTCGGCCCGGAAGCCGTTGTTCATCCAGACCGATCCGTGCGCGGTGATCCCGCCCGCGCTGACCGCCACCCCGCCCGGGTTGCGCATCTCCGCGCCCGAGAGCGTGAACGGCCCCTCGATCTGGGAGTTGTCGACCAGCAGCGCGGCCCACTGGCCGGCCGCCTCCACCGAGGCGTCGGTGAAGTTCAGCCGGCCGCCGAACCGCGCGTGGGTCAGCCGGACGCTGCCCTTGGCGGCGAACCCCCGGTCGAAGTTGGCCATCCCGCTCACCCGCAGGCCCTCGCCGTACAGGGCGGTCTTCTCCGGGCCGCCGCCGAGCACCGCGCCCGACATGTGGATCTCGCCCTCGATCCGCGCGTGGTCGAGCCTGACCTCGCCGTCGATGATCGAGCCGCGCAGCGACAGCAGGCCGTCGAGGTGCAGCCTGGCCAGGCCGAGACCGGGCATCCGGCAGCGGACGAACCGGACGGTCCGGGTCGTGGACTCCATGAACTGCGGCGCCTCGTCGAGCACGCACTCGCTGAGGACGAGGGGGCAGCCGGCCGTCGCGGCGCGCAGTTCGAGCCGTCCGGTGATCCGGGCGCCGCGCAGCCGCACCCCGGGCGAGCGGCCTGGCTCGGCTTCGCAGGCCCCGAGCAGCAGCGCGGAGATCACCCGCGCGCGGATCTCGCGGTCGCCGTCCTGCCGGGTCAGATCGACCGTCGCCCCGTCCGGATAGCACGCCCAGAGCCGCCGCTCCGCCTCGGTCAGCCCCTCCGGAACCATCCGCCCAATCTCGCAGAAACCACCCTCATACGCCACACATCCGAAAAAAAGCCACCACAACTCGCGGTGCCGGATGAGCCGGTGCGCCTTGCCGGGCGGGTCAGTCGCCGGTCGGGACGGAAGGGTGGACCCGGTCGGCGATGTGCGACGGGACGGGGTAAGGCGCGGCGAGAAGGGGGTCGGGCCGGGGAGCCCCGTAGGAGGTGCGCAGAGGGAGGACGCCTGCCCAGAGGGGGAGGGCGTAGTCGTCCTCGTCGTCGACGGGCGGGCCCGTGCGGACCTTGACGGACGCCTCGGTGAGGGGGAGCGCGAGGACGAGGGTCGCGGCGAGCTCCTTGCGGTCGGGGGCGCGCACGGCGTCCCACTGGCCGGGGGCGAGCTGCTCGGTGATCGCGCGCAGCCCGGCGAGCCGCTCATCGGGGTCGGTCACCTTGCGCGGGGCGCCATAGACCATCGCCGAGCGGTAGTTGAGCGAGTGGTGGAAGGCCGACCTGGCGAGCACGATCCCGTCGAGATGGGTCACCGTGACGCAGACCTCTCCGTCCAGCCGCAGCGACCGCGCGCCCGTGGAGCCGTGGAGGTAGAGGGTGTCGCCGATGCGGCCGTAGCCGGTCGGCACGACCATCGGGGCGCCGTCCGGGCGGACCACCCCGAGATGGCAGACGAGTCCGGCGTCGAGGATCGCGTAGAGGTCGGCGGTTTCGGTGCCCGCGCGGTCGGCGGCGCGGCCCAGCCTGGTGCGTTCGGTCGTCGAGAGCATGCCCCTATCCTTCGGCCGAGTGGACCGGCGGAACATGGCCACTT
Source organism: Actinocorallia herbida (assembly GCF_003751225.1). Classification (NCBI taxonomy): domain Bacteria; kingdom Bacillati; phylum Actinomycetota; class Actinomycetes; order Streptosporangiales; family Thermomonosporaceae; genus Actinocorallia; species Actinocorallia herbida. Next base: position 853,478 of record NZ_RJKE01000001.1, read on the forward strand.
CTGCCCGATAATCGAAGACCACTTCTCGTTGAGACCGCACCTCGCCCCGGAGCGCCGCCCATGGCCCGCACCCACGCCGACCTGCCCGTCCTGCTCGACCGGACGTCGGGCGACCCCCTGCACGTCCAGCTCGCCGAGACGCTGCGCGCCAGGATTCGGGCCGGCGACCTCCCGGCGGGGGAGCGGCTGCCGTCCAGCCGGGCCTTCGCCGCCGCCCTCGGCGTGAGCCGCACCGTCGTCACCGAGTCCTACCAGCAGCTCTACGCCGAAGGCTGGCTCGAAGGACGGCACGGCTCCGGCACCTACGTCGCCGACGTCGGCGACCCCCGCCCGCCCGGACCCGTCGCCGGTCCGGCGGTGGCCGGGGAACCGGCGGAGCTCAGCCGCGACGAGGCGCGGGCGCTGGGGCTCGTCGACCTGCGGCCGGGAGGGCCGTGGACGGGCGGGCACGCGGCGGCGGCCTGGAAGCGCGCCTGGCGTGCCGCCGCCGAGCACCCGCCGGGTGACGACCCCGACCCGCGCGGGCTGCCGCGCCTGCGGGCGCTGCTCTGCGACCACCTGCGACGGGCCCGCGGGGTCGCGGCGGGACCGGAGAACCTCATCGTCACCCGGGGGACGGGCAACGGGCTCGACCTCGTCGGCGCGCTCTTCGCGGCGGGGCGCCGCGCGGGCGTGGAGGACCCCGGGTACGGCAGCGCCCGGTCGATCCTCGCGGCCCGCGGCGCCGTGCCCGTCGCCTGCCCGGTGGACCGGGACGGGATCGTCGTGGACGGGCTGCCCGACGACCTCGCGCTGCTCTACACGACGCCGGCGCACCAGTACCCGCTCGGCGGCAGGCTGCCGATCGCCCGCCGGGAGCGCCTGCTGGAGTGGGCGCGGCGCACCGGCGCGCGCGTCGTCGAGGACGACTACGACGCCGAGTTCCGCTACGACGTCGCGCCCCTGCCCGCCCTCTACGGGCTCGACCCCTCCCAGGTCATCCTTCTCGGCACGCTGTCCAAGACGCTCAGCCCCGACCCGGGCCTCGGCTGGATCGTCGCCGCGCCGGAGACCGCCGACCGGATCGCCGCCCTGCGCCGCGACCTCGCCGACCGCACCAGCGTGCCCGTCCAGCACGCGATGGCCGAACTGCTGGACCGCGGCGACCTGGACCGCCACCTGCGCAGGATGCGCCTGGAGTACGCGCGGCGGCGCGCCCTGGTCGTGGACATCCTCGGCGACCGCGTCACCGGTGACACCGCGGGCCTCCACGTGATGCTCCCGCTGCCCGAGGACCGCCTCGAACCCGTGCGCCGGGCCGCCCGCGCCCACGGCGTCCTCCTCGACGACACCCGCCGCTACACCCGGGCCCCGCACTCCCATCACGGCCTGGTCCTCGGCTACGCCACTCCCTCCACCGCCGACCTCCGCCGCGCCTGCACCACCCTCGCCGCCCTCCTTTGACCACCGCCCCCGCTTTCCCGTGGCCGACTCCTTCGGGCGCGGGTCCACCGGGGAATCGGCGTGGCGCCGGCCGCGGCGGCGCACACGTCCCAGAGCCGGGCGGTCTCGCCGGGGCCGACGGTGCACGCGCGGCCGCCGCCGTCCACGGCCCGCTCGGGAGCGGAGACGCGGGCGACGTCGCCGGTCCTCCGGGACCCGGCGGCCTGAGGCGACGCCCGGAGGTCCGCGCCGTGTGCGCGACGGCGCTAGGGTCGTCGGCCCTGCGGTATCCGGCGCGCTCGGGCGCACCCGTGACGGGAGCGGCTCGACGAGGACGGAAGATCGGCGACAGGTCGAAGCCCGCGGCTCGCAGGCGGGCGGAGTCGGGCCCGGTGGCGTGGAGGCGGGCCCGCCGGGCTGCTCTACGGTGTGGGATTTGTGGTGACGTTTCTGGCGCTGACGGCGGCGTGCTTGTACGGGGTCGGGGATTTCGTGGGCGGGGTCGCGGCTCGGCGGGCCGGCGTGCTCGCGGTGCTGCTGGTGGGCATTCCGGTGGGCCTCGGGTGCACGGCGGCCGTCGCGGCCGTCGCGGGCGGGGCGCCGACGGCGGCGGGCCTGGGATGGGGCTTCGCGTCGGGCCTGGCCAGCGGCGTCGGGTTCCTGGCGTTCTACCGCGCGCTGGCGATCGGCCCGATGAGCGTGGTGGCTCCGGTGGAGGCGCTGGCCGGGACCGTCGTCCCGGTCGCGGTGGGCCTCTGCCTGGGAGAGCGCGCGGAGGGACGGGTGCTGGCGGGGGTCGCCCTCTGTGTGGGGGCCATCGGTTTCGTCAGCAGGGAGCGGGGCGGCGGCCGGGTGTCGTGGCGGCCGACGGAGGGTCCGGGCCTGGCGCTGGTCGCGGGGCTGGGCTTCGGGGTGTTCTTCGTGCTGCTGCACCAGGCGGGGGACGGCGGCGGGCTGTGGCCGCTGGTCGCCTCCCGCGCGGGAGTGCTCACCGCGGTCCTCCTCGGGCTCGTCCTCGCCCGCCGGGGGAACGCGCCGGGCGCGGTCCTGCGCGACCCTCGCACCCTCGCCCTGGCCCTCGCGGCGGCCTGCGTCGACGTGGCCGCCAACGTCTCCTACTTCCTGGCGAGCACCGCGGGGATGCTCTCCGTCGTCGCGGTGCTGACGTCGCTGTATCCGGCGGTCACCGTCCTGCTCGCGCGGGTCGTGCACGGCGAGACGCTCCAGGCGGCGCAGCGCCTCGGCCTCGGGATGGCATTGACGGGAGTGGCCCTGGTCACCCTAGGGTGAGACCCGCCTTCAAAATGACCGGTAAGCGATGATTTACTACCGGGCACATGACTCTGCAGGGGACGGCGCCATATGTCTGGGTTGGATCTGGCGAACTTGTTCGAAGCGATCGCGGCCGCGATCCCGGAACGCGAGGCGGTGGTCTGGCGCGGCACCCGCCGCACGTTCGGCGAGACCGCGGACCGGGTGCGCCGGCTGGCCCGCGTCCTCGGCGCGCACGGGCTGGGGCGCACCGGTGAGCGCGGCGAGCCCTGGACGTCCAACCACGACCATCTGGCGCTCTACCTCCACAACGGGCCCGCCTACCTCGAGGGACTCGTCGGCGCCCACCGCGCCAGGGTCGCGCCCTTCAACGTCAACTACCGGTACGTCGACGACGAGCTCGTCTACCTGTTCAACGACGCGCGCCCGAAGGCGATCCTCTTCCACGCGGCCTTCGCGCCGGTCCTCGAGCGCGTCCTGCCCTCGCTGACGACCGAGCCGCTGCTCCTCCAGGTCGCCGACGACTCGGGCAACCCGCTCCTGCCCGGCGCCCTTGACTACGACGACGCCCTGGCCGCCGCCCCCGACGGCGCTCCTACGGCGGTCCCGGACGCCGACGACCTCCACATCCTCTACACCGGCGGCACCACCGGGATGCCGAAGGGCGTCCTGTGGCGGATCGAGGACCTCGTCGAGGGCCCGCTCGGCATGCTCCGCAAGGACGGCACCCGCTACGAGGGCCCCGCCGAGATCGTCGCGATCGCCGCGGCCCGCGCGAGCGCGAAGGTGCTCGTGCTGCCGCCGATGATGCACGGCTCCGGCACCTGGACGGCCCTCGGCGGCTGGCTCGGCGGCGCGACCGTGCTCATCCCCGACGCCGTCGACAGGTTCGACCCCGTCGCCACGCTCGACCTGATGGAGCGCGAGGGCGCGACCCGGATCCCGGTGGTCGGCGACGCGTTCGTGCGCCCGCTCGTCGCCGAGCTGGAGCGCGCGCCCCGCGACACCTCGCGCATCCGCCACCTCATCAACTCCGGCGCGGCGATCAACCCGGCCACCAAGGCCCGCCTCGCCGAGCTGATGCCGCACACCAAGATCTTCGACGTGGTGGGCTCGTCCGAGAGCGGGCTGCACATCACCCGGTACGGCGCCGCCGACACCGCCTTCCAGGCGACGCCCGGCGCGGCCGTCGTCAGCGAGGACCGCACCCGCCTGCTCGCTCCCGGCGACGAGGAGATGGGCTGGCTCGCCAAGGGCGGATCGATTCCGCTCGGCTACCTCGGCGACGGCGCCAAGACCGCGGCGACGTTCCTGGAGATCGCGGGACGCCGCTGGGTCCTGCCCGGCGACCGGTCGCGGCACCTGGCGAACGGCACGATCGAGATGCACGGCCGTGACTCGATGACCATCAACACCGGCGGCGAGAAGGTCTTCGCCGAGGAGGTCGAGGCGGTCGTGCGGGCGGTGCCCGGCGTCGCCGAGGCGCTGGTGCTCGGCCGCCCGTCCGAGCGCTGGGGCACCGAGATCGTCGCGGTGGTCAGGCTCACCGCCGAACTCTCCGACGATGAGCTGCGCGACGCCTGCGCGGCCCGCCTCGCCCGCTACAAGATCCCCAAGACGTTCGTCCGTACCGACCGCGACCTCCGCCTGCCCAACGGCAAGGCGGACTACGGCACGGCGCGTTCGCTCACCAAGTAAGGCCCCGCACGCAGCCCCTCCTACCTCCCCGGGAGCTCGCCCATGTCCCACCCCAAGACCCTCGTAGAGGCGTTCCAGAACACGGTCGCCGAGATACCCGACGAGGTGGCCCTGCGCACTCCGGGCGGCGCCCAGAGCTACACGTGGGCTCAGTACGCCGCCAAGGTGGAGCACCTCGCGCGCGCGCTGCACAAGCTCGGCATCAGGCGCGGCGACAGGGTCGCGCTGATGCTCACCAACCGTCCGGAGTTCAACTTCGTCGACACCGCGGCGCTGCACCTGGGCGCGATCCCGTTCTCGATCTACAACACCAGCTCGCCCGAGCAGATCGCCTACATCATCGGGCACGCCGGACCGAAGATCGCGGTCGCCGAGGACCAGTTCGTCGCGCGGCTCACCGAAGGCGGCGCGGCGTCCCTCGACCACCTCATCAACGTCGCCGACCTCGACGCCCTGGTACCGGACGAAGAGTTCGACTTCGCTTCCACCTGGAAGTCCGTCGACCCCGACGCCGTCATCACCCTCATCTACACCTCGGGCACGACCGGCCCGCCCAAGGGCGTGGAGACCACCCACCGGGCGGCCCTGGCCAACGCCGCAGGGCTCGCCGCGGGCTTCGAGGTCCGGCGCGGCGACCGCGTCACCTCCTACCTGCCCTCCGCCCACGCGGTGGACCGGATGGCCTCGCACTGGCTGCACATGCTGCACGGCACGGTCGTCACCTCGGTCGCCGACATCACCCAGATCCTCGGCGCGCTCGGCGAGGTCCGCCCGACGGTCTGGGCCGCGGTCCCGCGCGTGTGGGAGAAGATGAAGAACGGCATCCAGGCGCTGCTGGCCGGGGCCGACGAGGAGAAGCGCAAGGCCGCCGAATGGGCCTTCGACGTCGGTCTGCGCAAGGTGCGGCTGGAGCAGTCCGGCCAGCCCGTCCCGGAGGAACTGGCGAAGGAGTACGAGCTGGCCGACCAGCTCGTCTTCGCCACCATCCGCCAGCTCCTCGGCCTCGACGAGATGCGCTACGCCTTCTCCGGGGCCGCGGCGGCCCCGAAGGAGACCTTGGAGTTCCTGCTCGCGATGGGCCTGCGCGTCGTCGAGGCCTGGGGCATGACCGAGGTGACCTCGGTGGCGATCTCCAACCCGATCGACGCGCCGAAGATCGGCACCGTCGGCAAGGTCATGCCGGGCATGGAGGCCAGGATCGCCGACGACGGCGAGCTGCTGGTGCGCGGCTCCTGGGTGATGAAGGGCTACCGGGGCGACCCGGAGAAGACCGCGGAGGCGATCGACGCCGAGGGCTGGCTGCACACCGGGGACGTCGCCACGATCGACGCCGACGGCTACATCACCCTGGTCGACCGCAAGAAGGAACTGATCATCAACGCGGCGGGCAAGAACATGTCGCCGAGCAACATCGAGAACACCATCCGGGCGCACAACCCGATGCTCGGCGGGATCATCGTGGTCGGCGAGGGGCGGCCCTACAACGTCGCGGTGTTCTCGCTCGACCCCGACGCGGTCGCGGGCTACGCCGCGGCGAACGCGCTGCCCGCCGACCCGGCCGTCCTGGCCAAGGAGCCGGCGATCCTCGCGGTGGTGCAAGAGGGCGTGGACCAGGCCAACGCGAAGCTGTCCCGGGTGGAGCAGATCAAGAAGTTCGCGATCGTGGGCGGCTACTGGGAGCCGGGCGGCGACGAGCTGACCCCGACGATGAAGTTGCGCCGCAAGCCCATCCACAGCAAGTACGCCGAGGAGATCGAGGGCCTGTACACGTGACGTTCGAGTGGCACGTTCGTTACTGAGGGTGTACGAATCGTGCCATGGCCTTCACGCAGCGTCAGCGTTCGAGTCTTCTGTTCCAGGTGGGGCACGCGATGCGCCATCCGTCGCGCATCCGGCCCTACCTGAGCCGGTACGCCCGCGATCTCGTGCTGCGCGCGGGCGCGCCGGACCACGTCGCCTATTACCGCGAGGTCATGCGCGCCGAGGTGGCCGACAAGAGCCCGTTCGACGCGGTCGGCAGCCCGAGCCACGGGCACTGGCTGCGCAACGGGCGGCGCCAGTTCGACTACCTGTGCGCGCACGGCCTGCGGCCGGGCCACGCGGTGCTGGAGATCGGGTGCGGGAACCTGCGCGCGGGCTGGCGGCTCATCCGGTATCTGGACTCCGGCCGCTACCACGGGATCGACATCTCGCCCGACATCCTGCTCGCGGCGTCCGACACCCTGGTCCAGTACGGCCTCCAGGACAAGCTGCCGCACCTGACGCTGGTCGGTGATCTGACGTTCTCCAGCCTTCCCGACGATCACTTCGACGTCGTCCACGCGCACAGTGTGTTCAACCACACGCCGATCGAGGTGATCGACGAGTGCTTCGCGCACGTGGGCCGGATCATGCGCCGGGACGCGTTCTTCGACCTGACCTTCGACCGCACCGAGCGCGCCGACCACCAGGTTCTCCAGGAGGACTTCTACTACCGCACCGACACCCTCGTCGGCCTCGCGACGGCCCACGGCCTCACGGCCCGCTTCATGGACGACTGGGAGGCGGGCCCGTCCCCCCACAGCAAGCTCCGGCTGACCAGGACGTCCTAGACACGCGCTTTCCAGGGAGCACCGCCGGGCGCGGCCGATCACCGCGACGCCGGAGGCGGCGCTAAGAAGAGCGGCGCATCGACTCCGAGATCTTCTCCGCCGCCGCGACGACGGGGCCGGCGTGGACGCGGCCGGGGGAGCGGGTGAGGCGCTCCAGGGGGCCGGAGACGGAGATCGCGGCGATGACGCGGCCGCCGTTGCCGCGGATGGGGGCGGAGACCGAGCCGACGCCGGGCTCGCGCTCTCCGATGGACTGGGCCCAGTTGCGGCGGCGCACCGAGGCGAGGGTGGCGGCGGTGAACTTGGCGCCGCGCAGTCCCCGGTGGAGCCGGTCGGGCTCCTCCCAGGCGAGCAGGACCTGGGCGGCGGATCCGGCCGTCATGGGCAGGGACGCGCCCACGGGTACCGTGTCACGGAGGCCGCTGGACCGTTCCGCGGCCGCGACGCACACCCGCACGTCGCCCTGCCGCCGGTAGAGCTGGGCGGACTCGCCGGTCAGGTCGCGCAGCTGGGTGAGGATCGGCTGGGCGATCGCCAGCAGGCGGTCCTCGCCCGCGGCGACCGCGAGTTCGGCGAGGCGCGGGCCGAGGATGAACCGGCCCTGGGTGTCGCGGTGCACGATCCGGTGGTGCTCCAGCGCCACGGCCAGCCGGTGGGCCGTGGGGCGGGCCAGACCGGTGGCGGTGACGAGCTGGGCCAGCGACGCGGGGCCGGCTTCGAGGGCGTTGAGGACGAGAACTGCTTTGTCCAGTACGCCGACTCCGCTAGAGTTGTCCATACCTCGATATTGCCGTCTCGATAGATGAGACGCAACTCGACGGAAGATGATGAAGATCTCAACGGAGAGAGGTGCACCGATGGGCCGCACACTGGCCGACAAGGTTTACGACGCGCACGTCGTGCGTCGGGTCGAGGGCGAGCCCGACCTCCTCTACATCGACCTGCACCTCGTCCATGAGGTCACGTCGCCGCAGGCCTTCGACGGCCTGCGGATGTCCGGTCGCCAGGTCCGCCGCCCCGACCTGACGATCTCGACCGAGGACCACAACGTCCCCACCCAGAACATCGACCAGCCGATCGCCGACCCGGTGTCGCGCACCCAGGTCGAGACGCTGCGCAAGAACGCCTCGGAGTTCGGCCTGCGGCTGCACCCGATGGGCGACCGCGGCCAGGGCATCGTGCACGTCATCGGCCCGCAGCTGGGCCTGACCCAGCCCGGCATGACCGTGGTCTGCGGCGACTCCCACACCTCCACGCACGGCGCGTTCGGCGCCCTCGCGCACGGCATCGGCACCTCCGAGGTCGAGCATGTCCTGGCCACCCAGACGCTGCCGCAGATCAAGCCGAAGATGATGGCCGTCACCGTCGAGGGCGCGCTGCCCGCCGGCGTCACCGCCAAGGACCTGGTCCTGGCGATCATCGCCGAGATCGGCACCGGCGGCGGCCAGGGCTACATCATCGAGTACCGCGGCCAGGCGATCCGCGACCTGTCGATGGAAGGCCGCATGACGGTCTGCAACATGTCCATCGAGGCGGGCGCCCGCGCCGGCATGATCGCCCCCGACGAGACCACCTTCGCCTACCTGGAGGGCCGCGAGTCCGCGCCCAAGGGAGCGGACTGGGACACCGCCGTCGCTTACTGGAAGACCCTGAAGACCGACGACGACGCGGTCTTCGACAAGGAGGTCGTCATCGACGCCTCCACGCTGACCCCGTTCGTCACCTGGGGCACCAACCCGGGCCAGGGCCTCCCGCTGGGCGCCTCGGTGCCGTCGCCGGAGGAGTTCACCGACCCGATCGAGCGCCAGGCCGCCGAGCGCGCGCTGGAGTACATGGGCCTGGAGGCCGGCACCCCGCTGCGCGACGTCAAGGTCGACACCGTCTTCGTCGGCTCCTGCACCAACGGCCGCATCGAGGACCTGCGCGCGGTCGCCGGGGTCCTCAAGGGCCGCAAGGTCGCCGAGGGCATGCGCGCGCTGATCGTCCCGGGCTCGGTCCTGGTCAAGATCCAGGCCGAGCAGGAGGGCCTCGACAAGGTCTTCACCGAGGCCGGCGCGGAGTGGCGCGAGGCGGGCTGCTCGATGTGCCTCGCGATGAACCCGGACAAGCTGGTCGCGGGTGAGCGCAGCGCGTCCACCTCGAACCGCAACTTCGAGGGCCGGCAGGGCAAGGGCGGGCGCACCCACCTGGTCTCCCCGGAGGTCGCCGCCGCCACCGCCGTCAAGGGCCGCCTGGCCGCCCCCGCCGACCTGTAGCCGCCCGGCCTGACTGGTCTGAGAAGGAGATCCACGATGGAGAAGTTCACCGTCCACACGGGCCGCGCGGTGCCGCTGCGGCGCAGCAATGTCGACACCGACCAGATCATCCCGGCCGTCTGGCTGAAGATGGTCTCGCGGACCGGCTTCGACAAGGGCCTGTTCTCGGTCTGGCGCGAGGACCCGTCCTTCGTCCTGAACAACCCGGTCTACGAGGGCGCCTCGATCCTGGTCGCGGGCCCCGACTTCGGCACCGGCTCGTCCCGCGAGCACGCGGTGTGGGCGCTCCAGCAGTACGGCTTCCGGGTCGTCATCGCCCCCCGCTTCGGCGACATCTTCCGCAACAACTCCACGAAGATGGGCCTGCTGCCCGTCATCCTGGACGAGAAGATCGTCGAGGAGCTGCAGTCCGCCGCCGAGGCCGACCCGCAGACCGAGATCACGGTCGACCTGGAGGCCCGCGAGGTCCGCTGCGGCGACCTTACCGCCTCCTTCGACCTGGACGACTACACCCGCTGGCGCCTCATCGAGGGCCTGGACGACATCGGCCTGACCCTCCGGCACGCCGACGACATCACCTCCTTCGAGGCGTCCCGTCCGTCCTGGCTGCCGGTCACCCTGTAGGCCCTGCCGCCGAAGAGACCCCGGCCCGCACCAAGGCCAGGAGATGGGCGGCCGCCCACCACGCGCGGCCGCCGTTCGTCCGAGCGCGCGCCCCTCGAACACACAGTTCCGAGGGGCGCGCGTCCGTCTTTCCGGCGGGCCCCGGCGCGCCCGGCCTCCGGCGGTCCCCGCTTCGGGGGTCCCGCGCGGGCGGGCTCCGGCGGACGGCTGCGACAATTGCCGCATGGGTGCTGAGGATGACCGGTCTGGACCGGCCTGGGACGACCCGGTCCTGATGCTGCTCGCCGATCGGCTGCGCACCGCGCACCAGCGGATCGCCCCCCTGCCGCGGGACACGCGGCGGCGGCTGCACCGGCAGCTCCTGGCGATCACCGACCTCGCCAAACGGGACCACGAGCTCGCCGCGCGCCGGCTGACCACGTTCCTCGACGACATGGACGCCGACCCGTCGCACGCCTGACGACCGGAGCGGCTACTCCCAACGAATCCCCATAAGCAGGGCGATATCTGCCTTTGGATTCGCCCATGACATGGGAAAACTCGCGACAAGGTGATTGTGTGGTTCGTGTGATGCCCTTAGTTTCGGGGGCGCAACGGGGGAAGCCGGAGGAGTAAACCCTATGAACAAGCGTGAGCTGGTCGACGCGATCGCCGAACGGCTGAACGGCAGCAAGAAGGACGCCGCCGAAGCCGTCGAGGCGTTCCTCGACACGATCCAGACGACGGTGGCGAAGGGTGAGAAGGTCGCCATCACCGGGTTCGGTTCGTTCGAGAAGGCGCACCGCCCCGCCCGTACCGCGCGGAACCCCGCCACGGGCAAGACGATCGAGGTGGCTGAGACGTCGGTGCCCAAATTCAAGGCCGGCGCCGACTTCAAGAACCTGGTCGCAGGCAAGTGAGTCGCAGGCAGTAACCGTCTGACGCGAGACGCCCGCATGCTCATTGTGCGGGCGTCTTCGTGTTGCCCGGCGGAACCGCCCTCCGGGCTGTGCTCATCGGGGCCCGGTGACGGCTCTTGGGGAGCCCGGCTTCGCCGGGGAGCCTCCCTCCGGGCCGTGCTTACCGGGGGCCTGGTAGCGGGCTCTTGGGGCCCGGTTTCGCCGGGAGTCCGCCACCGGGCTCGCGCTCACCGGCCCGGCTCAGGGCAGGGGGAGCGTCGACAGCGTGATCGCGGTGACGCGGGCGCCGTCGTGGGCGAGGTTGACGCGCTGCCCGAAGCGGAGCAAGCGCAGCCCCCCGGCGGCGAACGCCTCGGCGTCGAAGGGCAGCTCGCTCCCGTCGTCCAGCAGCACGCTGCCGGAGGCGGTCGCGGTGTCGAAGTCCTTCACTGTGCCCTGCATGGCAGCCACCCTAGCCGGGGGAGCACGCCAGGATCAGGGAGGCGACCTCCGCGGTACGCGGTCCGACGCCGAGCCCGAGGGCGGCGCGCAGGTCGTCGAGGGTGTCCACGTCGGTTCTGAGGCTCGCCAGTTCCGGGCAAGGCAGCTCGGCGGCTCCCAGGGCCAGGTGGCGCGCCCGCGAGGCGCCGCCGAAGGCCGGGGAGAAGGACGCCCCGGGCGACGCGGTGTACAGGACGGTCCCCGTGCGCGCGCTGTCGGCGAGGAACCCCTGGGGGTAGGCCGACGCGCAGGAGAGCGCGGAAGCCAGATCATCAGGACGCAGCGCGGGAAGGTCGGCTTGGAGTGCCGCTCGGGGAACCGCTGAGCCTATGGACTCGGCGCCGCGCCGCAGTGCCTCGTTGAGCCCCTGAGGAGTCCCCTCGGGCAGCGTACGGGCGCCCAGGGCGGCGAACTCGGCGGCGGCCGAGGGGTCGCCGGTGACCACGAGCACCTCGGCGACGGCAGGGCAGCGCAGCGCCGCCGCGACGGTGTCCAGCGCCACCGCGAGCGCGAGCGCGGCGCGGTGCGCTCCGGCGGCCCCGGCCAGGCGGGACTTGCCGAGCGTCGGCGGTTTCACCGGGACGATCAGCGTCCATCCGGCGACGACGGTGTTCGACATGACAAGGACGACATTAAGGTGTTCCGATCGCGGCCCCGCCGCCAGCCCGCCAGGAAGGACGCGGTCATGCTCTCCGGCTCCGCCTCCGCCCGCCGCTTCTCGCGCGGCCGGAGGCCGTGCGCTCCGGCCGTCCCGCTGCCCCCGCGCCGAGCGGGCCGGGCCGTCGCGTTCTTTCCCGAGGGCGCCCGCGCCCGCGACCGGACGCGGTGGCCGATGCGCGCCAAGACAGGCGCGGCCCCGCCCGCCCCGGAGACCGGCGTCCCGGCGGTCCCGGCGGCCAGGCGGGGCGCGCATGAGCTGCCTCCCCACCGGCTTGGCGGGCGCCACGCGCCGCCGCGCGAGACGACGGGGGCGGCGGCAGGCGAACCGGTCGACCTGACCGCTTATGCCGACTCGACCCCTGACGCCGATACCCTCAGAGCGGCGACCGGTGAGATCATGCGGAAGATCACGGTGTCGCCGGGCGAGCTGCGGGATCAGGCGCCGCCCGAAAGGCCGTACGTCCATGAGGAGCGTAGACAGACGTGACGCGCGTTGCGGTGATGGGAGCCGGGTCCTGGGGGACCGTCTTCGCGAAGGTCCTGGTGGACGCCGGGAGCGACGTGGTGCTCTGGGGGCGGCGGTCCGAGGTCACCCGTGAGATCAACGAGCGGCACGAGAACACCGAGTACCTGCCCGGGGTGACCCTGCCCGAGCGGCTGCGCGCCACCACCGACGTGGCCGAGGCGCTGGAGGGCGCGGAGTTCGTGTGCCTCGCCGTCCCGGCGCAGACGCTGCGGGAGAACCTCGCGGCGTGGGCGCCGCGGATCCCCGACGGCGCGGTCATGGTCAGCCTGATGAAGGGCATCGAGTCCGGCACCAGCCTGCGGATGTCCGAGGTGATCACCGAGGTGCTTGGCGTCGGGCCCGAGCGCGTCGGCGTGGTCTGCGGGCCGAACCTCGCGCCGGAGATCGCCCGCGAGGAGCCGGGCGCGGCGGTCGCCGCCTGCGCCGACGAGGAGACCGCGCTGCGGCTCCAGGGCGCGTGCATGAACCCCTACTTCCGCGTCTACACCAGCACCGACGTCATCGGCTGCGAGGTCGGCGGCGCGGTGAAGAACGTGATCGCGCTGTGCGTCGGCATAGCCACCGGCCTCGGCTTCGGCGACAGCACCAAGGCGCTGCTCATGACCCGCGGGCTCGCCGAGATCATCCGCCTCGGCGTGACGCTCGGCGCGCAGGAGCCGACCTTCGCGGGCCTCGCCGGGCTGGGCGACCTCGTCGGCACGTGCAGCTCACCGTTCTCCCGCAACCGGACCTTCGGCGAGAACCTGGGCCGGGGCATGACACTGGAGGAGGTCATCGCGGTGACGCGGCAGACCGCCGAGGGCGTCAAGTCCGCGCTGCCGATCCTCTCGCTCGCGCGCGAGCACGCGGTGGAGATGCCGATCACCGAGATCGTCGCCGCGGTCATGCACGACGGGGTGCCGATCGAGGAGGCGTACCTCAAGCTCATGACGCGCTCGCCCAAACCCGAGCGCTACGGCGTCTAGCCGCGAAATCCCACCACCCGCTCACGTGTCGTGACAACATGGTCGCGATGCGTAAGAGAACGAGGGGTGAGAACACCCGGGCCGTCCAGCTTCCCGAACCGCCCGTGCCCGCGCAGCGGCCGTCCGCGCCGCCCGTCTACCGCACGAGCTCCTTCGCGTTCGCGAGCGCGGCGGAGCACGCCGACCTCGTCCACGAGGGCGGCGGCTACCTCTACGGTCGCGTCGACAACCCCACCTGCGACGCGTTCGCCGACGCCGTGGCGGCGCTCGAAGGGGTGGCCGTCGAAGGTGTGCGGGCGCAGGCGTTCGCCTCGGGGATGGCCGCCGTCAGCGCCGTGCTGCTCGCCTTCACCCGGTCCGGAAGTCATGTCGTCGCCCCGCGCGCGCTGTACGGGGGCGTCTACGAGGTGCTCGCCGGGCTGATGTCCCGATTCGGGGTGACCGCCGACTTCGTCGACTTCACCGACCCCGCGCGGGTCAGGGCCGCGCTGCGCCCGACGACCCGGCTGGTGTGGGCCGAGGCGCTGTCGACCCCCGCGATGGAGGTCGCCGACCTGCCCGCGCTGGCCGCCGTCGCGCACGGCGGGGGCGCCCTGTTCGCGGTGGACTCGACCGTCGCCACCCCGGTCCTGTGCCGTCCGCTGGAGTACGGCGCCGACCTCGTCGTCCACTCGGCGACCAAGTACCTGGGCGGGCACGGCGACGCCGTCGGCGGGGTCGTGGCCGGGCGCGCGGACCTCGTCGGGGAGCTGCGGCGCGTCCGGGTCGCCACCGGCGCGGTGCTCGGCCCGGACGACGCGTTCCTGCTGCGCCGCGGGCTGGAGACGCTGCCGCTGCGGGTGCGCCGCCAGTGCGACACCGCCTCCCAGTTCGCCGCGGCGCTGGCCCGGCATCCCGCGGTGGCGGCCGTGGACTACCCGGGCCTGCCCGAACATCCCGGGCACACCCTGGCGCGGCGGCTGTTCGATCGCGGCCCCGAGGGCACCCGCTTCGGCGCCCTGGTGACGGTGACGCCGCACGGCGGCCGGGAGGCCGGGATCGCGCTGTGCGACGCCCTGCGCCTCGCCAGGCCCGCGACGTCCTTCGGCGGGACCCGCACCACGGTCGCCCACCTCGGGACCACCGCGCTGACCGGCCGGGACGACGCGCTGCTCGCGGGCGGCGGGGTCGCGCCGGCCGCCGTGCGGTTCTCCATCGGCCTGGAGGACGCCGAGGATCTGATCAGGGACGCGGCGGAGGCCCTCGACACGCTGCCGGTCGTGGACCACTCTGGGAGTGCGACGGCGGGGGCCGGACGTCTCAGCGAGGAGGCCGTGTCCGGCTGACCGACCGCCGAGGGCGATAGAGTCGGAGCCATCATGCCGGAAAAGATCACAGTCGCCGTGGTGTTCGGCGGCCGAAGCTCAGAGCACGCCATCTCCTGCGTCACCGCGGGCAGCGTCATGGCCGCCATCGACCCCGACCGCTACGAGGTGCTGCCCATCGGCATCGCCCGCGACGGCCGGTGGGTCCTCGCGCGCGATGAGCGGTTGGCGATCAGCGACGGCGCCCTGCCCGAGGTCTCCGGCGACGGCCCCGCGCTCGCGCTGCCGTTCGACCCGGACGCCGCGGGGCTCGTCACCATCGAACCGCACGAGATCCCGCGCGCGCTGGGCAAGGTCGACGTCGTCCTGCCGCTGCTGCACGGCCCGTACGGCGAGGACGGCACCATCCAGGGGATGCTGGAGCTGGCGAACCTGCGCTACGTCGGCGCGGGCGTGCTGGCCAGCGCCGTCGGCATGGACAAGGCGTTCATGAAGCTGGTCTGGCAGGCCCAGGGCCTGCCGGTCGGCCCGTACGTGATCATCACCGACCGCGAGTGGCGGCTGGAGCGCGAGCGCAAGCTGGACGAGGTCAAGCAGCTCGGCTGGCCCGTGTTCGTCAAGCCCGCCCGCGCCGGATCCAGCATGGGCATCTCCAAGGTGAGCCGCGCCGAGGACCTCGTCCCGGCGATCGAGGCGGCCCGCGAGCACGACCCCAAGCTGATCATCGAGTCGGGCATCGAGGGCGTCGAGGTCGAGTGCGGCGTCCTGGAGGGCGTCGGCGACGGACCCAACGAGGCGAGCCTCCCGGCCGAGATCGTCATGCTCGGCGAGCACGACTTCTACGACTTCGAGACCAAGTACCTCGACGGCACCTCGCGGCTGGAGATCCCCGCGGGCCTGCCCGGCGAGGTCGTCGAGCGGCTGCGCGCCACCGCGGTGCGGGCCTTCGACGCGCTCGGCTGCGAGGGCCTGGCCCGGGTCGACTTCTTCGTCACCCCCGAGCACGACCTGGTGCTGAACGAGATCAACACGATGCCCGGGTTCACCCCGACCTCGGCGTTCCCGCAGATGTGGGCGGCGACCGGCCTCGAGTACTCCGAGCTGGTGGACCGGCTCATCCAGACGGCGCTCGCCCGTCCCCTCGGCCTGCGCTGAGGGACGGGCCACCGCCCGGACGCCGCGTGAGCGCCCGGGCGGCGTGCCGCCTCACCGCTGCGGCAGCCGGATCCAGGCCTTGGACTGCAGGGTGGCGGCGTCGGTGATCTTGATTCCGGACTCCGAGAAGGTCCACACGGACCCGCCGAGGTAGACGGCGCGGCCGACCATCTCGTGCTTCCGCGGGTGGGTGATCTCGCCCAGCAGGGCGATCTTCTCGGAAGTGACGGACAGCACGAGGGTCTTCTCGAACGCCGGCAGGACCGTCAGGCCCGTCTCCGGCAGGAACAGGAAGCCGTGCGCGTCGTGCTCCACGACGGTCTGGACGTTCTTCACGTGGAGCTGGGACAGCCGGGTGGGGGAGTCGCCGGACACGTCGAACAGGGACGCCTGGAAGCCTTGGATCCGTCCTTGGCGGTCGGCCTCCTGCCCGATGCCGAGGAGCCGTCCGTCGGCCGTCGGGTGCAGGTAGGCGGAGAACCCGGTGATCTTCAGCTCACCGAGGGCGCGCGGCGCGGCCGGGTCGGAGAGGTCGAGGGTGTAGAGCGGGTCGACCTGCCGGAAGGTGACGACGTAGCCCCGGTCCCCGATGAAGCGGACCGAGTAGATGCGCTCGTCCTTCCCGAGCCCGCCGATCGCACCGAGCTCCTTCAGCTCGGTGCCTTGCGTGGACAGGATGTGGACGCTGCTCTCTTCCTGCATGGCGTCGGTGACGGCGACGCGAAGGTTCCCCTCGTGCTCTGACAGCGAGTACTGGTTGAGGAGCAGCCCGGGAACCTCTCCGGAGCCCGTGTAGCGCGGTTCCTGCCCGGTGAAGGCGAAGCGGTGGACGCGAGTGCTCGCGACCTCGGAAGACTCCGGGCGGGAGAGCTGCGCGGGCTCGGCGTAGAAGACGTCGGCGCCCACGGTCTCCGTGACGTACAGGCTGTCGGCGGTCCCGTACACGGTCTCGCCTCCGCCGCTCACCACGGTCGCGGGACTGGTCTCGCCGAGGGGCCGGGTGAGGTCGAACGCCAGGATCGTCGTCATGGAGACGCCGTCGGCCTTCGCGGGGTGGCTGATCCGGTCGCAGGGGACCTGGTGGGTCACGGGGGAGCCCTCGGGCCCGGTGACGGTGTAGGACGGCTGGAAAGCCGCAAGAGGCGCGTTCTGGACGAGTTCGCGGTTGTGCTTCAGGAGGCGGGGCTCGGCCTCCTCCCAGCGGCGGAGGTCCCGCTTCTTCGGCCTGGGGAGGTCGAGCCGCGGCACACTGCCGAGGACGAGGCGGACGGTCGAGCCGACCTGACGGGCGTCGACGAGGTTCCCTGGGACCTCCAGCTCCGAGACGATCTTCCGCATCTGCAGGTCGACCTGGACGGCGTGGAGGCTCCCGTACATGCCGGGGTAGGGGCCCGCGAAGTCGTCGAAGGCGATCCGCGGGTCCACCGTGGTGCCGAGGACGAGGGCCGTGTCGCCGTTCAGGAGGAGCCTCGTGCCCCTCTCGAAGCCCTCGGGGAGGTCGATCTCGGCGGTGGTCGCGCCGGTGCGGGCGTCGAGGACGCGCAGCGCGCCCCCGGCGACGAGCAGCACGCGGGTCCCGTCGGTCTTGACCTCGTCGGGCTCGTCCACGCCCGCGACGTGCACGTTGGTCGTGGAGTACGCGTTGTCCGCCGCCGGTGCCGGGGCGGACATCGCGACGTCGGACTGGAGCTCGGCGGTACCGCCGGCCAGCATGTCGAAGAAGCCGTTCCGTCGGACGAGGGAGCCGTCCAGGTGGACGCCGTCGCCGTTGGACAGCGTGCCGTAGGCGTCCACGAGGGGAGTGGCGGCGGCCCGCAGGGAGTCGAGCAGGTCGTCGCAGCCCGAATAGGAGACGAGGCCGATCTCGGGGAGCTCCACGGGGGCCTCGTCCGGGGGCGGAGGGCTCGCCGCGAGGGCGGCGAGGACGAGGCCCGGCACCAGGAGGAGCGCGGCCAGGGGGAGGGTACGTCGCATACCCGTCCAGACGGATGACGGCGCTTCCAGCGTTGCTCGGTGCCCCGCACGGGCGAGGTGGCCATTCGGACACAGAGAGTGAGATGACCCTTACCGCGCTGTAAAAGCCGGGAAACGGGTCCGAAACAGCGCACGGTGCACTATCTCCTTGGCTAGATATTTCTTCAGTCAGCGTGAAGGGGGCTTCGTGCCGCTCCTGTCGTACGGCGCCCAGACCGTCCCCGGGCACACCCGGTGGCACCCCGAGATCCCCGCCGTCGCGGAGGTGATCTCGGGCGGATCGGTGCGGATGGAGTGCCGCGGCTTCTGGGGCGCCCGCGAGGCCCTGCTGTGCGGGCCGATCGCCGTCGTCGGCGCCGAACCCGGCGACGTCATCGTGGTCGACGTCCTCGGCATCGGCAGAGCCGACGGGGGCCCCGCGCTCGGCGCCCATCCCGGAGTGGTCGGCTGCGCGCCCGGCGACGACGCCCTGCCCGTCGAGGTCGAGCCCGACGGCCCCCTGCTCGGCCGGGTGCGGCCCGGCCTCGCCGACTACCAGCCGGTCGCCGCGCGGGCTCTGCGCTCGGCGGCGCTGGCGGGCCAGATCGTCGGCTCCTGCGCCGACGCCCGCCTCACCGCGGGCTCGCGCATCGTCCTGCCGGTGCACGTGCGCGGCGCGAAGCTCTCGGCGGGCGACCTTCACTTCGGCGACGGCTGCACCGCCCTGGACGGCTGGATCGACCTGCGCGTGAACCTCACCAAGCGCGGCGTCGAGCGGTTCCACGTGACGGGCCCGCTGCTGATGCCCGCCTGAACGCGCCCGCCCGGACCGGGAGCCCGCGCTAGAACTGGCCCTCGGGCTTCTTGGGAAGGGCGTCCAGCGCCGAGGTGAACTCGGTGAGCAGCTCGCCCGGAGGGCTCCCGGCGGGCGTGTACTCCTGCGGGATCGTCACCTCGACGTAGGCGGTGCGGCCGACCAGCGTCCAGGTGGACGGCCGGTCGCCTTCGACGGGCAGCCAGTCGAGCCCGTCGACGGTCACCACGCGCTCGATCAGCCCGGAGTCGGGGTCGGCAGGCCGGGCCACCCCGCAGCGCACCGCGATCGCCGGACTGCCCCACGCCGCGACGTACGGGGACGCCGGATCGGTCTCGCGGCGCTCCTTGCCGTCGACCTTCACCGGGTAGGACAACGCCTCGCAGGCGGCCGCGGCCGTCGCGTCGGGCGTCGGGACCGGGACCTGGACGGGACCGCCGGAGCAGCCCGAGACGAGCAGGGCGAGCCCGAGGGCCGCGCCGAGCGGCACAGCGGATCTGGCGGGAATCACAGATGCACGATAGGGCAGGTCAAAGTCCGGGTGATTCCGGGTACCCCCTGGATGCGGGCCACCACGAGCCTGCCCAGGTCGTCCATGTTCGGCGCCTCCGCCTTCACGATCACGTCGTAGGGACCTGTCACGTCGTCGGCCTCGACGGCGCCCTCGAGCCCCGAGACCGTGCGGGCCACTTCTGCGGCCCTGCCGACCTCGGTCTGGATCAGGATGTACGCCTGCACCATCGCGTCTCCCCGGGCTGTGGGGTGGGAGAAAGAGCGTCCAGCGGTTCACCGTACCTTGGTCGTGGCCGGAAGCTGAGAGGGAGGGTCGTCATAGAGATCGGTGAGATGGGCGAGTTCGGGTTGATCCAGAGGGTGACCGCGAGGTACCCGCAGGGTCCGCTGGTGGAACTCGGCCCCGGAGACGACGCCGCGGTGCTGCGCGCCCCGGACGGGCGGGTGGTGGCGACCGCCGACATGCTCGTCGAAGGCAGGCACTTCCGCACGGACTGGTCGTCGGCCTACGACGTGGGGCGCAAGGCCGCGGCGCAGAACCTCGCCGACGTCGTCGCGATGGGCGCCAGGCCGACCGCCCTGCTGATCGGGTTCGGCGCGCCCGCCGGGCTCGACGTGGCGTGGGCCGACGGCCTCAGCGACGGCCTGCGCGACGAGTGCGCGCTCCTCGGCGCCTCGATCGTCGGTGGCGACACGGTGCGGAGCCCGACCCTCACCGTCGCGGTGACCGCGCTCGGTGATCTCGGCGGCGCGCCGCCGCTGACCCGGTCCGGCGCGCGCCCTGGAGACGTCGTCGCGGTGCGCGGGCGCATCGGGTGGGCCGCCACAGGGCTCGCGGCGCTGCTGGCCTCCTCGGCCGCCTCAGGGCCGTTCGTGGAAGCCCACCGCAGACCGGAGCCGCCGTACACCGCGGGCGGGGAGGCCCGCGCGCTCGGCGCCACCTCGCTCGTGGACATCTCCGACGGGCTCGTCCAGGACCTCGGGCACATCGCCAGGGCCAGCGCGGTCCGGCTCGACCTCGCGGCGGAGCGGGTGCCGCTCGACCCGGGCGTCACGCTGGAGGACGCCCTGACGGGCGGCGACGACCACGCCTTCGCGGGAACGTTCCCGGCGGACGCCGCGCTGCCGCCGGAGTGGCGGGTGATCGGCGAGGTCGGCGCGGGGAGGCCGGGCTCGGTCACCGTCGACGACCAGGTGGTCGACAGGGGCGGATGGGACCATTTCGGTGCGTGAGCGGTATTCCGTGAATCTAAGAGTTTTGTAAAAAGAAGAGACTTGGTAGGTGTCGTCTTGGTCATCCGGTAGGCGCGCTTGGTGCGCTTTTGGTATACATCCCAGGAACGAAGAGGATGGGATGGGACGACACACCAAGTTCTGGGACCGGCCGGTGTTCGCCGACCGCCCACCGGTGCCCTCCCCTGTCGAGAAGGTACGGATGGCCTGGATCGGACGGACCCCCCTGATGCCGACGCTCGCCGGGGTAGCTGCCCTCGGCGTGATAACGGCAGCGTTCCTGACACAGGAGATCCCCCTGGACTTCGCGTCCCCGGGCGCTGAGCGCCCGGAGTCCGCGTCGTGCGCCGGATGCGACTCCATGAAGGCGGAAATGCCCGCGGCGGGCGCCCCGGTGGAGACCGCGGCCCCCGACGCCGAGCGCTCTGCGGCACCGGTGACACCACCGGGCCTGCGGGCGAGTTTCAAGCTGGACAAGACGACGGGCAGCGGCTTCACCGCGGTGCTGACCCTCCGCAACACCGGCGACAAGGCGGTCACCGGGTGGAAGCTGCGGTTCCGCCTCCCCAACGCGGTGGTGCAAGGCGCGGACGGCGCCACGGTGCAGATGCTCACCGCCAACGGCGGGGTGACCGTCCTGGACGGGACCGCGTCGATCGCGCCGGGCGGCACCCTGCGCGTCCCGTTCACCGGAGAGGGCGCCTGGTCCAACCCGACGAGCTGCCGCGTCAACGGGCTCAAATGCCGCTGAGCCGGGACTTATCGGGCGTCTATTAGGCTTCCCGCTATGGTTACCGCTCCTCCCCGTGTCCTGACCGTCGCCGGCTCCGACTCCGGGGGCGGTGCCGGCATCCAGGCCGACCTGAAGACGATGCTCGCGCTCGGCGTCCACGGGATGAGCGTGATCTGCGCGGTGACGGCGCAGAACTCCCTCGGCGTCCAGGGCTACTGGGAGCTGCCCCCGGAGGCGGTCGCCGCCCAGCTCGACTCGGTGCTCTCCGACATCGGCGCACAGGCGGTGAAGACGGGGATGCTGGCCTCGACCGCCCTGGTGGAGACCGTCGCCGATCACCTGTGCGGCTATGACGCGCCGCTCGTGGTCGACCCCGTCGGCGTCAGCAAGCACGGGGACACGCTCCTGGCGGCCGACGCCGTCGACGCGGTCCGCACGACGCTGCTGCCGCTCGCCACGGTCGTCACCCCCAACCTGTGGGAGGTGGAGCTGCTCACGGGCGTCAAGGTCGAGTCCGAGGACGACCTCATGCGAGCCGCCGAAGCCGTCAAGGAGCACGGCCCCGAATGGGTCCTCATCAAGGGCGGCCACTTGCCCACCCGTCCGGTGGACCTCCTCTACAACGGCTCGGAGACCCACCTGTTCTCCGACGAGCGCTACGACAACCGCCACACCCACGGCACAGGCTGCACCCTGGCTTCCGCCATCGCCTCCCACCTCGCCCTGGGCCTGTCCGTCCCCGACGCGGTGGCCGCCGCCAAGACCTACATCTCCGGCGCCATCCGCGCGGGCTTCCCCCTGGGCTCCGGCATCGGCCCCGTGGACCACGCCTGGCGCACCCGCGCCCGGCCCGCCTGACATCGCCGCCCCCTCCTCCGGCCGGGGGTCAGGGCATGGAGAAGGCCCGGTGAGCCGTGGCTCACCGGGCCTTCTCAGGCTTTGCGACTAGCGGGCCAGCGGACGCTGGACCTTGCCGGCCTTGAGGCAGGAGGTGCAGACGTTCACGCGCTTGGTCGTGCCCGCGACCACGGCGCGGATGCGCTGGATGTTGGGGTTCCAGCGGCGCGGGGTGCGACGGTGCGAGTGGGACACGCTCATACCGAAGCCGGGGCCCTTGCCGCACACTTCGCAGTTGGCAGCCACGGTAACTCCAAACAGTTGAGAAATCAGCGCACCCCGGGCGGTTTGCGGCCGGGGCGCTACACGGAAAAGGTCCCCGCGCAGGGGGACGCTCGGACCAGGGTAGCCGAAGCCGCCGTGACTAGGCGAATCGAACCCCGATCTCCCCGCGGACGTGTGTCCGGAATGCCGGGAAAGCCGGTTCGGCATAGGCTTTTCCGGAGACGCGCTGCGCCGGCGGCGCCCTGTGCCTGCTCGGGAAAGGGATCTCGTGCCCGACACCCTGGACGGGCCCGCGGTACGCCGCTGGGCGCGCCTGGCGGCCGACGCGCTGGGCCGCGCCCGGACCGAGATCGACGCGCTCAACGTCTTCCCCGTCCCCGACCGGGACACCGGGACCAACCTGCACCTGACCCTCCTGGCCGGCGCCGAGGCCGTCGAGGCGCTGCCGCGGGACGCGCCGCCGGCGGAGGTCTGGCGGGCGCTCGGCAGGGGCGCGCTCGTCGGCGCGCGCGGCAACTCCGGGGTGATCGTCAGCCAGGTGCTGTGCGGCCTCGCCGACACCCTCGGCCCGCGGCCCCCGGCGACCGGCCCCGACCTCGCCGACGGCCTGGCGCACGCCGCCCGGCTCGCCCGCGCGTCGGTGTCGCGGCCCGCCGACGGCACGATCCTCACCGTGCTCGACGCCGCGGCGGCCGCGGCGGCGGCCCCGGAGGCGCTCTTCCCACCGCGCGACGCGGCGCCCGCGTCCCGGCTGGCCGAGACGCTGGCGGCGGCGGCGCGCGGCGCGCGCACGGCCTTGCGCGCCACTCCTGAGGGGCTGCCCCTCCTCGCGGAGCACGGCGTCGTGGACGCGGGGGCGGCCGGCCTGTGCGTCGTCCTGGACGCCCTGGCGGCCGTCGTCACCGAGGAGTACCCCGAGCGCTACGAGGTCCCCGCGCGGACCGAGCCGACCGTCGTGGTCCCGGCGCAGGGGCGTCGGCCAGGAGAGGCCGAAGGGGCCGGGTACGAGGTGATGTACCTGCTGGAGGCCGAGGACTCCCGGGTCCCGGAGCTGCGCAAGGCGCTCGACGGCCTGGGCGACTCGCTCGTCGTCGTCGGGGGGGACGGCCTGTGGAACGTCCATGTGCACGTGGACGACGCGGGCGCCGCCATCGAGGCGGGCCTCGCGGCGGGGCGCACCCGGAGGATCCGCGTCACCTATCTGGGCGGTTCGAGCCGTCCCAAGGCGCCCTGCAAGGGCCGTGGCGTGGTGGCGGTGACCGCGGCCGACGGTCTGGCCGCGCTCTTCGAGGAGGCGGGGGCCGTCGTCGTACGCCGCCCCTCAGGCGGGATGCCGCCTTTGGACGCCCTGGTGCAGGCGGTCCTCGGCGCGGGAGACGAAGTGGCCGTCCTGCCGAACGAGCCCGAGGTCCTGGCGCTCGCGGAGGCGGCGGCGGTGCGCGCCCGCGAAAGCGGCGTGCGCGTCTCGGTGATCCCGACGAAGGCGTCGGTGCAGGGGCTCGCGGCGCTCGCGGTGCACGATCCGGTCCGGCACTTCCGCGACGACGTGATCGCGATGACGGGCACGGCGCTGGCGACCCGCTTCGGCGGCCTCCAGATCGCGACGGGCGAGGCGATGACGACCGTCGGGGTCTGCCGCGCGGGCGACGTGCTCGGCCTGATCGAGGGCGACGTGGTGATGATCGGGTCCTCGCCGGCGGAGGTGGCGAGGCAGGTGCTGGCCCGCATGCTCTCCGGCGGCGGCGAGCTGGTGACCGTGGTCACCGGCGCAGGGATCCCGGCGGGTTTCGCCGCCGGGATCGCCGAAGGACTGCGGGCGCAGCGGCCCGACGTGGAGATGACGGCCTATGACGGCGGCCAGGTCCTGTATCCGGTGCTCTTCGGGGTCGAATGAGAAGCGACGCCGAGGACGCGGCAGACACTGGCTGCGGCCGCGTCGAGGTCTCCTGCGGCGGAGATCCGGTCTCCCCAGGGCCACCAGAGCGACTCGTCTTCGAGCACGATCTCTTCGGCGACGCCGGGGGCCGCGGGGTTGCTGACGTGGAGGGCGGGCGGGCGTCCGATGGGCTGCTCGAGCCTTGCGCGCAGTCCGTGCGGGGCGAGCCGTTCCGCCAAGGAATCCAGGAGGCCGAGGTGCCTCTTGTGGATACTGGGGGTGGTGGCCAAAGCGACCATGATGGTGATGCTCCACTTCATTGTGGGTGATCTAACACACCTTACCAGGGTGTCCTTTTTTACCGTTTGGGGCAAGCCGTTTCCCCTGATCTTTACCTTGTCGCAGCCGGGCCGGCGCGCCTTCGTGATCGACGGGTCGGCCGATGTCACCGCTATCGGATGTAATGGACCGCGTGACTCTCGCAGACGACCTGAGGAAGACCGTCGGCGACAAGACCGCCAAGGTCCTCAAGAGCAAGTGGGACATGGAGACGGTCGGCGACCTGCTGCGGCACTATCCGCGCAGGTACGTGCGCCACGGGGAACTCACCGACCTCGCCTCGCTGGCCGAAGGGGAGGACGTGACCGTCGTCGGACGGGTCGTCGAGTCCCGCCAGCGCAAGATCACCAAACGGCCCTATCTGCTGCTCGAGGTCACCGTCGAGGACGCCACGGGCCGCCGCATCGGGCTCACCTTCTTCGGCACCGGGGTGCACAAGGCGGGCGCCGACCTCCAGCCGGACGTCCTGGCGATGATCGCCGGCCGAGTCGGGCTGTTCCGCAACAAGGTCCAGCTCAACCACCCCGACTACGAGGTCATCCCGGGAAGGGCCACGGCCGAGACCGTCGAGGAGTACGCGGCGAAGCCCATCCCGCTTTATCCGGCCACCAAGGACCTGCCGTCCTGGAAGGTGAAGAAGGCGGTCGAATACGCGCTCGGGCCCGGCCTCGACCTTCCCGACCCGATGCCGTCCGAACTGCTCGCCAGGCGCGGCCTCGTCTCGCTGAGCGCCGCCATCGAGGGCATCCACCGGCCGAAGGACGACGACGAGCTGAAGGCCGCGCGCAAACGGCTGAAATGGGACGAGGCGTTCTATGTGCAGCTCGCGCTGGCGCTGCGCCGCGCGGCCGCCGCGGACCTGCCCGCGACCCCGCGCCCGGACCGCGCCGGAGGGTTGCGCGCCGCCTTCGACGCCGCGCTGCCCTTCACCCTGACCGAGGGGCAGGTGCAGGTCGGCGAGGAGATCGCGGCGGACCTGGCCCGGGAGCATCCCATGCACCGGCTGCTCCAGGGCGACGTCGGCGCGGGCAAGACCGTCATCGCGCTCCGCGCGATGCTCCAGGTCGTCGACGGTGGCGGCCAGGCGGCCCTGCTCGCCCCCACCGAGGTCCTCGCCCAGCAGCACTTCCGCTCGATCCAGGCGCTGCTCGGCCCCCTCGGCCGCGCGGGGCAGATCGACGGAGCCGAGGGCGCCACAAGGGTGGCCCTCCTCACCGGCTCCCAAGGCGCGAAGGTCAAGCGCGCGGCGCTCCTGGAGGCCGCCTCGGGCGGCGCCGGGATCGTCGTCGGCACCCACGCGCTCATCCAGGAGCACGTGCAGTTCGCCGACCTCGGCCTGATCGTGGTGGACGAGCAGCACAGGTTCGGCGTGGAGCAGCGCGACGCGCTGCGGGAGAAGGTCGCCGGAGGCAGGCCGCACGTCCTGGTCATGACGGCGACGCCGATTCCGCGCACGGTGGCGATGACCGTCTTCGGTGACCTGGACACCTCGGTCCTCGCCCAGCTCCCGGCGGGCCGCTCTCCGATCGCCACCCACGTGGTCCCCCCGGAGAAGCCCGCGTTCCTCGCCCGTGCCTGGGATCGGATCCGCGAGGAGGCAGGGCAGGGCCGTCAGGCGTACATCGTGTGCCCCCGGATCGGCGAGGAAGACGCGCCTTCGCGCGAGGAGGGCGAGGCGCAGCAGCCGGGCGAGCGGCCTCCGCTGGCCGTCATGGAACTGCTCCCGATGCTGGAAGGCGAGCTGCTGAGGGGGCTGCGCATCGACGTCCTGCACGGGCGGATGCACCCGGACGACAAGGAGGCGGCGATGCGGCGGTTCTCCTCCGGAGAGACGGACGTGCTGCTGGCCACGACCGTCATCGAGGTCGGCGTCGACGTGCCGAACGCCACCCTGATGATGATCATGGACGCGGACCGCTTCGGCGTCTCCCAGCTGCACCAGCTGCGCGGCCGGGTGGGCCGCGGCGGGCTGCCGGGCCTCTGCCTGCTGGTCACCGACACGCCCCCGGACGCCCCCGCGCGCCGCCGCCTCGACGCCGTCGCCTCGACCACGGACGGCTTCGAGCTGTCCCGGCTGGACCTGGAGCAGCGCAAGGAGGGCGACATCCTGGGGGCCGCCCAGTCCGGCAACCGCTCGGCGCTGCGGCTGCTCACCCTCCAGTTCGACGAGAAGGTGATCACGGCCGCGCGCAAGGAGGCGGCCCGGGTCGTCGCCGAGGATCCGGGGCTGGCGGCCCATCCCGAGCTCTCCGCGGCCCTCGCGGAACTGCTCACCGACGAGCGCGCCGACTACCTCGACAAGACCTGAGAACGGGCCCTGGCTCGGGGCACGGACCAGATGATCGTGCCTCTACGAGGTATTGCCTACTAAACAGGTTGACATTGAAGGTTTTCTGGGCGACGATCGTCCCATGACCTCACTCCTGCTGGTCGGCCGCCCGCACGTCGATCTGCGACGCCAGGCGAGCTGCCTGTGTCGCCGCCGCTGATCCACGTACTCGGCCGACCCGGAAGGAGCCCCACATGTCCGACCTGACCATCTTCGAAGAACACCTCCGCGACCCCGACCCCCGCGTGCGCCGCGCCGCCGTCGAACTGCTCGGCGAGATCGCGCCGAGCGGCGCGGGCGACGCCCTCGCCTGGGCGCTCGCCGACGCCGACGCCGAAGTGCGCGCGGCCGCCGCGCTCGTCCTCACCACGCTGCGCCCGCCCGTCGGCGAGGACGGCATCGACGCGCTCCGCCTCGCCGCCTCCGGCGGAGGAGACCCCCTCGTCCGCGGCACCGCCCGCGCGCACCTGCGGCTGCTCGCCGAAGCGCACCGCGCGCTGTACGCCCAGGGACTCGCCGACGGAGAGCCCCAGATCCGCGCTCAGGCCGTCTTCGCCCTCACCTGGCTCCGGGACGCCGGCGCCGTCCGCGAAGCCGCCGACGACCCGTCCCGCGACGTCCGGGTGGCGGTCGCCGACGGGCTCGCCCGCCTCGGCAGCGCCGACGGCCTCGACCAGCTCCTCGGCGACCACGACCCCGTGGTCCGCCTCGCCGCCCTCGACGCCGCCGAGACCCTCGGCCTCCCCGACGGGCTCGTCCCGCCCGTCCTCCGCTCCCTCGCCCACCCGGGCTGGCAGGTGCGCAAGCGCGCGGCCCGCACCCTCGCCTCCGCCCCCGCCACCTCCGCCGCCTCGCCCCTCACCACGGCCCTTCGCGATCCCGTCGTCGACGTCCGCCGGGAAGCCGTCAAGTCCCTCGAACAGTGGGCCTCCAGCGACCCCGGCGTCCTCGCCGCCCTCACCGAATCCCTCGCCGACCCCGACCCGGGCGTCCGCACCCAGGTCCGGTGGGCTCTTGCTTGATCGCCCCGCCTTCGGCGTGGCGGTGATCGGCGCTTGAGATCCCGGGGCCTGCCCCTGCGTCCTGCTCGCCTGGCGGCTCGCAGGACTCCGGGGCAGGCCCCGGGGCGCCCGATCACACCGGTGTGGTTCCTCGTCAGGGCCCCTGGCCGTTGGCCGGGCTGGAATTCCTGTCGAGGGGGCTTCTTGTCAAGGCCGGTGGCCGTTGGCCGGGCTGGAGTTCCTGTTGAGGGGGCTTCTTGTCAGGGCCCGCGGCCGTTGGCCGGGTGGAACCCTTCTTTGAGGGGGTTCCTTGTCATGGGCCGTGGCTCGTGGTCGGGCTGGGGGCTTCTGGGGAGGCGGGGGCTGGAAGGGCATGGGCGGGGGGCGTCGCGGGGGCGGGAGAATGGGTCTTATGACAAGGGTGATCGCCGGGGTGGCGGGGGGCCGGAGGCTGGCCACGTTGGAGGGGCGGGAGACGCGGCCCACGGCCGATCGGGCTCGGGAAGGGCTGTTCTCCACGGTGCAGGCGCTGCTGGGGGACCTCTCGGGGATCCGGGCGGCTGATCTCTTCGCGGGATCGGGGGCGGTCGGTCTTGAGGCGCTGTCTCGGGGGGCGGGCCATGCGCTGCTCGTGGAGGCGCATCCGAAGGCCGCCAAGGTGATCCGGGAGAACATCGAGACGCTCCGGCTGCCGGGGGCGGTGCTCGTCACCGACAAGGTGGAGCGGCTCGTGCGGACGGCGCCGGACGAGCGCTACGACTTCGTGTTCGCCGACCCGCCCTACGCGGTCTCCGACGAGACGATCGCCGAGATCCTCGAAGGGCTGCGCGACAACGGCTGGCTCGCCGACGGCGCCCTCATCGCGATAGAGCGGGCCAAGAGGAGCCCGGCGCCGAAGTGGCCCGAGGGCTACCTCCCCGAACGCGAGAGGCGCTACGGCGAGGCGGTCATCCACTACGCGTCCTACGAGCTCCCGGAGCCCTCCGAGCACCCCGCGTAGGCGGGGCTTTTCCTTCGCTTTTCCCGCCGCTCGTTAGCGTCGGCGGGTGTGAACGTCCAGCTCAGGCGTACCGCGGTGGTCGCGCTCGCCATGATCATCGCCATCATGGTCAACATCACCCTGATCATGGCGTTCCAGTCGGACCGGCTGCGGCAGGACAGCCGCAACGCCCGGCAGTTCAACCGGCAGTACGAGCGCGACCGGGGCGCGATCCTCGCCGGGGACGTCCAGGTGGCGTACTCCGTGAAGAACGAGGACGGCAAGACCTACGACCGCCGGTACCGGGAAGGCGAGGTCTTCTCTCCGGTGACGGGCTACTTCGGCGCGTTCAGCAAGACCGGCCTGGAGCAGGGTATGAACGCCGTGCTGGACGGGACCGACAGCACGGTCTCGGTACGCGGCCTCGTGGACTGGATCACGGGCAAGCTGCCGAAGGGCGGCGACGTGCACACCACGATCGTGCCCCGTGCCCAGCGGGTCGCGTACCGGCAGTTGAAGGCCAGCACTTCCCTCCAGGCCGCGGCCGTGGCCGTCAACGCCGAGACGGGCGCGATCGAGGCCATGGCGTCCTACCCGTCCTACGACCCGGCGACCGTCTCCGTGCGCGACGCGTCCGCCGCGAGCGGCGCGCTCAAGAAGCTGGAGGGCGCCGCGGGCGACCCCCTGCTCAACAAGGCGACCCGCGAGCTGTACCCGCCCGGCTCGTCCTTCAAGATCGTGACGGCCGCGGCGGCGCTCGCGCACGGTATCGCCGAGGACGGGACGGTGCCCGCGGGCGCGTCGTACCGGCTCCCGGGGACGACGACGAGCATCTCCAACAGCCACGACTCGGGGCCGTGCAGCGAGGCGCGGACGACCCTCATCAACGCTTTCGCCCAGTCCTGCAACACCACGTTCGCAGAGATCGGCGCCGAGGAGGTCGGCAACGCGGGGATGAGGGAGCAGTCCGAGTCCTTCGGCTACGGCACGCGCTTCGAGTACGCGCCGGGACTCAACGCCGTGGCCAGTGACTTTCCCGACACCGACGCGGCGCAGACGGCCCTGGCCTCCTACGGGCAGGGCGCGAACGTCGCCACGGTGCTCCAGATGGCCCTGGTCGCCGCCGCGGTGGAGAACGACGGCGTGCTGATGCGCCCCCACCTCGTCGAGAAGATCACCGTGCGGAACGCGACGATCGACACGACCGACCCGGTCGTCTTCGGCAGGGCGGTCACCGCGGGACGCGCCGCGGAACTGCGGCAGATGATGGAGGCGGTGGTCAGCGAGGGGACGGCCACCAACCTCCAGGGCGACGGCGTGGCGGGCAAGACCGGCACCGCCGACGTGGACGGCGCGGCCTACAACGACCGCTGGTTCGTCGGGTACACCGTCTCCGGACCGCACGCGATCGCGGTGATGACGCAGGGGGCAGGCTACGGGGGGAGCGTCGCGGGGCCGATCATGGCGGCCATCGCGGCCGCGCTCACCTGACCATCCTTGCCCCGGCTTCCGCCCGGGGAAGGGCCATTTGGTACCTTCGCGCCGTCTGCACCGAAAGGATTTGATGGTCGTGCGCCGAGTCGTCTGTCCGGGCTCTTTCGACCCGGTGACAAATGGTCATCTGGACATCATCAGCCGTGCCTCCCGGCTCTACGACGAGGTCGTGGTCATGGTGTCGATCAACCTGGCCAAGAAGAGCCTCTTCTCCGTCGAGGAGCGGCTCGACATGATCCGCGAGGTCACGCGGGACCTCGGCAACGTCAAGGTCGACTCCTTCCGGGGCCTGACCGTCGACTACTGCAAGCAGCACGACATCCCCGTGATCGTCCGTGGTCTGCGCGCCGTCACCGACTACGACTACGAGCTCCAGATCGCCCAGATGAACAACAGGATGTCGGGGGTGGAGACGCTGTTCATGGCGACCAGCCCCGAGTACGCCTTCCTGTCGTCCAGCCTCATGAAAGAGGTCGTCCGGTGGGGCGGGGACGCGTCGGGGCTCGTGCCGGAGCTGGTGCACGAGCGGCTGATCGAGCGCTTGAAGGACGCCTGAACGACGCCTGCCGCAGCCCGGGAATCGGGCTGATTCTGGCGGAATCGGGCGCAGGACCTGGGTTGAGTTGGGGTGAGCCCCCAGACACCGGTACCCTTGTCTATCGGCCATGCCTGACGTGGCGATCCAACCGTGCAAACGTGTTCACTCGGACCGGCGAAACGCCGGTCCAGAGTCGAGCCCTGAAGGGGGAGCCCTGTCCAGCCTCGATCCCAAGGCGCCGCTCGTCATCGACACGAGGACGCTCGGCCGACGCCCGGGATCGATGAAGGAACAGCGGATCACCCCTCCCGCACCGGAGGGTCTGGGCGTCGAAATGGTCGGCGTTCCCACGAACGCCGAGATCGAGGTCGACCTTCGGCTCGAATCGGTGATGGAGGGCGTGCTCGTTTCGGGCACGGCGTTCTTGCCCATCCAGGGCGAGTGCGCGCGCTGCCTGGACGACATCTCCTTCACCCTGGAGGTGGATTTCCAGGAACTGTTCGTCTACGACGACACCCGATCTGGAGCGGGTGCCGACGACGACGAACGCCGTCTTGACGGGGATCTCCTCGATCTGGAGCCGGTGCTCCGGGACGCGGTGGTGCTGGCACTGCCGCTGTCCCCCCTGTGCCAGGACGATTGTCCCGGCCTCTGCGCGGAATGCGGTGAGCGGTTGGCCGATGTCGGCCCCGAGCACACGCACGACGTCGCCGACCCCCGGTGGGCGGCATTGCAGGGCCTTGCCGAACAACGAGAAGAAAGCCAGGAGGGCTGACAAAGTGGCCGTCCCGAAGCGGAAGAAGTCCCGCAGCAACACCCGCCACCGCCGGTCGCAGTGGAAGGCTCCGCGCATCGCGCTGGTGGAGTGCCCGCAGTGCCGTGACCAGAAGCTGCCCCACGTGGCCTGCTCCAACTGCGGTACCTACAACAAGCGGCAGGTCATCGAGACGGCCTAGTCGCTGCCGCGAGACCTACCCCCGGGGGCCGGTGCCGCACGCTTTTCGCGTGCGGGCCGTCCCCCGGTTTCGTCATAGGGGCAGTCCTCACCCGTGCGGCCACCTGAGGCCGTGGTGCACGCCGGAATCCTGCCGGCGCGCACCTCGCCCTCCGGACGCGGTCCCACCGAGTGACGGATCCGCCCTCATCCCGGCCCGCGGGCCTCGTCATGTGAGGAGCTGGAATGACCGTCCCCACCGCAGCGCTGGAGGAGCGGATCGGCCTCAGCCTTGATCCGGCCCTGCTGGAGCGGGCGCTGACGCACAGGTCGTACGCCTATGAGAACGGCGGCCTGCCCACCAACGAGCGGCTGGAGTTCCTCGGGGACTCCGTGCTCGGCCTCGTCGTCACCGACACCCTGTACCGCGGCCACCCCGACCTGCCCGAGGGGCAGCTCGCCAAGCTGCGCGCGGCGGTGGTCAACATGAAGGCGCTCGCGGGCGTCGCCCGTGGCCTCGACCTCGGCGCGCACATCCGGCTCGGCAGGGGCGAGGAGGGGACCGGGGGCCGCGACAAGTCCTCGATCCTCGCCGACACCCTGGAGGCGCTGATCGGCTGCGTCTACCTCGACCAGGGTCTCGGTGAGGCGTCCGCGCTCGTGCACCGGCTGTTCGACGGCCTGATCGCCAGCTCGTCGAAGCTCGGCGCCGGCCTCGACTGGAAGACCTCGCTCCAGGAGCTCACCGCCGACGAGGGCCTGGGCGTCCCGGAGTACCACGTGGACGAGAGCGGCCCCGACCACCAGAAGACGTTCCGCGCCTCGGTGCGGGTCGGCGGCAAGGCCTACGGGCTGGGTGAGGGCCGCAGTAAGAAGGACGCCGAGCAGAAGGCCGCGGAGGCCGCCTGGACGGAGATCCGCGCGGGGCTCGACGCCGCGGCCAAGTCGGCCAAGGCGGGCAAGGGCGGCGATGCCTGAACTGCCAGAGGTCGAGGTCGTCCGCCGAGGGCTGGCGGACTGGGTCGCGGGCCGGACGATCTCGACCGTCGAGGTGCTGCACCCGAGGGCCATCCGCAGGTACCTGCCGGGGGAGTCGGAGTTCTCCGCCCGCCTGGCCGGGGTCACCCTTGCCGGGCCGAAGCGGCGCGGCAAGTATCTGTGGCTGCCTTACGGCGAGGACGACGCCGGCGGCGGCGGAGCCGTGCTCGCCCATCTGGGGATGAGCGGGCAGCTCCTCGTCGGCGCGGCCTCCGCCGCCCCGCAGAAGCACCTGCGGGTCCGCTTCACCTTCACCGACACCGGGACGCCCGACGGCACCGATCTGCGGTTCGTGGACCAGCGGACGTTCGGCCACCTCATGGTCTGCCCGCTCGTCCCGGACCGGGCGGGCGGCGCGGACCCCGTCCCGGACGTGATCGCGCACATCGCGCCCGACCCGTTCGAGGCCGCCTTCGACGACGCGGCGTTCTTCGTCGCCCTGAAACGCAAGCAGACCGGGGTGAAGCGGGCGCTGCTCGACCAGTCCCTGATCAGCGGGGTGGGGAACATCTACGCGGACGAGGCCCTGTGGCTGGCCAAACTGCACGGAGAGCGCCTCACCTCCACGCTGACCAGGCCGAAGGCCGCGGAGCTGCTGGCGTCCGTCAGGGAGGTCATGGGGGCCGCGCTGACCGCGGGCGGGACCTCCTTCGACAGCCTCTACGTCAACGTCAACGGGGAGAGCGGCTACTTCGCGCGCTCCCTGAACGCCTACGGCCGCCGCGACGAGCCCTGCCCGCGCTGCGGTACGCCGATCCGCCGGGAGGTCTTCATGAACCGCTCGTCCTACAGCTGCCCCAAGTGCCAGCCGCGGCCGCGCGGCGTGAAGGCGTCCTGATGACGGCCGGGGGAGGCCCGGAAGGGGCCGCGGCGGAGGTCCGGCTGACCGCGTGGGTGCGCGGAAAGGTCCAGGGCGTGGGTTTCCGTTGGTGGACCAGGTCACGGGCGCTGGAACTGGGCCTCGTCGGCTCGGCGAACAACCTGCGCGACGGCCGGGTCGAGGTCGTCGCCGAGGGGTCGAGAACGGCCTGTGAAAGCCTGCTGGAACTGCTCGGATCGGGCAACACGCCGGGGCGTGTTGATGGTGTTACTGAGCGGTGGGATGCGGCCCGCGGTAATGTTGAGGGTTTCGTGGAAAGATGACCGACTGGCAATCCGCGACAGACCTGCTAAACTCTTTAGGACAGGGTTGTTACGGGTCTGTGACGTGCGACTTGACCGGCGTCCCGGCCAGTGCGACTCTAGTTGAGTTGATAACCGCTGCCCTATCATGAGTGCAGTGTGATCTCTGCTGGTTACTCAGCGTGGAGGACCCTCAATCATGGCGAAGGCTCTACTCGGCCACGTCGGCGGTCCCGACCCCCGGATGGTCGCGGAGATGCGACGTCTCCAGCGGCGGGTACGGGATCTGGAAGCCGAACTCGTTCGGCTCCAGGAGGAGAAGGACGCCCTCAGTACGTCTGAGGTCGTGCACTCCGTCGACCGAGAGCCCGCGCTCACCTGACGCGCGGCTGTATCCGGGTATATCAGTACAGACCAAGTCCACACGCGGTCAATCCCGGGTACCGACAGACAGGGACGTCGATGACAATCGCGTCCCTTTTGTCATTTCACAGGTTTTCGTCACGGCTGTGGAAAACCTCGGTGTGCGCTTCCCGACGATGGGACGATGGGGAGGCCCGGCACCGGGGTTAAGCTGCTTTCCTTCACTCCCGGCCACCACCGGTCACTCGAAGGCCCGCCGCCGGGGGCCGCATCCGTGAGGGGGACAGTCCGCGCGTGTATCTCAAGAGCCTGACCCTGCGCGGGTTCAAGTCCTTCGCGTCCTCCACGACGCTGCGGTTCGAGCCCGGCATCACCTGCGTGGTCGGTCCGAACGGCTCGGGCAAGTCCAACGTCGTCGACGCCCTCGCCTGGGTCATGGGCGAGCAGGGCGCCAAGTCGCTGCGCGGCGGCAAGATGGAGGACGTCATCTTCGCCGGCACGGCCAACCGCGCGCCCCTGGGCCGCGCCGAGGTCGTGCTGACCATCGACAACTCCGACGGCGCCCTGCCGATCGACTACTCCGAGGTCACGATCAGCCGGCTGATGTTCCGGTCGGGCTCCAGCGAGTACTCGATCAACGGCGACGGCTGCCGGCTGCTGGACGTCCAGGAGCTGCTGTCGGACTCCGGCATCGGCCGCGAGATGCACGTGATCATCGGCCAGGGCCAGCTCGACCAGGTGCTCAACGCAGGTCCCGAGGGCCGCCGCGCGATCGTCGAGGAGGCCGCGGGCGTCCTGAAGCACCGCAAGCGCAAGGAGAAGGCGCTGCGGAAGCTCGACGCGATGCAGGCCAACCTCACCCGCGTGCAGGACCTCACCACCGAACTGCGCCGCCAGCTCAAGCCGCTCGGCAAGCAGGCCGAGATCGCGCGCCGCGCCGCGATGATCCAGGCCGAGCTGCGCGACGCCAAGCTGCGGCTGCTCGCCGACGATCTCGTCACCCTCGCCGCCAAGATCGAGCGCGAGACCGCGGACGAGGACTCGGTGCGCAGGCGCAGGGCCGAGGTGGAGGCCGCGCTGGCCACCGCCCAGGCCCGCGAGGAGCACCTGGACGCCGAGTCGGCCGAGGCCGCGCCCGTGCTGGCCGCGGTCCAGGAGACCTGGTTCCGGCTGTCGTCGCTCCAGGAGCGGCTGCGCGGCGTCGCCGACCTCGCCGCGGAGCGGCACCGGGGCGCGACGGGATTCTCCGGCGAGGAGCGGTTCGGCCGCGACCCCGAGGACCTGGAGCGCGAGGCCGAGGAGGTCCGCGCGCAGGAGGAGGTCCTGGCCGAGCGCCTCGAAGAGGCCCAGGGCACGCTGGAGCAGGCCGTCGGCGAGCGCGCGGGGGCCGAGTCGGCCCTGGCCGCCGAGGACCGGCGGATCCAGCAGCTCGCCAGGGCCGCCGCCGAGCGCCGCGAGTCCCTGGCCCGGCAGCGCGCCGCCCTCGACGCGCTGCGCTCCCGCCTCCAGGCGGCGGGCGCCGAGATCGGCAGGCTCACCGAGGCCCGCCTGGCCGCCGAGGACCGCGCGGTGGCCGCGCTGGCCGAAGCCGCGGCCTTCCAGTCCGAGAACGAGGTCGACCCGCGGCTCGCCGCCGACCTGGAGCTGGCCGAGGCCGCCCTCGCCGCGGCCAAGGAGAGCGCCGCGGCCGCGCGCACGGCGGTCGAGGGGCCGCAGCGGGCGCTCAAGGCGGCCCGCGAGCAGATCACCGCGGCCCGCACCGCCGACCAGCGCGCCCAGAAGGAGACCACCGCCCTCCAGGCCAGGATCGAGGCGCTCGAACTGGGCCTCGGGTCCGCCCCCGACGGCGGTGAGGCACTGCTGTCGTCCGGCCTCGCCGGGGTGGAGGGCACTCTCGCGTCGGCGCTGGCAGTCCGTCCCGGCGCGGAGGCCGCGATCGCCGCGGTCCTCGGTGCGCTGACCGAGGCCGTCGCGGTGGCGTCGCTGGACACCGCGGCCGAGGCCCTCGCGTTCCTGGGCGAGCGCGGCGCGGCCGCCGGACTCGTCATCGGCGCGGCGCCGAAGGTGCCGGGCACGGGCGATCCCTGCCCGTCCGGAGGTGTCTGGGCGGCGGAGCTGGTGACCGTGCCCGAGCCACTGCGCCCCGCGCTGGACCGGCTGCTAGAAGGCGTCGTCGTGGTGGACGACCCGGCGCGGGCGCGGGAGATCGTCGCCGGCGAGCCCCGGCTGCGCGCGGTCACCCGCGACGGCAGGCTGCTGGGCGCCCACTGGGCGCGCGTCGGCTCCTCCAGCGGGCAGGGCCCGCTCCAGATGCGCGCCTCGCTGGACGAGGCGGTGGCCGCGCTCGGCCGGGCGCACGAGGCCGCGGAACTGAGTGCCGCGAGTCTTGAGGAGGCCGCCGAGGCAGAGGCCGAGGCGCAGCTCGCGGTCGAGGAGGCCCAGGCGCTGTCGGCCGCCGCGCAGGCCGGTGTCGGCCAGGCCCAGTCCGAGCTCGACGGGGTCCGCGCCAGGCTCCGCGAGGCCGACGCCGCTGCCGCCCAGGAGGCCAAGCAGGAGGCCCGCCTCCAGGCCGCCGCACACGCGGCCGGGCAGGAGGCCGAGCGGCTGGCGGGCAACGTCCGCGACGCCGAAGACCACCGGGACACCACCGCCGAGCGCCTCGCCGAGATGGAGGAGCGCTACGAGGCCGACGCGGAGGCCGAGCCCGAGGAGGAGCCCGACACCGAGATCCGCGAGGAGCTCGCCGAACGCGTCGGCGAGCTGCGCGGCACCGAGATGGAGGCGCGCCTCGCCGTCCGCACCGCCGAGGAGCGCGCGGGCGCCCTCGCCGGCCGCGCCGACGCGCTGGACCGGCAGGCCGAGGCCGAGCGCCGCAACCGGGCGCTCGCGGTCGAGCGGCGCCGCCGCCGCGAGGAGCAGGCGCGCATCGCGCGGGCCGTCCAGGACGGCGCGCAGATCGCGCTGGCCCGGATCGCGCGGTCCCTGGAGGTCGCGGTCGCCGAGCGGGAGGACGCCGAGCGCCGCCGTGCCGCCCGCGAGGAGGAACTGAAGATCGTCCGCGGGCAGGTCCGCGAGTACGCCACCCAGCTCGAGCGCCTGGTGAACGTGGTGCACGGCAGTGAGGTGGCGCGGGCCGAGCAGCGGCTGCGGCTGGAGCGGCTCCAGGAGAAGGCGCTGGAGGAGTACGGCATGGAGGTGGAAGGGCTGGTCGCCGAGTACGGCCCGGACCAGCTCGTCCCGCCGCAGGACCCCGAGGCGTCGCCCGAGCCGTTCGACCGGGCCGTCCAGGAGAAGCGGGCCAAGGCCGCCGAGCGGCAGATGGCCCAGCTCGGCAAGGTCAACCCGCTCGCCCTCGAGGAGTTCGCGGCGCTGGAGGAGCGGCACGCCTTCCTCACCTCGCAGCTGGAGGACCTGAAGAAGACCCGCAGGGATCTTTTCGACATCGTGAAGGACGTCGACCAACGGGTACAGGAGGTGTTCGCCGCGGCCTACGCCGAGACCGCCGAGCACTTCGCCGGGATCTTCGGCAGGCTGTTCCCCGGCGGCGAGGGCTCGCTGTCCCTCACCGACCCCGACGACATGCTCGCCACCGGCATCGAGGTCGCCGCCCGTCCGCCCGGCAAGAAGGTGAAGCGGCTGTCGCTGCTGTCCGGCGGGGAGCGCTCGCTGGTGGCGATCGCCTTCCTCGTCGCGGTGTTCAAGGCGCGGCCGAGCCCGTTCTACGTGCTCGACGAGGTCGAGGCCGCGCTGGACGACACCAACACCCAGCGGCTCATCGGCGTCTTCGAGGAACTGCGCGACACGTCCCAGCTCATCGTCATCACCCACCAGAAGCGGACGATGGAGGGCGCGGACGCGCTGTACGGCGTCAGCATGCGCGGCGACGGCGTCTCCCAGGTGATCAGCCAGCGGCTCCGCGAGGCCGAACCGGCCTGAGCGCCCGGAGTCTGCGAGACTGGACGGGCTATGGAATATCTGATTCTCGGTATCGCGCTGCTCGTGATCATCGCGGTCGGCGGGACTGTCGCGCTGCTGCGGTCCCGCTCGGGCGCCCCGACCATCGAGGCGCCGCCAGAGGCGCCGCAGATCACCGAACCGAAGGGCACCGGTGCGGATCTCGGGGAGGGCGGGGTCGCCACGGCCCCGGCGCCACCCTCCGCCCAGGCGCCGCCCGCGCCCGAGATCGAGGTGCCGCCGCCGAGCGCGGGCCGGCTCCAGCGGCTGCGCGCGCGCCTCGCCCGCTCCCAGAGCACCCTCGGACAGGGGCTGCTCGCCCTGCTGTCCCGGGATTCCCTGACCGACGACGACTGGGACGAGATCGAGGACATCCTCATCACCGCCGACGTCGGCGTCACCCCGTCCCGGATGATCGTCGACGAGCTGCGCACCCGGGTCCGGGTCGACGGCAAGCGGGGCCCGGACGAGGTCAAGGCGATGCTGCGCGAGCAGCTCATCGCGCAGATCGGCCCGGATCTCCCGCGCGGCCTCAAGGTGGACAAGCACGGGGGCAACCCGGCGGTCGTCATGGTCGTCGGCGTCAACGGCACCGGCAAGACCACGACCACGGGCAAGCTGGCCCGCGTCCTGGTCGGCGACGGCAAGTCCGTCGTGCTGGGCGCCGCGGACACCTTCCGCGCCGCCGCAGCCGACCAGCTCGTCACCTGGGGCGAGCGCGTGGGCGCCAGGACCGTGCGCGGCCCGGAGGCGGGCGACCCGGCCAGCGTCGCGTTCGAGGCGGTCAAGGAGGGCATCGCCGAGGGCGTCGACACCGTCATCATCGACACCGCGGGCCGGCTGCACACCAAGGTCGGCCTCATGGACGAGCTCGGCAAGGTCAAGCGGGTGATCGAGAAGCAGGCCGCGGTGGACGAGGTGCTGCTGGTCCTGGACGCCACGACGGGCCAGAACGGCCTCACCCAGGCCCGCGTGTTCGCCGAGGCGGTGAACATCACCGGGATCGCGCTGACCAAGATGGACGGCACCGCCAAGGGCGGCATCGTCATCGCCGTCCAGCGCGAGCTCGGCGTCCCGGTGAAGCTCGTCGGCCTGGGCGAGGGCCCCGACGACCTCGCCCCGTTCGAGCCCGGCGCCTTCGTCGACGCCATCCTCGGCTGATTTCCCGGAAAGGCCCGCGGAAGATCGGGCCGGAGACCAGGAAGAAAGATCGGTTTGACGGAATCTAGCCGCTGCGGATAACCGGGCTTGGAACGTTCCCCCTCGATCTGTGCTTACGTGAGGAGATAGGCACGAACCCGTACAGATCGGGGGGATCGAAGTGTCAACACCGACCAGGCGCCCGCACGGCGCGACATCCGCGGGGGGAGAGGCCGCTCCTGGGGGCGCGCCGAGCGGTTCGCCCGCCCAGACGACCGGGGGAATGCACGGGGAGATGGCCGCAGAACGCGGTATGCCCCCGCTGCTTTCCGCCGAGCAACGCATCACCTCGACGGCGTCGAAGGCGTCGGCGATCTCCGCGGGAGTGCTGATCATCGGCACTCTGCTGCCGTGGATAAGCGTGACCTTCTTCAGCGCCGCGACGATGAGCGGCGTCCGGTTGTGGGAGGGCAAGATCGCGTTGGTCCTCGCCTTCCTCGCCGGTGCGATGGCCCTGGCCGCGCTGGTGACCGACGGCAACCGCCGCGGCATGCTCATGGGCTCGGCCATCTGCGGCGTCCTCGCGTTCATCGCCTGCGTGGTCTTCGCGTTCCGCTTCGGTAACGCGCTGGAC
Organism: Actinocorallia herbida; assembly: GCF_003751225.1. Classification (NCBI taxonomy): domain Bacteria; kingdom Bacillati; phylum Actinomycetota; class Actinomycetes; order Streptosporangiales; family Thermomonosporaceae; genus Actinocorallia; species Actinocorallia herbida. Next base: position 893,438 of record NZ_RJKE01000001.1, read on the forward strand.
ATCCCGCCCGTCCTGGGCGGCAGCGAGGCGGTGGCGCTGGCCGACGCGGGCATCGGCCTGGACGCCGGCTGGTACCTGTCGATCGCCGCGAGCATCGCGCTCACCGGCTTCGCCCTGTGGGGCGCGATGGCGCACAAGCAGACGGCCCAGGTACCGGGCATGGAGTGGGTCGACCCGGGTGCGCCCGGCGGCACCCACACGGCGGGAGGCGCGCACACCAGCGGCACCCACCGTCAGCCCTGACCCTGCCAGGCAAGGGGGACCGGCCCACGCGGGCCGGTCCCCCTTTGCGTCCCGAGATTTCGGGAAAGTCACGGTTCGGACGCTGTATTCGATGATCGCTTGACGCGGGTTGGAACGATGCGAGAGGGGAAACACTTGTGAAACATCGGTTCTGCATGTTTCACACGTCGGAAACATCTGTGCCGCGAGGGTGAAACCGCCGAGGAAGAGTCTTCTGGGCGAAAGGCAAATCCGCACTTGGAGGGGCGCTCTTCCTCATGGATAAGATCGACACCGGCAGTACAGCCTGGATGATCGCGGCCACCGCGCTCGTTCTGCTGATGACCCCAGGCCTCGCCTTCTTCTACGGCGGCATGACCCGGGCCAAGTCTGTCCTGAACATGATGATGATGTCGTTCGTCAGCATGATCACGGTCACCGTTCTCTGGGTTCTCTTCGGCCACTCGCTCGCCTTCGACGCGGCCGGCAACGAGACGGTCAACAAGTTCGTCGGCGGCCTCGACGCCTGGGGCCTGCAGAGCCTGATCACCACGGCCACCTCGGATGAGGGCGGCATGCCGTCCCTCACCTTCTCGGCCTTCCAGCTGACCTTCGCGATCATCACCGTCGCCCTGATCTCGGGCGCCATCGCGGACCGCGCCAAGTTCGGCGCCTGGGTCGTGTTCGGCGGGCTGTGGGCCACGCTGGTCTACTTCCCGGTCGCGCACTGGGTCTGGGGCGGCGGCTGGCTCACCGAGCTGGGCATCGAGGACTTCGCGGGCGGCACGGTCGTCCACATCAACGCCGGTGCGGCCGCTCTCGCGCTCGCCCTGGTGCTCGGCAAGCGCAAGGGCTGGCCGAAGGAGCCCATGCGCCCGCACAACCTGCCGTACGTCCTGCTCGGCGCCGCGCTCCTGTGGTTCGGCTGGTTCGGCTTCAACGCCGGCTCTGAGCTCGCCGTCGACGGCACCGCCGCGCTGGCCTTCATCAACACCCAGATCGCCGCGGCCGTCGCCGCCGGCGCCTGGCTGCTGGTCGAGAAGCTCCGCGACGGCCACGCCACCTCGCTGGGCGCCGCCTCCGGCGCGGTCGCCGGTCTCGTCGCGATCACGCCGGCCTGTGGTTTCGTCGACCCCTGGGCCGCGGTCCTCCTGGGCGTCCTCGCCGGTGCGGCCTGCGCCTACGCGGTCGGCCTCAAGTACAAGTTCGGCTACGACGACTCGCTCGACGTGGTCGGCGTGCACCTGGTCGGCGGTGTCATCGGCGCCGTGGCCCTGGGCTTCCTCGCCCGCTACCCGTTCCTCGACGGCCAGGAGCAGGGTGTCCTGTACGGCGAGCACGGCTGGCGCCAGCTCGGCCTCCAGGTGCTCGGCCCGGTGGTCGTGGGTCTCTACTCCTTCGTGGTCTCCTACATCCTCGGTAAGGTCATCGACATGACCATGGGCTTCCGGATCTCCGAAGAGGACGAGGTCAACGGCATCGACATCGCGGCCCACGCCGAGAGCGCCTACGACCTGGCCCCCTCCCACTCGGGCACCGCCTCCTCGATCTCGGCCCCGGTCTCCGACATCAAGAAGGTTGAGGCTGACGCGTGAAGCTGATCACCGCCATCATCAAGCCGTTCAAACTGGACGACGTGAAGGCCGCCCTGGAGACCTTCGGGGTCAAGGGCATGACCGTCAGTGAGGCCAGCGGCTTCGGCCGTCAGAAGGGCCACACCGAGGTCTACCGAGGCGCCGAGTACAAGGTCGACGTCGTGCCGAAGATCCGCCTCGAGGTCCTCGTCGAGGACGAGGACGCCGAAGAGGTCATCGACGTGGTCGTGAAGGCCGCGCAGACCGGCAAGATCGGCGACGGCAAGGTCTGGTCGACCTCGGTCGACACGGTGGTCCGCGTGCGGACCGGCGAGACCGGAGCCGAGGCCCTCTAGGCGGCTGTCGGGTTCGGGGGAGAGCGCGAGGGGCGTTCCGGAGTACATTCCGGAGCGCCCCTTACTCTGTGCGGAGAGGTGAAGGGCTTGAGTTTCGCGACGGAACGGGCCACCCGGGTGGCCGAGCTTGACGAGTGGCTTGCGGAGTTGGTGGCGGACGCCGAGGGCGTCGCGCTCGTGGCGGTCGGCAGCCTCGGCCGAAGAGACCTCACCCCGGGAGGGGATCTCGACCTCGTCCTGCTGCACGAGGGACGGGCGGACATCGCCGAGCTCGCCGAGAAGATCTGGTACCCCGTCTGGGATCGCGGCCTCCAGCTCGACCATTCGGTGCGCACGGTCGCCGAGGCCAGGGCCGTCGCGGGGGAGGACCTCAAGGCCCTGATGGGGCTGCTGCACGGCAGGTGCGTCGCGGGGGACCGCCGGCTCGCCGAGGACGTGCGCTCCAAGGTGCTGGCCGACTGGCGCGCCTCGGCGCGGACCCGGCTGCCGGAACTGCGGGAGATGACCGCGGAAAGGTGGGAACGGCTGGGCGAGCTCGCCTTCCTCCTGGAAGGCGACGTCAAGGACGCCAAGGGCGGACTGCGCGACGTGCACGTGATGCAGGCCGTGGTCGCGACCTGGGCGGTGCCCGAGCCGTCCTCAAGGGTCAGGGCCGCCTACGACACCCTCCTCGACATCCGTCACGCGCTGCACAAGCGCACGGGCCGCTCCGCCGACCGCCTCCTGCTGCAGGAACAGGACGGCGTCGCCGAGGAACTCGGCCTGGCCGACGGCATCGCGCTGCTCGGGGCCGTCGCCGAGGCCGCCCGGACGATCTCCTACGCGGCCGACACCGTCTGGCGGAACGTCGAGCGCTTCTGCGCCCCGCCCGCGCGCGCCGAGCGCACGCCCATCGCCGACGGCCTCGTCGAGTACCAGGGAGAGGTGGTCCTGGCGCGCGGCGCGAACCTCGCGGACCCGTCGATGCCGCTGCGCGCGGCCGCCGCCTCGGCCAACGCGGGCCTCCCGCTCGCCCCCGCGACGCTCGACCAGCTCGCCAAGTCCTTCACCGCCCTGCCCGTCCCGTGGCCGGAGTCCGCCCGCACCGCCCTGGTCTCGCTGCTGGGCGCGGGCCCCGCGGCGATCCCCGTCTGGGAGGGGCTGGACCAGGTGGGCCTCGTGGTGCGGATGATCCCGGACTGGACCCGGGTCAGGAACCGGCCGCAGCGCAACGCCGTCCACAAGTGGACCGTCGACCGGCACCTCATGGAGGCCGCCGCGGGCGTCGCGGCCCGCATCCGCGACTCCTCCCGCCCCGACCTGCTGCTCGTGGGCGCCTTCCTGCACGACATCGGCAAGGACGGCTCGGGCCGCGACCACTCGATCGCGGGCGCCGAGCACACCCGGGTGATCGCCGCCTACCTCGGCTTCCCCAAGGAGGACGTCGAGGTCCTGGAGGCCGTCGTCCTGCACCACCTGCTGCTGCCCGACACCGCGACCCGCCGAGATCTCGACGATCCGCGCACCATCGAGACCGTCGCCGAGGCCGTCGGGACGCCGCTCGTCCTCGAACTGCTGCACGCGCTCGCCGCCGCCGACGCGGGCGCGACGGGCCCCGCCGCGTGGGGTTCCTGGAAGGCCAGGCTCATCGACGAGCTCGTCCGGCGCACCGGGGCCGCCCTGCGCGGCGACGAGCCGCCGCGCACGCCCGCGCCGACCTCCGCCCAGCTCGCGCTGGCCAGGCACGACGGCGTCGCCGTCCGGGTCAGCAGCTCCGCGGTCCGCGGCACCTGGGCGCGGCACACGGGCGGGTCGCTGAGCATCACCGTGGTCGCCTGGGACCGTCCCGGGCTGCTCTGGCAGGCCGCGGGCGTGCTCGCCCTGCACAGGCTGGTCCTGCGCACCGCACGGACGTTCTCGCACGGCGACGTCGGCGGCGGCAACGCCGTCATCGAGTTCACCGCGCAGCCCGAGTTCGGCAGCCCGCCGGAGCCCGCGTCGATCGAGGCGGACCTGCGCCGCGCCCTCGCCGGGCGGCTCGACGTGGCCGACCGGCTGGAGCGGCGCGCCAAGGCCGTCCGGACCAGGCCCGGCGTGCCGGTCGCGCCGCCCAGGGTCACCTTCGTGGAGGAGGCGTCGAGCACCGCCACCGTGGTGGAGGTCCGCGCGCACGACAGGCCGGGCCTGCTGTGGCGGATCGGCCGGGTCCTGGGCGACTGCGGCCTGCACATCCGCGCCGCGAAGATCGACACGCTGGGCTCGGAGGCCGTCGACGTGTTCTACGTCGTCGGGCACGACGGCGGCCCGGTGACCGACGACGTGCTGCGCGGCGAGATCGAAGAGGACATTCTCAGCGCGCTCGGCTGACGTCGGCGCACGGCACCCCACCGGACACGGTTCCGGCGGGGTGCCGTCGCGTTCCGGCCCTGGGACGCGGTGACCGCGTGTGATGTTCGCTGTCTTTTGTGTTGTTTGTTAGCAATTCGCCTATTGAGGTGAGATCGGACATCTGAACCGGCGTCGTGCGTTCGTCTGGTGGGCCCAAGGTAAGCCTCCGCGAGCTGAGTGGCTCGCCGGCGGCGGTCATGCCGCCGAAGCATCTTCGCGGAGGAAGAATGCTCAAGAAGATGGTCCTCAGCGCGGCGGCAGTCGCGCTGGCCGTCTGCGCCGTCCAGGTTCCGGCGAACGCCGACCCGGGCTTCACGCCGGCCAAGACCGACTTCGTCGGGGTCGGTTCGGACACGACGCAGGACGTCGTGAACGCGCTCGCCGCCGCGTACAACAAGACGAAGCCGGCCAACAAGCTCGCCAGCTTCAACGCGACCGGCTCGGCCACCTTCGTGCCGAAGAAGGGCCTGCCCAAGCGGGCCCGCGTGGTCGGCTCCAGCAACGGCATCAAGGCGCTGCTGGCCGACACCGAGGGCGCTTACGACTTCGCCCGTTCCTCGCGCGCGAAGAAGACCGACGGCAGCGAGGCCACGCTGAGCTTCTACGCCTTCGCGCAGGACGGCGTCACCTGGGCGGTGAACTACAACAGCTTCGCGCCCAAGAGCCTGAAGAAGTCCCAGCTCGCCAACATCTACAAGTGCTCCGGCGCGGCCCGCTACTGGGACCAGGTCGGCGGCAAGAAGAACGGCAAGAAGCGCGTCGCCATCAAGCCGTGGCTGCCGCAGGCCGGCTCCGGCACCCGCTCCTTCTTCCTCGGCGCGATCGGCCTGACCGACGCCCAGGTCGGCTCCTGCGTGAACCAGAAGGCCACCAACATCGAGAACGACGGCACCAAGGTCGGCGCGGGCCGCGCCGCCATCGCGCCGTTCTCCATCGCGCAGTGGGTCGCCCAGGCGATCAACCACAAGAGCGATCGCCACGGCAAGCTCGTCCTCGGCAAGATCTCGGGCGTCTCGCCGACCACCGGCAAGATCACCGTCACCAAGAAGGGCGGCGTCAAGGGCAAGAACATCCGCCTGAACGCCGCCGACTTCCCGCACCAGTTCCTGCGGCTGGTCTACAACGTCGTCCGCACCGGCGACGCCGCCGAGTTCGAGCCGGTCTTCGGCCCGACCGGCTACGTGTGCGACCAGACCGCGCTCATCCGCTCCTACGGCTTCGAGCCGATCGGTGGCGGCTGCGGCGCGCTGTCCTAGCCGCGGCACGCGACTGAAGCACCCGAGCCGAAGGCGACCGGCGCCGTCCGGTCGCCTTCGGCCCTTGTCCTCGTAAGAACGGTCAGCACGATGAGCATCGCCTCTCCGGCGCCTCCCCATGCCGAGCCCGTCGCGGAGCAGAAGCGGCGGACCACCGCGCGCCTCCTCCCGGTGGACGTCGCCTTCCGCACGGCGGTACGCGGCTCGGGCTTGACGCTCCTGGTCATCCTCGGCTTCATCGGCCTCTTCCTGGCCCTCCGCGGCTTCTCGGCGCTCGACACCGCCGGGCACCGCTTCTTCACCACGCAGACCTGGGACCCGGAGCTGCACGACTTCGGCATCGCCTCGGTGCTGCCGGGCACCGTCGAGATCGCGCTGACCGCGCTGGTGGTCGGCGTGCCGATCGCGGTGTTCGCCGCGCTGTACATCAGCGAGTACGCGGCGCCGGGCATGCGCCGCGCGCTGATCGCGCTCATCGACCTCATGGCCGCGATCCCCTCGATCCTCTACGGGCTCTGGGGGGTGACGTTCCTCCAGCCGCGCCTGATCGGAGTCTCGCGCTGGCTGTCGGACCACGCGTCCTTCCTCCCCTTCTTCCGGGTCGACACCGACCACGCGGACCCCGGTTCCTTCACCTCCTCGCACTTCATCGCCGGCCTCGTCGTCGGCATGATGGTGATCCCGATCTGCTGCTCGCTGTCGCGGGAGGTGTTCTCCCAGGCCCCGCAGGCGGAGCGGGAGGCGGCCTACGCGCTCGGCTCGACCCGCTGGGGCATGATCCGCACCGTGGTGCTGCCGTTCGGGCGCGGCGGCGTCATCGGCGCGGCGATGCTCTCGCTGGGCCGCGCGCTGGGGGAGACCATCGCGGTCGTCCTCATCATCTCCCCGGACTTCCGCGCCACCCTCCACGTGCTGGAGGGCGCGGGCAACTCCATCTCCGCGCTCATCGCGCTGCGCTACTCCGACTCCAGCGAGTTCGGCCTGTCGGCCCTCATGGCCGCGGGACTCGTGCTGTTCGCGGTGACGCTCGTCATCAACTTCTTCGCCGCCATGATCATCAACCGCAGCCGTTCCGGCGCGTCGACCGAGGCCTGAGCCATGACCATCGCCGATCCGCGCACCGACCCGCCCGCCGCGACCGACCGGGCGGCGGAGCCCCGGCCGGCGCCGCGCGGCCGCTTCCGCCCCGGTGGCGCCGTCCGCGAGGACCGCTTCGCCCTGGCCGGGGCCGCCGTGGCGAGCCTGACCCTGGTGTGGATCCTGTTCACCAGGCTGCTGCCCTTCACCGGCGCGCTCGGCTTCGCCGCGTGCTGGTACGTGGCCTTCCTTCTCCTGTACGCGGTCATCGTGACGCACGAGCACGGGCGGCTCGCCGCGGCCGACCGCCTGGTGAGCGTGCTCGTGCACAGCGCGGGGCTGCTCACCGTCACCGTCATCGCGGCGATCCTCGGGTTCACCGTGCTGCGCGGGGCGCAGGCGTTCGCGCACGCCAACTTCTTCACCCAGACGATGTCCGACACCGGCGCGCTCGACCCGCTCACCAGCGGCGGCGTGCTCCACGCCGTCGTCGGCTCGCTGATTCAGCTCGGCATCGGGGTGGCCATCGCGATGCCGCTGGGGATCGCCACCGCGCTGTTCCTGGTCGAGGTCGGCGGGCGGCTGACCCGTCCGGTGCGGCTCATCGTCGACACGATGAGCGCGCTGCCGTCCGTCCTGGCGGGGCTGTTCGTGCTCGCCGCCTTCATCCTGACCTTCGGGTTCCAGAAGTCCGGTCTCGCCGCCGCCCTGGCCATCGCGATCATGATGGTGCCGATCGTCACCCGGGCGTCCGAGGTCGTCCTGCGGCTGGTGCCGGGCGGGCTGCGCGAGGCCGCCTACGCGCTCGGCGCCGGGCAGTGGCAGGTCGTGCGGCACGTGGTGCTGCCGACGGCGCGCTCCGGCCTGGCGACCGGCATCGTGCTGGCGATGGCGCGCGGAGTGGGCGAGACCGCCCCGGTGCTGCTGACGGCGGGGTTCGCGCGCGGCATGAACGCCGACCCCTTCGAGGGGAACATGACGAACCTCCCCCTCTACATCTACACCTACGTGAAGTTCCCGCAGCCGGACATGGTCTCGCGGGCGTTCGGGGCGGCCCTGGTGCTGGCGCTCGTCGTCCTCGTGCTCTTCACCGTCGCGCGCCTCCTGGGGGGTGCGGCGCCCGGGCAGATGACGCGCCGCGCCCGCCGCAGGCTCGCGGCGGCCGAGCGCGCCTCCGCCCCGGCCCCCGCCCCGCTGCCGGTGAAGTCACCCCTCCCATCCGAGAAGGAGACGTCCGCATGAGCGCTCGACGTCTGGGGGCGCTCGCACTGGCGTCCCTGATCGCACTCCTGCCCGTCCGCCCCGCCGCGGCGGCCGATTTCGTGCCCGTGACGGGCAGCGGCTCGACCTGGAGCCAGGTGGCGCTGGACCAGTGGGCGGCCGCGGTCAAGAAGAACGGCATCACCGTCAACTACACCGGGTCGGGCTCGACCGCGGGGCGCACCGACTTCCGCAGCTCCCAGGTCGACTTCGCCGTCTCGGAGATCCCCTTCCAGCTGCACCCCGAGGACGGCAGCCCGGCCGAGGTGAGCAAGCGCGCCTACGCCTACATGCCGATCGTCGCGGGCGGCACGTCGTTCATGTACCACCTCACCAAGAACGGCAAGCGGGTGGAGAACCTGCGGCTGTCGGGCGACACGCTCACCAAGATCTTCACCGGGAAGATCACCAACTGGAGCGACCCGGCGATCACCAAGGACATGAACGGCGTGGCGATGCCGAACCGGAAGATCACTCCGGTGACGCGCTCGGACGGCTCGGGCACCACCGCGCAGTTCTCCCTGTGGATGGACACCCAGTACCCCGACCTGTGGCGGCCCTTCTTCAAGAAGAAGGGCCTGACCTCGTACTATCCGACGCTGCCCGGAGGCAAGCAGCAGAACGGCTCCAACGGCGTGGCCGCCTACGTGTCGGCCAGCTACGGAGAGGGCGCCATCACCTACGTCGAGTACGCCTACGCGCGGAACGCGGGCTACCCGGCCGTCAAAGTGAAGAACAAGTCCGGCTACTTCACGCTGCCGACCGCGTCCAACGTCGCGGTCGCGCTCACCAAGGCCGAGATCAACTCCGACCTGACCCAGAAGCTCGAGGGCGTCTACGACAGCGCCGACAAGCGCGCTTATCCGCTGTCGAGCTATTCGTACATGATCATCCCGACGTCCACGCAGGCGCCCTTCACCAAGGAGAAGGGCCAGACGCTCTCGACGTTCATCGACTACTTCCTGTGCTCCGGCCAGCAGAAGGCGCCGGAACTCGGCTACTCGCCGCTGCCGAAGAACCTGGTCGAGGCCGCCTACACGCAGATGAACCGGATACCCGGTCACATCTCGGCGGGGGCGGACCTGTCCACCTGCCACAACCCCACCTTCGAGGGCGGCGAGAACGTGCTGCTCAAGACCGCCCCGCAACCCGAGGCGTGCGACCAGGAGGGCAAGATCCCCTGCGGCGAGCCCGGCGCGGGCACCACCGCCACCGGCGACGCGCCGGACGCGAGCGCCGCGCCGACCGCGGGCGCCACCACGGCGGCCGTCGCCGCGGACGGGCCGGTGGTCGCGGCGGACAGCACCGCCTTCGCCGAGCCGGTCGAGGTCGCGGCGCAGAGCGGGGTGGGGCTGGTCGCCGGGGCGGTCTCCGCCGCGGTGCTGCTGGGGGCGCTCGTGCTGCCCCCGGTCCTCACCGCCTACACCCGCCGCCGCCGCGCGGGAGGACAGCGATGACCCGTCGCACGATCTGGGCCGCCGTCACCGCCGTCGCCGTGGCGTTCTGCACCGCGGCGGCCGCCTCGCCGCAGCCCCCCACCACCCCGTCGGCGACGCCCGAGGCCACCGCGAGCGAGACCCCGGGAGAGACCCCGACGGTCGACCCGAGCCCGAGCACGCCCGCGACCGACGACCCCGAGTACCCGGCGAACACCAAGGGCAAGGTGACGCTCGACCAGTCCACCGACCTGGTCAACCAGGTCATCCGGGTGAGCTGGCAAGGGTTCGAACCGAGCTCCGACGCGTTCCTCAGCGACAGCACCACCCACGTCGTCCGGGTCTACCAGTGCCGCGGTCAGGAACCCGAGTCCATCGCCGACTGCTACGGCTCGGGCTCCTTCACCTACCCCGACAAGCCCAAGGACGGCGGCGTGCTGCCCGACGGGCCGACCAACGCCGTCACCGCCCTGACCGCGAAGAACGGCAAGGGCTACGCCGACGTCGAGGTGCGCACCATCGCCGAGTCGGCGAGCCTCGGGTGCGACACCGCCGGCGACTGCTCGATCGCGGTGATCCCCAACGACGGCGACCCGGCCAGGCCCGCCCTGGACGGCCAGCTCGCCACCCAGGCGTACCTCGACTCCGCCTGGGCCTGGGCCAACCGGGTCGTCGTGCCGATCGGCTTCTCGCCGTCGGCGGCCACCTGCGCGCTGGAGGACGCCGACTTCCGCGTCAGCGGATCACCCCAGGCCAAGCGGCTCATCGAGCGCTGGCAGCCGGGGCTGTGCACGTCCAAGGCGGACGTGGACGTCGACTACACCTCGCTCGGCGAGCCGCTGGCCCGCTCCAGCTTCCAGACCAACGGCACCGACGTCGCGCTGACGACCCGGCCCGAGGACGCCGCCGCGTCGCGCGCGTTCGACTACGCGCCGGTCGGCATCTCCGGCATCTCGATCGCCTACCGGATCGACGACGCCGACACCGGCAAGCCGATCACCGACATCAAGCTGACACCCCGCCTCGTCGCCAAGATCCTCACCGAGTCCTACTCGATGAGCGCCGCGTGCGGACCCGGTGTGAAGGACTGCAACAAGGCGACCGAGGACAACCCGCAGGACATCTTCCAGGACCCGGAGTTCCTCAAGCTCAACGGCGAGGACCGCTCCTGGCCGAGCATGGGCTGGCCGACCGTCGTGTCCGGCGACAACGACCTCACCTACGAGCTGACCCGCTGGCTGGCCGCCGACCCCACCGCCGCGGCCTTCCTCAACGGCGCCAAGGCCCCCGGCGGGATGACGGTGAACAAGAACTTCAAGGGCGCGGAGTTCCCCGCGAGCGCGTTCGTCTCCCGGGACCCGGACAAGCGGTTCATCCACGGGTTCATCCCGGTGCTCGGGCTCTCCGAGGTCGCCCGCTTCCTGGTGACGAACCGGGACAACAGCGAGAACTACGTCAAGGACCAGTACGGCAACTACGTGAAGACCCCGCCGTACGCCGTCGGCAACCGCGGGCTGTTCGCGATCGTCGCCACCTCCGACGCGCAGGCGCTGCGGTTCTCCTCGGCGCGGCTGCGCAACGCGGCGGGCAAGTACGTGGCGCCCACCGACGCGTCCATGGCCGCGATGCTGAAGCACCTGAAGACCAACGCCGACGGCGTGACACAGCTGCCCGACTACGCGGCCGAGGACGCCAAGGCCTACCCGCTGACCCACGTCCAGTACGCCGAGGTGCCCACGAACGGGGTCGCCGCGGCCAAGGCGAAGAAGATCGCCGCGTTCCTCCGGCACGCGGCGGGCCCCGGGCAGAAACCCGGTGTCCGGCCCGGCACGCGGCCCGTCGGCTATGTGCCGCTGACCGCCGCGATGAAGGCGCAGACGAAGAAGGCGGCGAAGGACGTCATCGCCCAGAAGGGCACGATCCCCGAGCCGCCCGGCGCCGCCGCGCCGGACGTGCCGGAGGCCGTCGAGACGTCCCAGCCGGTCTCGCTCCCGGCGATCGGCGCGGGCGCGCCCGCACCCATGGGCGGGCGCCTGTCGGCCGACGCGGCGGCGCTGCTCGGCTGGCTGCTGCCCGCCCTGCTCGGCACCGGCCTCGCGGCCGCGCTGGCCGGGACCGTCCTTTACGGCGCGGGCAGGTTCGGCACGTTCGTCCCGCCGCTGCCGCGCGTGAGTCCGCGCTCCTTCCGGGGCGTGGGAAGGAGGCGAAAGCCGTGACCGCCGTCGAAGAACTCCCCGTGCGGGCGGAGGCGCCCGAAGCGCCCGAGCCGCCGGCGCGGCCGCGCTCCGCCGATCCGCCGCTGCGGATCGCAGGGGTGAGCCTCGGGCTGCTCGGCGTGTTCGTGCTCGGGTTCCTCGCCTACCTCGCGGTGCTCTCCCCGCTCCAGCACGACCGGGACCAGGAGGTCCGCTACGCCGACTTCAGGAAGGAACTCGCCGAGGGCGTCGCGCCCGTCGCCCCGCCGATCTCCGCCGGGGCATCGGTGGCCGTCCTGGAGATCCCCCGGCTCGGGCTGCGCGAGGTCGTCGTGGAAGGGACGACGTCCGCCGAACTGGTGCACGGGCCCGGCCACCGCCGCGACACCCCGCTGCCCGGGCAGCCGGGCATCAGCGTGATCCTCGGACGCGCGGGCACCTACGGCGGCCCGTTCGGCGCGCTCGGCAAGCTGCACACGGGTGACGTCATCACGGTGATCACCGGCCAGGGACTCGCCTCCTACACCGTCAGCGGCGGCGGGCCGTCGATCCTGCCGCCGGAGTCGGGCTCCTCGACCCTCGTGCTGGTGACCGCCGACAGCGGTGTCGCCCCGCACGGCGAGGCGCTGGTGACGGCCAGGCTCACGAGCCGTCCGGTGGCCGGGAACTCCGCGGAGCCGCCGCGCATCGGCCGGTCCGAGGTCGGCCTCAGCGCCGACCCCGGCGCGCTGCTCCCGCTGCTCCTCTGGGCGGAGGCGCTCCTCCTGGCCGCCGGGCTGACGACCTTCTCCTACCTGCGCTGGTCGAGGTGGCCCACCTACGTCGTCTCCTCGCCCGTCCTGCTGGCGGTGCTCTGGAACATCTACGAGAGCCTCGCCCGGCTCCTCCCCAACACGCTCTGAGACAAGACGGGCCCGACATGACCTCGCACGACAAGACCCTGACCGACCTGACCCCGATCGACCGGACGGCCGTCCTGGACGGTCTCACGCGCCGCCCCGGAGGTGGTCTCGTGGCCACCGACGTCTCCGCCTGGTTCGGCGAGCGCAAGGTGCTCGACCGGGTGGGCCTGGCCATGGAGCCGGGCCGGGTGACCGCCCTGATCGGCCCGTCGGGCTGCGGCAAGTCGACCTTCCTGCGGATCCTCAACCGGATGCACGAGCTGATCCCGTCGGCGTCGCTCGCGGGGGAGGTGGCCCTCGACGGCGAGGACATCTACGCGCCGGGACGCCGTATCACCGAGGTGCGCCGCCGCATCGGCATGGTGTTCCAGAAGCCCAACCCCTTCCCCACCATGTCGATCTACGACAACGTCACCTCCGGGCTGAAGCTCTCCGGCCTGAAGACCCCCGACAAGGACGCGCTCGTGGAGCAGTGCCTGCGCCGCGCCGGGCTGTGGAACGAGGTCGAGAAGCGGCTGCGCGCCCCCGGCGGCGCCCTGTCGGGCGGGCAGCAGCAGCGCCTGTGCATCGCGAGGTCGCTGGCCGTCTCGCCCGAGGTGCTGCTCATGGACGAGCCGTGCTCGGCCCTCGACCCCACCTCGACCAGGCGGATCGAGGAGACGATAGGGGAGCTCGCCGCCGAGGTGACCATCGTCATCGTCACCCACAACATGCAGCAGGCGCACCGCGTGTCCGACACCTGCGCGTTCTTCCTCGCCGAGCAGGACACCCCCGGCCGTATCGTGGAATCCGGTCCCACATCGGAGATCTTCGACAATCCCGCCGACCCCAGGACCGCCGACTACGTCAACGGGCGCTTCGGATAGGTAGGCTGTCTGCGTTTCCCATTTTCCGCGTCACGCTAGGACGGGTCGTGTTCGAGAATCTCTCCGATCGGCTGACTTCGGTCTTCACCAACCTGCGCAGCAAGGGCAGGTTGTCGGAGTCCGACATCAATGCCACCGCGCGGGAGATCCGGGTCGCGCTCCTCGAGGCGGACGTCGCGCTGCCGGTGGTCAAGGGGTTCATCGAGAACGTCAAGGAGCGGGCGCGCGGCGTCGACGTCTCCAAGGCGCTGAACCCCGCGCAGCAGGTCGTCAAGATCGTCAACGACGAGCTGATCGAGATCCTGGGCGGTGAGACCCGGCGCGTCCGGTTCGCCAAGACCGCCCCGACGGTCATCATGCTCGCGGGCCTCCAGGGCGCCGGTAAGACCACCCTGGCGGGCAAACTGGCCCGCTGGCTCAAGGAGGAGGGCCACACGCCCCTCCTGGTGGCCTGCGACCTCCAGCGCCCCAACGCCGTCCAGCAGCTCCAGGTGATGGGCGAGCGGGCCGGGGTCCCGGTCTTCGCGCCCGAGCCGGGCAACGGCGTCGGCGACCCCGTCCGGGTCGCGCAGTCGTCGATCATCGAGGCCAAGCGCGCCCAGCACGACGTGGTGATCATCGACACCGCGGGCCGGCTCGGCATCGACACCGAGATGATGCAGCAGGCCATCGACATCCGGCAGAGCACCCAGCCGGACGAGGTCCTGTTCGTCGTCGACGCCATGGTCGGCCAGGACGCGGTCAACACCGCCCAGGCGTTCATGGACGGCGTCGGCTTCGACGGCGTCGTGCTCACCAAGCTCGACGGCGACGCCCGCGGCGGCGCGGCGCTGTCCATCCGGCAGATCACCGGCCGGCCGATCATGTTCGCCTCCACGGGCGAGAAGCTCGAGGACTTCGACGTCTTCCACCCCGACCGGATGGCCGGCCGGATCCTGGACATGGGCGACATCCTCACCCTCATCGAGCAGGCCCAGCGCCAGTTCGACGAGGAAGAGGCGGCCAAGATGGCCGGGAAGCTCGCCTCGGGCGAGGACTTCACGCTGGACGACTTCCTCCAGCAGATGATGATGATCCAGAAGATGGGCCCGATCGGGAACCTGCTGGGCATGCTGCCCGGCATGGGCCAGATGCGGCAGCAGATCGACCAGATCGACGATCGCGACCTCGACCGGGTCGCCGCGATCATCCGGTCCATGACGCCCGGCGAGCGCGCCGAACCGAAGATGATCAACGGCTCGCGCCGCGCCCGCATCGCCAAGGGCTCCGGCACCACGGTCGGCGAGGTCAGCTCGCTCGTCACCCGGTTCTTCCAGGCCCAGAAGATGATGAAGGCCATGGCCGGCGGCATGGGGATCCCCGGAATGCCGGGCACCCGCCGTGGCAAGCCCGCCAAGCAGGTCAAGCCCAAGAAGGGCAAGCGCCAGTCCGGCGACCCCCGCAAGCGGGCCCTGGGCCCCGGTGCGAAGCCCGAGGAGCAGCAGGGCGGCCTGCCCCCGGCCTTCGGCGGCGGCCTGCCCCAGCAGCTCCCCCCGGGCTTCCAGATGCCCGACCTGGGCGACTTCGGCAAGAAGGACTGACCCCGACCGCCCCGGCGCTCTGCGGGAAACGCAGGGTGCGGGGGCGGTTTCGGAGTGGCGTGGGCGAGCAGTCACTCGGATCTGGCAGAATGGGATGCTGGAAACCCGGTACGTGAGGCGCCCTCTCATCGCCCTAGCGCCCGGAGTCCATCTGAACGGCTCCGCTCTGGTCCCCACCCTTGCGGTCGTCGTTCTCCTGTTACTGAAACCGGAGTTACCACACCCGTGGCTGTCAAGATCAAGCTCAAGCGTCTCGGTAAGATCCGCGGCGCCCAGTACCGCATCGTCATCGCCGACGCCCGCACCAAGCGGGACGGTCGCGCGATCGAGGAGATCGGCAAGTACCACCCGAAGGAGGAGCCCTCGCTGATCGAGGTCGAGTCCGAGCGGGTGCAGTACTGGCTGGGCGTCGGCGCGCAGCCGACCGAGTCCGTCGAGAAGCTGCTCAAGATCACCGGCGACTGGCAGAAGTTCAAGGGCCTTCCCGGCGCCGAGGGCACGCTGAAGACCGCCGAGCCCAAGGCCGACAAGGGCGCGCTGTTCGCCGCCGCCTCCAAGGAGGCCGCGAACCTCGACGGTGGCGCCGCCACCACGCCGAAGGCGGCCAAGAAGAAGGCCGAGCCCAAGGAAGAGTCCGCCGAGACCGAAGCCCCGAGCGAGGCCTAAGTGCTCGAAGAAGCGCTCGAGCACCTGGTCCGTGGCATCGTCGATCACCCCGACGAGGTGCAGGTCAACGCCAAGCGGATCCGCGGTGGCCGAGTCCTCGAGGTGCGTGTGCACGCCGAGGACCTCGGCAAGGTCATCGGCCGGAGCGGTCGTACCGCGAAGGCCCTCCGCACGGTCATGGGCGCCCTCTCGGGCGGCCGTTATGTCCGTGTGGACCTGCTCGACGTCAACGAGGTCCGCTGACCAGTGCAATTGGTAGTGGGCCGCATCGGCAAACCGCACGGTATCCGTGGCGACGTCACCGTCGACGTCCGTACTGACGACGCCGACACCCGGTTCGCACCGGGTGAGGCGCTCGCCACGGATCCCGTGTCGGCCGGTCCGCTGACGGTCGCGTCGGCCCGCTGGCACAGCGGGCGTCTCGTGGTGCGCTTCGAGGGGGTCGCCGATCGCAACGGCGCCGAGGGGCTGCGCGGCATCTGGCTGGTGATCGATTCCGCGGAGATCCTGCCCTCGTCCGATCCGGACGAGTTCCACGACCAGCAGCTCATCGGGCTGAGGGTCGTCACCACTTCCGGCGAGGAGATCGGGACGGTCTCGGAGATCCTGCATCACGCGCAGGAGCTCATCGTGGTGGACACCCCCGCCGGTGACCGTTATGTGCCTTTCGTCGCGGCGATCGTCCCGGAGGTCGACCTCGAAGGCGGCCGGCTGGTCGTCGATCCGCCCGGCGGGCTCTTCGACTAGCGACCCTCCCGGATCCTCACGTGCGCTTCGACGTCATCACGATCTTCCCCGAGTACTTCTCGCCCCTGTCGGCCTCCCTGCTGGGCAAGGCCGCCGACAAGGGGCTTCTGTCGTTCGGCGTGCACGACCTGCGCGACTGGGCCTACGACAGGCACCGCACCGTGGACGACACGCCGTACGGCGGCGGTCCCGGCATGGTCATGAAGCCCGCCCCTTGGGGTGAGGCCCTGGACGACGTGCTGACGCCGGAAAGCCGGCTCGTCGTCCCCACCCCGTCAGGCAGGCCGTTCACTCAGGCCGTCGCGGGAGAACTCGCCTCCGCGCCCCACCTCGTCTTCGCGTGCGGGCGCTACGAGGGCATCGACTCGCGCGTCATGGCGCACTACCGGGACGTCGTAGAGGTCCACGAGCTCAGCATCGGCGACTACGTGCTCGCCGGGGGAGAGGTCGCGGTCCTGGTGATGGTCGAGGCGGTCTCCCGGCTCGTGCCCGGCGTCCTCGGCAACGCCGAGTCCGTCTCCGACGACTCCTTCGCGCCCGGCCGGATGGAGACCCTCGTCGAAGGGCCCGTCTACACCAAGCCGCCCGTCTGGCGCGATCGGGAGGTGCCCGCGGTCCTGAAGTCGGGCCACCACGGGAAGATCGCGCGCTGGCGGCGCGACGAGGCGTTCCGCCGGACCGCCGCGCTGCGGCCCGACCTCCTGGCGCGGCTGGACCCCAAGGCGCTGGACAAGCACGACCGCAGGCTCCTGGCGGAGCTCGGGCTGGGCGACCTCGCGGTGCCCGGCCGGCACGCGCTGGACGGCTGATCGCCCGCGGGCCGCCGGTGATCGGGTGAGTGCGCTCCGATTTGGAGGAGCACCCCGAAGGTATGGCAAACTAGAGCGTCGCGTGCTTTCGCGCGCGCTCATACGTCCCCGCACCTGACGCCCCCATCTCCACTCTGGGGCCTCTCCGGTCCGGGCCAGCAAGCAAGGACACTCCATGCACACCCTGATCCAGGAGATCGAGAAGGCCGCGCTGCGGTCGGACCTCCCGAGCTTCCGCCCCGGTGACACCGTCAAGGTGCACGTGCGGATCACCGAGGGCAAGGTCAGCCGTATCCAGCTCTTCGAGGGCGTCGTGATCCGCCGTCAGGGCGGCGGCGCGCGCGAGACCTTCACCGTCCGCAAGGTCAGCAAGGGCGGCTACGGCGTCGAGCGGACCTTCCCGCTCAACCTCCCGGCCATCGAGAAGCTCGAGGTCACCATCCGCGGTGACGTGCGCCGCGCCAAGCTCTACTACCTGCGCAACCTGCGCGGCAAGGCCGCCCGCATCAAGGAGAAGCGCGACTTCTAGTCGTCACTCCCCACGGGACTTTCCGAACGCCTGGCCTCTTACGGGGCCGGGCGTTCGGCGTTCTTGGCCGCCGCATGGCCTTGGCCCGCGGGGGCGCCGGGCGGGGCAGCGCTAGGCTCGCTCTCTGATGAGTGACGAAGAACCAGGGCCCAGCGCGTCCGGGGAGGATCGGAGACCGGTGCGTTCCGACATCGACGGCGTCAGCGCCGACGAGGGCGAGGGGACAGACGGCCCCGAGGGCCCAGAAGGCCCCGAAAGCCCGGAAGAGGTTTCCGACGGAAAGAAGCAGGGCTCCTTCTGGAAGGAACTGCCCCTGCTGATCGCGGTGGCGCTGGTCCTGGCCCTGGTGATCAAGACCTTTGTCGTGCAGGCGTTCTACATCCCGTCCTCCTCGATGGAGGAGACGCTCCAGATCGGCGACCGCGTCCTGGTCAACAAGCTGGTCTACAAGATCCGGGACATCGAGCGCGGCGACGTCGTCGTCTTCAGCGGGCTGGAGAGCTGGGACCCCGAGGTCGACGTGGCCGAGCCGACCAATCCCGTCCAGCGCGTCCTGCGGGCCGTGGGGACGGCGTTCGGGGTCGTCGCGGGGGAGAAGGACTACATCAAGCGGGTCGTGGGCGTGCCCGGCGACCACGTGGTCTGCTGCGAGGCGTCGACCGGCAGGATCACCGTCAACGACGTCCCGCTGGACGAGACCGCCTACCTGTACACCGATCCGATCACCGGCAAGCAGAACGTGCCGTCCACCCAGAAGTTCGACGTCGTCGTGCCGCCCGGAAGGCTGTGGGTCATGGGCGACCACCGCGAGGTGTCGTGGGACTCCCGGGGGCACCAGGCCGACCCCGGCGCCGGCACCATCCCGGTCGGCAGCGTGATCGGGAGGGCGTTCGTGGTGGTGTGGCCGCTTCGGCACTGGCAGATCCTGGACATCCCCGCGACGTTCTCGCAGCCGTCCCTCGGGGCGGGCGGGGCGGGGAGCGCCCCGGGTGGCGCCGTGGCGGCCCCGCAGGTCCTGGCGCGCCGCGATTGACGGTGACCGGATCCACACCCGTCCATGACGGGGGATCTCGTCGGGCATTGGGTGGTCGTCCGTCGGTGGGCGTAAAGTTCCGGGTATGTACAGCCGCTCGATCGGGCTCCTCCCGTGATCACAGGCACACGGCGCCCGGTGCGGTTCACCCCGCGGCGGGACGCCGGGATGTACGGCTATGAGCGCGCTCTGGCGCACGGCGGCTTCGCCCGCGTCGCAGGGGTCGACGAGGCGGGGCGCGGAGCCTGCGCGGGGCCGCTGGTGGTGGCCGCGGTGATCCTCGACGGCCTGAAGGTGCCCGGCCTCGCCGACTCCAAGCTGCTGACCGCGGCCAGGCGTGAGGCCCTGTACGCGGAGATCACCGCGCGGGCCGTCTGGTCGGTCCTCGTGGTGCCGAGCGCCGAACTGGACCGGGTGGGGCTGCACGCCAGCAACGTCACGGGAATGCGGCGGGTCCTGCGGACGCTGTCGGTCGAGCCGTCCTACGTGCTGACGGACGGGTTCGGCGTGCCGGGCCTGGAGGTGCCCAGCCTCCGGGTGATCAAGGGCGACCGGGCGGTGGCCTGCATCGCCGCGGCCTCGGTGGTCGCCAAGGTCACCAGGGACCGGATCATGGCGGACCTGCACGGGGTGTATCCGCAGTACGGTTTCGCCGTGCACAAGGGTTACAGCACGCCGGAGCACATGGCCGCCCTGGCGAGCCACGGACCCTGCCCGGAGCACCGTTTCTCCTTCGTCAACGTCCGGGCGAGGGTCGCGGACGGCTCGGGAGTGGTCGCGCTCCCGGGCATGGTGAACAATGAGCAGATGGGAGGAGAAGATGAGCGCTGAGGACCTGGAGAAGTACGAGACCGAGATGGAGCTCCAGCTCTATCGTGAATACCGTGACGTCGTGGGCCTGTTCACCTATGTGGTGGAGACCGAGCGCAGGTTCTACCTGACCAACACGGTCGATCTCCAGGTGCGGGCACTCGAGGGCGGTGAGGTGTACTTCGAGGTCACCATGCAGGACGCCTGGGTCTGGGATATGTACCGTCCTGCGAGGTTTGTGAAGAATGTGCGGGTCGTCACGTTCCATGATGTGAACGTCGAGGAGCTGGCCAAGCCCGATCTTCAACTGCCGAACTAGGCCGATTTTCTTCTTCTCCGTTATCGCCTGGTCGGTCGGTCTTTGTCGGCCGTTTTTCACGCCGTCTCCGCAGAAGTTATCCACAGAATGCGATTCGGGTCCGGTTCGTCCGGGCGGGTGGATGCAGGGTCGGGGGTGGAGGTGATCGGCGATGAACGCCAACCACGAACTCGGCCGGCGCGGTGAGGAAGCCGCGGCCGCCTACCTGCGCGAACTCGGCTGGCGGGTGCTGGACCGCAACTGGCGCTGCCCCGAGGGTGAACTCGACATAGTCGCCCTGGAAGGGCGCACCCACGTCTTCTGCGAGGTCAAGACCCGCCGCACCCTCGCCTTCGGCCACCCCGCCGAAGCGGTGACCCCCGCGAAAGCCCGTCGTTTAAGAGGACTCGCCCTGCGCTGGTCCCGCGAACACGGGGTGCGCGCCGCGGGAATCCGCATCGACCTGATCGGCCTCATCGGCGGCGGGCCCGCGGGCTTCACCGTCGAGCACCTGCGGGAGGTGGCGTGATGGCGCTCGCCCGCACCCGGTCCGTCGGCCTGGTCGGGGTCCGCGGCCACCTCGTCGACGTCGAGGCCGCGATCACCAACGGGACGCCGGGCCTGCACCTGTTCGGGCTGCCCGACACGGCGCTCAGCGAGGCCAGAGGCCGGGTCCGGGCGGCGATCCTGCACTCGGGGGAGGACTGGCCGAGCCGGCATGTGACCGTCGCGCTCGGCCCCGCCGACCTGCCCAAGGGCGGCGCGGGATTCGACCTGGCCATCGCGGTGGCGGTGCTCGCCGCGGCGGGGGTACTGCCCCTCACGGCCTGCGCGGAGCCCGTCATGATCGGGGAACTCGGCCTGGACGGCAGGCTCAGGCCCGTCCAGGGGGCGCTCCCGGCCGTCATGGCCGCGGCCGAGGCGGGGTTCCGGAGCGTGGTGGTGCCCCGGGCCAACCGGGAGGAGGCGGAACTCGTCCCGGGCCTGCGGGTCCTGGCCGTGGCGTCGCTGCGGGGGCTGCTGTGCGAACTGCGCGGCGATCCCCCTCCCGAAGAGCCCGAGCCCCAGGGGCCCGAGGCGTACTCCGTGCTGGAGGCGCGCCCGTCGCGTCGCGGGATGCTCGACCTCGCCGACGTGCGGGGCCAGGCCGCGGGCAGACGGGCACTGGAGATCAGCGCGGCGGGCGGGCACCACCTGTTCCTGCTCGGGCCGCCCGGATGCGGCAAGACCATGCTCGCCGAGCGGCTGCCCAGCCTGCTTCCCCCGCTGGAACGGCAGACCGCGCTGGAGGTCACCGCGATCCACTCCGTGGCCGGCACGCTCCCGCCAGGGCAGCCGCTCATCGGCGATCCGCCCTTCCAGGCGCCGCACCACACCGCGTCCCGCACGGCGATGATCGGCGGCGGCTCCGGCCGCCGCGTCCGTCCGGGCGCGATCAGCCTCGCCCACGCGGGGGTCCTCTTCATAGACGAGGCTCCCGAGTTCTCCGGCGGGGTGCTCGATTCGATGCGCCAGCCGATGGAGCAGGGCGAGGTGCGGATCGACCGCACCGCGTTCACCGTCCGCTTCCCCGCCCTGTTCACGCTGGTGATGGCCGCCAACCCGTGTCCCTGCGCCGCCGCGAAGGTCCTGCAATGCCGCTGCACGCCCGCGATCCGTTCCCGGTACCTGTCCCGCATCTCCGGCCCGCTCCTGGACCGCGTCGACCTCAAGCTGGAGCTGAGCCCGGCCACCCGCGCCGAACTCCGCTACGACCTGGAGGCCGCCGAGTCCAGCGCGACCGTGTCCGCACGCGTCCTGGAGGCCCGCGAACGCGCCCTGAAACGCATGGCGGGCCTGCCCTGGCGCACCAACAGCGAAGTCCCCGGCCCCGAACTCCGCCGCCGCTTCGCCCCACCCCCCGAAGCCCTCCTCCCCCTGGAACTGGCCCTCCAGGACGGCTCGCTCAGCGCCCGAGGCATGGACCGCGCCCTGCGCGCCGCCTGGACCATCGCCGACCTGGCCGGCCGCGAGACCCCGGCCCCCTGGGACACCGCCGAAGCCCTCTCCTTCTGGCAGGGCCACACCTCCTGACCGCACCAGCCGAAGAACGCACGACCACCCCGAACCGATCACGCGAAGCGTCGCCGCGGGGCGGGGCACGCATTCAGCGGGTCGAAGGGAAGGAGGCGAGACGATCGCGGGGAGCGCGGCCGCGGGGCGGGGCACGCGTTCGGCGGGTCCAACGGAGGGAGGTGGGACGGGCGGTGAGCCGGGCGTGGGGACGGTGGCCGCGGGGTGGGGCGTGTGTCCGGCGGGCTGAGGGGAGGAGGCGGAGGGCGGGAGCGTGCCGGTCGGGTGTGCTCGGACGGGAAATGAGCGGAGGTTCGGTGGGACGGGGTCCGTGCGTGTCCTGCGGGTGAGGGAGGAGCGTGGGGTGCGGGGCGGGGACATGTGCGATGCGGCCGGGCGGGCAGGGCCGCGGTGGCGGGGCGGAGGAGGAAGGCGTGACGGCGGATCGGTCGGTTGGTGGGTGCGGGTGAGGTGGGTGGGGGGTTTGTGTGGTTCTGGGTGGGTTTTGGGAGGGGGAAGGTGATGGAGGACGAGAGGGTGGCGCGGGTCTGGCTCAGTGGGGTGTGCGAGCCGGGGGACGCGAGCGTGTGGCGGTTGGTGCGGGAGGTCGGGGCGGCGGAGGCCGTCGCGGCGATTCAGCGGGGGAGGGTGCCCCGGGGGAGCGGGGCCACGGAGAAGAAGGTGGTGGGGTGGGGGATGCGGGCGGGGGCGTTCGATCTGGAAGGGGCGCTGTTCATCTGCGCGCAGTTCGGCGGGCGGGTCGTGTGCCCGGGAGACGCGGAGTGGCCCTCCACCCTCGACCAGCTCGGTGAGGCGGCGCCGCTGCTGCTGTGGGTGCGGGGCTCCGTCGACCTGCGGGCGGTGTGCCTGAGATCCGTCGCGGTCGTCGGGGCGCGGGCGGCGAGCCCCTACGGGCTGCGCGCCGCCGCGGACCTCGGGGCCGAGCTCGCCGACCGCGGCTGGACCGTGGTGAGCGGCGGCGCCCTCGGCGTCGACGGGGCCGCCCACCGGGGCGTGCTCGCGGCCGACGGCACCACGGTCGCCGTCCTGGCCAGCGGCGTCGACGTGGCCTACCCGCCCCGGCACGAGGCGATGTTCGGCGAGATCGCCGCGGCGGGGCTGCTGGTGAGCGAGTGGCCGCCGACGGTCCATCCGACGCGGCCGAGGTTCCTCGTCCGCAACCGGGTCATCGCCGCGCTCACCAAGGGGACCGTGGTGGTCGAGGCGGACCTGCGCAGCGGCGCGCTCAACACGGCCCACCACGCCCGCTCGCTGGGCAGGCACCTCATGGCCTATCCGGGGCCGGTCACCTCGCTGATGTCCCGCGGCTGCCACGAGCTGCTCCGCGCGACCCCGCCGCACACCAGGCTCGTCACCTGCGCCGCCGACGTGCTGGAGGAGGTCGGCCCCATCGGCGAGGGACTGGACCGCCCCGACGGCCGCCCCGTCCTCCCCCGCGACCACCTGGACCCCGACACCAGGGCGGTCCTGGAGGCGGTCCCCGCAGGCTCCCGAGGCGCCCCCACCCACGCCATAGCCGTCGCCGCCTCCCTCGACCTCCCCACCACCCGAAGCCGCCTGGCCCTCCTGGCCGCCACCGGCTTCATTGACCGCACCCGGTCCGGCTGGCGCCTCCGCACCCCCCACACCCCACCCCTCTGACCTCCACCCGCACCTGCCCGGCCCCCGGCCTTTCCCGCCCTGCTCTGCCGCGCCCTTCGCGCGGATCTGGGAAGGGTCGCGTGATTCCGGTCCCGCCCTGCTCTGCTGTGCCCTTCGCGCGGATCCGGGAAGGGTCGCGTGATTCCGGGGAAGGGGTGAGCGCGAAGCCGGGGGCGGTGGGCCGGACGGTCGTGGTCCTGGGGCCGGGGTGGGGTGCCGTTGGAGGCGGAACTCCGGGGTCGGGTGGGGTGGGGGTCAGGGGGATCGGGATTTTTGGAGGTAGAGGGATTTCTCTTGGGGGTTCTGGGTCTTCCGGGCGGCTTGGAGGTAGGCGGTGCGGGCTTCGGAGGTGCGGCCCAGACGGGCCAGGAGGTCGGCGCGGGCGGCGGAGAGATGGGGGGAGTCGGGGAGGGTCGTGGTGAGGGGGGCGAGCATGGCGAGGGCTTGTTCCGGGCCTTCGGACATGGAGACGGCCATGGCGTGGTTCAGGGTGACCACGGGGGAGGGCCAGCGGGCGGAGAGCTGGGCGTAGAGGGCGGTGATGCGGGGCCAGTCGGTTTCGGGGAAGGAGGGCGAGGTCGCGTGGCAGGCGGCGATGGCGGCCTGGAGGGTGTAGCGGCCGGGAGGGCCGGACGCGGCGGCGCGCTCCAGGGCGGCCATGCCCCTGCGGATGAGGAGGCGGTCCCAGCGGCGGCGGTCCTGGTCGGGGAGGAGGACGGGGGAGCCGTCGGGCGCGGCGCGGGCGGGCAGGCGGGAGCCGTGCAGCTCGGTGAGGGCCTGGAGGCCGTGGGTCTCCGGCTCGTCGGGCAGCAGCCCGGCGAGCAGGCGCGCCAGGCGCATCGCCTCCTCGCACAGGGACGGACGGGTCCAGTCGGTCCCGGCGGTCGCCGAGTAGCCCTCGTTGAAGATCAGGTAGACCACGCCGAGGACGGAGGTGAGGCGCTCGGGGAGGTCGGCGGCCGTCGGGAGCTCGTAGGGCACGCCCCGCTCCGCGAGGGTCCGCTTGGCCCGGACGATGCGCTGGGAGGCGGCGGCCTCGGAGATCAGGAACGCCCTGGCCACCTCCTCGGTGGTCAGGCCGCCGAGGAGGCGGAGCGTGAGCGCGGCCCTGCCCTCGGGCCGCAGGACGGGATGGCACGCGATGAAGATCAGCCGCAGGAGGTCGTCGCCGACGGGGTCGTCGAGCGCGGCGTCGAGGTCGGGTCCGGGGGCGTCGGAGAGATCCCTGCCGAGCTCGGCGACCTTGCGCTCGTGGACGCGGCGGCGGCGCAGCAGGTCCAGGGCCCGGTTGCGCGCGGTGAGCGCGAGCCAGCCGCCGGGGTTGGCCGGGACGCCGTCGCGGGGCCAGCGCTCGAGCGCGGCGAGGAGCGCGTCCTGGGCGAGTTCCTCCGCGAGGCCGACGTCCCCGGTGAGGCGGACGAGCCCGGCGATGATGCGGCCCGCCTCCAGCCGCCACACCGCCTCGACGGCACGCGAAGGATCGGCCGGCGGGCCGCCGGCCGATCCTGGCGCGGTCACGGCGCGGTGAACACGGAGAGGACGTCCGCCTCCCCTTCCCAGTCGGGCCACAGGTCGCGGTGCAGCCGGAGGAACCTGGCGGCCCACTCGACCGCTTCGGCCCGGTCGCGCACCTGGTAGAGCGCGTAGCTGATCATCTCTTTGGTCTCGGCGAACGGTCCGTCGGTGACGGTGATCTCGCCGTCGGCGAGCGCAACCCGGGCGCCGCCCATGGCGCTGGGGGCCAGCCCGGCGGTGTCCAGCAGCGCGCCGGAGGCCGTCGCCTCCGCGCCGAGCGCGAGGATGGCGTCCATCAGGGCCTGCGGCGGGGGCGCGTCCATCGGCCCGCTCTTCAAGGTGACGAGATAGCGCATCGGGTCTCCTGCCTGAGCTCGCGGGGGGTCAGCGCCGGTACTCGTGGAGGGCCAGCGCGCTCATCCACCCCATGATGCCGACCACGGCGGCGGTGAAGGCGAGATTCGCCCAAACCGCGCCCGCCCCCGCCGCGACGCAGCAGAACCCGACGGCCAGGGCGCCCCCGGCGACGCGGCTCGCGACGGGCGCGAACCGGCGTGCGAGCGGGAACGCGGCGGCGCCGGCCAGGCACAGGAGGCCGGCACCGGAGAGCGCCAGGTGCAGGGCGCCGTTCAGGGTGGGGGCGCCCGGCCCGTCAGGGGTGCCGGCGGGGAATCCGAAGCCGGGGTCCGCGGGGAAGAGACCGGCCCCGGCCATGCCCGCCGCGAACAGGCCGACGAGGACCGTGGCGCCCCGGCCCGCGCCGCCGCGCGCGAGCCCGACGGCGAAGGCCGCCGCCATGAGGCCGGTGAGGAGCAGGTTCGCCGACTGGATCCAGCCGTAGGGGCCGTTGGCGAGCATGCTCCACGCGTGCCGTCCGAAGTCGAAGCCCTCCTTCGTCAGCCCCTGCGCCACCGAGACCGTGACGTACACGGGCCCGGCGATGACGCCGTAGCCCAGCAGGGAACGGGTGACGCGGCTCTCGGCGGTGCAGGCCGTGTCGATCGTGGTGTCCATGGCTTCTCCTCCGTTTCCCGGCACGGTCTCTCCGGCCGTACCAGTGCTACGAAGAGCCCGGCCCCGGACAGACGGCTCCCGCGACTTTTCTTAGAGATTTTTTCGAGGCCGCGGAACGGGGCCCGTGGCCAGGCGCTCCGCCGCTCAGGGACCGAGCGGAAGCAGGATGATCGGGGGCGGCGCGGGCAGGCCGAGCGGATCCAGGTAGGCCGCCCCGTGCCGGAGCCCCCAGTGGAGGCAGGTCGCGGGAGCGCAGTGGGACGGCCCGGCCGCGAGAGTCCCGATCCGCTGCCCGGCGACGACCCGGGCGCCCGGCCTCACCAGCGGAAGAACAGGCTCATAGGTGGTCCGGTAAGCCCCATGGGAGATCGTGACCACTCCCCGGGTGAAGACGGGCCCGGCAAAGGTGACGATCCCCTCGGCCCCCGCCAGGACGGCGCCGCCCGGGGCGCCGCCCGGGGCGCCGGCCAGGAGATCGACCCCCCGATGCCCGGCCAGCCAGTCCCGGGCCGGAGGATCGAACCCCCGCACCACGGAGAACGGCGGTTCCAGCGGCCACCCGGCGGGCGACGGAAGGGGCGGCGCCGCGCTGAGGACGGCGACGAGTACGGCGGACGGCGTGATCATGTGACCACTCTGCGCTCGATCCACCCTCCGAAAGGGCACCGAATCGCGTTCTGTGGACGACCGTTCCGGCCTCCGCCGACCGCTCCGATTCGAGTAGGGGCGCTCGTTCCCCTAAACTGGGGGAACGGACGGGTGAACTCTGCCCTGCGCATGCGCGATCCCGGCCGAATTCTCAGCGTCCGCTCGCCGCTTTTGGGCGGGGCGCGTCTCCCAGGTCTGCAACCCGGCAGGGTCGTAGCGGGGCGCGTCCGGGCGTGACAGGCAACCGAAACGAAGAAGGAGTACGGGTATGGCTCCCGTCGTCACGATGCGACAGCTGCTGGAAAGCGGCGTCCACTTCGGCCACCAGACGCGTCGGTGGAACCCGAAGATGAAGCGCTTCATCCTCACGGAGCGCAACGGCATCTACATCATCGACCTGCAGCAGTCGCTCGCCCACATCGACCGCGCCTTCGAGTTCATCAAGGCGACCGTCGCGCACGGCGGCACGATCCTGTTCGTCGGCACCAAGAAGCAGGCCCAGGAGGCCATCGCCGAGCAGGCGACCCGCGTCGGCATGCCCTACGTGAACCAGCGCTGGCTGGGCGGCATGCTCACCAACTTCTCCACCGTGCACAAGCGCCTCCAGCGCCTCAAGGAGCTCGAGCTCCTCGACTTCGACGACGTGGCCGGCTCCGGCATGACGAAGAAGGAGCTGCTCGGTCTCAAGCGCGAGAAGGAGAAGCTCGAGAAGACCCTTGGCGGTATCCGCGACATGGCGAAGGTCCCCTCCGCCGTGTGGATCGTGGACACCAAGAAGGAGCACATCGCGATCAACGAGGCGAAGAAGCTCAACATCCCCGTCGTCGCGATCCTCGACACCAACTGCGACCCCGACGAGGTCGACTACCCGATCCCGGGTAACGACGACGCCATCCGCGCCGTCAGCATCCTGACCCGCGTCGTCGCCGACGCCGCCGCCGACGGCCTGCTGGCCCGCTCCGGCGGTGGCTCCGACAAGGCCGCCGAGGTCGTCGAGCCGCTGGCCGAGTGGGAGCGCGAGCTGCTCGAGGGCAAGAAGGACGACGAGTCCGCCGCCGCCGCGCCGGCCGCCGAGGCCGCTCCGGAGGCCCCCGAGGCCCCTGCCGCCGAAGCCGCCGTCGAGGCCGCTCCGGAAGCCGCCGAGGCTCCGGCCGTCGAGGCCCCCGAGGCCGAGGCCGCGCCCGAGGCTCCGGCCGCCGAGTAAGTCCTTCTCCCCGACGACGAAGAAAGAACGCGAACCATGGCGAACTTCACCGCCGCCGACGTCAAGCGGCTCCGTGAGCTCACCGGCTCCGGAATGATGGACTGCAAGAACGCGCTCACCGAGGCCGAGGGCGACTTCGAGAAGGCCGTCGAGATCCTGCGCCTCAAGGGCGCCAAGGATGTCGGCAAGCGCGCCGAGCGCACCGCGGGCAACGGCCTCGTGGCCGAGTATTTCAAGGGCGACGGCGACGGCACCCTGCTGGAGCTCAACTGCGAGACCGACTTCGTGGCCAAGCTGGAGTCCTTCGTGGCCCTGGCCGACAAGATCACGAAGTTCGCGGCCGAGTCCGGCGCCGTCGACGTCCCGGCCCTGCTGGGCGCGGAGATCGAGCCGGGCAAGACCGTGCAGCTCCTCATCGAGGAGAACTCGGCCACCATCGGCGAGAAGCTCGAGCTGCGCCGCTTCGCGCACTTCACCGGCGCGTACGTGGCCAGCTACCTGCACAAGTCGGACCCGCAGCTCCCGCCGACCACCGGTGTGCTGGTCCAGCTGTCGGCCCCCAACGCCGACGTGGCCAAGGACATCGCGCAGCAGATCGCGGCCATGTCGCCGAAGTACATCACCTTCGACGAGATCCCGGCCGACGTGATCGAGAAGGAGCGGGCCCTGGCTGAGACCAAGACCCGCGAGGAGGGCAAGCCCGAGGCCGCGATCGCCAAGATCGTCGAGGGTCGGGTCAACTCCTACCTGGCGGACTTCGTCCTGCTCAAGCAGGCGTTCGTCAAGGACAACAAGAAGACCGTCGCCAAGCTCCTCGAAGAGGCCGGCGTGACGGTCGAGCGTTTCGTGCGGTTCAAGGTCGGCCAGGCCTGATCCTCCCGCCACCGGCGGTACCGCCCCCATGACGGTCCGCACCCCCCAACGGAGGGTGCGGGCCGTCAATGGGAGAAACTGAACACAGTACGTGAGCAATGCCTAGGAGGCCGTCGCCGTGCCCGAGAACCCTGAGACCGACGCAGCGACGGCCTCCCCGCATGTCCGCACCCGCAGGGTGCTGCTGAAGCTGTCCGGCGAGGCGTTCGCGGGCGGCCAGCCGCTCGGCATCGACGCCACCGTCGTGCAGACGATCGCCGAGTCGATCAAGACCACGGTCGACGACGGCATCGAGGTGGCCATCGTCTGCGGCGGCGGCAACATGTTCCGCGGCGCGGAACTGTCCGCCCGGGGCATGGACCGCAACCGCGGCGACTACATGGGCATGCTGTCCACCGTGATCAACTGCCTCGCCCTCCAGGACTTCCTGGAGCGGCTCGGGGTCGAGACCCGGGTCCAGACGGCGATCACCATGGCGCAGGTCGCCGAGGCCTACATCCCCCGCCGGGCCGTCCGCCATCTGGAGAAGGGCCGCGTGGTCATCTTCGGTGCGGGCCTCGGCCAGCCCTTCTTCTCCACCGACACCTGTGCCGCCCAGCGCGCGCTGGAGATCGGCGCCGACGCCGTCCTCAAGGGCACGCAGGTGGACGGGGTCTACGACGCCGATCCCCGGACGAACCCGGACGCCGTCCGCTTCGACAGCCTTGATTACGGCGAGGTCCTCCAGCGGGGTCTCAAGGTGATGGACGCGACGGCGATCAGCCTGTGCATGGACAATGGCCTTCCCATCGTGGTCTTCGACCTGATGGGCAAGGGCAACATCGTGCGGGCGGTCCGGGGTGACAAGATCGGCACCCTCGTCAGCCCGGCACAGAACTAAGACGGGAGCCAACGCAGTGATCGACGAGATCCTCTTCGAAGCCGAGGAGAAGATGGACAAGGCGGTCTCGGTCGCCAAGGACGACTTCGCCGGCATCCGCACGGGCCGGGTCACCCCCGCGATGTTCAACAAGATCCTGGTGGAGTACTACGGTGCCCTCACCCCGGTGAACCAGCTCGCGTCCTTCCATCTCCCCGAGCCCCGCATGGTCGTCATCCAGCCGTTCGACAAGGGTTCCATGTCGGCGATCGAGAAGGCGATCCGCAACAGCGACCTCGGGGTGAACCCGGGCAACGACGGCGTGGTCATCAGGGTGGTCTTCCCGGAGCTCTCGGAGGAGCGCCGCAGGGAGTACATCAAGATCGCGGGCGGCAAGGCCGAGGACGCCAAGGTCTCGATCCGCAACATCCGCCGCAAGGCCAACGACACGCTCAACAAGCTCGTCAAGGACGGCGAGGCGGGTGAGGACGAGGTCCGGCGTGCGGAGAAGGAACTGGACGAGGCGACGAAGCGGTACGTGGCCTCGATCGACGCCCTTCTTGAGCACAAGAAGGCCGAACTCCTCGAAGTCTGATGACGCAGGCAGTGGAGCCCACAACCAAGCGCAACCCGGGGCGCAACGTCCCGGTGGCCGTCGGTGTGGGAGCGGGGCTCGGCACCCTCGTGCTGGTCTCGCTCTACACCGTCCGTGAATCCTTCATGGTCGTCCTGCTCGTGTTCGGCGCGGTCGCGCTGCGCGAGCTCACGGGCGCCTTCGCGACGCGCGACATCGCCGTGCCGATGCTCCCGGTCGCCCTGGGCAGCGCGGCGATGCTGCCGGCGGCGTTCTACCAGGGCACCGGCGGCATGGCCGTCACCCTGGCGATGACCGTCCTCGTCACGCTGATCTGGCGGATGAAGGACGGCGCGGCGGGTTATGTGCGCGATGTCACCGCGGCGGTCTTCACCGTGGTGTACCTGCCGTTCCTCGTCGGGTTCGCCATGCTCATGCTGGCCCATCCCGACGGCGCGGACCGGATCACCGTGTTCATCGCGGTCACCGTGGCCAGCGACATCGGCGGCTTCTTCGTCGGCGCCTACCTCGGCAAGCACAAGATCGCCCCCAAGATCAGCCCGAAGAAGACCTGGGAGGGTTTCGCGGGCTCGGCGATCACCTGCATGGCGGTGGGCGCGTGGCTGCTGACCTGGCGGCTCGACGGCCAGTGGTGGCAGGGCGTGATCCTCGGCGCCTGCGTGGTGCTGACGGCGACGCTCGGCGACCTCGTCGAGTCGATGATCAAGCGGGATCTGGGCATCAAGGACCTCGGCACGCTGCTGCCCGGCCACGGCGGGGTGATGGACCGGCTCGACTCGCTGCTGATCACGGTCCCGGTGGCCTGGATCCTGTTCGAGGCGTTCCTGCGATGAGCGACACTGAAAGCATGTCTTCCCAGGTAGCGCCCGAGCAGGCGGAGCCGCAGCAGCCGGAGAACACCGACCCGGAGGCGCAGCGCCAGGCCGTGGCGCCGCGCCGTCCCGGTCAGCTGATCTTCGCGGGGCCGCGCCGCGCCAAGCCGCCGCGCCATCTCGCCGACCTCACGGTCGCCGAGCGGCGCGAGGCGGTCGCGGCCCTGGGGGAGAAGCCTTTCCGGGCCGACCAGCTGTCCCGGCACTACTTCGAGAGGCTGATCAGCGATCCCGCGGAGATGCCCGACCTGTCGCAGAAGCTGCGCGACAAGCTCGGCCCCGAGCTGCTGCCCCGGCTGCTCACCTCGGTGCGCGATCTGGCCTGCGACGGCGGCAAGACCCACAAGACGGTCTGGAAGGCCTTCGACGGGGTGCTGTTCGAGTCGGTGCTCATGCGGTACCCCGAGCGGGTGACCATGTGCGTCTCCTCACAGGCCGGATGCGGGATGAACTGCCCGTTCTGCGCCACCGGGCAGGCCGGGCTGACCCGCAACCTGTCGACCGGGGAGATCGTCGAGCAGGTCGCGGGGGGCCAGCGGGCGCTGAACCGCGGGGACATCGCGGGCGGCCCCGGACGCGTGAGCAACATCGTCTTCATGGGCATGGGCGAGCCCCTGGCCAACTACAAGGCGGTGCTCGGCGCCGTGCGGCGGATCACCGAGCCGTCCCCGTCGGGCCTGGGCATCTCCCAGCGTGGCGTGACGGTCTCGACGGTCGGCCTGGTGCCCGCGATCCACAAGCTCACCGAAGAGGGCCTCTCGGTGCGGCTGGCGGTCTCGCTGCACGCCCCCGACGACGAGCTGCGCGACACCCTGGTCCCGATCAACACCCGGTTCAAGGTGCGCGAGGTCCTGGACGCCGCGTTCGGATACGCCAGGAAATCCGGACGAAGGGTGTCGATCGAGTACGCCCTGATCAAGGACGTCAACGACCACGCGTGGCGGGCCGATCTGCTCGGGAAGCTCTTGAAAGGCAAGCTCGTTCACGTCAATCTGATCCCGTTGAACCCGACACCCGGGTCGAAGTGGACGGCTTCGCGGCCGGAGGACGAGCGTGAGTTCGTCCGTCGCCTCGAGGCGCACGGCGTCGCCGTGACCGTCCGCGACACCCGTGGCCGGGAGATCGACGGCGCCTGTGGCCAGCTCGCCGCGGCGACCCAGAGCTGACGTCCGAAGGAGTTCCACCGGTGGCCAGGTTTCCCCGCGCGCTGCGCGGTTACTTCGCCAGCGAGGTCGACGCGCTGATCGTCCGGATCGAGGGGGCGCTGGGCGTCCACGAGGAGCCGGTGCCGCCGATCACCGCGGCCGAGCTGCGCGAGACCAGGCTGGGCGTGGTCCTGCACGGCTACGACCGGCTCGCGGTGGACGCCGCGCTGCTGGAGTACGTGCGGCAGCTGGAGCACCGCGAGCGCGGCGACGCCGACCCCTACACCGAGACGGTGTCCGGCCAGGTGCCGTGGCTGGTGCGGTGGGTGTCCGAAGCGGAGTTCCCGGTCACCAGGGTCCGCGCCGCCTACCGCGAGCGCGACGTCGACGCCTTCCTCGACCGGGTCCTCGCGGGCCTGCGCGGCGAGGGGCCCGCGGTCTCGGGCCGCGCGGTGCGCGAGGCCGTCTTCGGCGGGGTCTTCTGGCGGGCGGGCTACGCCGAGCCCGCGGTCGACCGCTTCCTCAACGAGCTCGCCGCCGCACTGGACCACCTTCAGCAGGTCCCCGCGGGGCCCGACGGCCGGGACGGGGCCGCGCCCGCGGACGGGCCGGGCGAGGCGGGCGAGCATCCCGTGGCCGAGTCCGCCGAAGGCGACGACTCCATGACGGCGGGGGAGACCGCCGAGACGGTTTCACCCGGCGAAGGAGCGGACGGCGCGGACGGCGAGTCCCCTCTCGCGGCGGAAGCCGACGGAGAGACCGCAAACGCGGACACGGACACGGAAGCCGACGCGGAGCCTGTGGCCGACGAGGAGCCCGCCGAAGAGCCCGACGTGTTCGCGGGCGCCGGCGGTGCCGAGGGCGGCTCCGCGCGGTCCTGACGGACGTCCAGGCCCGGTCCGGGGCGGGACGCGGCCTCCCGGTTAGGGTGGGGCGGCATGAGCGACTGCGTGTTCTGCCGGATCATCGCCGGAGAGGTCGCGGCGCACGTCGTCCTCGACGTCCCGGAGGCCGTGGCGTTCCTCGACGCCCGGCCGGTGTTCAAGGGCCACACGCTGGTCGTGCCGCGCGCCCACCACGAGACCCTGACCGACCTGCCCCCCGCCGAGATCGGCCCCTTCTTCGCCGTCGTCCAGCGGATCGCCGGCGCCGTCGAGTCGGGCCTTGACGCGGCGGGCACGTTCGTGGCGATGAACAACCGCGTCAGCCAGAGCGTGCCCCACCTGCACGCGCACGTGGTCCCCCGCAACCGCAAGGACGGCCTGCGCGGCTTCTTCTGGCCCCGTCAGCGGTACGAGTCCGACGCCGAGCAGGCCGACTACGCCCGGCGCCTCGCCAAGGCCCTGGAGCCCGCTCAGGGCCGTTAACGGGTGCCCCAGCTGTAGGTCTGCTTGCGGAGCTTGAGGTAGACGAAGCTCTCGGTGCCGACCACGGACGGCACGGCGCGGATACGGCCGAGGATCTCCAGGAGCTGCTCGTCGGTCTCGGCGACGAGTTCGACCATGAGGTCGAAGGAGCCCGCGGTGATGACGACGTAGTCGATCTCGGGCATGGCCGCGAGGTCGTCGGCGACCCGGGTGAGGTCGCCCTCGCACCGCACGCCGATCATCACCTGCCGGCTGAAGCCGAGCATGAGCGGGTCGGTGACCGCGACGATCTGCATGACGCCCGTGTCCAGCAGTCGCTGGACGCGCTGGCGGACGGCGGCCTCGGACAGGCCCACGGCCTTGCCGATCGCCGCGTAGGAGCGCCGCCCGTCCTGCTGGAGCTGCTCGATGATCTGCTTGGAGATCGCGTCGAGCTGGACACGGGCTGGGCGCGGGGGCTCGCTCATGGGTCCATCCTCCCGTCTGGCCAGGGGTGACGTGCGCGGCGCGGCCGTGCGGACGGGAGGGAAGCCCTCCCATGTCAGGGCAGGCGGCAGCACATTACGGCAACGAATCGCGGTCTTGCCGATTGAATCCGTCGAGAAATGCGATTGTAACAACGGAATCACTTGTCCCCGCCGTTATGCTCTGCGAAAGTCAAGCGATTACGGGACCACCTGCGGAGGTCGAAGATGACCGGCAAGGCGCAACTGCGCAACTTCGTGAACGGCGAGTACGTCGAGGCGGCGGGTGGCGCGGTCTCCGACGTCATCGACCCGAGCACGGGTGAGGTGTACGCCCAGGCGCCGGTCTCCGGCAAGGCCGATCTCGACGCGGCCTACGCGGCGGCGTCCACGGCGTTCGAGGGCTGGCGGGACGCCACTCCCAAGGAGCGCGGCCTCGCGCTCCTCAGGTTCGCGGACGCGGTCGAGGCGCGCGGCGAGGAGATCGCCAGGGCGGAGGTGAAGAACACCGGCAAGCCCTACCAGCTGACGGTGGACGAGGAGATCGGCCCGATGGTCGACAACATCCGGTTCTTCGCCGGCGCCGCCCGCGTGCTGGAGGGCAGGTCGTCAGGGGAGTACCTGGCCGACCACACCTCCTCGATCCGGCGCGAGCCGATCGGCGTCGTCGGGCAGGTCGCCCCGTGGAACTACCCGATGATGATGGCGGTGTGGAAGTTCGCCCCGGCGATCGCGGCGGGCAACACGGTGGTGCTCAAGCCGTCGGACACGACGCCGGTCTCCACGCTGCTGCTCGCCGAGATCGCCGCCGAGTTCCTGCCGCCGGGCGTGCTCAACGTCGTCACCGGCGACCGGGAGACCGGCCGCGCGCTGGTGGAGCACCCGACCCCGCAGATGGTGTCGATCACCGGCTCGGTCCGCGCGGGCAAGGAGGTGGCCGCCTCGGCGGCGCGCGACCTCAAGCGGGTGCACCTGGAGCTGGGCGGCAAGGCCCCGGTCGTGGTCTTCGACGACGCCGACATCGCCTCGGCGGCCGAGGGCATCGCCGGGTCCGGCCTGTTCAACGCGGGCCAGGACTGCACCGCGGCCACCCGCGTCCTGGTGTCCGAGCGCATCGCCGCCGACTTCACCGCGGCGCTGGCCGAGGCCGCGGCGGCGCTCAAGACTGCGGGCCCGGACGACCCGGACGCCTATTTCGGCCCCGTCAACAACGCCGGCCAGCTCGCGCGCGTGCAGGGCTTCCTCGACCGGGTGCCCGGCCACGCGACGGTCGAGACCGGTGGCGCCCAGGTGGGCGACCGCGGTTACTTCTTCGCCCCGACGGTCATCTCGGGCCTGCGCCAGGACGACGAGCACGTCCAGGAGGAGATCTTCGGCCCCGTGATGACCGTGCAGTCGTTCTCCGACGAGGACGAGGCGGTCCGCTGGGCCAACGGCGTCCAGTACGGCCTGTCGTCCAGCGTGTGGACGAAGGACCACGGCAGGGCGATGCGGATGACGAAGCGGCTCGACTTCGGGGTCGTCTGGGTGAACACCCACATCCCCTTCGTCTCCGAGATGCCGCACGGCGGCTTCAAGCACTCCGGGTACGGCAAGGACCTCTCGATGTACGGCTTCGAGGACTACACCCGGATCAAGCACGTCATGCACTACATCGGCCGGTAACAAAAGTCGGATATAAAACCATTCGTCCGCGCCGTCTCCCGGCGCCGCGGACACCCCGGGCTCCCCCCGAGCCCGGGTCGGTCCCCCAGGAAAGATCCGCACCACGGAGGCGGCGGGCCCCCGCGCCCCCTCCCCGCGCACGACCCCCCGAAGGACAAGTGGTAATGACGGAGACCCAGTCCGTTCTCCCCGCCATCGAACTGGTCGGCCTCGTCAAGGAGTTCACCGGCAACGGTGAGACGGTCCGGGCGGTCAAGGGCGTTGACATGCGGATCGAGGAGGGGGAGTTCTTCTCCCTTCTCGGGCCGTCCGGTTGCGGCAAGACGACGACGATGCGGATGATCGCCGGTTTCGACGAGCCGACGTCGGGCGAGGTGCGCCTGCACGGCAAGGACGTGACGGGTGTGCCGCCGAACAAACGCGACGTGAACATGGTGTTCCAGTCGTACGCCCTCTTCCCGCACATGACGGTCGCCGACAACGTCGCGTTCGGGCTGCGCCGCAAGGGCGTGGCCAAGGCCGAGGCCGCGGGCAGGGTCGGCGAGATGCTGGAGATCGTGGGCCTGGCCGGGCGGGAGAAGCGCCGCCCCGCCGAACTTTCCGGCGGCCAGCAGCAGCGCGTCGCGCTCGCCCGCGCGCTCGTCAACGACCCGCGCGCGCTCCTGCTCGACGAGCCGCTCGCCGCCCTCGACCTCAAGCTGCGCCAGAGCATGCAGGTCGAGCTGAAGCGCATCCAGCGCGAGGTCGGCATCACCTTCGTCTTCGTCACCCACGACCAGGGCGAGGCGCTGACGATGTCGGACCGGATCGCGGTCATGAACGACGGGCGGGTCGAGCAGCTCGGCAGCCCGCGCGAGATCTACGAGCACCCCGGGTCGAAGTTCGTCGCAGGGTTCATCGGCACCTCCAACCTGTTGTCCGGCACCGTCACCGAGCTGCGCGACGGCGTCGCGGTGATCGGGCTCGGTGACGCCGAGCGCATCGTGGTCCCCGCAGGGGACGCCGTGATGGGCGCGGACCTGGAGCTGACGGTCCGGCCCGAGAAGATCGACATGCGCGTCGAAGAGCCGGGGGCCGACCGCAGCAGGCTGCGCGGCACCGTCACCGAGGTCGTCTACCTCGGCACCAGCACCAACTACAACGTCCGGACGTCCCTCGGGACCACCATCACGGTGTTCACCCAGAACGCCTCGGACGCCGATGACATCGCCGTTCGGGGGGACAGCGTCTGGCTGTCGTGGGAACCGCGGCACTCCTACGCGATCGGAGCCTGAAGCACATGAACGAGATCAACCCCCTCCTGCGCCGCGGCCTGACCCACCGCCGCGACTTCCTGCGCCTCATGGGCATCGGCGCCGTCGGCATGGCCGCGGCCGCGTGCGGTGTCGAGGGCCAGGGCGGCAAGCAGAACGTCACCCGGTCCGAGGTCGAGAAGTACTGGGCCGGCAAGACCAGGACCGGCAAGCTCAACTGGGCGAACTGGGTCGGCTACATGGAGGACGACCGGGCGACGCTCAAGGCGTTCACCAAGGCCACCGGCATCGAGGTGACCTACAAGGAGGTCATCAACGAGAACGCCGAGTGGTTCGGCAAGATCGACGCCCCGCTGCGCGCCAAGCAGTCGATCGGCTTCGACCTGATGGTCATGTCGAACGGCATCCAGCTGGAGCAGTGCCGCCAGCTCGGCTACCTCGTGCCCCTGGACCACGCCAAGCTGCCGAACTTCGCGGCGAACGCGGGCGCCTCGTTCAAGAACCCGTCGTACGACCCGGACAACACCTTTACGATCCCCTACACCTCGGGCATCACGGGCATCGCGTACAACACCAAGTACGTGAAGGAGCCCATCACCAAGTGGGCCGACCTCCTCGACCCCAAGTACGAGGGCAAGATCGGCATGATGGGCGACTCCCAGGAGCTCGGCAACGTCGGCATGTTCCTGACCGGCGTCGACCCCGAGAAGTCCACCCCCGACGACTGGGCGAAGGCGGCCGCCAAGCTGCGCGAGCAGCGCCCGCTGGTGCGCAAGTACTACACCCAGGACTACATCGAGGCCGTCACCAAGGGTGACGTGTGGATCACCATGGCCTGGTCCGGTGACGCCTACAGCCTCGCCGGTCCCGAGGTGAAGTTCGTGATCCCCGAAGAGGGCGGCACGATCTGGACGGACAACCTGTGCATCCCGTCCACCGCCGAGAGCCCGGTGGACGCGCTGGAGCTGATGAACTGGCTGTACGACCCGCGGGCCAACGCCACGCTGACGGAGTACATCAACTACATCACGCCGGTGCCCGGCACCAAGGAGTTCATCCGGCAGGACGCCGACGCCGCGTCCGGCGAGGACAAGGAGACGCTGGAGGCCCTCATCGAGAGCCCGCTGGTGTACCCGACCGACGCCGACCTGGCGAAGCTGCGCCGCTACCGGACCCTCACCCAGGCGGAGAAGGAGCAGTACCAGAGCGTCTTCACCCCGATCCCGCAGGGTTCGTAAGGTGCGGCGGCGTCTTACCCCCTACCTCCTGATCCTGCCGGGAGGACTCTGGCTCACCGTGTTCTTCGCGGTGCCGATCATCATGATGCTCTCCTTCTCCCTGATGGAGGGCAACCTGATCGACGGGTTCGCCTTCACGTTCCACTGGCAGAACTACACCGAGGGGCTGTCCACCTACGGCGACAAGTTCGCCAGGTCGCTCTGGTACGGCCTGCTGGCGACGGCGGCGTGC
Organism: Actinocorallia herbida; assembly: GCF_003751225.1. Classification (NCBI taxonomy): domain Bacteria; kingdom Bacillati; phylum Actinomycetota; class Actinomycetes; order Streptosporangiales; family Thermomonosporaceae; genus Actinocorallia; species Actinocorallia herbida. Next base: position 932,079 of record NZ_RJKE01000001.1, read on the forward strand.
ATCGCGCTCGCCTACCCGGCGGCCTACTGGATCGCGTTCAAGGCGGGCCGGAACAAGTCGACGTACCTGTTCCTCATGCTGCTGCCGTTCTTCGTGTCGTTCATCCTGCGCACGGTCTCCTGGAAGTTCGTGCTCGCCGACAACGGCATCGTGCTCGGCACGCTCAAGGACTGGGGACTGCTGGCGCAGGACTTCCACGTCCTCGGCACCACGTTCGCGGTGATCTGCGGCCTGACCTACAACTTCCTGCCGTTCATGGTGCTGCCGATCTACGTCGCGCTGGAGAAGATCGACCACCGGCTCCTCGAAGCGGCCCAGGACCTGTACGCCTCGCGCGTCCAGACGTTCCTGCGGGTGGTCCTGCCGCTGTCGCTGCCCGGCGTGTTCGCCGGGGTCGTGATGACCTTCATCCCGATCTCCGCCGACTACGTCAACGCCGACGTGCTGGGCGGCAGCGGCAACGTCATGATCGGCAACGTCATCTACCTCGAGTACTTCAACAACAGCGACTACCCGATGGCCTCGGCGCTGTCGTTCACCCTCATGGGAGCCCTGCTCGTCGGGATCTTCCTGTACGCGCGGCTGCTCGGCACCAAGGACGTCCTGGAGGCGGCGGGACGATGAGACTCCTCAAGGGACGCTTCCTCCACCTCTACACGCTGGTGCTCGTCGGCTGGCTGATCCTGCCCATCACGGTCATGATCGCGTTCGGCTTCAACGACACGACCTCCAAGCAGAACTTCGTCTGGGAGGGCTTCACGGTCAAGTGGTACGCCCAGCTGTTCGACAAGGAGGACCTCACCCAGGCACTGGTCAACTCGCTGCTCATCGCGCTGCTCAGCACGGTGATCACGACGGTGATCGGCACCATGGCCGGGCTCGCGCTCGGCAGGTTCAGGTTCAAGGGCCAGGGCGTTTCCAACCTCGTGCTCTTCGCCGCCATCTCGACGCCCGAACTCGTCATGGGCTCCTCGCTCCTGGCGATGTTCGTGCAGTTCAACACCCCCCGCGGGTTCGTCACCATCCTGCTGGCTCACGTGATGTTCTCCATCGCGTTCGTCGCGGTGACGGTCCGGGCGCGGGTCGTCGGCCTCGACCCCTCCCTGGAGGAGGCCGCGGCCGACCTCGGGGCCTCCGGCTGGACCACGTTCCGGCTGGTGACCCTCCCGATGATCATGCCGGGCGTCATGGCCGGGGCGATGCTCGCCTTCGCCCTGTCCGTCGACGACTTCGTGATCACCAATTTCACCAGCGGGTCGACGGTAACGTTCCCGCTGTGGGTATGGAGTTCCACGAGAACGGGGACTCCGCCCCAGGTCAACGTCATGGGCACGTTGATCTTCGCGGTCGGCGTGCTGGTCGCGCTCTACAACCTCGTCGCGGCACGTCGACGCAGAACAACCTGAGAAGTGACCCTAGTCGCCGCCGGGGAAGCCCCGCCTGAAGAGGGCGGGCCCCGGCCGGCGGCCCAGGGGACACAGGAGAAGGGAAATGTGAATGCGCTGAAGGCACTGGCGCAAGCCGAGCCGACCTCCTACTGGCTCGAAGACCCGGCTCGTCCCGAGCCCCTCCCGTCGCTGGTGGAGACGACCACCTGCGACCTCGCCGTGATCGGCGGCGGATACACAGGACTGTGGACCGCCCTCATGGCCAAGGAGCGCGACCCGTCCCTGGACGTGGTCCTCGTCGAGGCCGAACTCGTGGGCGGCGCGGCCTCAGGGCGCAACGGCGGATTCTGCGCCGCGTCCCTCACCCACGGCCTGTGGAACGGCATGGCGCGCTGGCCCGGCCAGATCGGCGAGCTGGAGCGGCTCGGCAAGGAGAACCTCCAGGGCATCGCCGACGCCGTCACCCGGTACGGCATCGACTGCGACTTCGAGTTCACCGGGGAACTGCACGTCGCCACCGAGGAATGGCAGCTCGCCGACCTCGCCGAGGAGGCCGAGCACGGCACCCGCCTCGGCCACGACCTGCGGCTGCTCGACCGGGACGAGGTCCGCGCGGAGATCGACTCGCCCACCTACCTCGGCGGCCTCTGGGACGTCGACGGCGCGGCGATGCTGCACCCGGCGAAGCTCGCCTGGGGTCTGCGGGACGCCTGCGCGGCCCTCGGCGTCCGGATCTACGAGCGCACCCCCGTCACCGCCCTCTCCGAGACGCGCGAGGGCATCGTGCTGCGGACGCCCTACGGCGCGATCCGCGCGGGTAGGGTCGCGCTCGGCACCGGCGTCTTCCCGCCGCTCCTCAAGCGGCTCAAGCACTACGTCGTCCCCGTCTACGACTACGCCCTGATGACCGAGCCGCTGACCGACGCCCAGCTCGACTCGCTCGGCTGGCGGAACAGGCAGGGCATCGGCGACTCGGCCAACCAGTTCCACTACTACCGGCTGACGGCGGACAACCGCATCCTGTGGGGCGGCTACGACGCGATCTACCACTTCCGCAACGGCCTGCGGCACGAGCTCGAGTCCCGGCCCGAGACGTTCGCGCGGCTGTCGTCGCACTTCTTCCGCACCTACCCGCAGCTGGAGGGGATCGGCTTCACCCACGCCTGGGGCGGGGTGATCGACACGTGCAGCCGCTTCTGCGCCTTCTACGGCACCGCGATGGGCGGCCGCCTCGCTTACGCGACGGGCTACACCGGCCTCGGCGTCGGCGCGACCAGGTTCGGCGCCGACGTGATCCTCGACCACCTCGGGGTCGGCCTCCGACCGGGGGAGCGGACCGCGCGGACGCGGCTGGACATGGTCCGCAGCAAGCCGCTCCCGTTCCCGCCCGAGCCGTTCCGGTTCGGCGCGATCCAGCTCACCCGCTGGTCGATCGCGCGGGCCGACGCCAACCAGGGCAGGCGCAACCTCTGGCTGCGCACCCTGGACAAGATCGGTCTCGGCTTCGACTCCTGACCCGAAGGGCCACGGGCCCAGGGGCCGGGCGCCCCGGCGGAGCCGGGTTCTCGAGCGCCCGGCCCCTGGGCCCAAGAGTCGCTGGCCCAGGGGTCGGGCGCCCCGGCGAAGCCGGGTTCTCGAGCGCCCGGCCCCTGGGCCCCAGAGTCACGCTGCGAAGAGGAGGAAGAGTCCGCCGACGGTGTAGACGACCATGAGCAGCAGCAGCGGGAGCTGCCCGGTCAGCGCGCGGCGGGTCGGAAGCAGCGCGACGGCCTTGTCGTGCGCGGCGAACACGCCGAGGACATGCCCGAGGACGACGCCGGCCGCGCGGATCACCGCGAGCAGCCAGACCGGCAGCAGTTCGAAGTCCACCGCGTAGTCCCCGACACCGAGGTAGTCGGCGTTGGTCCCGAAGGGGTCGGACCACAGCAGCACCGCGCTCTGCCCGCTGTAGAACAGCAGCGAGAAGTAGTGCGCGATGAGGTAGCCGACGGCGATCGGGATCAGGGAGTGGGCGAGGGCACCGGGGGCTCCCGGGCCGATCGGGCGGGTGCACAGCCAGTACGTCGCCGCGACGATGAGGATCAGGCCCGCGAGGCCGAGGGAGCTCATCAGGGTCGGCGGCAGCGGCCCGTCCTGGACCTGTCCGACCCACCAGGGCGAGCGGGTGAACCCGTCGTAGGCGGTCGAGCCGAGCATGACGCACAGCACCGCGACGATCCCGGGCGCGGCGGTGAGCCCGGCCAGGCCGTCGAACGGGTTGCGGAACACCAGCCGTCCGTCGGAGCGGCGGCCGAGGGGGGCCATCCGGCCGAGGAAGGCGGAGTACACCTCGAACGGGTCGGACCTGTCGAAGAACTCCGCGCCGAACACCGTCGATCCGATGATCATGATCGAGGCGTAGACCGCGAACCAGGTGAGCAGCGCCCAGCCCTCGACCCGGTCGGGGGCGACGAGTTCCAGCCAGGTGAAGGCGAGCAGGCCGAAGGCCGCGGGCCAGTAGCCGAGCCACGCGGGGAGTTTCGCCAGCGGCCTGCCGCCGCTGAGCAGGGCGATCCCGGTGTGCACGGCGCGCAGCGGGTTCAGCAGCCTCCACACCGGGCCGAAGGCCAGCGAGAGCGGGATCAGGCCGACCCAGAAGATCACGTAGATCGTCCAGGGGGCCGGGTTGGCGTTGCCCGACGGTCCGAACGCCGCGGCGATCGCGGTGGCGGCCGCGCCGACCACGCCGACCAGCCTCAGCACGACCCGGGTGGCGCGGGCGTCGGCGAAGGACTGGAACCGTTCCGGCACCGGGCGGCCGGCCTCGGGGCGGAACTTCGACCTCTGCCAGGTGAGCCCGAGCGCGGCGAAGGAGACCAGGACGGCGAGGGCGGCGCCGACCATGAGGAACTCCAGCGGGATCGGGAGGTCCTGCCGCCCGCCGATGCCGTGGGCGAGGACCATCAGGACACCTGGAGCGTGAACAGCAGCAGGTGGGAACCGTGGGTCTCGACCTCGAACCTGCCGGTCAGGTCCGCGGTGAACTCCAGCACGCCGGGCTCTCCGGCCTTGAGCTCGAGTTCCTTGTCGAAGCCGTGGACGTGCAGCTCGTCGGCGGCGTCGGAGGTGACCGTGAGCCGGATCTTCGTGCCCTTGGCCACCTCGCGGACGGCCGGGCGGGGCGCGACCTTGCTCCCGGTGACGGTGACCGTGATCTCCTCGCCGTCGAACGCGGGAGCCGTGGTTCCGGTGGCGTCCGGCGTGGCGGTGCCCGCGGTGGAGGGGGAGACGGCCGAAGGGGCGGTCTCGGCGGGGGCGGGGTCCGTCTCGGCGCCGCAGGCGGTGACTGCGGCGAGGGTCAGCGCGAGGACGGGGAGGAGGGCGCGGGCGCGAAGCACGTCGGAACTCCAGGGATCGGGGGCTCTGGTCGCGCGCCAGTCTAGGTAAAGGGGGATACCGCCGGGGTAAGGCGCGGGTAGAGGGGCGCCCGCGCGCCCCCGGGGTCCGCGGGGTCAGTCGCCCGCCTCGTCGAGCGAGGGGAAGATCATCGAGGAGATGTCGAAGTACAGCTGCTCGGGGTAGGGCATGAAGGTGACCTCGCGGAAGGCCTGGTCGTCTCCGGCGCTCTCCATGATGAAGGTGCCGTAGTCGAGGAACTGGCCCTGGATCGGGCGCTCCAGTTTGATGTCGGTCACCTTCTTGAGCGGGATCATGCCGACCCGCCGGGCGATGAGCCCCTGGATGTACATCAGCCGCCGCTCGGTGACGATGAAGAACTCCACCGACCAGGTCAGCACCCGCCAGATGAGCCTGCCCACGAGGTAGAGCCAGCCGAACCACACGATGAGGGTGAGGATGCCGCCGCCGAAGTAGCGGCTGAGCACCCCGGCGAGGATGAGCCCGCCGAACACCTCGGCCACCGGCCGCAGCAGCGCCGCGGGGTGCCGGCGCACCGCGATGACCTGCTCCTCGTCGGCCATGAGGTAGTGCCGGATCGTCCTGGACCTTGACTTGTCGCGTACGACCATCACGTCGTTGAAGCCCACGGGTCCAGGATTCCACATGGGAAAGCCGCTGTAACTCTATATACTCGACCAAGTTAGTGTGTAATATCGGTTCATGGACGCCATGACAGCCGCCGCGAAAGTGGAGGGCATCCCCGCCGACCAGGGTCAGCTGCTCGGGGTGGTCCCCATGGAGGGCACCGACAGCGCCCTCGTCATAGTCGGTCACATCGTGCCTCTGAGCAGGGAGGGCGAAGTGTCCGTAGCGCCCGTTCTCCCCGACGACACAAGGATCGTGCACGACGGCCTGACCGTGGACGAGGTTTCCCGGTCCGCCCACGTGGACGGTCGGAAGATCCCCCTCACCTACCAGGAGTTCGAGCTGCTCGCGCACCTCACGGCCAGTCCCGGCCGGGTGCACTCGCGGGTCCAGTTGCTGCGCGCGGTGTGGGGTTACTCCGAGGCCGGCTCGGTGCGCACGGTCGACGTGCACATCCACCGGCTGCGCGGAAAGCTCGGCCCGTACCGCGACCGGATCGTCACCGTGCGCCGCCTGGGTTACATGTACACGCGCCGCTGACGCGCCGCGAGGGCGTTCCGGTATGCGTTAAGAGTGCTCCGCGCGGGCCGGCGGCCGGGTGGGCCCCGGGTGCGCGCGCGGGATGAGGGCGACGGGTGCGCTCGCGCCTTCCATTTCCCTGCCCACCGAGTTTCGGTCGGGCGATGACGCGGAGTTTTCGTGCGTGAAGTCCGAGTCTGAAAGGTGCGGGCCGCTATCGGCCATCACAGTTAACAAGAGCCTCAAATGTTAACAGGAATCAATGTTGACCCGGCTGCACGTGCACGGGCACGATGATCTCCCAAGGGGGCGGTGAGATGACGGCTATCGAAAGATTGCGTAGGTGTCATGGCTTCGCCCAAGCCCAAGCCCCGGACGTTCGGCGTCCGCAGCAGGATCGCACTGCTCCTGGTCATTCCCGTGCTCTCGCTCATCGTGCTCTGGGCGTTCACCGCGCGGGTCACCCTGTCCGACGCGGTCGACACCTACCGCCTCCAGACCGTCTATGACGGGGTGGGAGACCCTGGCAGGGCCCTCGTCGCCGCGCTCCAGGACGAGCGCCGCCAGAGCGGCCTGCACCTCGCGGGCGGCCAGGGCATGGGAGGCCCGTCCTTCCAGCGGCTGAACGCCGCGCGCGCCGCGGTCGACGACGCCGAGGAGGACTTCCGCGCCAAGGCGCTCACCGGTGACGTCGCCGACGCCTCCGACGCCGACGCCCAGAAGCTGCTCGCCGCCTTCACCGAGGCGCTCGACGCGCTGCCCGAGGTGCGCGCGGGGGTCGACTCCGGCGCGCTCAAGCCCGCCGACGCGGTGGCCGGGATCAGCCCGATCATCCTCGCGGGCCTCACCGCGGTGAACGACCTCCTCATCTCCGACACCGTGCGGGTCTACGAGAAGTCCGAGGCGCTGGTCTCCTTCTCCTGGGCGCGCGAGTTCATCCTTCGCGAGGACGCCCTGGTCGCGCCGATCGCGGCGGGCGGGGCCGGCCGGATGACGGTGCCGCAGTACCAGCAGTTCGGCATCTGGTTCATGGGCCACACCCAGATGACCCAGATGTCCATCGGGAGGCTCGGCGCCGACCTCCAGCCGCACGGCATGGCCATCATGAACGACCCGAGCTTCAAGCAGCTCATGGGCCTCGAGATCACCGTCCAGAAGTCCGTCGGGGCCCCCAGGCTGCCCAAGGCGGTCCTGGAGGGCTGGGAGCCCACGGTGACCGCCCTGATGGCCGTCTGGGACCCGCAGATGGAGGCCGCGGCCGGCAAGCTGCGCGCGGAGGCCGACGAGATCACCGAGGACGTCTACTTCCGTCTGTGGCTCGCAGGCGGCCTCGGACTCCTCGCCGTCATCCTGTCGATCGTGCTGAGCGCCTGGCTCAGCCGCGGCCTGGCCCGCGACATCAAGGACCTCCAGACCGCCGCCCGCGAACTCGCCGAGCACCGGCTGCCCTGGGTCGTCAGCAGGCTGCGCCGCGGCGAGAAGGTCGACCTGTCGGCCGAGCTGCCGCCGCCCGGCGTCGAGAGCCGCACGACCGAGGTCGCCGCGGTCGGCGACGCGCTCGGCATGGTCCGCCGCACCGCCCTGGAGGCCGCGATCGGCGAGGCCCACCTGCGCGACGGCATCAGCCGGGTCTTCCTCAACCTCGCCTGGCGCAGCCAGTCCCTGCTGCACCGCCAGCTGCGGATGCTCGACGCGCTGGAGCGGCGCGCGCCCGACCCCGACACCCTGAACGACCTGTTCCAGCTCGACCACCTCACCACCCGCATGCGGCGGCACGCCGAGGGACTGATCATCCTGTCCGGGGCCGCGCCCGCGCGGGCGTGGAGCCGTCCCGTCCACTTCGCCGACGTCCTGCGCGGCGCCGTCGCCGAGGTCGAGGACTACACGCGCGTCGAGGTCTCCTGCAACGCGCCGGTCGCGCTCGCCGGGGCCGCGGTCACCGACGTCATCCACCTGCTGGCCGAACTCGTCGAGAACGGCACCGCCTACTCGCCGCCGCCCACCGAGGTGTTCGTGCACGGCGAGGCGGTCGGCAACGGGTTCGCCGTGGAGATCGTCGACCGGGGCGTCGGCCTGTCCCCGGAGGAGTTCGCCGAGCTCAACCGGCGCCTGATCGAGGTGCCCGACTTCGACCTCGCCGACAGCGACAGGCTCGGCCTGTTCGTCGTCTCCCGGCTCGCCGCCCGGCACGGGATCCGGGTGACGCTCCAGCCGTCGGCCTACGGGGGCGTCACCGCGATCGTGCTCATCCCGCACCGCCTCGTGGTGCCCGAGTCGCAGATCTCCGAGCGGCTGCCCGCGGGCCAGATGCCCGCGCTGGAGCAGGCCGCGACCCCTGGTGAGGCGCCCCGCACGGGCCCGAACGGCAGGTACGCGCCGGGCAGGTTCACCGCCGAGTTCACCCCGGAGGGCGTGCCGCCGCAGCGCCCCGCGCCCCCCGCGGCCCCCGAGGCGTCCGCCGGGCGGGCGCAGGAGTTCGGCCGCGGCCTCTTCCCCGAGCCGCCGCCCGCGGAGCCGACGACCAACGGCCACATCGTGCCGCCCCGCCCGTCGCGCGGGGGTGACCTGCCGCGGCGGGTGCGCCGCAAGCGGTTCGGCCAGGGCGGACCGGAGGCGGGCGATGGCGAGGTTTGACGAACGGTGGGTCGACGACGACGCGGGGCCCGTGGTGCGGTCCTACGCGTTCACCCGGGGCCGCACACGGCCCCGGGGGGCGACCCTGGACGTGGTGACCCTCCTGCGGGCGACGGGGCGGGAGCCGCCCTGGGGCACCCGGCTGTCCCGGGAGGACACCCGGCTGCTCCGGCTCTGCCGGGCGTCCTCGGTACTGGCGGACCTGGCCTCCGACCTCGGTCTGCCGCTCGGCGTGGTGAAGGTGCTCGCGGGGGAGCTCATCCACCTCGGGCTCCTCGAGGTGGCGCGGCGGCCCGGTCCGGTCCGGCCGCACACCGACCGCGCACTGCTGCAGAGCGTCCTCGACGGGCTGCGCGCGCTATGACCGGCCGGTTCCCGGCGGGATCAGGCCAGGCGGGGATCAGGCCAGGCGGCGCACGACGTACTCGGCGACCGCCCGCAGCCCCGGCGTCGCGCCGCCCCCGATCTCGTCGATGATCGCCAGTGCCGCGGCGAGCTCCTGCTCGGCGAGGTCCGCGGTGAAGCGGCGGCCGCCGGCCTTCTCGATGAGGTCCGCGGCGCGCAGCGCCCTGGCCGGGTCGTCCGGCCGGCCCGCGAGCAGGTCGGCGAGGCCCGCGGTCCCCGCGCTCAGTGCCGCGACGACCGGGAGGCTCTTCTTGCCCTGCCGCAGGTCGTTGTGCACGGCCTTGCCCGTGACGGCCGGGTCGCCCCAGATGCCCAGCACGTCGTCCACCGCCTGGAAGGCCAGCCCCAGGTGGCGGCCCATCCGGTCCATCAGCCCGGCGCCCGCCGCGTCGCCCCCGCCCAGGATCCAGCCGACGGAGGCGGCGCAGCCGAGCAGGGACGCGGTCTTGCCGACGGCCATCGCGATGTACTCGTCGACGGTGACGGCCTGGGGCCCTGACCAGGCGCGGTCCTCGAAGGCGCTGTCGGCGGCCTGCCCGTTGACCAGTTCGACGAGGACCCCGGTGAGCCGAGTGACGGCTTCGGCGTTGCCGCTCCGGGCGAGGGTGTCGAGGGCCAGCGCGAGGAGGCCGTCCCCGGCGAGCACGGCGGCCCCGATGCCGTAGGCCTTCCACGCGGTCTGCCGGTGCCTGCGCAGCTCGTCGCCGTCCATGATGTCGTCGTGCACGAGCGAGAAGGCGTGCACGAACTCGACCGCGACGGCACCGGGCGCGGCGTCCTCGGGGCGGCCGCCCGCCGCCGCGGCGGCGAGCCCGGCGAGCGCGGGCCGCACGCCCTTGCCGCCGTCGCCGTCACGCGGTGTGCCGTCGGCCTCGCGCCATCCGAAGGTGAATCCGGAGATCTGACGTGGTCCGGGGTGCAGCCGATCGGCGGCGTCCTGCATGGCCGGGCGCATCCAGCGTCTGGTTTCGTCGAGTATCCCGGCGACTCCGGGAATCAGTGTCTGCTGGGTCATCATGCGGCCCTCTCTCACGACTGCGATGGCGCCGATATTCAAGGGTGCCAAAGAAGGATCATCGAATGAAACCATTTCTCGGTTTCATTGTTGTAAGTATCTTTCGATGATCGGGTGGTCGCGGAGAGTCATTTCTATAAATGTTCGTTGCAGAGAGTTGATCATGCCTCACGCGGTGTATTTATGTGTGTGGGAGGTCACATGAACATGTCCGACTTGTCATGTTGAAGGTGGCTTGATCCGCCCAATGGATCATGAAACACTCCGGACTTGTCGGATTCATCCTGGTCTGGTCTGCTCCGGGGAGGGTCGGCCGCCGCTCGGGAAAGAGGCACCGCAAAATGGCTCTGGACACAGGTGTGAGACCAGCGCGGGACGCACGGAAGTTGCCCGTCTACCGCGACATTCCGAGCTTTCTCCGTGACCCTCTGGGTACATTCGAGGAATTGGGCAGGCAGGCCGACGGCGACATCGTCCGGCTGGACGCCAAGGTCCTCAGTCCCTACCTCGTGACCAAGCCCGAGCACCTCCAGCACATCCTGCGGGCCAACCAGGGCAACTACGCCCGCGGTGGCATGTTCTACGCGCCCCTGGACCGCCTCTTCGGCGACGGCATCCTCGGCCAGAACGAGGACGCCTGGATGCACAGCCGCCGCATCATCCAGCCGATGTTCGCCGCCCGGCACATCAAGCAGATCCAGTCCGACATCACGGGATTCATCAACGAGGGACTCGACCCCGTCGAGAAGGCGGCCCGCACCGGCGCCCCCGTAGACACCCTCGACCTCATGGCGTCGATCGTCACCAAGGCCATCGTCGGCGTGATCTTCGGCCAGCGGATCACCCGCGAGCAGGTCGACGACCTCGCCGAGGCCACCAACGCGATCATCCCTTCCATGATTCCGCGCGTCGTCACCCCGTTCCTTCCCCGCTGGATCCCGCGGCCGAAGGACAAAGAGTTCAATGACGCGATCAAGACGTTCGACAAGCACATGTACGCCGTCGCGGAGGCGACCCCGCAAGAGGGCGACGACGACCTCCTGAGCCTCCTGCTCGGCGCCCCCGACCCGCACGGCCTGCCCGCCTCGCCCAAGTGGCTGCGCGACAACTTCTCCGGCGTGTACGGCGCGGCCAGCGAGACCACGGTCTCGGCCATGGTCTGGGCGATGCCGATCCTGTGGGAGAACCCCGAGGTCTACGCCAAGCTGTGCGCCGAGGTGGACGAGGTCGTCGGATCCGACCCGGTCTCGCCCGAGCACCTGCCGAAGCTCGTCTACACCAAGCAGGTCATCGACGAACTGCTGCGGTACATGCCCGTCGGCTGGCTGTTCAGCCGGGTCGCCCTCGGCGAGGACGTCATCGACGGCACCCGCATCCCCAAGGGCGCCGACATCCTGATCAGCCCGTACCTCACCCACCGCAGCCCGCTGTTCTGGGACCGGCCCGAGGAGTTCGACCCCGAGCGGTTCGCGCCCGGCGCCCCGATTCCGCACCGGTACGCCTATTTCCCGTTCGGCGGGGGAGCACACATCTGCATCGGCAACCACCTGTTCGCCGTGGAGGCGCTGGCGCTGCTCGCCGGGTTCGTCAGCCGCTTCCGGCTCACCTCGGTGACGCCGGAGAAGCCGACCCCGGTGGTCGGCGCGACCCTTCGGCCGTTGGAACGCGTGATGATGACCGTCAGGCCGGCCCGCTGACCAGCGGACGCGCCACGAAGCACGAGGACGTGCGGTGAACGACCTGCTCGACGCCCGGGCCTGCGGCATCGCCGCCGCGGTCTCCGGCCAGGCCCAGCGGCGGATGCGCGGCTGGGCCGCGAAGTACCCGGGCCTGTACGACAAGCCCGAATTCGACCCTGCCCTCTACGGCACGCTCGCCCAGGCCGCCGCGTTCGCCGGCCCCTGGTACGGCGCCGACCAGCTCGACGCGGCCAACAAGACCTGCCTGTGGGCGTTCGGCCTCGACTGGCTGGTGGACTACCAGGCCAAGTCCGAGGACGAGGTCACGGCGCTGATCGCGCGGGTCAAGGCGGTCGCCGCAGCCGAGGCCGAGCCCGACGACGAGCTGACCGCGTTCCTCGCCGAGCTGCGCGAGGACCTCCCGCAGGACCCGGCCCTGCGCGCCCTCTGGCGGGACGAGCTGGGCGTCATGCTCGACGGGATGGCGCTGGAGTGGCGGTGGAAGTCCGAGGGGCCCCGTCCGGACCTCGACGGCTACCTCGCCAACGCCGACAACCTCGGCTTCTCCTTCGTCTTCTTCGCGCACTGGATCGCCAACGGAGCCGCCGGGGACCTCCCCGCGCTGCGCGACGCGAGCCGGGTCGTCCAGCGCGTCATCCGGCTGCTCAACGACCTCGGCACCTACGAGCGCGACCTCAAGTGGGGCGACCTCAACGCGCTCCTGCTGCCGGGCACCGGCAAGGACGCCGTCGAGGCGCGCATCGAGGAGCTGATGGCCGACGCGCGGCGGCTGCTCGCGCCGCTGCCGCCCGAGCACGGCGGCTACATGCGCCGCCAGATGGAGTTCTGCTCCGGGTTCTACGGCATCACCGACTACTGGGGAGCCGAGCTGTGAGCCCCCTGGACGCCCGCGCCCAGGAGATCGTGGACGGCCTGCTCGGCCAGCCGTGGGGGCGGTCGTCCCCGTCGGTCTACGAGACCGGCAGGCTCGTGGCGCTGACCCCCTGGCTCATCGGGCACGAGGCGCGCGTCAGATGGCTCGTGGACGCCCAGCGGCCCGACGGCGGATGGGGACCGCCGCAAGGGCCCGGCTACCGGATCGTGCAGACGCTCAGCGCCGTGGACGCGCTCCTGTCCGTCGCCGACCCCCGTTCGGCCGAGGCGGCCGAGCGGGGTCTCGCGTTCGCGCGCGGGCTGCTCACCGATCTGCCGCCGCTGCCCGACATGCCGGCGATCGAGCTGATCTCGGCGTCGCTGATCCGCGCGGTCAACGACCGGCGGCCGGGCGCGCTGCCCGCCCCGGCGGCGCTGGACGACGGGACGCTCGACCTCGTGCGCGGCCTCGCCGCGAGCGGGGACCCGCTGCCGGTGAAGCTGCTGCACGCGCTGGAGGTCCTCGGCCCCGGCGCGGTCGGGCTCGCCGCCGCCCCGGTGGAGCAGACCGGCACCGTCGGGGCCGCGCCCGCGGCGACCGCGGCCTGGCTCGGCCCGGTCGCGCCGCCCGCGCACGACCCGGCGCGCAGGTTCCTGGAGACCGCGGCCCGCCAGTACGGCGGGCCCGTCGCGCCGGGGCTGCCCATCACCGTCTTCGAGCGCGGCTGGGTGCTCGTCGCGCTCGCCCGCGCGGGCCTGTCCTTCGCGGTCCATCCCGAGCTGCTGCTCAGCCTCGCCGACCCGATGGGCGAGCACGGCGCGGCCTGCGCCGCCGGTCTCCCGACGGACGCCGACACGACCTCCGGGGCGCTGTACGCGCTCGCCCTCGTCGGCAGCGCGATCCCGCCGGACCCGCTGCTCGGCTACGCCACCGAGACGCACTTCTGCACCTGGCCCAACGAGCAGGGCAGGTCGGTGACGACCAACGCGCACGTGCTCGAGGCGTTCGGCCACGCGCTCGCGCGCCGCGCCGACCCCCGGTACGCCGAGGCGGCCGCCAAGGCCGCCGCGTTCCTGCGCGACACCCAGCGGCCCGAAGGGTTCTGGGACGACCGCTGGCATGTCTCGCCGTATTACGCGACCATGTCGGCGGCCCTCGCGCTCGCCGAGTACGGAGGTCCGGAGAGCGCGCAGACCGTCTCCAGGGCCGTCGCCTGGGTCCGCGCGACCCGCGGCGCCGACGGAGGCTGGGGAATCTGGGGCGCGACCGCGGAAGAGACCGCGATGGCCCTGCACGTCCTGCTCCTCGCCGACCCCGCGACGGGTCCCGCCGACGCCGACGTGCGCGCCGGAGCCGCCTTCTTGAAGCGGGCGGGGAACGACCACCCGGCCCTCTGGCACGACAAGGATCTGTACCTTCCCGCGGCGATCGTCGAGGCGACCGTGCTCGCCGCGCTGCACCTCACCGAGGGCGCCCTGGGGCACCGCCGACGCCTGGACGACGTGTTGGTCACGTAGAAGCATCCTCATACTCCGGAACGCATTTCTCAGACTTATCTGGAAGATGCTGTGATGTTGTCGTTTACTGCGATGCTCACCGACCGGGGTTGCTATCGTGTCTGACCGTCGATCGGAATCGGTACCGCACTTCCAGGGCCGTGTGATTCGACTTTGTTAACGGGACGCCGGGCCGAGCTCGACGATCCCCCGTCTATGTGCGATGGAGCGGCTGTAATATGCGCCTCCGCAATTCTCGGGTGCGGACCAAAATCACGGCACTCCTGCTCTCGCTCGCCGCGCTGTGGGTGTTCGCCGCGTGGGTCACCCTGCGTGAGGGCGTCAACCTGCTCTGGGTCCAGCAGATGGACCAGCGGATCTCGACGCCCGGTGACGTGCTCGTCATCAAGCTCCAGGAGGAGCGCAGGCTGTCGATGATCCTCGCCGGCCAGCGATCGCCGGAGAACCGCCAGGCCCTGCTCGACAAGCGGGCGGAGACCGACGCGGCGAGTGCCGAGTACAAGCGCCTCGCCGACTCGACCACGGTGCGGATGGCGGCCGACGACACCCTCGAGCTCAGGATCGACTCCTCGTTCAGCGCGCTGACCGACCTGGATCAAGCCCGTGCCTGGTTCGACAGCCCCAACTCCCAGTACGTCGAGCACGCCAGCACGATGTACACCGAGGCCGTCACCGCGATGTTCCGGGTGTACGACGGCATGGCGACCCTCGACGACGACAAGTTCGCCAACGACACCCGGACGCTGGTGAGCATCAACCGGGCCCGTGAGCTGTTCTCCCAGGAGGACGCCCTGGTGTCCGGCGTGCTGGCGAACGGCAGGTTCTCCACGGAGACCTACAACGACTTCATGCAGCTCGTCGGCGCCCAGCAGCACGCCTACAAGGAGGTCGCGCAGAACCTGGAGGAGTCGTTCCCCGAGGCCGCCGCGCGGATCAACAAGAACGAGGTGCGGGAGAAGGCCACCAACCTCGAGAACATGCTGATCGACCTGCCCAACCCGAAGAAGCCGATCCGCGTGATCACCCTTCCGGAGTGGAGCGCGGCGTCCAAGGCGTGGTTCGACGACACCTACGACATCATGCGCGACTCCGGCGACACGCTCGTCGACGACTCCGTGCCGATCGCGACGGGTGTCATCATCCGCCTGATCCTCGCCGGTGGTCTGGGCTTCTTCGCGGTCGTCGCGTCCGTCGTGCTGTCGGTCACCACCGCGCGGCACCTGGTGCAGCAGCTCGAGCGGCTCAAGGAGGCGGCCAACGAACTGGCCGACGTCCGGCTGCCGAACGTGGTCGAGCGGCTGGGCCACGGCGAGACCCTGGACGTCAAGACCGAGGCGCCGCCGCTGGAGTTCGGTGACGACGACATCGGCCAGGTGGGCCAGGCGTTCAACGCGGTCCAGGAGACGGCGATCCGCACCGCGGTCGAGCAGGCCGAACTGCGCCGCGGCATCCGCGACATCCTCCTGTCGCTGGCCCGCCGCACCCAGGCCCTCGTGCACCGGCAGCTGACCCTGCTGGACGTCATGGAGCGCCGCGAGATCGACACCGAAGAGCTCGAAGACCTCTTCAAGATCGACCACCTCGCGACCCGTATGCGGCGCAACGCGGAGAACCTGATCATCCTGTCCGGCGCGACCCCCGCGCGCGGTTGGCGCCGTCCGGTGCCGATGGTCGACGTGGTCCGCTCCGCGGTGTCCGAGGTCGAGGACTACACCCGCGTCACCGTGATGCCGATCGACGAGGTCCACCTCGTCGGCCGGGCCGTCGCCGACATCGCGCACCTCCTCGCCGAGCTCATCGAGAACGCGGTGTCGTTCTCGCCGCCCTACACCTACGCGCAGATCTCCGGCCACATGGTGGCGTCGGGCTACGCGATCGAGGTGGAGGACCGCGGCCTCGGCATGTCGGACGAGAACCTCGAGCTGATCAACCAGCGCATCGCCGACCCGCCGGAGTTCAACCTCTCCAGCTCGGTCCAGCTCGGCCTCTACGTGGTCGGCAAGCTCGCCGAGCGGTACGGCATCCAGGTGATGCTCAAGCGTTCGCCCTACAAGGGCACGACCGCGGTGGTCATCATCCCGCGGGAACTCATCGAGGAAGGAGAGTCCGGCGCGCCGTCGAAGCCTCTGACGGTCGTCGGGGCGTCCATGCCGGAGAGCACCGACTCGCCGAGCCGGAACGGGGAGCTGTTCACCGTCCCCGCCCTGGTTCCCCCGCCCGCGCCCGCTGAGGCGCCGCCGGTCAACGCACCGTCGGCAGCCGATGATCCGTCGCAGTCCTCGACGACACCGTCGGGTCTGCCGGTACGGGTACCGCAGGCAAGCCTCGCCTCCCAGCTGCGGGAGGAACCCCTTGAGGCACCTGTCGAAGACGATCCAGGCCGCTCGCCCGAGGAGATCCGCAGGATCGTGGGCGCCTTCCAGAGCGGCACACTGCGCGGCAGGGCCGCCTCCGTTGAGAGTGAGACCGAGTGATGCAGAAGACCGGAGCCGGCGCCGATCTGGCGTGGCTGTTGGACGACCTGGTCAAGCGGGTCAACGAGGCCGAGCACGCGATCGTGCTTTCGGCCGACGGCCTGCTGATGGCCCAGTCGCACGCGATCAGCCGGGACGACGCCGAGCATCTTTCGGCGGTCTCGGCGGGTATCCAGAGCCTGGCCAAAGGCGCGGGCGAGAGGTTCGGCGGCGGCGCGGTGCGCCAGACCATCGTCGAGATGCGCTCGGCGTTCCTCCTCGTCACCGTGGCTGGGCAGGGCGCCTGCCTTGCCGTGCTGAGCACGGAGGACGCCGACGTCGGCCTCATCGCCTACGAGATGGCGATGATGGTCACCAAGCTCGGCCACCATCTCTCCACCCCGGCGCGGGTGACGGAGTCGGCGTGAGCTACCCGCCGCAGGAGCCGGATCCCGACGCTCGCTGGACCGATGATGGCGCCGGTCCCCTCGTCAGGCCGTATGTGATGACCGGCGGACGGCTTCAGCCCGTCCGCGGCACCTTCGACCTGATCACCCTGGTGGAGGCGACGGGACCCGTCCCGGCGCATGTGATCGGGCTCGGCCCCGAGCATCTGGCGATCCTCCGCCTCGCTCAGACGATGATGTCGGTGGCGGAGCTCACCGCGCACCTGGACCTTCCTTCGGGAACGGTCCGGGTGCTGCTGGGCGACCTGCTCGACAAGGGTCACGTCACCGTCCAGGAACCCACACCGGAGATCGACATGCAGGACCTCAGGATGTACCAGGCGGTGATCGATGGCCTCCGCGCCCTCTAGCGCTCCGGGTACGCGCCGCCGGATGCCGACCGCGATCAAGATCCTCGTCGCGGGCGGCTTCGGCGCGGGCAAGACGACCCTCGTCGGCACGGTCTCGGAGACCAAGCCCCTGCGCACCGAGGAGATCCTGACCGACCGCGGCGTCGGCGTCGACCATCTGGACGGCGTCGAGACCAAGAAGACGACGACCGTCGCGATGGACTTCGGCCGGATCACCTTCGGCGAGGAGTTCGTGCTCTACCTGTTCGGCACCCCCGGACAGGAGCGGTTCTGGTTCATGTGGGACGAGGTCGCGCTCGGCGCGCTGGGCGCGGTCGTGCTGGCCGACACCCGGCGGCTCGCCGACTGCTTCCCGGCGATCGACTACTTCGAGCGCCGCGGCACCCCGTTCATCGTCGCGGTGAACTGCTTCGAGGGCGCGCAGCGCTACGAGGTGACCGACGTCAGGCAGGCGCTCCAGATCCCGCCGGAGATCCCGGTGCTGCTCTGTGACGCCCGCTCCAAGGAGTCCTCCAAGGAGGTCCTCATCACGCTGGTGCAGCACGCGATGCGCCAGCGCGCGGCCCGCTAGCTGCAGCCTTCGAACTGCGGCACGTGCCCGGTGGTCTCCAGCCCCGCAGGCTGGAACCATCGGGCCAGTAGTTTTTCTGCGGTCCCGTCCTGGTACATCGCGATCAGGGCGCGGTTGACCGCCTCGCATCCGCCGATGTCGTCCTTGTGCAGGCCGATGCCGTACTTCTCGTCGGTGAACTTGGCCTTGACCAGGCGGAACGCCTCGGGCCTGCGCAGCGCGAACCCGGCGAGGATGACGTCGTCGGTGGTGAGCGCGTCGAGCATCCCCGCCTCCAGCATCTCCACGCACTCGCCGTAGGTGGTCGCGGGCACGAGCTTCGCCCTGATCCCCAGCTCCACGGTGACGCGCTTCCAGGAGATGGAGCCGCCCGCCTTGCACAGCCGCTTGCCGCGCAGGTCGTGCACGCTGTGGATGTCGGCGTCGTCCTCGCGGACCATGATGTCCTGGTGGCCGATGATGTACGGCCCGGCGAAGTTGACCTGAAGGCGCCGGTCGGGCGTGATGGAGTACGACGCCACCACGAGGTCGACCTTCCGTTCGCGCAGCAGCCGCTCGCGGTCGCCGGAGGTGATCGACACGAAGTCGGGCGCCGCGCCGAGATACGCCGCGACATACCGGGCGACGTCCACGTCGAAGCCCTCGAACTCACCGTCCTCGGTCTGCTGTCCGATGCCCGGCTGGTCGAACTTCACCCCGATCCGCAGGGTCTTCCTGCCCTCGATGCCCTTGGGCTCCTCCTCGGCGCAGCCCGCGAGCGCGAGCGCGAGAGCGCCCGCCAGCACCGGCGCGAGCAGGCGGCGCAGCCCGCCCCCCATGGTCCGTCCTCTCTTCCGGCGGCGCCGGATCTCGGTCTCGCGGGGTGTGCTCATCGGAACTCCGCGAGGCGGGGCCGGACGCCGAGCAGCACGAGGGCGAGGACGGCGAGCGCGCCGGCGGGCAGGCCGGTGTCCCAGTCCTCGAGGTCGGTCTCGGCCTGCTCGATCCCGCCGTTGAAGGCGGCCTTGCCCGCGCCGACGAGTTTGGAGAGCTCGAGGTCGTAGGCGTCGTAGGTGCCGACGGCGGTGCCGGTGCGCAGCACGATCGCCTGCCTGGTCCGGCCGTCGCCGACGAGTTCGCGCAGGCTCCGGTCGGTCTTCTGGAACGCGCGGTAGCGCACGAGGACGGGGTCGGCGGCGTCCGCGTCCTGGAGGAAGCCGCCCTTGAGCGGGGCCTGGGCGATGGCCGCGTAGTAGTCGGCGAGGTTGCCGGCGGGGACGTAGGCGATGGTCTGGGAGGTGTCGAAGTAGACCTGCTCGTAGGTCTCGGCCCGGTCGGGGTCGAGCAGCCAGCGGAGCTGGTCGGCCGCCGCGGTGCTGCTGATCGCGCGCGCCCGGGTGTAGGTGAGGGCGGTGTCGAAGCCCTCCTCCTTGGCCTCGCGCAGATGCGCCGAGGAGCGGGCCAGCGAGGTGAGGGCGAGCCCGGACAGCACGACGACGGCGAGGGTGGCCAGGGCGAGCGGCGGGTTCAGGGTCCGCCGGAACCGGCGGGAGATGCCCAGCTGGAACGCCGCGAGCACGGCCAGCAGGACCACCGCGGCGACGCCCACCCGGATGAGGGCGTTGGTCGCCCGGTCGGTCTCCGAGACGTAGGTGCGCCGGACGATCGCGGCGCTCTCCAGCGTCAGGTTGTAGGCCTGCGGCAGGAGCTCGGTGTGCATGAGGTCGGTGGCCCGCCGGTAGACCGCGAGGACCTCGCGGGGCGGGGGGCCCGCGCTGTACCGGGTCTGCTCGGCGAGCACGATCGCGCGGGCGGCGAGCCGTTCGTACTCCCCGAGCCCGTCGAGCACGGACTGGACGGTGGTCCTGCCCTGCTCGTTCTGCCGGGTGATGTCGAAGGTCTCCAGGATGGCCCGGCCCGCCTCGCTGCGGCGCTGCTCGTACATGGCCATGGACACGTCGCGGCCCTGGCCGAGCGAGTGCTCGCGGCCGATGAGCAGGACCCCGGCGAGCTGGGCGTCCATGCCGCTGAGCGCGAGGTACAGCCCGCCGGTGTTGACGGCCTGGGGCCCCGCGGCCCGGCCGACGACCTGGAGGCCGTCGCGGGCCTCGGCGACGCCCGCGTGGACCGCGCCGAACAGTCCGGCGATCCCGACGGCCACGGCGGCCGTCCACAGGTACAGGCGGGCCGGGACGGTGCGGGGGGCGCGCAGCGGCCCGCGCCCCCGGGGAAGCGCCCTGCGGCGTCCCGCGGACCTGGCGGACCTGGCGCGCCGGGGCGCGGCGGCGGGCGCGGCGGTCGTGTCCGTCACGGGGGTGCTCCTCCGGCGCTGGGCGCGGTCTTCGGCGCGTTCACAGATCGAGCCCGTCGGCCTCGACGGGGACGACCGCGACGGTGATGTTGTCGTGGCCGCCGGCGTGCAGGGCGGTCCTGACGAGCTCGCGGGCGACCGAGAGCGGGGTGCGCCGCTTGCCGCGCGGTCCGGTCAGCGGTCCGGAGACGGGGTCGGCGAGCGGGTCGGCGACCGCGGCGGCCATGGCGATGGGCGAGGCCAGGTAGTTCCACAGGCCGTCGGTGCAGACGATGAGGACGCCGGGGACCTCGGGTTCGTAGACCCGCACGTGCACGTCGATCTCGCGGGCGTCGGCGCCCATCCAGCCGACGAGCATGTGCGCGCGCCGGTCGGCGTAGGCCTCCTCCTCGGACATCATCCCGTGGGCGACCACCCATTCGGCCCAGGAGTCGTCCTCGGTGAGCAGCTCGTCGCCGGTGGCGCCCACCCAGTAGGCGCGGCTGTCGCCGATCCAGCCGAGGGTGATGACGTCGCGGTCGCCGTACCGTCCGGCGACGGCGGAGATGTAGGTGCACGCGGGCGCCGAGGTCTTGTCGTCGGTGAGGGAGGCGACGGCCTTCGCGGCGGCCAGCGCGGCGGTGCGGGTGGCGTCGCGCGGGTCGGCGCCCGCCTCGAGTTCCGCGGCGAGGACGGCGAGGCCGGTGTCCGCGGCGGCGCGCGAGGCCTCCTCGGGGCGCGGCGAGGCCGACACGCCGTCGGCGACCACCGCGAGGACGCCCGCGGGGGTGACGGCGACCGCCATGCCGTCCTGGTTGGTGGCGTGCCGCAGCCCCCGGTCGCTCACCGCCGCCACGTCATGGCCCAGGTCGATCTCCACGTGGTCGGCCGGGACGCGCCGGGAGGGCCCGCCGGCCTCGGTGCCGTCCAGTCCGTCCAGGCGGTGGCCGCAGGCCTCACAGAACACGTCACCCGGCAGGACCGGTGCGGAGCAGATCGGGCAGTGCATGTCGTTCCGTTCGCTGGGAGCTGGCGGGCTGGTCACGTCAGGGTTCCTGGTCACAGGAGTGTTCTGGGTCGTACCGCGTTGGCACGGGTGATCAGCCGGTGGCGTTCCGGTGTGTCGTCGCAGAGGCGGGCCAGGGTCCGATAGGTCCGTTCCAGCCCGCTCCGCAGCCCGCGCTCGGTGAGGGGGTAGCCGAGCAGGACGGAGGTCGAGGAGCGCCCGGCGAGGATCCAGCCGAGCGCGGCGCCGAGGACGTCGGCGGCGAGCCGCCCGTGCCGCTCGGCGTCGAGCCGCAGCCGGTCGAGGCGGCGCCCGGCGTCGAGGAGGTCCTCCTCGGCCAGGTGGGCGGGCGAGCGGCCGAGGACGAGCGCGCGGACCGCCGACATCCCGGCGGCCTGGCGCTGGCTGGAGACCGGCGGGACCGAGTCGAGCGCGCCGACGGCGCCGGGCCGGTCATCGGCCGCCAGGCGCACCCGCGACAGGCCGAAGGCGGCGCTGACGTGGGAGCGGCCGGTCCGCCACACCGCCTCGTAGTAGCGCTGGGCCGCGGGCAGGTCGCCGAGGAGCTCGCAGCAGAAGGCCAGGGCCAGCTTGGGCCCGAGCTCGCCGGGGAACCGCGAGTACAGGGCGTCGAACCTGACCCGTGCCTCGGCCGCCTCGCCCGCCGACAGCGCGGCCATGGCGTGGCACCAGTCGGCGCGCCAGTCGTCCGGCGGCAGCCCGGCGAGCACCTGCCGGGCCTCGTCGCGGCCGCTCAGCTCGATGTGCGCGACCGCCTTGCGCAGCAGCAGTTCGGGCGGCGCGTCGGGGCCCGCCGCGGTGGCGAGCGCGGCGAGGACGGCCACCGGGTCGTCGTCGCCGGGCGCGGGCGCGGGCACCCCGCCGCCACCGGTCGGGGCGAGGACGGGGACGGGCAGGGCGCGCACCGCCCGGCGGGGCGTCAGTTCCTCGGTGACGGTCCGCCGCTCCGGCCCGAACAGGGCGGAGGGGGCGGGCCTCGCCTCGCCGTCCTCGGCCGACAGGACCTCGCGCAGGACGCCGGTGAGCTGCTCGGCCATCTCGCCCGCGTCGGTGAACCTCGCGAACGGGTCGCGCGCGGTGGCGCGGCGCAGGAACCTGTCGTAGGACTCGTGCTCGCGCAGCACCTCGATCTGGTCGCGCGGCGGGAGGTCGGCGACGTAGGTGGTCGTGAAGTGCCGGAAGGGGAAGCTGAGGACGGCGAGGGTCCGGCCGACGGTGAACAGGTCGGAGGAGACCGAGGGGCCGAGCCCGGCGATCTCCGGCGCCTGGTAGCCGACGGTGCCGTAGATCGCGGAGGTGAAGTCCTCCATCCTGCGGACGCCGCCGAGGTCGATGAGCTTCAGCTGCTCCTCGGCCTGGATGGCGTTGTCGGGCTTGAGGTCGCAGTACAGCAGGCCGAGCGCGTGCAGGTAGCCCATGGCCCGCAGGACCTCGAGGGCGTAGGCGATGGCCTGTCCGAGAGGCAGCGCGGTGTCCTGGCCGTGCTTGTCGCGGTGCTCCAGCAGGACGTCCTTGAGCGACCGCCCTCCGACGTACTCCATGACGATGTAGCCGACGGGCGCGAACGTGCGCGGTTCCGGATGCTGGACGAAGTTGTAGATCCGGACGATGTTGGGGTGCTCGACCTCGGCGAGGAACGCCTTCTCCGCCGCGGCCACCGCGCCCGCGGCGGGGTCGTCGGTGTCCAGCAGCCCCTTGAGCACGACCCAGCGGTCGTTGACGTTGCGGTCGCGGGCGAGGTAGACCCAGCCGAGCCCGCCGTGCGCGAGGCAGCCGAGCACCTCGTACTGGCCGCCGACGAGTTCGCCGGCCCGCAGCTTCGGCAGGAACGAGTAGGCCGCGCCGCACCTGGGGCAGAAGCCCTCGGTCCGGCCTGGCCTGCCCCCCTTGCCGCGCCCGACGGGTTCGCTGCAGCGGCAGAAGCGCCGCCGCTCGGCCACCATCGGGTTCTCCAGGACGGCCTCGGCGGGGTCCCGGTAAGGCACCGGGGGAACCTCGACGAGCCCCGCGCCCAGCAGTCCCCGACGGGATCTGCCGCTCGTGGAACCGGGCGGGGCGGGCATCGACCAGGCCGCGGGCGGCTTGATCGACCCCGTCCTGGGGAAACCGTCGTCCGCGACGGTCGGCGTGTGTTCCATCAATTCCCCATTATCGGACAAGCCCCGCCTTTCGGTATTGTTTGCCCCCACCCCGCCTCCGCCGCTGCACCGTGCGTGACCACTGCTTTCCTCTTTGGATGCGAGATTCCCGCAACCGGTTCAATCAGGGGGGCATCATGCGAAAAACCGCGGGGTCACGGACGGGCCAAAGGGCTTTCCGGTCGGGACCGGAAAGCCGCGGAACGTGATGCCCGGCGAGAATCCCGACGTCAGAGGCCGAACACGGCGGGGGACACCGCCCCGGCGATCGCCCGCGCGCCTTCGTCGTTCGGATGCAGCCCGTCGCCGAAGTGCAGGTCGTCGCGGAGCAGGACGGGCCGGGCCGGATCGCGCAGCGCCCCGTCCATGTCGAGGTGGCCGGGGAACACCGCGCCGGACGCGCCGGACGCGGCCCGCATCCAGGCGTTGAACTCCGCGCGCGTCTGCTCGCCCCGGGCGGTGTGGTACCCGGGGTAGACCACCCCGCCGAACGGCGGCAGCGTCGCGCCGACCGGCACCACCCCCGCCTCGCGCGCCCGTGCGGCCAGCGCCGTGTACCCCGCGATGAGCTCGGCCGCGGTCACCGCGGGCCGCCCCGCGGCCCCGGCGAGCCCGAGGTCGTTGACGCCCAGCGCGATGATCACATGGGTCACGCCGGGCACCCCCAGGGCGTCGTCGGCGAAGCGCAGCATCCCGGCGGGGCCGAACCCGTTGGCCAGCAGCCGGTTCCCGCCGATCCCGGTGTTGAGGACGCGCACCCCGAGCCGGCGCCACAGATGGTCGGGGTAGCGCTGGTGCGCGTCGGGCGTGGTGCCCGACCCGTCGGTGAGCGAGTCGCCGAACGCCACGATGACGGGTTCGCCCGGCGCGGGCTCCCCGCACAGGTCGACGCCCCGGATCCAGTGCAGCTCGGCGAACTCCTCCGCGCCGGCCAGGCACGGGGCGTCCACGGCGGCGTCCTCGCGGGCGTAGCCGGTCTGGAGTCCCTCGGGGTGCTTGGTGGCCGCGCCCCCGTCCGCGGCGACCCCGACGGTGACGGCGAGCTCCGCCCCGTCGGGCACGGCGAGGTCGACGGGATCGCTGACGACCTCGATGCCCGGCGGGATCTCCACCCCGGCCTCGCCCCCGAACGCCAGGGCCGCCGCGCCCGGCGCGACCCGTCCGCCGCCCAGGTGCAGCCCCGCGCGGACGGCGCGGAACCGCAGCGGCTCCCGCCCGAACCTGTTGCTGAACCACACCCGCAGCCGGGTCCCGCCCCGGTGCAGGTGGACCACCTGGCGCACCGCGCGCCCGGCGAACCCCGGCGCGGCGAACTCCGCCCCCGCGCACGGACCGACCATCATCGCCCGATGCCCCGCCGTCCAGCCCACCGCTCGCCCCCCGATTCCCCGCCCGCCCTCCGGGCGGCCCCGGCCGCGGCTCCCGCGCGGCATTGAGTGGATCTACGCAGGGTAAGGGGCTGGACATGCGTCTGTTCGATGATCCGCTGCTCCAGCAGTTCGCGGCGCGCGCGCTCACGATGATCCCGCGCGGCGCCGCGGAGTTCGGCGAGTGCCAGGCCGCGGCGGACGCGATCGCCGAAGGGGACGACGTGAGCTGGTACCGCTCCTGGACCTCGCTGGGCGACACCGTCGCCGAGTGGGCCTCGGTGAGCGACGACAAGGGCCACTACCTCAGCGCCGCCGACGCGTGGCTGAGGGCCGCCACCTACTACCGGACGGCGTGCTACCCGCTGTACGGCGCCCCGGTGGACCCGCGGCTCGTCCAGGGGTTCCGTCGTGAGGAGGAGGCGTTCCGCAGGTTCGCGGCGCTGCGCAAGCTGCGCGAGGTCGAGATCCCCTATGAGTCGGTGAAGCTGCGCGGGTACCTGTGCCCGGCCCAGGGCGGCGCGGAGATCGAGCGGCGGCCCGTGGTGGTGTCGGTCGGCGGCGTCGGCACGAACGCGCACGAGCGGTGGGCGATCCACGGCCTGCCCGCGGTCCGGCGCGGCTACCACTGCCTGCTCCTCGACGGTCCCGGCCAGGGCCGCGCCCTCATCGACCTCGGCCTGCCGATGCGGCCCGACTGGGAGTACGTGATGGCCCCCGTGCTGGCCCACCTGCGGCGGCACGACGACGTAGACCCCGACCGGATCGCGCTCGTCGGCGTCGGGTTCGGCGCGTTCCTCGCGGCCCGTACGGCCGCCGCCTTCCCCGAGGTGGCGGCGCTCGTCACCGACCCCGGCCCGTGGGACCTCGGCGGCGACCCGCCCGCGGAGGGCGACTTCACCGACCCCGTCATGCGGTGGCTGTACGAGGGCGCGGGGATGTGGGCGCACGGCTTCACCGACCTCGACGCCTATGTGGCGGACCTCCGGCGCTACCGGCTGTCGGAGGTCGTCGGCGGGATCGGCTGCCCGACGTTCGTGGCGGCCGCGGAGGCCGACCTGTTCTCGCACCGGGCGGCGCTGTTCTACCAGGCGCTCACCTGCCCCAAGACGTTCACCGTGTTCACCCACGCCGAGGGCTCCGCGGGGCCGCTGGAGCTGTGGAACCGGTCGCGCTTCGACCAGCGCTCGTTCGACTGGCTGGACGAGACCCTGCACCACTACCCGGGCATGCTCGGCAGACCGGGCTCGCTCGGATAGCGGAGCGCCGCCGGGCCCGTGCGGGTCCGGCGGCGCCGTGGTTCACCGATGCGTTCGGGGCGTCAGCCGTTGGTGGGGAAGCCCAGGTTCACGCCGCCGTGCGACGGGTCGAGCCAGCGGGCCGTCACCGCCTTGGTGCGGGTGTAGAAGTGGACGCCCTCGGTGCCGTGCGCGTGGCTGTCGCCGAACAGGCTGGCCTTCCACCCGCCGAAGCTGTAGTAGGCCATCGGCACGGGGATCGGCACGTTGACGCCGACCATGCCGACCTCCACCTCGTTCTGGAAGCGCCGGGCCGCGCCGCCGTCGTTGGTGAAGATCGCGGTTCCGTTGCCGTACGGGTTGGCGTCGATGAGCGCCATGCCCTCGTCGAAGCTCCCGACCCGGACGACGGACAGGACGGGGCCGAAGATCTCGTCCCGGTAGCAGTCCATGTCCGCGGTGACGCCGTCGATGAGGGTGGGGCGCAGCCAGAACCCGTCGCCCGAGGGCAGGCCCTCGCGGCCGTCGACGGCCAGGGCCGCGCCCTGCTCGACCGAGGAGGTCAGGTAGGAGGCGACCTTGTCGCGGTGCTGCCGGGTGACGAGCGGGCCCATCTCCGAGGCGGGGTCGTCGCCGGGGCCGGTGACCAGCCCGGCGACCCTGTCCTTGATCTTCGCGACCAGTTCGTCGCCGACGGGGTCGACCGCGACCAGCACGGAGACCGCCATGCAGCGCTCGCCCGCCGAGCCGAACCCGGCGTTCACCGCGGCGTCGGCGGCGAGGTCGAGGTCGGCGTCGGGCAGCACGAGCATGTGGTTCTTGGCGCCGCCGAGCGCCTGCACCCGCTTGCCGTGCCGGGCCGAGGTCTCGTAGATGTAGCGCGCGATCGGGGTCGAGCCCACGAACGAGACGGCCTTGACGTCGGGGTGCTCCAGCAGCGCGTCCACCGCGGTCTTGTCGCCGTTGACGACGGTGAAGACGCCCTCGGGCAGGCCCGCCTCGGCCCACAGCTCGGCGATCTTCAGCGCGGCGGAGGGGTCCTTCTCCGACGGCTTGAGCACGAACGCGTTCCCGCACGCGATCGCGATCGGGAACATCCACATCGGCACCATCGCCGGGAAGTTGAACGGGGTGATGCCCGCGACCACGCCGAGCGGCTGGTGGATCGAGTAGGCGTCCACCTTGCTGGAGACGTTCTCGGAGAACCCGCCCTTGAGCAGGTGCGGGATGCCGCAGGCGAACTCCACGACCTCGAGGCCGCGCGCGACCTCGCCCGCCGCGTCCGACAGCACCTTGCCGTGCTCGGCGGAGATGAGCGCGGCGATCTCGGGGGAGTCGCGCACGAGCAGTTCACGGAAGCGGAACAGGATCTTCGCGCGCTGGGCGAGGGAGGTGTCCCGCCAGCCGGGGAAGGCGGCCTTGGCGGACGCGACGGCCTCGGCGACGTCGGCCGCGGAGGCGAAGTCGACGGTGCCGGTGACGGCGCCCGTCGCCGGGTTGAAGATGTCTCCCGAACGCTCGGCCCTGCCACTCCAGGACTTGCCGTTGATCCAATGCGTGACGTGCTTACCCATCAGGCGATCGCCTCCAGCGACTCGACGAGGATGCGCAGGCCGTCGGCGGCCTCGGCCTGCGTGAGGGTGAGCGGCGGAGCCATCCGCATGGTGTTACCGTACAGGCCGCCCTTGCCGACCAGCAGGCCCCGGGCCTTGGTCTCCTCCAGCATCCGGGTCGCCAGCGCGGCGTTCGGCCGCCCGGTCTCGGGGTCGATCAGTTCGAGGGCGAACATCAGGCCCTTGCCGCGCACGTCGCCGACGAACGGGAAGCGCGGGGCCGCCTCGCGCAGGCCGCCGATGATCTCGGCGCCGCGGGCCGCGGCGTTGGCCTGGAGGTCGTGGTCGAGCACGTAGTCGAGGGTGGCGTTGGCGGCGGCGGTCGCGATGGGGTTGCCGCCGAACGTGGCGAGGCCGATCGCCTGCGGGCCGTCCATGAGGTCGCCGCGCGCGACGACGCCGCCGATGGCGATGCCGTTGCCGAGGCCCTTGGCGAACGTCATCGCGTCGGGGACGACGCCGTGGTTCGCGATGCCCCAGAAGTTCTCGCCGGTGCGGCCCCACCCGGTCTGGACCTCGTCGGCGATGAAGAGGATGCCGTGCTCGTCCAGCACCTCCTTGTAGGCGGCGAACAGGCCGTCGGGCGCCATGGTGAACCCGCCGACGCCCTGGATCGGCTCGGCGATGAGCGCCGCGACGTCGCCGCCGGTGGCGGTCGCCAGGACGTGCCGGAGGTCCTCGACGCACACCGCCGCGTAGTCGTGGTCGGACAGCCGCGCGAACTGCGGCAGATGCCGGTCGGCGCCGTGCAGGAAGCTCACGTTGAACGGGCTGAGGCCGTTGTTCTTCCAGGTCCGGATGGAGGTCACCGCGGTCGCGGCGAAGGACTTGCCGTGGTAGCTCTGGCGCATCGCGAGCACCTGGTTGCTGCGGCGCGCGACCGAGGCGAGCAGCAGCGCCAGCTCGTTGGCCTCGGTGCCGGAGTTGGTGAAGAACACCTTGGCGTCCGGGATGCGGGAGATCCTGGCGATCTTCTCGGCCAGCTCGACCTGGCCGCGCAGCAGGTACAGCGTGGAGGTGTGCACGACGCCCGACGCGAGCTGCCGCTCGACGGCCTCGCGCACCTCGGCCACGTCGTAGCCGATCATATTGGTGAGGATGCCCGCGAAGAAGTCGAGATAGGTCTCGCCCGCGGCGTCCACGACGTGGTTGCCCTTGCCGCTCACGATCTCGATGGGCTCGTCGTAGTAGAGGCTCATCCACTGGGGCATGACCGCGCGGTGCCGCGCCAGAAGTTCCGACATGGGGCCAAGTCTCGGTGGGCCCGGCGCCGGAGGCCACCCGCAACATGTCGGCGAATCCACCGAAGGCTTTACAGCATGTTCACGCAGGTCACCTAGGATGATGGGGCGATGCTGCCCACTCTCGCCGACGTCCTCGACCTCGAACCCGTGCGGCGCGGCCGGCCCCGGGTGGTGGCCGGCGCCGACCGCCTCGGCACGCGCGTGCGCTGGGTGCACGTCGCCGAGATCGCGGACATCGCGACCCTGCTGCGCGGCGGCGAACTCGTCCTGACGACCGGGATCGCGCTGCCCGACCAGGCGTCCCGGCTGCGCGAGTACGTGGCGGCGCTCGCCGACGTGGGGGTGAGCGGCCTCATCGTGGAACTCGGCCGCCGGTACCGGGGCGAACTGCCCGCGGCGCTGGTCCGTGAGGCCGAACGGCTCGGGGTCGCGGTGATCGTGCTGGAACGCGAGACCCTCTTCGTCGACGTGACCGAGGCGGTCCACGCGAAGATCCTGGACGCCCAGCTCGAGGAGCTGCGCGCGTCGGAGCAGCTGCACGAGATCTTCACCCAGCTCAGCGTCGAGGGCGCGGGCCCCGACGAGGTCGTCAGCCAGGTGGCGGTGCTCGCCGGGCGGCCCGCGGTCCTGGAGAACCTCGCCCACCAGGTGCTCGCCGCCGACGCCGCGGGCCGCGACCCGGCCGAGCTGCTGTCCTCGTGGGAGGCGCGCTCGCGTGCCGTCCGGCTCAGCCAGCGGACCGCCTACGACGACACCACCGGCTGGCTCATCACCATGGTGGGCGCCCGCGGGGAGGACTGGGGCAGGCTCATCCTGCTGGCGGGGGCCGCCCCCACGCCGCGCGAGACCGTGCTGGTCGAGCGGGCCGCGACCACGCTGGCGCTCGGCAGGCTGCTGGACCGGCACGAGGCGTCCCTGGAACGGCAGGCGCACGGCACGATCATCAGCGCGATCCTCGCGCACGCCTACTCCGACCCGCAGGAGGCCGCCGCGCGCGCCCGTGCCCTGGGCGTCCAGCTCTCCGGCCGCAGGCTCCTCGGCGTCGTCGTGCGGCCGCGCGGGCGGTGCGCCCCCGAGGCGATCGCCGACCTCGCCGAGGCCACCGCGGCGGCGAGCCGCGGCGCGGGGCTCGCCGCGCTCGTCGGCGTGCTCGGCGAGGGCACCGGGCAGGCCCGCGTCGGGGTGCTCGCCTCGCTCCCGCACCGCGCCCAGGTCGACCGGGTGCTCACCGCGATGGCGGGCACGCTGCGGGAGACCGCCCCCGACACCGTCGTCGCCTGCGGCTCGGTGGTGGAGTCGGTGCGCGACGTGCGGCGCTCGTTCCTGGAGGCCGAGCAGGTCGCCGACGTCGCGTCGCGCGGCGCGGGCGATCTCCCCTTCTACCGGCTGCCCGACCTGCGGCTGCGCGGCCTGCTGCACCTCCTGCGCGACGACGCGCGCCTCCAGACCTTCGTGGAGCGCGAGCTGGGCGCCCTGCTGGAGTACGACGCCCAGCGCAAGGCCGACCTCACCGGCATCCTGGGCGTCTACCTTGCCGCGGGCCGCAACAAGGCCGAAGCGGCCCAGCGCGCCCATCTCTCCCGCCCCGCCCTCTACGAACGGCTCCGCCGCATAGAACGGGTCCTCGACACCGACCTGGACGACACCGAGTCCTGCACCTCCCTGCACGTGGCGCTCCTGGCCCTGGCCTCGGTCCGCCGCCCCACCGACGACTGACGCGGGACCCGGGCCGTCCACCCGGTTCCGGGCGCGGCGGCTCAGCGGTCGTCCGATCTGCCTGGGCGGTCCCTGTCCGGGTGGTCCTTGTGGTGACGGTGGCGGCCCATGGCGAGGGCGTAGCCGGTGCCCGCGGTCTTGTAGCGGCGGCCCTTGCCCCAGCGCAGGACCTCGAAGTGGACCTTGACGGCGTGCGAGCGGCGGCCGGTCAGCCTCGCCATCATCTTCTCCGAGAGGTCCACGATCGCCGGGGGGCGGTGCTGGCGGACCGCCCACTGCGCGGGGCCGAAGTCCTCCACGTACCCGACCGAGCTGCGGCCCGCGTAGGTGATGCGCACCTTGGTGCCGAGCGGCCAGTAGGGGCTCGCCAGCGTCCGGTACCGCATCGGCTTGCCCGACGCGGTCTGCGCGTCCCAGAACGAGGTGGCGACGCTCATCCCCGCGGGCATCCGCGGCTTCGGCTCCTCCTCGGGCTCCTCCTCCGGTTCGGGCTCCTCCTCCGGCTCCTCGATCTCGGGCTCCTCCGGCCCGGGCTGCTCGGCCTCGGGCTCATCGGGTCCCTCGGGCCGGCCGGGTGCGCCGTTCTCGTCCGGGTCGGGCTGCTGGGCGTCGGGTCCGGGGTCCTGTGCCCCCGCTTGATCCGGGTCGGGCTGTCCGGCGTCCGGTCCACCGGATCCCGGGTCCTGCGGCTCCGCCTGGTCCGGGTCGGGCTCCGGGGCGGCGGTCCCGTCGGACGGGTCGGGTGCGTCCTTGCCGGGGCGCCCGGGGTTCGCCCCTTCGGCCTCGTCCGGGTCCGGCGCCTGCACGTCAGGGCCGTCCGGTCCGGGGGTGTACGTGTCCGGTCTTCCCGGTTCCGGGGCCGAGGAGTCCGGGGCGGAAGGGGGCGATGCGTCGGCGGGGAACGGGTCGGGGTCGGGTTCCAGGTAGAGCACCGGGTAGGTCGCGGGGCCGGGTGCGGGATCGGCGGCGAAGGCCGGGTCGAGGATCAGCAGGACGGGCGGCGGGCCGCCGGGAGCCGCCCGGAGCGGCGAGGGGGACGCGGCGGCGGGCGAGGCGAAGCCCCCCGCGAGCGCGGCGGCGAGGCCGCCGGCCAGGACCGCCGCGCCCCGTGCGACGGCGGGCGCGGGGCGGCGGGACGGCCGGTCGGACGGTGCCGGAACATGTGCGGACAAGCGATTTCCCCCGAATTGCTGGCACTCAACGGAACTGCGGGACAGCTATTCCTTGCTCCGGGGGGAGAGAAATGAAGACAGATAACAGGGCGGCGGCAAAAATGGTTTTCACCGCCACTTCGGGGGGTCCAGCGCGTCGCCGGGCGGCGGGGTGACCCAGCGGGGCCGGAAATCGGCGGCCGCGCCCGGCGGAAGCACGAAGGTGAGCACGCCGTGCGGGCTGTCCATCGCCGCGAGCACGTCGTCGGGCGGGGTCCCCGCGGGCTTGACCGCGGTCCGGCCGAGGCCGTCGAGCCAGCGGGCCGTGCCCGCCAGCGACACCGTGCCGTGCCAGGAGCCGCCGCTCGCCGCGCGGTGCACGAGGCCGGCCATCGCGGTGAGCGCGCCGAGGTAGCCCGTGGCATGGTCGAGCGCCTGCGCGGGCAGCGCGCCGGGGGTCTCGGACCTCGCCGCGCGCATCGACTCGGCGGAGACGCCCGTGGCGAACTGCACGAGGCTGTCGAACCCGCGTCGCCCGGCCCACGGCGTGCCCGGCTCGTAGGCCTGCACGTCGACCGTCACCAGCGACGGGTTGAGCGCGCCCAGGTCGTCCCGGCCGAAGCCGAGCGCGGCGAGCGCGCCGGGCCGGTACCCCTGCACGAGGACGTCGGCGTCGGCGATGAGGTCGCGCAGAAGGGCGCGGCCCTCGGGGGTCTTCAAGTCGAGGCGGCACACGCGCTTGCCGAACGTCATGTCCAGCACCAGGCCGGGCACCTCCGGCACCGCGGGGGCGCCCACGTGCAGCACGTCGGCGCCGTAGGCGGCGAGCAGGCGGGTCGCGACGGGGCCGGCGATGACGCGGGTCAGGTCGAGTACCCGCAGGCCCTCCAGCGGCCGCTCCGCGGCCGGTGGCCGTACCACGGGCCCGTCGCCGGTCCGGTTCAGGGACAACAGCGGGCCGTGCGGGAAGGCCGCCCACTCCGCGCGGTCGCGCAGCGCCGCCGCAGCGCCGCCCGCGGCGAGCACTGCCTCCTCGACCTCGACCGCGCCGAGCGCCTCGCAGGCCCGCGCGACCGCGTCGGGTTCCGGCGGGCAGTCCAGCGCGCGCAAGGCGGCCGCCTCATGTGTGGGGAAGTTGCAGTGCAGCCTGACCCAGCCGTCGCGGGTCCGGTAGTCGCCCGACAGCTCGGCCCACAGCTGGAGCGGTCTCCCCGCGATCTTGAACACCCGTTCCGACAGGAACGCGAGCTCGGCGTGCCCGCGGTCGACGGTGGCGAGGGCCGGCGGTCCGCCGCGCAGTTCCCACAGCAGCGCCGCGGCCGCGGTCGCCGCGCCCACGCTCGCCGCCGCGACGGTGCCGACGTCGTACACCGACGGGAGCAGGTCGGTCGGGCCGCCGAACGAGACGGGGACCGGGGGGAGTTCCGCGAGGCCGAGCAGCCACGCGGTCTGGTCTTCGATCGTGTCCTTCACTTGGGCGGTCTTCCCGCCCTCCGGCCGCCGAATCACGGTGTGGCACGGGCCACTCGGCGCGAATCCGGGCACGGACCCGTCGCGCGCCATTTCCACGACCGGTCGAACCACCCGTTCGGTAAGCCGTTTTCCGGTATCCCACGGCATTGCGGAACATTCCTACAACACTTGACCTGAATTGTTTCTCTGGACACACTCGACAATGACGGGGAAAGGGGAGCGGGCATGTCGGACGTGGAAGAGCTCACTTCGCGGCACGTCGCGGAACTGTCCTTCCTGGTCCGCAGATATCCGGCGTGGACCATCTGGTTCGGTCCGCTCACCCGGAGCTGGTGGGCGCTGCCGCCCCGCGACCGCGACATCGGCGACTTCGTGGAGGCCGCCGACCTCGAACGCCTCGTCGCACGGATCGACCTCATCCAGTCCGAGCCCCCGGCGCTCCGGGACGCGGCGAGCTACCTCCGGCTCGGCGCTCCTCCGGTGCGGCGGGTGCCGTTGGCGGCATGGCCGGGTGACCCTGCAAGGTGACCCGCTGTTTCCCCGGCCCGGCCACGCCGACGGCCACCAAGACGACCCCGGAGGGCGACGCGGACGCGCTCGTTTCCTCCGGCACGCCCCTCGCGAGCGCGCCCGCCCGGTGGCCCGCCCGTCCTCCGGGGTCGTCATCCCACCGCTGACCGCACGGTTCCCGCCGTCCTGTTGCCTCGTGCGTGCGCCGTCCCGGTTAGGCTGCGCGTCCATGAGTGTTCTTCGGGCTTCCGCCGCGGGGGCGGCCCTGGCGCTCGCCCTCACGGGGTGCAGCAGCGACGACCCCCGGCCCCGCGGCACCGCCACCCCTGCGGCCTCCCTCGCCGCGGTGGAGGGCGCGCTCACCCTCGTCGTGCCCTCCGGCTATGCCGAGCAGGGCGGCACCGATCCGGCCGCCGACTGGGTGACGCCGTTCGAGGAGGCCACCGGCTGCGACGTCACGGTCCGCACGGTCGGCACCGCGCGCGAGGTGCGCGACAAGATCGCGGTCGGCGGCTACGACGGCGGGCTCGTCCCGGCCGAGGTGGCCGGGGAGCTGATCGCCGCGAACGGCGCGGCCCCGCTCAACACCGGCCTCGTGCCCGCGCTGGGCGCCATCGCGCCGGAGCTGCGCGCGCTCGTCACCGAGAAGCCCGCCGAGGACGACGACGAGGACGACGGCAAGAAGCGCAAAGACGTCGTCTACGGGGTGCCGAACGCCTGGGGCGCCGACCTCCTGCTCTACGACCCGCGGGTCGCGGCCCCGACGTCCTGGGGCGAGGTCTTCGCGCCGCAGGAGGCGCACCGGGGCGCCGTGCTGTGGCGGGACACTCCGACGACGCTCGGCCTCGCCGCGCTGTACCTCAAGGAGCGGCGGCCCAAGCTCAAGATCGGCGACCCGTTCTCGCTGACCCGCCCCCAGCTCGACGCCGTCGCCGAAGTGCTGGCCGCCGAGCGCGGGCACGTCAAGACGGTCTGGCGCGACGGCTCCCAGCCCGTCGAGGCCCTCGCGACCGGCGGCGCCGCGCTCGAGATGGCCGACGCGCACACCCTCGACGTCCTGCTCAAGGGCGGCCTGCCGGTCGCCGAGGCCGCGCCGCGCGAGGGCCGCACCGGCTGGGCCAACGCCTGGATGATGAGCGCCACGGCCCGCCACCCGGGCTGCATGTACCGCTGGATGGACTGGGCCACCTCACCCGCGATCCAGCGCGCGATGGCCGAATGGAAGGGCGTCGCCCCCGCCAACCCCGAAGCCTGCGCCACCCTCCGCCCCGGCTTCTGCACCGCCTACCACGTAGGCGACCGCCCCTACCTCAACACCGTCACCTTCGCCCACTCCACCACCCCCGCCTCCTGCGAGGACTGCGCCGACTGGAACACCTGGACCCGAACCTGGTCCACCCTCACCGCCCAACCTTGATCCCCACCGCCCGGATGATCCCCACCCCGGCCCAGCCCGCCCCCGGGAAGGAAATCCCTAGAGGCGGTGGCCCCAGCCCGGCCAAGGGCACGGCCTGGGACGAGGATGCCTTCGAACGGGTTCCAGCCCGGCCATCGGCCATGAGCCTTGACGAGGAACCGCACCGGTGTGATCGGGTTCTAAAGCGTCCGATCACCGGAGCGGCGAAGGAGCGACCAGAAATAGAGACGGGCCCGACCGCCCCCAGTCAGGCCCGTCTCGTGGACGCGTGGGCGAGAACCGCCGCTGCGCGTCCTTTTTGTGGGAGCGGGAGCCCCTGGCCAACCCCCCGAAAGCCAGGGGCCCCGCTTATCCAGTGAGGTCAGTGCCTCCCCGGCGTCATGCCGGGGAACCGTGAACGGTCATCGCCGGTCGCAGGGCGGGCACGCCGATGAGAGCGTGCACGAACACCCCTGAGCCGCCCGGCATGCGGGCGCGAGCGCCGGCGCCGAAGACCTCGCCTCGTCGGCTGGTCGTGCGACTCATTTGCTCTCCCCCCGTGCGGTGACCGTTCTTCGGTTCTCCTCCTTTGTACGTGCCGGAGATTGTGGACGGGGAATGGGCGCGGTCTGGACCTGGCAAAGTCGCCGTGTCGTCCCGTGCCCTGACGGCCTTGAGCCCCGGCTTCCGGCGGGAGGACGGGGCTCAAGGGGTGTCCTGGATCATGGCGCCAGAGCCGGCCGCGCGGCGCGTCAGCGGGTCTCGGCGATCGCCCCGGCGAGCAGGTCGAGGCCCTCGTGGAGCAGGTCCTCGGGGATCACCAGCGGCGGCAGGAACCGCAGCACGTTGCCGTAGGTGCCCGCGGTGAGCACGATCAGGCCCTGGGCGTGGCAGGCCTTGGCGATCGCGCCGGCGAGGGCCGCGTCGGGCTCGTCGGTGCCGGGCTTGACCAGTTCGATCGCGATCATCGCGCCGCGGCCGCGGACGTCGCCGATCCGGGGGTCCCCGGCGGCGAGCTCGCGCAGCGCGGGCAGCATGATCTCGCCGATCCTGGCCGCCTTCGCGGTGATCCGATCGGCGTCCAGGGCGTCGAAGACGGCGAGGGCGGCCTCGCAGGCCAGCGGGTTGCCGCCGTAGGTGCCGCCGAGGCCGCCTCCATGGACGGCGTCCATGACCTCGGCCCGGCCGGTGACGGCGGCGAGCGGCAGGCCGCCCGCGATGCCCTTGGCGGTGGTGATCAGGTCGGGGACGATGCCCTCGTGCTCGCAGGCGAAGAGCCGCCCGGTGCGGCCGAAGCCCGTCTGGATCTCGTCGGCGATGAACAGGATGCCGTTGTCCTCGGCGAACTCGGCGATCGCCGGGAGGAAGCCGGGGGAGGGCTCGATGAAGCCGCCCTCGCCCAGGATCGGCTCGACCAGCACGGCGGCGACGTTGTGCGCGCCGATCTGCTTGGAGATCTGGTCGATGACCTTGGCGGCGGTGGCCGGGCCGTCCTCGGTGGAGCGGTACGGGTAGGCCATCGGCACCCGGTACACCTCGGGGGCGTACGGGCCGAAACCTTCCTTGTACGGCATGTTCTTGGCCGTCAGGGTCATGGTGAGGAGGGTGCGGCCGTGGTAGCCGTGGTCGAACACCACGATCGCGGGGCGCTTGGTGGCGTACCGGGCGATCTTCACCGCGTTCTCGACGGCCTCCGCGCCGGAGTTGACGAGGATCGTCCGCTTCTCGTGGTCGCCGGGGGTGAGCGCGTTCAGCCGCTCGCACACCTCGACGTAGGGCTCGTACGGGGTGACCATGAAACAGGTGTGGGTGAACGCCGCGACCTGCTGCTGGACCCGCCGGACGACCTCGGGGTGGGCGTTGCCGACGTTGGTGACGGCGATGCCGGAGCCGAAGTCGATGAGGCTGTTGCCGTCGACGTCCACCAGCACCCCGCCGCCCGCGGCGACGGTGTAGACCGGCAGGGTCGAGCCGACGCCCGGGGGCACGGCCTTGAGTCGGCGCTCCTGGAGGGCCCGCGACTTCGGACCGGGGATCTCGGTGACGATCTTGCGCTGCTGCGGCAGGCCCGGCCCGCCGTTCGTCGGCTCACTCATGGACTCGACGATAAGCGGGAAGACCTAGGCTGGGGACGGTCCACTCCGGACAATCGGACCGTCCGGACCAGCCACCCTGGCACATCCGAGCATCCCGCGCCCGCCCTGGACGATCATGGCACCGACTCTCGCCGCGGTGGCGGCCCTGCCCTCGCTGCGGCTGCTGCTGCGCTCCGACGCCTCCCTCGACGTCCCGGTCCGCTGGGTCGCGGTCAGTGAACTGACCGATCCGACGCCGTTCCTGGAGGGCGGGGAGCTCGTCCTCACCACGGGGATGCGCCTGGACGACGCCGACACCTACGTGGCCCGGCTCGTCGGGCGGGCCGTCGCGGGGCTCGGGTTCGGGGTGGGTCTCGGGCATGACCGGGTGCCGGAATCCCTGGTGGGGGCGGCTCGACGGCACGGGCTCCCGCTGCTGGAAGTGCCCCGGCCGACCCCGTTCGTCGCCATCGGCAAGGCGGTGTCCCGGATGCTCGCCGCCGAGCAGTACGAGGACGTCACCCGGGCGGCCAAGGCGCAGCGGGAGCTTGCGCGGGCCGCCTTGCGCGGTCCCGACGCGGTGCTGGCCGTCCTCGCCCGGGTGCTGCGGGGCTGGGCGCTGCTCCTCGACCCGGCGGGGGAGGTGAGCCACGCCGCGCCGGATTCGGCCCGCGCGCGGGCCGCGGAAGTGGCCGTGGAACTCCCGAGGCTCGCCAGCGCCGCCAGCCTCGCGCTGCCCGGTCCGATCGTGGTGCAGCCCGTCGGGCTCGGGCGTAGGCCGCGGGCCTACCTCGCGGTCGGGACGCCCGATCAGCTCCGGCCGGTCGCCCACACCGTCGTCGGCGCGGCCGTCTCGCTGCTCAGCCTGCGCTCGGAGACGAGCGAGCACCGGGTGCGCGAAGCACTCGGCGGCCTCCTGCTCGGCACGCCCCCGGGCTTCCCCGAGGAGCCCGTCCGGGTCCTGCTGTGCGGCCCGGACACGGCCGACGCCCTTGAGGGCGACCCGGCCGCCGACCGCTGCCTGACCGTTCCGCACGGCGCGCTCACCGCCGTCATCGCCCCCGACGCCATCGCCGACCGGATCGCCGCCCTGGCCGTCGCGGCGGGTCCGGTCGGGGTGGGCGACCCCGTCCCGCTGACCGGGGCCGTCCGCTCCCTCGGCCAGGCCGAGCGCGCCCGTCCCGGCGAAGGCGTCCGCCGCCACAGCGACCTTCCCGGCGGCGTCCTGGGCCAGCTCGGCGACCCCGCCCGCGAAGCGGCCGCCCAGCTCCTCACCCCCCTCGACCCCGTCCTCCGCGCCTCCCTGCACGCCTACCTCGCCCACCACGGCCAGGGCGATCCCGCCGCCCGCGCCCTCGGCATCCACCGCCACAC
This sequence comes from Actinocorallia herbida, assembly GCF_003751225.1. Taxonomy (NCBI): domain Bacteria; kingdom Bacillati; phylum Actinomycetota; class Actinomycetes; order Streptosporangiales; family Thermomonosporaceae; genus Actinocorallia; species Actinocorallia herbida. The sequence goes on from NZ_RJKE01000001.1 coordinate 970,565, forward strand.
CCTTCGCCACCGTATGCGCCGCGCCGCCGACCTCCTCGACCGCGACCTCGACGACCCCACGGCCCGCGCCGAACTCTGGATAGCCCTCACCCTCACCGACGGACCGACCCCGCCATAGGCCCCTTTGTGCCTATCCTTGACCTCCCGACCCGCGGGCCCTCGTGTCCCGGCACGGCCCGACCCTCCCGGCGCGGAAAGGCGTGAGCGTGCAGCCCGGAACCGAGCTCAGCGGCAGGTACAAGCTGACCACCCTGCTGGGACGCGGCGGCATGGGCGAGGTCTGGGCCGCCGAAGACCGAGACCTCGGCCGCCCGGTGGCGATCAAGATCGTGCTCGCGGGACTCCAGGACGACGCCCATCTGAACGCCCGGTTCACTCGTGAGGCGCGGACCGTCGCCCGGCTCGACCACCCCGGCATCACCGCCGTCTACGACATCGGCCACCACCAGGGGCAGCCGTACTTCGTCATGCAGCTGCTCAAGGGCACCGACTTCAAGACGCTGCTGGAGCACCACCCCGATGGGCTGCCGGTGGACACGGCGGTCGGGCTCATGGCCCGGGTGGCCCGCGCGCTCGCCTACGCGCACGCCCAGGGCGTGGTGCACCGCGACATCAAGCCCGCCAACCTGATGGAGCTCGCCGACGGCGGCGTCAAGATCTGCGACTTCGGGATCTCCCGGCAGACCGACACCACGATGACGCTCACCGCCCCCGGAAGCGTCCTGGGCACGCCCGCGTACATGGCGCCGGAGCAGTACCGAGGGGAGGAACCGGACGCCAGAACCGATCTCTACGCGTTCGGCTGCACCCTGTACGCGCTGCTCACCGGCGGCCCGCCGTTCCGCGGGCCGTCCCAGCACGTCCTGCTGCACCAGCACCTGAACGAGACCGCGCCCCCGACGCGGTCTCGCCGACCGGGCATCCCACGCGAACTCGACGAACTCCTCCAGCGGCTCCTGGCGAAGGACGCCGCGGACCGTCCGGGCTCGGCCGCCGAGGTCGAGGCCGCGCTGATCTCGATCGCGGAAGGCGGCAGCCGCACGGTGCCGCCGCCGGGGCGCGGCTCAGGCCGGGCGGCCCCGGACGGCGATTCGCACCGGTCCCGGCCGAGGGCCTCCGCGTCCGACGCCGGGGACGAGGCGCGGGCGGAACACCGGGTCACCGAGGCCGTGCCCGCGGTCTCGGACCGTCCCCCGAAGGCGCCCGTCGCCCGCGTCGCCATCGGCGGCCTCGTCTCGGCCGGCGCCCTCTCCTGGGTGCTGCACCGGATCTTCGTCGACGAGCACCTTCCGGCCCTGGCTCACTTCGGCCGTGACCTCGACGCGTGGCAGTCGGCCCTGGCCATTCCCGGTCTGCTGGGCCTGGCGTTCGTCGTTCTCGCCGTCACGATGTCATGGAGGCGCAGGACCCTCGCCGGCCTCGCGGTGGCGGTCGCCGCGTATCCGGGGCTGGAGGTCGTGTGGCGAGGGCTTCCGTGGTACCTGGAGCTCGTCGTCTATCCGTGCTACCTCTTCCTCGCCTTCGCGATGGTGGCGGGCGTGCTGAGCGAGCCCGCGGGGAAGGGCGCCGACGCGGAACGTCGGTGAGGCCGCGGGGCCGACGGGAAAGGGACCGTCAGGGTTCGCCATCTGTTCGTCTTTCGGGAGGCGGGCGCGCGGTGCTCGGGGGAGCATCGGCGCATGAGGACTCCGGGTGTGGCGGGCGTGACCGTGCTGTTGCTGGCTGGGGCCGTCGTGCCCGGTGGGTCGGCCGCGCAGGCGGCGCCCGCTCCGGCGATCGGGTGGAAGCCGTGCAAGGCGGCGCTGCCCGCGTTCGCGGCGATGTTCGAGTCGCTCGAGGGGGTGCGGATCGAGTGCGCGAAGCTGGCGGTGCCGCTGGATCGGCGGAGGCCGGACGGTAAGAAGTTCGAGCTCGCGCTGTCGCGGATCCCGGCGGCCGGGGGGAAGCCCAAAGGGACGCTGCTGGTGAATCCGGGCGGGCCCGGCGGGACGGGGACGGACTTCGCGGTGGCCGTCGCCGGGAGGGCGTCGGCGAAGGTGCGGGCCGCCTACGACATCGTCGGGTTCGATCCGCGCGGGGTCGGCGGGAGCCGGCCGATGAGCTGCCTGCCGGACCATTTCGCCCCCGTCCGGCGCGACTACAACCCCCGCACCCCTGCGGACTTCGCCTACTGGAAGGGACGGGCCCGCGCCTACGCCGAGGCGTGCGACAAGAAGTACGGCGGCCTCCTCGACCATCTCAAGACGACCGACACGGTCGCCGACCTGGAGTCGATCCGCAGGGCGCTCGGGGAGCGCAGGCTGAACTTCTTCGGCGTCTCCTACGGCACCTACCTCGGCGGCGTCTACGCGACCCTGCACCCCCGCCGCGTCGGCCGGATGGTGCTGGACTCGAACGTCTCGCCCGTCGGCGTCTGGTACGAGTCCAACCTCCGGCAGAACCGGACGTTCGACCGCAACCTCGACCTCTTCTTCGCCTGGACGGCCCGGCACCAGGACGTCTACCAGGTGGGCGGCACCCGCGCCGAGGTGCGCGCCTTCTACCGGCGGACGCGCGCGGCGCTCGCCCGCAGGCCGATCAGCGCCAGCATCGGGCCGAAGCTCGCCGCCGCGGACGCCCCGGACGGGCCGACCCGGATGGGCCCGGACGAGCTCGACGACACCTTCCTCGCCGCCGGATACCGGGCGGGCGACGGGGTGTGGCCGCTGCTCGCCCAGGCGCTCAGGGCCCGCAAGGAAGGCGACGACAAGGGCCTCGTCGTGGCCTACCAGCATCTCGGCGCGCAGAAGGAGCCCGGCGGGTACGCCGTGTACACCGGTACCCAGTGCACCGACGCGCCCTGGCCGTCGCGCTGGTCCCGGTGGCGCCGCGACCACGCCGCGATGGCCCGCCGCTTCCCGTTCATGACGTGGAGCAACGCCTGGTACAACCTGCCCTGCAAGTACTGGAAGGCCGCGCCGGGCACCCCCGTGGAGATCCGCCGCAGGGCGGGCCTGCCGCCCGTCCTGCTCTTCCAGGCCACCTACGACGCCGCGACGCCCTTCTCCGGCGGACCGGAGATGCGCCGTCGCCTCGGCGGCCATCTGGTGGTGGAGGAGGGCGGCCTCACCCACGGGATCGTCCAGCGCGGCAACGCGGCGGTGGACCGGATCTTCGAGCGCTACCTGCTCACCGGCGCCCTGCCGGAGGGGCGGACGTCCCGGGTGCGGGCGCTGCCCGATCCCGTCCCGCCCGTGGGGCCGGACGCCGCGGCCCGCGCGGTCGCCGAGACGGCGGGGGCCCGCCTCCCCGGCCGGTGACGCCGGTCAGAACAGGACGCTCATGAACTGGTCGACCTCGACGAAGCCGACCCGGTGGTAGGCGGCGCGCGCCCGGATGTTGAAGTCGTTGACGTACAGGGTGACGACGGGCGCGACGTCGCGCAGGGACATCGCCACCACCGAGGACATGCCGAACTCCGACAGGCCCTGCCCTCGCGATTCCGGATGCACCCAGACGCCCTGGACCTGGCAGGCGTACGGGGTGATCGCCCCGATCTCCGCCTTGAACAGCACCCGGCCGCCCTCGATCCGGGCGAAGGACCGGCCGGCCCGGATCAGTTCGGCGACCCGTGCCCGGTAGAGCATGCCGCCGTCGCCGGTGTCGGGGGAGACGCCGACCTCCTCGGTGAACATCGCCACGCACGCCGGGTAGAGCGTCTCGAAGTCGGCCATGGTGGCGCGCCGGACGTACGGGTCGCCGGGGAAGGCGCTCGGGGTGGAGGTGGACATCACCGGCTGGATCGCGCGGATGGCGCGCGGCGGCCCCCAGAAGGGCTCCAGGAGGTCCCACAACTCCTGCACGACCGGCACGGGACCGACGATCGAGCTGCACCGGCGGCCCTGGCCGCGGGCCCGTTCGGCGAAGGCCCGGACGGCGTGCGGCCCGGCGTTCACCGGGATGAGGTTCGCGCCCGCGTAGCACAGCGCGTCGAGGCGGCCCTCGTGCCAGAACCCCCACATCTGCGCGCCGAGCCGGGCAGGGTCGAGCCCCGCCTGGTGCACCCGGGAGGCGACGAAGACGTTGCCGACCGGGTCGGCGTCCAGGATCGCCAAGGCCTCAGCCCGGTGCCGGTCGTCGAGGACCCGCACCGGGAGGGATCCCAGCATCCGCATCGGCGAACCACCTGACATCGCTCGGCGCTTTACCCCTCCAGCCTAAGCCTCGGGGCACCGCGGACGGGCAGCCGGGCGGCCGTCAGGCCTTGGTGGTGACGGAGACGCCGGGGCCGGAGTCGTCGTCGAGGTCGACGTCGATGCCCGCCTCCTCGGCGATCCGCATGGCCTCTTCGACCAGGGTCTCCACGATCTGGTCCTCGGGCACGGTCTTGATGACCTCGCCCTTGACGAAGATCTGGCCCTTGCCATTGCCGGAGGCGACGCCGAGGTCGGCCTCGCGGGCCTCGCCCGGGCCGTTGACGACGCAGCCCATGACGGCGACGCGCAGCGGCATGGGGAAGCCCTCCAGCGCCGCGGTGACGCGGTCGGCGAGGGAGTAGACGTCCACCTGGGCGCGGCCGCAGGCCGGGCAGGAGACGATCTCCAGGCCGCGCTCGCGCAGGCCGAGGGACTCCAGGATCTGGTTGCCGACCTTGATCTCCTCGACCGGCGGGGCCGACAGGGAGACGCGGATGGTGTCGCCGATGCCCTGGGAGAGCAGCGCGCCGAACGCGACGGCGGACTTGATGGTGCCCTGGAAGGCCGGGCCGGCCTCGGTGACGCCGAGGTGCAGCGGGTAGTCGCAGCGGGCGGCGAGCTGCCGGTAGGCCTCGATCATGATGACCGGGTCGTTGTGCTTGACGGAGATCTTGATGTCCTGGAAGCCGTGCTCCTCGAACAGGGAGCACTCCCACAGCGCGGACTCGACCAGCGCCTCGGGGGTCGCCTTGCCGTACTTCTCCAGGAGCCGCTTGTCGAGCGACCCGGCGTTGACGCCGATGCGGATCGGCACCCCGGCCGCGGAGGCGGCCTTGGCGATCTCGCCGACCTTGTCGTCGAACTTCTTGATGTTGCCCGGGTTGACCCGGACGGCCGCGCAGCCGGCGTCGATGGCCGCGAAGACGTACTTCGGCTGGAAGTGGATGTCCGCGATGACCGGGATCGGAGACTTCTTGGCGATCAGCGGCAACGCGTCGGCGTCGTCCTGCGACGGGCACGCCACCCGGACGATCTGGCAGCCGGAGGCGGTGAGCTCCGCGATCTGCTGGAGGGTGGAGTTGACGTCCGAGGTGAGAGTCGTCGTCATCGACTGGACCGAGACCGGGGCGTCGCCGCCCACCGGCACGCTCCCGACCATGATCTGACGCGACTTACGGCGGGGTGAGATCTGAGGGGCCTGGGGGCGGATCTTCGGCAGACCGAGTTCGACGCTCATGTTCCTATTGTGTCAGTCGTTGCCGCGTGCTCTCGCGAGCCCACTGATCAGCCGTGAGCACGTCTTCGAGCGTTGGCGTCCGGATTGTCTGATGTGCGGAGACGATATCCGAGACGGTATCCACTATGGAAGGAAATGAGATGTGGCCTTTGAGGAAAGCATCGACGCACTCTTCGTTCGCCGCGTTGTAGACAGCGGGTGAGGTCCCGCCCTCCTCGCCGACCTGACGGGCGAGCCGGACGGCCGGGAACGCCTCGTCGTCCAGGGGGAAGAGCTCCCAGGTGTGGGCCTTGGTCCAGTCGACCCCGTAGTCGGGCCGGTCGATGCGATCGGGCCAGGTCAGGCCCAGGGCGATCGGCAGCCGCATGTCCGGCGGGCTCGCCTGGGCGAGCGTCGACCCGTCGACGAACTCGACCATCGAGTGGATGACGGACTGCGGGTGGACCATCACCGTGATGCGGTCGAAGGGGATGTCGAAGAGGAGATGGGCCTCGATCACCTCGAGGCCCTTGTTCACCAGCGTGGCGGAATTCACGGTGATCACCGGGCCCATCGCCCACGTAGGGTGCGCGAGCGCGTCCTTCACGGTGACCTTCTCCAATTCCGCCCGCGTCTTTCCGCGGAACGGCCCGCCACTCGCGGTGACGACCAGGCGGCGCACCTCTTCGGCCCGGCCTCCGACGAGGCACTGGGCGAGCGCGGAGTGCTCGGAGTCGACCGGCACGATCTGGCCCGGCTTGGCCTTGGCCTTCACCAGGGGGCCGCCCACGATGAGCGACTCCTTGTTGGCGAGGGCGAGGGTGCTCCCGGCGTCGAGCGCCGCGAGCGTCGAGGCGAGGCCCAGCGCGCCCGTCACTCCGTTGAGCACGACGTCGCACGGGTGCGCGGCGACCTCGGCGACGGCCTCGGGCCCCGCGAGGATCTTGGGTATGCGGTACTCGCCCTTGTTGAACCCGCGCTTGGCGGCCTCGGCGTAGAAGGCGAGCTGGAGGTCCTGGGCCGCGGTCGCCTTGGCCACCGCCACCACCTCGGGCTGGAACTCCAGCGCCTGGGCGGCCAGCAGTTCGACCTTCGCGCCGCCCGCGGCCAGGGCCACGATCCGGAAGCGGCCCGGCTCGCGCCGTGCGATGTCCAGTGCCTGGGTGCCGATCGACCCGGTAGAACCGAGGACGACGATCTCTCTTACGCCCGTCTCCGCCACTGTGCAGACCCTCCTCGATCGCCGACCGCGCGCCCTCATTGTGCCGGGGGGACGCACCCGTCATGCAAGTTCACCAAAAGTAGTCGCACGCTCACTGGTTGTGCTGCACACTGTCTCGTCATGGGTAAGGGGGGCTGGATCGCGGCGGGGGCCGCCGTACTGGTCGGTGTCTCACCGATGGCGCCCGCAGGGGGGACCGCGATCCCGTCCTCCGAACCCGTGGTCTCGCGCGTCATGCCGGCGGGCGAGGCGTACCGCGCGCAGGTCCTGCGCTACTGGACGGCCGACCGGATGGTCGGCGCGGTCAGCCCCGTCGTGCCCCGCGCCCACCGGCGGCGCGGGCACGCGGGCGGCGGCGCGCCGGCCCGGCAGAGCCACGGCGCGGTGTGGCCGCTCGGCGGCGGCGTGGTGCCGTCCGTCGGGAAGGTCTTCTTCACCATGAACGGCAAGGACTACCTGTGCTCCGGGGCGTCCGTGCGCAGCGCCAGCCGCGATCTCGTCGTCACCGCGGGGCACTGCGCGCTCGGCACCGGGGGCGCCTGGGCCGACAACTGGATCTTCGTGCCGGGCTACCGCGAGGGCGGCGGGCCGCAGGGCGGCTTCACCGCGCGCCTCATGGCGGTGCCCGACCAGTGGGCCTCCTCGGGCGACGACGACTACGACGTCGCCATGGTCGCCCTGCACCCGTCGCCCGACGGGCACGCGGCCGACCTCATCGGCGCGAACGCCATCGCCTTCGACGGGGCGCGGGGCCGTCCGGTGCACGCGTTCGGCTACCCGGCCGAGGGCCGCTACGACGGAGAACGCCTCGCCTACTGCGCGGGCGCCCCCGAGCCGGACCCGCACCACGCGACGGTCGCCCAGGGCCTGCACTGCGACCTCACCCAGGGCTCCAGCGGCGGCCCCTGGCTGACCGGCTTCGATCCGCGCGCCGGCACCGGAACCGTGACCTCCGTCAGCAGCTTCAAGTACGCCGACGACGGCGTCACCATGTACGGCCCCTACTTCGGCGCCGCCGTCCGCCAGCTCTACACCCGCACCGAACGCAGGTGAGCGGGCACCCTACAGATCCAGGCCGGTGAGGACCATGACCTTGTCGTAGGTGTAGTCGGCCATCGTGCTGGCCACGCCCTCGCGGCCCACGCCGGACCTCTTGACGCCGCCGTACGGCATCTGGTCGGCGCGGTAGGACGGGACGTCGCCGATGATCACGCCGCCGACCTCGAGTTCGCGCTGCGCCTTGAACGCCACGTCGAGGCTGCGGGTGAAGACGCCGGCCTGGAGTCCGTACTGGGAGGAGTTGACCTTGGCGAAGGCCTCCTCGACGTCGGCGACCCGCTCGACGAGCAGGACGGGGCCGAAGATCTCCTCGCAGGACACCTCGGCGTTCTCCGGCACGTCGGTGAGGACCGTCGGGGCGTAGCTGGCGCCGTCGCGCTTGCCGCCGGTGAGGACGGTGCCGCCCGACTTGTCCACCCACGACTCGACGCGCTTGGCGGCGTCCTCGTCGATGAGCGGGCCGACCTGGGTGGTGTCGTCCCACGGGTCGCCGGTGATCAGCGACTCGACCTCGGCGACCAGCTTCGGCACGAACCTCTCGTACACGTCGCCCACGGCGTACACGCGCTGGACGGCGATGCAGGACTGGCCGGCCTGGTAGTTGGAGAACAGGGCGGCGCGCTTGGCGGCCCAGTCGAGGTCGGCGTCGCCGCACACGACGGCCGCGGCGTTGCCGCCGAGTTCCAGCACGACGTGCTTGCGCGGCACGGAGTCCTGGATGGCGTAGCCCACGGGGCCGGAGCCGGTGAACGACACGACGGGCAGCCGGTCGTCGGCGGTCAGGGCGGCGGCGCGCTCGTTGGGCACGGGCAGGACCGAGACCATGCCCGCGGGCAGGTTCGTCTCGGCGAGGATCTCACCGAGGATCAGCGCCGAGAGCGGGGTCTTGGGCGCGGGCTTCACGATCACCGGGGCGCCGACCGCGATGGCGGGCGCGACCTTGTGCGCGGTGAGGTTCAGCGGGAAGTTGAACGGGGTGATCGCCAGGACGACCCCGTGCGGCACCTTGGCCACGTAGGCGAGGCGGCCGTTGGCGGCCGGGTCGGTGTCGAGCCGCATCGCGGTCCCGTTCCAGCGGCGCGCCTCCTCGGCGGCGAACCGGAACACCGAGATCGCGCGGCCCACCTCGCCGCGCGCCCACAGCAGCGGCTTGCCGTTCTCGCCGGTGATCAGCCGGGCGATCTCCTCCTTGCGCTCCTCCAGCCGGCGCGCGACGTGCGCGAGGGCGTCGGCCCGCACATGGATCGGCAGGGCCGCGGCCTCCTTGCGCACCGCGTACGCCGCGGCCACCGCCTCCTCGACCTGCGCCTCGGTGGGCACGGACGCGCGGCCGACCTCCCGCCCGTCCCACGGGTGCTTCACGACGATCTCGTCATCACCGACGGCGGCCCGTCCGGCCAGCCAGAAAGGAGTAGCGCTCATACCTCCACGCTAACCCCGCCCCCCGCCCTCGGCCCACCGTCCACTGTGGATCGTTCCCGCTACAGACCGGCCACTCCGTTCCCGTCGAAGATCACCCTTGCTGGAAATATCCCGATCGTTCGGGACGGCTGTCCCTGGAGCCCCGCCCTCTCCAGGGTGTGGACTTGCCGCCGAAGACACCGCGGTGACCGGGAGGACCACATGCGACGAGCGTCGGCACGGCTGGCGGCGGCCCTGGCGGGGGCGGCGCTGCTCACCGGATGCGTCATGGAGTATCCCGACCCGCCGGACCCGGCGCAGCCCACGTCCCCGCCGGGAGAGCGGAAGGTCAGCCGGCCCAAGGAGGCGGGCGGCCTGGTCCGGGTCCGTTTCGCCGACGAGGATTACGACCCGGGGCCCCTCACCTCGGGCCAGAAGGCGCTCATCGCGACCTACCGGGTCCCGTCCGTCGATCCCGACGACACTCTGCACCACTCCCTCGTGCTCGCCGCCGACGCGGCCCCGGGCCAGGCCGAGGAACGCCGCCTGCACCTCGTGGGACAGGCCCTGGGCGACCTCTCCTCCACCACCACGCTGGACCAGGAGGTCGCCCCCGGCCCCCTGGGCGGCAAGACCCTCTGCGGCTGGACCCTGACCCCCGAAGACGGCGAGATCCTCTGCTCCTGGTCCGACGGCAGCACCGCCGGTGCGATCACCTTCCCCAGCGCGGGCGCCCAAGAAGACGACCTCGTCGAAATCGCCCGCACCTTCGCCGCCATGCGCCACGACATCGTCCGCTGAGCCTTCGGCGCCGCGACGGGCCGGGCCGGGGTGGATCAGGCGGCCCGGAAGGCGTCGGCGTTGCGGGTGCACCAGGCGGCGAAGGTCCGCGGCTCGCGCTGGAGCAGGCGCTCGACTGTGTCGGTGCGGAACCCGGTGGTGTCGGCGCGCATGAGGTGGAAGGCCTCGATGATGGCTTCGGCCAGCGCCGGAGGGGCCCCTCCGGGGAATCGGGAGGCGACGGCCTCCTCGGCGGTGGTCACCGGTCGGACGGAGAGGGGGCGGCCGGTCGCGGCGGCGAGGATCCCGACCTGTTCGGCGACGGTGAGGGACTCGCCGCCGGTGAGGACGTACTCCCGGTCCTGGTCGCCGTCGCGGGTCAGCGCGAGGGCGGCGACGTCGGCGATGTCGGCGGGGTCGATCGGCGCGTGCCGGCCGGGTCCGGCCGGGTCGAGGACGTAGCCGGCCTCACCGATGGTGGGCAGCCACTCGAAGGCGTTGGTCATGAAGCCGCCGGGCCGCAGGAAGGTGGCCGGGATGCCGGAGGCCCGGATGGCCTGCTCGCGTTCGTGGTGCCAGCGGCCCATGGCGGGCATGGGGTCGCCGAGGACGTTGGCCGAGGAAAGATGCACGACGCGGCCCACCCCGGCGGACCGGGCGGCGGCGAGGGCGTGCCGGGTGTGGTCGAGGCCGATGCCGGGGGTGAGCAGGAACAGCCGGTCGACTCCGGCGAAGGCGGGCGGCAGCGTCGCCGGGTCGCTCAGGTCCGCCACGACCCGTTCCGCCCGTTCCGGCAGGGCGGCGGCGCGGGCCGGGTCGCGGACCAGGACGCGGAAGCGCGCGCCGGTCTCGTCCAGTGCGCGGACGAGTTCGCGGCCGACGTTTCCGGTGGCGCCGGTGACCAGTATCATCAGAACCCAATCGTTTGCCGGTTAATGAATGCACGAGAACGCTAACCGGTTAACGACTGGCTCGTCAACCGTATCGCGAGATCACCGGAGGGCTCGGCGTGCCGGAGTTCCTTGACCTGCACAGCAAGACGTCCAAAGCGGTGCGCGCGGCGGCCGACGCGGCCGTGCGGCGCCACGGCCTGCACCTGGGGCAGGACCACCTGCTCGCGGTGCTGTGGCGGGAGGACGGCCGCACTCCTGGCGAGGTCGCCGCCGCGCTGAACGTCACCACCCCGAACGTCGTCAAGGCGGCCACCCGGATGACCGCGGCCGGTCTGCTGACGCGCCGCCGCGACGACCGGGACGCCCGCCTGGTCCGGCTGTGGCTCACCGACGCCGGACGGGCCCTCCAGGCGCCCGTCGAGAACGAACGCCGCCTGCTCGAAGAGGAGCTCACCGCCGACCTCACCGACGCCGAACGCGCACACCTGCGCAGCGCCCTGGCGAAGATCCACCGCTCCGCGACCGCCCTGCTGCACCCCTCCGCCGACGCGGAGGTTCAGGGGGCGGTGGAGGAGTAAGCGGGGAGGAGGAACCAGGTGGGGAGGGCGCGGCGGAGCGGTTCCGGACCCTGGAGGGTGACGGATTCGCTGCGGAGGGCGGTGGGCCAGGTGAGGGCGCCGCGCCAGAGGTCGACCATGCGGCGGAGCGGGGCGGTGAGGGTGACGGCGACGTCATGGCCGGGGTCGGTGTCGCACACGTCGGCGTCGCCGTCGGCGATGACGAGCCACCAGTCGCGCTCGCGCGGGGATGCGTCGGGGAAGCGGAACAGCACGACGGTGCGGCCGCCGGGGACCACGGCGTGGTCGACCCGGCGGTGCAGGTCCCACATGAGCAGCCGCGGGTCGAGGTCGGCGTCCCCGATCCGGCCGATCCACCTGCCGCCCCACACCGCGACGGACTCCACGACGGGCTGGAGCTCACGCCCGGCCGGGGTGAGCGCGTAGCCCCCGTCGGCCTCCTTGACGGCGAGGCCCGCCCGCACGAGCTGCCGCATCCGCTTCGAGAGCAGCGTCGGCGACATCCGGGGCACCCCCCTGCGCAGGTCGTTGAAACTCCGGCTGCCGAGCAGCATCTCCCGCACGATGAGCATCGTCCAGCGTTCGTCGAGCAGCTCCATCGCCTTGGCGACGGGACAGAACTGGTGGTAGGAGGCTCCCATGCCGCGAGCGTAGGACGCCTGGGGGTCGCGCTTCCAGTACACATCTTGTACTAGGGCGGGAGGGGGAGCGCTTCCTACATTCGGGGGATGGACACCAAGGAAATCCGCCAAGACAGGGAACTCAAGGCCAAGCACCGGGCGATGTGGGCGCTGGGCGACTACCCGGCGCTCGCCGAGGAGGTCATCGGCGCGCTCGGCCCGGCGCTGGTGCGCGCCGCGGGCATCGGCGCGGGCGACACGGTGCTGGACGTCGCGGCCGGATCGGGCAACGCCGCGATCGCGGCGGCGCGGACCGGGGCGCGGGTCGTCGCGAGCGACCTCACCCCGGAGCTGCTGGAGGTCGGCCGCCGGAAAGCCGAGTCCGAGGGCGTCGACCTGGAGTGGCGGGAGGCCGACGCGGAGGAGCTGCCCTTCCCCGACGACTCCTTCGACGCCGTTCTGTCCTGTGTCGGCGTCATGTTCGCCCCCCACCACGCGGCCGCCGCCGCCGAGCTGCTGCGCGTCTGCCGCCCGGGAGGCACGATCGCCCTGCTCAACTGGACCCCCGAGGGCTTCATCGGCCAGATGTTCGCCGCGATGCGCCCGTACGCGCCGCCGCCCCCGCCCGGCGTCCAGCCGCCGCCCCTGTGGGGCGACCACGCCCACGTCGACGGCCTCTTCGGCGAGGCGGTCACCGACCTCACCGGGGTCCGGCGGACCCTGCCGGTCCCGGTCTTCACGACCCCCGAGTCGTTCCGCGACTACTTCAAGTCGCACTACGGCCCGACCATCACGACCTACCGCGCGATCTCCGGCGACCCGGCCCGCACCGCGGCCCTGGACGAGGCCCTCGCGGACCTGGGCCGCCGCCACCTGGCGGCCGGCCCGATGGAGTGGGAGTACCTCCTCCTCATCGCGCACAAGGGCAAGCCCTGACCATCGGGCTACGGGGAGAGCGCACGGGGCGCTCAGGGCCGGTCGATCCTCGACCGGCCCGCGGCAGGTGACGGGTCAGAGCGCGCCGCGGCGCCATTCGTGCAGGAGCAGGTAAGCGAGGTAGGCGCCCCCCAGGGCCATGGTGTAGATGCCCACGGGGAGGTCGGGGAAGAGGGGGAGGTGCTGGGAGGCCAGGTCGGCGAGGATCAGGAGGAGCGCGCCGGCCAGGGCGGAGAGCGCCAGGTGGGGGCCGGAGGCCCGGGTGAGGCGCTTGGCGATCTGGGGGCTGCACAGGGCGAGGAAGGCGATGGGGCCCGCGGCGGCCACCGCCGCGCCGGAGAGGGCGATGGAGGCCAGGACGGCCACGGTCTTGGTGCGGCCGGGGGAGGCGCCGAGGGACTCGGCGGTCTCGTCGCCCATCTCGACGACGGCCAGGTTGCGGGCGAGCGCGACGACGATCGGGGCGCAGATCGCGAGGGCGACGGCCGCGGTCGCCGCGTCGTCCCAGCCCGAGGCGTTGAGGCTGCCGTTGACATAGGACTTGAGCACGCTCGCCTTGTCGCGTTCCACGGCGTAGACGACGTACTCGATGAGCGCGTTCGCTATCGCCGCGACGCCGATGCCCGCGACGACGAGCCTGCCGGGGTTGCGGAACCCCGTGCCCGTCGCGAAGTACACGAGGACCATCGCCAGCGCCGCGCCGAGGACCGCTCCGGCCGAGACGGGCAGGACGTCCGGCAGCAGCAGCGCGGTCACCGCCGCCCCCGCCCCCGCGCCCGCGCCGAGGCCGATGACGTCGGGGGAGCCGAGCGGGTTGCGGGTCACCGACTGGAAGAGCGCCCCGGACAGCCCGAGTGCCGCGCCGACCGAGGCCGCCGTCGCCAGGCGAGGGCCGCGCAGCCGGTTCAGGACGAAGGCGTTCTTTCCGGTCGCCTCCCCGCCGAAGACGGCGCCGGGCAGGTCGGCCAGGGCGATGCCGAGGCGTCCGAGGTTGAGGGTGGCGACGGAGGCGAGCAGCAGCAGGACCGCGAGGAGCAGCCCCGCGTACAGGCTCCGCGGCCGGACGGGGAAGGCGACCTTCGGGGCGAGCCGGAGCAGGCGCTGTCCGGCCGGGGCCGCGGCCTTGGTGTTCACGCGGTCCCCTTCATCCTGCGGACGGCGATCAGCAGCGCGGGCGCGCCGACGAACGCGGTGACGACGCCGACCATGAGTTCCTGCGGGCGCAGCACGACCCGGCCGATCACGTCGGCGAACAGCAGCAGCGACGGGCCGAGCAGCGCGCAGAACCCGAGCTGGAGCCGGAAGTCGACGCCGACGAGCGCGCGCACGACGTGCGGGACGGCGAGCCCGACGAAGGCGATGGGCCCGACGGCGGCGGTCGCGGCGGCGCCGAGCGCGGTCGCGGCGAGCAGCCCGATGGCCTTGATCCGCGCGGGCTTGGCGCCGAGCGCGGTCGCCGAGTCGTCGCCGAGCGCGACGGTGTTGAGCGACCCGCCGAGCAGCAGCGCGACGGCGAGGGCGACCGCGGTGAGCGGGAGCACCGTCCAGAAGACCTCGAAGCCGCGCCCGCCGAGGGATCCGACGACCCAGTACCGGTAGCTGTCGAAGACCTTCGGGTTGCTGAGCGTCACCGCCTGGATGAACGCCGAGAGCACCGCGGACAGGACCGCCCCGGTCAGCACGAGCCGGACCATGCCGCTGCCGCCGCCGCGCGTGCCGACGACGTAGACGACGATCCCGGCGAGCAGCGCGCCGGGCAGCGCCCACAGCAGCGTCGCCATCTGGCCGGACATGCCGAAGTAGGCGGAGGCGGTGACGATGCTCGCCGACGCGCCGGTGGTGATGCCGAGCATCCCGGGTTCGGCGAGCGGATTGCGGGTGACGCCCTGCATGAGGCAGCCCGCGACGGCCAGGGACGCCCCGGCGAGGAGGCCGAGGAGGGTCCGCGGGTAGCGGCTCTCCACGACCGTCGTCAGGTAGGGGTCGCCGTGGCCGCGCAGCACGTCGAGGACGGCGCCGAACGAGGTCGGCAGGCTGCCGTACTTGACGCTGGCGAGCAGCGCCAGCGCCAGCAGCGCGAGCGCGGCGATGAGGGACGACGCCACACGCGCGGCGCCGGGACCCTTCGGTCCGGTGCCGCGCGCAGGCGCTTTCGCAGGTGTGGCCATGCGAAGTCGTGATGCGTTGGTCGCGAGTGCTACTTGGCCTTGGCCACTGCCTCGTCGATCAGCGGCAGGAACCGCTCGATCGCCCACGGCACGGTCAGCGGGTTGATCATCGAGGAGGCGGTGACGAACGGCTGCTCGGTCGGGGCCACGATCGCGCCGTCGGCGATGGCCGGGATCGCCTTGTACAGCGGCTGGGCCTCGATCTCCTTGCGGTTCTTCGCGTCGCTGTAGAACGTGAAGACGACGTCGGTGTCCTTGAGCTTGTCGGCGGCGCCCTCGAGGCCGATCAGCGCGGAGTCGGTGCCTTCGACCTCCTCGAAGGTGTCGACGATCGGGTCCGGCTTCAGGCCGAGCGCGGCGACCATCTCGGCGCGCTGCTCGGTCGGGAAGAAGACGCCGAGGGTGCCCGGGCCGGTGTTGTAGATGTAGGAGAACGTGTGGTTCGCGTAGTCCGGGCGGGTCGCCGCGGCGTCCGACAGCTGCTTCTTGATGTCGGCGATGAGGTCCGCGCCCTTGTCGGGCAGGCCGAGCGCCTTGGCGACGATGTTGATCTCGTCCTGCCACGGCGTGGTCCACGCCTGGCCCGGGTAGGCGACGACGGGGGCGATGTCGCTCAGCAGGTCGAACTGCTCCTGGGTGACGCCGGACCACGGGGCGAGGATGACGTCGGGGTCGAGCTCGACGATGGCCTCGATGTCGAGCTCCTCGCCGCCGGTGAACTCCTTGGGCAGCTCGGCGCCCTTGGCGGTGATGGCCTCGTGCACCCACGGCAGGTAGCCGGTGTCGTCGCTGCCCCACTCGTAGTCCTCGACGCCGACCGGGATGTGGCCGAGCGCGATGGCGGTCTCCGCGGCGCCCTGGCCGAGCGTCACGATGCGCTCCGGCTCCTCGGTGATGACGGCGTCGCCGAGGGAGCTGGTGATGGTGACGGGGAACGCGGCGGCGGCCGGGGTCGCCGCGGCGTCGGTCGTGTCGTTCTCGCCGGAGCCGCAGGCGCCCAGGAGGAGCGCGAGGGACGCGGTGGCCGCGGCCACGACGGCGGGGCGGCGCAGGGAACGGAGGGTGAGCATGGAGGTCCTTAAAACGGGATAAGCGACCAGCCGGAACTGCTGGTTAGGTGAGCCTAAGCTAACGTGATGTTGCGGGGCAACTCGGACTTAGGATCGCCTAACTTCGCAAGGGCCCGGAAGGACCTCCACGGGAGTGCGTCAGCGCTGGGCGAGCCACTTCGCGAGGCTCGTCGCCGGACGTCCGGTGGCCCGCTCGACCGTTCGGCTCACCACGGACATCTCGCCCGTCGCGATCGCCTGGTACGACGTCACCCAGCCCTCGACCTCCCACGCGGGAGCGCCGTAGACGTCACGCGAGGCGTACGCGTCCTCAAGGGTCTCGTCGAGGTAGACGACGCCGAGCAGCCGGGCGGCGCGCTCCATCGACAGGGCCTCCGGGCCCGTCACGTCATAGCGGCGGCCCCGGTGCACGTCGGCCTGCGGCAGGATCGCCGCGGCGACCGCGGCCACGTCGTCCTGCGCGACGAACGCGCAGCGCCCCTGCCCGGCCGGGCCCTTGATGACGCCGTCGATCGGGAAGGCCGCGAGCGCCTCCAGATACAGGCTCGGGCGCAGGAACGTGAAGTCCAGGCCGGAGGACTTGATGTACTGCTCGGTCGCGTGGTGGTCGCGCGCGAACGTGAAGGTGGCGTCGGGCGCGGCCGACAGGAACGACAGGTAGACGAGGTGGCGCACCCCCGCCTCACGCGCGGCGTCCACCGCGTTCTTGTGCTGCTCCACCCGGTTCGCGGCCTCCTTGGCCGAGACCAGGAACACCGTGGAGAGCCCGGCGAAGGCTTCGGCCAGGGCCTTGGCGTCGGCGTAGTCACAGCCCCCGGCGACCTCGGCGCCGGGCAGGTCCGGCGCGCGCGAGGCGTCCCGCACGAGCAGCCGCACGGGGTGGCCCGCGTCGGCCAGCAGCCGCGCGGCGCGCCCGCCGATGTTCCCGGTCGCGCCCGTCACACCGATCATGACCGGACCAGCCTTTCGAAGAGATGGTCGAGCGTGCCGTCCGGATCGACCGTCATGCCGGGATGGACCGGACCGGGCTGGACGATGGTGCTGCGCGGCGCGGTGAGCCAGCGGAAGCGCTTGCCGAGGGATTCGCCCGACGCGTGCTCGTCACCGGTGCAGTGCGCGCTGATGCCGTCGAGGGCGCGGCGCAGCTCCGGGAGCGGGACCGCGGGCGCGAACGACGCGAGCCGCGCCTCGTCGAAGGTGAACCTGACGCCGAGGTAGTCACTCTTCTGACAGTAGACGACCACCCCCACGTTGAGGCATTCGCCCCGGACGAGGTCGGGGATGAAGCGCAGGACCGAGTACTCGTACGGGTTCACGGCAGCCACGCTCTCGGGTCGGCGGCACGGGCGAGCAGGTGGCGGACGTAGGCCTCCCGGACGGCTTCGGCGTCGTCGAATCCGGGTTCCCCCGCGAGCCAGCGCTCGGGGATCAGCCCGACGACCTCGCGCAGCAGCTCCTCGGTGATCTTCGGCAGCAGCACGGCCTCGGCGCCCTTGACGTCGGACGCCCACGGCTTGAAGACGTGGTCGTCCACGTCGTAGGGCCGCTTGAGGAGCTTGTCGGCGGACTTCCACGCGTGATGGAAGTACAGGCTCGCGCCGTGGTCGATGAGCCAGACGTCGCCGTGCCAGACCAGCATGTTCGGGTTGCGCCAGCTCCGGTCGACATTGCCGATGAAGGCGTCGAACCACAGGACGCGGCTCGCGAACTCGGCGCCCGGGGTCCACGCGAGCGGGTCGTACCCGAGGGAGCCCGGCAGGAAGTCCACGCCGAGGTTCCAGCCGGGAGAGGCGTCCAGGAGGTCCTGGACCTCCTCGTCCGGCTCGTGCTTGGCCATCACCGGATCGAACTCCAGGATGACCAGGTCGGGCACGTCGAAGCCGAGGCGGCGGGCGAGCTCACCGGCGATGATCTCGGCGTTCAGGGCCTTGCGGCCCTGTCCCGCGCCGGTGAACTTCGCGACATAGGTGCCCAGATCGGCGGCTTCGACGAGCCCTGGTAGGGAGCCGCCCTCACGGAGCGGCAGGACGTACCGGGTGGCTTGGACTATCGGCAACACCCGCCCAGGCTACTGGTGCGGGCGCCGGGTCACCATTCACCTACAGCGTGGATGCCCCGTCCTTCAGGGCGGGGAGGAAACGCGGCGCATCGCCGTACCGGCTTACACACGTCAGCCTCCTGTGTAAGGTCTTTTTCGTGAGATCGGCGTTCAAGTGCCGGGCGTACCCGGACCCCGAACAGGAAGCGGTGCTGAACCGCACGTTCGGGTGTGTCCGCCTTGTGTGGAACCAGACTCTTGCTGAGCGGCACGCCCGTTACCACGGCGAGGGCAAGACGACCTCCTACAGGGAGACCGACGCGGCCCTCACGGTATTGAAGAAGACAGCCGAATTCGCGTTCCTGAACGAGGTGTCGTCGGTGCCTTTGCAGCAGACGCTGCGGCATCAGCACGTCGCGTTCCAGAGTTTCTTCGCGGGGCGTGCTCGCTACCCGCGTTTCAAGTCGCGGCACGGCCGTCAGTCCGCGCACTACACCCGGTCGGCGTTCCGGATGCGGGACGGTGAACTGTGGCTGGCCAAGACCGGCAGCCCGCTTCGTGTCGCGTGGTCCTGGCCCCACCTGGATCTGGCTGCGTTGAACCCGACCATGGTGGTCGTGTCCCGGGAGCCGGACGACCGCTGGTTCGTGACGTTCGCCGTCGACATGGACGACCCCGCCCCTCTGCCCGAGACCGGGCAGGCGGTCGGCGTCGACCTTGGGTTGAAGGACTTCGCAGTCACCAGCGACGGCGAGCACATCGCCCACCCCCGCCACATGGACCGGCACGAACGGCGGCTGAAGCGCTACCAGCGGATGATGGCCCGTAAGAAGAAGGGGTCGGCGAACCGGGCCAAGGCCCGCCGCAAGGTCGCCCGCCAGCACTCCCGCGTCGCCGACGCACGCCGGGACTTTCTCCACAAGGTCAGCACCGATCTGATCCGCCGCTTCGACGTGATCGCGGTCGAGGACCTGAACGTGGCGGGCATGGTCAAGAACCGGAGTCTGGCCCGCTCGATCTCCCAGACGGGCTGGGGCGAGTTCCGGGCCATGCTTGAACACAAGGCGCTCTTGGCGGGACGCCGGTTCGTGGTGATCGACCGGTGGTATCCGTCCAGCAAGACGTGCTCGGGTTGCGGGCACCTGCTGTCCCGTCTCGACTTGAGCACTCGCCACTGGCAGTGCCCTTCCTGCGGTGCCCGGCATGACCGGGACCACAACGCCGCCAAGAACATCAGAGCGGCCGGGCTGGCCGTGCTCGCCTGTGGAGCGGACGTGAGACCGGCGGGGACATCCCCGGGGCAGACCGCGACGAAGCAGGAACCCCGACCCGCGAGGGAAGGAATCCCCGCCCTTTAGGGCGGCGGAGGAAGTCAAGGCATGTAGATCTGGTAGGCCACGGTGATCCGGCCCTTGCCGTTGAACCTCAGGCCCCACTGGGGGTTCATGGCGGGGTGGTCGACGGCCTTGGCCAGGCCCTTGAGCCCGGTGCGCTTCATCTTCACGCCGCCGACGTCGGAGGTGTAGAGCACGCAGATCTGGGCGTTCTTGGCGAACAGCACGGTCTTCTTCTTGCCGGTCGGCACGTGGACGTACATGTCGACCTCCTCGATGTACTTGCGCTTGGTGTACCGGCCGGCGAACGCTCCGTACGGGTGCTTCCTGGTGACCTTGCCGACGCCGCCGGGCCGGACGTCGATGACCTTCTTGAAGGCCGGCACCTTGTCTGTGGTGCAGACGGTGCCGGCCGCGCTCGCGGGGGCGGTGACCGCGAGCGGGGCCAGGACGGCGGCGGAGGCGACGGCGACGGTAAGGAAAGTACGCATCTGCTCCCAATCTCTGTTAAGTCCGGGAGGTTCGATGCGTCATGGTTCCAGGTGGTTCACACCTTGGCGATCACTTCTTCGGCGAACCGCTCCATGGTCGCGATCTTGAGTTCGAGGCCGTCGCCGAACTTCTCCCGCTCCTGCGGCGTGGCCGTCCACCAGGGGGCGGCCAGGGTGGAGGCGACGCCTCGGTCGCGCCACTTGCGGTACAGCTCCGCCGAGGGCATCGCGCCGATCGGCGCGACCACGTCGAAGCCGTCGAGGGAGCGGCCCTGCTCGGCGAGAAAGCCCTCAAGGCGCACGAGGAGCGTCTCCAGATCGTCCTCCCGGTAGACCCGGTTGCCGATCCAGCCGTCCCCGATCCGGGCCGCCCGGCGCAGCGCGACGTCGCTCTCCCCGCCGATGTAGACCGGGACGGGCGCGCGCGGCACCGGTGCGATCCGCAGCGGGCCGAAGTCGAAGAACTCGCCGTGGTGCTCGACCTCGCCCCCGCGCCACACCTCCCGCAGCGCGGGGATCATCTCGTCGAACCTCCGGCCCCGGGTGTGGAAGTCCTGCCCGGTCTGGAGGAACTCGTCCTTGCACCAGCCGACGCCCGCCGCGAAGCGCACCCGCTCGTTCGAGAGGTACGCCGCGGTGGAGACCGCCTTGGCGACGGTGAAGAAGTCCCGCGCCACGGGGATGTAGACGTTCGGGGCGAACTTCACCCGCTCGGTGACCGCCGACATCGCGCCGATCGTCACCCACACGTCCGGCCAGTGCGTCTCCGGCGCGTAAGGCGGGGCGCCCGTCTTGGAGTACGGGTACCTCGCCTCGTAGTCGGCGTAGAAGATGTGGTCGGAGACGGTGACGGTGTCGTAGCCCAGGCGGTCGGCCGCCTGGGCCAGCGGCACGTACTCGTCGGCGTCGGCGAACGACGAACCGAGCCAGAAGCGCATCTTGTCCGGGCCTCAGTCCGAGAACTCGGGGATGATGTGCTCGGCGAACATCTCCAGGTTCCGCTTGACGGTGTCGAGCGGCAGGACGCCCTGCTGGCCCTGCATGAACAGGCCGAACCACTCGAGGTCGGGCATCCGGTCGAGCATCCGCTGGATGCCGCGCTTGACGTCGTCGGGGGTGCCCAGCAGGGCCATCTCGACGTCGTTCATGCGCTTGAAGTCGCCCTTCTCGGCGCTGATCGGCTTGAACTTGTCGTCCTCCTTCTTGCGGAGGACCTCCAGGTAGCCGAACGGGCCGAAGAAGGACGCGAAGTCCTTCTGCATGCCCTTGCCGAACGTCTCGATGGCCTGCTCCTTGGTGTCGGCCATGCCGACGATCTTCAGGATGCCGGTGTGCTCACCGAGCTTGTAGATCTTGCCGAGCTTGGCGCACTCGTCCTGGTAGAGCTTGGCCTTCGCGGCGTGCTCGTCGGGGTTCGGGGTGAACATCCAGGGCAGGATGCCCTCCTGCGCGGCGCGGATGACCGAGCGGTCGGAGACGGTGAACGGCTGCCACAGCTCCGGGTGCGGGTACTGGTACGGCTTCGGGCAGACCGAGATGCCCTGGATGACGCCCTCGTCGTCGATCTCGCCGGGGGTGCCGAACTTGCGGGTCCATTCGCCGGCGGGCCAGCCCTCGATGCCGGAGAACGGCTTCGGCACCTCGTAGTCGAGGACGTCGCTCTTGTAGCGGAGGAGGTCCTCCGACCACGCCAGCTTCATGATCTTCAGCACCTCGCCGAAGACGTCGAAGTTGCGGTTGTCGGTGGCCGAGCCGTCCGAGCGGGCGGCGACGGCGTCCCAGCGCTGGCCGAGGACCTGCATCCAGCGGTTCTGGTAGCCGCGCGCGACGCCCAGGCGCAGGCGGCCCTTGGAGAAGTGGTCGAGCAGGGCGACGTCCTCGGCCGCGCGGATCGGGTCCCAGGCGGGGAGCACGAGGCCGAGCGGCGCGAGCAGGATGCGCTCGGTGCGGGCCGCGAGGTCGGTGAGGAACATCAGCGGGTTCACCGAGAACTCGAAGCCCTCGGAGTGGAAGTGGTGCTCGGTCATCATGAGGGCGTGGAAGCCGACCTGGTCGGCGGTGACGGCGATCTCACGGACCTCGTCGAGGAGCTTCTGGTAGGACTCCACGTCCCGTCCGATCGGCCGCTTGGCCACCGCGTTCTCCTCGGCGGCCCAGCCTGAACCCGGAATCTGCGGGTTGAGGAAGATCGAGAATTTCACGGCGCATGCTCCTCGCGGTCGACGGCGTCCGAGTGGGATTCGGTGAGCGCCAGTCTGGCAAAGGCCGCCATAACAAGCAAGCGCTTGGGCGATTACTTCCCCCGATGTGACCCGCCGCACACTCGCCGCGGGCCCCGGAACGCACCGGACCCCCGCCCCGAAGCGGGGCGGGGGTCCTCAGGAGCCGGAGCGCGCTAGGGCGCCGCGGCGGCGGGGGTGACGGTGAACGTCTGGGCGTCCACGACGAGCTTGCCCTTGTAGGTCGCGCTGATGGTGAACGTCAGCGGACCGGTCAGGTTCTTGAAACCGAAGTAGAACTTCACGTTCGGCTGGCCGGCCGGGATGGTGACGGTCTGCTGCGCGCCCTGGGCGAGGCCGAAGACCACGTCGTCCTTCTTGTCCGAGGTGACGATGACGTCCGCGCCGCCCGCCGGAGCCGGGCCGGTGAGCACGACGTCGGCCTCGACCCCGTCCGCGTCCGCGGTGAAGTTCGGGTCCGCGTGCACGACGATGTCGTACAGCTCGGGGGCCTCGGCCGCGCCGGGCGTCAGGGTGAGGTTGCGGCTGAGGGTGGCGCCACCGTAGGACGCGCTGACCTTCACCGTCTGCTGGGCGGCGACCTTCTGGGTCGTCACCTGGAAGACCGCGGTCCGCTCACCGGCGAGCACCTTCACCGACGCGGGCACCTCGGCGCGGAAGTTCGAGGTCTCCAGCAGCACGCCCGCGCCGCCCTTCGGCGCTGCGGCGTTCAGCGTGACCGTGCCGGTCAGCGCGGTGCCGCCGTTGACGTTCTGCTGGCTGAGCGCGATGCCCTTCAGGAAGTGCTTCGGGGTCAGCTTGAGCTTCTTGGTGATCTTCTTGCCGTTGAGCGCGGCGGTGACGGCCACCGTGCGCTTCTTGGCGGTGGCCGTCGTCTTGACGGTGAACTTCGCCGTCTTCTGGCCGGCCTTCACCTTGACGGTGGCCGGGACCTTGACGAACTTCGTGTTCTTCGAGGTCAGCGTCACCTTCACGCCGCCCGCGGGGGCCGCGGTGGTGAGCTTGACCGTGCCGGTGGTCTTCTTGCCGCCGGCCAGCGGGTTCGCGGCGAACGTGACCGCGGCGGGCTTGGGCTTGGCCGCGCGCAGGTGCACGGCCTCGGCGACGGCGTCAAGGGAGCCGCCGCCCGCCGCGGCGACCGCCGTGCCGCCCGAGACGACGAGCGCTACGGCGACCGCACCGCCGATGAGCACTCTCTTGAGCTGACGGGACATTCCGACCGCCTCCATGATCTTCACTAGCGAACAGGGCATCTTTCCGCTTGCACGCGACCCCTGTCCAGGCGATCGGGTGAATGAAAGATAACGACCTGTCCGTCTAAGCGGCGATCCGGCGGCTTCTGTTACGGCTCGGGGGGAGCTGTCAGGTCTTGTCGGCTTTCGCCGCTCTGCGCTCGCGGCGGGTGAGCTGGGCGAGCCAGGTGCGGAGGACGTGCAGGAACTCCGCCGGGCGTTCCTCGTGCAGGCGGTGGCCGTTGCCGGGAAAGACGTGGGTCTCGGCGCCGAGGGCGTCGCGCTCCCAGGCCGCGCGCTCGGGGTCGGCCCACAGGGAGAGGACCGGCTGGGTGCGGCCCGCGAGGTAGGCCGCGGACTGGGGCCGGACGCCGAACTGGCCGTCCGCGACGAACAGCGCGGCGAAGACCTCGGCGAGGACGTGGGGGGCGGTGCCGAGCAGTTTGCGCTCGTGCCAGGCCTTGATCGACGGGGGCGACGCGGGAGTGTAGAGGGTCGAGTCCATGGCGAGCGCGGTCTCGTGGGCGTTCGTGCGCAGGCCGTCGGCGTAGCCGGACATGAAGGCCGCGATGTCCTCGCGCAGGCCGTACCCGGGGTCGACGGCGACCACGCCGCGCACCAGCTCCGGATGCTCGACCGCGAGGACGCTCACCACCTGGCCGCCGAGCGAGTGCCCGACGGCGACGACGCGCGCGACCCCTAGGCGGCCGAGCAGCGCGGCGAGGTCCTCGGCCATCTCCCTGGGCACGTTGCCCTTGTCCGGGACCGAGCTGTAGCCGTGCCCGCGCAGGTCGGGCGCGATGACGCGGAAGTCTCCGGCGAGGTCGGGCAGGTGCCACACCCAGTCGTGGGAGTCGGCGCCCATGCCGTGCACGAGCAGCAGGACGTCGGCGTCGCGCGGGCCGTCGTCGGTGTAGAAGAGGCGGACGTCGCGGACTTCGGCGAACGGCATGGGCGGACTCCTTGAGCAAGCAATTGCTTGGTAGGGTAGCGGATATGCGCCTCGGCATCACGATGTTCGCCACCGATCAGACCATGCCGCCCCACGAGCTGGCCATCGCCGTCGAAGAACGCGGCTTCTCTTCCCTGTACCTCCCCGAGCACACCCACATCCCGACGTCCCGGCTCACCCCTTCGGCGGCCACCTTGGCGACGTCCGGGGTCGGCGCCTCCGGGTTCCTCCGGGGCACCTCCGGGGACGAGACCCTGTCGGAGTCGTACGCGCGGACCCTCGACCCGTTCGTCTCCCTGGCGATGGCCGCGTCCGTCACGTCGACGCTGACGCTCGGCACGGGGGTCGCGCTCCTCGCGCAGCGGGAGCCGATCGGGACCGCCAAGGCGGTGGCCACCCTTCAACACCTGTCCGGGGGCAGGTTCGTGCTGGGCGCCGGCTACGGGTGGAACGTCGAGGAGGCCGCCGACCACGGCGTCGTCTGGCACGAGCGGCGCGCGCTCGTCGGCGAGCGGATCGCGGCGATGCGCGCGCTGTGGCGCGACGAGGTGGCCGCCTACAAGGGCGCGCACGTGGCGCTCAGCCCGAGCTGGGCCTGGCCCAAGGCCGACGTGCCCGTGCTGCTCGGCGGGGGCGGCGGCCCGAAGCTGTTCGCCGCGATCGCCGCGCACGGCGACGGCTGGCTGCCGATCGGCGGCGCCGGGATCGCCGAGGCGCTGCCAAGGCTCGCCGCGGCCTACGAGGCGGCCGGGCGCGACCCGGAGACGGCGGTCGTCATCCCGTTCGGATCGCTGCCGACCCCGGGCAAGCTCGCCCGCTTCGCCGAACTCGGCATCCGGGAGACCGTCCTGCGGGTGACGTCGGGCACGCGCGACGCGGTGCTGCGCGAACTCGACGCCCACACCGGCTTCCTGGCCTCCTGAACCCGGAGGATCAGGAGGTCCGCTGCTCCTGCGCCTCGTCCGCCTCCTCGGCCAGCAGGTGCCTGGGGGTGACGAACATCGCCGTCGCCTCCACGGTCACCCTGCCGTCCGGGGTGGTGATCTCTCCGTCGGCCCAGCACTTGCGGCCCTCGCGCCGGGTGATCCTGGCCTTGAGGGTGAGCGGAACGCGCAGCGGCGTCGGCCTGCGGTACCGCAGCTCCAGCGTGGCGGTGAAGCCGGGCACGCCCGACATCCCCGCCGTCATGCCGAGCACCTGGTCGAAGATCGCGGCGCTGATCCCGCCGTGCACGAGCCCGGGAGGGCCCTCGTAGGGCTCGTCGAGGGTGAAGACCGAGCGCACCGAGCCGTCGGGCAGCGCCTCGAACGGGATGGGCGGCGCGACCGGGTTGAGCACCCCGGTGACGGGGTTGCCGAGCTGGCGGGACATCCCGCTCGCGATCAGGCCGTCGATGGGGGTGTCGGCCATCGGCGCCGCGCCGAGCCGGGCGGCGCCGAGCCGGTCGGTCAGCGCCCGTACCTGGCCGGTGATCTCGGCGATCTCGGCGTCGGGCACGTCGGTGAGCACGACGGCGTCGATGAGCGCGCGCACCTCCTCGGCGAGGCGCGCGCGCACGGCGACCTGCTCCTCGCCGAGGAACGACCGGTCCTGGGGGCGGATGGTCGGGGGAAGGGCGGTCGTCATGGGGGTCACTCCTGCACCTGGGATTTCCTAGAACCGCATTCTAGACAGGTCCCCGCTCAGCCCAGGTACGCGGCCCGCACCGCGGGATCGTCGCGCACCTCGGCCGGCGCGCCCTCGGCGATGACCTTGCCCAGGTCGAGCACCACGATCCGCTCGCAGGTGTCCATCACGAACCCGACGTCGTGCTCGACCAGCAGCACCGTCGCCTCCACCGAGGCCAGCACCCCGGCGAAGACCTCGGCCTGCGCCGGGTCGAGGCCGGACGTCGGCTCGTCGAGCAGCAGGATCTTCGGGTCGTCCGCCAGCGCGCGGGCCAGCTCCACGAGGCGGCGCCGCCCGATCGGCAGTTCCGCCGCGTACAGCCCGGCGAGGTCGGCGATGCCGCAGCGCGCCAGCGCCTCCTCCGCCCGCGCCCGCCGCGCCCTCTCCCGGGACCGCCGCGTCGGCAGCGCCAGCAGGTCGGCGGCGAGGCCGCCGCCCCCGCCGTGCCACTCCAGCGCGGTCAGCACGTTCTCCAGGACCGTCAGCCGCCCGAACACCTGCGGCCGCTGGAACGTCCTGGCCATCCCGTCGCGGGCGCGGCGCACCGCGCCCCGCCCGGTGACGTCCGCGCCGTCCACCCTGACCTGCCCGCCATCCGGCCTGCGCAGCCCCGTGACCACGTCGAACAGGGTCGTCTTCCCCGCCCCGTTGGGCCCGATCACCCCGCAGACCTGCCCTTCGGCCACCGTGAAGGACACTTCGCTGAGCGCATGCACCCCCCCGAAGCTGACACTGATCCCTTCCAGTTCCAGGCTCATGAACTTCCCTCTTCGACCGGACTTCCGGCGGGTCGGATTCCCAGATAGGCGGCGGTCAGTTCGTCGGCGTCGACCTCGGCTCGGGGGCCGCGCCAGGTGATGCGGCCCTGGCCCATGTAGGCGACGGTGTCGGCGATCTCCAGGGCCTCGTGGGCCTTCTCCTCCACCACGAGCAGGGCGACGCCGCGCTCGCGCAGCTCGCCGAACAGATCGAAGACCTGCCGGACGACGAGCGGGGCGAGGCCGAGCGACGGCTCGTCGGCGATGAGCACCTTCGGCGGCCGGACGAGGGCGGGGGCGAGGGCGAGGATCTGCTGCTCGCCGCCGGACAGCGAGCCCGCGGGCAGGTCCCGGCGTTCGGCGAGCCGGGGGAACCTCTCGTAAGCGGTGGCCCTGTCCGACGCCGAAGGCAGCCAGAGCGTCAGGTTCTCCTCCACGGTCAGGCCGGGGAAGACGCCTCTGCCCTCGGGAGCCAGGTACATGCCTTCACGTGCGCGTTTGAACGCCGAGGCGCCGGTGACATCGGCCCCGCCGAGCAGGACCCGCCCGGACGAGGGCGTCACCGCGCCGATGGCGACGGCACAAGCCGTCGACTTGCCTGCGCCGTTCGCGCCGAGCAGGGCTACGACCTCGCCTCCGCGCACGGACAGGTCGACGCCCCGCAGCACCGTCGTGTCCCCGTACCCGGCGACGATCCCTTCGAGGACGAGCGCGCCGTCGTCCGACGGCTCGGCCGCCCCGTCGGCCGGGGTCTCCTCGGCCTGCGCCTCCTCGGCCAGGGCCGCCCGCCGCCTCCGCCGGTACCGCTGCTCGGCGAACTGCGCGAGGACGCCGTCGGGGTGCTTGGCGAGGATCACGCCGCCGAGGCCGAAGAGGATCGCCTCCACATGGGTGGAATCGGTGACGTACGACAGGATCTCGTGCGAGACCCCGACGATGAGCCCGCCGACCACGGCGCCGCCGATCCGCCGGACGCCCTGGAGCACCACCACCGCGAGCCAGAAGAACCCGAGGTTGACGCGCAGGTCGGTGGCGTAGATCTGGCCCGCGAACGTGGCGAACAGGACCCCGCCGAGGCCGCAGATGCCCGACGCGACCGCGAAGAGCGTCAGCTTGGTCCGCACCGCCGAGACACCCGAGGTCTGCGCGGCGGTCGGGGCGGAGCGCACCGCGAGGATCGCCCGCCCGGAAGGGGACCGCTCCAGGTTGCGGATCAGCAGTGCCACCACGCCGATCACCGCGAGCAGGAACACGATCCTGGTCCGCGGATCGCCCGTGTCGGTCGGGCCGAGCACGATCGCCGGGAACTTCCAGCCGATCGTCCCGTTGCTGAACACGTCGATCTGGAAGAGGACCTGGTCGGCGAGCAGGCCGAGCGCCAGCGTCGCCAGCGCGAGGACCTTCCCGCCCAGGCGCAGCGCGGGAAGCGCGACGATCAGGCCCGCCGCCACCGCCGCGAGGACGCCCAGCACGGCGGCGAGTCCGAAGGGAAGGCCATGTCCGAGGACGAGCCCGGCCGTCAGCGCGGCGAGCGCGGCGAACGACGCCTGCGCGAGGTTCACCATCCCGCCGACGCCCGTCACCACGACGAACGAGCAGAAGATGAGCGAGAACACCAGGCCGGTCGCGATGAGACCGGCCCAGTAGTCGCCCGCGAAGAACAGCACCCACACCAGACCGGCCGTTCCGCCGGCCGCCCACGGCAGCACCCGCCGCCAGCGCGGCAGGTCCGCGAGGTGGTCGGGCGGGGGCGCGTCCTCGGCGACCGTGCCCGCGACCCGCGACCGCGCGCGGTTCAGCACCACGAGGCCGACCAGCAGGAGCAGCGCCGGGACACCCGTCGCCAGGCCCGTCACCTGCTCGGTGAGCGCGCCGCCGTACCCGGCGACGAGGTTCTGCACGACGCCGAGCGCGAGGCCCGCGGCGAACGTCCAGGGGATCGAGCGCAGCCGGCCGAACACCGACGCGGTCGCCGCGGTGAACATGAGGACGGTGAACGCGCTCTGGTCGAGGCCGAGCGCGGGGACGGCGAGCACCCCGGCCAGCGCGGCGAGCCCCGACGACAGCATCCACGCCTGGGCGGAGGCGGCGTCGGCGTCGACCCCGCGCCAGGTCGCCAGCGCGCGCTGGTCGACCGTCGCGCGCATGCGCAGGCCGAGCGGGGTGTGCCGCATGACCAGCCAGAGGCCGGCCGCGGCGAGCGCGGCGAGCGCGAACACCACGAGCTGGTCGGAGTCCAGCCTGACCCCGTCGAACGGCTCGAAGGAGGTGGGCGGCTGCGGGCCGAGCCCGCGCGCCGAGGCGCCCTCGGTGACCGACGGCAGCCCGAAGACCTCCACCAGCCACAGGCCGAGCGCGGGCAGCGCGATGAGCAGGCCGATCGTCGCGACGATCGCCTGGGTCTCCCCGGCGGCGGCGAGGCCGCGGAACATCAGCCGGTGCAGCGTGTAGCCGAGCAGCGGGGCGAACACCCCGACGGTGAGGACGACGGCGGGCCAGGCGGGCCAGCCCGCGCCGGTGGTGAGCTCGAAGTACAGCAGCGCGGCGACGAAGCCGACCGCGCCGTGGGCGAAGTTGAAGACGCCGGTGGCGGCGTAGGAGAGGGTCAGGCCGGAACCGAGCAGGGCGAAGATCGCGCCGGTCACGAGTCCGCTGAGCACCAGGCCGAGGAATTCGGTCAAAACGGCTCCCGAGGGGTCGGCGCCGCCCCGCCGTGGCGGGACGGCGCCGGAGGCACTACTTCAGCGGGGTGTTGGCGGTGCACTTGAGGTGCTGCGCCACCTCGAAGGAGTCCCCGTTCAGCCGGACGAGCGCGCCGCAGCCATTGGGCTCCTTCTTGTCCTTGGGGTACTCGATCCGCCCGAAACCGGGGTTCTCGTAGGTGAAGGCATCCGCCGCGGCGAGGAACGACTCACGCGTCAGGTCCTTGCCCGCCTTGGCGGCGATGGCGAGGAACACGTCGGCGGCCCAGTAGCCCACGGCCATGTGCTGGGTGAACTCGACGGCGCCGCCGCCGGACGCCTTGGTGATGTCCGCCTTCATCTTGACGACCTCGGGCAGATCCGACTCGAACGGCTCGAACTGCGGCGAGGACAGGACGCCGTTCAGGCCCGCCTTGAGCGCGGGGTCCTTGAGCACGACGGGGTCGTAGCTCGTCGCGTCACTGATCGCGCCCTTGTATCCGGCCTTGCGCAGCGCGCCGAACAGCCCCGCGTTGAGCTTGGCGCCGGCCATGATCGACACGACCACGTCGGGCGGGCCGCCCTCGGCGTCCATGATCTTGTTGACGTAGGGCAGCCAGTCCTGCGGCGGCGCGGTCGCGGGGATGGCCGCCGACGTGCCGGCGATCCCGAATCCGGCCGCGGTGAACGACAGGCCGATGTTGCCGACGCCCGTCTTGGAGGCGGTGGAGTCGGTGCCCTGGATCCAGGCGGTCTTGCCGTCGGCGCCGCCGAGTTCGGCGGCCACCTGCGAGCCCCACCAGGTCTGGGTGGAGGAGCCGGGGGAGGGCGCGAGGCAGCCGTTGTAGCCGAACGCCGACTTGAGACCGCACCACTGCGGACCCGTCGCCCAGCCGAACCACGGCACGCCCTGCTGCTCCAGGAAGCCGCCGCCGCCGAACGACGGCGAGCTGACCGGGACGACCGCGAACACCTCGTCCTTCTGGACGAGCTTCTGCGCCGCGGTGGCGCCCTTGGCCGGGTCCATCCCGTCGTCTTCTGCCCCGACGAACTCGATCTTGCGCCCGTTCACACCGCCTTCTTCGTTGGCCCGGTCGAACCGGGCCTTGGCGCCGATCTCGGCGGCGCCGGTGGAGTATCCGGTGGCGCTGGTCTTGGCCAGGATGCCGCCGATCTTGATGGTGGTGTCGGTGACGCCCGCGGCTCCGTCGCCGGAGCCGGTGTTCTCCGTCGTCGTACAGCCGGTGAGGAGGGTCGCGGTGATGGCCGCGGCGACCGCGGCCCGAGTTTTCATGCGCATATGGGGTGGACTCCCGTGCGGAGTTCGCGCTAACTGACCTAGCGCTCGCTTGATCCGGAGGGTACGACGCCGGTCTCGTACCAAGCAAGTGCTTGGTGTTACGGTGCTCGGTATGACGACAATGCGTGCCGCCGTGCTCCGCGAGTTCGGCGCCCCCCTGGAGATCCTTTCGGTGGACGTGCAGGAGCCGAGGGCCGGCGAGGTCCTGGTGAAGATCGCCGCCTCCGGCATCTGCGGCTCCGACCTGAAGACCTTGGACGGCAAGAGCCCCGTCGTCAGGAAGCTCCCCGTCATCCCCGGGCATGAGAGCGCGGGCGTCGTCGCCGCCGTGGGACCCGGCGTGACCGGGGTGAAGGAGGGCGACCACGTCATCGTGGCGATGAACGGGCCGTGCGGACGGTGCCGCAACTGCACCCGCGGCCGGGTCCACCTGTGCTCGGGCAGGTCCCGGATGGCCGCGATCATGGGCATGATGCCCGACGGCTCCACCCGGCTGTCCCTCGACGGCGAGGCCGTGGCCCCCTACATCGGCATCGGCTCGTTCGCCGAGTACGCGGTGGTCGCCGAGCCGATGTGCGTCCGGGTCGCCAAGGACGTGCCGCTCGACCTGCTGTCGCTGACCGCCTGCGGCGTCGTCACCGGGGTCGGCGCGGTGCTCAACACCGCGAAGGTCGAGCCCGGCGCGTCGGTGCTGGTCGTGGGCGCGGGCGGGGTCGGCCTCAACGTCATCCAGGGCGCGGTGCTCGCGGGCGCGACGACCGTCATCGCGGCCGACGTGCTGCCCGGCAAGCTCGAGCTGGCCAAGGAGTTCGGCGCCACCCACACGCTGCTGTCGGAGGACCTGCCCAAGCAGGTCGGCGAGATCGTCCGGGGCGGCGTCGACTACGCGTTCGACGTCACCGGCAACCCCGCGGCCCTCACCGCGGCGTTCGCCGCCACCCAGCCCGGCGGCACCACGGTCATGGTCGGCAGCCCCTCGGCCCCGACCCTCGACATCCCCACCTCCGCGCTCTTCTCCTCCCGCCGCCTCATGGGCACCCAGGGCGGCGACGCCAACCCCGCGCGCGACCTCCCCCTCCTCGTCGACCTCTACCGCCAGGGCCGCCTCAACCTCGACTCCCTGGCCACCGAACGCGTCTCCCTCGACGCCGTCAACGACGCCATCACCCGGGTCCGCACCGGCCAGGTGGCCCGCTCCATCATCACCTTCTGACCGCCTCCGGGGGTGGCGCGGACGCCGCCCCCGGGGCTCCCCGCCCGTCAGTCGGCGAAGAGCTCGTCGACATGGGTGGCGTTGGCGGCCCGTTCCAGCCACCGGTCGAGCTGGTCGCCGTCTTCGCAGGCGAGAATGCGCTCTCGCGCGGGCTGCGTGACCAGGATGTCGCGCGCTCGGAGGACCTTGATGACGGCCTCGGCGGCCGCCTGGGCGGCTCCCTCCGCGCGGAGGGAGTCGGTCCAGGGGCTGCTGTAGCTGAAGGGCTCGTACTGCATGAGGCTCTCCAGGTAAGTGCGACCGGAATCGGTGAGTGAGCCTTTTTCATCGTGCTTCGCGGTTGGCGAGGACGGCGATGGCTTTGACGAGGTGGCCGGCTTTGGAGGGGCTGCACCGGAGTCGGTGGAGTAGTTTCCATGACTTGAGCTGGGCGTTCGCCCGTTCGCCGGGTGCGCGCAGGCGGGCGTGGGAGCGGTTGGCCTGCTTCTGGGAGGCGGGTTTGCCGCGGCCCTTGTAGGGCGTGATCACCACGCGGGTCTCGGCGCCCTGGTAGCCCTTGTCGGCAAGGACAGTGATTCCGGTCTTGTGGAGCTCGCGCAGGATGCCCCAGATCCGTGCGGCCGTCAGGTCGTGCGTCCGGCCGGGCAGCGCGCCCGAGGTCCACAGGATCTCCCCGTCAGGGCCTGCGATGACCTGGATGTTCACGCCGTGGTGGCGGTGCTTGGCCGAGTAGTACGGGCGGTCTGCGGCGACGCGGTCGGTGCGGATGAGTGTCCCGTCCATGACCAGCAGGTGCAGCCCGTCCCGCACGGCCCGGCGCAGCACCTGTGTCAGCTTCGGCGACCGGGACGACAGCAGCGCGACGACCTCCTCGACATACCGCCAAGCCGTCGAGATCGACACCTCGAAACCAGCCCCCAACTGCGCGAACGTTTCTCCCTTGCGCAGGTGGACCAGCACCAGCAGCGCCTGCCGGCCTGGATTCAGCAGCCGCCAGGCCGAACCGATCGCCCTGCGATGCCGACGGATCAGCCCCGCGACGTAGTTCAGCGTTGAACGCGACAAATCGACGGCAGCACGATAGAACAGCACCGAAGCTCCTGGTCGAGACGGGTGTTGGTTGTGGTGATCAACCCATCTACCAGGGGCTTCTTATCGTTTGAGGCCGTTCCGGGAACCCGCGGCCATGCTGTGATCAGCCCACCCGCACCCAGGATGAAAAAGGCTCAGTGAACCCGCGACGAGGCTGTAGTACCGGGCTGCCTTTTCGCGGTCGGGCAAGGAATCGATGGCGGTGCAGAGGTTGCGGAGGAGGGGACGGTTGGCGGGGTCGTCGCCATGGTCCATGGCGGTGAGTGCGGCGAGGGAAATGTTCTCTTTCGCCGCCTCCATGGTGGAAATCGATTCTGTTCCGGACGGGCCGCAGGTGAGGGGGCGGAAGACCAGGCCGGGGCGGCCGAGGTCGAAGCCCGCCGCGCACCAGTTCGCGACCGCCGGGTCGGGGGTGATGACGATGAAGGCGACCGGGCAGCGCAGGTCATGCCGCAGCCGCGCGTGGTAGAGCGGCCACGCCCACTCGCGGGAGCCGTCCTTGCGGAGCTGGACCTCCAGGCAGACGGCGAACTTCACCTTGCCGTCGGGGCGGGTGAAGACGAAGGTGCGGTCCCGGGTGAGCTCCACGGGCCGGAGGTCGTTGGCGTCCTCCGAGCCGAGCGAGATCGCGCACCCGTCGGGGATCTTCACGCCCAGTTGGGCGCAGAAATGGGTCACGAGGTCCGGGTTCTCTTTGACGAGAAGCATCCGTGCCTCATGCGCTGAGGAAACAGGCATGGGTGGGACTGTAGTGACGGGTGACGGAATTCGTGCGCCAAATCAAGCTTTTCGGAAATGGATTGTCCGGGTTTATTAATAAGGAGGTGAAAATTGATTTTGGCTGGGTGGGGTGGGGGATCTCCCGGTTTCGGGGGGTGGGATGGGGGTAGTGGGGGGCCGGTCGGGTAGGGCGGTTGGTGGACGGAGTGAATCGTCGGCTTCTGGGGGGAAGTCATGGGGAACGAGATGAATGCTCGCGATCTGATGAGTCCTGGGGCGCGGACCATCGAGGGGCACGAGACGCTGGACCGGGCGGCGCAGCTCATGCGCGAGGAGGGCGTGGGGGCGCTGCCGATCGTCGGGCCGTCCGGGCGGTACGAGGGGATCCTGACGGACCGGGACATCGTGCTGAAGTGCGTCGCCGAAGGGCATGACCCGGCCAAGGTCACGGCGGCCGATCTCGCGGGCGGGCTGTACTCGTGCCCGCCGAGCGCGACCGTCGCGGAGGCGCTGGGGATCATGGAGAAGCACCGGATCCGCAGGCTGCCCGTGATCGACGACGACTCGATCGTCGGCATGATCAGCGAGGCCGACCTCGCCGAGCACCTGCCCGACACCCAACTCGCGGAGTTCTGCCACAAGATCTACATGGGCAGGGCCTGACCGCGCCCGACGGCGGCCGGTTCAGGCGAAGTGCTGGCCGCCGTTGACGTCGAGGACCGCGCCGGTGGTGGTGGCGGAGGCGTCGGAGGCGAAGTGGAGGACGGCTCGGGCGATGTCCTCTTCGGTGGCGATGCGGCGCAGTGCCATGGCGGCGGTGTCACGGGCGTGGATCTCCTCGAAGGTGGTGCCTTCGGCGGCGGCGCGGGCGGCCATCCAGTCGTCGAGGACGGCGCTGGCGATCCAGCCGGGGGCGACGCAGTTGACGCGGACGCCGTGCGGGCCCAGTTCGTCGGCGAGACAGTGCGAGAGCAGGTGGACGGCCGCCTTCCCGGCCGCGTAGTCGCTGCGTCCGGCGTATCCGGATCGGCTGGACATCGAGGTGATGTTCACGATCGACCCGGAGCCTTGCGCGACCATGTACGGCGCGAGGTAACGGCACGCCAGGAGCGTCCCGTACGCGGCGATGTCCACGACTTCGCGCCACTTGCTGAGATATGCCGCGTCCATGTCGAGGACGTTCTTGCGGTACGTGCCCGGAAAGGCCGCGTTGACCAGCACGTCGATCCGGCCGAACCGCTCGTGCACCGTCGCCGCGAGCGCCTGGACGGCTTCGGGGTCGGTCACGTCGGTGGGCACGGCGAGGGCGCCGGTCTCGGCGGCGATCGCCTCGAGCGTCGCGGGGGTCCTGGCGGCGACGGCGACCTTCGCGCCCTCGTCGGCCATGAGCCGCGCGAGGGTCCTGCCGAGCCCCGGTCCCGCGCCGGTGATGACCGCGATCTTGCCTTCGAGCACCATGCGCGCACTGTACCAAGCGATTGCTTGTTTGGTACCGTGCGGACGTGGATCTCACCTTCACGCCCGCCCAGGAGGCGCTCCGCGCCGAGGTCAGGGAGTGGCTCGCGGCCAACGTGCCGGCCGAGCCCCTCCCGTCGATGGACACCGCAGAGGGGTTCGCGAGGCACCGGGAGTGGGAGCGCTCGCTCGCCGCGGCCCGCCTCAGCGTCCCGACCTGGCCCGCCGAGTACGGCGGGCGCGGGGCCGGACTCGTCGAATGGCTCATCTGCGAAGAGGAGTACTGGGCCTCCGGCGCCCCCGGCCGGGTCAGCCAGAACGGGATCTTCCTGCTCGCGCCGACCGTCCTGCACTGGGGCACGCCCGAGCAGAAGGCCCGGTTCCTCCCGAAGATGGCGACGGCCGAGGAGGTCTGGGCCCAGGCCTGGTCCGAGCCGGAGTCCGGCAGCGACCTCGCGTCCCTGCGCGCCACCGCCACCCCGGACGGCGACGGCTGGCGGCTGAGCGGCCAGAAGACCTGGAGCTCCCGCGCGGTGTTCGCCGACTGGGGCTTCGGCCTGTTCCGCTCCGACCCCGCCTCCGAACGCCACCATGGCCTCACCTACTACCTCTTCCCCCTCGACGCCCCGGGCATCACCGTCCGGCCGATCGCCCAGCTCGACGGGGAGACCGGCTTCGCGGAGATCTTCTTCGACGACGTGTACGTGCCCGCGTCACAGGTGCTCGGCGGCGTCGGCAAGGGGTGGTCGGTCGCGATGGCCACCACGTCGTCCGAACGCGGTCTCACCTTGCGCAGCCCGGGACGGTTCATGGCCGTCGCGGACAGGCTGCTCGCCCTCGCCGCGGAGTCGGGCGACCGGACCCTCCAGGACGCCGCGGTCGGCGCCTGGTCCGACGCCGACGCCTACCGCCTGTACACCTGGGCCGCGGTGGCGCGCCTGGAAGAGGGCATCGAACTCGGGCCCGCCTCGTCCCTGATGAAGACCTTCTGGTCCGAACTCGACCTGAAACTGCACGAACTCGCCCTGGCCCTGCGCGGCCCCGCCGCCGCCCTCGCCGACCGCTGGATGGACGGGTTCCTGTTCGCCCTCGCCGGCCCGATCTACGCCGGGACGAACGAGATCCAGCGCAACATCATCGCCGAACGAGTCCTGGGGCTGCCCCGATGAGATTCGCCTTCACCGAGGACCAGCGGATGCTGGCCGCGACGGTCGCCGAGACCCTCGCCAAGTCCTGCCCGCCCGCGCTGGTGCGCGCCGCGCGCACCGATCCGGCGGTCCGGCGCGGCGACGCCTGGGCCGCGCTCGCCGGGCTGGGCCTGCTCGGCGCGACCGTGCCCGAGGACCAGGGCGGCCTCGGCCTCACCCCCCTCGACACCGTGCTCGCCTGGGTCGAGGTCGGCCGCGCCTGCGTCCCCGGCCCCCTCGTCGAGACCGCGGTCGCCGCGCCGCTGCTGCTGCCGAAGGGCTCGCCGTGGCTCGAACGGATCGCGGCGGGCGAGGCCGCGGTGTCCGTGCGCTGCGCGGAGAACCCCTACCTGCTCGACGCCGACGTGGCCGACCTGCTCCTGCTGCCGGAGGAGGCCACCGCCTCGCCCGTCGCGCTGGACTCCGCCGACGGGACGCGGCGGCTGTTCACCGTCGCGGGCGAGACCGCCCCGGGCGGCACCGCCGCCGACCACGCGTCGGTCGCGGTCTCCGCCCAGCTCCTCGGCCTCGGCGACCACCTCCTGGACGCCGCCGTCGCCTACGCCGCGCAGCGCAGGCAGTTCGGCAAGGCCATCGGCTCCTTCCAGGCGGTCAAGCACCTGCTCGCCGACGTCGCGGTGGGCCTGCGCTTCGCCGAACCGCTGGTGCACCGCGCCGCGTACTCCCTCGCGCACCCCGGCCCGGTACCCGGCAGCCCCGGCGAAGCCGGGTCCTCCCAGCGGCCGGGAACCGGGCCCCATGGGTACAGCCCGGACATCGCTCGCGACGTGTCGGCGGCCAAGGTCGCGGTCGCCGAGGCGGCGCACCGCGCGGCCCGGGTCGCGCTCCAGGTGCACGGCGCGATCGGCTACACCGACGAACTCGACCTGCACCTGTGGCTGTCGCGGGTCTGGGCGCTCGTCCCGGCCTGGGGCGACCCCGGATTCCACCGGGCCCGGATGCGCGCGGCGCTCCTGGCCGCCCGGTGACCGGCGTCACCGTCGCCACCGACGTCGGCGGCACCTTCACCGACGTGGTGCTGGCCGGGGCCGACGGGCGCGTCCACGTCGTCAAGACGCTGACCACGCCCGACGACCCGGGCGATGGCCTGCTGCGCGGTGTAAGCGAAGTGCTCGCCCTCGCAGACGTCGCTCCGGGGGAAGTGTCCAGGTTCGTCCATGCGACGACGCTCGCCACGAACGTCATCCTGGAGCGGCGCGGCGTGCCCGTCGCGTTCGTGACGACCGAAGGCTTCCGGGCGATGCTCGCGCTCGGCCGCCAGGCCCGCGTCGAGGAGGAGCGCTTCGACCTCGGCTTCGCCCAGCCCGAGCCGCCCGTGCCGCTCACGCACACCTTCGCGGTGGCCGGCCGGATCGGCGCGGACGGGTGCGAGGCGGCCCCCCTGGACGAGGAGGGCGCGGCCCGGGTCGCCGAGGAGATCGCGGCCCTGGGAGTCGCCGCCGTCGCGGTGTGCCTCCTGCACTCCTACGCCGAGCCCGCCCACGAACGCCGCCTCGCGGAGATCCTCCGCGCCCGCCTCGGCGACCTGCCCGTGGTCCTGTCCAGCGACGTGTGGCCCGAGATGGGCGAGTACGAACGGGCCACCACCACGCTCATGTCGGCCTATGTCGGGCCCGTCATGGACTCCTACCTGCGGCGGCTCACCGGACGGTTGCGCGACCTCGGGATCACCGCGCCGGTCCAGGTGATGGAGTCGGCGGGCGGGGTCCTGCCCGTCGAGCTGGCCGCCGCCCGGGCCGTCCACACGATCGAGTCGGGCCCCGCGGCGGGCGTCATCGCCGCGGCCGACGCGGGCGCGGCGCGCGGCCTTGCCGACCTCA
Organism: Actinocorallia herbida; assembly: GCF_003751225.1. Classification (NCBI taxonomy): domain Bacteria; kingdom Bacillati; phylum Actinomycetota; class Actinomycetes; order Streptosporangiales; family Thermomonosporaceae; genus Actinocorallia; species Actinocorallia herbida. The sequence goes on from NZ_RJKE01000001.1 coordinate 1,008,885, forward strand.
TCTCCTTCGACATGGGCGGCACCACCGCCAAGGCCGGGCTGGTGCGCGGCGGCCGCCCCGGCATCACGCACGAGTTCCAGGTCGGCGGCAAGGGCAGCTTCGGCGGGCGCAGGCCCGGCTCCGGCGTGCCCATCAAGATCCCCGCGATCGACCTCGCCGAGGTCGGCGCCGGAGGCGGCTCGATCGCGTCGGTCTCCGGCGGGACGCTGAGGGTCGGCCCGCGGTCGGCGGGCGCCGATCCCGGCCCGGCCTGCTACGGCCGCGGCGGCGTGGAGCCGACCGTCACCGACGCCAACCTCATCCTCGGCTACCTGTCCCCGGACGAGTTCGCGTTCCCGCTGTCGAGAGAACGCGCCGAAGAGGCGATGCGCAAGGTGGCCGACCCGCTGGGGGTCGACACGGCGACCGCGGCGGCCGCCGTCCACGACATCGCCAACGCGCAGATGGGGACGGCGGTCCACGTCGTCACCGTACGGCGCGGCATCGACCCGCGCGGATACGCCCTCGTCGCCCTGGGCGGGGCCGCCCCCACCCACGCGGCCCGGCTCGCCGAGCGGTTCGGCATCACCCGGGTGCTCGTCCCGCCGAACTCCGGCGTCGGCTCGGCCGCGGGCCTGCTGCGCGCCGACCTCTCCGTGGAGCGCGCCCGCACCTTCCTGCGCCCTGCCGCCTCGCTCACCGCGGACGCCCTCGGTGAGCTCGCGTCCCTCCTCGACGCCCTGGAGACCACCGCACGCGCCGACCTCTCGGCGCTCGTGGGCGGAGAGATCACGCGGTCGGTAGGGGTCCGCTTCATTGGGCAGGCGCATGCCTTCACCGTCGATCTTCCGCCCGGCCCGCTCACCCCGGCGCTCATCGCGCACGTCACCGAGGACTTCTACAAGAAGTACGAGGAGTCCTACGGCATCCCTCTGCGCGATCCGGCGGAGCTGACCACCGCGCGCGTTCGCGTCACCGTGGCGGCGCCGCACCCTCCGCCCGCGCCGATCGTGCCGGTGCCCGCCGCCGAGACCACGCGCGCGGTCCACCTCGACGGGGTGCGGCAGGACATCCCGGCGCATCCCAGGGCGTCCTGCGTGCCGGGCGAGCCGCTGCCGGGACCGCGCATCCTCACCGACGCCCAGTGCTCGGTGCTCGTCCCGCCCGGCTGGCGGGCCATCGCGACCCCCGAGGGCGCCACCCTGCTGGAGCGCCTCCCCGCCGAGCCGAGTGAGGCCCGATGAACGACGACCTGACCGCCGAGATCCTGCGCAACGCGCTGTGCACGGCGGCCGAGGAGGCCAGCATCGTGGTGGTGCGCTCGGCCTACTCGACGTTCATCGTCGAGGGCGCCGACGCCGCGGCCGCCGTGCTCGACGTGCGCGGCAGGCTCATCGCGCACTCGACGTCGACCGCGATCATCCAGTGCGCGTCGCTGCGCAGCGCCCTGCCCTACCTGCTGCGCCGCTTCCCCGCCGCGGAGATGACGCCCGGTGACGTGTTCCTCATGAACGACGTCTACCAGGGCGGCATCCACGCCAACGACCTGCTGGTGTTCCGGCCGGTGTTCGCCGAAGGCGAGGCCGCGTACTTCACCGGGACCCTTATCCACGTCGCCGACCTGTCGGGCCTGTCCGCCGGCGGCATGGCCTCCGACGCCACCGACGTCTTCCTGGAGGGCGTCCAGCTGCCCCCGGTCCGGATCGCGACCGCGGAAGGGCTCGTCGACGACGTCGTGGCGATCCTCGCGGCCAACTCCCGCACCCCCGACAAGCTCGTCGGCGACCTGCGCGCGCTCATCGCGGGCGCCAACGTGGCGGCCCGGCGGGTGGCGGAGCTGATCGACGAGCGCTTCGCCGACGGCGTCGCGGCCTACCTCGCCGACACCGAGCTGCGGATGCGCGCCTCGCTGCGGGCCATCCCCGACGGGACCTACACCGGCGCCTACACCCTCGACGACGGGCTCACCGTCCGAGTCGCCGTCACCCTCGCCGACGGGGCCGCGACGCTCGACTTCACCGGCACCGACGGCCAGGTGCCGCTCCCGGTGAACTCGGGTTTCTCCCAGACGCTCGGCGGCGTCATGTACGCGATCCGGTGCTACGTCGACCCTGCGCTGCCGCTCAACGAGGGGTGCTTCGCCCCGCTGGACGTCGTGCTCCCCGAAGGCAGCCTCGTGCACTGCACCCGGCCGTATCCGGGCGGCGGAAGGTTCGGCACGGTGGCGGCGGCGGAGGAGGCCATCTTCGCCGCGCTCACCAGCGCGCTCCCTGGCCGCGGCGTCGCCGCCTCGGGCATCCTCCAGGGGTTCAGCATGAGCGGCGTGGACCGGCCGTGGCTGCACATGTCGTTCGACCTCGGTGGGATGGGTGCGGGAGCGGACCGCGACGGCCCCGACGCGACCGGCGCGCTGTTCGGCGGCGGCCGCAACATCATCCCGCAGGCCGAGCCGGTGGAGGCGAGGCTCCCGGTGCGGATCGAAGCCGTCGAGCTGATCCCGGACTCGGGAGGCGACGGCACCCGGCGCGGCGGCCTCGGCACCCGCACGGTGATCCGCCTTCTGGAGGACGCCCGCGTCGACACCCGCGGAGACCGCCTGCACCGGCCGCCTCCCGGAGCGGAAGGCGGGCTCCCCGGACGGGCCGGAGGCTACTTCCGGGAACTGCCCGACGGCACGCGGGAGCCCCTGGACACCAAAGCGACCCGGCAGCCTTTGCGGGCGGGGGAGTCCTTCGTCCTGGAGACGTCCGGCGGCGGTGGGTACGGCCCCCCGCCCGGCCGCGCGGAGGCCGACCGGGCCCGCGACCTCGCCGACGGACGCACCACCCGCGACTCGTAAGGACGGACGGCACCCATGAGATTCGGCATCCCCCTCGGCCTCGTGCACCCCGCGCTGTGGAAGCCGCTCGCGATCGAGGCCGACAGGCTCGGCTTCGACTCCGTGTGGATCCCCGAGCACCTGGTCTTCACCACCGACCTGTCGACCGCGAACTATCCGGGCACCTCCGACCCCGGCATCAACCCGCGCACCCCGCTGTTCGACGCCCTCGGCTACCTGTCCCACCTCGCGGCGGTGACCCGTCATGTGCGGCTCGGCACCGCCGTCTACCTGTACGGGCTGAGGCACCCGTTCATCAGCGCGCGCGCCTTCGCGACGCTCGACCATCTTTCGGACGGACGGGCCATCGCGGGCGTCGGAAGTGGTTGGTACCGGGGCGAATGGGATGCGGCGGGGGTGGACTTCCGCACCCGGGGATCCCGCCTCGACGAGGCGCTCGACCTGTCCCGGCGGCTGTGGACCGAGCCCGTCGTCGCGCACGAGGGCCGTCACTTCACCTGCGCCGAGGTCGCCTTCGAACCGAAGCCCGTCCAGCCCGTCATCCCCGTGACCGTCGGCGGCGAGTCCGACGCGGCGCTCCGCCGCGCCGCCCGCAACGACGGCTGGATCAGCATGCCCCAGACGCCCGAGGCCATCGCCCCCCGGCTGGCCCTCCTGCGCGACTTGCGCGCGAAGGCCGAGGTGGACCGCACGAACCGGCCCCCCTTCGAGGTCACCGTGCACGCCTACGAACTCCAGGCCCCCGCCGAGATCCCCGTCTGGGAGTCCCTGGGCATCGACCGCCTCATCGTTCGGCCCTGGACCCGCTCCCGGGACGCGGTAGCCTCCCTGGCGCCTTTCGCGGAGGCGTACGGCGTCTTCTCGCCCGCCTCCTGATGCGCCCGCCCTACGGCCCTGTGCTGTCGGCGCCCTTAGGGATGCCGGGGGCGGTCGCGAGGATGCCGGTGAGGAGGGTGGCGAGGGCGTCGGCGGTGCCCGTGGCCCGGGAATCACCCGTGGACAGACGGCGGACGGCGAGCCCGTACAGGAGGCTGACGACGACCGGTGCGTGCCGTCCGGGATCGGGGACGCCCAGGGCGTCGAGGATCGCCGCGGCGAGCGCGTCATAGGCGGCGACCGAGCGCGCGGCGGCCTCCTGGAGCGAGGGGTCGCGAGCGGCCTGGAGATGCAGCTCCAGCGTGGCGATCTGCTCGCGGGTCCCCGCGAGCGCGACGATGGCGCGCTCCACCTCCGCCGCCGCCTCGTGCGGCGTGAGCGCCGCCCCCGCGAACCCCAGCGCCAGCCCCGAGATCCGCTCGATCTCCACGTCCACGAACCGCGTGAGCGCCGCATGCAGCAGCTCCCCCTGCGCCGCGAAGTGGTAGGTCAACGTCCCCAGCGACACCCCCGCCTCCGCCGCCACCCGCCGATTGCTGACCGCCCCGACCCCGTCCTCGGCGACCAACCGCAGAGTCGCACCGATGATGCGCTCCCGCGCGGCAGTACTCATGGCGGCCGATCCTCCCAGATTCCGTCCCGCCCGGGGCTTCCCCGGGCGGTGTTCGGGAGTTTATCGTTCGTTCGAACGAACGAGGAGGCGTCATGGGCGGATATCTCGGGCTCGCGGAGCAGGCGGCGTTGGTGGGGAAGGGGGAGGCGAGTGCCACGGAGCTGGTCGAGGGGGCGCTGAGGCGGATCGAGGAGGTGGACGGGCGGGTCGGGGCGTTCCGGGTCGTGCGCGGTGAGCGGGCGCTCGAGGAGGCCGCCGAGGCCGACCGGAGGCGCGCGGCGGGGGAGCGGCTGCCGCTGCTCGGGGTGCCCGTCGCGGTCAAGGACGACACGGACGTCGAGGGCGAGACCACGCCCTTCGCCGTGCGGGGCGCCCACCGGCCCGCGGTCCGGGACGCCGAACAGGTCAGGCGGCTGCGCGCGGCGGGCGCGATCATCGTCGGCAAGACCCGCACCTGCGAGATCGGGCTGTGGCCGTTCAGCGAGTCGCCCGGGTTCGGCGCGGCCCACAACCCGTGGAAGCTCGGCTACACGCCGGGCGGCTCCTCCGGCGGGTCCGCGGCGGCCGTCGCGGCGGGCATGGTCGCCGCCGCCGTCGGCTCCGACGGCGCGGGCTCCATCCGCATCCCCGCCGCGTGGACCAACCTCGTCGGCATCAAGCCCCAGCGCGGCAGGGTCTCCGGCCACCCGCACACCGACCCCTTCTACGGCCTGACGGTCTGGGGCCCCCTCGCCAGGACCGTCGAAGACGCCGCGCTCCTCCTCGACGTCCTGTCGGGCAGCCACCCGGACGACGTCCACCGGCTCGATCCTCCCCGCACGCCCTTCGCCGAGGCGGCCCGGCGGGAACCCCGCCGGCTCCGCGTCGCCGTCTCCTACCGGACGGCCTGGGGCGTGCCCGGCGGCATCGACCCCGAGGTCCGCGCCGCGATCGAGCGGACGGCCCGCGTGCTCACCGACCTCGGCCACAAGGTCTTCCCGGCCGACCCCGACTACGGGCCCGTCGCGCTCGGCCTCGTGCCGCGCGGCACCACGGGCGTCGCCGACTGGCTCGACGCGATGCCCGACCCGCGGCCGGAGGCGCGCACGGAGATAGAGGCGAAGATCGGCCGGATCGCCGGGCGGAGGCTGCTGCCCTTGGCGCGTCGGCTCGACCCCTATCTGCGCCGCCGCGTCGGCCGGATCTTCGCCGCCGCCGACGTCGTCCTCACCCCGACCACCGCGCACCTCCCGTCCCGCGTCGGCGCGTTCGACGGCGCGGGCTACCGGCGCACCCAGTCCGGCGTGGCGGCCCTGTGCCCCCTCGCCTGGCCCTGGAACGTCCTGGGCTGGCCCGCGGTGAGCGTCCCCGCCGGCTTCTCCTCGGGCGGCCTGCCCATCGGCGCGCAGCTCCTCGCCCACGACAGCGACGAGGCCACCCTCCTCACCCTCGCCGCCCAGCTCCAGGACGCCGAGCGCTGGCAGGACAGGACCCCCGTGCTGTAACGCGTCCCCTTGCGTTAAGAGGTGGCGGAGAGCGCCTCCTTGAGGGTCACCCGGGACAGGGCGTCGGCCTTGCGGGTCGTCTCGGGGAGGCGGTACTCCGGCGTCAGCGCGAGCGTGAGGGCCACACAGGAGTCCAGGTCGACGAGGTGGCCTGGGGAGACGTGCACGGGCCGGATCCCCGGCCGGGTGCGCAGGGTGCGGCCCACCTCCTCGCCGTCGAGGAGCAGGGGCGTGGAAGCGCCGCGCTCCGCCCCCGGAACGGACGCCGGAAGGAGCGGCGTCTTCGCGACCCCGAAGGAGGGCCGCCCGGTCAGCAGCCCCAGGTGGCAGGCGAGGCCGAACCGCCGCGGATGGGCGAGGCCGTGCCCGTCGCAGACGAGCACGTCGGGCTCGGTCCGCAACGCCCGCAGGGCCGACAGCAGGGCGGGCACCTCCCGGAACGCGAACAGCCCGGGGACATACGGGAACGAAGGCCGCTCCACGGACACCGCCTGGTCGACCACCTCAAAGGTGACCGCGTCCAGGACGACGACGGCCGCCGCCACGAGCCCGTCGCCCTCCCCGTCCCCGGCGTAGGCGACGTCCAGGCCCGCCACCGTCGAAGGCCGGGCGGCGAGCGGCGCGAAGCGCAGCCGGGACCGCAGCTCCTCCTGGATCGCCTCGGCCTCCGCGACCGACCCCGGCCGCACGTACGTCCCGACGATCTCCATCTCCCGACCTTAACGAGCAGCCCGCCACGGCCGCCATCCGAGGAAGGCCGCCCGGGTGCCGAAGACCGGGTGCCGAAGACCGGGAGACAGAAGACCCGCCGCGCACCCCCCAGCAGGTCGGTGCGCGGCGGGCCCGTTCGAGGGCGCGGCTGTCAGAAGCCGGCGCCGGTGATCATGCCGCCGTCGATGACGATCTCGGCGCCGGTGACGTAGGCGGAGTCGTCGGAGACGAGGTAGGTGATGAGGCCGGAGACCTCGTGGGTGTTGCCCATCCGGCCCAGGGGGAGGTTGGCGAGGAAGGCGTCGGCCTTGGGGGCGGCCTCGGCGACGACGTCCGGGTCGAGGGACATGGCGGTGAAGATGCCGCCGGGGTGGATGGAGTTGACCCGGATGTTGTACTTGCCGAGTTCGCGGGCCGCGGTCTTGGTGAGGCCGCGGACGCCGAACTTGCTGGCGCTGTAGGCCGAGTAGCCCGCGGAGGACACGAAGCCCTCGGTGGAGCTGACGTTGACGATGGCGCCGCCGCCCTCGCGCATCGCCGGGATGACCGCCTTGACGCCGAGCCACTGCCCGACGAGGTTGATCTCCAGGACCCGCTGGAACTCGGCGACCTCCATGTCCTCGATGTACTTGACCTTGATGACGCCCGCGTTGTTGATCAGCCCGTGCAGGCCGCCGTAGGTCTTCACCGCGAGGGACACCGCGGTGTCCCAGTCCGCAGGGCTGGTGACGTCCATGCGGGTGAAGAGCGCGCTGTCGCCTATCTCGGCCGCCAGCGCCGCGCCCTCCTCTTCCAGGACGTCGCCGAAGACGACCTTCGCGCCTTCGGAGGTGAGGCGCCGCACGTGGGCCTTGCCCATGCCGCGCGCCCCTCCGGAGATGAGGACGACCTTTCCGTCGAGCTGGCCCATCAGTGGTCTCCGTTCGATTGCCGGGGGGATGCCTTGCGGCGGCCGCGGAGGGCCGACGCGGCGGCGGAGATCGCGGCCGCCGCGGCCTCCATGCCGCGGTAGAGGGGGACGCCGCCTTCGCGGGCCGCGGCGCGCACCGCGTCCTCGACCCCTGCGGGCGCGCATTCGCCGTTGCGCAGCACGAGCGTGACGCGGGTGTGCGGCAGCGCGCGCTGGAGGTCGGCGACGGCCCGGGTGTAGGCGAGCAGGGGTTCGACGCTGTCGCCGAAGGTGAAGAAGCTCTGCGCGTTGACGTGCGCGACGACGTCGGGGTACGCGCGGTGCGCCAGGATCGCGGTGACGGCCCGGGCGACGAGCGCGGGGTCGGCGCGCGGCCCCACGGGCACCTCCAGCGGGTTGGCCAGGGAGGTGCCCGCGCCGAGACCGAGGGCGCGCAGCGCGTCCCTGGCTTCGGCGGGGAAGCCGTCGAGGCGCAGGCCCGCCGCGTCGAAGGTGTCGGCGGCGAGGACGCTGGCCCCGCCGGACGGCCCGATCACCAGGACGCCGTCGTCGCCTTCCGGCACGGCGCGCCCGGCGTGCCGGTCGAAGAAATCGAGGACGCCGACGAGGTCGTCCTGGCAGGTGACGAGCGCGAGGCCCGTCTGCCGGGACAGCGCCGTCCACACCCGGCCGTCGCCGATCATGCCGCCGGTGTGCGAGGAGGCCGCCTCGCGGCCCTGCGCGCTGCGTCCGCCGACGAGCGCCACGACGGGCTTGGGGCAGGCCGCCAGGGCGGTGCGCAAGGCGACGCCGTCCCTCGGGTCCTCAAGGTAGAGGCCGATGGCCGACGTCGAGGGGTCCTCGCCCAGGTAGGCCAGAAGGTCGGCGGGCGTGACGTCGAGGCTGTTGCCGACGGTGGCGACCTTCGAATACGCCAGCCCCCTGCGTTCGCCGACCTTGATGACCTCTCCTGCGAGCCCTCCGGACTGCGAGACCACCGAGACGGTCCCGGGCGGACCCTGCGTGCCGCCGAGGAAGGTCTGGCCTCCGGCGGGGGAGTAGACGCCCATGCAGTTGGGCCCGAGGAGCCGTGTGCCCGGCGGCACCGCGGCGAGCAGCGCGGCTTCGGCCGAGGCGTCCCCGGTCTCCCCGAAGCCCCCGCTCATCACCTGGACGAACGGGATGCCGGAAGCCTGCGCGACGACGTCCGCGCACTGGGACGCGGGCACCGCGACGAGCGCGTAGTCCACGTCGGCTTCCGCGAGGGATTTCACGCACGGGACGCCGTCGATGGACGGGGCCGTAGGGTGGACCGCGTAGATGGGTCCGGAGAAGACCTTCTGGTAGAAGCCGAGGAACATGTTCCCGAAGTTCGGCTTCTTGGTGGACGCCCCGACGACCGCGACGGCACGCGGCGCGAACAGTGCGTCGAATGTCACCGTTCGGTTAGCCACCGAACCGGTCGTCTCGCGCGTCCCTCTATGCGAGGGGACGGCCGCGGCGCGGTGGCTCGTCCCCTCTTCGCCTTCCCGGCTTCCCGGAACGAGCCGAGCGTCCACCGCGATCACCCCGTCCGGGGAGCAGATCACGGGATTCAGCTCGAACTCCGCGAAGCCCTCGAACGCGGGCGAACCGAGCGCGTCGGCGACCGCGAGCACGGTCTTCACCAGCGCGTCGAGATCGACGCCGGGACGGCCCCGGTAGCCCTCCAACAGGGCCTTGCCGCGCAGTTCGCCGAGCATGCCGCGCACGTCGGCCTCGGTGACCGGCAGCAGCCGCAGCGCGGCGTCGTCCAGCACCTCGGTGAGGACACCACCGAGCCCGACGAGCAGGACCGGGCCGAACGCCGGGTCCCGGACCGCGCCGATGATGACCTCGACGCCCGGCGCGGCCTGCTCCTCGACGAGGAACCCCTCGGCGGGGACACCGCGCGCGAGCATGCCGGCCGCCGCGGCGGCGGCCTCCTCCGCGGAGGCGTTGCCGAGCGCGACTGCTCCGGCGTCGCTCTTGTGCAGCAGTTCGGGCCCGTACGCCTTGACGACGAGCGGCGGCGTCAGGTCCGCCGCGGCCGCGCGCACGTCCCCGTCGGCGGGCACGTGCGCGCCGCGCGGGACGCGTACGCCGAAGCCGGAGACGAGCGCCTTGACCTCATGTTCCGGAAGATGCCCAGCGGGCTCGGGAAGGTGCCCCATCTAGCCGAGCACCTCGGCGAACTCATCGCGGATGCCCCGGCGCAGCAGCTTGCCGGGACCGCCCGACCCGTCGGTGGTGTGCGGCAGCTCGGCGGCGACGACGACCGCGTCGGGCAGCTGGTGCGCGGGCAGCGTCGCGGCGAGCGCGGCGAGCACCGCCTCCCCGTCCAGCGAGGTCCCGGCGCGCGGCACGACCGCGAGCAGGATCTTCTGCTCGGCCGCGCCGCTCTCGGCGTGCGCGGGGACGCCCACGGCGCCCGCCTCGGCCACGCCGGGCACCTCGACGGCCTTCTCCTCGATCTGCGCGGGCTGGGACCACTGGCCGCCCTTGAGGATGGCGTCGTCGCGTCGGCCGAGGACCGACAGGGTGCCGTCCTCGGTGATGATCCCGAGGTCGCCGCCGACGAACCAGCCGTCGCGCAGGGACTCGGCGGTCTTCTCCGGGAGGCCGTCGTAGCCCGTCATCATGTTGGGGCCGGTCAGGTTGATCTCGCCGACCTCGCCGACGAGCCTTTCCCCGTCCGGGCCGGTCACCTTCACCGCGGAGCCCTTGCGGGCGCGTCCGGAGGCGGTGATGGGCTGGGAGCCGTCGTCCTGCCTGCCGAAGACCGTGTAGGGCGCTTCCGTCTGGCCGTAGTAGGAGTAGATGGCGGCGTCCGGGAAGCGGGCCTTGATGCGGTCGCGCAGGGCGGGCAGCAGAGGCTCCCCGCCGAGGATGATGGCCCGCAGCGACGACAGGTCGGCGCTCTCGTGGTCGTCGCTGCCGAGCAGCGCCGAGAAGAACGACGGGATGAGCGACACGTGCGTGACGCGCTCGCGCGGCACCACCTGGGTGAAGGTCGCAGGGCTCCAGTCCTGCTCCAGGACGAGCTTCTGGCCCGCGTAGAAGGCCGGCCCGACGAGCGCGGGGAAGCCGATGCCCCAGATGATGGCGCCGGTCCCGGTGACGGAGTCCTCGGCCGTCGCCACGTCGGTCCAGATCTGCGCGATGGAGATCGCGGAGAAGTGCGTGTGCACGACCGGCTTGGGCAGGCCCGTGGTCCCGCTGGTGTAGAAGAGCGCGAGGGGGTCGGACCCGTGGCCGCCGTAGGGGGGCTCCTCCTCGGAGGCGCCGGAGGCGAGCGCGTCGAGGTCGACGGTGTTCTCCCCGCCTGGGACGGCCTCTCCCGGGCCGCCCACCTTGATCCACAGCTTGACGTTCGGGAGCGCGCCGCGCACCTGCCCGACGAGGTCCGCCACGGTCGCGTCGTAGACGAAGACCGTCGCCTCGGACGCCTCCACGACCTGCCTGAGGGTGTCCGCGGACCAATACGGGTTCAGCGCGGAGACGATCGACCCGATCTTCATCTGCGCGAGGTAGACCTCGGCGACGTGCAGGGTCTCGTTCATCAGCGACGCCACCCGGACACCGGGGGAGACCCCCGCCGCGAGCAGCGCGTGGGCGACCCGGTTGACGTTCCGGTTCAGCTCCGCGTAGGTGAAGGACCGTGTGCCGCAGTAGGTGAGCGCGGTCTTGCCGGGGGTGCGCAGGGCGTTCGCCGTGAGGATGGCGTAGGCGTAGTTCGAGAACGGGGAGTGCGTCACAGCGGTCTCCTTTCCGGGACGGGGTGGCGGGGGGTTCAGCGGGCGGAGTAGACGACGAAGGGGTTCCCGGCCGGGTCGCGCAGAAGGGCGCGCACTTCGTGCGGTCCTTCTTCCGGCCCGCGCACGAGCTCGGCCCCCGCGCCGGTGAGGCGCGCGACGGTGGCGGGCACGTCCTCGACCTTGAAGGAGGCCGCGACGGCTCCGGCGAGGTCCTCCTCGGCGCCGACCAGCGCGAAGGTGGTGCCGCCGCCGTCGAGCGCGGCGAAACGGTCGCCGTCGGCGAACTTGACGGCCAGGCCGAGCCCGTCGCGGTAGAACGCGACGGCCGCGGCGAGATCCTTGGCGGGGTACATGACGTTGCCGATGCGGGTCACGCGGGTCTCCAGGAGGGGACGGGGCCGAAGCCGGGGAGGTCGTCGAAGCAGACGCGGACGGGCATCCCGATCGCGGGTTCCGCGGCGTGCAGCGTGCCGAAGGCGCGGACTCCCTCGGCGAGGTCGATCCAGGCGACGGTGTAGGGCGGGGTGAAGCCCGGCAGGAACGTCCGGTGGACCGTGCTGAACGTGTGCACGCTGCCGTATCCGGAAACCGGGGTGAACGGCAGGTTCGTTCCGCCGCAGTAGGGGCACGACGTCTCGGGAAGGTGGACGAACCGGGTGCAGTCGGCGCAGCGCTGCAACGCGAGTTCGCCCCGCCGGCAGGCCGCCCAGTAGGGCTCTGTCAGCGGGCTCGGCGCGGGGACGGGGCGTGCGGGGTCCATCGCGGCCAAACTAGCGCACGCTTGGTAAGCGGACAAGGGGCTACCCAAGCAAGCGCTAGGGCGCGTAGATTGCCTGCGTGCCCCTCGATCTCAGCGAACTCGCCGCCCCCGGCAGCACCGCGGTCCTGGTCATGGAAATGCAGCGCGGCGTCCTCGGGGACATCGCCAGATTCCCCGGACTCCGCGAGATCTGCGCCGAGCGCGGCACCGTCGCCGCCACCGCGCGGGTCCTCGCCGCCGCACGCGCCGCGGGCGTGCCCGTCATCCAGTGCACCGCCGCCTTCCGCGCCGACCGCGCCGGCAGCCACACCACGAACACGCCCTTCCTGCGCAACCTCCTGCGCGACCCCGCGCACATGCTGGAGGGCACCCCCGCGATCGAGGTGCTGCCCGAGCTCGCCGCCGCGGGCGACCTGGAGAACCGCCGCTACCACGGCTTCACGCCCTTCACCGGGACCACCCTCGACCAGGTGCTGCGCTCCCTCGGCGTGACGACGGTCGTCGGCGTCGGCGTCTCCCTGAACCTCGCGATCCCCGGGCTGTGCTCGGAGGCCGTCGCCCTCGGCTACCGCGTCGTGGTCCCGGTCGACGCGGTCGCGGGCATCCCCGCCGAGCACGGCGACGCGGTCCTCGCGCACACGATCTCCCTGCTCGCCACCCGCACGACCGCCGACGACCTCGCCAAGGCCTGGTCCCCGACCGACGGAGCAGCCCCGTGACCTTCCCCGGACTCGACCTGCCCGGCCGCACCGCCCTGGTGACCGGCGGCGCGGGCGGCATCGGCCGCGCGATCTGCCGCGACCTCGCCGCCCTCGGCGCCCGCGTCCTCATCGCAGACCTCGACGCCGACGCCGCGGCCTCCTTCGCCAAGGAGCTCCCCGACGCCGCGGGCCTCGCCGTCGACCTCGCCGACCCCGCCTCGATCGACGCCCTCGCCGAGCGCGCCGGACCCGTCGACGTCCTGGTGCACAACGCAGGGATCTCCATCGTCGAGCCGTTCACCGAGAGCGACCCGGCGGCCTGGGACCTCATGTGGAAGGTCAACCTGCGCGCCCCGATGCAGCTCACCAAGGCGCTGCTGCCCGGCATGGTCGAGCGCGGCTGGGGCCGCCTCGTCTTCGTCTCCAGCGACGGCGCGCGCGCGGGCTCCGGCGGCGAAGGCGCCTACGGGGCGACGAAGGCCGGCCTGTTCGGCCTCGCCAAGTCCCTCGCCCGCGAGGCGGCCCGGGGCGGCGTGACCAGCAACATCGTCTGCCCCGGCCCCACCGACACCCCCATGGTCCGCGAGGTCGCCAAGGCCCACCCCGACCTCCTCGACAAACTCGCCAAGGGCATCCCGCTGCGCCGCATCGGCACCCCCGAGGACGTCGCAGGGCTGATCGCCTACCTCTGCACCGACAGGGCCGGCTACATCACCGGCCAGACCCTGTCGGTCAGCGGCGGCATCACCATGCAGTGACCACCGGGTGGACGGGCGGGATTCAGCCCAGGGCGGCGTAGGCGGCCTTGAGGAGTTCGAAGGAGCGGAGGTCGCCGCCGATCGCGTCGCCCATGAGGTTGGGGATGAAGGCGAAGGCGAGGCCGGCCGCGGGGTCGCCGAGGCCGAGCGAGCCGCCCGCGCCCGAGTGGCCGAAGGCCGTCCGGCGGCCTTCCCCGGGGACGCGGAAGTTCACGTTGGGACGCATGTAGCCCAGGCCGAAGGCGGTGTTCACCAGGAGCGTCCGGTCCGGGCCGTCGACCCTGGTCCGCGTGGCGTCGGCGAGGGTGTCCGGGCGCAGGATCTCCCCGCGCACGAGCCTGTCGTAGAAGGCGGCGAGGTCGCGCGGCGCGGCGAGCATGCCCGCGGCGGGCCAGCCGCCGGCCAGCACGAGCGGGTTGTTGAAGGACGTGCGCGGGTTGTGCAGCGCCCGGTTCATCCGCGATACGGGATCCATGTACGCCTCGGCGAGGCGGTGCAGCAGGTCGTCGGTCTTGGGCCGGGCGACGGGGTCGGCGCCGCCCGCGGGGGCGGGCCGTCCGCCGAGCCTGGCGGCCTGGGCGATGACCTCGGGCGGCGCGCCGATCCACAGGTCGGGCGCGAACTCGCGGCGCACGAACTCCCCGACGGTCACGCCCGCGTTCCTGCGGACGATCTCGCCCGCGAGCCAGCCGTAGGTGAGCGCGTGGTAGCCGTGGCCGTCGCCGGGCGTCCACTCCGGGGTCTGCCCGGCGAGCAGCGCGGCCATCGCCGCGGGGTCGGTCGCCTCCTCGGGGGTGACCGGGCGGGCGAAGGCGGGGAGGCCGGTCTGGTGGCTGAGCAGGTGCTCACCCGTGACCGCGTCCTTGCCCTGGCCGCCGAACTCCGGCCACCAGTCCGTCACCGGGGCGGTGAGGTCGACCTCGCCGCGCTCGGCGAGCAGCAGCGCCGCGGTGGCGGTGACGGCCTTGGTGCACGAGAACGCCACACAGCGTGTGTCACGCTCCCAGAGCCGCCCGGTGCGCCCGTCGGCGGTGCCGCCCCACAGGTCCACCACGGGCCGCCCGCCGACGACCACCGCCACCGCCGCGCCGACCTGCCGGCCCGCGGCGAACTGCTCCTCGAACACCTCGCGGACGCCCTGGAAGGCCGGATCGCAGTGTCCGTCGACGAAGCCCATGTCTCCTCCTCGAAAGGTCGCCACATCATGACACCGGCTGAAGCGCAGCAGACCCCCCAGGGATCGCATAATTGGGGCCGTTGGGGAGAAAAAGATGAAAAAGGGGCACTTAATCTGCTCAGCCCCGAAGTGGTGCTGGCCGCCGTGGGCACCGTCACCGAGGGCCGGATCCTCCAGCTCGCCCTGCCGATCAAGGGCTCGACCTCCGGCCCCGCGCCCACCACGGTCCCGCACCTGCGCGGGCGGCCCCTGCCCCAGCACTTCATGTCGGTCGACGGCGCCGACTACGTCGCGGGCACCCGGCCCGTCGGCGCGGGCCTGCGCATGGCCGACGACGCCATCATCGTCACCCCGCACGGCACCACCACCCACATGGACGCGCTGTGCCACATGTGGGCCGGGGACTCCCTCTACAACGGGCACCCCGCCTCCCGCGTCCGCTCCTACGGGGCCACCCGGTGCGGCATAGACAAGGCCGGGCCTGTGGTCGCCCGCGCGTCGTTCTTCGACATCCCCGCCCTGCGCGGCGTCCCTTATCTCGCCGCCGAAGAGCGCATCACGGTCGCCGACCTCGAAGCCTGCGGCGCCGACGTCCGCCCAGGCGACGTAGCGATGATCCGCACAGGCTGGCCCCTTGCCTGGGCCGAATCACCCGAGAAGTACTGGTCCGGCCAGCCCGGCCTCTCCGCGGAGGCGGGGCGCTGGCTGGCCGACCGCGACATCGCCATGGTCGCCTCGGACAACTCCGCCATCAGCGCTCTCAACGCCCACCAAGGCGCCGACGAATCCCTGGACGACGACCTCCACCTGCTCTTCCTCTGGCGCCACGGCATCCACCTCGCCGAGATGCTCTGGCTCGAAGAGCTGTCCGGGGCGGGCCGCACCCATTTCCTGTTCGTCGCGGCCCCGCTGAACATCGAAGGCGGCACCGCGAGCCCGATCACCCCGCTCGCCGTCCTGTGACGCACCGCGCCGGACCGTCGCAGGGACGGTCCGGCGCCGCGCGTCGACACAGGGACTCAGGACGAGCCGGGGTAGTTGCCACCGCCGTGCGCGGCGTCGAGGGCGTCGTAGTCCGGCGTATAGCCCTTCTTCGGGATCTCCGCGACGAAGGCGACGTGGCGGGGCTTCTTGTAGGAGGCGATCTCGCCTCGGACGTGTTCGATGACCGACTCCTCGGTCTCCGACGCGCCTTCGGCAAGGACCACGACGGCCTTCACCGTCTGGCCGAACCGCTCGTCCGGCACCCCGATGACGGCGGCGTCGGCGATCGACGGGTGGCTCTTCAGCGCGCGCTCGACCTCGGCCGGGTAGATGTTCTCGTTCGCCGACTTGATCATCCGAAGCTTCGGGCCGATGAACGTCAGCGTGCCGTCGGGCTCGCGGCGGCCGAGGTCGCCGGTGTGGTGCCAGCCGCCGCGGAACTTGGCCTCGTTCAGCTCGGGCCGGTTGTGGTAGCCGCTGAAGACCGACCAGCCGCGCGCGCAGATCTCGCCGACCTCACCGGCCGGGACCTCCCGGCCGGCGGCGTCGAGGAGCCGGATCGCGGCGAGGGTGCCCGCGCGTCCGGCCGGGCCCGCGCCGCCCGGGGCCAGGCCGAGGAAGGTCAGCATGCCGCCGACCTCGGTCTGCCCGTAGCCGCCCATCTTGGACGAGCACCACGGCGAGTCGTCCACGGTGATCATCGCGTCCCACGCGGGGGAGTGGGCCACGAAGCGCAGGGACGACAGGTCGTACTCGCCGTCGGCGTTGGCCGCGACGAGGCCGTCGATCATCGGGCCGAACAGGAACGCCTGCGTGCACGACTCGGCGTCGATGAGACGGCACACCTCCTGCGGCTCGTAGGCGGGCGTGAAGACGTTCTTGCCGCCGAGCAGGAACGTCGCGAGCACGAACATCGTGGTGCCGACGTGGAACATCGGGCCGCACGCCAGGAACGCGAACCCGTCGCGCATCTCCCGCTGGTGCAGCAGCGCCTCGGCGTGCGCGATCAGCGCGCGGTGCGACAGCAGGGCCGCGTGCGGGCGCCCGTCGAAGGCCGCGGTGTAGAGCGCGAGCACAGGCTCGCCGCCGTCTACCGGCGCCGAGGGCTCGTCGTCCGGATGGGCGGCAAGGAACTCCTCGTACTCCAGGCCCGCCTGCACCCACGCGGCCTTGACCGGGCTCTCAGCGCGCGCCTGCGCGACCGCCTCGGACTCCTCCCAGACGACGACCTTCGGTTCCAGGTCGCCGAGGACGAAGCCCAGCTCGTCCGAGGTCTGCCGCCAGTTGGCCGGGCACAGCACCGCGCCGAGCCTGCCGCAGGCCAGCAGCAGTTCGAGGATCCGGAAGGAGTTCTGGCCGAGCCACAGCACCCGCTCGCCGCGCTGCACCCCGGCCCCGGCCAGCGCGCCCGCGAGCCGGTTCACCCGGGCGTCCAGCGCGGGATAGGTGAGCCGGACGGCACCGTCGACCGCCGCGACGTCCAAGGGACGGCCGCGCCGGTGCTCGCCGAGGACGTCGCCGAGCGTCAGCTCGTGGATCAGGGACATGTGCGCCTCCTCGCGCTGGAATCGGACGGGCTACCGGAAGGCGGGCATGACCTCGGAGGCGAAGAAGCGCAGGGTCTTGCGCATGTCCTCGATCGGGACCTGCCGGGTGGAGCCGAAGTCGCACATGAGGTTCGAGAAGCCCATCTCCTGGACCATCTGGATCTGCGCGATGACGCGCTCGGGGTCGCCGATGACCTCGAGCTGCTCCCACCGGAAGTCGTTACCGACGGAGCCGCCCTTGAGGTACTTGTCCTGCCAGTACTCGAAGCCCTTGGCGACCTCGCCGGTCTTGGAGTCGATCGGCGCGCTCTGCGCGTTGAAGATCCGGCTCCGGTCGAAGGACGCCTCGAACCGAGCCTGGTCGGCCTTCGCCTGCTCGATCGTCGGCGCGACGTACACCGCGCGCGAGGCGATGAGCTCGACGGCGGAGGTGTCCACCCCGTGCGCCGCGGCGGTCGTGTGCCAGGTCTCCGCGGCCTTGGCGATCTTGCGGAAGGGCGCGGCGGGGTCGGCCAGGATGGGCAGCCCCCGGGCCGCGTAGATCTCGACGGTGTCGGGGGAGACCGCGGCCACGTGGACGGGCGGATGCGGGGTCTGCAAGGGCTTGGGCTGGAGCGTGATCGGGTTGCCCGACCCGTAGAACTTGCCCTGGAAGTGCACGTCCTCGCCGGTCCACAGCTCGAGGATCATCGACAGGGCCTCGTCGAACCTGTCGCGCGCCTCGCTGAGCGAGAGCCCGAACGACTCGAACTCGACGCTCTGGTAACCGCGCCCGATGCCGAGCTGGAGCCGTCCGTTCGACAGCAGGTCGACCATCGCGGCCTCTTCGGCCACATGGATCGGGTTGTGCAGCGGCAGCACCACGATCCCGGTGCCGAGCCGCAGCTTCTCGGTCCGCCCGGCCAGGTTGGCCAGCAGCGTGAAGATGTTGTTCACCAGGCCGTAGTCGCGGAAGTGGTGCTCGGCGACCCAGACGCCGTCGAACCCCAGCTCCTCGAGGAGCTCGACCACCTCGATCTGGTAGTCGTACACCTCCTTCGCGCTCTGCCCTGGGAAGCGGTGAAAGAGATGGAAGGTCGAGAACTTCATGGGCCGGGACGCTCCTTACCGTGGCCGGTGCGCCGAATCATTAAACAAGCGCTCGCTTGGTAGCGTAGCAGTCGACGGGGCTCGCGGCGAGGTGCGGGGAGTCGCCGCAGGTGGCGGGGCGGGGTGGCGAACAAGTGGTACGGCCTAGGCTGGGAGGCATGATCAGGCATGTGGTGATGTTCACGTGGAAGGCCGAGGCGACCGAGGAGCAGCGGGCGGCGGTGCCGGCCGAGCTCGCGAAGCTGCCGGCGGCCATTCCGGAGATCCGGCGCTATGAGTTCGGACCAGGGCGCAATCCGGGGAACAAGGACTTCGTCCTGGTCGCGGACTTCGACGATGATGAGAGCTTCGTCACCTACCGCGACCACCCCGCTCACCAGGCGTTCATCGCCGCGTGCGTGACGCCGATCGCCGCTGACCTGGCCAGGGTGCAGTACGAAGTGGCGTCCTGACCGATCAGCCGGTTTCCCAGGGCTCTTAACAAGCGCTTGCTCAGGATTTAACATGATGACAATCTGTGTTCCCGAACAAGCACTTGGGCATCACGGCATAATGAGGGGGTGACTACGACGACGAGCAGCGGACGCGCCAAGGGCTCCGGTGACGCGGCCGGCGGACGCCGGCGCGCGCGGGGCGGCCAGGCGCTGGCCTCCGAGAGGCGCGAGCATCTGGTGCGCTTGGCGGCCGAGCTGTTCGCCAGGAAGGGCTTCCAGGCCACCACGGTCCGGGACATCGCCAAAGAGGCGGGCATCCTGTCGGGCAGTCTCTACCACCATTTCGACTCCAAGGAGTCGATCGTTGACGAGATCCTGTCCTCCTTCTTCGGCGAGCTGATGGCGGCCAACCGCGCGGCGGTCGAGCGGGGCGGCACCCCGCGCGAGGTGATCTCCGCGCTGGTGCGCATCGCCTTCGGCACCCTCGAGCCGCACCGCGCGGCGATCACGGTGATGCAGAACGACTGGAACTACCTCAAGCACCAGGAACGGTTCGCCTACCTCACCAAGGCCGAGGACGACGTCGAGGAGATGTGGGTCTCCGCCCTCGCCGCCGGGCAGACCACCGGCCTGTTCCGCGAGGACATCGACCCCAAGCTCACCTACCGGATGATCCGCGACACCATCTGGGTCGCCGTGCGCTGGTTCAAGCCCGGTGGCCGCCTGGACACCGAGGGTCTGGCCGAGCACTACCTCAAGGTCCTCTTCGACGGCATCGTCACCCACTGACGGATCCGTGCCCTGAACGGGTGTCCCGCCGCCGAATCGGGCGGCGGGATTTCTGTGTTCGCGCGGCCCCGGACGCCCCTCAGGCGGGGACCAGGATCGCCGCGGAGCCGTAGGAGCCCCCGAAGCCCGTCACGAGGGCGGGGCCTGCCCCCGCGCGCACCTGCCGCACCGCCTCGGCGGTGTTGTTGAGCCCGTGCACGTACCCCTCCGACAGCAGTCCGCCGTGCGGGTTCACCCGCTCCAGGGCCTCCTCGAGGCCGTCGGCGAGGTCCTCGCGGGCGAGCAGCCCGAAGTCCTCGAGCTGGCGCGGCACGAGCCAGCTGTAGGCGTCGTAGAGCAGCCCCACGCCGATGTCGG
Organism: Actinocorallia herbida; assembly: GCF_003751225.1. NCBI lineage: Bacteria > Bacillati > Actinomycetota > Actinomycetes > Streptosporangiales > Thermomonosporaceae > Actinocorallia > Actinocorallia herbida. The sequence goes on from NZ_RJKE01000001.1 coordinate 1,028,648, forward strand.
ACGGCTTCATGCCCGCGGCGTCGTACAGCGGCCCTGCGAGGTAGTGGCCGAACGTCCGGGTGACGTCCTCGGCGCGGTCCATCGTCGAGCAGCCGGGGCCGCCGCCGCGCACCACGGCGCGGATCAGGGGGGCGCCGGGCCGGGGCGCGGAGACCACCAGCGCGCACGCCGCGTCGGTCTCCTGGCAGCAGTCCGCGCGGCGCAGCGGCGAGGCGATCATGGGCTCGGCGAGGTAGTCGGCGTGGCTGACGGCCTTGCGCACGAGTGCCCGGGAATTGCCCAGCGCGAACGCGCGTGAGCGCCGGACGACCGCGGACAGATGGTTTTCGGACAGCCCTCTTTCGTGCAGATACCGCTGTGCGGCGAGCGCGAACTGGTGGACCGGGCCGGCCATTCCGTAGGGGTGCGTGAACTGTTCCTCCGCGCCCTCGCCCAGTTTCAGGCCGAGGGCGTTCATCCGCTTGCCCGACCGTCCGTTGAGCGCCCGGTAGACCAGCACCGACCTGGCGATTCCGGACGCGACGAGCTGGGCCGCGTCGCCGAGGACAGAGGCGCACTGGGTGCCTCCGCCGTAGAGCTCGTTGTGCCAGCCGATCTCGGAGATGCCCAGCTCACGGGCCACGTACAGGACCGGGGCCGAGTCGCCGAGGTGGTAGCTCAAGATCGCGTCGGGACGCTCGATCCCGGCGTCGGCGAGGGCCGCCCGGGAGGCGGTGAGCGCGAGCGCGAGCGGAGTCACTCCCGAACTGCGGGTAATTTCAGACATGCCGATTCCGGTCACCGCCGCCTTGTCCGAAAAGGACTGGCGCGCGGTCACGGGAGCCGGCCGGTGGCGAAAGCGGGAACGTGGACGCCGCCCGTGGCGGAAGGGGCGCGATCCATCCACCACGGGCGGCGGGCCCGGGTCCGGGAGAGCTCCGCGATCACCTGGAAGAACAGTCCCGAGGGCATGGCAGCACGCTAACGCGAAAGTCGTTCAAGGGCAAGCGCTTGCTTGGGTGAATCACGGCCGACCGTGCGATGAAACGAAAAGTAACGTTTACATATCGGACACTTGACGTCACCGGTACTGTGCGGCTGTGATGCGTGGGAGCGCTCCCACAGACCACCACCCCCATCCCCACCCCGGGAGGAACACCCCCATGAAGTTCAGCCGTAAAACCGCCGCGTTCGCGGCAGTGCTCGCCGGAGTCCTGGTCGCCGGTACCGCCTGTGGCGGGTCGGACGACGAGAACGCCTCCGGCGGCGACATCACGCTGACCGTCGACACCTTCGGCGCCTTCGGCTACGAAGAGCTGTTCACGCAGTACGAGGCCGCGCACCCCGGCATCAAGATCGAGCACCGCAACGAGAAGGAGCACGAGAAGGTCTACGTGCCCAAGCTCCTGCAGTACCTCGAGACCGGCAGCGGCGCGGGCGACGTCGTCGCGCTGGAGGAGGGCGTCCTCACCAGCCTCCGCGGCCAGGCCGACAAGTTCATCGACTTCAACGGCTACGGCGGCGCCGAGCTCGAGGCGAACTTCATCAAGTGGAAGTACGACCTGGGCAAGAGCCTCGACGGCAAGAGCCTGATGGCGCTCGGCACCGACGTCGGCGGCCTGGCGATGTGCTACCGCACCGACCTGTTCGAGAAGGCCGGCCTGCCGACCGAGCGTGACGAGGTCAGCAAGCTGTGGCCGACCTGGGCCGACTACAGCGCCACCGGCGCGAAGTTCCAGGACAAGGTCGCCGACACCAAGTTCGTCGACGGCCCGGCCGCGCTGTACAACGCGATCCTGTCGCAGGAGGCGCCGAAGAACGGCAACTACACCTACTTCGACAACGCCGGCGCCTACGTCGCGGACAAGAACCCGGCCGTCAAGACCGCGTTCGACACCGTGAACGGCCTCAAGGACCTGTCCGCGGGCCTCAAGGCGTTCACCCCCGAGTGGCAGACCGGCTTCAAGAAGGACTCCTTCGCCACCATGGCCTGCCCGGCCTGGATGCTCGGCGTCATCAAGGAGAACTCCGGCGACGCCTACGCCGGCAAGTGGGACGTCGCGTCGGTGCCCGGCGGCGGCGGCAACTGGGGCGGCTCCTACCTCGCGGTGCCCAAGCAGTCCGAGCACCCGAAGGAGGCCGCTGAGCTGGCCGAGTTCCTGACCAGCCCCGAGTCGCAGATCGCCGCGTTCAAGGCCGTCAACGCCCTGCCGACCTCCCCGCAGGCCCTCGCCGACCCGCAGGTCGCCGACGCCAAGAACGACTACTTCAACGACGCCCCGGTCGGCAAGATCTTCGCCGCGGGCGCCAGCACCCTCCAGCCGGTCCAGCTCGGGGTCGAGAACGTCTCGGTCCGGACCGTCTTCGAGGACATCCTGATCGCCATCGGCCAGGGCCAGCTCTCCGCTGGCGAGGGCTGGACGAAGGCGATCGAGGACGGCCGGAAGAAGTCTGAGTAACACTCCCGGCCCCAGAGAGACGGCGTCGCCCCCACTCCCCTTGACGCGGGGCGGCGCCGTTTCTCATGTCCGCGAAAGGCATCCCGATGAAGCAGAACCGGCCCCTAGCCCGGGCCGCCACCTGGTTCGACCTCAAGGCCGCACCGTATTTCCTGGTCTCCCCGTACTTCATTCTCTTCGCCATCTTCGGTCTCTTCCCGCTCGGCTTCACCGTCTGGGTGTCCCTGCACGACTGGGAGCTCGCCGGAGACCGGGAGTGGATCGGACTTCAGAACTACACGGATCTCGTCCTAGACCCGGACTTCTGGAACTCGGTCGTCAATACGCTCGGCATGTTCGTCATGGCGACCGTCCCGCAGCTGCTGCTGGCCCTGATGCTGGCCAACGCGCTGAACAAGAGGATGCGGTTCCGGCTGCTGTTCCGGCTCGGCGTCCTCGTGCCGATGGTGACCTCGATCGTCGCCGTGGCGGTGGTCTTCGGCCAGCTCTTCGCCCGTGACTACGGCGCCTTCAACTGGCTGCTCGGCACGGACGGCCTCGACTGGAAAGCCGAGAAGCTGACGTCGTGGACCGCCATCTCGGTGATGGTCGACTGGCGCTGGGCCGGCTACAACGCGCTGATCTACCTCGCCGCGATGCAGGCCATCCCGCGCGACCTCTATGAGGCCGCGTCGATCGACGGCGCCTCCTCGCGCCGGCAGTTCTGGCAGATCACGATCCCGATGCTCAAGCCCGCGATCATCTTCACGACGCTCACCTCGACGATCGGCGGACTGTCGCTGTTCACCGAGCCCGTCATGTTCGCGCAGGGCGACGTCGGCGGCGGCTCGCTCGGCCAGTTCCAGACGATCGCCATGTACATGTACGAGATGGCGTTCCGGGAGCGCGAGTACGGCTACGCGTCGGCGGTGGCCTGGATGCTGTTCCTCCTCATCGTCCTGGTCTCGCTCGTCAGCTTCCTGTTCACCCGCCGGATCGGGGGCACCAAGTGAAAGACAACCTCCCCAAGGCGACGGTGCTCACGCGGATCGCGCTCGGCTTCGCGCTGATCCTGTCGGCGTTCCCGATCTACTGGATGTTCATCATCGCCACCCGCGGCAACGACGTCGTCGGCCAGGTGCCGCCGCCGCTGCTGCCGGGCGGCAACCTGGGCGAGAACCTCGAGCGCCTGTGGGACATGCGGGACGCCAACTTCGTCCTCGGCCTCACCAACTCCGCGATCATCGCCACCACGGTGACGGTGTCGGTGGTCGTGCTCAGCAGCCTCGCCGGGTTCGCCTTCGCGAAGCTGCGGTTCAAGGGCCGCGACGGGCTGCTCGTCACCGTCCTGCTGACGATGGCGGTGCCGCTCCAGCAGATGGGCATCATCCCGCTCTACATCATGATGGTGAAGCTCGGCTGGACCGACCAGTTGCAGGCCGTCATCCTGCCGTTCCTGGTCAACGCGTTCGGTGTCTTCTTCATGCGGCAGTACGCCGAGCAGGCGATCCCGGACGAGCTGATCGAGGCCGCGCGCGTCGATGGCTGCTCGACCCTGCGGATCTACTGGAGCATCGTGCTCCCGGCGCTGCGCCCGGCCATCGCGGTCCTCGGCCTGCTCACCTTCATGCAGACCTGGAACGAGTTCATCTGGCCGATGGCCGTGCTCACCCAGTCGAACCCGACGGTCCAGCTGTCCCTGTCCAACCTGAACGGCGCGCACTTCCAGGACTACACGCTGGTGTTCACCGGCACCGCCCTGGCGACGCTGCCGCTGATCGTCATCTTCATTCTGTTCGGCCGCCAGATCGTCGGCGGCATCATGGAAGGGGCCGTCAAGTAATGGCTACTCGGGGGTTCCCTGAAGGTTTCGCCTGGGGCGCGGCCACCGCCTCGTACCAGATCGAGGGCTCCGTGACGGCCGACGGCCGCGGCGCCTCCATCTGGGACACGTTCGCGCACACGCCCGGCAAGGTCCTGAACGGGGAGAACGGCGACGTCGCGGTCGACCATTACGCCCGCTACGCCGAAGACGTGGCCCTCATGGGGTCGCTCGGGCTGAACGCCTACCGCTTCTCCCTGTCGTGGCCGCGGATCCAGCCCGGCGGCCGCGGGGTGAACGGCGCGGGCCTCGACTTCTACAAGAGGCTCGTGGACGAACTGCTGGAGCAGGGCATCACGCCGTACGCCACGCTCTACCACTGGGACCTGCCTCAGGAGCTCCAGGACGCGGGCGGCTGGCCCGAGCGCGACACCGCCTACCGGTTCGCCGAGTACGCGCAGGTCGCGCACGAGGCGCTGTCGGACCGGGTGAAGCACTGGATGACGGTCAACGAGCCGTGGTGCGCGGCCTTCCTGGGCTACGGCTCGGGCGACCACGCCCCGGGCCTGCGCTCCTCGGCGCAGGCCGTGCGGGCGGCGCACCACCTGCTGCTCGCGCACGGGCTCGCCGCGCCGCTGCTCAAGGCGAACGACTGCCTTGTCGGCGCCGCGCCGAACCTCTACGCGGTGACGCCGGTCTCGGACTCCGAGGCCGACCTCGACGCGGCCCGCCGGATCGACGGCCTCCAGAACCGCTTCTTCCTGGACGCGCTCCTGCGCGGGTCCTACCCGGAGGACGTGGTCGCGGACCTCGAGCCGTTCGGCTTCGCGGACGTGGTGCAGCCCGGAGACCTCGACCTCATCGGGGGCAAGGTCGATTTCCTCGGGATCAACTACTACTCGCGGCACACCGTCTCGGCCGACCCCGACGCCGCGGGCATGGTGGCCACGTCCCCGTTCGCCTCGGCCTCTCCGTGGCCGGGCGCGGAGAGCGTCGCGTTCGTCAACGCGGGCCGTCCGGTGACCGACATGGGCTGGGAGGTGGACCCGGGGGGTCTGCACGAGATCCTCACCCGGGTCGCCAAGGAGTACCCGTCGGTGCCGCTCTACATCACCGAGAACGGCGCCGCCTACGTCGACACCGTCGCAGACGGCGGGGTGGACGACCAGGAACGGCTCGACTACATCGAGGCGCACCTCGCGGCGTGCCACGACGCCATCGCCGACGGCGTCCCGCTGAAGGGCTACTTCGCGTGGTCCTTCCTGGACAACTTCGAGTGGGGCTGGGGTTACGGCAAGAGGTTCGGTCTGGTCTACGTGGACTACGAGACCCAGGTCCGCATCCCGAAGTCGAGCGCGCACTGGTACGGCCGGGTGGCCCGGCACAATGGTCTGTCGTGAACAACCAGCGTCCCACTCTGGAGGCGGTCGCCGCGCGGGCCGGTGTCGGGCGCGGCACCGTCTCCAGGGTCGTCAACGGCTCTCCCAAGGTCAGTCCGCAGGCGCGTGAGGCGGTCCTCAAGGCGATCGAGGAACTGGGCTATGTGCCCAACCCGGCCGCCAGGACCCTCGTCACCCGTCGGACCGACACCGTCGCCCTCGTGGTGTCGGAGTCGGAGGAGCGGATCTGGGGGGAGCCGTTCTTCGCCGGGATCATCCGGGGGATCAGCGGCGGCCTCGCCGAGACCGAGTTCCAGCTCCTGCTGGCGATGTCGCAGTCCGAGGCCGACCGCGAGCGGCTGACCCGCTATCTGACGGGCCAGCACGTCGACGGCGCGCTGCTGCTGTCGCTGCACGGCGACGACCCGCTGCCCAGGCATCTGGAGGAGCGGGGCCTGCCGACGGTCAGGGCGGGCACGGCTCCGGGGGAGACCCCCGTGGCCTATGTGGACGCCGACAACGTGGGCGGGGCCCGCCTCGCCGTGGAGCACCTCCTCGGCCGGGGCAGGTCCCGGATCGTCACCATCGCCGGCCCCCAGGACATGGGGGTGGGCGTGGACCGTCTGACGGGCTACCGCGAGACGGTCCGGGGCGAGGGCCATGTCGCCTACGGGGACTTCTCCGAGGAGAGCGGCGCGGCCGCCATGCTGGACCTGCTGGCGCGGGTCCCGGACCTCGACGCGGTGTACGCGGCCTCGGATCCGATGGCGATCGGCGCGATGCGGGAGCTGCGCAGGGCGGGCCGCTCGGTGCCCGAGGACGTGGCGGTCGTCGGGTTCGACGACTCGGCCTCGGCCCGGTCGACGGTGCCTCCGCTCACATCGGTGCACCAACCGGTGGAGGAGATGGGCCGGGCGATGGCGGAACTGCTGCTGGCCCGGATCCAGGGCCGGGAGATCCCGACATCCGCGGTGATACTCGACACCTACCTGGTGGTACGGGAGTCCAGCTGAGCGGGTTTACCGGTATTTCCCACTTGACATAGCGGTTTTACCTTTTAGTAAAACTTCATTGCGTTCTTCTTGGGTTTGCGGGAGTTTGCGCCTATCCTCGCGTGGCATGTTCCAAGAATCCTCCGCCTCTCGTGCAACCTTCGGTCAAGCTCATGTGTCCGGACATGTGAGTGAGCCGCGGCGGCCCGTTTTCGTCGGGGGATGCCCGCGGTCCGGGACCACCCTGTTGCGCAGCATGCTGAACAGCCACCCCGAGCTGGCCATCCCGCACGAGACCTACTTCGTGGTGCCGGCCTGGCGTCGCCGTGACGCGTTCGGCGACCTGACCGAGGAGGCCGAGCGCCGCGCGGTCGCCCGCTGGATCGTGGAGACCCCCAAGACCCGCTATCCCAGGCTCGCGCTGACCGAGGACGAGCTGTCGGACGCGCTCGCCGCCGCTCCGCCGACCATCGGCTCCCTCATGGCCGCCGCCTTCGCCGCGTCCGCCGCCAAGCAGGACAAGCCGCGCTGGGGCGACAAGCGCCCGTCGTACATCACCAACATGAACGCGGTCTTCGGGCTCTTCCCCAACGCCCAGTTCGTCAACATCATCCGTGACCCGCGCGGCGCGATCTCCTCGATGAAGCGGATCGGCTGGAGCTGGGGCGGCCTCCCGTCCGCCACCGAGATGTGGACGCGCTCGATCGAGTCCGGCGACACCTGGCGCCGCCGCCTCGGCCCCGACCAGTTCATGAACGTCTACTACGAGGACCTGGTGACGTCCCCCGAGGCCGTCGTCGCCCAGCTCGTCGCCTTCCTCGGACTCGACCCCGCGGGCGTCGAGGCGATGCTGCACCACCACGAGGCGAAGGACATCCCCACCGGAACCCCCTTCACCGAGGTCGCCAAGCCGGTCAACACCGACGCGATGCGCACCTGGGAGAAGGAGCTGACCGCCGAGGACCTGGCGTTCATCGACCATGTCGCGGGCCCGATCATGGCCCGGCACGGCTACGAGCCCGCCGCCCCCGTCGGCGCCGCCCCGGACGCCGAGAAGCTCCGCAAACTCCGCAAGATCCGCAGCCGCCGCACCGGCGAGATCCGCAAGCGCCAGGCCGTGGAACTCAAGCGCAAGTTCACCTACCGCCACCCCGCTGCCTCCCGCCTCCACCTGGACGACTGACCAACCCCTTGCTCTCTTCCCGGACCGGCGACCACCACCCCGTCGCCGGTCCACCCCGCCCCGCCCCGACCATCCCACCCCCATCACGACCACAGCGCTCGCACGTCGGCCGAAACCCACCCCGCCACCGCGCTGATCGCCCCAGCCGGCCCCACCCACAGCGCGAAGGCAGCACCCACGCCCCGCCCGGGTCCGGGCCTCACCGCGAGCGGAATCCGACGCAGCTCCCCGCCCCCGCCCCTCGCCCCGGCCGCACCCGCCCGCAGCGCCAACACGATGCCCGCGCCCGTTCGGATCCCGGTCCCACTCGCGCTGGCCGCACTCGTCCGTAGCGTCAACGCGATGCCCGCGCCCCATCCGGGCCTCAGGTGTCGCTCGTGCCGGCCGCACCCGCCCGTGGTGCGAACACGATGCCCGCGCCCGTTCGGATCCCGGTCCCACTCGCGCTGGCCGCACTCGTCCGCAGCGCCAACACGATGCCCGCGCCCGCCCCGCCCCCTGCCCCGGTCACACTCGCCCGCAGCGCCAACGCGATGCCCGCGCCCGTCCGGGGCCGGGTGTCGCTCGTGCCGGCCGCACCCGTTCACAGCGCGAACACAGCGTCTGCGCCCCGCCTCGGTCGCAGGTGCCGCTCGCGACACTCGTGCCAGTCGTACCCGTCCATGGTGCGAACACGATGCCCGGTGCCCGTCCGAGTCCCGGTGCCGCTCACGGGCACCCGCCCGTGGTGCGAACACGGCGCCTGCGCCCCGTCCGGTTCCGGGTGCCGCTCGCTCCGCTCGCGTCAGTCGTACCCGCGTGGTGCGAACGCGATGCCTACGCCCCGTCCGGGTTCCGGATGCCGCTCGTGCCGCTCGGTCGTACCCGCCTGCGGTGCGAACACGGTGCCCGCGTTCCGGTCAAGGCGCGGTCCCGACCGCGGTGTTCGCGGCAGTCGCACCCGTCCGCGGCGCAGAGGCAGCTGCTGAGAGCCGGTAGGATCCGCGTGCCCGCCTCCCTCCTCCCGCCTCGATCCGGACGACCGAGCCCGGCCCCTTTCGCGGACCGGTGTCCCCTCGACGTCACCGGCCCGAAACCGCACCCCACCGAGGTGGTCGCGGCAGCCCCGCCCGCGCGACCACGGCACGAACACGGCGCTCGCGTACCTGCCGGAGCCCGGCCCCCGCCACGGGGTTAGAGCCAGGCGCACCCGCCCGCGGCGCAGAGACACCGGGTGCGAGCCGGTAAGGACCTCCGGTCTGCCTGCCGCCTCCACCTGACGACTGAGCCTCGCCCCTTCCGAGGTTCGGCGACCCGTGGTCGTCGTCGGTCCGGAACCTGGACCCCGATCGAGCCGACCCCATCCGTCCGCAGGGCGACCACGGGGCTCGCGCGCCTGCCGGAACTCGGGTTCTGGCCACGGGGTGCAAGCCGGGCACACCCTTCTGCGGTGCGGAGGCGGGTTGCGCACCTGCCGGAATCCGGGCTTCGGCCACGGGTGCAAGCCGGGCGCACCCGCCCGCAGCGTGTGGCGGGGTCGCGCACCTGCGGAATCCGGGCCCGAACCCGGGGTTCGAGCCAGGCGCACCCGTTCGCGGGGCGCGCCGGTCGGGGGGCGGGATCTGATCGAGGTGATCGAGCCGGGCGCACCCGTCTGCGGTGCGGAGGCGGCGCTCGCGCGCTGGTCGGGGGGCTGGCGTCTGCGCGGGCGGAAGCTGACGCCGGGGCCGGTCCTTCGTCGCCGTGACCGCGGTGATCGTAGGGGGCACGTCGGTTCGCGGCGCGCGGGGGCGGCGGGCTTGTGCCGGTCGGAGGCCGGGGCTTCGGCATGGTCGTGGATTTCCTTTCTGGTGGGCGGTGCCTGACCGGCGGGAGCGCACCGTGCGGGAGGAGGTGATCTTGGCGAAGGGCTCCGGGTCGGCGGAGTCCGTCACCCCGTAGGCCTCGTTGGCGAGCCGGGGGCGGCGGGCCGCCGTGTTCGGCATTCCGTTCTGGTGCGCACCACCTGGTCAGTAGGGGCGGAGCTGGTAGGAGGAGACGATCTTGGCGAAGGATTCGATGTCGGCGGCGGCGCGGGTGTCGGCGGCCTCGGCGGAACCGGAGGCCTCGTCGGCGATCTGGGCGCGGCGCGCTGCCATGTTCCATACGGCCATCTCCTGGTTGGCCGTGACATAGTCGCGGAGGTCGTCCTCGTAGGCGGCGAAGGCCGCGGTGTGATCGCCCGCGGCGGCCTTGAGCTCTCCGGCCAGGACATAGGCGCCGACCATGGCCATGGTGGTGCCCTGCCCGGACAGAGGCGAGCCGCAGTACGCCGCGTCGCCCAGCAGCACGACCCGGCCGCGGGACCAGGAGTCCAGGTGGATCTGGGCCGCTGCGTCGAAGTGGAAGTCGGGCGCTTCCCGCATCAGCTCCAGCAGCCGTGGCAGATGCCAGCCGCCCCCGGCCAGCGCGCGGGCCACCAGCTCCTTCTGCGCCGGGACGTCGCGGTGGTCGTAGGAGAGCGGCGTCTCTGGGTCGAACATCAGGTAGACCCGCGCCTCGGTGTTGTCGCGGGCGCTCATCACCATCGCGCCGCCCAGACCGCCGCCGGGCAGCTGGTGCATGACCTGCCAGTGGTCGAGGCCGAGGAAGTTCGGGACCGTGCAGACCGCGGTGCAGGTGCCCAGGTCGCGGAGGAACCGCTCGGTCGGGCCGAAGGACAGGCGGCGGACGTTGGAGTGCAGCCCGTCGGCGCCGACCACGAGGTCGAAGGGGCGCCGCAGCCCGCTGTCGAAGGTGACCCGGACCTCGTCGGCGTCCTGATCCAGGGCGGCGATCGAGTCGTCGAAGAGGTACTCGATCTCTGCGCCGCCCGCCTCGACGAGCGCCAGGGCCAGGTCGTCGCGGAGGATCTCGAGGTCGGGGCTGCTGAGATCGCCGCCGCTCACCGTGCGCTCGGTGCTGCGGTACAGCTCGGCGCCGTCCGCGTCGACCACGGACATGCCGCGCATTCCGACGGCCTTGGCGCGCAACCTCTCCAGCACGCCCATCCGCGCGGCGACGTCCAGCGCGGGGCCGCGCACGTCGATCGCCTGGCCGCCGGGGCGGATGGAGGGCGCCCGCTCCACGACGGTCACGGCGCAGCCGTAGCGGTTCAGCCAGTAGGCCGCGGCGGGGCCGGCGACGCTCGCGCCGGAGATCAGGATCCGCAGGCCGCTCAGTTCGCTCATTCTCGGTTCCTCCTCGGGGAAACTGTGTCCGTCGGACACGGTGTACCATAGACACAGTTTGCCGCCGAGCGCAAGGAGGTATCGAGATGGCCGCCGATCTGACGGCGAACGCCCTGCTCTGGGAGCGGCGCACCCCGCCGAGCCGGGGGCCCAAGCCGACGTTGCGGCTCGACACGATCACCGAGGCGGGCATCGGCCTCGCCGACGCGGGCGGGCTCGCGGCGGTGACCATGCAGCGGGTCGCGGAACAGGTCGGCGTCACCAAGATGGCGCTGTACCGGTACGTTCCGGGCAAGGTCGAACTCGTCGCGCTGATGACCGACCAGGCGCTCGGCGCGCCCCCACCCCTCCCATCGGGGGGCTGGCGGGATCGGCTCGACACCTGGGCCCGGCACATGTACACGCGGTTCTCCGCCCACCCATGGACCCTGGAGGCGACCGTGGGGCCGCGCGCGATCGGCCCCAACGAACTCGACTGGATGGAGCAGGCCACCGCGGCCCTCACGGGCACCGGCCTGCCCGGCCCACAGATGCTCGACGTGGCGGCGACCCTCACCGGCCACGTCCGGATGGTCGCCCAGCAGGGCGCCGCCGCCCCGACCGGCGCCGTCGAACGCGAACTCGCCGCGACGATCAGCACCCTGCTGGCCGACCGTGCGGACCGCTACCCCGCCCTCACCAAGGCCCTCGCCGTCTCCGGCGGCCAGGACCAGGCCCTGGACTTCGGCCTACGCTGCATCCTCGACGGCGTCGCCTCCCGCATCACCTCCGGCTGACTGACCCCGGGCCAAGTCCCGTATCACCTCCGGCCTGCGATTCCGCGTCGGTGCCCTGGTCGCCCATGCGCGCAGCCCGGCCGGGCGGACGTGCCCTGCGGCGCTTTCGCGTGGTCGCGACCTGATCGAGTGAGCGCGGGTCGGTTGTGCGCTGTGGTTTTTCCGGGTGGTCGCGACCTGGTCGGGTGGGGTGCGGGTCGGCTGAGCGGCCGTTCCGCGGTGCTTCCGCGCGTCGCGACCCGACCGGGTGAGGACGGGGTCGGTGTGGCGTTGCGGGTGGGGGCTTGGGCCGGAGACGCGCGGGGGCCGCCCAGGTGGGCGTGTTCTGGGGGTGCGCGCGTGTGAGCCGGGTGCGGGTGGGGTCGGCTCGGACGGTGCGCCCCGAGGCCGGTTTCCGCCTGTCGGCGCCTTGGCCGGGTGGTGAGGGGGCGGATCGGCGGCCGCGTCCCCGGTGCGCGGCTCCGCGCGTCGGTGCCCTGGCCGGGAGAGCCCGGTCGGGTGAAGGCCGGGGTCGGCTTGGCGGTCGTGTCTCGGGTGGTTTCGCGGGGCGGGGGTCCTGGTCAGGGTGCTGGTGGGGTCGGTTCGGTGGCGGTGTCTTCGGGGTGCGGCGGCGCGGGTGGGGACGGGCGGCGGGGTGTCGGGGCCGGGGTGTTCGGAGGGGTTCGGGGATACTGGGAGGGTGTTTCGGGAGCGGGTGGTGCGTGGGGGAGTGGTCTGGGAGAACGGGTCGCCCGGGCCCCATCGGGTGTTGCCGGACGGGTGTCTTGATCTGGTGTGGGCGGGGGGTGAGGTGGTCGTCGCGGGGCCGGATACGGGGTTTCGGGTGGTCTCCGGTGGGGGTGGGGTGGTCTTGGGGCTGCGGTTCACGCATGGGATGGGGCCTGTGGTGCTCGGGGTTCCGGCCGTGGAGCTGGTCGATCGTCTTGTGCCGCTCGCCGATCTGTGGGGCGGTGCGGAGGCGGAGCGGCTCGCCGAGCGGCTGGCGGAGGCGTCCGCGCCCGGGGCGGTGCTCGCCTCGCTCGCCGCGCGGCGGATGGGGGAGGCGGGGCCTGATCCGCTGGCGGCCGAGTTGTTCGCGGGGCCGGTGGGGTCGGTGGCGGGGCTCGCGGGGCGGGTGGGGCTCAGCGAGCGTCAGTTGCACCGTCGGGCCCTTGCGTCGTTCGGGTACGGGGTGAAGACGCTGATGCGGGTCAGGCGGCTCAGCGGGGCGCTGGACCTCCTGCGGGAGGGCGTGGCGCCCGCCGAGGCCGCCGTGCGGGGCGGTTACGCCGACCAGGCGCACCTCGGGCGCGAGGTCAAGGCGATGACGGGGCTGCCGCCGTCGGCGTACCGCCCGGCGCGGTGATCACGGAAGCGGGCTGAAGAGGTCGACGCCGTTGCCGTCGGGGTCGTGGACGATGGCGTAGCGCTGGCCCCATGGGGCGTCCCAAGGCTCCTTGCCGTGGTAGCCGGCTTCGTTGAGCCGGCCGTAGGCGGCGTCCACCTCGGCGGGCGAGTCGAAGGCGAACGCGAGGCTCACCCGCGACGAGCCCCGCGGGGCCGTCCACCGCGGGTCGAAGCTTCTGATCGTCTCCACGGTGTCCCAGGCGAGCCGCAGCCCGCCCGGCAGGACCGCCTCGACGTGCGGTGAGGACTCGGCCCCGTCCGGAAGGTCGAGGCCGAGCCGACGGTAGAAGGCCAGCGACGCCGCCATGTCGGCGACGACGAGGCCGATCAGATCCAGATGAGCTTTCATGCACGCAACGCTACGACGCGGCCGGGACGCCTGTCTTGAACGAATCGGACGTCCCGGCCGCACCCGCGCCTACTTCACCAGGTACGGCAGTCCGTTGTTGCCGGGCCTGCCGCCCTGGGGGATGCGGACGAGCTGGGGGTCGTGGTCGCTGGCCTTCTCGGCGAACTCGACGTTGATGTGCACGACGCCGTAGCCGAAGCTGCGGATCGACGGGCTCAGCAGGATGTGGTCGAGCACCTGGGAGTTGCCGTCGTAGATGTAGCTGTAGCGCTCGCTCGGCCGCAGGGTCTCGATCAGCGGCTTCAGCGCCCTGCCGTTGCCGGTGAGCGTCTTCAGGGCGGGCGAGAACTGGTAGTCGTTGATGTCGCCCAGGACGACGACCTCGGCCTTGCCCTTGCTCAGCCGGTCCAGGTCGTCGACGAAGGCGTTGACCTCGGCGGCCTGCTGGAGCCGCTGGGTCTCCGAGGAGCGCACGGGCGGCTGGGTGCGGCCGTGCAGGGGCTGGTCGCCGCCCTTGCTGTTGAAGTGGTTGGCGATGACGAAGAGCTGCCTTCCGCGGAAGGAGAACTCTCCGGCGAGCGGCTTGCGGCTGTCGGTCCAGGCGGCGCTGCCGGGGTTGATCCGGCCGGGAGAGGCGGAGAGGGAGACCTTGTCGCCCTTGCCGTCGACGACTTGGACGGCCGTGGTGGAGTCGCCTCCGGCCCGGTCGACGAACTCCACGCCGCGCGCGGGGTTGAACAGGAACACCTGGCGGATGTTGCCGCCGGGGGCGCCGCCGTCCTCGTGCGCGACCGGGTCGATCTGGCGCCACTCGTAGGCGGGTCCGCCCGCCGCCTGGATGGCCGCGGTGAACTTCGCCAGGGTCTGGTCGGCGGCCACGGTAGGGTCGTCGGTTCCGCCCGTGGTGCCGGTGTTGTCCTGGATCTCCTCCAGGGCCACGATGTCGGGCGAGCCGAGGTTGTGCACGATGCCCTCGGCGAGCTGAGCGAACTTGGCGGCGCCGTCGCCCGCCGCGAGGTTCTCCACGTTGTAGGTGGCGATGCCGACGGTCCTGCTGTTCGCCGGGAGCGGCGCGACGACCTGGCGCTGGATGCCGCCGTCCTGCTCGGTGCCGAAGGCCGACGCGTAGATGGAGTACCCGCCGTAGTTCTGGTAGTGCAGCGGCCCGGAGGAGGTGCCCTTGAGGGTGTCCCCTACGTCGACGGTGGGGGCGGTGCCCAGCGCGTGGAGCTGGATGCGGCCGCTGTTGGGGTCGTCGTACCCGGTGTAGACGGTGCCGCCGCGCTTGGTGCGGTTCTGGCGGGCGCGGGTCTGCACCCAGATCTCGCCGTAGGCGGTGGCCGAGACGGCGCGCACGTCGGTGACGGACACGACCATGCCCTCGTGGGCCTCGAGCCAGTCCAGGGCGGTCGCCGAGGGGTCGACGGCCAGGTCGTCGAGGTAGCCGTCGACCGTGTACTTCTCCGGCATGGCGACGGGCACGGCCGCGGGCACGGGGTTGCCGGAGGAGACCTTCGTGTAGACGGGGAGGGTCAGCTCGGTGAGCGTCTGGTTGGCGGAGGTGGTCGGGTAGTACTCCTTGACCACGCCGGTCACCAGGACGGCGTCGCCGACCGCGACCGCGGGCGCGAAGTTCCCGGTGTAGACGAAGAGGCCCTCGCTGGTCGCGGCGTCGTCGTCGGGCTCGGTGTCCTGGATCCAGAACCCGTCGGAGGTGACGGCGGTGACGACGCCGGGCACGCCCGTGACCTTCTGGTCCTTGGCCGGTGAGACGCGCCCGGCGCCCTGCACGTCGTGGATGCGCTTGTCGCCCGGCTCGGTGGGGGGCTCCTCGGTGCCGCCGCCGGGCGTCACCTGGAGCATGGTGCCCGCGGCGTTGGTCGGGTTGGGCAGCTGCACCGCGAAGTCGGCGGAGTTGTCGTCGGTGTCGGCCAGGCCCTCCTTGCGGCCCGCCGAGGAGTTGTTCGCGAGCGTGCCCGCCGCCGACGTTTCACGTATGACTGCCGTGCCGTAACCGACGAGGTCCTTGATGGAGCCGTCGGCGGCGCAGTCGGCGAGGGTCTTGCAGGCGAGCGGCGTGGTGCCCGCGACCAGCGCGACGACGCCGCTGCCCGCGGCCATCGGGATGGTCCCGGTCACATCGGGCGCGGGCAGCGCCACGGCGGTCGCCGAACCGCCATCGGCCTCCTTGACCAGGAAGCGCTTGCCGGGCGCGACGGTCCCGCTCAGCGGCGTGACCTGCCACTGGGTGCTCGCGCCGGGGCTGGCGGGCGCGTACTGGACGCTGTAGCCGGTGAGGTCGAAGGGCGCGGTCCCGGCGTTGGCGAGTTCGACGAAGTCGCTCTTCAGCACCGAGCCGGAGTTGCCGCCACCGCCGTACACCTCGGCGATGACCAGGTCGGCGGAGGCGGCGTGCGCGGGCGGCGCGACCGCCAGGGCGACGGGCAGGCTCGCGGTCGCGAGCAGCCAGCCGAACCGGGACGTCCTGCGGGGCGTCGCGTGAGGGGTTGCCACGGAATCTCCTTGAGAGGCATCGGAGGCGGGGGAGATCTCCCGCGCCAGGATGCTTCGCCCGAGCCGTGGGGAACAGTGGCTATTCGCCCGAGATACCTGACGCGAGTGATCGCTCGTTAGGAGGTTTCCACAACACGCACCGTCGCCTGTGCAGGCGGCCACGGGAATTCATCCGGAGATGACCGGAAGTTCGAAGAGCGGCACCGTACTGTTCTCCGAACTTCCGGTCCAGCGCGACCTAGGGCTGTTCGGGCAGCCTGCCGAGAACGTCCTCGGCCTCCTTCATCACCCGGTCGATGAGCTCCGCGCACGACGGCAGGTCGTCGATGAGCCCGACGACCTGGCCGGACGCCATGACGCCGAGGTCCGCGCGCCCGTCGACCATCGCCGCCTTGAGCAGCATCGGGGTGTTCGCGGCCATGAGCACCTGCGCCCAGGTCAGCTCCCGCCCGTGCTTCATCCGCTGTCCCTCGCGGATCATCGCCGCCCACGAGAGCCCGGACAGCCGCTTGAACCGCGCCGCGTTGGCGACCGCGCGGACCAGCCCGGTGACGGGCCCCGCCGACTCCAGCCGGGCGACGAGATCGGAGCTGAGCACCCGGTGCGGCATTCCGTCGACCCGGGTGGTGACGACCGTGTCGCGCACGCCCTTGCCGAGGTAGACGTCCTTGACGTCCTGCGCGACGGGCGAGTCGGAGGTGAGCAGGAACCTTGTGCCCATCGCGACCCCGGCCGCGCCGTACGACAGGGCGGCGATGAGGCCCCGCCCGTCGAAGAAGCCGCCCGCCGCGATGACGGGGATGTCCACCGCGTCGACGACGTCGGGCAGCAGCACGGTGGTGGGGACGGGCCCGGTGTGGCCGCCGCCCTCGCCGCCCTGCACGATGACCGCGTCGGCGCCCCACGCGGCGACCTTCTCCGCGTGCCGCCGAGCCCCGATCGAGGGGATGACGACGACGCCCGCGTCCTTGAGCGTCCCGATGAGCTTCTGGGAGGGGGCGAGGGCGAAGGAGGCGACCTTCACCCCTTCGGCGATCATCAGCGCGACCCGGTCGGCCGCGTCGTCGGCGTCGGAGCGGATGTTCACGCCGAACGGCGCGTCCGTGCGCTCCTTGACCGAGTGGATCGCCTTGGCGGTCTCCTCCAGCGTCAGGGTGGAGGCGGCGATGATGCCGAGCCCTCCGGCCGCAGAGGTGGCCGCGGCCAAGCGCGCTCCGGCGACGTACCCCATGCCGGTCTGCACGATCGGGTACCGGATGCCGGTCAGCTCCGTCAGCGCGGTCTTCATGCGCGCACCTCCCGCTCCCGGATGCCCTTGGGGTCGAGGACCTCGCGCATGAGGCGGAGTTCCTCGCCCGTCGGGAGGCGGGTCTCGGGGACCTCGTCGGGGACGGTCAGCGCGAAGCCGGTGGCCGCGACCACGTCGTCGACGGTGACGCCCGGGTGGACCGAGCGCAGCCGCAGCGACCCGTCGGGGGCGCGGAAGTCGAGGACCGCGAGGTTGGTGACGACGCCGCGGAGCTGGAACGCGCCCCGGTCGTTCCCGACACCGGAGACATAGTCCACCTTGTCCACGAACACCCGGGTGGAGTGGCGCGGCACCCAGAAGCTCGTCGGGTTCAGCCGGGTGTTGCCCGGCGCGCCGCGCGAGCCCAGGAGCTGGGACTTCGGCCGGTCGGAAGGGCCGATGTGGCTGATGTTGCAGTTGCCGAAGCGGTCCATCTGGGACGGGCCGAGCCACACGTGCCGCCGCCCGTTCAGCACCAGCCACAGGTGCTCGCGGAACGGCAGCCAGCCTTCGACGTCGCCCGCGGGCGCGCCCAGCGGCACCGGCTCGGCCGTCAGGTAGGGGCCGCCGTCGGTGGTGAGCAGGCCCGGTTCGAACGTGGCCCGCGCCAGCCGCGCGCCGAGCGCCGGGGTCATGCCGGCCACGGCGGCCGCCACGATCTCGCCGTCGCCGCGGAACATGTCGGCGCACGCGGCCGCGCAGACCTCGGCGCGCGTCGCCGTGAGTACCTCGCCCATCGCCCTCTCCTCTCCGGTCACTGCTCTTCGCGCCAGGCGCGGACGGCGGCCTGGTAGGCGGCCTCGTCGCCGTCGAGGAAGCGGGCGCGGAACGCCGCCCACGACTCCGGCGACCCTGCCGCCTCGACGTAGTGGCGCTGGAACGCCTCGTCGCGGCGGTCGTCGTCGCCGGTGGTGAAGTGCGACCCGTTCGGGGTCTCCACGACGCCCTCGACCTGCGCCCGGCTGACCAGGAGCGCCTGGACGGGCCCCTCCTTGAGGAGGTCGGCGGTGTCCACGAGGCGTTCGCAGCTCACGAACGAGCGGTCGGCGGCCTTGGCGTACAGGTCGTCGAAGTAGGGGTCGCCGCCGAGGTACAGGGCGTTGCCCCGGGCGTCGGCGCGCTGGAGGTGGACGAAGGAGACGTCCATCTTGAGCGCCGGGACGGCGATGAGCTCTTCGCCGCCGTAGGGGTCGGCCACGGTCTTGAGCCGAGGGTTCGTCGCCAGTACGTCGGAGCCGAGGCCCGCGGGGGTGGGCAGGAAGGGCAGTCCGTGCGCGGCCGCGTAGAGGCCGAACATGAACATGCCCTCGTCGTACTCCTCGAACTCGATGGAGCCGTTCTGCCTGGCCTGCCGGAAATGCGGCTCCAGCGCGACCGAGTCCAGCGTGACGAAGGGCGCCACCAGTTTGCGGATCTTCCCTGCCGCGCAAAGGAGGCCGACGTCCGCGCCGCCGTAGGAGACGACCGTAAGGTCGCGCACGGGCGAGTTGCACAGAGCGCGGACCAGGGCCATCGGCTTGCGGCGCGAGCCCCAGCCGCCGATGCCGAGCGTCATCCCGCTCTCCACCGAGCCGACGATCTCCTCGATCGTCATCTGCCGTCCCATCAGCGCTCCCGGGAGACGAAGGCGTCGCGGTGCTGGTCGCCCGCGCCGGAGAGGTTCAGTTCGTAGGTGAAGCCCTGCTCGAACCGGTAGGACCGCTTGACGTCCACCGGGTCGATGCCGTTCAGCGACTCCTTGGCCCGCCGGATGACGAACGGGTCCTTCTCGGCGATCTGCCCGGCGACCTCCAGCGCGGCCTCGCGCAGCGCCGCGCGCGGCACGACGGTGTGCACCGAGCCGAAGGCGTGCAACTGCTGGGCTGTCGCGGTGCGGGCCGTGTAGACCATCGCCCGCATGAGGTGCTGCGGCACCAGCCGGGCCAGGTGGGTGGCGGCGCCGAGCGCGCCCTGGTTGACCTCGGGCAGGCCGAAGGTGGCGTCGTCGGAGGCGACGATGACGTCGGCGTTGCCGACGAGTCCGATGCCGCCGCCCAGGCAGAAGCCGTGCACCGCGGCGATGACCGGCACCTCGCAGTCGTACACCGCGGCGAACGCGGCGTAGCAGCCCCGGTTGGCGCCCAGGAGCGCCTCGAAGCCCTCGGTGCGCTGCATCTCCTTGATGTCCACGCCCGCGTTGAAGCCGCGGCCTTCGGCGCGCAGGATCACCGCGCGCACCTGCGGGTCCCGCCCTGCCGCGGTGATCGCGTCGGCCAGCTCGAACCAGCCCTTGACGGTCAGCGCGTTCACCGGCGGCGCGTCCATGACGACCTCGGCCACCCCGGGCGCGGGCGTCGTTTGCGTGATCCCCATGCACATCCCTCTGCGTTCGGCCACCGGCAGGGCGCCGGGGCGGGGCACTCTGTTTTACCTAACGCTTGCTTGGTACCGTAGCACGCGGCGAATGAGGAGGGTCATTGAGCGTCGGCACGCTTGTCCACGACTACACGGGCCGGGTCGCGCTGGTCACCGGCGGTACGCGGGGCCTTGGCGCGGGCATCGCGCGGGCCTTCGCCGACGCCGGGGCCCGCGTCGTCGTCTGCGCCCGCAAAGCCGCCAGGAGGGCCGAAGGCGCGGACGCCCCCGGGCACTTCCTTCCGTGCGACGTACGCGACCCCGAGGACGTCGCAAGGCTGATGGACGACATCCGCGCCGAGTACGGGCGCCTGGACGTCGTCGTGAACAACGCCGGAGGCGGACCCTACGCACCCGTCGCGGAGGCGCCTCCCCGTCTTCTCCAGCGCGTCATCGAACTCAACCTCCTCGGGCCCCTGTACGTCGCGCAGGCCGCCTACCCCTTGATGGACGAAGGCGCGATCGTCATGGTCGGCAGCGTCAGCGGGACGAGGCCGTCGCCGGGGACGTCCGCGTACGGGGCGGCCAAGGCGGGGCTGCACCACCTGGCCGCGTGCCTCGCCGCGGAGTGGGCGCCGAAGGTGCGCGTCAACACCGTCGTCGTAGGGCTCGCCGAGAGCGGCGACGACCAGGCCGAGCACTACGGCGGCGAAGAGACGCTGCGCGCCATCAAGGCCACCGTCCCCGCCGGACGCTTCGCCACCCCTTCCGACGTCGCGGCGGCCTGCCTCTACCTCGCCTCCGCCCCGCACGTCACGGGCGCCTCCCTGACGCTCGACGGCGGCGGCGAACAGGCCGCGTGGCAGTACCTCGTCCAGAACCCCGGGTCCTGAGGCCCGTTCCATCCGCAGTAGGCAACGCACAGGAGGAGAGCGCCCATGCTCTGTGAAGGCCGGGTCGTCATCGTCACCGGGGCCGGACGCGGGATCGGCCGCGAACACGCCCTGGAGTTCGCGCGGCAGGGCGCCAAGGTCGTCGTCAACGACCTCGGCACGACGCTCCAAGGAGGCGGCCGCGCCAGCGACGTCGCCGAGTCCGTCGTGGCCGAGATCAAGGACCTCGGCGGCGAGGCGGTCGCCAACGGCGACGACATCGCGAGCTGGGACGGCGCCGCAGGACTCGTCCGCACCGCCGTGGAGACCTTCGGCGGCCTCGACGTCCTGGTGAACAACGCCGGGTTCGTCCGTGACCGGATGCTGGTGTCGATGAGCGAGACCGAGTGGGACGACGTCTTGCGCGTCCACCTCAAGGGTCACTTCGCTCCGCTCAGGCACGCCGGCGCCTACTGGCGTGAAGAGGCCAAGGCCGGGCGGCGGCCCGACGCGCGCGTCATCAACACCTCCTCCGGCGCCGGACTCCTCGGCTCGATAGGGCAGGGCAACTACGGTGCGGCCAAGGGCGGCATCGCCACCCTGACCCTGATCGCCGCCTCTGAACTGGCCCGCTACGGCGTCACCGTCAACGCCATCGCCCCCGCGGCGCGCACCCGGATGACCGAGGACGTGTTCGTCGACATGATGGCCAAGCCCGACTCCGGCTTCGACGCCATGCACCCCGGCAACGTCTCGCCGCTCGTCGTCTGGCTCGGCAGCGCCGCGTCAGCGCACGTCTCGGGGCGGGTCTTCGAGGTCGAGGGGGGCATGATCGGGATCGCCGACGGTTGGCGGCACGGCCCCCGCCTCGACCGCGGCGCCCGCTGGGTGCCCGCCGAGGTCGGCCCCGCCGTCGACGGGCTGCTCGCCGAGGCCGCCGCCCCCGAAGCCGTCTACGGCGCAGGCTGACGCCTCCTCCAAGCGCGCGTGCAGGGTGCGCAGCAACTCGTCGCTCTGCGCGGTGAGCCTGTCGATCGTCGGGACGGCGAGCTCATCGCGCACGGTGTCGGCGAGCAGTTCGTCGTACTCACGGGCGTGCGCGCCGAGGTCCTCCAGACGGCGGCAGGCCCGCAGCGCCGCGTCGGCCTCGCGCGTGCGCTCGGCGTACCGCTCCAGCGCCTCCACCCGGCGCGTCACCGCGGCCACCGACAGGGCGAGCTTGGCCTGCTGCGGCTCCAGCGCCGCGTTGAGCGCGGCGATCTCGGCCACCCCCGAGACCGTCGACAGCGCGACCGCGTCGCGCCGCAGCCTGGCCTGCCGGGCCAGCACCTGGGCGATCTCCCACTCCTGGCGAGGCAGCTCCAGTGCCGGGTCCAGCTCCTCCAGGAGGCCGTCGCGCACGACGAGCGCGTCCTTGACCGTGTCGGCCGCGCGCTGCGTCCGGACGAGCAGGGCGGCGGCCTCGGCGTCGAAGTCGTCCTCGGTGAGGTAGCGGTCGCCGCGGGCGCGCAGCGCGCCGTCGCGCCGCACCTCGTCCAGCAGCCTGCGCGCGCCGAGGGCCATCAGGATCAGCGGCAGGCCCAGCAGCCACTGCTCGTCCTGGAAGAGCAGGCACACCCCGAGGCCGAGCACCGCAAGAACGAAGGGGGCGCACCGGGCGACGGGTCCGCGCCGCGCCACCACCGCGTCGAGTTCGCCGCGCAGGTCGGGATCGGCCACCGGACGCGGCCTGGCCCGTTCGGCGCGCTCGGCCGGGGGCGGAGACACCCGGGTCCAGCCGGACGGGATGTGCGTCTCGAAAGCGAAGTCGTCGGGTGAGATCTCCACCTCCGCGGGACCGGGCTCCAGCGGCCACGCTCCCGAAGGCTCGTCCCCTGACGGTCCCCCGAAGAGCACCCACCACCCGCCCTTGCCTTCCGCGCACCGATAGCGTCCCGGCTGCACGTCGATCCCGACGAAGAACGTCCCCGTCCCGGGAATTCCTTCGGTCACGCCGCCCTCCCGCTGCGCTCGCCCCCCAAACCGGCGTCAACGCCTCATCTACCCACGCCCCCGCGATCTATGACCCCAGAACCTCGAATCCTTCCCCCCGAACCCCCGACCCACTCCTCCCACCCCACCCGCCCCTCCCGGACCTCCCGACCCGGACGACCGCTCCTCCCGAACGCGCCCTCGCGCGCCAGACCGCGCCCCGCGCGCCGCGGCGTGATCCCACACAGCACCTGCGTACGGCCCCGGACCCGCACGCGCTAAGGCGCGGTCCACGCGTGAGAGGGAGGGCGGCGTGCCTACGTGGACGAGGCGGCCGCGCTTTCAGGTCCGCCTCGGCACATCCGTTGTGCGCGCGCGGGTGGGTCGTGCGCGCGCGAGAGGTAGGGCGGCGTGCGTCCGCGGTGGCTGCGCTTTCGGGCTCGTACCCGGGTATCCGTTCTGCGGGTGCGGGTGCGGGTGCGGGTCAGGGAGTGCGGAGGAGGAAGAGGGTGTAGGCGGCGAGGGTGACGGAGTCGGTGATGACGCCCTTGCGGAGCATGTCTTCGAGTTCGTCGGCGGAGAAGAGGCGGTGCTCCATCTCCTGTTCGGTGACTTCGCGGGCGATCGGACCGGGGGTGAGGCCGCGGGCGACGAAGACGTCGCACTCCTGGCTGGTCATGCCGGGGGCGATCGCGATCCGGCCGAGCAGCTCCAGCGAGGCGGCGCGCAGGCCCGTCTCCTCGGCGAGCTCGGCGCGGGCGAGTTCCTCGCCGGGTGGGCCGTCGTGCGGCCAGGTGCCCTGCACGAACTCCCACGAGCGGCGGCCGAGCGGGTAGCGGAACTGCTCGATGAGGTGGAAGCCGCCCTCCTCCACGGCGATCACGCACGCGGCCGCCGGCTTGTCGACGACCGAGTACAGGCCGGGGGAGCCGTCCGGGTGGACGATGCGGTCCTCGCGCAGGCTCATCCAGGCGTTCCGGTAGATCTCACGAGAGCTCGTCGTCCGCATCCGCCCCATCCTGCCCGATAACCTCGGGGGATGAGCGATCATCCGCCCGTCGTGCACGACGATCCCGAAGGCGAGCCCCCCTGGGCGATGCAGCTCGCCATCCGGGCGGAGAAGGCCGACCCTCCCTCGCACGAGGCGGTGTGCGAGGTCGCGGCCTCGGCCGTCGTGCACCTGCTCGCCGACGAGCGGTTCGCCGAGGCCGTCGAGCGCTGGGAGGACGGGCGCATCCGCAAGGTGACCCGCCGGGCCCGCGGCGCGCGCTGGCGCGAGGTCGGCGAGCTGGCCGGGGTCACCGTCGCGCGCGGCGGGGCCGAGGTCCGCGCGTTCCCGCCCGGCCCGGTCACCGAGGTGCCGCCCGGGATCGCCAAGCTCCAGATCGCCGGCACCGACCTTGAGCGCGCCGAGACCGAGCCGCCCGCCGCCCCCTACGCGGCGCTCGTGCACAACCCCGACGCCAAGATGAGCACGGGCAAGGCCGCCGCCCAGTCCGGGCACGCCGCCCATCTCCTGTACCGCACCCTCCCGCCCGCAGAACGCGACGCCTGGCTCGCCGCAGGCGCCCCCGTCCACTTTCTCGGCTTCCCCTGGGACGAGGCCGTCGCGCGCGCCTCCGTGCACATCCGCGACGCGGGCTACACCGAGGTCGCCCCCGGCACGATGACCGCGGTCGCCTGGCTCGTCACCTCCTGACGCCCCAGCCGGCCCGCCCTCAGCCGTCGAAGCCGGTGCCCGTGGGGAGGCCCAGAGGCAGACGTGCGAAGACCCCCGACGGGGAGAGGGAGAGGCCGACGGCCATGGCGGCGTTGCCGAGGCGGGTGAGGACGTCGTGTTCGCGGGCGGTCATGCCGGGTTCCACGACCGGATGGCCTGTGGTCACGGAGCGGGGGCGGCCAGGCTCTCGTCCTGCTCGACTCCCTTGAGGAGAGGGCCGCGCGCTCCGCGGGGATCGCGGACGCGACGGTCGCGTCGTCCTCGAACATGGTGACCACGAGGACGGTGGCGCCCGGCAGACGCGCGAGGACCCGCCGGGTAACCTCGACGCCGGCGCCTGGTCCCGGCCAGGACGCCGGTGCGCGCGAGGCGACGGGGCGGCCCGGCCCGGACGGGGGCGCGGGCCGGGCCGTCGGCGTCAGCGCTGCCAGCGGTTGAGCGTGTTGAGCGCGAACTCCTGGGTGCGGGACAGGGACTGCGGCGAAGGCTGCTGTGGCGGGGGGCCGCCCGGGCCCGCCGGCACGGGGACGGCCGCGGCGGCCTGGGCGGAGGTGCCCGCCTTGACGCTGAGGGCGTAGGAGAGGAACAGGGCGATCCCGAAGGCCACCGCGTACAGGGCGTGCTCCAGGAGCGTGCCGTAGGCGCCCGAGACGACGTCCAGGACGGCCAGCACCGCGAACGAGGCGGTCCAGACGGCGAGCACGGGCAGGAACAGCACGCTGCGCCTGCGCCGCAGCGCCTCCACGGTGGCGACGAGCAGGAGGACCTGCACGGCCTTCACGGCGATGTACGCGGGACCGGCGATCCCCTCGGAGAGGTACTCGGCGAGCTCCTCCTTGCGGTCGCCGAAGCCGACCTGCCCGAGGACGAGGGTCAGCAGCGAGTACACGATGAGGAAAAGGCCGACGGCGTAGTGCTGCCGGTGCCACGACGCCGGAACGGGCCGGGCGGGGGCGGCCTGCTCGGGCGCGGGGTAAGGCGGCTGCGGGTAGGGAGGTCCCGGAGGGTAGGCCTGCGGAAGAGGGGCCGGCGGGTACTGCGGCTGCGGCGCGTGCGCCTGCGGAGGCTGCGGCGGGGCCGGTGGGGCCTGCGGAGCGTCCTGCCGGGTCTCGTACAGGGACTGGCCCTGCTGGGGCGCGGGGGGCGGCGGCTGATGCTGCGGCTGCTGCGGCTGCTGGAACTGCGTGCCGTAGGCGGGGCGGCCGGTCGGCTGCGCGTACGGGGAGTCCGGCGGGAGCACGTACTGGCCCCCCGGCTGCCCCGGCTCCTGCGACGGCCTGGGCGACCCCGCCACGGGCACGTCGAAGAACGTCGCGGGAGGCGCCTCGTTCTGCGGAGCCTTCACGGAGTCCGCGACGGTCTGCTGGACGTCGAAGACGGTCTCCGGCGGGGCCGGAGGCTCGGCGGGGGTCTCGGGCGGGGGAGGGGGCGAAGGGAGCGGCACGGGAACGGTCTTGTCGGAATCCTGCCCTTCGGGGGCGGTTCCGCCACCCTGGCCGGGCGCCGCTTTCCCCGGAAGCGGGGTGTCGCTCCTGGTCTCGTACGGGTCGGTCGCCATCGTCACGCCCTTCGTCTGGATCGCCGTGAAGAACCTATATCGGGGGCGGCCTCTCGGCAGCCCGTCCTAGTCCCTTAGGGGGGTCCATGAACTAGATGCGGCGATGGCGCTTGCGGGTTCGCGCCCGCGCCGGAATCCTGTGCGAGGTCGGGCCACGCGATTCTGTGTGGAAAGTGAGCTACGGGAATGCCTGACACCACGGGGACGACCGCGTCGACGCAGACGCGGCTCGCATATCTGGAGAAGCTCGGCGACGAACTCGTCGGGCGTGGTCTGCGGGTGAGGTTGACGGTGCCGCTGGGCACCCAGCCGAGCCTTCATGTGATGAACCCTGCCGCCTCGGCTCTCACGGAGAACATCCTTGCGGAGCAGGGCGCGGACGGGTGGTGGTTCTGGTGGTCGTGGGCCGAGCGCATCGCGCAGGCCGACGACGTGCCCGCCGCCGCGGAAAGGGTCGCCCAGGTGCTCTCGGCCGATCAAGGCCAGTGAAATCAAGGCGGTGTTCCACACACAAGGTGGAACACCGCTCTTCGGAAAGGCCCCGGGCCGGTGGTGGTGCTCCCGGTGCAGGGGGCTAGCGGGGGAGCCCGAGGGTGCGTTCGGCGATGATGTTGCGCTGGATCTCGCTGGAGCCGGCGTAGATGGTGTCGGAGCGGCTGAAGAGGCCGATGCGCTGGAGTTCGGAGAGGTCGTAGGGGGCGTCCTCGGCCAGGAGGCCGGCGGGGCCGGCGGCGTCGAGGGCGATCTCGCCGAGGCGGCGGTGCCATTCGGACCAGAACAGCTTGGCGACGGCGACTTCGGGGCCGGGCTCGCCCGCGCCGAGTGAGCGCATCGTGCGCAGGGCGTTGAGGCGCATCAGTTCGAGCTCGCTCCAGGAGCGCACCAGGCGGTCGCGCAGCTCCGGGAGGGTGCCGTGGGCTCGGGCGACGGCGACGACGGCCTCGAACTCGCGCCGGAAGCCGATCTGCTGGCCCAGGGTGGACGCGCCGCGCTCGTAGCCGAGGGTGGCCATGGCGACCCGCCAGCCTTCGCCGGGCGCACCGATGATGTTCGAGGCGGAGGTGCGTGCGCCGTCGAAGAAGACCTCGTTGAACTCGCTGGTGCCGGTCGGCTGGATGATCGGCCGGACCTCGATCCCGTCCTGGTGCATGGGGACGAGCAGGTACGAAAGGCCCTTGTGGCGCTGGGAGCCCGGTTCGGTGCGGCAGACCACGAAGCACCAGTCGGCGACGTGCGCGAGGGACGTCCACACCTTCTGCCCGGTGACGATCCAGTCGTCGCCGTCGCGGACGGCCCTGGTCTGCACGTTGGCGAGGTCGGATCCCGCGTCGGGTTCGGAGTAGCCCTGGCACCAGAGTTCGTCTCCGCGGACGATGGGCGGCAGGAAGCGCGCGCGCTGCTCGTCGGTGCCGTAGTCGATGATGGTCGGGCCGATGAGGCCCTCGCCTATGTGCCCGAGCCTGTGCGGCGCGTGGGCCTTGGCGTACTCCTCGAAGAAGACGACCTGCTCGGCGAGGGTCGCCTCACGTCCGCCGTGCTCCTTCGGCCAGCCGAGGCAGGTCCAGCCGTTCGCCCCGAGGTGCTTCTCCCAGGCGAGCCTGATGTCGAAGCCCTCGTGCTCGCGCCCCGGCCCGCCGAGGCCGCGCGCCTCGCGGAAGTCGCCTTCCAGGCTCGCGGTGAGGAAGTCGCGCACCTCGGCGCGGAACGCGTCGCTCATCGGCTCAGCCCTCGAAGCGGCCGTAGCGGCCCTGGTAGAAGACCAGCGGTTCGCCGTCGTGGTGGATGTCGAGGTGGTTGACGCGCGCGACGACGATGTCGTGGTCGCCCGCCCGGTGCTCGGCCTCCACCGAGACCTCCAGCCACGCCAGCGCGCCGTCCAGAACCGGCGTCCCCGACGGTGAGGCGCCCCAGGCGACCCCGGCGAACTTGTCGCCGCCCTTGACCGCGAGCTGGCGGCACACGGCCGTCTGTGGCTCGCTGAGGACGTTGACGCACAGATGCGCGGCCCGGCGCAGCAGCGGCCACGTGGAACTCGTGTGCGCGACGCAGAAGGCGACGAGCGGCGGGTCGAGGGAGACCGACGTGAAGGAGTTGGCGGCGAGGCCGGTGGGAAGCCCGGTGGCCGGGTCGATCGCGGTGATCGCGACGACGCCCGTGGCGAAGTGCCCGAGGACGTCCCGGAGCCGGCGGGCGTTGAGATCGCTCACGGATGCGGTGGTCATCGTGCGCAGCCTCCGGTCGGTGGTTTCGGAAGAACCATCTATTAGCCAAGCGCTTGCTTGCTTAAGAATGTAGAAGCCTTGCGTCCCGGCTGTCAACTAGCCAGCCAAGCGCTTGCTCGGTTAATCTCGACGGCGTGACCTTCCGCGACAAGACAGCCCTAGCCGGAGTGGGTTACACCCCGTTCAGCAAGAACTCCGGGGTGTCCACGCTGACCCTCGCCATGGAGGCGGTCCTCGCCGCGCTCGACGACGCGGGCCTCACCCTCGACGACGTCGACGGCCTGGCCACCCACCGCGTCGGAGACTCCACCCCGCCCTGGGTGGTCGCCCCCGCCCTCGGCCTCACCAATGTGTCCTGGTACCTCGACCAGTTCGGCGGAGGCAGCGTCTCGCATTCCGTCATCGGACAGGCCGCGATGGCGGTGGCCTCGGGCGTCGCCCGTACCGTCGTCGTCTACCGGGCCATCAACGCGCGCAGCGAGTTCCGCATGGGCGGGACGGGCAGGGGCGCCGCGCCGATCTTCGACTCGCAGTACCAGGCGCCGTACGGGTACTTCGCTCCGCCGCAGCAGTTCGCCATGTACGCGCGTGCGCACATGAACGCATACGGCACCACGCACGAGCAGCTCGGCGCGATCTCCGTACGACAGCGCGCCTACGCGGTGAAGAACGCGCGCGCGCTCAAGCGCGACCCCATCACCCTCGACGACTACCTCGCCTCCCGCTGGATAGCCGAGCCGTTCAGGCTGCTCGACTGCTGCCTGGAGACCGACGGGGCGTGTGCCGTCGTCGTCACCTCCGCGGAACGGGCCCGCGACCTCGCCCACCCCACCGTGCTCATCTCCGGGGCGGCCTGGGGAGGCGGCGACTCGTTCTTCTCGGGCGTCCCCACCGACTTCACCACCACCGAGGCGGCCCGGATGGCGCCCCGCCTGTACGCGATGGCCGGAGTCGGCCCGGGGGACGTCGACGTGGCCGAACTGTACGACTGCTTCACCTACTCCGTCCTCGTGCAACTGGAGGACTACGGCTTCTGCGCCAAGGGAGAGGGCGGCCCGTACGTCGAGTCAGGGGAGGGGCCCGCGGTGAACACCCATGGAGGGTTCCTGTCCGAGGGCTACGTCCACGGCATCAACCATGTCGCCGAGGCCGTCGCGCAACTGCGCGGCACCGCGGGCGACCGCCAGGTCGAGGGCGCCGAGGTGGCTCTGTCGACCGCCCAGCCCGGCTACGTGCTGGCCGGCACGTCGGCCCTGATCCTGCGAGGCGAGCGATGACGGCGAACCGGCTCGACCCCGACCGCGACTCCGCGCCCTGGTGGGAGGCGGTCGACCGCGGCGAACTGCTGCTCCAGCGCTGCGCCGGGTGCGGCACGCCCCGCTTCCCCGCCCGCGCCCTGTGCAACCGGTGCAGGTCGCGTGACAGCGACTGGATCCCGGCGCGAGGCACGGGCGCGGTCTACAGCTGGATCGTGAACCACCAGAGGTTCATGCCGGACGTGCCCGTGCCGTTCGCGGTCGTGTGCGTGCGGCTGGACGAGGGCGAGGACATCCTCATGTACGGCAACCTGCTCAACGCCGACCCTTCGGAGCTCGCCCCCGGCCTCCGCCTGCGCGCCGTCATCAAGGACGGCCTTGTGCAGTGGACTCCCGAGGAGTAGGCCGCCTACGAAGCGGACGCCCGTAGGGAGATCTTGTCCACCTTGCCGTTGACGTTCAGCGGAAGTGCCTCGACGGGGACGACCCGCCGGGGCACCTTGTAGTTGGACATGTTCGCCTTGGCCCAGGTCCTGACCTCCTCGGGCGAGGCGCTTCCGATGACGAACGCGCAGGCCGCCTCGCCCATCGCCGCGTCGGGGATCCCCACGACGGCCACCTGGGTGACGCCCGGACAGCGCAGGAGCAGGGCCTCGATCTCCGCCGGGTAGCCGTTGAACCCGTTGGCGATGAACATCTCCTTCTTGCGGTCCACGATGGCGAGGTTGCCCGCTTCGTCCAGGGTGCCGATGTCGCCGGTGTGCAGCCAGCCGTCGGCGTCGACGGCCTCGGCGGTCCGCTCGGGGTCCCGCCAGTAGCCGGGCATGACGCCGTAGCCCCCGACCAGGATCTCCCCGCGCTCGCCGGAGGGCAGGTCCTTGCCTTCGTCGTCCACGATGCGCAGCTCCACGCCGGGCACCGCGCGTCCGGTGGTGCCCGCGATGACGTCGATGGGGTCGCCGGGCCTGGTCATGGACACCACGGTGCCCTCCATGAGGCCGTAGGCGTTGATCATCCGCTCCACCCCGGCCTCGGCGAGCATCCGCCGGATGAGTTCCGACGGCACCGCGGCGGCCCCGCAGATCGCGACGCGGAGCGAGGAGACGTCCCGGCCGGGCAGTTCGTCCAGCAGCTTGAAGAACATCGCGGGCGCCCCGGCGATGACGCTGACGCGCCGGGTCTCGATGAGGTCGAGCAGCGCGTCGGGCTGGAAGAGCGCGATCGGCATCATCGTGGCGGCGCGCAGCACGCAGGCCAGCAGCCCGGCGTTGATGCCGAAGCCGTGCGAGAACGGCGCGATGATCGGGTACCTGTCGCCCTCGCGGACCGTCACCAGCTCGGCCCAGTCCCAGTACCCGCGCAGGAGCTGCCAGTGCTGGAGCATGACGCCCTTGGGCGCGCCCGTCGTGCCGGACGTCGCCATGATCTCCGCGAGCCCGTCCGGCCGTACGGCCAGAGCGCGTTCTTCCGCGGCCTCCGGCGAGACGGACTCGCCGAGCGCAAGGAACTCCGCCCAGGCGTCGCCGCCGTAGGGGACGACGGTCTTGAGGTCGGGCAGGTCCGCGCCTTCGAGCATCGCCAGGTAGGACGTGTCCATGAAGCCCTCGGCGACGAACAGCGCCTTCGCCCCGGTCTTGCGCAGCACCTCCGCCGCCTCGATGCCGCGGAAGCGGGTGGACAGAGGCGCGACGGCGGCTCCCGCGTCCCACAACCCGTAGCAGGTGACGACCCAGTCGGGGGTGTTGGGCGCCCACACGGCCACCCGGTCCCCGGGTTCGACGCCCACGGCGATGAGGCTCCGGGCCACTTGCGCGGCCCGGTCTCTCAGCTCCTCCAGCGTCAGCGTCACGTCCTCGGTGGACACGACCTCCACCGCGCCGTGCGTGCGCGCGCGGTCGCGCAGCATGCGCGGGATCGTGCCCCAGTCCGGTACCGGCGCCACTTCCATGACAGCTCCTCGGGCTCGCGGGGCCGGGAGCCCGCCAGGAGGTCCCGGCCGGGGGTGGGACGGGCGGGGCCCCGGAAGCCGGGGCCCGTCGCGGTCTACAGGGAAGCGCGGTCGCGGCCCAGGTGGTGGCCGCGCAGATCGGTCACGATCGGCGGGACGTGCGCCTCCACGGCCTCGGGCGCCACGGCCACCTCGATGGAGACCGGGGTGACGCCGACGAGCGCCTGAGAGATCCGGCCCGACCACATCGGGTTCCGGACGAGGCTGTCGCGGGCGAACGTCACCCGCAGGACGGCCCGGTCGAGGGTGCCGTCGCGGGAGACCTCCAGGTTCCAGTGGCTGATCCCGTCGATGCGCGAGAGCACGTCGGTGACGCGCGGCAGCGACAGCCAGCGGCCCCGCACGACGAGGTGCTCGCCGGCGGTGTGCACGGGCTGTGCCGCGCCGCCCCCGGTGAACCAGCCGGTGCGCAGGTGCGCGCCGCCGAGCGTCGAGTGCCAGGTGGGCGTGACGACGATCTCGGCGGGTCCCGCGTGGTCGGCGACGAGCTCGTCCTTGGCGGGCGGCGCGAGCCCGAGCAGACCGGGCCGGACGGGGGTGAGCCCGGGTCCGTGCGCGATCGGCACCCCGAAGTACGGGTCGGCGAAGAGCTGGACGACGTCGGCCTCGAACTCGGTCTCGAGCTGCCGCAGCCAGTTCTTCGACGGGATCTCGCCGACCAGCAGGATCCGGTCGAGCTCGAGGTCGAGCGGGTCGAGCAGGAACTCCAGGTGCAGCCGGGCGAGGAAGTCCATCGCGCCCGACGGCGTGGTGACGAGCACGTTCGCCCGGGTCTGCTCAAGCGCGCGGTGCAGCCGCAGCCTTCCGCGCGGCCCGACCGAGGCGGCCGCCGACGCGAGCGGCAGCGCCGCCTCGGCCAGCGACGATCCCTGGAGCTCGCCGTCGTTGTTCAGCGCCACGATGAGCCGGTCCGCGGCGCGCACGCCCGCCGCGGCGAGCGTCTCCGCGGTCAGCTCCAGCGCCGCCGCCCGGTCCTCGGGCGCGAGCGGCACGACGGTGTCGGCGTCGGGGGAGAGCAGGAGGAGGCCCTTCGCGGAGGCTCCTCCCGAGAGGTCCTGGCGGGTCGGCCAGCTCACTTCATCACCTCGTTCATGAAGCGGCGCATCGAGTCGGTGACGTGGTCGTGGGCGAGTCCGCCGACCTGGGCCTGGAGGATCAGGTCGGTCGCGCCCGCGGCCTCGAGGCGCTCGATGGCCTTGCGCGAGCCCTCGACGTCGTCGATGACGACCATCAGGTTGTCGCGCAGGATGTCCATAGCCTCTTCCGGCGGCATGGCGACGGCCTGCTGCCCGAGGACGCGGTGGGTGGCGTGCCGGGCGTCGGTGTAGCTCGGCGGCGCCACGAGGTTGACCTGACGGCGCAGGTACCACAGGACCGGGTCGGACGCGGTCTCGACGGCCTCGGCCCGGGTCTCCCCGACGTACCACGGGATCATGATCGCGATCCGCCGGCTCTCGGGGTCGAACCCGTTCTCGGCGAGGCAGGCCTTGTAGGCGGCGATGTCCTCGGCGACGTCGTCGATGCCCTTGAGCATCGTCATGCCGAGCAGGTTGTAGCCCTGCTTGCCCGCGGCGAGGAAGCCCTCCAGCGAGGTGGAGGCGACCCAGACGGGCGGGTGCGGCGTCTGGGTGGGCCGCGGGTAGACCGCGACGTTGGGGATCTCGAAGTACTCGCTGCTGCGGGTGATGGGCTGCCCGTCGGCGTTCCAGATGGCCAGGACGGCCTCCAGGGACTCCTCCCACAGCTGCCGCGACTGCTCGAACGGCCGTTGGAAGGCCTGGTACTCCAGCGGGGACGCGCCCCGCCCGGTGCCGAACTCCACGCGTCCGCCCGACAGCACGTCGAGGGTGGCGACGCGCTCCGCGGTGCGGATCGGGGACTGGAACGGCAGTAGCACCACGCCGAGCCCGAGGTGGATGTTGCTGGTCCGCTGGGACGCCGCCGCGAGCACGAGGTCGGGCGCCGAGGAGTGGGAGAACCCACGGGTGAAGTGGTGCTCGACGAACCAGGCGGTGTCCATCCCCAGCTCATCGGCGAGGACCACCTGGTCGAGCACGTTCCGGAACGCCCGGCTCTCGACCTCGCGGCTGCGTCCGCGCACTTCCAGCTCGTACCCGACGCTGATCCGAAGGGTCATGCCCCGCCTCCGCTCTCTTGTGTTAACCAAGCGCTCGCTTGGTAGACTAGCAGCGGCCGTCCGGTCCGAACAAGTCGCGCGGCGGGGAGTGCGATAGCCGGTTATTCATGTCGATTAACTAGGTAAGGTGCTGCCCCATGCGGTCGATCACGGTGATGTCCGGAATATTGGCGCCCGTCCTCTGCGCGACGGCTGTGTCCGCCGCTCCAGTCCCCGATGGGCCGGGGAAAGATTCCGTCCCCGCTTACGTGGGCGCGCCCGCGACGCCCAAGGCCATCCCAGGCTCCCCGGTGCCTTCCAACCCGCACATGGCGCGGCCCGGCACCGCGGCGATGCACGCCGACAGCTGGGCCTCCGACACCTACCCGTTCCTCGGCCCCCTCGGCCGGAACCCCAAGGTGGTCTCCACCGCCAAGGCGGGTGGCCTGCCCGCGCTCTGCTCGACCGTCAACTACGCGGCGCGCACGCACCTCATCGTCGCGCAGTGCACCAACGTCGGCACCTTCACGCTGCGCCTGATCGACCCGAAGACGCTGAAGGACCTCGCCACCTTCAAGCTGCCCGCGCGGCCCTCCACCGTCACCGCCGTCACCGGCCTCGACGTCGACGCCGTCCTCACCGACACCTCCGGTGGGGCGTACTACTACCTCGACGACAAGGACAGGGCCGTCCTCGCCGACTCCAACTTCCACGTCCGCCGCTTCGCGCACGTGCGCGACGGCGAAGGCTGGAAGTTCAAGGTGACCGACGACTGGAACCTCAAGAAGTACGTCCCGCACTCCTGCCCGACCTGGAGCGAGCCCGAGCCGAAGGGCGTCTGCGACCCCGTCACCTCGGTCCAGCCGGACTGGAAGGGCGACATCTGGTGGGTGACCCGCAAGGGACGGGTCGGGACGATCGATCCGAAGACCGGCAGGGTCAAGGTCGTCAAGCTCAAGGGAGAGCAGATCCAGAACTCGTTCGCCGCGAGCAGGGACGGCGTCTCGGTCGTCAGCGACCACGCCCTCTACAAGTTCAGGGCCGACGCCCAGGGCCGCCCCAAGGCGGTGTGGCGCAAGCCCTACGACCGGGGCACCCGCAGGAAGTCCGGCCAGCTCGACCAGGGCTCGGGCACCACCCCCACGATCCTCCAGGGCGGCCTCGTCGCGATCACCGACAACGCCGAGCCCCGGATGAACGTGCTCGTCCACCGGATGAGCGACGGCGAGCTCCTGTGCAAGGTGCCGGTCTTCAAGCCCGGGAAGTCCGCCACCGACAACTCCCTCATCGGGTTCGGCCGCAGCCTGGTCGTCGAGAACAACTCCGGCTACCGGAACTTCATCGAACTCGCCTCCGGCGCCTCCTCCCACGGCGGGCTGTCCCGGATCGACATCACGGACTCCGGTTGCCGGACCGTGTGGACGAGCAAGGAGCGGAGCCCGTCGACCGTCGCGAAGGCGAGTGTCCCGGGCGGCCTCGTGTACGCCTACACCAAGGAGCCGCGCAAGGACGGCGTCGACGCCTGGTACCTGACGGCGATCGACTTCCACACCGGGAAGACCGTCTTCAAGGTCCTCGCCGGCACGGGCAAGCTGTTCGACAACAACTGGGCGCCCGTCACCCTCACCCCCGACGGAGCCGCCCACGTCGGCGTCGTCGGCGGTCTCGTCACGGTCCGCGACAGCTAGCTTCGGAGGTTCCCTAGAATTCTCCGGTGAGCAAGCAGCGTTACGGAGCCCTCATCCTCCCCTCCGCGAACCGTGTGTACGCCGATGCCTCGATCAGCCTGATGTCGGCTGAGATGGGTGTCCTGGACCGAGAGATCCTCGGCGGCAGGATCAGTGATCTCGCCGCCGAGACCTTGGGGGGCGTGCCCTATCTGACCTTCACGCTCGGCGACCCGACCGAGCGGGAGATCGCGTTCCTGTCGAACCTCTCGGCGCTGTACGCGCTGTTCCGCCTGGCGGACGACGGCGGCCTGCACCCGGTCGCCGTCGCCCCCCTCGACCGGCTCGACGACGATCTGCTCACCATCCAGAAGTACGCGGGCAAGACCAACGAGCAGTTCACCAAGATGCTGCTCAACGTCACGGTCTGGGCGTCGGCGTCCGGCGGGGACATGACCGGTCCGGGCGGCCGGGGCCGCACCCTGCGGATCTTCGACCCGATGTGCGGCCGCGGCACCACCCTCAACCAGGCGCTGATGTACGGCTTCAACGCCGACGGCATGGACATCGACACCAAGGACTTCGAGGCGTACGCGGGGTTCCTCAAGACCTGGCTGAAGCGCAAGCGCCTCAAGCACACGCTGGAACTGGTCCCGGTCCGCCGCGAGCGCAGGCTCGTCGGCCGCAAGATCGACCTCACCCTCGGCCTGTCCAAGGACGACTACAAGTCCGGCGACAGGCGCCGCCTCACCGTCGTGAACGCCGACACCGTCCGAGCCCCCGAGTTCTACGCCGCGAACTCCTTCGACGCCATCGTCACCGACGCCCCCTACGGCGTCCAGCACGGCGCCCGAGTCCAGACCTCGCTCTCCCGCAGCCCCTCGGACCTACTTCGCGCCGCGGTCCCCGGCTGGACCCGGCTCCTCAAGCCCGGCGGCACCCTCGGCATCGCCTGGAACACCCACGTCACCCCACGGTCCGACGCCCTGGACATCCTCTCCTCCGCCGGTCTCGCCCCCCTCGACGATGGCCCCTACCGAGACTTCACCCACCGCGTGGACCAGGCCATCCTCCGCGACATCGTCATCGCCAGAAAGCCCGCCTGACCTGCGGCGCTCCCGACCTCTGGCAAAAGCTCGTCAAGATCGGGAAGATCCCGCCGAGTCCGGATTGGCCGACGGTGATCTTGGTGATGTCTCCCGCCATGATCAAGAAAATGCTGATGGGCGCCTCCGTCGCCTCCTTCGTCGCGCTCGGGTCCCTGGCGGTTCCGGCCGGCGCGGCCGAGGCCGACGCCGCGCCCAGGCAGTGCAACCGCGCCGACGAGGACTGCCTCGACCGGCTCGGCAAGCGCGCGAAGTCCGGCAAGCGCCATCAATCGGTCAAGCACCACGGGTCCGCCGAGCACATCAAGGCCATCAAGGCGATCAAGGGCGACGGGTCCGTAAAAACAGTCAAGGACGTCAAAGCCGTAAAAGCCGTGAAAGCCATCAAGGCCGACGGGCCCGATGAGCGCGACGAGCACGGCAGGGACGAGCACGACGGCAGGGACGAGTACGACGGCAGGGGCGGCCGCGACGACCGCGACGAGAGGGACGGCCCCGCTGGTCGCGGCGAGCACGGTGAGCACGACGAGGGCGGCCGGGACGACGGGCCGGGCGGGCACGAGGAGGGAGGGCCGCACGAGGAGGGCGGCCCCGGCGGACGCGGCGGGCACGACGGCCCGGAAGGGCGGCACGAGGAGGGCGGGCCCGGCGACCACGACCGTCCGGACAAGTACGTACCCGGCGACTTCGGGTGGCTCGGCGGCCTGCCCGGGGCCTCGGGTCCCGCGGGACCGCAAGGCCAGCCGGGTCCGTCGGGGCCTGCGGGCCCGGCCGGCGCGGCGGGCCCCGCCGGACCTGCGGGAGTGGCGGGCCCCGCGGGCGTGCAGGGCGTGCAGGGAGAGCAGGGCGAACAAGGGGAGCAAGGGGAACAGGGCGAGCAGGGCGAGCAGGGCGAGACCGGCCCGGCCGGCCCGACCCTCGAGCCCAAGTTCGTCACGGGCGTCGCCGTGACGCTCCCGAGCGACGACAGCGAGGTCATCGCCGTAGGCGGGCAGTGCGGCGCCGGCTACTTCCCGATCGGCGCCTCCTGGACGACCGCGGGCACCGACGTCCGTCCGATCTTCGTGAACAGCGCCGCGGACGGAGACACCTGGAAGGTCGTGGTCAGGGACTTCAGCCAGAGCGGGTCGGGGATCAACACGATCACCCTGACCACGGTGTGCGAGTTCGCGAGCGAGTGACACCGGCCGCGCGGGGCGCCGGCGCGCCCCGCGCGGAACCGTCGGATCAGCGGGCCGGTGGCCGTCAGCCGGCGGCCACCGGCCCGTAGCCGGTGAGCTCGAGGAGGGGGTCGAGGGAGGCCGTGTCGTAGGCGGGGTTCATGCGCAGGGCTAGCGCGGGGGTGAGGGGGTGGCCGTCGAAGACGGCGCGGACGGCCTCCACGTCGGGGGGAGCGCCGTGGACGTTCGTCGCCCAGGACGCGTAGAGCTCGGGGGAGCAGCCCAGGAGGCCGCGGAAGAGCCAGCCCGCGCCGTCCCCGTCCTCGGGGTAGGAGATCGGGCCGGCGCCCCAGGCCGTGGAGCCCGGGGTGCGCCAGAGGCAGAGCGTCGCGCACAGGACGCCGTCCTCGACGAACCGGGGGTCCTCCGCCCAGCGCACCAGTTCGGGAGGCAGGCCGAGGAGCAGCCCCGGCCAGAGGGCCTGGGAACCGTTCCCGTACGGGTTCATCTCGGACTCGTGGTCGAAGCCGATCACCAGGGCGCCCTCGTCGGCGAACACGATCGAGTACTCGTTGCCGCTCCCGTCGGCCATCGAGGCGAGTGCCGCGCCCTCCCGCCACCCCGCGTCGAAGGAGTACCGGGGATGGTCCCCGCCGGTCACGCCCTCCAGCACCGCGAGCACCACGCTCCGCCTCCGCACCTCGCTGATCCCCGGCAGCATCCGGGCGAGTTCCGCACTGTTCATGCCGGACTTTCTACCGCATCCCACCGACACTTCGCCCACTTCCTCCTGAGTCTTATAACCCTCTTCAAGATGATTGATCCCTGCGGACTTGTTTCCGATCCGAGGAGGAAACCGCGAAATACAGACCCGCGATCCCCTGCCTCGGTAGAAAGGGCGCGAACGGCAATTCTCCGCCGTTCCCCGTGAGAGTTACGAGGCCGGGAGGAACCGTGCCCCTCCCCTGCAGCGCGCGCCCCCGGATCCCCGTGTCTCCCAGTGGCACTGGCTCTCCTTCGAGCTCCGCCGCCTGCGCGAAGCCCACGGCCACACCCTCGAACAGGTCGGCCGCGTCATCGGCGCAGCCCGCAGCACCGTCTCCGACATCGAGGCCGGCAGGCGCAGGATCGACCAGCGCCAGGCCCATAAACTCGATGGTCTCTACGACACCGGTCTGACCCTCCAGCTCCTCGTCCACTACGCGAGCTCCGGCCACGATCCGGAATGGCAGCGGAAATTCCTCGACCTGGAGCTGATCGCCCCGACCATCAAGGTGTACTCCGGATCGCTGATCCCGCTTCCGTTCCAGACCGAGAGGTATGCCCTGCCCTTATCCGCGGCAGCCTCCTCGAACGGGAAGAGGTGCGCGCCAGGCGCACGGCCAGGCAGGAGGCGATGCTCGCAAGGGATCCTGCTCCGTCGATCTTCGTGCTTCTGGACGAAGCGGCGCTGGAGATCGAGGTCGGTGGCAGGGAGGCCATGCGGGAACAGCTCGAGGCACTGCTCGACCTGTGGGAACGGCACCCGCTCGCGTCGATCCGCATCGTTGCGAAGAACAGCGGTAGCCATCCGGCCTGGATGGAGCCTTCCCTCTGCTCACCGTTGACCGGTTCAGGGACGTCGCCTACGCCGGCGCGCACACAGCGGCCCGTATCGTCCGGCAGATCGGGAATTCTCATGAACATCGTCTGGCGCAGGAGTTCGCACTCCGGAGGGGTGAACAACGAACTCTGCGTGGAACTGGCCGACCTGGGGCATGGTGTCGGCGTCCGCGACTCCAAGAACCCGGGTCTGGGCCATCCGTCCATCGGAGCCCGCCAGTTCGGCCGTCTCGTGGAAGCCGTGAAGAGGCACTAGCGCTGCGGGCGGATCAGGCGTCCGGTTCGAGTGCGGCGGGGTCGAGGCCGGGGAACGCGTTGGCCGGGGCGGTGCGGGACCAGCGGACGTGCACGTTCATGGCGTCCTGCATGGCGGTGGCCGCATAGGCGCGCAGCGCCTTGGGGACGGCTCCCGCGAGTGGGAGATAGGCCGTGAGGACGTCGGATTCGACGGCGGCGCCCAGTTCGGCGGGGGTCTTCCCGTCCGGGACGGGGTAGGCGGCCTCGGACGTCACGGGCTCGGCGTCACGGGCGCGGAGGAACCCGATGAGGTCGTCGCGGCGGAGTTTGTGGCGCTCCCACAGCTTGGTGACGCGGGGCTTGGCGGGGTGTGCGGACCGCGCGCCGATGACGCCGTAGAGGTAGACGGCGCGGTGCTCGGCGGCCAAGGCGGCCTGGAGGGCGGTGACGGCGCTCATGCGAGGGACAGGGCGGTCGCGTGGCCCGTCTCGCAGGCGGCGATGCTGGCGAGGAGCTGGGACATGCCGGGGGAGACCGCGGCGATGTCCTTCAGCCGGGTCGTGGCCGAGGTCTTCTCCGTGCGGCGCAGCAGGGCCAGCGCGGCGGACCGGTCGGCGGGCGGCTCGGCCGGGGCGGGGGAGGAGACCGCCGTCGGGGTCGCGGTGACGCCTCCGGTGCCGGGCAGGTAGTGCTTGCGCAGGACCGTCAGGTGCTCGCGGTGGTGGGCCAGCGCCTTGGCGCACGACTCCGGCAGATCCGGGTGGGCGGAAGCGGTCTTCTCGTACAGGGAGATCAGATTCTCCTCGTCGGCGATCGCGCCGAGCAGGACGGCGACGTCCGGCTCGGGGGTGAGATCGGGGGCGCCGCAGGCCGTCAGCGTCGTGAGCCCCGCGGTCGTCAGCCCGGCTGCGGCCAGCAGTGACCTGCGGGACAGGGGGACGGGCACGCGGTGCTCCTCGTGAGGGCGCCGGAAAGGGCGGCGAGATGCGGCTGGAGTGCCTGCAAGCATGCCACACGGGGGGTCCCCGGGTGCGAATACGCACTCGGGGCTCCGGCTGTCGATAGTCTTGTCTGGTCAGAGCGTAGGCATAGCTACCGATAGAGCCCATAAGTAGAGCCGAGGAGGGTCCCGTGAGCGCAGGAGCGCGCGACGGGCGCGTTCGAGGGGACCGCCAGAAGGCCGCGCTGGTCGAGCTGCTTGAGCCCGTGGTGGGCGAATCCGGCCACGATCTGGAGGACGTCTCCGTCAGCCAGGCGGGCAGGCGCCGGGTCGTCCGCGTGATCGTGGACGCCGACGGCGGAGTGAGCCTCGACGACATCGCGACCGTGAGCCGCGCCGTGTCCGCGGCGCTGGACGAGACCGACGTCCTGGGCGGGAGCCCGTATGTGCTGGAAGTCACCTCGCCCGGGGTGGACCGGCCGCTGACCGCGCCCCGCCACTGGCGGCGAGCCGCGGGCCGGCTGGTGAAGGTCGCCTTCACGGCCGAAGGGCAGCCGGAGGAATCCGTCGAAGGGCGCGTCATCGCCGCCGACGACGAGAAGGTCCGGATCGAGGTGGCCGGGACGGACAGGGAGTTCCCCCTGGCCGGGCTCGGGCCGGGCAGGGTCCAG
This sequence comes from Actinocorallia herbida, assembly GCF_003751225.1. Classification (NCBI taxonomy): domain Bacteria; kingdom Bacillati; phylum Actinomycetota; class Actinomycetes; order Streptosporangiales; family Thermomonosporaceae; genus Actinocorallia; species Actinocorallia herbida. Next base: position 1,069,382 of record NZ_RJKE01000001.1, read on the forward strand.
GTGGAGTTCCGCCGGATCGAGACGGAAGACGACGACCCGCTCCACGACGACGAGCAGATCCACGACGACGAGGAAGGGGACGGGGAGTCTCATGGACATTGACATCAACGTACTGCGCAGCCTGGAGCGCGAGAAGGACATCTCGTTCGACCTGGTCGTCAGGGCGATCGAGGAAGCCCTCCTGATCGCTTATCACCGCACGGAGGGCGCCGCCCCCAAGGCCCGCGTGCAACTGGACAAGCAGTCCGGCCACGTGACGGTCTGGGCCACGGAGGTCGACGAGGAGGGCGGAAGCGCCCGGGAGTACGACGACACCCCCGACGACTTCAGCCGCATCGCCGCGACGACGGCCCGTCAGGTGATCCTGCAGAAGCTGCGGGACGCCGAGGACGAGCTGACGTTCGGCGAGTACGCGGGACGCGAGGGCGACATCGTCACCGGTGTCATCCAGCAGGGCAAGGACCCGCGCAACGTGCAGGTCGACCTCGGCAAGCTCGAGGCCGTGCTGCCGCCGCAGGAGCAGGTGCCGGGCGAGCGCTACGAGCACGGCGAGCGGATCAAGGCCTACATCGTGCAGGTCCGCAAGGGCCACCGCGGTCCGTCGGTCATGCTCAGCCGCACCCACCCGAACCTCGTGCGCAAGCTGTTCGCGCTGGAGGTCCCGGAGATCCTCGACGGCAGCGTCGAGATCGCGGCGATCGCGCGCGAGGCGGGGCACCGCACCAAGATCGCGGTCCGCTCCCGCAAGAGCGGGGTCAACGCCAAGGGCGCGTGCATCGGCCCGCTGGGCAGCCGGGTCCGCAACGTGATGACCGAGCTGCACGGCGAGAAGATAGACATCGTCGACTGGTCGGATGATCCCGCCACGTTCGTCGGGAATGCCCTGTCGCCCGCGCGCGTTAACGCCGTCGAGGTGATCGACGCCGAACAGCGGGTCGCCCGCGTCATCGTCCCGGATTACCAGCTCTCGCTGGCGATCGGCAAAGAGGGGCAGAACGCGCGGCTCGCGGCACGGCTCACGGGGTGGCGGATCGACATCCGTCCGGACACCCCTGCCGGGCCCGGTGACGAGACCCCAGACACCGCCGACGCTTCGGCGGGGTAGACTGGTCGATGGTGGCCATTCGGCACCGCGGACCACGGCACGGCGAGGCATGACCCGGCGAGGTATGAACCAGCACGGCAGCGACCGGCAAGGTGCAGCCCAGCAGGGTGTGAAGCAGCAGCGCACGTGTGTGGGCTGCCGGAGCCGTGCGGCCCGTGCGGACTTGTTGAGAGTCGTCGCGGTGGGGGGCGTGATCGTCCCCGATCCGCGCAAGCGGCTCCCGGGACGGGGTGCGTCACTGCATCCCGACTCCGGATGCCTGGAGCAGGCGATCCGTCGTCGGGCGTTCTCCCGGGCCTTGCGCCTGGAGGCTTCGCCCGATAGTTCTGTTCTGCTTCGGTATGTACAGGGAAGCGAAGAAACGTAAGACATCTAGTCGGAAGCAGGTCGAGATTGCTATGAGCGCTCGATGAGCAGTTGGCGATGACTGGTTAGCGACGGCCCGGAGACACGCCCCGGGCCAGATTGGGAGTGCAGTGGCCAAGGTCCGGGTATACGAACTCGCCAAAGAGTTCGGTGTTGAGAGCAAGGTCGTCATGGCCAAGCTCCAGGAAATGGGCGAGTTCGTCCGGTCGGCGTCTTCGACCATCGAAGCGCCAGTAGTTCGTCGGCTCACCGAAGCGTTCGGTAAGTCTCCCTCGGGCCGCGGTGGCGGCCCCCGTCCCGCCGCGCCGCGTCCCGGGCCCAAGCCCGCCGTCGGCGGCGCGCCCAAGCCGGGCCCCGCGCCCCGTCCGGGACCGGCACCGCGTCCCGGGCCGCGTCCGGGTCCGCGTCCGCCCGCGACCGAGGTTCCGCCGGTGGCGCCCGCCGCTCCGGTGGCGCCCGCAGCGGCAGCCCCCGCGGCGCCCCAGGTTCCGCAGGTCCCGCAGGTTCCCCAGGCTCCGGCCGCCCCGCGTCCGCCGGTTCCCCCGGCGCCGCAGCAGGGCTCGCCCTCTCCGGCGTCCGGCGGTTCCCGTCCGGGCCCCGGCGGCGGCGGTCCCCGTCCGGCCGGTCCCGGCCCGCGTCCGGGTCCGCGTCCCGCTCCGCAGGAGCGCGGCCAGCGCCCCGGTGGCGGTGGCGGCGCCCGTCCGGGCGGTCCGCGTCCGGGCAACAACCCGTTCAGCTCCACCAACACCGGCATGGGCGCGCCCAAGCCCGGTCCGCGTCCCGGCCCCCGGCCGGCCGGTCCGGCGCAGGGCGGCGGCCAGCGTGACGGCGACCGCCCCGGCGGTCCGCGTCCCGCCGCGCCGCGTCCCGGCGGCCAGGGCGGCGACCGTCCCGGCGGTCCGCGTCCGGCCGCGCCGCGTCCCGGTGGTGGCGGCGGCGACCGTCCCGGCGGTCCGCGTCCCTCCCCGATGAACATGCCTTCGCGTCCGCCCCAGCAGGGTGCGCGTCCCGGCGGCCCCGGCGGTCCCCGCCCGGGTGGCGGCGGTGGCGGAGCCGGTCGTCCCGGTGGCGGCGGCGGTGGCGGCGGCTTCGCCCGTCCCGGTGGCGGCGGTGGCCGTCCCGGTGGCGGGGGCGGCGGTTTCGCCCGTCCCGGCGGCGGTGGCCCCGGTGGCGGTGGCGGTGCCGGTCGTCCCGGTGGCGGCTTCGGCGGCGGCGGTGGCCGTCCCGGCCCCGGCGGTCGTGGCCGCGGTGGCACGGCGGGTGCCTTCGGGCGTCCCGGCGGTCGTCCGGCGCGTGGCCGCAAGTCCAAGAAGCAGCGGCGTCAAGAGTTCGACAACATGCAGGCGCCCGCCATCGGCGGCGTCAACGCGCCCCGGGGCAACGGCAGGGTCATCCGGCTCGCCCAGGGCTCCACGCTGACGGACTTCGCCGAGAAGATCGGCGCCAACCCGGCGTCGCTCGTGGCGATCATGATGCACCTCGGCGAGATGGTCACGGCCACTCAGTCGGTCAGCGAGGAGTCGCTCCAGACGCTGGGCGCCGAGCTGGACTTCAACGTCCAGGTCGTCAGCCCGGAGGACGAGGACCGCGAGCTGCTCGAGTCGTTCGACCTGGAGTTCGGTGAGGACGAGGGAGGCGAGGAGACCCTGGTCGCCCGCCCGCCGGTCGTCACCGTCATGGGTCACGTCGACCACGGTAAGACCAAGCTGCTCGACGCGATCCGCAACGCCAACGTGGTCGCCGGTGAGGCGGGTGGCATCACCCAGCACATCGGCGCCTACCAGGTGGCCACCGAGGTCGACGGCAACGAGCGCAAGATCACCTTCATCGACACCCCGGGTCACGAGGCGTTCTCCGCCATGCGTGCCCGTGGCGCCGAGACCACCGACCTGGTGGTCCTGGTGGTCGCCGCGGACGACGGCGTCAAGCCGCAGACCACCGAGGCGATCGACCACGCGACGGCGGCCGGCGTGCCGATCGTCGTGGCGGTCAACAAGATCGACAAGGAGGGCGCGGACCCGACCAAGGTGCGGGCCCAGCTCACCGAGTACGGCCTGGTGGCCGAGGAGTTCGGTGGCCAGACCCTGTTCGTGGACGTGTCCGCGAAGCAGGGCCTGAACATCGACGGTCTGCTCGAGGCGGTCGTCCTGACCGCCGACGCCGAGCTCGACCTGCGGGCCAACCCCGATCAGGACGCCCAGGGCGTCGCGATCGAGGCCCACCTCGACAAGGGCCGCGGCCCGGTGGCGACCGTGCTGGTCCAGCGCGGCACGCTCCGGATCGGCGACTCGATCGTCGCGGGCGGCGCGCACGGACGTGTCCGGGCGATGCTCGACGAGAACGGCGAGAACGTGCAGGAGGCGACCCCGTCGCGTCCGGTGCTCGTGCTCGGTCTGACCGCGGTGCCGGGAGCCGGCGACAGCTTCCTGGTCGTCGAGGACGACCGGATGGCGCGCCAGATCGCCGACAAGCGGGCCGCGCGCAAGCGCAACGCCGAGCTGCTGCGGAGCCGTCCGAAGTTCTCGCTCGAGGACATGTTCAAGGAGCTCGAGCGGGGCGAGCGGCAGGAACTGCTGCTCATCCTCAAGGGCGACGTGTCCGGCTCGGTCGAGGCCCTGGAAGACTCGCTGCTCAAGATCGACGTGGGCGACGAGGTCAACCTGCGGATCATCCGCCGCGGCGTCGGCGCGATCACCCAGGACGACGTCAACCTCGCGGTGGCGTCCGAGGGCGCGGTCATCATCGGCTTCAACGTCCGGCCCGAGCGCAACGCGCAGGAGCTGTCGGACCGCGAAGGCATCGACATCCGCTACTACTCGGTCATCTACCAGGCGATCGAAGAGGTCGAGGCGGCCCTCAAGGGCATGCTCAAGCCCGAGTTCGAAGAGGCCCAGCTCGGCACCGCGCAGGTCCGCGCGATCTTCAAGGTGCCGAAGATCGGCAACATCGCGGGTTGCATGGTCCAGTCCGGCACGGTCAACCGCAACAGCAAGGCGCGGCTGGTCCGGCAGGGCGTGGTCATCGCCGACAACCTCACGGTCTCCTCGCTTCGCCGCGAGAAGGACGACGTCACCGAGGTCCGCGAGGGCTTCGAGTGCGGTATCGGGGTCGGCTACCAGGACCTGAAGCTCGACGACATCATCGAGACCTTCGAGATGCGGGAGAAGCCCCGCGCCTAAGAGGCTCAAGGAACGCCCCGGGAAAGGGACTTTCCCGGGGCGTTCCCCATGTCGCCTACCGTTGAAGGCAGCGGCCCGGGGCTGCGGACGGCAGGTATTCCCTAGACACACCGGGGTCTTGATGTTCGTTGGAGCATTGACGCTCGACCTTCTGCTCGGCGATGTGCATTCGCTGAAGGAGAAGCGCGGGGTCGTCCGGCCGATCATCGCCGAGGTGCAGAAGCGCTTTCCGGCGGTGGCCGTGGCCGAGACCGGCTACCTGGACCTGCACCGCAGGGCCGAGATAGGGATCGCGGTGGTGTCGGCGACCGCCGGGAACTGCCGCGACGTGATGGAGCAGTGCGAGCGGCTTGTCGCGGGCCGCCCTGAGATCGATCTGCTGTCGGCAAGGCAGCGGATCTACGACGACGAGGAGTGAGCCATGGTGGATGCGGCGCGGGCGCGCAAGCTCGCCGACCGGATTCAGCAGATCGTGGCGGAGATGCTGGAGCGGCGGGTCAAGGACCCCCGGCTGGGCTTTGTGACGATCACTGACGCCAAGCTGACGAACGACCTCCGCGAGGCGACCGTGTTCTACACGGTGTACGGGACGGACGAGGAGAGGGCGGGGTCCGCCGCGGCGCTGGAGAGCGCCAAGGGGATCATCCGGACCGAGGTCGGCCGCAAGACCGGCATCCGGCACACGCCGTCGCTGGCGTTCGAGCTCGACGGGGTCATGGAGAACGCGCACCACATCGAGCAGCTGCTGGCCAAGGCCAAGGAGCTGGACGCCGAGGTGGCGGCGAAGGCCGTCGGCGCGACCCACGCGGGTGACGCCAACCCCTACAAGTCCGATGACGAGGACGACGAGGACGAGGACTTCGAAGACGAGGACGACGACCTCGACGAGGAGATCGCCGACCTCGAGGACGAGGACGAGCGCAAGTGAGTCCCGCCTCCGGCCTGGTCATCGTGGACAAGCCCGCCGGGTGGACGTCGCACGACGTCGTCGCCCGGATGCGCCGCCTGGCGGGCACCCGCAGGGTCGGCCACGCCGGGACGCTCGACCCGATGGCGACGGGCGTGCTCGTCGTCGGGGTCGAGAAGGCCACGCGCCTGCTCGGCCATCTGGCCCTGACGAGCAAGGTCTACGCCGGCACGATCCGGCTCGGCATGACCACCAACACCGACGACGCCGAAGGCGAGCCCACCGGGACGACCCCGGCAGGGCACGTCGCGGACGCCGAGATCGCGGTGGGGATCAAGGCCCTGACGGGGCTGATCCAGCAGGTTCCGCCGCAGGTGAGCGCGATCAAGGTGAACGGTGAGCGCGCCTACAAGCGGGCCCGCCAGGGCGAGGAGGTCGAGCTCAAGGCGCGTCCGGTGACGATCCACGCCTTCGAGATCGCGGAGATCCGCCGGGTCGGCGACTTCGTCGACGTGGACGTCTCGGTGACGTGCTCGTCGGGGACCTACATCCGGGCGCTGGCCCGCGACCTGGGGACGGCACTGGGCGTCGGAGGGCATCTGACCGCCCTGCGCAGGACCGCGGTCGGCCCGTACGGCCTGGACCTGGCCCGGACGCTGGAGCAGCTCGCCGAGGATTGCGTGATCATCCCGATCGCCGACGCGGTCTCGGCGGCGTTCCCGCGCAGGGACGTCACCGAGGAGGAGGCGGCCCTGGTGCGGCACGGGGGCAGGCTCCCGGCGCTGGGCCTGGGCGAGGGCCCCATCGGCGTTTTCGCGCCCGACGGGACCCTGCTCTCCCTGGTGGAGGAGGCGGGCGGGAAGGCCAAGCCCCTGGCGGTGTTCGCGGCCGAGTGACCAAGGTCCCTGGGTGAAGGGCCCGGTGCGGCTTCCGACCTAACCTACGATCGCGTAACCTACGGGTACGTAGCTTGGGCGGCGGGTCCGCCCGGGCGGTTCACCTTGGAGAGGTCGACGGAGCATGGTCGCCACGTTGGAGCGCGTAGTCCCGCCACTGAAGCCGCACCTGCGCGGCTGGCTCCATCTCGGCGCCTTCCCGGCGGCGCTCATCGGCGGCCTCGTCCTGGTGACCTTCGGGCCGACCCTGCAGTCGCGCATCGGCGCCGCCGTCTACGCGGTGACGTCCTGCCTGCTCTTCGGCATCTCCGCGACCTACCACCGCAACCGGTTCGGGCCGCGCGGAGAGGCGGCCATGCGCCGCTTCGACCACGCGAACATCTTCCTGATCATCGCGGGCACCTACACGCCGTTCGCGCTGCTGGCGCTGGACGGCACGATCCGGATCGTCATCCTCGCCGGGGTGTGGTCCGGCGCGCTCCTCGGCGTGATCTTCCGCACGTGCTGGCTCGGCGCGCCGCGCTGGCTGTCCACCGCCGCCTACATCGCGCTCGGCTGGTTCGCGGTCCTCGCCCTCCCGGACTTCCTGTCCGGCGCGGGGATCCTCGCGAGCGTCCTGATCGTCGCCGGGGGAGCCCTGTACAGTGCCGGAGGCGTCGTCTACGCGATGAAGCGGCCCGACCCGTCGCCCCGCTGGTTCGGCTTCCACGAGGTCTTCCACGCCTTCACCATCGCCGCCTACCTCTGCCACTACGTGGCGGTTTCCCTGGTCGTCTACCGCGCCTAGGTCCCGCGTCCGGGTCCTGCGGTCGGTAGAGTCTCGGGACAGGGGGTGCGGGGTGCAGGCCGCCGGGCGGCCCATGGCAGGCTTGTCCGGTGAACGGGCTCAACAGACTGAGGGAGCGAGCAGGTGCGGCGCTGGTACGGCCTTGACGAGGTCCCCCGTGACTGGGGCAGATCGGTCGTCACCATCGGGGTGTTCGACGGCGTCCACCGGGGACACCAGGCGGTCGTCGGACGGGCGGCGCGGCTCGCCGCGGAGCTCGGCCTGCCCAGTGTGGTGATCACCTTCGATCCCCATCCCGACGAGGTCGTGCGCCCCGGCAGCCATCCGCCGCTGCTGGCGTCGGGCACCCGCCGGGCCGCGCTGCTCGGCGACCTGGGCGTGGACGCGGTCATGGTGCTCCCGTTCACCCTGGAGCTGTCCCGGATGGGCCCCGACGAGTTCGTCCAGTCCGTCCTGGTCGACCGGCTGCACGCGGCCCGGGTGATCGTGGGCGAGGACTTCAGGTTCGGCCACAAGGCCAAGGGAGACGTCCCGCTCCTGCGTGAGCTGGGCGAAAAATACGATTTCGAGGCGGAGGGCGTTCCTTTGCTGGCTGATGGGGACACGATCTCCTCCACCGCGATCCGGGCCGCGCTGGCCGACGGACGCGTCGAGGACGCCGCGCACGAGCTGGGCCGCCCGCACCGGGTGGAAGGCGTCGTGGTGCGCGGCCACCAGAGGGGCCGCGGGCTCGGCTTCCCGACCGCGAACGTCGAGTCGGTGCCGCACACCGCGATCCCGGCGGACGGCGTGTACGCGGGCTTCCTGGTCTGCGACTCCGAGCGCTACCCGGACGCCCGCTGGCCCGCGGCGATCTCGATCGGCACGAACCCGACGTTCGAGGGCGTCGCCCGGACCGTCGAGGCGTACGCGCTGGACCGTGACGATCTCGACCTCTACGGCGAGCACGTCGCGGTGGACTTCACGGCGCGGATCCGCGGCATGCTCAAGTTCGACTCGATCGAGGACCTCATCGAGGAGATGAACCACGACGTAGAGGTCGCCCGCGAGGCGACCTCCGGCTGAGGCCGGGCCGTCGCGGCGCCGAGAAGTCGGGGGTCATCCACCCCCGGATCGCCGTGATACGGTAAGTAGTCACCGGGACCGCGGTCCCGGCGCTGCCCGCTGCGCCCTCATAGCGGCGGGCCTCATAGAGAACGCACACTGCGGCCGACCCGGGTCCTTGCGGGGGCCTTCGGGTAGAGGCTGCGGGTGTCGAGCACATCTAAGGAGTCACGTGTCCCTGGACACCGCCGTCAAGAACCAGATCATCGCCGAATATGCGACCGTTGAGGGTGACACCGGATCGCCGGAGGTCCAGGTCGCGCTGCTGACCCGGCGGATCAACGACCTGACCGAGCACCTCAAGGCGCACAAGCACGACCACCACAGCCGCCGCGGGCTGCTGCTGCTGGTCGGCCGCCGCCGCCGGCTGCTCAAGTACCTGCAGAACAAGGACATCAGCCGCTACCGCGCGCTGATCGAGCGCCTCGGTCTGCGCCGCTAGTGCCAGGAGGGAGTGACCCGCCCCGCGGGTCACTCCCTTCCTGCTAGAACGCCACAAGTAAAGAACAAGCAAGCCCGCGAACGTTCTTCCGACGCATTCGAGGGCCGGTCCTCGGTAGTGGCCATCGGATTCATGTGATCCGCGGGCTTCGATCGAAGACCGGCAGGGAATCTCGGGCGAGGAGACGTGGAGCGGGGAACGACGAAACCAGGAGGTTTCCCGTGTCAGATGCCGTACGCATCGACGGAGCGCACAGCTCCGAAGCCGTGATCGACAACGGTTCCTTCGGCGTCCGCAAGCTGCGTTTCGAGACCGGCCGTCTCGCGCGCCAGGCCGGCGGCTCCGCCGTCGTCTACCTGGACGACGACACCATGGTCCTGTCCGCCACGTCCGCCTCCAAGCGGCCGAAGGACAACCTCGACTTCTTCCCCCTGACGGTGGACGTCGAGGAGCGCATGTACGCCGCGGGCCGGATCCCCGGCTCGTTCTTCCGCCGTGAGGGCCGCCCGTCCGAGGACGCCGTCCTCACGTGCCGCCTCATCGACCGCCCGCTGCGCCCGTCCTTCGTCAAGGGACTGCGCAACGAGATCCAGGTCGTCGTCACGGTCATGGCGCTCAACCCCGAGCACCTGTACGACGTCGCCGCGATCAACGCCGCGTCGATGTCCACCCAGCTCGCGGGGCTGCCCTTCTCCGGCCCGATCGGCGGCGTCCGCGTCGCGCTGATCGACGGCCAGTGGGTCGCGTTCCCGACCCACCCCGAGCTGGAGCGCGCCACCTTCGACATGGTGGTCGCCGGCCGCACCCTGGCCGACGGCGACGTCGCGATCATGATGGTCGAGGCCGAGTCCACCACCGGCACCCTGAACCTGGTCGCCGAAGGCGCCGTGGGCCCGACGGAGGAGACCGTCGCCCAGGGCCTCGAGGCCGCCAAGCCCTTCATCAAGGAGCTGTGCCGGGCCCAGGTCGAGCTGGCCGAGATCGCCGCCAAGGAGACCGCCGAGTACCCCGTCTTCCTCGACTACGAGGCCGACGCGCTCGAGGCCGTCACCGCCGAGGTCTCCGCCGACCTCGCCCAGGCGCTGACCATCGCGGGCAAGCAGGAGCGCGAAGAGCGCCTCGCGGAGATCCAGGCCGTCGCCGTCGAGAAGCTCGCCGAGCGTTTCGAGGGCCGCGAGAAGGAGATCCCCGCCGCGATCCGCTCGCTCACCAAGAAGCTGATCCGCGAGCGCATCATCAGCGAGGGCGTCCGCATCGACGGCCGCGGCGTCAAGGACATCCGCCAGCTGTCCGCCGAGGCCCACGTGGTCCCGCGCGTGCACGGCTCGGCGCTGTTCGAGCGCGGCGAGACCCAGATCCTGGGCGTGACCACGCTGAACATGCTCCGCATGGAGCAGACGATCGACACGCTCAACCCCGAGCGCACCAAGCGCTACATGCACAACTACAACTTCCCGCCGTACTCGGTCGGTGAGACCGGCCGCGTGGGCTCGCCCAAGCGTCGCGAGATCGGCCACGGCGCGCTCGCCGAGCGGGCCCTGCTGCCGGTGCTGCCGACCCGCGAGGAGTTCCCCTACGCGATCCGCCAGGTGTCGGAGGCGCTGGGCTCGAACGGCTCGACCTCGATGGGCTCGGTCTGCGCGTCCACGATGTCGCTGCTGGACGCGGGCGTGCCGCTGAAGGCGCCGGTCGCGGGCATCGCGATGGGCCTCATCCACGAGGGCGGCGAGTACGTCACCCTGACCGACATCCTCGGCGCCGAGGACGCGTTCGGCGACATGGACTTCAAGGTCGCCGGTACCAAGGAGCTCATCACCGCGCTCCAGCTCGACACCAAGCTCGACGGCATCCCCGCCGAGGTTCTGGCCGCCGCGCTGCGCCAGGCCCGGGGCGCCCGCCTCGCGATCCTCGACGTCATGGAGGACGCGATCGAGGGCACCGCCGAGATGAGCGAGTACGCGCCGCGGATCATCACCATCAAGGTGCCCGTGGACAAGATCGGCGAGGTCATCGGCCCGAAGGGCAAGATGATCAACTCGATCCAGGCGGACACCGGTGCCGAGATCACCATCGAGGACGACGGCACCATCTACGTCGGCGCGACGAACGGCCCCTCCGCCGAGGCCGCGCGCCAGGCGATCAACTCGATCGCCAACCCGCACATGCCGGAGATCGGCGAGCGCTACCTGGGCACGGTCGTCAAGACCACCACCTTCGGCGCGTTCGTCTCCCTCATGCCGGGCAAGGACGGCCTGCTGCACGTCTCCCAGCTGCGCAAGCTGCACGGCGGCGTCCGGATCGAGAACGTCGAGGACTTCATCAAGGTCGGCGAGAAGATCCAGGTCGAGGTCACCGAGATCGACCCACGCGGCAAGCTGTCGCTGGTCCCGGTCGAGGTCATCGAGAAGGAGGCCGCGGGCGCGGCGTCCGGTGACGCGCCGGCCGCCGAGCAGGCCGCGGGCGAGTCGGCCGAGGGCGGGGACTCCCGTCCGCCGCGCCGCACCCGCACCCGTCGTCCGGCCTCGGACCGGGGCGGCGACCGCGGCGGCGAGCGCGACCGCAACTCCTGATCCCGCCTTACGGGCACATGCCTCAGCTGACCGGCCGGTTCCGCCCCACGGCGGACCGGTCGGTTCGCGCTTGGCCCCCCGGCCGCCGACGCGGCCACCGCATCCGGCGAACGGAAAGAGAACAGAGTTGAGCATCTCAGCCGTCGAGCAGGAGCCCGGCAGCACCGTCATCCTTCACCCCGGCGCCGACGGGGTCGGCGTGGTCCAGCGGACCGTGCTGCCCGGCGGCCTGCGGGTCGTCACCGAGACCATGCCGACGGTCCGGTCGGTGGCGTTCGGAATCTGGGCCGGGATCGGCTCGCGCGACGAGGACCTCGCCGACGCGGGCGCCACCCACTACCTCGAGCACCTGCTGTTCAAGGGGACCTCCCGCCGGTCGGCGCTGGAGATCTCCGCCACGATGGACGCGGTCGGCGGCGACCTCAACGCGTTCACCGCCAAGGAGTACACCTGCTACTACGCGCGGGTGCTGGACTCCGACCTGCCTCTCGCGGTGGACGTGGTGTCGGACATGCTGACCTCCTCGCTCATCGAAGAGGCCGACGTGGAGGCCGAGCGCGGGGTCATCCTCGAAGAGATCTCGATGCGGGACGACGACCCGTCGGACCTCATCCACGACGAGTTCTCCATCGCCCTGTACGGCGACGCGCCGCTGGGCCGGCCGATCCTCGGCACCGTGGAGACGATCAACGCGCTCCAGCGGGACGGCATCGCGCGGTACTACCACTCGCACTACAACGCGCCGAACCTCGTCGTCGCGGTCGCCGGCAACGTCGACCACGCCAAGGTCGTCGCGCTGGTGGAGAAGGCCTTCGCGGGCCGCCTCAGCGGGTCGGACCAGCCGACCCCGGCGCGGATCGGCGGTGAGCCGACCCCGACGCTGGGCGGCGGCACCCGCCTGATCGTGGACGACACCGAGCAGGCCCATCTGGTCCTCGGCGTCCCGGCGCTGGCCCGCACCGACGAGCGGCGGTTCGCGCTCGGCGTGCTGAACGCGGCGTTCGGCGGCGGGATGTCCTCGCGGATCTTCCAGGAGGTCAGGGAGAAGAGGGGCCTGGCCTACTCGGTCTACAGCTACACCTCCCAGCACGCCGACACCGGCTCGTTCGGCCTGTACGCGGGCTGCCAGCCCGCCAAGGTCGACGAGGTGCTGAAGATCTGCCGGGAGGAGCTCGCCAAGGCCGCCTCGGGCGGCCTGACGGCGGAGGAGCTCGCGCGCGGCAAGGGTCAGCTGCGCGGCTCGACGGTGCTGGGCCTGGAGGACACGGGGTCGCGGATGAGCCGGATCGGCAAGGCCGAGCTGGTGTACGACAGGCTGATGTCGGTGGACGAGATGCTGTCGCGCATCGACGCGGTCACCCTGGACGAGGTCAACGCCCTGGCGGCCGAGCTGCTGGACCAGCGCCCGACCCTGACGGTGATCGGCCCGTTCGAGGGCAGGGAGTTCCCCGTCTGACGGGAGAGTGCGGGAGCCGGGTCGGCGCGTTGACCCGGTTCCCGCTCGTAGTAAGTGTGCACTTTTTGCGAGATTTGTAAAGGCTCGGAGGGTTCCATGATCAAGGTCGGAGTGCTGGGCGGACGCGGCAGGATGGGCGCCGAGGTCGTCCGGGCGGTCGAGGGCGCGGCGGACATGGAGCTCGTCGCGGCGGTGGACCAGGGCGAGTCGCTGGACGCGCTCCAGGGCGCCGAGGTGGTCGTGGACTTCACCCACCCGGGCGTCGTGATGGGCAACCTGGAGTACCTGATCGGGCACGGCATCCACGCCGTCGTCGGCACCAGCGGCTTCGAGCCCGAGCGGGTCGAGCGGATCCGCGGCTGGCAGGCGGCCAAGCCCGGCGCCAAGGTGCTGATCGCCCCCAACTTCGGGGTCGGCGCGGTGCTGATGATGGCCTTCGCGCGCAAGGCCGCGCCGTTCTTCGAGTCCGTCGAGGTGGTCGAACTGCACCATCCGAACAAGATCGACGCGCCCAGCGGCACCGCCTACCGGACCGCCGAGCTCATCGCCGAGGCGCGCCGCGAGGCGGGCTGCGTCGCGATGCCGGACGCCACCACCGAGGAGATCGACGGGGCGCGCGGCGCCAGCGTCGAGGACGTGCGCATCCACTCGGTGCGCCTGTCCGGGCTGGTGGCCCACCAGGAGGTCCTGCTCGGCGGGCACGGCGAGATCTTCACGCTGCGGCACGACTCGATGAACCGCGAGTCGTTCATGCCGGGCGTCCTGTTGGGCGTCCGCAAGGTCGCCGACCTGCCCGACGCGCTCACCGTCGGCCTCGAACCCCTCCTGGGCCTGTGACCTCCCCGGTGTTCGTCGGGGAGCCCTGGGACTTCCTGGGCGCCTCCGACGTGGTCGATTTCGAGCACCCGGCGATCCAGGCGCTCTCGTCGCGGTTCCCCGACGGGGACCTCGCCTACGCGCAGGCGGCCTTCGACTTCGTCCGGGACGAGATCACGCACTCCGTCGACGCGGGGGACGTCAGGGTGCCCTGGCGGGCCTCCGACGTCCTGGCCCAGGGCACGGGGTTCTGCTACGCCAAGGACCACCTGTACGTGGCGCTGCTGCGGCTCGCGGGCATCCCTTCGGGCTTCGGCTACCAGCGGCTCTCGGACGACCGGGGCGGCTTCGTGCTGCACGGGATCGTCGCGGCGGAACTCGACGGGCGCTGGATCCGGCTGGATCCGCGCGGCGACCGGCCCGGCCTGCGCACGTGGTTCTCGGCGGAGGAGGACATCCTCGCCTACCGGCCCGACGAGGCCGCGGGGGAGAAGACCTACCCCGAGGTCTACGCGCAGCCGCACCCCACGGTGCTGAGGGCGCTCCAGGAAGCCGAGGACTGCCCTTCGCTGGCCACGGGCGGCCTGCCTTCCGACCTCGACTGACGATCGGCCCACCGGGCTTTACGGGGCCTGGAAGCCGTACTTGTGGAACAGCGCCCGCGCCTCGTCGCCGGCGAGCCACTCGACGAAGGCCGTGGCCTCCGGCAGGTGGTCGGACTCGGCGACGGGAGCGACGGGGAACTCGGCCTTGACGTTGAAGACCGCCGGGATGGCGACGCTGCTCGCCGCCGCCCCGGCGGTCTTCATGTCGGTGAGGTAGACCAGCCCCGCGTCGGCCCGGCCCGACCTGACGAGGTCGAGCACGTCCCGGGAGTCGACCTCCTCGGACTTCAGCGCCAGGGGCACCCCGGCCTTGGTGAGGACCTGCTGGGAGTAGCGGCCGAGCGGCCCCACCGAGGTGCCGAGCACGATCCGCAGCTTCTTGCGCTCCAGTGACCGGACACCGGTGAGGCCGAGCGGGTTGCCGGGGGCGACCGCGATGGTCAGGGAGTCCGCGGCGACGACGTACGGGGTGCCGAGGTCGTCGCGGATGTCGTCCAGCGCGCCGACGTCGCCCGCCGCGACGACGTCGGCCCGGTCGACCTCGTCGGGCAGTTCCTGGGCGCCGCGGAATTCAAGTCGGAAGCGGACATGCGGGACATGCTGGTGATAGACGGCGGTGAGGTCGGACAGGACCTCGGTCATCGAGGAGCCCGCGAGCATCCGCAGGGTCACCGGGCCGTCGGAACCTGCGGCGCACCCGGTGGACGCGAGCAGCACGAGGGCGATCACCAGGGCACGCATGGGCATGACGATAACGGGATCAAGTGCGCCCGGCGTCCGGTAGCCCCAGATACGCCGTAAGGCCGCGTTCTGTCGGTGGGGGTGGCTAGGGTCGGCGCATGGACTTGATCGAGCAGCTTCCGGGGGACTGGCGCGACGCCATGGACCTCGATCCCCTCGCCACCGCCGCCCTGGGCTCCTTCGTCGAGGGCGAGTACACCGCGGGCACCGTCTACCCGCCGCGCGAAGACCTCCTCAACGCCTTCCGGCACACCACGCTCGCCGACGCGCGGGTGCTCATCCTCGGCCAGGACCCCTACCACGGCCCAGGCCAGGCGCACGGGCTCAGCTTCAGCGTCCGCGAAGGCGTGAAGCTGCCCCCGTCGCTGCGCAACATCTACAAGGAGCTGGCCACCGACCTCGGCGTCGCGCCGGCCGCGAGCGGCGATCTCACCCGCTGGGCCGACCAGGGCGTCCTGCTGCTCAACGCGGTTCTGACGGTCCGGGCGAGCGAGGCGGGCTCGCACGCCAAGAAGGGCTGGGAGGAGTTCACCGACGCCGCGATCCGCGCCCTGAACGCCAAGTCCGAGCGCGTCGTGTTCATCCTGTGGGGCGCCTACGCCCGCAAGAAGGCCGCCCTGGTGACGAACCCGCAGCACTTCGTGCACGAGTCCGCCCACCCGAGCCCGCTCAGCGCCCGCACCTTCTTCGGCACCCAGCCGTTCAGCAAGGCCAACAAGGCGCTCGCCGACTCCGGCCAGCCGGAGATCACCTGGTGAGCGTGCCCACCGCGGTGGCCGCGCCGTCGTTGAGGCCGTAGACCAGTTCGGATCCGGTGAGCGACAGGGTGACCGGAACCGCGCCCGCGCAGCCGGCTCCGCTCCCGCTCTCCAGGACGAGGATCTGCACGGCGTCGGCCTCGGTGAGGGTGAGGTCCTTGGTGCAGGCGGGCCCGGCGTGCTCGCTGGTGCCCACCTTGTCGCCGAGCCCTCCACCGGTGAGCGTGATCGTCAGCTTCTGCCCGGCGCCCTTGTCCCCGGCCCGCACGACCCGCCCCTGCCAGGTGCCCAGGAAGCCCTCGGGCACCGACAGCGGGCTCTTCGCCTGGGGCGCGGTGGTTCCGCCGTCGGCGTCCGCGCCGTCGGTGAGCGCCCACAGCAGCACGGCGAGCAGGGGGACGATCAGGAGCCCGGCGACCACCCCGACGACCATCCCGGTGCGCAGCCCGATCCGGGCCTGGACCGTCCCGCCGAGGGAGACCTCGGACTCGGCGGAGGCGGCCACGGGATCGGGGCGGACGGGGTCGGCGGCCCCGGGTCCGGTCGGCTCGTCGTCCTTCGCGCGGGCGGGGGACACCGTCGGCGCGGGAGGAGTCGAGGGGGACGCCGGGAGCGGCCCGATCAGGGGCGCGTCGCCCTCCTCCGGGACGACCGCGACGAAGGGCGATCCGTCGACGCCGCGCTTGGCCGGGGCGGTGCCGCGCGGCGGCGCGGGAGCCTCGGGGGCGGGCGCGGGGATCGCCTCGATGGAGGCGATCGTGTTGGCGGAGGAATCGGGCACGCCGGTGAACGCCGCCAGCAGGTCCGCGGTCGTCGGGCGGCGGCGCGGATCCTTGTCCAGGGCCCGGGAGACCAACGGCAGCAGGGCGCGGTCCAGGCCGGTGAGCCGGGGAGGGTCGTGCGCGATCCGGTAGAGGATCTCCGGCATGGTGCCGCCCTCGAACGGGCCGCGGCCGGTGCCGGCGAACGCGATGACGCAGCCCCAGGAGAAGACGTCGGACGCCGCCGACGGCTCGCCGCCTTTGACGATCTCGGGCGCCATGTAGGACGGCGTGCCGATGAGCTGCCCCGCCCGGGTGACGCCTCCGCCGGAGTCCAGCGCGCGGGCGATGCCGAAGTCGATGACGCGGGGCCCGAACGCCGACAGCAGCACGTTGGAGGGCTTGAGGTCGCGGTGGACCAGCCCCGCGTCGTGGATCGCCGCGAGGGCCGTCGCGGTCCCCACCGCCAGCGCCTCGAGGTCGGCCCCGGGCAGGGCTCCGTTCCGGCCGACCGCCTCCTCCAGCGTCGGGCCCGCCACATGCTCGGTGACGATGTAGAAGGGCGCGGACTCGACCGAGGCGTCCAGGACGGGCGCGGTGCAGAAGCGGCGGACGAGCCGCGCGGCCTCGACCTCGCGGCGGAACCGCGTCTGGAACTGCGGGTCGCCCGCCGCGTCCGGGTTGATCACCTTCACCGCGACGGGCCGCCCGTCGCCGTCGGCGCCGAGGAACACCGTGCCCATGCCGCCGGCCCCCAGCCTGCCGGTCAGGCGGTAGGGCCCGACGGTCGCCGGATCTTCCGGCCGGAGGGACGCGTTCATGACCGGACCTTTACCCAGCGAGCCCGGCGCAAAGCGGACCTGTTCTCGGCCGACGTCGCGGTGTGGGCGAAGCCACATCGGTCTTCGGGGACGACCGAAGCCCGTCCGCGGCCGGGAGAAGGAAGCGCGGCCTCCCCCGGCCGGAGATCACCTGGCGATCGGGATCACGCCTTGATCAGGGTGCCGTAGACGTTCCCGAGCTGGTCCATGACCACCAGGCCCTCGTCGGTGAGCTTGACGACGAGCGTGAGCGACCCGGCGCACAGGCCCGATTCGCTGCGCTGGACCAGCTCCAGGGTCTGCGCCGAGGCGCTGACCAGGGTGTAGGTCGTGTCGCAGTCGTACTTGGCGATGAAGCCGCGGCCGACGGTCCCGCCGGTGAGGCCGCCGGTTATCTCCACGGAGGACAGGTGGGTGCTCCCGTCAGCCTCGGTGATCATGCCCTGCCAGGTGCCCAGGAACGCCTCGGGCACGTCACCGGAGGCGTCCACGGCGCCCGCGGCCTCCTCCTGCTCCTCCTGCTCCTCCTCCGGGGTGGCGCCCGGGGTCGGCGCGGCGCCGTCCGTCGTGCCGTTCCCGGCGGCGGAGATCGCCACGGGCGGCCGTTCTGCCGTGGTGTCGTCGCCGGCCCGGCTCAGCGCGAAGGCTCCGGCCGCCACGAGGGCGACCACCGCGACCCCGGCGAGCGCGCCGAGGACCAGGGCCCCCGGCCCGCTCTTCCTGGCGGCCGGGGGCACCGTCCAAGGCGCCGCGGGAGGATAGGGCGGCTGGGTGACGGGCTGCGGCCCCAGGCCCTGAGCGTGCGGATAGGGCGCGGGGACGGGCGTGGGCCCTCCCACGGGGATCTGCTGCGCGAACGGCTGCGGCGCCGGGGCGGGCTGCGGGGACGGCCGGCTCGGCTCCGGGTGCCCGGCGGCCTCCTCCGTCGAGGGGCCGGGCGGGAGGGTTCCGCCCCCGGCGGGCCGGGCGAAGGAGGGGACGGCGACCGCGGGCGGCTGCTCGGGGGGCTCGGCCCGGCCGGTGAGCGCGGTCAGCAGGGCGGGCACGGTCGGGCGGCGGGCGGGGTCCTTGTCGAGAGCGCGCACGAGCAGGTCGGTGAGGGCGGGGTCGAGCCCGTCCAGCCGGGGCGGCTCGTTGACGACCCGGTAGAGGACCTGCGGGACGCTGTCGCCGTCGAAGGGGCCGGCCCCGGTGGCGGCGAAGGCGACCGTGCAGGCCCAGGAGAAGACATCGGACGCCGGTCCGATGGAGCCGCCGGTGATGAGTTCGGGGGCCATGTAGGCGGGGGTCCCGATGAGCTGGCCGGTGTGCGTGACGCCGGTGCCGGTGTCGGCGGCGCGGGCGATGCCGAAGTCGATGACGCGGGGCCCGACCGCGGACAGCAGGACGTTGGCGGGTTTGAGGTCGCGGTGCACGAGGTCTGCGTCATGGATGGCGGAAAGGGCCGTGGCGATGCCGACGGCGAGCCCTTCCAGATCGGCCCCGCGCAGGGGCCCGTCCCGCCGGATCGCCTCATCCAGCGAGGGACCGGCGACGTATTCGGTGACGATGTAGAAGGGCGCCTCGTCGACCGCGGCGTCCAGGACGGGGGCGGTGCAGAAGCGGCGGACCCGCCGGGCCGTATCGACCTCGCGGCGGAATCGTGCGTGGAATGCGGTGTCCTCGGCCAGTGGCGCGTTGATCACCTTGACGGCGACCTTCGCCCCGTCCGGGGAGTCGGCCAGGAAGACGGTGCCCATTCCGCCACTGCCCAGCCGCCCGACGAGCACATAGGGACCGAGCGACTCCGGATCGCCCGCCCTGAGGGGTTCAGTCATGATCCAGAAGATAGAACACCAAGCGGCGATTAGGCGGTTAAAACCCCTTTAGTCGAAATATCCGGAGGTGCGGTCTTTCCGGCGTCCCGAGGGACGCCGGAAAGACCGTGGATCAGGCCTCGATGACGACCGGGACGATCATCGGGCGGCGGCGGTAGGACTCGCTCACCCACTTGCCGACGGTCCGGCGCATCTTCTGCCGGAGCTGGTGCACGTCGGCGCCGCCCTCGGCCGCGGACTCCGCGATGGCGGCGTCGATGCGGTTCAGGACCTCCTGGAAGTCCTGGTCGCCGATGCCCGCGCCGCGGGCGTGGATCTCCGGCCCGGCGATGACCTTGCCGGTGGAGGAGTCGACGACCACGACGACCGAGACGAAACCCTCTTCGCCCAGTATGCGGCGGTCCTTCAAGGAGGTCTCGGTGATCTCGCCGACGCTGGAGCCGTCCACGTAGACGTATCCGGCCGGGACCGCGCCGGTGATCTGCGCGTGCCCGTCGATGAGGTCGACGACGACGCCGTCCTCGGCGATGACGATGTTCTCGTCCGGCACGCCGGTCAGCGACGCCAGCTTGGCGTGGGCGCGCAGGTGCCGCCACTCGCCGTGCACCGGCATGAAGTTCGACGGCTTGGTCAGGTTGAGCAGGAACAGCAGCTCGCCCGCCGAGGAGTGGCCCGAGACGTGGACGAGGGCGTTGCCCTTGTGCACGACCCGCGCGCCCCACCGGGTGAGGCCGTTGATCACCCGGTTGACCGAGTTCTCGTTGCCCGGGATCAGCGACGACGCGAGCATCACGGTGTCGCGCTCGGTGATCCGGATCTGGTGGTGGTCGCGGTTGGCCATCCGGGACAGCGCCGACATCGGCTCGCCCTGCGAACCCGTGCAGACCAGCACGATCTTCTCGGGCGGCAGCTCGTCCAGCGCCTTCGGGTCCACCAGCAGGCCCTCGGGAACCTCCAGGTAGCCCAGCTCACGGGCGACGCCCATGTTGCGGACCATTGAGCGGCCCACGAAGGCGACCTTGCGCCCGGCCTTCACCGCGGCGTTCAGCACCTGCTGGACGCGGTGCACGTGCGAGGCGAAGCACGCGACGATGATCCGCTCCTCCGCGGTGCGGAACACGTTGTCGATCGCGCCGGAGATGTCGCGCTCGCTGGTGACGAACCCGGGGACCTCGGCGTTGGTCGAGTCCGACATCAGCAGGTCGATGCCCTCCGACCCGAGGCGCGCGAACGTGCCGAGGTCGGTGAGCCGCCCGTCGAGGGGGAGCTGGTCCATCTTGAAGTCGCCGGTGTGCACCACGAGCCCGGCCGGGGTCCGGACGCCCACCGCCATCGCGTCGGGGATGGAGTGGTTGACCGCGAGGAACTCGCAGTCGAACGGTCCGAACGAGCAGCGCTCGCCGTCGGCGACGACCTGGAGCCGCGGTTTGATCCGGTGCTCCGCCAGCTTGGCCTCGACCAGCGCCAGCGTCAGCCGGGAGCCGACGAGGGGGATGTCGGGCCGCTCGCGCAGCAGGTAGGGGACCGCGCCGATGTGGTCCTCGTGCCCGTGCGTGAGGACCACGGCCTCGATCAGGTCGAGCCTGTCCCGGATGTAGTCGAAGTCCGGCAGGATCAGGTCGACTCCCGGCTGCTCTTCCTCCGGGAAGAGCACGCCGCAGTCGACGATCAGCAGGCGTCCGTCGTATTCGAACACGGCCATGTTGCGGCCGATCTCACCGAGTCCGCCCAGCGCGACGATCCGCAGGGCTCCCTGCGGAAGGGCGGGCGGCAGGCCCAGTTCGGGATGCGGATGGCTCATACGGCGCCCTCGGTAACGGTAAAACTCACTCAGCGGCCTCCACTTTGATACCCCCTGTGATCAAGTCTTCGCGCAATTGCGCCGTGAACTCCGGCGTCGCGTCCACCAGCGGGGCGCGCACTGTCCCGCTGGGCAAGCCCTGGAGGGCGAGCGCGGCCTTGACCGCGATGACCCCCTGTGTCCTGGTCATGATCGCGGCGACGACGGGGAGCAGCCGGCGGTGGATCGCCAGCGCCCCGGTGACGTCACCGGACCTGTAGAGGTCAATCATCTCATGCAGTTCGGTGCCCGCCACGTGGCCCACGACGCTGACGAACCCGGCGGCCCCCTGGGACAGCCAGGCGAGGTTCAGGTTGTCGTCGCCCGAGTAGTAGGCGAGGTCGGTGGCCGCCATCACCTGGGAGGAGGCGAAGAGGTCGGCCTTGGCGTCCTTGACCGCGACGATCCGGTCGTGGTCGGCCAGCCGGATCAGGGTGTCGCTCGCGATGGGCACGCCCGCCCGGCCCGGGATGTCATAGAGCATCACGGGGAGGCCGGTGGAGTCGGCGATCGCCGTCATGTGACGGTAGATACCCTCCTGCGGCGGCTTGTTGTAGTACGGACATACGGTGAGCAGTCCGTCGGCGCCGGCCCCCTCGGCCATTTTCGCCAGATGGATGCTGTGCCGGGTGTCGTTGCTGCCGGCCCCGAACACGATGGAGGCCCGGTCTCCGACGGCCTCCACGACCGCGCGCAGGACGCGCTCTTTCTCCGCGTCGTCGGTGGTGGGGGACTCACCGGTGGTTCCGTTGATCACCAGGCCGTCGTGGCGGCGCTCGTCCACCAGGCGGACGGCGAGCTCGGCGGCGCCGTCGGCGTCCACGGAGCCGTCGGCGTGCATCGGGGTGATCATCGCGGTGAGCATCCGGCCGAACGGGGCGTCGGGTGTTGTGCTGGGTGCCATGCACCGAACCGTACCCCGCGCCGCACCCCACAATGAGCCTGAGCCCGTCGCCGGAGCCCTCCCGAAAAGGGAGACGCCGTCTTGATCCACGCTCGGGGGTACGCGGATCAAGACGGCGTCTACCCGGCTATCGCCCTTGCTGAATCGGGCGTTACGCCGATCCGGCCGGATCTTCGGTCACAGGTAGGAAACGGTGTTCTCCGGGCCGTCACACGAGTGACGTGTGCAGCCGGACCATCTCGACGGGGCTGCCGAGGTCGAGGGTGCGGGTGGCGCCGTCGGGGGCCCATCCGGCGGGCTCCAGGAAGGCGCGCAGGCCCGCGTCGGCGGCGAAGACCCAGGTCACGGCGGTCGTGAACGACAGTTCGCGCAGCTGGTCGGCGACCGCGGACAGCAGGCGGCTGCCGTGCCCCTCGCGGACGCGCGCCGGATCGACCGCGACGGTGATCAGCTCGGCGGCGTCGGCGTCCTGGTCGGGGTCCTCGGCCGGAGCGAAGGCGGCGAAGCCGACCACTACCCCGTCGGCGACCGCGGTGAGCACCCGGTGCCTTCCGGAGGGCGGCGCGGTCACCGCCTCGGCCCATCGCGCGCGCCACGGCTCGGCCGACGCGGTCATCTCCGCCAGCGGCTCCGCGGGCATGAAGCCCCGGTAGGCGGCCTGCCAGGCCCTCACCTGGATCTCGGCCACCGCGGGGGTGTCACCGAGCCTTGCGTCCCTGACTCCGACGTCCGTCATGGGCGGTCACGCTACCGCGTCGCCCGCAGGGCGGCGGCCAGGCGTCGGACGCCCTCGGGAAGGGCGTCGATGTCCGGGGCGGCGCTGTAGCTGAGGCGCAGATGCGCGGCGGGAGGCTCGGCGGGGAAGTACGGCCTGCCGGGGGCGATGGCGACGCCGTGGGCCCAAGCCGCCTGGGCGAGGGCGACGTCGTCCACGCCCTCGGGCAGGCGGCCCCACAGGTACAGGCCGCCGGAGGGCAGTGAAGGGATCTCCAAGTCGGGGAGGTGCTCGGCGAGCGCGGCGGCCAGCACGTCGCGGCGGCGCCTCAGCTCCGCGGACACGGCCCGCAGATGGCGCGGCCAGGCGGGGGAGGAGACGAACTCCAGAGCCGTCTCCTGGAGGGGCCGGGCGGGGAAGAACGTCTCGACGAGCTGGGCCGCCCGGATCCGCTCCGCGACGGGCCCTCGCGCGACGATCCCGGAGATCCGCAGGGACGGCGCGGTGACCTTGGTCAGGGACGCGATGTGCACGACGGTCCCGGCGGCGTCCCCGGAGACCAGGGGGGCGGGGGCGGCGCCCATGGACAGGTGCCTGGCGAAGTCGTCCTCGATGAGGAACGCCCCGGCCGCGCGGGCCGCCTCCAGGACCCCGGTCCTGCGCGCGGGCGACAGCACGGCGCCCGTCGGGTTGTGGAAGGTCGGCTGGCAGAAGAACGCGCGGGCGCCGGTGCGGGCGAACGCCTCGGCGAGGAGCGCGGGGTCCACGCCTTCGTCGTCGACGGGTACCGGGACGGGCACGAGGCCCGCCGCGCGGGCGGCGGCGATCGCGCCGGGGTAGGTCGGCGACTCCACGAGGACGGGCCCGCCCGGCGGCACGATGGCCCGCAAAGCGAGCCACAGGGCGGCCTGGCCGCCTCCGGCGATGAGGACGTCCTCGGGGGCGCAGCCGGTGAGCCCGGCGAACCAGGCGCGCAGCTCGGGCAGCCCCTCCTGCGGGGGCGCCGCCCAGGCCTGGGGCCGCCTGCCGGCCCGCGCGCTAGCCGCGGCCAGCGCGCGGGCCGGCCGCAGCCCTTCCGGCAGGTAGCCGCCGACGAGGGGGATCACCCCGTCGGGGACCGGGATGAGCCCGAGGGCGACCCCTTCGGCGTCGACCCTGCGGTCGCCGAGCGCGGTGTTCTGCCAGCTCCGGTCGGCGGCGCCGTGCGAGGCCCTGCGCTCGGCCACGAAGGTGCCGCTTCCGGGCTTGGTCACCACGACGCCCTCGGCGACGAGCAGTGCCAGCGCCCGGGACACCGTTACCGGGCTGACGCGGTAGCGCTCGGTCAGCGCTCGGCTCGACGGCATGCGGGTACCCGCCCTCAGGTCAGTGGCTTCGCGCCGCAGCCTGGTGGCGAGGGCGGCCACACTGCTATCGTTGTTCATGAGAGATAACGATAGCGCTACTGCCCTCGATCCGATAGCGCTCCTCCTCGCCTTCGGGGGAGTCCTCTCCTTCTCCTTCACCTTCCCGGCCACCGTCTTCGCGCTCGAAGGGCTCGACCCCTACCTGATCGGCATAGGCCGGGCCGCGTTCGTCGCCGTCCCCGCCGCGATCGCCCTGGCGTGCGCGCGGGCCCGCCTCCCACGCGAGCCCCGCGGCCTCCTGCTCGCGGGCCTCGGCACCATCGTCGGCTTCCCCGTCCTGTCTTCGGTCGCCCTCGGGCTCGGCGCCTCGGCCTCGCACAGCGCGGTCGTCATCGGCCTGCTGCCCGCGGCGACCGCCGTGGCCGCGGTCCTCTTCGCCGGGGAAAGGCCCGCGCCCGGCTTCTGGCGGGCGGCGCTCGCGGGCGCCGCGTGCGTGACGGTGTTCACCCTGTGGCAGGGCGGCGGCTCCTTCGCCCCCGCCGACCTCCTGCTCGTCGGGGCGCTCCTCCTCGGCGCCGTCGGATACGCCGAAGGCGCCCGCCTCGCCCGCTCCCGGCCCGCATGGCAGGTCGTCTGCTGGGCGCTGGTGCTGTACACGCCCCTGACGGTCCCCGTCACCGCCTACCTCCTCGCCACCACCTCTCCGGAGTGGACACCCCGCGCCCTCGGCGGCTTCGCTTACGTCTCCCTCTTCTCGATGTTCCTCGGCTTCTTCGCCTGGTACGCGGGCCTCGCCAGGGCCGGTATCGCCAAGGCCGGGCAGATCCAGCTCCTTCAGCCGCTCCTCACCCTCGGCTGGGCCGCCCTGTTCCTCGACGACCCCTTCGACCCGCTCACCGCGGTCGCCGCCTTGGCCGTCCTCGGGTGCGTCGCGTGGACCCAGCGGGCCTCCCGCGCCCCCCGCACGGTGACCCCTCGCGGCCCTTCCAGAAGCCGGACCTGGGGCCGGGTCCCCAGGTCCGGAAACCTCGAGGGCTACCGGCAGCCCCTCGCCTGACCAGCGCGCACGGCCCCCGTACCGCCCGGGGAGGGGGCCGTTCGGGACGATCCGGAGGCGGGAATAGGCTGGGGCCGCATCTGTCACCACCACCAGCGAAGACCGGGATGAGCATGAGCGCGCCGAGCACCGCCGACCCCCGACAAGAGGCGGCCGCACCGCCCGGCGGGAAGGGCCGCTGGCTCGGCCTCGCGGTCATCAGCCTCGCGGTGTCGCTCATCGTGGTGGACGCCACGATCGTCAGCGTCCTGCTGCCGAGCGTCGTCGACGAGATCGGGCTGCGCGCGACCCAGGCCGAGTGGCTGACCTCGATCTACTCGCTCGTCTTCGCCGCGCTGATGATCACCTTCGGCCGCCTGTCGGACGTCTACGGCCGCCGCCTGATGTTCGTCCTCGGCACGCTGGTCTTCGTCGTCGCGAGCCTCGCCGTGGCGGCCTCGGGCAGCGCGACCGAGCTGATCGGCGCTCGCGCCCTCCAGGGCGTCGGCGCCGCGATGATCATGCCCGCCACGCTGTCCACGGTGAACAGCCTCTTCCACGGCCGTGACCGCGCCATCGCCTTCGGCGTCTGGGGCTCGATGATCGGCGGCATGACCGCCGTCGGCCCCCTGCTCGGCGGCTGGCTGGCCACCTCGCACGGCTGGCAGTGGGCGTTCACCATCAACCTCCCGCTCGGCGCGCTGCTCATCGCCGGAGTGCTCAAGTACGTCCCCGAGACCCGTGACGCGTCCGGGCCCCGCGGCATCGACTGGAAGGGCGGCGTGCTGTCGGCGCTCGGCCTCGGCGCGCTGGTCTTCGGCCTGATCGAGGGCCAGACCTACGGCTGGTGGCAGGCCTCCGGCGAACTGCCCGGGTGGCCGATCTCCCCGGTCCCGCTGGCCCTCGGCGCGGCGGTGCTCCTGCTCGTCACCTTCGTGCTCGTCGAGCGGGCCCGCGCCCGCGCCGGGCGCCCCGTCATGCTCGACCTGCGGCTGTTCCGGATCGCCAACTTCCGGCGCGGCAACGCCGCCGCCTCGCTCATCAGCGTCGGCGAACTCGGCCTGCTGTTCATCCTCCCGCTGTTCCTCCAAGGAGCCCACGGCGACTCTCCCCTTCAGATCTGCGTGGCGATCCTGCCGCTGGCGATCGGCTCGTTCCTGTCCGGCGGCACCGCGGCCCGCCTCGGCCGCCGGGTCGGCGCCGCCAGGGTCGTCCAGTACGGCATGGCGATGGAGTTCGCCGCGGTCCTGGCGATCGGGCTGACGACCCACGCGGGCACCACCGGCTACGGGCTCGCCCCCTGGATGCTGCTCTACGGACTCGGCCTCGGCATGACCTCCGCGCAGCTCACCAACATCTCCCTCGCCGACGTGCCCAGAGGGCAGTCCGGCCAGGCGTCCGGCACCCAGTCCACCTCCCGTCAGGTGGGCAGCGCCCTGGGCATCGCCTGCATCGGCACCGTCTTCGCGACCAGCCTCGGCCACGCCATGCAGGCGCGCACCGGCGACGCCGAGGCCGCCGCCGCGCTCCAGGGCAGCGTCGGCACCGGGATCTCCGCCCTCGACCCCGAGCAGGCGCGCGCCGCCATCGAGAGCCTCGCCACGGCCACCGGCCACGCCGCCCTCGTGACGGCCGGTATCCTCGCCGTCGGACTGATCATGACCCTGCGGCTGCGCGGAAAAGAGCTATGAACCTGTGGATCGCCGGCGCCCGCCCCAGGACGC
Source organism: Actinocorallia herbida (assembly GCF_003751225.1). NCBI lineage: Bacteria > Bacillati > Actinomycetota > Actinomycetes > Streptosporangiales > Thermomonosporaceae > Actinocorallia > Actinocorallia herbida. Next base: position 1,096,078 of record NZ_RJKE01000001.1, read on the forward strand.
TGCCCTCCGCCGTCGTGCCCGTGGCCGTCGGCACCGGCCTGGCCATCGGTGAGGGCCACTTCGTGTGGTGGCGGGCGGCGCTGGCGCTGCTCGTCTCCCTCGCCCTCCAGGTCGGCGTGAACTACGCCAACGACTACAGCGACGGCGTCAAGGGCACCGACGCGGACAGGGTCGGCCCGCTGCGGCTGACCGGCTCCGGCGCCAAGCCGGCCGCGCACGTCCTCGCCGCCGCCCTGCTCAGCTTCGCCGTCGGCGGGATCGCCGGGCTCGTCCTGGTGGCCGTCACGTCCTGGTGGCTGCTCCTGGTCGGCGCCGCCGCGATCGCCGCCGCCTGGTTCTACACCGGAGGCTCCCGCCCGTACGGGTACCGCGCCTTGGGCGAGCTGTCCGTCTTCGTCTTCTTCGGCCTCGTCGCCGTCGTCGGGACCGTGTACGTCCAGCTGGAGTACGTGCCCTGGACGGCCTGGGCCGCGGCCATCCCGGTCGGGCTGCTGTCGTGCGCGGTGCTCGTGGTCAACAACGTCCGCGACCTCGACACCGACGCCATGACGGGCAAGCGCACCCTCGCCGTCGTGCTCGGCGACACCATGTCCCGGGTGCTGTTCGCGCTCTGCCTGTCGGTGCCCTACATCTTCGTGATCGGTCTCGGCGCGGCCCGACCGTGGGCGCTCATCGCGCTGCTCTCCGCGCCGCTGACGCTCGCCCCGTCCCGTCGCGTCCTCCAGGGCGCGCAGGGCGCGGAGCTGGTCGAGGTGCTCGGCGAGGCCGGGAAGGTGCAGCTCGTGTTCGGCGTGCTCCTCGCGGTCGGCCTGGCGCTCTGAGGCGCGTTTCGCGGGTCTCCCCCGGCAATTTCCTTACAGAGAAGGGATCACGCGGGGGGAATCCGTAGTCAAATGAGACCATGACCCCCGTCGAACCCCCCCGACCGGAGAATTTCTGGAGCAGCCTCGACGCTCCCGCGCGCGAGGCGCTCCTGCGCGGCGGCCGCGTGCGCTCCTACCCGACCGGGGCGCACCTGCTGCTCCAGGGCGAGCGGCCCGATCAGGTCCTGATCATCCAGAACGGCTGGGCGAAGGTCGCGGTCGGCGACCTGGAGGGCCGCGAGGTCGTGATCGCCGTGCGCGGCCCCGGCGAACTCGTCGGCGAGACCGGGCTGCTGAACGACTCGCCCCGCACCGCGACCCTCACCGCGCTGCACGCGGTCGCGGCCCTGTCGGTGACCCGCGCCAGGTTCGCCGCGTTCCTGAACGACCACCCGCAGGCGTGGCCGCTCATCTACAAGACCGCGAGCCGCAGGCTCGCCCAGTCCGACGGCAGGATCGTCGCGCTGGGCAGCCTCGACGGGGCGGCGCGGCTCGCCCGCCTCCTGCTCACCCTGGCCGAGGAGAGCGGCACCCCGGACGAAGGCGGCGTCCGCCTGCCGCCGCTGTCCCAGGAGGAGCTGGGGAGCTGCGTGGACGCCTCCCGCGAGACCGTCGCCCGCGCGCTGCGCGAATGGCGCCAGAAGGCCCTCATCCGGACCAGGTGGCGCAAGATCGTGCTGCTGGAGCCCGACGGCCTGCGCAGCCTCCTCGAGGAGGCCTGACCCCTCTCGGGGGCCGCCCGGGGGCGGTAGGGGGCGACACGCGCCCGTTTTGTTCTTGGTTGCTCTTGTGCCTCGGGTTACGCTCAGCGGCATGGCCCCACGTGCGTCCGGAGGTACGCGGAACTCCTCGCGTGGCGGGTCCTCCGGGCCTGCCGGCAAAACGACCCCCGCACCACGCCGCCGCACCGCGAAGGCGCCCCACAAGGGCGGGCAGCAGGCGCCCCGCAGAAGGGCGCCCGAGCCCCGGCGCAGCGGTCCGGGGCCGATCAGCAGGCTCTTCCTCGGCTTCTTCCGGATGCTCGCCTCATTCTGGATGCTGGTCGCCAGGGGGGTCGGCTCCATGTTCCGAGCCTACGGAGACGGAGCGCGCGAACTGGAACCCGAACACCGCAGGGACGGGGCGGGCCTCAGCCTGCTCGGCGTCGCCATCGTCTTCGCATCGGTGACCTGGTGGACCCCGCACGGCTGGTTCACCGAGGTCCTGGAAATGCTCACGCGCGGCGGACTCGGCAAGTTCGCGATGGCCCTGCCGCTCCTGCTCGCGTTCCTCGCCTGGAGCACCCTGCGCCACCCGGAGCGGCACGAGGACGCGGGCCGCATCGCCATCGGGTGCAGCGCGCTGTTCCTCGGCGTCGCCGGAGTCGTCCACATCGCCTCGGGCAGCCCCGCCCCTTCGGACATGGAACACGTGCGCAAGGCCGGGGGCGTCCTCGGCTGGCTGGTGTCGGCGCCGCTGGAGACCCTGCTGTCGGCGTGGGTCGCGGTGCCGCTGCTGCTGCTCATCTCCTTCTTCGGCCTCCTCGTCGTCACCAAGACCCCGGTGCACCGCATCCCGGACCGTTTCGACGAGCTGATGCGCCTCACCTTCCTGCGCGACCGCGGCGCCGCGGACCCCGACGGTCCCGGCGCGGACAAGGACGGCAAGAAGGGCAAGAGCGAAGGGGGCGGCCGCCGGAGGCGCAAGAAGGACCGGGAGCAGGAGGGCGAGTTCGAGGTCGGGCAGCACACCCGGCCCTACGACACCCCGGTCGTCGAGCCGGAGAAGCCGGCGAAGCCGGGCAAGCGCCCGCCGCTGTCGGACGAGATCTTCGGCGACGACGAGGCCCCGGAACCGCCGCTCGCCGACGCCTTTCCCGACGCCGCGACGGCCGAGGCCCCGGCCGTCCCCGACCCGACCCCGGCCCCCGCGCAGACCGAGCAGCTCAAGATCGGCCCGTCCGGCGACGGCTACCAGCTGCCCGAGCCCGGCCTGCTGAAGGCGGGCTCGGCGATCAAGCCGCGCACCAAGGCCAACGACATCGTCGTGAACGCCCTCACCGGGGTGCTCGAGCAGTTCGACGTGGACGCCCAGGTCACCGGCTTCACCCGCGGCCCGACGATCACCCGCTACGAGATCGAGCTCGGCCCGGCCGTCAAGGTCGAGAAGGTCATCGCGCTCACCAAGAACATCTCTTACGCGGTCAAGAGCCAGGACGTCCGGATCATCTCCCCGATCCCCGGCAAGTCGGCCATCGGCGTGGAGATCCCCAACACCGACAAGGACCTCGTGTCCCTCGGCGACGTGCTGCGCTCCCAGGTCGCCGCCGCCGACCAGCACTCGATGCTGGTGGGCCTCGGCAAGGACGTCGAGGGCCGCACGGTCGTCGCCAACCTCGCCAAGATGCCGCACATCCTCATCGCGGGCGCGACCGGCGCGGGCAAGTCGACCTGCATCAACGGCCTGATCACCTCGATCCTCATGCGGGCCACGCCCGACGAGGTCCGGTTGATCCTCGTCGACCCCAAACGGGTGGAACTCTCGGCGTACGCGGGAATCCCCCACCTGATCACCCCGATCATCACCAACCCGAAGAGGGCCGCCGAGGCGCTCGGCTGGGTCGTCGGCGAGATGGACCGGCGCTACGACGACCTCGCGGCCTCCGGCTTCCGGCACATCGACGACTTCAACAAGGTGGTCCGCGCGGGAAGGCTCTCCGCGCCCCCCGGCAGCGAACGCGTCTACACGCCGTACCCGTACCTCCTCGTCATCGTCGACGAGCTGGCCGACCTCATGATGGTCGCCCCCCGTGACGTGGAGGACCACGTCGTGCGGATCACCCAGCTCGCCCGTGCCGCGGGCATCCACCTGGTGCTGGCCACCCAGCGGCCGTCCGTCGACGTCGTCACCGGCCTGATCAAGGCCAACGTGCCGTCGCGGCTGGCGTTCGCCACGTCCTCACTCGCCGACTCCCGGGTCATCCTCGACCAGCCGGGCGCCGAGAAGCTCGTCGGGCAGGGTGACGCCCTGTTCCTGCCCATGGGCGCGTCAAAGCCGATGCGGCTCCAGAACGCCTACGTTTCCGAGAAGGAGATCGCGGGCATCGTCGCTCACTGCAAGGCCCAGATGGAGGCCGAGTACGCCACCGACGTACAGGCCGAAGCGGGACCCCGCAAGGAGATCGACGAGGAGATCGGCGATGACCTTCAGTTGCTCGTGCAGGCGATCGAACTCGTCGTGTCGACGCAGTTCGGCTCGACCTCGATGCTCCAGCGCAAGCTCCGCGTCGGCTTCGCCAAGGCGGGCCGGCTCATGGACCTGATGGAGAGCCGGGGCATCGTCGGACCGTCCGAGGGCTCGAAGGCGCGTGACGTGCTCGTCAAGCCCGATGGACTCGCCGAAGTGCTGGCCTTGCTCAATTCGTGACTCGGAAACGGGGCCGATCCTTACGGAACGGCTTAGATCACGGTCCTAGACTGATCATGACAGCGTTCGCGGTGGAGGTTCTTTCATGAGCATCGGTGAAGTCCTGAGTCAGGCACGGCGTGATTCGGGCCTCACCGTCATGCACGTCGCCGAACGGACCAGGATCCGGGAGACCGTGATCCGCGGCATCGAGCAGGACGACTACTCGATGTGCGGGGGCAACTTCTACGCCCGCGGCCACATCCGCAGCATCGCCCGGGTGCTCGGCGTGGACGCCGACCCGCTGATCCGCGAGTACGACGACACCCATGGCGGCGCGCCCGGCGTGCAGGTGAGCGCGGCGGCGGCGTTCGAGCCCGAGACGCCCCTGAAGTTCAAGGAGCGGCGCCAGACCAACTGGAGCGCCGCGATGGCCGCGGTGCTCGCCCTGGTGGCGGTCTGGGGCATCGTGCAGTTCTTCAGCGGTGGCCAGGGCGAGAAGGTCACCCCCGTCGTCGCCAAGGACACCGTGACGGCCACGGCCGCGCCCGCCGCCGAGCAGACCCCCGGCCCCGACGCGGTGGCCGCCGTGCCGCCGGTCAAGAAGGGCCATGTGCTCGTCCAGATCCGCGCGACCGCCCAGTCCTGGGTGCGCGTCGAGCCGGTCGAGGGCGACAAGCTGTTCATGGGGACCCTCGCCAAGGGCAAGACCGGGAGCTGGACGGGCAAGAAGATCGGGATCACGCTCGGCAACGCCGGGGGAGTCGTCCTGACCGTCAACGGCAAGGACCTGGGCGTGCCCGGCAAGGACGGCCAGGTCGTCCGGTTGTTCTTCGACGGGGACAAGCTCGGCGCCTCCTGAGTCACGGGCGGGGTGCGGGGCCCACTACCTTTAGAGGCATGCCCGAGCCCCGTACCGTCTCGCTGGTCACCCTCGGTTGTGCCCGCAACGAGACAGACTCCGAAGAACTCGCCGCCCGCCTCGAGGCGTCCGGCTGGAAGCTCCAGGAGGGGTCCGAGAGCGCCGACGTCGTCCTGGTGAACACCTGCGGGTTCATCGACGCGGCCAAGAAGGACTCGATCGACACCCTGCTCGCCGCGCACGACACCGGCGCCAAGGTCGTGGCGGCCGGGTGCATGGCCGAGCGGTACGGCGCGGAGCTGGCCGACGCGCTGCCCGAGGCCAACGCGGTGATCGGCTTCGACGACTACGCCTCGATCGGCGAGCGCCTCGACGACGTCGTCGCGGGCCGCTCGTTGACCGCGCACAAGCCACGCGACCGCCGCACCCTGCTGCCGATCACCCCGGTGGCCCGATCCGCCGCGCACGCGCACGTGCCGGGGCACGGCGAGCAGGCCGTCGAACTGCCCGAAGGGCTGGCGCCCGCCTCCGGCCCGCGGGTGCTGCGCAAGCGCCTGGGCGGCGGCCCGGTCGCCCCGCTGAAGCTCGCGTCCGGCTGCGACCGCCGGTGCACCTTCTGCGCCATTCCCGCCTTCCGCGGCTCGTACGTCTCGCGGAAGCCCGCGGAGATCCTCGCCGAGGCCGAGTGGCTCGCCTCCCACGACGTCCGCGAGATCGTCCTGGTGAGCGAGAACTCCACCTCCTACGGCAAGGACCTGGGCGACCTGCGGTCGCTGGAGAAGCTGCTGCCCCAGCTGACCCAGGTGATGGACATCGTCCGCGTCAGCTACCTCCAGCCCGCCGAACTGCGGCCCGGCCTCCTCGAAGTCATCGCGGGCACCCCCGGCGTCGTGCCCTACTTCGACCTGTCCTTCCAGCACGCGTCCGGCCCGGTCCTGCGCCGGATGCGCCGCTTCGGCGACCCGGCCAGGTTCCTCGACCTGCTCGCCCAGATCCGCGCGCTGGCCCCCGAGGCCGGCGTCCGGTCGAACTTCATCGTCGGGTTCCCCGGCGAGACCGAGGCCGAGTTCGCGGAGCTGACCGGCTTCCTGGAGGCCGCGCGCCTCGACGCGATCGGTGTCTTCGGCTACTCCGACGAGGACGGCACCGAGGCCGCGAACCTGGACGGCAAGCTCGACTCCGAGGAGATCGACGCGCGCCTCGCCGAGGCGAGCGCGCTCGCCGAGGAGCTGACCTCCCAGCGCGCCGAGGAGCGGATCGGCACCGAGATCGCGGTCCTGGTCGAGCGGGAGATCGAGCCGGGCGTCTGGGAGGGCCGCGGATTCCACCAGGCCCCCGAGGTCGACGGCGCCACCACCGTGCGCGGCGCGGGCCTGGCCGTCGGCGACCTCGTCACCGCGGTGATCACCGACGCGGAGGGCGTCGACCTGTACGGCGACGCCGTCCCGGGCGCAGAGGGTCCGCGTCCGTGACCTCACCGCAGGACCGGCGGGTGAGCACGCTGAACCCCGCCAACGTGCTGACGGTGCTGCGCATCGCGCTCGTCCCCCCGTTCTTCGCCATCCTCGTGCTCACCGAGGGGACCGCCTGGCGGCTCACCGCGCTCGCCCTGTTCGTCTTCGCGGCGTTCACCGACTACGCCGACGGCAGGATCGCGCGCAGCCGCAAGGAGATCACCACCTTCGGCAAGATCGTCGACCCGATCGCCGACAAGCTGCTCACCGGCGCCGCCCTCGTCGGGCTGTCCATGAACGACGAGCTGACCTGGTGGGCGACCTGGATCATCCTCGCCCGCGAGGTCCCGGTCACCGTCCACCGGCTGTTCCTGCTGCGCGACGACGTCGTCGTGGCGGCGGAGAAGCTCGGCAAGTACAAGGCGGCGATCCAGATGCTGGCGATCGTCGTCTACCTGCTGCCGGTGCGGCTCGACCCGCTCAACGGGATCCTCATGACGATCGCCGTGGTCATGACCGTCGTCTCGGGGCTGGAGTACCTCAACGCAAGGCGGCGCGCGGCACTAGGGTGAAGCACGTGCGCGTGGAACTGCTGACCGTCGGGGACGAACTGCTCATCGGCGACATCGTCAACGGGAACGCCGCGTGGATGGGCGAGGAGCTCACCCGCGCGGGGGTCCAGGTGGTCCGCTCGACCGTGGTCGGCGACACCCTCGAGGCGATCGGGGAGGCCGTCGCGGCGGCGCTCGACCGGGCCGACGGCCTGATCGTCACCGGTGGGCTCGGGCCCACCTACGACGACCTCACGCGCGACGCGCTCGCCCTGCTGGCCGGGGTGAAGCTGATCCGCGATCCCGAGACCGAGGCGGCCATCCGCGAGCGCAGCACCCGGTACGGGGTGCGGCTGCGCGCCTCAGCCCTGCGCATGGCGGACCTCCCCGAGGGCTCGGTGAAGCTGCCCAACCCCGCGGGGACCGCGCCCGGCATCCGGATGGAGCTGGCGGGCAAACCGGTCTACGCGCTGCCCGGGGTGCCGTTCGAGATGCGCGCGATCATGACCGAGACCGTCCTGCCGGAACTGCGCGGCCCGTCCGCCCCCGCCGTGCTGACCCTGCGCACCGCGGGCGTCTGGGAGACGGTGCTGGCCGGTCGGCTCGCCCCCGTGGAGCGGATGGACGGGGTGGCGCTCGCCTACCTGCCCGATCCCGCCCGGGTCGACGTGCGGATCACCGCGGAGTCGGCGGAGACGTTGCGGCGCGCGGTGGACAAGGCGCGCGGGCTGCTCGGGCAGGCCGTCTACGCCGAAGGGCGGGTCACGACCCTCGGCGCCGCGGTGCTCGACCTGCTGCGTGAGCGGGACGAGACCGTCGCGGTCGCCGAGAGCCTCACCGGCGGCCTCCTGGGCGCCGAGCTGACCACCCCGGCAGGGTCCTCCGCGGTCTTCCGCGGCGGCGTGACGGCCTATGCCACCCCGCTGAAGGCCGCGCTCCTGGGCGTCCCGGAAGACCTCCTCGCCGAGCGCGGCGCGGTCGACCCGGACGTCGCGATCGCGATGGCCGAAGGCGCGCGGGAGAGGCTCGGAGCGACCCGGGGCCTTGCCGTCACGGGCGTCGCGGGGCCCGACCCGCAGGATGGAAAACCGGTCGGAACGGTACATATCGGTGTGTGCGGTCCGGAGGGTTCCCGATCCTTCACACCGACCCTTACTTTGCCTTCGGATGGGTCACGAGCCCGTTCCTTGGTCCGCGAGATGACGGTGGTTCACGCACTCGACCTGCTTCGACACGAAGTCTTGAGGGTTGCGATGATCCGGGAATGGGAACAGGATCAGGAAGATCTGGAAGGTTTGAGCTGAATAAGGCGTTACGTTCGCAGCGAACACGATTTCCCGGCTCTGCCAAGCTCAGGTCGGAGACGGGTACGGTGGAACAGTCAGATGGTCCGCACGATGGGGAGGGAGCGAGCGATGGTCCTGCTTCGCCAGCTGCTGGGTGACGTTCTGCGGCAGCTCCGGCTGCGCCAGGGTCGCACCCTCCGCGAGGTGTCCGCCGCGGCCCGGGTGTCGTTGGGATATCTCTCTGAGGTGGAGCGCGGTCAGAAGGAAGCCTCTTCTGAGCTGCTCGCGGCGATCTGCAAGGCGCTGGGTGTGCCGTTGTCTCATGTCCTACGAGAAGTGTCCGATCTACTTGCGCTCGCCGAACTGCAGGCGGAGCCGGTCATGGCCGGTGCTCCGCAGCGGGAGCGCATCTCCGAGACCATCCCGGCCTCACCGGTACCCGATTCGCCCGAAGCGATCGCCGGAGACGCCTTCCGGGGGGACATGGTCGCGGCCTGACGCGACTGAGCATCGCGCGGCCGCGTGCCGCGCCCGACTGCTGGATCATCAGCGCCCTCGGCGCTGGGACGACGGTGGGCCCCGCGGGCATACGAGGGGGCCCACCGGTGTTGTAGAGATCAAATGAAGTCTCTGCACCACGGGAGGATCCAGATGGCCGTCGTGAGCAGTCCGCTGTCCGAAGCAGTCCAGCGTGCTGCCGGCCAGGCCCTGCAAGGGGCGCTGGTCGACCTCATCGACCTGTCTCTGACCGCCAAGCAAGCCCACTGGAACGTCACGGGACGCACCTTCAAGACCGTCCACGAGCATCTCGACGAGGTCGTCGCCACCGTGCGTGAGGCGTCCGACTCCGTCGCCGAGCGCGCCATGATGATCGGGGTCCACCCCGACGGGCGCGTGCGGACCGTCGCCGACGGCACGGTCCTCGCCGAACTCCCGCCCGGCGCCGTCCCCGAGGACAAGGCGGTCTCCTCGATCACCGAGGCCCTCGCCGTCGTGATCGCGCGCTTCCGCGACCGGATCGCCGCGACCGAGGACGAGCCGGTCACCCAGGATCTGCTCATCGGCATCACCGCGGAGTTGGAGAAGCACCACTGGATGTTCGCCGTCCAGCGTTAGCCATCCCGATAGCCCCGCACCGGAGGTTGCGCAGCACCTCCGACAGGGCCGCGCCCCGTCTCCCGACGGGGCGCGGCTTTTTCGTCCCCAGGGGGCCGCTCAGGGCCGCACGATGCCGCGGAGTACCCCGGCGCACCTGAGGGCGTACAAGCGCTGGAGGGGCGGGATGAGCGGCTGGAACGGGCGCAGCAGCGGGAGGGCGGCCCGGCTGAACGCCGTCACCGTGAGCGTGACGGTGTCGTCGTCGTGGTGCTCGACGACGAAGGACTCCTCGCCGCACTCGGGATGACCGGGCAGCGTGCCGTAGGCCCACCCGGTGCGGCGCGCGTCCTCGACCGTCCAGACGATCCGGCAGGGCGCCTTGACGAACCCCGCGAGCGTCACCGTCACGGCGACGCCCTCGGCGGCGCGGGGGGCCTCGGCGGCGACCCCGACCGGGATGCGCCGGTGCATGGCGAAGGTCATCAGGGCCTCCCCGGCGGTCCGGTGGGCCTGCGCGCCGCGTCCGATCTTCCGTCTGACATACAGGTGGGAGTAGCCGGAAGGCGGCCGCTCCGCTCGGGTGGCGCCGACCTCGGCGTAGGTGAAGGTCATGAGGGGTCCTTTCGGGTGAGGCGCCAGCCGAGCACGCCGCAGAGGCCGAAGCCGAGCGCGTTGGCGACGCCGTGGGTGGCCGTCATCCAGCCGAGTCCCGGGTGGGGGATCCCGGACGCCTCGCCCAGCGCGTACCAGAGGGCGAGCAGCATGGTCGGGACCAGGACGGCCCCCGCAAGACGGGCCGCGGCCCTGCCCGTCCGCCAGCAGAGCAGCCCTGTGAGCCACATGCCCGCGGTGAGCACGACGGCTCCGGCGAACTCCGCCCACTGCCCGGCGAAGTATCCGGCGAGAACGGCGAGCGTCCCCACCGGGACCGTGACGGCGGCCCAGCGGCCCGCCCGCCCGGACTCGGGACGGCAGGCGAGGCCCGCGACGAGGGCCGCGGCGAACCCGGCGAAGTGGAAGTGCGCGACCGTGAGCGCCAGCAGCTCCGGGGAGTAGCCGAGCAGAGGGTGTCCGGCCCGTTCCGCGACCAGGGCGAGCGCGGCGACCGAGGGTGAGGCCAGCGCGGTGGCGAAGGCCGCCTGCCGAGGGTCGCGCAGCGCGCGGGGGAGCCGCCGGACGGCTTCGGCCAGGAGCACGGCCGCGGCCAGCGCGTACAGAACGGCGAGGAAGGCCGCGGGCTTGCCTACGGGCAGGAACAGGCTGACCGCGCCGGGGACCGCCCCGGCGCACCAGAGCGGCCTCAGCGACCCGGCGCCGGCCAGCCCGAGGCCGAGCGGGACGACGGCGAGCATCCCGAGGCAGACCAGCAGGTCCACGAGCAAGCCCATGGCGTCCGCCCTTCGTTGAACGTGTTCAAGAGATGTGCGGCTTTACCGTATCCGGATGTTTGAACGCGTTCAACGGCGGGGTGAGCAAAACCCCCGCCAGCGTGCTGACGGGGGCTGTGAAGACCGAAGGCGGCCACTATCCGTGGCGGGCCCCGGGTGACGCACGTGGCCCGCGTGACGGAGGTGGCTCAGGAGAAGGTCGGGCTGTTCCAGGCCGCGGGGTCGGACGTGAGCCGCTGGACCATCTCGGGGAGCCGGCCCGAGGCGATGTGCTCCAGCGTCACCTCCTCCAGAATGGCCCGCTCGCTGGCGCGCAGCGCGATCCACACTTCCTGGAGCCCGCGGGCGGCGCCGCTGTAGCCGACGTCCTCGGGCCGCTCGCCGCGCACGCCGAGCAGCGGGCCGTCGATGGCGCGGATGATGTCGGCGAGCGCGATCTGAGAGGCGGGTTTGGCCAGCCAGTAGCCGCCATCCGGACCGCGCTGGCTCCGAATGATGCCGGAGCGGCGCAATTGCCCCAGAATGTTCTCAAGGAACTTGGGCGGGATGGCCTGGGTCTCGGCGAGCTGGACGGCCGTCACCGGGTGCCCCCCCGTCGAGGACTCGGCCGCGGCGGCCAGCTCTGAGGCGGCGCGCAGCGCGTAATCAACCCTGGCAGACAGTCGCATGTGACCAAGTATCCCCTGTGACAGGGACAGGTTTCACCACCACCCCGGTAGAGCAGCCTTGAAAGACCGATTTGAGCGGAGAACTAGATCCGGTCATCGCACCGCGCACGAACCGTGATCGGGTCGAGATCATTTCCGTGTTCCGGCTGCGGGAGGCTTGATCGTCGGCGCTGGAGGGCCGCGGCGCTGGCGGGCCCGCGCCCCGCGTCGGTAAACTAGTAACAAACTTTACTGATGTGATCGGCGCGGACCGTGGATGACGAGGTGGGCCTGATGGCTAGACGGCCGGGTACCCCCCGCCTGCTGCGCGAACTCAACGACCGGGCCGCGCTGGAGCTCCTCATCGGGGAAGGGCCGCTGACCCGCGCCCAGATCGGCGACCGCACCGGTCTGTCGAAGGTCACCGCCTCCCAGCTCCTCGGCAGGCTCGAGGAACGCGGCCTCGTCGAGGTCGTCGGCGAGCAGGCAGGAGGGCGGGGGCCCAACGCCGCGCTCTACGCGGTGGTGCCCTCCGCGGCGTTCGTCGCGGGCATCGAAGTCGGGCCTGATGCGGTCATCGCGGGCATCGCCGACATCACCGGAGCGGAACGGTCCCGCGCCACGGTCGCCCTCGACGACGGCGCCGACCCCGTCCAGAGCGTGCACGCCGCCGTCGCGAAGGCCTGCCGCACGGCGAAGGTGCCCGTGACGGGCCTGCGCGCCTTCGTCATAGGGACCCCCGGCGTCGTCGATCCCCGGACCGGAGACGTCCGCTTCGCCTTCGACCTGCCCGCGTGGCACGAAGGCGTCCTCGACGCCCTGCGGCGCGACCTCGGCCGTCCCGTCATCATCGAGAACGACGTCAACCTCGTCGCGGTCGCCGAACGCGAGCACGGCGCGGCCAGAGGCGTCGCGGACTTCGCGCTGGTGTGGATCGACCGCGGCCTCGGGCTCGCGGTGATGATGGGGGACCGGCTCCACCGGGGCGTCTCCGGCGGCGCGGGCGAGATCGGCTACCTGCCCGTGCCGGGCGCGGCCCTGCCGGAGGGCGTCACCGAGTCCGTCACCTATGGTCAGCCGGCCCTCGCCGGCGGCTTCGGTTCGCTCGTCGGCGCCGACGCCGTCGCCGCCCTCGCCGCCGAGCACGGCCTCACCGGAAAGTCCGCGCTGGAGGCGGTCGCCGACGCCGCCGCCCTCGACGAGGGCCCCGCCGCCGCCTTCCTCGACGCCCTGGCCACCCGCCTGGCCTTGGGCGTGGCCGCCGTCAACATAGTCCTGGACCTCGGCCTCGTCGTCGTCACCGGCGCCCTGGGCGCCGCGGGCGGCACCCCCCTGTCCCGCCGCATCGAACAGGCCGCCGCCCGTATCTCCCCCACCCGCCCACGCGTGGTCCCCGGCCGCATCACTCGCACCCCCGTCCTCCAGGGAGCCCTCCACACCGCCGTGACCCACGCCAGGGAAGAAGTCTTCTCCACCACCACCGACTGATTCCTCCCACGACCACCTGGGCCGCCGGCGCTCTCGGCGGTGCCGGTGCTCGGGTCCGCCGGAGACGGCGAAGGCCGTCCGCGGAGGGCGGACGGCCTTCTGAGATCGGGCTGATCAGGCGTTCTGGGGCACCGGCCGGTCGGCGGAGGCGGGCGCGGAGGCCGCGGCCTCCGTCCGGCGCGGGTCGGTCTGGGCGCGGTCGCGGACGGTCCGGGAGATGGTGCGGAGCCTGCGGCGCCGGGCCTCGGCCCAGCGAGCGGTCGGTGTCATGCCGCCTCCCCGTTTCTTCGGCCGGACGGGATACCGCCCGGAGATCTTCTACCCCTACCAGTTCACAGTGACAGAATCCCGCGTCCGTCTCATCAACCGGGAGAACGATTCCGCCGTCCCTCCGGCGGATGATCCGCCCTGCCACCTGAAGAGGAAAACACTCCCTCCCCAACGCAGATTCCCAGCCACTGCCCCCAAAGTCGACCGATTTTCCACCCCCGCCCCACCCACCCCATCGCGCCGGTACCCGCCCCTCAGCGCGCTGAGGGGCAGCGGCACAACGGGCGAGTGGGGGATACCCGGTGGGGGGAGCGGGCGGGGGTCAGCGGCGCAGGCGGTAGCCGCGGGGGGTGGGGACGAAGCCTTCGGCTTCCAGGACGTCGGCCAGGGGGGACTCCTGGACGGCGGTTCCGTCGGCGCGTTCGACGGTGAGGGAGCCCAGGGAGCCGGTGCGGATCTCGGTGGCCAGGGCGGCCACGGCGGTGGGGAGGGCAGCGGGGTTCCAGGTGAGCAGGGTGCGGCCGCCGCGCTCGGCGTAGAGGGTGAGCGCGCCGTCCACGATGACCACGAGGGCGCCGGCTTTACGGCCGGGGCGGTGACCGCCCGGGGGCTCGGGCCAGGGCAGGGCCGCGCCGTACGGGTTGGCGGGGTCGGCCGCGGCGAGCACGTCGGCGCGCGGGCCCCCGGACGGGGAATCGGACGCGGCGGCGCGGAGCGAGCGGAGCCTGTCGACCGCGCCCGGCAGCGCGAACTGGGCGGCGCCGAGCCCCTCCACGAAGTACCCGCGCCGGCACCGGGCGGACTCCTCGAACGCGCGCAGCACCGGATAGACCGCGGCGAACCCTCCCGGGGTGTGCTCGGCCGCCACGGCGCCCCGCAGGACGACCCCGTAGCGGTCCAGGAGCGTCTCGGCGAGGGCGTGTGCCCGACGGGTCGGATCCGGCGCGGAGGCGGGGGGCAGCCACCACCGGCCCGCCGCGGTCGGCGGACCCGTGCGGCTGGGCAGCACCGGCCTGCCCCGGCGCGCGGTCGGCGCCCGGTGCGCGGGACGGCCGCCGCCGAGCGCCGCGCGCAGCGGCGCGAGGGTGTCGTTGGTGAGGCGCCCGGCCCAGACGAGATCCCACAGCACCTGGACGAGTTCGCGGTCGTCGATCCGCGCGCTCGCCGCGGGCTCCGGGGCCTCGGGACCGGAGCGCCCCGGTGGTCGGCCGGGCGTGTTGAGGCGGTCGGAGAGCGTGCGGAAGAAGGGCGCGGATCCGTCGCCGAGCAGGTCGAGCACCGCTTCGTGGGCGGGGGTGAGGGTCATCTCCAGCGGCGGGGGCAGCAGCAGGGGGGCGGTGTCGGCGAGGTAGAGGGAGATCCAGCCGTCGCCGCCGGGCAGGGAGCCCCGGCCGGTCCACAGCACCTCGCCCGACGAGGTCAGCTCGTCCAGCAGTGCCGGGCCGTATCCGCGGACGCGGGACGGCAGGATCAGGGTCTCCAGCGCCGAGGCGGGCACCGCGGAGCCTTGGAGGCGTTCGATCGCGCCGACGAGGGTGTCGAGCCCGGAGTGCCGCGCGCCGACGCCCTGCCAGCGCGGCAGGAACCGGGCCAGTGCCTCCGGCGGCGACGGCTCGACCTCCGCGCGCAGCCGGGCGAGCGACCTGCGGCGCAGCATCCGCAGCACCTCGGCGTCCACCCACTCGGTACCCGAGACGTCCGGCGTGAACTCGCCCTCGACGAGCTGCGGCAGCCTGCGCAGCGTCTCGGCGACGACCGCGGAGCCGAGCCCGTACCGCACCGCCGCCGACGCCGCCGTGAACGGCACGTGCGTGCGGGCGTGCCGCAGCAGCAGCCCGCCGAGCGGATCGTCCGACGGCTCGAGGAACGCCTCGGGAATCCCCACCGGCAACGGAGTCCCCAGGGCGTCCCGGAGCCTCCCGGCGTCCTCGACCGCCGCCCACCGTTCCTCCCCGCCGACCCGCACCCGAATGACCCGCCGCTCGCCCTCCAGCTCCGCGAGCCACGCACCCGCGAGCCGCCGGGCCTCGACGAGCCGCGCCAGGTCCTCCCCGCTCCCGTCGCCGGCCCTCCCCGGTACGTCAGGGGAAGGCCCGGCGTCCTCCGGCCGGACACCTTGAGGGGGGCCGCTCCCCCCGATGCCTTCTCCGCCTCCGGCCGCTTCGACGGCGGGCCCGGGTCCGCCTTGCTCGTCGGATTCGCCCTGCGGCGTGTCCTGTGGGTCGGTGGGGAGGCGGATGCGGCGGGCGGCCTCTTCGGTGGTGAGGGGGCCCACGGCGCGGAGGAGGTCGGTGAGGGTGTCGGTGTCGCGGGCGCGGCGGGAAGGGGTGCGGCGCTGGAGTTCGGCGGCGGCCTCGGCGAGGACCTCGGGGTCGAGGAGCTCGCGGAGGTCGGCCTGGCCGAGGAGGTCGGCGAGGAGGGAGGAGTCCAGGGAGAGGGCCTGGGCCTTGCGCTCGGCGAGGGGGGAGTCGCCTTCGTACATGAACGCGGCGATGTAGCGGAAGAGCAGGGACTGGGCGTAGGGGGAGGCCGTGGGGGTCTCCACCTCGGTGACGCGGACGCGCCGCGCGGCGACGTCCTTCATCAGCGCGACCAGGCCCGGCACGTCGAAGACGTCCTGGAGGCACTCGCGCACGGTCTCCAGGATGATCGGGAAGGTCTCGTACTTGGCCGCGACGGCCAGCAGCTGCGCCGCGCGCTGGCGCTGCTGCCACAGCGGCATCCGCCGGTCGGGGCGGTGCCGCGGCAGCAGCAGAGAGCGGGCCGCGCACTCGCGGAACCGGGCCGCGAACAGCGCCGACGACCCCAGCTCGGCGACCACGATCCGCTCGATCTCGGCGGGGTCGAACACGCACAGCTCGGCCGAGGGCGGCTCGTCGGTGTCGGGCACCCGCAGCACGATGCCGTCGTCGGCGTGCATCGCCTGGGCGTCGCCGCCGTAGCGTTCGCGCAGGCGGGCGGCGATGGCCAGCGCCCAGGGCCCGTGCACCAGCGCGCCGTAAGGCGAGTGCACGACGAGACGCCAGTCGCCCAGCTCGTCCCGGAACCTCTCGACGACCAGGGTGCGATCGTCGGGGACCCGGCCCGTGGCCTCCTTCTGCTCGGCCAGATAGGACACGAGGTTGTCGGCCGCCCAAGGATCGAGCCCCGCTTCGGCGGCGCGTTCCAGGGCCCGTTCCGGTGGCAGCGCCGCCAGCTCCCGGGTGAACCCGCCCAGCGCCCGGCCGAGCTCCGCAGGACGGCCCGGGGAGTCGCCGTGCCAGAACGGCAGCTTGCCCGGACGGCCGGGGGCCGGTGAGACCAGCACCCGGTCGGGCGTGATGTCCTCGATCCGCCACGAGCTGGCGCCGAGCACGAACACGTCGCCGACGCGCGACTCGTACACCATCTCCTCGTCCAGCTCGCCCACCCGCGAGGACTTCTCGCCGACGAGGAACACCCCGAACAGCCCCCGGTCCGGGATGGTGCCGCCGCTCACCACCGCGAGGCGCTGCGCGCCGCGGCGGCCCCGCAGGACGCCCGCCACCCGGTCCCACACCAGGCGGGGGCGCAGCTCGCCGAACTCCTCGCTCGGGTAGCGGCCCGCGAGCATGTCCAGGGTCGCCTCGTACACGCTGCGGGTGAGCCCGGCGAAGGGCGCCGCGCGCTTGACGACGGCCTCCAGCTCGTCGACGTCCCATTCGTCCATCGCGACCATGGCGACGATCTGCTGGGCGAGGACGTCCAGGGGGTTGCGCGGGTACCGCAGGGCCTCGATCGCGCCCGCGCGCATCCGCTCGGCGACCACGGCGGTCTGCACCAGATCGCCCCGGTACTTGGGGAAGATGACGCCGCGGGAGACCGCCCCTACCTGGTGCCCGGCCCTGCCGACGCGCTGGAGCCCGCCGGCCACCGAAGGCGGCGACTCCACCTGGACGACGAGGTCGACCGCGCCCATGTCGATGCCCAGCTCCAGGCTGGAGGTGGCCACCACCGCAGGCAGCCTTCCGCCCTTGAGGGCGTCTTCGATGGCGGCCCGCTCCTCCTTCGACACCGACCCGTGGTGCGCCCGCGCGACCTCCACCGCGCCGTTGTGCGCGACCCGCCTGACCAGGGTGTCGAGCCGCCGGGTCTGCTCGGGGTCGGCCGGGCCGCCGCCGAGCTCCACGCCCGCGAAATCGACCCTGCGCAGGCCCTCCGGGCCGCCCGTTTCGTCGGCCACCCACCGGCCGTCGTCTTCTGGCCCTTCGTCTTCACCCGAGGCCTCCGAGGAGTCTTCGACGCACTCAGGCCGAGGCCGCTTCCGTTCGTCGGACGGGCCCGTCTCTTCTTCGGGGCCGTTCGCGGCGTCGAACGGGAGCGTCCAGAGGTCCTCCAGATCGGCGGGGGAGGGGCGGCCCTTGGTGGATCCGGCCTGGGCCATCATCGCGGCGGGGGAGTGGTCCTCCTCCAGCGGGCCGTACAGATGCTCGGTGGCGAGCTCGTTCAAGCGCGCGCACAGGCGCTCGGCGAGGCGGCGGCTGTTGGCGAAGACGATCGTTGAGCGGTGGGCCGCGATGAGATCGAGGACCTCCTGCTCCACATGCGGCCAGATCGAGCGCTGCCGCGGGTCCTCCCCGGACTGCGGCACCTCGCCCATGTCCTCGACGGGGACGACGACGCGCAGATCGAAGGTCTTCTCACTCGGCGGCTGCACCACGGTCGCGGGGCGGGCGCCGCCGAGGAAGGCCGCGACCTCACTCGGCGGCCGTACCGTCGCCGAAAGGCCGATCCGCTGGGCGGGGTGCGGCAGCAGCGCGTCAAGGCGCTCCAGGGAGAGCGCGAGATGGGCGCCGCGCTTGGTGGCGGCGACCGCGTGCACCTCATCGATGATCACCGTCTCGACACCCCGCAGCGTCTCGCGCGCCCGCGAGGTGAGCATGAGGAACAGCGACTCCGGTGTGGTGATCAGGATGTCGGGCGGGCGGGTGAGCAGGCGGCGCCGCTCGTCGGTGGGCGTGTCGCCGGAGCGGATCGCGGCTTTGACGTCGGGCTCCGGCAGGCCCAGGCGGCGCGCGGCGTGCCGGATGCCGGTGAGCGGGGCCCGGAGGTTGCGTTCGACGTCGACCGCGAGGGCCTTCAGCGGCGAGACATAGAGCACCCGGCAGCGGGCCTTGGGATCCTCCGGCGGCGGCGCGGCCGCCAGCTTGTCCAGCGACCACAGGAACGCCGCGAGGGTCTTGCCGGAGCCGGTGGGCGCGACGACGAGGGTGTTCTCCCCGCGCGAGATCGCCCGCCAGGCCCCTTCCTGGGCGGCGGTCGGCCCGCTGAAGGCCCCGGCGAACCACTCCCGCGTGGCCGCCGAGAACCCCGTGCCCGATCCCCCCCGGGCCTCCCCCTGCTCGGTCATGCCCCCATCCTGCCCCGGCCCGCCGACAAAAACGCCGATGGGCCGGTCAGGGCCTCAGCGCACGCCGGTCAGGAAGCGGATCACGCTGTTGGATCCGTAGTCATCGCCTGCGGTGGCGTAGAGCCGGCCCGAGGGGGTGGGGCTCAGGTGGTCGACCCGGGTGACGCCCTTCGGCAGAGCCACCTTGGTCAGTTCACCGTCCCTGAACCGGAGCAGTCGTTCGGGGTCGTCGATGTCGACTGCCCAGAAGCCGCCCTTCCCATCGGGTGTGACCCTTCCTGCGTAGTACTTCCAGACATGTCCGACAATGCTCCACTTCTTGCCGTTCCAGCGCAGGACCCTGGTGGACGGCGTCGGCCCGGTGTAATTGACGAGGAGAAGCACGTTCTTGGGCCCGTTCACGACGAGTTCCGTCGGCTCGCCCACCGGGCACTCGGAGCGGGGCAGGCCGGGCCAGAGCCGCAGGCACTCCGCGGTGGCGATCCGCAGGAGCGAAAGCGGCGGCTGCTGGCGCCGCCACCGGTCGCCGACCCGCCGGTAGACATCGTTCTCGTCCTTGTCGACCTTCCCGCCCAGCGCCCATGAGTACGGCTTGCCGGACTGCGCGACGGTGCCGAGGCTGAGTCCCTTGACCGTCTTGCCGGTCCAGGCGCCCTTGCGATAGGTGAGAATGCGCGCGCCGTTCTTGCCGTACACCGAGGTCTGCGCGGCGCCTCCGCCGAGCGCGACGACATCCGACGCCCCGTGCTCGCCGAACGTCCGGACGGTCGACCAGCGGGTGCCGTCCCAGTGGATGATCGCGTTGACGGTGTCCGCTCTGTCCCATTCCTTGCCGACGGTCGCCCAGACGTCGTCGGGCGCCGCCGAATCGGCGAACTCGATCCAGCCGCCCGGCAGAGGCAGCGGCACCGTGCGCCACTTCGTGCCGTTCCAGTGGCGCGCGACGGTCTTGGCGCCCCCGGCCCCGTCGGTGACCGACAGGAAGGCCCACAGGCTCCGGTTCCCCGTGGCGTGCAGGTGCTGGACCCATTCGATGGACGGGTCCTTCAGGATCGTCGTCCACTTGGGGGCGGCCTCGGCGGCCCCGGCGGGCAGCACGAGCAGGGTCGCGGCGGTGAGCGCGAGCGCGGCGCGGATTCTCATCGGGTGAGCCTCCAGACGTAGGAGGTGTAGCCGTCGCCCTCACGGTCTCCGGAGACGAAGACGGTGCCGGAAGGGCTGACCGACAGGCTGCCGAGGTAGATGTCCTTCGCCGGGGACGCGTACTCGACGACCCGGCCCTTGCCCGTGACATGGACGACGTGGTTACCGGTGGCGTCGGAGACGACCGACCAGAGGCCGCCCGTCCCGTCGTCCACGGCGTGGCCGACGACGCCCTTGTAGGTGCCGGTCAGCTTGCTCCAGCTCCGGCCGTTCCAGCGCACCACGCGCCAGCGTTCGGTGGGCCATTCCTCGGTGGTGGTGACGGCGAGGACGCGGCGGGAGGACTGGGCGAGCGTCTGCGTCGGGATCAGCGTGCCGGAGCAGGAGAAGGACTTGTTCGGCCGCTCCTTCAGGCAGGGCGCGGGATCGATCTTCAGCGGCGCGCCGATCGAGCCGGCCTTCCAGCGGCCGCCGTCGAACCGGTAGACCTTCGGGTTCCCCCAGCCGCCGATGGCCCACAGATCGCCGGGCGAGACGCCGGAGGCGCCGTACACCTCCCGGTCGGCGCGGCTCTCCCGCCAGGTCCCGCCGTCGTAGAGCCAAAGCCGCTGCCCGAAGAAGCCTGCGGCCTTGCCGGACTTGAAGGGCAGGACGGGTCCGGCCGCGTAGGAGGAGTACTTCGGCAGCACCTTGGAGATCTTCCAGGTCTTGCCGTTCCAGTGCAGGAACGTCGCATAGCCGTAGGAATCGACGCCGCTGTTGAGGCTCACCCAGACGTCGCGGGGCGAAGAGGCCGCAGGGCGCTCCACCGCGCCCTTCGCCTTCTTGGGCAGCGCGGACTTGCGCCAGGTCTTCCCGTCCCAGTGCCAGGCCAGGGGGGTGATGTACCCGCCGTCCGGATACCTGCCGGAGAACCGCCAGAGGTCCTTGTCCCCCGCGGCCAGCAGCGTGGACGAGGACGAGCCCGTGTGCAGCTTCGTCCACCGGTAGCCGGAGGCCTGCTCGATGGCCCGCTCCGGCTCGCCGCCGCTCCCGGCCGCCTGCGCCACCGAGCCCGCGCTCGCCGTCCCCACGAGGAGCACTCCGGCGAGACCCGCCGCCGCAGCCCGGCGGACCCGCCCGCCCCGACTCTGTCTTCCCACCCGGCAGCTCCCGGACTCGATCGCCAAATGCCGACGGATCATGCCATGCGCAACCTCCAGGCGATAGACATTCCACGAACTTTCCGACTCTTCGGTCGGGCATGGACGCCCAGGGCTATACCGGGAAGTCTGAATCGTCCAGGTCGGGGTCGTCGTTGGGGAAGGGCTCGGCGTTGAGGGCCTCCCGGACGATCCCGTAGGCGAGCCCGGGGGAGTAGCCCTTGCGGGCGAGCATGGAGACGAGGCGGCGGGTGCGTTTGGCGGGGTCGAGGCCCGCGGTGGAGGGGAGCTTGCGGGCCACCAGGGCGCGGGCGGCGGTTTCCAGGTCCTCGGGCTGGAGGTCGGCGACGGCCTCCTTCACCAGCTCCTCGTCCACGCCCTTGCGGCGCAGTTCGGCGGACAGGGCGCGCGGTGCCAGGCCCTTGCCCGCGTGACGGGAGCGGACCCACGCCTGGGCGAACGCCTCGTCGTCGATGAGGCCGACCTCGGTGAACCTGCCCAGGACGCGCTCGGCGACCTCGGCGGGAATCGCCTTGCGCGCCAGCGCCTCGGCCAGCTGCGCCCGTGTCTTCGGCGCCAGCGTCAACTGCCGCAGGCAGATCTCCCGCGCCGCCGCCTCCGGATTCTTCGGCGGCTCCACCTCGCCGTCCCCCGCCCCGAACCTCCTGCGATAAGCCACAAGACCACCTCCCTTTCCTCATCCCACGACTTCACAACACAAAGCCCCACACCACGGCCCCACGCCGCGCGACCTCACCCCTCCCGACCCGGCACCCACCACACGGGGTCCCGCAACACAGCGGCGCCCAAGGCACTTCATCACGCGAAGTCCCGCCACGAGAAACCCCGCAGGCACAGTGCCCTGCAGCACAGGTCCCGGCGAAGCGGTGCCCTGCAGCGGAGAGCCCGGCAACACAAGCCTTCGGGCGCAGAGCCTGAGATGCGGTGCCCTGCAGCGGTGCCCTGCGACGCAGTGCCCGGCAACGCGGTGCCCATCGACGGAGGGCCCGGCAACGCAGGCCCGGGGGCGCAGGCCCCTGACACGCAGGGCCCCGAGATGCAGGGCCCCGACACGCAAGCCCCGAGATGCAGGGCCCGGGAGCGCAGGGCCCGGGGGTGCAGGGCCTCGAGACGTGGAGCCCCGGGTGTAGAGGTTCGAGCGCGGAGCGTGTGAGCGCGGAGCTTTGAGGCACGGAGGCACGCAACGCAGAGGCTCGTGGGCGCGGAGCCTTGTGGCGTGGTGGCCGCTTGCGCAGAGCGCTGCGAGTGGCGCGGGCCCCATGGGACATGGGTCCGTGCGCGTGGTCTCGGCTCGGGCTCCCTCGGGGTGCGGTGCCTGGGCCGGTGGCTGCCTGCCGGGTGGGGCCGGCGTGCGCGGGTCCGGGAAGGGCCGCGGACGGCGGCCTGTTCGTGGGCACGGTCCTCGAGGGCGGCGCGGGCCTCTCCGTCACGGTGCGGGTGGCGCGAAGGGTCGGCCAGGTGCGGTTCTCGAGGCTGCGCGGGGTTCTCCGAAGTGTCGTGGGCGGTTCGGCGGTGGCCGTCGTCGGGTCTCGCTCCCGGTGGCGGCTTTGGTGCCGGGCCGAAAGGAGGCACGTTCGCGGGCGGGGCCCGGTGGTGCCATCGGGCGCGTGTCCCGGTCGGCGGCCCGTGTCCTTCGCCCTTCGTCCGCCGCCGGTGACGCCCCTCGTGGGCCTCGTCGCCGTCGGGTTCCCGGCGAGGAGCCGTCGGGCGGCCCTCCGGGTGCTGGGGGCCGCCCCCGGAAGGGGCGGCCCTGACACGACGGAGGCGTCCCGACGGGATCAGTCGCCGGGCTTGGGGGCCGAGGCGGTGCGGGTGCGGCGGGCGGCCGGGGCGGCGGGGGCCTCGGCCGGCGCCGGGACGGCCGGGGCGGCGGCGCCTTCGGCGGCGGCCGGGGCGTCGACCCGCGGACCCACGCCGAGCTTCTCCTTGATCTTCTTCTCGATCTCGTCGGAGGTCTCGGGGTGGGCCTTGAGGTAGTTGCGGGCGTTCTCCTTGCCCTGGCCGAGCTGATCGCCCTCGTAGGTGTACCAGGCGCCGGACTTGCGGACGAAGCCGTGCTCGACGCCGAGGTCGATGAGGCCGCCCTCGCGGCTGATGCCGTGGCCGTACAGCAGGTCGAAGTCGGCGACCTTGAACGGCGGGGCCACCTTGTTCTTGACGACCTTCACGCGCACCCGGTTGCCGACGGCCTCGGTGCCGTCCTTGAGGGTCTCGATGCGGCGCACGTCGAGCCGGACCGAGGCGTAGAACTTCAGCGCCCGGCCGCCGGAGGTGGTCTCCGGGGAGCCGAACATGACGCCGACCTTCTCGCGCAGCTGGTTGATGAAGATCGCGGTGGTCTTCGTCTGGTTGATGGCGCCGGTGAGCTTGCGCAGCGCCTGCGACATCAGCCGGGCCTGGAGGCCGACGTGGCTGTCGCCCATGTCGCCCTCGATCTCGGCGCGGGGCACCAGGGCGGCGACGGAGTCGATGACGACCAGCTCGACCGCGCCGGAGCGGATCAGCATGTCGACGATCTCCAGCGCCTGCTCGCCGGTGTCGGGCTGGGAGACCAGCAGGGACTTGGTGTCCACACCGAGCTTCTCGGCGTAGTCGGGGTCCAGGGCGTGCTCGGCGTCGACGAAGGCGGCGATGCCGCCGGCCCTCTGCACGCTGGCGACGGCGTGCAGGGCGACGGTGGTCTTACCGGAGGACTCCGGCCCGTAGATCTCCACGACGCGGCCGCGCGGCAGGCCGCCGATGCCCAGCGCGATGTCCAGCGAGATCGACCCGGTGGGGATGATCTCCATGGGGGCGCGCACCTCGTCGCCGAGACGCATGATCGAGCCCTTGCCGAACTGCCGTTCGATCTGGGCGAGCGCTGTCTCCAGCGCCTTTTCGCGGTCGTTGCCTACTGCCATCGTGTGCCCCTGTCGGGTCGGTTGCTTCTTCGTCATGTCAGGACCGACGCTACGAGAGCCCACTGACAGAATCGGGGACCCCGTGCGCCGCAACTGTACCGAACATAAATTCGATCAGCGCGCATAGCCTGTGGATAACTCCGGGAAACCCGCGGGGCGGCCGGTCCTGGCGAGCCGTTAGCGGCTAATCCGGCTGCGCGCGGGGCGCGTCGCGACGTACGCTGGCGGCGCAGCAGACGATCACTCATGGGGCCCACAATGACCCTGACCATCCTCTTCTGCGCCGATCCGCTCCGGCCGCGGCGCGTTGACGAGCACTTCCACCACGAAGCCGAGACCCTCCGTGCCTCCGGCGGCGCTCCGGTGCTCCTCGATCTGGAGGCGCT
The DNA here is from genome assembly GCF_003751225.1 of Actinocorallia herbida. Classification (NCBI taxonomy): domain Bacteria; kingdom Bacillati; phylum Actinomycetota; class Actinomycetes; order Streptosporangiales; family Thermomonosporaceae; genus Actinocorallia; species Actinocorallia herbida. The sequence goes on from NZ_RJKE01000001.1 coordinate 1,120,329, forward strand.
GCGCCGCGGCGAGGTCACCGAGGCGGTCCGCAGGGTGCCGCGCGGCATCGGGGCGCTGTGGTACCGCGGCTGGATGCTGACCGCGGCCGAGTACCACGCGCTGGCCAAGGCGCTGGCTGCGCGCGGCGCGCCGCTGATGACCCCTCCCGACGGCTACCAGCGCGCGCACGAGCTGCCCGGCTGGTACGCCACGTTCGCGGGGCTGACCCCGGCGAGCGTGTGGCTTCCGCTCCTGCCGCGCGAGACGCCCGCGCGGGCCCCGCTCGCCGCGGCGGCCGGACGGCTGCCGCAGGGACCCCTGGTGGTCAAGGACTACGTGAAGTCGCGCAAGCACGAGTGGGCCGAGGCGTGCTTCGTGCCCGACTCCGCCGACACCGACGCGCTGGTCCGCGTCGTGCACCGGATGGTGGAGCTCCAGGACGACTCCCTGAGCGGCGGTGTCGTCCTGCGCGCCTACGAGGACTACGCGACGGGCGAAGCGCGGGTGTGGTGGGTGGACGGCGACCCGGTGCTGGTCGGGCCGCATCCCGACAGCCCCGGCGCCGACGCCTTCCCCGACCTCGACCTGGTGCGGCCCGCCGTGCGCGCGCTGGGCTGCCGGTTCGTCACGACCGACCTCGCGCGCCGGGCCGACGGCGTCTGGCGGGTCGTGGAGGTCGGCGACGGCCAGGTGAGCGGCCTGCACCGGGGCGCCGATGTGGGCGATCTGTACTTCCACCTGCCCGATCCCGGGTGAATCACGCGAAATCCGACACCCGCCCGAGTGGGGCAGGCGTGACCTTCCTCGGGAAACCGAATGTTCGCCCATCGCGTCCTAACACCGAACATACGGAAGCCCCTAGACTTCCCCAGCACCGCATTTTCATGGAGGGACCCCCCACATGCCGCAGCGCCGCATGAGCTCCCGGGCCGTCAAGGTCGGTCTACTCGGCACCCTGTCGATGTCGCTGACCGCCTGCGGCGGCTCGCACACCGCCACCTGTGTCGAGAACAGGCTGCTCCCGGGAGGGGGCTACCGGGCGGTGAGCGACTCCTACTGCTCCGGCTCCTCGTCGTCGAACTACCGCTGGTACTACGGGGGCAACTCCTCCTCCAGCGGCATCATCACGGGCGGCAGCTCGCTCAAGCCCAAGAAGGGCAGCATCAAGACCAAGGGCGGCACTACGCTTCGGGGCGGCTTCGGCTGGTCCGGCGGCGGCGGAAGCTGACCGTTGCGCAGAGAGCGCTCCCGGCCGCGTGAAGGCTGGGCCGAGACCATCGAATCCCAGGGGCTCTCCTACCACCGCACCGCGCATCCCGAGAACCTCACCCGGCCGTACTGGGACGAGTCCGTCCACTACGTGCTGGAGATGGGCGAAGTGCTCTCCTTGGAGGAGGACGTCGAGACCCTCCACCGGATGTGCCTGGAGGCCGCCGAGCACGTCGTGAAGACGGGCCGGTACGAGCTGCTGGGGATCGACGAGAGGTTCGCGCCGGCCATCGAGGCGTCCTGGCGGCGCGGAGACCCGCACCTGTACGGCAGGTTCGACCTGCGCCATGACGGCACGGGCCCGGCCAAGCTCCTGGAGTACAACGCCGACACCCCCACCTCCCTGGTGGAGTCCTCGATCATCCAGTGGTTCTGGAAGGAGGACGTCTTCCCCGCCGACGACCAGTGGAACTCCCTGCACGAGCGCCTGATCGACCGCTGGCGGGAGATGCCCCTGCGGTCCGGTCCCGTGCACTTCGCGTGGACGGAGCTGGACGAGTCGGGCGAGGAGCTGATGACCATCGCCTACCTCCAGGAGACCGCCGCGCAGGCGGGCCGCCAAGGCGTCCCGCTGGCCATGCAGGACATCGGCTGGGACGGCGAGTACTACCGCGACCTGGCCGACGCGGAGATCAGGACCTTCTGCAAGCTCTACCCGTGGGAGTGGATCGTCGCTGAGCCGTTCGGCGCGCACGTCGACGAGGCCGACTGGGTCGAGCCGATGTGGAAGATGCTCCTGTCCAACAAGGGGATCCTCGCCCTGCTCTGGGAGCTGTTCCCCGGCCACCCCAATCTGCTGCCCGCCTACCTGGACGGCCCCCGCGACCTCGCTTCGCACATCCGCAAGCCGCTCCTGGGACGGGAGGGCGCCAGCATGACCGTGACGTCGCCCTCCTATCGGACGGAGACGGGCGGGAGCTACGGCGCGGAAGGGTTCGTCTTCCAGGAGTTCGTCCCGCTCCCCGACTTCGACGGGCAGCACCCCGTCCTGGGCGCGTGGATGGTCGCCGACGAGGCGGCGGGCCTGGGCATCCGGGAGACCTCCGGGCTCATCACCGACGACACCTCGTCCTTCATCCCGCACCGCATCCCTCTGTGACCCCGCTCGCACGCCTTCCCTAGCCCCCCGTAGAACCCCGCATCCCCGTAAGGAACCCACACCATGTCCCTCGACAGCGCCTTCGCCGAGATCCTGGGCGAGAACGTCCTGGCGATCCTCGCCTACGCCGCCCTGGGCCTCGTCCTGTTCGTGGTCGGCTTCTACGTCGTCGACCTCGCGACCCCCGGCCGGCTCGTCTCGGTCATCCGCCACGACCGCAACCCCAATGCGACGCTGCTGGCCGCGGCGGGCATGGTGGCGGTCGGCGTCATCGTGTCGGCGTCGATCTTCGCCACCGACGCGGTGCTGCTGGAGGGCCTGATCGCGACCGCCGTCTACGGCATCGTCGGGATCATCGGCCAGGTAGTCGCGATGCTCGTCTTCGACCTGCTCATCGGGTTGAAGATCAAGGAGCTGTGCCACGAGACCACCCTCCAGCCGGGCACCTGGCTGCTGGCGGTCACCCACGTGATGATCGGCCTGGTCACCGCGCTCGCGGTGATCTGACCCGGTTCGCCCCCACCCGAGCCGCGACGGACGGGCCCGCTACCGAAGCCGGTCGGGGACGTCGAAGGCGGCGCAGACGGCCCACCAGACCGTCCGCACGTCGGTGCCTTCGGCGACCGCCTGCTGGGCGGTGCGCCCGCCCAGTTCGGCGAGCACATAGTCCTTGGCGACGCTCTGCGCGTACGCCTCGCCGAACTGGCGGTTCATCTTCTCCCAGAACGCGGTCAGCCTCACCGGGCCAGTCTGCCAGCCGCTCGGAGTCGCCTGGACCGCGTCCGCCGACGGACCTGGCGGTGGACGGTCTTCCGCCCTCCGGTACACCTACCGGAGGGCGGAAGACCGTCCGGGGCCGTCAGGAGCCGGCCTCAGGCGGCTTCGCCGTCCGAGAGCTTCAGGACGGGCACGCCGAGCGGCTGGAAGCCGAGGGTCTGCCCGTAGAAGGAGAGCTCGGCCTCCAGGCAGGTCTGGAGGGTCTCCGCCCGGCGGAAGCCGTGGGACTCGCCGCGGAACGCCAGGTAGGCGTAGGGAACCTTGTTGTCGCCGAGCGCCCGGGCGAAGGCATCGGACTGGGCGGGCGGCACGACCGGGTCGTCCAGGCCCTGGAGCAGCAGCACCGGGCAGGACGTGCGGTCCGCGCGGTGCAGCGGGGAGCGCTCCTCGTAGGCCCGCTCGTAGCCGGGGACCGGGCCGATGAGCCCGAAGAGGTAGCGCGACTCGAAGTCGTGCGTCTCGGCCAGCAGCGTGGTGGCGTCGCTCACGCCGAAGTAGGACGTGGCGGCCTTGAAGACCGAGCCGGAGGTCACCGCCGCCAGGGTCGTCCACCCGCCGGAGCTGGCGCCCCGGATGGCCAGCCGGTCGGGGTGCGCCCGCCTGGTCCTGACCATCGCGGTCGCGACCGACACCGCGTCCTCCACGTCCACCACGCCCCACTGGCGGCGCAGCCGCTCGCGGTAGGCCCTGCCGTAGCCGGTGGAGCCGCCGTAGTCGACCTCGATGACGCCGATGCCGCGGCTGGTGAAGTAGGCGCGCTCCAGATTGAGCGTCCCCGACGAACGCGCGGTGGGGCCGCCGTGCACCCACACCACGTAAGGCGGCAGCTCGCCCTGGGGCCCGATCGAGTCGGGGCTGGCGGGCTCGTACACGAGCGCGTGGACGGGCCTGCCGAACTGGCCCTCGAAGATCTCGTCGCGGGGGACGGGCAGGTAGGACTCCGGCGGCACCCGGTCCAGCTCGCGGCGCAGCACCGTGGCCCGCCCGTCGGCCGCCGAGATCCGCACGACGGAGGCGGGCTGCGACGGGGAGGCGCCGATCCCGACGATGGTGGAGCCGTCGGCCGACAGGCTCATCTGCCAGTCGGTGTACGGCAGGTCGAGGGACTCCAGCTCCAGCGTCTCGGGGTCGTACAGGCTGAGCCGCTGGTCTCCTTGGCCGTGCATCACCGCGAGGCGGCCGTCGGCCAGCAGCGCGTAAGGCATGCCGCCCAGGCTCCACAGAGGGCCCGCGAACTCCTCCTCGGCCGGGTAGAGCGCCTGAGGGGACTCGCCGTACAGGCCCACCTGGTAGATGTTCCACCAGCCCGGCCAGTCCGACACGACGTACAGGCTGGTGTCGTCGCGCCACAGCGGCGCGAGGACGGACTCGGACATGCCGCCCTTGACCGTCCGCGGAGACACGACCTTGCCCTGGTCGATGACGCCGACGCGCAGCTCCGTCCCGTCCCACGGCATGCGCGGGTGGTTCCACTGCACCCACGCGAGGTGCCCGCCGGAGGGCGAGGGCGTGGGGGAGGCGTAGAAGTCGCTGCCCGTGACCATCTCGTTGATCGCGCCGGGGTCGTTGGCCGCGCGCCCGTCCAGCGGGATGCCCACGATCGCCCGCCGTACGCCCGCCGGAGGCACCGGGTCGCCTTCCGCCGCGGGCGGCGCCGCCACGTGCCCCTCGCACACGCACCAGACCTCGCTGCCGTCCGGGGACAGCACCAGATCGGCGTAGCGCAGCCCTCCGGGGATCGCGGGCTCGGGCGTCAGGGGACGCGGCCGGGCGTCCCCGGGAGCCAGCAGGTGCAGGCGCTGGTCCTCGTAGTTGGCGAAGACGACCCCGCGAGAGGTCGGCACATAGGACTTGCCGCCGTACTCGTGGACCCGGGTCCGCGCGTTCCACGGCGGCGGAAGCACCTCGCGTCCGTTGCGCACGACCGTCGTCCGACCGTTCTCCTCCGGCCTGCTCTCCTGCCACCACACGTCGTCGCCGAGCGCGGTGGGGAAACTCAGCCTGACGCGGGAGCGGGCGACGTCGGCTGCGGAGATCGGAGAGGGCCAGGATCCGAAGGGGGTCACGCGAGCGGTCATACCGGAATCGTCCCGCATGCAGAGGCCCATTGAAGCCAAGACCGGGCGTTTGGCACCTGAAAGTAACGTGATCAGGTGCCGGGGGCGGGCGGTGCGGTGACGGGCGCCGCCGAGGACCGCCTGCTGCGCCTGCCGCGCGCCTCCAGCCGGGTCGCGGCCCAGCCGAGCGCGAGGTTGATCGCGATGTAGATGAGCGCGATGACGACGGCCGCGGGGATGAGGTTGCCGAAGTTCGACGGGACGATCCGGAACCCGGCGTTCAGCAGGTCCTCGTAGCTGATGATGTAGCCGAGCGCGGTGTCCTTGAGCAGCACGACCATCTGGCTGACGATCGCCGGGAGCATCGCGGTCACCGCCTGCGGGAGCAGCACGAGCCGCAGGACGTCGCCCCGGCGAAGGCCGACGGAGTAGGCGGCCTCGGCCTGGCCGCGCGGGACGGCCCGGACGCCCGCGCGGAACACCTCGGCGAGCACCGAGCCGTTGTAGAGCGTGAGGCCGATGACGACCGCCCAGAAGGCGGGCAGGACCTCTCCCGCGACGGCGAAGCTGAGGTACTGCGCCGAGAAGATCATGATGAGCACGGGGATCGCGCGGAAGAGCTCGACGACCCACGCCGACGGCAGGCGGATCCAGGCGCGCTCCGAGAGCCTCCCCAGGCCGAAGACGACGCCGAACGCGAGCGCGAGCACCGCGCCGGTCGCCGCGGCCGTCAGCGTGCCCCACAGGCCCGGGAGGATGAGTCCGGTCCACACCTCGGGGTCGATGAACGGGCTCCACAGGTCGCCGTCCCACTGGCCCGCCTCGGACATGCGCCGCCAGACGAACCAGCCCGCCAGGAGCAGGAGCACCGCGCCGACCAGGGTGAGGACGTTGTGCCGCACCTTCGCCTTGGGGCCGGGGGCGTCGAACAGGATCCCGGCCGTGCCGGTCGGGCGGGCGCGCCGACGAGGCGCCGGGGCGGTCTTCAACGCTTGATCTCCAGCCGCTTGGCGAGCCGTCCGGTGAGGAAGCCGATCGGAAGGGTGAGCACCACGAAGCCCGCGGCGAAGCCGAGGAAGATCTCGATCGCCCCTCCCGTGCTCTCGTAGAGCATCTCCTTCATGATGAAGGCCGCCTCGGCGTATCCGGCGACGGCGGCCACCGTGGTGTTCTTGGTGAGCGCGATCAGGACGCTGCCGAGCGGTGCGACGACCGCGCGGAACGCCTGCGGGAGGACGATCAGGCGCATCGACTGGGTGAAGCCGAGGCCGATCGCGCGGGCCGCCTCGGCCTGCCCGAGCGGGACGGTGTTGATCCCCGCCCGCAGCGTCTCGCACACGAACGCCGAGGTGTAGCCGGTGAGGCCGAGGACCGCCAGCCAGTAGCCGTTGAAGGACGGGTCCTCGACGTCGAAGTTGAGCCGGAGGGTGTTGCTGATGCCCAGGGAGCAGAACAGCAGGACCAGCGTGAGCGGGGTGTTGCGTGCGATGTTGACGTAGACCGTCCCGATCCACCGCAGGACGGGCACCGGCGAGACGCGCAGCGCGACCAGCACCGTCCCCAGGATGAGGGACAGCACCGCGCTCGCCGCGGTCAGCCGGACGGTCGCCCAGAAGGCGGTCAGGACGGCGTCCCTGTTCTCGAACAGGGGGTTGTCGATCAACATGTCCACGCGGGGGGTCCTCCGCTCACGCCGGTCTCACGGGCGGCTCCCTGTCAGGAGCAGCCCTCTGCGGGGGGTACGGCGGTAGGCAGCTCGAGTCCTTCGGCGGAGCCGAACCACTTCTTGAGCAGCTCGGCGGCCGTGCCGTCGGAGTACATCTCGCCGACGGCCGTGTTGATCGCCTCGCAGGAGGCGACGTCGCCCTTCTTGATGCCGATGCCGTACTTCTCATCGGTGAAGGGGCTGCCGAGGATCTTGAAGCTGCCGCCCTGGGAGGCGAAGCCGGCGAGGATGAAGTCGTCGGTGGTGACGGCGTCGAGGGTGCCGCCGGTGAGCTTGGTGATGCACTCGGAGTAGCTGCCCGCCGGGACGAGCTCGGCGTCGATCTCCTTGCCGTTGGGCGGCGGGTCGGTGATCCGCTTGTAGGAGTTGGACCCCGAGGCCTGGCAGATCCGCTTGCCCTTGAGGTCCTCGACCTTGGTGATCGAGGTGTCGTCGCCGCGGACCATGATGTCCTGGTGGGCGATGACGTACGGGCCCGCGAAGGTGACCTTCTCCTTGCGCTCGGGAAGGATCGAGTAGGTCGCGACGACCATGTCGACCTGCCCCTGCATGAGGAAGGGCTCGCGGTTGGCCGAGATGGTCTCGACCCACTCGATCCCGCTCTCCGGGACGCCCAGCTTGCCCGCGACGTACTTGGCGACGTCCACGTCGAAGCCCTCGACGCTGCCGTCGGGCTTCTTCACGCCTATCGCGGTCTGGTCGAACTTGATGCCGACCTTGATCTTCTTCTCATCCTTCGCCTTGCTGACGAGGTCGGTGGCGCCGTCGTCGCCGCCGCAGCCCGACAGGGCCGTGGCGCCGAGGGCGAACGCGGCAAGGGCCAGGCCGATGCGTCTCATGGATGCGTTCCCTTCAGGTCCGGTTGGTGCGGGTCTTTGGGGGTGTCCTCGAGGGTGGCCGGGGTGAGGCCGGTGGCAGGGATCAGTGTCGGAGGATCTTGGACAGGAAGTCGCGGGCCCGGTCGGTCCGGGGCTCGGTGAAGAACTCCTCGGGCGAGGACTCCTCGATGATCTGGCCGTCGGCCATGAAGACCACGCGCTGGGCCGCGCTGCGCGCGAACCCCATCTCGTGGGTGACGACGATCATGGTCATGCCGCCTTCGGCGAGGCCGGTCATCACGTCGAGGACCTCGGAGACCATCTCCGGGTCGAGGGCGGAGGTGGGCTCGTCGAAGAGCATGAGCTTGGGCCGCATCGCCAGCGCGCGGGCGATGGCCGCGCGCTGCTGCTGGCCGCCGGAGAGCTGGGCGGGGTACTTGTCGGCCTGCGCGGCGATCCCCACCCGCTCCAGGAGCTCCAGCGCCTCCTTCTCGGCCTTGTCCTTGGGCGTCTTGCGCACCTTGACGGGGCCGAGGGTGACGTTCTGGAGGATGGTCTTGTGGGAGAAGAGGTTGAAGCTCTGGAAGACCATCCCGACCTCGGAGCGGAGGCGGGCCAAGGCCTTGCCTTCCGCCGGCAAGGGCATGCCGTCGAGGGTGATGGAGCCGGAGTCGATCGTCTCCAGGCGGTTGATGGTCCGGCAGAGCGTGGACTTGCCTCCGCCGGACGGGCCGACGACGACCACGACCTCGCCCCTGGCCACTTCCAGGTCGATGTCCTTCAGCACGTGGAGGTCGCCGAAGTACTTGTTGACGTTCTCCAGGACCACCAAGGGGTCGCCGCTCACCGTCATACGGCGAGACGCTAGTTCACTTGATCACGAAGGGGGAGGGAGCGGAAGGTACCGATCTGATCACGACAGTGTTATCGGCGCTCCTGTAGTCGTATCATCACCGGCTTTCACACCAGCCCCTGCCTGCTCCGTACGCCTTCCGCCCGTGACGCCCACCTGCCGTTCCCGTCCCGGGGGTACTCTGGGCACGCCATGAACACTGCTGAGTCTCCCCGCACTTATGAGGTGCGCACCTACGGCTGCCAGATGAACGTCCACGACTCCGAGCGCCTGGCCGGGCTGCTGGAGTCGGCCGGGTACGCCAAGGCCGAAGGCGAGCCGGACGTCATCGTCTTCAACACCTGCGCGGTGCGCGAGAACGCCGACAACCGGCTCTACGGAAACCTCGGACATCTGCGCAAGAAGGCCGAGAACGGCCTTCAGATCGCCGTGGGCGGCTGCCTGGCCCAGAAGGACCGCGACACGATCGTCAAGCGGGCGCCCTGGGTCGACGTGGTGTTCGGCACCCACAACATCGGGGCGCTGCCCGTCCTGCTGGAGCGCGCCCGCGTCCAGCAGGAGGCGCAGGTGGAGATCGAGGAGTCCCTGTCGGTCTTCCCCTCCACCCTGCCCACCCGGCGCGAGTCGCCTTACGCCGCCTGGGTGTCGGTGTCGGTCGGCTGCAACAACACCTGCACCTTCTGCATCGTGCCCGCGCTGCGCGGCAAGGAGAAGGACCGCCGTCCCGGCGAGATCCTCGCCGAGGTCGAGGCGCTGGTCGCCGAGGGCGTCCTCGAGGTGACGCTGCTCGGCCAGAACGTCAACGCCTACGGCGCGGAGTTCGGCGACCGCGAGGCCTTCGCCAAGCTGCTGCGGGCCTGTGGCGGCGTCGACGGCCTGGAGCGGGTCCGCTTCACCTCGCCGCACCCCCGCGACTTCACCGACGACGTGATCGCCGCCATGGCCGAGACCCCGAACGTCATGCCGTCCCTGCACATGCCGCTCCAGTCCGGCTCCGACCCGGTGCTGAAGGCGATGCGCCGCTCGTACCGGCAGGACCGCTACCTCGGGATCATCGAGCGCGTCCGCGCCGCGATCCCCGACGCCGCGATCACCACCGACATCATCGTGGGCTTCCCCGGCGAGACCGAGGCCGACTTCGAGCAGACCCTGCACGTCGTGCGCGAGGCCCGCTTCTCCGGCGCGTTCACCTTCCAGTACTCCAAGCGGCCGGGCACCCCTGCGGCGACCATGGACCACCAGGTGCCCAAGGAGGTCGTCCAGGAGCGCTACGAGCGGCTCGTGGAGCTCCAGGAGCAGATCTCCTGGGACGAGAACAAGAAGCAGGTCGGCCGCACCCTCGAGCTCCTGGTGGCCGAGGGCGAGGGCAGCAAGGACGCCGCGACGCGGCGCCTGTCCGGCCGCGCCCCCGACAACCGCCTCGTGCACTTCACCCGGCCCGATCAGCCGGTCCGGCCGGGCGACATGGTCACCGTCGAGGTCACCTATGCCGCGCCCCACCACCTGCTGGCCGACTCTCCCGTGCAGGCGGTGCGGCGGACCCGGGCGGGCGACGCCTGGGAGGCCGGGCAGGCCGCGCCCGCCGAGGGGTCCGCGGTCTCGCTGGGGATGCCCAAGATCGGTGTCCCCGCGCCCGCGCCCGTCGCGTCCGGCTGCTCCACCTGCCCGTAAGGAGACGGTTTGCTGATCGCGGCGGCGGTGTGCCCGCATCCGCCCCTGCTCATCCCGGAACTCGCCGGGGTGGCGGCGCCGGAACTCGACGCGCTGCGCGCCTCCTGCCTCCGCGCCGTCGGCTCCGTCGCCGGTAGCGGAGAGCTGGTGGTGGTCGGCGGGGCCGAGCGCACAAGGGAGTACCCGGGGACGGCCTCAGGCACGTTCGCGCCTTACGGGCTGGACCTTCGGGTGGGGGATGGCGAACCCGTCCTGCCGCTCTCCTTGACGGTCGGGCGGTGGCTCCTGAACGGGCGGGAGCCTTCGGCGTTCCAGGCCGTCGCGTTCGACGCGCCGGTGGAGGAGTGCCTGGAGCTCGGGGAAAGGCTCGCCGGGAAGGATGTCGCCCTGCTCGTCATGGGAGACGGTTCGGCCTGCCGGGACGAGAAGGCGCCGGGCCACCTCGACGAACGGGCGGAGCCTTATGACCGGGAGGTCGCGCGGGCGCTCGGGGAAGCCGACGCCGCCGCGCTCGGCCTGCTCGATCCGGGGCTCTCGGACGAGCTGATGGCGGCCGGGCGGGCGGCATGGCAGGTGCTCGCCGGGGCGGCTCGCGGGCGGCGGTTCAGCGCCGAACTGCTCGCGGACGAGGCGCCCTATGGCGTGGGCTATTTCGCCGCGGTGTGGCGCTAGCGGCTCCGGCGCTGCTTGTCGGCGATCTGCCGGGCGGTCTCCTTGGCCTTCTGCTGCGCCGAGTCGATCTGGCTTTTGTACTTGTTGCCGGTCTTCTTGTCGATCATGTCGCCGGTCTTGTCGATCGTCGAGTCCGCCTTGTCGGCGTGCTTGCCCAACATGTCCATGACCTTCTGGACGATGCTCATCGGCTTCCCCCCGATACTGGTCCGGGCGGCACGGATCTTCCGGGCGCCCCGATTTCTCTCTGTTACTACCCATATCGAACCTGTTAACCTCGCGCCTCCTGGAAACCGATAACCCGTGAACGTGATCTCCGTGGCCGGTCCGACCGCGGCGGGCAAGTCCGACCTCGCCGTCGAGCTGGCGCTGCGCCTCGGCGGCGAATGCGTGAACACCGACTCGATGCAGCTCTACCGCGGGATGGACATCGGGACGGCCAAGCTGTCCGAGGCCGAGCGTCTAGGGGTCCGGCACCATCTCCTGGACATCTGGGACATCACCCGGCCCGCCAGCGTCGCGGAGTACCAGGAGCTGTCGCACGGCGCGATCGAGGACATCCGGGGAAGGGGGGCGGTCCCCGTCCTCGTCGGAGGCTCCGGGCTGTACATCCGGGCGGCCCTGGACGTCCTGGAGTTCCCCGGCACGGACCCGAAGGTGCGGGCCCGCCTTGAAGGCGAACTGGAAGAGGTCGGCCCGGGGGCCATGTACGAGCGGTTGAAGGAGGCGGACCCCTTGGCCGCCAAGACGATCCTGCCGTCCAACGGCCGCCGGATCGTGCGCGCGCTGGAGGTCATCGAGATCACCGGCCGGCCTTTCACCGCCACCCTTCCCGAGCACCGCTACCGGGATCCCCGGACCGTCCAGATCGGCCTGCTGGTACCGCGTCCCGAACTGGACGAGAGGATCGCGCTGCGGGTGGACCGCATGTGGGAGGCGGGCCTCGTCGCGGAAGTGCGCGCGCTGGAGGAGAAGGGCCTGCGCGAGGGGCGGACGGCCGCCGCGGCGCTCGGCTACGCCCAGGTCCTGAGGCACCTGTCGGGGGAGTGGACGCAGGAGCAGGCCAAGGAGGAGACCGTCCGGGCCACCCGGAGGTTCGCGCGCCGCCAGGAGTCCTGGTTCCGGCGCGATCCACGCATCCAGTGGCTTCCCTACGACGCCCCTGACCTCCTCGACCGCGCCCTTAGGATCTGTACATGAGCACCATCAGCGGACATCGGTTCACGAAGGGCCACGGCACCGAGAACGACTTCGTGATCCTCCCCGACCCCGACGGCGAACTCGACCTCACCGCCGCCGAGGTCGCCCGGATCTGCGACCGCCGCGCCGGGATCGGCGCCGACGGGGTGCTGCGGGTGGTGCGCGCCAAGGCCGCGGGGCTCGGCGACACCGGCGCGGAATGGTTCATGGACTACCGCAACGCCGACGGCAGCATCGCCGAGATGTGCGGCAACGGCGTCCGGGTCTTCGCCCGCTACCTCGTCGATTCCGGCCTCGCCGCCGCCGGCGACCTGCCCGTGGCCACCCGCGGGGGTGTGAAGGCGGTCTCACTCGGCGCGGGCGGCGACGTCACCGTCGACATGGGCGCCCCGGAGGTCTTCGCCGAGAGCGAGGCGGTGCTCGGCGGCACGGTCCACCGCGGCCTGAAGGTCTCGATGGGCAACCCGCACCTCGCCTGCCTGATCGACCACGACGTCGCGGCGCTGGACCTCACCCGTGAGCCGGGCTTCTCCGCGGCGGACTTCCCGGCCGGCGTCAACATCGAGTTCTTCCGCCCCGTCGGCGTGCGGCACGTCGCGATGCGGGTGCACGAGCGCGGCTCGGGCGAGACCCGCTCCTGCGGCACGGGCGCGGTCGCCACCGCCGTCGCGGCCGCGACCGCCGAAGGCCTCGACCCGCTGCGCGAGGGCTCCTCCTGGACCGTGGACGTGCTCGGCGGCCGGGTCGAGGTCGTGTTCGACGGGACCACCAGCTTCCTGCGCGGCCCCGCCGTCCTCGTCGCGGACGGCGTCCTGCGCTGACGTCCGCCCGCCTCCCGGTGCGTCCGGGGGCGGCCTGGCGCGCTCATGACGGGTGTCCTAGCCTCTCCTGAACAGCATTCGGTTTCGAGTGGGAGGAGACACCGATGACCGTCGCGCGCGCCGTGCAGCGGCACATCCAGGAACTGGGCGGGGCATTCATGTTCTCGCGAGAGGTCCGGGACTTCGGCCTGACGACAGGCGTCGAGGGCTTCCTCGGCCCGTACTTCCGGGGCCGCTGCGGCGTCCTGGGCGAGGTGGACGCCGACGTGGTCGCCTCGGCCGCCGGGTTCTTCCCCCTGGAGGTCGTCCGCGCGTCCTGGGAGTCGGTGGCCATGGCCCCGGACGAGGCCGCCGAAGGCTACCTGGGCGCCTGCCAGGCGTTCGGCAGGCGCAAGCTCGCCGCGTTCGACCAGCCGGAGCGGCTCGCCGAACTCCTGCTCGCCGTCGTCCGGCACGCCGACCCGATCGGGGCGCCCCTGTTCGGCGGCTGGCGGGCGCTGCCGCTCGACGACGACCCGCGCGGCCGGGTCCTGCACCTCGTCCACGCGCTCCGCGAACTGCGCGGCGGGCTCCACTTCCTCGCGGTCAAGACCTCGGGCCTGACCGCGCTCCAGGCCGTCCTCATCGGCGGCTCCCCGCTGAACTCCGGGCCCGACCAGGCCCGGCTGTTCGGCTGGACGGAACCGTTCGAGGAGATCACCGACGCCCACCAGGCGCTGTGGCGGGAGGCGGAAGCGGTCACCGACAGGCTCGCCCAGCAGGCCTTCGACGCCCTCGACAAGGCCGAAGGAGAGGAACTCGTCGCACTCCTCGCGGCAGCCCACACGGCCGCCTTCACCCGCTAGGAATGTCCCCTCGAGCCTCCCGAAGACTTCGGGACAGCTGTCCCTTAGGGGCGGGATGTCCGGGACCGTACCTTCATATCCGTAAGGGGGTACGCGCCCCCCGGGTCGGGAGCCCCGGGACGCGAACCAGATGGGCCGGTGGTCATACTCTTGGCGGGGGACGACCACCGGCTCTTATTCTTTCTCCCGCGGCTCCGCCCCGGGCGGTGATCGGGCGCTCTTCCGGGGTTTCCGCTTCGCGGTCGGGCCGGGAGGTCTCTGGGGCTGGGCTGGGCTGGGCGGGTGCGGCTGGGGTTCGGGTCATGCCCAATGTGGCGGCTCGGCGGCGGGTGGGTCTCGTAGCGTGATATCTCACTTGCACTGCGTTGCCGACCGACGGGAGCGGTGGTGCTCTTCCCCCTTGTACGGCGTGCCGCCGTGGTGCTCGCGCTCGCGGTGGCCGCGGCCAGCCTGGGGTACCTGCTCGCGGCGCTGAGCCTCGAGCCACGGGACCGGCTGGAGGGGCGTCGGCCGCGGCCGCCGCAGGCCGCCGTCGAGGCCGAGCTGACGGCGTTGAACCTCAACGACCGCATGCCGCTGGGCGAGCGGTACCTCACCTGGGCGTCGGGCGCGGTCAGGGGCGACTTCGGGCGGACCCTCCAGGGGGCCGAGGTGTCCGCGGCGCTGCCCGGCAGGCTCGCCACGAGCGTCGTGCTGCTGCTGCCGGGTACCGCGCTCGGCGCGCTGGCGGGGGTCGGGCTTGGCGCGTGGGCGGCGCTCGCCCGCAGGCCGGGACGGGTCTTCACCGCCGTGTCGCACGTCCTGCTGGCCACGCCGGTCTTCGTCATCGCGATCGGGCTCCAGGTCCTCGGCGAACGGCTCAACGCCGCGACCGGGGCCCCGCTCGTCCAGTGGGTGGGCGACGGCGGGGGAGGACTCGGCGCGGGCCTCCAGCACCTCGTGCTGCCGACCCTGACGGTCGCGCTCGCCCAGCTCGCCCTGTTCGGCCGCTACCAGCAGGCGCTCATGCGCGACGCCGCCGAGTCCGAGCACGTGCGGGCCGCGCGCGCACGGGGGCTCGGGCTGTACCGGGCGTACTTCGGGCACGGCCTGCGCACCGCGCTCGTGCCCACCGCCACCTACTTCGCCTACGGCCTCGGCTTCCTCCTGCTGGGCGCCGCGTACGTGGAGACCGCCTTCGGCCGTCAAGGGATGGGTGCCTGGCTCTTGGACTCCCTGCGCGCCTCCGACCCGCATCCCGTGGCGGCCTGCACGGCCGTCGCCGCCCTCGCCGTCCCGGCCGCGGCCTTCGTCGCCGACGTGGCGCACCGCCTTCTGGACCCGATGGCGTCCCGTCAGCCGGAGGGCGCCCTATGACCGGCCTGACACACGCGATGCGCCGCGCGGAGCCGGGCGCGCGCCTACGCCGCGCGCTGCGGGGCGACAAGGCGGTGGCCGGGGGGCTCCTCGTCCTGGCGGCCCTCGGGCTGGCCGCGCTGGCCCGCGGCGGCGACGGCTGGCGTGCGATGGACCTGACGGCCCTGCACGAGGGGCCGTCGCCGCGCCACTGGTTCGGCACGACGGGCACCGGCCGCGACGTCCTGGCGCTGACGATGCGGGGCCTGCGCTCGTCGCTGCTGCTGGGCCTCGCCGCGGGGGCCGCCGCCACCGCGGTCGCGGCGCTCGTCGGCGCGTTCGCCGGGCTCGTCGGCGGACCGCTGGACCGGCTGCTCATGGGCGCGACCGACCTGCTGCTGGTCCTGCCCGGGGTGCTCCTGGTCGCCGTGGTCGCCCCCGAGGGCGCCGCCCCGGCCGAGGTGGTGCTGCTGCTCGCCCTGCTGCTGTGGCCGCTCACCGCCCGCGCGGTGCGGGCCCAGACGCGGTCGCTGCGGGCGCGGGAGTTCGTGTTGGCCGCCGCCTATCTGGGCGCGTCGCGCCGCCGGGTCGTGCTCCGGCACGTCCTGCCCAACCTCGCGGGCCTCCTCGCCGCCGACGCCGCGGTCAACGTCGGGATGGCGATCCTCGGAGAGAGCGGGCTCTCCTTCCTCGGCTTCGGCGTCGCGCCCCCCGACGTCTCGCTCGGCACGCTGATCGCCGAGGGCGCGCCCGTCGCCACGGTCCAGCCGTGGCTGTTCCTGCCGCCCGCCCTCGCGCTGGTCGCCCTCACCGCGGCCGTCAACCTCGTGGGCAACGGCCTGCACCGCGCGCTGGAGGACCGGTGAACCTACGGGTGCGGGATCTTCGGATCGCTTACGGGGACACGGAGATCGTCAAAGGGATCGGCTTCGAGGCGGCATCAGGAGAAGTCGTCGCCTTGACCGGTCCGTCAGGGGCGGGCAAGTCGGCGATCGCGCTCGCCCTGCTCGGGCTGCTGCCGCGGCACGCGCGGTCCACCGGCGAGATCCACCTCGCGGGCACGCCCGTGCACGGCCTCGACGACCGGGCCTGGTCGCGGCTGCGCGGCAGCCGGATCGCGCTGGTCATGCAGGACCCGCTGGCCGCCCTCACCCCCGTGCGCAGGGTGGGCGCGCAGGTCGCCGAGGCGGTCCGGATCCACGCGGGGCGTCCGGGCGCCCGGGAGCGCGCGGCGGAACTGCTGGAGCTGGTGGGCATCCCGGCGGACAGGTACCGCGCCTACCCCGCGGAGCTGTCGGGCGGGATGCGGCAGCGGGTCCTCATCGCGATGGCCGTCGCGCACCGGCCCGCGGTCGTCGTCGCCGACGAGCCGACCGCCTCCCTCGACGCGGACGTCCGCGAGCGGACCATGGACCTGCTGTGCGGGCTGTGCCGGGACTCGGGCAGCGCGCTGCTGCTGGTCTCGCACGATCCGGGTCTCGTCGCGCGCCGCGCCGACCGGGTCCTGGCGCTGCGCGACGGCGTCCTCGGCGCGCCCGCGCCCGGTCCGGAGCCCGGCGGCCGCCTCCGGCGCGCCTGGCCCACCGGGGATCCGGTGCTCTCGGTGGCCGGGCTCGGCTGCGCGCGGGGCGGCCGCGCGGTGCTGGAAGGGGCGTCACTGGAAGTGGGCGCAGGGGAGATCGTCGGGCTGACCGGGGCGTCCGGCGTGGGCAAGTCCACGCTCTTGCGCGAGGTGCTGCGGCTGGCGCCTCCGCAGTCGGGCCGGATCCAGGTCTACGGCCGCGACACCAGGACCCTCCAGCCGGCCGCGAGGAGGGCGCTGCGGGCCCGGATGCAGCCGGTCTTCCAGGACCCGCGGGCCGCCCTCGACCCGGTCATGACGGTCGGGCAGAGCCTCGCCGAGCCGCTGCGCGTCCACCGCAGGCCGGTGCGGGGCAAGGTCGCGGAGCTGCTGGCACGGGTCGGGCTGCCCGCGGAACTCGCCGCGCGCCGCCCCGGCGCGCTGTCCGGCGGGCAGGCCCAGCGGGTCGCGATCGCCCGCGCCCTGGCGCTCGAGCCCGGCCTGCTCCTGCTCGACGAGCCGGTCTCGGCCCTGGACGCCCGCGCCAAGGCCGGCATCGTCGACCTGCTGGCCGAACTGCGCACCGCCCTCGACCTGGCCTGCCTGCTGGTCTCCCACGACGAAGACGTCCTCGCCGCCCTCGCCGACCGGACGCTGGTACTGCGCGAAGGGAGGGTCTGGTGAGGCGGCCGACATGGCGTGCGCGGGTGCCGGGCGCGCCGGGGGCGGTTCCACGGAGGGGTCGTGCCGGTCGTGCCCGCCGATCGGGCGCCGGTGCCGCGCGAGGGGGCGGGACGGCGCGCGCGGGTGTGGCGAACCCTTGGGCGGGGCTTCACGGCGGGGGCATGTCGGCAGTGTTCGGGGATCGGGAGGGTGCGGTGCGAGGGACGGTGCGGTGCGCGCGGGTGCTGGGGGCGCTGTTGCTCGTCGCGTCGGGGACGGCGGGGTGTACGGCGGGGGGGCCGGGAGGGCCGCCCGAGCCCGCGGCGTCGGATCTCGGGGCGTTGCCTCGGGAGGAGGTCCGTGAGGGGGGCGTCCTGCGCTGGCCGCTGCCGGTCTTCCCCTCGCAGTGGAACTTTCATCATGTGAGCGGGATGGACGGGGCGTCCGAGCTGGTCCTGCACGCGATCCTGCCTTTCCCCATGGTCTCCGACGCCTCGGGCCGGGTGACGCCGGATCCGGACTTCCTGGTGGACGCCCGAGTCGTCCGGCGCTCGCCCCAGACCGTCAGGTACCGGCTGAACCCGCGCGCGCGCTGGTCGGACGGAAGCAGTCTCGGCTACCAGGACTTCGCGGCGCAGGCCCACGCGCTGTCGGGGCGGGACGACAGATTCAAGATCGCCTCCAGCACCGGGTACGCCGACATAGCCGAGGTGCGCAAGGGGACGTCGCCGGACGAGGTCGTCGTCGTCTTCCGCAGGCCGTTCGGAGATTGGCGGGCGCTGTTCAGCCCGCTCTATCCGGCCTCCACCATGCGCGACCCGGAGGTGTTCGACCGGGGCTGGGTGTCCGCGCTGCCGGTGTCCGCGGGCCCCTTCCGCCCCGTCGCGCTGGATCCGGGCGCGGGCACCGTGACCGTGGCGCGCGACCCGGCCTGGTGGGGGGCGCCCGCCAAGCTCGCGGAGATCAGATTCCGGGTGCTGGACGCCGCGGCCCGCGCCGGCGCGTTCGCCAACCACGAGATCGACCTCCTGGACGTCGGCGGCGACGTCGGCGCCTACCTGCGCGCCCGGGGGCTGCCGTGGGCGCGGATCCGCCGGGCGGCGGGCGCGGACTGGCGGCACCTGACCCTGAACGCCGCCCGGGGCCCGCTCGCAGACCCCGCGGCGCGGCGCGCCGTCCTGCTGGCCCTGGACCGCGACCTCCTGGCCCGCGCCGCCCTGGCCCGGCTGGACGCCCCGCCGCGGACCCTCGGCAGCCGCTTCTTCGTCGCGGGGCAGCCCGGCTACCGCGACCTCGGCCCGGCCCGGGACGTCGCCGAGGCGAGACGGCTGCTCGGTGGCGCAAGGCCCAGGCTGCGATACGTGATCCCCGCGGGCAACACCGCCTACCGGGAGGAAGCCGAACTCGTCCAGGAGCTGCTCGGCGAGGCGGGGTTCGCGGTGGAGCTGCGCCCGGTCCCGCAGAACGCGCTGATCGCCCAGTACGTGGCGCGCGGCGACTTCGACCTCGTCGCGTTCTCCTGGCTCGGCGGCCCGTTCCCCGCGTCCTGGATGACGTCGGTGTTCGCCTCCGGCGGCGGCCAGAACTTCACCGGGGCGGGCGACGCGCAGGTGGACGAACTGCTCACCGAGGCGGGCCGCTCCCTCGACCCCGCGCGGAGCCGGGAACTGCTGGACCAGGCGGACGCCCGCCTCTGGCGGCTCGCCACGGTGCTGCCCCTGTACCAGCGGCCTCAGCTCGTCGCCGTCGACGCCCGCCTGGCCAACATCGGAGCGCCGGGCCTGGCGAACCTCGCCTACGAGGACATCGGGTTCCGGTGAAGGCCGAGGCCCGGCTTCCGCGGCGTCAGGCGGGGGCGGTCAGGGCAGGGGGATGAGCCGTGCCTTGCGGTCCTCGACGAAGCGGACCTCCCAGACGTAGAGGCCGAGGTCGTCTTCGGTGACCTCCTCGACCTTGTCGTCGGTGGTGATGCGCACGAGGAATTCCGAGTGCGGAGGCATGTACTCGTCCACGCCGTCCTTGACGATCTCGGGGGAGCCCTCCAGGGGGCCCACCACCTTGGAGGAGTTGGGCGGGGTGCACATGGTGCCGGGCGCTCCCGGCTGCTCCATGCAGGCCGCCGCCTTGGACTTCGCCTTGGGGACGAACAGGTCGCCGGGAGTCTCCAGCGGGGCCCGCGCGTCGCCCGGGTTGGCGATCACGTACTCGGCGTACGCGCGGCCTTCCTCGTCGCGGCCCGCGTTGACGGCGGCGATGGTGTAGCCGAAGCCCTCGGTGTCGGTGAGGGTCAGCGCCTCGCCCGTCGCGGGGCGGGGCAGGCCGGAGGCGGCGGGCGCGGTCGCGGGCTCGTCGGCTCCCGCGCCGGTCTCGCGGGCGATGTAGGTGCCCGCGCCTATCGCGGCGACCGCGAGCAGGCCGGCGAGGGCGGTGGCGGCCACCACGACGCTCCTTCGGCTCTGCTGCTTGCGCCGGCTACCTGGAGAGCGGTGCGATCCAGACATGGAACGTCCAATCTGCGGTGCTGGAGACCGGAGCCTAGCGCACGGTCGCGTTCGCCTCGTGGTGCGGGCGGGACACGAGGGACGCGGCGCCCAGTCCGCGCAGCGACGCGTCGAGCACCTGCGCGGGGTGCGCGACCGCCATCGGCGCGCCGCCCCGCGCGAGCGCGGCGGCGATCTGCACGGTGCATCCCGGATTGGCGGCGACCAGGAGATCCGCCCTGGTCGCCCCTACCTGAACGGCCTTGCGGTCGCCGAGCTCCGCGGCCGCCTCCGGCTGGAAGAGGTTGTAGGTCCCGGCCGAGCCGCAGCACACGTCGGGGTCGGCGACCTCCCGGATCTCGAGGCCGGGGATGCCGCGCAGGAGCGCGCGGGGCTCGGCCCGGATGCCCTGGCCGTGGGCGAGGTGGCAGGCGTCGTGGTAGGCGACGGTCAGCTCCAGCGGGTGCCTTTCGGCGCGCGGGCCGAGTTCGGCGAGGAACTCGGTGAAGTCCCGTGTCCTGCCTGAGAGGGCGGCCGCCCGCTCAGCCCACTCGGGCTCCTCGGCGAACAGCTCCGCGTACTCCTTCATGGCCGAGCCGCACCCTGCCGAGTTGACCACGATCGTGTCCACGCGCTCGAACGCCTCGATCGCCGCCCGCGCGAAGGACCTCGCCTCGTCGGTGCGGCCCGAGTGCAGCGACAGCGCGCCGCAGCAGCCCTGGCCCTTGGGGATCAGCACGTCGCAGCCCTCCAGCGCCAGCACGCGCGCGGTGGCCGCGTTGACCTGCGGGAAGAACTCGCGCTGCACGCACCCGGTGAGCATCCCGACCACCGCGCGGCGCTCCCCGCGCGCCGCGACCCGCTCGGGCAGCCGCCGGGCGCGGCCCAGCGGCGGTGCCAGCCGCTCCATCGCCGCCAGCGCGGGGCTGAGCCTGGCGAGGACGGGCTGGACCAGCCTGCCGAGGCCCGTGGCCTGGTAGAGCCGCAGCGGGCCGCGTACGGCGCGCAGGCGGCGCGGATACGGGAACAGCGCGAAGACCGCCTCGCGCAGCGCCCGCTCCGCCCGGGTGCGCGGGTGGACGCGCTCGACCTCGGCGCGGGTCGCGTCGATGAGCCGGTCGTACCGGACCCCCGAAGGGCACGACGACACGCACGCCAGGCAGCCCAGGCAGGCGTCGAAGTGGCCGGCCATCTCCGGGGTCAGCGGCGTGCCCTCGTGGTGCTGGGCCATCAGGTGGATGCGGCCGCGCGGGGAGTCCATCTCCTCGCCCCACAGCACGTACGTCGGGCAGGTCGGGAGGCAGAACCCGCAGTGGACGCAGTCGCCGAGCAGGTCGCCGAACTCGTCGCTCATCTAGACACCTCCGATGAAGCGGCCTGGGGACAGCCGGTGGCCGGGGTCGAAGCGATCTTTCACCCTGCGCATCAGGGGCAGCGCCGGAGACGGCCCCCACAGGTCGAGCGATCCGTGCAGCCGGGGAGGCGCGCAGCGGACGATCGTCGTCCAGCGACGGCGGAGGCGGGCGACGAGATCGGGCGCGGAGGCGGCGAACGTTCCGATGAACCAGACGCCGCTGCCCGCCGAGCCGCGTATACGGGAGCCGCCCAACGCGAGGACCTCCGCCAGCTCGCTCGGCTTCGCCCGGACCTCCAGGAGCACCTCGCCGTCCGGGTAGCGGCCCCACCACGCGGGCTCTTCCGCGATCCGGGCGGCGCCGCCGAGCAGCCGGACGGCCTCGGCGGCGCGCACGTCGGCAGCGCTTCCCTCGAACAGGACCGCCAGGGTGCCGTCCGTCCCCGCTCCGTCGATCTCCATCGCGCTCGGCACGAGCGGCGAATGCAGCAGCGCGAGGACGGCCCGGCGCGGATCGCGCTCGGCCGCCACCACGAACACGCGCTGGTCGGGCAGAGGATGCAGGCGGAAGGAGGCGCGCACGATCAGGCCCAAGGTGCCGAACGACCCTGTGTAGAGCTTGCCGAGGTCGTACCCCGCGACGTTCTTCACGACCTTGCCCCCGGACTTGACGACCTCGCCGTCGGCCCGGATGACCGTCACCCCGATGAGCAGATCCCTGGGCGTTCCGTACAGCAGCCGCCTGGGCCCGGCGGACGCGGTCGCGAGGACACCGCCGACGGACGAGTCCAAAGGCGAGTCCAAGGCGAGTTGCTGCCTTGCGGGTGCGAGGAGTTCCTGGAGGAGGGCCATCGGCATCCCCGCCTCGACGGTGACGACGAGGTCGCCCGCCGCGTGCTCGACCACCCGGTCCAGGGCGCGCGTGTCGACCAGGACGTCGCACGAGCGGGGCGCTCCGCCCCAGTGCAGCCGGGTGCCG
This sequence comes from Actinocorallia herbida, assembly GCF_003751225.1. Lineage (NCBI taxonomy): Bacteria > Bacillati > Actinomycetota > Actinomycetes > Streptosporangiales > Thermomonosporaceae > Actinocorallia > Actinocorallia herbida. Next base: position 1,142,489 of record NZ_RJKE01000001.1, read on the forward strand.
TTCCCGCGCGCGACGACCGTGCCGCCTTCGGCGTGCGCCTTGCGCATCACCTCGGCGGCCTCCTCGACCGTCTCGGGGCGGACGACTTGGCCGGGCCGGACCCCGAGGATCTCGTCCTCGGGTCCGGCGGGCCGCGGGCCTCGCATCAGAACAGCTCTCCCTCGGGTTCGCCCCGCCTGACGCGCGGGATCTCGCCGCACAGCCGCGGTGTGGGGAAGACCTTGCCCGGGTTGCACAGGTTCGGCGGGTCGAAGGCGCACCGCACGAGCTGCATCGTGTCCAGGTCGGCCTCGGTGAACATACGGGGCATGTACTTGGCTTTGTCCACCCCGACGCCGTGCTCGCCGGTGATCGAGCCGCCGCTGGAGATGCAGAGGTCGAGGATCGCCCCCGACACCGTCTCGGCGCGGTCCTCCGCGCCCGGTTCCGCGTCGTCGAAGAGGACGAGGGGATGGAGGTTGCCGTCCCCGGCGTGGAACACGTTGGCCACCCTCACCCCCGACTCCTGGGACAGCCTGTCGATGGCCGCCAGGACGTCCGGAAGGGCGGTGCGCGGTACGACCCCGTCCTGGACGATGTAGGCGGGGGAGATGCGGCCGACCGCGGCGAACGCCGACTTCCGGCCCTTCCAGATGAGCGCCCTGTCGGCGTCGTCACGGGCCACCCGCTGCTCGAAGGCCTCCGTGCACAGCGCCTCGACCTGGGCGAACTGATGGGCCACCTCGGCCTCCGGGCCGTCCAGCTCCACGATGAGGACCGCGCCGGCCCCCGCCGGGTACCCGCACGCGACGGCGGACTCCGCGGCCTCGATCGCCAGCGCGTCCATCATCTCGATCGCGGCCGGGACGATGCCCGCGCCGATGATCGCGCTGACCGCCGCGCCCGCGGTCTCGATCGACGGGAACGCCGCGAGGAGCGTCTGGACGGCCTGCGGGGTCCGGGTCAGCCGAACCGTGATCTTCGTGGCGATCCCGAGGGTGCCCTCGGCCCCGACGAAAGCGCCCAGCAGGTCATAGCCCGGTCCGTCGTCGAGCGTCACGATGTCCCCGTCCGGCGTGACGATCTCGCAGGCCAGCACGTGGTTCGCGGTGAACCCGTACTTCAGGCAGTGCGCGCCGCCGGAGTTCTCCGCGACGTTCCCGCCGATCGAGCAGATCTGCTGACTGGAAGGGTCGGGCGCGTAGTGGTAGCCGTCCGGGCGGACCGCCTTCGAGACGTCCAGGTTGATCACCCCCGGCTCGACCACCGCGCGCTGATCGTCCAGGTCGATCTCCAGGATCCGCCGCATCCGGGACGTGACGATGAGGACCCCGTCCGTCCGGGGGAGGGCACCGCCGGAGAGCCCGGTGCCGCTGCCGCGCGCGACGTACGGGACGCCGCGCGCGACACAGGCCCGGACCACCGCGGCGACCTCCTCGGCCGACTCCGGCAGCACCACGAGCCCCGGAGACGCCCGGTGCACGGTCAGCCCGTCGCACTCGTAGGTGCGCAGCCGCACCGGGTCGTCGATGACAGAGCCCGGCCGCAGCACGCTCCGGAACTGTTCGGCCAGACCCTGCAACATCGGCGCTCCTAAGGGACGCTCTTACGGGAAACGGACGTAAGCCGGCGTGGTGAGGAACTCGCTGTAGTCGTCGGCGAGGGTGACCTCCTTGAAGAGGGACATCGCCTCGCCGTATCGCTCGGAATTGTAGGCGTCGCCCAGCTCGGCCTGGATCTTGCCGAGCTCCTCGTCGAGCAGCCCGCCGACCAGTTCCTTGGTGATGAGCGTGCCGTCGGGCAGCTTGACGCCGTTGTTGATCCACTGCCAGACCTGCGAGCGGGAGATCTCGGCGGTGGCCGCGTCCTCCATCAGGTTGTGGATCGCGACCGCGCCGGAGCCGTTCAGCCAGGCGGCGAGGTAGCGCAGCGCCACGTCGATGTTGTTGCGCAGGCCGGCCTCGGTGATCTCGCCCGGGGTCTTGTCGACCGACAGCAGGTCGCTCGCGGAGACCTTGACCTCCTCGCGGAGGCGGTCGCGCTGGTTCGGCTTGTCGCCGAGGACGCCGTCGAAGACCTCGCGGCAGACCGGGACGAGGTCGGGGTGGGCGACCCAGGAGCCGTCGAAGCCGTCGCCGGCCTCACGGGTCTTGTCGGCGCGGACCTTCTCGAACGCGACCCGGTTGACCTCCTCGTCCTTGCGCGACGGGATGAACGCGGCCATGCCGCCGATCGCGTGGGCGCCGCGCTTGTGGCAGGTGCGGACGAGCAGCTCGGTGTAGGCGCGCATGAACGGCGCGGTCATCGTGATCGCGTTGCGCTCGGGCAGGACGAACTGGGCGCCGCGCGAGCGGAACTTCTTGATGACCGAGAAGAGGTAGTCCCAGCGGCCCGCGTTGAGGCCGGCGGAGTGGTCGCGCAGCTCGAAGAGGATCTCCTCCATCTCGAACGCGGCGGGGATCGTCTCGATGAGGACGGTCGCCCGGATCGTCCCGTGCGGGATCTCGAGGGCGTTCTCGGCGAAGGTGAAGGCGTCGTTCCAGAGACGGGCCTCCAGGTGCGACTCCATCTTCGGCAGGTAGTAGTACGGGCCCTTGCCCTTGGCGATCTGCCGCTTGCCGCTGTGGAAGAGGTACAGGCCGAAGTCGAACAGCGAGCCGGACATCGTCTGGCCGTCGACGGTGACGTGCTTCTCCTCCATGTGCCAGCCGCGCGGGCGGACGACGATCGTCGCCAGCTCCTCGTCGGCCTTGAGCGCGTAGGACTTGCCGGTGCGCTCGTCGGTGAAGTCGATCGTGCGGTCGAGGGCGTTCCGCAGGCTGAGCTGGCCCTCGATCATGTTGTCCCACAGCGGGGTGTTGGCGTCCTCGAAGTCCGCGAGCCAGACCTTGGCGCCGGAGTTGAGCGCGTTGATCGTCATCTTGCGGTCGGTCGGGCCGGTGATCTCGACCCTGCGGTCCTCCAGGCCGGGCGCGGGCTCGGCGACGCGCCAGGTGTCGTCGGCGCGGACGCCCGCGGTCTCCGGCAGGAAGTCCAGGGTCCCGCCGTTGTTCAGCGCCTCCTGGCGCTCGGCGCGCTTGGCGAGCAGCTCGAGGCGGCGCGCCCCGAACTCCCGCTGGAGGGAGGCCACGAAATCAAGGGCCTCGGGGGTGAGGATCTCGTCGAATCGCTCGTTGCGGGTTCCAGTGACCTCGATGCCCATCTCGGGACCTTCCTGTCGTGTCTCGGGATGTCGGCTATCCCGTGCTGTGCGGTGGAACTGCGTCAGGAGTGGATTTTCACTAGACGAAAAACTACTTCTGAGTAATGAAAAGACTAGCCGACCCGGCGCGGGCGAGTCCAAGCCGGGTGCCCCCGCACGCGGGCCCCGGCGCCCCCGGGCGCTCCCGGGCGGGGGATATTGAGGTGAGAACGTCACCGGGGCGTGGCAGGCTGGGGGAAGAACCCGCCGGTCGGCGGCGTTGTGGATGCCAGGAGGAACATGACCGAGTTCAATCAGTTCGACGAGTTCGACACCTACGAAGGCCCGGAGACCACGGGAGACTTCGACCTCGCCGAACGGCACGCGCTCCGGCGCGTCGGGGGGCTGTCCACCGAACTGGCGGACGTCACCGAGGTCGAGTACCGCTCGCTGCGGCTCGAGCGGGTCGTCCTCGTCGGCGTCTGGACCGACGGCACCCTCAAGCAGGCGGAGAACTCGCTGCGGGAACTCGCGCTGCTGGCCGAGACCGCGGGCTCCGACGTCCTCGAGGGCCTGATCCAGCGGCGCTCCAAGCCCGACCCCGCGACCTACATCGGATCCGGCAAGGCCGAGGAACTGGCCGACGTGGTCCTGGCCACCGGCGCCGACACCGTCATCGCCGACGGCGAGCTGACCCCCTCCCAGCTGCGCACGCTGGAGGAGATCTGCAAGGTCAAGGTGATCGACCGGACCGCACTGATCCTCGACATCTTCGCCCAGCACGCCAAGTCCCGCGAGGGCAAGGCCCAGGTCGAACTCGCCCAGCTCCAGTACCTGCTGCCACGCCTGCGCGGCTGGGGCGGCAACCTGTCCCGTCAGGTCGGCGGCCGGGCGGCCGGCGGCGTCGGCATCGGCGGCCGCGGCCCGGGTGAGACCAAGATCGAGCTCGACCGGCGGCGCATCCGCACCCGGACGGCCAAGCTGCGGCGGCAGATCGCCGAGATGTCGAAGACCCGCGACACCAAGCGCGCGGTACGCAAGGCGCGCAAGGTGCCCGCCGTGGCGATCGCCGGATACACCAACGCGGGCAAGTCCTCACTGCTGAACCGCCTGACCGGCGCCGGAGTCCTGGTGGAGAACGCCCTGTTCGCCACCCTCGACCCGACCGTCCGCAAGGCCACGACCCCGTCCGGGCGGCTGTACACGCTGGCCGACACGGTCGGATTCGTCCGGCACCTGCCGCACCAGCTCGTCGAGGCGTTCCGCTCGACGCTGGAGGAGGTCGCCGACTCCGATCTCATCCTCCATGTGGTGGACGGCAGCGACCCCGACCCCGAGTCGCAGATCCAGGCGGTCCGCGAGGTGCTGTCGGACGTCGACGCGACCTCGGTGCCCGAAGTGATCGTCATCAACAAGGCGGACGCGGCCGACCCCGTCGTCATCGGCAGGCTGCGGCGCGAGTTCAAGCGGAGCGTCGTCGTCTCCGCCAGGACCGGCGCCGGCATGGCCGATCTGCTGGAGCTCATCGAGGCCGAACTGCCCGAGTTCGACCGTGAGGTGCACGTGGTGCTGCCCTACAGCCAGGGCGCGCTCGCGGCCCGGGTGCACGAGCAGGGCGAGATCGTCAAGATCGAGCACCGGGAGGACGGGACCGAGCTCATCGCCAGGGTGCCGCTCGCCCTCGCGACCGAGCTGGAGGTCTTCGAGGTGACGCCGTCGGGGTCCTGATTCTCTGACGTTTCGCCCACGTTTCGCGGACCCGCGGACTACGCTGAGGAACTCGGGCGGACCGTGTCACGTTGGGCGTGTCAAGAACTTGTCTGGCAGGCCGGACGTGCACTACCGTGACGAAACCGATATCTCCGGTCTCGTCATCCCGATGCTCGGCGGAGCACGTCGAAGCAGCGGCCAGTTTCCGCCGATCGGCAGCCAGCCGGACGGCACCAGCGAGAGCAGGTGGCTCTTGACGCTCCCGGTCGACCCCTCCCAGCGGACGGTTCGGTGACACGACTATGACGGTTCGTCTGCTGACGAATATCGGGCGCCTGTGGACGGGCACCGATGTGTGCAGCAATGCCGCCATTCTGATCCACAACGACCGGATCGTGTGGGCGGGACCGTCCGCCGACCTTCCGGAAAGCGTCCCCGGCGTCATCAACGACATCGTCGACGTCGACCATGTGGAGAACCTCGGCGGCGGCCTGGTCACCCCAGGGCTGATCGACGCGCACTCCCATCCCGTCTACGCGGGCAACCGCTGGGCGGAGCTGGCGATGCGCACGAGCGGGGCGAGCCCGCAGGAGATCGCCTCGGCGGGCGGCGGCATCGGCTCCACCGTGACGGTCACTCGCGGCACCGACCCGTGGACCCTGTGCAGCGCCGTGCGCGAACGGCTGCGCGCCTGGGTGATGTCGGGCACCACGACCGTCGAGGCCAAGACCGGCTTCCATCTCACGCGCGACGGCGAACTCGCCGATATCCGGATGCTCCGCTCGCTGGAGAACGAACCGGCCATGCCGCGCATCCACGCCACCTTCCTGGCCGCCAACGTGCTGCCGCCGGAGTTCTTCGGCCGCCGCCGCGACTACGTCGACGCCGTCCGCCAGTGGACGCTCGACGCGCACGCCGCCGGCGCCGACAGCGTCGACGTGTACTGCGATGAGGGCCACTTCACCGCGGACGAGGCGCGGGCCGTCCTGTACACCGCCCAGCAGGTCGGGCTCAAGCCCCGCCTGCACGCGTGCCTTTCCGAGCGCAGCGGCGCCGCACAGGTCGCCGCCGAGATCGGCTGCGCCTCGGCCGACCTGCTCACCGAGGCCACCGACGAGGACATCAAGGCGCTCGCCCACGCGGGCGTCACCGCCACCGTCTGCCCGGCCAGCGCGCTGCGCAGCGGCCGTGTCCCGCCGGTGCGCAGCATGCTCGACCGCGGCGTCACCGTCGCGCTCGGCACCGACCACAACCCTGGCGAGAGCGGGATCACCTCGATGCCGCTGGTCGTCGGGCTCGCCGTGGCGATGTTCGGGATGAGCGTTACCGAGGCGCTGCGCGCCGCGACCATCGGCGGTGCGACGGCCCTGAAGGTGTCCGACCGCGGCACGCTGGCCCGCGGCATGTACGCCGACATCGTCCTGTGGGACGCCGACCACGAAGGCGCCTTCGCCTGGGCGTACGGGCTGCGTGCCCTGCGCGTCTGGCGGGGTGGTGTCCCGGTTCAGCCCTGATCGTCGACGGATGTCCGGATCCGGAACGTTCCCAAGCCCTGGAAGTTCCCATGGCGGGCGTGTTTCGGAGGTCCGGAACCGGCAGCATGCCGGTCATTCCGCTGTGACGAAGGGTTAACGGCGCGGCGGTAGGTTGCCGGTATGGGCGTAGCGATAGTCACTGATTCCTCCGCTTATCTCCCTTCCGAACTGCTCTCCCGGTACGCCATCGGCGTGGTGCCGCTCCAGATCATCATCGGTGGCAAGGTGCGGGACGACGGGGTGGACATCACCTCGGCCGACGCCGCCGACGCGCTCCGGTCCTGGCAGCCGGTGTCGACGTCGCGCCCTTCGCCGGACAGGTTCGCGGACGCCTACAAGGCCGCGTCCGGGGCGGGGGCGGATGCCGTCGTCTCGGTCCATCTGTCGGGTGACATGTCGGGCACGGTGGAATGCGCCCGGATGGCCGCGGCGGAGGCTCCGGTGCCCGTCCGGGTCGTGGACAGCCGCACGATAGGCATGTCCCTCGGTTTCGCCGCGCTCGCCGGGGCCGTCGCCGCCGAGGCCGGCGGCACCCTGGACGAGGTTGCCGAGGCCGTCAGGGAGCGGGCGGAGGCGAGCAGCGCCCTGTTCTACGTCGACACACTGGAGCATCTGCGGCGCGGCGGCCGCATCGGCGCCGCCGCGACCCTCCTGGGCTCGGCGCTGATGGTCAAGCCGCTGCTGAACCTCGCGGACGGCAGGATCGCGCCGCTGGAGAAGGTCCGCACGTCGGCGAAGGCCCTTTCCCGGCTCGAGGAGCTCGCGGTCTCCCGCGCGGGCACCGGTTCGGTGGACGTCGCCGTGCAGCACGTCGGATCCCCGGCCCGGGCGAAGGGCCTCGCCGAGAGCCTGCGTCGCCGCATCCCCGCGTTGCGGACCCTTCATCTGGGCGAGGTCGGCCCCGTCATCGGCGCCCACGTCGGCCCCGGCATGCTCGGCGTCGCGATCTCCCCGTGCGCTTGACGCAAGTGGTTATCCACAGAATCTGATTCGGTCCGTTCGGGGCCGGGATGCGCGCCTAACGTCGGTGGCATGAGTGATCACGCGACGTGTCGAAGTCGCCACCCGAAGCGGCCCTTCGTTCTGCCCGCCCGTCCCCGGCCGCCCCCGCGTCCTGCGGGTCGGTGAGGCGCGCCCGGAGATCGGGTGTGGATGAGTCGGGGCGGAACGGGCGCCGACGGCCGCGGGAGGCCGTCCGGCGAAGGGGGCGGTCGGTATGTGGCGCAGGGGCGCGGAGAACTGGGTCCGCTGGGATGAGACCCAGGACGTCGATTTCTGGGGGCGGCCGAGATCGCTGCCGTCCGGTACGGGCGGCGGGCACGCCGATTCCGGTGCAGGCGCAGGGGCATCCGCGGCGTTCATCGCGGGTGCGTCGCGGGCCGAACCCGGCCGGGGCGACGCCCTTCCCCGGCGGCTCGCCGTCGGGGAACGGCGGGCGGGCGGGGTGACCGACCGGGTCGGGCGGATCCCGCGCTCGCGAGCGGCCGATCCCGCGAGTCCTCCGCCCGGCAGGGCGAAGCGGAGGGCCGGAGGCCCCTCTCCCGAAGCGTCGGCGGCGCGGCTCCGCTCGTCCCTTGCCGCGACGTCCGCGACACGGGCGATCCGCCCCGTTCATCCGCTCCGTGCGAACCCCGCACCCCACTCCGTCCCGGGAGGTGCCGCACCGGATCCCGGCGGCGTCGTCGAGGCGACGCGTCCGCTCGACGCGGACCCTCCGGGGCTGCCGCCCGCGGCCGCGCACCGATCCGGCCCGAGCCGCCCTTCCGGACGCCTCCGCCGCGAACCCCGCCGTCAGAAGCCGAACCCCCGCCCCGCGACGGCCCACCAGCCTTCGCCCGCCCCCGACACCGGGCCGTCACCCGTGCCTCCGCACACCGAACCCTCCGCCGTGCCTTCCCCGACCCGTGACACCACCGGCGCTTGGCACACCCCCGTCGTCCGCACCCGGCACCCCCTCTCGCCGGGCTCTCGCGCCCTCGGCCGCACCCCGCTGACCGGCGGGCCCCGGCCCTCCCCGCGAGAACGCGCCCGAGGCCCACACGACGCACCCCCGCAAGGCATCCTCACGGCTCGAGAACCGGCCCACCCCGCCGCCGCCCCGCCAGAGGGCCACCGCGCCGATCCCCGCCGCACCCCTCCGCACGGACGCCCCAGCCCGCCTTCGGACAGCGAACCCTCACCCGATCCCCCCGCGCCGGACCCGCTCTCACCTTTCACACGAGACGGTTCCGAGGTGTGGACCCTGGGCGGCGATGCCGTGCCCCCGTTGCCGGAATCCGGCGACGACGGTGTGAGCGGTCGGGTGCCGCTGGTCGGCATGGGTCGGCGGTCTCCGCATGAGGTGGCCGGCCGAGGTTCTGTCGGGTCGTCGACGCGCGCGGCTGCGGCGCTCGGTGGGTCGGCGGCGTGGGCGCCCGGTGGTGACGCCGTGCCCCCGTTCTCGGAACCCGGCGACGACGGTGAGGGTGGTCGGGCGTCTCTGGTCGGGATGAGCGGGTCGTCCCCGCGGGGGGATGTCGGTGGCCCCGGCGGGCGGTGGTCGCGCGCGGGTGTGGTGGGTGATGGTTCGGCGGCGTGGGTTCCGGGTCGCGGCATCTTTGTGCCGTCGTCGGGCCAGGGCGGTCGGGCGACTTCGGGAGTGGGCGGGTCGTCCTCGCAGGAGGGGGACGGGGGCGGTTCCGCTGGTCGGCGGTCGGGCGGGGCCGCGGCGGGTGGCGGTTCCGGGGTGCGGGGTTCGGGTGGCGGAAGTTCCGCTTCGTCTTCGTCTTCGTCTCCGGGTCAGGGTGGTGTGGGCGGGTCGTCCTCGGAGGAGGAGGGCCGAGGGGGTTCCGCCGGTCGGTGGTCGGGTGGGGCCGTGGTGCGGAGCTCGAGCGGTGATGCCTGGGGGCTGGGTCCGGTGCCCGGTCACCTCGGTGCGGAGGGTCGGAGGACCTGGGATGGGGTGGGGCGGATGTCGGCGGGTGAGGAGGGCGGAGACGACTCCGGTGTTCGGGGGGCGATTCGGGGTGGCTCTTTTGGTGGGCGGTCTGTCCTGGATGGTCCTGAGGGCGGTGAGGCCGGGGAACGGGGGCCGGTCGTGGGGGAGGGTGCTGCCGGGACGGGCCCGGGGGGTTTCCTGGAAGACGGGGTGGGGTGGCGATCCGGAGAGGAGGAGGGTCCTCTGCGCGGGGGCGGGGTGTGGTCGGGGCCCGGTCGGCTCGGCGAGCGATTCGTGGAGGTCGAGCGAAGGCGAGAGGGGCTCCGGTGGCTGGACGACCGAGGCGGGGCCGGGGCTCGTGCCGTCGGAGCCTTCGGGGGCGGAGGTCTCCTGGATGAGGGGGGTCCGGGGGTCTGGGGCGGCCAGGGGACGCTCTGGGGGGCGAGTCCGGAGCGCGCCGACGTGGGTCCGGGCGAGGCGGTGACCCGGCCGGACCGGATAGGCCCCCCCTGGGCTTGGGAAGGCGGGGGTGCGCTCGGGGCGCTCGGTGAGGGGAGAGAGCGGGGAACGGAGGGGAACGAGGTGCGTGAAGTGGGGGACGACCGGGCGGCGGACGTGTTCGGCACCTGGGCCGGAAGGCCCGGGTACGGCGGGTCGGATCTGACGGCGGTGCGGGCGGGGACCGGGTGGGGAGCGACGGGCGGCGGTTCGGAACCTGCGGCGGTACGGGTCGGCAGGCGGGCGGGGGAGGCGATGGTGGTGAGGAACGACGGAGCGATGCGGCAGGGCGGAGGTCAAGGCACGGTGCGGGAGCACGGTCCTCGGGAGCGGGAGGAAGGCGGTTCCGGGACGGCATGGGTCGAAGACCCCTTGGCGGGGAGGAGTCCGCACCGGTGGGGCGGGGCGGACGCGCGCCGGACCGTCGCGGGGCTGATGGAACGCCTCGATCCGGGGATCACGGGCGCGCGGGCGCTGGTCGTGCTCGCGTTCGTGGCGGCCGTCGCGACCGGTGTGTTCTTCTGGGCCACGCGCCCCGAGGCGGCCTCCTTCGAGCAGGCGGATCCGGTGCGGCCCGTGGACCCGGTGCCCGCGGCGTCCCCCGTCCCCGTGCCGACGGTGCGGCCCGTGGTGGTGCACGTGGCCGGCGACGTGCGGAGTCCCGGCCTGGTGACGCTGCCGGCGGACGCACGCGTCCACGAGGCGGTCACCGCGGCGGGCGGGCTGCGTCCGAAGGCCGAGGTGGGCGCGCTCAATCTCGCCCGCAAGATCCTCGACGGCGAACAGATCACCGTGGGCGCCGACCAGCCGCCACCTCCCGCGCAGCCGCTGTCCCCGGCAGGGGCGCCCGCCGCCCCCGTGGACCTCAACACCGCGACCCTCGACCAGCTCCAGCAACTCCCCGGAGTCGGCCCCGTCCTCGCCGAGCGCATCCTCGAGCACCGCACGACCCACGGCCCTTTCCGCACCCCGGACCAGCTCCGCGACGTCACCGGCATCGGCGACCGCCGCTACGCCGACCTGGCCCCCCACATCCGCGTCTGACTCACCCGGCCCGCCAGCCCGGATCGCACCCGCGGTGCGGGCTGTTCGGGCGGGGCGCCTGGTCGGGTGAGGGAGCGGGTGTCTGTGGGGGGCGGGTGGATCTTTCGGCGGGGTGGGTCGGGGCGGCGCGTAGGTGGGAGGAAGGCGTTATGGGTAGGGATGTGCGGTTGGTGGGGGTGGCGGGGGTGGTTTGGGGGATGGGGTTCTGGCTGGTGAGGGCGGAGTGGGGGGTGGAGGCGTACTGGGTGGCGGGGGGTTGTGCGGTGGGGGGATTGGTGGGGTTCGTTCGGGGGTGGCGGGGACTGGCGGTGGCATTGGTGGTGGGGGCGGCGTGCGCGGTGGGGGTGGGGATACGGGTCGAGGCGGTGGAGAGCGGGGCCGTGCGGGAGGTCGCGGAGCGGAGGGGCACGGCGGAGGTCGAGGTGGTGGTGACGGCGGGGGTGCGCAGGACGGCTAAGGGGGTGGTGGTCGTGGAGGGGAGAGCGGAGTGGGTGGGGGTGCGCGGCGGGGTCCGGGTGCGGACGCCGGTCGTGGTGATGGCGATGGAGTGGGAGGGGAGCGCGGGCGGATGGGAGAAGGCGCGGGTGGGTGAGCGGGTGCGCGGCGGCGGCCGGTTCGCGGTGCCCGACGGCGGCGGTCTGGTCGGGGCGCTGGTGCTGGCCCGGGGACCGGCCGAGGTGGTCGGCGAGGCCGGGGCCTGGCAGCGGTGGGCCGAGGGCGTGCGGGCCGGGCTGCGCGGGGCGGTCGACGGCATGGCCGCCGCGCCGCGCGGCGTCGTGCCGGGCATGGTGCTGGGGGACGTGTCGGGGGTGCCGCAGCGGATCCACGAGGAGTTCCGCGCCGCGGGCCTGGTGCACTGCCTGGTCGTCAGCGGGGCGAACTTCTCGATCCTCACCGCGGTGGTCCTGTGGGCGGGCCGTTGGGCGGGACTGGGCGTGCGCCGGGCCGTGGTCGCCGCGGGCGTCGCGGCGGCGGGGTTCTTCGCGGTGGTCGGCGCGGAGCCGAGCGTGCTGCGCGCGTCCGTCATGGGGGCGATCGGGCTGTTCGCGGTCTTCACGGGGCGGGAGCGGCAGGGGGTGCCCTCCCTCGCGGGGGCCGTCATCCTGCTGATCCTGCTCGATCCAGGACTCGCGGGCTCCTATGGCTTCACCCTTTCGGTGACCGCGACGGCCGGGCTGCTCCTCCTCGCGCCACGCTGGCGGGACGCCCTGCACGCGTGGGGTCTGTCGCGCGGGCTGAGCGAGGCGGTCGCGGTGCCGCTGGCCGCGCAGGCGGCGGTCGGCCCGGTGCTGGCGGCGCTGTCCGGGCAGGTGGGGCTCGCGGCGGTCCCCGCCAACGTGCTCGCCGCGCCGGGGATCGGGGTGACGACGGTGTGCGGGTTCGCCGCCGCCGTGCTCGCCCAGTTCTCGGCGGACGCGGCCCGGTGGACGGCGTGGCCCGCGGGCTGGGCCGCGTCCTGGGTGATCGCGGTGGCGGACGCCTTCGCGGCGCTGCCCTACCTGGTGCTGCCATGGCCGGGGGGCCTCGCCGGGGCGGCGCTGCTGGCCGCCTGCACGGTCGCGGCGGTCGCCGCGGTGCGGGTGCGCCGGGTGCGGCGGCTCGCGGTGGCGGCCGGCGCGGGGGCGCTGGTCGCGGTCGCGGCGGTGCGGATCACGGCGCCGGCGTGGCCGCCGGACGGGTGGCGGTTCGTCGCCTGCGACGTCGGGCAGGGCGACGCGCTGGTCCTGGCCGAGGCGCCGGGGCGGGCCGTCGTGGTCGACGCGGGGCCCGATCCCGTGCTCGTGGACGGCTGCCTGCGCCGGCTCGGTGTCCGGAAGGTCTCACTTGTCGTGATCACCCATCCGCACGCCGACCACCTCGCGGGGCTCTCCGGGGTGCTGCGAGGCAGGCCCGGCGCGGTGCTCGCGCACAGCCCGCTCAGCGGCCTCGGCCCCGAACGGCGCGCGGTCGCGGCGGCCCGCGCCTCCCCCGCGCTGCTGGCCGCGGTGCAGGGCCGCCGGTGGACGCACGGGGAGCTCACCCTCGACGTGCTCGCCCCGCGCCCGGGCCCGCCCCCGCCCTCGGGCGACGGCACCCTGGTCAACAACGCGAGCGTGGTCCTGCTCGCCCGCTGGCCGGGCCTTTCCGTGCTGCTCGCCGGAGACCTGGAGGAGGACGCGCAGAACGCCCTGCGCGGCCTCGTCCCGCGCGTCGACGTCCTCAAGGTGCCGCACCACGGCAGCCCCCGGCAGGAGCCGGCCTTCCTCACCGAAGGCCGCCCGCGCGTCGCCGTGATCTCCGTAGGCCGCGACAACCCCTACGGCCACCCCGCGGCCCGCACCCTGCAACTCCTCCGCCCGGCCCGCATCTACCGCACCGACCTCCACGGCGACATCGCCATCTCCGTCTCGAACTCCCACCTCCACGTCCACACCCGCCCATGACCCCGCCCTGCCCCGCCTGCGCCCCGCCCCCGCTCACCTATGCCGCCCGCCCGCCCGCCCGCGCCTGCCCGCCTGTGCCCGCCCGCCCGCCCGTCTGTGTCCGCCCGTCTGTGCCCCGAGCGTGTGCTGCCGCGCGGGTGCCCCGCGGGGTTTTGGGGGTGGGGTGGGGTGGGAAACGGGTCGGGGTGGGGTGGGGCGGGTGGCATTCTGGGGGTGTGGACTTGGTGACGGTGGTCGTGGGGGACGAGGAGCTGCTCGTTGATCGGGCGGTGGGGGAGATCGTCGGGGAGGCGCGGAGGCGGGAGCCGGATACCGAGGTGGTGGAACTGGTACCGGGGGGCTGGAGTCCGGGCGGCTGCTGGAGCTGACCTCGCCGTCGCTGTTCGGCGGCGGCAAGGTGATCGTGCTGCGGTCGGCGCAGGATCTGGGGAAGGATCTGGCGGCCGAGATCGGGGCTTATGTCAAGAACCCGGCGGACGACATCGTGCTCGTGCTGGTGCATGCCGGAGGCGTCAAAGGCAAGGGGCTGCTCGACGCGTGGACCAAGGCGGGCGCCGGGAAGATCGCGTGTCCCAAGATCACCAAGGCGGGGGAGCGACTGGACTTCCTGCGCGCCGAGGTGCGCCGTCTCGGCGGCTCGATGAGCCCGGCCGCGGCCCAGCAGCTCCTGGACGCCGTGGGCAACGACCTGCGGGAGATCGCCGCCGCGTGCAGCCAGCTCGTCTCCGACACCGGCGGCAAGATCACCGACGCGGCGGTGGCGCGCTACCACCGGGGCCGCGCCGAGGTGTCCGGATTCACCGTCGCCGACGCCGCGGTCGAGGGCAGGCTGGGCGAGGCACTGGAGCAGCTGCGCTGGGCCCTTTCGACCGGGGTGGCCGCGGTGCTCATCAACAGCGCCCTCGCGCAGGGCGTCCGGGGCCTGGCCAAGGTGGGCGGGGCGCGCGGCAAGAGCTTCGCCCTGGCCAAGGAGCTCGGCATGCCGCCATGGAAGATCGAGCGGCTGCAGAGGCAGGTGCGCGGCTGGACCCCTGACGGGATAGCCCGCGCCCTGGTCGTGGTCGCCGAGACCGACCAGGCGGTGAAGGGCGGCGCCGCCGACGCCGGATACGCCCTGGAGCGCGCGGTGCACGAGATCGTCATGGCGAGGTCGGTCCGCTGAGGGTGACGGGGTTCTCACCCTGGGCCGGGATCGGAACGCGACACGGTCTCGTTGTCCAAGAAACGGTTGCGGGTGGTTCGCAGGCTGGACAAGGTGGAGTCATGGGAGAGGCGAGGCTCGGGGTGGACCTCGGGCGTGTGGTGGTCGGCGCCAATCGGCAGGCCGACGGCCGGGTGTTCCTTGACGATCCGCGGCTGATGCCGCTCATCGAGGGCGCCTTCGAGATCCTGCCGAAGATCGTGGACCGTTTCGACGGCAGGGCGTGGGTGATCTCGCGGATCAGCGAGGAGGGCGAGCCACTGTCGCTGGCCTGGCTGGAGCACCACGACTTCTACGGTGTGACGGGCATCCCGCGCACCCACATCCGCTACTGCCGCCTGCGCCAGGACAAGGCCCTGCACTGCGCGGAGCTGGGCATCACGCACATGATCGACGACCGGCTCGACGTGCACCGCGCGATCCGCGACGTCGTCGCCAACCGCTACCTGTTCGGCCCCCAGGACGAGCCGGTGCCCGACTGGGTCGTGCCCACGCCGACCTGGCGCGACGTCGACGAGGCCATCGGCTACCCCTGAGCCGTCAGATACCGGGGTGGGACGTGCCCGGTCAGCCAGACCCCGTTGGCGGTGCGCTGGAACAGGTGCCCGTCGGCGGCCATCCGGGCGGAATCCACCCGAAGCACCACCGGACGCCCCCGTCGCGCGCCCACCCGCAGGGCGGTCTCGGTGTCGGGCGACAGGTGGACGGCGTGCCGGTCCATCGGCCGCAGCCCCTCCCGGAAGATCGCCTCGAGCACCGCCCCGACCGTCCCGTGGTACAGGACCTCGGGCGGTGCGACGGCGGGCAGTTCCAGGTCGACGGTGATGGTGTGCCCCTGGCTGGCGCGGATGCGCAGGCCGTCGGGGGAGAACGCGAACCGCTGCTTGTCGTTGCGGGCGACGACCTCGCGCAGGTCGTCCTCGCTCAGCGCCATCCGGTGCAGGCGGCAGGCCGCCAGGAGTTCGGCGACGGTGACCCAGCCCGCCCGGTCGGGCCGCAGGCCGATGCGCTCGGGCTGATGCCGCAGGTGGCGGGCGAGGTACTTCGAGATTTTGATGATCTGTCGTTCGTCCATACTTCTTTCGAGAGTAGAACGGATCATCGCCGGACCGCACCCCGATTTCGAGTCCGGCCGACCGCCCGTCGTCGAAAGGCCCCCCGCGCATCAAAAAGGCCGCCCCGTGCCGTGAACGGCGGGGCGGCCTCGAAGCGCGCTGGGGCGCGGTGCGCTACTTGGCGAGCGCAGCGGCCTGCTTGGCGATCGCGGACTTGCGGTTCGCGGCCTGGTTCTTGTGGATGACGCCCTTGCTGACGGCCTTGTCCAGCTTGCGGCTGGCGTGGCGCAGCGCGGTCTGGACGCCCTCGGCGTCGCCAGAGGCGGTGGCCTCACGGAACTTGCGAATGGCCGACTTCAGCTCGGTCTTGACGGCCTTGTTGCGCAGGCGCGCCTTCTCGTTCTGCTTGTTCCGCTTGATCTGGGACTTGATGTTCGCCACTGAAAGAAGCCTCGTTTTGGGTGAGTCACGGATGGGGCGCGGAGATCCGGCAGCCGGTCGGATCTGCGGGTACGGAGACACACGCACCCACACGCAAGGAAGAAGACTACCAATGCGATGGCCCGACCCCCAACCCGGGCCGCTGACGCCCAGGTCGGCGCCGCACCGCCGACCGCCTCCGGACAGGGCGCGCCCCCGACCGAGGAGTCCGGAACCGGAGCATCGGCACGGACATGGGACCATGGGAGTCGGAACGTTTCCACGTCAACCTAGGATCCGCGTGCCGCCCGTACCGAAACACACCGATCCCGCGGTGATCCGCAATTTCTGCATCATCGCGCACATCGACCACGGCAAGTCCACCCTGGCAGACCGCATGCTGCAGCTGACCGGGGTCGTCGACGACCGCTCCATGCGGGCCCAGTACCTGGACCGGATGGACATCGAGCGCGAACGCGGCATCACGATCAAGTCGCAGGCGGTGCGGCTGCCCTGGGACGGCCATGTCCTCAACATGATCGACACCCCGGGCCACGTGGACTTCTCCTACGAGGTCTCCCGGTCGCTGGCGGCGTGCGAGGGCGCGATCCTGCTGGTGGACGCCGCCCAGGGCATCGAGGCGCAGACCCTCGCCAACCTGTACATGGCGATCGAGGCGGACCTGCACATCATCCCGGTCCTCAACAAGATCGATCTTCCGGCGGCGCAGCCGGACAAGGTGGCCGAGGAGATCTCCGGCCTCATCGGCTGCGACCCGTCCGACGTGCTGCGCGTGTCCGGCAAGACGGGCGTGGGCGTGGCCGAACTGCTCGACAAGATCGTCGCGGACGTCCCGGCCCCGGTCGGCGACGCCGACGCCCCGGCCCGCGCGCTGATCTTCGACTCGGTCTACGACACCTACCGCGGCGTGGTCACCTACGTCCGCGTGGTGGACGGCCGGATCACCCGGCGCGAGAAGTCCCTCATGATGTCGACGGGCACCGCCCACGACACCCTCGAGGTCGGCGTCATCTCGCCGGAGCCCATCCCCACCGACGGTCTGGGCGTCGGCGAGGTCGGCTACCTGATCTCGGGCGTCAAGGACGTCCGGCAGGCCCGCGTCGGCGACACGGTGACGATGGCCTCGCGCCCGGCGCCCGAGTCGCTCGGCGGGTACGACAACCCCCGGCCGATGGTCTACTCGGGCCTGTATCCGATCGACGGCGACGAGTACCCGCTGCTCCGCGACGCCCTGGACAAGCTCCGGCTGAACGACGCGGCCCTGGTGTACGAGCCGGAGACGTCGGTGGCCCTCGGGTTCGGCTACCGCTGCGGCTTCCTCGGCCTGCTCCACATGGAGATCGTCCGGGAGCGCCTGGAGCGGGAGTTCAACCTCGCCCTCATCTCGACGGCCCCGAGCGTCATCTACCGGGTCGTCCTCGAGAACGGCACCGAGCACACCGTCACGAACCCCAGCGAGTATCCGGCCGACGGCCGTATCGCGCGGGTGTTCGAGCCCATCGTCAAGGCGACGGTCCTCACCCCGACCGAGTTCATCGGGACGATCATGGAGCTGTGCCAGGGCCGCCGCGGTGTGCTCATCGGCATGGACTACCTGTCCGAGGATCGCGTGGAGATCAAGTACACGCTGCCCCTCGGCGAGATCATCTTCGACTTCTTCGACCAGCTGAAGTCGCGCACCCGCGGCTACGCGAGCCTGGACTACGAGCCCTCGGGCGAACAGGAGTCCAACCTCGTCAAGGTCGACATCCTCCTGCAGGGCGAGTCGGTCGACGCGTTCAGCCAGATCGTGCACGCCGACAAGGCGCGCGAGTACGGGCTGATGATGACGACCAAGCTCAAGGAGCTCATCCCGCGTCAGCAGTACGAGGTGCCCATCCAGGCGGCGATCGGCGCCCGGGTGATCGCCCGCGAGAACATCCGCGCGATCCGCAAGGACGTTCTGGCGAAATGCTATGGCGGCGACATCTCCCGGAAGCGCAAACTGCTGGAGAAGCAGAAGGAGGGCAAGAAGAAGATGAAGACCATCGGGCGCGTGGACGTGCCGCAGGAGGCCTTCGTCGCCGCCCTCTCGACGGGATCGTCCGCGGACAAGCCGAAGAAGTGAGCCTGAGGCGATGAGCACACCCCCCTGGGACCCCAACGGCGCGGCCTCCCCCCAGGGGGCGTGGCGGCCTCCGGGCGAGCAGCCGGCCCAGCCGCCGACGCAGCCGCCTTTCCCGCAGCCCGGCGCGGTGCCGCCGCAGTACGGTCAGCCGGGCGGCTACCAGCCGCAGTACGGGCAGCCAGGGGCGCCCGCGCAGCCTTACGGGCAGCAGCGGTTCGGGCAGCCGGGCCCGGTGCCTCCTCCTCCGCCGTTCTTCCCGCCGCCGGGCGTTCCGCAGGCCCCGGGCGGCTGGGGACCGCACCCGCAGGCGTCGGAGGAGCGGACGTGGGCGCTGCTGGGGCATCTCGGGCAGTTCGTGATCGGGCTGTTCGCGCCGCTGATCGTCTACCTGGTCTACAAGGACAAGGGGCAGTTCGCGCGCTGGCACGGCGCGCAGGGCCTCAACCTCGGGATCACCGCGGTCGCCTACACGGTCATCCTGATCCCGGTCTCGTTCATCACCTTCGGTCTCGGCGCGCTGCTGTACTTCCCGCTCGGCGCCGTCGAGATCGTCTTCCTGATCATCGGGGCGGTGAAGGCGTCGCAGGGCGAGTGGTACCGGTTCCCCTCGTTCCTGGCCTGGCCCATGGTCAAGTGACGGCCCGGGCCGGGTCCGTGCGGGGTTAGCCGCCCCCGCGCGGTGGCATGGATCGGTCATGGACGAACTGGTGCCGGGGGATTCGCTCATGACCGACTCCCCGGAGGAAGGCCGGGTGCTGGCGCTCGAGATGGCACGCCGGGCGCTGGTGCGGTTGCGCCCCGCGGCGGATCCGCAGGTGAGCGGCGAGGCGGTCGCCGCGGAGTTCGCCACGATCGCGGCGGCCAACCATTACTGGCGCGGCCCGTCGTGGAAGCATGCCTTCCGCCCCGATCGCGGAGATATGCGGGGCTAGGTCACAGTTTGGCCAGGGGGCCGGTAAGGGAATCTCTCCGCCATGACAACTGATCTCCGGGTGCTCAGCGACGAGCACCTGACCAAGGCCAAAGCCGACAAGAACGGCCGCAGCGCCCATCTGTTCGTGCACGACGGCCCCCTGCGCCAGGCCCTGATCGCGCTCACCGAGGGCGCCGAGCTGGAGGAGCACGTGGCGCCTCCCGCCGCGAGCATCCAGGTGCTGTCCGGCAGCGTGCGGATCACGGCCGAGAGCGGCGACGTCGAACTCGCCGAGGGCGGGGTGCACGCGATCCCGCACGAGCGACACGGACTGACCGCGCTGAGCGACGCGGTCCTGGTCCTGACGACGGTGACCGGCATCACGACCCCGTGATCAGATCGAGTCACACGGATACCCAGAAACCGCGGGTCACCATGCGTTCCGGGGTGAAAACTGTCCGTCGTGGGTCACACACTCTTGCACCAGATACTCGTCGCGGATCTCGTCGCTCCGGTGATGTTCGCCGAATACGGCGACATGGCGACGGCGACGGAAGCCGCCGCGCGGCTCGGTGACGGCACCTGGGTGCCGTCGGACCTCATGGTCTACTGCGCCGGCCAGCGGCGGGAGAGTTTTGTGGACGGCCCCCCGCTGCTGGCCGTCGAGGTCGCCTCGGAGGCGTCCCGGGCCAGCGATCTCGGCGTGAAGAAGGCCCTGTACGAGGCCGCCGGGGTCCCGTGCTACTGGGTCGTCGACATCGCCGGGGAGAACGCGCGGGTCCATGTCTTCGAGCTGACCGACGACGGCTACCGCGAGGTGGCCGTCGTCGGCCCTGGCGACACGGTGCGGCTCACCGAACCATTCAAGATCGAGATCAGGCCGGAGGCGCTGTTCCGGGGGCTTCCGCCCTGGCGCGCCCCGGTGGAGGGAGCGCACATGGCCCGTCACAACGGTCCCGACCTGCCCGCGGCCGACGAGGCGTTCGGCATCGACTCCTTCCTGCGCCGCTGGCCGACCGGCGTGGAGAAGGTGGAACTGCACAACGGCAGCCCCGTCTTCTACGGCCGCTGGGACGAGCGGGACGTCGCGATCGCCCAGCGCGCTTATCCGGGCCGGGTGATCCGCCTCGACCAGGTGCCGGGCCGCCCCGGCACGATGACGGTCCTGCCCGCGGCCGCCACGACCGCCCCGCAGGCCGCCGTCAGACTCGACTGATCCACGGCCGGGCGGGCGGCCCGAGCACGGCGTCCCCGCTGCGAGACTGGGGGCATGCCCTCGACGCTGCCCGAAGGGGACCCCGTACCCGCCGACGGATCGCTGCCCGGATCGGCCCTCGCCGGCCTGGGCGGGCGCCCGTTCGGCTTCTACGTCCATGTCCCGTTCTGCGTGACGCGCTGCGGCTACTGCGACTTCAACACCTACACCGCCTCCGAACTCGGCCCCGGCGCGTCCCGTGACTCCTACGCGGACACGGTGATCGACGAGATCCGGTTGGCCCGGCGCGTCCTGGGCGAGGCCGAGCTGCCGGTGGAGACGGTCTTCGTGGGCGGCGGGACCCCGACCCTGCTGCCGCCGGGCGACCTCGGCCGGATCCTCGCCGCGATCGACGGGGAGTTCGGGCTGGCGCCGGGCGCCGAGGTCACCACCGAGGCCAATCCGGAGACCGTCGACCGCGCCTATCTGGACGGGCTGCGCGCCGGGGGGTTCACCCGGGTCTCCTACGGGATGCAGAGCGCCCGGCCGCACGTCCTGGCGGCGCTGGACCGGACGCACACCCCGGCCCGGGTGCCCCGGGTCGTCGAGCAGGCCAGGGAGGCGGGGTTCGGGCACGTCAACCTCGACCTGATCTACGGGACCCCGGGGGAGTCGGACGACGACTGGCGGGCGTCCCTGGAGGCGGCGCTGGAGGCCGGGCCCGACCACATCTCGGCGTACGCGCTGATCGTCGAGGACGGCACGAAGCTCGCCGCCCAGGTCAGGCGCGGGGTGCTGGCCGAGCCGGACGACGACGCCATGGCCGACCGCTACCTCGTGGCCGACGAGCTGCTCGGCAAGGCCGGGATGCGGTGGTACGAGCTGTCGAACTGGGCGCTGCCCGGCGGCGAGTGCGCCCACAACGTCCTGTACTGGAAGGGCGCCGACTGGTGGGGCGCGGGTCCAGGCGCGCACAGCCATGTGGGCGGCACCCGCTGGTGGAACGTGAAGCATCCCGCCGCGTACGCGGCGCGCCTCGCCGAGGGCCGCACCCCCGCGCACGCCCGCGAGGTGCTCGACGACGAGACCCGGCTCGTGGAGCGGGTCCTGCTGGAGATCCGGCTGCGCGAGGGCTGCCCGCTGGAGCTCCTGGACGCCGCGGCGGTCGCCGAGCAGGAGGCCAGGGGCCTGGTGGAGCGGGTGGACGGCCACGCCGTGCTCACGCTCCAGGGCCGTCTCCTGGCCGACGCGGTCGTGCGCGACCTCACCTGAGCCGCTATCCGCGCGGCGGCCGGTCCTTGAAGATCGGCCAGGCGACGAGCGCGGGCAGCCGGTGCCAGGCGCCCTTGTTGACGCGGGTCGCGCTGTAGACGACGAGGCCGAGCGACAGCACGACCCAGCCCGCGGCGACCCATTGGGCGGCGGGGAGCCACTGGCTGATCCAGAGCGCCGCCCCCACGCCGATCCCGGTGGTCAGGGCGAGGTTGAGTGCCTGGCGGCCGTGGTGGCGCGCGTAGGCCGAGCGGCGCTTCTTGGTCAGGTAGATGTACAGCGGGGGCAGCACCCACAGGACGAACTGGCCGATATAGGCGGTCAGCGCCCACTGGCGCTCGTCCGGCGTGGTCGGCCCGCCCGCGTACCCCGCGGCGAAGCCCTCGGGCAGGCGGACGGTCGGGGTGGGCTGGGGGCGGTTGCGGCGTGCCATGGGCGTCACTCCTCGGGAGCGGTGACGAAGTCGATCAACTCTTCGACGCGCCCGAGCAGCTCCGGTTCCAGATCGGCGAAAGTCCGTACCGATCCGAGAATCCGCCGCCAGGCCGCCCGGGTGTCCCCGGGCCAGCCGAGCCGGGCGCAGACCCCTTCCTTCCAGTCGAAGCCCTTGGGCACCACGGGCCAGGCCCGGATGCCCACGGAGGCGGGTTTCACCGCCTCCCAGACGTCGATGTAGGGGTGCCCGCACACGAGCACGTCGGGGTCGTCGATCCGGGCGGCGATCCGGGACTCCTTCGAGCCCGGCACGAGGTGGTCGACCAGGACGCCGAGTCTTCGGCCCGGCCCCGGCTCGAACTCCTCGACGATGAGGGGGAGCTGGTCGATCCCCTCCAGGTACTCCACGGCGACGCCCTCGACGCGCAGGTCGTGGCCCCAGATCTTCTCCACGAGCTCCGCGTCGTGCACGCCTTCGACGTAGATCCGGCTCTCCCTGGCCACCCGGGCCCGGTGGCCCTGGACGGCGATCGACCCCGACGCGCTGCGCGCCGGACCCGTCAGGCGGGGGACCGGCCGCACGAGGGTGACGGGCCTGCCGTCCAGCAGGAACCCGGCGGGGTCGAGGGGGAAGACGCGGCGTTTGCCGAAGCGGTCCTCCAGGGTGACCTCGTCCTTGCCGCAGGCGACGACCGCGCCGCAGAACCCGCTGTCGGGGTCCTCCACGACGAGGTCGCGCTCGGCGGGGATCTCGGGGATGGTGCCCTTGCGGGGGAGCCGCCAGTTCCCGGCGAGGACGTCTTCTCCATAGTCCTTGCTGCGCACGCCCCGACCCTAACCCGAGGGGGCGCGGAGGTGCATCACTCCAGAGGGTGGGACAGCTGCCGGTGCCCCCGCCGGACCGCCTGGAGGAGCCGCAGCGGGTCGTAGGGCCAGTCGTGGGCCGTGAGCGCCTGCACAGGGTCGAGGCCCTGGTCGAACGTCTCACGGACGCCGTGGGCCACGGCCGCCACGGAATCGCGCTGCCGTACCGCGAACTCCCGCCCGACCGGCGTGCCGTGCCCCGGGACGATCTTCTCCGGGTGCAGCTCCAGCAGCCGCGTCAGGGTGATCGGCCAGTCCAGGGGGTGGCTGTCGCCGCCGTAGGCCGGGGGTCCGGACTCCTCGACGAGGTCGCCGGCGAACAGCACCCCGCAGTCGGGCACCTGGACCACGATGTCGTGCCCGGTGTGGCCCCGGCCGAGGTGGTGGAGCTCCACGAGGCGGTCGCCGAGATCGATGAGGGCGGTGCCGGAGAACGTCTGGGTGATCGGGGGGACGACGGTGCCCGTCACGGCGCGGGCCCAGTCGGGGTCGTCGGCGGCCATGGTGATCCAGACCTCCCGGCGCAGGTACTCCGGCAGCCCGGTGTGCCCCCAGAACAGGCCGGTGAAGGCCCCGTTGCCGAAGCAGTGGTCGAAGTGGCCGTGCGTGTTGACCACCGCGACGGGCTCGCCGACGCCCAGTTCGCGAAGTTCCTCCCGCAGCTGGACGCCCTCGCCGAGGGAGGCTCCGGTGTCGATCAGGACGGTCCCGAGCCGCCCCGTGACCACCCCGACATTGACCTCGAACCTGCCGTGGCTGCGGCGGAAGCAGCGGTCGGCGACCTCTTCCCAGGACATGCCCCAGACTCTCGCACATCGACTTCCGCGCCCGGGACCGTACACTTGGCACTCATAGACTGGGAGTGCCAGGCAGCGGGCCTGCCGGGCACCGGGCAGTGGGAGCGCCAGAGCAGGAGGTGAGCGTTGTTGGAGGATCGTAAGCTGGCCATCCTGCGCGCCATCGTGGAGGACTATGTCTCCACCAACGAACCGGTGGGTTCCAAAGCGCTGGCCGAACGGCACGCCCTCGGCGTCTCCCCGGCGACCGTGCGCAACGACATGGCCGTGCTGGAGGAGCAGGGGTACATCACCCAGCCCCACACCAGCGCGGGCCGGATCCCGACCGACAAGGGCTACCGCCTGTTCGTCGACAGGCTGTCGACGATCAAGCCGATGTCGTCGGCCGAGCGCCGGGCGATCGAGACGTTCCTCGCGGGCGCCTACGACCTCGACGACGTGGTCTCCCGGACCGTCCGCCTGCTCGCGCAGATCACCCGGCAGGTCGCCGTGGTGCAGTACCCCTCGCTGGTGCGCTCGTCGGTCCGGCACATCGAGCTGGTCCCGATGTCGTCCCGGCGGCTGCTGCTCGTGGTGATCACCGACACCGGCCGGGTGGAGCAGCGCGTCTTCGAGACCGCGGCCGACATCAACGACGAGTCGGTGTCCCACCTGCGGGCGCTGCTCAACACCTGCCTGGACGGGCGGTCGTTCGCCGACGTGCCCCTCGCGGTGGAGGACCTGCCCGAACGCGTCTCGGCCGAAGACAAGCCCGTCGCCGCGGCGGTCCTGTCGGTGCTGCTGGAGACCCTGGTCGAACGGAACGAAGAGAAGATCGTCTTCGCGGGCGCGGCGAACCTCGCCCACGTGGACTTCTCGCAGAGCCTCCGGGACGTGCTGGAGGCCCTGGAAGAACAGGTGGTGCTGATGAGACTGCTGGGGGAGACCGGGGATCCGGCTACCCTGACCGTCAGGATCGGCACCGAGAACCAGTTGGAGGGCCTGCGCTCCACCTCCGTGGTCGCCACCGGCTACGGGATGGACGGGCAGGCGCTGGCCCGCCTGGGGGTTCTCGGCCCCACCCGCATGGACTACCCCGGAACGATGGGAGCGGTACGCGCTGTGGCACGTTACGTCGGACAGATCCTGGCGGGCTCGTAGTGCGCGATTATTACGCGATTCTCGGGGTGAGCCGCAACGCCACCCCCGACGAGATCAAGAAGGCCTACCGCAGGCTCGCGCGCGAACTCCACCCGGACGTCAATCCCGACGCCGAGAGCCAGGAGAAGTTCAAAGAGGTCACCCAGGCCTACGAGGTCCTGTCGGACCCCAAGAAGAAGGAGATGTTCGACCTCGGCGCCGACCCCTTCGCGCCCGGAGGCGGCGCGGGCGGATTCGGCGGCGGATTCGGTGCCGGCTTCCCCTTCAGCGACCTCATGGACGCGGTCTTCGGCCAGGCCGGGACCCGCGGGCCGCGCTCGCGCGCCCGCCGCGGCCGCAACGCCACGCTGCGGGTCGAGCTCGACCTCGCCGAGACGGCGTTCGGCACCACCCGCGAGCTGACCATCGACACCGCGACCGTCTGCAAGGTGTGCAGCGGCAGCGGCGCCGAGGCCGGCACCCACCCCGAGCAGTGCGACATGTGCCACGGCCGGGGCGAGATCCAGCAGGTGCAGCGCAGCTTCCTCGGCCAGGTCATGACCTCCCGCCCCTGCCCCCAGTGCGGCGGCTACGGCTCGGTCATCCGCACCCCGTGCCGCGAGTGCTCCGGCGAGGGCCGGGTGCGCACCCAACGGACGATCAAGGTCAAGATCCCCGCAGGCGTCGAGCACGGCACCCACATCCAGCTCGCCGGGGAGGGCGAGGTCGGCCCCGGCGGCGGCCCCGCCGGCGACCTCTTCCTGGAGATCGTCGAGCGTCAGCACGCGATCTTCGAGCGCGAGGGCGACGACCTGCACTGCACCGTCCAGATCCCGATGACGGCCGCCGCGCTCGGCAGCACGGTCACCGTGGAGACCCTGGACGGCGCCGAGGAGGTCGACATCCGGCCCGGCACCCAGTCCGGCCAGGTCATCCCCCTGTACGGGCGGGGCGCCCGGCACCTCAACATGAGCGGCCGCGGCGACCTGATGATCCACGTCAACGTGGAGACCCCGACCAAGCTCGACCCGGAGCAGGAGGACCTGCTCAAGCAGCTGTCCGTCCTGCGCGACGAGGAGCGGCCCCCCGGCAAGTTCGCCCCCGGCCAGCAGGGGTTCTTCTCCCGCCTGAGGGACGCCTTCCACACTTGAGGAGACGAGGTGGCCGACGCCTACCGCGACGGCTACACCAACCCCTAGCGGGTTCATCGGACGGCCGGGCGCATCCACGCCCGGCCGTTCGCGCAGGTGCGGCGGCGGCCGGGAGTTCCTCCCCTGCGACAGCGGAGGAGTCATCGGGCGATACTGGACCGATGTCGGCTGGTTTCGGTGGTTTCGGTCTGCCCGCGCGGCCGTCGTCGCGCGGAGGCGGGCTCCTGGTGGACGTGCTGGTCGCGGCGGCGGTCGCGGTGCCGGTGTTCGTGCCGTTCGCCACGGCGCCGGAGGTGACGCCGCTCGGCGTGGTGGTCAACCTCGGCACGGTGGTGCCGCTGGTGTGGCGGCGGCGGGCGCCGTTCGCGGTCGCGCTGGTCGTGGCGTGCTTCGCGATGGCGGTGTCGCTGCACCACCGGCCGGGGCAGATGCTGCAGTACGGCGCGCTGGTGGCCATCTACACCCTCGCCGACCTGGGGCGGCACCGCTGGCAGCGCTGGGGGTTCATCGGCGCGCTCGTCGCGACGATCCCGCCGGGCGCGCTGCTCGTCAAGGGCAACGACGCGGGCGAGTTCATGTTCACGCTGCTCCTGCCCATGACCGCGTTCCTGCTCGGCACGCTGGCGCGCACGGCACGGGAGCGGTCGGAGGCGCTGGCGGAGCGCTCGGTGCGGTTGGAGCGCGAACGCGAGGTCGAGGCGGCGCGGGCGGCGGCCGAGGAGCGGGCCCGCATCGCCCGCGACATGCACGACGTGCTCGCGCACGCCGTCAGCATCATGGTCGTCCAGGCCGAGGCGGGCCCCGTGGTGGTCCGGTCCGATCCCGACCAGGCCGAGCGGGTCTTCGACGCGATCGCCGACGCGGGCCGGGACGCGATGGCCCAGCTCCGCCGCACGCTGGGCGTCCTCAAGGAGGAGCGGGACCGCGGGGTACGCGCGCCCCAGCCGACCATCGGCGCGCTGCCGGGCCTGGTCGAGCACGTCAACCGCACCGGGGTCCGGGTGGGGCTCACCGTCGAGGGGGCACGGCGCGAGGTTCCCGCGGACGCCGACGTGGCGGCCTACCGCATCGTGCAGGAGGCGCTCACCAACACGGTGAAGCACGCCGGGGCGCGCACCGCCGAGGTCCGGCTCCGCTGGACCGATCGAGAACTGGAGATCACGGTGACGGACGACGGGCAGGGCCAGGCCGTGGGCGATCCGGGCTGGCGGCGGGGCGGCGAGGGCCTCATCGGCATCCGGGAACGCGTCATCGCCTGCGGCGGCACGGCCGAGGCGGGTCCGCTGCCGGACGGCGGGTTCCGCGTTCTCGCGCGCCTGCCCTGCCCCGCGGCGGTGACGGCGTGATCCGGGTGGTGCTCGTCGATGATCAGGAACTCGTCCGCAGCGGTTTCGCGATGATCCTGAACGCCCAGCCCGACATCGCGGTGGTGGGCGAGGCGGGCGACGGCACCGAGGCGATCGCCGCCGTGCGCGCGCTCGACCCCGACGTCGTGCTGCTCGACATCCGCATGCCGGGCCTGGACGGCATCGAGGCCGCGAAGGCGGTGTGCGGCGAGACCCGCACCCGCGCGATCATGCTCACCACGTTCGACCAGGACGACTACGTCTACGACGCCCTCTACGCGGGCGCGAGCGGGTTCCTGGGCAAGGACGTGCGCCGCGACGACCTCGTGCACGCGGTCCGGGTGGTGGCCGCGGGGGAGGCGCTGCTCGCACCCGGCATCACGCGTCGGCTCATCTCCGACATCGCGCGTCACCGGCCGCGCGAGGGCACGACGCCCTCAGACCGCCTGTCGGTGCTGACCGAACGGGAGCGCGAGACCCTGCGCCTGCTCGGCCGCGGCCTGTCGAACGCGGAGATCGCGGCGGCCATGGTCGTCAGCGAGCACACCGTGAAGACCCACGTGAGCAACGTCCTGGCCAAACTCGGCATCCGCGACCGCGTCCAGGCCGTGATCGCCGCCTACGAGACCCGCCTGATCGAGCCTTCCTGACTCCGTCGCGCGGGGGAGCCGCGCCCGGTGCCTCCCCCGCGCGACCGAGGCCGGAAGACCGCTCGCGGCGGCGATCCGCCCGGCCGCCGGTTCTCCGAAGATCGAGAGTGTAAGAACGCAGGTCTCGCACTCCGGGAGATACCCCTCATGACCAGGATCGCCTTCCATCTCGCCCCCGCCCTCATGCTCGCCTACGGCGTGGTCCGGCTCGTCGACGGCCTCGACGGACAGCACGGGCCGGGACCCGCCTGGACGGTCGGGCATCTGCTCTTCCTCGGCTGCCTCCTGCTGTTCGGAGGCGTCATCTCGGGCCTGCACGGCCGCGTCCGGGCCACCGCGGGCGGTCCCGCGCGCCGGGTCACGGCCGGCGTCCTGGCCGCGGTCTCCGCTTTCGGCCTGGTGACGTTCATCCGCGTCGCGGTCCTCGACATCGTCGTCGGCCTCCAGGCCGCGGACGCCGCCGAGAAGAGCATGCTCGCCGACCGGTACGGCGACGTCCCCGCGGTGCTTCCCCAGGCCCTCTACGAGATCGGCCCGGTCTTCTTCATGCTCGGCCTGGTCGGCCTGCTCGTCCAGTGCGCGGTCGTGGCCCCCGGCCGCAGGGCGCCGTCCGCCCTGCGCCCCGCCCTGGTCGCCGCCGGTTTCGTCGCCATCACCCTCGACCTCGACCTCCTCCCGCTCGGCGCGGCCCTGATCTGGCTCGCCCTCGCCCCGCTCACCGGCGACCGGCACGCGTCCTCGCCGACCCCGGCCGCCGTCGGCGGACCGGCCTGACCAGACCCCTGGCGCGCACCGCCGCCCGGACGACGCCGGAGGCCCGAACCGGGCCTTCGGCTCTTCCGGGCGGCGATGCCGGGGCCTACCAGCGGCCGGTGCGGGACAGGAGGACGGCGGCGGCGGCGACGCCGGCCGTCGAGGTGCGCAGGACGGTCGGGCCGAGCAGGACGGGACGGGCGCCGGAGGCGGTGAAGGCGGTGAGTTCCTCTGGGCTGATGCCGCCTTCGGGGCCGACGACCAGGACGATCTCCGGGGCGCCCAGGGGGACCCGGCTGAGCGGCTCGGCGGCCTCCTCGTGCAGGACCAGGGCCAGGGGCGCGGCCGCCAGGCGGGCGGCGACCCGGGCGGTGGTCTCCAGGTCGGCGACCTCTGGGAAGCGGGCGCGGCGGGACTGCTTGGCGGCCTCGCGGGCGGCGTTGCGCCAGCGCGCGAGGGACTTCTCGCGGCGTTCCGGACGCCACTGGGTGATCGAGCGGCTGGCCGCCCACGGCACGATCACATCGACCCCCGCCTCCGTCATCACCTCCACCGCGAGTTCTCCCCGCTCGCCCTTCGGCAGCGCCTGCACCACGGTGATCCGCGGCGTGGGCTCCGGCTCCACCCTCCGCTCGACCGCCTCCACCTCAAGCCTTTCGCGCCCGACCCCGGCGACGACCCCGCGCACCACGAGCCCCGCACCGTCCGTCAGCACCACCTCCTCGCCCTCCCGCAACCGCTTCACCGTGGCCGCGTGCCGCCCCTCGGCCCCCTCGACCACGATCCTGCCGTCCGCCAGCACGGCGGACTCCACCACGAAAACCGGAGCACTCACCCCTCCATCCTCGCAGGGTGGGAAGGGGCGGGGCGCGCCCCGGCCAGAACCCGGGTGGCCGGGGCGGCTCCTTGCCCGGAACCGGGGGTCGGGTGAGGCTCAGGTGGGGGTGGGGTCCGGGGAGGGGTCGGTGGGGGCCGGGGTGGGGGTGGCGGGAGCGGAAGGGGTGGCCGACTCCGGCTGGGGCGAGGCCGGGAGGGAGGGGGTCCCGGTCTCGGTGGGGGCGGGCTGCTGGCTGGCGGGGGGCTGGTCAGGGGGGTCGGCGGGCACCGACGGCGAGGGGTCGGGCGCGGTGGAAGGAAACGGGGCCGTCGCGGGAGGGCAGGGCGTGAGCGTGGGCGACGGGGTGGGTTCGGTCGTCGTGGGAGACGGGGAAGCGGCCGATGGGGTGGGGGTGACGGTCGGCGGAAGACAGGTGGGCTGGACCCCGTCGAACGGGGTGGCCAGGCCGTCGGGGCCGATGACGGATCCGCCGGGCGCCTGCTCGGAAGGGCCGGGCGCGGTCTTCGGCTCCTGCTTGGGCACCGACTCGCCACCGGGGGAGATGAAGCGGTGGTAGGCGGCGGGGGTGGCGGTGATCGCGACGGTGCCGGTGGTCAGGGCCGCGGCGGCGGCGAGCAGCAGGCTCTTCCAGCTCGGCCGGGGGAACGGGCGGCGGACCGAGGTCCGCTCGCGGATCAGGCCCAGTCCTTCGGGGGACGGCATGACCTGGTCCGCCTCGGCGCGCAGGGCGCGGCGGAGCATGTCGGCGTAAGGGTCGCCGGGGGTCATGAGGGCTCCAGGGCGTTGCGGAGCGCGGCCATGCCGCGCGCCGTGTGGCTCTTCACCGCGCCGCGGCTGATGCCCATGGCGGCGGCGATCTCGGCTTCGGAAAGGTCGGCGTAGTAGCGCAGCACCAGGGCTTCGCGCTGCCGGGGCGGGAGCCCGTGCAGCGCGCGCACGACGGCGTCGCGCTCCAGTTGAATGATGGCCCCGTGCTCGGCGCTCTGCACGTCGGGCAGGCCCTTGGGGGCGTACTTCTCGACGACGGCGCGGTGCCGCAGCACCGAGCGGGCGCGGTTGACCACCGACTGCCGGAGGTAGGCCAGCGCCTTGCCGGGGTCGCGCAGCCGCCGCCAGGACCCGTGCATCGCCACGAACGCGTCCTGGACGACCTCTTCGGCCGTGGCCACGTCGCGCACCAGCAGCGCGGCGAGCCGGACCAGGGAGCGGTACTCGGCCCCGTACAGGGCGGTCACGGCTTGGTCGGCGTCCCACGCG
This sequence comes from Actinocorallia herbida, assembly GCF_003751225.1. Classification (NCBI taxonomy): domain Bacteria; kingdom Bacillati; phylum Actinomycetota; class Actinomycetes; order Streptosporangiales; family Thermomonosporaceae; genus Actinocorallia; species Actinocorallia herbida. Next base: position 1,173,170 of record NZ_RJKE01000001.1, read on the forward strand.
GCCGCCACTCCGGGGGGTGGAGCCAGGAGGGTCTCGGTCACATCAGTGGGACGCCCACCCTCGTCGTCCGGTTTACCAAACCGCATTCAGCCGTCCAGCCGCATCGGGGGTACGCCGCCAAGTGCCACCATAACCAGACGAAGCCACGCCGTGCCGTGCAAGTTGCGTATCCCGCAGTCGATAGCATGCCGCTCGAACGTGAGGACGGAGGCCCCGTGGACTGTCTTTTCTGCAAGATCATTTCGGGTGAGGTGCCCGCGCAGGTGGTCCGGGAGACCGAGCAGACGCTCGCCTTCCGCGACATCAACCCCCAGGCGCCGGTGCACGTGCTGGTGATCCCGAAGCTGCACGTGCCCGATTTCGCCTCGCTGGCCGAGCACCCCGAGGCGCTCGCGGCGCTGGCCGCGGAGGCGGCGAAGGTCGCCGACGCCGAGGGCGTCGCGAAGTCCGGCTACCGGGTGGTGTTCAACACCGGTTCGGGCGCCGGCCAGACCGTGTTCCACGCGCACGCCCACGTGCTGGGCGGCCGCGGGCTGAACTGGCCTCCCGGATAGCCCGGATCGTGCGGATGACCAGCGTGAACGCGGTGCGTCCGGCGGAAATGGGCGCGCGCCGGGCGGCCCCCGGTCGGTACCATGGTCGACAAGACCGGAAACCACGCAGCAGAGGGGTTCAGTGGCCGCCCGCGGCCGGCAGATGACCGAATCAAAGAGTTCCCGAGGCGGCACGCCCGCCAAGACCGGGGCGCGCGCCCAGATGAAGATCGTCGTCCCCGACGACCTGCCCATGGTCGCGCTGCTCGGCTCGGGCGACGAACTGCTCGCGGCCGTGGAGAAGGCCTTCGACAGCGACATCCATGTCCGGGGCAACGAGATCACCGTGACCGGCGGCTCGGAGCCGGAGCTGGTGGCCGAGCTGTTCGCCTCCCTGGTGGAGCTGCTCGGCAAGGGCACCGTGCTCACGCCCGACGTGGTCGAGCGCAGCCTGTCGATGCTGCGCCACTCCGGCCGCCCCGCGGACGTGCTGAGCCACGACATCCTCTCCTCGCGCGGCAGGACGATCCGCCCCAAGACCGTCAACCAGAAGCGCTACGTCGACGCGATCGACCGGCACACCGTCGTCTTCGGCATCGGGCCCGCGGGCACCGGCAAGACGTACCTGGCCATGGCCAAGGCGGTGAAGGCGCTCCAGGAGAAGCAGGTCAACCGCATCATCCTGACGCGTCCCGCGGTCGAGGCGGGCGAGCGGCTGGGCTTCCTGCCCGGCACCCTGTACGAGAAGATCGACCCGTACCTGCGCCCGCTGTACGACGCGCTGCACGACATGATCGACCCGGCCTCGATCCCGCAGCTCATGCAGGCCGGGACGATCGAGGTCGCCCCGCTGGCCTACATGCGCGGCCGGACCCTGAACGACTCCTTCATCATCCTGGACGAGGCGCAGAACACCTCGCCGGAGCAGATGAAGATGTTCCTGACCCGGCTCGGCTTCGGCTCCAAGATCGTGGTGACGGGCGACGTCACCCAGGTGGACCTGCCGTCCGGCGCGCGCAGCGGCCTCGCGGTCGTCCAGGACATCCTGGAGGGCATCGATGACATCTACTTCTGCCGCCTTTCCAGCGGCGACGTGGTCCGGCACCGGCTGGTCACGGACATCGTCGACGCGTACGAGCGGTTCGACGCGGCCGAGGAGTCGGTCGCGGGCCGTCCGCAGCGCCGGGAGCGGGGACGCCGATGAGCATCGAGGTGCTGAACGAGTCGTCGGCCACGGCCGACGAGGTGGCGCTGGTGGCGCTGGCCAGGCACGTCCTGGACGCCATGCGCATCCATCCGCAGGCGGAGCTGTCGATCCTCATGGTCGACGAGCCCGCGATGCACGAGCTCAACCAGAAGTGGATGGGCGAGGACAAGCCGACCGACGTCCTGGCCTTCCCGATGGACGAGCTGAGGCCCGGCCATCTGTCGGGCGGCAGCGAGGACGGCACGGCCGATCCGGGGTTGCTGGGCGACGTGGTGCTGTGCCCGGCGGTCGCCGAGCGCCAGGCCAAGGCGGCCGGCCACTCCACCCAGGACGAGATGGAGCTGCTGTGCGCGCACGGCATCCTGCATCTGCTGGGCTATGACCACGCCGAACCCGAGGAGCACGCCGAGATGTTCGGCCTCCAGGGCAAGCTGCTGGCGAGCTGGCGGGAGTCGCGCTGAACGTCCAGCTGTGGATGATCACCCTCAGCGTGCTGCTGGTGGTCTTCGCGGGGCTGTTCGCGAGTGCGGAGACGGCGCTGTCCCGGGTCTCCCGGGTGCGGGTCACCGAGCTGGACTCGGCGAAGCTGTCGGCCGTGGTGGCCGATCCTGCCCCTTATGTCAGTCTGCTCCTGCTGCTGCGGACGTCGTGCGAGCTGACGGCCACGGTGATCGTGGCCGACCTGTGCATCGGCTGGCTCGACGAGACCTGGCGTGCCTACGCCGCGGCCGCGCTGATCATGATCCTGGTGAGTTTCACCCTCGTCGGCGTCGGCCCGCGCACCCTGGCCATCCAGCACGCCGACCGGGTCGCGCTGGCCGGCGCGGTGATCATCCACCCGGTGGCCAGGGTGCTCGGCCCGCTGGTGCGGCTGCTCATCCTGCTCGGCAACGCCCTCACCCCCGGCAAGGGCTTCCGCGAGGGCCCGTTCGCCACCGAGGCGGAGCTGCGCGACCTCGTCGACCTCGCCGAGCAGCGCAGCCTCATCGAGCCGGACGAGCGCGAGATGATCCACTCGGTGTTCGAGCTGGGCGACACGGTGGTGCGCGAGGTGATGGTGCCGCGCACCGACATCGTGTTCATCGAGCGGGAGAAGACGCTGCGGCAGGTGCTGTCGCTGTCCCTGCGCTCGGGTTTCTCGCGCATCCCGGTGACCGGCGAGAACGAGGACGACGTCGTGGGCGTCGCGTACCTCAAGGACGTCATCCGCCGCCTGCACGAGTCGGGCGAGAACGCCTCGGCCGAGCGCGTCTCCACGCTGATGCGCGAGCCCGCGTTCGTCCCCGACTCCAAGCCCATCGACGACCTCCTGCGCGAGATGCAGGCCGAGCACACCCACGTCGCGGTCGTCATCGACGAGTACGGCGGCACCGCGGGCCTGGTCACGATCGAGGACATCCTCGAGGAGATCGTCGGGGAGATCGCCGACGAGTACGACAACGAGGCCCCCCGGGTGGAGCACCTGGACGGCGGGTCGGTCCGGGTGACCGCGCGGATGGGCGTGGAGGAACTCGCGGAGCTGACCGGCGCCCCCATCGAGGAGGAGGACGTCGAGACCGTCGGCGGCCTGCTCGCGCACGCGCTCGGCAGGGTCGCGATCGCCGGGTCGACCGCCGAGGTGGCGGGGCTGCGGCTGACCGCGGAGAGCCTCGCGGGGCGGCGCAACCGCATCTCCACGGTCCTCGTCGAGCGCCTGGCGCCGCCCCCCGAGGATTGACGCGCCGGACCTCCGGGAACGCTTCCGCTCGCCGTCGGGAGAATTTCGGGGGGATATCCCATGGGTCGGTTCGCTTGCCTTGCCGTGTGCGCGGTCACGGCGCTCTGCGCCGCGGGGTGCGGGACGCGGACGGCGGCGCCGGTGCGCGCGGCGGCGCCGATGCCCGCGCTGCTGACGGCCGCGGACCTGCCCGCCGGGTACCTGCCCGCCGCGGCCCATGACGTGTTCGGCGGGATCGCGCCGCTCGACCGTGACTGCGCCGCGCTGCTCGGTCTCGCCGACGGCCGCGGTCTGCGCCCGTCCGCGCCCGCCGACGTAGCGGTCTTCTACCAGCTGAGTCCCGGCGCGACGCTGGCCCAGCGGGTCGTGCGCCTCGGCGACCGGGACGCGGTCCGGGCCGTCGCCGGCGCGCGGCGGCTCATCGAGGGGTGCGCGGAGATCGAGGCGCCCGCGGGCGAGGGCATGCTCGGCCTGCGCCGCGTGGAGCTCGCCGTCCCCCGGCTGAACGACGCCGACACCGCTGCCGCCGCCTACCGGGAGGAGGCCGCCGACGGCGCCCGGATGACGTACGAGCTGGTCGCGCACCGTGTCGGGGGCGTCCTGCTGCTGGTGGCGGGGCCCGCGATGCTGCGCGAGGGCCAGAGCGGCCCGGTGGCCCACGCGGCGGAGGTGGCGGCGGCCCGGTTGGCGCGAACCACTAAAGTGAGCCCGTGAATCCCGAGGACGAGAAGCTCATCAAGCTCGCACGCGCCACCCGCGCCCGCAACGGCGCCGAGGAAGGCGCCGCGGTCCGCGACGAGACCGGCCGCACCTACACCGCGTCGACCGTCGCCCTGCCCAGCCTGGCCCTGACCGCGCTGCAGACCGCCGTCGCGATGGCCGTCGCGAGCGGCGCCGAGTCGCTGGAGGCCGCGGTGGTCGTGACCCCCGCGGGCTCCCCCGACATCGCCGCGGTCCGCGACCTCGCCCAGGACGCCCCCGTCCTCGTCTGCGCCCTCGACGGATCGGTCCGCGAGACCCTCTGACGGCCTCGCGAGCGCCGTTCGCAAGTGCGGGCCAAACGACGCGCAAGCCCCTTCTCGCACAGTGGTCCCCGATGAGGATCACCAGAGAAGGGGACCGGGATGTCGCGTTTGCTGTACCGCCTGGGAGGGTCCGCCGCACGGCGGCCCTGGCGGATGATCGGGCTGTGGTTGGCGGCCGTCGCCGTGTTCAGCGGGCTTGCCGCGGGCTTCGGTGGCGCGCTCCACGACGATTACACGCTGGAGGGCACGGGCTCGCAGCAGGCCACCGACCTTCTGCGCGAGCACTTCCCGCTGATGGCCGGGGCGGACGCCCGGGTCGTGGTGCGCGGGGACGGGCCGCTGGACACCGCGGCGGTGGCCGCGGCCGGCACGCGGATCGCCGGGCTGCCCCGCGTCGCGGGGGTGGAGGACCCGCGCATGAGCGCGGACGGCCGCACCGCCCTCATCACGGTCCGCTACGACAGGGCGGTGACCGAGCTGGCGCCGAAGAAGGACCTCGCCCTGCTGGAGGAGGCCGCGCGGGTCCCGGGCGCCCGGTCGGAGTTCGGCGGCCAGGTGCCGGAGAACGTCTCGGCACCTGGCGGACTGTCCGAGGCGCTCGGCGTCACCGCCGCGCTGGTCGTGCTGTTCCTGGCGTTCGGCTCGGTCATCGCGGCGGGGCTGCCGCTGGCCGTCGCGCTCACCGGGCTCGGCGTGGGCGTCTCGGGCATCACGGTGCTCGCCGCCTTCATCGACGTGAGCACGACGACCCCGACCCTCGCCGTCATGATCGGGCTCGGGGTCGGGATCGACTACGCGCTCTTCGTGCTCACCCGGTTCCGGGAGAACCTCGCGGAGGGGATGGCCGTGCCGGAGGCCGTCGCGTCCGCCGCCGCCACCGCGGGCCGGTCGGTGCTCTTCGCGGGGCTGACCGTGCTGTTCGCCCTGTGCGGGCTGGCGTTCGCGGGGCTGCCCGTGTTCGTCACGATGGGGTACGCGACCGGGCTCGTGGTCGCCGCGACCATGGCGTCGGCGCTCACCCTGCTGCCCGCGCTGCTCGGCCTGGCCGGGCGCCGGGTGCTGCGCCGCCGCGAGCGCAGGGGCGCGGCCGTCGCGGTCGCCTCGCCGCGGATCGCGGCCTGGGCGGCGCGGGTCGGGCGGCGTCCGCTGCCGTGGCTGCTCGCCGCGCTGACCCTGCTGCTCGCGCTCGCCGCGCCGACCCTCGCGCTGCGCAACTGGCCGAGTGACGCGAGTTCCGAGCCGACCTCCGCCACGGTCCGGCAGGCCTACGACCTCATCGCCGACGCCTACGGGCCCGGCGCGAACGGCCCGCTCGTGGTGGCGCTCGACCTGGGCGAGGGCGCCGACCCCGCCGCGGTCCGCGACCGGCTCGCCGGGCTGCCGGGCGTGGCCGCGGCGGCCGAACCCGTGGTCTCGCCGGACGGGGCGGCCGCCGCCCTCACCGTCATCCCGCGGTTCGGTCCGCAGGACGAGCGGGTGGCGCCGCTCGTCGACGCGATCCGGGCCCAGGTGCGGCCGGAAGGCGGCGAGGTCACCGGGCTCACCGCCGCCTACCGCGACATCAGTGAGCTGATCATGGACCGGCTGCCGGTCGTCGTCCTCGTCGTCGTCGGGACGTCCTGCGCGCTGCTGCTGCTGGTGTTCCGGTCGATCGCGGTGCCGCTCAAGGCCGCGGTGATGAACCTGCTGTCGGTCGGCGCGGCCTACGGGGTCGTCACCGCGCTGTTCCAGTGGGGCTGGGGCGCCTCGGCGCTGGGCCTGCCGCACGGCGTGCCGGTCTCCAGCTACGTGCTCCCGCTGATGTTCGCGGTGCTGTTCGGGGTCTCGATGGACTACGAGGTGTTCCTGCTGTCGCGGGTGCGCGAGGAGTACGAGCGGACCGGCGACGCGCGCGGCTCGGTCGTCGCGGGCCTCGCCTCGACGGGCCGGATCATCACCAGCGCGGCCCTCATCATGATCGCGGTGTTCGCGGGCTTCATGCTCGACCCCGCGGTGCTCATCAAGCAGATGGGCGTCGGCCTGGCGGTCGCCGTCGCGGTCGACGCGACCCTGGTCCGGCTGGTCCTCGTGCCCGCGACGATGGCCCTGCTCGGCCGTGCCAACTGGTGGCTTCCCGGTCCGCTGGCCCGGGTCCTGCCGGCCGTCCGCCCGCGGGCCGCCGAGAAGGACGGCGACGCACTGGAGCTCGTCGGCTGACCCGCGTTCCGAGCCTGCCCCGCTCCCGCGTCCACGCGGGAGCGGCAGCGGGGGTTCGTGGCGGTTTATCATGCCTCGAAATGGTGGAGATTCGAGCTTTGGGCGCCCTTGAGGCGCGGGTCGGCGGACTCGCCGCAGACCTCGGGGGGACACGTCAGCGGGCCGTCCTCGCGCGGCTGCTCGCGGCGCGGGGCCGCATGGTGCCGGTGGACCGGCTGATCGAGGACCTGTGGCCTGGGGAGGCGCCGCCGCGGGCCCTGGCGGGGGTGCAGGCGTTCGTGTCGCATCTGCGCCGGGCGCTGGAGCCGGACCGGGCGCCGCGGACGCCGGCGGGGGTGCTGGTGACCCGGGCGCCGGGGTACGCGCTGGCGCTGGACGAGGCCGCCGTCGACGTGTGGCGGTTCGAGGGGCTCGTGGCGCGCGCCGCGGATCCGGCGGAGGCGCGGGCGTGCGCCGAGGCGGCGCTGGCGCTGTGGCGCGGTCCGGCCTACGCGGAGTTCGCCGATCTGCCCTGGGCCGAGGCCGAGGCGGCGCGGCTCGACGCGCTGCGGCTCACCGCGGTCGAACGGCGGGCCGCGGCGATGCTGGACGACGGCTCGGCGGCGCAGGCGCTGCCCGACCTCGAGGCGTACACCGCCGAGCATCCGCTGCGCGAGGAGCTGTGGCGGCTGTTCGCGCTCGGGCTCTACCGGGTGGGCCGCCAGGCCGACGCGCTCGCCGCGCTGCGCAAGGTGCGGACCCTGCTCGACGACGAACTCGGCGTCGATCCCGGCCCGGCGCTCCAGCGGCTGGAGCACGACATCCTCCGGCAGGACGACGGCCTCACGCCCGTCGCGCCGCCGCGGCCTTCGCCTCCCGTTAGGACCGGACTCGCGCCGACCGGGCTTGCGCAGACCGAACTCGCGCAGACCGAACTCGCGCCGACCGGACTCGCGCAGGACGCCTCCGGGCAGGACGGGGTCGAGCCGCTGGTCGGCCGAGAGGACGAGGTCGCCGGGGCGCTGGCGGCCGTCCGGGACGGGCGCAGGATCGTGCTCGTGTCGGGGGAGGCGGGCGCGGGGAAGACGGCGTTCGCGGACCGGATCTGCCGGGAGCTGGAGGGCGAGGGCTGGCGGCGGGCCCAAGGCCGGACGCCCGAGGTGGACGGCGCCCCCGCGGCATGGGCGTGGGCCGAGCTGCTGCGCGCCCTGCACGCGGTCCGGCCGGCGCCGGACGCGCTGGCCCCGATGCTCGACGACGCGGCGCCCGCCCCGCAGGGCGACCCGTCCGTCGCCAGGTTCCGGCTGCACCGGGCCATCGGCGCCTACCTCGCCGAGATCGCCGCCGACGCCCCGCTCGTGGTCGTCCTGGAGGACCTGCACAGGGCCGACACCGAGACCCTGGGCCTGCTCGCGGGGCTGCCCGAGCGGGTGCCCGGCGTCCTGTTCGTCGGCACGTTCCGCTCGACCGAGCCGAGCGAGCCGCTGGCCGACGCGCTCGCCGCGCTGGCCAGGCACGAGCCCGTCCGGGTCGCCCTCGACGGCCTGCGCCCCGACGCCGTCGCCGAGATCGTCGGCAGGGTGTGCCGCAGGGAGGTCGATCCCGGCACGCTCGCCGCGGTCGCCGAGCGCACCGCGGGCAACCCGTTCTTCGTGCGGGAGACCGCCCGCCTCCTCGACGCCGAAGGCCCGGACGCCGCCCTGCGCGAGGTGCCCTCCGGCGTCGGCGACGTGCTGCGCAGGCGGGTCGCGCGGCTGCCCGCCACGGCCGCGACCGTGCTGCGGACCGCCTCGGTGCTGGGCCGCGAGGTGGACGCCGAGGTGCTCATGCGGGTGTGCGCGCTGGAGGAGGACGCCGTCCTCGACGCCCTGGAGGCCGCGCTCATCACCGGTCTGATCACCGAGGACGAGTCGGGCCCGCGCTTCGCGCACGTCCTCGTGCGCGACACCCTCTACGGCGAGCTGTCGCGGCTGCGCAGGGCCCGCGTGCACGGCAGGGTCGCCGACGCGCTGGAGGAGCTGCGGCCCGCCGACAGCGCGGCCCTCGCGCACCACCACCTCGCCGCCGGGACCCGGCTGGACCGGGCCGTCGTGCACGCCTCGCGCGCCGCCGCCGCGGCCGAGACCCGCTTCGCGCACCGCGCGGCGGTCGACCTGTGGGAGAGCGCCCTGGAGGCGCACACCCGGATCGACGGGGACGTCTCGGGCCGGATGGAGCTCATGGCCCGGCTCGTCCGCGCGCTGGTCCTGTCCGGCGACGTGATGAAGGCCAGGATCCGCCGCGAGGAGGCCGTCCCCGCGCTGGCGGAGCTCGCCGGTGCGGGACCCGCCGACGCGGAGCTCGCCGCCCGCGTCCTCACCGCCTTCGACACCCCGATGCTGTGGGCCAACCGGCCTTACGGGCTGCGCGACGACGGCCTCATCGCGACCATGGAGGCGGTGCTCGAACGGCTGCCGCGCGGCGAGACCCGGGCCAGGCTCCTCACCTCGATCGCGCTGGAGCTCGACGGCGACGACTCGGGCCGGGGCGGCCTGGCCGCGGAGGAGGCGGTGGCGCTCGCCCGCGATCTCGGCGGCGGCGAGGTCCTGGTGCACGCGCTGAACGGCCTGTTCAACAACCGGTACCGGGGCGCGGCGGACGTGACCGCGCGCGAGGAGATAGGCCGGGAGATGCTGGCGCTCGCCGAGCGGCACTCGCTCGGCGTGTATGCGGCGCTGAGCCATCTGTCGCTGCACCAGAACGCGTGCTGCCGCCTGGACTTCGCGGCCTCCGCCGAGCTGCACGCGCGGGGCGTGGAGCTGGCCCGCCGCTACGAGCTGCCGCTGCTGCTCAACCTGTCGGCGTGGCGTGGGTGCCTCGTCCTCACCCTCGACGGTCGCTTCGAGGAGGCGGCGGCCCAGGCCGCGGCCGTGGTCCAGGGCATGGCCGGGACCAGCTCCTTCGGCGCGGAGTCGGCCATCGCCTGGTGCGTCCGGTTCGCCGTCATGTTCGCGCAGGACCGGCTGCCCGAACTCGTCGAGGAGTCGGAGCTGCTGTGGCTGAACTGGCCGCACGGCGCGGCCTGCGACGCCTACGCGCTGACGCTCGCGGCCGCGGGCAGGGCCGCCGAGGCCAGGGAGGTCTTCACGCGGATCCCGCCGATCCGCCGCGACTACCTCTTCGACCTGCACATGACGATCCGGGCGCTGGCCGCCGTCGCGGTCGGTGACGCCGAGACGGCGGAGGACGCCTACCGGCTGCTCCTGCCCTACGCGGACGGCTTCGTGGGCACCTTCACCACGGCCGTCGCCATCTGCCCGGTCCCGTGGGTGCTCGGTGAGGCGGCCTCCTTCCTCGGCCTGCCCGAGGCCGAGGGGCACTACGCGCACTCCGCCGAGGTGGCCCGGCGCGCCGGATCGGAGTTCTGGGTCCGGCGCAGTCTGGCCCGCCTGCCCTGAGCCCGCGGCCGCCCCGAGGGCGGCCGCCGCGCCCGGCCGTCGGCTCAGGCGCCGTACACCGCGCGGCTCAGGCGGGTGAAGGACGGGCGGGTGAGCCGCAGGATCAGCCGCATGACGGGCCCGGCCTCCTTCAGCAGGTGGGCGAGCTCGGGCGGCGTGCTGTAGGCGGCGATGAGGGGCACGACCCACTTCATCTGGCCGAACGGCCCCTTGGCGATCTCCTTCTCGCACCGGTCCCAGTCGTCCTTCGAGACATAGCGGCGCAGGACGGGGAAGACCGAGGCCTCCTCCTCGGTGATGTGCTCGTCGAGGAGGTCGCGGAGATCGGCCAGCGCGGTGGCCCTGGCGACGCCGCGGGTCGCCCTGATCCGGTCGAGGCAGGGGTCGATGGCCGCGTGGTCCTCGGTGAGCGGGCCGAGGTCGATCGCGGCTCCGGCGGAGGCGACGAGCACCGGCCAGACGATCGCGTCCTCGCGGGCGTGGTGCGAGTGGATCTCGTGGAGCAGGTGGTCCAGGTGCCGCTGGAGCGCGGCCTCGCGCTCGGCGGGGAACGGCAGGTCCCCCTGCTCGGCCGTCAGGGCGGCGAGCCTGCGCGCCTCGCCGCGCATCGCGCGGTGGATGATCGCGAAGGTGGTCAGGTCTGCTTCCGGCTGCCCGGCGGTGCGGGGCCGCACGGCCGGGGGGCGAATCTCACTGGTCATGGCGCCACTGTCGCCGGGAGCCCTTGCGGGCCTCTTGCCGTGCGCTTGCCGCCCGTCTGCGGGGGCGCTCTCCGCCTCGTCGGAGGGGGTGCGGGAGGGTCGCGGGCCGGGTCCCTGGTCGGGCCATCGGCCCGCATACGGGAGAATCGGAACGTGACCACGCCAGACCAGCCCGACTTCAGATCCGGATTCGCCTGTTTCGTGGGGCGGCCCAACGTGGGCAAGTCGACGCTGATGAACGCGCTGGTGGGCGCGAAGGTGGCGATCACCAGCAATCGGCCGCAGACCACCCGACGGGCGATCCGCGGCATCGTGCACCGCGCCGACGCCCAGCTCGTCATCGTCGACACCCCGGGGCTGCACCGGCCCCGCACCCTGCTGGGCGAGCGGCTGGACAGCCTCGTGCGCGGCACCCTCACCGAGGTCGACGTGATCGGCTTCTGCGTCCCGGCCGACGAGAAGGTCGGCGACGGCGACCGCTACATCGCCAGGGAGCTGGCCCAGATCAAGGGCACCCCGGTCGTGGCGATCGTCACCAAGGCCGACAAGGTCACCCCGCAGCAGCTCGCCGAGCAGCTCATGGCCGTCGACGCGCTCGGCGCCTGGGCCGAGATCGTGCCCGTCTCGTCGTTCGGCGGCGTCGGCGGCTCGTCCGTCCAGCCCTACCAGCTCGACGTGGTCGCCGACGTGATCATCGGCAGGCTGCCCGAGGGCCCGCCGCTCTACCCCGAGGGCGACCTCACCGACGAGCCCGAGCAGATCCTCGCCGCGGAGTTCATCCGCGAGGCGGCGCTGGAAGGCGTCGAGCAGGAGGTGCCGCACTCGATCGCGGTGGTCGTCGACGAGATGGCGCCGCGCTCCGGCAGGTCGGACCTCACCGACATCTACGCGCACGTGTTCGTCGAGCGGCCGAGCCAGAAGGCGATCCTCATCGGCCGCAAGGGCGAGCGGCTGCGCAAGGTCGGCACCCAGGCGCGCAAGCAGATCGAGGCGATGCTGGGCACCCGGGTCTACCTGAACCTCCAGGTCAGCGTGGCCAAGGACTGGCAGCGCAACCCCAAGCAGCTGCGCAGACTCGGCTTCTACGACTGATCGGGCGGCCGCCGAGGGCCGCCGGCGCTACTGGTCCGCCGCCGGACCCGCGGCCGCGTCCGGGACGCCCCCGGTGCGCTCGGTGAGTTCGGGCAGCGGGTCGGCAAGGCGGTAGAGCCCGACCTTGCCGCCCTTGTACCGCCACTCCTCGACCAGGACGAAGCCGTCGGCCGCCAGGGCGGCCCGCTTGGCGGGGGCGGTGGACTTGGAGCCGGGCAGGAACGCCACCCGGTTGTCCACGAGCCAGACCCTGGGCGCCCCGGCCAGCGCCGCGGGGTAGCCGTTCCGGCCCACCTCGCGGCCCTTGAGGTCGCCCGTCCGCCGGGGGGAGACCCGCAGCAGGACGTCGTCCAGGCCCCGCCACGCGTCCCGGTAGGTCGCGAGGACGGGCCGGAAGCGGATGTCGGTGAAGACCACCGCGTCGCCGTCCGCCTTGCGGGCCGAGACGACGTCGGCCAGCGCGCGCAGGTCGTCGACCCTGGCGTCCTGGCGGCGGACGTCGAGCTGGGCGGGCACGGCCGCGGCGACGGCCACGGCGAGCCCGGCCCAGGCCAGTGGCCGCCATGGCAGGAGGTCGAGGCCCGAGGCCACCAGCAGCGCCGCGGCGGGGACGCAGAACAGCAGGTACCGCTGGACGTACAGGGGCGAGACCAGCGAGACCCCGAGGAGCAGGCCGGGCGGGAGCAGCAGCCACGGCAGCGCGACGGGCGCGGCGGGTGAGCGCCGGAAGACCGCGTAGCCGGCCAGGAGGAGCGCGGGCAAGGCGAAGTAGGGCCCCCAGCCGAGCCCTTCGAGCAGGTTGACGATCCCGTTCCAGGTGGGCCGCTCGATCCAGCCGACCTGGTAGCGCTGCCCCGCGGCGGCGTAGCCCAGCACGGACAGCGGCACCATGGCCGCCGCGGTGGAGATCAGGAAGGGCCGCCAGTCCTTGCGGCGGGCCAGGAGATGCGCGGGCAGGATCAGCAGCGCGAACAGGTGGGCCGCGCCCAGGAACACGATGGACAGCGCGTACCAGGCCCAGCCGCGCCTGTCCTCGGCCCGGACCAGCAGCCAGGACGCCAGCGCCGCCAGGGCCATGACGAGGGCGTACTGGCGGGCCTCCTGCGCGTGCCTGGCCACGAACGGGGACGCGGCCACGAGCAGGCCGGCGATCAGTCCCGTCCGGTCCGACACCAGCCGCCTGCCGAGCGCGGCGGTCAGGCCCGCGGCGGCCGCGGCGGCCAGCGCGGACGGAAGGCGCAGCGCGATCACCGAGTCGCCCGCCACCGCGGTCCAGAGCTGCATGACCACGTAGTAGGCGGCGTGGACGGCGTCGATCTCGCCGAGGACGGCGCCGAGCTGCGGCAGCGAGCGGCCCGCGAGGTCCGCGGTGACCGCCTCGTCCCGCCAGAGCGAGGGGGTGCCGAGCGTCCAGAGCGCCGTCGCGAGGCCCGCCAGGGCGGCGAGCGCGGGCACGAGGGCGGGGGAGCGGGGCAGACGGGTGTTCATCGCGCGATGAGGCTACAGCCGACCTGACGTAAAAAACGATCCGTCCTGGTTTTTAGCGGGTTGTCCGGGCCGATCGTGGGCGGGAGCAGGGAGGGAGCGGGGATACCCTTGCGCCCGCACGTCTCTGGCCATATCACCCACATCAGGCCGGATCCCTCTGTACCTTGACTTTCTCGACCCCTTCGAAGGGAGACCCCTATGTTCGTCCTCTTCGGGGTATCGGTCTGCTTCAGGACCGTGGGCGAGGGCATGTTCCACTGCCCGTCCTGCGGCGGCGACCGCCGGTACCGGCGGCGTGCCGGGCGGCGCTATGTGGCGCTGTTCTTCCTCCCCCTGATCCCCCTCGCCCGGCTCGGCCACACCGTGCAGTGCAAGACCTGCGCGACCCGCTTCAACACCGCGGTGCTGCGGATGCCCACCGCGGCCCGGATGGAGGCGGCCCTGCCCGCCGCCGCCCGCGCCGCCTGCTGCCTGGCCCTACTGGCCGGGGACCCCGCCGACACCGTCGCCCGGGTCCGGGCGGTGGACGTCGTGCGCGGCTACGGCGAGGACGCCTACGGCCCCGACGAGCTCGCGGGGGACCTGGACATGCCGGAGTCCTTCCAGCTCGAGGAGATCGCCGCGACGGGCGCCCAGCTCGCGGTCGAGGCCAAGGAGTGGTTCCTGGCCCAGATCGTCAGGGTGGCGCTGTGCACGGGTGAGCTGACCGACGGGCAGCGCGAGGAGCTGCACCGGATCGCCGCGACCCTGGGCCTCAGCCCCGCGCACGGCCTCGGCGTGATCCTCACCACCGAGGGCGCTACGCGATGACCGGGGCCCCTCGGACGGCCCTGGTCCGGGCACCCGGACCGCGGCTGGCCGAGGGCCTGGTCACCCATCTCACCCGCGCGCCGGTCGATCTCGGCCTGGCCCGCGCCCAGCACGACGCCTATGTCGCCGCCCTCGCCGACGCCGGCTTCGCGATCCGCTACGTCGAGCCCGCCGACGACTGCCCGGACGCGGTGTTCGTGGAGGACACCGCGATCGTGTCCGGCGGCCGCGCGATCCTCGCCTCCCCGGGGGCGCCGGAGCGCAGGCCCGAGGTCGCCGGGACCGAACGCGCGCTGCGCGACCTGGGCCTGGAGATCCACGCCCTGGGCGAGGGCTGCACCCTCGACGGTGGCGACGTCCTGCTGGCCGGGGACACCTGGTACGTCGGCAGGTCCGGCCGCACCGACGACGAGGCGCTGTGCCGGTTCGCGCCGCTGATGCCGGGCCGCCGCGTGGTCGGCGTCAAGGTCGGCGGGGTGCTGCACCTCAAGACCGCGATGACGGCGCTGCCCGACGGCAGCCTCATCGGGTCGCCCGAGCACGTCGACACCGCGGGGCTGCCCGGACTGCTCGTCGCGCCGGAGCCCGCGGGCGCCCGGGTGCTGGTCCTCGGCGACGAGCAGGTGATGGTCGCCGCCAGCGCGCCGCGCACCGCGGCCCGCCTGCGCGCCGACGGCTGGCGAGTCACGGTTCTTGACATCGGCCAGTTCGAGGCGCTCGAAGGCAGTGTGACCTGCCTTTCCATCCTCATCTGAAAAGTACCCTTCCAGTATTTCCCGCAGGGTGAGACTCCTCAACGCGCCCGTATTCACCGTTTGTTCACATGGTGGTACTTCGGTAATGCGCAATTAACATACGGACTGGACACGCGAAATACGGCTCGCGGAAGTTGTTCCCGACAAACGACGGGGAACCACGCCCGAGGAGAGCAAGTTGCGCATTACCCCCCTGCGGAAAATGGCGGTCCTGGTGGCCGCCTCCGCACTCGCGCTCACGGCCTGCGGCGGCACCGAAGAGGAGTCCGGCGGCGGAGCGGCGAACGCCAATGAGATCAAGGTCGGCATCCTGCACTCCCTGAGCGGCACCATGGCCATCAGCGAGGTGACGGTGCACAACTCCGAGCTGATGGCGATCGAGGAGATCAACGCCAAGGGCGGCGTGCTCGGCAAGAAGATCGTGCCGGTGGTCGAGGACGGAGCCTCCGACTGGCCGACCTTCGCCGAGAAGGCGCGCAAGCTCATCCGCAGCGACAAGGTCGCCACCGTCTTCGGCGGCTGGACCAGCGCCAGCCGCAAGGCGATGCTGCCGGTCTTCGAGCAGGAGAAGTCGCTGCTCTGGTACCCCGTGCAGTACGAGGGCCTGGAGCAGTCGCCGAACATCTTCTACACGGGCGCCACCACCAACCAGCAGATCATCCCGGGCCTGGACTACCTCAAGTCCGAGGGCAAGAAGAAGATCTTCCTGGTCGGCAGCGACTACGTCTTCCCGCGCACCGCCAACAAGATCATCAAGGCGTACGCCGAGGCCAACGGCATGGAGGTCCTGGGCGAGGAATACACCCCGCTCGGCCACACCGAATACGGCACGCTCGTCTCCAAGGTAATGGCGGCGAAGCCCGACGCCGTTTTCAACACCCTCAACGGTGACAGCAATGTCGCCTTCTTCAAGCAGTTCAAGGCGGCCGGTGGAACTGCGGAGAGCCTGCCGGTCCTTTCTGTGAGCATCGCCGAAGAAGAAGTCGGCGGCATCGGCGTCGACAACATCGTCGGCCAGCCCGTGGCCTGGAACTACTACCAGACCACCGAGGGCGACGTTAACTCCAAGTTCGTCGAGGCGTTCAAGGCCAAGTACGGCTCTGACAAGGTCACCTCCGACCCGATGGAGGCCGGCTACAACGCCGTGTACCTCTGGGCCGCCGCCGTCGAGAAGGCGGGCAGCACCGACGTCGAGGCGGTCAAGAAGGCCGCGGGCGGCATCGTGCTCGACCTGCCCGAGGGCAAGGTCACCATCGACGGGCCCACCCAGCACGTCTACAAGACCGCCCGGATCGGCGTCATCCAGCCGGACGGCCTGATCAAGGAGGTCTGGAACTCCGGCGAGCCGATCCAGCCGGACCCCTACCTCAAGAACTACCCCTGGGCCGCCGGACTCTCCTAGGCCCCGCAGCCAGACCGCATGGACACCGGGGCCACCCCGCGCACCGAGCCTTCGCGGGCCCGGCGGGCGGAGTGGCCCTCCCGCATGCACTGAGCCTCTTGCACCAAGGAAGGGAGGGGAACCATGCTCAGCCAGCTGCCGATCGGCCTCAGTATCGCCGGCGCGCTCCTGCTCATCGCGCTCGGCCTGACGTTCACCTTCGGCCAGATGGGCGTCATCAACATGGCGCACGGCGAGTTCATCATGGCCGGGGCCTACACGGCCTACATGCTCCAGAGCCTCGCCGGCGACCAGGCCGTCGTCGTCGCCCTGCCCGTCGCGTTCGTGATCGCGGGCGTGATGGGCCTGATCCTCGAACGGCTCGCCATCCGCAGGTTCTACGGAAGGCCGCTGGACACCCTGCTGCTCACCTGGGGCGTCAGCCTCGTGCTCCAGCAGGTCGCCCGCGACATCTTCGGCGCCCCCAACGTCAACGTGACCGCGCCGTCCTGGCTGGAGGGGCGGGTGACGCTCGGGGACGTGGCGATCCCCTACACCCGGCTGTTCATCATGGCCCTGGCGGTCGCCTGCGTCGTGGCGATCTGGGCCTACATGAACCGCTCCAAGCAGGGCCGCCGGATGCGCGCGGTCATGCAGAACCGCGAGCTCGCGGCCTGCTCCGGCGTGGTCACCGAGCGGGTCGACCAGATCACCTTCTTCATCGGCTCCGGTCTCGCGGGCGTGGCGGGGGTGGCGCTCACCCTCATCGGCCCGGTCGGCCCGACGCTCGGCACCAACTACATCGTCGACGCGTTCCTCGTCGTCGTCGCGGGCGGCCTCGGCCAGCTGCGCGGCGCGGTGATCGCGGCGGTCGCGCTCGGCCTGCTCCAGTCCTACACCGAGTTCTGGACCGACGCGAGCGCCGCGAAGGTCGTGGTCTTCGCCGCGATCATCGCCTTCCTCCAGGTCCGTCCCCAGGGCCTGTTCGTCCTGCGCTCCCGGGCCCTCACGTGACCGGGACCCCGCGGGGCGCGACCCCGCCCACCGAGCACACCCCGCCGGCCGCGAAGGCCAAGACCGGGAGGTTCGACCCCAAGACGCTGCTCACCGGCCGCCATCGGGGCTACGTCGCCTTCGCCGCGGTCGCGCTGCTGCTGCTCGCGGTCGCGCCCGCCGCGCTCGACCCGTTCCGGCTCAGCCTCCTGGCCAAGTACCTGTGCCTGGCCATCGCCGCCCTCGGCATCGGACTCGCCTGGGGCCAGGGCGGCATGATGACGCTCGGCCAGGGCGTCTTCTTCGGCCTCGGCGGCTACGCCATGGGCATGCACCTGAAGCTCAAGGAGGCGGGCGAGGCGGGCCTGCCGGACTTCATGACCTGGAGCGGCGTGGAGGAGCTGCCCGCCGTCTGGGAGCCCTTCCGCAGCCCGTTCTTCGCGCTGACGATGGTGGTGGTGCTGCCCGTCGTGGTCGCGACCGCGCTCGGCCTGCTGGTCTTCCGCCAGCGGGTGCGCGGCGCCTACTTCGCCATCCTCAGCCAGGCGCTCGCCGCCGCGTTCGTCATCTGGCTGGTCGGCAACCAGGGCCTCACCGGCGGCACCAACGGCCTGACCAACTTCTACGACGTCTTCGGCATGTATCCCGAGGACGACTCCACCAAGGTCACCTTCTACTTCGTCGTCGTCATCGCCGTCGGGGTGCTGTACCTGCTGGCCAGGCAGCTCGTCCGCAGCAGGTTCGGCCGCCTGCTCGTGGCGATCCGCGACGGCGAGGACCGGGTCCGCTTCCTCGGCTACAACCCCGCGACGGTCAAGACGATCACCTTCGCGGTGTCGGCCGCCATGGCGGGCATCGCGGGCGCCCTCTACGTCCCGGTCGTCGGGATCATCTCCCCGGCGCTGCTGGGCGTGGTCCCGTCGATCGAGCTGCTCGTCGCGGTGGCGATCGGCGGCAGGTTCTCGCTCGCGGGCGCGCTGCTCGGCGGCGTCCTCATGAACTGGGCCAAGACGACGCTCTCCGAGAGCTGGCCGGAAGGCTGGATCTACGTCCAGGGCGGCCTGTTCATCCTGGTGATCATGCTCGCGCCCAAGGGCATCGCCGGGCTCGTCCGGCAGGCGGGCGACCTCCGGGCCAAGCGCCGTGCCGCCACGGCCGAGCCCGCGCACCCGGCGGCCGGGCCCGAGGTCAAGAAGGAGGTGCCGGTGTGACCGAGACCGTGCGGGAAGAGGCGCCGACGGCCGGGAAGCCGTCCGGCGGACTGCTGGAGATCCGCGACCTGATGGTCGTCTTCGACGGGTTCAAGGCGATCAACGGGGTCGACCTCACCGTGGGGGAGGGGGAGCTGCGGTTCCTCATCGGCCCCAACGGCGCGGGCAAGACCACGCTGATCGACGTCATCACCGGCCTGACCAAGCCGACCTCCGGGACGGTGACCTTCGCGGGCGCCTCCCTGGTCGGCCGCAAGGAGCACCAGATCGTGCGGATGGGCGTCGGCCGGACGTTCCAGACCTCGGTGGTGTTCGAGGAGCTGTCGGTCCTGGAGAACATCGACCTCGCCGCGACGTTCCGAAACCCCCTGGTCAAGCTGCTGCGGCGGCGCCGGGGCGTCTCGGACGAGGTCGCCGCGGCCCTGGCGACGATCGGCCTCGAGGATCTCGCCGACAAGCCCGCCGGGATCCTGTCGCACGGCCAGCGGCAGTGGCTGGAGATCGGCATGCTCATCGCCCAGGGCCCCAAGCTCCTGCTCCTCGACGAGCCCGTCGCGGGCATGAGCAAGGACGAGCGGGAGCGCACCGGCGAGCTCCTGACGGAGATCGCGCGGGACCACACGGTGATCGTCATCGAGCACGACATGGAGTTCCTGCGCCGCTACGCCTCGACCGTCACCGTGCTGCACGAAGGCTCGGTGCTGGTGGAGGGCGACGTCGCGGCGGTCCAGGCCGACCCCAAGGTCCAGGAGGTCTACCTGGGCCGCAAGAAGGAGGACGCCGCGTGATGCTCGAGGTGGAAGGGCTGGAGGCCGCCTACGGCAGGGCCAGGGTGCTGTTCGGCATCGACTTCGCCGTCGACGCGGGGCAGCTCATGTGCGTGATGGGCCGCAACGGAGTCGGCAAGACGACCCTGCTGAACGCCGTGATGGGCGTGCTGCCGCCGACCGCGGGCAAGGTCGTCTTCGACGGCAGGGACGTCACCCGCATGAAGACCCACGAGCGGGTGCGCCTCGGCATGGGCTACGTCCCCCAGGGCCACGAGACGTTCCCTCAGCTCACCGTGCAGGAGAACCTCCAGGTGACCCTGGAGGCGACCCGGCACGGCGACAGGAAGGCAGTGGACGAGGCGCTGGAGGCGTTCCCCCGGCTCGTTCCCCTGCTGAAGCGCAAGGCGGGCTTCCTGTCGGGCGGCCAGCAGCAGCAGCTCGCCATCGCGCGGGCGCTGGTGACCCGGCCCCGGATGCTGATCCTCGACGAGCCGACCGAGGGCATCCAGCCGAACATCGTGCTGGAGATCGAGGACGCGATCGAGCGGCTGCACGCGAGCGGCCTCGCGATCCTGCTCGTCGAGCAGTACCTGGAGCTCGCGCTGCGGCTGGCGGACCGGTTCGTCATCCTGGAGGGCGGCCTGGTCGTCCACGCGGGCGCGAAGGACGACCTGCGCGACGAGGGCGTCGGCCGGATGCTCGCGGTCTGACCAAGGACGGAAGGCCGGGGCCGTGTTCACCGGGCCCGGTGGCAGGCTCCTGGGGATCCCGGCTTCGCCGGGGAGCCTGCCACCGGGCCGGGAGAACTCCCGTAACCGGCGTTCCGTCCTTGCGCGTCAGTACTTCGCGGCGCCGAGCGACTTCATCAGGTGCGGCCACGCGTTGCGGAACTCGCGGTTCCAGTAGGCCCAGTTGTGCAGGCCGTCGCCGTAGACGTTGGCGGTGTGCGGGATGCCGAGCGCCTTGAGCTTGGCGATGAACGACTTGACCGTCACGCCGACGAGCGCCTCGCCGACCCCGCCGACGACCTGGGACTGGGTGCCGCCGACGACGCCCATGTCGTCGAGGACGTCGCCCCAGGTGGCGTCCAGGGGGCCGGGCTTGCCGGTGGTCCCGGTCGACAGGTACATCCCGACGCCCCGCAGGTTCGGCGCGAGGTAGTACGGGTCGTGCGAGAGCCAGTTGGCCCGGTCGCCGACCGGGTCGCCCCACTTCTGCGCCGCGGTCGCGCCGGTCGACGACGTCATGTCGGCGAGTTCCATCATCGTGGGGATGCCCGGCTTGGTCATGTGCAGGATGCCGCTGAAGGAGGCGGCGTACTTGAACAGCCCCTTGTGCCGGGCGGCGTAGGTGATGGCGCCCTGGCCGCCGGAGGAGATCCCCATGACGGCGCGGCGGGCGCCGCCGCGGTAGTTGCGCTCGATGATCTGGACGACCTCGGCGGTGTGCCAGGTCTCCCAGTTGACGACGCCGCCGCCCTTGGGCCGCAGCCAGTCGGTGAAGCCGGCCGAGACACCGCCCTCGGG
The DNA here is from genome assembly GCF_003751225.1 of Actinocorallia herbida. Taxonomy (NCBI): domain Bacteria; kingdom Bacillati; phylum Actinomycetota; class Actinomycetes; order Streptosporangiales; family Thermomonosporaceae; genus Actinocorallia; species Actinocorallia herbida. The sequence continues at coordinate 1,193,991 of NZ_RJKE01000001.1, forward strand.
CATGACGACCAGGACGTCCCACGCCGCGGCGTAGTCCTTGAGGTCGGTCATGACGTCCCAGCCCTGGTAGTCGCCGCCCTCGCCGCCGCCGCCGTAGACGTAGAGGACGGGCCAGGTGCGCGCGGCGTTCTTGCTCCAGCCGAGCGGGAGGAAGAGCCGGATCTTGCACTGCATGAAGGGGATCGACGGGGTGGCCACGGTGAGGTCGAGCGTTCGCGCCCTGACCTCCTGCTCGCCGACGACGGTCGCGCCGGTGTCGGCGGGGGCCGCGTGTGCCGCACCCGGGCGCACGGCGGTGAGCATGCTGGTGAGCGCGATACCGCCGAGTGCGGTGCGCCTTGTCACGGAATGCACGGATGTGCCCCTCGGGGTGGGCAGAGTCTGGATTTGTTGGACTCTTCGTCTGTTGCGGGGAAACCTAGCGGATCATCCCGCTAACTCGCCACTCATATCACTCTGGGTGACGGTAATGGACGCTTCGTCCCAGCGACGGGCACGACCGGTGGTTGACACCGGTTGACCTATCCACTTGCATTGCAGAATGCGCTGTGAAAGATCAATAGGAGGCACGGGAAGGGTGCGGTTTTCCGTCTTTATCAATGGCGAGTGGAACATTCCGAACCCGGGCGCGCACACTCCTCGCAGGCGGGCGCACAGCGGCCCTGACCGTATGATTCATGGATGGGCCGGAAAGTTCGGATGACTTTCGTGAGCATCATCACGTCCCCCCCGATCGCCTGACGGACAGTAGCGGGGTGATCCGTGGATAAGTCAGAGGGATCTTCGTAATCTGCTGAAAGTAACTTCTGGGCAACGCGGGTCCTATAGGGTCTAGACCGTTTCGTGCGGCATGTGCCGCTTTCCGTGTTCGTGGAGAGGCGCTCTGTGACCGACATGTCGACCTCATCGTCGACCTCGCCAGGCGGGCCTGACTTCGAATGGCTCACCGGTGGCGTGCCGCAGGCTGCCCAGCGGCCGCCCGCGCCGCAACAGGCCGCGCCGCCGCGCCCGCCCCTGCCCCCCCGGCAGGCGCGTCCCGTACCTCCGCAGGGCCAGTACCCCCCGCAGGGCGCGCGCCCTCCGGCCGCCGGCATGCGCGTGGGCCAGGCTCCGCGCCCCCGTACCGCGGGCCCCCGCCCGCAGCGCCGCCCCGTGCCCCCCGGCCCGCCCGGCGGCGACACCCTGCGGACCATGGAGGATCTTCCTCCGATGCCGCGCCGGCCCCAGCCACGGGGCCGCAGGCTGCGTCCGGTACCGCCCATTCCGGACCCTTCCCCGCTGCTCCCGCAGCCGCCGGACGACAAGGAGAAGTACTCCTATGCCGACCGGTACATCTGGGTCCTGAACATCTTCACCTTCATCAGCTTCGTCTGCCTGGCGATCACGGCGGTGAAGTTCGTCTCGATCAGCCAGCTGTGGCTCGCGGCGCCGTTCCTGTTCTTCACGGTCCTCAACTACCTGCTGTCACTGCGGCTGGACCTTTTCACGAAGAACTTCGACATCGACCACCACCGCGAGATCGTCGACAACTGGCAGCCCGCGCGCTACCCGTCGGTCGACATCTTCCTGCCGGTGTGCGGTGAGCCGATCGAGGTCATTCACAACACCTGGACCCATGTGCGCCGGGTCGTCGAGTACTACCCCGGCAAGTGCGTGCCCTACGTCCTGGACGACGGCGCCAGCCCCGAGCTCGCCGCGATGGCCGCCGACTTCGGCTTCCGCTACGGCTCCCGGCCGAACCGCGGCTGGTACAAGAAGGCCGGCAACCTCCAGTTCGGCTACCACAGCTCCGACGGCGACTTCATGCTGATCCTGGACGCCGACTTCGCGCCCCGGCACGACATCCTCAACGAGGTCCTGCCGGTCATGGACGACGACCCCCGGATCGGCATCGTCCAGACCCCGCAGTTCTTCCGCGTCCTGGACCACCAGACGTGGGTGGAGCGCGGCGCGGGCGCCTCGCAGGAGCTCTTCTACCGCTCCGTCCAGGTCTCCCGGCAGCGCCGCAACGGCTCGATCTGCGTCGGCTCCTGCGCGGTCTACCGCCGCGCCGCGCTGAACGAGAACAACGGCACCACGCTGATCGAGCACTCCGAGGACATCCACACCGGCTACGACCTCCAGGTCCTCGGGTGGAGCACCAAGTACGTCCCGATCGCGCTGTCGGCCGGGGTGTGCCCGGACAACGCCGGCGCCTTCCACAACCAGCAGTACCGCTGGTGCATGGGCTCCTTCTCGCTGCTCGGCGCGAAGAAGTTCTGGAAGGCCCCGCTGCCGTTCTCCACGAAGATGTCCTTCGCCGCGGGAATGCTCTACTACCTGCACACCGCGCTCTTCACGTTCGTCGCGCCGATCCTGCCGATCATGATGCTCATCGGCGCGCCGCACCTGATGAACCTGAAGCACATGGTCTGGCTGGTCCCCAGCCTCATCTACGCGTCGATCATCTTCCCCGCGTGGCACCGCGCGCCCTTCCGCCTCGAGGCGTGGGCCGTCGGCTTCATGCAGGGCTGGGCGCACGTGTTCGCGCTGTGGGACATGGTGCGCGGCCGTGAGATGGGCTGGAAGCCGTCCGGTTCCAACGGCGTCAAGAAGAACAAGATGGGCCGCGTCTACAAGTCGTACGTGTTCTTCAGCGGCGGCTGCGCGGCGATCTGGCTCGGCCTGGCCTGCTGGCGCATGGCCACCATGTACCCGCCGGACGTGGCGATGGCGCTGGCGACCGCGCTGTTCTACGCCGTCGTCGTCGGCCGGGTGCTGGTCTCGCCGCGCGAATACCGGGACGTGGTGGACGACTGATGCGCTCCGGCAAGACCCTGCGCGCGGCGGCCGTGCTGATGGCCGCCGCGCTCGCGCTGGCGGCCTGCGGCGACCCCGCCCTGGACCGCGACGCCTACCACGCGGCCGATCCGGTCGACGACATCCCGCCGGTCAAGCCGGTGGACCTCCGCAAGCTCATCTGGCCGGACAAGGACTACATCGGCCTGGCCTACGACGGCACGATCGATTCCGGGCTGGAGCGGCGCAAGGCCTTCGGCGACCTCGTCGGCCGCCCGCACAACCTCCTCAAGTACTTCGAGGAGTTCGGCGGGGACTTCAAGGACGAGGAGAACAAGAGGATCTGGGACGCGGGCGCCCTGCCGTTCGCCGACGTCGAGCCGTACGACGGCACCCTTCGGGATTTCGCCGACGGCAAGTACGACGCGGACATCAGGAGGTACGCGGCCGAGGTCAAGGCCGCCAACATCCCGGTGGCCTACTCCTGGGGCCACGAGATGAACGGCTGGTGGTACCCGTGGGGGTACTGCTCGGACTCCGGCCACCTGGAGAAGGACGGCAGCGAGAAGTCCGAGGACGACCTCGGCGACGCCTGCAAGGACGAGTCCAAGGAGAACACCCCCGAGGACTTCGTCGACGCCTGGAAGCACATCCACGACGTCTTCACCGAGACCGGCGTCGGCAACGTCATCTGGGTCTGGAGCCCCAACACCGCCCAGGGCGATGGCCTGCCCCCGGTGAAGAAGTTCTACCCGGGTGACGAGTACGTCGACTGGATCGGCGTCTCCGGCTACATGTACAAGGACAAGGACAACCCCGCCGACCGCAGCAACATCTTCATGGGCGTCTTCGGCGACCTCTACAAGGAGCTGCGCGCCTTCACCGAGAAGCCCATCGTGATCGCCGAGACCGGCTCCACCGCGGACAAGGCCAAGGCGAACGACGTCCACCGCCTCCTCAAGGGCTCCGTGAGGTTCAAGGACATCCTCGGCTACGTCTGGTTCGACGTGAAGAAGGTGGAGTTCGGGAACGAGACGGACTTCCGCGTCGAGGCACGAGCCGACGCCGTCAAGCGCTACCGCAAGGACCTCACGACGCCGTGGGGCCAGAAACTCGGCTTCGACCCAGAACAGCTGATCAATGACGACTGAGACCCGGCACGAGGTACCTTCCCCGAGGGAGGACCACGAGGAGCCGAAGAAGTACCGCTCCAACGTACGACCGGCGCCCTACCGGATCCCCTCCGCGCCTCCCATCGCGTGGGCTCCGGGCAACAGCAAGCGCCGCGCCTGGCTGAGCCGCATCGTGCTGTTCGGCCTGCTGATCATGCAGGCCATCCTGACGCTGCGGCTGCGCAACACGGTGTACGAGGGCGAGACCTCGATCCTGCCGTCGAACGGCGACTTCCACGGCGGCACCGCGCTGTACCCGGCGCTGTCCGAGGCGGTCCAGACCGCCCTCGGCGTGCAGGGCATGCGGGCGTTCAGCCTGATCTTCATGATCTGCGCGACGGGCCTGCTGTACTCGTTCTCCACCCGCCTGTTCAACGAGCGGGTGGGCCTCGCCGCGGCGGGTTCCTACAGCGTGATCGCGCCGACCCTCGTCGCGGGCGCGCTGGCCACCGAGGACGCCCTCGCGGTGCTGCTGCTCGCCGGGGCCATGTGGCTCGTCGTGCTGAGCCGCAGCGGGCCGGCCTGGCCGCTGTTCGCCGCGGCGCCCGTCGCGGTGCTCGCCGTCGCCGTCAAGTACGGCGCGGTGTTCTACCTTCCGTCGATCCTGCTGCTGGCCGTGCTGGTCACCACGCGGCACACGTCGGTCGGCCAGGCGTTCGTCCGTTCCTCCGGGCTGCTCGTCGCGCTGCTCATCGGGCTCGGCCTGTACGCGTCAGGCGCCTCCGGCGCGCCCGCGGCGGTGCCCCTCGGCGACCTGGCGAGCGGCTGGATCTACTGGCTCGGCACCTTCCTCGCCTTCGGCCTGTTCGGCGCCGGCTTCTACATCTGGAAGGCCCGGATGGGCGAGGTGCCGGTCGGCGCCGACGCCGAGCCCGGCCGCGGCTGGCGGGTCGCGCTGAGCCTGGCCTTCCTGCTGCCCGGCCTCATCGCGCCGCTGCTGCTCGTCGGCACCGCCTTCGAGGACAGCCTCTGGAGGCTCCAGTTCGCCTTCGCCGGGCTGCTGGGCGCGACGATGACGGGCGTCGGCCTCGTCCGCATGATCGGCAGGCACTTCCGCTTCCCCCAGGTCGGCATCATCGCCGCGATCGCGCTGCTCGCCCTCGGCATGGCCCAGTCGGAGTACGAGTACACGCTCTGGCCGAACTACACGAACCTGGCGAAGGTGCTCGACGAGAGCGTCGAGCCGGCCGGGAAATACCTGGCGGCCTCGCCTGAAGAAACCTTCAGCAGCTATATGAAGGAATACCGTCCCGCGCAGTGGACCTCCCTGTCCACGGTCGTCGACAAGGGCTTGGACGACGGCGGTCTCGCCCAGATCAAGGGCGCGCTGCGCAAGGGGACCTACGAAATGATCGTCGTGCAGTACCCGGCCGCCACTCCGGTGGACGAGGCACTGCTCGCACAGCTCAGGGCAGGCACCGGTGACTACCGAGTGCTGACCGGTGTGCCCTTCCGGCTCGGCTGGACCGTGGGCGCACATCAACTGTGGGTCAAGAATCTGGCCGGCCCCGCGGCGCCCTGAGCACTTCCATCCACGACCCCCTGGAGCACCATCCGTCATGACGACCCTCCGACCACTACTGGCACTCACGCTCCCCGTGGTGTTCGCGGCCGGTTGCGCCTCGCCCACCACGGAGACGGCAGCCCCGAAGGACAAGCCGACCTACGCCATCGACCGCGACGCCAGCGGCCGTGACGTCTACACCGAGGAGACCCCCGAGGCGAAGTCCCCGGCGGCCTCCGGCGGCTCGAACGACAGCGCCGGCTCCTCCGCGGAGGACCCGGCGGTCGATCTCGGCCTCGACGAGGCCGACGGCACCGATGGCGCCGACCGCAAGGCCAAGAAGAAGGTCTACAACTACAACCCGCCGAAGAACTTCAAGCGCTACAACGCGCCCGGCGTCGTCAACGTCAACAAGCACATCTACCCGAAGCGTGACATCTTCGGCGTCTTCACCGACCAGGCGCGCAACCAGATCGCGGACCGCAACGCGCTCGCCAAGAAGGTCGGCATGAAGCCGAACATGATCAAGAGCTTCTACAACTGGGGCAACCCGGTCGACCCGAACTGGGCGCGCAGCATCTGGAACGCCGGCGCCTACCCGCAGCTGGAGCTCGAGGCACAGGACCCCGCGGTCGCCTCGGTCGCCTCGGTCGCGGCGGGCCAGGAGGACGAGTACATCCGCGCGCTGGCCCAGAGCATCAAGACCGCGAACGTGCCGATCGTGTTCAGCCCGTTCCACGAGATGAACGGCGACTGGTACCCGTGGGGCCACTGCGGGCCGACCTCCAAGCCGGAGTCGAACGCCTGCCAGGTCGGCACCACTCCGGCGCAGTTCCGCGCCGCGTGGAAGCGGATGCACAACATCTTCAAGCAGGTCGGCGCCACCAACGCGATCTGGGTGTGGCAGACCAACCAGATCGGCGCGCGCCCGCAGGTGCGGCTCAAGCAGTTCTACCCGGGCAACGCCTACGTGGACTGGGCCGGCACGGTGGGCTACTACTACCCCGAAAAGGGCTGGTACGCCTCCTGGAACGAGATCTTCGCGCCCACGCTCAAGGAGATCAAGAAGGTCACCAACAAGCCGATCTTCATTCCGGAGATGGGCATGGAGCCGAGCAAGAAGTACCGTGCCCGGGACGTCAAGAACTTCCTGAAGGCCGTCTCCGCTCGCCGGGACGTCATCGGCTTCCTGTGGTTCAACTACAACAAGCCGACCGAGACCGACTTCCGGATCGAGGCCAGCGCGGCGTCCCTCAAGGCGTTCAAGTACTGGATCAAGCAGGGCACCTACGGCTTCGACCCCCGCAAGGTGAAGTAGCAGGGAAGAACTGAGGACGGCAGGCATGGGACCCAGGCGCGCACGGTTCGACGCGAGGTGCTCACTCGCGGCGGCCGCCCCCGCGCCCCCGAACCGCCGCCGTCCCCCGCGCACGGCTCCGCCGCTGGAGTCCGTGCCCTCCGCGGTACCCCGAGGGGACGGCCGGGCCCGCCCGGTGTCGACGTCACCGAGGTACCGTGCCGCGATCGACATGGCGCCGCGGGCACTCCGTGCCGGCCTGCGCGTCGTGGAGGTCGATCGCGAACCCCGTCACCGGAGCCCGCGCCCCGCGACCCGGCCGACCGGCCGGGCCGGGCGGGCCCCACGTTCGGCGTGACGGTCTAGGCTCGTCGTCGTCGCTCCACCCCGGAAGGCCTGGAGGCCCCATGCAGTTCCGTTTCCTCGTAGCGTCCGCGCTTCCGCTGGCCCTGGTGGCCGGCTGCTCCTCGACCGGCGGCACGGTGGAGCCCAGCTCGTCGCAGACGGTCGAACACGAAGCCGGCCAGTCGGGCGGCGCCGAGTCCGCGGAGCGGGCCGCCAAGCGCGAGTACCTGGGCATCTACTCCGAGGGCGCGCAGAAGAACAAGCCCGCCGCCCAGGCCAAGTACTGGAAGAAGAAGGTCGGCCGCGCGCCCAACATCACCAAGCAGTTCCAGGCCTGGTACGCCCCCTACCCGACCGCGTGGGCCAAGGAGGCCCAGAAGGTCGGCGCGATGCCGCAGATCGAGTGGGAGCCGCACGGCAAGGGCCTCATGGCCGACATCGCCGCGGGCGAGAGCGACGACTACCTGATCGAGTACGCGAACGCCGTCAAGGCCGCCAAGGTCCCGATCTCGATCAGCTTCGCGCACGAGATGAACGGCTGGTGGTACGACTGGGGCACGAAGGGGACCAAGCCGGCCACCTTCGTCAAGGCCTGGCGCCACGTCGTGGACGTCTTCGACAAGCAGGGTGCGACCAACGTCAAGTGGCTGTGGGCGCCCAACGTCATCTTCCCGATGCCCAAGGTCGGCCTGAAGCAGTACTACCCGGGCGACAAGTACGTCGACTGGATCGGCGTCATCGGGTACTACCGCAACAAGCAGTCGCAGAAGACCTTCAGCACCATCTTCGAGCCGACGATCAAGAAGATCAAGACGTTCTCGAAGAAGCCGATCCTGCTGGCCGAGACCGGCGTGCAGACGGGTCAGGGCCGGGACAAGAAGATCTCCGACCTGCTGTCCAAGGTCGCGAAGCGCAAGGACATCATCGGTCTCATCTGGTTCAGTATGGACAAGAGGAAAACAGAAGGTACCGATTACCGTCTGGAAGTAAACAAGTCGTCGCTGAAGACGTTCCGCTCCTACGTGACCAAGTACCCTTTCGGCCGTCCCTGATGTTGTAAATCGGAACGGAACGATGATCGAGCTGCTCAGGCTGGACAACCCCATCCGGGGTTACGCGTGGGGTTCGCGGACTGTGCTGGCGCGGCTGCTCGGGCGGTCCACGCCCAGCGGCGGCCCCGAGGCCGAGCTGTGGATCGGCGCCCACCCGGGCGATCCGTCGCGGATCGCGGGGTCGGGCTCCCTGCTCGATCAGATCGCGCTCGACCCCGGTCCGATGCTCGGGCCGGGGGCCGATCGCCTTCCGTTCCTGCTGAAGGTGCTGGCCGTGGAGTCGGCGCTGTCCATCCAGGTGCATCCCGACGCCGCGCAGGCCGTCGAGGGGTACCAGCGCGAGGAGCAGTGCGGGCCGCCGGTCGGCGACCCCAAGCGCTGTTACCACGACGACTGGCCCAAGCCCGAGCTGCTCTACGCGGTGACCCCGTTCGAGGCGCTGTGCGGCTTCCGCCCTCCGGCGGAGTCCGCGGCGCAGCTGCGCGCGCTGGGCGGGCCGCGGCTGGCCCGCGTGGCAGGGCTCCTGGAGCGCGAAGGCAACCGGGAGGCCGTCGTCGCGCTCACCGACTGGCCCCACGAGGACCGCGCCGCGCTCGTCGCGGAGGCGGGGCGTGCCGGGGGATGGGTCGCCGACCTCGCCGGGCGGCACCCGTCGGACCCCGGCGTCGTGGTCGCGCTGATGCTGCACCATGTGACGCTGGAGCCGGGCCAGGCGCTGTTCGCCAGGCCCCGCACGATGCACGCCTACCTGCGCGGCACCGCCGTGGAGATCATGGCGAGCTCCGACAACGTGCTGCGCGGCGGGCTCACGCCCAAGCACGTGGACCTGCCCGAGCTGCTCGCCGTCACCGACTTCGCCGCGTCCCCGCCCGAACTCGTGCCCGCGGTGCGCCAGCCGAACGGCGAAGACCTGTACCCCGCGCCGTGCACCCAGTTCCAGCTCACCCGGCTGCGTCTGGAGCCGGGCGCGGCCGTGCGCGTCGCGGACCCGGGTCCGGGCGCGCTGCTGTGCCTGGAGGGGGAGCTGGAGGTCGTGCGCGGCGCGGTCCGCGAGCGGCTCGGCCGGGGCGAGGCGCTGTTCCTGCCGCACCTCGGCGGCCCCGTGACGGTCACCGGCGACGGGCTCGGCTTCCGCGCGGGAGTGCCTTCCTGACGGGCTCCTCCGCCGGTCGGGCGGAGAAGTTTCATTACGGACACGCTCCAGGGTTCCGGCCCGCTCGACTGGTAGCATCCGCAGCACTGACCATTCTGGTCACAGGGTGATCCGAAGAACCGAGCGTTGAGCAGGTGTCGTCCCCGATGTCCGTTATGGGCTGGAAGGCCGCCCCCCGGGGCGCTACCGCCGTGCGTGACTCGGACGGGACGAAAATTCTGGTCTCTCCCGACAACTAATCGCCTTCCCGGCGCATCCAAGCCGTGGAGGCGATTTCTGTTTCCCGGGGGACCCCGGGGGGCTGAGGAGCCCCTGAGATGAGAGGAGAGACAAGGCCGTGCGGTTCCCTTCGATGTCCGGCAGATCGCTCTCCTCGCGCGCGTCCCTGTACTCCCCGAAGGTCGCACGCGCGCCTCGTCTCCTTGCGGCCTGGCTCCGGCCGGGCCCCGCGACGCACGTTCCGGGCCCCGTGAGGCGGCCCGCGTCCCAACGGCCGCTCGGATCCGCCGCCCCCGCGCGTCAGGTCCGACCGGCCGCCCCGCCGCTCTCGGGCGGCCCGTTGGAGTTCGTCAGGGAGGCGGCGCCCCCTCGCCAGGCCGCCCCCGTGTTCATATCGGGTGATTCGCAGTGACACGCAACAAGCTGATCTCCCTCGTCGTGGCAGGCGCCGTCGTGGTGGCCGCCGTCGTCGTGGGCGCCTTTCTGGTGCTCGGACGCGATGAGGAAAAGAGCACGAAGCCGGTGTCGGCGCCCACGGCCCTCGCCGAGGACGTCCCGACCGACGTCGTGACCGGCGAGCCGGACACCTCCTCGCCCGAGCCGGTCGCGCCGGGCGTCACCATGACGCCCCCCGACCCGAAGGCCGTGGCCCAGGCCAAGGCGAGCCCGATCCCCGTGCCCGAGAACGTCGACGGGTGCGACCACGCCTATGGCGTTTCGATCTGTGTGCCGTGGGAGTTCCCCAAGGGGGTCGACTCCCAGGCGGAGAAGTGCGAGTACCTGAAGGTCCGCGGTTTCACGAGGCTGGAGGTCCCGGGCCGGGACCGGCACGGCCTCGACCCGGACAAGAACAAGATCGCCTGTGACAACTGACGAGAGGCCTTGGGGGTCTAGCGCATGACGTTCCACCGGAGGACCCGCTCGGTCCTTTTCGCCTCCGCGGTCGGCGCGGCGGCGGTCATTCCCGGTCTGAGTTCCCAGGCCGTCGCGGCGCCCACGCCCGCCGTGCAGAACGCGGGCCTGGAGCGCCTGGCCGGTGACTTTCCCGAGTGCTGGGAGCAGTACACGACGGGCGAGAACACCGGCGAGTTCCGGCTCGCCAAGGGCGCGGGCGGCAAGAACGCGGTCGAGGTCGAGCTGACCCAGCGCACCAGCGGCTTCAAGGCCGTCGTGCAGGACAAGGCGTGCGCCGTCAAGGTGATGCCGGGCCGCCAGTACGACCTCGAGCTGCGGTACAAGTCGACCTCCGACTCCCCGGAGATCGTGCTGTTCCGCAAGGCCGCGGGCAAGTGGGCGCGGTGGGAGACCCTGCCGCCGCTGTCGGCGTCCAAGACCTTCCGTGACGCCACGGTCCGCACCCCCGTCGTGCCGGAGGGCACCGAGGAGATCAGGTTCGGCCTCGCGCTGTCGGAGCCCGGCACGCTCACCACCGACAACTACAAGATCGCCTCCGCCGCCGGCGAGCTGAAGTGCAAGGGCCCCGAGTGCAAGAAGGGCAAGTGGGTCGTCCGCTCCTTCGCCGGGGACAAGGGCGTGCGCGCGATCCACAGCGTGCTGCTGCACAACGGCAAGGTGCTCATGATCGCCGGATCCGGCAACGGCGCCGGCCGGTTCGAGCAGGGCAGGTTCACCACCAAGGTCTACAACCCCAAGACCAACAAGTTCACCAACGTCAAGACCCCGTACGACATGTTCTGCGCGGGCCACGTGCAGCTCCCGGACGGCCGCGTCCTGGTGATGAGCGGCACCGAGGAGTACGCCCAGTACGACCCGCAGACCGGTGCGGAGACCGCGGGCTGGATCGGGTCGAAGAAGTCCTACATCTTCAACCCGAAGACCAACAAGTACGAGAAGGCCAACGACCTGATCGACGGGCACTGGTACCCGTCGGCCACGATCCTCGGCAACGGCGACGTCTACTCCGTCGGCGGTTACGCCGCCCAGCGGGCCGCGAACAACGGCAACCTGGTGTCCCCGATCGCCGAGCGCTACTCCGTCAAGCAGAGGCGCTGGCTCAACGAGAACGAGGTGGCCCAGCCCGGGATCAACTGGGCGACCTACCCCTCGCTGATGCTCACCCAGGACGGCAAGCTGTTCTACAACGGCAGCAGCGTCTTCAGCCACCCGGTGAACGCCGACGGCTCGCTGCGCGGCCCCGGCTTCCTGAACCCGACCACCGGCGCCTGGGGCGCGCTGCCGAACAACGGCAACCTGCGCGCCGCCGCCTCACGCGACATGTCGGCGTCGCTGCTGCTGCCGCCCGCGCAGGACCAGAAGGTCATGATCATCGGTGGCAAGAACTTCGCGGACAACAACGCCAAGGCCATCCGCTACACCGACGTCATCAACCTCAAGGCCGGCAACCCGCGCTACACCGCGGGGCCGAACCTGCCCTACGGCACCGTCGAGATCGGCCAGACCACGCAGGCCCAGGGCGGCGGCGCGGGCAAGACCTACGTCTCGGCCGTGATCCTCGCCGACGGCAAGGTGTTCGAGACCGGCGGCTCGCAGTACACCCGCTCCGAGCACGTCCACGAGGCGTCGATCCTCGACCCGACCAAGCAGGCCAAGAACATGAAGTGGACGTCCGTCGCCGCCGACCCGGTCGCGAGGACCTACCACAACACCGCGGTCCTGCTCCCGGACGGCCGGGTCCTGGCCGTCGGCAGCAACCCCGACTACCCGGGCGCCGACGGCGACAGCTTCTTCGACACCCGCATCTCGATCTACTCGCCGCCCTACCTCTACAAGGGCGCGCGGCCGAAGATCACGTCGGTGAAGAAGGGCTGGAAATACGGCGCCAAGCCGGTGATCAAGACCAACAGCAAGATCACCAAGGCCTACCTGCTCCGGCCGATCGCGGTCACCCACTCCTCGGACCCGAACCAGCGCCTCGTGAACCTGCCGGTCAAGTCGCTCGGCGGCAACAGCTACCGGCTGACGATGGACAAGCGGGCCAACATCGCGCCCCCCGGCTGGTACATGCTCGTCGTCCGGACCGCGGGCGGTCAGCCCTCGGTCGCCAAATGGGTGCACATCAGCTAGCACCCCCACAGTCCTTCCCGCGCGCGTGACGGCGGCCCCCGCCGCCGTCACGCTTCGCACCTTCGCGGGACGCGCGGCGCGCGTCACGTGCACGAAAAGTTCGGAGTTTCCCCTATGCGGTACACACGCCCCCGAGCGTCCGCGATCATGTTCGCCTCCGCCGTCGGAGCCACCGCCCTGTTCTCGGGCGCGGTTCCCGCGGCCAACGCCGCCCCTTCGCCGAAGGTCCAGAACCCGGGCCTGGAGAAGGTGTCGGGCGGTCTGCCGGAGTGCTGGGCCAAGTACTCGACCGGCACCAACACCGGCACCTTCGCCTCGGTGAAGGGCGGCAACAAGAGCGCCAAGGCCGCGACGGTGTCCGTCACCGCGCACCGCGGCGGCTTCAAGGCCCTGCTCCAGAAGCCGGGCTGCGCCATCAAGGTCAACCCGGGCAAGAAGTACGACCTCCAGCTGTCCTACAAGACGGACTCGGAGAAGACGGCCCTGACGGTCTTCCGGCAGAAGAAGAACGGCGCCTGGGTGAAGTGGCACACCTTCCCCCACCTGCCGTCGTCCAAGAACTACCGCCTGTCCGTGGGCCGCACCCCCGCGGTCCCGGCGGGCACCAAGGCGATCCGGTTCGGCCAGGGCCTCTACGGCACCGGCACCCTGACCACCGACAACTACAAGATCTCCCCGGCCAAGGGCACCGCCAAGTGCGTCGGCTCGGAGTGCACCAAGGGCCACTGGATCGTCCAGGACTTCGGTAACGGAGGTGTCCGGGCGATCCACAGCGTCCTGCTGCACAACGGCAAGGTGCTGCTCATCGCGGGCTCCGGCAACGACCCGGACAACTTCAACGCCGGCACGTTCACCACCAAGGTCTACGACCCGAAGACCAACAGGTTCACGAACGTGCCGACCCCGTACGACATGTTCTGCGCGGGCCACGTGCAGCTCGCCGACGGGCGGGTGCTCGTCGTGAGCGGCACCGAGGAGTACGCCCAGTACGACCCGCAGACCGGCGCGGAGACCGCGGGCTGGAAGGGCTCGAAGAAGTCCTACATCTTCGACCCGGCCACCAACCGGTACACCAAGGCCAACGACATGGTCGACGGCCACTGGTACCCGTCGGCGACGATCCTGCCGAACGGCGACGTCTACTCCGTCGGCGGCTACGCCTACGAGCGGGCCGGCGGCGACGTCGGCGGCAACAAGGTGTCGCTGGTCAGCGAGCTGTTCTCGGCGAGCAAGAAGCGGTGGCTGCCCGAGAACCAGGTCGCGCAGACCGGTATCAACTGGGCGACCTACCCGTCGCTGCACCTGACGACGAAGGCGGCCCCGCTGTTCTACAGCGGCGTCAGCGTCTTCAGCCACCCGGTGAACGCCGACGGCTCGCTGCGCGGTCCCGGCTTCCTCGACCCGTACACGGGCGCGTGGCAGGCGCTGCCGAACAACGGCGGCCTGCGCAGGGCCGACGCGCGGGACCAGGCGGCCTCGGTGCTGCTGCCCCCCGCGCAGGACCAGCGGGTGATGGTCGTGGGCGGCAAGGACTTCAGCAAGCCCGACGCGGCGATCCGGCTGACCGACGTCATCAACCTGAAGTCGGCGAACCCGAAGTACACCGCGGGACCGAACCTGCCTCTCGGCACCGTCCACTACGGCGACGGCACCGACGCGCCCGTGGGCAGGCAGACCGGCGCCCAGGGCAAGACGTACGTCTCGACGGTCCTGCTGCCGGACGGCAAGGTGCTGGAGACCGGCGGCTCCCAGGCGGCCCGTGCCGAGCACGTGCACGAGACGTCGATCCTCGACCCGGTGCCGTCGGTGTCGAAGATGAAGTGGAAGTCGGTCGCGCCGGACCCGGTGAGCCGCAGCTACCACGCCTCGGCGGTGCTGCTCCCGGACGGCCGGGTCCTGGCCGTCGGCAGCAACCCGTGGGACAACTCCTTCGACACCCGGATCTCCATCTACGCCCCGCCGTACCTGTACAAGGGCGGTGAGACGCCGAAGATCACGTCCTACCAGAAGGGCCTGAGCACCGGCGCCAAGACCACGATCAGCACGAGCACGCCGATCACCAAGGCGTCGCTGATCCGGCCGATCGCGGTCACCCACTCCTCCGACCCCAACCAGCGGTCCATCAACGTGCCGGTGAAGGCGCTCGGCGGCGGCAAGTACCGGCTGAGCATCGACGCCCGCAAGAGCATGGTGCCGCCCGGCTGGTACATGCTGTTCGTCCAGACGAAGACCGGCAAGCCCTCCGAGGCGCGCTGGGTGCACATCAAGTAAGGCCCGACGCGGCGGCGGCTCTCCGGAGCCGCCGCCGCTCCGGTTCGCGGACCCCCACCCCACCCCGCAGCACGACAGAAGTCCTGGAGCCCCCATGCGGTACGCATATTCCCGTACCTCCGCGGTCCTCGCGGCCTCCGCGGTCGGCGCGACGGCGCTGCTCGCGGGCGCGGTGCCCGCGGCGAACGCCGCGCCGTCCCCCAAGGTGCAGAACCCCGGCCTCGAACAGGTCGCGGGCGGCCTGCCCAAGTGCTGGGAGAAGTACTCCACGGGAAGCAGCACGGGCACCTTCGCCTCGGTGGCGGGCGGCAACAAGAGCGCCAAGGCCGCGACGGTGGAGGTCACCGCCTACCGCAGCGGCGCCAAGGCGCTGCTCCAGGCACCGAACTGCGCGATCAAGGTCAATCCCGGCAAGAAGTACGACCTCCAGCTCGCCTACAAGACGACGTCGGAGAAGACCGCCCTGACCGTCTTCCGGCAGAAGAAGAACGGCGCCTGGGTGAAGTGGCACACCTTCCCCCAGCTGCCTTCCGCGAAGGGCTTCCGCCTGTCCGTCGGCCGCACCCCCGCGGTTCCGGCGGGCACCAAGGCGATCAGGTTCGGTCAGGCGATCCAGAGCACCGGCACGCTGACGACCGACAACTACCAGATCTCGCTCGCCAAGGGCACCGCGAAGTGCGCCGGCTCGGAGTGCACCAAGGGCCACTGGGTCGTCCAGGACTTCGGCGGCGCCGGAGTCAAGTCGGTCCACACGGTCCTGCTGTACAACGGCAAGGTCCTCATGATCGCCGGGTCGGGCAACAACATCAACGAGTTCAAGAACCCGAAGACCAAGCTCTACGACCCGAAGACGAACAAGCTCACCGACATCCCGACGCCGTA
Organism: Actinocorallia herbida; assembly: GCF_003751225.1. Classification (NCBI taxonomy): domain Bacteria; kingdom Bacillati; phylum Actinomycetota; class Actinomycetes; order Streptosporangiales; family Thermomonosporaceae; genus Actinocorallia; species Actinocorallia herbida. The sequence goes on from NZ_RJKE01000001.1 coordinate 1,209,709, forward strand.
CGACATGTTCTGCGCGGGCCACGTGCAGCTCCCCGACGGACGCGTCCTGGTCATGGGCGGCACCGACGAGTACTCCGACTACAACGTCACGCCCGACACCGGGTGGATCGGATCGCGGAAGTCGTACCTGTTCAACCCGAAGACCAACCGGTACGAGGCGGTCAACCTCATGGCCGACGGGCACTGGTACCCGTCGGCGACGCTCCTGGCCAACGGCGACGTGTACTCCGTCGGAGGCTACGCCGACGAGCGGCAGAACGACGCGGACCAGGGCAACCTCATCTCGCTCGTCGCCGAACGCTACTCGTGGTCCAAGAAGCGGTGGCTCAAGGAAGACGAGGTCGAGCAGCCGTACATCGACTGGGCCACCTACCCGGCGCTGCACCTCAACACCACCAAGGCCGATCTGTTCTACAGCGGCAGCTATGTCTTCGGCCCGGCGCAGTACCCGGACGGGACGCTGCGCGGGCCCGGCTTCCTGGACCCCGACACCGGCGCGTGGGGTCCGCTGGCGGGCAACGGCGGGCTGCGCATGCCCAGGGCCCGCGACCAGTCGGCCGCGGTGCTGCTGCCGCCCGCGCAGAACCAGCGGTACATGGTCATCGGAGGCAAGGACTTCGCCAACGCGGACTCCGCGATCCGGCTGACCGACGTCATCGACCTGCGCAAGGCCAAGCCGCGCTACGCGGCGGGCCCGGATCTGCCGCACGGCACCATCTACTACGGCGACGGCACCGACGCGCCCGGCCGCAAGCAGACGGGCGCGCAGGGCAAGACCTATGTGTCCGCGGTGATCCTCCCCGACGGCAAGGTGCTGGAGACCGGCGGCTCCGAGCTGACCCGGTCCAACCACGTGCACGAGACCTCGATCCTCGACCCGGTGCCGTCGGTGTCGAAGATGAAGTGGAAGTCCGTCGCGGCCGACCCGGTGAGCCGCAGCTACCACGCCTCGGCCCTGCTGCTCCCGGACGGCCGGGTCCTGGCCGTCGGCAGCAACCCGTGGGACAACTCGTTCGACACCCGGATCTCCATCTACTCGCCGCCCTACCTTTACAAGGGCGGCGACGCACCCAAGATCACGTCCTACCAGAAGGGCCTGACCACGGGCGCGAAGACGACGGTCTCCAGCAGCAGCCCGATCACCAAGGCGGCGCTGATCCGGCCGATGGCGGTGACGCACTCGTCCGACCCGAACCAGCGGTCCGTCGACCTGCCGGTGAAGGCGCTCGGCGGCGGCAAGTACCGCCTGACGATCGACAAGCGCAAGACCATCGTGCCGCCCGGCTGGTACATGCTGTTCGTCCAGACCAAGTCCGGCAAGCCCTCCGAAGCCCGTTGGGTGCACATCAAGTGACCCGGGGGTCGCGGGGGAAGAGCCGGGACGGGTGTGTCGGCAGTGGCGATCAGGCACGACTTCATCACGAATTCCCTTCATTTCCATAGAGGATTCGGCGCCGGCCGTTCCCGACGGATGCCGAACGCTCACCGGAAGTGCGAGACGCCGGAGGCGGCCGGGGGAAGATCACTCGGCGCGCGGGCTTGATGGCGATTCGCCGGGAAAGGCGGGCGGCCTTCCGTCCGGCGGCGCCGGCGGCGGGGGAGCGGGGTGTGGCGCATGCCATGACGGGCCGCCTCACCCGCTCGTCCGGACCCGCACGCCATGGCGCTGACCTGGGGTCATCGTCGATCGGATGTGCCGGGCGACCGGGACCGGACCGGCTCGGCCCCGGCCTTCGGTGCTTCCGCACCCGAGAAATGCGGAGATCATCTCGGGTGCGGATCGGGCTCTGCCGCGGGTGTCTTTCCTCGGCCGTTCCTGAATGCGTTCCCCTCGCCATCCCGTCGTGTTGACTCTTTGTGCGCGCGCCGGATGATCAATGGGTCGACGCCATTTCTCGGCGGCCGATCATCCGGTCGTCTCGGGGGCGTGCGGGTGGTGGCTGCGATGAGGTACAACAATCGTGAACGGATTGGACAAATCCGACATGAGTGATTGAGGAGCCGATGCGGTACGAACGTCGAGGGACCCCTGCCGTCTTTGTCGCCTCCGCGGTCGGCGCCACCGCGCTGCTCGCGGGCGGACCCGCCGCGGCGGCCGCCGCGCCCGCGCCCAAGGTGCGCAACGCGGGGCTGGAACAGGTCTCCGGCGGACTGCCGCAGTGCTGGGCGAAGTACACGACGGGCGACAACGCGGGCTCGGTCGCCTCGGTCGCGGGCGGGCAGAAGAGCGGCCGGGCCGCGACGGTCACGGTCACCCGGCACCGCAGCGGCGCCCGCGCCCTCCTCCAGTCCCCGGGCTGCGCCATCAAGGTCAACCCCGGCAAGAAGTACGACCTCCAGCTCGCCTACAAGACGACTTCGGACAAGTCGGCGCTGACGGTCCTGCGGCAGAAGAAGAACGGCTCCTGGGTGAAGTGGTACACCTTCCCCTACCTGCCTTCCTCGACGGGCTTCCGGGCGTCCGTCGGCCGGACCCCGGCCGTCCCGGCGGGCACCAAGGCGATCAGGTTCGGCCAGGGCCTGTTCGGCACGGGCACGCTGACGACAGACAACTACAAGATCTCCCTGGCCAAGGGCACCGCCAAGTGCGCCGGCTCGGAGTGCACCAAGGGCCACTGGATCGTCAACGACTTCGGTGACGGCGGCGTGCGCGCCATGCACAGCGTCGTGCTCAACAACGGCAAGGTGCTGCTCATCGCGGGATCGGGCAACGGAGGCGCCCGCTTCAAGCGCGGCGAGTTCGTCACCAAGGTCTACGACCCGAAGACCAACACGTTCACGAACGTGCCGACCCCGTACGACATGTTCTGCGCGGGCCACGTCCAGCTCCCCGACGGCAGGGTCCTGGTCCTCGGCGGCACCGAGGACTTCGCCGAGTTCAGCGGCGGGGTCTCCGACGAGGGCATCGGCTACGTCTACGAGTCCAAGGGCTGGAGCGGGGCGAAGAAGTCCTACATCTTCGACCCGGCCACCAACCGGTACTCCAGGGTCAACGACATGGTCGACGGCCACTGGTACCCGTCGGCGACGCTCCTGGGCAACGGCGACGTCTACTCCGTCGGCGGCTACGACTACGAGCGCGGGCCGAACGAGGAGAGCGTCATCTCGCCCTACTCCGAGCGGTTCTCCTGGGCGACCCGCAAGTGGCTCGGCGACGCCAAGGTCCCCGAGACCGACATCAACTGGGCGACCTACCCGTCGCTGGTGCTCGCCGCCAACGGCAAGCTCTTCTACAACGGCAGCAGCGTCTTCGGGCACCCGTCGTACTACGGCAACGGCAAGATCGTCGGCCCCGGCTACCTCGACCCCGCGACCGGCGCCTACCGGGAGATCGGCGGCACCCGCGACGACGCGGGCGACAACGCGGGCCTGCGCTACGCGGCCGCGCGCGACCAGTCGGCCTCGCTGCTGCTCCCGCCCGCCCAGGACCAGCGCGTCATGGTCATCGGAGGCAAGGACTTCACCGACGCCGCGGGCTTCGGCCTCCGCGCGACCGACGTCATCGACCTGCGCAAGGGGAACTCCGCGAACTACGCGGACGGCCCGAACCTGCCCTACGGCAAGGTGGAGATCGGCGGCCAGATCGTCCAGCAGGGCGGCGGCAAGGGCAAGGTGTACGTGTCCGCGGTGATCCTCGCCGACGGCAAGGTGATGGAGACCGGCGGCTCCCAGTACAACCGGGCCGAGCACGTGCACGAGGCGTCGATCCTCGACCCGGCGAAGTCCACGGGGTCGATGAGGTGGAAGTCCGTCGCGGCCGACCCCGTCGCCAGGACGTACCACAGCAGCGCCGTCCTGCTCCCGGACGGCCGGGTCATGGCGATCGGCAGTAACCCGGACATCTCGGTGGCGGCCGACGGCGGAGACAGCTACTTCGACACCCGCATCTCGATCTACTACCCGCCGTACCTGTACACCAAGGGCGAGGCCCCGAAGGTCACCAAGGCCTCCAAGCGGTGGTCCTACGGCAGCGCGCCCACGATCACGACGAGCACGCCCGTCACGTCGGCGTACCTGGTCCGCCCGATCGCGGTCACGCACTCCTCCGACCCGAACCAGCGCGCGGTGAAGCTGCCGCTCAAGTCCCTCGGCGGCAACCGCTACCGGCTCGACGTCACCGGCAGCCGCAACATCGCCCCGCCCGGCTGGTACATGCTGTTCGTGAAGAACAAGAGCGGCAAGCCGTCCGCCGCGAGCTGGGTCCGCATCGGCTGAGCCGAGGGGGCGCTAGCGAGCGGCGCCGCGCCGCCACCACCACGCCCCGGCCGCCGCGCCCGCGACCACGGGCAGCACGATGAGGAACGGCAGGGGCACGCCCGAGGCCCCGCCGTCGCCCGCGGCCTTCTGCTTCGGCGCGGGCTCGGCCTGTGGCGGCACGGACTGCGCCGGGGTCGCGGGCGGCGGGGTGGCGGTCGGGTTCGGCATCGGCGCGCCCGTCAGGTCGGGGCCGGTCGGCTTCGCCTGCCCGGGATCGCCGACGTGCAGGGCGAACGCGTCGGTGCGCAGGCCCACCCCGCCGCGGGTGATCTCGAACCCGGCCTGGACCTTGCACAGGTAGGCGTCCTGCCGCTGGAAGCCGCGGTCCGCGGCGTCCTTGGCGAACGGCTTGAGGTCGAAGTCGGTGATCGCGGTGGTGTGTTCGCGCATGTCGTAGATGAGCCCGACCTGACCGGTGGGGCCGGTGAACCGGTACAGGTCGTAGACCCGGCCGCCCAGGCTCACCCCGTCGGCGATCTTCCACTCGGGGGAGGGGTCGATGCCCGGACTGGTCAGCCAGATCATGATCTCCAGCGCGCCGCCGTTGGCCACGATGTACGGGGCGGTCGACGTGCAGGCGCCGGCGTCGGGGTGGTACCAGACGTCGTAGGAGGCGTTGTAGTCGCCGTCGGCGGTCCCGATCGCCCAGGTGGTGCGGACGTCCTTGGGGCTGTCCACGCGCAGTGGGAGGCGCGTGTCGGAGAGCGCGGTGCCGATGTTCGGGTACGCGCCGGGCGGCGCCCCGTTCTGGAGGTTGCCCCAGTCCAGCGAGCTGGCGCTGACGCTGAAGCCCGCCTTCCCCTCGAAGGTGACACAGATCTCACCGTTGCTGTTCCACCGGTTGGCCTGGACCGCGTAGCCGCCCTCGACGAACCCCGGCTCGCCGGTGTTGCAGCGGGTCTCGGCATGGGCCGCGGAGCCCCACGGGCACAGGGCCGCAACCAGCGCGATCGCGGCAGCGCCGCCCAGTGTCGCTCGCAAGAACCTGCCTTCCTTCGGGGCCATCGGATGCCTCATCGAAGCACAACGCGGACCCTTCGCATGTGGGTTCCCGGTACAGATCACACCTCCGCCCGTTTCGTTAACCGCGCGGAAATCTGCTACTTTCGCAGATGTGCTGTTCGGCCTGCTCCTCCTTAGCGGCCGCGACGAGGCCTGAAGGACGGGCTTCCTCGTCGCGGAGCTGAGTGTTGCCCGTCATTGATTGAAAGATCGAAGACGAGGAGCAGTACCCCCGATGAACGACCAGAAGCCCAGCGGTATGCCGTACCAGCGCTACACCCCCTTCGCGGCCGTGAAGCTGACCGACCGCACCTGGCCCGACAAGGTGATCGAGCAGGCGCCCCGCTGGTGCGCGGTGGACCTGCGGGACGGCAACCAGGCCCTGATCGACCCGATGGACTCCGCCCGCAAGCTGAAGATGTTCCAGCTGCTGGTGCGGATGGGCTACAAGGAGATCGAGGTGGGCTTCCCGGCCGCCTCCCAGACGGACTTCGACTTCGTCCGCACGATCATCGAGGACGGCCTGATCCCCGACGACGTCGTCATCCAGGTGCTGACCCAGGCCAGGCCCGAGCTGATCCAGCGGACCTTCGAGTCCCTGGAGGGCGCCAAGCAGGCGATCGTGCACCTGTACAACTCCACCTCCACGCTCCAGCGCCGCGTCGTGTTCGGCCAGGAGAAGGAGGGCATCACGGCCATCGCGGTCGAGGGCGCCAAGCTGTGCAAGAAGCTGGCGGCCGAGACCGAGGCCAAGGGCACCCGGATCTTCTTCGAGTACTCGCCGGAGTCCTTCACCGGAACCGAGCTGGAGTACGCCGTCGAGGTCTGCAACGCGGTCAACGACGTGTGGCGGCCGACCCCGGACTGGAAGGTCATCATCAACCTGCCGGCCACGGTGGAGATGGCGACCCCGAACGTCTACGCCGACCAGATCGAGTGGATGAACCGGAACCTGGCCTACCGCGACTCGGTCGTGCTGTCGCTGCACCCGCACAACGACCGCGGCACCGCCGTGGCCGCCGCCGAGCTGGGCTACCAGGCCGGCGCGGACCGCATCGAGGGCTGCCTGTTCGGCAACGGCGAGCGCACCGGCAACGTCTGCCTGGTGACCCTGGGCCTGAACCTGTTCACCCAGGGCGTCGACCCGCAGATCGACTTCTCCGACATCGACGAGATCCGCCGCACCGTCGAGTACTGCAACCAGCTGCCCGTCCACGAGCGCCACCCCTACGGCGGCGACCTGGTCTACACGGCCTTCTCCGGCTCCCACCAGGACGCCATCAAGAAGGGCTTCGAGCACCTGGCGCGCGACGCGAAGGCCGCGGGCGTGCCGGTGGACGACTTCACCTGGCAGGTCCCGTACCTGCCGATCGACCCCAAGGACGTCGGCCGCAGCTACGAGGCCGTGATCCGGGTCAACAGCCAGTCCGGCAAGGGCGGCGTCGCCTACATCATGAAGACCGAGCACTTCCTGGAGCTGCCCCGCAAGCTGCAGATCGAGTTCTCCCGCGTGGTGCAGGCGCACACCGACGACGAGGGCGGCGAGGTCACGGCCGAGGCGATGTGGCGGATCTTCGAGACCGAGTACCTGTCGGGCGGTCCCCGCGTCGGCCTGCTGGCGCACCGCACCTCCTCCCGGGTGGACGAGAAGGACCTGCTGAACTGCGACGTCCGCGTCGACGGTGAGATCCGCGAGATCGAGGGCATCGGCAACGGCCCCATCAGCGCCTTCGTCGACGCGCTGGCGCCGATCGGCATCGACGTCCGCGTCCTGGACTACGCCGAGCACGCGATGAGCGAGGGCGGCGACGCCAAGGCCGCCGCGTACGTCGAGTGCCAGGTCGACGGCCAGGTCATGTGGGGCGTCGGCGTGGACGCCAACATCGTCACCGCGTCGCTGAAGGCCGTGCTGTCCGCGGTGAACCGCGCCGCGCGGTCCGCGGACGACGCCGCCTGACCCGCTCGACGAAGTTTCAGGGAAACACCCTCTCCCGCCCCTGACCCGGCCGCGACCAGGCGAGACCCGCCGCCCGCGCGCCGTGCGGAAAGGCCCCCGGCAAGTGATGATCTCACTCACCGGGGGCCTTCCTACGTCCGTCCGCCCGCTTCCCACCCGGGCGTCCCGCACAGTGCGGGACGCCTCAGAGGAAGACCGACGCCCCGTACACCGCCGCCCAGACGCAGCCGACGACCAGGATGACCCGGTCGCCCAGCAGAACGTCCTCGGGTGCTCCGCCCTCACCCTTGTCGACGATCAGCGCGTACCGCAGGACCGCGAGCGTCATCGGCACGATGGACAGCATCCGCAGCTGGCCGATGGCCGACGGGTCGGGCTCCAGGGCCCACAGGCAGTAGGAGAGCATCATCAGCGCGGCCGCGCCCTGCCACACGAAGCGCAGGTAGCTCTCGCTGTACTCGCTGAGCAGCTTGCGGGTGTGCTTGGCGTCGTCGCCGAGCTTGGCGAGCTCCGAGGCGCGCTTGGCGCCGACCACGAACAGCGAGCCGAAGCCGACGGTGACCAGGAACCACTGCGACGGCGCGACCTCGGTGGCGGTGCCGCCGGCCAGGCCCCGCATGAGGAAGCCGGACGCGACCACCGCGATGTCCAGCACCGCGACGTGCTTGAGCCGGACGCAGTAGAGGATCTGCACCACGGCGTAGACCGCGAGGATCAGCGCGGTCTGGACGTTCAGGAGCAGCAGCGAGCCGACCACGGAGAGCAGCGAGAGGCTGAGCCCGACGCCGTAGGCCACCGGGACGGGCACGATCCCGGACGCGACGGGCCGGAACCGCTTGGTGGGATGGGCCCGGTCGGCGTCGGCGTCCATGGCGTCGTTGAGGAGGTAGATCCCCGAGGCGGCGCAGCAGAACAGCACGAAGACCAGGGCGGTCCTGCCGAGGACCGCGGCCTCGAAGATCCGGGCGCCGGCGACGGGCGCGGCGAGGACGAGGACGTTCTTGGTCCATTGCTTGGGTCTGGCGGTGCGGAGCAACCCCTTGTAGAGGCCGAGCCTCGTGGGGAGTGGAGCAGTGTCGAGGGTGAGACTCACTGCGGGGGGTCCTTTCCAGCAGCCTAGCGCCGGGTGTCGGGGTCTGCCTCTAGGCGGAACAGCTTGCCGTTCGGGGGCGGGTTGTAGCGGGGGGCGACGCCGCCGAGATCGGTGACGAAGGTGAACGAGGGATCGTCGGCGAGCTTGTCGCGGACGGCGTCCCAGACTTCGGAACGGTCGAGCAGCACGTGGTCGGCGTGCACCTCGCGCAGTTCCCTGATGAGCGTCGGGACGTCGGGGGGAGGCTCGACCACGACGAGGTCCCGCTGCATCCAGGTGCCCCGCAGGGGCTGCAGCAGCGACTGGAGGTTGCCGCGGGCGACGGCGATGACGGTTCCGTTCGGGAGGGAGTCGAGCGCGCCGAACTCCGTCCAGGGCCAGACCCGCTTGGCCCGGTCGGGCGCGACGGTGAGCGCGAGCGCCCGCTCGAGGGGGAGACCGCCGGTCCGGTCGAACATCTCCTTGTCGGCGGGGTCGCCGGTGGTGATGGGGACGTGCCGGTGGCCGGTGAACACCGCGAGGGCGACGCTCGCGGCGAGCACGAACCGCAGCCCCGCCGAGGAGACCCGGGCGAAGGAGCGGCCCTCGGCGAGCCGCGCGGTGAAGTAGACCGCGAAGATCAGCAGGCAGCCGTAACCGAGCAGCACGTACCTGCCCCACCAGGGGGCGAGGCTCGGGCCGTAGGTGGCGGCGATGCCGAGCAGGAGCAGGGAGCCGACCCCGGCCTTCCGCCAGGAGTTCTTGATCCAGAGCAGGATGCCGAGGACCGAGACCGGAAGGACGAACGTCATCCAGGCGATGCCGAGGCCGCCGAGCCGCACGTCGTAGACCTGGGTGGTGACCAGGTCGGTGAACGGCTGGGACCAGGACGCCCAGAGCTGCTCGGGCAGCGACATCGCGCGCAGTTCGAGCGGGACGTTGGTGTTCATGACCACGTCCTCGACGCTGCCCAGCCCCTCGAAGCCCAGCATGGTGACGGGGTAGAAGGGGTTGTCGTAGTGCAGCCAGGTGCGCAGGTACCAGTACCCGCCGATGACGGCGATCGGCACGATCAGCGCGGGGGCGGCCCGGAAGTAGGGCCACAGGCCGAGGCGGTGCCGTCCGGAGAGGTAGGCGACGGCCACGATCGCCGCGCAGCCCGCCACGCCCATCACCGCGAGGTTGCTGGACTTGGTGGCGGTGGCCGCGCCGAGCGCGAAGCCGAGCACGAGCATCGACCGGGTGACGGTCTCGGTGGGGCGTCCCGACAGTTCCGCGGCGCCGCGCATGCTCGCCAGGACGGCGAGGGCGGCGAGGCCGAACGCGGCGCTCTGCACATCGACGTAGTAGGTGTTCGCCTGGGCGAAGACCGACGGCGTCAGCAGGAAGGCGGTGCCGACGAGCAGGGCGGGCGCCCGCTTGAGGCCGAGGCGGCGGGCGAGCGCGACGAGAGCGACACCGGCCAGCAGGTAGCCCGGCAGGAGGTACAGGATGCCGTAGTCGGGGAACCCGAGGAAGACCATCGGCCACCCGGCGAGGGACTCGACGCCCATCGGGTAGGCGTCGGCCCAGATGACCTCGGTGGCTCTGCCGACCTCGCCGGCCTGGACCCACGCCGACGGCGCGACCAAGTGGTACATGAGGCCGTCCCAGTCGCTGGCCGGGAGCCGTACGCCCAGCCAGGCGCGGAGGCCGTAGACGAACGCGGTGAGGAGCATCAGGGCGAAGACGATGCCGTGCGGCCCCCAGCCGGTGAAGGCGCGGCGCAGCCAGAGCAGCGCCCGCCTGCGGAACATGTGGGGGTGGCGTCTCGCCTCGCGCAGCCCGGCGAACATGCCGAGGCCGCCGAACACCCAGGCCCCGAGGGTCAGGGGGACCGGTTGGTAGAGCCGGATGATTGCGCCGACAACTACAGTGAGTAGCATGATTGCGCCAAGGGTGAATACCCAGAACGCGATTATGGCGTCCGAGGCCCGCGTGGGCCTGGTCCATACCGTCAGTCCGAAAGCACCGGCCAGGACTCCGAAAGTGGCGGTGAGCAGGAGCGCCGCAGCCGGCACCACTGTGGATCTCCTTCCCGTCGAGCGCAGGGGGAGCATCGCTCAACTGGGACGGAAGAGTATCCCAAGGGTTACCTTGGTTGGTCCGTATTGCCGAGAAATATGTGACTTTGCCCTAGGATCCACGGGTGGACCGATACCGGAATTTGCTCGGCGAGCTCGCGCGCTTCGGCGGCGTGGGCGTGATCTGCGTCGCCATCAACTACCTGCTGTTCAACGTGCTCATGGGCTATGGCCTGGGCGCGCTCACCGCGAACTCCCTCGCCATGGTGGTCTCCACGACCGTGGGATTCCTCGCCAGCCGCTACTGGACCTTCCGTCACATCCGCACTGCGGGTGTAGCGCGTGAATACACGCTGTTCTTCGTGATGAATGGTGTGGGATACGTCATCACGCAGGCGGTGCTGGCCATCGCGGCGGCCATGTCACTTGATGGGAAACTGTGGTCAAATATCGCCTTGACGCTAGGTATCGGGTTGGCGACGATCTTCCGCTACTGGGGCTACAAGCGCTGGGTCTTCGTCGGCGGGGAGACCGAAGTCGCGTCTGCCGAGCAGTCCCCGCTTGTTCAGCGCTGACCGTCCCGAAAATGTCACACCCTCGCCCGCCGGGCGCTCAGCCGTCCAGTACGTGGTGGACGAGCTCGCGCAGGGCGCCCGACAGCTCGGACTCACGCACAGTGATCGTCTCGCCGTCGATGTCTATCTCGTAGGTGAACCGGTCGGGGGTCCGGCGGGCCGGCCCGCCGCGCGCGGCGGACGGGTCGACCCGCGCGACGAGCGCGCGCAGCACCGGATCGGCGGCGGTGTCGGAACTGCCCCGCCGTTCGATCCCGGCGAAGCCGCCGGTGCGCACGACGGTCACCTTCATCGGCGGACTCCCACCGCCGTCCAGGCGTGCACGACCGCCTCGTGTTCGGGCGAGCCTGCCCCGTACCGCGCGGACGCGCTCGCCGTCGTCGCCGCGGCGAACCCCGTGAAGTCGGAGTCGGGGTAGAGGGCGCCGCCCGTCAGCGTGTCGAACCAGATCTGCCCGGCGCGCTCCCAGGCGTGCCCGCCGAGCTCGGCGGCCAGCAGGTAGAACGCCCGGTTGGGGATCCCCGAGTTGATGTGCACGCCCCCGTTGTCCTGGTGGGTGCGGACATAGGCGTCCATATGGCCGGGCTGCGGGTCGCGGCCCAGCTCCGGGTCGTCGTAGGCGGTGCCCGGCGCCTTGAGCGAGCGCAGCGCCACCCCCTGGACCGACGGGCCGAACAGCCCCGCGCCGATGAGCCAGTCGGCCTCGTCGGCGGTCTGCCCGAGGTGGTGCTGCTTGACCAGTGAGCCGAACACGTCGGACATCGACTCGTTGAGCGCGCCGGGCTGCCCGTAGTAGGCGAGGTCCGCGGTGTGCTGGGTGACGCCGTGCGCCAGCTCGTGCGCGGTGACGTCGAGGGGGCCGGTGAAGGCCAGGAACAGCCTCCCGTCGCCGTCCCCGTAGACCATCTGGGCGCCGTCCCAGAAGGCGTTGTCGTAGTCGGCGCCGTAGTGGACCGTGGAGATCATCTCCATCCCGGCGTTGTCGATGGAGTCGCGGTCGAAGACGTCCTCGAAGAAGCGGTACGTCGCGCCGAGCCAGTCGTAGGCTTGGTCGGCGGCGGGGTCGCCCGTCGGCTCCCGGCCCTCGGTGCGGACGGTCTTGCCGGGCAGCTCCTCAAGGTTCATCGCGTCCTTGATGGTCCGGTCGGGCTCGTCCCTGCGCCCGTTGCCCTGCCCGCCCGGTCCCGCCAGCCGTCTCTCGGTGCGGGTCGCCGCGTCCAGCCGGAGGGTGCGCAGCGCCAGTGCGCGCAGCTCCGGGTCGGTGGAACTCTCCAGGACCCGTTCCAGGATGTGCGGGGGCACGATCGTGCATCTCATGCGGTCCACCGTGTCACGGCGGGGTGCCGGGGCCCAGGGAAATCGCCGTGCCGCGGCCGGATCCGGTCGCTTTCCGTATCCGGATGATCACCAGGTGGCGGTACGGGCGCCCGATTCACGGCGGGCCATGCGGGACAATGGGCGATGTGACGATCTATCGCGATGAGGGCATTGTGCTGCGCACCCAGAAGCTGGGGGAGGCCGACCGGATCGTCACCGTCCTCACCCGGCGGACCGGCAAGATCCGGGCCGTCGCCAAGGGCGTCCGCAAGACCAGGTCGAAGTTCGGCGCCCGCCTTGAGCCGTTCACCCACGTGGACCTCCAGCTGTACGAGAAGCGCTCGCTCGACCTGATCTCCCAGGCCGAGACGATCCGGCCCTACGGCGAGCCGCTCGTTCACGACTACCCCCGCTACACCGCGGGCGTGGCGATGCTGGAGGCCGCCGAGAAGCTCACCGCCGAGGAGCGCGAGCCGGCGCTGCGGCAGTTCCTGCTGCTCGTCGGGGCCCTGCGCACCCTCGGCGACCTCAGTCACGAGCCCCGGCTGGTGCTCGACGCGTTCCTGCTGCGGTCCCTGTCCGTCGCGGGATGGGCGCCCGCGCTCGACGAGTGCGCGCGTTGCGGCGGCCGGGCCGGCATCCGCGGCTTCTCCCTCCCGGCGGGCGGCGCGCTGTGCCTGGCCTGCCGGGTGCCGGGCTCGGCCACACCGGCCCCCGAGACCTTCGAACTCATGATCGCGCTGCTGCGCGGCGACTGGGAATCCGCCGACGGCAGTGATGATCGACACCGGGTAGAGTGCAGCGGCCTCGTGGCCGCCTACCTGCAATGGCACCTGGAACACGGGATCAGATCGCTGCGCCACGTCGAGAGGAGCAAGACAGTTGAGGTTCCGCGCACCGGACCCGCACCCGAGCGGAGCTAAGCCACCGGAACTGCCCAAGGAGCTGATCCCGCGGCATGTGGCGATCGTCATGGACGGCAACGGCCGCTGGGCCAAGGAACGCGGCCTGGCCCGCACCGAGGGCCACAAGCAGGGCGAGTACTCCCTGTTCGACGTGGTCGAGGGCGCGATCGAGCTCGGCGTGCCCTATCTGTCGGCCTACGCCTTCTCCACCGAGAACTGGCGCCGCTCGCCCGAGGAGGTCCGCTTCCTCATGGGCTTCAACCGCGAGGTGCTGCGCCGCCGCCGCGACCAGCTCAACTCCCTGGGCGTCCGGGTGGTCTGGGCGGGCCGCAAGCCCAAGCTCTGGCGCTCGGTGATCTCGGAGCTGGAGACGGCCGAGGAGATCACCCGGAACAACGACGTCCTCACCCTCCAGTTCTGCGTGAACTACGGAGGCCGGGCCGAGATCGCCGACGCGATGGCCGCGATGGGCCGCGACGTCAAGGCCGGGAAGCTCAACCCGGAGAAGATCGGCGAGAAGACCGTGGCGAAGTACCTGTACCAGCCGTCGGTGCCGGACGTGGATCTCTTCCTGCGGCCGTCGGGGGAGCAGCGCACGTCGAACTTCCTGGCCTGGCAGTCGGCCTACGCCGAGATGGTCTTCATGGACACCCTCTGGCCCGACTTCGACCGGCGGCACTTCTGGTACGCCTGCGAGGTCTACGCGAGCCGGGACCGCCGTTACGGCGGCGCGGAACCCAATCCTGTAATTACTACCTGATTAGTGTAGTATCTCGTCCAGTGAGGGGCACCGCTCTCACGGCGCGCGACCGGTGCCCCTCCTTCTGTTCCCCCGCTGTGCTTCTCCGGCAGGGACGTGCAGGAAAAAGGCACAGGTTTGTCAGGGCATGCCGATAGGGTGCCGCGTCATGAGCTTCCCCCCATCCGGTCCGCCCTATCCCGGGGACCCCAACCAGCCGCAGCCCCCGTACGGGCAGCCTCCGCAGCCCTACCAGCAGTACGGGCAGCCGGGCGGACCCCAGGACGCCTACGGCCAGCCCCCGCAGCAGCCGGGCCCCTACGGGCAGCCGGGCGGCCCCGGCACCCCGCCGCCGTTCCCCGGCGCCCAGGGCACGCCTCCGCCCTTCCCCGGGGCCCCCGTCCCCGGCGGCAACCCCTTCGACCCTCCGGGCGGCTATCCGCCGCCACCTCCGCGCCGCGGTGGGAACAAGATCGCGAAGAAACTCGCCGGGTTCGGCGGTGTGATCATCGCGATCGTCGTGCTGATCGCTGTGAAGCTGGGCCTGGGCGCCGGTCTGAATGCCGCCGGCGACGCCCTGGACGAGCCCGACCGTGTCGGCCCTTCCCAGGAGATCACCGAGGCCGCGTCGATGGATCCGTGGGACCTCAAGGTCGGCGACTGCTTCATGGACGACCAGAGCACGACCCCGACGACGACGGAGGACGGCCAGACCGTCTACCGGATCGACGCGCTGCCCTGCACCGACGCGCACAACGCCCAGGTGTTCACCTCGCTGTCCCTGTCCGGCGCCTTCCCCGGCGGTCAGGCGATCGTCGACAAGTGCAGCAAGAAGCTCGAAGGGTGGATCGACGGGCACGCCGCGGCGACCAAGAAGCTGGCGAAGCTGGACCCGAACTTCGGCGCCCTCGCCTACTTCCCGGAGGAGACCGGCTGGGAGATCGGCAGCAACCGGATCACGTGCAGCATCTATACGAACAAGAACATCACCTTCAAGCTGCCCACCTGAGGGTCGGCAAGGTAAAGAGTAAAGAGATCGGTCAAGCCGCCTCCGGAAGATCCGGAGGCGGCTTTTTCTTTACCTTCGCGCAGGTCGCCCCGGCGCCAGGGCAAAGGACGCCTTGGGGAAGCGGCCGCGCGCCGCGGCAGGGGCCCTGAGGGGTCGACTCCCTGGTCAGGTCGCTGGATGAGGCCGTCGCGACGCGGGGGGAGCGGCCCCTCGAAGGGTGGTCGCGGCCATGATCGGGAAATCCGTACAAATCTCGTTACCCCTTTGAGATATGGGGTTTCGCGCCCTCCTGCATACCGGAGTGAAGCGGACATTTGACGCCTCCTTGACGGATATGGTTAACTAACCGTTATCAAGACAAGAACGGGCAAACCAGCCCCGGGTCTTGGTCTGACAAAGCGGCTTTCAGCCCGCATCATGCGCGGTCCTTCGCCCCCGGCGTACGACGCGCGACAGCCCGGACTCCTTCAAGGAGCCGACGGCCACGAGATCCCGATCCGATCACGCCGCCCGGGCTGAGCCCTGTCACCCGATCAAAGGAACGATCTTGTCGAAGCGTGCTCTCACCCTGTCCCTGACCGGCGTCGTGGCCCTCGCGGCCGTCACCACCGGCGTCGTCGCCAATGCCGACGACTCGGCGGCTCCCGCGTCCGCGACCGCTGCCGTCTCGACGAAGAGCGCCGCCTCCTCCGCTCCGTCCGCCGCCGAGAAGAAGGCCGCCGACGAGGCGAAGAAGGAGAAGGCCGAGGCCAAGGCCAAGGTCCTGTGGTCCGGCACCACGACCGCGTCCTACTTCTGGGACGACGGCTCCGGCGTCGCCGGCGACACCGGCGCCCCGGCGTCCGGCAAGCCGATGCAGAAGGGCATGTTCGCCTCGCCGTCCTGGCCGATGAACACCAAGGTGAAGGTCACCTACAAGGACCGCTCCGTCACCGGCTTCGTCGGCGACCGCGGCCCGGGCGAGCCGTCGCACCGCGGCGTCATGCTCGACCTCGACACCTACACCTTCCGGTACCTGTACGACGGCGGCAAGCCGTCCAACGTCTACAGCGCGGGCGTCGACGAAGGCCACCTGAAGGGCGTCAAGGTCGAGGTCCTCCAGTGGGGCAGCGGCGCCGGCACCAAGGGCGCCTGGCAGCCCTTCGGCTCCTGACCTTGATCTGGAACGTTCCGATCTACCCTCCGGCGTTCCGATCCGCCTGACCCTCCGACGCGAAAGCCCCGGCCGCCCCCCGGCCGGGGCCTTCGCGCACCAGAAGGGGCCGTCCCGATGGGACGGCCCCTTCTGTTGCGTACGGGATCTAGCAGCCGATGAGCTGGGCGGCGAGGAAGCCCTCGACCTGGTCCAGGCTGATCCGCTCCTGCTTCATGCTGTCGCGCTCACGAATGGTCACCGTCTGGTCTTCCAGCGTGTCGAAGTCGACGGTGACGCAGAACGGGGTGCCGATCTCGTCCTGGCGGCGGTAGCGGCGGCCGATGCCGCTGGCGTCGTCGAACTCGACGTTCCAGTGCTTGCGCAGCCGGGCGGCGAGGTCGCGGGCCTTGGGGGAGAGGTCGGTGTTGCGGGACAGCGGCAGCACCGCGACCTTGACCGGGGCCAGCCGCGGGTCGAGCCGCAGCGAGATCCGGGTCTCCATCTGGCCCTTGGCGTTGGGCGCCTGGTCCTCGGTGTAGGCGTCCATGAGGAAGGTCAGCATCGCCCGGTCGACGCCCGCCGCGGGCTCGATCACGAACGGGGTGTAGCGCTCGCCGCTGGCCTGGTCGAAGAAGTTCAGCTCCTTGCCGGAGGCCGCGGAGTGCGCGTTCAGGTCGTAGTCGGTGCGGTTGGCGATGCCCTCGAGCTCGCCCCACTCCGAACCCTGGAAGCCGAAGCGGTACTCGATGTCCACGGTCCGCTTGGAGTAGTGGCTCAGCTTCTCCTTGGCGTGCTCGTAGAACCGGAGGTTCTCCTCGCGGATGCCCAGGTCGCGGTACCACGCCATGCGGGTGTCGATCCAGTACTGGTGCCACTCCTCGTCCGTGCCCGGCTGGACGAAGAACTCCATCTCCATCTGCTCGAACTCGCGGGTCCGGAAGATGAAGTTGCCCGGGGTGATCTCGTTGCGGAACGACTTGCCGATCTGGCCGATGCCGAAGGGCACCTTGCGGCGGGCCGCCTGCTCGACGTTCTTGTAGTTGATGAAGATGCCCTGGGCGGTCTCCGGCCGCAGGTAGGCCAGGCCCGAGGCGTCCTCGACGGGGCCGAGGTAGGTCTTGAGCAGGCCGCTGAACTGCTTGGGCTCGGTGAACGCGCCCTTGGTGCCGCAGTTCACACAGGTGAGGTCGGCGAGGCCGTGCTCCGGCGGGCGGCCGTGCTTCTCCTCGTACGCCTCCTCCAGGTGGTCGGCGCGGTACCGCTTGTGGCAGTTCTGGCACTCGGTCAGCGGGTCCGTGAACGTCTGGACGTGGCCGCTCGCCTCCCACACCTCACGGTTGAGGATGACGCAGGAGTCGAGGCCGACGACGTCGTCGCGGCCCTGCACCATGGACTTCCACCACTGGCGCTTGACGTTGTTCTTGAGCTCGATACCGAGCGGGCCGTAGTCCCAGGACGCACGGAGCCCGCCGTAGATCTCGCTCGAGGGGAACACGATGCCCCTCTTCTGGGACAGCGAGACGATCTTTTCCATCACATCGGAACGGCGGGCCATGAGTATGTCTCCAGCAGGGAACCCCGGTAATTGACGGTTTTGAGTCTAGGGCACCGGGGTAGGACGCCACGTCGATTAACCCCGTGGCGGCCGGTCAGTAGACGAGTCCGTCGACGATGTTGCTGTCCACGTGCAGCTTGATCCCTCCGTGCTTCTCCGCGTGCCCGCCCCGGTACTGCTTGATCCGCCGGTGCGGGTGCCACAGGTCGTCGGGCACGTGCTTCTCCCCGTGCACCCGCCTGCGGCCGTCCCAGCGGGCGAACCAGATGGCGTCGGGCCTGGTGAAGTCCTCCTCGAGGCCCGCCACGCGGTCGGCCTCGGCGAGGTCCTTGATCCCGGAGGAGACGCTGCTGTAGACGCCGGACCGGTAGTCCAGTTCGTGCAGGCGGTCCGTCCAGGCGTGCATGAACCTGAGGACGGCCTTGCGGCAGCCCTTGTCCTTGCGGCTGTAGGCCTCGATGTCGAAGTAGAGCGGCTGCCCTTCGGGGATGCCGAGCTCGTCGGCCTTGGCGACCGCGTCCTCGGCGCTGAGCGCGCCCTTCTCCGTGGCGTCGTCCTTGCCGAAGCGGGCGCGGAAGGGGGAACAGGGCGCCTGCGGGCCCACGTAGGTGGGGATCAGGCGGTAGCCCATCGCCCGGACGTCCTTCACCCAGGACCTGGTGAGCCGGGGCTGGGCGCAGCCGCGCGCGGCGCCGCCGATGTAGATGTTGGCGATGGAGTACGCCTCCCGCCACGCGCGCATGGTGCGCCGGGAGGGGGCGGAGCAGGTGTCGAACCCCGGCCCGCGGTGCCAGGACCGCGGCCGTTCCTCGGGCTCGTCGAACTCCTCGGACTCGGGCTCGGGCGGGGCGCCGGGCCCTGCCGTCGCGCTGCGCAGGGTGCGCTCCAGGAGCGCGCGGTCGGCGCCGTAGACCCCGGTGATCCGCACGCCGGACTGCGGCAGGTCGAGCGTCATCTGCCGGTCGACGGCAGGGGCCACCTTCAGCGTGCTGAGCGCGGTCCGGGCGGCGCGCCGCCCGGGGTCGGGCGCCCGGCGCTCGGCGGCGGGCAGCGCGGTGACGTGGATCGCCTCGGTCCTGCCGACGACCCGGGCCGGGCAGTGCGGCTCGCCGCTCGGGGCGCCGAGGTAGACGGCGTGCTCGTCGAACCGGACGCACCGGTGCGGATCCCCGTCGAGGCGGTAGACGGGCCAGCCCTTGGGGACGGCGATCCGCAGTCCCCCGTACTCGACGGTGTGGGCGGGGGCCTCCGGCAGCGCGGTCGCGTCCGGGCCCGGGGAGATCGCGGCGATCCCCACGATGGCGGAGACCGCGCCGAGGCCCCCGATGGAAAGGATGACGGCTCTGCGCATTGTGCGTTCCCCCCAAGCGGATCTTGCCATTGATCACCGGAGGGGAGCGGGGGCAAACCCGGCCCGGCCAGGCCTTACCCGGGCTTGATCACTTCGTAGGCGCCGGGTTCGTCGACGGCGAGGGCGGAGAGCGGGACGAAGTACTGCCGGACGGCGCCGAGCGCGCGGCGGTAGAAGCCGGCGCCCTCCCACCGGGTGACCAGGGCCCACAGCTCCGGGTCGTCCACGCAGCGGCCGAGGTCGCCGCCGAGGTAGCCGGGGGCCGCCTCCCAGGCGGCGAGAACGGGGGCGATGCGGGCGGTGAAGTCGGCGTCGTCGGCGACGCGGTACCTGGTGATCGCGATCATCGGGCCATCCTGGCACCCTGGGCGGCATGGCTTTGCGCGATGTGGTGGAACGGCACAGTGCGACGACCGTGGTGTTCCTGCACCGGCTGCCGCCGTGGGTGCTCCCGCTGGTGGTGGCCGTGCTCATGGTGGTCGGGCTGTTCGTGCGCTCGTGGGCGGGCGCGCTGGCGATGCTCGTGCTGGCGTTGTTCCTCGGCTGGTTCGCCTATCTTTCGTGGCCGGGCCTGCCGTGGACGGCGCGGCTTCTGCGGGTGGCGGCCGTGGTCCTGCTCCTGGCCTTCGCGGTGGGCGATATCACTCGATTTTGACAATCGTTTTCATTTTCCGCATGATGGGGGTATGAAGCGCCCCCTTCTGACATCAGCCGTTCTGTCCGGATTGTTCCTGGCGACCGCCGCGTGCGGCGGCACGGGCGCGGGCGCCGACGGTGACCGGACCACGGTGACCGCCTCCTTCTACCCGATGGCCTGGCTCGCCGAGCGGGTCGGCGGCGACCACGTGGCCGTCACCGCGCTCACCTCGCCCGGCGCCGAGCCGCACGACCTCGAGCTCTCGCCGCGCCAGATCGGGGAGCTGAGCGAGACCGGCCTCGCGCTGTACGTCAAGGACCTCCAGCCCGCCGTGGACGACGCGATCGCCCAGCACGCCGCCGACCGCGCGCTGGACGCCGGATCCGTCGTCGACCTGCTCCCCTCCGACGGCCACGCGCACGAGGACGAGCACACGGGCGGGGGCGAGGACGCCCACGCCGGAGAAGAGGGCCACGCCCACGAGGGCGAGCACGACCCGCACTTCTGGACGGACCCGAGCCGGATGGCGACCGTCGCCACCGCGCTGGGCGACCGCCTCGCCGAGGCCGACCCGGGCAACGCCGCCGACTACAAGGCCAACGCCCAGAAGACCGCCGACGAGCTGACCGCCCTGGACGGCGAGTTCAAGGACGGGCTCGCCTCCTGCGAGGACCGGACGATCGTCACCGGCCACACCGCGTTCACCTACCTCGCCGACCGGTACGACCTGGAGCAGGTCGGCGTCTCCGGGCTCGACCCCGAGGCCGAGCCGTCGCCGCGCCGCCTCGCCGAACTCGTCGAGCGCATCAGGTCCAGCGGCGTGCGCACGGTCTTCACCGAGACCCTCGCCAGCCCCAAGGTCGCCCAGACCCTCGCCGACTCCGCGGGCGTCAAGACCGCGGTGCTCGACCCCGTCGAGGGCGTCGCCGAGGGCTCCGCAGACGACTACCTGTCCCTCCAGCGCGCGAACCTCGCCGCCCTGCGGACGGCGCTGTCGTGCTCCTGAACCGGACCGCGCGCTCAAGGAGGGCGACGATGACGACGACCACCGAGGCACCGGCCGCGGCCGGTGCCACCCCGGTCTTCCGGCTGACGGGCGGCAGGGTCCGCCTGGACGGCCGCGAGATCCTGCACGGCATCGACCTGGAGGTGGCGCCCGGCGAGGTCGTCGCCCTCATGGGGCCCAACGGCTCGGGCAAGTCCACCCTCGTGCGGGCGCTGCTGGGGCTCGTCCCGCTCAGTGGCGGCACCCGAGAGCTGTTCGGCGCGCGGCGCTTCCGCGACTGGGGACGGATCGGCTACGTGCCGCAGCGGCTCAGCGTCGGCGGCGGCGTGCCGGTGACCGTCCGGGAGATCGTCTCCTCGGGGCGGATCGCCCGGCGCGCGCGCTGGCGGCCCGCCTCGGCCGCCGACCGGCACGCCGTCGACCACGCGATGGAGGCCGTCGGCATCGCCCACCTCGCCCGGCAGAGCGCGGGCGGGCTGTCGGGCGGCCAGCAGCAGCGGGTCCTCATCGCCCGCGCGCTCGCCGGGCAGCCCGACGTGATCGTCATGGACGAGCCGCTCGCCGGGGTCGACGCCGCCAACCAGGACGCGCTCGCCGCGACCCTCACCCGGCTCGTCGCCGACGGCGTCACCGTGCTGCTCGTGCTGCACGAGCTCGGTCCGCTCGCCGGGCTCATCACCCGCAGCGTGGTGCTGGAGCACGGCGAGATCGTGCACGAGGGGGAGGCGCCGGAGCCGTCCGGCGACTGCGCGGAGCCCGGCCACGACCACGTGCACCCGCACGCGGAGCCGGCCGGGGCCTCCCTGTGGGACACGGGGTTCCGTGCCGCCAAGGACTGCTGAGCCGAGAAGGACTGAGACAAGTGCTCGCCTATGACTTCATGCAGCGCGCCCTGCTGGCCGCGCTGCTCATCGGCCTCGCCGCGCCCGCCGTGGGCACGTTCCTCGTGCAGCGGCGGCTGTCGCTGCTCGGCGACGGCATCGGCCACATCGCCCTCACCGGCGTCGCCCTCGGCCTGGTCACCAGCACCTCGCCGCTGCTCGGCGCGGTCGTGGTGTCGGTGCTCGGCGCGATCCTCATCGAGCTGATGCGCTCGTCGGGGCGGACCGGCGGCGACCTCGCGCTCGCGCTGCTGTTCTACGGCGGCCTCGCGGGCGGCGTGCTGGTCACCAACTTCGCGCCGGGCGGCAGCACCTCCAACCTGCTGTCGTACCTGTTCGGCTCGATCAGCAGCGTCTCGCGCGAGGACCTGTACGTGATCGCCGGCCTGGTCGTCGCGGTGTTCGCCGTGCTCGCGGTGTTCGGCAGGGAGCTGTTCCTGCTGTGCCAGGACGAGGAGATGGCCCGCGCGTCCGGCGTGCGGGTGCGCTTCCTCAGCATCCTGCTCGCGGTCGTCGCCGCGCTCACCATCGTGGTGGCGATGCGGGTGGTCGGGCTGCTGCTCGTCAGCGCGCTCATGGTCGTGCCGGTCGCCGCGGCCCAGCAGCTCACGCGCGGCTTCAAGGCGACCGCGGCGCTCGCCATGGTCTTCGGCGTGCTGTCCGCCCTCGGCGGGCTCACCGCGTCCTACCAGTTCAGCGTGGGGGAGGTGAACATCTCGCCGGGGCCGGCCATCGTGGTGACCGCACTCGCCCTGTTCACCGTCTCGGCGGTGCTCGGCCCGCTCACCCGACGTCGCGCGGCGCGGGCGGTGCGCGGGCCGCTAGAGTCAGGGCGAGAAACCGCGCTAGAGGAGGCCTCATGACGACCGCCAGACGCGACGCCGTTCGCCGCGCCCTGGCAGGGGGAGAAGGCTTCCGCAGCGCCCAGGACATCTACGCGGTCCTGCGCGCCGAAGGCTCCAAGATCGGCCTGACCACGGTCTACCGCGCGCTCCAGGCGCTGTCGGAGTCCGGCGAGGTCGACGTGCTGCGCACCGCCGACGGGGAGGCCGTCTACCGGGCCTGTTCCAGCGTCGAGCACCACCATCACCTGGTGTGCCGCTCCTGCGGCAGGACGATCGAGGTGGCCGGTCCCGCGGTGGAGAAATGGGCCGACGCCCTCGCCGCCGAGCACGGATTCACCGAAATGACGCACACGATCGAGATCTTCGGTACCTGCCCGGATTGCGGCGCGTCCTGAGACGGCCGTAGCGGGTGGCCGGTTCGCCCGATGGGGCGGGCGCGGCCGGATTAGGCTGGGTGTCAGCGGGTCCGTCTCCGCCCATGTCGGGTGGGCGGAGGCGGAACCGCCACCGCAGGACGGCGGCCTCGTGAGCCACCGTCCCGGGACGATTCCGTTCTAACTGAACGGATACAGGCGCTGGCCGCGATCGGCGCCGATGACCTGCATCACCGCGTTGATCAGGGCCAGGTGGGTGAACGCCTGAGGGAAGTTGCCGAGGTGCCGACCCGTGTGCGGGTCGATCTCCTCGGCGTACAGCTGAAGGTGCGAGGCGTAGCTCAGCAGCTTCTGGCACAGCGTCCTGGCGCGCTCGGTCTCGCCGATCATCACCAGGGCCGAGACCAGCCAGAACGAGCAGATCGTGAACGTGCCCTCTTCGGACACGAACCCGTCGTCCGTCTCGTCGGTGCGGTACCTGAGCACCAGGTCGTCCTCGGTGAGCTCCTCGGCGATCGCCAGGACCGTCTCGCGCACCCTCTTGTCGTCGGCGGGCAGGAAGCCCACCAGCGGGATGAGCAGCACCGAGGCGTCCAGCGACTTGGCGCCGTAGTGCGCGGTGAAGACACCCCGCTCGTCCAGGGCACCGGCCAGGACGTCGTCGCGGATCTCGTCGGCCGCGCGCTGCCAGCGCTCGGCCCGCGCGTGCTCGTCGGCGCCGCGCAGCCGCGCCAGCTGGGCGCCGCGCTGGGCGGCGAGCCAGCAGAACACCTTCGAGGACGTGAAGTGCTGCGGCGCGCCGCGCACCTCCCACATGCCGCAGTCCGGCTCGCGCCAGTGCAGCAGTGCCTCCTCGACCTGGGTGACGACGATCTTCCAGAGCCTGTCGTCGAGCCTGTCGCGCTTGCGGACGAACAGGTAGATCGACCCCGTGATGGCGCCCCACACGTCGTGCTGCGCCTGGGTGTAGGCCCCGTTGCCGATCCGGACGGGCTTGGCGTTGTCGTAGCCCGACAGGTGGTCGAGCTCCGACTCGGGGAGCTCCGACCTTCCGTCCACCCCGTACATGATCTGGAGGCGTCCGTCGGACTCCTCCGCCACGTCGGTGATGAAGTGGAAGAAGTCGTTGGCCTCCCAGTCGTAACCGAGGGTGTAGAACGCCCACAGCGTCATGGTGCTGTCGCGGATCCACGTGTACCGGTAGTCCCAGTTGCGGTCCCCGCCGGGTGTCTCGGGCAGCGAGGTCGTCGCCGCCGCGGCCACCGCGCCGGTCGGCGCGTAGGTGAGACCCTTCAGGGTGAGGGCGCTCCTTTGGAGAAACGACCTCCAGGGATGGTCGGGAAAGTCGCCCCGGTCCAGCCAGTGCTGCCAGTGGTGGATGGTCCACCGCAGCCGTTCCTCGGCTTCGGTGAGGTCCTTCGGCGCGCCGTGGGTGCTCCACGACAGCGCGACGAAGCGTGACTCGCCCTCCTTCAGGAGGGTGCGGCTGGTGGCCAGCGAGCCCTCGAAGCCGACGTTCATGTCGGTCGTCAGGTGCAGGCTGAGCCCGCCCCCGACGGCGACGGCGGCCTGGTAGCCCTGGTCGGTGTAGTTCCACCGGGCCGGGGTGCGGCCGTACTCGAACACCGGCATGCAGTCCATGCGGACCTGCACGTTGCCGCTGACGCACTTGACCTTGCGCAGCAGCACATGGTCGGCGTCGTAGTCGGTGGGGGCGCGGCGGTGCGACTCCGAGCGCTCGTCCTCATGGTGCCAAGGGCCCATGAGCAGGGCGTCGGTGACGACGAGCCAGCCCCCGCGGGTCCACCAAGTGGTCTCCATGACCATGGTGCCCGGAATGTAACGCTGAGCGGCGGGGACTTCCACCCCGGCCGGAGCGATCCGGAAGTATCCGGCGTCTCGGTCGAGGATGGAGCCGAACACGCTGGGCGAGTCGATCCTGGGAAGGCACAGCCATTCCACGTTGCCGCTCGGCGCTATCAGCGCGGTCGTCTCGCAGTCCGACAGGAACCCGAAGTCCGCGATGGGCGCGAACGGTTCACTGCCGGGCCCCAGGGCCCCACGACGTCGCACGGCCTCACCTCCCTCGTACTCTGCTTCCCCGGTTTTCACGGGTGGGCACGCTCCAATCCAGTGTGAAAAGAACGCAAAGTTTCTGGAACAACACGATTGGCTTAGACCACAGCACCCCCTCTGACCAGCCGATTTGCCCTCATGGAGAATGGGGTGAAGGGGCCTGAACAGGGCAACAGGTACAGTTCACGACCAAAGGGTGGAAGGAGCTGGCCGTGCCGAAGTTCGTCTATGACTTCACCGAGGGCAACAAAGATCTGAAAGATCTCCTGGGCGGAAAAGGTGCAAATCTTTCCGAAATGACAAACCTGGGCCTTCCTGTGCCTCCGGGGTTCACCATCACCACGGAGGCTTGCCGGCACTACCTGGCCGAGGGAAAGACCCCTGACGGCCTGACCGCGGAGATCACCGCCAAGCTGACCGCCCTGGAGGACTCCATGGGCAAGCAGCTCGGCCAGGCCGACGACCCGCTGCTCGTCAGCGTGCGATCGGGCGCCAAGTTCTCCATGCCCGGCATGATGGACACGGTCCTCAACATCGGTTTGAACGACGACTCCGTGCTGGGTCTCGCCAAGCAGGCCGGCGGCAACGACCGCTTCGCGTGGGACTCCTACCGGCGGCTCATCCAGATGTTCGGCAAGACGGTGCTGGGCGTGGACGGCGAGCTGTTCGAGGAGGCCCTGGAAGAGGCCAAGCACGCCAAGGACACGACGGACGACCTCGACCTCGACGCCGACGACTTCCGCAGGCTCGTCGAGACGTTCAAGGACATCGTGCGCGAGCAGGCCGGGCGCGAGTTCCCCGGCGACCCCCGCGAGCAGATGGACCTGGCGATCAAGGCGGTGTTCGACTCGTGGAACGCCGACCGCGCCGTCCTCTACCGCCGCCAGGAGCGGATCCCCGCCGACCTCGGCACCGCGGTGAACGTCTGCTCGATGGTCTTCGGCAACCTCGGCATGGACTCGGGCACCGGCGTGGCCTTCACCCGTGACCCCGCCAGCGGCCACCAGGGCGTCTACGGCGACTACCTCCAGAACGCGCAGGGCGAGGACGTCGTCGCGGGCATCCGCAACACGGTCCCCCTCGCGGACCTGGAGCGGATCAACGCCGACGTCTACCGGCAGCTCCTCGCGATCATGGAGAAGCTCGAGAACCACTACCTCGACCTCTGCGACATCGAGTTCACCGTCGAGCGCGGCAAGCTGTGGATGCTCCAGACCCGAGTAGGCAAGCGGACCGCCGCCGCGGCGTTCCGCATCGCCTGCCAGCTCTCCGACCAGGGCCTCATCGACCTCGACGAGGCGGTCCACCGCGTCAACGGCGACCAGCTCGCCCAGCTGATGTTCCCCCGCTTCGACGCCAAGGCCCCCAAGAACCAGATCGCCAAGGGCATGAACGCCTCCCCGGGCGCGGCCGTCGGCAAGGTGGTGTTCTCCTCCGAGGCCGCCGTCGAGGCCGCCGCGCGCGGCGAGAAGACGATCCTGGTCCGCCGCGAGACCAACCCCGACGATCTCACCGGCATGATCGCCGCGCAGGGCATCCTGACCTCCCGCGGCGGCAAGACCTCGCACGCGGCGGTCGTCGCCCGCGGCATGGGCAAGACCTGCGTCTGCGGCGCGGAAGAACTCGACGTGGACGTCAAGAACAAGGTGATCCGGGTCGGCGAGACCGTCATCCGCGAAGGCGACGTGCTCTCCATCGACGGCACCTCCGGCGCCGTCTACCTCGGCGAGGTCCCCGTCAGCGACTCCCCGGTCGTGCAGTACTTCGAAGGCGCCCTCGCCCCCGGGGACGGCGACGAGCTCGTGCAGTCGGTGCACCGGATCATGACCCACGCCGACGCCGCCCGCCGGCTGGCCGTCCGGGCCAACGCCGACACCCCCGAGGACGCCGCCCGCGCCCGCCGCTTCGGCGCGCAGGGCATCGGCCTGTGCCGCACCGAGCACATGTTCCTCGGTGAGCGCAGGCAGCTCGTGGAGGACCTGATCCTCGCCACCTCCGACGCCGAGCGCGTCACGGCCCTGGACGCGCTCGCGCCGCTCCAGCGCGCGGACTTCCACGGGATCCTGAAGGAGATGGACGGGCTGCCGGTCACGATCCGGCTCATCGACCCGCCGCTGCACGAATTCCTCCCGGATCTGACAGAACTGTCGGTGAAGGTGGCACTTGCCGGTGCCGACGCTTCCGAGAAGGACCGCAGGCTCTTGGAGGCCGTCCACCGCCTCCACGAACAGAACCCTATGCTCGGCTTGCGAGGTGTGAGGCTGGGTTTGGTGATTCCTGGCCTTTTCGCGATGCAGGTGCGGGCGATCGCTGAAGCTGCCGCGGACCGGCTCGCCGAGGGCGGCAGCCCCCGGCCGGAGATCATGATCCCGCTCGTAGGGTCGATCCAGGAGCTGGAACACGCCCGTGAGGAGGCCGAGGGCGTGCTCGCCGAGGTCGGCGGGGGCGTCGAGGCGCTCATCGGCACCATGATCGAGCTCCCGCGCGCCGCGCTGACCGCGGGCCAGATCGCCGAAGGCGCCGAGTTCTTCTCCTTCGGCACCAACGACCTCACCCAGACGACGTGGGGCTTCTCCCGCGACGACGTCGAGGCCTCGTTCTTCAGCCGCTACCTCGATCTGGGCATCTTCGGTGTGTCCCCGTTCGAGACCCTCGACCGCGACGGCGTCGGCCGCCTGGTCAGGATCGCCGTCGAGGAGGGCCGCAAGACCCGTCCGGGCATCAAGCTCGGCGTCTGCGGCGAGCACGGCGGCGATCCCGAGTCCGTCCACTTCTTCCACGAGGTCGGCCTGGACTACGTGTCGTGCTCCCCGTTCCGGGTGCCGGTGGCGCGCCTTGAAGCGGGCCGCGCGTCCGTCGAGACCGCGGGCAGCGACAGCCGCTGACCGGATCGGCCCGGCACCTTCGCGGTGCCGGGCCGAACCGCCTGATCTCCGCGTCCATCTCACATAGTGTGAGTGCCACGATGGCGATGGACGCGGACGCGATGGAACAGCAGGCAGAGCGGCATGGGGACGGGCGGGGGCCCACGTCCCGCACCAAGCGGGGCAGGCGAAAGAAGCGCGACAAGCGGCGCAAGCCGCGGTTTCTGGTGTGGACGGGCAGGATCCTGTTCGTCGTGATCTCGGTCGTCGTGCTCACCCCGCTCGTCGTCGGCTGGCGGGTCTGGTACGAGGCGCGCCAGGACCACCGGTCCGCCTCCGACGCGATCGTCGTGCTCGGCGCGGCCCAGTACGACGGGCGGCCCTCGTCGTACCTGGAGTACCGGCTCCGGCACGCCAAGGAGCTGTACGACGAGGACGTCGCCCCCAAGATCGTCACCGTCGGCGGCAAGCAGACCGGCGACCGGGTGACCGAGGCCGCCGCCGGACGCGACTTCCTCATCGGGCTCGGGGTTCCCGCCGCCGACGTCGTCGCGGTGGAGAGCGGCCGCGACACGCTGCAGAGCATGGTCGCGGTGGGCAAGGAGTACAAGAAGCACGGCTGGGAGACCGGCGTGGTCGTCACCGACCCGTGGCACAGCCTCCGCTCGCAGAAGATGGCCTCGGACAACGGCATCGAAGCCGTGTCGTCGCCTACGCGCAGCGGTCCGAGCGTCCTCACCCGCGACACGCAGCTCCAGTCCATCGTCCGCGAGACGGGCGGCTACCTCTACTACGTGTTGCTGGGCCGTAGTCGCGCCAAGACGTGAACGACACGGAAGCTTCACCTCGGCGCACTATCCTCGGCGGATGAACGGCTACACCTCCTTCGACATCGAGCGCTGGGCCCCCGAGGTGCCCAAGCGCCGCGACCGGACGGCCTTCGAGCGCGACCGCGCCCGGGTGCTGCACAGCGCGGCGCTGCGGCGGCTGTCGTCCAAGACCCAGGTGGGCGACCCCGGCTCCAACGACTTCCAGCGCACCCGCCTCACCCACTCCCTGGAGTGCGGCCAGGTCGGCCGCGAGCTCGGCAAGTCCCTCGGCTGCGACCCCGACCTCGTCGAGACCGCGTGCCTCGCGCACGACCTCGGCCACCCGCCGTTCGGCCACAACGGCGAGAAGGCCCTGGACGTCTTCGCCACCGCGTGCGGCGGGTTCGAGGGCAACGCGCAGAGCCTGCGGCTGCTCACCCGGCTGGAGCACAAGTCGTTCGCCGAGGACGGGCGCAGCGTCGGGCTCAACCTGACCCGCGCGTCCCTGGACGGCACGATGAAGTACCCCTGGCGGCGGCGCGACAATCCGGCCAAGTACGGCGTCTACGACGACGACCTCGAGGTCGCGCTGTGGGTCAGGTCGGAGGCGCCCGAGGGCAGGACGTGCTTCGAGGCCCAGGTGATGGACTGGTCCGACGACGTCGCCTACTCCGTCCACGACCTCGAGGACGCGCTCGTCACGGGCTCGGTCCACCTGGGGATGCTGGCCGACCCCGTCCTGCGCAAGGACGTCGCGGCCGTGGCGGCGAAGATGTACGGGAGCGAGGGCGACGCGCCGGAGCTGGAGGAGCGCTTCACGATCCTGCTGGACCAGCCGTTCTGGCCGGGCGAGATCGACCACACCGCCTCGGCCTACGCCGCGCTGAAGAACCTCACGAGCTGGCTCATCGGCCGGTTCTGCATGGGCGCGGAGGAGGCGACGCGCGACGCCTACGGACCCGGCCCCCTCACCCGGTACGAGGCCGACCTGATCGTCCCGCGGCACATCCGGCAGGAGGTGTCGCTGCTCAAGGCGGTCACCGCGCACTACGTGTGGATCAGCTACGAGGCGAGCCGGGCCAGGCAGCGCCAGGTGATCGCCGAGCTGGCCGAGGCGGTCGCCGCGGGCGCGCCGGGCACCCTCGACCCGCTGTACCGGTGGGCCTACGCCGACGCCGCCGACGCCCCGGCGCGGCGCCGCGTCGTGGTCGACCAGATCGCGTCCCTGACCGACATCAGCGCGCTGGCCTGGCACGCGAGGCTCTGCGGCTGACACGCCGGGGGCCTCCGCGCCGCCGGAGAGTTGTCCACAGCGGCTTGTGCCCGTCCCGCATCCGGTGTGGCAGTGTGGGCCATGTGGGGGTCGGCGGCGCACCCGCGCCGCCGACGGTTCGGCACATGACGGGGAGAGCACGATGCCGGAGACCAGGAGCACTCATGTGATCGTCGGCGCGGGCCTGGCGGGGGCCAAGGCCGCGGAGACGCTGCGCGCGGAGGGCTTTGACGGGCGGATCGTCCTGATCGGACGGGAGAACGAGCGCCCGTACGAGCGGCCTCCGCTGAGCAAGGAAGTCCTGCTGGGAAAGAAGGACGACGACTCGGTCTACGTCCACGAGGCCGGCTGGTACGCCGAGCACGACGTGGAGCTGCGGGAGGGCGTCGAGGCGCAGGCGCTCGACCTCGCGGAACGCCGGGTGGGCCTCTCTGACGGCTCGTCCGTGGAGTACACCAGGCTGCTGCTGGCCATGGGCGCGACCCCACGCCGCCTGCGGGTCCCCGGCGCGAACCTGGAGGGCGTCAGCACGCTGCGCACCAGGGCCGATTCGCTGGCGCTGCGCGCGCGGATCTCCGGGGGCGGCCTGCGCGTGGCCATCGTCGGCGGGGGCTGGATCGGCCTGGAGGTCGCGGCCGCGGCCCGCACCTACGGCAACGAGGTGACGGTGCTGGAGGCCGAGGCCACCCCGCTGCACGTCCCCCTCGGCCCCGAGGTCGGCGCCCTGTTCGCCGACCTGCACCGGGCGCACGGCGTCGAGATCCGCTGCGGCGAGGGCCTGTTCGCGCTGCGCGGCGAGGGCTCGGTCGACCATGTGACGACCTCGCTCGGCCACGAGATCCCGGCCGACCTCGTCCTCATGGGCGTCGGCGCGGTCCCGGAGGATTCCCTGGCCCGGGCGGCCGGCCTCAAGTGCGAGAACGGCGTCCTGGTCGACTCCTCCCTGCGCACCGACGACCCCGATGTCTACGCCGCCGGCGACGTCGCCTCCGCCTACCACCCCCTCTACCGCCGCCACCTCCGCGTCGAGCACTGGGCGAACGCCCTCAACGCCGGCCCCGCCGCCGCCCGGTCCATGCTGGGCCAGGACGTCACGTACGACCGGGTCCCCTACTTCTTCTCCGACCAGTACGACCTCGGCATGGAGTTCTCCGGCTACGCGACCCCCGGCGCCTACGACAAGGTCGTCTTCCGCGGCGACCCCGCCTCCGGCGAGTACATCGCCTTCTGGCTCTCCCAGGGAGCCGTGGTCGCCGCCATGAACGCCAACATCTGGGACGTCACCGATCCCCTCCAGTCCCTCATCCGCTCCGGGAAGAAGGTCGAAGAGTCCCGCCTCACCGACCCAGCGGTCCCCCTCGCCGACCTCTGACCCCGGGTGCCCACGGCCGCCCGCCCGAGGCGCGGCGGCCCGAGCGTCCTTCTGCACCGGGGCCGAGCACGGCCGCCTCAGCGGCCCCGTACCCGGACCCGGGCAGATCGTCGAAGGCCGCCGCGGAGTCGGCGGTGACGAGGGTGCGCACGGCGGTCGGGCGACGACCGGGGCGCGGTCGTGCTCGTTCGCCCACGCCGACGGACACGGCCGGGAGGGGGTGTCCGGAGAGCAGGCCGCGCGTGGGCCGACCTGGCGTACATCGTGTTCGCCGGGTAGGTCGCCGCTCTGCCGCGTTCAGCGCACCGGAGGCGAGAATCAGGCGTCCGGCCACGTCGGCCGCGGCTTCGCTGCCACGCCCTCGCGTGCCGCGGCCGCACCCTGGGCGTGGTCCTCATCCGGCGAGCACCGCGAGCCGGAGAGGAGCTCCTTGACCAAGCGTCCGGCGGCGGAGATCCCCTTCTCGCCGGGGGCACCACGAACGTCTCGCCTCGCTCCACCGCTGTCGCCACCTGGCGACCTTCGGTGCGCTCTCGGGAACACTGATCGGCTTCATGAACCGGATCATCCGACCACCCCGAGGGCTTGCGGCACGTTCCTGCTGGTTCCTGCCGGTGCGTACCGGTGCGTGCCGGGTGGCCGGGCGGGTAGCGGCTGGGGCGGCTGAGATAGCGAGGTGCGGTCGGGAGGCGGTCAGGGGGCGTCGCGGGAGGAGAGGCCGGGGGTGGGGGAGAGGACATGGATGATCTTGGTGACGGCGTGGGCGAGGTCGGTGGCCGGGCCGAGGGGGTCGCCCCAGGACCAGTGGAGGAGCCAGCGGCCGTCGGGGCCGCGCCGGGCGGTGATCCGCTCGTTGAGGAGGGGGCCGCGGGCGCCACCGGGGCCACCGACGAGGCCGGGGTTCGTGATGTGCAGGTACGGGGGCTCGCCTCCGTACTCGGGGCGCGTGGTGAGCCCGCTCTGCCGGAGTCCCGCCGCGAGCGCGTCCAGGTGCGCCCGCATCACCGCCGTGCCGCCGTCCATGATTCCCCCCACTTGAGATCGCTTCCGACGTCCGCTGTCGCGAACCACCTCAAGTGAACAGGCGACCCCGAACCGTGACGACCCCCATTCCGGCACCCGCGCCGCCCGGCCGATGTGCCACTTCGGCACATCCCCGGACGCCCCGCACACCACCGCGCACAATGGGCCCGGGTCGACCACGTGCCGTCATCGCCACGGCACCGGACGAGGAGGGGGCACTCCATGACCGAGGCCAGGCGGTGCGGCGGGTGCGGAGTCTCCCTGTCGCGCTACAACCCGGAGCCGGTGTGCGGAGCGTGCGCGCGGGCACGGCGGTGCTCGGCGGAGCCCTGGGTCTTCGACACCCTGGAGATCCGCGAGGTACTGGCCGGCCTCGATCTCGCCGCGTTGGTGGTGACGATCCGGGAAGCAACGGGTATGAGTCAGCAGGAACTCGCCGAACTCGTGCCCGGATGGACGCAGACCAAGGTCGGACGGATCGAACGCGGAGAGCGTGACAGCCTGTTCGACGTGCGCGAGCTTCTCGGGTTCGCCGACGCGATCGGGATGCCCCGGGAAGCGCTTCTTCCGCTCCTGCTCGGTGAACCTTCCGCGACCGAGGGGGTACGCGGACGAATGCGGGAGGCGGAGGCCGACGTGGACCGGCGAACTTTCACCAGGAGCACGGCGGTGCTTTCCGCCGGGCTGGTACTCCCGGGCGCGGCGGTCGCCCCACCGGCGCGCGCCACCGGCGCGCATCTGCGCCACCTCAGAGCAGCGCTCGACGGCCTCTGGGCGAAGGACCGGATGGTCGGCGGAGGAGGGCTGCTGCACCAGGCCGTCGCACTCTTCGTACGGTGCCGCGCGATGCTCGATGACAGCGACTATTCCGAGCAGGTCGGTCGCGGACTGCTCTCACTCTGCGCGGAACTCGGGAACTGCGCGGGCTTCCTCGCCTTCGATGCGGGCGACCACCAATTGGCGCGCCGATTGTTCAGCGAGGCCGCTCTCATGGCCGAGAGCTCCGATGACGGGATGGTCACCGCGCAGGTCTATGCCTCGATGGCGCTTCACTCCATCCACCTCTGTCGCAAGACTCACGAGCGTGGTCACGCACGAGAAGCACTCCGTCTCCTCGACCGTGCCGGAACCTCCGCCCGCCATGTGCCGTCCGCGAAACTGCACGCCCTGATCGAGGTGCGCAGGGCACCGGCTGCGGCGCTCCTCGGCGATACAGACCGGGCAGTGAGGTCGATCGGGAAGGCACGCGACGAACTCGAACGCGACACCCACTACGCCGAACCGGAATGCCTTGGGTTCGTGACGCACGCAGAGATCACCGGCTTCGAGGCCGGTGCGTTCCGGGACCTTGGCAAGGTCGGTCCAGCGGTGCGGTGCTACGAGCATGTCCTTGCGGACCCGACGCTCCATGACCGGAATCGAGCCAACTATGTGGCCGGGCTCGCGGACGTGCTGCATGAAGCCGGGGATACGGGCTCCGCCCACGATTTCGCGCTCACGGTACTGCCCGCGCTGGAGGGAGGGATCTCCTCGAAAAGAACGCTGGACCGACTCGCGAACCTGCGCGCCGCGACCACCGACGAGGAACTCGCCGCCCGGTTCGACGCCCTTTCCGTAGCCTTCCGCACTGGGTAACGTCGTGAGCATGAGCAGCGACTTTCCGCTTGAGTTCCGGCGCTTCGACGTGATCGGTGCCCGGGAGCTTCGGGAGACCGTGCGTCTCATCCATGACGACGCCTACGCCGAGGCGATGGAGATCGGCGGGGAGTTCTCCTCGACCGAGGCATTCATGACGCGATTCGATGCCTACGTGTCGCGTTCTGACAGTCGTTTTGAGCTGGTCGTCGGATATGTGGGCGGGGAGCCCGTGGGGCAGACCTGGGGCTGGCCCCTGGGACCGGCTTCGCTCTGGTGGGACGGGCTGCTGGACGAGGTGGAGTCCGGATTCAAGGACGAGGACGGGACGCGCACTTTCGCGTTGAGCGAGATCATGGTGAGGCGGGCCTGGACGGGCCGGGGCATCGCGCACACCCTGCATGACGAACTCCTGCGCGGGCGGACCGAGCGTCGGGCAACGCTCCTGGTGGATCCCGCCAACCCGACGGACGCCTACGCCGCCTACCTGAAGTGGGGCTGGCACAAGGTGTCGCGCCTCCGGCCCTCCTGGCCCTCCGCACCCACCTACGACGTCCTCATGCTCGACCTCCCGCTCAGGACGTCCCGCGCCTCGTAACGCACTCGACGGGCCTCGGGGGCGCTGACGCGAGGAGTCGAAATGGGCGAGGGGGACATCGGCCGCAGGGCGTTCACCGGCAACTCGCTCATCGCGTCGGCGGGGTTCGTGGTGCCGGGCCGGTGCGGCACGGGGTCGGGCTGTTTCGGCAGGCGTGGGCGGTGCCGGACACAGGGGACCGTACCGGCAGGATCGTTCGGACCTTGCCGGCGCCGTCCGCCGAGACGGCGATCGTGGCCGGGTTCGCCGCGTGTGACGCGGCTGCTCAGGGCGCCGCGCGTCGGCTGTTCGGGGAGGGCGCGCTTCTCGCGGAGACCTCGGGGACGCAAGGCTCCGCTCGGCGACGCCGACTTGGTCCGACGGACGATCCGTGCCGCCAGGAGCGCCCTCGCCCGGCCCGCCGACGACGAGGGGTTCAGTGCCCGTTTCGATGCCCTGGCCAGGGCGCTTCGGTCCGCCTGATCAGGTCGTTCGCCAGGCGATGACCTCGGTGACGTCGGCGGAGACCAGGGTGCGGCCGTCGGCGGAGAAGGCGACGGTGAGGACGTCCTCCTTGTGTTCCTCCAGGGAGTCGAGTTGTTCTCGGGTCTCGGTGTTCCAGAGGCGGACGGTGTCGTCGACCGATCCCGAGGCCAGGACGGGGAGGGTGGGGTGGAAGGAGAGGGTCTGGGCGCCGTAGGCGTGGCCGGAGAGGGAGCCGATGAGGGAGCGGTCGGCGACGTGCCACAGGCGGATCGGTTCGGCGCGGGGCTCGTCCGCGACGTTCTCGTCGCTGCCGAGCCAGGTGCCGCCCGCGAGCGTCGCCCCGTCGGGGCTGAACGCCAGTGCCGTCGGGATGCCGGTGAAGCCGGTGAAGGTCTTCACGCGCTTGCCCGTCTTCAGGTCGAAGAGGCGGACGCCACTGTGCTGGCCGCCGGCGGCCAGCCACCTGCCGTCCGGGCTGAGGGCCAGGGCGTCCGCGGGGCGCTTCAGTTTCGGCAGGGACCACAGCCTTCTGCCCGCCGTCAGAGACCACACCACCAGTTGGCCGCCCGCGTAGCCGATCGCGGCCGTCTTCTGGTCCTGGCTGACGGCGAGCCGGTGGGCGAAGTCCTTTGTGGTGTTCGGCGCGACGGCGGTGGACGTCCCCGAGGCGGGGTCCCAGAGCTGGACGGGGGCGGCGCCCGGTACCGCGCTCGTCATATCGATGAGCGCGGTCAGCAGGCCATCGGGGGTGAACCGCATGCTCTCCACGATCTGGTCCAGCCGTGGAGGGTCGTTCGGCGATTCCTGCCCGGCCGCCACGTCCCAGAAGCCGAGCAGTCCGCTGTCGGTGCCGTAGGCGAGGGTCCCGCCGTCGGGGCTGAAGGCGATGGAGAGCAGGGAGCCTTCCAGATGCGGTCCCCGCGCCGCCTTCCGGGTTTCGAGATTCCACAGCTCGAGCCACCCGCCGCTCTCGACGGCGAGGGTGCCGCCGTCGGGTGAGAGCGCGAAGGTCCCGTTGCCCTTGACCTGCTTGAAGTTCAGGATCGGCTGGAAATCGAGCGCGCCCGGATCGGCGGCCTTGCTCGGGGCGGCTCCGGCGCGGTCGGGCTTCCGGTCGGGGAGCAGGGCCGAGGCGAAGTACGCGCCTGGCGCGGCGATCGCGAGGGCGCCCGCGCCGAGGAGCAGGCCGCGGCGGGAGACCCGGCGCGGTGCGCCGGGGAGCGTCGCCTCGCCGAGAGGTTCCGCGAAGGTCGTGCCTTCGAGCAGGGCGCGGACCCGGGGTGCGGTCGGCCGTGCGGCGGTGTTCTTGGTGAGGAGTTCGCGCAGTACGGGGTCGAGGCGGCCCGCGCGCCGGGGCGGGGTCGGCTCGCCGTAGGCGATCGCGAGGAAGAGGGCGCTGACGGCCGCGGCGTTGAAGGGCGGGTGGCCCTCGACGAGGTGGTAAAGGGTCGCGCCCAGGGACCACAGGTCGCTGGCCGCGGTGACGTCCCCGGCCGCGACCTGCTCGGGCGACATGTACGACGGGGTGCCGAGGTGGGCGCCGGTCTGGGTGAGGGCCTCGTCGCCCTCGATGGCGGCGATGCCGAAGTCGGTGAGGACGGCCCGGCCGTCGGCGAGCAGCAGGATGTTGGCGGGCTTGACGTCCCGGTGCACGACCCCGGCGGCGTGCGCGGCCTCCAGCGCCGACAGCACGGCGAGCCCGATCCGCGCGGCCCGTTCCGGCTCCATCGGCCCCTCGGCCGCGCACACGTCGGCCAGCGAGCGCCCGATGACGAACTCCATGACGATCCACGGCATGCCCTCGCCGTCGACGACCAGGTCGTGCACGGTGACGATGCCCGGATGGTGGTCGAGCAGCGCGGCCGCCCGTGCCTCCCGCTCGACCCGCCGCAGCCACACGTCCCGGCGCGGCCCCTCGGGCGCGAGCAGCTGCTTGACGGCGACGTCCCGCCCGAGAACCTCGTCCCACGCCTTCCAAACGACGCCCATGCCGCCCCGTCCGAGCTCGGCTCCCAGCCGGTACCGCCCGCCGACGACTTCCCCCACACCGATAGCCACCCGAGAACCTTAGAACCCGGGAACCGCACTGATCGCCCTTCCAGGCGATCTTTCCGACAGAGCCCCCGATCCCACCGGTGACTAGTCGAGCAGCGCGAACGACAGGTGCGCGGACAGGGCGCGGAGGAAGTCGGCCGCGTCGAAGATCGCCCCGGCGGAGGCGACCCCGGTCGTCCTGGTCCGGCCGGTGAGAACGCGGTGGACGGCCTCCACCGCGAGCGGCGCGCTGACCGCGTAGATGTCCCGGCCGCCCGCCGTGGCACGCCGCTCCGCGCCGCCGGACCGCACGACGACGTCGACGAGGAACGTCTGCTCCGAGCGCCCCCGCCCGTCGGCCGCCGTCGGCTCCGGGGTGTCCGGCGCGGACAGGTCCCGGACCGCCTCGGCCGTCATGTACGAGCGCACCTCGGGGACCGCGAGGTGGCTGGGGATCGTGACGACGTCGGCCATGCTGAACTCCCCGATGACGGGCCGGACGCCCATCGGCTCGGGGAACGCCCACTTCGAGGACGGCGGCGCGTCGTCGTGGTACGTCAATTCGCCGCCGGTGAAACGGACCCGCCGGCCGTCCCGCCGCTCCCGGGAGACCGCGCCCGCGGCGCGCGTCCCCGCGGTGGGGTGCCAGCCGCTCAGCCCGTAGGCGACGCGCACCTCGTCGGCGGCCGTCCAGTCGCCCATCGCGGCGGTGGCCAGCAGGTCGCCGAGACCGCCGAAGAAGGCCATCGCGGGGACGACGACGGCCCCGGCCGCACGGGCGCGCTCGGCGAAATGCCGGAACGTGTCGGCGTTCGCCTCGATCTCGGCGGCCACGTCCACGTACGGGACGCCCGCGCGCAGCGCCGCCCCGATCACCGGCGCGGCCGTCGCGGCGAAGGGCCCGGCGCAGTTGATCACCGCCGCCGTGCCGGCCAGTGCCCGGTCGAGCGCCGCCGCGTCGTCCACGGACGCGGCCCGGACCTCCAGCCCCGGAAAGTCCGCCGCCAGCGCCGCGAGCTTCCCGGCGTCCCGCCCGGAGAGCACCGGCACGAACCCGCGCTCCCGCAGCTCCGCCACCACGAACCGCCCGGTATGCCCGTACGCCCCGAACACCGCGACCCTCTGCCCCGATCCCACGATTCCCCCAAAGCGCTCGTCCACTTCCCTCCGCAGATCATCGCGCCGACCCCCGTCCCGCACGAGCGTCCGGAACGCCGTCCCCCGTACAATTCCGGCCATGCACACGGTCGCGGTCACCGTCGCCGACGGGATGCTGCACTTCGAACTCGCGGTGGCCTTCGAGGTGTTCGGCACCCCGCCTACCGGCATGGCCGACCCCTGGTACCGGCTCGTCGGCTGCGGCACGGGCGCCGTCCGGGCGGGCAGGTTCCGGCTGGAGCCCGACCACGGATTCGACCGGCTGCCGAGCGCCGACACGGTGATCGTCCCGGCGTGGGCCGACATCGACGCGGACCCGCCCCGCGACCTCGTCGCCGCGGTGCGCGCGGCGCACCGGGCGGGCGCGCGCGTGGCGGCACTGTGCACCGGCGCGTTCGTGCTGGCCGCAGCGGGCCTGCTCGACGGCCGGCGTGCGACCACGCACTGGGCGCACACCGAGGCGCTGGCCACCCGCTTTCCCCGGGTGGAGGTCGATCCGGACGTGCTCTACGTGGACGACGGCAGCGTGCTCACCTCCGCGGGCAAGGCCGCCGCGATGGACCTGTGCCTGCACCTCGTCCGCCTCGACCACGGTTCCGCGGTCGCGAACGCGGTCGCGCGCCGCCTGGTCGTGCCGCCGCACCGGGCGGGCGGCCAGGCCCAGTTCGTCACCTCGCCGGTGCCCGCGCGGGACGACCACCCGCTCGCGGAGCTGCTCCCGTGGGCGATCGAACGGCTGGACCACCCGCTGACCGTGGCGGACCTGGCCCGCAGGGCCGCCATGAGCCCGCGCAACCTGGGCCGCCACTTCAGGTCGGCGACCGGCACCACCCCGCTGCAATGGCTGCTGACCCAGCGGATCCGCCGCGCCCAGGAACTGCTGGAGACGACCGGCGACAGCGTCGAGGCGATCGCGGCGGCCACCGGCATGGGCACCGGCACGACCCTGCGCCGGCACTTCAACCGCACGGTCGGCGTCCCACCTGACGCCTACCGCCGCACTTTCCGCACCGCGCCCACCCTCGGGCCGCTGGGCGGAGAGCGCTGAACGCCGGGATCAGGGGCGTTCGTCCTCGACGTGGACGACGGTGAGGTCGTGGCCGTCGTGGTCGCGCTTCGAGCGGCCCGTGAGGCCGATGCGAACGTCGGAGTCATCGGAGACCTCGTCGGGGCCGACGTAGGTGAGGACGTCCTTGTGATGGCCGTAGACGACCCAGCCAGGGCCGGGGTCTAGGGTGATGGTGCCGAAGTCACCCGCGGGGGTTCCGCCGTAGACGGGTCCGTACTCGCGGAGGATCTCGACGGCCTGGGCCGCCAGGTCGTCCTCGGGTTCCATGAGGATCACGCAGGTGCCGTGCTCGAAGAGCACCCAGGACTTCTGCTCGCCGACGATGATCCGGCGCCACACCTCGATCAGTTTCTCGGGGGACATGTCCGAGATTGTCCCATCGTCGTTCGCCAGGCGGCGTCAGGCGGGAAGGGACTCGGCGGTACGGAGGAGGCGGCGGAGGGTCGCGGAGTCGGGGGCGTGGGCGTTGGCGAGGGTGCCACCGGAGGCGAGGGGGAGAACGGCCAGGCCGGGTTCGGTGTGGGAGGCCGCGCCCTCGGTGCGGATGAGGGAGCCCACGGCCCTGGACGCGCCGAGGATCGCGCGGCTTCGGGAGGTCGTGTCGGCGCGGAGTTCGTGGCGGAGGACCGGGCGGCCGGCGCGGGTGATGTCGATGCGGCTGGTGTGCACTCCGGGTTCCTCGTTGTGGCGGCCCAGGACCAGCTCCTCCAGCCAGCGGAGGGTGGCGGCGGGGCCGAGTTCGACGTTGGTGACGGCGCGGTGCAGGCAGCCGCGGACGGCGACCGTGGGCTCGGGGGCGAAGTCGAGGTGGCCGTCGACCTTGGCGTCGATGGTGTAGACGGATTCGCCGTCGCCGGGCAGGGCCATGGCGGTCGCGACGGAGCGGATCCTGAGGGAAGCGCCCGCACCGACCTCGATGTCCAGCCGGAGGCGGTCGCCGCCGAGCGGGCCCGCGGCCGCGCCGACCAGGTAGACGCCGTCGGGGGTCTCGCGGAGCGCGATCGGGCCGTCCGAGCGGAGACGGGTGAGCCTGGTCCGGCCGTGCGGGCCGAGTTCGGCGGTCACCGCGGCGTGGGCGACGTAGCCGCGTCCCATCGTCGTCTCCCGGGTGGGTCGGACGCGCACGCGGGGCGCGTGCGCGAGGTGGTCGGAGGGGCGCGCGGCCTCCGGAGCCGGAGGCCGCGCGCCGCGGGATCAGTGGTGCAGGAACTCGTGGACGTGGGTGCGGACCCAGTCGGCGATCTTCGGCACGTCCGGTTCCTCCCGGATGGAGCTGAAGACGACGGGGCGGCCCTCGCGGACCTGGGCGGAGTCGCGATCCATGACGCCGAGGTCGGCGCCGACGAGGGGGGCCAGGTCGGTCTTGTTGATGACGAGGAGGTCGCTCGTGGTGACGCCCGGACCGCCCTTGCGGGGGACCTTGTCGCCGCCGGACACGTCGAGCACGAAGATCTGCTTGTCGACGAGGCCCTGGCTGAACGTGGCGGTGAGGTTGTCGCCGCCGCTCTCCACGATGACCAGCTCGAGGTTCTCGTGCCGCTCCTCCAGGTCCTCGACCGCGTCGAGGTTGGCCGAGATGTCGTCGCGGATCGCGGTGTGCGGGCAGCATCCGGTCCGCACGGCCATGATGCGCGCGTCGTCCAGGACCGCGTTGCGGCGGAGGAAGTCGGCGTCCTCGGTGGTGTAGATGTCGTTGGTGACGACGGCGAGGTTCAGCTCGTCCTTGAGCACCTTGCACAGCGCGGCCGTCAGGGCGGTCTTGCCGCTGCCGACGGGGCCGCCGATGCCGAGCCGCATCGGGCGGCCGGCCTTCGGCGCGGCGTGGTGCTGGTCCGGGCCGTGGTATCCGCCCATGGTTCTCCTTCTTTCCTAAGACTCGAACAGCCGCAGGTGGGCCCGCAGGTGCTCTTCGGCCCACAGGTCGAGCGCGGGCGCGGAGACCGCGGGCAGTTCCGCCCAGTCCTTCTCCGCGTACGTGGCCGCCTCTTCGGCCACTTCGTCGACCTCGCCCGCGAGTTCGGCCAGCGCGCGCTGGACGGACAGGGGGTCGAGGCCGAGCAGGCGGACCGCGGCCGACGCCGGGCCCGTCACCGCGCCGTAGGCGGCGACGGACGCGGCGTCCAGTGCCGTGCAGCCGATGACGTGCGCGGCGGCGCCGAGCACGATCGGGTGGTGCGCCGCCCGCGGCATCCCTCCGGCGACGGGCACGCGCAGCCCGTCCAGCACCGGCGAAGGCCAGGTGGCCCGCGCCGCCCGAAGCAACGACTTGCCCTGCGCCCGGGAAGCCGTCCGCTGCGCAGGCGACGGCGTACGCGCGTCCGCCTCGGCGTCCAGTCCCGCCCAGTCCGTCGCGGCCGGCGCGTGCGCCCGCGCGGCGGCGGCGAGCGCCGCCGCGACGAGGCCCGCCGTCCACAACCTGCCGTGCAGGAAGTCCGCGAGGTCCGGCACGGACGCGACGGCCCGCGCCGTGACCGCGGGCTCCAGGCCGCCCGAGTGGGCGTGACCCCCGGCGGGCAGCCGGGAGTCGGCCAGCATCAGCAGGTGCGCGCGCATCAGAACAGCATGTACCGCTGGGCCATCGGCAGCACCGTGGCGGGCGCGGGCTCGATCACCTCGCCGTCGATCCGGACGGTGAAGGTGTCCGGATCGACCTCGATGCGCGGCAGCGCGTCGTTGAGCGGCATGTCGGCCTTGCCCAGCGCGCGCGTGCTCTTGACGGGCACGAGCCGCCGCTTCACGTCGATCTTCGACTTGAGGTCGTCCTCGATCGCCGCCTCGGACACGAAGTGCAGCGAGGTCGCCGAGGCGACAGCCGGGGCCGCGCCGAACATCGGCCGGGGGAGCACCGGCTGCGGCGTCGGGATCGACGCGTTCGCGTCGCCCATCTGCGCCCACGCGATGACCCCGCCCTTGACGACCAGGGACGCCCGCACCCCGAAGAACCGCGGGTCCCACAGCACCAGGTCGGCGAGCTTGCCGACCTCGACCGAGCCGACCTCGCCGTCCAGGCCGTGCGCGATCGCCGGGTTGATCGTGTACTTGGCGACGTACCGGCGCGCCCGCAGGTTGTCCGCCGGGCCCTCGAGGGAGCCGCGCCGGGCCTTCATGACGTGCGCGGTCTGCCAGGTCCGGATGATCGTCTCGCCGATCCGGCCCATCGCCTGGGAGTCCGAGCCGATGATCGAGATGGCGCCCAGGTCGTGCAGGATGTCCTCGGCCGCCATGGTCGTCGGCCGGATGCGGGACTCGGCGAACGCCAGGTCCTCGGGCACCGACGGCGACAGGTGGTGGCACACCATGAGCATGTCGAGGTGCTCGTCCAGGGTGTTCACCGTGTGCGGCCGGGTCGGGTTGGTCGACGACGGCAGCACGTTGGGGTGCGCCGCGACGGTGATGATGTCGGGCGCGTGCCCGCCGCCCGCGCCCTCGGTGTGGTAGGCGTGGATCGAGCGGCCGGCGATCGCGCCGAGCGTCGACTCGACGTAGCCCGCCTCGTTGAGCGTGTCGGAGTGCAGCGCGGCCTGGACGCCCGAGGCGTCGCAGACCTTCAGGCAGGCGTCGATCGCCGCCGGGGTCGTGCCCCAGTCCTCGTGCAGCTTGAAGCCCGACGCGCCCGCCTTGAGCTGCTCCCACAGCGCCGCCTCGGAGACGGTGTTGCCCTTGCCGAGCAGCGAGACGTTGACCGGCCAGGAGTCCAGCGCCTCCAGCATCCGGTGCAGGTACCAGGCGCCGGTGACGGTGGTGGCCTTGGTGCCCTCGGCGGGCCCGGTGCCGCCGCCGATGAGCGTGGTGACGCCCGCGGCGAGGGCCTCCTCGATGAGCTGCGGGCAGATCAGGTGGACGTGGGAGTCCACCGCGCCCGCGGTGAGGATCTTGCCGTTGCCCGCGAGGATCTCGGTGGACGGCCCGATGACGAGATCGGGGTGGACCCCGTCCATGATGTCGGGGTTGCCGGCCTTGCCGATGGCGACGATCCGGCCGTCGCGCACGCCCACGTCGGCCTTGACGATGCCCCAGTGGTCGAGGATGACGACACCGGTGATCACCAGGTCGGGGGCGCCCTCGGCGCGGGTGGCCCGCGCCTGGCCCATCGACTCGCGGATGACCTTGCCGCCGCCGAAGACCGCCTCGTCGCCGGCTCCGGCGCCGCGCGCGAGGTCCTCGGTGACCTCGATGAACAGATCGGTGTCCGCGAGGCGGATCTTGTCGCCCGCCGTCGGGCCATAAAGCGCCGCATAACGGGCGCGTGAGATCTCAGCCATGCAGGCCACCTTCCGGCCGAAGGCCCGGCACGATGCGATGCCCGGCGAGGGGCACGAGGTCGACGTCCCGGACGATGCCGGGCTCGAAGCGCACGGCCGTGCCCGCGGGGACGTCGAGGCGGAAGCCGGAGGCGGCGTCCCGGTCGAAGTCCAGCGACGGGTTGGCCTGCGCGAAGTGGTAGTGCGACCCGACCTGGATCGGCCGGTCGCCCGTGTTGTGGACGGTGAGGGTGATCCGCGCCCGTCCCGGGTTCAGCTCGACGGGATCGTCCCCGACGACGACCTGTCCCG
This sequence comes from Actinocorallia herbida, assembly GCF_003751225.1. Lineage (NCBI taxonomy): Bacteria > Bacillati > Actinomycetota > Actinomycetes > Streptosporangiales > Thermomonosporaceae > Actinocorallia > Actinocorallia herbida. Next base: position 1,253,318 of record NZ_RJKE01000001.1, read on the forward strand.
GCGCCCAGCCGCCTGAGGGCTCCGCGGCGCTCATGGGATCGGCCTGTGCACGGTCACGAGCTTCGTCCCGTCCGGGAACGTCGCCTCGATCTGGACGGAGTCGAGCAGCTCCGGGATGCCGTCCATGACGTCCTCACGGGTGAGGACCCGCCGCCCGCTTTCCATCAGCTCCGCCACGGTCCGCCCGTCGCGCGCGCCTTCCAGCACGTGGACGGCGATGATCGCGGTGGCCTCGGGGTGGTTGAGCTTCAGCCCGCGCCCCTGGCGCTCGCGCGCCACGCCCGCGGCCACATGAAGGAGCAGCCGTTCCTGCTCATGGGGAGAGATCAGCACCCGACGACGTTATCGCTGGTCAGCACGACACTCCACATAAGCGAACGTCGATATTGCCGATTTAACTACGAATTAACTAGAGGCTGCCGCACGGTGTGAAAGGTGACGAACCAGGCACGGGGTCGCGCGTCGCGCCGTCGCCGCGCGCACTGGACGGGTCGGGCATCAAGGACATCGCGGCGGTTCCGCCCTTCCGGTCCGCCGCGGTCATAGACTCAGGGCCATGGCAGGCGGCGGGCGGATCCGGCAAGAAGACATCGCGGTCGTCCGGGAAAGATCCCAGATCGACCAGGTGATCGGAGAGCACCTCCAGCTGATCGGCGCGGGAGGCGGCAACCTCAAGGGCCTGTGCCCCTTCCATGACGAGAAGTCCCCCTCCTTCAACGTGACGCCCTCGCGCGGCCTGTACTTCTGCCACGGCTGCGGCGTCGGCGGCGACGTCATCAAGTTCGTCCAGGAGATCGACCACCTGAGCTTCGCCGAGGCCGTCGAGCGGCTGGCCGGCAAGGCCGGGATCCAGCTCCGGTACGAAGAGGGCGGCTACGTCCAGCGCAAGGACTCCGGGCAGCGCGCCCGCCTGCTCGCGGCGCACAAGGAGGCCGCGGAGTTCTACCAGCGGCAGCTCACCTCGCCCGAGGCCGCGATCGGCCGCCGCTTCCTCATGGACCGCGGGTTCCAGGCCGCCGACGCCGCCCACTTCGGCGTCGGCTACGCCCCCAACGAGTGGGAGGCCCTGGTCCGGCACCTGCGCGCGCACGGCTTCACCGACCAGGAGATGATCACCGGCGGGCTCGCCGTCCAGGGCCAGCGCGGCCCGCGCGACAGGTTCCGGGGCCGCCTCGTCTGGCCGATCAGGGACGTCTCCGGCGACGTGATCGGCTTCGGCGCGCGCAAGCTGATCGAGGCCGACAACGGTCCGAAGTACCTCAACACCAACGAGACCCCGATCTACCACAAGAGCTCCATCCTCTACGGGCTCGACCTGGCCAAGAACGCGATCGGCAAGGCCAACAAGGCAGTGATCGTCGAGGGCTACACCGACGTCATGGCCTGCCATCTCGCGGGCGAGACCACCGCCATCGCCACCTGCGGCACCGCCTTCGGCGAGGACCACATCAGGGTGCTGCGCCGCATGCTCCTCGACCGGGACGAGGGCCGCGGCGAGGTGATCTTCACCTTCGACGGCGACTCCGCCGGGCAGCGCGCCGCGCTGCGCGCCTTCGAGAACGACGACAAGTTCTCCTCGCAGACCTTCGTCGCCGTCCAGCCGGACGGCCTCGACCCGTGCGACCTGCGGATCAAGGAGGGCGACGCGGCGGTCCGCGACCTCGTCGCCTCCCGGGTGGCCCTGTACGAGTTCGCGATCCGCAACGCCATCGCCAACTACGACCTGGACAACCCCGACGGCCAGATGAAGGCGCTCGACGCGGTCGCCCCGATCGTCGCCGGGATCAGGGACGCGGGCCGGCGCAAGGTCTGGGCGGGCCGCGTCGACCGGTGGATCGGCCTCATGGACGAGCAGCTCGTGCTCGGCCGGGTCGCCCAGCACGTCAAGGGGACCGCGCCCAAGCCGCGCGAGAAGCCCAAGGCCGATCCCAACGACCCGACCGTGGAGCTGGAGCGGGAGCTGCTGAAGATGGCGCTCCAGCGCCCGGCGACCCTCGGCCCGGCCTACGACATCCTGCCGTCGGACGCGTTCAGCGTGCCCGAGCACAGATCGGTCCACGAGGTCGTGCTCGCGGCCGGGGGCGTCGCGGCGTCGGGCGGGCTCATGGAGTGGGCGACGAGGCTGCGCGAGCTCGCCCCCGGCGACGAGGTCCGCACGCTCGTCACCCGGCTGAGCGTGGAGCCGCCGAAGACGGATCCGAAGTTCGACTCGGTTTCGGACGACACATATTCCCGGGCACTCCTCGCCCGCTTCATGGAACTGCAGCTCACGCGGGAGATCGCGGGCCTCAAATCCAAACTGGGGAGGCTGAATCCGGTCTCCGAGGCGGAAGAGTACAACCGGCTCTTCGGTGACCTGGTGGCGCTTGAGCAGCGGCGACGCGCGATGCGCTGAAGCCCTGTGATCCGACCGTGACCCCGTGCCGGAAATTGGGGCCTGCGTTTTCGGTGTGTTCTAGCGCACACTGTGAACGTGGGCCCTTTGACAATGCCCAGCGAGGCGCCGTCGGCCGAGCAGGTCGCCGACCTCGTCGCACGTGGCAGAGAGCGTGGAGGCGTCACCGTCGATGACGTCGCCGCCGCACTCGATCGCTCCGAACTGCCGGCCGACGCGCTGGAAGGCGTCGTCCGTTTGCTCGCAGAGCAGGGGGTAGAGGTCCTGGAGTCCGAAGAGGACGCCAAGGAGCTCACGCGAGCGGAAGAGGGAGACCTCAGCAGAAGGGCGCCTACGAGCGACCTGGTACGGATCTATCTGCGCGAGATCGGCCGTGTCCCGCTGCTCACGGCAGCAGAAGAAGTAGAACTCGCCAAATCCATCGAGGCGGGCCTGTTCGCGGAGGAGAAGACGGCCAGAGCGGCCATCCTGCTCCTTCCGGAAAGGCTCGATCTGGAAACCCTCGCACGTGACGGAGTGCGGGCCAAACAACGGCTCATCGAGGCCAACCTGCGTCTGGTGGTGTCCATCGCCAAGCGCTATGTCGGCCGCGGGATGCTGTTCCTCGACCTCATCCAGGAAGGGAACCTGGGCCTCATCCGTGCGGTCGAGAAGTTCGACTACACCAAGGGCTACAAGTTCTCGACGTACGCCACCTGGTGGATCCGCCAGGCCATCACCCGCGCCATCGCCGACCAGGCGCGGACGATCCGGATCCCCGTGCACATGGTGGAGACGATCAACAAGCTGATCCGCGTCCAGCGGCAGCTGCACCAGGACCTCGGGCGCGAGCCGCTGCCCGAGGAGATCGGCGCCGAGATGGGGATGGCGCCGGGACGGGTCGTGGAGATCCAGCGGATCGCCCAGGAACCCGTCTCCCTGCAATCCCCCATCGGCGAGGAGGACTCCGACCTCGGTGACTTCATCGAGGACGCCGACGCCGTCGTCCCGATCGAGGCCGCCGCGTTCATCCTGCTCCAGGACCAGCTGGAGGACATCCTCGCCACCCTGAACGACCGCGAGCAGCGCATCATCCAGCTGCGCTTCGGCCTCGCGGACGGACACCCCCGGACGCTTGAGGAGGTCGGCCGGGAATTCGGGGTGACACGGGAGCGGATCAGGCAGATCGAGTCCAAGACCCTCGCTAAGCTCCGGCACCCCTCGCGAGCCCAGGTCCTCCGGGAGTATCTGGAGTAGTACGTCATAAGCCCCTAAAGGGACTGCTCAGGCGAAAACCCCGGCACGGCACCCCGCGCCGGGGTTTCGTCGTCTAGGTTGAGTCCATGCTGATCGTGACGACCGACACCGTCGCCGGGTATGAGATCCGTTATGTCCGGGGCGCGGTGAGCGGCGCGGGGGTGGCGCACGGCGGCCTGTCGCAGGCCCGCCGTGAGGCGATCGAGCGGCTCAAGGCCGACACCGAGCGGTACGGCTGCAACGCCGTCGTCGGGATGCGCTTCGCCAACTGCCCGCTCGGCGACGGGTCCTTCGAGGTCTATGCCTACGGCACCGCCGTGCTCGTCGAGCAGGTCAAGACCGAGACCCCGACCCAGGACAGGGTCGCCGTGCCGCCGCCGGTGCCCGGTCCGTCGCACGGCCCGTCGAGCGGCGGCATGCCGATGGTCGGCCGCAACCTCACCGTCCAGGTCCCCGGCGGCCGGATCTGAGGCGTCAGCCCGCCATCTCGCGGCGGATCAGCTCCACCACCTCGCGTGCCCGCGCCTCGATCGAGCGCAGCTCGCCCAGGTACGCCCAGTAGTCCGGATGCGCGCCCGGCAGCAGGTCCGGCGCGCGGTCCAGCCGGGCCACCAGGCCGTCCAGCACCCGCGCGTGCACCGGGGCCGGGCCGCCCGGCTGGGCGACCGCGAGCCGCTGCGCGTCCCGCACGGTGAACCTGGCCCGCTCCAGCGGGCCCGCCGGGTCGGCCTCGACGCCGCGCAGGTCCGCGACCCGCTCTTCGACCCTGGCCGCCCTGCGCTCGGCGTCCTTGAGCTCGGTGCGCGCCGCCGCCAGCGCGCGCGGCGCGGCCCGCCAGTCACCCGCCGAGGCGGCCTGCGCGGTCTCCGCGATCCGCTCGCGGGCGCGTTCCAGGGCCTGGCCGATCGCCTCCGGCGCGCCCCGCAGATCCTGCCAGGAGGCCAGGGCGTAGCCGCGCCGCAGCTCGCTCATCGCCTCCTCCACCCGGGTCCGCCTGCCCTCGGCCATCTCCACCCGGGTCCGCACGCTCGCCAGGCCGTTGCGGGTCCGGGAGACCGCCTCGGCCAGGTCGCGGGCCTCCTCGGCGATCTGGCCCGCGCTGTCGCGCACCTCGCCGGCCCGCGCCATCGCGCCGCGCACCCCGAGGCCGCCCAGGCCCTCGGTGGTCAGCTCGGCGAGCCGCCCACGCGCGGTGGCCAGTTCCGCCTCGACCTCCGCGGTGTCCATCCCGGCCGCGGCCGCCGCGTCCACCGCGGCGCGCGCCTCCTGGAGCGCCTCGCGGGCCGCGCGCAGCAGCGGCGCGAGATCGTCGAGCGACGCCTCGGCGCGGGCGAGCAGCGGGGCGAGGTCGGCCGCGAGCCGGTTCAGCGTCTCGGTGGCCCGGCCCAGCGCCGGAACCGTCCCGTGCAGCGCCCGCCCGGCGTCCTCGTACTCGATCATCGAGCGGTCCTCGTCATCGAGGTCGTGCGCGTCGAAGGCGGTGATGTAGGCCCCGGAAGCCTCGTCGGCGGAGGCGTTCGCGGCGGCGAAGCGGGCGCGCAAAGGGTCGGCCGCGGCGGCGTCCAGCCCGCTCAGCGCGCTCATCCGCGCGCCGACGAACTTCTGCGCCTGATCGAGGTCGAAGAACGCCTGGACCGCGTCCTGCCGGGCCTGCAGCGCGGTCTCGCGCGCCCTTACCGCCCGCGGGTCGCGACGCCCCCGGCGGCGCTGATCACGTGCCACGGCACCTCCCCGACAGATTCTCCCAGCACCTTAGACAACCATTTCCGCATCCGGCCGCAAACCGCGTCCGGCGGGGAAACAGGGATAAGGGCGGGTCGCAGAGGGAACCGATAGAGTCACTTAGACGTCTGTCAGGTGGAACCAGTTCGCACTCACGCGAGATCGTCTCGCGACCAACCCCAACCTGGAGGCAAGGATGCCGGTCAGCCTGAGCAAGGGCGGCAACGTTTCGCTGAGCAAGGAGGCCCCCGGCCTCACTGCGGTCATCGTCGGCCTGGGCTGGGACGTCCGCACCACGACGGGCACCGACTTCGACCTCGACGCCTCGGCGATCGTGGTCGACGCGGGCGGCAAGGTCCTGTCCGACGGCCACTTCGTGTTCTTCAACAACCTCAAGACCCCCGACGGCGCCGTGGAGCACACCGGCGACAACCTCACCGGCGCGGGCGAGGGCGACGACGAGCAGGTCAAGGTCAACCTGGGCGGGCTGCCCCCGAACGCCGAGCGGATCGTCTTCCCCGTCTCGATCTACGACGGCGCGGGCCGCAGCCAGAACTTCGGCCAGGTGCGCAACGCCTTCATCCGCGTGCTCAACGCCGCGGGAGGCACCGAGATCGCCCGCTACGACCTCTCCGAGGACGCGTCCACCGAGACCGCGATGATCTTCGGCGAGCTCTACCGGAACGGCGCGGAGTGGAAGTTCCGGGCCGTCGGCCAGGGCTACGCCTCCGGCCTCCAGGGCATCGCCCAGGACTTCGGCGTCAACGTCTGACCCGCCCCCCGGACCGGCTGAAGGAGCTTCGATCATGGGCGTCAGCCTCGCCAAAGGCGGCAACGTCTCACTCAGCAAGGCCGCTCCCGATCTCCGGGAGGTGACCGTCGGGCTCGGCTGGGACGTGCGGGCCACCACCGGCGTGGACTTCGACCTCGACGCCTCGGCGCTGCTGGTCGGGTCGAACGGCAAGGTACTCTCCGACCGGCACTTCGTCTTCTACAACAACCTCGTCAGCCCGGACGGGACCGTCGAGCACACCGGCGACAACCTGACCGGCGAGGGCGACGGGGACGACGAGTCGGTCAACGTGAACCTCGCCGCGGTCGACCCCGGCGTGGAGCGGATCGTCTTCCCGGTGTCGATCCACGAGGGCGGCGCCAGGAGCCAGACCTTCGGCCAGGTGCGGAACGCGTTCATCCGCGTGGTGAACCGGGCCGACGGGGTCGAGATCGCCCGCTACGACCTCAGTGAGGACGCCTCGACGGAGACGGCGATGGTCTTCGGTGAGCTGTACCGCTACAACTCGGAGTGGAAATTCCGCGCCATCGGCCAGGGCTATGCGTCCGGCCTGCACGGGATCGCACAGGACTTCGGCGTCAATGTCGGCTGACCTGCCGACGCCATCGCCGCTTAACGGGCCCGGGCACGGGTCAAGGAACTGCACATCATGATTTTTCGTACGTTCGGGTGGTCGTTCGCGATCACGGTCGTCGGCCTGATCGCGGGCTTCCTGTACGGCGGGGCTTCGGCACTGGCCGTCGTGGCGATCCTGGCGGTCCTGGAGATCTCGCTCTCCTTCGACAACGCCGTGGTCAACGCCAAGGTGCTGCAGCGGATGAGCCCGTTCTGGCAGAAGATCTTCCTCACGATCGGCATCGCGATCGCGGTGTTCGGCATGCGGCTGGTCTTCCCCATCGTGGTCGTGGCGCTCACCGCGCAGATGAGCCCATGGGCGACGCTGGACATGGCGTTCAACGAACCCGACCGCTACCACGCGGAGATGGAGTTCGCCTACCCGATGATCGCCGCCTTCGGCGGCATGTTCCTGATGATGCTGTTCCTCAACTGGGTCTTCGAGGACCGGGACATCCACTGGCTGGCCTGGCTGGAGAAGCCGCTGCTGCGCATCGGCAAGCTCGAGCAGCTCCCGGTGGTCATCGCCGGCGCCACGCTGGCCTGCGTCGGCACCTGGGTCGCCGATGACGCGCACCGCACCAACGTGCTCATCGCGGGTCTGCTGGGCATCGTGACCTACATCCTGGTCAACGGGCTCGGCGAGCTGTTCAACAACCCTGAGCTGACCGAGGAGGAGTCCTCCAAGGGCCCCAACGGCCTCGTGCTGGCCACGGGCAAGGCGGGCTTCTTCCTGTTCCTCTACCTGGAGGTCCTGGACGCCTCGTTCTCGTTCGACGGCGTGATCGGCGCGTTCGCGATCAGCACCGACCCGATCATCATCGCGATCGGCCTCGGCGTCGGCGCGATGTACATCAGGTCGATGACCGTCTTCCTGGTCCGCCAGGGCACGCTGAGCGAGTTCAAGTACCTGGAGCACGGCGCCCACTGGGCGATCGGCGCGCTCGCGGTCTGCATGATGATCAGCATCGGGCACCACCTGTCCGAGTGGATCACCGGCGGGATCGGCGCGGGCCTGATCATCCTGGCCCTCATCAGCTCGATCATCCTGCGCAAGCGGGACGGCGTCGCCGCATCGGACGCCGAGGAACTCGAGTCGAGCCGCCTGTAGCGTGCCGCGCGAAGCCCCGGTCGTCGTCCGCGACGGCCGGGGCTTCGGCGTTTCTCTTGGCGGGAGCGGCTCCCGTGCCGGACGCTGTCTGTTGTGACCAAGGTTGCAGTGTTTTGTCCGATCAGGCGGAACCTCCGGTACCGGGTCCGGCGTTGGACCTCGCGTGAGGGAAGGTAGCTGAGCGTGCGTCATTTCGATCAGATCGACGCCGGGCGCCGCGCGGAACTGTTCCATCGGCAGCCACGGAACTTCGACCGGGATTCCGACCCCGGTCTGCTCGCCGTGGCCCTGGGCGCCACGCTCTACAGCCCGGCGACCCGGCCGCGGCTGGCCGCCGACATCGCCAAGTGCGCGGGCGTCGGCGTGCGCAGCATGGTGCTGTGCCTGGAGGACTCGATCTCCGACGGGGACGTCCCGGCCGCCGAGGACAACCTCGTCGCCCAGGTGAAGGCGGTCGACCCGGCCACCGCGCCCCTGCTGTTCATCCGGGTCCGCACCCCGGAGCAGATCCCCGATCTCATCCGCCGCCTGGGCGACTCCGCGGTGCTGATCAGCGGATTCGTCCTGCCGAAGTTCGAGGCCGTCGGCGGCAAGCCCTTCCTCGACGCGCTCGCCGAGGCGTCCGCGGCCTCCGGTGTCCGGCTGCTGGCCATGCCGGTGATCGAGACCCGCGACGCGCTGTACCGGGAGACCCGAACGGGGGTGCTCACCGACATCGCCGGGCTGCTCGACCGGCGCCGCGCGCAGATCCTCGCGGTCCGGCTCGGCGGCACCGATCTCTGCGCCGCCTACGGGCTGCGCAGGCCGCGTGAACTCACGATCTACGACCTCCACCTGGTCGCCAGCCTGATCGCCGACGTCGTCAACGTCTTCGGCAGGGCCGACGGCACGGGGTTCACGGTCACCGGGCCCGTCTGGGAGTACTTCTCGACGGGGGAGCGGCTGTTCAAGCCGCAGCTGCGCGAGGCGCCCTTCGCCGAGCACTCCGCCGAGGTGCTGCGCAAGCAGCTGATCACCGCGGGCGTCGACGGGTTCATCCGCGAGGTCATCCTCGACCGCGCCAACGGGCTCACCGGCAAGACCGTGATCCACCCCAGCCACGTCGCCGCCGTGCACGCGCTCTCGGTGGTCTCCCACGAGGAGTACAGCGACGCCACCGACATCCTCGGCGTCCCGGCCGGGGGCGCGATGGCCTCCAGCTACGCGAACAAGATGAACGAGGCGAAACCCCACCGGGCCTGGGCGGAGCGGACGCTTCTGCGGGCCGAGGTCTTCGGGGTCGCGGCCGAGCACGTCGGCTTCGTGGACCTCTTCGAGGCGGCGGTGAGCCGGTGAGCGCGCCCGTCTGGCCCGGTACGTGGGTCACCTCGCGGCTCGGCCTCGGGCTGGTCGACCACGCCTCGCCCGTGCGGCTGACCCTCGCCGAACTCGTCGGGCTCGCCGTCCGGCGCAATCCGCGGCGGGCGCATCTGCTCGTCTCGACGGTCCTGGGCAAGCACGTGCCCACCGATCCCCGGCTCGTCTACGGGTCGGCGCTCCTGCTGGGACGCCTTGTGGGACGGGTCCTTGGCGGGGAGTCTTTGACCGAGGAGGACGAGGTCGCCCTTCGCGCGGGGGCTCTGCTGCGGGAGGGGCTCGCCGGAGACGGAGTCGCGGCTGCGTCCCTCAGGGACCTGCTCGTCTCCCATGCCGTCCCGCGCGACGCCGTCGTCCTCGGTTACGCGGAGACGGCCACGGCCCTCGGCCACGGCGTCGCCGACGCGCTCGGCCACGCCCCCTACCTGCACTCGACCCGGCGCCCGGTGCCCGGCGTGACCCCTTACGGGGGCTTCGAGGAGGAGCACAGCCATGCCACGAGCCACCTCCTGCTCCCCGACCCGCCGGAACTCTTCGACACCGACGCGCCCCTCGTCCTCGTAGACGACGAGCTGTCTACGGGACGTACCGTGCGCAACACCCTTCGGGCGCTCCACGCGGTACGTCCCCGAGCCCGTTACGTCGTCGCGTCCCTGATCGACCTGCGGGACGCCGCCGACCGGACCGCCACCGCGGAACTCGCCGCCGAACTCGGCGCCCGCGTCGACGTCGTCGCCCTGGCCCACGGCACGGTCACCCTCCCGCCCGGCCTCGTGGAAGCCGGCTCCGCGCTGGTCGCAGCCCTCGACACCCCCCGTTCCGGCCTGCCGCCCCGGCCTTCTCCCGCCGGGGCCGCCACGCCCGCCGTGCCGGTCGGGTCCGCGGCCCCCGTCGTGCCCGGTGCGCCCGCTGTTCCGGCCGTGCCGGTCGGGTCCGCGGTGCCTGGAGTTCCCGCTGCGTCCGCTACACCTGCATCATCCGTTGCGTTCGGCACATCCGTGGTGTCCGTGACGCGCGGCGCATCTGTCGTGCCCGCTGCGTCCGATACATCCGGCATTCCGGCGGGTTCTGCGGTGCGGGCGGTGCTGGAGTGGCCCGCGGGGGTGCCGTCCGGGGGGCGGCACGGGTTCCGGGCGGGGCATCGCGAGGCGCTGGAGAAGGCGCTGCCCGGGCTGGGCGCGGCCGTCGCCGCCGAGGTGCCCTCGCGCGCGCGGCGGGTCCTCGTGCTCGGGTTCGAGGAGCTCATGTACACGCCGCTGCGGCTCGCCGAGGCGCTCGCCGACCTCCTGCCGGGCACCTTGGTCCGGTACTCCACCACGACCCGCTCGCCCGTCCTGGCCGTCGACGATCCCGGCTACGCGATCCGCGGCAGGGTCGCCTTCCCCGCGCACGACACGCCCGCCGACGGGCCGGGGGAGCGGTACGCCTACAACGTCGCGCAGGGCTTCGACGCGATCGTCCTCATCGTGGACGAGGAAGGGGACACGCCCTTGCTGCACGACGGCCTCCTCACCGAACTTGCCGGGCTCACCGGCCGCGTCGTCCTCGCGGTGGTGCCCGCGTGAGCGCGCGGCCCCTGTACGGGCCGGGCTTCGGTAGCTACCCGGCCGACGACGTCGCCTGGCTGCTCACCGACCTCTCCGACACCGAACTCGAGGCCCCGACCGAGGAGCGCGAGGAGGCGATCCAGTCGGGCGCGGCCCACTACGCCGAGTCTTTGCCCATCGAGTTCCAGCCTTCGCCGGAGTACCAGCGGCTGTTCCACACCGCGCTGGACGCCTCGGCCGCGCGGCTGGCCCAGGCCGTCGCCGTCATCACCGAGCGGATCCTCGCCGCGCGCGGGCGGGACGCCGTCCTGGTGTCGCTCGCGCGGGCCGGGACGCCCATCGGGATCCTGTGCAGGCGCTGGGCGGCCTACGCGCACGGGCTCGACCTCCCGCACTACGCGGTGAGCATCGTGCGCGGCCGCGGCATCGACGCCGTCGCCCTGGACCACCTCGCGGCCCACCACGACCCCAGATCCGTCATGTTCGTCGATGGGTGGACGGGGAAGGGCGCGATCACCCGGGAGCTCGCGGCGGCACTCGAAGGCCGCGACTTCTCTCCCGAGCTCGCCGTGCTCGCCGACCCCGGGCGCTGCGTCTCCGTCTACGGGACCCGGGAGGACTACCTGATCCCGTCGGCCTGCCTGAACTCGACGGTGTCCGGGCTCGTCAGCCGGACCGTGCTCAACCGCGACCTCATCGGGCCCGGCGACTTCCACGGCGCCAAGTTCTACAAGGACCTCGCCCCGGCCGACGTCTCGAACCTCTTCCTCGACGCGGTCTGCCGGCACTTCCCCGCGGTCGACGCCTCGGCCGCGCCGCCGCAGGAGGACCCGGACTGGTCGGGCTGGGCCGCCGTCGAACGGATCAGCGCGGAGTACGGCATCGGGGACATCAACCTGGTGAAACCGGGCGTGGGGGAGACCACCCGGGTGCTGCTGCGGCGGGTGCCCTGGAAGGTGCTCGCGCGGCGCGGGGCGGATGCCGACCTCGCGCACATCCGGGTCCTCGCCGCCGAACGCGGCGTGCCCGTCGAGGAAGTAGACGCTGACTCGCCTTACGCCTGTGTCGGACTGATCAAGCCCCGGGAGAACCGGCCGTGACCGTCGCCGTCTGCACCGACCTCGACCGCACCCTCATCTACTCGGCCAACGCGCTCGCCCTCACCGAGTCCGACGCGCCGCCCCGGCTGCTCTGCGTCGAGCTGTACCAGGCGCGCCCGCTGTCCTACCTGACCGAGGAGGCCGCCGCCGACCTCGAACTGCTCGGCCGGCGGGCCGTCCTGGTGCCGACCACGACCCGCACTCCCGAGCAGTACCTACGCGTGCGTCTTCCCGGGCCGCCCGCGCGCTACGCGATCTGCGCGAACGGCGGCGCCCTGCTCGTCGACGGGGTCGAGGACACCTCCTGGACGGCCGGGGTACGCAAACGCGTCGCGGACTGCGCGCCGGTTCTGGAGGTGTTCGACCGGGTCTCGGCGGCGAGCGGGGACTTCACCAAGAGCGTCCGGATCGCCGCCGACCTGTTCGTCTACACCGTCGTGGACCGCGCGGCCCTCCCGTCCGGCTGGCTCGCGGAGCTGACGGCCTGGTGCGCGGAACGCGCCTGGACCGTCTCCCTCCAGGGCCGCAAGGTCTACTTCCTGCCCGTCCCCCTCACCAAGTCCGCCGCCGCCCGCGAGGTCGCCGTCCGCTCGGGAGCCGCCCACCTCCTGGCCGCGGGCGACTCGCTCCTGGACGCCGAACTCCTCGCCGTGGCCGATGCCGCCATCCGTCCCGCCCACGGTGAACTCCACGACACCGCCCACACCGGCTCCGCCGTCACCCGCGCCTCCGGCGTCCGCGCCGGCGCCGAGATCACCACCTGGCTTCTGGCCCGGACCCTCGACCCGGCCTTCATCCCGCGGACCGGCCCCTGGCGCGCCTGACCCGGCTCGAAGGGGTCGGACGCGGAAGCACTCGATCACCGCCCCGCCCGAGGCGGGGCAAGGGTCACAGCCCGATCTCGCGCCTGACGGCGAGGAGGAGCTGTTCCGCCTTGTTCTTGACGCCCGGGTCGGTCGCATCGAGGTCGTCGTCGTAGACGAGGGACCAGAGCAGCCCGTCCGGCGCCGGTGACGGCTTGCCGTGGGTGGCCTTGCGTCCGACGACGCGGACCCCGCCGTCGTCCCCGAACGCGAAGTACCGGGTGACCACCACCGTGGAGGTGACCCGTTCCTGCACGAGCTCGGGCACCGATCCCGGCTCCGTCAGCCGGATGTGGTGCTCCCCGTCGTCGCCCCACACGTGCAGCCACTCGCCGTTCCACGAGGCCCGCAGCACCCGCTCCCACGGCACCCGCTGGAACCCGCCCTCCCCATCGGGCACGAACAACGCGAATCGGCTCACCACCACATGGGACCCTCCGCGCGTGCCCGCCACCGCGAGCACCCGCTCACCGCGCTCAAGTCCGAGTTTCCCCCGCACCGCCCGCTCCAGCCGCACCATCCCCACAACCTACCCCAGCCGCCCACGCCGCCCAGGGTTTATCCACAGCATGACCCGAAACCTCCACTCGAACCGGAGCCCGCCCGTGACAAGGCGGTCGAGAAGCCGGAGTGAGAAGGTCCGGCGGGTGCCAGACCGGTCAAGGCCGGGCGTCCGACTCCAGGGCCGCGACGCGGGCTCGGAGCGCGATGAGTTCCGCTTCCAGAGCGGCGACCCGCTCGCTCAGGACCGCTGAGCCGACGGACAAGGTGACCTTCTCCCCTCCGCCGAAGGCCAGCCGCTCCAGGTGGTCCTCGGGAAGCCCGAGCACCCGGGACAGGCCCGTCAGGGTGACGACGTCACGGTGCTGAGGGTCGGCGTTGCGGATCTTGCGGAGCGTCGCGATCGTGAGGCCGGATCGCTCCGACACCCGCTTCTCCGCCAGCCCGAGTTCGGCCATCCGCTCGTTGACGACCTTGGCCACGGCCTTCCAGTCGGCCATGTCTCTTCACCGCCCTCACATGCACGTCCAGAACGTCCCGAAGCCTAACGAGTCCGCGGCTCGGCGCGCGGCCCGTTGCCGAGCTGACGCAAGCTCCCGTGGTCAAACGTCGTCGCCTACGACAGGAGCGCCGGCACGTGGCGCCCCACGGGGGAAGCGGGCCGGGACCACGAGGAATTCGCGATCTACGCGTGCAGGTCTGTGCGAGCCACCGGCGGCACCAGACGAGGAAGTCGCGCCGTACGCTCAAGCCGCCCGCGCGCTGCGTGATCGCACTTCGGGACTCAGGTCACGGAGGAGGTCTGCCGGAAGCGGATTGGGCCGGTGATCCAGGAGGGCGCGAAGGCAATGGACCGGATCTTTCCGGCGGGTGAAGAGGGCGAGAAAGCGTCGTAGGTACTCACTTAGATACTCACCAACGCCTCAGGGCCGGTTCTTCGGGAGAAGAACCGGCCCTGAGCTGGGAAGGTGGGCCAGTCGGCCCAGCTCCCGCGATTGGACTCGAACCAATAACCTGCCGGTTAACAGCCGGCTGCTCTGCCAATTGAGCTACGCGGGATTGCGTCTGGGGGAGTGGGGTTCTCCCTGCCAGCGCGTCTACATTAGCGCATCTTCGGGGGTGGTCGCGCATCGGCGGGGTGAGGGCGGGTAGGGGGTGGGGAAGAGACATCGAGAGCGGGTGGGGGGAGCAGGATGAAGCGGGCGATCTTCGCGGGTGGGGTGGCCGTGGGGTATGTGCTGGGGGCGCGGGCCGGGCGCGAGAGGTACGAGCAGATCAAGAAGGCGGCGTTGGAGGTGTGGGGGCATCCGGCGGTGCAGACGGCGGCGACCTCGGTGAAGGAGCAGGCCGCCGAGGTGGGGGCCAAGGGGGCGCACCGGGCGGGTGAGCTGGCCAAGGACGGGTGGGCCAGGACGGGGGAGGCGGCGACCTCGGCGCGGCAGAAGGTGAACGACCGCCTGCACCGGGAGAGCCGGGAAGAGATGATGACCACCTGACAGGGGCTTTCCAGAACGCGAGCGCAGGTTCACGCTGGGGTGATGAGCCCGCGACTGACCGGTGACGAGACCGTCCTCTGGCAGGCGGCGGCCAGGGTGCTGGACGCCAACTGGACGGGGTCGGCCACCGTGCCGTCCCCGGGCCTCTACCCGCACCAGTGGAGCTGGGACTCGGGCTTCGTGTGCCTGGGCCTGGCCCGGCACCGCTACGAGCGGGCCGAGCGGGAGCTGACGAGTGTGCTGCGCGGCCAGTGGGCCAACGGAATGGTGCCGCACATCGTGTTCAACGCGAAGGTCGCGAGGCACGCCTACTTCCCGGGGCCGGAGCTGTGGCGCAGCGCGGGGGCCGCGGAGGCGCCGAAGGGCGTGGAGACGTCCGGGATAACCCTGCCGCCCATCCAGGCCATCGCCGCGCTCCGTCTGCACGCCGTGTCTCCGGACCCCGAGCGCAGCCGGGCCTTCCTCCGCGCGATCTTCCCGCGCCTCGCCGCCCAGCAGCGCTACCTCGGTACCGTCCGCGACCTCGGCGGGGCGGGGCTCGTGTCGATCTGCCATCCGTGGGAGTCGGGCATGGACAACAGCCCGGCTTGGGATCGTCCCCTGGCGGCCGTGCGCCTGCCCCCCATGCGGTACGCCCCGGGCGCCCGCCCCGTGTCGGCGCCCACCGGCGTGGACTACGACAGGTACGTGTGGCTCGTCACGGCCTTCAGGAACGCCGGCTATGCCGGTGGCCACCTCCGCGACGATCATCCGTTCGCCGTCGAGGACCCGCTCGTCAACGGCATGTACCTGGCCTCCTTCCAGGCGCTCGCCGAGCTGGCGGAGGTGGTCGGGGGAGACCCGCTGCCCTACCGGGAGGAGGCCGAGCGGGTGCGCGCGGCGCTGCTGGACCGGCTGTGGGATCCCGAGCAGCGGTGCTTCCGCGCGCTCGACGTGCGGACGGGCAAGCCGGTCCCCGCGGTCACCGTCGCGGCGTTCGGGCCCCTGCTGGATCCGGGGCTCCCGGCGCACGCGGTCCGCGGCCTCGCCGATCTGCTGCTGTCGTCCCGGTTCGCCGGGTCCGCCGGGTATCCGGTGCCGACCTGCGACATCCAGGCCGCGGCGTTCGACCGCGCGGCGTTCTGGCGCGGCCCCGCCTGGATCAGCACGAACTGGATCGTCTGGGCGGGCGTGCGCGAGCACGGGCTCGGCGCGGTCGCGGACCTGATCCACGGGTCGACGCTGCGGCTGGTGCGCCAGTCGGGGTTCCGCGAGTTCTTCGACCCGTTCGACGGCACGGGCCGGGGCGGGCACGACTTCAGCTGGTCGGCCGCGCTCGTCATGGATCTGCTGGCGGCGCGCCGAGAGGGCCGCTGAGGGGCCGCGCGCCCGGTAGCGTGCCTGAATGGCTGATTCGGTCTTTGTGAGCCTCACGACGGATTTCGGGGCCGCCTACACGGGGATCATGGCCGGGGTCGTCGCCCGGATCGCGCCCGCCGCGCGGGTACAGGTGCTCAGCGACGAGGTGACGCCGTACGCGGTGGTCGAGGGGGCGATGCTGCTCGCGCAGGCTCTGCCTTACCTTCCGGTCGGCGTGCACGTGGCCGTGGTCGACCCGGGGGTGGGCACCGCGCGGCTGCCGGTCGGCGTCCGGACGGGCCGGGGCGACCTCCTCGTCGGCCCCGACAACGGGCTGCTCGCGCAGGCGGCCGAGGCGCTGGGCGGTGCCGCCGAGGTGCGGGTGCTCGCCGAGCCGCGGCTGCGCCTTCCGGAGCTCTCCGGCACCTTCCACGGGCGCGACGTCTTCGCGCCCGCGGCGGGCCACTTGGCGTGCGGGGTGCCTCTCGCGGAGTTCGGGCCGCCCGCCTCGCTGCTGCCCCTGAGCCCGCCCGAGCCGGACGTCTCCCCGGGCTCCCTCACCGCGACGGCCTTGTACGCCGACTCGTTCGGCAGCCTCGTCCTCGGGGCGCGCCCGCCGGATCTGGCGGACGCCTTCGGCCCGCTGCCTTACGGCTCCGTTCTCGACCTCGACGGGATCGCCGTCCCCTGGGTCGAGACCTATGGCGACGTCCCGGTGGGCGCCCCTCTGCTGTTCAAGGACTCCTCGGGTCTTCTCGCCCTGGCCGTCAACCAGGGGTCGGCGGTTCGGGAGTTCTCCCGCAAGGCGGGCGCCCGCCTCGTGCTCAGGGAAGCAGTTCCCTGATGGCGTCCTCGATGCCCTCGGCGAGGACCGCCGAGTCGGGCTGGCCGTCGAAGTCGGCGCAGACGCCGAAGTGCAGGCGGCCCGCGTAGCTGAAGATGGCCGTCGCGATCTGGATGCCGCCCGTCAGGGGCACGTAGGGGTACATCGCCCGGACGCGGCTGCCGAGGATGTACAGCGGGAACTGCGGGCCGGGGATGTTGGTGGTGACGGTCTGCACGATCGGGTTGAACAGCCGGATCGGGGTGCGGGCGCCGAGCGCGAGCAGCGCGGGCGCGACCGCGGTGTCGGTCAGCCGGGTGAGCCGGGCGCCGCCCTGCTCCTGGCGGGTGGATTTCAGGTCGTCCATCTGGGCGCGCAGGTACGCCAGTCGCGCGACGGGGTCGGGATCGCCGACGGGCAGGTTCACGAAGACCGAGGAGACCCGGTTGGTCGGGATGCCGCGTTCCGCCTCGGTGCGCACCGACACCGGGACGGCCGACCGGACGACCCGGTCCGGGGTGAGCGCGCCGCGTCCGGCGAGCTGGGCCCGGAAACCGCCGGTGACGGCCGCGAGGACGATGTCGTTGACCGTGCCCCCGTGGGCCTTGCGGATCGCCCTGACGTCGTCCAGGGTCGCGTCCGCCCAGTACCACCGCCGGTGCGGCCCGATCGGGCCGTTGAGCACGCTCGCCGAGGCCCGGGTGAACCGCGAGAGCTGACGCGCCAGGCCGCCCGCGTAGTCGACGATCTGGGGCGCCCGCCGCACGGTGCCGAGGAGGTCTCCGGGGAGGCTTCGCGCCGCCCGCAGGGGCTGGAGGGCGTTGTCGACGAACGCGTCGGCGAGGAGCGCCAAGCCGGACGGCGAGGGGCGGGGCCGCCAGGCGTGCTCGGGGGCGGGCAGGGGGGCGTCGGGCGTCAGCTCGAATAGGGAAGTGATGAGGTCCATCCCGGCGACCCCGTCGACCATGCAGTGGTGCACCTTGCCGATGATCGCCCAGGCGCCCCCTTCGAGGCCCTCGACGAGATACAGCTCCCACAGCGGCTTCTTGGGGTCGAGGCGCTGGGCGACGACCCGTCCGGCGAGGTTGCGGAGCTGGTCGGGGCCGCCCGGCGCGGGGACCGCGGTGTGCCTGACGTGGTACAGGATCTGGAAGTGCGGGTCGTCGACCCACCCGGGCCGCCCCGCGTGCAGCGGGACGGACCTGACCCGCTGCCGGTAGCGCTCCATGCCGGGGAGCTTGGCGGCGACGAGCCGCACGAGGTCGCCGTAGGAGGGCGCGGGGCCTTCCATGACGATGACCGCCGCGACGTGCAGGGGGGTGTTCTCGTCCTCGATCAGGTAGAAGCTCGCGTCCAGTCCGCTCATCCGCTGCATGGCTTCGACGTAACCATCGCCGGACAATCCTGACAAAGTGTTGGCTTACGGATACCGGGGGTTACGGCTGTCCGGAAGTCGTGGACGCTTCGTCGAGTGCCTTGCCGAGCGTGACCGCGGGCACGGCGGCGGGCCGCGCGGACACCGCGAGGGAGAGGACCGCGCCCGCGAAGCAGAGCACCGCGGTGATGAGGAAGATCTCCCCGTACTCGGTGTGCAGAGCGCGCTGGAGCCCTTCCTGGTAGACCGCCAGTTCCGCCTTGAAGTCCGGGTTGTCGAACGGCATCGGCACCGCGAGCCCCGCGACCAGCTCGGAGAACCTGTGGAACCCGTACGCCGAGACCGCGGCGATACCGAGCAGCATGCCCATCATCCGGGACACCACGACGGAGGAGGACGCCACGCCGTGCTGCCCCGAAGGCACGAGCCGGAGGATCGCCGACGACACGGGCGCGATGACGAGCCCGAGGCCGAGCCCCGCGACGGCGAGGTCCACGTCCATCCGCGGGAGCGGCCCGTAGGCGGCGGCCGCAGGGTCGAGCGGCCAGCCGGAGACCAGGAGGTAGCCGCATCCGGCGAGCGCCATGCCCGCCGCCAGGGGGATCCGCTCGCCGACGCGTCTGGCGACCACGCCTCCGGCGACCGCCGCGAGGGCGAGGGCGACGAGGAAGCGCGAGAGCAGGAACGCGCCCTCGGTGGTGGTCCGCCCCAGCAGGGTCGTGGCGACGAGCTGGACGTCGACGAGCGTCACCATCAAGGCCGCGCCGGAGAGGAGGCTGACGGAGAGCACCGCGAAGACGGGCCCTTTACGGACGCCGCTGAGGTCCAGGAGCTTGTGCGGCGTGCGGTACTCCCAGACGGCGAACAGGACGAGGGCGCCGGCCCCGCCGGCGATCATCGGCAGGCCGTACGAGGGCAGGGCGCCGGTCTCGGGCTCGGCGTTGTAGGTGCCGACCACGAGGAGCCCGAGGCCGATGGCGAGCAGGAGCCCGCCCGCGACGTCCACCTTGCCGGTCCGCTCGGGGCGTCCGGACGGCACGGTGAAGTGCAGCGCGACCATGGCGGCCAGGGCGAGCGGGATGTTGATCCAGAAGAGCCCGCGCCAGCCTATGAGCGCCGCGAGGCCCGCGCCGTACAGCGGGCCGAGGACGCTGCCGAGCTCCTGGAGCGCCCCGACGACGCCGAGGACGACGGGCCTGCGCCGCTCGTCCCACAGGTCGCCCGCGAGCGCCATGGTGATGGGCAGGAGGGCACCTCCCGCGATGCCCTGGAGCACCCGTCCGGCGACCAGGACGCCGAGGCCCTCGGCGGCCGCGGTGAGCGCGGAGCCCGCCGCGAACGCCAGCAGGCAGGCGTGCAGGACGGCCCGGCGGCCGAGCCTGTCCGACAGCTGGCCGAGCAGCGGCATCGCCGCGACGTAGCCGAGCAGGAAGCCCGTGATGACGGGGATGAGGCGTTCCGGACGGTTGACGGGGACGCCGAGATCCCCGCCCATGTCCAGGAGCACCGTGACGATCACATAGGCGTCGAGCGACGCGAGCAGGACGACCGCCCCGCCGGTGCCGAGCGCCAGTCGGCGGCCGGCCATCTACTTCGGGGCCTTGATCTCGGGGTTCGCGTTGAAGTCGTTGAGCGAGAGCGTCGCCGAGCCGCCGGGGAGCTCCATCCGGACCTTGGTGAGCCGCTTGGTGGCCTCGTCGATCCAGACCGAGCCCTTGAGGTCGGTGGTGACGGCGACGCCGATCGCGGAGACCGCCGCGGCCGGAAGGGTGGCGTCGATCTTGGCCGCCCCGTCTTCGACGGCCGTCGTCTTGGCGTCCTTGGCCTGCCGGAGGAGGACGGGGATGCCGCGCTGCGGGTCGAGGATGGCGGCCGGGTCGAGGAAGCTGGTGATGGCCGACTTGTCCGTCTTCGCGTAGGCGCCCGAGAGGTTGTAGTACAGATCCTCGCCGAGGAGGACGAACTTCACCTCGACCGTCATGCCCAGCTGCGCGGCGGTCACCGAGCCCTGCGCGTCGCCGCTGCGGAGCAGGTCGCCGTTCATCGCCTTGACCGGGATGTCCGGGGTGCCCTCGGTCGTCAGGCCGAACGCCACGCTGGAGATCTCCGTCATCGCCGTCGCCGACTGCTCCAGCAGTTCCTTGGCGGGCGGCAGGTCGGAGGCGCCGGACTTGTCTTCGGCGCTGCATCCGGCCAGGAGGGCGACGGCGAAGACCGCCGCGAGGAGGGTGCGAAGTCTGGACATGGCGGTGAGCCTAGTCAGTGGAGACTGATTCGGGACAGGGTCCGTCACGGCTCCGCCGGGTGGGTGCGCTGCCGCATCCCCTCGGGCAGCCGGACCGCCGCGTCGAACAGCTCGATGCCGACCAGCTCCCCGGAGTGGGCGAAGTCGAGGATCGCCGCGAGCTCCCCGTCGCGGCCGTCGAGCTCGAGCTGGTCGACGGCGTCGCCGTCATGGTCGAAGACGCCGGAGAAACCGATGTAGGCGCTGTTGGAGGCCGGCTCGTGCACGACCCTGACCCGGTGGAACGGCGACGGGAAGCCCAGATCGGGCCTTCCCCACAGCCGGAGCCGGTGGCTCATCTCCGAGCCCGTCAGCACCCCCCAGATGACGCCCTGAACGAGCTGGAGCGCCTGCACGGCGTCCTCACCGGCGATCTGGTACTGCCCGTCCCACTCGCCGAGCCCCTCGATGGCGTACGGGCACGCCCACTCCCCTTCGCCCTCCGGGTCGAGGTAGGGCTGGCCGATCGACACGACGACGTCGCCGACCCCTTGCCCGTCGACGTCGTGGAGTTGCAGCACCCGCCTGGCGATCACGTTCACACCGACGACCTACCGCAATCCCCGGTCGCGCAACCCCCACATTCCCGAGCCGCCCCGTCATGCGCACGGTCAGAGCCGGCGGAAGGGTGATCACCCCCGAGAGGGGGGAAGGGTGGGGCGGGTGGGGCTCGAACCCACGACCGGCGGATTATGAGTCCGCTGCTCTGACCGGCTGAGCTACCGCCCCCCGTTTGACGCTTCTACCTGCGCTTTCCCCGTAATCCGGCAAGATCATCGCAGCGGATGCCGGGAGAGGGCAGGGGACTCAGGCCCGTGGGAGGCCTTTATCCGCACCAAGAGTGTAGAGCGGACGGCGGCCTGACGGTTCCCCCACCGCCGGAAATCACGGTGAGACGTCGTCGCCGGCACCCCCGCGCCGGGGCGGGGACGCCGGTGGGGCATGCTCGGGAAGTGACCATGGAATAGGGGAGGGGCCAGTGAGCGAAGCGTTGCGGACGAGGGTGCGGGGGCTCATGGGGAGGGCCCGTGACGATCTCGCGGAACTCGTGGCGTTCCGGTCCGTGTACGACCCGAGCCAGTACCCCGAGCAGGAGTGCCGGGGCGCCGCCCAATGGGTGCTCGACGCGTGCAGGGCCGAGGGCCTGACCGACGCGGGGCTCCATGAGATGCCCGATGGGTCGGTGGCCGTCGTGGCCCGTAAGGCCGCGCCCGCAGGCAAGCCGACGGTTCTCCTCTACAGCCACTACGACGTGCAGCCACCCGGAGACGAGACGGCCTGGCTGACCGACCCGTGGCATCTCACCGACCAGCCGGACGGCCGCTGGTACGGGCGCGGCGCGGCCGACTGCAAGGGCAACCTCGTGATGCACCTGACGGCTCTGCGCGCGCTGGGTCCCGACCTGCCTGTGGGGGTCGTCCTGGTCGCCGAGGGGTCGGAGGAACAGGGCGGGGCGGGGCTTGAGGAGTTCGTGCCGGCGCACCCCGACCTGACGCGGGCCGACATCGTGCTCGTCGCCGACAGCGGGAACGTCGAGGTCGGCGTCCCGACCTTCACCCGGACGCTGCGCGGGACGGTGAACGTCGTCGTCTCGGTGGCGACGCTGGAAGGGCCGATGCACTCGGGCTCCTACGGCGGCCCCGCGCCGGACGCCCTCGTCGCGCTCATCCGCGTCCTCGGCTCACTGCACGACGAGAAGGGGAACGTGACGGTCCGGGGGCTGGAGGCGGACCAGCGCTGGGCGGGCGTCGCCTATCCCGAGGACCGCTTCCGCGCGGACGCCGGGGTCCTGGACGGGGTCGGCCTCACGGGCGGCGGGACGGTCGCCGACCACGTGTGGGCGCGGCCCGCCCTGACCGTGCTCGGCATCGACTGCCCGCCCGTCGTCGGGTCGGCCGCGGCGGTCCAGGCGAGCGCGCGGGCGCGGCTGAACCTGCGCGTGCCGCCGGGCACCGACGCGCACGAGGCGCTGCGGCTGCTCACCGCGCACCTGGAGGAGGTCGCTCCCTGGCAGGTGAGGCTGACGGTCGAGCCCGAGGCGGTAGGTGAGCCGTTCAGCGCGCGCACGGGCGGCCCGGCGTACAACCTCATGAGCGAGGCGTTCAAGTCGGCGTTCGGACAGGACCCGGTGAGTCAGGGCCAAGGCGGGTCGATCCCTCTGTGCACGGTCTTCCAGCGGACCTATCCCGACGCGGAGATCATGCTGTTCGGGGTCGAGGAGCCCTCCTGCCTCATCCACGCGCCCAACGAGAGCGTGGACCCGTCCGAGATCGAGCACTTCGCTTACGCCGAGGCCCTGTTCCTCGGCTCCCTCTAGCCGCTTCACGGCCGGGCCGTCCGCGTCGGTACGCGCGGGCGGCCTGCGGGCGTTCGCGGGAACGCAGAATCCCCGTCGGCCCCTGGGGCGAACGGGGACGAAGTCGCGCGGGATCAGATCTGGGTGCGCCGAGGGTTGGCGGTGTTGGTCGGCCAATCGGCGAGAGCGGCGGCCACCTCGTCGGCGGCGGTGTTCTCGTTGGTCTCCTCGGACACGGAAACGGGCTGATCGGTCACGGCGTTCCTCAACTCGGCTGGTTCGACGGACGGCTCGCCGGTCGAAAGAGAGGGGACCGGTTCAGTCGTCATGGAAGACCGTCTTTCAACGGGGCAGCGATCTTACCACTCCATATTATCCGGACATTCCGCACGGTCACCACTCATCAACATGTGGCAAACCACTCATGTTTACCGGTAACCGGGAGGAATGGCGTGAGTTGACACGATCAGGGATCAAGCTTCACTCGCCTGAAACAGACGCGACCTACTGTGCCGAGCCATGGCGGACATCTTCGATGACTATCAGCCCGCGGCGGCCTGGGACGAGATGTTCGAACGTGCCGGAGTGCCCCGGGCGGCCTACGGGCCCGTCCTGGCGGCGCTGCAACCGCTGGACCCGGCCGAGCTGCGCTTCCGGGCCGACCAGCTGGCACGCGTCTTCACCGACCGCGGCGTCACCTTCGACTACGCGGGGGAGGAGCGGCCCTTCCCCCTCGACCTCATCCCCAGGGTGCTCGACGCGCTGGAGTGGCCCACCCTGGAGCGCGGCGTCCGGCAGCGGGTCCTCGCCCTGGAGTCCTTCCTCGCCGACGTCTACGGGCCCGGTGAGATCTTCAAGGACGGCCTGGTGCCGTGGCGGCTCATCAGCACCTCCGCGCACTTCCACCGCGAGGTGAGCGGGCTCACGCCGCCCAACGGGGTGCGCGCCCACATCTCCGGCATCGACCTCATCCGTGACGAGGACGGGCGCTTCCGCGTCCTCGAAGACAACGTCCGCACTCCGTCCGGCGTGAGCTACGTCATGGAGAACCGGCTGGCGATGACCAGGACGTTCCCCGGGCTCTTCGCCGAGCAGCACGTCCACCCCGTCGACGAGTACCCCGCCCGCCTGCTGGCCGCCCTGCGCGCGTCGGCGCCCCGCGACGTCGCCGACCCCGTGGTGGCGGTGCTCACACCCGGCGTCGGCAACGCCGCGTACTTCGAGCACACCCTTCTGGCCCGTCTGATGGGCGTGGAACTCGTCGAAGGCCGCGACTTGATATGCGCGGGGAACCGCGTCTACATCCAGACGACGCAGGGACGCCGCCCCGTACATGTCATCTACCGCCGCATAGACGACGCCTACCTCGACCCGCTGCACTTCAACGGGGGGAGCGTCATCGGCTGCCCCGGCATCGTCAACGCCGCGCGCGCCGGCAACCTCACCATCGCCAACGCGGTCGGCAACGGCGTCGCCGACGACAAGCTGATCTACACCTATGTGCCCGAGATGATCCGGTACTACCTCGGCGAGGAGCCCGTCCTGGACAACGTCGAGTCCTACCGGCTGGAGGACCCCGACGTCATCTCCTGGGTGCTCGACCGGCTCGACCGGCTCGTCCTCAAGCCCGTCGACGGGGCGGGCGGCAAGGGCATCGTCATCGGCCCCCACGCCGACGCCGCGACCCTCGAGGCGCTGCGCGAGACCGTCGTGCGGGACCCGCGCGGCTGGCTCGCCCAGCGGCCCGTCTCGCTCTCGACCGTGCCGACCCTCACCGACCGCGGGCCGGCCCCCCGGCACGTCGACCTGCGCCCGTTCGCGGTCAACGACGGCGAGGACGTGTGGGTGCTGCCCGGCGGCCTCACCCGCGTCGCGCTGCCCGAAGGGGAGCTCGTCGTGAACTCCTCCCAAGGCGGCGGCTCGAAGGACACCTGGGTGCTGGCCGCCGACCGGTCGTCCGCCCAGGCCCCCGAAGACCCGCCCATCCCCTTGCCCCGCACCTTCGCCGACGTCACCGTCCCGCAGGGCGGGCCCGGTCACGGGTCGACGATCGAAGGAGCACAGCAGCAGTGAGCACAGGACTGCTCAGCCGCATCGCCGAGACCCTCTTCTGGATCGGCCGCTACGTCGAGCGCGCCGACGACACCGCCCGCATCCTCGACGTCCACCTGCACCGCATGCTGGAGGAACCGTCCGGCGACGTGGACGCCGGATGCCGCGCCCTCTCGGCGATCCTCGGCGTGCCGCCCGGCGACGGCCGCATCGACATCGGCACCGTCCTTTCCCGGCTCGCCTACGACGACGGGACGCCTTCGGCCATCGCCGGCGCGCTCCAGGCGGCCCGCACGGGCGGCCGCAGCGTGCGCGAGGTCATCTCCACCGAGATGTGGGAGTGCCTGAACGTCACCTGGCACGAGCTCGACGACCGCCGCCGCGCCGCCGAGCGCCTGGGCCCGCACGTCTTCCTGCGCTACGTCAGGGAGCGGGCCGCGCTGTTCTCCGGCCTCGCCGACGCGACCATGAGCCGCGACGAGGGCTGGCACTTCCTCGTCCTGGGACGCAGCGTGGAGCGGATCGACATGACGGCCCGGCTGCTTTCGCTGCGGATGCCGTCGGCGTCCTACGCGCCCGACTGGTCGATGCTCCTTAGAGCCAGCGGGGCGGACGAGTCCTACATCCGCACCCACGGGGGCACCGGGGAACCCCGCCTTGTGGCGGCGTTCCTCCTCCTGGACAGGCTGTTCCCCCGCTCGGTCCTGCACGTGCTGACCCTCGCCGAGGACTGCCTCGCCGTCCTGGACCCCGACCCCGCGCGCGCCGGGTTCACCGACGCGGCCCGGCGCCCGATCGGCCGGCTGCGCACCCGGCTGGAGTACACCGACGCCGCGCAGCTGCTGGAACAGCTGCCGGAGCTGCTCACGGCGCTCCAGCACACCTGCGTACGCGCCACCGAGGCGGTCGCCGACAAGTACTTCCAGTACGCGCTCCCCGTGGCCTGGGAACAGGAGGGCTGAGATGGGCTGGCGACTTCAGATCACGCACACCACCCGCGTCTCCTACGACGGCGACGCGCGCGCTTCTTACAACGAGGTGCGGATGGCGCCTTTGACGCTCCCCGGCCAGACCGTCCTGGGCAACCGGCTCACGGTCGAGCCGCACGTGCCCGTCTGGTCCTATTGGGATTACTGGGGAAGCGAGGTCTCGTCCTTCGACCTGCAGGGGACCCACGAGGAACTCGTCCTGGTGGCGCGCAGCACCGTGGAGACCAGCGCGCCCGCGCCCCTGCCGGACTCCCCGAGCTGGTCGGAGCTGCCCGCCTGCGTGGAGAGCCTTCGGCTGGAGGAGTACCTCGTGCCCACGCCCCGCACGGAGCTGTCGGCGGACCTCGCCGAGGAGGTCCGCGCGCTGACCGCGGGGGCCGAGCCGCACGAGGCGGCGCTGCTGGTGTCCGGACGGGTCCACGACCGGCTCGCGTACGTGCCGGGCGTCACGAGCGTGTACACGAGCGCGCAGGAGGCGTGGGAGGACGGGCGGGGCGTCTGCCAGGACTTCGCGCACCTCGCCGTCGGAATGCTCAGAGAGGTCGGCCTGCCCGCGCGCTATGTCTCGGGCTACCTGCACCCCGACCCTTCGGCCTCCCCAGGGGACACCCTGGAGGGCCAGAGCCACGCGTGGATCGAGTACTGGGCGGGCGACTGGGTGCCGTACGACCCCACCAACGGCATCTCCGTGGGCGAGCGCCACGTGACCGTCGCCCGGGGCCGCGACTACACCGACGTGCCGCCGCTGAAGGGGATCTACCACGGGGCCCCGAGCAGCACCATGGACGTCCGGGTGGAGGTCACCCGGCTGGGCTGAGGCGCGTGCGGGGCCGGGCCCCTGACCGTGCGCCCCGCCGGTCAGGGGCCTCTCCCGGCTCAGGAGGAGGCGAGGCAGCCGGCGACGCCGCCGATGCGGCCCTTGCCGAAGGCGCTCACGCGCTCGATGGAGTCGCCGTGACTGCTCGGGTCGGCCCAGGGGCTCTCGTCGCCGAGGGTGGTCAGGCCCGCGCTGATCTCGGCGGTGTCGCCGGGCTCCCACTGGAGGATGCCGTCAGTGGTCGAGCCGTACAGGACGGCGCCGGCGAGGCAGTCGGCCTGGAGCTCGCCGGCCACGTCCACGAGGCTGTCGTCGAGGCGGTTCTGGATGGCGTGTCCCCACTCGTGCGCGACGACCAGGTAGATCCAGGCGTCGCCTTGCGCGTAGCCCTCGCGCATGAGGTTGAAGTCCCAGGCGACGTAGTCCTCCTGGATGCAGTAGTAGGCGTTCATCTCGGCGGCGGGCTCGCCGGAGCAGGTGAAGCGGTTCGGGTCGGTGCCGGAGTAGGAGCCGCGGACCTGCGGCGCGCTGTAGGTGCCGGTGAAGAACTCGCTCCAGTGGGTCTGCCAGTAGGTGTTGACGACCTCGACCGCGTCGTTGATCTCCTGGGTGACCTCGGAGTCGGAGAAGGACTGGTTGGCGGTCGGGACGCCGGGCTCCTCGGTGGCCGGGCCGTCGCCGGTCTGCGGCGCGTCGGTCTTCACCGAGGTCTGCGGGGTCGGCTGGACCGCGACGGGATCGCCGAGCTGGAAGGTGCAGGCGGACGTCGCGAGGACGGCCATGAGGGAAAGCGGAAGGAGGCGCTTGAACAGCATTACTGGATCGCTCCGTGCAGATCAGGGCGGGGGATCTACCACCTACTCTGACTCCGCAAATGCGACACAGGTTCTGTGCGCGGGGCACCTTCCCACATCCGTTGTCTTCCCGACATAAGCCAGAGGCCGGTCAGGCGCCGGAGCGTCCGGCGTACGTTCCCGGCTCCCGGATGACGCGCTGCAGCACCTGGCCGGCGGCGCCCAGGACCGCGGCGTCGGGACCGGTGGTGGAGGCGGTCAGCGCGGGCAGCGCCGGGCGCAGGCGGGCCAGGCGCTGGGCGAGGACCTCGCGGACCGCGGGGGCCAGCCAGGGGAACAGCGGGGCGTAGACGCCGCCGAGGACGATCGTGCCCGGGTCGAGGAGGTTGACGGCGGAAGACAGGGCGACGCCCAGGGCGTGCCCTGCGCTTCGGCAGGCTTCGAGGGCGGAGAGGTCGCCGGAGGCGAGGGCTTCGGAGGAGGGCAGGGTGTCCCGGCCCGCGTACACCTCAAGGCAGCCGGTCGCCCCGCACCGGCAGGACGGGCCCTCGGAGGAGACGGCCACATGGCCGAGTTCCCCGGCGACGCCCAGGACGCCCCGGTAGAGGGCGCCTCCGCTGACGAGGCCCGCTCCGACGCCCGTCTCCCCGGAGACGTACAGGAAGTCCGCCGGGGCCTCGCCGAACTCGCGTTCTCCGAGGGCCGCCATGTTGGCCTCGTTCTCGACGGTGACGGGCCGGCCGAAGAGGGCGGCCACCTCGACGTCGCGCCAGCCGAGGTTCGGCGCGTTGTGCACCCGGCCCCGTCCGACGGGCCCGGGGATCGCCAGGACGGTGCCCGCGATCAGCAGGTCGGACGCTTCGGAAGCGGCCTCGTCCCCTAGCGCGCGCACGGCGGCCAGGACGTCTTCCGGCCGCTCCGCGCGGTTGTCCCGGTGGATCACCTTGCGCACGCGTACGTCGCGCGTCAGGTCGACGACGCACGCGGCGAGGTAGGCGACGTTGACCTCCAGGCCGAGGGCGGCCACCCGGTCGCCGCTCAGGCTGACCTCCACGCCGGGCCTGCCGCGCTCCCCGCCGGAGACGGCCGGGGCCTCCCGCACCAGCTCGGCGTCCAGCAGATCGGCGACCAGCCGGGACACCGTCGTCTTGGTGAGCCCGGTCAGCTCGGCCAGGGCCGCGCGGGTGAGCGGCCCGCCGCGGGCCACCTCGCCGAGGACGAGTCCGAGGTTCTGCGCGCGCATCGCGCCGTGCCGCACCGGCGCCTGTGTGGGGTTCGCGTGCATGGGCTTGACGATGTCACCTCCATCGGGTCTTATTAAGTACATAATATGGACTAAATCCCCCGGTCCTACCGAAGTCAAGCCGGTCGGATCCCTCCCGCCGGTTCCGTCGCTCGAAGAGGAGCAGCCCGTGACCGCCTACACCCCGAGGCCCGAGGACAAGTTCACGTTCGGTCTGTGGACCGTCGGCTGGGAGGCCCGCGACCCGTTCGGCGACGCCACCCGCGCGCCCCTCGACCCCGTCGAGTCCGTCCACAAGCTGGCCGAGCTGGGCGCCTACGGCGTCACCTTCCACGACGACGACCTCCTGGCCGTCGAGAAGGACCGCGCCAAGGCGATCGAGCGCTTCAAGGGCGCGCTGGCCGACACGGGCCTCAAGGTCCCCATGGCCACCACCAACCTCTTCACCCACCCCGTCTTCAAGGACGGCGCCTTCACCAGCAACGACCGGGACATCCGCCGGTACGCGCTGCGCAAGGTCATCCGCAACATCGACCTCGCCGCCGAGCTGGGCGCCACCACCTACGTCTGCTGGGGCGGCCGGGAGGGCGCGGAGTCCGACGGCGCCAAGGACGTCCGCGTCGCGCTGGACCGCTTCAAGGAGTCCTTCGACATCCTCACGTCCTACGTGATCGACAAGGGCTACGACCTCCGCTTCGCCATCGAGCCGAAGCCGAACGAGCCCCGCGGCGACATCCTGCTGCCGACCATCGGCCACGCCCTGGCGTTCATCAACTCCCTGGAGCACCCCGAGCTCGTCGGCCTCAACCCCGAGGTCGGCCACGAGCAGATGGCGGGCCTGAACTTCGTCCACGGCATCGCCCAGGCGCTGTGGCACGGCAAGCTCTTCCACATCGACCTGAACGGCCAGCACGGCCCCAAGTACGACCAGGACCTGATCTTCGGCCACGGCGACCTGAAGAGCGCGTTCTTCCTCGTCGACCTGCTGGAGAACGGCGGCTACGAGGGCCCCCGCCACTTCGACTACAAGCCGCTGCGCACCGACGTCGACGTGTGGCCTTCGGCCGCCGCCAACATGCGCACCTACCTGATCCTCAAGGAGAAGGCCGCCGCGTACCGCGCGGACCCCGAGGTGGCCGAGGCGCTCGCCGCGAGCCACGCCCCCGAACTGGCCCGCCCGGCGCTCGCCGAAGGCGAATCCCTCGCCGACCTGCTCTCCGAGGACTTCGACGCCGAGGCCGCCGGGCAGCGCGACCGCGCCTACACCCGGCTCAACCAGCTCGCCATCGAGCACATCCTCGGGGTCCGCGGATGACCGCACCCCGACTCGTCGCGGGCGTCGACTCCTCCACGCAGAGCTGCAAGGTCGTCGTCCGCGACGCCGTCACCGGAGCCCTCGTGCGCGAGGGCTCCGCGCCGCACCCGGCGGGCACGTCCGTCGCGCCCGCGGCCTGGTGGAGCGCGCTGGAGACCGCGGTGGAGCGCGCCGGAGGGCTCGCCGACGTGGCGGCGCTCTCCGTCGGCGCGCAGCAGCACGGCATGGTCTGCCTGGACGGCTCCGGGGAGGTCGTGCGCGACGCGCTGCTGTGGAACGACACCCGGTCGGCGCCCGACGCGGCCGACCTTGTCGCCGAGAAGGGCGGCGCAGAGAAGGGCGCCGCATTCTGGGCCGAGGCCGTCGGCAGCGTCCCGGTCGCGTCGTTCACCGTCGGCAAGCTGCGCTGGCTGGCGCGCAGCGAGCCGGCGAACGCCGCGCGCACCGAGGCCGTCTGCCTCCCGCACGACTGGCTGACGTGGCGGATGACCGGCGCGCTCGTCACCGACCGGGGAGACGCCTCGGGCACCGGCTACTTCTCCCCGGCGACGGGCGAATACCGGACCGACCTCCTGCGCGACGCGTTCGGGGCGGTCCCCCGGCTGCCCGAGGTGCTCGCGCCGCGCGCGCAGGCCGGCACGTGGAACGGGATCGCGGTCGCCCCCGGCACCGGCGACAACATGGCGGCGATGCTCGGCGTCGGCGGTCGGCCCGGCGACGTCGTCGTGTCGATCGGCACGTCCGGAACGGCCTTCGCGGTCGCGTCCGCGCCGAGCGCCGACACCACCGGCAAGGTCGCCGGGTTCGCCGACGCGACGGGCCGCTACCTGCCGCTCGTCGCGACGCTCAACGCCGCCCGGGTACTCGACGCGGCGGCGGCCACCCTCCGGGTGTCCCTGCCGGAGCTGAGCGACCTCGCCCTCTCGGCCCCCTCGGGCTCCGACGGGCTCATCCTGGTCCCGTACCTGGAGGGAGAGCGCACGCCCAACCTCCCGGACGCGACCGGCACCCTGCACGGCATCAGGCTCGCCAACTCCACGGCCGCCCACTTCGCACGGGCCGCCGTCGAGGGCCTGCTCTGCCATCTCGCCGACGCGGTCGACGCCCTGGGAATCGCCCCCGAACGCGTCCTCCTCATCGGTGGCGGCGCCCGCTCGGAGGCCGTCCGGCGCCTTGCCCCGGCCATCTT
Organism: Actinocorallia herbida; assembly: GCF_003751225.1. Classification (NCBI taxonomy): domain Bacteria; kingdom Bacillati; phylum Actinomycetota; class Actinomycetes; order Streptosporangiales; family Thermomonosporaceae; genus Actinocorallia; species Actinocorallia herbida. The sequence continues at coordinate 1,284,568 of NZ_RJKE01000001.1, forward strand.
CGGCCGCCCGGTCCTCGTGCCGGAACCGGCCGAGTACGTGGCGATCGGCGCGGCCCGCCAGGCCGCCTGGCTCCTCTCCGAAGGCGCCGAGCCGCCCGAGTGGGAGGCCGCGGGCACCGTCGAGTGCACCGCCGCGCCGACCCCCGAGGTCCTGGCCCGCTACCGCGAGGTGGCAGGCCGCTAGACCAGGGACCGGGCGTCCCGGAGGGGTGGACGCCCGGCCCCGGCCCGCGGTCCGCGAGGTGGCAGGTCGCTGGACCAGGGACCGGGTGTCCCGGAACGGTGGGCACCCGGCCCCGCCCTAGGCGGGCGGCTCCAGCAGGGCGAGGCCCGGGCCGAAGCCGACCAGCAGGCGGCCGGACGGGGTCCACGCGCAGGCCAGGGACGCGTGGGTGAGACGGACGGGGGGCGCCAGGAGTGACGGGTCCGGCGCGTGCCAGAGCGACATGACGCGGAAGTGGTTCGTCGAGGCGATCAGGGGCCGGGGGCCGCCGGACACCGCGAGGGTCTGAGCCACTCCGTAGGAATCGCCTGCGAGCCGTGCGACGATCCTCCCGTCCGAGACGCGGCTGAGCGCCACGCCGCCGTCGTAGGTCGTGCAGGCGAAATGGGCGACCCCGTCGAGCGCGGTGGCGGCCGCGGCGTAGACGTCGCCGCCCGTGCCGATGGTGCCGAGGAACTCCGCGTCCTCGACGGCCCACCGCTCCGGGCCGAGGTTGTAGATCGCGCCCACCCGCAGGGCGACCGTGCGGTCGCCGTCGCGGGCCCCGGCCAGGGCGCAGACGCGGAACGAGCCCGCGGAGCCGTCCTGGCCGAACGCGGGAGAAGGCTCGGACCCCGGCGCCCACGCCCGCACCGCGCCGTACCGGCCGTAGGGTTTCGGCCCGGGGACCGCGACTCCGGCGAGGACGCGCAGAGTTCCGTCGGCGCCGGTGTGGCAGAGCGCCGTGACCTCCTCGTCCGCCCCGAGTGCGGTCTCGGCGAGCACCGCGCCGTCGGCCGGGGAGACCAGCCGGAGGAAGCCCGCGCCGCCCAGCACCACGGCGGGACGCCCGCCGTGCGCCACCACGTCGACGGCGCCGACGCCGGAGCCGAGCAGGACCGCCGTCGCGGCGCCGGGGTCGCGGGCGAGCGCGCCGAGGTCCCACAGGCGGGCGTCGCCGTCCTCGTCGAGGGAGACCGCCGCCTCGGCCCCGTCGAGAACGAAGCCGACCAGCGCGCGGACGGGGCCGCCGTGCCAGGCGGGGGCGTCGTCGGGGACCTCGGGGTCCCACACCCACGTGTCGCCGGGATCGTCCCGGGACCACGCGAGCGCGGCGTAAGCGAGGGTTCCTTCCCCCGCGGCCAGGAAGCCCCCGCTCGACGCGCGGCACGGCAGGGGGTCGCCGACCGTCCGCCCGGTCAGGAGGTCGAGCACGACGGCGGGCCCGGACAGCCGGGCGAAGGCGGCGAGATCCGCGGCCTCCTCGGCCCGGCCGGGGGTGTTGACCAGGGCCACGGGCCTGCCGCGGAGCAGGCCGAGGCCGCTGACGGGCGCGTCCGGGCCGTCGCCGTCGGACGTCCACAGCGGCGCGCCTCCGGCCAGCGGGTACAGCCCGGTCCTGCGCCGCCCGGCAACCAGGGCGTATCCGGCGGCGACGGAGATCGACACGGCCTCCTCGACGCCCTCGAACACCAGGGGCCGCCGGGTCTCCGCACCGGTGCGCGGATCGCGGACCCGCACGAGCGGTCCGTCGCCCGTCAGCAGGAGGGGTTCGCCGTCGAACCCGGCGGCGGCGATCGGTCCTTCGTGCTCCTGGGTCCAGGCGCAGACCTCCGCGCCCGTCTCGGCGTCCCAGACGCGGTAGTCGGGCTCCCACGGGGCCCGCGCCGCCACCAGGCAGCGCCCGTCCACGGCGACGGCGGTGAGGCCGCGCGCCGCGTGGGAGAACCCGGTCTCCCAGGCGTTCATCAGCTCCATCCCGGGCACCGCGTGCATCGCGACGACCGAGCGGGGGGCGCCCTTGGCGTACACCGTGGACGCGGCGAGGACCACGGGCACCCCGAGCAGCGGGGAGAAGCCCGTCGTAGGCTCGTCCCACTCCTGCCGCGGCTCGCCCTCGGCGAAGGCGGTCCCGCCGTCCGGCCGCCTCCACCCCGGCACCTCCCGGTGGACCAGCCACCCCTCCGCCGCCACGGCCCGCAGCCCGACCTCCCCGTCGAACCGCCCCACCACCCGCCTCCCCAGCCCGGCCCCGCCCGCCCAAACGACCCGCCACCCGCCCGCGTCGCCGAGGAAGACCCCGCGCCCCGGCTCCATCCCGTGCCCGTCCCACAGCATCAGGCCCCTTCCGACCACCCGAGACGGCACGGACGATCCGCAGGCCCGCGCCGACCGGTAGACGGGGAGAACCGGCCCGGAGTTCACCGCACCGCGATCACCCCCGCTCTTTCACCCCGCCCGCGAACGCCCGCCACGCCCGCCGCGACAATTCCAACGCCCCCAGCCCGGGATTCTTCGAATCCCGCACGGCGACCGCGTCGCTCTCGGAGACCTCTACGCACGAGCCGTTCTCGTCGCTATGGCTACTTTTGCGCCATGGGGTGATACGGGGTTGTTCAGGCATCGCTTCTTCCAGGTGTCCCCGAGCACCGGCACGGGTCAGATCATCTCGCCGGCGATCCGGTCGAGGATCGCCCGGGAGTCATCGGGACTGAGTGCTCGGGCCCTTAGATGGTCGAAGACTTCAGAATAGGCGTTTATGTCCGAGGAATCCTCCAGGTAGAGGCAGCCGAGGCGGTATTGGACGTACACGACCTCGGGGTCGGCGGGCTCGGCGAAGGAGAAGAGCTCGAAGGCGCCTGCGTTGCCCGGGTGGGATCCGGCGGAGAACGGAAGGACCTGGAGCGTGATGTTGTTGCGCCAGGACAGCTCCACGAGGTGGTGGAGCTGCTCGCGCATCACCGCGCGTCCGCCCACTTCGGTGCGCAGAGCGCTCTCGTGAAGGACCGCCCATACGTCGATGGGCCCGGCTTCGGTGAGTCGTTCCTGTCGCTTGAGGCGTACTGAGACCTTGCGTTCGAGTTCATCGCCATCGGGGACGGTGATCCCGGAGCGCATGACGGCGCGGATGTAGGCCTCGGTCTGGAACAGGCCCAGGACCAGTTCGGGCTGATAGGTGCGTATCTCGGCCGCCTCCTCCTCGAGTCCGACGTAGAAGGCGAACCAATCGGGGATGGCTCCTCCGTAACGCTGCCACCAGCCGCGCTGGCGGCTCTGCCGTGCGAAGGTGACGAGGAGCTCGGTGCGCCGGTCGTCCAGGCCGTACAGCCTGCACAAGGCGAGGACGTCGGCGGGCTTCGGCGCGTGAAGTGCCGCTTCCATCCTTGTGACGGTCGCCGGTGCGATTCCCGCGTACTTCGCGGCCTCCTCCCGGGTCTTCCCTTGCTCCTTTCGGAGCCTGCGCAGCTCGGAAGCGAGCCGCCTCCGTCGCACCGTCGGGCTGGTCCTGGGAAATCTTCCGCTCACGGTTCGTCCTTTTCGGGCCGGTTGCAGGTAATTCTGAGCCTTGAATTTTTGAGCTAGTTCATAAACGTGCTGGACAAGAAAGCGGAGTGCATCTCAAACTCAAAGAGTAGTGAGACGGATGCGTTCCGGCGTGCGATCGGGGGATCTCCCGCGCGCTGAGCGCATCGGTCCATCGAGAACCGGAGCGGTGAAGATGAGTGCTTCTGTCATGGCGAGTGCGCGGTTCGGGGGAGCATGGCCGGGCTGGGTGGGGGAGGGTGCGGCGGCGCGGGCGGTGCCCGCGAACGTGACGCGCCTTCTCCTGCTGGCCGACCTGTGCCGGGGGCTCGGCGAGCGGGGGTGCCCTTCCTACCTCGTCAATCCCGCGTCGGGCGGGGCGGTGCTGCGGGTCGGGCGGGCGGTGTCCGGGATGCTCGCGGTCGCGGCGGCCGAGCGGGCCGGAGGCTGGGTGTGCGCGTGGGGCGGCCGGTGGGCGGACGTCCGCCACGTCGACCGGGTCGCGGCGCATCTGGCCGGGACGGCCGCCGCGTGACCGGCTCCGGCGGGTGCCCCGGGCGGGTCACCGTCGTGCTGCCGGGCGACCTGGCGCAGGTCGCCCGTGCCCGCCATGTGCTCGGCGCCTGGCTGGGCCGCGCTCACCCCTGGCACGACACGGCGGTGCTGCTCCTGTCGGAGACCCTCGCCAACACCTGCGCGCACAGCGACTCGCGGCTGCCCGGCGGCCTCGTCGAGTTCACCGCCGAGACCGCGGACGGCGGCGTCCGCATCGGCGTGGTCGACGCCGGAGGCGGCGGCGCACCCCTCGTCGCCCGCCTCGCCGGAAACGACGACGAGCACGGTCGCGGCCTCTGGCTCCTGAACGCCCTCGCCAAAGAGTGGTCCTCCCGGAGCCTGCCCGACGGCCGCCGCGAGGTGCGCTTCATCGTGGACGCCTGAGGCTTCGCGGGTCATCAGGAAGTGAGAGCGGGGAGGGGCAGCAGGTGGAGGGTCTCGGGGCGGGGTCCGTCTTCGCCGTGTGTTGCGCTGTCGGTCCACAGGACATGGGCCTGGGTGAGGCTGAAGGCCGCGTTGTTGTCGGTGTCGGAGAGCCGCAGGGCGGTGGCTGTGCGGCTGTCGTAGAGCCAGATCGAGGGGATGGGCGTCTCGGCCGTGGGGACGGTGGTCCACGCTGCGAACGGGCCCGCCGCCTCGACGGACGACGGCTGGTGGGGCAGGTCCCAGTCCCTTCCGCCGTGCCGCAGCCGAAGCCCGCTCATGCCTTCGCCGTTCCGCCAGACGCTCAGTTCGGCGGAGAGCCCTCTGGGCCCGGATTCCGGGACGTGCTCCACGATCTGCCCCTCGGCGTCGAGGATCACGGTGCCCCGGGGCATCCAGGTGTCTCCCGTGTGGAGGGTGGCGAAGCGGCGGCCGGCGGGGCCGAAGCCGGTGAGGCTCGTGGCCGTGCGCCAGAGCCGGGGCTTCGGGGCGGCGAGGTCGGCCGAGTAGACGGAGGGCGTGCCCTGCGGGCCGGGTGAACAGGCCGAGAACCACAGGCGGCCCTCGGCGAGGAAGATCGGGGAGAGGCCGATGCCGCACCGGGAGCGCCACTTCGACCCGTCGGCGACGACGCGGGTCCGGCCGCTCCGCCGGTCGTGCAGCATGATCTTCCAGTCTTCGTCGGAGAACGAGGTCTCGGCCCAGGCGACGTAGCGGTCGTCGGCCACGACCGGCCGGAACCGGACGCCGTCCGCCGGGTCGTCCGACGGGTTCTCGCGCAGGGTGGCGGTGGCCCGGCCCGTCCGGGGGTCGACGAGGACCAGCGAGCGGGTGAGCCGCCGGGCGTCCAGGAGGGAGCCCGCGACGAGCCCGTCCGGTGTCACAGTGGCGGCGTGGAGCCGCAGCCCCGGGCGCATCCGGGCGCTGAACGACACGATCGCCGCCGCCGCGCCCGGGTGCGCCTCGGCGAGGTCCATGACGACCGGGGTGCCGCCCGTCCCGGCCTGGGGAGCGGACGGCCCGGCGCACGCGACGACGGTGGCCACGAGCGAGCACATCACGACAAAGCGCAACAAAGCGGATTCCAAGCTCAGATTTGGGGAAGTCGCGCAAGCTTAGGGCGGTCTCCGGATCGCGGGCCTACCGGCCCGGTCGGCGTGGGGCACGAGGTCAGGCGAAGAGGGTGGAGAGGGGGAGGAGGGAGTACTCGCCGGGGGCGGAGAAGGAGTCGGCGAGGAGGAGGTGATCGGGGGTGAGGACGGCGAACGAGGGGGTGGGGAGGCGGTAGACGGTGTCGGTCCCGGTGTCGAAGAGCCACGCGGTGCCGACGGGGTCTTCGGCGGTCCAGGCGGCGAAGCGGCCCGCGGCGACGGGGGCGGCCGAGGTCCGGTGCGGCACCCACTCCTCGCGGCCGTCGTGGCGCAGGCGCAGTTCGGTCCTGTTCGCGTCGGAGAAGACGGTCACGTCGGCGCTCGCCGCCATGAGGAGGCGGCCGCCTTCTGAGATCACCTCCTTGCGCGTCCCGTCCGGGGCCAGCCTCAGAACCTGTCCGGGGTCGTCGCCCTTCAGGCTCTGCCTGACGACGACGTCTCCGTCCTCGGCGACGCCCAGCAGCCCCGCGTGCGCGGCACGGACCACGGGCGCCGGGTCGGCGACGGCGGCGGAGAAGACCGCCTGGTCGGCGGAGCCGTCGCAGGCCGTCCACCACAGGCGGCCTGCGGTGAGGAAGAGGCCGTCGTTAGGGGCGCAGGCCGGTTCCTTGCGGCCGGTCTCGGCGACGACCGACGTGGTCCTCTTCGCGCGGTCGTAGAGCATGACCTTCGCGTCCGTGTAGTTCAGGCCGGGCGTCGCCTCGATCCAGGCGACGTGGGCGCCGTCGGCCGCGATGGGCCGGAACTGGGGTGTGTCCACGGCGTCCTTCGCTGGGCGCTGCTCGCGCGCAGTCTCCTCTACCTTTCCCGTCTTCGGGTCGACGAGCACGATCGCGTGCGCCCGGGATTCCCCGTCGAGCAGCGACCCGGCGACGAGCCCGTCCGGCGTCACGGTCTTGGCGAGGAGCCGAAGACCGGGCCGCACCTCGGCGTCGAACGCCTCCGTCACGTCGTCCGCGAAGCCATGGGTCTGGGCGAGATCGCGCACGACCGCGGGACTCGGCACCGCGGACGGCCTGAGAGCGGCGGGCACCGTCCCGGGGGACGAGCAGGCGGCCGAGGCGGCGACGGCGACGGCGACGAGACCGAGGGCGAGGCGGCGCAAGTGATCTCCCGGGGCGAGGGCGGTTGAGAATCCCGCGCCAGCCTAGAACCCCGTTCGACGGACTGGTTCCGGTGACCCCGCTACGAGGCGAGGGCGGACAGGGGGAGGAGGTGGACGGTGTCGGCGAGAGAGAAGACGGCGACGATCTCGTCAGGGGCGGCGGAAGGGATCGGGGCGTCCTGGCCGGTCGTCCACAGCAGGTGGGAGCCGGTGAGGACGACGGACGCCGGCGAACCGGGAAGGCGGAGGGCGGTGGCGGTGCGGCTTCGTAGAGCCAGCCGGTGCCTGCGGGGTCGGCGGCGGTCCACGCGGCGAAGGGGCCCGCGACGGAGGCGGGGAGGCCGGTCTGGTGCGGGAGGATCAGGTCGCGGTCGCCGTGGCGGAACCGCAGGAGGCCGTTCTCCGACCCTGCGAGCTCCAGGACGCTGAAGTCGGCGTCGGCGGCGAATTCCAAAGGATCCCCGTCCGCGACGGTCTTCGTCGGCTCACCTGAGGCGTCGAGCAGGAGGATCCGCGAACGTTCTTCGAACGCCGGGCGAAGGGCGGCGCTCAGATCAGGGAGAGGGCCTTCTTATCAGTGTGCGCGGGGCCGTGGGACTCCAGGACGAGGGGGAGGCCGAGGGCGGCGGCCGCGTCGGCGGGGGAGGAGACCTTGCCGGTGTAGACGGGGCGCTCGGTGAGGAGGGCGCGGGTCAGGGATTCCTGGGCCGTCAGGTCGGCGTGGACGGGGAGGGTGTCGAAGCCCTTGTACGCGGTGCAGAGGTGGACGTCGGGGGCGTCGGCGTGGGTGACGGCCAGGGCGTCGGCGCCGCCGGAGGCGCGGAGGGCGTAGCGGAGGGCGATCGCGTCGAAGTGGCCGCGGCGGAACGCGCCCTGCCAGACGTGGGCGGTGTTGTGGGGTTCGGGGAAGGCCAGGTCGGGGTCTTCGGTGACGAAGGGGCCGTGGCCGTGGCGGGTCGCGTACTTGCGGACGACGCCGAGGCGGAAGGCGTCGGCTCCGTCCAGGAGTTCGAGGGCGTTCGCGAAGGTGGTCGTCGACCAGGTCGTGTAGGGGTGGAAGCCGTGGAGTTCGTCCAGCAGGACGCCTTGCGCGCCCTCGAAGACGACGGGTCCTTCGGCCAGAAGACGCCGCAGGTAAGGATCCCCGACGATTTCGACGGCCGAAGCGAACCCGGTGAACGCCGCCACGCAGTCCTCGACCGGAGGAACCTCCGCCAAGGGGAACTCCTCCAGGACCCGCGTACGCAGTGCCGTGAGGGCGCGGCGCAGGCGGGAGGGGGACAGGCAGTCGGCCACGCGCGGCGCGTCCGGGTGCGCCAGCGCGTACCGGGCGGTCTCGCCCACGCCCATGCCGCACGAGCCGTGCCGGGCCGCGCCGCGGGCCAGTTCCCTGGCCCGGTTGGCGGCGCGGTGGTACGGCGTGGTGAGGAGCGCGTCCCCCTCCACGGTCAGCCTTTCCAGCGCGTCCGGGACGCCGAGGGCGCGCAGGTGGTCGGCCTCGGAGGCGAGCGCCAAAGGGTCGACCATCATGAACCGGGAAAGGTGGGTGCGCACGCCGGGGGTGAAGGTGCCGGACCCGAACTGCGCGAAGGTGTGGTGCCTGCCATCGGGCGTCACCACGTTGTGCGCGGCCTGCGCGCCGCCGTTGAACCGGACCACCGCGCGGACCGGCCGCACGCCCTCCCGGGCGCACAGCCAGTCCACGACGGTGCCCTTGCCGGCGTCGCCGTACCCGAGGTCGACGACGATCGTGTGCCCGTGGTTCACAGCCGCGTCGTCCCGCGCGGCAGGTCGTCGCCGAGGTCCAGCGGGGCGCTGGTGCGGGCGACGGCGCCCCGGTCGAGCGGCGAGAGCGCCCGCGACACCGCGGCCCCCGCGGTCGAGCCGACCTCGGCGAGGTGGTCGAGCCCCTCGTGCAGGTCGATGGCGTCCTCGGCGAGTCCGACGGTCAGCGCGACGGTCTCGCACACCGCGTCCAGATCGTCCAGGAAGAGCACGTTCTGGCCGAGCAGGCCGCGCCAGAACTCGGTGAGCTTCGGGTCATCGCCGTGGAACGTCCCGGCCGGGATGATGTAGTACACGTCCCACCTCTCGGTGAGTTCCCGGATGATCTCGGCTATCGGGATGTCCGCCTTCAGTTCGTCGCCGATGATCCGCTTGACCTCGGCCTTCTTCACCTTGGCGTAGGCGAGCTCGTCGCCCATGAGGAACAGGTAGCCGCGCTTGCGCCGCTTCTCCCAGCAGTCGGTGGCGGTGTGCCGGGCCATGAAGTACAGCGCGAGCTCGTAGGACTCCGTCATCTGGCCGCCGCCCCCGCCCTCCAGCAGGATCCGGCCGAGATCGTCGTCCATCCGGTTGTCGGACTCGAACTGGCCGACCTGGAGCGGGGCGCGGTCGCAGGTGGCGTCGCCGATCGCGCCGAAGAGGATCTGCGGGTCGGTCGCGTAGCCCTTGCGCTGGAGCAGGCCGAGCAGGTTCGGCAGCTTGGTCTGGAGCGCCCGCGGGACGGTGCGCATCGAGCCGGTGACGTCGAAGAGGACGGCGATGGCGAGCGACTCGGGGTGGTCGTCGCCGTCGCGGCTCTCCCGGAACGCGTTGAGGGGGTCGAGCGCCTCGTGGACCTGCCGGGCGCCGGAGTCGCTGTGCGCGAACGCGCTGGCGCCGGTGGCCTTCCGGTAGCTCGCGGCGGCGTCGTAGACGTTGGTCGACCAGGTTCCGCTGCCCATGTCGGGGTTCCTTTCGTGCGGGGGTGAAAGACGGTCTAGAGGGTGAAGGGCCGGAAGACGCGCGGCCCGTACATGCGGTCGAGCAGTTCGTCGAGCTCGCCGAGCAGCGCCCACGCGTCGGCGGGGCGGAGTCGCGGCGAAGGCTGCGTGCAGCCGCGCGCGAAGGCGCGCATCGGCGGCGGCAGCAGCGGGCCCATCAGGGCGGTCATGCAGCGGGTCGCCAGGAACACGTCCGCCGCGGCGGTGACGGGTTCGCGGGCGACGATCTCGGGCGGGTAGTCGGCCGCGTAGGCGTCCACCATGAGGGGGACGCGGCCGGGCGGGTCGGTGACGGACTGGCCCCAGCCGACCAGGACGAGTCCGTGCATCTCCGGATGGATCATGACGTGGCCGGGCAGCACCGCGCCGTGCACGACCCCGGCCCGGTGCGCGAACCCGAGGACGACCAGGAGCCTCCGCCACATCCAGGCGGCGTCGCGCGGGTCGAGCCCGCCGGGCCGGGCGGCGGCCACCTCGGCGAGGGTGTGGAAGCCCTCGTCGCGGGAGAGGATCGCGCCGCGCCTGCCGTCGTGCTTGATGCTCTCGACGAGCCGGGGCACGTAGGGCAGGTACCGGGGGTCGCCCCGCTCGGCGAGACGCCGCAGCGCCGTCGCCTCGCGGTCCATGAGGTCGCTGTCGGCGGGGTCGCGCGGCAGCTTGAGCAGCAGCCCGCCCCCGGCGCCGGACAGGTCCTCGACGGCGAACAGGTCGGCGACGTCCCCGCGGGCGACCCGCGCGCCGACGCGGTAGGCGCCGCGCCGGGTGGTGAGGACGGTCCCGCCGGTGTGCGCGTGCCACTTGGCGGTGAGCCGGGCGAAGGCCGTCGCGTCCGCGCCGGTGTCGGGGTGCAGCAGCCGCGCGAGCCGGTGGTAGCGCCGGCGCGCCTCGCGCTCGTCGGCCCCGAAGATCTCGGCTGCGGGCCGGTCGAGCAGGGCGAGCGCCTCGTCGGGGGTCATCGGATGTCCTCCTCCGAGGCGGGCCGCAGCAGGGCGGGGTGCAGGAGCCTGGCGTCTCCGGCGCGGTAGAGGCGGGCGCGCGGCCCGCCCTTGCGGCCGCCGGAGGCGGTGGTGTCGCCGGTGCCCTCGATGAAGCCGGGGACCGACAGCACCTTGCGGTGGAAGTTGCCGGCGTGCAGGGCCTCGTCCCAGACGCACTCGTAGACGGCGCGCAGCTCGGGGATCGTGAACGTGCCGGGAAGGAAGGCCGTGGCGAGCGGGGTGTACTCGAGCTTGCCGCGCGCGCGCTCAAGGCCGTCGGACAGGATCCGCGCGTGGTCGAAGGCGAGCCGCCGGGTGGCGCCCGGAGGCTGCGCGCCGGAGGCGGTCAGCCCGAGGGACGCGACGGGCACCCAGGCGGCGTCGGAGGCGTCGCTTCCCGCGCGGGGGTCGGGCATCTCCGGGCCGAACGCGAGGTAGGCGACGGAGATGATCGGCATGCGCGGGTCGCGTCCCGGGTCGCCGTAGGAGGCGAGCTGCTCCAGGTGCACCCGGGAGGGGGAAGACAAGCCGGTCTCTTCGGCGAGTTCCCGCGCGGCCGCCTGGTCCAGGTTCTCCTCGCCGACCTTGACGAACCCGCCCGGCAGCGCCCAGCGGCCCTGGAACGGGGCCTCGCCGCGCTCCACCAGGAGGACGTGCAGGACCCCGTCGCGGATGGTCAGGGCCACCACGTCGACGGTCACGGCCACCGCGGGGTAGCGCGAGGGGTCGTAGTCGGCGAGGAAGGCGTCTTCCGTCACGGTGGCTCCCTGGTCTCGGTGGTCATTCTCAAGATGAGTTCTTCTCGATATGAGTACAACATAACCCACCCCACGCCCGGTGTCCAGTTGTTACGATCAAGGCTGCGGGAGGAGCCCTCGATGGCGCAGGCGTACGTGCAGGTGACCACCACGACCGATGAGCGCGCGGAGGCGGGTGAACTGGCTTCGGCGGCCGTGGCCGAGCGACTCGCGGCGTGCGCCCAGGTCGTCGGCCCGATCTCCAGCACCTACTGGTGGGAGGGGGAGATCGAGACCGCCGAGGAGTACATGGTCGTCTTCAAGACCACCGCCGAGAGGTATCCGCAGCTCGCCCAGCTGATCGCCGACCGGCACTCCTACGAGACCCCCGAGATCATCGCCACCGGGATCGCGGGCAGCGCCGACTACCTCGCCTGGGTCGCCGAGCAGACCGCCGACGAGGACGACGACGAGGACGCCCTGGAGTCCGCGGACGAGGACGATCTGGAGATCGTCGAATGACCGGGCACCTGGCGCGCGCGCTCGGCATCGCCGAGCACTCCCGGGTGCTCCTGGTCGGCGCCCCGCCCGCCTTCGACCTCGGCGAGCTCCCCGCCGACGTCCTCCTCACCTCAGCCCTGCCCGACACCCCGAGGCCGGGCTCCGGCGAACCCTCCTGGCACGTGATCGTCGCCTTCTGCCCCGATCGCGAGGCCTTGGAGGAGACCCTTCCGGAGCTGGCCGGCGCTCTGGCGCCCTCCGGCACGCTCTGCCTCACCTGGCCGTCCGACGGCCCGCTCACCGAGGCCGTCGTCCGCGCCGAGGCCCATGGCCACGCCCTCACCACCGGAGAGGCGGTCTGGGACCTGATCCCGGAATGGCCGGCCCTCCGCTTCGCCCGGGCAACCTGACCCCGCGCCGACCCCGCGCGGCGTCGATCTTCTTTGCCCTGACGCCCGGGAGTTTGCCGCGCCGGGGGTTTGCACTCCTGTTTAGCGTCCCCAACGTACGGTGAAATAAGGGGATATGACCTAGCACACCCCTCAGGAGGCGGCCGTGGCGGATCACGGGATGTTCGGGCCCGGGTCGGTGACGTGGCGCGTGATGGCCGAACCGGTCCTCGCCGTCGGCGGCTTCCGCGCCCTCCTGCTCCAGGCCCTGCACCCGCACTCGATGTGGGGGACCGCGCAGAACTCCGACCTGATGGACAAGGACGCGGCCTGGGCCCGGCTGGGCCGGACGATCGAGTTCGTCAGGGTCAGGACGTGGGAGCCCACGGACGAGGTCGAGCGGATCGGCCGGCGGATCCGGAACCTGCACTCCCACCTCAGCGGGGTCGATCCGCGGACCGGCGAGGTCTTCCCCGTCGACGACCCGGAGAACCTGCTGTGGGTGCACATGGGCGAGGTCGACTCCTACCTCGACATCGCCCGCCGGTCCGGGATCCCGCTCACCCGGGCCGACTGCGACAGGTTCGTCGACGAGCAGCGCAGGTCCGCCGCCGTCGTCGGGCTCGACCCGGGCGACGTGCCCGCGTCCGTCGCGGAGATGGCCGACTACTACGCGGGGATGCGGCCGCGGCTGTTCGCCTGCGACGAGGCCAAGGACGGCCTGCGCAGGCTGTTCAACCCGCCGGTGCCGCCGCCGTTCCTGCCGTTGAAGCTCGCCGCGCCCGGCATCGCCACCCTCGTGGTGGGGACCCTGCCGCGCTGGGCCCGCCGCATGTACGGCCTGCCCGGCCTGCCGACGGACCTCGCGACGACCCTCGCGCTCAAGGGCCTGTACCGGACCACCCACCTGGTGCCGCCCGGCCTGCGCTACGGTCCCGACGCCAAGCGCGCCTACGCGCTGACGAGGGACTCGCTCAACCCCGCCGCATGAGCCTGCCCACCGCGGCCATCAGCTCGGTGGACATCTCCTCGGACTTGCCTTCGTGCGCGCCCTCGGCGACGCAGTGCCTGACGTGGCCGTCGAGCAGCCCGAGCGCGACCTTGTCGAGGGCGGCCTGGACCGCGCTGATCTGGGTGAGGACGTCGATGCAGTAGCGGTCGTCGGTGACCATGCGCTCGATCCCGCGCACCTGGCCCTCGATCCGCCGCAGCCGCGCCTGGAGGTCGTCCTTGGAGGCGGTGTAGCCGCGCGTGGTCATGGCGGTCCTCTACGTGTCGGGGGCGGCGCCGGACTGGGCGCGGAGGCCGGCGTCGGGGCGGGGTCCTCCAGCCTACCCAACCCCTCCGGGGTATGCTCTGCTCCGGATTCACATACCCCTACCCGGTAGGTGTCCCACCGTCCGGCGGCATGGAGGATGATTCGGCATGACCCAGCGCACCTACACCGTCCAGGGCATGACCTGCGGGCACTGCGAGGCCTCGGTGACCGAGGAGGTCGGCGAGGTCTCCGGCGTCACCGGGGTCGCGGTCGACCTCACGGGCGGCCTGGTGACGGTCTCCGGCGACGGCTTCACCGACGACGCGGTCCGCGCCGCCGTCGAGGAGGCGGGCTACGCCGTCGTCTGACCGAGCCGTCGTCTGACCCGAGCCGTCGTCCGGCCGGGGGCCTAGGCGGACGGCGGGATGTTCCAGGAGGTGATGACCTCCCGGCGGTGTTCGAAGCCGAGGGTGCTCGCGGTGCCGGTGTCGAGGGCGAAGAGCCGTCCGTCCCGGGCGGGCAGGCCCAGCCAGCGCGCGGTGAGGATGCGCAGGACGTGTCCGTGCGCGACCAGCGCCACGTCGCCCTCGGCGAGGTGCGCCTTGGCCTTGGCGATCACCCGGTCGCACCGGTCGCCCACCGCCTCGACGGTCTCGCCCGGGGTCGCGCCCGGCACGACCCCGTCCTTCCAGATCCACCAGCCGGGCAGGTCGCGCCCGATCTCCGCCGTGGTGCGGCCCTCGTAGCCGCCGTAGTCCCACTCCCAGAGGTCGGGTTCGGTCTCCGGCGAGGGCACTCCGGCGAGTTCGGCGGTGCGCCGTGCGCGCGCGGCGGGGGAGCAGAAGGCGAAGGCGATGTCGCGTCCGGCGACCCAGGGGGCGAGGCCCTTGGCCTGCTCCTCGCCCCGCGGGGTCAGCGGGATGTCGGTCCTGCCGGTGTGCTTGCGGGTCCGGCTCCATTCGGTCTCGCCGTGCCGCAGAATGACCAGTTCGCCCATGCCGATCATGCTACGCGCCCCGGCGGCGCCGCCCCAGGTCAGGTCGGGCGGGGGGCGGCTCGGACAGCGCGGGTCAGGCCAGGACCTCCACGACCGGGGTGAAGGCCAGGCCGTGCGCCTGGGCGACCTTCTCGTGGGTGAGCGCCCCATCGTGGGCGTTGAGGCCGAGGGCGAGCGCGGGGTCCTCGCGCAGCGCGCGCCGCCAGCCCTTGTCGGCCAGCGCGAGCGCGTAGGGGAGGGTGACGTTGGTGAGCGCCCGCGTCGAGGTGTTGGGGACGGCCCCCGGCATGTTGGCGACGCAGTAGAACACCGACCCGTGCACGGGGTAGGTCGGGTCGGCGTGGGTGGTCGGCCGGGAGTTCTCGAAGCAGCCGCCCTGGTCGATCGCGATGTCGACGAGGACGGAGCCGGGCGTCATCCGCGCGACGAGCGCGTCGGAGATCAGGGTCGGGGCCTTGGCGCCGGGGATGAGCACCGCGCCGATCACCAGGTCGGCCTTGACCGCCTGCCTCTCGATCTCGTAAGCCGACGACATCAGGGTGGTGATCCGGCCCTGGTAGATCTCGTCGACGGCGCGCAGCCGGTCGACGTTCACGTCGATGACCGTGACGTCCGCGCCCATGCCCGCGGCGATCTGCGCCGCGTTCAGTCCGGAGACGCCGCCGCCGATGACCAGCACCTTGGCGGGGGACACCCCGGGGACACCGCCGGGCAGCACCCCGCGCCCGCCCTCCTGGCGCAGCAGGCACTGCGCGCCGACCTGCGGGGCGAGCCTTCCGGCCACCTCCGACATGGGGGCGAGCAGCGGCAGCGCGCGGTTCGGCAGTTGCACCGTCTCGTAGGCGACCGCGGTGACGCCCGCGGCGAGGAGCGCGTCGGTGCAGGCGCGCGAGGCGGCCAGGTGCAGGTAGGTGAACAGGACCTGGCCGCGGCGCAGCAGCCCGTACTCGGCCTCGACGGGCTCCTTGACCTTGAGCACGAGGTCGGCGCCCCACGCCTCCTCGGCCGTGTCGACGATCTTCGCCCCGGCGTGCAGGTACTCCTCGTCGGTGATCGACGAGCCGAGCCCCGCGCCCGCCTCGACCAGGACCTCGTGTCCGTGCCTGACGAGTTCGTGCGCGCCCGCGGGGGTGATCGCCACCCGGTACTCGTGGTTCTTGGTCTCGCGGGGCACGCCCACCTTCGCGCTGCCCGCCGTGTTGCCCGACACAGTGTCCTCCCCGGTGGCACACAGCGCGGCGCCGTCGCCCACCACCTCCAGGGTGCGGCCGGAGGGGGAGGGGAGGACATCTTCACTGTGTCGGTGCGGGGCCCTTCTTCGTGACAGGGTGTCAGCCCGGCTCAGCCCTTGCGGGCGATTCCTCCGTACATGAGCTTCTGGCCGACGGTGAGGGCCGTCTCGTCCACCGGGCCCGCCGGCCGCCACAGCGGGTTCGGTACGACGCCCGGCTCGACGAGCCCGTGCCCGGCGAACCACGCGGTGATCTCCGCCTCCGTGCGGAAGCGCCCGGTGCCGAGGATCGCCAGGAACTGCTGCTCGGCGGCGCGCGCCTCGGGGCTCGAGGCGCAGAAGCTGGTGATGAACAGGTGGCTGCCCGCGGGGACGGCGGCCATGTAGGCGTCGACGATGCCTTGGGGGTCCTCGTCGTCGTGCAGGTGGTGCAGGATGCCGATCAGCATGATCGCGACGGGCTCGGTGAAGTCGATGAGCCCGGTGACCTCGGGGGAGGCCAGGACGGCGGCGGGGTCGCGCAGGTCGCCGCTGACGACCGCGGTGCCGGGGCTGGCGGCGAGGATCTCCCTGCCGTGCACCTTCACCATGGGGTCGTTGTCCACGTAGACCACCCGGGCGCCGGGGTCGGCGGCCTGGGCGACCTCGTGGGTGTTGCGCACCGTCGGGAGGCCCGAGCCGAGGTCGATGAACTGCCTGACCCCCTGGGAGATCAGGTACTCGACCCCGCGCTTGAGCGCCTCGCGGTTGTAGGTGGCGACGTCGTAGATCTCCGGGACGATCTTGACGAGTTCGGCGACGAAGGCCCGGTCGACGGCGAAGTTGTCCGTGCCGTTGAGCACGACGTCGTAAGCCCGCGCGATGCTCGGGACCGTGATGTCGATGCCTTTGGCCGCCCACTCCTGCTGCGATTCCGTCATGGAGTGCCTTCCGGTGCCGTGAACGAGGGGCTTACAGCGTACTGAAAGCCCCCTACCGGGAAAGGGGGAATTCCGGTGCATTCCCACGCCCCGGCACGGGCTCGCGGCACCTGGGTCAGCGGAGCCATTCGTCGGCGATGGCGACGGTCAGCTCCTCCAGGAGCGGCCCCGCGGAGCGCATGCAGCGCTCGGGGTCGCTCTCGATGTCGGTGAGCGCGTAGGCGGCGCTGATCCTGGCGCGGCGGAGCTGCTCGCCGGTGAGGCTGCGCCGCCCGGCCACCGCGACGACGGGCACGCCCGCCCGGCCCGCGGCCCGGGCCACCCCGACGGGGGCCTTGCCGCGCAGGGTCTGCGGGTCGAGGCTGCCCTCGCCGGTGATCACGAGCCGGGCCCCGCTCAGCGCCTCGGTGAAGCCGAGCAGGTCGAGCAGGTAGGAGATGCCGGGTTCGACGCGGGCGCCGAGGAAGGCCAGCGCCGCGAACCCGACCCCGCCCGCGGCCCCGGCGCCCGGTTTGTCGCGCGACGGGGTGCGGGTGGCCGCCTCCGCGAGGTCGGCCCATCGGCGCAGGCCCGCCTCCAGCACCTGGACGCCCTCGCGGGTCGCGCCCTTCTGCGGCGCGTACACCGCGGCGGCCCCCTGCCTGCCGAGCAGCGGATTGTCGACGTCGGAGGCGACGACGACCTCGGCGCCGCCCAAGTCGGCGAGCCCGCGCAGGTCGAGGGCGTGCAGGCCGCGCAGGGCGGCGCCGCCGGGCGGGAGCGGGGCGCCCTTGGCGTCCAGCAGCCGCCCGCCGAGCGCGGTGATCATGCCCGCGCCGCCGTCGGTGCAGGCGCTGCCGCCGAGCCCGAGCACGACGCGCCGGGCGCCGCCGCGCACCGCGGCGAGGATCAGCTCGCCGGTCCCCGCGCTGGTCGCGGTCATCGGCTGGGGCCTGCCCTCGGGCAGGAGGTCGAGGCCCGCGGCCTGGGCCAGTTCCACCACCGCGACGTCGCCGCGCACCGCGTAGCCCGCCTCGACGGGCTGCCCGGTGGGCCCGGACACCTCGGCCCGGTGGAGGGTGAATCCGGCGGTCACCGCGGCCTCCACGGTGCCCTCGCCGCCGTCGGCGACGGGCAGGGTGGTGACCTGGACGCCGGGGCGGTGCCTGGCCAGCCCGGCGGCGACGTGCCGGGCGACCTGCGAGGCGGTCAGTGAGCCTTTGAACTTGTCCGGGGCGATGAGAACGTGCCCGGTGGGTGAAGCCACCTCGTCGTGCCTTCCTGGCGGATCTTTCAGGGGATCGCTCCATTCAAGCCCGGTGCAAGTGTCGCCGAGGCCAGAGTGTCCTACCCGATACCGAAGAGCCGCTGGAGCGGGTCGAGGAAGAAGTAGAGCAGGAAGATCGCCGAGATCACCCACAGCGGCCAGGCCACCTTGCGGCCCAGCGCGGTGCGGGCGACGGTGAAGGCGATCACGCCGAGCCCGATGCCGTTGGTGATCGAGTAGGTGAACGGCATCGAGACGATGGTGACGAACGAGGGGATGACCATCTCGGGGTCGCGCCAGTCGATCTTGCCGACCTGGCTCATCATCAGCGCGCCGACCACGATGAGGGCGGGCGCGGCCGCCTGCGCGGGCACCAGTGACGCCAGCGGGGTGAAGAACAGCGCGAGGGTGAACAGCAGGCCGGTGACGATGTTGGCCAGGCCCGTCCTGGCGCCCTCGCCGATGCCCGCGGCCGACTCGGCGAACACGGTGTTGGCCGAGGAGCTGGTGATGCCGCCGAGCGCGGCGGTGACGCCGTCGACGGTGAGGATCCGGCCGAGGCCGGGGACCCTGCCGTCCTCGGTGACGGTCCCGGCCTCCTCACTCAGGCCGACGATCGTGCCCATGGCGTCGAAGAAGCCGGAGAGCACGAGGGTGAACAGCACGACGAGCGCGGTGATGAACCCGGCCCTGCCGAAGCCGCCGAACAGGTCGACCTGGCCGAACAGATGGAAGTCGGGCAGGCCGAGCACGCCTTCCGGCAGCTTCGGCACGACCAGGCCCCACGCCTCGTCCTTGATGTCGGCGAACGCGTTGACGATCATCGTGAGCACGGTGCCCGCGACGATCGCGATGAGGATCGCGCCCGGCGTCCTGCGGACGTACAGCGCGACCATGAGGACGAGGGTGAAGGCGAAGATGAGGACGGGCCAGCCCGTCAGCCGTCCGCCGCCGCCGGGGCCGAGGGCGAGGACCGTGCCGCCGCCGCCGCTGATGAAGCCCGCGTCCACCATGCCGATGAGGGCGATGAACGCGCCGATGCCCGCGGTGATCGCGTACTTGAGCGCGAGCGGGATCGCGTTCATGATCAGCTCCCGCACGCCGGTGACGGCGAGCAGGATGATGATGACGCCCTCCAGCACGACCAGGCCCATCGCCTGGCTCCACAGCATGTGCGGCGCGGCCTGGTAGGCGACGACCGCGTTGATGCCGAGGCCCGCGGCGACGGCCATCGGCGCGTTGCCCACGAGGCCCATGAGCAGGGTGCCGATGGCCGCCGACAGCGCGGTCATCGCGGTGAGCTGCGGCACCGAGAGCTGCGCGCCGGTGACGTCGGACGCGCCGCCGAGGATGATCGGGTTCAGCAGGAGGATGTAGGCCATCGCGACGAACGTGGTGACGCCGCCGCGCAGCTCGCGCGGCACCGTGCTGCCCCGCGCCGACACCTGAAAGAAACGGTCGATACCGGCCGCGGCCATGCAGATCCTCCTACGGTGAGACTTTCACACGGGATTATTCCGCGACCACCGCCGCCGAGTACGCGTGGGGTGCGATGTGCACATGAAGGCTCCTTCCCGCCGCCGGATCGAAGATCACCTGAACCTCGGGAAAGGCGCTTCGGAAGTACTGGCCGACCCCCAGCCGGGCCCGGAACGGGCCGTCGCCCGGCGCGTCGAAGGCGATCCGCCCGGCCGCGTCGGTGACGTCCTCGCCGACGGGTCCCCAGGTCGTGCCGTCGTAGGCGTCGAGCCGGGCCGGGATGTCGCGGGCCGGCCGGCCCTGGACGGTGTCGACCACCTTGATCGTGATGCTCATGCCCCCATCCTCCCGCCCACTAGCCTGGGCCTGTGCGATTGAGGGACCTCTTGGAGATGGGCGAGCTGGGCCTCGTGCTGCTTTCCGGCGAGCACGCGCTCGACCGGCCGATCCGCTGGGTGTACCTCACCGAGCTCGTCGAGACCGGCCGCTACCTGTCCGGCAACGAGCTGGTGCTCACCGGGCTGATCGGGCCGCAGTTGCGCGAGCGCCCCGAGGACCTCGTCGACGATCTCGTCGACGCCGGGGCGACCGCCCTGGGCGTCGGGCTGTCGGAGCACGACGAGGTGCCCGCCCGG
This sequence comes from Actinocorallia herbida, assembly GCF_003751225.1. NCBI lineage: Bacteria > Bacillati > Actinomycetota > Actinomycetes > Streptosporangiales > Thermomonosporaceae > Actinocorallia > Actinocorallia herbida. The sequence continues at coordinate 1,304,442 of NZ_RJKE01000001.1, forward strand.
GTGCGCGAGGCGTGCGCGCGGCGCGGGCTGCCGCTGCTGGAGGTCTCCCGGGAGCTGTCCTTCGGCGCGATCAGCGAGCTGGTCACCCGGCGGCTCACCACCGAGCGCGCCGCGGGCCTCGCCACGGTCCTGGGCCGGCACCGGCGGCTGATCGCCTCGGTCGCCGAGGGCTCGGGGCTGGAGTCGGTCTTCAAGGTGACCCAGGCGGAGCTGGGCCGCGCCTGCTGGGTGCTGTCCCCGACCGGCCGGGTGGTGGTCGGCCCCGGCCAGGACCCGCCGGACGCCCGGCGGCTCGCCGCCGAGTACCTCACCGCGGCCCGGCTTCCGCAGGTCGTCATGGGCGGGCCGGAGGGGCCCCGGACCCTTCTGCCGATCAACAGCAGGGCCGCGCACCGCGTCGCGGGCTGGTTCCTGGCCTGCGAGGGGGAGCTGGCCGACCTGCCGGATGAGGTGCGCGAGTCCGCCCACGAGCTCGCCGCCCTCGCCGCGCTGGAGCGGGCGAGGCTGGAGGAGGGCCAGAAGGTCGAGCGGCGGCTGCTCGGCGAGCTGCTCGACCCGGCGCTGACCGAGCCCGCCGAGATCGGCGCGCGGATGCGGACCTGCGGGCTCGACCCGGCCCGTCCCTTCGTCGCGGTGGCCTGCGCGCTAGGGGACGCCTACGGCACCGACACGGCGGAGGGCGTCGAGGTGCTGCGCGAGCTGATGCCCGAGGCGACCGCGGTCACCGCGATCGAGGGCGAGGCGGTGACGGTCGTGCGGGCCGAGGACGGCGTCCAGGGGCTGGTGGAGCGCCTCCGGGAGGCCGCGGTGCTACTGGAGGCCGGGCTGGTCCGCGAACGTCTCACCGTGGGCGTGAGCGGCCCGGCGACCGGGCCGTCGATGCTGCGGGGCGCGGTCGAGGAGGCCAGGCACACCCGGCGGCTCGCCGCGGCCCGCCGGGCCGGGCGCGCCCATGTGGTGACCAGCGACGAGATCCACTCGCACGCGCTGCTGCTGGCCACCGTGCCCGACGGGGTGCGCCGCTCGTTCCGGGAGCGGCTGCTGCGCCCCCTCCAGGACTACGACAGCGAGCACAACTCCGACCTCGTGGCGACCCTCGCGGCCTTCCTCGACCACTCCGGATCCTGGAACAAGTGCGCCGCGGCGCTGCACCTGCACGTCAACACCCTGCGGTACCGGATCCGGCGGGTGGAGGAGCTGACGGGCCGGGATCTCTCGACTTTGGAGGACAGAGTCGACTTTTTCCTGGCACTTCGTGCGATGTAAGGGCGGACCGCTGCCGAATCAGCAACAATGCACGCGCGGGCCGATGCCACTGGGCGTGGCGTGGGCGGTCGCGGGTGCCAGAAGGAGTCCGAAGGCTCCCGAGATCGTCAGGACCGCCACGGCGGCCCGAACGGCGATGACTGTGCGCTTACGGTTCATGACTGGAAGCTAAGAGGAGCGGGCGGCAGTGAGTCAAGAGACTCTGGGGGACCGGATCAGGAATCTCCGGATCAAGCTGGGCGTCAGCCAGGCACAGCTGGCCTTTCCCGAACTGTCGGACAGCTATATCTCACTGATCGAGAGCGACAAGCGGGTCCCCGCGCCGAGCGTCATCGAGCTCCTCGCGCGCAAGCTCAACTGTTCGGCGACCTACCTCGTCAGCGGCGTCAGCGAGGACATCGTCGACGAGCTGCGGGTCACCCTGGAGTACGCGGAGATCGCCCTCCAGAACGGCGCGGCGGCCGAGGCCCGCGACAGGTTCGCCGAGGTGCTCGCGCACTCCGACGCGCTGGCGCTGCCCGACATGCTCAAGCAGGCCCGCTGGGGCCACGCGCTCGCGCTGGAGGCCGGCGGCGCGCTGGAGGAGGCGATCACCGCCCTGCGCGAGATCTCCTCGGGGGCGTCCCTGGAGTACGACCGGGACCACTGGACCCGTGCGCACGTGGCGCTCAGCCGTTGCCTGCGCGAGCGCGGCGACACCAGCGCGGGCGTCCAGGTGGCCGAGGAGGCCCTGCGCCGCCTGGCGATCGCGGGCGGCGAGTTCACCGACGCCGCGGTGCACCTGGGCGCGACCCTGCTCGGCTGCTGCATCGAGCGCGGCGACCTGGTGCGCGCCGGACAGCTCGCCGACGACCTGATCTCCCGGGCGGAGCGGATCGGCACCGTCCAGGCCAGGATCGCCGCCTACTGGGAGGCCGCCTACGTCGCGGAGATGCGCGGCGAGTACGAGCGCGGCGTCGCGCAGGCCGAACGGGCGCTGAGCCTTCTGGGCGAGGACGAGGACGCGCGCAACCTGTCCCGCCTCAAGCTCGCCTACGCCTCGCTGCTCCTGCGCGCCCGTCCGTCGGAGGCCCAGCGCGCGCGCGAGGTGCTCGTGCAGGCGCGCGCCGGGATAGAGGGGAGCGCCGCCGGCGAGGTCGACACCGCCTGGTGCCTGACCGAGCTGGCCCGCGCCGAGACGATGCTGGGCCGTCCGGCCGAGGCGATCGAGCTGGCCGGGCAGGCGCTCGCGCTGCTGGGCGAGGAGCCCCGCCGCTCGTCGGCCTGGGCGCTGACGGTCCTGGGGGAGGCGCACGTGCGGCTGGGCCGCCGCGGCGAGGCGCTGGGGTTCCTCACCAAGGCGGCGACCTGCCTTGAGGAGATGGAGTCCACCCGCGACGCCGCTCAGGCGTGGTTCGACCTCGCCGAGCTGCTGGGGGAGACCGGCGAGGAGGGCCAGCGGCGCGACGCCTACCGCCGCGCCCTGGCCTGCGTCGGCCTCTGACGCCCCCGGATGGGGCGAGAGAGCCGAGACGAGATCACGGAGCAGACGGAAAAGCCCGGTCCCTCCGAGGGGCCGGGCTTCGTCGTGCGGGTGTCGGCGTGCGGTGCGGTCAGGCGGGTGATGCGTCAGGCGGGTGGTGCGGTCAGGCCGCGAGGGCGACGGTGTCGCGGTCGTCCAGGCCGCCGAGGCGCTTGGAGAAGACCATGATGCGCAGGACGATGAAGCGCACGGTCCCCGCGACGGCGGACGCGACGAGGTAGACGCTCTGGTCCAGCAGGACGCTCGGGTTCGGGTGGAGGGCGCGCAGCACGATCATCGCCACCGACGTCGCCGCGAACGCCCCGAAGGCGGTCAGCGCCGACTCGGCGTGCATCCGGAGACCGCGCCTTCCGCTGCGGAAGGTGATCTTGCGGTGCAGCTCGGTCGACAGGATGGTGCCGACCACGGTGATCAGGGCGTTGACCGCGACGAGCTGCGCCGGGACGTCGCTGACCACACCGAAGAGGGAGAGGAGGACGCTGGACAGCACGGTCACTCCGCCGCCCAGGGCCACGAAGAACACGAAGGAGCGGACCGGTCCCGGCATCGCCGGTCCGGTCTGACCTGGAAGGGGCCTTTCGGTCCCGGGGGGGTTCCCTACGCTCATGATCCCAACGCTATCGACAGTCACTGACACTTTTAACGTCCTGCTCACCATAGCCTTGAACCGATGCTTCAGATACAACCGTTTCTTGTCTCTTTCGTCACTCCCGCGTGAGAAGGAGATCGGTATGGCACCTGCGGGTGAGCCGACCCTGAGTGCGCTGCTGGCACCATGAGGGGGTGAGACCGCTCCGCCCCCTTTACGCCGGACTGACCTGGCGCAGGTGGACGTTCCTGCTGCTCGGTGGGCTGCTCTGCGCGCCGACGGCGGTCGTCGTCGCCTTCGTCGGGGGGACCGCCAACGCCCTGCTGCGCCCCGAGGCGCTGGCCATCGGGGTGACCTTCGGCGTGAGCCTGCTGCTCATGGCGGGTCTCGGGCTGCTGCCCGTGGTGCGCAAGCTCGAAGGGGCGGTCGCGGCGGAGCTGCTGGGGGCGCCCCAGGTGATCGGCACCTGCGCGCGCTGGCCGGCCCGGCTGCGCGCGGCGGTCTGGTTCGTCGGGCACCTGTTCTGCGGGGCGCTGGCCTGCGGCGCGACGATCTTCGCGCCGCCCGCGATCGGCTACGGCCTGATCCGGCCGCTGCTGGCGAAGGACGCCATGATCTGGCCGTCGCTGCTCGGCCTCGTGGTGATCCCCGCGTTCCTCTACGGGATCGTCCTCGCGGGCCATCTGGCCGCCCGCGTCGCGGAGTGGGCGCTCGGGCCGTCGGCGCAGGAGCGGGTGGAGGCCGCGGAGCGGCGGGCATCGGTGCAGGTGGAGCGCACCAGGCTGGCCCGGGAGCTGCACGACTCGGTCGGCCACGCGCTCAGCATCGTCACCGTGCAGTCGGCCGCCGCCGAGCGGATACTCGACCGCGACCCCGACTTCGCGCGGCAGGCGCTCAAGGCGATCGAGGAGTCGGCGCGGACCGCGCTGGAGGACCTCGACCATGTGCTCGGCCTCCTCCGTGAGGAGGAGTCCGCCCGAGCCCCGCAGCGCACCTTGCGCGACCTCGACGACCTGCTGGCCAAGACCGGTCTCGACATCCGGGTGGACCGCGACGGCGACCTCGACCGGCTGCCCTCGGCGGTGTCCCGCGAGGCGTACCGGATCATCCAGGAGGGCCTGACCAACGTGGCCAAGCACGCCGGGCACGTCCCGGTGGACCTGCGGCTCAGCGCCAGGCCCGGCGTCCTCGACCTGGAGCTGCGCAACCCGATGGGGGCGCGCACCCACGGCCGCGACACCGGCGGCCGGGGCCTGGCCGGGCTCAGCGAGCGCGTCGGCGTCCTCGCCGGCCGGATCAGCGCCGGCGCGCTGGACGGCCACTGGCGGCTGGCCGCCTCGATTCCACTGCCTAAGGGGACCGCATGACCTCCGTGCTCATCGTCGACGACGAGCGGCTGATCCGCGCCGGACTCGCCGCCATCGTCGGCGCCGAACCCGACCTCACCGTGGTGGGCCAGGCAGGGGACGGGGCCGAGGCGCGCCTGGAGTCCGCCCGGCTGGCCCCGGACGTCGTGCTCATGGACGTGCGGATGCCCGGCGCCGACGGCCTCGAGGCGACCCGCGCGATCCTCGCCGAGCAGCCGGACCCGCCCAAGATCCTCGTGCTGACGACCTTCGAGAACGACGACTACGTCTACGACGCGCTGCGGGTCGGCGCCAGCGGCTTCCTCCTCAAGCGCTCCCGCCCCGAGGAGATCCTCCAGGCGATCAGGCTCGTCGTGCAGGGCGACATGCTCCTGTTCCCCGCCGCCATCCGCGCCCTCGCCGTGCCCCGCGCCACCCACGCCCGCGTCCGCTGGCACGGCGACCTCACCGACCGTGAAGCCGAAGTCCTCCGCCTCATGGCGACCGGCCTCTCGAACGCCGAGATAGCCGAAACCCTCTTCCTGAGCCTCCAGACCATCAAGACCCACGTCGGCAACCTCCTGGCCAAACTCGGCGCCCGCGACCGCACCCAAGCCGTGATCTTCGCCTACGAGACCGGCTTCATACCGCGCTGAACCGCGCCGCCTCCGGCGTCGCGGTGATCGGGCGCTCGGGCGCCCCGGTGCGGTTCCTCGTCAAGGCCCGCGGCGGGTGGCGGGGCTGGAACCCTTCCCGGGGGTCGGGGGTCGGGGGTCGGGGGTCGGGGGCGGAACAGTGGCGGTGGGGCGGCGGTGGGGTGTCCGGAAAGTGTGCTTTTGGTGGTGTAAGTCACTGTTAATTTGGTGGTTCGGGCAAGATCGTGCGGTTGTGGCCGGGTGTTTCGGTCGTCCACTTAGCGTCCGCCGGTGTGACAAGAACTCCTCTGACGCAGGGCCTTCCCTCCGGTAAGACGATCTCCGTGCGGCGCGCCACCGCGGCGCTCGCGGCCTCCACGCTGGCGGTCGCGGGCATCGCCGCCCTCTCCCTTTCCGCCTCCGACCCGGCCTCGGCCGCCCCCGGCGACGTCGCGGTCTCCGCGAACTTCGACGACGGGCAGATCCCGGCGGGCTGGAACTCCGACGGGGCCTGGACGGTCAAGGACGGGAGGCTCGTCGGCACGTCCGCGAGCGGGAACAAGCGGATCACCTTCGGCAGGCACCTGAACGACTTCCGCTTCGAGGCGACCGCCCGGTTCGACAAGGTCAACGAGGCCACTCGCTGGACCGCCTTCGGTCTCGACGTCCCGGCCGGCGGCGCGGTCCCGTGGTGGATCGCCACGATGCGCAGCGGCACGACCGCCTCCAACGGCCTGGAGTTCGCCGAGCTGAACAAGTCCTCGGCCTGGAACGTCACCAACACCACCTCGGCGCCGACCGCCGCGGGCACCGGCCGCGACGTCGAGGTCGCCATCGAGGTGCACGGCAACCAGGCGCGCTGGTTCTTCGACGGGACCCAGATGATGCGCACCACGAGCCTGGTCCGCTCGGCCGACGGCGGGCAGGCCCTGGTCGTCAACGGCGCGACGGTCTCCTTCGACGACGTCAAGGTCACCGAGCTCCCGGCCAACGGCTACCTCCGCCCGGCCGGCACCCCCATGACGGTGATCGCCCACCGCGGCGCCTCTTCGGCCGCGCCGGAGAACACCCTGGCCGCCCAGGAGGTCGCCCGCAAGGGCGGCGCCGACTTCATCGAGAACGACGTCCAGCCCAGCAAGGACGGCGTCCCGTTCATCCTGCACGACCCCACGGTCGACCGCACCACCGACGGCACCGGCGCGATCCGCTCGCTCACCTCGGCCGAGCTCAAGGCCCTGGACGCCGGGTCCTGGTTCTCCCCGAACTTCGCGGGCGAGCGGCTGCCGACCCTCGCCGAGCAGCTCGCCGACCTCAAGGCGCGCGGCGGCAACCTCCTCCTGGAGATCAAGGGCGCGCACACCAGGGACGAGGTCGCCACGATCGTCAAGGTGATCCGCGACGCGGGCATGACCCAGCGCGTGTTCATCCAGAGCTTCGAGGTCGACGCGCTCAAGTACTCCCGTGAGCTGGCCCCCGAGCTGCCGACCGGCCTCCTGCGCAGCGGCCTGGACGCCGACCCGGTGGCGGTCGCCAAGGACCTGGGCGTCACCGCCTACAACCCGACCGGCGACGCGCTGATCGCCGACCCGAAGGCGATCGCGGACCTGCACGCCGCGGGCATCGCGGTGATGGCCTGGACGGTCGACTCGGCCGCGCAGTGGAAGAAGCTGGACGAAGCGGGCGTCGACGGGGTCATCACCAACCGTCCGGCCGAGCTCGTCGGCTGGAGCGCGGCCCGGCAGCAGACCGCCCCGCAGACCCCGGCGCCCGCGTCGGTGACGATCGCCTCCCCGGTCGCGGCCGCGGTCCTCGACCGGTCGCAGAAGCCGGTCGTCGGCGTGGTCGCCGCGAACGCCGAGGACGTGAAGGTCACCGTCGACGGCGCGGTGGTCGAGGCGGGCACGGCGCTCGACCTGTCCCTGCTGGCCGCGGGCGAGCACAAGGTCGAGGCCGAGGCGACGGGCGAGGAGGGGGTCGTCAAGGCGTCCTCGACCTTCACCGTCGCGGTCACCCGGGCCGGGCTGCTCCAGCTCGTGCTGAACTCCGGCGCCGACGCCAAGGCCGTGGACTGGATGCTCGGCAAGCTGGTGGACGGCAAGTACGCCGACGTCGCCAAGTACGCCCAGAAGGAGAGCGGCAAGCGGGTCCCGGCGGGCCACGCCGCGGTGATCGCCGCCGACGCGGCCGCCCTGGCCGCCGCCGAGCCCGGCAGGCCGGACCACGGCGAGGGCGACGACAAGGACAAGGACGAGCACGGCCGGCCGCACCGGTAACGCGGCACCCGACGGGCCCGGCCCCCCTTCGATCAGGGGGCCGGGCCCATCGGTCACTTCTCGGCGTTCTTGCCGAGGCCGCTCAGCATCTCGTTGTACTCGGCGAGTTCGGCGTCCTCGTCCCGCTCGGCGTTCCGGTCGGTGCGGCGGGCCTGCCGGGTGTCCGACATCGCCCACTGCGCCACGATCGCGATGATCACGATGAAGGTCGGGATCTCCCCGAAGCCCCAGGCGATGGCGCCGCCCGTCTGGACGTCGTCCACGATCGGCCCGGCCCACGGCGGGTAGACGATCTTGTACCAGTCCGGTGCGATCGGCTCGCCCATGTTCATCATGGCGAGGCCGAGGAACGCGTGGAACGGCATGGTGACGAACAGCAGCAGCAGCCGCCACGGGTAGCCCAGCGGCTTCGGCGCGGGGTCGATCCCGATGATCACCCAATAGAACAGGTAGCCGCTCAGCAGGAAGTGCATGAGCATGGCGATGTGGCCGAGGTGGTTGCCCATCAGCCACTCGAAGGCGGAGCTGTAGTACAGCGCCCAGGTGCTGCCCATGAACAGGATCGTGGCGGTCGCCGGGTGCGCGATGACCTTGGTGTAGCGGCTGTGCAGGGCCGCGGTCAGCCACTCGCGCGGCCCCCTGTCGCCGCGGACCTTGGCCGGCTTGAGCGCGCGCAGCGCCAGCGTCATGGGTGCGCCGAGCACGAGGAAGATCGGCGTGACCATGGCGATGAGCATGTGCTGGACCATGTGGACGCTGAACATCAGCGGCGCGTAGGTGGCCAGGCCGCTGAGCGTCGCGACGACGATCGTGGCGAGCCCGATCAGCCAGAACACGGTCCGGTGCCAGGGCCAGGCGTCGCCGCGCCGCCGCAGCCGGACGACCCCGGCGAGGTAGAACCCGCCGAGGGCGAGGACCAGGACCATCCAGAACAGGTCGAACCGCCACAGCGAGGCGAGGTTGGCGACGTCGAGCAGCGGCGGCATGTCGTAGCCGAGGAGCGTCTTGACGGTGCTCTCGGCCTCCAGCGACGTCACCGGGGGCGCGGTCTGCGCGAGCGCGACGGCGAGGCCCATCGTGGCCGCCATGATGGCGACCTCGACGGCGGCGAGCCGGGCGAACGCCCGCGGCTTGCGCTCGGCGATCAGCGGGATGGTCTTCTCGCGGTGCCGGTGCCCGATCCACACCAGGACGGCGAAGGCCGCCATCTTGGCGAGGACGAGCCGTCCGTAGTCGGTCTCGAAGAGCTGGAGGGGGTCGGGCAGCCGGGAGAGCGTGCTGGCCAGGCCGGAGAGCCCGACGATGATCGCGCACCACAGCGCGAGGGTGCTGAACCGGGCGGCGGCGGTCTCCAGCAGCCGGCCCTTGGTGAGCGCGTGCCAGGCGAGCACGGCGAGGCCGCCGACCCAAGGGACCACCGCGGCGAGGTGCAGCGCCAGGCCGATCATGGCGAGGGAGTGGTTGGGGGAGGAGGCCGAGTGGCCCGTCAGCGCGGGCGGCAGCAGCGCGAGGAAGGACAGCGCGAGCAGGCCGAGCCCGGCGGCCGGGGTGTCGACGGTCCGGCCGAGCAGCGCGACCACCACGGTGGCGAGGATCACCAGCAGCAGCGCGGTGCCCTGCGGGAGCTGCCCGACGTAGCTCGACAGCTCGTTGCCGCGCAGCAGCCCGGTGACGTTCACCCCGAGGATGTCGGCGACGGTGAACACCAGGGTGGCCCCGGCGGCGCAGGCCCAGACCGCGGCGCACCAGGAGGCCGCGCGCAGGTAGTTCTGCGCGGCGGAGGTGAGGCCGTCGCGGATCAGCGGCAGCAGGATCACCGCCATGACCAGGCAGCCGACGGTGAGCGCGGCGGCGAGGTCCATGACGGTCCGGGCGGCGGGCAGGCCCCAGCGGACGAGTTCGCCCGCGTCGCCGATGCCGGGGATGACCTTCTCGGCGAGGGAGCCGCCCGCGTACAGCGCGGCGACGAGGCCGAAGACCGCCGCCAGCGCGGCCACCGCGGCGGCGCGGTAGGCGCTACGCATTCTTGCGCCTCCGCATCGAGTAGAGCAGGCCGATGCCCGCGCCCGCGGCGAGGCCGACGCCGACCATCAGCCAGCGGGTCCCGCCGCCCTCGGTGCCGTCGGGCGTGGAGGTCGGCGACGGGGTCGCGGTCCGTGTGTCGGCGGTGACCCCGGAGGGGGCCGTGGGGGCGGCCCCGGTGACGGTGAACGTCAGCGTCCCGGTGACGGGGTGGCCGTCGGCGGAGATCACCCGGTAGCCGACCGTGTACTTTCCGGCGGGCAGCGCGTCGCGCACCTTGCGCGTCACGTCGGTGCCGGAGACGGTGACCTTGCCTTTGTGGACGGGCTTCTCGGCCGCGTTTTGGATGACGACCTGGCCGGAGCGGACCTCCTCGTTGAAGGTCAGCACGACTTCGGCGACGGAGTCGACCTTCGCCCCGTCGGCGGGCGAGCTGCCGCTGAGCGCGGTGTGCGCCGAGGCGGGCGCGGCGGGTGCCGCGAGCGTCAGGGCGGCGAGGGCGGCGAACGCGCCGGCGGCCCTGGTGAGGGCGAAGAATCTCATGATCGTCCGATTCGGGGTTGCGGTGGCCTCCCCCACCCTATTGACCCCGGCGCGTGCCGCGCCCCGGCCCCGGTGGACGGGTGGGGCCCGGGATCAGCCGGGGTGGCGGCCGTGCTCGGCGAACTCGGCGCGCAGCGCGTCGCGGTCGGTGAACGGCTCGTAGCGCAGCTCACGGCCCGGCCGGTGCCAGACGGGGTCGCCGGTGTGCCAGGCGTCGGCGCGCAGCGGCTTCTTGTCGACCTTGGTCGTCGCGGTCAGCGGCATCGCCCGGACGATCCGGACGAACCGGGGCGCCCACTTGGTGCCGAGGTCCTCCTGCGCGGTGAGAAAGGCCGCGAACGCCCCGGGGTCGAAGTCCGACCCGTCGAGTTCGAGCGCGGCCATCACCTGGTCGCCGGTGCGCGGGTCGGGCACCGGGTAGACCGCGCACATCACGACCGGGTCCCAGCGCGCGAGGATCCGCTCGACGGGCGCGGCCGCGAAGTTCTCCCCGTCCACCCTGAGCCGGTCGGGGGTGCGCCCGGCGAAGTAGAAGAAGCCCGCCGCGTCCCGGTAGGCGAGGTCGCCGCTGTGGTACCGGCCGTCGCGCAGCCGCTCGGCGTCGGCCCCGGGGTTGTTGTAGTAGCCCTCGAACGCGGTGGTCACGCCGACGAGTTCGCCGATCGCCGCGGGGTTGGTGAGCCGCCCCGAAGGGTCGATCACCGCGTGGGGGCACTCCTCGCCGGTGCCGGGATCGAGGACGAGGATCTCCACGCCGTGCTGGGCCACGCCCAGGGCGTCGGGCGGGCTGTCGGGGGTGCGCCGGATCGCGATCGCGCCCTCGCTGGAGCCGTAGCCCTCCACGACCGCGCAGCCGAAGCGGGCGGCGAACGCGGCGCGGTCGCGGGCGGACGCCTCGGTGCCGAAGACCCGGGTGAGGGAGCAGCCGGGATCCTCGGCGCCGGTGGACAGGATGTAGGCCAGGGCCCGGCCGACGTAGTTGAAATAGGTGACGCCGTGCCGCCGCACGTCCGGGAGGAAGCCCGACGCGGAGAACCTGCGCCGCAGCACGACCCGGGCGCCCGCGTGGACGGCCATCGCGAGATTGGCCATGATCGAGTTGCCGTGGCAGAGCGGCATCGCGACGTACGTCACGGAGTCCGCGGTGAGCCCGAAGCCGGAGGACATCTCCGCGATCATCGCGAGCCGCCCCTGGGAGCAGCTCACCGCCTTGGGCGCTCCGGTCGAGCCGGAGGTGAAGAGGAGAAGGTAGCGGGCGGAGGGGTCGGGCGCGGGGCCGTCGTAAGGAAGGGCGTCGGCTACCCGGGCCGTGTAGGCGGGGGAGTCGACGAGGACCACGGGCGGTCCGTCTCCGGCGGCCTTGAGCGGCATCCCCTCGGCCGCGGCGGGGCGGTGCGAGGCGGGCAGGACGTCCAGGCCGGTGGCGTCGGTGATCAGCACGTCGCAGTCGGTGTGCGCGATGTCGGCGGCGAGCTCGGCGCCCCGCCGGGTCGGGTTGACCCCGACGACGACCGCGCCCGAGAGCGCCGCGGCGCCCAGCCAGTAGACGTACTCCGGCACGTTCTCCAGCAGCACGCCCAGGTGCGGGGCGCGGCCGGGGACGGCAGGCGCCAGGTCGGCGATGAGCGACGCCCTGCGCCGCGCCTCCTCGACCACCCTCGCCCAGGGGTACGTCTCCTCCTCGAAGACGAGCCCGATCCGGTCGTCGCCGGACCGGGCCGTCAGCAGCTCCGCGAAAGTCGCGGCGTTGGTCTCCACGAGAACCGAGCGTACGCTTGGTTGGTTATCCTGTCAGCACCCGGACGCGCGCCGCAGGTCAGCAGTTGCAGTCGCACCCGCAGTCGCAGCAGTCGCACCCGTCGCAGCAGCCGCCGTCATCGCCGCCGTCGCCGCCGCAGCACGAGCAGCAGTCGCCGCACCCGCTGCAGTCGCAGTTGCCGCAGTCGCAGCGCGAGCACACGCACCGCTCGGTGCAGTCCGCGTGGTGGTACTCGCTCCACTCCGGCCGCCAGAGACCGCAGGTGCACCCGACGGCCGCGCCCGCGAGGCACAGCTCGGGCCCGCACCCGGGCCGCCGTCCGCGCTTCGGATGGAATCCGGGAGGCAGCGGCGCACCGGGCGGAGGGTAAGGACCACCGGGCGGCGGCGAGTTCGGCGGCGGCGGAGGATAGCCCCCGGCCTGCCCGTCGCCCTGCCACGCCGGCACCCCCTGCTGCGCGTACGCCCCGCCCTGAGCCGGCCCGAACCCCTGCGGAGCCTGCTGCCCGTAGGGCCCGCCTTCCGGTGGCCCCTGCGCGTGCCGCGCGCTGATCCCGTCCGTCCGCGCAGCGCCGTCACCCGGCAGCGCCGGGCCCACCCGGGGTCCGGGCACGCCGACGGGCCGGGCGCCGATCCCGTCACCCGGCAGGGCCGGGTCCACTCGGTGTTCGGGCAAGGCGGCTCCGCCACCCGGCAGCGCCGGGCCCACCCGGGGTCCGGGTGCGGCCACGGGCAGCGCGCCGGCCTCGTCGGGGTGCGCCGAGCCGAGGTGGGGGCCGGTCGCGGTCGCGGGCCGGGCGGTGATCTCGTCGAGGTGGAGGACGGGGGCGACGGCGGGGGTCCAGGTGGAGCCGTCGACGCGGAGGAGCTGGAGGGTGCCGTCGAGCTGGTCGGTGAGGGAGGCCCGGGGGGACTTCGGCGTGCGGTGGGCGCACGAGTCGGTGTGCTCGTGGCCGTGGCGGTGGCCATGGCCCTTGCGGGGCGCGGCGGCGCGTGCGGCGAGGGCGGCGGCCCACTCGGCGGGGTCGGCGTCCGGGGTCCAGGGGCGGTCGTCGAAGACGGCGAAGGGGTGGCCGTCGAAAGCGCGCTGGACGGCGCGGCGGGTCTCCCCGAGGAACAGGGCCTCGACCAGTTCGCGGGAGGCGAACTCGGTGTCGGCGAGCGCCAGGCGCAGTCCGCGCCTGGCGGCGTCCGCCTGGCGGCGCGCCTCGCGCAGCGGGGTGCCGGTCGCGAGCAGCGGGTTGAACGCGCCGGTCGCGTGGTCCTCCGGCAGGTCCTCGACGGCGTCCAGCAGATGGGCGAGCCTGCCGAAGAAGCGGCCCGCCTCGGCGAGCGGCGCGGCGTTGCCGGGCTTCCCGGCGAGCACCGCGGTGTGCGCGAACGCGGCGGCGACCGCGGTCTCGGTCGGCTCCAGCAGCGCGAGCAGCGGCAGCCCCGGCGTGCTCTCCAGGACGGTCTGCCGGGCGACCGCCTCGCGCAGCGTCGACGGGTCGAAGCGCAGCGCCTCGGCGGTGCGGCCGCCCGCCCGGTCCCAGCGCGCGGACACCCGCTCGGCGAGCATCGCGGGCGCCCTGCGGGCGAAGACCCCGTCGCCGTCGGCGATGTGGTCGCGGGTGCGGCCCGCGGCGAGCAGCAGCGACACCGCGGCGGCGAGCCGCGCGCCCTCCGCCCGCGCGGCGACCACCTCGGCGCCCTTGAACCCGCGCAGCGCGCACGGACCGGCCTTGCGGCGCGGCGACGCCTCGGGCTCCTGCGCCTCGGTGAGCACCGAGACGAGCAGGCCGTCGTAGTTGGTCACGAGCCGTGCGGCGTGCCCGTGCTCATCGCGCAGCGCGAGGCAGTGTCCGCACAGATGCGCCATCCAGTCCCGGAACATCGCCGCGCTCATGACGTGGCGACACGGGCGAACTACCCCGAACAATGCAGTCATCCTCCGATCAGGCTGCCCGCATTATGGCGGTGGTCGCGCTGGGGCGGCCAGCGCGTGCAGCCCGATCTTTGGAGCATTTCGCCCGCCGGATGGTTCACGGAATCCCGGCGTATTTCTGGATTTCGAAGGATCCGGGGGCGTTGCACCGCCCCGAGGGCTCAGGATCCGGGCAGCTCGCCGAGCTTCACGTTCACGGTCCGGGTCTCGCCGTCGCGTCGGATCTCCACCGGGACCGTCTGCCCGACCTGGCGTTCGGCGAGGATCTCGGCGAGCCCCGTCGTGCTGTCGGTGGCCTGCCCGTCGACCGCGGTGATGACGTCGCCGGTCTTGATGCCCGCCTGCTCGGCGGCCCCGCCGGGCGTGACCGCCACGACCGCCACCCCGTCCTGCTCCCCCGAGGAGATGTTGACGGTCTGCGCGATGGTGACGCCGAGCGCGGCCCGGCCCGAGTTGGTGACCTTCCCGGAGGAGATGAGCTGCGGCGCGATGTTCTTCACCGTGTCGCTGGGGATGGCGAACCCGATGCCGGAGGCGGCGCCGTCGCTGGTGCCCGCGGACAGGGTCGGGATGCCGATGACGCCGCCGTCCATCGTGGCCAGGGCGCCGCCGCTGTTGCCGGGGTTGATGGCGGCGCTGGTCTGCACCGCGTTGGAGATGGTCGCTCCGGGGAACGAGCCCTCCTGGCGGGAGCTGACGGTCCGGCCGGTCGCCGACACGATGCCGTTGGTGACGCTGCCGCTCAGCCCGAGCGGGCTGCCCATGGCCAGGACGAGCTGGCCGACCTTCAGCCTGCTCGACTCCCCGAAGGTCGCGGCGGGCAGCCCCGCGTCGTCGACCCGGACGACGGCGAGGTCGCCCGCGGTGAAGGACCCGACGAGGGTCGCGGGCAGCCCGGGGCCGCCGCTGGAGGGGAAGACCTCGAACTCCTTGGCCCCGGCCACGACGTGCGCGTTGGTGACGATGTTGCCCGCGTTGTCGAACACCACGCCCGAGCCCTCGCCCTGGTCGGTGACGATCTGCACGACCGACGGCAGCACCTTGGCGACGACCTGCTCGTACCCGGTCTCCAGGCCGGTCGCCGCGCCCCCCGTGCCGAGGGCGGACGCCCGGCCGCTCGGCGCGCCGCCGAGCGGGAGCGGGCCCTCACCGCCCGAGCACCCCGCGAGCGCGGCGCTGAGGACGAGCACGGACGCGGAGGTACGGAGGTGTCGTGTTCTCACGTGCGTTCATTACCCCGCGCCGCCGCGCGCGACGGGACGCGCTCGCCACCCTTGACGACAGATTTGCCCCCGCGTGACAGTGCTCGTTCCGCGTTCTCCCGCGTACGCTCGGAAACGTCTTATTTATCCGTTTTGAAGGGAAAGCGGGATATGAACACGCACCTTCTCCCCGGCTGCGGGCAGTGCGACTGCTCCGACGAGGCCCAGTCCGTCGGGGTGACCCTGCTGTCGGTGACGCTCGTCGACTGACGTCGGCCGAGCGCCGCCGGACCACGGCAGGCCACCCTCAGGCGTGGGTGTTCAACCAGTCGGTGATCTCCTCGCCCAGCGCGGTGCGGACGGCGAGGACGGCCACGCCCAGTGTGAGCAGCGGCGTGACGATCCACCGCTCCACCTTGCCGTCCGTCCGCGGCACCAGCGGCACGCCGAGCCGCCACGGCACCGGCCACAGCACCGGGCAGCCCTGCGGGGTGCAGCAGTCCCCGGCGACGTGCACGAGGCAGCCGAGCGCGACCGCGTACCCGGCCCAGGCCGCGCCGACGTCGTGCATCGCGAACACCAGGCCCGCCGCGAGCACCGCGTTGACGACGCCCGTGGTGACGTCGCCGGACTCCCCGCCGACGCCGAGGCCGCGCAGGCCCAGCCCGACGAGCAGGAACAGCGCGACCCACCAGCCCCAGGCGTTGTTGTCGGCCAGCCACTGGACGCCGTAGCCCGCGCCGACCGCGAACAGGATCGAGTGGGTGCCGTGCCGGTGCCCGCCGGAGACCGACGCCATCGCCTTGCACAGCCACCGCGTGAAGATGCCGAAGGTGTTCGCGATCGTCCCGCGCGGATGGTCGACGTCCGGGAGCAGCGCCGCGCCCGCGCACACCACGGTCCCCGCGGCGATCTGCGCCGCGTTGAGATGGATCGCGTGGTCGTGCAGGAGGTCGGGCGCGGTGAGCAGCGGCACGGCGGCGAGCCAGGCGACCGCCCCGCTCAGCGCATGGGTTTGGCCCATCATGCGCGGATTATCGCCGCTCCGTCCGGGGCCCGCCCAGCCGCCGCGCCGCGCGGGCCCGGACGCGGGCCCTACGGGAGGGTCAGGATCTCCGAGCCGGTGTCGGTGACCAGGATGGTGTGCTCGAACTGCGCGGTGCGCTTGCGGTCCTTGGTGACCACGGTCCAGCCGTCGTCCCACATGTCGTACTCGTAGGTGCCGAGGGTCAGCATCGGCTCGATGGTGAACGTCATGCCCGTCTCCATCACCGTGGCGGCGTGCGGGTCGTCGTAGTGCGGGATGACGAGGCCCGAGTGGAACGTGGTGCCGATGCCGTGGCCGGTGAAGTCGCGCACGACGCCGTAGCCGAAGCGGCGCGCGTACGCCTCGATGACCCGGCCGATGACGTTGATGGCCCGGCCGGGCCGGACCGCCTTGATGCCGCGCATCGTCGCCTCGCGGGTGCGCTCGACGAGCAGCCGCGACTCCTCGGGCACGTCGCCCGCCAGGAAGGTCGCGTTGGTGTCGCCGTGGACGCCGCCGATGAACGCGGTGATGTCGATGTTGACGATGTCGCCGTCGCGGACCACCGTGGTGTCCGGAATGCCGTGGCAGATGACCTCGTTGAGCGAACTGCACAGGGACTTGGGGAAGCCCCGGTAGCCCAGGGTGGAGGGGTAGGCGTCGTGGTCGAGCAGGAACTCGTGGCCGATCGCGTCGAGTTCGTCGGTGGCGACGCCGGGGCGGACCGCCTTGCCGACCTCTTCCAGGGCCTGGGCGGCGATCCTGCCCGCGACGCGCATCGCCTCGATGATCTCGGGGGTCTTCACGTCGGGTTCGCCGGTCTTGGGGGCCTTCTTCCCGACGTACTCGGGCCGCGCGATGTGCGCGGGGACCTTGCGCGGGGCGGAGACCCGGCCGGGCGTGAGATACGTCGTCGTCATGGGAGAGAGTTTAGTTCCCGTTTCGGGGCAGGATTCGAGACGGCTGTCCAGAGGGAGGCGAGAGGCGATGGCGGACGAAGGACACTGGTTCTTCTGCCTGAAGCACATGAAGGTCGAGGAGGGCCCCGGCTGCCCGGACAAGATCCGGATGGGCCCCTACGACACCAAGGAGCAGGCCGAGCACGCGCTGGAGCACGCCCGCGAGCGCAATGAGTCCTGGGACGCTCAGGACTCCTGAGGCCCGGCCACCGCGTCGAGGAAGCGGGCCAGGCGGTCGCGCAGGCCCCGCCTGCCCGTGTCCTCGCCCGCGGTGGCGCTCACCAGGTGCTGGGCCTGCTCGAAGCTCACCGGGCCGTCCGGCCGGACGGTCAGCGCCTCATGGGCCAGGTCCGCGAGCTCCCGGTCGCCGCCGTCGAGGGTGAGGATCACCGCGCCGGTGCGCCGGGCGTCGTCGACCCGTTCCAGCAGGGTCGGGGGAGCCGCCTCGGAGACCACCA
Source organism: Actinocorallia herbida (assembly GCF_003751225.1). Taxonomy (NCBI): domain Bacteria; kingdom Bacillati; phylum Actinomycetota; class Actinomycetes; order Streptosporangiales; family Thermomonosporaceae; genus Actinocorallia; species Actinocorallia herbida. The sequence continues at coordinate 1,321,969 of NZ_RJKE01000001.1, forward strand.
GCAGCGCCTCGCCGCGCCTGGCCGCGGCCAGCCTGTCGAGGCCGACGGCGAGGTGCGGGGGCGCCCCGGGCGGCGGCCGCCAGCGCACCAGGGTCGGTTTCAGCGAGGGGACGAACCGGGCCTCCTCGTCGAGATGGGCCGCGAGGTGCCACGGGTCCTCCCGGTCCGGCGCGCCCAGCAGCAGGAGGTCGTCGCGGGCCGAGGAGCGCAGGGCGCGGGCGAAGCGGCGGGTCTCCGCCATCGTCTCCGAGGACGCCAGCAGCTCCCGCAAGAAGGCCACCTGTCCGTTGTCCATGCGCCACATGGTGGCGCAATTCTCTGCGCGACACGCGGGGATCGCGCCGACCGCAGGGGCGGCGACGGCCCGGAAAGCCGGTTCTGACAGGATGCGCCCATGACTGATCTCCCTGACGTGAGCGGCTTGACGATCGGCATCCTCGGCGGCACCGGGGACCAGGGCAAGGGCCTGGCCCGGCGGTTCGCCCTGTCCGGCCTGAAGGTGATCATCGGATCGCGCGCCGCGGAACGGGCCCAGGAGGCCGCCGACGAACTCGGCAACGGAGTCCGCGGGCTCGACAACTCCGCCTGCGCCACCGAGTCCGACATCGTGATCGTCGCCGTGCCGTGGGGCGGCCACAAGGCCACCCTGGAGTCCCTCAAGGCCGAGCTGGCCGGCAAGATCGTCGTCGACTGCGTGAACCCCCTCGGCTTCGACAAGAAGGGCGCCTACGCGCTCCCGGTCGAAGAGGGCAGCGCCGCCCAGCAGGCCGCCGCGATCCTCACCGAGAGCCGCGTCGTGGCCGCGTTCCACCACGTCTCGGCCGTGCTGCTGCTCGACCCCGCCGTCGACGAGATCGCGCTCGACGTGCTCGTCCTCGGCGAAGGCGAGGACCGCGAGGCCACCGACCTCGTCCAGGCCCTGGCCGAGCGCGTCCCCGGCTTCCGCGGCGTCTACGGCGGCCGCCTCCGCAACGCCCACCAGGTCGAGGCGCTCGTCGCGAACCTGATCTCCGTCAACCGCCGCTACAAGGCGCACGCGGGCATCCGCCTCACCGACATCTAGGCGGCTCTTTCGTCACCGCGGGGCCGGGCGCGCGAGATCCCGGCCCCCGTACGTTCTTCCTCCGGGTGATCCCGACCGCCACCGGGTAGTCACCCGGGTGTGGGCGCGGTCTCGGGGATCCTGCTGCCGACGCGGCACCGAAGCCCGCTCGAGCGGGTGCTCTGGCGCGTCGCGCTCGCCGTGCTGCTGTTCTGGATCGTGGTCGCGGTCGTCTACCTCGGCCGCGCGGGGTACAAGGACGCCACGGGCGAGCCGGTCGATCTCGTGGCCTGCTTCTACTACGCGTGCGTCGCGCTGTCCTCGACGGGCTACGGCGACATCGTGCCGGTCACCCCGGTCGCCCGGCTGGTCAACAGCCTCGTGGTCACGCCGATCCGGATCCTCTTCCTGATCATCCTGGTCGGCACCACCCTCGAGGTGCTGGCCGAGCAGTCGCGCGAGGAATGGCGGCGCAGGCGCTGGGAGGCGAAGGTGCGGAACCACGTGGTCGTCATCGGGTACGGCACCAAGGGCCGCGCGGCCGCCGACGCGCTCCTGGACGGCGGCCTGCCCCCGGAGAAGGTCGTCGTCGTGGACGCCGACCACGCCAGCGTCGCCGAGGCGGCGGGCCGCGGCCTGACCGGGATCCTCGGCGACGCCACCCGCAGCGTCGTGCAGCGCCGCGCCGCCGTCGACAGGGCCCGCGACGTGATCGTGGCGACCGGACGGGACGACAGCGCCGTCCTCATCACGCTGACCGCCCGGCAGATCAACCCGGGCGCGGCCATCCAGGTGGCGGTGAACGAGTCGGAGAACGAGCCGCTGCTGAGGCAGAGCGGCGCCGACCACGTCATCCCCGCGGCGGAGGCGGCGGGCCGCCTCCTGGGCCTGGCGACCAGCGAGCCCAACGTCAGCGCGGTGATCGAGGACCTGCTCATGCTGGGCAGCCGCCTCGGCCTCGTGGAGCGGGCCGCGGCCGGGGACGAGGTGGGCCGGGAGGTCCATGAGCTCGCCGAGCCCGTCCTGGCCGTCGTCCGGGCCGAGGAGACCCTGCCGTACGAGGGGCTGTCCGAGCGGGTCCTGGAGCGCGGGGACCGGCTGATCGTCGTGAGGCACCGGCCTTCCTGACCGCGGAGACGCGAAACGGCCCCGGTGGGGGAACCGGGGCCGCTCGCTTGGGGTGGGAGGAAAGTCCTGCCTGGCGGAATCAGTGGTAGGTGTGCTCGGGGGCCGGGAAGGTGCCGCCGACGACCTCTTCGGCGTAGGCGCGGGCGGCGTCGCCCAGGGCCTCGCCGACCGCGGCGTACTTCTTCACGAACTTGGCGGTGTGCGGGACGAGCCCGGCCATGTCCTGCCAGACCAGCACCTGGGCGTCGGTGCCGCCGCCCGCGCCGATGCCGATCGTCGGGATGGACAGCGACGCCGTCACCCGCTCGGCCAGCTCGGCGGGCACGCACTCCAGCACGACGGAGAAGGCGCCGGCGGCCTCGAGGGCCTTGGCGTCCTGGATCAGCTGCTCGCCGTCCTCGCCGCGGCCCTGGACCCGGTAGCCGCCGAAGGTGTTCACCGACTGCGGGGTGAGGCCCAGATGGCCCATGACGGGGATGCCCATGGCGACCATCGCCTCGACCTGGGGGGCCACCCGGCGGCCGCCCTCCAGCTTGATCGCGTGGGCGCCGGCGTCCTTGAGGAAGCGGGTGGCGGTGGCCAGTGCCTGCTCGACCGAGGCCTGGTAGGAGCCGAACGGGAGGTCGGCGACGACCATCGCGCGCTTGGAGCCGCGCACTACGGCGCCGGTCAGGAAGACGAGTTCGTCGACGGTGACGGGGATGGTGGACTCGTAGCCGTAGACGACCATCGCGGCGGAGTCGCCGACGAGGAGCACGGGGATGCCCGCCTCGTCGAAGATCCGCGCGCTGAGCGCGTCGTAGGCCGTCAGCATGGGCCACCTCTCGCCCCGCGCCTTGGCGGCGGCGATGTCGCGGACGGTGATGCGCTTGGTTCCCTGGCCGCCATAGAGCATGGTCGACCGGTCCTTCTGCACTTCGGACATGCTTCCTCTACCTCTCAGTCTCGAGGCGCCCCTTCGGCGTACCCGGACGAAATAGATGATTACACCAACTCAACGGGAGGGGAAGAGGGGGCCATTCCCGATGTGAGGAGAGGAACTCGCGGCCCACGTCGGCGCCTCGTGATCACCGGTCGGTGACGGGGCGGGTCGCCTGTGTCACATCCTTCGTGCGCAACAAGCCGCGCAGAAGCCCCGAGTGGCGCATACTTGTTCGGAAGGACCAAGGAGCAATCGGTCGGCGGGAGAGCGCAAGGTGAGAACCGCGATGGCGCGCAAGGCCAATGCGTCGACCGCCGATTCGGCGTCCCGGACGCTGGTCCTGGGCATCGACGACCGGGGCGTGATCGTCCAGGCCGGGCACAACGCCGAGAAGGTCATCGGCCTGGAGGCCGACGCGCTGATCGGCACCCGCCTGTACGACCTGCTGGACGAGGGCGGCGACCAGATCCCGGCGATCCTGGAGGCCGTCGCCGAAGGCCAGGAGCGCACCTCGGTGTGGCGCCTGCACGGACCGGGCGACGCGGTCGTCACCGTCCAGCCCATGGTCGGCGGCACCGACCTGTTCGCCATGGTCCATCTGAGGGTCGCGCTGTCGACCACCGAGCGGTTCCAGGACCCGGCCCGCGTGCGCCGCGCCCTGTTCGACGACCAGCTCACCCGCTTCGGATCCAATCTCGACCTCGACCTGTGCACCCGCGCCCTGGCCGACGTGATCGTGCCGCACTACTGCAACGTCGCCTCGATCGTCCTGCTGGAGAGCCTGGTCGCCGCCGACGAGAGCCACGGCGAGGCCAACGGCTCCGCGGTGCTGCGCCGGCTCGCCCTGGCCACCGACAACCACGAGCCGGACTGGTCGGCGACCTTCCCCACCGGCGAGGTGCTGGTCTACCCGCCGGGCACCCCCTACCGCGAGTGCCTCGACCGGGCCGCGCCCGTCCACCTCAAGCACATGACCGCCGAGCAGGCCGGGAGGATCGCCGACGCCTGGCGCCGCGACCCCGTGCGCGAGCTGCTGGACGACGTGTCCATGGTGATCCTGCCGCTGATCGGCAAGACCGGGAAGCTGCTCGGCCTGATGGCCTGCACCCGCACCCCCGGCTTCCGCAGGTTCGACGCCTACGACGTCGAGATCGGCATGGAGTTCGCCTCCCGCGCCGCGATCGTGATCGACAACGCGCGCCGGTTCAGCCGCGAGCGCGCCACCGCCCTCACCCTCCAGCGGAGCCTGCTGCCGCTGCGGCTGTCCCACCCGTCGTCGGTGGAGGTCAAGCACCGCTACCTGCCGGGCAGCAAGCTGGTGGAGGTCGGCGGCGACTGGTACGAGTCGATCTCGCTGCCCGGCGGCCGGGTCGCGCTGATCGTCGGCGACGTGGCCGGGCACGGCGTCAAGGCCGCGGTCACCATGGGAAGGCTGCGCACCGCCCTGCACACGCTGGCCAACCTCGACTACCCGCCCGCCGACGCCCTGCACATCGTGCACGAGCTGATGACCGAGCTGGGCGAGCAGGAACCGCACTTCGCCACCTGCGTGTTCGGCGTCTACGACGCGACCACCGGCACCCTGGAGATCGCCTCGGCCGGGCACCTCCCGCCGCTGCTGCTGCGCGCCGACGGCACCCCGGAGTACCTGGAGCTGCCCGACGCCCCGCCGCTCGGTGTGGTCGGCGGCAACCCGATCGAGAGCCGCGAGTTCGCCGTCGAGGACGGCAGCATGTTCGTGATCTACACCGACGGCCTGGTGGAGAGCCGGGGCCGCGACATAGACGACGGGCTGGACCGGCTCAAGGGGATCTTCGACCCCTCGGCGCTGGACCGGCCGATGGAGGATCTCGCCAAGGCGTGCCTCGCGGGCGTCTACGACAACGTCGACCGCGACGACATCGCGCTGCTCATCGCCCGGCTGCGCCGCCTGCCCGAGGACACCCGCGTGTCCTGGACCCTGCCGAACGAGCTCGCCGCGGTGCGCCGCGCCCGCGGCCTGGTCCGCACCCAGCTCGACGAGTGGGGCCTGGCCGATCTCTCCTACACCGCCGAGCTGCTCGCCTCCGAGCTGGTCACCAACGCCCTGCGGTACTCCCCGGGCCCCCTTGAGGTGCGCCTGCTACGCGAGCGCACCCTCGTCATCGAGGTGATGGACCGCTCGGCGGCCCTGCCCCGGCTGCGCCGCGCGGCCGACGACGACGAGGGCGGCCGGGGCCTGCTCGTGGTGTCGGAGTACGCCCGGCGCTGGGGCACCCGCCGCACCGCGCTCGGCAAGGTCGTCTGGTGCGACCTGCGGCTGCCCGGCATCGACCCGGACGACACCGCCTTCTCCGAGGAATGGCCGGGCAAGAAGCACCACACCGACAGCTTCCCGCTGCCCCGCCTGCCCCTGGACGGCCTGCCCGACCGCGGCGTGTGATCTCCACCGCGGCCGGTCATGCCGCGGGCGTCAGGAGGTCGCGTAGCCCTGGGCCTTGCACCAGCGCAGCGTCTGGGCGAGGTCGGCGCGCTGCTTCTTCAGCGCCGCGACCTCGGCCTGCCGGGCCTTGGCCTGCTTGAGCAGGGAGGCCCGCCGGGCGTCGCTCTTCTTGAGCTTGGCGGCCTTGGTCCGCAGCAGGTCGGGGGAGTAGGTCCTCCCGTCGTCATAGCGGGCGATCTTCGCGGCGAGTTCCGCGTCCTTGCGGCCGGTGCTGAGGCACAGCGCCCTGGCCTTCTTGGTGGCGGTGCTCTCCTTGGCCTTGGTGTCCTTGTCGTGGCCCTGGGCGGGCGGCTGCGCGACCTGGGTCGAGGAGGTCTGGGGCTTCTCCGAGGCCTGCGCGGCCTGGGCGGGCCCGGCGAGCGCGACGGCGGCGACGGCGAAGGCGGCGGCGGCGGGGATCATCTTCCGGATCATCTCGGCTCCTTGGGTGCTCGTTCTTCTTGGGACGCCGAGCACGTTACGGACGCTGCCTTGCCGTCGGATGAGGCGTCGCGGGACGTCGGCTGAGAGAACCCGAAGGACCGCGTGAGAGCGCCGGCGCGAACGTGAGATCCGAGAGAAGGCCAGGTCAGAGAAGTCTCAGCGGGACTCGCGCCAGCGCGAGGTGATGGGCAGGCGGCGATCTCGGCCGAAGTCCTTGGCGCTCGTCTTCGGGCCGGGCGGGTACTGCCGCCGCTTGTGCTCGGCGGCGTCGACCAGCCGGATGACGCGTTCGACGAGGGCCGGGTCGTGGCCCGCGGCGACGAGGGCGTCCCGGCCGAGGTCGCGCTCGACGTAGTCGTCCAGGAGGGGGTCGAGGACGTCGTAGGGCGGCAGCGCGTCGGTGTCCCGCTGGTCCGGCCGCAGCTCGGCCGACGGCTCCTTGTCGATGACGGCGGGGGGGATCGGCTCCGGCCCGAGGTCCGACAGCAGCGGACCCGGCCCGCGGCGGGCGTTGCGCCAGCGGGACAGCTCCCACACCCGGGTCTTGGTGAGGTCCTTGAGCGGGCCGAAGCCGCCCGCGCTGTCCCCGTAGAGGGTCGAGTAGCCGACGGCCAGCTCGCTCTTGTTGCCGGTGGTGAGCACCAGGTGGCCCTCCTGGTTGGACAGGGCCATGAGGACGGTGCCGCGGATCCGCGCCTGGAGGTTCTCCGCGGCCAGGCCCGTCAGCGCGAGCTCCTTGTCGTAGGCGGCGACCAGGTCGTTGATCGGCACGATCCGGGAGTGCAGGCCCTGCCGCTCGACCAGGTCGGCGGCGTCGCTGAGGGAGTGCTCGCTGGAGTAGCGCGACGGCATGAGCACGGCGTGCACGCGCTCGGGCCCGAGCGCGTCGGCGGCGACCGTGGCGACCAGCGCCGAGTCGATCCCGCCGGACAGGCCGAGGACCACCGAGCGGAAGCCGTTCTTGCCGACGTAGTCGCGCACCCCGGTCACGAGGGCCCCGTACACCTCGGCGGCCTCCGTCAGCGGGGCGGCGAGCTCGGCGGTGACGGGCGCGCGGGCGGGCGCGGGCCCGGTGGAGGCGAACCTGCGCTCGATGGTGATGACCGTGCCGTCGTGGGCGTCGCGCGGGAAGGCGCCCTCGGCGGCGGGGGCGGCGTCCGGCAGCGTCACGTCGGTGACGAGGAGGTGCTGGACGAACCGGGGCGCCCGCGCCAGGAGGGCGCCGTCGGCCGCGACGACGACGGAGCCGCCGTCGAAGACCAGCTCGTCCTGGCCGCCGACCAGGTTGACGCAGGCGAGCGCGCAGCCGGCCTGCCGGGCCCTGCGGGCGTAGAGGTCGAGCCGGGCGCCGTCGGCGCCGCGCTCGTAGGGCGTGCCGTCGAGCACCAGCAGCAGTCCGGCCCCGGCGTCGGCGGTGGCGCTGACCGGGCCGCCGTCCTGCCACAGGTCCTCGCAGACCGCCGCGGCGACGTCCGCGCCCCGGATGCGCAGGACGGGCAGCCGGTCGCCCGGGGCGAAGCAGCGGAACTCGTCGAACACCCCGCTGTCGGACAGATGGTGCTTGGCCGAGCGCAGCAGCACCGCGCCGCCGTGCAGCCAGGCGAGCGCGTTGACGGGCCTGCCCGCCGCGTCGCTGTCGAGGTACCCGACGGCGACGGGCAGCCCGCCCAGGCCGTCCTCGGCGAGCCGGGCGGCCAGGGCGGCGACGGACCGCCGGGACGCCTCGACGAACGAGGCGCGCAGGGCGAGGTCCTCCACGGGATGGCCGGTGAGCGCCATCTCGGGGAACGCGGCGAGATCGGCTCCCGCGGCCCCGGCGCGGCGCGCCCAGGCCAGCACGAGTTCGGCGTTCCCGGCGAGATCGCCGACCGTCGGGTTGACCTGTGCGAGCGCCACACGGAGTCCGGCCACACCTACAGCCTAGAACACCGCCCCCGAGTATCGTCGTCCTGACGATAAGCGCGCCCGGCGGCCGGCGTTCCGGCGCATGCCTACAGGATCTCCAGGTAGCGCTTGCGCTCGTAGCCGGTGACCTGGCGGCGGTAGTCGTCCCACTCGGCGCGCTTGTTGCGCAGGAAGAAATCGAACACGTGCTCGCCGAGCACGTCGGCCAGCAGCTCGGAGCGCTCCATCGCCTTGATCGCCTCGTCCAGGGACTGCGGCAGCGGCTGGATGCCCAGCACCCGGCGCTCGGCCGGGGTCAGCGCCCAGACGTCGTCCTCGGCGCCCGGAGGCAGCTCGTAGCCTTCCTCGATGCCCTTGAGGCCCGCGCCCAGGATCACCGCGAAGGCGAGGTAGGGGTTGCAGGCGGTGTCCAGCGAGCGGAACTCGATCCGGGTCGCGTGGCCCTTCTGCGGCTTGTACATCGGCACGCGGATCAGCGCGGACCGGTTGTTGTGGCCCCAGCAGACGTAGGACGGCGCCTCGCCGCCCGCGCCCGCGTCGGCGCCCGGGCCGCCCCAGAGCCGCTTGTAGGAGTTCACCCACTGGTTGCAGACCGCGGTGATCTCCGGCGCGTGCTTGAGCAGGCCCGCGATGAACGCGCGGCCGACCTTGGAGAGCTGGAACTCCGCGCCCGGCTCGTAGAAGGCGTTCCGGTCGCCCTCGAACAGGGACATGTGGGTGTGCATGCCCGAGCCGGGGTAGTCGGTGAACGGCTTCGGCATGAACGAGGCGTTGACGCCCTGCTCCAGCGCGACCTCCTTCATGACCAGGCGGAAGGTCATGATGTTGTCGGCCGTGGTGAGCGCGTCGGCGTAGCGCAGGTCGATCTCCTGCTGGCCCGGGGCGCCCTCGTGGTGGCTGTACTCCACCGAGATGCCCATGGACTCCAGCATCGTGATCGCGCTGCGCCGGAAGTCGTGCGCCGCCGAGTGCGGCGTGTGGTCGAAGTACCCGCCCTGGTCGACGGGCTCGGGGATGCGCCCGTCCTTGGGCATGTCCTTGAGCAGGAAGAACTCGATCTCGGGGTGGGTGTAGAAGGTGAACCCGAGGTCGGCGGCCTTGCTCAGTGTGCGCTTCAGCACGTGCCGCGGGTCGGCGTACGACGGGGTGCCGTCGGGCATGAGGATGTCGCAGAACATGCGCGCGACGCCCGGCGCCTCGGCCCGCCACGGCAGGATCTGGAAGGTCGACGGGTCCGGCTTGGCCAGCATGTCGGCCTCGTGGACCCGGGCGAAGCCCTGGATCGCCGACCCGTCGAAACCGATGCCTTCGGCGAAGGCGCCTTCGAGCTCGGCTGGGGCCACGGCCACGGACTTGAGGAAGCCGAGGACGTCCGTGAACCACAGCCGGATGAAGCGGATGTCCCGCTCTTCGAGCGTCCGGAGGACGAACTCCTGCTGACGGTCCAAAACCATTCTCCCTCTCCAAGCCAAGCCATCCTGGAGGCGCCCTCGCGAACGCTTCCCAGGCCCCGGCCTCCAGTCTGCCCTGCCGGTATTTCCCCAGCGTTACAAACCTACCCGTCCGGGGCCCGCAGGGCACGTTGAGGGGAGTCCTCCCCGGACGTCCACTCCCGGTTAACACCGCCGACCCCCGCAATTACGGTCCGACCGCAGCCGTCCCGGCCCGGCCGGTCCCGCCCCCATAGTGGATCTAGAACCGGACGGTTATGGCCGCCGCCCTCCCGAGACGGAGTCCTCCCCCTTCGGGCCACCGAGGCCCGGCACCGGGGCGAGGCAGGGACGGGAGGGGCGGAAGAGAGGTCTGCGCACCGGTGATGATCGCCGTCCCGTGGCCGGTACCGGGGTTGTCACCTCAAGTGCTCGAATGATCCGGGGTGTAAGGGATACCGTCATTCCGTGAGCGTTATCTGCGTGCCCTATCACCTCGATGAGCGGCTGCCCGCCTTCGAGGCTCCCGTGGAGGTCGACGAGACCATCACGCTGCTGCTGCCCGACAGCGGGCACTGGCAGCGGATGGCCGTCCTCTACGACACCGTGGCCGACACCGTCGCCAAGGCGGTCTCCGAGGGCGACCGGCCGGTCGTCGTCTCGGGGGACTGCACGACCTCCCTCGGTGTCGTGGCGGGCCTCCAGCGGGCGGGCGTCCAGCCGTCCATCGTGTGGTTCGACGCCCACGGCGACGTGCACACCCCCCGCACCTCACTGTCCGGCTACCTCGGCGGGATGCCGCTGCGCCTGCTCGTCGGCGCCCACCCCGAGGTCATCGCCGACCTCCTCGGCCTGGAGGCCGTGCCCGAGGCCAACGTGACCCTCGTGGACGCGCGCGACCTCGACCCGCCGGAGGCCGAGTACCTGGAGTCCGCGCGGATCACCCGCTGCGCCGTCGACGACCTCGTGCTGCCCGAAGGGCCGATCTACCTGCACGTGGACTTCGACGTCATCGACTCCGCCGAGCTGCCCGGGCTGCTGTTCCCGGCGCCGAACGGCCCGTCGCGCAAAAAGGTCGCCAAGGCCGTCCGCAAGGTCCTGGAGACCGGGCGCGTGGTCGCCGTCGGCGGCGCCTGCACCTGGCACGCCGGGCACGGCTCGGCCGAGCTGGTGGAGCCCGTTCTGGCCCCGGTGTTCCACGAGACCGTCATGACGGGACTTTGACCCTGGCACAGCCCGGCATCACGGGGAGGAGATCGCGCCCTCACCTAACGTGAGGGCATGTCTACCTCCGAGTTGCAGGATCGGAAGCTGGACCGGGCGTTCGACCAGCTCGACGTGAACCGGGACGGCATGGTCGACCGGGAGGACCTCGCGGGCCTGGGCGCCCGCTTCCTGATCGGGTTCGGCGAGCCGCCGACCTCGACCTCCGGCCGGACCCTCCTGGAGGCCTTCGACCAGGTCTGGGCCGCGGTGATGTCCCGGCTCGACCTCGACGCCGAGAGCCGCATCGGCCGGGACCAGTTCCGCAGGGGCATGGCCGAGGCGTTCATCGTCGGGCCCGACTACGAGCCCGTCCTGCGCCCGGCGAACCAGGCCGTCGCCCGCATCTGCGACGCCGACGCCGACGGCCTCATCGACCCCGTGGCCTTCCGCACCATGCAGACCGCCTACGGCACCGCCGAGGCCGACATCGCCAGCGCGTTCGGCGCCCTGGACGCCGACCGGGACGGCATGCTCACCGTCAGCGAGCTGGAGCGCGCGGCGCGCGAGTTCTACACCGGAGACGACCCGCGGGCCGGCGGCAACTGGCTGTTCGGCCGGATCTGATGGACGTCTCCCTCCTGCTCCCGCTGGCCGAGCGCATCCCCGCGCTCGTCGCCCCCTGCCGCGTCCACGAGCTCCTGTTCCCGATCGGCGAGGAGTCCGCGGCCTGGGCGAGCGGCCACGGGCTCATCCTCGGCGAGTCCGACGCCACCCGCCTGGGCCGCGGCCGCTTCGAGCGGCTGGCCTGCCGGCTGCTCCCGGACGTGCCGCCCGCCCGCGCGGTGCTCGTCACCGAATGGCTGATCTGGCTGTTCGCGCTCGACGACCACATCGACGACGGCGGCCTCGGCACGTCGGCCACCGCCGTCGACGCGCTGTACGAGCCGCTGATCCTGACGCTCCGGCGCGGCACCGCGCGGCCCGGCTCGGGCGTCCTGGAGACCGCGCTCGCCGACCTGTGGAACCGCACCGTCCCCGGCATGAGCCAAGGCTGGCGGCGAAGGTTCCGCGACCACCTGTCCTGGCACCGCCAGGGCTGCCTGGACGAGGCGGTCGCGCGCCGCACCGGGGAACTTCCGGCCCCCACGCGCTACGCCGCGGTCCGCCGCGGGCTGCACGCTCCGTTCCTGCTCGACCTCCTCGAACCGGCGCTCGGCACCGAGGTCCCGGTCGAGGTGCTGGGCACCAAGACGTGGCAGACGCTCCTGGAGGGCACCGCCGACGTCACCGCGTGGTGCAACGACCTCGTCGCCTACACCCGCGAGGACCACGGCCCGCTCAACGCCGTCGCGGCCACCTCGCGGCAGTACGGGCTGCCGCCGCGCACCGCGGCCGCGGTCCTCGTGCACGAGCGGGTCTGGGGGCGGCTGGAGGACGTCGCGGACGCGGCGCGGAACCTGGACGCCGAGATGCGCAGGCTCCGGCTCGACCCCGGCACGGCCCGGGGCGTCTCCCGGGTGGCGTGCGCGCTGCTGTCCGCGCCGCGCGCGCAGCTCGACTGGCTGCATGAATGCGGCAGATACAGCCCGATGCCCGATCCGTCCGTTCCCTCACCGCGCCGCAAACCACGCGTAACCTTGACGTGAGATCTGTAACGTTCCGGAGACCTTGCCGTCCTTGATCCGGTGCGATGGCGGCGGGGAGGGTTACTTTGATGGGTGTGAGTGAACGCCGTACCTCCCTCGCCGCCAGGCTCGCGCGGTTGGGCTTCACCGACGCGTCCGCGGCGCAGGCCGCCCTCGCCGCCGCCCCGGTCCCGCTCGACGAGTCAGTGATCGACGCGCTCGGCGGCACCGCCGATCCCGATCTGGCCCTGCCCGGCCTGCTCCGGCTGGTCGACGCCGACCCCGCCCTGCCCCGCCTGCTCCAGGCGGACCCCGCCTTCCGCGCCCGGCTGCTCGCCGTGCTCGGTGTCAGCGCGGCCCTGGGCGACCATCTGGCCCGCCACCCGGAGCAGTGGAACGTTCTCAGGGGCCGGCCACCGGCCCCCGACCCGAGTGAACTGCGAGCCGACCTGCTGACCGCCGTCGGCGCCGACCCGGCCGCCGCGGCACCGGTCGCCGCGCCGGGCGGCGTCGACGCGCTGCGCGTGGCCTACCGGGCCAGGCTGCTCTCCCTCGCCGGGCGCGACCTGTGCGGGGAGTCCGACGTCGGCGAGGTCGCCGCGGAGCTCGCGGCGCTGGCCGACGCGGCCCTGGAGGCGGGGCTGGCCATCGCCCGCGCCGAGGTCCCCGACCACGCGCTCGCCCGCCTCTCCGTCATCGGCATGGGCAAGTCCGGAGGACGCGAGCTCAACTACGTCTCCGACGTGGACGTCATCTTCGTCGCCGAGCCCGCGGAGGGCGCGGCGGAGGAGGCGGCGCTGAAGGCCGCGGGCAAGGTCGCCGGGGCGATGATGCGCGCGTGCTCGGCGACCACCCCCGAAGGCTCGCTGTGGGAGGTGGACGCCAACCTCCGCCCCGAGGGCAGGTCGGGCCCGCTCGTGCGGACCCTCGCCAGCCATCGCGCCTACTACGACCGCTGGGCGAAGACCTGGGAGTTCCAGGCGCAGCTCAAGGCCAGGCCCGTCGCGGGCGACCCGGACCTCGGCCGCGCCTACATCGAGGCCATCTCGCCGCTGGTGTGGAAGGCGGCGGCGGGCGAGGACTTCGTCTCCGACGTGCAGTCCATGCGCCGGCGCGTCGAGGAGGACCTCAGGGAGCGGCACGGGGAGGTCGAACGGCAGCTCAAGCTCGGCCCAGGGGGCCTGCGCGACGTCGAGTTCGCCGTCCAGCTCCTCCAGCTCGTGCACGGCAAGGCCGACGAGCAGCTGCACAGCGCCAACACGCTGGAGGCGCTCGCGGCGCTGTCGGCGGGCGGGTACGTCGGCCGTGAGGACGCCGCCGACCTCGCCGAGGCGTACCGGTTCCTGCGCCGCACCGAGCACCTGCTCCAGCTCCACCAGCTGCGCCGCACCCACCTGGTGCCCGCCGACACCGCCGACCTCCGCCGCCTCGGCCGCGCGCTGGGGTTCCAGGGCGACCCTGCCCAGCGGTTCACCGAGGAGTGGCGCAAGTACGCGCGCGGCGTCCGGCGCATCCACGAGAAGCTCTTCTACCGCCCGCTGCTGCGCGCGGTCGCCAACCTGCCCGACGAGGCCCGCCTCACCCCCGAGGCGGCCCGCACCCGGCTCCTGGCGCTCGGCTACAACGACCCGGCAGGGGCGCTGCGGCACATCGAGGCGCTCACCAAGGGCGTCTCGCGCCGCGCCGCGATCCAGCGCACCCTGCTGCCGGTGATGCTCGGCTGGTTCGCCGACGCGCCCGACCCCGACGCGGGCCTGCTGGGCTTCCGCCGGGTCTCCGACGCCCTCGGCAGCACCCCCTGGTACCTGCGGCTGCTGCGCGACGACGTCACCGTCGCCGAGCGGATGGCGCGGCTGCTGGCGTCCAGTGCCTACGTCACCGACCTGCTGCTGCGCGCCCCCGACGCGGTCACGATCCTCGGCGGCGACGCCGAGCTCGTGCCGCGCAGGGGCGAGGAGCTGCGCGCCGAGGCGATGGCCGTGGTGTCCCGGCACGAGGACCGCGAGAAGGCCGAGCACGCCGTCGCCGCGGTCCGCGCGATCCGGCGCCGCGAGCTGTTCCGGGTGTCCGTCGCCGACCTGCTCGGCCTGGTGGACGTCCGCCAGGTCTGCGAGGCGCTGACCGACATCACCGCGGTGACGATCGAGGCCGCGCTGGAGGCCGCGGTCAACAAGGTCGAGATCGAGCGCCGGGGGCCGCTGCCGTGCGAGATCGCGGTGGTGGCGATGGGCAGGTTCGGCGGCCGCGAACTCGGCTACGGCAGCGACGCCGACGTCATGTTCGTCTACGAGGCCCGCGAGGGCGTCGAGGACCGCGAGGCGCACCGGGCCGCGCACTCCGTGGCCGAGGAGCTGCGCCGCCTGCTGGCGCTGCCCGCGCCTGAGCCGCCGCTCGGCATCGACCCCAACCTGCGCCCCGAAGGCAAGTCCGGGCCCTTGGTGCGGAGCCTTTCGTCCTACGCCGCCTACTACGGGCGCTGGTCGTCGCCGTGGGAGAGCCAGGCGCTGCTGCGCGCCGACCCGCTCATCGGCCCGCCCCGGCTGCGCGCGGCGTTCGCCGAGGTGATCAACCCGATCCGGTGGCCGGAGGGCGGGATCTCCGAGCGCGACGTGCACGAGATCCGGCGGCTCAAGGCCCGGATGGAGGCCGAGCGGCTGCCGCGGGGCGTCGACCGGCGGCTGCACCTCAAGCTCGGTCCCGGCGGCCTGTCGGACGTCGAGTGGGTCGCCCAGCTCCTTCAGCTCAGGTACGCCGCGGAGGTGCCGGGACTGCGCACCACCCGGACCGTCGCGGCACTGGAGTCCGCGGTGGAGTACTCCCTGCTGGACGCGCACGACGCGGGGGTGCTCGGCCAGGCGTGGGAGCTGGCCACCCGCATCCGCGGCGCGGTGATGCTCGTGCGCGGGCGCGCCTCGGACCTGCTGCCGACCGACCACCACCGCGAGCGGACCGCGGTCAGCCGGCTGCTCGGCTACCCCGGGACCGGCGACATGCTGGAGGACTGGCGCAAGCACGCCAGGCACGCCCGCGAGGTCACCGAGCGCGTCTTCTACGGAAGCGGCCGCTGAGCCCGGCCCGGTGGCGGGCTCTCCGGCGAAGCCGGGTTCTCGATGAGCCTGTCATCGGGACCAGTGAGCCCGGCCCGGTGGTGGGCTCTCCGGCGAAGCCGGGTTCTCAAAGAGCCCGCCACCGGGACCAATGAGTACGCGAGTACGACGAGGGCGACGCCGGCCACCACGTCCAGGACGTAGTGGTTGGCGGTCGCCAGCACCACCGCGACGGTGCAGGCCGGGTAGGCGAGGCCGAGCGCGCGCGTCGTCCACCGGCGGCCGAGCGTCACGAGGGCGATCCCGCACCACACCGCCCAGCCCGCGTGCATCGACGGCATCGCCGCGTACTGGTTGGTCATGGCCGCCGAGACGTCGGAGGCGTACAGGCCGGGTGTGCCGAAGGCCGTCACGGGGTCCAGGAAGCCCTCGGAGGGCAGGAAGCGGGGCGGGGCCAGGGGGAACAGCCAGAAGCCCGCGAGCGCCGTCCCGGTGGCCGCCACGAGGGCGGTCCGCAGCCGCGCGTAGTGCGCGCCGTGGGCGCGGTAGAGCCACGCCAGCACCGCGAGCGTCACGGCGAAGTGCGCGCTCAGGTAGAAGAGGTTCGCGGCGAGGGACAGGGGCTCGCTGGCCACCAGCGCGCGGTTCAGCCCGAGTTCGACGTCCAGGGAGAGCGCGCGTTCCAGGTCGAGGACCGCCGCGGCGTTGGCGAACGCGCGGGCGGGACCGCCCGGGTCGTTCAGCAGGATCCGGAGCAGGGTGTAAGCGGTGTAGAAGACGGCGACGAGCACGAGTTCGCGCACGACCGACGGCCGCGGGAGCGGCGGGACGCGGACCAGCGGGGAGACGGCGGCCGGCCCGTCCGAACCGGTCAGACTTGAACGAACGGCAGGACGGGGGGCGATACGAACCATGTCGTCCATGGTCCGGCGGCCGCGTCCGCCTGTGATCACCGCAGCGGACGGTCTTCACCTCGGCATCTGGGGGGACGCCCACCCGGGGCCGTCCCCCAGAAGAACGGGCGCCGAACGGCGGGTTGCCCCTAGGGGACGTGCCTTACGGGCCTCAGGGCAGCCGCTGCTCTACCGGCATCGGGTTCTTCAGCGCCTTCCCGACCGGGCAGTACCGCTCGTGGACGCGCCCGGCGACCGAGCGGAAGACCTCAAGCGCCTTCTCGTCCTCCGGGGGGAGCTCGATCTCATACGTGACGGTGAAGGACCTCAGCTCCGTGTCGGAGACCTTCTCCGCCTCCACGACGGTCGCCAGCTTGGCCAGGCGGTGGCCGCGCTTGGCGGTCAGGGGCTCGACCGTCGCCATCTCGCAGCCGCCGAGCGCGGCGAGCAGGAGCTCGACGGGGGAGAACACCCCCTCGTCGCGGGTCGAGCCGATCTCGATCCGGCCTCCCCGGTCGTTGGTGGCGGTGAAGCCCGTCTCGGTGCGCTCTACCCGGACCGACGGCATGGTTCCTCCGATGTGCGGTGCTGTGCTGCTGCGGGGTGGTACCCGTTGCAGGGGCAACGGACCCCGGTTGCGGATCATCCCCATTCCTCGCCGCGGATGTCCACAGAAACGCGGAAACGCCTTTCCGGGGCTCTCCGTAGCCGTACGGTGACTCTGCACGGGTTCTCCGCGGGGTACCGGGAACCCTGCGGACCAACGGCAGCGACGCCGAACGCCGACGAAGACCGGGAGCACAGTTGAGCACTGACGGACAGCCGCACATCCTCGCCATCGGCGGCGGGACCTTCGTGTCCAACGGCCGCTTCGGCCTGGACCCGAGCCCGCTGCTGCGCTACGCCTTCGACCTCACCGGGCAGGACAGGCCGCGCGTCTGCTTCCTGGCCACGGCCCTGGGCGACCAGTCCGAGCGCGTCGCCCAGATGTACGAGGCCTTCGGCCGGATGGACGCCGAGGTCACCCACGTCGCGCTGTTCCCCATGCCCAACATGGAGGACCTGCGCGGCCACCTGCTCGCCCAGGACCTCGTCTACGTGACCGGCGGCAGCGTCGTCAACCTGCTCGCCCTGTGGCGGGCGCACGGCCTCGACGAGATCTTCGCCGAGGTGTGGCGCTCCGGCGTCGTGCTGGCCGGGCAGAGCGCGGGCGCGATGTGCTGGCACTCCGGCGGCAACACCGACTCCTACGGCCCGGCCCTGCGGCCGCTGAGCGACGGCCTCGGCCTGCTCCCGTACTCCTGCGGCGTCCACTACGACAGCGACGCCCAGCGCAGGCCGCTGCTGCACTCCTCGATCGCCTCGGGGGAACTGCCCGACGGCTACGCGGCCGACGAGGGCGTCGCGCTGCACTACGTCGGCACCGAGTTCGTCCAGGCCGTCGGCTACCGCCCGTCCGGCCGGGCGTGGCGGATCGAGCGGGACGGGACCGGGGTGAAGGAGACCCCGATCGAGCCACGCCAGCTCCGCTGACGCGCCGGCCGGTCGGCTCCACCGACGTCGGAGGGTCCGGCTTGCCCGGGGTTCGGAGGGCGCGGCCTCGGGTCGAGTAAGGTCGAGGCGTGATTTTCGTGCATGCGGGCTTCGGTGACCAGGCTGTTCCCTACGAGGACGGGTGGGCGCTCCAGCGCCGCACCCACGAGCGCCGGGTGGCCGACGCCGTCGGCGACACCGTGATCATGCTGGAGCACCAGCCGGTCTACACCGCGGGCAAGCGCACCGAGCCGCTGGACCGGCCGCTGGGCGACCCGGGCGCGCCGGTGATCGACGTCGACCGCGGCGGCAAGATCACCTGGCACGGTCCCGGTCAGCTCACCGTCTACCCGATCGTCCGGCTGCCCGACCCGATCGACGTCGTGGCCTTCGTCCGCAAGATGGAGGAGGCCATGATCGGGGTGCTCGGCGAGTTCGGCCTGCAAGGGGTACGGGTCGAAGGGCGCAGCGGCGTCTGGCTGGTCGACGGCGAGGCCCCGGACCGCAAGCTCGGCTCGGTCGGGCTGCGCGTCTCCCAGGGCGTGACGATGCACGGCATCCAGATCAACTGCGACAACGACCTGAGCTGGTTCGACCGGATCGTGCCGTGCGGCATCAGCGACGCGTCCTCCACCTCGCTCACCCGCGAACTGGGCCGTCCGGTGACCGTCCGGGAGGTGCTGCCGCTGGCCGAGCGGCACATCGCCGAGCAGCTGGGCGCGGCGGAGACGTTCCACCGCACCCTGGCCCAGCTCTAGGGCCTCAGCCCATCGTCTTGAACACGCCTTCGCCGCGGTCGGCGGCGTCGGTGAAGAACCTGCCGAGCGCGTCGTAGCCCGGCCGGAACAGCTTGTCCCGTGCGTCCTCGCCCCAGGCGTTGACGCCCTGCACGTCGGCCTCGGCCATCGCGACCAGGTCGAACCGGCGCGAGGGGAAGGGCGTCGCCGCGAGATGGTCGGCGGCGACCTTCACCCTGTCGGTGGACAGGTAGATGACGTCGAAGCCGAGCGCCTCGCTGCCGTCCTCGGTGAGCAGCCGCCCACCGCAGACGATGTCGGCCTCGGGCGAACGCCCTTCCCAGGGGTCGCCGGTGATCAGGTAGTGCAGGCCCTGCCAGTTCCCGCCCAGGTCGAGCACCCGCCCGTGGTGGGCCTGCCGCCAACCCGCGGAACCGAACACCCGCCGCGCAAGGTCGCCCGGGTCGGCGCCTCCCTCCACGGGCAGCCTCAAGTAAGTCATGGCCAGCGCCACGGCGGATCCTCTCCCTTGCTCCAAGCTTGACAACAGCGAGTCACCCTAGAGAGGTCGGCGGCGGCCGGGGGCGCGAATCGCGGGAATCGGCGCTCATGCGCCCCCCGATTGTTATAGAGGGCGTATTTTGACGGCTGTCCCGTAGGCGCAGATCTCCGTCCCGGTGTCCCTGAGGTCGTTGCTCTCGTACCGGACGGCGAGGATCGCGCCGGCGCCCTTGGCCTTGGCCGCGGCGATCAGCCGCTCGCGCGCCTGGAGCCGGAAGTCGTGGAGTTCGCGGGCCAGGCCCTGCGGTTCGCCGCCGAGGAACGTCTTGATCCCCGCCTCGATGCTGGACAGTCCACTGCGGACCATGACGGTGAGACCGAACACATCTCCGATCACCTCGGTGACCTCGTAGCCGGGGATGTCGTTCATGGTGGACACGATCACAGCGGCCGGCCTTCCTTGGGGGGCGTGAGGGGGCCTTTCCTGGACGTACTCTAAACGGGTGAGTGCTGTGGCCCCAGATGGACGGAAGCTGCTGCGGCTTGAAGTCCGCAACGCAGAGGTACCGATCGAGAAGAAGCCGCCGTGGATCAAGACGCGGTTGAAGATGGGGCCCCAATACCGGGAGCTGACCCAGCTCGTCAAAGACGAGGGGCTGCACACGGTCTGCCAGGAGGCGGGCTGCCCCAACATCTTCGAGTGCTGGGAAGACCGCGAGGCGACCTTCCTCATCGGCGGTGACCAGTGCACCCGGCGGTGCGACTTCTGCCAGATCGACACGGGCAAGCCCGCCGAGTACGACACCGGCGAGCCCGTGCGGGTGGCGGAGTCCGTCGCGTCGATGGGGCTCAAGTACGCCACCATCACCGGGGTGGCCCGGGACGACCTGCCCGACCAGGGCGCCTGGCTGTACGCCGAGACGGTCCGCCAGGTCCACCTCGCCGTGCCGGGCTGCGGCGTGGAGCTGCTCGCGCCGGACTTCAACGGTGTGCCCGACCTCCTCGGCCAGGTCTTCGAGGCCGCCCCCGAGGTGTTCGCGCACAACCTGGAGACGGTGCCGCGGATCTTCAAGCGGATCCGGCCCGCGTTCCGGTACGAGCGGTCCCTGGACGTCATCACGCAGGCCCGCGCGGCCGGGCTGGTGACCAAGTCCAACCTGATCCTGGGCATGGGCGAGACCCGCGAGGAGGTCTCCGAGGCGCTGCGCGACCTGCACACGGCCGGCTGCGAGCTCATCACCATCACCCAGTACCTGCGGCCGACGCCGCGGCACCACCCCGTCGAGCGCTGGGTCAAGCCCGAGGAGTTCGTCGAGCTCCAGGCCGAGGCCGCCGAGATCGGGTTCGCCGGAGTGATGTCCGGACCCCTGGTACGGTCCAGCTACCGCGCGGGACGCCTCTACCGTCAGGCCATCGACGCCCGCGCCGATCACTAGGATGAGCAGCATGGCAGAGAACGAACAGCCCGGGCGGTTCAAGCAGATCCGCATGGTCGCCGGGATGGTGGCCAAGGCCGACCGCAAGGCGCTCCCCATCGTCTTCGGTTCGGCGCTGGGCGTGCTCGCGATCTTCGTGCTGATCGGGATCTTCGTCGGGCCGCTGTGGTTCATGATCCCGCTCGGCCTGATGCTGGCGATCATCGTCGGCCTCGTCGTTTTCGGGCAGTTCGCGCAGCGCACCCAGTACCGCATGCTGGAGGGCCAGATCGGCGCCGCCTACGGCGTCCTGGACACGATGCGCGGCAACTGGGTCGTCACCCCGGCCGTCGCGGGCAACCGCAACATGGACGTGGTGCACCGGGTCATCGGGCGCCCCGGCGTCATCCTGGTGTCGGAGGGCCCGGCGAGCAGGGTCGGCTCGCTGCTGGGCGCGGAGAAGAAGAAGATCTCCCGGCTCGCCTCGGGCGTCACGATCTACGACATCCAGGTCGGCGACGAGGACGGGCAGGTCCCGCTGTCCAAGCTCCAGGCCAAGGTCGCGAAGCTGCCCAGGAACCTCACCAAGGCCCAGGTCAACGATCTGAACGACCGGATGCGCGCGCTGCCGCAGCGGCCGGCCGCGCCGGGCGGCCCGATCCCCAAGGGCGTCCGCATGCCGAAGGGCCCCAAGCCGCCCCGCCGCTGACTCCGGCGAGAGCTCCGAGGAGAGCCCGCGACCCCCGTGGTCGCGGGCTCTTCGCTTGTCCGGACCGCGGCCGGGGGCCCTGGGAGGCCGTCAGGTCGATCCTGCTGCCGTCGGGGACGTGTCGGGTATGCCGGGCGCAATCCGGCGTCCGGGGCGCGCATCGCGGGACTGGGAGGCGGGGAGGGTGAACAGCCGGCGTCCGGGGCGTTGCGGTCGGCGGACCCGGCGGCCGCGCGGAGATGAAGGGCCGTCGGACGCGAAGAACGGCCGGCCCCCTGTGCGGGGACCGGCCGTTCCCGGTTCGTGCTCACCGGGCCGGTCGCGGGCCCTCGGAGAGCCCGCCATGACCGGCGGCGCTCAGTACTCGATGACCGCGGTGTTGGCGGCGCGGTCGTGCAGGCCGCGGTGGTCGCGGTCCCACAGCAGGGCCGGGATCATCAGGCCGAGCAGCACCGCGCGGGCCGCGCCCCAGAGGAGGCCGACGGGGCGGCCGTCGAGCCGGACCACGCGCAGGCCCGCGAGCCGCTTGCCCAGGGTCGTCCCGATCAGCGAGACGCCGATCCAGGCCTGGAGGACGAAGACGACGAGGTTGAGCCAGACGTTGGCCTTGTCGGACCAGTCCAGCAGGCCCGAGATCCACCCGGCCACCAGCATCGAGGCGAACCAGTCGATCAGCAGGGCGACGAGCCGCCGCGCGTAGCTGGCGACGGACCCGGATCCGCGCTGCGGAAAGCCCAGGCGCTCGCCCGCGTAGCCCAGGTCGGCGCCCGCCGTGCGGGCCCCGGTCAGCCAGGTGCCTGTCCAGCTCGGACCCTTCTCGTTACCGCTCACCCCACAAAACTACCGGTACCGGCCAGGCGGACTGTCGTGACCCGCCTTCGAGGGAGGCGAAGCGTAGGCTGGCAGGTGGGTTACAAGGATGTGACCTCGTGAGATCGGTAGTAAAAGCCCGTTTTAGGAGGCTGGATGTTCAGCAGCGCCGAGGAAGTCCTGAACTACATCCGGGAGGAGGGTGTCCAGTTCATCGACGTCCGTTTCGTCGACCTGCCCGGCACGGTGCAGCACTTCACCTTCCCGGCCTCGAACTTCGGTGAGAACGTCTTCACCGACGGCCTGATGTTCGACGGCTCGTCCATCCGGGGATTCCAGGAGATCCACGAGTCGGACATGCTGCTGCTGCCGGACCCGACGACCGCGGTCGTCGACCCGTTCCGCCAGCACAAGACGCTCAACATCACGTTCTTCGTGCACGACCCGCTCACGGGCGAGCCCTACAGCCGCGACCCGCGCAACGTCGCCAAGAAGGCCCAGGACTACCTGATCGGCACCGGTATCGCCGACACGGTGTTCTTCGGTCCCGAGGCCGAGTTCTACATCTTCGACGACGTGCGCTTCCACACCGCGGCCAACGAGGGCTTCTACTTCCTCGACTCGATCGAGGGCGCCTGGAACACCGGGCGCAAGGAAGAGGGCGGCAACCTCGGCGCCAAGCCCCCGTACAAGGGCGGCTACTTCCCCGTCCCGCCGATGGACCACTACACCGACCTGCGCTCGGAGATGGTCCAGCAGCTCATCGAGGTCGGCATCGACGTGGAGATGCAGCACCACGAGGTGGGCACCGCGGGCCAGGCCGAGATCGACATCCGGTTCGCGCCCCTGCTCCAGTCGGCCGACCAGCTGATGCTCTACAAGTACGTCGTGAAGAACGTGGCCCGCGCCCACAACAAGGCCGTCACGTTCATGCCGAAGCCGATCTTCGGCGACAACGGCTCGGGCATGCACTGCCACCAGTCACTGTGGAAGGACGGCAGCCCGCTCTTCTACGACGAGGTCGGCTACGCGGGCCTGTCGGACACGGCCCGCTTCTACATCGGCGGCCTGCTCAAGCACGCGCCCGCCCTGCTGGCCTTCACCAACCCGACGGTGAACAGCTACCACCGCCTGGTCCCGGGCTACGAGGCCCCGGTGAACCTGGTCTACAGCCAGCGCAACCGCTCGGCCTGCATCCGGATCCCGATCACGGGCACCAACCCGAAGGCCAAGCGCATCGAGTTCCGGGTGCCGGACCCGTCCTGCAACCCCTACCTCGCGTTCGCCGCCATGCTCATGGCCGGCCTCGACGGCGTCAAGAACAAGATCGAGCCCGTCGAGCCGGTCGACAAGGACCTCTACGAGCTCCCGCCCGAGGAGGCCCGCGGCATCCCGCAGGTCCCCGGCTCCCTGGAAGCCGTCCTCGAGGCCCTCGAGAACGACCACGACTTCCTCCTGGAAGGCGGCGTCTTCACCCAGGACCTCATCGAGACCTGGGTGACCTACAAGCGCGAGAACGAACTCGACCCGATCCGCCTCCGCCCCCACCCCCACGAGTTCGAGCTCTACTTCGACGTGTAGTCCTCGCGCAGCGGCCTCGTCACCGGGGTCGAGGGTCGCGACGACGTCCGATCGTTGAGGCGCCGGGGCCCGCGGCGGTCGTTCCGCCGCGGGCCTTCGCGCGTTCTCCGTCCGGGGCGCCGCTGAGGTGAAAGGGCGCAGGTGAAGATCGTCGGGCTGATGGAGGCGCCCGCCGCGGGGTGCTTACCTGGTGCCCGCGCCCCTGCCGCCGTGGTGGACCAAGGTGCGCCTTCGCATCGGCGTGGTGTTCCTCGGCCCGCGCAGGGTCCGGGCCCGGGGATGACAGATTTATTAGGTTAGGCTAACCTTATTTATGCGTCGGCGGGGTGGTCGACGCGGTTCGGTCGGGGCCCCCGCGGGTGTTCGCAGGCGCAAGCCGCTGGGGGTCCCCGACCGGACGGAGAAGCGACGCGGGGCGGCGGGGGGAATCCGCCGCCCCGCGGTGTTCCCGGGGTCAGGCGGCGGTGCCGCGGCGGCGGGCGGGCAGCGCGGAGCCGCTCTGTTTGACGGTGCGGGAGATGAGGACGGTCTCGCTGCGGCGAACGCCCGGGAGCGGCCCGACACGGTCGTTCAGGTAGCGGTAGAGGGAGCGCGGATCACGGCAGCAGACCGACGCGGTGAGGTTCGTGGGGCCGGTCGTCGCGGCGGCGAAGACGATCTCGGGGTGCCCGGCGAGTTCGGCGCCCACCCGCTCCAGGTCGGCCGGGTGGACGTCGAGCCACAGCCAGGCGCACGTGCGCAGCCCCAGCAGGGCGATGTCGATCTCCAGATCGGTGAACAGGACGCCGGTCGCCTCGAGGTGGTCGAGCCTGCGCCGGACCGTCGACTCCGACCAGCCGGTCGCGGCGGCGAGGTCGGCGTGGGAGGCGCGGGCGTCGAGACCGAGCTCGGTGAAGAGGGCGCGGTCCAACGCGTCGAGCGGCAGGGGGGAGTCGGGGAGTGGCGGCGGCGGGGGAAGGACGAGCGCGGCTTCCTGCTCGGGGGTGAGCGCGGAGATGAGCTCGTGGTCGGTGCGCAGGGCGGCCCCGGCGAACTGGTGGAGGATCGACTGCGCGGTGACCGCGACCACCCGGGCGGTCCTCGGCAGCCGCTCCAGGAGCGTGCCGTCCTCGTCCTCCTCGGTGAGGGAGTGGACGCCGCAGAGGAGTTCGGTGCCCCCGGCCAGGAGCTGGATCCAGGCCGTGTCCGGGCGGCGGGCGAGGGCGTCGGCGAGCGCTGGGGCGGAGCCGGGGGCGCACTGGAGGCGCACCCACCACCGGGAGCCCCCGGTCCTGCGGTGGTCGCACAGCCCGACGACGCGCAGCGCCCCCTGCGCGCGGAGCCGCCGGTAACGGCGCGCCACGGTCTGGTCGGAGACGCCGAGGACCGTCGCGATCCGGCTGAACGACGCGCGTCCGTCGAGGGCGAGCGCGTGCGCGATCTGAAGGTCGAGGTGATCGGCGCTGATTCTTTCCACCAGATCAGCGTAATCGATGTCGGATTCCGGCTCGGAATGCCGCTATGGATCCTGCCTCCGTCCGTTCGGCCGCGAAGGTGGAGACCGCGTGATGCCTTCGAGGGAGATGAAAATGCGAAAGTGGTGGCCGCTCGTCGCGGTCTGTACGGGTGCCTTCATGCTGCTGGTGGACGTCACGATCGTCATGGTGGCGCTGCCGGACATGGCCGACGGCCTGGACACGTCCTTCACGGCGCTGCAATGGGTGCTCGACGGGTACGCGCTCGTCCTCGCCGCCGCGCTGCTCGGCGCCGGGTCGCTGGCCGACCGGATCGGGCGGCGGCGGGTCTACGTGCTGGGTCTCGTGCTGTTCGCGGCCGCGTCGCTGGCGTGCGGGCTGGCGCCCGACGCGGGGACGCTCGTCGTCGCGCGACTCGTGCAGGGCCTCGGCGCCGCCGCGATGTTCGCCACGACCATGGCCCTCATCAACGACCTCTACCGGGGCCGTGACCGGGGCGTGGCGTTCGGCGTCTGGGGCGCGGTGAACGGCGCCGCGGCGGCCGCGGGGCCGCTGGTGGGCGGGCTGCTGGTCGGCCCGTTCGGCTGGCGCGCGATCTTCCTGGTGAACCTGCCGCTGAGCGTGGCCGCCGTCGCGCTGACCCTGTGGAGCGTGCGCGAGTCCCGCGACCCGCGGCCGCGCCCGTTCGACGTCCCGGGCATGGTGTCGTTCACCGCCTCCGCGGGCCTGCTGACGTACGGGCTGATCCGCGCGGGCGAGGAGGGCTGGACCGGCGTCGCGCTCGGGTCGCTCGCCGCGGGGGCCGTCGCGCTCGCCGTCTTCCTGGTGGTGGAGGTCAGGACCGCGGAGCCGATGCTCGATCTCGGGCTGTTCCGCAGCCCGTCGTTCAGCGCGATCATGGCAGGAGGGGCGCTGCTCAGCTTCGCCGCGTTCGCCTACGGCGCGTACCAGTCGCTCTGGCTCCAGTCCGTGCTGGGGCTCAGCGCGATCCAGGCGGGCCTCGTCGTGCTGCCGATGTGCGGGGTCGCGTTCGTCGTGGCGGGCGCGGGCGGGCGGCTGCTGCACGACGTCGCGCCCCGGTGGACGATCGGCGGCGGGCTCGTGCTGATCGGCGCGGGCGCGCTCGGCCAGGCCGTGCTGTCGGCGGACTCCGGCTGGGCGGCGCTGCTGCCGGGCCTCGCCGTCGTCGGCGTCGGCGTCGGCCTGGGCACGCCCGCGCTGTCGTCGGCGGCGCTGGCCGCGGCGCCGGTCGAGCGCGGCGGCATGGCGGCCGGCGCGGTCACCACGTTCCGCCAGCTCGGGTTCGCGCTGGGCATCGCCGTCCTCGGCGGCCTGTTCCGGACCGGCATGACCGGCCCGCTGGAGGGGACCGGGGTGCGCGCCGCGGAACTGAGCGGCGGCGGCGCGGCCGAGGTCCTGGCCCGGCGGCCGGAGGCCGCGCCCGCGGTCCGCGAGGCCTTCGCCTCGGGCCTCAACGACGTCCTGGTGACCGCGGGCGTGGTCGGCCTGGCCGCCGCGGTCCTGGTCCTCCTCGTCGTCCGGCGCGCGTCGTCCCCCGCCCCGGAAACCCCGCGGACCGCCGTTCCCGCCGAAGCCTGACGACCCGGGGCGACCCGCGGCGGGGCCCGGCCGCATGTCGGCCGGGCCCCGGGCGTCGTCAAGGCACGTTTCGGTTCTGGAGTTCTCGCGAAGGGGCTGGCCAGCGCGGGCGGAAGTCCTAGAATCGGATTCGGATAAGTCTTCCCTTACTGGGTGGTCATGTTACAGAATGCGAAAAACGTAACACTGCTTCAACGTTGAGGTGCTCATGGATCTCGGAACCGTCGCGGCTCGCACCCCGGACAAGCCCGCGGTGATCATGACCGGCTCCGGTCGCGTCGTGACCTTCAAGGAACTGGACGAGGCGTCGAACCGGCTCGCCCAGGTGTTCCACGCGGCCGGCATCAGGCCCGGCGAGCACATCGCGTTCATGATGGAGAACCGCTGGGAGGCCCTGGCCGTCGCGTGGGCGGCGCAGCGCTCCGGGCTGTACTACACCGCGGTCAGCAACAAGCTCACCCTCGACGAGGTCACCTACATCGTCGAGAACTGCGAGGCCAAGGCGTTCATCGCCTCCCCGGCCGTCGCCGACGTCGCCGCCCCGATCGCGGCCGCCAATGAGAACCTCCTGATCAAGCTGATGCCCGAGGAGCAGGCCCCCGGCTTCGACTCCTACGAGGAGGCTTTGGCCGCCGCGTCCCCCGAGCCGCTCGCCGAGCAGCTCGAAGGCGTCGACATGCTCTACTCCTCCGGCACCACCGGACGGCCCAAGGGCATCAAGCCGAAGCTGGACCGCATCCCCTTCGGTGAGCAGCCCGGCATCCTGACGTCGCTCATTCAGATGCTCTTCGCGCCGGATGACGACTCGCTCTACCTGTGCCCGGCTCCGCTCTACCACGCGGCACCGCTGCGCTACTCGATGTCCTTCCAGCGGCTCGGCTCGACCGTCGTCGTCATGGAGAAGTTCGAGCCGGAGGACGCGCTCAAGGCCATCGAGCGCTACGGCGTCACGCACAGCCAGTGGGTGCCCACGATGTTCATCCGGCTGCTGAAGCTGCCGGAGGAGGTCCGCAAGGCCTACGACCTCTCCTCGCTGAAGTACGCCGTGCACGCGGCCGCACCGTGCCCGGTCCCGGTCAAGCACCAGATGATCGAGTGGTGGGGCCCGATCATCCACGAGTACTACTCGGGCACCGAAGGCAACGTCTTCACCTACACCGACTCGACGAGCTGGCTCGCCCACCCCGGCAGCGTCGGCAAGCCGATCCTCGGGGAGGTGCACGTGCTCGGGCCGGACGGCGAGGAGGTGCCCGCGGGCGAGACGGGCACCCTGTACTTCGGCAACGGGCCGCAGTTCGAGTACCACGGTGACCCGGAGAAGACCAAGTCCGCCCAGGACCCCCTGGGCCGCGGCTGGACCACCCTCGGCGACATCGGCCATGTCGACGCCGACGGCTTCCTCTACCTCACCGACCGCCAGTCCCACATGATCATCAGCGGCGGCGTGAACATCTACCCGCAGGAGGCCGAGAACCTCCTCGCGGTGCACCCGAAGGTCGCCGACGTCGCGGTCTTCGGCGTGCCCAACCCGGAGATGGGCGAGGAGGTCAAGGCGGTCGTCCAGCTCACCGATCCGTCGGAGGCGAGCGACGCGCTGGCCGCCGAGCTGATCGCGTACTGTCGCGACAACCTCGCCCACTTCAAGTGCCCGAGGTCGCTCGACTTCCGGGACGAGCTGCCGCGGCACCCCACCGGCAAGCTCCTCAAGCGCGTCCTGCGCGACGAATACTCCCAGCAGTCCTAACAGTTTCGGGAAGGACCTGACATGTCCCCCTCGATCGCCGAGACCGTCGCGCGACTGCGCACGACGTTCGCATCGGGCCGGACCAAGCCGGCGGCCTGGCGGGTCCGCCAGCTCGACGCCCTCGGTCGGCTCCTCGCCGAACGCGAGGACCAGATCGTCGAGGCGCTCGCGGCCGACCTCGGTCGGGAAGCGTTCGAATCCTGGTTCGCCGACATGGCGTCCACCCGCATCGAGCTCGTCGACGCCAAGAAGAGCCTGAGCAAGTGGATGCGCCCCCGGCGGGTGTCGACCCCGCTGTCGATGCAGCCTGGCAAGTCCTGGATCCAGTACGAGCCCCTGGGCGTCGTGCTGGTGATCAGCCCGTGGAACTACCCGTTCTACCTGGCGGTCGGCCCGCTGATCGCGGCGCTCGCGGCGGGCAACTGCGTCATCCTCAAGCCGTCCGAGCACGCCCCGGCGACCTCCGCGCTGCTGGCGGAACTGCTCCCGGCCTACCTCGACGCGGACGCCGTCGCCGTCGTGGAGGGCGCCGCCGAGGAGACGCAGGAGCTGCTCGACCAGGCCATGGACCACGTGCTGTTCACCGGCGGGCCCGGCATCGCCAAGGCGATCATGGCGGGCGCGGCCAAGCACCTCACTCCGGTGACCCTGGAGCTGGGCGGCAAGAGCCCGGTCATCATCACCAAGGGCACCGACCTCGAGGTCGCGGCCCGGCGTGTCGTGTACGGCAAGCACCTCAACTCGGGTCAGACCTGTATCGCGCCCGACTACGTGCTGGCCGACCGCGCCGTCGCCGAGACGTTCGCCAAGGAGGTCGCCAAGGCCGTCGACGCGATGACCGAGGGCACCGACGGCAAGGCGCGGCCGATCGTCAACGAGCGGCACGCCAAGCGTCTCGCCGGCCTGCTCGACGGGCACGGCGGCAAGGTCGTGCACGGCGGCGGGTCCGCGCCCGACGACAAGCGGGTGGACTTCAGCGTGGTCCTCGACCCGGACACCGACTCGCCCCTGATGACCGAGGAGATCTTCGGCCCGATCCTGCCGATCGTCTCCTACGGCTCGTTCGGCGAGGCGCTGGAGTTCATCCGGTCCCGGCCGAAGCCGCTCGCGGCGTACCTGTTCAGCCCGTCCAAGGAGGACGAGCGCAGGTTCCTCGCGGACGTCTCGGCGGGCGGCGTGGTGATCAACCAGGTCGGCTACCACGTGCTGAACCCGAACCTGCCGTTCGGCGGCGTCGGCAACAGCGGCATGGGCGCCTACCACGGCGAGTTCGGCTTCGAGGCGTTCAGCCACCGCAAGGCGGTCATGCGCAAGGGCACCTCGCCCGACCCGAAGTTCATCTACCCGCCCTACACCGAGTCGACGAAGAAGCTGCTCCGCCGCCTCCTCTGAACACGGCTGAATCCGGCCCGATGGCGGGCTCCCCGGCGTAGCCGGGCTCTTCAAGAGCCTGCCATCGGGCCCTATGAGTACGGTCCGATGGCGGGCTCCCCGGCGTAGCCGGGCTCTTCAAGAGCCTGCCATCGGGCCCTATGAGTACGGTCCGATGGCGGGCTCCCCGGCGTAGCCGGGCTCTTCAAGAGCCTGCCATCGGGCCCATGAGTACGGCCCGATCCCGCCACCCCGGGGATCGGGCCGCTGGTGTCACGGCGGCTCGCCTAGCGCGCGAACATCGCGCGCAGGGCGGCTGGAAGGGACGGGTCGGCGAAGACGAAGCCGTCCGCGAGCAGTCGCGTCGGCACGGCGCGCTGGCTGATCAGGGGGCCTTCGTCGGCGAACTCGCGCAGGGCGAGCCGGAGCAGCGGCGCGGGCACCGCGAGGAACGAAGGACGGCCGAGCGCGCCGGCCAGCTCCTTGGTGAACACCGCGTTGGTGACGGGCTCCGGCGCCGTCAGGTCGACCGGCCCGGACAGCTCCGAGGTGAGCAGATGGGTGAGCGCGCGGACCTCGTCGCGCAGGGTGATCCAGCTCATCCACTGCCGGCCGGCGCCGAGTTTCGCGCCCAGGCCGAGCCGGAACAGCGGCAGCAGCGGCTTCAGCATGCCGCCCTCGCGCGCCAGCACGATGCCGGTCCGCGGATGCACGACCCGGATGCCCGCCGCAGCCGCGGGCGACGCCGCGCCCTCCCAGTCGGCGACGACCTGGGCGAGGAAGCCCGCGCCCTGCGGATCCTCCTCGTCACGCACGTCTTCGCCGGTCGGGCCGTAGAACCCGACCGCCGACCCGCTGACGAACACGCGCGGCGGCGTGTCCACCTCGGCGAGCGCTTTCGCGAGCAGGGAGGTGCCCTTCACCCGGCTGTCGCGGATCTGCTTCTTGTAGGCGGCCGTCCAGGGCCGGTCGCCGACCCCCGCGCCCGCCAGATGGACGACGGCGTCGTGGCCTTCCAGCCCGGCGGCGTCGATCCGGCCTTCGGCGGGGTCCCAGAACACCTCGCCGGGATGCCGGGGCGCGCGGCGCACCAGCGTGGAAACGGCGAAGCCCTCACCGCGCAGATGCGCGGCGAGGGCTCCGCCGATCAGACCTGAGGCACCCGAGATGATCACTCGCATGCCCGAAGACTAGCCCTTTCGGGCCGCGACGGCCCTTACAGGCCGAGCTCCGACTCGAAGTGGCCTTCCTCGAGACGCGCCTTGATCGTGGTGAGGAAGCGCGCCGCGTCGGCGCCGTCCACGATCCGGTGGTCGTAGGTGAGGGCCAGGTAGACCATGGAGCGGATCGCGATGACCTCGCCCAGGCCCGGGTCGTTCACCACGATCGGGCGCCTGACGACCGCGCCCGTGCCGAGGATGCCGACCTGCGGCTGGTTGATGATCGGCGTGTCGAACAGGGCGCCCCGGCTGCCGGTGTTGGTCAGCGTGAAGGTGCCGCCGCCCAGCTCGTCCGGGCTGACCCGGTTGGTCCGGGTGCGCTCGGCGAGGTCGGCGATCTTGCGGGCGATCCCGGCGAGGTTGAGCTCACCGGCGTCCTTGATCACCGGGACGATGAGGCCCTTGTCGGTGTCCACCGCGACGCCCAGGTGCTCGGCCTCGTGGTAGGTGACGGTGTTCTCGGCCGAGTCGACGACCGCGTTGACGTTCGGGTGCGCCTTCAGGGCCTCGATGGTGGCGAGGGCGAAGAACGGCAGGAACGACAGCTTGACGCCCTCGCGAGCGAGGAAGTCGGCCTTGGCGCGGTCGCGCAGGCGGGCGATCTTGGTGACGTCCACCTCGACCACGCTCGTCAGCTGGGCGGAGACCTGGAGGGACTCCACCATGCGGCGGGCGATGGTCTGGCGCAGGCGCGACAGCTTCTCGGTGGTGCCGCGCTTGGCGGCGGCAGCGGCGGGCACCGCGGCCGGCACCGGAGCGGCGGCGGGCGCGGCCGGGGCGGCAGCGGCGGCGGGCGCCACCGGAGCCGGAGCGGCGGCGGCCTTGGCCTTGGCGGCGTCCTGGACGTCCTGCTTGCGGATGCGTCCGCCGACGCCGGTGCCCTTGACCGCGGCGAGGTCGACGCCCAGTTCCGAGGCCATCTTGCGGACCAGCGGGGTCACATAGGCGCCCTCGGCCTCGACGGCGGGGGCGGCGGCCGGAGCCGCGGCGGCGGGCGCGGCCGGGGGCCACGCGGCGGGAGCCGGCGTGGGCTCGGGCGCGGGAGCCGGAGCGGCGGCCACGGGGGCCGGAGCGGGAGCAGGGGCCGGTGCCGGAGGCGCGGGCGGGGCCGGGGGAGCCGGCGCGGGCTCGGGCTCCGGCGCGGGGGCCGGGGCGGCGGCGGGCGCGGCGGCCGGAGCCGGCGCCTCACCCGCGTCCGAAATGGTCGCCAGCAGGGCGCCGACCTCGACGGTCTCGTCCTCGGCGACGGCGATGCTGGTCAGCACACCCGCGGCCGGGGAGGGGATCTCGGTGTCGACCTTGTCGGTCGACACCTCGAGAAGGGGCTCGTCGACCTCGACGGTCTCCCCTTCCTTCTTGAGCCAGCGGGTGACGGTGCCCTCGGTGACGCTCTCGCCGAGCTGGGGCATGGTGACGGAGACCGGCATGGTTCTCAGCGACTCCTTGTTCGAACTGCGTTTGGCTGTGTCAGCCGTGGATGGGGTGGCTGGGTCAGCCGTGGACGTGCAGGGGCTTGCCGGCGAGCGCGAGTGCGGCTTCGCCGACGGCCTCGGACTGGGTGGGGTGCGCGTGGATGAGCTGCGCGACCTCCGAGGGGAGGGCCTCCCAGTTGTAGAGCAGCTGGCCCTCGGTGACGAGTTCGCCGACGCGCGCGCCCACCATGTGGACGCCCAGGATCGGGCCGTCGACCTCGGCGATCATCTTGACCTCGCCCGCGGTGCCCAGGATCTTGCTCTTGGGGTTGCCCGCGAGGTCGTAGGTGACCTCCTTGATCTCCAGGCCGAGTTCGCGCGCCTTGGCGGAGGTGATGCCGACGGAGGCGACCTCGGGGTTGGAGTAGGTGATGCGCGGGACGCCGTCGTAGTCGATCGGGGTCGGGTTGAGGCCCGCGACCCGCTCGGCGACCAGGATGCCTTCGGCGAAGCCGACGTGGGCGAGCTGGAGGGTCGGGATGAGGTCGCCGACCGCGGAGACGGTCGGCACCGAGGTGCGGCAGTACTCGTCGACGACCACGTAGCCGCGGTCGAGCCGGACGCCGGCCTCTTCGAAGCCCAGGCCCTGGGAGACCGGGCCGCGGCCGACGGCGACGAGCAGCAGCTCGGCGTCGATGGTCTTGCCGTTCTCCAGGCTCACCGAAACGCCGGTGTCGGTGGTCTTGGCGCCCGCGAAGCGGACCCCGATCTCGAACTTGATGCCGCGCTTGCGGAACGCCCGCTCCAGGCGCTTGGAGGAGGTCTCCTCCTCCAGCGGCAGCAGGTGCGGGAGCGCCTCGACGATGGTGACCTCGGCGCCGAACGAGCGCCAGACGGAGGCGAACTCGACGCCGATGACGCCGCCGCCCAGGATCACCACGGAGGTCGGCACGCGGTCGAGCTCGAGCGCGTGGTCGCTGGAGATGACGCGGGTGCCGTCGATCTCCAGGCCGGGCAGCGACTTCGGCACGGAGCCGGTCGCCAGCAGGATGTGCGCGCCCTCGTAGACGTCGTCGCCGACCGCGACGGTGGTCGGTGAGGCGAGGCGGCCGAGGCCGTTCACGATCTCGATGCCCTTGGACTTGATGAGTCCGGTGAGGCCCTTGACCGTGGTGGACACGATCTTGTTCTTGTACCCCTGCACGCCCTCGACGTCGATGCCCTCGAACGTCGCCTTGATGCCGTAGTTCTTCGCCTCGTTGATCTCGTCGGCGACCTCGGCGGCGTGCAGCAGCGCCTTGGTGGGAATGCAACCCCGGTTGAGGCAGGTGCCTCCGAGGTTGGAATCCTTCTCGATCAAGGCGACGCGCATGCCCAGCTCGGACGCGCGTAGCGCCGCGGCGTAGCCCCCGCTCCCGCCTCCGAGTACGACGAGGTCGTACGGGCCCTTGTTCGCCACTGGATGCTCCTTCTAAGCCGATCTACGCGACATGACCCGGCGGGGTGAAGCCGAGAATTGCCAGGTAGGACAATCTTTTCACTTGTACTGACCGGTAGGACCGGGCTGTGGAGATGAGACGGGTCACAGGTTCCCGTCGGCCACGTCCCGGGCGAGGCGGACGAGGGTCCGGGTCGCGGCACCCGTTCCGCCCTTGGGGGTGTAACCGTAGGGCTCGCCCTTGTTGTAGGCGGGTCCCGCGATGTCCAGATGAGCCCAACGGACTCCGTCCGGCACGAATTCCTTGAGGAAGATCCCGGCCGCGAGCATGCCGCCCCAGCGCTCGGAGGGGATGTTGGCGATGTCGGCGACGGGGGAGTCGAACCCCTTGCGGAGTTCCTCCGGCAGCGGCATGCCCCACGCGGGCTCGCCGACGGCCTCGGCGGCGGCGACGATCTTCGTGCGCACGTCGTCGTCGTTGGCCATGACGCCGGTGAGCCGCACGCCGAGCGCGACGAGCGCGGCGCCGGTGAGGGTCGCGACGTCGACGAGCAGGTGCGGGGCGTCCTCGGCCGAGCGGACGAGGGCGTCGGCCATGACGAGGCGGCCCTCGGCGTCGGTGTTGAGCACCTCGACGGTCTTGCCGCCGTACATGGTGAGGACGTCCGAGGGGCGCTGGGCGGTGCCGGACGGCATGTTCTCCGCGATCGCGAGGTAGCCGATCACGTTGACCTTCGGCTTCAGCGCGGCGATGGCCTGGAGCGCGCCCAGGACGGCGCCCGCGCCGCCCATGTCGGACTTCATCCAGTCCATGCCCTCGGCGGGCTTGATCGAGATGCCGCCGGTGTCGAAGGTGATGCCCTTGCCGACGAACACGACGTTCTTGTCGGCCTCGGGGTGGCTGTAGGCCAGGCGGACGAGGCGGGGCGGGTTCACCGAGCCCTGCCCGACGCCGACGATGCCGCCGTAGCCGCCGTCGACCAGCGCCTTCTCGTCGAGGATCTCCACGGCCAGGCCGGACGCCTTGGCGACGCGGTCGGCGACGTCGGCGAGGTCCTCGGGGGACAGGTGGGACGGCGGGGTGTTCACCAGGTCGCGCACGAGGGTGACGGCCTCGGCGATCGCGGTGTCCTCGGCGACGCGGTCGGCGGCGTCGGCCGGGGCGGCCAGCAGGAACTCGCCGACGGTCTCCGGCTGCTCGCCGGTCCGGTAGCGGGCGAAGGCGTAGTTGCCCAGCAGCGCGCCGGTCGCGACCGCGGAGGCCGCGTCGGCGTCGGCGGCGGGCAGCGCCAGGGCGACCTTGCCGGCGCCCGCGAGGGCGCGCACCGCGGCGCCGGAGGCACGGCGGAGGGTCTCGGTGGTGGGCTCCTCGCCCAGCCCGGCGGCCACGATCACCGCGGCGGGCAGCGCGCCCAGGGTCGGCAGCTTGTGCACCTCACCGGCCTTGCCGGTGGCGCCGACGGCCTTGAGGGCCTCTGCCAGGCGCCCGCCCAGGGCCTCGTCGACCCCCGCGGCGCCCGGCGCCGGCGTGGGACCGGGAAGGACGCCGACGACGACCGCGTCGACGTCCAGGGAGGCCGGTTCGTTCTGGGTGAGCTTGAGAATCGTCGTCACGTCTCTCGACCTTACTCGCCCCCCGCACCGGATTTCGCCGTTTCGATCAAGCGTCGCGACAGGATCAGTCACCGAGTGTGAGCACGATCAAGGTCGTGGTCACGGTGAGTTCGCAGAGGGCGCCGAGCACGTCCCCGGTGACGCCGCCGAACCTGCGCACCAGGTGGCGCCGGAACAGCCCCGCCGCCAGCAGTCCCGCGAGGGGCGCGAGCGCGTACGGCAGCGCGTCGCGCGGGGAGCCGGTCCAGGCGAGCGCGGCGAGCCCGGACGTGGCGAGCACCACGCCGGTCAGCAGGGTGGCGGGGCCGCGGGAGACGGTCCCGGCGACCATCGAGCCGAGGCCGTCGGGCCGGGCGGCGGGGACGCCGGGCGCGCAGGCGCGGACGATCGCGGTGCGCCCGGCGACGGCGCCGATCGCGAGGGCGAGCGCGGGGTGGGCGGTCCCGGTGGCCGCGGCGATCTGGGCGAGGGCGGTGAAGACCAGGGTGAGCACCCCGAAAGGTCCGATGTCGGACTTCTTCATGATCTCCAGGGCGGTCTCCGCGGGCCGTCCGCTGCCCAGGCCGTCGGCGACGTCGGCGAGCCCGTCCCAGTGCAGCCCGCGCGTCAGCACCGCGCCGAGCCCGACGGCCAGGACCGCGGCGAGCAGCGGCCCGGTCCCGGCGAAGTCGAGCGCCGCGAACAGCGCGCCCTGGCAGGCCCCGACCGCGAGCCCGACGAGGGGCGCGAGGCGCATCGCCGTCGCGAACTCCGCACGGCCCGCCCGCGCGTAACGGACGGGCAGCACGCTCAGCAGGCCGAACGAAAGCCGCAACCCCACAGGAACTTCCACGGCCGGACCCTACCGCCCACCGCCCCGCGAGAGGGCGCCTTGTACCGGCACGGGACTCACGGACTCAGGCGGGGTCGGCCGCGCCCTGGGCGTGTGGCGCCCGGACGTGCCGGTGACGGCCTGGGGCGGCCTTCACGGCCTCGCGACGTGTCCCGCGACGGCCTGGGGCGGCCGTGGGGCCGGCTCACAGGTCCAGGACGCGGCCGGCGACGACCAGGGCGACCGACTCCGACTCCGCGGAGAGGCGCTGGTTGACGTCGCCGAGGAGGTCGCGGAACAGGCGTCCGGCGCGGTTGTCGGGGACGAGGGAGAGGCCGACCTCGTCGGAGACCGCGACGACGACGGCGGCGCAGGCCCGCCAAGAGGCGGTCAAGGACTCGATGCGGGGGAGCACCGCGCCGGGGGAGTCCCAGGCGCCGGTCTCGTCCATGGCCGCGGCCAGCCAGGTGCCCAGGCCGTCGATGAGGAGGGCGCCTTCGGCCCGGGAGAGCACGGTGTCGAGGTCCGTCGTCTCCAGGGTCGGCCACCGGGACGGGCGGCGGTCCAGGTGCGCCCCCACCCGCCGCGCCCAGTCGGGATCGGAGTCCGCGGCAGGGCCCGTCGCCACGTACGTGACGTCCGGGCGGGCGATCAGGCGCAGCTCCGCCTCCGCGGACTTGCCCGACCGAGAGCCGCCGAGCAGCAGAGTCCGGTGAGGTCCCGGCACCGGGGAGGCCCAGAAGGACAACCGCCGGGCGAGCTCCGCCTCGTCCCGGATCCTGTGGTCGACGTGCACGGCGTGGACGTCGGTCCCGTCCCCGACCGCCCCGAGCGCGCGCAGGGCCCCCAGATGGGAAGGGTCGGCGAGGAGGTCCAGAAGGACGGCGTCGTAGACGACCCCCTCCTCCGGCTCGGGAAGGCCGCCGGGATCGGCGCACAGCAGCCGTCCGCCGCCCGGCGCCGCGGCCGCGAACCCGCCCGGCACCCGGCGCGCCTCCAGCAGCTCCAGCGGCACCCCGTCCACCCGTGCCAGGAGGGGCGGGTGGGGCGTGGCGCGCGCCGAGGTGCAGGAGGCGCAGCGGCAGCCCGGTACGGGCCAGCCCGCAGGCGAGGCGTCTCCCTCGAACTCGATGTCCACCCGACTATGATCTCGGAGCGTCCACTCCGTCCCGGCGCGGGGGCGCGCGGTATCTGCCCGGGTCGAGGGGAGTCAGGCGAACATGGCGTGGAGCTGGCGGTACGAGAAGGACGACGGCACGGTGATCCCGCCCAACGGGCTCCCCGGCGTGCACGACCAGCCCGAGTACCAGTCCACCCAGAGCGACGCCGAGAGCTGGCTGGGCGAGAACTGGCGCACCCTGGCCGACTCCGGCGTCGCCCGGGTCTGGCTCCTGGACGACGAGCGGGTCGTCTACGGCCCGATGAGACTCGCCCTGGACTAGGGGCGGGTGTCGGGGGACCGGGTGTGGGACGGGTCGCGGACCACGACGTCGCCCAGCGCCTCGTCGATCCGGGACAGCAGGGCCGGGTCGAGTCTCACCCCGGCGGCCTTGACGTTGTCGCGGACCTGCTCGGGGCGGGAGGCCCCGATGATGGCCGCCGACACGTTCGGGTTCTGCAGGACCCAGGCGACGGCGAGCTGCGCCATGGTCAGGCCCGCCTCTTCCGCGATCGGCTTGAGGCCCTGGACCCGGGTGAGCACGTCGTCGCCCAGCCAGGCCTTGACGAAGTCGGCCCCGCCCTGCGGGTCGGTGGCGCGGGACCCGGCGGGCGGCGCCTGCCCGGGCAGGTACTTGCCGGTGAGGACGCCCTGGGCGATCGGCGACCAGACGATCTGGCCGATGCCCTCGCGCTCGCTCAGCGGCACGACCTCGGCCTCGATGACCCGGTGCAGCATGGAGTACTGGGGCTGGCTGGAGATGATCCGGTCGAACCCGCGCGCGTCGGCGATCTCCAGCGCGGCCTCGATCTCCTCGGCCCGCCACTCGGACACGCCGATGTACAGGGCCTTGCCCTGCCGGACGATGTCCTCGAAGGCCCGGAGGGTCTCCTCCAGCGGCGTCTCGTGGTCGAACCTGTGCGCCTGGTACAGGTCGACGTAGTCGGTGCCGAGGCGGCGCAGTGAGCCGTTGATCGACTCCATGATGTGCTTGCGCGAGAGGCCCCGGTCGTTCGGGCCGGGGCCCGTCGGCCAGTAGACCTTGGTGAAGATCTCCAGGGACTCGCGCCGGACGCCCTTGAGCGCCCGGCCGAGGACCTCTTCCGCGCGGGTGCCGGCGTAGACGTCGGCGGTGTCGAACGTGGTGATGCCCTCGTCGAGTGCCGCGGCCACGCAGGCGCGCGCCGCGTCCTCCTCGACCTGGGACCCGTGTGTGATCCAGTTGCCGTACGCGATCTCAGAGATCTTCAGACCGCTGCGGCCCAGATACCGAAATTCCATGATCCGATCCTAGGACCGGCCCCCGGCGGGGACCGGCGCCGAGGGTCAGACCAGGTGCTTCTCGCCCGGCTTGCGGCGCGGGTTGGGGAGGCGGAGGCGGCGGATCTGGAGAGAGCGGGAGGCGGCGTACAGGCCGACGCCCTTGAGGCTCTCGTTCGGGAACCGCTCCTTGCCCAGCCGCTTGACGGCCTGGGCGATGAGCAGGCTCTCCACCAGCACGATCGTCAGCAGGAACGGCGGCATGATCGACCAGATGGTGACGGTGATCGAGGACGGGATGAACCCGAGGATGACCACCACGAACATGATCAGCATCAGGTACGAGCCGACCGTCCGGCGGGAGTCCACGTAGTCGCGGGCGAGCTGCCGGACCGGGCCCTGGTCACGCTTGGGCAAGTATTTGGCATCGCCCTTGGCCATGCCCTCGCGCGCCTTCTCGCGGTCGCGGGCCTGGCGCTCGCGGACGGCCTTGTAGGCCTCCTTGCGGTCCTTGGGCGCGGACACGCGCTGCTGGCGCCGGTTGCCCTCGGCCTCGGCGCGCTTGGGCGTGGGACGGTTCTTGCCGCCCTCCTTGAGGGGGCGGTCTTCGGCCGTCTCAGGGGTCTGCGGGGTTGCACTGCCACGTCGGAACACAGAACGAAGGATATTTGATGCCGATACCGGTGAGGAACCTCGTAGATCCCCCGAACGTCAGAAGCGTAGGGTGAAGGAGAGCCCGACCCGCAACACGAAGGGACGTCCGCGCGCGATGAGCGTGATGAAGCGAATGTCGATGATCTTCAGGTCCAAGGCAAACAACGCGCTGGACCGCATGGAGGATCCGCGGGAGACCCTGGACTACTCCTACCAGCGCCAGGTGGAGATGCTCCAGAAGGTGCGGCGGGGCGTGGCCGACGTGGCGACCTCGCGCAAGCGCCTCGAACTCCAGATCTCCCGGATCGAGGGGGAGCACAACAAGCTGACCGAGCAGGGCCGCAAGGCGCTGGAGCTGGGCCGCGAGGACCTCGCCCGCTCCGCGCTGGAGCGCAGGTCCGGCCTGGACAACCAGCTGGCCGACCTGCGGGTGCAGTACCAGCAGCTCCAGGGCGAGGAGGAGAAGCTCGTCCTCGCCGCGCAGCGCCTCCAGGCCAAGGTCGACGCCTTCCGCACCCGGAAGGAGACGATCAAGGCCACCTACACCGCGGCCGAGGCGCAGACCAGGATCAACGAGGCGTTCAGCGGCATCTCCGAGGAGATGGGCGACGTCGGCCTCGCCATCCAGCGCGCCGAGGACCGCACCGCGCAGCTCCAGGCGCGGGCCGGCGCGATCGACGAGCTGCTGGCCTCCGGCGCCCTCGAGGACTACTCCGGGCCGCGCGACGACATCCAGGCCGAACTGGACAGGATGGGCGCGAGCTCCGGGGTGGAGATCGAGTTGGAGCGGCTGAAGGCCGAGCTGAACCAGGGCAGCCTGCAGAAGCAGCTCGACCCGGGCGCCCAGCAGGCGCAGCCGCAGGGCCAGCCGCAGGACCAGAGGCCGCAGCAGGGAGGCTGAGCGATGATCGTCCGGATCATGGGTGAGGGGCAGTTGCAGGTCGCCGAGGGCGACCTGCCGGAACTGAACAAGCTGGACGACACGCTCGAGGCCACCATCGGGGGAGACGACGACGCGGCCTTCCGCGCCGCGTTCGCCGCGCTGCTCGACCGGGTCCGGGAGCTGGGCACTCCGCTCCCGGACGAGAGCCTGGAGCCGTCGGAGCTGATCCTGCCGCCGGCCGACGCGCACATCGACGATGTCCGGAGCATGCTGGGCGACTCCGGGCTGATCCCCGACTGAGCCGGACCGCGGCACCACCCCGCGATTGTTTCCGCGGAGCGCCGTCGGGCGCGGCCGGTCACGTGATCGGGCGTCCCCGGGGCCGCCCCGCGGGCCCCCTTAGGGCCGGAGGGGCGGTCCGGGGACCTCAAGTGCCCGATCACCGCGCCGCCGGAGGCGGCGCCATGTTCACGGCAGGGCGAGCATCTGGTCGAGGGCGACCTTGGCGTAGTGGGCGGTCTCGGCGTCGACGGTGATCTGGTTGGGGACCTCGCCGCGGACCAGCGACTCCAGCGCCCACACCAGGTGGGGCAGGTCGATCCGGTTCATGGTCGAGCAGAAGCAGACGGCCTTGTCCAGGAACATCACGTTCTTGTCCGGGTGGGCGTTCGCCAGTCGCTTGACCAGGTTCAGCTCGGTCCCGATGGCCCAGGAACTGCCGGGCTCGGCGGCGTCCAGGGCCTTGATGATGTACTCGGTCGAGCCGACGAGGTCGGCCGCGTTGACGACCTCGTGGCGGCACTCGGGGTGGACCAGGACGTTGACGCCCGGGACCCGCTCCCGCACCTCGTCCACCGCGGCCTTGCTGAAGCGGCCGTGGACCGAGCAGTGTCCCTGCCAGAGGATCATCTTGGCGTTCTGGAGCTGCTCCCGGGTGAGTCCGCCGCTCGGGCGGCGCGGGTTGTAGACGACGCAGTCGTCCAGCGACAGCCCCATCTCCAGCACCGCGGTGTTGCGGCCGAGGTGCTGGTCGGGCAGGAAGAGCACCTGCTCGCCCTGGGCGAAGGCCCAGTCCAGCGCGCGCTTGGCGTTCGACGACGTGCAGACCACGCCGCCGTGCCGGCCGACGAAGCCCTTGATGTCGGCCGAGGAGTTCATGTAGGTCACCGGCACGACCCGGTCGGCGATCCCGGCGTCGGCGAGGGCGTCCCAGCAGTCCTCCACCTGGTCGAAGGTGGCCATGTCGGCCATCGAGCAGCCTGCGGCGAGGTCCGGCAGGATCACCTTCTGGTCGGCGCCGGTGAGGATGTCGGCGGACTCGGCCATGAAGTGGACGCCGCAGAACACGATGTAGGGCGCCTGGGGGCGGGCGGCGGCGTCGCGGGCGAGCTTGAAGGAGTCGCCGGTCACGTCGGCGAACTGGATGACCTCATCGCGCTGGTAGTGGTGGCCGAGCACGAAGACGCTGTCGCCGAGCGCCTCCTTGGCCGCGCGGGCCCGCGCCACGAGGGCTGGGTCGGAGGCCGGGGGCAGGTCGCCGGGGCAGTCGACGCCCCGCTCACTGGCCGGATCGGCACCCTGGCCCAGCAAGAGCAGCGGCAGGTCGGTGGTGGTCGTCACGGGGGCTCCCTTCCCGCGAACGGGGACTTATCGTCGTTCTGACGAAACCCATGTAACCACAACGCCCACCATCGTTGTAAATCAGGGGTGGTGCCCGGCATATCCGCCCAAGTGCGGGGCATGGGGGACACCAGGGGACAACGTCACCGATGTCGGAGGCGAAGGGCCTGTGGCACGATGAAAAAATCCCGCCGTGCGGGGAAGAACCCCGCGGGCAGGTACGTTGTCACCTGAAGGCAGTAAGGCTGCCGGACCTAAACTCGCCCCGCACCGGGAGTACATGAACATGACGGAGACCAGCACTCAGTCGGGGATCAACCTCACCGACGCCGCCGCGCAGAAGGTCAAGGACCTCCTGGAGCAGGAGGGCCGCGATGACCTGGCCCTGCGCGTCGCCGTGCAGCCCGGCGGCTGCTCCGGCCTGATCTACCAGCTCTTCTTCGACGAGCGGTCCCTCGACGGCGACGTCGCCACCGACTTCAACGGCGTC
This sequence comes from Actinocorallia herbida, assembly GCF_003751225.1. Classification (NCBI taxonomy): domain Bacteria; kingdom Bacillati; phylum Actinomycetota; class Actinomycetes; order Streptosporangiales; family Thermomonosporaceae; genus Actinocorallia; species Actinocorallia herbida. The sequence goes on from NZ_RJKE01000001.1 coordinate 1,364,087, forward strand.
AGCGTCGTCACCGACCGGATGAGCGCCCCCTACCTGGTGGGCGCCACCGTCGACTTCGTCGACACGATCGAGAAGCAGGGCTTCACCATCGACAACCCGAACGCCACCGGGTCGTGCGCCTGCGGCGACAGCTTCTCCTAGCGCGTCCATCACGAGGGTGTTCAGCCCTCGCAGGGCCTGGCACAGTAACCTGTGCAGGCCCTTTTTCTTTTGCCCGACGTCCCGCCGACGAGGAGAACTACCGCCGTGCGCATCGCCGTGACAGGCTCCATCGCGACCGACCATCTGATGACCTTCCCCGGCAGGTTCTCCGACCAGCTGCTGCCCGACCAGCTCGCCCAGGTCTCGCTGTCCTTCCTGGTGGACGAGCTGGAGATCCGCCGCGGCGGCATCGCGGCCAACATCTCCTTCGGCCTCGGCTCGCTCGGCCTGCGCCCGCTGCTCGTCGGCTCGGTCGGCGCCGACTTCGCCGAGTACCGGGCCTGGCTGGAGCGCCACGGCGTCGACTGCTCCGGCGTGCACGTGTCCGAGCTGCGGCACACTGCCCGGTTCATGTGCACCACCGACACCGACCACAACCAGATCGCCTCCTTCTACGCCGGGGCGATGGCCGAGGCCCGCAACATCGAGCTGTCCCCGCTCGGTGACCTCGACCTCGTGGTGATCAGCCCGAACGACCCCGAGGCGATGGTCCGGCACACCGACGAGTGCCGCGACCGCGGTGTTCCGTTCGCCGCCGACCCGTCCCAGCAGCTCGCCCGGATGGAGGGCGAGGAGGTCCGCCGGCTCATCGGCGGCGCCCGCTACCTGTTCACCAACGAGTACGAGAAGGCGCTCTGCGAGCAGAAGTCCGGCTGGTCCGACGCCGAGGTGCTCGACCAGGTGGACATCCGGGTGACGACCCTGGGCGCCAAGGGCGTCGTCATCGACCGCAAGGGCGAGCCCGGCCTGCACGTCCCGGCCGCGCCCGACGTCCGCAAGGTCGAGCCGACCGGTGTCGGCGACGGCTTCCGCGCGGGCTTCCTCGCCGCGGTGGCCTGGGGCCTGGGCCTGGAGCGGGGCGCCCAGCTCGGCAACCTCGTCGCCGCGCACGCGCTGGAGACCGCCGGCGGCCAGGAGTACTCCCTGGACAAGGCGGTGCTGATCGAGCGCATGGCCGCGGCCTACGGTCCCGACGCCTCGGCGGACATCGCCGCCCACCTGAGCTGAGATCGGAAGAGCCGCCCCCGGGGGCGGCTCTTCGTCAGTAGTCCCGCTTGATGTGGAAGGCCCAGCCGCCCTGCGGCAGGGCCTCCTCGCGCACGAAGGTCTGCGACTTCATCCGGCACCAGGCCGGGATGTCGGTTCGCGCGGCGACGTCGTCGGCCTTGACGGCGACGATCTCGCCGAGCGGGACCTCGCGGATGCGCTCGGCCAGCATGATGATCGGGATCGGGCACTTGCGGCCCAGCGCGTCGAGCATCAGGTAGGCGGGCGGGCCCGCGGGGACCGGGACGGGGGCGGGCGGTGCCTGCTGGGCCTGGGGGGCGCGGCGGCGGAAGCGCATGGTCTGCTTCCCTTCTCGTCTGGCGGTGCGGTGTCGCGTGCGGGTCAGCTGGTCACGCCGGCGCTGCGGCGCAACCGGGCCGCCGTCTCGGGCAGGACGGCGAGGAACCGGTCGACCTCCGCGGCGGAAGCTCCCCGGGGCAGCGATACCCGGACGTTTCCATGGGTAATCACACCCATTGCCTCCAAGACGTGGCTAGGACGAAGGCTATCCGCCGTGCATGAGCTGCCCGACGAAACCGCAAAACCCAAACGGTCGAGTTCAGTGACGATCGCCTCGCCTTCTACATAAAGCACCGAGAACGTGACGAGATGGGGCAATCGTCGCTCCGGGTCGCCGACGACCTCGACGTCCTCGACCAGCCGGGGCACCTCCCGGCGGATCCGCGCCACCAACTCAGACAGCCGCGCGTTCTCCGCGGGCGCCTCCTCGGCGACGGCGTCCAGCGCGGCGGCGGCGGCGACCGCCCCCGGCACGTTCTCGAACCCCGGGACGCGGCGGCCCTCGCGCTCGTCCTCGGGCAGCGGGGAGCGCCAGCGCGTGCCCTTGCGCACCGCGAGCAGCCCGACGCCGGGCGGCCCGCCGAACTTGTGCGCGCTCCCGGTCAGCAGCGACCAGCCCTCCGGCACCGGCATCCGGCCGAGCGACTGCGCGGCGTCCACCAGCAGCGGCACCCCCGCCTCCCGGCAGGCCGCCGCGACCTCCGCGACGGGCTGGACGGTGCCGACCTCGTGGTTGGCCGACTGGAGGCAGGCCAGCGCGGTGTCCGGCCGCAGCGCCGCCGCGAACGCCGCCGGGTCGACCCTGCCGAACAGGTCGACGGGCACCTCGGTGACCTCGCCGCCGTCGCGCTCGTGCGCCTCCGCCGCGTGCAGCACGCTGGAGTGCTCCACCGCGCTCACCACCAGGTGCCTCCCGACGCGCCGACGGCCCGCGAGCGCGCCGAGGACCCCCAGGTGGACGGCCTGGGTTCCGGAAGTGGTGAATCCGAGTTCGTCAGGGCGCACCGACAGCCGCGCCGCGATCCGCGCGCGTGCCTGATCCAGTAGCATTCTGGCCCGTCGTCCCGATCCGTACAGGCGTGCCGGATCGGCCCAGCCGGTCTCGAACGCGTCCAGCAGCGCGCTGCGTGCGGCGGGATGCAGGGGTTCGGTCGAGGCGGCGTCGAAATAAGGCACACCACGACACTAACGGGGGTCCCGGAGGGGACTCTCCGGACACCCGCGCTAATGTGTCCACCACAACGAGGGATCTAGTGAATTGCAGCCGCCCGGGGAAGCTCCCGGGCTTCATCTGTGGGGAAGGCAATCCGTGAGTCCGACCCGCTCTAGGGAGCGGCGTGAGCCAGTGAGTGGCCGCCGCCGAGCGCTGAGCAGCGCGTCCGCGCTGGCTCTGCTGGCGATGGCGGCCACCGCCTGCGACGCCGAACAATGGAAGCGCGTAGGCTTCCCCGAGCCTTCCAGCGAGCAGGCGCATCGCATGCTCCAGCTCTGGCAGGGCACGTGGATCGCCGCGCTGGCCGTCGGCGTCGTCGTCTGGGGCCTGATCATCTGGGCCGTGTTGTTCCACCGCAAGCGGAAGGGCCAGGAGGGCCTTCCCAAGCAGGTGCGCTACAACCTTCCGGTCGAGATGCTGTACACCGCCGTACCGTTCGTCATCATCGGCGTCCTCTTCTTCTACACGGCGCGAGACCAGTCCTACGTCGAGAAGATCGAGAAGAACCCCGACGTGACGGTCGACGTGATCGGCTACCAGTGGAGCTGGCAGTTCGACTACATCGGCGCCGGCTTCCAGAAGGCGGACGGCACTCCGGTCAGCATCTCCGGAACTCCGACCTCTCCTGACGCCCCCGGCGGCACCGGCAACGGCGAGAAGCCCGTGCTGGTCCTTCCGGTGAACAAGACGGTCCACTTCAACCTCAAGTCGGACAACGTCATTCACTCCTTCTGGGTTCCCGCGTTCCTTTACAAGAAGGACGTCATGCCCGGCTACGTGAACCAGTTCCAGCTCACGCCGAGCAAGACCGGCACCTACGAAGGCCGTTGCGCCGAGCTGTGCGGAGTCGACCACTCCCGGATGCTGTTCCAGGTGAAGGTCGTGACGCAGGCCGAGTTCGACGCCTACATCGCCGAGCAGAAGGGCGGAGGCGCGCAGTGACCGCGATCTCAGAGCAGCCCGCCGCGATCACCGCAGCGCCGCGCACCAGCAAGGGCCGGCTGATCGTCAGCTGGATGACCTCGACCGACCACAAGGTCATCGGCTACCTCTACATCATCACGTCGTTCACGTTCTTCCTCATCGGCGGCGTCATGGCGCTGGTGATGCGGGTCGAGCTCTTCGAGCCCGGCCAGGACATCGTGAGCAACGAGCAGTTCAACCAGCTGTTCACCATGCACGGCACGATCATGCTGCTGATGTTCGCGACGCCGCTGTTCGCGGGCTTCGCCAACGTCATCATGCCGCTCCAGATCGGCTCGCCCGACGTGGCGTTCCCGCGCATGAACATGCTGGCGTACTGGTTCTACCTGTTCGGCAGCCTCATCGTCGTCGCCGCGTTCTTCACGCCGGACGGCGCCGCGAGCTTCGGCTGGTTCGCCTACGCCCCGCTGTCGGACTCCGTCCGGTCCCCGGGCATCGGCGGCGACATGTGGGTGGTCGGCCTGACCCTGTCGGGTCTGGGCACCATCCTCGGTGGCGTCAACTTCATCACGACGATCATCGGCATGCGCGCGCCCGGCATGACCATGTTCCGCATGCCGATCTTCGTGTGGAACGTGCTGCTGACCTCGCTGCTGGTCCTGCTGGCCTTCCCGGTCCTGGCCGCGGCGCTGCTGGCGCTGTACGCCGACCGCCAGTTCGGCGCGCACGTGTTCGACGCCGACCACGGCGGCGCGCTGCTGTGGCAGCACCTGTTCTGGTTCTTCGGCCATCCGGAGGTCTACATCCTCGCGTTGCCCTTCTTCGGCATCGTGACGGAGATCCTCCCGGTGTTCAGCCGCAAGCCCATCTTCGGCTACATCGGCCTCGTCGGCGCGACCATCGCGATCGCCGGACTGTCGATCACGGTCTGGGCGCACCACATGTACGTGACCGGCCAGGTCCTCCTGCCGTTCTTCTCGTTCATGACGTTCCTCATCGCGGTCCCGACCGGTGTGAAGTACTTCAACTGGATCGGCACGATCTGGCGCGGCCACCTGACGTTCGAGACGCCGATGCTGTTCGCGCTCGGCTTCCTCGTGACGTTCCTCTTCGGCGGTCTGACCGGTGTCATCCTCGCCTCGCCGCCGCTGGACTTCCAGCTGTCGGACTCCTACTTCGTCGTGGCGCACTTCCACTACGTCGTCTTCGGCACCGTGGTGTTCGCGATGTTCGCGGGCTTCTACTTCTGGTGGCCGAAGTGGACCGGCAAGATGCTCAACGAGCGCTGGGGCAAGATCCACTTCTGGACCCTGTTCGTCGGCTTCCACCTGACCTTCCTCGTCCAGCACTGGCTGGGCGCCGAGGGCATGCCGCGCCGCTACGCGGACTACGCGCAGGAGTTCACCGGCCTCAACCAGCTGTCCACGGTGGGCTCGTTCCTGCTGGGCGCCTCGATGCTGCCGTTCTTCTACAACGTCTACATCACCTGGCGCAAGGGCAAGAAGGTCGAAGTCGACGACCCGTGGGGCTACGGCGCCTCGCTCGAGTGGGCGACCTCCTGCCCGCCGCCGCGGCACAACTTCAACTCCATCCCGAAGATCCGCTCGGAGCGTCCGGCCTTCGACCTGCACCACGCCGCCGAGGCGGTCGAGGCGGCAGAGCTCGCGGGCGTCGACGTCGCCGCGATCGAAGCGGACTCCGACGTGAAGAAGCGGAGGTCCTGATCCCATGCGCGTTCAGGCGTTCATGTTCTACGGGTGCGGGCTCTTCTTCCTGATCACCGACATCGTGTACTGGATCTTCTCGGGCGACTGGACGGGTACCACCGCCATGGCGCTGGCCGTCGGCCTCGCGTTCATGATCGGTATCTACATCCACTTCACGGTCAACCGGATCGAGAAGCTGCGCGGCGGCGAGCTGCCCGAGGACGACAAGCTCGGCGACATCGCCGACTCGGCCGGCGACCAGGGCTTCTACAGCCCGCACAGCTGGTGGCCGCTGTTCGTGGCCGCGGCGTGCGCGACGCTCTGCCTCGGCATGATCTTCGGCACCTGGCTGATGCTGCTCGGCGGCGCGATGGTCGTCCTGACGGTGATCGGCTTCGTGTTCGAGTACTACCGCGGGCAGTACGTGGCCTAGCCCTTCCCGGGTAGGCAAAACCTCGCGCCGAAGGCCGGTGTCCCCCCTGCGGGGGCACCGGCCTTCGGCATACTTGCGTTCCGTCACCGGGCGTTCACCCGCCGATGTTTCCGGGCGAGCGCCGCACGGGTATCAAGATCGCAGGAGGCGGAGATCCCGCACCCTCCGCAGCGGTCTTCGGGGGCCCAGGACGGGACGACACACAGGAGGTTGAACGGTGCAGGTCAACCGCGCCGCCGCTAGGGCGGGAGCCGCAGGACTGCTCCTGGTCCCGCTGCTCGCAAGCTGCTCAGGCGAGGGGTCGGCGCCACCGGTGGCCGCCGTGGCGATCACGCCGGCCAACGCGGGGGCCGTCCAGCCGGACACCTCGGTGACGGTCCAGGCGACCAAGGGCAAGCTCCAGAACGTCACGGTCACCGACGCGGCGGGGCGGTCCGTCCCGGGCGTCCTGGCCGCCGACGGGGCCTCGTGGAAGTCCAGGTACCCGCTCGACCCCGGCGCCAGGTACGCGGTCGCCGCGACGGCCCTGGGCGCCGACGGCCAGGTGCAGACCGCGGAGTCGGCGTTCACCACGAACAAGCCGTCTCAGACAGCCGCCGGAACCGTCGAGTTCCCGGAGGCGGGGGAGACGGTGGGCGTCGGGATGCCGATCAAGATCAACTTTGATCGGGAGATCACCGACAAGGCCGCCGTCGAGCGGGCCCTGGAGGTGCGCGCGTCCCAGCCCGTCGAGGGCGCCTGGCGCTGGTTCGACGACAAGAGCGTCATCTTCCGGACCAAGGACTACTGGCCCGCCCACACCAGGATCCGGCTCATCGGGCACCTCGCCGGCGTGCAGCTCGCCAAGGGCGTCTACGGCGCGCAGAACCTCGACCGGAGCTTCCGGGTGGGGGAGCGGATCGAGACGGTCGGCAGCGCCAAGACACACAAGGTCGAGGTCAAGGTCGCGGGCAAGAAGGCCAGGACGATGCCCGCCAGCATGGGCATGGGCGGCGCCGTCAAGTACATGACGACCTCCGGGAACCATCTGACGATGGAGAAGGAGTACATGACCGTCATGACCTCGCCCGACGCGGGGCCGGGCCAGCCGGGCTATTACCAGCAGAACGTGTACTACACGGTCCGGATCTCCAACAGCGGCGAGTACCTGCACAGCGCCCCGTGGTCGGTCGGCTCGCAGGGCTATGCCAACGTCAGCCACGGCTGCATCAACCTGTCGCCGGACAACGCCAAGTGGTTCCACAAGATCAGCCACCGCGGCGACCCGGTGAAGATCGTCGGCACCGAGCGCGACCTCGAGCCGGAGAACGGCTGGGGCTACTGGCAGCTCGACTGGAAGGGCTGGCTGAAGACCAGCAAGGCCCAGGGCATCACCACCGCGGCGATGGACGGCTCGGAGCACGCCCCGGCCAAGGCCGAGGCCGCGGTCCAGAACAAGACCCCGCACAAGACCCAGAACAAGGCGCCGGGGGTGCCCGCGGCGCCCGCCGTCAAGCAGCACGGCGCCGGGCAGCCCTGACCGGGTGAAGGGCGAGCATGGAAAAGGGGGCCCTCGGGCCCCCTTTTCACGTCTTCGGCGGACCCGGAGGCCTTAAGAGGGCCTGTGCCGCTGTGAGATGCCCACCCAGCGCTCCAGAAGGTTCCTGGCTGCTCCTGAGTCGATGGCCTCTCCCGCGCGCTCGTAGGCGTCTTTCAGGGCCGGGACGAGGCCGTCGGGGTCCGGGGCGCCCGCGGCGGCGACGAGGGCCGCCGCGGCGTTCAGCCGGACCATGTCCCGGATCGGGCCCGGCTCGCCCGCCAGCACCTTGTGCACGACGCCCGCGTTGAAGGTCGCGTCCGCGCCCCGGAAGTCCGCGATGGTCGCCCGCGGGACGCCCAGCTCGGCCGGGTCGAAGACGGTCTCGCCGACCTCGCCGTCGCGGACCGTCCAGACCTTCGACGGACCGGTCGTGGACAGCTCGTCCATGCCGTCCTCGCCGCGGAAGACCAGGCCGGTCGAGCCGCGTGCGGCGAACACCCCGGCCAGGACCGGGGCCATCCGCTCGTGGAAGACGCCGACCGCGAACGACCGCGGATGGGCCGGGTTGGTGAGCGGGCCGAGGAAGTTGAACACGGTCGGCGTGCCCAGCTCGCGCCGGGGTCCCGCGGTGTAGCGGAACGCGGGGTGGTACACGGGGGCGAACAGGAACGCGATCCCGGCCTCGGCGGCGACCTTCTCGGTGGCCGCCGGAGGCAGGTCGATCACCACGCCGAGCGCCTCCAGCACGTCGGCGGTGCCGCAGGACGACGACGCGGCGCGGTTGCCGTGCTTGACGACCTTCGCGCCCGCCCCCGCCGCGACGATCGCGGCCATCGTGGAGAAGTTCACCGTGTGGTGCTGGTCGCCGCCGGTGCCGACCAGGTCGACCAGGTCGCCCTCGATCGCCAGCGGAGTGGCGTTGGCCAGCATCCCGGCCGCGATGCCCCCCACCTCCGCGACGGTCTCGCCCTTGGCCCGCAGCGCGACCGCGAACCCGGCGATCTGCGCGTCCGTCGCGGCCCCCGCCATGATCTGGCTCATCGCCCAGCCCGTCTCCTCCGCGGTCAGGGATTCCCCGGACAGCAGGGCGTTGAGCAGGGCGGGCCAAGTGGTTCGGGCGCTCACGGCGGATTCTCTTTCGGGCTCGACGGAAGGGGACGGGCGCGGTCCGGCTGGCTGGGCCGGGCCGCGCCTCGGGGTCGGGAACCGCGTTACAGGACCGGCAGGCGGTCGGCGGCGCGGCGGCGCAGGAGCAGGGCCGCGGACTTGGCCACCTCGAACGGGTCGAGCGGCTGGGTCACCACGGCGTCGGCGCGCGACCAGGTGGCCAGCCAGCCGTCGTCCCTGCGGGCGATCACCGCGAGGACCGGCGGGCAGTCGTAGACCTCGTCCTTGGCCTGGCGGCAGACCCCGAGGCCGCCCGCGGGCTGCGCCTCGCCGTCGAGGACCGCGAGATCGATCCCGCCCGCGTCCAGCAGGCGGACGACCGCGGGCTGGGTCGCGCACTCGACGTACTCCACGGGCGGGAGGTCGGTGGCGGGGCGGCGGCCGATGGCCAGCCGGATCTGCTCACGGGTCGCTGCGTCGTCGCTGTAGACGAGGACCTTGACCGGGGAGGCGGTGGCGTCCGTGGTGCTCATGGCGCAAACATACTCCTTCAGCACGTTCCCACAAGGGCGGACGCGGCCTCTGGAGCGGGTACTGAGACGATCTCGGCGGGGCCGTCCCTAACGTGACGGCGCGCGGCGAAGTTCCAAGTTGTGACCGAAGCTTCGGCCGCAAACGGGGGGTCCTGCACGGGGTGGCCGCGAGGTGCCGTAATAATGCTGCCCGTGGCAACTGCATCCGCGATAAAGACAACAACGCATGGCGGCCGGGCGAATCGTCCGAACCTCGTCAATGTGGGGACGATCGTTTGGCTGTCGTCCGAGCTCATGTTCTTCGCGGCGTTGTTCGCGATGTACTTCACCATCCGGTCGGTGACCAAGGGTTCCGGCGGAGAGTGGCCCCAGGCCGAGCTGAACCTGCCGTTCGCGGCGGTCAACACGCTGGTCCTCGTGCTCTCCTCCGTGACCTGCCAGATGGGTGTCTTCGCCGTTGAGAAGAAGGGCGGCTCCGACGCCGACCGTCTCCGGAAGATGCGCTTCTGGTACCTGATCTCCTTCCTCATGGGCCTCTACTTCGTCCTCGGACAGCTCTGGGAGTACCGGGAGCTGGTCCACGAGGGCGTCACCCTGTCTGCGAGCGCCTACGGCTCGGTCTTCTACTTGACCACCGGGTTCCACGGCCTCCACGTGACCGGAGGTCTGATCGCGTTCCTGCTCGTCCTGGGACGCACGTACGCCGCGAAGCGCTGGACCCATGAGCAGGCGACGAGCGCGATCGTCGTTTCGTACTACTGGCACTTCGTGGACGTGGTCTGGATCGGCCTGTTCGCGACCATCTACCTGATCCGATAACGAGGACCATCCGTGACTAGGTTCACCGCATGGCGCCGGCGCTCCTGGGCGGGCTACGCCGTCGTGCTGGCCGCCCTGGTGGCCATCGGCGCCATTTACGCCGGTGTGTCGCCCGCCACCGATCAGGCTCAGGCGACCGGCACCCAGGCCCAGGCCGCCGACCTCGCCAAGGGCAAGGAGCTGTTCAACCAGAACTGCGCCAGCTGCCACGGCCTCAACGCCGAGGGCACCAAGGACGCCGCCGACAACACCATCGCACCGAGCCTGATCGGCGTCGGGGCGGCGGCGGTCCACTTCCAGATCACCACCGGCCGCATGCCGGCGATGACGACGGCCGCGCAGGTGCCGAGCAAGAAGGTCGTCGCGCCGTTCGACGACGAGGCCAACGTGACCGCGGTCGCCGAGTACATCCAGTCGCTGGGTGGCGGCCCGGGTGTCCCGGCGGTGCCGGAGGGCGGCGACGTCGCGCTGGGCGGGAAGCTCTTCCGCACCAACTGCGCGCAGTGCCACAACTTCACCGGCCAGGGCGGCGCCCTGACCGAGGGCAAGTTCGCGCCCGACCTGATGGACACCACGCCCGTCCAGCTGTACGAGGCGATGCTCACCGGCCCTCAGGCCATGCCCGTCTTCAACGACACCACCCTCACGCCGGAGGACAAGGCCGCGATCATCGCGTTCATCGAGACCACGCGTGAGGAGCCCAACCCGGGCGGCGCCGGCCTCGGCCGCATGGGCCCGGTCTCCGAGGGCCTCGTCGGCTGGGTGGTCGGCATCGGCCTGCTCGTCTTCGCGTCCATCTGGATCACCGCCAAGAAGCCGAAGAAGCTGAAGAAGTCATGAGCGACGAAACCAACGAGAACTCAGCGCCCGAGCGCGTGATCGGCACGCCGGCCACCGCTCCGGCCGGCAAGGTGCTGGTCGCGGACGACGAGGCCGGACCCGCCGCGGTCAGCTTCGAACTCGACGAGCGCAAGGCCAAGAAGGCCGAGCGCATCGTCGCCACGCTGTTCCTGCTCGCCTTCGCCGCGAGCGTCGGCTTCATGGTCTACTTCATCGGCTGGAGCGGCCGCGACGGCGGCATGCACGGCATCGACCGGGCCCAGGAGTCGAACCTGTGGCTCGGCGGCCTGATGACGCTGGCGTTCCTGGCCCTGGCCGCGGGCGTCACCGTCTGGTTCCGCCGGCTCATGACCAGCGTGCCGATCGAGCAGGAGCGGCACGACCTCGCGACCGACGAGGCGACCCGCGCGTCCTTCGCGCGCGACTTCCAGCAGGGCGCGCTCGACAGCGGGTTCACCAAGCGCCCGCTGCTGCGCCGCACGCTGCTGCTGGCCGCCGCGCCGCTCGGCCTCGCGCCGCTGTTCCTGCTGCGCGACCTCGGTCCGCTGCCGGAGAAGCGCCTGCGCAGCACCTGGTGGGGCGACGCGGTGGAGAAGGCCAAGGCCGAGGGCAAGAAGGGCGTCCGGATCGTCGTCGACGGCACCAACGCCCCGCTCAAGGCCTCGGACTTCAACTCGCCGGGCGGCATGATCACCGTGCTGCCGGAGGGCATCCACGAGGAGGGCGAGGAGGCGCTGACACTCATCGCGAAGGCGTCGACCATCCTGGTCAACATCGAGCCGGACCTCATCAAGCCGGTCAAGGGCCGTGAGAACTGGACCGTCAACGGGATCATCGCGTACTCCAAGATCTGCACGCACGTCGGCTGCCCCGCGGCCCTGTACGAGCAGACCACGCACCGCATCCTGTGCCCGTGCCACCAGTCGACCTTCGACGCGACCGACGGCGCCAAGGTCGTCTTCGGCCCCGCGGCCCGCGCGCTGCCGCAGCTTCCGCTCGGCGTCGACGACGAGGGCTACCTGATCGCGACCGGTGACTACCCCGAGCCCATCGGGCCCAGCTTCTGGGAGCGTGGCTGACCATGGCAGAAGAGAGCCTGCCCAAGGCGGTCGCAGGACCGCTGAACTTCGTGGACGACCGTCTCGGCACGGTCGGCTTCATGAAGCGGAACGTCAAGAAGGTCTTTCCCGACCACTGGTCGTTCCTGCTGGGCGAGATCGCCCTGTACTCGTTCATCATCCTGCTGCTGAGCGGTGTGTTCCTCACGCTCTGGTTCAAGCCGAGCATGATGGAAGTGCACTACGACGGCTCCTACGGGCCGCTGCAGGGCGTGCTGATGTCCGAGGCGTACGCCTCGACCCTGCACATCACGTTCGACATCCGCGGTGGTCTGCTCATGCGGCAGATCCACCACTGGGCGGCCATCCTGTTCATGGCCTCGCTCATGGTGCACATGCTCCGCGTGTTCTTCACCGGCGCGTACCGCAAGCCGCGTGAGATCAACTGGCTGATCGGCCTGGGCCTGTTCACGCTCGGCATGCTCGAGGGCCTGTTCGGCTACTCACTGCCGGACGACCTGCTCTCCGGCACCGGTCTGCGGATCACCCAGGGCGTGCTCGAGGCCATCCCGGTCGTCGGCACGTACGGGTACATGTTCCTGTTCGGCGGCGAGTTCCCCGGCACGGACATCATCCCGCGCATGTTCACCCTGCACATCCTGCTGATCCCGGGCATCATCCTGGCGCTGGTGACGGCGCACATGATGATCATGTGGCACCAGAAGCACACCCAGATGCCGGGCACCGGCGGCACCGAGACCAAGGTGACGGGCTACCCGTTCTACCCGGTCTTCATGGCCAAGGCCGGCGCGTACTTCCTGTACACCTTCGGTGTCATCGCGCTGCTCGGCACGTTCGCCCAGATCAACCCGATCTGGCTGTTCGGCCCGTACGACCCGTCGGCCATCTCGGCCGGATCCCAGCCCGACTTCTACATGGGCGTGCTGGAAGGGTCGCTGCGGCTCATGCCGAACTGGGAGATCACCGCCTGGGGCCACACGCTGAGCCTCAACGTGCTGATCCCGGCGCTGGTGCCGCTCGGCATCATCTTCACCGGGGCGGGCGTCTGGCCGTGGCTGGAGCGCTGGATCACCGGCGACCACCGGGTGCACCACGTCAACGACCGGCCGCGCAACGCGCCCACCCGTACCGGCCTCGGTATCGCGATGGTGACGTTCTACGGCCTGATGTGGCTCGCCGGCGCCAACGACGTGCTGGCCGACAAGTTCCACCTGTCGCTGTACTCGACGACCTGGTTCTTCCGGTTCGCCATCTTCATCGGCCCGGTCATCGCGTTCATCGTCACCAAGCGGATCTGCCTGGGCCTCCAGCGCAGTGACGCCGCGACGATGGCGCACGGCTACGAGTCCGGCACCATCGTGATGAGCCCGGACGGCGAGTTCTCCGAGCTGCACAAGGAGCCGGCCGCGTCGGAGAAGGCGAGGATGCTGTCCAAGGAGGAGCCGAAGGCTCCGCTGCCCGCGGTCGACGCCAACGGCGTCCCGGCCAAGGGCACCAAGGGCCCGCTCGGGCACCTGCGGACGCGTCTTGCCATGTGGTACAACGCCGACTCGATCCCGGTCGAGGGCGACGGCGACCCGCACCACCACGGGCACGGCGAACTCGGTCACGAAGAGCAGCAGAAAGAGCTGACGCACTGACCCACCGGTTGCCACACAGCCGATGAGGGCCCGCCACCAGCAGGTGGCGGGCCCTCATGCGTGGTCACCTCTGACCGCCGGATCGGGCGCCCCGGAGGCGCCCCGCAGGCCCTCAAGGCCGGAGGGCCGGCTCCGGGGTCGCGAGCGCCCGATCCCGGAGCGCCTCCGGCGCGACCATCAGTCCGGCATGCCCAGGGAGAAGACCGACTCCAGGTCGTGCCGGGAGTAGGTCCGGAAAGCGATGTGGGTGTCGGTGTGCACGACGCCGGGGACCTTGTTGAGCCGGCCGGGGATGACCTCGGCGAGTTCGTCGTGGTGGCGTACCCGGACCATGGCCAGCAGATCGTGGTCGCCGGTGATCGAGTACACCTCGCTGACCCCGTCCAGTTTCACGATGGCCTCGGCGACCTCGTTGATCTGGTCCACTTCCGTCTGGATGAGCACGATGGCGGTAATCAAGGGGCCTCCTCCTTTGTGTCCGGTTCCTCCTAGGTTACGAGGGGAACGGGGGAGAGGAGATCACGACCTACCGGCGGGACGCCAGGGCGGCGGCTCTGGCGATGGCGCCGGGCCTGCGGGCCAGGAGCCCGAACAGGGCTCCGGCCGCGAAACCGTAGATGTGCGCGACGTAGGCCACATCGTCGGCGGCGCCGAGGCTCAGCCACTGGAGCACGAAGAACTGGCCGAGCAGCACCCAGGCCGGGAGCCGGAACGGCAGGAACCCGCTGACCAGGGCGATCGTGCGGGAGCGCGGGTGGATCGCCAGGTGGGAGCCGAGAACGCCCGCGACGGCCCCGGACGCCCCGATGAGGGGGGTCTCCGCGCCCGGCTGGGTGATCGCGAACCCGTAGACGGCGGCGAGCCCGCAGACCAGGTAGAACAGCAGGAAGCGGAGCCTGCCGAGGCGGTCCTCGGTGGCCTGGCCGAAGACGAACAGGTAGATCATGTTCCCCAGCAGGTGCAGCCAGCCGCTGTGCAGGAACATCGAGCTGAACGCCGACAGCAGGGGCACCTTGGTATAGGTCCGCGGCCCGCACTCGGCGATCACCTCGGGCGGCAGCGGGACCGTCTCGTCGGAGGTGAGCTCCCGGGGGATGGCGCCGAACTCGTGGACGAAGACCGACTGCGCGCAGGCCAGCGACCTCGCGTCTTCGTGGTCGTTGCCGAAGACCGCCATCGGGGTGAGCAGGAAGACCACGAAATTCGCGGCGATCAGGGCATAGGTGACGAGCGGGACCCGCCTGGTGGGCTGGTTGTCATACAGGGGAATCGCCACGTCGGCCAGCGTAGGGCTTCGGGTCCCCGTAGGCACCGTCGATCCACGCCCGCATGCCTTCCGCGCCGCCGACCGGGCAGCTCCACACCCCCGTCACCTCCACCAGGCGGACGCCCGGGGACTCCAGCCACCGCAGGACGCAGTCCATCTCCTCCGGGCCCGCAGCGAAGCGCTGAGGGCCGTCCAGCACGGTCTCGGCCGTCGCCACGCAGGCGTCGACGTAGGGCCGGTAGCGGGGCGCGCCGGGCGGGATGACGCCGGTGGCGGCCAGCCGCCCCCGCCGGATCACGGCGAGCTCCCAGCCGCCGGACGGCCCCGGGCGCGCCGCGACGAGTTCCGGGCAGGCGGCGAGGGCGGCGAACCGCTGGGCCCGCCAGGCGGCCCGCAGGAACGCCGCGAGCCTGTCGCGCCGCTGCGCGGCCTCCTCGTAGCGCAGTTCGCCCGCCAGCCGGTCGATCCTGCCGCGGGCCGCGCGCACGACCGGCCCCGCGTCGCCCGTCATCGCCGCGCGGGCCAGCGCGACGTGGCCGGCGTACGCCTCGGGGGTCTCGCGGCCGTCGCAGGGCGAGCCGCAGCGGCCCAGCTCGGGGAGCGCGCAGGTGTGCGTCTTGCCCGCGGCGATCCGGCGCTCGGTCAGCGGCTGGTTGCACTGGCGCAGCGGCGTGGTCTCGTACAGGGCGGCCCGCGCCTCTTCCGCGGACCCGGCGGACGGGAAGGGCCCGAGGTAGGCCGCCTCGTCGGACCGGCACTCGCGCACGACGGACAGCCGGGGGAACGCTTCGTCGGTGAGCTTCAGCCAGATCGCCCGCTCGGGGAACTTCGAGCGGCGGTTGTAGCGGGGTTTGTGCGCGGCGATGAGGCGCAGCTCGCGGATCTCGGCCTCCAGCGCGGTCGGGCAGGGGATGGTCCGCACCCGCTCGGCGATCCCGACCATCTCCCGGACGCGGCCGCGGGTCTCGCTCGCGGTGAAGTACGACCGCACCCGGGTGCGCAGGTCGCCGCTCTTGCCGATGTAGAGGATCTCCCCGGAGGCGTCCTCGAAGAGATAGACGCCGGGCCCGGACGGCACGGCGTCGGCCAGGTGCCGCTTGGCCTGCTGCTCCTTGGTGGGCGCCTTGGCGAAGGACTTGGCCTCCTCCAGGGAGGCGACGCCGAAGGCGCCGAGCCGCTCCAGCAGCCCGTGCAGCACGTCGACCGTGGCGCGGGCGTCGGCCAGGGCGCGGTGGTCGGGGACGGTGGAGGCCCGGAAGAAGCGGGCGAGGGTGCCGAGCTTGCGGTCGGGCACCTCCTCGCGGGTGAGGACGCGCCGGGCCAGATCGGCGGTGTCCAGGACGGGGAAGGCGGGCCAGGCGTATCCGTGCCGGGCGCAGGCCGCCTTGAGGAAGCCCACGTCGAAGGGCGCGTTGTGGGCCACGAGGACGGTGCCGCGCGCGAACTCGAGGAAGGAGGCGAGGACTTCCGGCACCCGGGGGGCGCCGACGACCATCTGCTGCGTGATCCCCGTGAGCACGGAGATGAACGGGGGAATGGGCAGCCCGCAGTCCACGAGGGTGCCGAGCTCACCGATGACCGCGCCGCCCCTGACCTTGACCGCGCCGATCTCGGTGATGCCGCACTCGTCGGCGGAGCCGCCGGTGGTCTCCAGGTCGACGACGGTGAAGGTGACCTCGGCCAGCGGGGTGCCGAGGTCGTCGAGGGTGCCTTGAACGCCTTGCATGGTCGGCACCGTATGGGCCGCGTGTGACAAAATCTGCACAGACCGAAAGGAGCGGGACCATCACTTCGGACGAGAGCCTCAGTGGGCCGCTGCCCGAGGCGGTGCGCCGCCGCGTGGTCGACGCCGCCGCCGAAGTGCTGGCCGCCCTGCCCGCCGACGACGTTCCCTTCCCGCTCAGGCGGATCGTGAAGTTCCGGCCGAAGGCACGCGCGCGCGAGGGCGGCTCGGTCATCGCCAAGCAGCTCGACGCCGACGCGGTCTTCCGCGCCAAGGTCGGCGACCGCCTGCGCGAGTCCGAGCCGGAGCTCGCCGAGGCGCTGGAGCGCGGGGAGCGCCCGGAGGGCGCCGACGCGGTGCAGGTCGCCGTGGCCGCCTATCTGCTGCGTCCCGGAGGGTGGCCCGCGCATGTGGAGGCGGCCAGGGCCGAGCTGGTCCGGGCCGCCGAGAACGCCCGCGAGTCCCAGGCCGTCCAGGAGGCCGCCGCGATGCGGGAGCGGCTGGAGGAGGCCCGGACGGCCCACGCGGCCGAGACGGGCAGGCTCAGGGCCGAGCTGAAGGACGCCAAGGCCGAGGTGGCGGATCTTCGCCGCAAGATCGGCGAGGAGCGCAGGACGGCCCGCGACGCGGTCGAGCGCGCGGCGGACCTCGATGAGGGGCGGCGGGCCGACCGCGAGGAGTCCCTGAGCGCGTTCGGCGCGCTGGAGCGGGAGCTGAAGGCGGTGCGGGCGAAGCTCGGCTCGGCCGAGGCGGCGCTGGAGTCCCACCGCAAGGCCGCCCGCGAGGGGCGCAGCATCGAGGACGTCAGGCTGCGGCTGCTGCTGGACACCCTCGTCGACGCCGCGCAGGGGGTGCGGCGCGAGCTGAACCTCCCCTCGGTCATCTCCCGGCCCGCCGACCATGTCGCGGGCGCGGTGGAGGCCGGGACCGCGGCGCACGGCAGGTCGCTGGCGGAGCCGGACGCCCAGCTCTTCCAGGAGCTGCTCATGGCGCCCCGCGCGCATCTGATCGTCGACGGCTACAACGTCACCAAGACCGGCTACGGCGAGCTGCCGCTGGCCGACCAGCGGGCCCGGCTGATCAGCGGGCTCGGCGGGCTGTACTCCCAGACGCACGCGGAGATCACCGCGGTCTTCGACGGCGCCCAGGTGGAGGGGCATGTCGCGGTGCAGGCGCCGCGCGGGGTCCGGGTGCTGTTCAGCAGGCCGGGGCAGATCGCCGACGAGCTGATCGCCGAACTCGTCCAGGCCGAGCCGCCGGGCAGGGTCTTCGTCGTCGTCTCCTCCGACCAGGAGGTCGCGGCGTCGGCGCGCCGCGCGGGCGGCAGGACCGCCACGGCGGGCCTTCTCCTCAAGCGCCTCGGCCGCTTCTGACCGTTCCTGAGCACTGTCCAGGAGTGTCCTCCCAGGTGAGTGCGTCTGTCCCGAACGGTGCTGGACAGACTGGTCCCCCGGCTTTCACGCGCCCGGTGGAGCGGCGGATCGTGTCCGCCCTCCGGTCCGGGCGGGGCGGGGTTCCTCACGCCTGGGGTCGTGGTGCCGGGCCTGGACGGTCCGATGCCCCGCATCATCGCTCTGGTGGTGTGGGGGCGGTGCCGTCCGTCGCCGGGCGCCATGGCCTTGGGCGCGCCGTCCGATCACGAGACTCGCTGCCTCATGACGGCTGGTCTTGATCTTGCGCGTGCTGGTGGCCTGCTGCCAATACCGCGCTCCCCACCGGCTGGTGTAGGCCGCGTCCACCGCCACCAACGCGATCCCTTGTTCGGCGGCCATCGACACCAGCCGGGCCTTCAAGCGGCCCGTCGGGATGCCGTGGACGACCTGCCGCAGGCGCCGTCTGCCGTGCCTCTCGCGGGTTTTGACGTCGGTGAAGTCGAGGTCCTCGATGGCGATCGCCGCCACGCCAAGGTGCCGGGTCCAGTGCAGCAGTCGGGTGAGGGCGTGGCGGAGCTGCGCGTCCCGATGCGGGGCGCTGCCCGACAGGTCGTAGGAGAACCGGCGGGGCCTTCCGATCGGGTTGCCGCGGGTGTTGAGGTGCCAGGCGGCGAGGTGGTCGGCGTTGGTGTCGACCCCGACCACACCAGCAGCCAGCGCGGCCTCCAGCGGGACCACTCGCGCGGGCGTCCGCTGCCAGGATGCGTCCACGTACCAGCGGTCTCGGGCGGGGTCGAGGTGGATGCGGTAGGCCACCGCCCGGTCCGCCTCGACCCGATCCGCCCACTCCCGGCCCCGATGGGCGAAGCAGGCGCGGGCGGCCAGCGTGTACCGGCCGTGGGGGGCGTTGGCGAGACCGGCCGGCGGGGCGGGCAGCTTGATCGACACCTGCCCATCGGGAGTGACGCGCAGGGTCTCGTTGCCGTACCGCTTGCCGGTCTCGCCATCCGCGGACAGGAACCAGCGGGCCGCCTCCCACCGCTCCTCACTCATCCCGGCGGCCTCCAGTTGATGCCGGCCACGAGCGAGTGCCTTTCCGCCCCGCACCACCCGTACCCGGCCGTCGGCCCTGTCCGCTGCGACCTGCTGCCGGCGCTGCTTCAGCACCGTGAGGCGACGGGACTTGCCGAACCACTCCGCTGCTGACCGGTACCCTCCCGGCACGCCCCGAGCGCCCTTCTGCCCGACCGGCAGAGCAAGCCGACCAGTGATCGTGGTGATGGCGGCGTCGAGGGTCGTGATGTGGGAGGTCTGGGAGCGGCGGGCCAGCGCCCACTGATCATGGGAGGCCTTCGTGATCGCGCCCGCCCACCTCGATGACGATCCCGCGGTCGGCTCCCGTTTGCGCTCGGCCCACCGCCGTGCGCTGTGGCCCAGCCCGTCACCGCAGCGGACCTTGAGGTCCCGGGACGCCAGCGATCCCAGATGCGCGCCGACCCGACGCAGCACCTCCTCGTCCCGGGCGGTGAGGCCTTTCAGACGGGTCCGCACCGACACACCACAAGCCTCCGCAACCAGAAACGGCGCGGCCATCGACCGCAGCGGCATCGACACACCCACAGCAGACGACCCCCTTCACCTGGCCGAAGTCACCGAACGTGACCGATCGAGAACCTAATCCCGATGCCAGGGCCATGTCCGGGGAATCGGACAACACACAATCCACGCCATGCCGCCGGAACCAGCGGCCGCACCCCGACCCGGGGACACGACGACCAGCACCACCGACACCACGCACACGACCTTGTGGACGCTTCCGAACACTCCTGAACACTCAGCGGGCAACAGTTCACTACCCCCGTTTCCAGCGCTCTTCCCGCCCCGGGTCCGACGGCCCGGTCCGACGGCTGCGTGGCGGCTGCGTGCCGATCGTGTGACGGGCGTGTGGCGGGCGCTGAGCTGCCCTGACGCGGCGGGATCCCGGCTAAACCCGCGAGGCGTGAGAAAACCGTGAAATAGCGGCGTTCCGGTTGTGAGAGGCCGCCTTCCGCACTAGGGTCAACCGCTGACAAACCAGTGCAAGAAGGGGCGTTTTCCGCTGTGGCCGTAGACACTCCGAAGTACCGCAGCCTGGCCGTCGCCTGCCTGGCCGCCGCCCTCGTCTGGAGTGTCCCCGGGGCCGCCCTCGCCGAGCCGACCCAGGCCGAGGCGCAGAAGAAACTGGACAAGCTCACCGAGCAGGTCGAGCAGCTCGTCGACAAGTTCAACGCCCTGAACGGCGACCTCAAGGTCGCCAAGCGCAAGCTCTCCTCCGCGAAGAAGGCGGCGACCCGCGAGCAGAAGGCCTACGACGACGCGCGCGAGGGCGTCGTCCAGATGGCCGCCGACGCCTACAAGACCGGCGACATCAGCGACATCACCACGCTGCTGTCCTCCGGCGACCCGCAGGACGTCCTCGACCAGGTGTCGATCTTCTCCCACGTGACGAACCAGCGCGGCGACAAGATCAAGGACTTCCTCGCCTCCACCCAGCGGATGGAGCGCGAGAAGGGCAACGCCCAGGACGCCTTCGACAAGGTCAACGCCAAGGTCAAGGACATCAAGGACCAGAAGGCGGTGATCGACAAGGCCATCGACAAGCAGAAGGACCTCGTCGAGAGCCTCGGCGGCGACACCGCGACGACGAACGGCCCTGTCGGCGGCACCTACACCGGTCCGGCCAGCGGCCCCGCCCGCACCGCCCTGGACTACGCCTACAAGCAGCTCGGCAAGCCGTACATCTACGGTGGGACGGGCCCCACGGGCTACGACTGCTCCGGCCTGACCTCGAAGTCCTGGGCCGCGGCGGGCGTCGCGATCCCGCGCACCGCCGCCTCGCAGTACAACTACACCGCCAGCAAGCGCGTCTCCTACGAGAACCTCCAGCCCGGCGACCTGATCTTCTTCAGCGGGCTCGGCCACGTCGGCATGTACGTCGGCGGCGGCGAGATGATCCACGCCCCCCGTACGGGCAAGAACGTGGAGATCGTCACCATTACCTCCGGCTACTACCGCGACCGCTTCGTCGGCGGCGGCCGGCCGTAGCCGCGGGCCGCGACCGCGGTCCCGCGTAACACCCCTGAAACGCCTGATTTACGGCGGTTTCGAGGTCCCGGAGGGCTCCCCGGCAGGGTGAGACCTGTGTCACCCTCCGGCAAAAGCCCGCTTCACCAGGGCTTACCTGGGCGTGGTCATCTTTGCGGGGCATTTGCCTTTCGCTGTTTCTTTGGTACCTTCGAGTTGAAGGCAGCGTTATCCGAACGTTGCCGACCGGTGGCTCCACCCAGGAGCCCCCCGTGGTACCCAGCCGACCAGCCTGATCCGAGAGCCGGTGTCTAGGACGACACCCGAGCCGCGCAGTGAAGCGTAGGACAGTGCGATCTGAGCCCTTTTGAGGGCGTCGGCGTCACCGACAAATCAACCCGCAGTCGTGCGGTCGAGCGGCGGACTCATGTCTCCGCCCTCCTCGGGCCCCATCACGCCCTCCGCCACGGCCAACGCCGAGTCCGCGCACGCGCGGAGCCGGGGACCCAACCCGCAGGCACCCCGAACCACCCCCAAAGGGTTCGAGCCATGCCCGCGGAGGGGTTAATCGGCCGGTCGCTCCCCAAAGCGACAGGTCGTAGGGCACTTCTCCACTTCCGCCCGCACCCGACAGCTAACCCGGTAGGCGTATGGAAGAAGGAGATTCCCCTGTCTCGCACCCTTGGCACTCGTCTGCCTTCCGCCCGACGTGTGCGGCTCGCCTCCGGCCTGCTCGCCACATCGGTACTCGCCCCAGGAGCCCTCATCGCGGTTCCGGCGCAGGCAGCCGCGGTCGAAGCCACGACCACGGAGCAGAAGGCCACCAAGAAGAAAAAGAAGACCTGGGCCCAGCGCAAGAAGATCGCGCAGAAGGCCCTGGCCTGGGCGAAGAAGAAGAAGGGCAAGCCGTACGTCTACGGCGCGGCGGGCCCGAACTCCTTCGACTGCTCCGGACTGGTCGGCTACGTCTACCGCAAGGCGGGCGTGAAGCTGCCGAGGACCACCACCTCGATCTACGCCCACTTCGGGCGAAAGATCAAGTGGAAGGACCTCTACCCCGGAGACCTCGTCTTCTTCTACGGAGGCCGAAGCCATGTCGGCATCGTCTCCAAGGTGTCCGGCAACAAGGTGTGGATGATCCACTCTCCCCGCACCGGTGACCACGTTCGTCAGGTACTGCTCGACAGCTACCGCAAGCAGAACTTCAACGGAGCCGTGCGCCCCTACTAGGCCACGGATCCGACCCACGGCCGATCCCTCCCGGGATCCGCCGCGAGCCTCATCAGTCAAATGCACGCGGGATCGGCCCTCGAACATGGGGGCCGTCCTCCCGCCGAGTCCGCGCCCAGCGCGGAGCCGGGGACCCACTCGCCGATCAGCGATCGGCACGGGGTGAATCGGTGGCTTGCCACCGTAGGGCTATTCCAGGCCCGAATCCGTCAGCTAACCCGGTAGGCGGCATGGAAACAGGAGTTGAAGCAAACTATGTCCGGTCGTCACGCCAAGCAGACCGCCCTGACCCTCAAGCTCACCGGTGGCTTCCTCGCCGCCAGCCTCCTCGGCAGCACCTTCGGCGCCGCAGCGCACGCCAACACGGTCGAGGAGAATACGAAGACCTCCTCGGAGGTCACCGCCTCCGCGCTGAACCTCGCCGGCCTCAGCGGCGTCAGCAAGGGCGGCCTGTCGGCCATCCAGGTCAAGCTGGACGACAAGTCCAAGGCCTCGTCGAGCACCACCTCCGAGGACCGCGCCGGCGCCCAGAGCTCGCGTGACAGCGACGAGAAGCAGGCCATCGCGGGCGTCACCGCCAAGCAGTTCGTCGCCGAGGCCAAGACCCAGCTGGGCCAGTCCGAGGACGCCAGCGGCGAGACCAAGTTCGGCGAGTGGTACGCCGACACCGACCGGGCCGGCGAGACCGTGGCCCGCGACGGAGGCAGCCGCTCCGCCTACCTCGACGCCGAGTGGTGCAACATGTTCGTCTCCTGGGTCGCCGAGCAGACCGGCATGAAGGACACCGTCGGCCAGGACGCCTGGACCGTCGCGCACGCGAAGTGGTTCAAGGAAGAGGGCCGCTGGGGCACCACCCCGAAGCCCGGCGCCATCGTGTTCTTCAACTGGAACGGTGAGAAGGACCTCGACAGCATCGTGCACGTCGGCATCGTCGACCACGTCGACGACGACGGCACCATCCACACCGTCGAGGGCAACACCGGCAACAAGGTCCAGGAGAAGGTCCGGGACGCCAGCCAGATCGTCGGGTACGGCTACCCCGAGTACAAGAGCTGACGGCTCGCGTACTGAAGCCGATCAACCGAAAGGCCCCGGTGCCTCGGAATCCGGGCGCGGTCATAGGATCGCTGCCCATGGAGTCCGACGCACCGGGGCCTTCGCGCGTCCGCACCCGCCGCGCGGTGCTGCGCGCCGGGGCGCTGACGGCGGCGGCCGGGCTGCTCGCGGGCTGCCGCGCCGACCCCGCGCCGACGGCGACGGATCCGGCCACCGGCGCGGTGAAAGCCCTGCTCGAAGCCCGGTCGGCGGCCGTGCTCGCGAAGGACAAGCCGGCCTTTCTGGCCGCGGTGGACCCTGCCGAGCCCGGGTTCCTCGCCCGCCAGGAGGAGCTGTTCGCGGTGCTCGCCGCGCTGCCCCTGGCGTCGTGGCGGGAGACCGTCGAGTCCTTCGACGGGACCCTCGCGCGGGTCAGGACCGCCCACTCCTACGCCGGTTTCGACACCGCCGAGGTGGTGCGGACCGCTTATCTGCGGGTGGGCCCGTCCGGGCTCACCGGCGATGGTGGCGACGGGCACGCCGACGACCCGCAGATCTGGTCGCGCGGGCCGGTCACGGCCGTCCGGGGGGAGTCCTGCCTCGTGGTGGGGGCCGGGCCGCTGGACCAGGTGGCCGCGGGGCTCGACCGGGCCGCCCCGGCCGTCACCGCGGTCGTCGGCCGCGACTGGGCGCGCAAGGCCGTCGCGCTGGTCCCGGTGGACGGCGAGCATGCCAGGGCCCTCGCCGGGGACCGGGACCTCGCCGAGATCGCCGCGCTGGCCGCGGCCCCGCAGAACGCCGACGGGAGCCCGCCGCCCGCCCGGATCCTGGTCTCGCCCGAAGCCTGGCCCCGCCTCAGCGCGCTGGGCCGCCGGGTGGTCCTCACCCACGAGCTGACCCACATCGCCGTGGACGCGGCCTCCGACACCACGACGCCGCTCTGGCTCGTCGAGGGCTTCGCCGACTACGTCGGCTATCTGGACTCCGGCGCCGCGGACCGCGCCGCCGCCGCGGAGCTCGCCCGCGAGGTCAAAGCCGGAAAACTGCCTTCCGCGCTGCCCGGCCACGACGCCTTCGCGGGCTCCTCGCCCCGTCTCAGCCAGTCCTACCAAGAGGCCTGGCTGGCCTGCCGCATGATCGCCGAGACCCACGGCCGGGACAAGCTCGTCGCCCTCTACCGCGCCGCCCGCACCCGCCCCGAGCAGGACGCGCTACGCGACGTCCTCGGCACCGCCGACATCGTCCCCGCCTGGCGTTCCTACCTGCGCGCCCACCTGAGCTGACCCGCACCCCCCACCGGCCTGTCCCCACGCGCCCGATGCCGGACCCTCGGAGGGCCCGGCTTCGCCGGAGGCTCGTCTCCGGGCCGGAGCGGGTGGGGCGCGGGGCGGTATGGGCGGGTCCGGGGCATCGCCGGGGTGCTGGCATTGTTGGGGTGCGATGAAGAGCCTCATAGTGACCAATGACTTTCCGCCGCGTGCGGGGGGGATCCAGCAGTTCGTCCACCAGCTCGCGCTGCGCAGGCCCGAGGACTCGGTGGTGGTGTACGCGCCGCGGTGGAAGGGCGATCGGGCGTTCGACGCGGCACAGCCGTTCCCGGTGGTGCGGCACCCGACGTCGCTGATGCTGCCGGAGCCGTCGGTGCTGCGCCGGGCGCGCGAGATCGCGCGGGCGGAGGGGTGCGACACCGTGGTGTTCGGCGCGGCCGCGCCGCTCGGACTGCTCGCGCCCGCGTTGCGCCGCGCGGGCCTCGGGCGGGCCGTGGGGATCACCCACGGGCACGAGGCGGCCTGGGCGCAGCTGCCCGCCGCGCGCGGCCTGCTCCGCAGGATCGGCGACGGGCTCGACGTGCTCACCTACCTCGGCGACTACACCAGGTCCCGGATGGCCGCCGCGCTGTCCCCGCAGGCCGCGGCCCGGATGACGCGGCTCGCCCCGGGCGTCGACGAGTCGGTGTTCCGGGCCGGGGCGGGCGGCGCGGAGGTGCGCAAGCGCCACGGGCTCGACGGGCGGCCGGTGGCGGTGTGCGTGTCGCGGCTGGTGCCGCGCAAGGGCCAGGACACCCTCATCCGGGTGTGGCCCGCGGTGCGCGCCCGGGTGCCGGACGCGATGCTCCTGCTCGTCGGCGGCGGCCCCCACCGGGCCGAGCTGGAACGGCTGGTCGACGAGGCGGGGGTGCGCGGCTCGGTGGTGTTCACCGGCGCGGTGCCGTGGCGCGAACTGCCCGCCCACTACGACGCGGGCGACGTGTTCGCGATGCCGTGCCGGACCCGGCGCGGCGGCCTCGATGTGGAAGGGCTCGGGATCGTCTACCTGGAGGCGTCGGCGACGGGCCTCCCGGTCGTCGCGGGCGATTCCGGCGGGGCGCCCGACGCCGTCCTGGAGGGCGAGACCGGGACCGTGGTGCCGGGCCGGTCGCCCGGCGCGGTGGCCGACGCGGTCGCGCGGCTGCTCGCCGATCCGGCGGCCGCCCACACGATGGGGGAGCGCGGCAGGGCCTGGGTCGAGCGCGAGTGGACCTGGTCGCGCCAGGCCGAGAGGTTCGCCGCGGTCCTGGAGGGCCGCCCGCCCGCTTGACGCACGGGCTCCGACGCTCGGGCCTGACGGCACGAGGACGCCGGCGCTCACGGGGAGCGCCGGCGTCGTGGTCGTGCGGCCGGGAGGCGGTGCGCCTCCCGGGTGGCCAGAGGGTCAGCGGCCCTGGCCTCGGCGCAGCGGGAGGGACTTCTTGGCCGCCGCGTGCCTTCCCGTCTTGGCCTGCGTCGTCGTCTGGCGCTGCTTGTTGCGCGCCGAGCGCCGCCGGTCGTTCTGGGTGCCCTCTTCGATCTCGTTGCGTGATAGCCGGGCCATCGCTGGTCAACCCCCTTCACGGACGGTCACGGAAACCATCCATCGGTTGACACTCAGTATTGATGGGGATGAACCAGGGCGGAACCGGCGAAAGGTAGATCCTGGGTACGTCCTGTCCGGGACTACCGGTAGATCTCCTCGATCACCGGCGCGAAGCCGGTGACGACCAGGTGCCGCTTCACCTTGAGAGACGGGGTCAGGTAGTCGTTCTCGACGGTGAAGTCGTCGGGCAGGATCTTGAACTTCTTGATCTGCTCGGCGTGCGACACCGACAGGTTCGCCGACTCGACCGCCTTGGCGATCTCCGCGATGACCTTGGGCTCCTCGGCCAGCTCCGCGATCGACTTGCCCGCCAGGCCGTGGGAGGCCTGCCACGGCTCGATCGCCTCGGGGTCGAGGGTCACCAGGGCGGCGACGAACCGCTGCCCCTCGCCGACCACCAGGCACTGGCTGACCAGCGGGTGCGCCCGGACGCGGTCCTCCAGCGGGGCGGGCGCGACGTTCTTGCCGCCCGCGGTCACCAGGATCTCCTTCTTGCGCCCGGTGATCGACAGGAAGCCCTCGTCGTCCAGGGCGCCGAGGTCGCCGGTGTGGAACCAGCCGTCCTCGATCGCGTCCTTGGTGGCCTGCTCGTTGTTCCAGTAGCCGGGGAGCACGCCGATGCCCTTGGCGAGCACCTCACCGTCCTCGCCGATCCGGATGGACGTGCCGGGCAGGGGTCGGCCGACCGAGCCGATCTTGATGTGCCGCGGGGTGTTCACCGACAGGGGCGCGGTGGTCTCGGTGAGGCCGTAGCCCTCCAGGATGGTGATCCCGACGCCGCGGAAGAAGTGGCCGAGCCGATCGCCGAGCGCGGCGCCGCCGGACACCGCGTGGGTGACGTTCCCGCCGACCGCCTCGCGCAGCTTGCCGTAGACGAGCCGGTCGAACACCGCGTGCTTGACCTTGAGGCCGAGGCCGGGTCCGCCCTGGGCGTCCAGGGCGCGGCTGTAGGCGATCGAGGTCTCCGCGGCCTTGGCGAAGATCTTGCCCTTGCCGCCGGTGATCGCCTTCTGCTCGGCGCCGTTGTAGACCTTCTCGAACACGCGCGGCACGGCGAGCAGGAAGCTCGGCTTGAAGGACCCGAGGTCGTCCAGGAGGTGCTTGATGTCGGGGCTGTGCCCGAGGACCACGCCGGACTCGATCACCAGCACCTGGATCATCCGGGCGAAGACATGCGCCAGCGGGATGAACAGGAGGGTCGAGCCCTGGGCGTGGCCGAGGATCTCGTCGAGCTCGCCGGCCCGCGCGTTGCGGCACAGTTCCACGAAGTTGCCGTGGGTCAGCTCGCAGCCCTTGGGGCGGCCGGTCGTGCCCGAGGTGTAGATGAGGGTGGCGAGATCGGCCAGCGAGCGGGAGGTGCGGCGCTCCTCCAGCAGCTCGTCGGAGACCTCGGCGCCGGCCTCGGCCAGCTCCGTCAGCCCGCCGTCGTCGATCACCCAGACGCGCTCGCCGCCGGCCTCCTTGATGGACGCCTTGTGCACGGCGGACTCGGCGAACACGCCGAACGCGCCGGAGTCCGAGAGGATCCAGGTGATCTGCTCGACCGAGGAGGTCTCGTAGATCGGCACGGTCACCGCGCCGGCGGTCCAGATGGCGTAGTCGACGACCGTCCACTCGTACCGGTTGCGCGACAGCAGCCCGATCCGGTCGCCCGGCTGGACGCCGAGGGCCACCAGGCCCTTGGCGACCGCGACGACCTGGTCGCGGAACTCGCCGATGGAGACGGGCTGCCAGTGGCCCTTGCCGTCCGGCCGCTTGAACGCGATCTTGCGCGGCTCGCGGGCGGCACGCTCGAACACGGTGTCCGTCGTCGTCGCCGAGGCGGGCACCTCCACCAAAGCGGGGGCGGTGTATTCACGCACTGAACTGGTCCTTCGCGTCTTCGCGGGTGGGGCTTCCAGGAACGTACCGTGAATTCGCTACCGACCGGTAGCCCCGGCTTCGAGGATATCGCGGCGTGCTCGTTCCTTGACCTGACCGCGACGTTATGTTGGAGGCATGCGGATCCACGTGGTGAGCGACGTCCACGGCAGGGCAGACGCGCTGGCCCGTGCGGGAGACGGCGCCGACGCGCTGATCTGCCTCGGCGACCTGATCCTCTTCGTCGACTACGCCGATCCGGCCCGCGGCATGTTCGGCGAGCTGTTCGGCGAGGCCGCCGCCAAGGAGTACCTGGAGCTGCGCGCCGCCGGGGAGTACGCGGAGTCCCGGGCCCTGGCCGACCGGTTGTGGGCCTCGCTCGACGGCGACCCGGGCGAGTACATCGAGAAGGCCGTCCGGCGGCAGTACGGCGAGCTGTTCGCGGCGATGCCCGTCCCGTCCTACCTGACCTACGGCAACGTGGACGTTCCCGAGCTGTGGCCGGAGTTCGTCCGGGAGGGCCAGACCGTCCTGGACGGGCAGACCGCGGAGATCGGCGGGCTGACCTTCGGGTTCGTCGGAGGGGGCCTGCGCACCCGCTACCGGACCCCGAACGAGATCACCGACGAGGAGTACGCGGCCAAGGTCGCCGCGGTCGGCGCGGTCGACGTGCTGTGCTGCCACATCCCGCCCGCGGTCCCCGAACTGCTCTACGACACCGTCGCCCGGCGGTTCGAGCGCGGCAGCGACGCGCTGCTGGAGGCGGTCCGCGCGACCCAGCCCCGCTACGTGCTGTTCGGCCATGTGCACCAGCCGCTGGCCGCGCGCACCCGGATCGGCAGGACCGAGTGCGTCAACGTCGGGCACTTCCGCGCGAGCGGAGAGCCTTACGTGCTGTCGCTGGAGGAGTAATCTCCGGCATAGGACCATGACGAAGGGGACGCGATGGCCGACCGGACGAGCTCCAGCATCACGATCAACGCCGCCAAGTCGAAGATCATGGGGGTGATCGCCGATTACGCCGCGTACCCGCAGTGGGCCGACGGCATCTCCGCGGCCGAGGTGGTCAGCTCCGACGCGCAGGGCAGGCCGGAGGTCGTGCGGATGACGCTGGCGTCCGGGCCGATCAAGGACACCTACAGCGTCCGCTGTCATTGGTCGGGCGAGGACGAGCTGCGCTGGGACCTCGCCGAGCCGGGCACGGTCGTGTCGGGCCTGAGCGGCAGGTACGCGCTGGGCGAGGGCGTGAACGGCACCGAGGTCCGCTACGAGCTGGCGGTGGACGTGAAGATCCCGATGATCGGGATGATCCGGCGCAAGGCCGAGAAGGTCATCATCGACTCCGCGCTCAAGGGGTTGAAGCGCCGGGTCGAGGTGGCCGCCGCGGGCTGAGCCGGGTCGTCCGCGGGGGCGGGCACGGCAGGCGCGGGCCGAGGGATTCGGAGGGGCTGGCGCGGTGGACCGGTCGAAACGGACAATGGGGGCTGTGTGCCGAACACATCGGTACGCGCGGGTAACCGGTCGGGCACGGTACGGTTACCGGCCGACCATGAGGCGAATGGGAAGCGCATGACCGATCAGCCGGGAAACGTCCTCGAAGAGGCCTTCAAGCTGTTCGAGGCGGTGCGCCGCCGGGTGGGCGATGACCGTGCGGGCGGCGGCGGAGGCGGTGACGTGTGGAGTGAGGCGGTCCGCGAGGAGCGGACGGAGTCGACGTGCCCGCACAACTGCCCGGCCTGCCGGGCCATGGAGGCCGCCAAGGCCCACGGGCCCGAGGTGCTCGGCCATGTGGTCGACGCCGGCCAGGCGCTCTTCGCCGCCTTCCAGGAGGCCGTGGCCGGATATGAACGCACGCGCTCGTCCCGCCCCGAAGACGCGGCAGGGACGTGGCGGGCGGAACGCGCACCCCGGGAAGGGGAGCGCCCGTCCGGCGGGGACGACCCGCAGGACATCGGCTGAGGTGGCACACCCGGACGACGGGAACAGTCCGGGGGAAAGAGGAGGATCCAGGGATGTCGCTGACCATCGGTGTGGATGTGGGTGGCACCAAGGTCGCCGCGGGAGTGGTCGATGATCAGGGGCGA
Organism: Actinocorallia herbida; assembly: GCF_003751225.1. Taxonomy (NCBI): domain Bacteria; kingdom Bacillati; phylum Actinomycetota; class Actinomycetes; order Streptosporangiales; family Thermomonosporaceae; genus Actinocorallia; species Actinocorallia herbida. The sequence goes on from NZ_RJKE01000001.1 coordinate 1,393,975, forward strand.
ATCCTCGAGAAGCTGCGCAGGCCGACGCCGTCGACGAACCCGGAGCTGACCGCCGGGGTCATCGCCGAGGTGACGAACCTGCTGAAGGCCAAGTACGCCGACGTCAGCGCGGTCGGGCTGGGCGCGGCGGGCTTCGTGGACGAGACGCGCTCGGTCGTGCTGTTCGCGGCGAACCTCGCGTGGCGGGACGAGCCGCTGAAGCAGAAGGTCGAGAAGCTCACCGGCCTGCCCGTGGTGGTGGAGAACGACGCCAACGCCATGGCGTGGGGCGAGTACCGGTTCGGCGCGGGCCGCGGCGAGGAGCACGTGGTCTGCGTGACCCTGGGCACCGGCATCGGCGGCGGCATCATCGTCGACGGCAGGCTCTACCGCGGCAGGCACGGGATCGGCGCCGAACTGGGCCATGTCCGGGTCGTCCCGGACGGGCGGCGCTGCGGGTGCGGCAACCGGGGCTGCTGGGAGCAGTACGCCTCGGGAAACGCCCTGTCGCACGAGGCCCGCGACCTGGCCCGGGTGGAGCCGGGACGGGCCGCCCGGATGATGGAGCTGAGCGGCGGCACCGTCGAGATCACCGGCCTCGCGGTGTCCCAGGCCGCCCACGAGGGCGACCCGGCGGCGCTGGAGTGCTTCGACACCGTCGCGGACTGGGCGGGGCAGGGCCTCGCCGACCTCACCGCGACCCTCGACCCCGCCCTGTTCATCATCGGCGGCGGGTTGTCCGCGGTCGCGGACCTGTTCCTCGACCGGATGACCAAGGTCTACACCGAGTCCGTCACCGGGCGCGGCCACCGCGGGATCGCCGAGATCCGGATCGCCGAACTCGGCGCGGACGCGGGGATCGTCGGCGCGGCCGACCTGGCCAGGCAGCAGTAGCGGCGGGAGGCGGCCGGGTGGCCCGGGTCCTCACCTACAACCTGAGGTCGCTGCGCGACGACCCGGCCGCCCTCGCACGGGTCGTCCGCGCCTGCGCGCCCGACCTCTTGTGCCTCCAGGAGGTGCCGCGCTACGGCCGCTGGCGCGCGGCGCGGGAAGGGCTGGCCCGGTCCGTCGGGATGCGGGTGCTGGCCGGACGGCGCGCCGCGGGCCTCGCCGTGCTCGGCGGTCCCGGGGTGCGGCTCGTGCGGGCCGGGTTCCACCGGCTGAGCTGGGCGCCGCCGCGGCACCGCAGAGCGCTGGCCGTCGCGGTGGTGGAGGTGGCCGGCCGGGAGCTCGCGGTCGCCTCGGTGCATTTGGGCCTCGATCCGGTGGAGCGGCTCGGGCACGTCAGGGAACTGCTCGGCCTGCTGCCCGCCTACCGGGCCCCGGTGGTGCTCGGCGGCGACTTCAACGAGGGCCCGGACGGCAGGGCCTGGACGGTGCTGTCCGGGGTGCTGCGCGACGCGCACGCGGCGGCGCCCGAGGGCGGCGCCGCGACCTTCCCCGCGCGTCGTCCCGGCCGGCGGATCGACGGGTTCTTCACCGATCCGGAGCTTCCGGTGCTCGGCTGCGGCGTCCCGGCAGGTCCGGTCGGGGATCTCACCCGCGCGACCGACCACCTTCCGGTGCTGCTGCGGCTCGGCTGATCCTGACCGGAGGATGACCGCGGGGCCCGCGGCCCGGTCAGGTCAGACGGGCCCGCGCGCAACCCCGGCGCGCCAGGCCCGCTGCCGCTAAAGTCCCGCTTCGGGTCATCTTGCAGCGTGGAGGCGGGTCATGGAGATTCTCATCAACCTCGGCATCGGCAAGGCGGTGACCGTCGCCCCGGGCACGCGGCTGCCGATCGCCTTCGACGTGGAGTGGAACGATCCCGACGGCGTGCACGCCAAGGGGGCGGTGGCCCCGTGGCTGCCCAAGGAGTCCGGCCTGCACGTGACCACGCTCACCGTGACCGTCAGCGGCCAGACCGCGGGCGAGAAGGTCAAGCTCACGGTGGCCGAGTACGCCAGGGACGGGTCCGCGCGCGTCAAGGACGTCGTCGGCGAGGACAAGGTCGGCAACGGGACCAAGGTCGACTACACGCTGACGGGCCTGGTGTCGCTGTTCAAGGACAAGTCCTACCGGGCCGAGGTGGAGAACTTCGGCACGACGACCGTCACCGTCGAGAAGGCCTTCCTCAAGGTCGCCAGGTAGGCGGGCCTTCCGTCGGGCGGGGACGCGCGCCCCGTCAGATGACGGCGCCGTCGTCGCCGTCGCGGGGCTCGTCGCCCATCCGCAGCACGAGGGTGACGAAACCGCCGATGAACGCCGCGACCGCCAGGAACGCCGCCCACCCGGGAGACGACCAGCGCAGCACCACGGTGGTCAGTATGTAGGCCGGGCCGCCGACCAGGCAGACCCAGGCGAGCCGGGTCGTCGGGTCGCCGGTGGGCAGCGGGGGAGGGGGCGGGGGCTCGTAGTGGCCCTCGGTGTCCTCCTCCAACGACCCGTCGGCCTTGACGGGGGGCTCGTCGTCGTCCTCGGCGTCCTCGTCGGCCGCGGGCGGGCCGGAGAAGACGATCCGGGCCGTCGGCAGGCGCCCGGTGCGGTCCTCGCCCGGGTCCAGATGCTCCGAATCCGGCCACGACTGCTCGGCGGGCACCTCGTCGAACCCGGCGATGATCGCGGCGAAGGCCGCGTCATCGGCGCTCTGGTCGCGTTCCGCGGGGTTCTTCTCGGCGGCGGGCGGCGCGGGGGAGGCGGCCAGCCTGTCCCGCAGGAGGGGGTGCAGCAGTTTCTCGGCCTCGCCCTTGTGCGCCGCGTCCACGTGCACCCGGTCCAGCACGTCCGGGCCCGCCGTGTCGCCCTCCAGCGCGTACGCGGCGATCCCCGCCGCGCCCAGCACGGCGAGCAGCTCGTCGGCGAGATCGGGGACGAGGTCGATCAAGGGTGTGTAGGTGTCCGCTGACAACCCGTTCTCGCGGCGGTTCACTTCCCTCAGCTCCTCGGGTACCCGACGACCATCATGCGATGAGCCTACGGTGCGAATCGTCCCATGGAGCGCGCGGGGACGCGATCGTTCCGGCGGCCGCGGTCCATGCGAAGATGTCTCGCGCACTGCGAACGGGTGACAGGCGAGAGAGGCGGACGCGGATGTTCTGGTGGGTCGTCAAATCCATCTTGGGTCCCATTCTCTGGGTCGTGTGGCGGCCGAAGAACAGCGGGCTCGGCAACGTGCCCGAGCAGGGCCCGGCGATCCTCGCCTGCAACCACCTTTCGTTCGCCGACCACTTCTTCGGTCCGCTGCCGCTGCGCCGCAGGATCGTCTTCCTCGGCAAGCGCGACTACTTCACCGGCAAGGGGATCAAGGGCTGGTTCAGCCGGTTCTTCTTCAGCGGCGTCGGGGTGATCCCGATCGACCGGACCGGCGGCAAGGCCAGCGAGGAGGCCCTGGTCACGGGGCTGCGCGTGCTGGGCGAGGGCAAGCTCCTCGGGATCTACCCCGAGGGCACCCGGGTCCCGGACAACCGGCTGTTCCGGGGCAAGACCGGCGTCGCCCGCCTCGCCCTCCAGGGCCGGGTCCCGGTCGTGCCGATGGCGATGATGCACACCTTCGAGCTGATGCCCGCCGGCGCGCGGCCGAAGGTCTTCGGGCTGCCCGGCCGGCCCGGCGTCCGGTTCGGCGTGCCGCTGGACTTCTCGGAGTACTACGGCCGGGAGGACGACCGGGAGGTGCTCCGCACGGTCACCGACCGGATCATGAAGGCGATCCAGGAGCTGTCCGGCCAGGAGTACGTCGACAGGTACGCCGCCGAGGTCAAGGCCGAGGCGCAGGGCCGCGAGGCGCGCCGGTCGGACGACGACGAGGAGTGAGCGCGGGCGTCGAGGCGGTCCTGTGGAGGTCGATCGCGGTCTTCCGCGCCGTCTCCTGCGCCTACGCCGGGGCCCTCATCGTCTCCGCGCACGGGGATTACCGGCGTCCGCTGGGCGGGTTCGCGGTCCTCGCGGTGATGGCGGCCTGGACCGTCCTCGCCGTGCGGGTGCGGGGCGGGGCCCGGTTCGGGGCCGCCGACGTGGCCGTCGCGGTCGGCTGCCTGCTCGCGACGGGCCTGGTGGAGACCCGGGCGGAACTGGCCGCGGGGACGCCCAACCTCACCGTCAGCTGGGTGGCCGCGCCCGTCATGGCGTGGGCGCTGCGCGGCGGGATCCGGCACGGGGTCGGCGCGGCGGTCGCGGTGGCGGTGCCCGACGTGGCGCTGCGCGCGCTCTACGCGGGGGTCTTCACCCAGACGACGTTCAACGGGGTGGTCCTGCTGCTCATGGTCGGCGTGATCGTCGGCTCCCTGGGCCGGCTGGCGCTCGGGGCGGAGCGGCGGATGGCCGAGGCCGTCGCGCTGGAGACCGCGACCCGCGAGCGCGAGCGGCTCGCCCGCGACATCCACGACTCGGTGCTCCAGGTCCTCGCGCTGGTGCAGCGGCGCGGCGGCGAACTCGGCGGCGAGGCCGCGGCGCTCGGCAGGCTCGCGGGCGAGCAGGAGGCGGCGCTGCGCGCGCTGATCTCCGGGCCCGCGGACCCGCGGCCCGTCCCCGGCCCCCGGGCCGCCTCGGGGGCCCCGGGCGGTGACCTGGTCGACCTGCGCGCCCTCCTCGCCCGGCGGGGCTCGGCGACCGTCCAGATCGCCACCCCGGCCACGCCGGTGCCGCTGCCCGCCGAGACCGCCCGGGAGGTGGCCGCGGCCGTCGGCGCGGCCCTGGACAACGTCGCGGCGCACTGCCCGCCCGGTACCCGCGCCTGGGTGCTGGTCGAGGACGACGGCGCCGCCGTGACGATCGGGGTCCGCGACGAGGGGCCGGGCATCGCCGCGGGGCGGCTGGAGGAGGCCGCCGGGGACGGACGGCTCGGCGTCGCCCAGTCGGTGCGCGGGAGGATCCGCGATCTCGGCGGCACCGTGGAGATCGTTTCGGCGCCCGGCCAGGGCACCGAGATCGAATTGACCGTCCCGCGCTGACGACGCGCTTACCCCGGGCACGGCAAACTGGGCCGAGGGCCGCCGCCGCACCTCCCTCGACCCCCGACCGCGCCGGCCCGGGAGAGCCTGATGTCTGAGAGCCAGGACAAGCCGGTCGCGGGCGAGCGGGGCAAGCTTCCCCTGCCGGATGCCGACCCGCAGCCCGCGCCGATGCCCGAGGCGCCCCTCGCGTCCGAGCAGCCGCCGCCCGCCCCCATGCCGCCGCCCCCGCCCGGACCGCCCGCGCCCCCGGTGCCGCCGCAGCCGGGCCCGCCGCCGTTCCCGCCCGTCGGGCACCAGGCCCCGCCGCCGCCTCCGCCGTTCCGGCCGGAGGGTCCGGTCGCGGGCGGCCCCGGGCGTCCGCCGGTGGCGGCGCGGGTGCGCGCGATCCTCACCCCCGGCCTGCTGTCCCTGGTGGGCGCGGGCCTGCTCGGCGGCCTGGTCGGCGGCGGCGTCGTGGCCCTGGCGGCCGGGGGCGACGACGACCACGAGGTCATCCGCGTCCAGTTCGACCCGCGCTGGGACCGGGGCGGCTTCTCGGGCAGGGGCGAGTGGGGAGACCGGGGAGACCGGGGCGACCGGGGCAGCGACTGGTACGTGCCGGATCAGGTGCCGTTCCCGGTGCTGCCGCAGATGCCCGACGAAGGCCCGGTGCAGCCCTCGCCGGCCACTCCGGCCCCGCCGATCACCCCGTCCCCGTCGTCCTGAGGCCGGGCACCGGCAGCGTCAGCGTCACGCCGGTGTGTCCCTCATGGGCGGTCACCGCGGCCTGGTGGTAGTGCTCCAGGCTGCGCTGGAACTCCGGCCTCGTGTAGACGGTCCCGTCCACGAGCGGCCCCTGCCTGCCGTCGATGACGGCGATGACGTCGTCTCCGGTCAGGGTCTTGTGCGCCTCCAGGGCGTGCGCCACGGCGAGGACCTCCAGGCGGCTCTCGGCGAGGATCTCCTCGGCCTTGGCCAGGAGGTCGGCGAGCATCTTCTCGATCCGCTCGCCGAGCCGTCCGGACGGCGCGTCGCCGCCGCCCTGCTTCGGCACGGCGACGGCGACCCCGACCGGGCCGCCCTTGGCGTCGGGCGTGCCCGGGCCGATGCCGAGCGCCTGGAGCGCGGTGAGCGAGGAGACCCCCGCGCCCATGCCCCAGTACGCCTCCATCAGCGCCGCGACGGTCGTCGCGGACTCCAGGTCGCCCGACACGCCCGAGGAGTTGTCCTCGCCGAAGAACATGCGCTCGCCCGCGAGCGAGGCCAGCGAGACGAGGATGTCGGCCTCGTACTCGCTGCGCCAGCGGGTGAACTGGTCCTCGGGCTTGATGCTGGCGACCATGCCCAGGTAGTCGCTGCCCTTCTCGATGGTCGCGACGTCGATCTCCAGATGGCGCCGGGTCCGGTAGGCCATGACGGCGTGGCACGCCTCGTGCACGGCGACCGCGTGCCGCTCCCGCTCGATGTACTCCACGTCCTCGGGCGGGCCGAGCTGCTTGAGCCGCTTGGCCCGCATGACGTCGGCCCAGGTGATGACCTCGCGGCCCTCGCGGATCGCGGCGATGAGCGACTCGTTGACCAGGTCCTTGATGGTCGCGCCCGTCGCGTACGGGGTGACGACGGCGAGCTTGTCGAGCTGCTCGTCGGTCAGCTCGTGGGCGACCTTGGCGAAGTAGCCCTTGTAGGTGCGCAGGCGGCCCGCCTTGGACGGGTAGCCGACCTTGTAGATCCGGTCGATGCGGCCGGGACGCAGGAGCGCCTCGTCCAGGGCGGTCGGCAGGTTCGTCGCCATCATGATGAGGATGCGGTACTTGGGCGGCGGCTTCGGGCGCATGCCCAGCGCGCGGCGCACATGCCGGTTGACGAAGCCGCGCGGTTTCTTCAGGCCGGACATCTCGGTCAGAAGGGCCTGGAGGGTGCCCATGTCGCCGCCTCCGCCTCCGCCCATGCCCATTCCGGCGACGACCTTGTCCTCGATGCCGCCCCGGGCCGCCGCCCCGCCCGTCACCAGGACCTGGCGGGTGTGCTCGGACAGGTAGTGGCCGCCGTGGCAGCCGCTCGCGGCGCCGAACCCGGGCTGGCCGAGGGGGCCGCCGCCGCTCGGCAGGGAGCGGCGGCCGAGCGAGTCGGCCTCGTCGAAGAAGACGATGACGCCGCCGTAGCGCAGCGCGAGCTTGCGCAGCTTGCGGAACAGGCCCTTGACCTTGAGCACGCCGATGCCGAAGAACATGTTGATGAACGCGCCGGGGTCGACGAACACGTACGGCCGGCCCGTCTCGCCCGCGACCGCCTCGGCCATGAGGGTCTTGCCGGTGCCGGGCGGGCCCCACAGCAGGATGCCGCCGGGCACGTAGCCGCCGCGCTCCTCGATCCGGTCGGGGTCCTCCAGGTAGAGGATGTTCTCGCGGACCCGCTCCAGCACATGGTCCTGGCCCCATACGTCGGTGAAGCGGGTCTTGATGTCGTCGGGGTAGTAGACCTCGACGCCGCCGCGCGACAGGAACCAGAAGATCGCGACGAACTGGCCGACCGCGATGAGCATGATGAAGACGATCTGGAGCACCATCGGCATGGCGTTCCACAGCAGCGCGGGCACCTCGAACAGGGCGAGGACCGGCGAGGTGTCGCGGGCCGCGCCGATGACGACGGCGATGATCGCGATCCAGCACAGCCAGGTGAGGATCCGGCCGACGCGAAAGCGCGTCCAGGGGCTCAGCCGGCGCTGCGACTGGCGCTCGAACCCGCCGAAGAAGCGCTCGGTCCAGAACCGGTGGTAGCCCGACCACCGCTCGCTGACGAGGTAGTGCGTCTGCCGGACGAGTTCGACCACCGCGATCGCGTACAGCCAGGCCGACGCGGCGTGCCGTTCGCGGGCGGCGTCGCCGAACGGCAGCAGCGGATTGTCCGCCATCGCCGCCCAGACCAGGACGAACCACAGCACGGTGAGCATCAGCAGGTATTTCACCCTGTCGAACAGGGCCATCCGCTTGCGGACGGGCCCCTTCGGCCGCGTCCCGGTCTCCCGCTCCGGTTCGGACTCCGCCGCGACCACCGCGTCGGGGGCGTCCTCGGTGACGGGGGCGGGCCGGCCGCCCCCTCCGCGCCGAAAGATCATGTCAGTTCCTCACCGTGAAGGAGGTGGCGATGGCGTCGAGTTCGTCCCCGCGCTCGGCGAAGCACCGGGCGGAACACCGGATGACGAGCCAGTACAGGCGTCCGTCGTCGCTGGTGTAGGCGGTCTGGTCGAAGGTCTGGCGCAGGCCGAGCGTGAAGTCGTAGCTGTAGACGACGCGGACCCCGCGCAGGCCCTCGCCGGGCGTCAGGGTCTCGTCGCGCAGCAGCTCGAAACCGGGCAGCCCGTTGCCGCCCTGCTCGGCGGTGCTGCGGGAGGTCTCGGTGACGGGCAGGAAGAGGTCGCGCAGCATGTTGAGCGAGACGACGCCGCGCTGCTCCTCCGACAGGGGCCTGACGTTGGCGTAGACGAAGGGCTCGTCGCTGCCGGAGTCGACGAGGTGGCCCGCGCTGGGCGTCCCGGCCGCGTCGAACCCGACCGACCAGGTCGTCTCGTTGATGCGCGTGGCGGCGGCCGAGTCCGCGTCGGCGCTGCCGACGACGAGGTTGAGCGGCTGCTCGTCGATGCGGTGCCAGGTGGCGGGCACCTTGAAATAGGTCTTATCTTCGGAATTCTTTACATAGTGATACGAAGGGGCTCCGCACGCGGCGAGCAGCGGAGCCAGGCACGACAACAGGACGACGGGAAACACGAAGCGCGCGCGAAGCACCGGGGGGACCTCCGCGGATGGGGGTTTGCCTCGCCTTCTCATACCCGGATTCGCCGTCGGGTCACGCTGTTACCTCAGATTTACAACGATTTAAGAAATGGGGCGATATGAACGGCATCAGGGTGATGGTGGTGGACGATCACCCCATGTGGCGGGACGGCGTGGCGCGTGACCTGGCCGAGGCCGGATACGACGTCGTCGCCGCGTGCGGGGAGGGCCGCCAGGCGGTGCGCGTCGCGGCGGCGGTGCGGCCGGAGGTGGCCGTCGTGGACCTGCGGCTGCCCGACATCTCCGGGGTGGAGGTGACCCGCGCGCTCACCGCGCTGGACGCGCCCGCGCGGGTCCTCGTGCTGTCGGCGAGCGGCGAGCAGGAGGACGTCCTGGAGGCCGTCAAGGCGGGCGCGACCGGCTACCTGGTGAAGTCGGCGGCCCGCGCCGAGTTCCTCGACGCCGTCGCGCGCACCGCGGAAGGCGACGCGGTGTTCACGCCGGGCCTGGCCGGGCTCATCCTCGGCGAATACCGCCGCCTCACCGCGGCGCCCGCCCCCGCGCCCGACACCCCGCGCCTCACCGACCGCGAGACCGAGATCCTGCGCCTCGTCGCCAAGGGCCTCACCTACCGGCAGATCGCCGAACGCCTCGTGCTGTCCCACCGGACCGTGCAGAACCACGTCCAGAACACCCTCGGCAAGCTGCATCTGCACAACCGGGTGGAACTGGTCCGCTACGCCATCGAGAAGGGCCTCGACACGCCCTGACCGGCCGCCGCGACGGGGGCCGGCGGTCCCGCCCGCCTCCGCGTGCGGCCGGGGGAGCGGACCGGGAACCCGGGGCCGACATTCCGCATCCAAGTCAGCAGAAAAGACGTGACGCGCGATGGCTCCCCTATCGGGCGCGCGGTGAAGGGAGGCATCCCATGCTCCTTGCCGACACGGACTCCGGCGCCACCTGGGGGATCGAAGGCCCGACCTTCCTCGCCCTCTACGCGGGATGCGCCCTGATCATCCTCGTGATCGTGCTCCTGCTGCGCAGGTCGAGCACGGCGGGAACCGAGGTGACGGGCAGCCTCCCGCACGCCGAGCTCGCCTACCTCGTCGGCGGTGAGGCCCGCGCGGTGGCCGCGAGCCTCGCCGCGCTGCGGCTCGCCAGGTCGGTCGAGGCGGCCCCGGGCGGGCGGGTCATCGCGACGGGCCCCGCGCCCGCCGGATCACCGGCCCTGGACCTCGCGGTCCTCGCCGCCGCCGTCCCCGGGGCGCGGGTCGCCGACCTCCGGCGCCGCGCGGAGGTGGCACACGAGCTGAACCGGGTGCGGGCCTCGCTCGAGGCGCACGGCCAGCTCCTCAGCCGCGCGGACCGGCGGCTGGTCCGGATCACCGCGCTGCCCCTGGCACTGCTGTGGGCGTTCGGCGTCGCGCGGCTGATCGCCGGTTCGGCCAACGGGCGGCCCATCGGCCTCCTGCTCTTCGCGCTCGCCGTGCTCGGCGTCGTCACCGCCGTCCTCTTCCTCCGGGCCCCGAGGCGGACCAGGGCGGGCACGCGGTCCGTCACGAACTCCGCGAGCCGGTACCGGGCGCTGCACCCGACGCTGTCCCCGTCCTACGCCGACTACGGCCCCGAGGCCGCGGCGCTGGCCGTCGCGGTGTTCGGCGCGTCCGCGCTGATGAGCTTCGACCCGGTGTTCGCCGCAGAGGCCGAGATGCACCGCTACCTGGGCCGGGACGCGGCGGCGTCGGGGTCGTCCTCCTCCTCGTCATCGTCGTCCTCGTGTTCCTCGTCGTCCTCTTGCTCCTCCTCGTCGTCCTCGTGCTCCAGTTCGTCGTCGTCCTCGTGCGGGGGCGGCGGCGGATGCGGCGGCTGACCGGGAACCCGCCGGGGACACCGCGCATCAAAGACGGCAAGACCCGACGAGCCTGACGGGAACCGGCCTTCCGGACCTTCGCGAAAGCCGGGCCGTCCGGACGAGGCGGTCATGACGGACGATGATGCCGCCCGCCGGCATCGAGACGGGAGAGTGCCCGATGGTCCTCGCCGAGACGGGCTCCGAAGCCACCTGGGGGATCGAAGGCCCGGCCTTCCTCGCCCTCTACGTGCTCCTCGCCGCTCTGGCCGTCGCCCTGGTGGTCGCGCTGCGCCGCGGGCCGGCCGCGGGCGTCTCCATGCCGGGTGACCTCACGCCCCCCGAACTCGCCCTCCTCGCCGGAGGCGACCACCGCGCCGTCGCGGCGAGCCTCGCCGGGCTGCGCCTCGCCGGCGCGGTGGCCTCCGCCCCCGGCGGCAAGGTCCTCACGACGGGTCCGGCCCCGGCCGGGGCGGCGCCGCTCGACCACGCCGTGCTCTACGCGGCGGGCGCCGGGATCCGCTCCGGCGACCTGGTCCGGCAGCCCGCGGTCGCGCACGAGCTCGCCGCGGTGCGGGCGGCGCTGATCGCGCGCGGCCAGCTCCTCGGCCCCGCCGCGCGGAACTCGATCCGGCTGCGCGCGCTGCTGCTCGTGCCGGTGCTGCTGCTCGGCGCCGCCCGGGTGGCCGCGGGCATCGGCGCCGAACGGCCGGTCGGGCTCATCGCCGCGGTCCTGGTGGTCCTGGCCGTCGTCACCGCGGTGATGCTGGCGCGGGCGCCCGAACGCGCGCGGGCCGCCGACCACACCGTCGCGATCGCCCGGCAGCGCCTCGAAGGACTGCATCCCACCAACGCGCCCTCCTACGCCGACCATGGGTCCTCCGCGGCGGCCCTGGCCGTCGCGGTGTTCGGCGGCGCGGCCCTCATCGGCATGGACCCGGCGTTCGCGGCCGAAGCCGACCTCAGGACGCAGCTCCACCAGTACTCGGCGACCTCGGCCTCGAGCGGTGGATCCTCGGACTCCTCCGGCTCCTCCTGCTCGGGCGGGTCCTCCTGCGGCGGAAGCGGCGGCTGCGGAGGCGGCTGCGGAGGGTGCGGCGGGTGACCGTCGTCGGGCTGATCTTCACGCTCATCGTGCCGGCCTGCGTGCTCGGATACCTCCTCCCGTACGTACCGCGCGCGGCGCGGCGGGCAGGCCGGGCCGTCCAGGAGCGCGCGCACGAGCGCCGGGCGCTGGACCCCGCGTCGTCGCCCGCGTACGCCGGCCACCCGCCCGCCGAGGTCGGGCTCGCGGTCGCCCTGTTCGGCGGACCCGCGCTGTTCGCGCTGGACCGGGACTTCGCCGCCCGCGCCGGGGTGGCGCGGCGGCTCGGCCAGTACCCTTCCCAAGGCTCCTCCTCGTCGGGTTCGGGCTGCGGGTCTTTCGGATGCGGGGGGTGCGGCCTGTGAGCGGACCGGGCGTGGGGATCGGATGGCGGCCGGAGATCGCGGAGTTCGTCGGGGGGCTGCCCGGACTCACCTTCACCGAGGTCATCGCCGAGTCGCTGCACCACCCCGACCCCCGGCTGCTCGCGCTGCGGGACCGCGGGGTGCGGGTCGTGCCGCACGGGGTGCGGCTGTCGCTCGGCGGCGCGGAACCCGTCGATCCCGGGCGGATCGCCCATCTCGCGCACTGTGCGGAGCTCGTCCGGGCCCCGCTCGTCAGCGAGCACGTCGCGTTCGTGCGGGCGGGCGGGCTGGAGGCCGGGCACCTGCTGCCGGTGCCGCGCAGCCGCGACTCCCTGGACGCGCTGGTCCGCAACGTCAAGGCGACCACCGCCGAGCTCGGTGTGCCGCTCGCGCTGGAACCGATCGCGGCGCTCTTCGACTGGCCCGACGACGAGTTCGGCGAGGGCGAGTTCCTCACCGAGCTGGTCGACCGGACGGGCGCGCTGCTGCTCCTGGACGTCGCCAACGTGTACGCGAACGCCCGCAACCGCGGCCACGACCCCGTCCGGGTGCTGGAGTCCTTCCCGCTGGACCGCGTCGCCTACTGCCATGTCGCGGGGGGCCGCGAAAGCGAAGGGCTCTACCACGACACGCACACCGACCCCGTCCCGGCCGAGGTGCTGGCCCTCGTCGCGGAGGCCGAGCGGCGCTGCCCGCCCGAGGGACGGCTCGGCCACCTCCTGGAGCGCGACGGGCGCTACCCGCCGCCGTCCGTCCTCGCCGCCGAACTCGACGCCATCGCCGACGCCGCCGGCCTGTCCCGGATCACCTGAGGAGGCCGGATGGACGAGTCCTTCGCGGACCTCGCCGCCCGCCAGGAGGCCCTCGTGCGCGCGCTCGTCGCGGGCGCCGACCTGCCCGCCGGCTTCATCGCGCCGCACGTCGACGCCGCGGCCCGCGCCCTCCTGCGCAAGAGGTTCGGCGAGGTCCTGCACCCCTGGCCGGCCCTCGTCCTGCACCGCGAGGAGTACCTGTGCTGGGCCGCGGGCCGGCCCACCCGCGGCTCCTGGCTCGACGGCTGGGACTTCGCCCGCGCCCACCGGGCGGCCCTCGCCCCCGAAGCCCGCGCGGCCCTCGCCGTCCGCGAAGCCCTGTGGCACTACCCTCCCGCGGGCGCCTCCGACGCCCGCCCCCGCCGCGCCCCGGCGCTGCGCTTCTTCCCGGGCGGCCTTGTCCTCGCGGCCTTCACGAAGGCGCGGGTCTTCGGCCGGGCCTAAGAATTGCCGCTTTCGTCCCAAAGGTTGCTCTGCTTCGTTTCCGTTCCGCGGCTTCGTCGCTTCCCCGTGAACCGTCCGGGGCATGCCCCCGGTGGGTGGATCACCGTCGCGGGGAAGGGGCCGGCGCTCATGCGCATCGGGATGCTGACCGGCGGCGGCGACTGCCCCGGGCTCAACGCGGTGATCCGCGCGGTGGTGCGCAAGGGCGTCCAGGAGTACGGGCACACGTTCACCGGGTTCAAGGACGGGTGGCGGGGGCCGCTGGAAGGCGACGCGGTGGAACTGCCCGTGTCGGCCGTGCGGGGGATCCTCGCGCAGGGCGGGACGATCCTCGGCTCGTCGCGGACGAACCCGCTGAACGAGCCCGACGGGGCGCGGAAGATCACCGGACACCTCGCCGCCCTCGGCGTCGACGCGCTGATCGTGATGGGCGGCGAGGACACCCTGGGCGTCGCCGAGGCGCTGCACGGCCAGGGCGTCCCGCTCGTCGGGGTGCCGAAGACGATCGACAACGACCTCGCGGCGACCGACTACACGTTCGGCTTCGACACCGCGGTCTCGATCGCCACCGACGCCCTCGACCGGCTCCGGACGACCGCCGAGAGCCACCACAGGGCCGTCGTCTGCGAGGTGATGGGCAGGCACGCCGGATGGATCGCGCTGCACGCGGGACTCGCCGGGGGCGCCGATGTGATCCTCATCCCCGAACGGCCCTTCGACCCGGCCAAGGTGATCGGCCGGGTCGAGGCGCGATTCCGGCGAGGGCACGCCGCGGTCGTCTGCGTCTCCGAGGGCGCCCGCCCGATCGAGGGCGCCCTGACCCTCCAGGAAGGCGGCGAGGACGCCTTCGGCCACGTCCGCCTCGGCGGGGTCGGCGCCTGGCTCGCCGACCGGCTCGAGAAGGCCACCGGGCGCGAGGCCCGCGCCGTCGTCCTCGGCCACCTCCAGCGCGGAGGCACCCCGACGGCCTACGACCGCGTCCTCGCCACCCGCTTCGGCCTGCACGCCATCGACGCGGTTCAGGCGGGCGCCTTCGGCGTCATGACCGCTCTCCGCGGCACCGAGATCCTCCGCGTCCCCCTCCGCGAAGCCATCACCACCCTGAAAACCGTCCCCCCGGACCGCTACGCCGAGGCGGAAGCTCTGTTCTGAGCGGGCCGGGCCCGGAGACGAGGCGGGAAAATCGTTCGAAGTGCTGCTCCGGATGGGCGACACTGAAAGGTGTTCCCAGTCAGCCCCTCCTGGAGGTTTGGTCATGCCCGCGGCGTCCGTCATCGGTGAGCCCTGCGTTCTGCTGAAGCTCGGCGAGATCGTGCTCAAGGGCAAGAACCGGCACCAGTTCGAGCAGCGCCTGCAGAACAACATCCGCAACGCGCTGGCGTCGACCGGCGTGGAGACCGTGCTGTGGCAGCGGTCCGGCGTGATCGTCATCCGGGCCAAGAGCGCCGCGGTCGACGACGTCGAGAGGGTCGCGAAGCGGCTCGAGGACGTCATGGGCATCGTGATCGTGCACCGCTGCTGGCGGGTGGACAAGACCGTCGAGGCGATGACGCAGGCCGCCCTCGACATGGTCGGCGAGCACCCGGCGTCGGCCCTCGGCGGCAGCTTCGCGGTCCGGCCGCGGCGCCGCGACAAGCGGTTCCCGATCACCTCCGCCGAGATCGGCGTGTCGGTCGGCTCGGCGATCAACGTCAAGTTCGGCCTGCCGGTCAACCTCAAGCGCCCCGACCTGACCGTCTCCATCGAGGTCGACCGCGACGAGGTGTTCGTCTACACCGACGGCACCCCCGGCCAGGGCGGCCTGCCCGTCGGCTCCAGCGGGCGCGGCCTCGTGCTGATGTCCGGCGGCATCGACTCGCCCGTCGCGGCCTACCGGATGATGCGCCGCGGCCTGCGGGTGGACTACCTGCACTTCTCCGGCATGCCCTTCACCGGCCCCGAGTCGATCTACAAGGCGTACGCGCTGGTCCGCGAGCTCGACAAGTTCCAGGGCGGCTCGCGCCTGTTCGTCGTGCCGTTCGGCAAGGCCCAGCAGCAGATCAAGGCCGCGGGGGAAGACCGCCTCGCGATCGTCGCGCAGCGCCGCCTCATGCTGAAGACCGCCGAGGTGCTCGCCGAACGCCGCAAGGACGGCGCCCTCATCACCGGCGACTCCCTCGGCCAGGTCGCCAGCCAGACTTTGATCAACATGACGGCCCTCGACGACGCCGTCGACCTGCCGATCCTGCGCCCCCTCGTCGGCATGGACAAGTCCGAGATCATGGACTCCGCCCGCCGCATCGGCACCCTGTCGATCTCCGAGCTCCCCGACGAGGACTGCTGCTCCATCCTCGCCCCCCGCCGCCCGGAGACCGCCGCCAAGATCGCCGACCTCCGCCAGATCGAGAAGCGCCTCGACGCCGAAGAGCTCGCCGAGCAACTCGCCGACTCCGTCCAGGAACACCACCCCGTCTACGGCGCCGAATAACCCAGGCCGAATAACCCAGGACGAGGAACGGCCCCGGCCGGGTTCCGGCCCGCCACGGGCCTTTACGAGGAATGGCCCTGATGGGTCTCCCGCCCGGCGCGCAGCGTGGCCCGGCACGAGGAGCGGCCCCGGCCGGGTTCCGGCCGGGCCACGCGCCTTCCACGAGGAATCGCACCGGTGTGGTCGGGCGCGCCTTCGTCTGGACCGAAGGTCTGTGCGCCGCCGGGTGAGCAGGCCGGAGGGAAGACGGAGGTCCACCAGCGCGCGGTCACCGCGCGTGCCGGAGGCGCGGGCAGAGCAGACGCGGGTCGATCACCGCTGTGCCGGAGGCGCGGCGATCGAGCGCGGTGCGGCTATTCGATGATGCCGTCGGCGCGGAGGCGCATGGCCATGATCTCTATGGGGGGATCGGGGTCGAAGTCGGAGGGTCTGGGCATTTCCGGGCCGTCTTCGCCGAAGCGGGCGATCTTTTCGAGGCGGACGACGCGGAAGCGGCGGCCGGCCACGGCGATCTCGTCCAGCCGCGCGGTGGTGAGGAGGGTCGCGGCCTCCTCGTAGGCGCGGCGGGTGGCGGGGGCGGGGCGCTCCACGGCGGGGATCACCTGCTGGAGGTACTCGGCGAGGGCCTCGCGGGCCAGGTGCGGGGTGGTGCAGGCGGCGGTCGCCGAGCGCCAGCCGTCATGCAGGAACTCCGCGACGGAGAAGGCGGCCGCCATCGGGACGGGCACGGGATGGGTGTCGAGGGCGCGCTGGGCGTCGATGAGCGCGTCGCCCTCGAACAGGCCGGGGCGGGCCGCGAGATCGGCGAACTCCGCGGCGAGGGAGAGCCGGTCGGGGGTGTGCGGCCCGTCGGGTGTCAGCAGTTCGGGCGGCCGGGGGCGCGGACGGCGGAACCGCGGGTCGGGGTCGGTGGGGCGCGGGCCTTCGGGCGCGGTGGCGTTCATCCGCAGGAGCTGCTCGACCCGGATCACCCGGAACGGGCGGCCCGCGACCGTCAGCTGGTCGTGCCGCTGCCAGTCGAGCCGCCGCGCGGCCGCCTGGTAGGGCTCCGCGTCGGGCACGCGCTGCGCCTCCTGCCGGAGCTGGGTGGCCAGGTCGTCGCGGGCGCACTGCGGGGTGGCCTCGCCCATGCTGCGCACTCGCCAGCCGCCCGCGATCCGCTCGGCCACCCCGAACATGGGGCCGGCCGGCACGAGCACCGGGTAGACGGTCCGGGCGCGCGCCGCGTCGGCGGCGGCCAGCGCCCGTACCGGATCGCCCGACATCAGCTCGCGCAGCCCTTGCTCGGCCGCCTCGTCCTCAAAGGCCATGGGCCCCATCGTTCCGTTCGCACGTGGCCTTTCGCAGCATCTTGCCGCAATGTCCGGAGATTCCCTTACGTCCGCAGCAGCAGAACCAGCCCGGACGCCACAAGGACCAGCCCCGCACCTCCGGCTCCGGACAGGTGCTCGCCCAGCAGCGCGAGCCCGAGCCCCGCGGCGATCACCGGTTCGACGAGGGTCAGCGTGGTCGCCGTCGTCGTGTCGGTGGTGCGCAGCCCCCGGAAGTACAGCAGGTAGGCGACCGCGGTCGTCACCGCGCCGAGATAGCCCGTGACCGCGGCGCCCCGCCCGGTCGCCAGCCAGGCGACGTCGCCCGCGGCCAGCGCGGGCAGCAGCGCGAGCGCCGCGAGGCCGAACACCGCGGCCGCGGCGGCCAGCGGGTCGAGCCCGTCGCGTACCAGCCGCTCCGCGGCGGCCGACTGGACCGCGTAGGCGCAGCCGGAGACCAGCGCGAGCGCGATCCCCGCCGGGTCGGCCGCGCCGCCGCCGACGAGCAGCGCGCTGCCCGCGACCGCGAGGCAGGTCGCCGCCTGCCACCGGCGGCCGAGGCGCGTGCCGGACAGCAGGGCCAGCAGCCCGGCGAACGCGGGCGCACTGCCGATCGTGACGATCGTCGCGACCGCGACACCGGTCCGGGAGACCGCGACGAAGTAGGTCGTCTGGGAGACGGCGACACCGGCCGCCCCGAGTACCGCGAGGCCCCACACCGTGCGCGGCCCGGCGAGCAGCCCCGCGAGGGCCCGGCCCGCGACCAGGACCAGGAGAAGGCCGCCCAGCACGATCCGGGCCGCACCGGCCGAGAACGCGGAGACGCCGTAGGGCGCCAGCACCAGCACCGCACCCGTGGTGCCCCACAGCGCCGCGGCCGTCACGACGAGGACGGCCCCGGCACCCGCACCGGAGAAGGAAGAAGAGAAGGAAGAGGAGGACAGCACGTCGAGCGCTCCTGAAGCGGAAGTCGAAGGAAACCGATTCCGTCTCCGGGGCGCGCCTCACCCGCGTCCGTCACCGTGTGACGAACGCGAACGGCACCCGCGTGTCGAGCGCGAGCGCGACACCTCGCACGGCCCCTCGGCGGGACCGCGCTTCAGCGGATGGTCGCCCCGGTCAGGGGGCGGTGGGCGGGCACGTGATGCGCGTCATGCCCCGATCCTAATCCCGTCTTCGTCGCCCGTCCTCGGCGCGGGCGGTGATCGGGCGCCCCGGCGTCCGCCCGGAGTCCCGCGGGCGGGCGGCAAGGGCGGGCGCCGGGATTCCCAGCGCCCGATCACCGCCCCGCGAGGCGCGGCGGTGATCGGTGAGGCGCGGGTGATCAGCCCGCGACGACCTTCTCCGGCGCCGGGGTCAGCCGGCGGCCGACGACGGGCGGGAGGGCCTGCACCAGTTCGGCGAGTTCGGCCATGTCGGCGTGGACGAGGGCCTGGGGGCCGTCGCAGAGGGCGGTCTCCGGGTGCGGGTGGACGTCGATGATGACGCCGTCGGCGCCCACGGCGATGGCGGCGCGGGTGAGCGGGAGCACCAGGTCGCGGCGGCCGCCCGAGTGGGACGGGTCCACGATGACCGGCAGGTGGGACAGGCGCTGCGCGACGGGCACGGCGGAGATGTCCAGAGTGTTCCGGGTGGCCTTCTCGTAGGTCCGGATGCCGCGCTCGCAGAGCACCACGTCGAGGTTGCCGCGCTGCGCGACGTACTCGGCCGACATCAGCCACTCCTCGATGGTGCCGCTCATGCCGCGCTTGATCATGACGGGCTTGCCCGCGTCGCCGACGGCCTGGAGCAGCGCGAAGTTCTGGGTGTTGCGGGTGCCGATCTGGAGCATGTCCGCGTACTCGGCGACGAGTTCCACGTCCCGGGCGTCCACCACCTCGGTGACGATCGGCATGCCGGTCTCGGCGCGCACGTCGGCGAGGATCTTCAGACCCGCTTCGCCGAGGCCCTGGAAGGCGTACGGCGACGTGCGGGGCTTGAACGCGCCGCCGCGCAGCAGGGAGGCGCCCGCGGCCTTGGCCATCAGCGCGCCCTGGAGGGTCTGGTCGGGGGTCTCCGCCGCGCAGGGGCCCGCGATCAGGGTCATGGTGCCGGGGCCGATCGGCACGCCGCCGACCCGCACGACGGAGCGCTCGGCGTGGTTCTCGCGGCTGACCAGCTTGTAGGGGGCGGAGATCCGCACGACGTCGCTGACGCCCCGCTGGCCGCGCAGGTTGAGGGTGCCGAAGCGCTCGATGTCGCCGACGAGGCCGACGATGGTCCGGTTGACGCCGCGGCTGACGAAGGCCTCGCCGCCCGCCGCGCCCACCAGCGCGACGATGTTGTCGATGTCGGACTCGGTGGCCTCGGGGGCCATCACGACGACCATGGGATTTCTCCTTGCAGAGGTCTGGAAAACGATGAGCGGGCATGAAAAAAGCCCCGCGGCCTGTGATGGCCCGGGGCTTCGGAGGTCAGTTCGCGTCAGCGCAGCAGTCGGCTGACGAGTGACCCGGCGAATCCGGGCTCGTCATACCAAAAGTAAAAGCTGCTGGTGCGCATGGCAGAACTGTAGACCATGATCGCGGGTGCTCCGAACACCGGGGCTGGGGGACGTCCGTCACCCGGGGGGTGGCAGACTGGGCCGGAAGATGACCTCCCCAGAGAAATCGTTGCCGCCGGGGCAGTACGTGCCCCGGGGATTCCCGGTGCTGCACTACGGTCCGGTGCCGCGGTTCCGTCCTGAACGCTGGGACTTCCGCGTCTACGGGCCCACCGCAGACGGCTCGGAGGGCCGGTGGGACTGGACGGAGTTCCAGAAGCTGCCGCGCACGGCCGTCGTCGCCGACTTCCACTGCGTCACCAAGTTCACGATCCCCGACAACCTGTGGGAGGGCGTGACGGGCCGGACGCTCACCGAGCTCGTCCCCCCGCACCCGGACGTGACCCACGTGATGCTCTGGGCCGAGTACGGGTACAGCGCGAACATCCGCATCGAGGACCTGACCGCCGAGGGCACGGTGTTCGCCACACACCACAACGGCGAGGAGATCACGCCCGACCACGGGTTCCCCGTCCGGGCGGTGGTGCCGAACCTGTACGCGTGGAAGAGCGTCAAGTGGTCCCGCGGCTTCGAGTACCTCATCGGGAACCAGCGCGGTTTCTGGGAGGAGCGCGGCTACCACACGACCGCCGACCCCTGGCGGGAGCAGCGGTACTCCTACCAGGAGGACTGACGCCCCGGCCCGGTCGCGCGGTGATCGTCATGATCTGCGCGGTGTGCCGGGACCCGGTCCGATAGTCACCTGGCGGAAGTGATTGCGCGCGCTCCGTGAGGGCGGGAGGGTCCTGCCATGTCCTCTGCGCCCTCGTCCTCCTTCTCGTCCCCGGCCGACCTCCCGGCCGAGCCCGCCCCCCTGCGCGTCCTGGCCGTCGACGACGAGCTGCCCGCCCTGGAAGAGCTGGTCCACCTGCTGCGCGCCGATCCCCGGGTGGAGCGGGTCACCGGCGCGGGCGACCCGGCCGAGGCGCTGCGCGGGCTCGGCCGGATGATGGCCGCGGGGGAGCGGCTGGACGCGGTGTTCCTCGACGTGCGGATGCCCGGCCTCGACGGCCTCGACTTCACCAGGCTGCTCGCCGGCTTCGCCGAGCCGCCGGCCGTGGTCTTCGTGACCGCGCACGACGACTGCGCCGTCGCCGCGTTCGAGCTGGGCGCGCTGGACTACCTGCTCAAGCCGGTCCGCCAGCGGCGCCTGGCCGAGGCGGTCGGCCGGGTGCAGCGGGTCGCGCGCCGGGAGCGGGCCGTACCGGACGACGAGCTGATCCCGGTCGAGCTGGGCGGGCGGACCCGGCTGGTGAGCCGGTCGGCGGTGACCCATGTGGAAGCGCACGGTGACTACGTCAGGCTGCACACCGAGGGCGCCGAGCACCTCGTGCGGATCCCCCTGGCCGTCCTGGCGCGGCGCTGGGCGGACGCGGGATTCGTGCGGATCCACCGGAGCACGCTCGTCGCCGCCTCGCACATCACCGAGCTGTGCTTCGACGGGGGCAGGGCCGCGGTCCGGGTCGGCGCGACGACGCTGCCGGTGAGCCGCAGGCATACCCGTGAGGTGCGTGATCTGCTCGTCCGGGGGTTCCGCGGGGAAGCCGACGCCCGGTGAGGGGCCGCCGACCGGGCGACGACGAGGGGAAACGGCGGCTCTCGACCTTTCGTCCCGCAGAATCGACCGCTCGTCCGACAACTACGCTACGTACATCGCTGACTACATGCCGTTGGTCGCGCGGGGGCGCGCAGTGCCCTCGGGAGGGCGCGCGGCCCCGTAATGTTCTCTTCAGCAAGACGATTCTGGAGGTCCTTCCCGGGGCCGGTCTGACCCCGGGTGAGGACCATCAGCCGCCGCCTCCCGTACCGGGGGGGTGGGAGACGGCGGTGCAGGCTCAGGCGCTGAGCGGACAGTCGGGGGGTTGTCCGTCTCAGCGCCTGAGCGTTTTCAACTACTTTCCGTGATCGAGCATCTGCTCTCCGGAAGGCAGGACCCCCGCGGATCGCCGCCCGCCCCGGCCGCGACCGACCGCTCGCCGAGCGACGACGGGCCCGTGGCCGCTGGGACGGCGATGGTCCCGCCCGGATCCCGACCGCGCCCCGCGAGATCCGACGCCAGGCCGAGCAGCCGCGTGAGATCCCGAGGCGGGCCCACCGCCTGGGACGGCGGGCCCGCCCGGATCTCTCCGATGGACTCCGCGCGGATCCCTGAGGCGGGCGCGTGATCGTCCAGGACGGCTGCGGGTCCTCGGGAAACGTGGGGAAGGCGCACCGGATCCGGCGACGGGTCCGTCAGCCGTCGAGAACGGCGGCGGGTCCGGTCGGCGGTGAGATCCCGAGGCGCGTCCGTGGTCGGGGACGGCAGTGGGGCCGCCTGGGAACTGCCGGGGGCATCGGGTCAGGACGGGTCGGCGGTGCGGAGGCGCTTGAGGGTGTCGATGTCGGTTCTGTGGGGTTCGGGGGAACGGCCCGGGGTTTCGATGATGAAGGGGACGCCGGCCACGGCCGGGTGGCGGAAGAGGGCGGCGAAGGGGGCTTCGCCGATGTGGCCACGGCCGATGTTCTCGTGGCGGTCCTTCTTGGCGCCGCAGAGGTCCTTGGAGTCGTTGGCGTGGATCAGTTTGAGGCGGTCCGCGCCGACCGTCGCGACGAGTTCGTCCAGCGTCTTGGTGACGCCGTTCTCGGCGGCCAGGTCGTGTCCCGCGGCGAAGGCGTGGCAGGTGTCCAGGCAGACGCCCAGTTTGGGGTGCCGGTCCAGGGCGTCGAAGTAGGGGCCGAGTTCGTCGACCGTCGCGCAGAGCATGCCGCCCTGCCCGGCCATCGGCTCGAGGAGCAGGTCGGGGGCGTCCTCGGGCAGCGCGTCCAGCAGCGGCAGCACATGCTCGCGCACCTGCCGCAGCGCCTCCTCGCGGGTCTGGGTGACCGCGGAACCGGTGTGCACCACCACGCCGCGCGCCCCGATCTGGGCGCCGCGGGCGAGCGCGTGCGCCACCGACTGGACCGACTTCTCCAGGGTCTCCTCGGTGGGCGAGCCGAAGTTCACCAGGTAGGGCGCGTGGACGTACACCGGCAGCGGGCTCTCGCGCAGCTTGGTGTCCTCGGCGGGCTTGCCCGCGGCCTGCGCCCAGCCCCGTGGATTGCTCACGAAGACCTGGACGGCCTCCGCGCCGATCTCGGCGGCGTACTTCAGTCCTCCGGTGCCGAGGCCACCGGCCACCGGTACATGCGCCCCGATGGGGCTCGTCAGCTCGCTCATGGTCGTCCCAGGGTAGGGGACCGGTCTGACAGGACCGGCCCCGCGCGCGGGACGGCGCTAGTGCATGATCGTGATCGTGGTGCCCTTGGGCACCCGGTTGCCGCCGCCCGGGTTCATGTTGAGCACCCGGCCGCTGTTCACCGTCGCGTTGACGACGACGACGAAGCCGCGCCGCTCCAGCTCCGCCTTGGCCTCGTCGACGGTCTTGCCGAGCAGGTGCGGGATCAGCACGTTGCCGTTGGCGTCGGGCTGGTCGTCGTTGCAGAACGGGTTGACCTGCTCGAGGAAGCAGTTGTCGCGCTTGTTGACCCCGATGGTCACGGTCGAGCCGGGGGCGAGGACGGTGCCCGCCTTCGGGTCCTGCCAGAGGATCGTGCCGTCCGGCTTGCCCGGGTCGTTCTGCTCGACCTCGTTGACGTTGAAGTTGCCGTCCAGTTTGGCCTTGATCGCGTCGAGCTGGCCGTAGGCGTCGTCCTTGGCCTTGCCGACGATGTCGGGCATCGCCAGGCCGCTGGAGACGTACAGCGTGATCGGCTCGTCCGGGGAGTGCTTCGTGCCCGCCTTGGGGTCGGTGCCCGCGGCCATGCCCTCCGGCTCGCTGGACGCCCGCTCCTCCTCGTTGACCTTGAACGCCTTCAGCTCTTCGCGCGCGTCGTCCATGGACTTGCCCGCGACGTCCGGGATCTCGATCGGGGTGAGGCCCTTGGAGAGGGTCAGGACGACCTTGACGCCCGGCTGGATCTTGGCGCCTTCGCCCGGTGTGACGGCCGCGACGGTGCCCTTGGGCGCCTCGTCGGAGAAGACCCGCTGGTCGGCGATCTCGTACTGGATGCCGTCGGAGCTGAGCGTGCGGGTGGCGTCCTCCTGGGACACCCCGATGATCTCCGGGACATGGTCGTACTTGCCGGACACCTGGTACCAGACCGCCCAGCCGAGCACCATCGAGGCGATGAGGCCGAGCGTCAGCAGCACGAACCTGCCGGTGACGAAGTGCATGATCCGGTCGAGCAGCAGCACGTCCTCCCCGCGCGGCGGCTCCTCGCCGCGGGGCAGGACCGCGGTGTGGTTGGGCGCGCCGCCGGGCAGGACCGAGGTCCGGTTGTCCGTGCCCGTCTGCTGGAAGACCGAGGTGGCGCCGTCGGGACCGCCGCCGCCCTGCGGGCCGGTGTGCGGGCCGCTGTGGTACGGGCCCTGCGCCGGCGGCCGGGGCTGCTCGCCGGAGTTGCGCATCGCCAGGCCCGGCACGCCCGCGGAGCCCGGCGCGGGCAGCGGGAGGTTCGGGTCGGCGAGCAGCGCGTAGAAGTGGCCGGCGTCCATGGGCCGCCCGGCCGGGTCCTTGGCGGTGGCCGACATGACCAGCGCGTCGATGCGCGGAGGGATGTCGGGCACGAGCTGGGACGGCAGCGGGATGGGGTCGTTGACGTGCGCGTAGGCCACCGAGAGCGGGGTGTCGCCCTGGTGCGGCTGGCGTCCGGTGAGCAGCTCGAACAGCAGGATGCCCGCGGCGTAGACGTCCGAGCGGGCGTCGGCGCGGCCGTCGATCACCTGCTCGGGCGCCATGTAGGCGACCGTGCCGATGATCATGCCGGTCTTGGTCTGCTTGCTGTCGGTCTCGGCGCGGGCCAGCCCGAAGTCGGCGACCTTCACCTGGCCGTCGCGGGTCAGCAGGACGTTCTCCGGCTTGACGTCGCGGTGGATCAGCCCGGCCCGGTGGGCCGCGCCGAGCGCGGACAGGACCGGCGCCATGATGCCCAGGGCGTCGCGGGCCGGGAGGCGGCCGCGCTCGTCGAGGAGGTCGCGCAGGGTCCTGCCGGGCAGGTACTCCATGGTGAGGTACGTGTACGCGCCGTCGGTGCCCTGGTCGTAGACGGCGACCACGTTGGGATGGGAGAGCGCGGCCGCTGCCTTCGCCTCGCCCATGAACCGCCGGACGAACTGGTCGTCTTGCGCCAGGTGCGCGTGCATCACCTTGACGGCGACGATCCGGTCGAGCTTCGAGTCACGGCCGACGTAGACCGTGGCCATTCCGCCCTTGGCCACCTTCGACTCGATGCGGTAACGCTCGTCGAGCACTCGCCCGACGAGAGGATCCACAGCTGTCGCGTCCATCCGGGCAGTCTAAGGGCGAATCGGACCCGGTCTCATCGGTCTGCGGGACTACGTTTTCACCCGTTCTGGAACTGTGATCATGCTTTGTCCTGATCGCTGCTGGTCGGGTGGCCCGAAGTCGCCAGACCGTCGAACGCCGACGACGCCTGGGCCAGATGCCGCCGAGGGATCCGCCCCGCCAGACGCGCGGCGCGGCCCGCCTCGACCGCGTGGCGCATCGCCGTCGCCATCAGCGCCGGCCTGCGCGCGCGGGTGACCGCGGTCGCCAGCAGCACCGCGTCGCAGCCCAGCTCCATCGCCAGCGCCGCGTCGCTCGCGGTGCCGATCCCGGCGTCCAGGACGACCGGCACGCCCGCGCGCTCCACGATCAGCTCGATGTTGTGCGGGTTGCGGATGCCGAGGCCCGACCCGATCGGCGCCCCCAGCGGCATGACGGCCACGCAGCCCGCCTGCTCCAGGCGCTGGGCCAGGACGGGGTCGTCGTTCGTGTACGGCAGCACCTTGAACCCGTCGGCGACGAGGCGCTCGGCGGCGTCCAGCAGCTCGATGGGGTCGGGCAGCAGGGTGTGCTCGTCGGCGATGACCTCGAGCTTCACCCAGTCGGTGCCCAGGGCCTCGCGGGCCAGGCGCGCGGTGAGGACCGCCTCGCCGGAGGTGAAGCAGCCCGCGGTGTTGGGCAGCACCCGGATCCCGTGCCTGTCGAGCAGCTCCAGGACCGAGCCCTTGGCCGCCGGGTCGACCCGGCGCATCGCCACCGTGGTCAGGGCCGTGCCCGAGGCCAGCAGCGCCTCCTCCAGCGCGTGCATGCTCGGGGCGCCGCCCGTGCCCATGATGAGCCGCGAGCCGAGCTTCTCTCCGGCGATCTCCAGCGCGTCCAACGTTCAGCCTCCCTGGACCGCGGTGATGATCTCCACCCGGTCGCCCTCGTTCACCGGCGTCGCGGGCCATGCCGCGCGCCGCACCACTTCGTCGTTCAGCGCCACCGCGATCCCGCGGCCCTCCGCGGCCGCGCTCCGCCCCGCCGTGCCCGCGACGACGTCGGCGACGGTCGTGCCGGCGGCGAGGTCGCGGAGGTCTCCGTTGACGTGCACTCTCATCGGGTCTCCACGGGGGCGAAACGGGCTGCGGTGAAGGGGCGGGCCACCTCGGGCAGGTCCCCGCCCGCCAGCACCCCGGCGACGGCGTCGGCGGTGAGCGGGGCGAGCAGGATGCCGTTGCGGTAGTGGCCCGTGGCGTACACCAGGCCCTCGGTCCCCGAACGGCCGAGGATCGGGGCGTTGTCGGGGGAGCCGGGGCGGAAGGACGCCTTGACCTCGGCGAACTCCAGCTCGGTGACGCCCGGGAAGAGCGCGCGGGCGTCGCGCAGCAGCTCCCAGAGGCCGCCCGCGGTGACCCGGCCGTCGAACCCCAGCTCCTCCTGGGTGGCGCCGACGACCAGCTCCCCGTCGGGGCGGGGCACGAGGTACATCGAGAAGCCCTGGACGAGGCCGCGGGTGGCGCGGGTGAGGAACGGCCGCGGCGAGCGCAGCCGGATGATCTGGCCCTTGACGGGCCGGACGGGCAGGTCGTCGAGTCCGCCCGACCAGCTCCCGGCGGCCAGGACGACCTGGTCGGCGGCCAGCACCGTGCCGTCCTCCAGCCGGACGCCCTTGGCGCGGCCGCCTTCGACGACGATCTCCCGCGCGCGCTGCCGGACGATGGGCACGTCGGCGCAGGCCTGGAGAAGGGCGGCGAGGACCTTGCGCGGGTCCACGCTGCCGTCGTCGGGCGCGAGGATTCCGCCGCGCACGGACGGGGCGAGCATCGGCTCGAGCCCGCGGCACTCGCGTCCGGTGAGGAGCTCGGTGCGCAGGCCCAGGGACGCCTGGAACTCGTGCTGGTCGCGGAGGAAGGCGAGGTCGTCGCCGTCGTAGGCGACCGAGAGGTTGCCCTCGCGCTGGTAGCCGACGTCGATCCCGGTCAGCTCGCGCAGCTCGGCGGCGAACGCCGGGTAGCGGTCGCGCGAGTCGATGCCGAGCATCAGATGGTCTTCCTCGCCGTACTGCAGCTCGCCGACGGGGGTCAGCATCCCGGCCGCGACGTGGCTCGCGCCCGACCCGGGCGCGGGGTCCACGAGGGTGACGGACAGGCCCCGCTGGGCCGCCCGCCAGGCGATGCCGAGGCCGACGACCCCGGCTCCGATGATCACGATCAAGCGCGTTCGCTCCCTTCGCCGGCATGACCCGGATCAGGTTCCTACGGTCGGGAGCCGCGCGCTCCCCTCTCAGCCCCCGCGGGGGCTCCCGTGCCTTCGCCACCAGCGTATGCCCTGAGCAGCAATCATGAGATATCCGGCATCCCTGTGCAGAACGCCGTTCTTCGCGACGGCTATGGTGGCGGCACCTTGCCGGTCCGGCTATGACTGGATCCGGCGAACGGCCGTCATCCGGTCCCGAGGCCGGTCTGTGGGTGTCGTGGAGGGTTTTGCATGGAACGGGTCATCGTCGTCGGCGGCGGTCTCGCCGGAGTGCGCGCCGTGGAGGCGCTGCGGGCCAGGGAGTACACGGGCGCGCTCACCCTCGTCTGTGCGGAGGAGGTGCTCCCGTACGACAGGCCGCCGCTGTCCAAGGCGGTCCTCACCGGAGACAGCGACGACACCACGGTCGACGCCGCCTGGGACGCGCTGGACTGCGACGTCAGGTTCGGCGTCACCGCCACGGGGCTGCGGGCCGACGAACGCGTCTTGGAGACGACGGCCGGCGACCTGACTTACGACGGTCTGGTGATCGCCACGGGCGCGGATCCCATCAGGCTGCCTGGGCCGGGTCCCCAGCACGTCATCCGGACCATGAAGGACGCGCTGGAGCTGCGTCCCCTGCTCGTCTCCGGGGCGCGCGTGGTCGTCGTCGGGGCCGGATGGATCGGCGCCGAGGTCGCGACCAGCGCGGCCAAGCTCGGCTGCCGGGTGACCGTCCTGGAGGCCGCCGAGACCCCCGTGGCCGTCGCGCTCGGGACCGAGCTGGGCGCGCTGACCGTGCCCTGGTACGCCGAGGCGGGCGTCGAGCTGCGCTGCGGCGTCAAGGTCGCCTCGATCGAGGACGGCGGGGTCGCGCTCGTCGGCGGGGAGTTCCTGGACGCCGACGCGGTCGTCGTCGGCGTCGGGGTGCGGCCCGCGCTCGGCTGGCTCGGCGACGCGCTGGAGCTGGATCCGCGAGTGGGCGGGATCGTCGTGGACGGGTCCCTGCGCACCTCCCGACCGGAGATCGTCGCGGTCGGCGACTGCGCGGCCTGGTGGTCGGGCCGGTACGAGCGGCGGATGCGGGTCGAGCACTGGGACGTCGCGCTGAACGCCCCCGAGGTCGCGGTCGCCGCCCTGCTGGGCGACGCCGAGGCCGTCTACGACGAGGCGCCCTACTTCTGGTCCGAACAGTTCGGGCGGATGGTCCAGTTCGCCGGGCACCAGGCGGGCGCCGAGAAGATGATCTTCCGGGGCGACCCTTCCGAGCGGAAATGGGCGGTCTGCTGGGTCCTCGGCGACAGGCTCGAGGCGATCCTCACCGTGGACAAGCCGCGCGACCTCGTCCAGGCCCGGCGGATCATCGGCCAGGGGACGCCGATCGATGTGACGAAGCTCGCGGATCCGGCCGTAGCCATCCGAAACGCCGTGCTGACGGTTTCGTAGCCTCCGCCGGATGGTAGACACGGAACCGTGACGAAGACGCACGTTGACATCGATCCGGAACTCGACTCCCTTGTGGGGGAATGGCACACCTTGACCGGTGCCGCGAAACTGTTCGGCCTCCCGGCCGGACGGGTGAAGCAGTGGGTCAAGGAGGGCAAGCTCATCGCCGCCTACCGGTCCGTCGGAGGCGGACCGCAGGTCCCCGCGGACTTCTTCGAGGGCGCGGAGATCATCAAGGGACTTCCCGGCACCCTGACCCTGCTCGGCGACGCGGGCTTCGACGACGTCGAGGCCCTGCGCTGGCTGTTCACCCCGGACGACACCCTGCCCGGCAGCCCCGTGCAGGCGCTCCGGGAGAACCGCGGCACCGAGGTGCGGCGCCGCGCCCAGGCCCTGGCGCTCTGAGGTGGTTCCGAGCGACAAGGCGGTGGCCCTGCGCGCACGGCTGGCCACCGCCCGGCTCTACCTGTGCGTCGACTCCCGGCCGGAGCAGGGCGACCTGCCGGAGTTCCTCGACGCGGTGCTCTCCGGCGGCGTGGACATCGTCCAGCTCCGCGAGAAGGGCATCGAGGCCAAGCAGGAGCTCGCCGCCCTGGAGGTCTTCCGCGCGGCCTGCGACCGGCACGGGGCGCTGCTGGCCGTGAACGACAGGGCGGATGTGGCGTTCACCGCGGGCGCCGACATCCTGCACCTCGGCCAGGACGACCTGCCGGTGCCCGCGGCCCGCCGGATCATCGGCCAGGACATGCTCATCGGGCGCTCCACCCACGGGGTGGACCAGGTCGAGGCGGCCGAGACCGAGGCGGAGGTCGACTACTTCGCGGTCGGGCCCGTCTGGCCGACGGCCACCAAGCCGGGCCGTCCGGCGGCGGGGTTCGCGCCGGTGCGGGCCGCGGCGGAGACGGCGCGGCGGCCGTGGTTCGCCATCGGCGGCATCGACGGGGGGAACCTGCCGGAGCTCCTGGAGCTGGGGGCGACCCGGATCGTCGTGGTCCGGGCCCTCACCGAGGCGCCCGACCCGCACAAGGCGGCGGTGGATCTCCGTGCCGCCCTGGGCGGCCGGGCCTCGGCCTGAGCCGGGCGATAATGAGGACATGAACCCCGAAGACACGGCGCCGCTCCTGCCCGACCTCACCAGCGACGAGCGGGCGGAAGGCTGGGGAGACTGGCGCGAGGACGAGGGCAACGACGCGCGCCTGCGCGAAGACGTCCCGCCGCACTGGTAGCGATGCGGGCCCGGGAGGGGATTTCCCCCTTCCGGGCCCTTTCCTTTTGGTATAACTCGGCTTCCGGCCCCCGTCCCCCGTAAGGTCGCCGCCTGTGCCGAGCCAGCATGACGCCCCGCTCCGTCCTGAGGACCCCCGCAAGATCGGCCCCTACGCGTTGACGGGGCGCCTGGGCGAGGGCGGCCAGGGCGTGGTCTACCTCGCCGAGGACCGGGAGGGGAGGGCCGTCGCCGTCAAGGTGCTCAAGGGCGGGCCCATCGCCTCGCCGAAGGCGCGCGGCAGGTTCATCAAGGAGGCGGGCGCGGCGAGCCGGGTGGAGGCCCCGCAGGTCGCCCGGGTGCTGGACGCCAAGGTCACCGCGGAGCGGCCCTACCTCGTCAGCGAGTACGTGCGCGGCAGGACGCTCCAGGAGGAGGTCGCCGAATCCGGGCCGCTCAAGGGGCCGGAACTGCACAAGATCGCGCTGCGCTGCGCCGTCGGGCTCGCCGCGATCCACCGGGCCCAGGTCGTGCACCGCGATCTCAAGCCCGGCAACGTGGTGCTCGGGCCGCGCGGCGCGAAGATCATCGACTTCGGGGTCGCCCGGTTCCTCGACGGCCGCACCCCGCAGACCACCCATCCCTTGGGCACGCCCGCGTACATGTCCCCGGAGCAGGTCGAGGACCTCCACATCGGCCCGGAGTCCGACGTCTTCGCCTGGGGCGCCACGGTCGTCTACGCGGCCACCGGACGCCCCCCGTTCGGCGCCGGCCCCACCGCCGCCGTCATGCGCCGCATCACCGACCGCGAACCCGAACTGGGGGCCCTGCGCGGCAACCTCCGCGGCCTCGTCGTGCGCTGCCTCGACAAGGAACCCGCGGCCCGCCCCACCGCGCCCGAGATCGTGCGCTTCCTCCGCGCCGAGGCCCGTCCCGCGGCCCCCGCGGCCCGTCCCAAGAGCGTCCCGCGCTACCGCAGCCGCATGATCATCGCGCTCGTCGTCGTCTCCACCCTCGGGTTCGTCTGCGGCATGCTGTTCTAGCGCCCGCTCACCAGCGGCCCACGGCGCGCAGGGCGGTGCGCAGCCGGGCCGCCCGGGTCTCGCGGTCGGCGGGGTCGAGCGAGGGCCATCCGGCGTCCTTGAGCGCCTTGAGCGGCCTGCGGAGATCCCCGCGCAGGCGTCTCGGGAGGCCGTCGGCGACGAGCGCGGCGGCGGTCACGAACGCCCAGTGGACGCCGGGGGAGGCGAGCTCGTCCCGCAGCAGCGCGAAGGCGCCGGGGTCGCCGGAGCGGATCAGCCGTTCCGCGGCGGCGGCGCGCAGCTCAGGGTCGGGGGAGCCGAGCAGGGGCGCCAGGGCGGCGTCGGCGCGCAGGCCGTCGAGGTCCCAGCGCACCAGCGTGCGGGCCGCGTGCCGCCGGACCGCGGGGTCCGGGGCCGCGAGGAGGCCGGTGACGGCCCCGGTGAGCCGCGGCACCGGCACGGTGACGGGAGTGCCCTCCCAGTCCTGGAGGCCCCCGATCAGGGCGGCGGCCGCGAGCCGGACGTCGGCGTGGGTGTGCTCGATGAGCGGGAGCGCCGCGTCGAGGGTCGCCGCGGCCAGCGCGTTCGCGCCGACCGCCTCCAGGACGTCGAACGCGAGCTGGACGATCAGGGGCTCCGGATGACGGAAGAGCGCCAGGACGTCGGGCGCGCAGGCCGGGGTCGCGATGTCCTCGTAGACCTCGAGGACGGCCAGCAGCAGCCCGGGATGCAGCCGGTCCCGTGCGGTGATCATGCCGCGCAGCACCGACTCCGCCCAGGTCTGCTCGTCCTCCCGCCACGGGTACACGTCCATCAGCGCCGCGAGCGCCCGCCGGGCCGCCAGCGGATCCCCGGTCCGCGCGACCTCCAGCAGCCACCCGGTGGGCGCCTCCGCGAACTCCCCGACGAACTTCTCCCACGGGTCGGTCCCCGCCACGGGCAACAGCGAAATGCCCTGCACGCCCCCTGCCCCCTGTGCTCTTCGGCCCCGCCTCCGGCGGCGCGGTGATCGGGCGCTTTCGAGCCTTGAGCCCGATACCTCCCGGGTGATTCCTCCTCTTAGGACGCGTCCCGGCCCGCGGGGGTTCGACGGACCGGGACGCGGGCGTCCGCCTAGCGCGCGGGGCGGTAGACGGCCACGGCGCAGGCGCTGCCGAGGCCGATGTTGTGCTGGAGGGCGACGCGGGCGCCGTCGACCTGGCGGGCGCCGGCCTGGCCGCGGAGCTGCCAGGTGAGCTCGGCGCACTGCGCGAGGCCGGTGGCGCCGAGGGGGTGGCCCTTGGAGATGAGGCCGCCGGACGGGTTGACGACCCACTTGCCGCCGTAGGTGGTGGCCTGGGCCTCGACGAGCTTGTGGCCTTCGCCGACGGGGGCCATGCCGAGCGCCTCGTAGCTGATCAGCTCGTTGGCGCTGAAGCAGTCGTGCAGCTCGATCACGTCGACGTCCTCGATGGTGATCCCGGCCTCGGCCATGGCCTTGTCGGCCGCGCGCTTGGAGCAGCCGAAGCCGACGGCCTGGATCGAGGACTTCTCGGCGAAGCTGTCGACGGTGTCGGTGGCGATGTGCTGCCCGGCGATCTCGATCGCCTGGTCCCACAGGCCGTGCTCCTCGACGAACCGCTCACTGGCGACGATCGCGGCGGCGGCCCCGTCGGAGGTGGGGGAGCACTGCAGCTTGGTGAGCGGGTTGAAGATCATCGGCGCGTCCTTCACCTGGTCCAGGGTGTACTCGTCCTGGAACTGGGCGTAGGGGTTGTGCACCGAGTGCTTGTGGTTCTTCCAGCCGATCCACGCGAAGTGCTCGGGGGTGGAGCCGTACTTCTCCATGTGCTCGCGGCCCGCGTTGCCGAACATCTGCGGCATCGGCGCGGCGGCCTCCCAGCCGCCGCGGCCCTCGACCATCGCCCTGAGGTGGTGGTCGACGATGGTGACCTTGGACGCGGCCATGCCCGCGCCGAGGGAGCCCTTCTCCATCTTCTCCATGCCGAACGCCAGGACGCAGTCGGCGAGCCCGCCGCGGACGGCGTTGCGGGCCAGGAAGAGCGCGGACGAGCCCGTCGCGCAGGCGTTGGAGACGGTCATCACCGGAATCCCGGTCATGCCGACCTCGTAGAGGGCGCGCTGTCCCATGGAGCCGTAGGCGGAGCCCGCGTACGCCTGCTCGACCTGCTCGTAAGACACCCCGGCGTCTTGCAGCGCCTTCTCGACTGCCTCCTTGGCCATGTCGGGGTACTCCCAGTCCTTGGACCCCGGCTTCTCGAACTTGGTCATCCCGACACCGACGACGAACACCCGACCTGCCATGCGGCTCCTCCTCGCTTGCGTGATCCGGCCAGAGCATAACTTGTCGGCGAGCGCTTACTTGGTTTCGGGCGCGGTCTCCCGGAAACGCCGAAGGCCCCGCCGGAGCGGGGCCTTCGCGATGCGTCGCGGGACGGGTCAGACGCGGCGCGCGGTGGCCGCGACGGCGAGGTCGGTGAGGGCGGTGCGCGCCTCGGGGGTGAGCTCGATCTCGGCGAGGGCGCGGTGCGCGTCGGCCGCGAACCTGTCGATCATCTTCTCGCAGCCGTCGAGCGCGCCGGTCTCGGTGAGGATGCCGCGCAGCTCCTCGACGCCGGCGAGGTCGAGGTCCGGGTCGCCGAGGCGGTGGTTGAGGGTCTCGCGCTGGGCGGGGGTGCCGCTCTGCATCGCGAGGGCGATCAGGACCGTCCGCTTGCCTTCGCGCAGGTCGTCCCCGGCGGGCTTGCCCGTCTCGGTCGGGTCGCCGAAGACGCCGAGGACGTCGTCACGGAGCTGGAAGGCGGTGCCCAGCGGGAGGCCGTAAGCCGACAGGCTCTCCAGGTAGGCCGCGTCCGCGCCCGCCATCGCCGCGCCGAGGTGCAAGGGCCGCTCGATGGTGTACTTCGCGGCCTTGTAGCGCACGACCCTGAGCGCGCTCTCCACGTCGCCGGTGCCGCGGGCCTGCTCCAGCATGTCCAGGTACTGCCCGCACATGACCTCGGTGCGCATGATGTCGTAGATCGGCCGACCGGGCGCGAGCGCCGCCTCGGACAGGCCGGACGCCTCGTACATCTCGGTGGACCAGGCGAGGGTGACGTCGCCGAGGAGGATCGCCGCGCCCGTCCCGAAGGACTCGGCCGAGCCCGGCCAGCCCTCGCGGGCGTGCATCGCCTCGAACCTGCGGTGCACCGACGGCTGGCCGCGGCGCGTGTCGCTGCCGTCCATGACGTCGTCGTGGATCAGCGCGCTGGCCTGGAGGAGCTCCAGGGAGGCCGCCGCGGAGAAGACCTCGGGCCCGTCGACGCCGCCCGCGCCGCGCCAGCCCCAGTAGGCGAACGCCGGCCGCAGCCGCTTGCCGCCCGACAGCAGGGTGTCCAGTGCCGAGAGCATCGGCTCGAGGTCCTCGGTGATCGCCAAGAGGACGGGGCGCTGCCTGTCGACGAAGGCGTACAGGGCCTCGTCGACCTCTTTGCGGACGCGGCTGGAGGTCATGGCGTCCAGCCTAATGGCGGCCCGTTCGTTTTATGTGCTTTTGTGGTATCTGCTGTATCTCTGTTCTTGTCGGGTCACCCGGGTCCCGGGACTGCCCATCTCAGCATGTGGATCGGTACCCTGCTGCCATGACGTCTGCGCGCCCCACCATCCGCGAGCTTCTGGCCTCCGGCGAGAAGACCTTCTCCTTCGAGTTCTTCCCCCCGAAGACCGAGCAGGGTCTCCTCAACCTGTGGCGGGCCATCCGCGAGGTCGAGGCGCTGCACCCGTCATTCGTGTCCGTCACCTACGGGGCCGGCGGCGGGACCCGCGACACCACGGTCGACATCGTCGAGCGGATCGCCACCGACACCACCCTGACGCCCGTGGCGCACTTCACCGCGGTGAACCACTCCATGGCCGAGTTGCGCAACCTCGTCGGCAGGTTCGCCTCCGTCGGCGTCAACAACATCCTCGCCCTGCGCGGCGACCCGCCCGGCGACCCCAACGGCGAGTGGATCAAGCACCCGGAGGGCGTCGAGTACGCGGGCGAACTCGTCAAGATGATCCGCGCCTGCGGCGACTTCAGCGTCGGCGTCGCGGCCTTCCCCTACAAGCACCCCAGGTCGCCCGACATCGCGACCGACACCCGCAGGTTCGTCGAGAAGTGCCGCGCGGGCGCCGACTACGCGATCACCCAGATGTTCTTCCGCGCCGAGGACTACTTCCGGCTGCGCGACCGCGTCGCCGCCGAGGGCTGCGACATCCCGATCCTGCCCGGGATCATGCCGGTCACCCAGCTCAGCACGATCACCCGCTCGGCGCAGCTGTCCGGCGCGCCCTTCCCCGCCGACCTCGCCGAGCGCTTCCACGCCCTCGGCGACGACCCCGAGGCCGTCCGGAACCTCGGCGTCGAGCACTGCGCCCTGCTGTCCCAGGAACTCCTGGAGGGCGGCGCCCCCGGCATCCACTTCATCACCATGAACCGCTCGACGGCCACCCGCGAGGTCTTCGGCCTCCTCGGCGCGGCCGCCGCCCGGCCCCGCGCCGCCGTCTGACGGCTCAACGGGGGACGTGCGCGGCCGGGGCCTCGACCCGGGCCAGCGGGAGCCGCGCGCCCATGACGGCGTACGGCGGTCCGCCCCCGGGGAACTCGAACGCGCTGAGCAGGTCGTGGAAGCCGACCGAGCGGTACAGGTGCTGGGCCGGGGTCTGCGGCCTGCGGTCCAGCGTCGACAGGACCGCGGTGCGCTCCCTGCGGCCCGCGCACAGCGTCGTCAGCAGGGACCGGCCGAGGCCCTGGCCCTGGTGGTCGGGGCGCACATGCAGCTCGGCGACCTCCCACGCGTCACTGAGCCAGCTCGTCGCGTGCTCCCGGCCGCTGCGCTCGCGCAG
Source organism: Actinocorallia herbida (assembly GCF_003751225.1). Taxonomy (NCBI): domain Bacteria; kingdom Bacillati; phylum Actinomycetota; class Actinomycetes; order Streptosporangiales; family Thermomonosporaceae; genus Actinocorallia; species Actinocorallia herbida. Next base: position 1,429,601 of record NZ_RJKE01000001.1, read on the forward strand.
CTCCCGGTCCACCACGTCGTGCCACCACTGGCCCGCCGCGCCGTGGAACCCGTAGGCGAACGCGACGGGAGTCGCCCCGAACACCCTGCGCTGCTCCACCACCAGCGCCCGGAACCCCGGATACGTCGCATGCCGCAGCATGATCGACTGCCGGCCGGGAAGCTGGGCGGGCGGCGGATCCATCGCCGCGATGTAGACCTCGAGCAGCCCGCCGAGCAGCCGTCGGAACGTCTTCGCGTCGATCTCACGCAGCGTCGGCTCTCTCACCCGCCCGAGCCTACGACCGCCCCACCCCCCACAGCCAACCCAAGCCGCCCCCACACCCCCCGAGCCGCGCCGCCAAGTCGGCCCCGCGCACTCGGCCGGGGCGCGTTTCCCGGCTCCCGGACCACCCGTCCGGCCGCGCCCCGCCTTCCGGTCGGCGCGGGCCTCGCCGCCCGGGCCGGGCGCGGTTCATGGCCGGCCCGCGCTTGCCGCGCGGTCGGCGCGCGAGCGGGGCGCGCGGCATGGAGGGCTGCGGGCTTGGCGAACGGTCGGCGCGAGGCTCGCGCCCCGCCCGGGCCGGGCGCGGTTCAGGGTCGGCCCGCGCTTGCCGCGCGGTCGGCGCGCGGGCGGGGCGCGCGGCATGGAGGGCTGCGGCCTTGCCGAACGGTCGGCGAGGGGCTCGCGCGTTTCATGTCCGGGCGCACCCCGCTTTCGTCGACTCGAGTCTCGCCGCGCGTGCCTGGCGCGAGGCACGGCGAGCTGTGGCCTTGCCGAAGGGTGCTCCGGATGCGCGGGCTGTTCGTTCTGGGCGTTCGCGGAGGTCATCGAAGCGGTCGGGGGGTTCACGGACGCCGGGCGTGCGCGGGTGGCGGCGCGGGACGCCGACCGGACCGGCGGGCCGCCTCGACGTGACCGGGCGTCGGCACGTCGCGGGGGCGCGGGGTCAGCCCGGGGTGAGGAAGCGCGGGGTGGCGCGCACCCGGTTGTAGATCGACCAGAGGATCTTGTCCGCGGCGGACTGGAGTCTGCGGCGGTTCGAGCCGAGTTCCGCGCCCCAGGCCCGGGCCTCAGGGCCGAGCCAGGCGTCGGTGGCGGTGAACGTCCGGAAAGGGGCGTTCACCGCCTCGCGCAGGGCGTCGACGCTGCCATAGGCCGCCGTGTACTGCTGGTACAGCTCGCGGTAGGCGGGGTTCGGCAACGTCCCCGGAGGCGCCTCGCCCGTACCGAACGGAGGGGGGACGCTGCCCGGAGGCGGCGGAGCGGACGGCATACCCATGAGGTCACCTCGCCTGTCGTCGGACGCGCCGGGGCACGCCTACTCCGTCGGTGCGCCCGTACCGGCGCCCGTCAGTCTGTTCGTGCCCCCCGCGGCGGCGGCGCCGCCCATCGGGGTCGCGCCCAGCACGTCGGCCGCGTCGTCCCCGACACCGAGCGAGGCCGCCTCGGCCCGGACGTCGGCGGTCCACTGGGCGTCGAGGTCGAGCTGGACGTCGGCGGTGGACAGGGACGCGGCGATCGCGTCGAGCTTGGCGGGGTCGCCGTCGGCGGCCTCGATGAGCTGCGCGGTGCCTTCGGCGCCGAGGCGGTCGTAGAACGAGGCGGTGTAGTCGCCGTCCCCGGCATGGGTTTCGAGGTTCGCCCACACCTGGGCGTCCACCCCGTCGCCCGCGGACAGGGACTCGACCGCCGCATAGGCGTCGACGACCCCGCCCGAGACCCCTCCGGAGCCTTCCCCGCTCGCGGGGCCGCCCGCCCCGTCGCCTTCCGCGCCGGAGCCTTGCGTGCCGTCGCCTTGCGTGCCGTCCGTACCGGATCCCTGGGTGCCGTCGCCTTGCGTGCCGTCGGTGCCGGAGCCTTCCGTGCCGGACCCAGGTCCGCCGTCGGTGCCGGAACCTTCCGTGCCCGTTCCCGGCGTTCCGTTCGTGCCGGAGCCCTGGGTGCCGGAGTCGCCGGTTCCCTGGCCGGTGCCCTCGCCTTCGTGCCCGGTGCCGGAGCCGTGGTCCTGGTCGCCGTGGCCGGTGGAGCCGTCGTGCGGGGTGCCGGTGCTCGGGTCGTCGCCGGTGGAGGTGCCGCCCGTGCCCTGGCCGTGGGTCGGGGTGGTGCCGTCCTGGCCGGTGCCTTCGGCGTCGGCGGGGATGTCGGGGTCGCTCGTGCCGTTGCCCAGGCCGGGGGTCGCGCCGGTGCCGGACCCGGTGCCCGCGCCCGTGCCGGTCCCGCCGTTCGCGTCCGTGCCGTCGGTGTCGGTGTCGGGGCCGGTGCCCGCGTCCAGGTCGTCGTCATCCGTGCCGGAGCCGGTGCCGCCTTCGGCGTCGGTGTCGGCGGGGACGTCGGGGGAGGGGACCGGGTCGTCGTCCGTGCCAGGGCCGTTGCCCGAACCCGGCGAATCCGCGGAATCCGTGCCCGGGGGCGTGCCGACGGGGATGTCCGGATCGTCGAGTGCGGCGGACGCGGCGGCGCGGCGGCGGTTCAGCATGCCGAGCTGGTCGGCGACCCACTGCTGGACGACGCGGGCGTCCCGGTAGCCGTCGGCGGCGACACCGGCCGGCGGGGGATGGGCGGAGAGCCAGGTGCCGATGTCGTCTGCCGCGCGTTCCATCTGCCGGATCAGCTGCGACAGCGCTGCGGCGTCGGCACCGCGGAAGTTCGGATCTCGACTCGCCGCGACCTGCATGCTCATCGGCGCTCCCCACCCCAGGACACCTTCCGTGACCTGTGTACCACAGGAACCCCCGCCGCGTCTGCCGGGAAAGCCCGTCTCGTCGGGGCTCTCAGCGGCCCAGGGCCGCCTCGACCGACGCCTCGTCGCGGGCGACGAACGCCCGGCCGTCATCGGTGAGGATGATCGGCCGCTGGATCAGCGACGGATGCGCCGCGAGGACCTCGATCCACCGCCCCCGGTCATGCTCCGCCGACTTCAACTCCAGCTCCTTCGCGACGGGCTCCCCCATCCGCGTGATCTCCCACGGCTCCATCCCCAGCCGCGTGAGCACGTCCTCCAGGTCGGCGACCGTGGGCGCGTCCTCCAGATACCGCCGCTCCGTGAACTCCGCCCCGCTCCCGCTCAACGCCGCAAGCGCAGCCCGGCTCTTGGAACACCGCGGGTTGTGCCAGATCTCCATGTTCGTCACTCCTCCGTCGCGTCGGATGGTCGGTATGCGCACTTCGCCCCGCCGTTGGCGGCGCGGTGATCGGGCGCTCGAGATCCGGGCGGCCATGCCCTCCGGCCCGGGCACGAACCACCCGATCACTCTAGGGAACTCGTCACCTGAAGCTCCGCCCCGGGGCCGCGGCGCGACCCCTCCTGCCCAGGGGCGGAGTTCGCGGACGCGGAACGCCGCCCAGGAGGTACGGAGCAGGGGCGAGGCGGTGAGCAGGGGCCGGTGCCGAGGGGCGGGGAGGCCGCTGCGGGGGCCACTCGCTGCGCGGAGGGGTCAGGCCACTTCGGCAGGGGTGCCGGAGGTGAGGGTGAGGAGTTCGGCGTAGGTGGTGGGGAAGACGGTGTGGGGATGGCCGGCCGCGGCCCAGACCGTCTCGTGGCGGTCGAGCCAGGTGTCGACGAGGGTGCGGATCGGGGAGGGGTGGCCGACGGGGGAGACGCCGCCGATCGGCTGGCCGGTGGCCTCGCGCACGAACTCGGGGGTCGCCCGCTTGACCTTCGCCGCGCCGATGAACTCCGCGACGCGCTTGACGTCCACCCGGTGCGCGCCGCTGGTGAGGACGAGGAGCGGCGCGCCGTCGGCGTCGAAGACCAGGCTGTTGGCGATCGCGCCCAGGGGGCATCCGAGCAGGTCGGCGGCGGCCTGTGCGGTGGGCGCGGCCTCGTCCAGCTCGACGACCTCGCCGCTCGCTCCGGACGTGGCGAGGACCGCGGCGACATGGGCGGTGTTCGGGTGCATGGCGGAAGCCTAGTCGCGCGGGACACGGTCATCGCACGGGTTCTCCGGCGCGCTCTCCGGGTCGCTCCGCGGGGTTATCCACAGGGGTCTCCGCGTTCTGTCGGTCCCCTGTGTTCTCATCGGGGTACCTGGTCGACCTGGGGTTCCGTGGATCACGGGACGCGCCAATCGAACGTATTGACGAACGTTGGCGGTTGGGGTTTACTGGGGACATGTCGAACCGATGTTCGACATGGTGCGGGACTCGCGGCCCGCATCCGAGGCACAGGCGAGCCGGAGGCAGCGCAAACCGGACGGTTCGCTCCGGTCGGGCTGGAGGAGGGGAAGCCTCCGGTCCGACCGGGCCCGCCGAAGGGAGAGGGGCGCGAGGAGTTCGTCCCGGGAGGGGCCGTCCGGCTCCGTCCGGCCGAGAAGGAGGCGAATGCCATGTCCGTGCATCCGATGCCTCCGGGTCCGCCGATCCGGAAGGTTGCCCCGACCCACGCCCAGCACCTCTTGCGGGACGCCCGCAGGCTTCTCGCGGAAGCCGCAGAGTCCTCGCACCCCAACGTCCGCTACGCCACGGCTCACCTCGCCGCGCTGCGCGCCGCCGCCGCGGTCCTGGCCGTCCGCGGCCCCGTCGCCCCGACCCGCGGCCGCCCACGCACCGCCTGGGTCCTGCTGGAGCAGGCCGAGCCCCTCTTCGCCGAGTGGGCCGCCTTCTTCGCCGCGGGTGCCCCCACCCGCGCCGCCGCGGAGGCGGGCCTGCCAGGTGCCACCACCCCCGCCGAAGCCGAGGAACTCCTCCGCACCACCGAGACCTTCCTCACCCTCGTCGAAGACACCCTGCGCATCCCCACCCAGCAGTCCCTCCCTCTGACCGGCTGATCCCCCTGCGGTCAGAGGGAGGGACGCCCTCCCTCCCCACGCCCCGAAGGAAGGAACCCCACCCGGCCTCTCACTCAGGCGGTCGGCACTCCGACCCTCGACCTCGCCACTCGTGGTCTCCGGGGCCCGCGTCGGCCTGAGGTCCGGTGCTCACGCATACGGGCCGAGGGGATCCGCGACGTCATCCGCACACCCCGCCCGGGGCCTCTCCCGCCGTTCGCCCCCCAGAGGCCCGACCCGCGAGAGCACGCCTGGGCCGCCCGCAGAGGTCCCCGCTCCGTGCGGCGGCCGCGCGGTCGCTAGGCCGAACTCGGCGTGCCGCACGCCGCGGACGGCCGCAGTGGCCCGTCCCGCACAGAGCGCGCCGCCTTCGACCGGGATCGCCATCCCGCGCCGGAGACGCACCTGCCCCCTCCCCGAGACCGCTGCGCTCCTCGCATCCCGCCAGGCCCGCGCGACGAGGTCGTCGCCCGGTCCGAGGCCGCCCGGTCCCGCTGACGGCGCCGATGGCCGCGTGCCGGGCCCGGCACGCCGCTCGCCCGTGCGGCCGACGTCGCCGTGTCCGTGCCGAGGGCGCGGACGGTCGCGTGTCTGCCCTGCCGCGCGGGTCGCGTCTCGTACGGCCGGCGCGTGGTCTCAGACCGCGACGCCGGCCGCGTCCGGCCTGACCCGGGCGAGGCCGCTGCGCGTGGCCGGGGCCGCCGTGCCGAGCCGGTGCGGGGGTCGCGTGCGGGACGCATCTCGTGCGGCGAGCGCCCTCGTCGTCGCATGCGGTCGGGTGTGCCGTGTCGTGCCGAGGGCGCGGACGGTCGTGGGTCGAGCCCGCCGTTCGGGTCGTACCTTGCGTGGTGGTCGCGCGGCCGTCGCGTGCGGTTGGGGTGGCCGTGGCGTGCTGGCGGGCGCGGGTGGTCGCGGGCTGGGATTGCCGCGCCGGTCGTACCTTGCGTGGTGGTCGCGCGGCCGTCGCGTGTGGTTGGGGTGGCTGTGTCGTGTCGGCGGGCGCGGGTGGTCGCGGGCTGGGATTGCTGCGGCGGTCGCGTCTTGTGCGGCGGGTCCGTGGCCGTCGCGTGTGGTTGGGGTCGCCGTGTTGTGCCGGCGGGCGCGGGCTGGGCGTTGTGCGGGTCTCGTCTCGGAGGGTGAGTGTGTGCGTCGGGGGTGTCGGGAGGCGGGTGGGTGCGGGTCGGGCCGTTGGGCGGGTCTTGGCTTGGGCGGCTTGGGCGAGGTCGTTGTGGGTGGTCGGGGCGCTGTGTTGGGCTGGGGTGTGGGTGGTCGTGGGGTGGGACCGCTGTTCTGGTCTTGTCGGTCGGGGTGGTCGGCGGGGTTCGCGGTCAGGGGGTCTGGCGGGCGGGGGTGGGGGTGGGGGTGAGGAGGTCGGCCATGGGGGTGAAGTCCGTGAACTCGGTGAGGGGGGCGGGGCGGCCGGACTGGTTGATCGAGTGGGTGGGGGAGGAGGGGGCGCGGGTGGGGGTGACGGCGCCTGCGGTGGCGCCGGTGAAGCGGAGGACGTACTGGGCGAGTTCGGTGGCGGCGCGGAGGGTGCGGGTGGTGAGGGAGTTGGGGGACTGGGCGGTGGTGGGGGCGCCGAAGTCCTCGGAGGCGGCGAAGACGCCGGTGGGGGTGATGTCGGCCTTGAGGTAGGTGAAGAGGGGGCGCAGGGCGTAGTCGATGGCGAGGGAGTGGCGCGCGGTGCCGCCGGTCGCCCCGAGGAGGACGGGGACGCCGGTGAAGGTGCCGGGGTCGATGACGTCGATGAAGGACTTGAAGATGCCCGCGTAGGACAGGTTGAAGGTCGGCGTCACCGCGATGACGCCGTCGGCGCCGCGGATCAGGTCGATCGCCTTCTGGAGGCGTTCTCCCGCGAAGTGGGTGAGGGTCGCGTCGACGATGTCGTGGCCGAGGTCCTTGACCTCGATGACGTCGATCGTCACCGAGTGCCCGTCGCTCTCCAGGACGTCGCGGGTGGCCGCGGCGAGGCGGTCGGCGAGCATCCGGGTGGAGGAGGGGACGCTCAGCCCCGCGGCGATCACCACGAGGCGGAGCGGGCGGATCGGGTCACTCATCGTCGGTTCCCTTCTCGGTCTGGGCGGGCTCGGCGGCGGCCGCGGCCTCTGCGGCCTCGCGGCCGGCTGCGGAGTCGGCGAGGCGGGTGCTCTCGCGCCGGTCCTTGGCCAGCGCCTCGCGCTGGGCCTGCTCGCCGCCCTCGGCGGTGAGGCCGGTCCAGTTGTCGCCGGTGCCGAAGCGGTAGGCGTCGGAGTAGGGGGTCTCGCCTTCGGCGGCGAGGGCCGCGTCGCGGGCGGCGACCCGGGAGGCGTGCGTGGGCGCGTCCGGGACGTGCGCGGGCCGCAGCGCGTCGAGTTCCTTGCGCAGGACGGGGACGATCCGGGTGCCCAGGATCTCGATCTGCTCCAGCACCGTCTTGTGGGGCAGGCCCGCGTGGTCGACGAGGAAGAGCTGGCGCTGGTAGTCCCCGACGTTCTCGCGCATCGACAGGTACCGCTCGACGACCTGCTCGGGCGATCCGACGGTCAGCGGCGTCTCGCGGGTGAAGTCCTCCAGCGACGGCCCGTGTCCGTAGACGGGCGCGTTGTCGAAGTACGGCCGGAACTCCTTGACGGCGTCCTGGCTGTTCGGCCGGGCGAAGAACTGCCCGCCGAGCCCGACGATCGCCTGGTCGGCCGAGCCGTGCCCGTAGTGCTCGAACCGCTGCCGGTAGAACTCGACCATCTGCGCGGTGTGCCGCAGCGGCCAGAAGATGTTGTTGTGGAAGAAGCCGTCACCGTAGTAGGCGGCCTGCTCGGCGATCTGCGGGGAGCGGATCGAGCCGTGCCAGACGAACGGCGCCACCCCGTCGAGGGGGCGCGGGGTCGAGGTGAACTGCTGGAGCGGCGTGCGGTACTTGCCCTCCCAGTCGACGACGTCCTCGGTCCACAGCCGGCGCAGCAGGTGGTAGTTCTCGATGGCGAGGTTGAGGCCCTCGCGGATGTCCTGGCCGAACCACGGGTAGACGGGGCCGGTGTTGCCGCGTCCCATGACGAGGTCGACGCGCCCGCCCGACAGGTGCTGGAGCATCGCGTAGTCCTCGGCGATCTTGACCGGGTCGTTGGTCGTGATCAGCGTGGTCGCGGTCGACAGCAGGATCTTCGACGTCCGCCCGGCGATGTAGCCGAGGGTGGTCGTCGGCGACGAGGTGACGAACGGCGGGTTGTGGTGCTCGCCGAGGGCGAAGACGTCGAGCCCGACCTCCTCGGCCAGCTTCGCCATCTCCACGATGTTCCGCAGGCGCTCCTGCTCCGTCGGAACCTTCCCGGTGGTGGGGTCCGGGGTGATGTCGGCGATGCTGAAGATGCCGAACTGCATGGTGACGGCTCCCTTCGAGCTTCCAGGGCAGGTGCCGCGCACCCGCCCAAGTTGGTTGAAGGTTGAACTATCTCATGCGCGCGGCTATTCCCCGAAGCGCCCCCGGCCGTCACGGAGGGTCCGGGCCGCCGCCTGAGCGGCCCGGACGCCCGGTGGGTCAGAGGTTCCCGAGGTCCGACGACACCCAGTGCTCGGGCCGCATCCGGATGACGACCGACGGCCCGTGCTCGCGGAGCGCGGACTCGACGTACCCGTCGACCATCTCCGGTGGCAGGTAGCGCGCGGAGATCTCCTTGAGCTGGTCGAGGGTGGCGTCCTCGGTGGAGGTCACCGGCCCTTCGACGGCGGTGTACCGGATGGTCGGATCGAGCCGGTCGATCATGAGGGTGAACCGGCCCGCCTTCCCGATGAGCTCGGCCTTGCGGGAGTCGCGGCCGGTGAGGATCCACACCTCGCCGCCCGGTGCGTACTGGTACCAGACGGGCACCGACAGGGGCCCGCGCCCCGGCTGGTCGACGGACAGGGCTGCGACGTGGGGCTCGGCGAAGAAGGCCTGGCGTTCTTCACGGGACAGCGGCATGGGAGAAGGCTCCTTGCGTTAGCGCGGACGTGGAGAGGGAGAACAGGCAGGTCGCAGCCCGTCCCCTCTGCTCCCCTTCCCCCGATCACCGGCGATGCCACCCGTCCGAGCGACACCCCACCTGCCGACAAATACGGGCAAAGGTGAGAATCTATCGCCTTATGGAGAAGCTCTGGGGTGGTCGGGGACTGGTCTGGGTGCTGGCCTTCCTGGGGGTGGTGGGGTACGCGATGCCGGTGGCGGTGATGACCCCGGCGCTGCCCGTCGTGCAGGACGAGCTGGGCGGCAGCGCGGCGGGCGTGGCCTGGGCCATCACGGGGATCACGCTCAGCGCCGCGGTGGCCACCCCGGTGATCGGCAGACTCGGGGATCTGTTCGGGGCCCGGCGGGTCCTGCGGTGGGTGCTGCCGCTCGGCCTCGCGGGCCAGGTCGTGACGGCGATGGCCCCGGCCCTGCCCGTACTGCTCGCCGGACGGGCGCTCGCGGGCGTGGGCAGCGGCGTGTTCCCGCTCGCCTACACGCTCATCCGGGCGCACGCGGGGGACCGTGAGGTGTCCGGCATCGGGGTGATGTCGTCGATGCTGGCGTTCGGCGGCGCGGCGGCCTGGGTGCTGGCCGGGCCGGTGATCGACGGTCCGGGCTGGCGCTGGCTGGTCGCCGTGCCCGCCGCGCTGCTGCTGGTGGGAACGTTCCTCGCCCGGAGGCTCCCGGAGACCGACGGCAGCCCCGGCCAGCGCGTCGACTGGTGGGGCGCGGTCCTGTTCGCGGGCTGGATGGGCGCGGGCCTCGCGGGTCTCACCCAGGGCCCGTCCTGGGGCTGGGCGTCGCCGGGCGTCCTCGGGCTCGCCGGGGCCGCGGTGGTGCTCTGCGCGGTGTGGGTGCGGGTCGAGGGGCGGGTGCCGCAGCCGCTGATGGACCCGCGGATGCTGCGGCTGCGCGGCGTGTGGACGGCCAACCTCGGCTCGATCCTCGCCGGGTTCTGCCTGATGGCCGCGGGCGTGCTCATGCCGCTGCTCGTGCAGGCCCCCGTGCGCGACGGGTTCGGGTTCGGCGGCACCGCGACCGACACCGCGCTCGTGGCGCTCCCGGCGAGCCTGTCGATGACCGTCACGGGGATGCTCGCGGGGATGGCGGCGCGGCGGATCGGCGCCCGCGCGGTGCTCGCGGTGGGGGGGATCCTCACCTCCGCGTCGTACGGGGCGATGCTCCTGCTGCACACCGAGATGTGGCATCTGATGGCCACGAACGCCGTGCGCGGCGCGGGCATCGGTCTCGCCTACGCGGCGGTGGCGGCCCTGGTCGTCGCGGCGGTCCCGCTCGCCCAGACGGGCGTGGCGACGGGCGTGAACACCCTGCTCAGGACGGTCGGGGCGGGGCTGGGCACGCAGGCGACGGCGGTCATGGTCGCGGCCTTCGCGGGCGCCAGGGAAGGGTTCCTGCTGGCCTTCGGCACCTGCACGGTGCTGGCGCTCGGCGTGGTCGCCGCGGCGCTGGCGGCCCCGCGCGTCGCCAAGGCCCTGGCCCCGGCCGAGGGAAGGCTCCCCGAGCCCGCCTGAACGCCGCCGTGGGCAGGGAAATGGCCCGGTCCAACGGACGTGGACCGGGCCAAAGGCCGGGAGGCGTCAGAAGCCCTCGACGGCGCGGCGCGCCTCGGCGTCGAGCACGCCCCAGCTGATCAGTTCCTCGGTCAGCTCCGCCGGGGACTTGTCGTAGATGACGGCCAGCGAACGGAGGTCCTCCTGCCGGATCGACAGGACCTTCCCGTTGTAGTCGCCACGCTGGGACTGGATGGTCGCGGCGTACCTTGCGAGGGGGCCGGCCTTGTCCTTCGGAAGCTGGCTGAGCCGCTCAAGGTCGATGACGAGCTTGGGCGTCGGGCCCAGGGGGCTCGGCGCGGCACCACCGGGGAGCAACTCGTTGACGGGCACACCGTAGAACTCGGCGAGCTCGTTCAGCTTCTGAACGGTGACGGCGCGGTCGCCCCGCTCGTACGAACCGACGACGACGGCCTTCCAACGGCCGCGCGACTTCTCCTCCACACCATGCAGGGACAGGCCCTGCTGCGTCCGGATGGCACGAAGTCGTGCGCCCAGAGCCTTTGCGTATTCAGACGGCATCTTTGCGGCCCCCAGGCTCACTCTCATAGTCGTGGTTCTCCCAGGGCGTCCGACACGGGGTCGGATGACCACCCTGAGTATGGTTACGGACAGTGACGGTAAAACGGAGACGGCCAAAGGTCAAGCTGTTCGGAAAAATCCGGTCGAATCTGTCACGGGGTTCTGACCCTCCGCGAGCCGTTCCGCCCCCCCGGGCAGGAGGTTATCGCCAGGTACCCCGCCACCTCGTGTGACCCCTCTCACCTGGTGTTATGGAGGTGCCGCGGGGGACGACGCAAGGCGACGGTACTGCTACCGTGATGAGGACATGACGTCCTTTAAGCCCCGTCCCGTGAGGCGGGAAAGGAGGTTGGTGCAGTGACCGCTGCCCAAAGCCAGGACGCGCCCTACAAGGCGGTCCTGGAGGCCCCGGAGATCCGCCGGGCGCTCACCCGTATCGCGCACGAGATCCTCGAACGCACCAAGGGCGGCTCCGACGTCGTCCTGCTGGGCATCCAGACGCGGGGAGTGAACCTCGCGAGGATGCTCGCCGAGCGCTTCCACGAGGTCGAAGGCCTCGACATCCCCTGCGGATCGCTCGACGTGACGATGTACCGGGACGACCTGCGCATGAAGCCCGCGCGGGCCCTGACCAAGACCGAGCTCCCCGCCGAGGGCATCGACGACAAGACCGTCGTGCTCGTCGACGACGTGCTCTACTCCGGCCGCACGATCCGCGCGGCCCTGGACGCCCTCAACGATCTCGGCCGCCCGCGCGCCGTCCAGCTCGCCGTGCTGGTGGACCGCGGCCACCGGGAGCTGCCCATCCGGGCCGACTACGTGGGCAAGAACCTGCCGACGTCCAGCCAGGAGACGGTCCGCGTCCTCCTGCACGACGTCGACGGGCGCGACGCGGTCCTGCTGGGGCCGAAGGGGGACGGCAAGTGAAGCGGCATCTGATCTCCGCCAAGGACCTGACCCGCGACGACGCGCTGCTGGTCCTCGACACCGCCGAGGAGCTGGCCCGGGTCAGCGGACGCTCGGTGAAGAAGCTGCCGACGCTGCGCGGCCTCACGGTGGTCAACCTCTTCTTCGAGGACTCCACCCGCACCCGCATCTCCTTCGAGGCGGCGGCCAAGCGGCTGTCGGCCGACGTCATCAACTTCTCGGCCAAGGGCTCCAGCGTGTCCAAAGGCGAATCGCTGAAGGACACCGCGCTGACCCTCGAGGCGATGGGCGCCGACGCCGTCGTCATCCGGCACGGCGCGTCCGGCGCGCCCTACCGGCTCGCCGACTGGATCAACGGCAACGTCATCAACGCCGGCGACGGCACCCACGAGCACCCCACGCAGGCGCTGCTCGACGCCTACACGATGCGCCGCCACCTGGGCTCCCTGGACGGCCGCAAGATCACCATCGTGGGCGACGTCCTGCACAGCCGGGTCGCGCGCTCCAACGTGCTGCTGCTGTCCACGCTGGGCGCCGAGGTCACCCTGGTGGCCCCGCCGACCCTCCTGCCCGTCTCGGTCGGCACCTGGCCGTGCAAGGTCTCCTACGACCTCGACTCGGTGCTGGCCAAGAGCGACGCGGTGATGATGCTGCGCGTCCAGCGCGAGCGCATGAACGCCGCCTACTTCCCGACGGTCCGGGAGTACAGCCGCAGGTACGGCCTGTCCGCCGAGCGGTACTCCCACCTCCCCGAGCACGCCATCGTCATGCACCCGGGCCCGATGAACCGGGGCGTGGAGATCGCCGCCGAGGTCGCCGACTCGGCCCGCTCGACCATCGTCGAGCAGGTCGGCAACGGCGTCAGCGTGCGCATGGCCGTCCTGTACCTCCTGCTGGGCGGCGCCCAGCCCGCGATCGGAGCCGACAAGTGAGCCAGTACCTCATCCGGAACGCCGCGATCCTCGGCGGTGACGTCCGGGACATCCTGATCCGGGACGGCGAGATCGCCGAGATCGGCATCGGGATCGAGGCCCCCGCCGCCGAGGTGATCGACGCCTCCGGGCTCGTCGCCCTGCCCGGCCTGGTGGACCTGCACACGCATCTGCGCGAGCCGGGCCGCGAGGACAACGAGACCGTCCAGTCCGGCACCCGCGCGGCCGCCAGGGGCGGCTACACCGCGGTGCACGCGATGGCCAACACCACCCCCGTGGCCGACACGGCGGGCGTCGTCGAGCAGGTCTGGCACCTGGGCCGGGAGTTCGGCCACTGCGACGTGCACCCGGTCGGCGCGGTCACCGAGGGCCTGGCGGGCAAGAAGCTCGCCGAGCTGGGCGCGATGGCGGAGTCCGCGGCGAACGTGCGGGTGTTCTCAGACGACGGCCACTGCGTCGACGACGCGGTCATCATGCGTCGCGCGCTGGAGTACGTGAAGGCGTTCGACGGCGTCGTCGCCCAGCACGCGCAGGAGCCGCGGCTCACCGAGGGCGCCCAGATGAACGAGGGCGAGGTGTCCGACCGGCTCGGCCTTCGCGGCTGGCCCGCGGTCGCCGAGGAGTCGATCATCGCCCGCGACTGCCTGCTGGCCGCACACGTCGGCTCCCGCCTGCACGTGTGCCACGTGTCGACGGCCGGGTCGGTCGAGATCGTGCGGTGGGCCAAGTCCAAGGGCTGGAACGTCACCGCCGAGGTGACCCCGCACCACCTGTTCCTCACCGACGCGTGCTGCGAGCACTCGCCGCTCGGCCGCTCCTACGACCCGATCTACAAGGTCAACCCGCCGCTGCGCACGCAGGCCGACGTGGACGCGCTGCGCGCGGGCCTCGCCGACGGCACCATCGACTGCGTCGCGACGGACCACGCCCCCCACGCGGTGGAGGACAAGGAGACCGAGTGGGCCGACGCGGCCATGGGCATGATCGGCCTGGAGACCGCGCTGAGCGTGGTGCAGGCGGCCATGGTGGACACCGGCCTGCTCGACTGGGCGGGCCTCGCCGACCGCATGTCGGTCAAGCCGGCCGAGATCGGACGCCTGGGCGGCCACGGCCGTCCGCTGGAGTCCGGCTCTCCGGCCAACATCACTTTGTACGACCCGGCCTACCGCGCTCAGGTGGACGCGACCACGTTCGCCTCCAAGAGCCGCAACACCCCGTACGCCGGTCTCGAACTGCCCGGACGGGTCGTCGCCACGTTCCTGCGCGGCCGCCCCACGGTGCTGGAAGGAAAGCTCGTATGACGCAGGCCATGCTCGTCCTCGAAGACGGACGGGTGTTCTACGGTGAGACGTTCGGCGCCGAGGGGGAGACCTTCGGCGAGGTCGTCTTCAACACCGGGATGACCGGTTACCAGGAGACCCTCACGGACCCCTCCTACCACCGCCAGATCGTGGCGATGACCGCCCCGCACATCGGCAACACCGGCGTGAACGACCTCGACCCGGAGTCCCGCCGGATCCACGTCGCCGGGTACGTCGTGCGCGAGCCCGCCCGGGTGGCGTCCAACTGGCGCGCCCAGCGCTCCCTCGACGCGGAGCTGAAGGCGTACGGCGTCGTCGGCATCGCGATGCCCGGCACCCGCGCGCTCACCCGCCACCTGCGCGACCGCGGCGCGATGCGCGCCGCGATCTCCTCGGTGGAGACCGACCCGCGCGCCCTGCACGCCAGGATCCTCGCCAGCCCGCAGATGGCCGGCGCCGACCTCGCCGCCGAGGTCGCCACCACCGAGCCGTACGTCGTGCCCGCGCGCGGGGAGACCCGATTCCGCGTCGCCGCCGTCGACCTCGGCATCAAGGCGATGACGCCCTACCGGATGGCCGAGCGCGGCTGTGAGGTGACGGTCCTGCCCGCGACCGTCACGGCCGAGCAGATCCTGTCGCTGAACCCCGACGGCGTCTTCTTCTCCAACGGCCCCGGCGACCCGTCCACCGCCGACCGCCAGGTCGAGGCGCTGCGCGGCGTGCTCGGCTCCGGCACCCCGTTCTTCGGCATCTGCTTCGGCAACCAGATCTTCGGCAGGGCGCTCGGCCTCGGCACCTACAAGCTGCGCTTCGGCCACCGGGGCGTGAACCAGCCCGTCCAGGACCGCCGCACCGGCCGGATCGAGATCTCCGCGCACAACCACGGCTTCGCCGTCGACGCGCCGCTGGACGGCCCGTTCGACACCGCGTTCGGCCGCGCCGAGGTCTCCCACGTGAACCTCAACGACGGCTGCGTGGAGGGCCTGCGCCTGCTGGACCGCCCCGCCTTCTCGGTGCAGTACCACCCCGAGGCCGCGGCGGGCCCGCACGACTCGACGGTCCTGTTCGACCAGTTCTGCGCCCTGATGCAGCACGCGCGCAACCTCAAGGAAGGTGTCTGAATGCCTCGGCGCGAGGACCTGAAGTCCGTTCTGATCATCGGCTCCGGCCCGATCGTCATCGGCCAGGCGTGCGAGTTCGACTACTCCGGCACCCAGGCGTGCCGCGTGCTCAAGGCCGAGGGCCTGCGGGTCATCCTGGTCAACAGCAACCCCGCGACGATCATGACCGACCCCGAGTTCGCCGACGCCACCTACGTCGAGCCGATCACCCCCGAGGTCGTCGAGAAGATCATCGCCAAGGAGCGCCCCGACGCGCTGCTGCCGACCCTCGGCGGCCAGACCGCGCTCAACTGCGCCGTCGCGCTGCACGAGGCGGGTGTCCTGGAGCGGTACGGGGTCGAGCTGATCGGCGCGAACTTCGACGCCATCCAGCGCGGCGAGAACCGCGAGATCTTCAAGGGCATCGTGGAGGAGCTGGGCGCGGAGGTCGCGCGCAGCCTCATCTGCCACACCATGGACGAGGTGCTGGCCGCCGCCGGGCAGCTCGGCTACCCGCTGGTCGTCCGCCCGTCCTTCACCATGGGCGGCCTGGGCTCCGGCTTCGCTTACGACGAGGCCGACCTCCGCCAGATCGCCGGCGCCGGCCTCGCCGCGTCCCCGACCAGCGAGGTGCTCCTCGAGGAGTCCATCCTCGGCTGGAAGGAGTACGAGCTGGAGCTGATGCGCGACCGCAACGACAACGTGGTGGTCATCTGCTCCATCGAGAACCTCGACCCGATGGGCGTCCACACCGGCGACTCCATCACCGTCGCGCCCGCGCTCACCCTCACCGACCGCGAGTACCAGCACATGCGGGACGTCGCGATCGCCGTCATCCGCAAGGTCGGCGTCGACACCGGCGGCTGCAACATCCAGTTCGCGGTGCACCCCTCGACCGGTCGCATGATCGTCATCGAGATGAACCCGCGGGTGTCGCGCTCCTCGGCGCTGGCGTCCAAGGCCACCGGCTTCCCGATCGCCAAGATCGCCGCCCGCCTGGCCGTCGGCTACACGCTGGACGAGATCCCCAACGACATCACCAAGGTCACCCCGGCCTCCTTCGAGCCGGTCCTCGACTACATCGTCGTCAAGGTGCCGCGGTTCGCGTTCGAGAAGTTCCCCGGCGCCGACCCCACGCTGACCACCCACATGAAGTCCGTCGGCGAGGCGATGGCCATCGGCCGCAGCTTCCCCGAGGCGCTCCAGAAGGCGCTGCGCTCGCTGGAGCAGAAGGGCGCGGGCTTCACCTGGGGCGAGGACGTTCCGCCGCTGGAGGAGCTGCTCGCCTCGATCAAGGTCCCGCACGACGGCCGCATCCACGAGGTGCAGCAGGCGCTGAACGCGGGCGCGACGATCGAGCAGGTCTACGGCATCACCGGCATCGACCCGTGGTTCCTCGACCAGATCGCCGGGATCAACGAGGTCGCCGCCGACATCGCCATGGCCGACGACGCGCTCACCGCGCCGAAGCTGCTCCGCGCCAAGCGCGCGGGCTTCTCCGACGCCCAGATCGCGCAGCTGCGCGGCCTGAACGAGGCGGTCGTCCGCGAGGTCCGCTACGCGCTGGGCGTCCGGCCGGTCTACCTGACCGTCGACACCTGCGCCGCGGAGTTCGCCGCCACGACCCCGTACCTGTACTCCTCCTACGACGAGGAGACCGAGGTCCCGCAGGGCACGAAGCCCAAGGTCCTCATCCTCGGCTCGGGCCCGAACCGCATCGGCCAGGGCGTGGAGTTCGACTACTCCTGCGTCCACGCCTCGTTCACGCTGTCCGAGGCGGGCTACGAGACCGTCATGGTCAACTGCAACCCCGAGACGGTCTCCACCGACTACGACACCTCCGACCGGCTCTACTTCGAGCCGCTCACCCTGGAGGACGTCCTGGAGGTCGTCCACGCCGAGCAGCAGACCGGCACGGTCGTGGGCGTCATCGTCCAGCTCGGCGGGCAGACCCCGCTCGGCCTCGCGCAGCGGCTCAAGGACGCGGGCGTGCCGATCGTCGGCACCAGCCCCGAGTCCATCCACCTCGCCGAGGACCGCGGCGCGTTCGGCCAGGTGCTCGCCGAGGCGGACCTGCCCGCGCCCAAGCACGGCACCGCGGTCTCCGCCGACGAGGCCGTGTCGATCGCCAACGAGATCGGCTACCCCGTCCTCGTCCGGCCGTCCTACGTGCTCGGCGGGCGCGGCATGGAGATCGTCTACGACGACGCCGCCCTCGTGGCCTACATGTCCACCGCGACCGAGGTCAGCGCCGACCGGCCCGTCCTGGTCGACCGCTTCCTCGACGACGCGATCGAGATCGACGTGGACGCCCTGTACGACGGCGAGGAGCTGTACCTCGGCGGCGTCATGGAGCACATCGAGGAGGCCGGCATCCACTCCGGCGACTCCGCGTGCGCGCTCCCGCCGATCACGCTCGGCCGGCACGACATCGAGCGGATCCGCGAGTCCACGCTGCGCCTCGCGCGCGGCATCGGCGTGCGCGGCCTGATGAACGTCCAGTACGCACTGTCCGCGGGCGTCCTGTACGTCCTGGAGGCCAACCCGCGCGCCTCCCGGACCGTCCCGTTCGTCTCCAAGGCGACCGCGGTGTCGGTCGCCAAGGCGGCCGCCCGGGTCATGCTCGGCGCCTCGATCGCGCAGCTGCGCGCCGAGGGCCTCCTGCCCGCGACCGGCGACGGGGGAGACCTGCCCCTGGACGCCCCCATCGCGGTCAAGGAGGCGGTGCTGCCGTTCAACCGGTTCCGCAACGCCCAAGGCCAGGGCGTCGACACGGTCCTCGGCCCGGAGATGCGCTCGACCGGCGAGGTCATGGGCATCGACGAGGTCTTCGGCACCGCCTACGCCAAGTCCCAGTCCGCGGCCTACGGCTCCCTGCCGACGAAGGGACGGGCGTTCGTCTCGGTCGCCAACCGGGACAAGCGGCACATGATCTTCCCGGTCAAGCGGCTGGCGGACCTCGGTTTTGAGATTCTTGCCACCGAGGGAACCGCGGAGGTGCTGCGGCGCAACGGCGTCCGTGCCAAGATCGTCCGTAAGCACAGCGAGGGCCCCGGGCCGGACGGCGAACCCACCGTCGTGCGGCGCGTCATGGACGGCGAAGTGGATCTCATCGTCAATACTCCGTTCGGCGACGGCCAGTCCGGGCCGCGGCTCGACGGCTACGAGATCCGCACCGCCGCGGTACTGCGCGGCATCCCCTGCGTGACCACCGTGCAGGGCCTCGCCGCCGCCGTCCAGGGCATCGAGGCGGTGACGCGCGGTGACGTGGGCGTCCGCTCCCTCCAGGAGCACGCACAGCACCTGCGCGGCGCCCGCAACTCCTAGCGGGGCGACCGCCCAGGGGGTCAGCACCGACACGACCAGTCGATAGGGAGGCCGCCATCTCCACCGAGGCATCCGGCCAGGCAGGGACCGGACCCGTCCAGTCCCCCGGGACCGTCCTCACGGTCCGGCAGGTGGCGGCCTACCACGCGATGACCGTCGTGGCGCCCGCGGTGGCCGAGAGGTTCCGGCCCGGCCAGTTCGTCGCGGTCGCCGTCGGCGGCGAGCACACCTCGCTGCTCGCGCGGCGCTGTCTGCCCGTCTACGAGGTGAAGCCCGACTACGGCGGCACCGTCGAGTTCGTCTTCTCCGCCGACGACCCGGGCAGCCGGTGGCTGGCCTCCCGCCGCTCCCGCGACGCGCTGGACCTCATCGGCCCGCTGGGCCGCCCGTTCCCGCTGCCGCGCGACCCGGCCGCGTGCCTGCTCATCGGCGGCGCGCACGGCTCGTCCGGGTTGTTCGCGCTGGCCGACGCGCTGCGGCAGCGCGACTGCAAGGTGCACTTCGTGCTGGCCGCCCCGCACGCCCACCAGGTGTACGGGGCGCTCAGCGCCCAGCGGATCGGCGACAGCTCCACCGTCATCACCCGCGACGGCTCCCTCGGCACCGCGGGGATGCTCCCCGACCTGCTCCCCGGCATCATCGACCGGACCGAGGCCGACGTGATCTACGCCGCGGGGCCGACGGGGCTGCTCAGCGCCGTCAGCGGCATCGCCTCGGCCCTCGGCATCCCCTGCCAGGTCAGCCTCGGCGAACTGCTCGGCGAGACCGGCGCCTGCGGCATCGGCGTGTGCGCGTCGTGCGTGCTGCCGGTCATCGGCGACGACGGCCACACCCGCATGGTCCGCGCCTGCGTCGAAGGCCCCGTGCTGCGCGGCGAGCGCATCCGCTGGAACGACCTCGGCACCATCCCCCTGGACGCCCTGGGCGGCCCACGCGCCCCCCAGACCGCCCTGGAGGCGGCACCTTGACGCGCCCGTCCGCAGGTGCGGCGGGGCCCCATCCCTCGGCAGCAGGAGGACACCCGTGGACCTGAGCACCCGGATCGGCGCCGTCACGCTCGCCAACCCGCTGCTCACCGCGTCCGGCTGCGGCGGGACCGGCCGTGAGCTGTCCCCCTACACCGACCTGGCCCGGCTCGGCGCCTTCACGACCGCGACGGTCATGGGCCGCCCGCGCGCGGGCCGGCCGACGCCCCGGATCGCCGAGACGCCCAGCGGGCTGCTCAACGCGATGGGGCTGCCCGGACCGGGACTCGACGCGTTCCTCGCCCGGGACCTGCCCTGGCTCGCGGGCCACGACGTGTCCGTCGTCGTCTCGGTCGGCGGCAGCAGCGTGCAGGAGTTCGCCGAGATCGCCGGGCGGCTCGCCGCCTCGCCCGCGGCCCGTCCGATCGTCGGGGTCGAGGTCAACGTCGCCTGCCCCAACGCCGAAGACCGGGGCCGCATGTTCGCGGCCTCGCCCGCGGCCGCGGCGGACGTCGTCCGCGCGGTGCGCGGCGCAATTCATCGGGACGTCCCGGTATTGGCCAAGCTTTCGCCGGACGTGACAGATATCGCGACCATTGCACTGGCCTGTGCCGACGCCGGGGCGACCGGTTTGTCACTCATCAACACGGTCTCCGGACTCGCCATTGATCCGGCCACATTGCGCCCGGCTCTCAGCGGCGTCGCCGGCGGCCTTTCCGGGCCCGCGCTGCGGCCCGTCGCGCTGCGCTGCGTCTACCAGGTCCACGCCGCGATCCCCGAGCTGCCGATCATCGGCGGCGGCGGCGTCGCCACCGGGTCCGACGCCCTGGAGTTCCTCGTGGCGGGCGCGACCGCCGTCTCGGTCGGCACCACCCTCCTGCACGACCCGTCGGCCCCCCAGCGCATCCTCAGGGAGCTGGAGGAGGCCCTCGCGGCCCGGGGGATGGCCCGGCCGGGCGACGCCGTCGGGCTGGCCCACCGGCCCGCCTCGGCGGGACCGCAGATCGCGCGCCCGCGCACCCGTATCGAGGAGTTCTCATGAAGCCCGCGCCCATCGCAGTGGCCCTGGACACCGACGACATCGCCACCGCGGTGCGCTGGACCGGGCAGGTCGCCCCCCACGTCAGCACCGTCAAGGTCGGCCTCGAGCTGTACCTGCGCTACGGCCGCGAGGTCGTCACCCGGGTCCGCGAGGCGGGCGGCGAGCGCCTGTTCCTCGACCTGAAACTGCACGACATCCCCGCGACCGTCGAGAAGGCCGTGCGCGCCGTCGCCGATCTCACCCCCGCCTACCTGACGGTGCACGCGTCGGGCGGCACCACGATGATCAAGGCGGCCGCCGCGGCGGCGCCCGAGACGAAGATCACAGCGGTCACGGTGCTGACCTCGATGGGGGAGGGCGATCTGGCCGAGATCGGCCTCGCCGGCCCGGCCGACGACGCGGTCCGCCGCCTCGCCGCCCTCGCCGTCGGCGCGGGCGCCCGCGCGCTGGTGTGCTCGCCGCGCGAGGTCGCCCTCGTGCGCGCGGAGGTCGGCGCCGGAATCGACCTGATCACGCCCGGAGTGCGTCCCGCGGGCTCCGCCGCCGACGACCAGACGCGCATCGCGACTCCCGAGTCGGCACTCGCCGCGGGGGCCGATCTGCTGGTTATCGGACGCCCAATTACCCGTGATTCGGACCCGGGAAGAGCCGCCGCCGAGATCGCGGCGGCACTGCGCGCCGCGGGTTGAGCGAAAGCCCAGGCAGTCGGGCTTTCCGGCGATTCGTATAGACGCAGGGTGATGACTCGATTACGGATAGAGAATTTCGTGGATATCTCACCGGAATAACCGCGCATCACGTTGCTTTATGGGGGGGAAAGTCGCTAGTTTCCGGGGCGTCCGACTCCGTCGAGTGGAAAACACGAGGTGACCGGCGTGGCTCTTCCGCCCCTTACCCCCGAACAGCGTGCCGCGGCCCTGGAAAAGGCCGCATTGGCCCGCAGGGAGCGCGCAGAGGTCAAGGTCAAGCTCAAGAACCAGGAGATCTCCCTCTCCGACGTGCTTCAGCAGGGCCTTGCCGATGACATCGTCGGCAAGATGAAGGTGTCCGCGCTCCTGGAGTCGCTGCCCGGCGTCGGCAAGGTCCGCGCCAAGCAGATCATGGAGCGGCACGGCATCGCCGAGTCCCGCCGCGTGCGGGGCCTGGGCGCCAACCAGCGCGCCTCGCTTGAGCGCGAGCTGGGCAACAAGTAGCGGTGCGCGTCCCGCCGGGTCGGCCCGCCGCCGGAGACCCCGGACGGCCCTGACCCGGCAGGACACCCCGCACGTCGCCGCGGGGTCGTGATAAACCTTGGGCGCGATGGAAACCTCCGATTCACTCTCCCGTTCCCGGGTGCTCAAGCGCCTCACGGTCCTGTCCGGGCCGTCCGGCGTCGGCAAGAGCACTGTCGTCGCCCGTCTGCGCGAGGACCACCCCGGCGTCTGGCTGTCGGTGTCCGTGACGACCAGAAAGCCCCGTCCCGGCGAGACCGACGGCGTGGAGTACCACTTCACCGACGACGCCGGATTCGACCGGATGATCGCCGACGGCACCCTGCTGGAATGGGCCGAGTTCGCGGGCAACCGCTACGGCACCCCGCGGGAGCCCGTCGAGGAGCGGCTCGCCCGCGGCGTCCCCACGCTGCTGGAGATCGACCTCCAGGGCGCGCGCCAGGTGCGCGAGACGATGCCCGACGCGCGGCTGGTCTTCCTCGCCCCGCCGTCCTGGGAAGAGCTGGTGCGCCGCCTGGTCGGCCGCGGCACCGAGTCCGACGAGGTGATCGAGCGGCGCCTCGCCGCCGCCCGCGTCGAGCTCGCCGCGGAGAAGGAATTCGACACCACCCTGGTCAATCACTCGGTACCTGGTGTATGCGAGGAGCTGCTAGCCTTGATGGCTGACCACTGATCACTTTCTGAGATCACTGCTCACTCTCCGGCGATCGCTGCTCACTTCCCGCGATCACTGATCCACTTTTGAAAGGCGCACTGTGGCTGCGAACAACGAGGGCATCACCAACCCGTCGATCGACGACCTGCTCGGCGTCGTCGAGACCAAGTACGGCCTGGTGTCCATCGCGGCCAAGCGGGCCCGTCAGATCAACGCGTACTACGCGCAGCTCGGCGAGGGCCTGCTGGAGTACGTGGGGCCGCTGGTCGAGACCCAGGTCCAGGAGAAGCCGCTGTCCATCGCCCTGCGCGAGGTGCGCGAGGGTCTGCTGCACACCGAGCCGACCGAGGGCTGAGCGAGGTTGACCGGTCCGAAGGTCGTCCTCGGCGTCGGCGCCGGGATCGCCGCGTACAAGGTGTGCGAACTGCTCCGGCGGCTCACCGAGTCGGGGCACAGCGTCAAGGTCGTGCCGACCGCCGACGCCCTGCGGTTCGTGGGCGAGCCCACCTGGGCCGCCCTGTCCGGCCAGCCCGTCCAGACGGGCGTGTGGGAGGACATCGCCGACGTCCCCCATGTGCGGATCGGGCAGACCGCCGATCTCGTCGTCGTCGCCCCGGCCACGGCCAACCTGCTGGCCAAGGCCGCGCACGGCATCGCCGACGACCTCCTCACCAACACGCTGCTGACCGCCCGGTGCCCCGTGGTGTTCGCGCCCGCGATGCACACCGAGATGTGGGAGCACCCGGCGACCCGGGCGAACGTGGCGCTGCTGCGCGAGCGCGGCAACATCGTCGTCGAGCCCGCGTCCGGCCGGCTGACGGGCAGGGACACCGGCCCCGGCCGGCTGCCCGACCCGGCCGAGCTGTTCGAGGTGGCCAGGCGCGTCCTCGCGGGCGATCCGCGCGATCTCGTCGGAAGACACGTGGTCGTCTCCGCCGGCGGGACCCGTGAGCCGATCGACCCCGTGCGCTTCATCGGGAACCGCTCCTCGGGCTTGCAGGGCTACGCCCTCGCCCGGGTCGCCGCGGCCCGCGGCGCGAAGGTCACCCTCGTCGCCGCCAACACCGCGCTGCCGGACCCGGCCGGGGTCTCGGTCGTGCGGGTGGGCTCGGCGCTGGAGATGCGCGAGGCGGTCCAGTCCGTCGCGGCCGCCGCCGACGTCGTGGTGATGGCCGCGGCCGTCGCCGACTTCCGGCCGTCGGTCTTCCAGGGCTCGAAGATCAAGAAGACCGATAAAAACGAGACTTTGCCTATCGAATTGGTGAAGAATCCCGATATCCTGGCCGAGCTCGTCACCCGGCGGACGCCCGGACAGGTCATCGTCGGGTTCGCCGCCGAGACCGACGACGTCCTCGACCACGGCCGGGCCAAGCTCGCACGCAAGGGCTGCGACCTGCTCGTGGTCAACCAGGTGGGCGAGAACCTGACGTTCGGCGCACCCGACAACGCCGGGGTGATCCTCGCGGCGACCGGGGCCGAACGCGAGATCCCGCGCGGAAGCAAGGACCAGCTCGCCTCCGCCGTCTGGGACGAGATCGCCGCCCTCCTGGCCTGATCGGATCCCGCCGCCCCGCCCAAGCGCCGCCTAAGCGCCGCGAGGGCCGGTACGGCTAGACTTCGTTCGCCTGATCCACCACGGGGGCCGGTACCGGACCCGGTCCCGCCCCGCTACCCTGCTACTGGTTCAAGTCAGCAGCCGCTGCAAGGAGTACACGTAGTGTCCCGTCGCCTCTTCACCTCTGAATCGGTCACCGAGGGCCACCCGGACAAGATCGCCGACCAGATCAGTGACGCGATCCTCGATTCCATGCTCAAGGACGACGCGAAGAGCCGCGTCGCCGTCGAGACCATGATCACCACTGGTCAGGTGCACGTGGCCGGTGAGGTCACCACCGAGACCTACGTGGACATCCCCGGCGTCATCCGGGAGAAGATCCTCGAGATCGGCTACGACTCCTCGGCCAAGGGCTTCGACGGCCACTCCTGCGGCGTCTCGGTCTCCATCGGCGCGCAGTCCCCCGACATCGCCCAGGGCGTCGACGACGCCTACGAGAACCGCGAGGGCGAGGCCGGCGACGACCTCGACCGCCAGGGCGCGGGCGACCAGGGCCTCATGTTCGGCTACGCCACCAACGAGACCGCCACCCTCATGCCGCTGCCGATCACCATCGCGCACCGGCTGGCGCAGCGCCTGTCCGAGGTGCGCAAGAGCGGCGACGTCGCCTACCTGCGCCCGGACGGCAAGACCCAGGTCACCATCGAGTACGACGGCCACCGCGCCGTCCGCCTCGACACCGTCGTCGTGTCCTCCCAGCACGCCCCTGACATCTCGCTCAAGGAGCTGCTGACCCCGGACATCAAGGACCTCGTCGTCGACCCGGTCCTCGCCGAGTTCGACATCGACACCTCCGGCTACCGGCTGCTGGTGAACCCGACCGGCCGCTTCGAGATCGGCGGCCCGATGGGCGACGCCGGCCTCACCGGCCGCAAGATCATCGTCGACACCTACGGCGGCTACGCCCGGCACGGTGGCGGCGCCTTCTCCGGCAAGGACCCGTCCAAGGTCGACCGCTCCGCCGCCTACGCGATGCGCTGGGTCGCCAAGAACATCGTCGCCGCCGGCCTGGCCGACCGCGCCGAGGTCCAGGTCGCCTACGCGATCGGCAAGGCCCAGCCCGTCGGCGTCTTCGTCGAGGGCTTCGGCACCGAGAAGGTCGACATCACCAAGCTCCAGGCCGCCGTCCTGGAAGTCTTCGACCTGCGTCCGGCCGCGATCGTCCGCGACCTCGACCTGCTCCGCCCGATCTACTCCCAGACCGCCGCCTACGGCCACTTCGGCCGCGAGCTGCCGGACTTCTCCTGGGAGCGCACCGACCGCGCCGAGGCCCTCCGCGCCGCCGTCGGCCTGTAACGCACAGCGCACTCCGCGAAGCCCGCACCCCGCCCGGGGTGCGGGCTTCCGTGCGTTCCGCGCCCGTTCCAGCGGTTCCGGTGCGTGTGCGCCGGGTCAGGGGAAGGAAGGCAGGCCGCGGGAGGCCAGGAGAGAGGCCAGGTCGGGGAAGGCGTCGGGGAGGCCGAGGGAGTGGAGCGCGTGGGGGAGGAGCCCGGGATAGGCGTGGGCGGCGTGGCGGGGGAGGGCGGCCAGGTGCGCGCGCTCCAGCGGGGAGAGGTGGGCGCCGGGGGTGGCGGCGGCCTCTTCCAGGAGGAGGTGGACGAGGCCCGCGTCGATCGGGAACGAGTGGCCGGTGCGCTGCCGAAGGCGGGTCAGGGCGACGGCCGCTTCGCGGCGGCGCGCGGCGGGTGCGCAGCGCAGGGCCGAGGCGAGGACGCCGGGGACGTCACCGTAGAAGTAGGGGATGTCGTCGTCTTGGAACGCGTGCTTCGGCAGGGTCCGGGCGGCGTCGAGGACCGCGTCGACGACGGCGGCGGGAGGGTCGTCGCGCAGGGCGAGGAGCGCGGCGGTCGCGTAAGGCCAGTCGCCGTCGGGGACCGGCAGGGAGAAGAGGGCACGATCGCCGAGGAGCGCCGCCGCGAGGAGGCAGGTCGTGCGGGTGGCCGGGAGAGGGGCCGAGGAGAGCACGTCGTGCAGCGGGGGAAGGACGGCCCCGGCCTCTTCGGGGAACCACGAGAGCGCCCAGGCCGCGGCGCGGACGACGTACGGGTCGCCATCGCCGAGGAAGCCGACGAGCCCGGGGACCTCCCGGCGCACTGCCTCGTAGGCGGCCAGGGCGTCCGGATCGAGGTCGGGGTCCCCGGAGATCTCGGCCGGGCGCGGCAGCGACCACTGGTCGTCGTCCCCGGTGGCCAGCCGGCCGAGCAGGATGAGCCCCGGCACGTCCGCGAGCGGGTTCTCGAGCAGCCCGGCGAGGAACGGCACGGCCGCGGCGCTCGCGTCGAACCGGCTGCCCTGGTGGCACAGGGCCGCGAACAACGCGCCGAAGGCCTCCTCGGCCGCCTCCTCGTCGGTTCCGCCGAGCGCGCGGAGCAGCCCGGGGACGTCGGAGGCGTCGCCGTACGCATGGTGCAGCGCGCTCCAGTCGACCGCGTCGAGCTCGCTCAGGGGACGTCCCACGCACAGGACCCTAGCGGGAGCGGGCCGGCCGATCGACCGCGTCGATTTCGGCAGAGGCGTTCTGGCGGCCGGGCGCTGGTGGGGGCGGGGGCCGGGCGGGTTTTCCACAACGAGCGGCGGGGGCAGGGGGCGCGGGGTGATAGGTGTGGGGGGTGGGCGAGGACGGACTGATTCCGGGGACGGAGGGGCTGGCGGCGGAGGCCGCGGCCGAAGCGGCGGCGGTGCGGAAGAAGGCGGGCGGGAAGCAGCAGGCGGGGGTGCCCGAGGCGGCGGCGGAGCTGCCGGTCGCGCGGATCGCGGTGGACGTGCCGCTGCCGCACCTGGACCGGGTGTTCGACTACCTCGTGCCCGCGCGGCTCGACGCGCAGGCCGTGCCCGGCTGCCGCGTGCGGGTGCGCTTCCACGGCAAGCTCCTGGACGGATTCCTCCTGGAACGCGTCCCCGGTAGCGAGCACGAGGGCAGGTTGCTGTTCCTGGAGCGCGTGGTGTCGCCCGAGCCCGTTCTCGGCCCCGAGATCGCCGCGCTGGCGCGCGAGGTCGCCGACCGGTACGCCGGGACCTTCGCCGACGTGGTGCGCCTCGCCGTCCCGCCCAGGCACGCCCGCGCCGAGAAGCGGCGTCCGGCCGAACCCGCGCCGCGCCCCGCGCCGCCCGCCGACCCCGGCCCGTGGGCCGCCTACCCGGCGGGCCCCTCCTACCTGGCCGCCCTCGCCGAGGGCCGCTCGCCCCGCGCGGTCTGGACCGCCCTGCCCGGCCCCGAGTGGCCCGCCGCCCTGGCCCGCGCCGCCCGCGCCACCGCGGCCTCCGGCCGAGGCGCCCTCATCATCGTCGCCGACGGCCGGCAGGCCGCCCGAGTGGCCGCCGCCCTCACCGCCGAACTCTCCACCGAGCAGACGGCCCCCTCGGACGCCCCTTCCTCCGCCGGGCCTTCTCTCTCGGCGGCGCCGCCACCCGACGCCGGCGCCGAGAAGCCGTCGGCTCCGCCTGCTCCTCCCGGCGTCCCCGCCGACTCGGCGGAGGCCCCGGCGGCCGTGCCCGCCTGGCCCGGCGAACTTTCGTCCGCCGACGCGGCGGCCGCGCCCGGGGAATCGGCGGAATCCGCGCGAAGCGGCGAGCAGGGCCCGCCCGAGTCCATCGAGGGGCCCGACGGTGCGTCGGCGTCCCCGGGAGCCGACGCCGTGGCCGCGCCGAAGGGCGCGCGCGCCGGGGCGGGGGAGGGGTTCGTGGTCCTGCGGGCGGAGGACGGGCCGGAGCGGAGGTACGGGGAGTGGC
This sequence comes from Actinocorallia herbida, assembly GCF_003751225.1. NCBI lineage: Bacteria > Bacillati > Actinomycetota > Actinomycetes > Streptosporangiales > Thermomonosporaceae > Actinocorallia > Actinocorallia herbida. Next base: position 1,457,207 of record NZ_RJKE01000001.1, read on the forward strand.
TGCGGGTGGAGCGGGGGGAGGCGCGGATCGTGGTGGGGACGCGCGCGGCGATGTTCGCGCCGGTGCGCGATCTCGGGCTCGTGGTGCTCTGGGACGACGGGGACGACGTGCACGCGGAGCCGCACGCGCCCTATCCGCACGCGCGGGAGGTGCTGGTGCTGCGGGCGCACCGGGCGGGCGCGGGGGCGCTGTTCGGCGGGATCACCCGGACGGCGGACACGACCCGGCTCGTCGAGACCGGGTGGGCGCACCCGCTGACGGCGGCGCGCGAGACGATCCGGGCGGCGATGCCGCGGGTCAGGCCCGCGGGCGACGACGCCGAACTGGCCAGGGACGAGGCGGCCCGGACCGCGCGGCTGCCCGCGCTGGCGTTCCGGGCGGCCCGCGCCGCGCTCGCCGAAGGACCCGTCCTGGTGCAGGTGCCGCGCCGTGGCTACCTGCCCGCGCTGGCCTGCGCCCAGTGCCGCGAGCCCGCCCGCTGCCCGGCCTGCGCGGGGCCGCTCGCGCTCGGCTCGGCGGGCGGCGCGCCCGCCTGCCGCTGGTGCGGCGCGATCGCCGCGGCCTGGCGCTGCCCCGAGTGCGGCGGCACCCGGGTCCGCGCGGTCGTCGTCGGGGCCGGGCGCACCGCCGAAGAGCTGGGCCGCGCCTTCCCCGGGGTGACGGTCCGGACCTCGGGACGTGACGCGATTCTCACCGAGGTGTCCGGGAAGCCGGAACTCGTGGTGGCCACGCCCGGGGCCGAACCCGTCGCCGAGGGCGGGTACGCCGCCGCGCTGCTCCTCGACGGGTGGGCGATGCTCGGCAGGCCCGACCTGCGCGTCGCCGAGGAGGCCCTGCGCCGGTGGCTGAACGCCGCGGCCCTGGTCCGCCCGCACGGCGCCGTCGTGCTCGCCGCCGACGGCGGGATCCCCGCGGTGCAGGCCGCGGTCCGCTGGGATCCGGTCACCTTCGCCGAGCGGGAACTCGACGAACGCCGCGAGCTGCACTTCCCGCCCGTCGCCAGGATGGCCTCCCTCACCGGCCCGCCCGCCGCCATCCGCGACCTCATCGAGCACGCCCGCCTGCCCGAGGACGCCGAACTGCTCGGCCCCGTCCCGCACGCCGAAGGACGCGAGCGCGCCCTCCTGCGAGTCCCCCGCACCGGCTCCACCGACCTCGCCCGCGCGCTCAAGGAGGCCCAGTCCATCCGCAGCGCCCGGCGGGCCCCCGACCCCGTCCGCGTCGAACTCGACCCGCTCGAACTCCTGTGACCCCCGGCGCACGGTCCAGGCCGTTCGCGGAAGGGCGGGAGGCCCGGATCCGGTCGCCGGCCGTGATGTCGGGGGGAGGCGCGGGGGCGCTTTGGGAGCGGGCGGGTGGGTTCTCCTTTAGGGTTGACGGGTGGCTGAGAAGTGGGTGGAGAAGACCGTCGCCGGGTTCGACGAGTGGGCCGGTGAGCGCGGCGGCGCGGATCTGCACGGGGCGCGCATCATCGTGTCCCTGCTGGATCTGAACGAGACGGCGGAGCTGACCGCCGAACTGCTCGAGGAGACCCTCCTGGAGGACTTCCCCGAGAACGTCGTGGCGGGTCCCGACGACGCCCCCGCCGTGCTCGGCGCGGCTCGGGCCCTGGTGGAGTACCTGGCGCGCGGCGGTGAGCTGGCCGAGCCCGTCGCGGCGCGGTGCCGGGCGCTGCTCGACGACCTGGCTCCACGCCTGGCCGAGGCGCTGGCCGAAGCGAGCGGCGACGACGGCGAGGCGATGGAGTTCCTCGGCCGCATGATGGCCGCCGAGGGCATCGACCTGGACGACGAGGAAGCCGTCGAGGCGTGGATCGCGGCGTTCGAGGCGCTCCCCGAAGAGGAGCGGATGCAGCGCACCATGCGCCAGTTCGCGGCCGAGAACGTGGTGCCGCCGGTGCGCCTGGCCGCCGTGGCCGAACTCGCCGCGACGGCCCGCGAGTCCGGCCTGCTGCGCGAGGCGCTCGGCCTCGCCGACTGGATCGGCGCGCGCGCCGCGACCGACGGCAGGCTGTCGGCCGCCGACGCCGAGGCCGCCGCGACCGCGCTCGGCCTGCCCGTGCCCCGCGCGGGCGGCGGCGTGTTCCCCGAGGTCGAGCGGATGTACGACGCGCTCGGCGAGGTCGGCGTCATCGAGACCGACGGCGCCGAGATCCGCCAGGGCGACCGCCCGGACTCGGCGTCCGACGAAGAGGTCCTCGCCCTGTGGATCGCCCTCCTGGACGGCCTCGTCGGCCAGGAGTACGCCGAAGGCTCGTCGCTCAGCCCCGTCGAGGTCGTCTGGAGCGAGCTGCCCGGCGTCCTGCTGCGGATGTACGAGAGCGGAGAACCCGTCGCGATCGGCCAGCTCGTGGTCGACCTCCTGGAGCACATCCAGGCCGGGTACGACGTCGCCGACGGAGAGGTCTTCGCCGAGGGCGTCCCGCAGGCGCTGCGGCTCGACCTGGAGGACCTCGCGCGCTGGGGCGCCGTGACCTTCGCCACCGCCGACGAGGCGGCCCTCACCCCGCTCGGACTGTTCGCCGTGCGCGAGCTGCTCCTCGCCGAGGGCTACACCGCGCCGCTCATCGGCGACCTCGCCGAGTCGACGGCCGAGGACCTCATCAAGGGGCTGGGCTTCCACCGCGAGGACACCGCCGAGGAGGAGATCGCGCTCTGGCTCGCCAAGCGCTCCGCCGAGGAGGCCGCGCAGGGCCTGCTGCACCTCATGCGGCAGGGCCGCCCCGCGCAGCGCAACATCGCCGCGGTCGTGCTCGGCCAGGTCGACCGGCCCGCCGAGCAGCTCATCCGCGGCGCGCTGGAGTTCCCCGAGACCCGCCCGTACGCGCTGATGTGGCTGAACGGCCACGGCGACGAGTCGGCCATGCCGACCGAGGCGGACATGCAGTGGATGTTCGTCGACACCGTCGCCGGCATGACCGAGGCGCTCGGCCCGCACGACGCCGTGCACCTCGCCCTGTCCGACACCCCGGAGGAGGCCGACCTCACCGGCCTCATCACCGACATCTGGCGGATCCCGCACCCCGACGTCGCCGACGTCCTGGAGGCCATCGGCGAACACCACCACGACCGCGACCTCGCCAAGGCCGCCCGCAAGGCGGTCTTCAAGGCCCGCTCCAAATAAACGGTCGCTCCGGTGATCGGGCGCTCGGGATCCCGGCGCCCGATCACACCGGCGTGGCTTCTCGTCGGAGCCCGTGGCCGGGGCGGAGCCAGAATCCGCTCGGGCGGCCGGTCGACCACGGCGGACGGCGCGGTGTCCCTGGCGCGCATACACTGAGTGGCGATCCGTAGAACCTTCGAGCGAGGAGCCGTCTTGTCCGTCAAGCCGATCCGTCTCTTCGGCGACCCCGTGCTGCGCACCCCCGCCGAGCCCGTCGTCGACTTCGACCGGGAGCTGCGCACCCTGGTCAAGGACCTCACCGACACGATGATCGAAGCGCCGGGGGCGGGGCTGGCCGCGCCGCAGCTGGGCGTGGGCCTGCGGGTGTTCACGTACTTCGTCGACGACGTGCTGGGACACCTGGTGAACCCGTCACTGGACCTCACCGAGGAGATCCAGGACGGCGACGAAGGGTGCCTCTCCCTGCCGGGGCTGTCCTTTCCGACCCAGCGGGCCTACGGCGTCGTCGCCAAGGGCTTCAACATGCACGGCGAGCCGATCACCGTCGAAGGCACCGAGCTGCTCGCGCGCTGCGTGCAGCACGAGACCGACCACCTCGACGGCATCCTGTTCATCGACCGGATGGACACCGAGCAGCGCAAGCTGGCGATGAAGGCGATCCGGGAGGCCGAGTGGTTCGGCGAGCCCGCGCCGGTCGTCCGGGCGTCGCCGCACAGCACCTTCGGCCGGGCGATCTGAGGCCGCGATGAGACTCGTCTTCGCCGGCACCCCGGAGACCGCGGTGCCGCCGCTCAGAGCCCTGCTGGAGTCCTCGCACGAGGTCGTCGCGGTCGTCACCCGCCCGGACGCCCCCGCAGGGCGCGGCCGCAAGCTGGTCGCCAGCCCCGTCGGCGAAGTGGCCGAGGCCGCCGGGATCGAGGTGCTGAAGCCCGCCAAGGCGAGCGACCCCGAGTTCCTGGCCCGCCTGACCGAACTCGCGCCCGACTGCTGCCCGGTCGTCGCCTACGGCGCGATCCTCCGCAAGGAGGCGCTGGCCATCCCGCGGCTCGGCTGGGTGAACCTGCACTTCTCGCTGCTGCCCGCCTGGCGCGGCGCGGCCCCGGTCCAGCACGCGATCCTCGCCGGCGACGAGATCACCGGCGCGATGACGTTCCAGATCGAGGAAGGGCTGGACACCGGCCCCGTCTTCGGCCATCTCACCGAGCCGATCCGGCCCGACGACACCAGCGGCACCCTGCTGGAACGGCTCGCCGTCGCGGGCGCCCGCCTCCTCGCCGACACCATGGACGGCCTGGAGATCGGCGGCCTGCGGGCCGTCCCCCAGTCCGACGAGGGCGTGTCGTACGCGGCGAAGCTGACGCCCGAGATCGCCCGCGTCGACTGGACCGCGCCCGCGATGCGCGTCGACCGCCTCGTCCGGGCCTGCACGCCCGCGCCCGGCCCGTGGACGACGCTGCGCGAGGACCGGATCAAGCTCGGCCCGGTCCGCCCCGCCGCGGGCGGGGGCCCGCTCGCACCCGGTGAGATCAAGGTCACCCGCAATGAGGTCCTCGTCGGCACCGCCACCCACCCGGTGGCGCTGAGCGAGGTCCAGGCGCCCGGCAAGAAGCGGATGCGGGCCGTCGACTGGGCGCGCGGCCTGCGCCTGACCGACACCGACCGCTTCGCCTGATCCGCGCCGCCCAAGACGTCCGGGGGAGAACCCATGCCTGAACAGCGCCGCAGAAGCGCCCACCGCGCCCGGCCGCAGGACAACCGCAGGCCCGCGCGCCAGGCCAAGCGCCGCACGCCCGGCGACGCCGTACGCCGCGCCGCCTACGACGTGCTCCGCGCGGTCGACACGCGCGACGCCTACGCCAACCTGCTCCTGCCGCGCGTCCTGCGCGAGCGGGAACTGAGCGGCCGTGACGCGGCCCTCGCCACCGAGCTCACCTACGGGACGCTCAGGGGACGCGGCACCTACGACGCGATCCTCGACCTGTGCAGCGACCGCCCCGTCGCCAAGATCGACCCGCCGCTGCGCGACCTGCTCCGCCTCGGCGTCCACCAGCTGCTGCGCACCCGCATCCCCGCGCACGCCGCGGTGTCCACCACCGTCGACCTCGTCCGGTCGGTGGCCGGGCCCGGGCAGGCGAAGTTCGCCAACGCGGTGCTGCGCCGCGTCACCTCGCGCGACCTGCCCGCCTGGCTCGTCGTCATCGCCCCCGAGGACGAGCTCGGCCGCCTGTCGGTGACCTACAGCCATCCCAAGTGGGTGGTGTCGGCGCTGCGCGACGCGGTCGGCGCCGCCGAGATCGAGGACCTCCTCGCGGCCGACAACGAGCGCCCGGGCGTCACGCTGGTGGCCCGGCCCGGCCGGATCGCGGTGGAGGATCTGTACGACCTGGGCGCGGGTCCCGCCGCCTACTCGCCTTACGCCGCCTACCTTCCCGAGGGCGACCCCGGCGAGATCGCCGCGGTCCGCGAGGGCCGCGCGGGCGTCCAGGACGAGGGAAGCCAGCTCGTCGCCCTCGCGCTGGCCGCCGCCGAGGTGGACGGCAAGGACGACGCCTGGCTCGACCTGTGCGCCGGCCCGGGCGGCAAGGCCGCGCTGCTGTCGGCGCTCGGCGCCGAACGCGGCGCGCAACTCCTGGCCTGCGACGTGCAGCCGCACCGCGCCGAGCTGATCACCCGCGTCGTCGGCGACAACACCCGGGTGCTGGTCGCCGACGGCACCGAGCCCGCATGGGAGCCCGGCTCCTTCGACCGGGTGCTCGTCGACGTCCCGTGCTCCGGCCTCGGCGCGCTGCGCCGCCGCCCGGAGGCCCGCTGGCGGCGCACCCCGCAGGACCTCGCCTCACTCGGACCGCTCCAGCGGCGGTTGCTGACGACCGCACTGGACTCCGTCCGGCCCGGCGGCGTCGTGGCGTACGTCACCTGCTCCCCGCACCTCGCCGAGACCCGCGTCGTCGTCGACGACGTGCTGCGCGGCCGCGAGGACATCAAGCGCCTCGACGCGGTCGAAGTCCTCGCCGGCGTGGCCCCGACCCTGTCCGGCCTGGGCACGGGCCCCTACGCCCAGTTCTGGCCCCACCGCCACGGCACCGACGCGATGTTCCTGGCTCTGGTACGGCGTACCGCCTGAGGATGTGTTCGCCGGCGTGTTCACTGGCCGGCTGTGTTTGCTGGCCCGACCTCCGGCCCTGGGGGCCTGCGGTCGGGCTGGTGATCGGGCGCTTTCGCGCCCTGGGCCGCCCCTTCGGCCCTTGGGGGCCTACGGGGCGGCCCAGGGGCGCCCGATCACGTGCGCGGCCGCGCCTGACGGCGCTCCCTGGAACGACTGCGCGAGCACCGCGCCTGGCGGTGTTCCCTGGGACGATTGCGGGAGGTGCCGGGCCTGGCGGTGTTCCCTGGGGCGGCTGCGGGAGGTGCCGGGCCTGGCGGTGTTCCCCGGGGACGACTGCGCGAGCACGGCGCCTGGCCTGGCGGTGTTCCCCTGGGACGATTGCGGGAGGTGCCGGGCCCGGCGGTGTTCCCTGGGAGCAACCCGCGTGGGTGCTTCTGGTGGGGGTGCGAAGGGGCGGGGTTCTTGGAAACAGTCTGTGCGGGGTGCTCGTGAAGGGGTGAAGGGGCGGGGCCGCGCCTTCGGCGCTCCCTGGAAGGGGGGTGTTCGGTGGTGGGGGCTTGGGGTGAGGTTCACCTGGGGGTTCACCTGGGGGTTCACCTGGGGGTTCACCTGGGGGTTCACCTGGGGGTTCACCTGGGGGTTCACCTGGGGGTTCACCTGGGGGTTCACCTGGGGGTTCACCTGGGGGTTCACCTGGGGGTTCACTCGGGTGAGTGAGGGGCGGGCGGGTCGGGGAGCCTAGACTCGGTCCCACCATGGGCATTCAGATCTCTCCGAGCATTCTTTCCGCCGACTTCGCGCGTCTCGCCGAGGAGGTGGCCGCCATCTCCGACGCCGCCGACTGGGTGCACGTCGACGTGATGGACAACCACTTCGTTCCGAACCTCACTCTCGGGCTGCCGATCGTGGAGGCGCTGCTCAAGCACAGCGCGCTCCCGCTCGACTGCCATCTGATGATCGAGGACCCCGACCGCTGGGCCCCCGCCTACGCCGAGGCCGGGGCCAAGAGCGTCACGATCCACGCCGAGGCGGCCAAGGCGCCGGTCCGCACGCTGCGCATGATCCGCTCCGCGGGCGCGCGCGCGTCGCTGGCGCTGAACCCCGCGACCCCGGTCGAGCACTACGAGGACCTGCTCGGCGAGCTGGACATGCTGCTGCTGATGACGGTCGAGCCGGGTTTCGGCGGCCAGAAGTTCCTCGACGTGGTGCTGCCGAAGATCCGGCGGGCCCGCGAGATGGTCAAGGGCCGCGACCTCGACCTGTGGATCCAGGTGGACGGCGGGGTGTCGGCCGAGACCATCGAGCGCGCCGCCGAGGCGGGCGCCGACGTGTTCGTCGCGGGCAACGCCGTCTACGGGGCCGAGGACCCGTCCGCGGCGATCCGCGAACTGCGCGCCCTCGCCGACAAGAAGGCGGAGCACCCGCGCCCCATCGGCTTCGGTCGCCCCTGACCCACCCGTCGCTCCGGGCCAACCAAGCGAGCGCTTGGTTGGCCCAATGTGGTCAGAGGGGGGCCGGTATGGCGAGCGGAACATCTGCCATGGCAGACTTGTTACCGAGATATGAGGCCGATGGGGGATGAAACCCGCATCCGGCAGCGAACTCGGCAGTACCGCAAGATCGCAGTGCCCGGCCACCCCCGCGGTGGCGGTAAGAATTGAGAATGCGGCGCATACCGCGTCGCAAAGCGTGCTCCGGGGTCGGTGCAATTCCGAACCGGCGGTAAAGTCCGCGACCCGGCCGAAGCCATCGGCCGGCTGATCCGGTGAGATTCCGGTACCGACGGTCATAGTCCGGATGGGAGGCAGCGCGCGCGCCGAACCATGCCCTGACCAGGGCTCGTTCGGCTATTCCTAGACCCCCGGAGCTCCCCGCCAGACAGGGAGGACAGGGGAGTGTTCACCGGAATCGTCGAAGAGCTCGGCGAGATCGTCAGCAAGACCGACGGGCCCGATTCGGCCGTCCTGGCCATCAAGGGCCCCATCGTCACCTCCGACGCCGTCCACGGCGCGTCGATCGCGGTCAACGGCGTCTGCCTGACCGTCGTCGACCTCAAGGACGACGTCTTCACCGCCGATGTGATGCACGAGACGCTGGCGCGGTCCAGCCTCGGCGCCCTCACCCCCGGCTCCCGGGTCAACCTGGAGCGGCCCGTCCGCCTGGCCGACCGCCTCGGCGGGCACCTCGTGCAGGGCCACGTCGACGGGGTCGGGACCATCGTGGCGCGGACCCCCTCCGACAAGTGGGAGCTCGTCCGGGTGTCACTGCCCGCGGCGCTGTCCCGGTACGTCGTGGAGAAGGGCTCCATCACCGTCGACGGCATCAGCCTCACCGTGGTCGAGGCCGCCGCCGACTCGTTCACCGTCAGCCTCATCCCCACCACGCTGGAGCTGACCACCCTGGGCCGCAAGGCCGTCGGGGACCCCGTCAACCTCGAAGTCGACGTCGTCGCCAAGTACGTCGAGCGCATGATCGGAGACCGGAAGTGACGACGTTCAACACCATCGAGGAGGCCCTGGCCGACATCGCGCTGGGCCGGCCCGTCGTCGTCGTGGACGACGAGGACCGCGAGAACGAGGGCGACCTCATCTTCGCGGCCGAGAAGGCGACCCCCGAGCTCATGGCCTTCATGATCCGGTACACCTCCGGCTACGTGTGCATCGCGCTGCCCGACAGCGACTGCAAGCGGCTCGACCTTCCGCCGATGTACCACTCCAACCAGGACGTGCGCGGCACCGCCTACACCGTCTCGGTGGACGCGGCCGAGGGCGTGTCCACCGGCATCTCCGCCGCCGACCGCGCGCACACGACCCGGCTGCTGGCCTCCGCCGACACCGTCCCGTCGGACCTGCGCCGCCCCGGCCACGTCGTCCCGCTGCGGGCGCGCGAGCACGGCGTCCTGGTCCGTCGCGGCCACACCGAGGCGACCGTCGACCTCGCCCGCCTCGCGGGCCTGCGCCCGGCCGGCGCCCTGTGCGAGATCGTCAACGACGACGGCACCATGGCCCGGCTGCCCCAGCTCGAGGTGTTCGCCAAGGAGCACGACCTCAAGCTGATCTCCATCGAGCAGCTCGTGGCCTACCGCAAGCGGCATGAGAGCCTCGTCGCGCGCGCCGCGGAGACCGTCATCCCGAACCGGTTCGGCTCCTGGCGCGCCGTCGGCTACACCTCGGCGATCGACGGCGGTGAGCACATCGCCCTCGTCCTCGGCGACCTCGGCGACGGCGCCGACGTGCTCACCCGCGTCCACTCCGAATGCCTCACCGGCGACGTGCTGCACTCCGACCGCTGCGACTGCGGCACCCAGCTCGACGCCGCGATGGAGGCGATCTCCGAGGCCGGTCGCGGCGTGGTCGTCTACCTGCGCGGGCAGGAGGGGCGCGGCATCGGCCTCATCGCCAAGCTGCGCGCCTACGGCCTCCAGGACGGCGGCGCCGACACCGTCGACGCCAACCTCGAGCTCGGCCACCCCGTCGACGCCCGGGAGTACACCAACGCCGCGCACATCCTCGCCGACCTCGGCGTGAAGTCGGTGCGGCTGCTGACCAACAACCCGGAGAAGATCGCCGCGCTCTCCTCGTTCGGCCTCGACGTCGCCGGGCGCGAGGCGCTCCCCGTGCACGTCACCGAGCACAACCGGCGCTACCTGACGGTCAAGCGCGACCGTCTCGGACACCAGATCGAAGGACTGTGATGAGCGGAGCGGGACGTCCGGAGGACACCACCGTCGAGGCGGCGGGCCTCACCATCGGGATCGTGGCCGCGCGCTGGCACGGCGAGATCACCGACCAGCTGCTGGCCCGGGCCGTCGAGGCGGCCAAGGCGTGCGGCGCGGAACCCGTCGTGGCCCGGGTCGCCGGGACGCTCGAGCTGTCGGTCGTGGCCCAGCAGTTCGCCCGCGACCACGACGCCGCGGTCGCGCTCGGCTGCGTGGTGCGGGGTGAGACGGCTCACTTCGACTACGTGTGCGACTCGGTCACCGCGGGGCTGACCAGGATCTCGCTCGACGAGGCGACGCCCGTCGGCAACGGCGTGCTCACCTGCGAGAACCTGGACCAGGCGCGCGCCCGCGCGGGCCTGCCCGGCAGCACCGAGGACAAGGGCTGGGAGTCGGTCGTGGCGGCCCTGGACGCCGCGCTGACCCTGCGCGACCTGCGGGCCCGCGACGGCGGCCGCTGAACACTGCGGTAAAGTTCACGTGCCCGCAACACGCGGGCACGTGAACCGCATCAGGGTCCCGGATCCCCACAAGATCCGGTATTTCCCGAAGTTTCCGGTGGAGGAGGCGAAGTGACCGCGCTCGGCATGGCATTCGACCTGCGAGGCACGCGGCACGGTGGACACGCCGGGCATGCCGGGGAGCATCGCAGCTCCTGACCTGCCCCGGACCCGTCCTTCCCGTCTTTTCACACCGAAAGGCCTCACCGTGCTCTCCCTCGTTCTGCCCAAGGGTTCCCTGGAGAAGGCGACCTTCGATCTGTTCGCCGCGGCCGACCTGTCGGTCCGCCGCGCCAGCGAGCGCGACTACCGCGCCTCGATCGACGACCCGCGCATCGACAAGGTCCGCGTGCTGCGCCCCCAGGAGATCCCGACCTACCTGGAGCAGGGTCTGTTCGACCTCGGCATCACCGGCCGCGACTGGATCACCGAGACCGACGCCGACGTGGTGTCCCTGGGCGAGCTCAAGTACTCCAAGGTGACCTCCAACCCCGTCAAGGTGATCATGGCCGTCCCGGAGGACGCGCCCTGGCAGACGGTCGCCGACCTGCCCGACGGCGTCCGGATCTCCACCGAGTTCCCGGCCCTCACCGACCGGTTCCTGGAGAAGCACGGCGTCAAGGCCAAGGTCTTCCCGTCCTACGGCGCGACCGAGGCGAAGGTCCCGGACATCGTCGACGTCATCGTCGACCTCACCGAGACCGGCTCGTCGCTGCGCAAGAACGGCCTGCGCATCCTCGACACGCTGCTCACCAGCTACACCGAGCTGGTCGCCAACCGCGAGGCCTACGAGAACCCCGAGAAGCGCGCCGCGATGGAGGACATCGCGCTCCTGCTCCAGGGCGTCATCCGGGCCCGCGGCCAGGTGCTCATCAAGCTGAACGTGCCCGCCGGGCAGCTCCAGGACGTGCTGAACGTCGTCCCGGCCATGGCCTCCCCGACCGTCACGCCGCTCGCGGGCGGCGAGATGTACGCGGTCGAGAGCGTCGTCGCCAAGGCCGGCATCAACGAGCTCATCCCGAACGTCAAGGCCGCGGGCGGCCGCGACATCCTGGAGATCCCGATCTCCAAGATCGTCGACTAGCGAGATGCCCGGCACCACCACCTGGCGGCCGCGCAAGACGCGGGCCACCGCCATCGCGATGGCGGTCCTGATCATGGCCACCATGGTCTGGCTCGCCATCGCGATCTCCGACACCTTCAAGACCGGTGACCGGATCGGCATCGTGCTGTTCGGCCTGTTCGTGGTGTGGGTGCTGTCCCTGCTGGCCCGGGTGAAGGTCGTCGCCGACGACGACGGCCTCACCGTGGTCAATCCGCTGCGCAAGCACCGGTACGCCTGGGCGGAGATCGTCGGCGTCAGCCTCGGCGTCGGCGCCCCCTGGCCCTACCTCGACCTCGCCGACGGCACCACCAAGGGTCTCGTCGGCATCCAGGGCTCCGAAGGCGAGGCGGCCCGCGAGGCCGTCGCCGAACTGAAGGCGTTCATCGCCGACCGCGGCGAGGGCGCCGAGCCCGCCTGACCCGCGCGGACCGCCGGGTTCGTTGCCCGGATCCTGTGAAACCTCATGCATTCGCGTGAGCTTGCCGGTGGAGGCGCTGGGAAGATTCTTCGAGGTGATCTTCCTCGCGCAGGCCAACGACGACCTCCGGTTGGACGTCAACGGCATCGACTGGTTGCTGCTCGCGATCTACTTCGCGACGGTCCTCGGCATCGGCTTCGCGGCACGGCTCACCGTCCGCTCCAGCGTCGACTTCTTCCTGTCGGGCCGGTCGATGCCCGCGTGGATCACCGGCCTCGCCTTCCTGTCGGCGAACCTCGGCGCCACCGAGATCCTCGGCATGGCCGCCAACGGCGCCCAGTACGGCCTGATGACCACGCACTACTACTGGATCGGCGCCGTCCCTGCGATGGTGTTCCTCGGCATCGTCATGATGCCGTTCTATTACAAGTCGGGCGTGCACTCGGTGCCGGAGTTCCTGCGGCGCCGCTTCAACTCCGCCACCCAGCTGCTGAACGCCGTCTCGTTCGCGATCGCGCAGGTGCTCATCGCCGGCATCAACCTGTACGCGCTGGCGCTGGTGATGCGGGCGCTCGTCGGCTGGCCGCTGCCGGTCTCGGTGGTGGTCGCCGCGATCTTCGTCCTCATCTACATCACGCTGGGCGGCCTGTCCTCGGCGATCTACAACGAGGTGCTCCAGTTCTTCGTGATCGTCGCGGGCCTGATCCCCGTCGTCTACCTGGGGCTGCGCAAGGTCGGCGGGATCTCGGGGCTGAAGGACGCGATCAACCAGAGCCCTCTCGGCAACCCGGGCCTGCACACCTGGGCCGACACCGGGTTCGGCACGCCGAACCCGATGAACGCCAGCTGGCTCGGCATCGTCCTCGGCCTCGGCTTCGTGCTCTCCTTCGGCTACTGGACGACGAACTTCGCGGAGGTCCAGCGCGGCCTGTCGGCCAAGAACACCGCGGCGGCCCGGATGACGCCGATCGTCGCCGCCTTCCCGAAGATCTTCATTCCGATCCTGACGGTCGTGCCGGGCATGGTCGCGCTCGTGGTGTTCCCGCAGCTCAGCCAGCCCGGCGCCGACTACAACAATGCCATCCCACTGCTCATGGGCGACGTGCTGCCCAACGGCGTCCTCGGGGTGGCGCTCACCGGCCTGCTCGCGTCGTTCATGGCGGGCATGGCGGCCAACGTCTCCGGTTTCAACACGGTCTTCACCTACGACATCTGGAAGCCGTACCTGATGAAGGGGCGGACCGACCACTACTACCTGAACACCGGCCGGTGGGTCACGGTGATCGGCGTCGTCTGCGGCATCTTCACCGCCTTCATCGCAGCGCAGTACAGCAACATCATGGCGTACATGCAGCAGCTGTTCTCGTTCTTCAACGCGCCGCTGTTCGCCACCTTCATCGTCGGCCTCCTGTGGCGCAGGATGACGCCCTGGGCCGGTTTCTGGGGCCTGCTCATCGGCACGCTGAGCGCCGTCGTCTCGTACGTGCTCTATGAGACGGGCGTCCTGCGCGACTTCTACGGCACCGACCTCAACGCCAGCTTCTGGGGTGCGGGCATCGCCTTCGTCGTCGACGTCGTGGTGTCGATCGTCGTCAGCAAGATGACGGCGCGCACCGCCAAGTCGACCGCGGAGCTGCGCGGCCTCGTCCGCGGCATCCCGTCGGACCGGCCGGACGACTTCCAGACGGGAGACGACAAGTGGTACCGGTCGCCGGTGAAGCTCGGCCTCGGTGCGCTGGTGCTGTCCCTCGCCTGCTACATCCCCTTCTGGTAGGAGCCCGCCATGCGCACCAATCCGCTCGCCGTCCTCCTCGACATCCGGACCGTCATCGGCGGCATCTTCAGCATCTACGGGATCATCCTGACGATCCTCGGGATCATCGACGACGCCGCGGCCAAGGCCAAGGCCCAGGGCGTCGACATCAACCTGTGGGTCGGCCTGGCCATGCTCGTGTTCGGCCTGTGCTTCCTCGGCTGGACCATCTACCGGCCGCGGCGGGGCGGCCCGACGCAGAAGGAGGGCCCGGACCCGCTCGACCAGCCGGGCGGCCCGGGGGAGCCCGGCGGTCTCACCAGCGGCCCGGGCGACACCTTCCGGGGCGACGAGCCCTTCGGCGGGTCGGGCAGCACCGCCCGGGGGTGACCCGGGTCAGACGACGGTGATCTCGTGGCGGACGACGCCGGACCACAGGTAGCCCTTGGCGTTGTAAGGGGATCCGAGCGCCTCGGTGACGCCGAGCTCGTCGGTGGCCCGTGCCATGAGGACGGCGGGCCCGCGCCGGTCCGGACACCAGGGCAGCTCCCACTGGGCCCAGGTGTGCGCCAGCCGGGGGCCGACCATCCGGGCGGGCGCCCAGCTCCGGCCGCCGTCGGTGCTGACCTCGACCGAGCGGATCGGGCCGTTGCCCGACCAGGAGCGGCCGGTGAGCAGGACCTCCTCGTCGCGGGTGAGCTTGGCGTAGGGCGCGATCTCGAAGGCGCTCTTGACGGGCATCGTGGTGAGCGGCGCGCTGCCCTCGTCGGGGTAGCCGAGGCCGAACAGCCGGTAGAAGTCGGTGCTCCACGGAGAGTGCAGGGCCGAGGTGGACACCTCGATGTCGCCGAGCCACTTGATCGAGGCGACGCCGACCCAGTCGGGGACGATCAGCCGGATCGGGAAGCCGTGCTCGCGGGTGAGCGGCGCGCCGTTCATCTCCCAGACGACGAGGACGTCCTTCATCGCCTTGGTGACCGGCAGCGGCCTGCGGAACCTGCCGTGGTCGACGCCGTCCTCGACGTAGGAGGAGTCGAGGCCGCGCGGCATGAGGTCGACGGCGTCGTCGCGGAGGCCGGCGTGCTCCAGGACGTGCCGGAGCGGCACCCCGGTCCACTCGGCCACGCCGATGGCGCCGAGCCCCCAGGGCGTGCCGGAGACCCGCTGGTTCTGCTGCGAGGTGTAGAAGGTCCGGCCGTTGCCCGCGCACTCCAGGAAGGCGCTCATCGTCACCGACGGCATGGCCTTCAGGTCGTGGTGGTCGAAGGTGACCGGGCCGTCTTTCAGGCCGTCGCCGTGCAGGGTGAGCGTCCAGGTCGAGACGTCGATCACGGGCGCGTCGGTGTGGTGGTGCACGAAGAACCGGTCGGTCGGGGTGTGGTGGCCGACTCCGCGCATCTCCTCCCAGTTCATCTCCCGGTCGCCGTCGCCCTTGCGAAGTTCTTCCCGCAGCATCGTCTCAGCATGACCCCTCAATCCCTACAAAGTCAATCGGCATTTAGGAAATGTGGCCGGATCCCGTTCCCGAACCGTCTCCGGACCTGGCGCCGCTCACGGAACCGAACATAGCGGCGCTTTCCGGCGTCACAAGCGCGAATGAGTTCGCCAGTGATCGCGGAGGTGTGCAAGATTGGTCGCCATGCGCGGCGGATTCCCCCTGTTGTCCAGTGCTGTCGCGGTGGCCCTCGCGGTCGCCGCCGGAGTGTGGCCCTCGATTCGGTCGGCGGCCCTCGGCGGCCCGG
The DNA here is from genome assembly GCF_003751225.1 of Actinocorallia herbida. Classification (NCBI taxonomy): domain Bacteria; kingdom Bacillati; phylum Actinomycetota; class Actinomycetes; order Streptosporangiales; family Thermomonosporaceae; genus Actinocorallia; species Actinocorallia herbida. Next base: position 1,472,672 of record NZ_RJKE01000001.1, read on the forward strand.
ACGCGGCCGAGGTGCGGGCCGCGGCGGTCATCCCGGATCAGGACTGGACCCTCCCGGCGAAGGGTTCTTACACCCTGCCCGCCGCCTCTGCCGACGGACTGCCGCCCGTCATCACCAATATAGAGACGCAGGACAAGGTCGTCTTCCTGACGATCGACGACGGCTACGAGTACGACGCGGAGTTCGTCAAGATCATCCGGGAGCGGAAGGTCCCGATCCTGACCTTCCTCACGACCTCCTACATCCCCATGCACGGTCCCTACTTCTGGGCGCTCAAGAACGCCGGCTCCCAGATGGAGAACCACACCGTCAACCACGCCAACCTCCCGGGGCTGGACGCCGAGGGCCAGAAGAAGGAGATCTGCGGCGCGTCCGACGCGATCGAGCAGCAGTACGCCCGCCGTCCCGCCATCTTCCGCCCGCCCTTCGGCGCCTTCAACGACACCACCAAGCAGGTGGCCAAGGAGTGCGGCCTGAAGTCGATCATCCTGTGGTCGGCGGAGTACTACAACGGCACCACCTCGCCCCAGGGCGTCCCCGACGCGTTCGCGCGCGGCGACGGAGGCCAGGGCTTCAAGCCGGGCGACATCATCCTCATGCACTACCGCAAGGGCCTGGCCAAGCAGATGACGACGATGCTCGGCTGGATCGAGGAGCAGGGCTTCAAGCCCGCGGCCCTGGAGAACTACCTCCCGGTGTCGCTGGGCGGCAACGCCCCGGGCTAGATGCCGCGCATCCGCAGGACCCGCAGCGCCAGGTTGACGTTGAGCTGGAGGTGCGGGTCCTCGGTGAACGGGCCGAGCATGCGCTCCAGCTTGCCGATGCGGTAGCGCAGGGTGTTGTAGTGGAAGTGCAGGCGGCGGGCGGTCTCGGCGACGTTGAGGTTGGTCTCCAGGAGCACCTGGAGGGTGCGGCGCAGGTCCGCGGCCTCGGGATCGGCGTCCCCGGCGAGGTCGCCCAGGGTCTCGGCGACGAACGCGTGCAGTTCCGCGCTGTCGTCCACGAGGCTGAGCAGCCGGTAGACGCCCAGGGCGTCGAAGTGCGCGGTCTCGCCCGGCCCGTGCAGCTGCCTGCCCACCCGGACCGCCTTGCCGGCCTGGTCGTAGGCCTCAGGCAGCGTCGCGGGGCCCGGCGCCGGGCGGCTCACCCCGGTCGTGAACTCCAGGCCCTCGGCGGTCGAGACCTCCCGGACCAGCCCGGCCACGAGATCGGCGAGCGTGCCCTCGGCGGGCAGGCCGACGACCGCGACGACCTCGTGCGCGAACGCGGCGACCGCGGCGTCCCGGTCCCGGCGGCGCACGGCGGCGGCCCAGGCCGCGGCCAGCCTTTCCTGGGCGTGCTTGGCGCTGTCCGGCTGCCGGACGGGGACGGCCGACCCGTCGGACTCCAGATCGGGTGAGGCGACGATCACCGCGACCGGCCTGGCGAGATCCCAGCCGAACCCGGCGCAGTGCGCGACGACCCGCTCGGCGTCCCCGGCCCGGCCGGCCAGGACGTCGCGCAGGAAGTCGGCGCGGTACTTGCTCTCCACCGCCGCGACGGCCTGCTGCTTGGTGACGACGAGCGCGGCGACGGTCGCGGCCCGCTCCAGGATGCCGACCTCGGTGTCGCTCAGCTCGCGGCCGGGGAAGTACGCGGCGATCAGGCCGTGGTCCTCACCCGCCGCGGCGACGGGCACGACCACCCGGTCGCCGTGCAGGCCGAGGCCGTGGTGGCGCTCCAGCCAGAGCTCGAGGGTCTTCAGGTCGGCGGCGGAACCGGCCCCGGCCAGGACCCGCTCGTCGCCGTCCAGCGCGAGCACGGCGCCGTCGAGGAGTTCGGCGAGTTCCGCCGTCACCTCCGGCAGTCCGCCTCCGGCCAGCACGATCTGGACGAGCGCGCGGTGCACCTCCTCGGTGCGGGCGAGGATCGCGGCCTGCCGGTTGAGGATGTCGGTGAGCACCTGGTTGAGGATGTCGTCGAAGCCGACGTGCTCGGGGAGCTGGATGAGCGGGAAGCCGAGCCGGTCGGCGCGCGCCAGCATCTCCTTCGGCAGCTCGTCAAGATAGGCCCCGGGCTTGACGGCGAGGGCCGCGACGCCCCGCTCGTTCAGCCCCGTCACCAGGTGGCCGAGCGCCTCCGGCCGGTTGCGCAGCGGGTATCCGGTGGTGAGGAGCAGCTCGTTCGGCTTCACCCAGGCCAGGACGTCCGGCACCTCCATGACGTTCAGGCGCTGCACGATCCGGTCGAGCCCCGCCGCGCCCGCGACGAGTTCGGCGTCGGCGAGGGTGGACACGCCGAGCACCTCGCGGACGGGGAGGCCGTATTTCAGGGTGCCCGTGCTGGCGAGGCGCAGCCGCGGCGGGACGGTGTGGGTCTCGCCGGTCCTGCGGGTCCAGAGGTCGGTGCGTGTTTCCATCGGAGGTGTAACCATCACAAGAAAGACGAAGGATGACAAGTATCCTTGGCAACTTTCTCCATACGGCCATCGTGTGAACGAGCGTTAACGTCCGTTCAACGCGCCGACCCCTGGAGGAACAAGCCCGTGACGGACCGCCCGGCTCCCCGGCTCCTGGTGACCGAACCTGCCGACGGAACGAGCCTGCCCCCCGTGCCGGGCGCGGCCAGCCTCGCCCTGCGCGAGGTCCTGGAACGGCCGCGCACGCCCGCCCGGGTCGTCGCGGTGTTCCCGTCGTCGGTGTACCTGCTGCTGAAATCCGGCGCCGACCCGCGGGTGGTGGTGCTGGCCGGATCCGACGAGGCCCGCCCCGCCAACTCCGTGATCGTGCCGTCCGTCTCGCGCCACCAGCCCTTCGCCGGAGTCCGCGAAGGCGACGAGGCGTGGGTGGGGGACGGGCTGGTCGAGGCCGGCGACTTCGGGGTCCGGGTCAAACGCTGGTGGGATCCCCGGCCCGTCCTCGGGCCGCTCACCACGGCGGGGCTGCGCCACTCCGTCATGGCCCTGGAGAACGTGCTCGACCCGGCGGCCTGCGGGCTCGCCGGGCACCCCGGCCCCGCGGCGCTCGCCGCGCACTGCGCGGCCGGCGACCTCGCCCGCGCCGTCCCGGCCGCCGAGCGGATCGTCGGGCTCGGGCCCGGCCTCACGCCCAGCGGCGACGACGTCCTCGCCGGCCTGCTCCTCTCGCTGCGCCTGCTGGGCTCGGTCCTCGACGGCGGCGGCCGGGCCGTCTGGCTCGCGGGCTGGCTCGCCGCGGCCGTCACCGCCGACACCGAGACCCGCACGACGCCCATGGGCGCGGCCGCGCTGCACTGCGCCGCGGCCGGAAGGCCCGCCGCCGAGGCCGCCGCCGTGCTGCGCGGCCTTGCCGGGCGTGAACAGCTCGTCCCCGCCGTGGGGCGGCTGGCCAGGCCCGGCCGCGCCGGAGGTCAGGATCTCGCCTGGGGACTGCTCGCGGGGGCGCGGGCCACCCTGGCGCTGCGCGGCGAAGCCGTGCGCCGGGCGACCGCGTGACCCCACCCCTGACGGTCGGGGGACCGGACGCCTACCGCGCCGCGCTGGACGCCCTGCACGGCGGACGCGATGTACTGCTCCCGGGGGAGGAGCTCTCGGTCGCGCAGGAGATCGCGCTCAAGGACGAGGCGGCGATGCTCGGCAGACTCGTCCTCGGGCCCTGCGCCTGCACGGGTTCTCTTCCACCCGGCCCCTACGGCGTCGTAGGGGTCTCGCCCGAGGCCACCGCGGAGGTCGTCGAGGTACTCGCGGAAAAGGGAGGGCGCGTCCTTCCCGTCGGCTCCCGCGACCTGTCCGCGGCGGTCTGCGGCCGGGCCACCCTCCAGGCCCTCGCGGCGTTCGACGCCGATCCCGTCATAGAGGCGGTGGTGCTGGCCGCGGAACGCCCCGCAGGGGAAGTCGCGGCCCTACTGCGCGAGGCCGCCCGACGGCTGGGCAAGCCCGTGGTCTCGGCGGCGCCCGGCGAGGCACGGTTCGTGCTCGCCCGCCTGGACGTCCTTTAGATCCCGTTCTCGCTCCCAGGTCAGGGAGATGTGGCCGCCGGAGGGATCTTGCAGGGCGCGCGTTCCGCGAGAATGTCACCATGATGCTTTCGGGGAATCAGTACGAGATCGCCGCGGGCGGCTACCGGGCCGCGGCCACCGAGCAGGGCGGCAGCCTGCGGGAGCTGACGCACGAGGGCGCCCCCCTCGTCATCGGCTTCGCCCCGGACGAGGTGGTCGACGGCGCGGCGGGGCAGATCCTCGCCCCGTGGCCCAACCGCATCGCGCACGGCACCTACGTCTTCGAGGGAGTCGAGCAGCACACCCCGATCACCGAGCCGGACCGCGACTGCGCGATCCACGGCCTGGTCCGGTGGGAGCCGTGGACCGTCACCGAGCACGAGGCCGACCGCGTCACCCTCGTGCACCGGCTGCTCGGCCGCCCCGGCTACCCCTACCGGCTCGACCTGTCGGTCACCTACTCCCTCGACGCGCGCACCGGCCTGACCGTCCGGCTCGGCGCGGCCAACGCGGGCACCCGCAACGCCCCCTACGGGCAGAGCGCCCACCCGTACCTCACCGTCGGCCGGCCGCTCGACGAGTGCACCGTGACGTTCGGGGCCAGCCACTACCAGCCCGTGAACGAGCGGCTCATCCCGTCCGGCGCGCCCGTGCCCGTCGCGGGCACCCGGTACGACCTCAGCTCCGGCGGCGTCTTCGGCGCCCGCCGCATCGACACCGCCTACACCGGCCTGGAGTTCGCCGACGGCCGCGCCTGGGTGGGCCTGTCGGGCGGCGGCCGCACCGTCGGGCTGTGGGCCGATGACGGCCACCCGTGGCTCCAGCTCTATACCGCCGACCACATGGGCGAACGCGCCCGTACGGGCCTCGCCGCGGAGCCGATGACCTGCCCGCCGAACGCCTTCAACACCGGAGTGGACCTCATCACTCTCAAACCAGGTGACGCGTTCGCCAGTTCTTGGGGGATCATCTCCTTGTGAACCTCAGCGTCTCCACGACCGACGATCTGGCAGAGCGGGTCCGCGCACTGGCCGCGGCGTCGGCGGGCCGCACCGGTACCGCAGAGGGCCGCCAGCCCGTCCACACGGTGTTCGTCCCGGCCGACCGCTTCTCGCGCACCACCACCGCCGACTGGGGCGCGCAGGCGCTGCGGCTGCTCAACAAGCACACGCCGGGCGACGGCTCGTTCGGCGCGTCGTTCATGCTCGACCCGTCGCTGGCCGGGCAGATCCGGGCGCGGGTGGCGGCCAAGCTCGCGCGCGAGCCGATCGAGGATCTGCGCATCGACTTCGGCCCCGCCTACGGCGACCGGTGGTCGGACACCGAGGAGGACGGGCACGTCGAGCAGGTCGTCGAGGCCGTCGCGACCTCCTACAACGCCCAGCAGCTCCCGCACTTCTGGGGCGTGCGCGTCAAGTCGTTCTCCGGCGGCGGGCACGCGCGGGCGATGCGGACCCTCGACGGCTTCCTCACCTCCCTGCGCGACAGGCTCGGAAGGCTTCCCGGCGGCTTCACCATCACCCTGCCGGACGTCACGGGGGCCGAGCAGGTCGCGGTCTTCACCGACTTCCTCGACAGGCTGGAGGCCGCACTCGGCCTGCCCAACGGCACACTGCGCTTCGAGGTGCAGATCGACGCGCCCGCGGGCCTCGCCGACCAGCGCGGCGGGCTCGGCGTCCGGCGGGTCCTGGTCTCCGGGCAGGGCCGGATCCAGACCGTCCACTTCGGCGGGCTCGACTACGCCTCGGCGCTCGGCCTGCCCGAGGAGCAGCGGCGGCTCGACCACCCCGTCTGCGACTTCGCCCGGCACGTCCTCCAGACGACGACGGCGGGCTGGGGCGTCCGGCTGTCCGACGGGCCCCCGCACCTGACGCCCAGGGACGACTCGGCCGACGAGGTCGTCCCGGCCTGGCAGGCGCACGCCACCGAGGTCAGGCACTCCCTCGCGCACGGCTTCTACCAGGGCTGGGACACCGATCCGGCGCACCTGCCCGCCCGCTATGCCGCGCTGTTCGACTTCCACCTCAGCGGGGTGGAGGCGGCGATCGGGCGGCTCGAGGCCGCGCCGGAGCGCTCGGCCGCGCTGCTCGACCGGCTCCAGCGGGGCGTCGCCTGCGGCGCGCTGGACCCCGAGGTCCTCCAGGGCTGACGCGCGGCACGGTTCGGCACGGGAAAGGGGACCCGCCTCGCGGTGGGTCCCCTTTCCGACGTGCCCGGGTCTCAGCTGACGCCGAGCAGGTCGACCACGAAGATCAGCGTCTCGTTCGGGCCGATCGCGCCGCCCGCGCCGCGCGCGCCGTAGCCCAGGTGCGCGGGGATGACCAGCTTGCGGCGGCCGCCGACCTTCATGCCGGCCACGCCCATGTCCCAGCCCTTGATGACGCGGCCCGCGCCGAGCGGGAAGACGAACGCCTCGTTGCGGCTCCAGGAGGAGTCGAACTCCTCGCCGGTGGAGAAGGCCACGCCGACGTAGTGGACGTGGACCTGGTGGCCCTTCTTGGCCTCGTCGCCCTCGCCGACCACCAGGTCGGTGATCTCCAGGTTGGCGGGCGGGTTGCCCTCGGGGAAGTCGATCTCGGGCTTGGTCAGCGCCATCGCTTGTGTGCTCCTCGGTGGTGGATCTCGGACCGCACGAGGCTACCGGTCCACGGGCGGGAATGCGGGCCCAGGTCATGGTGTTGGCACCGGGGTGAAAATCGAGATTTATTCCGACGTGGTGTGCCCTTGGTGCTATCTCGGACAGGCCCGCTTCCGTCAGGCCGTCGAGGAGTTCCCCGGCGAGGTCGAGATCGTCTGGCGCCCGTTCCAGCTCGACCCGTCGTCCCCGGCCGAGCCCGAGGCGGGCCTCGCGAGCACGGTCCTCGCCGAGAAGTTCGGCGGCGCCGACAAGGTGCACGCCGCGCACCAGCGGTTGCGCGCCCTCACCGAGGACGCCGGACTGCCGTTCGAGCCCGAGCTGGCCCGGCAGATCAACAGCCTCCAGGCCCACCGCGTCATCTGGCTCGCCGGCGAGGAAGGCGTCCAGGACGCCGTCGTCGCCCGCTTCTTCCGCGCCCACCACGCCGAAGGCCGCGACCTGAACGCTCCCGAGACCCTCGTGGAGCTCGCCGCAGAGGCCGGCCTGCCCGCCGACCGCGTCCGGGCGCTCCTGGCCTCCGCGGAGGGCGCCCCCGAGGTCGCCGCCCAGATCGACGAGGCCCGTCGGCTGGGCATCAGCGGCGTGCCCTTCTTCCTCTTCGAAGGCAAGTGGGCCGTCTCCGGCGGCCAGCCCACCGAGGTCTTCGCCGAAGCCCTCCGCGAAGTCGCCTCGAAGCTCTAGCGGCGCGCGACCGCCGTGCCCTCCGGCACGGCGGTGGCCGGGTGGCGCCCGGTCGGCGGCGGGCCCTGCGGTGCGGCCCTTTCGGGGGAGGCGGGAGGATGGGCGGCATGGGATTGCTGGGTGCGGAACGCGACGGGGTGGTGAGCGTCGCCGGGGTCGAGGTGACGCGGGAGGAGCTGGCGGGGCGGGCGCGGGCCGTCGCCGGGCGGATCGGCGGGGCGCGGGCCGTCGCGGTGAACGCGACGGCGAGCGTCGACACGGTCGCGGCGGTGCTCGGCGGGCTGGTCGCCGGGGTGCCCGTGGTGCCGGTGCCGCCGGACTCCGGGCCCGCCGAGCGCGGGCACATCCTCGCCGACTCAGGGGCCGAGCTCCTGGTGGGGGCGCCCTCCGATGGGGAGGTCTTCGGCCTTCCCACGGTGCCTTCGACGGGCTCCGGGTCGGGCGCCTTCCCCGAGCCGTCCGAGGACGCGACGGGGCTGATCCTCTACACGTCCGGGACCACCGGCGCGCCGAAGGGCGTCATGGTCTCCCGGGCCGCCATCGCCGCCGACCTCGACGCGCTCGCCGAGGCGTGGGCGTGGACGCCGGACGACCTCCTCGTCCACGGCCTCCCGCTCTTCCACGTGCACGGGCTCGTCCTCGGTGTCCTCGGGGCGCTGCGCGTAGGGTCCGGTCTGGTGCACACCGGAAGGCCGACGCCCGAGGCGTACGCGAAGGCGGGCGGGAGCCTGTACTTCGGCGTCCCGACCGTGTGGTCGCGGGTGGTGGAGTCCGGCGCGGCCGAGGCGCTGCGCGGCGCCCGGCTGCTGGTCTCCGGCAGCGCGGGCCTGCCCGCGCCCGTGTTCGACGCGCTCGCCGCGCGCAGCGGGCACCGGGCCGTCGAACGGTACGGGATGACCGAGACGCTGATCACCGTCAGCGCCCGGCACGACGGCGAGCGCCGCCCCGGCCAGGTCGGCCTGCCGCTGCGCGGGGTCGAGACCCGCCTCGTCGGCGAGCACGGCGAGGACGTGCCGCACGACGGCGCGACCCCCGGCGAGCTCCTCGTGCGCACCCCGACGGTCTTCCAGGGCTACCTGAACCGCCCGGACGCGACCGCCGAGTCCCTCGCCGACGGCTGGTTCCGCACCGGCGACATCGCCGCGATCGGCCCGGACGGCTGGCACCGGATCGTCGGCCGCGCCTCCACCGACCTCATCAAGAGCGGCGGCTACCGCATCGGCGCGGGCGAGATCGAGGCCGCCCTCCTCGCCCACCCCGCCGTACGCGAGGCCGCCGTCATCGGCACCCCCCACCCCGACCTGGGCGAGCAGGTCACCGCCTTCGTCATCGCCGACGGCATCGCGGAGACCGACCTCATCGACTTCGTCGCCCGAGATCTCTCCGCCCACAAACGCCCCAGGACCGTCCACTTCGTCGACTCCCTGCCCCGCAACGCCCTGGGCAAAGTCCAAAAGAAACTCCTCACCCCCTGACCCCGCCCCCGCCCGTCCCCGGAGTACCGGGGACGGGCGGATTCCCGGTGTCGGGGGCTCAGCGGGCGAAGCGGGCGGCGCGGGCCGCGGTGCGGCCTTCGGGGGGCAGGTCGGAGGCGGTGCGGAGGGCGCGTTCGAGGAGCGGGGCCAGCGCGGCGGGGGCGTCCGGGACGATCTCGTCGGCGATGCCGCGGTCGAGGAGGTCGGGGGCGGTGATGCCCTGGGCCTCGGCGAGGTCGGGGGCCCGCTCGGGGGTGCGGTGGACGATGACCGAGGCGCCTTCGGGGGGCAGAGGGGTGAGCCAGCCGTGGGCGGCGACCAGGACCCGGTCGGCGGGCAGCAGGGCGAGGGCGGCGCCGCCGGTGCCCTCACCGAGCAGGAGGCAGACGGTCGGGGCGGCGAGGGTGATGAGGTCGGCGAGGCAGCGGGCGATCTCCCCGGCCAGGCCGCGGTTCTCGGCGTCGGCCGACAGCACGGCGCCCGGCGTGTCCACCACGGTCAGGAGCGGCAGCCGCAGCTCGGCGGCGAGGCGCATGCCGCGCCGCGCGACCCGCAGCCCGGCCGGGCCGAGCGGGTGGCCGGTCCGCTGGCTGACCCGGTCCTGGCCGACGACGACGCAGCCCGCGCCGCCGAACCTGGCCAGCGCGAGGCGCAGCCCCGGATCGTTCTCGCCCGCGCCGGTCCCCGACAGCGGCGTCACGTCCGCGGCCTCGCGCAGCAGTTCCCGCACCCCCGGACGATCGGGCTCGCGGGTCGCCAGCACCGCGTCCCACGCCCGCATCGAACGCTCGAAGGGCATCGCCCGAAGGGCTCGTCCTTCGGACGGCCCCGAAGATCCCGACTTGGCGTCGCCCGAAGACTCCGGCTTCGCTTCGCCTGAAGGCTCAGGTCCTGGTGTCGGGCTCGAAGGCTCCGGCCTCGCTTCCAGGACGGAGAGGATCCGGATGACGGCCGGGCGCAAGTCCTCGGCCGGGATGACCGCGTCCACGAGGCCGCGTGCGGCGAGGTTCTCCGCGACCTGGACGCCCGCGGGGAACTCCTCCCCGTACAGCCCGGCGTAGACGCGCGGGCCGAGGAAGCCGATGAGGGCGCCCGGTTCGGCGGCCGTCACATGGCCGAGCGATCCCCATGAGGCGAGGACTCCGCCCGTCGTCGGGTGCCGGAGGTAGACGAGATAAGGCAGATGGGCGGCTTTGTGCGCCATGACGGCCGCGGTGATCCGGGCCATCTGCACGAACGCGAAGGTGCCCTCCTGCATACGGGTGCCGCCCGAGGCGGGCGCGGCGAGCAAAGGCAGCCCCTCAAGGGCGGCCCGTTCTACGGCGGCGACGATCCGGTCGGCGGTGGCCACCCCGATCGACCCGGCGAGGAAGGCGAACTCGCTGACGATCAGCGCCACCCGCCGTCCGCCGACGCGCCCCTCACCGGTGAGCACCGCCTCGTCGCAGCCCGACCGCTCCCGCGCCGCCGCGAGCTCCTCGGCATACCCGTCGGGCTCCTCCGGCGGGCCGTCCCACGACACCCACGTCCCCGCGTCGAGCGTCAGCCCGATCAGTTCCCGCGCCGTCCTCTTCCCTCCAGCCACGCCCCGATTAGACCAAACGCCCCCCGCCCCACCCCCCACCGGGGACGCCCCGGCCCCCGGCGCTCCGCGCAGCTCCGACCACCGCGCGACGCGGCATCCCGAGGTGGCGCGGCATCCCGAGGTGGCGCGGTGCCCCGAGGTGGCGCGGTGCCCCGAGGCGCCCACCGCGCGGGTGGCCCCGCCTGTTTCGCGGCCGGGTCTTCGCCAGAGCGAGGGCTTCACCCGCGCGCCAGGGCGGGCTTCGGCTGGAGGACGCCGGAGCGCTCTGGGGCGCTGCTCGGTGGTGGCGCCGGCCGGGGCCGGCGTCGCGTGTCATGTGCGGCGCGATGCCGGGCGGGCGTCAGAGGCGGCGGTGGTTCAGGGACGGGATGACGGCGCGGACCCGGGCGGTCAGGGTGAGGTCGACCGGGACGGTGCGGATGGCGGGGAAGGGGCCCAGGTCGGCGGTGACGGTGCCCATGGGGTCGACGGCCAGGGAGCGGCCGACGCCCATGCGGGCGCCGCGCGGCGGGTCGGTGAGGTCGGGCGCCCGGTCGACCGCGAGGGTCCAGATCGTGTTCTCGATCGCCCGCGCGCGCACGAGGGTCGTCCAGTGCTCTTCCTTGAAGGTGCCCTGGGCCCAGGCGGCGGCCACCACGAGCAGGTCGGCGCCCCGGTCCACCAGCGCGCGCGCCAGCTCCGGGAAGCGGATGTCGTAGCAGGTGATCAGCCCTATCCGGGCGCCGGCCAGCTCCACCACGACGGGTTCGCTTCCGGGCGCGACGGCCTGGGACTCCTTGTAGGCGAAGGCGTCGAACATGTGGATCTTCCGGTACGTCCCGGCGAGCGCGCCCTCGGCGTCGATCGCGACGAGCGTGTTGTGGACGCGTCCGTCGTCCGCGGGCTCGAAGGTGCCGACGATCAAGGCGGTGCCCCGGGCGGCGGCCTCGGCCCGCAGCGCGGTGACGAACGGGCCGTCCAAGGGCTCGGCGAAGTCCTTCAGGCTGTTGCCGAACCGTACGAGGGTCGCCTCGGGGAAGATCGCGAGGTCGGCCCCCTCGGCCTCCTCGAGGGCGGCGCGGACCGCCGTGAGGTTGACGGCCGGGTCGTCGGTGACGTCGATCTGGCAGAGTGCGGCGCGCATGTCGCCAGTCTAAGGTGGCGCCGTGAGCGAACCACTGGTCGGGCGGATGCGGGGCTTCGGGACGACGATCTTCGCTGAGATGTCGGCGCTGGCGGCGGCGACCGGGGCGATCAACCTGGGCCAGGGCTTCCCCGACGAGGACGGTCCGCGCGGTGTCCTGCGCCGGGCCGTCGAGGCGATCGAGGGCGGCCGCAACCAGTACCCGCCGGGTCCCGGCCTGCCGGTGCTGCGCGAGGCCGTGGCGGCGCAGCGGCTGGCCCGGTACGGGCAGTCCTACGACCCCGAGACCGAGGTCCTCGTCACCGTCGGGGCCACCGAGGCCGTCGCGGCGGCGATCCTGGCACTGGTGGGGCCGGGTGACGAGGTGATCGCCTTCGAGCCGTTCTATGACTCCTACGCGGCTTCCGTAGCCCTCTCCGGGGCCACCCTGTGCCCGGTGACCTTGCGGCCGGAAGGCGGCAGGTTCACCTTCGACCCCGACGAGCTGCGCAGGGCCGTCACCCCGCGCACCCGGGCCATCCTCGTCAACTCCCCGCACAACCCTTGCGGCACGGTCTTCACCCGGCAGGAGCTCGCCGCGATAGCGGAGCTCTGCGTGGATCGCGGCCTTCTGGCGATCACCGACGAGGTGTACGAGTACCTCGTCTTCGACGGGGTGGAGCACCTGCCCCTGGCGTCCTTCCCCGGCATGCGGGAGAGGACGGTGACGATCTCCTCGGCGGGCAAGACCTTCTCCGTCACGGGCTGGAAGACCGGGTGGGTGTGCGCGCCCGCCCCCCTGGTCGCGGCGGTCCGGACGGTCAAGCAGTTCCTCACCTACGTGGGCGCCGGGCCGTGGCAGGAGGCCGTCGCCCACGGGCTCGCCCACGAGACGGCCTGGGTGGAGGAGCTGCGCCGCTCCCTCCAGGCGAAGCGGGACCGGCTCATCGAAGGGCTGGAGTCCGTGGGATTTCAGGTCTTTCGTCCTGAAGGCACCTATTTCGTCCAGGCGGATCTCCGTCCGCTCGGCCACGACGACGGGCTGGCCTTCGCCCGCGCGCTTCCCGAGCGGACGGGCGTCGTGTGCGTCCCGACGCAGGTCTTCTACGCCGATCCCGCACGGGGAAGGCACTACGTGCGCTTCGCCTTCTGCAAGCGCGCCGAGGTGATCGACGCCGCCGTCGCCCGGCTCAAGGGAAGCCCTCCCGGCTGAGCCGCCTACGGACGGGTGAGGGAAACGGCACCCTCGGTGAGCGCCGATGCCTATACCCTTCCGTGCGTGTCCGGACCGAATCTCATCAAGCCGCAGTTCCCCGACGACGACGGGAGCGCCGATCCCCGGCTACAGGCCGCGCTGACCGCCTACGCGGGCGGACGGGCCGCGGAGCACACCGTGCTGGAGGCGCTGGCCGCCTCCCGGCTGCTCATCCCCATCGTCGCGATGGCGACCTCCGAGGAGGAGGTCGACGGCCTGCGCCGGGAGAAGGAGAGCGAGATCGCCCTGCCGATGCTCACCGGCCAGGACGGCCGCAAAGGCGTCCTCGCGTTCACCTCGCTGAAGACCCTCCAGCTGTGGCGGGCCGACGCGCGCCCGGTCCCCGCGCACGCCCGCGACGCCTGCCGGACCGCCCTGGACGAGGGGGCCGACGCCCTGGTCGTGGACGTCGCGGGGCCCGTCCCGTTCGCCGTCGACGGCGTCCGCCTGCACCTGCTGGCCGAGGGCGCGCCCGTCCCGCCGCCGCACCGCGACCCCGACGTGCTCGCCGCGATCGAGGCGGCCTTCCGCCCGGAGACCGGCGTCACCGGGGTACGGGTCGGCCCCGGTGACGACACCGAGCTGTCCGTCCGCTTCCACGTGGACCCCGGCATGGACGAGCAGGCCGCGGTCCGCCGCATCGGCGACCGCCTCGCCGACGTCCTCCGCGGCCGCATCGTCGGCGGCGTCGAACTGGGCATCGCCCGCCGCTGACCCGATTCCCGGTCGGCCCGGCCCCGGTCCTCGCGCCGACGTCGCCGTGGGGCGACGACGGTCTCCGCGCTCGCGCGCGGCGGCGCCCCGCCCCGGCGCAGGGACCGGAAAGATCGCGGAAAAGTTATCCACAGGGGGCTCGGCGGGAGGCCGGGGGTTCGCGTTAGTGTGCGGCCATGAGCGAGACGGCGTCGTGGATCGAGCCCGTCCGCGGCCGTCCGGTGGCGGTCGCGGCGGTGGTCGCGGCTGTGCTCGGGCTGCTGTTCTGGCGGGTCGGGCCGCGGCCGGAGCTCGCCGCGTTCGCGCTGCTCGGGGCCGTGGGGACGGTCCTCGCGTTCGTCGACGCCGCTACCAGGACGCTGCCGGAGCCGCTCACCCTGCCGCTGCCGTTCGCGCTGGCCGGGCTGCTGTGGCTGGCCTCGCCGCAGGAGGGGCGGAGCCTGGCGGGGGCGCTGCTCGGCGCGGTCGCCCTCTTCGGGTTCTACGGGGTGCTGTGGTGGTTCTCGCCGGATCGCGGGATCGGGTTCGGCGACGTGGTCCTGTCGGTCTCGCTCGGGCTCGTGCTCGGCTGGATGGGCGTCGCCGCGGTCGTGACCGGGCTCCTGGTGATCCATCTTTCCGGCGCCGTGTGGGCGCTCGGGCTGCTCGTCCTGGGCCGCGCCACGCGCGGCTCGGAACTGCCCTACGGGCCGTTCCTGCTGGCCGGGACCCTCGCCGCGATCCTGCTGCGGGCCTTAGCCGGGGCCGCCCGCGCGGGGCACGCCGTATCTCAGCAGGTGGACGCCGGTCCCGGCCGGTCGCCGGAAGGTGGAAGAATTGCCGTCATGTTGCGCTGGTTGACCGCTGGGGAGTCCCACGGGCCCGCTCTCGTCGCGATCGTCGAGGGCATGCCCGCCGGAGTGCGGGTGACGTCCGCGGACGTCGCCGAGGGCCTGCGCCGCCGCAGGCTCGGACACGGCCGGGGCGCCCGGATGAAGTTCGAGCAGGACAAGGTGTCGATCCTCGGAGGGGTCAGGCACGGATCGACCCTCGGCGGGCCGATCGCGATCGAGGTCGGCAACACCGAGTGGCCCAAATGGGAGACCGTGATGTCGGCCGACCCGGTCGACCCCGACGTCCTCGCCGCCCAGGCGCGCAACGCGCCGCTGTCGCGGCCGCGCCCGGGTCACGCGGATCTGTCGGGCATCCAGAAGTACGCCTTCGACGACGCCCGCCCGGTCCTGGAGCGCGCCAGCGCCCGGGAGACCGCCGCGCGCGTCGCCCTCGGCGAGGTCGCCAGGGCGTTCCTGCGCCAGGCCGTCGGCGTCGAGGTGCTGAGCCACGTGGTCTCGCTCGGCGAGATCGCGGTGCCCGCGGACGCCCCGCTGCCGACCCCGGAGGACCTGGAGGCGATCGACGCCACCCCGGCGCGCTGCTTCCACGCCGAGACGGACGCGGCGATGGTCGCGCACGTCGACGAGCTGAAGAGGGCGGGCGACACCCTCGGCGGCGTCGTAGAGGTCCTCGCCTACAACCTGCCCCCGGGCCTCGGCAGCTACGTGCACTGGGACCGCCGCCTCGACGCGCGCCTCGCCGGGATCCTCATGGGCATCCAGGCGATCAAGGGCGTGGAGGTCGGCGACGGCTTCGAGACCGCCCGCCGCCCGGGAACCCGCGCCCACGACGAGATCGAGAGCACCCCCGAGGGCGTGCACCGCAGGACCAACCGCGCGGGCGGCATCGAGGGCGGCATGACCAACGGCGAGGTCCTGCGGGTCCGCGCCGCGATGAAGCCGATCTCCACGGTGCCGCGCCAGCTCGACACGATCGACGTGCTCACCGGCGAGCCGGCCAAGGCCATCAACCAGCGCAGCGACGTCACGGCGGTGCCCGCCGCGGGCGTCGTCGCCGAGGCGATGGTGGCGCTGTGCCTGGCGGACGCGGTGCTGGAGAAGTTCGGCGGGGACACCGTGGAGGAGACCGCGCGCAACGCCCGCGCCTACCTCGAGTCTCTGGTGGTCAAGTGAGCCCCCGCGCCGTCCTCATCGGTCCCCCCGGCAGCGGCAAGACCACGATCGGGGTGGCGCTCGCCGCCCTCCTCGGGGTGGACTTCCGCGACACCGACGCCGACATCGTGCTCAAGACCGGCAAACCGGTCGGCGACATCTTCGTCGACGACGGCGAGGCGCGCTTCCGCGAGCTGGAGCGGGCCGCGGTCCGTGACGCGCTCGCCGAACACGACGGGGTGCTGGCTCTCGGCGGCGGCGCGATCCTCGCCCCGGAGACCCAGGAGCTGCTGGCCGGGCACCGCGTGGTGTACCTCGACGTCTCCCTGGAAGAGGCGGTCAAGCGCGTCGGCCTGAACTCCGTGCGCCCGCTGCTGGTGTTCAACCCGCGCTCGCAACTGCGCAAGCTCATGGCCGAGCGGCTGCCGATCTACCAGCGGCTCGCCGAGATCACCGCGGCCACCACCGGCCGCGCCGAGGACGAGGTCGTCGCCGAGATCGCGGCGGCCCTGGAGACCGTGCGATGAGCGACGCGAGCAGGATCACGGTAAGCGGCGAGCAGCCCTACGACGTCGTGATCGGCACCGGGGTGCTGGGCGAGCTGCCCGCCCTCGTCGGGGAGAAGGCCAGGACGGTCGCGGTGGTCCACTCCGCGGACCTGCCCGAGCTGGTCCGCCCCGTCCTGGACGTCCTGCGCGGCGCCGGGTACGCGGTGCACGCGCTGCCGGTGCCCGACGGCGAGGCGGCCAAGAACGTCGAGGTGCTCGCCGGGCTCTGGTCGGACTTCGCCAGGCTCGGCGTCACCCGCTCCGACGCGATCGTCGGCGTCGGCGGGGGAGCGGCCACCGACCTCGCCGGGTTCGCCGCGGCGTCCTGGCTGCGCGGCGTCCGGTGCGTCCTGGTCCCGACCACCCTGCTCGCGATGGTCGACGCCGCGGTCGGCGGCAAGACCGGCATCAACATCGCCGAGGGCAAGAACCTCGTGGGCGCCTTCGCGCCGCCCGCCGGGGTGCTGTGCGAACTCGGCACGCTCGCCACGGTCCCGCGCGAGGACTACATCTCCGGCCTCGCCGAGACGATCAAGGCGGGGTTCATCCGGGATCCGCGGATCCTCGAACTCGTCGAGGAGGACCCCGAGGGGGCGGCCTCCCCGTCCGGTCCGCACACCCGCGAGCTCGTCGAGCGGGCCGTCCAGGTCAAGGCCGACGTGGTCGGCGCGGACCTGAAGGAGTCGGGCCTGCGCGAGATCCTCAACTACGGCCACACTCTCGCGCACGCGATCGAGAAGGTCGAGCACTACGCCTTCCGGCACGGCCACGCCGTCGCCATCGGCTGCGTGTACGCCGCCGAGCTGGGCCGCCTGGCCGGCCGGATCGACGCCGACCTCGTGGCGCGGCACCGCGAGGTGTTCGCCTCGGTCGGCCTGCCGACCTCCTACCGGGCGGACGCCTGGCCCGCGCTGCGCGAGGTCATGAACGTCGACAAGAAGACCCGGGGCGCGACCCTGCGCTTCGTCGTGCTGGACTCCCTGGGCGAGTGCGGCCGCCTCGCGGGCCCGTCGGAGGAACTGCTCCAGGCGGCCTACCTGGAGGTGGCGCGGTGACGACGGTCCTGGTCCTGAACGGCCCCAACCTGCGCCGCCTGGGCACCCGTGAGCCGGAGATCTACGGCGCCGACACCTTCGACGACCTCGTGGACCTCTGCCGCCGCACCGGTGCCGAGCTCGGCCTGAAGGTCGAGGTCCGGCAGACCGACGACGAGGCCGAGATGATCGGCTGGGTGCACGCCGCCGCCGACGCCCGCACCCCGATCATCCTCAACCCCGCGGCCTTCACCCACTACTCCTACGCGCTGCACGACGCCCTCGCCCAGCGCACGGCCCCCCTCATCGAAGTCCACATCTCCAACCCCCACACCCGCGAGGAGTACCGCCACACCTCCGTGGTCTCCTCCGTCGCGTCCGGCGTCATCGCCGGCTTCGGCCTCAACTCCTACGTCCTGGCCCTCCACGCCCTCAAGAACCTCCTCTAGCCCCGCCTCCGCCGCGGGCCGTACCCGCCCGCCGCCCGCCGCCCGCGACGCCGCTCGCGGTCTGGGGCCGCGGCGTTCTGCCGGGCCTCGTACCCATCGGCAGACCTCCCGGCATTGATCGTCGCTGAGTGCGCTGCGCCGCCGGGGCCCGCGCCCTTGGACCGCCCTTCGCAGGTGACGCCGATCGCGGTTCGGGGCGCGGTGCGCTTCGGCGGGTCGTGTGGCGTTCGGGTGGTCTTCTCGGGTGGTGTCGATCGCCCTTTGACCGGTCTTCGCAGGCGACGCCGATCGCGGTTCGGGGGGCGGTGCGGTTCGGCGGGTCGTGTGGCGTTCGGGCGGTCTTCTCGGGTGTGTCGATCGTCGGCCCGGATGCGGTGCGCTATCGGGCTTTGTGGCCTTCGGGCGGTCTTCTCGCGTGTTGATCGCGCAGCCCCGGGCGCGGTGCGCTTTCGCGGGTCGTGTGGCGTTCGGGCGGTCTTCTCGGGTGGTGTCGATCGTCGCTCTGGAGGGGCTCGGGCCGTCGGCTTGGGCGTGGTCGGCCGCGGGTCAGTCCTCGTCTGTTTCTTCGGGGGGGTCCGGCGGGGTCATCGCGGAGGCGACGAGGGATTCGAGTTCGTCGGCGATGGCGTCCAGGGCGTCGGTGTTCTTGGCGGCGCGGGAGAGGATGGTGGCGCCCTCTACGGCGGAGACGATGAGGGTGGCGAGGGTGGCGGCGCGGGCGGGCGGGCAGCCGCCGGAGACGAGGCCCGCGGCGAGGGTCTCGCGCCAGCGGCGGAAGGCCGCGGCGGCGGCTTCGGCGAGCTGCGGGGCCTCTTCGTGGGACTCGATGGTGACGGCGGCGATGGGGCAGCCCGCCTGGAATCCGCTGCGCAGCAGCACCTGCCGCCACCAGCCGATGAACGCGTGCATGGCCGCGCGCGGGTCCTCGCTGATCGCCGACTCGGTGCCCGCCGCGATGAAGTCGCCCGCGTAGCGCATCGCCTCGACGGCGAGCTCCACCTTGCCGCCGGGGAAGTGGTGGTAGATCGAGCCGCGCGGCGCGCCGCTGTGCGCGATCACGTCGCGGAATCCTGTTCCGCTGTAGCCGCGTTCCCGGAACAGGTACGCGGCACTGCGCACCATGCGCTGCTTGGCACTCATTGTCTCATTATGCCAGTATCCCTATGACGGTCATCATAATCAGCGAAGAGCCGCATGATCCCCCTATCGGAGGACACATGATCGAGATCGACGACGCCGGGTCCGGGGTCCTCGTCCTGCGCCTGACCCAGGGGGAGAACCGGTTCAGCCCGGACTTCCTCGACGCCTTCGGCAAGGCGCTCGACGAGGTCGAGGGCACCGCCAAGGCCCTCGTGACCACCGGCGAGGGCAAGTTCTACTCCAATGGCCTCGACCTGGACTGGCTGTCGGGCAACGGAGACAAGTTCGACTGGTATCTAGGCCGCGTCCACGCGCTGTACGCGCGGATGCTCGGCCTGAACCTGCCGACCGTCGCGGCGGTCAACGGGCACGCCTTCGCGGGCGGCGGGATGCTGTCCCTGGCCCATGACTTCAGCGTCATGCGGGCCGACCGCGGCTGGTTCTGCCTGCCCGAGATCGACCTGAAGATGCCGTTCTCTCCGGCGATGGTGGCGCTGATCCAGGCGAAGCTGCCCAAGGAGACCGTGCACGAGGCCGCGCTGACCGGCCGCCGCTACACGGGCACCGAGTCGGTCGCGGCGGGGATCGCCCACCACGCCGTCGCCGAGGACGAGGTGCTGGCCAAGGCCGTCGAGGTCGCGACCGCGCTGGGCGCCAAGGACGGCAAGAGCTTCGGGGCCATCCGCCGGACGCTGTACCGGCCCGCGCTGAACGCGCTCACGGACGCGGCCGCGGCCGCGGCCACGGGCTCCTGACCGGCCACCCCACCTGAACCATCCGGATATGACGCCCGGCATACTGAATCTCATTCGGTAGGTCGGCACCTTCTTCGAGGAGATCACCACTATGCGCATCGGAATGCCCCTGGGTTACGCGGGCGGTTTCAAGGAAGCCGTCACCGAGCTCGTCGACTTCGAGAAGGCCGGGCTCGACATCGTCTACGTGCCCGAGGCCTACAGCTTCGACGCGGTCAGCCAGCTCGGCTACATCGCGGCCAAGACCGAGCGGCTGCAGATCGCCTCGGGCATCCTCAACATCTACTCCCGCACCCCCGCCCTCATGGCGATGACGGCCGCGGGCATCGACTACGTCTCCGACGGCCGCTTCACCCTCGGCCTCGGCGCGTCCGGCCCGCAGGTCATCGAGGGCTTCCACGGCCTGCCCTACCACGCGCCGCTCGGCCGCACCCGCGAGGTCATCGAGATCTGCCGCCAGGTGTGGAAGCGCGAGGCGCCGCTGAACTACGAGGGCAAGTACTACACGCTGCCGCTGCCCGCGGAGAAGGGCACCGGTCTCGGCAAGGCGCTGAAGATCATCAACCACCCGGTGCGCAAGTCGATCCCGGTCGAGATCGCCGCCATCGGCGAGAAGAACGTGGAGCTCGCCGCGGAGATCGCCGACGGCTGGCAGCCGATCTTCTTCCTGCCGGAGAAGGCGGGCGACGTGTGGGGCGACTCCCTCGCCAAGGGCAAGGCCAAGCGCTCCGCGGAGCTGGGCGACCTCGGCATCTCCGTGGCCGCCTCCCTGGCGATCGGCGACGACGTCGAGGGCTACCTCGACTTCGGCCGCCCCCACCTCGCCCTCTACATCGGCGGCATGGGGGCCAAGGGCAAGAACTTCTACAACTCCCTGTGCCGCCGTTACGGCTGGGAGAAGGAGGCCGAGGAGATCCAGGACCTCTACCTGGCCGGCAAGAAGGCCGAAGCCGCCGAGAAGGTCCCCGCCGAACTCCTCAAGAACATGTCCCTCATCGGCCCCGAATCCTGGGTCAAGGAGCGCATCGCCGCCTTCAAGGCCGCCGGCGTCACCACCTTCAACATCACCCCCGTCGCCGCCGACCACAAGGGCAAGCTCGCCCTCATCGAACGCTTCAAGGGCTTGGTCGAAGAAGCGTGATTTCCGGCCCGGCCTCCGGCCCCCTGGGGACCGGAGGCCGGGCCGACGAACAGGTCGGGCAAGAGCTCGGTCTGAACGATTCTCAGACCAATGCCACGACTTCGGAGGCGGCCCGCTCGCCCGACCTCACGGCGCCGTCCATGTATCCCGTCCAGAAGTCGGCGGTTTCGGTGCCGGCCCAGTGGATGAGGGCGTGGGGGGCGCGGAGGGCTTCGCCGAACTCGGTGAGGACGCCGGGGGCGGCGATGCCGGTGGGGCCGCCGCCGCTGAAGGGGTCGGCGTCCCACAGGTGGTAGGCGTAGTGGGAGGGGGCGGCGGCCTGGGCGCCGAAGAGCTTGACGAACGAGGCGAGGCAGGCGGTGGCGATCTCGGCGTCGCTCTTGCCGTGCAGTCTGCGCATGTTCGTCTGGTTGACGAAGCCCATGAGGAGGCCGCGGGAACCGTCCGCGGGGCTGTTGTCGAAGGTCGCGTCGATGGCGCCGGAGTCGGCGACGGCCTGGCCGGTGAGGCCGTCGGCCCGCCAGAACGGGGTCGGGTAGACCGCGACGAACTTGGCGACCGATCCCATCGGGAAGCGCTGGATCAGCTGGGCGCGCGAGGCGGGCAGGCCGGGCCGGAACTCGATGCTCGCGGTCTGCTGCGGTGACATCGCGACGATGACGCGCTTGGCCGACACCTGGAGGGCGTCGCTCTCGACGAGGGCGCGCGGCCCGCCGTCCAGGGTGATCCGCCGGACGCGGGTGTTCAGCTTCACCCGGTCGCCGAGCTGGGCGGCGAGGCGCAGCGGGATCTCCTGCGAGCCGCCGGTGATGCGCAGTTCCTGCCCGCCGCCGGCGGTGTTGATGAGCCGGTCGATGTTCCCGGCGTTCGCGGCGTTGCCGGCGGACGCGATGTAGTTCAGCACGTAGAGGAGGGAGACCTCCTTGGAGCGGACCGACAGGGTCGAGGAGATGAACGCGTCGAACAGGAACCGGGCGCCGGCGCTGACGGTGTTGAGGCGCGACCAGGTGTGAAAGGTCTGGGAGTCCCATTCCTCGGCCTTGGCGGCGGTCCAGGGCCTGCCGGGGGTGATGGTCGCGGCCATGCCGCTGAGCGTGGTCATCGCCAGTTCGAGGTCGACGACGCCCCAGTCGGGCGGGACGGCGCCGAGGAGGCCGTCGGTGGCGTAGGTGGAGCGCTTGTTGCTGCGGTAGTAGACGTTCTTGCCGGTGTTGTAGGTGGGGAACGTCTGGACGCCGAGGCTCTGCGCGAGGGCGGCGATGCGGTCCTGGGTCGGGCCGATGAACTCCGCGCCGCCTTCGGTGACGGTCCCGTCGCCGAGCGTCATGCCGTAGACGCGCCCGCCCGCGCGGTCGCGGCCTTCGAGGACGACGACGGACTTGCCCGCGGCGACGAGGTCCCGGGCGGCGGTGAGGCCGGAGAGACCGCCGCCGACGACGCAGACGTCGACCTCGAGGGGCTCACCGGGGTCTCCCGGGGCGGCCGAGGCGCTGGTGGCGGGGAGGGCGGCGAGCGAGGCCGCGGAGACCACGGCGCCTCCGAGCATCCTTCTGCGGCTTACTGACGTCATGTGCCGTTCCTTCAGGGGGTGCGGGGCCGGACGGATATGAAGAAGACTCACGTTGAACGGCACAAGCTAGGGGAAGCGGCAGCCGCCGATCAAGGGAATCGATCAGGAAAGCCGGTGGAGCGCGCCGCCCGCGCCGCCCGCGGCCGGGCGAATTAGGCTCGAAGGATGCCGCAGATCCACCAGCAGCGCCGCGCCGCGCTCGCCGCGAGGCTCCAGGCCCCGGCCGCGCTGATCACCCGCCTCGTCAACGTCCGCTACCTGACCGGCCTCGAGTCCTCCAACGCCGCCGCCCTGGTGTTCGCCGACGGCCGCGCCGTACTGGCCACAGACGGCCGTTATGCCGGGACCGCCGCCGTCGCCGCGCCCGACCTGGAGACGGTGATCACGCCGCGCGTCGCCGAGGCGCTGATCGAACGGGCGGGGCCCGAGCTGGCCTTCGAGGCGCACGACGTCACCGTCGAGGACCACGCGCGGCTGTTCTGCGACGTGCGCGCGACCCCGCTCGGCCACCTCGTCGAGGAGCTGCGCGCGGTCAAGGACGAGGCGGAGATCGACCTCCTGCGCCGCGCCTGCGCGCTCACCGACCGGGCGTTCGCGCTGGTCCTGCCGCTGCTCGCGCCCGGCGTCACCGAGCGGCGCGTCGCGGTCGCCCTGGAGCGGCACATGATCGACCTCGGAGCCGACGGGATCGCCTTCCCCTCGATCGTCGCGAGCGGCCCCAACGGGGCGGTGCCCCACCACGTCCCGGGCGACCGGCCGCTGGCCGACGGCGACCTGGTGACGATGGACTTCGGCGCCCAGGTCGGCGGATACCACGCCGACATGACCAGGACCGTCGCCGTCGGGTCCGCCGCGGCCTGGCAGCGGGAGGTCTACGGGCTCGTCGCCGAGGCCCAGCGCGCGGCGGTCGCCGCGGCGGTGCCGGGCGCGGACGTCGCCGCGGTGGACGCCGCGGCCCGCACGGTGATCGCCGCGGGAGGGCACGGTGCGGACTTCACGCACGGCCTCGGCCACGGAGTGGGCCTGGAGATCCACGAGGCGCCGATGCTCGGCCCCTCCAGGACCGGTAAACTGGGGGATCGAGTTCCCGTCACCGCCGAACCGGGCGTCTATCTCGCCGGCCGCGGCGGTGTGCGGATCGAGGACACGCTCGTGGTCCGCGCGGACGGCCCGGAGATCCTCACCCAGACCACCAAGGAGCTGCTGGTCCTGTGACGTACAGGGCCGCGGCCGATACGGAAAGACGATTCGAGTGGCGACGACGAACGACCTCAAGAACGGCCTGGTAGTGAAGCTCGACAACGGCGAGCTGTGGTCGGTGGTGGAGTTCCAGCACGTCAAGCCGGGCAAGGGGCCCGCCTTCGTCCGCACCAAGTTGAAGCACGTCAAGTCCGGCAAGATCGTGGACAAGACCTTCAACGCCGGTTTGAAGATCGAGACCGCGACCGTCGACAAGCGCGACATGCAGTTCTCGTACAAGGACGGCGACGACTACGTCTTCATGGACAACGAGACGTTCGAGATGCTCTACGTCTCGCCGGCCGTCCTGGGTGACGCGGCCAAGTTCCTGCTGGACAACGGCCAGGCGATGCTGGCGCTCCACGAGAGCGAGGTGCTCTACGTCGAGCTGCCCGTCACCGTGGAGATCATCGTCAAGCACACCGACCCGGGCCTCCAGGGCGACCGCTCCACCGGCGGCACCAAGCCCGCCACGCTGGAGACCGACGCGGAGATCAAGGTCCCGCTGTTCATCACGACCGGCGAGAAGATCAAGGTCGACACCCGGACCGGCGACTACCTCGGCCGCGCCTGATGGCGGCTAGGTCCAAGGCCCGCAAGTACGCCTTCGAGATCCTCTTCGAGGCGCAGCAGCGGGACATCTCGCCGGGCGAGGTGGCGCTGCGGCGCGACAAGCCCAAGGGCGAGCAGCTGGCCGAGCAGGCGCACGCCGTCCGGATCATCGAGGGGGTGACCCGGCACCGCGAGCGGATCGACGAGCTGCTCGCCACCTACGCGGTCGGCTGGACCCTCGACCGGATGCCCGCCGTCGATCTGACGGTCCTGCGCATCGGCGCCTTCGAGCTGCTTTGGGCGGACGACGTGCCCGACGGCGTCGCCCTCTCGGAGGCCGTCGCCCTGGCGACGGACTTCTCGACCGAGGAGTCGCCGAAGTTCGTCAACGGCCTGCTGTCGCGGCTCCAGGAGCTCAAGCCGAGCCTGGCGCTGTAAGCACGGTGATCGAGGCCCGGACCCCGAGGGCGGGGGCCGGGCCTCGCGCATGCCCGCCACCGGCCCCTCCAGCGGAATGTCACAGCCCGTGGTTAGGGTGGTGGCATGACCGTGGAGGAAGGCCTGTCCCGCGCCGGCTCGGCCGCCGCGCACCCCGATCCCGCAGGTCCGCGGCACGCCGGGCCACGCGGCGCGCGGGCGTCCGCCGATCCGGTGTCCGTGGTGCGCGAGGCGCTGCGGCCCGTGCTGGCGGGCGGCCCGCTGGACGTCCTGGACGTCGGCGGCGGCACCGGCCACTACGCGGTGCCGCTGGCCGCCCTCGGCCATCACGTCACCGTGGTGGATCCCAACGCCGACGCCCTGGCGATCCTGGAGCGGCGCGCCGCCGAGGCCGGGGTGGCGGTGCACGGAGTCCAGGGGGAGGCCGCCGACGTGGCGGCCCTGGTCGGGCCCGCCCGCGCGGACCTCGTGCTGTGCCACAGCGTCCTGGAGTACCTGGAAGACGTCCCACGCGGCCTCGCCGCCCTGGTGGAGGTCACCCGGCCCGGCGGGACCGTCAGCCTGCTCGTGCCGGGCGCGCTGGCCGCGGTGGTGCACCGGGCCGTGGCGGGGCACTTCGCGGAGGCCCAGCGGGCGCTGACGGCCGAGGACGGCCGCTGGGGCGACCGCGACCCCGTCCCGCGCCGGTTCACCCGCGCGGGGCTGCTGGAGCTCGCCGCGGGCGCGGGTCTCGCCGAGCCGCGGATCCAGGGCGTCCGGGTCTTCGGCGACCTCGTCCCGGGGGCCGCGGCGGAGGCCGATCCACGCGCCGCCGAGGCGCTCGCCGCGCTGGAGACCGCGGCCAGCGCCCACCCCGTCCTCGCCGATCTCGCGGCGCGGCTCCATCTCACCGCGCGCCGGCCCCGTGTCGCGTAAACAGCAGCTCCACCGGCCGGGCCCGTCGCGCGGCCCGCTCGCCGACGACTCCGGGTGCCCGATCCTGCACGTCGACATGGACGCCTTCTTCGTCTCGGTCGAGCTGCTGGAGCGGCCGGAGCTGCGCGGCCGTCCCGTCCTGGTGGGCGGGAAGGGGGCGCGCGCGGTCGTGTCGGCGGCCTCCTACGAGGCGCGGCGCTTCGGCGTCCACTCGGCGATGCCGATGACCCGGGCGCTGCGGCTGTGCCCGCAGGCCGTCGTCCTGACGCCCAGGCACGGCAGGTACGGCGAGGCTTCCCGGCGCGTCATGGAGATCCTCAGGTCGGTGACGCCCCTGGTGGAGCCGCTCTCGGTGGACGAGGCGTTCCTCGACGTCGCGGGCGCGGCGAAGCTGTTCGGCAGGCCGGCCGAGATCGCCGCGCTGATCCGGCGCAGGATCCAGGGCGAGCTGGGGCTGACCTGCTCGGTCGGGGTGGCGCCGACCAAGTTCCTCGCCAAGCTCGCCTCGACCCGCTGCAAACCGGACGGCCTGCTCGTCGTCCCGGCCGACGGGGTGCTGGAGTTCCTGCACCCCCTGCCCATCGCGTCGCTGTGGGGGGTCGGGGAGCGCACCGAGGCCCGGTTGCGCGCGCTCGGCCTGGCCACGGTCGGCCAACTCGCCGCGATCCCCGTCGCGACCCTGCGGGCGGAGCTCGGCAACGCGCTCGGCGCCCATCTGCACGAGCTGGCCTGGGGCCGGGATCCGCGCGGCGTCACCCCCGAGACCCCCGATCGCAGCATCGGCGCGGAGGAGACCTTCGAGATCGACGTCGCCGATCCCGCCGAGGTCCGGAGGGAGCTGCTGCGGCTCGCCGAGCGGACCGGGGAGCGGCTGCGCGCGGCGGGCCTGCGCGGCAGGACGGTCAGCATCAAGCTGCGCGAACCGGACTTCTCGACGATCACCAGGTCACGGACTCTGGCCGAGCCCACGGATCTTTCTCGTGTGATCTATCTCACAGCATGCGAGCTGTTCGAGGCATCCGGGCGGGAGCGGGTACCACTCCGATTGATCGGTGTCCGTCTGGAGAATCTGTCCGAGGCGGGCGAGGCACCCCGCCAGCTGGCCCTGGACGAGCCGGAGACGGGCTGGCGTGAGGCGGAGCAGGCGATGGACGAGGCGGCGCGACGGTTCGGCAGCGGGGCGATCAGGCCCGCGGCGCTACTGCCGCCCGGATCCCGCAGACCCCGGCGGGGCGTGAGTGACGCCCGGGACGCCGGGAGCGCAAGGGGAGGCGCCGATGCATAGGTTCTGGTCCTACCGCCCGGGTTTTCTTCACTCAGGTCGTCTCGGCTCGTATTCTGGGCATATCACCGTTAGCCAGGTCCCCGTCCGGCCAAGGAGCGCCAGGCACCGGAACCACGGGGCAGTCGTTGGGAGGCACCGTGCCGCTCTCTGAGCACGAGCAACGTCTGCTCGACCAGATCGAGCATGCGCTGTATGAGGAAGACCCGAAGTTCGCGCATGCCGTCCGTACCACCAATCCGCGGAGCCACTACAAGCGTCAGATCATCAAGGCGGTGCTGGGCTTGGTGGTGGGCATCTTCGTGCTCATGGCCGGTCTGGCCGTCGGAAAAGGCGGCGTCACCGTCGCGATCAGTGTCACCGGCTTCCTTCTGATGCTCGCCAGCGGCGTCTGGGCGCTGTCGAGCTGGAAGCGGATGACGGGGATCGGCGTGACCGCCGACTTCGAGCCCGACGGAAACCCCGCCCCGCGTGGCGGAGGCCGTCAGTCCTCCGGCGGGTTCATGAACAAGTTGGAGGAGCGCTGGCGGCGCCGCTCCGAGGAGCAGTAACGCCGGCGAGCTTTGTACTGCGAAAAGGCCGCGCCCCTGACGGGCGCGGCCTTTTCGCGTCCTCGTGTCCCCGCGTTCTCGTGTCCCACGGCGCGCCGGGCGCGTCGCCCGGCCCGCGGGCTCAGCGCCCGAGCCGCCGGGCGAGGGCGTCCCGCAGGGCGGTCCAGCCACGCCGCACCGCGTCCAGGGACGAGGCGGGCAGGACCCGGGCCCGGACCGACGCGGGGCCGGGGACGGACTCGGACATGGCGCTGCGGACCGCCGCGGCGTCCTCGCGCAGCCCCTCCCTGCCCTGCGGGGGCAGCGCCTCGGGCGGCGCGTACCTGGCCAGCTCCTGGGCGAGGGCGATACGGGCCAGCGGCTGGGCCGCGGTGGGGCCGAGGCGTGGTCCGAGTCTGGCCACGACGGCCCGCGGCGACTCCGACCGCTGCCAGCCGAGCGCGTGGTCGAGGCTGTCGGCCCGCAGCTGTGCCCAGGCCGCGGTCGCCGGATCGGCGGTCCTCCGCCAGCGCAGCCGTGAGGCGCCCTCCCTCACCAGCCGCGGCAGCGCGCCGATCAGCAGGAGGGGCCACACCACGAGAAGCCACAGCAGCGGCTGGAGGAAGAACGGCAGCGCGGCGTCGGTCTCGGCGTCCTCCGGCACCGCGGCGGTGCCGGCCGTCTCGGTCGGCTCGGCGGAGGGGGTGTCCGAGGCCGACGGGACCGGGGTCTGGGTCTGCGGGCCGCTCTCCTGCTGGCCCGTCTGCCCGTCCTGGTTGCGCGGCGCCGTGTAGTCGGGCGTGCCGACGGAGGTCGGGGCGCCCGTCCCGCCCGGGGTCGGCTCGAACCGCACCCAGCCGGTGCCCTCGAAGTACAGCTCGGGCCAGGCGTGCGCGTCCCGCTGCTTGACCAGGTAGCTGCCGTCGGGCTGCCGGGTCCCCGGCGCGTACCCGACGACGACCCGGGTCGGGATGCCCAGCGACCGCGTCATCAGCGCCATGGTCGCCGCGAACTGCTCGCAGTACCCGCGCCGGTCGTTCAGGAAGGCCATGAGGTCCGACAGCTGCGTGGGCGGGGCGGGTTCGAGCGAGTAGGTGAACTCCCGGGTGAACCAGCGCTGGATCGCCAGCGCCCGGTCGAACTGCGTCTTGGCCTTCGCGGTGATCTGCTGGACCATCGACTGGAGCTCGGCGGGCAGCTCCGGGACCCGGGTGTACTCCATGGGGCCGCCCCCGGACGCCCGGCGGAGCTGCGCCGCGGTGGGGGTCGCGCGGCGGCTCACGACGGAGTAGGTCAGGCCGTCGGCGTCGGAGCCGGTCGAGTAGACCATGAGCGACTGCCGGTCGACCCGCCAGTCGTCGCCCTCGACGCTGACGTTCCGGGGCGCGTAGGGCAGCGCGAGGAACTTCATGTCCCGCACGTCGGGACCGATCGTGATCTCCGTCCGCGCGTTCACGTGGGCGGAGGCGCTGAGGCCGGGCACCCGCGGCAGGGTGATGCCGTCGGCGACGCGCGGGGCGGTGCCCGCCGCGAGCGGCGAGTACGTCCAGCGCTCCTCTTCGAACTTGTCGAGCGCGAAGATCCGCAGGTAGTCGGGTCGCGGGTCGTCGGTGGTGTACCGCAGGACCTCGGTGTCGCCGAGGTCGGTGAGCTTGCGCTTGAGGTCGACCAGCGGGTCGGCGGTGGTGATCGTGGCCGAGCCGCCGGTCCGCCGCTCGTCGAGATCGAGGATGCCGTGCGCGCCGAGGCCGGGCAGCAGTGCGGGGATCCCCACGGCCACCCCGATCGCGGCGAGGGCGACCCGCTTGCCCGCGGGCAGCCGGGGCACGCCCAGGGTGCCGTCGAGCCGCGACGGGACCGTCCGGCCCCAGGCGCCCACCCGCTCGCGGGCCTCCATCGCCAGCAGCACGAGGTAGCCGCCGGCGCCGAGCGCGAAGGAGATCCAGCTGACGCTCTCGGACGGCACCGCGACCGGGACGCTGTACATCGCCAGCAGCGGCAGCCCCGCCGGGGCGGCGCGGCGCAGCCGCACCGCGAGCAGGTCCACCGTCGCCGCGACGAGCCCGACGCCGAACGCCGCGATGATCCGCACCCCGTCGTCGACGGGCAGGGGGGCGGCGTAGGTCTGGGCGGTGTGCCTGCCCTCGCGGAGCAGGGAGAGCATCTCGGAGATCGAGTCGGTGGTCGGGATCACCCACAGCAGCGCGTGGGCGCCGGTGAAGTACGCGGTGAGGTAGAGGTGCAGCGCGGCGAACGCGCCGACGAGGGTGAAGACCGGGGGCAGCCGGAACCGCCGCACCACCGCGCCCGCCAGGGCCACGACGGCGATCGCGCCCAGCGCGGGCAGGGCCCACGACCGGTCCTGGAACAGCGGCACGAGGCTCGTCGCGGCGAGCGCCGAGGCCGCCGCGGCGGCGACGGCCAGCGCGGGCCGCGGCTTCATGTCCGGGTCCTCTCCGAGGGGCGTCACTGGCCCGCCCCCGCCCAGACCGACGGCAGGACCTCCAGCGAGGTCGGCGCGAGCACTCGCCACCCCGCGGCGTGCAGCACGGCGGCGCCCTCCGCGCCCTCCCCGGCGGTCAGGAGCGCGATCGGCGCGCCCGCGCCGCCCGAGGCGGCGAGCATGCGCGCCTCGTCGGGGGTGATCCGGCCGAGGACGGCGACGACGAGGCCCCCGGCGCCGCCGGGACCGGGTCCCGCCAGCGTGGCGGCCCCGGGAACGAGGCTCGGCTCGTCGGAAAGGGACACGACGGCCAGGGCGTCGAGGAGTTCCCCGCCCGCCTCCGGGCCCGCCGGGTAGCTCACTGCGGCCTCCTGTCCCGCGTCGGTGGCCAGGCGGAGCGCCAGGCCCTCCTCGGCCAGGTGCACGCCCACCGAGGCCGCGACGGACACGGCGAGCTCGAACGACTCCTCCGAGGGGTGGGCGGTGCGGCGCGTGTCGAGCAGGAGCGTCGCGCGGCGTTGCCACTGCTGCTCCTCCCGCCGCACCATCAGCTCCCCGTAGCGCGCGGTGGACCGCCAGTGGACCCGGCGCAGGTCGTCGCCGCGCCGGTACTCGCGCGGTGCGAGGTCGTCCTCGCCGCCCACCGCGATCGCGCGCGAGCGGCTCTCCCCGTCGCCGTCCCACGACGACAGCATCCGCTGCGCGGGCAGGTCGACGATCCGGGGCGTGATGGTCAGGGTGTCGGTGAGGCTGAACGAGCGGGCCAGCTCCACGAGGCCGAACGGGTCGGCGAGCCGGACGGTGAGCGGCCCGACCCGGAACCTGCCCCGGACGTCCGAGCGCAGCCGGTAGCCGAGCTCCCGGAAGCCGTGCGGTTCGATCCGGTCCAGCACGAACCGGGCCCGGCCGCCGAGGGTGAACGGCACGCGATCCTCCACCAGCAGTAGGCCCGAGGGCATTTTGGAGACGTTCTCCAGTCTCAGGTCGGCCCGTGCCTCGTGCCCGGCCGGGAGCCGGGACGGCCACAGGCGGCGCGCGCAGGCCAGCCGGTAGCGGGTGCGGGAGACCGCGAGGGCGGAGATCAGGGGGAGCAGCAGGATCAGCAGGCCCGCGCGCAGCAGATCGCGCTCGCCCAGCAGGAACGAGCACACGACCGCGGTGAACCCCGCCGCGACGAACGACCTCCCGCGCGTGGTCAGTGCCTCCAGCGCCGCGGTGACGAATCCCACCTCAGCCGCGCAGGGGCAGCCGAGCCACGATCTCCGCGACGATCTGCTCGGGCTTGCGGCGCTCGACCCGCGCCTCGGCGGTCGGCAGCAGCCGGTGCGCGAGCACCGGTCCCGCGAGCGCCTGGAGGTCGTCGGGCAGCACGTACTCGCGCCCGTCGAGCGCGGCGCGGGCGCGGGCGGCCCGCACGAGCTGGAGGGTGGCCCGGGGAGAGGCGCCGAGGCGGAGGTCGGGGTGCTCGCGGGTGGCGGTGACGAGGTCGACCGCGTACTGCTTGATCGCGGGGGCGGTGTGCACGCGCCGGACGGTCTCGACGAGCCCGCGCACCTCTTCCACGGTGGCGACGGGCTGGAGGTAGTCCAGCGGGCTCGCCGCGCCGTGCGCGTCGAGCATGTCGAGTTCGGCGGTGTAGCTGGGGTAGCCCATGGAGATCCGGGCGGTGAACCTGTCGCGCTGCGCCTCGGGCAGGGCGTAGGTGCCCTCCATCTCCACCGGGTTCTGGGTGGCGATGACCATGAACGGCCGCTCCAGCGGGTGGGTGACGCCGTCGACGGTGACCTGCCGCTCCTCCATGCACTCAAGGAGGGCCGACTGGGTCTTCGGCGAGGCCCGGTTGATCTCGTCGCCGACGACGACCGTGGCGAAGATCGGGCCGGGGACGAACTCGAAGACGCGACGGTCCTGCTGGAAGACGCTCACGCCGGTGATGTCGCTGGGCAGCAGGTCGGGGGTGAACTGGATCCGGCGGACCGTGCCGTCGACCGCGCGGGCGAGCGTCTTGGCCAGCATCGTCTTGCCGACGCCGGGGACGTCCTCGATGAGGAGGTGGCCTTCGGCGAGCATCACGGTCAAGGCGAGGTTGACGGCTTCGCTCTTGCCCTCGATGACCGACTCGACCGCGGATCTGATCTTCCCCGCGACGCCGGCCACGTCACCGAATCCGGTTCCGGCGCCGCTTCGCACACCCACTGTCACGAACTCTCCGCCCTGCTCGGTGATTTCCCCACGGCCCAATGTAGGGGCTTCTGACGCCCATGGTCCGGTCGCAGCATTATCCGTCTTTTGCCGGTGTTACCGACAGTACGGCCTTGGCCGCCCGCCCGTCGCACCGACGGTGGAAAGTTCCACACCGACTCGGTGGGGAGGGCGCCCCGAAGATCATTCCGCGGGCCGTTCCCGCGGTCGCGCCGCGCCGTCGAGGGGGCGGCCGCCCCCACTTCGCCCCACCTGCCTTGAGCAGGGGTTTCGAGGGGCGGCGGGGTGCAAAAACGCACGTTTTTGTAGTTGACGGTGGGGAGGAGTGGAGTACAGTGGGGCGCTGTGGGGCAAGGGTCCCACTGATTTATGGCTTTCCCGAGCTGTAGGGAATACGGCGCCAGGGGGTGGGGCCTTGTTCCTCGGCACCCATCCGCTGCGCCTGGACGACAAGGGGCGGCTGTTCCTGCCGGCCAAGTACCGCGAGGAGCTGTCAGGGGGACTGGTGATCACGAAGGGCCAGGAACGCTGCCTGTATGTCTTCCCCGTGGCGGAGTTCGAGCGGATCACCCACGCCCTGTCGACGGCCCCGGTCACCGCCAAGGCGGTGCGCTCCTACAGCAGGGTCTTCTTCGCCAGCGCCTCCGATGAGGTCCCCGACAAGAGCGGCAGGATCACGATCCCGCCCGCGCTGCGCGCTTACGCCGGCCTGGGCCGCGACTGCGTGGTGATCGGCGCCAACACCCGGCTGGAGATCTGGGACGCACCTTCCTGGGAGTCCTATCTCGCAGCCGAAGAGGAGTCCTTCTCCGACCTCTCGGAGGAGGTGCTGCCGGGAATTCTCTAGTTTGACCCGGGATGGGTATTTCCGTCCGGCCAGGTCTCCACCCGCTCTCCCCGCCAGCTGGCGCAGCTTCCCCGGCGCCAGGTGGCCCTTCCTCAGGGCAAGCGGTTGGGGACCTGGCCGGGCGAACGCCCCTCCCGGAGACGCATGTCCGATCGACCGCGAGCGGTCGGCTGCCGTGGGGGAGTACCACCATGATCGATCCCGGACACGTTCCGGTACTGCTTGACCGCGTCCTGCGGACGCTTGAGCCCGCCGTGGGGGCGCCGGGTTCGCTTTATGTCGACGGGACACTCGGCATGGGCGGGCACGCGGAGGCGATGCTCAGCGCATTCCCCTCCCTGCGGCTGCTCGGCCTGGACCGCGACACCGTCGCGCTGGAGCGCGCCGGCAAGCGGCTCGCCCCGTTCGGCGACCGCGTCACCCTGGTCCACGCCGTCTATGACGAGCTGCCCTCGGTGCTCGCCCGGCTCGGCGAGCCGACCGTCCAGGCCGTCCTGTTCGACCTGGGGGTGTCCTCGCCGCAACTGGACGAGCCGGACCGGGGGTTCGCCTACTCCTACGACGCGCCCCTGGACATGCGGATGGACCAGACGCGCGGGGCCACCGCCGCCGAGGTGCTCAACACCTACCCGCCCGGCGAGCTGGTGCGGATCCTGCGCGTGTACGGCGAGGAGCGCTTCGCCCAGCGGATCGTCTCCTCGATCGTCAAGGAGCGCGCGAAGGAGCCGTTCACCGGCAGCATGCGGCTCACCGAGCTGGTGCGCGCCGCGATCCCGGCCGCGGCCAGGCGCACCGGCGGCAACCCCGCCAAGCGCACCTTCCAGGCGCTGCGCATCGAGGTCAACAGCGAGCTGACGGTGTGGGAGCGGGCGCTGCCCAACGCGCTCGACGCGCTGTCGGTCGGCGGCAGGATCGCCGTCCTGTCCTACCACTCGCTGGAGGACAAGATCACCAAGCGGGTCCTGGCCGACCGCACGACCGACCACACCCCGCCCGGGCTGCCCGTGCCGCTGCCCGGGATGGAACCGAAGTACCGCCTGCTGACCAGGGGCGGGGAGCAGGCCACCGAGGCGGAGATCGCCGGGAACCCGCGGGCCGCCTCGGTCCGCTTCCGCGCCGCCGAGCGGATCCGGGAGGACGCATGACGACGATCGAGCGCGGCGGACCGCGCGGACGTCGCGGGACCAAGCCCGCCCGCCGGGAGGAGGCCCCCGCTCCCGGACAGCCGGTCCAGACGGGGGAGGGCGCCCCCGCCGAGGAGGAGGCCCGGACCGCGCCCGCGCGCAGGCCGTCCCGCAAGGCGTCCCCGGACACCGCCGAGACGGCCGCGAAGACCGCGCGGAAGCCGTCCCGCAAGGCCGAGGCCAAGGCAGAGGGCAAGACGGAGGCCAAGGCGGAGGGCAGGACCGCGACGAAGCCCGTGGCCAAGCCCCCCGCCAAGCCCCCCGCCAAGCCCGCCGCGAAGCCCGTCGCCGACCCGGTGCCCGGTCGCGCCGCGCCGCGCCGCCGCGCGCCCGCCAAGGACCCGCGCCCGGCGCCCGCGCGCCGCCCCGCCGCGCCGCCCGCCAAGGAGCCGCGCCCCAAGGCCGCACGGCCCAAGGCGCCGGCGCACGACGGACGGCCGAGGGCGCCGTTCGTGCTGCTCGTGCTCTGCCTCATGGGCGGGGCGCTGGTGAGCCTGCTGGTGCTCAACACCGTGCTGGCCCGCGACTCCTTCACCCTCAGCGCCCTCCAGAAGAGCGAGCGGCAGCTGATCCAGGACAAGCAGCAGCTGGTCGAGGACATCGCCCGCGAGGAGGCCCCCGAGCGGCTGGCGGCCAAGGCCGAGAACGAGGGCATGGTCCAGCCGGAGCAGCTCGCGTTCGTCGACCCGGTCGACGGCACCGTCACCGGCGGCAAGAAGCGGCCCGTCCCGTCGGCGGCCGCCGCCGCTGCCGCCGCGGCGGGCGTCATCGGGGTGCCAGGCGCGATCGTGCCCGGGGACGGCATCCCCGGCTACACCGGGACCCAGCCGGAAGTGCAGACCGACCCCGCGGCCCCGGGGGAGCGGTGACGGACCGCCCGCGCACCCCCGGCGGGGCGGTCCCGCCGGGGCGGCGCCCGCGTCCGGCCACGCCGCGCCGCAGGCCGGGCGGCGGCGCGGGCACGCTGCCCGACCCCGCCGCGCCGCGCGGCTCAGGGCCGCGCAAGGCCGCGCCCGCGTCCGGCCGGACCCAGGACCGGACCCAGGACAGGGCGCAGGAGCGGACCCAGCCGCCCCGGCCGCGCCCGCCGCGCCGTCCGCCGCCCAGGCGGCGCCAGACGATGCGGCTCAAGGACCCGATGAAGCGGCTGAACGCAGGGCTGCTCATCATCGCGTTCGTGCTGTCGCTGTTCGCCGGACGGCTCGTGCAGCTCCAGGGCATCGACTCGGGCAAGTACGAGGCCCTGGCGATGGACCAGCGGCTGCGCCGGATCGAGCTGCCCGCCGTGCGCGGCACGATCACCGACGCCTCCGGCCGCCCCCTGGCGCTCACCCAGGAGGCCAGGGGCGTCTTCGCCGACCCGTCGCTCATCGACCCGGCCAAGCGGACCGAGGTCGCCGCGCGCCTGTCGTCGATGCTCGGCCTCGACGTGCAGAAGGTCCTGGAGGCCATCAGCACGCCCGACAGCCGGTACGTCGTGCTGGCGCACTCGGTGACCCCCGAGAAGGGGCGGCTGGTGCTGTCGCTCGGCTACCGCGGCATCGGCGTGGTGCCCGAGTCGCGGCGGTCCTACCCGTCGGACGCGGTCGCCGCGAACGTCGTCGGGTTCGTCAACCAGGCGGGCGACGGCGGCGCGGGGCTGGAGTACGCGCAGAACAAGCTGCTCAAGGGCGTGCCCGGCTGGCAGCGGGTGGAGATCAGCGCGGGCGACGGCCAGCACATCCCGATGGGCGAGGGCCAGACCCAGGAGCCCGTGCCCGGCCAGGGGCTGCGCCTGCACCTGGACCAGGACATCCAGTGGGAGGCCCAGACGGCCCTGGCGGACGCGGTCAAGGAGTTCAAGGCCGAGTCGGGGACCGTCGTGGTGATGACCCCGGACGGCCGGGTCCTGGCGATGGCGTCGGTGCCGACCTTCGACCCCAACGAGTACGCCAAGGCCGATTCCAGCGAGCTCCAGAACCGGGTGGTGCAGGAGGCGTTCGAGCCGGGCAGCACCGGCAAGGTGATCACCGCCGGCGCGCTGCTCGAGGAGGGCCTGGTCACCCCCGAGAGCACGTTCGACGTCCCGGACCACCTCTGGAAGTACGACAAGAAGTTCAAGGACTCCCACGAGCACGAGACCTACAAGAACATCACCTTCGGCGGCATCCTCGCCAAGTCCAGCAACGTCGGCACGATCATGGCGTCGGAGAACCTGCCCGACGACAAGCTCTACAACTATCTGACGGCGTTCGGCTTCGGCGCGGAGACGGGCGTCGGCCTTCCCGGGGAGACCCGGGGCCTGCTGCACCCGCCCTCGACCTGGAGCGGCACCGACAGGTACCCGATCTCCTTCGGCCAGACGGTGTCGGTCAACTCGCTCCAGATGGCCAGCGTGTACGCCACGATCGCCAACGGCGGGGTGCGGGTCACCCCGACCCTCGTCGCGGGGACGCTGGACGAGGACGGCGCGTTCACCGCCGCGCCCGCTCCGGCGAGCCGCCGCGTGATCAGCGAGGCGACCTCCCACCAGCTCATCCGGATGCTCGAAGGGGCGGTGGGCCGCGAGGGCACCGCGCCCGCCGCGCAGATCCCGGGATACCGTGTCGCGGGCAAGACGGGCACGGCCGAGCGCTACGTGGAGAAGGCGGGAGGTTACAAGGGGTACACGGCCTCGTTCGCGGGCATGGCTCCGGCCGACGATCCACAGCTCGTCGTCCAGGTCGTGCTGCAAGATCCCAAGAAGAAGTACTACGGTGGCGATACG
Source organism: Actinocorallia herbida (assembly GCF_003751225.1). Taxonomy (NCBI): domain Bacteria; kingdom Bacillati; phylum Actinomycetota; class Actinomycetes; order Streptosporangiales; family Thermomonosporaceae; genus Actinocorallia; species Actinocorallia herbida. Next base: position 1,509,076 of record NZ_RJKE01000001.1, read on the forward strand.
GCCGCCCCGGTCTTCCAGAAGGTCATGTCCTTCGCCTTGAAGTCCCGGAAGGTGCCGCCCACGGGGACTGTCGCGCCGACGCTGAAGATGTTCGCCGACTGACCGCCAACCGGGACGTCGCCTCCGGCGTCCCACAGAGCAATGTCCGCACGAGAGAGTTACCAGATGCGTCCTTCGAGCAATCCGGCGCGGCCGCTCACCGGCCTCGCCGAGCGGCTGGGGGTGCAGTGGCGGGGCGAGGGCGAGGTCTCCGGGATCACGCACGACTCCCGCCAGGTCCAGCCGGGCGACCTGTACGCCGCGCTCCCCGGGGCGCGGTTCCACGGGGCCCGGTTCGCCGCGCAGGCCGCCGACGCGGGAGCCGCCGCGATCCTCACCGACGCCGAGGGCGCCGCCGAGGCCGAGGCGACGGGCCTGCCCGTCATCGTGGTCCGCGCGGTCCGCCCGGTGCTCGGCGACGCCGCCGCCTACGTCTACGGCGACCCGGCGCTGAGCCTCCTCCTGGTCGGCGTCACCGGCACCAGCGGGAAGACGACCACCGCCTACATCCTGGAGGCGGGCCTGGAAGGCTCGGGCCTGCCCGCCGGCGTCATCGGCACGGTCGAGACCCGGATGGCCGGCGAGCGCATGCCGTCGTCGCTGACCACCCCCGAGGCCACCGACCTGCACGCGATCCTCGCCACCGCGCGCGAGCGCGGCATCGGCGCGATGGCGATGGAGGTCTCCAGCCACGCGCTGGACCAGGGCAGGGTAGGCGGCGCCGTCTTCGACGTGGCGCTGTTCACCAACCTGTCGCAGGACCACCTCGACTACCACCCGACGATGCGCGACTACTTCAACGCCAAGGCCGCGCTGTTCACCCCGGCGCGCAGCCGGGTCGGCGTCGTCAACATCGACGACCCGTGGGGGCGCGAACTGGTCGCCCGCGCGGGGGTGCCGATCACCACGTTCTCGCCGTCGGGCGACAGGTCGGCCGACTGGTGGGCCGAGGAGGTCAGGATGGGCGCCGACGGCAGCGCCTTCCGGATCGTCGGCCCGCTCGGCATCGAGGCCGACGCCAGGGTGGACCTCGCCGGCCCCTTCAACGTCGCCAACGCGCTCGGCGGGATCGTCGCCCTGGTCGAGGCGGGCCTGCCGCTCCAGCGCGCGGTCCTGGGCGTGGCGCACATGCCGGGCGTGCCGGGCCGGATGGAGCGGGTCGACGAGGGCCAGGAGTTCGCGGCGCTGGTCGACTACGCGCACAAGCCGGGCGCGGTCGAGGCGGTGCTGGAAACGCTGCGGCCGGTCACCGCGGAACGGCTGATCATCGTGCTGGGCTGCGGCGGCGACCGCGACAAGGGCAAGCGCCCGCTCATGGGCGAGGCCGCGGTGCGGCTCGCCGATCTCGCCGTCTTCACCGACGACAACCCGCGCACCGAGGACTCCCTGGCGATCCTCGCCGCGATGGTCGAGGGCGCCCTGAAGGTCCCCGAGGGCGAGCGCGCCCATCTGGTCGTCGAGCCCGACCGGGCCGCCGCGATCGCGCTGGCGGTCGCCAGGGCGGGCCGCGGCGACGTCCTGGTCGTCGCGGGCAAGGGCCACGAGGTCGGCCAGTACGCCGCGGGGCGCGTCATCCCGTTCGACGACCGCGAGGTCCTCGCCAAGGCCATCCGGGAGCGCCAGTGATCGCCCTCTCCCTGGACCGGATCGCGGCGCTCGCCGGGGGCACCGCCCACGGCGGCCCCGCGGACCCGGCCGCCTGCGTGGTGACCGGGCCCGTCGTCATCGACTCCCGGCTCGCCGAGCCCGGCGCGCTGTTCGTCGCGCTGCCGGGGGAGCGGGCCGACGGCCATGACTTCGCGCCCGCCGCGGTCGCCAAGGGCGCCGTCGCGGTGCTCGGGACCCGGCCGCTGCCCGGCATCCCGACCGCGGTCGTCCCCGACGTGGTCGCGGCGCTCGGCCGGCTGGCCCGGGGCGTCCTGGCCGAGCTCCCCGAGCTGACGGTCGTCGGCGTCACCGGCTCGTCCGGCAAGACCTCCACCAAGGACCTCCTGGCCCAGGTGTTCGCCGCGGCCGGGCCGACCGTCGCGCCGCCCGGGTCGCTGAACAACGAGATCGGGCACCCCCTGACCGTGCTGCGCGGCGACGCGGCGACCCGCTACCTGGTGCTGGAGAAGGCCGCGCGCGGCGTCGGCCACATCCGTTACCTGACCGATATCGCCAGGCCGTCGATCGGCGTGGTCCTCAACGTCGGCACCGCCCACCTCGGCGAGTTCGGCGGCCGCGAGGCCGTCGCGCAGGCCAAGGGCGAACTGGTCGAGGCGCTGGACGCCGACGGCACCGCGGTGCTCAACGCCGACGACCCCCTGGTCGCGGCGATGGCCTCGCGGACCGCGGCCAGGGTCGTCACCTACGGCCGGGACCCCTCGGCCGACGTGCGCGCGGAGGCCGAGACCTACGACGGCGAGGGCAGGGCGTCCTTCACCCTCGTCACCCCCGAAGGCGCCGCGCCCGTCACCCTGCGCCTGCACGGCGCGCACGCCGTCTCCAACGCGCTGGCCGCCGCGGCGGCGGCACGGGCGGCGGGCCTGCCTGTGACCCTCGTCGCACAGGCGCTCTCGCAGGCGGCGCAGCTGAGCCGCTGGCGGATGGAGGTCACCCACCGGGCCGACGGCCTGACCGTGGTCAACGACGCCTACAACGCGAATCCCGAGTCCGTGCGGGCCGCCCTCGACGCGCTCGCCCGGATGGCGGAGGGGCGGCGGACCTACGCGGTCCTAGGCCCGATGGCGGAACTCGGTCCGTCCTCCGTTGCGGAACACGAGAAGATCGGACAACATGCCGCGCGGACCGGAGTGGCCGGTCTCATCGCGGTGGGCCCGGACGCGGCTCCCCTCCTCGAGGGCGCGAAGCGGATCGGGACATGGAACGGAGAGTGCGTACAGGTGGATGACGTCGGTACGGCCGTGGCCGTGCTGGGCGAACGGCTGGCCCCGCGCGACGTGGTGCTCGTCAAGGGCTCCCGGGTCGCAGGCCTGGAACGGGTGGCCCAGGCACTGCTCGCGGACGCCCCCCCGGAGGCTTCGGCGTGAACAACGTAATCCTGGCGAGCGGCTTCGCCCTCTTCATCGGCCTGCTCGGCACCCCCCTGTGGATTCGCCTGGTGGTCCGTCTCGGCTACGGCCAGATGATCCGCGAAGACGGTGTGGCGACGCACCTCAGCAAGCGCGGCACCCCCACGATGGGCGGCACCGTCATCGTCGTCGGCTCCCTGCTCGGGTACGCCGCGGCGCATTTGATCACCTGGACCCAGCCGACGATCTCGGCCGGCCTCGTGCTGTTCCTCATGACGGGCCTGGGCGTGGTCGGCTTCATCGACGACTACATCAAGGTCTTCAAGCAGCGCAGCCTCGGCCTGCGCAGCCGGGCCAAGGCGACCGGCATCGTCATCGTCGGCGTGATCTTCGCGGTGGGGTGCCTCCAGTTCCCCAACGAGCTGACCATCACCCCGGCCGACACCTACCTGTCGTTCCTGCGCGACTTCGGGCCGAACATCGGCCCGTACCTGTTCGTGATCTGGGCGCTGATCCTCATCCAGGGCGTGTCCAACGGTGTGAACCTGACCGACGGGCTCGACGGCCTCGCCTCGGGCACCGTCGGCCTGATCCTCGCCGCGTACGTGATCATCGGCAACTGGCAGTTCCGGCAGAGCTGCGCGCAGGGCCTGGAGCCGCACTGCTACTGGGTCCGCGACCCGCTCGACCTCGCGGTCGTCGCGGCCGCCGTCCTCGGCGCCTGCTTCGGCTTCCTGTGGTGGAACGCGCCCCCCGCGAAGATCTTCATGGGCGACACCGGCTCGCTGGCGCTCGGCGGCGTCCTGGTCGGCCTGGCGATCACCACCCGCACCCAGATCCTGCTGGCCATCCTCGGCGGCCTGATCGTGCTGATCACGATGTCGGTGATCCTCCAGGTAGGCTGGTTCAAGCTGAGCGGCAGGCTGCTCGGGCAGAACAAGCGGCTGTTCAAGATGGCGCCACTCCAGCACCACTTCGAGATGTCGGGCTGGGCGGAGACGACGATCGTCGTCCGGTTCTGGTTGATCTGCGGGCTGTGCGTCGCCGCCGGCGTCGGACTGTTCTACCTGGAGTGGGTGCCGAAGTAATGATCTTCAAGGACGTGCGCGTCGTCGTCGCCGGCCTCGGCGTGTCCGGCCGGGCCGCGGCCCGCGTGCTGGCCGGGCGCGGGGCCGTCGTCACCGGCGTGGACGCCCGCACCGAGGTCGACGGCGCCGCGGAGCTGGAGGCCGTCGGCGTCCGGCTCCGGCTCGGGGACGGCGACACCCTCCCCGAGGGCGCCGACCTCGTCGTCACCTCGCCCGGCTGGAAGCCGACCGCGCCCCTGCTGGCCGCTGCGGCGGCCGCCGGGGTCGAGGTCATCGGCGAGGTCGAGCTGGCCTGGCGGCTGCGCCCCGAAGAGGGCGCCGCCCCGTGGCTGGCGATCACCGGCACCAACGGCAAGACCACCGCGGTGCGGATGCTCACCTCGATCCTGCGCGCCGCCGGCCTGGACGCGGTCGCCGTCGGCAACGTCGGCGAGCCGATCGTCGAGGCGGTGACGGCGGGGCACGACGTGCTGGCGGTGGAGCTGTCCAGCTACCAGCTGCACTGGTCGTCGAGCCTCGACCCGCGCGCCTCGGTGATCCTCAACGTCGCGCCCGACCACCTGGACTGGCACGGCTCCCTGGACGCCTATGGCGCGGCCAAGGCCAAGATCTACGGCCCGGGCACCGTCCGGGTCTGCAACGCCGACGACCCCGTCACGGTCGCGCTCGCCGGGCCGGACGCCCAGGCGTTCACCCTCGGCACCCCCGCGCCCGGCGAGTTCGGCGTGGTGGAGGACCTCCTCGTCGACCGGGCGACCACCGAGGACCCCGTCCGCTCGGCCGAGGAGCTCGCCTCCCTGGCCGACGTGGCGCCCTTCGCCCCCCACAACGTCGCGAACGCGCTGGCGGCCGCGGCCCTGGCCAGAGCGGTGGGCGTCTCGTGCGAGGCGGTCCGTGAGGGGCTGCGCGCCTTCCGGCCCGACCCCCACCGCATCGCGCTCGTCACCGAAGTCGACGGGGTCGCCTACGTCGACGACTCCAAGGCCACCAACCCGCACGCGGCGGCGGCCTCCCTGGCCGCCTACGAGCAGATCGTGTGGATCGCGGGCGGCCTGCTCAAGGGCGCCGACGTCGAGGACCTCGTCCGCGCCGCCGCGCCGCGGCTGCGCGGGGCGGTGCTGCTCGGCGCCGACCGCGCCCAGATCGCCGACGCGCTCGCGCGACACGCCCCGGATGTCCCGGTCCTGGACGTCGCCGCCACCGACACTGGTGCGATGGATCTCGTGGTGACCGAAGCCGCCCGGCTCGCCCGTCCCGGCGACACCGTGCTGCTCGCCCCGGCGGGGGCGTCGATGGACATGTTCGCCGATTACGGGGCGCGCGGTGACGCGTTCGCCGCGGCCGTGCACCGGCTGGCGGGCCCCGGGGACGGCGGAAGCCCGGTCGCGTGACGGTCACGGCCGGCGGAGAGCCGCAGAGCGGGGCCCGCCGCGGGCCCCGCGCCCACCTCGCGCACGTGCTCGGCCTGCTGGACCGGCCGCTCACCTCCTACTACCTGGTGATCGGCTGCACCCTGCTGCTGCTGGCGCTGGGCCTGACGATGGTGCTGTCGGCGTCGTCGGTGAACCAGCTGAAGTCGACGGGTTCGGCCTTCACCCTGCTCCAGAAGCAGGCCACCTGGGTGGCGATCGGCCTTCCCCTCATGGCGGTCACCGCGATGCTGCCGCCCCGGTTCTTCCGGGTCGCCGCCTACCCCATCCTGCTGCTGTCGGTCCTGGCGCTCGCCCTGGTCCTGGTGCCGGGCCTCGGCCAGAACGTCAACGGCGCCACCCGCTGGCTCAGCTTCGGCGGCGGCATCCAGCTCCAGCCGTCCGAGCCGGCCAAGCTCGGTCTGGTGCTGTGGGGCGCGGACCTGCTGGCCCGCAAGGACAAGCTGCGGATGCTCAACGACTGGCGGCAGCTGCTGATCCCGCTGCTGCCGGGCTCGGGCCTGCTCGTCCTGCTGGTCATGCTCGGCAACGACCTCGGCACCACCCTCATCGTCTTCACGATCTTCCTGGCGCTGCTGTGGGTGATCGGCGCCCCGGCCCGGCTGTTCGTCGGGATGACCGGGCTCGTCGTCCTGCTCACCGCCATCCTGATCGTCGTCGAGCCCTACCGGATGAACCGCCTCACCGGCTTCCTCGACCCCACCGGCGACCCCCTCGGGGCCGGATACCAGAGCAACCAGGGCCTGTACATGCTCGGCTCCGGCGGCCTGTTCGGCACCGGGCTCGGCGAGGGCCGCGCCAAGTGGGAGTACCTGCCGCACGGCGACACCGACTTCATCTTCGCCGTCCTCGGCGAGGAGCTCGGCCTCGTCGGCACCCTGATCGTCCTCGGCCTGTTCGGCCTGCTCGCCTACGCGGGCCTGCGGGTGGCCCGGCGGGTGCGCGACCCGTTCATGCGGCTCGCCGCGACCGGCGTCACCGCCTGGGTGGTGGTGCAGGCGATCGTGAACATCGGGGCCGTCATCAACGTCCTACCCATTACCGGAATCCCGCTGCCGCTGGTCTCCTATGGTGGTTCCGCGCTGATCCCGACCCTCATCGGGCTGGGCGTCCTGCTGTCCTTCGCCAAACGCGAGCCGGGAGCCCGGCAGGCTCTCGCCGCACGTGGCCCCGGACCGGCCGCCCGCGCTCTAAGCTGGCTGGGTCTGGGCCGGTCCAGATGAACCCCCCGTCCGAGATCCCGGGATCTCTCGCCAGAAAGGTCGTCGCGTCATGAGGGTTGTTCTCGCCGGTGGCGGCACCGCCGGTCACATCGAGCCTGCGCTCGCCCTCGCCGACGCGCTCCGGAGAATGGACCCGTCCACCCGGGTGACCTGCCTCGGCACCGAGCGCGGCCTGGAGACCACCCTGGTCCCGCAGCGCGGCTACGACCTGGCGCTCATCCCGCCGGTGCCGCTGCCCCGCACGCTCACCCCGAAGCTGCTGGCCGTCCCCGGCCGCCTCAACAGCGCGATCAACGCGGCGGCCGGGGTGCTGGACCGGACCGGCGCCGACGTCCTGGTCGGGTTCGGCGGCTACGTCGCCAGCCCCGCCTACCTGGCCGCCCGGCGCAGGCACGTCCCGATCGTCGTGCACGAGGCGAACCCCAAGCCGGGCATCGCCAACAAGCTCGGCGCCCGCTTCACCGACCACGTCGCGGTCTCCCACCCCGACACCCCGCTGCCGAACGCCCAGTTCGTCGGCATCCCGATCCGCCGCCAGATCGCCGAACTCGACCGGCTGGCGATCGGCGACAAGGCCCGCAGCTACTTCGGGCTCGACGCCGACCTGCCGACCCTCCTGGTCTTCGGGGGCTCCCAGGGGGCCCGCTCCCTCAACCGGGCCGCGGTCGCCGCCGCGCCCGCGTTCCGCGCCGCCGGGGTGCAGGTGCTGCACATCGTCGGCAAGAAGAACACCGAGGAGGCCGAGCCCGGCCGTCCCGGCGAGCCCCAGTACGTCACCATCCCGTACTGCGACCGGATGGACCTCGCCTACGCCGCGGCGGACCTCGCGATGTGCCGGTCCGGCGCGATGACCTGCGCGGAGCTGTCGGCCGTCGGCCTGCCCGCCGCGTACGTCCCGCTGCCCATCGGCAACGGCGAGCAGGCCCTGAACGCCGCGCCCATCGTCAACGCGGGCGGCGGGATCATGGTCGAGGACAGCCGGCTCAGCCCGCAGTGGATCGTCGACCACGTGCTGCCGATCCTGCGGAACGCCGACCTGGTCGTCCAGATGTCGGAGGCCGCCGCGTCCATGGGCCGCCGCGACGCGGACGCGACCCTCGCGCGGATGGTCTTCGAGGTCGTCCGCGCCGGCCGCTAGGCGGCAGGTCGAACGACGCCCAGGCCCCACAGGTCACGAGAGATGCAGAAGGTAGAAAGCCGTTGAGTCTGGTCAGCCCCGTCGACGTCGTCCCCGCCGATCGGCTGGGCCGCGTCCACTTCATCGCGATCGGCGGCGCCGGCATGTCCGGCATCGCCAGGATCATGCTGGCCCGCGGCATGGCCGTCTCCGGCAGCGACGCCAAGGACTCCGAGCTCCTCCGCGAACTCGGCGACCTCGGCGCCCGGGTCCACGTCGGCCACGACGCCGCCCACCTGGGCGACGCGGACACCGTGGTGGTCTCCACCGCGATCCGCGAGACCAACCCCGAGCTGGTCGAGGCCCGCGCGCGGGGACTGCGCGTCCTGCACCGGGCCGCCGCCCTCGCCTCGCTCATGGCCGGAAGGCGGGCCGTCGCCGTCGCCGGGACCCACGGCAAGACGACCACCACCTCCATGCTCACCGTCGCCCTTCAGGCCGCCGGGCTCGACCCGTCGTACTGCATCGGCGGCCAGCTGGTCACCACCGGGCTCGGCGCCGACGAGGGCGGCGGAGACGTGTTCGCGGCCGAGGCCGACGAGAGCGACGGCTCCTTCCTCATGTACACCCCGCGCGTCGCGGTGATCACCAACGTCGAGGCCGACCACCTCGACAACTACGGCGGCTTCGCCGAGGTCAAGGCGAACTTCGCCAGGTTCATCGAGCGGATCGAGCCGGGCGGCGTCCTCGTCGCCGGGATCGACGACCCCGTCGTCCGGGAGCTCGCCGCGGCCGCCCCCAAGGTGATCACCTACGGCGAGGCCGAGGACGCGGACCTCCGCGTCACCGCCTTCACCCCGCGCGGTCTCGGCTCGACCTTCCAGGTGCCGGGACTCGGCGAGGTCGCGCTGTCCGTCCCCGGCCGCCACAACGCGCTCAACGCCGCGGCCGTCATCGCGGTCGCGACCGCGCTCGGCGCCGACCGCGACGCCGTCGTCAAGGGCCTCGCGGAGTTCGGAGGCGCCCGCCGGAGGCTGGAGCTGAAGGGCGAGGCCGGCGGCGTCCAGGTCTTCGACAGCTACGCGCACCACCCGACCGAGCTGACCGCCGACCTGTCGGCCACCCGCGACTACGTGGGCGAGACGGGCCGGGCCCGGATCATCACGGTCTTCCAGCCCCACCTGTACAGCCGCACGCGCTTCTTCGCCGCCGAGTTCGGCGCGGCGCTCGGCGCCACCGACGTGGCCGTGGTGCTCGACGTCTACGGCGCGCGGGAGGACCCCGAGCCCGGCGTGACCGGACGGCTCATCTCCGACGCCGTCCCGGCCGGGCCCGAGGTGCACTACCTCCCCGACTTCGCCACCGCCGCCGCCGAGGTCGTCGCGCTCGCCCGGCCCGGCGACGTCGTCATCACCGCGGGCGCGGGCGACGTCACCACGCTCGGCCCCGCGATCCTCGGCCTGCTGGCCTGAGGGACGCGCCCCGGCACGTCCATTCGGGCGTGTCGGGGACGGACGGGACACGTCCGGCGCGCCATCATCGTCAGATGCCCCAGACGCCCCCGCCCGCCAGGACCCGTCCCGCGCCCCCGGCCGCCGAGCCCGCCCGTCCGCAGGGCCGCGACCGCTGGAAGGTGCTGTTCGTCGTCCTGCTGCTCGCGGGGCTCGTCGGCGCGGCCGTCTGGGTCGTCCTCGGCTCGCGGCTGCTGGTCGTGCGGGACGTGGAGGTGCGGGGCCTGTCGCTGCTCAGCCGCAAGCAGGTGCTGGACGTGGCGCTGGTCCCCGTCGGCACCCCGATGGCGCGGCTCGACGCCGGCGCGGTCGAGCGGCGGATCTCCGCGGTGCGCGAGGTGGAGTCGGTGAAGGCCGAGCGGGCGTGGCCCACGACCCTGGTGATCCGGGTCGTCGAACGGGTGCCGGTGGCGGTGGTGGCGGGGGAGGGCGGCTACGCGCAGCTCGATCGATTCGGTGTGACAGTTCTCACCGGCCCGCGCAAGCCCGGCCACCTGCCGGAACTCGTCGTGGCGGCGCCCGGCGCGGGCGATCCGGCGACCAGGTCGGGCCTCGCGGTGCTGCGCGATCTGCCGGACGGGTGGCGGGCCCGGCTGACCGAGGTCGAGGTGCCGGGTCCCGAACACGTCGTACTGCGGCTGAACGGGGGCGTCGCCGTGGTCTGGGGTGCGGCCGAGCGGGGCGCCGAGAAGATCAAGTTGCTGGAGGCGCTGCTTTCCACGAAAGCGGGAAAGGCGGCCCGGACCATAGATGTGAGTGCCCCGGGAGTGGTCACTACCAGATGATCGGTAATTCCCGCGAATCGGGGCGAGCGGCGCGCACTACGACACGCCGAATTCCTCGGTGCGCGGTTAGTTGACCCTGATGGGGGGCGGCCCTACTGTCCCTAGCAGCCCTCAGGTTTACATAACTGTAAGCCTCAAGTAGAGGGTAAAGGTTAGTCCCCGTAGTACGAGTAGTCCGAACAGCAAGCTAGCGGAAAGGCCCCTCACCGTGGCAGCACCGCAGAACTACCTCGCGGTCATCAAAGTCGTCGGCATCGGCGGTGGCGGTGTCAATGCCGTCAACCGGATGATCGAAGAGGGGCTCAAGGGCGTCGAGTTCATCGCGATCAACACCGACGCGCAGGCGCTGCTCATGAGCGACGCCGACGTCAAGCTCGACGTCGGCCGCGAACTGACCCGCGGCCTCGGCGCGGGCGCCAACCCCGAAGTCGGCCGCAAGGCCGCCGAAGACCACCGCGAGGAGATCGAGGAGGTCCTCAAGGGGGCCGACATGGTCTTCGTCACCGCGGGAGAGGGCGGCGGCACCGGCACCGGCGGCGCCCCCGTCGTCGCGAACATAGCGCGCACCCTCGGCGCGCTGACCATCGGTGTGGTCACCCGGCCGTTCAGCTTCGAGGGCAAGCGCCGCGCGATGCAGGCCGAGGCGGGGATAGAGACCCTGCGCGACGAGGTCGACACCCTGATCGTCATCCCGAACGACAGGCTGCTGTCGATCTCCGACCGGCAGGTCAGCGTCCTGGACGCCTTCAAGGCGGCCGACCAGGTGCTCCTGTCCGGTGTCCAGGGCATCACCGACCTCATCACCACCCCCGGCCTGATCAACCTCGACTTCGCCGACGTCAAGTCGGTCATGTCCGGGGCGGGCTCCGCCCTCATGGGCATCGGCTCGGCCCGCGGCGACGACCGCTCGGTGGCCGCGGCCGAGATGGCGATCTCCAGCCCGCTGCTGGAGGCCAGCATCGACGGCGCCCACGGCGTCCTCCTGAGCATCTCCGGCGGGTCGGATCTCGGCCTGTTCGAGATCAACGAGGCCGCGCAGCTCGTGTCCAACGCCGCGGCGTCCGACGCCAACATCATCTTCGGCGCGGTCATCGACGACGCGCTGGGCGACGAGGTGCGGGTCACCGTGATCGCGGCGGGCTTCGACGAGCTCCAGCCGGCGGCACCCGAACCGGAGGCCAAGAAACTGCCACCGCCTCCTCCCCGGCCCACGGTCACCGAGGCGGCGGCGAAATCCACCGCTTCGGTGCCGGAACCCACCTCGGCGCCCGCGGCGGAGCGGACCCCCGAGCCCGTCGCCGAGACGGAGCCGGTCGCCGAGGCCGCCGGTGACGAAGAGTCGGACGCGGCGCACCCTAAGGTGCCGCGGCCGGCGCCGGAGCCGCCCGCGGTGACCCGGATGGACCGTTTCCTCGGCGGCGAGCCGGTCCGGCGTCGCACGCCCCCGGTCGAGTTCGAAGAAGAGATCGACGTGCCGGACTTCCTGAAGTAGCCCCTCCCCGAAACAGGATCATGACTCGTGCAGATGAGCTCGCGGACGCCTTGGAGGGCGTCCGCGCGCGCATCGCGCTCGCGTGCGACAAGGCCGGGCGCGACCCGGCCGAGATCACGCTGATCGCGGTGACCAAGACCAGGCCCGCCTCCGACGTCCGGCTGCTGGCCGGGCTCGGGGTGACCGACGTCGGGGAGAACCGCGACCAGGAGGCGGGCGCCAAGGCCGCCGAGTGCCGTGATCTTCCGCTCACCTGGCACTTCGTCGGCAGGCTCCAGACGAACAAGGTGAAGTCGGTGCTGCGGTACGCCTCGGTCGTCCACTCCGTGGACCGGCCGAGGCTGGTCACGGCGCTGTCGGCGGAGGCGGTGGAGCGGCCGGAGCCGGTGCGCTGCCTCGTCCAGGTCTCGCTCGATCCCCCGGAGGCCGACGGGCGCGGGGGCGCTCGGGCCGAGGACGTTCCGGCGCTGGCCGAGGCGATCGCGCAGGCTCCCGGGCTGGAGCTGGGCGGGGTCATGGCGGTGGCGCCGCTGGGGGAGGACCCGGGTCCGGCCTTCGCCAGGCTCGCCGAACTCGCCGCCGCGATCAGGGCGGATCATCCCGAGGCGCGGATCGTCTCGGCGGGCATGAGCGGGGACCTCGACGAGGCGATCGCCTGTGGTGCGACACACGTCCGCATCGGTACGGCGTTGCTCGGCGGCAGACGGGCAATCGTCGGGTAATGTCCGCCCTGTAGGTAGCGGACGCCGTCCGACAAGAGGGTCGAAACCAGACACTCTGGACGGGATTTCGGATCGGAGGGGTCCATGGCCAGCGCGATGCGCAAGATGGCGGTCTATCTCGGCCTCGTCGAGGACGACCGCTACGACTACGACGATTACGAGGACTACGACGAGGCGGAGACCGCGGCCGAGACCGCCGTCCCGCGCCGCAGGCAGCCGGTCGAGGAGGACGCCGCGGCGCAGCTCGCCCTCGACCCCCCGGCTCCGCCGCGCGAGCGCACCCAGCCCGCCCTCTCCGATTTGGCGCGTATCACTACGCTTCACCCGAGGACGTACAACGAGGCACGTCTCATCGGCGAGCACTTCCGTGAGGGCACGCCGGTGATCATGAACCTCACCGAGATGATCGACAGCGACGCCAAGCGTCTCGTCGACTTCGCGGCCGGCCTCATCTTCGGGCTCCATGGGAGCATCGAGCGCGTTACTAACAAGGTGTTCTTGCTGTCCCCCGCCAATGTTGAGGTCACCGCCGAAGACAAGGCCCGGATGGCAGAACGCGGATTCTTCAACCAAAGCTGACAGCCACATGCGAGAGTGTCCGTGACAGTCGTTGGAGCCGTTCTTACGGTGATCTTGTATCTGTTCCTGCTGGTCTTGATCGGCAGGTTGATCCTCGATTACCTCAAGTTGTACGCGGAGAGCACGTCTAAGCAGCCTTGGCGGCCCCAGGGAGTCGTCCTCCTGTTCGCCGAACCGATCTGGACGATCACCGAGCCGGTCCTCGTGCGGCTGAGGCGTATCTTCAAACCGTTGCGATTGGGTAACGTGAGTCTCGACCTGAGTTTCATGGTGCTGTTCCTGATCGTCTTGATCCTCATCAGGGTGGTCGGTGCACTGACGACATGATCGTCTTCGCCGTGGGGCTTTGATCGGATACCGTCCTGTGGACAGACTCCAAGCGCGCCAAGGAGACCAACATGCCGCTGACACCCGCGGATGTGCGGAACAAGCAGTTCAGTACGACCAGGCTGCGGCCCGGTTATGACGAGGAAGAGGTAGACGCCTTCCTTGATGAGGTCGAGGCAGAGCTCGACAGGCTGATCCAGGAGAACGAGGAGCTGCGCGCGAAGCTGGCCGAGTGCCTGCGCGGCAAGGTGCCCGCGATGGCCGCGCCCATCGTGGAGCCCAAGCCCGACCTGGCACCGCAGATGCCCGAGCCGATGCTCCAGCAGCAGCCGCCGATGCAGCCGCAGCAGGTCGAGCCGGTCATGGGCCTCACCCAGCACGCCGCCGAGCAGATCAACCCGCGGCCTTCCACCGAGGACAACATGGACACCGCGGCGCGCGTGCTCGCGCTGGCGCAGCAGACCGCCGACCAGGCGATCGCCGACGCCCGCCGCGAAGCCGACGAGCACCTCGGCCGGGCCCGCCGCGAGGCGGAGGACATTCTCGGCAAGGCGCGCCGCCAGGCCGACCAGATCGTTTCCGAGGCCCGGTCCCGCGCCGAGCAGCTCGACCGCGACGCCCAGGAGCGGCACCGCCAGGTCATGGGCTCGCTCGTGCAGCAGCGTGAGGAGCTGGAGCGCCGCGTGGACGACCTGCGCGCCTTCGAGCGCGAGTACCGCAGCCGCCTCAAGGCCTACCTCGAGGGTCAGCTGCGTGAACTCGAGGCCGGCGCCGAGACGTTCCAGCCTTCGCTGACCGGACCGCAGCAGCCCGTCGCCGTGCCCGTGCACGCGGGGGCCACGCAGTCCGCGCCCGTCGTCACCGGCCCGACTCCGTTCCCGCCCCCGTCCGAGCCCGCCCAGCACGGCGGCGCGACGGGTGCGTTCCACGTGGGCGAGCCTCCGCAGGACCGACGCTGACCCGTCGCCGGCGGGATGAGCCGGTTTCGCGCGAGGGGACGGACGTGTCCTGCGGTGGGCGCTATGGCCTTCCGCAGACACGGCATGTCATCGCCTGACCTGTGACACGGTCGTCAGGCGATAGGGTGCTGCCCACGGCGGTGGTCCCGCCCGTTGAGGCGTCCGCACCGGCCGCGAGGCACCGCCGCGAGACCGGGAACCGGGGAGTTAGGGAGACCTAGTGATCATCCTGAGTGGCCTGCTCGTGATCGGTGCGATCGCGCTGCTGGTGGCGGGGATAGTCGTGCAGGACGAGGCGGTCGTAGGACTGCACGGGCTGCAGTTGATGTACATCTCGATAGCCGTCAGCATCGTGTCGTTCCTCTGCCTGGCCATAGGGGTCTTCCTGCGCCGCAAGGAGCTGTTCGGCACCGCGCCGGCCCGCGCCGCGGCGCCCAAGTCCCGCCAGCCGGGCCGGGCCGCCCGACAGGCCGCAGCCCGGACGGTCGAGGAGGAGCCCGCCGAGCGCGAGGAGGCGACACCGGTCGCCTTCCCGATGCCGTCGGGTCAGGTCCCCGAGGACGCGATCGTGCACGTGGTGCCCGGCCGCAAGCGCTACCACCTCGACAGCTGCCGGCAGCTCGCCGGCCGCCAGACCGAGGAGCTCACCTACGTCGAGGCGCAGGAGGAGGGGTTCAGCCCCTGCACCGCCTGTCTGCCGGACACCGCACTGGCGGCGCGCGCCATTGCGGGTCCGGCGGATGAGGACGGTGCGTCCTCCGGCCTCGACGGTGAGCCGTCGGGCGCCACCGGGTCGGACGCCCCGCGTCCGGGAGCCGAGCCGTTCCCGACCATCGCCGACACCCGGCGCACGGAGTTCTCCGCGGCGCCGTACGCCGACGCCCCGTTCGGCGGCGACGCGCCTTACGGCAGCGACTCGCCGTACGGCGAGATCTCCTACACCAGCGACACCTCCGCCTACCGCGGCGAGACCTCGTTCGGCGGTGCCGACAGGTTCGAGCGGCCCGAGCGGCCCGAGCCCGTCGACCGGTGGAGCACCCCCGTCGACCCGGCGCCCGCGCCGCTGCCCGCCCCGTCGCTGTCGCCGGTGGAGGACACCGTGACGGACTGGGTGCCCACGCCGTTCCCGCCGAGCCCGCTCGACAAGGACTTCCCGATTCAGGACCACCCCGCCGAGTCCGAGCCGGAGCCCGCCGAGGAGGGCGACGGCCACTGGAAGCGGGTGGTCGAGCCCGTCGCCGCCGAGCCCGTCGCCAGGACCGGTCAGGTCAAGGTCATCGACGAGGAGCCGGAGCCGGAGCCGGAGGAGCCTTCCGCGCCGCTGCCGATCGTGCCCGCGCCCGCGGCCGAGGTGGCCGCCGAGGCCGGGCCCCTGGTGAGCGTGCCGGAGTCCCGGGAGTCCGACGACGCCCTGGCCGTCGAGGCCGAGGAGCACGACGAGGCCGGGGACGACGTGGCGGAGTCGGCCGCCGAGGGCCCGCTCGTGCGGATCCTGTCCGGCACCAAGCGCTACCACCGGCCCGAGTGCGCCCTCATCGAGGACATCGGCGAGGACGACGAGGATCTGGAGTCCCTGCCGCGCGGCGAGGCCAAGGACCGGGGCTGCACCCCCTGCCTGGTCTGCCAGCCCGACAAGGAGCCCGCGGTCTGATCCGCAGCCGAGCAGCGAAGCACCCCGTGCCCGATGGGCGCGGGGTGCTGTCGTCTTTCCGCCCGGGGCTCGGCGGGGCCCGGGGATCAGCCCAGGAGGTCCTTCCAGCGGCCCTTGCCCTTGGGGGGCTTGCGCTTGAAGTCGAGGCCGCCGAGCAGGACGAAGCCGGTGAAGCGGATGACCGGCGCGTTCGGGTCGAGGGTGTCGTTCTTCGGGTCGCCCGCGCCGCCGAGGACGGCCGTGGTGTCGACCTCCACCCGGACGCCCGGCGGCACGGTCACCTCGACGCCGCCCAGGAGGCAGCTGACGTTGACGACGACCTCGCGCTGGGTGAGCACCGCGTTCCGGAAGTCGAGTTCGACCCCGCCCAGCACGCAGTTGACCGTCGTGACCGGTTCGACGAGCCAGCGGCCCTTGCGCTCCACGCCGCTCAGCACGCAGGTGATCGTGCTGGACGGCCTTGACGGCGGGGGAAGCTCGGCGTCGTCCTTGCGCAGCGAGACCCGGGGCCGCGCGGAGTCCTGGGGGAGGTCGGCGGTGAGGGGGGCGAGCTCTGCGTAGGTCTTGGCGGCGTACAGCAGCTCGAGGCGCTCGGAGTGCTCCTCGGGGCTGAGGCGGCCTTCGGCCATGGCCGTGCCGAGGAGCGCCGCGACCTCGTCCCGGTCGGCGTCGGAGGCGCGAAGGTCGGGCTTCTTTTCGAGTTCCACGCCTTCCACTATGGCCTAGGCGGAAGGGTCTCCCCAGGGTTCTCGGGCGAGATGCGGGGAATGTCGGGGTGGACCCCTAAGGGTCCACCCCGATGCGTCACACCCGGCTCAGGGCGAACGCCAGACCCAGGTCGGCGTCGGTGTGGGTGGGTTCGGCGGCGCCCTCGGTGAGGGCGTCGGCGAGGACCTCTCCGGCGACCTCGGCACCGTGCGCGCGCAGCGCCGCGGCCATGTCGCCGTCGGTCGCGGTCCAGACCAGCCGGATGCGGTCGGTGACCTCGAGGCCGGACTGCTTGCGGGCGTCCTGGATCATCCGGACGGCCTCGCGGGCGAGGCCCGCCAGGCGCAGCGCGGGGGTGATCTCCAGGTCGAGGGCGAGGGTCTCGCCGCCCGCGGACTCCACGGCCCAGCCGGAGCGGGGCCGCTCGGTGACGATGACGTCGCCGGCGCCCAGCTCGACCGTGCCGACCTGGGGCACCTCGAAGGTGTGGGCGCCCGCGCGCACGTCCGCGACGAGCTCGACCGGGTCGGCCGCGGTGACCGCCTTGGCGACCAGCGGGGTCTGCTTGCCGTACCGCTTGCCCAGCTCGCGGAAGTTCGGCTTCACCTCGTACTCGACGAGGTCGCCGCCGATCGACGACAGGTCCTCGAACGCGCCGACGTTCAGCTCCTCGGCGATCTGCGCGCGCAGCGCCTCGGGCAGCCCCGCCCAGCCCGGCGCGCCGACGAGGGCGCGGCCGAGCGGCTGGCGGATGCGGACCGCGGAGGACGTGCGCGCCGCCCGCCCGAGGTCGACCAGCCGGCGGACGAGCGCCATCTGGGCGGTGAGCGCGGTGTCGACGAGCGCGGGGTCGGCCGTCGGCCAGTCCGCCAGGTGGACGGACTCCGGCGCGCCCTC
The DNA here is from genome assembly GCF_003751225.1 of Actinocorallia herbida. Classification (NCBI taxonomy): domain Bacteria; kingdom Bacillati; phylum Actinomycetota; class Actinomycetes; order Streptosporangiales; family Thermomonosporaceae; genus Actinocorallia; species Actinocorallia herbida. Next base: position 1,526,618 of record NZ_RJKE01000001.1, read on the forward strand.
GGGCTTGAGCACGTCCCAGACGTGGTCGGTGAGGAACGGGACGAGCGGGGCCATGAGCCGGGTGAGGGTCTCCAGGCACTCGTACAGGGTCGCGAAGGCCGAGTGGTTCTCCGGGGTGGTCGGGCCCTCCCAGAAGCGGCGGCGGGAGCGCCGGACGTACCAGTTGGACAGGTCGTCGACGAACTCGGTCAGGCGCCGGCCCGCGGCCTGGGTGTCGAACACCTCAAGGGCGGCGGTGACCTCAGCCGTCGTGCGGTGGAGTTCGGCGAGCGCCCAGCGGTCCAGCAGCGGCCGGTCGGCCGGGGCGGGCGCCTCGGCGAGTCGCGCCGGGGTCCAGGCGCCGTCCTGGGCCGCCGCGGCGTTGGCGTACAGGACGAAGAACGACGCGGTGTTCCAGTAGGTCAGCAGGACCTTCCGGACGATCTCCTCAAGGGCGGCGTGGCCGACGCGCCGGGCCGCCCACGGGGAGCCGGAGCAGGCCATGAACCAGCGCAGCGCGTCGGCGCCGTGCTGCTCCATGAGGGGGAGCGGCTGGAGGACGTTGCCGAGGTGCTTGGACATCTTCCGGCCGTCCTCGGCGAGGATCAGGCCGAGGCACAGGACGTTCTCGTACGAGGACTTGTCGAACACCAGGGTGCCGACGGCCATCAGCGAGTAGAACCAGCCGCGGGTCTGGTCGGTGGCCTCGCAGATGAACTGGGCCGGGTAGTTGGCCTCGAACTCGGGCAGGTCGGTGTACGGCGCGCCGTGCTGGGCGAACGGCATGGAGCCCGAGTCGTACCAGGCGTCGATGACGTCGGGGACGCGCTTGGCGGTCTGCGCGCAGACCGGGCAGCCGAAGGTGACGTCGTCGACGAACGGGCGGTGCGGGTCGAGCTCGGAGTGGTCCTCGCCGGCCAGCTCCGACAGCTCCTTCAGCGAGCCGACGCAGGTGACGTGCTCGTCCGGGCAGATCCACAGCGGCAGGGGCGTGCCCCAGTACCGCGAGCGCGACAGGGACCAGTCGACGTTGTTGCGCAGCCACTCGCCGTACCGGCCCTCCTTGATCGTCTCGGGGAACCAGTTCGTCCCGGCGTTCTCGCGGAGCAGCGCGTCCTTGACCGCGGTGGTGCGGATGTACCAGGCGGGCAGCGCGTAGTACAGCAGCGCGGAGTGGCAGCGCCAGCAGTGCGGGTAGCTGTGCTCGAAGTGGCTGCCGCGGAACAGCAGGCCGCGCTCGCGCAGGTCCTCGGTGAGGCGCTCGTCGGCCTCCTTGAACAGGACGCCGCCGACCATCGGGACGTCCTCGGCGAAGCGTCCGTCGGGGCCGATCGGGTTGACCACGGGCAGGCCGTAGCGCTTGCAGGTCTGGAGGTCGTCGGCGCCGAAGGCCGGGGCCTGGTGGACGAGGCCGGTGCCGTCCTCGACGGTGACGTAGTCGGCCAGCAGGACGAAGTGGGCGCCCGGGATCTCGACCAGCTCGAACGGCCGGGAGTACGGGGTGCGCTCCAGCTCGGTGCCGGAGAAGGACTCGCGGGCGGTCCAGCCCTCGCCGAGCGCGCTCTCCAGCAGGGGCTCGGCGACGATCACCGGCTTCTCGCCGTCCTTGACCGCCACCACGTAGGTGACGTCCGGGTGCACGGCGACCGCGGTGTTGGACACCAGGGTCCAGGGCGTGGTGGTCCAGATGAGCAGGTCGGCGCCCTCGAAGCGGCCGGACGTGACGGGCATCCGCACGTAGACCGAGGGGGAGGAGACCGTCTCGTAGCCGCCGGGCTGGCCCAGCTCGTGGTCGGACAGGCCGGTGCCGCAGCGCGGGCAGTACGGGGTGATCCGGTGGTCCTGGAAGAGCAGGCCCTTGTCCCAGATGACCTTGAGCGACCACCAGACCGACTCGACGTAGGCAGGGTCCATGGTCCGGTAGGCGTTCGCCAGGTCCGTCCAGTAGCCCATGCGCTCGGTCATCTCTTCGAACGCGTCGGTGTGCCGCATGACCGAGGCGCGGCAGCGCTCGTTGAACTCGGCGATGCCGTAGGCCTCGATCTGGGGCTTGCCGGACAGGCCCAGCTCCTTCTCGACGGCCACCTCGACGGGCAGGCCGTGGCAGTCCCAGCCGGCCTTGCGGGGCACGTTGAAGCCCTGCATGGTCTTGAAGCGCGGGAAGACGTCCTTGAAGACGCGGGCCTCGACGTGGTGCACGCCGGGCATGCCGTTGGCGGTGGGCGGGCCCTCGTAGAAGACCCAGCGGGGGCCGTCGGCGTTGCGGTCGAGGGAGCGCTGGAAGATCTTCTCGTCCTGCCAGCGGCTCAGCAGGTCGCGTTCGAGGGCGGGCAGATCCACCTGGGCGGGCAGGGGCCGGAAGGACACGGCGGTCGCACCTTTCAAGACTGAACTTCTGGGACGGAAGTCTGGTGAGTCTTGAAGGGACGACCTCGGGCGATGCGCTCGCCGGGCCGCGGTACCACCCCTCTTGACCGAGCCCGACGCTTCGGGCGCGATCCACTTCGTTCAGTCCGGCTGCCGGTTCTACTGGGCCTCGGGTGAAGGCCCGGGGCCGTTCTTCCGGCGGCTCCGGGGTGATTGCCCCATCGCTGCCTTGCCGACGACTGTCACGATTGTAGAGCCACTCGGTGATCGCGCTCGACCCGGTTTCCGGCCGTCGGGGTCTTCGGTCAAGGAGCACCCAAGGGAAGGTGAGGAAGATGGCTGTGCGGCCGGTGATCCGGGCGGGTCCCGGGGCGTGCGGCCGCCGGCGGGCGCGACCAGTCGGGGAAAGGTCGCCGAGATCGACGGTGATGTGATCCAGCTCACTGAAAAGATCGACCAATTGCGCGGTTCCTGACACCGCGTCGTGGGGCATATGCGGGTGGTGACCGATCGGCAGCGCCCCCGGGTGTTTGCCGTCCCGCCGAATGGAGACCTATGCTTCCCGCACTGCCCGTCGAAGAGAAGCTCGACGCGAGGGGGCCCGCGATGGCCGGAACCGCGAGCGTGAAGAACAAGTCGGCACAGTCCAAGCCCGCCGCCGACAAGGCGGCAGCCGAGAAGGCGAAGGCGGCGGCCAAGGCCGACGCGCTCCCCGTGCGCGAGGGCGAGGAACACTGGACGGTCAAGGAGCTCGCCGAGGTCAGGACCAGGCTGAGCGCGGAGATCGAGGAGTTCACCGCGGAGATCAGGGCCGCGCAGAACCAGGCCGCCGAACACGGCGACTCCGGCGAGGGCGCGGGCGACGACCAGGCCGACGCGGGCGCCAAGACCTACGAGCGGGAGCACGAGCTCGCGCTGACCAACAACTGCCGCGATCTGCTGGAGCAGAACGAGCGCGCGATCGCGCGCATCGACGCGGGCACCTATGGTGTATGTGACAACTGCGGGCAGGCGATCGGCAAAGCGCGCCTCCAGGCCTTCCCGCGGGCGACTCTGTGTGTGACATGCAAACAACGCGAGGAGCGTCGCTGAGCGACGCCAACGATTCTCAGGGAGCCGGGACCATTTCCGATGCGCAGACGGGGTCCCGGCCCCGACGTCATATCGTCCTGTTCGGGTGCGTGGCACTGCTGGCCGTGCTGATCGACCAGGTCGCCAAGATCGTGGTCGTGGCGACGCTGGAGGGCCAGCGCCCGATCGAGCTGCCGCTCGGCATCAGCACGCTGCGCGTGGTGCGCAACGCGGGCGCGGCCTTCTCCATCGGCACCGGGATGACCTGGATCTTCACGATCATCGCGCTCGGCGTGGCCGTGGCGATCATCCGCTACGCCAAGGATCTGCGCAGCACCCCGTGGGCGATCACGCTCGGCCTGCTGCTGGGCGGCGCGGTCGGCAACCTGATCGACCGGCTGGTCCGGGCGCCGGGCGTCTTCCACGGCCATGTCGTCGACTGGATCGAGTGGCCGGCCTGGCCGTTCTTCGACGGGTGGCCGGTGTTCAACCTCGCCGACTCCTGCATCCTCTTCGGCGGCGCCTTCGCCGTCCTCCTCGCCGGGCTCGGCTACCAGCCGGACGGCTCCCGCGAGACCAAGGCGTCACGCGAGGAGGCCGCCGAGGAGGCCCCTGACGAATCCGTCGAGGACGCCCCGGCACCCGCCGACAGGACCCCGGCCGACGCCGCGCCGGAGGTGAAGGAATGAGCGATCAGCGCTCCCTCTACGTGCCCGAGGGCCTTGAGGGCGAACGGGTCGACACCGCGCTGGCCAGGCTGTTCGGCCTCTCGCGCGGCCGCGCCGCCGAGGTGATCGCGGCCGGCGACGTGCAGATCGACGGCCGCGAGGTCGCCAAGTCCGACCGGGTGACCGCCGGGGCCTGGCTGGAGGTGCTGCTCCCGCCGCCGCCGAGCGCCCCCGTGCCGATCGCCGAGCCCGTGCCGGGCATGGCGATCGTGTACGAGGACGACGACATCATCGTGGTCAACAAGCCCATCGGGGTCGCGGCCCACCCCACCACCGGCTGGACCGGCCCGACCGTGATCGGCGGCCTGCTGGGCACGGGCCACACCGTCGCCACGAGCGGCGCGGCCGAGCGCCAGGGGATCGTGCACCGGCTGGACGCCAACACCACCGGCTGCATGGTGGTGGCCAAGAGCGAGCGGGCCTACTCGCGCCTCAAGCGCGCCTTCCACGACCGCGAGGTGACCAAGCGCTACCACGCCCTCGTCCAGGGCCACCCGGACCCGTTCCGGGGCACCGTGGACGCGCCGATCGACCGGCACCCGTCCGGCAACGGGCGGTTCGCGGTGGTCGCGGGCGGCAGGCCCTCGGTCACCCACTACGACACGATCGAGGCGTTCCGGGCGGCGTCCCTGCTGGACATCACCCTGGAGACCGGCCGCACCCACCAGATCCGGGTGCACATGTCGGCGCTGCGCCACCCGTGCGTCGGCGACCTGCTCTACGGGGCGGACCCGACCCTCGCCGCGCGCCTGGGCGTCCAGCGCCAGTGGCTGCACGCGGTCAAGCTGGGCTTCATGCACCCGGCGACCGACGAGTACGTCGAGTTCACCAGCGCCTACCCCGACGACCTCCAGAAGGCGCTGGACGTCGTCGCGGCGGAGTCCTGATGGTGATGGCGCCGGAGCCGGAGATCGTCCTCGTGGAGGGCGCGGAGGGCCTCGGAGACGCCTTCGAGGTCCGCTTCGAGGTCTTCGTCGGCGAGCAGGGCGTGCCCGAGGAGATCGAGGTCGATGACCTCGACGACGTCGCCGACCACTTCGTCGCACGCTCCGGCGACGTCCCGCTCGGCACGGTCCGGCTGCTCACGCGGGTGCGCGAGGGCGTCGGCGTGCTCGGCCGCCTCGCGGTGCGCGAGCCGGCCCGGGGCACGGGCCTGGGCGCGGCGCTGGTGCGGGCGGTGGAGGACCACGCGCGCGCACGCGGCCTGAGCGCGATCGAACTGCACGCTCAGACCCACGCCGCGGGGTTCTACGCCCGCCTCGGCTACACCGCGTTCTGCCCGGTGCACGGGCGCCCCGGCGAAGCCGGGTTCTCAAAGTGCCCGTGCACCGGGCCAGGGGAGTACGGTCCGGAGGAGATGGAGGCGGGCATCCCGCACGTCTGGATGAGGCGCGAGCTGTAGGGGGCTCAGCCCTCGATCTCGCCCAGGCTGACGCGCACAGCGTGGATCGCCGCGTCGTAGAGGTCGGACTCCACCAGGGACGCGCCGGGGAAGCGGGCCAGCTCGCGCTGGAGGTCGGCGACCGACAGGTGGCTGATCAGCAGTGCGAGCGCGGTGCTGCCCGGCGGGACCGCCTCGCGCAGCTCGGCGATCTTCTCGTCCTTGATCCCGGTGTCGATCAGTTTGCCGAGCAGCGCGCCGCCGCCCGCGCTCGCCGCGCCCGCGACGAGCCCGCCGACCGGCCCGCCGAGCAGGGTGCCCAGCAGCAGGCCCCACATCCCCGCGCCCAGGGCGCCCCGCCCCGGGGTGACGTCGCGGGTCTCGCGGACGATCGACTTGCCGTCGGGTTCCCGCTCGATGAAGACCGCGTCGTGCACCTGGAGCTGCTCGTGCTTCTGCATCCGGGCCGCGGTGAGCATGAACTCGCTCGCCTTGAGCGGGTCGTCGAACCCGATCACGAGGAGTTTCTGCTGCGGTTGGTCTGCCATGATCCCCACCCTTCCCGTCCGGGACTCTCCCGGAACTTCACTACGATGGGATCATGCGCCCGATTGATTCAGAAACCGCCACATTGGCGGAGGTGCGTTCCGCCATCGACCAGGTGGACGCGGAACTCGCCGCGCTGCTGGAGCGCCGCGCCGCCCTCGCGGCCGAGGTGCAGCGGATCAAGCCCGTCGGCGGGCACCGGGGGCGCGACGCCGCCCGGGAGGCCGCGATCGTCGAGGCGATGCTGCCGCTCGCGCCGAGCTTCTCCCGCGAGCACCTGGCCCGGATCATGAACGCGGTCATCGAGGCCGGCCTCGACGCCTCGGGCGTCTAGGCTCAGGGCCCATGGCGAAAGGCGCATCCAAGGGCACCCCGGCGACCGTCGCGGCGGCGAAGGCGGGGATCCAGTACAGCCTGCACCCTTACGAGGTCGACGAGCACGCGGCCTCCTATGGCGAGGCCGCGGCCGAGGCGCTCGGCGTCCCGCCCGAGCGGCTGTTCAAGACCCTCCTGGCCGAGGTGGACGGCAGGCTGACGGTCGGGGTGGTGCCCGTGGCGGGCCAGCTCGACCTGAAGGCGCTGGCCGCGGCCGTCGGCGGCAAGAAGGCCCAGATGGCCGAGCCCGCCGATGCCGAGCGGGCCACCGGCTACGTGGTCGGCGGGATCAGCCCGCTCGGGCAGCGCAAGCGGCTCCCGACCGTGGTCGACGACAGCGCGTCAGCGTTCCCGACCGTCTACGTCTCCGCCGGGCGGCGCGGCCTCCAGATCGAACTCGCCCCCGCCGACCTCGTCCGCCTCACCGGCGCCGGGCTGGCCGCCATCGGCCGCAGGTAGCCGCCGGGCGACGTCCAGCGCCTCGAGGACGCCGAAGGCGATCACCGAGACGAGCGGCCAGAGCGTCAGGACACCCTTGGCCTGGAGGTCGAGCGGGCCGAGGACCCGAGTGCCGTCGGCCCCGGAGGCGACCGCCCGGGTGAACGCGGCGAGGCCGAACCGGTGGCCGAGCCACCAGGCGACGAACGAGCCGAGCAGGCCTCCCGTGCCCAGCGCGAGGACCAGGGCGACGTCGCGGCCCCTGCCGCCCCGCCAGTAGGCGAGGGCCCCGGCCGCCAGGCCGAAGGCCGCGCAGACCGCGGCGAACCTGCCGTCGGCGCCGATGAGGTCCTGCGTCTCGGGGTCGAGGAGGTGCGCCTTCCCCGAGACGATGATGTACTCCGGCCGGACGGCCAGCCACACCCACAGCAGCCCGGCGGGTACGCCGACCAGGGCCAGCGTCCCGGTCAGGGTCGCCCAGACGCGCAGTTGCCGGGCCAAATAGTCACGCTCCTGACGTCCCGGAAAGTTGATCTCTCGCAGCGTAACGCCACCGAGGGGTCCCTCCGGGAAGGGGACACAAACCGGGCCGCCGCGGGTAGTGTTCCGAACATGTCAGGATTCAGCTCGGCGTTCGAACGCCTCGGTGCCGCGCTGTCCGCCATCGTCCTGTCCCAGCAGGAGATCCTGGCGGCCCGACTGCCCCGCGCCGACTGGAGCGCCGACCTCAACGGCCGGACCTACACCAGCGGGGAGACCACTGTAAGGGTGAACCTCCTCGGCAGCTACGCCTCACGAGAGCGTACCTGGTTGTGGGGATGGGCCAACGCCCAGTTCGGCCCCGCCCACCCCGCCGTCGTGCCGACCATGGCCGTCCGGGAGCTGGGCACCCGCCTGGGCGTGCCGGAGTTCACCGACCCCGAGGTCGACCTCTCATGGTTCGAGGGCGGCCACGCGGGCCATCTGATCGCCGTCGCGGCCGCCGGGGTGCTCGGCGGGTCGGGCTACATAGGCGCGGGCTACGACGGGGGCTCGGCCTACCTGCTCGTCGACGACCCCGCGATCCCGCCCCCGGCCTTCGACGCCGCCGCCGTGCCCGCCCTGATCGGCAAGGCCGTCTCGCTCTTCCCCGCCGACCCCCAGCTGACCCTCACCCGCTTCCTGGCCCACCACCACGTGCCCCACCGCCGCTCCGGCGCCCGCACCGAGGCCCGGCTGCCCGGCGGCGGCACCGCCTCCGCCGACTTCTCCGGCGAGCCCGCCTTCGCCGACTGGGCCACCCCCGCCCGCGTCTGACCGGCCCCATCGGCCCCGCTCGGCGTCTCAGCACCTGAAACCGATTCCCGACCCCGGCGTCGCTGTCCGTAGACTTGGCTCTGTGATTTCCCGAATCGACCTGCGCGGCGCCCTCCCCGGCGACCTGCGCGACGTGCTGCCCCGCGCCGACTTCGACGTCGAGGCCGCCCTGGAAAAGGTGCGGCCGATCTGTGAGGACGTGCGGCATCACGGGGTCGAGGCGGTCCTGCGCTACACCGCGCAGTTCGACGGGGTGGAGCTGAGCACCACCCGGGTCCCGGCCGAGGCGATCACCGCGGCGCTGGAGAACCTCGACCCCGCCATCCGCGACGCGCTGGAGGAGGCGATCCGGCGGACCCGGATCGTGCACCGCGAGCAGCGCCGCAAGGACGTCACCACCACCGTGGTGCCCGGCGGCACCGTCACCGAGCGCTGGGTCCCGGTCGACCGGGTCGGGCTCTACGTCCCGGGCGGCAAGGCCGTCTACCCGTCCAGCGTGGTCATGAACGTGGTGCCCGCCCAGGAGGCCGGGGTCGGCTCCCTGGCCGTCACCTCGCCCGCCCAGAAGGACCACGGCGGCCTGCCGCACCCGACCATCCTGGCCGCGTGCGCGCTGCTGGGCGTCGACGAGGTCTACGCCGCCGGCGGCGCGCAGAGCCTGGCGATGTTCGCCTACGGCACCGAGGAGTGCCGCCGCGCCGACCTGATCACCGGCCCCGGCTCCATCTGGGTCGCCGCCGCCAAGCGGTACCTGCGCGGCGTCGTCGGCATCGACGCCGAGGCCGGGCCGACCGAGATCGCGGTCCTCGCCGACGCCACGGCCGACGCGTCCTACGTCGCCGCCGACCTGATCAGCCAGGCCGAGCACGACACCATCGCCGCCTCCGTGCTGGTCACCGACTCGGTCGAGCTGGCCGAGGCCGTCGAAGCCGAACTCGCCGTCCAGGTCGCCCGCACCAAGCACCGCGAGCGGGTCGGCGAGGCGCTGTCCGGGCGCCAGTCGGCGGTCGTGCTGGTCTCCGACCTGGAGGCCGGGCTCGCCGTCGTCAACGCCTACGCCGCCGAGCACCTGGAGATCCACACCGCAGACGCCGCGGCCGTCGCCGCCCGCGTCCGCAACGCCGGGGCGGTCTTCGTCGGGCCGTACGCGCCGGTGTCCCTGGGCGACTACCTCGCCGGGTCCAACCACGTGCTGCCCACCGGCGGCTGCGCCTGCCACTCCTCCGGCCTGTCCGTCCAGTCGTTCCTGCGCGGCATCCACGTGGTGGAGTACGACCGCGCCGCGCTCGCCGAGGCCACCGCCCGGGTCGTCACGCTGGCGGAGTCCGAGGACCTGCCCGCGCACGGCGCCGCGCTCAAGGCCCGCTTCGACTGGGAGATCCCTTCATGACGTCTCTGTCCGACCTCCCGCTGCGCGAGGACCTGCGCGCGGAGAAGGCCTACGGCGCGCCGCAGCTCGACGTGCCCGTGCAGCTCAACACCAACGAGAACCCCTACGGGCCGTCCGAGGCGCTGGTGAAGGCGCTCGGCGAGGCCGTCGCCGAGACCGCGGGGACGCTCAACCGCTACCCCGACCGCGACGCGCTCGCCCTGCGCGCCGACCTCGCCGCCTTTCTGCGCGCCGAGTCGGGCGTCGCGCTGGACGCCTCCCGGGTGTGGGCCGCCAACGGCTCCAACGAGATCATCCAGCAGATCGTCCAGGCGTTCGGCGGCCCCGGCCGCTCCGCGATGGGCTTCGAGCCGTCGTACGCCATGCACCCGACGATCTCCAAGGTGTCCAACACCCGCTGGATCGACGCCTACCGGGCCGAGGACTTCGGGCTGGAGGCCGAACGGGCCGTCGCCGCCGTCCAGGAGCACCGGCCGGACATCGTCTTCCTCACCTCGCCGAACAACCCCACCGGCACGTCGCTGGACCTCGCCGCCATCGAGGCGGTGCTCGAGGTCGCGCCCGGCATGGTCGTCGTGGACGAGGCGTACGGGGAGTTCCGCCGCGCGGGCACCCCGTCGGCGCTGGAGCTGCTCGAAGGCCACCCGCGCCTGATCGTCACCCGGACCATGTCCAAGGCGTTCGCGCTGGCCGGGGCGCGCCTCGGCTACCTCGCCGCCGACCCGGCGGTGCTGGACGCGCTGCTGCTGGTCCGGTTGCCCTACCACCTGTCGTCGGTCACCCAGGCCGTCGCGCGGACGGCGCTGTCCTTCAGGGACGAGCTGCTCGGCTACGTCGAGCAGCTGCGGACGGAGCGCGACGCGGTGGTGGACTGGCTGCGCGGCGAAGGGCTCGAGGTCGCCGACTCCGACGCCAACTTCGTGCTGTTCGGGGAGTTCGCCGACCGGGACGCGCTGTGGCAGCGCATGCTGGACCGCGGCGTCCTCATCCGGGCCGTCGGCCCGCCGCGCTGGCTGCGGGTGTCCGTCGGGACGCCCGAGGAGATGGCGGCCTTCCGCGCCGCCCTGCAGGAATCCCTCAAGGAGACACAGTGAGCAGGATCGGCCGCGTCGAGCGGGCCACCAAGGAGACCAAGGTCTTCGTCGAGATCGACCTTGACGGCACGGGGGAGGTCGAGGTCGCCACCGGTGTGGGCTTCTACGATCACATGCTCGCCCAGCTCGGCAAGCACGGCTCGTTCGACCTGACCGTCCGCACCGAGGGCGACCTGCACATCGACAGCCACCACACGATCGAGGACACCGCGATCGCGCTCGGCCAGGCGTTCAAGCAGGCGCTCGGCGACAAGCGCGGGATCCGCCGGTTCGCCGACGCCTCGATCCCGCTGGACGAGTCACTCGCCCAGGTCACCGTGGACCTCTCCGGCCGCCCGTACCTCGTGCACTCCGAGCCGGAGAACATGGCGCCGATGATCGGCCCCGAGTACGACACCACGCTCACCCGGCACATCTTCGAGTCGTTCGTGGCCAACGCCGAGATCGCCCTGCACGTCCACGTGCCGTACGGCCGCAACGCCCACCACATCGTCGAGGCCCAGTTCAAGGCCCTGGCGCGGGCGCTGCGCTACGCGAGCGAACTCGACCCGCGGGTGCACGGCATCCCGTCCACCAAGGGAGCCCTGTGACCGGGTTCGCCGCCGGGGTGCTCGCCGAGGAGGGGACGGTCGGCCTCTTCGGGATCTCGGTGCCGTGGACGGCGATGCTGCTGTTCGCGGTCGCGCTGTTCCTCGCCTCCGGCGTGTACAGCTTCATCAGGCAGGGACTCAAGGTCGCGGCGGTGATCCTCGCGGTGCTGACCGTGCTGTCGGTCCTCGCCGCGATGGGCAGGCTGTGAGGGAGGGATGGGAATGAAGAACATCGTCATCCTCGACTACGGGTCGGGGAACCTGCGCTCGGCCGAACGCGCGGTGGCCAGGGTCGGCGCCGAGGTCACCGTCACGTCGGACTTCGACACCGCGCTGAACGCCGACGGCCTGGTCGTCCCGGGCGTCGGCGCGTTCGCCGCCTGCATGGCGGGCCTCAAGTCGGTCCGCGGCGAGCAGATCATCGGCCGCCGCCTGGCCGGGGGCCGCCCGGTCCTCGGCATCTGCGTCGGCATGCAGATCCTCTTCGCCGAGGGCGTCGAGCACGGCATCACCACCGAGGGCTGCAACGAGTGGCCCGGCACCGTCGAGCGCCTGCACGCCCCGGTCATCCCGCACATGGGCTGGAACACCGTCCAGGCCCCGTCGGACTCCGTCCTCTTCCGCGGCCTCGACCCCGACACCCGCTTCTACTTCGTGCACTCCTACGCCGTCCGCAAATGGGAACTCCACCCCGAGCGCATGGCCCCTCCCATCGTCACCTGGGCCGAACACGGCGAACCCTTCGTCGCCGCCGCCGAGAACGGCCCCCTCTCCGCCGCCCAGTTCCACCCGGAGAAGTCCGGCGACGCCGGCGCCACCCTCCTCACCAACTGGCTCACCACCGTGTAGCGCGCGCCCGTACATGCACGATGCTCCGGCCGCCTGGCCGGAGCATCGTGCATGTACGCGCCGGCCGCGGCACGCCGGAGTGTCGACACCTCTTGAGCATTTCCGATGCGGTTGGCACAGGGGCGGAAACGACCGTGCCCCGGGCGGCATGCCGAAGCAGAGGGACGGGCTGCTCTCCCTCGTCTGCCTGCGCAACCGGATCATGCGTCACGAGCCCGTCCACGACCGTGACCTCGCCGCCGACCACGAGAAGATCCGCCGGATGCCGCGGTACCTGTCGATCGATCTGGCCGACCACGTGGCCGCGGTCACGCGGGTCGCGGAGGTCCTGTCGCGCAAGGACGACGTCTGCGCGGGCCTCACCGCGCCGAGGTTCTGAGGAGGCGCTGTGGCGGATCTGGTCACGATGGCCGAGATCGCCCGCCGCTGCGGCGTGCGGCGCGGCGCGGTGAGCAACTGGCGCCGCAGACATCCCGGATCTCCGGCCCCGGCCGAGACGCTCCGAGGGCGGGATCTCTTCCCTCCAATGTGCGTCCCTCCTTCCTCGCCATGGGTGGGCCGGGAGTCGGCGTCGTGGCCGCCGGGCAGATCGGGCAGGACCACGGGATCAGAGGGTTCGGGGCCCGCAAGGTGCCACCGCACGTTGCGGCGGGGTTGGAAAGGTTCCGTCTCGAGGAGGGGGATCTCGTCTGCGTCCGGTGCGGGGAACTCGGCCGGGTCGCGCAGGTCGGCGCGGAGCATGAGGGCTGGCTCACCGGAACGTCGTGCCTGCGGATCCGGGTCAAGGAGCGAACCGCCCTCCGCCCCCGCCATCTGCTCCAGGTTCTCGCTCGGCGGGAGACGGTGAGATGGCTCGTCGCCCGCTCGCCCCGCTCGGTGATCGCCAGTCTCCGGACCCGCACGCTCCTGGACCTGCCGGTGGTTCTTCCCCCCACGGCGGAGCAGGAGGCGATCTTGGCGGTCCTGGCGTCCCTCGACGCCGAGGAGGCCGTGCACCGCAGGGTCGCGGAGGAGACGGCGCGACTGCGGTCCGGCCTCGCCGAGAGGCTGCTCGACGGCGAGTTCACCGTGACGACGGGCGATCTTCGGGCATCGGGCCGCCTGCCGGCCGGCCCGCCGGTCTTCGGAGGGGCCGGTGAGGGGCGCTGGACGGTGATACTGGGGGGATGAGCAAGGAGAGGGCTCGGCGGAGGGCCGAGCGGGAGGCTGCGGCGGCTGCGGCGGCCGAGCGGAATCGGGTGCGGCAGGTTCGGCGGACCAGGGTGCGGCGGGCCGTGGGGAAGGTGCTGCCCACGGGGGCGGCGGGGGCCGCGGCTCGGGCGCGGAGGGCGCGGTTCGGGGCCGTGGTGGTGTTCCTGGTGGCCGTGCAGGGCTTCGCCTGGGGGCTGGGGTTCGGGGGGATGGAGCGGTTCGCGGTGCTGGTGGTGTCGCTGCTGGTGGTGCCCGTGGCGGCGTTCCTGGCGTTCGACCGGCGGTGATCGCGGGGGCGGGGAATGCGCGGGCGGGGTGGATGGTTTAAAGTTCAACCAACCAGGGAGGTGCGTCTGATGCAGGCGGCGGCGGTGGACATCCGGCGGGCGGATGAGCGGGACAAGACCAAGATCGACTGGTTGGACTCCAAGCACTCGTTCTCGTTCGGGGGGCACTACGACCCGGACAACACGCATCACGGCGTGCTGTTGGTCAACAACGACGACACCGTGAAGCCCGGGATGGGGTTCGAGACGCATCCGCATCGGGACATGGAGATCGTGACGTGGGTGCTGCGCGGGTCCCTGGTGCACCAGGACTCCGAGGGGCACAACGGGGTGATCTACCCGGGGCTGGCGCAGCGGATGAGCGCGGGGACCGGGATCCTGCACTCGGAGAAGAACGACTCCTGGAGCCTCGAGGGCGGCGACGAGCACGCCGAGCCCGTCCACTTCATTCAGATGTGGGTGGTTCCCGACGAGGCGCGGATCAAGCCCGGCTACGAGCAGCTGGAGATCGGCGACGAGCTCCTGCGCGGCGGCCTCAAGACGGTCGCCTCCGGCATGGCCAAGCACGAGTTCGACACGGCGATCCGGATCAAGAACAAGTTCGCGGCGCTGCACGTCGCGCGGCTGGAGGCGGGCGGGTCGGTGACCCTGCCGGACGCGCCCTATCTGCACCTGTTCGTCGCACGCGGCGACGTCGAGCTGGAAGGCGCGGGGGCGCTGCGCGAGGGCGACGCCGTGCGATTCACCGCCACCGGCGGCCAGAAGGTCACCGCGACGGACGCGGCGGAGGTCATGGTCTGGGAGATGCACGCCAAGGTCGCCGCCTGACGGCCTGACGAGCACGACCCGGGGAAACACGAAGACCGCCCGCCCCTGAGAGGGGCCGGGCGGTCTCGTGGTGCCTACGGGCGGACCAGTGTGCCGTTGTTGTCCAGCGCGCGGTCGAGGTTGACCGCGGCGCTGATCAGCGCCAGGTGGGTGAACGCCTGCGGGAAGTTGCCGAGCGCCTCGCCGGACGGGCCGATCTCCTCGGCGTACAGGCCGACGTGGTTGGCGTAGGTCAGCATCTTCTCGAAGACCATCCGGGACTCCTTGACGCGTCCCGCCGCGGTCAGGGCGTCGACGTACCAGAAGGAGCAGAGGTTGAAGGTGCCCTCCTCGCCCTCCAGGCCGTCGTGGCCGGTCGCGGCGTACCGGTGCACGAGGCTGTCGGAGACGAGCTCCTTGCCCAGGTGGTCGAGCGTCATGAGGAAGCGCGGGTCGGTCGGGCCGGAGAACTTGAGCATCGGCATGCACAGCACGGCCGCGTCGAGCAGCTTGCTGCCCGGGTGCATGACGTAGGCGCCGATCTCCGGGTCCCAGCACTCCTGCTGGACGAACCGGTAGGCCTTGGCCGCGAGGCGCTGCCACTTGTTGGACCGTGCCGGGAGGCCGCGGTCGCGGGCCAGGCGCAGCGCCCGGTCGAACGCGGTCCAGGTCTGCAGGCCCGAGTAGGTGAAGCGCTGGCGGCCGCCGCGGACCTCCCAGATGCCCTCGTCCGGCTCCTCCCAGTGGTCGGCGAGCCAGTCCAGGCGCTTGGACAGGGTCTGCCACAGGTCGTAGGAGATCGGGACTTCGCGGTTGTACATGTACACCGCTTCCATGATCTCGCCGTAGACGTCGAGCTGGCGCTGCCCCGCGGCGCCGTTGCCGATCCGGACGGGACGGGACCCGCGGTAGCCCTCGAGGTGGTCCAGCGTGTGCTCGGGGATCTTGTCGGACCCGTCGACCGAGTACATGATCATGACGTCGCGCTCGAGGGTGGCCTCCTCGCAGCGGAGCTGGAGCCACTCCATGAACGCCGCGGCCTCCTCCAGGAAGCCGAGCTGCATCAGGGAGTAGATCGTGAAGGCCGAGTCGCGCAGCCAGGCGTAGCGGTAGTCCCAGTTGCGCACGCCGCCGATCCCCTCGGGCAGCGACGTGGTGGGCGCGGCGACCAGGGCGCCGGTGGGGTGGTAGACGAGCAGTTTCAGCGCCAGCGCGGAGCGGTGGACCATCTCACGCCAGCGGCCCCGGTAGCGGGACTGCCCGATCCACTTCTGCCAGAACTCCTGGGTGCGCAGGAACATCTCGTCCGCCTCACCCGGCACCAGCGGGTGCACCTGGCCCTGCCACTCCAGGACGACGTCGACGGTCTCGCCCTCATCGAGCGTGAACGTCGCCTTCACCCCGTCGCCGTCGTGGATCAGCGGCACGTTGGAGCGCAGCACGAAGCGGCCGGCCGAGGAGGTGAACACCGCGCCCACCCCTTCGACGATCTCGATCTCGTGCGAGGCGCGGGCGTAGTCGAACGCCGGGTAGCAGCCCAGCTCGAAGGTGGCCCGGCCGCGCACCGCGCGCGCCTGGCGCACGATGAGGTCGCGGGGCGGGGCCGACCCGCTGGTCTCCGGCACCATGAAGTCGATGACCTCGCCGACGGCCTCCGCGGTGAGGAAGCGCGTCATGAGGATGTTGGTGTCGGGCAGGTAGAGCTGCTTGGGGCGGTTGGCCGACCGGCAGGACAGCGAGAAGAAGCCGCCCTTGCGCGCGTCGAGCAGGGAGGCGAACAGGGACGGGGCGTCGAAGCGCCCCGGACAGAACCAGTCGATGGTCCCGTCGGTGCCGACGAGTGCGACGGTGCGCAGATCGCCGACGATCGCGTGTTCTTCGATGGGCAGGTAACGGCCGTACTGGACCGATCCATTTCGAGGCACTCTTTTGATGGTCCTCGCTTGTGTGATGGGCGGATTGCGGACGTGTTAACAGCGTGATCCGTTATACGGACCAGCGGGTAACTCCACTTGCCAGGATAGGTCGGCCTCGGGGGCGGATGTGCCGTGTTGGGTCAGGAGGGGCAGGTGCCCCGGTATTCGTTGATCTCTCGGGTCGGGAAAGCCGGACCTGGGCATAGAAACCGGTCGTATCTGGTGTCTTCATCGACATAACGCTTCAACCAGGACACCGTGTACTTGGTGATCACCGGATTGGGCGTGATGAAGCTCAGGTGCCCGCGCTTGCGCAATTCGATGTAGGCCTTCTCCGGAGCGCGCGTCATGCTCTGGTAGAACGGCTCGGCGTGGCTGCGGACGGGCGCGACCCGGTCGTCGTCGGAGCCGAAGACGAGGGTCGGCACCCGGATCGTCCGCCAGTCCCGCTCCAGGTGCCACGGCGCGAGCGGCACGGCGGCCTTGAGGCCCGGCCGCTGGGCCGCCGCGCGCAGCACCGCGCCGCCGCCCATGGAGTGGCCCATGACCGCGAGGCGGGACGGGTCGATCCGGTCGCGGACGGGGCCGGTGGCCAGCCGGTCCAGCGCGGCGAGCAGCTGGGTGGCGCGGGCGTCCGGCCGGTCCGTGCGGTGCTTGGCGTTCAGGGTGAGCACCACGAACCCGTGCGAGGCGAGGAGCGGGCCGTAGACGGCGATCGACTTCTCGGTGCCGAGGAAGCCCGGCATGATCGCCACCGCGCCGAACGTCCCCTGGGAGATGTCGACGGGGTAGTGCAGGGTGCCCGCGGCGGTGCCCCGCCCGGCCACCAGCCGGGTCCTGGCGACGGCGAAGGGGCCGCCCGAGGCCGTCAGGGACGCCTCGGTGGGCGCGGGGCCCCGCTGGTAGGGGCCCGTGCCCGCCGGGGCCGCCGGGGCGGCCTGGACGGGCAGGAGGGCCACCAGGGCGGCGAGCGGGACGGACAGGACCCGCGAAAGGGTCGAGAGCAAGGGGAGCGCCCCTCTCACTGGGAAGGCGAGTGATCCGACGATCACGAAGTGTGATCCCAGGTGCCGGGGCTTGTCCGCGCGGCACGCGTGCCGGATAGGAAGATCATTCGTTGCGGGGAGGGGAAAACGCCGGTCAAGGCCGTTCCCGGTAGGCTTTCCGGCATGACCCTGACGCTCCTTCCCGCCGTTGACGTCGCCGATGGCCAGGCCGTGCGCCTGGTGCAGGGCGAGGCCGGCACCGAGACCGGCTACGGCAACCCCCTCGACGCGGCCCTCGCCTGGCAGAGCGCGGGCGCCGAGTGGATCCACCTCGTCGACCTGGACGCCGCCTTCGGCCGCGGCTCCAACCGCGAGCTGCTGCGCGAGGTCACCGGACGGCTGGACGTCAAGGTCGAGCTCTCCGGCGGCATCCGCGACGACGCCTCCCTGCGCGCCGCCCTCGACACCGGCTGCGCCCGGGTGAACCTCGGCACCGCCGCGCTCGAGGATCCCGAGTGGACCCGCCGCGCCATCGCCGAGTTCGGCGACCGCATCGCCGTCGGCCTCGACGTGCGGGGCACCACCCTCGCCGCGCGCGGGTGGACCCGTGAGGGCGGCGACCTGTGGGAGGTGCTGGACCGGCTGGAGGCCGACGGCTGCCCCCGCTACGTCCTCACCGACGTCACCAAGGACGGCACGCTGCGCGGCCCGAACGTCGAGCTGCTGCGCGAGGTCTGCGGCCGCACCGACAAGCCGGTGATCGCCTCCGGCGGCGTGTCCTCCCTGGAGGACCTCAAGGTGCTGAAGGACCTCGTGCCGCTCGGCGTCGAGGGCGCGATCGTCGGCAAGGCGCTCTACGCGCAGGCCTTCACGCTCGAGGAAGCGCTGGAGCTCACTCGATGATCGAACGGATCTCCTCGGGTGGACCCTGGGAGGACCTGATCGGGTACTCGCGGGCGGTGCTGGCGGGCGACATGGCGTTCGTCTCCGGCTGCACCTCGACGGTGGACGGCGAGGTCGTCCACGTCGGTGATCCTTATGAGCAGACCCGCACGGCGTTCCAGATCGCCCTGTGGTCGCTGGAGCGGCTCGGGCTGTCGATCCGGGACGTCGTGCGGACCAGGATGTACGTCACCTCGGCCGAGCACACCGACGCGGTGGGCCGCGCGCACGGCTCGCTGTTCCGCGACGTGCGGCCCGCGGCGTCCATGCTGATCGTCGCCGGCCTGCTCGACTCGCGGATGCTGGTGGAAGTGGAAGTCGACGCGTACCGGGGGGCAGTGGCATGAGCGTGGCCGTGAGAGTGATCCCGTGCCTGGACGTCGACGCCGGCCGGGTCGTGAAGGGCGTCAACTTCCAGAACCTGCGCGACGCGGGCGACCCGGTGGAGCTGGCGCGCCGGTACGACGCCGAGGGCGCCGACGAGCTGACGTTCCTGGACATCACCGCGTCCTCCGGCGACCGGTCGACCACCTATGACGTGGTGCGCCGCACCGCCGAGCAGGTGTTCATCCCCCTCACCGTCGGCGGCGGCATCCGCACCGTCGAGGACGTGAACAAGCTGCTGCGCGCGGGCGCCGACAAGGTGTCGATCAACACCGCGGCGATCGCCAGGCCCGAGTTCCTGCGCGAGGCCGCGCACCGCTACGGCAGCCAGTGCATCGTGCTGTCGGCCGACGCGCGGCGCTGCGCCGACACCCCCTCGGGTTTCGAGGTGACGACGCACGGCGGGCGCAAGGGCACCGGCATCGACGCCATCGAGTGGTGCCGCAAGGCCGAGGAGCTCGGGGTGGGCGAGATCCTGCTCAACTCGATGGACGCCGACGGCACCAAGACCGGCTTCGACCTCGAGATGCTGCGCCGGGTCCGCGAGGTCGTCGGCGTGCCCGTCATCGCCAGCGGCGGCGCGGGCGCCCTGGAGCACTTCCCTCCCGCGGTCGAGGCGGGCGCCGACGCCGTCCTCGCCGCCTCGGTGTTCCACTTCGGCGACCTCCTCATCTCCGAGGTGAAGAGCGCCATCAGGGCCGCCGGCCACGAGGTCCGCTGAGAGCTGCTTTCGCCCGGGTCCCCGGCGCGGGCGAAAGCAGCCAGTCATACGCATAACCTGGCGGGGTGAATGTTGCGATCGCCACTTTCGTCGACCTGCCCGAAGGCGATGAGGACACTCCCGCGCTCATCGCCGAGCTCGGCGCGCTGGGCCATCGCGCCGAGGCGGTGCGCTGGGACGGCCCGGCCGACTGGGCCGCGTACGACCTCGTCCTCGTGCGCAGCACCTGGGACTACTCGACGCGGCTCGGGGAGTTCCTGGACTGGGCCGCGCGGGTGCCCCGGCTGGAGAACACCGCCGAGGTGCTGCGGTGGAACACCGACAAGAGCTATCTGCGGGAGCTCGGCGCGGCGGGCGTGCCCGTCGTGCCGACGCTCTGGGACCCGGCTGAGCTGCCCGAATGGCCCGACTACGTGATCAAGCCGGCGGTCTCCGCGGGCGCCCGCGACACCGCGCGATGGTCGGCGGAGGAGGCCGTCCCGGCCGCCGCGCACCTCGCGCGGCTCCGCGGCGAGGGCCGCACGGTCATGGTCCAGCCCTACCTCGACGCGGTCGACACCGCGGGGGAGACCGCCCTGGTCTTCTTCGACGGCGAGTTCAGCCACGCCGTCCGCAAGGCCCCGATCCTCACCGCGGGCGCCGGCGTCCAGCCGATGATCGCCGACACCAAGGACGAACGCGAGCAGATCACCCCCCGCGCGGCCTCGAAGGCCGAACTCGCCCTCGCCGCCGCCGTCCTGGCCGCGGCCCCCGGGAACCCGCTCTACGCCCGCATCGACTTCATCCCAGGCCCCGACGGCGACCCCGTCCTCCTGGAACTCGAACTCGCCGAGCCGTCCCTCTTCCTGCACCACGCCCCGGGCTCCGCCGCCCGCCTCGCCTCCGCGATCGTGAAGAGACTCGGCTGACTCTCGCATCGCGGCTCCTTCGTCGACGAAGGAGCCGCGGCGCCGGGGCTATTCGGTGACGGTGACGCCGGTGGAGATCTCCAGGATGACGTTGTCCGGGGTGATGGACTTGACGCGGATGTTGAAGTCGCCGGACTGTTCCTGGCCGTCGAGGGGGACGGTGACGTTCTTGCCGCCGATGTTGACGGTGACGGTGGTGTCGGTGGCCTCGACGAGCTGGGCGTCGACGCCCAGGACGCTCGCCTTGGCGTCGACGCCGCGGTCGAAGGTGACGGTACAGGTGCCGGTGGTGAGGGCGCAGTCGGTGTTCTCGCTCGAGCAGGCCGACACCGTGCCGAGGGCGAGGGCGAGCAGGGGGGCGGCCAGGAGGAGGCGCGTCTTAGCGGAGATCATGCGAGCGAGTGTAGGCGGAGCGCGGCGGCGCGCACATCGCGCCAGGGGACCACTCTCCCGTGCTCCGGAGGGAGGACGCGGGGGGTCCGGCCGATACCAGGCGACGATTTCCGGCGGGGATCTCGAGCGCCGTCACCCGTCGGGCGTCACAGGTCGGGCGCGGACCTGTCGACGGCGGCGGAGACCACACCGGGCTCCTCGGCCGCGCAGGTGGCCAGGCGGCGCAGCCGCAGGCCGTTGTCCTCGGTGAGGGGGGCCATGCTCGCGCCGATCCGGCGGGCCTCCTCCTCGCAGTCCCACAGGGCCTCGGCGGCGTACGCCTCGGCGGTGTGCGGGGCGGTGCGCAGCAGCGCGGTGAGCAGCCGCGGCCGCAGGTAGGCGTACTCGGTGGCGGTCCAGGCCTCCTTGAGCAGCGACACCGCCGCGCCCGCGCGCAGCCGCCCGAGCCCTTCGACGGGGTGCGCGGCCCGGCCCCAGGCGTTGGCCTTGAGGGCGGCGGCGAGGTCGTCGACGAGCACGGGGACGTCCTGGGCGGTGCCGTGCCCGGCGAGGATCGCGATCGCGACCTTCCGGCAGCCCGGTGTGCCGGACGCCCAGCGGCGCGCGCTCGGCAGGGCCGCGGGCCCGCATTCGCGCAGCGCCCGGCAGATCACGCCGCGCCATCTTCCGGCGCCCTCGGGCAGGAACTCCTCCGCGAGATCGAACAGGGCGGGACTGCGGCGTCTGCCGAGTTCCAGGATGGCCTCCACGGAGGCGTCCGAGCGCTGGTGGGCCAGGGCGACGAGTTCGCCGTCGGAGCCGGTCGGGCGGGCGTGCTCCCGGGCACGGGGGGTGGGGCCGGAGCCCCGCCTGGAGACGGCCTCGGCGATCACCGGGTACTCGGCGGCCCACTGCCGGATCACCGGGTTGCCCGGGTCGTCGACGAGCCAGTGCAGGTCGTCCTCGTCGCAGCGCGCGGCGGCGACCGCGCCGAGTCCGGGGACCAGGGCGGGGTCGCCGAGGGAGACCAGGGCGTCCAGCGCCTCGAACCAGTGCGCCCCGTCGGCCGCGTAGCGGCGGAGCGGGGCGGCGGCCTCGCGGCGGCTCAGCCGGACGAGGTCGGTGAGGGTGTCGATGGTGAGCGAGGCGCGCCACTCGTCGCCGTCGTCGGCGTCGGCGGGGTCGAACAGGTGGTCCGACAGCGGGTGGACGGGCAGCTCGAGGTCGACGATCAGGCGCGCGTAGTAGAGGCTGCGCGACTCCACCTGGCGATCCCACCTGGGGTCCCTGCGGACGCAGTCGTACACGAACTCCCCTGAGCCGCGGGTGCGCGCCGCGCGCCTCGCGGCACGGCCGAGACCGCGCTGGAGCTGGCCGTGCAGGGTGTCGACGGGTTGCGTCACATGTGCGTCCACCACGCCAGCATGCGCAGGTGAGGACACGGGGGGCAAGTGCCTTTTCCCTGACGGGCCCGGATGATCACCGGACATCACCCCGTCATCGGCTTTTGTCACCTCCGAGTGATCTTCCGGGAATAACCGTCGGTGCCCGATGGTAGGGATGGATGCCGAAATCATTGGGTAACGCTGGGAGATCTTTCGTGACAGAACGGGTCAACCCCCGGGTACTGCGCGCAGGCCTACGGGTGCTGGGGGTGGCGATCCGCACCGAACCGCTCATGTTCACGCTGTCCGTCGTGGCCAGCGCGCTCTACGGCGGGATGACGGTGGCGAGCGCCTGGGTGCTCGGCGAGGTCACCGAACGGGTGATCCTCCCGGCCTTCGCCGCGGGGGAGACCACGAAGGGGGCGCTCGCCGCGGGCGGGGCGGCGATCGTCGCCGTCTCGGTGCTCAAGGCGCTCGGGGTGGCCGGCCGGCGCTTCTGGGCCGGTCTCATGCAGTACAACCTCCAGGCCCGCTTCCGCAGGTCGGTGACCCGCCAGTACCTGCGGCTGCCCCTCGCCTGGCACCACCGGCACCCGACCGGCCAGCTGCTGTCCAACGCGAGCAGCGACATCGAGGCCGCGTGGGCGCCCATCGCGCCGCTGCCGATGGCCGTGGGCGTGGTGTTCATGCTGGTCTTCGCGGCCTTCTCGATCCTCGCGGTGGACCTTCCCCTGGCCGTCGTCGGCTTCCTGCTCTTTCCGCTGATCGCGCTGCTCAACCTCGTCTACCAGCGCGTCCTGTCGCCCAGGGTGGCGCGCGCGCAGCAGTTGCGGGCCGAGGTGAGCGAGGTCGCGCACGAGAGCTTCGAGGGCGGCCTCGTGGTCAAGACCCTCGGGCGGGAGGCCGCGGAGACCGAGCGGTTCCGGACCGCCGCCGAACGGCTGCGCGACGCCAACGTCGACGTCGGCAGGGTGCGCGGCCTGTTCGACCCGGTGCTGGAGTCCCTGCCCCGCTTCGGGGTGCTCGCGGTGCTGCTGTTCGGTTCGATGAGGCTCGACGCGGGGGCGATCGACACCGGCGACCTCGTCCAGGTCTGCTACCTGTTCACGCTGCTGTCGTGGCCGGTCCGGTCCCTCGGGTGGGTCCTCGCCGAACTGCCCCGCAGCGTCGTCGGGTGGGACCGGGTCCGGGCCGTCCTGGACGCCGAAGGCGCGATGCCGTACGGGAAGGGCGCTCTCGCCGTCGAGGTCGCCGCCCGCCTGGAGGCGGAGGACCTGACCTTCGGGTACGCCGATGACACCACGGTGCTCTCCGGCGCGAGCCTGAGCGTCGCGCCCGGCCGGACCGTGGCCGTCGTAGGGCCGACGGGCTCGGGCAAGTCCACGCTGGCGTCCCTGCTCGTCCGGCTGGTCGACCCGCGTGCGGGCGCCGTCCGGCTCGACGGGACCGACGTGCGGGACCTCGCGCCCGGCGAGGTCGCCCGCGCCGCGGCCCTCGTCCCCCAGGACACCTTCCTGTTCGACGACACCGTGCGCGGCAACGTCGACCTCGAAGGCGACCTCGCCGACGCCGACCTCTGGGCGGCGCTGCGCCTCGCCCAGGCCGACGGGTTCGTGGCGGGCCTGCCCGACGGCCTCGACACCCGGCTCGGCGAGCGCGGCGCGACCCTGTCGGGCGGCCAGCGCCAGCGCCTCGCGCTGGCCCGCGCGCTCGTCCGCAGGCCGCGCCTGCTCGTCCTGGACGACGCGACCTCCAGCGTCGACCCGCAGATCGAGGAGCGCATCCTCGGCGGCCTGCGCGAGAGCGCGGCGAGCGTCGTGGTCGTCGCCTACCGCAAGGCCACCATCTCGCTCGCCGACGAGGTCGTGCACCTCGTGCGCGGCAGGGTCGCCGACCGCGGCACCCACGCCGAGCTGCTCGCCCGCTCGGCCGCGTACCGGGACCTGGTGAACGCCTACGAGCACGCCGAGGCCGAGCGGCCCGACGAGGGCCCGCCCGACGGGACGGCGCTGGAAGGGGCCGACGGAGCCGACGCGGGAGAGGACGTGAGGGCATGACCGCACTGAACGAGACGGCCCTTGACGAGGGCGCGTTCGCCACCCTGCGCCGGGGACTCGCGATCACCCCGGAGTTCCGGCGCGGCCTCGGCCTGACCCTGCTGCTCGCGCTGGTCGCCACCGCGGGCCGGGTGGTCATCCCGATCGCGGTCCAGCAGACGATCGACCACGGCCTGCCCGGCGCCGGCGGGGGCGACCTCGGGTACGTCAGGAACGCCGTCCTGCTGTGCGCGGCGGCCACCGTCGTCACCGCGCTGTCGGCCTATCTGATGAACGTCCGGCTCTACCGGCGCACCGAGGGCTCCCTCGCGACGCTGCGGGTCAAGGCGTTCCGGCACGTGCACGACCTGTCGATGCTCACCCAGGGCGGGCAGCGGCGCGGGGGCCTCGTGTCGCGCGTCACCGGCGACGTCGACCAGATCAGCCAGTTCATGCAGTGGGGCGGGCTGATGTTCCTCGTCTCGGCGGGCGAGATCGTCGTCGTCACCGGGCTGATGGCCGTCTACTCCTGGGAGCTCACCCTCATCGTCTGGGTCGCCTTCCTGCCGCTGGCGTTCGCGCTGCGCTTCTTCCAGAAGCTGATCTCGCGCGCCTACCTGGCGGTCCGCGAGCGGATGGGCGACCTGCTGGCCGCGGTCAGCGAGTCCGTCGTCGGCGCGCCGGTGATCAAGGCTTACGCGGCCGAACGGCGCACCGCCGAGCGGGTGGACCAGGCCGTCGAGGAGGGGCGCACCGCGCAGAAGCGGGCGCAGGCCCTCGTCGCGCTGACCTTCCCGACGAGCGAGATCGTCGCGGCGGTCGCCACCGGGGCCGTCGTCGTCGGCGGCGTGCTGCTGGGGATCGGCGGCGGCATCACCGCGGGCGAGCTCGTGGCGTTCCTGTTCCTGGTGACCCTGTTCGTCAGCCCCATGCAGCAGGCGACGGAGATCCTCAACGACGCGCAGAACGCGATCGCGGGCTGGCGCCGGGTCCTCGGCGTGCTGGACACCGAGCCGGACGTCGCCGACCCGGGCGCGGACGGCGAGGTGCTCGCGCGCGGGCCCGTCGAGGTCCGCTTCGAGGACGTGGCGTTCGCCTACCCGTCGGGGCCGCGGGTCCTGGAAGGGGTCGACGTGCGGATCCCGCCGCAGGCCCGGATCGCGGTCGTGGGCGAGACGGGCTCGGGCAAGACGACCTTCGCCAAGCTGCTGACCCGGCTGATGGACCCCGCCGAGGGGACCGTCCGGGTCGACGGGGTGCCGCTGGACCGGGTGCGGTTCTCCTCGCTGCGCGAGCGGATCGTCATCGTGCCGCAGGACGGGTTCCTGTTCGACACCACGCTCGGCGAGAACATCAGGTACGGGCGGCCCTCGGCGTCGGACGAGGAGATCACCGCGGCCCTCGCCGAGCTGGGGCTGGCCGACTGGCTCGCGGGGCTGCCGCGTGGCCTGGACACCCCGGTCGGGCAGCGCGGGGAGTCCCTGTCGGCGGGGGAACGGCAGCTCGCCGCGCTGGCCCGCGCCTACCTGGCCGACCCGGACCTGCTCGTCCTGGACGAGGCGACCTCCGCCGTCGACCCGGCCACGGAGGTGCGCATCCAGCGTGCGCTGGACGGCATCACGCGCGGCCGGACCTCGGTCGCGATCGCGCACCGCCTGTCCACCGCCGAGGCCGCCGACGAGGTCCTCGTCTTCGACAAGGGCAGGATCGTCCAGCGCGGCCCGCACGCCGACCTCGTCGCCGTCCCCGGCGTCTACGCGGACCTCCACGCCTCCTGGCGCGCCCAGCGCTCCCTTTGACGGGAAGGGGCCGCCCGTCCGGAGGACCCGACGGGCACGGTGCGCCGCCGCCGAAAGGCGCACCGTGCCCCAAGATCGCGGAAAGTTTCTGGACACGAACAAATCCGGAAACCGGCGTATCTCGATTTCGAGATCGAGCCGTCTCTGCCCCGTGAGCTTCACGTGATCAAGCCCGTGTCCAGGCCCTGTGCGCACGATGGATGCGGAAGGTGCCGGTGGGGATGCGGAACGGATCTGTGGAATCGGTCCGGTATGGGCCGTGAACGGGGGAAATACCTTACTGGGCAGGGTTTTCTGCTATCGCGGGCCGTCGCCCTACGGTGATACTCTCGACTCAGCGGTAGCAGTCTTGGTTCGTTACGTGTTCTGCCAGTGGTATAACGCCCGCGCGAACGATGGACAGCGGGCGTTTTGGCTTTCCCGGGGACGGTACCCGGGGGCGAGGACTCCCCGTGCAGACCGCGGTGGGGCCACGAGGTGTGGAACCGTGTTTTGCCGCAAGGAGAAAGACCATGCCCCAGCAGGGCACCGTGAAGTGGTTCAACGCCGAGAAGGGCTACGGCTTCATCGCCGTGGACGGCGGCGGACCCGACGTCTTCGTTCACTACTCGGCCATCCAGAGCTCCGGCTACCGCAGCCTGGAGGAGGCCCAGCGCGTCGAGTTCGAGGTGACCCAGGGCAACCGGGGGCCGCAGGCCGACCAGGTCCGCCCCCTGTAGTACCCCGAGACCGAACCCCGAGACCCGCCTCGAGCACCCCGCCCGAGGCGGGTCTCGCGTTCTCGCCCGGGGCCGGGTGCCGGAGGCGCGGCCGAAAAGCAGGGATAGAGTTCTGTCCATGTCAGCGCAAGCGCCCGCGGCTCCGAACAGCACCGCACTCGACCCCAAGATCGCCTCCCGCCTCAAGCGCACCGAGGACGGGCTCGTCCCGGCCGTGGTGCAGCAGCACGACACGCTCGAAGTGCTCATGATGGGGTGGATGGACGACGAGGCGCTGCACCGCACCCTCACGACCGGCCGCTGCACCTTCTGGTCGCGCAGCCGCAAGGAGTACTGGGTCAAGGGTGCGACGTCCGGGCACGCCCAGTGGGTGAAGTCCGCGGCCCTCGACTGCGACGGCGACGTGATCCTCGTCAAGGTCGACCAGGTCGGCGCGGCCTGCCACACCGGCGACCGCACCTGCTGGGACGCCGACGACCTCGGCGCGCTCGTCGGCCAGCCGGGCCGGTGACCACCGCCCCGCACGCCCTGGAATCCTCCGGCACGCCGGAGGATTCCGGCACGCCGGGGGAGGCCGCCGCGGCTCCCGCGCCGTCGCGTCGTGAGATGGGCTCCGTCGCGCTCGTGTGCGCCGCGGGCGCGGCCCTCGTGGTCTTCGCCACCGGGCGCGTCTGGGCGCAGGCCGCCTTCGCGGGGTCCGGCTCCGGGCACACCTCCGGCATGTCCGACCTGACGGGCGCCGATCTCTCCGCCACGGGCGCGCTCGGCTGGGCGGCGCTCGCGGCGATGGCCGCGGTGTTCGCCGTCCGCGGCGCGGCCCGGATCGCCGTCGGCGCCCTGCTCGCCCTGCTCGGCGCGGGCACCGTGCTGCTCGCGCTGACCGCGACCGACGCCTCCTCGGCGCGCGCGGCCCTGCTCGGCGACTCCGGCACGATCGTGGTCGGCTCCACCGACGCGGTCACCGTGGCCGCCACGGCCTGGCCCTGGCTCGCCGCCGCGGGCGGTCTCGTGATCGCCCTCGCCGGCCTGTGGACCGCGGTCCGCGGCCGCGCCTGGCCCGGCATGTCCGCCCGCTACGAGCGCGGCGCCCGCCCCGCCAAGGCCGCCGCCCCCGACGACCCCGCCGCCTTGTGGAAGTCCCTCGACCGCGGCGAGGACCCCACCGCCGACGCCGACGCCGACACCGAGGCCCCCACGGCCCCCCGCTGACGCCCCTGGACGCAGCCCGGGTGCGCCTGCCCTGGGATCACGGATCCGGGTGCGCCGCCCTGGGATCGTGGGTGCCGGGCGCGACGCCCTGAATGGGGTGTCGCCCCCGGAGTCGTGGATTTCCGGGGGTGACGCCCCATTGACGTAGATTCGGGGTGCGCCTGCCCTGGGATCGTGGGCCATGGGGGCAGCGCACCGGAATCGGGTGATGCCCGGGAAGCGGGGATTTCGGGGTGCCATGCCCTGTTTCGCGGTTCTCGGGTGGTCTGCCCCGGGGGTCGGGGATCCTGTGGCGCGGTGTTCGAGAGGTGGGGATTTCGGGCGTCTCAGGGTGCGATGATCTTGAATGCCGGTGTCCGGGTGACGGCGCCCGGACCGGGAGGCCGCGGCACCGCCCGGCGAGTGGGGCCGTGGTCGCCGGCGGCCGGGTGCGGGAGCGACGAAGGAGTGACCGTGGGTGGCGAAGGAGCGACCATAAGTACCGTTCTCGTCTTCGAGCATGATCCGGACGTCGCGGAGCTGGAGCGGCTCTATCTGGCCCGGGAGGGCTACGCCGTCGTCGTGGAGCAGGACCGGTCGCGTCCGGCCGCGGCGGTCGTGCGGGTGCGGCCCGACGTGGTCGTGGTCGACCTGTCGGAGATGCCGCCGGCGGTGACGGCCGCGGAGCTGTACCGGCGGGTCGCCGAGGCGGCGCGGCCCGCGCCCGTCATCCGGGTCCTGCCGCAGGGCCGGACCGTGGAGGCGGGCGAGCAGGCGGTGGTCCGGCCGTTCAGCCCGCGCGCCCTCGTCTCGGCCGTCGGCGCGGCCCTTCGCGCGCACGCGGAGGACACCGCGGCCGACGTGCTGCGGGCCGGCGCGCTGGTGCTGGACCCGCGGACCCGCTCGGTGCGCGCGGGGGAGCGGCCCGCCACGCTCACCGCGACCGAGTTCGACCTGCTCGCCCATCTGCTGCGCCACCCCGGCCGGGTCTTCACCCGCGAGCAGCTCCTGGCCGCCGCGTGGAGCCCCGGCGGCGGCGCGGGCGTGCGGACCGTCGACGTGCACGTCGCCCAGCTCCGGGCCAAGCTCGGCCAGGCCAGCCCCATTCGCACGGTCCGGGGCGTCGGCTACGCCGCCGACGTCTGACGCGGACGCGGGCCGACCGGGGGTGCACGCGCGAACCCGGGGGCGGGGAGCGCTACCGTGGATCGGGTGATGGGGGCTCAGGGGGTCCGGGGGAGGGCCGTGGCCGTCCCGCTGGCGCTGCTGGCGGTGGGGGCCGCCGCGGTCGCCTATGTGGGCGCGGTCGACCCGAACGAGGCGGGCCACTACCCGGTCTGCCCGTTCCTGGCGCTGACGGGCCTGGCCTGTCCGGGCTGCGGCGGCCTGCGGATGACGCACGCGCTCGTCCACGGCCGGATCGCCGAGGCCGTCGGGCTGAACGCGCTGGCGTTCGCGCTGATCCCCGTCACCGCCTATCTGTGGGTGCTGTGGACGGTCGCCTCAGTGCGCGGCACCCCGGTCCGGACAGGTCTGGGCAACCGCTGGGCGATCTTCGCGCTGACCGGCGCGATCCTCGTCTTCTGGGTCGTCCGCAACCTGCCGTTCGGGCAGGCGCTGGCCCCGTGAGAGCGGGGGCGTGTGTGAGTGAGGGCCCGTGAGGCGGCTAACATCGGCAGGTACAGCAACCGTGACGAGGGGACAACCGTGAGCGTTCTCGACGAGATCATCGACGGAGTGCGCGCGGACATGGCGGACCGGCAGCGCACCGTCGCGCTGGAGGAGCTGAAAGAGCGGGCCGCCGCGGCGGCACCGCCCCGGGACGCGCTCGCCGCGCTCGGCGGCGACGGGGTCGCGGTCATCGCGGAGGTCAAGCGCAGCAGCCCGTCCAAGGGCGCGCTCGCGGCGATCGCCGACCCGGCTTCGCTGGCCCGCGACTACGAGTCCGGCGGGGCCAAGGTCATCAGCGTGCTCACCGAGCGCCGCCGCTTCGGCGGCAGCCTCGACGACCTCGCCGAAGTCCGCGCCAACGTCGACATCTGCGTCCTGCGCAAGGACTTCATCGTCTCCTCCTACCAGCTGTGGGAGGCCCGCGCCTACGGAGCGGACCTGGCGCTGCTCATCGTCGCGGCGCTGGAGCAGGAGGCGCTGGTGTCCCTCATCGAGCGGGCCGAGTCCATCGGGCTCACCCCGCTGGTGGAGGTGCACACCGAGGAGGAGGTGGAGCGCGCCGTGGCCGCCGGGGCCAAGGTCATCGGCGTCAACGCCCGCAACCTCAAGACCCTGGAGGTCGAGCGCGGCACGTTCGCGCGCCTGGCCCCGCTGATCCCTTCCGACCGCATCAAGATCGCCGAGTCCGGCGTCCGCGGCCCGCACGACCTGCTGTCCTACGCGTCCTCGGGCGCGGACGCGGTTCTGGTCGGCGAGAGCCTGGTGACGGGCAAGGACCCGCGCGCGGCCGTCGCCGACCTCGTCGCGGCCGGGGCGCACCCGGCCCTGCGCCAGGGCAAGTAGCCGGCGAGGGCGTTCCAGACAATCCGCTGCCCAACAGGAAAGTCCTCATGACCATCGACAACGCCGTGCCGGACGCCGCGGGGCGCTTCGGCCGGTTCGGCGGCCGCTTCGCGCCCGAGGCGCTCATGGCCGCGCTCGACCAGCTCGAGACCGAGTACCTGAAGGCCAAGGACGACCCGGCCTTCCAGGCCGAGTTCCAGGACCTGCTGACCAACTACGCGGGTCGGCCGAGCCTGCTCACCGAGGCCGCGCGCTTCGCCGAGCACGCGGGCGGCGCCCGCATCCTGCTCAAGCGCGAGGACCTCAACCACACCGGCTCGCACAAGATCAACAACGTGCTGGGCCAGGCGCTGATGACCAAGCGCATGGGCAAGACCCGGGTGATCGCCGAGACCGGCGCGGGCCAGCACGGCGTGGCCACCGCCACGGCGGCCGCCCTGCTCGGCCTGGAGTGCACCGTCTACATGGGCGAGGTCGACACCAAGCGCCAGGCGCTGAACGTCGCGCGCATGCGGATGCTCGGCGCCGAGGTCATCCCGGTGAAGAACGGCAGCCGCACGCTCAAGGACGCGGTCAACGAGGCGTTCCGCGACTGGGTCGCCTCCGTCGACGACACGCACTACGTCATCGGCACCGTGATGGGCCCGCACCCGTTCCCGATGATGGTCCGCGACTTCGTCCGGGTCGTCGGCGTCGAGGCGCGCGAGCAGTGCCTGGACAAGTGGGGCGGCCTGCCCGACGCGATCGTCGCCTGCGTGGGCGGCGGTTCCAACGCGATCGGGATCTTCCACGCGTTCATCCCCGACGAGGGCGTCAAGCTGTACGGCTTCGAGGCCGCCGGCGAGGGCGTGGAGACGGGCAGGCACGCGGCCACCATGACCGCCGGCTCCGTCGGCGTCATCCACGGCATGCGCACCTACCTCCTCCAGGACGACGAGGGCCAGACGATCGAGTCGCACTCGATCTCCGCGGGCCTGGACTACCCCGGCGTCGGCCCGGAGCACTCGTGGCTCAAGGACACCGGCCGGGCCACCTACGCCGCGATCACCGACGCCGAGGCGATGGACGCGTTCGCGCTGCTGTGCCGCACCGAGGGGATCATCCCGGCGATCGAGTCGTCGCACGCGCTGGCGGGGGCCATCAAGGTGGGCAAGGAGCTCGGCCCGGACGCCACCATCGTCGTGTGCCTGTCGGGCCGCGGCGACAAGGACATGCACACCGCGGCCGCCTACTTCGGCCTGATGCCGGAGGATGGACAGTGAGCGTTTCCGTCGCGTTCGACAAGGCGAGGGCGGAGAACCGCGCGGCCCTCGTCGGCTACCTGCCCGCCGGGTTCCCCAGCGTCGAGGGAGGCATCGAGGTCGCCAAGGCGATGGTCGCGGGCGGCTGCGACGTCATCGAGATCGGCCTGCCGTACACCGACCCGCTGATGGACGGCCCGACCATCCAGGACGCGGTGCACCGCGCCCTCACCGGCGGCACCCACCTGGCCGACCTGTTCCGCACGGTCGAGGCGGTCGCGGCCACCGGCGCGGCCACGCTCGTCATGACGTACTGGAACCCCGTCGACCGCTACGGCGTCGAGCGGTTCTCGCGCGAGCTGAAGAGCGCGGGCGGCGCCGGCCTCATCACGCCCGACCTCACGCCGGAAGAGGGCGGGGAGTGGCTCGAGGTCGCCGACTCCCTCGACCTCGACAAGGTCTTCCTCGTCGCGCTCAGCTCCACCGAGGAGCGGATCAAGAAGATCACCGACGTCTGCCGGGGCTTCGTCTACGCCGCGTCGCTCATGGGCGTCACCGGCGCGCGCAGCGCCATCAACACCGGGGCGCCCGGCCTGGTGGCCCGCACGAAGGCGCACACCGACCTGCCGGTCGGCCTCGGCCTCGGCGTCGGCACCGGCGCGCAGGCCGCGGAGGTCGCGGGCTTCGCCGACGGCGTCATCGTCGGCTCGGCCTTCATCCGCCGGATCCTCGACGCGCCCACCCTCGCCGACGGCGTCCGGGACGCCCGCACGCTCGCCGAGGAGCTCGCCGCGGGCGTCCGCGCCCGCGGATAGCCGACGGACAGAGGACCAAAGGCCCTGAGCCGGTGCCCCGAGGACTGGGGCACCGGCTCTTTCGTGCCGGTAGTCTTTGCTCTCGGTGACGCATAGTGCACGCAGCGCGTTCGTCATGCCCGATCGGCGTTCATCGGGGTCTTGCACGCGTCCGGCCGGCCTGCCGGTGCGATCCGGCGGGAAAGGTGAGGTGGGGGGCATGGTGGCCGAGACACGCGAGGGCGCGGAACCGGAGTGGGCGGCCGAGCCGCGCCGTCCTGCCCGGACCGAGTGGGTGACCTTCGCGGCCCGGCTCGTGCTCGCGGGCGTGCTGTTCTGGGCGGGGTGGACGAAGTTCACCGAGCCCGCGCCGCTCCAGCGGCAGGCGGTGGAGGCCTACGAGCTGCTGCCGGACGCGCTGATCGGGCCGGTCGGGCACGGGCTGCCCGTGCTGGAGATGGTCCTGGCGCTGCTGCTGGTGCTCGGCTTCGCGACCCGGCTGAGCGCGGTGCTCGCCGGCGTGCTGATGCTCGTGTTCATCGGCGGGATCGCCTCGGCCTGGGCGCGCGGGCTCACGATCGACTGCGGCTGCTTCGGCGGCGGCGGCACCGTGGCCGCGGGGGAGACCAGGTACCTCCAGGAGATCCTGCGGGACGTCGGATATCTGGCCCTGGCGGTGTGGATCACCGTCTTCGCGCCGGGCCGCCTGGCGGTGGACCGCCGGCTCGGCCTGTAGGCGGGGCCGGCGCAACAGCGAACGATCGAGGGGGATCGGATGGGCAAGGCCTCGCGGGAGCGTTCCGCGCGGGACAGGATCGCCGAGGAGCGCAGGATCCAGGCCAAGCGGGACCGTCAGGTCAAGACGCTTGCGGTGGCCGGGGGCGCGCTCGCGATGATCGCGGTCGCGGTCGGGATCGTGGTGCTGGCCAACTCGGGGGGAGGGGACAAGGCCGAGTACAGCGGCCCGCTGGCCCCGACGAGCAGGCAGGACGACGGCTCGATCGTCATGGCCAAGGAAGGGGTGACCTCTCCCGTCGTGGAGATCTACGAGGACTTCCAGTGCCCGGCCTGCCAGAAGCTGGAGGAGACCAACGGCGCGACGTTCAAGCAGCTCGCCGAGCAGGGCAAGGCCAAGGTCGTCTACCGGCCGTTCCGGCTGTTCAGCCAGGACCCGCTGAAGTCCAACTCCGAGCGCGCCGCCAACGCCGCACTCTGCGCGCCAGGCGACAATTGGGTCAAATTCCATGACCGGATCTACGCCGAGCAGCCCGAGGAGGGCAAGACCGGCTTCGCGAACGCCGACCTGATCTCCTGGGCCGCCGAGTACGGGATCAGCGGCTCGGCCTTCGAGAAATGCGTGAACGGCAACGAGAAGTCCGCGCAGGTCCAGGCCATGACCGACCACGCGTTCAATGTCGCCAAGGTCGAGTCCACGCCGACGGTGCTGCTCGACGGCAAGAACATCACCGACCGCGCCTGGACGGCCGAGGATCTCACCAAGGCGGTCACCGGGACGTCCTGACGCGCCTGTCACGGAGGCGGCGGGCGTTCGCCCGCCGCCTTTCGCGTGCCCAAGAAGGGGCGCGAACGCGGTAACGTCACGGGCATGCTGCTCGCCTCGATCCCGAGCCCGTCCCAGGGCGTCTGGCACCTCGGCCCGTTCCCCCTCCGGGCCTACGCGCTGATGATCATCATCGGCGTGATCGTCGCCGTCTGGCTCGGCGACCGGCGCTGGGTCGCCAAGGGCGGCGAACCCGGCACCGTCATCGACATCGCCGTCTGGGCCGTGCCGTTCGGCCTCGTCGGCGGACGGCTCTACCACGTCGTCACCGACTACCAGATGTACTTCGGCGAGGGCCGCGACCCGATCGACGCGTTGAAGATCTGGCACGGCGGCCTCGGCATCTGGGGCGCGATCGCGCTCGGCGCGCTCGGCGCGTGGCTCGGCTGCCGCCAGAAGGGGGTGCGGCTCGCCCCGCTGGCCGACGCGGTCGCGCCGGGCATCGCGCTGGCCCAGGCGATCGGCCGCTGGGGCAACTGGTGGAACCAGGAGCTGTACGGCCGCCCGTCCACCCTGCCGTGGGCGGTGGAGATCGACCTGGCGCACCGGCCGAAGGACTCCTTCGGCGTCGTGAAGCCCGAGTTCGCCGATGTCTCGACCTACCACCCGACCTTCCTGTACGAGTCGCTGTGGTGCCTCGTCCTGGCGGTCGTGCTGATCTGGGCCGGCAAGAAGTGGAACCTCAACCACGGCCGGACCTTCGCCCTGTACGTCGCGGGCTACACCCTGGGCCGCGGCTGCATCGAGCTGCTGCGCATCGACAACGCGCACGAGTTCCTCGGCCTGCGCCTCAACACCTACACGTCGCTCGTGGGGTTCCTGGCCGCGGCCGCCTACCTGTACCTGAACCGGGGCAAGGGCAGCGTCCCCGAGCGGCTGGACGACGGCCACAGCTACTTCCCCGACGCCGACGCGGTCCCCGACCCCGAGGGCGACAAGCCGCTCGACCCCGCCGACACCGAGCCGACCGAGGACCTGTCCGCGGTCCCGCCGGAGGAACGCGCCCGCGCCGCCGAGGAGGCCGCGGCGACGGCCGAGGCGGCCCGTGCCGACGCCGCCGAGGAGCCCGACGCCGAAGAGGCGGAGGAGGCCGGGACCGACGCCAAGGCCGAGGTCGACGCCGAGGCCGAGGACCAGGCCGTGGCGGAGGACGACGCCGAGGAGCCCCGCGAGGAGGCCAAGGCCGAAGTGCCCGCGCCGTCCGCCGAGAGCGGCGCCGACACCGCGGACGCCGAAGCCGATGACGAGGCTTCCGAGCCCGTCGCCGCCGGTGCCACCGCGCCCGCCGAGGACGCCGACGCCGAGGACGCCGAGGACGACGCCGAGCGGCCGGTGGACGACGACGCGGCGGTCAAGGACCGCGCCTGAGCGAGGGCCGGGGCGGCCGATCCGTCCCGGCGAAAGTGCGGCAGGGTCGCGGACCGCGCCCCTGCCGCGCCGATGCTCGGTAAGCTCTCGACGCGATGTCTGAAATGCCAGGAGGACCGGTGGGCGGAACGAGCGCGCGGACCAAACCCGCCGAGGACGAGATCTGGCCGGAGGCCGGCGGGAACGCGGGACGCGGCAGGACGAAGATCCTCGTCGTGATCGGCGTGGTCGTCGTCCTGATCGTGGCGGCGGTGGCCGCGTGGCTGCTCCTGCCGTCCGGCGGCGAGGAGGACAAGGCCGACGCGGGCGGGGCGAGCTCCTACGTGCCCGACGTGTACGTCCCGCAGTCGCCCGGCCAGAGCGCCGGAAAGGTCACGGCCCGCAAGACCGACACCCGCCCCTTCACCGAGGGCGAGGTGTTCGACGAGATGAAGCAGACGACCTACCGGAACTACACGTTCCAGCTCAAGGACTCCGACGTCACCGACGACTGCGCCTCGGCCGTCTGGGGCAAGCTGCTCACCGAGACCCTGGCGCGCGGCGAGTGCACCCAGATCGCCCGCGGCGCCTATCTGTCGAAGGACGGCACCGGCGCCGGCATGTTCGTGGCGATCAACCTGGTCGACCAGCGTGCGGCCCAGCAGGTGCTGAACGCCCTCGACCCCGAGCTCAAGGGCGGGTTCGTGCGCACCCTGGCGGTCGACGGCGCCTCCGCCGACTTCGGCTCGGGCTTCACCGCCGCCTACAGCCAGGCGATCGGCCACTACGTGATCATGAGCTGGGTCGGCCGGGCCGACGGCGGCACGCCCGACGCGATGAACGAGCTGATCGACACGAGCCTGGCCGTCCAGAAGCCCGAGGAGTTCGCCTGGGGTCGGATCGTGCTGCTCGACCCCCGATGAGCGATCCCCGCCGTCCCCACCCGCACGCGGGGCCGCCGCGGCACCACGGCGCGCCGCATCCGGCCCAGGGCCGCCATGTACCGCGCCCTTCCGAGCCCGAGGCGGCGCCCACCGGCCCGAACCCGGTGCGGCCCGAGCTCGCCGAGGAGAGCGGCCGGGACGGGCGGAGCGGCGGTTCCAGCGGCGGGCGGAAGCCCGCCCCCAAGACGGGGTCGGCGAAGCCTGGCGCCAAGAAGTCCCAGAAACGGCCCGGCGCGGGCAAACGGCGGTCCCGGCTGTTCTTCGGCGCGGCCGCGGCCCTGCTGGCGCTGGCGTGCGTCGCCGTCGTCGCGGTGCTGGCGCTGCGCCCGTCCGAGAAGACGGCGGGCCGCACCGCCGACGGCGGCGTCCGGTTGGGGGTGCCCGAGCTGACCGGTTTCAGCCCCGGCACCTACTCGTCGTCGCCGTCCACCGACGTGTTCGCGCAGATCGAGACCCGGGAGCTCGATCCCGAGCCGCTGACCGCCGACGAGATGTTCCCCAAGGGCTCGCTGAGCGACGAGACCACCGGCGCCGAGATCGTCCGCAGGTCCTCGGTCGAGGACGCCGACTGCGCCGACGCGATCTGGGGCAAGGGCCTCGCCGAGGCGCTCGGCAAGGCCGGATGCAGTCAAGCGGTCCGCGGACTTTACACCGACCCCAAGAAGGGCTTCGCCGCGGTCGTCGCGGTCTACAACCTGACTGACGCCGAGGCCGCCGGAGACGCCGTGGAGGCGTTCGGCGCCGGTTCCGGCGGTTTCGTCCGGGTGCCGGACGGCGCGCCCAAGCTGTTCGGGGAGGGCTTCAGCATGGCCCGTGGAATAGCGATGGGCCATTACGCGTTGATCGCGTGGGTGCAGCGGACGGACGGCACCGGCGATGGGCGCAGTGCCGCGCTCCTCTCCGTGCTGGTGACGGCCGCCGAAGCCGATGCCCTGTACGGCCGCGCAGCCTGATGACCTGCATGACCTGCGTGTTTCCGTGAGGTTGATCACGGATGAACGGACAGGTCTAGACCTGGTGGGTCTGGTTTGTCCGGCTATGATGGGGTAGGCATACAAGACGGCCCGGTCCGTAAGGGTCGGAACCGTCCGACGGCGTGCCCTGGAGCTGATCGACGAAGACAGCTACCGGCGAAATGATGCGTTCTCGAAAGTTTCGCCAACCCACCCAGTCGGGCATGATCTGGGCATTGATGTAACCTTTAGGTAATACTCGCAGCAGGGCCAACGCCGTCCCGAACTGCACTTGTCAGTTGACAGTGAACTTTACGGGAGGGTTGATGGCGGCTGCTGCCCTCACACCTGGTCAGCCTGAAGCGCAGGGGCTCTACGACCCGGCCAACGAGCACGACGCCTGCGGCGTCGGCCTCGTTGCCGACCTTCACGGGCGCAAGACGCACGAGATCGTCGAGAACGCGCTGACGGTCCTGCGGAACCTCGACCACCGCGGCGCCGTCGGCGCCGAGCCGGACGACGGCGACGGGGTCGGCATCCTCACCCAGATTCCTGACGCCTTCTTCCGCGAGGTCGTCGACTTCGAGCTTCCCGAAGCCGGCACCTACGCGGCTGGACTCGCCTTCCTGCCCGCCGACGAAGCGGAGCGCGCGGCCACGGTCGCGCACATCCACGCCGTCGCGGCCGAGGAGGGCCTCGAGGTCCTCGGCTGGCGCGAGCTGCCGATCGACTCGACCTTCTGCGGCCCCGCCGCGCGGCGCGTCATGCCGCATTTCAGCCAGCTCTTCCTCACCGCGGCCGCCGACGGGCCTTTCGCCGGCCGGCGCGGCATCGAGCTGGACCGCGTCGTGTTCTGCGCCCGCGAGCGCATCGAGCAGGACGTGCCGGTGTACTTCCCGAGCCTGTCCAGCCGGACCATCGTCTACAAGGGCATGCTCACCACGCCCCAGCTCGAGCCGTTCTTCCCCGACCTCTCCGACCGCCGGTACGACACGGCGATCGCGCTGGTCCACTCCCGGTTCTCCACCAACACCTTCCCGGCGTGGGAGCTGGCGCACCCGTACCGCTACCTGGCGCACAACGGTGAGATCAACACCGTCAAGGGCAACCGGAACTGGATGCGCGCCCGCGAGGCGCTGCTCGCCTCCGACGTGCTGCCCGGTGACATCTCCCGGATCTTCCCGGTCATCGACATCGAGGCGTCCGACACCGCGTCGTTCGACGAGGCGCTGGAGCTGCTGCACCTGGGCGGCCGGTCGCTGCCGCACGCGGTGCTGATGATGATCCCCGAGGCGTGGGAGAACCACACCGAGATGGACCCCGCCCGGCGGGCGTTCTACGAGTTCCACTCGACCCTCATGGAGGCGTGGGACGGCCCCGCGTCCGTCTCCTTCACCGACGGCACCGTCGTCGGTGCGGTCCTGGACCGCAACGGCCTGCGTCCCGGCCGCTTCTGGGTGACCGAGGACGGCCTGGTCGTGCTGTCGTCGGAGTCCGGCGTGCTGGACATCGACCCGGCCAAGGTCGTCCGCAAGGGCCGCCTCCAGCCCGGCAAGATCTTCGTGGTCGACACCGAGGCCGGCCGGATCGTCGAGGACGACGAGGTCAAGGCGTCCCTCGCCGCCGAGCACCCGTACCAGGAGTGGCTCGACGAGGGCCTGGTGCGCTTCGAGGAGCTGCCCCCGCGCGAGCGCGAGGTGCCGACCCACGACACCCTGGTCAAGCGCCAGCAGACCTTCGGCTACACCGCCGAGGAACTGCGGATCATCCTGACCCCGATGGCCGCGACCGGCGCCGAGCCGATCGGCTCGATGGGCACCGACACGCCCGTCGCCGCCCTCTCGGAGAAGCCGCGGCTGCTGTTCGAGTACTTCAAGCAGCTGTTCGCGCAGGTCACCAACCCGCCGCTGGACGCCATCCGCGAAGAGATGATCACTTCGCTCCAGTCCACGCTGGGCCCGGAGGGCAACCTCCTGGACCCCGGACCCGACTCCTGCAAGCGCCTCGTGCTGCAGAGCCCGATCCTGGACAACGACGAGCTCGCCAAGATCATCCACATCAACGACGAGGGCTCCCTGCCGCATCTGCAGGCCCACGTCGTGCACGGCACCTACCCGGTCGCCGGCGGCGGCGCGGCCCTGGTCAAGCGGCTCGCGGAGATCTGCTCCGAGGTGTCCCGCGAGATCGCCGCGGGCGCCCGCATGATCGTCCTGTCGGATCGCGGCGCGGACTCCGCCCGCGCGGCGATCCCGTCGCTGCTGCTCACCGGCGCCGTGCACCACCACCTCATCGCCGAGAAGACCCGCACCCGGGTCGGCCTCGTCGTGGAGACCGGCGACGCCCGCGAGTGCCACCACATGGCGCTGCTCATCGGCTACGGCGCCTCCGCGGTGAACCCGTACCTGGCCATCGAGACCGTCCAGGACCTGGTCCGCGCGGGCGAGCTCAAGGGCGTCGACCAGGCCAAGGCCGCGCGCAACCTGGTCAAGGCGTACGGCAAGGGCGTCCTCAAGGTCATGTCCAAGATCGGCGTATCGACCGTCGCGTCCTACACCGGCGCGCAGATCTTCCAGGCCATCGGCCTGGGCGCCGAGGTCATCGACCGCGCCTTCCTGGGCACCTCCTCGCAGATGGGCGGCATCGGCTTCGACGACCTCGCCCGCGAGGTCACCGCCCGGCACACCCGCGCCTACCCGGCGAGCGGCAACGAGACCGCGCACCGCACCCTCGAGGTCGGCGGCGAGTACCAGTGGCGGCGGGAGGGCGAGCCGCACCTGTTCAACCCGCAGACGGTGTTCAAGCTCCAGCACGCCACCCGGAACCGCCAGTACGACATCTTCAAGGAGTACACCCGGCTCGTCGACGACCAGTCGGCCGAGCTGATGACGCTCCGCGGGCTGTTCTCCTTCAAGTCCGACCGGCCGTCGATCTCCATCGACGAGGTCGAGTCGGTCGCCTCGATCGTCAAGCGGTTCTCGACCGGCGCGATGTCCTACGGCTCGATCTCGGCCGAGGCGCACGAGACCCTCGCGATCGCCATGAACCGGCTGGGCGCCAAGTCCAACACCGGTGAGGGCGGCGAGGACCCGCGCCGGTTCACCCCGGACGCCAACGGCGACTCCCGCCGCTCGGCGATCAAGCAGGTGGCCTCCGGGCGCTTCGGCGTCACCTCGGAGTACCTGACCAACGCCGACGACATCCAGATCAAGATGGCCCAGGGCGCCAAGCCCGGTGAGGGCGGCCAGCTGCCCGGCCACAAGGTCTACCCGTGGGTGGCCAAGACCCGGCACTCGACGCCCGGCGTCGGCCTCATCTCGCCGCCGCCGCACCACGACATCTACTCGATCGAGGACCTCGCCCAGCTCATCCACGACCTGAAGAACGCCAACCCGCAGGCGCGCATCCACGTGAAGCTCGTCTCCGAGGTCGGCGTGGGGACGGTCGCGGCGGGCGTGTCCAAGGCGCACGCGGACGTCGTGCTGATCTCCGGCCACGACGGCGGCACCGGCGCGTCCCCGCTCACCTCGCTCAAGCACGCGGGCGCCCCCTGGGAGCTCGGCCTCGCCGAGACCCAGCAGACGCTGCTGCTGAACGGGCTGCGCGACCGGATCGTGGTGCAGACCGACGGCCAGATGAAGACCGGCCGCGACGTCGTCATCGCCGCCCTGCTGGGCGCCGAGGAGTACGGCTTCGCGACGGCCCCGCTGGTGGTGTCCGGCTGCGTCATGATGCGGGTCTGCCACCTCGACACCTGCCCCGTCGGCGTCGCCACCCAGAACCCGGTCCTGCGCGAGCGCTTCTCCGGCAAGCCCGAGTTCGTCGTCAACTTCTTCGAGTTCATCGCCGAAGAGGTCCGCGAGCTGCTGGCCGAGCTGGGCTTCCGCAGCCTGGAAGAGGCCATCGGCCAGGTCGGCGTCCTGGAGACCCGCGCGGCGATCGACCACTGGAAGGCCGCGGGCCTCGACCTGTCGCCGATCTTCCACCTGCCGGAACTGCGCGAGGGCGCGGCGCTCCAGTGCGTCACGACCCAGGACCATGGGCTGGAGAAGGCGCTCGACAACACGCTGATCCAGCTCGCCGAAGGCGCCGTCGCGTTCGGCGACCGGATCAAGCTCGAGCTGCCGATCCGGAACGTGAACCGGACCGTCGGCACCATGCTCGGCCACGAGGTGACCAAGAAGTGGGGCGGAGAGGGCCTGCCCGCCGACACCATCGACGTCACCTTCACCGGCTCCGCCGGGAACTCGTTCGGCGCGTTCGTCCCCGCGGGCATCACCCTGCGGCTGATCGGCGACGCCAACGACTACCTCGGCAAGGGCCTGTCGGGCGGCCGGATCACCGTCCAGCCCGACCCGTCGGCCCAGTTCAACGCCGAGGACCAGATCATCGCGGGCAACGTGCTGCTGTACGGCGCGACCTCCGGTGAGGCGTTCCTGCGCGGCCTGGTCGGCGAGCGGTTCTGCGTCCGGAACTCCGGCGCCACCGCGGTCGTCGAGGGCGTGGGCGACCACGGCCTCGAGTACATGACCGGTGGCCGCGCGGTGATCCTCGGCCCGACCGGCCGCAACATCGCGGCGGGCATGTCCGGCGGCGTCGCCTACGTGCTGGACCTCCAGCCGCAGCGCGTCAACCCGGAGATGGTCGAGATCGAGGCGCTGGGCGCCGACGACCGCGACGCGCTGCACGGGCTCGTCGCCCGGCACGCCGAGGAGACCGGCTCCACCGTCGCGGCCAAGCTGCTCGCCGAATGGGAGAGCGCGGTCGAGCGGTTCAGCAAGATCATGCCGCGGGACTACAAGCGGGTGCTGGCGGCCAAGGCCGCCGCCGAAGCCGAAGGCCGCGACGTCGACGAGGCCATCATGGCCGCTGCTCAGGGATAGGAGGCGAGAAATGGCAGACCCCAAGGGGTTCTTGAAGGTCACGCAGCGGGAGCTGCCCGCCCGCCGGCCGGTGGACGTGCGCATCCGTGACTGGAAGGAGGTCTACGAGGACTTCCAGCGCCCGACCCTGGAGCGCCAGGCCAGCCGGTGCATGGACTGCGGCATCCCGTTCTGCCACCAGGGCTGCCCGCTCGGGAACCTCATCCCCGAGTGGAACAACCTGGTCTACAAGCAGGACTGGCGCCAGGGCATCGAGCGGCTGCACGCGACGAACAACTTCCCGGAGTTCACCGGGCGGCTGTGCCCCGCGCCGTGTGAGACCGCCTGCGTCCTGGGCATCAACCAGGACCCGGTGACCATCAAGCGGGTCGAGGTCGAGCTGATCGACCGGGCGTTCGCCGAAGGCTGGGTCAAGCCCCAGCCCCCGGCCGTCAAGACCGGCAAGAAGGTCGCCGTCATCGGCTCGGGCCCCGCGGGCCTGGCCGCCGCCCAGCAGCTCACCCGGGCCGGGCACGACGTCGTCGTCTACGAGCGCTCCGACGCGCTCGGCGGACTGCTGCGCCGCGGCATCCCCGAGTTCAAGATGGAGAAGCGCCACGTCGAGCGGCGCCTCGACCAGATGCGCGCCGAGGGCACGGTCTTCAAGACCGGCGTCGACGTCGGCGTCGACATCAC
Source organism: Actinocorallia herbida (assembly GCF_003751225.1). NCBI lineage: Bacteria > Bacillati > Actinomycetota > Actinomycetes > Streptosporangiales > Thermomonosporaceae > Actinocorallia > Actinocorallia herbida. Next base: position 1,569,272 of record NZ_RJKE01000001.1, read on the forward strand.
CGCCGAGGAGCTGCGCGCCGAGTACGACGCGGTCGTCCTGGCGGGCGGCGCGACGGCCTGGCGCGACCTGAACGTCCCGGGCCGCGAGGCCAAGGGCGTCCACCAGGCGATGGAGTACCTGCCCATCGCCAACCAGGTGGCCGAGGGCGTCATCGCGGAGCCGACCATCTCCGCCGAGGGCAAGCACGTCGTCGTCATCGGCGGCGGCGACACCGGCGCGGACTGCATCGGCACCGCGCTGCGCCAGGGCGCCGCTTCGGTGACGCAGCTGGAGATCATGCCGCGGCCGCCGGAGGCCCGTCCGGGCCACCAGCCGTGGCCGACGTTCCCCATCCTGTTCAAGATGGAGAGCGCGCACGAGGAGCTGGAGGCCGCGGGCGGCCCCCGGGTCTACGCGGCGAACACGCTCGGCTTCACCGCCGACGAGGACGGCAACGTCAAGTCGCTGCGCCTCGTGGACGTCGAGGGCCCGTCGACCGGCTTCAAGCCGATCGAGGGCAGCGAGCGGGAGATCCCGGCCGAGCTCGTCACGCTGTCGATGGGCTTCCTCGGCCCGCAGCGCGAGGGTCTGCTCGAGCAGCTCGGCGTCGAGCTGGACGGGCGCGGCAACGTGGTCCGCGACCTGGACTACCGCACCTCCGTCGACGGCGTCTACGTCGCCGGCGACATGGGCCGCGGCCAGTCCCTGATCGTCTGGGCGATCGCCGAAGGCCGTTCCGCGGCCTCCCGCGTGGACCAGGACCTCCAGGGCTCCACCGCCCTGCCGTACCCGATCCCGCCGAACGCCCGCCCGATCGCGTAACGCGACCCGAGCACCGCCGAAGGGCGCGCCCCCGTTCCGGGGACGCGCCCTTCGGTCATGTGATGGGGGTCACATTGTCTTGGCGATATGTCGCGTCCTATTCTTTAGATTCTCAGCGATATATCGAGAGGGGTCGCGATGGCCAGGGGCGGATGGGTGCTCGACAGGCTGCTGGTGCGCGGCACCGTGGCGGCGGCCGAGGACGCGGGCGGCCGGTGGCGGCGGGTGCGGGTCGAAGGGGTGCCCGGGCTGGAGTGGAAGCCGGGGCAGCAGGTCAGGGTGCAGGTGGGGGAGCTGTCGCTGCGCGGCGCGTTCGACCTCTTGCGGACGTACTCGGTGTGGGACTACGAAGGCGGCGCGGTCGAACTGCGCGTCTTCACCCACGGGGACGGCCCCGGCGCGCGTTGGGGGAGGGAGGTGAAGGCGGGTGACGAGATCATGTTCAAGGCCCCCGAAGGCAATCTCACCCTCCGCGAGGGTGCGGCGGGGCACCTGTTCGTCGGCGAGGAGACGGCCTCGGTGGCCTTCGGCGCGCTGACCCGCGGCCTCGGCGCGGCCGCGCGGGCCGTCGTGGAGACCGGCGACCCGGCCGACCGCCTGCCCCTCGACGCCGACGTGACCTGGCTGGACCGCGGCACCGACTCCGCCCACGACTCCGCCCGCCTCGTCGAGGCCGTCGCGGCCCTGTCGGACCTGAAGCCCGGCACCATCGCCTACCTCGCGGGGGAGGCCAAGACCTGCCAGTCCGTCAAGCGCCACCTCCTGCACGACCGCTCCTGGCCCCGCCGCGACATCGTCGTCAAGCCCTTCTGGACCCCCGGCAAGCGCGGCATGGACTGAACCGCACGGCGCCCGGCCCGGCCGGTTCCGCGTCGGTCTCCCCTCGCCGTGCGGCCGAGACGGACGGCGGACATGAGGAAGAAGAGGGCGCCGGGAACGGCGCAGCCGATCGCGCTGGTCAGGGTCGGGCCGTCCGGGGACGCGGTCGCGATGAACATCCGGCAGACCGAGGCCGGGCCCGCCGCGCAGCACTTCGTCATGCTCCGCGACGGCGCCACGGCGGCCGGCTGCCTTTTCGACCCGGTGCGGATCGGCGACACCTTCCTCCGCGGCGTCGAGGGACTCGTCCGGACCCACGCCGCACGTCGGCCCTCCTGAGCCGCGTCCTGGAGCGCCTTGAAGACGACGCGGCCTCCGGCGGTGGGCTCTGTGAGGTGAGGGAGGCCCGGTCCGGTCCGCAGGAAGCGCCGGGGGTTCTCCACAGGGGTTCGCGCAGGTCAGCGTGGGTGTGCGTAGGGTGGGGGCATGCGGATCTTTGTGGTGGACGCGTTCACGGATCAGGCGTTCCAGGGGAATCCGGCGGGGGTGTGCCTGCTGGAGAAGCCCGCGGAGCCCAGGTGGATGCAGGCGGTGGCTGCGGAGATGCGGCACTCGGAGACGGCGTTCGTGCGGGCGCTCGACGAGGGGTTCGAGTTGCGGTGGTTCACCCCGGCGACCGAGGTGCGGCTGTGCGGGCACGCGACGCTGGCGGCGGCGCGGGCGATCTATGCCGAGGGGCTCGCCGAGCCATGGCAGACACTGGAGTTCTCCACGCTGAGCGGGCTGCTCACGGTCAAGCAGGAGGATGAAGGGCTGCGGCTGGACTTTCCCGCGGTGCCCGCCGAACGCGTCGAGCCACCGGCGGGGCTGGCCGCCGCGCTGGGGGCCGAACCGGTGTTCACCGCGCGCAACGCCCAGAACGACCTGCTCGTCGCGGTGCCCGACGCGGCGGTCGTCCGCGGGATGCGCCCGGACTTCGCGCTGCTGGAGACCCTGGACGCGCGGGGTGTCTGCGTCACCGCGCCCGCCGACGCCGAAGCGGGCGACGCCGATTTCGTCTCCCGGTTCTTCGCGCCCTCGGTCGGGGTTCCGGAGGATCCGGTCACCGGCTCCGCCCACTGCATGCTGGCCCCCTACTGGGCCGAGCGCCTCGGCCGCGACACCCTCACCGGCGTCCAGGTCTCGGCTCGCTCCGGCAAGGTGGGCGTCCGCCTGGAAGGCGGCCGGGTCCACCTCACCGGCCAGGCCGTGATCGTCCTGATCGGTGAACTCATGGTGTGAAGGGCGAAGGCCGCGCACCGATCGGAGGTCGGTGCGCGGCCCGCGGGACACGGGTCAGGAGCGGGTGCTCTCCAGCCAGCCTTCGATGTCGTCGGCCTGGCGGGGGAGGGAGGCGGAGAGGTTGACGGCGCCGGTCTCGGTGACGACGAGGTCGTCTTCGATGCGGACGCCGATGCCGCGGAGCTCCTCGGGGAGGGTGAGGTCGTCGGGCTGGAGGTAGAGGCCGGGTTCGACGGTGAGGACGTGGCCGGGCTCGAGGACGCCGTCGAGGTAGGTCTCGGCGCGGGCCTTGGCGCAGTCGTGGACGTCCATGCCGAGCATGTGGCCGGAGCTGCACAGGGTGTAGCGGCGGTAGAGGCCGGAGTCGGGGTCGAGGGCGGCTTCGGCGCCGCCGGGCAGGAGGCCCCAGTCGTCGAGGCCCTCGGCGAGCACGCGTGTCGCGGCGTTGTGGAAGTCGCGGAAGCGGGCGCCGGGCTTGACCGCGGCGATCGCGGCCTCCTGGGCGGCGTACACGAGGTCGTAGACGCGGCGCTGGGCGTCGGTGAAGCGGCCGTTCGCGGGGATCGTGCGGGTGATGTCGGCGGTGTAGAACGAGTCGGTCTCGACGCCGGCGTCGAGCAGCAGCAGCTTGCCGTCGGGGACGGGGCCGTCGTTGCGGATCCAGTGGAGCACGCAGGCGTGCGCGCCGGCCGCGGCGATCGTCTCGTAGCCGGTGCCGTTGCCGTCCAGGCGGGCGCGGCGGTTGAAGGTGGCCTCGACCCAGCGCTCGCCGCGCGGGTGGCGCAGCGCGGACGGCAGCTCGGCGGCGACGTCGCCGAACCCGGCGACGGTGAAGTCCACGGCCGCCTTGAGCTGGGCCACCTCGTACTCGTCCTTGATCAGGCGCAGCTCGGCCAGGACCGCGTGCAGCTCGTGGTCGGCCGTCGGGTTCGCGTGCGCGGGGACCAGGCCGTCGACGGTCTCGTCGACCTGGCGGACGACCCGCACGGGCGCGCCGCCGGAGGTGATCCGGCCGGGCAGGGACTCCAGGTCGGCGGCCTCCAGGCCGAGGGCCCGCTCGGTCTCGCCGAGGGTCCGGCGCCGCCCGACCCACAGCTCGCCGTGGCGGCGGTCGCGGTAGAACTGGGCGCCCATCGGGGTGTCGTCGCGCGGGGAGCGCGGGTGCGTGTACAGCACCGCCTCGTGGCCGGACGGGGTCGGCTCCAGGACCAGCACCGCGTCCGGCACCGCCTCGGTGGCGAGTTCCGCGGTGAGGTGCGCGAACGCCGTATGCGGCCGGAAGGCGAAGTCGCAGTCGTTGCTGCGGACCTTGAGCCCGCCCGCGGGGATCACCAGCCGCTCGCCGGGGAACCGCGCCGACACCGCGGCCCGCCGCTTCGCCGCGTAGACGGCGGCGGGCACCGGCTCCACCGGCACGTCGCTCGCCGCCCACCCGTGCCGGAAGAATTCGGCAAGAGCATCACTGACCGGCAGATCATGGCTTCCGGTGGCGAACCGGGCATCACTTGAGGTGTTCATGGCGTGCTTTCCATAATGTCGTGGCAGGTGGCGGCGGTGCCCACCCTACGGCCGCCCCACCCTCGCCCGCTCCACCAGCCCCGGAAAACCCGCCGATCCCACCCCCGAGCCCCCGGCTCGCCCCGCTCCCGCACGCTCCGCACCGGCCCCGACCCATAACCCCGCGACCCGGCCCCGCGCGCGTCTCCGCACCGGCTTCGACCCGAGGCCGTGCGTCCGCGCCCCGCGTCGTCGGCACCGGTCGCCGCTTATGGGCCCGCCCTTCGCGCACGGGCTCTTGGTACCGGCCACGGTCGTCGGATTCGTGACGTCGGCGTCAGGCCGCCGGGCGCCTCGGCGGGGCGCGGGCGATCGGCGGCGACGGGGCCCGGGGACGCCGCCCGCCCGGTGACCGGGTCCGGCCGCGACTTCGGGCGACCGGCTCGGTGGGCCGTCAGGAGCCGTTGATCCAGGCTCGGACGGCGGCGTTGAGGTCGGGGCCGGTCAGGGGGGCGACGGGGAGGGAGGTGGGGGTGGGGCGGAGGCCCTCGAGGGCGAGGGTGTGGTAGCGGAGCCAGGGGCGGCCGGGGGCGTGGCGGGTGTGCTCGGCGATGGTGGCGACGGCCATGAGGAGGAGGGTGAGGTCGCCCACGCCGAGGTCGGGGCGGACGGCGCCGGCCAGCTTGGCGCGGTCGAGGAGGAGCTCGATCGGCGGGATGAGCAGGCCCAGGGCGTTGTTCAGGCGGTCGTCCTCGCCGGGGGCGAGGATGAGCTCGCGAAGGCCCCGGTCGGCGAGGTGCTCGTCGGAGAAGCGCTGGAGGAACAGTTCCAGGGCCGTCCACGGGTCGGGTTCGGCGAGTGCGTCCTCGGCGAGGGCGCTGAGTTCCTCGCGGCGGAGCGCGAAGACCGCGTCGACGAGGTCCTCGCGGGTGGGAAAGCGCCGGTAGACGGTGCCGATGCCCACTCCCGCGGTCTTGGCGACCTCCTCCAGGGTGGTGTCCAGGCCGCGCTCGGCGAACAGCGCGCGGGCGGCGTCCAGCACACGGGCTCGGTTGCGTGCGGCGTCCTTGCGCAGTGGCCGGGTCGGCGTGGTCATAATGCGGGGATCCTACCGAAAAGTCTGATAGGTCACACGAACCAGGACGGATCACCGGGAACCCGCTGACCTGGCCCTATCATCGGCGTTCATGGAGACCGTCGAGACCGAGATCACCACCTGGTACCTGGAGCAGACCTCGCCGGACGACCTCGTCCCGGCCCGTCCCGCCGCGCTGGAGGTCGTCCGCGCCGAGGTGCCCAGCCCCGAGCTCAGCCGGTACCTGTACTTCGGCGTCGGCGGCGACTACAACTGGAGCGACCGCCTGCCCTGGAACTACGCCGACTGGGCCGAGTGGCTGGCCCGTCCGGGCGCGGAGACCTGGGTCGCCTACGACCGCGGCACGCCCGCCGGATACGCCGAGTTCAGCCCTGGCCCCGACGGCGCCGTCGAGATCATCTGCTTCGGCCTGCTCTCGTCCTTCACCGGCAAGGGCTTCGGCGGCCATCTGCTCACCGAGGCCGTCCGCCGCGCCTGGACCGTCGGCGACCGGCACGACCTGCCCGCGACCTCGCGCGTCTGGCTGCACACCTGCTCCCTCGACGGCCCCGCCGCGCTCCCGAACTACACGAGGCGCGGTTTCCGGGTCTACGACACCAAGGAGAGCGTCGAGCGCGTCTGGGAGCGCCCGCTCGGGCCGTGGCCGGGAGCCTTCTGACCAGGGCGGTCGAGGACGCCTGAGAAATCGGTGAGAGTGCGCTGAGAAAGCCCGGCGGTCCACGGAGCACCCGCGCCGGGTGGCTACCGTGAGGGCATGACTACTCCGGACGAGCCGCGCGCCCACATTCTCGTCGTGGACGACGAGCCAGCCGTCCGCGAGTCCCTGGCCAGCAGCCTGATCTTCGAGGGCTACCAGGTCAGCGAGGCGGGCGACGGCGTCGAGGCGCTGGAGCAGGCCGAGAAGCTCGGCCCCGACCTGGTGATCCTCGACGTGCTCATGCCGCGCATGGACGGGCTGACGGCCTGCCGCCGGCTGCGCACCGGAGGGGACGCCACCCCCGTGCTGATGCTCACCGCCCGCGACATGGTCGGCGACCGCGTCACCGGCCTCGACGCGGGCGCCGACGACTACCTCGTCAAGCCGTTCGAGCTCGACGAGCTGCTCGCCAGGGTCCGCGCCCTGCTCCGCCGCAGCGCCATGACGGGCGGGCCGCGCCCCGCCGAGGGCGACACCGACGAGGTGCTGGAGTTCGCGGGCCTGCGCATGAACACCCTCACCCGCGAGGTCACCCGCGAGGGCCGCGCGCTGGAGCTGACCCGCACCGAGTACATGCTGCTGGAGATGTTCATGGCGCACCCCCGCCAGGTGCTCACCCGCGAGCAGATCCTGGAGACGGTCTGGGGCTTCGACTTCGAGCCCGCCTCCAACTCGCTCGACGTCTACGTCATGTACCTGCGCCGCAAGACCGAGGTGGACGGGATGCCCCGGCTCGTGCACACCGTCCGCGGCGTCGGGTACGTGCTGCGTCCGGGCTCATGAGGCGGCTTCCGCTGCGCGGGCGGATCGCGCTGCTGGCCTCGGCGGCCGTCGCCGTCGCCGTCGCGGCCTGCGCCGTCGCGAGCTGGTTCCTCGTCCGCGACGCCCTGTACAGCCAGCTCGACCGGCAGCTCGGCATCCAGGCCGACCGCCCGCCGGGCCGCGACGGTCTCGGCGACTGGAGCAGGCGCGAGATCGACATCGCGGCCGGGCAGTGCACGTCCGAGCCGCTCACCGACGAGAGCGAGGGCCCGTTCGGCGGGGGGCCCAGGCCCGGCGGCCGTCTCCAGCAGGTGGTCCTGCCCGACGGCAGCGTCTGCACGATTCCCAACGGCGGCAAGATCACCGTCACCGACGCCGACCTCGCGGTGGCGCGCGGGGAGAGCGAACGGGTCGTGCACGACGGCTCGGCCCTCGACACCGACGGCAACACGGTGGACGTCCGGATCATCACCACCTCCGAGGTCCTGAACGCCGAGAACTACCGGATCACGTCGATGACGGCGCTGCCGCTCAGCCAGGTCACCGACCCGCTCCGGGAACTCGCCCTCACCCTGCTGCTGGTGTCGGCCTGCGGCATCGTCGGCTCCGCCATCGCCGGGCTGATGATCGCCCGCGCGTCGCTGAAGCCCGTCGACAACCTCACCGACGCCGTCGAGGAGGTCGCGCGGACCGAGGACCTGTCGGTGCGCCTCCCCGAGGAGGGCACCGACGAGATCGCCCGCCTCGGCAGGTCGTTCAACACGCTGACCACGGCGCTCGCCGCGTCCCAGGAGCGCCAGCGCAACCTCGTCGCCGACGCCGGGCACGAATTGCGCACCCCGCTGACGAGCATGCGCACCAACATCGACCTGCTGATCCGCAGCCAGGAGACCGGCCGGGAGCTGCCGCCCGACACCAAGTCCCGGCTGCTGAACAGCGTCCGCGCCCAGATGCGCGAGCTGACCTCCCTCATCGGCGACCTCCTCCAGCTCGGCAGCCCCGCCGCCAAGCCGCGCCAGCACACCGAGGTCGCGTTCCACGAGGTGGTCGAACGCGCGGTGGAGCGCGCCCGCCTGCGCGGGCCGACGCTGACCGTCAGCGCGAGCCTCCAGCCGTGGTGGGTGGAAGGCGACCCCGACGGCCTGGAGCGCGCGGTGGTCAACCTCTGCGACAACGCGGTGAAGTTCAGCCCGCCCGGCGGGTCCGTGGAGGTCAGCCTCGACCACGGGGTCCTGCTCGTGCGCGACCACGGCCCCGGCGTCGCCGAGGACGACCTCCCGTACGTCTTCGAGCGGTTCTGGCGGTCGCCGTCGGCGCGCAGCCTGCCCGGGTCCGGGCTCGGCCTGTCGATCGTCGCGCAGGTCGCCAGGGACGCGGGCGGGGACGTCTCCCTGGCGCCCGCCACGGGCGGCGGAACGGTCGCCCGGCTGGCCCTCCCGGGGACTCTCATCCGCCGTTAAGCCGCGCATCAGGGCCTTCCCAGGGCCACTAGGCATCTTCACTGCCATGAGCGCAACCATCGACCTCCCCGAAGGGAGTCAAGCGCGGGCCGCGTTTCCGGCGCCCCGCCGTCCGGAGAAGCTGGTCGAGGTCGTCATCCCCGTCTACAACGAGGAGCACGTCCTGGAGGCCAGCGTCCGCCGCCTGCACGCCTACCTCTCCGAAGGCTTCCCCTACGGCTTCCGGATCACCGTCGCCGACAACGCCAGCACCGACCGCACCTCCGAGGTCGCCGCGCGGATCGCCGCCGACCTGCCCCGGGTGCGCGCGGTGCGGCTCGACCGCAAGGGCCGGGGCCTGGCGCTGCGGCACGTGTGGAGCGCCAGCGACGCCGACGTGGTCGCCTACATGGACGTCGACCTGTCGACCGACCTCGACGGCTTCCTGCCGCTGGTCGCGCCGCTGCTGACGGGCCACTCCGACCTCGCGATCGGCAGCCGCCTCGGCCGGGGCTCGAACGTGGTGCGCGGGATGAAACGGGAGCTCATCTCGCGCTGTTACAACCTGCTGCTGCGCACCACCCTCGCGGCCCGCTTCTCCGACGCCCAGTGCGGCTTCAAGGCGGCCCGCACCCAGGTGGTCCAGGCGCTGCTGCCCCAGGTGGAGGACGACGCCTGGTTCTTCGACACCGAGCTGCTGCTGCTGGCCCAGCGCACCGGCCTGCGCATCCACGAGGTGCCCGTCGACTGGGTGGACGACCCCGACAGCCGCGTCGACGTCACCAAGACCGCCCTGGACGACCTCAAGGGCATGGCCAGGGTCGCCCGCCGGATCGCGCGGGGCCGGTTCGGCGCCAAGGCGCCCACCCCGCTCTCGCGGGACCTCCCGCGCGGGATGGCCCGCCAGATCCCGCGGTTCGCCCTCGTCGGGATCGCCAGCACCGTCGCACAGCTCGTCCTTTATGTCCTGCTGCGCTCGATCATGTCCCCGCTCGCGGCGAACGCCCTGAGCCTGCTGATCACGACCGTCGGCAACACCGCGGCCAACCGGCGCTTCACCTTCGGCGTCACCGGACGGGCCGACGCGCTGCGCCACCAGGTGCAGGGCGGCATCGCCTTCCTCATCGGCCTCGGCCTGTCCACCGGCGCCCTCGCCCTCCTGCACGGGCTGGCCGACCGGCCCTCGCGCGGGCTGGAGGTCGCCGTCGTCCTCGTGGCGAACGCCCTGGCCACCCTTCTACGGTTCCTGCTGATGCGCGTGTGGGTGTTCGGCCCGCGCACCGCCAAGGAGAACGCCTCATGACCGCAGTCCTCGACGCGCCCGCAGGGGCGCCGTCCGTGAAGGAGCGCCCCCTGATAGCGCGCGTGTTCCTCGGAAGGGCCGACGACCCCCGTTGGGCCCGTCCCCTCCTCTGGGCGCTGCTGGTGCTCACCGGCGCCCTGTACACCTGGAACCTCTCGGCGTCCGGCGACGCCAACACCTACTACGCCGCGGCCGTCTACTCCGGGGCGGAGAGCTGGAAAGCCTGGTTCTTCGGCGCGCTCGACGCGGGCTCGTTCATCACCGTCGACAAGCCGCCGTTCGCGCTGTGGGTGATGGGCCTGTCGGCGCGGATCTTCGGCTACTCGAGCTGGAGCATGCTGCTCCCGCAGGCGCTCATGGGCGTCGCGGCCGTCGGCGTCCTGTACTCCTCGGTGCGCCGCGGCCTGGCCGAGCGGCTCGGCGCGGGCGGGGCCGCCGCGGCGGCGAGCGTCGCCGCGCTGGTCCTCGCGCTGACCCCGATCACGGTGGCGATCAACCGGGACAACAACCCGGACACGCTGCTGGTGCTGCTGCTCGTCGGCGCGGCCTGGTGCTGCCGGCGGGCGATCGCGAACGGGAGGCTGCTCCCGTTGCTCGGCTGCGCCGCGCTGCTCGGCTGCGCCTTCAACACCAAGATGCTCCAGGGCTTCCTGCCGCTGCCCGCCTTCGCCTCGGCCTACCTGGTGCTGGCCGACGCGTCGCTCTTCCGGAGGATCAGGAACCTGCTCCTCGCGGGCGTCGCGCTGATCGTCGCCGGCGGCTGGTGGATGGGCGTCGTGGCGCTCATCCCGGCCGACAGCCGCCCCTACATCGGCGGCAGCACCGACAACACGGTGTGGGACCTGGTGATCGGCTACAACGGGCTCGGCCGGATCTTCGGCAACGAGTCCGGCGGCGGCGGCATGGGCGGCGGGGCGAGCTTCGGCGGCGAGGCAGGGGCCGGCCGGCTGTTCAACGACATCATCGCGGGCCAGATCTCCTGGCTGCTGCCCGCGGCCGTGCTGCTCGGCGTCGCGGCCCTGGCGCTGGTCGGGCGCGCCGGGCGCACCGACCCGGCGCGGGCGCTGCTCGTGCTGTGGGGCGGCTGGCTGCTGCTGCACTACGCCGTGTTCAGCTTCGCCGAGGGCACCTTCCACCCGTACTACACGACGGCCGTGGCCCCGGCCGTGGCCGCGCTCGTCGGGGCGGGCGGCGCGCTGCTGTGGCGGGCGCCCCGCGCGCTCGGCTGGGTGCTCCCGCTGACCGTCGCGGTCACCGGCGTCTGGGCCTTCGAAGTGCTGCACCGCACGCCCGACTGGCAGCCGTGGGTCGCCTGGGTCGTCGCGGGCGCCGCCTTCGCCGCGGTCCTCGCGCTGCTGATCGTGGCCTATGGACCGCGCGCGGGCCGGGTGCTCACGGCCTGCGCGCTGACGACCGCGCTCGTCGCGGGGCTCGCCGGCCCCGCCGCCTACGCCGTCTCGACGGCGAGCGGGCCCGTGAACGGCACCAACCCGACCGCGGGGCCGGACACCGGCGCCGGCTTCGGCGGGATGGGCCGCGGGGGCGGCGGCTTCCCCGGCGGCGGCCAGGGACCGTCCGGGACGCCGGACGGCCAGGGCTTCCCCGGCGGGGGCGGCCAGGGCTTCCCCGGCGGCCAGGCGCCGACCGGGTTCCCGGGCGGCCAGGACGGGTCGGGCACCGGCCAGACGGACCAGGACGCGCAACCGGGTCCGACCGGCGAGACGGACCAGACCGGCGAGACGGACCAGACCGGACAGGCCGACACGTCCGGCCAGGACGGCCGGGGCGGGTTCGGCGGCGGCGGGGGCTTCGGCGGCCGGGGCGGTCTCGACGACGAGACCGTGGCCTACCTGGAGGAGAACCAGGGCTCGGCCAAGTGGCTCGTGGCGGTCTCCGACGCGCAGACCGCGGCGACGCTCATCCTCGGCACGGGCCGTCCGGTGATCTCGATGGGCGGGTTCACCGGCTCGGACGACGCGATGACGGTCGAGCGGCTCAAGGCGCTCGTCGCCGACGGCAGCCTCAGGTACATCGTCGTCGGCGGGGGCCGCGGGCCCCAGGGCGACGGCGGGGGAGAGGTCGACACCTGGGTCGAGGAGAACGCGACGGTGGTGGACGAGGTCGGCGACGGCTCGCTCTACCTGCTGTCGGCCGAGTGAGATGCGCCGACTGAGATATTCGGCCAGATGAAATAGCCGATAACGCCCTCCGCAGACCTTTGCGGAGGGCGTTATCGCGTGTCAATCTCGCATTTATGCGCATGATCCGGAGCACCCTGCTCGGTGGCCCCGAAGACCCCCGGTGGGCCCGTCCGGTCCTCTGGGTGCTCGCCGCCCTTGCCGCTCTCCTGCACTTCCTGGGAATGGGCGCCGATCCGCACCCCTACTACCTGATCGGCACGGCCTGTGCCGGTGCGTCCGTCTTCGCCCTGTACGCCGCGGTCGGTACGCGCTTCGGGCATGGCGCGGGCGTTCTCGCGGGCCTCGCGCTGGCGCTGAGCCCCGTCGGCATCGGCCGGACCTCCGCCTCCGACGCGCTCGCGCTGCTCCTTCTGATCCTCGCAGCCCACGCCGTCGCCGCGCGCGGGCCGATCCTCGTGCGCGCGGCCTGCGCGCTCGTGCTCGGCGGGGCGGGCGTCGCGGTGATGGAGGCCGAGCCCTGGGGCTTCGACACCGACCTCCACGGCGCGAACCTCCTCGCCGGCGCAGGGAGCCTCGCCGACGTCCCGGGCGGCCCCTTCGTCTGGCTGCTGCCGTTCGCCGCGGTCTCGTTCGCCGCCGGCCTGGCGATCGCGCGCCGGGACCGGGCCCGGGTGGCCGTGCTGCTGCTGTGGGGCGACTGGACCGCGGTGTCCTACCTCGGATACGCCCTCGGCCACTCGAACGGCGAGGCGTTCACCGTGCTCGTGCCGCCGGGCATCGCCGCGCTCGCCGGGATCGGCGCCGCGCTCATGGGGCGCACCGGGCGCCCGTGGCCCGCGGTGCTGTCCGGCTGCGTGCTCGGCACCGCCTCCGTGGCGTTCCTCGTGCTCGGCACCGAGCCGGATTTCCAGCCCTGGCTGCGCTGGACCGTGGCGGCGCTCGCCTGCGCCTCGGCGGCCCTGATGGCCGGGCAACGCCTGGCCTGCGGCTCGGCGACGCTGTCCGGGCTGCTCGCCGGGCTCGCCGGGCCCGCGGTCCTCGCGCTGGCCGCCGCCGGGATCATCGCCACCGGCTGAACCAGACACGCGCGCGGCGCGCGGCAGGATACGGGACGCAAAGGGTCCCACCGCTCTAGTCTGGTGCCTCCCGTTTCTCCCGGAGATCCCGTGCCCACCCTTCACAAGTTCGCCGTGCTCGTGCTCGGCGCAGCGTTGCTGTTCGGCCTCCTGCTCGCGCCACGGCCGGAGGAGGACGCCTCCGAGGTCGTCGCCCGGCCTTCGGGGGCGGCCACCGCCGCGCCCGCGGCCGCGACCGCCACGCCGACGGCCAAGCCGACGCCGACCAAGACGACCCCGCCGCCTCCGCAGCCCGCCTCGGCGGCGGCCATCGCGGCCAAGGCCAACGAGCTCGGCCAGGTGCCGGTGATCATGTACCACCGGATCATCGCCAAGCCGTTCTCCTCGATCGACCGCACTCCCGAGGAGCTGCGCAAGGAGCTGGAGTCCCTGGCCAAGGGGAACTATGTGCCGATCACCGCGGCCGACTTCGTGCGCGGGACGATCGACATCCCGGCCGGGGCCCACCCCGTCGTGCTGACCTTCGACGACGGCAATCCCACCCAGTTCGCGCTGGACCCCGCGGGCAACCCCGTGCCGGACACCGCGGTCGGCGTCCTGTTCGAGGTGGCGTCGCGGTACCCGTCCTTCCGTCCGGTGGCGACGTTCTACATCAACAAGGACCCGTTCCAGCTCGGCGAGGAGGCCAACCCGGGCGTCACGTGGCTGGTCCAGCACGGGTTCGAGATCGGCAACCACACCCAGACGCATCCGAACCTCGCGGGCATGGCGCGCAAGAGCGTCGAGTCGGAGATCTCGAAGAACGAGTCGGTCGTGGAGAAGATCTCCGGCACCCGGTCCGTCACGTTCGCGTATCCGTTCGGCAATCCGCCGCGCTCGAAGGCCAAGGACAACGCGTTCGTGGCCAAAGGCCCGACCTGGGACTTCAAGGGGATCTTCCTTGCGGGGTGGCGGCCGTCGGTCTCGGTCTTCGCCAAGGAGTTCGACCCGACCAGTATCGCCCGCATCCGGTCGGAGGATAAGGTCAAGGAGGACGGCTGCGACAAGTTCTGCTCCACGGCCTGGATCGAATGGCTGGAGAAGAACCCGGAGCAGCGGTTCACTTCCGACGGGGACAAGGCCACGGTCACCGCTCCGTCGTCGGTCATCGGCGGCCTCGACCCCGACTGGGCGGCCCAGGGACGCTTCTACTGAGCGCCTCCCGGGGCGCCGCCCGCGCCCCGGGAGTCCCCGGGTAGATCTCCTCCCGGATGGCCGGATTGACCTCGTGGCCTCTCATCTCATATGCTGATCGCTGCGCTATGGGCCTGCGGCACCTCGGACGGAGCAGGCGCACGCTCGATCTGGTCGACATCGGTCATCTCGGGGAGCTCGGCTCCTCATCTCCGGTCTTGGGCAGGGACGAAATGGGCCCTCGCGCTTTTCCAGTCGACTCATGTCCGTACCCGGAGCCAGTCCACACATGACGAGCAGCACCGAAGCCACCTCGACCACCCCGCAGGTAGCGGTCAACGACATCGGTTCCGCCGAGGATTTCCTCGCCGCGATCGACCTGACCATCAAGTACTTCAATGACGGCGACATCGTCGAAGGCACCGTCGTCAAGGTCGACCGAGACGAGGTCTTGCTCGACATCGGCTACAAGACCGAGGGCGTGATCCCGTCCCGCGAGCTTTCGATCAAGCACGACGTCGACCCCAACGAGGTCGTCTCCGTCGGTGACGAGGTCGAGGCCCTGGTCCTCCAGAAGGAGGACAAGGAAGGTCGCCTGATCCTGTCCAAGAAGCGCGCTCAGTACGAGCGGGCCTGGGGCACGATCGAGAAGATCAAGGACGAGGACGGCATCGTCACCGGTACGGTCATCGAGGTCGTCAAGGGTGGTCTCATCCTCGACATCGGCCTCCGCGGCTTCCTCCCGGCGTCGCTGGTCGAGATGCGCCGCGTCCGCGACCTCCAGCCGTACGTCGGCAAGGAGCTCGAGGCCAAGATCATCGAGCTGGACAAGAACCGCAACAACGTGGTCCTGTCCCGCCGTGCCTGGCTGGAGCAGACCCAGTCCGAGGTCCGCCAGACGTTCCTCAACACCCTCCAGAAGGGCCAGGTCCGCAAGGGCGTCGTGTCCTCGATCGTCAACTTCGGTGCGTTCGTGGACCTCGGCGGCGTCGACGGCCTGGTGCACGTCTCGGAGCTGTCCTGGAAGCACATCGACCACCCGTCCGAGGTCGTCGAGGTCGGCCAGGAGGTCACGGTCGAGGTCCTGGACGTCGACATGGAGCGCGAGCGCGTCTCCCTGTCGCTGAAGGCGACCCAGGAAGACCCGTGGCAGCAGTTCGCCCGCACCCACCAGATCGGCCAGGTCGTGCCCGGCCGGGTCACCAAGCTGGTGCCGTTCGGTGCGTTCGTCCGGGTCGAGGAGGGCATCGAGGGCCTGGTCCACATCTCCGAGCTGGCCGAGCGCCACGTGGAGATCCCGGAGCAGGTCGTCCAGGTCGGCGACGAGATCTTCGTCAAGATCATCGACATCGACCTCGACCGCCGTCGCATCAGCCTCTCGCTGAAGCAGGCGAACGAGGGCGCCGTCGAGGTCACCGACGAGGACTTCGACCCGACCCTGTACGGCATGCCGGCCGAGTACGACGCCGAGGGCAACTACAAGTACCCCGAAGGCTTCGACGCCGAGACCGGCGAGTGGCTGGAAGGCTTCGACTCGCAGCGCGAGACCTGGGAGCGGCAGTACGCCGAGGCCCGGACCCGCTTCGAGGCGCACCGCAAGCAGATCGACGAGGCCCGCAAGGCCGACGCCGAGGCTGCGGGCGGCGAGGGCGGCGGCCAGACCACCTCCTACAGCGGTGGCGCTGAGGAGACCACGGGTGGCGCCCTGGCGACCGACGAGGCTCTGGCGGCTCTCCGCGAGAAGCTGTCGGGCAACCAGTAGGACAACCCATCGACCAGCCGCTGGATTCGTCTCCGGCGGCTGGTCGTTTGGCAATGAGGTGCCTGATCGATGAGCGGCCGCCCGCCGCGTGGCCGGCGGCCGTCCCCTGAGAGGGATTGCAACCAACGTGGTCACGACTGACATTGGCGCCCAGATGGAGGGCCCTGCCGGAGGTACGGCGGGGCCCTCGATCGTTCCCCGGGGCGTCGCCCGGCTGACGCTCATCGCCGTGACGGTGGCGGTCTTCGCCGAGACACTGCGCTACAGCCTTCCGGCCTTCGCCAACACCTCCGTCGGCGCGGCGCTCGGGCTCGGCCTGGTCGCCGCCGCCGTCGCCTTCCTCGCCCCGGCGATCCGGGCCCTGCGCGGCCCCCGCTGGCTCGTGGTGATCGGGGTCGGCGGCCTCCTGCTCACCCGCGTGGTGGCGCAGGGCACCGGCCCCGTGCTCAACCTCGCCGTCGTCGGGACGGCGTTCGGCCTGCTGGCGCTGCCCGCGCTGTACGAGAGCTCCCGCGGCCTTTCCGGCGTGGGGTTCTCCATCGCGGCGACCGCGGGCCTGGCCTTCGACACCAGCATCAGGATGCTGTTCGGCACCTGGGACGGGGTGTGGCGCGGCGGGATCGGCCCGTGGGCGGTCTGCCTGATCGTCGTCGCGGCCGGCATCGCCGCGCTGGCCAGGGAGATGTCCTCGCCCGCGGTGCCGTTCCCCGGCATCAGCTGGCGGGACGCGCTCGGCGCTGCGGCCCTCGGCCCCTTCATCGCCCTCCAGGTGCTGGTCCTGTCCAATCCGGCGTTCGTGGCGTCCGCGGGCTGGCTCTCGCTGACCACGGCCTGCTACGTCGTCTGGGCGGGCCAGGCGCTCGCCCTGGCGTTCCTGGCCTCGGGCCTCGCGGTGCGGGCCGTGCCCGGCGGCGTCGGCGTCCTCGGCGGCACCCTGCTGGGCGTCTGCGCGGGCGCGGTCGCGGGCACCTACGCGCTCGACGGCAAGCTCGTCGTCTTCGCGGTCGTGCCCGCCCAGCTGCTCGCGGCCTGGCTGCTCGCGGTGGCCTGCCGCGCGCCGCTGCGGCTGGCCGGGACCGGCGGCCCGATCTGGCGGGTCGACCTCGGCGCGGCCCTCGGCGGCCTCGCGCTGGTGGCGATCCTCGTGCCTTACACGCTGAACCCCGAGCACCCGCTGCCGTTCCCCAACAACGCCCTGTCGGGCCTCGCGGGCATCCTGCTCGGCCTGCTCGCCGCGATCGCCGCGGCGCGCGGCGGCCCGCTGCCCGCGCGCGCCCCCCAGCGCGCCCTGGCGGCACTCGGCGGCTGCCTCCTGCTGCTGGTGCCGCCGGTGCTGTTCGGCCAGTCGGCCGCCACGAAGGCGCCCACGGGCGGCGCGGCCGAGATCCGGGTGGTGTCGCTCAACATCGACCAGGCCATGCACGACGGCAGGCTCGACCCCGAGCGGATCGCCCGGCTCGTAGAGACGCAGGACGCCGATGTGGTGACGCTCCAGGACGTCGGCCGGGGCGCGACCGCCTCCGGCACCGCCGACCTCGGCGTCTGGCTGTCGGACCGGCTGGAGATGAAGCTGGTGTGGGGCCCCGCGGCCGACTCCCAGTACGGCAACGCGATCCTCACCGCCGTCCCGGTCCAGTCGACGGGCAGCGCGCGGGTGTTCAGCGGCGAGCAGGTCCGCGGCTACGTGTGGGCGCGGCTCGGCGAGGGCGACGCGACGGTCGACGTGTGGACGACCCGGCTCGCCCCCGGCGACGAGCACGACGACGCCAGGGCCGTGGAGATGTCGGCGCTGGTGAAGGCGTGGAGCGGCGCGCCGCGCACGATCGTCACCGGCGACCTCAGCACCGAGGCTGACGCCGAGGAGATCGGCGTCCTCACCTCGGCGGGCCTGCGCAGGGCCCCCGGCACCCTGGCCAAGGGCGTCACCCAGAACATCTTCGGCACCGACGACGTGGTGTTCGGCGACTCGTCGGTGGACGACGGCGGGCTCGTCGCGGTCACCGCCGAGGTCGGCCGTTGATCGAGATCAGCGCGGCGGAGGTCGCGGACGCGGGGGAGATCATCACCCTCCAGCGCGCCGCGTACGTCTCCGAGGCCCAGCTGTACGGCGACCCGTTCCTGCCGCCCCTGGTGGAGCGGCAGGAGCGGGTCGTCGCGCTGCTGGACGGCCCGGCGGTCGTGCTCAAGGCGGTGGAGGACGGCAGGCTGGTCGGCGCGGTCCGCACCGCGGTCGAGGGCGCGACCTGCCTGGTGGGGCGGCTCGTCGTCGCCCCCGACCGGCAGGGGCAGGGCATCGGCACCGCCCTGCTGCGCGCGGTCGAGGCGGAGATGCGCGGCCTGGCGACGTCCCTCGTGCTGTTCACCGGCCATCTGTCGGAGCAGAACCTGCGGCTGTACCGGCGGCACGGCTACACCGAGTTCCGCCGGGAGCGGGTCTCCGACCAGCTCGTGCACGTCCATCTGCGCAAGTCCCTGCCGGACGCCGACTGAGCGGTCCCCATCGTCCCCCGGACCCGCCCCCGCGGCCGGGGACAGCCAGAAATGAGGAGAGCATGCCGAGAGTGCGCGTCGGCCTGACCGGTGGCATCGGAATGGGCAAGAGCGAGGTGTCGCGCCGGCTCGTCGGGCACGGCGCGGTGCTCATCGACTCCGACGCCCTGGCCCGCGAGGTCGTGGAGCCGGGCACGCCGGGTCTCGCGGCGATCGTCGAGGAGTTCGGCGAGGGCGTCCTGCGGCCGGACGGCGCGCTCGACCGGGAGGCGCTCGGCGCGATCGTGTTCGCCGACGCCGCGAAGCTGAAGGCGCTGAACGCGATCACCCACCCGCTCATCGGCGCGCGCGGCCAGGAGCTGCTGGAGGCCGCGCCCGACGACGCGGTCGTGGTCTACGACGTGCCGCTGCTCGCCGAGAACGGGCTGAAGCCGCTGTACGACCTCGTCGTCGTGGTGGACGCGCCGGTGGAGGTCCAGATCGAGCGGCTCACCTCCCAGCGGGGGATGGCCGAGGAGGCCGCGCGGGCCAGGATCGCCGCGCAGGCCACCCGGGAGCAGCGCCTGGCCATCGCCGACCGGGTCATCGACAACTCCGGCACGCTGGCGGAGCTGCACGCCCGCGTCGACGAACTGTGGGCGTCCCTGTAGGACGCCCCCGGGCCCCGGTCCGTCAGGCGTCGAGGGCGGCGCGCAGGACGTCGGGCCGGTCGGTGGTGATGCCGTCGACGCCGGAGGCGACCAGGCGGCGGGCCGCCGCGCCGTCGTTGGCGGTGTAGGCGTACACCCTGTACAGGGCGTTGTGCGCCTGCGCCACGTAGGCGGCCCCCGCCGACCCCTTCTCGACGTGCAGGACGTCGGCGTAGAACCGGGCGCCCAGCATGTCGGCGAAGTTCGGGCGGCCGAGCACGCCCGTGCGGACCGCCGCGGGCAGCTTGCCGTTGATCTCGCGGACCGCGGGCCAGTCGAAGCTCTGCACGAGCGCGCGGCCTTCGGTGAGCCAGTAGGAGTCGGACTTGAGCGCCTTGGCCACCTGGGAGGTCATGCCCGGGTACTGCCCGGGGTTCTTCAACTCCAGGATCACGCCGAGTCGCGCCGCCTTGACCGCCTTGAGCGCTTCGGTGAGGGTCGGCACCTTCTCGCCGCGGTGGACACGGCCGAACCACAGGCCCGCGTCGAGCTTGCGCACCTGCGCGAGGGTGAGGTCGTGGACCCGCCACGACTTGCGCTTGGGGAACTTGCGGCGCGCGTCGGTGGTGCGGGTGAGCCCGGCGTCGTGCATGACGACGAGCTTGCCGTCCTTGGTCTGCCGGAGGTCGACCTCGACCAGGTCGGCGCCGCGCAGGCCCGCCTCGCGGATCGCCGAGACGGTGTTCTCCGGCGCGTACGCCGAGGCCCCCCGGTGCGCGATGACGACGACGTCGCCGGCGTCCGCGCGGGCGGCGGGCGCGGCCGCGGGGCCGGCCAGGGCGGGTGCGGCGGGGAGCACGAGGGGCAGGGAGACGGCGGTCACCAGCACGGCGCCGAGTCGTGGCATGCGCAACCCTCCACGGGAGCAAAGGACCGCCGGGGACGGCGGGCGACGACCACCGTAGGCCACCTCGGACCCTCCCGCCACACCTTCCCCGCTACCGTGCGTAACCGTTACGCGGTGCGGCGGGCGCGGCCCGGTCAGAGCGGTTCCTCGACGGGCAGCCGCCGGACCGACGGCAGGTGCTCGTCCATCTCGCCGGGCTCGAACCGGCAGAGCCCGGCCGACCACCAGAACTGGCCGGTGACCGCGCCCTCGTGCTTGTACCGCCCGTCGGGCGCGACCATCGCCCAACCTTCGGCGAGGCCGAGCAGCGTGCAGCGGAGCGCGGCGCGGGACGGGTCGGGCGGCACCGTCCACAGGATGACGGTGCCGTCGTCGCCGCCGCTGGCCAGGAGGTCGCCGTCGGGGGAGAAGGCCACGGACCACACCCGGCGGGTGTGCCCGGTGAGGGCGGCGATGGGCTCGCCGGTCGCGGCGTCCCACAGCCGGATCACGAGGTCGTCGCCGGCGGTGGCGAGGGTCCCGCCGTCGGGGGAGAACGCGACGGTCCACAGGCGGCCGGCGTGGCCGCCGAGGCTGCGCAGGGTCGCGCCGGTCGCGGCGTTCCACAGCCGGGCGGTGCCGTCGTTGCTCGCGCTGGCCAGTAGCGCGCCGGACGGGTCGAACACCACCTGGTAGACGCGGTCGCCGTGGCCTTCCAGGGTGTGCAGGAGCGCGCCGGTCGCGGTGTCCCAGATCCGGACCAGCCTGTCGTCGCAGCCGGTGGCGACGCGGGCGCCGTCGGGCGAGAAGTCGATGCACCTGACACGGCCGCGGTGGGCGTCGAGGTTGCCGACCTCCCTTCCGGTGGTGTGGTACCAGAGCCGGACGGTGTCGTCGTCGTTGGCGGTGGCGAGGATGTCGCCGGACGGGCTGAACGCCTGCGCCCACACGTGGTCGGTGCCGACCGACAGCTCGCGTTCGAACGCGCCGGTGGCCGCCTGGCGGAGCTGGACGCCGCCGTCGTTGGTCGCGGTGCCGAGGCGCTGCCCGTCGGGGCTGAACACCACGGAGGTGAGCCGGTCGGCCTCGCCGGTCAGGGGCGTGCCCGCGGGGGCGCCCGTCGCGGGGTCCCACAGGCGGACGACGCCGTCGTTGCCCGCGGTGGCCAGGGTCGACCCGTCGGGGCTGAACGTGACGGTGGTGATGCGCCTGCCGTGGCCGCGCAGGGTGTGCCGGCCGGCGCCGGTCGCGGTGTCCCACAGCCGCGCGGTGCCGTCGTTGGAGACGGTGGCGAGCTGGCCGCCGTCGGGCCGGAAGACGGGCGGCCAGACCGCGCCGCGGTGCCCGCTCAGCACCCGCGCGCGTCGGCCGAACGAGGCGGGCCAGACGCCTTCGGCGCCCGCGACGTCCCACAGGAAGATGGCGCCGTCGCTGTCGGAGGTGGCCAGGAGCTCTCCCGACGGGTCGAGCAGCGCGTTGTAGATCGCCCCCGTGTGCCCCGTCAGGGACCGCGACGGGTTGCGGCCGGAGAGGTCCCAGAGCCGCACGCCGCCGTCGGTGTCGCCGGAGACCAGCAGGGAGCCGCGCGAGCACAGGGCGTAGACCCGTCCGGTGTGCCCGGAGAACTCGCGCAGGACCGCCCCGGAAGGCAAGTCCCACAGGCGGACCTTGCCGAGGGAGTCGCAGGTGGCGAGCTGTCCTTCGTCGGTGAACAGCAGCCGGTAGACGGGTCCGTCGCCTTCGATCCGGTGTGCCGGTTCGCCTCGTGCCGTCCACACCCGGACGGTCCCGCGGCTGTCCCCGGTGACGATCCACGCCCCGTCCGGGCTGAACGCGCACGTGTAGACGGGGGCGTCGTGTCCGGGCAGGGACAGGTAGGGACCGTCCTCGACGGTCAGGTCCCACAGCCGGACGACCCCGTCGGCGGCGCCCGCGGCGAGCCTCGTACCGTCGGCGACGACCGGCCAGACCCCGTCCGGGTGCACCTCGATGACCCGGCGCTCCCCGGGCCCGTGGGCACGGCCGGTCGCCGCGTCCCAGATTCGCAGGGTGCCGTCGGCGGCCCCGGTGACGAGGAGGTCGTCTCCGGCGTGCACGACCGCGTAGGCCCGGTCGTGGTGGCCGCGCAGCGTGCGCAGGGGGAGCCCGGTGCGCGAGTCGCAGAGCAGCACCGAGCCGTCCTCGGCGCCGAACGCGACGGTGGACCCGTCGGGGCTGTAGGAGACGGGCGCGGGGATGCGGCTGTTCTGGAAGTGGAAGCCGAACGGGATCCCCATCGCGGCGGGCGCGAACTGCGCGTCCACCGGGTCGCCCGGCACCACGGCGGCCCCGCGCGGCCCGACCCGTTCGGCCGCGCCTCCGCGGGTGGCGATCAGCGCGGCGCGCGTCCAGGTGCCGCCGGTGACGACCGCGTCGCGCAGGTCGGTGCCGACGAGGCGGGCCCGGCTGAGGTCGGCGCCGGTGAGGTCGGCCCCGGTCAGCCGCGCCTCGTCCAGCCGAGCTCCGGCGAGGGACGCGCCGCGCAGCACGGCCCGGGTGAGGTCGGCCCCGACGAGATGGGCGTCGGTGAGGTCGGCGCCGGTGAGGTCGACCTCGGACAGGTTCCGGTAGGACAGGTCCTCGCCTTGGAGGTTCGCGCCGCGCAGGTCGGTGCGCGGCGGCGTGCGGAGCCGGGTGGAGATCTTGACGGCGTTCGCCCGCTGCACGTCGCCGGCCGAGGGGTCGGCGAGGACTTCGGCGGTCCAGCGGCGGCACGCCTCGGGGTCGGCGAGGTCGCACAGGAAGTCGACGGACAGCTGGGAGAGCGCGCGGCGGCCGAGGGGGGCGGGGTCGGCGCCCGCGGCGAGGTCGTCGGCGATCCTGCGGGCGACCAGCCATTCGGGGACCGAGCCGTGGATGAACCCGAACATGCCGTCGTCGCTGCGCACGAGCAGGCCGCCCGCGCCGACCGCGTGCGTGGTCTGGCCGGGCGACATGTCGGTCTCGGCGAGGCCGGACAGCGTCTCGGCGACCTCGCCCAGCTCGTCCAGGCGCAGGTGCGACTCGCCGGTCTCCCACAGCCGCAGCGCCAGGGTGCCCGCGGCGAGCCACAGGTCGGCCAGCGAGAGCCCGTCGGGGGAGCCGGGGATGCCGCGCATCCGCCGTTCCTCGTGCGCCAGCCAGGAGGTGAGGATCTCCTGGTAGAGGTGGGCGGCGCTGACGGTGCGCCGGGCCTGCGCGACGAGCCTGAGCCGCTCCTCCGGCAGGTCGGCGATGAACCCGAGCATCCGCGGGTTCTGGGCGAGGCCGAGCAGTTCCTCCACCCCGCGCAGCAGCGCCATCCGCCGGTCGGCGGCGCCCTCGTCGCGGTACCGGTTGCCGAGGTAGGCGCGGATCTGCGCGGGTGTGAACGGCTCGACGCCCCACACGCGCCGGTTCGGCACGGTCCCGACCCGCTCGCCGAGCGCGGTGAACACCTGGGCGTGCGACTTGAAGTGCTGGGTCCGGGAGGCCACGACGATCTTCGCTTCGCCCTCGGCGGCGGCCAGGAGGGTCTCCAGGTGGTCGGCCGCCCGGTCATAGGTCACCCGGGTGACGAGCTCGTCGAATCCGTCGAAGAGCAGCACGATCCGGCCCTGGCGCAGCATGTAGCGGAACGCGCGCAGGTCGATCAGCTCCTCGCCGTGCGCGGCGAGATGGGCG
This sequence comes from Actinocorallia herbida, assembly GCF_003751225.1. Taxonomy (NCBI): domain Bacteria; kingdom Bacillati; phylum Actinomycetota; class Actinomycetes; order Streptosporangiales; family Thermomonosporaceae; genus Actinocorallia; species Actinocorallia herbida. The sequence goes on from NZ_RJKE01000001.1 coordinate 1,592,806, forward strand.
GCGACCAGCGCCTCGACGGACTGGGCCTTGTCGAGCGCGCGCAGCTCGATGAGGATCGGGATGAGCGACGGCAGCTCCCGGGGGATGCGCCGGGCGACCTCGCGCAGCGAGAACGTCTTGCCGCGCCCGAAGTCGCCGAGCAGGAGCAGGAACCTGCCGTGGTCGGCGCCGAGCATGCGGAGCATCTCGGCCACGAGCCCTTCGCGGACCGCGGTGCTGTCGCCGCCGTCGAGTTCGCGGAACCGCTGCGGGACGTACATGCCGGGCGGGTAGAGCGGGTCGGCCTCCAGGCGCGCGGTCTGGCCCGCGACGTACGCCGAGAGGTCGAGCAGGCCCTGGAACTCGGTCAGGCTGCGCAGCCTGACCCCCCGCCGCAGCGCGTCCTCGCGCAGCTCTCGGGACGGCGGCTCGCCGAGGTGGACGAGTTCCGAGCCGTGCGCGTCGCCGCCCGCGTGGACGTGCCGGAGGAACTCGGCGATCTCGGCCTCGCCGACGGTGCCGGGGTGGGCGCCGATCCGGAACTGGCGGACGAACCCGTCCTCCATCCGGGTCACCAGCAGATGCGGCGGGTCGGCCGCCACGCGGCGTACCCGGGCGCCGGGGAAGCGCGTCTCGCACGCCTCGGTGATCTGGTCGAGCAGCACCTCGGCCGGGCCCGGCGGGTCGTCGGCGGCGGGGCGCGGCGCGGGCACGGCGGGCGGGGGCGGCCTGCGGCGCAGCAGGCCGGGGCGCTCCACCCGCACCGGCTCCGCACCGAGCCGGGCCACCGTGACGCCGGTGTGGTCGACGGTGAGCACCTGGAGGCGGCCGGGCGCGGGGGAGGGGAACACCGCGGCGCCGGACGGCAGGTCGGCCGCCGCGCCCGTCCCGCCGTGCAGCACGAGGTCGAGGGACGGGACGACGATCCGGCCGAGGAGGTCGGCGTCGCGCAGCCGGCCGGGGGAGTCGGTCTCGGGGCTGTGCGCGACCACGCCGACGCGCAGCCAGTCCTCGCCGAGGCCGCGCAGCCGTCCGGCGAACCAGGCGGCCTGGGCGTGGCCGACCTGGCCGTGGTCCTCGCCCGCGCGGTGGCTGACCGCCATCGTCGAGTTCAGCCCGGCGACGGCGAGGCGCAGCTCGGGCACGGTGAACAGGGTCCACGGCTGGGCGCTGTCGAACACGGTGCCGTCCAGGCCCCGGTACAGCTCGGCGAACAGCCCCGCGAAGTGCCGCCACTTCGGCCAGTACGGCGGTTGCGGCTCGACGTCGTCGGCGTCGCACAGCTCGAAGTAGGACCGCGAGGCGGCCTTGGTGACGTCCCGGACGCCCGGCACCACGATGATGCGGTGCGGCTCCAGGCCGAGCTGGGCGCGCAGCCCGGTGAGGAACGCGGCGGCCTCGGCGCACTCGCGGCGGCTGCCGGACTCGGTGAGGTCGCCGGTGACGACCACCAGATCGGGCTTGGCGTGCAGTTCGGCGAGGTCGGCTGCGACCCGCTCCTGGAGCTCGGCCGCGTCGAACGGCTCGGCGGCGAGCGTCCGGCCGAACCGCGGCCCGGCGAGGTGCAGGACGGTGACCCGGTCGGGTCCCGCCGCCGCGTCGGCCGCGCCGGACGGGAAACCGGGCTGCGCGGAGGGCGCGCGGCGGGCGGGCCGGGCGCCCTCCGCGGGCAGCGGCTCGGCCGGGACCGGAGCGAACGGGCCGGGCGGCCGCTCGGCGGGCTTGGCGCGGCCCTCGACGGCCTGGCGGACCCGGGTGAGCAGGAGGTCCCGCGCCGTCTCCTCGTCGGGGACGCCCACGAGGTCGACGTAGGTGATGGTGGAGAGCAGCCCTTCCAGCTCGCAGTCCTCCAGCCGGACCGTGATGAGCTTCGCCGACGGGTCGTCGGGCGAGGCCCGGATCGCCGCCTGCCACTCCATCCGGCCGTACCGCGAGCGCAGGTAGTTGCTCGACAGGACCGCCACGACGACCTGCGCCTCGCTCACCCCGCGGTCCATGAAGTCGATGAAGTTGGTGCCCGGCACGAAGTCCCAGGCCTGCATCATCGTCCGGTACCCGGCGTCCTCGAGCTCCCACGCGATCCACGCCGCCCAGCGCTCGTCGGCGGGCGAGTAGGAAACGAAGACGTCCGTCCGCTGCCCCGTCGTCATCTGGTCAGTATCACTGGATCACCGGTGGATGAGAATCCCCCGGCGGAAGACGGCGGAGATCGTCGTCCGGTTGAGATCACGGGCCCCGTCAGGAGATCATGACTGCGCTTCCACACCGCGAGAAGAGGGGCCGTCGCCGGATGACCTGGGTGCGCCGTGTCCCCGTGCTGGACTGGATCCGCTTCGGGCTGCTCGCCGCGGGCGTGGTCTTCGTGCTCACCGGGCTGCTGCCCGCCGCCGACGCCGAGGCCGGTCTGCGCAGGATCGCGCCCCTGCTGGTGTTCCTGGTCGCGGTGATCGTGCTGGTGGAACTGACGAAGACCGCGCAGGTCTTCGACGTCGTCGCCGCCCGGATGGCCATCGCGGGACGGGGCCGGTACGGCAGGCTGTTCCTGCTGTGCACGGCCTTCGCCTCGCTCACGACGATCTTCCTGAACCTGGACACCACGGCGGTCCTGCTCACCCCCGTCATGCTGGCGCTGGCCGTCCGCTCGGGCATCGCCGCGCTCCCGCTCGCGATGACCACGGTCTGGCTCGCGAACACCGCGAGCCTCCTTCTGCCGGTCTCGAATCTGACGAACCTGCTCGCGGCCAAACGGGTCGACCTCGCCCCCCGGGACTTCGCGGCCCGCATGTGGGCGCCCCAGGTCGTCGCGATCGCGGTGACGATGGTGGCGCTGTGGTTCCTGTACTGGCGGCGCGGGGCGCGCGGGGCCGACGCCTATGAGCCGCCCGCCCCCGAGCGCGTCAGGGACCGCGTCCTGTGCGGGGCGGCGGCGGTGGCCTGCCTCGGCTTCGTCGCGGGGGTCCTCGCGGGCGTCCCCGTCGAGTTCGCGGCGGGCGGGGCGGCGCTGGCGCTCGTGCTGGTGTTCGGCGTCCGCGACGCGTCCGCGCTGCGGCCGTCGCTGGTGCCCTGGCGGCTGCTCGTGTTCGTCACCGGGCTGTTCCTCGTGGTGCCCGTGCTCGTCAGGTTCGGCCTCGACGCCGTCATGACCGCGCTGATCGGCACCGACGACGGGCTCGGCGGCGCGCTGCGCGCGTCGGCGGTGGGCGCGGGCCTGTCCAATGTCATCAACAACCTGCCCGCCTACACCGCGGGAGAGCCCGCCGTGCCCTTGGGCCACGAGGACCAGCTCCTCGCCCTGCTCATCGGCACGAACGTCGGCCCGCTCGTCACCCCCTGGGCGTCCCTGGCGACCCTGCTGTGGTTCGAGTGGTGCCGCCGCTTCGAACTCACCGTGCCGATCGGCAGGTTCGCCGCCCACGGCGCGCTCCTCGCCGCGGTGGCGCTCCCCGCCTCGGTCGCCGCGCTCGTCCTGCTGTAGCCGCCCGGGTCACCCTCCGGCGCGCAGGGCCTGGACGGCCAGGCGCGCGGCGGTCCCGATGACGGCGTCGGCCCGCGGCTGCGCGGAGGCGGTGCTCCGCGAGCGGGTGAACACCGCGACGGCGTAGCGGCCCCCGTCGGGGTACTCCACGACGCCGATCTCGTTGCGGACGGTCGGGAGGGTGCCGGTCTTGCCGCTGACGACGACGTCGTCATAGGGGAATCCGGACGCGAGCCGGTGCGGCCACACCTGGAGGCCGAGCATCCGGCGCATCAGCGCGCAGGCGTCGGGCGGCGCGGCCTCGTCGCGCCAGACCGCCGCGAGCAGGCGCGTCATCTCGCGCGGCGTGCCGCGGGTGGCCAGGGCAGGGTCGAGCGCGGACAGCCGCGCGAGCACGCCGGGCTCCCCGAGGCGCGCCCACAGGGCGGCGGCGTCGTCGGCGCCCGCGTCGGCGAGCATCGAGGCGTGCAGGTCGCGGGCGTTGCCGACGATCCGGGTGCGGTCAAGGCCGAGCTCGGCCATCGCGCGGTTGACGTGGTCGAGCCCGACGTGGTCCATCACCGCGTCGGCGGCGGTGTTGTCGCTCACCGTGATCATCAGGCAGGCGAGGTCGCGGAGCGACATCCGCACCTCGTCCAGCAGTACCGACGTCCCGGTGGCCCCGGCGATCCGCGCCTCGGGCGGCAGGACCACCTGGGCGCGCGCGTCGAGCTCCCCGGCGGCGGCCCGCCGGAAGAACGCGACGAGCAGCGGCACCTTGAACACCGACGCGAGCACGACGGCCTCGTCGGCCCCGGCCGCGACCTCCGCGCCGGAGTCCAGGTCGAGCGCGTGCAGCCGTCCGTGCACTCCCGCGTCGCGGAATTCGGCCTCGATCCGGCCCACGGCCCCGGTCCCGGCGCTCACGCGAGGAACCCGGACGACGGGCGGGGGACGACCCGGGACGCCACCGGGGCCATGGCGGCCTCGGCGCGCAGGACGCGGGTCGTGACGTCGACGAGGTCGGCGAGCGGCCCGTCGGGCGCGGTGTCGGCCCGCCACGCGCAGGACGTCCGCCACAGCAGCGGGTCGCCGTCCAGGGGACGCCACGCGGTGCCCGGCACGGCGCGGGCGCGCGGGACGAGCGCGACGGCGTCCCCGGCGAGCACGAGGCCGAGCGTGAACTGCGGATGCGGGGACTCGTGCACGGCCTCGGGCGTGAATCCGTGGCGCGCGCAGGAGGCGAGCAGGTCCGCGCGCGGCGCGGCGCTCCCGTCGACGACGAGGTCGTGGCCGCGCAGGTCGGCCAGGGGGAGGACGGGGACGGCGGCGAGGGGCGAGTCCTCGGGGAGCAGGACGCCGAGCGGCTGCCCGAGCATCGGCCCGAGGGCGAGTCCGGAGACGTCGCAGGGGTGGCGGAGCACGGCGACGTCGAGGAGCCCTTCGGCCAGCGCGCGCAGGTGGTCGGCGGTGGCGGCGGGCCGCAGGTCGAGGGGGAGGTCGGGGCGCACGTCGCGGTAGGCGCCGATGAGGGCGGCGACGACCCGTCCGTCGAGGTCCTCGGGGAGGCCGGCGCGCAGCACGGCGCGGTCGCCCGCCCGGTCGGCGAGGCCGCGGATACGCTCGACCCGCACCAGGAGGTCGCGGGCGTCCTCCAGCAGCACCCTGCCGGGTTCGGTGAGCGCGACCCGGCGGCTGGAGCGGTCGAACAGCCGGGTGCCGAGCTCCTGCTCCAGGCGCTGGATGCGCTGGCTGAGCGGTGGCTGGGCCATGCCGAGCCGCGCCGCGGCCCGGCCGAAGTGGAGTTCCTCGGCGACCACCACGAAGCACTCCAGATGCCCCACGAGGTTCATGAGCAGGGACTATATCGCTTTACCTATCAATATGTGATCAATACTGAACTTGGACATATTCGTGATCTTCTGCTGTCCTGGGATCTCCTATCGGGGGAAGGGGAGACGTCGATGCGGCGCAAGGCAGTGGTGATCGCGGCGGTGCCCACGGTCCTGGTGGCGGCCGGAGCGGGCACGCTGTGGGCGCTGACCAGGGGAGACGGGCCGCAGCCCGTCGCGGAGCGGTTCGCGGCCGCCTGGCAGGGCGAGGACGCCGCGACGATGGCGCGGATCGCCGACGGGGATCCCGCCGATCTGCCCGAGCGGCTCACGAAGACCTGGAGCGATCTGGGCGTCACCGCCCAGACCATCAAGATCGTCTCGGTGGGGGACGGCGACACGGCCAAGGCCCACTACCGGGCCGAGCTGACCCTGGGCGAGGGCCAGGTGTGGAAGTACGACGGCACCTTCGGTCTCACCGAGAAGGACGGTGAGTGGCGGGTGGCCTGGGCGCCGTCCGTCCTGCACCCCGACCTCGCCGACGGACGGCGGCTCACGGCCGTCCGCGTCTTCCCGGACCGGGCGGCGATCACCGGGGCCGACGGCGCCGACCTGCGCGGCAGCTCGTCCGGCTCGGTGCAGCAGCTGCTCGGCCCCGTCGGACCGGCCACCGCCGACCAGGTCAAGGAGCTCGGCGCGCCCTATCGGGAGGGCGACCCGATCGGCCAGGACGGACTCAACCGGCAGTACGACGAGCGGCTCGCCGGAACCCCGTCGCTCGAGGTCCGGATCGTCGAGGGCGACGGCGACGGGAAGGCCGTCGCGAAGCTCGCCTCGTTCGACGGGGCCGACGGGCAGCCGCTGGAGACGACCATCGATCCGCGCGTCCAGCGGGCGGCGGGGAACGCGCTGTCCTCCGTCAAGAAGAACGCCTCGATGGTGGTCGTGCGGCCCTCCACCGGCGAGATCCTCGCCGTCGCGAACAAGCCCGGCGGATACAACCGCGCGCTGATGGGCCAGTACCCTCCCGGCTCGACCTTCAAGATCGTGACGGCCGCGGCGCTCGTCGCGGGCGGCCTCAAGGTCACCGACACCGTGCCGTGCCCGGCGACCACCGAGATCGGCGGCCGGACCTTCAAGAACGCCGGTTTCGAGAAGCTGGGAAGCGTGCCCCTGCGGGACGCCTTCGCGCACTCCTGCAACACCACCTTCGCGGACCTGGCCGTCAAGGACCTGGGCGACGGGCGGCTCGCGGAGGTCGCCGCCCAGTTCGGCTTCAACGCCCCCGTGCTCGCCGGCCTGCCCGCCGTCCGCGCCGCGTTCCCCGCGGTCGAGGACGACACCGCGCTGGCCGCCGCCGCGTTCGGCCAGGGCGAGGTGCTGACCAGCCCGCTCAACATGGCCTCGGTCGCCGCCGCGGCCGCCGACGGCACCTGGCGCTCGCCCCGGCTCGTCCCCGCCGACCTCGTCGGCGCGGCCCTGGACGCCGGGGGCAAGAAGGCAGAACCCGACCACGCGCTCGACCCCGGGGTCCGCAAGGCCCTGCGCGTCCTGATGCCCGCGGTCGTCACCGAGGGCACCGCGCACGCCGTCGCGTTCCCCGCGGGCAGCGCGGGCAAGACCGGGACCGCCGAGTACGGGTCGGGCGAGAACCCGCCGACCCACGCCTGGTTCGTCGGCTACAAGGGCGATGTCGCCTTCGCCGTCATCGTCGAGGACGGCGGCACCGGCGCCGAGGCCGCGGCCCCCGTCGCCGCGAAGTTCCTCAAGGCGCTCTGACCCGGGGCACCGGGCCCGGCCCGCCGCGGCGGGCCGGGCCCGGGGAGCCACGGCCGCGGGCCGCGGCGCCGCGCGCACCGGCCCGCCGCCACCGGAGAGATCAGGCGGGTTCGGGCATCCGGAGCGCCGCGGCCGACGCCAGCATCGGCAGGAGTTCGGCGGCGGCCTCAGGGCGGGCCGCGACGAAGGTGTGTTCGGGCGCCTCCACGCACACCGGGAACGGCGCGCCGTCCAGCGTGGTGAGCCGGGCGCCCGCCTCGGTGGCGATGAGGGCGCCCGCGGGCAGGTCGACCGGGCCGGTGCGGTAGCCGATGACGGCGTCGATGAGGCCGCGCGCGAGCATGATCCAGGTGAGCTGCGGCGACCACAGCGCGAGGACCCGGCTGCACCTGCGGTTGAGGACGTACAGGTGCGCCATCGCGGTCGGATCGTCCCGGCTCACCGGGTACCCGACGATGTACGAAACGATGAGCCCCTTGCGGGGCGAAGCCTCCGGCGGCGGCAGCGGCGTCCCGCCCGGACCGAGCGGCCCGCCGCCCCGCACCGCCGACCACGTCTGCCCGGTGACGGGATCGTGCACCACCCCGACGGCCGGCGCCCCGTCCACGCAGAGCGCCACCCCCACCGAGTAGGCGGGCAGCCCGATCGTCAGGTTGTGGGTGCCGTCCAGGGGGTCGATCACCCACAGCGGCCCGTTCCCCGGCGTCCTCCCGGACTCCTCGGCGAGGACGGCGTGGTCGGGGAAGGCGCTCAGCAGCCGGTCGATGATGATCTTCTCGGACCGCAGGTCCAGGTCGGTGACCAGGTCGCCCGCGCCGCCCTTCGCCCGCACGTCGAACCGGGCGCCGGGCGCCAGGACCGCCCCCGCTGCCTCCGCCGCCTCGACCGCCACCGCGTGCGCCCGCCGAAGGTCGATCATGGGTGTGCTCCGTTCGCCAGGAGGAGGTCGGCGGCCCGCCGCGCGAGCCTTGCCGTCTGCCGCGGGTCGCCCCGGCGGCGGCGCACCCGGTGGGAGCGCAGGCCGGGCGCGCCGAGCGTGAGGTCGTGCGCGCCCGTCCGGTCGGCCCCGAGCGCGACGGTCGCCGTCTCGCCCGTGACCTCGGTGCGGTGGAAGCTGCCCGCGGGCAGCCGGTAGACGGCGCCGCGGGTGAAGGTGCCCCCGTCGGACGGCACGGCCCGCACGGTCCGGTCCGTCGCCTCGAGCGTGTCGCCGTCGGGCGCGCTGACCACGCGGAAGACCCGCAGGTCGGGCCCGTCGGCGAGGGTGGCGAGCGTGTTCCGCAGGCCGCCGTACAGGAGCAGGCTGAGCAGCTCCCAGCTGTGGCAGTGCCACAGCGAGGTGGTGGAGGGGGCCGGAGGCAGCTCGGGCGACCACAGGTGCAGGCAGACGCCGGTCCCCGAGTGCCGCTCGACGGGCAGGCACAGGAAGCCGAGCGGATGCAGGACCCCCTCGATCCTCCCCGCGGACGCCTCGGTGAGCGTCTCGTGCGCCCAGCGCGCCACCTCCGGCGCCGGGCCCGCCGAGCACAGCCGGTGCAGCTCCGCGTAGCGCATCGCTACCGCTCCCGGGGAGCGCGCTCGTCCGGGTACGGGTCGACGGCGCGCAGGGCCCGGCGCGCGATGTCCATGACGTCCCGGTCGGAGAACGAGCGGGGCAGGGCGAGGCCGAGCGCCTGGAAGAGCCGCCGGACCTCCTCGATGGTCGGCTCGTCCGACAACGGGGCGCTGCGGGCCTGCTCCAGCGGGACCCGGCGGGCCTGGTCGAGGCTGTTGAGCAGCTCGGCGGCGCACCAGTCGTAGTAGAACTTGCCCTTGTCGACCTTGAGCGCGGGGCCGCTGGGCTCCTCGCGGGTGATGATCACGCACGAGGCCGACAGGTCCCACCGGAACGTCGTCATCTGCCGGGACAGCCCGATGACGACCTCCAGCAGCCGGAACCGCTCGGTGTACCAGCAGACGGCCAGGATGGTCGCGTAGGACTCCTTGCGGGTCCGCTCCAGGGTCCACGGCTCGGCGGCGGCCGTGCTGTCGGCCCCGGCCCGGCGGAACCGCGCGTAGGTGTCGCACACGTCGCCGTCGGACGGGTCGATGATCTCCAGGCGGACGAGCAGGGTCCGGCCGCCCACGCGCGCGGCGGTCACCAGCTCGGGCAGGGTCACCGCCCGGATGTAGGTGCCGGTGCCGCCCTTGAAGGTCCACCGGTCGGTGCCCTCCCGCGCGGTGGCCAGCGCCGCGGCGACCTCGGCGCCGCCGAGGATCTGGACCGCGGACGACTCGTCGAGGGCGAGCCGGGAGCGCCGGACGAGCTGCTCGAACTCCTCGATCCGCTCCAGCCGCTCGGGCAGCACCGTGAGCCTGGAGAGGGACGCGCGGACCTCCTCCTCGACCGGCACGCGCCGGTAGCGGTCGCGCAGGATCCCCGCGGACAGCAGGCCGAGGACCAGCAGGGTGGCGCCCGACACCAGCTGGGGGTCGGGGTCGTCGGTCAGGCCGATGACGGCGACGACCGCGGCGACGAGCAGCGCGATCGCGCCGTCGGCGTTCTTGACGAGCCAGAGGGCGAACCGTGCCAATGCGATCCCCGTACCTGTCGGCGGCCTGGCCATCGTAAACAAAGAACCCGGGTCGGCGACAGCCTCAAGAATTCCCCAAAGAATGGCCGGGGCGCGCAGCCCTGTCCTTTCTGGGGGGAATGAGCGATCTAGCGGTCCAGGAGGACCACCGAGTATCGGGGGAGCCGTACATGGCGGGCGACGAGCGGGACGGGAGCGGCGGCGGCACGGGACGCGAAGAGCCCGGTCCGGGCGTCCCCCCGGGCAAGGGCGCCCCCGGGGAAGGACCGGGCGCCGAGGAGTCCGGCGCGTTCGGGACCCTCCGGGGACCGCAAGAGCACCTGGGACCCGAGGAATCCGGCGCCTACGGCACCGAAAGGCGCGCCACGGAGGGCACCGGGGAGCACTTCACCGAAGAGCGCGCCGCGCAAGGCGGCGGCCAGAGAGAGGCGCGCAAAGAGCCGCTCGGGACCGCGCGCGTGGACTCCGGCGCCACCGGGACCGACCGGTCGGCCAGGCCGCGCAAGGACTTCAACCCGGCATGGCTGCTGGTGCCGGCCGCGGGCCTCATGCTCGGAGGGCTCGGCATCGCCAACATGTCCCGCGAGCCCGTGGTCCGGACCACCCCGACGGTGACGGTGACCGCGGTCGACCAGACCGTCACGGTCCCGGCCGCGCCGGTCGCCCCGACCGCCGGGGGCGGGTCCTGCCGCCTCGTCTTCACCGGGACGACGTTCTCGGCCCCCGTGGGCGCCATTCGCAATTCTCAGACGGGGGCGACGGTGACCGCGCCGAGCGGCCAGTCCTTCGCCGTGGTGACCACCACGGTCAAGAACGACGGCGGGCAGCCCTGCTCGGCGACCGCGGGCTTCCAGCGCGGCTACACCGGGCCGACCACCTACTTCGCCGGAAAGCGGAAGGTGGGGCAGCTGCTGGAGGGCGGGCAGGCCCTGGAGACCGCCGTTCCCCCGGGCCAGTCGGTCCAGGGGGCCTACGTCTTCCAGATCCCGTCCCGAACCACTCTCAGGGAGGTGCGTCTCCGCCAGAACGGCGGCACCGACTGGACGACGGTCAAGGCTCGCTGACCGCCCGTTCCCGATCCAGCGATTTCGGAGCAGACACCATGAGCACACCGATGGACATCAAGAAACTGCTCGGCGCCCGGATGACCGGGCCCGGCGGCGAGGAACTCGGCACCGTCGAACAGATCTTCTTCGACGACGTCACGGGCAACCAGGAATGGGCGCGCCTGCGCATGGGCGGGATGCTCGGCGGCAAGGACAGGTTCGTCCCGCTCGCCGGCAGCTCCCTGTCCGGCCGCGACCTCGTGGTGCCCTACGACAAGAACCGCGTCAAGGACTCGCCCGAGCTGGCCGTCGACCGGCACATCACGCCGGAGCAGGAGGCGCGGCTGCGCAGCTACTACGGCCTCGGCACCACCACCACGACCCCGACGGGCATGTCCGGCAAGGCCACCTCGGCCGCCGCGGCGGGCGCGGCGGGGGCCGCGGGCGCGGCCGGCCGGACGACCGGCCGGCGGGACACCCGCGCCGAGAGCACCACGGGCGACACGGGCATGACCAACATCGCCGGCATGGCGGGCACCGCGACGCCCGGCGGGACCCGGGAGACCTCGGCCCGCGACCTGGGCCGCGAGTCGGCCCGCGCCCGCGACTTCGAGGCGCACCGGCCGGAGGAGCTGTCGCTCACCCGCTGCGAGGAGCGCATCCACTTCCGCACCGAGCAGGTCGAGCTGGGCCGGGTCCGGCTGCACAAGTACGTCGACGTGGTGCCCGTGGAGGAGCGCGTCCGGCTCGTGCACGAGGAGTTCGACCTGGAGCGGGTCCCGGTGACCGAGTCCCAGACGCCCGGCGCCGACCAGATCGGCGAGGACACCGTCGAGATCGTGCTGCGCGGCCAGCGGGCCTTCGCGGTCAAGGAGACGCACGCGGTCGAGCGGGTCAGGCTGAACGTCAAGCAGGTCCCCGAGGAGCGGATCATGCGCGACGAGATCCGCCGCGAGCGGATCGAGGTCGAGCGGTTCGAGGACGGGGTCGGCCGCCACGTCGGCGCCGGGAACCCGGCCGAGACGACCCGCCGCGACACGCCGATCGACCCGGGCGGCAGGCCCGACCGCCGGTAGGGCGCGGAGGCGGAAGGGGACCGGGATGCCGTACGGCGGCCTCCCGGTCCCCCTGGCGTTCGCGAGCCCGGGCCCGCCGTTCCCGCGCGGGCGATTCTGTCGGTGGCGGGCCGTACGGTGGAGGTGGACATTGTGGGAGGTGGACCGTGCGGGACGAACTCGATCTTCAGCGCATCCGCAAGCCCTTCGAGGTCGTCACCGAGATGACGCCGTCGGGGGACCAGCCGGGGGCGATCGCCGCGCTGGCCGAACGGGTCTGGGCGGGGGAGAAGGACTCGGTGCTGCTGGGCGCCACCGGCACCGGCAAGACCGCCACGGTCGCCTGGCTCATCGAGCAGGTGCAGCGGCCGACCCTGGTGATGCTGCCCAACAAGACCATCGCCGCCCAGTTCGCCAACGAGCTGCGCGAGATGCTGCCGGGCAACGCGGTCGAGTACTTCGTCTCCTACTACGACTACTACCAGCCGGAGGCGTACGTCCCGCAGACGGACACCTACATCGAGAAGGACTCCTCGATCAACGACGAGGTGGAGCGCCTGCGGCACTCGGCGACCTCGTCCCTGGTGACCCGGCGGGACGTGGTGGTCGTCGCCTCGGTCTCCTGCATCTACGGCCTCGGCGCGCCCGAGGAGTACATCAACCAGATGATCAAGCTCAAGGTCGGCGACGAGATCGACCGCGACAAGCTGTTGCGCCGCCTGGTGGACATCCAGTACGCGCGCAACGACCTCGCCTTCACCCGCGGCACGTTCCGGGTCCGCGGCGACACCATCGAGGTGATCCCGCAGTACCAGGAGCTCGCCGTCCGGGTGGAGATGTTCGGCGACGAGATCGACAAGCTGTCCACGCTGCACCCGCTCACCGGCGAGGTGCTCGAGGAGCACACCGAGCTGCACATCCTGCCCGCCACCCACTACGGCGCGGGCGAGGAGCGGATGATCAAGGCGATCGAGGGGATCGAGGCCGAGCTGGCCGAGCGCCTGGCCGTCCTGGAGGGCCAGGGCAAGCTGCTGGAGGCCCAGCGGCTGCGCATGCGCACCACCTACGACCTGGAGATGCTGCGCCAGATCGGCTCCTGCTCGGGCATCGAGAACTACTCCCGGCACATGGACGGCCGCGAGGCGGGCACCGCCCCGAACACCCTGCTGGACTTCTTCCCCGACGACTTCCTGCTGGTGGTGGACGAGTCCCACCAGACCATCCCGCAGATCGGCGCGATGTACGAGGGCGACGCCTCCCGCAAGCGCCAGCTCGTCGACCACGGCTTCCGGCTCCCCTCGGCCCTGGACAACCGGCCGCTCAAGTGGGAGGAGTTCCTGGAGCGGATCGGCCAGACCGTCTACCTGTCGGCCACCCCGGGCCCGTACGAGCTCGGCCGGGTCAAAGGCGACGTGGTGGAGCAGGTGATCCGCCCGACGGGCCTGGTCGACCCCCAGATCGTCGTCAAGCCCACCAAGGGCCAGATCGACGACCTGGTGCACGAGATCCGGGTCCGCACCGAGAAGGACGAGCGGGTCCTGGTCACCACCCTCACCAAGAAGATGGCCGAGGACCTCACCGACTACCTGCTGGAGCTGGGCGTCCGCGTCCGGTACCTGCACAGCGAGGTCGACACCCTGCGCCGGATCGAGCTGCTGCGCGAGCTGCGCCAGGGCGAGTTCGACGTGCTGGTCGGCATCAACCTGCTCCGCGAGGGCCTCGACCTGCCCGAGGTCTCCCTGGTGTCGATCCTGGACGCCGACAAGGAGGGCTTCCTGCGCTCGGAGACATCGCTGATCCAGACGATCGGCCGCGCGGCCCGCAACGTCTCCGGCGAGGTCCACATGTACGCCGACAAGATCACCCCGTCGATGGAGCGGGCGATCGACGAGACCAACCGGCGCCGGGCCAAGCAGGAGGCCTACAACACCGAGCACGGCATCGAGCCGACGGCCCTGCGCAAGAGGATCGCCGACATCCTCGACTCCATCGTCCGCGAGGACGAGGACACCGCGGTGATGATGGGCGGCTCCGGCAGGGCCCAGTCGCGCGGGAAGGCCCCCGTGCCGGGCTTCGGCAGCCGCGCCGAGGTCGGCAGGCACACCGCCGATCTGGTCACCGACCGGCCACGTGCGGAGCTGGAGGGCCTGGTCGCCTCGCTGACCGACCAGATGCACCAGGCCGCCGCCGATCTCCAGTTCGAGGTCGCGGCCCGGCTGCGGGACGAGATCAAGGAGCTGAAGCGGGAGCTGCGCGACCTCAAAGAGGCCGGCATCTCCTGAGCAGCGGCAGCACCAGCCGGTCGGCGAGCCGCTCGGCGGCCCCGGGGTCGCTGACGGGGTCGAGCAGCGCCATCCGGTAGCCGAGGTAGGCGGGGACCGCCGAGAAGGCCAGGTCGAGGTCGGCGTCGGGGTCGACCTCGCCGCGCAGGACCGCCCTGCCGACGATGCGCTTGGCGACCTCGTTGCGCGGCAGGATGATCCGGCGCCGGTAGGCCCGGTTGAGCTCGGGGTCCACCGGCAGGCGGGCGGCCAAGGCCGTCATCAGGTCGTGGTGCAGGGCCTGTTCGCGCAGCAGGTCGGAGATGAACGCCACGAGCTCCTCGCGCAGCCCCAGCTCGCCCGGGTCGGGCGGGGTGGGGAAGCAGCCGGCGACCAGCGCCTCCATCAGCAGGTCGGCGATCGCCGGCCAGCGCAGCCGCAGCGCGGGGAGGGAGACCCCGGCCCGGTCGGCCACGGCCTCGTGGGTGAGCGCGGGGTCCGTGCGGAACGCCTCGATGACCGCGGCGTAGATCGGGCCGCGCGCGGCAGACCCCGCCGGGGTCTCCTGGTTGGTCAGGATCACGCCCCCGCCTTCGCAGTCGGTTGCTCTTCGGTTACTCAGAATGGTGAAAAGTGTGGCAATACGACGGGTCGTCCGGAGGGTGTTCCAGCAAAAAGTTCTGACATCTCCTGCGGCGAGGAACGATTCTTCTACCCGTCCCCGCCTCGCCTACCGCTCGGGCGGGTTTCCCCTGGCGAATCGGACGGTCCAGGCCCGTCCCTCCCGCCCCTTGCGGCGCCGCGCGCGGACGATGAGCCGCGTCGTCACGGCCAGCAGGATCACCACGAGGATGATGCCGAGCAGCGGCGCGAGGATCGCCACGACGCTCAGGCCGAGTGAGAACACGTCCTCGGTGGTGCTGAGGACCGGCGCGGCGGTGCCGAGCGTCCCGGCGTTGGCGATCGGCCGGATCGCGCTCTTGGTGCCGTGCACGGTCAGCGCGGTGACGATGCCGATGACCCAGCCGATCCACGGCTGGTCGTGCAGCAGGGACGCCCCGGTGCCGATCGACGCGTCGATCTTCTCGGCCGCGGTGCTCGCGGCCATGACGGCGCCGCCCGCGGCGGGCCGCACGAACGTCATCACCGTGTCGTTGAGGCTGTCGACCAGCGGCACCTTGTCCAGCACGATCTCCGCGGCCAGGAGCACGGCGAGCGCCGTCAGCGCCCACCCGTTCTCCATCCACGCGAACTGCGACGGCAGCACGACCACGTCCCCGTAGCGGGCGAGCACGCCCACCACGAGGATCGGAATGTAGGCGTTGAGCCCCGCCGCGCCGGCAAGCCCGAGCCCAGTCAGAAACGCGAGCATCTGTCCCCCTCCGGACCGGAGGTTCCCCCGGCCGGGCCCGGCGGAACTCCCTTTCCGGTCATTGGACGCACCCGCCCCGCTCCCGGTGCCGAGCGGCGGGGATCCATGCGGGGCCCGCGGCCCGGCCCGTCAGGCCCGCATGGATCATCGCCGCGGGGGGAGCCGCGGCCGTGGGCTCAGTCCTGCGCGGTGAGGGCGGACAGGCGGTCGACGCTGTCCGCGAACTCCTCGACCATGTCGTAGACGACCTGCTTCGCGGGCTTCACGGTGTTCATCAGGCCGACGACCTGGCCGACGAAGTAGTTGACGAGCTGGGTGGCGCCCTCGTTGCCGTTCTCGGCGTGCTTGACGAGGTGGCGCATGGCGGCCTCGGCGACGATCATCTGGAGCGGCATCGGCAGGGCGCCGGGGGAGTCGGGGCCCTCCCACTCGGCGGTCCAGGCGGACTGGAGCTGGCGGGCGGGCTTGCCCGTGCGCGAGCGCGACCGGATGGTGTCCTTGGCGGTCGCCGCCAGCATCTTGGCCTTGACCGTCGACGGGGTCTCGGCCTCCTCGGTGGTCAGCCAGACCGAGCCGCACCACACGCCGGACGCGCCGAGCGCGATCGACGCGGCGACCTGGCGGCCGGTGGCGATGCCGCCCGCGGCCAGCACGGGGATCGGCGCGACCGCGTCGACGACCTGGGGCACCAGCACCATCGTGGAGATCTCGCCGGTGTGCCCGCCGGCCTCGCCGCCCTGCGCGACGATGAGGTCGACGCCCGCCGCGACCTGCCGCGCCGCGTGCTCGACGGTGCCGACGAGCGCGGCGACGGGGACGCCCGCGGCCTTGGCCTTCTCCACCATGATGGGCGGCGGGGTGCCCAGCGCGCTGGCGATGAGCCGGATGCCGTGGTTGAGCGACACGTCGATCAGCTCGGTCGCGCCGCTGCCGGTGACCGCCCGCGAGCCGCTGCGCGCCGCCTTGTCGGCGTTCGCGCCGCGGCCGAGCTCCGGCGCGGGGACGCCGTACTTCTCGAACAGGTGGGTGAGGAACTTCCAGTGCTCGGCGGGGACCGCGGCCAGGGGGTCGCCGCCTTCGCGGGCCGAGGCGTCGATCTTGCCCGGGACCAGCACGTCGACGCCGTAGGGACGGCCGTTGGTCGCCCGGTCGATCCAGGCCAGCTCCTCCTCGAGCCGCTCAGGGCTGTAGGCGACCGCGCCCAGGACGCCGAGCCCGCCCGCGTTGGTGACCGCCGCGACGACGTCCCGGCAGTGGCTGAACGCGAAGATCGGGAACTCGATCCCGAACATCTCGCACACATCGGTCTTCATGGTGCTCCCTCATGATCAGGGTGGGGTGGGAGTCAGGCCGTGCGGAAGACGAGCAGGGGCTCGCCGTCGTCGGGCCGGACGAAGGCCGCCTTGAGGGCGAGACCGGCGGAGGGGTCGTCGACGCCGTCGAGGGCGGCGTGCAGCCACGGGCCCTCGGCCAGTTCGACGAACGCGATGTGCAGGGCGTCGCCCTCGCCGCGTGGGTGCACCTTCGCCCAGGTGATGAGGACGGCGTCGCCGGAAGCCCGGGTCCACTCCAGCGCGGCGCCGCCGCACAGATGGCAGCCGCTCGCCTCGGGGGCGTGCCAGGCCGCGCAGTCGGCGCAGCGCTTGATGACGAGCTCGCCGCGGCCGGCGGCGTCGAAGAACGCGTCGGAGCGGCCGTCGCGGCGGATCGTGGGCGGGGTCATCGGGGTCACCGTCCCGTCGTGGTGCTGGAGCCGGCCTGCGCCGGGCTGAGGATGAGGGTGCTGTGGTGGTCGAGGATGCCGCCGTTGCCGCTGACGAGGATCGTCTCGTTGCGCGCCACCTGGCGCTCCCCGGCCTGGCCGCGGGCCTGGATGATCGCCTCGGACACCGGCGTCATGCCCCACATGTAGTAGCCCGAGAGCTGGCCGCCGCCGGTGTTGGTCGGCAGCGCGCCGCCCGGCCCGAGCGCCCCGGACGCGACGAACTCGCCGCCCTCGCCCTTGGCGCAGAACCCGTAGTCCTCGAGGGTGAGGAGCGTGGTGATGGTGTAGCAGTCGTACAGCTGGCACATCTGGATGTCCGCGACGGTCATCCCGGCCATCTTCAGCGCGGCGGGGCCGGAGATCGTGGCCCCGGTCGTCAGGCCGAAGTCGCTGCCGCGCTCGTACCGGTTGCCCGGGTGGCCCTGGCCCCAGCCGAGGATGTGCACCGCGGGCTGGGCGAGGTCGGCGGCCCGGTCGGCGGCGGTGACGATCACCGCGACCGCCCCGTTGGAGACCAGGCAGCAGTCCAGCAGGTGCAGGGGTTCGACGACCCAGCGGGACGCCTGGTGGTCGGCCGTCGTCATCGGGTCGCGCATCTGCGCGATCGGGTTGAGCCGTGCCCACTCACGGGTGGAGACCGCGACGGCGCCGAGCTGCTCGCTCGTCGTCCCGTACTCGGCCATGTGCCGCTGCGCCGCGAGCGCGTAGAGCGCGTTGACGGACCGGAACCCCTGCGCGGCGGTCATGCCGCCGTAGCCGCGGAACTCCCGCGGCGTGCTGTCGTAGGCCGCGCCCGCGGACACCTTGGGCCGCAGCGGCGCGTCGGCGAAGACGCAGGCGACGGCCGAGGCCGACCCGCTCTGCACCGCCATCGCCGCGCTCGCGATCATCGCCCCGGCCGTCGCGCCGAAGGCGTTCATGACGGTCAGCAGCCGCAGGTCGCGCAGGCCGAGCACGTCGGCCAGCTCGATGCCGGGCGACCCGCCCATGCCGTGGCTGATCAGCAGCCCGTCCAGTTCCTCCAGCGCCAGGCCCGCGTCCGCCGCCGCCAGCCGGACGGCGTCCGCCGCCAGCCTGCGCGCGCTGCGCCCGTACACCTTGCCCATCTCGGTCATGCCGAGACCGGCGATCGCCGCTCCCACCCTGAGCCACCTCCCGGTACTTTTGCGGCAACCATACCGAATGGGATTCGGTCAGGCGATAACAAGGTGGCCGTAGTAGGACGACTTGATCAGCGCCTAAGACACCGGGAGTTCTCGGTGTGCTACCTTGTGCAGCGGTCGTAGCTGTACTTTCGCCTGATCGAGTGTCGATGCCCGCGGAGTTCATCTTTCGCGGGTTTTCGTCATTTATGGGGGAAACTGCCTCGCAGCGGCCACGGGCCCGCGCGGTGCGGGCCCGAGCGACAAACCAGGAGTGCAGTATGGCGCAGGGCACCGTCAAGTGGTTCAACGGTGAGAAGGGTTACGGCTTCATCTCCCAGGATGAGGGCGGCCCGGACGTGTTCGTCCACTTCAGTGCCATCCAGGGTTCGGGCTACCGGAACCTGGAGGAGGCCCAGCGGGTGGAATTCGACATCACCCAGGGTCCCAAGGGTCCGCAGGCGGAGAACGTCCGCGGCCTCTGACCGAACGTGAGCCGAGGCCCCCGTGGGAGACCGCGGGGGCCTCGTGCCATTCCCCCGGCCTCCCCGGTTCGCGGCTCCGGCCGCGTCAGAGCCCCACCGGATCGCGGAGCCGGTCCAGGAGGGCCGCGCTCTCCCGCTCCCAGTGCGGCAGGCCGAGCCGTGCGTGGACCAGCCGTGCGCGCTCGGCGTGCGCGCGGGCCGTCCGGGGCTCGCCCATCGCCGCC
Source organism: Actinocorallia herbida (assembly GCF_003751225.1). Classification (NCBI taxonomy): domain Bacteria; kingdom Bacillati; phylum Actinomycetota; class Actinomycetes; order Streptosporangiales; family Thermomonosporaceae; genus Actinocorallia; species Actinocorallia herbida. The sequence continues at coordinate 1,611,773 of NZ_RJKE01000001.1, forward strand.
GCCAGTTCCGCCAGCACCCGGTGCACCGAGCCGCGCGCGGTGATCCCGATCCCCGCGATGATCAGCTCGTCGCCGTGCGGCAGCAGCCGCCGGTACAGCTCGCCCGGGTCGGGCGTGCCCAGACGGGCGGCGACCTCGCCCCACACCGCCGTCAGATAGCACTGCGTCCACACCGGCCGGATGACCGCGCCCCACCGGGTGACGAGCGCTCGGGCCGTCGCCTCGTCCCCCGCGTCCAGCGCGGCCAGCACCGCGACCGGACGGAGCGGCTCGATCCGCTCCGCGGCCTCCAGCAGTCCCGGCAGCAGCTCACCGACCGTTCCCCACGCCTCGTGGCACGACAGCAGGGCGTTCCACCGGCAGAACTCCAGGCCCCACAGCGTCGAGTCGGCGAGCAGGGCGCTGTAGTCGTCGATCAGGGCCTCGACGTCTCCCCAGCGGCCCTCCAGGACGGCCAGGGCGGTCTCGGCGACCCGGCCCATGCCCTGGACGGTCCGGTCCCTCGTCGCCGTCCCGATCTGCGCGGCCCTGGCGAGTTCGCGGCGGCAGCCGGGCAGGTCACCGCCGCGCACCAGCTCCGTCGCCAGGAACACCCGCGCCACCGCCTCGGCGGCGCCGACCAGCCCGGGGAGCGCCAGCATCTCCGTCAGGGCCGCCAGCCGCTCGGCCTCCCTGCCCGGCACGTAGAGGACGAGCACGAGGTTGTTCAGGGTGCGGGCCAGCAGTGCGGGGTCGCCCGTCCGCCGCGCCGTCGCGACCGCCTCGGCGGCCAGCGGCCCGCCCTCGGCCGACCTGCCCGAGTAGTGCAGCTCCTGCGCCAGGGTGCCGAGCAGCTCTGCTCTGCGCGCGTCCGGCAGCGGCCCGGACAGCGCCGCCTTCAGCAGCGCGATCGTGCGGTCGTCGCTCTCGCCGTAGTCGCGGAACAACCACTGGGAGTGCCCGCCGGAGACGCCCAGCGCGGCCACCAGGATCTCCCGGTCGCCGGCCTGCCCGGCGAGGTCGATCGCGTCGTTCAGGGCCGCGCGGGCGCCCGTGGCGTCGCCGCGCGCCTGGTGCGAGGCGGCCAGCTCGACCAGCAGCGCGCCGCGTCGGGCGGGGTCGGCGGTCCCGAGCGCGGCCAGTGCCCGCCGCCAGTGCGCCGCGGCCTCGTCGTGCGCGTTCTGGGCGGTCGCCTGACGGGCCGCGAGCACGGCGAACTCGACGGCCTTGGCCGCCCCGCCCACGGGTGCGGCCATGCCGTAGTGGTGGGCGAGGGCGGGCAGCCGGACCGTCCGGTCCATCCCGGCGGCGGCCTCGATCGCCTCGCCCACGCGCAGGTGCAGCCGCGAGCGGTCCAGCCGGCTCAGCCCCGAGTACAGCGCGTCCCGCACGAGCGGGTGGGCGAAGCCGTAGTCGAACCCGTCCGGCGCCTCGGTGAGCAGGCCCACCTCCACCGCGGGTTGGAGCCGGTCCAGGACGTCGGCGGCGGACGCGCCGGAGGCGGCGGCGAGGTGTTCGGGGGAGAACTCGCGGCCGAGGACGGCGGCGCACCGCAGAAGCGCGCCGGTCCCGGCGGGCAGCCGCGCGACGCGCCGGGCGATGACCTCCCGGACGGTCACCGGCACGCCGTCGCCGACCCAGCGCTCGGAGACCGGCAGCCGGAGCAGCTCGCCCAGATAGAAGGGGTTGCCCCCTGTCCGCTCGTGAAGGCGGACCTCGACCCTCCGGCCGCCGGGCGCACCGTGCGCCGCGAGGAACGCGCCGACTTCGGCGACGGTCAGGGGCGGCACATCGATCCGCGTCACCCTGTCCTCGCGGGCGAGGACCCCCAGGGCGTCGCCGAGCTGCTCGGGCGCGGCCCCCGGTTCGAGCCGCAGCGTCGCGACCACCACGAGCGGCAGCCGGTGCAGGTCGGCCGCGGCGAACGCCAGCAGCCGCAGCGAGGCCGCGTCGGCCCAGTGCAGATCGTCCAGGACGATCACCTTGGCGGGCCCGGTGGCCAGCGCCGCCACGGCGGCGGAGTGCAGCGCGAAAGGCTCCCGCACGGTCCCGTCGCGACCCGCCAGCATCAGCTCCGCGTCCCGCGCGCCCAAGTCCCCGAGCACCTGGAGCCACGGCCAGAACGCGGGGGCGCCGGTGTCCTCGGCGCACCTGCCCCACGCCGTGGGCAGGCCGAGCGCCTCGGCCTCCGCCGCGATCGCCCGCGCCAGCCGCGTCTTGCCCACCCCCGCCGCACCGCTCAGCAGCACCACGCCGCCCCTGCCGCGCCGCGCCTCCGCCAGCAGCTCGGCGCATCTGCGCAACTCGGGCACCCGCCCCACGAACACCCCGCCCGCCGCACCGGCCCCCGGCACGTCGATCCGGGATCCCTCCACGCCGGGGCCGGTCGTACCGGAACCGGCGGCGCCGGGGTCTGACGCGCCGGGAGGCGGGCCGGCGGGTGCCGCGGCGGGGGAGGCATGGCCGGGGGAGACGGGCACGGACGGTGGTGCGGGGGCGTCCAGGGCGGGGGACTGCTCGAAGACGGCGCGTTCCAGGTCGCGCAGGTCGAGGCCGGGCTCCAGGGCCAGCTCCTCGGCCAGCAGGGCCCGGACGCGGCGGAGCGCGGCGAGCGCGTCGGCCTGCCTGCCCGTGCGGTAGAGGGCGAGGACCAGAAGGGCCCACAGGCGCTCCCGGTACGGGTGCTCGGCCACCAGGCGCTCCAGGTCGGCGACGCACGCGGCGGACTCCCCGAGGTCCAGCGCCGCCTCCATGCGGTGCTCCAGCGCGGTGGCCCGCAGCTCGCCGAAGCGGGTCCGGACCGGCTGGGCGAAGGCGAGCCCGGCGAACTCCGCGAGCGGCTCGCCGCGCCAGAGCGCCAGCGCCCGGTCCAGCAGGGCGCGGGCCTCGGCGCGCGCGCCGCCGCGCAGCGCCCTGCGGCCGTCCTCGGCGAGCGCCTCGAACGCGCCGAGGTCCACCTGGTCCGGCCGCAGCGCGAGCAGGTAGCCCGGCTCGCGGGTGAGCAGCAACCGCGGCTCCGCGCGCGGCGCCCGGTCCGGTTCCAGCGCGCGGCGGAGCTGGGACACGTGCGCCTGGAGCGTCGCCGTGGCGCTCGGCGGCGCGGCGTCCTCCCACACCGCGGCGACGAGCCTGTCGCGCGGGACGACGCGGCCCGGCTCCAGCGCGAGGACCGCCAGCAGGGCCCGCTGCCTGGGCGTGCCGGGACGCGCGGTCCGCGCCCCGAGGTCGGTCTCCAGCACGCCGAACAGACGCACCGCCACTTCCGCCATTGTGCCCTCCGCGACATTCGACACCTCTTGGACGTTCGTGCGGAGGTCCCCGGTTGGCGGCTCTTTCGATCGGGCGCAATCAGCCCGCAAACACAGCGCAAACGGCCCACAAGAGACGACCGCGACAGTGAGGGACCGCGTCGGCGAGACCACCCGGCGCGGCAAGAACGGCGGGGACGGCGGGCCGCCGGAACCGACGGGGAGACGGGCCCGGGCACGCGCCCAGGGCCGCTGGAAAGGGAGAGCACATGACGGGGAACGAGCGGCCGATCGAAGGACTGCGCACGGCGGTGCGCGGCAGGGTCCTGATCGAGGGTGACGCCGGCTTCGAGCGGGCCGCGCTCGGCTGGTCGGTCGGCGTGCCGCAGCGCCCCCGCGCCGTCGTCGAGATCGCCGACGCCGAGGACGCGGCGGCGCTGGTCCGCTACGCGGCGGCGGAGGGCCTGACGCTGGCGGCCCAGCCGAGCGGCCACGGCGCCACCACCGCCCTGGACGGCGCGGTCGTGGTCAGGACGGGCGCGTTGAACGCCGTCGAGATCGACCCGGAGAACCGGGTGGCGAGGGTCGGCGCGGGCGTGCCCTGCGGAGCGCTGCTGGAGGCCGCGGGTGCGTACGGGCTGACCTTCCCGGCGGGCAGCTCGCCGGTGGTGACCGTCGCGGGTTACACGCTCGGCGGCGGCCTCGGCTGGTACGGCCGCAGCAGGGGCCCGGGTTCGGCGTCCGTGCGCGCGCTTGAGGTCGTGGATGCCGACGGCGTGCTCCGCAGGATCTCCGCCGTGGCCGAGCCCGACCTGTTCTGGGCGCTGTGCGGCGGCGGGGGCGACCACGCGCTCGTCACCGCCCTGGAGGTCGAGCTCTTCCCCGCCCCGGAGGTCTACGGCGGACGGCTCGTCTGGCCCGCGCACCAGGCCTTCGCGGTCCTTGAGGCCTATGCCAAGGCGACGGCGGGGGCGCCTGAGGAACTGAGCGTCTGGTGCTCCCTGATGCAGTTCCCGCCCTTCCCCGAGCTGCCCGAGCCGCTGCGCGGGCTCTCGGCGGTCGTCGTGGACGCCGCGCACCTCGGCCCGGCAGAGGAGGGCCGAGCCCTGCTCGCCGCCTTCGAGGCGGTGGACGGCGTGGTCTTCGACACCCGAGGAGCACTGCCCCCCGCCGCGCTCGGGATGATCTGCGCCGAACCGACCGACCCGATGCCGAGCCTGCACCGGGGCGAACTGCTGACCGACCTGGACGGCGCCGCGGCCGTCCTGCGCGACCTGGCCGCCGCCGGGACGGTCCACCCGCTGGTGTTCGTCCAGCTCCGCCACCTCGGCGGCGCCTACACCCGGGTGGACTCCGGCGCCTGCGGCCCGGTCGCCGAGCCGTTCCTGCTGTCGATGATGGGCGTCACGCCCGGCGCGGAGGCCGCCGCCGGCGTGGCCGCCACGCTGGACCGGATCGTCGCGGCGATGGGCCCGGTACTCGCGGGCCGCAAGCCCTACACCTTCCTCGCCGGGGGTGAACGGGTCTCGGCGGCGTTCCCCGCCGAGACCCTGGAGAGGCTCCGCGAGGTGAAGCGCGCTTACGACCCGCACGGCACGTTCCGGAGCAACTTCCCCGTTCTGGACTGACCGGGCCCGGACGGACGGGCGGGGAGGCCCGTCCGTCCGGGGCGGATCCGGCCGGATCAGGTGCGGAACGGGCCGGTGACGCAGTAGGTGATGCCGCCGGAGGACGAGCCGGACGTGCCGCGCTGCGACGAGAAGTACAGGCGGTTCCCGGCCGGGTTGAACGCCGGGCCGGTGATCTCCGAGGACGACTGCCCGGTGATCCGCAGGAACACCGAGATCTTGTCGTCCGGGGTGATCATGTTGATCTCCATGTTGCCGCCGTCCTCGGCGACGTACAGGTCCCCGTAGGACGACCCGGTGATGTTGTCGACGCCCGTGAGCGTCGCGGTGCCGGTGACGAGGCCGTCGTCGTAGGCGAGTTCATAGGTGTTCGTCAGCAGGTTGAGCTGCCACACCCGGTTGTCGCCCTTGGTGGTGAACCAGACGGTGTCGTTCGCGTACCAGCAGCCCTCGCCGCCGTTGAAGGACTTCGAGCCGGAGACCTGGGTGCGGGTCGTGGTGGGGGAGCCGTCGGGGTCGGGGACGGTCGTCCAGGTGAAGGAGCCGGAGGTGGCGGTCCCGGCGACCAGCACCTGGAGGGTGCCGGCGGACAGGTTCCCCCAGGTGGTCGGGACGAACCGGTAGAACCTGCCGTTGGTCTCGTCCTCGGTCAGGTAGATGACCTGGCGGACGGGGTCGGCCGCCGCGGCCTCGTGCTTGAAGCGGCCCATCGCCGGGCGCGCGACGGCGGTGCCGCCGAACGGGTACGTCTCCCAGACCCGCCCGAGGCTGATCTCCTCGCACGACAGCCAGGTGTTCCACGGGGTCTTGCCGCCCGCGCAGTTGGTGCTGGTGCCCGACAGGATCCGCGACGCCGCCGTCACGTTGCCGGAGGCGTCGAACTTGATCATCGAGGCGCCGCCGGCGCTCACCTCGGAGTTCGAGGTGTAGATCCAGCCGGTGCCGTCGGCGAAGCACGCGCCGCCGTCCGGGGCCTGGTGCCAGCTGTAGGACGTGCCGGACACCACCTGGCCGGTCCGGGCGACGACCTGGCTGGTGAACCCGGAGGGCAGTTGGATGCCGTTGGCGTCGGCGGCGAGCAGCGCGCCGTAGGGGGACGTGGCGTTCTGCGCGGGCGCGGCGAGCGCGCCCTTCACCAGGGATCCGGAGAATGCTGCGGTTCCGGCGGCGAGCACGCTCGCGCGCATGAAGACACGACGGTCCATGGGGGGTCTCCTTGGGAGGAAGGACGGTGCGCTTCGGTTCTCTCCGCGCACGGCGTCCTCGGGGGCTCCGCAGGATGGCCGTCAGGTGTCGATCAGATGGCAGGCATTTTTCGCATATCGGATATCGGTCGTCACTTTCCTGCGAAACGATCCGTGGCCTCGATCAGGCGGTGCAGGATGCCCGGTTCGTCGAAGGCGTGGCCCGCGCCGTCGACGAGGTGGAACTCGGCCTCCGGCCAGGCCTGGTGGAGGTCCCAGGCGGTCGCGGCGGGGGTGCACATGTCGTACCTGCCCTGGACGATCACCGCGGGGATGTGCCGGATCTTGTCGAGGTTGTCCAGGATCCACTCGTCGGAGGAGAAGAACCCGCCGTTGGTGAAGTAGTGGTTCTCGATCCGGGCGAAGGTGACCGCGAAGTCGGGGTGGGCGAACTGCCCGGCGTGCTCGGCGTCCGGCAGCAGCGTGATCGTGGCGCCCTCCCAGGTGGCCCACGCCAGGGCGGCCGGGACCCGGACGGCCGGGTCGGGGTCGTTCAGCCGCTCGTGGAACGCCTCCAGGAGGTTCTCCCGCTCCTCCTCCGGGATCGGCGCGACGTACTTCTCCCACAGGTCGGGGAAGATCAGCGAGGCGCCGTACTCGTAGAACCAGAACAGCTCGAACGGGCGCAGCATGAAGATCCCGCGCAGGACCAGTTCCGTCGTCCGCTCCGGGTGGGTGATCGCGTAGGCCAGCGCGAGGCAGCTGCCCCAGGAGCCGCCGAAGACCAGCCACGCCTCGATGCCGAGGTGCTCGCGGAGCTGCTCCATGTCGTCGATGAGGTGCCACGTGGTGTTGCGCGCCAGCGACACCTCGGGGTCGGCCGCCGAAGGCAGGCTCCGCCCGCAGTTGCGCTGGTCGAACAGGACGATCCGGTACCGCTCCGGATCGAACTGGCGGCGGTGGGCGGGCGTGCAGCCTCCGCCGGGGCCTCCGTGCAGCATGACCACCGGCTTGCCCTGCGGGTTGCCGCAGACCTCCCAGTAGATCTCGTCGCCGTCCGGCGTCGTCAGCGTTCCGGAGTCATACGGTTCGATCTGTGGATACAGGGTGCGCGGCTCCATGATCTGACATTCTGTCAGCACAGCCGAACTCCCGTGACGGTGCCCGTATGGTGGGACGGGGGAGACAGACCCGCTGCCCGGTCGTAGAGTCTTCCCTCAACGACGTCGTGATGATCCCCTGATGGAGTCTTTACCGTGAGTGACCTCAACGGAACAGGCGGCCAGCGCCCCGCACAGCCAGGCGGCCTGTCCTGGTCGCCTTCCCCCGCGCAGGCGCCCCGGGAACTCCTCACCGCGCCTCCGCTGGCCGCGCCCACCGGCAAGGCCGCCGCGTCGAACGACCCGACCCTCGCCGCGGGCTGGGATCTCGTCGACCGGCTCAAGCAGATGGCCGAGCTGCTGGGCGAGGCGCTGTCGGCCGGTGAGCGCCGCATCAGCGACGTGCAGACCGAGGCCCAGGCCCAGCTCGCCGCCGCGCAGAGCGAGCGGGAGAAGTCCCAGCGCGACGCCGCGACCGCGTGGGCGGAGGTGCAGCGCACCCGCACCCGCGCCGAGACCGCGGAGCGGCGCGTCACCGAGACCGAGGCCGCGATGCGGCAGCTGGTCACCCAGCACGACAACATGCAGGCCGCCCGCGACGACGCCCTGCGCTCGGTCGAGGAGTCCTCCAACGCCCGGCGCGTCGCCGAGGAACGGATCGCCGAGCTGTCCCGGGCGATGGAGACCGTCCGCACCGAGCTGGCCTCGGTCCGCGCGGCCCTCACGGACGCCGAGAAGACCTCCCAGGCCCTCCAGGTGGCCGCGGGCAACGCCGCGCAGGAGGCCGACGAGGCGCGCCGTCAGGCGGGCGAGGCGGGCCGTCAGGCCGCCGAGTCGGCCCGCCAGGCCGAGGACTCCCGCCGCCGGGCCGACGCCGCCGAGGGCGAGCGCGCCAACGCGATGGAGACCGCGGCACAGGCGCTGGAGCAGGCCAAGATCTCCGAGGCCGCCCGCGAGGCCGCCCAGCAGGACAAGGCGCGCGCCGAGTCCGAGGCGACCCTGGCGCTCTCGCGCTCCGAGCAGCTCACCCGCGAGCGCGACGGGGCGATGAGCGCCGTCCGCCAGATCGCCACCGAGCGCGACGACGCCCTCGCCAAGATCAAGGAGCGGGACGCCTGGGTCGACCAGCTCGCCGAGGCGGTCACCGAGCAGCGCGCCCAGCTCGGCGCCCTGTCCCAGGAGCGCGACGCCGCCCGCAACGCCGCCGACCAGGCCCGCAGCCTCATCGACGAGCTCACCCGCCAGCTCCGCGTCATCATGCCGTCCTCCCCGCTGCACAACCACGCGGCGCTCTCCGAGGTCGGCGCCACCATGACCGACCGCAACGGCTTCCCGGGATAACCCCCGCGACCTGACGAACGCCCCGGCCGCGAAACGCGGCCGGGGCGTTCGTTCGCGCCGTCGGGGAGGCCTGATCGCGAGCGTCGCGATCAGGCCGCGACGCTGCGGCGTCGGGCAAGTGTTATTCTGGTACCCCGTGGACAGGGTGGTCTTCCACCTGGTCGGCACCGCCGGAGCGGTGGGCATAGCCCGCACCGCCGGCCCACCGCAAACCGCCGCACAACGACCACGGGAGTTCTTTTGCGCCTCGCAGATTCCTCGCGCACGACCAAGCATCTCTTCGTCACCGGCGGCGTCGCCTCCAGCCTCGGCAAGGGTCTGACGGCCTCCAGCCTGGGGCGCCTGCTGACGCTGCGCGGCCTGCGGGTGACGATGCAGAAGCTCGACCCGTACCTCAACGTCGACCCCGGCACGATGAACCCGTTCCAGCACGGTGAGGTCTTCGTCACCGACGACGGGGCCGAGACCGACCTGGACATCGGCCACTACGAGCGCTTCCTGGACACCGAGCTGCACGGCAGCGCGAACGTCACCACGGGCCAGGTCTACTCGAACGTGATCGCCAAGGAGCGCCGCGGGGAGTACCTCGGCGACACCGTCCAGGTGATCCCGCACATCACCAACGAGATCAAGGACCGCATCCGCGGCATGGCGGGCCCCGACGTCGACGTCGTGATCACCGAGGTCGGCGGCACGGTCGGCGACATCGAGTCGCTGCCGTTCCTGGAGGCCGTCCGCCAGATCCGGCACGAGATAGGCCGGGACAACGTGTTCTTCCTGCACGTGTCGCTGCTGCCCTACATCGGCCCGTCCGGCGAGCTCAAGACCAAGCCGACCCAGCACTCCGTCGCGGCCCTGCGCAACATCGGCATCCAGCCCGACGCGATCGTGCTGCGCTCGGACCGCCCGGTCTCGCAGAGCATCAAGCACAAGATCAGCCTCATGTGCGACGTCGACCGCGAGGCCGTCGTGTCCTGCGTGGACGCCCCGTCGATCTACGACATCCCCAAGGTGCTGCACGCCGAGGGCCTGGACGCCTACGTGGTCCGCCGCCTCGACCTGCCCTTCCGGGACGTCGACTGGGGCGTGTGGGACGACCTCCTGCGCCGCGTGAAGGAGCCCAAGCACGAGGTCGAGATCGCCATGGTCGGCAAGTACATCGACCTGCCCGACGCCTACCTGTCGGTCACCGAGGCGCTGCGCCACGGCGGTTTCGCCAACGAGGCCCGGGTGAAGATCCGCTGGGTCAAGTCCGACGACTGCCAGACCCCCGAGGGCGCCAAGGCCCAGCTCGACGGCGTCGACGGCGTCCTCATCCCGGGCGGCTTCGGCGTCCGCGGCATCGAGGGCAAGCTCGGCGCGATCCGGCACGCCCGCGAAAGCCACCTGCCGACCCTCGGCATCTGCCTGGGCCTCCAGTGCATGGTCATCGAGGCGGCCAGGAACGTCGCCGGGATCCCCGACGCCGACAGCGCCGAGTTCGACGAGCACACGAAGCACCCGGTCGTGTCCACGATGGCCGACCAGCTCGACGTGATCTCCGGCGAGCGCGACCTCGGCGGCACCATGCGGCTCGGCCTCTACCCGGCCGACCTCGCCGAAGGCTCCATCGTCCGTGAGCTGTACGACGGCGCCCCGCGCGTCTCCGAGCGGCACCGCCACCGCTTCGAGGTCAACAACGCCTACCGGGGCGACCTGGAGAAGGCGGGGATCGTCTTCAGCGGCCTGTCGCCCGACGGCCGGCTCGTGGAGTACGTCGAGCTGCCGCGCGACGTCCACCCGTTCTTCGTGGCCACCCAGGCGCACCCGGAGTTCCGCTCCCGGCCGACCCGCGCGCACCCGCTGTTCGCGGGCCTGGTCGCGGCGGCGCTCGACCGCAAGGGCTGATCAGGGGGAAGATGATCGCCATGGACCTGCGCGACATCCCCGAGAGGTGGCCCACCGTCGGGTCCACCCAGCACTTCAAGGGCCGGATCATCACCGTCGTCGAGGACGACGTGGTGATGCCCGGCGCGGACGGCCCCGAGACGGTGCGGCGCGAGTACGTGACGCACCCGGGCGCCGTCGGGACCCTCGCCCTGGACGACCAGGGCAGGGTCCTGCTCCTGCGGCAGTACCGCCACCCGTGCGCCCACCTGCTGTGGGAGCTGCCCGCGGGGCTCAGGGACGTCGACGGCGAGCCGATGTGGCGCACCGCCGAGCGGGAGCTGCTGGAGGAGGCCGGGTACCGGGCGGAGACCTGGCACACCCTCGTCGACACGTTCCAGACGCCCGGCATGAGCGACGAGAAGGTCCGGGTGTTCCTCGCCCGCGGCCTGTCCGAGGTGCCCGCCGCGGAGATCGACTTCGTGCGGGTGCACGAGGAGGCCGACCTGGCGCAGGAGTGGGTGCCGCTGGACGAGGCGGTCGCCGCGGTGCTCGGCGGCCGGGTGCACAACGCCCTGGCCGTCTCGGCGATCCTCGCGCTGTTCGCCGCGCGGGCGCGCGACTTCGCCGACCTGCGCGACAGGGAGGTCCCGTTCGGCCCGCAGGCTCCCGCCGGGGCCGGTGACGCCTGACACACCCCCCTGCGCCGCGCGCGCCGTGCACCTGCGGAACCGTGCCGCCGACACGCGCGTCCGCCAGGAACTCGACGGGAGACGCCTCGGCGGCGACGGCGCAGGTCTACACTCGGGTAACGGACCGAGATCCGCGTGAGGCGTTCGCGCCGGCGCACTCCCGCGCCAGCAGCGCGGCCTCCGTGACTCCCGCGAGTCGTGTTGCCGCTGCTGCCCGTGGCGTCTTAGGCTCGCGACGACGATGGCGTGTCCGCGCCGTCGGGGAGGTTTGAACCTGATGCCAGACGCAGGCGCGGAAAGCGTGCTCTCAGCGGCGATCGCCACCGAGCCCGGAGGCGCGCTGGGTCCCACCCGACGGCCCGTCCCGACGTTCCCCGACCCGGCGCCGCTGGCCGAGCACGGCCCGGCCCGCATCGTGGCGATCTGCAACCAGAAGGGCGGCGTCGGCAAAACGACGACGACCATCAACCTCGGCGCGGCGCTCGCCGAGCAGGGCCGCCGCGTCCTGCTCGTCGACTTCGACCCGCAGGGCGCCCTGTCGGTCGGCCTCGGCCAGGGCGACCCGCGGCAGCTCGAGGTCACCGTCCACAACATGCTGCTCGAGAGCGACACCGAGTGGGACGACATCCTCCTGGAGACGACGGTCGACGGCATGCACCTGCTGCCGTCGAACATCGACCTCTCCGGCGCGGAGGTCCAGCTCGTCCACGAGGTCGGCCGCGAGTACATCCTTTCGGGCAAGCTCAAGTCGGCCTGCGAGCACTACGACTACGTGCTCATCGACTGCCAGCCGTCGCTGGGCCTGCTCACCATCAACGCGCTCGCCGCGGCCCAGGGCGTCATCGTGCCGCTGGAGTGCGAGTACTTCGCGATGCGCGGGGTGGCGCTGCTCATGGAGACCATCGAGAAGGTCCAGCAGCGGATCAACCCCACCCTGGTGATCGACGGCTTCCTCGGCACCATGTACGACTCGCGCACCCTGCACACCCGCGAGGTGCTCCAGCGGATCGTCCAGGCGTTCGGCGACAAGGTCTTCCACACCGTCATCAACCGCACGGTCCGGTTCCCCGACGCCACCGTCATGGGCGAGCCGATCACCACCTTCGACCCGTCCTCCATGGGCGCCAGCCACTACCGCGAGCTGGCCAAAGAGGTCATCCAGCGCTGGCAGCAGCTCACTTAGGGGTGTTCGCCTCCACTAGGCTCGACGCCGTGGAGGAGCTGCAGAGGGAAGAGGAGACCGGCAAGGGCTTCCAGGTTCACCTGGACGTCTTCTCCGGTCCTTTCGACCTGCTCCTCGGCCTGATCGCCAAGCACAAGCTGGACATCACCGAGGTCGCGCTCCACAAGGTCACCGACGAGTTCATCGCCCACATCCGGACCCTCGGGCGGAGCTGGGACCTCGATCAGGCGTCCCACTTCCTGCTCGTCGCGGCGACCCTGCTGGACCTGAAGGCGGCTCGGCTGCTTCCGTCCGGCGAGGTCGACGACGAAGACGACCTGGCCCTGCTGGAGGCGCGCGACCTGCTCTTCGCGCGGCTGATCCAGTACCGGGCCTACAAGTCCGTCGCCAAGGCGTTCGAGGCGTGGATGGCCGAGGAGGCCCGGCGCTACCCGCGCCTGGTGCCCATGGAGCCTCGGTTCGCCAACCTGCTGCCCGAGGTGCTGCTGGGACTCGGCCCCGCGGAGTTCGCCTCCCTGGCCCGGCGGACCTTCCAGCCCAAACCCGCCCCGCCGGGTGTTTCGGTCACCCACATGTACACGCCGCAGGCGAGCGTGGAGGAACAGGGCGCTATCCTTGTGGCGATGCTGCGGCGCCTGCGAAAGGCCACTTTCCGGACGCTGACCGCAGACTGCGCGGGCACCTTCGAGGTCGTCGCCCGCTTCCTGGCCCTCCTGACGCTCTACCGCGAGCAGGCTGTGGCGTTCGAGCAGATCGAACCCCTGGGTGAGCTGCACGTCACCTGGACCGGAAGCGAGGAAGGCGACATCGCGCTCGACGACGAGTTCGAGTCGCCGCCCGCGCAGGACGCAGACCAGGCCGGCGACCCCGGACCCGACGAGGAACACGACCCAGGAGGCCGGCCATGAGCGTCCCGACCGAGGAGCTTCCGCCGCTCAAGGCGTCCCTGGAGGCCGTCCTCATGGTCGTCGACGAGCCCGTGGCCGAGATCACCCTCGCCCAGCTCCTCGAGGTCCCCACCGTGCAGGTCGCCGCGGCCCTCGCCGAGCTCGCCGGGGAATACCGCGCGCAGGGCCGGGGGTTCGAGTTGAGGGAGATCGCGGGAGGCTGGCGGTTCTACACCGCCGAGTTCTGCGCCCCCGTGGTCGAGCGCTTCGTCACCGAAGGACAGCAGACCCGCATCACCCAGGCGGCGCTGGAGACCCTTTCGGTGATCGCCTACCGCCAGCCCGTCAGCCGGGCACGGGTCTCGGCGATCCGCGGCGTCAACAGCGACGGCGTCATCCGGACGCTCACGCTGCGCGGCCTCATCGAGGACGCCGGCCAGGACCCCGAGTCCCAGGCCACCCTTTACCGCACCACGGGCTACTTCCTGGAGCGGCTGGGGCTGCGCTCCCTGGAGGAGCTGCCCGAGCTCGCGCCGCACCTGCCCGACGAGATCACCGACATCGAGGACGTCTCAGCATGAACACCACCGGCGACGCCACCAGCGGCGAGGGCGTCCGCCTCCAGAAGGTCCTCGCCGACGCGGGGGTCGGCTCGCGCCGCGCCTGCGAGCAGATCATCTCCGCGGGCCGCGTGAAGGTCAACGGCCAGACCGTCAGCTGGTTCGGCGAACGCGTCGACCCGCAGACCGACGAGATCCAGGTCGACGGGCGCAAGATCTCCACCTGGAACGAGTTCCGCTACTACGCGGTCAACAAGCCGATCGGCGTGGAGAGCACCATGGCCAAGGGCCACGGCAACCGCACCCTGATCGACTTCGTCGAGGACCTGACCGAGCGGATCTACCACGTCGGCCGCCTCGACACCGACACCGAGGGCCTGCTCCTGCTCACCAACGACGGGGAGCTGGCGCACCGCCTGACCCACCCGTCGTACGGCGTGACCAAGACCTACCTCGCCGACGTGCCCGCGCCGATCCCGCGCGACCTCGGCCGCCGGCTGCGCACGGGCGTCGTGCTGGAGGACGGGCCCGTCAAGGTCGACGGGTTCAGCCTCGTCGAGACGACCGGCAAGCGCGCGCTCGTGGAGGTCGTCCTGCACGAAGGGCGCAAGCACATCGTCCGGCGCCTGCTCAAGGAGGTCGGATTCCCGGTGCGGCGCCTCGCCCGCACCGCGTTCGGCCCGATCCAGCTCGGCAGGCTCAAGCCGGGCGGGGTGCGCGCGCTGACGGAGAAGGAAGTGGCGGAGCTCTACAAGGCGGTCGGCCTGTAGCCGTCCCCGAGCGCCGCGGTTCAGTTTGAGTCCAGGAGGAAAAGTGGCAGTACGCGCCCTGCGGGGAGCCATCCAGGTGGACGCCGACGACAGGGACCAGATCCTTGAGGCGACCACCGAGCTGGTGGCCGAGGTGATGTCCCGCAACGAGCTGACCACCGACGACGTCATCAGCGTGATCTTCACCAGCACCCCCGACCTGACGTCCGAGTTCCCCGCGCTGGCCGCGCGCAAGCTCGGGTTCAGCGAGGTCCCGCTGATCTGCGCCACCGAGATCGACAAGCCCGGTGCGCTGCCGCTGGTGATCAGGCTCATGGCGCACATCGAGACCGACAAGCCCCGCTCGGCGATGCAGCACGTCTACCTGCGCGGCGCGACCGCGCTGCGCGTCGACATCGCCCAGTGACGCCCTCCCACCCCGGTAAGGTCCCTCCCGTGACGCAGAACCCGCGAGTCGTCGTGATCGGCACCGGCCTCATCGGCACCTCGGTGGCGCTCGCTCTGCGCGGCCAGGGCGCCGAGGTGCTGCTGGCCGACTCCGACGCCGCGTCCCTGGCCATGGCGGTCGAACTCGGCGCGGGCACCGCCCTCGCCGAGTCGTCCGGCGGCCCCGCCGACATCGCCGTCCTGGCGGTGCCCCCGGCGTCGGTCGCCCGGGTGCTCGCCGAGGCCCAGAAGGAGGGCATGGCCCGGTACTACACCGACGTCGCCAGCGTGAAGGCCCGCCCCGTCATGGACGCGATCGAACTCGGCTGCGACCTCGCCGGGTACGTCCCCGGGCACCCGCTGGCCGGGCGCGAGCGCTCCGGCCCCGCCGCGGCCCGCGCCGACCTGTTCCTCGGCCGCCCCTGGGCGCTGTGCCCGACCCCGGCGACCGACCCCGCGGCCCTGGAGGCCGTGACGGAACTGGCCCGCGCGTGCGGCGCCGAGGTCCACCTCGTCGACCCGATCGAGCACGACAAGGCGGTCGCGCTGGTCAGCCACGGCCCGCACGTGGTGTCCGCGGCCGTCGCGGCCCGTCTCGAGCAGGCCCCCGACGTCGCCCTCGACCTCGCCGGGACGGGAGTGCGCGACGTCACCCGGATCGCCGCCAGCGACCCGGCCCTATGGGTCGGCATCCTCACGGCCAACGCCGAACCCGTCGCCGAGGTGCTCGACGCCGTCGCCGCCGACCTGGCCCTGGCCGCGGCCATGCTGCGCGCCTCCTCCAGCGCCGGACCCGACGTCGCCGAGGTGATCATGGCCAAGGTCGGCGATCTGCTCGGCCGCGGCAACACCGGCCGCGCCCGCATCCCCGGCAAGCACGGCGGCACCCCGGTGACGGACGCGCTCGTCCAGGTCGTCATCCCCGACCGGCCCGGCGAACTCGCCCGCATCTTCGAGGCCGCCGGCGACGCCGGGGTCAACATCGAGGACGTGTCGATCGAGCACTCGCCCGGCCTCCCCGTCGGTGTGGCGGAACTCTCCGTCAAGCCCGAGGCCGCCGAGACCCTCGCGCTGGCCCTGCGCGAGCGCGGCTGGTCCGTCCCCGTCCTGCCCTGACCCCCTTCCGCCGGTCCGCGCGGCCCGGCAGACCCGCGAAAGAGTGAGAAATGACGCTGATCATCGCCATGGACGGCCCGTCCGGCTCCGGCAAGTCGAGCGCGGCCAAGGGAGTGGCCCGCGTCCTCGGGTACCGTTATCTGGACACCGGCGCCATGTACCGAGCAGTCACCTGGTGGATGCTCGATCAGGGCGTCGATGTCGAGGACGCGGCGACGGTCGCGCTGCGCGCCCCCGAGGTCTCCCTGGAGATCAGCACCGACCCCGACGCCCCCGGCGTCTTCGTCGGCGGGGCCGACGTCTCCGAGCCCATCCGCTCCGCGGAGGTCACCGGAGCGGTCAGCGCGGTGAGCCGGGTGCCGGAGGTGCGCGGGCTGCTGGTCCGCCTCCAGCGTGAGATCATGGCCGCCGGGGCCATCGTGGCCGAGGGCCGCGACATCGGCACCGTGGTCGCGCCGGACGCCCCCGTCAAGGTCTTCCTCACCGCCAGCGAGGAGGCCAGGGCCCAGCGCCGGGCCAAGGAGATCGCCAACCCCTCTGTCTCGGTCCAGGCCACTCAGGCCGACCAGGCGAGGCGGGACAAGCTGGACTCCACCCGTGCCACGTCCCCCCTGACCAAGGCCGACGACGCCGTGGAGATCGACTCGACCGAGCTGGGGCTCGCCGAGGTGATCGACGCGGTCGTGCGGCTCGTGAAAGAGCGCGCCTAGCACCGGATGACGAGTCCTCCGGTGCGGGCGGGACGCAACCGAAGAGGACATCATGACCGAGCAGGACTTCACGCTCGAAGAAGAGTTCGAGACCTACGACCCCGACGACTTCGACCCGGCCGCCTACGAGGAGCTGACCGAGGACGGTGAGGCGGAGCCCGCCGTACTGCCGATCGTCGCCGTCGTGGGCCGTCCGAACGTCGGCAAGTCGACCCTGGTGAACCGGATCATCGGCCGTCGCGAGGCGGTCGTGGAGGACGTTCCCGGCGTCACCCGCGACCGCGTCTCCTACAAGGCGAACTGGAACGGCCGCGAGTTCACCGTGGTGGACACCGGCGGCTGGCTGCCCGACTCGCGCGGCCTGGCCGCGGCCATCGCCGAGCAGGCCAAGCTCGCCGTCGAGCTCGCCGACGTGGTGCTGTTCGTGGTGGACGCCAACGTCGGCGCGACCGACATCGACGAGGCCGTCGTGGAGATCCTCCGCCGCGCCAAGAAGCCCGTCGTGCTCGCCGCCAACAAGGCCGACGACACCCGCACGGAGCTGGAGGCCACGGCCCTGTGGAGCCTGGGCGTCGGCGAGCCGATGCCGGTCTCGGCGTTGCACGGCCGCTCCAGCGGCGACCTCCTGGACCGGGTCCTGGAGTCGCTGCCCGAGCCCGCGCCGCGCGAGCGCCTCGGCGAGGCGGTCGGCGGTCCGCGCCGGGTCGCGCTCATGGGACGTCCGAACGTCGGCAAGTCCAGCCTGCTGAACAAGCTGGCCAAGCAGAACCGGGTGGTCGTCGACTCCGTCGCCGGCACCACCCGCGACCCGATCGACGAGCTGATCGACCTCGGCGGCAAGACCTGGCGCTTCATCGACACCGCGGGCATCCGCAAGCGGCACCGCGAGAACCAGGGCGCCGACTTCTACGCGATCCTGCGCACCCAGTCGGCGCTGGAGCGCTCGGAGGTCGCGGTCGTACTGGTGGACGCCAGCGAGCCGCTCGCCGAGCAGGACCTCCGCATCGTCAACACGATCGTGGAGGCGGGCCGAGCCCTGGTGCTGGCCTACAACAAGTGGGACCTGGTCGACGAGGAGCGCCGCTTCTACCTCGACCGCGAGATCGAGCGCCAGCTCGTGGGCGCCCGCTGGGCCCCGCGCGTCAACATCTCGGCGAAGACCGGCCGCCACATGGAGAAGCTGGTCCCCGCGATCGAGACGGCCCTGGACAGCTGGGGCCACCGCGTCCCGACGGGCAAGCTCAACCAGTTCTTCACCGACCTGGTCTCCTCGCACCCGCACCCCATCCGCGGCGGCAAGCAGCCCCGTGTCCTGTTCGCCACCCAGGCGGGCACCCGCCCGCCCCGGTTCGTCCTGTTCACCAGCGGGTTCCTCGAGCCCGGCTACCGCCGGTTCATCGAACGCCGCATCCGCGAGGAGTTCGGCTTCGAGGGCTCGCCCGTGACGGTGACCATGAAGATCCGCGAGAAGAAGAAGGACCGGGACAAGCGCTTCGGCCGCAAGCGCTGACCCGCTCCCCGCACCCGCCCGAAGGCCGCCCCCACCCGGGGCGGCCTTCGCCGTCGGGCCGGGTTGCGCGAAGCCGCCGGGACCTGTGGACTTGGCGGGTGAGTGATCGCCGGGGTGTGCTCTATGTGATCGTCTGCGCCGCCGGATCCGCCGCGCGGCTGCCCGAACTGCTGACCGAGGCGCGGGGGAGGGGCTGGGACGTCTGTGTGGTGGCCACGCCCGCGGCGGAGGAGTTCCTCGACGTCCCGGTGATCGAGGAGATCACCGGGCGGCCGGTCTTCAGCAGGTACCGGCGGCCGGACGAGCCCCGAAGGCTGCCGGATCCCGACGCGGTCGTCGTCGCGCCGGCGACGTACAACACGATCAACAAGTGGGCGCAGGGGATCGCGGACAACTACGCGCTCGGGCTGCTCGCCGAGTGGGTGCCCACAGGGATTCCGGCGGGAGTCCTGCCGTTCGTGAACACCCGCCTCGCGGCGAACCCCGTCTTCGAGTCCTCACTGGCCTACCTGCGGGCGATGGGCGTCCGGGTGATCTACGGGCCGGGGGAGTTCGAGCCGGACCCGCCCCGCGGCCCGTGGGCGGAACCGCCGTGGCCCCTCGTCCTCGACGCGGTGGAGCGCGACCGCCGATGAGTCGGCCGCGTACGGTGTTCTGTCGGTCAATTCGTGGTTGTCTTGACGCTCTGGTAGCCTTGGACACTGACCGGCTTGGGCCCCTCTGGGGGTTCGAGCGCGCAAGTGGAGACTGCTCCCACCTGATCGGCCTTCGAGGCTGATGGGTATCGGTCCGGCGTAGGAATGCGCCGACAGGCTGCTGTGTTGCATCGCGTATTGTGGGATGTGTGCACAGGGGTCGACCGATGGTGGCCTCGCATGCGCGTCGTGCGGGGCTTATCTCTTTTCGGGGGCTCCTGCGACAGGTTCCATCCACGTAGAGCAGGCCCCGGGAGGTCCCATCAGCGCCGAAACGCGTTTCAACGAACCGCGCATCAACGATCGCATTCGCGTGCCGGAAGTCCGGCTCGTCGGGCCCAATGGCGAGCAGGTGGGCATCGTCCCCATCGCCAAGGCGCTCGACCTTGCCCGCGAGTCCGACCTCGACCTCGTCGAGGTCGCGCCCACCGCGCGGCCTCCGGTGGCCAAGCTCATGGACTACGGCAAGTTCAAGTACGAGTCCGCGATGAAGGCGCGTGAGGCGCGGCGCAACCAGGCGCACACGATCATCAAGGAGATCAAGCTCCGCCCGAAGATCGACCCGCACGACTACGAGACCAAGAAGGGTCACGTGGAGCGGTTCCTCAAGGGCGGGGACAAGGTCAAGGTGACGATCATGTTCCGCGGTCGCGAGCAGTCCCGTCCGGAACTCGGTTACCGGCTGCTCCAGCGGCTCGCGCAGGACGTCAACGACCTGGGGTTCGTCGAGTCGAACCCCAAGCAGGACGGCCGGAACATGATCATGGTGATCGGGCCGCACAAGAAGAAGGCCGAGGCCAAGGCCGAGCAGGCCGAGGCCCGCGCCCAGCGCAACGCCCCGCGAGATGCGGAAGGCGAGTCGGAGGCACCCGCGGAGGAATCTGCGCTCGCGGAGGAATCCGCGCCCGCAGACGAGACCGCGACCGCGGAGGGATCCGCGACCGTGGAGGGATCCGCGGAGGAGCCCGGCTCCGAGTGAGACCCACCCGACCGGGGGTCTTGCGAGAGCGAGACCCCCGGTCGGGATGTACGCAGAAAGCTGACCAGGCGTGCATCTTTCCCCTGCACGTCCGGTCAGCCACGCCTAGAAGAAAGAGGGAGACGGCCGCCATGCCGAAGACCAAGACCCACAGCGGTGCCAAGAAGCGCTTCAAGCTGACCGGCTCCGGCAAGGTGGTGCGCCGCCGTGCCAACAAGAACCACCTGCTGGAGCACAAGCCCACCAAGCGCACCCGGCGCCTGGACGGCAACGCGGTGGTCTCCGCCGCCGACACCCCCATGATCAAGAAGCTGCTGCGCAAGTAAGCAGCCGTTCCGACCACATGTACGACCGGTAGGGCCACGACAAAGGGCCCCACCCCCACGAAGGAGTCAGTCACGTGGCACGCGTGAAGAGGGCGGTCAACGCCGCCAAGAAGCGTCGGGTCGTCCTGGAGCGTTCGAGCGGCTACCGCGGCCAGCGGTCGCGCCTGTACCGCAAGGCCAAGGAGCAGCAGCTCCACTCCATGACGTACGCCTTCCGGGACCGCAAGGACCGCAAGGGTCAGTTCCGCCGCCTGTGGATCCAGCGCATCAACGCCGCGGTCCGCCTGAACGGCATGACCTACAACCGGTTCATCCAGGGCCTGAAGATCGCGGAGATCGAGGTCGACCGGCGCATGCTGGCCGAGCTCGCGGTGAACGACGCCGACGCCTTCGCGGCGCTGGTGAAGGTCGCCAAGAGCGCTCTCCCGGCCGAGGCCTGAGGACGCCGAGATGGCGGGCCTCGTCGAGCTGACCAGTGTCCGATCCCCTCGGGTGAAGTCCGCTCGCAGGCTCGCCAAGCGGGCCTTCCGGCAGCAGGATCGCAAGTTCCTGGCCGAAGGCCCGCAGGCGGTGCGCGAAGCGCTCGCCCTGGAGACCGCCTCGGGCACCGGCCTGGTGGAGCTCTACACCACGGCCGAGGCGGCCTCCCGCCACGCGGACCTGGTCGACCTCGCCCTCCAGGCGGGTGTCCCGGTCCTCCGCGCAAGCGGCGAGGTCATGGCCGAACTCGCCCAGACCGTCACCCCGCAGGGGCTGCTGGCGGTCTGCGCCTTCCTGGACGTCCCGCTGGAGCGCGCCCTTTCCGGCGCGCCGAAGCTGGTGACGGTCCTCTCCCACGTGCGAGACCCCGGCAACGCCGGCACGGTCCTGCGCGCGTCCGACGCCGCGGGCGCGGCCTCGGTGATCTTCACGGACGCGTCGGTGGACCCCTACAACGGCAAGTGCGTCAGGGCGTCCGCGGGCAGTCTGTTCCATCTCCCGGTCGTGACCGGGCCCCGCTACACCACCCTCATCCCGGCGCTGAAGGAGGCGGGCCTGACGGTGCTGGCCGCCGACGGCGCGGGCACGCACACCCTGGACGACCTCGCCGACGACGGTTCCCTGGCCAGGCCGACCGCATGGGTGTTCGGCAACGAGGCGTGGGGTCTTCCCGAAGAAGTCAGGGCGCTGGCCGACGACGTCGTGCGCGTCCCGATCCACGGCAAGGCCGAAAGCCTCAATCTGGCCACCGCCGCGGCAGTCTGTCTCTACGCTTCGGCGCGGGCGCAGCGTTCCGTCAGCTAGATCCTGACCACCCAGTCAGGGCCCTGAGGTTGCTCACGGCCCCGGCCGGTTGCGGACCATGGCGCTCCGATGCCCGGATCGTCCGGACTGCGAGGATGACCATGATGGCCCCGGCCCGGGTGCGGGCGCGCGGCCGATCCCATTGGCCTACGAGAGGGAGTACATGCTCCGCCGACCGAGGTCCGAGCCGATGCGCTCAGGCGCCCTGCGCTGCCACGGAGCCGCGGACGACCGGGCGCTGCGCGCCGAACTGGTGGAAGGCCGCCACGAGACCGCCGTGGTGCGGGTCGCGGGGGAGATCGACCTGAGGTCGGCCCGGACGCTGCGCGATCACATGTCCGGCGTGCTCCAGGCGGGTTTCACGTCGATCGTCATCGACTTCCGCGGCGTCACCTTCTGCGACGCCTCCGGGCTGAACGCGCTGGTGGCGCTGGCGAACCGCACCGCCGCGCACGGTGGCGGCGTCTGGCTCTACGGGGTGCGCCCCGCGCAGCGCCGGCTGTTCGAGATCACCGGGCTGCACCGGCGCGTGCCGATCGCCGACGGGGTCGAGGACGCCCTGACCCTTGCCGCCTCCGGCGGCGGCCACCACCCCGGACAAAGCCCGGAAAACCCTTATCCGTAAGGGGTTTCGCGCTCCCAAGTCCCCCTCTCGCGACGCTAAGCTCTCTGCTGTCGGGCCGTTGCGGAGGGGGCCTTTTCATTGGACGGGGACGGGCGGATCACGGCGGTGGGGGTGCCGAGCCCCCGAGGCGTGCCCTCCTTCGGGGACGAGCTGCCCGACGGACTGCTCATCGCCGACGCGCGCGGCAGGGTCGTGGTGTTCAACCGGCGGGCCGAGGCGATCACCGGGCTCCGCCGCGACGCCGTCCTCGGGCGGGCCGCGACGGACGTCCTGCCGTTGCACGACGGCGAGGGCCGCGACTGGTGGAAGGCGATCGACCCCTACCGGGGCCTGTCGACCCGCACCCGGCATCCCGAATGCGGCCTCTACCTCGTGGACGGGCGCGAGGTGCTCGTCACCGCGTCCTATCTGCGCGACAGGTTGCGCCGCCCGCAGCGCTTCATCCTCTCCCTGCGCGACGCCGCCGCGCGCGCCAGGCGGGAGCGGCACCGGGCCGACCTCGTCTCGACGGTCGCGCACGAGCTGCGCTCCCCGCTCACCTCGGTCAAGGGCTTCACCGCGACCCTGCTGGCCAAGTGGCACAGGTTCAACGACGACCAGAAGCTGGTCATGCTGGAGACGGTCAACGCCGACGCCGACCGGGTCACCCGGCTGATCACCGAGCTGCTCGACGTCTCCCGGATCGAGGCGGGACGGCTGGAGATGCGCCGCCAGGTCGTCGACATCGTCGGCACCGCCCGCGAGGTGATCACCCGCAGGGTCGCCGCGGGCGACGA
Organism: Actinocorallia herbida; assembly: GCF_003751225.1. Classification (NCBI taxonomy): domain Bacteria; kingdom Bacillati; phylum Actinomycetota; class Actinomycetes; order Streptosporangiales; family Thermomonosporaceae; genus Actinocorallia; species Actinocorallia herbida. Next base: position 1,634,658 of record NZ_RJKE01000001.1, read on the forward strand.
CGCGAACCGCTTCCGCCTCGACGCCCGGGGCACCCTCCCCGAGCTCTGGCTGGATCCGGACAAGGTGCACCAGATCCTCGGCAACCTCGTCGAAAACGCCGTGCGGCACGGTGCTGGTACTGTCACTATCGTGGTGGAGCCGGATACCGGAAGGGAGGGGGCAGCCGTGGAGCGGGTCGTGGTCTCGGTGCGCGACGAAGGCGAAGGCATCCCTCCTGAGGCGGCCCAGCGCGTCTTCCGGCAGTTCTGGCGCGGCAACCGCCGCCGGGGCACCGGTCTCGGGCTTTACATCGTGAAGGGCCTCGTCGAGGCGCACGGCGGCGCGATCGCCGTCCAGCGCGCGCCAGGCGGCGGCGCCGAGTTCCGATTTACCCTGCCCGCCGGCAGCCCCGCCTGAGCGAGGTCCCCGGTGGGCGCCCCGAGGCTCCCTGCGCATCGTTGAACGGAATTCCCCTGTGATCGGGCGCCCCGGCGCCGCCCCGTAGGCCCCCAGGGGCCGGAGGGGTTCCGCCGGGATTCCAAGCGCCCGATCACCGCGCGACGTGGGAGCGCCAAGCAAGCAGGCCACTAAACTTGCGGGAATCCCGCTAGGAGCGTTGAAACCACATGTCTGCACCCAACAAGTCTTATGACCCGGTGGAGGTCGCGGCGCTGGCCCCCGAGGCCCTGGACGCCGCCCGGGACGCCGCGCTGGCCGCGATCGCGGCGGCGGCCGACCTGGAGGAGCTGAAGGAGGCGCGCCTCGCCCACCAGGGCGACCGCTCCCCGCTGGCGCTGGCCAACCGTGAGATCGGCGCGCTGCCGCCGCACGCCAAGGCCGACGCGGGCAAGCGCATCGGCGCGGCCCGCGGCGCGGTCGGGCAGGCGCTCAAGGTCCGCCAGGAGGAGCTGGAGGCCGAGCGGGACGCCCGCGTCCTGGTCGAGGAGACGGTCGACGTCACCCTCCCGTGGGACCGCGCCCCGCGCGGCGCCCGGCACCCGCTCACCACGATGGCCGAGCGGATGTCCGACGTGTTCGTCTCGATGGGCTTCGAGATCGCCGAGGGCCCGGAGATCGAGGCCGAGTGGTTCAACTTCGACGCCCTGAACTTCCCGCCCGACCACCCGGCGCGGGCCATGCAGGACACCTTCTTCGTCGAGTCCGAGGACTCCGGGATGGTCCTGCGCACGCACACCTCGCCCGTCCAGATCCGCGCCCTGCTGGAGCGCGAGCTGCCGGTGTACGTGGTCGCCCCGGGCACCACGTTCCGCACCGACGAGCTGGACGCCACGCACAGCCCGGTCTTCCACCAGCTGGAGGGCCTGGCCGTCGACGAGGGCCTGACCATGGCCGACCTCAAGGGCGCGATCTCGGCGTTCGTGAACGGCCTGTTCGGCGACCCGCTGCCGGTGCGGCTGCGCCCGTCGTTCTTCCCGTTCACCGAGCCGTCGGCCGAGGTCGACATGCAGTGCTTCGTGTGCCACGGGGCGTCGGTCGGCAACACCGAGGAGCCCTGCCGCACCTGCTCGTCCGAGGGCTGGATCGAGATCGGCGGCTGCGGCATGGTCAACCCGCGCGTGCTGATCGCCGCGGGCATCGACCCGGAGCGCTACAGCGGCTGGGCGTTCGGCCTCGGCGTCGAGCGGACCCTGATGTTCCGCCACGGCGTGGCCGACATGCACGACATGGTCGAGGGTGACGTCCGGTTCACCCTTCCGTTCGGGATGGAGATCTGATGCGGGCCCCGCTTTCCTGGCTGCGCGAGTACGCGGCCCTGCCCGCCGAGGTGACGGGACGCGAGCTCGCCGCGAAGCTGATCGCCGCGGGCCTCGAGGTCGAGACGGTCGAGACCGCCGACCTCAGCGGCCCGATCGTCACCGGCAAGGTGCTGGCGATCGAGGAGCTGACGGAGTTCAAGAAGCCGATCCGCTGGTGCCAGGTCGACGTCGGCAACGCCGAGCCGCAGAACCTGATCTGCGGCGCGCGGAACTTCGCCGCGGGCGACACCGTGGTCGTGGTGCTGCCCGGTGCCGTCCTGCCGGGCGGTTTCGCGGTCGGCAGGCGCAAGACCTACGGCAAGCTGTCGGAGGGCATGATCTGCTCGCTGCGCGAGCTGGGCATCGGCGACGACCACGACGGCATCCTGATCCTGCCCGAGGACACCGGGGTCGGCCGCGACGCGATCGAGCTGCTCGGCCTCGTCGACGAAGTCCTGGACATCGCGGTCACCCCGGACCGGGGCTACGCCCTGTCGATCCGCGGCATCGCCCGCGAGGCGGCCACCGCTTACGGCGTGGCCTTCACCGACCCGGCCGCGGTCGAGATCCCCGCCGAGGGGCCGTCCTACCCGGCGTCGATCGAGGCGGCCGACGCGTGCGACAGGTTCGTGCTGCGGCAGGTCCGCGGGTTCGACCCGGCCGCGGAGTCCCCGCTGTGGCTGCGCGCCCGGCTGTTCCGCGCGGGCGTGCGCCCGGTGTCGCTCGCGGTGGACGTCACCAACTACGTGATGCTGGAGCTCGGCCAGCCCCTGCACGCGTTCGACGCGGCCAAGCTGACCGGCGAGATCGTCGTGCGCCGCGCGAAGGCCGGGGAGTCCCTGGAGACCCTCGACCACGTGAAGCGCACGCTCGACCCCGGCGACCTCATGATCACCGATGGTTCCGGCGTCATCTCGATCGCGGGCGCCATGGGCGGCCTGCACACCGAGATCGACGGGACCAGCACCGACCTGGTGATCGAGGCGGCCCACTTCGACCCGATCTCCGTCGCCCGGACCGTCCGGCGTCACAAGCTGCACAGTGAGGCGTCCTACCGGTTCGAGCGCGGCGTCGACCGGGAGCTGCCGCTCGCTGCGTCGCTGCGCGCGGTGCGGCTGCTCGCCGAGCTGGGCGGGGCCGAGGTCCTGCCGGGCGCGACGGTCGCCGAGGCCCCGGTCGAGCCGGTGACGATCACCATCCCGGTGTCCCACCCGGCGCGCGTCGCGGGCGTGGACTACTCCCGCGAGACCGTCGTGCGGCGGCTCGAGGAGGTCGGCTGCACCGTCGAGGGCGCCGACCCGATCACGGTCACGCCCGCGTCCTGGCGGCCCGACCTCACCGACCCGAACGACCTCGCCGAAGAGGTCATCCGGCTGGAGGGCTACGACGCGATCCCCGAGCGGGCGCCCCGTCCGTCGGCGGGCCGCGGCCTCACCCCCGGCCAGCGGCTGCGCCGCAGGGTCGGCCGGATCCTCGCCGCGACCGGCCACACCGAGGCGCTGAGCTACCCGTTCACCTCCGCCAAGGACTGGGACGACCTCCAGCTCCCGGCCGACGACGCCCGGCGCAAGGCGCTCCGGCTCGCGAACCCGCTGTCGGAGGACGAGCCGCTGCTGCGCACGACGCTGCTGCCCGGTCTGATGCGGACCGCGGCCCGCAACCTCGGCCGCGGCCACGCCGACCTCGCGCTGTTCGAGACGGGCCTGGTGTACCGGCCCAAGGACGGCGCGGGCAAGGTGCCGGCCTACGGCGTCGACAAGGCGCCGACGGCCGAGCAGCTCGCCGCGATCGAGGCGGCCCTGCCGGACCAGCCGCAGCGCGTCGCGGTCGTGCTCACCGGCACGGCCGAGCCCGCCGGCTGGTGGGGCGCGGGCCGTCCCGCGGGCTGGCAGGACGCGATCGAGGCGGCCCGGCTGATCGCCCGTGAGGCGGGCGTCGAGCTGCGGATCACCGCCGATCAGCACGCGCCCTGGCACCCGGGCCGCTGCGCCGCCCTGTATGTCGGCGACGTGCTCGTCGGCCACGCGGGCGAGCTGCACCCGCGCGTCGCCCAGGCGTACGGCCTGCCGCCGCGCGCCGCCGCCGCCGAGCTGGAGCTCGACCGCCTCCTCGGCGGAACCGCCCCGAAGGCCCCGCACGTGTCCGCCTACCCGGTGGCCACCCGCGACGTCGCCCTCGTGGTCTCCGCCGACACCCCGGCCGCGGCCGTGGAGGCGGCCCTGATCGAAGGCGCGGGCGAGCTCCTGGAGTCCGTCCGTCTCTTCGACGTCTACACCGGCGACCAGGTGGCCGAAGGCAGCAAGTCGCTCGCCTACGCCCTGCGCTTCCGGGCCGCCGACCGGACCCTGACGGCCGAGGAGGCCTCCGCGGCCCGCGACGCCGCCGTCACCGAGGCCGCCGACCGCACCGGAGCCGCCCTGCGGTAGCCCGAGCGGTAAGAGCGAAGCCCCGTACGGATTCGTCCGTACGGGGCTTCGTCGTCTCCGGGGAGATCAGGAGGTCTGGAGATCAGGAGGTCTTGGCGAGCTGGAAGGAGTCGCCTTCCCGGGTGAGGAGCCACGGGCCGTTGGCGAAGGCGGTGCCTTCGCGGGGGGTGGCGGTCTGGTCTGCGGCGTCGTAGACGAGGGACTCGTCGGAGGTGGTGTAGGCGATGACGTCGTCGCCGGCGGAGAGGGTGGCCTCCCCCTCGGGGAGGGGGTCGGGGACGGCGCGGGGCGCCCACGTCTCGGGGTCGTAGAGGGTGAGGGAGCCCTCGTCGGCCACGGCGAAGGTGTCCTTGGCGGCCGCGTAGAGGGTCGCCTTGGTGGCGCCGGGGAGGTCGTGGTCCTCGGCGGCGCCGGTCTCCATGTCGACCCGGTGGACGCCCTGGCCGGTCGCCCCGGCCTCGCCGGGCCGGAGGACGTAGACGTACGGGTAGGAGAAGGCCGCCGCGTAGCCCTCGGTGAGGGGGCTGGGCTCGTCGGCGCAGCCGCGCGCGGTCCAGACGCGGCCTCCGGGGCTGCGGTCGGTCCACACCACGACGCCCTCGTCGACGTGGAAACCGACGCTGGCGCGCCGGGCCACCCCGGTCGTGCCGAGCTGCACGGGATCGCCCTGGGCGCCCTGGCACATGAGCTGGAAGCCGTCGTCGGTGCGCTTCGGCCAGACCGTCACCTCGGCGGAGCCGGTCGCGGAGTACAGGCCGTCGGCCTTGGCGATGGGGACGGGCGCGCTGAGCAGGGCACTGAGGTCGGTCCGCCACAGGGTGCGGTCGCTGCGCCCGTTCGGGCCGACGCCCATGCCGAGGACCGTGCCGTCGGGCCCGATCCCGAAGACGGTGAGGGTCTTGCCGGTGGGGAGGCTGCGGTCGAAGCCGCCCGCGGCCCCCGGCGGGGTCTCGGCGCCCGGCCCGTCGCCTTGGAACTCGCCGAGCCCGAGGTCGGGGCCGCTCCCGCCGGACGTCCCGCCCTTCTCACCGGGCTCGACGGTGCCGATCGCGATCGGGGGCGGCGTGGCCCCGCCGTCGCCGGAGTTCGGCAGCAGCGACGGCAGGGCCAGCCCGCCCGCGACGACCAGGGAGGCCCCGGCGACGGATCCGGCCGCGCGGCGGCGGCGCCGGCGCACCACGACCTGGCGGTCCACCCGGCCGAGGACGCGGTCGCGTGCCTCCGCGGAGGGCTCGGCGCCGTCCAGGGCCTGGAGCCGGCTCGCGACGAGCTGCTCAAGATCTTCCACGTCGGTCCTCCATGAGTGCCCGCTCAGGGTCGTCCAGCATCCCGGCGCGCAGTTTGGCCAGGGCCCGGGAGGCCTGGCTCTTCACCGTCCCGCGCGAGCAGCCGAGGGCTCGCGCGGTCTCCTCTTCGCTGAGCTGCTCGAAGTACCGCAGGACGAGGACGGCCCGCATCCGCGGCGGCAGCGCCTGGAGCGCCGCGTCGAGCCCGTCGACCTCGTGCACCCGGTTGAGCCCGGGGTCGTCGGCGGCGATCTCGGGCACCCCGGGGACGAGGTGCTCCAGCTTGGGCCGCCGCCATCGGTTGGCCATGATGCGCGCCATGGTCGTGCGCACGTAGCCCTCCGGGTCGTCTTTGCGCCGAATCCTGCCCCAGGCGACGCCGGTACGGGTGAGGGCCTCCTGGACGAGGTCCTCGGCGTCGTGCTGGTTGCCGGTGAGGACATACGCGTAGCGGTAGAGCGCCGGGAAACGGTGGGCGACGAACGCGTCGAACTGACGCTCCGGGTCCCCGCTCCGCATGAATGTCCCTTCCTACTCAAAGACACCCGAGGGTTCCAAAGGGTTGCATGGGAACCGTGCGGGTCGTGCCAAATCCTCCCATGTCCACATGGTGAGAGGTTCCTTGATCCAGCTTGAATAGTCATCCGGACCCGTGCATACTTTTCCCATCACAGACTGAGGGGCGGGATCATGGGGTACCGGGCTGCGGTAGCGGGCGCGAGCGGTTACGCGGGCGGTGAGCTGCTGCGCTTCCTCGCGGCGCACCCCGAGTTCGAGATCGGCGCCCTCACCGCGGGCGGTAACGCGGGGCAGCCGCTCGGCGCGCTCCAGCCGCACCTGCGGTCCCTCGCGGGCCGGATCCTGGAGGAGACCACCCCCGAGACCCTCGCGGGCCACGACGTCGTCTTCCTGGCCCTCCCGCACGGCGCCTCCGGCCCCCTGGCGGCCCAGCTCGGCGAGGACGTCCTGGTCGTCGACTGCGGCGCGGACTTCCGGCTCGAAGACGCGGGGGAGTGGGAGCACTTCTACGGCTCGCCCCACGCCGGCACCTGGCCCTACGGCCTTCCCGAGCTGCCCGGCCAGCGCGCGGTCCTCGCCGGGACCAAGCGGATCGCCGTCCCCGGCTGCTACCCGACCGTCTCGTCGCTCGCCCTGGTGCCCGCCTTCACCGCGGGCCTCGCAGAGCCGGACGTCGTGGTCGTCGCCGCCTCGGGGACCTCCGGCGCGGGCAAGGCGCCCAAGACCAACCTGCTGGGCAGTGAGGTGATGGGCGCGGTGTCGGCCTACGGCGTCGGCGGCGTCCACCGGCACACCCCCGAGATCATCCAGAACCTCTCCAAGGCCGCGGGCGAGGACGTCATGGTGTCGTTCACCCCGACGCTCGCCCCCATGAGCCGCGGCATCCTCGCCACCTGCACCGCCAAGGCCAAGCCGGGCGTCACCTACGCGGCCCTGCGCGAGGCGTACGCCGCCGCGTATGACGCCGAGCCTTTCGTCGATCTTCTGCCCGAGGGCCAGTGGCCGTCCACGGCGATGACCCTGGGCGCGAACACCGCGCTCATGCAGGTCGCCCTGGACGAGCGGTCCCGACGAATCGTGGTGGTCGCCGCGATCGACAACCTCGCCAAGGGAACCGCGGGAGGCGCCGTGCAGTCGGCCAACCTCGCCCTCGGCATCCCCGAGGAGACCGGGCTGACCACCTTCGCCGTCGCACCCTGAAACCCCCACCTCGACAGCAGAGAGAGGGCGCATGAGCGTCACCGCACCATTGGGCTTCCGGGCCTCGGGCGTCGCCGCGGGCATCAAGAACAACGGCACCCGCGACCTCGCCCTCGTCGTCAACGACGGGCCTTCCCGCGCCGCCGCCGCCGTCTTCACCGCCAACCGCGTCCAGGCCGCGCCCGTCCTGTGGAGCCGCCAGGTCGTCTCCGGCGGCCGCGTCCGCGCCGTCGTGCTGAACTCCGGCGGCGCCAACGCCTGCACCGGCGCGCCCGGCTTCCAGGACACCCACACCACCGCCGAGAAGGCCGGCGACGTCCTCGCCGACTCCGCGGGCGAGATCGCCGTCTGCTCCACCGGCCTCATCGGCATCCGCCTGCCGATGGACGCGCTGCTCGCCGGCGTCGACGCCGCCGCCGCCGACCTCACCCGTGACGGCGGCCTGAACGCCGCCGACGCCATCCGCACCACCGACACCGTCGCCAAGATCTCCTTCCGGCGCGGCGAGGGCGGCTACATGATCGGCGGGATGGCCAAGGGCGCGGGCATGCTCGCCCCCTCCCTGGCCACCATGCTCGTCGTGCTCACCACCGACGCCGACCTCCCGGCCGACGCACTGGACCGCTGCCTGCGCGCCGCCACGTCGCACAGTTTCGACCGGCTCGACGCCGACGGCTGCCTGTCCACCAACGACACGGTCCTGCTCATGGCCAGCGGCGCCACCGGCGTCGTGCCGGGCGAGGCCGAGTTCACCGCGAAGCTCACCGAGGTCTGCCTCGACCTGACCCGCCAGCTCCTGGTGGACGCCGAGGGCGCCTCCAAGGCCATCGCGATCGAGGTCGTCGGGGCCGACACCGTCGCCGACGCCGTCACCGTGGGCCGCTCGATCGCCCGCAACAACCTGCTCAAGTGCGCGATCAAGGGCGAGGACCCCAACTGGGGCCGGGTCCTGTCGGCCGTCGGCACCACCGACGCCGTCTTCGAGCCCGACCGGCTGAACGTCGCCATCAACGGCGTCTGGGTGTGCCGGAGCGGCTCGGTCGGCGAGGACCGTGACAAGGTGGACCTGCGTCCGCGGGACGTCGCCATCACCGTCGACCTCTCGGCGGGCAAGCACTCCGCGACGGTCTGGACGACGGACCTCACCGAGGAGTACGTCCACGAGAACTCGGCGTACAGCTCATGAACCGCAAAGAGGCGATGACCAAGGCCGGCGTCCTGATCGAGGCCCTGCCGTGGCTCGAGCGGTTCCACGGCAAGACCGTCGTGGTCAAGTACGGCGGCAACGCCATGACCGACGACGCCCTGCGCGAGTCGTTCGCCAGCGACATCGTCTTCCTGCGCCTCGCGGGCCTGCGCCCGGTCGTCGTGCACGGCGGCGGCCCGCAGATCAACGCCGCGCTCGACAGGTTCGGCATCGCCTCGCACTTCACCGCGGGGCTGCGGGTCACCACGCCCGAGGCGATGGACGTGGTGCGGATGGTCCTCACCGGCCAGGTCAACCGCGAGGTCGTCGGCCTGGTCAACGCGCACGGCCCCTACGCCGTCGGCATGTCGGGCGAGGACGCGCACCTGTTCACCGCCGAGAAGCTGCACGCGATCGTCGACGGGGAGCCCGTCGACATCGGGCAGGTCGGCGAGATCGTCAAGGTCGACCCGGGCGCGGTGCAGAGCCTGCTGAACGACGGCCGCATCCCGGTGATCTCCTCGGTCGCCCGCGGCGTCGACGGCCAGATCTACAACGTCAACGCCGACACCGCGGCCGCCGCGCTGGCCGCGGCGCTGGGCGCGACCAAGCTGATCGTGCTCACCGACGTCGAGGGCCTGTACGCCGACTGGCCGAACAGCGACGAGGTGATCCGGTCGCTGACCGCGGCCGAACTCGAGGAACTGCTGCCGGGCCTGTCCTCCGGCATGGTCCCCAAGATGGGCGCGTGCCTGCACGCGGTGTCCAATGGCGTGCCCCAGGCGCACGTCCTCGACGGCCGCGTCCCGCACTCGCTTCTGCTGGAAGTCTTCACCGATGAAGGAGTCGGAACGATGGTGGTGCCGTCATGACGTGGCAGGACGACTTCAAGGCCTCCTTCATGCCCAACCGTCCCGTGCCCCCGGTGCTGCTCACGCACGGTGAGGGCAGCACGGTCTGGGACAGCGAGGGCAACGCCTACCTCGACCTCTTCGCGGGCATCGCGGTCTCCTCGCTCGGCCACGCCCACCCGGCGCTCGTCGCGGCGGTCACCGCGCAGGTCGGCAGGATCGCGCACGTCGGGCCGCTGCTGACCAGCGAGCCGGAGATCCGGCTCGCCCAGCGGCTGATCGAGCTGATCGGCGTGCCCGGCAAGGTCTTCTTCTGCAACTCCGGCACCGAGGCCAACGACGCGGCCTTCAAACTGATCCGCAAGCACGCGGGGCCGGACAAGTACATCGTGGCCATGGAGAACGGCTTCCACGGCCGGACCATGGGCGCGCTGGCGATGACCGGCAAGAAGGCGATCCGGGAGCCCTTCGGGCCGTACGGGGTGGACGTTCGGTTCGTCCCCTACGGTGACGCCGAGGCGCTCAAGGCCGCCGTGACCGACGGGTGCGCGGCCGTCATCCTGGAGACCACCCAGGGCGAGGCGGGCGTCATCCCCGCCCCCGCGGGCTACCTGACCGCGGCCCGGCAGGCCTGCGACGCCGTCGGCGCCCTCCTGGTCCTCGACGAGATCCAGAGCGGCATCGGCAGGACAGGTACCTGGTTCGCGCACCAGCACGAGGGCGTCATCCCCGACATCCTCACCCTCGCCAAAGGGCTCGGCGGCGGCATCCCGATCGGCCTGGTCATCGGCTTCGGCCCGGCCGGGGACATCTTCGCCCCCGGAGACCACGGCGGCACCTTCGGCGGCAACCCCGTCGCCGCCTCGGCCGCCCTGGCCGTCCTGGACACCATCGAGCGCGACGGGCTGCTCGCCCACGCGGTGAAGATCGGCGACCTGCTGTCCGCCGGGATCGCCGGCGTGGACCACCCGCTGCTCGCCGGCGTGCGCGGCTCGGGCCTCTGGCTCGGCCTGATGCTCACCGAACCCGTCGCCGCGCAGGTCCGCGAGTCCGCGCAGCGGGCCGGCTTCCTGGTCAACAACGTCCAGGCGGACGCGATCCGGCTGGCGCCCCCGCTCACCCTGACCGCCGAGGAGGCGCGGTCCTTCATCGACGCGCTTCCGGCGATCCTGGACGGGGTGACGGCATGACCAGGCACTTCCTGCGGGACGACGACCTCAGCCCCGCCGAGCAGGCCGAGGTCCTCGACCTCGCGATCGCGATGAAGGCCGACAGGTACGGCAGCAAGCCCCTCGCGGGCCCGAAGTCGGTGGCCGTCCTGTTCGACAAGGCCTCCACCAGGACCCGGCTGTCGTTCGCCGCGGGCATCGCCGAACTCGGCGGCAACCCCCTGGTGATCGACGCGGGCACCAGCCAGCTCGGCCGCGGCGAGACCATCGCCGACACCGCCCGCGTGCTGGACCGGATCTGCGCCGCGATCGTCTGGCGGACCTTCGGCCAGGAGCGGATCGAGGAGATGGCGCACGCCTCGGCCGTCCCCGTCGTCAACGCCCTCACCGACGAGTTCCACCCCTGCCAGATCCTCGCCGACCTGCTCACGGTCAAGGAGCACAAGGGCGGGCTCGCAGGGCTGACCCTCACCTACCTGGGCGACGGCGCCAACAACATGGCCCACTCCTACCTGCTGGGCGGGGCCACCGCGGGCATGCACGTCCGCGTCGCGGGGCCGGAGGGCCACCTCCCCGACCCCGACATATGGCGGCGCGCCGAGGAGATCGCCAAGGCGACCGGCGGCTCTGTGGAGATCACCACCGACGCCCGCGCCGCGGCCACCGGCTCCGACGTCCTGGCCACCGACACATGGGTGTCGATGGGCCAGGAAGGCAAGGACATCTCCAAGTACGAGCCTTACGCCCTCACCGAGGAGCTCGTCTCCCTCGCGGGCCCTGAGGTGGCCGTCCTGCACTGCCTTCCGGCGTACCGGGACAAGGAGATCGCTTCCACCGTCCTCGACGGGCCGAACAGCGTAGTCTGGGACGAGGCGGAGAACCGTCTGCACGCCCAGAAGGCCCTGCTCGCCTGGCTGCTGGAGCGGTAGCGGTGACCACCCCGATGACGAAGGCGGCGCGGCAGGCCCGCGTCCTGGAGTTGCTGACCCGGCACAAGGTCCACTCGCAGGGCGAACTCGCCAAGCTGCTCGCCGACGACGGCTTGGAGGTCACCCAGGCCACCGTCTCGCGCGACCTCGTCGAGATCGGGGCGGTCCGGCTGCGCGCCGACGACGGCAGCCTCATCTACGCCGTCCCCGGGGAGGGCGGCGACCGCATCAAGCTCGCCCGCACGGGAAACGCCGAGACCTTCGCGTCCCGGCTCGCACGGCTGGCCCAGGAACTCCTGGTCTCCGCGCAGGCCTCGGCCAACCTCGTGATCGTGCGGACACCGCCGGGTGCGGCGCAGTACCTGGCATCGGCGATCGATCACGCCGAATGGCCTTCGATCCTCGGCACGGTCGCGGGAGACGACTCGATCCTCGTCATCTCCCGCGACCCGCTGGGCGGCGAGGCCGTGGCGGCCCGCCTCCTCGCGATGACCGAACGACGAAGCCAGGGGTCGGAAGACCCCCGCCCCCGCGAAGACCTTTCATGAACTACCGGAGGAGAAAGACCAATGACTGAGCGCGTCGTACTGGCGTACTCCGGGGGCCTCGACACGTCCGTCGCGATCCCCTTCCTCGCCGACAAGATGGGCGCCGAAGTCGTCGCCGTGGCCGTCGACTGCGGCCAGGGCGGCGAGGACATGGACGCCATCCGCCAGCGGGCGCTGGACTGCGGCGCCGTCGAGGCCGTCGTCGTCGACGCCAGGGAGGAGTTCGCCAAGGACTTCTGCTTCCCCGCGATCCGCGCCAACGCCCTCTACATGGACCGGTACCCGCTGGTCTCCGCGCTGTCCCGGCCGCTGATCGTCAAGCACCTGGCCGCCGCCGCGTCGGAGTTCAAGGGCACGCACGTCGCGCACGGCTGCACCGGCAAGGGCAACGACCAGGTCCGCTTCGAGGCCGGCCTCGCCGCCCTCAACCCCGAGCTCAAGTGCGTCGCGCCCGCCCGCGACTACGCCTGGACCCGCGACAAGGCCATCGCCTTCGCCGAGGAGAAGGGCCTGCCCATCGAGGTGTCGGACAAGAACCCGTACTCGATCGACCAGAACCTGTGGGGCCGCGCCGTCGAGACCGGCTTCCTGGAGGACATCTGGAACGCCCCGATCGAGGACCTGTACTCCTACACGTCCGACCCCTCGGTGCCGCGCGAGGCCGACGAGCTCGTCCTCACCTTCGCCGACGGCGTCCCGGTCGCGATCGACGGTCGCAAGCTGACCCCGTTCCAGATCATCGACGAGCTGAACAAGCGCGCGGGCGCCCAGGGCGTCGGCCGCCTCGACATGGTCGAGGACCGGCTCGTCGGCATCAAGTCCCGCGAGGTCTACGAGGCCCCTGCGGCGATCGCGCTGCTCGCCGCGCACCAGGAGCTGGAGAACGTCACGGTCGAGCGCGACCTCGCCCGCTTCAAGCGCTCGGTCGACCAGCGCTGGGGCGAGCTGGTCTACGACGGCCTGTGGTTCTCGCCGCTCAAGGACGCGCTCGAGGCGTTCATCGCCGAGGCGCAGGCGCACGTCAACGGCGAGATCCGGCTCAACCTGCACGGCGGCCGCGCGGTCGTCACCGGCCGGCGCAGCGGCTCGTCGCTGTACGACTACGACCTGGCGACCTACGACACCGGCGACACCTTCGACCAGAGCCTGGCCAAGGGGTTCGTCGAGCTCTGGGGCCTGCCCAGCAAGATCGCCGCGGTCCGCGACCGCAAGGACGCCTGAGCGGGTCCGGCCGTGCGGGACCGGCCTCCGGCCGGACTTTCCCGAGGTTATCCACAGGGGCCGCTCCGGGGCAGTGCCCCGGAGCGGTACAACTGTGTCTGAGCGCCCGCCGTTCCGGCGGCGGGCCACGCACCCACGACATTCGGAGAGATCACAGTGAGCAAGGCACCGACCCGGCTTTGGGGCGGACGGTTCGAAGGCGGGCCGTCCGACGCGCTGGCACGCCTGTCCGTGAGCGTCCAGTTCGACTGGCGGCTCGCGCCGTACGACCTGATGGGGTCGCGCGCCCACGCCCGCGTGCTCAACCGCGCGGGCCTGCTCGACGACGACGAGCTGGTGCGCATGCTCGGCGCGCTCGACGACCTGGACCGCGCCTGCGCCTCCGGCGAGTTCCGCCCGACCGTCGCCGACGAGGACGTGCACACCGCGCTGGAGCGCGGCCTGCTGGAGCGGCTCGGCTCGCTCGGCGGCAAGCTCCGGGCCGGCCGCTCCCGCAACGACCAGGTCGCCACCGACCTGCGCCTGTACCTGCGCGACCACGCCCGCCGCGTCGTCTCGCGCCTGGTGGAGCTGCAGACCTCGCTGATCGGCCAGGCCGAGGCCAACCTCGGCGTCGCCGCCCCCGGCATGACCCACCTCCAGCACGCCCAGCCCGTGCTGTTCTCCCACCAGCTCCTCGCGCACGTCCACGCGATCGGCCGCGACATCGACCGGCTGCGCGACTGGGACAAGCGCGCCGCGGTCTCCCCGCTCGGCTCCGGCGCCCTCGCCGGGTCCTCGCTGCCGCTCGACCCGCAGGCCGTCGCCGCCGAACTCGGCTTCGACTCCGCCTCGGCCAACTCCATGGACGCCGTCAGCGACCGCGACTTCGTCGCCGAGTTCCTCTTCGCGGCGGCGCTGGCCGGCGTGCACCTCTCGCGCCTCGGCGAAGAGGTCTGCCTGTGGGCCTCCCAGGAGTTCCGCTGGATCGAGATGGACGACACCTACGCCACCGGGTCGTCGATCATGCCGCAGAAGAAGAACCCGGACGTCGCCGAGCTCGCGCGCGGCAAGGCGGGCCGCCTCATCGGGCACCTCGTCGGGCTGCTGACGACCCTCAAGGGCCTGCCGCTCACCTACAACCGCGACCTCCAGGAAGACAAGGAGGGCGCCTTCGACGCCGTCGAGACCCTCCTGCTGGTGCTGCCGGCCATGTCCGGCCTCATCGCCACCATGCGCGTCAACACCGAGCGGCTGGAGGAGCTGGCCCCGCAGGGCTTCGCGCTCGCCACCGACCTCGCGGAGCTGCTGGTCCGCCGCGGCGTCGTCTTCCGTGACGCGCACGAGGTCGTCGGCCACCTCGTGGTGTGGTGCCAGGTCAACGACAAGGACTTCGGCGACCTCACCGACGAGGAGCTGGCCAAGGTCTCCCCGCACCTCACCCCGGACGTCCGCGAGGTGCTGAACGTCCCGGGCGCGATCGCGTCCCGCAAGGCGCACGGCGGTACCGCGCCCGACCGCGTGGTCGAGCAGATAGCCTCACTACGGGCCTTCGCCGACGACGCCGCCGCCTGGGCGTCCGCCTCCTGACCCGGTCCGTACTCGCTGGGCCCGGTGGCAGGCGCTCGGGGGCCTCCTAGGGGCCCGGCTTCGCCGGGGAGCCCACCACCGGTTCGGGGCGCGGACGGACCTTCCGCCCGCCCGCGCCCCGTACCTTCCCGCCGCCGCACCGGTGCGGCGCGCCGCCTCCGGCCCCGCTCGGGGGGAGAATGCGGGCATGGCGCGCATCGTCGTGGAACTCCACATCCCGGTCTACACCGGGGACTCCTCCGAGTACCTCGAGGACATCGAGGCCTTCCTGGGCGACCTTGAAGAGACCGGCGAGATAGAACTCAACGCCGACCCTGAGGAACGGCCGGACACCCATGTCTTCTTCCTGGCCGGCCCCGACTCCGACATCCTCCTGACGGCCGCCTCACAGGCCGCCGAGACCCCGGGGACCCCCGTGGGCGCCTACGCCGTCCTCACACCCGAGGGCCGCCACATCCCGCTGCCCTGGTCCCCCTGACGTCCAGGGGCTCCTCCCGCGGGCCTGAGGGCTCGTTCCCGGCGATCTCCGCGGCGTCGGGCGGGGCCGCCTTCGCCCGGCGCCGCCGGATCAGCCGGACCGCCGCGAACAGCACGACCGCGCCGCCGAGCAGGATCCACGAGACCTGCCCCAGCCGCTGCTCCAGCCGGGTGGCCGAGGCCCCCGCGAACGCCCCGACGCCCACGTAGAACGCGGCCCACAGCAGCGCCCCCGCGAACGAGGCGGGCAGGAAGTGCCGGTACCGCACCCGGGCGGCGCCCGCGGCGGCCGGGGTGACCGTGCGCACCACGGGGACGAGCCGGGTCGTGAACACCGCGGCCGCGCCGTACCGGCGCAGGATCGCGACGGCGCGGTCCCAGTGCCGCACGCCGAGCCGCCGCACCACGGCCAGATCGCGCATCCGCGGCCCGTACCTGCGGCCGAGCAGATAACCGACGTGGTCGCCCGCCGTCACCCCCAGCGCCACGACGAGCAGCATTCCGGCGAACCGCCCCGCCCCGGTCGCCGAGGCCCCCAGCAGCAGCACCCCGGTCTCCCCGGGGACGACCGTCCCGACCCCCAGCCCGGACTCGGCGAACGCCATCAGCCCGGCCACCCCCGCCACCGCGGGGAACGGCAGCCCGCCGAGCCCCTCGACGGCCCGTGTGACCCATTCCACCGCGCCCCCCGTAGCTCCGCCGGATACCCACCGACCCTATCGGCGGCACTCTCAAACTTTGATATCTCAGTCTTCAACCCCTATCGAGGGGGTGATCTTTCCTGCTATTTTTCGCCGGTTTTCATTGCTCCCACAGATGGATGGTCGATGTTCCACAGGTTCATGGGAGGCGCCGCCGTGATCGCGCTGGCGGTCTCCGGCACCGTCGTCGCCGCGGCTCCGGCGTCGGCGGCGGCCAAGTGCGCGGCGGGGTCCTGGCGGCTCACCGCGGAGAAGAACGAGTTCTACGGCGCCGCCGAGACCGGCGCGTTCAAGGGGCGGACGAGCGGACTGGCCGGCCAGCGCCTGACCGTCAAGGGCGACCGGGTGACGTTCGACTTCGCCA
This sequence comes from Actinocorallia herbida, assembly GCF_003751225.1. Taxonomy (NCBI): domain Bacteria; kingdom Bacillati; phylum Actinomycetota; class Actinomycetes; order Streptosporangiales; family Thermomonosporaceae; genus Actinocorallia; species Actinocorallia herbida. Next base: position 1,650,841 of record NZ_RJKE01000001.1, read on the forward strand.
AGGCCGCGCCCGAGAACACGGTCTACACCGGAGCCAAGCCGGAGACCTACCGCAACACCTACAGAGGCACCCTGACCGCCAAGGTGAAGATCACCGGATCGGCCAAGGGCAAGCTCACCGTCTACCCCAAGACGGCCAAGGGCACCGCCAAGGCGAAGGTCGTCCAGCTGAAGCCGAAGCGCAAGGAGTGGGGCTCCTACAACGTGGTCAAGATGATCCGCGACGGCGGCACGGAGACCGTGCTGCCCTTCGGGTACTCCTACACCTGCACCAAGACCGCGCTGAAGTTCACCCTGACCTCCAGCGGTGAGAACGAGTTCGGCGCTTTCGGGGGCACCTTCCGCCTCACCTACAAGCGCCGCTGACGCCGTCTCCGCGCGCACCGGGGCCCCGCGCGGGCGGGGCCCCGGTCACAACTCGTCGGCGCGGGCGTTCCGGGGGAGCTTGACGACGGTCACGAAGAACTCGTCGATCTTGTGGATCGCGGCGATGAACTGGTCGAAGTCGACCGGCTTGGTGACATAGGCGTTGGCGTGCAGGTGGTAGCTGCGCAGGATGTCCTCCTCGGCCGAGGAGGTCGTGAGGACGACGACGGGGATCGCGGCGAGGTCCGGATTCGTCTTGATCTGCTCCAGCACCTCCCGCCCGTCGCGCTTGGGCAGGTTGAGGTCGAGGAGGATCAGGTCGGGGCGGACGGCGCCGGCGTGGTCGCCCTGCCGGAACAGGAAGTCCAGTGCCTCGGCCCCGTCCCGCACGACGTGCAGCCGGTTGCCGATCTTGTTGGTCTCGAACGCCTCCCGGGTCATCAGCTCGTCGCCGGGGTCGTCCTCGACGAGCAGGACCTCGATGGGCTCGACGGCGGGGGTGATCACGGGGTCGTCTCCTTGACGGTCTCGGTGCGGTCGTCGTCCGGCGCGAGCGCCGGGGCCGGGACCGGGCTGTCGGCGAGGGTGAAGTGCACCCGGCTGCCGTCGGTGTACTCGGTGTCCAGCCAGATCTCGCCGCCGTGGTACTCGACGATCTTCTTGCACAGGGCGAGGCCGATGCCCGTGCCCTCGTAGGCGTCGCGGGTGTGCAGCCGCTGGAAGATCACGAAGACCTTCTCGGCGTACTCGGCGGGGATGCCGATGCCGTTGTCGGTCACGGTGCACCGCCACAGGCCCGGACCCTGCTCCGCGCACTCTATCCGGACGCACGGGGCCTCGTCGGGCCTGCGGAACTTGAGCGCGTTGCCGATGAGGTTCTGCCACAGCATCGACAGCAGGGTCGGGTCGCCGGTCAGCTCGGGCAGCTTCGCGGGCCGGTCGATCTCGGCTCCGGCGTCGGCGATCGCGCCGCCGAGGTTGGCCACCGCCCGGTCCAGCGCCTCGTCGAGCCCGAGCACCCTGCGGTGGCTGTTCATCCGGCCGACCCGCGAGAACGTCAGCAGGTCGCTGATCAGCACCTGCATCCGCTTCGCGCCGTCGGTGGCGAACTCGATGTACTGGCGGCCCCGGTCGTCGAGCTGGTCGTGGTAGCGGCGCTCCAGCATCTGGCAGAACGACGCGACCTTGCGCAGCGGCTCCTGGAGGTCGTGGCTCGCCACGTAGGCGAACTGCTCGAGCTCGGCGTTGGAGCGGCGCAGCTCGACCGCCTGGGAATCCAGGTCGATCGCCTGCTGGACCAGCAGTTTCTCCCGGTCCTTCGCGGCGTCGAGCTCCTGGACGATGCGCGCCCGCATCGCCTCGACGGTCTGGCCGACCTCCCGCACGTCGGCCGGGCCGTGGCAGGGGATCGGGCTGCTGAAGTCGCCCTCGGCCGCGCGCCGGGAGGCCAGCCGCAGCTTGCCGAGCGGCCGGACCACCGTGAGCTGGATCAGCAGCGCCAGCATCACCCCGACGAGCACGATGATGAAGACCGCGGCCAGCAGGGCCGCGTCCCGCACCATCCGGGAGTCCTCGAGGTCCGCGCGCGCCTCGGTGCGGGCCCGCTCCAGATGGGCCCCCTGGGCGATCCAGGCCTGCCGGACGGCGTCGAAGGCCGCCTTGCCCTTCGCGCTGTCCTGACCGCGGGACGGCTCGGTCCCGGCGTGGATGCGCGCGAGGAGCGGCTCGGCATAGGTCTGCCGCCACACGTTCGCGGCCTGCACGACCGCCTCCATGTCGGACATGAGCGCCGGCTCGTCGCTGAGGAGGCGGCGCAGCTCGGCGGTCGCCTTCTGCTCCAGGTCCTGGCCCGAGTCGTAGGGCTCGAGGAACCTTTCGTCGCCCGTCAGCGCGTAGCCCCGGATGCCCGTCTCCTGGTTGAGCAGCGCCGACTCCAGGCGGGCCGCCTCGATGTGCGCGGGCATGATCCGGTCGGACAGGTGGTTGCTCACCGTCGTCGTCCGCTCCAGCATCGACTGGACGAAGAAGGCGGCGACCACCACGAGCACGCCGAGCAGGGCCAGCGCCAGGCCGAACGAACCCGGCACCGTCAGGCCGCGAGGGCGTTCCCTGGGGGCGCGGTTGCGGGGACTCACGAAGGGCTCCGTCTCAGGTAGAGGACCGCGACGTCGTCGGCGAGGCCGCCGTAGGGCGCGGACGCCTCCTCGCCGCCCGCGATCAGGGCGTCCACGAAGGCGGCGCTCTCGAGCCCGGCATGGGTCCGGGCGAGGTCCAGGAGGCCGGAGATGTCGAGCCTGTGCCCTTCGTCGGAGACACGGCCCTCGAACAGGCCGTCGGTGAAGAGCGCGACGCCCGTCCGGTCGTCGAGCGGGACGGTGTGCTCCGTCCACGTCTCCAGGCCGGGGACCATGCCGAGGGCGAGCCCGCCTTCCGGCTCGTACCAGGTGACCTTTCCCGGCGCGTGCAGCAGCAGGCCGTGGTGGCCCGCGCGCGCCACCCGCGCGGCGGACTCGCCCGCGGGCAGCGTCACGGTCGTCGCCGTGACGAACGTCTCGAGCTCGGCCCTCTCGGCGTCGAGCAGTTCCTCCAGCAGACCGAGCAGGCGCGTCCCGCGCACTCCGGAGAGGATCAGCGAACGCCACGCGACGCGAAGGCACACCCCCAAGGCGGCCTCGGCCGGGCCGTGCCCGGACACGTCGCCGATGATGGCGTGCACACCGTCGTCGGCCTCTACGACGTCGAAGAAGTCGCCGCCGAGTAGCGAATAGGCACGTCCCGGCCTATACCGGCTGACGACCTCGACCAGCGGGTCCGTCACCAGCGGCCGCGGCAGCAGCCCCCGCTCCAGCCGCGAGTTCTCCTCGGCCCGGATCCGCTGCGCCTGCAACTGGGCCGCGGCCCGCTGGACCTGGCGCCGCTGCACCGCGTACCGGATGATCCGGCCCAGCCCGTCAGGGTCGACCTGGCCCTTGGCCACATAGTCCTGGGCGCCCGCGGCGACCGCGGCGAGCCCGGCCCGCGCCTCCGACAGCCCGGTCAGCACCACCACCGCCGCCCCCGGCGCGACCTCCAGCAGCCGGGCGACCGCGCTCACCCCCTGGGCGTCGCCCAGATGAAGATCGAGCAGCACGCAGTCGGGCTCGTCCGGCTTGGCCAGCCGCTCGCGCGCCTCCGCCAGCGACCGCACCCACGTGAGCCGCGCGTCCAGCCCGGACTCTTCGAGCAGCCCTTCGACCAGGACCGCGTCCCCGGGGTCGTCCTCCACCAGCAGCACGTCCACCGAGCCCGCGGGCTCCAGCAGATCAGGCACCGCCTCGCTCCGCGGCGCACCCACGGACACCGAGCCGTGTTCGGGGGACATCGGCCGTCCTTCCTCCAGGCCCAATACCTCTCCGCGCCGCCCACCCGGCCCACCAGCCGAACAACCCTTCGAAGGCGACTCCGCCCGAGCTTACGGGATCCCCACCCCTCGACCGGCCCGCGGAGAGACCACTGGAGGCGGCGCGGAGGGCGCCGCGCAGGGACCGGTCGGGGGCGCTCTTCTCCCTCACGTGCTTCTTGGTCGGCATTGACCTTCGGGGGGCGATGTCCCGATTCGCCATGCCCACGCGCGCATCCGTCGCTCGATGTCGTCGCGTCGGCTCTGCACGGACGGCGGGAGGACGTCCGTCCGAAGGAAGGGTGGTGCTGCTCCCGGGATTCGAACCCGGAACCTCCGCGTTCTGAGCGCGGCGCCTCTGCCGTTGGGCTAGAGCAGCGTGGGGCGGGAGACCCGCCGAGTGCGTCCGGCCGGAGTCGAACCGGCAACATCCACGTCCTCAACGTGGTCCCTCTGCCTGTTGGGGTACGGACGCGCGGCGATCGGCCGTGCCGACGCCGGAGAGCGTGCCGAAAGGGGACGCCGCGAAGGCGTCAGGCCAGGGCAGCGGAAAGCAGCAGCGGAAGGGCCTTGATCAAGGTCGGCAGTGCGGACACATCGGCTCCTCTCCGCGTGGTCGGCGGGCCCCTCGGCCTCGCCGTGCCTCGAAGGTAGATCACCGGTCCGGAGGCCGACAACAGGTTTTCCGGCGCGGCATAGAGTCGGGACGGGCGAGTGAAGGGATGAGGGTGTTGGGGCGGATTCCGCTGGCGCGCGGGTTCTTCGACCGGGAGGTCACCGAGGTGGCGCGGGGCCTCCTCGGGTGTGTGCTCACGCGGACGACGGAGGAAGGAGCCGTCGCCGTCAGGCTCACGGAGGTCGAGGCGTACGCGGGGGGCGAGGACCCGGCGTCGCACTCGTATCGAGGCAGGACGCCGAGGAACGCGGTCATGTGGGGGGAACCGGGGCACTGCTACGTGTACTTCACCTACGGGATGCACTTCTGCATGAACCTCGTGTGCGGGCCGGAGGGGACGGCTTCCGCGGTGCTGCTGCGGGCGGGGGAGGTCGTCGAAGGGCAGGAGCTCGCCTTGCGGCGGCGGCCGAAGTCGTCCGTTCGAGACCTCGCTCGCGGTCCTGCCCGGCTCTGCCGGGCGCTCGCGATAGACAGGGCGCAGAACGGGCTCGACGTCTGCGTTCCCGGAGAGCTGGAGATCAGCGCGGGTGAGGGCGGTGGCGGCGGGGGCTCCGTAAGGTCGGGGCCCCGCGTGGGGGTGTCTTCCGCCCACGACACGCCCTGGAGGTTCTGGCTCGAAGGGGAGCCGAGCGTCTCGATCTACCGGCGCCACACTCCGCGGACCCGCGCGCGCTGATAAGGATTACCACCGAGGAGCCTTCATCGGGCACCCTGGACCCGCAAGGGACCGGTTCGAACAGAGAATGGAAGACCGTTGACCGACATCGTGGACGAGCTGCAGTGGCGAGGCCTCCTGGCCCAGACCACCGACCTCGAGGAGCTGCGCCAAGCCCTCTCGGCCGGGCCCGTCACGTATTACTGCGGCTTCGACCCCACGGCGCCGAGCCTGCACGTCGGCAACCTCGTCCAGTTGCTCACCATGCGCAGGATCCAGGACGCGGGCCACAAGCCGCTCGCGCTCGTCGGCGGGGCCACCGGCCTCATCGGCGACCCCAGCGGGCGCTCGGCGGAGCGGCAGCTCAACTCCCAGGACGTCGTCGCGGGCTGGGTCGAGCGGATCAAGGGCCAGGTGTCGCGGTTCCTGTCCTTCGAGGGCGAGAACGGCGCGCGGATGGTCAACAACCTCGACTGGACCGGCGGCATGACCGTGATCGACTTCCTGCGGGACGTCGGCAAGCACTTCCCGGTGAACAAGATGCTCGCGAGAGAGGTCGTCGCCTCCCGGCTGGAGAGCGGACTGTCCTACACCGAGTTCTCCTACCAGCTCCTGCAGAGCATGGACTTCCTGGAGCTGCACCGGCGCTACGGCTGCGTCCTGCAGAGCGGAGGCAGCGACCAGTGGGGGAATCTCACGGCGGGCGCGGATCTCATCCGCAGGTCGACCGGGCACCATGTGCACGCGATCTCCACCCCGCTGCTGACCAAGCCGGACGGCACCAAGTACGGCAAGACCGCCGGCGGGGCCATCTGGCTCGACCCCGAGCTGACGTCCCCGTACGCGTTCTTCCAGTACTGGGTGAACGTCGAGGACGGCGAGGTGGGCAAGCTGCTGCGCACGTTCAGCTTCCGCTCCCGTGCGGAGATCGAGGAGCTGGAGAAGCAGTCCGCGGACAGGCCGGCCGCCCGGATCGGGCAGCGCGCCCTGGCCGAGGAGCTGACGACCCTGGTGCACGGCGCGGAGGAGACCGCGAAGGTCATCGCCGCGTCGGCGGCCCTGTTCGGGCAGGGCGGGCTCGAAGAGCTGGATGAGGCGACCCTCACGGCGGCCCTGGCCGAGACGCCGAAGGCCGAGGTGCCGGCGGGAGAGCTGCCTTCGGTGGCGGACCTCCTCGTCGCCTCGGGGCTCTGCGCGAGCAAGTCCGAGGCCCGGCGTGCGATCAAGCAGGGCGGGGCGTACCTGAACAACGTGAAGGTGGCGGGCGAGGAGGCGGTCCCCGAGACCGCGGATCTGCTGCACGGCAGGTTCCTCGTGCTGCGCCGCGGCAAGCGCACGCTCGGCAGCGTCATCGTGGGCTGACCTGCGATTTCGCCAGATCTGTACGACATGGGAAAGGCCCGTACCGCACATCCGTGAGGTACGGGCCTTTCCCATGCTTGCGTCAAGGAATGGGAGATGCCGGTCACATCCGGTTTGTACGGGAGGCGTCTCGGGCAGGTCGACGCGTACGAACACGCACATGAGCAGGCGTTTCGCCCGGATGTAACGTCGATTTGACGTTGTCGAGGGCTCGCCGTAATGTTCTACCTGCCCCGAGGGGAGCGGGACGCGAAAGCGGCCGGCCCCGGGGACGAAACCTCTCGAACTTCACGGTTCACCCGGAGACGAACGAAGCACTCCGAGGGCCTGCTAAGCTAGAGAAACCGCCGAGAAAGAAGCCCGAAAGGGTGAACGTCGGAGCGGGTCCGTTTCTTGAGAACTCAACAGCGTGCTAAAAGTCAGTGCCAAATTAGGCCAGGACTTCGGTTCTGGTCATCCTCGTCTGAGGATTTCTTTGAGGCAATCGACAAGGTCAGCCAAGACCTTGTTCTTGCCAGTTTCAACACCACAAGGTTTGGCTCCTGCTTCGGTGGGGGTCGTTTTGACCTTAATGGAGAGTTTGATCCTGGCTCAGGACGAACGCTGGCGGCGTGCTTAACACATGCAAGTCGAGCGGAAAGGCCCTTCGGGGTACTCGAGCGGCGAACGGGTGAGTAACACGTGAGCAACCTGCCCCCGACTCTGGGATAAGCCCGGGAAACTGGGTCTAATACCGGATACGACACCGATTCGCATGGGTTGGTGTGGAAAGTTTTTCGGTTGGGGATGGGCTCGCGGCCTATCAGCTTGTTGGTGGGGTAGTGGCCCACCAAGGCGACGACGGGTAGCCGGCCTGAGAGGGCGACCGGCCACACTGGGACTGAGACACGGCCCAGACTCCTACGGGAGGCAGCAGTGGGGAATATTGCACAATGGGGGAAACCCTGATGCAGCGACGCCGCGTGCGGGATGACGGCCTTCGGGTTGTAAACCGCTTTCAGCAGGGACGAATCAAGACGGTACCTGCAGAAGAAGCGCCGGCTAACTACGTGCCAGCAGCCGCGGTAATACGTAGGGCGCAAGCGTTGTCCGGAATTATTGGGCGTAAAGAGCTCGTAGGCGGCTTGTCGCGTCGGGTGTGAAAGCCCACGGCTTAACCGTGGGTCTGCATCCGATACGGGCAGGCTAGAGGCAGGTAGGGGAGAACGGAATTCCCGGTGTAGCGGTGAAATGCGCAGATATCGGGAGGAACACCGGTGGCGAAGGCGGTTCTCTGGGCCTGTACTGACGCTGAGGAGCGAAAGCGTGGGGAGCGAACAGGATTAGATACCCTGGTAGTCCACGCCGTAAACGTTGGGCGCTAGGTGTGGGGACCTTCCACGGTTTCCGCGCCGCAGCTAACGCATTAAGCGCCCCGCCTGGGGAGTACGGCCGCAAGGCTAAAACTCAAAGGAATTGACGGGGGCCCGCACAAGCGGCGGAGCATGTTGCTTAATTCGACGCAACGCGAAGAACCTTACCAAGGCTTGACATCGCCGGAAAACTCGCAGAGATGCGGGGTCCTTTTGGGCCGGTGACAGGTGGTGCATGGCTGTCGTCAGCTCGTGTCGTGAGATGTTGGGTTAAGTCCCGCAACGAGCGCAACCCTCGTTCCATGTTGCCAGCACGTAATGGTGGGGACTCATGGGAGACTGCCGGGGTCAACTCGGAGGAAGGTGGGGATGACGTCAAGTCATCATGCCCCTTATGTCTTGGGCTGCAAACATGCTACAATGGCCGGTACAGAGGGCTGCGATACCGCAAGGTGGAGCGAATCCCTTAAAGCCGGTCTCAGTTCGGATTGGGGTCTGCAACTCGACCCCATGAAGTCGGAGTCGCTAGTAATCGCAGATCAGCAACGCTGCGGTGAATACGTTCCCGGGCCTTGTACACACCGCCCGTCACGTCACGAAAGTCAGCAACACCCGAAGCCCGTGGCCCAACCCGCAAGGGAGGGAGCGGTCGAAGGTGGGGCCGGCGATTGGGACGAAGTCGTAACAAGGTAGCCGTACCGGAAGGTGCGGCTGGATCACCTCCTTTCTAAGGAGCACGAGCTCAAACAGACCGGGCCACAAGGTCCGGCAGATAGAGCTGCTCGTTAGTTCGTGGAGCACTGACTATTCGGCCAGACCAGGTCGTCACACAACAAGTACTTCCCCTCGGGGAGTGGAACGGGGTGTTCTGAGGGTCTGGACTGGTCGAGCACGCTGTTGGGTCCTGAAGAAACGGGCGACCGTTTTCTTCGGTATCACACGGGCCAGGCCGATGAAGAGAGTGTTTCTCTTCGGATGCCTGGTAGCCGTCTGTTTTTTGAGAACTGCACAGTGGACGCGAGCATCTTAAGCAATTAAGAGCCTGAAATATCTGTTGCCGGACCCGTTGGGGTTCGGCGTCTGCAGAGTTTTTCAGTTCACATCTATGTCTTGGTATGGGCCAATTGTGTTTGGTCAAGTTTTTAAGGGCATACGGTGGATGTCTTGGCATCAGGAGCCGATGAAGGACGTGGGAGCCTGCGATATGCCTCGGGGAGTCGGCAACCAGACTTTGATCCGGGGATTTCCGAATGGGGAAACCTGGCACCTTTCATGGGGTGTCGCCGCCTGCTGAATGTATAGGCAGGTTGGTGGGAACGCGGGGAAGTGAAACATCTCAGTACCCGCAGGAAGAGAAAACAATAGTGATTCCGTGAGTAGTGGTGAGCGAAAGCGGAAGAGCCTAAACCGATCGTGTGTGATAGCCGGCGGGCGTTGCACGGTCGGGGTTGTGGGACCATCCCGTTGCCTCCGCTGGGGTAGCAAAGAGTTACAAAATCTCGTGGTAGTCGAACGGCATGGGAAGGCCGACCGTAGACGGTGAGAGTCCGGTAGACGAAATTGCGAGGTCTCTTGGGTGTGTTCCCGAGTAGCACGGAGCCCGTGAAATTCCGTGTGAATCTGCCACGACCACGTGGTAAGGCTGAATACTCCCTGATGACCGATAGCGGACAAGTACCGTGAGGGAAAGATGAAAAGTGCCCCGGTGAGGGGTCGTGAAATAGTACCTGAAACCGTGTGCCTACAAGCCGTCAGAGCGTCTCCAGTGGCTTTTGCTGCTGTCCGTGATGGCGTGCCTTTTGAAGAATGAGCCTGCGAGTTATGGTGTGTGGCGAGGTTAACCCGTGTGGGGGAGCCGTAGCGAAAGCGAGTCTGAATAGGGCGAACTTTAGTCGCATGCTGTAGACCCGAAGCGGAGTGATCTAGCCATGGGCAGGTTGAAGCGCCGGTAAGACGGTGTGGAGGACCGAACCCACCAGGGTTGAAAACCTGGGGGATGACCTGTGGTTAGGGGTGAAAGGCCAATCAAACTCCGTGATAGCTGGTTCTCCCCGAAATGCATTTAGGTGCAGCGTCGTATGTTTCTCGCCGGAGGTAGAGCTACTGGATGGCCGATGGGCCCTACAAGGTTACTGACGTCAGCCAAACTCCGAATGCCGGTGAGTGAGAGTACGGCAGTGAGACTGCGGGCGATAAGGTTCGTAGTCGAGAGGGAAACAGCCCAGATCATCGACTAAGGCCCCTAAGCGTGTGCTAAGTGGGAAAGGATGTGGAGTTGCGATGACAACCAGGAGGTTGGCTTAGAAGCAGCCACCCTTGAAAGAGTGCGTAATAGCTCACTGGTCAAGTGATTCCGCGCCGACAATGTAGCGGGGCTCAAGCACACCGCCGAAGTCGTGGCAATCAGTCTTATGGCTGGTTGGGTAGGGGAGCGTCGTGCAGCCGGTGAAGCCGCAGCGTGAGCTAGTGGTGGAGGCTGTACGAGTGAGAATGCAGGCATGAGTAGCGAATGAGCAGTGAGAAACTGCTCCGCCGGATGACCAAGGGTTCCTGGGGCAGGCTAATCCGCCCAGGGTAAGTCGGGACCTAAGGTGAGGCCGACAGGCGTAATCGATGGACAACGGGTTGATATTCCCGTACCCGCTGGTACGCGCCAACGCTGAACCAGTTGATGCTAACCACGCAAGCCGCCCAGCGGATCCTTCGGGTGAAGTTGGTGTCGGGGAGTCTGGGATCCGATTCTGTAGTAGGTGAGCGATGGGGTGACGCAGGAGGGTAGCTCAGCCCGGGCGATGGTTGTCCCGGGGTAAGGATGTAGGGCGAGGGATAGGCAAATCCGTCTCTCATGTGCCTGAGATCTGATGCCGAGCCGTTTTAGGCGAAGTGAGTGATCCCATGCTGCCGAGAAAAGCCTCTAGTGAGTGTACCGGCGGCCCGTACCCCAAACCGACTCAGGTGGTCAGGTAGAGAATACCAAGGCGATCGGGTGAACTGTGGTTAAGGAACTCGGCAAATTGCCCCCGTAACTTTGGGAGAAGGGGGGCCTTGAATGGTGATGGGACTTGCTCCTTGAGCTGTTCGGGGTCGCAGATACCAGGGGGAAGCGACTGTTTACTAAAAACACAGGTCCGTGCGAAGTCGTAAGACGCTGTATACGGACTGACGCCTGCCCGGTGCCGGAACGTTAAGAGGACCGGTTAGACCCGTGAGGGTCGAAGCTGAGAATCTAAGCGCCGGTAAACGGCGGTGGTAACTATAACCATCCTAAGGTAGCGAAATTCCTTGTCGGGTAAGTTCCGACCTGCACGAATGGCGTAACGACTTCCCCGCTGTCTCAACCACAGGCCCGGCGAAATTGCACTACGAGTAAAGATGCTCGTTACGCGCAGCAGGACGGAAAGACCCCGGGACCTTCACTATAGCTTGGCATTGGTGTTTGGAATGGCTTGTGTAGGATAGGTGGGAGACTGTGAAGTCCGGACGCTAGTTCGGGTGGAGTCATTGGTGAAATACCACTCTGGTTGTTTCGAATGTCTAACCCGCGCCCCTTATCGGGGTGGGGGACAGTGCCTGGTGGGTAGTTTAACTGGGGCGGTTGCCTCCCAAAGAGTAACGGAGGCGCCCAAAGGTTCCCTCAGCCTGGTTGGTAATCAGGTGGCGAGTGCAAGGGCACAAGGGAGCTTGACTGTGAGACCGACGGGTCGAGCAGGAGCGAAAGCTGGGCCTAGTGATCCGGCACCTACGTGTGGAAGTGGTGTCGCTCAACGGCTAAAAGGTACCCCGGGGATAACAGGCTGATCTTCCCCAAGAGTCCATATCGACGGGATGGTTTGGCACCTCGATGTCGGCTCGTCGCATCCTGGGGCTGGAGTAGGTCCCAAGGGTTGGGCTGTTCGCCCATTAAAGCGGCACGCGAGCTGGGTTTAGAACGTCGCGAGACAGTTCGGTCCCTATCCGCTGCGCGCGTAGGAGTCTTGCGAGGATCTGTCCCTAGTACGAGAGGACCGGGACGGACGGACCTCTGGTGTGCCAGTTGTTCTGCCAAGGGCACGGCTGGTTGGCTACGTTCGGAAGGGATAACCGCTGAAAGCATCTAAGCGGGAAACCTGCCTCTAGATGAGGACTCCCTCCACCTTACGGTGGGTAAGGCCCCCAACAGACTATTGGGTTGATAGGCCGGAGATGGAAGCACTGCAAGGTGTGGAGTCGACCGGTACTAATAGGCCGAGTGACTTGCCTACAACACATCCATGCTGCAAGACGTAACATGTGTGCTCGCGTCCCTGTGCGGTTCCCGGAAAACAGCCGGCCGAACCGCAACACAAATAAGAGAATACTTTCGCTGACCGTTTGTGTCCGCGAGCTGAGGCTTGCGGCGGTTATGGCGGAGGGGAAACACCCGGTCCCATCTCGAACCCGGAAGTTAAGCCCTCCAGCGCCGATGGTACTGCACGGGAGACTGTGTGGGAGAGTAGGACACCGCCGCAATTGTTGTGAGGAAAGGCCCCGAACCACAGGTTCGGGGCCTTTCCGCATTTTCGGAGCCGGCCCCTTCCGGCCCCGTCGGTCTCCATCCGGGTGTCGGAGCGGGCGCTTGCTGAATCGCCGCTCGGCCGAGCCGGGGCAGAATACGTGTATGCGCCTGACGGTTCTGGGAAGTGCGACGCCTTATCCCACGGCGGAGAATCCGTGCTCGGGGTATCTGGTGGAAGGCGGAGGCGTCCGGGTGTGGGTGGACGCCGGGACGGGGACGTTGGGGGCGTTGCAGCGGCAGGCGCGGTTGGACGAGGTCGATGCGGTGTGGGTGTCCCATCTGCACGCCGATCATTGTGCGGATCTGCTGACCGCCTACTACGGGCTGCTCTATGCCGATGTGCGGTTGGCGGCGCCGGTTCCGTTGTTCGGGCCGCCGGGGGTCGCCGACCGGTTGGCCGGTTTTCTTACGAACGGGCCGGTGCGAAGTCCCGTCGAGCGGGCCTTCGCCGTCACGGAGCTGGTGGACGGGCATCGGGTGGAGCTCGGCGGGCTGACGCTGGGGAGCGGGACGGTCGAGCACGGGATGCCGGCGTTCGCGCTGCGGGTCGAGGAGGCGGGCCGGAGCCTGGTCTATTCGGGGGACTCCGCGCCGTGCGCGGCGCTGTCGCGGTTCGCCGCGGGCTGCGACCTGCTGCTCTGCGAGGCGGACAGCGCGCGCCCTCCCGCCGAGGGGGAGCGTGCGGTGCACCACACCCCGGAGGAAGCGGGTGAGACCGCTCACGCGGCGGGGGCGGGTCGGCTGGTCGTCACGCATGTGAGCCGGTTCGTCGATCCTGAGGACGCCGTGGTGCGGGCGGCCGGCCGTTTCGAAGGCCCGGTGGCCTATGCGGCGCCGGGGACGGTGTTCGACGTCTGAGGGGCCTGTGGCGGCCCCAGGCGGTGCGGGAGGGCCGCATCGACCTGTGCGGTGAGCCGATGACGGATGATCATTATTGAGAAATGAGGTGAGGTGGCGGCAAATAGCCGGATAAGGGGGAGTTGCTGGGGGCGGATAAAGATCGCGAAAAAGGAGGAGGAAGGCGCTCCGATGGGGCGGACTTTGACACGGGTTTGCCTTGGTGCGGGTTTCGGGGTGGGGCGTTCGGCGTCTGGGGCGTGTCGTGTTCCGTCTACCATGTAGTGGTGAAGGAAGAGGATGGTCGCGGCGACAACCGCGAGGGACGTCAGGGTCAGGGTGCGAACGGCGACCGCAAGGGCGGTCAGGCCGGGCGCAAGCCGGGCGCATCTCGCAAGTCGGTGAAGCCGGGCGGCAAGGCCGGCGCGCCGCGGCAGGGGAAGGGTGGAGCCGGGCAGGGCCGGGGAGGCGGCAAGCCGCCCGCGGGACGGCCGTTCGGCGCGCGTGACGACCGCCCCCAGGGTGGCGGTTTCCGTAAGGACGACAGGGGCCAGGGCGGCGGCGGTTTCCGCCGCGACGACCGACCTCAGGGCGGTGGCTTCCGTAAGGACGACCGCGGTGAGCGCCGCGAGTTCCGTCCCCGTGACGACCGTCCCCAGGGCGGCGGCTTCCGTAAGGACGACCGTGGTCAGGGCGGCGGGGGTTTCCGTCCCCGTGAGGACCGTCCGCAGGGCGGTGGTTTCCGTCGTGAGGACCGTCCGCAGGGTGGCGGGTTCCGTAAGGACGACCGTGGTCAGGGCGGCGGCGGCTTCCGTCCCCGCGATGACCGCGGCCAGGGCGGCGGCTTCCGCCGCGACGACGAGCGCGGCTCGCGTGAGTTCCGCCCCCGGGACGACCGTGGCGAGCGACGTGAGTTCCGTCCGCGTGAGGACCGTCCGCAGGGTGGCGGTTTCCGTCGGGACGACCGTCCCCAGGGCGGTGGCTTCCGTAAGGACGACCGCGGTGAGCGCCGCGAGTTCCGTCCCCGTGACGATCGTGGTCAGGGTGGCGGCGGTTTCCGCCCGCGCGAGGACCGTCCCCAGGGTGGCGGTTTCCGTAAGGACGACCGTGGTCAGGGTGGCGGGGGTTTCCGTCCCCGTGAGGACCGTCCTCAGGGCGGCGGGTTCCGTCGGGACGACCGTCCTCAGGGTGGCGGGTTCCGTCGGGACGACCGTGGCGAGCGCCGCGAGTTCCGTCCCCGTGACGACCGTCCCCAGGGCGGCGAGCGACGTGACTTCAAGCGGGACGACCGCCCCCAGGGCGGCGGTTTCCGTAAGGACGACAGGGGCCAGGGCGGCGAAGGTTTCCGTCCGCGCGAGGACCGGCCGCAGGGCGGTGGCTTCCGTAAGGACGACCGCGGTGAGCGCCGTGAGTTCCGTCCCCGTGACGATCGTGGTCAGGGCGGTGGCGGTTTCCGCCCGCGTGAGGACCGTCCGCAGGGTGGCGGGTTCCGTCGGGACGACCGTGGTGAGCGCCGTGAGTTCCGCCCGCGTGAGGACCGTCCCCAGGGTGGCGGCGGTTTCCGCCCGCGTGAGGACCGGCCGCAGGGCGGTGGCTTCCGTAAGGACGATCGCGGTGAGCGCCGTGAGTTCCGTCCCCGTGAGGACCGTCCTCAGGGTGGCGGTTTCCGTAAGGACGACCGTGGTCAGGGTGGCGGGGGCTTCCGCCCCCGCGATGACCGTCCGCAGGGTGGCGGGTTCCGTCGGGACGACCGTCCCCAGGGCGGTGGCTTCCGTAAGGACGACCGCGGTGAGCGCCGCGAGTTCCGTCCCCGTGAGGACCGTCCCCAGGGTGGCGGGTTCCGCCGTGACGACCGCGGTGAGCGGCGTGAGTTCCGGCCGCGCGAGGACCGTGGGCAGGGTGGCGAACGCCGTCCCTTCACCGGCAAGGACGCTCGGCGCGGCGGTTTCCGCCCCGATGACGAGCGCACCTCCGAAGAGCGGTTCACCGATCGGCGCGAGGAGCGGCAGGCGCGCGGCGGCTACGGCGCCCGCGAGGACCGCGAGCCCGGCCGCACCTCCTACGACGACCCGGAACTCCCCGAGGAGATCACCGGCGACGAACTCGACGACCTGGCCCGCGAGGAGCTCAGGACGCTGCCCAAGGATCTGGCGAAGCTCGTGGCCCGGCACCTGGTGGCGGCCGGCACCCTCGTGGACGAGGACCCGGAGGCCGCCTACCGGCACGCCAAGACCGCGCGCCGCCTGGCGAGCCGGGTCGGCGTGGTCCGCGAGGCATGCGGCCTGGCCGCCTACCACGCGGGCGAGTGGTCCGAGGCGCTGTCGGAGCTGAGGGCGGCCCGCCGCCTGCCCGGCCGTGAGGACCTCTACCTGCCGGTCCTCGCCGACTGCGAGCGCGGCCTCGGCCGTCCGGAGAAGGCGCTGGAGATCGCCAGGTCCAAGGAGGCCTCGTCGCTTCCGCGCGAGGAGCGGATCGAGCTGCACATCGTCGAGTCCGGCGCGCGCCGCGACCTCGGCGACGTCGACGCCGCGGTGATCGCGCTCCAGATCCCCGAGCTGAAGGACCGCAGGCTGCGCCCGTGGTCGGCCCGGCTGTTCTACGCCTACGCCGACGCGCTCGTCGCCGCCGACCGCGCCGACGACGCCAAGGACTGGTTCCTGCGCGCCGCCGCCGCCGACCGCGACGAGGAGACCGACGCCGCCGAGCGTTACGCGGAACTCGACGGCCTCCACATCATCGACACCGGCGACAACGACGAGCCGTCCGACACCACCGAATCCTCCCCCTTCATTCCGTCCTTCCAGGCGGCCCCCTCCGCCCCGCTCGCCGAGGACGAAGAGGACGAAGACGACGAAGAGGACTACGACGACGAGGATGAAGACCTCGACGCCGAGGACGACCTCGAAGAAGACGACGAAGACCTCGAAGAAGACGAGGACGACGAATTCGACGAGGACGAGGACGAGGACGAGGACGACGATCTAGAAGACGAGGACGACGAGGACGAGGACGAGCTCCCGGACGAGGAGGAGGACGAGGCCGCCGAGGCCCCCGCCCCGCCCGCCTCCGACGGAGCCGCCACCCCGCCCCGCGACTCCGAGTGACCCCGAGAAGCCCGGCGCTCCCGCGCCGGGCTTCTTCACTCCCACCCGCGAAGCCCCCCGAACCCCCAGGAACAACCCCGCTCCACCACAACCGGCGAGAAGCCCGGTGGGGGTGATCCCGACGGCCACAGGTGCTTCCGACCCGGAGAACGCGCGAAGAAGGCGCACTCCCGCGGTCCGGGGTGCCCGGACCGCGCCCGCGAGACGCAGTCCCCCGACGACCCGGGCCCGGACCCGTCCGGGCGCGGGGTCCGCGAGGCCGTCGAAATCCCCGTCGACCCCACAGCCCCCGCCTTCTCCGAGTCCGGGCGCGACGAGAAGCACGGAACGGGCCCGCCCCGGCACTCCTGGGCCTGCGCGAAGCGGCACGGGCACCGCCGGGACGACCTGCTCACCCGGGCGAGCGATCCTCCCGTGACCAAGAGGCCCCGCCCGCCCCCAACGGCCCGTACCCCTTCGCCGAGAGCGAGGGCTCCAGCCCCGGGACATGCGGCCCGGCACGCACAAGGCTCGCACGGCACCACCGCGCGGGGACTACGTGCCCACCAATGCGAGCAGCCCGGCCCCCTCGAAATCCTGCCCAGGCCGCAACGGCCCGGCCCCACCTCTTCCGAGACGCGAATACGGGAACGGTAGGCGGCGCAGGACAAGCGCGCTCCCGGTACCGCTCGGAACGCGCGAAGCACCCGTGGGAGTGGACTCTCCGCCCAGGACGACGCACAGGCGAACGACCGCCCCCCATGAGGACGACCCGGACGCCACCCGGGAACCCCGCTCCACCCGCAACGGGCGAACGGCCGTTCGTCCGGATACGGGCCCGGCGGGACGTCGCGGGCGCGGCTCGAACCGACACGCTCATAGGAGCGGTCGCTCGACCCGAGGGACGGAGGGCTCACCTCGTACAGGCGGCTCGGACGCCACCGGGGAAGCCCGCTCCGGTCGCAATGGGCGAACGACCGTTCGTCCGGATGCGGGGCCGGCGCTCGGCGGGACGTCGCGGGCGTGGCTCGCACCACCGACACGCTCGTAGGGGCGGTCGCTCGACCCGAGGGACGGAGGGCTCACCTCGTACAGGGGGCCCGGACGCCACGCAGGAAGCCTGTTCCGGTCGCAACGGGCGGAACGACCGTTCGTTGGGATACGGGCCCGGTGCGCGGCAAAGTGACGCGGGTGCGGCTCGCGCCAACGACACGCTCGTGGCAGCGGGCGCTCGAGCCGAGGGAGTGCTCGGCGGGACGGAGGGTCCGCCCATGCGGACGGGCCCTGGCGTCACCGCGAATCCTGCTCCGCGGGCGACGGACCGGGTGCGTTCCGTCCAGGCGTGGGAGCGGGCCGGGGCCTGCGGAGCGGAGCGGGGCTCGTGCGACGCGGGGACCGGGCGCGCTTCTCGGGTGCCGAGTCGCAGGTAGGGCGTGCTCGGGTGGGAGGGGCCGAGGGGTCCTGTGGGTTTGTGGCGGGTTGTGGTCAGGGGTGGGGGTTGACCGGGCGGGGAGTTGGGGTGATGTTCATGGGGCCGTTGTGGTTTGCGGTGGATTGTCGATGGTCGGGTGTGCGGGGTTACTTCGAGGAGTGGAGGCGGTTCTGATGGGCGGGATCGGGCGGCGCGGGTTTCTGCGCGGGGCGGTGGTCGGGGGCGGGGCCGTCGCGGTCAGCGGGGGATTGTGGCAGGCGGCGGCGGGGGCGGTGCCCGCGCAGCCGGGGGCCGGGCCGTACGGGGGGCCGGCGGGCGCGGACGCGAACGGGGTGCGGTTGCCCGCCGGGTTCACGAGCCGGGTGGTGGCCCGGTCGATGCAGGCGGTGGGGGGCACGGGGTACGTGTGGCACGCGGCGCCGGACGGCGGGGCGTGCTTCCCGGACGGGGAGGGCTGGATCTACGTCAGCAACTCCGAGGTGCCGGTCGTCGGCGGCGCGTCCGCGGTGAGGTTCGCCGCGGACGGGTCCATCACGGGCGCGTACCGGATCCTGAACCTGACCCAGGTCAACTGCGCGGGCGGCGCGACGCCCTGGGGGACCTGGCTGTCGTGTGAGGAGTACGACCTCGGGATGGTCTACGAGACCGACCCGAAGGGGGTGAACGCGGCGAAGTCGCGGCCCGCGATGGGGAGGTTCAAGCACGAGGCGGCGGCGGCCGATCCCGTCCGGAAGGTCGTCTACCTGACGGAGGACCAGACCGACGGCTGCTTCTACCGCTTCCTTCCGACGACCTGGGGGGACCTGTCCAAGGGCACCCTCGAGGTCCTGGTCGGCACCGGTCCCGGCCCCGTCACGTGGCAGAAGGTGCCGAACCCGCAGCTGTGGCTGACGCCGACCCGGAACCAGGTGGCCGGCGCGCTGCGGTTCACCGGCGGCGAGGGCTGCCACTACGCCGGAGACGTCTGCTACTTCACCACCAAGGGCGACAACCGTGTCTGGGCTTACGACGCGGCTACGTCGGTGCTGGAGATCGCCTACGACGACGACCTGGTCACGACGGGCACCGCGCCCCTCACCGGCGTCGACAACATCACCGGGACGTCCGGCGGCGACCTGTACGTCGCCGAGGACGGCGGCGACCTCCAGATCAACGTGATCACCCGCGAGGGCGTCGTCACGCCGTTCCTCCAGCTGGAGGGGCACACGGGCTCGGAGATCACCGGCCCGGCGTTCTCCCCGGACGGGTCGCGCCTGTACTTCTCGTCCCAGCGCGGCACGACCGGGGTCGTCCTCGGCACGGGCGGCGTGACGTTCGAGGTGACGGGGCCGTTCAGGAGCTGAGCGAGTGCATGATCCCGGCGACGTTCGAGCGGACGTCGTTGAGGACCGCGTGCTTCTCGCGCAGGGCGGGGTCGTCGAGCGCCTTGTAGCGCCCGGCGGTGCGTTCGACGACCATCGCGACGGCGTGGTCGAGATCGAGGTCGGCGTCCTTGGCCAGCCGCACGGTCTCGACCCAGAGCCGGAGTTCCTCCTCGGACCTGTCGAGGGTGAGGGGGACGTCCGTCACGGGCCCGTAGTGGGCGAACAGCAGGCGGGTCGGCTGGAGGGCGCGGAAGCGGCCGAGGGAGGCGAGCGCGGTGTCGAGGTCGAAGTCCGGCGGCGGGGTGGCGGGCCTGATCTCGGCGGTCTCGGGGATGTAGATGCCCGCCGCGTCGCCGACGTAGAGGTCGCCGGTGAGGGAGTCCAATAGGCCGACGTGGTGCTTCGCGTGGCCCGGTGAGTAGTGGCTCTCCAGGCGCCGCCCTCCGCCGAGGTCCACGACGCCCGTCTCGTCGACGGTCCTTATCCGGGACGCCTCCGTCGGCTTGAGGCCGCCGAAGAGCCGGTCGAAGGCTTCGCCGAACACCATGCGGGCGCTCCGGACGAGCCGTTCGGGGGAGGCGAGGTGGCGGGCGCCCTTCTCGTGCACGACGACCTCGGCCTGCGGGTACATCTCGGCGATGTCCCCTACGCCGCCCGCGTGGTCGAGGTGGATGTGGGTGACGACGACGGAGGCGAGGTCGGCCGCGGCGACGCCGAGCGCGTCGAGCGCGTCCCGGACGACCGGGGCGGACCCCGACGTGCCGGGCTCGATGAGGCAGGGCCGGTCGCCGAGGACGAGGTACCCGGCGGTGATCCCGGTGTGCCCGGCCATCTGGGTGTCGATCTCGTAGACGTCGTTCCCGAGCGGGGTGATCAGGTTGGCCATGGCCCACGGTAACCCGGCGAGCCTGTGATCTACAATGTAAAGGCACGCCCTCACCCCGCCTCGGCGGGGGAGCCCAGGAGGCGCATCACCAGGCCCGTGCGCGGCTTCGGCCCGAACGAGGTCGACTTGCGCGGCACCCGCTCGCCCCCCGCGGCCAGCGCCATCACCGCGGGCACGGTCAGCGGCTTCAGGACGACCGCGGTCCCGCCGAGCTGCGCGGCCCTGGCGACGGCGTGCGCGGCGTCGTCGTGCACGACCTGGACGGTGTGCTCGTCGGGGGCGATCTTCCAGAGCCCGCGGATGAGCAGGCCGTCGAGGACCGCCGTGTTCAGGGCCTTCCAGCGCGCCGAGTGCCCGGCGGGGAACGCCTCCGCCAACCGGACGGGGTCCGGGTCGGTCAGCAGCCAGAACCGGTCGGCGCCGGCCAGCAGGAGGCCGTCAGCGGCCCGCTCCAGCGCCACGAGCGCCTCGCGGAGGTCTCCGCCCGCCTCGGCGACGGTGAAGGCCGCACGGGCCGTCTCGGCGGCCTCCAGGGGGTCGAGCCCCGGCAGGACCCGGTGGATCGCGCCGAGCCGGGGCGGGTAGCGCAGGGAGTCCACCAGCAGGGCGAGCCCGAAGTCCCACGGCCCGGCGCCCTCGCGGCGCTCCTGGTAGGCCCGGTAGGCGGCGTACCTGTGGTGGCCGTCGGCGATGAGCGCGCGGCGGTCGCGCAGGTCCGCCGCGACCCGCGCGGTGTCCTCCAGCCGCCACAGCCGGTACCGCGTCCCCGACGGGGAGACGATGTCCAGGACGGGCTCGGCGGTGTCCGCGGTCTCGTCGACGGCCTCACTGGCGGGCCCGCCCCCCTCGTAGGTGAGGAGGATCGGCTCCAGGTGGGCCCGGGTGGCCTCCATGAGCGCGAGCCTGTCCTGGACGGGGCCCGGATAGACGTCCTCGTGCGGCAGGATCACGCCCTCGGACTCGTCCCGCAGCCCGACCGCGCCGATGAGGCCGCGTTGCAGCTCACCGTCGCCGTCGCGTTCGTAGACGTACAGGGCGGGCGAAGGGTCGACCGACAGGACGCCCGTCGAAAGCCACTCCGCGAGGAGGCGTTCCGCGCCCGCGTAGTCCCCGTCGGGAAGCGTGAGCCGGACGATGTTCCGCGAGTCGGCGGCCCGGAGCCGGGAGAGCTCCTCGTCGTCGATGAGGTCGTACGGTGGACAGGTGACGGCCGCAAGGCTCCCGCCCTCGGGCGGGGTGTACCGCACACCGTGGATCGGGGCCAGGACGAGGCCCTGGCGAAGGTCGAATCCGTCCATGCTGGGGCATGGTACGGAGAGACGCGTATCGGAGGTGCACACGTTGGTTCAAAGTTCAGGAGAGAACAGGGATTCCCGCCGGACGCAAGAGGGAGGCGGGGAGGACGTCTACGACCTGTACTCGCGGGGACTGAAGCTGCTCTCCTCGGGCAGCCCCGCCGCTGCGGTGCAGCTGCTCTCCCGTGCGGCGGAAGCCGAGCCGCAGTCTCCCAGCATCCGCGAAGCCCTGGGCCGGGCCCTGTTCGGCGCCCGGCACTACGAGGAGGCCGCCGACTGCTTCCGCTCGATCATCGAGGAGAATCCGGCGGAGGACTTCGCCCTCTTCGGCCTCGGCCTGTCGCTGAGCCGGATGGGCCTGTTCCACGCCGCGGCCGAGCATCTGGCGCTGGCCGTCGCCATGCGGCCGGAGAACAAGGACTACGCCTCAGCCCTGCGGCATGTCCGCGCGACCCTCGACTCCCGGAGATGACCCCCGCATGCTGATCGACTCTTATGACGTCGCCCTGCTCGACCTCGACGGGGTCGTCTACCGGGGCCACCACCCGATCGAGAACGCCGCGGACTCCCTGGCGAAGGCGCGGGCGCAAGGGATGCGGCTCGCCTATGTGACGAACAACGCCTCGCGCACGCCGAGCGCGGTGGCGGAGCTGCTGACGGGCCTGGGCATCCCGACCCGGGAGGCGGACGTGGTGACCTCGTCGCAGGCGGCGGCGCGCCTTCTGTCGGAAAGGCTGTCCCCGGGGGCGAAGGTGCTGGTGGTCGGCGGTACGGCGCTGCGTCACGCGCTCTACGCGTACGGGCTGAGGCCGGTCTCCACCTTCGCCGAGAAGCCCGAGGCCGTGGTGCAGGGCTTCACCCCGGACCTGTCTTACGGGCTCATCGCGCAGGGAGCCCAGGCCGTCCTGGACGGGGCCCTGTTCGTCGCCTCCAACGGGGACCTGACGATCTCCGCGCCTTATGGCCCGAACCGGCCGGGCAACGGCTCCCTCGTCAAGGTGATCGAGAACGCGACGGGCGTCGCCCCGATCGTCACCGGGAAGCCGGAGATCTCCCTGCACCGCGAGAGCATCCTGCGGACGGGTGCCGAAAGGCCCCTCGTCGTGGGCGACCGCCTGGACACCGACATAGAAGGCGCCGTCAACGGCGGCGCGGACAGCCTGCTCGTCTTCACCGGCGTGACCGACCCGCTCATGGCGCTCACCGCGGAGCCCCGCCACCGGGCGACGTACCTGGCCCCGGATCTCACCGGCCTGCTCGTCGACCACCCCGGGGTCGTCGAGGACGGCGGCCGCTACGCGTGCGCGGGGTGGACGGCGGCCTGGGACGGCGGGGCCGTCGCGCTGTCGGGGGAGGGTGATCCGTGGCACGGTCTGCGCGCGCTCGCGGCCGCGGCGTGGCGCGCGCCGGAGCCCGCCGCCCCCGAGGCGGTGCGCGGCGCGCTGGACGTACTGGGCCTCGCCTAGGGCCGGGCGGGCCGGCGGGTCAGAGGATCTTGCGCAGGCGGATCAGGTCGAGGACGCTCGCCTCGATCTTGAGGCGGCCGGTGGCCCACGCCTTGGCGGGGCTGACCTTGTCGGCGGCGAGATCGAGCAGGTCGGCGGACTTCATCGTCAGCCTGACCTGGGCGGCGCGCGGGTCCCCGGTCGGTTCGAACGGCGCGAGCCCGGTCGGGGTTATGCGGGTGGCGTACGACAGGCCGAGGTCGCTGACCTGGCAGCTCACCGAGCGGTTCACCGCGTGCTCGGCCCACTTGGCGGGGTCGACCTCGCCGAGCTTCCGGGCCAGTACGTCCAGCGCGTCCACGCACTCCTGCTCCGTGGCCATGACTGACGATTCCCCGCTTCCGTCGACGTCTGTGTCGTCACAGGACGGTAGCGTTCCTCATGTGGTCCGCGCGAACCGCGGCACGCCGGAAGACGATCGGGTCGCACACGGCCCGACCTGCCGACTTGAGTGGATGGGCGCTGGGATGGGCGGGGAGATGCAGGGTACGGCCCCCCGGGAGGACCGGGGCGAGGCCGGGGTCACCGCGGTGCTGGCCGGGCTCGACGGGCTGGACGCGCTGCCCGTCGGCGGGCACGTCGCGGTCTTCGAACGGGTCCACGCGGGCCTCCAGGAGATCCTGGCGGCCTCGGACGAGACGCGGGAGGCGCGATGAGCCCCGTGGCCCGCCGCAGGCTCGACGCCGAGCTGGTGCGGCGCAAGCTCGCCAGGTCGCGCGAGCACGCGGGGCAGCTGATCACCGCGGGCCGGGTCAAGGTGGCCGGCCAGGTGGCGACGAAGGCCGCGACGCAGGTGGAGCCCTCGGCGGCGCTCGTGGTCGAGGAGTCCGAGGAGGGCCCCGAGTACGTCTCGCGCGGCGGGCACAAGCTCGCGGGCGCCCTCGCGGGCCTGCCCGGCCTGGACGTGACGGGGCGCAGGGCGCTGGACGCGGGCGCCTCCACGGGCGGCTTCACCGACGTGCTGCTGCGCGCGGGCGCCGCCCACGTGGTCGCGGTGGACGTCGGGTACGGGCAGATCGCCTGGTCGCTGCGCACGGACGAGCGGGTGACGGTCGTGGAGCGGCTGAACATCCGCGACATGACGCCCGAGCACGTGGGGGAGCCGCCGAGCCTGATCGTCGGCGACCTGTCGTTCATCTCCCTGACGAAGGTGCTCGCGCCGATCCAGGCGTGCGCCGCGCCGGACGCCGACTACGTGATGATGGTGAAGCCGCAGTTCGAGGTGGGCAAGGCCCGGGTGGGCCAGGGAGGTGTGGTGCGCGATCCCGAGGTCCGCAAGGACGCCGTCCGGGAAGTGGCCGCCTACGCCGCGACCCTCGGCCTCGGCGTCTCGGGCGTCGTGGCGAGCCCGCTGCCCGGTCCCGCGGGCAACGTCGAGTACTTCCTGTGGCTGAAGGCGGGGGCGCCCCCGCTCGCCGAAGAGGACCTCGCCCGGGCCGTCGCGGAGGGACCCGCATGACCCGCTCGGTACTGATCATGGCCCATACCGGCCGCCCCGGCGCGGTGACCAGCGCGCAGCTGCTCATCCGGCGGCTCGCCGACGCGGGGATCAACGTCCGGGTGCTGGAGGGCGAGGCCAAGGACATCGGCTGCTCCGGGGTCGAGGAGTTCCCCGCCGAGCCCGCCGCGACCGCGGGCGCCGAGCTGGTCATCGTGCTCGGCGGCGACGGCACCCTGCTGCGCGCGGCGGAGCTGACCCGGCACACGGGCACGCCGGTGCTCGGCGTGAACCTCGGGCACGTCGGCTTCCTCGCCGAGGCCGAGCGGGCGGACCTCGCGGTGGTGGCGAGCCGTGCCGTCAGCCGGGAGTACGAGGTCGAGGAGCGGATGGCGATCGACGTCACCGTGCGGGTGGACGGCAGCGAGCACAAGACGTGGGCGCTGAACGAGGCGTCGGTGGAGAAGCTGGCGCGCGAGAAGCTGCTCCAGCTCGTCGTCGGGATCGACGGCCGTCCGCTGTCCCACTGGGGCGCCGACGGGGTGGTCTGCGCGACCCCGACGGGCTCGACCGCCTACGCGTTCTCCGCGGGCGGCCCCGTGGTGTGGCCGGAGGTGGAGGCGATGCTCGTCGTGCCGATCAGCGCGCACGCCCTGTTCGCCCGGCCGCTGGTGGTCTCCCCGTCGTCGACGGTGGCGGTGGAGGTGACGCACGAGAACGAGGGCGCGGTCCTGTGGTGCGACGGCCGAAGGACCGTCGATCTGCCGCCGGGTTCCCGCGTCGAGGTGCGGCGCAGTGACGTGCCCGTACGCCTGGCGCGGCTGCACCTGACGCCGTTCACCGACCGGCTGGTGACGAAGTTCGGTCTTCCGGTGGCCGGCTGGCGGGGGCGCGTTCGCACACAGGAGCGATAATCTGTCCCCGGACGGATGCGGCATGAGCGGATGAGGTGTCCGGAATTGAGACCAAGCCCGGAATTGCGGCCGAGGGTCGAAGAGGTCCGGATCTCCGGCCTCGGAGTCATCGACGAGGCCGTGCTCGAGCTGTCCGAGGGCTTCAACGTCGTCACCGGTGAGACCGGCGCGGGCAAGACCATGGTCGTCACGAGCCTGAACCTGCTGTTCGGCGGCAGGGCCGACCCGCAGCGGGTCCGGCCCGGCGCGGAACGGGCCACGGTCGAGGGGCGGATCACCCTCGACCCCAAGGGCCGGGCCGTCACCCGGGTCGAGGAGGCCGGCGGCGAACTCGACGAGGACACCCTGATCGTCAGCCGGTCGGTGTCGGCCGAGGGCCGCTCCCGCGCCCATCTGGGCGGGCGGTCGGTGCCGGTGAGCACGCTGCTCACCCTGGCCGACGACCTCGTGGCCGTGCACGGCCAGTCCGACCAGCAGCGGCTGCTCCAGCCGGGCCGCCAGCGCGCGGCGCTCGACAGGTACGCGGGGGAGGCCCTGGTCGGCCCGCTGCGCGTCTACTCCGAGGCCTACCAGCGCCATCGCAAGGTCAGCGCCCTGCTCGAGGAGCTGACGACCCAGGCCCGCCAGCGCGCGGACGAGGCCGACCGCCTCAGGTTCGGCCTCGAGGAGATCGAGAAGGTCGCCCCGCAGGCCGGTGAGGACCTGGAGCTGGCCGCCGAAGACGAGCGGCTGGCCAACGCCGACGCGCTCCGGCACGCCTCCAGCACCGCCCACGACGCCCTGCTGGGAGACATGTCCCGGATGGACGCGCTCGCCGACGTGGCGAGCCTGCTCGGCACCGCGCGCTCGGCGCTGGACGCCGCCCGCGACCACGACCCCGCGCTGGGCGCCTTGGCGGACCGGCTGGCCGAGGCCGGGTACCTGGTGTCCGACATCGGAGGCGAACTCGCGGCCTATGCCGAGTCCGTCGAGGCCGATCCGGCCCGGCTCGCGGCGGTGCAGGAGCGCCGCGCCGACCTGTCGATGATCGCCCGCAAGTACGGCGGCAGCGTGGACGAGGCGATCGCCTGGTCGGCCGAGGCCGCCGCGCGCCTCACCGAGCTGGACGGCGACGACGAGCGGATCGCGGAGCTGGCGGCGGAGGAGGCCGAGCTCGGCGTGCGCCTCCAGGAGCTGGCCGACGCCGTCACCGACGTCCGCACCGAGGCCGCCGACAGGTTCGGCGCCGCGGTGACCGCCGAGCTGACCGCGCTGGCGATGCCGCACGCGTGCGTGGTGGCCGCGCTCAGCCGGGCCACCGCCTTCGCCTCGCACGGGCAGGACGAGGTCGAGCTGCGCCTCGCCTCGCACCCCGGCGCGCCCGCGCTGCCGCTGAACCGGGGCGCCTCGGGCGGCGAGCTGTCCCGGGTGATGCTGGCGATCGAGGTCGTCTTCGCGGGCTCCGACCCCGTCCCGACCTTCGTGTTCGACGAGGTCGACGCGGGGGTGGGCGGCAAGGCCGCGGTGGAGATCGGGCGCCGGCTGGCCCGGCTCGCCCGCACGTCGCAGGTGATCGTGGTCACGCACCTGCCGCAGGTCGCGGCGTTCGCCGACCAGCATCTGCTGGTCGAAAAGTCCGATGACGGCACGGTCATCAGCAGCGGTGTGACAGCCTTGGACACCGAGTCCAGAATCCGGGAATTGTCCCGGATGCTGGCGGGCATGGCCGACAGCGAGCTGGGACGCGCCCACGCCGAAGAGCTGCTGGCGATAGCCGCACGGGACAAGGACGGACACGCCTGAGCACCCGCGCGCCCGACTCGGGCGGTCGCGGGCTCTGGCAGGATGAGAAGGCAATGAGCGGACCGGGGGACGGATCGGATACGCGCACGCGCCGTTGGCCGGTGCCCGCGCGCCTGCTGAGGCTGCGCCGCCGCCGCGGCGCGCCCGAGGCCGACGGGATCGTCGGCACCGCGCGGGTCGACAAGCGCACCAAGGACCTCGCCAAGCGGCTCCAGCCCGGTGAGATCGCGGTGATCGACCACGTCGACCTCGACCGCGTCGCCGCCGAGTCGCTGGTGTCCGCGGGCGCGGCCGCCGTGGTGAACGTCGCGCCGAGCATCTCCGGCCGCTACCCCAACCTCGGCCCGGAGATCCTGGTCGAGGCCGGGATCGCGCTGGTCGACGACGTGGGCCCCGACATCTTCGAGAAGGTCCACGAGGGCGAGACCCTCCAGATCGACGGCGGCCGGGTCCTCCTGGACGGGGAGCTGCTCACCAAGGGCATCCGGCACACCGCCGAGACCGTCACCGAGGCCGTCGAGGAGGCCAAGGGCAACCTGTCGGTCCAGCTCGAGTCCTTCGTCGCCAACACGATGGAGTACGTCAAGAAGGAGCAGGACCTCCTCATCGACGGGGTCGGCGTCCCGGACGTCACAACCTCCTTCGAGGGCAGGCACGCGCTGATCGTCGTCCGCGGGTACCACTACCGCGAGGACATCGCCACGCTGCGGCCCTACATCCGCGAGTACAAGCCCGTCCTCATCGGCGTCGACGGCGGCGCGGACGCCCTGCTCAAGGCCGGATACAAGCCCGACATGATCGTCGGGGACATGGACTCGGTGTCGGACGAGGCGCTGACCAGCGGCGCCGAGATCGTCGTGCACGCCTACCGGGACGGCCGGGCGCCGGGCCTCCAGAGGGTCGAGGACCTCGGCGTCACCGACGCCGTCACCTTCCCCGCGGCCGCGACCAGCGAGGACTGCGCGATGCTGCTCGCCGACGACAAGGGCGCCCAGCTCATCGTCGCGGTCGGCACCCACATGAACATGGTCGAGTTCTTCGACAAGGGCCGCGCCGGCATGTCCAGCACGTTCCTCACCCGGCTCCGGGTGGGCAGCAAGCTGGTCGACGCCAAAGGCGTGAGCCTGCTCTACCGCAGCCGGATCTCCTCCTCCGCGCTGCTCGTCCTGGTGGCCGCCGCGCTCGTCACCATGGTCGCCGCGCTCGCCGTCACCCCCGTGGGCCCGCTGGTGCTGTCGAGCCTGGTCGAGCGGTGGCACTCCTTCCTCTTCTGGCTGACCGGACTCTTCACGTGATCGATTTCCGCTACCACCTCGTCTCGATCGTCGCCGTGTTCCTGGCACTGGCGACAGGACTGCTGCTCGGCTCGACCAGCGCGGTCCAGGAGGTCTCCCAGACCGTCGCGGACAAGAGCCTGCAGTACATCCAGAAGAACAACGACGAGCTGCGCGCGCAGGTCACCGCGCAGGACGAGCAGCTCGCGGGCCAGGAGCAGTACGCCCAGGTCACCGGGCCGACCGTGCTCGCCGACCGGCTGAAGGACTCCTCGGTGGTGTTCGTGCTCGCGCCGGGCGCCAGCGAGCAGACCCGCACCGGCCTGGACGCCGCGGTGAAGTCCGCGGGCGGCACGGTGTCGGGCTGGGTGTCGCTGACCGACGCCTACCTCGCCGACGGCGAGGCCGAGGTGGTCGACCAGCTCGCCGAGCAGCTCAAGCCGACCGGCCTGACCTACCCCGAGGACGCCAACGCCTACGCCAAGGCGGCGGCGCTGCTCGCGCACGTCCTGGTCACCAAGGACACCGAGAAGGCAGGGCACGAGGACGTCGCCTCGGGCGCGGTGCTGGAGGCGTTCAAGCAGGCCGGGCTGCTCACCACCAGCGGGAACCCCGCGGCCCGCGCCACGCTGGCGCTGCTGGTCGCGCCGGGCACCCCGTACGCCGGCGACGGCGCGGAGACCGACAACAACGCGCTCGTCGCGCTGGCCGGCTCGCTGGACGGGGCGGGACAGGGCACGGTCGTCGCGGGCAACACCGCCTCGGCCGAGTCGGGCGGGCTGCTGTCGGCGCTGCGCTCCGCCGAGATCGGCGAGCGCGTGTCGTCGGTGGACACCGCGGACACCGCCACCGGGCAGATCGTCGGCGTGCTCGCGCTGAACGTCGAGATGAACGGGGAGTCCGGCGAGTACGGTACGGGCTCAGGGGTCAGCGGCTTCCTGCCCGACCCCCTCCCGCCCGTTCCCGCCGACACCGGAGCCAGGCCGTGAAACGACTTCTGATGGGCGCCGTGCTCGGCGCGGCCGCCGCCCGCACCGCCTATGTCGCGCTGACGCGCAGGCCGCCCGGCGCGGGCGGGCGCGAGGGCGCGGAGGTGTGGGGGCGCACGAACCACCGGGGCGAGGCGGTGACCCTGCTGGAGGGCCCGGCGTTCGCGCTCGGCAGCGCCGCCGCCGCGCTGGTGCTGCCCGGCACGCCCGGCAGGCTGCGCGCCGCCGCGCTGGTGGCGGGCGCGGGTTCCGGCGCGTTCGGCGCCTACGACGACCTGGCGGGCTCGGCGTCGTCCCGCGGGTTCAAGGGCCATCTGACCGCCCTGGCGCGCGGCGAGGTCACCACCGGCGCGGTGAAGATCCTCGGGATCGGCGCGAGCGGCCTCGCCGCCGCGGCGCTCGCCGGATCGCCCGCCGCCACGCCGCTGCGGCGCACGCTGGACACGCTGCTGAACGGCGCGATCGTCGCCTCGGCCGCGAACCTGATGAACCTGTTCGACCTGCGGCCCGGCCGCGCGATCAAGGTCGGCGTGCTGACCGGCGCCCCGCTCGCGCTCGGCGCGGGCTCGGCCGTCGTCGCCGCCCCCCTGGGCGCCGCCTTCGCCCTCCTGCCCGAAGACCTCGGCGAACGCGCGATGCTCGGCGACGCCGGCGCCAACTCCTTCGGCGCCCTCCTCGGCCTCGCCGCGACCCGGCTGGGCCTCCCCGCCCGCGTCGCCGTCCTGGGCGGCCTCGTCGCCCTCAACGGCGCCAGTGAGTACGTCAGCTTCACCAAGGTCATCCGCGAGAACCCGCTGCTCGACCGCCTCGACATGCTCGGCCGCCGCCCGGTCGAGCCCCCGCCCGCCCCCGAGCCCGCGGAACCCGAGACCGTTTCCCCCGCCACGGCCACGGTCTCCCCCCGGTCCGGAACCGGAGAGACCCCGGCCGGGCCGGGCGCCGCGCCCAGGGAAACGGTCCCCGACGAGGCGGCGAAGACCGCCCGCGACGTGGAAACGGTCTCCCCCGACGCGGAAGCCGTTTCCGCCGGGGCGGAGCCGGTCTCCCCGGGAGCCGCAACGGTGTCCGCCGACCGGGCGGCCCCGTCTCCCGAGACCGGGCCGGGTGCCGCGCCCGCGGACACGTCCTCCGCTGAAGCGGAAACGGTTTCCCCGGATGCGGAGACCGTTTCCGCTGGGCTGGAGACGGTCTCTCCCGACGCGGAGACCGTTTCCGCCGGGGTGGGCACGAGGCCGGGGCGGGGCGAGACGGCGTCCGGGGAGCCGGAGGAGGAGTCCGTCGCTGAGGCGGGCGAGCCCGGCGACGGCGTGGCGGGGCCGCGGGAGCAGTCGGGTTCGTGAGGCGGGGGCTTGGCGGGATCGCCGGGGCCGCCGCCCTCATCGCGGTCCTCACGGTGCTGGCCCGGATCGCGGGGTTCGGGCGGACCTTCGTGTTCTCCCAGACCGTCGGGGCCTCCTGCCTGAGCGACGTGTACTTCGCCGCCAACCAGATCCCGAACATCATGTTCGAGATCGTCGCGGGCGGCGCGCTGGCCAGCATGGTCGTACCGGTCCTCGCGGCACCCGTCGAGCGCGGCGACGCCGACACCGTCCGGCGGACGGCCTCGGCGCTGCTCACCTGGGTGCTGCTCGCGCTGGTGCCGCTGGCCCTGGTCGTCGCGCTGGCGGCCGGGCCGATCATGGACCTGCTCAGTCTCGGGCAGGTCGAGTGCGACGCCGAGGCGTTCCGGGCGCTGGGCACGCGGATGCTCGTCGTGTTCGCGCCGCAGATCGTCTGCTACGGGCTCGCCGTGGTGCTCTACGGGGTGCTCCAGGCGCACCGGCGGTTCACCGGACCGGCGATCGCCCCGCTGGTGTCGAGCCTCGTGGTGATCGGCGCCTACCTGGCCTACGTGCCCGCGATGGCCGGGAACGACCCCGACGATCTCACGTCGGTGCCGCGGACCGCCGAGCTCGTGCTGTCCGTGGGCACGACCCTCGGGGTGTCCGCGCTCGTGGTCGTCGCCGGGCTGGCCGCGCTGCGGCTGCGGCTGGGGTGGCGGCCCGCGCTGCGCTTTCCCGAGGGGGTGGGCGCGCGAGTGCGCGGACTGGCGCTCGCGGGCCTGGCGACGGTCGTCGCCCAGCAGGTGGCGATGCTGGCGATCCTCGTGCTCGCCAACCAGGGGTCGGCGAAAACGCTCAGCCAGTACAACTTCGCCTGGGCGGTGTACCTGCTGCCGTGGGCGATCCTCGCCGTCCCGATCGCGACGAGCGCGTTCCAGGCGCTGTCGGCGCGCGCGGACGACGCCGCGGAGTTCGACCGGACGGCGGCCTCGACGACCCGGGCGGTCGTGTTCGCGTCCTGCCTGGGCGCGGCGGGCATCGCGGCGATCGCGCGGCCCGTCGGGGTGGTCTTCAACCTCGACAATCCCGAGGGCGCGGTGGTGCTCGCGCGCGCGCTCGTCTGCTTCGCCCCCGGGCTGCTGGGTTACGGGCTCGTCGCGCATCTCGGCCGCGCGCTCTACGCGTGCGGCAAGGGCCGCGCGTCGGCCTGGGCGACGGTGGCGGGCTGGGGCGTCGTGCTGGTCGCCGACGTGATCCTGGCGTTCGCCCTCCCGGACGACTGGGTCGCCGCCGGGTTCGCCCTCGGCAACACCCTCGGCATGACCGTCGCGGGCGTGCTCCTGGCCGCCGCGCTGGTCCGGGTCCGGGGCCGGGCGGCGCTGGCCGGGCTGGGCCGGACCCTCGCCGTGGGCGTGGTCGCGGCCTGCGCGGCGGGCACCGCCGGATACGCGCTGGCCCGGGCGCTCGGCACGGGCGGACTGGGCCAGAGCGTCGCCTCCGGCGCGGCCTCGGGCCTCCTGGCCGTCGCCGTCTTCGCCGCCATCGCCGGAGTCGCCTCCCGCCGCGACCTCAAGGCGCTCGCCCGCCGCTGACGCCCGCGGCCCCTCCCGGCCCCCGGCCGGGGCCCCGCGCCCTCAGCGCGTCCGCCCGCCGCTCGACCGCCGCGCCAGAGCACGCGCCCCCGGTCCCACCCGGTCGTGTTCCGGGCCCACGCGCCCGGAACAACGACCGGGTGGGGGCGGGGCGCGTTAATCGGGGGAGGGTGGCGTGTCGTGGGGGTGGGATGCGGCAAGGTGGGGGCATGGATGATGTTCAGGGGATGCGGGTGGCGCTGGTTCTGGGCCTCGCGTCCGGGGGGCTGGGACGGCATGTGAAGGCGGTGGCCGAGGGGCTCGCCGAGAGAGGGGCCCGGGTCGCGGTGTGCGGGCCGGGGGAGACCGAGCGGACGTACGGGTTCAGCGGGGCCGGGGTGCGGTTCGCCGAGGTGGACATCGCCGACCGGCCGCGGCCCGCGGGGGACCTGGCGGCGGTGCGGAAGCTGCGGGGGCTGCTGCGCGGGGCCGACATCGTGCACGCGCACGGGGTCCGGGCGGGGGCCATGGCGGTCATGGCGCGCGGCAGGCTCGCGTCCGGCGGGACCGGGCTGCGGGTGGAGGCCGGGCCGCCGGTGCTGGTGACGCTGCACAACGAGGCGCCGTCCGGGGGGATGGCCGGGGCGGCGTACGCGGTGCTGGAGCGGATCGTGGCGCGCGGCGCGACGGGCGTGCTCGGCGTCTCGCCGGACCTGGAGGAGCGGATGCGGGCGCTGGGCGCGCGCGACGTCGGGCACGCGATCGTCCCCGCCCCCCCGCTCGGCGCGGCCGCGCCGGGGGCGCGCGAGCGGCTGCGCGAGGAGCTGGGCGCGGGCGACGCGCAGGTGGTGCTCACCGTGGCGCGGCTCGCACCGCAGAAGGGCCTGCCGGTGCTGCTCGAAGCGGTCTCCCGGATGGGGCCCGCGGCGCCGCTGTTCCTCATCGCCGGGGACGGCCCCCTCGACGGCGAGCTGCGCGAGCGGATCGCCACGGCCGACCTGCCGGTGCGCCTCCTCGGCCGCCGGAACGACGTGGCCGAGCTCCTCGCCGCGTGCGACATCGTGGCGGTGCCGAGCATGTGGGAGGGGCAGCCCCTGTTCGTCCAAGAGGCGCTGCGGGCGGGCCGGCCGCTCGTCGCCACCGCGACGGGCGGGGTGCCGCGCCTCGTCGGAGACGCCGCGGTGCTGGTCCCGGCGGGTGACGCGGCCGCGCTGGCCGCCGCGTTGCAGGGGATCCTGTCCGATCCGGGCCGCGCGGTGCGGCTCGGCGCGGCCGCCGCGCAGCGCGCGACCGCCCTGCCGACGGACGACGACGCGGTCGACCAGCTGGCCGCCCGCTACCGGGGGTTCCTCCCGGGTTGAGTAGTGAGTAGAGTCACTTGCCGACGGGAGACGAATCGCGTTCTAGAATGAAACTCGAATACCGGTCTTCGCACCCCTGGGCGGAGACGCGGCCTGACTTCCAATCGAGAGGTGTGCAATGGCCATCGGGCTGACCGAGGAGCACGAGGACCTGGCGGAGTCCGTACGAGGGCTGGCCGAGCGCCATGTGACGCAGGCCGTCCTCCGCGCCGCGCTGGACGCCGACGAGGAGACCCGTCCGGCGTTCTGGCGGCACCTCGCCGAGCAGGGCCTGCTCGGCCTGCACCTGGCGGAGGAGCACGGCGGCCAGGGCTTCGGCCTGCTGGAACTCGCCGTGGTCACCGAGGAGCTGGGCCGCGCCGCTGCTCCCGGCCCCTTCGTGCCGACGGTGCTGGCCAGCTCCGTCATCGCCGCGTCGTCCAACGCCAAGGCGCACGCGCTGCTGCCGGGCCTGGCCGACGGCTCGGTCACCGCGGCCGTGGTCCTCGGCGGCGGCTTCACCGGCACCCGTGACGGCGACACGGTCGTCGTCGACGGCGTCGCGGAGACGGTCCTCGGCGCCGGCCTCGCCGACCTGATCGTGCTGGACGCGGGCGGCGAGTGGGTCGTCGTCGAGGCGGCCGAGCTGACGGTCACCGCCCGTCCGTCGCTGGACCGCGTCCGCCGCTCGGGCAGGGTCGAGGCGGCCGGCGTCCGGGTGAGCGCCGAGCGGGTGCTCGACGGCGTCACCGGCCAGGCCGTGTCGGACCTCGCCGCGGTGCTGTTCGGCGCCGAGGCCGCGGGCGTCGGCCAGTGGGCGGTCACCACCGCCTCGGAGTACGCCAAGGTCCGCGAGCAGTTCGGCCGCCCGATCGGCCAGTTCCAGGGCGTCAAGCACAAGGCCGCCCGGATGCTGATCAGCCTGGAGCAGTCGCGCGCCGCCGTCTGGGACGCCGCCCGCGCCGTCGGCGACGGTGCGGCCGACGCGCACTTCGCCGCCTCCGTCGCCGCGGTCATCGCGCCCGCCGCGATCGCCCAGATCGCCCGTGACGCGGTGCAGATCCTCGGCGGCATCGGCTTCACCTGGGAGCACGACGCGCACATCTACCTGCGCCGCGCCCTCACCCTCAAGGCCCTGTCGGCCTCCGCGTCCGACGCCGCCGCCGAGGTCGCCGACCTCGCCCTGGCCGGCGGCCGCCGCGAGGTGGAGCTGGAGCTGGACGACGACACCGCGCCGGTCCGCGAGCGGATCCGTGCCGAGGTCGCCGAGCTCGCCGCGATCACCGACAAGGCCGAGCTCAACACCAAGATGGGCGACGAGGGCTGGACCGTCCCGCACTTCCCCCAGCCGTGGGGCAGGGGCGCCGACCCGATCGAGCAGATCCTCATCCAGCAGGAGCTGCGGGCCGCCAAGGTCAAGGCGCCGAACCTGGTGATCGGCGCGTGGCTGGTGCCGTCCCTGGTCGCCTACGGCACCGAGGAGCAGAAGGAGCGCTTCCTGCGCCCGACGCTGCGCGGCCAGATCATCTGGTGCCAGCTCTTCTCCGAGCCCGGCGCCGGCTCCGACCTCGCCGCGCTGTCGATGAAGGCCGAGAAGGTCGAGGGCGGCTTCAAGCTGACCGGCCAGAAGATCTGGACCTCGGTCGCGCACATCGCCGAGTGGGGCTTCTGCATCGCCCGCACCAACCCCGAGGCGCCCAAGCACGCGGGCATCACCTACTTCCTGGTGAACATGAAGTCCCCGGGCGTGGACGTCCGGCCGCTGCGCGAGATGACCGGTGAGGCCCTGTTCAACGAGGTCTTCCTCGACGAGGTCTTCGTGCCGGACGACTGCGTCGTCGGCGAAGTCGACAAGGGCTGGCAGGTCGCCCGCAACACCCTGTCGAACGAGCGCGTGTCGCTGTCGACCGGCGGCGGCATGGGCATGGGCGTGCCGGAGCTGCTCGGCTGGTTCAAGGGCAAGGAGCTCGGCACGATCGCGAAGGCCGAGGTCGGCCGCCTGATCGCGCAGGGCCAGTCGATCGACCTCCTGGGCCTGCGCACCACCCTCAAGCAGCTGTCCGGGGTGAACCCGGGCGCCGAGGCGTCGGTCCGCAAGCTGCTGGGCGTGCAGTTCAACCAGGACGTCGCGGACTACTGCTTCGCGAGCCAGGGCGAGCTGGCGGCGCTGGAGGAGCCGATGGCGGCCACCGGCATCGTGGCGCGCGCGATGCTGTTCAGCCGGGCGATGACGATCTACGGCGGCACCACCGAGGTGCAGCTCAACATCATCGGCGAGCGGCTGCTGGGCCTCCCGCGCGATCCCGAGCCGGGCAAGTAGCGCAATTCCGGGCAGTAGGGGTGAACGGTAAGTCCGTCGCCCCTACCGCCCGGTACACTGCGTCGGCTTCCTGCCCCCGATCGCCCCCCACGCGCTGACCCCGGAGGACTCCGTGAAACCCCTCGCCCTCACCCTCGCCGCGCTG
The DNA here is from genome assembly GCF_003751225.1 of Actinocorallia herbida. Lineage (NCBI taxonomy): Bacteria > Bacillati > Actinomycetota > Actinomycetes > Streptosporangiales > Thermomonosporaceae > Actinocorallia > Actinocorallia herbida. The sequence goes on from NZ_RJKE01000001.1 coordinate 1,686,661, forward strand.
CTCACCCTGTCCGTCTCCGCCTGCGGTGGCGGAGGGAGCGAGGAGGAGGGCACGCAGCCGGAGACCTCGGCCGGCGCGGCCGCCGCGCCGTCGGACTCCGGGGTGCCGGTGCCGTCGGAGAAGTCCGGGGTTCCGCTGATCGAGCCTTCCGAGACCGGCAAGCCCGCGCCGAAGCCCCAGCCGAACCAGGTCAAGGCGCTCGTCGGCACCTGGCAGGGCGACGGCCCGGTCAAGGAGTACTTCGTCTTCACCGCCAAGGGCGACGGCATGCTCATCGCCCAGGACAAGACCCTGTGGACGGGCACGGTCATCCCCGCGGGCAAGAACACCTTCCGCCTGTCGTGGGAGGGCACCGACCCCGGCGCCACCTACTGGCAGGTGGTGCTGAAGGACGGCGGCAAGGCCTTCACCTTCGCCGCCACCGACCAGGACTACACCAAGGTCGCCAAGCCGAAGACCGACAAGACCGACAAGCCCGAGGAACAATGACCCTGTTCGACTCGCCGGCCCAGGTGGCCGAGGCCCTCGCGGGCGTCGGCTACCTGCCCGGACCCGAGATCGCCACCACCGTGTTCCTCGCGGACGCGCTCGGCAAGCCCCTGCTCATCGAGGGCCCCGCCGGGGTCGGCAAGACCGAGCTGGCCAAGGCGGTCGCCGCGGCCACCGGCGCCGAGCTGATCCGGCTCCAGTGCTACGAAGGACTGGACGAGGCCCGCGCGCTGTACGAGTGGAACTACAAGAAGCAGCTCCTGCGCATCCAGGCCGCCGGGGACCGGGCGTGGGACGACACCCACGACGACATCTTCACCGACGAGTTCCTGCTGGAGCGCCCCCTGCTGGCCGCGATCCGGCGGGAGGACCCGACGGTCCTGCTCATCGACGAGACCGACAAGGCCGACGTCGAGGTCGAGGGCCTGCTGCTGGAGGTCCTGTCGGACTTCCAGGTGACGATCCCGGAGCTCGGCACGATCACCGCGAAGCGGCGCCCGTTCGTCGTCCTCACCTCCAACGCGGCCCGCGAGCTGTCGGAGGCGCTCAAGCGGCGCTGCCTCTACCTCCACCTGGAGTACCCGCCGATGGAGCGCGAACGCGACATCGTGCTGTCGCGGGTGCCCGGGATCGAGGAGGGGCTCGCGGAGCAGATCGTCAAGACGATCGGGGCGCTGCGCGGCCTGGAGGTCAAGAAGGCCCCGTCGATCGCCGAGACCATCGACTGGGCGCGCACCCTCCTGGCCCTCGGCCTGGACACGCTCGACGCCCAGGCCGTCAAGGACACGCTCGGGGTCGTCCTCAAGCACGTCGCCGACCAGCGGCGGGCCGTCACCGAACTGAACCTGGGATGAGCCTCCTCGACCGGCACTCCGGTTTCGTGCACGCGCTGCGCGAGGCCGGACTGCCGGTCTCCGTCGCCGAAGGGCTCGACGCCGTCCGCGCGCTAGGGCACCTCGACCTCATCGACCGCGAAGGGCTGCGCACGGCCTACGCCGCGACGCTCGTCAAGCGGCCCACCCACCGGCCGCAGTTCGACCTGCTCTTCGACCTGTGGTTCCCCGCCGCGCTCGGCGCGGGCGAGGGCAACGCCGACCGCGACCCCGCGCACCGCTCCGGCAAGCCGCCCGCGCTCGACCCCGAGGTCCAGGCGATGCGCGGCGAACTGTTCGAGCTGCTGCTGTCCGGCGACGAGGAGGCGATGCGCGCGTTCGCCCGGATGGCCGTCGCCAGGTACGGCCGCAGCCCCAACGGGCAGAGCTGGTTCTCCTCCGGGGTGCTGCGCGCCATGTCGGCGGACACCCTCATGGCCTCGCTGCTCCAGGCCGTGCTCAGCGAGCGCGGCGGGGTGGAGGAGGCCGCCGCGCGGCGGATGTTCCGGAACCGGATGGGCGCGTTCGAGCAGGCCGTCGGCACCGAGGTGCGGCGCCGCATCGCCGAGGACACCGGGGTCGAGCGGACCGGCCGCGCCACCGTCAAACCGCCGCTGGAGCAGCTCGACTTCAACCGGGCGACCCGCACCGACCTCGCCGAACTGCGCCGCCAGGTGCACCCGCTGGCCCGTCGGCTGGCGTCCCGGCTCGCCCAGCGCAACCGGCTCGGCGACCGCGGCCGCCTGGACTTCCGCAGGACGGTCAGGGCCTCGCTGGCCACCGGCGGCGTCCCGCTCACCACGCATTTCAAGCCGAAGCGGCCGCACAAGCCCGAACTCGTCATCCTGTGCGACGCCAGCGACTCCTGCCAGTCCTTCGCGCACTTCACGCTGCTGCTCACCTTCGCGCTGCGCGAGCAGTTCACCAAGGTCCGCGCGTTCGCCTTCATCGACTCCACCGACGAGATCACCAAGTACTTCGCGCCGGGTTCCGACGTCGTCGAGGCGATGCGGCGGATGACGCGCGAGGCCGACCTGGTGTGGCTGACCGGGCGCAGCAACTACGGGCACGCCTTCAAGACCTTCGACGACAAGTACCGGGACGCCGTCACGTCGCGGACGTCCCTGCTCATCCTCGGGGACGCCCGCTCGAACTACGGCCCGCTGGCGCTGCCGATCGTGCGGCGGATGGCCGAGACCGCCCGGCACGCCTACTGGCTGAACCCCGAGCGGCCCCGCGACTGGGACACCGGCGACTCGGCGGCGAGCACCTACGGCGACGTGATCGAGATGCACGAGTGCCGCAACCTCACCCAGCTCGCGGAGTTCGTCGAACTGCTCGCCTGACGTCCTCACCACGCCGAATCGGGGGTGTGAGACTACCCGTACGGCGGACACACCGCAGGGCAACACCGGTGTAACACCGTGTGCCTACCGTCGCGCACATGACCGCATCCGCCCTGCTCGTCCCCCTTGCGCCCGCCGCCCTCGGCGTCCTCACGGCCCGGATCGTCGTAGCCGGCGGCCGGGCGGCCGACCGCGCCGCGTTCGTCGCGGCCGTCGGCGGGGCGGGCGTCCGGCAGGGCCAGGGGGTCGTCCTGGACCTGTGCGCGGCGCGGCACGCGGTGCCGTCGGCGCCGGACCTGGCCGGGGCGCTCGGCGCGGTCGTGCTGGCCGACCCCCGGTGGCCGGGTCCCGCCCGGACGGTCCTCGACGCCTGCGAGGACGCCGGCGTGGCCGTCGCCGTCGCGGTCGCCGACGGCTTCCCGCACGACGCTCTCCGCGCGGCCCTCGACCTGGACGAGGCGGTGCCGCTCGTGCCCTGCGTCCCGGCCGACCCGGGGTCGGCCCGCGCGGTGCTCCGCGCGCTGTTGCGCGCGGGCGTCGTCGCGACGGTCTGAGCCGCGCCGCCCCCGCGGGTCAGGAGAGGGCGCGGGACAGGAGATCGGCGACGGCGTCGGGGTCGATGCGGTCGCCGGTGAGGTGGTAGAGGTTCTCGTGGTAGAGCAGGATCGTGGCGAAGGTCGCGGCGGCGATCTCCAGCCGGGCGGTGTCGCCCCGCGCGCCGGGCAGCGCGGCCTCCAGCGCGCGGCGGGCCAGGCTGACGAGTTCGCGGTTGAGCCCCCCGAGCCGGTCGCGGACGCTGCGGTGGGTGTCGGCCTCCCGGAACAGGATGCGGCGCATCCGGGGCGAGGCGCGCAGCGGCAGGCGGGCGGCGACGCGGCGCAGCGCCCCGGCCGGGTCGGCGGCCTCGGAGTCGGGGGCGTAGGCGTCCTCGATGGCGGTCCGCTCGTCGACGAGGGTGACCAGCACGTCCATCTTCTGCGGGAAGTAGTGGAAGACCAGGCCCTTGGGCACCGCGGCGACCTCCGCTATCCGCGCGGTGGAGGTGCCGTCGTAGCCGGTCTCGGCGAACAGCTCCTCGGCCGCGTCGAGGATCCGTGTGCGTGAGTCGCTCAAGACCGCCCCCAGGTCGCAAGGACGTGGTCCCCGGCGGGCGCCGGGGACCACGTGGTGTCGCTCGGTTCAGCTCGCGGCGGCCCGCGCCGGCGCCGCGTACGTGGCGTACAGCCCGACGATAACCGTGACGGCTCCGGCGATCCATGCCGTCCAGGCGGCACCGTCGTCACCTGTGAACTGCCACGCCCAGGGCGCGACGAAGAGCAGTACCGCGAACGCCGTCACGGTCCACTCGCTGGGGCCCGCCCTGCCGAGCAGGCCGAACAGCCCGGTGAGCGCCAGCAGCGCGCCGAGCACGATGAGGGGTTCGCGTCCCGCGCCGTCGGACCACAGGTCCGGCGCGAGCACCGCCGCGAGTCCGGCCACGAGGGCCACCGCGGCCTGGTAGGAGAACTTCACCGACATTCCACAACCTCCAGGGGTATTCCGGACTTCCTCGTCCACCCCTGAGAATCCTCCGATTGACCGTCCGGTCAATCAGCCTTCGGGGCGACGAAGCCCTGGCGCCGAGGTGAGGTCGGCCTTACTCCGCTGGACGATCACCGCGCCGGCCTGCTAGGCCCCGTCGGGGCTCACCGCAGGCCGTCGCGCGCCCGGCCGTAGCCGACGGCGAAGCCCACCACGACGGCGAGGGAACCCAGAAGCAGGGGGAGGTAGGGCACCTCGGAGGAGCCGATCAGGATGAAGGACTCGCCTCGGCTGATGATGAGGACCCCGGTAGCGGTGAGGGCGAGGTGGACGGTCGCGGCGAGGGGCCAGCGGACGGACCGGGTGAGGAGACCCGCGCCGAGCAGTGCGGCGAAGACGAGGACCGAGGGCATGAGGAAGCCGAGCCGAGCCAGGCCGGAGGCGTTCGGGACGAAGGCCGGCAGGACCGCCACTGCGAGCTGGAGAAGCGGCAGCACCAGCAGTGCCCACGGCCATCCGCGAGTGGGGATCCCTCGCTTGCGCGCTGCGGCGAGGACCGCGAGGAGAACGAAGAGGACGGCCCAGCGTCCGGCGCTCGCCGGGAGCAGCCGGGAGTCGAGCGGCCCGTCGGCCAGATGGGTGACCAGGAGTTCGCCCGCGCAGGTCGCGACGCCGGACGCCAGGGCGACGACGGCCTTGCCCCGCAGGAGCGCGACGACGAGGACGGCCCATGCGGCGACCGCCAGATAGGAGGCCGGGTGGTTCAGCACGAACACCAGCCGCGGTACGGAGGCCATCCGGTCGAGCAGCAGGTACAACAGGAGGCCGAGGTGGAGGCCGTCGATCCACGGGGAAAGGCCGGACCTGCCGGACAGCCTGGTGCGGAGGCCCGCGGTGGTGAGGGCGAGGGCCTCGCGAGAGGAGAAGCGGCCGCCGGTCTCGGCGAGGGTGGCGAGGAGTTCGGGGCCGTGCTGGGCGCGGTAGGCGCGGGGATAGCAGCGCAGGAGGTGGCGGTAGATCGGGGACACGGGAGTGGGGGTCCTTTGCTCGGGGGCGGAACGCGGGAGGTCAGGCGGGGGAGGTGAAGGGCGCGGGACCGCGGCGGAGGACGACGCGGGCGGCGGCCTCCAGGCGGGCGGCCTCGGCGTGCAGGGCGGCCGTGCCCTCGCCGGTGAGCCGGAAATAGCGGCGGGGGCGGCCGCTGACGGTCTCCTCGCGGTCGAGGGCGATCAGGCCGCGGTCGGCGAGCCGGTCGAGCGCGCCGTACAGGGTGCCGACGGCGAGGCGGACCCGGCCGCCGGAGTCGGTCTCGGCGCGTTTGATGATGGCGTAGCCGTGCAGGGGGCCGTCCTGGAGGGCGGCCAGGACGTGGTATGTCGGCTCGCTCAGGGGCGCTGGTCTCATACTTCGGCACTCTATACATCGAGCAACGAAGTATGGGGGGTTTTCGGGAGAACGCGCGCTCGGCGCTGAAACATGGACCGTCTAGGCTGGTTCGCGCGGGCCTCCGCTCAGCTCGAATGAGCGGAGGCCCGTCCAGCGCCCGGAGACGGGGGAGGGCCCCGCTCCGCCCAGCTCGAATGGGCGGAGAAGGACCCTCGTCTCAGGTGAGGCGGTGGGAGCGGTTACGGGGTGACGCCGAGGACCCGGGTCATGGCGCCGCCGGAGGCCGCGCCGTTCAGGGCGAAGACACCGCTGGTGACGGTGGCGTTGCCCGGGCACACGAAGCTGCCCGCGGTCTTGGGCAGGACCTTGCCGGTCAGGTCGACCTGGGCCTGGGCCGCGGCGTTCGGGCGGCTCGTGTTGTCGGGGTTGTAGCCGGGCGCCGACAGGGTGCCGGTGATGCCGTGGGTGCGGCTCACCCCGAACACGGTCGCCTTGATGGAGAACCCGGTCAGGCTGATGGTGCCGGTCGCGGGCGGGGCGCCGCCGTAGGTCACGGCGCCGGCCCACGGCAGGCCCTGCGGGGCGATCGACGAGGCGAGGCCGGAACGGCCGCCGACCGACGGCCCGGTCATGCTGAGCGCGCCCGCGGAGGTGACCGTGCCGCTGAGTGTGACCGCCGTGCAGGTGGTCGTGCCCGCGAGGACGGCCGAGACCGTCATCGGCGACAGCATAAGTGAGTACTTGCCGGATTCGCCTTCCCTGGTAAGTGATAACTTTCACGAAATCCCAGGTCGGGTGTTTCCCATGATGTTCAAGGGGGGTGAAGGGCTCATGTGACTGCTGGGATCCCTTCGGTGGTCCGATCCGGCCGGGCGATCGGTGCGGGATGACGGTTCCGCACTGATATATGAAAAAAGGATTCTGTCCGGCATCCGTCGGCGGGCTTCCAGAATGGCGGTTCGCCGGGAAGCATGAAAAAGGGCCCGCCTCCGCCCAGCTCGAATGGGCGGAGACGGACCCGGTCGCCCTTATGCCCGCCGGATCACGGCGTCATGCCGAGGCGGACCACGGTGCTGCCGCTCAGACCGGTCAGGTCGTACACGCCGGTGGTGATCGTGGCGCTCGACGGGCACAGGAAGATGCCCGCGGTCTTCGGGATGGTGATCCCCGAGAGGGTGACCTTCGCCTGGCCGGCGCCGACGGGGTTGCTCGCCGGCGCGGTGATGTTCGCACCGTAGGTGCAGTTCACGCCGAGGACGGTCGCCCGCATCGAGAAGCCGTTCAGCGTGACGGTGCCGTCGGTCGGCGTCCCGGTGTAGTTGACCGCTCCGGTCCAGTTGAGACCCAGCGGGGTGATGGCCGAGGCGGTGCCGGAACAGCCCGTCACGCTCGCCGAGCTGATCGTCAGCGCGCCGGCGCTCGTCACGGTGCCGCCCAGGGTGGAGCTGGTGCAGGTGGTGGTGCCGCCGCCGGAGATGACGAGGCTGCCGCTGAGCGCGGCCTTGGCGGTGCCCGAGTAGGCCGTGCCGGTGTCCCAGTTGATGACCGTGCCGACCGCGTGCGCCGGGGTGGACACCACCGCGGCCGCGAGGGCCGCGGCTCCCATGAGGCCGACGGCCTTCTGGATCCTTGCCATTTGACATCTCCTTTTCTCGTTGTGATGTCACTGAGGATTAAAGGAGCCGCTGCGGGGCCGGTCAATGGATGTGTCAAACGGCATATTGGCCGGATTGTGACACGGGTAACACGCCGTTAATTGTTTGTGTGACAGGGAGCACGGATCTTCGTGGTCTTGTCACCGGAAAACAAAAATGCCGGTCCGTTGAAATCGGACCGGCACTTCTGGTGACCGACGGCTCACAGGTCGAGGTGCCACCACTGGGCGATCACGTCATCGCCGAACAGCCGCTCGGGACCCTCCGACTCGATCTGGAATCCCGCCTTGACGTACAGGTGGCGGGACGCGTCCAGGCCCGCGACCGTCCACAGGACCATCTCCCGGTATCCGGCCGCGCGGGCGAAGTCCAGGCAGGCGTCGACGAGCCGCCCCCCGATCCCGAGGCCGCGCGCCTTCTCCTCCAGCAGGAGCAGGCGCAGTTGGGCGACCTCGCCCGGCCGGTCGGCCTTGACGCAGAAGACGCTGCCGACGGGCTCCCCGTCCACCTCGGCGATCCAAGCGCGCTCCCGTACGGGGTCGTGCCGCTCGCCGTAGGCCGCGGTGATCCTTGCGATGAGGGTCTCGTACGTCGTGTCCCAGCCCAGGGCGGCGTGGTAGTACACGGCGTGCCGCCAGGTGACCCAGCCGAGGTCGCCGGGACGCAGACCGCGAAGGGAGACGACGGGGGCCGTGGTGTTCTGCTCGTTCACCTGCCCAGTCAATCAAATCCCTCAGCGGAACCTGATGCGCTCCACCCGGTCGGCCTCGGCCCGGTCCAGCACCATGGCCGACGCGGCGACGGTGAGCCGCCCGTGCCGGGCCCGCTCCAGCACCTCGCGCCAGCGCCGCACCTGCCGCGCGAACGTGACCGGGGTCACGGTCCTGCCCCGCTTGTGCTGCCCTTCGAGGGCGATCTCCGGCGGGACGTCCAGGAGGATCACATGGGTCTCGTGCCCGGCGCGGGCGGCGAGCCGGGCGAAGGCGCGGGTCAGCAGCGGCCAGGTGCCGCGGGTGTGCGCGACCACCGCCCGCCCGGCCAGGACGGCCCGGCCGATCCGCCACACGTGCAGCGCGTAGACGAAGGGGATGCGCGCCCGCGCCGGAACCGGCCGGAGGTACGGCGCGCACGTGTTCCGCGCCTGGCGCGAGTCGATCACGAGGGCGCCGTCCGCCTCGACCGGCGTGCGCTCGTCGTCGGTGAGCCCGTAGATCCGGCGCAGCAGCGTGCTCTTGCCCGCGCCGGGCAGCCCGGCCACCAGGACCAGCGATCCCCGCGGGAACACCAGCTCCCGCCGTTCCTCTGGCATACGCCTCGATCCCGGTTCAGACTGTGACGAAATCCCATCATGCCGCACACAGGTCCAACTCCCGGAGCCCCCACGCCGTTCCCCGCCGAAGACATGGCGAAGATCAGGGGCGCCGCGTCACCAGCCGCGTTCGCGCCAGTGCGGGACGGACGGGCGCTCGCGGCCGAGCGTGGAGTCCTTGCCGTGGCCCGGATAGAACCAGGTCTCGTCCGGCAGTACCTCGAACACCCGTTCGGTGACGTCGGTGAGGAGCCGGTCGAAGAGCTTGGCGTCGCCCCAGGTGTTCCCGACGCCGCCGGGGAACAGGCTGTCTCCGGTGAACAGGTGCGGCCGCGCGGGGGCTCGCAGCAGCAGGGCGATCGAGCCCGGAGTGTGGCCGCGCAGGTGGATGACCTCGAGGGCGTGCTCGCCCAGCGTGATCGTGTCGCCGTGCTCGACCGGCTCGGTGACCGGGACGGGCAGCGGCTCGGCGTCGTGCGGGTGCGCGGTCACCGCGGCGCTGGTGGCGCGGGCGACCTCCGCGAGCGCCTGCCAGTGGTCCTGGTGGCGGTGGGTGGTGACGATCCGGTTCAGCGGCCGGTCGCCGATCAGCTCGAGCAGCCGGTCGGCCTCCGCCGCGGCGTCGATGAGCAGCTGCTCGCCAGAGGCGGTGTCCCGCAGCAGGTAGGCGTTGTTGTCGTACGGGCCGACGGCGAGCTTCGCCACGGTCAGGCCGGGCAGCAGCTCCCGGATGTCGGCGGGACCGCCGACGGCGACGTCTCCGGTGTAGCTCATGCCTTGCTCCCATCGGTGGCGGCCGGATACGGCCAGGGTGGTACGGGGGCGTGCGGCGAAGGACTCCTGCCCGTCACCCAGCCCAGCAGTTCTGACGCCGGAGCGCGCAGCCCGGGACCCGGCCCGCCCAGCTCCACGGCGAGGTCGGGGTCCGTGGCGGTGATCCGGGAGTACGGCACGGCGCCGCGCAGCATCGGCAGGGACTCCGTCAGCTCCCAGCGCAGATAGGACCGCGGCCAGTCTTCTACGGTGTAGCCCGCGGCGAGGTCGACATGGTGGACCTCGACCTCGCGCCAGCGCCGGTACAGCGTGTACCAGGCCGGATGCGACCAGCCCCCCAGAGCCGCCACGGGGGCGTCCCAGCGGTCGTCGGGCAGCGCGCGGGCCAGCGCGTGCAGCCGCGCCGCGGACTCCCGCACGTCGGCGACGAGCACCGCGTGCGGCAGGTGCGCGCCCGCCTCGATCTCCGTCTCGCGGGCCTCGGCGCTCGGGTACTGCGGGGTGACGACGCCGGTGGCCGCCCACTCCAGCAGCCGGGAGTAGGAGTCGGCGTTGCGCGCCACGTGCCGCGCGACATGGCCGCGCGTCCAGCCCTCCAGCGGTGACGGCGCGCGCAGCGCGGGCTCGTCGAGTCCTGCCAGGGTCCGTTCCAGCCGCTCCTGGGAGGCGACGACCTCCCCGAGCACGGCGCGCCAGTCGTGCATGCCCATATCCTCGCGCACCGCGGTGACGTCCCGGACACCAGGAGGGGCCGGAGCGGTGGCCGTGCGAAGACCCGCAGGCCAGACGATCCGCAGGCCAGACGATCCGCCCTTTTCGAGGTCGATGTCCGAAGACCGCCGGAGACTGTCAGTGGCCCGGCCTAGCCTTGGGGTGTGCAGTCTTTCGGGTGGACCCTGCTCCAGACGCCGATCGGTCCGCTTCTGCTCGCGGAGACCGAGACGGGACTCGTCGCCGTGCGCTTCCACGCGCACGACCCGGCGCGGGAGGTCGCGGTCCTCGCCGAACGCCTCGGCCGCGCGCCGGCGCGCGGCGGCGCACGGGAGGCGTCCGCGCAGCTCTCCGCCTATTTCGCCGAGGACCTCACCGAGTTCGGCCTGCCGCTGGACTGGCGGCTCGTCACCGGCTTCTCCCGGCACGTCCTGCGCGAGCTGGACGCCTCGGTCCCGTACGGCCAGGTGATCTCCTACGGCGACCTCGCCGAGCGCGCGGGCTCGCCCGACGCGGCCCGTGCCGTCGGCGCCGCCATGGGCGCCAATCCGCTGCCCGTCGTCGTCCCCTGCCACCGCGTCGTCGGCGGCGGCGGCCTGGGCGGCTTCGGCGGCGGCCGCGCCACCAAGGAGGCACTCCTCTCCCTGGAAGGCTCCCTGCCGGCGCCCCTCTTCTGACGTCGGGGCCCGCCGGTCAGGGCGTCGTCGCGGCGGAGCGTTCGACGACCTTGGGCGCCCGCGCGGGCAGGTCCGCGGCCGCGGCGAAGGCGAGGGCGGTGTGGGCCATCGCCCGCAGGTTGACGCCCAGAGCCGTGGTGTTGAGGTTGTCCAGGGTGTCGCAGGCGCGGTGGTAGCAGGCGTCGTAGGGCTGTCCCGCGGTACCGCCGAACCTGGCGGCCTCGGCCTCGGTCTTGCGGCCCTCGGCGCCGGTGAACAGGCCGCCCGACGGGATGCCCCGGGCGATGAACGGGCCGTAGTCGGACCGTCCGGTGAAGTCGCTGCCCTGGTGCGGCAGGCCCGCGGTGTCGAAGTAGTCGGCGTAGACCTGCTCGATGCGGCCCGAGCCCTCCGGCCCCGGGCCCTCGCCCGTGCGGTCGGAGTCGTCGCCGTCGTAGATGCCGTAGACGTGGTTGGGCGAGGCGATCATGTCGTGGTTGAGGTAGACCCGGATCTTCGCGCGCTCCGCGGCGCTCAGCGCGTCCACATAGTGCGCGGAGCCGAGCAGGCCGAGCTCCTCCGCGCCCCACCAGGCGAACCGCAGCCGGTTGCGGGCCGGCTGCTCCCGCGCGTACCTGGCCACCTCGAGGAGCGCGGCCGCGCCCGAGCCGTTGTCGTTGATGCCGGGACCCTCGGGCACGCTGTCGAAGTGCGCGCCCACCATGACGACGCGGTCGGCGGCGCCCTGGTCGGTCTCGGCCAGCACGTTCCAGGTGGTCCGCCGGCTGCTCGTCGTCGCGGTGACGATCCGGGCGGTAGTGCCCGGCGCCGCGAGGTCCCCGCCGACGGCCGCGGACGCGCCGAGGACCGGGACGGTGACCTTCCCGGGCTCGCCGAGGGTGCCGGAGACGGCGTCGGTGTGCTTCGCGCCGCCGTCGTTGAAGATCACCACGGCCGCCGCGCCCGCGTCCTGGGCGTGCTTCGCCTTGGTGTGGAACGGGCAGGTGCCGCGCCGCAGCAGCGCGATCTCGCCGCGGCCGAACCCTGCGAAGTCGGCGGTCTCGCAGCCCGAGGTGCTCGCCTTGCCTGCGGCGGGCGCCTCGGCGTCGACGGCCCGCACCGGGGCGGTCACGTCGCCGGAACCCGAGTACGTCATCGTCGTGAAATCCCCGGCGACCGCGGCGTCCGTGCCGGTCGGGGTGTAGGTCAGCTCGGCGGGGCCGGTCCGGATCAACTCGGCGGGCTTGTCCTCGCGGAAGTACGGGACGTCGAACTCCTGCACGACCGGCCGGTACCCGGCCTCGCGGAGCTGCTCGATGAGGTAGTCGCGGGAGGCGGCGTATCCGGGCGTGCCCGCCGCGCGGGTGCCGCCGTGGGCGTCGGCGATCCGGGCGAGCGCCTTCAGATGCGCCCGCACCGTGTCCACCCGGACCGCCCCCGCGGCGGAGAGCACCGGGTCGCCGCGCTGCGCGCACGCCGCGGAAGGCGCCGCGGAGAGAGTCACGGCGACGGCGGCGGCGGCCAGCGCCCGGCGGCGTCGGGGCAACTGCATCTGAGACTCCTCGCGTCCCTCCCCGGCCGGTGGACACGCCGCACCGGTGGGCGGACTCCCCCGTGGACCCGCCCTGGCCGGGTGGCGCAGGCCGCGCGCGGCGGCCGGGCCGTCAACCGAGGATCTTCGCCAGGTACTGCCCGGTGTGGCTGCCGTCAACCGCCGCGACATCCTCCGGCGTGCCGGTGGCGACCACGGTGCCGCCGCGCGAACCGCCCTCGGGACCCATGTCGACGATCCAGTCCGCGGTCTTGATGACATCGAGGTTGTGCTCGATCACCAGGACCGTGTTGCCCTTGTCGACCAGGCTGTTGAGCACGCCGAGGAGCTTGCGGATGTCCTCGAAGTGCAGGCCGGTGGTCGGCTCGTCCAGGACGTAGATCGTGCGCCCGGTGGAGCGCCGCTGGAGCTCCGAGGCGAGCTTGACGCGCTGGGCCTCGCCGCCCGAGAGGGTCGGCGCGGGCTGGCCGAGCCGCACGTATCCCAGGCCCACGTCGTTCAGGGTCTTCATGTGCCGGTGGATCGCGGTGATCGGCTCGAAGAACTCGACCGCCTCCTCGATCGGCATGTCCAGCACGTCGGCGATGGTCTTGCCCTTGTAGTGGACCTCCAGGGTCTCCCGGTTGTACCGGGCCCCGTGGCAGACCTCGCACGGCACGTAGACGTCCGGCAGGAAGTTCATCTCGATCTTGATGGTGCCGTCGCCCGCGCAGTTCTCGCAGCGGCCGCCCTTGATGTTGAAGGAGAACCTGCCCGGCTGGTATCCGCGCACCTTGGCCTCGGTGGTCGAGGCGAACAGCTTGCGCACGTGGTCGAACACGCCGGTGTAGGTCGCCGGGTTGGACCGCGGGGTCCGGCCGATCGGCGACTGGTCGACGTGCACGACCTTGTCGAGCTGGTCGAGGCCGGTGACGCGCTTGTGCTTGCCCGGCACCGTCTTGGCGTTGTGCAGGTCCCTGGCCAGGGCGTTGTACAGGATGTCGTTGACCAGGGTGGACTTGCCCGAGCCGGACACGCCGGTGACCGCGGTGAACACCCCGAGCGGGAACGCGACGTCCACGTTCTGGAGGTTGTTGGCGGTGGCGCCCTTGACGGAGATCTCGCGGCCCTTGGTCCGGGGCCGGCGGAGCGCCGGGACCTCGATCGAGCGCCTGCCGGAGACGTACTGGCCCGTCAGGGACTCCTCGGACTCCAGGAGGTCCTGGACCGTGCCGGACACCACGACGTTGCCGCCGTGCTCGCCCGCGCCCGGACCGATGTCGACGACCCAGTCGGCGGCCTGGATGGTGTCCTCGTCGTGCTCGACGACGATGAGGGTGTTGCCGATGTCGCGCAGCCGCAGCAGGGTCTCCAGCAGCCGGGCGTTGTCGCGCTGGTGCAGGCCGATCGACGGCTCGTCCAGCACGTACAGCACGCCGACCAGGCCGGAGCCGATCTGGGTGGCCAGCCTGATCCGCTGCGCCTCGCCGCCCGCGAGGGTGGCCGACGGGCGGTCCAGGCTGAGGTAGTCGAGGCCGACGTCCAGCAGGAAGCCCAGCCGGGAGTTGACCTCCTTGAGCACCTGCTCGGCGATCTGCGCGTCGCGCTGGTCCAGCTCCATGGCGCGCAGGAACGCCGCGGCGTTGGAGATGGGCAGCGCGGCGACCTCGGCGATCGAGCGGCCGGCGACCTTGACGGCGAGGATCAGCGGCTTCAGCCGGGCGCCCTGGCACGAGGGGCACGGGATCTCCCGCATGTAGCCCTCGAACCGCTCGCGGCTGGTGTCGCTCTCGGCCTCGGCGTGCCGCCGCTGTACCCAGGGGATGACGCCCTCGTACTCGGTGTAGTAGGAGCGCTTGCGGCCGTACCGGTTGCTGTAGGAGACGTGCACCTGGGTGGCATGCCCGAACAGGATCGCCTTGCGGGCCTTGGCCGGGATCCGCTTCCACGGCTCGTCGAGGGAGAACTCCAGGGCGGCGCCGAGGCCGTCGAGCAGGCGCAGGAAGTATTCGCTGGCGTGGCCCGCCGACCAGGGGGACAGGGCGCCCTCTTCGAGTGACTTGTCCTCGTCCGGGACGATCAGCTCGGGGTCGACCTCCATCCGGGTGCCCAGGCCCGCGCAGTCCGGGCAGGCGCCGTAGGGGGAGTTGAACGAGAAGGAGCGCGGCTCCAGCTCCTCGAAGGACAGGTCGTCGTACGGGCAGTACAGGTGCTCGGAGTACATGCGCTCGCGGCCCGGGTCGTCCTCGGGGAGGTCGACGAAGTCCAGCACGAGGGTGCCGCCCGCCAGCGCGAGGCCGGTCTCGACGGAGTCGGCGAGCCGGCGGCGCGCGGACTCCTTGACCGAGAGCCGGTCGACGATGACGGAGATGTCGTGCTTCTCCTGCTTCTTGAGCGTCGGCGGGTCGTCCAGCCGGATCGCCGTGCCGTCGACCAGCGCGCGAGAGAAGCCCTTGGCCTGGAGCTCCTTGAACAGCTCCAGGTATTCGCCCTTGCGGCCGCGGATCACCGGCGCCAGCACCTGGAAGCGGGTGCCCTCGGGCAGCTCCAGCACGCGGTCCACGATCTGCTGCGGGCTCTGCCGGGCGATCGGGCGCGCGCACTCGGGGCAGTGCGGCTTGCCGATCCGCGCGTACAGCAGGCGCAGGTAGTCGTAGACCTCGGTGATCGTGCCGACGGTCGAGCGCGGGTTCTTCGAGGTGGACTTCTGGTCGATCGAGACGGCCGGGGACAGGCCCTCGATGAAGTCCACGTTCGGCTTGTCCATCTGGCCCAGGAACTGGCGCGCGTAAGCCGACAGGGACTCCACGTACCGGCGCTGGCCCTCGGCGAAGATCGTGTCGAACGCCAGGCTCGACTTGCCCGAGCCGGACAGGCCGGTGAACACGATCATGGCGTCGCGCGGAAGGTCCAGCGAGACGTCCTTGAGGTTGTGCTCGCGCGCGCCGGATACGACGAGTCGATCATGCACGGTGTGTTTCCCCAGATCATCGGTGGTGCGGGCGCCGAACGAAGTGGCCCGATTCAGGCTAACCACGGGGAGTGACATTTTCGTCCCCGCGGGCGGTGCGCCACCCGTCACCGTACACGTGTTCGAACCGCGGTCGCCACCGAACCGCGCATGTTCGTGTCCCCGCAAGGTCGCTTCCGGCGGCACAATGGCGCGGTGGACGACGGAGTGGCGATGCTCGCGGTGATCGTGATCTTCATGCTGGCGACGGTCGTGGCCGTCGGCATCGGGGACCGGATACGGCGGCCTTATCCCGTCCTCGTGAGCGTCATCGGGCTGGCCGTCGCCTTCACCCCCCTGCCCACCCTCCAGATCCCGCCCGACCTGATCCTCCCGCTCTTCCTCCCGCCGCTGATCTACGCCACCGCGCAGCGCACGTCCTGGCGGCTGCTGATCTCCCGGCGCCGCACGATCTTCTGGCTCGCCGGGGTGCTCGTCCTGCTCACCGTGGCGGCGTCGGCGGCCACGACGTACTGGGCGATCGGCGGCGTCAGCATCGCCGCCGCGGTCGCGCTCGGCGCGGCGGTCGCGCCGCCCGACCCGGTCGCGGCCGAGGCCGTCGCCGGGCCGCTGGACCTTCCGCGCCGGGTGATCACCGTGCTCCAGACCGAGGGCCTGTGCAACGACGCCACGGCCTTCGTGGTGTTCGGCGTGGCGATCTCGGCGGTGGAGACCGGCCAGTACTCGCTGCCTTCCGCGGTCCTGTTGTTCGCCTGGGAGGTCATCGCGGCCATCGGCATCGGGTTCGGCCTCGGCTGGATCGCGACCTGGCTGCAGAACCGCCTGGACAACGTGACGGCCCGCAGCGCCCTCACCCTGGTCTTCCCCTTCGCCACCTACCTGACGGCCGACGCCTTCCACGCCTCGGGCGTGCTCGCCGTCGTCGCCGTCAGCCTCTACATCGGGCAGACCGGCGCCGACGAGGCGGGCGTCAACGACAGGCTCACCACGAACGCCTTCTGGGACACCCTGGAGATGCTGATCACCGGCCTCGCCTTCGGCCTCATCGGGCTGGAACTGCGCGAGGTGTGGCCCGGCGCGGACAGGCTCCCGGCCTACGCGCTGCACGCGGCGATCATCTGCGCGGTCGTCATCGCGCTGCGCTTCGCCTGGATGATGTCCGTCGGCGCCTTCATGCGCAGGTTCGGCACCTACGGGTACCGCGAGGGCTATCAGGACGACGTGGCCAGGGACTGGCGCGACGACTTCATCCTCGCCTTCTGCGGGTTCCGGGGACTGGCCACGCTGGCCCTGGCCCTCGCCCTCCCCGCGACGACCCCCCACCGCGCCGAACTCCTCTTCGTCGCCTTCATGGTGATCCTGGTGACGCTCGTCGTGCCCGGCCTGGTGATGCCCTGGATCGTCAAGGCCCTCGGCGTGCGCAAGGAGGCGGAGGTGGAGGAGGAGGCGATCCAGGACCTCGCCTACCGCGCCTCCCGGGCCGCCCTCCGACGCCTCCGCCAGCTCGACTCGGACGAGGACTTGCCTACCGAGGTCGTCCAGCGGCTCCGCTACACCCAGCGCCAACTCGTCGCCGAACTGTGCGACGTCGTCCCCGAAGACCTCCAGGAGGGCTTCGAGCAGCGCAGGATGCACCGCGAGATCCGCAACCGCGTGGAGGCCCAGATGCTCGAGGCCTCCCGCGCCGAGGTGCTCCTCGCCCGCACCGAACCCGGCGTGGACCCCGAGGCCGCCGATCAGGTGCTGCGCCGGCTCGACCTGAAGAGCGCCCACCTCCTGTAGGCCGGGTGTCCTTCGTCCCGGCCGGTCCCCGGGTGTCTCAGACGGACGCGATGGATTCCAGGTGGGCGCGGAGTCTTTCGCGGACGGTGTCGGTGGACAGCTGGTCGGGATAGAGGAGGAGGTGGAGCGTGAAGCCGTCGATGAGGGCGTGGAGGCGGTCCACTTCGGCGGAGGGCGCGCCGATGTAGGGGAGGAGCTGGGCGAGGAAGCCGCGGAGGTCCCGCTGGACGCGGTGGGTGAGGGCGTCCAGGGCGGGGTCGAGGCGGGCGCGGATGACGAAGCCGAACCAGACCTCGGCCTCGATGCGGCGGGCCTCGTCGAGGGGGATCATCTGCTCGCAGTAGGCCTGCACGATCTCGACCGGGGTGCCCGGGACGTCGAGGGTGGCGATGCGCGCCGCGAACCTGTCGCCGACCAGGGCGAGCGCGGAGGCGACGAGGTCGGACTGGTCGGGGAAGTAGTGCCGCAGCGCCCCGGGGGAGCACCCCGCCTCGGCGGCGACGTTCCGGACGGAGACGGCGTCCACGCCGTCGCGCGAGACGACGCGCCAGAGCGCTTCGGTGAGCTGCCTGCGGCGGGCGACGTGGTCGACGATTTTCGGCACCCCTTTTTTATAACACAGTCGTGTTGTATCGTGGGGATCTCACACACCCGTATGAAAAAAGCGAGGGATCATGCTGGTCGCCCTGGTCATCGGCGCCGAGATCGCCTTCTGGGTCCTGCTCGGGCTCGGCCTGCTCGTCCGCTACGGCCTGCGCAGGCGCCGGCTGGGCGGCGCCCTGCTCCTCGGCACCCCGCTCGTCGACCTCGCCCTGCTCACGATCACCGCGCTCGACCTCGAGCGGGGCGGGCAGGCCACCGGCGCGCACGGCCTCGCCGCGATCTACCTCGGCGTGTCGGTCGGCTTCGGCCACCAGATCATCGGCCGGATGGACGCCTGGGCCGCCCACCGCTGGGACGGCGCCCCCGCCCCGGCGCGCAAGCCCAAGCACGGAAGGCCGCACGCCGCCTACGAGCGCCGCCAGTTCGCCCGACACGTGCTGGCGTGGGCCGTCGGCAGCGGCCTGCTCATGGCCGCCGTCCGGTACGTCGGCGACGCCGACCGCACCGGCCCGCTCCTGCACCTCGCCACGGTCTGGACGGTCGTCCTGGTGATCGACGCCTTCGTCTCGCTCAGCTACACCTTCTCGCCGAGGCCCGAGCCCGAGGGCGCGCCGGGCAGGACGCCGCAGGAGACGGCCTGACCTGCGACGCCCGCCCTACGCCGGGGTAGGGCGCGACCATCCCGGAACGTCACCCATGATGGTCCCCATGTCCGAGAAACTCAGCCGCCGGGCAGCGCTCGGCACCTTCGGTGCGGCAGGACTGGCGGGCATCACCGCCTGCGGAGCGGAGTCCGCCGGCCGCGACACGCCCCCGAACCTCGTCGGCAAGGAACTGGCGAAGGCCGCCGACGTCCCCGTGGGCGGTGGCAAGATCGTCGGCGAGTACAAGGTCTTCGTCGTCCAGCCCACCGAGGGCGTCTTCAAGGCGTTCAGCTCGGTGTGCACCCACCAGGGCTGCGGGGTGGGCGCGCCGCGCGACGGCAAGGTCTCCTGCCCGTGCCACGGCAGCGAGTTCGACGCCTTCACCGGAGCCGTCACCCACCCCCCGGCCAAGGCCGCCCTCCGCGAGTACGCCGTAGAGGTCAAGAACGGCGGCATCGTCGCCGTCTGACCGCCCCGCATTTCCGCAGGGCGCCGCCGGGCGCGGCCCCGCACGTGATCGGGCGCCCCGGGTCCGCCCCGTGGGCCCCGGGGGCCGGAGGCGCGGTCCCGGGATCCCAAGCGCCCGATCACCGCGCGACGAAGGAGCGCGGAGGATTAGTCTGGCGGTGTGGCAGATCCCGCGTCCTACAGGCCCGCCCCCGGCGCGATTCCGGAATCGCCGGGGGTCTACCGGTTCCGTGATGAGCACGGCCGGGTCATCTACGTGGGCAAGGCCAAGAACCTCCGGTCCCGGCTGAGCTCCTACTTCGCCGACCACGCCGGGCTGCATCCGCGCACCCAGGGCATGGTCACCACGGCGGCGTCCGTCACCTGGACGGTCGTCGGCACCGAGGTCGAGGCGCTCCAGCTGGAGTACTCCTGGATCAAGGAGTACGACCCGCGCTTCAACGTCAGGTACCGCGACGACAAGTCCTACCCGTACCTCGCGCTGACCATGAACGAGGACTACCCGCGCGTCATGGTCATGCGGGGGGCCAAGCGCAAGGGCGTCCGCTACTTCGGCCCCTACTCCCACGCCTGGGCGATCCGCGAGACCGTCGACCTCCTGCTGCGCGTCTTCCCGGTGCGCACGTGCAGCGCCGGGGTCTTCAAGAGGCACGGCCAGATCGGCCGCCCCTGCCTGCTGGGCTACATCGGCAAGTGCTCGGCGCCGTGCGTCGGCCGGGTCGACGAGGAGGAGCACCGCGCGCTCGCCGAGGACTTCAGCGCCTTCATGGCCGGCGACACCGGCCGGTTCATGAAGCGGCTGGAGCGCGAGATGCTCGCCGCCGCCGACGCCGAGGAGTACGAGACCGCGGCCCGCCGCCGCGACGACATCCGCGCGCTGGAGCGGGCGCTGGAGAAGCAGGCGGTCGTGCTGTCCGACAGCACCGACTGCGACGTGATCGCCTTCGCCCGCGACGAGCTCGAGGCCGCCGTCCAGGTCTTCTACGTGCGCGGCGGCCGGATCCGCGGCCAGCGCGGCTGGGTCGTCGACCTCGTGGAGGAGCGCACCACCGGCGAGCTGGTCGAGGACTTCCTCATCCAGGCCTATGGCGACGGCGACTCGGTGCCGCGCGAGGTCCTGGTGCCCGAGGCCCCGCCGGACGAAGAGGCGATGAACGAGCTGCTCAGCGAGGCGCGCGGCGCCCAGGTCCGGGTCCGGGTGCCCAAGCGCGGCGACAAGAAGGACCTGCTCGGCACCGTCGCGCGCAACGCGCACGAGGCGCTCAAGCAGCACAAGACCCGCCGGGCGGGCGACCTCACCGCGCGCAGCCGCGCCCTCCAGGAGCTCCAGGACACCCTGGAGCTGGACCAGGCCCCGCTGCGCATCGAGTGCTTCGACGTCTCCAACCTCCAGGGCACCAACGTCGTCGCCTCGATGGTGGTGTTCGAGGACGGCCTGCCGCGCAAGTCCGAGTACCGCAGGTTCACCATCAAGACCGTGCAGGGCCAGGACGACGTGCGCTCGATCCACGAGGTCATCACACGCAGGTTCAAGCGGTACCTCGCCGAGAGCCAGAAGGCCGGGGAGCTGTCGCCGGAGGGCATCGCGGGGGAGGACGCCGAGGGCCTGCTGTCGTCCTACGGGTTCGGCGGCGACGACGAGGGCGCCCGCCGCCCGCTGGATCCCGAGACGGGCCGCCCCCGCAAGTTCGCCTACCCGCCGAACCTGCTGGTGATCGACGGCGGCCCGCCCCAGGTGGCCGCCGCCCAGCGCGCGCTCGACGAGCTGGGCATCGACGACATCGCGGTCTGCGGCCTCGCCAAGCGGCTGGAGGAGGTCTGGCTCCCCTCCGATCCCGACCCGGTGATCCTCCCGCGCACGAGCGAGGGCCTCTACCTGCTCCAGCGGGTCCGCGACGAGGCGCACAGGTTCGCCATCAACTTCCACCGGGCCAAGCGGTCCAAGGCCATGACGGCGAGCGAGCTGGACGGCGTCCCGGGCCTCGGCCCGGCCCGCCGCACCGCGCTGCTCAAGCACTTCGGCTCGGTCCAGCGGCTGAAGAAGGCGACGCCCGAGCAGATCGCGGAAGTCCCCGGCATCGGGTTGAGCACGGCACAGTCCATCGCGGCGGCACTCCAGGGGGGAACCACCACATGACACAGCACGTCCCCGACATCGTGATCGTGACCGGCATGTCGGGCGCCGGGCGCAGCACCGCGGCCAAGGCGCTGGAGGACCTCGACTGGTTCGTGGTCGACAACCTCCCGCCCGGTCTGCTGGCGACCATGGCCGACCTCGGCGGACGCGTCCAGGACGCCGTCCCGCGCATCGCCGTCGTGGTCGACGTGCGCAGCCGCGCGTTCACCTCCGACCTGCACTCGGCCATCGGGGAGCTGGAGGCGCGCGGCACCCATCCGCGCGTGGTCTTCCTGGAGGCGAGCGACGACGCCCTGGTGCGCAGGTTCGAGAGCGTCCGCCGCCCGCACCCGCTCCAGGCCGACGGCCGGATCCCCGACGGCATCGCCCGCGAGCGCGCCCAGCTCCTGGAGATCCGCGCCGCGGCCGACCTCGTCATCGACACCACGAACCTGAACGTGCACCAGCTGCGCGCCAAGGTCGTCGACGCGTTCGGCGACACCGGCGGCGAGTCCAGCCTGCGCGCGACGGTCGTCTCCTTCGGCTACAAGTACGGCCTGCCCGTCGACGCCGACCTCGTGGTCGACTGCCGGTTCCTGCCCAACCCGCACTGGGTGCCGGAGCTGCGCCCGCAGAACGGGCGGGACGAGGCGGTGCGCGACTACGTCCTCGGCCAGCGCGGCGCCAAGGAGTTCCTCGACTCCTACACCGACGTGCTGCGGCTGCTGATCGAGGGGTACGAGCGCGAAGGCAAGCACTACGTCACGCTCGCAGTGGGGTGCACCGGGGGGAAGCACCGCAGCGTGGCGATGGCCGAGCAGTTCGGCCAAAGACTCAGAGACGAGGGAGTGGACGTCCAGGTGGCCCACCGAGACCTCGGCAGGGAGTAAGTGAAGAACCCCGGTGTGGTCGCCCTCGGGGGCGGCCACGGTCTTTACGCGTCGCTGTCCGCCCTGCGCAGGGTCACCGACAGGCTGACCGCCGTCGTCACCGTCGCCGACGACGGCGGCTCCTCCGGCAGGCTCCGCCGCGAGCTCGGCGTCCTCCCGCCCGGCGACCTCCGGATGGCGCTCGCCGCGCTCTGCGGCGACGACCAGTGGGGCCGCACCTGGAGCGAGGTGGTCCAGCACAGGTTCCGCAGCCAGGGCGACCTGCACGAGCACGCGGTCGGCAACCTCCTCATCGTGGCGCTGTGGGAACTGCTCGGTGACACCGTCGAGGGGCTGGACTGGGTCGGGCGGCTGCTCGGCGCGCAGGGCAGGGTGCTGCCCATGTCCACGGTCCCGCTCGACATCGTCGCCGACGTGCTGGGCGTCGACCCCGACCGGCCGCTGGAGATCACCCGGGTGCGCGGCCAGGTCGAGTGCGCGAGCACCTCGGGCAAGGTGCAGAGCGTCTCCCTCGTGCCGGAGGGCCCCCCGGCCAGCCCGGAGGCGGTGGAGGCCGTCTACGAGGCCGACTGGGTGGTGTTCGGCCCCGGCTCCTGGTTCACCAGCGTCCTGCCGCACCTGAAGGTGCCCGAGCTGCACCGCGCGCTGGTGGAGACCCGCGCCCGCCGCGTCGTCGCGCTCAACCTCGCCCCCCAGCCGGGGGAGACCGACGACTTCTCCCAGCAGGCCCACCTCGACGTCCTGCACGCGCACGCCCCCGACCTGCGGGTGGACGTGGTCCTCGCCGACGCAGGGGTGGTCGAGGACCACGAGGCGCTCGGCAAGTCCGCGCAGCGGCTCGGCGGCGAGCTGCTGCTCGCCGACGTGGCCATGCGGGACGGCTCCCCGCGGCACGATCCCGCCCTGCTGGCCCAAGCTTTCGTACAGATCTTCGCTAGTGGCGCATGATCCCGCGGGAATCCGGGAGACTGGTGCGGACATTCCGACGCGCGGGGTCAGCCGTCTTGTGCTGGCGGGGGGAGAAGAGGTAGCGCATGGCGATGACCGGCGTGGTGAAGGACGAACTGAGCCGGCTGCCCATCATGAAGCCCTGCTGCCGGAAGGCCGAGGTGTCGACGATCCTGCGCTTCGCGGGCGGGTTGCATCTGGTGAGCGGCAGGATCGTGATCGAGGCGGAGCTCGACACCGGGGCCGCCGCGCGCCGACTGCGCAAGGACATCAACGAGGTCTTCGGGCACACGTCGGACGTGATCGTGCTGGCGCCGAGCGGGCTGCGCAAGGGCAACCGGTACGTGGTGCGGGTGATCCGGGACGGTGAGTCCCTGGCCCGGCAGACCGGCCTGATCGACAACAACGGCCGTCCGGTGCGCGGCCTGCCGCGGCACGTGGTGGCGGGGGCCGCCTGCGACGCCGAGTCGGCCTGGCGCGGCGCGTTCCTCGCGCACGGCTCGCTGACGGAGCCGGGCCGCTCGATGTCGATGGAGATCACCTGTCCGGGCCCGGAGGCGGCGCTCGCGCTCGTCGGCGCGGCCCGGCGGCTGAAGATCAACGCCAAGACCCGCGAGGTGCGCGGGGTGGACCGGGTCGTGGTCCGCGACGGCGACGCGATCTCGGCGCTGCTGACCCGGCTCGGCGCGCACGACAGCGTGCTGGCCTGGGAGGAACGGCGGATGCGCCGCGAGGTGCGGGCGACCGCCAACCGGCTGGCCAACTTCGACGACGCCAACCTGCGCCGGTCGGCGCGGGCCGCGGTGGCGGCCGGGGCAAGGGTCGCCAGGGCGATGGAGATACTCGGCGAAGAGGCTCCGGACCACCTGATCGCCGCCGGTAGGCTCCGGTTGGAGCACAAGCAGGCTTCCCTGGAGGAGCTGGGCCAGCTCGCCTCGCCGCCGCTGACCAAGGACGCCATCGCGGGACGGATCCGGCGGCTGCTGGCGATGGCCGACAAGCGGGCGTCCGATCTCGGACTTCCGGGGACCGAGGCGAATCTCACGCCGGACATGCTGGTCCCCTGACCCGCTCCGCCGGGCCCGGACGGCACCGGGGCACAGGCACGCTGCTCACGCCCCTGGTCTAAACCAGACATCTATACCAATTCGGTCTAGACCTCCGGGAACGCGGTCAGGGTGAAGGCGTCACCCCAGGTCCGGGGAGGTGCGTTCACCCCGCCGTTCAGCCCGTACCAGTACCGATCTTGCGCGACCCGTTCGGTAGGGTCGGCGTGGAAACAGGGCGGATGTACCCCGGTCCTGGTTGAAGAAGCAACGCATGAGGAGAGTCGTGACCATCCGAGTAGGCATCAACGGCTTTGGCCGGATCGGCCGCAACTTCTACCGCGCCGTCAAGGCCGGCGGCGCCGACATCGAGATCGTCGCCGTCAACGACCTGACCGACACCGCGACCCTTGCCCACCTGCTCAAGTACGACAGCATCCTCGGCCGCTTCCCCGAGGAAGTGAAGGCGGGCGCGGGCGAGATCATCGTCGGCGGCAAGGCGATCAAGGTCTTCGCGGACCGCGACCCGGCCAACCTGCCCTGGGGCGAGGTCGGCGTCGACATCGTGGTGGAGTCGACCGGCTTCTTCACCGACGCCACCAAGGCCAAGGTGCACGCCGACAACGGCGCCAAGAAGGTCATCATCTCCGCGCCCGCCAAGAACGAGGACATCACGATCGTGATGGGCGCCAACCACGAGCTGTACGACCCGGCGCAGCACACCGTCATCTCCAACGCGTCCTGCACCACCAACTGCCTGGCGCCGCTGGCCAAGGTCCTCAACGACACCTTCGGGGTCGAGAAGGGCCTGATGACCACGATCCACGCCTACACCCAGGACCAGAACCTCCAGGACGCGCCGCACAGCGACCTGCGCCGCGCCCGCGCCGCCGCGCTGAACATCGTCCCCACCTCCACCGGCGCCGCCAAGGCGATCGGCCTGGTCCTGCCCGAGCTCAAGGGCAAGCTCGACGGCTACGCGCTGCGCGTCCCGATCCCCACGGGCTCGGCCACCGACCTCACCGTCGAGCTGGCGCGCGAGACCACCGTGGACGAGGTCAACGCCGCGTTCAAGGCCGCCGCCGAGGGCCCCTTCAAGGGCTTCCTCACCTACACCGAGGACCCGATCGTCTCCTCCGACATCGTGACCGACCCCTCCTCCTGCATCTTCGACGCCGGCCTGACCAAGGTCATCGGCAACCAGGTGAAGGTCGTCGGCTGGTACGACAACGAGTGGGGCTACTCCAACCGCCTCGTCGACCTCGTCAAGCTCGTCGGTTCGAGCCTGTAAGTAGTGCGCACGGAACGGGGCTTTTCACCTGGGTGAAAGGCCCCGCTTCCGTTGCCGTCCGCTTTTCACTCCGGGTGTGAGGGGTTCCATGAAGACTGTCGACGAGCTCGACGTGCGCGGTAAGAAGGTGCTGGTCCGGACGGACCTGAACGTGCCGCTCGACGGCGCGAAGATCACCGATGACGGGCGGATCCGGGCGAGCCTGCCCACGATCCGGCAGCTCGTGGAGAAGGGCGCGCGGGTCGTCGTCGTGGCGCACCTGGGCCGCCCCAAGGGCGAGCCGAAGCCCGAGTTCTCCCTCGGCCCGGTCGCCGGGCGCCTCGCCGAGCTGCTCGGCCAGGGCGTGGCGTTCGCCTCCGACACCGTCGGAGAGTCGGCCAAGGCCGTCGTGGCGGCGCTGGGCGACGGCGAGGTCGCGCTGCTGGAGAACCTGCGGTTCAACGCGGGCGAGACCAGCAAGGACGACGCCGAGCGCGGCGCGTTCGCCGACAGGCTCGCCGCTCTCGCGGACGTCTACGTCGGCGACGGCTTCGGCGCGGTGCACCGCAAGCACGCCTCGGTCTACGACGTGCCCCGCCGCCTCCCGCACGCGGCCGGCGGCCTCATCGCCACCGAGGTCGGCGTGCTGAAGAAGCTCACCAAGGACGTCGCCCGGCCTTATGCGGTCGTGCTCGGCGGCTCCAAGGTCTCCGACAAGCTCGGCGTCATCGACAACCTGCTGGAGACCGCCGACCGCATCCTCATCGGCGGCGGCATGGTCTTCACCTTCCTCAAGGCCCAGGGCCACGAGGTCGGCAAGTCCCTCCTCGAAGAGGACCAGATCCCGGTCGTCCTCGACTACCTCGCGCGCGCCGAGGCCAAGGGCGTCGAGTTCGTCCTGCCCGTCGACATCGTCGCCGCGACCGCCTTCGCCGCGGACGCCGACCACGCCGTCGTCGCCGCGGACGCGATCCCCGCCGACCGGCTCGGCCTGGACATCGGCCCCGAGTCGGGCAAGCTGTTCGCCTCCCGGCTCGCCGACGCCAAGACGGTCTTCTGGAACGGCCCGATGGGCGTGTTCGAGATGGAGCCGTACTCCCACGGCACCCGCGCGGTCGCGCAGGGCCTGCTGGACTCGGCCGCCTTCACCGTCGTCGGCGGCGGCGACTCCGCGGCCGCGGTGCGCACCCTCGGGTTCGACGAGAACGCCTTCTCCCACATCTCCACCGGCGGCGGCGCCAGCCTCGAGTACCTCGAAGGCAAGACCCTGCCCGGTCTCGAAGCTCTGGAGGACTGATCCTTATGGCCCGCAAGCCCCTCATGGCCGGCAACTGGAAGATGCACAACAACCACCTCGAGGCGATCCTGCTCGTGCAGAAGATCTCCTTCGGGCTCAAGGACAAGGACCACGAGGCGGTCGAGGTCGCCGTCCTGCCCCCGTTCACCGACATCCGCTCGGTGCAGACCGTCGTCGACGCCGACAAGCTCAAGCTGGTCTACGGCTCGCAGGACATCTCGGCGCACGACAAGGGCGCCTACACCGGCGAGATCTCCGGCTCGATGCTGGCCAAGCTCGGCTGCACCTTCGCCACCATCGGGCACTCCGAGCGCCGCCAGTACCACGGTGAGGACGACGCCCTGGTCAACGCCAAGACCAAGGCCGCGCTGAAGAACGGGCTGACCCCGATCGTCTGCGTCGGCGAGGGCCTGGACGTCCGCAAGGCGGGCGAGCAGGTGCCCTACACCCTCGCGCAGGTCGACGGGGCCCTGGAGGGCCTGACCGCCGAGCAGGCCAAGACCGTCGTCATCGCCTACGAGCCCGTCTGGGCGATCGGCACCGGCGAGGTCGCGACCCCCGAGGACGCCCAGGAGGTCTGCGGCGCGATCCGGGGCCGGCTGGCCAAGCTCTACGACACCGACGTGGCCGAGTCCGTGCGCGTCCTGTACGGCGGCTCGATGAAGTCCTCGAACGTGGCGGGCATCATGGCCAAGCCGGACGTGGACGGAGGCCTCATCGGCGGCGCGGCGCTCGACGCGGATGAATTCGTCAAGATCTGCCGATACCGGGACCATTCGGCAGTGAGCTGACGCCAAACTTCAACGCCCGTGGGGTAGGTTCAGCTGAACCACCGGCTCGTTCGTCGTACCCTTCATAGCGTTGGGTAAACCGTTCGTCCGTGCCGGACGTCCTATACATTCAAACGAGCCCCGCAGCCGCGGGGCGGCTCAGAAGGCGCTAACCGTGATTCTTGCAACCTCGATCGTGCTGATCATCACGAGCCTGCTCTTGATCGTGCTCGTGCTGCTGCACAAGGGCAAGGGCGGAGGCCTGTCGGACATGTTCGGCGGCGGCATCTCCTCCTCGCTCGGCGGATCATCGGTCGTCGAGCGCAACCTGGACCGTCTCACGATCGCCACCGGAGTGATCTGGTTCGCCGCCATCGTGGTACTCGGCTTTCTGTACAAGGCCAAGGGCCTGTAGATCTGAGCGCAGCAGCGGCTGCAACAAACCTTTCGAACGCGCCGGGAGCCTGGCTCCCGGCGCGCATGATTCACTTTGAGGAGTGTCCGTGGCTAGTGGCAGTGCCATTCGCGGCAGCAGGGTAGGCGCCGGCCCGATGGGCGAGGCGGAGCGCGGCGAGGCCGCCCCTCGCGTCATCATCAGCTTCTACTGTGCCAACAAGCACGAGACCCGGCCCAGCTTCGCCAGCGACTGCCAGGTCCCCGAGACCTGGGACTGCCCGCGGTGCGGCCTGCCCGCCGGCACGGACTCCGCGAACCCGCCCGCGGCCCCCAAGAACGAGCCCTACAAGACCCACCTCGCCTACGTGAAGGAGCGCCGCTCCGACGCCGACGGCCAGGCCATCCTCGACGAGGCCCTCGGCAAGCTCCGTGAGCGCCGCCGTCTCGTCCAGGCCGCCATGGCGGCCGCGGCCCGCAACTAGGGCTCCCGGCACAAGCGCGCAGAAGGCCCGGTTCCCCCGCGCGGGGGAACCGGGCCTTCTGCGCGCCCGGGGTGATCTCCGGGTGATCGCCGGGCTACCGTGGGCGCATGGGACTGAAGCTGGCGGCGGTGACCGTGGACTGCGCGGAGCCGAGGAGCCTGGCGCGGTGGTGGGCCGACGCGCTGGGCGGGGAGATCGTCGCGGACTACGAGGTCTACGTGGCGGTGGCCGGGGCCGGGGGAGTGCTCAGCTTCCAGAAGGTCCCGGCGCCGACACCGGGCAAGAACCGGATCCATGTGGACTTCGGGGCCGCCGACCGGACGGCGGAGGTAGCCCGGCTCATCGCGCTCGGCGCCGTCGAGGTCGGCACGCACACCTTCGGGGACCTCACCTGGACGGTCCTGGCCGATCCCGACGGCAACCGGTTCTGTGTCTCGGAGGAGTCTTCCGGCGGATGATCCCGTGTTCGTGTGATGCCGTCGGGCACGCTGGGATCTACGGTGAAAGATGACTGATCATCAACGGCGATATCGATCATCGGGGACGATGGCGGAGGAGCGGGGACATGGCTGAAGAGGCGGATGTCGTGGTCGTCGGGCTGGGGCCCGGTGGGGAGAACGCGGCGGGGCTGCTCGCGGAGGCGGGGCTCTCGGTGACGGCGGTGGAGGCCGGGCTGGTCGGCGGCGAGTGCCCGTACTACGGGTGCGTGCCGACGAAGATGATGGTCCGGGCCGCGGACGCGCTGGGCGAGGCGCGCCGGGTCCCGCACTTCGCCGGACGGGCCGAGGTCACCGCCGACTTCGGGGTCGCCGCGAAGCGGGTCAGGGAGCAGGCCACCGACGACTGGAACGACAAGGTCGCGGCCGACCGCCTCACCGGAAAGGGCGTCACCCTGGTGCGCGGGTACGGCGTGCTGACGGGGCCTCGCGAGGTCACCGTCGGCGACCGGGTGATCCGGGGCCGCAAGGGCGTCCTGGTGAACCCGGGCACGGCGCCGCTCGTCCCGCCCATCGACGGGCTCGCTGGCACCCCCTTCTGGACCAACCGCGACGCCGTCAAGGCCACCGAGGCCCCGGTGTCGCTGATCGTGCTGGGCGGCGGCGCGATCGGCGTCGAGCTGGCGCAGGTCTTCGCGAGGTTCGGCACGAAGGTGACCGTCGTCGAAGGCTCGGAAAGGCTCGTCGCCCCCTTGGAGCCGGAGGCGGGGGACCTGCTGCGCAAGGTCTTCGAGGCCGAGGGGATCACCGTGCACACCGGCGCCCGGGCGTCGCGGGTGGGCCACGACGGCGCGGAGTTCACCCTGGAGCTCGGCGGCCGGACCGTCCGGGCCGAGCGCCTGCTGGTCGCCACGGGCCGTAAGACCGACCTGGAGCGCCTCGGGGTCGCCGCCGTGGGGCTCGATCCCAAAGCGCGCTCCATCCCCGTCGACGGCCGGATGAGGGCCGGAGACGGCCTGTGGGCCATCGGCGACGCCACGGGCAAGGGCGCGTTCACGCACGTGTCGATGTACCAGTCGGCGATCGCGGTCCGCGACATCCTCGGCCAGGACGGCCCCGAGGCCGACTACCACGCGCTCCCGCACGTCACCTTCACCGATCCGGAGATCGGCGGGGTCGGGCTGACCGAGGCCAGGGCGCGGGAGGCGGGGATCGAGGTGCGCACCGCGACCACCGACATCGGCGCGTCCACCCGGGGCTGGATCCACGAGGCCGAGGGGTTCGTCAAGCTCGTGGCCGACGGCGACCACCTCGTCGGCGCCGCCGTCGCCGGCCCGTACGGCGGCGAGATCCTGGGCTTCCTGGCCCTCGCCGTCCAGGCCCGGGTCCCGGTGGAGACCCTCAAGCACATGATCTACGCCTACCCGACGTTCCACCGGGCGATCGAGGCGACGGTCGCCGAGCTCTGACCGGATCGTTCCGCCCCCGGGCCAGGCCGTGTCTGTCCGGGGGCGGCCGGGGCCGGGCAGTATCGGGGGCATGACCCGAGCACACCTCGTCATCGACGTCCAGGAGTCCTTCCGCGCGCTGCCGTCCTGGGAGGTGATCTCCGAGCCCAAGATCGCCGACCGGGTCGGCGAACTCGTCGCGGGCGCCAGGGAGAGGGGCGACCTCGTCGTCTGGATCCTGCACGCCGCGGCCGGCTCGGGCACCGCCTTCGACCCGGCCCTCGGCCTCGTCCGCCCGCTGGACGAGCTGGCGCCGCTGCCGGACGAGCCCGTCCTCACCAAGACCGCGCACAACGCCTTCACCACCACCGGCCTGCACAAGCTGCTCACCGAGCGGGGGATCACCGAGGTCTCGGTCAGCGGCATCCGCACCGAGCAGTGCGTGGAGACCACCGCGCGGGTCGCGTCCGACCTCGGCTTCGCCGTGCTGTTCGTCACCGAGGCGACCGCCACCCATCCGCTGGGCGCCCCCGGCACCCCGCCCGACGCCTCCGCGGCCGACCTGCTGGCCGACCCCCGGACGCTCCCGGCCGCGGAGGTCATCCGCAGGACCGAGTACGCCCTGTCCGGAAGGTTCGCGCGGATCGCCACCATCGCGGACGCCATAGGCTGACCAGATCATGTCGAAGGTCGTGTTCCTGCTGCTGCCGGGCATCCATCTGCTGGACCTCGCGGGACCCGCGCAGGTCTTCTCCTCGGCGTCCGAACTCGGCTTCGGCTACGACCTGCACTACGTCGCCGAGCGGCCGCGGGTGCCCTCGCACCAGGGGCTCCCGCTGGCCGCCGGGACCAGCTGGCCCGATCTCGGTCCCGACGACCTGGTGCTGGTCCCCGGCTGGCACGGCACGAGCCCCGTCGGGGCGGACGCGGCCCGCCGTCTCGCGGCGCACCACGCGGGCGGCGGGACCGTCGCGAGCGTCTGCGCCGGGGCCGACGCGCTGGGCAGGGCGGGCCTGCTCGACGGCCGCCGCTGCACCACCCACCACGCGCTCCAGGACGCCCTGGCCCGGCGGTATCCGAAGGCCACGGTCGTCCGGGACATCCTCTACGTCGCCGACGACCGGGTGGTGACGTCGGCGGGGATCGCCAGCGGCACCGACCTCGCGCTGCACCTCCTGGCCGAGAGGCACGGGCCCGCCGCGGCGGCGCGGGTGGCCCGATCGATGGTCGTCTACGTGCGCCGCAACGGTGACGAGCCGCAGGCCAGCGTCATGCTCGCGCACCGCGCGCACCTGTCCGACGCCGTCCACCGGGTGCAGGACCTCATCGACGCACGCTTCGCCGAGCCGCTGACGCTCGCCGGCCTCGCCGCGCACGCCGGGGTCAGCCCGCGCACCCTGACCCGCCGCTTCACCGCCGCGACCGGCCTCACCCCGCTGCGCTACCAGCAGCTCCTGCGCGCCGAGCACGCCGAGCGGCTGATCGCCCGGGGCGGCACGGTCGAGGCGGCGGCCCATGCCGTGGGCTTCCAGGACGCCCGCATGCTCCGCCGGCTGCGCGCCCGCGGGGGCGGGGCGGACACCCGTCTGGAGGAGGAGCCGGGCGCGTCAGGATCGGCATTCCGGAGGAGGGGAACGGGATTCCCCGTTCCCTAGTCTGAAGTGCATGACAGCGGGCGATACCGGACGGCGATTGGCAGAACCCGGTGAACTGGACACCCGGGTCGAGGTGTACACGCTGGCGCTCGACGGGCGCCGCTACGAGCTGGTGTGCGCGAAGTCGGGGGCGCTGGGCGTCCGGGCGCGGCTGCTGGTGGACGGCGAGGAGCGGGCCGAGACGGTCAAGGAGCTGGAGTCGCTCAAGCTCGCCGACGGCGACCTGGCGATCGAGGTCAAAGTCGACTTCCGTCGCCGCCCGAAGAAGATCAAGGCCAGGTTCGCGGGCCGTGAGGTGCACTTCATCCCGCCCGAGGGCTCACACCTCGCCAAGCTGGAGCGCTGGGAACGCGAACGCCCGCTCCGCTACGCCTCCCGCCACGTCCTCATCGCCACCGCCCAGGTCCTGATCCCCCTGCTGGGCCTCAGCGCCCTGCTCCGCCTGCTCGTCCCCCGCGTCGACTGGCCCGACCTGCCGCACCTCGACCTGCCGTCCGTCCCCTGGCCGGACCTCCCCGACCTGCGCCCGGACCTCGACCTCCCGGACCTCACGCCCCCGCAATGGCTCCAGCCGCTTCTCGACGCGGGCAAGCTCCTCGGCCCGATCCTCCTGGCCGTCGCCATCGCCGTTCGCGAGATCCGCAAGAACCGCCGCAAGTTCGCCGCCCGAGAGGCCGCCGCCCGCGCCTCCCGGAACGCCTCCGACGGGCCGGTGGAAGGCCCCCGTGCGGCAGCGGCGGAGCCCCGGGACGAGGGGGCCCGCTCCGGCGCCGAAGGCACGGCGGACGCGGACCCGGAGCGCGGCCCGGAGCGCTAGTTGTCGCGGTAGAGGGCCAGAACTTCGGCGACGCAGGCGGGGCGGCGCTGGCCGTCGATCTCCATGGTGACCTTGAGGGTGCCGAGCTTGCCGGCGGGGGAGTTCTTGAGGTCCATGAGGACGGCCCTGGCGCGGACCTTGGCGCCGACGGGGACGGGGGTGTGGAAGCGGACCTTGTTCAGGCCGAAGTTCACCACCATCGTCAGGGACTCGACGGCGAAGGTCTGCGCGACGTGGGAGGTGACGAGGCTCAGGGTCAGGTAGCCGTGCGCGATGGTGGTGCCGAACGGGCTCTCGGTCGCGGCCCGCTCGGGGTCGATGTGGATCCACTGGTGGTCACCCGTGGCGTCGGCGAAGGTGTTCACCTGCTCCTGGGTGATCTCCTGCCACTCGCTGTGGCCGAGTTCCTCGCCGACGGCCGCGGCGAACTCCGCAAGATCGGTGAACGTGCGCATGGGGGCAACTCCTCGGGGGTCGGTCGGATTGGGATATTCCAGCACGACCCGCCGGTCAGTGCGAACCGGCCCCCTGGTCGGCGGGCCGGTTGGACGGGCCCCGGTGATCTCTGATATCCGGACCCGATGAACCAGACCATCGACTCCGCAGACGCGTTCACCTCGGGCACGATCCCGATCCCCGGCCATCAGGGCGACGAGATCGAGGCCTACCTGGCCCGTCCCCTGGCGGCCGCGCCGCGCGGCGGCGTGATCGTGCTGCACCACATGCCCGGGTACGACGAGGGAAGCAAGGAGATCGTGCGCAGGTTCGCCGCGCGCGGCTACAACGCGATCATGCCGAACCTGCACTACCGGGACGCGCCGGGCGCCGACCCGGACGACGCCGCGGCGGCCAGCCGGGCGAACGGGGGCGTCCCGGACGAGCGGCTCGTCGGGGACGCCGCGGGCGCCGCCGCCCGCCTGCGGGGCCTGCCGAACGCCAACGGCAGGGTCGGCGTCATCGGCTACTGCTCGGGCGGCCGCCAGGCGTTCCTCGCGGCCTGCTCCCTCGATCTGGACGCCGCGGTGGACTGCTACGGCGCGTTCGTCACCGCCCACTCGCCCGACGGCTACCCCGTCGTCGTCCCGCCCGTCGTGGGGCTGGCGAAGGACCTGGCGTGCCCGCTGCTCGGCCTGTTCGGCGCCGACGACAAGTTCCCCGCGCCGAGCGAGACCGCCGAGCTGTCCGCGGTCCTCACCGAGCTGGGCAAGGAGTTCGAGTTCCACACCTACGAGGGCGCGGGCCACGCGTTCTTCTCGGTGAACCGTCCGGCCTACCGCCCGGAGGCCGCGGTGTCGGGCTGGGCGCGCGTGTTCGACTTCTACGGGCGGCACCTGCACACCCGGTAGCCGCCCCGCGGCCCGGACGGGCGGCGCGCGGCCGCCGCCGTCCGGCGCCATGGCAGGCTAGGACGCCATGTGCACCTATCACACCGAGTTCGCCGAACTGGAGGGCAGCGCCAAGGGCAAGGACGGATGGTTCTCCGTCACCCGCGCCGCCGTCTACGTCGACCACCCGTACCACGCGCCGCTGGACCACTCGGTGAACATCGACTTCACCGCGCCCGAGCTCGGGCCGGCCGCCCGGGTGGCGGTGGAGCTGACCGAGGAGTCCGCGCGCGCCCTCGTCGCGGCGATCGAGGCGGCGCTCGCCGCCGCGCCCCCCGGCCTCGCGGCGAGCCCCGCGAAGTCCTGAGCGCGCCTCAGTCGAGAAAGGACGCGTCGTTGTAGAGGACGCGGGTCCCTTCGCGCCAGTGCGAGACCGAGGCGTTGCCGATCGTCTCCTTCTCGATCTCCATCACCTCGGCCTCCGTCAGGCCCTCGACGATGTACCGGAAGAGCACGATCACCGCGTCGTGCGTGGCGATGAGGACCCTGCCGTCGGAGGGGAGCTCGGCGAGCAGCGAGCGCAGCCGCAGGGCCACGTCGGTCCAGGACTCCCCGCCGGGCGGCCGGTGGTAGAACTTGCCGAGGAACGCCTGCCTGGCGTGCTCCTCGGGGTGGCCGAGCCGGATCCCCGAGGGGGTGAGCCCGGCGAACGCGCCGAGGTCGCGGTCGCGCAGCCGCTCGTCGATCCGCAGGTCCGGGGGGAACCCCGCGGTGGCGAGCGCGATCCGCGCGGTCTCCAGGGCGCGCACGTACGGCGAGGACAGCACGAGCGTCGGCGGCGGGCGCCCGGCGAGGTACCCGCCGACCGCGGCGGCCTGCCGCTCGCCCAGCGGGGTGAGCGGGATGTCGGAGTCGCGCTCGCCGAGGCCCAGGGCGTCGGCGCCCGCGAGGATCGCCGCCTCGCGTGCGACGTTGCCCGTGCTCTGCCCGTGCCGGATCAGCGTCAGCTCCATGCCGCCCTCCTACCCAGTCCCCGGCCCGATCGAGCGGGACCGCGCGCCGGGTCCGTCAGCGGCCGGAGATCAGGTCGGCGACCTTGGCGATCTTCGACGTCCTGCGCAGGCCGCGCTCGCGCGCGTCGGCGCGCTTGTAGAGGCCGTACATGAGGTGGACGCCGAGCCAGCGGAGCGGCTCCGGCTCCCAGGGCCGCACGTGCCAGCCGACCCAGGGCAGGTCGGTGAGCTCGGTCCGCTCGTCCAGCACGAGGTCGCGCAGGGTGCGGCCGGCGAGGTTGGTGGTGGCGACGCCGTGGCCGGTGTACCCGCCGGCGTGGCCGAGGCCGCTGCGCCGGTCCAGCGCGGCGGTCGAGCACCAGTCGCGCGGCACCGCGAGCACCCCCGACCAGGCGTGTGCGACGGGCACGCGCGCGGCCGCGGGGAAGAAGTCGGCGAGCATGGCGTGCAGCTGGCGGATCGTGCGCTCGTGGGTGCGGCCCGCGTCGTCGATGCGCGAGCCGTACCGGTAGGGCTTGCCGCGGCCGCCGAAGGCGATCCTGCCGTCCGCCGTGCGCTGCGCGTACATGTAGTAGTGCGCCATGTCGCCGAGCAGTTCCGCGCCCCGCCACCCCGTCTCGGCCAGGACGTCCGGGGGCAGCGGCTCGGTGACGATCATCGAGCTGTTCATCGGCAGCCAGTCGCGGTGCAGCGGCCGGAACGCCGCGGTGAACCCCTCGGTGGCCCGGATGACGTACTCGGCGGTCACCCGTCCGTACGGGGTGAGCGCGGCGGCCGAGGAGGTGATGGTCCTGGGCCGCAGCGCGGTGACCTCGGTGCCCTCGTACAGCTCCACGCCGAGGTTCTGGACGATCCTGGCGAGCCCGCGCACCAGCTTGGCGGGCTGCACCCGGGCGCAGTGCGGGGTGTACATGGCGTCGACGGCCCCGGCGACCCGGATCCGCTCGCCCGGC
The DNA here is from genome assembly GCF_003751225.1 of Actinocorallia herbida. NCBI lineage: Bacteria > Bacillati > Actinomycetota > Actinomycetes > Streptosporangiales > Thermomonosporaceae > Actinocorallia > Actinocorallia herbida. The sequence goes on from NZ_RJKE01000001.1 coordinate 1,722,242, forward strand.
TCGATCAGGCGGAGGTCGTCCCCGCCCCAGCCCCAGGCCCGCGCGTGCGCGATCTCCTGCCGCATCCGCCAGCGCTGCGCCCGGTTGCGCGCGACCGTCACCAGGCCGTCCTGGACGAGGTCGGCGTCGACGCCCTCCTTCGCCGCGACCCGCACGACCTCGGCGACCGCGTCGAACATCGCGTGCTGGAGCCGGATGACGGAGTCCCGCCCGAACCGCTCGGCGTACGCGGCGCCCGACCCGGCCAGCTCGCCGACGACCCAGCCGCCGTTGCGCCCGGACGCCCCGAACCCCGCGAACTCCTTCTCCAGGACGACGATCCGCAGATCCGGCCGCGCCTTCTTGAGGTAGTAGGCGGTCCACAGGCCCGTGTACCCCGCGCCGACCAGGCAGACATCGGCCTGGATCGAGCCGGGCAGCCGTGGCGCGGGGGAGGGCAGTCCCGTCTCGCTGAACCAGTGGGACACCGCGCCGTTCACGAAAGCCATGCCGACATAGTGCTTGATCTCCGCTCCTTTGTCGCTCCTGCGCCGCCCGGGTGATCGGGCGCCCCGGCCCCGGGTCTCGACGGGTGGACGGGGGAGACCAACGTCACGCCGGTTTTCCGGCCCGGGAAACCGAGTTCACACGAACTCGTAACACTGATCGGAGAGTCTTACTGAATCGAGAAAGAAGGGGGATTCCGATGATTTCCACAGCCGCGGCGCCCGCCGTGATCCGGCCCGGGGCGTCCGGGCTCACCACACGTCCGCTGGGTCCGGGGGACCAGGCCGAGGTGGTGGCGATGCACGAGCGGTGCTCCATGGCGAGCCGCCGGCTTCGCTACTTCAGCGCGAAGCCGAAGCTGCCGCAGCGCCTGTTCGACGTGTTCTGCGACAGGTCCCGGGGGCTGTCCCTGGCCGTCGACGACGAGTCGGGGCGGGTCATCGCGCTCGGCCACATGATGTACGACGGCGCCTCGGGGGCGGCGGAGCTGGCCTTCCTCGTCGAGGACGCGTGGCAGAACCGGGGGATCGGCCGCCGGCTGACCGAGCTGCTGGTCGAACTGGGCCGCGCCGAGGGGCTCGCGGAGCTGCGCGCGAGCGTGTTCAGCGAGAACGCCAGGATGCGCAAGCTCCTCACCGCGCTCGGCGGCCGGACCCGGCGGACCGAGGACCCCGCGGTCCTGGAGATCGTGCTGGACCTGCGCGGGGCCGAAGCCGCCGCTGCGTAAGGAACGCTCCACTCTTGAGACGATGGCCGGGTGGCCATCTACGACGATCCCGAAGCCTATGAACTCGCCTGCGCCTTCCGCGACGTCCCCGCCGAGGCCGACGCGCTGCTGACCTGGGCGGCCCGGCACGGCAGGGAGCCCCGGACCGTCCTGGAGCTGGCGGCGGGCCCCGCCGAGCACGTCAGGGAGCTGGCCCGCCGGGGCCTCGCGTGCACCGCGCTCGACCTGAACGCCGCGATGTGCGCCTACGCCAAGGCCAAGGAGCCCCGGCTCACCGTCGTCCAGGCCGACATGACGGACTTCGCCCTCGCCGAGCGGTTCGATCTGGTGATCACGATGCTGGACAGCACCGCGCACCTGCACACCCTCGACGCGTTCGCCGCCCACTTCGACCGCGCCGCCGCCCACCTCGCCACCGGCGGCGTCTACATCCTGGAGATGAGCCACCCGGCCGACCGGCTCGGCCGCGACTCCTCCACCACCACCTCCTGGACCGCCGAGCGCGACGGGACCACCGCCGACGTCACCTGGGGCTCCCTCGACGACCCCCTCGACCCCCTCACCCAGATGGTCGACGACCACGTCGTCATCCGCGTCACCGAGCCGCCCGCCCGGCCGGGCGGCCCCACCCGCGTCCGCACCGCCGAGGGCGTCGTCCCCTTCCGCTTCTGGACCGCCACCGAGCTCCAGGCCGCCGTCCGCGTCGCCGCCCTGGAACACCCGGAGACGGCCCTGGAGATCGTCGCTCAGTACGGCGACTTCACCGACGTCCCGCCCGCCGACCCGGCGGCCTGGCGCCTGATCAGCGTCTTGCGCAGGCTGTAGACGGGCACGGCTGCCGGGCCCGTGCGGGTATCTTGCTCGATATGTCTGAACCCATGACCGCGGCGGAGGCCGAACGCTTCATCGTGACCATGGTGCCCGTCGTGGCGCAGCACCTCGCCGAGAGCGGGCGGTTCCGGATCAGCGCGTGGACCGAGGAGCTCCAGGCGGTGTTCCGTGAGATCACCGGCCGGACGTCGGCGGCGCTCGGGCGGCCGCTGATGGGGTACACGAACGGCCGCGAGTTCTGGATCGTGCCGTCGGACGCGGCGGACGAGGTGGACGTGAACGCGGCGGCGCCCCTCACTCCTTGAGCGAGGGGCGCCGTAGCGCGCGCCGAGGTCAGCCCGGAAGGCGGGACGCGGCGGCGCGGTCGAGCAGGTAGAGCGTCTCCGTGCGGCCCCGCGCCGTGGACACGGGGGCCTCCGAAGGGGACGTGCCGGTTGCCAGGCCGAGGCGGATGGCCTCCGCCTTGCCCTCGCCCGCGGCGACGACCCAGACCTCACGGGCCGCCTGGATCACCGGGACGGTCAGGGACACCCGGGTCGGCGGCGGCTTGGGGGAGTCGTGCACCCCGATGACGGTCCGCTTGTCCTCCAGCACGCCGGGCAGGCCGGGGAACAGCGACGCGATGTGCGCGTCCGGGCCGACCCCGAGCATGAGCACGTCGAACGACGGCGCCTCCACCGGGTCCTCCGGCTTGGCGGCGGCCCGCAGTTCGGCGGCGTGCCGGACGGCCGCGGCCTCCACGTCGTCGCCGTCCGGGCCGTCGGAGGCGGGCATCGGGTGGACCCGGGCGGGGTCCAGCGGCACCGCGTCGAGCAGCGCCTCCCTGGCCTGGAGGGCGTTGCGGTCGGCGTCGCCCTCGGGCACGAACCGCTCGTCGCCCCACCACACGTCGACCTTGGCCCAGTCGACGGCGTCGCGCGCGGGCGAGGCGGCGACCTCGGCGAGCAGCGCGATCCCGACGGTCCCGCCCGTCAGCACGATCGAGGCCTCGCCCCGTTCGGCCTGGACGTCGACGATCCGGGTGATCAGCCGGGCCGCGACGGCCCGCGCGAGCAGGTCCGCGTCCGCGTGGACGATGATCTTCGGTGCGCTCATGATCCGGCCTTCCTGCGGGTGGCGCGCGGCTTGGCGGGTCCGCCCGCAGGGGCGTCCCCGGCGGCCTCGGCCCCGGCGTCGTCCTTGGCGGCGGCCGCGGGCTCGGGCGCGGGCGCCGGGGAGGTGTAGGTGCGGTCGAACCGCGAGACGGCGTCGTGGTAGACCTCGTCCGGGTCGAGCCGCCGCAGCTCCTCGGCCAGCAGCTCCGACATCGGCCTGCGGTGCAGCGCGACCTGTCGGTCGGGCTGGCCGGGCCGGGCCAGCGTGGCGACGCGGCCGTCGGGCCTGGTCACCGAGATCGGCCCCTCCTCGGTCTGGAGGACGACCGCGGTGATGCCGGGACCGTTGGACGTGGTCCGGGTCGCGGGCACGTCGAGCCGCCCGCCCAGCCAGGACGCCAGCAGCTCCGCGCTCGGGCTGTCGGGTTCGGCCTGCACCTCCGCCGCGATGATCGGCGGAGTCTTCTGGTCCAGCGCCGACGCCAGCAGCGTGCGCCACGGGGTGAGCCGGGTCCAGGAGAAGTCGGTGTCTCCCGGCACGTAGGACTTGTCGAGCTGGATGAGCGTGCCGAGCCGGTCCATGCCGGCGTAGGAGTCGGTGACGCGGCGCTGCGCGAGCGCGCCCAGCGGGTCGTCCGACGGGTGCGCGGGCGCCTGCCCCGGCCACCAGGTGACGACGGGCGCGTCCGGCACCACCAGCGGCAGCACGACCGAGTCGGCGTGCTCGGCGAGCGGCCCGTACATGCGCAGCAGGACGGTCTCGCCGGGGCCGGTCTCGCCGATCCTGATCTCGGCGTCCAGCCGGGAGGAGTTCCCGCGGGCGTCCCGCGAGATGACCGTGAGGACCCGGCAGGGGTGCTCGCGCGCCGCCTCGGTGGCCGCGCGCAGCGAGTCGTACTGCGCGGACTCGTCGGTGACGATCACCAGGGTCAGCACCATGCCGACGGCCGGGCCGCCCATCTGGTGCCTGGCCTGGGTGAGCGCCTCCTGGATCCGCCGGGTCGTGGTCGCGGTGAGGTCGATGTTCACGTCAGATCCTCCGCCACGCGCGGCCGTCGCGCTTCATCATCAGGTCCGACGACTTCGGACCGTATCCGCCGGACTTGTACTGGTCGGGGCGGCCGTGCGCGGACCAGTACTCCTCGACCGGGTCGAGGATCTGCCAGGACAGCTCGACCTCCTCCTGGCGGGGGAACAGCGGCGGGTCGCCGATGAGAACGTCCAGGATCAGCCGCTCGTACGCCTCGGGCGAGGACTCGGTGAAGGACTCCCCGTAGGCGAAGTCCATGTTGACGTCCCGGACCTCCATCGCGGTGCCGGGCACCTTGGAGCCGAACCGCATGGTGATGCCCTCGTCGGGCTGGATCCGGAAGACCAGGGAGTTCTGGCCGAGCTCCTCGGTCTCGGTGTGCGAGAACGGCAGGTGCGGCGCCCGCTGGAACATCATCGCGACCTCGGTGGCGCGGCGCGACAGGCGCTTGCCCGTGCGCAGGTACCACGGGACGCCCGCCCAGCGGCGCGAGTCGATCTCCAGCTTGATCGCGGCGTAGGTCTCGGTGGTGGAGTCGGACGGGATGCCGTCCTCGTCCAGGTAGCCCTTGACGTCCACGCCGCCCTGCCAGCCCGCGGCGTACTGGCCGCGCGCGCTGGAGCGGCCGAGGTCGCCGTCGGGCAGCCGCACCGAGGACAGCACCTTGGCCTTCTCGGCCCGCACCGCCTCGGCGCTGAACGAGGTCGGCTCCTCCATCGCGGTCAGCGCGAGCAGCTGGAGCAGGTGGTTCTGGATGACGTCCCGGGCCGCGCCGATCCCGTCGTAGTACCCGGCCCGGCCGCCGATCCCGATGTCCTCGGCCATGGTGATCTGCACGTGGTCGACGTACGACCGGTTCCAGATCGGCTCGAACATGGTGTTGGCGAAGCGCAGCGCCAGGATGTTCTGGACGGTCTCCTTGCCGAGGTAGTGGTCGATCCGGAAGATCGACTCCTCGGGGAAGACCCGGTGCACGATGTTGTTCAGCTCGCGGGCGCTCTTGAGGTCGTGCCCGAAGGGCTTCTCGATGACGACGCGGCGGAAGCTGTCCTCGGAACGTTCCGCAAGGCCGCTGCGCTGGAGCTGCTCCACCACGACGTCGAAGAACTTCGGGGGTATCGACAGGTAGAAGGCGTAGTTCCCGCCCGTCCCGCGCGTCTCGTCGAGCTCCTTGACGGCGAGGGCCAGCGTGTCGAACGCGCCGGGGTCGTTGAACTCGCCGGGGACGAAGTGCATGCCCTCCGACAGGTGCCGCCAGACGTCCTCCCGGAACGGCGTGCGCGCGTGCTGCTTGACCGCCTCGTAGGCGACCTGCCGGAAGTCCTGGTTCTCCCAGTCGCGCCGGGCGAACCCCACGAGGGAGAAGCCCGGGGGCAGCAGTCCGCGGTTGGCCAGGTCGTAGATGGCCGGGAGCAGCTTCTTGCGCGAGAGGTCGCCGGTGACGCCGAACAGCACCAGCACGCTGGGCCCGGCGACGCGGGGAAGTCTCTTGTCGCGGGGATCGCGGAGCGGATTCCCGTCGATCCCGATCAGTTCTGCGGGCGAAGGCATGCCCGTCCCTTTCCTGCGTTCGATCAGAGATGGCGGTCAAGGAGGGGATCGACCGGTCTTGCCACGGCGGCCGCGGGACCGTTCCGGGCTGCCGCCCGGGTCCGTCCTCGTCCGCCGGAGTTCAGTTTTTCAGTGCGTCGAGCAGTTGCGCCAGTCCCTCGGCGCGATCACGGAGGTGCAGTCGCACGACCGGGCGGCCGCGCGAGCGCAGCGCGCGCAGATCGCCGATGGCCTGGGCGAACTGGAGCGTTCCGAAGGTGTACGGGAGCCCCGGCACCGGGACGTCCAGGGGAGCGGCGCCGGTGATCTGGAGGAAGACCCCGTTCTGCGGGCCGCCCTTGTGGTACTGGCCGGTGGAGTGCAGGAACCGCGGCCCCCACCCGAAGGTGACGGGCGCGGGAGCCAGCCCCAGCCGTTCGGCGCGCAGCGTGAGCAGCGCCCGCAGCCCGGCCGCCTCGGCGTCGTCGCCGGTGCGGTCGAGGTAGGCCATGACGGCGAGGTACCCGCGGGCGGGAACGGACTCCAGCAGGGCGTCCAGCGCCTCGGTGAGGCCCCCCTCCAGGGAGTGCCCGCCCAGGGTGCCCCCGGTGTGCACCTCGACGGCGCCGTCGACCAGGTAGGGCGCGCCGTCGTCCAGCGCGGCCTCGCCCTCGGTCGCGAACGCGTCGAGGAGCGCCGCGGTGTTGTCCTTGGACTCCTGCACGTTCGGCTGGTCGAACGGGTTGATCCCGAGCACCCGCCCGGCGATCGCGGTCGCGTACTCCCACAGCAGGAACTGCGCGCCGAGCGGGCCCTTCACGGTGAGGGCCGCGGACTCGAAGTCGCCGAGGACCAGGCCGCGGACGTCCGGCGAGGGCGCGAAGCCCGGGGCGCCGACGCCCTCGACGAGGACGGGCAGGACGCCCTTGCCGTCCTTGCCGGTGGACTCGGCGAGGAGCTGCTCGGCCCACGCGCCGAACCCGGTGAGGCCCGAGCCGTTGTCGGCGATGAGCAGTTTGTCGCGGCCCGCGGCGGCCGCGACGCCGAGCGCCGCGCCGAGCGCGAGCGCCGGGTTGTCGTACGGCTGGCGCAGCGTCGGCGCGAGCGCCGCCGCCTCGTCCAGCAGCGCCCCGATGTCGGCCCCGGCCAGCGCGGCGGGCACGAGCCCGAACGCCGACAGCGCGCTGAAGCGGCCGCCGACGTCCGGGTCGGAGAGGACCACGTGGTACCCGGCCCGGCGCGCGCTGTGCTCCAGCGGCGACCCCGGGTCGGTGATCACGAGGAACCTGCGGCGCAGCGCGTCGCAGGTGATCCCCGCCTCGGCGAAGGCCGCCTCGAAGACCCGCCGGTGGCCGTCGGTCTCCAGGGTGCCGCCGCTCTTGGACGCCACGACGACGACGGTGCGCTCCGGCCGGTCGGCGATCACCCGGGCGACCTGGAGGGGGTCGGTGCCGTCCAGGACGGTCAACTCCACTCCGGCGGTCCGGGTGATCACCTCCGCGGCCAGCGAGGAGCCGCCCATGCCCGCGAGCACGAAGCGGTCCAGGCCCTCGGCCCGGTACTCCTCGGCGAGCCGCGTGAGCGGCTCGACCAGCGCGCGCGACGTCTCGGGCAGATCGAGCCACCCGAGCCGCCGGCCCGCCTCGGCCACCGCGTCGGGCCCCCACAACTGGGGGCTCCGCGCGGCGAGCGCCGCGGGGACGCCGTCGGAGGCGAGCCGATCGAGAATGCTCTCGGTCTCCTCCACGGCGTCACCGCGCACGGTGACCGAGACACCCGCCGCCGCCGTGACGACAGAGGTCACGCCTTGGCCTCCAGCTCGGTCTTCAGGATGTCCAGCAACTGGTTCCAGGAGACCTCGAACTTGTCGACGCCCTCGTCCTCGAGGACGCGGACGACGTCGTCGTAATCGACGCCGGCGTCCTTGAGCTCGGCGAACACCGCGTGGGCCGCGGCGTAGGAGCCGGTGACGGTGTCGCCGGTGATCTGCGCCTGCTCCGCCGTCGCCTTGAGGGTCGCCTCCGGCATCGTGTTGACGACGCCGGGCGCGACCAGCTCGGTCACGTACAGGGTCGGCGGCAGCGCCGGGTCCTTGACGCCGGTGGACGCCCACAGCGGACGCTGCGGCCGCGCCCCGGCGTCGGCCAGGGCCTGCCAGCGGTCGGAGGAGAACTTCTGCTCGTAGAGCTCGTAGGCGAGCTGGGCGTTGGCGACGCCCGCCTTGCTCTTGAGCTCCGGCTTGCCGAGCTTCTCCAGCCGCTTGTCGATCTCGGTGTCCACCCGGGACACGAAGAACGACGCGACCGACTCGATCCCGTTGATGTCGTGGCCGTTCGCGCGGGCCTGCTCGAGACCGGCGAAGTAGGCGTCGATGACCTCGCCGTAGCGCTCCAGCGAGAAGATCAGCGTGACGTTGACGCTGATGCCCTCGGCCAGCACCGCGGTGATCGCGGGCAGGCCCTCGCGGGTCGCCGGGATCTTGATCATCAGGTTGGGCCGGTCGACCTGCCACCACAGGGCCTTGGCCTCGGCGATGGTCGGCTCGGTCGCGCGGGCCAGCCGCGGGTCCACCTCGATCGACACCCGGCCGTCGACGCCGTCGGTCCGGTCGAAGACCGGCCGCAGCACGTCGCAGGCCCAGCGGATGTCGTAGGCGGGGATGGCCCGGGAGGCCTCCTCGACGCTCACGCCGCGCACGGCCAGCTCGCGGAGCTGGGCGTCGTAGGCGTCGCCCTTGGACAGGGCGTTGGCGAAGATGGTCGGGTTCGAGGTCACGCCGACGACGCTGGAGTTCTTGACCAGGTCGGCGAGGTTGCCCGAGCGCAGGCGCTCACGGCTCACGTCGTCGAGCCAGATCGACACGCCTGCGGCGGAGAGGTTCTTCAGGTTGTCACTCATCTGCTTATCCCTTGGCCTTGGTGAGGCTTTCGCGGGCGGCGGCCACCACCGCTTCGGGGGTGATGCCGAACTGCTGGTAGAGGGTCTTGTAGTCGGCCGATCCGCCGAAGTGCTCCAGGCTGATCGAGGCGCCGTCCTCGCCGACGTAGCGGTGCCAGCCGAGCGCGATCCCGGCCTCGACCGAGACCCGGGCGCGCACCGCGGGCGGCAGCACCTCGGCGCGGTAGGCGGCGTCCTGCGCGTCGAACCACTCCACGCACGGCATCGACACCACGCGGGTGGCGGTGCCTTCGGCCTGGAGGGACTCGCGGGCGGCGAGGGCGAGCTCGACCTCGGAGCCCGTCGCGATGATGATCACCTCGGGCGTGCCGCCGTCGGCCTCGGCCAGGACGTAGCCGCCCTTGGCCGCGCCCTCGGCGGAGGCCAGGACGTCGCGGTCGAAGACCGGCACCTTCTGGCGGGTCAGCGCGAGGCCGGCCGGGCGGTCGGTGTGCTCGAGGATGGTGCGCCAGACGACGGCGGTCTCGTTGGCGTCGGCCGGGCGGACCACGTCGAGGCCGGGGATCGCGCGGAGCGACCACAGGTGCTCGACGGGCTGGTGGGTCGGGCCGTCCTCGCCGAGGCCGATGGAGTCGTGCGTCCACACGTAGGTGACCGGCAGCTTCATCAGCGCCGCGAGGCGGACCGACGGGCGCATGTAGTCGGAGAAGACCAGGAACGTGCCGCCGTAGGGGCGGGTGCCGCCGTGCAGGGCGATGCCGTTGAGGATCGCGCCCATGGCGTGCTCACGGATGCCGAAGTGCAGGGTGCGGCCGTAGGGGCCGCCCTGCCACTCGTCGGTCTGGAACTCGGCGGGGATGAAGGACGGCTCGCCCTTCATCGTGGTGTTGTTGGACTCCGCGAGGTCGGCCGACCCGCCCCACAGCTCCGGCAGCACCGGGCCGATCGCCGACAGCACCTCGCCGGACGCGGCGCGGGTGGCGAGGTCCTTGCCCGCGGGGAACGTCGGGAGCTTGGCGGTCCAGCCCTCGGGCAGGCGGCGCTCGGCGATCCGGTCGTACTCGGCCGCGCGCTGCGGGTTCGCCGCGCGCCACGCCTGGTACTTCTCGTCCCAGGCCTTGCGCTCGGCGAGGCCGCGGTCGGCGACCTTGCGCGCGTGCTCCAGCACCTCGGGCGCCACATAGAAGTCCTTGGCCGGGTCGAACCCGAGGATCTCCTTGGTGGCGGCGACCTCGGCGGCGCCGAGCGCCGAGCCGTGGATCTTGCCGGTGTCCTTCTTGTTCGGCGCGGGCCAGCCGATGACGGTCCGCAGCGCGACGAAGGTGGGCCGGTTGGAGTCGAGCTTGGCGGCCTCCAGCACCTCGTACAGGCGCCGCACGTCCTCGACGTACTCGCCGGTCTTCAGCCAGTCGACCCGGACGGTCTCCCAGCCGTAGGCGGCGTAGCGGGCCAGGACGTCCTCGGACATCGCGATCTGGGTGTCGTCCTCGATCGAGATCCGGTTGTCGTCCCAGACGACCGTGAGGTTGCCCAGCCGCTGGTGGCCCGCGATCGCGCTGGCCTCGTGGCTGATGCCCTCCTGGACGTCGCCGTCGGAGCAGAACGCCCAGATGTTGTGGTCGAAGGGGGACTCGCCCGCGGGGGCGTCCGGGTCGAACAGGCCGCGCTCGCGGCGGGCGGCCATCGCCATGCCGACCGCGTTGGCGATGCCCTGGCCGAGCGGGCCGGTGGTGGTCTCCACGCCGGCGGTGTGGCCGTGCTCGGGGTGGGCGGGCGTCAGGCTGTTCCAGGTGCGCAGCGCCTTGAGGTCATCGAGCTCCAGGCCGTAGCCGGACAGGTAGAGCTGGATGTACAGCGTCAGGCTGGAGTGGCCGCAGGACAGCACGAAGCGGTCGCGCCCGGCCCAGTTCGGGTCGGACGGGTCGTGCTTGAGCACCTTGTTGAACAGCAGGTAGGCGGCCGGAGCCAGGCTCATCGCGGTGCCCGGGTGCCCTGAGCCCACCTTCTCGACGGCGTCCATGGCCAGCGCCCGGACGGTGTCCACGGCTCGGTCGTCAAGCTCGGACCAGTCAAGAGTGAGATTGTCGGTAGTCACCGGAGAACGTCGGTCCTTCCACAAGTTCTACTGGAATTTGATCGGGTCGACCACGCCCGTGCCCGAGGCGCTGATCTCTACGAGCCTACTCATTATGGCCGTCGCAGTGATTGGTCTAAACCAATCGACCCCATAAGTCGGGAACACCGAGCACATGCCCGATCATTCCGTGTCCGACACCCGGCACGGGTCACCGGTGCGGGGGAGAGCGGAGGTGAAACACCGCACCCGATGATGGACCCCGCGGAGGGCGGCACTACAGTGAGCACGCGGCCGCTAGGGGCGACCGTGATCCAGTCGAGTGGCTAGTTGAGCAGAAGGCTTTCCAGTTGTGACGGTGCTCAGTAACCGGGCCGACCGCGTCTCCGGCGCCCGCAGCGATGTCGAGACGGTAGAGGTCGAGGCGGTCGAGGCCGCCTCCGCGCAGGCGGTCGCCCAGGAGGCGCCGCTCACGCTCGGCGCGAAGGTGGGCGCCTATGTCGCGCTCACCAAGCCGCGGGTCATCGAACTTCTGCTGATCACCACGCTACCCGTGATGTTCCTGGCCGCCAAGGGGCTGCCCGACCTCGGCCTCGTCCTGGCCACCCTGGTCTGGGGCTTCATGTCGGCGGGCAGCGCCAACTCGATCAACTGCTACATCGACCGCGACATCGACGCCAAGATGCGCAGGACCCGCCGCCGCCCGCTGGCCCGCCACCAGGTGAGCCCCGTCGGCGCGCTGATCTTCGGCGCCTCCCTCGGCGTGATCTCCACCGTCGGCTTCCTGCTGACGGTGAACGCCCTGGCCGCCGCGCTGTCGGTCTTCGCGATCCTCTACTACGTCTTCGTCTACTCGATGGTGCTGAAGCGCCGCACGAAGCAGAACATCGTGTGGGGCGGCATCGCCGGGTGCATGCCCGTCCTCATCGGCTGGGCCGCGGTCACCGGGTCGCTCGCGGCCACCCCGTTCATCCTGTTCGGCGTCGTCTTCCTGTGGACCCCGCCGCACACCTGGACGCTGGCGATGCGCTACAAGGAGGACTACGCGCTGGCGGGCGTGCCGATGCTCCCGGTCGTCGCCACCCCCAAGCGCGTGGTCACCGAGTGCGTGATCTACACCTGGGCGACGGTGGCCTGCTCGCTGGCCCTGTGGCCCGCGGCCGACCTCACCCCGGTCTACGGCGTCGTGGCGCTCGTGCTCGGCGCGATCTTCATCATCGAGGCGCACCGGCTGCTGATCCGGGTGAACCGGGGCCTCACCGGCGCGCTGCTGCGGCCGATGCGGTTCTTCCACCTGTCGAACACCTACCTCGCGCTGCTGTTCACCGCCGTCGCGATCGACTTCCTCTTCCAGTGACCCGCAGGTCTGCCCGGGGTTCCGCCCCTTAACGGGCAGGCCGACGGTCGACTACTCTCGCGACATGACGACGCTCGATCCCCAGGCGATCCTGGACGGCCGGACCCCCGGCCGTCCTTCGCTGAAATTGATCGTCGGGATGGTCGTCACCTCGACCTGCGCCCTGGCCACCCTCGCGGTCTTCGCCTTCCTCGGTGATGGAGGCACCTTCTTCGTCGGGCTCGCGCTGGCCCTGCTGCCGGTGCCGATCCTGCTGTCGGCGGTCCTGCTGCTCGACAGGCTGGAGCCCGAACCCGTCAGGGACCTGGTGTTCGCGTTCCTGTGGGGCGCGGGCGTGGCCGTCGTCGGGGCGCTGATCCTCAACACCCTGGGCTACAAGTATGTCACCGCGCCGTTCTTCGGCGACGACAAGGGCCTGGTGTGGACCGCGACGGTGGGCGCTCCGGTCATCGAGGAGTCGTTGAAGGGCGCGGTCCTGTTCGTGCTGCTGTGGTTCCGGCGCAACGAGATCGATGGGATCACCGACGGGATCGTCTACGCCGCGATGGTCGCGCTCGGCTTCGCGATGATGGAGAACATCTCCTACTACATGCAGGCCATCGACGCCGGGGGCCAGGGCCGTCTGGAGGCCGTGTTCATCCTCCGGGGGCTGATCTCCCCCCTCGGCCACCCCCTGTTCACCGCGATGACGGGCCTGGGCGTGGCGTGGGCGGCCAACCACCGGCGCGGGCGGATCCCGGCCGTCATGGCGGGGCTGGCGGGAGCGATCCTGCTGCACGCGCTGTGGAACGGCGCGGCGGCCTACGGGGTCAGGGGCCTCGCGGTCGTGTACGTGCTGGACTTCTGCCTGCTGCTGGTACTGCTGACACTGGTCTTCTTCGAACGCCGCGCGCTGGTGCACCAGATCGGCAGGCACCTGCCCGCCTACGTCCCGACCGGCCTGGTCTCACCACAGGACATCGTCATGCTCGGCCACATCCAGCGCCGCCGCGACGCCCGCCGCTGGGCCAGAAAAGTCGGCGGCAAAGGCGCAGCCCGCGCCATGTCGGACTACCAACTGGGCGCCACCGAACTCGTCCTGCTCCACAAACGCCTGGACGCCGGAGTCATCGAAACCGACTTCTTCACCACCCGCCGCACCCAACTGCTCAACCTCATGGCCGTCGCCCGCCAAGCACTACTCCTCAGCAGACCCGGCCGGCAACCCGTCACCCCACCCTGGGGACCATCAGGTCTGGCAGGGCCGCCGCCGCAGCCTCCGCGGCAGCGGCCCTAGCGGCGCGGATCAGCCCGCGACGGGCGCGGCCGGCACCTCGGCCCGCACCCGCTGGCTGAACAGGACGTGCAGGGCGGCGATCCACAGGATCGCGGAGCCGAACAGATGGACGCCGACCAGGGCGGTCTGGACGTCGACGGCGGTGGTCGACAGGTCGGTGTTCCCGTCGAAGCTCTCCAGCAGGAAGAACTGGGCGTAGCCGATCACGCCCTGCAGCAGCACCGCGCCGAGGAAGAGATGGACGGCCCTGCGGGTGCGCGCCGGAGCCCCGGTCCTGGCCATCAGCACCAGCAGCACGACGGCCAGCACGACCGTCGCCCAGGCCAGGAACGAGTGGATCCGGGTGATGTCGTGCAGGTGCATGAAGGTGAGGCGGTCGGCCGCGGAGTCGCCCGCGTGCGGCCCGGTGCCGGTGACGAGGGTGCCGACGATCAGCACGGCCACCACGGTCGCGGTCAGCAGCCGGGTCGCCCCCCTGACGGGCGGCGCGACGAGGACGCGGACGGGGCCGTCGCCCTCGCCGACCCGGACGTACAGCAGGAACGCGGCGAAGATCAGGGCCGAGGAGCACAGGTAGTGGATGGAGACCGTCGACGGGTTCAGCTTCGTGAGCACGGTGATGCCGCCGATCCCGGCCTGGAGCAGCACCCCGAGCGGCTGGAGCAGGGCCAGTACGACGAGCTCGCGGCGCTGCGGGCGCAGCCGCCGGGCCGCGACGAAGACGGAGACCGCGACCGCGAGCACCAGGAAGGTGAGCATCCGGTTGCCGAACTCGATGAGCATGTTGAACAGCGAGTGCGAGGGGTGCGCGGAGGGCACGAGGCTCTCTCCGGTGCACTTCGGCCAGGTCGGGCAGCCGAGGCCGGAGGAGGTGAGCCGGACCACCCCGCCGGTGAGGATGATCCCGGCGTTCACCACGACGGCCGCGAGCGCCAGCAGGCGCAGCGATGCGGTGGAGGGGTTCCAGACCGCGTCGCGCGCCCTGGCCAGCGGATTCTTGCTCTTGTCAACGGTCGTCACAGCCACGGCCTCATCGTAGGACGGCCTCCGCAGTGGCCCGACCCGGGTCAGGTTCTGGCGTTCCGGGTCGCTCCGGCGCAGGCCAGCATGACCGCGAGGATCGCCGCCCACTGGACCGGCGACAGGTGCTCGCCGAGCAGCAGCACCCCGACGAGCGCGGCGACGGCGGGCTCCAGGCTCATGAGGATGCCGAAGACGCCCTGGGGGATGCGCCGCAGCGCCTCGAGCTCCAGCGTGTAGGGCACCACGGACGACAGCAGCCCGACCCCGACGCCCAGCGCGACCAGTTCGGGGGTGAGCACCGACCAGCCGGCGTCGGCCAGGGCGGCCATCCCGGGCGGGAGGACGAGGACCGTCGCCACCACACTGGCCAGCGCGAGGCCCGTGGCGCCCGGAAGGCGCCGTCCCGCGGCCGCCGCGGCGAAGATGTACAGGGCCCAGCCGAGGCCCGCCAGCAGCGCCCACAGGACGCCGGGCACGTTGACGTCGCCGCCGTCCCTGGCGAGGGCGACGACCCCGCCGAAGGCCAGCGCGGCCCACAGCAGGTCCAGCGGCCGCCGCGACGCCAGGACCGCCACGCACAGCGGCCCGAGGAACTCGATGGTCACCGCGATGCCGAGCGGGATGTGCTGGAGCGACTGGTAGATCGAGAAGTTCATCAGCGCGAGTGACCCGCCGAGCGCGGCCGCCGCGCCCAGGTCCCGCCGGGACGCCCCGCGCAGCACCCGCCACAGCCGCTTGCGCACCATGAACCCGACCACGACCGCCGAGGTCACCAGCCGCAGCACCACGATCCACGACGGCGGCAGCCGGTCGAACATCCCCTTGGCCAGGCCCGCCCCGAGCTGCACCGACAGGATCCCGAACAGCACGAGGACCGACGGCGGCACGGACCCGAGCCCGGGAATCCCCCCGGCCCTGGCCTCGTCGGCCTGCGCCGCGCTCACTCCCAACGGAAGAAGCGGGCGGCGAGCGCGAGGCCGGCGACCGCCCAGCCGGCGAGGATCAGCAGCTGGGCGCCAGGCAGGGCGGTGCCGTCGGCGAGGATCGCGCGCAGGGCGCCGGACAGCGCCGAGATCGGCAGCAGCTCCAGCACGGAGGCGAAGCCCGCGGGGAACTTGTCCAGCGGGAAGACCACGCCGCCGAGAACGAGCAGCAGCAGGTAGACGAGGTTGGCCGCGGCGAGGGTGGCCTCGGCCCGCAGGGTCCCGGCCATGAGCAGGCCGAACCCGCTGAACGCCGCGGTGCCCAGCAGGACGGCCAGGACCGCCGCGGCGGGGTTGCCCGCGGGGCTCCAGCCGAGCGCCAGCGCCACCGCGATGATCACGACGGCCTGGATCAGCTCGACCAGCACGACCGTCAGCGTCTTGGCGAGGATCAGCCCGGAACGCGGCAGCGGCGTCGCGCCGAGCCGCTTGAGCACCCCGTACCGGCGCTCGAAGCCCGTCCCGATCGCCTGCCCGGTGAACGCCGTCGACATGACGGCCAGGGCCAGCACGCCGGGCGTGAGGAAGTCCACCCGCTCGCCCTCCCCGAGGTCGAGCAGCGAAGTGAGGCTGAACACCACGAGCAGCAGCACCGGAATGATCAGCGTCAGCAGCAGCTGCTCGCCGTTCCGCAGCACCGCCTTCAACTCGTACGCGGCCTGCGCCCCCACCATCCGGGGCAACGACGCGGCCACCGGCCGAGGACTGAAATCCAGAACGGTCATCCGCGAAGCTCCCTGCCGGTCAGTTCCAGGAAGACGTCTTCCAGGGTGCGGCGTTCGATCCGCAGGTCTTCGGCGAGGACGCCGTGGGAGGCGCACCAGGCGGTGACGGTGGCCAGGAGTTCGGGGCCGACCTCGCCCTCGATGAGGTAGTGGCCGGCGGGGGACTCCTTGGCGGCGCTGCCCGCGGGGAGCGCGTTGAGCAGTTCGTCGAGGCCGAGTCCGGCGCGGGCGCGGAACCTGAGCTGGTGCTCGGCGCCGGTCAGCGCGGCGGGCGCGCCCTCGGCGACGACCCTGCCCCGGTCGATGATGACGATCTGGTCGGACAGCTGCTCGGCCTCGTCCATGAAGTGGGTGGTGAGCAGCACCGAGACCCCGGCGGCGCGCAGGTCGGCGATGAGCTCCCAGGTGGCGCGGCGCGCCTGAGGGTCGAGGCCCGCGGTCGGCTCGTCGAGGAACACCAGCTCGGGCCTGCCGACGATCGCCGCGGCCAGCGAAAGCCGCTGCTGCTGGCCGCCGGACAGCCGCCGGTAGGGCGTGCGGGCGTGCTCGGTGAGGCCGAGCCGGTCCATCAGCGCGGCGGGATCGAGCGGGTGGGTGTGGAAGGAGGCCATGAGGCGCAGGAACTCCCCGGCCTTGGCCGTGCCCGGCACCCCGCCCGTCTGCGGCATCACCCCGACCCGGGCGCGCAGCGCCCGGTCGCCGGGCTCGAGGCCGAGGACGCGGACGGTCCCGCCGTCGTGCGCCCGGTACCCCTCGCAGATCTCCAAGGTGCTCGTCTTGCCCGCCCCGTTGGGTCCGAGCAGCGCGGTCACCTCACCGCGGCGGGCCGTGAACGACAGGTCCGCCACCGCGGTGGCCCGCCCATAGCGCTTGACCAGGCCGGTGATCTCCAGTGCGGGGGGTGCTGCCATGCAGGGAAGTCTAGATGCGGGCTTTGCGGGCTCCGGCACGGGCCACGGGTAAAGAAGAACGTCGGAGGGGTGCTGGACACGGCCAATTCCGCGGTGGGGGCGGTTCCGGGGGACGTCCGGTCTGGCACGGTCGGAGTATGGGGGCTGAACTGAGGAAGCTGCGGGGGCGGATCCGGTCGATCAGCGCGACCGCGAAGATCACTCGCGCGCAGGAGCTGATCGCGGCGTCGCGCATCTCGCGGGCGCAGGCCCGGCAGGCGGCGTCACGGCCCTACGCGAGACAGATCACACGGGCGGTCAGCGCGCTGCTGACGCACAACGTGACCGAGGACCACGCGCTGCTGAACCGCGCGCCGGACACCTCCCGGGTCGCGATCCTCATGATCACCGGGGACCGGGGGTTCTGCGGCGCCTACAACGCCAACGTCCTGCGGCACGGCAACGCCCTGGAGAAGCTGCTGCGCGGCCAGGGCAAGGAGGTCGTGTTCTACCTCTGCGGCACCAAGGGCGTCGACAACTTCCGGTACAACCACCGGCCGATCGAGAAGTCCTGGCTGGGGCAGTCCGGCGAGCCGTCCTACGCCACCGCGGCCGACATCGGGCGGACCCTCGTCGAACGGTTCGACACCCCGACGGTCGAGGGCGGCGTGGGCGAGGTGCACGTCATCTACACCCGGTTCGTCTCGATGATCAACCAGGAGATGACGGTCCGGCGCATCCTGCCGCTGGCGGTCGAGGACGTCGAGGGGGAGCCCGGCGAGGGCCCGTCCGCCACCTACGACTTCGAGCCGACGGTCGGGGACGTCCTCGACGTCGTCATCCAGCAGTACGTGCGCGGCAGGATGTGGAACATGCTCCTGGAGTCCGCGGCGTCCGAGCACGCCGCCCGCCGCCAGGCGATGATGTCGGCCACCGACAACGCCAACGACCTGATCTTCAAGCTGACCCGCCGTGCCAACGAGGCCCGTCAGGCCGAGGTCACCAATGAGCTGATCGACATCGTCAGCGGCGCCAACGCCCTCACCGACCAGCGGGCCGAAGACTGACCGGGCACGGCCTTCCGCGCGGAGGCGCCGGGACTGGAAACGCCCGGTCACCGCTTTGCCGGAGGAGCCTTCAAGCGTTTGGAAAAGTTCCCCAGCTTCGGGTAAACCGGTCGGGCGTCTCCCGGTTCGCGGTGCGGCGCGAGCCGTTCGGGACTATGCGGGGGAACAGCGATGGACCAGGAGCGCGCGCCGGAGAAGGCGCACGAGGAGACGTCCCTCAGCGCTGCGGAGAGCGCGGCGGCGGCCGCGCTGGCGCGCCGGTTCGCGTCCGACGACCCCGAGCTCGCCCGGCGGCTCGACACCCTCGGCGGCTACGAGACCAGCCCGCTCGGCCTGCCGTCGCGCTGGACCGCGGTGCCCGCGGCCCTGGTCGCGGCGCTGATCGCGATCGGCGCGCTCTTCGGCATGACGGTCTCGGCCGACGAGACCCCCGTGCCGGGGACGATGAACTCCCTTCATCTGAAGTAGCGGGTCGCCAGGGCGCGGCCCCGGGTCAACGGGGCTCCCCGGCAGCATAAAAAGACCAGCAATTCGGGTATTACTCCCAGATCTTCATCCTCTTTGTCGGATTTCGGAAAGAGTTTCGGTTCCGAACCCTCCGGGGAGGCAGAGTCTTGTCGGGAATCTTGTCCACCGGAACCCGTTTTCGGGGGACTTGATAGGGGCTCTGGTAGTTCGGGGGGCGACATGGGGGACCCGCGTGGTCACACGGGAGCGCCCACGTCCGGAGCGACGGCGCTGGGTCCCGAGGACACCGTCGGCGGAGACGTCTCCGCGGGCGGGAGACTCGGACTGCCGGGCGCGATCGCGCTGGTCATCGGAAACATCGTCGGCACCGGGATCTTCCTGCTGCCGACCTCGCTGGCGGCCATCGGGTCGGTGAGCATCCTCGTCCTGCTGCTGGTCACGATCGGCGCGATCGCCCTGGCGATCGTCTTCGGCAGGCTCGGCAGCCGGATCCCGGCAGGCGGTGGCCCCTACGCCTACGCCCGCGACGCGTTCGGCGAGTTCGCGGGCTTCTGGGTCGCCTGGTCGTTCTGGCTGACGGCCTGGATCGGCAACGCCGGCATCGCGTTCGCCTGGGTCGGCTACGTCAACTCCCTCTTCGGCTGGCGCGCCGACAACCCGCTCCAGAACATCGCCATCGGCCTCGTCGGCCTGTGGATCCCGGCGTTCGTCAACCTCAGCGGCGTGAAGAACATCGGCCTGTTCCAGATGGTCACCACGATCCTGAAGTTCGCGCCGCTGCTCTTCGTCGGCCTCGTCGGCCTGTTCTTCGTCAACGGCGCCAACTTCCCCGCCTGGAACGCCAGCGGCGGCTCCCTGTGGGCGGCCATCGCGCTCGCCGCGGGCCTCATCCTCTTCGCCTACTCCGGCATGGAGAGCGTGACGATCGTCGCCGAGCGGCTCAAGGACCCGGTCCGCAACATCGGCAAGGCCAGCATCTACGGCGTGCTCGCCTGCGCCGCGATGTACCTGCTCGCCACCATCGCCATCTTCGGCACCGTGCCCGCGGGCCAGCTGACGAACTCCACCGCCCCGTTCGCCGACGCCATCAACAACATGTTCGGCGGCGGCATCTGGGGCAAGGTGATGGCCGCGTGCGCCGTCGTCTCCGGCATCGGCGCCCTGAACGGCTGGACGATGCTGGTCGCCGAGATGCCGATGGCCGCCGCCCAGGACCGGATGTTCCCGACCCCGTTCGCCCGGCTCTCGCGGCGCGGCGCCCCGGTGTTCGGCATCCTCCTCGGCACGATCCTCACCTCGATCATGCTGGTGTACGCCTACCTGGGCTCCGAGCAGGGCTTCGACACGATCCTGCTGCTCGCGTCGTTCACCACCGCGCTGCCGTACTTCTTCTCCGCGGCGGCCCAGCTGTACTGGCTGGTCACCGGAGGCCGCGACGTCAACCGGGGCAGGCTCGTGCGCGACCTCGCCATCACCTGCCTCGCCCTGCTGTTCGGCGCGTGGATCGTCTACGGCGCGGGCGCGGACGCCGCCCTCCTGGGGATGCTCATGATGCTGGTCGGCGTCCCCGTCTACATCTGGGTCAAGGCCAAGCGCGGCGAGTACGGGCCGAACGAGCGCCGCGGCGTCGCCGCCCGCAACGAGACCGTCTAAGGGAGGGAACCCCATGACTTTCCACGTCGATTCCGAGGTCGGCCGGCTCAAGCAGGTCCTGCTGCACAAGCCCGAGCTGGCGCTCCAGCGGCTGACCCCGTCCAACAAGGACGAGCTGCTCTTCGACGACGTGCTCTGGGTGGAGCGCGCCAAGGAGGAGCACGACGAGTTCCGCGGCCTCCTGGAGAGCCGCGGCATCCGGGTCCACATGCTCGCCGACCTGCTGCGCGAGACCATCGGCATCCCCGAGGCCAAGAAGTACATCCTCGACCACATCATCGACGACCGCTTCTTCGGCCCGCTGGCCACCGACGGGATCCGCAACACCCTCGACGCGATGGACGACGTGTTCCTCGGCCGGACCCTGACGGGCGGCATCACCAAGCGCGAGATGCTCCAGCGGATGTCGGAGCCGAAGTCCATCGCGTTCCACTCGATGGACATGGACGGGTTCGTGCTCCCGCCGCTGCCCAACCACCTGTTCACCCGCGACACCTCGTGCTGGGTGTACGACGGCGTGTCCATCAACGCGATGCGCAAGAAGGCGCGCATGCGCGAGACCACGAACATGGAGGCCATCTACCGCTTCCACCCGATGTTCGCCGCCGGGTACGACCGTCCCGAGGCCGACGGGTACCACATCTGGAACCACGGCTCGGTGTCCGCGCCCGCCACCCTGGAGGGCGGCGACGTGCTCGTCATCGGCGAGGGCGCGGTGCTCATCGGGATGAGCGAGCGATCCCAGCCGCAGTCGGTGGAGATGCTCGCCAGGAACCTGTTCAAGCACGGGTCCGCCAAGAAGATCGTCGCGCTGAACATGCCGAAGGCCCGCGCGTTCATGCACCTGGACACGGTGATGACGAACGTCAGCCCCGGCGTGTTCACCAAGTACGCGGGCATGGGGATGCTCGCGTCCTACACGATCGAGCCGGGCGACACCGACAAGGAGCTCAAGGTCACCGACCACGCTCCGGAGGACATGCACAAGGCCATCGGCCGGGCCATCGGCATGGACGAGGTCAAGATGCTCACCGCCACCCAGGACGTCATGGCGGCCGAGCGCGAGCAGTGGGACGACGGGTGCAACGTGCTCACCCTGGAGCCCGGCGTGGTCGTCGCCTACGAGCGCAACACCACCACCAACAACTTCCTGCGCCGTAACGGCGTGGAGGTCCTCACCATCAAGGGCAGCGAGCTGGGCCGCGGCCGGGGCGGCCCGCGGTGCATGTCCTGCCCGATGGAGCGCGAAGCGAACTAGGGCGAGGGGAGCTCGCCGTACGAGATCTCGGGGGAGACACACCATGGGGTTCAACCTGAAAGGCCGCTCCTTCCTGCGGGAGCTGGACTTCACGCCGAAGGAATGGCGGTTCCTGCTCGACCTGTCGGCCGATCTGAAGGCCGCCAAGTACAGCGGGTCCGAGCAGCGCAGGCTCCGGGGCAAGAACATCGCCCTGATCTTCGAGAAGACCTCGACCCGCACCCGCTGCGCGTTCGAGGTCGCCGCGCACGACGAGGGCGCGCACACCACCTACCTCGACCCGACGGGCTCGCAGATCGGGCACAAGGAGTCGATGAAGGACACCGCGCGCGTCCTCGGCCGGATGTTCGACGCGATCGAGTATCGCGGCAGCAAGCAGATGCTGGTGGAGGAGCTCGCCGAGTACGCGGGGGTGCCCGTCTACAACGGGCTCACCGACGAGTGGCACCCGACCCAGATGCTCGCCGACCAGCTCACCATGATGGAGCACTGCGACAAGCCGCTCCGCGAGATCACCTTCGCCTACCTCGGCGACGCCAGGTTCAACATGGCGAACTCCTACATCGCGGCGGCGGCGGTCACCGGGATGAACTGCCGGATCGTCGCGCCCAAGGAGCTGTGGCCCGACAAGGACTTCGTGGTCAAACCGGCCAAGGAGGTCGCCGCGAAGACCGGCGCCGACATCAAGATCACCGAGAAGGTGGACGAGGGCGTCAAGGGCGCCGACTTCGTCATCACCGACGTGTGGGTCTCCATGGGCGAGCCCAAGGAGGTCTGGAAGGACCGCGTGAAGATGCTGCGGCCCTACCAGGTCAACGCCGCGGTGATGAAGAAGACCGGGAACCCGATGGTGAAGTTCATGCACTGCCTCCCGGCCTTCCACAACCGGGAGACCACGGTCGGCGAGGACATCTTCGCCAAGACCGGGATGGACGGCCTCGAAGTCACCGAGGAGGTCTTCGAGTCCGACGCCTCGATCGTCTTCGACGAGGCGGAGAACCGGATGCACACGATCAAGGCCGTCATGGTCGCCACCCTGGGGCAGTGACGATGCGCGTCGTCGTCGCCCTCGGAGGCAACGCCCTGCTGAAGCGGGGCCAGAAACCCGACGCCGACATCCAGCGGGACAACGTGATGACGGCCGTCCGGTCGCTCTCGCCGCTGGCCGCCGAGCACGAGCTGATCATCACCCACGGCAACGGCCCCCAGGTCGGCGTCCTGGCGCTGGAGAGCGCCAGCGACCCCAACCTCACCAGGCCGTACCCGTTCGACACGCTCGGCGCGATGACCGAGGGCATGATCGGCTACTGGATGCTCCAGGCGCTCCAGAACGCGCTGCCCGGCCGGCAGATCGTCTCGATGGTCAACCAGACGCTCGTGTCGGTCACCGATCCGGCGTTCCAGAACCCGACGAAGTTCGTCGGCGAGGTCTACACCAGGGACGAGGCGGAGAAACTGGCGCAGGCCAACGGGTGGACCGTCAAACCCGACGGCGAGCACTACCGGCGGGTCGTCCCGTCACCGGTGCCGCAGCGCGTCGTGGAGACCAGGCTCATCCGAGGGCTCGTGCGCCAGGGCGTCATCGTCATCTGCGCCGGAGGCGGCGGCGTGCCCGTCGTCCGCAACGAGAAGGGCCAGCTCGAGGGAGTCGAGGCGGTCATCGACAAGGACCTCACCGGCTCCCTGCTCGCCGAGGCGCTGGAAGCCGACGCCTTCCTCATCCTCACCGACGTGCCCGAGGTGCTGCGGCACTACGGCACGCCCGGCCAGGAGGCGATCCGGCACACCACCCCGCACGAGCTGCGGGCCGAGGAGTTCCCCGCGGGCTCGATGGGGCCCAAGGTCGAGGCCGCGTGCGGGTTCGTCGAGCGCACCGGCGACATGGCCGCGATCGGCAGCCTCGACCAGTGCATGGAGATCCTGGCCGGCGCCCGGGGCACGATCATCACGCCCAACGCCACCTGGCCGCTCGCCAGCACGCTTTGACGCCGGAGCCGCCGGTGGGGGCGCGACGTGCTCTGCGCGCGCTCCCATCGGCCACATCCCTTCCCTCTCTTCCCTGGGAGACCGCGTGGAGACGTCCTTCTGGCGCAGCCTGTGGCGCACCAAACCCGTCGACGAGATCGTGCGCGAGGGCGGCGGCGGCGAGGGCGGCGAGCTCAAGCGCTCGATGACGCTCATCCAGCTGACGTTCTTCAGCGTCGGCGCCACCCTCGGCACCGGGATCTTCGTCGTCATGGGCGAGGCGACCCCGCTGGCCGGGCCCGCGGTAGTCCTGGCGTTCCTGCTCTCGGCGATCACCGCGCTGTTCTCCGCGCTGTCCTACGCGGAACTCGCCGGGACCATCCCGGTGTCCGGATCGTCGTACTCCTACACGTACGCCACCATGGGCGAGCTCGTCGCCTGGGTCTGCGGCTGGTGCCTGATCCTCGAATACGGCGTGTCGGTGTCGGCCGTCGCCGTCGGGTGGGCGCAGTACCTCAACGACTTCCTCGACAAGGCCTTCGGCGTCAAGATCCCCGACGCGTGGTCGCAGGCGCCCGACAAGGGCGGCGTCATCAACATCACCGCGGTCCTCATCGTCGCCGCGATGACGTTCCTGCTCATGCGGGGCGCCTCCGAGAGCGCCAAGGTCAACACCGCGATGGTGTTCTTCAAGCTCGGCCTGCTCATCTTCTTCATCGTCGTCGGGTTCACCGGCTTCAACTCCGGCAACCTCAGCCCGTTCATGCCGCTCGGGTTCGCCGGGGTCAGCGCCGCGGCGTCCCAGGTGTTCTTCTCCTACATCGGCTTCGACGCCGCCTCCACCGCGGGCGAGGAGGCCAAGAACCCCAAACGGGACCTGCCGCTGGCCATCATCCTGTCGCTCGCGATCGTCACGATCGTCTACGTGCTCGTCGCGCTCGTCGCCGTCGGCGCGCTGCCCTGGACCGAGCTCGACAGCGACACCGAGGCGTCCCTGTCCGCGATCCTCACCGACGTCACCGGCGCCACCTGGCCCGCGCTGCTGCTGTCGGCGGGCGCCGTCATCGCCATCACCAGCGTCGTCCTGACCGTGCTGTACGGGCAGACCCGCATCCTGTTCGCGATGTCCCGCGACGGGCTCGTGCCGCCGCTGTTCCAGAAGATCAACCGGCGGACCTCGGTCCCGGTCGCCAACACCCTCGTCGTCGGCGGGTTCGTCTCGCTCCTCGCCGCGCTCGTCCCGCTCGACCATCTCACCGACGCGACGAGCATCGGCACGCTCTTCGCGTTCGCGCTGGTCAACCTCGGCGTCATCGTGCTCCGGCGGACCAAGCCGCACCTGCCGCGCAGCTTCAAGACACCGCTCTACCCGCTCACCCCGCTCCTCGGCGTCTTCTTCTGCCTGTACGTCATGCAGGGGCTCCGCCCCGTCACCTGGCTCGTCTTCGCCCTGTGGACCCTCGCAGGGCTCGTCTTCTACTTCGGCTACAGCCGCAGGCACTCGCGCCTGCTCCGCGCCCAGAGGGAGATGCGCTGATGCCCGCTGAAAGAGTCCTCGTCGGCTACGTCGACGACCGGCGGGGCGCCGACGCCGTCGCCCTCGCCGCCTGCGCGGCGAGCGAACCCGGCACCGAACTCGTGCTCGGGCACATCCGGATCGACGCGTGGCCGGACGTGCCCGGACCCGGGAACGTCGACGCCGAATGGGAGCGGTTCCTCGACGACCAGGCCCGGGAGGTCCTCGCGCACGGCGCCCGGCGCGCCGAGGAGTGCGGGGTCGAACCCGCCGAGCAGCGCGTCTTCACCCGGCGCGGCAGCGGACGGGGCCTCGCCGCCCTCGCCGGGAAGGTGAAGGCCCGGGTCGTCGTCATCGGCTCCGCGCCGGGCGGGCCGCGCACGGGCATCTCCCTCGGCAGCACCGCCGACCAGCTCCTGCACGGTTCGTCCGTGCCGGTGATGATCGCGCCGAAGGGGTTCGCCGACCGGGGCGTCCGGACCTTCGACCGCGTCACCTGCGCCTACCTGCGGGTCCCCGAATCGACCCCGGCCGTCGCCGCGGCCGCCGCGATCGCCGCGCGGCGCAAGATCCCGCTGCGGCTGCTCACCTTCGCCGTCGACTCGCCGGTGCGCGGCAAGGGCTCGGCCGTCCTGGCCGAACAGCAGCTCCGCCGTCTCGTCGACGCGCTGGAGACCGACCTGGCCGCCGCCGCCAAGGAGGCCGCCGCAGGCAGCACCCTCACTAAACGCGACGTCATCACCCAGGTCGCCGAAGGCCGCGACGCCGCCCACGCCGTCCACGCCGCAGGCTGGACCGAAGGCGACCTCCTCGTCTGTGCCTCCAGCACCTCAGGCCCCCTCCGCCGGGTCTTCATGGGCGACATGTCCATGAAGATCCTCCGCACCATCCCCTGCCCGGCCATGGTCCTCCCCAGAACCATCAAATGAGACCGGGCGATCGCGCCACCGCGTCGCGCCGAGGCTTACCGCACCGCGACGAAACGGCGCAGCCGATCAATGTCGTGCTATCCACCGCGACGGGAGTACACCCAAGTACGATGCGGGCACCAGCCTTCGTGAGATTCCCGGGGGACGGATGGCCAGGGTCCGACCGCTGCGTCCCGACGACCCCGGCGAGATCGGCGGTTTCCGCCTGAGGGGCCGGCTCGGAAGCGGAGGCCAGGGCGTCGTCTACCTGGCGGACTCCTCCTCCGGACCGGTCGCGGTGAAGTGCCTGCACCCCCACGTCCTCGCCGAAGGCCAAGAGCGGAAGATCCTCCGGCGGGAGCTGCGCGCCGCCGGCCGTGTCCACCCGTTCTGCACGGCCCCGGTCCTGACCGCCGACGTCGAAGGCGGCCGGCCCTACATCGTCAGCGAGTACGTCGAGGGCCCGACGTTGCGCGAGCTCGTGGAAGAGGACGGCCCGCTCTCCGCGGACGGCCTCGGCAGGCTCGCCATCGGGACCGCGACCGCGCTCACGGCCATCCACCGGGCCGGGATCGTCCACCGGGACTTCAAGCCGGGCACCATCGTGCTCGGGGCCGACGGGCCGCGCGTCATCGACGTCGGCATCGCCCGGATCCTGGACGTGAGCTCGTCGCTGTCGTCCGGTCTGGTCGGCACGCCCGCGTTCCTCGCGCCCGATGGTCTCCGGACGGGTCGCGGATCCTCCTGACGGCGGTGCCGGAGAAGATCGAGGGACCCGTTCCGGCGATTCTGAGTCCCGGGTTCGTGGTGGTGACCGCCGCGACGGCCAAGGCCGTCTTCGTCGCCGGAGACGCGTCCCCTGGCGGCACCCGGGTGCCCGTGGAGCGCCGCCGGGACGGCAACACCAGGGACTACGCCCGCCTGTGCCTGCTGGACGCGCGCACCGGCCTCCTCCTTCGCCCCGATCCCCGCCGGCTGACTGCGGGCCGGGGCTCCAAGCGGGTGGTCCGGTGGGGGTGGAGTAGGGTCTGCGGGCGGCGGCCGGGGATTCTACTGGACAACACCGGGCAAAAGTTAGGTAAGGCTTGCCTGTGTGAGTGGGATTACCTTCTTTCGTTTGGCTGCATGGAAGGAATTACGGCACACTGGCGTTGTGAAAAACATGCCCGAGAACGCGTCGCAGGTCGGGGCCGGTGCGCCGGCCGCGTCAGGCGTGCCACGGGCCGAGCGGGACACCCGTGCGCGGGTGGCCCGGCTCATCCTGGAGAACGGGCCGGTGGCGGCGTCCGCCCTGGGGGAGCGGCTGGGGCTCACGCCCGCGGCCGTCCGCAGGCATCTGGACGCGCTGCTGGCCGAAGGCATGATCGAGGTCGAGGTCAAGCGCGCCCGTCCCGCCGCGACCCGCGGCAGGGGCCGTCCGGCGAAGCTGTTCGCCATCACCGACAGGGGCCGCAACACCTTCGTCCACGCCTATGACGATCTCGCGGCCAACGCGCTGCGCTTCCTCGCGGAGGCGGCAGGACCGCAGGCCGTCTCGGAGTTCGCGCGCCGCCAGCTCGCGGGCCTGGAGGGGCGCATCGGCCCCCGACTGCGCGCGCTGCCCCCGGATCAACGGGTGCGCGCGCTGGTGGAGGCCCTCTCGGCCGAGGGCTACGCGGCCTCGTCGAGCCAGGCGCCCCATGTCCTGGGCGGATTCCAGGTGTGCCAGCACCACTGCCCGGTCGCACACGTGGCCGCGCGGTTCCCCCAGCTGTGCGAGGCCGAGACCGAGGCGTTCGCGCGCATGCTCGACACCCCGGTGCAGCGGCTGGCGACGATCGCCCATGGCGACGGCGTCTGCACCACCCACGTGTCACCGGTAAAAGCAGGTAACGAGGAGTCCGGAGGGATCTCCCTATGACTACGGCAGCCAACCCCGAACTAGAGGGTCTCGGCAACTACAAGTACGGCTGGTCCGACTCGGACGCGGCGGGTGCCACGGCCAAGCGCGGACTGTCGGAAGCGGTCGTCCGCGACATCTCAGGGAAGAAGAGCGAGCCCGAGTGGATGCTCGACCTTCGCCTGAAGGGGCTGCGGCTGTTCGACCGCAAGCCGATGCCCAACTGGGGATCGGATCTGTCGGAGATCGACTTCGACAACATC
Source organism: Actinocorallia herbida (assembly GCF_003751225.1). NCBI lineage: Bacteria > Bacillati > Actinomycetota > Actinomycetes > Streptosporangiales > Thermomonosporaceae > Actinocorallia > Actinocorallia herbida. The sequence goes on from NZ_RJKE01000001.1 coordinate 1,750,143, forward strand.
AAGTACTTCGTGCGCTCCACGGAGAAGCAGGCCGAGTCCTGGGAAGAGCTCCCCGAGGACATCAAGAACACCTACGACAGGCTGGGCATCCCCGAAGCGGAGAAGCAGCGGCTGATCGCGGGTGTGGCGGCGCAGTACGAGTCCGAGGTCGTCTACCACAAGATCCGTGAGGACCTTGAGGAGAAGGGCGTCATCTTCCTGGACACCGACACGGGCCTGCGCGAGCACCCCGAGCTGTTCCAGGAGTACTTCGGCTCCGTGATCCCGGTCGGCGACAACAAGTTCGCCGCGCTGAACACCGCGGTGTGGTCCGGCGGCTCGTTCATCTACGTGCCGAAGGGCGTGCACGTGGAGATCCCGCTCCAGGCCTACTTCCGGATCAACACCGAGAACATGGGCCAGTTCGAGCGGACCCTGATCATCGTCGACGAGGACGCCTACGTCCACTACGTCGAGGGTTGTACCGCGCCGATCTACAAGTCGGACTCGCTGCACTCGGCCGTCGTGGAGATCATCGTGAAGAAGGGCGGCCGCTGCCGCTACACGACGATCCAGAACTGGTCGAACAACGTGTACAACCTGGTCACCAAGCGGGCCGTGGCCTACGAGGGCGCGACCATGGAGTGGGTCGACGGCAACATCGGCTCCAAGGTCACCATGAAGTACCCGGCGATCTACCTGATGGGCCCGCACGCCAAGGGCGAGACCCTGTCGATCGCCTTCGCCGGCGCCGGCCAGCACCAGGACGCGGGCGCCAAGATGGTGCACTGCGCCCCGCACACGTCCTCGTCGATCATCTCCAAGTCCGTCGCCCGTGGCGGCGGCCGCACCTCCTACCGCGGCCTGGTCCAGGTCCAGGAGGGCGCCGAGCACAGCAAGTCCACCGTCAAGTGCGACGCGCTGCTGGTCGACCAGATCTCACGTTCCGACACCTACCCCTACGTCGACGTCCGCGAGGACGACGTGGAGATGGGCCACGAGGCCACCGTCTCCAAGGTGTCGGAGGACCAGCTCTTCTACCTCATGAGCCGCGGCATGACCGAGGACGAGGCCATGGCGATGATCGTCCGCGGATTCGTGGAGCCGATCGCGCGGGAGCTGCCCATGGAATACGCGCTTGAGCTCAACCGGCTCATCGAACTTCAGATGGAAGGAGCCGTCGGCTGATGGGCGTGGAAGTCAAGCCTGTCTCGACCCTGTCGGAGCGGGCGTCCTACGACGTCGCGGACTTCGCCGTCCCCACGGGCCGCGAGGAGGAGTGGCGGTTCACCCCGCTGCGCCGCCTGCGCGGCCTGCACGACGGCTCGGCCAAGGCCGACGGCAAGATCGTGCTGGAGGTCGACGCGGCCCCCGAGGTGACGGTCGAGACCGTCGACCGCGAGGACCCGCGCGTCGGCTCGGGCTACGTCCCGACCGACCGGATCTCCGCGCAGGCCTACAGCGCGTTCACCACCGCCACCGTGATCACCGTGCCGCGCGAGGCCGTCGCCTCCGCGCCGACGATCGTGCGGCTGCGCGGCGAGGACGCGGGCCACGCGGCCTACGGCCACACCACGGTGATCGTGGAGCCGTTCGGCAAGGCGACCATCGTGCTCGACCACTCCGGTTCGGCCACCTACGCCGACAACGTCGAGTTCGTCGTCGGCGAGCAGGCGCAGCTGACCGTCGTCTCGGTCCAGGAATGGGCCGACGACGCCGTGCACGTCTCGCACCAGCACGCCAGCCTCGCCAAGGACGCGAAGTTCACCGGCTTCAACATCACCCTCGGCGGCGACCTCGTGCGGGTCCGCCCGTCGGTCTCCTACCGTGGCCCCGGCGGCGACGCCGAGCTGAACGGCGTCTACTTCGTGGACGCCGGCCAGCACCTGGAGCACCGCCTCCTGGCCGACCACAGCGTGCGCAACTGCCGTTCGCGGGTCGACTACCGCGGCGCCCTCCAGGGCGAGGACGCGCACGCCGTGTGGATCGGCGACGTGGTCATCCGGGCCGAGGCCGAGGGCACCGACACCTACGAGCTGAACCGCAACCTCGTCCTCACCGACGGCACGCGGGTCGACTCGGTGCCGAACCTGGAGATCCTCACCGGCGAGGTCGCCGGCGCGGGCCACGCCTCGGCGTCCGGCCGCCTGGACGAGGAGCACCTGTTCTACCTCCAGGCCCGCGGCATCCCCGCCGACGAGGCCAAGCGGATGGTCGTGCGCGGCTACCTCAACCAGATCGTCCAGCGGATCGAGATCGACGAGCTGCGCGAGCGGGTGGAGGCCAAGATCGACGCGGAGCTCGCCCTGTGAGCGGATACGTCGACATCGGCGCCGTCGCCGAGATCGCCGAGGACACGCCGGTCGTCGTCGAGATCGACGACGTGCCCGTCGTGGTCGTCAAGACCGGCGGCGAGGTGTTCGCGATCAACGACACCTGCTCGCACGCCGAGGTCTCGCTCTCCGAGGGCGAGGTCTACAACGGAACACTGGAGTGCTGGCTGCACGGGTCCTGCTTCGACCTGCGCACCGGCAAGCCCACCAACCCGCCCGCGACGAGGGCGGTGCCCACCTACCGAGTGAAGATCGAGGACGGCAAGGTGCTCGTCAACGTCGCCGAGCCGTCCGAATATGGGGAGTCCTGACATGGCCACGCTGGAGATCCGCGACCTGCATGTGACGGTCGCCGACAAGGAGATCCTGAAGGGCGTCAACCTGACGGTGAAGGCTGGGGAGACCCACGCCATCATGGGCCCGAACGGATCGGGCAAGTCCACCCTGGCGTACGCCATCGCGGGGCACCCCAAGTACACCGTCACCTCTGGCACCGTCACCCTGGACGGCGAGTCCGTCCTGGACATGAGCGTCGACGAGCGGGCGCGCGCCGGGCTGTTCCTGGCGATGCAGTACCCGGTCGAGGTTCCGGGCGTGTCGGTCGCGAACTTCCTGCGCACCGCCGTCACCGCGGTCAAGGGCGAGGCGCCCAAGCTCCGGGTCTTCTCCAAGGACCTCAAGGAGGCCATGGCCCAGCTCCAGATGGACCCGGCCTTCGCGCAGCGCAACGTGAACGAGGGCTTCTCCGGCGGCGAGAAGAAGCGCCACGAGATCCTCCAGCTCGAGCTGCTCAAGCCGAAGATCGCGGTGCTCGACGAGACCGACTCCGGCCTCGACGTCGACGCGCTCAAGGTCGTCTCCGAGGGCGTCAACCGGTTCAGCGCCGCGGGCGAGACCGGCGTGCTGCTGATCACCCACTACACCCGGATCCTGCGGTACGTGAAGCCGGACTTCGTCCATGTCTTCGCGCACGGCAAGGTCGTCGAAGAGGGCGGGCCCGAGCTCGCCGAGATCCTCGAGTCCGAGGGTTACGAGAAGTACGTGAAGGCGGGCGTCTGACCCATGTCGCTGCTGGCTGAGGAGATCCGGAAGGACTTCCCGATCCTGGGCCGTACGGTCCGGAACGGGAACCCGCTCGTGTACCTGGACTCCGGCGCGACCTCGCAGAAGCCGCGCCGTGTCCTGGACGCCGAGCGCGACTTCTACGAGAAGCACAACGCCGCGGTCCATCGCGGCGCGCACCTGCTGGCCGAGGAGGCCACCGACGCGTTCGAGGCGGCCCGTGCCACCATCGGACGGTTCGTCGGGGCCCCCGCGGGCGAGATCGTGTTCACCAAGAACGCGACCGAGGCGATCAACCTGGTCGCCTACTCGCTGAGCAACGCCGCGACGTTCGGCCCCGAGGCCGCCCGGTTCGCGGTCGGCCCGGGCGACGAGATCGTGGTGACCGAGATGGAGCACCACGCCAACCTCGTCCCGTGGCAGGAGCTGTGCCGCCGCACCGGGGCCACCCTGCGCTGGTTCGGGCTGACCGACGACGGCAGGCTCGACACCTCCAACCTGGAGGAACTGGTCAATCCGCGCACCAAGCTGGTCGCGCTGACCCAGCAGTCGAACGTGCTCGGCACGGTCAACCCGGTCTCGGTGATCGCGGCTCGGGCGCACGCCGTCGGCGCGCTCGTCCTGGTGGACGGCGCCCAGTCGGTGCCGCACCTGCCGGTCGACGTGGCCGAGCTCGGCGCGGACTTCCTGGTCTTCTCCGGCCACAAGATGCTGGGCCCGCTCGGCATCGGCGTGCTGTGGGGGCGCCGGGAGCTGCTGGAGTCGATGCCGCCGTTCATCACGGGCGGTTCGATGATCGAAGTCGTCCAGCTGGAGCAGTCCACCTACGCGGCCCCGCCGCAGCGGTTCGAGGCGGGCGTGCCGGTGACGGCCCAGGCCGTCGGGCTCGCCGCGGCCTGCGACTACCTGAACGATCTCGGCATGGACCGGGTCGCCGCGCACGAGCACGAGCTCGCCGCCTACGCGCTGGAGAGCGTCGGCTCGATCCCGGGCGTCCGGATCATCGGCCCGACCGACACCGCCGCCCGCGGCGCGACCGTCTCCTTCGTGGTGGACGACATCCACCCGCACGACGTCGGCCAGGTCCTCGACGACGACGGCATCGCCGTCCGGGTCGGCCACCACTGCGCCTGGCCGCTGTGCCGCAGGTTCGGAATACCCGCGACCACGCGCGCGTCGTTCTACGTGTACAACACCCTGAGCGAGGTCGACGCCCTGGCCGAGGGCGTCCGGCGAGCGCAGAAGTTCTTCGGGACGGTCTGACAGTGCAGCTTGAATCGATGTACCAGGAGATCATCCTGGACCACTACCGCAACCCGCAGCACCGCGGGCTGCGGGAGCCGTACGGCGCCGAGGTCCACCACATCAACCCGACCTGCGGTGACGAGATCACCCTGCGGGTCGCGTTGGAGGGCTCCGGCGACGACGCCGTGATCAAGGACGTCTCCTACGAGAACCAGGGGTGCTCGATCAGCCAGGCCAGTGCCTCGGTGATGAGCGACATGATCATCGGCCGGACGGTGAAGGACGCGATGCGGCTCGGCGACGAGTTCCTCGCCCTCATGCAGTCGCGGGGCGAGATCGAGCCGGACGAGGAGGTGCTGGAGGACGCGGTCGCGTTCGCCGGCGTCTCCAAGTACCCCGCCCGCGTCAAGTGCGCCCTGCTCGGCTGGATGGCCTGGAAGGACGCGACAGCCCAGACCCTGGAGAAGGCATCATGACCGAAGTGAACTCCGAGGCTCCGTCCTCTGAGGCTCTGCCCGCGGGGGAGGAGGCAGTCCTCGACGCCCTCACCGGTGGATCGGACGAGGAAGAGCAGATCCTCGAGGCCCTGCGCGACGTCGTCGACCCCGAACTGGGCATCAACGTCGTCGACCTCGGCCTCATCTACGGCATCAACGTCGACACCACCGAGGACAAGAAGCTCCTCACCGTCGACATGACCCTGACGAGCGCGGCCTGCCCCCTCACCGACGTCATCGAGGACCAGGCCCAGTCCGCCACGGCCGACCTCGTCGACGAGTTGAAGATCAACTGGGTCTGGCTGCCGCCGTGGGGCCCCGACAAGATCACCGAAGACGGCCGCGAACAGCTCCGCGCCCTGGGCTTCAACGTCTGACACCCGTTTCCAGAGAAGAGCCCGGTCCCCCAGAGGGGGCCGGGCTGTTCTCGTAGGAGCCCGCCTACGCCCGCCCCCGCGCGCTGAACCGGTAGCGGCGGAAGCCCTGGTGCAGGACGCCGTCCGCCGCGGCGGCGGGCCGGTAGATGCCGGACCGGTGCCCTTCGGTGCGGGGACCGAAGGCGCCGAGGCACAGCGAGCCATCGAACGACAGAATCCGCGGATTCGCCGACCTCGGCGGCACGCTCGGCCGCCTCCGGACCCCGGGGCGCGAGCAGCGGCACCCTCACCCGGACGGGCCGGGTCCGGTCGGCGAGGGTGCCGCGAAGGAGTGAGTCGTTCAGCGCGATCAGGCCCAGCCCGCGCACCGCGAGCACGCACGCCTGGTCGGCGGTCGCGGCGTGCCGCCGCAGTTCACCGGCGGCATCGGCCTGCCTGCCGTACACCTGCGCGATCTCGGCTTGCCCCGCGAGGCCGCCGCGCGACGCGGCGTGGGCAGGGGCGAGCCCGAGCATCACGCTCGCAGGGCGTCGCGAGCCGGTGCCCACATCTCGGGCGGTGGGCGCATAGGGCCGTAGCGCTCGGTTTCCATCTCACGATGAGAGCCGATCTCGCCGTGAGATACCAGCAACGCCCGCCCCCGAAAGCCCGGCCCCCGCGGCCGGGCTTTCGCCTCTTCCGGACAGGCGCGGCCGCCCCGCCCCGAGCGCGGGGCCGCAGGTGCCGGGAGTGCCGGTGGGGTTGAGGGGCGGGGCTTGGAGGGGGCGAACGTTTTGGGCGGGGCGGGCGTCTCAGGGGGCATGGGGATCTTGAGGTGGGCTGGTTCGGTGGGGTTGGCCGCCGGGGTGCTGGTCGGGGTGGGCGGGTGCACGCCCTGGGCAGGGGAGAAGGAGGTGCCTCCGCTGGTGCCGAGTGACATCGTGGTGAGCGGGGTCATCGAGCTCTCCGAAGGGGAGGCGCGGCACCTGTGCCCGGCCGAGAATCCGGGAGGGCACCGGTTCACCGCGGAGATCCTCTACGGGAACTACTCCCTCGCCATCTACGACGAGTACGGCGAGCGCGGCGCCGTCTTCATCGACCACCGGGTCAGCGAGCACTACTACACCGGAGCCAAGGGCGTCTTCATCGACGCCGCCGCGGGCACCGCCACCGTGGACGCCGATCTGGTCCAGAGCGACGAGGCGGATGAGATCGTTCACGTCAAGGGCACCATCACCTGCCCCTGACCGCGCCGATGCGGGCCCGGAGGGCCTAGAGGTCGGTGAAGCGTTCCACCTTGGTGGTGGGGCCCGCGATGAGGATGAGGTCGTCGTACTGGAGGACGGTCTCCTCGGTGGCGTAGGTGTAGGACTCGCCCTGGGGTTTGACGCTGACGATGGTGACGCCGTGTTTGCGGCGCAGGTTCGTCTCGCCGAGGGGGACGCCGACGAGTTCGCGGGGTGGACGGGTCTTGGCGAGGGCGTAGTCGCGGTCGATCTGGACGTAGTCGAGCATGCGGCCGCTGACGAGGTGGGCGACGCGTTCGCCCATGTCGTGCTCGGGCAGGACGACGTGGTTGGCGCCGATGCGCTCCAGGATGCGGCCGTGCTGGCGGCTGATGGCCTTGGCCCAGATCTTCTCCACGCCGAGCTCGACCAGGAGCGAGGTGGTGAGGATGCTCGCCTCGATGTCGCTGCCGATGGCGACGACGGCCCGGTAGAAGTCGGGCACGCCGAGCTGGCGGAGCGCCTGGATGTCGGTGGCGTCGGCGGTGACGATCTGGGTGAGCTCGCCGGCGAGGGCCTGGACGGTCTTGGGCCGCTGGTCGATCGCGAGCACCTCGGTGCCGAGCCGCGTCAGTTCCAGCGCGATGGAGCTGCCGAACCGGCCCATGCCGATGACGACGACGGGGGTGTTCTCAGCCAACGATCGGTCGCTCCTCCGGTAGTTCGTACAGTCGGGTCCGTTCCCGCAGGGCGAGCGCGGTGAACAGGGTGACGGGGCCGACGCGGCCGATGAACATCAGGAAGATGATCAGCAGTTGCCCTGCCGCGGGGAGCGTCGAGGTGATGCCGGTGGACAGGCCGACGGTCGCGAAGGCCGAGATGACCTCGAACAGTACCTGGTCCAGGGTGTGCGGCACGATCGAGAGCAGCGCGAAGGTGCTGGTGGCCACGACGCCGACGCCGATGAGCGCGATGGTGAGGGCCTGCCGCTGGGTGTCGTGCGGGATCTTGCGGTTGCCGACGTTGACGCTGGTCTCGCCGCGCAGTTCGGCGAGGAGCACGAACGCCAGCAGCCCGAAGGTGGTGACCTTGATGCCCCCGCCGGTGCCCGCGCTGCCCGCGCCGATGAACATGAGGATGTCGGTGGCGAGCCAGCTCTCCGGCCGCATCGCGCCGATGTCGACGCTGTTGAAGCCGCCGGAGCGGGGCATGACCGCGGCGAAGAACCCGGCGAGGAGCCTGCCGCCGCCGTCGAGGGCGCCCAGGGTGCGCGGGTTGTTCCACTCGAAGACGGTGAGGACGACGGTCCCCGCGCCGAGGAGCAGCGCCGTCATCCCGACGGTGATCTTGGTGAGCACCGACCAGCGGACCGGCCGCCGCCAGGAGCGGGCGAGTTCGAACACGACGGGGAAGCCGAGTCCGCCGACGATCACGCCGAAGCACAGGGGCAGGCAGATCCAGGGGTCGGCGGCGAATCGGACGACGCTGTCGCCCCACAGGGCGAGCCCGCCGTTGTTGAAGGCCGAGACCGAGTGGAACAGGCCTAGGTAGGCCCCGTACCCGACGCTCTCGCCGTAGTGGAGGACGAACCGCGTGGCGAGGACGGCGGCGAGCACCGCCTCCGTCGCGAGGCTGAAGATCACCACGTTCCGGATGACCCGCCGCAGGTCGCTGCCCGAAAGCGTCTTGTTCTCCGTGGCGGCCAGCAGTCGGGCGCGCAGGCCGAGCCGGCCGGACAGCAGCAGCGCGAAGAGCGTCGCCAGCGTCATGATGCCGAGGCCGCCCGCCTGGAGGAGCAGCATGATCACGACCTCGCCGAAGATCGACCAGTGCGTGTCGGTGGCGACGACCGCGAGCCCGGTCAGGCAGATCGACGAGGTGGCCGTGAACAGCGCGGTGAGGATCCCGGCGCCCTCGCCCTCCGCGGACGCGATCGGCAGCGAGAGCAGGCCCGTGCCCACCGCCACGGCAGCCCCGAAGCCGCCGACGATGACCTGGGTCGGATGACGAAATCCCTTGCGCATCATGCTCCCCTGCGGGGTTCAGGTGTCCCCGTTCAAGCGACCGACGGTACCAACATCGCGGCGCGGGTCGACGCGGCCGCGCCAGACGTTCACCTGTTCCGGGGGATTTGGACTGGGGTGGTCGGGGAAGGTCGGAAATTGACCTTGAGGAGGGGCACGATGGACGTGGCGGTGCTGGGGACGGGGATCATGGGCGAGCCGATGGCCCGCAACCTGCTCAAGGCCGGGCACCGGGTCCGGGTCTGGAACCGGACGAAGGAGAAGACCGAGGCGCTGGCCAAGGAGGGCGCTTATGCGGCGCCGACACCGCCCGAGGCGGTCGCGGGGGCCGAGATCGTGTTCACGGTCCTGTACGACGGCGACGCGGCCCTGGACGTCATGCGGCAGGCCGCGCCGGGGCTGCGGCCGGGCGCGCTGTGGGTGCAGTCATCGACGGCCTCCCTGGACGACGTGGACCTGCTCTCCGGGTTCGCCAACGACAACGGCCTGGTCTATGTGGACGCGCCCGTGCTGGGCACCAGGGCCCCGGCAGAGGCGGGCCAGCTGACGGTCCTGTGCGCCGCGCCCGACACCGTCTGGACGACGCTGGAGCCGGTGTTCGAGGCGATCGGCTCGCGCACGATCTGGATCGACGACCACGTGGGGGCCGCGACCCGGCTCAAACTCGTCATCAACTCCTGGGTGCTGGCGCTGAACAACGCGGTGGGGGAGACCCTCGCCCTCGCCAAGGGCCTGGGCGTCGAGCCCCGGCAGTTCCTCGACGCGATCGCCGGGGGCGGCCTGGACGCCGGCTACCTGCGGATGAAGGCCGACGTGATCATGCGCGGGGAGTTGTCACCGCCGAGCTTCGCGGTGGAGACCGCGGCCAAGGACAACCGGCTCATCCTCGCCGCCGCCGAGGAGGCAGGGGTCAAGCTCGACCTCGCCGAGGCGGGCGCCGAGCGGTTCCGCCGCGCCGCGGATCAGGGACACGGCCGCGACGACATGGCCGCGTCCTACTTCGCGTCCTTCTCCTGACCGCCGCGCGCCCGGCCGCGCCGCGCCCGCGCGACCACCACATCACCCGAAGCGGCACCCGAAGAAGCCGCACCCGAAGGCGCGGCGGGAGCCGACGGGGCGGGAATCTCCGGCACGGTGTCGCGAGCCGATGCCGGGACGTCCGCCACGGCCTCCGGCTCGGGGGCCTCGGAGGGCCCGGCCCGCTTCGGCAGGTACGGCGCGGGCCCGTCCGGCCCGTCCTCCGGCGGCAGGAACTCCGCGATCTCCTCCTTGCGCGCCCGCCGCACGCCCAGCGCCCGGTCCAGGGTGAGCCCCCCGCCCCCGCCCGCCGCGAACAGCAGGCTCGCCAGCCCGAGGACGATGACCAGCTCGAAGCCCGCCGGCGCGCTCAGCCCCTGGTCGACATGGACGAACACGAACGCGCCCGCCATGTCGAGGAACAGCGCGATCCCGACGACGGGCAGCCCGAGGCCGACGATGAGGGCGGCCCCGCCGAGGAGCTCGGCGAACGTCGAGTAGACGGCGGCGGCCTTGGCCAGCGGCACGCCCATCCGGTCGAACTCGGCCGCGGTCGCGGTGACCCCGTCCTCGATCTTCAGCCAGCCGTGCGCCACGAAGACGACGCCGACGGCGGTCCGGGCGAGCAGGGCGGCCAGGTCGTGCAGACGGCTCGGCATGATGCCGGGTCCTTCCCGTTATCCGGTGTTCACCCGATCTTCGGTGTTCGCCCGATTCTCGGAGAAGGACCCCGCATAGGTCAATCGTGCCGCTGCTCCGCCGCGAGCCGCTGGGCGATGACCTGCTGCATCCGCTGGAGCCCGCCGACGCCCAGCAGCCCGAGCTGGCCCTCGAGTTCGCGCAGCTGGGCGGGCGACTCGGTGACCTTCTCCGAGGACTGCATGAGCACGGTGCCCGCCCCGCTGAACTCGAACTGGTGCTCCTCGCCGGAGGACGGCCGCATCCCGAACACCGCGCGCGCCTGGCCGAGCACGCCGCGCACCGCGCCGTGGTCGTAGTGGTGGAACGGGGTGGGCACGTCGGCCCAGCCGAGCACCGCCTGCGGGTCGACCCGGATCGGCGGCTCGACGAAGTGCACCGGCCCGTTGGAGGACGCGATGAACTTGCCGGAGCCGACGAGGGTGAGGAACCCGGGGATGATCGACTGCTTGAGGCTCAGCGACGGGTCGAACGCCAGCAGGTTGGCGGCCCGGACCGTCAGGTTGCCGTCCTCCAGGTCGTAGGAGTTGAGGTCGAACCCCCGGTCGCCGAGCAGGAGCTTGCCCTGGCCCTCGGCGACGACCCAGTCGTGCGCGTACAGCGGCGAGTGGAAGTGCCCGGCGACGAGCGCGTCCAGCGGCCCGGCGGAGAGCGCCGCGAACCTGATCTGCCCGTAGTAGGCGATCATCTTGCCCTTCTGGATGAACCACTTGCCGTTGAGGTTCACCGAGAAGGCGTAGGGGTTGACGTTGTCGTCGCTCGGGAGGGTCGCGGCGTTGAAGGTCGCGACCGAGGGGAGCGGGCCGCCGACCGCGCCCCCCTGCGGCGGGACCGCGCCGGGCGGCGGGTACTGGGCCGGGTATCCGGGCTGCTGCCCGTAGGGCGCGGGCTGCCCGTACCCGGGCTGGCCCGGCTGGCCGTAAGGCTGCTGGCCGTATCCGGGCTGCTGGCCGTACGGGTCGTACGGGGGCTGAGGCGGGTAGCCCATGTCAGATCTTCCTCTCGCTGGCCTGGACGTACACCACGCCCTGGCCGGACAGCTCGAGCTGGAAACCCTCGCCCGAGCCGCGCCCGATGAGGTCGCGCACGCCGACGGAGGTCTTGAGCCGGTTCTGGATCTGGCCGCGGTGCCCGACGTAGGCCTGCGGGTCGACGTAGACGGGGCGGCCCGGCTGCACCGGGAGCTGGATGACGCCGCCGTGCGACAGCAGCGCGAGCGAGCCCTGCCCGGTGAGGGTCGTGGTGAACAGGCCCTGCCCGGTCATCTGGCCGCGGATGACGCCCGACAGCCCGCCCTGCTCGCCGAGGAACATCGTGCCGCGCTGGAGCGAGGCGTCGTGGACCAGCAGCCGGTCGGCCTCGGCGTACAGGGTGTCGCCCTGGAGCTCGACGACCTCCACGTACAGGCCGTGGTGGCCGAACATGGCGCTGCCCTGGCCCGTCACGTGCATCATGCCGGTGTTCTCGCCCGCGAGGGTGCGGCCGAGCATCCCGCCGACGCCCGCCCCCGCCGTCACCGAGCCGGTGAAGGTGACCGCGCCGACGTAGGCGAGCATCGCGCCGCGCTTGGAGTACACCTCGTGGCCGGGTCCGATCGGGACCTGGATCATCTTCTTGTTGATCGCGCTGTAGCCGGGCATCAGACCTCCGCCGCCAGTCCGCCGCTGCGCTCGGCGGGCTGGATGTAGACCAGCCCGTGGCCGGTGAAGCGCAGTTGGAAGCTCTCGCCCGAGCCCTGCCCGAGCACGGTGCGCCAGTTCACGTCGGTCACGAACTCCTGCTGGAGCTGCCCGCGGTGCGCCACGTACGCCTGCGGGTCCACGTGCAGGGGCTGCTGCGCCGTCACCTCGAGCGCGATCGCGGGCCCGTCGGAGAGGATCGCGACGGTCCCGTGGCCCTCGACCTTGGTGGTGGCCAGACCCTGCCCGGTGCTCATCCCGCGCAGCCCGGTGAACTGCACGCCGGTCTGGAGCTGCCCGTCGAGGGCGAGCAGGCTGGTCGACTCCACGAGCAGCGTGTCGCCCTGGAGCGGCACGAGATTGATCTCGGTCGCCTCGTGGGCCAGGTAGACCGTGCCCTGGCCGGTGATCTCCATGAGGGTGATGGACTCGCCGGCGACCCTGCGGCGCACCGCGCCCATCAGGCCCTCGCCGCCGGTCATGCCCTGCCGTTTGAACGTCATCTGGCCCTCGTAGGCGACCATCGACCCGTTCAGGGCGCGGATCGTCTCGCCCCTGAGGTCGACGGCCAGCATGTTGGAGCCGCTCATCCGATACTGCGCCACGCCATGACCCTAACCAGCCGGGAGCGGTGGTCGCACCTGCAGGTCGGACGAAGACCCGCGACAGGCCAGGAAAGATCTACGCGCGGAGCCCCGCTCTGCGCAAGGATGGGGGCATGTGGCTTGCTCCGGAACGCCGTGGTCGGCATGGATGGCTGGTACCGGTCTTCGCGATACTCGCGGGCGTGGGCGTCGCGGCCTTCCTGGCGTACCGCGACCAGATGACCGCCGGGCTGATCGCGGGCGGGGTGCTCCTCGCCTATGGCGTCCAGCTCGCTTACCGCAGGGACGAGCGGGGGCTCGCGCTCAGCGAGTCGTTCGGCCGGGGCCGCCGCGGCGGCGCCCATCTGCGGGCCGCCGCGATGACCGGCGACGTGCTGGTCGCCGGGCTGGTCGCGGCGGTGGTGGTGCAGGCGCTGCGCGGCGCGGAACTCGGCCCGCTGCCCTATCTCGCGGCGGTCGCCGGGGGCACCTATCTCGTCTCGGTCGTCGTCGCACGAGACTTCTGAGTCTCGCGGAGGTGACGTCCTGGGCGACTTGGGCGAAATCTGGGTGAACGTGTGGCCGGACCAGTGGATCGGCGGCCGGTGCAGCGGGATGATGCCGCTGTGGCAGTACTGGACACCCCGCTTTCGGCCGGTGTCGCCGGAGGCGCCCTCTTCGAACCCGTCGTCGACCTCGACGCGGGGGCGGTCATCGCCGTCACCGCGCACACCGGGCCGCCCGGTCCGGCCGAGCTCAGCGCCGACCCCGCGGCCGAGGACGTGCGCAGGGCGGTCGAAGGGGCGCGCGCGCTCGGCGGCGTGCCGCTGCCTCTGCGCGTCACCCTGCGGGCCGAGACCCTCGCGCTCGGCCGCGGCCCGCTGACCCGGCTCCACCACGGGCTGCACGAGGCGGGGCGGCAGCCCAGGGACGTGATCGTGTGCGTCGCCGGGGGCTTCCCGCCCGCGGTGCGCGCCGCCGTCGCCGCCGGGGTCTCCGACCTGCGCCACGCGGGCTATCCCGTGGCGTTCGCCGGGCTCGGCGCCGCGCACGCGCCGCTCGACCTGCTCCTGGACGGCACCCCGTCGCTGGTGGAGATCGACCGCGACCTCGCCCGCCGCGCGGTCGCCGACCCGCGCCGGGCCGCCCTCGTCGCCGGCCTCGTCACCGTGGCGCACCGGGTCGGCACCCGGGTGCTCGCGCCCGGCGTGCAGACCGAGGAGCAGCTCGCCAAGCTGCGCGCCCTGGGCGTCCGCCTGGTGCAGGGCCCGTTCCTCACGCCGCGGGACTGGCGGCCGGGCCAGCCGGTCCCGGTGCCGGTCCCGGCGGTCGAGGAGACCTACGGCACCGCCGACCTCGGGCCGCGCGTCTCGGAGTTCACGCTGCCCGCGGTGACGATGCCCGACACCGCGAGCGCGGGCGAGGTGCTCGACGCGCTCGCCGGCGCCGACGGCACGGGCAGCATCGTGCTCGTCGACGCCAGGCACCGGCCGCGCGCGACGGTCAACAAGTCCCGGTTCCTGCTCACCCTGTCCGGCCCGTTCGGGCACGCCCTGCACGCCAGCAAGCCCGCAGTCCGCCTCGCCGACGAGCCCCGGCTCGTGCCGCGCACCGTCCCGGCGGTCGCGGCGCTGCGCGCGGCCGGCCGGGACGAGGAGCGGGTCTACGACGACCTCGTCGTCATCGACGAGATCGGCAGGTGCCAGGGCGTCGTGCGGGTGGCCGACCTGATCAGGGCCCTGTCGCGCTGACCGCCCGCCGCGCTACTGCGGCCGGCCGGGGTTCAGCGCGATCGCGGCGAACTCCGCGCCCAGCGGGTCGGTGAGGACCGCGAACCTGCCGAACGGCGAGTCCACCGGCGGCTGGACGACCCGGCCGCCGTGCGCCGCCGCGGTCTTGGCGGCCGCCTCGGCGCTCGCGACGGCGAAGTAGGTCTTCCAGGTCGCCTTGCCGCCCAGCGCGGCGTCCACCTGCGCCCTGGGCACCCCGAAGACCCCGCAGACGGGCCTGCCGCCGACCGTCAGGGTCAGGTAGTCCACGCCCTCCTGGATCGGGTTGTCCGCCACGCCCAGGACCGTGCCGTAGAAATCGGCGGACCCCCGGGTGTCGGGGGTCACCAGCTCGTTCCAGGTGAACGCGCCGGGCTCGTTGACGAGCTCGGCCCCCGTGTGCGCCCGGCCCTGCCAGAGCCCGAACACCGCGCCCTCCGGGTCGGTGAGGACCGCCCTGCGCCCGAGGTCGCGGATGTCCTCCGGCGGAGTGAGCACCCCGGCTCCGGCGCCGGTCGCGCGCCCGGCCGCCGCGTCGCAGTCGTCGACCGCGAAGTAGATCCCCCAGAAGGCGGGGCCGGGGGCGCCGCCCGTGATGCCCGCCACCTTCTTGCCGCCGAGTGTCGCGGTGACGTAGCCGCCGTGCTCGTCCCCGCGCTGGAACTCCCAGCCCAGCAGCGGCCCGTAGAAGGCCTCGGCGGTGCCCGCGTCCGGGCCGACCAGGGTCATCCAGCAGGGCGTGCCCTGGGCCGCGTTGCCCGTGGTCTCGGGCATGTCATCCCCCTCTTCCTCGAGTTCTTCGGGCGCTCCCGCCGCACCGGGGCCCGGCGCCGCGGGTCCCTCCATGATCCTCGCCGCCCGGAGCGCCCCCTGAACCCCCCGGACCGAGAAGCCACCGCAAAAAGCGCCGGGCGGCCCGCGCCCCCGCGCCCCGGGGCCAAGAGAGTCCGGCGAAAAGGCCGTGGGAGCCGAATCTTGTTCGCGGCCCATAACGCCCGCCACGTAGACTGTGGGCTGCTCCCGTGCCTCCGCCGCGTCCAGTGTGATGGTGCCGCAGGCGTCGAGCGGAGCCGTCGAACGTCCCCGGGGAGTCTTCACTTGATCATCGCTAAAGACATCGAGCTGCGCGCCGGAGCCCGGCTGCTGATCGACAACGTCACGTTCCGGATCAACCCGGGCGACCGGGTCGGCCTGGTCGGCCGCAACGGCGCGGGCAAGACCACGCTGACCAAGGTGCTGGCGGGCGAGGGCCTGCCCGCGGCGGGCGAGGTCACCCGCTCGGGCACCCTGGGCTACCTGCCGCAGGACCCGCGCTCGGGCGACCTCGAGGTCCTCGCGCGCGACCGCATCCTGGCCGCCCGCGGCCTGGACGAGGTCTTCCGGCAGCTCCGCGCCGCCGAGGAGGCGATGTCCACCCAGACGGGCGCGGCCCGCGACAAGGCGGTGCGCAAGTACGGCAGGGCCGAGGACCGCCTGCACGTGCTGGGCGGCTACGCGGCCGAGTCCGAGGCCGCCGCCATCTCCTCCAGCCTCGGCCTGCCCGACCGGGTCCTGGGGCAGCCGCTGAGCACCCTGTCCGGCGGCCAGCGCCGCCGGGTGGAGCTGGCCCGCATCCTGTTCTCCAACGCCGACACGCTGCTCCTGGACGAGCCCACCAACCACCTGGACGCCGACTCGATCGTCTGGCTGCGGGACTTCCTGAAGAACCACCAGGGCGGCCTGGCGATCATCAGCCACGACGTGGGCCTGCTGGAGGCCGTGGTGAACCGGGTCTTCCACCTGGACGCCAACCGCTCGGTGATCGACGTCTACAACGTCGGCTGGAAGAAGTACCTGGACACCCGCGAGACCGACGAGAAGCGGCGCAAGCGCGAGTACGCCAACGCCGCGAGGCAGGCCGGCGCGCTCCAGTCGCAGGCCGACAAGATGCGCGCCAAGGCCACCAAGGCCAAGGCGGCCCAGCAGATGCTGAAGCGCGCCGACCGGCTGCTGGCGGGCGTCGAGGGCGAGCGGCAGAGCGACCGGGTGGCCAAGCTGCGCTTCCCGGAACCGGCACCGTGTGGCAAAACCCCCCTCACCGCGGAGGGTTTGTCTAAATCGTACGGTTCTTTGGAGATCTTCACAGATGTCGGACTCGCCATCGACCGCGGTAGCCGGGTGGTCGTGCTTGGACTGAACGGAGCGGGGAAAACGACGCTGCTCCGCCTGCTCGGTGGCGTCGAAAAGCCCGATACAGGAAGTGTTGTACCGGGTCATGGACTTCGCCTGGGTTACTACGCCCAGGAGCATGAAACTCTCGATCACGACCGTTCCGTCTTGGACAACATGAAGTCCGCGGCGCCCGATCTTCCGGAGGTCGAGGCGCGCAAGGTCCTCGGGTCGTTCCTGTTCGTCGGAGACGATGTCGACAAGCCCGCGGGGGTCCTGTCCGGAGGTGAGAAGACCAGGCTGGCACTGGCCACGCTGGTGGTCTCCCGGGCCAATGTGCTGCTGCTCGACGAGCCCACGAACAACCTCGATCCGGCGAGCCGCGAGGAGATCCTCGGGGCCATCAACACCTTCGCCGGTGCCATAGTCATGGTCACTCACGACGAAGGCGCGGTGACCGCACTCCAACCGGAACGCGTGATTTTGCTCCCCGATGGTGTCGAAGACATCTGGAGTGACGAATTCGCCGATCTGGTGGCTCTGGCTTGACCTTCTGAGGAAGCAGGCAGATCTTTTCTGGCCTACCGGGTAGCCGTGACGGCGAAGATGTCTGATCATGGGGGCAGATACGCAGCGGTCACCACATCACTACGGGAGGTACTCGTGGCAGAAACCCTGAAGAAGGGCACCCGCGTGACCGGTGCCGAGCGCGACAAGCTCGCCGGCGAGCTCAAGAAGCGGTACGACGCCGGAGAGAGCATCCGCGCCCTGGCAGCCGCCACCGGCCGTTCCTACGGATTCATCCACCGGATACTCACGGAGTCGGGAGTGAACCTTCGGGGCCGCGGCGGCGCCACCCGGGGCAAGAAGGCCTGATCCACCGGGCCGCCCCCGCATCGGACGACCCGGCCGCCCGCCACGACGACATCGAACCGCTACACCCGAGTAACATTCGGTTCGGTCGCGGTGGCGGGCCCGGGGTCCGCGCCCGCACTTCGGGCACCGGTCTGGCCGTCAGGCCGGGCCCCGCGGAGGAAGGCGTGAGATGACGGATCTCGAACGGGCCGGGTTGCGGCTCGAGTACAACCACGACGGTGCGGTGGCGGAGATCGCCCTGAACCGCCCGGAGCGGCGCAACGCGCAGTCTCCGGCCATGTGGGCCGGGCTCGCCTCCCTCGGCGAGGAGCTGCCCGACACCGTCCGCGTCGTGGTCCTGCGCGGCGAGGGGCCCTCGTTCTCCGCGGGGCTCGACATCCGCGCGTTCACCGCCGAAGGCATCCCCGGCGAGGGTCCGGCGTTGCCGCCCGGCATCTCCCGCCCGGACCTCGCCGATCTGATCGGCGTCTACCAGGAGGGCTTCCGCTGGCTGCGCGACCCGCGGTTCACCACCATCGCCGCGGTGCACGGCCACGCGATCGGCGCGGGCTTCCAGCTCGCCCTGTCCTGCGATCTGCGCGTCGCCGCCGAGGACGTCAGGTTCTGCATGAAGGAGCCCGCGCTCGGCCTCGTGCCCGACCTCACCGGCACCAAGCCGCTGGTCGACATCGTCGGCCTGCCGCGCGCGCTGGAGCTGTGCCTGACGGCCCGCGACATCCACGCCGAGGAGGCCCGCGAGCTGGGCCTGGTGGAGAAGATCGTCAAGAACGAGGATCTGGACGGGGCGGTCGCCGAACTCGTCGCCGCCCTGCTCAAGATCGACGCGGGGGCCGCGCGGGCCACCAAGGCCCTGCTCCAGAAGGCGCCGGGCAACAGCCTCGACGACCAGTGCCGCGCGGAGCGCGAAGCCCAGGTGCTGCGTATGGTGCGCGACTAGGAATAACAGGCATGATCGTCGGATTCCCCTTAGGGATGACGAAAAGCCTCTAGGAGTTGACTGCATGGGCATGCCCGGCAACGGATTCGCGACGATGAGCTCCTACCGCAGGGACCCATCGGTGAAGCACGCGCGACTGAAGCCCGGCACCGTCCGCCGCATCGTCTCCTACGCCCGCCCCTACAAGCGGGACATGGCGTGGTTCCTCGGTCTGAACGCGCTGTCCGCCACGATCGTGGTGGCCGGACCGCTGATGATCCAGCGGATCATCGACAAGGGCGTCGTCCCGGGGAACCTCACCGTCGTCGTCTGGCTGTCGGTCGGGCTCGCGGTGCTGGCGCTGGTCGACGCCGTCCTGTCGCTCGGCCAGCGCTGGTTCTCCGCGCGGGTGGGGGAGGGGCTGATCTACGACCTGCGCACCCAGGTCTTCGACCACGTCCAGCGGATGCCGGTCGCCTTCTTCGTCCGCGCCCAGACCGGAGCCCTGGTGTCCCGGCTCAACAACGACGTGATCGGCGCCCAGCGCGCGCTGACGACCACGCTCTCCTCGGTCGTCTCCAATGTGATCAGCCTGGTGCTGGTCCTCGTCGCGATGCTCTACCTGTCGTGGCCGATCACGCTCATCTCGCTGCTCCTGCTGCCCGTCTTCATCATCCCGGCCAAGCTCGTCGGGCGGCGGCTCCAGCGGATCAGCCGCGAGCAGATGGTGCTGGACGCCGAGATGGGCTCGCTCATGACCGAGCGGTTCAACGTCGCGGGCGCGATGCTCGCCAAGCTGTACGGGCGCCCCGCCGACGAGTCCGAGGGCTTCTCCGGCCGGGCCGGAAGGGTTCGCGACGTCGGCGTCGCCGCCGCGATGTACGGCCGGGTGATCTTCACCGCGCTGACCCTGGTGTCCGCCCTGGCGACCGCCGCGATCTACGGCGTCGGCGGAGCGCTGACCGTCTCGGGGGCCATGCAGATCGGCACCCTCGTGGCGCTCGCCGCCCTGCTCAACCGCATGTACGGCCCGCTGACGGCGCTGTCGAACGTGCAGGTCGACGTGATGACCGCGCTGGTCAGCTTCGACCGGGTGTTCGAGGTGCTGGACCTGGAGCCGATGGTCCGGGAGCGGCCCGGCGCCCGTCCGCTGGCCGCGCCGAAGGAGGGGGAGCCCGCCGCTCCGCGGGTGGAGTTCGACCACGTGGTGTTCAGGTACCCCTCGGCGGAGGAGGTGTCGCTGGCCTCGCTGGAGTCGATCGCGCGGTCCGACACCGCCCCGTCGCGCGAGGTGCTGCACGACGTGTCCTTCACCGCCGAGCCCGGCCAGATGATCGCGCTCGTCGGGCACTCGGGCGCGGGCAAGAGCACGATGACCCAGCTCGCCTCCCGGCTCTACGACGTCACCGAGGGCGAGGTCCGGATCGGCGGGACCGATGTGCGGGACCTGACCCTGGCGTCCCTGTCGGACACCGTCGGCGTGGTCACCCAGGAGGCCCATCTGTTCCACGCGACGATCGGCGACAACCTCCGGTACGCCAGGCCCGACGCGACCGATGCGGAGCTCTGGGCGGCCCTGGGCGACGCGCAGATCCGGGAGCTGGTCGAGGACATGCCCGACGGCCTGGACACGGTGGTCGGCGACCGCGGCCACCGCCTGTCCGGCGGGGAGAAGCAGCGGATGGCGATCGCGCGGCTGCTGCTCAAGGCCCCGGCCGTGGTGGTGCTGGACGAGGCCACCGCGCACCTGGACTCCGAGTCGGAGGCCGCGGTGCAGAAGGCGCTGGCCACCGCCCTCGCGGGCCGCACCTCGCTGGTGATCGCGCACCGGCTGTCCACGATCCGCGAGGCCGACGAGATCCTCGTCGTCTCCGACGGCAGGATCGCCGAGCGCGGCGGCCACGACGAGCTGCTGGCCGCGAACGGCCTTTACGCCGAGCTGTACCGCACCCAGTTCGCCCGCCAGGAGGACCAGGATTCCACTCCGCTAGGATGATGACACTGCGCGTTCGGTGCGTGACTCGATGTGGTCATCATTGAAGGCGGTCAGGTCATCGGTCTCGGGGGAGAAGCCATGATCAAGACGGTGGGGGTCGGGCTCGCCGCGTGCCTCGCGCTCGCGGGCTGCGGGAGCGACGTGCCGGGCGGCAGGTCGTCCCCGAACAGCTTCACCGGGCCGGTCAAGACCCCGTCGCCGACGGTCACCGTGACCGTCGCGGGCAAGACCGTCACCGTCACGCCCAAGGCGACCGGGCCCGCCACCGCGGGCCAGGTCTGCGAGATCGAGGGCTTCGTCGCCAAGAACTCCGCGGGCCGCCAGGTGCGGTGCGTGAAGAAGACCGGCGAGAAGAAGACCCTGTGGGTGATCGACGCCGGCGCCGACCCCGACGGCACCGTCCGGCCCGGGGAGCAGTGCCCGGCCGCGGGCGCGACCGGCCACGACGGCGGCGTCAACTACACCTGCACGAGGGGGGCCGGCGGCCAGAACCGCTGGCGTCCCGCCTGACCGCGGTCCCGATCTTTTCGCGCACCGCGCTGTTCAACTGCTGTTCTGTCCGGTTTCCGGGGAGTTCTTCGGTCCGCGTGCCCGTGTTGGCGCGGCGGCCACCGGGAAGGCCGACCCTGGCCCCATCGGCGCCTTCCAGGCGTCCAGGCATGACGTGGAGATCTCCTTGCACCGGTTCCTTGTCCGTCTCACCGCCCTCGTCGTCGGCGCGGCCGCGACCGGCATGGCCATCGGCTGGCTGGCCGACGACCTTCGGCCCGGCGGCGCTCGGTCGTCTCAGTAGCCCAGCCGTTCGAGCTCCCGCCCGGCGATCTTGTGCACCTGCGCGATCTGCCGGGCGGTGAGCCTTTCACGCCATCCCCCGGCCGGGTCCGCGCCGGACACCGCGGGCAGCAGCCCGCTCCCGCCGCCGTGGCGGTGCCGCGCGGCGGCCGCGGTGAGCGCCTCGCCGGAGACGTCCTCGCCGAGGTAGGCCGCGAGCCGGGCGGCGGTGGCCGCCGGATCGGCGACGATCTCCTCCATCCGCAGGGTGAGCAGCTGCTCCTCCGGGACCTGCGCGCGCAGCGCGGCGCTGAGCCGGACCGAGCCCCGCCACCGCAGCGCGCACTTGATCGCGGTCGACGACTCCGCCCAGCGCGACCGCCAGGCCGGCTCGTCCACCCCGAGGAACGGGTGCGGGAAGACGTGGTCGATGTTGAAGATGCCGGGCTTGAACCAGGCGAGGCACCGCTCGTCGGCCATCATGTCGGCGACGACGTCGCGGCCGTCCCGGATCACCTGGACGAGCTGGGCGTCGGGGAACGCGTCGAGCAGGACGTCGGTGCTGTAGATGAGGTCGGGGGTGGCGTCGGCGAACCTGCGGACCTCGGCCGCGTCGGCGCACGGCCGCCCGGTGCGCGGCCCGGCGGGCCCGGACAGGACCCGGCACTCGGCGGGGCACTCCCCGCACGACCCGGGGGCGAGCCGCCACGCCTCGGCGAACGCGTCGCGCAGCACGCGGGCGGCGCCCCTGCCGCTCTCGGCCGCCATCGACGGCCGCCGCGCGAACGCGTAGATCATCTTGGTCACCGACGGCCTGCCGCGGGTGAGGTGGAAGCCGAAGGACCGCTTGACGGCCCGGGCCACCATGCCGGTACCGGAATGGGGGGCGCCCATGATGAACACCGGCCGCCGGACCTTGGTGCCGTTGACCACGAGAATGTGCGGGGTCTGTCTCATGACTGCCCCCAGTGTCCCACTCGAACCCGCGCCGACGCGCCCCGGATGTGCGCGACCTGCGCGGGATCGGTGCCCGGTGGGGTCTTCCGCCCGGGTGCCCTTGCTGTCAAGCTGCCTGGGTGACCGTGTGTGGGAGGAGGGGCCCATGAGCGGGAGCCGTCGGGACGGCGATGAGGCCGCCCTGGACTCCCTGGTGGTGCTGGTGGCGGAGAGCCTGGGCTACTCCTGCACCCGGGTCCCCGGCGACGTCATGCTGCTCGAGGGCATCGGGCGCCTGCACGTCGGGATGCGCAACCTGCGGCAGCTCGCCCGGCTCGTGCCGCGCGACGACTGGCCCGCGGTCGTCGCCGACCATGTCACCACGATCGTCACCGCGGTCGAGGAGCCCCTGGACCTCAGCGACTTCTCCCTGGCCCGGCATCTGCTGCGCACCCGCGTCTACCCGGCCGAGGCCGACAACGGCGTCCTGGCGGCCCGGCCGTTCGCGCCCGGCCTGATCGAGGTCGTGGTCGTCGACACCCCGACGACGGTCCGGACCGTCACCCGCGAGGAGACCGAGGGGTGGGGCGTCCCGGCCGCCGAGCTGTTCGCCCTGGGCCGCGAGGGCGTGCACTCCGACGGCGCGCTCCAGTGCGAGGGCCAGGAGATCGGCGGGGTGCGCGTCCGGCTGCTGCACGGCTGGACGTTCTACGCCGCGACCCATCTGGGGTGGTTGGAGGAGTATCTGGACCTGGGCCCGCGCGGCGCCCTCGTGGTCGCGCCGAACCGCAGCACGATCATCGCGTTCCCGCTCGGCGACGCCGTCGGCCCGGACGCCGCGGTGAACGCGGCGGCCGTGCTCCAGGACCAGGCGCGGGTGGGGTACGAGGAGGGGCCGGGCTCGCTCAGCGACGCGCTGTTCTGGTGGCGCGACGGCGACCTCGCGCTGCTGGAGACCCGCGGCGACGGTCCCGGCCTGGTGCTGCCCCGGGAGTTCCTCGCGGTGATGGCCGGGGCACGGAGTCCCCGCGACTGAGTAAAGGCGCCCCTGGGGGCCCTATCGGCCGCGTCCGGAAAATGCGACCGTGTGCGGGAGAGGAGGCTGCCGAGCGATGCGTATCTCTGACATTCTCCGCAGAAAAGGACATCAGGTGGCGACGGTGACGCCCGACACCACGGTGCGGGACCTGCTCGCCGTGCTGGCCGAGCGGAACATCGGCGCCGTGGTCGTGGTCGCGGGCGGTGAGATCGCCGGCATCGCCTCAGAGCGCGACGTCGTGCGCCGTCTGCACGAGCGCGGTACCGGCCTGCTGGCCGACCCGGTCGACTCGATCATGACCCGCGAGGTGCGCACCTGTGCCCCGAGCGACCACATCGAATGGCTCCGCCCGGTCATGACCGAACACCGCATCCGCCACGTCCCCGTCGTCGACGAAGGCCGTCTCGTCGGCATCGTCAGCATCGGCGACGTCGTCAAAAGCGCCATCGACCAACTCGAAACAGAGCGCGAGGCCCTCGTCGCCTACGTCCAGAGCTGACCCACCCCCGCACCCGCGGCCCCGCCGCGGGTGCCGAGTGCGGCACCGCGACCATCTGCGCGGCCCTTCTCCACGACGTCGTCGAGGACACCGACGCGGCCCTCGCGGACGTCGCGCGCGCGTCCGGCGCCGAGGTGGCGGCGCTGGTCGACGGCCTGCCGGCGCTCGACGGGACGGGGAGATCCCCGGCCGATCGGCGGATCCTGCGCCTGAAGCTCTTCGACCGGCTGCACAACATGCGGACCATCGGGCACGTCGACCCGGCGAAGCGGATCGCCAGGTCCCGCGAGACCCTCGAGATCCTCGTGCCGACCGCCCGGGTGCTCGGCCTCGGCCTCGTCGAGCGTGACGACGGCTGACGGGAGCCGGTCAGTACGGGTCGTATCCGGCGGCTCGGGCGGCGGGGGAGCGCATGAGGTAGTCGAGGGCCTGGGGGGTGCTGCCTATGCGGGAGGGGTGGTGGCCCGGCTTGAGGTAGATGAGGCCTTCCACGACGAGGAGGCGGAAGAGGCCGGGGACGAGATTCGCCTTGGCGGCGCGGCGGTACTCGCGGTACATCCAGCGCAGGGTGGGCTTGCGGGTGAGGGTGGGGTCGCGGTCCAGGAGGAACTTGGCGCCGCCGATGAGGGCCCAGTACAGGAAGGTCAGGGAGACGAGCCAGCCCGCGACGCGGGTGAGGTAGCCGCCGCCGACGGCCTGGTAGACGTCGAAGACGACCGAGCGGTGCTCGACCTCCTCGGCGCCGTGCCAGCGCAGCAGGTCGAGCATCGTGGGGTCGACGCCGGCCTTGTCGAGTTCGTCGTTGTCGAGGATCCACTGGCCGAGCACGGCGGTGTAGTGCTCGATCGCCGAGACCGCGGCGAGCTCGAAGCGCAGCATGCGGCGGAAGGCGCGGGGGGAGAGCTTGGCACGCTCTGCGGGGCGCGACTCGTTGCCCGCCTTGGCCGTCTCGGTGATCTTGCGGTGGTCGATGCCGTGGGTGTCCAGCAGTTCGGCGAGGAAGCTGCCGTGCGCGCGGGCGTGCACCATCTCCTGGCCGATGAAGCCCTTGATCTCCTCCTGCAGCCGCTGGTCGGAGATCCGCGGTTTGGCGTCCTGGACGCACTGGATGAACCAGCGCTCGCCCTCGGGCAGCACGAGGTGGAAGGAGTTGATCATGTGGGTGGCGACGGGGTTGCCGGGGATCCAGTGCAGCGGCGTCTTCTCCCAGTCGAAGCTGACGCGCCGCGGCTTGATCGGCGGATGCCGCTCGTCGACCTCGAAGTCGGGCATGCGGTCCTCCAGCATCACACGGGTCACGACAGACTCCGCACTATGCCGAACGGCACCGGGGCGGGACCACTGCGGATCATGACAAACGGCCCGCCGAATCCCTCTTCACTCTGACAATTTCCCCGGGTGGCCCGTCCCGGGACGCAGGCCGGCGCCGGGGTGCTCGTTCATCACCCGGCGGAGTCCCGGCACGCACAGGAACAGCACGACGCCGACGGCGATCGCGAACACCCCGGACCACAGGAAGTAGACGGGGCTGGTGCCGCCGTTCGACAGCCGGGCGACCTGGCCGCCGATGGAGTCCCCGACGGACACGGCGAGGAACCACACGCCCATCATCTGGGAGCTGAACATCGCGGGCGCGAGCCGGGTCGTCACCGACAGGCCGACGGGGCTGAGGCACAGCTCGCCGCAGGTCTGCATGAGGTAGACCAGCACCAGCCACAGGATCGACACCTTGACGCCGGTCGAGGCGATCGAGGCCGCCGCCGACATCGCGACGAAGCTGAGCCCGGCGAGGACCAGCGCGATGGCGAACTTCAGCGGGGTGCTCACCCGGTCGCCGAGCCTCACCCACAGGGCGGCGAAGACCGGCGCCAGGATGATGATGAAGATCGGGTTGATGTTCTGGGTCCAGCTCGACGGCATCTCCCAGCCGAAGACGCTCAGATCCGTGGACGTGGCGGCGAACGTCGTCAGGGTGGTGGCGGCCTGGTCGAAGATCATCCAGAACACCGCGGCGGCGGCGAACAGCGCGAGGTAGACCTTCATCCGGCTCTTCTCGTCCGCGGTCAGGCCGTGGTCGCCGAGCAGGATGTAGCAGAAGTACGCGATCGGGACGGCGACCGCGACGATCGTCAGGAAGACGGTCGCCGCGTCGAGGGTGAGGAACCCGGCGAGCGCGGCGACGACCGCGAGCAGCACCAGCGCGAGCAGCGCGATCCCGACGACCTTCATCGCCCGGTTCCGCTCGTGCGGGGTGAGCGGGTGCGTCGGCCGCGCGCCGATCCCGCGCAGTCCCTTGCCGCCGGCGACGTACTGCACGATGCCGAGGAACATGCCGACGGCCGCGCACGCGAACCCCAGGTGGTAGTTGACGTTCT
This sequence comes from Actinocorallia herbida, assembly GCF_003751225.1. Lineage (NCBI taxonomy): Bacteria > Bacillati > Actinomycetota > Actinomycetes > Streptosporangiales > Thermomonosporaceae > Actinocorallia > Actinocorallia herbida. The sequence continues at coordinate 1,776,169 of NZ_RJKE01000001.1, forward strand.
GGCCCAGCCAGCCGACCACGAACGGGGCGAGGGAGCCGATGTTGATGCCCATGTAGAAGAGCGAGAAGCCCGCGTCGCGGTGCGCCGCGTCCCTGTCGTCGTACAGGTGGCCGACCATCGTGGAGATGTTCGGCTTGAGCAGGCCGGTCCCGGCGACGATGAGGGCGAGGCCCAGGTAGATCCAGCCGGCTCCGCCGGGCACCGCCATCGCGAGGTGACCGACCATGATGATGATCGCGCCGATGAGGACGGCCCGCTGCGGGCCGAGGATCCGGTCGGCGATCCAGCCGCCGGGCAGGGCGGCGAGGTAGACCATCGCGTTGTAGACGCCGACGACGGCCGCCGCGGTGCCCGTGCTCAGGCCGAGGCCGCCGTCGATGATCGCCGTCGACAGGAACAGGGCGAGGATGGCCCGCATCCCGTAGAAGCTGAACCGCTCCCACAGTTCGGTCATGAACAGGGTGGCGAGCGGTCGCGGATGCCCGAAGAACGTCTTCTCGCGCGGCTGGTCTGTCGACGTCACGCACCGTGCGTACCCTTGGTGATCTCCGGTGACGGCCGGTGTGCGGCAAGTGTTCGGCAATGGGCGTTCGCCCTGTCCCGGACGACGCCCGGTGGGCATCCGGCCACGATCGGGCGCAAATCAGGAAACAGGTCTTGTCTGTCGTGGCCGTCCGTGGTCCGATAGACGCTCTCCCCTCGCCATAAGTAAAGATTTACGACGGAGGCGCGCCACCCATGAGCACCACCACGGCCATCCAGGAGGAGCGGGCCGCGTTCGACGCTCAGATCGCGGGACGGACCATTTGCACGGTCCTCAGCGAGACCGCCGCCAAGCACGGCGACCTGCCCGCGTACACCGACCTCGGTGGCGCGACCCTCTCCTGGGCCGACGTCCGGGAACGCACCCTCAGGATCGCGGCCGGTTTCGCCGCCCTCGGCCTCCAGCAGGGCGAGGTCGTCGCCCTCATGCTGTCCAACAGGTCCGAGCACATCCTCGCCGACCTGGGCACGGTGCACGCGGGCGGCGTGCCCAGTACCGTGTACGCGACCCTCGCGCCCGACCAGGTGCAGTACGTCGCCGACAACTCCTCGGCCGCCTACGCGGTCCTGGAAGGCGCCGACCAGCTCGCGCGCTGGCAGCCGGTCATCGACCAGCTGCCCAAGCTGCGGAAGGTCATCGTCCTCGACGACGTGCCCGAAGGCGACCTGTACGTCTCCTGGGCGGACTTCCTCGCCCTCGGCGAGAGCACCTACGCGGCCGAGCCCCAGATCGTCGAGGACCGGATCAAGGCGGTCAAGGACACCGACACCCTGACGCTGCTGTACACGTCCGGCACGACGGGCAACCCCAAGGGCGTCCTCATCACGCACCGCATGGCGCTGTACGAGGCCCTGTGCTCGGAGGAGACCGCGGACCTGCCGCCGCACAACGTCGGCGTCTCCTACCTGCCGTTCGCGCACATCGCAGACCGCGTCATCTCCTACTACCTCGCCATCTACCGGGCCGGGCACGTGCACTTCTGCCCCGACCCGTCCCAGCTCACCGCGAAGCTGCGCGAAGTCCGCCCGAACGGCTTCTTCGGCGTCCCGCGGATCTGGGAGAAGATCATGGCGGGCATCCAGGCGTTCCTGTCCATGGAGACCGACGAGGCCAAGAAGGCGGGCATCGAGGGCGCCATGGCCGTCGGCCGCGAGTACATGGCGGCCCGCGAGTTCGGCGGCACCCTCACGCCCGAGCTCGAAGCGAAGTTCAAGGCCGTCGACGAGGCGGTGCTGTCGCAGATCCGGGCGCTGCTCGGCCTCGACCGCGTCGTGCACGCGATGAGCGCCGCGGCCCCGCTGCCGATCGAGGTCGCCCGCTTCTTCTCCGGCCTCGGCCTGGCGATCCTCGACGTCTACGGCATGACCGAGACGACGGGCGCGGCCACCGCCAACACCAACGCCTCCTTCAAGCTCGGCACCGTCGGGCGCGCCTTCCCCGGGGTCGAGCTCAGGCTCGCCGAGGACGGCGAGGTGCTGTTCCGCGCGACCACCTGCACGCCGGGCTACCTCGGCCGCCCGGACGCGACCGCCGACCTGTACGACGCCGACGGCTGGCTGGCCACCGGCGACATCGGCGTCCTGGACGCCGACGGCTTCCTGTCCATCGTCGACCGCAAGAAGGAGCTCCTCATCACCGCCGGCGGCGAGAACATCGCCCCGTCGCTGATCGAGAACCACCTCAAGGAGCACCCGCTCATCGGCCAGGCGCTGGCGTTCGGCGACCGCAAGCCGTTCGTCGTCGCGCTGCTCACCCTGGACGGCGAGGTCGCGCCGGTGTGGGCGCAGGCCCGCGGCATCGAGGACGTCTCCCTCGAGGCGCTCGCCGCGCACCCCCTGGTGCTGGAGGAGGTCGGCAAGGCGGTCGGCGACGCCAACACCCGGCTCGCCCGCGTCCAGCAGGTCAAGAAGTGGGCGCTGCTCCGCGCCGAGTGGACCGCCGAGACCGAGGAGCTGACGCCCACGCTGAAGCTCAAGCGGCGCGTCATCCACGACAAGTACACCGGCGAGATCGACGGCCTCTACACCTGATCCTCGCAGGATCTTTACCCCGTCCGCCGGAGGCGGACGGGGCCTGGCGGCTAGCGTTCGGCGGCGGGACCGGCCCCCTGTTCCGGGGGTCTTCGGGGGTCCCGCCGCTCAACGACCAGGGAGCCCGCCTTTGTTCTCCGCCACGACGGACCACGCCCGCATCGCCGCCGCCGCACTGCTGGCGCTGCCCCTCGGCCTCGTCGGCACCCTCCCCGCCGAGGCGGCCCGCCGGGCCGCGACGGTCGAGGCCATCGCGGTGACGCCGGAGGAGCCCGTCCTGTACGACACCAGGACCACGAAGCTCACCGCCCGGATCCGGGCCACCGGCGCGTCCTCGGTGACCGTCGACTTCGGCCCGCAGGACGGGGCGAAGGAGAAGGTCGACGCGGTCCGCCTCAGCACCTCCGGGGCCGTCCAGCAGTGGGAGGCGTCCCTCACCCTCGACCGCGGCCGCCCGACCGGTTTGTGGGACGTCCGGGTGAACGCCTGGGACGGCGTCGCGGGCACCGCGGTTCGCAGCGAGCAGGTGTACGTGCGCCGCGAGACCCGCTTCACCCGGTTCGACGCGGGACCCGAGCCGGTCCGCCGGAGCGGAAGGCTCCGCCTCGAAGGGCGGATCACCCGGCTCGACCCCCTCACCACCCCGGACGGCATGGTCCGCTACGCGGGGGCCCGGGTCCGGCTGTACTTCAGCGACGGCGTCCAGGAGCCCCGCAGGTGGGTCCATGTCGCCAACGCGACGACCGACTCCCTCGGCCGCTTCACCAGGACCGTCTACGCCCGCAGGACCGGCTACTGGCGCGCGGGGCTCACCGGCACGGCCGACTACGCGCCCGTCTACTCCTGGCCGGACCACGTGCGCCTGACGCGCTGACGTCCGTACGTTTTTGGTCAGCACTTCGCCGTATTCGTGTTGTTCTGCCAGGTCAGGGGGTAACTGGACCGTGAGAACGTCGCACGGGAAGGAAGCGCCCATGACCGTCACGGGCATCATCAGCGCCATCATCTTCGGCGCCATCATCGGCGCCCTGGGACGGCTCATCGTCCCGGGCAAGCAGAACATGCCGATCTGGCTCACGGTGCTCGTCGGCATCGTCGCCGCCTTCGCCGGCACCGGCCTGGCCCGGCTGCTCAACCTCTCGACGCACGGCTTCAACTTCTGGGAGCTGCTCTTCCAGATCGTCATCGCCGCGCTCGCCGTCTTCATCGTCTCGGCCCTCTGGCCCAAGGGAGGCGCCACCGGCGCCGGACCCGGCCGTCCGAACACGATGCGATGACGCGAGCGCCGCGCCGGCCCGTCCCTTGAGGTGGAACCCCGACCGGGGTTCCACCTCAAGGGCGTTCCCGGGGGTTTTCGGTCCCGGCATGACGTGTGTCACAGCCGCGGTCCCCGATCGGGGACCGCGGCCCTTACCTGTGGGGATTCCGGGGCATGGACGGGAATTGACCAGGGGCAACGATCCGTTATCGAACCCTGGGAGGGGCCGAACCTTATGGCAACCTCACCCGTCTTAGACGTTAATGTCTCTCGTACGTGCCTTTGATCGATGGGGTCGGGGTGCACGTCCGGGGCCGGAGTACGGAGGTGGGGGCGTGCGGGTCATGCGGGGGTCGACGCGGTCTGCGGGAGTAGTGGGTCTTGTCGTCGCGGCGCTGGTGGCCGCGGGATGCAGCGGCAACCCGATCACGGGCGAGGAGGCCGAGCCGCCCGTCGTCACGATCACGCCGGCGGACGGGACGGGCGAGGTGAAGCCCGAGGACGGTGTCACCGTCAAGGCCGCCGACGGCACCCTCACCAGCGTGAAGGTGCAGGTGAAGGGCAAGGACGTCAAGGGTGCGCTGTCCGCCGACGGCACCACCTGGACGGCCGAGCGCGCCCTGGTCCCGAACGCCTCCTACACCGTCGAGGCCACGGCCACCGGTGAGGAGTCCAAGACCACCACCGCGACGAGCGCCTTCACCACCCTGAAGCCGGAGAGCACCTTCGGGCTCCAGGCGAACATCCCGCTGTCCAACTGGACGGTCGGGGTCGGGATGCCGATCCTCATCACCTTCACCGACGACATCAAGGACAAGAAGGCCGTCGAGAGCGCGCTCAAGGTCAAGAGCGACGAGCCGGTCGAGGGCGCCTGGTACTGGTACACCGACAACCAGGTGATCTTCCGCGGTAAGAAGTACTGGAAGGCCCACCAGAAGGTGAAGGTCACCGGCAGCCTCGCCGGGGTGAAGTCCGCCGACGGCACCTACGGGACCAAGGACTTCGAGATCAACTTCAAGGTCGGCTCGGCCAACATCAGCAAGGTGAACACCGACACCCACCGGATGGTCGTCGAGATCGACGGCGAGAAGGTCAGGGACGTCGGCATCAGCGCGGGCAACGAGACCGCCTACAAGTACACGACGACGAGCGGCGTCCACGTCACGCAGGAGAAGGAGAACCCGGTCAAGATGACCGCGCCGGGTCTCAACCCCGGTGACAGCGGCTACTACGAGGAGATCGTCGACCACGCGGTCCGGATCTCCAACAGCGGCGAGTACGTCCACTCCGCGCCGTGGTCGGTCGGCTCCCAGGGCAACGCCAACGTGAGTCACGGTTGTATCAATGCCGGGCCGGAGTTCGCGGAATGGTACTACAACCAGTCAAAGTGGGGCGATATTGTCACTGTGACGGGTACGAATCGCGAGCTCGAGTACGACAACGGCTACGGCTACTGGCAGAAGTCGTGGAAGGACTGGGTGCTCGGCAGCGCGTTCGACGCGCCCGTCACGACCGACGGGGCGACGCCCGGCACCGCCGCCGGCACCGCCGAGACCCCCGCGCCCGCCGCCACCTCCACCGCCCCCTGACCCCCTTCCCCACGACACCCGCGGAGAGCAAGACCCCATGACCCGCCGTACGACCGCCGCCCTGACCGGAGCGGCCCTGCTGCTGACCGCCGCGTGCTCCGGGGACCCCGTCAAGGAGCAGGCCGAGGCCGAGCCGATCGTGCCGCAGGTCACGATCACGCCCACCGACGGGACAGGTCAGGTCAAGCCGGACAGCAAGATCACGGTGACCGTCGTCGACGGGACCCTCCAGACCGTCACCGCCAAGTCCGGCAAGAAGGCGGTCGAGGGCGAGCTGTCGGCCGACGGCAAGACCTGGACCTCCACGGCCAACCTCAAGCCGAGCGCCACCTACTCGGTCGCGGTGACGGCCGCGGGCGGCGAGACGCCGGTCAACGCGACGAGCACGTTCAAGACGCTCAAGCCCAAGGGCACCTTCGGGGTCGCCGACATCACCCCGATGCCCGGCGAGACCGTCGGCGTGGGCATGCCGATCACCGTCACCTTCGACCGGGACATCGACGACAAGAAGTCGGTGGAGAAGGCGCTCAAGGTCTACTCCGAGAAGCCCGCGGTCGGCGCCTGGTACTGGACCGCCGACAACCAGGCGATCTTCCGGACGAAGAACGACGCGTACTGGAAGGCCAACCAGGACATCAGGTTCGAGGCCGACCTCACCGGGGTGAAGGCCGCGAGCGGCGTCTACGGCACCGCCGACAAGACCCAGAAGTGGAAGATCGGCGACTCGCAGATCAGCACGGTCGACACCAAGAAGAAGTACATCACCGTCGTCCGCAACGGCAAGAAGGTCAAGCACGAGCCGATCAGCGCGGGCAAGGGCGGCCGGGTCGTCAACGGCATCGACACCTACCTGACGACCAGCGGCACCCACCTGACGATGTCCGCCCACCGGGTGGAGGTCATGACCTCGGAGTGGATGGGCGTCGACCCCAAGGACACCAAGAACGGCGGCTACAAGGAGGTCATCCCCTTCGCCGTCCGGATCTCCAACTCCGGCGAGTACGTGCACTCGATGGCCGCCCGGGTGTGGGCCATGGGCCGCTACAACCTCAGCCACGGCTGCGTGAACTCCCCGCCGGCGTTCGCGGAGTGGTTCTTCAACAACTTCCAGCGCGGCGACGTCGTGGAGATCACCGGCACGAAGCGCCGGGTGGAGTGGAACAACGGCTGGTCGTACTACGAGATGCCGTGGAAGCAGTGGGTCAAGGGCGGCGCCCTCGACAAGGAGATCACCACGGGTCCGGTGGACGCGCCCGCCGAAGGGGCCCCCACCGCCCCGACGGGCGCACCCACCGCCCCGTCTCCCACCGCGCCCGTCACCACGGCGCCCGCCACGGCGGGCTGACCCGTCGGCGGGGAGGAGCAGGGCCCGCGACACCGAACCACATCGTGGTTGCGGGCGCATCCATCCCCGAATTCCGGTAGAACTCCGGAGATGGACATCCGCGAGCTGGTCGAACCGGAGGACGCCGACCTCGACGCCTGGCACACCCTGGTGTCGGCCGCGCACCTGCACGACCTCCCGGGCGACCCCGCCCCCGACTCCACCCAGACCATAGGGCGGATCTTCGGCGGGGGCGCCCGGCGCCTGTGGGCGGTGCCCTACCGCGAGGGGTTCGGCGCGGTGGCGTCGGTCTGGCTGCCGGGTGATCCGGCGGTGCGGGCCGCGGAGGTCGACGTCCATGTGCTGCCCGAGCTGCGCCGCCGCGGCCTGGGCACCCGGCTGCTGCGCCTGGCCGCCGAGGCGGCCCGCGCGAACGGCCGCTCGGCGGCGCTGGCCCAGGCGCTGGCCGGGACCCCCGCGGTGCCCTTCCTGGAGCGGCACGGCTTCCGCTGCCTGCTCATCACCCGCAGCCTCGTCCTGCGCCCCGCCGAGACCGACGTGTCCGCGCACGCCGCCCTGAACCCCGAGGGCTACCGGCTGATCCGCTGGACGGGCACCGTGCCCGACCACCTCGCCGTGCAGTTCGCCCTGGCCAAGAGCGCCATGGCCGACCACGACGAGGGCGACTCCGCCTGGACCGCCGACGTGGTCAGGGACACCGCCGACCACGTCGCCAAGCGCGGCGACGACCTGTACACGGTCGCGGCCCTGCACGGCCCCCGGATCGTCGGGTTCACCGAGGTCGTCGTGCCGGGCGACGTGCCCGTGCGGGCCTTCCAGTACGACACCGCGGTGGTGCCCGGGCACCGGGGCCGCCGGATCGGCCTGTGGGTCAAGGCGGCCATGCTGGAGTGGCTGGCCGACGAGCGGCCCGAGGTCGTGGAGATCGAGACCGACAACGCCGGCGACAACGCGCACATGCTCGCCGTCAACGAGGCGCTGGGATACCGGCCACTGCGCGAGTTCCGGGAGTACCTGGCGCAGGCCGCCGACCTTCCGTGACGGTCCGGTGGCGGGCTCCCCGGCGAAGCCGGGCCCTCCAAGAGCCCTCCACCGGACCCGGTGGGTACAGCCCGGTGGCGGGCTCCCCGGCGGAGCCGGGTTCTTCGAGAGCGCGTCACCGGACCCGGTGAGTTACGGTCCGGCTCCCGTGCGATCTACGATGGACGGGTGACTTCGGGTGAGTATCTGAGGTATCCGCATCTGCGGGGTGACCTGCTGACGTTCGTGGCCGAGGACGACGTGTGGCTCGCGGGCCTGGACGGCGGCCGTGCCTGGCGGCTGAGCGCCGACCGGGCGCCGGTCAGCCATCCCCGGCTGTCCGCCGACGGCGGCAAGATCGCCTGGACGAGCTGGCGCGACGGCGACCCGGAGGTCCATCTCGCGCCGACCGACGGCGGGGTGGGGGAACGGATCACCTACTGGGGATCGCCCACCACCCGCGTGCGCGGCTGGACGCCGGGCGGCAGGGTCCTGGCCACGAGTTCCACCGGCCAGCCCTTCTCGCACTTCACCTGGGCCTACGCGGTCCCCGTGGACGGCAGCACGGCCGCCCGGCTGCCCTACGGGCCCGTCGAGGACCTGGCCCTGGCCGGCGCGCACCGGTCGGACCGGGCCGCGCTGATCACCGGAGGGGCGAGCGAGCCCGCGCGCTGGAAGCGCTACCGGGGCGGCGGCACCGGGCGGCTGTGGACGGGCGCGGCGGTGGAGCCCGCCGAGTACCGCACCGAGGCCGACGGTCCGCTGCACCTCGACGAGCGGCACTTCAGCCGGATCCTCGCCGAGCTGGGCGGCCATCTCGACTGCGTCATGATCGTCGGCGAGCGGGTGGCGTTCCTGTCCGACCACGAGGGCGTCGGCGCGCTGTACTCCTGCGGCTTCGACGGCGCCGACCTGCGCCGCCACGGCCCGGCCGAGCAGCACGGCTTCTACGCCAGGCACGCCTCCACCGACGGCGAGCGGGTCGTCTACTCCAGCGCGGGACGCCTGTGGCTCGTGGAGGACCTGGAGGCGGCCGAGGCCCGGCCGCTGGAGGTCGTCCTCGGCGGGTCCGGCACCGCCCGGCGGCCCTACCAGATCACCGGCGAGGACAGCCTCGGCGGCTTCTCCTGCGACGCCACGGGCCGCGCGAGCGCCGTGGAGGTCGCCGGGACCATCCACTGGGTGACGCACCGGGACGGCCCGGCCCGCGCGCTGGCCGCCGACCCCGGAGCCCGCGCAAGGCTCCCCACCGTCCTCGGCGACGACGCGGGCGTGGCCTGGATCATCGACGCGGGCACCGACCTGCCCGGCGACGCCCTGGAGATCGCCCCGCTCGGCGGTCTGGAGCCCGGCTCGACCCCGCGCCGCCTCGCCGCGGGCCGCCTCGGCTGGGCCACCGAACTGGTGTCGGCGCCCGACGGCAAGACCGTCGCGGTGACGACCAGGGACGGCCGCCTCATGCTCGTCGAGATCGAGTCGGGGGAGGCCACGGAACTCGCGGTCTCGGCCGCGGGCCCGATCGAGGACGCGGTGTTCTCACCGGACTCGGCTTGGCTCGCCTGGTCGGAGCCGACCGCCGACCCGCTGCGCCGGGTCCGGCTGGCCCGCCTCGGCGACCGGACGATCGTGGACGTCACCGACGGCCGTTTCGAGGACACCTCGCCGTGCTTCACCCAGGACGGGAAGTTCCTGGCGTTCCTGTCGTGGCGGGGCTTCGACCCGGTCTACGACCAGCACGTGTTCGACCTGTCCTTCCCGTTCGGCTGCCGTCCCTACCTGGTGCCGCTGGCCGCCGGGACCCCGTCGCCGTTCGCCCCGTCCGTCGAGGGCCGCTCGCCGAACGGGACCGACGACGACAAGGACGACGCCAAGGACGAGAACCACGCGAACGTCGACCTCGAAGGGCTGTCGTCCCGGGTCGTCCCGTTCCCGGTGGAGGCGTCCCGGTACGACGGGATGAGCGCCGTCAAGGGCGGCGTGGTGTGGCTGAAGCTGCCGCTGTCGGGCTCCCTCGGCGAGAGCGGCCCGCAGCCGGACGCGGCCCCGCTGCGGCCGACCCTGGAGCGGTTCGATCTGGGCACCCGCAAGTGCGAGGAGATCATCGACCCGATCGACGGCTACACCGTCAGCGGGGACGGTGAGCGCCTCGTCGTCCGGGACCGGGGGCGGCTGCGGGTGGTCCCGTCGGCGTCGGGGTCCGACGACGACGCGGTCAAGGTGGACCTGGCCAAGGCGCGCACGGTGTTCGACCCCGCCGCGCGCTGGGCGCTGGCGTTCGCCGAGGCGGGGCGGCTGGTCCGGCACGAGTTCTGGAGCGAGGCCGCGCTCGGCGCGCTCGGCTGGGCCGAGGTCCAGGAGCGCTACCGGCCGCTGCTGGAGCGGGTCGCCACCCCCGACGACTTCGCCGACCTGCTGTGGGAGGTCTTCGGCGAACTCGGCACCTCGCACGCCTACGTGGCCCGCGCGCGGTACCGCAGCGAGGGCGACTGGCTGGGCATGCTCGGCGCCGACCTGCGCCGCGACGGCGACGTCTGGCGGTTCACCCGGATCCTGCCGGGCGAGTCCTCCGACCCGCGCGCCCGCGCCCCGCTGGCCGCGCCCGGCATCGTGGTGCGCCCCGACGACGTGCTGCTGGAGATCGACGGCCGTCCGGTCGACCCGGTGACGGGTCCGGGCCCGCTGCTCGCGGGCATGTCCGACACGCCGGTCGAACTGACCATCGGCCCGCGCGACGGGGGCGCCCCGCGCCGCGTCGCGGTGATGCCGCTGGGCGACGACGAGCGGCTGCGCTACCAGGACTGGGTCACCGACCGCCGCAGGCACGTCCGTGAGGCGTCGGGAGGCCGCCTGGGCTACCTGCACATCCCGGACATGGTCGGCTTCGGCTGGGCCCAGCTGCACCGCGACCTGCGGGTCGAGATGGCCCGCGAGGGCATCGTGGTGGACCTGCGCGGCAACCGCGGCGGCCACACCTCCCAGCTCGTCGTGGAGAAGCTGGCCCGGCGCATCATCGGCTGGGACGTCCCGCGCGGCAAGCAGGCGTCCCCCTACCCCGAGAACGCCCCGCGCGGCCCCATCGTCGCGGTCGTGGACGAGCGGGCGGGCTCCGACGGCGACATCATCTCCGCGGCCATCAAGACCCTCGGACTCGGCGAGGTCGTCGGCACCCGCACCTGGGGCGGCGTCATCGGCATCGACGGCTGGCACCGCCTGGCCGACGGCACCTCGGTGACGGTCCCCAAGTACGCCACCTGGTTCGACGACCACGGCTGGAATCTCGAGAACCACGGCGTGGACCCCGACCTCGAAGTCGTCATGACCCCCGAGGACTGGGTCAACCGCCGCGACCCCCAGCTCGACACCGCCATCGCCCGAGCCCTCGCCACCCTGGAGGACACCCCCGCCGCGGGCCCCCCGACCCGCCCCTGACCCGCCCCGCGGCCTCCTGGACGGCTAGCCGTCCAGGAAGCGCTCCAGGGGGAGGGTGGCGGCGCCCAGGGCGACGGCGTCCGGGCCCAGCCGGCACAGCTCGATCGCGGTGCTGGCGAACAGGTGGCGCAGGCTGTGCCTGGCCGCGGCCTCGCGCAGCTCGCCGAGGTAGCGGTCGCCCAGCAGGAGGCCGGCCCAGCCGCCGAGGATGATGCGCTCGGGGGCGAGCAGGTTGATGAGGCCGCCGAGGCTCGCGCCCAGGTACCGGACCGTCTCGTCCACGACGCGGGCGGCGGTCGTGCCCGGTGCGGAGGCGGCGAGGACGAGGTGGGCCAAGGCGGTCTCCTGGTCCGCGGGCAGCGGGTCGCCGCCGGCCTCGGCGTAGCGTTCCAGCATCGCCTCGGCGCCGACATAGGCCTCCAGGCAGCCGACATTGCCGCAGCGGCAGCGCCGCCCGTCCACGATGATGGGGCGTGTGGCCCCATTCCCCGGCGCTGGCGTCCGCGCCGTTGTCGGGGTTGCCGTCGGAGATGACCGCGGCGCCGACGCCCGAGCCGATGAGGCCGATGACCGCGTTGCGCGCGCCGCGGCCCGAGCCGAACCACAGCTCGGCGCGGCCCATGGTGTTGGCGCCGTTGTCGATGAGCAGGGGCAGGCCGGTGCCCGCGGGGCCGCCGGGCAGGCCCGCCCGCAGCAGCCGCTCCAACGGGACCGACGCCCAGCCGAAGGTCTGCGCGTCCACGATGACCTCGGGCCGCTGGCGCACCACGCCGGGCACGCCGATGCCGACGCCGAGGACCGAGGACGGGTCGGCGCCTCCGTCGGCGAGGACGGCGTCGATGCCCGCGAGGACGCGGGCGACCACCCGGTCGGCGTCATGGCCGTGATCGAGGGGGTAGTCGGCCTTGGCCCGCTCGGCCATCGCCAGGTCGAACAGCTCGACCTGCACACGTGTCTCGCCGACGTCCACGCCGATGACGTGCCCGTGGCCCGGGTCGACGCGCAGCAGCACCCGGGGCCGCCCGCCGTCGGACTCCACCGAGCCGACCTCCACCACGATGCCCTCGGCGATGAGGTCGCGCATCACGTTGCTGACCGAGGCCGGACTGAGCCCGGTGGCCGCGCTCAGTTCCTGCCTGCTGCGCGGCTCGCCGAAGTACAGCGCCCGCAGCAGCACCGCACGGTTGTCCCGGCGCAGGTCGCGCACCGTGCCCCGCTTGCGCTCGGCCATCGTCCGCCCTTCTCGCGTCACCGGTCGATCCTCCTGCACTCGCGGTGCGGAAGCATGCCGGACTGTTGACGCCCCAGTGTATCGCGAGTTAAATCAAGCCATGAAATAAGTCGTGTCGTAAGTGGCGCGGCGTGCTCCACCCCCGTTTCCCCACCCCCCGAAGGATCCCCATGCGCTTCGGAAAGCTCGCGTCCGCGGTCGCCCTGACGCTGATCGCCGCCACCGCCGCCGGTTGCGGCGGCGGCGAGGACGACGCCGCCGCGTCCGAGAAGCTCGTCTACTGGGCCTCCAACCAGGGCACCAGCATCGACCACGACAAGCAGGTGCTCCAGCCCCAGCTCGACGCGTTCGAGCAGCAGACCGGCATCGAGGTCGAACTCGAGGTCGTCGGCTGGCCCGACCTGCTCAACCGCATCCTCGCGGCCACCACCTCGGGTGAGGGCCCCGACGTGCTCAACATCGGCAACACCTGGTCGGCCTCGCTCCAGGCCACCGGCGCGTTCCTGCCCTTCGAGGACTCCGTGCTCGAGGAAGTGGGCGGCCGGCAGCGGTTCCTCGGCCCGTCCCTCGCCGCGACCGGCGCGGAAGGGAAGCCGCCCGCCGCCATCCCGCTCTACGGGCAGGCCTACGGCCTCTACTACAACAAGAAGATGTTCGCCGAGGCGGGCATCGACGGTCCGCCCGCGACGTGGGAGGAGCTGATCGAGGACGGCAAGAAGCTGACCAAGGCCGGGCAGTGGGGGCTGACCCTCCAGGCCGGCCAGGTCACCGAGAACGCCCATCACGCCTCGATCCTCGGCGCCCAGCACGGCGCGACCTTCTTCGCGCCCGACGGGACCCCGCAGCTCGCCTCCGACCCCGCGGTGAACGCCGTCCAGCAGTACCTGGACCTCATGCAGAAGCACAAGATCGTCGACCCGGGCAACGCCGAGTACACCGACACGGCCAAGTCGCTCAAGGACCTCGCCGACGGCAGGGCCGCGATGTTCATGAACCAGGCCTCGGCCGGCTCCTTCGAGCTCGCCGGGATGGACATGGCGAACCTCGGCGTCGCGCCGATCCCGCTGCCGGCGGCCCCGCCCGCGGGCAGCCGCAAGGTGACCAGCTTCGTCGCCGGGATCAACCTCGCGGTGTTCGACAACACCGACAACCGCGCGGGCGCGCTGGAGTTCGCGAAGTTCATGACGAGCACCCCGGTCCAGGTGGCGCTCAACCAGGCTTACGGCTCCCTGCCCGTCGTCACCGACGCCTACGCCGACCCCGCCTTCCAGGGCCCCGACGTCAAGGTCTTCCAGGACGTGCTCAGCACCACCGCCGAGCCCATGCCGCAGGTGCCGCAGGAGTCGCAGTTCGAGACGCTCATCGGCACCGCGATGAAGGAGATGTTCGCCGACGCCGCCGCGGGCGACCCCGTGGACGCGGCATCGATCAAGGACAGGCTCGTCCAGGCCGACGAGCAGCTGGCCGCGGGCAGCTGACAGGCCGGAGCGGTCCCGGCCCGAGCACGGGCCGTACCGACCGGGCCGGGACCGCGCGCCGGAAAGGACCCTGATGACGACACTCACCGAGCCCGCGCCCGAGGTGGCGCCGGACCCCGGCCCGCCCTCCCGCACCCGCCTCCGGCGGCGCCTGCGCGGCGTGCCCCTGCCCTACCTGCTGCTGCTCCCCGCGGTCGCGCTGGAACTGCTCATCCACCTCGTGCCGATGCTCGTCGGCGTCGGGATGAGCTTCCTCAAACTCACCCAGTTCTTCATCCGCGACTGGTCGGCCGCGCCCGGCGCCGGACTGGACAACTACCGGTTCGTCCTGGACTTCGACACCGCGGCGGGCAGGGCCCTGCTGGCCTCCTTCTGGGTGACGGTGCGGTACACGGCCGCCTCCGTCGCGCTGGCCTGGCTGCTCGGCACCGCGGGCGCCGTCCTCATGCAGCGGGAGTTCCGCGGCAGGGGCTGGCTGCGGACCCTGTTCCTCGTGCCCTACGCGCTGCCGATGTACGCCGCGGTCATCACCTGGGCGTTCATGTTCCAGCGCGACACCGGCATGGTGAACAGCGTCCTCGGCGACACCCTCGGCCTCGTCGGCACCGGCGGGGACGCGCCCTTCTGGCTCATCGGCGACAACAGCTTCTGGGCGCTGGTCGTGGTGTCGGTCTGGCGGAACTGGCCCTTCGCGTTCCTCATCATCATGGCCGGGCTGCAGAACATCCCGCGCGACCTGTACGAGGCGGCCGCGATCGACGGCGCGGGCTGGTGGCGCCAGTTCCGGTCGGTCACCCAGCCGATGCTGCGGCCGGTGAACCAGGTGCTGTTCCTCGTGCTGTTCCTGTGGACCTTCAACGACTTCAACACCCCGTACGTGCTGTTCGGGGAGTCGCCGCCCAAGGAGGCGTCGCTGATCTCGCTGCACATCTACCAGAGCTCGTTCAAGACCTGGAACTTCGGCCTCGGCTCGGCGATGTCGGTGCTGCTGCTGCTGTTCCTGCTGCTGGTCACCGCGGGGTACCTCGCGGTGTCGTCCCGGAGGAGGACGGTTGTCTGAGCCCCGCTGGGTCTCCTGGGCCCGCCGTCTCGTCCTCGGGTTCCTCGCGCTGTTCACCCTGCTGCCGCTGTACGCGATGCTCGCCTCGGCGCTGAAGCCGCTGCGCGACGTGCAGGGCGACTGGCACTGGATCCCGACCCGCCTCACGGTGGAGCCGTTCGTCGAGATCTGGTCGACGATCCCGCTCGCCGACTACTTCGTGAACAGCCTCATCGTGTCCGGCGCCGCGACGGTGCTGTCGGTCACCATCGCGATCTTCGCCGCCTACGCCGTCAGCAGGTTCGAGTTCCGCGGCCGGAACCTGTTCTCGGTCACGGTCCTGTCGACCCAGATGTTCCCCGGCATCCTTTTCCTGCTGCCGCTGTTCCTCATCTTCGTCAACATCGGCAACAGCACGGGCGTCGTGCTCTACGGCTCGCGGCTCGGCCTCGTCATCACCTACCTCACCTTCTCGCTGCCCTTCGCCATCTGGATGCTGGCCGGGTACTTCGCCTCGATCCCGAAGGAGCTCGACGAGGCGGCGAAGGTGGACGGCTGCGGCCCGCTCGGCGCGCTGCTGCGGATCGTCGTCCCGGCCTCGACGCCCGGCATCGTCGCCGTCGCCATCTACGCCTTCATGACGGCGTGGGGCGAGGTGCTGTTCGCCTCCGTCATGACCGACTCCGACACCCGGACGCTCGCCGTCGGCCTCCAGGAGTACTCCACGCAGGTGGACGTCTACTGGAACCAGGTGATGGCCGCCTCCCTCGTCGTCTCGGTGCCCGTCGTCGCCGGATTCCTGCTGCTCCAGCGCTATCTGGTGGCCGGCCTGACCGCCGGCGCCGTCAAGTGACAGGCGTGCAACGCCACTTCCGTAGGAGAGGTCTGCCTTGAACACCCCCCTTCCCGAAGGTTTCCTGTGGGGCGCGGCCACCGCCGCCTACCAGATCGAGGGCGCCGTCGACGTGGACGGCCGGCGCCCCTCCATCTGGGACGACTTCTGCCGCGTGCCCGGCGCGATCGACGACGGCGACACCGGCGACGTGGTCTGCGACCACTACCGGCGCTGGCCGCAGGACGTCGCGCTGATGCGGGACCTGGGCCTGGAGGCCTACCGGTTCTCCGTCGCCTGGCCGCGGGTGGTGCCGACCGGGCGCGGCGCCGTCAACGCCAAGGGACTGGACTTCTACGACCGGCTGGTGGACGCGGTCATGGCGGAGGGCATCAGGCCGTTCGTCACCCTGTACCACTGGGACCTGCCTTCGGCGCTTCAGGACAAGGGCGGATGGCCCGAACGCGACACCGCCTACGCCTTCGCGGAGTTCGCCGAGGCGGTCGCGCGCAGGCTGGGCGACCGAGTCCAGGACTGGACGACGGTCAACGAGCCGCTGTGCTCGGCGTGGATCGGCCACCTGGAGGGCAGGTTCGCGCCCGGCGAGCGGGACCTCACCCGTGCCGTGCGCGCCTCGCACCACCTGCTGCTCGCGCACGGCCTCGGCATGCAGGCCGTGCGCGCGAACGCCGCGAAGCCCGCGCGCGTGGGCCTCGTGCTCAACCCGAGCGGGATCGCGCCCGCCACCGACCGGCCCGAGGACGTCGCCGCCGCGCACCGTATGGACGGCCACGTGAACCGCTGGTGGCTCGACCCGACGAACGGTCGCGGCTACCCGGCCGACATGGTCGAGGTGTACGGGGTGGAGCCGCCCGTCCGCGAGGGCGACCTCGAGCTCATCGGCGCGCCCGCCGACTACCACGGCGTGAACTTCTACTTCCGCCAGTTCGTCGAGGACGACCCCGAGGGCCCCGCCCCGTTCGCCCGGCAGGTCCCGGTCGAGGGCGCGGAGACGACCGCGATGGGCTGGGAGGTCCACGCGCCCGGCCTCACCGACGTCATCCTGCGCTGCAGCGAGGACTACGGGGCCCGCAGCATCTACGTCACCGAGAACGGCGCGGCCTATGCCGACACCGTCGCGCCCGACGGCTCGGTGCACGATCCCGAGCGCACCGCCTACCTGGAGGGCCATCTGGCGGCCGTCGCCGCCGCCGTCGCCCAGGGCGCGCCCGTCGACGGCTACTTCGCCTGGTCCCTCCTGGACAACTTCGAGTGGGCCAACGGCCTGGCCAAGCGCTTCGGCCTGATCCACGTCGACTTCGACACCCAGCGCCGCACCGTCAAGTCGAGCGGCCACCGCTACGCCGCCCTCATCGCCGCCCACCGCGCCGCCCGCGCGCAATCGCCCTCCCGCTGAGACCGGGCGCCGGAAGAGCCGGGATCCGTCGGCCGCGACCCCCGGGGTCGCGGCCGGGCGTGCCGGAGATCCGAGTGCCAGGTCATGTGTACGGGTGATGACAGGCCGTCGTCCCTCTGTGGGGCGGCGGTTTCGTCGTTTTTGGGAGGATTTTTCTGGTCTAGACCATGTCCTCGCAGGTAACGGGCGGGTTTCCTGATTGTTATCTCAGACAACAAAATCATGGGTTCGGGTGGTTGTCGGGAGCGTTGCGGTGGATTAAGTTGCAGCAAACAACATTCAAACCAGGTCGAAAGTTCGCGATCCGGACCTAAGCCTGGTTCAGCGCTGAACCCACCCCATATCCCCCAGGCCCGGCCCTCTCCGGCGCCTTCCCCCTCGAAAGGACCCACGCATCATGCGCAAGGGGATCCTCACGCTGACCGCCACCCTGGCCCTGCTCGGCAGCACCGTCGCGGCGTGCGGCGACGACGCCGCCGACACCGCGGCGCCCAGCGCCGACAAGGCCGTCGGCAAGATCGGCGTCATCCTGCCCGACAGCAAGTCCTCCGCCCGCTGGGAGGGCGCGGACCGCAAGTACCTCAAGGAGGCGTTCGACGCCGCCGGGGTCGAGTCGGACATCCAGAACGCCCAGGGTGACAAGTCCGCGTTCCAGACCATCGCCGACCAGATGATCACCAACGGCGCGACCGTGCTGCTGATCGTCAACCTGGACTCCGGCACCGGCAAGGCCGTCATCGAGAAGGCCAAGACCCAGGGCGTCGCGGTCATCGACTACGACCGGCTCACCCTCGGCGGCGGCGCGGAGTACTACGTCTCCTTCGACAACACCGCCGTGGGCAAGCTCCAGGGCGAGGGCCTCGTCAAGTGCCTCACCGACCAGAAGGCCGAGAAGCCGATCATCGCCGAGCTCAACGGCTCGCCGACCGACAACAACGCCACCCTGTTCAAGAACGGCTACGACGGCGTCCTCCAGGCCAAGTACGACTCCGGTGACTACACCAAGGGCCCGGACCAGTCGGTCCCGGACTGGGACAACACCAAGGCCGGCACCATCTTCGAGCAGATGCTGACCAGCGAGCCGAAGATCGGCGGCGTCCTCGCCGCCAACGACGGCCTGGGCAACGCCGCCATCGCGGTGCTCAAGAAGCAGAAGCTGAACGGCCAGGTCCCGGTGACCGGCCAGGACGCCACCGTGCAGGGTCTCCAGAACATCCTCGCGGGCGACCAGTGCATGACGGTCTACAAGGCCATCAAGAAGGAGGCCGACGCGGCCGCCTCCCTCGCCATCTCGCTCGCCAAGGGCGAGAAGGGCACCACCAACGGCACCACCAAGGACTCCGAGACCGGCGCCGAGGTCCCCTCGGTCCTGCTCGAGCCGCAGGCCATCTTCAAGGACAACGTCAAGGACGTCGTCACGGACGGCTTCGTGACCAAGGAAGAGCTCTGCACCGGTGACTTCGCGAAGGCGTGCACCGAGGCGGGCATCCAGTAGCAGCCGATCCGGCTTCACCCCGGCCGCCCGCGAGGGCGGCCGGGGCTCAGTTGAGGAGACCCCCATGACCGCGTCTGAGAACCCGGCCGACGGCCCGGTGATCGAACTGCGTGGGATCGACAAGAGTTTCGGTCCCGTCCAGGTGCTGCACGGCGTCGACTTCGAGGTCCACGCAGGTGAGGTCACCGCGCTCGTCGGTGACAACGGCGCCGGCAAGTCCACCCTCGTCAAGTGCATCGGCGGCATCCACCCGTTCGACTCCGGCGAGTACCTTTTCGACGGCAGTCCCGTGCACGTCGGCAGCCCTCGTGACGCGGCGGCGCTGGGCGTCGAGATCGTCTACCAGGACCTCGCCCTGGCCGACAACCTCGACATCGTGCAGAACATGTTCCTCGGCCGCGAGAAGAAGCGCGGCCTCATCCTCGACGAGTACGCGATGGAGGAACTGGCCGCCGAGACCCTCGCGGGCCTGTCCGTCCGGACGGTCAAGTCGGTCCGCCAGCAGGTGTCGAGCCTGTCCGGCGGCCAGCGGCAGACCGTCGCCATCGCCAAGGCCGTGCTGTGGAACAGCAAGGTCGTCATCCTGGACGAGCCGACCGCCGCCCTCGGCGTCGCGCAGACCCAGCAGGTGCTGGAGCTCGTGCGCCGCCTCGCCGACAAGGGCCTGGCCGTCGTGCTCATCTCGCACAACATGAACGACGTCTTCGCGGTGTCCGACCGGATCGCCGCGCTGTACCTGGGCCGGATGGCCGCACAGGTGAAGACCCGCGACGTCACGCACGCGCAGGTGGTCGAGCTCATCACCGCCGGCCGCAGCGGCGACCTGGGCATTCAGCAAGCCAACGGGAACGGAGCCAAGGCATGAGCGCCGTCGCGACCAAGCGGCCGGCCGAGGAGAGCACCGGGTCGCCGGTGAAGGAGATGGTCGGCGGCTACTTCGGCCGGGTCAAGGGCGGCGACATGGGAGCGCTGCCCGCCCTCATCGCCCTCATCGCCCTCTGCGTGTTCTTCTGGGCGGCCCAGCCGACCTTCATGAGCACCGGCAACCTCGCCAACCTGTTCACGCAGGGCGCGGCGGGCATCGTCATCGCCATGGGCCTGGTCTTCGTCCTGCTGCTCGGCGAGATCGACCTGTCGGCGGGCTTCACCAGCGGCGTCTGCGCCGCCGTGCTCGCGGTGACCCTCACCCAGCACGGCTGGCCCTGGTACGCCTCGGTCGGCGCCGCGCTCATCGTCGGCGCCCTCATCGGCACCCTGCTCGGCACGATCGTGGTGAAGATCGGCATTCCGTCGTTCGTCGTGACGCTCGCGGCGTTCCTCGCCCTCCAGGGCGTGGCGCTGAAGATCATGGACAACGGCACCAACATCTCCATCCAGGACAAGACGATCCTGTCGGTGTCCAACGACAACGTGCCGATCACCCTGGGCTGGGTGATCTTCGCGATCGGCATCATCGGGTTCGGCATCGTCCAGTTCCTGCAGTACTCCTCCCGCCGCAAGCGCGGGCTGGTCGGGCAGAGCCTGACGACCGTGCTGTTCAAGGTCGGCGGCCTCGCCGTCGTCTGCGGCATCGGCGTCTACCTGCTCAGCCTGGAGCGCAGCCGGAACCCGGCGTTCGCGTCGCTCAAGGGCATGCCGATCGTCGTGCCGCTCATCCTGATCCTGCTCGTCGTGTTCACCTTCGTGCTGAACCGGACGTCCTTCGGCCGGCACATCTACGCGGTCGGCGGCAACCAGGAGGCGGCCCGCCGCGCGGGCATCAACGTCGACCGGATCCGGGTCACCGCGTTCGTGCTGTGCTCGGCGATGGCCGCGATCGGCGGCATCATCGCCGCGTCGCGCGCCAACTCCGTCGACCCGAACACCGGCGGCAGCGACGTGCTGCTGAAGGCGGTCGGCGCGGCGGTCATCGGCGGCACCAGCCTCTTCGGCGGCCGGGGCCGGATGATGGACGCGATCCTCGGTGGCATGGTCATCGCGGTCATCGACAACGGCATGGGCCTCATGGGGTACAGCGCGGGAACGAAGTTCATCGTGACAGGATTGGTGCTGCTGCTGGCGGCGGGCGTCGACGCCCTGTCCAGACGGCGTTCCCTGAGCACGTGACCAGCCTCCGCCCCTCCCGGTAAGGACCCCCACCCATGCGAGCCGCGCCCTCACCCGAGGAGATCCGCCGGCACAATCTGGGAACTCTGCTCAGGCACGTCCATCTGTCCGGCCCGGCGTCGCGTGCGGCGCTGGCCGAGCGGATGGGCCTCAACCGCAGCACCATCATGGCGCTGACCTCGGATCTCACCGCCGCCGGCCTGGTGACCGAGGAACTGCCGAAGACGGTGCGCAAGGCCGGACGGCCGTCGCTGGTCGTCCGGCCGGAGTCCGACCGCGTCTACGTCCTCGCCCTGGACGTAGGCGCGGACCGGCTCGTCGTCGCCCGGGTCGGGCTCGGCGGCACGGTTCTGGACCGTGCCGATGTGGCGAGGCCCGGCGGCACCCACAACGCCGACGACCTCATCTCCGCGCTCGCGGCGGTCGGGCGGCGCCTCGTGCGCGGCACCGAGGCCGGCGCGCTGTGCGTCGGCGTCGGCGTCGCCTTCTCCGGCATCGTCCGGCAGGAGGACGGCGTGGTCCGGCACGGCCCGAACATCGGCTGGGTCGACGTGCCGCTCGGCACCGAGCTGACCCGGCGGATGGCGCTGGGCCTGCGCGTCTCCGTCGGCAACGACGCGAACCTCGCCGCGCTGGCGGAACGCGCCAGGGGCGCGGGCGCGGGCCTCGACGACATCATCTACCTGCACGGCGACGTCGGGATCGGCGGCGGCGTCATCGTCGGCGGCCGACTGCTCGGCGGCGAGGGCGGCTACGGCGGCGAGATCGGCCACATGGTCGTCAATCCCGGCGGCCGGCCCTGCGGCTGCGGGTCGCGCGGCTGCCTGGAGTCCGAGGCGGGCGAGCTGGCGCTCATCGCGCTCGCCGGACGCTCGGGCGAGGGCGCCTCGGGCCGCCGCGCGGTGGAGCAGATCGTGGACGCCGCCGACCGCGGCGACGCCACCGCGCGGAGCGCGCTGCACCAAGTGGGCGACTGGCTCGGCTACGGCGTCGCCAACCTCATCAACATCTTCAACCCGTCGATGGTGATCTTCGGCGGGGTCATGCGCGAGATCTACATGGGCTCCGCGGCACAGGTCCGCAGCCGCCTCGCCATCGACGGCCTGACGGCCGCCCGCGAGTCCGTCCGCCTGCGCACCTCCTCGCTCGGCGAGGAGGCCACCCTGATGGGCGCCGCGGAACTCGCCTTCAGCGACGTCCTCACCGACCCCCTCGAAACCCTCGCCCGGGTCCGCAACGCGGACTGACCGAGCCCGCCACGCGGAATGATGGAGCCCGCCGAGGTTCTCCAGGGAGCGCCGCCAGCGCGGCCGCCCACGCGAGGTGAGCCCACCGACGGTCTTCCAGGGAGCGCCGCCAGGCGCGGCTGCGCACGTGATCGGGCGCCCCTGGGCCGCCCCGTAGGCCCCCAAGGGCCGAAGGGGCGGCCCAGGGCGCGAAAGCGCCCGATCACCAGCCCGACCGCAGGCCCCCTAGGGCCGGAGGTCGGGCCAGCAAACACAGCGCTACTCGAACACGTCGGGGTTCTCGCGGATGGTGTGGTCGGCGATCGGCTGGTAGTTCACCCAGGCGACCAGGTCGTTGCCGAGCTGGCCCTGGGTGAGCACGGCGTTCTCGTGCTCGATGGGCACGGGGGTGCCCGCGGCTTCGGCGAGGAGCTGGACCTGGGCCGAGCGCTCCATGGTGACGAACCACCAGGCGGCGGCGTCGACGGTGTCGCCGACGGTGAGCAGCCCGTGGTTGCGCAGGATGACGGCCTTGGTGTCGCCGAGGGCGGCGGCGATCCGCTTGCCCTCCTCCAGGTCGGTGACGACGCCGGTGTAGTCGTCGAACAGGCCGTGGTCCTGGTAGAAGGCGCACGCGTCCTGGGTGATCGGCTCCAGCTTGCGGCCGAGGGCCGACAGCGCCCGGCCGTGGGTGGAGTGGCTGTGCGCGGCGGCGACGACGTCGGGCCTGGCCTGGTGGACCTGGGAGTGGATGGCGAACGCCGCCTCGTTGACGGGGTAGCGCCCCTCGACGACCTGGCCCTGGTGGTTGACCAGGATGAGGTCGCTGACCCGGATGTGCTTGAAGGACATCCCGAACGGGTTCACCCAGAAGTGGTCGGTGTGCTCGGGGTCGCGGGCGGTGATGTGCCCGGCGACGCCCTCCTCGAAGCCGAACCTGCCGAAGGTCCGCAGCGCCACCGCGAGCCGCTCCTTGCGGTGCCGCCGCTCCTCCTCGAGGGTCGGGAAGCTCGGCGGGAACCGGTAGATCAGGTCCGTGGCCAGCTTGTTGAGGAAGTCTTCCTCTTGCGACATCACCGGACTCCTTCGTCTGCTGGGGTGGCGGGCCGCCCGCGGGCCGGGGTCCGCAGGCCGGACATCCATTGTCCGACGCACCGCATCCTCCGACAAGGGACAATCCCTTGATCTCCCACCGAATCCGAAACTTTTTCTGAATCTGGGTCTGCGATGATGGACCGATGAACGTCGGGGTGGTGCTCTGGCCGATCGAGACGTGGCCGGAGATGGGTGCGGTGTGGCGGCGGGCCGAGGAGCTCGGGTTCCACACCGGGTGGCTTTACGATCATCTGGCCTGGCGCGGGCACAGCCCGTGGGACGAGGCGTACACGTCGCTGGCGGCCGCCGCGGCGGTCACCTCGAAGATCCGGCTCGGCACCCTGGTGACCTCGCCGAACTTCCGGCACCCGCTGCCCACCGCGCACGCCGTGAAGACGCTCGACCGGATCAGCAACGGGCGGATCACCCTCGGCGTCGGCGCGGGCGGCACCGCCCACACCTCCGACGGGGACGTGCTGGACGCCGAGCGGAGCCCCCGTGAGCGCGCCGACAGGTACGCCGAGTGGGTCGGGCAGCTCGACGCGCTGCTGACCGAGGCGCCCGTCACCGTGCGCGGCGAGCACTGGGCGGCCCGGGACGTCACCGTCGCGCCGGGGCTGGTCCAGCGGCCGCGCCCGCCGTTCTACATCGCGGGGGAGGGGCCGCGCGGCCTGCGCCTCGCGGTCCGGCACGGGCAGGGCTGGATCGCCAACCCGCAGAGCCCCGACGGGCCCGCGCTGGAGACGGTCCGCGCCCGGATGGCCTGGCTCGCCGAGACGTGCGAGGCCGAGGGCCGCGACTTCAAGTCGCTGCGGCGGCTGCTGCTCACCGGCTTCACCGGCGACCCGTGGACCCGTTCGCTCGCCGACTTCACCGAGCTGTACGAGGGCTACGCCGATGCCGGGATCACCGATGTCGCGCTGCACTGGCCGCGGCCGGGCACTCCGTGGGAGTCCGACCCGGGGGTGTTCGAGGAGATCGCCGCTTACGTAGCGGAACGCGGGGCTCAGGACACCGGGGCGTAGGGGTCGTAGGTGCTGACGGTCCAGTGGTGCCCCGCGGGGTCCACGACCGTGTAGTCGCGGCCGCCGTAGCCCGTCGCCCGCGGCTCGTGCAGCACCCGCGCGCCCGCGGCCACCGCGCGGGCGTGGTGGCCGTCGAGGTCGGCGACCCTGACGATCAGCCACATCGGCGCCGGATCGGCCGACTCGATCGGCATGACGAGGCCGCCCGCCCCGTCGTCGAGGGCGAGTTCGGCGTGCTGCACCCGTCCCGCGGGGTCCTTGACCACGAGATGCGGGGCGAAGCCGAGCGCCTCGCACAGGAACGCGATCGCCCCGGCGACGTCCCGGTAAGGCACGACGGGATAGATGGACGGCTTGCTCAACGCTGCGCACCTCCGCCTCGGTTTCCCCGCAGGGTAAGCCAAACCGGGTCAACGCGCCGGAGGAGTCGGGGGAATGATTCACCCCGGAACGGTTAGGCGAAGAGCTGCCCGCAGACGAGCAGGCGGCTGAGCTCCAGCCACGGGACCTCACCGAGTTCGCGCTCCGGCGACGCCGACGGGCCGCCGTCGCGCGGCACCCGGGAGCCGTCGGCGACGTCCCAGCCGCCGAACGTCCCGGCGACCGCGCACTCCAGGTAGGCGGCCGGGTCGAAGTTGCGCCAGCGCGCCGGGGTCGCGCGCGGCCCCGAGCCCTCCGGACGGGGGGCGGGCGCCACCCCGTCGACGTGCCGCGCGGGCGTGGTGACGAAGTCCTCGAGATCGGCGATCTGGGACAGCAGCACCTTCTCCCAGTCGCTCTGGGTGAACGGGTCGCCCGCGAGCGAGAGGTCCTTCGCCGACCAGGCCGGGTCGAACGGGGGAGGCGGCGAGCCGGCCGCCGCGGTGAACAGCGCGCCGACCTGGTCGGCCTCCAGCCCGTGTTCGTGGCGCAGCGACGAGCCGACCTTCCACAGCGAGCGCAGCAGCGCCGACAGCGACCAGGACGCCGCACGGGCGTCCCGGCCGATGCGCAGCAGGTGCAGGTACAGGTCGCGGTTGGTGGCGAGCTGCGGCTCGTCCGGTCCGTCGACCCAGTACATCTGCTTGTGTGGAACCCCGCTTTCGAACGTCAGCACCTGGGCGAGTGCCGACACCCTGGTCTGGTGTCTGGCGACACGCACCTGATTTCCGTTGTCGTCCTGTCGCAGTACGTCCCACATGATGGATGAATTTACCCCTTGGCGCGGTGTCGGACTTGCACCTCGGTGAAGCCTTCCAGCCCCCACGGGCCGTTCTCGGTGCCGACGCCGCTCCAGCCGAAGCCGCCGAACGGCTGGCCCGGGTGCAGCGCGAGGTGCGTGTTCACCCACGCGGTGCCGCATTCGAGGCCCGAGGCGACCTCGTAGGCGCGGTCCTCGTCGGCGCTCCAAACGGAGCCACCGAGACCGAAATGGGTCCCATTGGCGCGCTCGACGGCCTCCTCGACCGACGAGTAGCGCACGACGGGCAGCGCCGGGCCGAACTGCTCCTCGTCGACCAGTGCGAACCCGTCGGTCGCGCCCGCGATGATGGTCGGCTCGTGGAAGTAGCCCGGCCCGTCGACGGCCTTGCCGCCCGCCACCGCGGTCGCGCCGTGGGACAGGGCGTCGGCGACGAGCTCGGCGACCCGCTCGCGCTGCGGGGCGTTGTTCAGCGGGCCGAGCCGGACGCCCTCGGCGGTGCCGTCGCCGACCTTGGCCTCGCGCGCCAGCGCCGCGAGCGCCTCCACGATGTCGTCGTGCAGGTTGTCGGGCACGTAGACGCGCTTGATCGCCGAGCAGATCTGGCCGTTGTTCATGAAGGCGTGGTCGAACAGCTTCGGCGCGACGACCGAGGGGTCGGCGTCGGGCAGCACGATCGCCGGGTCGTTGCCGCCCAGTTCCAGGGTGACCCGCTTGAGGTCGGACGCCGCCGCGGCGGCGACCCGCTTGCCCGTGGCGACGCTGCCGGTGAAGCTCACCTTGCGCGGGACCGGGTGCGCGGTCATGAGCGCGCCGAGCGGGTCGCGCCCGCTCACCACGTTGAGCACGCCCGCGGGCAGCACGCCCTGGAGCAGCTCGCCGACGGCCAGCGTGGTGATCGGGGTGAACGGCGACGGCTTCAGCACCATCGTGTTGCCCGCGAGCAGCGCGGGGGCGATCTTCCAGCAGGCGAGGAGCAGCGGGAAGTTCCACGGCGTGATGGCCGCGACGACGCCCATCGGACGCCGCACGACCTCCACGTAGGCGGTCGCGTCGTCGCGGATGACGTCGTGCGGGATCTCCAGGTCGGCGTGGTGCTTCAGCCAGTAGCCCGAGGCGAACACCTCGCCCGCGGCCTCGCCGAGCGGCTTGCCCTGCTCGGCCGTCAGGACCGGAGCGAGCTCCTGCGCCTTGGCCATGAGCAGGTCGCCCGCGGCGTGCAGCGCGGCGCGCCGGGCCGCCAGGTCGTCCTTCCAGCCCTTGTAGGCCTCGCGTGCCGCGTCGAAGGCCGCGTCGAGCTGCTCGGGCGAGGCGTCGGGCGCCTGCGCGTGCACCTGCCCGGTCGCGGGGTTGACGACGTCGAAGGATCCCTCGCCCTTCACGCTCGTGCCACCGATGGTCATGCCGTACTGACTCATAGAGCGCTCCACCGAATCAGATTCTGTTACAGCGCCCATTCTGGCCCACCGGGACTGTGCGGGGGCACCCCGGGCGGGTGTGTGATTTGCCGGGCGTGCTAGCTTTCCTGCCTGCACGCCCGGTTCCTTGGTCAGTCGAACATGATGATCTGGCGGACGGCGAGGCCGTCGGCGAGGGTGTCCATCGCCTCGTTGATCTCGGACAGGCGGATGCGGGAGGAGATGAGTTCTTCCACGGGGAGCCTGCCTTCGCGCCACAGGGCGGCGTAGATCGGGATGTCGCGGGACGGGACCGCGGAGCCGAGGTAGGAGCCGATGATCGTGCGGGCCTCGGCCGTCAGGATCAGGGGCTCGATGGCGGAGGTCGCGCCGGGGGCGGGCAGGCCGACGGTGACCGTGGTGCCGCCCGGGGCGGTGATCTTGACGGCGGTCTCGAACGCCGCGGGGTGCCCGGCGGCCTCGACGACGATGTCCGGGCGGACGCCGGAGGCGAGGACCTCCTCGGGGGTGTGGACGGCGTCCGCGCCCAGCTCGGTGGCACGCGCCAGCTTCGCGGGGACCGCGTCGACGCCGATGACCCGGGCCACGCCCAGCGCGCGGGCGGTGAGCAGCGCGGCCATGCCGACGCCGCCGAGGCCGACCACCGCGACCGTGTCCTCCGGGCCGGGCCTCGCCGCGTTGAGCAGCGCCCCGCCGCCCGTGAGCACCGCGCAGCCCAGCACCGCCGCGACGTCCGGGGGCACGTCGTCCTCGACCGGGACGAGCGACCTGCGGTCCACCACCGCGTGCGTGGCGAAGCCGGAGACGCCCAGGTGGTGGTGCACCTCGGCGCCGTCGCGCGACAGCCGCCGCCCCCCGCCGAGCAGGGTCCCCGCGCCGTTGGCGGCCGACCCCGGCGCGCACGGCATCCGCCCGTCGGTCCGGCACGCCCGGCACTCGCCGCAGCGCGGCAGGAACGCCATCACCACCCGCTGCCCGACCGCGAGGTCGGAGACGCCCTCCCCGAGTGCCTCGACCCGTCCCGCCGACTCGTGCCCCAGCAGCATCGGCACCGGCCGCACCCGGTGCCCGTTCACCACCGAGAGATCCGAATGGCACACCCCCGCCGCCTCGATCCTGACGAGCACCTCACCGGCCCCCGGCGGATCCAGCCGCACCTCCGTCACCCGGATGGGCCGCGACACCCCATACGGCCGAGCCGCCCCGATCGTCTCCAGCACCGCACCCGTGATGACCGTCATGTCCGCCTCATCTCCTGCGCAGATCTCCTGCTCATAGCCTGTCCGGCCCGGAGCGTACGCCACGATCCCCGCCCGGCCGGCTGTGCCCGCGCACAGGCCCTGCCCCCGCGGGCTGTGCCGCTAGTCGTCCGGAGGGAGGGAGCAGGAGGTGCGGATCATGAGCTCGTGGCCCATGAGGACGGCCCGGGGCTCGCCTTCCGGGGGGTCCAGGAGGAGGCGGCCGACGGCCCGGCCCTTCTCGGTCTTGGGCTGGCGGATCGTGGTGAGGCCCGCCTCTTCGGCGCCGGTGATGTCGTCGAAGCCGGTGACGGACAGGTCGGCGGGGACGGCGAGGCCCGCGTCGGCGGCGGCGCGGAGGGCGCCGAGCGCCATCAGGTCGGTGGTCGTGAGGATCGCGGTGGGGCGCGGGTCGAGGGCCAGGAGCTCGCCGGCGGCGGCGTGGCCGCCCTCCCGGGAGTGGACGGTCCGGACCACCGCGACGTCGGACCAGTCGAGCCCGTACTCGGTGACCGCCTCGCGGAACCCGGCGAGGCGCGCGGCGACGGCTCCGGAGGTGCCCGCGGCGTCGAGGTCAGGATCGGTGAGGCCGTGGTGGATCACGCCGAGCCGCCGGTGGCCCAGGCTGAGCAGGTAGGCGGCGACGCGCCGGCCCGCGGCCCGGTCGTCGATGCCGACGAAGGGCACCCCTTCGAGGCGGGGCTCCCCGGCGATGACGTAAGGGAGCCTGCGCTGGCGGAGCGCCTCCAGGGCGGGGTGGCCCTCGTTCAGGCAGAACGCCACGAACCCGTCGACGATCGCCTCCCGGACCGCCGACTCGGCGGAGGCGTCGTTCGGCCAGGTCATGAGCAGCAGGCTGGTGCTGGACGGCTCGGCGACCTCCGCGAGGCCGCGCAGGAACGCCACCGCGTAGGGGTCGGTGAAGGCGTAGGAGATCTCCTCGGTGAGCACCACGCCGAGGACGCCGGCCCGGCCGAGGCGCAGGGTGCGCGCGGCGGGGTCGGGTCCGGCGTAGCCCATCCGTTCCGCCGTGTCCAGGATCCTGCGCCGGAGCTCGGGGTTGAGCTGGTCCGGCCGGGAGAACGCGTTGGACACGGTCGTCCGCGAGACGCCGACCTCGTCGGCGATCGTCTTGAGTGTGACGCGTGCCATGCGCGAGATCGTAATTCCGCGTTGAATCCAGGCACAACCGGGGCTACTCTGAACTTGTCTGAATCGATCCAGAACCGAGACCCGCGAGGGACTCCGGGGAGGAAGGATCGGCGCGGATCCGCAGCTCGCCGCCTCGTTGCGGCGTCCGGAGCGAGACCCCATGGGGATGGGGGCTCGCTTCCGTGAGGGCCGGCGGACGACCCCCAGGGGTGGGGAGGCCGTCCGCCGGCCGCTTTTTATCCACTTGCCGGGCCGTGTGCCCGTCCGGCAGGGTGGCTGCGAAGGGGGAGTGCCGCATGGCCGAGAGCGAAGAGACCACCACCGACGAGGGCGTCGAGCCCCGCCCGCGCCCGGTCCCCGCCGACACGCCGCAGCCCCCGCCCCGCCCGGCCCGCTGGGTCCACCTGGTCCCCAGGCCGTCTCCGGCCCGTCCGCACGACACCGAGGGCGCCGACGGCTGACCCCGCCGCCAGGGGAACCGTTCACCGCAGCGAGACCGTTCCATTACGCTTCTGTCTTTGCCACTGAGAGGGAGAGCGCTGTGGAGGGTTTGAAGAAGTTCCTGCTGCGGGGGAACCTGGTGCAGCTCGCGGTCGCGGTGGTCGTGGGCGCGCAGTTCAGCGGGCTGGTGACCCAGTTCGTGAAGTCGTTCATCGATCCGCTGCTGGCGCTGGTGGGCGGGAACCCGAACCTCGACTTCCTCGTGTTCACGATCGGGGACACGAAGTTCCCCTACGGCACCTTCCTGTCCGTGGCGATCACCTTCGCGATCACCGCGACCGTCATCTACTTCGTGCTCGTCGCGCCGATGGCGAAGCTGCTGGTGTTCCTGGACCGCAAGGAGGCGGCGACCGAGCGGGACTGCCCGTCCTGCCTGAGCGCCGTGCCGGTCAAGGCGAGCCGCTGCAAGTTCTGCACCTCGGAGCTCCAGCCCGTCGCCTGACCAGGTCTTTGACCTGCCGTCGGACGTTGGTGGCGAGCGCGGCGTACCTTGAAGGTATGGAGGTACGCAAGAGGCGGTACCTGATCCTCATGGGCGCGTGCGTGGCCCTGTTCGTGCTCTCGTGGTTCATCGCCATCTTCTCCGCGCCGCTGGCCGTGGTGGTGGCACTCGTCGCGTGCGTCATCCCGCCGGTCGCGGTGATCGTCGCCAACAACGCGGAAGAGGACGATGATCGCGTGGATTGGGACGATGACCTCGACGAAGGGGCCGAAGAAGAGTCCGAGACACGGGAAGAGTCCAAACCACTGGTCACCCACTGACCGTCCGGATTCTCCGGAAAGTATGGATAGCTGGGTGATCGACCTGTTATCAATGTCCACCGGGGCGCGAGCAACGCGCCCCGGGACGGACGGTGGTGAACGGTGCGGCACGCGCTCGGATTCCTGCTCGGCATCCTGCTCATCCCGGCTCTGGCCTACGGCATGGCGTGGGGCTACGCCCGCGCGACCGCCTCGGTCAACCACCTCGACCTGACGATCGCCGACACCACCCAGTTCTATGGCGCCTTCGCCACCATGGGTGCGGTCGGCCTTCTTTTCGGCATCTTCATGATGGCCCGGTGGGCCTCCCCGTTCGTCTCGCTGTTCCCGGCCGTCGCCTACCTCTACTGGAGCGGCTGGTACCTGGTCGAGCCCGCGAAGGCGGCCGCCCTGGTGACCAGGATCCCGCCCGGCGGCGAACTCGACACCGCCCTCCAGGGTCTGCTCACCTCCGGCTTCTTCGCCCTCGCGGGCTTCGCCCTGATCGTCCCGATGTGGACGCCCGGTCGCTGGCGCAGGTACAGCGTCGAGTAGCGCCCGCCGAAGGCCCCTGTCCGCGGTGCCGCGCCGTGCCCTTGTTTCCTTTGCGTTAAGCGATCCGCCACGCAGCGTGACGGCCCGTCTCGTCAGGTGAGATGCGTTTGCAATTCCTGTAATACCTGTAGGAAATTAGGGAAACGAACCGGGCGTCCGTTTTGTCGGATGTCCGGGCAGGTCAGGAAAGGTTGCCGCATGTCCGATGCCGGCTCTTCTCTGCGGTCCGCGACCGCGGACACCGCAGAGCTTCAACAGCTGTTCCGCCCGGTCTTCGCCGCGGTCGCCGAGGGCAACCTCGAGCGCGAGAAGGGCCGGGTCTTCCCCTACGAGCAGGTCCGCCTGCTGGTCGACGCGGGTTTCAGCACCCTGCGCGTCCCGCGCGAGCTGGGCGGCCACGGCGCGTCGCTGCGGCAGACGTTCCTGCTGCTGCGCGAACTCGGCGCCGCCGACCCCAACGTCGCCCATGTGTGGCGCAACCACCTCGCGTTCGTCGAGGACCGCCTCAACGCGCCCCGCTCGGCGGAGACCGACCGGTGGATCCGGCGCTTCCAGGACGGCGAGTTCGTCGGCGGCGGCTGGACCGAGGCGAACAACGGCACGTACGCGAACATCCAGACCAGGCTGGTCCGCAAGGACGACCACTGGCTGGTCAGCGGCGCCAAGTACTACGCGACCGGCAGCCTCTACGCCGACTGGCTGGACGTCCTGGCCGTGGACGAGGACGGGGCGCCGACCACCGCCCTGGTGAAGCGCGACCAGCCCGGCGTCACCCTCACCGACGACTGGCGCGGCTTCGGCCAGAAGACCACCGCCAGCGGCAGCGCGACCTACGCCGACGCCAGGGTGGCGCCCGAGCACCTGTTCCCCGCCGCCGAGCGGTTCACCTACCAGGGCCTCTTCTACCAGACGTCCCTGCTGGCGATCCTCGCCGGAATCACCCAGGCGACCCTGCGCGACGGGATCGCCGCGCTCAAGGCGCGCAAACGCAACTACGGCCACGCCCTCGCCGAGACCGCCGCCCAGGACCCGCAGCTCCTCCAGGTGATCGGCAAGGTCTCGGCGCTGGCGTTCGGCGCGGAGTCCGCCCTCGCCGCCTCGGCCGCGACCCTCGACGACATCGCCGACGCGCACCGCGCCGGGGACACCGAGGGCAAGAAGGCCGCGGCGCTCGCCGGGACCGTCGCGACGAACCGGGCCCAGCTCGTCATCATCGACGCCGCGCTCCAGGCCACGACGCTCGTCTTCGACGCGCTCGGCTCCTCGGGCGTCTCGGAGGACCTGCTCCTGGACCGGCACTGGCGCAACGCCCGCACGCTCGCGTCGCACAACCCCCGGGTCTACAAGGAGCGGATGATCGGCGACTGGCACGTCAACGACGCCGATCCCGCGCTCGTCTACAAGATCGGCGCGGGTCAGAGTGAGTAGCGCACGAGAAGGCCACGTCATCCTCGGCGTCAACGTCCTGGTGCTCGGCTACCTGCCGGCGGCCTGGCAGTCCCCGCGGCTGCACCGCGACTCGTTCGTCGACGACGTGTACTGGCGGGGCATCGGCCGGACCGCCGAGCGCGGCGCGCTCGACGCGCTCTTCCTCGCCGACGCGCCCGCGCTCGGCGACCCGGCCTACGACGGCAACGCCGGCCGGCTCGAGCCGACCGTCAACTGGGCCCACGTCGCCGCCGCGACCGAGCGCGTCGGCCTCATCGCGACCGCCTCGACCACCTTGAACGACCCGTTCGACCTGGCCCAGCGGCTGCTGTCCCTCGACCACGTGTCCGGCGGGCGCGCGGGCTGGAACATCGTGACGACCCGGGCGGCCCCCGCCGCGTGGAACTTCGGGCTCCCCGACATCCCCGACCGCGACCGCAGGTACGAGCGGGCCGCGGAGTTCGTCGAGCTGGTCCTCGCCCTGTGGGAGTCGGCGGAGACCGGTGCCGACGTCCGCCACCGGGGCGAGTTCTTCACCCTCGACGGACGGCTGCGGGTGCCGCCGTCCAGGCAGGGCCGTCCCGTCCTGGTGCAGGCCGGCGGCTCGGCCGCCGGCCGCGCGCTCGCGGGCCACCGGGCCGACGCGGTGTTCGCCGCCGAGCTCACCAAGGAGGGCGCGATCGGGCACTACCGCGAGGTCAAGCGGTACGCCGCGGACGCGGGCCGGCCGCCGGAGTCGGTGAAGATCCTGCCCGGCCTGCTGCTCAGCCTCGGCAGCACCGAGGCCGAGGCCAGACGGCGCAGCGACGAACTGCACGACCTCGGCCCCGCCTCCTACTCGGCGCAGTGGCTGTCCCAGGCGATCGGCTACGACGTCGCGACGCTCGACCTCGACGCGAAGTTCCCCGAGGACGTGCTCGCCGCGATCGTCGACCCCGCGCACGCGGGCGGCAGCATCGGCTTCCGGCAGTCGATCCACGCGCAGATCCGGCGGACCGAGCCGACCGTCCGCGAGTACCTCAGGCAGACCAGGTACACCGGCTCCGGGCACAGCGGCTTCGTCGGCACACCCGAGCAGCTCGCCGACCACATCGAGGACTGGTACCGGTCCGGGGCCGTCGACGGGTTCAACCTCCAGCCCGACGTCCTCGCCGACGGCCTCGAGGTGATCGTCGACGAGGTCGTGCCGCTGCTGCGCAAGCGCGGTCTCTTCCGGCACGAGTACACGGCGGACACCCTTCGCGGGCACCTCCAGGGAGACGCAGGACATGAGTGAGACCAACGCGAGGTTCCTGGGCGTCGGGCTCGCCGGGCGGCACCTGGTGGCCCTCACCGCCGACGCAGGGGCCGCGGCCCGTCTCGACGGCGCGGGGGCGGCGTTCGTCGCCGCCGGGATCGAGCGGATCGACGGCTCGGCGCCCGACGACACGACGCTGGAGCCGACCATCGCGGCCGCGCTGCTCGCCGCCCGCGTGCCCCGCGTCGCGGTGCTCGCCGCGGCCGCCCCGCACCGCGACCACCCCTACAACCTGGCCCGCAGGGTCGCCTCGCTCGACCATCTGTCGGGCGGCAGGTCCGGTGTGATCCTCGGCCTCCGCGACGCCTACGCGCCCACCGGGGAACCGGGCCGCGAAGGGTGGGGCGGCGCGGGCCTCACCGAGGGGGTCCCGCTGGGCTCCGCGACGACCCGGGACGCCGCGCTCGCGGTCGCGAAGCTCTGGCAGAGCTGGCCGCACGACTCGATCGTCGCGGACCGGGCGAGCGGGGTCTTCGCGCGCGCCGAGCGGATCGCGTACGCCGACCACCGGGGCGTCTTCGAGGTCAAGGGGCCGCTCACCTTGCCGACGACCGCGCAGGGCTCACCCGTGCTGGCCTGGTACGCCGCCTCCCCTGAGGAGGCGGCCTTCGCCGAGGGCGCCGACCTCGTCGTCCTGGGCGGCTCCGCGCCGGAAGAGGTCGCGGCCACCGCGGCGGCACTCGACGGGCACGCCTCCCGGCGGCCGCTCCTCTTCGTCCGGCTCGACTTCGCCGGGGACTCCGAGGTCGCCGGGTTCGTCGCGCGCGCCGAGGCCGCCGCGGGCCTCCCCGGGGTGGACGGCCTCCTGGTCCGCCCGGACGGCGCCGAGGACTCCGTGTCCCGGGTGCTCGACGAGGTCGTCCCGGCGCTCACCGCGCGCGGGATCGTCCGGCCGCCCGGCGCGGGCACCCTCCGCGATCGCCTGGCGCTGCCCGAGCCCGCGCCGCTGCTCGCCGGCGCGACGCCGGTCTTCCCCGCTCCCGCCCCACTCCGCTAGCCCCGACCCCGCCGGCCTCCCCGAGGCCGGAGAGACCCCCGAAGAAGGACCCTCCCGTGAAGCGAACCAACGAACGACCGCGAAGAGTGAGAGTGCTGTTCCGATCCGTAGGCGCGGCCGCGCTCGCCGCCCTCCTCACCGCCTGCTCGGGCAACGCCCCGGTCACCGGCGACGCGCAAGGCGGCGAGGCGCCCAAGGCGGGCGGCACGCTCCGCATCGCCTCGCTCCAGTCCGACATCGACGCGCTGGACCCCCTGACCGGCTACACCATCGACTCCTGGGAGGTGATGCGCGCGGTCACCCGCCAGCTCGTCACCTACCGGGGCAGCACGACCGACATCAGGGACGACACCGAGATCGTGCCCGACCTCGCGAAGTCCTGGGACGTCAGCGAAGACGGCAAGACCTACACGTTCCACCTGCGCGACGGCGTCAAGTACTCCGGGTCGGCCACCCGCGAGATCGTCGCGAAGGACTTCGTGTACGGGATCAAGCGCTTCTGCGACCCGAACAAGCAGGTCGCCGCGATCAACTACTTCCACCTCGCG
Source organism: Actinocorallia herbida (assembly GCF_003751225.1). Taxonomy (NCBI): domain Bacteria; kingdom Bacillati; phylum Actinomycetota; class Actinomycetes; order Streptosporangiales; family Thermomonosporaceae; genus Actinocorallia; species Actinocorallia herbida. Next base: position 1,811,383 of record NZ_RJKE01000001.1, read on the forward strand.
TTCTCCGGGTTCACCGAGTACTGCGACGCGTTCGCCAAGGTCCCCGCCGGCGATCCGGCGAAGTCCAAGGAGTTCATCGACGCCCACGAGATCTCCGGCGTCTCCGCGCCCGACGACAAGACCCTCGTGCTCAAGTCGGACACCAAGAACTACGACTTCCTGCCGATCCTGTCGATGAACTTCGTCTCGCCGCTGCCGGAGGAGGTCGCCTCCAAGTACGTCGGCGACTCCCTGGAGTTCCGCAAGAACTACCCGTCCAGCGGGCCGTACGAGATCTCCTCCTACGAGCCCGGCCGCGCCCTCGTCCTGACCAAGGTCAAGGGCTACGACCACGCGGGCGACCCGGCCCGCAAGGCCTACGTCGACAAGATCGAGGTGGACTTCACGACCAACACCGAGGACGCGGTCGTGCAGAAGATCCAGTCGGGCGACGCCGACCTGTCGCTCTACCTCGACACCCCGCCGCTGGCCACGCTCCAGCAGTTCCAGACGAGCAAGAGCGCGAACCTGCACTCCTCCGACAGCGGCGCGGCGAACTTCATCACCATCAACGCGCAGAAGGGCGTCGACTCCGACGGAGTCAAGGCGCTCAAGGACCTCAAGGTCCGGCAGGCGATCGCCTACGCGGTGAACAAGGCCAACCTCGTCCAGGCGCAGGGCGGCAAGATCGCGGCCAAGCCGAACGGCCAGATCATCACCTCGACGATCCTCGGGCACGAGGCCTACGACCCGTACGCGACGAAGGACAGCGCGGGCGACCCGGCCAAGGCGAAGCAGCTGCTCGCCGAGGCGGGGTACCCCGACGGGCTCGAGCTCGACGCCGTCTACCGGGTCACCGCCCAGTTCGAGACGATCGCGGTCACCCTCAAGGAGGACCTGGCCAAGGCCGGGATCGAGCTGAACCTCATCGCGATCCCCAGCGCCCAGTTCCACCCGTACCTCCAGGACCCCGAGAGCCGCTGGGACATCGCGCTGAGCGGCATGTTCGCTCCGGACTGGCAGGGCCCGAGCACCCGGATGCTGCTGGGCGGCTGGCTCAACTCCGACGCCGCCCCCTGCGGCAAGGGCAACGTCTACGCGATCTGCTACGACAACGCCGACCTCAACGAGCTCGCCGCCGAGGCTTTCCCGTCCGACGACCCGGGCCCGATCTGGGCGAAGGCCGACAAGCTCGTGTCCGACGACCTGCCGTGGATCCCGCTGTTCGAGAAGCGCAAGGTCGTCATCACCTCCGACCACGTGCGGAACTGGACCTGGTCGTCCCTGGCGGTCGGCGCGGACCTCACCAACCTCGCCGTGAGCTCGGCGAACTAGCCGGAAAGCGAGACCTTCGCCATGGCCCTGTTCTCCGTGCAGAACCTGAGCGTCACCTTCCGGGACCGCGACCGCGAGTTCGCCGCGGTGCGCGACGTCTCCTTCGCCGTGGAACCCGGCAGGACGCTGGCGCTCGTCGGCGAATCGGGCTCCGGCAAGAGCGTCTCGCTGCTGGCCGCCACCGGGCTCCTCCCGGACCGGGCCGAGGTGCGGGGCAAGGCCCTGCACCTCGGCACCGACCTCACCACGCTGGACGCCCGGCGCCTGAGGGCCGTCCGCGGGCGGCACATCGGGTTCGTCTTCCAGGACCCGCTGAGCAACCTGCATCCGCTGAAGACGATCGGCGCGCAGATCGGCGAGGCGATCACCGCGCACGAGCGGATCGGCCGGACGGCGCTGCGCCGCCGGGTCCTCGACCTGCTCGGCGAGGTCGGCATCAAGGACGCCGCGCGCCGCGTCGACGACCATCCGAACCACTTCTCCGGCGGGATGCGGCAGCGGGCCATGATCGCCATGGCCATCGCGCACAACCCCGGCCTGATCGTCGCCGACGAGCCCACCACCGCCCTGGACGTGACGGTCCAGGCGTCGATCCTGCGGCTGCTGCGGCGGCTCCAGGAGGCGCACGGCACCGCGCTGGTGTTCGTCAGCCACGACCTCGCCGTCGTCTCCGACATCGCCGACGACGTCGTGGTCATGCGCGACGGCGCGGTGGTCGAGTCCGCGCCCGCCGCCCGGCTCTACGCCGCGCCCGAGCAGCCCTACACCCGGGAACTGCTGGGCGCGGCCAGGCACGGCCTCGCCCTCGACGCCTCCCCGGCCCCCGGCACGTCGCCGGAACCGCTGCTGGAGGGCGCCGGCCTGCACATGGACTACCGGAGGCGGGGCCGCAAGGACTCCGTCAAGGCCCTGGCGGACGTCGCGTTCACCGTCGGCGAGGGCGAGATCGTCGGGCTGGTCGGCGAGTCGGGGTCGGGCAAGTCGACGATCGGGCGGATCGTCGCCGGGCTCGTCCGGCCGACCGAAGGGCAGGTCGCGTTGCGCGGCGCGGTCTACAACGCGCCGGGCAAGGGCAGGCTCCGGCTCGACCCGGACGTGCGGACCGCCGTCCAGCTCGTCTTCCAGGACCCGTACGGCAGCCTCAACCCGCGCCGCAGGATCGCCGCCACCCTGGCCGAGCCGTTCCTGGTCAACACAGGGCTCGGCACGGCGGAGATCCGGGCCGAGGTCGCCGAACTCGTGCGCCGGGTCGACCTCCCGGAATCGGTCCTCGACCGGCTGCCGTCGCAGCTGTCCGGCGGGCAGCGGCAGCGCGTCGCGATCGCCCGCGCCCTCGCGCTGCGGCCCGCCCTGGTCGTCGCCGACGAACCGGTCTCCGCGCTCGACATCACCACCCAGGCGCAGATCGTCGCGCTGCTCCGGCGGCTCCGCGACGACCTGGGCACCTCCTTCCTGTTCATCTCCCACGACCTCGGGGTCGTCGCCGACCTCTGCGAGCGCGTCGTCGTGCTCAGCGAGGGCCGCGTCGTGGAGCAGGGGCCCGTCCGCGAGGTCTTCACCGACCCGAAGGACCCCTACACCCGCGCGCTGCTCGACTCGATCCCCGGAAAGGCGCAGCATGTCTAGCCCGCCGCTTCTCGGCGACCCCGGCGCGGCGGCGACCGCGGGCCCCGCGGGCGGGGCCGTCCGCTCCGGCGTGCTCCGCGCGATCCTGCGCGAGCGGTCCGCCGGGATCGGGCTGGTCCTGGTCGGCGCGGTCGTGCTCGCGGCGCTGCTCGCGCCGGTCGTCGCCGCGCTCACCGGGCACGGCCAGAACCAGCAGTTCAGGGCCGAGGCCCTCACCGAGAGCGGGCTGCCGATCGGCCCCGGCGGCGACTTCCTGCTCGGCGCCGACGGCAACGGCCGCGACGTCCTGGTCCGCACCCTCTACGGCGCCCGGATCTCCCTGCTCGTCGGCATTCCGGCGACCACGCTCGCGCTGCTCATCGGCACCGCCGTCGGCCTCGCCGCCGGGTTCTTCCCCGGCCGGACCGACCGGCTGCTGTCCCTCGGCACCGACGTCGCCCTGTCGTTCCCGTTCGTGGTGACCGCGCTCAGCCTCGTCGCGCTGAACAAGGGGTCCGACGGGCACGCGCTCGTCAATCCGGTCGTGCTCGTCATCCTGGTGATCTCGCTCTTCGCCTGGACCGCGTTCGCCAGGCTCGTCCGCGGCCTCGTCGTCGTGCTGCGCAGCAGGCCGTTCGTGGAGGCCGCGCTCTCGCTCGGCGCGAGCCGCCGCCGGGTGATCGTCCGGGAGATCCTGCCGAACGTGCTGCCCGTCGTGGTCGTCTACTGGGCGGTCCAGCTGCCGGTGAACATCATGCTCGAGGCGACCCTGTCGTTCCTCGGCGTCGGCGTCCAGGCGCCCACCGCGAGCTGGGGGAACATGATCGCCGAGGCGCAGCGGTCGTCGCTCTACCAGGTGCAGCCCTGGTTCCTGCTCGGGCCCGGCATCGCCATGTTCGTCACCGTGCTGGGGTTCAACACGATCAGCTCCGGCGTCCGCAACGTCCTCGACCCGGGATAGCCCATGCTCAAGTACACCCTGAACCAGGCGTCCCGGGCGCTGACGACCCTGCTCATCGTGCTCGTCGCCACGTTCGCGCTCACCCGCGTCGCCTACCGCGACCCCGCCGCCGTGCTCGCCCCCCGCAACGCCGACCAGCAGACCCTCGACGGGATCACCCGGGCGCTGCGCCTCGACGAGCCGTGGTACCTCCAGTTGTGGCACTACCTGTACCGCGGCCCCGACATCCAGGGCGCGGAGATGGGCCTGTTCCACTGGCCGCCCGCCCTCGGCTACTCCTTCCGCCAGCAGCGCCCGGTCACCGAGCTGATCCTGGAGAAGATCCCCGCGACGCTCTCCCTCGCGCTCGGCGCCGTCGTCCTCTGGATGGCGCTGGCGCTGCTGTTCGGCGTGCTCGCGGCGCGCAGGCGCGACACGTGGGTGGACCACGGCCTGTCCGTCGTCTCCTACACGGGCCTGTCGGTGCCGACGTTCCTCACCGGGATCCTGCTGGCCTATTTCCTGTACTTCAAGCTCTCCACGTACGGCATCCGCTGGTTCCCCAGCGGCGGCTACGTCCCGCTCACCGAGGACCCTGCGCAGTGGGCACGGCACCTGCTGCTGCCCTGGCTCACCATCGCCCTCGCCGAGATCGGCGTGTTCCAGCGCGTCGTGCGGGCGCACCTGCTCGACGTCCTGGGCGCGGACTACATCAGGACGGCCCGCGCCAAGGGCGTCTCCGAGCGCCGCGTGCACTTCGACCACGCGCTCGGCGCGGCGCTCAACCCGATCATCACGCTCGGCGGCCTGGAACTCGCCGCGCTGATGGGCGGCGCGATCGTCACCGAGCAGATCTTCGGGCTCGACGGGGTCGGGCGGCTCGCCGTCGAGGCCGCGGTCGGAGGGGACTTCCCCGTGGTCATCGGCACCACGGTCCTCGCCGCGGCGGTCTTCGTCGTCTCGACGTTCGCGGTGGACGTCGTCACCCGGCTGCGCGACCCCGCGGGCGTCACCTGAGCCCCGTCCCTCCCCGACCCCCTGACACCCTCCCGGAAGGAGACTCACCATGAGCCTGGACGTCCGCGCCCTCCGCTCCGAGGACGACGTGCGTGCGGCGGGCGCGGTCTTCCGCACCGCCATGGTGGGGCTGCCCCCGCTGCCCGGCGGCCTCGACTTCGCCGACTTCTTCGAGCCGGGCCGCGCCTTCGGCGTCTTCGACGGCGGCACGCTCGTCGGCACGACCGACTCCTACACGAGCTGGCTCGCGGTGCCCGGCGGCGCCCGGGTCCCGCACGCCGCGGTCACCCACGTCGGGGTGCTGCCCACGCACACCCGGCGCGGCATCGTGCGCGCGCTCATGCGGCGCCAGCTGGCGGACGCCGGCGCGCGGGGCGAGCTCGTCGCGACGCTGCGGGCCTCCGAGGGCGGCATCTACGAGCGGTTCGGGTACGGCGTCGCCGGGTCGGCCGCACACCGCGAGCTGGACCGGCGCAGGGCGGTCCTGCGGGACACGGTGCCGGCGGGCGGGCCGGTGCGGCTCCTGGACTCCGGGACCGCCGCCGAGCGGCTCGCCCGGATCTACGAGCACGGCGGGCCCGCCTGGACGGGCGCGATCGCCCGGCCGTCGTACTGGTGGCGGCTCCAGGACCTGCGCCACTCGGGCGGCGCGTACGACCCCCACGTCGCGGTGCACGGCCCGGCCGGGGCCGAGGACGGGTTCGTGCGCTACCACCCCGTCGACACCGCCTCCTGGTTCACCAGCCGCGACCGCACGATCGTGGTGGACGACCTCGTCGCCTTCACCCCGGAGGCGTACGCCGGGCTGGTCCGCTTCCTGCTCGGCGTGGACCTCGTCGACCGGATCGTCTTCCCGCACCTCGCGGTCGACGACCCGCTGGCGGCGCTGCTCACCGACGAGCGCGCCGTACGCACGGGCGGCGTCGCCGACGAGACCTGGCTGCGCCTGGTCGACGTCGAGGCGGCCCTGGCCCGCCGCACCTACCGCGGCGCCGGCTCGGTGACCCTCGCCGTCACCGACGACCTCCTCCCGGACAACACCGGCACCTACCGCGTCAGCGCGTCGGGCGCGGCCAGAACCGACTCCCCGCCCGCCCTGTCCCTGGACGTCGCGACCCTGGCCGCCCTCTACCTCGGCGGCTCCCGCTGGTGGCAGCACGCCCGCGCCGGACGCGTCGCGGAACTCGCCGAGGGCGCGCTCCACACCGCCGAAGAGCTCTTCGCCACCGACACCCTGCCCTTCGCAGGCACCTCCTTCTGACCCGCCCCCGACCCCCGGCCGCCCCGGCAGGCCGGACCGGCCCCTTCCACCCCTGCCGCTCGGCCGGACCGGACGCGGGCCCTGGTTCCCGGCCGCCCCGGCGGGCCGGATGCCGGCCTCTTTCACCCTGGCCGTTCGGGAGGGCTGGATGCGGACCCCTTCCACCCCGCCCGCTCGGCCGGACCGGACGCGGGCCCTGGTTCCCGGCCGCCCCGGCGGGCCGGGAGGGGGCCGCTCGGCCGGTCGTCTCGGCCGCTCGGGCGGGCAGGGGGCGGGGCTCGGCGGCTTCGGCGGTTCAGTGGGCGGTGAGGCGGGTCAGATAGGCGGACGTCTCGGCCTCCTCCGGGGTGTCGGTGGCGAGGCCGATGTAGCCGTCGGGGCGGAGGACGAAGAGGGTGTCGCGGCCTTCGGCGACGCCGTAGGCGGTGTGGGCGGTGCCGTCGACGTCTTCGAAGGCGGGGGAGCCGACGGCGACGGTCAGCGCGGGGGCGACCGCCTCGGCGACGCGGCGGGCGCCCCCGCCGAAGGCGAGGAGGACCGGGGAACCGGTGTGGATGAGGGGGAACAGGCGGACGGAGGCGCCGTCGGCCTTGCCGATCGCGTCGGGGGCGCGGTCGCCCGCGTGCGCCTCGGCGGGCGCGGCGCGGCGCTCGACGGTGAGCGGGCTGCCGGGGTAGCCCAGGACGAGCTGCTGGAGCTCGGGGTCGTCGCGGCGGAGCGCGTCGGCGGCGCCCTCGCGCACCTTCTCGTGCAGGGCCGTGCTGAGGCCCAGGACGTTCGCCGCGACGGGCAGGCGCTCGGCCTCGTAGGTGTCCAGCAGCCCGGTGTCGCCGCCCTGGAGCACCGCGGCGAGCTTCCAGCCCAGGTTGTAGGCGTCCTGGACGCCGGTGTTCAGGCCCTGGCCGCCCGCGGGGGAGTGCACGTGCGCGGCGTCCCCGGCCAGGAAGACCCGGTCGACGCGGAAGCGCTCGGCCATCCGGATGTTCGGCCGGAACACCGAGGACCACACCAGTTCGGTGAGCTCGATCCGGCCGGCGCCCGCGGCGGCGTCCACGGCCTCCTGGAACACCGCGAGGGAGAGCTCGGGGATCGGCGCGCCCGGCGGGACCGGAAGGAAGACCTGGAAGGTGTCGGTCCCGGCGAGCGGGCACAGGGCGACGGGGAAGGGGCGCGCCTTGGACTGGAAGATGCTCCAGACGTCGTGGTCGAGTCCCCGCGCGCGGACGTCGCCGATCAGCATCCGCTCCTCCTCGCGCGTCTCGCCGAGGAAGGTGACGCCCAGGCCCTTGCGGACCGTGCTGCGCCCGCCGTCGGTGCCGACCAGGTACTTCGCGCGGATCTCCCGCTCCTCCCCGGCCTCCCGAACGACGGCCGTCACCCCCGCGCCGTCCTGCGCGAAGGAGACGAGCGCGGCGTCCGGGACCACCGCCCCGCCCAGCTCGGCGAGCCGCTCGCGCAGGATCGATCCGGTCCGCCACTGCGGCACCATCCACCCGTTCGGGTAAGGCACATCGGCGGTGGCCTCCCGCGGCTCGTCCATGTACCCGCTGAACGCGACCTCGCCGTCCACCTCCATCCGGATCGGCGGGTAGGGCCCCCCGAGCGCCAGCACCCTCTCCAGCACCCCCAGATCCTCCAGGACCTCCAGCGAGCGCGGCTGGAGCCCCTTTCCCCGGGACCCCGCGAAGGGCTCCGCATCCCGCTCCAGAAGCACGTGGGCGACGCCCCTCCGCGCCAGCTCGCAGGCCAGGACGAGCCCGGCGGGCCCCGCCCCGGCGATCAGGACCTCGGTCTCGGTACGCATGCCGGCTCCTTTAATGAATCCGTGTTCGGCGAATCCATGTTCGCTGGATTCGCATTCGCTGAATGAGTTTTCACTGAAGCTGGATTCACCATAGCTCGGTGCTAGCGTCTTGCGCAAGGAGGTGGGAGCGTGGCCGCGAACGCGACCGAAGGCGGGGTGCGCAAACTGCGCGCAGCGCAGACCGAGACCGCGCTGAAGGAGGCGGCCGTGCGGGTGTTCGCGCGGGTCGGCTACCTGAACGCGAAGATCACGGACATCACCGCGGAGGCGGGCCGGTCGGCCGGCTCGTTCTACAGCCACTTCGAGGGCAAGGAGCAGCTGCTCGAGGCGCTGCTCCGGGACCTGATGGACCAGGGCGACCGCGACGTGATCATGGACGTCGCGCACAGTCCCGACTTCACCTCGCGGGCCGCGGTCCGCTGGCACGTGGCCCAGTCGTGGTCCTTCACCACGGCGCACGCGCCGGTCATGACCGCGCTGCGCCAGGCGTCGCTGGTCGACGAGCGGTTCGCGCGGCGGCTGTTCGAGCTCATGGCGCCGCTCGCCGCCGACCTCGCCGGGCACTTCGCCTACGTCTCGGCCGCCGGGCGGACCCTCCCAGGCCCGCCCGAGGACCTCGCGCGCGCCATGATGGCCCTGGTGACCGAGTACCACGCGGTCTGGCTCACCCAGCCCGAGGAGACCCGCCTCCCGGCCGACGCGGCCATCGACCTCGTCACCGATCTGGTCTGCACCGGCATCTCCGGTGGCGCCGCCTAGCCGTCCAGGGCGGGGCCCCGGCTGTACAGGCGGGTGACGACGTCCTCGATGTCGGGTTCGCGCAGCGCGATGTCGACCACGTCGTGGGCGCCCGCGACCGAGGCGACGACGGAGGCCGCGTTGACGTCCGGCGGGATCGCCAGCCACATCCGGGGGCCCTCGCGCTTGATCAGCCGGATCCCGGGCGGCGGGACGGGCGCCGGGGCGGCCGAGGCGAGGTCGACCACGAGGGTGCGGTCGGCGGGCGCGGTCGCGCGCAGGGCGTCGAGGGTGCCGTCGAAGGCGAGGCGGCCGTGGTCGATGACCATGACGCGGCGGCACAGCCGCTCGATGTCGCCGAGGTCGTGCGTGGTGAGCAGGACCGTCGTGCCCTCCTCGGCGTTGATCCTGGCGAGGAAGTCCCGGACGGTCGCCTTGCTCACCACGTCGAGGCCGATCGTGGGCTCGTCGAGGACGAGGAGCTCGGGGGAGTGCAGGAGCGCCGCGGTGAGATCGCCCCGCATCCGCTGGCCGAGGCTGAGCTGCCGGACGGGCGTGGCGAGGAACGGCCCGAGCTCCAGCAGCTCGGTCAGCTCCCCGAGCCTGCTCCGGAACCGCCCCTCATCTACTTTGTAAAGGTGCCGGATCAGGGCGAAGCTGTCCCGGAGCGGCAGATCCCACCAGAGCGTCGTCCGCTGCCCGAACACCACCCCGATCCGCCGCGCCAGCTCCGTGCGCCGCCGCGCCGGATCCAGCCCGGCCACCCGCACCTCGCCCGACGACGCCGTCAGGATGCCCGTGAGCATCTTGATCGTCGTGCTCTTGCCCGCCCCGTTGGGCCCCAGATATCCGACGAACTCCCCGGCCCCCACCTCGAACGACATCTCCGCGACGGCCGTCACCACGCTCCTGTCCCGCCGCAGGAACCCCTTCTTCGTGTAAACCGGGAACGCCTTCGTCACCCCGTCCAGCCGGATCATGGCCCCTCCCCGTCCGAACCTCCGAGCCTGCCACCCGGGCCGTCCGGCGTCCACGGCTTTCGCGCGGGGGTCAGGGGGCGGTGGCCCGCCTGTGGACTTCCAGGGCGGTCGCGCCGGGCGCGTCGGCGGGGGAGATGGGGGTGCCGCCGGGGTGGGTGAACCAGAGGCGGCCGGAGTCTTCGGGGCGGGTGTGGCACCAGACCTCGACGGGGGCGCCCTCGTCGAGGGCGGCGGTGAGGTGCCAGTGGGCCGTGCGGACGGTGAAGCCGCGGCGGCGGAGGAGGGTGGCGAGGTGCTCCAGGGCCGCGCGGCGGGGCAGCCCCATGTCGCCGGGGGCGGCTCTGCGGGCGGTGGGCGCGTCGGGCACGGGGGGCTCCTCTCCGGCGCATGTCTGCATTACCCAGAACGTTAGGTTTTGGGCGTTTCGTTACGGAGGGGGTGTGGCGAAGTGTGGCCCCCCACTTCAGCCGAGACTGTCCCGCGCCCGCGCGATGAGTGCCCGCGCCTCCTCGTCCCGGACGGCGATCGCGCCCAGATCGGTGAAAGCCGCCTCATAACGGGCGACCTCGGTCGGGGTCGTCACCGCGACCTCCGCCGACAGCAGCTCCACGTCCACCCGGTCGGCGTCGTAGAGGATGAAGGTCTCCAGCACCCACTGCCTGGCCCGGTCGGCGTTCATCGGGATGACCAGCACCGCGACCCGGGGCATGCCGACCACGTCGAGGAGCCTGTCGAGCTGCTCGCGCATCGCCGCGGGGCCGCCGTGCCCGTAGTACAGGACCGCTTCCTCCAGGACGAACGTGTACGTGTGCCCCGGCGCGCGCATCACCCGCTGGCGGGCCAGCCGGGCCTCGACGGCCTGGGCGACGTCGTCGGGCGTGCCGAACCGCTCGGTGATGGAGGTGAGCAGGGCCGCGGCGTACCCGCGGGTCTGGAGCATGCCCGGGATCACCTGGGAGGCGTAGACGCGCAGGTGCCCTGTCCGCTCGTACAGCGGGACCTTGGCGATCTGGAGGCGGCGCAGGCCGGCGCGCTGGGTGCGCTTCCACTCGACGTACACGCCCTCGGCGGTGCGCAGCTCGGCGAGCAGGTCCTCGACCCGCTCCTCGGCGGCGCAGGCCCGGCACCAGATGCGGATCACCTCGGGGGTGGCCGCGCGCACGCCGTGCTCGATCTTGGAGACCCGGGTGCGGTCCCAGCCCGCGGCGGTGGCGAGCGCGACGGCGGTCAGCCCGGCGTCCAGGCGGATCTCCCGCAGCCGGTCGGCCAGCGCCTGGCGGGCCGCCTGAGCGGGGGGGTAGGGGGAGGGGCGCTGCGGCATCGCGGGCTCACCGGCTCACACGGACGCGAGGGACGGCGCCCGGCGCGCGTCAGTGGACGGGATCGCCGTTTTCGACTGCACTCAGGGCCTCCAGGATCAGCTTCCGCATCCGGGCCGGGATGCGGACCATCGTCTCGCGCTCGCCCATCGGGCTGTGTCTGGCCGTCTGGGCGCGGGTCTCGACGTCGGTCTCTTCGTCCCCCTGGAACAGGAGGTCGCCGCTCGTAGGGTCGACGAACAATGCGGGGCAGTTCCCACCGTTCGTCAAAGGATCTATGCACAAGAAGACTATGGGCACGAAAGGGACATTCTCGGATCGATGGCGTGCCTGTCCGAGGCACATGGTGCCCTCATCTTCTCCCGGGCACCACAGCCGCCGTCGGGGTTGGCCGGACTAGGCCAAGATCGGGATCTAGGCCCAGATGTTGCGCGGTGAAGGATTTGGCAGGTCATAGGGCTCTTTAGCGGCTAAACAGCCCTAATCAAGCCGATTTGACACAGGTCGCACATTTTGCTCTGTGATCACGGTGCGTCCGTCCGTCAGCTGCCCGTCGAGGTGTACCGGCGCAGGCCCGCCCGCCAGGCCAGGGCCGCCGCCAGGCACAGCGCCGCGGTGACGACCGGCCCGAGGAACCTGACGAACACCGGCAGCCCCAGCGGATCGGTCCGGCCGAGGATGTACAGCGACGGCTGCCAGTTCACGAACGCCAGCGGGACGGTGAACGTCAGCGCCCGCATGAAGTCCCGCCCGTACAGCGACATCGGGTGCTGGGCCATGAAGACCCCGCCCCAGGTGACGGCCTTGGTCGCCTCGTGCCCGTTGACCAGGACGAACTGCACGGCCGAGGCCAGCACCCACAGCGCCCCGAACAGCACCGCCCCGTTGATGATCATGAGCACGGTCAGGGCCACGTCCGACGGCGCGAGGTCGAGCCGCGCGAGGCTCCACCCCAGTACCGTCGCCGACGGGAGCAGCCTGCCGAGCTTGCGCGGCGAGAAGTCCTCGGTGGCGAGCTGGACGAGCGGCCCGACCGGCCGGATCAGCATCGTGTCGAGCGATCCGGCCCGGATGTGCGTGCCGAGCCGGTCGGCCGACCCGACGGCGAGGTCGCTGAACGTGAACGAGAGCTGGCACGCCCCGTACAGGAAGCCCGCCTCGGCCGCGGAGAGCCCGCCGAGCACGGGCATGTGGGTGAACAGGATGACGATCGCGACGAGGTCGAGCGAGGTGCTGACGGCCGCGCCGCCGATCATCGCGACGAGCGTGACGGGGTACTGGGCGGCGGCGCGGACCCAGGTCCAGGCGAGCAGCCCCCACGTCCTAACCACCCTGGATCACCAGCTTCCGGTGGGCCGCCCCGGTCAGCACCCGCCCGAGGCCCAGCAGCGCCGCGGCCCAGGCCGCCTGGAAGGCGTACGCCCCGGCGAGATCCCAGCCCTGGTGCTTGCCGAGGTAGACGTCGGCGGGCACCTGGACGAGCGCGGCCCAGGGCAGCGCGTTCGCCACGTCGCCGAGCAGGCCGGGGAAGACGACGAGGGGGAGGATCATCCCGGAGAAGAACAGCGAGCAGACCAGCGACAGCCCCTCGATGCCCCGGGCGTCATGGATCCAGAAGACGGCGAGGGCCACGAGGTACCGCAGCGCGAAGCTCACCGTGACGGCCAGCACGACCGAGCCGAGGAACGCCGCCCACCGGCCGGGGCCGCCCGGCAGGACGATCCCGAAGGCCAGCAGGCCCGCGGCCATCGGCGGCAGGCCCCGGGCGAGGAGCGTGAACGCGGCGCGCCCCAGGTCGTCGGCGAGCCACCACAGCTGGAGGTCGGCGGGCCGGTGCAGGTCGATGGCGACGTCCCCGGTGCGCACGCGCTCGGTCAGGTCGAGCCCGCCGAAGATCTTGACGGGTCCGATGAGCGCCTGCGTGAGGAAGCAGAAGGTGATCGCGTCGATGACGGTGTAGCCGCCGAGGTGGGGGCGGTACTCCCACAGGGCGATGAGGAGATAGGCCCGGATGAAGCCGAAAAGGGTGTTGGAGACGGCCTCGCCGAGGGCCGCCAGCCGGTAGGAGGCGTTCCGGCGGAAGGAGAACCAGCACACCAGCGCGTAGGTCATGGGCTCCCTCGGGACACGGGCTCGCGGGGCGCAGACCTTCGAACATAGTCGAGGGGCCCTCCCGGATGCACGGTCCGGAAGGGCCCCTCTCAGGGGACGCGCGCGGCGGAGGGGGAGTGGCCGCGCGTGTCGGGTGTGCCGTCCCCGGGAGGGTGGGCCCTGGGGACGGCTTCAGATGGGCCTAGTGGAACTGCTCCGACTCGGTGGAGTCCTTGTAGGCCGTGGTCGACGAGTTCGGGCTGATCGCGGTGGAGACCAGGTCGAAGTAGCCGGTGCCGACCTCGCGCTGGTGCTTGGTCGCGGTGTAGCCGCGCGCCTCGCTGGCGAACTCGCGCTCCTGAAGGTCGACGTAGGCGGTCATGCCCTCGCGGGCGTAGCCGTGCGCCAGGTCGAACATCGAGTAGTTGAGCGCGTGGAAGCCGGCCAGCGTGATGAACTGGAACTTGAAGCCCATGTGGCCGAGCTCGCGCTGGAACTTGGCGATGGTCGCGTCGTCCAGGTGCTTCTTCCAGTTGAAGGAAGGCGAGCAGTTGTAGGCCAGCATCTGGTCCGGGTGCTCGGCCTTGACGGCCTCGGCGAACTTGCGGGCCAGCTCCAGGTCCGGGGTGCCGGTCTCCATCCAGATGAGGTCGGAGTAAGGCGCGTAGGCCAGGGCGCGGGCGATGCAGGGCTCGACGCCGTTGCGGACCCGGTAGAAGCCCTCGGCGGTGCGCTCGCCCGTGATGAAGGGGCGGTCGCGCTCGTCCACGTCGGTGGTGATGAGGGTCGCGGCCTCGGCGTCGGTCCGCGCGATCACCAGGGTCGGGACGCCCGAGACGTCGGCCGCGAGACGGGCCGAGTTGAGGGTCTTGATGTGCTGGCCGGTCGGGATGAGGACCTTGCCGCCCAGGTGGCCGCACTTCTTCTCGGAGGCGAGCTGGTCCTCCCAGTGGACGCCCGCGGCGCCGGAGGCGATCATGCCCTTCATCAGCTCGTAGGCGTTGAGCACGCCGCCGAAGCCGGCCTCGGCGTCGGCCACGATCGGGGCGAGCCAGTGCGGCGCGTCCTCGAGGCCCTCGGACCAGGTGATCTGGTCGGCGCGCAGCAGCGCGTTGTTGATCCGGCGGACGACCGCGGGCACCGAGTTGGCCGGGTAGATCGACTGGTCCGGGTAGGTCTGGCCGGACAGGTTGGCGTCACCCGCGACCTGCCACCCCGACAGGTAGATGGCCTTGAGGCCCGCCTTGATCTGCTGGACGGCCTGGTTGCCGGTCAGCGCGCCGAGGGCGTGGACGTAGTCCTCCTCGTGCAGGAGCTTCCACAGGCGCTCGGCGCCGAGCCGGGCCAGGGTGTGCTCCTCCTGGACGGAGCCGCGCAGCTTGACGACGTCCTCGGCCGTGTAGGTCCGCTCGATGCCGTTCCAGCGCTCGTCGGTGTTCCAGGCGTTCTGCAGCTCTTGCGCTGCGCCCTTGAGGCGACCCTCAGTCATTGTCTTGCTCCCTCGTTTGTCGTCCCCTGGGTGCTATGTCTCTGAGTGTGCGTCTCTTGACATCAAGGTTCTACTAGGAAGTAACAGAAAGTTCTGCGGTTTTTGCGCTACTATCAAGCCGTGGCGACCTTGCGAAGCGAAGAATCGTTGAACTTGTCGAGTGGTGTAGACCTTTCCGTGTTCGGGCAGCGTCTCCGACACCTCCGCCGTCAGCGTGGTCTTACCCTCTCTGAGCTGGGCGAACGAGTCGGCCGCGCGCCGTCCCAGCTCTCCCTGCTGGAGAACGGCAAGCGGGAACCGAAGCTCTCGCTGCTCCAGTCCCTCGCGCACGCCCTCGCGGTGCCGGTCGAGGAACTTCTCCAGAGAGAGGCCCCGTCGCGCCGCGCGCAGCTCGAGATCGCCCTCGAGGAGGCCCAGCGGGACCCGATCTACACCTCGCTCGGGCTGCCCTACCTCAAGGCGTCCAAGCGGCTCCCCAACGACGTCCTGGAGCACCTGCTCGGCCTCTACGACGAGCTCAAGCGCTCCCGGACCAAGCCGACGGCCTCCCCCGAGGAGGCCCGGATCGCCAACGCCGAGCTGCGCCGCAAGATGCACGACCGGGGCAACTACTTCGGCGACATCGAGCAGGTGGCCCGGCGCACCCTCGACTCCGTCGGGTACAAGTCGGGCGCGCTGTCCCAGGGCATGCTGATGTCCCTCGTCCAGCACTTCGGGTACTCCCTGCGGTACGTGCAGGACCTTCCCCGGTCCGTCAGGTCGATCACCGACCAGCGCAACCGGCGGATCTACCTGGAGCGCGAGCAGCTGGGCATGCACACCCCGCGGACGATCCTGCTCCAGACCCTCGGCCACGTGGCGCTCGGCCACTCGGTGCCCCGCGACTTCGCCGACTTCCTGCGCCAGCGCGTGGAAGCCAACTACTTCGCTGCGGCCACCCTGATCCCCGAGACGACCGTCGTCCCCTACCTCCAGGACGCCAAGGCCAACCGGGAGCTGTCGGTGGAGGACCTCGCCGACATCTTCTCCGTCTCCTACGAGATGGCCGCCCACCGGTTCACCAACATCGCCACCGAGCACCTCGACCTGCGCTGCCACTTCACCAAGAACGACGAGAGCGGCACCATCTACAAGGCATACGCCACCGACGGCCTGGTCTTCCCCGCAGACGAGGACGGCGCGATCGAGGGCCAGCGCATGTGCCGTCAGTGGGGCGGCCGCCGGGTCTTCAACAGCGACGACCGCTTCTCGGTCTTCTACCAGTACACCGACACCCCCACCGGGACGTACTGGTGCCTCTCGCACATCGACCCGAGCCATGAGCGGGACTTCGCGATCACCCTGGGCGTCAGGTTCGAGGACTCCCGCTGGTTCCGCGGCCGCGAGACCCCCAACCGGGTCAAGTCCTCCTGCCCCGACGGAGACTGCTGCCGGCTCCCCCCGGCCGACCTCGCCCAGCGCTGGGAGGGGCAGGTCTGGCCGTCGGCCAGGGCGCACTCCCACGTGCTCTCGGTCCTGCCGCCCGGCGCCTTCCCCGGCGTGGACGAGGCGGACGTCTACATGTTCCTCGACAAGCACAGCACGGAGTGATCCCCAGCATGATCCACAGCGGGATCCACGGCGAGAGGTGATCCACGGCACCCCTTCGAAGGCCCGGAACCTACCGGAGCGAACGGATCGTTCCACTTCACGCGGCCCGACCCCGCCTGTGAACACCATGTTTCGGCCGGTTAAGTTCAGGGGTCGGTCTGCCAGCCTCCGTATATGCGGGTGGATGATCGGGGATGCCCGCGGTGTTCCTTTTCAGGAGAGGAGGGTGCTGTGCTCGCAGAAGCTTCGGACTGGCTCCGCCGCCGGTCCGGCTCCGCCGCGGACTGGCCGGTCGAAACCCTGCTTGGCTTGAAGGGCTCGACCACGGTGAGCGTCGTGCTGCCCGCGCGCGACGAGCAGGACACCGTGGGGACGATCGTGGCGGCGATCCGCCGCGATCTCGTCGAGCGGGCCCCGTTGGTGGACGAGATCGTCGTGATCGACTCCCGTTCCGCCGACGACACCGCGGCGATCGCCGCCGCGGCCGGGGCGAAGGTCTTCGCCCAGGATTCCATTCTGCCCAAACTGCCGTGCCTGTCCGGCAAAGGCGAGGCGCTGTGGAAGTCGCTGGCCGTCACGTCGGGAGACCTCGTGGTCTTCGTCGACGCCGACCTGCTGAACTTCTCGTCCTCCTTCGTGACCGGCCTTCTCGGGCCGCTGCTGTCCGATCCCTCGGTCTCCTACGTGAAAGCGTGCTACGACCGTCCCTACAACGGCGCCGAAGAGTCCTTCGCGGGCGGCGGACGCGTCACCGAACTCGTCGCGAGGCCGCTGCTCAACCTGCACTGGCCGATGCTCGCCGGCGTCGTCCAGCCGCTCGGCGGCGAGTACGCCGGACGCCGCTCGCTGCTGGAGCGGCTGCCCTTCGTCACCGGCTACGGCGTGGAACTCGGGCTCCTGCTCGACGCCTACGAACTCGTCGGCCTCGACGCGCTCGCCCAGGTGGACCTCGGCGTCCGGGAGCACTCCCACCAGCCGACCGACGTCCTGGCGGCGATGTCCGCGCAGATCCTGCAGACCGCGTGGTCGCGGCTCGACCGGCACGGCCTGATGATGCCGCTGTCGGCTCCCTCGCCCACCCTCACCCAGTTCCGGCGGGATGAGACGGGCCACCTCCCGTCCGACCGGGACGCCTCGGTGGGGGAGCGCCCGCCGATGATCGAGATCGAGGAGTACGCGCTGACCGCCCGGCGCTGATCCCTCCCGCTTCGCCGCGGCCCGTCCACGCAGGTGGGCGGGCCGTTCGCTTTCACCACCCTCGAGGACGCACTGTGAGTCCGGTCACGGGCTGATTTCGGCCGCGCCCTTGGCCTACTCGCGGGTAACCCTTGGGTGCTACCGTGGGTAACACATTCACTGGACGGCTAATTCCTAGGGGACCTACACCATGTCCGACGCAGCGAAGAGCTTCTCCCTTGAGCTCACCGAGGATGTCCGGGACGCCCAGGCCTGGTGCCACGAGTTCGCCCGCGACGTCATCCGGCCCGCGGCCGAGGAGTGGGACGAGCGGGAGGAGACTCCCTGGCCGATCATCCAGGAGGCCGCCAAGATCGGCCTGTACTCCCTGGACTTCTTCGCCACCCAGTCCTTCGAGGACTCCGGGCTCGGCATCCCCGTGACGTTCGAGGAGCTCTACTGGGGCGACGCCGGCATCGCCCTCGCGATCACCGGCACCGGCCTGGCCGCCGCGTCCCTCGCCGCGACCGGCACCCCCGAGCAGATCGCCGAGTGGGCGCCGCAGATGTTCGGCACCCCCGACGACGTCAAGCTCGGCGCGTTCTGCGCCTCCGAGCCCGGCGCGGGCTCCGACGTCGGCTCGATCCGCTGCAGGGCCGTCTACGACGAGGCCTCCGACGAGTGGGTCCTGAACGGCACCAAGACCTGGGCGACCAACGGGGGCATCGCCGAGGTCCACATCGTCGTCGCCTCGGTCTACCCCGAGCTCGGCTCGCGCGGCCAGGCGTCCTTCATCATCCCGCCGAACACCCCGGGCTTCTCCCAGGGCCAGAAGTTCAAGAAGCACGGCATCCGCGCCTCGCACACCGCCGAGGTCATCCTCGACAACGTGCGCATCCCGAGCCGCCTCCTCATCGGCGGCAAGGAGAAGTTCGACGCCCGCGTCGCCCGCACCCGCGAGGGCGCCAAGGCCGGCGGCCAGGCCGCCATGAAGACCTTCGAGACCACCCGCCCCACCGTCGGCGCGATGGCACTCGGCGTCGCCCGCGCCGCCTACGACTACGCCCTCGACTATTCCCGCGAGCGCGAGCAGTTCGGCAAGAAGATCGGCGACTTCCAGGCCATCGCCTTCAAGCTCGCCGACATGAAGGTCCGCATCGACGCGAGCCGCCTCCTGATCTGGCGCGCCTCCTGGATGGCCCGCCAAGGCGTCCCCTTCCACAACGCCGAAGGCTCCATGGCCAAGCTCCACGCCTCCGAGACCGCCGTCCGCGTCACCGAAGAAGCCATCCAGATCCTCGGCGGCAACGGCTACACCCGCGACTACCCCGTAGAGCGCATGCACCGCGACTCCAAGATCTTCACCATCTTCGAAGGCACCTCCGAGATCCAGCGCCTCGTCATCGGCCGCGCCGTGACCGGTCTGCCCGTTCGGTAGCCTGACCAGCAAGAACGCGCCCCCGGTTCCCACCCTGACCGGGGGCGCGAGCCTTTCCAGGCAAGATCGAAAGGGCCGGTAAGCGATCTTGTTCCGTCCCCGTTGCGTTGCGGAAGCCGCGACGAGCGCGGTCGGCTTCATCTTGCGGGACGTGGGTCCTGATTCCGCCCGTGCGGGGTGGGCGGCGGCCTCGAAACTCCAGGGCGGGTCATGCGAGGAGGTCCTACCGAAGGGTGTCCTGAGGCGGTGGTGCGGGGTGAGTTCGGCGGTGGGCGGCTGAGCCGGGGGTCAGGGCTGTGTGAAGGCGTAGGTGGCGTCGACGGTGGTACCGCTGACGCACAGGATGCCGCCCGAGCCGTTGACGTGCTGGCTGACGAAGGCGGCGGGGGGCCAGCTGCCGGTCAGGGTGCCGTAGTAGGTGCAGCCAAGGGTCTTCATCGCGAAGTACATGGTGATGGTGTTGCCGTTGATGCCGCCGCTCCAGGGGAGGTTCTGGGGGGTGACGGTGACGTTGCATCCGGTGGCGGTCGCCGCGGTGACGGAGAACGAGCCGGTGGCCATGGTGCCGCTGAGGGTGGAGGTGCAGGTGATGTTGGCGGTGCCGGGGAGATGGATCACCATGTTGCCCGTGCCGCCGGAGGCCGAGAACGGGGTGCTCGCCTGGGCGGAGGACGCCGTCAGGGCGACCGCGGCGGTGGTGGCCGCGGCGAGCGCGGCCGGCTTCGTCTTCCAGGACATGGCTCTCCTCCAACGGAACGGGCGCGTGAGAACGCCCGTGGGGCGGGACCGGCCGTCCGAGGTGGTTCGGTTCCGCCTATGTCGGGTAGGCGGCGAAGAGCCCGGGACTCGGAGCCGGTGTCGGGTCGGCCGTTGTGGTCTCCGAACTCCCGGTTCCGCCGGAAGTTCCAAAATCCCATGGAGGAACTCCGACTTCCAGTGCGCGACTCTGGGCGGTGCGCGACCTCACGCCGGAACCCTGCGGCGGCGCCCTCACCCTGAGGTCGCCACTCGGCCGCGGTACCCGGTGGGGGTGATGCGGTGTGCGCGTTCCTGGGGGAACGGGGCAGTCGGATGTCCGTCACGGTCGGCGGGTCAGGGTAGCCAGAGGACGATGCCGGTGTTGCCGGTGAGGACGGCGGCGACGCCGGCGCGCAGGGCCTGGGCGGCGCGGGCGGGGGTGAAGGTGGCGGGGTCGTAGGTGGAGGAGGCGCCGAGGCCTTCACCGCGGAAGGAGGCGCCGGCCCAGTCGGCGGCGGTGACGTTGCCGGTGGGTTCGGCGAGTTCGGCGCCGACGACGAGGAACTGCTGGTCCAGGTGGTTGGCGCTGACGAGCGCGAGGGGGTCGATGAGGGCGTCGCCCGCGCTGATGACGAGGTCGGGGCGCATGCCGAGCGCGTCGGTGATGCGGGGGACGAGGTCGTCGGACCGGTGGGCGGTGAGGGTCCGCAGGTCGACGTCCTCCGCGTCGGCCCAGGTCCGCACGGCGTCGACGAGGGTGGCGGTCGGGGCGTCGTCGCCGCTGGTGAGCAGCACCACGCGGTAGTCCTCCGGCGGGTGGACGCCGTCCCAGGAACCGGGGCGCGGCGCGACCGTCGCCTCCGGCGAGGGCGGCGCGGTCGGGTCGACGAAACCGGGGCCGAGGGTGCCGACCGGGGTGGGCAGGGCGTGCGGCTCGGACCACGCGTCGCCGGACCCGCATCCGCCGAGGAGCGCGGCGGCGACGGCGGCGGCCAGGACGCCGGCGGACAGGGGTCGAGAGCGCATGGAGCGGTCCTCCGTGGTGACGGGCGAATGCGCTCATTCCTACCGCATCCAGACGGATTCTCAGGGATCGGGCTCCGGATACCTCTCCCCCCACCAGCAGTTATGCGTCATGGAACGGTCCATCTCCCTGGAGTTCACTTTTGATCCACTTGTCCCAGAAAACGTGTCAAAGCTCTGTAAACCCACGAGTGATCGGAAACGAATGAAGCTCCCCAAGAGCGCACAGGTCTCCAAGCCGGTGCGCCGGATGGCGGCGGTGGGTGCCGCAGCGGTGGTCGGCGCCACCGTGGTGTTCGGCGGCGGTTTCGCGACCGCGGCCGGCGCCGAAGGCGTCGCGACGTCCACCGGCATCGTGCTGGGCGTGGGCGCCGACGAGGCGCAGCGCGTCGTGTCCTGGTACTCCTCGGTCGGCACGGCCCAGGTCGTCCAGGTCGTGCCCACCTCGAAGATCCGCAAGGGCGTCTTCCCCGCGAACGCCGTCACCTTCCCGGCGACGGTCGCGGCGAACACCGTCAACGGCGGCTTCAACGGCCACGCCACGATCGACGGCCTGAAGCAGAACACGCGGTACTCCTACCGTGTCGGCGCCGAGGGCGCCTGGTCGCAGACCTACGAGTTCCAGACGCAGAGGTTCGACGGCAACTTCGACTTCCTGTTCTATGGCGACCCGCAGATCGGCGCGTCGGGCAACACGGCGAAGGACGGCGAAGGCTGGGCGGACACCGTGTCCGTCTCGCTCGCGGCCAACCCGCACGCCGAGCTGCTCGTCTCGGGCGGCGACCAGGTCGAGACCGCCAACACCGAGTCGCAGTGGGACGCGTTCCTCGCGCCCGACGGGCTGCGCTCCTACCCGTGGGCCGCCACCATCGGCAACCACGACGTCGGCGGCAAGGCCTACGAACAGCACTTCTGGACCCCGAACACCGACCGCTCCGCCGCCTACTACAACGGCGCGGCGGCCACCCGGTCCGGCGGCGACTACTGGTTCACCTACAAGGACGTCCTGTTCATCGACCTGAACAGCAACGCCTACGCGAGCGGCTCCGACGAGGCCCACATCGCCTACGTCACCGACGTCATCAAGAAGCACGGCGCCAAGGCCGAGCACACCGTGCTGGTCTACCACCACGCCATCTACTCGCCGGCCGCCCACGCCAACGACGGCGACAACAAGCAGCGCCGCCAGGACTTCCCGACGGCGTTCTCCGAGCTCGGCGTGGACCTGGTCCTGCAGGGCCACGACCACAGCTACTCGCGCAGCTACGAGATCAAGAACGGGCAGAAGGCGAACCCCGACGAGCAGCCCGGCGCCACCAAGGTGCAGCAGGGCCCCGGCGGTGTCATCTACGTGACGGCCAACAGCGCCTCCGGCTCGAAGTACTACGACCTCACCGCGCCGGACACCACCGCGGACCCGGACTACGGCCCGGACCCGCTGAACCCGGACAGCCACTGGGCCAACTCGGTGGAGAACCAGGAGCACGTCCGCACCTACGTGCGGGTGCGGGTGCGCGACGGCAAGCTCGTCGTCGAGAACCTGCGCAGCGGCACCTGCGCCGGCCCGAACGCGGCCGTCGAGCTGGGCAAGGTCGACTGGTGCGGCCCTGACAGCGGCGCCACCGCGGCGAAGCCGGTCGGCTCGGTCGTCGACAAGGTCGTGATCCACACCTACAAGGCCGACAAGGGCCACCACGGCAAGCCCGGGAAGAACGACAAGCCCGAGAAGAACGACCAGCCGAAGAGCTCCTGGCTCCACTGACGGCTGCGGGCGGGCGCTCCAGGGCGCCCGCCCCTCCCTTCCCCGCTCCCGACCCCGCCCGAGGACCCCCAGATGCATCCGCGCAGACCGCGCACGACCACCGGAATCTTCGTCCGAGCCGCCGCGGCGGCGCTGCTCGCCCTGCTCGGACTCGCCGGGACGCCCGCGCACGCCGCGGACGGCGAGGCCGCCTGGGACGTCGCGACGGCGTCCAACGACTTCGGCGCGGACCGGCAGAACTACGCCTACAGCCTCGATCCGGGCGGACGGGTGGAGGACGGCCTGGTGATCGTCAACCCGGGGAGCACGCC
This sequence comes from Actinocorallia herbida, assembly GCF_003751225.1. NCBI lineage: Bacteria > Bacillati > Actinomycetota > Actinomycetes > Streptosporangiales > Thermomonosporaceae > Actinocorallia > Actinocorallia herbida. The sequence goes on from NZ_RJKE01000001.1 coordinate 1,833,979, forward strand.
CCTCACCCTCGCGGTGTACACCGCCGACGCGTTCACCGCGGGGGACGGCCTGCTGGACCTGGCCGGCCGGGACGAGGCGGCGGAGGGGATCGGCGCGTGGGCGCGGAGCGCCGTGTCCGAGGTGACGGTCCCGCCGGACGCCTCGGCCGAGGTGCCGTTCACGCTCGACGTTCCCGACGACGCCGCGCCCGGGGACTACCTGGGCGGCATCGTGGCCTCGCCGACGCCGTCCGGCGGCGCCGAACAGCGCAGGGGCGTCCGGATCCGGCTGCGGGTCGGCGGACCGCTGGAGCCCGGCCTTTCGGTGACGGACCTCGACGTGCGCTATTCGGGCGGATCCCCTTTCGCCAAGGGCGATGCCGTCGTGACCTACACGATCCGCAACACGGGCAACGCGATCGTCTCGGCGCGGCAGAAGGTGTCGCTGGCCGGGCCCTTCGGGAAGTTCGCCGTCGCCGCGGACGAGGTGGAGGACTCGCCGCAGCTGCTGCCCGGTGAGATCTGGAAGGTCGGCGTCACGGTCCGCGGCGTCGCCCCCGCGCTCAGGCTGACCGGGGTGATCTCCCTGACGCCGCTGCTGGCCGACGCCTCGGGGTCGATCGCCCCGCTCAAGGCGGTCGGCGCCACGACGCACCTGTGGCCGCTGCCATGGCAGGCTCCGCTGCTCGCCGTCGTCTGCCTGCTGGTGGTCGCGTTCGCGATCTCCCGCCTGCGCCGCCGTCCGGGCGCGCCGGCCGACGCCCCTGCCGAGCCCGCCCCCGGCGAGCCCGCCGCCGAGCAGGAGAACGCCGACGGCTAGGGCGTCTCCGCTTCTTCCGTTTCCGTGTCAAAGGAGTCACATGTCATTCGCCGCACGAGTCGGCGCCGTCGTCACCGCTCTGGTGGCGTTCGTGCTGGTCTCCGCCGGTCCGGTGTCGGCGCACGGGTTCACGTCCACCGTCTACGCCGACCTCACCGCGCCCGCGGCCGGGCGCGTCCGGGTGGACCTCGGACTGGAGTACGACCTGCTCGTCGTCTCCGCCGCGGACGCCGGGAAGGACGACGCGCTCTTCCGCGCCGGGGACGGCGCGTTCCAGAACGGTGACCCGATGGAGCAGGCCGCGGCGCTCGACGCGCACGCGGCCTCCGTCGTCGCGTACGTGGCGGACCGCTTCAAGGTCACGGCCGAAGGCGCGGCGTGCACCGCGGTCCCGGACGGCGGATTCGCGATCGAGCGCCGGGAAGGCGTGCCGTACGCGCGGCTGGCGCTCGGCTACCGGTGCCCGGAGGCCGCCTCGGCGCACGAGGTGCGCGTCGGGCTCTTCCCGGACGCCGAAGGGTACGTCAAGGGCGTCAAGACGATCGTCACCTACGACCTCGACCTGACGTCCGGCAGCGCGGCCCTCGACGGGCAGCACCCGTCGTTCTCCACCCGGCAGTCCCCGCTCCAGCGGTTCTGGGAGTTCTTCCGGCTCGGCGCCGAGCACCTGCTCCTGGGCTTCGACCACATCCTGTTCCTGCTGGCGCTCATCGCGGGCTCGCGGCGCGTGCGTGAGATGATCTTCGCGGCGACGGCGTTCACGCTGGCCCACTCGGTGACGTTCGCGCTCGCCGCGCTGGGCGTCGTCGCGGTGCCCGCCGGGTTCGTCGAGCCGGTGATCGCCCTGTCGATCTCGGTCGTCGCGGGCTGGCACCTGTGGCGGCTGTGGCGGCACCGCTCGCACGCCGCGGACCTCGCGCCGGAGGCCGCCGGACGCCTCGGCCTCGACGCGGCGGGCTGGACGCGCCTCGCGGTCGTCTTCTGCTTCGGCCTCGTCCACGGCCTGGGCTTCGCGTCCGCGCTGGGCATCCAGCAGGCGTGGTCGTGGACCCTCCTGTGGTCCCTGCTGGTCTTCAACGTCGGCATCGAGGCCGCCCAGCTGGCGATCATCGCCCTCGTCTTCCCGGTCCTGGCCTACCTGCGCACGCACCGCCCGGCGGCGGGCCTGCGCACCACCGGGGGCATCGCGGCGGGCGTCTCGGCGATGGGCCTGTTCTGGTTCATGCGGCGGACCCTGGGGATGTGACCGCTTCGCCCCGCCGATCGCCGGCGGCGGGGCGAAGGCTAGCCTTGGCCGTCTCTCAGGGAAGGGCGGGCCGCAGGTGGAACTCGGGTTGGCGGGCAGGACGGCGGTGGTGACCGGCGCCGGGCGGGGGATCGGGCTGGAGACGGTGCGGGCGCTGGTCGCCGAAGGGGTGCGGGTCGTCGGTGGGACGCGGACGGTCACGAAGCAGCTGACGGACACGGGGGCGGAGGTCGTCGCGGCGGATCTGGGCACGGCGGAAGGGGTCGCCCTGCTCGTGGACAGGGCGATCGAGGTGATGGGCGGGGTGGATCTGCTCGTCAACAACGTGGGGGCGGGCGACGACGTGGTGCCCGGCGGGTTCCTCGACGCCGACGACGACGCGTGGGGGCGGGTCTTCGACCTCAATCTGATGAGCGCCGTGCGGGCCACCCGGGCGGCGCTGCCGAGCCTGCTGGAACGGGGCGGGCGGGTCGTCAACGTGTCGTCGATCAACGCGCGGATGCCGTCCGGCGGGCCCGCCGCCTACAGCGCGGCGAAAGCGGCGCTGACCGCGTTCGGGAAGTCGCTGGCCGAGGAGTTCGGCCCGCGGGGCGTGCGCGTCAACACCGTGTCGCCGGGCGTCGTCCGCACCGCGATCTGGGAGGACCCGGAAGGATTCGGCGGAAAGCTGGCCGCCGCCGTCGGCGCGGACCCCGCGAAGTTCCTGGCCCGCCTGCCGCGCGCCGCGGGCATCACCACGGGCCGCCTCACCGAGCCCCACGAGGTCGCCGCCCTCATCGTCTACCTCCTGTCCGACGCCGCGGCCCCCATCATGGGCGCCGACTACGTCATCGACGGCGGCACCCTCAAGTCCTCCTGACCCCGGAGCCGCGGGTGCGGACCCGGCCGGTCCCGGAGGGCCGGCCGGGAGGGCGGTCAGGTGGGGCGGTTGGTGTCCGGGATCTCGATGCTGATGGTCTGTGCCTCGGACAGGAACAGCAGGACGAACTTGCGGAGGATCTCGTCGAAGGTCCAGTAGGCCTCCGGGGCGAGCGGGAACGGCAGCAGGCCCTCCCGGACGGCGACGAAGGGCGGCCACGCCGTCTTGAGCAGGCCGGTCCAGAACGGGGTCTTCTTGATCTCCAGCCACTCGGCGATCCGGTCGCCGAGCAGGAACCTGGTGAACGCGCTCAGGACGGGCCTGGTGAGGACCGACCCGTCGATGGTGGAGCCCAGGTCGAGCAGGACGTCGGCGAGCTTGATGCCCTCGGGGGTGGGCGCGAGGATCGGGTCGAGCACCTGCTTGGCCTGGGAGTTCGCCTCGTCCCAGGTGGCCGGGATGTACTCGTCCTTGATGCCGAGCATGTGCGCGCCGACCTGCCAGGAGTGCAGGAACGCGGTCGACTCGGCGGCCGGGATCGGCACCTTCCAGGCGACGAGGTTGCGCATGACGGTCGTCGGGAGGCTGTGCCAGGTGACCATCATGTCCGCCTGGGAGATGGGGATCTCCTCGTCGGCGGAGGCGGTCCAGTAGGGGGACTGCGGCAGGAGGTGGCGCACGGCGGCGTGCACGAGCCGGGTCTTGACGCAGGTGACGATCATCTCGCCGTCGTCGGTGTAGGCGTTCTTCGAGCCGATGTCGTAGCCGAGCTTCGCGGTCTTGGAGATGCGGTCCTTCATGTCCGCGCCGCCCTTGGAGTGGTAGACCGCGCGGGCCTCCTTGGGAATGACGGTGCTCATCATGCCGCTGGCGAGGCCGTACAGGACGCCTAGGTACAGTCCGCGCTTCTCGTTGAAGTCGACCGCCGCGGTGAGCTTGCCCGGGTCGGACCACGCCGGCATCACGCGGGCCTTGTCCATGAAGGCCTTCAGGTCGGCGGGCAGCCCGTCGGGCAGGGGCTGGGCGTTCTTGGTCCAGGTGCGCAGGAGCGCGTTGACCCGGGGCACGTCGCCGCGGTCGATGACGGCCGCGAGCAGGGCGTCGGCCTCGGGGTCCCACACCCACTTGGGGTCGAGGCCCGCGCCCTCGCCGACGACCGAGCCCTTCGGCGACCACGACCAGGCGGGGGCGGCCCCGGAGAGGGCGCCGACCGCGCCGAGCGCCCCGCCGGCCATGAGCACATTGCGTCTGCTGGGTATCTCCATGCCTTCGCTCCTCCTCGAAGCTGACGGCACCCGTTCGTGATACAGCGCTGATACGATGAAACGCTTCCTGATTCGGCGTATCATGGGGTGGTAGGCTCATGACAGCACAGCGTTTTGGCGGCGGCAAGGCCCTATCGTGAAAGTCGGCGGCGCCGACGACGGACGGCGGGCGGCCGTGTCAGGAGGAATCATGGAACCTGGGCTGTCCTCGATCGTGACCCCTTCGACGGCCGATCCCGAGTCGCTGATCAAGCGCGCCTACACCGAGGCGGTCGAAGGCGTCGACGACGTGGACGCCGCCCGCGCGCGCGTCCTCGACGCGGCCTACGAGCTGTTCTGCCGGATGGGCATCCAGCGCTCGACCATGGAGGACGTGGCCCGCCGCGCGGGGGTCTCCCGGATCACGGTCTACCGGCGGTTCGCCACCAAGGACGCGCTGGTCGAACAGGTCGTGCGGCGCGAGTTCCGGCGCTACTTCGACCAGTTCCTCGTCGAGATCGAACGGGCCGAGACCGCCGCGGACAGGGTCGTCCTGGGGTTCGTCAGCTCGCTGCGCGCGATCCGCGGCAACCCGCTCATCGGCGGCCTCATCGCCACCGAGCCCGACCTCATGGTCCCGTCCATGATCAACGACGGCGCCCTCATCGCCACGGTCCGCCGGTTCGTCGCGGGCCAGATCCGCAGCGAGCAGCGGGCCGGCACCGTCTCCGCCGACCTCGACACCGACCTCGTCGCCGAGATGATGGTCCGCATCTCCGCCTCCTTCCTCGCCATCCCCACCGACCTCGTCGACCTGGACGACGAAGCCCAGCTCGCCGCCCTGGCCCACCGCTTCCTCGTCCCCATGCTCACCCCCCCGCCCACCCCCTGACGTCCTGGTCCCCACCCCGTGAGACCGCCGTCCGGCCACCTCGGGCCATGACCGCACGGCCGGGCGCGGGTCGTCGAGCCGGGGGACGGGTCCACCGCGGTCACGGCAGGGGAGCAGCGAGCGGGGAAGGGGGTGGAAACGGGGGGAAAGCGGGTAGGTACGGGGGTGTGAGCGATGAGGAGTTCGGGAAAGAGCGGGATCTCCTGGCACGGTGGTACCAGGCGACCGGGGACGTCGTGCGGGTGGTGCGGGCGCGGATGCGGCAGCTCGAGGGGGCGGCCTCGGCCCCGGAGGGGCGGCTGCTGGAGCATCCCGACCTCGCGGCGCTCGACCTGTTCCTGGAGAACTTCTACGGCGGCGGCGACGGGCTGCCCGGGGCGTCGCCGGGTTGACGGGGCCGCTGCGGGGTCAGCGGTGGAGCCAGGCCGCGTAGTGGTCGAGCACGGTCTGTTCGGCGGGACGGTAGGCGAGGCCGAGGTCGCGGGTGCTGCGGGTGTTGTCGACGGCGAAGCGGATGCCCAGGTGGTTGCGGATGTAGTCCTGGGTGAGCCCGAAGCGGGGGCCGAGAATGCGGACGGCCCAGTCCGGGACGGTGTGTCGGGGGATGAGGTATTTGCGGGGGTAGCGTGACCGGATGATCGCGGCCATCTGTGCGAACGAGTACATCTCCGGATGGGCCAGGATGTAGCGCCCCTCGGCCGCGGGGTTCTCGGCGGCCAGGATGTGGGCTTCGGCGACATCGCGGACATCGACGATGGTGAAGCTGAAACCGGGCGCCCCGTAGAAGAACAGGCCGCGCATCAGCTCGTCCATGAGGAAGAGGCTGCCGGACTCCGACGCGGGCGTGAACGACGGCCCGAGGACCAGCCCCGGATTGACCGCGACGAGCGACCACCTGTCCTGTGCGCCCGCGATCTTCCAGGCCTCCTGCTCCGCGACGGTCTTGGCGTAGTGGTACGGATTGTTCTCGACCGTGCTCGTCGTATTGAAGTGCTCCTCGGTGAGCGTCCTGTCCTTCATGTCGTGGACGTCGATGTAGTCGCCGAAGATCGCCCCGACCGTCGAGGTGAGCACCACCCGCTCGACCGACGGCGTCGCCTCGACGCTCCCGAGCACGTTCCTGGTCCCTTCGAGGGCGGGCTCGACCATCTCGGCGTACCCGTCGCGGATCTTCTCCGGCATCCAGAACGGCGACGCCACATGGAACACGACCTCGCAGCCGTCCATCGCCTCCGCGAACGACCCGGGCTCCAGCAGATCCGCCTCGAACAGGGCGAGCCGTTCGCTTCCCGGCAGATCCCTCAGCGGGCCCGTCTTCCGCTCGTCCGCGACGTCCCGGACCGTCGCCCGCACCCGGTAGCCCCGGCAGAGCAGCGCGCCCACCAGATGGCTGCCGACGAACCCGCTTCCGCCCGTCACCAGAGCCGTCCTGCCCATCGTGTCCTCCTCGGTCCGTGTTCCGTCATCGGGTTGCGCGCGATTCTCGTCCCTGCCGCGGCTCCGCGGGAGCCCCGCACGGCCTCGAATCCGAAGATCTCTCAGGATGGGCCGGGCTCGTAGAGGGCGCCGAGCTCCGCGCCGATCCGCGCGAGCTCGGCGCGGACGGACGGCGGGTCGAGCACCTCCAGGAGCGCGCCCCATCCGGCGAGGGAGCGCGCCAGGTCGAGGGGCGTGGGGGCGGCCACACGGATGCGGAGGAGATCGGGCGAAGGCGGGTCGGGGAGCGGGTGGCAGTGCCGGCCGAAGTGGGTGCGCAGCACGGGGAGGTGGCTGGGGTGGGTCGCGACGGTCGCCCACGTCCTGGCGCGCCGGCCCTCGATCTCCTCGACGACCTCTCGCCACGCCTGGGCGAGGGTGAAGTCGTCGGGGAACGCGAAAGGCTCCTCGGTAAGGGCGGCCGACAGGACGCGGTCCACCCGGAAGGTGCGCCGACCCTGGTCGGTGCCCGCGATGAGGTACCAGACCTCGTCCTTGTCGATGAGGCCCCAGGGGGAGACGAGGCGGTCGGAGGGCGGCCCGGTGCGGGCGGCGTAGGCGAGCCGGATCCGGCGCCGGCGGACGACCGCGGACTGGAGGACGGCCACGAGCGGCGGCCGGGAGCGGGCGGCGCCGCCCCAGGAGACGGGGTCGACGACGACGGCGTCCGAGGCGGCCCGGGCGTCCGCGCGGAACGTGGTCGGGAGCGCGCCGGTGAGCTTGCGGAGCGCGGCCTTGGCCTCCGCGGAGGCGGACGAAGCCGGACCGAGCAGGAGGAACAGGGCCTGGGTCTCGCCCGAGGTCAGCCCGCTCAGGTCGGTGCGGGCCCCGCCGACGAGCGCCCAGCCGCCGCCGCGCCCGGGCTGCGGGTAGACCGGCACACCCGCCGCCGCGAGGGCCTCGAGGTCGCGGCGGGCCGTGGCGAGGGAGACGTCGAGTTCCGCGGCGAGGTCGGCGGCGGTCATCCGGCCGCGGGACTGGAACAGCATCAAAGCGGCGAGGAGGCGGTCTGCGCGCATTCCCGGATTCTCTCCGCAAAAGTGCTCAGAAGATGAGCACTTTGCCGGGAACCATGGACCTTGTTCACCGGAGAAAGGAGACATCCCATGCTGCGAGGCCTCACCACCGTCACGTTCTTCGCCGACGACGTCACCGCCGCCGCGCGCTGGTACACCGAGGTGCTCGGCACCGAGCCCTACTTCGCACGCGAGATCGCGGGATCCACCGCCTATGTGGAGTTCCGCATCGGCGACCACCAGCACGAACTCGGCGTCATCGACCGCCGGTTCGCGCCCGCCCCCGCCTCGGACATCCCGTCCGGACCCGTCACCTACTGGCACGTCGATGATCCGGAGGCCGCCTTCGACCGCCTGCTCTCCCTCGGCGCGACCCCCCACGAGAAGCCCGTGGAGCGCGGACCCGGCTTCGTCACCGCCTCCGTCGTCGACCCCTTCGGCAACGTCCTCGGCGTCATGTACAACCAGCATTACCTGGACGTTCTCGCCCGCTGAACCGCCCAGCCGGTCAGCGGGGCCACGCCCGCCGAGGAGAGCGCGACCGCGACGGGCAGGAGGGTGAGCGCGCTCAGGGACACCCCGGCGACGGACGTGGCGGCTTCCGTCGCGGCGAACGCCGCGAACACGAGGCAGCAGATCGCGACCGGGGCGCGGCGGCGGACCGTCAGCGCGGCGACCGCGACCACCGCGTATCCGCCGAGCGCCAGGGAGGCCGCCCCAGAGGGGTCGGCGGCGGACTGGTGGACGAGTGCGGGGGCGACGGCCCCGAGGGCGACCGCCGCGTCCGTCCGCGCGCTCCGCGCTCTGTTCGCCATGGTCTCGACGGTAGACCGAGGGCGATATATCGGGATCACCCGAACGAATGAGTTCGCCACCCCGCCTCCCTTCCCAGGGAGGAGAGCGAGATCCAGATTCCGCACCGGCCTCACCGCGGTCATCCGGAGGCTCCGCACGAGTCCCGTCCGAATTCCGCGTGCGCCGGTTCTCGCCGGGGGCCGCGCGTCGTCGCGCCGCCCCCGGAGGGCGGGGCGGTCAGCGGGCGTGGGCGAGGGCCCAGTCGAGGGCATGGTCGGCGATGGCCTGCCAGCCGGGGGCGGACGGCATGAGGTGGGGGTAGCCGTCGTAGACCTTGGTCTCGGTGATGGTGTCGGACTTGTAGTGGGCGGCGTTGGACGCCTGGACCTTCGGCGGCATGATGTGGTCCTCGGAGCCGGAGAGGAACAGCAGCGGCGCGCGCTTGTCGTTGTGGTAGTCGACCCAGGTCGCCTGGTGGCCGGGCTGGAAGTTCCCCAGGACGCTGTCGAACAGGACGCGACCGGACACCGGGATGGCGTAGCGGTCGTAGAGGCGGCGGGCCTCGTCGTCGGGGAAGGTGTTGGTGAAGGCGTAGTTCCACTGCTCGAAGCTGATCGGCACCGCCTTGTGGTGGTTCGCCGGGTTCTTCAGTACCGGGAAGGTCGACTTGAGCTGGCTGAGCGGCACCACCTTGACGCCCTCGGTCGGCGCCGAGTTCAGCGTGACGCCCACGGCGCCGAGCCCGCGGTCGAGGAGGAGCTGGGTGAACACGCCGCCCGCGGAGTGGCCCATGATGATCGGCGGGGAGTCGAGCCCCTCGATGATGCCCGCGATCTTGTCGACCACGCCGGCGACCGTCAGGTTCTCGATCGGGGTCATGTCCGCTCGCAGTGCCTCGACCTCGACCTCGAAGCCGGGGTAGGCGGGCGCGATCACCTTGAAGCCCTTGGCCTCGTAGTGCGCGATCCAGTCCTCCCACGAGCGCGGGGTCACCCAGAAGCCGTGGATCAGGATGATGGTGTCGGGCTTGCTCATGACGTGTGTCCTTTCCTGGGGGCGATGCCATGAAGTTAGGCCCGGCACCCGGGCTCGGTAATCGGTCAGATGACTGCAACCGCGCGGGAACCGTCGAAGACGACGTCGGTGAGATCGGCGTCCCGGGTCTCCGGGGCGCGCGCGACGGCGGCGATGACGACGGCCATGCAGCCGACGAGCAGGACCGAGATCGGCCAGGTCGCGCCGCCCGCCCAGGCGGCGAGCGCCGTCGCGACGAACGGGGCCGGCCCGCTGCCGAGCGCCGCCGACCATTCGCGGGCGACGATGATGCCGCTGTACCGGTAGCGGGTCGGGAAGAGCTCGGTGTACAGCGCGCCCTGCACGGCCCACATGCCGCCGATGCCGACGCCGTAGCCGAGCGCGCAGACGACGGCGACGAGCACGGGGTCGCCGGTGTCGAGGAGCCAGAACATCGGGAACGCGAACGCCGCGAGGAACACCGCGCAGCCGAGGAACACCGGCCGTCGCCCGATCCGGTCGGAGAGCAGCCCGAACAGGGGCGTGAGCACGATCGACACGACGTTGCCCGCGATGTTGGCGATCAGCGCGGCCGTCGTCGACAGCCCCGCCGAGTGGGTGACGTACGACAGCACGAAGACGTTGATGACGTACGAGGCGGCGCCGAAGGGCGCGGCGATGGCCGCGGCGGTGAGCAGCGCGCGCGGCCGCCGCCGGACGACCTCGGCCGACGGCATCCGGGCGACGCCGCGCAGGCGCTCCCGCTCGAACAGCACCGACTCCGGGACGCGCGCCCGCAGGTACAGCCCGGCGGCGACGCCGACGAGGCCGAGCAGGAACGGCGCCCGCCAGGCCCAGGACCCGGCGTCGGGCAGCGCCGAGACCGCGGTGAAGACGAGGGTGCCGAGGAGGAGCCCGAGGCTGACCCCGGCCGCGGGCAGCGACGCCCAGAAGCCGCGGCGGCGGGGTTCGCTGGACTCGGCGACGAGCACGAGCGCGCCGACGTACTCGGCCCCCGCCCCGAATCCCTGGACGATCCGCAGGACGACGAGGAGCACCGGCGCGAGCACCCCGACCTGGTCGTAGGTGGGCAGCAGTCCGATGGCGGCCGTCGACAGGCCCATGAGCAGGACGGTCGCGAGGAGGACGGGGCGGCGTCCGGCACGGTCGCCGATGTGGCCGAAGACCATTCCGCCGAGCGGCCGGACGAGGAAGCCGACGGCGAACGCGGCGAAGGCGCCGAGTGAGCCCGCGAGCGGGCTGTCGGAGGGGAAGAACTCGTCGTCGAAGACGAGCGCCGCGGCGAGGCCGAAGAGCACGAAGTCGTAGTACTCGATGACGCTGCCGATGACGGCCGCCCTGGTGACGCGTCCGGACACGGCGGGAACGGGCGGGTGTGCCGCGGCGTCGGCGGAAGTCCCGGCCGCGGGTGGGAAGACGGAGTCCGACATGCCGCTTACGGTAAAGAATCTTGTGCGCGGTTCGGGGCTATTCGGCAAGAAAGTCCAGGACCGTCCGGTTCCACTGGTCCTGGTGGGTGTAAGAGGCGCCGTGGGGGGCGTCGGGGACGGTGGTGAGGAGGCTGCCGGGAATGGCGGCCGCCACGCGGGCGCCGCCGTCCTCGGGCGGGACGAGGGCGTCGTCCTCGGCCCGGACCACGAGGACGGGCAGGGCGAGCCGGGCGAGGTCGGCGGCCGGGTCGGCGGCGGACCACGCGGAGAGGGCGCCGAGCGTGGCCCAGGGGGAGGAGTCCTCGGCGGTGCGGAGCAGGTAGCGGCGGGTCGGCTCGTCCAGCGCGGGCCTCCCGGCGACGGCGAAGATCCGGCGCAGCACGTCGTCGAGCATCGGGACGCGGTGCCGTTCCGCGGCGGACCGCAGCTCGTCGGCGAGCGGGTCGGGGAACAGGACGGGGCTGGCGAGCACCAGCCGGGACACCCGCCCGGACTCCGCGGCGTAGGCGACGGCCTCGGCGCAGCCCGTCGAGCAGGCGACGACCGCGGCGCGCACCAGCCCGAGCCGGTCCACCAGCGCGGTGAGGTCGGCGGTGCGCGCGGCGACGCCGTGGCCCTGCCACGGCCGGTCGGAGCCGCCGAAGCCGCGCGGATCGTAGGTCACCACCCGGTGCCCGGCCGCGGCGAACGCCGCGACCTGCGGCTCCCAGAAGCGCTGGGACAGCGGCCATCCCGCGACGAGGACGACGGGCGGCCCTTCGCCCACATCCTCGTAGCAGAGGCCCACGCGGCCTTCCGTCTCATATCGCGGCACCGCCCCAGGATGTCCGCGCCCGCCCCCGGGGCCATCGGTCAGATGACTGCATCCCGGGATTCCCGCCCGCGACCGGGGCCGAAGGAGTCATCTGACCGATGTGTCCGAAAGGGGGGTGGCCGGAAGCTGTGGCCGTCAGCAAGGACCGATCCTCCCGAGGAGCAAGACATGACAGTTCGTTCCGCGCACAGGTCCCGCCGCACCTTCGGGGTGCTGTTCACCGCGGTCACGCTCGCGGTCGGCCTCGGCGTCGCCGCGGCGCCGTCCACCGCGAAGCCCGGTGGCACGCCGGCCGCGCCGAAGCCCACCATCGTCCTCGTGCACGGGGTGTTCGCCGACGCGTCGGGCTGGAACTCCGTCATCGCCAAACTCCAGGCGCAGGGCTTCCCGGTGATCGCCCCGGCCAACCCGCTGCGGACGCTGGAGGGCGACTCCGACTACGTCTCCAGCGTCGTCGACTCCCTCGCCGGACCGGTGATCATGGTCGGGCACTCCTACGGCGGCGCCGTCATCACCAACGCGGCGCGCGGCCACGAGAACGTCGAGGCCCTCGTCTACGTCGCGGCCTTCGCGCCCGACGAGGGAGAGAGCCCCCTCGGCCTCGCCACCGGCTTCCCCGGCGGCGAACTGGGCGGGGCGCTACTGATCCGCGACTTCCCCGGCGGCGGCAAGGACGGCTACATCGACCCCGCCAAGTTCCGTGCGGTCTTCGGCGCGGACCTGCCCGCCTCCACCACCCGTCTCATGGCCGCCACCCAGCGCCCGGGCAGCGTCGAGGGCCTGTCCGGCCTCAGCGGCGTCCCCGCCTGGGCCACCCTGCCCTCCTGGTACGTCATCCCGACCGAGGACAAGGTCATCCCCGCCGACGCCCAGCGCTTCATGGCCGAGCGCGCCGGCAGCAAGGTCCTCGAAGTGAAGGGCGCCTCCCACGCGGTCCTCATGTCCCGGCCCGACACCGTCCTCCGCCAGATCCTCGCCGCCTACACCGCGACCCGCTGACCCGCGGACGCCGACCCGGAGCCCCGATCGCCACGACGGCGGTCGGGGCCGTCCGCGTGGTGAAGCGGCCCGGACGGGGGTAGGGCCGGGGGAAGGGGAAGATCACGGGGAGGGGCGCCGATGATGCCGGACACGATGCGGGCCGTCGCCTACACGCGCAGTCTGCCGGTGGACGACCCGGGCTGCCTGGTCGACGTGGAGCTGCCGGTTCCGCGGCCCGGACCGCGCGACCTGCTGGTGCGGGTCGAGGCGGTCGCGGTCAACCCCGTGGACGCCAAGACCCGCCTCGGCGACGATCCGGGCGGGACGCCCCGGATCCTCGGATTCGACGCCGCGGGCACCGTCGTCGAGGTCGGCGACGCCGTCGAGCTGTTCGCGCCGGGGGACGCCGTCTACTACGCGGGCGCGCTGGACCGTCCGGGCGCGAACGCCGAGTACCACGCGGTGGACGAACGCCTTGTCGCGCGCAAACCGGGCACCTTGTCGTGCACCGAGGCCGCGGCCCTGCCCTTGACGTCGCTCACCGCCTGGGAGGGCCTGTTCGAACGGCTCGGGATCGCCGAGGGCGCCGGCACCGGGACGCTGCTGGTGACCGCGGCGGCGGGCGGGGTCGGCGCGATGGTCGTGCAGCTCGCCAGGCAGCGGACCGGCCTCACCGTCATCGGCACCGCCTCACGCCCTGAGACCGCGGCGTTCGCGCGGGAGATGGGCGCGCACCACGTCGTCGACCACCACGCGCCGCTCGCGCCGCAGCTCCGCGAGCTCGCGCCGGACGGTGTGACCCACGTGTTCGGCACCGCGGGCACCGCGCGGAACCTGCCCGCCTACGCCGAGGCGCTGCGGCCCTTCGGCGCGATCGTCGCCATCGACGACGACGCGACGCTCCCGCTCGGCGTCCTCAAACCCAAGAGCGTGTCGTTCCACTGGGAGCTGATGTTCACCCGCTCCCTCTTCCAGACCCCCGACCGGGCCCTGCAAGGCCACTTCCTGACCCGGGTGGCCCGTCTCGTCGACGAGGGGGTGCTCCGCACGACGGCACGCCGTGACCTCGGCCCCCTCACCGCGGCCTCGCTCCGGGAGGCGCACCGGCTCCAGGAGTCCGGCACGTCCATCGGCAAGACGACCCTCACCGGCTTCCCCTGAGCGCCGGCCTCAGACGGGCGGCCCGTCCGGTGGGAACCGCCGCCGCGCCCACGCCCGCACGCCGTAAGCGCCGGCCAGCAGCACCGCGGCCACCGCGAACCAGGGCCAGTCCCCGGGCCCGTCGTACTGGTAGATCCCCACGATGAGCAGGATCATCGAGGCCCAGAACAGCACCGCCCCCACGATCGTCGACCAGTGCACGTGCGCCACCCCCTCACCCCCACCCTAAACACCCGCCTCCCCCGTCGCCCTCGCCGCCCCGGCCCCGGCTCCGAGGGAGCCGGGGCCCAGGGGTCAGCGGAGCCAGACCGCGGTGTCCTGGGGGAGGACGCCGTCGGGGACGGGGGCGCTGGCGAGGAGTACCTCGCCGGTGAAGGGGACGGGGACGGAGCCGAGGTTCACCAGGCAGGTCACGCCGGAGTCGCGGGTGAAGGCCAGGACGTCGGGGCCGAGGTCGAGCCAGGTGAGGGCGCCGTCGCCCAGGTGGGCGCGGCGCAGGTGGAGCGCGGTGCGGTAGAGGGTGAACATCGAGTCGGGGTCGGCCCGCTGGGCCTCGACGGTGAGGGTCTTCCAGTCGGGGGGCTGGGGGAGCCAGGGGGTGCCGCCGAAGCCGAACGGAGAGGAGTCGCCGGACCAGGGGAGGGGGACGCGGCAGCCGTCGCGGCCCCGGTCGGTGTGCCCCGAACGGGTCCAGATCGGGTCGTCCAGCACGTCGTCCGGCAGATCCTCCACTTCGGGCAGGCCCAGCTCCTCGCCCTGGTAGACGTAGACGCTCCCGGGCAGCGCGAGGGCCAGGAGGGCCGCCGCGCGCGCACGGCGCATCCCGAGGACGGGGTCGGTAGGCCGCCCGTGCCCCCGGTCGGCGTGGTCGAACGACGAGTCCGCCCGCCCGTACCGCGTGACGGGCCTCGTCACGTCGTGGTTCGAGAGCACCCACGTCGCGGGCGCGTCCCCGAGCGTCGCGAAGGTGTCGTCGATGACGCCGCGCAGCAGGGGAGCGTTCCAGGGCGCGCCGAGGAACGGGAAGTTGAAGACCGTGTGCAGCTCGTCGGGGCGCAGATAGCGCGCCAGCCGGTCCGCGTCGGGGAGCCAGACCTCGCCGACGAGCATCCGGTCCTCGTAGGTGTCGGTGAGCGCCCGCCACGCCCGGTAGATGTCGTGGCACCCGTCCCGGTCGGTGTACGGGTCGAGCCCGTCCGGTGCCGCGTCGGGGTCCTTGACGAGCACGGCGGCGGAGTCGATCCGGATCCCGTCCACGCCCCGGTCGAACCAGAACCGCAGCACGTCGAGGAAGTCCGCGTGCACGTCGGGATGCGTCCAGTTGAAGTCCGGCTGTTCCGGGGCGAACAGATGCAGATACCACTCCCCGTCCGGGACCCGGGTCCACGCCGGCCCGCCGAAGATCGACCGCCAGTCGTTCGGAGGCCCGTCCCCGACGCCCGGCCGGAACCAGAACCGCCCCCGCTCGGGCGAGCCGGGCCCCGCCGCCAGCGCCGCCTGGAACCAGGCGCTCACCTCCGACGTGTGGTTCGGCACCACGTCGATGATGATCCGGATCCCGCGCTCGTGCGCCTCGCCGATCAGCGCCTCGGCCTCGGCCAGGGTGCCGAACGACGGGTGGACGTCCCGGTAGTCGGCCACGTCGTACCCGCCGTCGGCCAGCGGGGACGGGTACCACGGGTTCAGCCAGACCGCGTCGATCCCCAGGTCGGCGAGATGGTCGAGCCGCGCGCGGAGCCCGGCGAGGTCGCCGACGCCGTCGCCGTTCCCGTCGGCGAAGCTGCGCGGGTAGACCTGGTAGATCGCGGCTCCCCGCCACCACGTTTCTGGCATGCTGCCGCCTTCCAATCTGCGAGAGGGTGAAAACAAGAAGGGCTCAGCCCTTGAGGCCGCCGGCGGTGAGACCCGCCATGATGTGCCGCTGGAACGCCAGGAACACCACGATCGTCGGGATGCTCGCGATGACGAGCGCCGCGGTCATCGTCGTCTGCGGCATGTTGAACCGCAGGGACGCGATCCCTACGCTGATCGTCATCCGCTCCGGGTCGGGCAGCACCAGCAGCGGCCACACGAAGTCCCGCCACACGTTGGTGACGGTCAGGATCGACACCACGCCGAGGATCGGCCGCGAGACCGGCAGCACGATCGAGCGCAGGATCCGGAACGGGGAGGCCCCGTCGATCTGCGCCGCCTCGATGAGCTCGCGCGGGATCCCGTCGAAGAACCGCTTGAGCAGGAACACGGTGAACCCGTTCGCGACGGTCGGCAGCCAGATCGCCCAGGGGGTGTTGAGCAGGTCGAGCTGGACGAGCGGCAGGTCCTTCACCGTCAGGTAGGCCGGGAGCAGGATCACCGTCGGCGGGATCATCAGCGTGGCGAGCATCGCCAGCAGCACGACGTTGCCGAAGACCGGGCGCAGCTTCGACAGCGCGTAGGCGGCCGCCACATCGAACGCCAGGGTGAACGCGAGCGCCCCGAACGCGTACTGGAACGTGTTGAGCAGGAACTTCCCGAGCCCCATCAGCTCCCACGCCTGCCGGTAGCTCTCCAGCGTCCAGTCCGACGGGAAGTAGGTCGGCGGAAGCCGCAGGAACTCCTCCTGCGTCTTCATCGCGCCGGTGACCATCCAGTACAGCGGGAACAGGAACACGAGCGTGAACGTGACCAGCACGAAGACCAGGACGGCCCAGTAGATCCGGCGCCCCCACACCGTGTTCAGGTGGTGCGGGGAGACGACCGTGCGGTGCTCGGACCCGAACACCTTGCGCGGTCTACGGCGCGGCGCGCCCTTGCGCGCGGGCGGCGCGGCCGGGGGACGGGTGGCGGTGAGGCTCATGACCGCTCCTGTGGGTCGTCGCGCGAGAAGCGCAGGTAGGCGGCGGAGAACACCATGAGCACCAGCATCAGCATGACGCCCAGGGCACTGCCCGCGCCGAAGTCGTCATAGACGAACGCGTACTGGTACATGAGGTAGACGACGCTCATCGTGGCGTCCTCCGGGCCGCCGCCGGTGAGCAGGTAGGGCTCGATGAACACCTGCATCGTCGCGATGACCTGGAGCAGCAGCATCACCAGGAGGATCAGCCGGGTCTGCGGGACCGTCACATGCCAGATGCGGCGGAAGAAGCCCGCCCCGTCCAGCTCGGCGGCCTCGTACAGCTCGCCCGGGACGCTCTGGAGCGCGGCGAGGTAGATCAGCGTGCCCGTCCCGAGGTTCATCCACGTCGAGACGAGGACGAGGGAGATCAGCGCGGTCGAGGACGAGTCGAGCCAGCTCAGGCCGGGCAGCCCGACCAGGCCGAGCACCTGGTTGAACAGGCCGGGCCCCGGGTCGTAGAACCACTTGAACAGCAGCACCGCGACGGCCGGGGGCAGCATCACCGGCAGGTAGACCACGAACCTGAGGTAGCCGCGCGCGTGCCGCAGCTCGTTCAGCACCAGCGCGACGACGAACGGCACCACGTACCCGCAGAGCAGGGCCAGCAGGGTGTAGACGAGCGTGTTGACCCAGGCCGTCTGGAAGACGGGGTCGGCCAGCACCGTCCGGTAGTTGTCCAGGCCGACCCACTCGGGCGGGTCGACGAAGTTGTTGTGCTGGAGGCTCAGCACGAAGCCCCGGAGCATCGGGTACCAGGAGAAGAACGCGAAGCAGATCAGCGCTCCGCTGAGGAACCCGTACGCGGTGAGGTTCCGGCGGAAGGCCGGGCCCCACCGGCGCTGCGGGCGGCCCCTGGGGGGCCGGGTTGCGACGGCCATCGTTGTTCCTTGGGTGCGGCCGGAGGCGCCGCGGCGGCGCCTCCGGCGTGCTCAGCGGAGGGTCACTTGGTGCGGGCGAGGATCGCGTTGACCTTCTTCTCGGCCTCGGCGAGCAGGTCGTCGATGTCGGCGTCCTCGCGGGTGAGGACCGCGGACATCACCGTGTCGAGGACCGCGTAGACGGCCTGCGCCTGCGGCGGCTCGGTCTTCGGCGGGATGGTCGCGGAGCCCTGCTCGTAGGCGGCGAAGTTGCCCGGGGGCACCGTCGCGTACTGCTGCCGGAGCTCCTTCTCCTTCGTGCCGGAGGCGTTGTCGCCCCACAGGATGTTCTCCGGGATGCCCACGGGCCGGCCGCTCGCCTTGTTGCGCGCGTGGTTGAACTGGCCTTCGCCGACGGTCAGCTCGTGGAAGGACAGCCAGAGGATCGCGGCCTTGATCTGGTCCGGCGACGCCTTCGGGTTGATCATGTAGCCGTCGCCGCCGAGCAGGGACGACTTGGCCTCGGGCAGCGAGGTGGTCCCCAGGTCGTCGGACTTGGCGCCGAAGTTGTTGAACGCCTCGGTGACGACGTCGGGGGCGCCGACCATCATGCCGAGCTTGCCGGACCCGAGGAGGCGCATCAGGTCCTCCCAGCGGTGGCCCTGCTTGGTGCCCATCGAGTCGTCGGCCCAGCGCATGTCCTTGAGGTTCTGCAGGACGGTGCGAGCCTCGGGGGAGTTGAACGCGGCGGTCTTGCCGTCCGCGGACGTGACCGAGCCGCCCTGCCCGTACAGCAGCGACGTGAAGTGCCAGCCGCCCGTGTTGGCCGCGCTGTACTCGCCGTAGCCGACGACGCCGTCGCCGAGCGCGGAGATCTTCTTGGCCGCGTCGCGGACCTCGGCCCAGGTATTGGGCGGGCTGTCCGGGTTCAGGCCGGCCGCGCTGAACAGCTTGCGGTTGTAGACGAGGCCCATCGTGTAGGCCTTGCGGGGCAGGCCGTACAGGCGGCCCTCGGCGTCCTTGAGCGTCTGGAGGAACAGCGGGTTGACGTCCTTGACGTTCTGGACGCCCGCCGCGTAGTCCGTGATGTCGGCGGCCTGCTTGTTGGCGATGATGCTCTGCGCGTCGGTGTAGTAGACGTAGTACACGTCCTCCATCTGGCCGCCCGCGAGCTTCGCCTGGAACGTCTCGGGGACGATGCAGGGGAACGCGTCCTTGCTGTCGATCGTGATGTTCGGGTACTTCGCCTGGAAGGCCTGGACGTCGGCGTCCCAGTCCGCCCGGAACTCCTTGGCCGTCTTCGGCGGCTGGCAGCCCACCGAGATCGTCACCTTGGTGTTCGGGTCGAGCGGCTCGGCTGCCGCGGCGGCTGCCCCGGAGACCGCGGGGTCGTCCTTCTTGCTGGACTTGACGCCGCAGGCGCTGCCGGAGAGGGCGAGGGCCGCGACGGTGAGCAGCGCCGCGGCCTGACGGGATCTCATTCGGTTCCTCCTGGGGGGTGGTTGCGAGGAACATACAGAGACGGGCATCACATGGCAAGATCTGTGCAGATCACTGCAAATTCCCGACAATGAGCCGCAGGTCGGGGATTTTCGCAGGTGGAAAGCACAAAGGCCGCCGACCGGGAGGCGGTCGGCGGCCTGGGGAAGCGCCGGATCAGGTCGTCACAATCAGGTAACGGGCGAGGGGGCGGGTGCGGTCGAACCGCGCACGACGAGCTCCGGCTCGTACAGCAGCTCCTCGGCCGGCACGGAGCCGCGCTCGATCTGGCTCACCAGCATCGTCACCGCGGCCCGGCCCATCGCCTCGATCGGCTGGCGCACCGTGGTGAGCGGCGGATGGGTGCAGTTGATGAACGCCGAGTCGTCGAAGCCCACCACCGAGAGGTCCTCCGGCGCCGCCAGGCCCGCCCGGCGGACCGCGCGGATCGCGCCGAGCGCGAGCACGTCCGAGGCGCAGATGACGCCCGTGTACCCGTCCGCGATGATCCGGGCCGTCACCGAGTGGCCGCCCTCGATGGAGAACATCGCGTGCCGGACCGCCTTCTCGTCGAACGTCAGGCCCGCCGTCGCGGTCACCGCGCGGAACGCGGCGAGCTTGCGCTGCGACGGGATGTGGTCCTCCGGCCCGAGCAGCAGCGCGATCCGCTCGTGCCCGAGCGACGTCAGATGCGTGAAAGCCTGCTCGACGGCCACCGCGTCATCCGTCGACACCCGGGGGAACGCCAGCTCCGGCACCGCCCCGTTGACGAGCACCACGGGCAGCCCCAGCTCCATCAGCCGGAAATAGTGCTCGTGCGGCGAATCCAGCTCCGCGTAGTGACCGCCCGCGAACACCATTCCCGACACCTGCTGATCCACCAGCATGTCCACATAATCCGCCTCGGAAAGGCCCCCGGCCGTCCGCGTGCACAGCACCGGCGTGAACCCCCGCTGCGCCAGCGCCCCGCCGATCACCTCCGCGAGCGCCGGAAAGATCGGGTTCCCCAGCTCCGGCAGCACCAGCCCCACCAGCCGGGCCCGCTCCCCCCTGAGCTGCGTGGGCCGCTCGTACCCCAGCACGTCCAGTGCCGTCAGCACCGCGGCCCGCGTCGCCTCCGACACTCCGGGCCGCCCGTTCAGCACCCGGCTGACCGTCGCCTCACTGACCCCGACCTTCTTCGCGACCTCCGCCAACCGCCGCGTCTTGGCCGACTCTCCCGATCCCATCCCGCAAACATAGCCTTACATCCCGCAATTAACCGACAATATCCGGCACCCCGCAACGAAATCTTGCGTCCTTCCCTGTCCGAAACCGACGTGTCGGGGATCGGACGGGCCGGGAAACGGGGCGTCAACCGGGCCGTCTCCAGTGGCCCGCGGCGAGGGTGTACGCGATTTCGCCGGTGCGGTCGGCCTCGGCGGGGGCCCGGTGCTCGGGGGTGAAGCCGAGGCGGCGGGCGAGCGCCCGGCTGCGGTGATTGCCCGCGTCGGTGGACAGCCGGACCTGGCGCAGACCGAGTTCCGTGAAGCCGTACTCCAGGAGCGCCGACACGGCTCGGCACGCCACCCCGCGGCCCTCGACCGCCGCGTCCACCCAGTACCCGATCTCGCCCGTGCCGCGGCGGCCGAGCCGCAGTGACGCCCCGCCCGCGATCCGCCAGCCCTCGCCGTCCCGGACGACGATCGCCACCGGTACCCGGACCCCCGTCAGCGCCTCGAACGCGTCCCGCGCCATCCGCTCCCGCACCTTCGCCACGGTCAGCGGGTCGGGCATCGCGCCCGGATCCCACCGCAGCAGCCGCGCGCGATTCCCCAGCAGAACCCGGTGGTACTCCTCGGCGAGTTCCGGTCCCCGCAGGACCATCCCCACCCCGTCGCCCAGGTCCCGCACCACCCCGTCGGCTCGCACATCCCACCCCTACCCGCCGCCCGGCGCTCCGCCACCCGAGGCCGTACGGCGCCGGCGCACCGCCCCTGGCGTGCGCGCTTCGCGCGGTGGCGCGGAGCGCGCTAGAAATCTTGTCGCCGGTCGTGTGCCCACGCCCCCCAAGGGGCATCGCTGAGATGTTCACTCCGGTGCTTTTCGCCGTGCTTCCCCCCAGACCCCTCGCCCCTGGAGGCCCCGTGTCGTCCGTGCAGCGTCCCCTTCCCGCCTCCCCGCACATCGACACCTCGGTGTCGCACTCCGCGAGGATCTGGGACTACTGGCTGGGCGGCACCGAGAACTACCCCGTCGACCAGGAGCTCGGCGACCAGATCGAGGCGACCCTGCCCGACATCGTCGCCCAGGCGAGGGCCGACCGCGCCTTCCTCGGCCGGGCCGTCCGGTACGCGACGGGCCGGGGCGTCGCCCAGTTCCTCGACATCGGCACCGGACTGCCCACCGCCGCCAACACGCACGAGGTCGCGCAGCGTGAGAACGAGGCGGCCAGGGTCGTCTACGTCGACAACGACCCCCTGGTGCTCGCGCACGCGCGCGCCCTGCTCACCGGCACCCGGGAGGGCGCGACGAGTTACCTCGACGCCGACCTGTACGAGCCCGCGGACATCCTCGCCCGCGCCGAGGAGACCCTCGACTTCACCGAGCCCGTCGCGGTCACCATGCTCGGCGTCCTGTGGCATGTCCTCGACGACGACGTGGCCGGCGCCGTCGCCGGCACGCTCATGGACCGCTGCGCCCCCGGCAGCCTCCTCGCGATAGCCCACCCGACGATCGAGGTCACCGGCGCCAAGATGGCCGCCGCCATCGACCAGTGGAATCAGTTCGGCACCCCGCCCGGCCGCTGGCGCACCCCCGACCAGCTCGCCGCCCTTTTCACCGGCCTCGACCTCGCCGCCCCCGGCATCGTCTCCTGCCCCGCCTGGCGCCCCGACATCGGCGCCGACACCACCCCCATCGACCAGTACTGCGGGATAGGAATCAAGTCCTAGGTAGGAGACCTTTCTCCCGCGACGGGTAATTCGCCGCTCTCCTCCCCGATACCTGGGTCCGAGCGGAACCGCGCGCTAGGGTCGGTGCACGGGCGACAGGGGCGGCTACTTGGAGACTCGGGCGGGCGCGCAGGCCGACGGCGACGTGGTCGGTACTCCCGTCTCGCCTGTCGAGATGCGCGTGGCGCTCGGTCACGCGCTGGCCCGGCACCGGCTCGCCCGCGGCGTCGGCCGGATCGAGGCGGCCAGGGCGGTGGGCGTCCCGGACACCGCGATCGGCGCGGTGGAGGGCGGCTACCAGGCGACGGTCGGGGTCCGCCTCGTGCTCGCGCTCTGCGACCTGTACGGCGTCGCCGACCACGACCGCCGCATCGACCTCATGGACCTGGCCCGGCAGGGGAGCGCGCCCGGCTGGTGGGCGGGTTTCGACGACATCCTCCCCGCCTGGTTCGAGCCGTACCTCGCGCTGGAGCAGTCGGCGGACCTCGTCCGCTCGTTCGACGCCCAGTACGTGCCCGGCCTGCTCCAGACGCCCGAGTACGCCCGCGCCGTCATCCAGGGCGACGAGGGGACCAGGAACGGCGACGGCGAGCACCGGGTCGCGCTGCGGATGCTGCGCCAGCGCAGGTTCCTGGCGCCCGACGGCCCCCGCCTGTGGGCGCTGCTGGACGAGTCGGTCCTGCGCCGGGGGATCGCCGACCGCAAGACCATGTTCCGGCAGCTGAACCACCTGGCGGACCTGTGCGACCTGCCCCGGCTGCGCATCCAGGTCGTGCCGCTCTCCGCCGGCGGCCACTCCGGCGGCCCGATGATCCTCCTCCGCCTGCCCGGCTTCCCCCCTGACGGCCGTCCGAAGGAGACCGTCTATCTGGAGCAGCTGACGACGGCGCTGTACATCGAGGAGCCGGAAGACGTCCTTTACTACCGGCACGTCCTGAGCTCCCTGTCCACGATGGCGTACACACCGGCGGATACACCGGACATATTGCGGCGAATCATGCGTGATATGAAAGGGTTATAAGGACTTGCTGCTGTCTGGGCCAATTTTTCCCGGTCTGCGTGGCATGCTGTCCTCGCTCTCGATCACCCACCGTCCGTCCGCGCTCGACGGACGCCTGCTCTGCCCGAAACGGCCGGTCAGGTGCATCGGGGGTCGCCCGGCCTCGATAGTCCGAAATGTCTACTCGTTATGGCACCTGCCGTGAACGAGGGCTCTTCGTGTGATCGCATTGTGGTCGGGTGGAGGATCGGGATTCGCTGCGTTATGTCAAGGATGGCGGAAGGCGCGAGGGAGAGTATGGAAAGGGCATTCTCGAAACACCCTCCGAAGAGGGATCTCATGCTTTATCTCGATGCGCTCAGGAAGCGGGCACAGGTGAAGGGCCCGGCCGACCTCAAACGGGCATGCGACGCGGCGGCGAAGCTCGGCCTCCAGGGAGGGCGCGGCTACAGCAGGACCACCTACTGGCGGTGGCTCAGCAAGGGCGGGCTGGAGGAGGTGCCGACGGGAAGCCTCCTCGAAGCGATCGCCCGGGCCTGCCATGCGAACGGCCTGAGCCGTCGGACGCCGCAGACCGATGAGGCGTTGCACACCTTGCTGGCCGAGGTGAAGCACAGGCTGGAGATCTGCGAACGCCGCTCGGAGGACCTCGGCCTGCTCATCCGGCGCGGCCACCTCGCCCACCGGATCGAGACCGACCCCCGCTTCGAGCCCGTGCGGCCCTGCCCGGACGGGCTGTTCGCGCTCCGGACCCCGCTGCGCCCCGACGAACAGCACGACCTCCTGTGGCGGTGGCCGTACGGACGTGTCGTCGTCGCGCGCCTCGCTGCGGACGACGCCGAGGCCTCGTTCCAGGCCGCGGTGCTGCTCGCCGCCCTCGGCCGTGACGGGCGCAGGGTCCTGAGGATGCTCGGCGAGGCGGCGAGCCGAGGCCACGATGAGGCGCTCGACCTGCTCGACCAGAGCCCTGCCGGACTCGACCTGCCGCTGCTGCGCCTGGCGGGAGAGCGGCGTGCCGAGGCGGCGGAGTCGGTGGGCTACCTGGACGCCGCCGAGGCCTTCCGTGCCGCCATCCCGGAACTCGGCCCCGGGTGGAATCTCCTGAGCGCCCCCGTCGTCCTGCCGGAGACTCCGGCCTGAGCCGCGCCCGCCGCTGTGGCCCCGGACCTGCGAGGTCCGGGGCTTTTGCTTTCCGGCGTCGCCGATACCCAGGCGTCTCGTCCTATTTCGTTCCACGCTGTTCCATCGGCTCCACCGCGTCGCCGCGCGCTGGAGAGTGCTGCCTGTACGCACTCCGGCGGCCGTGGGGAAGGGTTCCGATGACTCCGTCTCGCAGTGCGGGCGAACCCGTCGCGTACGGGCCGCGGGACTGCGCGGAGGAATCGCTCGCGGTCATGCTCACGACGGAGTGGATGCTGCGGACCGGGCGGCGGCTCGGGGACCGGCCGCTGCTGCACCGGCTCGACGCGGCGGCGCTCGTGGAGTTCTGGGGCTGGTGACCGTGGTGCCACGGCCGCTCGCGCACCGGGAGAGGAGGACCTTGTCCGGAATGCTGGCAGCGCTGGTCCGGCGGGCCCTCGGCCCACGGGGAGCGTCCGGGGACGGGCGGGAGGACGGCGGGCCGCGCCTCACGGAGCTGTCCCACAGGGTCATGTTCGCGTTCGACATCTGCGGCTTCGGTCGCCACCCCCCGCATCTGCACGCCGACCTCCGCGGCGTCCTGTACGGGATCGTCGAATCGTCCTGCGCGGCGCACGGCGTCACGTGGGAGGGCGCCTACAAGGAGGACCGGGGAGACGGCATGTACTTCCTCGCGGAGACCCCGGCGATCACGCTGGTGGAGGACGTGGCGCTGTCCATCGGGACCGCGCTGCGCAGGCACAACCGCACAGTGCCGGGCGCTGCCTTCCGGGTGCGGATGGCGGTCCACGCGGGCTTCGTCCGGCACGACGGGCACGGCATCGTCGGCTCGGACATCGTCCTGCTGTTCCGCCTGCTCGACGCGCCCGAGCTGCGCGACGCCCTGGCCGGCGGCCACTCGGGTTTCGCGTTCGCCTTCTCGCATGAGGTCTTCCGGCGCGCGGCCGACGAGCTGGCGCTGGGCCGCGCCGACTACGAGCGGGTCGTCATGCGGACGAAGGAGGGCGGGGAGACCGCGTGGATCTTCCGCCCCGGGGGCCCGCGGCCGGCGGGCGACCGGTGCCGGCCCTCCTGCGGGGCGTCAGCCGGAGATGGTGATGTCGAGGGCTGAGGCGAGGGTGTGGAGGAGGGAGTGGGCGTCGGAGGGGTGGATGGTGGCGCCAGCCAGGGCGGTGACGCCGGAGAGGGCGTAGAGGTCGCAGTTCGTGAAGACCGCGCCCTTCAGGGTGGCGGCGCTGAACTGGGCGGAGGTGAGGGTGCAGCGCTCGAAGCGGACGCCGGTGAGGTCGGCGTTCTGGAAGTTGGCCTCGGTCAGGGTGCAGTCGCGGAAGACGACGTCACGGAAGCGGGAGAAGCGGAAGGACGCC
Organism: Actinocorallia herbida; assembly: GCF_003751225.1. Classification (NCBI taxonomy): domain Bacteria; kingdom Bacillati; phylum Actinomycetota; class Actinomycetes; order Streptosporangiales; family Thermomonosporaceae; genus Actinocorallia; species Actinocorallia herbida. The sequence goes on from NZ_RJKE01000001.1 coordinate 1,859,381, forward strand.
AGGTCGGCGCGGCAGCCTTCGAACAGCACGTCGCGGAAGGACGACTCGGTGAAGGCCGCGCCCGTCAGCCGGGAGTCGGTGACGGCCACGTTCGCCAGCTGGGTGTCGGCGAAGCGCACGTTGGCGAGGTCGGCCCCGGCGAACACCGCGTCGGAGAACTCCGCGCGGCGCGCCTTGAGCCCGGACAGCGCGGTCCCGGAGAAGCGGCAGCGGACGAACTCGGCGGCGCCGACGTCCCGGCCGCGCAGGTCGAGCGGGCCGAACTCCAGCGACATGTGGACCTGGTCGGCGCCCCCGTCGAAGACCTCGGGGGCCGCGGGGGCCGGCACGTCGGGCAGTCTGGGTGCGGCGGGCTCGCGCGCGGCGCGCGCGCCGCGCCTGCTGTTCGTGGACACCCGCCGACCCTACCGAGGGCCGGCGGGTGCCCCGGCCCCCGGTGCGGAGCCGGGGGCCGGACGCGATCAGCGCGGCGTGTAGACGACGCCGAGCCTGTCGACGGCCGAGCCGGCGCGGCCGTGGAAGCCCGCGACGCGCCAGCCCGAGGGGGCGGTCCGGGTGACGCAGTCGGACGTCGCCGTGCCCCCGGTCAGGGTCCGGCCGAGCGAGGTGGTGAGGGTCACCGAGAACACCCGGACGCCGCCGCTGTAGGTGCCCTGGCAGATCTTCGCGGACGCGACGTGCTCACCCGCCCCGAGCGTCAAGGACTGCGCGGTGCCTCCGGTGCCGCCGTGGGCCAGCGTGATACCCCCGGAGAGGGTCACGGCAGCCTGGTCGAGCCGGGAGCCGCCGCGAAGGGTGAAGGTCGTGGGCGACGCCCCGGCGGTGAGGCTGGGCACGTCGGTGAAGGGGGTGCCCCCGGTGCCGCCGTAGAGGTCGCTCTGCTGGACGGCGGGGTTGGTCGTCCAGGAGAAGGTCGTCGCGATCGGGTGGTGGTCGGAGAGCATGAGCCCGGTGCCGGCCTCGCGGAACAGCGCGCTGTCGTTGCGGTAGTCGGTGGCGGTCAGCGACACGGCGCCGTCGCCCCGGTAGAGGATCTTGTCGACGGTCTCGCAGGAGTCCGCCGGCGCCGCGTCGTCGCAGAGCAGGGCGGCGGCGCCCGCGACGGGCGGGACCCCGCCGCGCTCCAGCTGCACCCACGCGTCGGTGAGCCCGTTCGTGGCGGCGAAGGCCGCGATGGTGTCCCCGGTGCGGGTGTAGCGGGTGTTGGTGTCGCCCATGACGATGACGGCCTTGCCCGCCGAGTGAGTCTGGATGTACGAGGTGACCTGGGCCAGGTTCTTGGCGCGCGCGGTGATGTCGGCGCTCTCCGAGCCCGCGTCGGTGTGCAGGTTGTACACGTCGACGAACACGCCCTCGGCGAGGCGGACCCGCAGGAAGGTGAACCCCTTGGGGGTCAGGCAGTCGCCGGAGCCGAGCGCGCAGTCCGCCCACTTGGTGCGGGACAGCTCGTCGAAGGCGTAGGACGACACGGTGTTGAGCCCGCTGCCGATCCCGGCGCCGCCCGTCGTCGCCGTCCGGTACGGGTGCGTGTCGGCCGCGTAGAGGGCCGCGTGGTAGTTGAAGTCCTCCTGGACGTTGACGATCTCGTACGGGCCGAGCCGCTGCCCGATCGCGGTGTGCGAGGTGGTCCGGTCGGTGGCGGCACTGGAGAGGATCTCCGGGAGCCCGGCGACGTTGTAGGTGAGGGCGTCGAAGGTGCCGCCCTGCGCGGAGGCGGCACCGGGTACCGCGAGGGCGGTGAGGCAGGAGGAGAGCAGCAGGAGGACCGCGAGCATCCCGCGGCGCAGAATGTGACTCATGTCTCTTATGTGAGGGGACGTGAAACTCTTTCGCAAGACCCCCCGGACGACCGTCACCGGCCGTTCCCGGAACGTTCTCCGCCGACGGCCGTGGGGGCCCGCGCACCTCGCGCGGGCCCCCACGGCTAGGGCGTGAAACGGGCCGCAGGCCCGGGAATCACAGCAGCGGAGCCTTCTCGCGGATCTTGGGCTTCTTGGGCGCCTTCCTGTGCTTCACCGCGTGCCGCCGCGGCTTGTGGCCGTGATGGCCGTGATGCTGGTGATGGCCGTAGTGCTTGTGGTGGTGGCGGGTCTTGTGGTGGTGGTCCTTGAAGCAGGGCTTGCCGTTGTGCCAGTGCTCGCCGTGCCAGGGGAAGGCCAGGTCGCAGGACCCGCCGGCGTACCAGGGCAGGTCGCGGCAGGGCTCCTTGTGCCGGGGCCGGCACTCGCCGTCGTCATGGCACGACGGGCGCTTCCTGATCTTGACGACCGCGGTCGACGGGCCGGACTCCACCTCGGCCTGGTCATCGGTGCGGGTCGCGGTCGCCTTCGCGGTGTTGACGATCCGGCCCGCGTCGACGTCGGCCTCGGTCACCCGGTAGGTGCCGGTGCAGGTGGTGATCGCGTTGAGGGCGAGGTCTCCCGCGGGGCAGGAGACCGCCGGGATCAGCGAGTCCTCGACCGCCACGCCGGTGAGCACCGTGCCGCCGGTGTTGGTGACCGTGAAGTCGTAGGAGACCTCGTCGCCCGCCTCCAGGTCGTCCGTCGGCGGCTTGGCCCGCTTGACCAGGCCGAGCGACGCGTCGGCGCGCTCCTGGACCTCGCGGTCCTCCTCCAGCACGGGCGTGGTGGCCGGAGCCGTCGGCGCGGTCGGCGCGGTGGGCGTGGTCGGGGCGAGGACCGGCGCCTCGGTGGCGGTCTGCCCGGTGGCCACGACCACGTTGCGGATGGTCGGGGCCTCGGTGAGCAGGCAGCCGCAGCCCGCGAAACCGACGTTGTAGTAACTCGGCATGGCCGCCGGAAGCTGCGTGGCCAGGGCGTTCTGGAAGCCCGCGCCGTCACGCCGGTCGATGTCGACCGACAGCACCGGCACCGGGTCCGAGCTCACCGTGACCCGGACGGTCTGGGCCGCGGCGTCGGCCGGAAGGTAGACGAGCGGGGCGGAGACCTGCCCGTTCGCCTGGGCCGTCGTCTTGCCGCCCGTGATCGCGTCGAGCCAGCAGTACCCGGTCGAGCCGTCGCCCGGATCGGCGGCGGCGGCCGGACGCGGCATCAGCACGACGGTCCCGGCGGGCGACTGCCGGGAGCAGCCCGACCCTTGCGCCTGCCAGTCGCCCAGCGCGCTGAGCGTGTCCTGCGGTGCGGCCTGGACCGCGGCAGGGGCGGGATCGTCCGCCGTGGTACCGGGCGTGGCGGCCGGCGCGCCGTCGCCCGGTGCGGTGCGCGGCGCCAGGAACAGCGCGACGCCCTCCTTCTCGCGCGCGGTCGCCGGCGCGGCGGCGCCGTTCCGCTCGAACGTGACCTGCACGCCGTCGTCGGCGCGCACGGTCTGGCCGACGATCACCGCCTCGTCCTCGACGGCCGCCCCCGCGGCCTCGCCGGCCACCCTGGTGGACGAACCGGAACCCGTCGACGAGGAACTGGAGCCGCCCGTCGCGGGCGGCCGCGACTTGACCAGGCACTGCGCCAGATCCTTGACCTGGCCCGCCGCGCAGTCGGCCGCGGGCCCGCCCTCACCCACCTGGGCCGCCGCCGCTCCTGGAGCGGCGACGGTGGAACCGGCCAGCGCGGCGGCTAGCGCCACACCGGCTACTCGACGTCTGTGCACTCTTCCGACCTCCCCGTCGTGGTCTGACGGGGGTACCGGTACCCGCCCGCCGATCAAGGTCACGGGGTCGAGGGTCAAGTCTCCGCCACCCCGAGTGTCGTCTTGGGAGGAGCGGGTAGAAAGGCCCCCGGATCGGCGGTCCAGGGGCCTATCTCACCGATTCGGTCAGAACGGGTAGCGCTCGATCTGCGACTGCACGGTCACCCACTGGACCTCGGTGAAGGTGTCCAGGGTGGCGCGCCCGCCGAACCTGCCGCCGGTGCCGGACGCCTTGTTGCCACCGAACGGGGCGACCGCCTCGTCGTCCACGGTCTGGTCGTTGATGTGCACCGCGCCGGACTCGATCCGGTCGGCCAGCTCGTAGGCGGCGTACGGATTGCCGGTGAGGATGGACACCGACAGCCCGAACTCGGAGGCGTTGATGATCTCCAGCGCCTCCTCGACGGTCTCGTAGACCGTCACGGGGGCGACCGGGCCGAAGATCTCCTCGGTGAACGCGCGGGAGTCGCGCGGCACGTCGGTGAGCACGGTCGGCCGATAGAACAGGCCCTCGTAGGTGCCGCCCGCGGCGAGGGTCGCGCCCTGCGCGACGGACGACGTGACGACCTCGTGGATCTTGTCGCGCTGCCCGGCGTCGATGATCGGGCCCAGCGCGTTCGCCGGGTCCGTCGGGTCGCCGACGGGGAGGTGCTTCGCCTTCTCGGCCAGCAGCTCGGTGTACTTCGCGGCGAGCGAGGAATGCACGAGGTGCCGTCCGGTGGTCATGCAGATCTGGCCCTGGTGCAGGAACGAGCCCCAGGCGCCGGCCGAGGCCGCGGCCTCCACGTCGGCGTCGGGCAGCACGAGCAGGGCGTTGTTGCCGCCCAGCTCCAGGTGGACCTTCTTGAGCAGCGGCGCGGCGGCGGTGGCGATGGCGCGCCCGGCCGGGGTCGAGCCGGTGAAGGAGATGCACGGGACGCCCGGGTGCGCGACGAGCGCCGCGCCGACGTCCGCGCCGCCCGGCAGGACGTGCAGGACGCCCTCGGGCAGGCCCGCGTCGGCGAGCAGCTCGGCCAGCGCCAGGCCGCCCGCGATCGGGGTGCGGGGGTCGGGCTTGAGCACGACCGCGTTGCCGACGGCGAGGGCCGGGGCGACCGAGCGCAGCGCGAGGATCGCCGGGAAGTTGAACGGTGAGATCACGCCGACGACGCCGACCGGCACCCGCCGCGCGACCGACAGGCGCGGCTTGAAGCTGCGCAGGATCTCGCCGTACGGCTCAGAGGCGAGGGCGGCGGACTCGGCGAGCTCGGAGACGAGCAGCCCGACCTCGAAGGCGGCCTTGCCCTGGCCGGAGCCGGATTCCGGCACCAGCCAGCGCGCGATCCGCGACGGGTCGGCCTCCAGCAGCGCGGACGCCTTGCGCAGCACGGACGCGCGCTTGTCGTAGGTGAGGGCGCCCCACTCGCGCTGCGCCTTCCCGGCGGCGGCGACGGCGCGGTCGAGGTCGGCGACGGTGGCGTTGCCGACCGTCGCGACCAGGGATCCGTCGGCGGGCGCGGTGACCTCGATGACACCGCCGGACGCCTTTGTCCACGTGCCGTCGAAGATCTTGCCCTCCCAGACGGGAGCGGCGTTGGCCGGGGTGGTCATGGGTTTCTCCTCGATGCGGATCAGGGTGCGTGGAACGGTCAGGCCAGCTCGTCCAGGCCCGGCATGGGCAGGCCCGTGTAGTTCTCGGCGAGAGATGTCGCCGCGGCCTTCGACGAGGCGATGTAGTCGAGCTGGGAGAGCTGGAGCCGGTGGCCGAAGGCGTCGTCGTCGGGGGAGGTGTGCAGCATCGACGTCATCGTGTAAGAGAAGTGCTCGGCTCGCCAGATCCGGCGGAGCGCCTGCTCGGAGTAGGCGTCCAGGCCGGACTCGTCGCCCGAGGCGTACCGGCGGACCAGCGCGGCGGCCAGCAGGGTGACGTCGGCGGCGGCCAGGTTCAGGCCCTTGGCGCCGGTCGGCGGCACGATGTGCGCGGCGTCCCCCGCGAGGAACAGCCGCCCGTGCCGCATCGGCTCGGTGACGAAGCTGCGCATGGGCGTGATGCCCTTCTCGGTGATCGGTCCGGTCGCGAGCTTCCAGTCGCCGTCGATCGCGAAGCGGCGGGCGAGGCCCTCCCAGATCCGGTCGTCCGACCACTGTGCGAGGTCGGTGTCCGGCGGGACCTGGAGGTACAGCCGGCTCACCTCGGGCGAGCGCATGCTGTGCAGCGCGAACCCCTCGGGGCTGTGCGCGTAGATCAGCTCGTCGCAGGACGGGGCCACGTCGGCGAGGATGCCGAGCCAGGAGAACGGGTAGACGCGCTCGAAGGTGCGCTTGCCGGCCTCGGGCATGATCCGGCGGCCGATGCCGTGGAACCCGTCGCAGGCCACCACGTACTCGGCGGTGAGGGTGTGCTCGGCCCCCTCGTGCCGGTAGCGGATCTGCGGAGCTTCGCCCTCGATGCCGGAGATGTCGAGTGCCTCGGCCTCGAACGCCAGCGGCGCGCCCGCCTCCAGGCGGAGCGCGATGAGGTCCTTGACGACCTCGGTCTGCGCGTAGACCATCACCGAGCGGCCGGTCAGCGCGGGGAAGTCGATCCGGTGCGCCTCCCCGGCGAAGCGCAGCTCGATGCCGTCGTGCTGGAGGCCGCGGGCGTCCATCCCGGCCGCCGCGCCGGTGGCGCGCAGCACGTCCATGGTGCCCTGCTCCAGGATCCCGGCGCGCTGCCGCTTCTCCACGTAGGGGCGGTCCCGGTTCTCCAGGACGACGGTGTCGACGCCCTTGCGGTGCAGGAGATGGCCGAGCAGGAGCCCGGCGGGGCCGGCGCCGATGATCGCGACCTGGGTACGGGCGGGAATGGGGTGGGTCATGATGTTTCCTCGATCTCGTCCAGCACCCGCTGGGCGACGGCGAAAGCAGAATTGGCGGCGGGCACACCGCAGTAGATGGCGGACTGGAGCAGGACCTCCTTGATCTCGTCCCGGCTCAGTCCGTTGGTGAGCGAGGCCCGCACGTGCATGGCCAGCTCGTCGTGGTGGCCGCGCGCGATCAGCGCGGTCATGGTGATGGCGCTGCGCGTGCGCCGGTCCAGCCCCGGCCGGGTCCAGATCCCGCCCCACGCGTAGCGGGTGATGAAGTCCTGGAAATCACCGGTGAAGGCGGTCTTGCGGGAGTTCGCCCGGTCCACGTGCGCGTCACCGAGCACGGCCCGCCGAACCCTCATCCCGGCCTCGAACCGCTCCTCGGCCCCCCGCTCGTCCACCCACCCGCCTTCGGCGGCACCGGGTGCGGCGGCGGGCCGGCGCGCGGTGCCCGGGTCGTCGGCGGAGGCGCCTTCCGCCGTGCCGCGTGCGGCGGATTCGGCGGCGGTGAGGTGGGTGAGGAGGGCGGCGGTGGTGGCCGCGGGCCGGTCGACCGGGGCCAGGTGGGCGGCGGCCGGGAGCTCGACGAGCACGGCGGCGGCGATGCCGTCGGCGAGTTCGCGGGCGTGCGCGGACGGGGTGGCCGGGTCGGCCTTGCCGCCGAGGATCAGGACCGGTCCGGCGACGCGGGCGAGGTCGGCGCGGACGTCGTAGGCGCCGAGCGCCTCGCAGCAGGCGGCGTAGCCCTCGTCGTCGGCGGCGGCGAGGTCGGCCAGCAGCCGGACGCCGAGCGGGCCCGGCTCGCCCGCGAACCACTTGGGCGCGGTGCCCTCCGCCATGACGGCGGTGCCGTACTCCCGGACGGTTCCGGCCCGCTCCTTCCAGGCGGCGGGCTCGCCGAACCGGGCCGAGGAGCAGACCATCGCCAGGGAGGCGATCCGCTCGGGACGGGCGAGCGCGAGGGTCGCGCCGATCGCGCCGCCGATGGAGACGCCCGCGTAGTGGAAGCGCCCGAAGCCCGCCCGATCGGCGGCGTCCAGGACGAGGCCCGCGAGCCTTTCCATGGTCGTCGCGCCGGGGACGGCCGGGGATTCCCCGTGCCCTGGCAGGTCGAACCGGAGCACCCGGTGGGCGCGCGTGAGTTCGCCGAGCACGGCGTCCCACACGTGCAGGGAGCAGCCGAGCGAGGGCCCGAGGACGAGCGGGATGCCGTCTTCCGGGCCGTCGAGGCGGTAGTGGAGCGTCATGAGGCGGCCTCGCGGGTCAGGGCGGCGTCCACCAGCGCGGGCGCGGCACCGAGATAGGTGGTCGGGTCGGGGTCGAACGGGGCCGCGGTGCCGGGCGGCAGCAGCGCCGCGACGGCCTCGGCCAGCGGCACGCCGGTCGTGGCGGCGGTCGCGGACGCCTCCTCAAGGAGAGAGCGCGCCTTCTCGCGGCTGAGGGAGGCGGCGAGCTCGGCGGCGGCCCGCTCGGAGACGATCAGCCCGTGGGTGAGGCCGAGGTCGGCGCGCATCTTCCCAGGGCGCACGACGAGCCCGCCGACCAGCGCCCCGGCCGCTTCGGCCGCGCCGCCCGCCAGCCGCAGCGCCTCGCGCAGCGGCTGCCACTCGGCGTGCCAGGCCCCCGCGGGCCGCTCGTCCTCCGCGACCAGCGCCCCCAGCAGCACCGACGCCAGCGCCGGCAGCTGCCGCGCCGCCGCCGCGATCAGCGTGGCCCGCACCGGATTGCTCTTGTGCGGCATCGCCGACGACCCACCGCCGCTCCCCTCCGCGACCTCGGCGATCTCCGTCCGGGCGAGCACCAGCACGTCCGCCGCGACCTTGCCCAGGGCACCCCCGGCGAACGCCAGCGCGGCCCCCAGATCGGCCACCGGCGTCCGCAACGTATGCCAGGGCAGCAACGGCACCGCAAGCCCCACCTCACCGGCATAAGCCGCGACAAGCCCCGACACCTTTCGCCCGCCCTCGTTCAGGCTTGAAGCGCCCGATCCGGACACGCCGAGCCCGGCCACGTGCGAGCGAGGTCCGCCCAGGTCGGATCCTCTCAGTTCGGCCCCGCCCGAAAGGGACGTGTCGAGCCCGGCTTCGTTCCTGCCGGGCCCGTCCGGTTTCTGCTGGTCCGGTCCGGCCTCGTGCGGGCCGGAGGAGTCCCGTCCGGGCTCGTCGGAATGAGAGGCGTCCGGGTCGGCGGCACCTTGTCCCGGTCCGTTCAGGTCGGGGTCGCTCGATCCGGCTGAGTTCGGGCCGGGCCGGCCGGGGGCCGGCTCGGGCGGGGTGGGGGCGAAGGTGGTGAAGGCGGCCAGGGTGCCTGCGGCGCCGCCCAGTTGGGCGGGGAGGGCACGGTCGGCGGCGAGGAGACGGGCGTGGGCGTCGAGGATCAGGTGGCGCCAGCCCGCGGCCTTGAGGCCGAAGGTGGTGGGGACGGCGTGCTGGGTCAGGGTGCGGCCCGGCATCGGGGTGTCCCGGTGGGCGGCCGCCAGGCCGCGCAGGGTTTCGGCGGTCGCCGCGAGATCGGCGAGGATCGGGGCGAGGGCCCGGCGGGCGACCAGCATCAGGGCGGTGTCCAGGATGTCCTGGCTCGTTGCGCCGCGGTGGACATAGGGGGCGGCCTCGGGCCCGACCGCCTTCTTCAGATCCTTGACGAAGGGGATCACCGGGTTGCCGCCGGCGCGGGCGCGCAGCGCGAGGTCCCGGGCGTCGAAGGCGGCCGGATCCACCGCGTCCAGCGCTTCGGCCGCCGCGCGCGGCGCGAGCCCGAGCGCGGCCTGCGCCCGGGTCAGCGCCGCCTCGGCGGCCAGCAGGGCGCGCAGCACCGCGGCGTCGCCGGTGGCCGCCTCGACGGCGGCACCGGCGACGACCGGTGACAGCAGGCCGGAGTCCGCCGGATCAGGCGAAGTCAAGGAAGACCGTCTCCTCGCCCGCGCCGCCCTGGAGGCGGATGTCGAACCGGTACACCCCGGGCCGCTCCTCCACCGCGACGAGCGTCTGCCGCCGGGCCTCGGACAGTTCCCCGAACGCCGGGTCGGCGGCGAGCGCCGCGGCGTGCTCGGGCAGGTGGATCCGGGTGAACAGGTGGTGCAGCAGTCCGCGCGCGAACACGCACACCGACAGGTACGGCACCGCGCCGTCGCGGTGCGGCCCCGGTGGGAGGGTCCGGACGAACCAGCGGCCCGACGCGTCGGTGGCGATCCGGGCGAACCCGGTGAAGTCCACCCCGTTGCGGCCGAGGATCCCGCCGGTCACCGGATCGCGGCGCAGCGAACCCGGCGCGCCCTTGAGCGAGCCCGCCTCGTCGGCCTGCCAGATCTCCACTAGCGCGTCGGGGACGGGCGCGCCCGCGCCGTCGTAGACGTACCCGTGGACGGTGATCGTGCCGGGGTGCCCGACCGGCGCGAGCTCCTCGCCGCCGGTGAAGGGCAGCGCGTACCCGTAGAACGGGCCGACGGTCTGCGACGGCGTCGGCTCCAGCGGAGCCGGGGATGCCGGGGTGCCCATCAGCGTCCCTCCTCGATCCAGGTGGCGGCCGGTCCGTCCAGCACGATGTCCCAGCGGTAGCCGAGCGACCACTCGGGCACCGACAGGTCGTGGTCGTAGGTGGCGATGAGGCGGTTCCGCGCCGCCTCGTCGGTCACCGACTGGAGGATCGGGTCGTAGGGGAACAGCGGGTCGCCCGGGAAGTACATCTGGGTGATCAGCCGCTGGGTGAAGGCCCGCCCGAACAGCGAGAAGTGGATGTGCGCGGGCCGCCAGGCGTTGGTGTGGTTGCGCCACGGGTACGGGCCCGGCTTGATCGTGGTGAAGGCGTAGCGGCCCTCGTCGTCGGTCAGGCAGCGGCCGGCGCCGGTGAAGTGCGGGTCCAGCGGGGCGGGGTGGTCGTCGCGCTGGTGGGCGTAACGCCCGGCGGCGTTGGCCTGCCAGACCTCCACGAGCTGGCCGCGCACCGGACGGCCGTCGCGATCGAGGACGCGGCCGGTGACCGTCATCCGCTCGCCCTGCGGCTCGCCGGTGTGCTGGCGGGTGAGGTCGCTGTCGAGGTCGGTGACGTCGCTGACGCCGAACGCCGGGCCCGTCAGTTCGACCGCCTCGGGGTCCTTGACGACCACGAGGGGCTTGCCCGGATGGCGCAGGACGCTGCTGCGGTACGGCGCGTAGCCGCGGTCGGGGTGCGCGAGCCCGGGACGGGAGCCGCTGAGCGCCGCGATCTCGGCGCTGATCTCCGCCTGAGTGGGCGGTTGCGGAGGAGTCACGTCCGGCCTCCTTTCCAAGAAGATGATGGGTTTCTAGCGGTCGAGCACCAGCGCCAGGCCCTGCCCGACGCCGATGCACAGGGAGGCGACGCCGACGCCGCTCCCGCGGGCGGCGAGCTGGTGCGCCACCGCCCCGGTGATGCGGGCGCCGGACGCGCCGAGCGGATGCCCGAGCGCGATCGCGCCGCCGCGCGGGTTCACGATCGATGGGTCGAGGTCGGGCAGCGCGGCGAGGCAGCCCAGGGCCTGGGCGGCGAACGCCTCGTTCAGCTCGACGACGTCCAGGGAGGCGAAGCCGACCTCGGCGCGGCCGAGCGCCTTGGCGACCGCCTCGACCGGGCCGAGCCCGAAGTACTGCGGCTCCAGGGCGGTGACGGCGCTCGCCCGGATCCGGGCGAGCGGCTCGCGGCCGAGCTCGGCGAGGCCCGCCTCGTCGGCCAGCAGCAGCGCCGCGGCGCCGTCGTTGAGCGGGGAGGCGTTGCCCGCGGTGACGGTGCCCTCGGCGCGGAAGACCGGCTTGAGCTTCGCCATGGACGCCAGGGTGCCGCCCGGCCGGATGGCCTCATCGCGCGCGAGGTCGGCGCCCGCGACCGGGACGACCTCGGCGTCGTACAACCCGGCGCGCCAGGCGGCGTCGGCCTTGGCGTGGCTCTCCAGCGCGAAGGCGTCCTGCGCCTCGCGGCCGATCGCGTACTTGTCGGCCACCAGCTCGGCGCCCTCGCCCAGCGCCACGGTCCACTCCCGGGGCATCGCCGGGTTGACCAGCCGCCAGCCCAGGGTGGTGGACACCAGCTGCTGGTCGCCCGCGGGGAAGGCCCGCTCCGGCTTCGGCAGCACCCAGGGGGCGCGGCTCATCGACTCCACGCCGCCCGCGACCATGATCGAGGCGTCCCCGAGCGCGATCGCCCGGTAGGCCTGGATGACGGCCTCCATGCCGGAGCCGCACAGCCGGTTCACCGTCGCGCCCGGCACGCTGACGGGCAGGCCCGCGAGCAGCACGGCCATCCGGGCGACGTCCCGGTTGTCCTCGCCCGCGCCGTTGGCGTTGCCATAGACGACGTCGTCGATCCTGGCCGGATCGAGGTTCGGACTGCGCTCGACCAGCGCGCGCAGCACCCCGGCCGCCAGATCGTCCGGGCGGATCCCCGACAGGGCGCCCGCGTACTTGCCGATCGGCGTACGGACCGCGTCGACGATGTAGACGTCGCCCATCACAGCACCCCTTCAGGAACGTGGACCTTCGCGCCCGTCCGCTCGACCACCTCGGCGACGGTGACGCCCGGGGCCGTCTCGACCAGGGCGAAGCCGTCGGGCGTGACGTCCAGCACCGCGATGTCGGTGATCACCCGGTGTACACAGGCCTTCCCGGTGAGCGGCAGATCGCACTCCTCGACGAGCTTCGCGGACCCGTTCTTGGCGTTGTGGGTGGTCATGACGATGACGCGGCCCGCGCCGTGCACGAGGTCCATCGCCCCGCCCATGCCCTTGACCATCGCGCCCGGGATCATCCAGTTCGCGAGGTCGCCGCGGGCCGACACCTGCATGGCGCCGAGGATCGCGGTGTCGATGTGGCCGCCGCGGATCATGCCGAACGACAGGGAGGAGTCGAAGAAGCTCGCGCCCGGCAAGACCGTGACGGTCTCCTTGCCCGCGTTGATCAGATCCGGGTCGACCTCGGCCTCGAACGGGTAAGGACCCACGCCGAGCAGGCCGTTCTCCGAATGCAGCACGACGTCGACGCCCGCGGGCACGAAGCCCGGGACCAGCGTCGGCAGGCCGATGCCGAGGTTCACATAGGAGCCGTCGGTGAGCTCCCGCGCGGCACGGGCCGCCATCTCGTTCTTGGACCAGGCCATTACGCGCGCACCGTCCTCTTCTCGATGCCCTTGTTCGCGGCCTGCTCGGGGGTGAGCGCCACGACCCGCTGGACGAACACGCCCGGCAGGTGCACTTCTTCGGGGTCCAGCTCTCCCGGTTCGACCAGCTCTTCGACCTCGGCGATGGTGATCTTCCCGGCCATCGCCGCGAGCGGGTTGAAGTTGCGGCTCGACTTGGCGAAGACCAGGTTGCCGTGGCGGTCGCCCTTCACCGCGTGCACGAGGGCGAAATCCGTGGTGATGCCCTCTTCGAGGACGTAGTCCTTGCCGCCGAACTCCCGGACCTCCTTGACCGGGGAGGAGACCGCGACGGAGCCGTCGACCGCGTACTTCCAGGGCAGGCCGCCCTCGGCGACCGCGGTGCCGACCCCGGCCGGGGTGTAGAAGGCGGGGATGCCGCAGCCGCCGGCGCGCAGCCGCTCGGCCAGGGTGCCCTGCGGGATCAGCTCGACCTCGACCTCGCCGCCCAGGTACTTGCGCGCGAACGCCTTGTTCTCGCCGATGTAGGAGCCGGTGACGCGTTCGATCAGCCCCGCCTCCAGCAGGATGCCCAGGCCCCCGCCGTCGACGCCGCAGTTGTTCGACACGACCCGCAGCCCTCCCGGGCCCGCCCGGTGCAGGGCCTCGATCAGCACGTTCGGCACGCCGCTCAGCCCGAAGCCGCCGACGGCCAGGGAGGAGCCCTCCCCGACGTCGCGCACGGCCTCGGCCGCGCTCGCCACCACCTTGTCCATCAGCAGACCTCGATCTCCGCGTCCACCCGGTCTCGGCGACTCCGATCCGGCCGGTTTCCGCTCGGGGGTTGTTCGCCCAGTGAACTTTAGTTCATAATAGTGTGCGGTCAGTGTCCGCCGACCGCTCGGGTGATGTCAAGGGCGCGGCGGTCGATACTGTGATCGGCGACACGGGGAGGGGTGCTCAGATGGGGTACGAGGCGTCGCTCGACCAGGCGTCGGAGACACCGCCGCCTGGCGCGGAATCGGGCGCGACGGGGCCGCTGGAGCGCGGTCTCGAGGTGATCAACCTCCTCGGCCGGGCCCGCGATCCACAGCGGCCGGCCGATCTCGTCAAGTCCACCGGGCTGGTCCGCTCCACCGTCGACCGGGTCGTGGGCACGCTCGTCCAGATCGGCTACGCGCGCTGGCAGGGGCGCGAGGTCGTCGTCGCGCCACGGCTGATGGAACTGGGGAACGCCTATCTGGAGGGGGCCGGGTTCGCCGAGTCCCTCGGTCCGCTGGCCACGGCCCTCGCCGACGAGCTCGACGAGTCGGTCTCGGTCGCCGTGCCGGATGGGGACGGGGCCCGCTTCGTCGTCCAGTCGCCACGGCGGCGGGCCATGTCGGTGGCCTTCCGCGTCGGCGACCTGCTGCCCGCCGAGCTGTGCGCCCCCGGGCCGATCTTCGCCGCCGACTGGAACGCCGCCCGCTGGGCCGCCTTCGAACGCCGGATCGGCGGGGCGGGGGAGCCGGAGCACACGCGCTACTCGGTGCCCGCCCCCGTCCCGGAAGGCGGCGCCGAGGGGTTCCGGCGCCGGGTCGCCGCTGCCTCCCGCGCCGGATGGGCCGCCGACGACCAGCTCATCGAACCAGGACTGATCGCGGTGGCGGTGCCCGTGCGGGGGCCGTCCGGGGCGGTGGCGTGCGCGCTCAGCGTCGTCAGCCACACCAGCAGGCATGATGTGGCGTCGCTGCACGAGCGCGTCGCGGGGGCGGCGGGCGCGCGGGTGAGCGCGATGGAGGAGGCGCTGCGGCGGCCACGGCCGGAGGCCGACCGGGTGCCGGGCACCGACCGCAGCCGCGATCCCAAGCGGGAACTCGGCCCGGGGTTCCTCCAGTCGCTCGACCGCGGGCTCGCCGTGCTCGCGTCCCTGGGCACCCGGCCGGGCGGCGTCACCATCGCCGAGTCCGCGGAGGCCACGGGGCTGCCGCGCGCCACTGCGCGCCGCTCCCTGATGGCCCTGGAGGCGCTCGGCTACGCCCGGCTGGAGGGCCGCCGCTATGTCCTGCTGCCCAAGGTCCTGGACCTCGGGTACGCCGAACTGAGCACCCTGACCTTCGAGGACGTGGTGCTGCCCCACCTGCGCGCGCTCGTCGACCGCGTCCACGACTCGGCGTCCCTCGCGGTCCTCGACGGGCCCGATATCCGTTATGTCGCCCGTGTTCCGGCCAGCAAGATCATGCGAGTGGCCATCAACGTCGGCACCCGCTTCCCGGCCTGGGCCACCTCCATGGGCCGCGTCCTGCTCGCCGCACTCCCCGAGCGGGAGCGGGCCGCGCTCCTCCCGGCCACCAGCCCCGCCCCGTTCACCCCGCACACCCACGTCGACCCCGCCGAACTGCACGCCCTGATCGAGGCGGCGGCAACCGACGGCCACGCCCTGGTCGACCAGGAATTCGACGCGGGCCTGCGCTCCGTCGCCGTCCCCCTCCGCGACCACCGCGGCACCGTCATCGCCGCCCTCAACGTCGCCACCCACGCGGGCCCCGAGTCCGCCCCGGACACCGCGGCCCGCCTCCTCCCAGCCCTGCGCGCAACGGCCGCCGCCCTGGAAGCCGACCTCTCCGCCTACCCCACCCTCCCGGCCCTCTGACCCGCCCTTCGGCCCCGTTCCCCCCGGCGAGCCGGGGAAGGCCCGATCAGCCCTCTGGCCCCCGCCCCGGCTCGGCGTTTCTCTTGGTGAGTCGTTCCGTCGAGGTCCGGGCGATCGCGCGGAGGCGGGCGGATCGCGGGGTCGGGTGCCCACGGATCCGGGGTGGGGCCGACCTCGCGCCGGCCGGGCCGTCAGGGTTCGGGGAAGTCCTCGATCTCGCGGATCTGGACGCTGAACGACCAGTCCCTGGGGTGGGCGGCGAGGAACCGCTCGATCCAGGCGACGGCCTCGGCGCGGTCCTTCGCGTCGAGCATCAGGTAGCCGCCGACGACCTCCGCGGTCTCGGTGAAGGGCCCTTCGGCCGCCTGGACGGCCCCGCCGGACCAGCGCAGGCGTACGCCCCGTTCGGTGCCGGTGAGCCCCGCGGTGTCGGTCAGCACCCCCGCGCCGCTCATCTCGCCCATCACCTTCGCCATCCGCTCCTCGAAGCCCGGATCGGGTTCGAGCCCGTCGAGTGCCCGTTCGTCCACCTCGACCAGCGCAAGGAACCTGCTCATGACCCTCCTCGGCCGGACGGAGACCGTCTCCGCCGCCTGCGCCCCACGGGACCAGCCTGCCCCGAATCCAGTGCGCGCCGCCCGTGTTTCGGCGGAACCTCTCCCCGGACGTGCGGGGCACGGCCTCCCGGGCGCGTCGCCCTGCCTGCGGGGAATTCCTTCATGAGAAGGATTGTGGAACTTTCCACCTGAAGAGGATGATCAGTAGTTGGATGTCCCCGAGAGTCCTTAAAATGAACATCAAGTGAGGGAGCGCCCCCGTGCCGAGCGCAGGTCCCGAGGTCAACCCCGACGTCCCCCAGGGCGCCCGGATCTGGAACTACTGGCTGGGCGGCGAGGACAACTTCGCCGGCGACAGACGGGTCAGCGACGAGATCCTCGAGGTCGTTCCCGACATGGCACTGCTCGCCCAGGCCACCCGCGCGTTCCTGAACCGGGTGGTCCACCACCTCGCGGCCGACCTCGGCGTCCGCCAGTTCCTCGACATCGGCAGCGGCCTGCCGACCTCCGACAACACCCACCAGATCGCCCAGCGCGCCGATCCGAAGGCCCGGGTCGTCTACGTCGACAACGACCCGCATGTCCTCGCGAAGGCCCGCCCGCTGGTCACCGGTACCGAGGAGGGCGAGTCCGCCTATCTGTCGGCCGATCTCCGCGACCCCGACAACATCATCGCCGCGGCCCACGACACCCTCGACTTCACCGAACCCGTCGCCCTCCTCCTCATGGGGGTCCTCGGCCACATCGCCGACGACAACGAGGCCCGCGCCCTCCTCCGCCGCCTCCTCGCGGCCCTCCCCAGCGGCAGCTACCTCGCCCTCTACGACGCCACCAACGTCGTCGACCCCGCGTCCGTCGAGGCCATCGAGATCTGGAACCGCAAGGCGAACCCGCGCTACGTCCTCCGTTCGCCCACGCGGCTGTCCGCCTTCTTCGACGGCCTGGACCTGGTCCCGCCCGGCCTGGTCTCCTGCCCCCGCTGGCACCCCGCCCCCGGCGCCGACCCCGCCGAGATCGACCAGTTCTGCGGCCTGGCCCGCAAACCCTGACGGACGCGGTGGCACCGGGCCCCGTCGACGGCCCCCGCCGCGTCGGTTCGGAGTCGGGGCGGGAAGGTCGGCGATCCAGGGGTCGCCGTCGCCGATCTCGGTAGCGCCACTCGAAAAGGGGGTGACCTCGATGAGGCGGGGGCGCCGCGGCTCCGTCGCCGTCGCGACGGGCGGCGTCGCGACGGGCGGCGGCGGGGCGGGCCGCGCGACGACGTCGCCGGGAGCGGCCGGCCCGCCGAGGTGACCGGCGCCGCGAGGAGGAGTCCGCAGAGGAGGGCGGCCGGGCCGGGCCGGGCCGGGCCGGGCACGTGGCGCAGGGGCATGTGCGGCTCCGCTCGGTCGGCGCGGCGATACGGGCGGCCGAGCAGGTCGGACCGGCCGCGGCCACGGGCCTCGAAGGGCGAAATGCGGATTCGGGAGGATCCCAGGGGGGTGGGGAGGGACGCCGGGCGGGCGGAATGCGAACGTGGGGGGATGAGCGTCGAGATCGTGAAGGCCGGGCCCGAGGTCGTGGACGAGCTGCGGGACCTGTGGCTCGAACTCCACCACCACCATCAGCGGGTGCAGCCCGGCTGGCGGTACAAGGACGACGAGGACTCCTGGCGGGTGCGCCGCGAGGAGTACCTGCGCTGGCTGAGCGGTGACGGGTTCGTCCTGCTCGCGCGGCAGGACGGCGAACTCGTGGGCTATGCCCTGGTGGACGTGCGGACCGACGCCGACGACACCTGGGTGAGCGACGATCGGGCGGCGCACATCCGCTCCCTGCTCGTCCGTCCCGAGGGCCGCGGCCACGGCCTGGGCACCGGGCTCCTCGACGCGATCGACACCGAACTCGCCGCCCTGGGCGTCCAGGACGTCTGGATCGACGCCCTCGCCGCGAACGACCGCGCCATCGGTCTCTACGAGCAGCGCGGCTTCCGCCCGGCCGTCCTCTACCTGGCCCGCCTCCGCGCCTGACCCCCGCCGGTGACGAGGGCGACCCTGCCGGTGAAACGCGCGGTCAGGGTGGTTCTCCGCGACACCGCGTCCGGATCGAACTCCTTGGTCCTGGCCACCCCGGAACGGTGGCCCCATCAAGACCGAACGGTCGAATATGCCCCCTAGGGCAGCCGGGTCAGTCGGCGGAGGAGAGGGCGGCTTCCAGGCGGGTGGTGGCGGAAGAGAGGGCGGTGGTCCAGGTGGGGAGGGCGTCGCGGATGAAGCGGGCGGTGGGGATGGAGAGGGAGATGCCGGCGATGGGGCGGCCGGAGGGGTCGCGGACCGCCATGCCCAGGGCGGTGAGGCCGGTTTCGGTGCGCTGGTCGTTGATGGCGAAGCCGCGGCGGCGGATCTGGGCGAGTTCGCGGGCGAAGGACGGGTAGTCGTCCGGGTAATGGGACTCGACTTCTTCGGCGGGGAGGGCGGCGAGGATGGCCTTGCCCGCGGAGGCGAAGCGGGCCGGGAGGGTGCGGCCGACGCGGTCGCCGACGCGGAGGATCTGGTCGCATTCGACGGTGGCGATGATCCGGACCTCGTCGCCCGCGGGGACCATGAGGTTCGCCGTCTCGTCGGTGCGGTCGACCAGGGCGCGCAGGTGGGGGAGGGCGACCCGGCGCAGGAGGGCGACCGGGGCCTCGGTCAGGGGCGCCGGGCGCAGGACCTTGCCGGGGCCGTAGCGGCGGTCGGGGAGCTGCTCGGCGAAGTCCCGGTAGACCAGCATCGCCAGGAGACGGTGGGCGGTGGAGACCGAGACCTCCAGGCGGTCGGCGACGTCGGTGACGCGCAGGGCGCCCTCCTGCTGGAGAAGGGCCGCGAGCTGGAGCGCGTGGTCCACCGAACTGATCGCGTAGGACGGTTTGTTCTTCACAGCAGAAAAGTCTATCCCTTGTGGTGGAAAACACGGCAGGCTCCAGGCACCGAGAACACACCTCCCGCCGAGAGATCGACGGGCCGAGCGAAGGGCGTCCGATGACCACTCCCGTGACGATCCCCGTCTCCGACGCGCCCGACCAGCCCGCGCGGACCCCGGAACTCGAGGCTCTCTACCAGGGTTTCGAGTCCGAGCTGCTGGTGCCGCTGTGGACCGAGATCGGCGACCTGATGCCGCCCGAGCCGCGCTCGAAGGCGCAGGCCCACGTGTGGCAGTGGAAGAACCTCTACGCCCTCGCCGAGCAGGCGGGCGACCTCGTCCCGGTCGGCCGCGGCGGCGAGCGCCGCGCGATCGCGCTGGCCAACCCGGGCCTCGGCGGCCGCCCGTTCGCCACCCCGACGCTCTGGGCCGCGATCCAGTACCTGAACCCGGGTGAGGACGCCCCCGTCCACCGCCACACCCAGCACGCCTTCCGCTTCGTCGTCGAAGGCGAGGGCGTGTGGACGGTCGTCAACGGCGACCCGGTCGCGATGCGCCGCGGCGACTTCCTCCCGCAGGCCGGCTGGAACTGGCACGGCCACCACAACATCACCGACCGGCCCATGGCGTGGATCGACGGCCTGGACATCCCCTTCCAGTACGCCACGGACGCGACCTTCTTCCAGTTCGGCCCGGACGAGGTCGAGACGCGCGAAGCCCCCGAGCGCTCCCGCTCCGAGCGGCTCTGGGCCCACCCGGGCCTGCGCCCCCTCACCCGGATCGCCCCGACCGGCGTCGGCACCCCGCTGCTGGCCTACCGCTGGGAGCACACCGACAGGGCGCTGACCGACCAGCTCGAGCTGGAGGCCGAAGGCCACCCGGTCACCCTGGAGCCCGGCCACGCCGCGATCCGCTACACCGACCCGCGCGACGGCTCCGACGTGCTGCCGACGATCCGCGCCGAGTTCCACCGGCTCGCCCCCGGCACGCGGACGGCCCCGGCCCGTGAGGTCGGATCCTCGGTCCACCAGGTGTTCGACGGGATCGCCGAGATCACCGTCGGCGCCCGGACCTGGCAGGTGGCGCGCGGCGACCTCTTCGTCGTGCCGTCCTGGCAGCCGTTCACCGCCGCCACCGAGGGCGGCGCCGACTTCTTCCGGTTCAGCGACACCCCGGTGTTCGAGCGCCTGGGCCTGGACCGCGACATCCGCTTCACCCAGCAGGAGGACTGATCCATGCGTCTCGCCACCATCCGCACCGCCGGTGCCACCAAGGCGGTCCGCGTCACCGACGCCGGCCTCGTCGACCTCGGCTTCGCCGACGTCAAGGCCCTGCTCGCCGCCGACGACTGGCGGGCCAAGGCCGCCGTCGACGGCCCGCTCGTCGAGGCCGATGGGTTCGCGCCGGTCATCCCGGACCCGGGCAAGATCCTGTGCGTGGGCCTGAACTACCGCAACCACATCCTCGAGATGGGCCGCGACCTTCCGGAGTACCCGACCCTGTTCGCGAAGTTCACCGACGCCCTCATCGGCCCGGAGGACGACATTCGGCTCGCGCCCGAGTCCGACGCGCACGACTGGGAGGCCGAACTCGTCGTCGTCGTGGGCAAGGCCGTCCGCCGCGCGTCCGAGGAGGAGGCCGTCGAGGCGATCGCCGGGTTCACCGTGATGAACGACGTGACGATGCGCGACTGGCAGTTCCGTACCCGCGAGTGGCTTCAGGGCAAGACCTTCGAGGGCACGACCCCGCTCGGCCCCGTCCTGGTCACCCCGGAGGAGCTGCCCGGCGGCGTCCGCCCGGCACTGGAGATCTCCTGCTCCGTCGACGGCGAGGAGATGCAGCGCGCCAACACCGGAGACCTCGTGTTCGACCCGGTCGCGCTGGTCCGCTACCTGTCGACGATCATGACGCTGCGCCCCGGCGACGTCATCGCGTCCGGCACCCCCGGCGGCGTCGGCCACGCCCGCAAGCCCGCCCGCTACCTCCAGGCCGGGTCCAAGGTCGTCGTCGAGATCGAGCGCATCGGCCGCCTGGAGAACACCACCGCCTACCCGGACGCGGCCGCATGACCACCCGCGACTGGATGGACCAGGGCACCGCGCTGTTCCTGAAGACCCTCGACGGCCTCGGCGACGCCGACTTCGACGCGCCCAGCGCCCTTCCCGGCTGGACGCGCAAGCACCTCGTCGCGCACGTCCACTACAACGCCGAGGCGCTCCGTCGTCTGGTGAGCTGGGCCGCGACCGGTGTCGAGAGCCGCATGTACGCGGGGCCCGAGCAACGCGGCGCCGAGATCGAGGCGGGCGCCGAGCTCCCGGCCGGGCGGCTCCGCGAGCTGGTCCACGGCTCCGCCGCCGCGCTCGCCGCCGACCTGGACGCGCTGCCGGACGAGGCGTGGCGGAGTCCGGTCGTGACGGCCCTGGGCCGGACGGTCCCGGTGTCGGAGACCCCGTGGATGCGCACCCGCGAGGTCTCGATCCACGCGGTCGACCTCGCCGCGGGCACGTCCTTCGCCGACCTCGCGCAGGACGTCAACGCGGCGATCGCCGCCGACGCCCTGGCCACCCACGCGGGCCGCGGCCACGCCGCCGACCTCGCCGCCTGGCTGACCGGCCGCGCCCCCGAGGCGCCCTCGGTCGGCTCCTGGATCTGAGAAAGAGAGACGATCATGACCGATGTCGATGTTGTGGTGGTCGGCGGCGGTATCGGCGGTCTGGCCTCCGCCTACGCGCTGGCCCGGTCGGGCAAGAGCGTCCGCGTGCTGGAGCGGGCCGACGAGTTCACCGAGGTCGGCGCGGGCCTCCAGATGGCCCCGAACGCCGCCCGCATCCTCAAGGAGTGGGGCCTGCTCGACGAGGTCCTCGGCAAGGGCGTCGCGCCCCGCCGCCTCCTGTTCAAGGACGCGATCGACGGCTCGGTGCTGACCCGCCTCGACCTGGACGAGAAGTTCGTCGAGCGGTACGGCGCCCCGTACGTCGTCATCCACCGCAGCGACCTGCTCGACGTCCTCGCCGACGCCTGCCGCCGCGCCGGGGTCGACCTGGTGGCCGGCAGCAAGGTCGACGGCGTCGACAACACCGGTGACGGCGTGGTCGTCCGGGTCGGGGAGGCCGAGCACACCGCGGGCCTGGCGGTCGCCGCCGACGGCCTGCACTCCAGGCTCCGCGCCCGCCTGTCGGACGACGAGCCGGTCTGCTCGGGCTACGTCGCCTACCGGGGCGCCTTCCCCGTCGCCGACCTCGGCCGCGAGCTCGACGAGCACGCGCTCAACGAGGTCGTCGTCTACCTCGGCCCGGGCTGCCACCTCGTCCAGTACGCGCTGCGCGGCGGCGAGATGTTCAACACCGTCGCCGTCTTCGAGTCGCCCGCGTGGAAGCGCGGCGAGGCGGAGTGGGGCGGCCCCGAAGAACTCGACGCGGCCTTCGCCGACTGCTGCGACGAGGTCAAGGTCGGCCTGCGGTCGCTCGGCCGGGTCCGCCACTGGCCGATGTACGACCGCCTGCCGATCCCGACCTGGATCGACGGCCGTGTCGTGCTCACCGGCGACGCCGCGCACCCCATGCTCCAGTACCTCGCGCAGGGCGCCTGCCAGGCCATCGAGGACGCGTTCGCGCTGTCCGGGCACCTCGCCGAGCGGGAGACCGACGAGGCGCTGCTCGCCTACCAGGCCGAGCGGACCGTCCGCACCGCCCGCGTCCAGACGACGGCCCGCCTGTGGGGCGACATCTGGCACGTCGACGGCGTCGGCCGCGTCCTGCGCAACGAGCTGTTCCTCAAGCGCGACCTGGACGACCCGGTCTACGTGGACTGGCTGTACCACTCCTGATCCCCCCGCCCGCCCCGTCCGTACCTGGATGGCCCCCTCTCCGGAGGGAGAAGGACGAGGCGGGCGGGTTCACTTCCGCGGCGCCCTTCCGGGCGCGGAGACCGGCCGCCGGGCGAGGCGGCTCCCGAGCCGGGACCACGCGCGCGTCGGCGCGCGGTCCCGGCTCGGACCCGTTGCCGGGATCAGGTGGGGAGGGTGGCGGTGTGGTGGAGGAGCGGGGTCGTGGCGGGGGCGCTGGGCAGGGTGGCCGCCCAGGCCGCGCGGGTCGCGGAGTCGGGGTCGCCGTGGAGGGCGGCGACGGCGAGGCGGGGGTGGCGGTCGGTGCGGCGCCACAGCTCCTCCCACTGGGGGAGGGCGAGGGTCAGGGAGCGGAGCGCGGGGAGGTCGGGGAGGAGTTCGAGGTCGGGGACGGGGGCGCGGGAGAGGTCCAGGGATTCGAGGCGGGGGAGGGTGCGCAGGAGGGTCAGGTGTACGGGGGTCGTGGTGGCGAGGGCGAGGGAGCGCAGGGCTGGGTGCCCGGCGAGGGGCGCCAGGTCGGCGTCCGCGGTGAGGTCGAGGTTCTCCAGGGGGAGCGCGGCCAAGGGGGCGAGGTCGGTGGAGCCGCACAGGGCTTTGAGGCTCTTGAGGCGGGGCGCGGCGGCGAGCGGCGCGAGGTCGAGGAAGCCCGCGACGCCGCGCACGGTGAGGTCCTGGAGGCGCGCGTCGGGGACGAGCGGGGTGGCCGGGTCGGCGACGAGGTGGCGGCGGGCCCTCTGGAGTCCCTGGTGCCACAGGTCGGCGTGGAACTCCAGGTACTCGCCGTCCGGGTCGAGGGTGTAGGCGCCGTCCCGTAGCCGGCCGAGCTGGCGGCGCAGCAGGGCGGTGACGGACTCCGCGACGTAGGCGGGGCCGTCGTCGATGGCCGTGCCCGTGCACACGACCTGGCCGGGCCGGCCGAACCGGGCGGGGGCGAGGTCCACGAGCAGGTAGGTGCCGTCGCCGTCGTAGGCGAAGGGGATCCACGCCTCGTGCGTCCGGACGCACCGGACGGTCTCGGCCGGATCGGCGTCCAGGACGGGGTGGGCGATGAGATCCGCATGGGCGATATAGCCGTGTTCGCCGGGGATCTCTTCCGGGGGCAGCCAGCGCCAGGGGAAGCCGTCGTCGTGGTGGCCCGCGGCGTACAGCGCGCGCAGGTCGGGGGGCAGCGCCCGGCCGACGCTCCGCTCGACGTCGGCCAGGAGCGCGTCAGGGGTCGGCGTCCTGGAGGAGGGCTCGCGGCCCAGGACACGGTCCAGCTCGGCGAGGTAGGCGTCCATCAGCCGGACGGCCTCGCCGGGGTCGCCCGCGGGGGAGTCGCGCTCGGGACCGGGTTGGGACCCTCCCTCCGGAGGCCGGGAGAGCCCGGGCTCCAGGAGGCAGACCCCGCCGGACAGGCCGCGCGCTGTCCGCGGCGTCACAGAAGCCTCGTAACCGCCGGAAGGCTCGACCCTCAGGGCGACGTCGAGTCCGGGCGTCGGCCCCTTGGCCAGCCGGACCAGGTTCGCGATCGCCTCGTCGGCGTCCTCCAGCGGCCGCCGCACCCGCCCGCCCGGAGTCTCGTAGACGACATGTCCCGCCCCGCGCAGTCCCGTCGCATGCGCCCGCACCACCGCCCGCGCCCAGTCCGGCGGACCCGCCGCCCGGACCGCCGCCGCCATCAGCCCGCACACCTCGACGAGCTCCGCCCGCCCCGCCCCGTCCATGGTCCTCCACTCAGAGATCCGCGGCGGAGGACCGGCCCATGATCGCACAGACCGCGCCCCGTCAAGGCCGGAATGGCCGAGGCCCCGTCTTGGGGAAGACGGGGCCTCGGTTCGTTCCGGCCGTCGGTGCGGGGCCCCGCCCCAGGGTGTGGGCGGGGACCTGCGGGGCCAGGGGGGTCAGACGATGAGCGGGTCGCGGGGGAGGCCGAGGATGCGCTCGCCGATCTGGTTGCGCTTGATCTCCGAGGTGCCGCCCGCGATGGCCATGGCGCGGTGCCACAGGACCATGCTCGCGGTGAGGCCGTCGCCCTCGGAGAACGCGGTGTTCGCGCCGCCCAGCTCGGCGAGGATCGCGGACGCCTCGTGGCCGTTCTCGCTCAGCACCAGCTTGGCGATGGCGCCCTCCGGACCGGGGCCGGCGCCGGTGACGGCCCGGATCGCGGTCCGCAGGTTCATCGCCCTCTGCGCCTCGTCGGCGGCGAGGTAGCGGCCGAGCCGTCCCGCGCCGCCCGACAGCCGCGCCGGGGCCGCGTCGAACGCGCCGAGGAAGATCGCGTGCGGGATCGTCGCGCCGCCCTGGCCGCCGCCGATGCTCACCGACTCGTTGCCGAGGGTCGCCCGCGCGACGGTCCAGCCGCCGTCGATCGGGCCGACGACGTCGGCGTCCGGAATGAACACGTCGGTGAAGAACACCTCGTTGAAGTCCGCGCCGCCGGTCGACTGCCGGAGCGGACGGACCTCGACCCCGGGCGCCTTCATGTCGATGACGACCGTGGTGATGCCCTTGTGCTTGGGCGCGTCCGGGTTGGTGCGGACCGTGGCGAGGCCGTAGGACGCGAGGTGGGCCCCGGACGTCCAGACCTTCTGGCCGTTGAGCACCCAGCCGCCGTCCACGCGGACCGCCTTGGTCTTGACGCCCGCGGCGTCCGATCCGGCGTCGGGCTCGGAGAACAGCTGGCACCAGATGACCTCTTGGAGGAGGCCGGGGCGCAGCCAGCGCGCGACCTGCTCCTCGGTGGCGTGCTGGGCGAGGGTCAGCAGCACCCAGCCGGTGATGCCGTAGGCGGGCTTGCGCAGGCCCGCGGCCTTGAACTCCTCGTCGATGACGAGCTGCTCGACGGCCTTGGCGTTGCGGCCGAAGGGCTCGGACCAGTGGGGGACGGCGTAGCCCTCGTCGACCATCGCGGCCTTCTTGGCGGCTTCGTCCAGGCCCTTGATCTTGTCGGCGAACGCGCGGACCTCGGCCCGGAACGTCTCGGCCTCCGGCGGCAGTTCCACCGTGCGCTCCAGCTTCACGCCCGCGCGGGAGGCGGCGGTGACGTCCTGGGCGGCCGGCTCGGCGGGGAAGACCGCGGCGACGGCCTCCGCGCGGCGGATGTACAGGTGCGCGTCGTGCTCCCAGGTGAAGCCGATGCCGCCCTGGACCTGCATGTTCAGCTGGCCGTTGCGCTGGGCCGCGGGCAGCGCCAGGGTCGCGGCGATCGCCGCGGCGTAGGAGCGCTGCGCGGTGTCCTCGGTGCGGGCGGCGTTCCACACGGCGGCGGTGGCCATCTCGGCGGCGACCAGCATGTTGGCGCAGTGGTGCTTGACCGCCTGGAAGGTGGCGATCGGGCGGCCGAACTGCACGCGGATCTTGGCGTACTCGGCGGCCAGGACCGTGGTCTCGCGGGCGAGGCCGGTGGCCTCGGCGGCGAACAGCAGCCGGGCGAGGTCGGTCAGCAGGGCGCGGCCGCCGGGGATCACGGTCGCGGGGGCGCCCGACAGGGTGACGCGGGCGGCGCGGCGGGTCTGGTCCAGGTTGGCCGGGACCTCGACGGTGACGCCGTCGCCGGTCCGTACGACCGCGACGTCGTCGCCCGCGGCGACCAGCAGGATCTGCGCGAGCCCTCCGCCGATGACGGCGCCGGCGTCGCCGTCGGCCTTGCCGCCGGAGACGGTCACCGTGCCGTCGAGCGCGATGGCACCGACGAGGGAGCCGTCGGCGAGGCCGGGCAGCAGCTCGGCCCGGAGGTCCGCGGGGGCGGCTTCGGCGAGGAACGCGGACGCGACGGCGGTCGGCACGAACGGCCCCGGCGCGACGGCCCGGCCCAGCTCCTCGACGACCACGACGAGTTCGGGCAGGCCGAAGCCGGAGCCGCCGTGCTCCTCGGGCAGGTGCAGCCCGAGCCAGCCGAGCTCGCCGAGCTCCGGCCAGAAGGCGGGCAGGCCCTCCTCGGGCGCGTCGAGCAGCGCGCGGGCGGCGCCGCGCGCGTCACGGCGCCGCAGGAAGTCGGCGACGGTTTCCGCGAGGGATCGGTGCTCTTCCGAGATGGCAATCGACATGCGCCAAACCTTATACGGTATGACCTAGGTCGCCTAGAGCCTGGCGGAATGTTCCGTAATCGGGTACTTATGAGTCGATCGTTTCTTACACTCTTAGCCGTGCGTCATCGGCGTGCGCGCGTCGGCGCGAGCGAGGAGAGCCGGATGGACCAGCAGGAACTCTCGGCCCGCGAGCTGATCCGCGACGCGTTCACCAGGTACGCCGCGGCCGGCGACGGCGGACGCCCCGCCGACCTCGCCGCCCAGTTCACCGAGGACGGCGTCCTGACGATCAAGCCGGACCCGCCCCTCGTCGGCCGGGCCGCGATCACCGCGGCGCTCGCACCCGGCGAGATCGGCGTCCCCACGGACGGGTCCCGCTTCTACACCCGTCATATGGTGACGAACCTCGACTTCCGGATCTTCACCCCGGATCAGGTCGAGACCACCGCGTACTTCCTCGTCATCACCCCCGGCGGGCCCGACCACTGGGGGCGCTACTTCGACGTCCTCGTGCCCGTCGGAGACCGCTGGCTCTTCGCGTCCCGGACCGTCGTGATCGACGGCGACCGCCCCGGCGGCTGGCGCGCGGCCGGGCGCGGAGCGCGATGAGCGGTAGGATGCGGAGCCCGTCGCGCCGCCGTGCCGCCGCGGTCCACCCGCCTGGAGAGGCAATGCCGCACGCCGACGCCAAACTCGCGCTGCGCACCGCGCGCCGCATCGAGAAGGAGATCGCCCTCGCCGGGTGGCCCGTCGGCGCGCCCCTCGGCTCGGAGGAGGAGCTGCGGGTGCGGCTGGAGGTCAGCCGCTCGGTCCTGCGCGAGGCCCTCGTCCTCGTCGAGCACCACAGGGCCGCCCGGATGCGGCGCGGCAACGGCGGCGGCCTGTACGTCACCGCGCCCGACCACGGCCCCGCGACCCGCGCGATCATCCTGTACCTCGAGCACGGCGGGACCGGCGTCGCCGACCTCGTCCGGGCCCGGCTGATGCTGGAGCCCCTCGCCGCGGCCGGCGCCGCCGCCCATATCGGTGAGAGCGACATTCCGGCCCTGCGCGCGATGGTCCTGCCGCCCGGCCAGGAGCGCGGCGCGCCCGCCGACATCCCCGCGATGGACGTCTTCCACGCGACCCTCGGCCGGCTGTCCGGCAACCCCGTGCTCCGGCTGTTCCTGCACGTCCTGATCGAGCTGACCGACCGCTTCGCGACGGGTGAGGCGGTCGGACGCGCGGGACCGGTAGGCGAGCCCGTCGAACACGCCAGAAGGCGGATCGTGGAGGCGGTCGTCGCCGGAGACGCCCATGAGGCCAGGGCCGCCGCGACCCGGTACATGGAAGGTGTGGCCGAGTACATCGCCGCCCGGCCGTCCCGCGACCGCGCCCTGCGCCAGGACAGGCCCGCCCCGGCCCCCGACGGCGACGCCAAACTGAGCGAACTGCTCGCCGTCCGCATCCACAACGAGGTCGTGCACCGCGGCTGGCCCGCCGGGGAGCTCCTCGGCACCGAGACCGAGCTCCTCGCCCGGTACGGGGTGAGCCGCGCCGTGCTCCGCGAGGCCGTCCGCATCCTCGAGCACCACGCCGTCGCCACCATGCGGCGCGGACCCTCGGGCGGCCTCGCGGTGACCGAGCCGGAACCGTCGGCGGCCGTGGAGATGATGGCCCTCTACCTGGACTACCGGCGGGCCACCCGGGAGGACCTCCACGCCGTCCGGGAGGCCGTCGAACTGGGCTGCCTCGACCTCCTCCTCGCCCGCCGCGCCGAACCCCGCGTCACCCGCGCGCTGCACGCGGCGGTCGCAGCCGCCCGCGACGAGACCGCGACCGCCCGGGTCACCTTCACCGAGATCGCGGAACTCGCCGGAAACCCCGTCCTCACGCTCTTCCTGCACATAGTCACCGAACTCGCCGGACGGCACCTGCGCGAACTGCGCGCCGAAGGCGGCGCCCGCGGCCGGGCCGAGGTGCCCGACGCCGTCGAGCTCTCCCGCTGGTCCCGCTACTCCTACGGCCGCATCGCCGAAGCCGTCCTCGCCGGCGACGCCGCCCTCGCCCGGCACAGGCTCCGCCGCGACCTCGCCGAGGCCTTCGCCCGCCTGTACTGACGGCCCCGCTACCGCCCCGTGCCTTCGGCCACGCCCAGCGCGCGGCGCACGAACGAAAGCAGGTCCGCCCGCTTCCCCTGCTGCACCTCCGCGTCGGCCTCGTCCCGCAGCGCGGCAAGGGTCTCCCACGTGGCCGCGCTGACGAGCCGGGCATCGGGTTCCGGCCGCGCCGCCGGGAACGTGCCGTCGGCCGCCCCCTCCCGCAGCGTTTCGGCGAGCAGCGCGATGAGCGGCCCATAGGTGCGCTGATGGTCGTCCGCCGAGTGCCGCTGCGCCGCGTCCGGTGAGGCGAAGACCTGCGCCCGCCGCGCCTTCGACGGGCTGAGCGCGAGCGCGAGGATCTCGTCCACCCACGTCACCAGCGCCTCCCCGGGCGTCGCCGCGGCCCGCACCGCCCGCGTCACCGCGGCCGTGAACCGTTCGGCCTCCCGCCGGAACATCGCCGCGATCAACTCGTCCTTGGATCCGAAATGCCGATAGAACGACCGCCGCGCCACCCCCGCCTCGGCCAGCACGTCCGCCACCGTCACCTCCGCGTACCCCTTCCGCCGAACCGCCCGGAACGCCCCCTCGAAGATCACCTCGAGCTCCTCGGCCTCCCCGTACCGCCGAGGCCGCCCCGGCCCCACCCGCCCCGGCACCCCGGCCGCGGCCTCATGACGAAAGCCCACCCCCCGAGCGTACCGACCCCCACCACCCCCCACCCGCCCGCCCGAACCAAAAGACCCGCCTCGAAGAGACGGGCCCGGACAAGCGCCGAACTCAGCCGAAGATCTCCTCGGCGGAGTTCGCGTTCGCGACGTTGACGGTCCACCGATCGATCTCGTCGGTGTCGGTCGCCCCGATGATCCGCTGACGCTGCTCATCGGTGAGCGTGATGCCGCGTCCCTCGATAAAGAGGAGGAGACCCTCCACGCGACCCTCCACACGACCCTCCACGCGACCCTCCACGCGGCCTTCGGCCCGGAGTTCGGAGATGTACGGGTAGGACTGGGTCTCCATGAAGGTCCTCCACATCCGGCGGCCGGGGCCTTTGCCCAGGCCGCCCTCGATGAACTCGGCCAGATGAGCGGCCCGGTGCACGTCGGCAATGGTGGCGAGCGTGGCCGCGAGTACTTCCAGTATCGCATGCGCATGCGGGGAGTCCCCGTGGATGAACGCGGACAGGATGGCCAGGGGGATGTCGCGGACTGCCTCGGCGAAGGTGGTGATCATCGGCATGCTGTCGGGGCCGAGGACCACGGGGATGACGATCATGGAGGGCCATCCCGCGGGCCCGACCCTGAAGGGCTCTGCCGCCCAGCTGGCCGTCGCGGCTTTGCGGCAGGTGACGACCAGGGAGACGTCGCAGTCGTAGATGTCCTGGAGGTGCGCTATGTAGCGCGCCCACCGGCGGCGTTTGGGCTCCGATGGCTCGGTCTGGGACTCGACGACGATGATCAAAGGTCCGGCTGCGGACTCGATCCTGAGGAGGGTGTCCGGCCAGCGGGACACCGGTGACAGGTCGGTCAGGTCCACGTTGAGGACTTCGACCTTGTCGATGATCGGCATGGTGAGGTGCAGGACGTTCTGCAGGACGCGGGCCATCAGCCCGGTGTCCTCCTGGAAGACGCGGTGCAAAGCCTCGTGTTGGGGAGTGGGCACAGCCGGAGATTACCGAAAGGAGTGGTGTCGGTGCGGTGCGTATTCTTTATGTGGTTTCTGCTGGTAGATGCGATATCTGGGCCGGGCTTGACACGAGTTGTGGTGGTCAGGTCGGGGGGCGTTCGGTGAGGGGGAGGCGGGCGGTGAAGCGGGTGTCGCCGGGGGTGGACTCGACGGTGAGGTCGCCGCCGTGGCGGGTGACGATGATGCGGTAGGAGATGTCGAGGCCCAGGCCGGTGCCCTTGCCGACGGGTTTGGTGGTGAAGAAGGGCTCGAAGACGCGGCGGCGGAGGTCGCGGGGGATGCCGGGGCCGGTGTCGCAGACGTCGACGCGGACGTGGTCGTTGTCACGGGACGTTCGGATCGTCAGGGTGCCCGAGCCGTTCATGGCCTGGACGGCGTTGTCGATGAGATTGGTCCACACCTGGTTGAGCTCGCCCGCGTAGATCGGGACGGGCGGGAGGGTCCGGTCGAAGTCGGTGACGACGTCGAGGCCCTCGAGTTTGCCGTTGAGCATCACGAGGGTGCTCTCCAGGCCCGTGTGGATGTCGGCGCGCTCGAAGGGCGAGCGGTCCATGTGCGAGTACTGCTTCGCGGCCTGGACGAGGCCGGAGATCCGGTTCACCGAGTCGGTGATCTCGCCGAGGAGCAGCTCGGACTCCAGCGTGTAGGCCAGCCAGCGCAGCGAGCCTTCCAGCAGCTCGGGCGGCGCGTCGGCCTCGACCCGCTCCAGGAACGACGTGTCCAGCCCCGCCGCGACGAAGATCGGCGCGGTCTCCCACGGTGCCTGGCAGTCGTGGTCCTCGAGCCAGTCGGCGATCTCGTCCTCGCGCTCGGACTCCTGCACCGCGCTCAGCTTGGGCGCGTCCGCGATACCGCGGACGGCCTCCTCCTGCACGTCGACGAGCAGGGTGAGCAGCCGCGGGTCGATCTGGTCGTGCGCGAGCATCGAGAGCTTGTGCCGCATGCCCTCCACCCGCTCGCGCAGCCGCGACGTGGCGCGCACCGCCGCCGCGGCGGGGTTGTTGAGCTCGTGGGTGAGGCCCGCGCTGAGCGAGCCGAGCGCGAGGAGCTGCTGCCGCTGGTTGACGATGGTCTGGGTGTTGGACAGGCCGAGGAAGAGCCCTTCCAGCAGGTGGGTGGCCATCGGGAACCAGGTGCGCATCAACCAGGCGAAATCAGCGCTCGGCAGGACGAAGAACCGGCAGTCCGAGCAGGCCCGGACCGAGGCGGGATAGCCCTTGGCGGTCTCGGCGTCGACATACGAGCGGACCGCTCCCGCGTAGACGCCGACCTGATCCGTCCGGTTCGTCTCGACCTCGTCGGCGCCGATCCGGCGGCTCAGCGCGATCGTCCCCTCCAGCAGGAGGATGAGGTATTCGCCCGGTTCGCCCTCGGCCATGACGATCGTGTCGGCCGGCGCCGACGCGGTCCAGCCGCGCTCGGCGAGCCACCCGAGCTGCTCGCCGTCCAGGGACTCGAACAGGAACAGCCCGCGCAGCTCGCCGGGCGTCAGGGCGCCTTCCCTGTCGGCGAGGCTCATGCCGACCCCAGGTACCGGTGCGCGAGCGAGACGGCCATCGCGCCGTCTCCGACGGCCGAGGCGACCCGCTTCACCGATTCCGCCCGCACATCCCCGGCGACGAACACGCCGGGCAGACTCGACTCCAGCGGCCACGGATCGCGGTCCAGCGGCCAGCCGCGCGGCATCCGCCCGTCGACGACGAGGTCGGTGCCGGTCCTGATGAAGCCGTGCTCGTCGCGTTCCACGACGTCGGCGAGCCAATCGGTGCGGGGCTGCGCGCCGATGAACACGAACATGTGGCTCGCGGTGACCCGCTCGCTCGACCCGTCGGGCGCCCGCAGCGTCAGCGCCTCGAGGTTGTCGCCGCCGTGCGCCTCGGTGACGGTCGTCTCCAGCCTGACCCGCACGTTGCCGATCGAGCGGAGCTGCTCGATCAGGTAGTAGGACATGCTGTCCTCCAGCGACCGCCCCCGCACCAGGAGGGTGACGGACTTGGCGACCCGCGAGAAGAACACCGCGGCCTGGCCCGCCGAGTTGGCGCCGCCCACGATGTAGACGTCGTCGCCCTGGCAGGAGGCCGCCTCGGTCATCGCCGAGCCGTAGTAGACGCCGCGCCCGGTGAGCTCGGCGACGCCCGGGGCGACGAGCTCCCGGTACTGCACGCCGGTCGCGATGATCACGGTGTGCGCGGTGACCTCCCGTCCGTCGCCGAACGACAGGATCCGGCCCGGCCCGTGCGCGCGCAGGCCGACGGCGTCGCGGCTGGTGAGGATCTCGGTGCCGAACTTGACGGCCTGGCGGCGCGCCCGGTCGGTGAGCTGCCCGCCGGAGACCCCGTCGGGAAAGCCCAGATAGTTCTCGATCCGGGACGACTGCCCGGCCTGCCCGCCGGTGGAGTACCGCTCGACCAGCAGGGTCCGCAGCCCCTCCGACGCCCCGTACACGGCGGCCCCGAGCCCCGCGGGACCGCCCCCGACGACGACGAGGTCGTAGAGGTCGGTCTCGGGGGTCGTCGCGAGGCCGACGGCGGCGGCGAGCTGGGCCGTCGACGGGGCCACCAGAGCGCCCCCGTCGGGGGTGACGACCACGGGCAGCTCCGCGGCCGGGTCGAGGTTCGCGGCCTGGAGCAGCCGCAGCGCCTCGGGCTCCTCGATCTGGAACCATCGGTACGGCACCGCGTTGCGCGCCAGGAAGTCCCGCACCTCGAACGACGGGGGAGACCACCGGTGCCCGATGACCTTGGTCTCCGCCGCGTTCACATCGGGCTCGTCCAGGTAGGAGTCGATCATCGCGTCGACGACCGGGTAGAGCTTCTCCTCCGGCGGATCCCACGGCTTGAGCAGGTAGTGGTCCACGTCCACGACGTTGATCGCCGCGATCGCCGCGTCGGTGTCCGCGTACGCGGTGAGCAGCGCCCGCCGCGCCCGCGGATAGATGTCCATCGCCGACTCAAGGAACTCGATCCCGGACATCTCCGGCATCCGATAGTCGGCGAGGATCACCGCGACCCGCGCCCCCTTGAGCTTCAGCTCCTTGAGCGCCTCAAGTCCCGTATCCGGCGTCTCCGCCCGGATCACCCGAAAATCCCGCCCGTACTTCCGCCGGAGATCCCGGGCCACCGCCCGCGAGACCGACGGATCGTCATCGACCGAAAGCAGCACCGGCCGCTCAGCATCACTCATGGGTGACTGAAATCCTTAAGGCCTTGGACGTGGAAACCGGTGTTGTCGACGTAGCACCAGGCCCAATCCTCGCCGGGCTCGTAGGAGCTGATCAGCGGGTGGGCGGATTCGTGGAAGTGGGCGGTGGCGTGCTTGGCGGGTGAGGAGTCGCAGCAGCCGACGTGTCCGCAGGTTCGGCACATGCGCAGATGCACCCATCGTCCCCCGGAACGCAGGCAGTCCTCACAGCCGTCAGACGACGGACTGGCGTCGGCCGCGATCTGATCCAGATGTGTACAGGTCTGTCCCATGAAACGATCATACGTTCCGGCCGGGCCCCGGGTCATCGCCTGAACGCCCGATAATGACCTCCGTGACCAGCCTTTTTGTTCCTGGACCCCTTCTCTATGCCGTCATCGTCGGGCTGGTCCTGGCGGGTGCGGCGGTGGCGGCGCTGGCGGGGCTGGGGCACGGGCGGGCGGTGGTGACCGCGGGGATCCGGGCCGCGGTCCAGCTCGGCGCGGTCGCGCTGCTGATCACCCAGGTGGCGACGCGGCTGTGGGCCACCTGCCTGTTCGTGCTCGCGATGTACGCGGTCGCGGGCTGGACCGCGGCGTCCCGGCTCGGCGGCGGGAGGTCCCCGAAGCGGGCCTGGTGGGCGCTGCTGCCGATGCTCGGCGGGACCCTCCCGGTGCTCGCGCTGCTGCTCGGGACGGGCCTGGTGCCGCCGCGCGGGCTCGCGGTGATCCCGGTCGCGGGCATCCTGCTCGGCGGGGCGATGACCGTCACCGCGCTGTGCGGGCGGCGCTGCCGGGACGAGCTGGAGATCCGCAGGGGCGAGGTGGAGGCGGCACTCGCGCTGGGCTTCTCCGACCGGCAGGCGGCCCTGGAGATCTGCCGTCCGGCCGCCGCGACCTCCCTGATCCCGGCCCTCGACCAGACCCGCACCGTCGGCCTGGTCACCTTGCCCGGCGCGTTCGTGGGGATGCTGCTGGGCGGGGCGAGCCCGGTCCAGGCGGCGGTGGTCCAGCTCGTCGTGCTCGTCGGGCTGCTGGCCGTCCAGTCCGTCGCCGTCGCCCTGACGACCGAGCTCTCGGTCCGCGCCTTCCGCTGACCCGTGCGGTCCGGCCGCGGTGTGTCGCGCGTCACTCTAAATCCTACTTTGCTGGTCTGGAAATCGGTCTTAATGATCGTTAAGGTCCACTGCACCAGTGAAGATTTCCTCCGAAGTATCGGCATAAGGGGAGAGAGTGATCAGTTCGATGGGCCATGCCGGTCTCCGAGCGCGGATCGCGGTCGTCGCGGCGGCGCTCGTGGCCGCCGCCGGCCTCGTGGGCGCGCCGCAGCGCGCGGCCCTCGCGGCACCGGCCGAGGGGTACGCCAACCCGGTCTCCGCGGGCGCCGTGGACACCCTGCCCGACCCTGCGATGATCAAGGCCAAGGACGGCGCCTGGTACGCGTACGGCACGACGAACGCGGTGTTCATCGGGCAGGGCGACACCCGCGAGCGCATCCTCCCGGTCGTCCGCTCCACCGACCTGGTCCACTGGACCTACGTCGGCGAGGTCTTCCCGTTCGCGCAGCGCCCGTCCTGGTGGCCCACCGGGACCCGGCCCTGGGCCCCCGACATCCGCTACGTCGACGGCGAGTACCACCTGACGTACTCGCTCTCGAACGGCGGAGTCGGCCTCGCCGTCAGCGCGTCCGCCGCGGGACCCTGGACGGACGGGGGAAGGCTGATCCCGGCGGGCGGCAGCGGCTGCCCGACGGGCAACATCGACCAGTCCCTGTTCACCGACGTGGGCGGACAGCACTACCTGTACTGGGGCAGTTACGACACGATCTGCGTGTCCAAGATGAACGCCGACGCCACGGCGCTCACCGGCCCGATCACCCAGATCGCCCGGGGCCGCCGCGCCGAAGGCGGCTATGTGGTCCGCCGCGACGGCTGGTACTACCTCTTCTACTCCGACGGCGGCTGCTGCGACGGCGCGTTCAGCGGCTACACCGTCAAGGCGGGCCGCGCCGACAACCCCCTCGGCCCGTTCACCACGCCGAGCGGCGCCGATCTGATGGACCTGACGAGCAAGGACGGCATCGTCCTCGCGGCCAACGGCGACACCTGGATCGGCCCCGGCCACAACGCGCTCCAGACCGACCTGTCCGGCCAGGACTGGCTGGTCTACCACGCGATCTCCGAGGACGAGCCGGACTTCCCGCCCGTCATCGGCCCGTGGGGCGGCACCCTGACGAACCTGAGCCGCCGCCCCCTGCTCATCGACCGGCTCGACTGGATCGACGGCTGGCCCGTCGTGCGGGCCGGCGCGGGCCCGTCCACCGAGCGGGAGGAGGCCCCGGTCGCCGCGTTCGAGACCGGCGGAGACTTCAACGGCGCGGACGCCCTCGACGGCTGGTTCACCGACTGGACCGTCGCCGCCGACCCCGACGCGGGCGGCCACCTGACCTCCCCGGCCTCCGGCGCGTCACTCCAGCTGGCCAAGAAGCAGGTCAAGGGCGACGTCCGGATCGAGGGCGACCTCCGGCTCGGCGAGGGCACGGGCGGCGCCGCGGGGCTCGTCGTCGCGCACAAGAACGACAAGAACTCGATCACCGCGTGGATCGACCGCACCCGCGGCCTGTTCACCGTCGCGACGACGATCAAGGGCGCGACCACCGAGACGAGCGCCCCGCTCCCGGCGGGCTTCTCCTACACCACCTGGCAGAACGTCGCCGTCGAGCGGCGCGGGAACGAGATCACCGCGGCGCTCTCCGCCGACCGGCTGCGCGACCCCGTCGCCGAGGTCGCCGTGGATCTCCCGGCCGGCGCGCCGGACTTCGGCAGGATCGGCGCGGCCACCCGGGGCGGCCGGGTCGACGCGGACAACCTCGGCGCGGCCCCGCTCTACACCCCCGTGACCGAGCGCGTCGCCGAGCCGGAGCCGGGCGCCCTCCTGCCCGCCTACTCCGACGAGTTCGACGGCACCGGCCGTCCCGAGGCGGCCGACGCGGCCTGGAGCTGGGTCCGCGGCGAGAAGGCGACCGCGGCGACGACCGGCGGCGGCGCGCTGACCTGGCCCACCCAGGCCGCCGAGCTCTACCGGACCACCAACACCGCCTCGGTCCTGCTCCGCGACGCGCCCGAGGGCGACTACCTCGTCGAGACCAGGTTGACCTTCGACGGGCGGCTCGGCAACCAGCAGGCCGGCCTCGTGCTGTACGAGAACGACGACAGGTACTTCAAGCTCGCCCACTCGGTCCTGCCGCTCCTGAACAACCTGGGCTTCCTGCACGTCACGGAGTTCAACAAGGAGGCCGAGCGCCCGACGACGACCCCGCCCGAGGCGGTCTCCAGCGGCCCGATGTTCGGCGGCCCGGCCGCCTCGGTGCTCTGGCTGCGCCTGGCCTACACCCAGGTCGACGGCCAGAACCGGGTCAGGGCGGCCTCCAGCACCGACGGGGCGCACTGGACCTGGGCCGGATCATGGTCGACGCCCTACCGGACGGCCCCTCGGATCGGCCTGATCTCGCTGAATCTCCCGGGCGCCACCGCGAAGTTCGACTATGTCCGGACGTACGAGCTGGCCGGTTCGTGAAAATGCGATCCGAGCCACAAGGTTCGCCTACTCCCTAATTGGGGGTAAAAGAGCAGGAAAATGCGAAAGCGCGCCGCTCTCTCGTAGAGAGTGACGCGCTTTCGCTTTGCTCCCGCGAACCGCCGGTCAAAGGCGGAAGGTGTCTCGGCGGATCGCGGGAAATCTCGGGGCGGAGGGTTCGTTCTCTCGCGGGGGTCGCGGGGGCCGCGACGGGGGCGGGTCAGGACCCGAAGGCGGTGCACTCGACCTCGGCCCTGCGCTCGGTCATGCCCTGGGCGACCGAGGTGTTCACGCACTTGCTCTGCTGGGCGTCGAGCTGGACCGTGCCGCAGACCGAGACGCTGGAGTACGTCCGGCAGTCGGCCTGCCGGGCCGTCGCCGCGTTGGCGGCGGGGACTGCTGCGAATCCGCTGAGGGCGAGGGTCGCGGCGGCGACCAGCGGCATGACCTTCATGGTGATTCCCCTTGCTTCTTATTTCTCTGTCACTAACAACGCTATATGCGCCTATGGAGTGAAAGAAGTGAGCCTGGACAATCATTGCCGGGCCTTGGGATTCGCCGCCGTTCGCCTAGCGGGCCGTCTGCGCCTTTCCGCGGTCGATGATGGCCTGCCTGCGCGCCTCGACCTTCGCCGGGTCGAACGTCGCCTCGAGCCAGCCCGTGGAGGTGTCGGACTCGACCCGGTAGCCCTCGCCGATCTGGGCCTCCTCGATCGCCTTGTAGGAGGCGAGGTAGGTCTGGACGGCCGCCGGGTCGTTCCGGGCGATCGTCTCGGCCAGTGCGAGCGCGGCGGGCACCAGTTCGTCGGCCGGGACGACCTGGGTGAGCAGCCCCACCCGCAGGGCCTCCGCGGCGTGCAGGTAGTCGCCGGTCAGGCTCATCCGGCGGGCGTTGCCCCGGCCCACGACCAGCGGCAGCAGCACCGACAGGCCCCAGCCGGGCAGCACCCCAACCCGGGCGTGGGTGTCGGCGAATGAGGCCTGCTCGGAGCCGATGAGGACGTCGCAGTTCAGGGCCAGCTCGAATCCGCCGGTGACGGCCGGGCCGTTGATCGCGCCGATCAGCGGCGTGCGCAGCGGCGGCCACGGGGTGTTCGGCGCCGCGCCGGGGCTCGGCGTGCCGAATCCGAGGTTCCCGCCGCTGGAACCCAGCTCGCGGAGGTCGAGGCCCGCGCAGAACGCCTTCCCGGTGCCGGTGAGCACGATCGCGTGCACCCCGGGATCGGCGTCCAGTTCTCCGAGGACGCGCAGCAGGCCCGTCATCAGGGCGGTGTTGAGCGCGTTGCGCGCCTCCGGCCGGTTCAGCCGGACCAGCGCCACCGCGCCGGACCGCTCCACGATGACGACGTCGTCGGCGGGGGGCGTCTGGGCGGTCTCGGTCATGGTGGCTCCTCGCTTCGGGCCCCGGAGGGGGCGGTGATCGCCTGTCGATCCTGGCAAAGGGCCCTGTGGCCCCTGTCACCCGGGTCCCGGAAAACGCAAAGGGGGCGGATCCGGGTGGATCCGCCCCCTTCGGGCGCTTTACTTGCGCTTGCCGTACCGGCGCTGGAACTGCTCGATGCGGCCCGCGGTGTCGATCGTGCGGCCGCGGCCCGTGTAGAACGGGTGGCTCGCGGACGAGACGTCCACGTCGACGACGGGGTAGGTCTTGCCGTCCGTCCACTCCACGGTCTTGTCGCTCGACACCGTCGAGCGGGTCAGGAAGAGCGTGTCGGCGCTCTTGTCGCGGAAGACGACCGGGCGGTACTCGGGGTGGATTCCCTTCCTCATTCCTGGGTCCTTTCGTGGTCGGGACGAACCGTCACGCCCGGCACAACACGCCCGCCCCCTCCCGCATTCCCGGCCCGCTCACCTGCCCTTGAGCGCCTCCTTGAGGGACACCCGGCCGCCCATGCGCAGCACCGAGTAGGTGTAGACGCGGCCGGAGAACCAGATCAGGGCCCCGATCGTGAGGAGCGCGGGCAGAAGGGCGAGGGCCTGCTCCCACCAGGGGGCGCCGAACGCGCCGCGGACGGGCATGAGGATGGGGGCGAAGAAAGGGATGTAGGACAGGACGCGCGCCGCGGGGCCGTCGGGGTCGGCGGGCAGCACGGTGAAGGCGGCCATGTACGGGATGATCAGCAGGATCTGGATGGGCGCGGTGACACCGCCGATCTCCTCCTGCCGCGCGACGGTCGAGGCCGCCGACGCGTACAGCAGCGCGTAGATCGTGTAGCCCACGAGGAACCACAGCAGCGCCCAGGCCGCGGTGCCCAGCAGCGCGCCCAGGGAGATCCCGAGCACGCCCGTCGCGACCTGGGCGGTGACGCCCGCGGCGGCGACCAGGCCGATCTGGACGAGCCCGACGAGGCCGAGGCCGAGGACCTTGCCCGCCATGAGCCGCCACGGCCGGACCGCGCTGAGCAGCAGTTCGACGACACGGCTCGCCTTCTCCTCCACGACGCCCTGGGCGACGAGCACCCCCGTCGTCTGGAGCACTATGAAGAGGATCAGAGACAGGCCGACCGAAAGGCCGATCCGCTGCTCGCGCAGGTCGTCGGTCCCCTCCAGGGAGACGATCTCGACGTCGGCGCGGCCGACCGCGGCGGCGACCGCGTTCGGGTCGAGGCCCGCGCCGGTCAGTTCGGCGTCGAGGGCGATCTGCCGGGCCAGGCCGGTGAGGGCGCCGCGCAGGTCGTCGTCCGGTTCGTCCTTGACGACGAGGCGGAGCGGGCCGTCCAGGACGAGCGCGTCGAGGTCGCCGTCGGAGACCAGCCGCTCGCCCGCGGCCTCGTCCGTGACGGTGCGCGGTTCGATCTCGAGGCCCGCCGCCTCGGTGACCCCGACGACCTGGGCGCGGGTGGCCGAGTCGGCGAACCCGACGGCCAGGGCGGGGGAGCCGCCGAGCAGTTTCAGCGCGATGAGGGCGCCCACGATCAGCGCCATCATGCCGCCGGTGACGATCAGGAACATGCGGGTCCGCAGGCGGGCGAGCTCCCGCGAGGCGACCAGCCGGATCTCCGCGAACGCGTTCACGCGGCGGCTCCCTTCGGGGCGTCACCGGCGACGGTCTCGCGGAACAGCTCGGTGAGCCCGGGTCTGCGCCAGGAGAACTCGGTGACGCGGCCGGCGTCGAGGGCGGCCCGCAGGAGCGCCTGCTCGTCGGCGCCGGGGCCCGGGGTGTAGGAGCCGTCCTCCTCCCGGGTGAACCCGGGCACGGCGGCGGCCCATCCGGGCGCCGCCCCCTCGATCTCGACGACGAGGCGGGCCGTTCCGTCCGCGCGCAGTTCCGCGACGGTGCCGAGCGCGACCATCCGCCCGGCGCGCACGATCCCGACCCGGTGGCAGAGGCGTTCGACCAGGTCGAGCTGGTGGCTGGAGAAGACGACGGGGACGCCTTCGGCGGCCTTCTCGCGCAGCACGTCGCTCATGACGTCGACGGCCACCGGGTCGAGCCCGGAGAACGGCTCGTCCAGCACGAGGAGGCGCGGATCGTGCACGAGCGCGGCGGCGAGCTGGACCCGCTGCTGGTTGCCGAGGCTGAGCTTCTGCACCTCGTCCTCGGCGCGCTCGGCGACCCCGAGCCGGGCCAGCCAGGCGTCGGTCGCGGCGCGGGCGGCGGGCGCGGAAAGGCCCCGCAGCCGGGCGAGGTAGACGAGCTGGTCGCGGACCTTCATCTTGGGGTAGAGGCCGCGTTCCTCCGGCATGTAGCCGATCGTGCGGCGCACCGCGTCGCCGAGCGGGGCGCCGTCCCAGCGGATCTCGCCGGAGTCGGCGGCGAGGACGCCGAGCACGATCCGCATCGCCGTCGTCTTGCCGGCCCCGTTGCTGCCGACGAATCCGAAGATCTCTCCTTCCTTCACCTCGAAGCCCAGCTCGTCCAATGCTTGGCGCGGGCCGTAACTCTTGGAGACACGGTCGAGTACGAGATTTCCCATAAGGGGAAACATGTCGGACTTGAGCCAGGTGTCAAGCCCGGTGATCTTCAGCGCGTGCCGCCGGGACCGTCATGGCGGGCCGCGGCGTCGGAGAGCGCCGGGCGCGGGCCGCGGTGAAGGCCGCCAGGGCCGTGGTGAGCGGCACCGCGGCGATCAGGCCGAGCGTCCCCGCGGCGCTGCGCACGATCTCCTGGGCGACGACGGGGTTGGTGAGCACGTCGCCGACCGACTGGTCGCCGATCCGGAACAGCAGCAGGAGCGGCAGCGACGCGCCCGCGTAGGCCAGCACGATCGTGTTGATCACCGAGGCGATGTGCGCGCGGCCCACCCGCGCGCCCGCCCGGTACAGCTCGCCGAAACCGGCCGACGGGTTCGCCGCGGAGAGCTCCCGGACCGTCGCCGCCTGGGTGACGGTCACGTCGTCCAGCACGCCGAGGGAGCCGATGATGATGCTCGCGAGCAGCAGGCCCCGGGTGTTGATCGCGTAGTTGTAGTCGAGGTAGAAGCTGCTCTCGTCGGTGATCCCGTTGAGGTTCGCCAGGCCGATCGCCGCGGTCGCGAGCAGCCCGGTGAGCGCGAGCGCGGCGAGGGTGCCGAGCACCGCGAGGGTGGTCGTCGGGGTGAACCCGTGCGTCAGGTAGAGCACCGTGAGGATGATCGCGGCGGCGCACACGATCGCGACGAGCAGCGGCGGGCCGCCCGCGAGGATCGCCGGGATGAGGAACAGCACGAGCAGCGTGAACGTCAGCGCCAGCCCGGCGAGCGCGGCGAGCCCGCGCCACCTGCCGAACGCCACGACGGCCAGGACGAACGCGGCGGCGATGATCCAGAGCGGGTCCGACCTGTCGTGGTCGGACAGGAGGTACCGGTCGAGGCCCGTCGTGCCCGGCGTCTCGATCACCAGGACGTCGTCACCCGCCTCGTAGAGGTGCGTGCCGGGGCCCGTCGGGAGGCTGACGGTCGCGTAGCCGCCCTCGGCGGGGCCGGAGGCGAACTGGATCGTCGCGGTGCCGCAGCGGCGCGGATCGACGGGCTCGGCGGCGGCCGCCGTGGGCTCGCCGCTGACGTCGATGGGGGCGTCCGCGGCTTTCGCGCACTCGCCCAGGACGACCTCGACGATGGTCGCCTTGTGCCGGGACAGGGTGCCCTGAGCGGAGGTGTCCGGTTTGTCCGACGGCCACAGCCAGACCAGTCCGGCGAGTGTCGCCACGGCCAGCGGGACGATCAGCGCGAGCGCCCAGCGCAGCGTTCCCGGCGCCTCCGCGGGGGAGTCCCCGGACGGTCCGTGGTGGTGGCCTGCGCCCATGCGTCGCCGCTCCTTCGTGCCGGTCGGATCGCGTCAGGGCAGGCTACCGCGCGGTTCCCCGGCCGCCGGACGCACCGGGACGGAAGATCGACATCAGGCTTCGGCGGCGGTCGCGCCCGACTCCCCGACGGCGTCCGGGTGCTCCGCCGCCTCGGCGCGGTGCCGGGCGCGCCGCAGCAGCGCGACCGTCACCGAGGCGATGGGCGCGGCGAGGAAGGCGCCCGCGATGCCCGCGACGGCACTGCCCAGGGCGATCGCCAGAAGGATGACCGCCCCGGGGAGCGCCAAGGCGCGGCCGTAGATCTGCGGGGCGAGGATGTGGCCCTCGATCTGCTGGACGGCGACCGTGACGCCCACCACGATCAGCGCCACGACCCAGCCCTTGGCCACGAACGCGACGATCGCGGCGAGGGTCCCGGCGAGGAACGCGCCGACCAGCGGCAGGAACGCGCCCACCCAGGTGAGGACGGCCAGCGGCACCGCGATCGGCACGCCGAGTATCCACAGGGCGAGGCCGATGAAGAACCCGTCGACGAACCCGACGATCGCGACACCGCGCACGTATCTGCCCATGACGTCGAAGACGACCTCGGCCCCGTCGTGCAGGCCGCCGCGCACCGACGGCGGCAGCAGCTCGGCGAGCCAGCCGACGAGCCGGTTGCCGCCGTGCGTGAAGTAGATCGCCAGCACGAACGCCAGGACCGCGCCGACCAGCACCTCGCCCGTGGCGATCACCCCGGTGAGCGCGCCCCCGGCGATGTTGCTGGAGTGCCCGGCGATCCAGTCGCGGCCCTGCCGCGTGTACTCGGCGATGCGCGCCTCGTCGAGGCCGAACCGGCCGGCGAGGTCCTGGATCGTCACGGTGAAGGAGTCGAAGCTC
The DNA here is from genome assembly GCF_003751225.1 of Actinocorallia herbida. NCBI lineage: Bacteria > Bacillati > Actinomycetota > Actinomycetes > Streptosporangiales > Thermomonosporaceae > Actinocorallia > Actinocorallia herbida. The sequence goes on from NZ_RJKE01000001.1 coordinate 1,902,479, forward strand.
TCGGCGAGCTGCGAGAAGCCGCTGATCGTCGGCGGGACCAGCAGCAGGACCAGCACGGTCCCGGCCGCGATCAGCGTCAGCCACACGATCGCGGTGGCCGCCGCCGGGTTCATGCCGCGCCGGATCAGCCGGTTCGTCGGCGGGATCGTCACCGAGGCGATGAGGACGGCGATCACCAGCGGGATCGCCACCTCCTTGACCTGCCACACCGCCCAGATCGCCAGCGCCCACAGAGCGACGACGAGCAGGCGGTGGGCTGCCTTCAACGTCCTGGTGCGCAGTTCCGGATCATGGACGGCCACGTCCGGAACCTGCCCCGCGGCAGGTACCGCCCAAACCGGTCCGACCCGCCTCAGCCGGGCAGGCGCCGCACGAGGACCGTGTTGTCCCACCGGGTGGCCCGCTCGCCGTCGGGCCGGAAGACCTCCTTCTCGTGCTCGGCGGCCTGGAGCACCTCCCAGCCTTCGGCGGGCAGTTCGAGGTCGGCCACGATCTCGTCGGGCGTCGGGAAGCGGACGTCCTCGTGCTCGTCGCCCTCGTGCCACGCCGGGAACCCGGCGTGGCTGACGATCAGCAGCCGCCCGCCCGGGGCCAGCGCGGCGGCGGCCCTGCGCAGGACCGGCTCGCGGTCCAGGGCGGCGAAGGAGTGGAAGAACATCGCGGTGACCAGGTCGAACTCGCCCTCGGGGAAGGACGTGTCGAGATCGTGCCGCTGGAAGTCGACCGTCACCCCGGCGTCGGCGGCGTGGCCGGCGGCCCGCTCCAGGGCGACCTCCGAGATGTCGGTCGCGGTGACCTTCCAGCCCCGTCCGGCCAGCCAGACGGCGTCGGCGCCCTCACCGCAGCCGAGATCGAGCGCCCGGCCCGAGGGGAGGTCCGCGGCCTCCTCGACGAGGACGCGGTTGGGCCGCCCGCTCCAGATCCGGTCGCTCTGCCGGTACCGCTCGTTCCAGGCTTCGGCGCTCGTGGTCGCCGCGCCGGTCTCCCCAGTGCTCACCGTGGTGCTCCTTCGTTCGGGCCGGACTCCCGAGCATCGCCTGCGGCGGGCCTTTCCGCCAAACGGGTTTGCCGTTCCGGCAAGTCGGCGCGTCAGGAGGCGGGGGCCGGGCGGCGGCTGCGGCGCGTGGCGGCGATGAGCTCGTTGATGACGGCGGCGCCGGTCTCCGCGTCCCTGATGGAGGCGGTGAACGTGCCGCCGGTGCGGTCGGTCAGGACGAGCGCGTCGCCCCCGTGCAGGGAGAGCCGCGCGTCACCGGGGAAGCCGCCAAGGCCGAGGTGCAGGAACCAGGGCCGGCCGGTCGGGACCGTTCCGGCCGACGCGAGCTTCTCCAGCGGGCGCCTGCGCCGGACGAGCCCGCCGGGGCCGTAGGCGAACCGCACCCCGGACCTGTCCGCGGTCACCTCGACCGACGCGGTGGCGCAGAAGAACAGTCCGGTGGCGACCAGGGGAAGGACGGGCTCGGGTCCCGGGAGGGCACCGGTGTACGCGATGGCCTGGGAGAGGAGCTGGGCGACGCCTCCGGCCATCACCCAGGTGTTCTGCGACCTGCCCGTCCAGTAGGGGCCCTCCGGCCTGTGGCGCCTGCCGCCCGGGCCGTCCGAACGGTCGGCCTTCCAGAGGGCCACGAGGAACGTCGTCCCGGCCACCAGGATGGGCGCGGAGACGGAGCCGGGCAGGTGCCGCGCGGAGTGGCCGTCCGCCCGGTCGAGGTTCGCCCAGAGCGCGAGGGCCTGCGCGTAGACGAGTCCCGCGAAGAGCGCCCAGGCGGCGACGCGTGAACGCAGCACGAACAGGGCCGCCAAGAGCGCGACGCAGAGCGGGGCGGTAAGGAACAGGCCTTTGGCGAGCACGTAATAGGGCGCGCCCTCCGCGCCCCACCCCACGGCGACGTCGGCCGGCAGCCGGGACCAGAGGACCAGGGTCGGCGCCGCGATCCCCAGCGCGGCGGCGAGGGTCGGGAGCGCCGCGGTCCGGACGAAGCGCAGCGAAAAAACGGTCACTCATGATGAATACCGCCCAAGCCGGGCAGTGTCCGCGAAAGTGCTGCTCAGGGGGCGTTCTTGTGGCGAGATCGTGACCTGTGCGGCCCCCGCACATGGCGCGCCCGGTGGCTGCGGTGTCTCTGCACCGTGCCTCCCGGGCGTGGCCGCCGTGAGCGTGCCATGAGGTCTTCAGTGGCCCCGCGCTCGGAGGTCTTCAGTGACCCCCGTATTCACGGTGGTGTCTCCATTCTAGGAATTCCCCCCTCGACCGGGGCAAAGCCCACCTCCCGTTCTCCCCCTGCTTCCCTTGCCTTCAGCCGGATCCCCCGGTTCTCCGCTTGACCGGCACCAGCGCGGCGGCCCAGAGGACCGCGGCCTGGAGGAGCCCGGCGGCCGTCGGGAGGGCGAGATCCCCCGCCCGGCTCCACTCCGGATCCGGCGCGGGCAGGAAGGCGAGCAGGGGAAGGTCGACGAGGAGGAGCAGGGGGATGTATCCGGCTTCATCCCGTCCATCGAGGTACGTCACGACGGACGCGCCGAGGACGAGGGCCGTGTACGTGGCCGCGATGACCGCACGAAAGCGCATCTCCCCATCTTCGGGCGGTGCTCTGCGCGCGGCATGGGCGCATGTACTCAATTCGCCTTCCCGGCGCGGGAGGGCCCGGGGTGTGAGGTGCCGGGGGCGGGGGAGTTGCTATTTGGTGAATTAGCGGAAGTTGTCGGGTGGGGCGTCCTACGCTCGCCGCAGTGTCGTTCGGGCTGATGTTCGACGGGAACCTTCGGCGAGGGGTGTTGTGCTGTGTCGGTGAACGAAGGGGCCGGGCGGGGCCCGGAGCAGCAGGCGGAGAACGCGGAGATCCTGGAGGTCCTCCGGGGCGTCCTGCCCGCGTCCGTGGGAGGAGCGCACCGCATCCTGGCCGCGCTCCAGGAGAGCACCCGCCCCACCGACCCGGACCTGGGCGCCCTGGCCGAGGTGGTCGCGGCCTTCGACGCGGCGGTCACCGCCCTCCCCGGCACCCCGCCCTCCCTCCCTCTCCTGGAGGCCGCCGAGGCCGACCGCCTCCGCGTCGCCGCCCTCGCCTCCCTCACCGGGCCGCCCCGCTACGCCGACCTCCTCACCGAGATCCGCGCCGCCTCCACCACCCCCACCCCCGAACTCCTCCTCCTCTGCGACCTCCTGGACGCCGCCTCCACCCACCACCCCGACGAAGACTCCCTCGTCGCCACCGCCGAATCCCTCTGGCCCCCCACCTGGCAACGCCTCCTCTGGCCCGTCTCCAAGCGCGCCATCACCCTCACCTCGCAGCCGCAGGACGAGCCCGCTCCCGGCACGATCGCCGCCCCGGCCGACCCCGAGCCCAACGTGCGGGCCGCGCCGGATTCCGCGATCGTGGAAGCCGCCCTCTCCGCTGACGAGCCCGAGCCCGACACGCCGGACGCGCAGCACCCGTCGACGCCCGAGGCGGCCGCCCCGGAGCCCCCCGAGTCCGCAGAGCCCGAGGAGACCCCCACGGCGCTCGCACCCGGGTCCGACACCCCCGACATCGACCCCGACCCGGCTGCGGCGACCCCCTCGACCGCGGAAGCCGGGTTCCCCGTCGCCGCGTCCGACCCTGTCGCCGCGTCCGACCCTGTCGCCGAGTCCGAGTCCGAGTCCGAGTCCGAGTCCGAGTCCGAGTCCGACCCGCACCCGGACGCTTCGCCCGCAGAATCCCTCCCCGACCCCGACCCGGCTGCGGCGACCCCCGCGACCGCGGAAGCCGGGTTCCCCGTCGCCCCGTCCGACTCCGTCGCCGAGTCCGAGGCCGACCCGGATCCGAACCGGGACGCCTCACCCGAAGAGGACCTCCCCGACCCCGGCAATGCCGACGAAGCACCGAAGTCGCCGGAGTCGCCTTTCCAGGGCGAACCGTCCGTTTTCCCCGCAGGAGAGACCGGCACCCCGCCCGCCACCTCCGAGGCCCAGGACGAACCATCAGCTTCCGCCCCCGTCGAAACGGCCGCCCCGGCTGCCCCCGCCGATTTCGAAGGCCAGGACGAATCGTCTGTTTCCGACCATGAGGCTGCTTGGAACGCGATGGGCCGGCTGCTCATCGAGCCTTTCGAGGTTGAGTCCTCTGGGCGTTCCGAAGCCTCGTCGGTCCCCGCGTCCGGCGGCTCCGGTATCCCGCCCGTCGGTCCCGGCGGGCCGGGCGAACCGTCTGATTCCGTCCCCGAGGGCGCGGCGGCTCAAGGCGCGCCGCCCGTTGAGGAGTCCGAGGCCCCCGAGTCCGCCGAAGTCTCCGGGCCTTCCGGCGAACAGGGCGAACCGTCCGCTTTTGCCCGTGAGGGTGCCGCTTCGAGCGCGCCGGGCTCGCCGTCCGCCGAGCTTTCCGCAGCCCCTGTGTCCGCGGAGCTCTCCGAGTCTTCTGAAGAGTCGTCGGTCCCCGCGCCCGATGACTCCGGCATCTCGTCTGTCGACCCCGACGAGCAGGGCGAACCGTCTGATTCCGCCTCCGTCGCAACGGTCGCTCCGGCTTCCCCCGTCGACCTCGGGGGTCGGGGTGAACCGTCCGGTTCCGCCCTCGGGGCCGGCGCTTCGAGTGGGCTGGGCTCGCCGTCCGTCGAGGTGTCCGAGGCTGCCGCGTCCGCGGGGGTCTCCGAGTCCGAGGTCTCGCCGGTCTCTGTGTCCGATGACTCCAGCGCCTTGCTCGGCGACCCTGAGGTGCAGGGCGAACCGTCTGATTCCGTGCCCGTCGAAACGGTCGCTCCGGCTGCCCCCGCCGGCCTCGATGGTCCGGGCGAACCGTCCGCTTCCGCGCCCGAAGAGACGGGTGTCTCTGCGGCTGCTGATCTTGATGGGCGGGGCGAATCGGGCGATTCCGTCACCGAGGGTGCGGCGGCTTCGGGGGTGCCGCCGGTTGAGGCGCCCGGAGCCTCTGCGCCCGCCGAGGTCGCCGAGTCCGAGGTGGTCGGTGCGCTCGAGGTCGGAACCGCGGCCGCGCATGACACCGATGCGGAACCGGCTGAGGCCCCGGCGTCCGACCGGTCGGCGGCACCGGCGGCCCACGGACCCGCCTCGTCGCCCGGGTCCGACGACTCGGGTGTCCCGGTTGCCGACCTTGAGGACCGGGACGAACCGGTCGGTTCCGGGCGCGAGGAAGGGGATGTCCCGGCCGGGTCCGTCGAGCTCGATGGGCCGGGCGACCCGGTTGATTCCGCCCCCGAGGGCGCGGCAACTCCCGACGTGCCGGACGCGCCGAACGCGTCGGACACGCCCTTCGAGGCGTCCGGGACCGCCGCGTCCGCCGAAGTCTCCGCGGTCGGTGAAGGCTCGACGGTCCCCGCGCCGGACGGCTCGGACGGCCCGCCCGTCGAACCCGAGGGGCAGGCGGATCCGGCGGATTCCGCCTCTGGGGAGGCCGAGGCTTCCAGCGCGCTGGACGCGCCGCTCGTCGAGGCCGCCGGGGCCGCCGAGCCTGGGGAGTCCGCGGAATCCCCGTCGTCCGCCGAGGTCCCGGTCTCCGGCGAGGCTGCGTCGTCCGAGACCGACCCGCAGCCGGACGCTCCCGACGGTGCCAAGAGCGACGAAACGGATGACTCTCCCGTAGCGGGTCAGGCTCCAGCGGAAGCGGCCGACACGCCCCCCGGCGCGGATCCGGCCACCGACCCGTCGTCCGAACTCCCGGCCGCTCCGCACACCGAACCCGTCGGCGAAGCCTCCCCGACGCAGCCCGTCGATCCGGACTATCGTCAGGACCCCGCCGAGCCGACCGATCCGGACGGCGGACAGGATCCTTCCGGTGCTGCTTCTGATTCGGCTGATCCGGATGGCGGGCAGGGCCCTTCCGGGCCTGCCGATGGGGATGACCGGCGGGTCCTCTCCGAGTCGACCGACCCGGATGGCGGACGGGGTCCTTCCGATCCTGCTTCCGGGCCCGCTGACGGGGATGGCGAGCAGGATCCCTCCGGCTCTGAGAGCGCCGGTCATGCTCCTGGCGCGGAAGGCGCGGAGTCCGGTGCGGTAGGCGTGCTCGTCTCTTCCGCGTTGGAGGGCGCCGAGTCCGCTTCGCCCGTCGAAGCCGCCGAGGTGGACTCCGCCGCGCTTGATGCCGCGTCCGGCGTGCCGGGCGCGCCGGTGGGCTCCGGGTCCGCTGCGGTCGGGGTGGACTCCGGCGCGCTGGACGGCTCGGTTTCCGGGACGTCCGGGACGTCCGAGGCCGCTGGGGCGGGTGGGGCCGAGGAGGTCGCGTCGCGGTCGGAGCCCGCGGCTGACGGTGAGGTCGTCCTCGCCGAGATTCTTCGCACGGGTGCGGAGGACACCGCCGAGCTGCCGCCCGTGCCCGCCGAAGGAGGCGAGGAGCTCGCGCGGGTGCCTGGCCTGCCGGGCGCCGGAGCCGGTGCGCCAGGAGACGCGGGGGGAGGGGCCACCGCAGAGGAGGCGGCCGGGTCCGACGTGCAGGCCGGGGCCGGGGGCGCTGAGGAGGCGGCCGGGGCCGCAGCGCCCGCCGAAGAGGTCCCCGCGCCGGTCGAGGGGACAGGAGTTCCCAGCGCGCTGGGTTCCGGGTCGTCGGAGGGCGCGGAGTTCGCGGTGGCCGCTGACGCGGTCGTGGCGGCCGACGGTGAGGTCGTCCTCGCCGAGGTGTTGCGGGGGGCCGGGGAGGAGACCGCGGAGATCCCGGCGGTGCTCGTTGAGGGGAGTGAGGTACCTGCGCCGGGTTCTAGCGCGCTGGGGGCGCAAGGGTGGGGGCCGGTCTGGGCCGGGCGGGTCGTCAAGGGCGTGGGGGAAGGGGCCGGGGTCTGGCTGGTGGTCGGGGGTGAGGCGCTGGGGCTGCTGGAAGTAGGGCGGGTGCTGGAGGAGGAAGGGAAGGCGAAGGAAGGGGTCGCGGTCTGGACGGTGGGGACGGGCCTGGGGGAGGCGGTCCTCGGGAGCGCGGTGGAGCGGGCGGGGCGGGCGGAGGGGGTGACGCTCGTGGTGCTGGATCTCGCCGTCAGCAGGTCGGTGGACGCGGCGCGGGCGGGGCTCGCGGAGGCCGTCGAGGCGGTGAGCGGGAGCGGTGGGGCGCTCGCCGTCGTCGCCGTGGTGCCGCCAAGGTACGCGGCGCTGTGGACGCGGCTGCGGGACACCCCGCCTGCGCGGATCCTGGAGCTCGCGCCCTTCACGGCGCAGGAGATCGCGGAAGCGGTCGCCGAGGAGCCGGGCCGCGCGTACGGTCTGGACCCGGCCGAGCTGTTCGCGCTGACCGGGGGCTGGCCGTCGCTGCTCGTCCTCCTCGCCGAGGACGATGTGCGGGACGCGGAGGAGGCCCGCGAGTCCGTCGCGCGTTACCTCGGCGGGGCGGCCCGGGAGTTCGTCCGCTCGACGGGCGTGCTGGACGACCCGACGCTCGAGGCCGCCTGGACGGTTCTGGCGCGTCAGGCCGAGCAGGGCCCCGCCGGGGACCTCGCGGTGTGGCTCGAGGTCGCGGGCGAGTCCGACCAGCCCGCGCTCGCCCTTTCAACGCTCGCCGGCGCCGGCTACGCCGACCACACGGAGGTCGTCGAGGTCCTGCGCGCGCTCGGCGCGCTGCGCCTGCGGGACGCCGAGGGCAAGCCGCACCTGGCCTGCGAACCCCTCCTGGCCGCCGCCTGGGCCTCCCTGCGCTGACCCCGGCCGGTCCGGGCCCGCACGGGCCCGGACCGCGGCGGCCTCCGCCGACGGTCAGCGGTCGGTGGTGCGGCGGGAGTGGATCCAGGGGGCGGTGAGGGCGAGCCTGCGCGGGGTGCTCAGGTTCAGCTCGTAGATCGCGTCCATCATCGCCTTGACGCGGGGCGGGATCTCGCGGAGCTCCGCGTCGAAGAGGTCGTCCTCGCTGGTGTGGTAGAGCAGGTGGGTGTACCCGTCGTCCGGGTGGAAGGCGAGGGTGGAGCCCAGGAGGTCGGCCCGGTGGCCGTACATCTCCTTCTCCATGCTGCGCAGGAGGGTCCGCATGAGGACGGGATCCTTCACCCGCCCCTGGACGACCTCGACATACCCGGCGGTATCGATCGCGTCCGGGTCGGGGGCGAACACCTCGACCTCGCGGCAGTTGACGAACCGGGCCTCCCCGGCGAGCCCGTCGAGCGTCTCGGCCCACCAGCGGCGCCGCCCCGGGCGCCCGTTCTCCACCCAGGCCTTCTGCTCGGACTCGAACCGTTCGGCGCTGATCCAGACCCCGTCGCCGGTGACGCCCCCGGTGCAGCCGAGCCATCCGACGGACGTCGCGCCGAGCCGGTCGGCCCACCGGTAGGAGGCCGCGCGCAGGGTGTCCGCGCTGCTCGCGGGAGCCTCGATCAGCTGTATGAACACCACGCCTCCGTCCGCGCAAGACCCGTCGGAACCACCGTATCGAGAATCCGGGAAACTCCGGGATCTTCGGACGAACCGCGCCGCGGCCGGAAAGTGACGCAGCCCACATGTCTTTCAGGTAGAAAAGGTATGGATTGTGGGTTGTTGGGCTGTTAGCCTCCCTTTTCACCAGCGGGGATTTCATCCGGAGTCCCGGCCAAACCCTTCTTCCGGAGAGTGCGCAGAACGATGTCCGAGACCGAACCCGGCGTGCTCGCCCGTGTCCGCCTCGGGCACGAGGAGCGGGTGGTCGCGCTGCTCCGCGAGCGCGGCGCGCTGAGCCGCGCCGAGCTGGGCGCCCTGTCCGGGTTGTCCCGCTCCACGCTGTCCGACATCGCGGGCGCGCTCGTCGCCCGGGGCGCCGTCGTGGTCACCACTCCGGAGTCCGCGGGCCGCAAGCGCCCGCCCGGCAGGCCCGCCGAGCTGCTCACCCTGAACCCGGACACCGGCCAGGCGATCGGCCTCGACTTCGGCCACCGGCGCGTCCACGTGGCCGTCGCCAACGCCGCGCAGGAAGTGATCGGCACGGCCGCGCTCGGCTACGCCAGGACGACGTCCTGGCAGCGCCGGCTGGAGATCGCCTGCGGCCTCGTCGACTCCCTGCGCACCGGCCTCGGACCGCTCCACGGCATCGGCGTCGGCGTCACCGGGCCCCTCGGCCGGACCGCCGAGCAGACCCGCCGGGTCACCGCCCTCACGGACGCGCTCGGCGAGCGGTTCGGCGTCCCGGTCGCGGTCGACAACAATACCCGGCTCGCCGCGCTGGCCGAGATGGTCCGCGGCGCAGGCAAGGGCTTCTCGGACGTCGTCTACGCGCGCCTTTCCGAAGGCGTCGGCGGCGGCATCGTCGTCAGCGGACGGCTGCTGCGCGGCGCGGGCGGCGGCGCGGGCGAGATCGGCCACATCCCGGTCGATCCGGCCGGAGCGCCGTGTTCGTGCGGAGGCCGGGGCTGCCTGGAGACCGTCGCGTCGGTCCCCGCCGTCGTCTCCGCAGCCGGAGCCGCGGACCTGCCTGGCGCGCTTGAAGCACTGGAAGCAGGCGAGGCGAGCGCCGTCGCCGCCTTCGACCGGGCCGGACGGGCCCTGGGCTTCGCGCTGGCCTCGGTCTGCAACACGGTGAGCCCGGCCCGGATCGTCGTCGGCGGGGAGGTCGCGGTGCCGCGCGTGCTGGCCGCCGCGGAGGCCGCCCTCGCCGTCCACCTGCCGCCCGCCCAGCGCCTTCCGGCACATCCCGCGGCGCTCGGCGACGAGGTCGGCGCGCTCGGCGCGCTGGCCCTGGTCGCCCACGACTCGCCGCTTCTCATCGGCTACCCCGGCGGCACAGGCCGCGGAGAGGACGAATCATGACCGCCATTCCCGCCTTCGACCCCGAGGCCGGGGTCACCGTGCTCACCCCCGAACAGGACGAACCGGGCTACTGGGTCGGCTGCGCGAGCGTCCTGCCCGACGAGGGCCGCTACCTCATGACCTACCGCAGACGCCGTCCGCGCGGCGACGCCCGCACCGAGCGCGGCTGGCGCTGCGCGGTCGCGGTCAGCGACGACGGCGTGGACTTCCGCGACGTCTGGACGGTGGAGAAGTCCGAGCTGGACTCGCCCTCGATGGAGCGGTTCTGCCTGCACCGCCGCGCCGACGGCGTCTACCAGCTCTACCTCAGCTACGTCGACGCCGCCGACAACCGCTGGCGCATCGACGTCGTCGAGGCCGCCGCACCCGAGGCGTTCGACGTGGCGACGCGCCGCCCGGTCTTCACCGCGGCCTCCACCGGCACCGAGGGCGTCAAGGACCCGCGGGTGCAGCGGACCGCCGACGGCCGGCTGATCATGCTGGTCAGCGCCGCCCGCGGCACCTTCGGCACCGCCGAGGCCACCGCGGCGCACGCGACCGCCGACATCTACAACACGGGCCTGTCCCTCTCGGTGACCGCGCTCGCCGAGAGCACCGACGACGGCGCGAGCTGGACCTGGCGCGGCGTGGTCTTCGAGCCCGGCGACGGTTGGGACGGCTGGGCCGCGCGGATCAACAGCGTCGTGGAGACCTCTTCCGGATTCATCGGCTTCTACGACGGCGAGTCCCACTACTCCCGCAATTACGAGGAGAAGACCGGCCTCGCGTTCTCGCCCGACCTGCTGCACTGGGAGCGCCTGACGGTCGACGGCCCCGCCGTCGTCACCCCGCACGGGTCCGGTTCCGTCCGTTATGTCGATGCGATCGCCGACGGCGAGGGCCTGCGCCTGTACTACGAGGTCAGCCGCGCCGACGGCGCCCACGAGCTGCGCACCGTGACGATCGGCAGGCCGTCGTGACCGGTGCCCAGGCCGTCGGGAAGGCGGCCCCGCACGGCTCGGCGAAGGCGCCGCGCGAACAGCGCCCGCGCGTGCCCGTCCCCGTGCTCAACCTGATCTCGCTCGCCGCCGGCATCGGCCTGTGGGCCGCCCTCGCGGGCGCCGGCGTGCAGGGCCTGCCCGGCCCGATCGAGGTCGCCGAGCAAGGCCGGGAGCTGATCTCCGACGGCACCCTCTTCGACGACGCCCTGGCCAGCCTCCGCCGGGTCCTCATCGGCTTCGCCCTCGGCACCGCCCTGGCCGTCCCGGTCGGCTTCCTCATGGGCTGGTACGGCACCGCGCGCGGCCTGCTGGAGCCGTGGGTCCAGTTCTTCCGGACGATCCCGCCGCTGGCGATCATCCCGCTCGCGATCGTGCTCCTCGGCATCGGCGAGACGCCCAAACTCGTCGTCATCGGCCTCGGCGCCTTTCTGTCGTGCGTGATCTCTACTTTTCAGGGCGTCATCGGGGTCGACAGCACCCTCATCAACGCCGCCCGCGTCCTCGGCGCCAACGACCGGGTGATCTTCGCCCGGGTCGTGGTGCCCGCCTCGTCGCCGTTCATCATCGTCGGCATGCGCGTCGGCCTCGGCAGCGCCTGGGCGACCCTCGTCGCCGCCGAGCTGATCGCGGCCCAGGAGGGCCTCGGCTTCCGGATGCAGCACGCGCAGATCTACTACGACCTGCCGACGATCTTCGTCGGCCTCATCACCATCGGCGTCCTCGGCCTGCTCATGGACCGGCTGCTGCTGGCCGCCGAGCGCCGCCTCACCGGATGGCAGGACCGCAGATGAACAAGATCGAGTTCCGCGGCGTCGGCAAGGTCTACCCGCTCGGCGCCGACACGATGACCGCGCTCAGCTCGGTGGACCTGGGCCTCGCCGACGGCGAGTTCGTCACCGTCGTCGGGCCGTCCGGCTGCGGGAAGAGCACCCTGCTCGGGATCGCCGCAGGGCTGGTCACGCCGACCAGCGGGAGCGTCACCGTGGACGGGGGACCGGTCACCGGGCCGGGCCCGGACCGGGGGGTCATCTTCCAGCAGTACGCGCTGTTCCCCTGGCTGACGGTCCGGGGCAACGTCGAGTTCGGCCTCAAGATCGCCGGCATCGGCAAGGCCGAGCGCCGCGCCCGCGCGCAGCGGTACATCGACCTCGTCGGCCTCGCCGAGTTCGCCGACGCGCTCCCCAAGACCCTGTCGGGCGGCATGCGTCAGCGCTGTGCCATCGCCCGCGCCTACGCCGCCGACCCGCGCGTCCTGCTCATGGACGAGCCCTTCGGCGCCCTCGACGCGCTCACCCGCGTCCGGATGCAGGACCAGCTGCTGGACACGTGGAGCCGCGAGCGCCGCACCGTCCTGTTCATCACGCACGACGTCGACGAGGCCGTGTACCTCGGGAACCGGGTCGTGGTCATGGCCGCGGGGCCGGGCCGCGTCCAGGAGGTCATAGACGTCGACCTGCCTTACCCCCGGACCGAGCAGACCCGCCTTTCCCCCGAGTTCGCCGCCCTGCGCAACCGCGTATGGCGCGCCGTGTACCACCAGCCCACGCAGCAGCCTCCCCACCAGCCCGCCCAGCAGCAGACCCACGCGAAAGGTTGATCCCATGAGAGCCCGCATCGCCCTCGCCGCCCTCACCGCCGCCGTCCTCGGCCTCACCGCGACCGCCTGCGGCGGCGACGACCCGTCCGCCGAGTCCGGCGCGCAGAAGGTCGACTTCGGCTACATCGCCGACTACAACGGCTCGGCCCTGCTCGCCATCGCCGACCAGGAAGGGCTGTGGGAGAAGAACGGACTCGACCCCAAGGTCTCGGTCTTCACCAACGGCCCCCTCCAGATCCAGGCGCTCGGCTCGGGCGACCTCGACTTCGGCTACATCGGCCCGGGGGCCCTGTGGCTGCCCTCCTCCGGCCAGGCCAAGGTCATCTCCGTCAACTCGCTCGGCCTCGCCGACCGCGTCATCGCGCAGCCGGGCATCACCTCGCTCGAGGGCCTCAAGGGCAAGAAGGTCGGCGTCCCCGAGGGCACCTCCGGCGACATGATCCTCACCCTGGCGCTCAAGAAGGCCGGGCTCACCGTCGACGACATCGAGCGCGTCCCCATGGACCCGGCGACGGTCGCGTCCGCGTTCGCCTCGGGCCAGATCGACGCCGCGGGCATCTGGTACCCGATGATCGACACCATCAAGAAGAGCGTTCCCGACCTGGTCGAACTGGCCAAGAACGCCGATTTCGACCAGAGCTTCCCGACCGCCTACGTGGCGGGCAACGAGGTCGTCGAGAAGGACCCGGAGCTGGTCGAGAAGGTCGTCAAGGTGCTCCAGGAGGCCAGCGACTACCGCTCGGCGAACCCCGAGGAGTCGGTGAAGGCCACCGCCGAGTTCCTGAAGCTGCCGGAGGACCAGGTCAAGGCCGACCAGGCCAACAGCCGGCCCCTGAACACCGCCGACATCGCCGCCAAGACCGCCGACGGCTCCGTCGACGCGTGGCTGAAGGGCATGTCCGAGCTGTTCGTCGGCGCCGGCAAGCTCAAGGAGGTCCCCGAGCCCTCGACGTACTACCTCGGCGACGTCTACGGCAAGGTCGCCGGCAAGTGAGTGCCTCACCCCGCAACATCCTGTTCCTCATGACCGACCAGCACCGGGTGGACACACTCGGCTGCCACAACCCGACGGAGGTCTCCACCCCCGCCCTGGACGGCCTCGCCGCGTCCGGCACGCTGTTCGAGCGGGCCTACACGCCGACGGCCATCTGCACGCCCGCCCGGGCCAGCCTCCTCACCGGGAAGCTGCCCTTCCGGCACAAACTGCTGGCCAACCACGAGCGCAACGTCGGCTACATGGAGGACCTGCCGCGCGAGGAGTTCACCTTCTCCGCGGCGCTCTCCGCGGCCGGGTACCGGCTCGGGCTGCAAGGCAAGTGGCACGTCGGGACGCACCGGAACGCCGCGGACTTCGGGTTCGAGGGGGCGGATCTGCCAGGTTGGCACAACCCGGTGGACCACCCGGACTATCTGAAGTACCTCGAAGACAACGGCCTGCCTCCGTACGAGATCAGCGACCACGTCCGGGGCACCCTGCCCAACGGGAACCCCGGAAACCTGCTGGCCGCCCGGCTGCACCAGCCCGTCGAGGCGACGTTCGAGCACTACCTCGCGACGCGCACGATCGAGCGGCTGCACGAGTACGCCGACGACTACCGGACCGGCCGCCGCCCGTTCTTCCTCGCGACCCACTTCTTCGGACCGCACCTGCCGTACCTCCTGCCGGAGGAGTACTACGACATGTACGACCCGGACGAGATCGAGCTGCCCGCGTCCGTCGCGGAGACGTTCGAAGGGAAGCCGCCCGTCCAACGCAACTACAGCGCGCTCTGGACGTACGACACCCTCGCCGAGGACGTCTCCCGGAAGCTCATCGCGGTCTACCGGGGCTACGCCGCGATGATCGACGGGGAGATCGGCCGCATCCTCGACACGTTGCGCGAGCTGGGCCTGGAGGACTCGACCGCGGTCTTCTTCACCGCGGACCACGGGGAGTTCACCGGCGCCCACCGCCTGCACGACAAGGGCCCGGCCATGTACGAGGACATCTACCGTATCCCGGGCATCGTCCGGGTGCCGGGGATGCCCGCCGGACAGGTCCGCCGCGAGTTCGTCGGCCTCACCGACTGCACCGCCACGATCCTCGACCTGGCCGGCCTCGACCCGGCCCAGGCCGTCGACGGCGCGAGCCTGCTCCCGCTGGTGGCGGGCGAGGACGTCCCGTGGCGGGCGGAGCTCACTGCGGAGTTCCACGGCCACCACTTCCCGTACCCGCAGCGCATGATCCGGGACGACCGCTACAAACTGGTCGTGAACCCCGAGTCCCGCAACGAGCTCTACGACCTGGCGACCGACCCGCACGAACTCAGCAACCGCTACACCCACCCGGAGCTGGCCGCGGTGCGCCGCCGCCTGACCGTCCGCCTGTACGACGTCCTGCGCGACCGAGGCGACAACTTCCACCACTGGATGTCCGCGATGGCCGACACCGGCTCCCTCGACCACGACCCGTCCCTGGCGGTCTTCGAGACCGAAAGCGAGGTCTACAAGCCCGCCTAGCCCTCCCGCGCCAAGGCCCCGGCCCCTGGACCCGTCCAAGGAACGCCGGGGCCTCGCCGCGCTCCAGACCCCACCTCCGCCACATGCTCCCCGTCCGGCGCCGGCGGCCCCGCGGGGGAAGCGGTTCCGGCGGGTTCAAACGCCGAAAGGGAGCCGCATGACGCGCGCGATGGTCGCGTCGTCCGGTTCCCCGTCGTAGAGCTCCCGCACCACCGCCGAGGCGGCCGCATCGGGCTCGTCAACGGGTGCGAGCCAAGCCCGCACGCCCAACCGGAACCACCTCTCCCCACCCGCGCGCACCCCTCACGAACCGCCGCCCACCCGCCTTCGCCACGAAGTCGGCCGCCACCGCAACGGATTCCCCCGCCCCGACGTCACCCGGACCACCATCGCCTGCCCCTCTTCCCCCGGCGCCACCACGGCATCGACCCCGTAGTCCTCCCGTAGAAAAACCGCCAGGTCGGACACATAGCCCATCCGATCCGAGGTTCTGACAGCGGGCCGCCCAAGTGGCGATTCCGATGCACCCGCCTCGGCGGATTCGGAGTCGTTGTCGCCCATGACTCCACGTTAGGACGAACGGGAACCGGTGGTCTCCCTCGCGGAGGACCCGCCGCCGCTGCCTGCGGGCGTTCACCGCCGCCTCGACGTCGTCCGGTGCGTCGGTTCTGCGCATGATCGTGCGCAAGACCGCCGTGGTGCAGCCGCGTGTCTGGAGAACGCCGGGGACCAGCCAGGACGAGTAGGAGCGGAACCGCTTGGTCCGTTCGTACACTCATGCCACCCGCAGCGCGCGGCCGGGCTCACGCTTGCTGAGCCCGGCGACCACGCGAAGGCGCCCAAGGCGGACGCCAGGAGCCTGCCGGGCCCGCTGAACGCTGGACGAAGACGACTGTGCGGGCACGTGAGCGGTTGCTCGGCGCGGTGATCCCGGTGGCCGGTCCCGCGTGACCCGACGGCGTCGAAGGCTGCCGTGCACAGCTTCGCGACGGCAGGGTCCTCGGTGACGCTCGTTCGGGTCGGACGCCCGTCACCGTCGAAGTGGTCGAACGGCATTGACCGGCGACGCGCTCGGCTTCGGACTCGACCGGGGAGACGTCCCGCGTCCCACCGGATGGTCGGGGAACCGCCGTCGTCGGACTCCGGGTCGCCCGCCACGGACTCCGGGCCATGGCCGAACCTCCGCTCAGAACATGCACGACCTTGCACGACGGACCATCACCCTCCGTCGCTGACCGGTCGAGCAGTTCCCCGAAAAGGCACCCGGCCTTGTGGTCGACGTTCTCGGATTTCCGGAATTGGGGGATTTGTACCGGGTCAGTTTCTGGTGGCTATGGCGGCGGTCAGGGCCGTGGCGAAGGCGGTCCAGGCGGCGTAGGGGACTAGGAGGAGGGCGGAGGGGCGGTCGGCGTTCAGGAAGCGGTGGATGAGAAGGGCGTTGGAGGCGTTGAGGAGGGTGATCTCGGCCAGGGCGGCATTGGGGGATCGGAGGAGGAAGAAGGTGGGGGTCCAGGCGGCGTTGAGGGCCAGGTTGAGGGCGTAGGCGCGGATGAGGGCGGGGCGGGACTCGGGTGGGGCGTGGTCGATGGCTCGGGCGCCCGCGTAGGCGAGGGAGATGTAGAGGGGGGTCCAGACGAGGGGGAAGGCCGCGGGGGGCGGTTGCCATGAGGGCTTGGCGAGGTTCTGGTACCAGGGGGTGTCGGGGCGGGTGGCGAGAGAGCCCAGGACGGCCGTGGCGGCCACTGCCAGGGATGTCTTGAACAGCGTCTTCATGTGGGCTCCCTCTGAGGTCGTCGTCTTGGACCTACCCCGGGGAGTCCGCTTCTCTCAGGCGGAGCTCCCCGGGGCGTCGCGGTCGGGTCAGGGGGCCGTGGCCAGCTCCTTGGCGGGCTCGTCGATCGCCTTGGCGGGGGTGGCGGGCCACCAGAAGCGGTCGCCCAGGAGGACGACCAGGGCGGGCACGAGGATGCTGCGGACCAGCAGCGTGTCCAGGAGGACGCCCACCGCGACGATGACGCCGATCTGGGTGAGGGTGAGGAGGGGGAGCACGCCCAGGACGGTGAAGACCGAAGCCAGGAGGATGCCTGCGCTGGTGATGACGCCGCCCGTCACGGCGAGGCCGCGGACCACGCCCTCACGGGTGCCCCGGGTGACGGACTCCTCGCGGGCCCGGGTGACCAGGAAGATGTTGTAGTCGACTCCCAAGGCGACGAGGAACAGGAAGGCCAAGAGGGGGACCTCGGCGCCGAAGGCGGGGAAGCCCAGGAGGCCGTGGAAGATCATCCAGCCCGCGCCGACGCTGGCCGCGAAGCTCGCGACCACCGTTCCGATGAGGAGCACCGCGGCGACGACGGAGCGGAGGAGGAGCAGCAGGATCGCCATGACGATGGCGAGGACCAGGGGCATGATGACGCGCTGGTCGCGCTCCGCGGCCTCGCGCTTGTCGAGGTCCTCGGCCTGGGTGCCGCCCACGAGCGCGTCGGAGTCCGGGACGGCCGAGACCGCGGCGCGCAGGTCGCGCAGGGTCTGGAAGCTCTGCTCGGTGCCGGGCTCGGCGGTGAGGACGGCGGTGACCTTGGTGAGGTCGCCGTCGGTCTCCCCGACCGAAGACTCCGCGACGCCCTCGACGCCCGCCGCGGCCGTCCGCACCTGCTCGGCCGTCGCGGCCTTGGCGAGGACGATGACGGGGTCGGCCACGCCCGCGGGGAAGGCCGCCGCGATCGTCTTCTGGCCCTCGGTCGCCTCCACGGGGGTGCGGAACTGCTCGGTCTGCGCGAGTCCGGTGGTGATGCCGGTCGCGGTGAGCGCGAGCCCCGCCAGGACCACCGCCGAGGCCGCGGCGACCACGGCGGGCCGGCGGGCGACGAACCGTCCGGTCTTGCCCCAGACCCCTTCGCCGGTCTTGTCGTGCTGCCCGACGCGCGGTGTGAACGGCCAGAACAGCCCCCGGCCGAACAGCAGCAGCGCCGAAGGCAGGACGACGAGGGCGTAGACGACCGCGACGGCGATGCCGACGGCCCCGGCGAGCCCGATGTTGCGGCTGAAGGGCGTGACGGCGAACGCCAGCGAGAGGAGGGCGAGGAACACGGTCCCGGAGCTGGCGAGCACGGCGGGCCCCGCACCGGCGAGCACCCTTCGCATCGCGACGTGCTTGTCGTCTTCGAGCCGGAGCTCTTCCCGGTACCGGGCGATGACGAGGAGGGCGTAGTTGGTGCCGGCGCCGAACACGAGGACCGACGTGATGCCCAGGGTGGAGCCGTCCACGGTGAGGACCCCCCAGCGGGAGAACGCCGAGACGGCCTTCGTCGCCACCTGGTCGCCGATCCCCACGACGGTGAGGGGCACCAGCCACAGCCAGGGGCTCCGGTAGGTGATGAGCAGCAGAAGGGCGACGACGAGGGCGGTCGCGCCGAGGAGCGCGGTGTTGGCGCCGTCGAAGACCGAGGACAGGTCGACGGAGAAGGCGGCGCCGCCGGTGACCTGGGCGGTGACCCCGTCCGGGAGGCCCGCCTTGGCCTCGGTCCGGAGGTCCCCCACCGCGTCGGCGAGGGCGTCGTCGCGAAGGTCGCCGCCGAGGGGCACGAGGATGAGGGCGGTGCCGTCGTCCTCGGCGAAGACGGCGCGGCCCACCTGGCCGTTCAGCGCGGTCGGGGCGAAGGCCGCGGCGCGCTCGGCGAGGAACGCCTTGTCGGCCTCGGTGAAGGGCCCGCCCGCGCGGTCGAACACGGCCATCGCGGTCTGGATCTCGGCGCCGGGCAGCCGCTCCTTCAGCTCGGCGACGGCGGCGGACTCGGCGCCCTTGGGCAGGGCCGCGCCCGGCCCGTCGTCCTTGGTCGCGGTACCGCCGAAGGCGAGGACGAGGAGTGAGGCCGCGAGCGCGACCGCGACGACCGCCCACTTGGACCGCCGGCCGGTGACCGCCGCGATCACCGGCGCCGCCAGGCGCGCGGCCGCGGAGAGACGGGGCGGGTCGCCGGGGGTGGTAGTTCGATCGTCGAATGATTCCATGGCGGAAAGACTATGCTGTGTCCGTGCCGAACTCAACGCGACCCCTTCCCGACGGGGCCGAGCCCGCGGATCTGGTCCAGTGGCTGCATCTGGTCGCCACCGAGACCGACCATTACCGCGAAGCCGTCGGGGCGTACCACCGGGTGCACCGGACCGATCTGAGCGCGCTCTCGGTGATCATGCGCGCGGTGCGCGACGGCGTCCCGCTGACCCCGCGCCGCCTCGGCGAGGCGCTGCACCTGAGCCCCCCGGCCACCACGGCCCTCCTGGACCGCCTGGAACGCGCCGGGCACATCGAGCGGCACCGGGAGCCCGGCGACCGCCGCCTCGTCCATCTGACGGCCACGGACACCGCCCGCGACACCGGCAAGCGCCTGTTCGGCCCCCTCGCGCAGCACATCGGCGAGGTCGCCGTGAAGTACACGCCCGCCGAGCGCGCCGTCATCGCGGCCTTCCTGCGCGACGTCACCGACGCGACGGCGGCGGCCCGCGAGGAGGCCACCGACGTCTGAGGGGCGGGTTCCCGAAGGCCGTCCCGGATCCCGCCGCCTCACGGACGACGCCTGGGCGGCCGCGGGACGAAGGCGCTGGTACGGGCCATGTACTCGCGGTATCCGGGCTTGCGGTCGGCCATCCGGGCGTCGGAGAGGCGCACCCCGGTCACCCGGGTGAGGAACCACAGCATGGCGAGCGGCGACACGACCGTCAGCAGGCCGAGCGGCTCGTCGCAGGCGGTGAGGAACAAGCCGAACCACACCAGGGCGTCGCCGAAGTAGTTCGGGTGCCGCGTGTACCGCCACAGGCCCGTGTCGAGGACGCGGCCCCGGTTGGCCGGGTCCGCCTTGAACGCGGCGAGCTGCCGGTCGCCGAGCGCCTCGAACCCGAGGCCGACGGCCCACACCGCCGCGCCCAGCCACAGGAACACCCCCGGCGGCGCCGTCTGGTACATCGCCACCTGGACGGGCAGCGAGACCAGCAGCACCGACACGCCCTGCGGAAGGTAGACCTTCCGTATCGCGTACCTGTCCCGTCGCTCAGGGGGCGCGGGCGAGAGCAGCTCGGTGTAACGCGGGTCCTCCTTGGCGTCCCAGTTGCGCCGCCCGAGGTGGACGGCGAGACGCATTCCCCAGACGACGGTCAGGGCGGCGACGGTCCAGCGCCGCACGGGATCGCCGTGCCCGGCCGACAGGGCGAGGCTCACCAGTGCGACGACTGAGAACGCGGCACCCCAGGTGATGTCTATGAGCGCGTGCGAGCCCTTCCGTACGCCCAGCGCGTAGGTGACTCCCATGAGCACGGCGATGGCCGCCGCGCTCGCTACGAGGTTCAGCCAGAGCACTTCCCTCACCCCCGCGCCAGCACGAACTGCCGGACGTCCAGGTAACCGGCGCGGAAGCCCGCCTCGGAGTAAGCGAGGTAGAACTCCCACATGCGCCGGAACACCGCGTCGAAGCCCAGCGCGCCGACCTCGGCCTCCCGCGCGGTGAAGGCGGCGCGCCAGAGGCGGAGCGTCTCGGCGTAGTGGAGGCCGAAGCCGAAGTCGTCGCGGATCCTCAGCGCCGTGCCTTGCAGCGCCCGTTCCAGCGCCGTCACGGACGGGATGAGGCCACCCGGGAAGATGTACTTGTGGACCCAGGTCCGGGTGTTCCGGGTGGCGCGCATCCGGTGGTGGGCCATGGTGATCGCCTGGAGGGCGACGGTGCCGCCCGGCGCGAGCAGCCGGTCCAGGGCGCGGCAGTACACGCCCCAGTGGCGGGCGCCGACGGCCTCGACCATCTCGACGCTGACGATCGCGTCGTAGGCGCCGGTCGCGTCCCGGTAGTCGCACAGCTCGACGGTCACCCGGTCGGCGGCTCCGGCGGCCGCCGCGCGGCGCAGCGCGAGGTCCCGCTGCTCGGCGGAAAGGGTGATCGTGGTGACGGTCGCGCCCCGGTGCGCGGCGCGGATGGCCAGTTCGCCCCAGCCCGTTCCGATCTCCAGGAGCCGGGTGCCGGGGCCGACGCCCGCCCGGTCGAGCAGCCGGTCGATCTTGCGGTGCTGCGCCGCGGAGAGGTCGCCGGGAGCCGGTCGGCCGTCTACGTCGGGGAACAGCGCGCTGGAGTAGGACATGGTCTCGTCGAGGAACAGGGCGAACAGATCATTAGACAGGTCGTAATGACTGCTGACGTTCAAGCGCGCACGCTCTTTGGTGCCGTCCTCGTCCGGGCCTCGCCGGGGCAGGACCAATGGGCGCAGCCAAGCGGAGGCGCGCGGCGCCATCGTGTCCAGGGCGCCGGCGAAGGCGGTGAGCACCCCTGGAAGGTCGTCGGCGTCCCACTCTCCGGCCATGTACGACTCACCGAAGCCGATGAGCCCGTCATGGCCCAGCCTGGCGAAGAACGCCTCGGGCCGGTGGACGCGCAGGACGGGCCCGCCCCTGCCCACGACTTCGTCCGGCAGCCCGGGGTCCGACAGCGGGAAGCCCGTAGGTCCGGGGCCCGAGAGCAGGGAGTCCGCCGGCCCGGAGCCCGGTGGCACGGAGGTCGCCGGGCCGGAGTCCGCGAGCGCGACGCGGAGCGGAAGGCGGCGGATCGTCCGCAGGAACAGCAGACGGGCCGCCCGCGCGCGCAGGGTGTAGGGCGGAACGGCGTCCAAGGCGGGCCAGCGGGAGGCCGTCTCGGCGAGCGCGGTCATGGTGCTCTCCTGATCGTGTCGCGGGAGGTGGTGTCGCAAGGGGTCGGGTCACGGGGGACGACGGGGACGCCGCGCAGGTACAGCGCGATCCCCTTGGTCCGGATGCGGGCGGCCCCCACCAGCGGGGCGACGGGGTGCCGGAGGAAGGCCGCCAGGAGGGCGGTCCAGGTGGCCGGTCGGCCTTCGCCCCGCACGGAGGCGGTGAAGGGCGGGCCGTCCGGCAGGTGCAGGGCGACGGACAGGCTGAGCCGTCCGTCGGGCTCTGGAAGGCTGAGCCGGTAGGCGCCCTCGACGGGCAGGAACGGGGAGACGTAGAACTCCTTGGCCGTCTCCGCGCGGCCCTTCTCGTCGGGGCGCAGGAGGTAGCGGTGGCGGCCGCCGTAGGTGTTGTGCACCTCGGCGACGGTGCAGAGCGCGGAGCCGTCCTCGGCGCGGCACCAGAAGACGGTCAGGGGGTTGAACACATGCCCGAGGACGCGCGCGTGGCACAGCATGGTCACGCGTCCCGGCCGGGGCAGGCCGTGCCCGGCGAGGAACGCGGTGAGGTCCGCGCGCAGGTCGCCGCCGTCGCCGTGGTCGCGGCCGCGGAAGCGCGCGAGCGGGCCGCGGGAGGGCAGGTGGTCGAGGTCGACCAGCCACAGGTAGGTCCGGAGCGTGAACACGTTGCGGACGGGCGCCGCCCTGGCGTGGGTGATGACGCACTCGTACAGGGCGGGCGTCACGGGATCGCTCCCAGCGCGCGGGCCGCCGCGAATCCGGAGCGGCAACCGTCCTCGTGGAAGCCCCAGCCGTGGTGGGCCCCGGCGAAGGCGAGCCGGCCGTCGGAGAGGCCGGGCAGCTCCTTCTGGGCGGCGACGGACTCGCGGGTGAAGACCGGGTGGGCGTAGACCATCCGGGCGTGCACATGACGCGCCGGGACCGCCCCGTTCAAGGTGACGAGATAGCGCTCGGCGGTAGGCAGGCCCTGGAGGCGGTTCATGTCGTAGCTGACCCGTACGCGGTCCACGTCCGCCGCGCAGAGGTCCATCGCGTAGTTCCACGACGCTCGGGCCGCGGATGCGCGCGGCAGCACCGAGGTGTCGGAGTGCAGGACCGTGGGGTTCCGTGAGTAGGTGAAGGCCCCAAGGACGCGCTTCTCGTCCGCCGACGGGTCGGGCAGCACCGCGAGGGCCTGGTCGGCGTGGGTGGCGATGACCGCGGCGGCATAGCTCCGCGTCGTGCCGGAGGCGTCGTAGACGTCCACGCCGTCGGCGTGCCGTACGACCGCCCGTACCGGGGTGTCCCGGAGGACCTCGGGCAACCCCGCGGCTATGCGCTCGACGTACACACGGGAGCCGCCGACGACCGTCTTCCACTGCGGAGACCCGTTCACCGACAGCATCCCGTGGTTGTCCAGGAAAGCGAACAGATGCCTTGCCGGGTAGTCCATCGCGGTCCCCGGCGGACACGACCACACCGCGGCGACGAGCGGCTTGGCGAAGTGCGCGGTGAAGTACCGGGTGAAGGCTCCCGCCCGGAGGAACTCCCCGACCGTCGGGTCGTCCTCCCGGAGCCGCCCGCCGAACACGTCACCGCCCGACAGCAGCGCCCGCGCGGCACGGTGGAAGCGCGGCACCTGCCTGAGCATCCCCAGGTAGGGCCGGGTGGGACGGCCCGCCAGCAGCCCCCGTAGGCCGCGCGCGCCCGCGTACTCCAGGCCGCACCCCGCGCACGACACCGACATGCTCATCTCGGTGTCGCGGGTGGCCACGCCGAGCTCCCGGAACAGCCCGGTGAGCAGCGGGTACGTGCGGTCGTTGTGCACGATGAAGCCGCTGTCCACCGGGACGGTGGGGCCGTCCGCGCGACCGTCTCCGGCGGGCAGGTCGTGGGTGTGGGCGTGCCCGCCGAGGCGGGAGTCCGCCTCGTACAGGGTGGTCGTGCCGCGTCGGGCCAGGAGGTGCGCGGCGGTCAGGCCGGACACCCCCGAGCCGATGACGGCGAATCCGGAGAGGGCCACGGGGGGACTTCCTTCACAGGCGGTGCCGCAGGGGGAGCGCGGCGGGGAACGGTTCGAGGAAGGTCTGCTCGGTCAGGTAGGTCAGGCCCTCGGCCTCGGCGTCGTGCCGCAGCAGCGCCACGGGGACGCTGAGCGGCGCCTCACCGGCCGAGAACGCCGCGATCGAGGCGACGATCCCGGCCCGGCGCACCGGGCCGATCCGGCGGCTCAGCGGGCCGAGCACATGGTGCAGCGCGTTGACCTGGCGGCCGCGGATGGGCCGGACGGCGAGGGCGGCGGCGAACACGCCGGCGTAGGCGGGCACGAGGTCTTCCGGCGCGTCCGATCCGGCGCGGGCGACGACCCTGCCCGCCTCGCGGTACCCGACGGGGTCGTGCGCGAGGATCTGGAGCTTGTGCCTGCTGTGGAAGGCGACGAGGTCGCGCGGCCGCCAGGGCGCCCCGAACAGCGCGCGCATCCGGGCCCGTGCGAAGACCCGTTCCACGAAGTGCTCGCGCAGCAGGGGGTCGTTGAGGCGTCCGTCCTCCTCCACGGGCAGGTCCGGGTAGGCCGCGACCAGGGCGGCGGTGAAGGCGCCCCGGCCCTTGCGGTCCACGGGCTGGCCGTCGGTCCGCTCGTCGGGGAGCCCCGACGCGTAGCGGGACACGCCGAACAGGCCGCAGGAGGGCGAGCGGGACTTGACCACGAACCCGTCGAGGTCGGCGAAGCGGGGCATGACCCGCTCGTTGACTGCGGCGATGCCCTCGGCGTGGTCGACGGTCCCGTCGCGGGAGATGAGGTGGCCGTCCGTGCGCAGCCGCAGGGTCGGACGGGGCGCGCCGAGGCCGAGTTCGATCTCGGGGCAGACGGTCACCCACTCGACCAGCGGGTCGAGCTCCTCGGTGAGGAACTTGCAGCGGGCGTGGCCGCCGTTGTAGCGCACGGGCTCGCCGAGCAGGCAGGCCGAAGCGCCGATCCTGGGCCGCACGGGGGCGGGCAGCGGGGTCGCGGGTGCGGCGGGCGTGGCGCCCCGCCTCACGGCGGTCACAGCAGCTCCCCGAGCCGTCGCAGGCCGCGGGCCGTGCGGGCCTTGACCGTGCCCAGCGGGACGTGAAGCCGGTCGGCGATCTCCCGCTGGGTGAGCCTGCCGAAGCAGGCGAGCGCGATCGCCTCGCGCTGGACCTCCGGCAGCCGGGCGAGTGCCGCCCGGACGTCCTGGGCGGTGCCGACGGACGCGGTGTTGTCCCAGGATCCGGCCGCCGCGGTGTAGGGCACCGCGCGTCCGGAATGCCGGGACTCGCGGCGCAGGACGTCGATCGCCCTGCGCCGGGCGATCGCCAGGACCCAGGCCTCCAGGCTGCGCGCCGGGTCGAACCGCTCCCGGCAGCGCCAGACCTCGAGGAACACGAGCTGGATCACGTCGTCGACCGACCCCTGCGGCACCGTCCCGCGGACGTATCCGCGGATGGCGGGGGCCAGGCGTTCATACGCCTCGGCCAAGGCCGCCTCGTCGCCTCGGGTGATCCGCGCGCCGAGGCCGGTGAGGCCGTCGAGCTCTTGGAACGTCGTCGTCATGTCCGGTCACCTCCGCAGAACCTCTTCAAAACTTATTCATAGTCGGCCCCGGAGGCGTGCGCAACTTGCGCAGGGCAAAAACGCGAAAAAGGGTGCCCGCATTAGATGACTTGTCAATAAGTGGAGGTCAAGCGGGGAGGACGAGCCCCAGGCATTCGTGGACGGCCGCGACGGCCTCCTCGAGTGTGGCGACGTACCTGACGCGCTCGGGGAACGGGAGCCGCCAGCCGGGGCCTCCCGCGATCACCCGCAGCGGCGGACGGCCGGTCGGCAGCCGGTCGAGCACGCCGGTGTCGCCGGTGAAGTGCATCTGCGACCAGACGAACACCGCGCCCGGCCCGATCCGCTCGACGGCGTCGGCCAGCGCCTTCTCCGGGACCCGCATGCCGAGGTTGCGGGCCGCCACGCCGGTCTCGGCCAGCGCCGCCGCCAGCGCGTACAGCGGCAGGCTGTGCTGCTCCTCCGGGGCGCACGCCAGCAGCACCGGGCGCGCGTTGGCCGGGTCGACGGGCTCGGCGCGCTCCGCGAGGCAGGCCAGGATGAGCGCCGAAAGGAAGTGCTCCACCTCCACGGCCTCCCCGGTGGCCGCGTAACGCTCGCCGATACCGCGCAGGACGGGGGCGAGGACCCCTTGCCAGGCCGGGACGACCCCTTCGTCGGCGAGGACCTCCCGGACCGCCGTCAGCACGGCGGGGCCGTTCAGCGCCATCGCCGCCCTGGCGAGCCCCCGGGCGCGGTCCGAGCCGGCCGGCAAAGGCACCCGCTTGCCTCCGGCCCCGTGGCCGCGCGGCTTACGCGGCGCCGCCGGCGCGGGGATCCCGAGGGCGACCCTCGCGGCCTCGCCGGGCGGGGCGCCTTCGAGGATGAGGCGGTTCATCACCTCCAGGCGCGCCACGTCCTCGGCGCCGTACCTGCGGTGCGCGCCCTCGCTGCGCCTGCTGGGGCCGATCCCGTAGCGGCGGTCCCAGGTGCGCAGCGTGGAGGCCGACACCCCGAGGCGGTGCGCCACCGCGCCCACGCTCAGTCCGGGACCCTCCACCTCCGCCTCCTTCGCCGTGTGCCGCCGGTGACGCCCTATCTTCGCGCGAGATCCCGCGATCGGATGCAACCGGTGGCCGGGCGGGCACGAATACCGGGTGATGAACACCTCGATCATGCTCTTCACCAGGGACCTGCGGCTGCACGACAACCCGGCCTTGGCCGCCGCCTGCGCGGGCGGGGACGTCGTGCCGCTCTTCGTCGTGGACCGGGGAATCCTCGCCGGGCCGATGGCGGTGCCCAACCGGCTGCGGTTCCTCGCCGACGCGCTCGCCGACCTGCAGGCCTCTCTGCGCGGGAGGGGCGCCGACCTGATCGTCCGCGCGGGGGACCCTGCGGAGGAGGCGGGCCGCCTGGCGCACGAGACGGGCGCGACCTCCCTCCACCTCGCCGACGACAGGTCCCGCTACGCGCTGCGCAGACTCGCCGCCCTGCGCGATCTTCCCCTGGACGTCACGGTGCATCCGGGAGCGACCGTGGTGCCCTCCGGGGACCTGCGGCCCACCGGAGGCGACCACTACAAGGTCTTCACGCCCTACTGGCGGGCCTGGGCGGCGGCCCCTCGCCGGGGCGTCCTGCGGACGCCCCGCACGATCTCCCTCCCCGGCGGCCTCTACCCGGGCGAGATGCCCGACCTGGAACGCCCCGGGGTCTCCCCGGGACTGGCCAAGGGCGGAGAGACCGAGGCCCGGAGGCTCATGAAGGCGTGGCTCTCCCACGGCGTCGACTCCTACGACGACACCCGCGACGTCCTCGCCGACGACAAGGGCACGTCCCGGCTCAGCGCCCATCTCCGGTTCGGCTGCCTGTCCCCGCTGGAGCTCGCCGTG
Source organism: Actinocorallia herbida (assembly GCF_003751225.1). NCBI lineage: Bacteria > Bacillati > Actinomycetota > Actinomycetes > Streptosporangiales > Thermomonosporaceae > Actinocorallia > Actinocorallia herbida. The sequence goes on from NZ_RJKE01000001.1 coordinate 1,929,333, forward strand.
GCGGCCTCCGCGTACGAGCCCTACACCCGGCAGCTCGCCTGGCGGGACTTCCACCACCAGGTGGCGGCGGCCTTCCCCGACCTCGCCCGCCGCGACTACCGTCCGCGCGGCAAAGGCTGGCGCTCCGATGACGACGCGCTGAAGGCCTGGGAGGAGGGCCGCACAGGGGTCCCCATCGTGGACGCCGGGATGCGCCAGCTCAGGCACGAGGGCTTCATGCACAACCGCGCCCGCATGATCACCGCGTCGTACCTGACCCGCGATCTCGGCCTCGACTGGCGGCACGGCTACCGCTGCTTCCGGTACTGGCTCGCCGACGGCGACCTCGCCAACAACCCGGGCAACTGGCAGTGGGTCGCGGGCACCGGCAACGACACCCGCCCCAACCGCACGATGAACCCGCTCCGCCAGGCCGACCGGCACGACCCCGACGGCGCGTACGTCCACCGCTGGCTCCCCGAACTCGCCGGGCTCCCGGGCAAGGCGGCCCACCGCCCCTGGGGGACCCTGGACGAACCCGCCGACTACCCGCCCCCGCTCACCCTCCCCAACGGCGCCTGATCCCGCCCGCAGCCCGCGCCCGACGGCGTCGGGAGGCGGACGGGCTCCCTGACGGGGCCCGAGCCGGTCTCGCGGGAGTTCTGCCCGTGGTGCTCTCGCCGCCGCCCAGCGGCGTCTGAACGGGTGCGGAGACGGCGAAGGCGTCCGCGAAGGGCCGTTCCGGGCGGGGACGGCCCGGGGCCGCCCGGGACCCGTCAGGGCGCGGCGGGGGCGCGCGGGGCGCCTCTGGCGGGTCGCGGGGGCGGCTGCGGCGCGAGCGGGCGGCCGGTCAGCGGGCTTTCGCGGGGCGGGGGCGGTCGGCTGGGGTGGGGCGGAGGGTGGCGAGGAGGGCGCCGGAGGAGGCGCGGGCTTCTACGAGGGGAGGGCGGCGGCCGGACCAGAGGACGGGCACGCAGCCGTGGGCGGCTAGGGGGAGGGGGACGCCGTCGGCGGTGACCGTGCGGGTCTCCAGGGAGACGTGCACCTCGGCGAGGGAGATGTGGCGCGGTCCCAGCAGCGGCGCCTTGCGCTTGCGGGTGACGTAGGTCTGGGACACGGTCAGGTGGAGGCCGTCCCGTTGGGCGGCGGGCACCCGGTGCGGGACGCCCTCGTCGCGGGTCGCGCCGCCGCCGAGCAGCACCCAGGCGGCGCGGATCCGCTGGAACACGAACGTCTCGACCGCGTGCGAGGCGAGGTCGGGGGACATCTCCACGAACTCGACGGCCGCCGCGTCGTCGACGACGGCCCGGTAGACCGGCTGGGCGCCCGGCCCCGCGGTGACGGGGAACGCCGCGTAGCCGGGGCCTTCGGCGATCATGCGACGGCACCGGTCCGCCGTCTCCTCAAGGTCCACTCTGTAACCCCTTCCTGGCATAAGGCCGGAATGTCCTGGGACTCGCGATCATCGCTCCGGAAGGCCGCGAGGACAAGGGGCGAGTTGACCGGGCGTCAAAAGCGTCAAAGGGTACAGAAGAGGCGAATGCTGACCGCGCGGACGGGAGGTCCGCGGGTCCGCGTCGGCGGGGTCGGGGAGGCGTCGCGCCGCCGCCGGGCGTGCCGCCCGGCGGCCGGTCAGGTCCAGGAGGCGTCGGCCAGCCTGTGCAGCCGGTTGACGACCAGCGGGTGCTTGGAGGCGACGTTGCTGGACTCGCGCGGGTCGTTGTTCATGTTGAACAGCTCGACCCGCCAGCTCCGGCGGCTCGCCGGACGGCTGCGGCCCGGCGCGTACCGGATGAGCTTCCACTCGTCCTGCCGGACGGCCTCGGCGAGCCGGGTCACGCTGCCGCCCTCGGTCTTGTTCGCGCGCCGCGTCTGTGACTTCTCGTTCCGGTACCAGTACAGGTGCCCGGCGGGCGCCGCGTTCCCGCGGCCGGCGAGGGTGCCGGCGATGGACACCCCGTCCAGCGGCCGCGGCAGCCCGGCCCCGGCGAGCTCCGCGAGGGTCGGGAAGACGTCGAGCTGGGAGGTGACGCGGCCGGTGACGCCCTTGCGGACCAGGCCGGGCCCCCAGGCGATGAGCGGGACGCGCAGGGCGCCGTCGTACAGGTTGCGCTTGTATCCGCGGAACTTGCCGTTGGCGTCGAACCTGTCGGGGTTGAAGCCCTGCTCCTCGTGCGGGCCGTTGTCGCTCGTGACGAGGACAAGGGTCGGCCGTGCCTTCGGTAGCGAGTCGAGGAGCGTGCCCAGGTCGGTGTCCAGCCGGGTGACCTGCGCGGCGTGAGCCCGGTCGGCGCGCGGCCACGGCTTGCTCGCGTAACGCCCGAGGCTGGGCGCCTCGCCCGGCGCGTGCGGAAGGTTCGTCGCGTACATGAGGAAGAAAGGCTCGTCCCCGCCTTCGCGTGCGAAGTCCGCCGCGCGGCGGCGGAAGAGGTCGGGGGCGAAGCTGCCCTTCCGGGCTCCCGTGTTGCCCGCCAGCCGGACCTTCTGCCCGTTGTGCCACAGGTGGTCGGGGTAGTAGTCGTGCGCCGCGGTGTGGGTGATGTACCCGTAGAACTCGCCGAAGCCGCGGGCGTTGGGGTGTGAGGCGCCGGGGCGCTCGGGCCCGAAGCCCCACTTGCCGAACAGGCCGGTGCGGTAGCCGACCCCCTGGAGGATCTCGGCGAAGGTGGTGTCCTCTTGGCGCAGGTCGCCGGGGAACCCCGCCTGGGGGTTCTGGCGGACCCGGGAGTGCCCGGTGTGCAGGCCCGTCATGAGGGAGCACCGCGACGGCGCGCAGACGGGGGCCGCGGAGTAGGCCTGGGTGAAGCGCAGGCCCTGCCGGGAGAGCCGGTCGAGGACCGGGGTCTTGATCTTGTCCTGGCCGTAGGCGCCCAGCTCCCCGTAGCCCAGGTCGTCGGCGACGACGAGCACGATGTTGGGGCGCTGGTCGGGCGCGCGTCCCGCGGTGAAGAGGGCGTCGGCAGGGGCCGTCCCGCGGGTCACTGCCTGGCTCCCGACGCCGAGGACTACCGAACTGCGCAGCAGTTGGCGACGGGTGAGCATCTTCTTCACACTCCAGGGCGTTGGCGGTCTTCTCCACGCCCGGAGAGGGGGACGGGCGCGGCACTTATGATCTCCCATAAAATCCTATCAAGTCAATAGGAATTATAGAGAAAGTGCCGCGGCAAGGTCCGGCTTCGGTCATCGGCCGGACATCGATCGGACGTCAGTCGGCCATCAGCAGGAGTCCTCCTCGGTGGTGTAGCGGCAGCTGTCGACGGACTCGTGGGGGGTGCGCAGCGTGACCGTCGCCCCGGTGTCGGGGAGTGCGGGCACGCGGCGGCCCCAGTACAGGTCGGAAGGCGAGTCGTGGCCCTTCCCGGTGTGGACGCGGACGGACTGTCCGGGCCCGAGCCGGTAGGGCCCGAACTCGTACACCGCCCCGTTTCCGGCGCGCAGCCGCCACCCGCGCAGGTCACGGCTGCTCTTGGCGTGGTTCTTCAGCTCCACCCACTGTCCGCCCGCCTCGGCTGAGGCGTGCCGCACGCGCTCGATGCGCACGGGCGATCCGGAGGATCCGGACGGAAGGAGGCCGCCCGACGGGGATCCCGCGGACGGGTAGAGCACTCCGGCGATGATGAACACGACTACCAGATCACGTACGGCCATAACAGAAAGTAATCAGGGCATCGCGCCCCAAACCATCGACCGCGAGGGCAGGCCCCCTTGTCCTCTCGGAGAGTATTTTCTTGCTTACCCAGAGTTTGCACGCGGAATTCAGTGGGACGTCATGCGGAGGCCGTCCGCGGGTCGTCGGGACGTCGCGGCCGAAGGGGACGTTTCGGGCATGCGCCTGCTCGCCGCCCTCGTGGTGCCCGCCGTCCTCGCCGCTCCCGCGCTGCTCCCCGCGCCCGCGCACGCCCGTGCCGCGGGCTGCGGAGGCGCCCACGACCTCGACGGCGACGGCCGCCCCGACCTCGTCGTCGGCGCGCCGTCGGCGACCATCGGCGGCCAGCGCCGCGCGGGCCAGATCGCGGTCGCCTACGCCGACGGCCGCACCGCCTGGCTCGCCCCCGCCGCCGCCCGCCCCCTCGACGGGTTCGGCGCGGCCCTGGCCACCGGCGACCTCGACGGGGACGGGTGCGCCGACCTCGCCGTCGGCGCACCCGGCGCGGCGACCGTGCGGGTGTACCTCGGCGGGGCCGCCGAACTGCGCGCGGGTCCCGTGCTGACCGGGCGGCGCGGCCTCGGCACCGCGGTCGCGGTCGCCGACCTCGACGGCGACCGCGACGCCGAACTCGTCGCGGGCGCGCCCGAGGCGTCCGGCGGAGGCGAGATCGTCGTCTACGGGCTGCGGGCGCGCGGCGTGAAAGGACGCAAGACCTTCCCGGCACGCCTGGGCCGGACGAAGCAGCGCCGCGCCCGGACCGACGCCTTCGGCTCCGCCCTCGCCATCGGCGACTTCGCCGGGACCGGCCGCGCCCGCATCGCCGTCGGCGTCCCCGGCGCGGGGCACCGCGGCGAAGGCGCCGTGACGGTCATCGACCCGCTCCGCGGCAAGGCGAAGGTGCTGTCCCAGGCCGGGAAAGTGCGCGGGGGCCCCGAACGCGACGACGGCTTCGGCACCGCCCTCGCCTCCGCCGACTTCGACGGAGACGGCTACGACGACCTCGCCGTGGGCGTCCCCGGTGAAGCGCTCACCGACCGGGACCTCGGCGCGGGCGAAGGCGCCGTGCACGTCTTCTCCGGCCCGTCCTTCCGCGAGAAGGGCCCCATGTGGAGCCGCGACACCAAGGGCGTGCCGGGAAGGCTCCACCGCAACGACCGCTTCGGCGCCGCCCTGGCCGCAGGCGACCTCACCGGCGACGGCCGCCCCGACCTCGCCATCGGCATCCCCGGCGCCGCCTCGGCCCAGATCCTCCGCGCCCGCAAGGGCAAGCCCCTCACCCCCTCCCGCCTCCTGTCCCCCCGCCTCTCCAAGACCTCCCACTACGGCCTCACCCTCCACATCACCCGAGGCACCCTCTACGTGGGCGCCCCCGGCACCTCCTCCTTCACCGGCTCCGTCTACCGCTCCACCACCCGCCTCCCCCTGGACGGCCGAGGCCTCACCGGCTGGGCTGTTTCCTAGGCCGCTCCTTCGTCGCTCCGGTGATCGGGCGCCGGGGATCCCGGCGTCTGCCCCTCCGTCCTGCTCGCCTGGCGGCTCACAGGACTCCGGGGCAGACGCCGGGGCGCCCGATCACACCGGTGCGGTTCCCTCGTCAAGGCCCGTGGCCCGTGGCTGGTCTGGAACCCCTTCTGGGAGCTCCTCGTCAAGGCCCGTGGCCGCCGGCTGGTCTGGAACCCCCCGTTGGGGCTCCCTCAAGGCCCGTGGCCGGTGGCCGGTCTGGAACCCCTTTTGGGGCTCCTGGTCGAAGCCCGTGGCCGGTGGCCGGGCTGGAACCCTGTTCCGGGGGACTCCTCGTCAAGGTCCGTGGCCGTCGGCCGGGCCGGGGCCCTGCTCTGGAAGGAGTTCACGGGACGTTCGTGTCGGGGCGAGCCGGACGGGTGGTCCGGGGCCGGGGCGGACGTGTCATGTCGTGTCCGTCGCGTTGCGCCGCGTCAGGGTTCGCCGGGCTGGGCCACGGCGGGCGGGTCGTGTCGGCGGTGGCGCGGTCGGGGTGGGGTCAGGCGAGGGCGCGGGCGGTGTCGGGGAGGGTGAGGCGGGTGGTGCGGTGGGAGGGGGTGTTCTTGCGGGAGATGCGGTCGAGGGTGTGGAAGTCGGCGGTGAGGGAGTCGGGGGCGGCCCGGGCGAGGAGGAAGCCCCGGCGCTGGTCGGCGTGGGCGAAGTGGGGGTTCTCGGCGAGGAGGGCGGCGATGGCGGCGGTGTCGCGGTAGCCGTCGCCGTCGCTGGCGATGGAGGTGGTGACGAGCTCCACGCCGACGCGAGGGGAATCCGGGTCGTCGAAGTCGCGGAGGAGGTCGGCGGCGAAGGCGGTGTGGACGTCGCCGGTGAGGACGACGGGGTTGCGGGCGCCGGAGGCGGCGAGGACGTCGAAGAGCCTGTCGCGCTCGGCGGTGTAGCCGTCCCAGGCGTCCATGCCGACCTTGAGCGCGGGGCCGAGTGCCATGTCGCGCTGGGCCAGGAAGATCTGCTGCCCCAGGACGTCCCAGCGGGCCCCTGAGGCGCGCAGGGAGCCGTCGAGCCAGGAGAGCTGGGCGGAGCCCAGGACGCGTCCTCCCGGGTCGTTCCGGTCGTCGCAGCCGGTGCGGAGCCAGTCGTCGCACGGCTGGTCGGTGCGGTACTGGCGGGTGTCGAGCAGGTGGAACGAGGCGAGCGCGCCCCAGGTGAGCCGCCGGTAGAGCCGCATCTTCGTCCCGGACGGGCGGGCGGCGGAGCGCAGCGGCATGTTCTCGTAGTAGGCGCGCATCGCGGCCCGCTTGCGCGCGGTGAAACCCGGCACGGACGAACCGGGCACGGTCCCCGTCCAGTTGTCCTCCACCTCGTGGTCGTCCCAGACGACGGCCCAAGGGGCCGCCGCGTGCGCGGCCTTGAGGTCGGGATCGGTCTTGTACTGGGCGTGCCGGCGCCGGTAGTCCGTCAAGGTCTGGCACTTGCCTTCGGTGTGCTTCCGCACCGCCCCGTTGGCCCCGCCGTACGAGCCGGGGGCGTACTCGTACAGGTAGTCCCCGAGGTGGATCACCAGGTCGGGGTCCTGTTCGGCGAGCCTCCTGTAGGCGGTGAAGTACCCGTGCTCGTAGTGCGCGCAGGACGCCGCCGCGAAAGTGAACGGGGTCATCGCGCCCCTCGCGGGCGCCGTACGGGTCCGTCCTACGGGGGACAGGTGCCCGTCCGCCCGGAACCGGTAGTAGTACTCCCGTCCGGGCGCCAGCCCTGTGGGCGTCACGTGCACCGCGTACCCGCCCGACGCCTTGGCCGCCACCGTGCCCGTCCGGACGACCTTGCGGAAGCGGGCGTCCTCGGCGAGCTGCCACGCCACCTGGACGGTCCGGGAGCCGACGCCGCCGAGCCCGTCGTCGGCGAGGGGGCGGGGGGCGAGCCGGGTCCACAGGACCACCGAATCGGGCCAGGGGTCGCCCGAGGCCACGCCGAGCCGGAACGGGTCGGGCCTGCCCGCCGCGGCGCCGCCGCCGAGCGGAGCGGTCACCGCCACGGCGGGCCCGCAGCCCGCGCCGAGCGCCGCGATCCCCGTCGTGGTGAGCGCCTGCCGGCGCGAGAGGGTCATGCGCCCAGTGCAGACGCCGGACGCGAACGCCGGGTGAAGGCGGCGGGAGCAGCGCGCGGCACCCGGGAAACAGCATGTCCGCAGCGGGGGTTTCCGGCCTGTCATGATCCGCCGGAACGATACCGATAGGCCATGATCTGCTCGCTTGAGTGGTGGAAATGGGCGGACGGCGGGTTCTGTGGGCCTTGCAGGTGGTAGGCAAGGGCTGTGGGGCTAGATGAGGCAATGGAGGAGCTGTACCGGGGGGCACCGGGGGACTTCGTCCAGACGCGCCGGAGGCTGGCGGAGACGGCCAAGGCGGCGGGGGACGCGGCGACGGCTCAGCAGATCAAGGCACTCCGCCGGCCGACGGTGTCGGCGTGGGCGGTCAACCTGCTCGTGCGCGAGCGCCCGCCGCTCGCCGGCGAGGTGCTGGCGCTCGGCGAGCGGCTGCGCGCCGCGTGGGAGGGCGGCGGCGACACCGCCGAGCTCGACCGCAGGCGCACCCCGCTGATCGACAAGGCGGTCCGGGCCGCCGAGGCGCTGGTGGAGGAGACCGGGCGGCCGCTCGGCGACCAGGCCAGGCACGAGGTCGAGGAGACCCTGCACGCCGCGGTCTCCGACGCCGACGCCGCCGCCGAGGTGGCCTCGGGAAGGCTGACGCATCCGCGCGCCTACGTGGGCTTCGGCCTGCCCGCGGCGTTCGGGGAGGAGGAGCCCGCCGAGCCGGACGAGCAGGGCCGCGAAGGCAAGGCGCGCGAGCCCGGCAAGAAGAAGAAACAGGACAGGGCCGAGGCCGACCAGACCGAGGAGAACCGGAAGGCCGAGGAGCGCAGGCGCGCGGCCGAGCGGCGGAGGTTCGAGGCCAGAAGGCAGGCCGCGGAGCTGCGCGCCAAGGCCGACGCGCTCGCCACCGAAAGGGATCAGCTCCGCCGCGCGCTGGAGGACGTCGAGCAGGAGGAGGAGACCCTCCGGCATCGGCTCGACCAGGTGCGGGTGCACCGGGCCGCGGCGCGCAAGTCCTTCGAGGAGGCCGAGCAGCTCGCGTCGGCCGCCGCGGGGGCGGCCGCCGAGGCCGAGGCGGGGCTCACATGACCTCCCGTCATACGCATCGGGCACCGCGGGTTATCTTCTGATCTCATGACCGAACTCCCGACGGCGCGGCGGACGACGACGGTGCGCAGGGTGGCGTGGGACCACCCTGACGCGGTGGCGCTGCGCGCCGAGATGGCGGAAGAGCTCAACGCGCGGTACGCCGACCGGATCGCGATCGGGAACGCCGCGGTGGAGGACGCCCTGCACGTCGACCCGGCCGAGATGGAGTTCGTCGGCGTCGCCTACGGCGCCGGGGACCGCCCTGTCGGGCACACCGCGCTCCGCTGGCGCGGCCGCGACCTCGAGCTGAAGCGCGTCTACGTGGCCCCGGGCGACCGCGGCAAGGGCGTCTCGACGGCCCTGATGGTGTGGAGCGAGGAGACGGCGGGGGCGGCGGGCGCGGTCCGGGTCATCCTCCAGACCGGCGACCGCCAGCCCGACGCCGTCCGCCTGTACGAGCGCATGGGATATCTCCGCATCCCGGATTTCCCGCCCTACGACGCGGTGCCCGAGCTGTGCTCCACCTGCATGGCCAAGCCGGTCCGGCGGGCGGGCTGACGCTCAGCCCGTCCAGTCGAGCTGCCGCCGGATCTCCGCGACCGCGTGCAGCGACGGCGCGGACAGCCACTCGACGGACGCCCCGTCGGCCGCGACCGGGATCTCGGTGGCGACGGTCGCGCCCGCCGCGCCGAGTTCGAACGCCAGCGTGGTGACGGGCCGGGCCTCGGTGCCGTCCGGTCCGGCGACCGGCAGCGCGGTCGAGCCGTGCCCGGTCGTCAGGGTGCTGAGGTGCGGGCGGAGGAACTCGTGCGTGGTGGCGTACCGGAGTCCGCCGGACGCCATGTTCAGCTCGCACTGGAAGACGCACAGCTTGCGGTCGGTGAGGTAGAGCACGGTGATCTGGTAGGCGTTCAGCCGGAGCCTGCCGTCGGCGCCGACCCGTCCGGTGACGCCGGGGAAGAGCCGCGGGACCCCGACGAGCTGGAGCTCGGCCGAGCCGAGGCCGCCGAACGGTCCGCGCATGCCCAGCTCGCGCCACCCGACGTCGACGGCGCGGCGCAGCGAGCCCTCCAGCCAGCCGTCCACGACGCCGTCGGCCGGACGGTTCTCGGTGTCGAGCAGCCGGGCACGGTAGGCGGCCCGCGCACGCTCGGCGAGCTTGCGCGCCGCCAGGAGCCGCCGCCCCGCCGAGCCGCCCAGGGCCGCGGCGGCCAGGCAGAGCAGCACCCCGAACACGGGCGCGGCGAACAGCAGCACGACCCCGACGACGCCGAGCGCGCCCGCGCACAGCAGCACGGTCCGCTCGGCCTGGGTGCCGGGCGGGTCGGGGGTGACGGGGTCGGGCGCGAAGTACCGGCGGACGCCGTCGGCCCGCTCCTCTGCTTCGAGGGATGTGTCGTCGGCCATGGGCGTCCTCTTCCGGTGCGGGGGGACCGAAAGCGCGGTAGCCGCCATGATCGGGCACCCGCGCCCGGCGCCGCAAGGCCTCATGGGCTCCGAAGTGCGCAGGAGGCCTCAGGGATGGGGCAGGTGCTCGCCTTCCCTGAGCCGGTCCAGACCGAGCCAGATGAAGTCCAGCGCGGCCGACTCGGCCCGGCCGCGCGGCACCTCCGGGTGCTCCAGCCACCAGGAGATCTGCGAGAACAGCGACCCGTAGATCAGCGGGATGAGCAGCGGGGCGCGCCGCTCGTTCTTGGCCAGCTCCTCCGGGGCGAGCACCTTGCGGCGCCGCGACAGCAGCCGCCCCGCCGCGGCCTCGCCGAACCTGTCGCGCAGTTCCCGCAGCTCCACGCCCACCTCGGGCTTGTCGAGATGCCGGATGATGACGGCCCAGGCGTCGGGCTCGGCGGTCGCGTAGTCGAAGAGGGTGCCGACCATGCCCGAGATGCGCTCCAGCGAGGTCGCGCCCTCGACGTCCACGGCCGACAGGCGGCCGGTGAGGTCGTCGACGATGTTCTGCGCGACCTCGGCGAAGAGCTGCTCCTTGGACTCGAAGTGCTGGTAGAGCAGGGCCTTGGACACGCCCGCCGCCGCCGCGACGTGCTCCATCTGGGTCAGGTGGAAGCCGCGCCTGCCGAACTCGGTGAGCGCGACCCGCATCAGCTGGTCCCGCCGGGTGGCGGCGGACAGTCTCTTGGCCATGTGTGTTCTCGTCCTCCCGGACTCTATTTTCCGAGATAAGACGCGAGCTCGGTACGCGCCACCGAACGCAGGTGGACCTCGTCGGGCCCGTCGGCGAGCCGGAGCGAGCGGGCGCCCGCCCACATCGCGGCGAGCGGGAAGTCGTCGGAGACGCCTCCGCCGCCGTGGATCTGGATGGCCCGGTCGATGACCTCGCCCGCGACGCGCGGCGCGACGACCTTGATCGCGGCGACCTCGGTGCGCGCGCCCTTGGGCCCGACGGTGTCGATCAGCCAGGCGGTCTTGAGGGTGAGCAGGCGGGCCTGCTCGATGGCGATGCGCGACTCGGCGATCTGCTGCTGCACGACGCCCTGCTGGGCGAGCGCCTTGCCGAACGCGACCCTGTCCACCGCGCGTTGGCACATGAGTTCGAGCGCGCGCTCGGCCATCCCGAGGGCCCGCATGCTGTGGTGGATGCGGCCGGGTCCGAGGCGGGCCTGGGCGATGGCGAAACCGCCGCCCTCCTCGCCGATCAGGTTCTCGACGGGCACCCGCACGTCCTCCAGGAGGATCTCGCAGTGCCCCTGCTGGTCGTGCCTGCCGAAGACGGGCAGGGACCGGACGATGGTGAGGCCGGGGGCGTCGAGGGGGACGAGGACCATCGACTGCTGGAGGTAGGGGTGGCCCTCGGGGTCGGTCTTGCCCATGAGGATCATGACCTTGCAGCGCGGGTCCGCCGCGCCGGTGGTCCACCACTTGCGGCCGTTGATCACGTAGTGGTCGCCGTCGCGCACGATGGAGGTGGCGATGTTGGTGGCGTCGGAGCTGGCGACATCGGGCTCGGTCATGCCGAAGCACGACCGGATCTCGCCTGCCAGCAGCGGCTTCAACCACTTCTCCTGCTGCTCGGGCGTGCCGAACAGGTGGAGCACCTCCATGTTGCCGGTGTCGGGGGCCGCGCAGTTGGTGGCCTCGGGGGCCAGCAGCGGGGAGCGGCCGGTGACCTCGGCGAGGGTCGCGTACTCGGTGTTGGTGAGGCCCGAGACGTCCGGCAGGAAGAGGTTCCACAGGCCGGCCGCCCGCGCCTCGCGCTTCAGCTCCTCGACGATCGGAGGCACCTCGTGCGGCCTGCCCGCGGCCACCAGCTCGGCGTGCTGACTGGCGTAGACGGGTTCGGCCGGGTAGACGTGCTTCGTCATGAAATCTTCGAGCCGGGCCAGATACGACGCGGCCCGCTCACTCAACGCGAAGTCCATGGCGGTATCCTAACTGACCCGTCAGTTACTTGAAGGAGGGGTCCCATGGAACTCCACGGGAAGGTCGCCTGGATCACGGGCGGCGCGGCAGGGATCGGCGCGGCCGTGGCCCGCAGGCTGGCCGGGCTCGGCGCGCACGTGGTGCTCGCCGACGTCGACACGGCCGGCGGGGAGAAGCTCGCCGCCGAGCTGGGCGGCCTGTTCGTCCGCTGCGACGTGCGCGAGCCCGCCGAGAGCGTCAAGGCGGTCGAAGCGGCCGTCGCGCGCTTCGGCGGGCTCGACATCGCCTTCCTCAACGCCGGGGTCGCCACCGGCTCGGGCATGGGCGAGTTCTTCGACGTCGAGCGCTACCGCCGCGCGATGTCGATCAACCTCGACGGCGTCGTCTACGGCGTCAACGCCGCGCTCCCCGCGCTGCGCGCGCGCGGCGGCGGGCAGATCATCGCGACCGCCTCGATGGCCGGGCTCACCCCCATGCCGATCGACCCGCTGTACGCGGCGAACAAGACCGCCGTCGTCGGGCTGATCCGCTCGCTCGGGCCCGCCTACGAGGGTGAGAACATCAAGGTGAACGCGCTGTGCCCGTCGTTCGCCGAGACCGCCATCCTCGACGGTCTGCGCGAGGCGCTCGGCTCGTTCCCCATCCTCGACGTCGAGACCGTCGCCGACGCCTTCCTGAAGATCCTGGACTCCGACCTCGTCGGCCAGGCGTGGCCGGTCGTGCCCGGCCGCGACATCGAACCGTTCCGTTTCCGGGGCGTCCCCGGGCCGAGGAGCTGACATGCGCGCCATCCAGATCACCGAGTTCGGCGGACCCGAGGTCCTCACCCTGGCCGACCTGCCGGAACCCGTCGCCGGGCCGGGCCAGGTCCTCGTGGACGTGACCCGCGCGGGCGTCAACTACGCCGACACCCATCAGGCGGAGAACACCTACCTCGCCGCCTCCAAGCTGCCGATGGTCCCCGGCGGCGAGATCGCCGGGACGGCCGGGGGCCGCCGCGTCGTCGGCCTCACCGCCGACGGCGGAGGCTACGCCGAGAAGGCGCTCGCGCTCGAAGGGGCGCTCTACGACATCCCGGACGGCGTGGACGACATGACCGCGCTCGGCCTCATCGTGCAGGGCGCGACGGCCTGGGTGATGCTGCGCAAGAGCGTCCACCTGGAGCCGGGGGAGACCGTGGTGGTCCACGCGGCGGCGGGCGGCGTCGGCACGCTGGCCGTCCAGCTGGCCAAGGCGTTCGGCGCGGGCCGCGTCATCGCGACGGCGTCCAGCCCCGAGAAGCGCGAGTTCGCGCTGAGCCTCGGCGCGGACGTCGCGGTGGACCCCGCCACGCCCGAGCTGCGCAAGGCCCTCATCGAGGCCAACGGCGGCCGCCGCGTCGACGTCGTGCTGGAGATGACCGGCGGCACGGTGACCGACCAGTCCCTGGCCGCCCTCGCCCCCTTCGGCCGCCTCGCCTTCTACGGCATGGCCTCTCGGGAGCAGCCTTCGCCCATCTCCGCGCCCTCGCTCCTGCGGCACTCCACGGCCGTCGTAGGCATGTGGCTCCCTCATGTCCTCACCCTGCCCGGCGACATCATGCGCCGCGCGATGACCGAGCTCTTCGACCTCGCCGCCGCGGGCACCCTGAAGGTCGTCAACGGTGGCGAGTACGCCCTCACCGACGCCCGCTCCGCCCACGAGGCCCTGCGCTCCCGTAAGACCATCGGAAAGCTCGTCCTCGACCCCTCCCGCTGAACCTATGGCCCGGCCGGACGGCTCCACGCGCTCCGGCCGGGACCGTAGTTCGGGGTGTTCTGTACCCGATCATCGGCTTTGTGACCCAAGTGACGGATCTTGATCCCTGCAAACTAGAGCTTTCCGATTGACTCAATAGGAAATGCAGGCCAGGATGGGTCCCATGACGCTGACGACCACGGAAGTCGGGGCCCCGACGCTCGCCGAGCGTGCCCGGCTCTTCGCCGAGACGAGTGATGAGTGGCTGCACCGCGTGCGGCTCGACCCCCAGGGCCGCTGGTACGAGCGGATCGAAGGGGACGAGGACTACGAGGTGTGGATCATCAGCTGGCTCCCCGGCCAGAGCACCGGGTTCCACGACCACGGCGGATCCGCCGGGGCCTTCGCCGTCGTCCTCGGCGAGCTCGAGGAGGCGACGCTCCGCGCCGAGCAGGCGCTCTCCGGCGGACGGGTCAGGCACTTCGGCACGCACCACATCCACGACGTCCGCAACGTCTCCGCCGCCCCCGCGGTGAGCGTCCACGTCTACTCGCCGCCGCTGTCCACGATGAACCGGTACGACCTGACGCCCGAGGGCGAGCTGACCGTCCTCAAGACCGAGTCCGCGGAGGAGTGGTGACCCGCCCCGCCGGCGCCCGCTCCATCGACGAACTCCTCGCCGAAGCCCGCGCCCGCCTCGTCCGCGTGACGCCCGCGCAGGCCCACGCCGAAGCCGCGTACGCCGAAGACCCGGCCCTGCTCATCGACATCCGCCCCGCCGCGCAGCGCGCGGAAGAGGGCGAGATCCCCGGCGCGCTCGTCATCGAACGCAACGTCCTGGAGTGGCGCCTCGACCCCGAGAGCGACGCCAGGATCGCGGCCGCGACGGGCTACGACGTCCGCGCCGTCGTCTTCTGCTCCGAGGGCTACACCTCGAGCCTCGCCGCCGCCGCCCTCCAGGAACTGGGCCTTTCCCGTGCCACCGACCTCGAAGGCGGCTTCGTCGCCTGGCGCGCCGCGGGGCTGCCGACCGCCGCCACGGTCAGCCCGCAGACCCTCCCGGCGACCCCCGCGGTCCTGCACTAGGCCCCGCGCCGGAGGCCGCGGGACGGCCCGGGAGGGCGGAAAGCGATATTCGATCTGCGCCGCGTCCGAACAGCGGTAGAGTGTCAACCATGGCAGCAGCGCTAGAGACGACGACGCCGGGGCACACCCGGCACTCGGAGCCTGCGCGCTGACCTCCGAGACACCAGATGAGGCCCCGGGAGATCACTCCCGGGGCCTCATCGCTTCCCAGACGAATTCGAGCGATCAAGGAGTTCCCGTGTCCGAACTGCGCGTCACCCTCGGCGGAGACGAGCGAGCGGTGGCCGCCGGCACCACGGCGGGCCAGGTCCTCGACGACGCCGGGCGCGGTGGCCCGAAGATCGTCGCCGCCCGGGTGAACGGCGAGCTGCGCGACCTGGAGTACGCCGTCACCGACGGGGACGACCTTGAGGGCGTCGAGATCGACTCCAAGGACGGCCGCGACATCCTGCGGCACTCCACCGCGCACGTCATGGCCCAGGCCGTCCAGGAGCTCTTCCCGGACGCCAAGCTGGGCATCGGCCCGCCCGTCATGAACGGCTTCTACTACGACTTCGACGTGGCGGAGCACTTCACCCCCGACGACCTGAAGAAGATCGAGCGCCGCATGCGCGAGCTCGTCAAGCAGGGCCAGCGGTTCTCCCGCCGGGTCGTCACCGACGAGCAGGCCCGCGCCGAGCTCGCCGACGAGCCCTACAAGCTCGAACTGATCGGCCTCAAGGGCGGCGCCGGGGTCGACGACGAGGAGTCGGTCGAGGTCGGCGGCGCCGAGCTCACCATCTACGACAACCTCGACGCCAAGACCGGCGACCTGTGCTGGAAGGACCTCTGCCGGGGCCCGCACCTGCCGACCACCCGGAACATCCCCGCCTTCAAGCTGATGCGCGCCGGCGGCGCCTACTGGCGCGGCAGCGAGAAGAACCCGCAGCTCCAGCGCATCTACGGCACCGCCTGGGAGTCCCGCGACAAGCAGGACGAGTACCTGAGGATGCTGGAGGAGGCCGAGAAGCGCGACCACCGCAAGCTGGGCGCCGAGCTCGACCTGTTCTCCTTCCCGCCGATCATCGGCTCCGGCCTGCCGGTGTTCCACCCCAAGGGCGGCATCATCCGGCGCGAGCTGGAGAACTACTCGCGCGTCCGGCACGAGCAGGCGGGCTACTCGTTCGTCAACACCCCGCACATCACCAAGGGCCAGCTGTACGAGACCTCCGGGCACCTCGGCTGGTACCGCGACGGCATGTTCCCGCCCATGGAGCTGGAGGGCGCCGAGTACTTCCTCAAGCCCATGAACTGCCCCATGCACAACCTGATCTTCGACGCGCGGGGCAGGTCGTACAAGGAGCTGCCGCTGCGCCTGTTCGAGTTCGGCACCGTGTACCGGTACGAGAAGTCCGGCGTCGTGCACGGCCTCACCCGCGTGCGCGGCCTCACCCAGGACGACGCGCACATCTACTGCACCAGGGAGCAGACCCAGGACGAGCTGCACTCGCTCCTGAAGTTCGTGCTCGACCTGCTGCGCGACTACGGCCTCGACGACTTCTACCTGGAGCTGTCGACCCGCGACCCGAAGAAGTCCGTCGGCTCGGACGAGGAGTGGGAGGAGGCGACCGAGATGCTGCGGGTCGCCGCCGAGAACTCCGGCCTCGCCCTCGTCCCGGACCCGGAAGGCGCCGCCTTCTACGGGCCGAAGATCTCCGTCCAGGCCCGTGACGCGATCGGCCGCACCTGGCAGATGTCCACCATCCAGATGGACCTCCAGCTGCCGAAGCTGTTCAACCTGGAGTACCAGGCCGCCGACGGCACCCGCCAGCGCCCCGTCATGATCCACCGGGCGCTGTTCGGCTCGATCGAGAGGTTCTTCGGCGTCCTGCTGGAGCACTACGCGGGCGCGATGCCGCCGTGGCTGGCCCCGGTCCAGGTCGTCGGAATCCCGATCGCCGACGAGCACGTGCCGTACCTGGAGAAGGTCGCCGCGAAGCTCCGCGACCTCGGGGTCCGCGTGGAGGTCGACGCCTCCGGCGACCGGATGCAGAAGAAGATCCGCAACGCCCAGAAGCAGAAGGTCCCCTTCATGCTGCTGGCCGGTGACGACGACGTCGCCAAGGACGCCGTCTCGTTCCGCTACCGCAACGGCGAGCAGAACAACGGCGTCGCGGTGGACGCCGCCGTCGCCGAGATCCTCAAGGCCATCGCCGACCGCGTGCAGGTCTGACGCCGCCGGACGTGATCTGATCGGGTCCGGACGATCTTCGTCCGGACCCGATCGGATCGGTACTATTCGGGGTGTGACGGGGACCACGATGCCGCGCACGCCCGCGCGGGAGAAGCTGCTCGACGCCGCCGGACGCCTGATCCTCGGCAGCGGGTGGCAGCGGCTGCGCGTCTCGCATGTGGCGGTCGAGGCGGGGGTGAGCCGGCAGAGCGCCTACAACGAGTTCGGCTCCAAGGAGGCGCTCGGCGAGGCGCTGGTGATGCGCGAGTTCGAACGCCACCTCGACGGCCTCACCGAGCAGCTCCTCGACCGGCGCGAGGACGTCGGGCTCGCGGTCGAGGAGGCGGTGCTCTACACGTTCCGGTCGGCCTCGGCCAACCCGGTGCTCAAGGCCGTGCTGACCAGCGCCCGCACGGGCCTGGTCATGGGCGAGCTGGCCGAGGTGGTGCGCAACCGCGAGGTGCCGCCGCTGCCGCAGGCGATCACCGCGGTGACCGCGCTGGTGGCCAGGCACCGGCCCGATCTCGACCCGTTCTCGGTCCGGCTGGCGATCGACATGGTCCTGCGGGTGACCGTCAGCTACCTGGTCACGCCCGAGGGCTCGCACGAGGACGCCGCCGCCAGGATCGCGCTGATGGCGACCAGGGTCCTGGGCCTTCCGGTGCGGTAGCCTCTGGTTTCCTTCCCTACCCCCCAGTAACGCCCATGGGAGAGCACATGCCGGAGACCACCCTGGTCCACCGGGTCCTCGGCAGGTCCGGTTACGTCCTCGCCGCCGTCCTCGTCCTCGGCGCGGGCGCGGTCCTGGCGCAGCCGCTGCTCGAAGACGAGCCGACGGCCACGGGAGCGGCGCCCGGTGCGCCCGCCGAAGGGGACTCCGCGGCGCCCGCGCCCAGCGACTACTTCCCCGACCTCGGCGGCGGTGCCACGGCGGACCCGGGCAAAGGCTCCGGGGGCGGCTCGGGCCAGGGCACCCAGAAGGGCGCCGACGGCCCCTGCGGCACCCAGCGGGCCTTCTACAAGCGCGCGGACGACGGCGTGAAGGTCACCGTGGTCTTCACCGGCGTGGGCGCGGTCCGCGCCCTCGTCGTCCCGGCCAACGGCGAGCCCAGCATGCAGAGCTACACCACCGCGGGCGACCCCACCCCGCACATCTTCGACTTCCCGGACGTCTCGTCCCAGGCCGTCAAGAAGGTCGGCCTGACCGTCACCACGCGGGAAGGCGCCCGCGACTGCGAGCTCCAGCGCAGGTAGCCGGACGCCGCCCGGTCAGGGGCGGGGCTGCTCGTCGGGCATGCGGACGTCCTCGACGGTGACGTTCACCGACGCGACGCGCAGGCCGAGCATGAGGCCGACGATCCGGGCCACGTTGGTCTTGACGACCTTGGCGACCTCCATGACGACGCTGCCGTACTCGACGATCAGGGCGATGTCGACGGAGATCTCGTTGTCCAGGACGCGGGCGCGGACGCGGGGCTCGCCCCGGTCGCTCATGCCGATGCGCTGGCGGACCGCCTCCATCGTCTCGGAGGTGCGGCTCTGCCCGCCGAGTGCGGCGACCCCGCTGACCTCCAGCGCGGCGAGCGCGGCGATCTTCTCGACGACCTCGTCCTCGATCTTTATCTGCCCCTGCACGCCGCCCTGGTGGCGGGGCGCCTCCTCGGCCGGGGGAGGCGGCGGCGCGGGCGCGACGGGTTCCGGCTGGTAGGGCTCGGGGGCCTTGTAGACCTCCGGGGGCGCGGCCTCGGCCGGGTAGCCCGGCTGGGCGTAGGACTCCGGGGCCGGGGCGTAGGACTCCTGCGCGTACGACTCCGGGGAGTAGGACTCGGGCGAGAAGGGGTCCCCGCTGCGCCGCCGGCCGGTCGCAGCGAACTCCGCCGGGGCCTGGCCCGGCGGCAGGACCGTGCCGGTCGAGACGCCCGCGGACATCGCCGACATCGCGGCAGCGGTGCCCTGGTGGCCGCCCTGCTGCGGCGCGCCCTGCTGCTGTTGCTGCGCGGGGGCCTGCTGCGGCGGCGCCGCGGGGGCCGCGGCCGACGGGGCGGGGAAGTACGGCATCGGCGGCCTGGCCTCGGCTCGGTGTTCCCCGCCGTAGGGGCGGTCGAGATCGGTCATCGCGGACTCCTCCTGCATGGCCTGGTCGCGCGGTCAATCATGTCGGAGAAGTCTGAGCAGCACCTATGAATACCGGTATTCGTGATGATTTGGTGCTAAACGGGAAGTGACCGGTCCGGTGGTGGGCTCCCCGGCGAAGCCGGGTTCTTCGAGAGCCTGCCCCGGGCCTGGTGGGTACGGTCCGGTGGTGGGCTCCCCGGCGAAGCCGGGTTCTTCGAGAGCCTGCCCCGGGCCTGGTGGGTACGGTCCGGTGGTGGGCTCCCCGGCGAAGCCGGGTTCTTCGAGAGCCTGCCACCGGGCCCGGTGGGTACGGTCCGGTTTCCCCCCGCGCGGCGGGCCCGCCTATCCTGGGCAGGCCTAGGAAAGGGGATGCGGTGGGACACGACCCGGGTGAGATGGAGGAGCAGCAGGGCGTCGGCACGCCCGACGGCTTCCAGCGGTTGTGGACCCCGCACCGGATGGCCTACATCAAGGGCGAGAACAAGCCGACGGGGCCCGGCGCCGCCGACGGCTGCCCGTTCTGCGAGATCCCCAAGGGCCCGGACGAAGAGGGCCTCGTCGTCCGCAGGGGCGAGGGCGTCTACGCGGTGCTGAACCTCTACCCGTACAACTCCGGCCACCTGCTGATCTGCCCGTACCGGCACGTCGCGGACTACACCGAGCTCGACGACGCCGAGGCGCTCGAACTCGCCAAGTTCACCCAGGCGGGCCTGATCGCGGTCCGCCGCGGCACCGGCGCCCAGGGCGCCAACGTCGGCATGAACCTCGGCCTCGTCGCGGGCGCGGGCATCGCCGCCCACCTCCACCAGCACATCGTCCCCCGCTGGGGCGGCGACACCAACTTCATGCCGGTGGTCGGCCACACCAAGGTCATGCCCCAGCTCCTCAGGGACACCCGCAAGGTCCTCGCCGAGTCTTGGCCGGAATGATCGACCGGGACGCGCCCGCCGTCGGTGGGCGCGTTCTCTCCCTCTCCTTGAACGTGTTCAAGGAGACATCGCGAACCCTTGAACGCGTTCAAGGAGGGGCGTACGGTCGCAGCATGAGGACCGGAGACGTGCTGCTGTTCGACGGGGACTGCGGGTTCTGCACGGTGTGCGTGGGGTTCATCGAGAGGCGGATCAGGCCCGCGGCGGAGGTGCTGCCGTACCAGTGGCAGGACCTCGCGGGCTACGGGGTGACCGCCGAGCGGGCGGCGCACGAGGTGCTGTGGGTGCGGCCCGACGGGACGGTATCGGGCGGCGCCCGGGGCGTCGCGGCGCTCCTGCGGTCGGCACGCGGCCCGTGGCGGCCGCTCGGATACGTGCTCGCGGTACCGCCCGTGAGCTGGGCGGCGCACGGCCTCTACCGCCTGGTGGCCAGAAACCGCCACAAGCTCCCCGGCGGCACCGCCGCCTGCTCGATCGCCGCCGCTCCGCCGCGGCGGTGATCGGGCGTTCGGGATCGCGGCGCCCGATCGCACCCGTGTGATTTCCGGGTCAGGGGCCGCGCCCGATGGCCGAGCTGGAACCCTTCAGGTGCTCAGAACCTTTCGTGGCGGAGGAAGGTGCGGTGGAAGGTGCCCGTGCCGTGGGAGAGGGAGCGGAGGTCCACGGCGTATCTGGTGAGTTCCAGACCGGGGACCTCGGCGTGGATGAGGGTGCGGGAGCCCGGGATGGGCTCGGCGCCCAGGACCCGGCCGCGGCGGGACGACAGGTCGGACATGACCGGGCCCACGTGGTCGTCGTCGACCAGGATCTCGACCTCGTCGACGGGTTCCAGGAGCGGGACGGGGACCTTGGTCGCGGCGTCGCGCAGCGCCAGCGCCCCGGCCGTCTGGAAGGCGAGGTCACTCGAGTCGACGGGGTGGGCCTTGCCGTCGTGCAGGGTCACCCGGACGTCCACGAGCGGGTGATCGGAGGCGACGCCCTTGGCCGCCTGGGCCCGCACGCCCTTCTCCACCGACGGGACGAACTGCCGCGGCACGACCCCGCCGACGATCCGGTCGACGAACTCGATGCCCGATCCGGGCGGCAGCGGCTCCACGGTGATCCGGCAGACCCCGAACTGGCCGTGCCCGCCGCTCTGCTTCACATGGCGGCCGAGCCCCTCGGCGGCCGCGCCGAACGTCTCGCGCAGCGGCACCTTCAGCTCCGCGGGCTCGACCTCGACCCCGAACCTGCCGCGCAGCCGGTCGAGCAGCACGTCGGCGTGCGCCTCGCCGAGGCACCACAGGACGAGCTGCCCGGTCTCGGCGTCGTTGTCGAGCCGGACCGTCGGGTCCTCGGCGACGAGCCTGCCGAGCGCCTGGGCGAGTTTGTCGTCGTCGGCCTTGGACCGCGGCCTGATCGCGACGGGCAGCAGCGGGTCGGGCAGCTCCCAGGGCGCCACCCGCAGGGGCCGCGCGGGCGCCGACAGGGTGTCGCCGGTCTCGGCGTGCCCGAGCCGCGAGATCGCGCAGATGTCCCCGGCGACGCACTGGGCGACGGTCCGCTGCCGTCGGCCGAGCGGCGTGGTGAGCGCCCCGACGCGCTCCTCGGAGACGTGCGGGCTGCCGTTGTGCCCGGCCACCCGCACCGTCTCGTCCGGCCGGAGCGTCCCGGAGAACACCCGGACGAGCGAGATCCGCCCGACATAGGGGTCCGCGACCGTTTTGATCACCTCGGCGGCGAGCGGCCCGTCGGGGTCGCAGACGAGTGCGGCGGTCGCCTTGCCGTCCTCCAGGGTCACCGCGGGCGGCTCGTGCTCCAGCGGCGACGGCAGCCCGCGCGTGATCACCTCGAGCAGTTCGGCCATGCCCGTGACGGGTCCCGGCCGGTCCCCGTGCGGGACCGCGGTGGCCAGCACCGGGAACAGCCCCCCGCGCGCGACCGCCTTCTCCAGGTCGCCGATCAGCTCGTCGACCGGCAGATCCTCCCCGGCGACGTACCGGTCCATCAGGCCCTCGTCCTCGCTCTCCTGGATGACGGCCTCCAGCAGCGCCTCCCGCAGGGGCGCGTACCGCTCAGGCAGGCCCTTGCCCTCCTCCCGGCGCTCTCCCGAGGAGTAGTCGTACCGGCGGGCGCTCAGCAGCCCGACGAGCGCCTGCCCGTCCGGCACGTACAGCGGCACCACGCCGGGGCCGAACGCCTCCTGGCAGGCCGCGACGGTCGCCGCGTAGTCGCCGCGCATCTGGTCGGTCTTGGTGATCACCACGGCGCGGGGCAGCCCGGCCGCCGCGCACTCCTCCCACAGCGCGCGGGTCTGCCCGTCGACGCCGTCCACCGCCGAGATCGTGAACAGGGCGGCGTCGGCGGCGCGCAGCCCGGCCCGCAGGTCGCCGAGGAAGTCGGGGTATCCGGGCGCGTCCAGCAGGTTGACCTTGACGCCGTCGCACGCGAAGGGCGCGAGGGCGAGGTTCACCGTCCGGTGCTGGCGGGCCTCGCCGCCCGCGGACGGCGACTGGTCGGCGATCGTGGTCCCGTCCTCCACCCGCCCGGCCTTGGGGATCGCGCCGGACGCCGAGAGCAGCGCCTCGGCGAGGGTCGTCTTGCCCGCTCCGGAGCGGCCGACCAGCACCACGTTCCTGATCCGCGCGGGCCGGTCGGCCTCGGGAGCCCTTACGTCGGTGTCTCTCCCCCCGGAAGAGCCGTTCTTGTCGGACATGTCCGCTCACCTCCACGTTGAGGGAGGGTGTGGGCACGCCCGCGGTGACGGGCGTCACACCCGTACTCCCACCCTCCTCCCACCGAGGCGCGCAGGCAAGGGGCCACCTCCCGGCGGCTGCCCGGGGACTACGATGGCGGGACTCCTGATGTCGATGGTTTGGACGACGATGCTCAACCGCTTGCGCCCCGCGCTGGCCAAGGTGGTCACCCCGGTGGGCAGGACACTCGCCAGAACCGGTGTGACCCCGAACGTGATCACGGTCGTGGGCACCGCCGGCGTGGTCGCCGGGGCCCTGGGCTTCTACCCGCGCGGCGAGCTGTTCTGGGGAACCATCGTGATCACCGCGTTCGTCCTGTTCGACATGTTCGACGGCGCGGTCGCGCGGATCACCGGCAAGACCGGCCCGTGGGGCGCCTTCCTGGACTCCACGATGGACCGGGTCGCCGACGCGGCGATCTTCTCCGGTCTCATCCTGTGGTTCACCGGCGCGGGGAACAACGCCCTGCTGGCCTGGCTCGCCCTGTACTGCCTGGTCTCCGGCGTCGTCATCTCCTACGCCAAGGCGCGCGCCGAAGGACTCGGCCTCACCTGCGACGTCGGGATCGCCGAGCGGGCCGAGCGGCTGATCATCAGCCTCGTCGGCGCGGGCCTGTACGGGCTGGGCGTGCCGTACGCCCTGCACACAGCCCTCGTCGTCCTCGCCGTGCTCGGCACGATCACCGTCGCGCAGCGCTTCCACACCGTCTACGCCCAGACCCGCGCGGCCGCCGAGCGGGTGGGCCGGTGATCCAGATCAGGGACGAGGCCGCCGACGCCGCCTACGCGCTCGGCTGGGCCGCGGTGAAGCGGATGCCCGAGCCGCTGGCCCGCCGCCTGTTCACCGCGCTCGGCGAGCGCACCTGGCGCGCCCGGGGCGGGGGCGTGCGGCAGCTCGAGAAGAACCTCGCCAGGGTCGTCGGTCGCCCCGCGGACTCCCCGGAGGTCCGCGAGCTGAGCCGCACCGCCATGCGCTCCTACATGCGCTACTGGCTGGAGAGCTTCCGGATGCCCGTCATCGGCCGCGACCGGATCCGCGACGGCATGCGCGTCACGGGCGACCAGCAGATCTACGACGCCATGGCCAAGGGCCGCGGCGTGGTGATCGCGCTCCCGCACATGGGCAACTACGACCACGCCGGGGCCTGGCTCGGCACCCAGGGCTACCCGATCACCACGGTCGCCGAACGGCTCAAGCCCGAGTCGCTGTACAAGCGGTTCCTCGCCTACCGCGAGTCCCTCGGCTTCGAGATCCTGCCGCTCACCGGCGGCGCCTCGGCGTTCGGCGTCATGGCGCGGCGGCTGCGCGAGCCCAAGGTCGTCTGCCTGGTCGCCGACCGGGACCTCTCCGAGACCGGCGTCGAGGTCGAGTTCTTCGGCCGCGCCGCCCGGATGCCCGGCGGCCCCGCGGCCCTCGCGGTCCAGACGGGTGCGGCGCTCCTGCCCGTCACCCTGTGGTTCGAGGGCGACGACTGGGGCGCGCGCGTCCACGAGGAGGTCCCGCAGCCGCGCGAAGGCACCCGCAAGGAGAAGACCCGGGCGATGACCCAGGCCATGGCCGACGCGTTCGCCGAGGGCATCGCCGCCCACCCCGCCGACTGGCACATGATGCAGAAGATCTGGGTGGAGGATCTTTCTTGAGGATCGGCATCGTCTGCCCGTACACCTGGAACGTGCCCGGCGGCGTCCAGCAGCACATCCGCGATCTCGCCGAGGCGCTGCTCGAGCTGGGCCACGAGGTCTCGGTGATCACCCCGGCCGACGACGACGCCGTGCTGCCCCCGTACATCGTCTCGGCGGGCCGGGCGATCCCGGTGCCCTACAACGGGTCGGTCGCCCGGCTGTCCTTCGGGTTCCTCTCCGCGGCGCGAGTGCGCCGCTGGATACGGGACGGCGCCTTCGACGTCCTGCACATCCACGAGCCCGCCGCCCCCAGCCTCGGCCTCATCGCCTGCTGGGTCGCCGACGGCCCGCTCGTCGCGACCTTCCACGCCTCCTACGAGAAGTCGCGGGCGGTCAGCGTGACCGCGCCGATCCTCCAGTCGGCGCTGGAGAAGATCACCGGCCGGATCGCGGTCTCCGAGGCGGCCCGCACGACCCTGGTCGAGCACCTCGGCGGCGACGCCGTGCTCATCCCCAACGGGATCGCGATGAGCCGGTACACCGAGGCCGAGCCGCTCCCGGGCTGGTCCGGCCGCACCGGCACCGCGGGTTCGGAGGCGCCCCAGGCACTCGGCTTCCTCGGCCGCCTCGACGAGCCGCGCAAGGGCCTCCAGGTCCTGCTGCGCGCCTTCGAGACGCTCGGCCGCGACCGTCCGGGGCTGCGCCTGCTGCTCGCGGGCCCCGGCGACGAGGAAGACATCCTCGCCAAGGTCAGCCCCGAACTCCGGGACCGGGTGGTGCTGCTCGGCCTCGTCAGCGAGGAGGACAAGGTCCGCGCCTACCACTCCGTCGACGCGTTCGTCGCGCCCAACCTGGGCGGCGAGAGCTTCGGCATCGTGCTCACCGAGGCGATGTCGGCCGGCGCGCCGATCCTCGCCAGCGACATCGAGGCGTTCCGGCACGTGCTCGACGGCGGCAGGGCGGGCGTGCTGTTCCGCACCGGCGACGCCGACTCCCTCGCCCAGGAGGCCGCCCGTCTCCTGGACGAACCGGACAGGCGCGACGCCCTGTCCAAGGAGGCCGCCTCGGCGGTGCGCGCCTACGACTGGTCCACGGTCGCCCGCGACGTCCTGCGCGTCTACGAGACCGTCGCGGTCGGCGCGCCCGGCGTGGTGGAGACCGCCTCCTGATGGACGGACTCCTCACCCTCCTGCTGTGGCTCGCCGCCCTCTTCCTGGTGTCCATCTACGTCTCGTGGCGGGCGGGCCGCCTCGACCGGCTGCACGCCCGGGTGGACCTCGCCAGAGCCGCCCTGGACGGCGCCCTCGTGCGCCGCGCCGCCGTCGCCCTGGAACTCGCCACCTCCCAGCTCCTCGACCCGGCCACCAGCCTCGTCCTCGCGACGGCCGCGCACGCCGCCCGCACCGCCGACGCCGAAGGCCGCGAGTTCGCCGAGAGCGACCTGTCCCGGGCGCTGCGCGCGGTGGTCGACCAGCCCGGATTCCACGAGGCGCTCGGGGACCGGGTGGGCCCCCTCCTGGAGGAATTGGACACTGCGGCGCAGAAGGTCGCCTTCGCCCGCCGCTTCTACAACGACGCGGCGTCGGCGACCCGGATCGCGCGGCGCCGGATCCTCGCCCGGGTCCTTCCGCTGGCCGGTCATGCACCGATGCCGGAATTCTTTGAGATAGATGACACTCCTCCCGCACTGGGATAGCTCGGGTATCTTCGACCCGGTCTGCCGTCGGGGTGAAGGAGAGGCCGTTGCGTGGATTTTCCCGGAGGGGCTTCACGTTGTCGCTGCTCGGACTGGCTGCCGCCGCGTGCAGCAAGGACCCCGAGCACGTCCCGGCCACCGGTGAGATCCCCAGCGAGACCCCGACGCCCACGCCCACCCCGACCGGCCTGGGATACCACCCGTTCACGGGCGGAGACAAAGGGCTGCGGAACAGGGTCATCGCCGTCAAGGTCGACAACACCGGGCCCGCGCTGCCGCAGGAGGGCCTGCGGTCCGCCGACATCGTCTACGTCGAGCAGGTCGAGGGCGGCGAGACCCGGATCATGGCGGTCTTCTGCTCCAAGTACCCCGCCCGCGTCGGGCCCGTCCGCAGCGCCCGCATCTCGGATCTGCACCTGCTCAGCCAGTTCACCCGGCCGGCGCTGGCGTTCTCCGGCGTCCAGTCCAGGATGCTGCCGGAGATCCGCAAGGCGCTCCTGACCGACGTCTCCGAGGACAGGGGCGGGACCGGCTACATCCGCTCCTCCTCTCGGTCCGCGCCCTACAACCTCTACGGGGACGTCAAGGAGCTGTTGCGCCGGGCGCCCAAGACGGGCCGGGCCAAGGACATCGGCTTCCGCTTCGGCCCGGCCCCCGAAGGCGGCCGGAAGATCAAGCAGTACACCGCGCGCTGGCCCTCGGCCAGCCTGACCTTCCGGTGGTCGGCCGAGAAGAAGCGCTGGCTCACCTACCGGAACGGCGCCCCCAACACCGCGGCCGAAGGCGGGATCCAGGGCGGCAGGACGATCGTCATCCAGTACGTGCAGACCAAGAGATCCAAGTACCACGACTTCCTCGGCTCCTACACGCCCTACCTCCGCGTCACCGGCACGGGCAAGGCCCTCGTGCTGCGCGACGGCAAGGCCTACGACTGCACCTGGTCGCGCCCCTCCGAACGCAAGGGCACGACCTTCACCACCACCGCCGGCGCCCCGATGACCTTCGCCCGCGGCCAGGTCTGGGTGGTCCTGGTCAACAAGGGCAAGCCCGTCATGCCGTAAGCCCCCAGACCCGGACACTGACACAGTGCCGAGTCCGGGACGTCCGTGATCAGGCAATATCATGGAAGACGACTGTTTTGTCGTCGTCTGTGAGGAAGACATCCCGTGACTACTGTTCCCGCGGAGAACACCGCCGTCGGTACCGCTCGCGTCAAGCGCGGCATGGCGGAGATGCTCAAGGGCGGTGTGATCATGGATGTGGTCACGCCGGACCAGGCCAAGATCGCCGAAGACGCCGGGGCGGTGGCGGTCATGGCCCTGGAGCGCGTCCCCGCCGACATCCGCGCCGAGGGCGGCGTCTCCCGCATGAGCGACCCCGACATGATCGACGGCATCATCGAGGCGGTGTCGATCCCGGTCATGGCCAAGGCCCGTATCGGCCACTTCGTCGAGGCCCAGGTGCTCCAGGCGCTCGGCGTCGACTACATCGACGAGTCCGAGGTGCTGACCCCGGCCGACTACACCAACCACATCGACAAGTGGGCGTTCACCGTCCCCTTCGTGTGCGGCGCGACCAACCTGGGCGAGGCGCTGCGCCGGATCACCGAGGGCGCGGCGATGATCCGCTCCAAGGGCGAGGCCGGCACCGGTGACGTCTCCAACGCCACCACCCACATGCGCGAGCTGCGCGACCAGATCCGCCGCCTGTCCTCCCTGCCCGAGGACGAGCTGTACGTCGCGGCCAAGGAGCTCCAGGCCCCGTACGAGCTGGTCAAGGAGGTCGCCAAGGCCGGGAAGCTGCCCGTCGTGCTGTTCACCGCCGGCGGCATCGCCACCCCGGCCGACGCCGCGATGATGATGCAGCTCGGCGCCGAGGGCGTCTTCGTCGGCTCCGGCATCTTCAAGTCCGGCAACCCGGTCCAGCGCGCCGAGGCGATCGTCAAGGCGACCACGTTCTACGACGACCCGGACGTCATCGCCAAGGTCTCCCGCGGCCTGGGCGAGGCCATGGTCGGCATCAACGTCGGCACCATGAACGAGGCCGACAAGTTCGCCGGCCGCGGCTGGTAGCACCGCCCACGACGGCGTTCCCGCGCCCGTCTCCTCTCGGGGATACCTCGCCGCGCCCGCGGCCGACACGTTAGCCTTGACTCTCGGTCGGCCCCGGGTCGGCGGGGGAGACGGCCGGGAGGGGAGCGCAGGCGTGGGATGGTCGGTGGCACTGGCGTGCGCGAGCAGCGGGGGCGACCCCGGCAGGGTGTTCCGGCCGGGCCTGGAGCCCGACGGCGGAGCCGCACTCGACCTGGCCAGGCGGCTCTACCCCGCCGCCTCGGTCGAGGCGACCGGCGAGACGGTCCTGGACTTCGCGCTCTGGCCGTATGAGGACGAGGTCTTCATCGGCGCCTACCCGGGCGGCCTCGCGGTCTGCGACCGCCGCCTGTTCCAGCTCGACGACGACGCCAGGCGCGTCGCCGACACGATCGCCACCGAGCTGCCCGGCGCCGACTGCGGCGTCCTGGTCCTGCACGAGCGGGTCGGGGCCTGCTGGTTCCGCTGGTACTCCGGCGGGGCGCTGGTCCGCGACATCTACGTCACCGCCGACGACGGCGTGGTCGTCGACCAGGGCGAGCGGCTGCCCGCCGAGGCCCCCTTCTGGAAGGCCATCGACGGCGGCGCCTCCGACGTCCCCCTGCCGTTCGGCCCCGAGGAGTTCGGCCTGGAACTGGCCCGCGCCTGCCTGTTCGGCAGGGAGCTCGCGGGCCGTGGCGCGGACGGCTTCCTGCCGCTGGAGCTGCCGCTGCGCCGGTTCCGGCTGGCCTGACCCACGACGTTCCGAACCACCCAGGACCGGACGCGCGGGAAGATCACCGGCAGACCCGTGCGTTCTACACTGAAGTAACCCCCTGGAAAGGTCCGGTCTTGTCTGTTGTCATCGGTGTGCTCGCCCTCCAAGGCGATGTCCGTGAGCACGCCAGAGCCCTGGAGCAGTGCGGCGCGACCGCCGTCCGAGTCCGCCGCGCCGAAGAACTCGACGATCTCGACGGCCTCGTCATCCCCGGCGGCGAGTCCACCGCGATGTGGAAGCTCATGCGCGCGTTCGACCTGCTGGAGCCGCTGCGCAAGCGGATCGGGTCCGGCCTGCCCGCCTACGGCTCGTGCGCCGGAATGATCATGCTCGCGGACCGGATCGTCGACGGCGCCGACGGCCAGGAGACGATAGGCGGCATCGACATGACGGTGCGGCGGAACGCCTTCGGTCGCCAGGTGGACTCCTACGAGTCTACGATCGACTTCGACGGCAGCCCCTTGGACGCGGTGTTCATCCGGGCGCCTTGGGTGGAGTCCATCGGCGCGGGCGTGGAGGTCCTGGGCCGGGTCGAGCTCCCGGATCATCCCCACGGGGCGGCCGGGGGATCGCAGCACGCGGGATCGCGGCCCGAGGGTCCACACCGTAGGATCGTCGCGGTTCGGCAGGGCCGCCTCATGGCCACCGCCTACCACCCCGAGCTCACCGGGGACCCCATCGTGCACCGCTACTTCACCGAGCTGGTGCGTCAGTCGAAGAACGAGGAGTAAGAGCATGTCCGGCCACTCCAAATGGGCGACGACCAAGCACAAGAAGGCGGCCCTGGACTCCAAGCGGGGCAAGCTCTTCGCGAAGCTGATCAAGAACATCGAGGTCGCGGCCCGCACCGGCGGCCCCGACGCCGAGTCCAACCCGACCCTTTTCGACGCCATCTACAAGGCGAAGAAGAACTCGGTGCCGAACGACAACATCGAGCGCGCCCGCAAGCGCGGCGGCGGCCTCGAGGCCGGCGGCGCCGACTGGCAGACGATCATGTACGAGGGCTACGCGCCCGGCGGCGTCGCGGTGCTCATCGAGTGCCTCACCGACAACCGCAACCGCGCCGCCTCCGAGGTCCGGGTCGCGCTGACCCGCAACGGCGGCTCGCTCGCCGACCCCGGCTCGGTCTCGTACATGTTCAACCGCAAGGGCGTCGTGGTGGTCCCCAAGACCGGCACCACCGAGGACGACGTCATGATGGCGGCCCTCGACGCAGGCGCGGAGGAGATCAACGACCTCGGCGACAACTTCGAGGTGGTCTCCGAGGCCGGCGACCTGCTCGGCGTCCGCAAGGCCATCCAGGAGGCCGGCATCGACTACGAGTCGGCCGAGTCCAGCTTCCTGCCCACCATGCAGGTCCCGCTCGACGCCGACGGCGCCCGCAAGGTCATCAAGCTCCTCGACGCCCTCGAGGACAGCGACGACGTCCAGAACGTCTGGGCCAACATGGACGTCCCCGACTCGGTCATGGCCGAACTCGAAGAAGACGAGTAGCTGGCCCTGCCTCCGGCCCTAGGGGGCCTGCGGTAGGGCTGGTGATCGGGCGCTTTCGCGCCCTGGGCTGCCCCTTCGGCCCTGGGGGCCTACGGGGCAGCCCAGGGGCGCCCGATCACGTGGTGCTCCGCGCCTTCGGCACTCCCTGGAGAACGGGTGGGGCAGGGCTCCTTGTGAGGGGCCGCGCCTCCGGCGCTCTGCGGAAGCCGGTGGTGTGCGTCGGCCGCGCCTTCGGCGCTCGCTGGAAACGGGTGGTGTGCGGGGCCGCGCCCAGCGGCGCTTCGGGGAAGGTCGCGGTATGTTTGGCGGGGCCGGTTCTTCCGAACTGGTGTTCGCAGGTGAGCGCGGAGGTCGAACGTGCGCGTACTCGGGGTGGACCCGGGTCTGACCCGGTGCGGGGTCGGGGTCGTCGAGGGGACGCCCGGGGCTCCGCTCACCCTCGTGCACGTGGGCGTGATCCGGAGCGATGCCGACCTTCCGCAGGCCGAGCGGCTGCTGAAGGTCGAGCAGGGGATCGAGCAGGTCCTCAACGAGTTCGCGCCCGAGGCCGTCGCCGTCGAGCGGGTCTTCGCCCAGCACAACGTGTCGACCGTGATCGGCACCGCGCAGGCGGCCGGCGTGGCGATGGTGTGCGCGGCACGGCGCGGGCTGCCCGTGGGGCTGCACACGCCCAGCGAGGCCAAGGCGGCGATCACCGGCAGCGGGCGGGCCGACAAGGCCCAGGTGACCCTCATGGTCACCCGGCTGCTGCGGCTGGCCACCGCCCCCAAGCCCGCCGACGCAGCCGACGCGCTCGCGCTGGCGATCTGCCACGTGTGGCGCGGGGGCGCGCAGGCGAGGCTCGCGGCGGCCCACCGGGCCGCGCAGGCGCGGGCGGGGCAGACACGAGGAGGCAGACGGTGATCGCATACGTGCGCGGGCGGGTGGACTCCACCGGCCCCGACAGCGCCGTGGTGGAGGTGGGCGGCGTCGGGCTGGCGCTGCTGGTCGCCCCGGCGACGGCCGCGGCCCTCGTGCCCGGTGAGGAGGCGAGGCTCGCGGCCTCCCTGATCGTCCGTGAGGACTCCCTCACCCTTTACGGCTTCGCCAGCGACGACGAGAAGCGGGTCTTCGAACTCGTGCAGACCGCCAGCGGCGTCGGCCCCAAGGTCGCCCTCGCCATGCTGGCCACGCTCGCCCCCGACGAGATCCGCCGCGCCGTCGCCACCGGCGACGCCCGTGCGCTCACCCGGGTGTCGGGCGTCGGCCCCAAGGGCGCCCAGAAGATCATCCTGGAGCTCAAGGACAAGCTCGGCGCCCCCGTGGGAGGCACCGGCGGTCTCCCCGTCCCGGCCCAGCGCGTCCAGCCGTGGCGCGACCAGGTCGCGGCCGGCCTCCAGAGCCTCGGCTGGGCCGCGCGCGAGGCCGAGGCCGCGGTCGACGCGGTCGCCGCCGACCTCGACGGCGAGCAGGTCCCGCCGATTCCCGAGCTGCTCAAGGCGGCCCTGCGCAAGCTGAGCCGCCCGTGAGCGAAGACCGTCTCGTCGGCGGCGAGCAGAGCGTCGAGGACCGCGCGATCGACGCCGCGCTGCGCCCCAAGAAGCTCGACGACTTCATCGGCCAGCACCGCGTCCGCGAGCAGCTCTCCCTGGTCCTGCACAGCGCCCTGCGGCGCGGCCGGGCCCCCGACCACGTGCTGCTGTCGGGCGGGCCCGGCCTCGGCAAGACCACCCTCGCCATGATCATCGCCGCCGAGCTGGGCGCCCCGCTGCGGATCACCAGCGGCCCGGCGATCGAGCGCGCGGGCGACCTCGCGGCGATCCTCTCGACCCTCAGCGAGGGCGAGGTGCTGTTCCTCGACGAGATCCACCGGATGGCCCGCCCCGCCGAGGAGATGCTCTACCTCGCGATGGAGGACTTCCGCGTCGACGTCGTCGTCGGCAAGGGCCCCGGCGCCACGGCGATCCCCCTGGACATCGCCCCCTTCACCCTCGTCGGCGCGACCACCCGGGCGGGCATGCTGCCCGGCCCGCTGCGCGACCGCTTCGGGTTCGTCGGTCACATGGACTTCTACGACCCGGCCGAGCTCGAGGTGATCGTCGGCCGCTCGGCGGGCCTGCTGGGCGTCCGGATCGCCGACGACGCCGCCGCCGAGGTCGCCTTCCGCTCCCGCGGCACCCCCCGCATCGCCAACCGGCTGCTGCGCCGCGTCCGCGACTACGCCGAGGTCCGCGCCGACGGCCTGGTCACCCGGGATCTCGCGCACGCCGCCCTCGATCTCTACGAGGTCGACGCCCAGGGCCTCGACCGCCTCGACCGGGCGGTCCTGCGGGCGCTGCTCACCAAGTTCGGCGGCGGCCCGGTCGGCCTGTCCACCCTGGCCGTCAGCGTGGGGGAGGAGCCGGAGACGGTCGAAGTCGTCGCCGAGCCTTTCCTCGTTCGTCAGGGGCTGCTCGCCCGCACGCCACGCGGAAGAGTCGCGACTCCGGCAGCCTGGGCGCACCTGGGCCTGACCCCGCCCGCCGTGCCGGGCCCCGCCGCGCCCGCCTTGTTCGACGTGGGGGAAGAAGCCGACTAGCCTGACGGCCGGGGACCGGGAACTTCGCGACGGGCTGGGTCGTCACGTCTTTGCCGGTGGAGTGTCCGGATGTCTAGACTCCGTGACCACCCCGGAACGGATCATCGGACCACCCGGCGACCGGCCCTCATCACCTAGATCGGAAAACTGGACGACAATGTCGATTCTCGCAGCGTCTGAGCAGGGCAACCCGTTGTCCATGTTCATCTGGCTGGCCCTCATCGCGGTGGCCTTCTACTTCTTCCTGATCCGCCCGCAGAAGAAGCGGCAGCAGGAGCAGGCGAAGATGCAGTCCGCCCTGCACCCGGGGTCGCGTGTCGTCACGTCCTCGGGCATCTACGGCACCGTGCTGGACAGCGACGAGGGCGACATCCTCCTGGAGATCGCCGAGGGCGTCGAGGTCCGGGTCATGGCCCAGGCCGTGCTGCGCGTGATCGAGGAAGTCGAGTTCGTCGACGAGGAGTCCGCGGACGCCGACGCCGACGCCGAGTCCGATGAGGACGCCGACAAGCCCGCCGAGGGCGGCGTCGAGCTGACCAAGGGCGACGCCGACGACGCGCCCGCGAAGCCCCAGACCTCCGACAAGGCCTGATCCCTCGTTCCGTTCATCCGTGGCGGCGGCCCTGCCGGACCGTCGAGGGATCACCTAGGAAGAATCGACCACAGTGGCGTCCAACAACCGCAGCATCCCGAATCCGGTGCGCACCCTCGTCGCGTTCTTCGCGATCCTCGGGGTGCTCACCGGCGTGATGTTCCTCCAGGGGTCACCGGTCCCCAAGCTGGGGCTCGACCTGGCCGGCGGCACGACCATCACCATGACGGCCCAGACCGAGGACGGCAAGGCCGCTCCCTCGGAGCAGATGGACCAGGCGATCAAGATCATCCGGGACCGTGTCAACGGATCCGGACTGACCGACGCCGAGGTCACCAAGCAGGGCGACAACGTCATCGTCGTGTCCGTCCCGGGAGACCGTGACGACCAGCAGCGGATCATCGAACTGGTCGGCACCACCGCCCAGCTCCAGTTCCGCCAGGTCCTCGTCACCGGCATCGGCGCGAGCACCCTGGTTCCGGAGGAGCAGCCGACCGCCGAGCCGAGCGGCTCGGTCACACCCACGCCCACCGGCTCGGCCACGCCCAGCGCGACCCCGTCGGAGAAGAACCGGGCCCTGTCCAGCGGCCTCGCCGCGCTCCCGACCGCGACGCCCTCGCCGGCCGGCTCGGCGACCCCGACCGGTACCGCCTCGCCTTCGGCCGAGCCGACCGCGACCGCCGTCGACAGCGGAGAGGACTTCTCCAAGGTCAAGGACGAGAAGGTCATCGCGCTGTACAAGGAGACGGTCTGCACGCCCGACGGCGCCAAGGTCGCCGGCGCGGACGCGTCCGACGCCGAGTACGTCGTCGCGTGTGAGGAGGACGGCTCCTACAAGTACATCCTCGGCCCGGTCGCCGTGCCCGGCACCGAGATCAAGGAAGCGAACGTCTCCGCGCCCAACGCGCAGACCGGCCAGACCGGCTGGGAGGTCGTGCTGACCTTCAAGCGGGACGGCACCGCGAAGTTCGGCGAGCTGACCAAGAAGGCCAACGAGGCCTACGTCGCGGCCCCCGGCTCGCCCGAGTCGCAGATCGCGATCGTCCTGGACGGCCGGGTCGTCTCCGCCCCGCAGATCTCCAACGGCGCCATCCTGGGCGGCACCGCCAGCATCTCCGGCGGCGCCGACTTCACCCAGGCGTACTCGGAGAACCTCGCCGAGGTGCTCAAGTACGGCGCGCTGCCGATCCAGTTCCCGCAGGACAAGCAGACCGTCAGCCAGATCTCCTCCTCGCTGGGCGCCGACCAGCTCCGCGGCGGCCTCATCGCCGGCGCGATCGGCCTCGGCCTGGTCCTGCTGTACTGCCTCTGGTACTACCGGGCCCTCGGCCTGGTCGCCATGGCGAGCCTCGTGGTCGCCACCGGCGTCACCTACGTGCTGGTGGTCATCCTCGGCGAGAACGCCGGGTTCCGGGTGTCGCTGCCGCACATCATCGGCCTGATCGTCTCGATCGGCATCACGGCCGACTCGTTCATCGTCTACTTCGAACGGCTCCGCGACGAACTGCGCATGGGCAGGCCGCTGCGGTCGTCGGTCGAGGCGGCCTGGAAACGGGCCCGGCGCACGATCCTGGTCGCCGACATGGTGACCATGCTCGCCGGCCTCGTGCTGTACTTCCTGGCCGTCGGCGGCGTCCGGGGCTTCGCGTTCGCGATGGCCCTGACCACGCTCATCGACCTCATCGTCGTGTTCTTCTTCACCAAGCCGATGGTCGCCCTGCTCGCCCGCTGGTCGTTCTTCTCCAAGGGCCACAAGTGGTCCGGCCTCGACACCAGCGAGCTGCACAAGCCCACTCCCACCGCATTCCGTGCGGCGAAGCGCCTGGAGGCATGATGTCGGGTGTCATTCAGCGGTTCATGCACGGTGAGCTCGCGACCAACATCGTCGGCCGGCCGAAGCTCTGGTACGCGATCTCCGGCGCTCTGATCCTCTTCTCGATCGCCGGCCTGCTGATCCGGGGCCTGCACCCGGGCGTGGAGTTCACCGGCGGCTCGGTGTTCACCATCGAGGGCGCGGCCAAGTCGTCGATCAGCCAGGTCCGCGACGCGGTCGCGGAGGAGGCCGGCGGCACGCCGATCGTCCAGGAGGCGGGCGGCAACTGGCGGGTCACCACGCACCCGCTGACCCCGGCCGAGATCACCGCGGTCCAGGCGAACGTCGCCACCGACCTCGGCGTCGAGCGGACCCAGGTCAACGCCGAGAGCGTCGGCTCCACCTGGGGCGGCGACGTGACGAAGAAGGCCTGGCAGGCCCTCGTCGTCTTCATGATCCTGATCATCGTCTACCTGTCGGTGGCGTTCGAGTGGCGGATGGCGCTGGCGGCGGTCGTCGCGCTCTTCCACGACCTGATCATCACCGCGGGCTTCTACGCCTGGTCCGGATTCGAGGTGACGCCCGCGACCCTGCTGGGCTTCCTCACGATCCTCGGATACTCGCTGTACGACGCGGTCGTCGTGTTCGACATGATCAAGGAAGTCACCAAGCCGCTCAACGAGAACAGCAGGATCACCTACAGCCAGGCCGCGAACCAGGCGCTCAGCAGCACCCTGGTCCGCTCGCTCAACACCTCGCTGGTGGCGATCCTGCCGGTCGCGGCGATCCTGTTCATCGGCACCACGCTGCTGGGCGCGGGCACCCTGAAGGACCTGTCCCTCGCCCTGTTCATCGGCATGATCGTCGGTACCTACTCGTCGATCTGCGTGGCGACGCCGCTGCTCGTCCAGCTCAAGGAGCGCGAGCCGATGTACGTCAAGCTCCGCGAGAACGTCGCGCGGCGCGCGGCGAGCCCGAAGCGGCAGGCCCGCGCGGCCAAGACCGCCGACGGCGAGCCCGATGACGACGCCGACGACGACCTCGACGACGAGGAGTCCCCGGACGCCGACGCGGTCGCCGAAGCGCACCAGACGGTCGTCAAGGTCGTCCAGAGCGGGCCGCGCAACCAGCCTCGAAAGGGCACGCGGAGTTCCCGCCGCCCCTGATCCACCAGCGGAAACGCAGCTCCGATGTGCATGATCGGGTCATTCGGCCCGGTCATGCACATCTCTTTTGCCGGGAAGGAAACCCATGGCGTCGCAGGGCCTGCAGCAGTCGATCCTCGGTCTGATCCGGGACGTCCCCGACTATCCGAAGCCGGGGGTGCTGTTCAAGGACATCACCCCGCTGCTGGACGACTCGGCGGCGTTCCAGGCCGTGGTGACCGCCATGGCCGAGGCCGCGGGCGACGTCACCAAGGTCGTCGGGCTGGAGGCGCGCGGGTTCCTGCTCGCCGCGCCCGTCGCGCTCGCCCTCGGCGTAGGGGTGGTCCCGGTGCGCAAATCCGGCAAGCTGCCGTCGGAAACCTACGCCGAGACCTATGATCTGGAATACGGCACCGCGACCATCGAGATCCACCGGGACGCCCTGCGCCCCGGAGACCGCGTGCTGATCGTCGACGACGTCCTGGCCACCGGCGGCACCGCCGCGGCCGCCGCGTCGCTGGTCCGCAAGTCGGGTGCCGAGGCGGCCGGGCTGAGCGTCCTGATGGAACTGACGTTCCTTGACGGGCGGGACCGGCTGACCGATCTTCCCATCCACACCCTGGTGGCGGTCTGACCTGGAGTTTCGGTCAGGCGGGAACCGGGGTATCCGGGTCGTCGCCTTGGTCCTGGCTATAGACTGGGCCTTTACCAGGGAATCGTTCCGGGAGACGAGGAGGCTGGGTGCCCGCTGAGACGGCTGCTGCCAAGAGCACAGGGACGTCCGCGCCGGAGTCCCGCGCGGGCGAGAACCCGACGCCCGAGGCCGACTCCGCCGCGCCCGCGCCTGCCCCCGCCGACACCGTCCGGGCCGAAGACCAGGGTGAGTCGTCACCGGGCGCACCGCGTCCGGCGGCCTCGGGGGCGGCGCCGTCCTCGATTCCACCGTCCGCGGCACGTGTACGCCGGCGGCTGGCCAGGCTGGGCGCCCAGCGCGGTCCCACCATGAACCCAGTGCTCGAACCTCTGATCAAGACGGTCCGCAACACGCACCCCAAGGCGGACGTACGCCTGATCGAGCGGGCCTACGACGTCGCGGCGCACTACCACCGCGACCAGAAGCGCAAGAGCGGCGACCCGTACATCACCCACCCCCTCGCGGTGACGACGATCCTCGCCGAACTCGGCATGTCCACCGAGACCCTGTGCGCCGCCCTCCTGCACGACACCGTCGAGGACACCTCCTACACGCTGGAGGAGCTGCGCGCCGACTTCGGCGACGAGATCGCCGCGCTGGTCGACGGCGTCACCAAGCTCGACAAGGTCAAGTACGGCGACGCCGCCGAGGCCGAGACCGTCCGCAAGATGGTCGTCGCGATGGCCCGCGACATCCGGGTCCTGGTGATCAAGCTCGCCGACCGGCTGCACAACATGCGCACCCTGCGCTACATGCCCCGGCACAAGCAGGAGAAGAAGGCCCGCGAGACCCTCGAGATCTTCGCGCCGCTGGCCCACCGCCTCGGCATGAACACGCTCAAGTGGGAGCTCGAGGACCTGGCCTTCGCCACCCTGTACCCCAAGCGGTTCGACGAGATCGCCCGTCTGGTGTCCGAGCGCGCCCCCCGCCGCGACGTCTTCCTCCAAGAGGTCATCGAGAACGTCTCGGGCGACCTGCGCGAGGCGCGGATCAAGGGCACCGTCACCGGACGGCCCAAGCACTACTACTCGATCTACCAGAAGATGATCGCCCGCGACTGCTCGTTCGAGGACATCTACGACCTCGTCGGCATCCGCGTCCTGGTGGACTCCGTCCGCGACTGCTACGCGGCGCTCGGCTCGATCCACGCGCGATGGAACCCGGTCCCCGGCCGGTTCAAGGACTACATCGCGATGCCGAAGTTCAACATGTACCAGTCGCTGCACACCACGGTGATCGGGCCAGAGGGCAAGCCCGTCGAGCTCCAGATCCGCACCTGGGGGATGCACCGGCGGGCCGAGTACGGCGTCGCCGCGCACTGGAAGTACAAGGAGGAGAGCGTCGGCGGGCGCAAGGCCGCCGACATGCAGTGGCTGCGCCAGCTCCTGGACTGGCAGAAGGAGACCGCCGACCCGTCGGAGTTCCTCGAGTCGCTGCGCTTCGACCTGTCGGTGTCGGAGGTCTTCGTCTTCACCCCCAAGGGCGACGTCATCGCGCTGCCCCAGGGGGCCACGCCCGTGGACTTCGCCTACGCGGTGCACACCGAGGTCGGGCACCGCACGATCGGCGCCCGGGTCAACGGCCGGCTGGTGTCACTCGAATCGACGCTGGACAACGGCGACTCCGTCGAGATCTTCACCTCCAAGGCGCTGGACGCCGGGCCGTCGCGCGACTGGCTGGGCTTCGTCAAGTCCGCCCGCGCCCGTAACAAGATCCGGCACTGGTTCTCCAAGGAGCGCAGGGACACCGCGATCGAATCCGGCAAGGACTCGATCGCGCGGGCGATGCGCAAGCAGAACCTGCCGCTCCAGCGGATGATGTCGGGGGAGGCGCTGCTGGCGCTGGCCCGCGACCTGCGCTACCCGGACGTCTCCTCGCTGTACGCGGCGGTCGGCGAGGGCCATGTGGCCGCGCAGTCCGTGGTGCAGAAGCTGGTCCAGGCGCTCGGCGGCGTGGAGAGCGCCGAAGAGGACATCGCCGAACTCGCCATCCCCTCCCGCCGCCGCGCCCGCCGGGCCGGTCCGGCCGGGGATCCCGGCGTGGTCGTCGCGGGCGACCCGGACGTGTGGGTCCGGCTGTCCCGCTGCTGCACCCCGGTACCGGGCGACGACATCGTCGGCTTCGTCACCCGGGGCAGCGGCGTGTCGGTGCACCGGACCAACTGCGTGAACATCGAGGAGCTCAAGAACCAGCCCGACCGGCTGGTCGACGTGGCCTGGTCGCCGCGGGAGGACTCGGTCTTCCTCGTCGCCATCCAGGTCGAGGCCCTGGACCGCCCGCGCCTCCTGTCGGACGTCACCCGGGTCCTGTCCGACCACCACGTCAACATCCTCTCCGCCACCGTCGCGACCACCCGCGACCGCGTCGCCACAAGCCGCTTCACCTTCGAGATGGGCGACCCCAAGCACCTGGGCCACGTCCTCAAGTCCGTCCGCTCCATCGACGGCGTCTACGACGTCTACCGCGTCAACAACGGCATGAACTGACGCCCACCCGCCGGGCGCCCTCTCCGCGCAGGTGGCGGGCGGAGATGGGGCTGTTGTGGATTATCTGGTTCGGGAACGGTTTGTATGATGAGGGCATGACCTCTCTCGCGCCGACGAACGCCCAGCCGGATCTCTCGTACCTGCTGGACCGCACGAGCCGCGGGCTGCGGAGCCGGATGGCGGCGGCGCTCGCGGAGATCGGGCTGACCGCGCGGATGCACTGTGTGCTGGTGCACGCGCTGGAGGAGGAGCGGACGCAGGTGCAGCTCGCGGAGATCGGCGACATGGACAAGACGACGATGGTCGTCACCGTGGACGCGCTGGAGAAGGCGGGGCTCGCCGAGCGGAGGCCGTCCAGCAAGGACCGCAGGGCCCGCATCATCGCGATCACCGCCGAGGGCGCGGAGGTCGCGCGGCGCAGCCAGGAGATCGTCGACGGAGTGCACTCGGCGGCGCTCGGGGAGTTGCCGGAGGACGAGCGCGAGGTGATGCTGCGGGCGCTGACCAGGTTGGCGG
Source organism: Actinocorallia herbida (assembly GCF_003751225.1). Lineage (NCBI taxonomy): Bacteria > Bacillati > Actinomycetota > Actinomycetes > Streptosporangiales > Thermomonosporaceae > Actinocorallia > Actinocorallia herbida. The sequence goes on from NZ_RJKE01000001.1 coordinate 1,969,227, forward strand.
AGGGGCATCTGGGCGTGCGGGCGGAGGTCGTCGGCGGTGCCAGGCGGGCTCGGGAGCGCACCGCCTAGAAAACATCCGAGATAGATCGTCTGCAACGGGACTATCTGTTATGGTCTTTCTTGTCGGCTTCGTGCGACCCCGCACGACGGAACAGGAGAGATCTCGATGTCGCTCGCCTCGCCCCCCACCTCCGGATTCCTCAGGTCCAAGACCCTCGCCCTCGGTGTGCTGTCGGCCGCGGGGCTGATGACGATCCTCGACGGCAGCATCGTCACCGTCGCGCTCCCCGTCCTCCAGCGGGAACTCGGCTTCACCGACGCGGGGCTCAGCTGGACCGTCAACGCCTACCTGATCGCGTTCGGCGGTCTGCTCCTGCTCGCCGGGCGGCTCGGCGACCTCGTCGGGCGGAAGCGCATGTTCCTCGCCGGGACCGCGGTCTTCACCGCGGCGTCGGTGGTCGCCGGGCTCTCCGACGGCCCCGGGATGCTGCTCGCGGCCCGGTTCGGCCAGGGCATCGGCAGCGCGATGGCCTCGGCGGTGGTGCTCGGCATCCTCGTCACACTCTTCACCTCGCCGGGGGAGCGCGGTAAGGCGATCGCGGTCTTCTCCTTCACCGGGGCCGTCGGCGCCTCACTCGGCCAGGTGCTCGGCGGGGTGCTCACCGACCTGTTCGCCTGGAACTGGATCTTCCTGATCAACCTGCCGATCGGGCTCGCGGTCCTCGCGCTGGCCGTCCCGGCACTGCCGAACGACCGCGGGATCGGCCTCGCCAAGGGCGCCGACGTCGCGGGTTCCGCGCTCGTCACCGCCGGCCTCATGCTCGCGATCTACACGGTCGTCGGGGTGGAGCAGCACGGCTGGCTCGCCGGACGGACCCTCGGCCTCGGCGCGCTCTCCGCGGTCCTGCTCGCCGCGTTCTTCGTCCGCCAGGCCACCGCGAAGAACCCGCTGATGCCGCTGCGCATCCTGCGCTCCCGGGCCGTCGCCGGAGCCAACATCGCCCAGATGCTCGCCCTGTCCGGCATGTTCGCCTTCCAGATCCTCGTCGCCCTCTACATGCAGAAGGTCCTGGGGTACGGGGCCCTGGAGACGGGCCTGGCGATGCTCCCCGCCGCGGTCGCGATCGGCGCCGTCTCCCTGTTCGTCTCGGCCCCGCTCAGCGCCCGCTTCGGCACCCGCGCCACGCTCCTCGCCGGTCTCGTCCTGCTGGTCGCCGCGATGCTCTGGCTGACCCGGGTGCCCGTCGACGCCTCCTACGTCCGTGACCTCCTGCCGGTGATGGTCCTGATCGCCGGTGGCGGCCTCGTCCTCCCCTCGCTCGCCACGCTCGGCATGTCCGGCGCCGGCGCCGACGACGCGGGCCTCGCCTCCGGCCTCTTCAACACCACCCAGCAGATCGGCATGGCCTTCGGCGTCGCGGTCCTCTCGACCCTCGCGGCCTCCCGCACCGAATCCCACCTCGCCTCCGGCACTCCCGCCCCCGAAGCCCTCACCACCGGCTACCACCTGGCCTTCGCCACCTCCGCCGCCCTCCTCACCACCGCCTTCATCGTCTCCCTCCTCATCCCGCGCACCCCCGAGCCCGCCCCCGCCGCCGAGTCTCCCGTCGCGACCGCCGCCTGAACCCCCGACTTCCAGGACGAGAGGACGAACTTCCATGACCACGCGCACCTACGGTCCTGGACAGGGCCCCGCGGCCCGCCCGCTGACCGACACCGAGGCCGACCGCATTCTCCGGGCCCAGAGCTTCGGTGTCCTGGCCACCGTCAAGCGCAACGGCGACCCGCACCTGGCCACCCTCGCCTACGTCTGGGACCCCGAGTCCCGCCTCCTGCGCTTCTCCTCCGCCGAAGGCCGCATCAAGGTGACCCACCTGCGCCGCGACCCCCGCGCCACCCTCCACGTCCAGGGCGACACCGTCCTGTCGTACGCCCTGGTCGAGGGCCTGGCCGAGGTCTCCCCGCCCAGCCTCATCCCCGGCGACGCCACAGGCCTCGAACTCCTCGCGATGTCCGGCGGCTTCCCCGATCCCGCCGACGAGACCGCCTTCCTCGCCCGGATGGCCGAGGACCACCGCGTCGTCATCCGTCTCAAACCCACCCGCCTCCACGGCACCGCCCTGGACGCCTGACCCCAGGTCCGCACCACCCACCCCACCCTTGAGGCCCTCAGAACCCCTGAGGGCCCTCGGCATTCTCCCAACGGGAAGAGACACCGTCACCACCACCCGCCCGCAGTTCCCGGCCCCCACCCCCGTACGCCAGGTGACGCGTCCGACTCCGCACGGTGTCGGTCACCCGTCCGGGTAGGTAGCGAATCGGGTGGTGTCCAAGACGAAGCCGACGGGTTCGGGCAGGTCGATGTGCTCCCCGAAGGCTGAGACGCGCTGCTTGCGGTAGCCGCGGCTCGTGGGAGCCAGGTGCAGGACGCCTTTCCCGTTGAAGGGGTCGATGGTCAGATACAGCGGGATGCCGAAGCGCGCGTAAGCCCTCAGGAACGTCGAGTTCCTCGAAGACCTGCGAAATGCCGGACGGCTGCTCTCGGGTCGCCATGACGGTCCAGCTCCTCAATGTCGACCGCCTGCACGCCACACTGTTCGGTTCAGTGCGGAGCCGGGTGATCGCGTGCCGGACCTGGGCGTCCTTGCGCGCGGCACGTCCGGGGCGCGGGACGGTCGGCCTCTTTCGCTTCCGAAGGGCCTTAGTCGTTGGGGCGGGTGGAAGGCCCGCGTCCTCGTGGTCGGTCGAAGGTGCGGAAGGAACTGGTGTCGAGGGTGCAGCCGACCGGGTCCGGGAGGGGGACCGGGGCGCCGAAGGGGATGGCGCTCTTGTCCTCGTAGAGGCCGCTCACCGGCTTCGTGTACAGCGTGCACTGGCCGCCGAAAGGGTCGACGATCAAGTAGAGCGGTATGCCGAAGCGGGCGTAGAGCTGTGGCTTGGCGAACGTGTCGTTGGCCGAGTTGGAGCGGGAGAGTACCTCGACGACGAGAAGCGCCCTGTCCGCGGGCCACCAGGTGTCGTCCTGCGCAGGGTCGTCGGAGAAGGGGAGCAGCGTGAGATCGGGCTGGGGCAGGTCGGCGAAGCGAGGATGCTCGATCGTCTGTTCCGTCGGGCATTGCCAGCCGTCGTTGTGCGCGCGCAGCTGTGCCTCGATCGCGCGGATGAGGAGGTAATGCAGCCTTGGGGGGGAAGGCGACAAGATGATCTCCCCGTTGATCAGCTCGGCTTTGTAGCCCTCCGGGACGTCGAGCTCGTCGATCGTCTCGCGAAGGCTCCGGTCGCAGCCCTGCGTGCCCTGCTGATGACGGGTCGCCATGATGGTCACGGTAGCAACACCCCTCTCGCACGCCTACGGCTCGACCGTGACATTACCGGGGGTTGACGCAGAGTCGCAACTCGATTGCGTTCTGTCGCCAATGCCCCGGTAATGCAGGATCGATCAAATGAGAAGGGTTATGTCCCGGTTCGTTGGTCAGGCGGTGGGGGCCGGCTTGACGGGGGTGTCGATGCCGGCCTCCTTGCGTTGCTGGGGGGTGATGGGGGTGGGGGCGCCGGTGAGGGGGTCCAGGCCGGAGGCGGCCTTGGGGAAGGCGATGACGTCGCGGATGGTGTCGGCGCCGATCAGGAGGGTGATCAGGCGGTCGAGGCCGAGGGCGATGCCGCCGTGCGGGGGCGGGCCGTAGTTGAAGGCCTCCAGGAGGAAGCCGAACTGGGACTTCGCGGTCTCCTCGGACAGGCCGATCGCGGAGAAGGCGCGCTCCTGGACGTCCTTGCGGTGGATACGGATCGAGCCGCCGCCCAGCTCCGTGCCGTTCAGGACGAGGTCGTAGGCGTTCGACAGGGCCGAGCCGGGGTCCTTGTCGAAGGTGTCGAGGTACTCGGCGGTCGGCGCGGTGAACGGGTGGTGCATCGCGTGCCAGCCGGTCTGCACGCCGTTCTCGTCCTCGATGGGCTCGTACATCGGGAAGTCCACGACCCACAGGAACTTCCAGGCCGCGGTGTCGATGAGGTCGCAGCGGCGGCCGATCTCCAGGCGCGCGGCGCCCAGCAGCTCCAGCTGCGCGTGCTCGCGGCCCGCGGCGAAGAAGATCGCGTCGCCCGGCCGCGCGCCGGTCGCGGCGGCGAGGCCCGCGAGGTGCTCCTCCGACAGGTTCTTGGCGACGGGCCCGCGCAGCGAGCCGTCGGCGTCGATGAGGACGTAGGCGAGGCCCTTGGCGCCGCGCTGCTTGGCCCAGTCCTGCCAGGCGTCGAGCTCCTTGCGGGTCTGCCCGGCGCCGCCCGGCATGACGACCGCGCCGACGTGCTCGGCCTGGAACACCCGGAAGGAGGTGCCCTCGAAGTAGGCGGTGAGGTCGACCAGCTCCTGGCCGAAGCGCACGTCGGGCTTGTCCGAGCCGTAGCGGGCCATGGCCTCGGCGTAGGTCAGGCGGGGGAGGGGCAGCGGCACGTCGTAGCCCGCGAGCTCCTTCCACACCTTGGCGACCATCGCCTCGCCGACGGAGATGACGTCCTCCTGGTCGACGAAGGACATCTCGACGTCGACCTGGGTGAACTCCGGCTGCCGGTCGGCGCGGAAGTCCTCGTCGCGGTAGCAGCGGGCGATCTGGTAGTACCGCTCCAGGCCGCCGACCATGAGGAGCTGCTTGAACAGCTGCGGTGACTGCGGCAGCGCGTACCAGTGGCCCGGCTTGAGCCGCGCGGGCACCAGGAAGTCGCGGGCGCCCTCGGGCGTCGACGCGGTCAGGGTCGGCGTCTCGACGTCCACGAAGCCGCGCTCGCGGAGCACCTCGCGGATCAGGAAGGTCGCCTCGGAGCGGGCCCGCAGCGCCTTGGCGGTGGCCTCGCGGCGGATGTCGAGGTACCGGTAGCGGAGCCGGACCTCTTCGTTGACGTTGACGTCGCCCTCGATCGGGAACGGCAGCGGCGCGGCCTCGGACAGCACCTCGATCTCGGCGGCCACGACCTCGACGGCGCCGGTGGGGATCTCGGTGTTCTCGTTGCCCTCGGGGCGGATCCGGACCTCGCCGGTGACCTTGACGCAGAACTCCGCGCGCAGGTCGTGCGCGGCGTCCTCCTCGCGGAAGACGACCTGGACGGTGCCCGAGGCGTCGCGCAGGTCGATGAAGGTCACTCCACCGTGGTCGCGGCGGCGCGCCACCCAGCCGGTCAGCACGACCTGGGTCCCGGCGTCCTGGGCCCGGAGCGAGCCGGCCTCGTGCGTGCGAATCATGCGTACTTCCCCTTGAGAACTTCGATGACGTCGGAAAGCTGGATCTCGGTCTGCGCGCCGGTCGCCAGCTCCTTGAGCTGGACCGTCCCGGCGGCCAGATCCCGCTCGCCGAGGATGAGCGCCCACTCGGCGCCGGAGCGGTCCGCGCCCTTCATGCCGGCCTTCATGCTGCGCCCGCCGAACCCCTGGTCGGCCGGGACGCCCGCGCGCCGCAGCGCGGTGACCAGCCGGAAGATCTCGCGGGCCGCGGTGTCGCCCAGCGCGACCCCGTAGACCTTGACGGACGCCCCGGCCACGGCCGGGACGTGCTCGGCCTCCATGGCCAGGACGATCCGGTCGAGGCCGAGCCCGAAGCCGATGCCGGGCAGCGCGGGGCCGCCGATGGTCTCCGACAGGCCGTCGTACCGGCCGCCGCCGCCGATGCCGGACTGGGCGCCGAGCAGCGGGTGGTCGAACTCGAACAGGGTGCGCGTGTAGTAGTCGAGGCCGCGCACGAGGCGCGGGTCGTCGGTCCACGGGATCGACAGATCGGCGAGGAGCTCGCGCACCTTGTCGTAGTGGGCCTTGCAGGCGGCGCACAGGTGGTCGGTGATCAGCGGGGCGCCGCCGAGCTGGGCCTTGACCTCGGGGCGCTTGTCGTCGAGGACGCGCAGCGGGTTGATCTCGACGCGGGCGCGGGTCTCGGCGTCGAGGTCGAGGCCGCGCAGGAACGCCTGGAGCGCGGCCCGGTAGGCGGGGCGGCACTCGGCGTCGCCGAGGGTGTTGAGCTTCAGGACGACCTGGCGCAGCCCGAGGCCCTGGTAGTAGTCCCAGGCCAGGGCGATCATCTCGGCGTCGATGGCCGGGTCCTCGGCGCCGAGCGCCTCGAGGTCGACCTGGTAGAACTGCCGGTACCTGCCGGACTGGGGCTGCTCGTAGCGGAAGACCGGGCCGACGGCCCACACCTTCACGGGCAGCGCGCCGCGGTGCAGGTTGTGCTCCAGGACCGCGCGCAGCGCCCCGGCGGTGATCTCCGGGCGCAGCGTGATCGAGCGGTCGCCCTTGTCGAGGAAGGTGTACATCTCCTTCGTCACGACGTCGGTGGACTCGCCGACGCCGCGGGCGAACAGCTGGGTGTCCTCGAAGACCGGCAGCTCCAGGTAGGAGTAGCCGGCTCCGGCCGCGGCGGCGGCGAACGCGTCGCGGGCCGCGAGGAACGCGGCGGAACGCGGCGGAACGTATTCACTGACCCCCTTGGGGGCCTGGAAAGTGCTCATTTCGGGTTACAAGCCTCGTTTGGGTCCTTCGGCGGGCGCGAGATCCGACAGGTACGGATTCGTCACGCGCTCGCGGCCGATGGTCGTCTGTGGTCCGTGTCCGGGCAGCACCGCGGTGGTGTCCGCCAGCGGCAGGCACACCTTGGCGAGACTGCGCAGGATCGCGGCGTGGTCGCCGCCCGGCAGGTCGGTGCGGCCGATGGAGCCGGCGAAGAGCAGGTCCCCGGAGAACATCACCTGGGTGAGGTCGCCCTCCCCGGCGTACGGGGTCCTGAAGGTCACCGAGCCCGGCGTATGGCCCGGCGCGTGGTCGACGGTGAGCTTCAGCCCGGCCAGCTCCAGCTCGGCGCCGTCGGTCAGCTCCCGGACGTCGTCGGGCTCGCTCAGTTCGAGCCCGCCGAACAGCTGGGAGGAGGCGACACCGAAGCCCTTGGCCGGATTCGACAGCAGCTCCCGGTCGTCCGGGTGGATGAAGGCGGGCACGCCGCTCGCCCCGCACACCGGCGCGACCGACCACACGTGGTCGATGTGCCCGTGCGTCAGGATGACCGCGACCGGCTTCAGCCGATGCTCCCGGAGGATCTCCTGGACGCCCTCGGTCGCGTCCTGCCCCGGGTCGATGATCACGCATTCCTCACCGGCGGCGGGTGCCACGATGTAGCAGTTCGTGGCGAAGGATCCAGCGGGGAACCCGGCGACGAGCACGGTCGGCCTCTCTGTACGCGGCCCTTATGCGAGGACCGCTTGGATGCACGGACGGAAAACACCACCCTCCGGACCTCTTTTGATCGGGGTACACGGAAGGTGAGCCCGAGCCTACCGGGGGCCCGTGCCCTCCCGCGAACGCGTATCGGAGTGTGCGCGTCGGCCGGTGGGAGCCCAGTCCCGAGGCACGGACGTGCCCGGGGGACCGATAGCATGCCGTGCACTGATCTTCGGACGAATACGGCGGGGGAAGGCTAGGAGGCAGCCTCAGTGGCTGGCAAGGACCGCAAGAAGGAACTCGCCCGGCAGCGCGTCGAGCGCCAGCGGGCGCGTCGTGAGGCCGAGGCGAAGGCCGCGCGCAAGCGCAGTGTGATCGGCGGCGCGGTGGCCACTGCCGTGGTGATCCTCGGCGTCGCCGGAGTCGCCTGGTGGGTCACCAAGGACGACTCCACCGTCGAGCCCGCCGCGGCCGCGCCGAGCGCGGCCCCGGGCGAGTGCCTGTACACCGAGGCGGGCGAGGCGTCCAAGGAGGTCTCCGTACCCCCGGCCAAGCCCGCGTACGAGACCGCGGTGAACGCCTCGGTGAAGACGTCGGTCGGCGACCTGACCTTCTCGCTGGACGGCGCGAAGGCCCCGTGCACCGTGAACTCCTTCGCCCACCTGGCGGCCGAGGGCTACTTCGACGACACCGAGTGCCACCGGCTGACGGAGAACGTCCTGCAGTGCGGCGACCCGTCGGCGACCGGCAGCGGCGGCCCGGGATACCAGTTCGCCAACGAGAACACCGAAGGCGCCGTGTACAAGAAGGGCGTCCTGGCCATGGCCAACGCCGGGGCCGACACCAACGGCAGCCAGTTCTTCATCGTGTACAAGGACTGGGACGACCTCCCGCCGGATTACACCGTTTTCGGGACCGTCACCAAGGGTCTCGAAGAGGTCGAGAAGGTGGGGAAGGCCGGGTCCGAGCCCGCCGGAGACGGCAAGCCGAAGACAAAGGTTGAAATCAAGAGCATCTCGATCGAGAAGAACTAGCCGCCTCGGGCGCTAGTGTTTGGTAGGCCCGGAACATTAATCAGACAGTTCGGGCCACGACGCAGGAGGCAAGGGTGTCCAGCGCCACAGATCCGTGGGGCCGTGTCGACGAAGAGGGCACGGTCTACGTGAAGACCGCGGACGGCGAGAGGGTCGTGGGGTCCTGGCAGGCAGGAGCCCCTGAGGAGGCCCTTGCCTACTTCAAGCGCAAGTTCGACTCGCTCGCCACCGAGATCACGCTGCTGGAGCAGCGGATCAAGACCACCGACCTGGCTCCGGCCCAGGCGTCCAGCAGCATCGAGCGGCTGCGCGAGTCCGTGGTGGACGCCGCGGCCGTCGGCGATCTGGACTCCCTGGTCCAGCGGCTGGACGCCCTCGGTGAGCTCGCGGGCAAGAAGCGCGAGGAGCTCAAGGTCCAGCGCGACCACGCCCGCGGCGCCGCCAAGGAGGCCAAGGAGCGCATCGTCGCCGAGGCCGAGCGGATCGCCGTCGAGGAGACGCACTGGAAGAACGGCGGCGAGCGCCTGCGCCTGCTGGTCGAGGAGTGGAAGGCCGCCGAGCGGATCGACCGCGCCACCGAGACCGTGCTGTGGAAGCGCCTGTCGGCCGCCCGCAACGCCTTCACCAAGCGCCGCAAGGCCTACTTCTCCTCGCTCGAGGACCAGCGGTCCGTCGCGCAGAACGAGAAGGAGAGCCTGGTCGCCGAGGCCGAGGCGATCTCGGGTTCGACCCAGTGGAACGACACCGCCGCGGCCTACCGCGCGCTGATGAACCGCTGGAAGAACGCCGGGCGCGCCTCGCGGGAGTCCGAGGAGGAGCTGTGGGGCCGGTTCAAGGCCGCCCAGGACACCTTCTTCAACGCCCGCAAGGCCGCCTTCGACGAGCGTGACGCGGAGTTCGCGGGCAACGCCGAGGTGAAGGAGAAGATCCTGGAGGAGGCCGAGCGCCTCGTCCCGATCAAGAACCTCCGCCAGACCAAGCAGTCGCTGCGCTCCATCCAGGAGAAGTGGGAGGCCGCGGGCATGGTCCCGCGCGCCGACCGCGACCGCCTCGAGGGCCGGCTCCGCAAGGTCGAGGACGCCGTCCGCCAGGCCGAAGAGGCCGAATGGCGCCGCTCCAACCCCGAGGCCCGCGCCCGCGCCGAAGCCACCGTCGCCCAGCTCCGCACCAGCATCGAGCAGCTGGAGACCAAGCTGGCCAAGGCCCAGGCCGCGAACAACGCCAAGGGGATCAAGGACGCGGAAGAGGGCCTCACCGCCCGCCGCGCCTGGCTCGAAGAGGCCGAACGCACCCTGGCCGAGTTCTCCGGCTGACGGCTCGACCCCGAAAGGGCCGCGCACACCCGGTGTGCGCGGCCCTTTCGTCGTTTCCGGGGCGCCCTCAGCCGGTGGGGCGGCCGAGGAAGGCGAGGAGGCGGGGGAGCTCGCCGGTGCCGCGGGGGGCGGGGAGAGGGGCGGCGACGAGGCCGTCGCGGCGCAGGCCGGGGGCGATCACCTGGGCGGTGGCGAGGGCGTGGTGGACGAGGTCGGGGTCCAGGCGGACGGGGACCGCGGCGGCCTGGGCGAGGTCCCAGGTGTGGACCAGGAGTTCCAGGACGTAGGTGTCCAGGAGGGTGCGGAGGGGGAGTTCGCCGAAGCCGGCGAAGGGGACGAGGCGGTCGAGGGCCCCGGGGGTGAGGGCCGCGGTGCAGGCGGCGCGGGCGGCCGTCCAGGAGGCGAGGGGGACGGGTCCCGCGGCGAAGCGGCCGGGGGCGTCGCCGACGCGCGGGGGGACGTCGCCCCGGGTGAGCGCGACTATCTCGTACTGGATTCCGATGACGTGGCCGAGAACGTCCCTGGCCGTCCATTCGGAACAGGGGGACGGATTGCCCCAGGCGTCGGCGGGGACGGCGGACGCGGCCTCCTCGAAGAGGTCCAGGGCGCGGTGGAATCCGCTGGGCTCTTCGGTGGCGGAGGACGTCATGGAGGACAAGATGACCGCCGGGGCGGCCGCTCTGTCAACCGCAACGCCGGTTCTGGACTGCGCCGGATAGTGTCGAGGGCATGGAAAGCCTGTTCGATGAGCCTGCCGAGGAGGCGCGGCGCGCGCATGAGCCGCTGGCGGTCCGGATGCGCCCCCGGAACCTTGACGAGGTGGTCGGCCAGTCTCACCTGACCGGTCCCGGCACCGCGGTGCGCCAGCTCGTGGAGCGGGACGCCCCGATGTCGCTGGTGCTGTGGGGCCCGCCGGGCACCGGCAAGACGACGCTCGCCTCGGTCGTCAGCAAGGCGACCAGCCGCCGCTTCGTGGAGATCTCCGCGGTCTCCGACGGGGTCAAGGCGGTCCGGGACGCGATCGCGGAGGCGAAGCGGAGCCTGGGGATGTCCGGGCGGCAGACCCTGCTGTTCGTGGACGAGGTGCACCGGTTCAACAAGGCGCAGCAGGACGCGCTGCTCCCGGCCGTCGAGAACCGGTGGGTGTCCTTCATCGGCGCGACCACCGAGAACCCGTTCTTCTCGGTGAACTCCCCGCTGCTCTCCCGCTCCCTCCTCCTGACGCTCCAGCCCCTCGGTGACGAAGAGGTCAGGGAGGTCCTGAGAAGGGCGCTGAGCGACGAACGGGGCATCCGGGCCAAGGTGACCCCGGAGGCGGAGGACCAGCTCGTCAGGCTCGCAGGAGGCGACGCGAGGCGCACCCTCACCTACCTGGAGGCCGCGGCCCTCGTCGGCGACGGCGAGATCACCCTTGAGGTCCTGGAGAAGGCCGTCGACCAGGCCGCGGTCCGCTACGACCGGGACGGCGACCAGCACTACGACGTCATCAGCGCGTTCATCAAGAGCATCCGCGGCAGTGACCCCGACGCGGCCCTGCACTACCTCGCCCGCATGATCGTCGCGGGGGAGGACCCGCGCTTCATCGCCCGCCGCCTCATCGTGCACGCCAGCGAGGACATCGGCATGGCCGACCCGACCGCGCTCCAGACGGCGATCGCCGCGGCCAAGGCGGTCGAGCACGTCGGCCTGCCGGAGGCGCGGATCAACCTCGCGCAGGCGGTGATCCATCTGGCGCTGGCGCCGAAGTCCAACGCGGTGATCACCGCGATCGACGAGGCGATGGCCGACGTGCGGCGCGGCAACGTCGGGCACGTCCCGAACCATCTGCGGGACGCCCACTACAAGGGCGCCGAGAAGCTCGGCCACGGCAAGGGCTACCTGTACCCCCACGACCATCCCGGCGGCGTCGTCGCGCAGCAGTACGCCCCGGACGAACTGGCCGCCCGCCGCTACTACCGGCCGACCCGGCACGGCGCGGAGTCGCGCTGGGCGGAGGTGCTGGAACGGATCGGCAAAGCGCTGAGGGGCCGCTGACCGCCGTGCTACCCGGCCGTAACCACCTGGGGGGCGCGATCGCGGTAAGGTCGGATGGCTGCTTTCTCCATATCGAAAAAGTGGCCGGGAGGCCGCCGGTAGGCCGCCCCGAGGGCACTCGCCCGCGCAAAGCCCGGTAGGGCGACCGCATCCCGATTGGAAAAGACCCGATGCTCACTGGTGGACAGCTCGCTGGTCTGATCGTCGCCGTCTTCTGGGCGATCCTGGTGTGCTTCGTCTCGCTGGTGCTGCTGCGCCTGGCCAAGGTGCTGCGCGAGGCGGCCAAGCTCGTCGGCGACCTCGCCGACCAGGCGGGCCCCCTGCTCGACGACATGGCCAAGACCGTCGAGCAGGCCGGCGAACAGCTCGACCGGACCGACGTGATCACCAAGCAGGTCGCCGGGGTCAGCCAGAACGTCTCGGCGGTGACCACGGTGATGACGTCCGTGGTGAGCGGGCCGCTGGTGAAGGCCGCTTCCTTCTCCTACGGGGTGCGCAAGGCGCTGGGCCGTCCGGACGAGCAGCCGTCGCGGCCGCAGCTGCCCGCGCAGCGGAAGGGGCGCCGATGAGAAGGCTGTTCTGGATCGGGGTCGGCGCGGGCGCCGCCCTGTACGCGCAGCGCAAGGCCGTCCGGTTCGTCCGGAGCCTCACCCCGCAGAACCTCGCGGTGATGGCGGCGGAGAAGGCCGTGGCGCAGGGCCGGGAGACCGGGCACCGGCTGCGGGAGCTCGCCGAGGACGTCAGGTACCACGCGGCGGTCCGCGAGGCCGAGCTGACCGAGGCGATCGAACTGGACCAGGCGCCGCCGCTGGACCCGCGCGGACAGGTGCGGGGCCGGATCCTGCGGGCGCGGGCCGTCGAGGTCGGCCCGGCCGAGCCGGACGCCCGCCGCGGCCGCCGAGAACTCAAGAGCAACGACGACGACAAGGACGGAACACATGGAGTCGGCTGAAATCGCGCGCCGATACCTGCGGTACTTCGAGGAGAAGGGGCACCTCGTGGTGCCGTCGGCGAGCCTCGTCGCCGAGGACCCGACGCTGCTGCTGGTCCCCGCCGGCATGGTTCCGTTCAAGCCCTACTTCCTGGCCCAGCGGACCCCGCCCGCGCAGCGGATGACCAGCTGCCAGAAGTGCGTGCGGACGCCGGACATCGAAGAGGTCGGCAAGACCACCCGGCACGGCACCTTCTTCCAGATGCTCGGCAACTTCTCCATCGCCGACTACTTCAAGGAGCAGGCGATCCCGTTCGCCTGGGAGCTGCTGACCAAGCCCCAGGCCGACGGCGGCTTCGGCTTCCCGGAGGAGAGGCTCTGGGTCACCGTCCTGCACGACGACGACGAGTCCGCCGACCTGTGGCACAAGAACGTCGGCGTCCCCATGGACCGGATCCAGCGCCGCGGCCTCGCCGACAACTTCTGGCACATGGGCGTCCCCGGCCCCGGCGGACCCTGCTCGGAGATCTACTACGACCGCGGTCCCGAGTACGGCCGCGACGGCGGGCCCGAGGCCGACGAGGACAGGTACCTCGAGGTCTGGAACCTCGTCTTCATGCAGTTCCAGCTGAGCGCGGTCCGGTCCAAGATCGACTTCGACATCAGCGGCGAGCTGCCCGGCAAGAACATCGACACCGGCATGGGCCTGGAACGCATGGCGGCGATCCTCCAGGGCGTCGACAACATCTACGAGACCGACACGATGTGGGCGATCCTGGACAGGGCCGCCGGCCTCACGAAGTCCCAGTACGGCAAGGACGCCACCGACGACGTGTCCCTGCGCGTCGTGGCCGACCACGTCCGGTCCGGCATGATGATGGTCGCCGACGGCATCATCCCGTCCAACGAGGGCCGCGGCTACGTGCTGCGCCGCATCCTGCGCCGCGCCGTCCGCAAGCTGCGGCTGCTCGGCGGGGGCCAGGACGCCGGGCTGATGCACGAGCTGACCGCCACCGCCGTCAAGGCGATGGGCGAGCAGTACCCCGAGCTGGTCCGCACCGCCGCCAACATCCACACCGTGATCGACGCCGAGGAAGAGAGCTTCCTGCGCACGCTGCGCACCGGCGAGTCGATCTTCGACGTGGCCGCGGCGGAATCCAAGCGCGCCGGGCGCGGCACCGTCGGCGGCGCGGACGCGTTCAAGCTGCACGACACCTACGGCTTCCCGATCGAGCTGACCCTGGAGATGGCCTCCGAGCAGGGCCTGTCGGTCGACGAGGACGGCTTCCGCCGCCTCATGCAGGAGCAGCGCGACCGGGCCAAGGCCGACGCCCGCGAGAAGAAGACCGGCAACGCCGACGTCTCCGTGCTGGGCGACCTCCTGGAGAGCGTCGGCGGCAAGGTCGACTTCCTCGGCTACGGCGCCTACGACTCCGAGGCCCGCGTCGTCGGCCTCCTCGTGCACGGCGCGAACGTGGCCGAGGCGCCCGAGGGCACCGAGGTCGAGGTCGTGCTCGACCGCACCCCGTTCTACGCCGAGGGCGGCGGCCAGCTCGCCGACCAGGGCGTCATCAAGTTCCTGGGCGGCGCGGAGATCGCCGTCCACGACGTGCAGTCGCCGCTGCCGGGCCTGACCGTGCACCGCGGCGTCGTCAAGAGCGGCCTGGCCCGCTCCGGCGACACCGTGCTGGCCGAGATCGACAGGTCCCGCCGCATGGCGATCTCCCGCTCGCACAGCGCCACCCACCTGGTCCACGCGGGCTTCCGCAAGGCGCTGGGCGAGTCGGCGGCGCAGGCGGGCTCGGAGAACTCGCCCGGCCGCTTCCGCTTCGACTTCACCGCCTCCGGCGCGGTGCCCGTCTCGGTGCTGCGCGACGTCGAGGACGAGGTCAACGACGTCCTGATGCACGACCTGGAGGTCCGCGCGTTCACCACCTCGCAGACCGAGGCCGTCGCGATGGGCGCGATGGCGCTGTTCGGCGAGAAGTACGGCGACGAGGTCCGCGTCGTGGAGATCGGCGAGTACTCGCGCGAGCTGTGCGGCGGCACCCACGTGGGCAGCTCCGGCCAGCTCGGCGTGGTCAAGCTGATGAGCGAGTCGTCGATCGGTGCGGGCGTGCGGCGCATCGAGGCGCTGGTCGGCATGGACGCGTTCCGCTTCCTGGCCAAGGAGAACGTGCTGGTCAACCAGCTCGCCGAGCAGGTCAAGGCGCGCCGCGAGGAGCTGCCGGAGCGGATCGCCGGCATCGTCACCAAGCTGCGCGAGGCCGAGAAGGACCTGGAGCGGCTGCGCGCCGAGCAGATCCTGTCCGCCTCCGCGGGCCTGGCCGAGCAGGCCAAGGACGTCAACGGCACCGCGTTCGTGGGCCACCGCGCCCCCGACGGCGTGGGCGCGGACGACCTGCGCAAGCTCGCCATCGACGTCAGGGACCGCCTGGCGGGCCGTCCGGCGGTCGTCGTGATCACGGCGGTGCCCAAGGACCGCCCGGTCGTCGTGGTGGCCGTGAACGAGCCCGGCCGCGAGCGCGGCCACAAGGCGGGCCGCCTCGTCGGCGTCACCGCCAAGGTGCTCGGCGGCAACGGCGGCGGCAAGGACGACCTCGCCCAGGGCGGCGGGGCCGACCCGGGCAAGATCGAAGAGGCGCTCGCGGTGGTGGAGCGCCAGGTGGGCGCCGAGTGAGAAACGGTGTTCGGCTCGGGGTCGATGTGGGCAGTGTCCGTATTGGCGTTGCCCGCAGCGACCCCGCCGGCATCCTGGCCGTCCCCGTGGAGACGGTCCGGGCAGGACGGGGCGATGTCGCACGCATCGTCGCGCTCGTGTCCGAATTCGAAGCCCTGGAGGTGATCGTGGGCCTGCCCGCCCAC
This sequence comes from Actinocorallia herbida, assembly GCF_003751225.1. Lineage (NCBI taxonomy): Bacteria > Bacillati > Actinomycetota > Actinomycetes > Streptosporangiales > Thermomonosporaceae > Actinocorallia > Actinocorallia herbida. The sequence continues at coordinate 1,984,592 of NZ_RJKE01000001.1, forward strand.
CTCTCCGGCAAGGAGGGGCCCGCCGCGGCCTCGGCCAGGGCATTTGCCACCAGATTGGCACGGAAACTCCCCTTCGGTACCGTACGCCTTTACGACGAGCGTTTGACGACCGTGACCGCCGCGAGCGGGCTGCGGTCCGGCGGAACCAAGGCGAAGGACCAGCGACGGGTGATCGACCAGGCGGCGGCCACAGTGCTGCTTCAGGCGGCACTCGACGCCGAGCGGCTCACCGGCAATCCACCGGGCGTGCCCGTCAAGGGGAGAGAGTGAACGACGACTTCTGGGGCGAGGAGACCCGGCGTGACAGCCGGGCCGACCGGACCGCCCGAGCCGACCGCACCGAGCGCACCGTGCAGCGCAAGCGCGACAAGCGTAAGAAGCGGGGCGGGGGCGCGGCGGCGATGGCCGCGGTCCTCTTCCTCGTCGTCGTCCTCGGCGGCGGCGGGTACTTCGGCTACTCCAAGCTCGAGGGCTTCATGCGGCCCCCGGACTACGACGGCCAGGGCACCGGCGAGAAGACCATCGAGGTCAAGGAGGGCGACTACACCTCCGCGATCGCCGACACCCTCTTCAAGGAAGACGTGGTGAAGTCCAGCAAGGCCTTCATCAAGGCCGCCGAGGAAGAGCCGGACATCCAGGGCGTACAGCCGGGGTTCTACAAGATGCGCAGCAAGATGTCGGCCGCGGCCGCGGTGCAGCTCATCCTCGACCCCAAGGCCCGCGCGCACATCCTGACGATCCCCGAGGGCCTGTGGGTGTCGGAGATCTACCAGAAGCTCGCCAAGGAGAGCGGCGTCCCGCTCAAGCAGTTCAAGAAGATCAAGCCCAAGGACCTGGGCCTGCCCGCCTATGCCAAGGGCAACCCCGAGGGCTTCCTGTTCCCCGGCCAGTACAGCCTGCCGCCCGACGCGTCGGCGACCGAACTGGTGAAGCCGATGGTCGACCGCTTCAAGCAGGAGATCCAGAAGGTCGACCTCAAGGCCGGCGCCAAGAAGCACAACATGAAGCCGGCCGAGATCATCACGATGGCGAGCGTCATCCAGGCCGAGGCGGCCAAGCCCGAGGACCAGGCCAAGGTCGCCCGGGTGATCTACAACCGGATCAAGATCGGCCGGAACCTGGAGTTCGACACCCCGGTCATGTACGTCCACCAGCGGCGCACGATCGAGGTGCTGCACAAGGATCTCGAGGTCGACTCGCCGTACAACGTGTACCAGCACCCCGGCCTGCCGCCCGGTCCGATCAGCCAGCCGGGCCTCACCGCGATCAAGGCCGCACTGAACCCGACCCCCGGAGACTGGATCTTCTTCGTGGCGGTCGACCCGGTGAACCAGATCACCGAGTTCGGTGAGACCGAGGAGGACTTCGCCAAGATGAAGGCGCGGTTCGAGAAGTGGCTCAAGGAGCACCCGCAGCCGTGACCCGCGCCGCCGTCCTGGGCTCGCCCATCGCCCACTCCCTGTCCCCCGTCCTGCACCGGGCCGCCTACGCGGCGCTGCGCCTGGACGGCTGGACCTACGAGCGGCACGAGTGCGCCGAGGACGGCCTCGCGGCGTTCCTCACCGAGGATTTCGCGGGCCTGTCGCTGACGATGCCGCTCAAGCGGGTCGCGCTGGACCTCGCGACCGAACGCAGCGACCTCGCGGTGAAGACGGGCGGCGCGAACACCCTCGTGCGCCGCCCCGGCGGCGGCTGGTCCGCCGACAACACCGACGTGTACGGCATCCTCCAGGCCCTCGCCGAAGGCGGCGTCACGGCGCTGGACCGGGTCGTCGTCCTGGGCGGCGGCGCCACCGCCGCGTCGTCCCTCGCCGCGGCGTCCCTCCTGGGCGCCGAGCGCGCGATCCTCGCGGTCCGCACCCCCGCCCGCGCCGCCGAGACCGCCGAGGTAGGCCCCCGCTTCTCCCTGCCGACCGAGGTCGTCCCCCTCGCGGACCTGGAGTCGGCCCTGGAGGGCGCCGACCTGGTCATGTCCACCCTCCCCGGCGACGCCGCGGCCCCCTACGCCGCCGCCGTCGCCGCCTCCAAACTCCCCCTCTTCGACGCCATCTACGCCCCCTGGCCCACCGCCCTCGCCAAGGCGTCCCTCGCCGAAGGCGCCCCGGTCGTCAACGGCTTCGCCATGCTCCTGCACCAGGCCGTCCGCCAGGTCACCCTGATGACCGGCCGCGACGACGTCCCCGTCGAAGCCATGCGCGCCGCGGGCACCTCAGAACTCACCCGCCGACAGTCCGCCGCGCACTAGGTCGACGATCTGCTCGCGCGGCTCTTTCGGCGATGAACTCCATGGTCTGCGCGGCACCGAGTCCGCCCTGGGGCCTGTCCGATCATTCGCGGGTCCAGAGGATGAGGCCGGCCAGCGGGATGCCTGTTCGGTAGCGGCCGGCCAGCTTGTCGTATCGCGTCGCGATGGCTCTGAACTGGTCGGGTGGCCCCGGATCACGTTGCCGTGACCCGGCCCCCGCAGAACCGGGCTTGCGGGCTTTCCCCGCACCTCGGCTCAAGCAGGCCCAGGGCTTTGCAGGGTTCGCAGATCGCTCCGCTTCTCATCGCCCCACCGCTCCACGGCGGCCTCTTTGTCGGACAGGTCCCAGCGGAGGGGGCGCGGGCCGGCGGGTCATGCGGTGGGGGTGGTGTGGGCGCGGACGGTCGTGCGGTGGGGGTGGTGTGGGCGCGGACGGTCGTGCGGTAGAGGTCGTAGGCGGGTTTGGGCCGGTAGGTGTCGGTGACCAGGCCGAGGGTTCCGGTGGGCTGGTCGGAGGAGGAGTCGGCGTCGCGGAGGGAGAACAGCTCGTACCGGGTGATGTTCAGCGGTCCGGCGAGGGCGAGGACCGCGGCGAGCATGTCGGCGAGCGCGTCGTGCTGGGCCTGTTCGGTGCGCGGTGCCCCGCTCGGGCTGCCGTTCTCGGCGACGTGGATCGGCGTCGTGTCCGGGATGCCCGCCCGTGCCAGCGAGTGCCCGCGCAGGTGGCGCAGGGCGTGCTCGGTGAGCGAGGCGACGTCGCCGGGCTCGCCGCGCGGCGCGACGGGCGAGAAGGCGTCGGGATACAGGCCGAGCCCCACGTAGTCGACGTGGTCGGCGAACGCGCGGGCGGGAAGACCGGCGAGGTGCGCCCAGAAGGCGTCGTCCCCGCCCAGCCACTCGGCGGGCTCGGCGACGGAGAAGCCGACGCGGACGTCGTGCAGGCCGCCGCGGTCGAGCGCCGCTCGCGCGTGCGGCACGCCGCGCGTCAGGGCCTCCAGGACACCGGGTGAACTGCCGTCTATGTGGGGGATCGGGAAGTTGGGCTCCAGGGTCACCTGGAGGCAGCGCGCCAGATGGCCGTACCTGTCGATGACGGCGTCGAGGAAGGCGAGCCAGCCCGCGACGTCCGCGGCGGGCGGCAGGTAGCTGACGACGAGGTCGAGTTCGCGGCCGCCTTCCCGGTACCACGCGTCGGGCATCGTCAGCCGCACGAGGTCGTGCTCGGCGCCGAGGGCCCGGGCGGCCTCCGGCACCGGGCCGGCGCCGAAGAAGTGCACGTACTCCCGCACGGCGAAGGGGCGGTCGCCCGCGAGGTCCTCGACCAGGGGGCCGATCGCCGCGGGATCCTGCGGACGGGCGCAGACGGTGCCCGCCCTCCCGCCCGGGTAGATGCCGAACCTCATCCCTCTTGTCCTTCCGTGACGCCGGGCCACTCGATGTCGCGCGAGCGGACCCGGGATGCGAGCGTCCTGGTCCATGCGGCCTCCGCCGAGACGACGACGCGCCAGTAGGCGGCTTCGAGCATGTGCGCCTCGGCGACGCCCTCGGGGCGATCGCGGAGCGCGGCGAGGTCGCCGTCCAGCCGGTCGGCGCGGGCCGCGAGGAGCCCGGCGGCGCGGTCGGCGTCGAGGACGGCGAGATAGGCGACGGCCATGAGGAAGTCGACCGAGGCGGGTCTGCCTTCGGCGATGCCGGTCTCGACCTTTCGGCGCAGCTCGTCCGCGCCGCCGGGGGTGAGCCGGTAGACCGTGCGGGCCGGCCGGTTGCCGACCTGCTCGGGAAGGCGGGCGGCGACGAGCCCCGCCCGCTCCAGCGATTTCAGGAGGGTCGCGACGGTGCTCCGCGTGGCGGGGAGGTCCCCGTACCGTTCGCGCAGCCGGGCCGCGAGCGCGTACGCGTGCGACGGCTGCTCGACGAGGAGCCCGAGCAGCGGCAGCACGAGGCCGTTCTGTGACGCGTCGAGAGGCATGCCGACAGCCTATAGGCGTATACGCCTATTCATCACCCGTTCCCGAGAGCTTCCCTCGGCGCCGGCCCGTCCTCACTCGTTGGGGAGCAGGGCCGCGCCGTCGGGGAGGAGGAACAGATCCTTGGGGCGGTGCGCGGTGACGAGGTACTCCTCGGGCCCGCCGAGCGGGCCGCCGGTCCGGAAGAGGATCTCCAGGTCGCGGCGCTCGCCTCGTACGCCGGATTCCAGGTGCGCGTCGAGCGCGGCGACGCGGGGCCGAGCGCACCGCCCCGCCCGGAGATCGGACTGAGACCGGGCGCTCGGTTCCCTGCGCCTTCGCGCACCCCACCGCGTCCGACGATTCTGTGGCATTGGTGCAGGAACCGGCGTGGACGTCCGCTGAAGACGGGGAACTCCCGATGGTCCTTGAGATCGGGTCAGGGGGCGCTGGAGGCGGACCAGATGTTGATGCCGGCTTCCACGGCGTCGGCGTCGATGGCGTCCAGTTCGGCGCGGGTGAAGGCGAGGTTGCGGACGGAGCCGAGGGAGTCCTCCAGTTGGCGGACGCTGCTGGCGCCGATGAGGACCGAGGTGACGCGCTCGTCGCGGAGGGCCCAGGAGAGGGCCAGCTGGGCCATGGTCTGGTCGCGGGCGGCGGCGAGGCCGCTGAGGGTGCGGACGTGGGTGAGGATCTCGTCGGTCAGGTGCTCGGGGCGCAGGAAGCGGTTCTGGGCGGCGCGGGAGTCGGCGGGGACGCCGTTCAGGTAGCGGTCGGTGAGGACGCCCTGGGCGAGCGGGGAGAAGGCGATGCAGCCGACGCCCTCGGCCTCCAGGGTGTCCAGGAGGCCGCCTTCGATCCAGCGGTTCAGCATCGAGTAGGACGGCTGGTGGATGAGCAGCGGGGTGCCCATCTCGCGGAGGATGGCGGCGGCCTCGGCGGTCCGCTCGGGGGAGTAGGACGAGATGCCCGCGTACAGGGCCCTGCCGGAGCGGACGGCGTGGTCCAGCGCGCCCATCGTCTCCTCCAGCGGGGTGTCCGGGTCGAACCGGTGGCTGTAGAAGATGTCGACGTAGTCCAGGCCCATCCGCTTCAGGGACTGGTCCAGGCTGGACAGCAGGTATTTGCGCGAGCCCCACTCGCCGTACGGGCCGGGCCACATGTCGTATCCGGCCTTGGTGGAGATGAGCAGTTCATCCCGGTAAGGCCGGAAGTCCTGGGCGAAGATCTCCCCGAAGTTGGACTCGGCGGACCCAGCGGGCGGACCGTAGTTGTTGGCCAGGTCGAAGTGGGTGACGCCGAGGTCGAAGGCGCGGCGGAGGATCGCGCGCTGGGTCTCGCGCGGCTTGTCGTCGCCGAAGTTGTGCCAGAGGCCGAGGGAGACCGCGGGGAGCTTGACCCCGCTCCGGCCGGAGCGTCGGTAGGGGAGGCGGTCGTCGTAGCGGTCTTCCGCGGCCTGGTAGTTCATGATCGCCAGTCTAAGCGGCGGGTCCGGGCCGGTCGCCGCCGAAGGGGGGCAGGACCGCCGTCGTCGCGGTCTCGGGGCGCGCGGTGGCCACGACCTTGTCGGTGCGGGTCGCGGCCGGGTCGCCGCCGGTGTCGGCGGGTGCCCACGAGCCGTCGCCGGTCCCGGCGGGCGCGGGGTCGGCCTCCTCGGGCGCGGTCCCGGTGGGGGCGGCCGGGGCCGGGTCGGTGAGCCGCAGATGGAGGTCGCCGCCGCAGTGCGGGCAGGCGACGGTCACGGCGGTGGCCGTTCCGCCGGGCGCGGGCTTCGCGGCCGGGACGCGGCGGCGCAGGCCGGGCGCGGCGACGAGCAGGAGCAGCAGCAGCGGCCACGCCCACGGGTAGGAGGAGGTCTCCGCGGTGAAGACGACGTCGCGGGCCTGCCCCTCGACCTCGCCGCGCACCTGGTAGGCGCCGAAGGCGGGGCCGTTCAGCTTCACCGGGACCCGGAAGGTCTTGGACGCGCCGGGCTCGATCGTGCCGATCGCGGGCGCGGTGAGGATGCCCGTCGGGTCGGGCGCGCGGCCGACGGCCAGGGACACGGGCGCGTCGGTGACGGGCAGGTCGCCGTCGTTCTGCACGGTGTAGACGAGGGTCCGTTCCGCGGACCCGCCGAACCAGGCGCCGGACGGCCCGCCGCCCTCCAGCCGCACGCTCGTGACGGTCAGGGACGGGACCGCGGCGTCGGCCTCGGCCCGCTGGGCCTCGTCGAGGGTCCGCACGCCCTTGACCGTGATGGGCACGGTCCTGGCCTGCCCGCCGCCGACCGGCCGGACCGAGACGACGCACGGGCAGCCGACGGGCGGCTTCGCGACGGTGAGCAGGGCCGTCGCGCTGCCCTGCGCGCCCACGAAGGTCGTCGCGGAGGAGGCCACCGCGCAGTCCGCGGTGCCGCGGCGGCCCTCGTTGCCGCACAGCTCGATGGCGACGTTCCCGCTGGGCCAGCCCGCGAGCCGGACCGCGACGGTCTGGCCGGGCGCGACCTCCTGCCGGTCGAGCTCGACGGTCGCGCCCTGCGCGCTCACGGGCAGGAGGGCCAGGGCGGCCACCAGGACGGACTTCACTTGCATTCACCTTCCGGTCAGGCGGTATCGGGTCGGGGCGGGTCAGCAGCGGGCGGGACGGCGGCGGCGGAGCAGCAGCAGGGCGACGACGGCCACGGCCCCGACGACGACCCACGGCACCGCCCAGAACGTGATCGACCGGGTCGTGGCCGACAGCCGGGCGGGGGTGAGCTCGCTCGGGTCGGCCGGGGTCAGCCGGACGGCGGCCTGGAGCGGCCCGGCGGGCAGCACCCCGGTGATCTCGTCGGTGAACGTGTAGGACGAGCCGGGCAGCAGCTCGGGGATCTCCCGGTCGGCGGCGGTGCCCTGCGGCCAGGTGAACAGCGCTTCGGCGTAGACGTGGGCCTTGGCCGTGAGCCGGATGTTGCCGGTGTTGGTGACCCGGTAGCTGACCTTGACCGTCCGGTCCCCGACGAGCGGCCCCTCGTGCGAGGCGGTGATGCGGTCGACCTTCAGCGCGGTCGTCGTCGGCCCGTTGACGCGCAGGTGCAGCCGCGCGGCGATGCGCCGGTCCACGTTCACCTTCTGCCCGCCGCCCGTCGTCTCCTGCTGGGTCACCGCGGCCAGGACGCCGCCGGAGTGGTCGCCGGGCGTGGCGTTCTCGGGCACCTTGACGGTGAAGGGCACATCGACCCGTTTGCCGGGCTTGACGGTGAAGGTGCGCTCGGCCAGCGCGATCCAGGAGCCGACGTCGTCGGGCTTCCGGTCCGCGGTGAGCAGCGCGAAGGACCCGTCGGAGGTGTTGAAGGCGTCGGTCGCGTACACCTTGAAGGTCATCTTCTCGGCGCCGCGGTTGGTGATGCCGACCGTGTCCCTGATGGTGTCGCCGGGCGCGGCCGAGTAGCTGAAGTAGTCGCGGCCGGTCGGGCCGTCGGGTCCGGACGGCTGGACCGACCAGCTGAATCCGGGGGAGGGGGCGAGCGCGAGGGTGGTGGCGAGCACCAGGTTGGTGATCAAGGTCGGACTCCGTGGAGAATACGGGGAGTGCGGGATGAGGGCGTCGTTACCGTCCTCATCCCGCACACTTCTTGCGGCCCGGTCCGTTAGGACAGGGTCAGGGTGAGCGTGCCGGTGTAGGTGCCGGTCGCGGCGCCCGCCGGGATGTTCAGCTCAAGGGCGGCGCCCAGGTCGAAGATGCCGCCGGACAGGCCGCCCTCGGCGGAGCCCAGGGTGCGGGCCTCGTCGAGACCGGAGACCGCGGGGCCGGGGACGGCCACGCCGGTCGAGCCGTCCGCGACGGCCGCGGCCGACGGGGTCCAGCCCAGGTTGGCGCCGGGGATGACGTCGCCCTCACCGGAGGTGAAGTCGCCGACCTGGCCGACGAGGTTCCAGCCCGCGTCGGTGCCGCGGGTGTCGGTGACGGTCACCTTGTTGAGGTCGCCGGTGGCCGAGCCGCCCCGCGCCGCGCTGGTCAGCGCGACGTTCGGGCCCGCGACGGCGAGCGAGAGCGCGCCCTCGCCGGTCACCTGGGTGGTGATGTTCTGCTGGTCGGTGACGCCGCCCGGGGTACCCGGGTTCTCGCCGCCCTCACCGGGCTCGCCCGGCTCCAGCGTGCTGCCCGCGAAGGTCACCGGGGTGAAGGTGTCCATGCTGCGGTCGGCGGCGCCGTGCGCGGCCATCGTGACGACGTAGCACTGGGTGACCATGCAGTCGATGGCGTTGCCCGCGCCGTCGGTGTACTGCGCCTTGAGGCCGGTCAGGTCGAAGCTGAAGGTGCCGTCGGCGTTCAGCTTGTCCTGGCCGGCGGTCGGGGCCGTGTTGTTCTTGTGGACCCACTTCACCGACTCGAAGGCGCCCGCGTTGAGGTACCAGGTGGCGGAGGTGTCCTTCCAGCCGAAGCCGACGTAGATGCCGAAGCCGTTGTTGGCGTTGGCGTCGAAGCCGGAGCCTGCGACGCTGATGGTCGCCCCGGCCGGGTCGAGCCCGGAAGCGGGGCTGACGGTGACCGCGGCGCCCGCGGCGTGGGCGGGGGAGGCGAGTCCGGCGATGAGTCCGGCGCCCAGCAGGATGGGCAGTGCGCGCTTGCGCAAGTGTTCCTCCTTCAGAGGGGGGATTCTGGTTAGGTAAGCCTTACCTAACCGTTCCGCTAACTTAGCGGACGTCTGTCCGGTCGAGTCAAGGAGCCCAAGACATGTCCGAACTCCCTTTCGGTCCTGACGCCGTCACGGCGATCGCCGCGCACATGAACGGCGACCACGCCGAGGACAACGTCCTCATCTGCCGCGCGTTCGGCGGCGTCGAGCCGTCGTCGGCCCTGGTGCGCGGCCTGGACGCCGAGGCGCTGGTGTTCACCGCCGTCGTGGACGGCGCGGACACCGAGGTCCGGGTGCCGTGGAGCGCCCCGCTCAAGGACCGGGTGCAGGTGCGGCACGAGGTCGTGCGCATGTACCAGGAGGCCTGCGCGAAACTCGGGGTCGAGCCGCGCGGGCACTGAGCAGGGGCCGCGAGTCCTGAGGTCTCGCTCCGTCGCGCGCGGCCGGTGCCGCGCGCGACGGCGTGTCCTACTTGCGGGCGGTCGCGCGGCGCAGCAGCGGCCGCGCGCCGAGGCCCGCGCCCACCGCGACCGCCATCGCCGCCCAGAAGGGCCACGCGGGCGCCGCGTCGGACGAGGCCACCGAGACCGCGGCGAGCGGCGTCGCACTCGTCTCGGCGGCGCCGCCGCCGACGGGCGCGGCGGTACCGGTCTTCACGGTGCCGGTCGACGGCTCGGCGCTCGCCCCGGTGCCGCCGGTCGCGCCGCCGCCCGAGCCGTCCGACGCGTTCGCGCCGCTGGACGCGCCGGAACCCGAGCCCGCGCCCGAACCCGAGCCGTTGGACGAGCCGTTGGACGAGCCGTTGGACGAGCCGTTGGACGAGCCGCCTCCGGACGAGCCGCCCTTGAACCCGAGGGGCGTCGAGCTGTCCTGGCTCCGGTCGGGAACGCCGTGCGCGGCCATGGTGAGGATGAAGCACTGGGTGACCGTGCAGTCGACCTTCTTGCCGTTGCCGTCGGTGTAACGGGCCTGCACCGAAAGCGTCACGCTGAAGCTTCCGTCGGCCTTCATCTCGGCCTGTCCCGCGCCCTTGCCCGCGCCGCCGGTGTGCACCCACTTGGCGGAGGCGAAGAGGCCGGCGTCGAGGTAGTAGTTCGGCGGCTTCGGGCCGTAGACGACGTACACGCCGAAGGCGTTGTTGGCCTTGGCGTCGAAGCCGGAGCCGCTGATGGAGACGCTGTTCGTGCCCGTGGCGGAGAGCCCGGTGGACGGTGACACGCGAAGGGAACCGGCGGAGGCGGGGGAGGCGTTGACGAGGGTGAGCGCGCACGCCGCACCGATGGCGGCGAAGGCGGCTGCTGCGCGGTGCGTACTCATGGGAAGAGACCAATCAGACGGGAGCGGGCTTACGGGTGGGTTCCGATCAGCCCTATGTTTCTTAGGTAAGCCTAAGCTAAGGTGTTGATCAGGCGGGATGAACAGGTCAAACGTCCCCAAACCGTGACAAATAAGGAGATTTGCAATGAACCAGGCCCCTGAGACGGCGTTCTCGGCGGTGCTCCGCGCGGCCAGCGCCGGCGACCACGCGGCCGCGGAGTCCGCCGGGTACATGGGCGACCTGATGGGCGGGAAGCTGCCGATCGCCGCCTTCGCCGCGCTCACCGCGCGCCTGCACCCCGTCTACACCGCGCTGGAGGAGGCCGCGGAGGCGATGCGCGCGCACCCCGTCGCGGGCCGCTTCGTGCACGACGAGCTGAGCCGCACGCCCGCGCTCGAAGAGGACCTCGCGTTCCTGTACGGGCCGGAATGGGCCGAGCGCCTCGGCGACTCGCCCGCCGCCCGCGCCTACACCGAGCGCATCCGGGCCGTCGCGTTCGACACCCCCGAGGGCTTCTTCGCGCACCACTACACGCGCTACCTCGGCGACCTGTCCGGCGGGCTCATCATCGGCCGCACCCTTGAGCGCGTGTACGACCTCGCCGACGGCAAGGGCGTCGCCTTCTACCGCTTCGCCGCCATCCCGAAGCCCAAGCCCTTCAAGGACGCCTACCGCGCGCTCATCGACGAGGCGCCCTTCGACGCCGAGGGCCGCGCGCTCGTCGTCTCCGAGGTGCGCGAGGCCTACCGGCTGAACACCGCGCTGTTCGCCGAGCTCGGCGAACTGACCTGGAACGAGGCGGCGTGACCCGCGTGCGCACCCGCCCGCTCGGCCTGCTCGGCCTGCTCACCGCGGCCTCCCTCGCGTCCTTCCCCGTGGCGGCCCACGCGGACTCCGGCACGGCCCAGGGCGCCGAGGGCCAGAAGCTGACCGTCTCGGCGACCACGGTGACGGACGGGCAGACCGTCACCATCACCGGCGAGGGCTTCGACACCACGAAGGGCATCTACGTCGCGTTCTGCAAGGACCTCGGCGACGGCCGCGCGCCCACCCCGTGCGGAGGCGGCGCCGACACCTCGGGCCTCGGCGGCGGCTCCCACTGGATCTCCGACGACCCCCCGCCCTACGGCAAGGACCTCGCCGAGAAGTACGGCGCGAACGGCGGCTTCACGGTGCGGATCAAGCTGGCCGCGAAGATCGGCGAGGACGTCGACTGCACCGTCGACCTGTGCTCGGTCGTCACCCGCGCCGACCACACCCGCACCGACGACCGGACCGCCGACGTGCGGATCCCGCTGACGTTCACCACGGAGGCCGCGGCCGAAGGCTCGGACACCGCGCTCTACGCGGGCGGCGGCGTCGCCGCGCTCGTGGTCGTCGCGGGCGGGGGGTTCCTGCTCGCCCGCCGGCGCAAGGCGGCGGCGTGACCGCTCCCCGGGCGCGGCGGTGGGGCACCGCCGCGCTCGCGCTCGCCCTCGTGGCGGGCTGCGGCGGCCGGCCCGCCGCCGAGCACGCCCAGGGCACCGCCGCGGCGGACGGCTGCGGTCCCGCGACCGTGACCGGCCTGCCCGAGGACGTCGACCCGCTCGCCCCCGCGCCGAAGCCGCGGCTCCCGGTCACCGTGACCGGCGCCGACGGCGAGAAGACCACGGTCACCGACACCAGCCGGATCCTCGCGCTCAACATGTACGGCTCGCTCGCCGAGATCGTGTTCAGCCTCGGCCTCGGCGACCACGTCGTCGGCCGGGACGCCTCCACGACCTTCGCCTCGGCCAAGGACCTTCCGCTGGTCACCACGCACGGCCACGACCTGTCCGCCGAGGCGATCCTCGGCCTCGACCCGACGGTCGTGCTCGCCGACGCCAGCATCGGACCGGCCGAGGCGATCACCCAGATCCGGGAGGCGGGCATCCCGGTGGTGATGGTCGACGACGCGCAGACCCTGCCCGCCGTCACCGAGCACATCGCCGACGTGGCGGCGGCACTCGGCGTCGCGGACGCGGGCGAGAGGCTGTCCGCGCGGGTCACCGACGGCATCGCCGAGGCCCGCCGCAGCGCCCCGGAGGGCGCCCAGCCGACCATCGCGTTCCTCTACGTGCGCGGCACCGCGGGCGTCTACCTCATCGGCGGCGACGGCGCGGGCTCCGACGCCATGATCGAGGCGATCGGCGCACGCGACGCGGGCACCGCCATCGGCCTCGAGGGCTTCCGGCCGCTCACCAGCGAGGGCCTCATCAACGCGGCCCCCGACGCCATCCTCGTGATGAGCTCGGGCCTGGAGTCCGTCGGCGGCGTCGACGGACTGCTGAAGCTGCCCGGCGTCGCGCAGACCCCCGCGGGCGAGCACCGCCGCGTCATCGACGCCGACGACGGCTCACTGCTCAACTTCGGCGCGCGCACCGGCGACACGATCGCCGCCCTCGCGCACGCCGTCTACGGAACGTGCGCGTCATGACCCTTCAAGAAGACAAGGCACGGCCCGCCGCGGACCCCGGTCCGGAGTCCGCGCCCACCGCGGCGCGACCGGCGAAGGCGAAGGGCCGCGGCCGCCGGGTGGCGCTGGTCGTCGGGCTGGCCGTCGCCCTGCCCGTTCTCGTTCTCGTCGCGGCGGGCAGCGGCCAGGTGGACATCCCGCCCGGCCAGGTGCTCGGCTCGGTGCTGCACCGGCTCGGCCTCCCCTTCGGGGACCTGCCCACCGCCGCGCAGGGCGAGAACGCCCTGTGGATCGTGCGGATCCCGCGCGTCCTCATGGCCGCGGTGACCGGGGCCGCGCTGGGCTGCGCGGGCGCCCTCATGCAGGGCGTGTTCGGCAACCCGCTGGCCGAACCGGGCGTCATCGGCGTCTCCTCGGGCGCGGCCGTCGGCGCCGCCGCGGTCATCACCTTCGGGCTGAACGCGCTCGGCGGCTGGACGATCGTCACCGCCGCGTTCGTCTGCGGGCTGCTGACGACGCTCGCGGTCTACGCGATGTCACGGTCCAACGGGCGGACCGAGGTCGTCACGCTGCTGCTCACCGGCATCGCGGTCAACGCGGTCGCCGGGGCGGCGCTCGGCCTGCTCATGTTCCTGTCCAGCAACGACGCGCTGCGCTCGATCACCTCATGGCAGCTCGGCAGCCTCGCGGGCGCCACCTGGGACTCGGTCTACGTCGTCGGCCCGATCGCGATCGCCGGCTGCGTCGTCGCGCTGGCCCTCGCCCGGAGGCTGGACCTGCTGGCGCTCGGGGAGCGGACCGCGCGGCACCTCGGCGTCAACGTCGAGCGGCTGCGGTTCACCGGGATCGTCGTGATCGCGCTGCTGACGTCGGCGGCCGTCGCGTTCAGCGGCATCATCTCCTTCGTCGGCCTGGTCATCCCGCACCTCATCCGCATGGCCGTCGGGCCGGGGCACCGGGTCCTGCTGCCCGCCAGCGCGCTGGGCGGGGCCTGCCTTCTCGTGGTCGCCGACCTCGTCGCGCGTACCGCGGTCCCGTACCAGGAGCTTCCCTTGGGCGTCCTCACCGCGGTCGTCGGCGGACCGTTCTTCTTCTGGCTGCTGCGCCGCACCCGCGCCCGTTCCGGAGGCTGGGGATGAGCGTCGCGACCCTGCTCAACGCGTTCCGGCACCCCGCGCGCCTGCCCGGGGACCGGGTCTCCCTCACCGCGGAGGGCGTCTCGGTGCGGCGCGGGGGACGGCCGGTGCTCGCCGGCGTCGACCTGGAGGTCAGGCCCGGCGAGGTGCTGGCGCTCGTCGGCCCCAACGGGGCGGGCAAGTCCACGCTGCTCGCCGCGCTCTGCGGCGACCTCCCGTACGAGGGCACGGTCCGGGTCGACGGGCTGCCGCTCGCCGACTGGCGGCCGGTGGAGCTCGCCATGCGCCGGGCCATCCTCACCCAGACCCACGCGGTGTCGTTCTCCTTCGCCGTCGAGGACATCGTCCGGATGGGCCGCGCCCCCTGGATCGGCACCCCGCTGGAGGACGAGGACGACGCGGCCGTCGCCGCCGCGCTGGCGGACGCCGACGCGGCCCGGTTCGCCGGGCGGCCGTTCCCGCGCCTGTCCGGTGGTGAGCAGGCCCGGGTGGCCCTCGCCCGGGTCCTGGCCCAGCGGACCCCGGTCGTCCTCCTGGACGAGCCCACGGCGGCCCTGGACGTCCGGCACCAGGAGCTGGTGTTCGCGGTGACGCGGGAGCTCGCGGAGCGCGGGAGGTCCATCGTCGCGGTCGTGCACGACCTGGGCCTGGCCGCCGCGCACGCCGACCGGGTCGCGGTGCTCTCGGACGGGCGGCTCACCGCGTGCGGCCCCCCTGCCGAGGTGCTCACCGCCGACCTGCTGACGGAGGTGTACGGCCATCCGATCGAGGTGGTCCCGCACCCGCGCACCGGCCGTCCGCTGGTCCTGCCGCTGCGCTGACGGCCGACGCACCGGGGGCCTCGCCTCGCGATCCGCGGTCTGGTAGACACTGTGTCCAATGACCGCGTGTCGCACCGACCGCGTGCTGAGCGAGGAGAGCGCCATGGGGCGTCGTTTTGATGCGGTGCTGTTCGGAGCGACCGGCTTCACCGGCGGGCTCACCGCCGAGTACCTCGCCGCGCACGCGGGGGAGACCCGGTGGGCGCTGGCCGGGCGCGACCGGGCGAAGCTGGAGCGGGTGCGGGACCGGATCGGGGTGGACGTGCCGCTGCTGCACGCCGACTCCGGGGACCCGGACTCGATCGCGGAGCTCGCCCGGTCGTCCCGGCTCGTGATCTCGACGGTCGGCCCGTACCTGAAGTACGGCGAGCCGCTCGTCGCGGCCTGCGCCGAGCACGGGACGGACTATGTCGACCTGACCGGCGAGCCCGAGTTCGTCGACCGGATGTACCTGAGGTACCACGAGCGCGCGGTGCGGTCCGGGGCCCGGCTGGTGCACGCGTGCGGCTTCGACTCGATCCCGCACGACCTCGGCGCCTACTACACGGTGCAGCGGCTGCCGGAGAACGTCCCCCTGCGCGTCGAGGGGTTCGTCAGCGCGCGCGGCAGCGTCTCGGGCGGGACGATCGCGTCGTTCCTCGGGGTGCTGCGCGACCCGCTCGGGATGCGCCGCGCGGCCGCCGAGCGGGCCAAGGCCGAGGCGCCGCCGGAGGGGCGGCGGGCCCGGGTCGCGCGCAGCCCCCTGCCGCACACGCGGGTGCACGGCGGCGTCACGGTCCCGCTGCCGACGCTCGACCCGCAGGTCGTCGTGCGCAGCGCCCGCGCGCTGGCGCGCTACGGCCCCGACTTCACCTACGGCCACTTCCTCGCCCTGGTGAAGGGCGCCAAGGTCGGAGGGGGCGCGGGCCTGCGGGCGATGCTGCGCCAGGCCCCCGGCGAGGGGCCGTCGGCCGAGCAGCGCGCGGAGAACTGGTTCAAGGTGCGATTCCAGGGCGAGGGCGGCGGGGTGCGCATCGCCACCGAGGTCTCCGGCGGCGACCCCGGCTACAGCGAGACGGCCAAGATGCTCGCCGAGTCGGCCCTGTGCCTGCTGCACGACGACCTGCCGCCCACCGCGGGCCAGGTGACCACCGCCCAGGCGATGGGGGACGCGCTCATCGCCCGCCTCCAGCGCGCGGGCCTCACCTTCCGGACGCTCTGACGGAGGCCGCTTCGGACGCGGCACACACCCCAGGGCAGATCCGGCAAATCTGGCGAAAGCCCTGATGAATGGCAGTGTGGGAGGGGCCGGGCGGTTCGCCGGGGCGAAGCGGGAGTGTTCCCTGCGAAGTTCCCGATCCACCGGACGGGCCCATGTCGCCCATGCCATGCTGTCACTTCCCGTGATGGCAAATGTACAGTTTGTTGGCATGTAGCTGTCGGTGTGCAGGTGTCCGCACGGGCGTCCATGTCGTCAGGTCCCGGGTGGGGGTCATGCTGCTATTCCGGAGCAGGAGCGGATCCGTCGACGAGGACGAGGCCGTGCGGTTCCTCGAGGAGTTCCACGCCGAGTCGGGCGCCGCGGCGCGGGCCCCGGCCCGGCAGCGGGCCGTCCGCGAGGAGATCCGGCGCACCGGAACCTACCGGCACACCCCCGAGGAGCTGGAGTACGGGGCGCGGGTCGCCTGGCGCAACAGCTCGCGGTGCATCGGCCGACTGTACTGGCGCAGCCTGCGGGTGCGCGACCGGCGCGGGGTCTCCTCTGGGGCGGAGATCGCCGCCGAGTGCGTCGAGCACCTGCGCGAGGCGACCAACGGCGGCCGGGTCCGGCCCGTCGTCACGGTCTTCGCCCCGGACGGGCCGGAGGCGCGCGCCCCCGTCATCCACAACGACCAGCTCATCCGGTACGCCGGATACCCCGGCCACCTCGGGGCGGGCACCGGCGATCCGGCAGGGGAACCGCTCACCCGGCTCGCCACCCGGCTCGGCTGGCGCGGCCGGGGCGGCGCGTTCGACGTGCTGCCCCTGGTCGTCGAGGGCCGCGGCGAGCCGGCCCGCTGGTTCGACCTGCCCGCCGACGCGGTGCTGGAGGTGCCGCTCGGCCATCCGGAGCTGGCGGCCTTCGCCGGGCTCGGGCTGCGCTGGTACGCGGTGCCCGCGGTCTCGAACATGACCCTGGAGATCGGCGGCCTCCGCTACCCCGCGGCCCCGTTCAACGGCTGGTACATGGGCACCGAGATCGGGGCGCGCAACCTCGCCGACACCGACAGGTACGACCTGCTCCCGGCCGTCGCCGACCTGCTCGGCCTGGACACCCGAGACGAGGCGACGCTCTGGCGCGACCGCGCCATGGTCGAGCTGAACGTCGCGGTGCTGCACTCCTTCCGGAAGGCGGGGGTCACCATCACCGACCACCACACCGAGGCCCGCCGCTTCCTGTCCCACCTCGCCCGCGAGGAGCGCGCCGGCCGCGTGTGCCCGGCCGACTGGTCCTGGATCGTGCCGCCGCTGTCGGCGTCGGCCACCCCCGTCTTCCACCGGCTCTACCAGGACGCGGACCTGCGCCCGAACTACGTCCACCGCGCCCCCTGAGCCCCGCCGGGCACGGTTGCGCACCACCCCGGTCACGGTCGCGCACAGGCCGTTGACACACTGGGACGGGTGCGGCCACGGTGTGCGGGAGCCGCCGGGGGGAAGGGAAACGATCATGAAGGCACGCAGGGTCATCGGGGGCGCCGCCGCCCTAGCCGTCGCGGCAGGGGTCGGCTTCGCCTTCGGGTTCGCCAGCGTCAGCAAGGCCGCGCACACCGCGGCCTCGGACTGGACGGACCACGACGCCATCGCCGAACTCGTCGAAGGCTGAAAGACGCGCGGCCCCGCCCGTCGGATGGACGGGCGGGGCCGCGCGGTTCCCCCATCCCCATGGGCTTCGTGTCAGACGAGCGCGGGCGCCAGTCTGGGCAGCACGTTCTCGCCGATCCGGTAGGCCTCCTCCAGGTGCGGCCAGCCGGACAGGATGAACTCCTCGATCCCCACCGCCGCGTACCCGCGCAGCAGCGTCGCGACCTCCTCGTGCGAGCCGACGAGCGCGGTGCCCGCGCCCTCGCGCACGAGGCCGACGCCCGCCCACAGGCCGGGCGAGATCTCCAGGTCGCGGGTGTCGCCGCCGTGCAGGTCGGTCATCGCGCGCTGCGCGGTCGAGTCGAACCTGGCGAACCTGGCCTGCGCGGCCTCGATCCTGGCCGGGTCCATGCCCGCGAGCAGCTTGTCGGCCTCGCCCCACGCCTCGGCGGAGGTGTCGCGGCTGATGACGTGGACGCGCAGGCCCACCCGCAGTTCGCGGCCCCGCGCCGCGGCCGCCGCCTTGAGCACCGCGACCTTCTTGCCGACGGCCGCGGGCGGCTCGCCCCAGGTGAGCGCGACGTCCACATGCTCGGCGGCCACCTGGACGGCCGCGGGGGAGGACCCGCCGAAGTACAGCGGCGGGACCTGCTCCAGCGGGCTGCCCAGCCCGCCGCCCTCGATCCGGTAGTGCGCGCCGACGTGGTCGAACGGCACTCCGGTGAAGGAGCGGCGCAGGACGTCGAGGAACTCGGCGGTCCTGCCGTAGCGGGCGTCATGGTCGAGGAAGTCGCCGTAGGCGCGCTGCTCTACCGGGTCGCCGCCGGTGACGACGTTGAGCATCAGCCGTCCGCCGGAGATCTCCTGGAACGCCTGGACCTGCTGGGCGAGCAGCGTCGGCAGGGTGAACCCGGGCCGGAACGCGACGAGCAGTTTGATCCGCTCGGTGTGCTGGGCGACGGCGGCGCACACGATCCACGGGTCCGGGCAGCCCGCCCCGACGGGGGTGAGCACCGCCTCGAAGCCGGCGTCCTCGGCGGCACAGGCGACCTGCGACAGGTAGCGGACGTTCCCCGGCCGGCGGGAGGTACGGCCGGTGTCCGTCGTCATGATCGCCGCGCGCACCTCGTTGCCGTCTCCGGTCGTCGGCAGGAACCAGTGGAAACGCATGGGCCGTGCTACCTCTCTTCAATCTCAGTCGTAATACTGGGGATTGCCCCGGTGAGCTTACGCCGCCGCGGCCCGGACCGCGGAGGCGATCTTGTCCCGGAACGCCGGCTGGTCGGGATGCAGGTGCGGGTCGTCGGCGTACGGCAGCTCCGACGCCGCGTCGAGCACCACCCGGCCGGGCCGCTTGCTCAGCACCAGGACCCGGGTGCCGAGGTAGACGGCTTCGTCGACACTGTGCGTGACGAACAGGACCGTCTTGCCCGTAGCCTGCCAGACCCGGCGCAGCTCCTCCTGAAGGCGCTCCCTGGTCAGCGCGTCGAGCGCGGCGAACGGCTCGTCCATCAGCAGGATCGCCGGGTCGGGGGCGAGCGCGCGGGCGATCGCCGCGCGCTGCTGCATCCCGCCCGACAGCTCGTAGGGCCTGCGCCCCGCCGCGTCGGCGAGGCCGACCAGCTCGAGCAGTTCCGCCGACCGGGCCCGCCGGGCCGCCTTCGGCAGCCCCTTGAGCCCGAACTCGACATTGCCGCGCACCGACAGCCACGGGAACAGCCGCGGCTGCTGGAAGACCACGCCCCGGTCGGGGCCCGGACCGGTCACCGGCGAGCCGGAGACCGCGACCTCGCCGCCGGTCGGCGCGGCGAACCCCGCGACCAGCCGCAGCAGGGTGCTCTTGCCGCACCCCGACGGCCCGACGATCGCGGTGAACGAGCCGGGCGCGAGGTCCGCGTCGATGTCGGCGAGCGCCGGGACCGGGTCGCGGCGCCCCCCGTAGACCAGGGAGACGCCGCGGAGGGTCACCGCGCCGCCGGCGTCAGCTGGCGAAGGCATCGGACAGGGCCTTGGTGGCCAGACCGGACTGGAACACCGACAGCTGCGGCACCGCGTCGATCTGGTTCTGCGCCTTGAGGAACTCGGCGGCGCTGAACAGGGTGTCGGCGAGCTTGCCGGGCGCCTCGGGGGTGCCGAGGTAGTCGGCGCCCTTCTGCTCGGCGCCGTCCAGCAGGACGAGCTGGTCGAGCTGGCGGCCCGCCTCGGCCGGGTCGAGGCTGAGCTCCTGGCCGATCGCGGCGGCGGCCGCGTCGTGGTCGGTGCGGGTCAGCTTGACCGCGCGGTCCTGCTGCTGGAGCCAGGTCTTGAGCGCCGCCGGGTACTTCTCGGCGAACTCGGTGCGCACGACGGCGAGGTCGGCGGTCACCTTGCCCTTGGCCGCGAGGTCCTTGCTGGAGATGAGGACCTTGCCGTCCTTCTCCAGCTCGCCCAGGACGGGCGTCCAGACGTAGGCCGCGTCGATGTCCCCGCGCGTCCAGGCGGCCTGGATGTCCTGCGGCTCGAGGTCGATGAGCTCCACGTCGGACTCGGCGAGGCCCGCGTCCTGGAGGGCGGCGAGCAGGCTGTAGTGCGACGTCGAGGAGAACGGCGTGGCGATCTTCTTGCCCTTGAGGTCGGTGATCGCCGCCGCGTCCTTGGCGACGAGCGCCTCGTTCTCCCCGATGACGTCGAAGATCCACGGAATCTGGTAGGCGATGTTCAGCGGCGCGGACAGGCCGCGGGTGACGGGGCTGCTGCCCGCGAGGCCGATGTCGACGGAGCCCGCGATGACCGCGGTGTTGACGTCGCCTCCCGAGTCGAACTTCGACCAGGTGATCTTGGTGTCGGGCAGCGCCTGCTCCAGCCACTTCTGGTTCTTCACGATGAGGTCGCCGTTGGGGATGAGCTGGTAGGCGACGCGCAGCTCCTTCGGCGTTCCGTCGGTGTTGGCGCCGCCGCCCTCTTCGGTGGAGGCGCAGCCGGCGAGGGCACCCAGGAGGAGCGCCGTGCCGGCGATGAGCGAGGTGAGCTTCACAGTGGTTCTCGACTTTCGGGGGAGGGTCATGCCCGGCCGCGCCAGGGCACGAGCTTGTGTTCGCCGTACTGAAGGAGGGCGTCGATGAGCAGGCCCGACGCCCCGATGACCAGCAGTCCGAGGACCACCACGTCCGACTGGTTGTAGCGCTGGGCGTCCCGGATCATCCCCCCGATTCCCGGGACCCCGTTGACGGTCTCGGCCGCCACCACCGTGGTGTAGGCGACGCCGACCGCGACGCGCACGCCGGTCATGATCTCCGGCAGCGCCGACGGGAGCACGATCCGCCACGGCAGGGCCAGGCGCCCCGCGCCGAGCGACCGCGCCGCGTTCAGGTAGTCCTCGTGCACGCCCCGCACGGCGTCGGCCGTCGCCACCGCGACGGGCGGCAGCGCCGCGACGAACAGGAGGACGACCTTGGGCGTCTCGTCGATGCCGAACCAGATGATGAGCAGGCTGAAGTAGGCGAGCGGCGGCAGCGTCCGCACGAACGTCACCAGGGGCCCGAGCAGTGCCCGGACCGTCGGGACCAGTCCGATGAACAGCCCGATGACGATGCCGCCGAGGATGCCGTACAGGCTGCCGAGGATGATGCGCCGGAGGCTGATGCCCAGGTGCTCCCACAGCAGATGCCCGGCGTAGCCGCGCTGCCCGTTGTCCTGCACGGTGGAGGTCTCGATGAGCGCGTGCCAGACCGACGACGGCTTGGGCACGAACACCTCGGGCCAGATCCCGGCCGCCGCGACGGCCCACCAGAGCGCGAGCAGGGCGAGTACCCCGCCCACGCGCAGCGCCACGCCTCGTGCCACCGCGACCCCATCTCCCTACAAAACCAATCAAACAGGTCGGAAAAGAAGATACGGGCAGGGAAACGCTTTGTAAAGGCGGCGCCCTCCCGGCCGGGTGGCCGGGAGGGCGCGGGGTTCGCGCGGACGCGTCAGCGGGTGAACTTGAGCAGGAACTCCACCTGGCCGTCGTCCTCCACCGAGATGCCGCCGAACGACGGGTTGGCGATGCCGTAGTCGGCGAACGTCACAGGGATCTGGCCCGCCACCTCGAAGGTGTCGGCGGCGGTCCGGGACGCGGTGACGGGGAACGTCACGGGCTGGGTCTTGCCTTTGAGGGTCAGCTCGCCCTTGGCCTCGGCATTGGCCTGGGCCCCGACGGCCGGGAGCGTGCCGAGCTCGATCGGCGAGGTGAGCTTGAACGTCGAGGTCGGGAACTGGCCGACGCTCATGATCCGGCCCTGGAACTGGGCGTCGCGGCGCTCCTGGTCGCTCTTGACGCCCGCCATCTGCACGGTGAACGAGCCCTCGTTCACCGTGCTCCCGGTGATGGTCAGGTCGCCGGTGACGTCGTCGGTGCGGCCGACCGCCTCCACGCTCTGGCCGAACAGCACCTCCTTGACGCGGTAGCCGGCCTGCGACCCCGTGCCGACCTTCCAGGCGCCGTCGGCCGAGGCGGCCGCACCGGCCTCACCGGCCGCGCCCGCCGCCGCGGCGGACGGGCTCGCGCTGCCGACGCTGAGCTTCTCCGGGGCGTCCCCTTCGATGAACCGCGTGTAGACGAACGGGGCGACGACGAATCCGAGAAAGAGTACGCCGACGACGCCGACGACCCACCATGTCCATTTCTTCACGAACGAATCTCCATCAGGCGAGGGCGTATACCGTGGTTCCAACGATCTGCGCGGCCTCGTAGTTCGCGGCCACCCAGTCGGCGATGCGCTGCGCTTCGTCGCTCCCATGCTCTGAAGAACCGAACATCGAACTCTCTATGAAGTAATGGATCTTGCCTTGGGCGACAAGTTCCTTGAACCGCGCGAGCGTCGGGGCGGGGTCGGTGCCGTTGAACCCGCCGATCGCCATCACCGGCTCGCCCGAGCCGAGCTGATAGCCCGCCGCGTTGTTCGACCCGATGACCGCCGCGGCCCAGGTGTAGTCGCCGGCGTCGGCGCGGAGCGCCGCGACGAGCTCGGCCCCGGGCTCCGGCGCGGTGAGCAGCCCGGCGGCGCCGCGCATTCCGCCGCCGTCCGCGCCGCGCATTCCGGCGCCTCCACCGAAGCCGCCGCCTCCGCCGAAGCCCGCGGCAGGTCCGCCGCCGCCTCCGCCGAAGCCGCCGGCCTGCGGGAACCCGCCCCCGGGACGTCCGGAGAAGCCGTTGTCCGCGGTGGGCCCGGCCGACGGGATCGCGCCGGTGTGCGCGGTGGCCGCGGTGTCCACGGCGTAGGCGACGGGCCCGGCGAGGCCCGCGAGCAGCGCCCCCACCACCCCGACGGCCAGGGCGCGGCCCCGGCCGAGCAGCAGCAGGGCCGCGACCAGCCCCGCGGCGACGACGGCCCAGCGCAGCCACGGCACGAAGTCGGGCGTCCGGCCGAGCAGGGCGTACCCCCACACGGCGGTCACCGCGGCCGTCGCCGAGAGCACCTCGCGCCGCCGCAGGCAGACCGCCACCCCCATGCCGACGAGCGCCGCGACGGCCGGGGCCAGCGCGACGGCGTAGTAGGCGTGGAAGATCCCCCGCATGAACGAGAAGACCAGGCCCGTCGTCACCAGCCAGCCGCCCCAGAGCGCGAAGGAGAACCTGGCCGCCCCGCGCGTCACGATGAGGCCGGTGACCAGGAGGATGAGCGCGGCCGGGACCAGCCAGGAGACCTGGCCGCCCAGCTCGGAGGCGAAGATCCGGCCGAGGCCCGCCTGCTGGTCGAGGTTGCCGAGGCCGCCGTAGTCGGCGCCGTTGAGCCGCCCGATCCCGTTGTAGCCGAACGCCAGCTCCAGCACCGAGTTCCCCTGCGAGCCGCCGATGTACGGCCGCGAAGAGGCGGGGACCAGGGCGACCGCGGCGATCCACCAGCCCGCGCCCGCGATCATCGCCGCGCCCGCGCCGAGCAGCTGGCCCAGCCGTCGTTTGACCGATCCGGGGGCGAAGAGCACCCAGGCCAGGGCGAATCCGGGCAGCACCAGGAACGCCTGGAGCATCTTGGCGAGGAAGGCCAGCCCCACCAGGGCGCCCGCGATCAGCAGCCAGCGGGTCGAGCCCTCGGGGTAGGCCCGCACGACCGCGTAGGCGGCGGCGACCAGCAGCAGGACGAGCAGCGCGTCAGGGTTGTTGAACCGGAACATCAGCGCGGCCACCGGCGTGGTGGCCAGCGCGGCCCCGGCGACGAGGCCGCCCGCCGCCGCGGCCCGCGGCGTGACCGTGCCGGCCAGCGCCCGGCGGACCGCCGCGTACAGCAGCGCCACGGCCGCGACGCCCTCCGCGGCCTGCGGTGCGAGGACGCTCCAGGAGTTCACCCCGAACACCCGGGCCGCCAGCACCATCGGCCACAGCGCCAGCGGCGCCTTGTCGACGGTGATCGCGCCCGCCGCGTCCGTCGCGCCGAAGAACATGGCGCTCCAGCTCTCCGCCCCCGCCTGCACGGCCGCCGAGTAGTAGGCGTTGGCCCACCCTGACGCGCCCAGCCCCCAGAGGTAGAGCACGCCCGTCGCGGCCAGTAGCACGGCCAGAGACGGGCGTGCCCACCTGGGCTCCCCTGCGCTTCTCCCCATGGTCAGGAGAGTAGGCAGCGCGGATGAGAACCCGATGAGACCTCCGTCACGTGTTTCTCACCGGCGGACGCCCGGCCTTCTCACGTGGGATTCACCTGGTTCTCACGGACCCGACGGACAGTGGATCTCGGGGCAAGGGAGGGAGAACGCCATGAGGCTCATGCAAGCGGCGGCCGGGACCGGCCTGCGGGACCACCGGGACCTGGTCGGTCCGGCGGGCGAGCTCACGCTCGCCGAGGTCGAGCGGTCCGGCCTGCGGGGACGGGGCGGCCGGTGGGCGCCCGCGGCGGCCCGGTTGAGGGCCGTCCGGCACTGCCACACCGTGGTGGTGAACGGCATGGAGGGCGACCCGCTGTCGGAGAAGGACACCTGGCTGCTCCAGCACGCCCCGCACCTCGTCGCGGACGGGGCCGTGGCCGTCGCCCGGATGCTGGGCGCGCGGGAGATCACGGTCGCCGTCCCCGAGGGCATCGACGGCCTCGGCGCGCTCCTCAAGGAGGCGTTCGCCGGACGGGACGGGCACGAACCGCCCGTCCAGGTCGCGGAGAACCGCGGGGGCTACTTCGCGGGTGAGGACACCGCCCTGGTGAGCGCCCTGCGCGGCGGACCCGCGGTCCCGACGGCCTTCCTGCCGTCGGACGAGGGGTGGTTCGTCGGCAACGCCGAGACCCTGGCCCAGCTCGCCCTGATCGCCCGGCACGGCGCCGCCTGGTTCCGCGGCCAGGGCACCGCCGCCGCGCCCGGCACCATGCTGGTGACGCTGACCGGCGCGGTCCCGCACCCCGGCGTCCACGAGGTTCCGGTCGGCACCCCGCTGGCCAGGCTCGCCCATCCGGCGGGTCCGGTCCTGCTCGGCGGGCACCGCGGCCTGTGGCTGCCCGGCGAGGCCGCCAGGAACGTCAACCTCGACCCCGACGTCACCCCGTGCGAGGCGGCCACCGTCACCGTCCTGCCCGCCGGGGCCCCGGTCCTGGAGCGCACCCGCGAGATGACCGAGTGGCTGAAGGCCCAGGGCGCCTCCGACGCGGGCACCGCCCGCCTGGTCGCCAGCGCGCTGAGCGTCTCGGCGGCCGAGTCCGCCCGCGCCCGCCGCCTCGTGCGGGCCCACGACGACGCGCCTTCGGTCTTCCCGCAGTCCGGCCCGATCGACTCGATCGTCTTCGGACCCGCATCCTTCCTTCCGGCCGCGTAACCGGAAGGATCCCACGGACGGCCCCGCTCCTCGCGCGAGCGGCAAGGCCCGCCACGCCGGCCATCCCACTCTCCGGCGCGGCAGGGCGGAGCGGGGCGTTCGTCCGCAAGACTCCGGCCGTAAGGAGTTCCGGCCGGAACCCGGCGTTCCCGGTGGCAGCCCGATCCACCGGGAACGCCTTTTTGGTGCGCGTCTTCTCCCGGGGCGTCAGGCGGGGCGGAAGACGAGGGAGGCGCTGTGGCCGCCGAAGCCGAAGGAGTTGGAGAGGACGGGGGCGGGCGCGATGCCGCGGGGGGCGGTGTGGACGACGTCGATGGAGGTGGCGTCGGGGCCGCCGGTGAAGTTCGCGGTGGGCGGGACGGTGCCGCGGGAGGCGGCGAGGAGGGCGAAGATCGCCTCCACGGCGCCGCCGGAGCCCAGGAGGTGGCCGGTGACGCCCTTGGTGGCGGTGACCGGGGGGGATCCGGCGGGGAAGCAGGCGGCGATCGCGCGGGCCTCGGCCCTGTCGTTGTAGGTGGTCGCGGTCGCGTGCGCGTTGACGTGGCCGACCTCCTCGGGACGCACCCCGGCGTCGGCGAGGGCCGCGCGCATCGTGCGGGCCGCCACCCTGCCGTCGTCCAGGGGCTGCACGATGTGGCCCGCGTCGGCGCCCGCCGCGTACCCGGCGAGCTCCCCGTGGATCCGGGCGCCGCGCGCGACGGCGAGGTCCATCCGCTCCAGCATGAGGAACGCCGCGGCCTCGGCCATGACGAACCCGTCGCGGTCCCGGTCGAACGGGCGGGACGCCTCGTGCGGGGCGTCGGCACGGCGCGACAGGGCGTTGATCCTGGCGAAGGCGGCGACCGCGAAGGGGCTGAGCATCGCCTCGACCCCGCCCGCGACCGCCGCGTCGACCCTGCCGTACCGGATCGCCGTCATCGCCTCGCCCAGCGCGACCGCGGCGCTCGCGCACGCGCACGAGAACGTCAGGCACGGGCCCTGGAGCCCGTGCCTGATGGAGATCCGCGCGGCGGTGGCGTTCGGCATGATCATCGGCACCGACGCGACGGGCAGCCTCTCGCGGGGAAGGGCGCCGAGGTCGGAGATATAGGACGTGTGGGCGCCTCCGGTGCCGACGAAGACCCCGGTGCGCGGGTCTCCCTCGTCGTCCTCGGGCCGGAGGTCGGGCAGGCCCGCGTCCGTGCGGGCGTCGGCCGCGGCGGCGACGGCGAGCCGGGTCGGCCGGTCCAGATGGCGCTGGCGGGCGCGGGGGAAGTAGGCGTCGGGGTCGAAGCCGGTGACGGCGCACCCGAACGTCACGGGGACCGCGGCCTCCAGGAGCGCGGGCAGGTGGACCGCGGTGCCCTTGCCCGCGAGGACTGTGGCGAAGGCGTCTTCCGGGGTGTTGCCGGCCGGGCTTTTGAGGCCCATTCCGGTGACGGCGACACGGTGCACGGCGGCCTCCTGGGGGGATAGGGCCGGAAAGTACCATGCGCTCCTTCTGGGCTTCGTTTGGTTTCCATGACAGAAATCGCGGATACGTCTGTCATGCCGTGATAAAAACCGTCGGGGAGGGGCGGCCCCACCGGATCCGGCCGAGCCGCCCGGGTCGGGCGAAGTCCCGGCGCCGAGTGCGCTTCCTGCCTAGGCTTGCGTTAGGCGGAAGGAGGGGACGCACCATGACCGACCACAAGGATCACCGCGATCCTTACGCCGAACGCAACGAGAAGCTCGTCCGGGACCGCATCCCCGAGCTGATCCGGGCCTCCGGCGGGCGGCCCGACATCCGCACCGCCGACCCCTCCGAGATCCGGCGGCTCCTGCTGGCCAAGCTCTGGGAGGAGGCCGACGAGTTCTCCGCGGAACCCTCCGCCGAGGAACTCGCCGACGTCCTCGAGGTCGTGCGCGCCCTCGCCGACGGCATCGGCTGCGACCCGGTCGAGCTGGAACGCGTCCGCGCTGCCAAGGCCGCCGCCCGAGGGGGATTCGCCGAGGGCCTCGTCCTCCGGGGCATCGCGGGGGCGGAGCGCCCCAGGGTGATCAAGGCCCGGGCGCTGCTCCTGGAGCAGGACTCCCTCGTCCTGTTCCGCCGTACGAGGCCGGGAAGGATCCCGTACTACACGACCCCGGGCGGCGGCGTGGAGGACTTCGACGCCGACATCGAAGCCGGGCTGCGCAGGGAGCTCATGGAGGAGCTGGGCGCCACCGCGGGACCCGTCAAACCGGTCTACACCTTCTCCGAGCACCGCCCGCACGCCACCTACGTGCACCACTTCTTCGTCTGCCGCCTCACCTCGATGGACCTCGCGCTGCGGTCCGGGCCGGAGTTCGCCGACCCGACGCGCGGCGGCTACGACGTCGAACGGCTCCCGTGCCGGAGCGCGTCCTTCACCGGACTGCCCCTGTGGCCGCGGGAGCTGCGCGACTTCCTCATCGAATCGGCCGAGACGCTGCCCTCGCTCGTCTGAGGGCCTACCGGGGCCGCCAGCCCTGTCCCGCGTGCTCGTCGAGGCCGGGCGCGGGTCCGGCCGGACCCGCCGACGTCCCGGGCACCAGCGACCCGGTCCCCGGCGCCCCGGTGGCGTCCGCCGCGATGACGCCCCTGGCCTGGAAGTGCGGATGGCCGAGCATCCGCGCACGGTCGAGGACGGCGCTCGCCGGGGCGCCCGCCTTCGTCAGCCGTTCGAGCGCGGTGTCCCGGGGGAGGGCCTTGAGGGCCTGCCTTATCTGGTCGTCCAGCTCCCGTACACGGGAGAGACGGGCCCCGAAAGGCTCTTCGGCGAGGGCGGACAGCCCCAGGGCCGTGCAGGTGGCCCGCCACAGGTGGTCCTCCGACACGACGCCCAAGGCGACGCGCAGCCCGTCGGCACAGGTGTAGACGCCGTAGCCCGCGACGGGGCCGATGCCGTCACCCCCGGGAAGGGCGGGCGGGGCGGTGGACACCCAGTGGGCGAGGGTGTCGGCGAGGCCGATGTCCAGGTGGGCGCCTTCGCTCGTCTTCGCCGCGCGCAGGCAGGCCGCGGTGAGGGCGAACGCCGCAGTGGTCGCCGCCGCCATGTCGGCGAGCGGGAGGTCCACCGCGTCCGGCGGGAGGCCGCCGGGCGGGAGCGCGGCCGCCGTCGCCCGATAGTTCACGTCGTGGCCCGGCACCCCCGCGAGCGGGCCCGTCTCCCCGTAGCCGGTGAGCGCGCACGTCACGAGGGAGGGGCGGGCGGCCCGCAGCCGCGCGGACCCGATCCCGAGCCGCTCCGCGACGCCGGGCCGGAACCCGGTCACCACCGCGTCGGCCTCGGCCGCCAGCTCCAGGAAGCGGGCCAGCCCTTCGGGGTCCTTCAGATCGAGCACGATCCCGCGCTTGCCCGCGTTGAGCGGCCCGAAATGCCCTGCGAACGCCCGCATCGGCTCCCCGCCGGGCGGTTCCACCTTGAGCACGTCGGCCCCCATCCCCGCGAGCAGCAGGGTCGCGTAGGGGCCGGGCCGCCACATCGTCAGGTCGAGCACCCGCAGACCGTCGAGCATGCCCGGCAGTCTAACAAGCGAGCGCTTGGTTGACAGCCTCGGCGGTCCCGCGAGATCCGGGGTTGGCAAAGTGATATCACTTTGCTAACTTGGAGACATCGCCCCAGAGCAAGGAGCACCCATGAGCGAGACCTTGATGCCCACCCCCCAGATCCGGGAGAGGATCGCCCGCGGGGCCTCCGGCTGGCCCGTCCTCGGCCTCTGCCTGCTCGGCCTCCTCGCCGGTACCGCGGCCGTCATCGGCGGGATCGTCGCGGGCGGCGCGGCCGGCGTCGCCCTCATCGTCGTCGGGATCCTCGTGGCCCTCGCGGGCCTCCTCTACATGTGCGGGCTCACCGCGGTCGCCCCCGGCGAGGCCCGCGTCATCACCCTCCTCGGCCGCTACACCGGCACCGTCCGCACCGACGGCCTGCGCTGGGTCAACCCCCTCACCGACCGGCGCCGCGTCTCGACCAGGATCCGCAACCACGAGACCGACGTGCTCAAGGTCAACGACGCCGACGGCAACCCGATCGAGATCGCCGCCGTCGTCGTCTGGCAGGTCAAGGACACCGCCCGCGCCGTCTTCGAGGTCGACGACTTCGTGGAGTTCGTCGCCATCCAGACCGAGACCGCGGTCCGGCACATCGCCAACAGCTACCCCTACGACACCCACGACACCGGCCTGTCCCTCCGCGACAACGCCGACGAGATCACCGAGCGGCTGTCCACCGAGATCGGCCTCCGGGTCGACGCCGCGGGCGTGGAGATCATCGAGTCGCGCCTGACCCGCCTCGCCTACGCCCCCGAGATCGCCCAGGCGATGCTCCGCCGCCAGCAGGCGTCGGCCATCGTCGCGGCCCGCAGCAAGATCGTCGAGGGCGCGGTGGGCATGGTCGAGATGGCGCTCAACCGCCTCACCGACGACGGCATCGTCGACCTGGACGAGGAGCGCAAGGCGGCCATGGTCTCCAACCTCCTCGTGGTCCTGTGCGGCGACCGGGACGCCCAGCCGGTCGTGAACACCGGAACCCTCTACGCCTAGTCCCATGGCCGTGGAACGCAAGAAGCTCCTGCTGCGGCTCGACCCGGCGGTGCACGACGCCCTGGCCCGCTGGGCCGGGGAGGATCTGCGCAGCACCAACGCGCAGATCGAGTTCCTGCTCCGCCGGGCGCTGGCCGAAGCCGGGCGGCTGCCTTCCGGGGTCTCCCGGATCCGCCGCCCCGGCCGGCCCTCCAGAGCCGCGCAGGACGAAGAAGAGCCGACCACCGGGCCGGCCGAGACAGCCTCCCCAGACGATCCCCCCGACCAGGAGGAGAAGCCGTGAAGCAGCCCGAAAGCCTTCCGCAGCGGATGTACCTGCTCGCCCTCGACCCGGCCACGGGCAGGACCGTGTCCAAGTCCTACCTGCGGCCCCTGGTGCGGTCCGCGGCCCTCACCGAGCTCTACCTCTCCGGCCACCTCCGCGACGAGTCGGGCAGGCCCGCCGTCGAGGTGGCCGGCCCGTGCGGCGACCCGGTCCTCGCCGGGATCCTCGAGGAGATCGGCGCGGGCCGTCCCCGCAAGTGGCAGCACTGGGTGGGCCGCAGGGGCAAGGAGTCCGCCGACGCGGTCCTCGACCAGCTCGTCCAGGGCGGCCTGCTCAAGGCCGAGTCCCGCAAGGTGCTCGGGCTCTTCCCGACGACCCGGCACACCCTGCGCGACCCCCGGGTCCGCACCCGGCTCGTGTCCATCGTCGCGGCGGTCCTGCGCGACCCCGTCGGCCGCGTCGACCCCGCCGACGCCGCGCTCGTCTCGCTCTCGGTCCTCGGCCGCCTGCACAAGGTCGTCCCGAAGGCCAAGCACAAGGAGCACAAGCAGAAGATCAAGGCCCTCACCGAGGTCACCGGCCCCGCGGCCCCCGCTCTGAAGAAGACCCTCGACAGCCAGGACGCCGCGGTGGCGGCGGGCTGACCGCGCCCTCCGCTCCGCCCCGCGCGAAGGCGCCGCCCTCCTCACGGAGCGCGGCGCCTTTTCGCCGACGTGGCGGGCGGGTTCAGCCGTCGATGGGGATCGCGCCGCCTGTGACGGTGACGCCGCCCCGCGCGGGGACGTCGACCACCAGCACGCTGGGCCGGCCCACGTGGGCGCCCTGCCGGATGACGACGCGGTCGCCCGGCTCGGCCCGGCCGATCGCGCGGAGGTACGCGCCGGTGGAGGCGGCGGCCGAACCCGTCGCCGGGTCCTCGGTGATGCGGCCGACGGGGAAGAGGTTCCGCGCCTCGTACTCGTGCGGGCCGCGGACGCTGAGCACGGTGACGGTGCCCGTCCAGCCGCGCTCGCGCATCAGCCGCGCCACCTCGCGCGGCGCGAAGCGGAACTGGTGGAAGAGCCCGCGGTCCTTCAGGACCAGCATCGGATGCCAGTTCCCGGCGAAGGACTCCAGGGGCGGGAACGCGGGGTCAAGGTCGTCGGGCGCCAGACCGAGCAGGCCGAGCAGTTCCCGCAGCGGCGCGCCGCCGAACGGACGGGTCCGGGTGTCCACGCTCGTGAAGGACACCGAGACGGTTCCCGCGGCGTCCGCCACGGTGTCGAGGGCGACCTCCCCGGCCGCGGTGCCGAACACGTAGGCCCCCGGGCCCGTCCGCGCCGCCAGGGCCGCCGCCAGCGCCACCGTCGCGTGCCCGCAGAACGGCACCTCGGCGGCGGGGGAGAAGTACCGCACCCCGAACCGCGCGGGTCCGGCCGGGTCCCGCGCGCCCTCCTCGGTGACGAACGCGGTCTCGGAGTACCCGACCTCCCGCGCGATCTCCAGCATCTCCCGCTCGCCGAGCCCGGCGGCGTCGAGCACGACCCCCGCGGGATTCCCGCCCTCCGGGCCGTCCGCGAACGCGCTGTACCGCAGCACCTCTGTCCTCATACGGGGTGCAACGCGGCATCCGGGCCCGGCTGTTCCAGGGCGTTCCGCCGTCGGGCGCGCCCCCGGCAGGCCCCGTCCCCGGACGCGCTGTGAGAAATCCACACGACGGACGCGGGAAGGAAGACGCCCACGGTCCGGGTTCCGTGATCTCCCCGCCCCGACGGGTCCACGGGTCCATGTCCACGCCTCGGCCGAGGGCCCCGCCCGGGGGCATGGTTGTGACTAATTAACAGGACGGACACGGCAGGAAGTGTGAATCAGCAACATTCGGGCGTGATCGTCTACTCCGTCGCCGAACCGCACCCAAGGAGGTGAGGCCATGGATCGCGACGCGGTCACCCGACTGATCCGCCGGATCGGCATGCCCGTCCTGGCCGTCGTGCTCGCCCTCGGCATCGGGGGCGGACTCGTCGCCACGCTGGGGCACTCGCCGTTGACGGCGGCGAGCACCGTCATCGACGCGGGATTCAGCTGCGGGGCGGAGTACTGCAACCTCGGCGGGACGCTCGCGCTGGCCGGGCCGATCATCCTGTGCGCGCTCGGCGCGGTCGTCTCGCTGCGCAGCGGGCTGTTCAGCATCGGGCAGGAAGGCCAGTACGCGCTGGGCGGGCTCGCCGCAGCGGTCGCGGGCTCGGCGCTGTCCCTGCCAGGAGGGCTGCACCCCGTGGTCGCGCTGGGCGCGGCGGTCCTCGTCGGTGCCGCGTGGGGGGCGATCCCCGCGCTGCTCAAGGTCTTCCTCGGCGTCAACGAGCTGATCATCACCATCGTGCTCAACGCGATGGCCGGGCTGCTGCTCGACTTCCTGGTGAACCACCCGCTCAGGGCCGAGGCCTCCACGGTCGGCTACACGCGGCCGGTCGACGCCTCGGCGCGGCTGCCGGTCTTCGACCCGTCGACCAAGTTCGGGCTCGGGTTCGTCATCGCGGTCCTCGCGTGCGCCGCCGTGTGGTTCTTCCTCAGCCGCACCACGACCGGCTACGAGCAGCGGATGTCGGGGGAGGCGACCGCCTTCGCGCGCTACTCGGGCATGTCGAGCACCGCGAGCGTGCTGCGCGCCGGGCTGATCGGCGGCGCGCTCGCCGGACTGGGCGGCGGCGTCCAGGTGCTCGGCACCAACTACCGCGTCATCGAGGGGTTCGCCGACGGCACGGGCTTCACCGGCCTGACCGCCGCGATCCTCGGCGGGACCACCGCGCTCGGCGCGGGCCTGGCCGGCGTGCTGTACGCGGGCATCACGGTCGGCGCGGTGAACGGGCTCCAGATCGTGCTCGGCGTGCCCCGCGAGATCGGCTCCACCACGCTGGCGCTGATGATCGTCCTGGTCGCGCTCCAGGCGCCGCTGCTCGCCAGGTTCGAGGCCGCGATCAACCGCCGCCGCGCGGGCGGACGGCGCGGCGACCCCCCCGACGACCCCGGGAGCCCCCTGACGACGGCACGGGAGACGGCGGAGGCCGCGCCATGAACCTCATCGCGGACTTCCTCAACAGCGGCATCCGGATGACCACCCCGATCCTCTTCGCGGCGATCGCGTCCCTGATCTCCGCCCGGGCCGGCATCCTCAACCTCGCCATCGAGTCCAAGGTCCTCGCCGGAGCGTTCGTCGGGATCCTGGCGGCCGCCGCCTTCGGCAACGGCTGGGCCGGCGTCGCCGCCGCGGCGCTGACCGGGGCCGTCCTCGGCCTGCTCATGGCGGTCGCGCATCGCATCGGCGTCGACCTCGTGGTGCTCGCGATCGGGCTGAACATCCTGGTCCTGCAACTGACCGTGTACCTGATGCGCTCCTATCTGGGCGGTGTGGGCACCTACGCGCCGGAGATCGACCGGCTGCCGGAGGTGGGCATCCCGCTCTTGTCCGACCTGCCCTTCCTCGACCACCTGACGGCCCGGCTCAACCTGCTCGTCTATCTGTCCCTCGCCACCGCGATCGCGGTCGCCCTCTACTTCCGCACCCGCGGCGGCCGCCATCTCCTGGCCGTCGGTGAGGCGCCGCTCTCCGCGGCGGCCTCCGGGATCCCGGTCGCGCGCACGCAACTGCTCGCCCTGGTCGCGGCGGGCGCCGTCGCGGGCATCGGCGGCGCGTTCCTCTCGATCGGCGACGTCGGCCTGTTCACCCGCAACATGAGCGCCGACCGCGGCTGGATCGGCATCACCGCGGCGCTGCTCGCGCTCAACCGGCCCGCCCTGGTCGTGCCCGCCGCCGGGATCTTCGGCTTCGCCTCGGCCGCGAGCATCCGGCTCCAGACGCTCGACGTGCCCTCGAACCTGACCCAGTTCCTGCCCCAGGGCGCCGCGTTCGTCGCCCTCGTCCTGGTCGGCGTGCACGGCAGGCTGCGCGGCAACGTGGCCCGGCTGTGGCGCGCCAGCACCACCCTCTCGCTCCGTTCCCGTCCCGCTCCCTCATCCCCCGCACCAGAGAGCTCCACCAAGACCCCCCAGGAGATCCCATGACCAGATCGCGCAGCACCGGAACCCTCCTCCGGACGGCCGCCGTCACCGCCGCGCTGACGCTCGCGGCGGCCTGCTCGGGAGGCGGCGACGACCCCGCCGCTCCCGACGCGTTCAGCTACTCCCTCATCACGCCCGGCGCCGCCGGAGACGGCGGGTTCATCGACTCGGCGATCCTCGGCACCAAGAAGGCGGAGAAGGACCTCGGCGTGACCGGCCGGGTCGTCGAGGCCGAGTCCGTCGCGCAGCAGGAGGGCGTGATCCGCTCGACCGTCGCGACCCACCCCGACGTCATCATCGCGCCGGGGCTCGATCCCGAGTCCCTGCTCGCGGTGGCCGGGGAGAACCCCGGGCAGCTCTTCGGCGTGCCGAGCGACATCTTCGCCGACAAGCTGCCCGACAACGTCTCGGCGTTCTCCATCAACGTGCACGAGTCGAGCTTCCTGGGCGGCTACGTCGCCGGGAGCATGACCGAGACCAAGAAGGTCGGCGCCGTCCTCGGCATCGACAACCCCGGGCTCAACCAGTTCTTCTACGGCTACAAGCAGGGCGTGCTCGCCGCGTGCCCCGACTGCACCGTGACGCCGAGCTACCTCAACGGCGAGTTCAGCGACCCGTCCGTCGGCCAGGAGGCGGCGCTCTCGCTCTTCCAGGGCGGCAACGACATCGTCTACGCGGTCGCCGGACTCAGCGGCCAGGGCGTGTTCACCGCCGCGAAGCAGGAGGGCAAGTACGCCATCGGCGTCGACTCGAACCAGGACGGCGACGCGCCGGGCACCGTCATCGTGTCGGTCATGAAGCGCGTCGACCAGACGACCTTCCAGCTCATCGAGGCCGCCAAGAACGGCTCGTTCAAGGCGGGCTTCGTGCAGGCGGGCCTCGCCGACGAGGTCACCGGCCTGTCGTGGGCCGACGGGTCGACCGTCTTCGCCGACAAGGGCCCCGCCGCGATGGCCGGGAAGGTCGCCGGGGTGACCGAGAAGGTCACCGGGCTCAAGGAGCAGATCCTCAAGGGCGAGATCAAGGTCTGCGACGCGCTCAACGAGCCGGCTTCCGCGGCCTGCGCCGACCTCGGCCTGAAGTCCTGACCGCACGAGACCGCATCCGATGCCGACCACGGGGAGCCCGCCCATGACCGCGCCGCCGCGCCTGGAGCTGCGGAGCCTGCGCAAGTACTTCGCGACGTCGAAGGTCCTCGCCGTCGACGGGGTGTCGCTGGCCGTCGCGCCGGGAGAGGTCGTCGCCCTCATCGGCGAGAACGGGACCGGCAAGACCACCCTGATGAACCTGGTGTTCGGGGTGCACCAGCCCGACGCCGGCGAGATCCGGGTGGACGGGCGGCCGGTGCGGATCAGCGGCCCGCAGGCGGCGATCGAGCACGGGGTGGCGATGGTGCACCAGCACTTCGAGCTGGTGCCCGGCTTCACCGTCGCGCAGAACGTGCTCCTCGGGCGGGAGCCGACCCGGCGGGGCCGCTACGACGACGCCGAGGCCGAGCGGCGGGTCACGGAGCTGATGGCGCGCTCCGGGCTCGTCCTCGACCCCCGGCGCCGGGTGCGCGACCTGCCGGTGGCCGCGCAGCAGCGGGTCGAGATCCTCAAGGCGCTCGCCCGCGACGCCCGGGTGCTGATCCTCGACGAGCCGACCGCCGTCCTGACCCCGCAGGAGGCCGACGAGCTGATCGTCCTCGTGCGGGGGCTGGCGGCGGCCGGCCGGTCGGTCGTGTTCATCTCGCACAAGCTCCCCGAGGTCCAGGAGGTCGCCGACCGCGTCGTGGTCATGCGGCGCGGCAGGATCGTCGGCGAGGTCGGCCGCGGCGGCGCGGACGACGCGGCGCTCGCCCGGCTGATGGTCGGCCGGGACGTCCCGGTGACGGGCTCGTACGCGACCGCGCCGGCGGGCCCGGAGCTGCTCCGGGTGGAGGGCGCCGCGGTGCCGCCCACGCTGGAGGGCGGCAGCGGGCTGCGCGGCGTCGACCTGGCGCTGCGCTCCGGCGAGATCCTCGGCATCGCCGGGGTCGGCGGGAACGGCCAGGACGAGCTCATCGACGCGGTCACCGGACTCGGTCGCCTCGAAGGCGGCAGCGTCGCCGTCGACGGCGTCGACATCACCCGCGCCACCCCCGCCGAGACGCGGCGGCGCGGCATCGCGCACATCGCCGCCGACCGCATGCGCGTCGGACTCAATCTCGAAGCCACCCTGGAGGAGAACGCCGTGTCCACCGCGTTCCGGACCCGCAGGTTCAGCCGGGCCGGACTGATCAGACGACGGGCGCGACGACGCTTCGCCGCGGCGCTCATCGCCGACTACGAGGTGCGCGGCGCGGCCCCCGCCCGGCCGGTGCGCTCGCTGTCCGGCGGCAACCTCCAGAAGATCGTCATCGGCCGCGAGCTGTCCGGGAACCCTCGCGTGGTGCTGGCCAACCAGCCCACCCGGGGGCTCGACGTGGGCAGCATCGAGTTCGTGCACGGCGCCCTGTCCCGGGCCCGCGCGCAAGGGGCGGGGGTCCTGCTGGTCTCCGCCGAGCTGGACGAGGTCATGGCGCTGTCCGACCGGATCGCCGTGATGTACGACGGGCGGCTGATCGGGCCGTTCGACCGGGCCGACGTCGACCGGGAACGCCTCGGCCGGCTGATGGCCGGCGTGGAGGGGGAGTGACATGGCGGAACTGATCGTCGCCGACCACGTGTTCGTCAACGACGGGGAAGGCACCGTGCTGTCTCCCGGGGCCGTCGAGGTCGCGGACGGCCGGATCCTCTCGGCGGGCGCCGTCACCGGACCCCGTCCGAGCGGGCAGGGGGTCACCGATCTCGGCGCCCGGGTCGTCCTGCCCGGCCTGGTGAACGCGCACGCGCACACCCCGATGTCGCTGATGCGGGGGACCGCGGAAGGGCACTCGCTGCTGTCGATGGAGGGGTTCCTGACCGTCCTCCGCAGCAGGGAGGAGCACCTGACGCCCGACCTGGTGCCCGCGTCCGTCGCGGTCTCGTGCGGCGACATGATCCGGCACGGCACCACCGCCTTCGCCGACCAGTACTTCTACGCCGACGAGATCGCGCCGACCGTCGAGCGGTCCGGGCTCCGGGCCAGGATCGCCTGGGGCATCGTGGAACTCGGCGACGACACGGCGCGCGCCAGGGAACTCGCCGCCGCGACGCGCTTCGCCGAGAGCCTCCCCCCGGGGGGCCGGGTGTCGGCGTGGGTGGGCCCGCACGCCTACTTCGTCGACAACACCCCGGAGGCGATGGCCGCAGAACTCGCGCTGGCCCGCCGCCTGGACGCGGGCCTCCACGTCCACTTCGCCACCTCCGGCGAGGAGGAGAAGTGGTGCCATGAGCACTACGGACGCTCCGCGCTCGAGGTGCTGCGGGACCTGGGGATGCTGGACGTCCCGACGATCCTCGCGCACTGCACCACGGTGCCCGTCGACCAGCTTCCGCTGCTCGCCGGGACGCGCGCGGCGATGACCGTGATCCCGAGCGTCGCGATGATGAGCGGGGTGCCCGCCGCGCCCGTCAGGGCCGCGCTGGACCACGGCGTGCTCGTCGCGCTCGGCTCGGACAACGTCTGCAACAACACCAACACCGACCTCTTCGAGGAGATGCGGACCCTGGGGAAGCTCGCGGCGTTCACCTCGCGCGTGCCCGACCAGGTGACCTCGCGGGAGATCCTGGAGATCGCCACCGTCGGCGGCCACCGGGCCCTCGCGGGCGGCCCGGACGACGGACGGCTCGTCGCCGGGGCCGTCGCCGACCTGATCGCGGTCCCCGTCACCGAGATCGCCCGCGGCCCGGTGGGCGCCCAGTCGCTGGAGGCCGCGCTGGTCTACGGCACCTCCGGCGCGTCGGTGACGCACTCGATGGCCGACGGGGCGTGGCTGATGGCCGACCGGGCCGTGCGCACCCTCGATCTCGCGGCGGCGGCGCGGCGGCAGCAGGCCGACTACGACATCCTCTCGTCCAGGATGCACGCCCGAGGGACGAGGGAGACCAGCACATGAACGCGCAGGACCGCCGCAAACTCATCGAGCAGCAGGTGATCCGCACCGGCGAGGTCCAGTTCAGCGTCCTCGCCGAGGAGTTCGACGTCTCGGAGATGACGGTGCGCCGCGACATCGACGCGCTCGAACGGCAGGGCGTCGTCCGGCGGGTCTCCGGCGGCGCGATCCCCGTCTCGGCGACGGCCTTCGAACCCTCCTACGGCCTGCGCGCCGACCTCGCCGCCGACAGCAAGGACGACATCGCGACCGCGATCGCGAGCCTGCTGAGTCCCGGCGAGACCGTCGTGCTCGACAGCGGGAGCACCGTGGCCAGGGTCGCCCAGGCCATCCGGGGCCGGGGCCTCGGGCTCACCGTGATCACGCCGAGCCTCCCCGTCGCGACCGCGCTCGCCGACGAACCGGACACCCAGGTCATCCTGACCGGCGGCACCGTCCGTCCCGGCGAGCTCAGTCTCATCGGCCACGACGCCGAGCGGACCTTCGAACGCTTCAACTGCGACACCTTCGTGATCGGGGTGGCCGGCGTCGACGCCGACAAGGGCCTCACCGAGTACCACCCGGGCGAGGCCAGCGTGAAACGCGCCGCGCTCGCCGCGTCGTCCCGGCTGCTGGTCGGCGCGGACGCCGCCAAGCTCGGCCGGGTCCATCTGGTCAACATCGCCCCCATCACCGCGGTCGGCGTCCTCGTCACCGACGCCCCGCAGGACCACCCGACGGTCAAAGCGGCCCTCGCGGCCGGCGCGGAGGTCGTGCTGACCCCCGCGACCGCCGGCGAACGAACAGGAGACAGCGCATGAACCGTTTCGCGGCGATCTTTTCCACGGCCGACAAGCCGCTGATCGCGATGGCGCATCTTCCCGCCCTCCCCGGCACCCCCCTGTACGACGCGGGAGCGGGCATCCAGGGCATCATCGACCAGGTCGACGCCGATGTGGCCCTGCTCGTCGACGCGGGGTTCGACGCCGTCATGTTCTGCAACGAGAACGACCGGCCGTACGAGCTCGAGGCCGGGCCCGAGGCGGCGGCGGTGATGGCGCGGGTCGTCACCGAGTGCCGTCCCGCGTCGATCCCCTTCGGCGTCGACTACCTCTGGGACAGCAGGATCGCGCTGGCGACCGCGGTCGCGACGGGCGCGCGCTTCATGCGGGAGGTCGTGACGGGGGTGTGGGAGTCCGACATGGGCCTGTGGCACACCAACGCCGCGCACACCCTGCGCGAGCGCCGCCGCCTCGACCACGAGGACCTCGCGATCTTCATGAACGTGACGCCGGAGTTCGCCTCCCCGATCGGCTCCCGGACCCCCGCCCAGATGGCGCGTTCGACGGTCGTGTCGAGCCTCGCCGACGTGATCCTCGTGTCCGGGCCGATGGCCGGGGCCGAACCCGCCGCGCAGACCCTGCGGGAGGTGCGCGAGAGCGTGCCTGACGAGGTCCCCGTGCTGCTCAATACCGGGGCGCGCGAGGAGAACATCGCGGAACTGCTCAAGATCGCCGATGGGTGCGTCGTCGGTTCGTCACTCAAGGTCGACGGGCACACCTGGAACCCGGTGGACGCCGACCGGGCCCGGCGCTTCGTCGAGGTGGCGCGCGCGTGAGCGCGATCGCCTTCGGGATCGACGTCGGCACGACCGGCGTGAAGGGGGTGGCCCTGGACGTCGAGCGGGGGATCGTCGCCGAGGCGGGCCGCGGCAACGCGCTGGGCTCGCCCCGGCCGGGCTGGGCCGAGGCCGATCCGGGGCAGTGGTCGGCCAACGTCGCCGACGTCCTCGCCGAGCTCGCGTCGCGGATCGACGTCGCCCGGGTCGTCGGCGTGGCGACCACCGGCATGGTCCCGGCGGTGGTGTGCCTCGACGCGTCGGGCAGGCCGCTGCGGAAGGCGATCCTCCAGAACGACGCGCGCGCGGTCACCGAGGTCGCGGAGGTCGGGGAGCTGCTGCGCGACGCCGACGTGCTGCGGCGCACCGGATCGCCGGTGACCCAGCAGTCCGTGGCGCCCACGACCCGCTGGCTGCGGACCCACGAACCCGACGTCTGGGACAGGACCGCGACGGTGCTCGGCTCCTACGACGCGGTCCTGACGGGGCTGGGCGCACGCCCCCACGTCGAGCTCAACTGGGCCATCGAATCGGGGCTCTTCGACCTCGACGGGCGGCCGTTCGGCCCGGCCGTCGCCGCGGGCGGGGTGGGGGACCGCCTTCCCCCGGTGGCGTCCGGCGGGACCGTCGTGGGGGAGCTGAGCGCCGCCGCCTCCGCGCGGACCGGCCTGCCGCAGGGGATCCCCCTCGTCGTGGGCGGGGCCGACCACGTCCTGTCCGCCTACGGCGCCGGGCTCACCTCGCCCGGCGACTGGCTGGTGAAGCTCGGCGGCGCGGGCGACATCCTCGCCGTCAGCGCCGAGCCCGTCAGCGACGACCGCTTCTACCTGGACCGCCACCCCGTCGACGGCCTGTGGCTCCCCAACGGCTGCATGGCCACCAGCGGCAGCCTCGTCCGCTGGGTCCAGGCGCTCCTCGGCGAAGACGACCTCGCCTCCCTGGACGACGGGGCGAGCCGGCGCGAGGCCGCCTCCCTCCTCTGCCTGCCCTACTTCCTCGGCGAGAAGACCCCGCTCAACGACCCCCTCCTCCGCGGCGTCTTCGCCGGCCTCCACCTCGGCCACGATCGACACGACCTGCACCGCGCCGCCCTGGAGGGCATCGCCTTCGGCTTCCGGCACAACGCCGACGTCCTGCGCGCCCGCGGCATCGCCCTGACCACCGCCAGCATCACCAACGGCGGCGCCACCTCCGCCCTCTGGAAGCAGATCCACGCCGACGTCCTGGGCACCCCCCTCCGCACCCTCCGCGACCACCCCGGCGCCGCCCTCGGCGCCGCCGTGGCCGCCGCCGTCGGCGGGTCCGCCCTCCCCGGCTGGCAAGCGATCGACGCCTTCGTCAGGCCCGGCCCCGTGATCGACCCGAACCCGGTCCTCACCTCCCGCTACGACGACGCCTACCGCCAGTGGCGCGCCCTGGGCGAAGCCACCGCCCCCACCATGCGGGCCCTGTCCCGCGGCTCCGGCTGACGCGGCGGGGCCGTCCGGGTCAGGGCAGGCGGAGGCGGGCGTAGACCGCGCGGTGGTCGCTGCCGGGCAGGGCGCGGGTGGCGTAGCCGAGGACGGCGACGCGCCGGTCGGCCAGCACGTGGTCGATCACGATGCCGGGGAGCGGGTGGGCGCGGGCGTGCCAGGTGGCCTCCAGGCCGTCGCCGAGTGCCGCGCTCGCGCTCCGGTACCCGGTGTCCAGCACGCGGCGGAACGTGGCGTGGTCGAAGGTGGCGTTGAAGTCGCCGACGAGGATCCGGATCCTTCCGTCCGGGGTGGCGGCGGGCACCGTGGCCTGGCTCGCCCGCCAGCACTCCGCCTTCCCCGGATGGACCGGCGCGCACGTGTGCACCGCGACCACCTCGACGGGCTCGGCGAACCCCGGCACCGTCACCTCCCCCCGCACCGACCCGCCGGGCGACGGCCCGGGGGAGACCACCGGATACCGCGAGAACAGCGACGTCCCGTTGGTCCCGTCGAGCCGGTGCGGCAGCACCTCCTGAAGCCCGAGCCGATCGAGCTCCGCCCGGTCCTCGGTCCAGAGCTCCTGCACCGACAGCACATCCGGCCGCAACTCCCGCACCAGCTCGAGAATCCGCCCTGGCCGCGTCCGCCCATGCAGCGTGTTCACACTCAACGCCCGCACCTCCGGCCCGCCGGCCACCGGCTCCCCGTCCCCCACCACCCGGGGCACCACCCCGGCCACCAGCACCAGCGCCGTGACCAGCCCGACCGCCGCCGCCTTCCAGCGGCGCAGAACCAGAGCGACGACCGGCACGCCCACCGACACCCCGGCCACATAAGGCGTGAACGACACCAACTGCACCCACCGAAACCCCAGATCCCACCCGACCACCCACCCGACCGCCCACCCCGCGAACAGCACGACCGACCCCCACACCCCACCACTCACCCAGCGCCGCACAACAGCCCCTTCCCACCCCCACGTCCGCCGTTCGCGAGTATGGCACCAAAGATCAACATTTTCCGGAGCGTCGCCCAGAGAATCGCAGGCGGCACCGGACCAGGCCGGCGCGGAGCGCATGCCATGGACCGTCCGCAAGGGGCGACCGTCTTTCATGTCGGCGCCGTGAGTGCCCCTTCGCCTAAGGTCGTGCGGGCAGGGCGAGGCACAGGGCGTGCAGGGCCGCCGCGAAGGAGTGCTCGGGCGGGGTGCCGTAGCCGACGACGAGGCCGTCGCCGGGCGGCATGGTGCTCTCGGGATGCCGGTAGGCGGACAGGCCGTCGACGGCGAGGCGTTGCCTGCGGGCCGCGGACAGCGCGGCGGGCTCGGTGCCGGGCGGCAGGGTGAGGACCGCGTGCAGCCCCGCGGCGATGCCGGTGACCCGGATGTGCGGCGCGTGCTCGGCGAGAGCCCGCACCAGCAGATCCCTGCGCCGTCCGTAGGTGCGCCGCATGGCGCGCAGATGCCGTTCGTAGGCGCCGCGGGCGATGAAGTCGGCGAGTGTGAGCTGGTCGAGCGACCCGGACCAGAACTCGCGCGGCCCCTTGGCGGCCAGTACGTCGTCGATGAGCCGGTCGGGCAGCACCATCCAGCCCATGCGCAGCGCGGGCGACAGGCTCTTGCTCGCCGAACCGAGGTAGACCACGCGATCGGGGTCGAGGCCCTGCACGGCGCCGACAGGCTGCCGGTCATAGCGGAACTCGCCGTCGTAGTCGTCCTCCAGGACGAGGCCGCCGGTCCCGTGGGCCCAGTCGATGACCTCTGCCCTGCGCGCGGCGTGCAGCGGGCCGCCGAGCGGGTACTGGTGCGCCGGGGTGAGCAGCACCGCCCCCGCCCCGGTGCCGGGCAGCCCGGCGACACGGGCGCCGCGCTCGTCGACCTCCAGCGGCGCCGTCCGCTTTCCGGCCTCTCGCAGCAGGTCGCGGTGGAAGGCCAGACCGTAGGACTCCACGGCGACGGTGTCCGGCAGGATCGCGCCGAGCAGCCGCAGGCCGTGCGCGAAGCCGGCGCAGACCACGATCCGCTCGGCGTCGGCGCGCACCCCTCGGGCGCGCGTCAGGTAGTCGGCGAGCGCGCGCCGCAGTTCCGGCCGGCCGCGCGGGTCGCCGGGCCCGAAGGCCTCGCTCGGCGCGGCGGTCAGCGCGCGGCGGGCGGCCGCCAGCCACGCGGCGCGGGGGAAGGCGGAGGCGTCGGGGGAACTCGGCGCCAGATCGTGGATCGGGCCGCGCCGCGGAGCCGACGCGGCCCGGCGGACGGGCGGCGGAGGCGCCGACCGCCGGGCGACCCGGGTCCCCGATCCCTGACGGGCGGTCAGCCATCCCTCGGCGACGAGTTCGGCGTAGGCCTCGGCGACGGTGTTGCGGGCGATGCCGAGATCGGCGGAGAGCGTCCGGTAGGAGGGCAGCCGGGCGCCCGGCGCGAGCCTGCCCGAGCGGACGGCCTCCCGCAGCGCGTGCATGAGCCGGACCCGGATGCTCCCGCCGCCCGTCAGCTCGAGGTGCAGATCGCCGCCGCCTCTCGAAGGCTCCGCCGCCGAAGTGACCCATGAATCCCGCATGGAAATGCACCCTATGTCCAGTCACTGACCGCCCTACGGTGAACACATGACGACATTCCAGGTCCCCCAGCGCATGAACTTCGGCAAGGCCGCCCCCCGGGTCTTCAAGGCCGTCCTGGCCCTCGACGGGGCGGCCCGGGAAGGGCTCGACCCGGTGCTCGTCGAGCTCGTGCAGATCCGCGCCTCCCAGATCAACCGCTGCGTGTACTGCATCGACTACCACGCCTCCGACGCCCGCAAGGCGGGCGAGACGGAAGAACGCGTCTACCAGCTCAGCGCCTGGGAGGAGTCCAGCCTCTACACCGTCAAGGAGCGGGCCGCCCTCGCCCTCACCGAGGCGATGACCCGGCTTCCCGAAGGGGTGTCCGACGCGGTCTGGGACGAGGCGGCCGAGGAGTTCGACGAGCGGGAACTCGCCCAGCTCATCGCCCTGATCTGCACGGCCAACACGTGGAACAGGCTGAACGTCACCACCCGCAAGACCCCGGGCACCGCGTGACCCGGCCCGCCGCCCCATGACCCCCGGCCCGGCGGGGCACCTTCCTCCAGGGCGGCGGCCGCCCTCCACGTGCGCCGCCGCCCTTCCCGTTCGA
This sequence comes from Actinocorallia herbida, assembly GCF_003751225.1. Taxonomy (NCBI): domain Bacteria; kingdom Bacillati; phylum Actinomycetota; class Actinomycetes; order Streptosporangiales; family Thermomonosporaceae; genus Actinocorallia; species Actinocorallia herbida. The sequence continues at coordinate 2,028,683 of NZ_RJKE01000001.1, forward strand.
CGGGCGTGGAGGCCGGGAGAGTTCGGTCGCCCGCCCCGACATCGTCGAGGTGCTGCTGCGCGACGCCTCCGGGAAGGTCCTCAAGAATCCCCGCGCGAACAGGCCGGGCCCGCCTGACCGGGCGGGGCCGGCGGACGTTCCGGGCAGGACGGATCCGTCCTGCCCGCGGCACCGTGAGGCTCCGGGCCTCGGATCCGGACCACGCGGTCAGTACGGGTGGTGGTCGGGCTTGTCGGTCCAGGAGCGGTACGCCTCGGCCCCCAGCTCCGGGTGGATCTGCTTGATCGCGATCCGCCGCTGGTCGAGGGACTTCTGGAAGTCCTCGTACTGGAAGGCGTCGTCGAAGCCGATCCGGCGGGTGTCCTCCAGGTCGCAGCTGTAGAAGACCGAGTCGATCCGCGACCAGTAGATGGCGCTCATGCACATCGGGCACGGCGCCCCGCTGATGTAGATCGAGCAGCCGGTGAGCATCCGTGCCCGTTCGGGCAGTGGGTCGGGCGAGCCCTCCGGACGGGGGATGAACGCGAGCGTGGACTCGTCCTGGTGCGACTCCGGGATGGAAGGCGCCCGCGGATTCAGCACCTGGACCGCCTTCCGGATGGTCTCCACCTCCGCGTGGGCGGTCGGATCACCGGTGAGCAGGACCCGGTTCTGCCCGCGGGCGACGATCTCGCCGTCCCGGGAGATCACCGCCCCGAAGGGACCTCCCCAACCTTTCTCGACGGATTCCTTGGCCAGCTCGACCGCTTCGTTCAGCAGCTCTTTATGTTCCATGGCCTAACCTCCGATCCGATGTATTCCCATTTCTTTGCCTTTTCGGACGGCTCCCCCCAGACCTTTCTCGCCTAGGCTAGCAGACGTGAATTGCAGCGCCGGTCACGAGTTGAGCGGCAAAGTCGCGACAGTGGTCATCTCCCTGAAAGTCGCCGCGGAAAAGGAAAACGAATACCGGCGCTGGCAGGAGAAGGTCACCGATCTCGCACGCGGTTTCGCCGGGTTCGAGGACAGCGAACTGCACCCGCCCGCGGACGGCGAGGGCGACGTGTGGGTCGTGGTCTACCGCTTCTCCGACATCGACCGGCTGACCGCCTGGCTGGACTCCGACGTCCGCCGCGGGATGCTGGAACAGGGCGGGCACCTGTTCGACGCGCCGCCCCGCCAGGAGGTCATGGCCGGCGAGGCACCGACCCGCGACATCGTCACCGCGGTCATCTCCCACGAGGTGCTGCCGGGCAAGGAGCAGGACTTCGCGCGGTGGCAGGCCAAGGTGCGCAAGGCGCAGGAGGGCTTCCCGGGCTTCATGGGCTTCGAGCTGTTCGAGCCCGTCCCCGGCGTCCAGGACCGCTGGGTCGCCGCGGTCCGCTTCGACACCCGGGAACATCTCGACCGGTGGCTGGAATCCGAGGAGCGCGCGAGCCTCCTGAAAGAGGGCCGCAGCACCTTCGCGGATTATGACGTGCAGAAAGTCCGCTCCGCGTTCAGTGGCTGGTTCCGCTTCGACGACGAGGAGTCCAGTGGCGTTCCACCGAATTGGAAGCAGGCGATGTCCGTCCTGCTCGCCCTCTATCCCACGGTGATGATCCTGAACCTCACCGCGGGAAAACTGTTCCAAAAAGCCGGCATCCCCGACTATCTGTCGCTCTTCCTGAGCAACGTCCTCAGCATCTCCGTCCTCACCTGGTTCGCCATGCCCCTCGTGAACCGCGTCTTCGCCGCCTGGCTGACGGCCCGCCCAGGCTCCCCCGCCCCGCGCCGCTTCGGCACCGCCGCCATCATCCTGTGCTACCTGGTCCTCATCGCGATCTTCGCCCTGATCACCCGCTGATCCGCCGCCCCGCGCCAAGGCGCGACCGGGGCCGGGAGCCGGCGTCAGCGGCGGGCGATCGGGCGGATCGGGACACGGAGGCGACGAGATCTCCGGTGCGGGTGCACAACGTGCCGTGGGAGAGGTCCCGGTCGGAGGTGTGGCCGAGGCCGCGGGTGCCGAACAGGAGCCAGTCGTCGAGGGAGAAGCGGCGGTGGAACCCAGACGGTGTGGTCGAGAGGCCCGAGCTGGAAGGGCTCTCGCGGGTCCAGGCGGCCGAGAAAGGCGGTGCCCGCCAGACCGACGTCGGAGGTGCAGGTGAGGCACCGGGCCCCGGACCGTCTGCGGGCGCGACGTCCCCCAGCGATCCCAGCAAAGATCATCACTGACGGCCGGTTGAGATCTTGGTAGAGACGAAAAAGGCCCGCTGAGCAGGGATTCCCCCCGTACTCAGCGAGCCCGTCATCCGTCGGGACGACAGGATTTGAACCTGCGACCCCTTGACCCCCAGTCGCTTGGTGTGGTTCATCATTCACCTTGAGTAATCGTCGACTTTGGGAGAAACTGCAGGTAGAGCGCTTGATCATCTGTTGGTCCGTAGCAGTCGGTGCCAGGCGCTCGCTCACAGTCCACGGTCAAACGACGGTCAGACGATCATGAGGTGCGACATGGGGTTCTCCCGGAAGCGTGCTGCCAAGAACGGCAAGCCGAGGTACACGGCCTACTACACCGACCTCCGCGGCAGGGAACTGTCCGCAGGAACGTTCGCCACCAAGAAAGAAGCCGACAAAGCCTGGCAGAAGGAGGAGGCCAAGGCGGCCGAAGGCCACACGGGCGATCCGGCCCGAAAGAGACAGAGGTTCCGAAGATACGTGGAAGAGGAGTGGCTCCCGAACCACGTCATGGAGGCCACGACCCGAGAGGGCTACACGTACTCGATCTACGCGCACATCATGGACTGGTTCGGCCCCCTGCGCATGATCGAGATCATGCCGAGCGACGTGCGCGCCTGGGTGAAGGACCAGCACGACCGCGGCTGCTCACCCGCCGTCATCCGCCTCAACAAGTCCATCCTCAGCGGCATCTTCACCACCGCCCTGAACGACCAGATCACCGTCCTCCACCCCTGCAAGGGAGTGAAGACCCCGACGGTCCCGAAGAAGCCCCTGCGCATCGTCGCCCCCGAGGAGTTCGACAAGCTCTACGTCGCCCTCTCCTCAGACGACGCCCGCCTCCTCGCCGAAACCGCAATCGAGAGCGGAATGCGCTGGGGCGAACTCACCGAATTGCGAGTCAAGGACATCGACCTGACGACCCGCATCGTCACCGTGAGCCGAACGGTCGTCGAGCTCAACCCCAAGAACCACCCGCAGGGCAAGCGGTTCCTCGTCAAGCAGTACCCCAAGGACCGCGAGTTCCGCCGCTTCAAACTCAGCCCCCACATGACCGCCAAGCTCAAGCACCACGTCGAGAGCAAGAAGCTGGGCCCCGAAGACCTGCTCTTCCTCCACCAGGAAGAAGCACCGGCCTTGAAGACGATTCCCGACCAGACGACTCCCCTCGGCCTAACGGACCCGAACGCCGCCGGCCGAAGCTACCGACACGGCACCCTCAGCGCCTACTCCGCCGGAAAATGCCGCTGCCACCACTGCAGAGGCGCCTACGCCACCTACCGCGCCCAACGCCGCCGCACCGGCAAAGACCACCCCCGCAACCCCCGCACCTGGGACACCGACGGCCACATCCCCCGCCGCTGGTTCCGCGACCACATCTGGCGCCCCGCCCTCAAAACCTCCGGCCTGGACTTCAAAGTCCGAATGCACGACCTCCGCCACGCCCACGCCTCCTGGCTCCTAGCCGGCGGCGCCGACCTCCAAGTCGTCAAAGAACGCCTAGGCCACGGCAGCATCTCCACCACCGAGAAATACCTCCACACCCTCCCCGATGCCGACGACACCGCCCTCGACGCCCTGGCCCGAACCCGCTCCCGCACCAGGTAGCCGTCACGCTCGATGACGCTGGTCGGCAAACGAGACACAGTCGCGGCCAGCCGTGCGACATCTCTGCTGGGTGTGCTCCTTTCAGATGACTTCCTCGAGTACGCCTGACCATGCTCGCTCCGATAGGCCGCGAGCATGGTCAGGCTTCACGGATTCACCCGGTCGAAGCCCCCGAGGATCTGCTCGTGCAGGAAGCCGTCGCTGCAGGCATCAACGGATCAAGTCCCACACCTGCGCGGGTCGGAATACTTGCGCGTCGTGCGTACGCGCGTCGCCCCGGACCACCTCCGCCTGCGCGGAGCGAACTGGTGGCGGATCCGCGCGAGCGCCACGCAGACCGGACCGCCTCCGCCTGCGCGGAGCGAACTGGGTGACCTTCTTGAGCTCCCTGGTGGTCGCCGGACCACCTCCGCCTGCGCGGAGCGAACGTGACCTTGGCGCCGTAGTAGGCGATTGGGGGGCGGACCACCTCCGCCTGCGCGGAGCGAACGCTATGGCGGGCAACCCGATCGTGCTGATCGTCGGACCACCTCCGCCTGCGCGGAGCGAACGAGGGACGTCCACAGCGCGGACGGGATGGCCTCGGACCACCTCCGCCTGCGCGGAGCGAACAGGGCGAGCCTCAGCTCGATCCGCTTGAGGTTCGGACCACCTCCGCCTGCGCGGAGCGAACCTGATCGTGACGACCCTGAGCGAGTTCCGCGTCGGACCACCTCCGCCTGCGCGGAGCGAACGGCTCAGCCATGACCATGAACGTCAGGCCCGTCGGACCACCTCCGCCTGCGCGGAGCGAACGACTTCATGAACCTGAACCAGAACCCGTACACCGGATCACCTCCGCCTGCGCGGAGCGAACGAGAGCGCGGAACGCGCCCAGTACGAGAAGATCGGACCACCTCCGCCTGCGCGGAGCGAACCTCTTCTCCGGTAACAACCAGCGCGATTACGCCGGACCACCTCCGCCTGCGCGGAGCGAACGCCCTGGTGAACGGGACCACGAGAACCGGCTGCGGACCACCTCCGCCTGCGCGGAGCGAACATGAACGGCTCCACCGCCCAGGCGAACAGCCACGGACCACCTCCGCCTGCGCGGAGCGAACCCGGCCAAGCGCAACGCCGTCGCGATCGAACTCGGACCACCTCCGCCTGCGCGGAGCGAACGGCATGAACGGCTTGCCCATGAGCGCGGACACCGGACCACCTCCGCCTGCGCGGAGCGAACTCTTCGAGCTGGGCCGCGATCTCCTCGCGCTCCGGACCACCTCCGCCTGCGCGGAGCGAACACCAGCCGCAGCACCGGAGCCACCTGCACCGGCGGACCACCTCCGTCTGCGCGGAGCGAACGCGACGTTCCCGCCCTCGCTGACGGGGTTGGCCGGACCACCTCCGCCTGCGCGGAGCGAACGGTACCACCGAGCGCATCCGCGAGGGGCTCCTCGGACCACCTCCGCCTGCGCGGAGCGAACGCACCGGGTGGCCTCGGGCACAGCCATGCGGACGGACCACCTCCGCCTGCGCGGAGCGAACGCGTGCGAGGGCGGACCAGATCCCCCACAGGGTGGACCACCTCCGCCTGCGCGGAGCGAACCCCTCGCCGCGGACCCTGACCCCGTGGCGACCCGGACCACCTCCGCCTGCGCGGAGCGAACACCGACGAGGCCGGCGCCTGCGTGATCCGCAGCGGACCACCTCCGCCTGCGCGGAGCGAACAGCGATCGGTGACGGCCAATGCAGTGGCCTCCCGGACCACCTCCGCCTGCGCGGAGCGAACCCGATCGGCCACCGCCCGCCCCATCCGATGAACGGACCACCTCCGCCTGCGCGGAGCGAACACCGCGACGTCCATGAAGTAGCCGACGACCGGCGGACCACCTCCGCCTGCGCGGAGCGAACTCGGGCGCGGCGTTCTCACGCACCCACGTGGTCGGACCACCTCCGCCTGCGCGGAGCGAACAGGCCGAGGCTGTCGAGGTACTGGCGCACGACCGGACCACCTCCGCCTGCGCGGAGCGAACTCCAGGGCTGGGATCACCAGCCCGCGCAGATCCGGACCACCTCCGCCTGCGCGGAGCGAACGACCGCGCGATCCAGGTCACCCGCGACAACGCCGGACCACCTCCGCCTGCGCGGAGCGAACGTCGAACATCCCGACCCCCTCGCGGTAGGACGCGGACCACCTCCGCCTGCGCGGAGCGAACAGCAACAACAACCTGTCCCACCATTCGCTAAACAGACCCCAGGTGCGGGACGCTCGGCGGCGCGGGCGGCGGACCACCTCCGCCTGCGCGGAGCGAACCCTTCGCGACCTGCGGCTAAAGGGCGGGGTTATCGATTTGAGATGTTGGGAGAGTGCGGAGAACCGTCATACAACTGACGGTAGTGGTTGGGCTTGGAGTGGTGTGGACGTTCAGTGACCGTTGTCTGCGCCGATGTCTGACGTCCTCAGCCGGTAGCGCACCGGACGGCTGTCCGGACCCTTCGAGTTCGCGACCGACGCTCCTTCGGAGCGCGAGATCTCCAGGGTGTGGTGGGCGGACGATCTCTGCGTCCGCTACGCGAAGATCGGCCTGGCTTTGGGTGATCAGGTCAGGGAGACCGGGTGTGCGGGTGGTCCGGTTTCCAGGTAGTCCCGGACGATGTCTCCGAGTTGTATGGGATAGATCGTTTGGTCGGCCTTGGTGATGTCGGTCAGGGTCCACCAGCGGTGTTCTTGGATGTTGTCGGGGTGGCTGGCTTGCTCGGGGCGGACCTGGTCGAGGGCGATGTGTGCGGCGAAGTAGGTCTCGACCTGACGTGCGGGGCGGCCGCCGACGGGGTGGTCTTTGGTGCGGATCGCAAGTTCGGGGCCGAGGTCGACAGCGGTGATGCCGAGTTCCTCGCGGAGTTCGCGGGCGAGCGCCGTCTGTGGCGTTTCGCCGGGGTCGAGGGAGCCGCCTGGAGTCGCCCAGAAGCCGCCGTTCTCGTCGTAGCGCAGGAGCAGGACCCGGTGTTCGGGGTCGAGGAGGATGGCGCGGGCGGCTTTGCGGATGGGCGGCGTGGTCATGGCTCTCATGCTAGGTCGGCCTTCTCCACCAGGTAGGGACCGATGCACAGCGCGTCCAGGTCGGTGTCCTGGAAGGTCGCGAGGGCGTGTGCGGGGGTTTCCACGATCGGTTCGCGGTCGTTGAAGCTGGTGTTGAGCACGATCGGGACGCCGGTGAGGCGGTGCAGTTCGGTCAGGACGGGGGTGAGGGCCTGGTCGTGGTCGACGGTCTGGACGCGGGCGGTGCCGTCGGTGTGCAGGACCCCGGAGATCTCGCCGGGGCGGTCGGCCCGGGCCGGAGGCGCGAGGAGCATGAAGGGGGAGGGGGAGTCGAGGTCGAACCAGAGGTGGGCGTGGTCGGCCAGGATGGCGGGCGCGAAGGGTCGGAAGGGCTCGCGGTGCTTGATGCGGGTGTTGAGGGCGTCGGCGGCCGTGCGGTCGCGGGGGTCGGCGAGGATGCTGCGCTGGCCGAGGGCGCGCGGGCCGAGTTCGCTGCCGCCCTGGAACCAGCCGATGAGTCGTCCGTCGGCGATGAGCTGGGCGGCGGTGACGGCGATGTCGGTCTCCCGACGCCACACGAAGCCGGTGCGACGTCGTTCGATGAGACCGGAGCGCGGGTCCCGGCGGAGGGCCGCCTCGATCTCGGCGTTGCTGTAGGGCCGACCGAAGGAATCGGCGGACAGCGGCCGGCGGGGGAGTTCGCCGGTGAGATGGTGCCAGGCCCACAGGGCGCAGCCGAGGGCCTGACCGCGGTCGCTCGCAGGCGGGGGAGCGAAGTAGGACGAGACGGCGGGCAGGCGGCGGATCCGGTCGGCGGCCACGCAGTTGAGAGCGACGCCTCCGGCGAAGCACAGGTCGGGCAACCCGGTGGCGGTGACGATGTTGGTCGCCAGGAGGCAGAGGGCGGCTTCGGTCTGGGCTTGGAGGTAAGCGGCGGCGTCGGTCCCGCGCGGATGGCGGCCGCGGCTGCCTGGCGGCCCGAAGTCCCAGCCGGTAGTGCGCGCGAGTTCGGCGACGCCGCGGGCGTGAGTGGCGGCCAGGCGGCCGCGGGCGTTGGTGCCCGTGATCTCGAAGAGGGGTTCGGGGTAGGCGCCCGGGTCACCGAGCGCGGCGAGCGCCATGGTCTTGCCAGCCTCCTGCTCGTGCCAGCCGAGCCAGTTGGTGAAGGCCTCATAGGTGGCGCCGATTCCGGCGGCACGCGGTCGATGGGGTGGGTTGCCGCCGAGCCTCTGGATGCCGTCTGGAGTGGCGGCGTAGAAGGTCTCCGTGTCGCCGCCGTTCCCGGCACCGTCGACGACCAGGACGGTCGCCTCCGCGGCGGGACCGAGGCAGTAAGCGGTGTAGGCGTGGGCGAGGTGATGGTCGACGGGCAGGACCGGGAGCTGCGCGAGGTGGTGCAGGCCGACGCGGGCGGGATCGGGAAGGGTGTGGCCGAGGCCGCTGACGGCGACCAGATCGATGCTGTCGAGGGTGAGGCCGGCGGCGCGCAGGCAGTACAGCAGGGCCGACTCCCAGCCGGGGCTGTAGCGGGTGCGGTTGAGCCGCTCTTCGCTGGTGGCGACCATGGTGTCCTCGGTGAGGAGGGCCGCTCCGCCGTCGTGGCCGAGGTTGATGCCGATCACCGCGGTCATCGGGAGACCTCCGCTACCGAAGCCGGGTTCCACAGCCCGGCAGGTTCGGACGGCGGTCGATGCAGGGTGCCGAGCTGGCAGATCTGGACGTGCCCGCCCCGCCAGGGCAGCAGGTCCGTGACGGGGTGTCCGAGGACGTCCAAGCCCCCGAGCGCGGCGTAGACGTCGGCGACCGTCTCGTGGAGCACGGGGCGGCCGGGCATCATCGGCCAAGTCGGGGTGAAGGGAAGTCCTGCAGCGGTCAGATGGGCGGAGATATGGGCGTAGACCTGGCCGGTGGTGAGGTTGTCGGTGTTGATGACGAGCGGCCGGTTGGGGCCCAGGCTTGGCGCGATGTCGCGGTAGAAGATGTGCAGCCGCTCCAGCAGGCCGCGGTCGTACCACCGGTCCCAGCGGGCCCGTTCGGCGGAGTTGCCGCGCCGGTCCAGGCTCACTTGGGGGCTGACCAGCAACACGATGGTGCGCAGCCGCTCCGACTGGTGCGGCTGCACGTGCCGCATGTAGAAGGCGAGGGCGTCGTCGTAGGGCATGGCGTCGCCGGGGTCGGCGGCGTAGCAGTAGGCCAGGGCGCCGAGGTGGTTGCGGTCGGAGACGATGAGGCCGGTTGCCGAGTCTTCGGCGAGTTCGCGGGTGCGGCGGGCCTGATCGGCCTCGCGCTTCAGGAACCAGCGCGAGAGGTCCGGGCCCGTGGCGTCGTGAGCGGTGAAGTGGTGGTTGGGCTCTGAGAACCACACCGCCGCGTCCAGGTAGGTGGTGGCGAGCTGGGAGATCAGGGAGGTCTTCCCCGCGCCGGGTGGCCCGTCGAATGCGGCGATCACGGGTTCAGACATGGATGCTCCCGAGGGTCGTGGTGATCCGGGCGAGGCCGAGGGCGAGGGTTTCGACCTGGACGGAGAGGGCGGCGCTGCCGGTCGACGTGCCGGACGTCAGCGCGTCGGCGACCGCGGCCCACATCGCGGTGAACGGATCGGCGTCGCCCGCGGGGCTGTAGGGGGCGGGCCAGCGAAGGTCGGCGGGGGCGTCGGGGCCGATCAGGTGGAAGGAGTCGGTGAAGACGCCGGGGCCGGGCCGGGCGATGACGATCGAGTAGGGCCTGCCGTGGTCGTCGGTCACGATGGCGTGTACGGCGTGGTCCGGACCGATCGCACAGGCTGCGGGGTAGGCGGGGCCGGCGACGGTCAGGAGAGAGGTGAGCTGGTGGTAGCCCTCCCACAGCAGCACCTTCAGTGCGGCTTCCTGGTGCGGGGCGAGTCCGTCGGGGACGGGCTGGGGTGGGTCGTCGGTGAAGGTGTAGGGCGCGAAGCCTTCCGGAAGGATCCGGGAGCGGGCGGCGGCGTCGACGCCGTCGGCCTTGACCAGCCAGCCGCCCCGCACCGACGGCATCGTCGCTCTGAGGTCGTAGAGGGCGGGGTCGTGCATGCGCATTGCGCCGACCTCCAGGAGCAGGCCGCGCTGCTCGGCCTCGAGGCGGAGCCGCGCGGAGAGGGCCGCGTCGAGGGTGAGTGGCTTCTCGGTGAAGACGTGGACGCCCGCGGCGAGCGCCCCGGCGATGAGGACGTGGTGCACCCCGGTGAGGACGGCGAGCATGTCGGCACCGTCGAGCAGCTCCGGCAGCGTTCTTGCGATGGTGCCGACACCGAACTGATCGGCGGCGGACGTGGCACGCTCGCTCTGGCGGTCCAGGACGGCGGTGACGGTCCAGGCGGGCGAGGCGGTCAGCGCGGGCAGGTGAAGGCCGAACGCGGCGGCGCCGCATCCCGCCACGGCGATCTTGTGGGGCTTCACGATGCCTCCCAGCAGGTCTGGGCCCCGTGCAGGGCGCGGGTGCAGATCTCGTTCTCCGGCAGCGCCCGAAGGACGGGGTTGAACAGCTCGACCGAGACCGGCCCGGCATAGCCGCCCAAGGCCAGGGCTTCGGCGAACTCGGCCCAGGGCAGGTGGCCGCTGCCGGGGAACAGCCGTGCCTCGTCGGTCCACCGGTCCGTCGGCAGAGCTGGGGCGTCGGCGATCTGGACGTGGCCGATCCTCAGACCGGCGACTGCGGAGGGGTCCGCGCCGGTGGCGGCCCAGTGGAAGGCGTCGACGCACGCCTCGACGCGGGGCACGCGTTCCAGCAGCTCGGCGAGTTCGGGCAACGTCGACAGGACCGGGTTCGGGCCATCAAGGTCGGCGGGCAGACCGCTCTGAACGCCGACGGCTTCGGCAGCAAGCACCACGCCGTGCTCGCCCGCGATCCGGGCCAGGGAGCGCAGCCGAGTGGCGGCGGTGGCCAGGGCGTCCTCGCGGGTGCGGTGGGAGCGGGGATTGACGACGATCGTGGCGACCGGGCAGCCGATCGTGCTCATCGCGGCCAGCCGCTCATCCAGGCCTTCCAGTGCCTCGGAGAAGGAATCGACGAGGATCGGGTGCGGCAGGACGGGTCCGGCAGGCAGGAGACCGGAGGCAGCCGCCACGCTCAGGCCGAGTTCGCCCAGCAGGCCCGCGGTCTGGTCGGGGCCGTGGGCGAGGACCTGCTGGATGGGGACCTCGACCGAGGTGAAGCCCGCGGCGGCCGCGGCCAAGAGGAAGTCGGGCAGAGCGAGGCCGGACAGCGTCGCGGGATTGAGGCAGGGCGTGAGGGCGCTCATGCGGTGGCCAGCTTCCCGGCCAGCAGCTCCGTGCGCAGCGCGTCCAGATCGGCCATGACAGAGGTGACGACCTGGCGGACCAGGCGCGGCTCTGCGGGACCGGAGGTCTGGGCGAGGACCTGCCAGGGGTCGTCGAGGTCGCGGCCGGACTGGGAGACGAGCGCTATTGCCCACTCCTGCCCGGTGAGCACGTACAGTTGCTCGGCCGCGCGCTGGGCGGCGAGGTTGTAGAGCTTGCCGACGTGGTAGACGGGGTTCTTGCCCGAGACTCCCTCAGCGCTCCACGGCCGGAACATCGAGATGAGGCCGTTGGCGCGGTTGCCACGGCCGACGACGCCCTCGTCCCCGGACTCGATGCTGGACCCGGTCGCGGTCAGGTACAGCTCCCGCCGGGCCTCGTCGTCGCGGGTGTTGACCGCGACCGTGATCCGGTGCCCCGGCGCGATGTCGTGCGCCAGGGCGAGGACGGTCTGGCGGGCGAGGTCACGGTGGGCGATGTAGGTGTCCAGGTCGGGGGTGTGGGCCGCGATCTGGGGCACGCAGCAGGTGAGGGAGATGTCCTGCTCGTTGCGGGCGACCATCAGCTTGACGTCGGTCCCGAAGCACGGGTGGGCGGCCAGGAAGCCGGGGGAGGTGAGGTGCCGCTCCACGGCCAAGGCGAGGCGCTCGGCGATGCTGTAAGGGGCATAGCCGACCCCGGCGCTGGTGTCGTTGGCGAACATCCTGCGCCGTTCGGCAAGGTCGTCGATGGTGCGGGGCGCGAACCAGAAGCGCCGGCCTGCCTCCTGCTGGTCGGTGTCTCCGTGCACGGCACCGGGGCTGGAAGCCGTGCTGATGCGCCGCCGGACCTCGATGTCGTGGTCGACGTCCAAGAGCGGGAGCGCGTCGCCGAGGAACGCGCGGACGGTGCCGTCGACGAGGTCGTCGACGGGGATGCGGTGGCCGCCGAGGGCGGGGGTGAGGCGGCCGTTGACCAGCACCTGGATCGGGGCAGTGAGGCGGCCGGCTCCGAAGGTCACCTCTGCGGCGCCGCCGAGCAGGGCGGTCTTGTCGGTGTTGTGGTGCAGGATCGCGCCGAAATGCTCCAGGCAGTAGGTGCTGTAGGCGCGGGAGACCGCTTCGGCGACGCCGTCGGCGAGGGCGTCGGGGTGCCCGGCGCCCTTGCGCTCGACCAGCTCCAGGCCGGGCGCGCTCGGCACGGTCACGGCGGAGACCTTCATCGTGTGTTCTCCTTCGCGGGATCGTTCATGGGTCGGGGAGGGAGCAGGTGCTGCCCGGACAGCAGGAGCCGGGCCTTCTCGGCCCGGTAGGCGGCGATGCGGGCGAGGTCACGCAGCCCGGTCACCGCGTCGGTCGGGCTCGTGAACGCCCACGAGCCGACCAGGCAGCCGAGCGCGTCCTGGACATCGCCGCGGTCGGCTCGGATCGCGGCGGGCTCGACGTGGACGCTGGTGTGCATGCGGGCGAGGCTGACGCCGTGTCCGATGCCCTGGCGCAGGTAGTAGGCGAGCGTCGTTTCAGACCGGTAGATCGGGTGCACGGCGTGCGCCGCGGGCTCGATCAGGATTCGCAGGCCGCGCTGGCGCGCACGGTCGAGGAACTCCAGGTCCTCGCAGTCGCCCATCCACCGGCCGCGCCGTCCGAGATCGGTGCGCAGCAGGCCGATCTCCAGCGCGGTCTGCCGGTGGAAGATGAGGTTGCAGCCCGTCACCCAGTATGGCCACAGCGCCTCGGCTCGGTCGGACGGCCACCTCACGGCGCCGTGGCATTCGGCGAGCACCGGGGAAGCGAAGCGCGCGCCCTGCGGGTACTCCACTGTGGTGCGGCCGCCGACCGCGAACACCTTCTCAGCGGTGATGGCGGCGGTCAGAGCCTCAAGCCACAGCGGATCGGGCATCACATCGGGATCGATGAAGGCCACATAGGTTCCGCGCGCCGCACCGATTCCGCGGTTCTTGCCCGCGCTCAGTCCCGCCCGCGGTTCGCGGACTACCCGAACCGGGAACGGCCGGCTACGGCCCATGACGAGCCGTTGCACCCGACGGACGGGCCCGGGCGGGTCGTTGTCCACGATCACCGCCTCCATGCACCCCGGCGCGAACGCCTGCTCGCCGAGCGCCTCCAGTAGATCCGGCAGGCGCTCGCGGCTCGCTCCGCGTGCGCTGACCACCACCGATGTCGTAGGGCGGTCGGATCTCGCCATCTTGGGCATCGCCGCCTCACCTCCTTCTCCGAGGAGCCTCGCGGCGGCGGGCCGCTCGCCCAACAGCGATTCGTCATGGGGATGTGACCAACGGTCAGGCCACATCGGCCTAACAGATCGCCATGCCGCGGTTACGGTGTCGGCAGGGCTGATCACCACAGGACTCGCGCCGGTCGGCGACGGGGACACACGCTCGCGGAGGCGGCGGATGAGTCAGACGGCGAAAGAGCGGCTCTGCCCGGCGTGCCGACGCACACGGGTCTCGCGGTACAACCCCGATCCGCTTTGTGCGCCCTGCCTTTCGGAGGCCCGCGCACGTGGCCACGCGCCCGGCTGGCTTTGGGACTCGGAGCTGCTGCGAGAAGCCCTGGCGCGCGCGGACATGGCCGCGGTCGTCGCCGTGATCCGAAGCGCGTGCGAGATGTCGCAGCTGGAGTTCGGCCAGCTCCTCGGCTGGAGCCAATCGGTGGTCACCAAGGTCGAGCGAGGGGAGCGGCGCACCGCCTACGACATCGCCGAGATCCTGCGAATCGCCGACGCCCTCGGAATGCCGCGCCATGCCCTGATCCCGCTGGTCCTGGGTGCAGATCACCGCAACGGAGGGCAGGATGAGGACGACGCCCGCAGGTTCTGGGAATCGGACGAGAACGTGGATCGACGGCACTTCGGCCAGACGGCCCTCGGCACGGCGCTCGCCGCCACGCTGCCCCCACCCGCGCGCGTCGACCATGGGCATCTGCGCTATCTGCATGCCTGCCTGAACCGCCTGCGCAGCGCGGACGCCGCCGCCGGAGGCAGAGGCGTCCTGCGCGAGGCCATCGCGACATACCGGCGCGCCCGCGCCATGCTCGACGACAGCGACTACACCGAGCAGACCGGCCGCGAGCTCTTGGCCGTCACCGCGGACCTCGCGATCGTCGCCGGATGGCTCGCCTACGACTCAGGAGACCAGCACCTGGCCCGCACCCTGTACGAGCAGGCAGATCATCTCGCGGCCTCCAGCGGCGTCGTCCCCATCCAGGTGCACGCGGCCGTGAACCTCGCCCAGCAGGCCACCCACCTTGCCGCTGCCACCGGGAAACGCGGATACGCCCGCGAGGCACTGCGGTTCAGCGACCGTGCCGCCGCGGTTGCTCGCTACGAGGCCTCTTCATCCCTGCACGCGCTCATCTCACTCCGGCAAGCACTCGCCCACGCCCGTCTCGGCGACCGGCTCGCCTTCGATGAGCACACCGGTCATGCCCGCCGCGCGCTGGACCACGACCACGGAGACCAGTTGCCCTGGACCCGGTTCATCACCCAATCGGAGATCACCGGCTACCAGGCCATGGGCGCCGAAGCCCTCGACGAGCCAGGCCGGTCCGTCACCCTCTACCTCGACGTCCTCGCCGACAAGAACCGCTCACCACGGGACCTCACCGTCTACCGCGCGTACCTCGCCGGTGCGCTCTGCACGGTCGGTGACCTCGACACTGCCGTATCCCAGGGCCTTCAAGCACTGGGGGACCTCGGTGCGTCCCTGGGCTCGGCCCGAGTGCTGCGCACCCTCGCACCGGTGCGGAACGCCTCGCCCGACGAGGAATTCCGCACCCGATTCGACGCCGCCGCGCGCGACTTCCCGGCTCTCACCGCATGACCGCCGACCTGACCTTCCAAAGGCTCACCGCCGCTCAAGCACGTGCCCACCGTGACACCGTCCAAGACGTCCACGCCGACGCCTACGCCGAGACGCTGACAGACCCGTTCCGCGCCGGCTCCGAGTTCATGCGCCGCTTCGACACCTACACCAGCCGCGAGCACTTCGATTTCGTCTTCGTCCTGGCTGACGGCCACATCGTCGGCCAGGCATGGGGGTGGCCGCTCCCACCCGACACCGCCTGGTGGAACGGCCTGGACGCAGAGCCCGAACCAAGCTTCACCACCGAAACCGGCACCCGCACCTTCGCCCTCTCCGAGATCATGGTCCGCCGCGCCTGGACCGGCCGCGGCATCGCCCACGCCCTCCACAACGAACTCCTACGCCACCGCCCCGAACAACGCGCAACCCTCCTGGTCCGCCCCACCAACCCCGCCTACCCCGCCTACCTCCGCTGGGGCTGGCACCCCGTCGGCCGCCTACGCCCCGACCTACCCCACGCCCCCACCTTCGATGCCCTGATCCTTTCCCTCCGCAACGACGACCAGGAGCCTTGAGCTGGAAGGTCACATGCCCGGCTCGGATCTGGTCAGAGGCAGGATGCAAACTCAGGTCCGATATCGCCTGCCGGCCTTCGTCGCAGGCACAGCCGCTCGCGGAACTCGGGATAGGCGAGTGACGGCGCCTCTCCGAGAGCTTGAGCATGGCGTTCCGCGCCGTTCCGCACCGTTCCGCGCAGCGGATGCGTGCGGAACGGCCCGGCACCATCCCGAGTGGCGACGGCTTGCCTGGTGAGGTGCCCCAGAGGGACTTTCGGTGCGCGGGGCTCAACGAGCATCCGGCATTCTTTCCATGAGAGCTCCTCACCGCTGTTCCGGCGTTGAGGGCAAGAGCAGTTCTCCGCACGCTGCGGAACGATCCGGATCGAGCGGATCGACTCGGATCGCAGCGGCCGAACCGCGACGATGGACTGGGGACACCCCCGAGTGTGGGTCAGCCGCCCCGCTGACGTCGCCGCGGGGCCTTCGGCCCTGGCGGGATTCCGAAGCCCCGTTGCGCGCCAGGTGATCTCGCCAGCTGCGTGGCGTCTCCGTTGGCCCGACAGTCGGCCCTTCGCCGCTCAGCGGCTTACGAAGCAGCTTCTGGGCCGTTCGGCAGCCTGCACGTCTCCTGATCGGCAGAGCCGATACTTCAAACCTGCGCCAAGCAGCTCATCGCGCCTTCGCACTGATCGGCGCAGGCTGCCCGCTACGCTGCGCAGCGATGACGAATGCCCCGTGCCCGTCATGGCCAGAAGAGCATGGGCTCTGCCGCTGGGACTAGGCAGGCCGCTTCGCGGGGCAAGAGATAGATAAAGGCAACTTACGCCCTGAACCGGAACCCGCCATGGACCGGACCGGGCGCGGTCCGATCATGTGCAGCACTTGGGAAGTGCATGGCTTGAGCCTCCGATGCCAGGTCCCCACTCGGTATCCACCCCGTTCACCCTCGCCGACGAAGGCCGTGTCTCCCTGGCCGTCGATCGCATGGCGATCGACGGCCAGGGAGACACGAAGACGGAGAATGTCGGATTGGTCGCCTCCGACTCGAGGCACACCTGCCGGACGATCAGATGCGCCAAAGTGGCCGGGGCGGATCCCACCCGCCCCCTCACAGACATGAGCCGAAGCCGGGCGACCCACCCGCGCGAAGCGAACGGCCTGAGGCGGACCAGCGAATCCCACGGACCACCTCCGCCTGCGCGGAGCGAACACGCTGTCGGAGGTCCCGTAGTAGGCGAGGAGCGGACCACCTCCGCCTGCGCGGAGCGAACGCGACCATGGCGGCGAGGATCTCGTGCTTGGGCGGACCACCTCTGCCTGCGCGGAGCGAACACCTGGAGCACCAAGGCCGAGGCCCTTAAGGACGGACCACCTCCGCCTGCGCGGAGCGAACCCGCGCATGCTGGCCAGATAGGTCGCGGGCGCCGGACCACCTCCGCCTGCGCGGAGCGAACGTGGCGCCAGCGACGACGTCGGCGTACTCGTCCGGACCACCTCCGCCTGCGCGGAGCGAACGAGAACCGAGGGACACCCCTGGCCGGGGTGCTCGGACCACCTCCGCCTGCGCGGAGCGAACCCCCATCGCGTCGAGGGCGGCGACGGGCTCGGCGGACCACCTCCGCCTGCGCGGAGCGAACAGCCGCCGCCACCGCGCGCTTCGTGACCCCGCCGGACCACCTCCGCCTGCGCGGAGCGAATGCCCCGCACGTCCTCTACGTCGGGCTGTCGAACGGACCACCTCCGCCTGCGCGGAGCGAACTGGTTCGTCGACATCGCCAAGCGGTTCGACAACGGACCACCTCCGCCTGCGCGGAGCGAACGGCGCGAAACCGAAGAAGAACGGTTCCATCGCCGGACAACCTCCGCCTGCGCGGAGCGAACGGAAGGGAGGCCCTGAGTCCCAGGCTCAGGGCCGGACCACCTCCGCCTGCGCGGAGCGAACTGCGAGCGGCCCCGCAGAGTGAACGCCGCCGCCGGACCACCTCCGCCTGCGCGGAGCGAACGCAGGAAATGTCGGCAGCATCCTCGGCTCCGTCGGACCACCTCCGCCTGCGCGGAGCGAACTCGACGGCGCCGCCGAACTGGTGCGGCGCGAACGGACCACCTCCGCCTGCGCGGAGCGAACGAGCTCGGCCCAGCGGGCGATGGTGTGCTCGGCGGACCACCTCCGCCTGCGCGGAGCGAACGAGGTGCCTGCCGTCCGGTTCGAAGACCTGCTCGGACCACCTCCGCCTGCGCGGAGCGAACCACCACGGCGTCGAGGTCGGGCACGTCGACGCCGGACCACCTCCGCCTGCGCGGAGCGAACGACGAGCACACCCGTGTCACCCGACACGAACAGGGACCACCTCCGCCTGCGCGGAGCGAGCGACTCGACCTGGCGGCGTTCGGCGTCGTAGCGCGGACCACCTCCGCCTGCGCGGAGCGAACATCAGACGGCGGAGGTTCTGCCACACGTCACACGGACCACCTCCGCCTGCGCGGAGCGAACATCAGACGGCGGAGGTTCTGCCACACGTCACACGGACCACCTCCGCCTGCGCGGAGCGAACCCTTCGCGACCTCGGACTAAGTGAGTG
Source organism: Actinocorallia herbida (assembly GCF_003751225.1). Classification (NCBI taxonomy): domain Bacteria; kingdom Bacillati; phylum Actinomycetota; class Actinomycetes; order Streptosporangiales; family Thermomonosporaceae; genus Actinocorallia; species Actinocorallia herbida. Next base: position 2,046,727 of record NZ_RJKE01000001.1, read on the forward strand.
CGTTACAATTTTGAGACCTTAATTGGTTGCTGTGCGGCATGCGCACTACCGTAGCTCTCAGAAGCTGGTTGGTCTCATGTGGTCGGATACCCGAAACGGGACTGAACGGACATTTTTGACTAGATTTGCAACAGGGCCACAGGTACAGGACTAACCCTTGCTCCGCCGGCCCGCAGCGCTCCGCAGATAATGGGAGGCCGCTCCGAACACGCTCGGCGGCCTCATCGATAAGTCACATCGTCCGGCCGTGGTGGTGCGGTAGGCGGCGGTTATCTCACTCCGCTCGCCCGTCGTGATCGGTTGGGCGACGACCTGATCGAACACATGTCCTGAATCACTGAGCCGCCACCATCTGATCCTTCAGGGAGTCCGGCAGCCTGTGCTACTGAGTTGACGCGATGTGAACAAGCCATGCACACCGTCGCCGCCCTTCCACTACGTTGGCTCTCTGCCGCCGTGAACGCTAGATTCTCGTCCTTATCGAGGAAGAGGACCCGACCCCTCCGACTCGGGCATCCTTGGATCACTGCACTGCTGTGGTCGTTTAGGTAGCTGCCACCACCTCGACGCCCTTCGGACCGCGCCCGGTTCGATTCCTGGACTACGCCCAGTTCGGGTTTTAAGCCAGGTTTGTGTATCTCTTGCCCCGCAAAGCGGCCTGACCGGTCGGAATCCGACTCCGGTACCCCATCCAGCGATCGTCGCGGATTCCTGGCCACTGAACACGTGGCGATAATGCGTCCCTCGTCAGAGCGATGAGGGGAGGGAGGGCTTCAGGGAAGAGGCGTGGGCTCAAGGGGATCGTGTGCGCCCACTCATTGGCCTCTAGAAGCTTTTTGATGTGGGTTCGGGCTTCGGCTTCGGACGGTGGGCCGTCATCGTGGCACGCGTGAGCCAACGCGAGGCAGATTCGTGTCACTCTGTCTTCGGCTCTCTTGTCCACGGTCAAGGCGACCGGGGCTCCCGAGTAGTACGCTGCGGCCGTGAGATGCACCGTTGCGCGAGCGCTTGGAGCGGACGCCGCTTTCTCATGATTGCTGACAGCTGCGGGGCCGCCTTCCAAGGCGTAGAGCACGGTGAGTTCTCCGATAGGGTCCTGCCCTGGCCGGAGGGAGGTTCGCCATCTGGTCGCGGTAGCCGCTACGGCGTCGGTGGCTTCCTGGCTGAGGAGGCCGAGGTGTGCCAGCAGCGCGACCACCGCCATCGAAGTCGGGTGCAATGGTGTGTTCGGCTCGCGCAGGCGGTATGAGGCCTCGAGAAGTGCTGCGGTGAGTCGTGGGCCGGGTCGTCGGATGTCCGGATAGGCGAGCAGGAGGGCCGCGAGTTCGGGGAGGACCCGGAAGACGCTTCCTGCGGCAGACCGCCGTGCGAGCTTTTCGGCGAGGGCCTCGGCGATGTCGGCCGACTCCTCGGGGCGGTGGCGGACGAGGCCGGCTGCGATGGCGGTCAGCGTCTCGCGGCTGTGGGTGGGGCGTCCCGTCGCGGCGGGTCCTTCTCCGGCCCAGGCGAGAGCGCGGGCGACCTTGTCCGGAATGGTGGGGTCGGTGCCTGCGACGGCCAGACGTGCCGCCTCATGGGCATAGTGAAGTGCCTCGACCGGGTGGCTGCCGAGCGAACACCCGAGGGAGAGGGCTGCGAGATGGAGGGCGCGTTCCGGCGTGCTCTCGGTGAGGCGTTCGGCCAGGTCGAACTCGCCTGCCGTACCTAGCGCCTGCGCGAGATGCACCGTCCAGGTCGGCGGGAATGACGGTCGTGCACGCAGCGCCGGGGAGAGGCGCAGAGCCTGGTCCAGCGCGCCCCTGCCGCGCAGGACGTCTCCTGCGCTCAGGCGGGTGTCCGCTTCCTGCAGCAACTGCAGACGTTCGGGGAACGGGTCGTCGACGGCGAACGCCAGCCCTGCCGCCGGACGATGTCTGGTCACGTCCAGGTGTTTAAGTGTTCGCTTGGAGCGGCTCTCCTGCTGCTCGGTCTCCGCTTTCAGCGCGCTTTGCGCGATGGTTCGACCTCTGCGTTCGGCTTCGGTCGCCTTTCTGCCCGCGCTCAACCTTCTGCGCTCGGCATCCTTTTCCCTGCGCTCCTCGTCCTTCCTTTCCTTGGCTGCTGCAGCCCGGTCCTGCGCCGCCTGCTTCTTGCGTGCCACGGCGGTTTCGGCGACCGTCGCTGCCCGTCGCCGAATATCGTCCCCGAGCAGGCCCACCCGCAGATCCACGGGCAGGGAATCCAGTAGTTCCTCGGTGACGTCAAGTCGAGGGTCGACGTCGTGTATCGCCAGAGCCAGACGCGTGAGTGTGCCGGATAGCTCTCGGCCCAGGTGGGCTCGGTCTTCGGCGGTCAAGGACTCCGGGTCGGTGAGCGCTGCTCTGATTCGGGTCCTTGCCTCCGCGACGAGCCTGAGGGCTTTCTTCGGGCGCTTGTGCCGTAGCTGGGAGAGGGCGGAGGCGCTGAGCGCCAGGACGTCAACGGCGGCGAGTCCGTCGGATCGATCGAGTTCGTCGCAGATGAGTTCGATGCGATTTCCGGCAGTCGTGCTGAGCGAGGGCACAAAATGCCCCAAGGCGCCCCACAGGTCAACGGCGGCCGCGCGGGCGCTTGTACTGCCTGCGCTCAGCGCGTCGGCCCGAGCGTGCAGTGCTTCTTCGATCTCCGGGTCGCGGATCTCGGCCAGCGCTCCGGCTGCCTCAGCGAGCGTTTCGACTTCGGCCACCGGATCCCCGATCACGGCACGGAGCAGCGGGCGGGCGGCATCGGGACGATCCAGGTCGATGAGCGCACGGGCTGCACCGAGGAGTCGCACATGCGTTGCGGGATCTCGGTGGATGCCGGGGTAGCCCGCGTTGCTTTGTGCAAGCCGGTCAGCGGCCTCCTGCGCGACGGCCCCTGCGCCGACTCTTCTCGCATGCGCCATCTCCACCGCCACATCCGCGAGATGCATGCTCTGCGCGTCGGCCGTCGGTGCGGAACGCGCGAGCGCTCGGGCACGCTCCACCTCGCCTGACCGGACGTGGAGGGCGGGCGCGCCGAACGGCACATCTCGTGGCTCACCGTTGAGCACGGCTCGCGTGGCAGCGAGCCGGACGAACACCGCCAGGCTTTTGGGGGAGGTTTCTTCCGCGCGGCGGGCTTCTGTCTCGAGGGAGCCGAGTTGGGCGAGCGCTACGTCAGGGCCCTGCTCGGCCGCGAGCTGACGCAGGCGGGCTGTGTCGAGGACGTAGTCGACGCGCTCGGAAGGGTCGGTGAGCAATCGGAGCTGATGCATCACCGCAAACGGAGGGGTACCGGCTGGCCAGCCGGCCTTGCGCCAGGCTCGTGACCAATCAAGCAGTTCGTGCTTGTACCTGGCCAGTTCCGCCTCGTCCGAGGGCGTCCGGACGGACTCGATGATGCTCGGATCGGCGAGGGCATACGTCTGGAGTACCGGATCGTCCAAGATGAACGAGCGCCCAGACTGCCCCTCCAGCCGCTGGTCGAGATCGGCCAGCGGGATCCCGGTCAGTTCTGCCAGATCGGCTGCGCGAAGGCCGCCGCCCGCCACTGCGAGCATGCCTGTCACAGGTTCGCTGAGGTCGACGCTCGGCAGCAGCCGATGAGCTGGAAGTGCGCCTTCAAGCTGCCGTAGCTCTCGCAGGGACAGGCTCTTTCCGCTCCGCAGAGGATGCCGGGTGGAGAGATCGTCGGGAAAGCGAAGGCGGCGCCTGAGTGAGACGACGACCCGCATACCGGGCGGCGGAGCCCCGGGGAGGAGTGCGGCGATGCTGCCATTGACCCCTTCCAGGGCTGCTCCTTCGGCCGCGCGCCCCGACCAGGCCACGTCGTCGTCGAGGCCGTCGACGACGAGAACGAGATGCCGCTTTCTGTTCACGCTCGCGTCGGCCGCCCGCGTGAAGAGTGCCTTCCATTCCCTGACGCCTCTGGGATTGCTGAGTGGCGGTGAACGAGTCAGCTCGCCGATCTGAGCGATCATCTCGGCCTCGAACGCCTCACGTGTGTCGGTGCCGTGGGAGGGGGAGACGAAGAAGTTCAGGATGTCGACGCCGACCGGGGGCTGACGGACGTAGTCGGCGAGCAGCGTCGTCTTGCCGACTGGAGCGTCGGCGTACCAGCATAGGTAAGACGCGGCCTCGGAGCTCTGACCGAGAACGAAAGCGTCCATCGCCTTACGCTCATGCTTGCGTTCTTGTGGCTCGGCCGCTGCGGTGTCGAAACCGGGACCGTGCAATTGTACGAACCGGTGATCGGTGCTCTGCGCCCAGAACCGGCCGAGCTGCCGGTCGCGCTGGCGATCGGCTTCCTCCTGGGCCGCGCGTAGAGCGGCCCTCCACTCGGACTTCTCGGAAAAGTCTCGACCTGCCACCTGATGCAGGGAATCAAGAACGGTCCAGAAGGTCTCGGTGTGCTTCGAGGACGGGGCGGATCCGCCCCGCCACCTGTGGAAGGACTTGTCGATGCCGAGCTTGGACGCCTGGTTGTAGCGCAGGCCCGAGGCGCTCCACAGTTCGTTCAGCATCGCGGCCAGCCTGTCTCGCGCGGCCCTGCCGGTATCGATCGCTTCACCCCTCCCTAGATCCGCGACCTGGCTGATTTCGAGGCCGACGTCGTCCAATATCTTGGGTCCTACCTGCGCAAACGAGGAAACGGAGATCAGTGAAACTAGGGGACCACCGCCCGGTTTCGCGACTGTGGAGCCGACATCGCACGAGCCGAGATTCGACTCCCGGAAGGAAGCTGATCCATGTTCGAGGTTTCGCAGTTGCTCTACTACGCGGCGGCCCTGAGCGGCTGTGCCGGCCTGATGTACACGGGCGTCATGTTCGTCGTAGCCCTCATCTCCGTCCTCGCCCCCAGCGCGGACCGTCGCAAGGACGCCCGCACCACCCTCGCCATTCTCATCCGCCGCCGCGCGCGCTGAGTATGGAATGACGAAGTTCTCACCTCGGGACCTCGGCCGGAACCGGTGTTCGGCACCCAAAACAGGGAATCCGCCACGCCGACCCCCTGAGATTCGATAGAACGCTGTCTATCGGCGGTACTTGCAAGTGAAGCGCGGACTCCGTCGTGCTCATCGCATGACGGAGTCCAAGCGTGAAATGACGGTATTCGGCGAACTCCGGATGCCATTCGCGCCGACGTGGTGCTGCACGAACGGAGGAAGCGGTGTTCAGGCCTGCCGGGTGTCCCCGTTGGGACCCGCGTCACGAACCCTGCATACCCGCGGTCGCGCTCGACGGGACGACCGCACTGCATTCCATGAGCGAACTCCTTCGACAGGCCGAGGACCTCATGGCCGTCGACTGCGCGTCGCCGGGTGAGACGGTCGCGGTCATCGAGTACCTGCTGGCCATCTGTTTCGCGTCAGGTACCTGTCCGTCCTCCGACGCGGAATGGCGTTCTTGGATCACCGAGGGAATGGACCTCTCCTCGGCCGCAGCGTGGCTGGACCAGCAGCCGGACGAAGCCTGGGATCTCTTCCACGAGGAGATGCCTCTGCTTCAGAACTCTCTGCTAAAGGCAGACTTCGGCGACAAGGGCACCGGAACCGCCCAGTTGGTCATAGAGCGTGCCGGAGACTACTCCCTCCACTTCAATCACGAGCACTTGCACACAGACCGCTCCCTTCCGGCGGCCGACGCATTCCGCGCGACCCTCACCCAGCATGTCTACGGTATTCCGGGCAGGGCCCGCATATCCGGTGACCGGCTCGGCGCCAAAGTGACCAATCTCGCCGCAGGTCGGCTGGCGAGCCGCATCCGCGTCATCGCCTTGGGCCGTACGCTCGGCGAGACCCTGCGCCTGAACCTTTATCCGCACGGCAGCCACCCGAAAGACGCGCTCAACACGTCATGGGTGAGCGGCGACATCAAGCGCCGGACCTTCGAAAGGGAGACGGAGCCCCGGGTGCCCCGAGGCCCTGCGGACCTCCACAGCGCCCTCGGGAGGTCTGTTCTGCTGCATCCGAGGCAGGAACCGAGCGGAGAGGTCCTGGTCGACAGGGTTCTAGTAGGCGCCGGTGAACTTCTCTACCTCGATCCTCGCCTGCACCTCCAGGACGCGGTGTACAGCAGAACGACGAACGGCCTGGAGAGGCCTCTGCGCCCGTCCCCTACCAGGGCGCTCTGGCAAGAGGCCCATGCCTTGTACAGCGCGGTCGTGGAAAGCCAGGCAGGTTTGTACGCACGGCTCCACAGTCTGCTGCCCCAGGAGCAGCAGGGTTCCGGGGCTCCGTATTACCTGTGGGCGGTGGGTCTACTGGCCGACCAGGCGCTTCCTGTGGCGTGGACGCACGGTTCCTTCCCCTACGCCCCCGGAATGGCGAAGCATTTGCACCGGGCGTCTTGGCGAGGGTCCAACATCGCTGAGTACATTGCGAGGAGCCTGAAGCGCGCGGCGATCGTGGCCGCGGAGATGGCTTTTCCAGCGGTGCGGCCCTCGGACGAGGCGGGACAGATAGCCCGTCTCGATGCCCGGTGGGCCTTCTGGCCCGCCGCGGAGCAGCCCTTCCATGAGCTGCTCGACGAGGTGGTCGAAGGAGGGCTGGAGGCCCGGGATCCGGTGTCCGAGCCTCTCTTCGCCTACACGGCCGACCTGCTCTCGACCGCGCGTACACACCTGCATCAGCGCCTCGACAGGCTGCCGCCGGGCGACCGGAGTCACCAGGCCCAGGCCCGAGCCCTACGGCGCTTCGAGGACGACATCGCCGACACTCGGGCACCGGCAGAACTGCGAGGAGAGATCCACAGATGACCGAGTCGCATGTGTCGGCAATGGACTTGGCGCGGAGTTCCGTTCCGCATGATGGCGAAGCACTCACTGCGTGGCTGACCACGCTCGTCCGCAATCGTGAATACGGGACTCTCGCAGAACTGCGCCGGGCGAGAGGCGGAACGAATGCTCACATCCGCGCGGGCTGGTACGGCGGCGATGAGCACCGAGACCTCTTCGAACGGATCGCATTTCTGTTCGCCATCTATCACCAGGGGCGTTCCGCCCCCTCACCCGGCATTGGCAGCCTGGGCGAGGCAGCCCGCCGGATCGGAGATGGGACAGGGCGCGGACCGGACAATCCCGGAGCCCAACGCCTCATCGCCCGCATCACCGGCAGCCGCGGAATTCCGTGGCGCCACCTCCAGCACGCCGTCACCCGGCTGCGGTCCTGCGACCGGCCGCCCCCGTCTTGGAGCGAGCTCACCGCCGACCTCATCTTCTGGAACGACCGCCAGGCTCGCATCGCCTACTGGTGGTCCGTCGAGTTCCACACGCCGCCGGACCAGGACCGGCCCGTTCGCAGCACACCGACGAAGCGGAAGGACACCACCTCGTGACCGAGGCACCCCGGAGCCAGTATCTGTCTCTACATCTGATCGAGACGCTGGCGGCGGTTCTGCCCGTACGTGACGAAAACGCCCAGCCCAAGACTCTTGTCTTCGGGGGAGTCGAGCGTCACATGATCACCAGTCAGGCCCGTCGGCGTGCCGAACGAGTCCACACGCGCGACCGGGCGAACGCCGGCCGAGGGGCGCTCAGCGGCCGAAGCATGGGCGTGCGCACCAGAGAGTGGGCGATCCTGGCAGGCCGTGAACTGGAAACGGAGCACGGTTGGGATAGGGACGAGGCACTTGCCACGACCCGCGCGGTGATGGAGGCGAGTGGCCTGAAGTTCGGCGATCCGAAGAAGCGGACGGTGGCGAACCTGACGAGGGTCCTCATCTTCGCGCCATCCGATGCCGCGGCGCGGATCGCGGAGCACATCGCGGGGCAGGAGGAGGCGATCAGGGCCTGGCGGGACGAGTACCTCACTGCACAAGCCGAGCTGGCCGCACGGAAGCCTCGGCGCGGAGCTGTGAAGAAGGAGGAAACGTCCGAAGATGCCGAATCAGCGTCCTCGGCGAAACCGACCCTGCCGCCGCTGCCCAAGGCCACTCGCGATGCGATCCTGCTCGCCCTCGCCCCCCGTGACGCGATCGACATCGCCCTCTACGGCCGTTTCCTCGCAGAAATCCCAGACTCCCCGAACGTCGACGGCGCCGTGCAGACCGGGCACGCCTTCACCGTGCACGAGGCGGAGCAGATCGAGGACTTCTACGCGGCGGCCGACGACGCGAAGCTGGACCGCAAGCGCAACGCCCTCAGTTTCCTCGACGCCGCAGACGACGCGGGCGCCGGTATGACGGGATACCAGTCGCTCATCTCCGGCACCTTCTACCGGCATGCAGTCCTTGACCGCATCCAGCTCCGCACCAATCTCAGGGTCGCCGGCATGGACGAGGAAGAGGCCGAGACAGCAGCTTCCGAGGCAGAGAAGGAGTTCGTAACCGCCTTCGTCGAGGCGTTCCCGGAGGCGAAGAAGAACTCCACAGCCTCCACCGGCTCGCTCCCCGCGCTCGTCCTCGCCTTCGAAGGGGAACGCCCCTACAACTACGCGTCCGCGTTCCAGAGGCCGGTCGACGAACGCTCCGCGTCGGCAGGAGGAGAAGGCCCGGCCGGACCAGCTGCCGTCCGCAGGCTGCTGCGCCACCACACGTTCGTCAGCGGACGCCGCGAGGACCTGGAGAACGCCAGAGTGCTCACCTACGACCCCGAGATCGACACGCTCCTGAAGGAACTGGGGCTGCCCGGCTCTGTGAGCGTCGTGGAACGGACCGGAGAACTCACCCCGTGAGCGACCCGCATGTCCTGCTCATCCGGCTGGCAGGACCCTTGCAATCGTGGGGGATCACCGGCAGGTTCGCCCGCCGCGACACGCAGAACCGGCCGACGAAGTCCGGCGTCGTCGGCCTGTGCGCCGCGGCCCTCGGGCTGGATCGGGAGGAACCACTCGGAGACCTCGCCAAGGTCCTGTTCGGAGTCCGTGCCGACAGGCCGGGAACAGCGTTGCGCGACTACCACACCGTCGGCGGAGGAACCTATCCACTTCGTCCTCGGGACCTCATCACCGACCACCGGCGTGCGGCCAAGGCCGTCCAGGCTCCAGAGAACGCGCGTTCCGACCTGTTCGGGCGGTGGGAGCTGGACAGCTGGTATGGCTCGCCAAAGTATGTCTCTCCGGATCCGGACTCGGGGGCTCTGGTCTCCGGGGAAGTCCGCCGCCACGCCCTGATCACTGAGCGCTGGTATCTCGCCGATGCAGCCTTCCTAGTCGGGCTGGAGCACCCTGATGTGGCGCTCCTGGAGCGGATCGCGCATGCTCTGGAACACCCGAAACGGCTCCTCTGGCTAGGGCGCAAGGCCTGCCCGCCCTCCGGAGACCTTGCCTTGGACGTCGTGCCCGGAACCCTCAAAGAGGCCTTCGAGACGCACGCCCTGCTTCCCGACGAGCACAACTACGAGAACGATCCGCGCGTTCCGGTGACCGGCGTACGTCTGTCGGCGTGGATCGAGAGCCCGCGCCCGCTCCCCGGCGTCGGCCCGCTATCGGATCAACCCGTCCGGTTCGGCGCGGACGGCGGAGTCCACGGCCTGCGCTGGGAGACCCGGCAGCCCATCACCATCGCCCCCCACGCCCGCGGATGGGACATCATCCTGTGAACACACCGGCCACCACCCCGCACGAGCCTTCAAGTGCCGACGGCGCAGCCAGATTCGTCACCACCCAGACCCTCTTGACGCTCGACGCCCGACACCCTTTCGTCGCCAAGTCCCTCATCGACGCGCAGGACATGCACCGGACCGTCATGAGCGGCTTCGCCGGCTGGGTGGACGACGGCAGCTCTGACGCCCGCTCCCAGATGGGCATCCTTTCGACCTGGACCGTCGACCTACGGCAAGCCCGACTCAACCTCGTGGTCCAATCATCCGTCCCCGCTGACTGGAGCAGAATCCCCCGGGCTGCCATGGCGGACGCACCGGAAACCCTGACCATCGACCGCACATTCCGCGTCGGCGACCGGGTGGCATTCCGGACAGTCGTCAACGCGCTCCGCAACCTTCCGCCAGCCCCAGGCTCGCCCCTGAAGACACGCGGCATCCGAGTACCCCACACCCGCCCCGAACACATCCGCACATGGTTCTCACGCCGACTGCAGCCGATCGGAGAACCCGCCGTAACCCCCGACGGCATTGTCCGCATCGGAGCAGCCGCCGACATCGAACGGCTCGCGCTCCGCCTCCTCCCACAGGTCTCCAGCCCCGCACCACACAAGGGCCTGCGCATCACCCGCGCAGAGATCAAGGGAAGCTTCACGATCACCGCCCCGAAAGCCTTCGTCACCGCCCTCACCCAGGGCATCGGCCAAGCCCGCGCCTACAGCTGCGGCCTCATCCTCGTCCGCTAACCCATATCGCCCATTGTGCGTGCTCAGGGGCTGCGGCAAGTCCATGCTGATGGGGATGCAGCATGTTGAACTCTGATGGAGGACCCCCGCCACCATCTGGTTGAATTGTGAGGTGCTGATCGGAGCGAGCAGCCCGCGCTGGCCCGTGTGCAGCCACTTCGTCGCTTCTTCGGATGCCTCGCGATCGCTCGCCACGGCAGGTGCTTCTGCCGCCGAGGCAGCGGCGTCGGCGGCCCCGTCGCGAGACGGCCAGGCCATGCTGTGGACCTTCGTCAGCGCGGGAGACCCGGCGAAGGCCTTCTGGAGATAGGTCTGCACCCTCCTGTGCATGGCGTCGGTCGTCGCCATCGTCGGCAGGCAGAAGCCGAGCCCGGTCGCCCGGCTCGCCCGACCCAGGACCCCGGCCGAGTAGAGCGCGGCCTCGGTCTTGCCATCGCCGGGAGGCGCGGTCACCAGGAGCATCCCGGCCCCGTCGACCATCGCCGGCAACCGCTCGACGAGGGACAGCTGCAGCTTGTTCGGCTCGAAGCCGAAGAGGCTGGAGAACGGCAGGTCCAGAAACTCCGCGGCTCCAATGCCCGCTTCGGCGATCAGCTGAGGCGCGTCGGCGAGCGCGCGCTCCCAGTGGGCCTGCACCTCCTCCTCGGTAGCCCGCCAGCCTTCGCCGGGCAGGCGCGGCTCGATGAAGGTCGTCTGACTCACCAGCCAGTCCGCCACCACGATCACACCGAGGGCGAGCACGACGAGCGACGGTGGCAGATGCTCGTCCAGACCTTCCTCCGCGCCGGTCAGCCGTCGAAGCAACCCTGCATGCCGCCGCCGCTCCTCGTCCCACCTCCCAGCCCCGACGCCCGTTCGCCCCAAAGGCTCCTTCCAGTCCTTCCCTTGAGAAATGGGAGCACAGAACCGCGCATGATGCCCTCCGAGTATCTGCGCAACTTGATGCCCCACGTCCCGCAGCGGGCTACTGCCCGATTTGTAACCAAAATCCCGCAGAATCTGCACGAGCGACCAATGCGTCACCTCGTGATGTCCAAGCGACGGCACCGCCTCGTCCGAACCATATTCGGGCGACTCGTCGACCATCTTCCGGAAAAGCTCCGTAACCTTCACCTGAAAGGACGGCGACACCTTCCCGATGTCATGCAAACCGGCCCAAAAGGACACGAGACCCTTTCATTGGGCAAGCTCGCCCTTCCCAAACTAAATCCCCCAAAGCGCCCCAGCTGTTGCGGCCGCATCCATGAGGTGGCAGACCACGGGGTACGCCGAAGGCAACTCCTTGTCCTTCCCCCACTGCCGAACATCCACGACCCCTGATCCCCCGCAGCTCATTTCCGCCCCTTCTCCGTCCGTCGATTACCCCGGCATCACCGAAACACAACCCACCGACAAAACCGCGATCGATCCGAGCCGCGCGAATGGACTGAAACCTCGTTGTAACCATTCATCATGATCATCGATGGTTAATGCGACCCGACCTAAAACGGTGCGAGCGCCTGACCCCTGTTGGCTCCACACACTGGGCAGATCACAGGCTGCCCCACCTCCGCCTGCGCGGAGCGAACATGAGGCGGGAGCCCTTCGACGTTGACCCCGTCGGACCACTTCCGTCTGCGCGGAGCGAACGTCTTCGACGCCGCGAATGTGAGCGGCGGCGGACCACCTCCGCCTGCGCGGAGCGAACGCGGAGCAGTTCGGCGTCGCCACCTCGAACGCCGGACCACCTCCGTCTGCGCGGAGCAAACTCCATGAGCGCGTGTTCAAGGGGGGCGCGAGCGGACCACCTCCGCCTGCGCGGAGCGAACCCTGGGGGACGGCGGCCTGGAGCCACTCTGGCGGACCACCTCCGCCTGCGCGGAGCGAACGCGAGGCTGCGCGGCAGCGGAAGCACGCCCGTCGGACCACCTCCGCCTGCGCGGAGCGAACCATCCGGTCTCGGAGAGCGCCGCGGAGACGCTCGGACCACCTCCGCCTGCGCGGAGTGAACCCGTTCAGGTGGACCGGGATCTCCAGGATCCCACGGACCACCTCCGCCTGCGCGGAGCGAACCACGGCGCCCCGAAGAAGATGCGCCAGGCGCTCGGACCACCTCCGCCTGCGCGGAGCGAACTGCGGGCCCGCGGCGTGCGCGCCCGACGTCCACGGACCACCTCCGCCTGCGCGGAGCGAACGCACCACGTGGGCGGGCGGCTCCGAAGTGCAGCGGACCACCTCCGCCTGCGCGGAGCGAACGCGACGAGGGCGAGGGGGATGAGCGGACCACCTCCGCCTGCGCGGAGCGAACGCTACGACCTTCGGCCGCATTTGCCCCAAAGTCGGACCACCTCCGCCTGCGCGGAGCGAACAAGAAGAAGGTGCGCGGCTTCGAGGACGAGGGCAGACCACCTCCGCCTGCGCGGAGCGAACGGGTTTGAGGAGGAAGCGGCGTCCATCTGGAACGGACCACCTCCGCTTGCGCGGAGCGAACTCGGCCGAGGTCCGCAGCCACCGGCCGTATACCGGACCACCTCCGCCTGCGCGGAGCGAACCCTCCCGTCGGGGGACGTCTCCCTCATAAGAGCCTGGACCACCTCCGCCTGCGCGGAGCGAACACCACCCCTGCCTCCGGGTCTGGGGCCTGAACCGGACCATCTCCGCCTGCGCGGAGCGAACGCGCCGGCGAGCATGCCGCCGCGTCCGGGCGCCGGACCACCTCCGCCTGCGCGGAGCGAACCAGCTCAGCCAAGCAGAGGAACTCGGCGGCAGCGGACCACCTCCGCCTGCGCGGAGCGAACATGCCCCACAGGGTGTGCGCCGTGGTGGACTCCGGACCACCTCCGCCTGCGCGGAGCGAACTCGCTGATGCGTTCCTTGTGCAGCTCGGCGGTCGGACCACCTCCGCCTGCGCGGAGCGAACCCTTCGCAACCTGGGCTTATATGGGGGCGTTATTATTTTGAGATCTTAGCTGTTTGGGGCGTGGCACGTGCTCCACGGTAGCGGGCGGCGGGCCGGGGCGGGCGGGTGCCGGGGCAGGTGGGCGGGGCGTTTGCCGGTGGCGGTCGTGGTCTGCTGGGTCGGGTGTTTGCCGAGGCGTCGGAGTTATGTCTCGATCTTGGCGTCTGGAACGAAGAGGGTCCGGCTGGTGATGGAGAGATGTGGCGGGGCGGTGCCCCGGTGGCCCTCTTGGAACCTCGAGTGAATCCGTCGCCGCCTTGCTCCCGGTCGGTGTCCGGTCTGCCTGGCGTGTCTCGCGGTGGGATTCGTTTGAACATTCCAGTCGGAACATGTCCGCTGACCGGGGACCGGCTGGTCGGGGCTGGGATGCGTGGCTACCGGTCGGTGGTGATCGGCAGGTTCAGGGCCACGGTCAAACGGCGGTCAAATGATCAAGGCCTCATCTTCCCAATAGGGAGATGAGGCCTCTGACCTGCTGTTATCCGTCGGGACGACAGGATTTGAACCTGCGACCCCTTGACCCCCAGTCAAGTGCGCTACCAAGCTGCGCTACGTCCCGGATTTGTCGGCCTTGTCGGGGTGATCCCGGTGTTGGCGACGGGTTAACTGTAGCGCAGGTTGGGCGGGGGCGCACATCGGTTGGTGAGGGGGCGGGTGGGAGGTCAGGGGGTGTGGGGGAGGAGGTCGAGGCGGCGGAGGATGACGCCTTCGCGGAGGGCCCAGGGGCAGATTTCGAGGGCGGGGATGGAGAAGAGGTCCATGACGGCGTCGGCGACTATGGCGCCGGCGAGGAGCTGGGGGGCGCGGGCGTCGGAGACGCCGGGGAGGGCCTGGCGGTCGTCGATGGGCATGCGGGCGAGGCGGTCGGCCCAGTCCTTGGCGGCCTCGCGGGTGAGGAGGCGGCGCACGAAGGGGCCTTCGGCGCTGGGGGCGGCGCCCGCGATGCGGGCGAGCTGCTTGAAGGTCTTGGAGGTGGCGACGGCGTGGTCGGGGGCGCCGTAGCGGGTGATCGGGCCCACCTGGGCGGCGATCTCCGCGCGGACCTGCTTGCGCAGGGCGCGGACCTGATCGGGGTCCGGCGGGTCGGCGGTCAGCCAGGCCCGGGTGAGGCGGCCCGCGCCGAGCGGCAGCGAGACCGCCGCGTCGGGCTCCTCGTCGATGCCGGTCGCGATCTCCAGGGAGCCGCCGCCGATGTCGAAGACCTGGAGGCGGTTGGAGGACCAGCCGAACCAGCGGCGGACCGCGAGGAACGTCAGCCGGGCCTCGTCCTTGCCGGACAAGACCTCGATCTCCGTCTGGAGGTCGGTCCTGATCGACTGGAGGACCTCCTCGCCGTTGACCGCCTCCCGGATCGCGGAGGTGGCGAACGCGTGGACCTCCTGAACGCCCTTGTCCTCGGCGACCTGGAGGGACTCCTTGACGAAGGAGTGCAGGCGTTTGGCGCCTTCGTCCGACAGGTGGTCGCCGTCAAGGTGCTCGGCGAGGCGCAGCTCGACCTTGTGGGAGTAAGCGGGCAGCGGCCTGCCGCCCTGGTGTGCGTCCATGACGAGCAGGTGCACGGTGTTCGATCCGATGTCGAGGACGCCCATTCTCATGTGTCGAAGTTAGCCGACGCCGCAGGTGCCGCGTGGTGACGGTCACGTGATCGGTGTGGGACCGTTCCCTGGATCTGGGTAGGTTCGATCTTGTGAGTGATTTCGTCGTCGTCGCAAACCGCCTGCCCGTGGACCGTGTCGTGGGACCGGAGGGCGAGGTCGGGTGGCGCCGCAGCCCCGGCGGCCTGGTGACGGCGATCACTCCCCTGATGCGCGAGCGGGACGGCGCGTGGATCGGCTGGACGGGCGCCGCCGACGAGGAGGCCGAGTCGTTCACCGAGGACGGGCTGCGCCTTGTCCCCGTCCCCTTGAGCGCCGATGATGTCGAGCTCTATTACGAGGGCTTCTCCAACGCGACTCTCTGGCCGCTCTACCACGACGCGATAGTCCCACCGGAATTCCACCGGACGGCCTGGGACGCGTACGTGCGCGTCAATAGGAGGTTCGCGGAGAAAGCCGCGGAGGTGGCGGACAAAGGCGCCCTCGTATGGGTGCAGGACTACCAGCTCCAATTGGTCCCGAAGATGCTTCGGGAGCTGCGGCCGGATGTGAGGATCGGGTTCTTCCTGCACATCCCGTTCCCGCCGGGGGAGCTGTTCTTCCGTCTTCCGTGGCGTAAGGAGATCGTCGAGGGCCTGCTCGGAGCCGACCTCGTGGGCTTCCAGTTGCCTGCGGCGGCGGCCAACTTCGTCCGCCTGTCCCGCCGTCTCCTCGACGTGCGCGTGCACGGCTCCATGGTCCACGTGGACGGCAGGGACGTCCTCGCCGAGGCGTTCCCGATCTCGGTGGACGTCGACGAGCTGACCGACCTCATCCACCGCCCGGACGTCCGGGCCAGGGCCGCCCAGGTGCGCAAGGAACTGGGCGATCCGGCGTGCATCCTGCTGGGCGTGGACCGCCTCGACTACACCAAGGGCATCACCCAGCGCCTCGAGGCGTTCGGCGAGCTGCTCGCCGACGGGGCGTTCAAGCCGGGCGAGGCGGTGTTCGTGCAGGTCGCGACGCCGAGCCGGGAGCGGGTCGAGCAGTACCAGATCCTGCGCGACGACATCGAGCTCCAGGTCGGCCGGATCAACGGCGAGTTCGGCCAGCTCGGCAATCCGGTGATCAACTACATGCACACCAGCTACGCCAGGGAGGA
Source organism: Actinocorallia herbida (assembly GCF_003751225.1). Taxonomy (NCBI): domain Bacteria; kingdom Bacillati; phylum Actinomycetota; class Actinomycetes; order Streptosporangiales; family Thermomonosporaceae; genus Actinocorallia; species Actinocorallia herbida. The sequence goes on from NZ_RJKE01000001.1 coordinate 2,062,666, forward strand.
GCTCGCGGCCCTCTACCTCGCGGCCGACGTCATGGTCGTGACCCCTCTGCGGGACGGCATGAACCTCGTCGCCAAGGAGTACGTCGCCTGCCATGAGGACCTCCGCGGCGCCCTCGTCCTGAGCGAGTTCGCCGGCGCAGCCGAAGAGCTCCGCCGCGCCTACCTCGTCAACCCCTACGACGTCGACGGACTGAAGCGCATCCTCCTCGAAGCCGTCCGCGCCGACTCCCGCGACCTCCAGAAGCGCATGCGCGCCATGCGCCGCCGCGTCGTCGACAACGACGTCGCCCGCTGGGCCTCCGAATTCCTGGCCCGCCTCCGTTCCTCGACCCCCTCCCACGACCAATGACCTGACCGGTGCTCTTCGCATCGACGCGGGTTCGTCAGTCGGGCCGACACGCTCGGCGCGCCGACCGTGGACCGGTTTCGCCTCCGGAGGCCGTGCGGGTGCCGATGGCCGCGGGACCGCCACGGAGAAGAGCAAGTCCCGCGTAGAAGAGAAGAGCCCGGCCATCGGTGATGGCCGGGCTCGCGTGTGGATCAGTCGGCGTCAGTCATCCGGCGGTGAGATGTCGTCGAAGGGTTCGGTGCAGTTCGAGGGCCAGTCGTTGGGCGGTTCCGGATCCGGATTCACCTTGCAGGCGGTCGTGAAGACCTTGCCGGCCGCGGTGAGGACGCTCACGTGCACGTTGTCGCCGTGATCTGCGAGCGTGACATCGACCGCCTGGCCGACGGGATAGTCGTCCAACGTCGAGAGGTCGTGCCACGTCGGCGGGTCCATGAGGTCTCTTTGGTCCCGGATGAACGTCGAGCCGTCTTCGGTGACGACGCCGACGAACAGGAGCTCCCCATGGAATGCGGAGTCGATTCCGATGGTCCGTCCCGCAGGTCCGGGCGGCCCCTGCTCTCCGGGAGGCCCCTGCTGTCCGGGCGGTCCGGGCGGCCCCGGCTTGCACTTCTTGCACGGGGGCCCGTCCGCGTCCTGGATCGGTGAGTCGACCCGGATCGGGTCGGGTTCGGCGAGAAGGGCCGAGGCGGGCGATCCGGGATGGGCGACGAGGACATGAGGTGGCTGTGCCGTGGCCGCGTGCGCCGTGCCGCCCGACATGGCCGCGAGCGCGCCGGTCGCGGCGAGTGCGATGCCGTACGCCAAACGCCGGTGACGCCCGAGTGGCGATGACGGTGTTCGGGACTTTCGAGAGTCCAAGACTTCCCCCTGGGTCCGGTGGATCGGACGTTTCGACCGGGTGAACGAAGATCATCCGGCGCAGGTGAGATACCCAGGGGAACGCCGAGAACGGCGTGCTCGTGCATCGGCTTGTCAAAGGTTAATTAGGCTCTCGCGGAGATTCGGCCCGCGTCAGGAGAGCTGGGCCACGCCCGCGTAGAAGTGGACCCGGGAGAGGTGGTTCGCGGTGGGGGGGACGGCGGGGCGCCAGCTGGGGAGGTGGACGAGGCCGGGGGAGACGAGGTCGAAGCCGTCGAAGTAGGCGAGGATCTCGGCGTGGGTGCGGGGGACCAGGGGGGCGGTGGCCCGGCTGTAGATCTCGCGGAGGGCGTCGCCGGTCTCGGGGTCGCTGAAGTCCAGGGTGCAGTGGGACAGGACGAGGTGGCTGCCCTTGGGGAGGGCCTCGCGGAGGGTGGAGACGATCTCGCCCGGGTTCTCGGCGTCCTTGATGAAGTGGAGGATGGCGACCAGGAGGAGGGCGACGGGCTCGTCGAAGTCGATCGCGTCGCGGACCTGGGGGAGGGCGAGGATCTCGGCGGGGTCGCGCAGGTCGGCCTGGATGACCGAGGTGGTGCCGCGGCTGCCGTCGGCCATGAGCGCGTTCGCGTGCACGAGGACCATGGGGTCGTTGTCGACGTAGACGACCCGGATCGACGGGTCCACCTCGTGCGCGACCTGGTGGGTGTTGCCCGCGGTGGGGATGCCGGTGCCGATGTCGAGGATCTGCCGGATGCCCGCCTCGGCCGTCACGTACCGGACGGCCCGGCCGAGGAAGGCGCGGTTGGCCCGGGCCGTCACGGCCATGTCGGGCGCCGCGGCGAGGGCGGCGTCGGCGGCGGCGCGGTCGGCGGCGAAGTTGTCCTTGCCGCCGAGGTAGTAGTCGTACATCCGGGCCGGGTGCGGCCGGGTGATGTCGATGCTCCGCGGCACCCTGTCCGGCTTGACCGAGGTCTGGTCCCACTCCGAACCCTGGTTCCACTCTGACATCGCGGCTCCCCGTGGATGGACGTGCTGTCAAGGGCAAGATCATGTCAAATGACGGAGATCTCCGCCACCGGAAAGCAAATCACGACTCCGGTGGATCCGCCGGTGGTTTCCGGCCGTGGAGGACCCCGGTTTCTCAGTCCGTGACGGGAAGGAGCACGCCCGACGCGTGGACGACGCCGGGGCCGTACTTCGCGTCGAGTTCACGCCGCAGGTCGTCGGTGACGACGTAGAACTGCACGGAGACGCGGTTCCCGACCGTGTCCACGCCGCTGCCCTGGGCCGCGGGGAAGTCCCGGTGCACCCGGCTCTGCACGGCGTTCAGCTCGCTCTCGGTGTGCGCGGCGGGCGAGACGCACAGCGCGCCGCCCCACACCTCGCGCACCCGGCGCTCGTTCTCCTGGAGGTCGCCGGTGAACCTCAGATTGAGGACCAGCCGCTTCGGATCGTTGCCCTCGGTCTCGGTGACGGGCCCGTCGCCGAGGTGGCTCTGGTCGACCCACGTTCCGGCGAACAGGGGCGACCTCCGGGCGACGTCCATCGCGGCGGCCAGTGTCCTTTCGGTGGCCTTCGCCGGATCGACGGGCCTCCAGCCTCCGTCGGGCACGGGGCAGGGGGAGGCGAACGGGTCGGGCTCGTCCGGCACGCGTTCGCGGGGCTCGCCCGGCGGCTCGGTCAGGGTGAGCCGCGTCCCGTCCCAGGTGCCGACGACCGTGTACTCGCCCCATTTCACAGCGTTCCGCGACTCGTGCGCCACGGCGTTCCAGTCCCAGCCGACGACGTCGGCGCCGCTGCAGCCCGGCGGGAGGGACTCCAGCACCACCGTGCAGAACTGTGGTCCGTGCTCGGCGTTCTCCAGGACGGTGCCGGTGCCCGTGTAACGCGGCGGGCTGCCGGGGGGCGCGGGCGAAACGGTCTCCGTGCCGCAGGCGGCGACCAGGAGGAGAAGGGCGGGAGCCAGGAATCGCATACCTTCCAGACGTCTCCCGCCCTTCTTCGCGTTGCTCGCGCGAGGCGACTTACAGGGCGGGCTTCCCAGGGGTGTACACCCAGGTGGTGAACAGGGCGTCGAGGTCCTTGCCGGAGACCTTCTCGGCGAGTGCCCGGAAGTCGGCGGTGGACACGACGCCGCCCTCGTGGCGGGAGACCCAGGCGCGGCCGAGCCGGTAGAACGCCGCGTCGCCGATCGTGGTGCGCAGGACGTGGAGGGTCATCGCGCCGCGGGTGTAGGAGGACCAGTCGTAGATACCGTCGCGCCCGGGGTCGCCCATGACGGTCTGCCAGGACGGGTTCGTGGCGGCGCGCGCGTACGCGGCGTCGAACGCGGCCTGGGCGGTACGGCCGCCGGTGGCCTCGGCGTAGAGCCAGTCGTTGTACGTGGCCCAGCCTTCGTTCAGCCAGATGTCCTTCCAGAGGGCCGGTGTGACGCTGTCGCCGAACCACTGGTGGGCGAGCTCGTGCGCGATCGTCCCGGTGGACGGGAGGCGGCCGGGCGTGCCGATGTCGTAGACGGACCTGCCCTGGGTCTCCAGCGCGTAGCCGACGCCGACGTTGTCGACGATCCCGCCCGTGGAGCCGAACGGGTAGCGCCCCCAGGTCCTCTGCATCCAGTCGGTGACGGTGTTCGTCGTGGCGAAGAACCCGGCGCCCTGGCCCGTGTCGAGCGCGGTGTCGACCGCGGTGACGGACGGCACGCCCGCCTCCGTCCTCCCGCGCGTCACGTTGTACTTCCCGATCGTCAGCATCGCGAGCTCGCTCGCCATCGGCTGCCGCATCCGCCACGTGACCGTCGTCCTGCCCCGGGAGGTCTTCTCCCGGGTCTTCTCCCCGTTGGCGAGGACTGTGAGGTCGGACGGCGCCGTGACGGTGACGCTGTACGTCGCCTTGTCCTTGGGGGTGTCGTTGACCGGGTAGTACGTCGCGGCGCCGAACGGCTGGTTGAGCGCCATGACGCCGTCGCTCGTGGCGATCCACCCGGACGTGCCGAGGGCAGGGTCGTCGATCCGCTGCGGGACGCCGTGGTAAGCGACGGTCGTGGTGAACGTCCTGCCCTTCACGATGCCCTTGCGCGGGGTGACGATCAGTTCCTGCGCCCCTTCCCGTCGCCATCGCGCGGGCCCGTCGACCTCGACGCCGTCCACCACCAGCGGGCCGAGGAAGTCGAGGTCGAACGAGGAGAGATCCTGCGTCGCCTCGGCCCTGATCCGCGCGGTCGCCGTGATCGCCCCGGTGGCCGGGTCGTAGGCGAAGGACAGGTCGTAGTCCTTGACGTCATAGCCTCCGTTGCCGCTGTCGGGGAAGTACGGGTCGCCGGCTCCGGCCGCCCCGGGCGTGAACCTCCCGCCGCCGCCCGCCTGCACCGCCGATGTCCCCGCCAGCACCATCGCCACCGCCGCCACCGCGACGGTTCCGCTCCGCCACATCACCGATGTTCTCCCGTTCGCCGCCTGATCATCGTGCACCGAGCCTTCTCCACGGGTGTTACGCCCGCAAGTCCCGTTCCCGCTTTTCTTCCCGGCACCGCGCGGCCGCCGGGACCGGTGGCGCGCTGATCTGCGGGAACACGCCCGGGAGTCGAACAGGTGAGCGAGTTCTGGTGTTAGGGTGTGCGCATGTTGAGGAACGAACCGATCACCGCCGAGGTCACGGGCGCGGGCAGTCCGGTGCGCATCACCAGGGCGGGGCGGCGCTTCGGCGTCCGGGTGCTGCACCAGTGGCAGGCGCCAGGGCAGGCCCGGCTGTACCGCCTCCAGGTGAGCGGGGAGGACGGCACCGCGGTCGCGGTCGCCGAGGTGGTCCAGCACCGCGGCGCGTTCCGCCTCCAGCGCTGGTGGGATTGAAGGACGCGGTCACAGCGGGAGCGCGGCGAGGTCCCTGCGGTCGGTGACGCCGAGCTTGGGATAGGCCTTGTACAGGTGGTAGCCGACCGTCCTGGGGCTGAGGAACAACCGGGCCGCGATGTCCTTGTTCGACAGGCCGGAGGCGGCGAGCCGGACGATCTGGAGCTCCTGCGGGGTGAGCGCGGGGCCGGCCGGACGCGGGGCGTCGGAGGCGGGGAGGGCGCCCGCCGCCGCGAGCTCGGCACGGGCGCGGTCCGCCCAGGGCGTCGCGCCCAGGCCGTCGAAGGTCTCGAGGGCGGCGGCCAGGTGCGGGCGCGCCTCGGCCCTGCGGCGGGCCCGGCGGAGCCATTCGCCGTACAGGAGCCGGGTCCTCGCCTGCTCCATGGGCCGGCCGTCGAGCCCGAGCGCCGCGGTGTAGGCCGCCTCGTCGGCGTCCAGGAGGGCGCGGCAGCGGAGCGCGAGCGCGCGGGCCCAGGGTTGCCCGATCCGGTCCGCCCACGCGGCGAACCGTGCCGCGGCGGGGCGGGCGCGGTCGGGCGATCCCGCCCGGACCGCGGCCTCGACCAGGTCGGGGATGCTGCGCCGCGCGCACACCTGGTGCGCGAAGGACTCCTCCTGGAGGCGGAGCAGGCCGTCCAGCGCCTGCTCGGTCCGGCCCAGGCCGAGATCGAGCAGCCCGGCGGCCCAGTACGTCCAGGAGAGTCCGGAGGCCGGGACACCGGGGGAGGCTTCGGCCAGCGCGGCCGCGGTCAGCGCCCGGCAGCCTTCGGCGTCCCCTTCGAGTGCGGCGAGCACCGCGGAGACCGCGGCGGCCTGGCTCGTCCAGTGCCGCTGCCCGGTGTCGGCGGCGATCCTGCGGCAGTCGTCGAGGTCGGCGCGGGCGGCGCGGTGTCCGCCGTGGAACAGCTCGGCCTCGGCCAGGTAGAACAGCAGCGTCGGCAGCAGCCCGAACGCGCCGTCGGCGCGGGCCTGCGCGGTCAGCCGGGCGGCGAGCTCGTGGGTCGCGGCGTCCTGGCCGCCGATGAAGCCCGCGCCGCAGACCTGGGCGAGCATGCGGGGTTCCGGGCCGAGCACCGGGATCGCCGCGCCCAGCGGAGGCGGTGGCGCGGTGTCGTCGCACATCGCGACCAGCAGCCGGGCCAGCGGGTGGTCCACGTCCGCGAGCCTGCCGAGCAGCTCCGCGAGCGCTCGGCCACCGAGGTACCAGGCGGTGTGGAAGGCCTGGATGAGCGGTTCCGGCGCGCGTTCGGGGTCGAGGTCGGCGCCCGCGAGCAGCAGGTCGTGCGCGGTCGGGTGGCCGCCCTGCCAGAACCAGGCGAGCGCTTCGACGCCCGCCACCCGGGCCAGGAACGGGGGCTCGGCGTGCAGGCCGCCCGCGCGTTCCGCGAGTTCCACCGCGCCCGCCATGTCGCCGGCCCGCACGCCCAGCTCCGCGGCGGCGAGCAGCCGTCCGGCGCGCGCCGGGTCGTCCTCGCTCAGCTCCGCCGCGCGCGTGTAGGCGGCGACCGCCGCCGCGTACCCGCCGCGCTCGCGGGCCCGCGCCGCGGTCTCCTCCAGCGCCGCCGCGATCTCCTCGCGGGTGCCGGTGGTCGCCGCCGCCAGATGCCAGGCGCGCCGGTCGGCCTGCTCGGGGGAGTCCGAGACGTCCGCTATCGCCTGGTGCGCAGCCATGCGCTCGGCAAGCGGCGCCTCCCGGTAGACCGCGGTGCGCACGAGCGGGTGCCGGAACCGCAGCGTCCGGGTCCCGACCGCGACCAGCCCGAGCCGCTCGGCCGGGCGCAGGTCCGCCGCGTCCGCGCCGAGCAGGGCGCCCGCGCGCAGCACCACGTCGAGGTCGCCGGTGTCCTCCGCGGCGGCGGCCAGCAGGAGGGCGCGGGACGCCGCGGGCAGGCCGCCGACCTGGCCGTGGAAGGCGTCGAGCAGCCGCCGGGTGAGCGGCACGGGGCCGCCGTTCACGTGCGCGGCGCCGGCCGCCGCCAAAGGCAGCTCGCGCAAGGCGAGCGGGTTGCCCGCGGCCTCGGCCAGCACCCGGAGGCGGGTCGCCGGATCGAGTGAGCCGGGCAGGAGCCGCGCGGCGTCCTGCGGTTCGAGCGGCGCGAGGCGCAGCTCGGGCAGGCCCGGCGCGGCGAACCCGCCGTCCCGGGCGGCGAAGAGCAGGACGACGCCCTCGGCGTCCAGCCTTCGGGCCGCGAAGACGAGGGCTTCGGCCGAGACGGTGTCCAGCCACTGGGCGTCGTCCACAAGGCAGAGCACGGGGCCGTCCTCGGCGAGGTCGGCCAGCAGCGACAGCACCGCGAGGCCGATCAGCAGGCGGTCGCCCGGCTCGCCCACCGCGAGGCCGAACGCCCGGTCCAGCGCGGCCCGCTGCGGCGCGGGCAGCGCGCCGAGCCGCGGCAGCGCCGGGCGCAGCAGCTGGCTGAGCGCGGCGAACGGCAGATCGGCCTCCACCTCGACGCCCTCGGCGCGCAGCACGCGCGCGGCGGCCGCGGTCTCGGCGGCCCAGGCGAGCAGCGCGGTCTTGCCGATGCCCGGCTCCCCGCGCAGCACCAGCGCCGCGCTGCGCCCCGACCGGGCGCCGTCGAGCAGCGCCGCGAGGTCGGCCTGCTCGCGCGATCGGCCGTGCAGCATGGCCGGAACACTACCCGGTCGGGTCCCGGTCGCCGACCGGCGGCCGGACCGGTTATCGACCGCGGAATTACCTAAGCACGACGGATTCCCGCGAAAGCGCAGGTCCGTAGCGTTCCTTCCATCGGGGCCGCCGGAAGCCCCCGGAAGGGAAGCACCTCATGGAACTCATCGGCAAGTACCTCGCCGCCTGGAACGAGACCGACCCGGCCGCGCGCCGCGCCCTCCTCGCCGACGTGTGGGCCGACGACGCCCCCTACACCGACCCGCTCGCCGACGTCCGTGGCCGCGACGCCCTGGACGGCCTCATCGCCGCCGTCCAGGCCCAGTTCCCCGGCCTCGTCTTCACCCTCGCCGGCGAGGTCGACGCCCACCACCACCTGGCCCGCTTCACCTGGCACCTGGGCCCGAAGGACGGCGCCCCCGTCGCCATCGGCTTCGACGTCGCCGAGTTCACCGACACCGAGATCACCCGGGTCAGCGGCTTCCTCGACCACGTCCCCACCTGACCGCCGACCCGGCAGCCCCCGGACGCGCCCGCTTCGGCCGGCAGAGCCCCTGGGCTCCCCGCCCGTCCCGGAGGCCGCTCCACACCCGGCCCGGCGAGAACGAGCGTCCCCCGCTCCGGCACTCCGCCGGACGTGCCCCTTACAGAAGGAAAGCGACTTCCAGGGCCACGCTGTCCGCCGTGGAACCTGCGATCGCTGCGTTCCTTCCGGGACGTGGGCCGTCCGTTCCGGCGGTGGCGCTCGAAGTGAGTGCCTCCCGTTCCGACCGACAGGGCCCATATGTCCATCGTGTCCGGCCCGGGAGGCGCTTGCGGCGTGCCGCGAGCAGGGCGGAGGGGGCCATGTAGGCGCTCTGCCCGCCCTTCGGGCGACGTTGTCCGGCCCCCTTGGGCGTGGCCGTCGCGTTCTGGGGGGCGCAAGAGATCCCTCTGGGCACCTTGTGCGGCCCGGCGCCGTGCCGGGCCGCGTTCTCGAGAATGGAAGAGAGACCCCCTATGACCACGGTTTCGGCGCCGGGCGCGCCGGTGGGCGCGGAAGGCGCTCGGCGGGGCACCATGCCGGTGCTGCTGACCGCGACGTTCATGACGACTCTCGACGTCTTCATCGTCAACGTCGCGCTGCCCGCCCTTCGCGACGATCTGGGGGCCGGGACCGCGGCGCTCGAATGGGTCGTCGCGGGGTTCGGGCTCGCCCTGGCGTCCGGGCTCATCACCGGAGGACGGCTGGGCGACCTGTTCGGGCGGCGCCGGGTCCTCGGCATCGGGCTCGCGCTGTTCACCGCGGCGTCCGTGCTCTGCGGGCTCGCATCGTCTCCCGGCGTCCTCATCGCGGGCCGGATCGCGCAGGGGCTCGCCGCGGCGCTGCTGACGCCGCAGGTCCTCGCGGTCCTGCGCACCGCCTACAGCGGTACCGCGCAGGCCAAGGCGTTCGGCGGGTACGGGCTGGCGATGGGCCTCGGCGCGGTGTTCGGCCAGCTCATCGGCGGGCTGCTCATCGAGGCCGATCTCTTCGGGCTGGGCTGGCGCGCCTGCTTCCTCATCAACCTGCCCGTCGGCGCGGGCGCGCTGCTGCTGCTCGCCCGGGTGCCGGAGTCGCGCGGGCCCGCCCGGGGGTTCGACCCGGTGGGCGCCGGGCTCGCCGCGCTCGGGCTCGCCCTGCTCGTCCTGCCGCTCATCGAGGGGCGCGCGCACGGTTGGCCCTGGTGGACGTGGGCGTGCCTCGCGGCGGCGTGCGCCGTGCTCGCGGTGTTCGTCCGGCAGGAGCGCCGGGCCGCCGACCCGGTCGTGCCGCTCGGGCTGTTCGGCGAGCGCGCGTTCTCGGCGGGCCTGGCCGCGACGCTGGTCCTCTGGCTGGGCCAGTCGTCGTTCTTCCTGATCCTCGCGATGGAACTCCAGCTGGGCCACGGCCTGTCGGCGCTGGAGGCCGGGACGCTGTTCACCGCGGTCGGCGGGGGCTACGTACTCGTCGCGATGAAGGCGCACGTCCTCGCGGAGCGGCTCGGCCGCCAGGTCATCGCGCTCGGCGCGGTGCTCATGGCGGTCGGCCTGGCCGGGATGTGGGCCGCCGCCGGGCACGGCCTCGTCTGGCTGCTCCCCGGCATGGTCGTCGACGGGATCGGCATGGGGATGGCCCTGGCGCCGCTCACCGGCACCGTCCTCGCCCGGATCGCGCCCGCGCACGCCGGAGCGGCGGGCGGCGTCCTGGCGACCGTCAACCAGGTGGGCAACGCGCTCGGCGTCGCGGTCATCTCGATCCTGTTCTTCGGGGCCGCCGACGTCACCGCCGGGTTCCGGGACGGGGTCGCCGCGCTGGTCGTCGTCGAACTCGCCCTGGCCGGCGTCATCCAGCTCCTGCCCCGCCGCTGACCCTCGTCCGCGCCGAAGCCGCCCGGCCCCGTGCCGGGCGGCTTCCTGACGTAGAACGCGGGCCGTGGCCGTCGCGCTAGAAGACGGTGTCCTTGTCTTCGGCGAGGAGGCGGTCGGTGGCGCGTTCGGCGAGGGCGGCGATGGTCATCGAGGGGTTGCACGCCGCGGTGCTGCCGGGGACGAGGGCGCCGTCGAGGACGTACAGGCCGGAGTGGCCCTTGACGCGTCCGTCGAGGTCGCAGACGGAGCCCATCGCGGCGCCGCCGAGGGGGTGCCAGGTCGACGGGTAGAGGGCCGTCGTGTCGGTGAGCGCCGACAGGGGGCCCGCGATCTTCGTGGCGCGCTTGTGGATCTGCTGGTAGAGCGTGTCGTCGGCGTCCTTCGGCCAGTTCAGGACCGCGTCATCCTTGGCGGCGTCGTAGGTGAAGGTGCCCCTGCCCTCGCTGATCCCGAAGCCGACCATCATGGTCGAGCGGAGGTTGGGGGTCGGGGGCAGGGAGGCCTGGATGATGGTGTTGGCCGTGGCCGGGTCGGCCCACTCCTTGCTGCCGTAGATGACGGGTCCGCCCTGCGGGGCGCCGAAGTCGTCGAGGAAGTTGGTCCACAGGTAGATGCGGTCGCCGTTGGAGCCCCATCCTTCGCCGAGGCCGTCGGGCAGGTCGGGAATGGCGCCCTTGGCGGCGGCCCGCATGAGCAGCCGCGTGGTGCCCGCCTGGCCCGCGGCCATGACGAGCGCCTTGGCGGTGAGGATCTTGTTCTCCAGGACGGTGCCGTCCGTGGAGATCCGCTCGACGTGCACCTCCCAGCGGCCGTCGGGGAGCTTGGCGACGTCGGTGACGTTGTGCTGCGTCGCCACGGTCACCAGACCGGTGGCCTCGGCCGCGGCGATGTAGGTGACGTCGACGGAGTGCTTGCCGCCGTTGTTGACGCCCATCGCGCAGTCGCCGTTGGTGTAGGACGGCTTCATCTCACCGTTCAGCTCGCGCAGCGCGTACGTCCAGTCGATCGGCATGGGGATCTTGGAGACGTCGTACCCCTGGCGGGCGGCGTTGCGGGCGAAGACGCGGGCGGGCTTGTAGGTCTTGCCGGCGATCAGTTCCTCGGGGGCGGTCTCGATCTGGAGCATCTGCGCCACGCGCCGGTAGTAGACCTCGTCCATCTGCGTGTAGTCGATGCCCGCGGGCATCACCGCCTCGAACAGATCGCGGGTCGGCTGGAGCGTCATGCCCTGGTAGACCAGGGAGCCGCCGCCGACGCCCGAGGCGCAGATGATGTCCATCCCGTTGCCGAAGACGCGTTCCAGCAGGCCGGTGTAGGGGGTCTCGAAGCCCTTCAGCTTCAGGCCGAAGAGCTCGACGGGCGAGCCCAGCCAGAACAGCCGCTTGTCCGGCGACGTGGCGTGCGGGAACGTCTCGGCGTTCGGCCCGGTCGGCCAGCGGATGCCGCGCTCCAGCACGAGGGAGGGCACGCCCGCCTGGGCGAACCGGAGGGCCGTCACGCCGCCGCCGAACCCTGAGCCGACGATGACGACGCGGTGCTCCTCGCGCGTCAAAGGGACGCGCTTGCCTGCGGCGCGGGCGGCGGGCGCGCCTACGGTGGCGAGCCCTGCGGTCGCGGCGGCGCCGGCGAGGACGGAACGACGACTGAGAACGGACATGGTGCTCCTAGCGATCGGGGTGGGGACCGCGCCGGGAGGTCGTGGGGTGGGGCTCGGGCGCGGCCGGACGCCGCGCCGCGTCCCGGCTTCCGAGGGTGGGGAAGGCCGGGCGGGGCGGCGGGTCGGACCGTGAAGACGAGCATTCGGAGGCGGCGCCGAGGGGGCGCGACACCGACGATAATGTGATTCTCGAATATCGATAATGCGATATCGACAGCAGACAGTACTCTCCCGTGCCTTGATCTTCGACGGTAGGCGCGGACCGCCACACGAGGCCGGAATTCGTTATCACTCGGATGAGAACCGGCGAGTAGGGGGGCGGGTGCGGGCTTGCCGGGACCACGGGCACGCCGGACAGTGGCCGTATGGCGGCTCCAGACGGCTTCCCTGTCCTCGACCCCGATACGGGCGACGCGCTGACGGCGTTCCTACCGGCGAGCGGGGCGGATCCGCCCGCGGACGCACCCCTGCCCGCGGCCTTGGTCGCCGTGTGGAGCGGCCGGCATCTGCTGCTCGTCTTCGACCGGTACAGGGCGCGGTGGGAACTGCCCGGAGGCGGCATCGAGCCCGGCGAGACCCCTCACCGGGCGGCCCTGCGCGAACTGGAGGAGGAGGCCGGGCTTCGACTCGCCGCCCTCGACCTCACCGGATATGCGCGCTTCCGGCTCACCCGCCCTGCGCGCACCGAGTACGCGGCCCTCTTCAGCGCGCGGGTCAGGGGGCGGCCTGACGGGTTCACCCCGAGTGCGGAGATCGGTGCGATCCATTGGTGGGACACCGCAGGACCCGCGCCGGAGGGGACCCAGGTCCTTGATGCCGTGCTGGCTCTTCGCGCACGGGGCGTCAAGGATCCGGGGCCGGGTCAGGGGAGCGGTTCGATGAGGTCCTCGGCCCAGTAGGGGAGGCCCGTGGGGGTGAGCGGGGAGCGGCAGAGCGCGGGGACCGACGTCACCGGGACGTCACGGACCGCCGCGCGCAGCCGCTGGGCGAGGACGGCGAGCGCCCACGGGGGCACGGCGGCGGGCAGATGGGCGGCGATCTCGCGGGTCTGCGCGTCGTGCCCGGTGACGTCCTCGACGGGGTCGAGGACGACGACGACCTTGGCCCGGGGCCCGTCGGGGCCGCCGTAGGCGTCGGCGGCGCCGAGCCACGCGTCGTCGACCGCGACGGTCCAGGGCGCGGAGGAGGGGGGCTGGGCGGCGATCGTGTGCCCGGCATGGTGAAGGGTCCGCGGCAAGAGGACGTCGAAGAGGTCGCTCAGGCGGTCCGGGGCGAGGAGCAGCATCGGGACGGCGTGCTCGAACTGCCCGGCCATGGGCGGGATGGTGAAGGCGAGGCGCTGGATCATCGGGGAGGGGTCGTCTCCGTCGGGGGGTTCACGGGCGCGGGGCCGCCTGGAGATCGGTGAGCAGGGCCTCCTGGCCCGCCGCGAGCTCGGTGAGGACCCGGCGGGCGGCGCGCATCAGGTCCGACACGTCGGGCCCGGCGAGTTCGTAGACGACGCTCGATCCCTCCCGGTTCGCCCGGACGATCCTGTGGCGGCGCAGGACGGCGAGCTGCTGGGAGAGGCTCGACGCCTCGACGCCGATGTCGGCGAGCAGGTCGTGGACCGAGGTGGGGCGCTCGCAGAGCAGCTCCAGCACCCGGATGCGCACGGGATGTCCGAGCATGCGAAAGAACTCGGCCTTGGCCTGGTACAGCGGCACCGGCATGCGTTCGTCCTCCCGTGCCCCGCGTGACTGTAGTGACTTGAAGATATCTTCAAGTCGAAGAGTAAGAATCTCACCATATCCGCCGAGTACGGCGCCGGGATATGGCCTAACCGGGGGGTTTCCGGGTCGGTGAGGACAGCGCTCAGGCCCCCGGAGGGGTCTCTCCGCGCAGGTCCTGGAGCAGGTCGGCCTGCCCGGCGAGCACCTCGGTCAGGATCCGGCGGGCCACCGCGAGCAGCTCGGCGACCTGCGGGTCGGCGAGCGCGTACCGCACGCTCGTGCCCTCCCGGCGCCCCACCACGAGCCCCACCCGCCGCAGCACCGCAAGGTGCTGGGACAGCTGCGCGGGCTCCATTCCGACCTCTCGCGCCAGCTCCGCCACCGCGTGCTCCCGCACGCTCAGCAGCTCGAGCACCCTGATCCGCGCCGGATGCCCGAGCGTCCGGAAGAACTCGGCCTTCCGCTGGTACAGCGGCGCCCTGACGACGGGCCCGCGCCCCGCGCTCCCCGTCATATGCCGCGCCCCCATGCTCCCCGACATGCCCGAACAGCCCCCGACCCTATCCCGCCCGCCTTTCGCCCTTACCTTCCCCGTCACCCCTGCGCGGCCCCCGAGACCACGAAGGGCGACGGAGGACAAGGGCGCCCCTGGACGTGTGGAGGAGGGCGCCGCACCGTCGGAGAGGTAAGGGGCCGGAGCCAAGGCCACCGGCCCGGGTCGGCGTCGCGCAATCCACGTAAGCGAAGTGCGCGGTACGCGTGCGCTGTGCGGTGGGGAAGGCGCCTCGGGAGCCGAGGGCCGGCCGTGCGCGCGGGGTCCCGGGACCGGTGACGTGGGCGGTCAAGCGCGGAGCTTGAGGGTGTGCGCGACGAGCGCGGTGGCGTGGCCGTGGCCCATGCCGTGCTCGGCCTTCAGCCAGGAGACGAGCTCGCCGTGGCGGGCGGGCGTGCGGGCGCCGATGAGCTCGAGCCAGTGGGCGACGGGCTTGCCGTACTTCTTCTCGATCGACGGGAAGTAGCTCGCGGGGCCCTTCACTGAAGCGTCCATGCGGGTGGTTCCTCCTTGTTCCCGGGTGTTCTTCTCGCCCTTTCGACGCGCGAACGATGTGACAGGGAATGCGGGGCGTCAGCGGGGCCGGGGGACGGGTCCGCCCGCGCGCCGGGGGCGGAAAGGGGTGCGGTGGAGCGCAGGAGGGAGGTCGGCGAAGACGAGGTGACGGGTGGGGAGGGGGATCTCGATGTGCTCGGCGCGGAAGCGGGTGTGGAGGCGCTTGAGGAACTCGTGCTTGACCAGGAACTGGTCGTTGAACTCGCGGGCGCGCAGGACGACGGTGAAGTCGATGCTGTGCTCGCCGAAGGTGTGGAAGCGCACGAGGGAGTCGTAGCCGGGGATGCCCCCCTCGACCTCGCCCATCACCTCGGCGGCGACCTCCAGGGTGACGCGTTCGACGTGGTCGAGGTCGCTGTGGTAGCCGACCTTGGCCTGGAGGAGGAGGTCCATCTCCTGTCCCGGCTGGTGGAAGTTGGTGAGGATCGCGTCGGCGAACTTGGCGTTCGGCACGATGACGAGGTTGTCGGTGAGGGTCCTTATGGTCGTCTTGCGCCAGTTGATGTCGACGACGTTGCCCTCCTGGCCCGTGCTGAGCTGCACGAAGTCGCCCGGCTCGATCGTCTTGGACGCCAGGATGTGCACGCCCGCGAAGAGGTTGGCGAGGGTGTCCTGAAGGGCGAGCGCGACGGCCAGGCCGCCGACGCCCAGCGCGGTGAGCATCGGGGTGATCGACACGCCGAGGCTCTGGAGCAGCACGAGCGTCCCGATGACGAGGACGACCGCCCGGCTGATGTTCGCGAAGATCGTCACGGATTGGGCGACGCCGGACCGGGCGAGCGCGATCGCGCTGGCGAGCCCGCCGGCGAGTCGCGCGGTGGCGAGCGACACCGCGAGGATGAGCACCGCGATGAGGGTCTGCCCGATGGTCCGCTGGACGCCCGGGGGGAACCGGAGGAGGAGCACGCCGATCCACACGCCGCCCGCGAGGCACGCGATGATCGCCAGATCGGACATGAGCCGCACCACGAGGTCGTCCCACGCCCAGCGGGTGCCCGCCGCGCGCGGCGACAGCACCCGCATCAGCAGTCTGAGTCCGAGCCCCACCACGAGCATCCCGGCGACGGCGGTCGCCGCGAGCAACAGTCGATCCCAGGTGAGCGCTTCGGGCACCGTGCTCCGTTCTGCGGGCGGACATGACTCGTCGAGCCCGATGGTAGGCCGCGGCCTACGCGGGAGGCGCCGCGAAAGTGCGGTGACCTGCGGCAGGGATCATGACTGTATCCGTCAGGACACATGCGGTAGTCGTGATCAGGTGAGACCTTGGGGGATGATGGGGAACGTGAGGTGGCGGTCGGTGGCGGCGATGTCGCGGAGACGGGTGAGGCCGGTATGGAGATCGGTGTGGCGGGTGTACAGCGGGGCGAAGCCGAGGCGCAGGCGTTCCGGCGGGCGGTGGTCGGGCACGACGCGCTCGGCCTTGAGCGCCTGGCACAGCTGCCAGGCGGCGGGGTGGTGCAGCGAGAGATGGGAGCCGCGGCGGGCGGGATCGCGCGGGGTGGCGACCCGGAAGCCGAGCGGGGTCAGCCAGGCGTCGGCGAGGCGCAGGGCGTAGTCGGTCAGGGTGCGCGCCTTGGCGGCGACCGGCCCGATGCCCGCGCGGGCGGTGATCCGGGCGCCTTCCAGCGCGGCGAGGCCGGAGAGCATCGGGGGCGTGCCGACCAGGAACCTGTCTATGGTGGGCGGCGGCCGGTAGTCGGGGCCCATCGCGAATTGGTCGGTCTGGCCGAACCAGCCCCGGATCGGCTGGACGAGCACGTCCTGGAGGTCGCGCCTGACGTAGAGGAACGCGGGCGCGCCGGGGCCGCCGTTCAGGTACTTGTAGGTGCAGCCGACGGCGAGGTCGGCGTCGGCGGCGGTCAGCCCGATCTCGACGGCCCCGGCCGAATGGCACAGGTCCCAGAGCACCAGTGCGCCGTGCCGGTGGGCCGCGGCGGTCACCGCGGGCAGGTCGGCGAGCGCGCCGGAGCGGTAGGCGACGTGGGAGAGGCAGACCAGGGCGACGCGGTCGTCCAGGGCGGCCTCGACGTCCTCGGTCCGCAGGCCCTCGTCGATGTCGGCGCCGACCCGGCGCACTTCGAGGCCGCGCGCGGCGGCGATGCCTTCGAGGATGTACCGGTCGGTGGGGAAGTTGTCGTCGTCGGTGACGATGACGTCGCGGCCCGGTCTGGCGTCGAGCGCGGCCACGGCGAGCTTGTAGAGGTTGACGCTGGTCGAGTCCGAGAGCACGACCTCGCCGGGCTCCGCGCCGAGCACGCCGGCGAGCACGTCGCCCGCCTCGCGTCCGACGGGCAGCCACGCGTGCCAGCCGTCGATCAGGTCGCCTCCCCAGGCGTCGACGGCCTGGCGCAGCGTCTCCCGGGTGGCCTTCGGCAGCCGTCCTAGGGAGTTGCCGTCGAGGTAGACGGTGTCGGGATCGGTGATGACGAAGTCGTCGCGGAAGCCGGCGAGGGGGTCCGCCGCGTCCAGCGCGCGCGCTTCGGCGAGAAAGGGGTCGAGCACGGTGCTCACCGTACAAGCAGGTCGTTCGCGGTAGGAAGCACGCGCAGCGCCGCGCCGGTACTCCGGGAGGGCTGCTCGAGCCGTCGCCGCTGGTCACTGGCAGGATCGTGCTGGAGGACGCGGTGCGGACGGGGTGCGGAGCGCTCCTCGGCGACCCCGAGGGGCGGACCACGGTCCTGGCCCGTCCGTGATCCGGACGGGTGGCGAACCATGGCGAAAGAAGGCGCGATGTCGGAGAAGATGGACTTCCTCGAGGTGCTGCACCTGGAGCGGATCGAGGACGATCTCTTCCGCGGGCGCTGCCACCAGGGCGCGCCGCAGCGGGCGTTCGGCGGCCAGGTCGCCGCGCAGGCCCTCGTCGCCGCGGGCCGCACCGTCCCGGCGGACCGGACCGTGCACTCCCTGCACAGCTACTTCATCCGCGCCGGCCGCGCCGACAGCCCGATCGTCTACGGCGTCGACCGCACCCGCGACGGGGCCTCCTTCACCACCCGCCGTGTCGTGGCCATCCAGAACGGCAAGACGATCTTCAGCCTCTCGGCGTCCTTCCACGCCCCGGAACCCGGCCTCGACCACCAGTCGGCGACCCCCACCGCGCCGCCCCCCGAGGAATCCGCCCCCGCCCCCGACCGCTGGTCCTTCTTCACCGACGCCATCGAGATCCGCCTCGCCACCGAATCCGCCGAGGAGACCGCCCCCCGCCGTCAGATGTGGGTCCGCGCCCGCGACCCCCTGGGCCCCGACCCCCTCCTCAACGCCTGCGCCCTCACCTACATCTCCGACATCGGCCTCGCCGGCACCATCCCCCTGGGCCGCCACCCCGAAGGCACCCCCCTCCTCCTCACCTCCCTGGACCACGCCCTCTGGTTCCACCGCCCCTTCACCCTCGACACCTGGCTCCTCTTCGACACCTCGAGCCCCACCCTCACCCCCACCCGAGGTCTGGCCCACGGCACCTTCCACACCCGGTCCGGCACCCTCGTAGCCTCCGTGACCCAAGAAGCCCTCCTCCGCCCCCACCACCCCTGACCCGCCCCACGAAGAGCGCATCCCGACCGCGCAGGTCCGACACCGAGCCCAAGAGAACACCCGCCCGCCGGGAACACCCGGGCCTGAGAAGCGCGCCACCGGCGTCCCACGAGACACTCTTGCGGGATGCGCGACGTGAACGCCGAACCGGTCCAAGTGTCGGGCGCATCCCCAGGTGGGCCGTGTGCGCGGGTCGGCACGGACGCCGTCGACGTTCCGCTCGGTGACTCGAGCGCGCGCGGGGGCACCCGCATGCGCGCCAGGATGCACCCGGGCAGGGCCTCGGTGACTCGCGCGCGGGGAGCACCCATGGCCGTGCCCTCTTCTACGACGACAGGAGGAGGGAACTCGCGCGCGTGGGGAACGCCTGCGCATGGGAGTGCGTCGCCTTCGTTCCGCGGGACGCTCTTGAGGGGCGCGCGACGTGAGCGCCGAGCGGGGGTGTGTCGGGAACGTCCTTATGCGCGCGGTGTGTGCGGTCGGCACGGACGCCGTCGACGTTCGGCTCGGTAACTCGAGCGCGGGGAGCACCTGAACGAGCGACCGGTGTCCACGCTCAGAGCGGTCGGGGACCCGCGCGCGGGGAACGTCCGCGCATGACAAGCGCGCCACCTGCGGCCTGCGGGGCACTCCTGTGGGGCACTCCGGTGGGGTGCAGGCCGTAGGTGGCCTGCGGTGTACTCCTGTGGGGCACTGCTGTGGGGTGCAGGCTGCAGGTGGCCTGCGGGGCACTCCGGTGGGGCGCGCGCGACGTGAACGCCGAACCGGGTGCCCGGGTGCCGGGAACGTCCTCGGGCGCGCGGTGAGTTCCCGTCGGCGCGGATGCCGTGGTGTTCTGCTCGGGACCCGCGCGCCGGGGGCGTCACGTCGCTGGATCCTGGGCGGCCTTCCGCCGGGGAACACCCCGAGGGCGCAGGGGGCACGATCGCTCGGCCGGTACCCGGGGCGTCACGACGGGAACTCCCACGCAGGCGCGGGGCCGCCCGATCCAGGCTGGGCGGCCGCTGACGGCCCGGGGAGCATCCTCGGGAGTGCGGGGAGCACGAGGCGGCCTGGACCGCGATGATCTGGGTGAGGACAGCGTCCCCGCGTCAGCGGGGCGCATGCGCACGACGCGTTCCTTCGCGATGGCCGGCGGGGAGCACCCGCGTGCGTCGAGGGCGGCTGAACGCGTCCGCTGAGGGCGCTCCGCGGATGGGACGCCCCCGAGTCCGCGGGGAGCACGCTCGACCCGACTGGCATCATCACCAGCGCTGGGGATCACCCCCGCGTGCGCGGGGAGCGCACCGGGACGGCCTGCTGTCCGAAGGTCGTCGAGGGACCACCCCCGCGTCCGCGGGGAGCACCAGGACGCCTCCTGGCCGTACCGGACGTAGGCGGGAACGCCCCGCAGGTGGAGGGCGGAGGAGTTGACCTGGGGGTTTGTCGGGTAAGGGTGCTTTTCGTTGCCTGTGCGGTTTGGTTGTTCCGGGTCGGGGTGGTCGGGGGCTTGGGTTTGCGGTGTCGGGGCCGTAGGACGGTGCCGGGCCGCCTTCGGGGGCGGCCCGGAGGGGGTCAGAGGGCTAGGAGACGGGTGGTGAGGTCGGTTTCGTCGAGGCGGGTGCTTCGGCCGTCGGCGAGGACGGGGGTGCCGGCGACGAGGACGGTGTCGACGAGGCGGGGGGTCGCGGTGGTGAGGAGGGAGGAGGACGGGTCGCGGACGGGGAGGACGGCGAAGTCGCGGGAGAAGCGGAGGAGGGTGAGGTCGGCGGGGGCGCCCAGGGTGACGCCGCCGGAGGAGGCCGGTAGCCCGAGTGCACGGTTGGCGCCGGAGAAGGCGAGGTCCAGCATCTCCGGGGCGGGCAGCAGGTCGGCCCTGCGGTGGAAGGCCCGCTGCACGTAGGAGCCCATCCGGAGCGACTCCAGCATGTCCTGGGTGTCGTTGCTGGCCGCGCCGTCGACGCCGAGGCCGACGCCGAGGCCCGCCGAGAGCATCGCAGGGACGGGTGCGACGCCGCTGCCCAGGCGCATGTTCGACACCGGGTTGTAGGAGACCGCGACCCCGCGCGCGGCGAGCTTCGCCATCCCCGCGGGAGACAGCTCGACGCAGTGGACGGCGAGGAGCCTGTCCCACAGGAAGCCCGACGCCTCCAGGAAGTCGACGGCGCCGAGCCCCGTGTGCGCGCGGCACATGTCGTCGTCGGTGGTGGTCTCCAGGAGGTGGATCGAGACGGTCATGTCCCGGGCCTCGGCGAACTCCCGGACGACGGCCATGCCCTCGGGCGTCAGGCAGCGGGGGTTCGGCACGGCGAGGGCCATCGTGATGCGCCCGTCGCCCTTGGCCGCGCGGGCCGCGAGCGCGTCGGTGTGCGCGAGCGCCTCCTCCAGAGGCTGGACGAGCCGGGGGTCGGACCCCCATTTGCGCGTCGCGTCCACCCGGTCGGTGACGCCCCGCCCGAACACCGCGCGGATGCCGACGTCCTCCAGGGCCTGCATGACGGCGTCGTGCAGCTCCGACGAGGGCGACGGCCACATGTGCTCGACCAGGGTCGTCGTCCCGCTGCGCAGCGCCTCCAGCGCCCCCGACGCGGCGGCGAGGTACGCCTGTTCGGGGGTGAGCGCGACGGTGTCCTCGGCCACCGACAGGAGCCAGGTCAGCAGGGGCAGCCCCTCGCCCACACCCCGCATGAGCGTCTGCTGGAGGTGCGTGTGGGTGTTGACGAATCCCGGGACGACGTGCGCGCCTGACCCGTCGATCCCGGACGTTCCCGGCACATGGTCCCGGATCGCGGTGACGACCCCGTCGGTGAACAGGACGTCCTGGTGGGGGATCCAGGCGCCGCCGGTGTAGACGGTGGCGTCGACGACGGCGCCCGGGGAGGTCTGGTCGGTCACTGCACGCCGATCTCGTGGTCGGTGAACTCGTCGGTGAAGAAGTCCGCGGGCTCGAGGTCGGCGGGCACCTCGACCCCGGCGCCCTTGAGCACGGGGGCGAGCATCGCGACCTGGTCCTTGACGCGTTCGGCGTCGTAGGTGCCGAGGGAGCCGTCGGCCTCGTTGGCGAGCAGGCCCTCGTCCTTCAGGAGCTTGGCGCTGTAGGCGGCCTCGCCCTCGCTGTAGGGGCTGAAGGAGATGACGTCGGCGACCATGTCCGTGATCACCTTGTTCACCGCGTCGGGGGAGGTGATGTAGTCGACGCCGCTCCGCTGGATGATCGGGACGAGCTTCTCCAGGCAGGGGGACAGCTCTTCGAGCTTGTCGGCGCGCGCGGAGACGTTGGCCGCGTAGGTGTCGTAGCCGGCGTCCTTGAGGAGCTGGTAGGAGACGGGCTTGTTCCAGGCGGGCGTCTGCTTCTCGAAGGTGTAGGGCTCGGAGTTGGCGTAGCCCTGGAGGGCGATGTCGGGGCGGCCGGCGAAGCGCGCGGGCGAGCCGTCGTAGCTCTCGTCGATCTGCGACTTCTTCAGCAGGCCCTGGGCGACGAGCCACGCCGGGTAGTACTGGCCCTTGGAGACGACGACCGCCGCGTCGGACTTCCCGATGTCGCCGATGGTCTTCCACTCGGGGAACGTGGCGGGGTCCCAGAGCAGGATCGCGGGGCTGTGCGACAGCAGCGGGGTCACGCCGACGACGCGCTGCTCGCCGGAGGCCGCGACGAGCTGGTCGCCGTGGACGAGGCCGAGGGTGATGTCGTCGTCCACGTACATCTGGGACGGGACGGACTGGAAGCCGATGGCCGGGCCGCCCGCGCGGAGTTCGAGGTCGACGCCGGTGTCCTTGCCCTGGGCGACGAGGGAGGCGGAGATCGACTTCTTGTCGGCGTCGACCTTCGCGTCGGGGCCGAGCAGGCCGAACATCGCGCCCATGTCGGACTGCGGCTGCCACTGGAGCTGGACGACCACCTTCGCGGGGCAGGCGCCGGCGAGGTTCTGCGCCTCGGGGGCGGCCTCCAGGGCCACCGCGGGGGCGTCGTCCGCGGTCTCGTCCGCGCCGCAGGCGGTGAGCGCCAGCGCACCGACCGCGCCGGCCGCCAGCATCGCCGTGAACCTCTTCATCATGTGCAGCTCGCTCTCTGGACAACCCTCGGGAATGGGGTTGGTGTCTGGGGAGTGATTGCATGTAAACATGAGTTTGTGTCGGCACCGTTAAATAGCGGTTCAGGAGAAAGATCCCTTGATGCCGCACGTGATCGTAACCTCGTGTTACCTGGACGACATATCTAGCGCGCAGGCTTACGCATGGAGTCGGCGATTACATGTAACTGCTGACTCCGCCGGACCGGGCGCCCGCCGTACCGCCGGCCCCGTACCGAGCAGAAAGGGCCGCCCATGTTCGCGGTGCCCGTCCTTGACGTCAGCCCGTATCTCGTCCCCGGCGCCCACGCGGGCAACGACCCCGCGTGCGCCCGCGTCGCCGCCGACCTCGACCGCGCCTGCCGGGAGGTCGGCTTCCTCCAGATCACCGGCCACGGCGTGCCCGAGGAGTCGACCGACGGCCTGGCCGCCGCCCTCGACGCGTTCTTCGGCCGCCCGCTGGACGCCAAGAAGGCGCACCGGCGCCCCGGGGAGAACCGCGGTTACGCGCCCCCTAAGTCGGAGTCGCTGAGCCGCAGCCTCGGCATCGAGACGGCGATGAACGACTTCTACGAGTCCTTCACCGTCGGCAGCGAGCGGTCCTGGTACCCGGGCCTCGACCTGCCGGAGGCCAGCTACCCGGACAACACCTGGCCGGACGCCGTGCCGGACTTCCGGCCCGCCGTCGAAGCCTACTTCGCGCAGGTCACCGGCCTGTCCCGGGTGCTGCTGCGGATCTTCACCGACGCGCTCGGCCTTCCGCAGGGCCACTTCGACGCGCTGACGGGCCACTCCATCGACGTCCTGAAGATGAACAACTACGCGCTGCCCGAAGGCGAGGTCGCCGGGGAGGTCCTGGGGATGGGCGCGCACACGGACTTCGGAATCCTCACCGTCCTGTGGGCCGACCGGGTGCCCGGCCTTCAGGTCCTGGACACCGACGGCGTCTGGCATGACGTGCAGCCCGCCGAAGGCGCGTTCCTCGTCAACCTCGGCGACGCGATGGCCCGGTGGACGAACGACCGGTGGAGGTCGACGGTGCACCGGGTCGACCCGCCCGTCGTGGACGGCACGATCGTGCGACGCCGCTCCGCCGCGTTCTTCTTCGACGGCGACCACGACGCCGTCATCTCGACGCTCCCGGGATGCGCGGACGCGGCGTCGCCCGGGTATCCGCCGATCACGGTCGCGGAGAACATCGCGATGAAGATCGCCGGACTGAAGGGCGGCGCCCTGGCGGCACCGGACCTTCGCGAGGCCGACCGCGTTCGCGCCGCGCGCTAGAGGGGATCTTGCCCATGACCCCCGCCCCGCCCGCGGTCTTCGAGCACGTCCGCGCGCTGGAGGACCTCCTGGGCCCCGGCCGCGTCGTCACGGGCCGGGCCGAGGTGGCCCGATACCTCGCGTCCCCCGGCCGCGCCGAGCCCGGCTACGACGCGATCGTGCGGCCCCGGTCCGTCGAGGACCTGGCCTGCGTGGCCTCCGTCGCCGCCCGCCACCGCGTCCCGCTCACCCTGCGCGGCGCGGGCACGGGCCCCCGCCCGTCCGACGACCCGCGGAGCGACCCGCGGTCCCGGTCCGCGACGGGTTCGCCGGGCACCTCGCTCGGGCGCGGGACCGCCGAGGCGCTCGATGTCGCGTCGGGCCGCGCGCCTTCTCGGTCCGCCTCCCCAAGACCCGGTGGGCCGGGTGGCGGGGGTGCGTTGCCGGGCGGGTCAGGTGGTGTGGCGGGGCGCGAGGTGGGGCGGGGGATCGCGGTGGACGTGCGGGGGGTGGCCGGGGTGCTCGAGGTGGGGCGGGGGCGGATCGCGGTGCTGCCGGGGACGGTGGTGGGGGCCGCGGAGCGGGCGGCGCGGGCGACCGGGCAGGAGCTCGCGGTGCTGCCCGGGAGCCGGGCGGTGGCGACGGTGTCGGGGTTCGTGAGCGGGGGAGGGGGCGGGCTGGGGGCCGCGTCGTACGGGGAGCTCGGGGACGGGAACGTGCTCGCCGTCGAGTTGGTCACCGTGGAGGAGGCGCCGCGGATGATCCGGTTGGAAGGGGCGGAGGTCGCCGCGGCGCTGGGCGCGCGCGGGATGTCCGGGATCCTCACGCGGATCGAGCTCAGGCTCGTTCCGGCCCGGGAGTACACGGCGTTCTGCGGGGTCTTCGCCACGTTCGACGCGTGCTGCCGGTTCGGCTGGGACGTGGTCGAGAACGGCCTCGGCGCACGGATCGTCTCCTTGCACGGGGAGCCTTCGGCGTCGCTGCCCACCTCCGCGGCTTCCGGCTCCTGCCCGGACGGCCCTGTCGCGCTCGTCTGGATCGACTCTTCGGCCGTCTCCGCGCTCCTCGCCCTCGCCGCCCGGCACGGGGGTCTCCTCATGGCCTGGCCGGACGACGACACACGGCTGCCGTACGGCCACCACCACGTGTGGCCGTCCGGGACGCGCGCGCAGCCGTCGTGGGTGCGCGCCGAGTACGCGCAGGAGGACCGCGAAAGGTTCCTCGCGCAGGTGCGGGCCTCGGCGGGCCGTCCCTTCGGCGACTACCTTCGGCATCTGGAACTCCAGCGGACGCCGTCGGGCGGGGTGCGCTGCCTGGGCTTCCCGCCCGTCGCCGGCACCGCCGCGGACGCCCTGGACGAGGTCCGCACGGTCTGCGCCTCGTTCGGGATCGCCCTCGTCACCGGCGCGCCCGCCGGCACCCCGGCTCAGGCCGTCCTGCGGCTCAGGACCGACCCGCACAGGCTCCTCGGCGGCTCCCGTCAGGCGGCTTCCGCCGCGGTCCGACCGGCGCCGGGCGGCTGCGCCGCGTCCACGGACGGCCGTTCGCCCCGCCGCACCGATGCCGCCGCTGACCTGGGGATTCTGCGGCCTGCCTTATCCTTGGGGTGTGCACTCCCTCCGCTGAACCCGCCCCGCCCCGGCCGCGCCCGTCGCCGCCGCCCCTGGAAGCCCCGCCGGACGCGGGGCCGGTTTCGCCTGAGGAGTCCGCCTTGTTCGCCGAGCTGACCGCGCTCACCGCACGTCCCGGGCCGTTCGCGCGCACCACCACCGCCGAGCTGTGGACCGACCCGCACCTGTCGGAGCGGATGCTCGCCGCCCATCTCGACCCCGACGTCGACCTCTCGTCCTACCGGGCGTCGTTCCGGGCCCGCTCGACGGCCTGGCTCACCGCCCGGTTCGGGCTGGGCCCCGGCAGCAGGGTCGCCGACCTCGGCTGCGGGCCCGGCCTGTACGGCAACGCCCTGGCGCGCTCCGGCGCGGCGGTCACCGGCGTCGACCTCTCGCTGCGCTCGGTGCTGCACGCCGCGGCCGACGCCCGCCGCGACGGCCTGCCCGCCCGCTACCTCCAGGAGGACTACCTGACGTGGCGGAGCGGCGAGCGCTTCGACCTCATCATCATGATCATGCGTGATCTCGGCGCGCTCGCCCCTTACGACCGCCGCCGCGCCCTCTGGACGGTCACCGAGCACCTCGCCGAAGGCGGCGCCTTCGTCTTCGACGTGGACTCGCCCGCCGGGTTCGCCGCGGTCCGGGAGCAGACCCGCTACGCGCCTTCGCTGATGGACGGGTTCTGGGCGCCCGGCCCCTATTTCGGATTCCACACGACGTTCCGCTACGAATCCGAACTGCTCTCGCTGGACCGGTACGACATCTACGAACCCCACCGAACCCGTACGTTCTACAACTGGGTCCAGCACTTCACCCCGGCGTCGATCCGCGCCGAACTCCACGCCGCGGGCCTCGCCGACACCGAGATCCTCGGCGACGTCGCGGGCTCCCCGTTCGACCCCGAGTCCCCGTACTTCGCCGTCATCGCCGCCCCCGTCAGCTGAGCCGCCGCCCACGAGACGGTCACCGCACGGCCCCGCCCGGCGCGGAACCGAGCCTTTGCCGGTGCGGCCGCCGCGCGTGGCGGCCTGACGCGGTCGCCTGGGCGCCGCCCGGTGCGGGTGCGGCCGTCGCGTGTGGCCGCCGTCGCAGGGCCCCGCCGCGTGGGCGGTCGGTCAGGAGCCGCTGGGCCGGACTCCCGCGAAGGCGCGTGGGGCTCGGTTCCCGGTCCGAGGCGACCGCCGCGGAGGGGCGGTGGTCGCCTCACGGGTCAGGGACGGGTGGTGGCCAGCCAGCGCTTCATGCGGACGGTGAGGGCCGCGACGTGGGCTGTGGCGGTGGTCTGGGCGGCGAGGGAGTCGCCCGCGTCGAGGGCGGCGAGGATGGCGCGGTGCTCGGCGAGGGCGTGCTCGCGGTTGCGCTGGATCGACCACATGCCCGAGCGGTAGAGGTGCGCGCGGGCGTCCAGGCGGTGGAGCGCGTCGCGGAGCGCGGCGTTGCCGGAGGCGGCGCGGATCGCGGTGTGGAACTCCAGGTCGAGGGCCGCCTCGGCGGCCGGGTCCGGGGCGCGTTCCAGCAGCTCCCGCTGGCGTTCGACGATCTCGGCGAGCACGCGCAGGCCCGGTGCGTCGATCTTGACGGTGGCCTCTAGCGCGGCGAGGCCGTCGAGCACCTCCCGGACCCGCATCACGTCGAAGATGGACTCCTCGTCGATCGCCGCGACCTTCGCCCCCGCGTAGGGGGTGTGCACCGCGATCCCGTCGTAGATGAGCCGCTGGACGGACTCGCGGACGGGGCTGCGGCTGACGTTCAGCTCCACCGCGAGCGCCGGGACGCTGAGGGGCGCGCCCGGCGGCAGCTCGCCGGAGAAGATCCGCTCGGCCAGCCGGCCGTAGACGGTGTCGACCAGCAGTTCGCCGCTGTCGCTACTGACCACTGCTACCTCCAGACCCGGGCCGCCCGGCCGTCCCTCAGGCCTTGGGCTCATCGTAGTTCGCGGTGACCCGCCGCCTCAGGTACTCGGCCGCGGTGATCGGCTCGTACTTGCGGGCGGGGCTCTCGATCAGGACGTCCCGGTTCGCCTGGGCGAAGAACGGGATGCTGTAGCGCGGCCCCGCGTACTCGCCTTCGACGGGCATGCGCACCCGGTGGAAGTTGGAGACGAGCTGGTCGTCGCTCCAGCGCATGAGCATGTCGCCGATGTTGCAGGTGATCGCGTCGGACGACGGGGCCACCGGCGTCCACTCCTCGGCTTCGGCGTCGCGCCCGGGGCAGACCTGGAGGCCGCCCTGGCCGTCGCGCTGGAAGAGCAGGGTGAGGCAGTCGAAGTCGGTGTGCGCGCCCGCCCGCCACACGCGCGGGTCCGGCCGGTAGTCCTCCGGCAGGGCGAAGTAGTGGATCATCCGCAGCGTCGAGGCGTAGTGCTCGCTCGACGGGTCGTGCGCGCGGGCGAAGAAGTCGGTGTCGAAGCCGAGCCGGTCGGCGAAGCAGGACAGCACCCGCATCGCCACCTCCCAGCAGCGCGCCTCGAAGCGCAGCGCGAACTCGGCGAAACCGGGCAGGGCCTCCTCGCCGGGCCACAGGTCGGCCATGTGCGGCCGGGTGATCTGGTACGACTCCTTGCGGTCCGGGGTGCCGATCGACGGCCTGACCTGCGACTGCGACTCCCAGCCCGCGTTGAACGCCTTGACCAGCGGGACCCCGGCCTTGACCTCCTCGGGCAGCGCGAAGAACCGCTCGGCCTCGGCGAACGCCCGGTCGACCAGCTCGGGCTCGATGCCGTGCCCGGTGAGCTGGAAGAAGCCGATCTCGGTCGCGGCCCGCCACAGCCGCTCGGTGATCTCGGCCTTGCGGGCGGCGAAGTCGGTGAGGTCGATGACGGGGATGGCCCGGTCGGTCGTCTCCACGCCCATCCCGCCCATCCGGGCTTCCTTGTTGAGTTCGGCGAGGGAGTAGTCGGTGGTCAATGCTCCTGCTTTCCTGGGATCTGCCGGGTCTTGGGGCCTGCGCGTCAGCGCGAGCCCGAGGTGTGCCACCGCCCGACGGCCAGCCGCGTGATGAGCGCGAACAGCCCGAAGACGGTGACGCCGAAGAGGGACGCGAGGAAGATGGCCGCGACCATGTCGTTCGAGCGCAGCTGCGCCTGGAACGAGGCGAGCAGCGTGCCGATGCCCGCCTCGCCCTGGGCGAAGAACATGTCGCCGATGATCGCGCCGACGACCGCCTGGCCGGACGCGATGCGCAGTCCCGTCAGGATCGAGGGGAGCGCGGCGGGCAGTTCCAGGCTGAGGAGGCGGCGCGGTCCCGAGGCGCGGCCGAGGGTGAACATCTCGTGCAGGCTGCGGTCGATCGACCGCATCCCGAAGTGGGTGTTGGTGATGATCGGGAACAGGGAGATGATCGTGCACACGATCGTCCGGGAGAACGAGCCGTAGCCGAACCAGATGCCGATGAGCGGCACGAGGGCCAGCACCGGGATCACCTGGAGCATCACCGCGTAGGGGAACACGACCTGCTCGACGACGCGGGACCGGCTCATGAGGATGCCCGCGACGACGCCGATGAAGGTCGAGGCGCACAGGCCGAGCGCGGTGTGCCGGGCGGTGACGGCGAGGGCCTCCAGCATCGGCCGGAGCCGGTCGGGGTTCAGCAGCGACTCGGTCAGCACCTCGTGCGGCGGCGGCAGGAGGAACCTGCGGTCCGGCGCGAGCAGCAGGTAGCTGACGGCGTACCAGGCGGCGAAGCCCAGCAGCACGGAGAGGACCGGTACCAGCGCGCGGCCGAGGCCGCTCCTGCGCGAGCGCTCGGCGGGGGAAGGCGCGGACCTGGCTGCGGGGGCCGCGGTCGGCGCGGCCTTGCGGGTCGTGGTGGTGCTCGCCATCTCGCTCATCCCTTTCCGTGCAGCAGCGCCGCGACCTCGGCGACGCGGTCGGTGAACCGCTGGTCGAACCTGATGTCGGCGTCCCGGTCACGGGGCAGGCCGACCTCGACGACGCCGCGGATGCGGCCGGGCCGCGCCGACATGACGACGACCCGGTCGGCGAGGTACACGGCCTCCGACACCGAGTGGGTGACGAGCATGGCGGTGAACTCCTCCCTGCGATGCAGGTCGAGGAGCTGGTTCTGCATCTCGTCGCGTGTCATCTCGTCGAGGGCGCCGAACGGCTCGTCGAGCAGCATCACCTCGGGCTCCAGGGCGAGCGCGCGGGCCAGGGAGACGCGCATCCGCATGCCGCCCGACAGCGCCTTGGGGAGCTGCCCGGCGAACCCGGACAGCCCGACCGCCTCGACCGCGGCGTCGACGCGCCGGGCCCGCTCCTCCTTGGGCAGCCCGGCGAGCTGGGTGAGCAGTTCGACGTTGCGCCGGACGGTCCGCCACGGCAGCAGCGTCGGATCCTGGAAGATGAACGCGACGGACTCGGTGGCGAGCGCGACCGATCCCTCGGTCGGCTGCTCCAGCCCCGCGGCGAGCCGCAGCAGCGTCGACTTGCCGCAGCCCGACGGCCCGACGATCGCGACGAACTCGCCGCGCGCGACGCTCAGGCTGACGTCCTCCAGGGCGGTGGTCCCCGTGGCGTACCGCATGCTCACGCGGTCCGCCGAGATCTGCTGCCCGTGCAGCAGATGTGCGGCGTCCACGCCGTGCATCGTGTCGATCAGTGACCTCACCGCGAACCAGCTCCTTCCGGTACATCTCCCGGGCTCGGTGAGCTCAGTCTGGATTACATGTAGACCTGGGGAAGGTCTCCGCCGTAAACATCATGTTTCGTACGGAAGCGCATGCAGATGAGCTGGGAAGACGTACGGAAGTTCGGGAGAAGGCATGCCGCGGGATGCGTCGGGCAGATCTCCGGAATGAGTCGGTGTGGTGCCGAAGATTGAATGTAATCCTGAGGTCAGGTGGCGCCGAGGGCCCGGTCGGCGGCGGCGAGGAAGAACGCGGCGCCGTCGGCGTCGAGGCAGAGCGGCGGCTTGATCTTGAGGATGTTCAGGTGGTCACCGGTGGGCTGCATGATGACGCCGAGGTCGCGCAGATGGTCGCAGAGCGCGGCGGTCAGGCGGGTCGCGGGCTCCCGGGTGGCCCGGTCCTCGACGAGTTCGAGGCCCAGATAGAGGCCCGAGCCGTGCACGGCGCCGATGGCCGGGTGCCGCGCGGCGAGGTCGCGCATGCCCCGGATGAGGAGGCCGCCGACCTCCGCCGCGTTCTGCTGGAGGCGTTCGCCCGCGATGACGTCCAGGACGGCCGTGCCGATGACGCTGGAGACGGGGCTCCCGCCCGTCGAAGAGAAGAAGTACCCCTGGGTGCGGTACCTCTCGGCGATCTCCCGCGTGGTGACCACCGCGCCCAGCGGGTGCCCGTTCCCGGCGGCCTTGGCCACGGTGACGACGTCGGGCACGACCTCCTGCTGCTCGAACCCCCAGAACCAGGCGCCGAGCCTTCCGTACCCGACCTGGACCTCGTCGGCGATCGCGAGTCCTCCGTGCCGCCTTACCGCGGCGTAGACCTCGGCGAGGTATCCGTCAGGAAGGGGGACGCCCCCGGCGTTGCCGTAGAAGGGCTCGGCGATGAACGCCGCGGGCGGACGGCCTTCGGCGGCCAGCGCGTCGATGAAGGCGGCCGCCTCCGGGCCGTACCGGTACGCCTCGCCGTCGCGGTGCCTGCCGCGGTACGGGTTGGGCGCGTCCACGGTGTGCACCCAGGGCGGGCGGGTGGCCAGGGCGTCGGGGTTGTCGGCGATGGACGTCGAGACGGCATCGGAGGCGTACGTCCAGCCGTGGTACGCCTCCCGTACGGCGACGACGTCGTGCCGTCCCGTCGCGGCGAAGGCGAGCCGCAGAGCGAGGTCGGCGGCTTCGGAGCCGGAGTTGACCAGGAAGACGGTGTCCAGGGGCTCCGGCAGCAGCGCGGCGAGGCGCTCGGCGTACTCCACGACGGACGCGTAGTGGAACCGCGAGTTGGTGTTCAGCCGCCTGAGCTGCCGGGACGCGGCCCGCTCGATCCCGGGATGGGCGTGCCCGGCGACGGCGACGTTGTTCACCATGTCGAGGTACACGCGGCCGTCGTCGGCGACGAGGTGGTGCCGCCAGCCGCGCTCGATCCTGGGCGGCTCGTCGTAGTAGTGCTCCTGGACGTCGGCGAGGGCGGCCTGCCTGCGGGCCAGGAGGGTGGGGTCGTCGACGGGCGCGGAGGGGGAGAGCCCGAAGAGGGGAGAAGGGTCGGCGGTGAGGGCGAGCCATCCTTGCGCGTACTCCGGGCGGACCAGCTTCGGCGGCTTCGGGGACCCCGCCCTGCGCAGTGCGGCGTGCAGGCGTACGCCCGCGCGTACGGTGAGAAGGGCATCCCCGGCCTTCACCTCGCCTTCTTCGGCGACCTGTACGGCGTCGTCGCAGGTCACGACGAGTTCGGTGAGGGCATCGCGCAAGACGAACCCCTCATCCGTGTGCGAAAGGCGGCCCGGGAAGGGCGCGACGGCCTCGGCGTCCCGGCCGGGCCACACGTCCATCCCGGTGGGGACCGTCGCGGGGGAGCGGTCGGAGAGCACCCGAGCGGCGGTCAGCCGGGGCCGCGCGTGGTGGGTGGCGACGCCCCCGGGCGACGCGGCGAGGGACTCCGCCGCGAGTTCCGCCTCGATCCCCGGCCGCAGCCACGCGCCCTCGTCCAGCGCGTCGGCGTCGGGGGAGAGGTCGAGCCGCGCGAACGGCCCGGCCAGCAGCGGCACGGTGCCGGGCACGGCGAACGGCGCGGCGGGCAGGCCGAGCGCGTCCCGCACGACCCCGGACATGACCGCGGCGGGCACCGCGAGGGCGCGTTCGAAGATCCGCCGGTCGTCGTCGAGCGCGTCCATCGCGTAGGCGTTGCCCGCGTCGATGACGGACTGCCACGCCCCGCTCAGCACCAGGACCGCCCCGCGCAGCACGACGAGCGGCCACAGCGCCTCGGCCTCCGCCGCCGACAGCGGCCGCGCGGAGTGGAAGGCCCGGACGGCGGGGAGCACCGTGTGCGGTTCGGCCGAGGCGTGGTGCAGCACGGACGCGACGGTCGACGCGAGTTCCGCGACGCCCCAGGTCAGGGCGAGGTCGCCGAAGTCGATGACCCCGTCGGGCAGCCCCGCGGCGTCGCACACGGTGTTGTCGTCGGTGATGTCGAGATGCACGGCCTGCAAAGGCAGGTCACCCGAGACGGCGGCCAGCCTTTCCCAGGCCTCTTCGGCCGCCGCCAGCGCGGCGTCTCTGAGCGGGGAGGACGGCACCTCCGCGGCGAGCGCGGGCAAGGCCCTGTCCGCGTGCCGAGGGTCCCATTGCAGGACGCGGTCGAGGCCGGGGTGCGTGAAGTCCCGCAAGGCGGCGCTCGCCCTCCCCGCCACCCTCCCGAGCGCGGCGACCGTCCGAGGCGGCAGGTAGGCCGACCCGCCAAGGTTCCCGCCCGGAAGGAACCGGAGAAGGCGGGCCACCCGGAGCCCGCCCGAGGTCGCCACCCGGGCGGCGAGCCGTTCACCGCCGGCTCCGCGCAGCACCGTCGCGATCCGCAGGCCCGGCGCCGCCTCCGCGAGCGCGTCGGCGGCCGCGTCCTGCGCTGCGACCTCCTCCGCGCCGAACACCGGATGCGCGAACTTCAGCACGGCGAGGGGGCCGCCCTGCCCGTCCAGGAAGAAGTTCGTGTCCTGCTGGCTCCCGATCGCGCGGGCCGTGCCCGCGACCGCGAACACCCGCCGCGCGACATCCGCGGCCTCGCCCTCCCCGATGACGGGCGCGGCCCCGATCTCATCCCGAAAGAAGTCGAACCCCACCGAACCGCCCATGAACGCCCCCAAGGGTCCTGACCACCGGAAACAGCCCGGCCCATTGTGTCGTTCCGGGCGGCACCCGGAAAGCCCCGACGGGCCGGCCCGAAGCCGGGTCGCCCCAGAGCCCGTCACCGGCCCCGGCCCGTTGGGCGTGCGGAGGCCGCGCGTCAGCCGACGGTGACGGGAAGGCCCGCCCAACCGCGCAGGGCGATGCCGGTCCGGCGGACGGGCGGGGCCGCGGGGGTGATCGAGGGGAAGCGGTCCAGGAGGCGGGTGAAGGCGATGCGGGCTTCGAGCCGGGTCAGGTGGGCGCCCAGGCAGAAGTGGGTGCCCGCGGCGAAGGACAGGTGGTCGTTGGGGGCGCGGGTGAAGTCGTAGACGTCGGGATCGGCGAAGCGCGAGGGGTCGCGGTTGGCGGCGGCGAGGATCGTGATGACGGTCTGGCCCGGAAGGAGGTCGGCGCCGAGCAGGGTGACGGGTTCCAGGACGGTCCTCGCGTCGATCTGGATCGGCGGCTCGTGGCGCAGGAACTCCTCGACGGCGCCGGGGATCAGGTCCGGGTCGGCGCGCAGTGCGGCCATGAGGGCGGGGTCGGCGAGCAGCGCGGCGAGGCCGCTGCCGAGGAGGTTCGTGGTGGTCTCGAAGCCCGCGCCGAACAGCAGCAGCGCCGTCGAGGCCATCTCGGCCTCGGTGAGGCCGTCGTGCGCGACGAGGCGGGTGAGCAGGTCGTCGCCGGGTTCGCGGCGCTTGCGGGCGAGCAGATCGAGGAAGTAGCCGATCATGATGCGGCTGGCGTCGGCGAACCCGGCGAGCTCGTCCGGGGAGACCTCGGGGTCGGTGAACCGCGACATGCTGCGCATGAGCGGGAGGAAGTCCTCGCGGTCCTCCTGCGGCACGCCCAGCAGGTCCGCGATGACCTCCAGTGGCAGCACGAAGGCGAACGCGGCGACGAAGTCGGCGGTCCCGGCCTCGGCGAGCCGGTCGAGCAGCGCGTCGGTCCTGCGCGTGACGATCCCGGCGAGCTCCGTGACGTGCCGGGGCGTGAACTGGTCGCTCACCAGGCGGCGCAGCCGGGTGTGCTCGGGAGGGTTGGCGAACAGCATGCTCGACCCGATGGTCGAGGTGATGAGGTCGCGCACGTCGCCCGCGACATTGCTGAACTGCATGCCGAGCAGTTCGTCTCCCTTGCCCAGCGCGCGGTGGCGCAGCGCGGCCGAGCAGCCGTCGAAGCCGCTCAGCACGAGGGTGCCGTCGGCGGTGAGCAGGGCGGGCGCGGCTTCGCGCAGGCGCCGGTAGGCGCCGTAGATGTCCGCGGACGGGGTGAGCATCGCCTCGTAGAAGAGCTGTTCGGCGGGCGCGGAGCTGACGGCTTGGACGGTCATGGCGTCTCCCGGTCGAAAGGGGCAGGCCCTCCGAGAGTGACACTTTTCTGAAATCCGTCAAGACTACGAACAGGTACGGCATATCTGTCGCACTGTTAGGGTGCGGGCGTGGAGGAACCAGCCGATTTCCGGCTCCGGGTGCGCCGCCAGGTCCGCGAGGACGCGATGGACGCCGCCTACGCGATGATCGTCCGGGCGGGCTGGGCGTCGGTGCGGATGACCGCGATCGCCCAGGCCGTCGGGGTGAGCAGGCAGACCCTGTACAAGGAGTTCGCCGCCAAGGAGGACGTCGGCCAGGCGCTCGTGCTGCGCGAGGCGGGCCGCTTCATCGACGGTTTCACGGAGCAGATCGCCGCGCTCCAGGACGTTCCCGCGCTCATCGAGGCGGCCGTCCGGTTCGGGTTCGAGCACGGCGCGTCGCACCGGATGCTCGTCGCGATCCTCGCCGAGCAGCGCGGGGACAGCCTGCTCCCGTTCGTCACCACCGACGGCGGGGCGCTGGTCGCCGAGGCGGCCGAGGTGCTGGCCGCGCCCATCAGGAGGCTGGCCCCGCACCTCGACCCCGGCGACGTCACCGAGACCTGCGACGCGCTCATCCGGCTCATGGTGAGCCATCTGCTCCAGCCGCGCGGCGACGCCGAGGCCGCCACCCGGGGCATCGTCCGGATCGCGCTGCGCGGCCTCGGCCTCTGACGCGCCCTAACGGGCCAGGTGCCGGGAGATGACCAGCCGCTGGATCTGGTTGGTGCCCTCGAAGATCTGGGTGATCTTGGCCTCGCGCATGAACCGCTCGACGGGGAAGTCCCGGGTGTAGCCCGCGCCCCCGAGGACCTGGACGGCGTCGGTCGTCACCTTCATCGCGTTGTCCGTCGCGGTGAGCTTGGCGATCGAGGCCTGCCTGCCGTAGGGGCGGCCCGCGTCCTTGAACCGGGCGGCCGACAGGTAGGCGGCCCGGGCCGTCTCGGTCGCGGCGGCCATGTCGGCGAGCAGGAAGCCGAGGCCCTGGTGGTCGATGATCGCCTTGCCGAACGCCTCGCGCTGCTTGGCGTAGGCGACCGCGTGGTCCAGCGCGGCCTGGGAGAGGCCGGTCGCGACCGCGGCGATGCCGAGCCGTCCGGCGTCGAGGGCGGCGAGCGCGATGGCCAGGCCCTGGCCTTCGGCGCCGACGAGGTGGTCGGCCGGGACGCGCACGTCCTCCAGCCGGACGGTCACCGTGGCCGAGCCCGTCAGGCCCATCTTCTCCTCGGGCCGGTCGAACGCCAGGCCGGGGGTGTCCGCGGGCACGTGGAAGCAGGAGATGCCGCGGCCGCCGTCGTCACCGGTGCGGGCCATGACGGTGTAGAAGTCGGCGTGGCCGCCGTGGGTCGTCCAGGCCTTCGCGCCGTTCAGCACGTAGTCGTCGCCGTCGCGGACGGCGCGGGACCGCATGGCGGCGGGATCGGATCCGGCGTGCGCCTCCGACAGGCAGTACGCGCCGAGCAGCTCACCCGAAAGCATCTCCGGCAGCCAGCGCGCGCGCTGGGCGTCGCTGCCGAAGGCGAAGATCGGGAAGCAGGAGAGCACGTGCACGCTCACGCCGACGCCCACGCTCGCCCACGCGGCGCCGATCTCCTCGAGCACCTGGAGGTAGATCTCGTAGGGCTGGGCGCCGCCGCCGACCTCCTCGGGGTAGGGCAGCGACAGCAGCCCGGCGCGGCCGAGGGTGCGGAAGACCTCGCGCGGGAAGACCTCGTCGCGCTCGGCCTCGACGACGCGGGGCAGCAGTTCCTTCTCGCACAGCTCGCGGGTCAGGCTGATCAGGTCCTCGGCCTCGGGGGAGGGCAGCAGGCGTTCGGCGGGCATCGGGCGGCTCCTTTCGCTGCTCGGACGGTACCACCCTGAGTACCAAGGGATCCCAACTGGTACTGATCACCCTTCGGCTGGTACGGTCCAGCCCATGGAGACCCAGGCCAGGACGCGCAAGCGCGCGGAGCTCGTGGACCGGCTCATCGAGCTGTTCCTGGAGCGCGGCTTCGCCGACCTGGGCGTCGCCGACCTCGCCAAGCTCCTGCGCTGCTCCAAGACGACCCTGTACGCGGTCGCCGAGAGCAAGGAGCAGATCATCACCGCGGTCGTGCGCGCCTTCTTCCGGCGCGCCACCGACCGCGTCGAGGCGCGTCTCGCCGAGGAGGCCGACCCGCGCCTGCGCATCGAGACCTACCTCCGCGCGATCTCCACCGAGCTGTCGGCCGCCTCGCCCGCCTTCTTCGCCGATCTGACGGCCTTCGCCCCGGCCCGCGAGATCTACCGCCGCAACACCGGCTTCGCCGCGGAACGCGTCCGGCGGCTCGTGCTGGACGCGGCCCCCGGGCAGGACGCGGCCTTCGCCGGCGCCGTCGCGGGCCTGGTCATGGAGGCCATCCACCGCGGCGAGATCAAGGCGAACACCGGTCTCGACGACTCCGCCGCGTACGCGGCCCTCGCCACCCTGCTCGTCGCCCAGACGGGCGCCCCCACCCCCACCCCTTCATGAGGAGCGCGGACATGACCGGTCCCCTGACGGGCCTGCGCGTCGTCGAACTCGCCGGGATCGGCCCCGGCCCGCACGCGGCGATGATCCTCGCCGACCTCGGCGCCGACGTCGTCCGGGTCGAGCGCCCCCAGGGCACGCTCGACCTCACCGGCGGCGGCCCCGACCACCTGCTGCGCGGCCGCCGCTCGGTCGCCGCCGACCTCAAGACCGCGGAAGGGCGCGCCCTCGTGCTGCGCCTGGTCGCCCGCGCCGACGTGCTGGTCGAGGGCTTCCGGCCCGGCGTCGCCGAGCGGCTCGGGATCGGCCCGGAGGACTGCCGCGCGGTCAACCCGCGGCTCGTCTACGGCCGGATGACGGGCTGGGGCCAGGACGGTCCGCTGGCCCAGCGCGCGGGCCACGACATCAACTACCTCAGCCTCACCGGCGCGCTGCACGCGATCGGACGCGCGGGGGAGCGGCCCGTCCCGCCGCTCAACCTCGTCGGCGACTTCGGCGGAGGCTCGATGTTCCTGCTCGTCGGCCTGCTGTCGGCGCTGTGGGAGCGCGAGCGGTCCGGCGCGGGCCAGGTCGTGGACGCCGCGATGGTCGACGGCGCGGGCGTGCTCGCCCAGATGATGTGGGCGATGCTCGGCCAGGGCACCTGGTCGCCGGAGCGCGGCGCGAACCTGCTCGACGGCGCGGCGCCCTTCTACGACACGTACGAGTGCGCGGACGGGCGGTATGTCGCCGTCGGCGCGATCGAGCCGCAGTTCTACCGGGCGCTGCTCGCGGGGCTCGGCCTCGATTCGGCGGAGCTGCCCGACCAGAACGACAGGTCCGCGTGGCCGCTGCTCCGCGAGCGCTTCACCGCGGCGTTCGCGGCCGCGCCGCGCGACCACTGGGCGAAGGTCTTCGCCGACACCGACGCCTGTGTGACGCCCGTCCTGGACTGGGCGGAGGCACCCGAGCACCCGCATCTCACGGCGCGCGAGGCGTTCGTGCGGATCGGCGGGGTGCGCCAGCCCGCGCCCGCGCCGCGCTTCTCCCGGACGGCCCCCGGCACGCCCGCCGCGCCGCCCGTCCAGGGCGCGGACACGGCCGCCGTCCTGGCCGACTGGGACGCCTGAGCGAACACTTGCAACACTTTCCAAAGTATTGCATTGGTGTGATGTACGGCATAGTATTGCAGGCATGACCCCGCCCCCCGCCGTCGATCCGGACTGGCACAGGCTCGCCGCCGGCGTCGTCGTCGACACCGGCCGGACCCTGGCCACCAAGCTCTCGCCGCATCTGTACGGCGAGAGCCCGGCGCGCAGCGGACCGCTCGACGCGTTCCGGCTGGCGCGCCGCACCTTCCTGGCCGGTGAGCGGGTCGACATGGGGGTGCTCGCCGGCGCTCTCGGGGTGGACCGCGCGACGCTGTTCCGCTGGGTCGGCAACCGGGACCAGCTGCTGTCGGAGGTCATCTGGTCGCTCTGCTACGCCAACTGGCGGCAGGCGATCGACGCGGCCACCGGCACCGGCACCGACCGGATCCTGCGGATCTTCCACTTCTTCACCCAGGCCGTCATGGACGCCGAGTACTTCCGGGCCTACCTGGACCGGGAACGTGAACGCGCGCTGCGGCTGCTGTCCACCCGGGCCGGCGTCCAGCACGCGCGGGTGACCGCCCTGTTCCACGGCCTCCTGGAGGTCGAGCAGCAGGTGTCCGGCATCGTGCTCCCGCTGCCCGCCGACGACACCGCCTACCTGATGACGCGGCTCGGCGAGATGTTCATCTACGCCGACCTCATCATCGGCGAGGAGCCGGACGCCACCAAGGCGACCGCCGCCGTCGCCGCGATCCTCGGCGCCGTTCCTTCGGCGCCGCCGAGCACGACGACCCCGCCGGAGGAGCAGTGACGACGCCAGGATCTTCGTGACGCACCGGTGACGCGGCCGCCCGGCCCGTCCCGGAAGAGCACACCCGCCCCTTGAGGCGGGTCCGTCGAGGAGCACGGCCTCCTCGAGTCACCCTCGCACCACGCGACGCGCCGAGCGCGAAGCGGTGAGGGAAGCGGCCTCGCGCGGTGTTGGCGCACCACCCGAGGTCACGAGAACCGATGTCGCCCGCGGACAGCCTTGACCCGGAGCCGCGAAGCGATGTCGCCACCCCCGCACCGGTCAACGGTGCTGCGCATCCGGCCATGCCCTTCGCCCTGCGGGCGTCGGCGGCCGGGAACCTGGAAAGGAATGACAGTGGTCTCGGTCTCGGAGCCTACCACGGCGGCCTCCCGCCGGTCCGTCCGCGCGGCTTTCGCCGCGGCCATCGCGACGTCCCTCGAGTGGTACGACTTCTTCATCTACTCGACGGCCGCCGCGCTGGTCTTCAACGTCACCTTCTTCGAAACCGACAGCGCCGTCGTCTCGGCCCTGAACTCGTTCGCGACCGTCGCGGTCGGGTTCATCGCACGGCCCATCGGCGGCATCCTCGCCGGACAGCTCGGCGACAGGTACGGCCGCAAGCCCGTCCTCGTCGGCGCGGTGCTGCTCATGGCGCTGGCCACCTCCCTCATCGGCTTCGTGCCGAACACCGAGATCGTCTGGCTGGCGCCCGCCCTCCTGGTGCTGCTGCGCGTCTGCCAGGGACTCGCCGTCGGCGCCCAGTGGGGCGGCGCGGTGCTCGTCGCGACCGAGAACGCGCCGCCGCACCTGCGCGGCTTCTTCGGCAGCTTCGCCCAGCTCGGCGTGCCGATCGGCGTGATCCTCGGCAACGTCGCCTTCCTCGCCATGACGGCCTGGACGTCCGCCGCCGACTTCCTCGCCTGGGGCTGGCGCATCCCGTTCTGGATCAGCCTCGTCATGCTGCCCGTCGCGTTCGCCATTCACCGCTTCCTGGAGGAGACGCCGGAGTTCAAGGCCGCCTCGGCGAAGATGGCGCAGACCCCGGCCGTCAAGAAGTCCCCGATCATGCAGGTGCTGCGCGAGCACCCCGGCACCATCCTCACCGCGGCCGGCGCCAACACCATCGGCGTCGTGTTCTTCTACACGATGATCACCGGCTCGGTGCAGTTCGTCACGACCTACCTGGGCGTGGACCGCTCGACCGTCCTCACCTGGATCCTCGTCAGCTGCTGCCTCGCCATCCCGTTCGTTCCGTTCGTCGGGTGGCTTTCGGACAGGTTCGGCCGCAAGCTCATCTTCGGCCTCGGCTCGGTCGCGATGATGGTGTGGGCGGTCCCGATGTGGCTGCTCATCGAGGCGTCCAGCGCGGACCGCGTCTGGCCGTTCGCCATCGCCGTCATCGTCGGCATGCTCGCCGCGGGCTTCCAGACCGGCACCCAGGGCACCCTGTTCGCCGAGCTGTTCCCGCCGGAGATCCGCTTCTCCGGCGCCTCCCTCGGCTACCAGATCTCCGCGATCATCGGCGGCTTCGCGCCGTTCGCCATGGTCGCCCTGATCAACGGCGAGCCCGGCAACGCCTGGCGGGTCGGCGCGGGCCTCGCGGCCCTCGCCGCGCTGGGCCTGGTGTGCCTGTGGGTCATCGTGCGCCGCAACTACCACTCCGACGCGGAGCCCGCCGCCTAGCGCGCGGTCCCGCCCCGCGAGCCCTCCCGGCCCACCCCCCGGGAGGGCTTCCGGCTTTGCCGGACGGGGCTGCGGTGCGCGGGGGCCGGGGGGGGACGGGAGCGCACGGGACGGGAAGGCGGTGCCGTGGGGGAGGGCGCTCTAGGGGTGGGGGCATGGAAAACGGGAGGGGCGCCGAGGACTGGTTCCTCGGGCCCCTCCCGTCATCACCGCACGGGTCAGGCGCGGGGCGGGAGGATCGGCTCGCGCTTCAGTTCGGCGCGGGCGATCGAGCGGAGATGCACCTCGTCGGGGCCGTCGAACAGGCGCATCGCACGGTGCCAGCCGTACATGGCGGCCAGCGGGGTGACGTCGGTGACGCCCGCGCCGCCGTGCACCTGGATGGCCCGGTCGATGACGCGGGTGGCGGCGCGCGGGACGGCGACCTTGGCCATCGAGACGAGGTCGCGGGCCGCCTTGTTGCCCCAGGTGTCGATCACGTGGCTGGCGCGGTGGCACAGCAGGCGGGCCTGCTCGATCTCCAGCCGGGACTCGGCGATCTCGCGCTGCACCATGCCCTGGTCGGCGAGGGGGCCGCCGAACGCGACGCGGCTCTTGGCCCGCTCGGTGAGCAGCGCCAGCGCGCGCTCCGCGGCGCCGAGGGCGCGCATGCAGTGGTGGATGCGGCCGGGCCCGAGGCGGGCCTGCGCGGCGGCGAACCCGCCGCCCTCCTCGCCGATGACGTTCTCGACGGGCACCCGCACGTCGGTGAAGCGGACCTCGGCGTGGCCGTGCTGGTCGTGGTGGCCGAACACCGGGTAGTCGCGGACCACCTCGACGCCGGGGGTGTCGCGCGGCACGAGGATCATGGTCTGCTGGAGGTGCTTGGGCGCCGAAGGGTCGGTCTTGCCCATGACGATGAAGACCTTGCAGCGAGGGTCCATCGCGCCGCTCGTCCACCACTTGCGGCCGTTGACGACATAGTGGTCGTCCTCGCGCTCGATCCGGGTGGCGATGTTGGTGGCGTCGCTGCTGGCGACGTCGGGCTCGGTCATCGCGAAGCCCGAGCGGATCTCCCCGGCGAGCAGGGGCGCGAGCCACTGCCGTTGCTGCTGCTCGGTGCCGAGCAGGTGCAGCAGCTCCATGTTGCCGGTGTCGGGCGCCTGGCAGTTGATCGCCTCGGGCGCGATGTCGACGCTCCAGCCGGAGAGCTCGGCGATGGGCGCGTACTCCAGCTGGGTGAGGCCGGACTCGGCGGGCAGGAAGAGGTTCCACAGCCCTTCGGCCTTGGCGGCCTCCTTGAGCTTCTCCACCACCGGGGGCAGGTCGTGGCCGTCGGGTCCGGCGGCCTTGCGGTGGGCGAGGTACTCCGCCTCGGCGGGCAGGACCTGCTCCCGCATGAACACGACCATCCGGTCGTACAGCTCGCTCGCCCTCGAGGACGGGGCGGGGAGGTCGTAAGCCGACACTGTGTCCTCCTGAACAAACCGATCGATAGATCGGTCTGAACTTAACCCCCGGCGTTCGCCACGTCAACGCGGGGTCCCCTGACGATCTCCAGGGCGAACCCGACGTACTGCCCCGCGACGATCTCCGGCGACGACGGCCCGGTCGGCGACCACCACTGCGGAAGGGCCGTGCACATGGTGACCACGGCACGCGCGGCCTCCTTGGGCAGCGGCGTGGTGAGCAGCCCTCGCCGGCAGCCTTCGGCGACCTCCTCGTCGACCATCCTCTGCATCTCCTGACGGGCTGCGGCGATCCGCGTCCGGTCCGGCTCGTGGAGGCTGCGCATCTCGCTCGCGCCGATGAAGCCCAGCTCGCGGCGGTGGGTGTGGAAGAGCGCGAGGCACTCCACCAGCAGCCGGAACCGCTCCAGGGGGCCGTCGCCCTCGGCGCGGGCGGCCCTGGCCCGGCGCAGCAGGTCGTCCATCGTGAGGTCGAGCAGGGCCACCAGCAGGTGCTGCTTGGTCGGCCAGTGGTGGTAGACCCCGGGCACCGACAGGCCCGCGCGCTGGGCGACGGTCCGGATGCTGGCGCCGTGGTAGCCGAGTTCGACGAACGCCTCAAGGGCTCCGGCGAGGGGGGCGTCGAGTTCGAGGGCGGGGAAGTCGCGCCAGCCCGTCTCGGGGGCGGCCTCGGCGGGTGCGCCGCGCAGGGTGTCGGAATCGGTGCCCAGCAGGGCCGCGACCGCCTCCAGCCGCTCGGGGCTCAGCCGGGTCTGCCCGTTCTCGACCGCGCTCCAGGTGCCGATGCTGACCTCCAGCGCCGCCGCCACCTGCCGCAGGGTGAACCCGGCCGCCTGGCGGACCTCGCGCAGCCGGCGGCCGAGCGCCTGGCGTTCCTCCCGGACTTCGGACACGTTCTCGCGTACCGCCACCAAGCGCTCCTTCACGGACTCTGTGCTCTTGACGCCGCCCGGGGGTGTTGACAACCGGGCATCGGCCGGACAATAGTACCCTCACTGTTCGGACAGAGCGTTCGATCGGTCGGTTTCAGAGTAAGTAACCGGTTTCTTGGAGGGTGCATGACCGCGACCGCCCCACCCGGGGTCGACATCCCCGCGCTGGAGTCCTTCCTGCGCGCGGCCGCCCCGGGCCTCCTCGCCGGCCCCCTGCGCGTCGAGCTGCTGTCGGGCGGGCGGTCCAACCTGACCTACCTGCTCACCGACGGCGCCGGCGGCCGCTGGGTCCTGCGCCGCCCGCCGCTCGGCCACGTACTGGAGACCGCGCACGACATGGGCCGCGAGTACCGCGTCCTGGAGGCCCTGCACCCGACGGACGTGCCGGTCCCGGCCCCCCGGGTGATCGGCGGCCCCGACGTGATCGGCGCGCCCTTCTACGTCATGGACTTCACCGACGGCCTCATCCTGCGCGACCGCGACCAGGTCGAGGCGTTCGGCGGCGCCGCCGCGACGGGCCTGGCCGCGACCCTCATGGAGACCCTCGCCCGGCTGCACCGGCTCGTCCCCGACGAGGTCGGCCTCGGCGCGCTCGGCCGCCCCGAGGGCTACCTCGCCCGGCAGGTCTCCCGCTGGGCCCGCCAGACCGCCGCGTCCCGCAGCCGCGACGTCCCCGGATTCGACAAGCTCGCCGAACGGCTCACGGAACGGCTGCCCGCCCGTCAGGGCGCGGCCATCGTGCACGGCGACTACCGGCTCGACAACGTGGTCGTCGCGCCCGACGGCACGGTCGTCGGCGTCCTCGACTGGGAGATGGCGACGCTCGGCGACCCGTTCACCGACCTCGCCTCGGCCGTCGTCTGGTGGGACGGCATCAGCGGCCTGGACAGCCCGGTCGCGGCGGTGCCCGGCGACGTCCCCGGCTTCCCGACGAGCGACGTCCTGGTCGGCGCCTATGCCAGGCACACCGGCGCCGACCTCGCCGAACTGCCCTGGTACCTCGGCTTCGCCTTCTACAAGATCGCCGCGATCTTCGAGGGCATCCACTACCGGGCCCAGGCGGGCTTCGCCGTCGGGGACGGCTTCGAGCAGATCGGCGCGATGGTCCCCGACCTCGTCGCGCGCGGGCACGACGCCCTGAGCGACTGGTCCTGAACCCGACCCCGCGTCGGCGTTGACGCGGCGAACGAACGAAGAGGTAAGAACATGGACATCAACGGAGCTTCCGCCGTCGTCACCGGTGGCGCCAGCGGCCTCGGCCTGGCCACCGCCCGCGCCCTGATCGGGGCGGGCGCCCGGGTCGTCCTGCTGGACCTGCCCGGCGGACGCGGCGAAGAGGCCGCCGCCGAGCTCGGCGACGCCGCGGTGTTCGTCCCGGCCGACGTCACCGACGAGG
The DNA here is from genome assembly GCF_003751225.1 of Actinocorallia herbida. NCBI lineage: Bacteria > Bacillati > Actinomycetota > Actinomycetes > Streptosporangiales > Thermomonosporaceae > Actinocorallia > Actinocorallia herbida. The sequence goes on from NZ_RJKE01000001.1 coordinate 2,106,587, forward strand.
ACGGCGTGAACGCGGCCTTCGACGCCGCCGAAGCGCTCGGCCCGGTCCGCGTCGTGGTGAACTGCGCCGGTATCGGCACCCCGGCCCGCGTCCTCACCCGCGAGGGCAAGGCCTCCCCGCTGGCCGCCTACCGCAAGATCATCGAAGTGAACCTCATCGGCTCCTTCAACGTGCTGCGCCTGGGCGCCGAGCGCATGCTCAAGGCGGACCCGGCCGGCGAGGAGCGCGGCGTGATCGTCAACACCGCCAGCGCCGCCGCCTACGACGGCCAGGTCGGGCAGGCCGCCTACTCCTCGAGCAAGGGCGGCATCGTCGGCATGACCCTGCCGATCGCGCGCGACCTCGCCCAGCACAGGATCCGCGTCGTCACCATCGCGCCGGGCCTGTTCAACACGCCGCTGCTCGCCTCACTGCCGGAGGAGGCCAAGAAGTCCCTCGGACAGCAGGTCCCGCACCCGAGCCGCCTGGGCGAGCCGGCCGAGTACGGCGCGCTCGTCGCGCACATCGTCGCCAACCCGATGCTGAACGGCGAGGTCATCCGCCTCGACGGCGCCATCCGGATGGCCCCCCGCTAAGGCCCCGCGGCCCACCCACCACCACCCCAGGGGAACGGAGAAAGCCATGTATCCCGGTGTGCACGCGGCCACCGCGCCGGACCGCCCGGCCGTCATCATGTCGGCGACCGGAGAGCGGCTCACCTTCGGCGAGCTCGAGGAGAACTCGCGGCGGCTCGCCGACCGGCTGCGCGCGCGGGGACTGCGGCGCGGTGACGTCGTCGCGCTCCTGTCGGGCAACGACCCGCGCATGTTCGAGGTCTACTGGGCCTGCCAGCGCAGCGGCCTGTACGTCAGCGCGGTGAACAAGCACCTCAAGCCGGACGAACTCGCCTACATCCTGTCCGACAGCGGCGCCCGCGCCCTGATCGTCGGCCCGGGGATGATCGACGCGGTCGGCGACGCGCGCTCGGGCGTCGAGTACGCGGTCGCGATGGACCTGCCGTCGTCTGATTCGGGGGAGTGGCTGGACTACGCGTCCGAGGTGGCGCTGGGCTCGCCGGAGCCCGTCGCCGACCAGCCCCGGGGCGGGGACATGCTCTACTCGTCCGGCACCACGGGCCGTCCGAAGGGGATCCGGCCGCCGCTGCCCGACCGGGACATCAAGGAGCCGGGCGACGCCATGGTCGCGCTGTTCGGCCCGGCCCTCGCGCTCGACTCCGACACGGTCTTCCTGTCGCCCGCGCCGCTGTACCACGCGGCCCCGCTGCGGCTGTGCGGCGCGGTCCAGGCGCTCGGCGGCACCGTCGTCGTCATGGACCGCTTCGACGCCGAGGCCGCCCTCGCGGCCGTCGAGACCTACCAGGTCACGCACGGCCAGTGGGTGCCGACGATGTTCGTCCGGATGCTGAAGCTCCCGGCCGAGATCCGTGCGAAGTACGACATGTCGAGCATGACGCACGCCGTGCACGCCGCCGCCCCCTGCCCGGCCGAGGTCAAGCGCCAGATGTTCGACTGGTGGGGCCCGATCCTGCACGAGTACTACTCCTCCACCGAGGTCTCCGGCACCACCTGGGTGACCCCGCAGGACTGGGAGACCCACCAGGGCTCCGTCGGCAAGCCCATCCTGGGCATCCTGCGCATCTGCGCGGAGGACGGCACCGAACTCCCCCCGGGCGAGATCGGAACGATCTACTTCGAACGCGACGAACGCCCCTTCGAATACCACAACGACCCGGCCAAGACGAAGGCCGCCGAACACCCGTCCCACCCCAACTGGACGACGGTCGGCGACATCGGCTTCGTCGACGAGGACGGCTTCCTCTATCTCACCGACCGCAAGGCCTTCATGATCATCTCCGGCGGCGTGAACATCTACCCCCAGGAGATCGAAGACGTCCTCGTCCTCCACCCCGCCGTCTCCGACGTCGCCGTCATCGGCGTCCCCGACGAAGAGATGGGCGAGAAGGTCCTGGCCATCGTCCAGCCCGCCGAAGGCGTCACCCCCTCGGCCCCCCTGGCCGACGAACTCACCGCCTTCGCCCGCTCCCACCTCGCCGGCTACAAGATCCCCCGCCGCATCGAGTTCACCAACGCCCTCCCCCGCACCCCCACCGGCAAACTGGTGAAGGGCCCCCTCCGCAACCTCTACACCTGAACCCCACCCCCAGCGGCCCCCGCCCTTTCGGCCCGGGGGCCGTTTCCCATACCGAGAAGCCCTTAGATCCCGTCCGGTTCAACGCCGTCGACCAGACCCGGTACAGCCAGCGCTGGTTCGAACCCTTCGGCGCCGAGCGGGTCCCCAACACCGACACGGGCCTCTGGCCCCTCCTCGCCGACAAGGGCTTCGTCGGCGGCACCAGGGACCCGACCGGCCTCACCCACCTCGGCGCCCGCGAATACGACACCGAAACCGGCAGACCCTCCAGCGTCGACCCCGTCTTCGACCTCTCCAACGTCCAATCGTGATCCGGTGGCGGAAGCAACGGATCCACCGCCTGGGGCGCCGCCCGCGCCGCCCGCTCCTCCGGTGGAGAAGAAGTGCGGCACCTGGGACTTCGCGTGCAAGGCGAAGCGGGTCTGGAACAACCACAAGGCCGTCATCGTCTCCACCGCGGTGGGATTGGGCTGCGGCCTGCTGTTCAAAGCCGGCGGCCAGGCCCTGAAGAACATTGGCAAGAAGGTCTTGTCGAAGTCCCCGTCCCGTGCGGGACCGGCGTCCAAGAAGGTCGCCGACGAGGCCGCGGAAGGCCCCAAGTCAGCCCCGACCAAGGCCGACGACGCAGCCGAGGCATCGACCCCGACCAGTTGCAAGGTGAGCAGCTTCGTCCCCGGCACCCGCGTCCAGATGGCCGACGGCACGACCAAGCCCATCGAGAACCTGAAGCCGGGCGACAAGGTCAGGGCCACCGACGAGAAGACGGGCATCACCACCGCCCGCCAAGTCGAGGCCACCATCAAGAGCACCGGCGACAAGGTCCTCGTCACCCTCACCCTCGACACCGACGGCCCCAAGGGCGACAAGACCGCCACGATCACGGCAACCGACGCCCACCCCTTCTGGGTCCCCTCCCTCCACCGCTGGGTCAAGGCCACCGACCTCACCCCCGGCACCTGGCTCTCCACCGGCCCCGGCACCGAAGTCCAACTCACCGCCCTGACCCGGAAGCCCACCCCCGCCACCGTCCACAACCTCACAGTCTCAGCCGACCACACCTACTACGTCCTCGCAGGTACCACGCCGGTCCTCGTCCACAACTGCGGTGGCGAGGTCAGCCAACATGCGGATGAGTGCCTTTGTATGACTGGAGGAGTTCCTAAGGTCCGCAACGGCAAGCTCGCGGGAAAGACGCATGACAGTGGAGTCCCCTTCGACACGTATGGATTTCCCGACTTTTCTCAATGGCGGCATCCTTCCGTGCCGGACGTCCGGATTGTGCTGACTGGGAGTCGATCCAGGGACTTTAGGCTGGCGAATCAGGCTGCTGGGCTCCCCTCGACTCCCGCGGGCTATACCTGGCATCATCATCAGGATGAGGGGCTAATGCAGCTGATTGAGCGAGGAATCCATGCAGCGACCGGACGTACCGGAGGTTTCTGATGGTAGAGCTGTTTGAGGACAGTGACTATTACACGGGACCCCGACTGGACAGTGAGATGGTCCGCCGGGCACAGGAGGAGCTGGGAGTGACCCTACCGAGGGCCTACGTCGACCTGCTGGTCCAGAGGAACGGTGGGGTTCCACGACGCCGTTGCTGTCCAACGCAGTTCTCGACCAGCTGGTCCGATGACCATTTCGAGATATGTGGCATTTTCGGAATCGGCGGTCCGTGGGGAATTGACGGTTCGTCGGGCGGTGGAAGCTCCTACCGGATCGCCGAGTGGGGATATCCGGAAATCGGTGTCGTAATTTGCGATACGCCGTCGGCTGGCCATGACACGGTCATGCTTGACTACTCTCAATGCGGACCCGAAGGGGAGCCTGCGGTAGCCTATGTCGATGAAGATAGAATCCCTCGGCGAGTCGCAGAATCCTTCGAGGAGTTCCTTAATTTGCTTGTGAATTGTGAGGCGCTGGACTTATACTCGGCCGCGGTGGCGGTAGGATTCCGCCCTGGGGTGTCCCTGGAAGAACGAAGAACGGGACGTGGCACTCGCGGTCACGCTGTGCGCGGGACGACGCTTGCGTTCGCTCCCACTGCCGTCAGCGTTGCCGTCAGGCCGGAGTAGCAGTTTTGGGTTTCCTGCAGCTCCCCTGAGCTGGGCAGATGTGGCGCTGTCGTCGGTCTGGCATGATCATTCTGTCGACGGGTTCTCGCTTGGGTCACGGCAAGGTTTTCGCCGTGACCCAAGCGAGAGCTTCCCGGTTGGATGGACAGCTGCGGTTCGGTGACCTTCAAGTCGCTTGCTATCTCCAATAACGGTCTTCGAAGTCGTTCGGGCTCATCATTTCCAAGCTCGAATGTCTTCTCTCGGGTTAAGTCGGCATTCGATCCATGCAAACCTGGCTAGCTCGAGTTTCGCCCTGGCCCCCCATTTCCTGGTGTCTGGGAGTTCGATCTGTATTCTGCCTCAGAATGGCTCCATCATGGCATTGTTGTAGCAGTCGCTGGCGGTGCCCATGGAGTCGAGCAGGCGGCGATCCGTAGGTGGAACGCGAATCCTCGTGGACCTGCCGGATAACTTTCAGCAGTTCCGCGTTTCCGCTGATCGCGTATCGAGGCCGACCTTCCCGTTCACTTGTCGAACCCGGACCGGTTCACCCCGAGGACCCGGCAGGCCGTCGCGACGGGAACCCCCGAATCGGCCACTTCCCGGACCGGCGGGAAATCTGTTTTGGGAGTACGTTCTCCCCGCGCGAAATAGGCCGAGCCCTCCGGAGGATATCGATCTCTACCTCCAACGCCCGGTTGCGCTTGCGCAGCTCGGTGAGTTCCTTCCGCTCCGCCGATGCCGGGCCCGCGCGGCCGCCGCTGGAGTCGGCATCGTCCTGCGTGACCCAGTTGTGGATCGTGGTCTGTGAAAGACCGGGTTCTTTCGCGAGCACGGCGACCGTCTTGTCGTATTTGCGATAAAGATCGATCACGTTCTGCCGGAACTCCGGCGGGTGTGGTGCTCCAGCTCGGGGGCATGAGCTTGCCGATCAAGATGCTCGCGTGGGGAGGGGGAGGAGTGCGGTGAGTTCGGATTGCCAGTGGTGGAGTTCTCGGGTGGTGGGGGCCAGTTCGTAGGAGTGGTAGTGGCAGGCCTGGCTTAGTTGGCTCCAGAGGCTGTGGAGGCGGGCGGCGGTGGTGGGGGTGGTGTAGGCGGTGAGGCAGAGGAGCTGGGTGCGCATGGGGGTGCGGGGGAGGGCGGGGAGGCTGGTGCGGAGCCAGAAGGCGGTGAGTTCGTGTTCGAGGGTCAGGCGGAGGAGGAAGGCGGCGGTGCGGGTGCGGCCGGGGGTCTCCAGGAGGCGGGCGGCTATGGGGAGGAGATCGCTACCAGTCACTGCGCACCGTCCGGGCCGCGCGGTTGACCAGGGAGATGGCCTCGGAGAGGTCGCCGGTGAACGGAGTGCCGTGGACGCCGCGGTTGCAGAAGCCGATCGCCGCGCGAATCTCGGGCGCGGCCTCGGCGTTGAAGGCCTCGCGCGGCTTCTTCTCGCCGAACAGGGCGAGTGAGGCGATCTCGCCGAGGGAGCGGCTCGCCCGCACCCGGGCGTCGACCGCGGAATGCGCCCAGCCGCGCTCCAGGAGCTTGCGGTGGACCACCTGCACGCAGGCGGCCTCCAGCGCGGTCCGGCACAGCCCGGCCACGACCGTGGCCGCCGTCTGCTGGGGCAGGTCGACGGTCGCCGCGACGGCGCGGGCGTCGGCGAGGGCGCGCGACACCTCGTCCTCGACGGGGCGCACCGCGACCGCCGAGCGCTCCCCGCGCGTCACCTCCAGGACGGAGGCGGGCAGCCGCAGCCGGGCGACGGCGTCGCGCAGCCGCGTGTCATGGGTGAAGACGACGACCTGCCTGTGCCGGGCGACGGAGTCGAGCACCTTGGCCAGGCCGTCGACCTTCGCCGGGTCCATCGACTGGACGGGGTCGTCGATGAGCACGAACCCGAAGGGCGTCCGGGCGGCCATCACGCGGGGCAGGAAGAGCGCGAGCGCGAGGGAGTGCAGTTCGCCCTGGCTCATCACGCCGAGCGCGGACGTCTCGCTCCCGTCGACGGCCACGTCGAGTTCGACCCGTTTCATCGTGCCGGTCCCGGCGAGGGTGACCGCGCCGAGGGAGACGTTGCTCTCCTGGCGGAGCTGCTCCCAGATCGCGGACGCGGTCTCGGCCATCGGGCGGAGTTCCTCGGTGCGCAGCGCGTTCGCGGTCTTGGTGAGCCAGGCGCGGGCGGCCTTCAGCCGGGCCAGCTCGGGGGCGGCGGCCTGCACGTCGCGCTCGCGTGCGGTCCAGGCGGCGAGGCGGAGCGCGAGCGGGCGCCACAGGTCGTCCAGGGCGGCGAGTTCGGCTTCGGCGGAGGCCGCCGCGGCGGCGCAGGCGCGGGCGAACGGCCCGGCGTGGGCGTCGAGGTGGTCGGCGAGCTCGGCGGGGCCGTCGATCGAGCGGCCGGACGCCCAGCCCTTCCAGGGCGCGAGCAGTTCGGCGGGGAGGTCGGCGGGCGGCCGCTCGATCAGGGCGCGGGCGGCGGCGACGGCCCGGGTGGTGCGCTCGCGGAGCGCGAGCGTCTCGGCGGCCCGCTCGCGCAGCGCGCCGATCTCGGCCCGGGTCTCGCGCGCCCAGTCCTCGTCGAGGTGCGCCGCGCTCCGGCAGACGGGGCACCGGTCGGCGCCCTGGTGGGGGAGCGCGCGCTCCAGGAGGTCGGCGAGGCGCGCCTCGGCGTCGCTGACGGCGGCGCGGGGCGCCGCGGCGACCTCCCGCAGCTCCCGGACGGCGTCGGCGACGGCGACGGCGCCGGGCGGGGTGAGCGCGGCGAGGCGCCGCAGCGGGGCGAGATCGCCGACGGGCGTGCCCGCCGTCACCAGGCCGGCGAGCGCCCCGACATCGGGGACCCTGGCCCGCAGGGCGTCCGACGCCCGCCCGGCCCGGGGATCGGCGACCGCTTCGAGGTCGGCCAGGAGCGCGGTCCTGTCGCGGGCGGACTCCTTGGCGGCGGTCTCCAGCGTCTTGCGCTCGGCGTCGAGCGCGGCCTCGGTGGCGGCGAGCCGCTCCAGGCCGAGGATGCCCGCGATCGCGTCGTGCATGTCCTTGGGCCTGCCGGTGAGGATCTTGCCGAGTTCCGCGTACGACAGGAACGGCCGGCAGACCGTCAGGTCCTCGCCCCAGCCGAGCCCGTCCAGCCCCTCGGCGGCCCCGGGCCCGCCGCTGACCTCGACCACCGAGCCGTCGAGGGCGCGTCCCGGCCAGGAGCGCCGCACCCGCACGGTGTCGGACCTCCCGTCCAACCGCAGGCCGACCGTGACGGCGGGGGCGCCGTCGGCGTGGAGGTTGCGCCACCCGTCCCGCCACGCGGCGGGCAGGTCGCTCCACCGGGAGTTCGTGCCGGTCAGCGCGATCTCCGCCCCTTCGGCGAAGCTCGACTTCCCCGACCCGTTCCGCCCGACGACCAGCGTCAGCCCCGGCGCGGGCCGCAGCGGCAGCGTCGTCTCGCGGCCGATCCCCCGGAACCCCGCGACCGTGACCGACTCCAGGTAGGCCCGCGCCGCGCCGCCCCCGCCCCGCGCCGTCTCCCCCTGCGCGTCGAACGTCTCAAGGATCCTCGCCGCGGCCCCGCCCTCCAGCCCCGACTCCTCCAGCCGCGCGGCCAGCACATCCCGAAGCGCCATTCCACCCCACCCGTCCCAAGCCCGAAACTCTCAAGCTACCGATGACGTTCCTCCCCGCGCGCCCTTTTCCCGACTTCCCGCGCTGCCCGGGGGAGGGGAGCCGTCCACCCGCGTCAGGAGCGGGTCCAGAGGTTACGTGTTCGCTCCGGCCCCGCGCTCCAAGATCGGCACCGGGCCGCCCATCCGCCCGGAGCGGGGGTGGTCGGCTGACTGTCGGCGGTGGACCGGGGCGAGGAGGCGCTGAGGGTTGGGCCGCCGCCTTGCCCGGGGGCGGCGGCCTGTCAGGGTCAGACGAGGGGGTTGTTGGGCTTCAGGTCGAGGGTGTGGCGGCCGGTGAGCTCGCGGGCGACCTCCCAGTCCCAGAAGGCGTGGACGGCGATGGTGTTGATGTCGCGGAAGAAGCGCTGCAAAGGAGCGTCGAGGGAGAAGTTGGAGGCGCCCCCGTTGTGGGCCATGTCGTTCACGGCGCGGCGGCAGTGCTCGACGATGAAGGCGGTCTGGGACTTCAGGCCGATGCGCTCGGCGAGGGTGAACTTGCCCCCGATGCTCGACTGGACGCGGGCGATGAGGTCGGCGACCAGGCGTTCGGCGATCATCGCGTTCGTGGCGGCCTCGCCCAGTTTCACGTGGGCGGTCGTGCTGTCCTTCATCGTCTTCAGGCCGTAGGTGGTGACCCGGTTGCGGATGACGTCTTCGAAGGCCGAGGTGGCGCCGCGCAGGGCGCCGGAGAAGACGGGGGCCGCCTGGGCGAACAGGAACGGCATCAGGGGCATCCGGTACATCGGGTTGTCGTGGAGGCGGGCGCCGGGGGTGTCGCCGAGGGTGAGGTCGCGCTGGGGGAGGGTGCGGTGGTCGGGGACGAAGACGTCCTCCAGGACGACGGTGTTGCTGCCCGTCCCGGCCATGCCCGCCATGTGCCAGACGTCGTCGACCTTGACCTCGGCGGCGGGGACGGCGAAGGCGTAGAGGCCGCCGTCGTCGCCGAAGCCGACGCAGAACGCCCAGTCGGCGTGCATGATGCCCGAGCCCCACGGGATCTTGCCGGTGACGCGCCAGCCGCCGTCCTCCCGGACGGCCTTGGTCGTCGGGGAAGTCGTCGCGGGGGCCAGGATGTAGGGCTTGTCGGCGAAGAACTCGCCCTGGGCCCGGGCGGAGAACTTCGTGGCGAAGACGCAGTGGCCGATGTAGAAGTCGAGGATCCAGCCCGTCGACATGCAGGCGGCGCTGATCGTCTCGACGACGGCGCGGTGGGTGTCGAGGCCGAGCTCGTGCCCGCCCCACTTCTTGGGGCTGAGGATCGGGATCAGTTCGGCGTCGACGAGTTCGGCGATGCTCGCGTCGTGCGGCTTGCGCAGTTCCTCGGTCTCGCGGGCGCGGGCCGCGATGCCCGGTGCGAGCGCGCGGGCCCGCGCGACGGCTTCTTCGTGGGTGAGTGCCATGGGATCTTCCTTCAGGGGGTCAGCGGGGGCCGAAGCCCCGCTCGGCCAGCCAGCCGGATGTGACGGCGACGGCCTCGGCGAGCTGCTCGCGCTGGTCCGGGCCCAGGTAGTAGTGGTTGGCGCCCTTGATCTCGTGCAGCGTCCTGTCCGCGACGGTGAACGCCTCGAACAGCCGCCGGGTGTGGCTGGGCGTGCAGGCGTCGTCGGCGCTGTTGCCGATGACGAGGGCCGGGACGGTGAGGTCGGCCGCCGCGCGCGGGCCGTCGCCGTACGCGTCGTCGTAGGACCACTGCGAAAGCCAGCTGCGCAGGGTGGTGAACCGGGCGAGGCCCACAGGGCTCATGTTGACGGTCTTGGGATCGCCCAGGTAGCAGACGCCGGGCTGCCGGTCGTTGGGGTCGACGGCCGGGTCGAGCCAGCGCGGGTCGGCCATGGTGCCGTGCACGACGAAGGCGAACTCCTCGCCGGCGCGTCCGGCGGCGGCCTGCGCGGCGAGCTTGGCCTTCACCCAGGCCGTGATGCGCCGGTTCCGGGCGATCTGCGCCGCGGCGTACCGCTCCAGGAACTCCTCGGTGTACGGCGGCCGGTTGGGGTTGTCCGGGTTGTACAGGTCGAGCTCGGGGTCCCGGACGGTCGGGTCGTGCTCGTCGAGGATGGACGCGTCCAGCCACTCGGTCATCGTGCCGTGCCGGGAGACGTGCGCGGCCATGAGCATGATGCCGTCGGCGGGCTGGAGGTCCAGCGACCTCAGGTCGAACGGGTCGCCCGCGGGGGTGTGCGTGACGGTCGGGTTCTCGGCCTGCTGCTGGTAGTACAGCGACAGGGAGCCGCCGCCGCTCCATCCGGCGAGGACGACCTTGGCGTACCCGAGCCTGCCCTTGGCGTGCGCGACGCACGCGCCGAGGTCCTGGACGACCTTCTCCATGATGAGCGCGCTGTCCACGCCCCGGTAGCGGCTGTTGCAGTAGATGACGTGGTGGCCCGCCTTGGCCAGCGCGGTCACCATCGGCAGGTAGGCGCCGCCGCCGATCGGGTGCATGAACACGATGACGGTGTCGGACTCGGTCTCGGGCTTCAGCAGGTGCCCTTCGAGGACGACGTACTCGCCGCCGCCCCCGTAGGTGTCGCGGTTGCCCGTGATCTCCGGGACGAGGACGACGAAGGGGATGCGTGCGACGCTCACTTGGCGCCTCCGAGTTCCGGGTTGACGGTGAGGGGGCGGCGCACGTCGATGGAGAGGGTGACCCACTCCAGCCGGGCGTGCTGCTCGAACTGCTGGCGGGACATCTCGCGCAGCTCCTCCGGCGGCCCGTGGTGGAGCCCTTGCGGGGAGTGGGTGATGAGTCCGGGGAGCATCGGGAAGCCGAGCAGGGAGCCGCCGTGGAAGAACGCGACCTCGTCGTAGTCGGCGTTGCGGTGGTACCAGGGCAGCCGCTCGGCGCCGGGACGCGATTCGGCGGGCCTGGGCAGGAAGTTCAGGACGACGACGCCTTCGGCCGTCATGACGGTGCTCACCGTTGGGGGCAGGTGGACGCCCTCGGACAGGATCGGGTTGTAGTCGCGGATGTTGACCTTGAAGGGGAAGTAGTCGCCCTTCCAGCCTTCGACGTCGCAGGGGTTGTGGCCGTAGAAGATCGAGCCCTGGAGTTCCCGGTTCGTCACCCGGATCTCCCACTCGGGGCCGCCGTCGGTGAGCACCTCGGGCTCGGGGATGTGGACGATGGACGGGTCGAACGGCCAGTGCCTGCCGAACACGCCGGGCGGGGGCGTCCGGAACTCCTCGCGCGCCTCGATGATGAAGAAGTAGTTCTCGGTGTCGGCCGGGACCTGCCGGTAGGTGACGCCCTTGGGCAGCAGGACCCAGTCGCCGGGCTCGTAGGGCAGGCGGCCGAACTCGGTCTCGAACTCGCCGGTGCCGCGGTGCACGAAGATCAGCTCGTCGCCGCCGACATTGCGGACGAAGAACGGCATCGCCTCGGCGCGGCGGCTGAGCAGGAACCGCACGTCGTCGTTGAAGTAGAGCAGGAGCGGGTTGCCGCGCGGGTCGGTGTGGTCGGTCGGGGTGAGCTTGTCGCCCTTGAAGGTGGACGGGCGGATCTGGCCCTCCGACCGGAACTTCGTCGGGTCGTTGCGCCGGTAGAGCTGGGCCTGGCGGCCGACGAAGCCCATCCTGCCGAGCTCGTCGTCCTTGAGGCCGTCGAGGTCGCGGTGGACGTGGCGGGGTGTCGTCCCTTTGCGGAGCTGGACGAACGATTCCACGGGGGTGCTCCTTCGGTTCGCCGGTCGGTCGGGGGCGGGCGGGCCCGGCGGTGCGGGGTCGCCGCAGGGGTAGCGTGACAGACGGCACGGCGTCTGACAAGCGTCAGACGGGGCCTGGTCTGACGTCCGTCAGGAAACCGGCGCAGGTCGTACGGCGTACGAATGTTACTCGTCCGTAACCTACTCAGTAGTTACTTACTGGTCTTCCGCGGGCTAGCCTCCGTTCGGATCTTCGGGTGGACTAGGGGAGCAGGCTCATGGAGATGTCATCGTCGAGCGCGGTGTCGCGCGTCCGGATACCCGTGGCGGGCGTCGCCGCGGTCGCACTGCTCGCGGGGCTCCCGGCGGCCTCCGCGGCCGCGGACGAGCGCACGATCTCGCGCGGGGTGGAGATCCCCGCCTTCTACGACCCGCCCAAGCGGCTGCCCGAGCACAACGGCGCGATCATCCGCAAGCAGCCGCTGAAGCTCGCGCTCGACCAGCCCGACATCGACGAGCCGCTGCCGGGCCGCGCGACGCGCATCATGTACCGGTCGACCGACGCGCGCGGCAAGGCCGTCGCGGTCACCGGCGCCTACATCGCGCCGGACAAGGCGTGGACCGGTCCCGGCCCGCAGCCGCTGGTCGCGCTGGCGTCCGGCACGATGGGCCAGGGCGACCAGTGCGCGCCCTCGCTGTCGCTGGAGAACCCGCTCATCGTCGGCGACAACACCATCTCCTTCGGCTACGAGAACCTCGCGCTGCTGAAGCTCCTGAAGACGGGCGTCGCGGTCGTCGTCACCGACTACGTCGGGCTCGGCGGCACCGACCGGCTGCACACCTACGTCGACCGGCTCGACGAGGCGCACGCGCTGCTCGACGCCGCCCGCGCCGCGCTGCGCCTGCCCGGCACGAAGCTGACGAAGAACTCGGCGATCGGCCTGTACGGCTACAGCCAGGGCGGCGGCGCCAGCGGCGCGGCCGCCGAGCTCGCGCCCGACTACGCGCCCGAGCTCAAGCTCGCGGGCGCCTACGTCGGCGCGCCCCCGGCGAACCTGTCGGAGGTCATCTACGGCATCGACGGCAGCGCCCTCGCCGGCGCGCTCGCCTGGTCCATCAACGGGTTCGCGCAGGGCAGCCCGGTGGTCAAGAAGGCCATCGACAAGAACGTGAACAAGGCGGGGAAGGCCGCGCTCAAGGACCTGTCGACGATGTGCGTCGGCGACGCGATCCTCAAGTACGGCTTCGCCGAGAGCAAGAAGTGGACGAAGGACGGGCGGTCGCTCACCCGCATCATCAGCGCCGACCCGTCGCTGAAGAAGGTGCTGGCCAGGCAGCGCATCGGCCGGCTGAAGCCGCGCGTGCCCGTCCGCGTCACGACCGGGATCCGCGACGACATCGTGGTGCACGGCCAGGCCCGCAGGCTCGCCTCCGACTGGTGCGCCAAGGGCGCCAAGGTCGTCTACAACCCCGTCGACCTGCCCGACCTCGGCAACAAGCTGCTCACCAACCACCTCGCCCCGCTCCTCACCGACCAGGAGACCGCCATCTCCTGGCTGACCGACCGGCTGAAGGGCAAGGGCGTGAAGTCCAACTGCGCGAAGATCCCGTATCAGCCTTGATGTCCGAGACGCGGTGAGAGCCAGGTGTCACAGGCAGTTCATCAGCGTTTGACCACCGCGCAATGGCGGGGCCCGACTCTTGAAGAGGGGAACCTCCCGTGCGTCGGTGATCGGGCACAGTGGAAACCGCGACCGCGGCCGCTTACCGCATCGGCGAGAACGTTCCGGGGCCCGCGCGACGCCGCACGGGTCCCGGCCCCGTTTCCGCTCCGCGCACCCGGGCCCATGGATTCCGTCGGACCCGTGCAGTAGCGTCCGGTGCGCGGGCCGGGAACGGCCGGTCCGGTGACGGAGAGGGGCGCCTGATGAGCGGCGGTGTCACGCCGGAGGTGTGGGAGCGGCTGCCTTCCCGCAGGGTGGAGACCAACGGGGTCGGGCTGCACGTCGTCGAGCACGGCGAAGGACCATGGGTCGTGCTGTGCCACGGGTTCCCCGAGCTGGGGTACTCCTGGCGGCACCAGGTGCTCGCGCTCGCCGAGGCCGGATACCGGACGCTCACGCCCGATCTGCGCGGCTACGGCGGGAGCGACCGGCCGGAGGGCGTCGAGGACTACGACACCGCGACGATCTGCGCGGACCTCGTCGGGCTGCTGGACGACGTCGGCGCGCGGGACGCGGTCTTCGTCGGGCACGACTGGGGCGCGTCGATCGTCTGGCAGCTCGCGCTGCTCCATCCCGACCGGGTCCGGGCCGTCGCGGGACTGAGCGTGCCCCCGTCGCCGCGCGCCGCCGCCCCGCCCCTGTCGATCCTGCGCCGCCGGCACGGCGACTCCTTCTACATGTGCTGGTTCCAGGAGCCCGGAGTCGCCGACGCCGTCCTCGCCCGGGACGTCCGCGGCACCCTTCGGTCCGACTCCATCGACGCGCTCGCCGCGGGCGTCGCGGAGGATCCGCTGCCACGCCCTTGGCTGACGGAGGAGGACCTCGCCTATTTCGTCGAGGCCTTCGAGACCACGGGCTTCACCCCGGCCCTGAACTACTACCGGAACATCGACGGGTACTGGGCGCGCACCGAGCACCTCGCCGGGGCCGTCGTCACCCGGCCCGCGCTGTTCGTCACGGGCTCCGCCGATCCCGTCGGCGGGTTCATGCCCGCGGCCAGGCTCGCCGAGGCGCTCGCCGACCTGCGCGGCCATGTCGTCATCGACGGGGCGGGCCACTGGATCCAGCAGGAGCGCCCCACCGAGGTGACCGCCGCCCTGCTGGACTTCCTGGGCTCCCTCGACCGCTGAGCGGCAACCTTACTGCGTAAAGGCGGTGGCCCGAGGCGGTCGCGGGAAGAGACGCGGCGCATCGGCCGCGCCTGCGCGATGAATCCGGCGCGGCTGGCTACCATGCTCCCGCGCCCGGGGTGACATGTCGGGCATTTCGTCTTTCGTGCGGTACGACGGACCGGAGGAACAGCGGCATGTCCCACCTTGAGGCACCCGGCTCCGAAGTATGGGCGGAGTGGCGGGAGTACGCCGAGAAACTCGACGCGGAAGGCGACCCGCGCGGACAGGCGATCCTGCTGGAACACCGCCTCCGGACCGGGGAGGGCGATGCCGCAGGGCTCGTCCAGGCCTACCGGCGGGTCGAGCGCCGGTGGGGCCTCGACGGGCTCCGGGAGGACGGCTCCTGGCGGTTCACCTGGTCGCGCGGCTTCCTCGACGAGGCGAGGTTCCGCGCCGCCCCGCACAGCAGACCGCGCCGGGGCGCGCTCGTGGAACGGCTCGCCGCCTCCAGCGCGGGCGCCGATCCCGCCGACGCCGCCGACCCGGAGCGGTGGGAGGCCGCCCTGATCGACGCGCTGCTGCGCCATCCGGCCGCCGCCCGCCTGCGCCGCCTCGACCTGCGGCTCACCGACCACCACCACTCCGCCGGCCGGGCCGCGGCCGCGCTCGCCGAGCACCGCCGCGACCACCTGGCGGAGCTGCGTTTCGGCCACGCCTTCGAGTACCTCTACGAGGACGCCACGACCTCCACGGGCGCCCGGTTCGATCCGATGGACCACTACGACACCGGCTTCGCGGGCGCCGAGACCGAGGCGCTGTGGGCCGCGCTCCCCGCGCTGCGCACCCTGGAGCTCGAAGGCGCCCTGCTCTTCCACTGGGTGGGCGGAGAAGGGCTGACCGACCTGCGGCTGCACGGCGCGGTCCGTTCCGACGGGGGCGTGCTCCCCGGCTCCTCGGCCCGCGCCGTCACGCTCCCGAACCTCGCCTCCCTGGCCGTGGAGACCGAGTCCGACGTCCACGGCACCGAGTGCCCGGTCGAGCAGCTGGAGGAGCTGACGGCCGGGGCCTACCCGGCCCTGCGCTCCCTCGACCTCGCCCGCGCCCACTTCGACACCGGGGACCTCCAGGTCCTGCGGGCGCTGGCGGACACGTCGGTCCTGCCGGGGCTCACGCGCCTGCGCGTCCGGAGCCTCGAGGTCTCCCCGCACGACGCGGACGGCGATCCCCTGGCAGGGCTCGCCGAACTGGCGCCGCGGTTCGCCCACCTCGCCCTGTCGGTCGCCGGAGCCGTCGCCGTCGAAGGCGCCGATCCCGCGGAGGTCGCCGCGACCCTCCCGCTGGCGCCCTGGCCCGGCTGAAGGCAGGGCCGTTCCGGGTCGGCGGTCGGTACACTGCGGTCGGTCCGGCCGGAGCGGCGTGCGCGGGCGCCGGGCGGGAGGATCGGAGTGAGGGTGGCGGAGGCCGTCGGCGGCGGGCAGCCGGGAAGCGCGGACAGGTCGGACGAGGCGGTGCTGCGACGGGGCCTCGCGGCTTTCGCCGAACTGGGGTACGCGCACACGACGGTGCGGGAGCTGGCCCGGCGGATCGGGGTCAACCACAACTTCATGGGCGACCGGTTCGGGTCGAAACTGGGGTTCTGGTACGCGGTGGTGGACTTCGCCGTCAGCGAGGCGGAGCTCTCCTACGGCGACGACGCCGTGCTGCCGGCCGACGGGTCGCTGCCCGACGAGGAGCTGCTGCGCGAGGTCGTCCGGCACTTCTACCGGACCGCGGCGCACCACCCCCACCTGCACCGGCTGTTCGCCGAGGAGGCCGCGCACGAGTCCGAGCGGCTCGCCTACCTCTTCGAGAAGTACATCGACCCGTCCGTGCGCAGGCTGCGGCCGCTGCTCACCCGGCTGTCGCGTGCGGGAAGGCTGCCGCGCGCCTCCCAGCACGTGCTCTTCTTCGCCGTCATCGGCCCGACCCTCGGCATGACGCACGCCCCGCTGGCGCGCCGCCTGGGCCGCCCCGACGACCCGTCGATCACCGATCTGGAGCGCTACGCCGACCGACTCGCGGATGTGGTCCTGGCCGGACTCCTCACCGAGCCCCCGGCGTAATCCGGCGGCGCCCGGACGGGCGGGCGAGACCCGGAGGACGCAACGGGTCGTCCGCGCGGTGGTGACGGTGGGCGACGAGGTTCGGGGCTCTGCTCGACGGAGAGGCGGCTGCCGGGCTTACCGGGCGCGAAGCGCCGCCTGACCCGTCCCGCCTTTCGGGATCCGCGCCGGGGCGCGGTGATCAGCGGCGGCCGGCGCAGCCGATGCAGGTGGCGGTGGTCGGGCGGGCCGCGAGGCGGGCCGGGGGGATGGGGCCGCCGCAGGAATTGCAGGTCCAGTAGGTGCCTTCGGCCAGGCGGACGAGGGCGTGGTCCAGGGCGATGCGGTCGGTGCGCGCACGGGTGAGGGAGTCGGTGAGGCGCTCGCGCTCGAAGGCGATGGTGGCGCCTTCCGGGTCGTGCTCGTCGTCGGCGTTGCTGCCGGCGGAGGCGGCGACGAGTTCGTCCCAGAGATCGGTCAGGGAGTCGGTGAGGCGGTCGTTCGCGGCGCGGGACTCCGCGATCCGCGCCGCCGCCTCCGTGCGCTCGTCGAGCGCGGGGGCGTGCTCGGTCATGAGTTACTGAACGTGATCGGGCGCACGGGTATTCCGACGGGCCCGGCAGGCCCTGCCCCGTCGGGCGGACAGGGGCAGCCCGCCCCCCGGCGAGATGGGCGACGGGGAGCGCCTGATGTAATGATCAAGACCAGAAGGGGGTCCGCCATGTCGTCGCCGTTGAACCCGTCGGGCGAGTTCCGGATCGCGGGCAAGGAGGTGCGCCGCCTGGGCTACGGCGCGATGCGGATCACCGGGCCCGGCGTGTGGGGCGAGCCGGCCGACCGGGCCGAGGCGGTCCAGGTGCTGCGGCACGCCGTCGAACTGGGCGTGGACCTCATCGACACCGCCGACTCCTACGGGCCGTTCGTCAGCGAGGAGATCATCCGCGAGGCGCTGCACCCGTACACGGACAACCTCCTCATCGCCACGAAGGCCGGGTTCGTCCGGACCGGGCCGGACCGCTGGCACGTCCTCGGCGACCCGAACTACCTGCGCCAGCAGGTCGAGCTGAGCCTCCGGCGGCTCGGCCTCGAGCGGATCGAGCTGTTCCAGCTGCACCGGATCGACGAGCGCTTCCCCGTCGCCGACCAGATCGGGGTGCTGCGCGACCTGCGGGACGAGGGCAAGATCGCCGCGATCGGCCTCTCCGAGGTGTCCGTCGCGCAGATCGAGGAGGCCGGGCGGACCGCCGAGATCGCCACCGTGCAGAACCGCTACAACCTCCTCGACCGGGCCTCCGCCGACGTCCTCGCCCATTGCGCCGCCCAGGGCATCGGCTTCATCCCGTGGGCCCCCGTCGCCGCGGGCGGCCTCACCGGTCCGGGCACCGCCCTCCAGGCCGTCGCCGACGAGACCGGCGCGACCCCCTCGCAGGTCTCCCTCGCCTGGCTCCTGGCCAAGTCCCCGGTGGTCCTCCCGATCCCCGGCACCTCCTCCTCGGTCCACCTGGAGGAGAACATGGCGGCCTCCTGCGTGTCCCTCACCCCGGAACAGGTCGCGGCCCTGGACGCGCTGGCCTGATCCGGCCCCGCCCGGGACCCCCGGCGGTGGTACCGTCCCCGCCCGGGGATCATGGGCGAAGGGGGACGGAGTGCGCAGCCTTCTGTTCGACGGGGACGGGACGCCGCCTTCGGAGCCTCCGGCGCACTGGGGGGATCTGCGGCTCGACGCGGTCGAGGCCGCGATCGCGAAGGCCGCGGGGGAGGACGCCGCGGCCCACCTCTACGGGGCTCCTCGGGATCCTGCGCTCATCGCCGTAAGGCAAGGCGTCTTCCGCGCGCTGGAAGAGCCTGCGGTCGGGGCGGCGGCGCGGGCGTTCACGGCGGAGGCCGCGCTGGTGCGGCGGCGGCTGGACCGGCTCGCGCGGACCGGGCACGCGCCGCAGGCGGGTCGGCGGCTCATCGAGGCCGTCGCGGCCCACGCCGCCGCGGTCGAGGCGTTCGCCGCGGCCCTCGTCCCGGGCGTCCCGGGGCTGGAGGGGCTCGGCGCGGACCTCGCGGCGCTGGTCGCGTCGCCCGCCTTCACCGGCCCGCGCGACGCGGCCCGCGCGCTCCTGGCCCGGCTCGGCGAGGTCCGCTACGAGCTCCTGCTGCGCGGTGACGAGATCACCGTGGGGCCCTGCGCGCCCGGCGCCGACGACGCCTTCGCCGACCGGGTGCGCGCGGTGTTCGCCCGCTTCCGCGCCGACCCCTCGGCCGCCCGCCCGCCGCGGCCGGCCGACGGCTCCGGCCTCGACGTGGTCGAGGCGGCGGTCCTCGACCTCGTCGCCGCGGCCCACCCCGAGGTGTTCGCCGACCTCGCCGCGTTCCTCGCCCGGCACCGCGGGTTCCTGCAGGCGGAGCTGGTCCGGCTCGACCGGGAACTCCGCTTCTGCCTCGGCTGGCTGGACTTCCTCGCGCCCCTGCGCGCGGCGGGCCTGCCGGTCTGCCACCCGGACGTCTCGCTGACCGACCGGACCCTGGAGGTCCGCGACCTCTACGACCTCGCCCTCGCCGTCGAGCGCCCCGCCGAGGTCGTCCCGAACGACGTCACGGCGGGGCCGGACGAGCACGTCCTGGTGGTGTCGGGGCCGAACCAGGGCGGCAAGACCACCCTTTCGCGCGCTTTCGGGCAGCTGCACCATCTCGCCGGGCTGGGCTGCCCCGTCCCGGCGCGCGCCGCGCGGGTCTTCCTGCCCGACCGCGTCCTCACCCACTACGAGCGCGCGGAGAGCCTGGCGAACCCGGCGAGCAAGCTGGAGGAGGAGCTGCTGAGGCTCCGCGACCTCCTGGCCGCGGCGACCGGCGACAGCGTGGTCGTCCTCAACGAGATCTTCATGTCCACCACCGCGTCCGACGCGCTCGCGCTGAGCCGCCCTCTGCTCACCACGCTTCTGGACAAGGGCGTCCGCTGCCTCTGGGTGTCGTTCCTCGACGAGCTGTCCCGGGCGCATCCCTCGGTCGTGAGCATGGTCGCCGAGACCGAGGGCGATGACGCCCGCCGCACCTTCCGGATCGTCCGGGGCCCCGCCGACGGGCGCAACCACGCCCGCGCGCTCGCCGAGCGGTTCGGCCTCACGTACGCGGCGCTCAGCAGACGTCTCGAAGAACGCCGTGCCGGGGAGGTCCTGCGATGAGGCCAAGGCTGCTCGCCGAAGACGTCGACTTCTCCTTCGTCCTCCCCGACGACCCCGTCACGGCGGACCTCGTCACCGATCTGGAACTCGCCGTCCTGTGGGAGGGCATGGCGCGTGGGGACGGACGGCTCCGCACGATCGCCGCCGCGGTGACGCTGCGCCCGCGCACCGATCCCGCCGCCCTCGCCTACCGGCAGGACGTCCTCGCCGACTGCCTCCGCAACCCGGACGCCGTGCGCGCGCTCTATGACCTCGCCCACGAGGCCGTAGAGGAGGAGGACAAGGTCATCCGCGGTATCGGCGGCAGGTCCGACGGCCTCCTACGGCGTGCGCTGCGGGTGCTGGAAGCGTTCTGCGGACGGCTGCGGAGCCTCGCCGCGCTCGCGGCGGCGCACCGGAAGGCGTTCTCCTCACCCGCGTTCACCCGGCTCTTCACGATGCTCGCGGCGAACCTGGACGCGCGATACCTCCGCGAGGTGGAGGAACTGCTCGTGCTGCTGGAGTTCGAGGGCGGCATCGCCGTCACCGGCGGCCTCGGCCCCGGGAACCGGCCGGCGGGCTTCCGGCTGCACCCGCCGCCGGGCGCCCGTCCGGACCGGCGTTCGCGCAAGGCGCGGCTCCGGCACAAGGCGTCGGGCGAGTCGGACGACGACTGGCGCGCCCTGGCCTCCTTCCGCGCCGACCTCCTCGGCGGCGCGGCCGACGCGGCCACCGCCTCCGCCGACGACGTCCGTGACTTCTTCGCGGCTCTGCGGGACGAACTCGGCTTCTACGTCGGCTGCCTCAACCTCGCCGAGACGCTCTCCGCGCACGGCCTTCCGCTCTGCCGTCCCGAGCACAGGCCGCCCGGTGAAGGCGCCCTGTCCGCGCGCGGCCTGTACGACCCCTGCCTTGCGCTCCGCCTGGACGCACCCGTCACGGGCAACGACCTCGACGCCGACGGCATCGCCCTCGTCATGGTCACCGGAGCCAACCGGGGAGGCAAGTCCACGTTCTTGCGCGGCCTCGGCGTGGCCACCCTTATGGCCCAGTCCGGCATGTTCGCTCCCGCCGCGTCCTACAGGGCCACTCCCGCCGACGGCGTCTTCACCCACTTCCGCCGCGAAGAGGACAGAACGCTCACCAGCGGCCGCCTCGCCGAGGAATTGGGCAGGCTGAGCGCCATCGCCGACCTCCTGCGCCCGGGCTCCCTTCTCCTCAGCAACGAGTCACTGTCCTCGACCGGTGAAGAGGAGGCGTCAGCCATCGCCGCCGACCTCCTCCGCGCCTTCACCGCCCACGGTGTCCGCGTCGCCCTCGTCACGCACCTCCACGCCCTCGCCCACGCCACCCACACCGCCCCGCCCGCCCCGGTCCTCTCCCTCCGCGCGGAACGCACCCCCGATGGCGCGCGCACCTTCCGCCTCACCCCGGCGCCGCCCTCCGCGTCCGCCCACGCGACGGATCTCTACCGCCGCATCCTCGACCGGTAAGTGTGAGCTTGCACACGTGGTCCGGTGCGTTCTGCAGGGATTCCGCCCCTGGGCGGCCGCGCGAGGGGGCGGGCCCTGGTGGGGGTGGGGGAGGGGCGCTAGCTTGGCGGCATGAAGATCGGTGATGTGGTGCCTGATTTCGCGGCGCCCGATGAGACCGGGACCGAGCGCAGGCTGAGTGAACTGCTCGCCGACGGCCCCGTGGTGCTTTTCTTTTATCCCGCGGCGTTCACGCCCGGGTGCACCGCCGAGGCGTGCCACTTCCGCGACATCGTCGGGGAGTTCAAGGCGGTCGGCGCCACCCCCGTCGGGATCAGCGGCGACAGCGTCGAGCGGCAGGCGGAGTTCAGCGGCAAGTACGAGCTGGGCTACCCGCTGCTCGCCGACCCCGACGCCGAGGTCCGCAAGCTGTTCGGCGTCGCGCGAGGGCTGGCGTTCGCGCCGACCAAGCGGGTGACGTTCGTCATCGACACCGACCGCAAGGTCCTCGAGCTGGTGAAGAGCGAGGTCCGCATGAACGTGCACGCGGACCGCGCTCTCGCGGCGCTGCGCGGCCGTCAGGCGGTCTGAGTCCGCTCGTCGAGGTCGCGGAACCGCTGCTCGGGCAGCAGCCGCAGCCCGCTCGCGGCGGCCGCGGGGTCGCCGAGGAACCGGTCCATGTCGAAGCGCCGGGCCTCGGCGACCGTCAGCACCCCGCACAGCAGGTCGTCCTCGACGTGGATTATGACGAACGGGCCGATCTGCGCGAAGCCCTCGTCGGCCGCCCTGAGCTCCAGCGCGAGCGCGTGCACCGCGTCGCGGCGCGGGTCGGGACCGGTGCCGCGCAGGCCGTCCAGCAGCGCGACGAAGTCGCGGCGCAGCCGCGCGGGGTTCTTGCCCGCCAGGTAGTACTGGGTGTGCCAGGGCTCCTCGCCGGCCGGGACCTGCATCCGGACGCGCAGGTCGACCGCGTCGACGAGGTTCTCGTACGCCTTCGACAGCAGCTCGTGCGACAGCGGGCGGGCCCCGACGAGGCCGCCGCGCACGGTCGTCGCCTCGACCTCGCCCGCGGCGTACTGCCCGGCGAGGTGGTCCTCGACGGCGTCGAGCGCCTGGGCGAGGTCCCGGTAGCGCTCGAGATCCCTGTCGCGCTCGGAGTCCAGCTCGTCGAGCCGGTCGAGCGCGAGGTCGGTGCGGCCGCGCAGCGCCATCAGCTCCTCCCGGACGGCGTCGAGCGCGCCGGGCTCGTCCAGGCCGGAGAGGGCGCGCGGGACCTCGGGCGCGCCGGGACGGGAGATCCGGTCGCGCAGGTCGACCACCGCCTCGGCGAGCCGCTCGTCCTGCTCGGCGCGGGTGTCGCGCAGTTCGGCGAGCGCGTCGGCCAGGCGCACGGCGTGCTCGGCGTCGGCGGTGCGCAGTTCGTCGAGTTCGGCGCCGATCCGGCGCAGCTCCTCGCCGCCGCCTTCCCGCGCGCCCAGCGCCCGCACCTCCGACAGCGCCAGATCGACCCGGACGCCCTGGGTGCGCAGCTCGGTGGCCAGTTCCCCGGTCCGTTCGCGGGCGGACTGCCGGAGTTCGTCCAGCGCCTCTTCCAGCACGGCGCCCTGACGGGCGTGCTCGGCGGCGACCGCGTCGGCGAGGGCCGTCTGCTCGGCCTTGGCGCGGTGCGCCTCGGTGAGCGCGGCCGCGGCGTCGGCGGCCTGGCGCTCCTGCGCGGCGCGCAGCTCGCCGAGGGCGGCCTCGTGCCGGGCGAGCGCGGCGTCGACCCGCGCGGTCAGCGTCCGGTGCAGTTCGGCGACGGAGGTCTCGGTGCGGCCGGTGCGCTCCTCGATCCGGCCGACGTACCCGGCGAGCTCGTCATGGCGGCGCAGCGCGACGGAGAGGTCCTCCTGGCCCTGCGCGAGTTCGGAGGCGCGCTTGGTGAGGCGCGCGAGGTCGGCGGCCTCCGGTCGGCCCGCGACGTCGGCGCGCAGTTCGGTCAGTTGGCCGAGCGCCTCCTCAAGGCGGGCCGCCAGCTGTTCGGACTCCTCCCGCTGGGCGCTGCGTTCGGCCGTCTCGCGTCTAGACCGGCCGAAGGCCAGGTAGAGCTCCGCACCGGCGACCGCCAGGCACGCGACGACCAACCACACCGCCATGGCACTCCTTAAGGGCTCGAGTATCTCTGACGATAAGCCCTGAAATGCCCCGGGGTCAGGGGGTTTCGGATGTGTCCGAAGATCTTTCAGGCCGCCGCGCCGTCGAGCGCGTCGGTGACCGGGTGGACAGCTTGCGGACGGGAAGTGAGGCAGCACGTTCCGCAGGCCTCGGCCTCCGGCAGGGTCACCCAGAGGCAACAGGTCTTGCGCCGCGGCGGGTCGAGTTCCATCAGGTCGCGGACGGGCCGGCCGGCCATGGCGAGGAGGTCCGCGGCGTCCACCGGCGGCAGCAGTTCGGCGTAGGTCGTCAGCGGACGGGTGAGGGATTCGGCGACCGAGCCCCAGAGGTTCCGGCGGCCCGCGCGGGCGACGTCGGCGAGCGCGTCGATGAGCGGGGTGTGGAGCCCGTCGAGCAGGGCGGCGAGGTCGGTGGTCGACCCGGGCGCCTCGGCGGTGCCGATCCGCATGTGCGGGTACTCCTCGTCGAGGTCGCACACCCGCAGGGTGTCGGCGGTCCACGCCGGGAAGGCGCCGGTGGCGGCCCAGGAGAGCGCCAGGGGGATCGACGCCCAGTAGGCGTAGTTCTTCCACCAGAGGGTCGCGCCCACGTGGCGGGGGGCGTTCCAGCGTGCGGCGTGCGCGGTCACCATCGTGTCGAGGGCGTCGCGATGGGTGGTGGCGAGCTGCGTGACGGTCAGGCCGCCGGTCTCGCGCAGCGCGGGGCCGATGCCGGGCAGTTCGTCGGTCTCGGCGAAGGTCTCGAACAGCGCCATGAGAGGCTGGAGCGTCATGCGGGTCTCCGGTTCCGGAGCCGGGCGGGCCGTACGGCCCGGGGCGGGGGAGGGGTTCCTGGCTCGAAATTAGGTGAGCCTAACCTAACTTTACACGGGGATGCCCCTCTGGGCCACGGGAGGCCCGCACTCGCTGAAAGTCTGGCCTTCTGGCTATGCTTCGGCTAAGGGAAGGCTTGCCTAACTATAGGGGAAAGCGGCCTTCGCCCTTCAGACCGACTCAGCCGGACCCCGGAAGGTGCGCGCATGACGAACACGACGGCCAGGCTGCGCGCCGAGAAACTGCGGCTCGCCTACGACGGCCGCACCATCGTCGACGACCTCGACCTCGACATCCCCGACGGCAGGGTGACCGCCGTCATCGGCCCTAACGGGTGCGGCAAGTCGACCACCCTGCGCGCGCTGGGCCGGCTGCTGAAGCCGCGCGCCGGAAGCGTCATCCTCGACGGGGAGCTCATCGACAGGCTGCCCACCCGCGACGTCGCCCGGACCATCGGCGTGCTGCCGCAGTCCCCGATCGCGCCCGGCGGCCTCACCGTCGCCGAACTCGCCGCGCGCGGACGCCACCCGCACCAGAGCTGGTACCGGCCGTGGTCGGAGAAGGACGAGGCCGCCGTCACCGAGGCGCTGTCCCGCACCGAGCTGCTCGACCTGCGCGAACGCCAGGTGGACGAGCTGTCCGGCGGTCAGCGCCAGCGCGCCTGGATCGCGATGGTCCTCGCCCAGGGCACCGACCTGCTCCTGCTCGACGAGCCCACGACGTTCCTCGACCTCGCCCACCAGATCGACGTCCTCGACCTCGTCCGCGAGCTGAACGGCGACGGCCACACCGTCGTCATGGTCCTGCACGACCTCAACCTCGCCGCGCGCTACGCCCACCACCTCGTCGCCATGCGCGACGGCCGGGTCGCCGCCCAGGGCACCCCCGACGAGGTCCTGACGGCCGGCCTGGTCCGCGACGTCTTCGGCCTGGACGCCCAGATCATCGCCGACCCCTCCTCCGGGACGCCCATGGTGATCCCGCTGAGCCGGGTCAGGGAACCCCGCTCGATTCCGGCGTAAAGCAAAAACCGGGCCTCTCAGCACCAGGGGGCTGTGCTGAGAGGCCCGGACGGGGCGACTCCCACCGGTTGCCAGGAGGATCTCCATTCGCTCTTGGTGATCCGGTGGTGAGTCTCTTCGTTGGCTTAAGAATGCCCAACGGTTCGGCGTTCGACACCATGGTTTCGGTAAAGAAGGCAAGCCTTGCCTTCGAGTCCATCGTGGAGCCGGTCCGCGTGCCGTGGATCGTTGGGACATGTCGTGACATGGGGGAGGGCTCGCCGGGGTGGTAAGCGTCGGGTTATGCTGCGCACCCCGGTGTGCCGAATTGGATTCGGTTTCCTTGCCCCGGGTGTGGGGAGGCGTGAGATGAAGCAGCTCAGCGGACGTACGGCGCTGGTGACCGGCGGCGGCCGCGGGATCGGGCGGGCCATCTCGCTCGCGCTCGGCGCCGACGGCGCGGACGTCGCGGTGAACTACACCAAGGACGCCGAGTCGGCCGAGGAGACCGTCGCGGCACTGCGCGCCCTCGGCGTGCGCGCGGACGCCTACCGGGCCTCCATCGCCGACCCCGGCGAGGCCGCCGACCTCGTCGCCCGGGTCGCCGCGGACTTCGGCGGGCTCGGCATCCTCGTGCACAGCGCCGGGATCGCCAGCCGCGGCAAGGCCGTCGCCGACACCGACCCGGCCGAACTGGCGCGGGTCCTCGGCGTGCACGCGCTCGGCGCCCACCACGTCGCCCGGGCCGCGGTGCCCCACCTGCGCGCCCAGCAGCGCGGCGACGCGGTCTTCATCTCCAGCATCGTCGCCGAGACGACCCCCGCGGGCTCCGCCCCGTACGCGATGGCCAAGGCCGCGATGGAGGCCCTCGCCCACGTCCTGGCCAAGGAGGAGCGCCGCCACGGCGTCCACGTCAACGTCGTCGCCCCCGGCCTCACCGACACCGACATGGGCCGCCGCCTCGCCCGCGCCACCACCGGCGCCGACGACATCCGCGCCCTCGACGCCGCCTCCCCCTTCGGCCACGTCTGCTCCCCCGAAGAGGTCGCCGACGCCGTCCGATTCCTCGTCTCCCCCGCCGCCTCCTACCTCACCGACCAGCGCATCGTCGTAGACGGCGGCACCTTCTGACCTCGCCGCCCCGTTCCCGCCGGCCGACGGGAACGGGGCGCGCGATGCCTTCATGGCGCCCGTGCGGCTCGCCGGATCCGCCTGAGACGGTTCGGGCGGGCGGCGGGTTCGGCGTGCGGGGGCACAACGGCCGGGGGACACCGGTCCCTGGGCGGGGGGATCGGCGGGGAGCGAGGCTCCGGGGTATGAAGATGACATTCGCCGGGGCCGCGGCGGCCGGGGGCGCGCTGGCGCTCGTCGCCGTCCTGGGGCAGCCCGCGCAGGCGGTTTCGTACGACTCGGTCAAGCTCGTGGTGACCAGCGCCAGTGGCAAGGCGATCTATCTGGAGCACCACATCGCCAAGTGCAAATCGAAGACGAACTGCACGCAGTCGGGCAAGGACGGCACCACCAAGACGGCGAAGTACACGCAGACGATCAAGGTCCGCAAGGACAGGTCGGTCTGGGTCAGCACCACGGCGCTCAACAAGCACCGGGTCCGGGTCTACGTGAACGGCAAGCTGGTGCGGGACCGCAACGCGACCTGGCAGGGCCAGGACGACGCGGGCTTCTACATCAGCGACCTCTACATCCGCTGACTTGGGCCGTGCCGGGGCCCGTCAGCCGGTGATGACGGCGACGACGGTCGTGCCGGGGGAGAACTCGCCGGAGGCGGCCATCGTGTAGACGCCGTGGATCATCTTGCCGGTGTAGACCGGGTCGAGGGGGACGCCGTGGCGTTCTTCGAAATCGGCCACGAAGGCGGTGAGTTCGGGGGTGGCGCGGGCGTAGCCGCCGTGGTGGAAGTCGGTGCGGAGCGACCAGGGGCCGGGGCGGACGGCCGGGGAACCGTTCGCCAGGCCGTGCGCGTGGTGGAGGCGGCGGACCTCGTCGGCGAGGAACCCGCCGCCTTTGAGCACGGCGAAACCCAGGGCGCACGATCCCGGGCGGAGGCCCAGGGACAGCCCCGCGAGGGTGCCGCCCGTGCCCACCGGGCAGCACAGTACGTCGTAGGGCTCGGTGATCTCGGCGGCGAGTTCGGCGCAGCCGCGGACCGCGAGCCCGTTGGAGCCGCCCTCGGGCAGCACGTAGTAGCGGCCCGGAGGCACCGGCTTGTCTCGGTAGGCCGTACGCGAGACGTACCGGAGCTCCATCCCTTGCGCGGTCGCGAACTCCAGCACCGGGTTGAGCGGAACGTGCTCTTCGCCCCGGATGATCCCGACCGTCGCGAAGCCGAACCGGCGCCCCGCCGCGGCCGTCGCGCGGATGTGGTTGGAGTAGGCGCCGCCGAACGTGAGCAGCGTGTCGTGCCCCTGCGCGGCGGCTTCCGCGAGGTTGTACCTGAGCTTGCGCCACTTGTTGCCGGGGATCTCCGGGTCGATGAGGTCGTCCCGTTTCAGCAGCAGCCGGACGCCGCCGAGCCGCGCGTCGTCGACGGCGACGAGCGGGGTCGGCGGCACGTCCGGCAGCACGCGGATCAGGCGCCCAGCTCCGCGGCGACGGCCGCGGCGAACGTGTCGATGTCGGACTCGGTGGTGTCGAACGACGCCATCCAGCGGACCTCGCCGGTCTGCTCGTCCCAGGTGTAGAAGCGGAACCGCTTCTGGAGCCGTTCGGTGACGTCGCGCGGCAGCACCGCGAACACCGCGTTCGCCTGCACCGGCCGGGAGATCTCCATCCCGGGCAACCCCGTGACGGCGTCGGCGAGCCGCCGGGCCATCGCGTTCGCGTGCCGGGCGTTGCGCAGCCACAGGTCGCCCTCGTACAGCGCGACGAGCTGCGCCGAGACGAACCGCATCTTCGACGCGAGCTGCATCGCCGACTTGCGCAGGTACTTCAGCGAAGGCGTCACCTCGGGGTTCAGCGTGACGACCGCCTCGCCCAGCATCGCCCCGTTCTTCGTCCCGCCGAGCGATACGAGGTCCACCCCGGCGTCGGTGGTGAACGCGTGGATCGGCAGGTCGAGCGTCGCCGCCGCGTTGGAGATCCGGGCTCCGTCGAGATGGACGAGCATGTTCCGCTCGTGCGCGTAAGAGGTGATCTCGGCGATCTCCTCGGGCGTGTACCGGGTGCCCAGCTCCGTCGTCTGGGTGATCGACACGACGTGCGGCTGCGCCCGGTGCTCGTCGCCCCAGCCCCACGCCTGACGCTCCAGCAGCGCCGGCGTCAGCTTCCCGTCGGGCGTCGGGATCGTCCAGATCTTGATCCCGGCGACCTTCTCGGGCGCGCCCCCCTCGTCCACGTTGATGTGCGCGGTCTCCGCCGCGATCACCGCGGACCAGCGCCGGGTGGCGGCGGACAGCGCGACGACGTTCGCCCCGGTCCCGTTGAACACCGGGAACGCCTCGGCGGACTCCCCGAAGTGCCCGCGGACGACCTCCTGGAGCCGCGCGGTGTAGACGTCGTCGCCGTAGGCGATCTGGTGCCCGTCGTTCGCCGCGACGATCGCCGCCAGCACCTCCGGGTGGATCCCGGCGTAGTTGTCGCTCGCGAAGCCGCGTGAAGACGGGTCATGAAGGGTGCTCATGCGGCGCGGATGCCTTTCGTGGAGTCGATGACGTCGCCCAGGCGCTTGGCCAGGGCCTCGTAGAACATGCTCAGCGGGAACTCGTCGGGCAGGACCGCGTCGACCCAGGCCTTCGGCGGCTCCGCGACGGGCAGGGCCGCCACGCCCTGGGCCCAGGCGGAACCGGGGTGCGGTTCGACATAGTTCGACACGAGATCATAGGCCGCGAGCCAGTGCGCGAGCTTCGGCCGGTCGATGCCGTCCTTGTACAGGCCCTCGACCTCGGCGCACAGCGCGTTGACGGTCTCGGGCAGCCGCTCCCAGTCGAGGGTGAGCCGGTTGTCGGTCCAGTGCAGTACGCCGTGCTTGTGCAGGTAGGCGAACAGGAGCTGGCCGCCGAGCCCGTCGTAGTTGCGGACCCTGGCCCCGGTGATCGGGAAGCGGAACAGCCGGTCGAAGAGGATCGCGTACTGCACGAGCGGCGCGTGCGGCAGGTCCAGCCGGGTCGCCTCGCGGAACGTGTTGAGGTCGCAGCGCAGCTCCTCCAGGGCGTACAGCCAGTACGGCATGCGCTGCTTGATCATGAACGGGTCGAACGGCAGGTCGCCGTGGCTGTGCGTGCGGTCGTGGATGAGATCCCACAGCACGAACGTGTCCTGGGCGAGTTCCTGCGAGGCCAGGAGGCGGGCGGCGTCCGGCGGGAGCGGCAGCCGCAGCGTGTCGGCGGCGGCCCGCGAGACGCGCCGGAACCTGGCCGCCTCGCGGTCGCAGAAGATCCCGCCCCAGGTGAACTTGGGCGGCGTCTCCCGGACGGCGACGGTCTCGGGGAACAGCACCGCGGAGTTGGTGTCGTAGCCGGCGGTGAAGTCGGTGAACGCGACGGGCACGAACATCGGGTTGTCGTACCGGGACCGTTCCAGCTCGGCCAGCCAATCGGGCCATACGACGCGGCACAGGACGGCCTCGAAGTTCCGGTCGAGGTTGCCGTTCTGGGTGTACATCGGGAAGACGACGAGGTGCTCCAGGCCGTCCTCGCGGCGCAGCTGCGGCTGGAAGGCGAGCAGGGAGTCGAGGAAGTCCGGGACGCCCAGGCCCTCGGCGTCCCAGCGACGCAGGTCCCCGACACAGGCGTCGAGGTAGGCCGCGTCGTGCGGGAACAGCGGGGCGAGGGCCTCGACGGAGGCGGTGATCAGGGCGAGCGCCTTGCGCGCGTCGGGCGCGGAGGCGGCCGGGACCGACCCGTCCTTGAGCTGGAACGGGCGCAGTTCCTCCACGGCGGCCTTCAACTCGGCCCACGCGGGGTGCGCGGCGGCCTCGGAGGCGACGGCCGCGGCGTCCGCGGCGGGCTCGCCCGCCGCCCAGGTGACGATCCCGCGCCACAGGGCCGCGTGGTCCAGGTCGTCGATGGAGTCGTCGCCGAAGAGGTCGGAGTCGGCGAACACCGCGACACGCCCGGCGTCGGCGCGGACCGCGACGGCCAGGGGCGCGCCCGCCGGGTCGGCCGTCGGGGAGGTGCGCAGCAGCACCTCGGCGCCGACCGGCGCGGTGAGGGCGCCCGCCCGGTAGAAGCAGGCCGCGCCCACCCCGGCCAGGATGTCGTCGGCCCCGACGGGCCCGCCGCGCTCGGCGAGCACCCAGTGCGCCACCTCCCGGTAGGACCGCCGCGGGTCCTGCGCGGTCGTCGAGGAGACGCCGACGCCGAAGCGCGCCAGAACGTCGTCGAGGTTCGTGCCGTACTTGTCCTGTTCGCACTCGGCGAGGACGACGAGACCGCCGCCTCCGCGGACGAATCCCTCGATCGCGTCGATCTCCTCGGGGGAGAAGAGCGGGGAGCCGAGGCCCGTGGTGCGCTCCCAGCGGTCCTCGGCCGGATGGGCGATGACCAGGACGTCGTGGCCGGCCAGGGCGCCGGCGGTGAGGGGGCCCTCGGTGTGCGGGGCGATCCCGTGGCCCGCGGCGCGCAGGAGGTCGGCCGCCCGCGTGTACCCGGCGTCGGCGGGGTGTCCGGGGTTCATCGCCTTGACGGCGTCGGGCCGGATGCTCCACGCCTCCCGGTGGGCCTCGTCGAACAGTACCTGTGCGAAGCCACGCATGGGCGAACCTCCCGGAAACTCTCATCAATACAACAGATCTTACGGGATATACCGTACTGGAAAGGAAAATCTTCTGTCACCTTCGGTCGCCGCTAGGCTTTGACCATGTCTTCTCCCGTCTCTTCGAAGGTGCGCGTGCGCTTCGCGCCCTCGCCCACCGGCATGTTCCACGTGGGCGGCGCCCGCTCCGCGCTGTTCAACTGGGCGATCGCCCAGCAGACCGGGGGGACCTTCGTCCTGCGGATCGAGGACACCGACGCCAACCGCAACCGTCCGGAGTGGACCGAGGGGATCATCAGCGCCCTCGCGTGGATCGGCGTGAACAGCGACTCGCCGCACTTCGAGGGCCCCCTCATGCAGTCCGCGCAGGAGGCCCAGCACCGCGCCGCCGTCGCCGGGCTACTGGAGGCCGGCCACGCCTACCACTGCACCTGCACCCGCGAAGAGGTCATCGCCCGCACCGGCGACTCCAACCGCGGCTACGACGGCCACTGCCGCGACCTCGCCCGCCCCGAGGGCCTCGTCCGCTTCCGCACCCCCGACGAGGGCGCCACCGCCGTCGACGACCAGGTCCGCGGCCTCGTCGAGTTCCCGAACGCCGCGATGGAGGACTTCGCGGTCGCCCGCAGCGACGGGTCCCCGCTGTTCATCCTCGCCAACGTCGTCGACGACATCGAGATGGGCATCACGCACGTCCTGCGCGGCGACGAGCACCTGTCGAACACGCCCAAGCAGCAGCTCCTGTGGGACGCCCTGGGCAAGACCCCGCCGATCTGGGCGCACGTCCCGGTGATCGTCAACGAGAAGCGGCAGAAGCTCTCCAAGCGGCGCGACAAGGTCGCCCTGGAGGACTACAAGGCCGAGGGCTACCTTGCCGACGCCATGGTCAACTACCTGATGCTGCTCGGCTGGGCCCCGTCCGGCGACCGCGAGATCCTGCCCTGGTCGGACATGGTCGCCGAGTTCGCGATCGCCGACATCAACAGCTCCCCGGCGTTCTTCGACGTCAAGAAGCTGCGCGCGATCAACGGCGAGTACATCCGGGCGCTGCCCCTGGAGAAGTTCATCGCCGAGGGCGAGGCGTTCCTGGACCCGTCCTGGGACCGCAAGGTCTGGGCGCAGCTCGCCGAGCTGGCGCAGACCCGTGCCGCGGTGCTCTCGGAGATCCACAACCTCGTCGACTTCGCGTTCCTGGACGAGCCCGTCTTCGACGAGCAGTCCTGGACCAAGGCGATGAAGGAGCCCGCCGCCGAGCTGCTCGCCGCGACCGAGGAGTCCTACCGCGAGGCCCCGTGGACGGCCGAGGAGCTGAAGAACCGGCTCGAGGCGGTCGGCACGGAGTTCGGGCTCAAGCTCGGCAAGGCCCAGGCGCCCGTCCGCGTCGCCGTCACCGGCCGGACCGTCGGCCTGCCGCTGTTCGAGTCGCTGGAGGTCCTCGGCCGGGAGCGCACCCTCGCCAGGATCGCCGCGGCACGCGCCCGTTTGGCCTCCTGATCGCGCGGGATTGGGGCTGAGTTGGGCGGATCGGGGAAAGATCTCCGTCCATGAGGCGCACCCCGATCACGCTGGCCGACGGCCGCGAGCTCATCTACTTCGACCTGGAAGGCGACCCGCCCCGGGAGGTCCGCGACAAGCGGGCGCTCCCGGAGCCGCCCCAGGCGTCCGAGCTGCGCCTCGACGAACTGCGGGGCGAGTGGGTGGCGATCGCCGCGCACCGCCAGGCCCGCACGTTCCAGCCGCCGGCCTCGGAATGCCCGCTCGACCCGTCGCGGCCGGGGTTCTCCACCGAGATCCCCGGCCCGTACCGGGTCGTCGCGTTCGAGAACCGGTTCCCGTCGTTCTCCGAGCGGATCGAGGGCTCCTCGACGGGTCCGGGCCTGCGCCCCGGCCAGGGCCGCTGCGAGGTGATGTGCTTCACCGCCGACCACAACGGCTCCTTCGCCGACCTCTCGCCCGCCGACGTCCGGCTCGTCATGGACGCCTGGGCCGACCGGACCACCGCGCTGTCGGACACCCCGGGCGTCGAGCAGGTGTTCCCGTTCGAGAACCGCGGGGAGGAGATCGGCGTCACCCTGGCCCACCCCCACGGCCAGATCTACGGCTACCCGTACGTCACCCCGTACACGGCCCAGCACCTCGCGGCCCTGGACCGCGACCCCGACATCTTCGTCCGGCTCCTCGACCGCGAACGCGCGGGCGGCCGCGTCCTCACCTCGAACGAGCACTGGACGGCCTTCGTCCCCTACGCCGCCCGCTGGCCCTTCGAGGTGCACGTCTACCCCAACCGCCGCGTCCCCGACCTCGCGGCGCTCTCCGACGCCGAACGCGACGCCTTCGGCCCGGTCTACCTCCCCGTCCTCAAAGCCTTCGACGCCCTCTTCGACGTCCCCCTCATGCCCTACATCGCCGCCTGGAACCAGGCCCCCGTCCACCACGCCCGCGACACCTACCACCTCCACCTCCAGCTCTTCACCATCCGCAGAGCCCAGTCCAAACTGAAGTACCTGGCCGGCTCCGAATCCGCCATGGGCGCCTTCATCAACGACATCCGCCCCGAGCAGGCCGCCTCCATGCTCCGCGAATCCCTCACCCGCGCCACTTCCCCAGGCGCCCCGGGCCAAAAGCAGATCCCCGGCCTCAGCTAGCCGCGCGGCCCGGCTTCGGCCTGGCGCGAAACCGGGTGACGGGGAGGGGGATCGGCCCGATCATGGGCATGGCGGGACCCGGCGAGGGGGCCGCATGTGGTGTGGAAGGGCTGTGGTGTTGTGGGGGTTCCCGGGAGGATCCTGGTGGCGGGGGACTGGCATGGGAACAGTTCGTGGGCGCATCGGGTGATTCGGGCGCTGCCCGAGTTGCTGCCGGAGGAGAGTCCGCGGCTTGTTCTGCATTGCGGTGATTTCGGGGTGTGGCCCGGTGGGGAGAAGTTCCTGCGGAAGGTCGATCGGGCGCTCGCCGAGGTCGACGGGGTGCTGGGGTTCGTCGATGGGAACCATGAGGACTTCTCGGCGCTGCACGCGGCGCCGCGGTTCGAGGGGAAGGGGGCCGTGCGGGAGCGGATCTGGCATCTTCGGCGGGGGCACCGCTGGACGTGGCACGGGCGCACGTGGCTGGCGCTCGGCGGGGCGGTCTCGCTCGACCGTTCGTTCCGGGTCCAGGGGCGGAACTGGTGGGCGGACGAGGAGATCACGCGTGCCGAGGCCGCCGAGATCGGCGCGGCGGGCCCCGCGGAGGTGATGGTCACCCACGACTGCCCGGCCTCCGTCGAGCACGTGTTCCGGCCGCTGCCGCCGTGGCTGTCCGGGCGCGACCTGGCCGACGGCGTCGCCCACCGGGCCCTGCTCCAGGACGTGGTCGACGAGGTCCGCCCGTCCCACCTGATGCACGGCCACCTGCACCGTGCCTACCGCCGCACGGTCCCCATGGCCCACGGCCCCGTCGAGGTCACCGGCCTCGAATCCGACGGCGCCCGCACCGGCAACTGGGCCGTCCTCGACGTCCGCACGATGCACTGGGCCGACGGAACCTGAAGCCCCCGGGATCAGCGGCCCTTCTCCCCGAGGATCCCGTACGGCACGTCCGCGGCGTCCGGGTCAGGGCCTCTTCTGGGTGATGAGGGCTTCCATGCCGTCCAGGAGGATTTTGAGGGTGTAGGGGAAGAAGGCGTCCAGGTCCAGGTCGTAGCCGGTGGGGGGGAGGGAGGCGATGACCTTGGTGAAGGTGGGGAGGTGGGTGAGGTCGGTGCCGGCCATGTTGTGCTCGGTCCATTCCTCGTCGGAGCGGCCGGTGGTGGATTGGGCGTGGGCTTCGCGTTCGAGGTTGGCGGCGAGACCCTGGACGTGGCTGTAGAGGAGGACCTGGAGGTTGAGCATGGTGGTGGGGTCCAGGCCCAGGCCGTCGAGGGAGGTGAGGACCCATTCGCCATAGGTCATGAGGTTGGGGAGGAAGAGGGGGCGGCCCAGGGGGGTGATGTGGGCGAGCCAGGGGTGGGCGCGGTGGGCCTGCCAGAGGAGGTGGGCGGCGAGTTCGCAGCGGGCGCGCCAGCCCTGCGGCGGGGTGGCGGGCCAGACGGGTTCGCCGTAGGCGGTGTCGGCCATGAGGAGGACCATCTCGTCCTTGCTGCCGACGTGGCGGTAGGGCGACATGGTCGAGACGCCGAGGCGGGCGGCGACGCCGCGCATGGAGAGGGCGGCGATGCCCTCGGTGTCGGCGATCTCCATGGCGGCGGCGATGACGTGGGCGCGGGTCAGGTCGCGGTCGCCGGCCGGACGGCGGGGCCTGCCGCGTTCGGCGACGACGGTGCCGCTGCGCGGCCTGGGCTCGACCAGTTCCTCGTGGGTCAGCGCGGCGAGCGCCTTCGCGGCGGTGGCGGGCGCGACGCCCCACCGGATGGCGAGCTGCCTGGTCGAGGGGACGCGGTCGCCCGGCGCGAGTTCGCCGCTCGTGATGCGCTGTCTGAGGTCTTCGGCGATCTGCTGGTACGACGTCATCGGATCCACCCCTTCTGTACTAGTACAGAAATTAGCAGAAGCCCCTTCTCCACACTGTATGTACGGCGTACATTCAGCTGTACACGACGAAAGGGAGAACGCCATGAAGGTCCTCATCTCCGGTGCCGGCGCCGCAGGTTCCGCGCTCGCGTTCTGGCTCGGCCGGAACGGCCACGAGGTCACCGTGGTCGAGCGCGCGCCCGCACTCCGCCCCGGTGGCCACGCGGTCGACGTGCGGGGCGCGGCGGTCGAGGTCGCCGCCCGCATGGGGATCGACGCGCAGATCCGGGAGGCGCGGACCGCCTACCGCGGCATGTCGATGCTCGACGGCGACGGCGTCGAGGTCTTCCGGGACACCGAGTCGACCTACAGCGGCGGCCGGATCGGCAACGACGACGTGGAGCTCCTGCGCGCCGACCTCGCCCGGATCCTGTTCGACCGCGCCCCCGCCGAGTACCTCTTCGGCGACGCCGTCACCGCGCTGGACGAGCACGCCGACGGCGTCCGGGTCGAGTTCGAGCGGGCCGCGCCCCGCGAGTTCGACCTCGTCATCGGCGCGGACGGCCTGCACTCCCGCGTGCGCGCGCTCGCCTTCGGCCCGGAGGACGAGTTCGTCCACCTGCTCGGCCAGTACATCGGCATCTACTCGGTGGACAACTTCCTCGGCCTGGAGGACTGGCAGACCTGGCTGCGCGACGGCGACACGGGCTACGGCCTGTTCACCACCCGCGACAACGCGAGGCTCACGGTGTTCCTCGGCTTCGAGGCCGCCCCGTTCGCCTACGACCACCGCGACGTCGAGGGCCAGAAGCGCCTCGTCGCCGAGCGCTTCAAGGACGCCCGCTGGGAGACCCCGCGCCTCCTCGAGGCGATGCGCGACGCGCCCGACTTCTACTTCGACGCCGTCGCCCAGGTCCGCATGGACCGCTGGACCTCAGGCCGGGTCGCGCTCCTGGGCGACGCCGCCTACTGCCCGTCCCCGATGTCCGGCCAGGGCACGAGCCTCGCCCTCGTCGGCGCTTACGTCCTCGCCGAGGAGCTGAACCGGGCCGACCACACGACGGCCTTCTCCCGCTACGAGACGCGCATGCGCCCCTTCGTCGAGGCGAACCAGGCCCTCGCGCTGGAGAACCCGGGCGGCCCGGCCCCGGAGGAATCGGTCGACAAGGCCAAGAACGCCATCGCGCTGTAGCCCTGCCCGAAAGCGGAGAACCCGGCCCCGAACACGCGGGAGCCGGGGGAAGCGGTGGCCGTGCGGGGCGCGGCCGGGTCGGACCCGAACCCCACGGGACGCTCGGGGAGCGGGGTCAGCCGCAGAGGATGCCCGCCTTGTAGAGGTGGGCGTGCTCGTCGTAGTACCAGGTGTCGGCGACGAAGCTGATGCACATGTTGCGGCCCTTCACCTTGACGGGGCCGGCGTAGTACTTGAACTTGCCGCTGTCGGAGTCGGTGTTGACGCCCTCGTGCACGTTGTCCTCGGCGAGGGTCTGGTTGTAGAGCCAGATCGAGGCCTTGTGCTTGAACTGCGAGTAGTACTTCGTCTTGACGTTGACGGCGCAGTTCCAGCCCGACGAGGAGTTGTAGTACACCTTGACGTGGCTGATGGTGTTCCACTTGGACTTGACCGCGTAGGTCTTGCGCAGGCTGCCCGAGCAGCCGTAGCCGCCCGCACTGGCCGAGCCGGGGATCGACAGCGAGAGCGCCGAGGCGGCGAGGACGGTTCCGGCGATGGCCGTGACACTAGTCCCGAACTTCACGGTTTCCTCCTTTTTGAGACCATCCGAAACCCTAGCGGTTCAAGATCGCGGTCGGGGAGGGTCAGCGGGAATGCGGCTCCGGACGGTGCCGCTTGCCCTTGGGGGCGACGGGGGTGTCGAAGAGGTGGCGGAGCGTCGGGTTCTCGGCCGGGAGGGAGTACTGCTGCGGCGGCCACCAGCAGGTGCCGGTCGCGGCGACGGGGGCGCCCTGGAAGCCGCTGTCCCGGGCCTTGGGGAAGGCGATGGCTCCGGGCGGCGGGGGCTGTTCCATCGGGGTGCTCCTCGGTCGGGTCGGGGGAACAGCAAAGCACTGTTCCGTCCCGTCCGCCCCGGAAAACGCAAACGCCCCGGCTCCATCCCTGGAGTCGGGGCACATCAGACGTCAGGCGCTCTTGATGCCTTCGAGCAGAGCCTGGAACGCGTTGGCGCGCAGCGTCTGGTGGCCGACACCCGGGTTCTTCGAGTCCCGGACGCCCCTGGCGAGACCGAGATCGGCGAGCTCCACGCACTCCTCATTGATCCCGCTATAGGACGACTTGCGCCATACGGTCACTTTTCCGCCTCCTTGATCAGCTCGGACAAGAGCGTCCGCGACGCTCCGGTGGTGAGGGCGTGGTCGCCAATACGGTCGAAGCGTCCGAGTAGCGATCGTACTTCGCCGGGGTCTGTCACCAAGCGGCCCCCGGCTGGGGTCTCGACGTATCCGACGTCGCCGGTGGGGAGGGTCAGCAATCTCAGCGGACCGTCGATTCCGGGATATATGCCTTCGTCTCTTGGGACCACTCGCAAGATGATGTGCCGGAACTCGGTCAGTTCGGCGAGATGCCGAAGCTGGCCGAGTCGAATCGCGGGGTCGGGAGTGGTCCGGTCCAGAACCCCTTGGTCGAGGATGACCCGGATGGTAGGCGGGTTGGCCCGATTCAAGGCGGCCTGCCGCTCAAGGCGTTCGTTCAGGCGACGCTCGACGTGTTGGGCTTCTCCCAACTCCAGAACGCTCCGGGCGTACTCGGGCGTCTGTAGGAGTCCGGGAACGAGGGTCGGGTGGAACTGCTTGATGACCAGTGCGCGCCGTTCCTGCTCGAGGTGTTCGGCGAACCATCCGCTCGACTGGGTGATTCGGGCGAGATGCACTAGGCCCTTGAAAAGGCCGCCGGTCGCCCACTCGCGGTCCAGGGCTTCGGCCTGGTCATCAGCGAGCGGGCTGTTGCCGTGCTCGATCTTTGAAACCGCGGCCTTTCCGACCCCGATGAGGTCGCCCAACTGGCTGCCCGTCATGCCTTTCTGTGTGCGGTGAAACCACACCCTGTTAGCGACCAGTGCGGCTACAGAGCTCGACGGGTCGGGCCGTTCCTTGCCGTACATGAACACCTCTCAAGTTACGGACGGTTTCTGATCCATCACGGAACCGAGACAAGCATCGCCGAGACCAGCACCATTCGTCTCAGGAACCCGAGAAACAGGGCGGTGGCCATGCTGATCGTCGGATTGGTCCTCTGGGGGCTGATCGTCGCCGTGTTCCTGGGCGCTCTCGGCCTCTGGCTCAGGGACCTGGCGCGAGCGACCGGACGGCACGGAAGGGAAGGGGGCGGGGATGACCGAGAGGGAAGCGCATGAGCCGCGGGAAATCGTGGGGCTCCGGGAGATCACGACGGCGCGGGAGCTGCTCGAGCTCGTCGCGGAGGTGGAGCGGGGGAGGGCCGGCGCGGCCGCGCGCGTCCGGAAGGCACCGCTGTGCGCCGAGTGCGGCGTCGACGTGTGCGACGGGCACGGGCGCCCCCTGTCCGACGCCGAACTCTACGAGGACGGCTTCACCGCCGAGCCCGACGGCCCCACCCCCCTCGCCCTGACCGCCCCGATCGACGCCTTCGACCCCGTGGACCCCCTCGAAGAGCCCGCCTGGGCCGACGCCGACCCGGAGGCCGCCGAGATCGCCCGCCACGTCGGCCTCCTCCTGACCCTCGCCCGCGAAGTCCGCGCCTGCCCCCACTGCCCGATAGCCCTGGACGGCCTGTGCTTCACCCACTGCGCCGCCCTCCGCGCCGCCCTCCGCTGACCCCGCGGTCCTCCAGGGAGGACCCGTACGCGGTGGCCTACCGGCGGAGGGCGAAGCAGGTGAGGGCGTCGGGTTTCTCGAAGACGCCGCGCATCACCGCGAACGTCTGGTCGGCGCCGCACTCCTGCCACATGCGCATGTTCGGGCCCCACCAGCCGAACCCGAACACGATGGCGGCGCCGGTGAACAGGATGATGCCGGCGAGCCATGCGACGAACGCGTTATTCGACAATCCCACCCCTTCCGGAGGCGCCACTGTCGCGCATCGGCGGCGGCGCGCACGGTCGCGTGACCGGACCGTCACCGGAACGGCGCAGTCCCGCGACCAGCGCGGCGCGTCAGGTTTCGCAGACGACGCCGTCGTGGTCGCGGTCGGTGTACCAGGCGTATTCGGGGTCGGCGCCCTGGGTGTAGGGGCCGTAGCCCGCGGCGTTGGCGGCGGCGCAGGTGCCGAAGTGGGGGTCGGTCACGGGGGCGGCGGGAGCCTCGGTGGTGGGCTTCGGCTTCGGCTTCGGTTTGGGCTTGGGCTTCGGGTTGGGGTTGCGGGACTTGGCGGGGGCGGCGGTGACGGTCTCGGTGACCGTGACCGTCGTCGTCACGGTGACCGTCGCGGCGGGGGCGGACCGCTGGACGGCGGCCGGGGCGGCGGTGTCGGAGTCGAAGAGGGCGCCGCAGGCGGCGGCGAGGACGAAGAGGGCGACGAAGCCGCCGCAGCCGAGCAGGGCCCAGCTTCCGGCCGAGTTCTTGGGCTGGGGCTGTCGGCCTGGTCCGGTCTGTGCCATCGCGGTCTCCCGTCGCAGAAATTCCCCCACGAAAGACTGTGCCCGGAGAGCGCGCGCGGCGGGGGCGTCGTGACCGGGGCGTCGTCGAGATGACGCGCAGCCGCGACCCTGCGGACGGGTACCCGAGGCGGGAGGGCCGGGTTAGGGTGCGGTCATGAGGGATCACGCGGAGTACTGCGGGCTGTTGGAGGCGGAGGTCGACCGGCTGGCCGAGGCGGTCGCCGGGGCGGATCCGGGGGCGCTGGTGCCCGGGTGCGACGACTGGACGGCACTGGACCTCGCCCAGCACATCGGGCTGACCCATCGGTGGACGATCCGGGTGGTGGAGACCGCGGCGACCGAGCGGCTGGCGGTCCGCGACGTGCCCGTGGACTTCCCCGAGGAGTGGGCGGCGTACCCCGGGTGGGTCGCCGAGGGCGGGTCCCGGCTCGTCGCGGCGCTCCGGGCCGTCGAAGGCGACGCGCCGGTGTGGGCGTGGGGCCCCGACCAGCACATGCGCTGGTGGGCGCGGCGCCAGTTCCACGAGACGATGGTGCACCGTGCCGACGCCGAAGGCGCCGCGGGCAGGGTCCCGGTGTTCGATCCGGTCCAGGCCGCCGACGCCATCGACGAGTTCCTCACCAACATCCCGCACGGCCGTGCCTCGGGTCCGGCGATCGCCGCCCTGACAGCGCCGGGAACGCTCCACCTGCACGCGACGGACGCCGAAGGCGAGTGGACCGTCCGTTTCGGCCCCGACGGCTACTCCTGGGAGCGCGGTCACCTCAAGGCCGACGCCGCGGTCCGCGGCCCCCTCGCCGACCTCCTCCTGTTCACCTTCGGCCGCCAGGGCGACGCCTCCCTGGAGATCTTCGGCGACCGGGTCCTGCTCGACGCCTGGCTCGGCGCCTCACGGTTCTGACGCCGGACCGCCCGGCGCGGAGTTCGTGGTGTTCGAGTCGCGCCCGCCGCGGCTGCTCGTCGGGATCGGCGTCGGCATGGCGCCCGGCGGGGCCGGGACGGTCCTCAGCCGATGCCGGGGCTCCAGGGGGCGACGCCCACCTCGCGGGTGGTGCCGAAGTCGAGGTTCAGGCCGTCGAGGCGTTGCGGGGTGAGGCCCGCGCCCGGCGTGACGACGACGCGGTCGATGACGACGTTCTCGCCGCCCGCCTCGACGAGGTTGCGCCACAGGAAGCCCGCGGTGGCGGTCTTGCCCGGCGCGACCGTGACGGCCTGGGCGGGGGCGTCGAAGGTCGGGATCGAGGCGACCCCACCGGACCCGTGGGTGATCTCGACGTCGATGCGGGCGCCGTCGGCGTCGATCAGGGAGACCTCGGGGTAGCCGTTCAGCGCGATCGGCTTCTTGCCGCAGTTCTGGAGATCGATCTGGACGACGCGCAGGCCCATCGCGGCGTCGGAGACGCCTTCGAGGATCCGGTAGCCCTCGGCGGGGCAGGCGCCGGACGGCACGGGCGGCTTCTCGCCCGGAGGCGGGGCCACCGACACCGAGACGTCGGTCGGCACCGGGACGGGCGCCTCGGAACCCCCGGGGGCCGCGGAGCCGGACGCCGCGGCCGAGGGGGAGGCCGTGGCCTTCGCGCCCTCGTCCCCGGAGTCGCCGGAGCCGTCCGAACAGCCCGTGGCCAGCGCGAGCAGGACGGCGAGTCCCGCCCCCCATCGCGTGCAACGCATGACATAACCCCCGAATCGGATAAGGCGGCCGACGCTACCACCGGTGGGGGAGTCAGGGGAGGTGAAGGACCGCCTTGCCTCCGTCGAGGTCCACCCGGGTGCGGGGTGGCGCGTTGTCGCCCTCTTCGTCGCGCAACATGAGGGAGGAGCGCTTCTCGTCGAGTTCGTAGCGCTTCGTCGGGGCGAACAGGGCCTGCATCTCGTCGAGTCCCGCCGAGGCGACCGGGCGGCTGTCCTCGGGCTTGCGCCACGGCAGCCGGTACCGCTCGTTGGCCCGCAGGCCGAGGCGGTCGACGGCGGCGACCACGATGAGCAGCAGGACCAGCCCCGGCAGGGACGTCACCACGAGCAGTGCCAGCATTCCCGTCATAGCCCCCCAACGTACCCGCGCGGCCCCTGGTTCCGCGAGGTCGACCATCAGGTCTCCGAGAGCGCCCATTCCGGGGTGTCGGGGTTGCGGATCGCCTCGGGCGGGAGGGTGTTGGGCGCGAAGAGGAGGCCGCCGATGGCGTCGAGCATGAAGAGGCCGAGGTACTCCCAGGTGCCGTAGGTCTTCCGGCCCTCGGCGAGGTCGAGTTCGAAGGACGCGCTCGCCCTGAAGAGCAGGGGCCTGACCAACCGCCAGCGCATCCGCATCACCTCGGGCGGGAGGTCCGGCAGGGTGCGCGCGACCGCCCGCATCGCGTCGCCGAGGTGCGACCCGGCCAGCTCCGGCAGGGCCCTCGTCTCGACCGAAGGGTCGCTCAGCACCTGGGTGACGAACCGGGCGTAGTAGGTGGGCGGACCGAGGCGGTCGAGGTGGACGAGGGTCGGGAGCAGGACGCAGGCAAGGTGTTCGCGCGGGTCGGGGGAGTCCGCGGCCTTCTCGATCATCTCCCGGCCGATCGCGTCGGTGCGCGCGCCGTGCGTCCTGATGATCTCCAGGATGAGATCGAGCTTGGTGCCGAAGTGGTAGGCGACGGCCGAGTGGTTGGCCGCGCCGGCCTCCTCGGCGATGCGCCGGGCGGAGACCGCGGTGACCCCGTGCTCGGCGATCAGGCGCTCGCCCGCGGCCAGCAGCAGTTCCCGGGTCCCTTTCACCGTCATGCCGACCATCCTCCCATCTGTGACACCGGTCTCTCTCGCGGTGATCGGGTACCGATCATTAAGTCGAGTGACTTAACCTTATCGCAGTGCTTAAGTCGATTGACTTAAAGATTGTCGCCGGCTTCGGCCGCGGGCCGTGACGAGGGGAGAGCGAGCCGATGCAGGAGACGGAGACCGCCGAGGGGAAGCCGGAGGCGGGCACGGGAGGGCGGAAGCAGCCGCCCAAGGCGGTGATGTATGCCTTTGTCGGCCTCATCCCGTTCCTTCTGGTGATGATGCTCGTCAGCGTCTACACCACGTCGATGCACCAGCCCGTGCCGCGCGACCTGCCCGTCGCGGTGATCGGCACCGGGCAGCAGGCGGCCGGGCTCGCCGACGCGCTCAACGCCGCGGAAGCCTCCCCGGTCGAGGCGCGCACCGTGGGCAGCGTCTCGGAGGCCGAGAGCCTGCTGAAGCACCGGGAGATCAGCGCCGCCTTCCGGCTGCCGGCCGCCCAGGGCGGCCCCGCGACCCTCTACACCGCGCAGGCCGCCGGCATGGGCCAGGCGTCGATGACGCAGGCGATCTTCACCCAGATCGCCGGCCGGCAGGGCCTCCAGGTGGACCACAGGGAGATCGCGCCGCTGCCGCCCGAGGACGGCATGGGCACCTCCGCGATGATGATCGTCACCGGCTGGATCCTCGCCGGATACATGATCATCACCATGCTCACCCAGGGCATGCCCGAGGCGTTCACGCTGCGCAGGACCCCCGCGTTCCTGGCCGTCTGGGCGGCGCTGATGAGCTTCGTCGTCTGGCTGATCGCCGATCCGGTCATCGGGGCGGTCGGCGGGCACGCCTGGGAGATGCTCGCGCTCGGCTGGACGACGATCTTCTGTGTCGGTTTGGCGCAGAGCTTCATCGCCCGGCTCATCGGCGGTCTCGGCTCGATCGTGGGCGTCTTCCTCCTCATGTACCTGGGCGTCCCGTCGTCCAACCTCGGCATGCCGGTGAAGGCGATGCCGGGCCTCTTCGAGTGGCTGCACGGCGTCCTGCCCACCCCGGCGGCGGGCGAGGCGCTGCGCGCGATCCTCTACTTCGGCGGCGACGGGGTGAGCGGCCACCTGCTCGTCCTCGCGCTGTGGGGCGCGGTCGCCGTCGCGGGCTCGGTCCTGCTCGACTCCCTCCGCAACCGGCCCAAGGCCAGGCACCTGCTGACCGAGGACGGGGAGACGGCCGTGGACGAGGCGGCCGAGGCCGCCGCCGCGTCGGCGGTCCCCGCCACGGTCTGACCCGGCCGCCACCCAGAGCTTCCGCCCTAACTCCTTACGAGGTTGCGCATGTCCTCCACCACCAGCGGCCAGCACGCCGTCCTCCGCCCGAAGGGCTCGTCACCGGCCGCCAAGTACGCCTTCGTCGGGCTGTTCCCCTTCCTCATGGTCGTGATGATGGTCGGCGTCATGCTGACCGCCATGCACCAGCCGTCCCCGAACCACATGCCGCTCGCCGTCGTCGCCTCGACCGCGGCCCAGGCGGAACGGGCGACGGACCGGCTCACCGCGGCCACCGGCGAGGCGTTCGACCTGCGCACGGTCGGCACCGAGGCCGAGGCGAAGGAACTGATCCTCAAGCGCGAGGTCGCGGGCGCCTACGCCGGCCCGTCGGTGCGCGGACCCGGCCAGGCCGTCGTCTACGTCGCGGGGGCGGCGGGCGCGAGCCAGGCCCAGTCGCTCACCGCGGTCCTCACCGGCTTCACCGCGGCGCAGGGCGTCGCGCTCCAGCAGGAGGACATCGCGCCGCTGCCCGCCGAGGACGGCGCGGGCATCTCCACGCTCTACCTGACGCTCGGCTGGATCCTGTCCGGTGCGATCTTCGTGCTCGTCGTGGGCGCCGCGGCGCCGGAGCTGATGCGGCCGCGCCCCTTCGCGATCGTCGCCGCGGGCTGGGCGGTGTTCATGGGGTTCGCCGTCTGGCTGGTGATCGGCCCGATCATCGGCGCGATCGACGGGCACCCCGAGCTCATCGGGCTCGGCGCGCTCGCCTCCTTCACCGGCGCGCTGGTGACCGCCTTCTTCTCCCGGCTGCTCGGCCCGCTCGGCAGGCACAGCCCGGCTTTGGCGCAGATCGCGGGCGTCCCGGCGATCGGCCTCCTGGTGATCCTCGGCGTCCCGGCCTCCGGCGGCGCGGTCTCGGTGTGGATGGAGCCCTCGTTCTTCCAGTGGCTGCACGACCTCCTGCCGATGCCCGCGGTCCTGGAGACCGCCCGCTCGATCCTCTACTTCGACGCCCGGACCCTGGGCGGGCACCTCACCACCCTCCTGATCTGGCTCTGCGCCTTCCTGGTCCTCAACTTCGTCCCGCTGGGCCGCAAGCGCCCGGCCGAGGCGGCCGCGCCCGCGGTCGTCCCGGCGGCGGCGCCGGAGTCGGTCTCGGTCTCGGTCTGACGCGGAGCGCACCACGGCCCCGTCCTTCCGGGCGGGGCCGTCG
Organism: Actinocorallia herbida; assembly: GCF_003751225.1. Lineage (NCBI taxonomy): Bacteria > Bacillati > Actinomycetota > Actinomycetes > Streptosporangiales > Thermomonosporaceae > Actinocorallia > Actinocorallia herbida. Next base: position 2,151,578 of record NZ_RJKE01000001.1, read on the forward strand.
GGATGTCCGGATACGGCCAGGGGGAGCGGGCACGGCGGGCCGACCCGCACACTACGGGGATGATCATTTCGGCGCGCGGGGTCGCGCACACGGTGCTCGCGGCGGTGGTGGTGCTCGCGGCCGTGGCGCTCGCGGGAACCTGGGAGACGCCGTTCGGCGGTGCGAACGAGTGGCAGGCCTGGGACGGGCAGAGCGTGACGAAGCAGGGCGCGCGGGTGTTCAGCGCGGTCCTGTTCGGGATCGCCGGGTGGTACCTGGTGGTCCGGCGGGGCGCCGTGGTCGTCGGGGGGATCGCGCTGGCCTTCGCCCTGGGCCAGACGGCGCTGGCGGCCTGCGCGGGGCTGATGATCGCCGAGGTCATCCTGGAGCCCGGCTCGGACACCCTGCTGGAGAAGGGTGCGCTGTACGCGATGCTCTCCTTTCCACCCGCCACGCTCTTCCTCATCGCGCTGCTCTGGGCGTTCTTCCCGGCCGGCCGGCTGCCCGACGGGCGCGGCGCGGCGACCCTCCTGGCGCTCGCACCGGGCTTCGCGGGCTGCCTCGCCGGGCTGGCGGTCTACCCCGCCGGCAAGCTGGAGCTGGTCGAGGACCCGATGCTCCTCGCCCTGTACGGCGAGTGGCTGGGCGGGTTCGGCCTGCTGCTGTCCGCGCTCGTCCTCGGCCTCCGGGCCTTCGCGCGCGACGAACCGCGCAGGGCGCTCCTCCTGCTGTGCCCGCCCGCGCTCCTCATCGCGGTCTCCGCCCCGAACCTCACGACCCACGGCCCCTACCTGTGCGCCGTCGCGACGGTCCTGGCGCTGGCCGTCGTCGTCAGGACCACCCCGCGCGCGGCGCTCGAGCCCGCCGGCGACCCGGAGGCCGCCGTCTCCTGACGCGCCTGGTGCCGACCCTGTTTCTGGGGATCTAGCCGATTCTGCGGGCTGTTCCCGGCCGGGCGGCTGCCCGAGGGCGGGCTCCGCGTCCTGGCCCCGGCGGCCATCGCCGCGCCCGTGGGGCCTCGGCGGCCGCCCTCTTCGTCGTCCTCGCCACCGTGTCCCGGTCCGCGACGGAGGCGTGACCCCGGCCGGTCACGTCCTGCGGCGGCGGCGTTTGGCGACGGCCTCGGGGTCGACGACGGGCTCGGACCAGGTGGAGGCCAGGGCGGCGCTGGGGGCGCGGCCCGCGGCGATGTGCGCGTAGGCGGACGCGGCGGCGCCGTCGCCGTCGCCCGCGGCGATGAGCGCGAACAGCTCCTCGTGCTCGGAGCACTGCTCGGCGGGGTCGCGCGATGACGTCAGCCGGAACAACCACTCGGTGCGGGAGGCCAGCGGCGACATCAGCGAGGTGAGCAGCGGGTTGTCCGCCAGCTCGATGATCTCGGCGTGGAACGCGGCGTTCGCGGCGGCTATGCGCGGCGCGTCGGCGGAGGCCGTCGCCGCCCGGCACTCCTCGAGCCGCTTCTCCAGCCGGGCCACCGACGCCGCGGACGCGCGCCCGGCGGCGAGCCGCGCGGCGAGGGACTCCAGCACCTCGCGGACGTCGAAGAGGTCGCGCACGTCGGCCGGGGTGAACGGCGAGACCAGGGCGCCCTTGCCGGGCACGAGCAGCACCAGGCCCTCGGCGGCGAGCATGCGCAGCGCCTCGCGCAGGGGGATCCGCGAGACGTTGAGTTCGCCCGCGAGGTCGCGTTCGACGAGCCGCTCGCCGGGCTTGAGCGACACCTCGACGATCCGCTGCCGCAGCGACGCGTAAGCGAAGTCGCGGAGGGAGCCCGGTTCGGACACGACACCTGCCTTCATCGTCCCTGGTGAGGGGATTGTCGTGATTTGCGGGTTTGCACAGACGAAACATCCACGCAACACCCCCGGCATGATCAGGTACCAGATTTAACGGTATACCACTATGGAGGGAGGCCCGTGGAGCCTGCTCTGGAGCTTACCGGCGTCGGTAAGACGTTCGGAAAAGTGCGCGCCCTCGACGCGGTCGACCTGACCGTGCGCGCGGGAGAGGTGCACTGCGTCCTCGGCGAGAACGGCGCCGGGAAGTCCACGCTGTGCAACCTGATCTTCGGGTCGGCGGTGCTCGACGAGGGCGACATGCGCCTGTTCGGGGAGACCTACCGGCCCCGGCGCCCCGCCGAGGCGCTCGGCCTGGGCGTCGCCATGGTGCACCAGCACTTCAGCCTCGTCCCGACGCTCACCGTCGCGGAGAACCTGCTGCTCGCCGAGCGCACCCGGCTGCGGATGCCCGACCTCACCGGCCGGGTCGCCGCGATCGAGGCGGAGTACGGCCTCAAGGTCGACCTCGCCGCCCAGGTCGCCGACCTGCCCGTGGGGGAGCGGCAGAGCGTCGAGATCGTCAAGTGCCTGCTGCGCGACCCCCGGCTCGTCCTGCTGGACGAGCCGACCGCGGTGCTCGGCCCGGCCGAGGTAGAGGCGCTGCTCGCCACCTGCCGCCGCATCGCCGACACCGGGCGCGCGGTCGTCCTGGTCACCCACAAGCTCGGCGAGATCGAGCGGGCGGGCGACGCCGCGACGGTCCTGCGCGGCGGCAGGGTCGCCGGGAGCGGGCCGCTCGCTGACTTCACCAAGGACGAACTGGTCGAGCTGATGGTCGGCCGCCACCTCGCCGACCTCGACCCGCTGCTCGTCGCGGGCCTGGACGCGGAGGCGGCGGGCGAGGGCCATGAGGTTCACGAGTTCGCCGACACCGCCGAAGACGGCCCCGCGCCCGTCGTCAGCGTGCGCGGGCTGCGGGTGCGCGGCGCGCACGGCGCCGATGTCCTGGACGGGGTCGACCTCGACCTCCGGCCCGGGGAGATCGTCGGGATCGCCGGGGTCGAAGGCAACGGGCAGAGCGAACTCGTCGCCGTGCTCAGCGGCGCGCTCGCCCCGGACGGGGGCGCCTTCAGCCTCGACGGGACCGACCTCACCAAGGCGGCTCCCGCGGCCCGTACGGCGGCCGGCCTGGGGGTCATCCCCGAGGACCGCCACCACGAGGGCTGCCTTCCGGGCATGACCGTCGCGGAGAACCTCTTCCTCGGCCGCCTCGCCGAGTTCCGCAGGTTCGGCCTGCTGGACCGCAAGGCGATGCGCGCCCGCGCGACCGAGGTCATCGCCGAGCACGGCATCCGCGCCTCCGGGCCGGACGCGCCCATGCGGACGCTGTCGGGAGGCAACCAGCAGAAGGTGGTCGTCGCCCGGGAGCTCGCCTTGGACCCGCTGCGGTGCCTCATCGCCGCCCAGCCCACCCGCGGCCTCGACATCGGCGCGGTCGACGCGGTCCTCAGCCGGGTCCGTGACGCGGCCGCCTCCGGCGCCGCCGTGCTCGTCGTCTCCAGTGAACTGCCTGAACTGCTCACCCTGTGCGACCGCGTGATGGTCGCCTACCGGGGCCGCCTGCTCGGCCCCGTCACGCCGGGCACCCCCGGGGCCCGCGACGCGATCGGAAGACTGATGCTCGGAGCCGCCGCATGAGACGGGACCTCCTCGTATACGGCACGGCGGTGCTCGCCGCCCTCCTCGTCGGCGTGGCCCTCGCCGCGGGCGGCGGCGCCGACCCCGTCTCCGCGGGCACCGCCCTGTGGGAGGGCATGTTCGGCTCCTCCTACGCCTTCGGCAGCGCGCTCAACGCCGCCGCCGTCCTCGGCCTGATCGCCACCGGATTCACCGTCGCGCACCGCGCGGGCCTGGTGAACGTCGGCGGCGAAGGACAGCTCGCGGTCGGCGGCATCGCCGCCACCGCCGTCGGCGTGCACCTCCCCGACTCGACCCCTTCACCCGTCGCCTTGGCCGCGCTGCTCCTCGCGGGCTTCGCGGGCGGCGCCGCGTGGGCCGGGATCGCCGCCTGGCTGCGGGTGCGGCGCGGTGTGAACGAGGTCATCACGACGCTGCTGCTCAACTTCGTCGGCACCTACCTCGTCGTGCTCTTCGTGCACGAGGAGGGGCTGCTGCGCCAGCCCGTCACCTCGGCCGACACGCTGCCGCAGTCCGAGCCGCTGATCGAGGCGGCGCGGCTGCCGCTGCTCGGCCTGCCCGAGTCGCCCGCGACCCTCGCGGTCGTGCTCGCGGCGGTCGGCGTGGTCATCGCGGCGGTCGTGCTGCGCCGGACCGCCCTCGGCACCCGGCTCTCGGCGGTCGGCCTCTCCGAGCCCGCCTCCGCCCGGATGGGCCTGCCCGTCGGACGCCTCCAAGGCGGATCGCTCGCTGTCGCGGGCGGCCTTTCCGGAGTCGCGGGAGCCACCCTTATCGCGACCGTGCCTTACGTGCTCGCCGAGCACTTCACCTCCGGGTACGGGTTCACCGGCCTCGTCGTCGGCCTCCTGGCCCGCGGCAGCCTCACCGCCGTCGCCGGGATCTCCCTGGCCTTCGGACTGCTGGCGTCCGGCGGCATCAACCTCCAGCTCGCGGCGGGCGTGCCCGCCTCGTCGGTCCAGGTCGTGCAGAGCGTCCTCATCATCTGCATCGCCGGAGCCGTCATCTTCCGGAAGGGAGCCGCGCGATGAGCGCCTTCGCCGAACTCGTCGACGGCGGGGTCCGCCTCGCCATCCCGCTGCTCATCGCCTCCGCGGGCGAACTCGTCAGCGAGCGGGCGGGCGTACTCAACATGAGCGTCGAGGGCATGATGCTCACCGGCGCCTTCGCCGGGGCGGTCGGGGCGCACACCACGGGCAGCGCTTCGGCGGGCCTCGTGTGCGCGCTCGTCGCCGGCGTCCTGGTCGCCGCGATCCAGGCCCTCCTCAGCGTGACGCTGCGGGCCGACCAGATCGTGACGGGCGTCGCCGCCAACGCGCTCGCCCTGGGCGCCACCACCTACGGCGCCCGCCTCTACTTCACCGAGGGCCGGACCGTCCCGGGCTTCGACCCGATCGCGATCCCGCTGCTCTCCGACATACCGGTCATCGGTCCCGCCCTGTTCGACCTGACCTTCGTCGGCTACCTGTGCGTCGTCGTCGCCGTCGTGCTCGCCGTGCTGTTCGGCAAGCGCTCCGGCTTCGGCCTCGCCGTCACCGCCATCGGCGCGGACGCCGAGACCGCCGACCGCTCCGGCCTGCCCGTCAACGCGGTCCGCTTCGGCGCGGTGCTGCTCGCCGGGCTCACCTCCGCGCTCGCCGGCGCCCACCTGGTGCTCGCCGACGTGCACGCCTTCACCGACAACGTCACCGCGGGCGCGGGCTACCTCGCCGTCGCCGCGGTGATCGCCGGACGATGGAAGGCCTGGCCGACCCTGATCGCCTGCCTGTTCTTCGGCCTCGCCCAGGCGCTCCAGTTCGCCGCGCCCGCCTTCGGCATCGAACTCCCGACGGCGGTCCTCGTCATGTCCCCCTACCTGCTCGCCCTCATCGCGGTGAGCGGCCTGGTCGGCGCCAGCAGGTCGCCCGCCGGGCTCACCCTCCCCTTCCTCCGAGAGGCCCGCGCCTGATGACCCTCATCCTCACCCGCTCCGACGTGCTCGCGCTGATCTCCTTCCCGGAGGTGATCGCGGCCGTCCGCAGCGCCCACGAGGACCTGGCGCGCGGCGACGCGGTCCTGCCCGCCCCGCCCTCGATGTCCCTGCCCGGCTCCGGCTCGGCCTTCCTGGTGATGGCCGCGGCGTCGAAGTCCGCGGACCTCGCCACCGTGAAACTGCTCGCCGACGTGCCCGCCAACCGCGAGCGCGGCCTGCCCGCCCAGCGCTCGGCGATCCTCGCGGTCTCGGCCGACGACGGCAGATGCGAGGCGCTGCTGGACGGCGGCGCGATCACCCGCTTCCGGACCGCGGCCGCCTCGGCCGTCGCCACCGCGGCACTGGCCAGGCCGGGCAGCAGGGTGCTCGGCCTCGTCGGCGCGGGCGCCCTCGCGCTCGCCCATGTCGAGGCGCTGCGCGCGGTCATGCCGTTCGGCCGGATCGTCGTGTGGAGCCGCACCGAGGCCACCGCGCGCGCCTTCGCGGCGAAGACGGGGGCCGAGGTGCTCGCCTCGGCGGAGGAGGTCGTGAAGACCGCCGACGTCCTGTGCACCCTCACCCCGTCCAAGGACCCGATCGTGGAAGGGAAATGGTTCCGTCCGGGTCTGCATGTCAACGCCGTGGGCGCGCCGCCGAGGGCCGACCATCGGGAGATCGACACCGAGGGCATCCGCAAGGCGCGCGTCATCGTGGACAGCAGGCTCACCGCCCTGCACGAGTCCGGTGACGTGCTCATCCCGCTCGGCGAAGGGGCCATCGGCCCGTCCCACTTCGAGGACGAGCTGGGAGAGGTCCTCATCGGGGCGCGTCCGGGACGCACCGACAGCCGGCAGGTCACCTTGTACAACTCCCTCGGCGTCGGCCTTCAGGACCTGGCGGCCGCCCGGCTCCTCATCGACGCGGCCCGCCTGCGCGGCCTCGGCACCGAGATCGACCTGGCGGGATGACCATGACCGACCTGCTTCTGCGCGGCGCCCTGCTGCCCGGCCGAGACGCCCTCACCGACCTGCTCATCGCGGGTGGAAGGGTCGCCGCGGAAGGCGCCGGGCTGTGTTCTCCCGGCACGAAGGAACTCGACCTCGGCGGACGCCTCGTGCTGCCCGCCTTCGTCGACGCCCACTGCCACCTGGACAAGACCCTGTGGGGCGGTCCGTGGGTGCCCAACACGGCGGGCCCCCGGCTCCAGGACAAGATCGACTACACCCGGACGCGCCGGGCGGAGTTCGGGGTCGCCTCGGCCGACCGGATCGAGGCGCTGCTCCGCCACGTCGTCTCCCTGGGCACGACCCGGGTGCGCACCCATACCGATGTGTCTCCCGAGTTCGGCCTTCAGGGCTTCCACGCGGTGCGGGAGGCCGCCGAGCGCCTTGACGGGCTCGTCACCGTCGAGCAGGTGGCCTTCCCCCAGTACGGGATGCTCACCAACCCGGGCACCGCCGAGCTGATGGACGAGGCGCTGCGCACGGGGGCCGCCCAGGTCGTCGGCGGGATCGACCCCGCAGGGCTGGAGCGCGACCCGGTCCGCCACCTGGACACGGTGTTCGGGCTGGCCGCCGAGCACGGCGTGCCCGTCGACCTCCACCTGCACGACCGGGGCACCCTCGGCGCCTGGGAGTACGACCTCATCATCGAGCGGACCCTCGCGACGGGCATGCGCGGGAGGGTGACGATCGGGCACGGGTACGCGCTCGGCGACGCCGACCCGGGCCGTCAGGAGGGGATCGTGCGGGGGCTCGCCGAGGCGGGGATCAGCGTCGTGACGTGCGCGGCGCACAGCGATCCCGTTCTGCCGATCCGCGCGATGCGGGCCGCGGGCGCGAACCTCGCGGCGGGCAACGACGGCATCCGCGATCTCTGGTCGCCCTACGGGGACGGAGACATGCTCGCCCGCGCCCACCGGATCGCCGAGCGGGCCGAGCTGTACGCCGACGAGGAGATCGAACTCGCCCTGGAGGCCGCGACGCACGGGGGAGCCCGCGCGCTGGGTCTTCCCGCGCACGGTCCCGAGGTGGGGGCCGTCGCCGACCTTGTCGTCGTGGAAGCACGTACTCAGGCAGAGGCCGTCATGTCCCGGCCGTCTCGGACGCTCGTTCTCCTTGCGGGAGCCGTCGTCTCACAGTGATTACGTCGGCGAAATCCGCCGGAAACGATCGCCCGCTTCACTTAACGGTATACCAATAACCGCCCCCACGGAGGAGTCACCCGATGCGAAAGACCGCACTCGCCGCAGCCCTGCTCGCGCTCGGCCTCACCGCCACCGCCTGCGGCGGAAGTGAGGAGACCGGCGGCGGCTCGGGCGACGAGAAGCTCAAGGTCGGCGTCATGTTCCCCGGCTCGCTCTCCGACGACGGCTTCATGCAGTCCGGCTACGAGGGCTACCAGCGGATCGAGAAGGCCCAGGGCGGCGAGGTCGCGCTGACCAAGGTCGAGCAGGTCGCCCAGGCCGACTACCAGCAGGTCCTGACGCGCCTCGCCACCGGCTCCGACCTCGTCGTCTCCTTCGGCGGCCAGACCGACTCGGTGCTGCGCCAGGTCGCGCCGACCTTCCCCGACGTCAAGTTCGTCGAGATCGGCGGCCCGTCCGACGCCGAGCCGCTCGCCAACCTCGCCTACTACGACCCGGTCCAGGCCGACGGCGGCTACCTCGCCGGCGCCTACGCCGCCCTGATCACGAAGAAGGGCAAGGTCGGCTTCGTCGGCGGCCTCGAACTCCCCGCGATCGTGAAGACCGCCGAGGCGTTCGAGCAGGGCGCCGAGCAGGTCGACCCGAAGGTCGAGGTCGTCAAGGCCCAGTACGTCGGCGACTTCAACGACGTCGCCAAGGCCCAGCAGGCCGGACAGGCCGCCGTCGGCACCGGCGCGGACGTCTTCGGCCAGCAGCTCAACCTCGGCAAGCAGGGCCTCGTCCAGGCCGCGCTCGGTGGCGACGCGGTCATCGTCGGCGGCCCCCTGGTCAAGGAGTGCGGCACCGAGAAGGGCTACGCGGGCTACGTGAAGAGCGACACCGGCTTCGAGCTGGAGTACGCGGTCAAGGCGGTCCTCGACGGCTCCTTCAAGGCCGAGCAGGTCCCCTTCGGCGTCGCCTCTGGCACCGGCGCCACCGACTTCGTCCTCTGCGACGCCTCCCCCGAGGTCACCGCGAAGATGGACGAGGTCAAGCAGGCCCTCGCGGACGGCACCGTCAAGCTCGGCTGACGCCTCCCGGCTCCCGGCTCCCCGCGGCTTCGGCCGCGGGGAGCCTTTTCGGTGTCCGCGGCCTCGGCCCGCCGCCCCGGCCGACGGGAAAAACCCTGAGGGATCCGAAGTGGGGCGGTGTTACCGTTCCGGGGTCGGCCGTGGGACTTCGGCGGGACTTCCGGAGCTTGCCTTTAAAGCGATGATTTCGCAGTTCCCGCCTCCCTTCCCCGGCCGACACCCGCGATTTCGGGGAGGCCGGGTGGACACGGGCGAGCTCATCGCCGCCGAGGACGTGCTGCTGTTCGTCAACGCGGCGATCACCGGAACGGGACAGCGGGAATTCCACGCGGGGCAGCACGAGCAGGGCCTTTCCCTCGGATTCCTGCACAGCTATCTGCTGGGCAACTACCGCGAGTTCTACGCCGCGGCCCTGGCGCTCGACGTCAACGACCACAACGCGGCCCGCGTCATCCGGAACCTCCTCGGCGCGGGCGGACTCAGCGCGCTGGAAGGCGCGCTCATCGGACGCCGCCTCAAGGAGCTGCCTCCGCAGCGCGTCTACCGGCTGTTCCGCGAACTGCGGAAGGCCGGGATCAACAACCGCAGGGTCCGCGCGATCATCCGGGACTGGCTGCGCGGCCGTCCCGACCTCGCCTTCGACGCCGTCAAGTACCGGGCCGGGCTCAAGGACGCCGTCAAGCACGCGCACCTCGCCCTCGACGGTGAACTCGGCACGTTCCTGTTCACCCCGCTCAAGCCCGCCGCGTACCGGACCCCGATCCTCGAATCCTGGCGTCGCGCGCACTACGAGAAGGAAGCCCTCTACGAGCTGCCTTACACCGCCGCGGAGGGGTTCGCCGCGCGGCGCGGCCTCGAGCGGGACGCCTTCCTGAAGGGCATCGCGCCCCGCCTCACCCGGCTGGAGAGGCTGCGGCTCCAGGAGTCGGGCGGCGAGGCCGTCGAGGCGGACCTCTCGGGAATGCCGCTCACCCGGCTCGCCCTGTACGTGCTGTCCCTGCCCGTCGCCCAACGCGTCGAGCGGAGGGCCGAGCTCACGGGCGCCCTGCGCGCCGCCGCCTTGCGCACCGCGGGGGACGCCGCGGGGACGTGGGGGAAGGTCGCGGCGGTCCTCGACGACAGCTACTCCGCCTCGGGCTCGGCCCAGAAGCGGCGGCGTCCCCTGGCCGTCGCCCTCGCGTGCCACCATCTGCTCGAAGCCCTCGCCGCGCAGTACGTCCCGCTGTGGGTTTCGGGCCGTACCGACGCGCTCCTCGCCCGCGCCGAAGGCCCGACCCCGCTCGGCCTCCGCGTCCTCGACGGCCTGGAGCACCGCCCCGCAAGGCTCGTCATCGTCTCCGACGGCTGGGACAACGCCCCGCCCGGACTCGCCGGGGAGGTCCTCCGGGTATGGCGTACCCGCCTCGACCCTTCCGGAGCCTGCTCGATCGTGCACCTCAATCCCGTCTACGACGCCGCGACCTTCGACGTCCGGCGGCTCGCCCCGACCGTCCCGACGGCCGGGATCCGCGACGCCGAGAACCTGCCCGCGCTCGCCGAACTCGCCAGGTTCGCCGAAGGCCGCACCGGGATCACCGAACTCAACGCCCACCTCGCGGCCCGTGTCGCCGCCTTCCTCGGGGAGGTCCCGTGACGGGGCTCGCCCTCACCGGCCTGCGCACGAGGCCGTCCCAGGTCTGGGGCGGCATCCGGCTCGTCCCGCTGGTGCGGGACGAGCCCATCGAGGACCTGCGGCTGCACCCGCGCGTCTACGACGCGTACGGGATCGTCGACGTGGGCCGGCGGACCACCTACGCGTCGTACATCCCGCACGGGTTCGTCGCCTCCTGGACCGACGACGGCACCCCCGCCGCGGCCTACGGCACCCGGCTGACCTCCGACGCCGCGCCGCCCCCGCGCGTGCCCGTGCGCGTCCACCGGCGGATGGCCCGCCGCGTCGAGCCGAACCGGCTGCGCTTCCTGCCCCTGCACCTGGCCATGGAGGGCTACCTCGCGCTGCACTTCCGCGGCCCGGCCGTCGCGTGGGAGCAGTGGTCGGCCGAGGCGCTGCGGCGCGGCCTTTCCCCGCGCGCGGAGGAGGCCTACCGGGGCGCCGCTATCCACGGCCTCGAGGACGCCCTCCGGATCTTCGAGATCCACCCGGGCCAGTGCGGCGTCCTCGTCTACGCCGCCGACGCACTCGCCGCGGCCTTCGTCGTCCCGCACCCGGCCGACTACCGGGTCCTGCACCCCACCGTCGTGCAGGACCTCTTCGGCGAGCTCATCCACCACTACGCGCTGCTCAGCGGCCCCGTGCCGGACTTCGCCGCGCGCTTGGACGACCCGTCCATCAAGTCGCTGGGCGACCTGCGGGCGGCGGCGCTAGGGCAAGTCGACGGCTGGGCGGGCTTCCACGACGACGTCATGGCCCGCGGCCTTCTCGACGACTCCTACACCTACGAGAACGTCCACGGCCTCGCCAGGTTCAGCCTGTCCCGGTTCCTCCCGTCCTTCACCCGCCGCCGCGAGAACCACATCGGCGAGATGATCACCGCGGACGGCGACGGCGCCCTCGCCTACCTGAAGACCTTCCGGCTGTCCGAGGCACAGACCCGCCGCGGCCACCTCCTGGCGTCCCTGTCCGCGCACGACTGGCACCTCGGCCGCACCGCGGAGGCGCTCGCCCTCACCGAGGTCCAGCTCGCGCTGCGCGTCGTCGCCGCGGGGTTCGGCGCCATGATGCGCCAGGACGTCCTCGACGGCTACCTCTCCGCCGCCCGGCGCGGATGACCCCGGATAGACTGCCGACGATCACGGCGAGGCGAGGAGCAACGGCATGGACCTGTTCCGATTGGACGGCAAGAACGCGCTGGTCACGGGCGGTACCCGGGGCATCGGACTGATGATCGCGCGCGGTCTCCTCCAGGCGGGCGCGGCCAGGGTCGTCATCAGCTCCCGCAAGGCCGAAGCGGTCGCCGAGGCCGTCAAGGAACTCGCGCAGTACGGCGAGGTCGAGGGCATCCCCGCCGACGTGTCCACCGAGGAGGGCTGCAAGGCCCTCGCCGCGACCGTCGAAGGCCCCCTGCACATCCTCGTCAACAACGCCGGCGCCACCTGGGGCGCGCCCATCGAGGAGTTCCCCGCCTCGGCCTGGGACAAGGTCCTCGACCTCAACCTCAAGTCGCCGTTCTTCCTCACCCGCGCCCTCCTGCCGAACCTACGCGCGGCCGCGACCCCCGACGACCCGGCCCGCGTCATCAACATCGGCTCCGTCGACGGCATCATGACGCCGGGCGAGCGCTACTCCTACACCGCGTCCAAGGCCGGCCTCCACCAGCTCACCCGCGTCCTCGCCAAGGAACTCGGCCCGCAGGGCATCACCGTGAACGCGGTCGCCCCCGGCCCGTTCGAGTCCAAGATGATGGCCGCGACCCTCGACGCCTTCGGCGACCTCATCGCCCAGGCCGTCCCCGTCAAGCGGATCGGCCGCCCCGACGACATGGCCGGCGTCGCCGTCTACCTGTCGAGCCGCGCCGGCGCCTTCGTCAACGGCGCGGTGATCCCCGTGGACGGCGGCCTGATCGTCGCGTGAGCTGGAAAGGCACGGCGCGGTGAGCACGGCCCTGACCGTCGAGGAGGCGTGGGCCGGGCTGCCCGCGACGGCGCAGCGGCTGCTCGTCGCCGGGCTCGAGACGTTCGGCGAGAACGGCTACCACGGCACGTCCACCCGGGCGATCGCGCAACGCGCCGGGATGAGCCCCGCCGCGCTCTACATGCACTTCCCGACCAAGGAAGACCTCCTCTTCGAGATCGCCCGCACCGGCCACGAGGTCCACTTCGCGCGGGTCCGCGCCGCCGCCGACGCCGCGGGCCCCGACCCGTCGGCCCGGGTCGCCGCCATCGTCGAGGCGTCGGTCCTCTTCCACGCCGAGCACCACTCGCTCGCCCGCACCATCCAGTACGAACACCCCTCCCTGGCCCCCGACCACCAGCGCGCCCTCCTCAAGATCCGCCGCGACACCGAGTCCTTCCTGGCCGACGCCGTCACCGAGGGCGTCGCCTCCGGCGCCTTCGCCCCCGACGACGCCCCCACCGCGGCCCTCGCCCTCATGTCCCTGGCCATCGACGTCGCCCGCTGGTACCCCTCCCAGCGCCGCCGCAGCCCCACCCAGATCGCCACCTCCTACACCCACCTGGCCCTCCGCCTCCTCCGCCCCTGACGGGATCGCGCGAGACCCTCCGCTTCGAGTCGGCGCTCCGCCTCCGGGCGATCCCCTCCGCTTCGCGCGTTCTCGCGACGCCGTCGAACGAGCCGGGCGCCGGGTGCCGCGGGCGGCGCGCGGGCAGCCGAGCCGCCTCACCGGCGCGGTGATCGCCGCCCGTCGAGGGAAAGATGTGGTTCATATCGCTTCGCGGAATTCGCTCCCCGGTCCTCCCGGCACGGCTAGGTTCAACGCGGATGTCACCGAGCGGACAGGGAGGCGCGCGTGGGAGCCGTCGAGTACAGCCGTGAAGGGACGCCCGGCAAGGACGATCCCCAGGTCGCGCGCGCCATGGCCGTCTGGGACGCGCTGACGGCGGACGAGCAGCGCGAACTGTTCCGGAGCCTCTACCGCAGAGTGGAGGCGTACCGCCGTACCTCCCAGGTTGACCATCTCGTCACTTTTGCCGACAGTGTGGAGGGGATGGTGCGGCTGGAATCGCGTACCGACCTCCGCCAGATCCTCCGGGCCCGCCGGGAGTAGCGCATGCGGCCACTGCGCCTGACCGCCGAAGGTCATGCCGCCGTGGCCGGGTTCCTCACCCGCTCCCTGAACGAGGACCACCACCGGCGCCTGGGACGCCTCCTCGCCTCCTTCGCCGACGGCACCTGGGAACGCCGTTTCTGGCGCGAACCCCACCCGACCGAGCCCGACCTCCTGGAGATCCGCCCGGGGGAGCGCCTCCACGTCTTCGTCTCGATCCACCGCACCGAGCCGGACCTGGACGAAGAGGTCCACATCCACCAGATCGTGGACAGCACCCACCTCTGACCCGCCCGCCCGACCCCGCATCGCTCCGGATCCTGCCGCGTCGCCCCTCGTCGGCCCGTCCGGGCGCGGGCGCAGACGGCTGTTCTGCCGACCCGGGTCGCGGCTGCCGATCTTGAGGGGGCTTCGCCGACTCTTGCGGGGCTTCGCCGGCTCTTGCGGGGCGTCGGCTCGGGTCGAGGGTGGGGCGGCCTGGGTAGCTCTCGGGTGGGAATCGGCTCGGGAGGCGGGCGTGGGGGAGCAGGCGGGGGTCGCGCGGTGGGCGGCGGCGGTGCTGGCGGCCTGTGCGGGGGCCACGGACCTGCTGGCCGTCGCGACGTTGGGCGGGGCCTTCGCCGGGATCGTCACCGGGAACTTCGTGAACGCGGCGTGGGGGGTGACGGCGCGGGACGCGGCGCGGGTCGTGCCCGCGGTGGTGGCGGTGGTGGCGTTCGCGGTCGGGGCCGCGGTATGGGCCCGGGTGTGGCGGCGGCCGGAGGGGTCGCTCACGTGGCCGCTCGTGTGCGAGCTCTGCCTTCTCCTCGTCGTGGGGGTGGGGTGGCTGGCGGCCGGAGGCGAGCCGGGGCCTTGGGCGTCCTCCGCGCTGCTCGCCCTGGCGTCGGCGGCCATGGGGGGCCAGAGCGTGACCGCCCTGCGCCTTCCCGTCGTGACCACCTACATGACGGGGATGCTCACCGTCGGCGTCCGCGACCTCGTCGCGGGAAAGGCCGACCGGGGCGCGCTGGTCCGCCAGATCGGCGCCCTCGCCCTCGGCGCGGCCCTGGGAGGCTGCCTCCTGCTCCTGCACAGCCCGCTCGTGGCCGTCCTCCCCGCCTTCCTGCTCGCCTGCGCGCTGGCGCTCCACCTCCGCCACGACGCCCTGGCGAACCGCACGGACCCCTGACGCCCGAACCGTGGAAGGCGTCAGCGGCAGGTGAGGGCCTGGTGGACGAGCATGCGGTCGATGGCGTCGAGGACGTGTTCGGGGACGGCGACGAGGCCGGCGTCGGCGAGCCAGCGGACCCAGACGGCCTGGATGCCGGGATCGGCCGCGAAGTCCGCGTCGGAGACCGTGCCCGTCGCCTGGGCGCCGGTCCGGTCGGCGAGCGCCTGGACCTCGGCGGGGGTGTACCAGCGTGCGCCGGCGGCCTCCTGCGGGTCGGGTGCGAGCACGCCGGTCACCGCGGCCGCGTCGGCGCGGTACACCCGCCACTCGTGGCCGGGCTCCCGTCCGGGGGGCAGCGCGCGGCGGCACGGCGAGGGGCGCCATCCGCCGGTGACCTCGGACATCTCGGCGTCCCGGACCGTCAGCCCGAGTTCCTCGGCGAGCTCCGCGATCGCCGCGGCCCGGAACGACGCCTCCACATCGAGACCGCCGTCGTCCCCGCTGATCTCGTGCCCGTCGAACACGTGCCCCGCCGCGGGCGCCACCCCGGCCGGCGCGGTGGCCCGCGTCAGCAGCAGCAGGCGCCCCTCGGCGTCACTGATGATCACCCCGGCCGAAGCCGTGTCGCAGATGTCGCTCACATCCGACATCATCCCGCCCTTCCGTCGAGCCGGCCGGGCGGGTCCTGTTCCGGGCTCGGCTGCGAGGCCGGAGGCGGGGCGGGGCGCGGGCGGGTCAGGATTCGGCGAGTGCCTCCATGGCCTCGCGCATCTTGCCCGAGATGGGGACCGGGCGGTGGGTCGACCGGTCGGTGAAGACGTGGGTGAAGTCGCCGGCGGCGATGAGGGTCTCGCCGTCGGCGCGGAAGAGGCCCACCTCGTAGCGGACGCTGGAGGTGCCGAGTTTGCCGATGCGCATGCCGACGCGGAGGATCTCGGGGAAGGCGGCCTCGGCCTTGTACTCGCAGCGGGACGCCACGCACATGCCGATGACGTCGCCGTCCCGGGGGTCGAATCCGGCCTCGCGGATCAGCCAGGTGTTGACCACGGTGTCCATCATCTCGTAATGGATGACGTTGTTCATGTGGCCGTACATGTCGTTGTCGTTCCAGCGGGTGGGCACGTCCACCCAGTACCGGTAAGTCACGTCGGCATCCTACGATCCGGTAACTTCCGGGCTGAGAGGCGGGCCGCCGAACGCGTCGATCCAGGCGAAATCCGGCACTTCGGAGCGCTTGAGACGGGTGGGCCGCTCGACCGGGTGGCCGAGGAAGACCGTCGAGACCAGCGCGAAGTTCTCCGGCACCCCCAGCAGCTCCCGGACCGCGTTCTCCTCGCGGACGTGCATCGTGGTCATGACGCCGCCCAGGCCCTCCTCGCGCGCGGCGAGCAGCAGGCTCCACACGAACGGGTAGAGGGAGCCGCCCCCGGCGAAGGTGTACCTGTCGTGGTCGCGGTCGACCGCGGCCAGCACGTCGAGGTGCCCGAGGACCACGAGCATCGCGGGGACCTTGTCCAGGTTCCGCACGAACTCGCCGCGCGGCTCGTGCTTCGGGCCCGCCGCGATCGCCGCGGCCTCGGCCTCCCGGTCGGCCGTCGGCGACCACGCGCGCAGGCCCGCCTCGCCGATCGCGACATAGTCGCGCCACGCCTTCGCGTACAGATCCCGCAGCTCGGCCCGCAGTGCCGGGTCCTTCACCACGACGACCCGCCAGCCCTGGTTGTTGCCCCCGCTGGGCGCGAACCTCGCCGAGTCCAGAATCCGGTACAGCACCTCGTCCGGCACCGGCTCGTCGGTGAAATCCCTGATCGCGGCGGTCCCGCGCAACGCCTTGAGCAACTCCATACCGGAATGCTCCCACGGGGCATGCGAGGCTTAACCCATGAGCCGTCCCGCGCCGCTCCTCCTTCTCGTCGCCCTCCTGGCGGCGGCTCCGGCCTGCTCGTCCGGCCCGGAGCCGCGGCGCACGCCGCTGTCGGTCCCCGCGCATCCCGCTTCCGGAGAGCCCACGGTGTCGCCCGGCGCCACCCGGACCGTCGCCGCCGGCCGCGAGTTCACCCTCGCCCCCGGATCCTCCGCCGCCCTTTCCGGCGCCTCCCTGACCATCGCCTTCACCGGCGTCTCGGCCGACAGCCGCTGCCCCGTCGACGTCGACTGCGTCTGGGCGGGCGACGCCACGATCCACCTCACCACCTCGCACGGCCCCCTCACCCTGCACACCCTCACCGCCGCCTCCGCCGGACCCACCCCCCTCGGCCCCTACCGCCTCACCCTCCTGTCCCTCCTCCCCGAACCCCACAGCGACACCCCCATCTCCCCGAACGCCTACCGCCTCCGCCTCCGCCTGGACCCCTGACCCCACCGCCCGCCCCCCCTCCGGTACCGGCCTGCTCGATGGGGCCGCGACATCCCCTCACCCGCACCTCCTCGCGGGCGTGGTCCAGGCCGGGGCGGGCCCGGACCCGGCCCGGTGCCCGTCCTTCGCGACTGGGCCCTGTCCCGGTGCCATGCGCCGCACCGTCGTCCGCCGGGTCCTCATCGGTCGGCCCCTCCCGCGTCGGCTGCGCGCTCCTCGTGCGGGTGCGGTCACGGAGCGCATGGTCGCATGCGGCTCCGACAGAATGCGGAGGCCGGTTGACGGGGGTGGTGCACCCGGTGTGAAGTGGGGTGTCGCGTCTCGCTCCGGGTGCCTGTGGGGAGGTCTTCGCCGATGTGACGGTCCGCTCGGCCTTCAGGGTGTGCTGAGAAGCCCGTGGTCACGGGCGGTATCGGGCGAGCGCGGGGAGCGGACAGGGCAGTGGTCGGTTATCGGGGCGTGTGGGCGGTTCGTTCGGCCCGGGTGCCGTTCGTGGCGAGTTGCACGGCGCGGATGTCGTACGCGGTGCTGCCGCTGGCGCTGATCCTGCTCGTGCGGGACGCCACGGGGTCGTACGGGGCGGCGGGGCTGGTCTCGGGGGCGCTGTCGGCGACCCTGACGGTCTTCGCCCCGGCCCGCGCCCGGCTGCTGGACCGGGTGGGCGCGCGGCGCGGGCTCGTCCGGCTCGCCGTGCCCTACGTCCTCGGACTCGGCGCGGTCGTCGGGCTCGCCCTGACAGGGTCGGGGACGGGCCCGCTCGTCGCCGCGGCGGCCGTCGCGGGGGCCTTCGCGCCGCCGCTCGGGCCCGTGATGCGCGTGCTGTGGGCGGAGATCCTCAGGGACGAGCCGCGCCTCCTCCAGACCGCCTATGCGCTCGACTCCGTCGCCGAGGAGGTGGTGTTCACGGCGGGGCCGCTCGGGGCCGCCGCGCTCCTCGCGCTGGCCGGGCCCGTGTGGGCGATGGCCGCCGTCGCGGGGCTCCTCGCCGTCGGGGCCGCGGGTTTCGTGACGGCGAAGGCGACCGCGCCCGCGGACCCGCCCGTGCCGGGAAAAGAGAAGTCACCCGTACGTCCGCTGTCCTTCCCGGGCCTGCGCACCCTCGTCCTCTCCTTCGCCGGGGTGGGCCTGGCGGTCGGCGTCCTGGACGTCGCGCTGCCCTACCTGGCCGACCGGGCGGGCTCCGCCGAGGCGGGCGGCGTGCTCCTCGCCCTGCTCTCGGCGGGGAGCGCGTTGGGCGGCCTCTGGTACGGGCGGCGCGCTTGGCGGAGCCCTCTCACCACCCGCTTCGTCCGGCTCCTCGTCGTCTTCGCCCTCGCCTTCGCGCCGCTCGCCTTCGGACCGGGGCCGATCGCCGCGGGAGCCGTCGTCTTCGTCATGGGACTCGCCCTCGCGCCCCTGTTCACCTCCGCCTACCTTCTCCTCGCCTCCTTCACCGAGAAGTCCGGCGTCTCGCCGACGGAGGCCAACACGTGGGTGTCCACGGCGAACAACGGCGGGGTCGCGGCGGGCGCCGCGCTCTCGGGGATCCTTCTCGACCCGTACGGCGTGACCGCCACCTTCGCCCTCGCCTTCGCCGCCGTGGCGGCGCTCGCCCTGGTCGCCATCTCCCGGCGGAGCACCCTTGCCACAGTGCCTTAGGCGGTTCCTTCCGTGAGGGGAAACGTCGGCTCGCCGTTCTCGCCGACCTCGCCGAGCCCGTGCGGCGGGTGATCGAAAACCGGTGGACGGGCGGGATAGCGTCGGAGATCCGACGAGAGGGGCAGCCGTGGGCGTGGAGATCCGTGAGGTGCGGTCCGATGAGGTGGCGGAGTTCCGGAGGGCCGTCCACACGGGCTTCCACACCGACCCGGTGGCCGCCGAGAAGGACGTGGCCTTCCTCGCCGCGCAGATCACCCGGCCCGGGTGGGCGCTGGGCGCGTTCGACGGCGCGCGGTGCGTGGCGACCTACCAGAGCTTCCGGCACGAGGTCACCGCGGTCGGCGGTCGGCAGGTGGAGTCCAGCGCGGTCACCCGGGTGACCGTCACGCCGACGCACCGGCGGCGCGGCCTGCTCTCGGAGATGATGACCAGGGACCTGCGCGCGGCCCGCGAACGCGGAGACGTGCTCTCCTCGCTGATCGCCGCCGAATATCCCATCTACGGGCGGTTCGGATTCGGTCCGGCGGCCTGGCTCACCGAGAGCGAGATCGACGTGCCCCGCGCCGGAGTCGGCAAAGGCTGGTCGAACCCTCCCGAAGGCGTTCTCGTACACGCCGACGCGGACCGCGTACTCGCCGAGGGGCCGGGGCTGCACGAGCGGCTGCGCGCGGCGCGGCACGGTGTCATCACCCGTCCGGACGTCTTCTGGCGCAAGCTCGTGGGCGCCTACCGGCCGCCGCACGAGGCGTGGAGCACGCCCGTCCACCTCATGTACCTCTCCGCCGGCGGCGTCCTCGACGGCCTGGCGACGTACCGTTCCGACGGGCGATGGGACGGCAGCCGTCCGGCCGCCACCCTCAGTGTGCAGGACCTCATCGCCGTCACCCCTGAGGCGGAACGCGCCCTTTGGCGTCACCTGTGCTCCATAGACTGGGTCGTCAGGGTCCGCACGGGATGCCGTGCGCCCGACGACCCGTTCCCGCAGTGGCTCGGCGACCCGCGCGCCGCCCTCGCCCGGGCCTCCTACGACCACCTGTGGCTGCGCCCCCTGGACGTCCCGCGCCTGCTGGAAGCCCGCGCCTACCGGGCTTCCGGCGATCTCGTCCTCGACGTCCACGACCCGTTGGGCCTCTCCGGCGGCCGCTTCCACCTGGCCGCCTCACCCGACGGCGCGACCTGCGCCCCCACGACCCGCTCCGCCGACCTCACCCTCCCCCTGGGCGCCCTGGGCACCCTCTGGCTGGGCGACGAGTCCCCGGTAAGGCTTCTGGCCACCTCTCGCCTCGCCGAGGAGACGCCCGGCGCCGCCACCCGCGCCGACCTCCTCTTCGGCACCCCCGTTCGCCCCTGGTGCCCCGACGTTTTCTGAGCCGTCCCTCGGCCCTACAGGCCCAGGGCTCCCACGATCAGGGCGGTGACGGTGTTCCGGTGGTCGGGAGTGTCCTCCCAGTGGAGGGCGCGGCCGACCTCGACGACCACGCCGAGGCCCGCGTGGACCAGGATCCTCGCCTGGCGCGGGTCCAGGTCGGGGCGGGCCAGGCAGAGCTGCTGCTCCCAGATGGCGAGGTGCTCGCGCTGGGCGAGGGCGAGCGGTTGGCGCACGTCCGGCGGCAGTCCGGGCATCTCGGCCCTGGCGACGCTGGTCATCGCGGTGTACTCGAAGCTGTAGGCCACATAGGTCGCCGCCAGCGCGTGCACCGCCTCGTGGGGGTCGGCCACGTCGTGGAGGCTCTGGTCGACGGCCTGGGCGAGGATTCCGGCGGCCTGAAGGCAGGCCGCGGCCAGGATGTCGGCTTTGCTGGAATAGTGCTTGTAGAGCGCGGAAGGGGCCAGTCCGACCTCCTTCGCGATCTGTCCGCTCGTGACGTTGGCGAACCCGTCCTGGGCGAACAGGGGGATGGCAGCCGCGAGGATCTCCGCCCGTCGCGTACGCGGCACGGGCTGGGCGGGCAGGGCCGCCGAGCACGCCCGCCCCGCACTCGGATCGGTCGCCGCCGCCCGGAGCGCGGCCGAAAGGAGCACCTCTTCGAGCCGGCGCTGGGCGATGACGGTGTGATGCGTCGTGATGGACCCGATCGCGCCGAGTGCCGCGACGGTGCGCAGCCCCTCCGAAGGCAGCGGGTGCTCGCGGCGCACCGCCACCGAGACCCGGCCGACGACCTGCGCGAACTTCTGCCTGACCCGCCTGCGGTCGGCGTCGTTCAGATACCGGGCCAGCCACCGGTACACGCCGCCCGACGCCCGGCGCTCCACCGTCACCGCGACCACCGCGCCGAGCACCTCCGCCAGTGAGGCCTCGGGGCGCACCTCGTCGAGCGCCCCCGCGAGCCGCTCCACCATCCCGTTCGCGCACTCGGCGAACAGCGCGTACTTGTTCGGAAAGTGCCGGTACAGCGCCGCCGCGGTGATGCCCACTCCGGCGGCGATCTCCTCCATGGACGCCGCGTGGTAGCCCCGCTCGCTGAACACCGGGCCCGCGGATTCGATGATCAACTGCTTGCGGTTGCGCGGTCGGGTGGCCGCGCCCGTCCCCGGAGTCATGGCGACACTCGGTGGGACGTGCCGACGAACGTGACCATATGCGCAAGTCAACCACAGGGTGCTGGCCATGCGTGCAAAGTCGGTCACCATGCGATGAATCGCCCTGGAGCGGAGGCGGTTTCGGCTCGCCTGGCCGGACTTTCCGGACGAACAGCCTGCTGAGGAGCGGTCGTCCCAGCACCCGAAAAATCACCTGAAACTGGGCCTTGCCGTTCTCGATTCGCCTAGTTATGTTAATCGAGATTCACCTCCCCAAGATCGACCTCATCCCCTGTGGATCCGCCACCACCCCTCGCGGCACAGCGTGTTTCGATGCGCCTTGCCCTACGCGGAAGTAGGTAAGTAAATGGAGAATCTCAGCAGAAGGCGTGTCCTGACGCTCGGCGCCGCCCTGGGCCTGACGAGCGTGGCGCTCGAGGCGCCCTCGGTGTGGTCGTGGTCGTCCGCGGGCTCGATCGCGCACGCCGACACGGTCACCGACCCGTTCCAGGTGTGGGACCCCGCGGCGGAGCAGGTGGCGGCCCAGCTGCTCGCCGACGGCTCGATCCCGGCGGTCAACGCCGCCTGGAACTCCTGGCGCCTCAACAGAGACCCGCTGCCGGCCGGCATGCCGGCCTACCTGACCTCGTACCTGCAGCAGGTCAACAAGCTCCCCACGTGGGCCGACCCCGCCAAGCTCGCCAAGGCGCAGGCCCTCTACAAGCGCCTCAGCGGCTACCTCTTCATCTCCGAGAGCCTCGGCAGCGGGTTCCTCAGCACCGTGATCCCGCGGGAGGCCCGCTCGGTGTACTGGTCCGCGGGCGGTGCCAACATGCAGGACCGCGCGGCGAAGACCTTCACCTTCGGGTACGACCTGCACAACGAGAAGGCCTTCGACCCGACGGGTTCCTTCATCACCACCGCCAACAAGACGCGCCTGGTGCACGCCATGGTCCGCAAGCTGCTCCCGTTGTCGCCGCACTTCCAGGCGACCGCGGACCAGCCGCTGCCGATCAGCAACGGCGACATCCTGGTCACGTTCCACTCGGTGGCCACCGTCGCGTACAACAACCTGGAGAAGTGGGGCGTCCGGACCACGGCCTCGGAGGAGGTCGCGGACCTGCACGCCTGGCAGGTCGCCCTCAGCCTGCTCGGCGTCCAGGACCAGTTCATCCCGCAGACCTGGGCCGACGCCAAGGCGCAGGCGCAGCAGATGCTGTGGCCCAGGGTCGCCCCCACGGCCGAGGGCAACGACCTGGCCCAGAAGCTGCTCGACGCGGTGAAGGGGCTCGGCACGGACCTGAGCACGGGCTTCGTCAGCGAGATGGTCCGCTACCTGATCGGCGACACCTACTGGAGCTGGCTCGGCCTCCCGACCGACCTCATCTCGCGCGCCCTGATCAAGGTCAACTGGCCGATCTACGTCGCGTTCCGCGAGGGCAGCACGCTCATCGTCCCCAGCAGCTTCAACCTGTTCGACGGCTTCGTCCGCGGCATCTCCATGATGTACCTCAACAACGGCGCCTCCGCCACCCAGACCCCCATCACCCTCCCCTCCGCGAACCGCCCCGGCGCCTGACCTCCGCGCCCCCACACCGCGCCCCGCGCCTCGCCCCCCGAGCCGCGGGGCGCTCCCGTCCCCGGGGCCGGTGGGCCGCGCTGGGGCGGCCCACCGGGTGGTCAGTGGCCTCGGGCGATCCACTCCTCCAGGTGGGGGGACTCGCCGCCGATGCTGGTGGAGTCGCCGTGGCCGGTGCGGACGGCGGTCTCGCCCGGGAGGGTGAGGAGGCGTTCGCGGATGCTGGTGATGATGGTCGGGAAGTCGGAGAAGGAGCGGCCGGTGGCGCCCGGGCCGCCGTTGAACAGGGTGTCGCCGGTGAAGACGGTGCCGAGGTCGGGGGCGTAGAGGCAGACGGCTCCGGGGGCGTGGCCGGGGGTGTGCAGGACCCGGAGCGTCAGGCCGCCGACTTCGATGACCTGGCCGTCGGCGAGTTCTCCGTCGGGCTTGCGGTCGGGCCAGGTCTGGTCCCACAGGACCTGGTCGTCGGGGTGCAGCAGGATCGGCGCGCCGGTGGCCGCGGCCAGGGAGGGGGCGGCGTCGATGTGGTCGTTGTGGGCGTGGGTGGAGACGATCGCCTTCAACCGTCGGCCGTTCAGCGCCCGCTCGATGGCGGCGGCGTCGTGGGCGGCGTCGATGACGATGGCCTCGTGGTCGTCGCCGAGGATCCAGACGTTGTTGTCGACGTCCCAGGTGCCGCCGTCCAGGGAGAACCGGCCGGAGGTGACGAGGTGGGTGATGGACTCGCTCACAGGATCACCACCGAGCGCAGGACCTCGCCGTGGTGCATCTTCTCGAAGGCGGCTTCGATGTCGTCCAGCGAGATGGTCTCGGAGACGAAGGCGTCGAGGGCGAGGCGGCCCTGGAGGTGGAGGTCCACCAGCATGGGGAAGTCGCGGGAGGGCAGGCAGTCGCCGTACCAGGACGACTTGAGGGAGCCGCCGCGGCCGAACACCTCCTGCAGCGGGAGTTCGATCTTCATGTCCGGGGTGGGGACGCCGACGAGGACGACGGTGCCGGCGAGGTCGCGGGCGTAGAACGCCTGCTCGTAGGTCTCCGGCCGGCCGACGGCCTCGATGACGACGTCCGCGCCGTTGCCCTCGGTCAGCTCCCGGATCGCCTCGACCGCGTCGGTCTCCCGCGAGTTGACCGTGTGGGTCGCGCCCAGCTCGACCGCCTTGGCCAGCTTGCGCGGGTCGATGTCGACCGCGATGATCTTCCGCGCCCCGGCCAGCCGGGAGCCCATGATCGCCGC
The DNA here is from genome assembly GCF_003751225.1 of Actinocorallia herbida. Lineage (NCBI taxonomy): Bacteria > Bacillati > Actinomycetota > Actinomycetes > Streptosporangiales > Thermomonosporaceae > Actinocorallia > Actinocorallia herbida. Next base: position 2,175,398 of record NZ_RJKE01000001.1, read on the forward strand.
GTCACCGACACCGCCGCAGCCGATGACCGCCACCGAATCGCCGCGCGTCACCCCGCCGGTGTTGATCGCGGCACCGATCCCGGCCATCACGCCGCAGCCCAGCAGCCCCGCGACCTCCGGCTTGGCGGCCGGGTCGACCTTCGTGCACTGCCCGGCCGCGACCAGCGTCTTCTCCGCGAAAGCCCCGATGCCCAGCGCGGGGGACAGCTCGGTGCCGTCCTCCAGCGTCATCTTCTGCTTGGCGTTGTGGGTGTTGAAGCAGTACTGCGGACGCCCCCGCAGACACGCCCGGCACTGCCCGCAGACCGCACGCCAGTTCAGCACCACGAAGTCACCCGGCGCGACCTCCGTGACGCCCTCGCCGACCGACTCCACGACACCCGCGGCCTCGTGCCCGAGCAGGAAGGGGAAGTCGTCGTTGATCCCGCCCTGCTTGTAGTGCAGGTCGGTGTGGCAAACGCCGCACGCCTGGATCTTCACGACGGCCTCGCCCGGACCGGGATCCGGGACGATGATCGTCTCCACCCGGACCGGCTCGTTCTTACCGGGCGCGATGACCCCGCGGACGCGCTGTGCCATGGTCTTGCTCCTTCTTCGTATCGGGGTGGTGACGGGTACGCCGTACCCCGTTCGCCGCCCGCGGACTCCGGTGGGAGCCCGCATCACCCGATCATGCCACTGATCACCGACAGCCGAGGAACGGCCTGTGGAAAACCCCGTCAGCGCATCTCGCCCGCGCCGATGTAGGGGTTCAGGCTGGTCAGCGGCTTTCCTTCGGCGAAGCGTTCGAGGCGGAAGTCGGCGGCGGGCACCTGCGGGTCGAGGCTGTCGCCTTCCAGGACGAGGTCGGCGACGAGCTCGCCGACCGCGGGGGAGATCTTGAACCCGTGCCCGGAGAACCCCGCTGCGATGACGAGCCCGGCGACGCCGGCGGGCGCGATGATCGGGTTGAAGTCCGGGGTGACGTCGTAGCAGCCCGCGTACCCTCCGGTGAAGCCCGCGTTGATGAGCCCGGGGAAGCGGTGCTCTAGCCGGGCCGCGGTCCGCTCCATGAACGCGGTCTCGGCCCCGTTGCGGTAGGCGTCGGGATCCGCCCATTCCGGCTCGGACAGGTCGCTGTTCCCGAAGAGGAGTTTCCCGCCCGTCTCCGCTCGGACGTATTGCAGCGACACCAGGTCCGACAAGACGGGTACATCCCCTACGTACTCGCCCGGGTCGATGATCAGGATCTGCTCGCGCATGGCCCGGATCGGCAGATCTATCCCGAGCGGCGCGGCGAGCGCCGCCGACCAGGGTCCGGCCGCCAGCACGACGGTGCCCGCGGCGACGAACTCCCCGTCGGCGAGCCGCACCCCGGTCACCTTGCCCGAGTCCGCGACGATCGCCGCGACCGGCGCGCCCTGCCGGATGACGGCCCCGTCACGCCGGGCCGCCGCCGCGAACGCCTGCGCGGTGGAGTACGCGTCGCCGTGGCCGCCGAAGGGCTCGTACCCGAAGGCCGCGAAGTCCTCGGTGTAGGCGGCGGGCCACATCTCCTTGACGTCGTCGTGGCCGATCTCGCGGACGTCGACGCCGAGGCCCCGGTGCATCTCCAGGTTGGCCCGAAGGGCCGCGGCGTTCTGGTCGCCCACCCCGACGACGTAGCCCGAGCGCCGGAAGCCGACGTCCTCCCCGAGTACCTCCTCCGCGTTGTCGAACAGCTCGATGCTCTTCCAGGCCATGGCGGCGAGGGAGGGCACGCCGTAGTGGCAGCGGACGATCCCGCTGGACTTCCCGGTCCCGCCGGAGCCGACGGTGGCGCGTTCCAGCACGGTGACCGAGACGCCCCGGGAGGCCAGGACGCGGGCGGCCGACACCCCTTCGAGCCCGCCCCCGACGATGACGACATCAGTGCCGGACGCGTTCATCCAGTCACCCCGGGGATCCAGGAGGTCCCGGCGAGCGGCACCCGGGCCATGGCCGCGGCCTCGATGGTGAGCGCGACGAGGTCCTCGGGCTCCAGCCGGTGCACGTCGGACTTGCCGCAGGCGCGCGCGAGCATGGTCGTCTCCATGACGAGGGAGCGCAGGTAGTTGGCGACGCGCTCGGCGCCGAGGCCGGGGTCGAGGCGCCGCTCCAGCGCGGGCTCCTGGGTGGCGATCCCGACGGGGCAGGCCCCGGTGTGGCATTCGGCGCAGCCGCCGGGAAGGACCTTGAGCTTCTTGTAGTCCCCGGTGACGTCGACCCGGGCGCCTGACTCGTCGGTGTACGCCGAGTCGTTGCAGCCGAGCGCGATGAGCGACCCCACGCCGATCGAGACGGCGTCGGCGCCCAGCGCGAGGGCCTTGGCGACGTCCGCGCCGCTGCGGACGCCGCCGGAGATGATCAGCTGGACGTCGGCGCCGACCTCGGCGATGGCGTCGGAGGCCAGCCGGACGGCGGCGAGGGTCGGGATGCCGGTGTGCTCGATGAAGGCGTCCTGGGTGGCCGCGGTGCCGCCCTGCATGCCGTCCACGACGACCACGTCGGCGCCCGCCGCGATGGCGAGCTTCACGTCGTGCTCGACCCGGGTCGCCCCGACCTTGACGTAGACGGGGATGCGCCAGTCGGTGGCCTCGCGCAGTTCGAGGATCTTGATGGTGAGGTCGTCGGGGCCGGTCCAGTCGGGGTGGCGGCTCGCCGACCGCTGGTCGATGCCCTCGGGAAGGGTCCGCATCGAGGCGACGCGCGGCCCTACCTTCTGTCCGAGGAGCATGCCTCCGCCGCCCGGCTTGGCGCCCTGCCCGAGGACGATCTCCACGGCGTCGGCCTTGCGCAGGTCGTCGGGATCGAAGCCGTACCGCGAAGGCAGGCACTGGTAGACGAGGGTCTTGGACGACTGCCGTTCCTCGGGCGTCATACCGCCGTCGCCGGTGGTGGTGGAGGTGCCGACCTCGGAGGCGGCCCTGCCGAGGGCGTCCTTGGCGGACGCGGACAGCGCCCCGAACGACATGCCCGCGATGGTGATGGGGATGTCGAGCACCACGGGCTCGGCCGCGTTGCGCGCCCCGAGGACCGTCCGGGTGGCGCACTTCTCGCGGTACCCCTCCAGCGGGTAGCGGGACGCGGAGGCGGTGAGCAGGAGGAGGTCGTCGAAGGTGGGGACGGCCCGGCGGGCGCCGAGGCCGCGGATGGCGTACCTGCCGAGGGAGGCGCGCTGCTGGATCTCGGCGATGACGGAGGGCGGGAAGGTGTGGTTCATCGGGGGCTCCCGTCGGCTTCGGTGGGGTGGGTCAGTACGAGGCGTGGTGCTGGGTGGAGAAGTGGTAGAGGGTCCGCGCGGACGCGACCTTCGTGACGTTCTCCGGATCGATGTGGTCGAAGCCGCACGTCTTCGCCAGATCCCGGACGGCCTGGACGTCGGCGTCGGTGAGGTCCTCGATCCGGGCGTCGGTGCCGAGCCCCGCGATGCTCCCCGCGACGTAGATGACCGCCTCGTACAGCGAGTCGCCCAGCCCGTCCCCGGCGTCGCCGCCTATCAGCACGGTTCCGGCCTGCGCCATGAACCCGCAGTACGCGCCGACGCTTCCGCCGACGGCCAGGGTCCCGCCCTTCAGCGAGATGGCGGCCCGCAAGGACGCGTCCCCGTCGACCACCACAAGGCCGCCGTGCGCACTCGCCGCCGCGGACTGGCTCGCGTCGCCCTTGACGTGCACGCGCCCGGACATCAGGTTCTCCCCGACGCCCCAGCCGACCGGCCCGTTGACGGTGAGGTCGGCCCGCTTGCCGAGCCCGCCCGTGTAGTACCCGGCGGGCCCGTCCAGGGTGATCCGGACGGCGGCGTCCAGCCCGACGGCGAGGTTGTGCCGTCCGCGCGGGTCGGCGACGACGGCGGAGGCCCCGTCGGGAAGGGCGCGCAGGGCCCGGTTGATCTCGCGGACCTCGCCGCTCAGCGCTTCCACAGGTGCACCTCCTCCGGGCCGGGCTCGAACACCCGCGCCCCGTCGAATCCGGGCAGCCCGACGAGGGCGCGGTACTCGGAGACCATCGCGACCCACCGGGGAGTCTCGGCGATGATCGCGGGCTTGCAGGCGACGGCGTCGCGCACGATGGCGAACTCGTCGTCGGTGGTGACCAGCAGCGTGTAGAAGCCGTCGAAGACCTCGCAGACGAGCCGGAGCGCCTTCTCCAGGTCGTCGCCGAGATCGAGGCGGCGGCCGACGAACCGGGCGGCGACCTCGGAGTCGTTGTCGGTCTCGAAGACGACGCCCTCGGCCTCCAGCGCGCGGCGGACCGTCGCGTGGTTGGCGAAGGAGCCGTTGTGGACCAGGCAGAGCCCCGGCCGGGGAGAGAACGGGTGGCTGCCTTCGACGGTGATGGCCGACTCGGTGGCCATCCGGGTGTGGCCGACGGCGCGGCTGCCGCGCATCGCGGCGAGGCCGAACTCCTCGGCGAGGGCGACGGGATCGCCCACGCCCTTCAGGACGGTGAGCCCGTCCGGTCCGTAGACGCCGACGCCGGCGGAATCGGGGCCGCGTTCGCGTACCTGGGCGAGCATGCCGCTGAGCAGTTCGCCGAGGCGGGGCTCCAGCACTTCGTCTTTCAGGTGCAGGCCGACGATGCCGCACATGGGTTCCTCCTCAAAGGTGGGCGGGTGTCAGAAGGCGGTGAGGTAGGTGTCGGTCTCCCAGGAGCTGACCTGGCTGTGCCAGGCGAGGAACTCCTCGCGCTTGACCTGGGCGTAGTAGGCCGCGACGCCGTCTCCCGCGGCGTCGAGCGCCCCGGAGACGACGGGGTCGGCGCCGAGCGCCTCGACGGCGTGCAGGAGGGTCGGGGGGAGGTCGGCGTTGCCGGAGCCGGGCTCGCCGGGGTCGGCCGCCGCGTCCACGCCGGAGAGACCCGCCGTGAGGAGGGCCGCCATGGCGAGGTAGGGGTTGGCGGACCCGTCGGCGAGGCGTACTTCGACCCGGTCCCCGTCGGGCACCCGGACCAGGTGGGTGCGGTCGTTGCCTCCGTAGGTCGCCTTGCGCGGCGCCCAGGTGGCCCCGGACGCGGTCGTGGCGGCGGTCGTCCTCTTGAAGGAGTTGACGGTGGGCGTCACGACGGCCGAGAGGGCGGGCGCGTGGGCGAGGAGCCCGGAGACGAACCGGTAGGCCATCGGGGAGAGGCCGAGGCCCCGGGGGTCGTCGGGGGCGGGGAACAGAGGGGTGTCGCCGTCCCACAGGGACATGTGCATGTGCAGGCCGGAGCCCGTGCGGTCGGTGAACGGCTTCGGCATGAAGGTGGCGGTCATGTCGCGCCGCTCGGCGAGGGTCTGGACGAGGTAGCGGAAGGTGACGAGCCTGTCGGCGGTGACGAGCGCCTCGGCGTACTCGAAATTCTGTTCGAATTGGCCGTTGCCGTCTTCGTGGTCGTTCGCGTAGTTCGCCCAACCGAGTCCGTTGAGGATGGTCGACACCTCGGTGAGGTGGTCGTACATGCGGGTGAGGTCGCGGGCGTCGTAGCAGGGCCGGGCGGAGGCGTCCTTGGCGTCGGCGACGGCCAGGGCCCCGGACGCCTCGCGCCGGACGAGGAAGTACTCGGCCTCCGCGCCGATCTTCGCGGTGATCCCGCGTTCGGCGAGCCGGGCCAGGACCGACTTGAGGATGACGCGCGGCGCGTACTTCCATGGGACGCCGTCCACGTGCGGGTCGCACTGCACCATCGCGAGGCCGGGCTTGATCTCGTGCAGCGGGGTGAAGGAGGCGGCGTCCGGGAGCGTGATGAGGTCGGGATCGGACGGCTTCTGCCCGATGGATCCCGCCGCGTACCCGGCGAAGCCGACGCCGTCGCGCTCCAGCATGCCGACCGCCGACGCCGGGACGAGCTTCGCGCACGGTTTGCCCGTCATGTCGACGAACGTGGCAAGGACGAACCGGATGCCCTGGGCCTCGACGAGCTCCGAGAGCGTCGCCGAGTCCGAGAGCGCCGTCTCGCGGGGGGTCGCCAGCATGCTCATCGTTCACCTCTCCACTACCGCTGTTCACTGACAGGAACCTTTGTTCCCTTGTAGTAAACACGGCGGACCTTACCAAGGAAGAGGCACGGCGTAACAGTGGCGTTAAACGCGCCGAACCCCCGCCCGGGGCGCTCCGGGAGGGGGTTCGGGGTCTTGCGGGGATGAGGGTGGAACGGGGTCTTCCGGCCGTCTAGGCCTCGACCTTCTCCTTGCCGGAGTCCTCGGTCACGGGCTCCTCGACCGTCAGGATCACCGGGTGGTCCAGGTGGTCGTAGGCCAGCTCCTTGTGGATGGCGAAGTCGATGCCCGACGCCTCCACGTCGCCTTCCACGCGCAGCCCCATCGTCTTCTTGATGACGAACGCGATGACGAGCGTGACGACGAAGGAGTAGGCGAGGACCGCGAGCGCGGCGACGGTCTGGGTGCCGAGGAGGCCGAAGCCGCCGCCATAGAACAGGCCGTCCTTGCCGTTGGGGGCGTCCGCGCTGGCCAGGAAGCCGATGAGGACGGTGCCGACGATGCCGCCGACCATGTGCACGCCGACCACGTCGAGGGCGTCGTCGTAGCCGAGCTTGTACTTGAGGCTGACGGCCAGGGGGCAGATGACGCCCGCGACCGCGCCGAGCGCGAGCGCGCCGACGGGGGTCACCGCGCCGCAGGACGGGGTGATCGCGACGAGGCCGGTGATCGCGCCGGAGGCCGCGCCGAGCGTGGTGGCGTGGCCGTCGCGGACCTTCTCCACGACCATCCAGGAGAGCATCGCCGCGCAGGTGGCGTTGAAGGTGTTGAGCAGCACCACGCTGGCGGAGTTGCCCGCGGCCAGGGCCGAGCCGCCGTTGAAGCCGAACCAGCCGAACCACAGCACGCCCGCGCCGAGCATGACCAGCGGCAGGTTGCCGGGCTTGGGCACCGACGGGAAGTTCGAGCGCTTGCCGAGCACGAGCACGACGGCGAGGGCCGCGACGCCGGCGTTGATGTGGACCGCGGTCCCGCCCGCGAAGTCGATCGCGCCCAGGTCGTTGGCGATCCAGCCGCCGACCACGGTGTCGGAGTCGAAGGCGAAGACCCAGTGCGCGACCGGGAAGTAGACGAGCAGGGCCCACGCGGCGGCGAAGACCATCCAGGCGCCGAACTTGATCCGGTCGGCGAGCGCGCCGGAGATCAGGGCGACGGTGATGCAGGCGAAGAGCGCCTGGAAGATGGCGAAGAGCGTCGGGGGGATCGTCGCGTCGGGGTCCTCGGCGATGAGGTCGCCGAGCCCGACGTGCTCGGTGAGGTTCCCCAGGATGCCCAGGCCGCCGTAGGAGTCACCGAAGGCCGCGGAGTAGCCCACGACCGTCCACAGGACACCGACGATCGCCACCGCGCCGAACGTCATCATGATCATGTTGAGGATGCTGCGCGCGCCGGTCATGCCGCCGTAGAAGAGCGCGAGTCCGGGCACCATGAGGAGCACCGCCGCCGTGCTCGTCAGAATCCACGCTGTACTGCCAGTGTCCACACCGTCTCCTGTGAGTGTGCCGAGTTTCACGGCAGTCAACGGTCGGCGTGTTGCACTTCACTACGCTGAGAGTGAAATCTGTGTTTCCCCGGCGGGCCGTGCGCGGCCTGCTGTGGCGTCCGCGTTTCCGGAAACCGGCCATGTCCAGCGCGCCCGGGTCCGTACCCACCGGGCTGCGCTCAGGGGCCCGGTGTCGGGCTCTTGGGGGTCCCGGCTTCGCCGGGGAGCCTGCCACCGGGCTGTGTTCAGGGGCCCGGTGTCGGGCTCTTGGGGGTCCCGGCTTCGCCGGGGAGCCCGCCACCGGGCTGTGTTCAGGGGCCCGGTGTCGGGCTCTTGGGGAGCCCGGCTTCGCCGGGAGCCCGCACCGGTCCGGCGCCCGCGCGGGCGCCCGACCGGACCGGTCTCAGCGCTTGGCGGCGCGGGCCGCGAGCACGGCCCGGGCGGCCGGGCGGGTGCCCGAGGACGCCTGCGCCCACGCCTCGAAGCCGACGGTCGCGGCGAGCCCGTCGTCGGTGAGGCCGACCGCGGTCTTGATGTCGCGGGCCAGCTCCGGGGGGAGGGCCGCGACGCGGGCGGCCATCGCGAGCGCCTCTTCGAGGGGGTCGTCGTGCAGGGAGAGCGCGAGCCCGTGGCGGACGGCTTCTTCGCCCGCGTAGGTGCCGCCCTCCAGGAGCATCGCCAGCGCGCGCTGCTTGCCGAGCGCCTGGACGAGGAAGTACGTCGCGCCGCCTCCGGGGTGCAGGCCGATCTTCGCGAACGTCGCGCTGAACTTCGCCGTGGGGGAGGCGAGCCTGATGTCGCAGCACATCGCGAGGTTGAGGCCCGCGCCGATCGCGTGCCCGCGGACCGCCGCGATCGTCGGGATCTCCAGCTCGCGCAGCGCGAGGAAGCCCGCGTAGACGCCCTTGAGCCTTTCGCGCAGGTCGCCCACGGGCAGGTCCCCGCCGAACAGCTCGTTCAGGTCCGCGCCCGAGCAGAACGACCTGCCTTCGCCGGTGACGACGAGGACCCGCGCCTCCCGGTCGGCCTTCACCAGGGCCGCGGCCTCCAGCAGCTCGTCGCGCATGGCGAAACTGAGCGCGTTGTGCCGGGCCGGGTCGTCCAGGGTCAGCACCCGGACGCCGTCGTCGCGGCGCTCCAGCCGCAGCGTCTTGCCTTCCACAGTTCCTCCGTGAGTCGTCGGGGTCAGTCGCCGGTCAGGTCCCACAGCAGGTCCGAGTCACGCGCGGCGTCGGCGAGCAGGTCGGCCCAGTGGTGCGCGGGGGCGCCGTCGTCGCGGGAGGCCCACAGCAGGCGCGTGTGGTGGTGCAGCCTGTGCTCGCGGGTGACGCCGATCGCGCCGTGCACCTGGTGGGCGGCCGCGGCGATCTCGTCGGCGGCCTCGGCGAGCACGATCCGCAGCGCCGCGATCCCGTAGCCGTCGGTGGCGCGGGCGAGAGCGCTCTCGGCGAGCGCGAGGTGCGCCGCGGCGCGCGCGAGGGTCTGGGAGACCGCCTGGAAGTCGCGCAGCGGCCTGCCGAACTGGGTCCGGTCGCGGGTGTGCTGGACGGACAGGCGCAACGCCGCCCGCATCGCCCCGACGGTCCGGGCCGACCGCAGCAGCGCCGCGCGCTCCAGGACGGCCCCTGTCGGCCACGGGTTCGGCACCCGCTCATGCGGCTCGATCAGGGACTCGTTGAAGTGGATCGTGTCGTAGGGCTCTCCGGCGAGGTCCCAGCCCGGCTCCACCCTCCAGCCCATGACGCCGCCGTCGAGCAGCACGAGCTCGTCGCCGAGCACCAGGACGACCAGAGGAGAGACGGCCGCCCAGGGCACGCCCCTGATACTGCCGTCCAGGACGAGGCAGTCGTCTTCGCGCGTCACCCTGAGACCGGCCCCCGGTACGGGCACGACGGTGGCCATCTCCATGCGCCGGTTCGGCGGCACGAGGGCGTTCGCGAGGGCGGTCTCGGCCAGCGGGACGCAGATCCCGAGTTCGCCGAGGGTCTCCAGCAGCGCGAGGAGATCGGCGTCCTCGGCATCGTGCCAGCCGAGGTCCGCCAGGCGCATCACCCACAGCTCGGAGTCGGTGCGGGGCTCCTCGTCGCGCAGGACGTCGTGGGCGATGTCGCGGATGAACGAGCGGGGCCGGGCGGTGTCCAGGCCGCGCGCGACGATCGTGCCGAGTACCTCGGTGGTGCCGCCGCGCAGGGTGAAGCCGGGGGCGGCCAAGACGCTCTCGGCGAGGAGGCGGGGAAGCCGGCCGCCGCCGGGGTCGGGCCGCGCGCCCGTGGCGTGGCGTGCGACGGACACGACGTCCTTCTCGAAGGCGGTGCCGAGCAGCTTGAGCACGGCCGCCTCACGGATCGGAGCCCGCCCCGCGTCCATCTCGCCGGCGACGTCCCGGGCAAGGCCGCGCAGTGCCTTGAGCCGTCCGGTGAGCTCGCCGAGCGCGCGCTTGGAGGCCGCGTCGTATGCCAGGTTCTTGAAGGCCACGAGCAGGGGGTAGGTGCTGAGGACGCGCTCGACGCCGCCGCGCTCGAAGGACAGCTGCTCGGTGACCTGGGTCCAGCCGCCGCCGACCGTGCCGAGCACCTGGTCGGCGGGCACGAACACGTCGTCGAAGACCACCTCGTTGAAGTGGTGCTCGCCCGCGAGGTCGAGGATCGGGCGGATGGAGATTCCCGGAGAGGCGAGGTCGAGGACGAACTCCGTCAGGCCCTCGTGCTTCTTGCCCGAGGCGTCGGTGCGGGCGAGCAGGTAGGCGTGGGTGGAGCGGTGCGCGTTGCTCGTCCACACCTTGGCGCCGTTGACGCGCCAGCCGCCCTCGACCGCCTCGGCGCGGGTGCGCACCGCCGCGAGGTCGCTTCCCGCCTCGGTCTCGCTCATCGCGACGCAGAACGTGATCTCGCCCGAGACGATCCCGGGCAGGAAGCGCGCCTTCAGCTCCGGTGTGCCGTACCGCAGGATGGCGGGGCCGATCTGCCGGTCGGCCATCCAGTGCGCGGCGACGGGCGCGCCGTACCGCAGCAGTTCCTCGGTGACGGCCAGCCGGGCGAGGTTCGAGCGCTCGCCGCCGCCGAACTCGGCGGGCCAGGTGAGCCCGAGCCAGCCCCGCGCGGCCAGCGACCGGCTGAAGGCCGGGTCGTGGCCGCGCATCCAGGAGTCGCAGTGCTGCTCGAAGGCCCCCGAAAGGTACGACGCCTCGACGAACGCGCGCACGGCGGAACGCAGCTCCCGGAGGGCCGAATCCGATTCTAGAGTCATGCGGGTGAGTCTGGCTCATCCGGGACGAAATGGTCCAGAAGGGATGGGTCGGCGAGGGAGTCGCGATTCGCCGCCGTCGCCGGATCCGCCCCCTGGAGGATCTTCCGTACCGGAACCTCCAGCTTCTTACCGGAAAGCGTCCGTGGGATGCCCGGGACCTCGATGACCGAGTCGGGCACATGCCTCGGCGACAGATCCGCGCGCAAGGCGGCCTTGAGCCTTCCCAGGAGATCCTCGTCCAGCGAGGCCCCCTCGGCCATCTGGACGTAAAGCAGCAGCCTGCCTTCCGCGCCGAGCCTTCCGGTGTCCACGACGAGGCTGTCGGCGATCTCCTCGAACGCCTCGACGACCCGGTAGAAGTCGCTGGTCCCCATCCGGACACCGCCCCGGTTCAGGGTCGAGTCCGAGCGGCCGTAGATCACGCAGCCGCCGTCCGGGAGGATCTTCACCCAGTCGCCGTGCCGCCAGACGCCGGGGTAGTCGGCGAAGTACGCCTCCCGGTAGCGCGTCCTGCCGGGGTCGTGCCAGAACCCGACGGGCATGCACGGCATCGGCTCGGTGAGCACGAGTTCGCCGACCTCGTCCACGAGGGGCCTGCCCGCCTCGTCGAAGGCCCGCACGGCCGCGCCGAGGCTCCGGCACTGGATCACCCCGGCCCGCACCGGCAGCAGCGGCACCGGGCCCACGAAGCCCGTGCAGACGTCCGTGCCGCCCGACAGAGAGCCGAGCAGCACGTCGGCCTTGACGTGCTCGTACACCCACGAGAAGCCCTCGGGAGGCAGCGGGGAGCCCGTCGAGCCGATGAGCCGCAGCGGCCCGAGGTCGAGATCCGCGCCAGGGGTGAGCCCCGCCTTCTCCGACGCGGTGATGTAGGGCGCGCCGAGTCCGAGATGGGTGGTGCCGGTCTCGGCGGCGAGCCGCCACAGCACGTCGCCGGCCGGGGCGCCGTCGAACACGACGATCGTCGCGCCGACCATGAGCCCGCTGACCAGGTAGTTCCACATCATCCACCCGGTGGTGGTGAACCAGAAGAACACGTCGCCGGGCCCGAGGTCCTGGTGCAGCGCGAGCGACTTGGTGTGCTCCAGCACCATGCCGCCGTGGCCGTGCACGATGGGCTTCGGCAGCCCGGTCGTGCCGGAGGAGTAGAGGATCCACAGCGGCTGGTCGAACGGGACCCGGTCGAACTCCAAGGCTCCGGGCCGTGCCAGATCGGCGTACGCGATCGTCCCTTCCGGGACGTCGTCGCGCAGGACGGGGATGGCGATGGTCGCCGCGAGGGTCGGCAGCTCCGCCCGGATCTGGGCGACGACCTCGCTCCGGTCGAACTCCTTGGCCCCGTAGCGGTAGCCGTCGATGGTGAGCAGGACCTTCGGCTCGATCTGCCGGAACCTGTCGATCACGGACGCCGCGCCGAAGTCCGGCGAGCACGACGACCACGCCGCGCCCAGCGACGCCGCCGCGAGCATGACGACCAGGGCCTCGGGCCGGTTCGGCAGGTAGCCCACGACCCGGTCGCCCCGGCCGACGCCCAGCGCGGCGAGCCCCGCCCGCGCCCCGGCCACGGCCTCGGCCAGCTCGGCCCAGGTCAGCGCCGAGCCGGGCGCCCCGTCCGTCCGGTAGACGACGGCGGGCGCGCCGGGCCGCTCGGCCGCGTGCCGCAGCATGTTCTCGGCGTAGTTCAGCCGGGCGGCGGGGAACCAGCGCAGCCCGTCGACGGGCATGGGCCCGCCCTCCCGGACGGGCCCGTCGCCCCGGTCGCCGACCACGTCGAACCAGCGCCACACGGTGTCCCAGAACCCGTCGACGTCCGCGACCGACCACTCCCAGAGGGCCGCGTAGTCGGCGGGCACGGGGTCCAGCGCCCGGCCGAACGCGGTGATCCGCGCCCGCTCGACGGTCTCCGGCGACGGCTCCCAGAGGGCGACACCCTCGTGCACGGCGGTACTCCTCTGCTCGCTGACGGTCAGACGCCCGGCCAGTCCGGGGTGCGCTTCTCGTTGAAGGCCGCGATGCCCTCCCGGCGGTCGGCCGACATCGCGGTGGTCCGCCACGCGTTGTCCTCGACGTCCATCGCCGACACCAGGTCGAGCGGCGCGCCGTTGCGCAGCGCCCGCTTGGCGGCCCGGGTCGCGATGGGCGAGTTCGCGGCGATCGCCCTGGCCGTCTCCAGCGCGGTGTCACGGGCGCCGCCCTCGGGGGCCGGCCGGTCCACGATGCCGAGCGCGACCGCCTCCTCGAAGGCGACCTTCCGGCCGGTGAGGACGAGGTCGGCGGCCTTGGCCGGGCCGACGCGGCGGGCCATGAGCTGGGTGCCGCCGCCGCCCGGGACGAGCCCGATCGACACCTCGGGCAGCCCGAAGACCGTGCCGGGCTGGGCCGCGATGAGGTCGCAGGACAGGGCGAGCTCGGTGCCGCCGCCGAGCGCGAAGCCGTGCACCGCGGCCACGACGGGCTGCGGCAGGCCGAGCACCGCGCCGAACGCGGCCCGGAACACCGGCCGCTGGCGCAGCAGGTCGGCGTCGCTCATGCCGTTGCGCTCCTTGAGGTCGGCGCCGACGCAGAACGCCTTCTCGCCGCTCGCCGAGAGCACCACCGCGTGCGCGCGGGACGCGCCGACCTCGGCGCACACCCGGGCGAGCTCCTCGGCCATCGCGGTCGACAGGGCGTTGAGCGCCTTCGGCCGGTCCAGAGTGATCTCCGCGACGGTACCACCGTGCCACGTGAGCCCGATCACGCGCTCACCCCCAGCTCGCGCGCGATGATCATGCGCTGCACCTCGGAGGTGCCTTCGCCGATCTCGAGGATCTTGGCGTCGCGGTAGAAGCGGCCGACGGGGAATTCGTTCATGAAGCCGTAGCCGCCGAAGATCTGGGTGGCGTCGCGGGAGTTGTCCATGGCGGCGTCGGAGGCGGTGAGCTTGGCGATGGCGGCCTCCTTCTTGAAGGGCTGCCCGGCCAGGAGTTTCGCGGCGGCGGCGTAGTAGGCGACGCGGGCGGTCCAGGCGCGGCGTTCCATGTCGGCGATCTTGAACTGGATGGCCTGGTACTCCCCGATCGGCCGGCCGAACGCGGCCCGTTCCTTGACGTAGCGCAGGCTCTCGTCGACGCAGCCCTGGGCGAGTCCCACCGACAGGGCGGCGATGGCGATGCGGCCCTCGTCCAGGATGCGCAGGAACTGGGCGTAGCCCCGGCCGCGCTCACCCAGCAGGTTCGCCGCGGGCACCCGCACGTCGTCGAACCACAGCTCGCGGGTGTCGGAGGCGCGCCAGCCGACCTTGGAGTACTCCGGGCCGACCTTGAAGCCGGGCGTGCCGTTCGGCACGATGATCGTGGAGATCTCCCGCTCACCGGTGAGCGCGGTGACCGTGACGAACTCGGTGATGTCGGTACCGGAATTCGTGATGAAGCACTTCGACCCGTTGATGACCCAGGTGTCGCCGTCCAGCACCGCGGTCGTGCGCATGCCGCCCGGCACATCCGAGCCGCCGCCCGGCTCGGTCAGCCCGAACCCCGCCAGGCGCGCGCCCGACAGCAGCGACGGCAGATGGCGCTGCTTCTGCTCCTCGGTCCCGAACCGGAACACCGGCATCGCGCCCAGCCCGACCCCGGCCTCCAGCGTGATCGCCACCGACGAGTCCACCCGCGCGAGTTCCTCCAGCGCCAGGCAGAAGGTGAAGTAGTCACCGCCCATGCCCCCGTACTCCTCGGGGAACGGCAGCCCGAACAGGCCCATCTTCCCCATCCCGGCGACCAGGTCGTAGGGGAAGTGGCCCTTCTCGTAGTAGTCGCCGATGACGGGCGCGACGGCCTCCCGCGCGAACGCGGTGACGGTGTCGCGCAGCGCCGTCTGCTCCTCGGTGAGGCTGAAGTCGATCACGAGCTGCTCCTTGCGGTGACGACGCGGGAAGGGGAGGGACGGCCCAGGCGCTCGGCCATCCAGACACTGGTCTCGACGAGCGCGTCGAGGCTGACGCCGTGGGAGATGCCGAGGCCGTCGAGCATCCAGACCAGGTCCTCGGTGGCGAGGTTGCCGGTGGCGGACTCCGCGTAAGGGCAGCCGCCGAGGCCGCCCGCGGAGGAGTCCACGGTGGTGACGCCCGCTTGGAGGGCGGCGAGGGTGTTGGCCAGGGCCTGGCCGTAGGTGTCGTGGAAATGCACGGCCAAAGGCTCGGGGCTGTCGAACGCCGCGATCAGCTCCTGCACCCGGCCCGCCGTGCCGACGCCGATGGTGTCGCCGAGGCTGAGCTCGTGGATGCCCAGGTCGAAGAGGCGCCGCCCGGCCTCGGCGACCTGCGCGACGGGCACATCGCCCTCCCACGGGTCGCCGAAGGCCATCGAGAGATAAGCCCGCACCCACAGGCCCGCTTCACGCGCGCGGGTGACGACGGGCTCGAACATCGCGTACTGCTCGTCCATCGACCGGTTGAGGTTGCGCCGCGCGAAGGACTCCGTCGCGCTGGCGAAGATGGCGACGTCGCTCACGCCGGACTCGAGCGCGCGGTCCAGGCCGCGCTCGTTCGGCACCAGCACGGGGTGGCGCACGCCCGGCGCACGATCGAGCGCGGCCAGGAGGTCCGCCGCGTCCGCGAGCTGCGGCACCCACTTCGGATGCACGAAGCTGGTCGCCTCGATCACCTTCAACCCCGTAGCGGCGAGCCGAGTGAGGAACTCGGCTTTGACGGCCACCGGGACGACGGCCTTCTCGTTCTGGAGGCCGTCGCGCGGACCGACCTCGTAGATGGTGACGCGCTCTGGCAGGTTCATCCGGCCGCCTCCTTCGGGGTGATCTCGGCGAGCACCTCGTCCAGCGCCACCTGGACGCCCGCCCGCACCGGCACCGCCGTGACGGTCCCGGCGACGGCCGCGGTCACGGTGTGCTCCATCTTCATCGCCTCCACGACGACGATCGGCTGCCCTTCGCCCACCTCGTCGCCTTCGGCGACCTTCACGGCGAGGACCGTCCCGGGCATCGGGCTGCGCAGGACGCCGCCCGCCGCGGCGGAGGCCCCGGCGCGCAGGGTGCGCTCCCGCTCCCGCACCGCCCAGGTCCTGCCCTCCGCGCCGATCCACACGGTCCCGTCGGGGCCGGTGACGCGCCGGTGGGGGATCCGGCGTCCGGCGAAGACGATCGCGTCGCCGTCGAGCGCCGCCGGGACGGGGTCACCCCCGTCGATCGAGACCTCGGCCGCGCGGGTGCGCACCTCGACGTGCTCGGCGGCGTCCACGACGAGGGCGTGCGGGCTCCAGGCGGCCTCGCCGAGCCGCCAGCCGTCCGTCGCGTCCCAGGGCCCGTCCCCGGTCGGCGCGACCGCCCGCATCCGCGCCAGCGCCGCCGCGGCCGGGACCCACGCGGGGGTCTCCCGCCCGGTCAGCTCCGGCAGGACGCGCTCCACGAGGCCCGTGTCCAGCTCACCCGCCCCGACCTCGGGCCTGGCCAGCAGATCGCGCAGGAAACCCGTGTTCGTCGGCACCCCGAGCAGCGTGTAGGAGGCGAGCGCGGAGTCCAGCGCGCGCAGGGCCTCGGCCCTGTCCCGCCCGTGCGCGATCACCTTGGCGAGCATCGGGTCGTACCGGCTGCCGACCTCGCCGCCCGCGACGATCCCCGAGTCCACCCGCGCGCCGGGCGGCTCCTCCAGGAGCAGGATCCTCCCGCCCGTCGGAAGGAACCCCCGCGAGGGGTCCTCGGCATAGATCCGCGCCTCGACCGCGTGCCCGTCGAGCACCACGTCCGCCTGCCCGAACGGCAGCGGCTCACCCGCGGCGGCCCGGAGCTGGAGCTCCACCAGGTCCAGCCCGGTGACCAGCTCGGTCACGGGGTGCTCGACCTGGAGCCGCGTGTTCATCTCCATGAAGTAGGCGCCCTCGGGACGCCCGTCCGCGGACCCGTCGCCCGCCCTGGCGCCGTCGCCCGCGACGATGAACTCGACGGTGCCCGCGCCCACGTAGCCGATGGCCCGGGCGGCGTCCACCGCGGAGGCGCCCAGGGCCGCGCGTTCGGCCGGGGTGAGGAAGGGGGAGGGGGCCTCTTCGATGATCTTCTGGTGGCGGCGCTGGAGACTGCACTCGCGTTCGGCCAGATGGACGACGGCGCCGTGGGCGTCGGCGAAGATCTGCACCTCGATGTGGCGCGGGGCGGTGACGAAGCGCTCGATGAGGAGCGTGTCGTCGCCGAAGGCGCCGCGTGCCTCGCGGCGGGCCGAGGCGATGGCGTCGCCCAGCTCGCCCGGCTCGGTGACCAGGCGCATGCCCTTGCCGCCGCCGCCCGCCGAGGGCTTGAGCAGGACGGGCAGGCCGACCTCCAAGGCCGCGGCCACCAGCTCCCCGTCCTCCAGGCCGCGTCCGCTGCGGCCCGGCACGACGGGCACACCGGCCGCGGCGACGGTCTCCTTGGCGGCGATCTTGTCGCCCATCGCGTCGATCGCGGAGGGCGGCGGGCCGACGAACACCAGGCCGGCGGCCGCGCAGTCGCGGGCGAACGCGGCGTTCTCCGACAGGAAGCCGTAGCCGGGGTGGATCGCCTCCGCGCCGGTGGCCAGGGCCGCGGCGATGACGGCCGCGCCGTCCAGGTAGGACGGGATCTCCACGGCGGCGTCGGCGAGCCGGACGTGCGGGGCCGCCGCGTCGTCGGGCGCGTACACGGCGACGCCGCGCACGCCGAGGCGGCGGAGGGTCCGCAGGACCCGGACGGCGATCTCGCCGCGGTTGGCGATGAGCACTGCGCTGAACATGGGCCTCACATCCGGAAGACGCCGTAGCCGACGTCGTCGAGGGGGGCGTTGGCGGCCGCCGCGAGGGCGAGGCCGAGGACGCGGCGGGTGTCGGCGGGGTCGATGACGCCGTCGTCCCACAGCCGCGCGGTGGAGTAGTAGGGGCTGCCCTGCGTCTCGTACTGGGCGCGGACGGCCTCGGGGTCGGTGTCGCCGACGGTCGTCAGGACGGACGCGGCCTGCTCGCCGCCCATGACGGAGATCCGCGCGTTCGGCCACATCCACAGGAAGCGGGGCGAATAGGCCCGGCCGCACATCGCGTAGTTCCCCGCCCCGTAGGAGCCGCCGATGATCACGGTGAGCTTCGGCACCCGCGCGCAGGAGACGGCCGTGACCATTTTCGCGCCGTGCTTGGCGATGCCCCCGGCCTCGTAGTCGCGGCCGACCATGAACCCCGAGATGTTCTGGAGGAACACCAGCGGGATCGAGCGCCGGTCGCACAGTTCGATGAAGTGCGCGCCCTTCATCGCCGACTCCGCGAACAGGATGCCGTTGTTGGCGATGATCCCGACCGGGTGCCCGTGCAGATGGGCGAACCCGGTGACGAGGGTGGTGCCGTACTCCTTCTTGAACTCGGTGAACTCGCTTCCGTCCACCAGACGGGCGATGACCGAGCGCACGTCGTAGGGGGTGCGCGGGTCGGGCGGGACGATCCCGTACAGCTCCGACGGGTCATAGAGCGGCTCGGCGGCCTTGGCCGTCTCCCATGGGACGGCCTGGCGCGGCCCGAGCGTGGCGATGATCTCCCGGACGATGCGGAGCGCGTCCTCGTCGTCGTCGGCGAGGTGGTCGGTGACCCCGGAGACGCGGGAGTGGAGGTCCCCGCCGCCCAGCTCCTCGGCCGTGACGACCTCGCCCGTCGCGGCCTTCACCAGGGGAGGCCCGCCGAGGAAGATCGTGCCCTGCTCCCGGACGATGACCGTCTCGTCGCTCATCGCCGGGACATAGGCGCCCCCTGCGGTGCAGGAGCCCATGACGGCGGAGATCTGCGCGACGCCGAGCTTGGAGAGGTTCGCCTGGTTGTAGAAGATCCGGCCGAAGTGCTCCCGGTCGGGGAAGACCTCGTCCTGCATCGGCAGGAAGGCCCCGCCGGAGTCGACCAGCGCGATCGAGGGCAGCCGGTTGTGCAGGGCCACCTCCTGGGCGCGCAGGTGCTTCTTCACCGTCATCGGGAAGTAGGTGCCGCCCTTGACCGTGGCGTCGTTGGCGATGACGACGCACTCGCGGCCCGAGACCCGGCCGATTCCCGCGATCATGCCCGCGCCCGGGGCGTCGCCGCCGTAGAGGCCGTGCGCGGCGAGCGGGGCGAGCTCGAGGAAGGGCGAGCCGGGGTCGAGGAGCCGGTCGACCCGGTCGCGCGGCAGCAGCTTGCCGCGCGCCACATGCCGCTCGCGCGAACGCGCGGGACCGCCCAGGGCGGCTTCGGCCAGGTGCTCGCGCAGTTCCGCGACCAGCGCGCGGTTGGCCGCCGCGTTGTGGTCGCGCTGGTCGTCGGTGAGGTCGACGCGGCCCGGCAGCACGCCCAACGCTTCCTCCAGGTGGCTCGGCGGGTGAGAGTTTCCGGCAACTGTTAATGAGCGCTAACAAACGCGATGTTAGCGAGCCCTAACAGTCTCGTCTAGACTCCTCCCATGGAGATCGGTACCCGCGAACGACGCGCTCAGATCTTGGCCGCGGCGACGGATCTGTTCGCGCGGCGCGGCTACCACGGCGTGTCGATCTCGGAGCTCGGCGCGGCCGTCGGCCTCACCGGACCCGCCCTTTACCGGCACTTCAAGGGCAAGGAGGCGCTGCTCGCGGAGATCCTCCTGGACATCAGCACCCGGCTGCACCGCGGCGGCGTCGCGCGCGCCGGGGCCGCGGCCGATCCGCTGGACGCGCTGCTGGAATGGCAGATCTCCTTCGCGCTCGACCATCCCGCCCTCATCACCGTGCACGAGCGCGAGCTTCCCCACGTGCCCGAGGCCCCGCGGCGCGAGATCCGCAGGATCCAGCGCGCCTATGTGGAGGAATGGGTGGCCGTCGTCGGCGCCCGGGTGCCCCGCCCCGAGGCCGAGACCAGGGCCGCCGTGCACGCCGCCATCGGCCTGATCAACTCCACCCCCTACAGCGCCGACGGCCTTGCCCGCCCCGAGATGGCCGCCCTGCTGCACACGATGGCCAAGGCCGCCCTGCTGGCCCCGCCCGCATCCCCGCCGACCGCGGCGGCCGTACGGGAAGCGCCCCGGGCGCGACTTGACCGCCCGATCTGACCGCCTGATCCGCACGCCTACTATTGCGGTTGTGAACGCACCCTTCGTCAGCCCCATCAAGGAGCTGCTGGACGACCTGCACGCCCGGCTCACCGACCGGCGTGACGGCGAAGTAGCCACCTACATCCCCGAACTGGGCAAGGCCGACCCCGAATGGCTCGGCCTGGCCGTCGCGACGCTCGACGGCACCCTGTACGAGGCGGGCGACACCGACGTCCCGTTCACGATCCAGTCCGTCTCCAAGCCGTTCGTCTACGCGCTGGCCCTCCAGGACCGGGGGCTGGAGGACGTGCTCAAGTGCGTCGGCGTCGAGCCCACCGGCGACGCGTTCAACGCGGTCCGGCTGGAGCCGGTCTCCGGCCGCCCCTACAACCCGATGGTCAACTCCGGGGCGATCGTCACCAGCACCCTCGTCGGCGGCGCGAACCAGGAGGAGCGCCGCGGCCGGATCCTCAGCGGCCTGTCGGCGTTCGCCGGGCGCGCGCTCGAGGTCGACGGGAAGGTCCTGTCGTCGGAGTCGGCGACGGGCGACCGCAACCGGGCGCTGGCCTACCTCATGCACGGCGCGGGCGTCCTCACCTGCCCCGTCGAGGACGCCCTCGCGCTGTACTTCGAGCAGTGCGCCGCCCTCGTCACCACCCGCGATCTCGCGGTGATGACCGCGACCCTCGCGGGCGGCGGCGTCAACCCGCTCACCGGCGAGACCGTCGTGTCGGTCGAGGCCGCGGCCAACGCGCTGACCGTCATGGCGACCTGCGGCACCTACGACTACGCCGGCGAATGGCTCGTGCGCGCGGGGCTGCCCGCCAAGAGCGGGGTGTCCGGCGGGCTCATCGCCGCGCTGCCCTCGCAGCTCGGCCTCGGCGCGTTCAGCCCGCGCCTGGACGCCCGGGGCAACAGCGTCCGGGCCGTCGCGGCCTGCGAGGAGCTGTCCACCCGCTTCGGGCTGCACCTCATGCGCCCGTCCGAGCGCTCAGGGCCGGTGTTCCACCGCACGCTGCGCGGCGACACCGCGCACTCCTCCCGGGTGCGCGCGCACGACGAGCGCAGCGCCCTCGCCCGGCTGGGCGGCGCCATCCGCGTCTACGTGCTGCGCGGGGACCTCGCCTTCGGGACCGCCGAGGCGGTCGTCCGGACGATCAGCGAGGACACCGACTCCGTCCGCTGGGTGGTGCTCGACCTCAAGCGCGCGGGCCGGGTCGCGCCTGTGGCGGTCACCCTCCTGGAGGGCCTGGCCGCCAAGCTCAAGGAACGCGGCATCACCACGGTCATCGTGGACACCGAGAAGCGGGTCGCGGTGCGCTCCGCGGTCATCGCCGAGACCCGCGACGAGGCGATGGAGCTGTGCGAGGACGCCCTCCTCGCCGAGGCGGGCGCGGCCCGTCCCGAGGTCCCCATCGCCGAGCAGGACCTGCTGCGCGGTCTGGACCCCTTCATGGTGACGGCCCTGGACGCCTATCTGGAGACCCGCGAGTACGAGACCGGCGAACGCCTGGTCCAGGACGTCGCGGCCCTCTGCTTCATCCTGTCCGGCGGCCTCGCCCGGCAGGTGATCATCGGAGAGCGGGCCGTGCGCGAGACGTCGATGGGGCCGGGCACCGCCGTCGGCCGCCTCGCGCTCATCGACGACGCCGGGCACTCGCACCGGATCGTCGCCGAGGAGCCGACCGCCTGCAAGGTGCTCACCACCCAGTCGCTCGCCCGGCTGGAGCGCGACTCGCCGCGCCTGGCGGACGCGCTGCGCTGGTCCATCGCCAACGCGATCGCCGAGCGGCTGCGCAGGACCGACGCCGAGAACCACGCGCTCATCCACTGAACCGACGAACCGAACGAACCGGGGGAACACCAGAGCATGGCCGACGACATCTACGTGGGCAACGCCAACGTCGACGCGCTCGCCGAGCGGGGCTGGCTGCTCGGCCACTTCATGCCGGACGGCGACGCCAGGCACAGCACCGACGTGGAGATCAAGTGGGGAGTCCACCCGCCCGGCGACGAGCGCGCCGAATGGGTGCGCGGCGAGCGGCGGACCGCCCTGCTCGTCCTCATCTCCGGGCGGTTCCGGGTCGAGGTCCCGGGCCGCAGCGTGCTGCTGGAGAAGCAGGGCGACTACGTGGTGTGGGGCCACGGCGTCGACCACTCGTGGGTGGCCGAGGAGGAGTCGGTCGTGCTGACCGTCAGATGGCCGTCGGTTCCCGGCTACAAGGTCGGCGCCGAGCCGGAGGGGGAGCGGCCGTGAAGTGCCCCTGCGGCCTCAACGCCGACTACGCCGCCTGCTGCGGCCGCTTCCACCGCGGCGACGCCACCGCCCCGACCGCCGAACGCCTGATGCGCTCGCGCTACAGCGCCTTCGCCGTCGGCGACGCCGCCTACCTGGCCCGCACCTGGCACCCCTCGACCCGCCCCGCCGACGTCGGCGTGGACCCCGGCACCCGCTGGACCGGCCTGGAGATCCTCGCCAAGACCGGCGGATCCGCCCTCGACACCGAGGGCACCGTCCGCTTCCGCGCGCACTACACCGAAGGCGGCGAGGAAGGCGCGATGGAGGAGAACAGCCGCTTCGTCGTCATCGACAACGCCTGGGTCTACGTCTCGGCGCTCTGAACGCCCTTGCGGCCGACCCTTCTGCGCCGCGCCGTGAGCCACATGACGGATCCGCAGTATCCGGCGAAGCAGGTGTGGCCGAACGCGGAGGACTCATGCGCGTGGACGGTCACGATCATCCAGGACAGCGCGAGGCAGAGCAGGCAGGCGGCGAGGGTCACGAGCAGGGTCGACGTGCCATCGTCGAGCCGGGCCAGGAGGTACAGCAGCACCGCCGTGAAGGCGGCGCACGCGATCGCGAGGACCACGCCCGGGTGGAGTACGGCCATCAGCGCCGCCACGCCGTAGACCGTGGCGGCCCCCAGCGCGATCGAGACCGTCGCGTCCGCCGCCAGCCGGGGTCCGCTGACCCGCGCCCGCACTTTCACCATGCCGCCTCCAGCTCTCGGCCGCGAGCGTAGGGGGCGCGGCGCCCCGGCGGGCAGGGACGGAGGTCCCGGATGGTGTCCCGAGGCCGGTCCGGCGGGGTCAGCGGGGGAGTGCGTCGATGGCGTTGATGAAGAGGTCGAGGCCGAACTCGAAGTCGGATTCGGCGTCGTGCTCGGTGAGCTCCTTGGCGAGGGACATGACGCGGGGGAAGCGGGCGGGGTCGAGGTCGGCGAAGGCGCCGGCGGCGTCGGCGGGCAGGTGGTAGAGCATCTTGGCCTGCTCGGTCTCACGCAGGAGCGAGCCCTGGGCGTAGGAGATGATGGCCCGCATCAGCCGGACCGAGGTGGGGCCGTCGAAGCCCGCGTCGTGCGCGATCGCGAGGCCGCGCTCGACGGGCTGGAGCCCGAAGGGCACCTCGACGCTGTGCGTCACGATGAGGTCGGTGCAGCGGGGGTTCTCGCGCGCGACCCGGCGGAAGGCGCGGATCAGCTCGCGGGCGCGCGCCCGCCAGTCGAGGTGCCCGTCCTCGGGCAGGTCCAGGTCGGCCATGACGCGCTCGGCGATGCCCTTGAGCAGGGCCGCCTTGTTCGGGACATGGTTGTACAGGGACATCACCGCGACGCCCAGCTCGTTCGCGACCGCCCGCATGGACAGCGCGTCGGGGCCGTTCCGCTCGACCAGCGCGACCGCCGCGTCCACGATCCGTTCCCGCGTCAGCACCCGTTGACACCCTTCCGTGCGCGTGACATTTTACGTACATCGTACGTTGACCGTACGGTGTACGTCAGCCGTGAGGGAGTGTCGCGTGTCGACCCATGAGCTCTACACCACCCCCGTCCAGGACGAGACCTGGACCGTCCCGCTCTCCGGGGACTCCCGGTTCACCTGGGAGTACGACGACGGCCGCGAGAAGCTGCTCGGCCTGTACCAGAAGGGCAAGGACAAGCAGTGGGACGCGGTCAAGCGCATCGACTGGAGCCTCGAGGTCGACCAGGCCGACCCGCTGGGCCTCCCCGACGCCGCCAACATGCTCTTCGGCACCTCCTACTGGGAGAAGATGAGCGTCAAGGAGCGCGGAAGGCTCAAGCTGCACTCGGCGTCGTGGCAGTTCTCGCAGTTCATGCACGGTGAGCAGGGTGCGATGATCACCGGCGCCCGCATCGTCGAGACGGTGCCGGACCTCGACGCGAAGTTCTATTCGGCCACCCAGACCATGGACGAGGCCCGCCATGTCGAGCTGTTCACGAAATTCCTTCAGGACAAGCTCGAGCTCGTTTACCCCATCAACGACAATTTGCAGAGCCTCCTGAACGACACCCTGCGCGACAACCGCTGGGACATGCCCTACCTGGGCATGCAGGTGCTCATCGAGGGGCTCGCCCTCGCCGCGTTCGGGCTGGTCCGGGACATGACGACGGTCGAGCTGCCCAAGCAGATGCTCACCTACGTCATGCAGGACGAGGCCAGGCACGTCGCGTTCGGGCGGCTCGCCCTGCGCGACTTCTACCGGGACATCACCGACGCCGAGCGCCGCGAGCGCGAGGAGTTCGTCATCGAGGGCTGCTACCGGATGCGCGACCGCTTCCAGGCCCTCGAGGTGTGGGAGAACTTCGGCATCCCCAAGGCCGACGCGATCGAGCTGGTCAAGAACTCCGAGTACATGCGGATGTTCCAGAGCCTGCTGTTCAGCCGGATCGTCCCGTGCGTCAAGGACATCGGCCTGTGGAGCGAGCGGATCCAGGCGGCCTACGACGACATGGGCGTCCTGGACTTCTCCAAGCAGGACCTGGAGATCCTCATGCGCCAGGACGAGGAGCACGCCGACGCCATGGACGCCCGCCGCTTCGCCGCCGAGGAGGCCGAGCGCCGCGCCGAGGTCGACGAGGTCATCTCCCGGGCCGCGGACTGATCCCTTGCCGTTCGGGGGGTTCGTCCCCCGTTCGGCACACCTGTCCCAGGGGTAGGGGACCGGTGGGGCGGGGGAACGGGGGACGGATGAGCGAGATCCTGGTCGGCGTGGACGGGTCGGCGCCCGGCGACGCCGCGGTGGCGTGGGCCGCCCATGAGGCCCGGCGGAGGGCCGCGGTGCTGCGCCTGGTGCATGTCGGCGGACCGCTCGGCGACGACCGGACCGTCGAGAACGCCGCGGAGGTGGCCCGGACGGTCGGCGGCCACGAACTCGACCTCGAGACCGAGTTCATCACCGGCAAACCCCAGGACCGGCTGCTGGAACGGGCCGGGCACGCCGACCTCGTCGTGCTCGGCACCCATGGCCACGGGCCCGTCGCCAGCCTCGTCGTGGGGTCGGTCGCGCTGGCCCTGGCCGGGAGCTCGCCCGTCCCGGTGGTGCTGGTGAAGGACCACGACCCCGAGCGGACCGGGGGGCCGGTGGTCGTGGGGGTGGCCGAGGCGCCGTCCGTGGTGGTGCTGGACGCGGCCGACCAGGAGGCCGCGCTGCGCGGCGGGGGCCTCTGGCTCGTGCACGCGTGGTTCGAGCCGCCGGTGGAGAGCTTCGGCGCGCCCGCTCCGCTACCGCCGATCGATCCCACGCCGGTGGTGGAGGCGCTGCGCGAGCGGCTGACGGGAGAGCTGTCGCCGTGGCTGGGGCGCCCTGACTCCCGGCTCAAGGTCGCGCCGGGGCACCCCAGGGACGTACTGCTGGCCGCGTCCGGAGACGCGGCCCTGGTGGTCGTGGGCCGGCATGAGAAGCCGGGGCGCCGCATCCGCGCCCTCGGGGCCACCACGCACGGCCTGATCAGGAAGGCCGCCTGCCCGGTGATGGTCGTCGGGGACGAGGAAGGGTGAAGCCGGGGCCGGTCGGCGGGGCCGTCCGGTGAAGCCGTGCGATGATGCCCGGCCGGCTAGGCCGTCCGGTTGGTGAGGACGCGCGTCAGCATGTCGCGCGACTCCTCGGGCTGGGCCGCCTCCAGCGCGAGCCGGTTCATCACCTGGAGGTACCGGTCGATGTCGGCGGGCTTGTCGAGGTAGAGCGCGCTGGTGAGCTGCTCCAGGTAAGCGATGTCCGGAAGGGTCTCCTCCGGGAAGCGCAGCAGGCTGAACGCGCCGGAGACGCCCGCGTGCCCGCCCGCGTTGAAGGGCAGCACCTGGATCGTCACGTTCTGGCGGGTGCTCAGCTCGATCAGGTGCTCGACCTGCTCGCGCATGACCGACTTGCCGCCGATCGGCCGGCGCAGCGCGTTCTCGTCCACGATCGCCCAGACGCGCAGGTCGCCCGCGTGCAGGCGGGACTGGCGGCGCATCCGGAGCTGGACGCGGCGGTCGAGCTCGTCGTCGGTGATCTCCGGGAAGCCCAGCGGGATGAGGGCCCGTGCGTAGCCCTCGGTCTGGAGCAGGCCCGGCACGAACTGGAGCTCATAGGTCCGGATGAGCGACGCTGCGCCCTCCAGGCCCATGTAGATCTCGAACCAGTTCGGCAGCAGGTCGTTGTAGTTGTGCCACCATCCCGGTTCGTTGGCGCGGGACACCAGTTCCAGCATGGCGGCCCGCTCGTCGGGGTCGGCGACCCCGTAGAGGGTGAGCAGATCGGCGACGTCGCGCTCCTTGAACCCCACCCGTCCGGTCTCCATGCGGGAGATCTTGGAGTGGGATGCGCGGATCGTGTAGCCGGCCTGCTCGGCGGAGATGTTCCGGTCCTCGCGCAGCTTGCGCAGCTGCGCACCGAGCATCATCCGCAGGACCGTGGGACCGCCCGCCAGGGCGGAAGGCCTGTCCCCGGGGTCCTTCGAAGGACTTGTAGAAAGATTCACTCGCGACCTGACCATATCGGGGGAATGCCATGCATTCCTACATGATCGCTATCTGCCGGACAACCGTATAGCCCGGTTGTGAATGGAGCGTGACATTCGCGACCCCCTAGACGTTACATGGCGGGCGGTCCCCGCGACAAGGCAGTGGATCTTGATCACGCGGATTCCCTGCTTTTTTGGTAGGGTTAGCCACGATTGCCGCACTGTGGGAAGGGGAGCGGGCATGGCGGAGGGCGCACAGGCCGTCGGCAGGGCTCTCGGGGTACTGCGGTGCTTCGCCGACGAGGGGCACGCGCTGGGCGCGTCGGACCTCGCCCGGCGGCTCGAACTGCCGACCTCCACGGCGTTCCGCCTCGCCCGCGCGCTGGTCGCGGAGGGCTTCCTCGAACAGGACCCGCGCACCTCCCGCTACCGGCTCGGCCCCGCCGTCGCCGAACTCGGCAGGCGCTCGTTCCACCAGCGCGGGCTGCACCGGGCCGCCCCGGAACTCGCCCATCTCGCCAAGGAGACCGGCTGCCCCGTGGATCTCGCCCTGCGGGACGGCGCGGACGCGCTCATCCTCCTGGGCGGCCCGTCCGGCACCGGCCAGCGCGTCCGCCACCCCTTGCCCGCGACGGCTCAGGGCCGTGTCCTCGCCGCGTTCGCCACGCCGGCCCCCGGCGGCGACCTCGCCGACGTCCGCGCGGCGGGTCACGCCGTGCACGCCGACGAGCCGGGCTCCGGCCGGGTCGCGCTCGCCGTGCCCGTCCTGGACCACCGCGGGGCCGCCCGGTACGCGCTCGCGGTCCGCCCGCAGGAGGCCAGGCTCTCCGCGCGCCAGGACTGGCTGCTCGCGCGGGCCCGGATCTGCGCGCGCTCCCTGGAGACGGCCCTGCTCCCGCCCGACGAGCGGCGCCAGGGCGCGTTCCCCTGGTGACGCGCGGGGCGGGGGCCTCCCGGGCCGTCAGCGCGGGCGATCGTCCTTCGGAGTGACCCGGTAGGACGGGACGCGCGCGGGCGCGGGCCGCTCGACGGACTCCAGCAGCGGCAGCGTCCGCGCCCCGACCACCTCGGCGAGCGCGATCACCGAGGTCGAGCGGACCACCGAGGGCAGCCGGTTGAGCCGGAGCAGGGCCCGCTGGAGGTCCTCGTGCGACGCGGCGGCGACCCGCAGATGGAGATCGTCGCCCCCGGTCGTCGCGTGCGCCTCCAGGACCGCCGGGATGCCCCGCAGGCCCTCGGCGACCTCATCGAGGGCGCCCTGGGCGATCTGGACGGTGACGAACGCGAGGACCGGGAAACCCGCGGCGGGGAGGTCGATGTAGGGGCCGTGGCCGCGGATCACCCCGGCCCGCTCCAGCCGCTCGAGCCGCGCCTGCACGGTCATCCGCGAGGTTCCCGTCAGCCGGGACAGCTCGAGATGGCCCGCCCGGGGGTGGTCGCCGAGGGCGCGCAGCAGGCGGAGGTCCAGTTTGTCGAGCGAGATGTGCTCATCGGCCATGTCGGCGCCACCTGAACGGGGTTTTGCCCTGCATTCCGCAGAGTTGACACCGGTGAGCTTGTCATTGTGGCCGCGCGCGGGTCAAGGTGGGCCCGAGGGCGAGAGGAGCAGGGCGATGACGCAGCCGACCGTGCCGTTGGAGGAGGACCGCCTGGTCGGGGCGGTGGAACACGATTTCAGCCATGACCCCTTCCCGGTCAGGGGCCTGGACCACGTCCGCTTCCTCGTCGGCAACGCCCGCCAGGCCGCGCACTTCTACGCCACGGCCTTCGGGATGACGCCCGTGGCCTACCGGGGGCCGGAGACCGGGTGCAAGGACTACGCCGAGCACGTCCTGCGCTCGGGCAAGGCGGTCTTCGTGATCACCGGCGAGGTGCGGGCGGGCACGCCGGTCGGGAAGTCGGTGGCCGAGCACGGCGACGGAGTCGTCGACCTCGCCCTCGAGGTCCCGGACGTCGACGCCGCGGTGCGGCACGCACGCTCGAAGTTCGCCCGGATCCTGGCGGAACCGCATGAGGTATCCGACGAGTACGGGACCGTCCGGATCGCCGCGCTCGCGACCTACGGGGAGACCCGCCACACCCTCATCGACCGCTCCCGCTACCACGGGCCGTTCCTTCCCGGGTTCGTCGCGGCCGAGCAGGTCTACGCCGGGCCGCCCGCGCACCACCCGACCCGCTACTTCCAGGCGGTCGACCACTGCGTCGGCAACGTGGAGCTCGGCCGGATGGACGAGTGGGTCGGCTTCTACAACCGCGTCATGGGGTTCACCAACCTCAAGGAGTTCATCGGCGACGACATCGCGACCGAGTACTCCGCGCTGATGTCCAAGGTCGTCGCGAGCGGCGACCACCGGGTGAAGTTCCCGCTGAACGAGCCCGCGGTCGCCAAGCGCAGGTCGCAGATCGACGAGTACCTGGAGTTCTACGGCGGCCCCGGCGTCCAGCACATCGCGCTGGCGACCGGCGACATCGTCGCCTCGGTGCGCGCGATGCGCGAGATGGGGGTCGAGTTCCTGCCGACCCCCGACGCCTACTACGACACCCTCGGGTCGTGGGTCGGCGACACCCGCGTCCCGCTTGAGACCCTGCGCGAACTCGGCATCCTCGCCGACCGCGACGAGGACGGCTACCTCCTCCAGATCTTCACCAGGCCCGTCCAGGACCGTCCGACGGTGTTCTTCGAGCTCATCGAGCGGCACGGTTCGCTCGGGTTCGGCAAGGGCAACTTCAAGGCGCTGTTCGAGGCGATCGAGCGCGAGCAGGCCCGCCGGGGCAACCTCTAGGACACGGGCCGTTATCCGTCCGTCGCCCTGGGTAAATGATCATCGATTTCGATGATCATTTACGGGGGACGGCATCTATGGAGCAACGGCCTGGCCGGTCCGTGCGGAGGGGCGGCAGAGCCGTCGCCACCGTCATGGCGGTGGTACTGGCGCTCACGGGGCAGGCGTTCGTGCGCCCCGCGGCGGCGGACGTGCCCGATCCGACGCCCACCACCTCGGTGGTGACGGTCAAGACGGGCGGCGACCGCACCGGTGACAACGCGGTGGGCCCGCTCGCCGGGGTCGTCCTCGGCCTCTTCCTCGACGAGGCGGGCACCGACCCCGTCACCGAGGACTGGGGCCGGTGCACCTCCGACGCCGACGGCGACTGCTCCTTCATCGTCCCCGACACCGGCGAAGGCGGCGCGAACCGCGACAACGTCTACTACGTCAAGCAGATCTCCGCGCCGGCCGGCTGGTACACCAACCCGACCCTGCGCACCGGCCGCGGCAGCGGTTCCGGCTCGGTGGAGACCGCCTACATCTTCCCGACCCCCGCGCTCCAGGGCGGCGAGACCTACCGCTCCACCTCGGACTTCATGTTCGACCTGACGAAGGCCGAGCCGCTGGCCTCCAGCGGGATCTGGCAGCAGTCGCGCGACAACCCGGGCCTGCCGGACCGGTGCGGCCTGAACGCCGCGCTCGTGCTCGACCTCTCGGCCTCGGTGGGCAGTGCGCTGCCCCAGCTCAAGGCGGCGGCCGACACCTTCGCCGACGCCCTGGTCGGCACCCCGTCGCGGCTCGCGCTGTTCACCTTCGACCGGCGCTCGCCGAGCACCGGCACCGAGAACTTCCCCGAACTGAGGTCGGTCTCGACCCAGGCCGGCGCCGACGAGTTCAAGGCGCTGTACCAGGACTACGCCCTCGGCAGCGGCACCAACTGGGACCAGGGCCTGTGGCGGGTCGCCGAGGCCCAGGAGGACCCCGCGAACGACTACGACCTGGTCGTCGTCCTCACCGACGGCAACCCCACCTACTTCGACGACCTCACCGGCGACGGCAGCAACACCCGGGTCGCCGAGGTCGAGGGCGGCATCTTCTCGGCCAACGCCGTCAAGTCGCACGGCTCCCGCGTCATCGCGCTGGGCGTCGGCAACGGCGTCACCGGCATCACCGGCCTCAACCTGCGCGCGATCTCCGGCCCGGTCGCCTTCGACACCGAGAATCCGAACCCGCTGACCGCCGACTACTACCAGACGACGGACTTCGCCGCCGCGGGCCGAGCACTGCGCGACCTGGTGACGGGCCAATGCGCGGGCTCGCTCTCGGTCGTGAAGAAGATCGTGCCACCCGAGAATCCGGACGGCGACCTCAGCGGCGCCGAGGCGGCGGGCCCCGGCTGGCAGTTCAACGCGTCGACCTCCACCGCGGGCTCGTCCGTCGACCCGAGCAGCGCGACCACCGTCGACGACGGCACGGGGACGGTCACCTTCGACATCGACGACGGAGGCGATCCCACCACCTCGGTGGCCGTCGAGGAGGTCGTCCAGGACGACTTCACCTTCCTGTTCGCCGCGACCACGTGCACCCGGCTCAGCGACGGCGCCGCGGTGGACGTCGACACCGCCGAGACCGGATTCACCGTCGACGTCGCACAGGGCGCGGCGATCAGCTGCATCGTCTACAACAAGCCGCAAGGCACCGTCGACGTCACGGTCACCAAGGTCTGGAACATCGACGGCACGATCGTGCCCGCGGACCGGCTGCCCGACGGCTTCGAGGCCAACGCGACCCTGACCGGCCCCGGCGACCTTCCGGCGTCCGACCAGGAGTTCGGCGACCCGCGCGAGGGCTACTCGCTCAACGACCAGGTCACCGTCAACGAGGAGGTGACGGTCCCCGACGACTGCACGGTGGTCGGGACGATCACCCGGATCGACGGGGACGAGTCGGAGCACCCGCTGCCGCACACCGACACGCTGATCCAGGAGCACAGCACCTTCGAGATCACCAACACGGTCGACTGCCCGGACACCGGCGACGTCGTGGTCGACAAGCAGTGGGTCATCGACGAGAACTTCTACCCCGAGGGCGACCAGCCGGAAGGGTTCACCGCGCAGCTCGGCCTGACCGGGCCGGGTGGCGCGGGCGCCACCCCGCAGGACTGGAACGTCCCGCGCCCCGGGTACGCCGTCGGCTCGAACGTGACGATCAGCGAGACGGTGGGCAGGTTCACCGACCCGTCATGCGTGCTGGTGTCGTCGCGGCTGACCGAGGAGGGCGGCGAACAGGTGAACCGGCCCGTGCCGCACACGGCCCAGGTGACGGGCTTCGACGACGCGTTCGTCATCACCAACACCGTCGACTGCGCGGCGGGGCCGAACCTCGGCATCGAGAAGAAGTCCGACGCGACCACCGCCCGGCCCGGGGACACGATCACCTACACCATCACGCTCACCAACACCGGCACCGAGGACTTCGCCGAGGACCAGCTCGCCTCGTTCCAGGACGACCTGACCGACGTCCTGCGCAACGCCTCCTACAACAACGACGCGACGGTCTCGCCGCGGACCGGGACGCTCGGCTTCGCCGAGCCGATCCTGAGCTGGACCGGGCCGCTGGAGGTCGGCGCCTCGGTGACCGTCACGTACTCGGTGACCGTCGACGACGACGCGCCGGACGGGGCGCTGCTGTGCAACACGGTGACGGCGGAGCCGGACGCGGACTGCACCGACACCAACTGCGTCAGGATCCGCGACCGGGTCAAGCCGCCGAAGCCGTGCAAGCACTGCGGCCACCACGGCAAGCCGAAGCACGGGAAACCCTGGCACCACGGGAGGCCTTGGCACCATGGCGGACCCGGCCACCACGGCAGGCCCTGGCACCACGACAGGCCGCGCCACCACCACGGCAGGCCCGGGCAGAACCGGCCGTGGCAGCAGGACCAGTGGCAGAACCGGCCCTGGCAGAACGACCGGTGGCAGGAGGGCGGGGACCGCTCGGCCTGATCCCGGCCGGACCTGACGGCCCGCCGACCGCATCCCGCGGTCGGCGGGCCGTCGCCGTCAGCGCGCGGGGCCCGCGAAGGGCACACCGGTAGGGGCGGACGCCGAGGGCTCGCGGCCCGGGTGCTTCCACAGGCCGCGGTCCTCCAGGATCGGGAGGACGCCCTCGCCGAACCAGTACGCCTCCTCCAGGTGGGGGTGGCCGGACAGCACGAACTCGTCGATGCCGAGCGCGTGGTACTCGGCGATCCGGTCGGCGACCTCGGCGTGCGAGCCGACCAGCGCGGTGCCCGCGCCGCCGCGCACCAGCCCGAACCCGGCCCACAGGTTCGGCGAGACCTCCAGGTTCGCGGTGCTGCCGCCGTGCAGGGCGAGCATCCGCTTCTGCCCCTCGGAGGCGCTGCGCGAGAGCCCGGCCTGCACCTTGGCGATGAGGGCGGGGTCGAGCGCGTCGAGCAGGAACCGGGCCTGCGTCCAGGCGGCCTCGGAGGTGTCGCGGCTGATCACGTGCAGGCGGATGCCGAACCGGGGGGTGCGGCCCACCGCGCGGTACTCCTCGCGGATCCACGCGATCTTCTCGGCGACCTGCGCGGGCGGTTCCCCCCACGTCAGGTAGACGTCGGCGTGCCGCGCGGAGATCTTCCCGGCGATCGGGGAGGAGCCGCCGAAGTAGATCTCGGGGACGGGGTCGGGCACCCGGGCGAGCTCGGCGTCCTCGACCTGGAGGTGCCTGCCCTTGAGGCTGACCTTCCCGCCCTGCCACAGGCCCCGCACGATCTCCAAGAACTCGCCGGTGCGCTCGTACCGCTCCTCCTTGCCGAGGAAGTCGCCGAACGCGCGCTGCTCGTGGTCCTCGCCGCCGGTCACGACGTTGAGGATCAGCCGGCCCTCGGAGTGCCGCTGGAACGTCGCGGCCATCTGCGCGGCGAGCGTGGGGGAGATGACGCCGGGGCGGAACGCCACGAGGAACTTGAGCCGCTCGGACTCGCGCGCCAGCATCGCCGTCGTCAGCCAGGCGTCCTCGCACCAGGCGCCGGTCGGGGTCAGCGCGGCCTCGAAGCCGAGCCGCTCGGCGGCCCGCGCGACCTGCGACAGGTAGCCGATGGTCGCGGGGCGGTCGGCGCCGGTCGAGGTGGTCGGGTTGCCGTGGCCGCCGCCGACGAGGTTGCGGCTGTCACCGTAGGTGGGCAGGAACCAGTGGAACTTCAGCGTCATGAGACTTCCTTGAGCAGGGGGCGGCCGAGGGCCGCGGAGAACCCGTCGACGACCTTGAACAGGGGGTCGCCGCTGGCGGGGTCGACGGTGACGCCGGAGGCGTGGACGTCGATGTGCCGGTCCAGCACGAACCAGCCCTGGACGATGTGGTCCGCGCCGAGGGAGGTGAGCACCGGGCGCAGCGCGTAGTCGAGGGCGAGGACGTGCGCGGGGGAGCCGCCGGTCACGATGGGCAGCACGGTCTTGCCCGCGAAGGCGAACTGGGGGAGGAGGTCGAGGAAGGTCTTCAGCAGCCCGCTGTAGGCGGCCTTGTAGACGGGGGAGGCGACGACGAGCGCGTCCGCCTCCTCGATCGCGCGGACGGCCGCGGTGATCTCCGGGTCCGTCGTGTCGGCGGCGAGGAGCGGGCCGGCGGGCAGGTCGCGGAGCGAGGTGTGCCCGACGGTATGGCCGTCACGGCGCAGGTGCTCGGCCAGATGCGCGGCGAGCGCGGCCGTGCGCGAGGTCGCGGACGGGCTGCCGGTGAGGACATGGACGGTGGACAACGGAGAACTCCCTTGCTGCCGCGGAAGGAATTCAGGCAATTCCTACTGACATGATGGGATTCTAACCGGTCGAACCGCCCGCGCCAGGCCCCGGGTCATCGCGATCGGCTGCCGGGTGCGAGGGTTTCCCTTCCACCGGCGGGCACGGCGTCCGAAGTCGCACCCCTCCGGAGCCCCCCGCACGGCAGGGAATCCATATCGCGGACGAGCGCCCGCATGGGCGGCGCTCCAGCTGGGAAGGCACAAGATCAACAGCCGCCCGAGCCTGGACGTGGAATGTTCGACGCTGAGACCCTGCCGTTCGGTGTGTTCACCGCCCTCGACCGGCCCGGCGTGCGCCGGGTGGGGGTCGCCGTGGAGGACCGAGTCCTCGACCTGTCGCAGGCCCGGATACCCCACCCTGCGCTCTTCGCCTACGGGACGCTCGATCCGTTCCTCGTCTCCGGGCCCGAAGTATGGGACCGCGTGCGCTCGGCGCTCCTGGAAGGCACCGGAGGCCCCTACCTTCCGATG
This sequence comes from Actinocorallia herbida, assembly GCF_003751225.1. Lineage (NCBI taxonomy): Bacteria > Bacillati > Actinomycetota > Actinomycetes > Streptosporangiales > Thermomonosporaceae > Actinocorallia > Actinocorallia herbida. The sequence goes on from NZ_RJKE01000001.1 coordinate 2,209,884, forward strand.
TCGGAGGTGACGATGTGCCTTCCGTACACGGTCGCCGACTACGTCGACTTCTACGCCTCCGAGCACCACGCGACCAACCTCGGCAGGCTCTTCCGGCCCGGAGGGGAACCCCTCACCCATAACTGGCGCCACCACCCGCTCGCCTACCACGGGCGCGCCGGGACGGTCGTCGTCTCCGGAACGGGCGTCGTCCGGCCGTCCGGGCCGCACCTGGAGGAGGGCGGGACCGACCCGGTCTTCGGGCCGTCGGGGAGGCTGGACTTCGAGGCCGAGCTCGGATTCGTGGTCGGCGTGCCGAGCAGCCTGGGCGCGCCGGTCTCCACCGCGGCGTTCGCCGACCACGTCTTCGGGGTCTGCGTCGTCAACGACTGGTCCGCGCGCGACCTCCAGGCCTGGGAGTACGTCCCGCTCGGCCCGTTCCTCGGCAAGTCCTTCGCCACCTCGGTCAGCCCGTGGATCGTGCCGCTCGCCGCGCTCGCGGACGCGCGCGTGCCCGTCCCGTCGGCCTCGGGGGACCTCGCCAGGTACCTGCGCGAGGACGCGGCCTGGGGGCTGGACATCGGGCTCGACGTGCGGCTCAACGGGCACACCGTCACCCGGCCGCCCTACCGCACGACGCACTGGAGCCCGGCCCAGATGGTGGCGCACCTCACCGTCAACGGGGCCGCGCTGCGCACGGGCGACCTCGTGGCGTCCGGGACGGTCAGCGGGCCCGGCGCCGAGGAGGTCGGCTCGCTCATCGAGCTGACGCGCGGCGGCGAGGAGCCGATCGTGCTGCCCGGCGGCGCCGAGCGGGCCTGGCTGGCCGACTACGACGAGGTGGCGATCAGCGCTTCCCTCGCCGGCGGGCGGTATCTGGGAGAGGTCTCGGGCCGGGTTCTCCCGGCTGTCGGATGAGCCCGGTGGGCCGGTGCTTGCGGACGAAGTACTCGATCGTGGCGATCGCGGCGAGGACGATGCCCACGTCGTCGATGAGGATCGGGTCCGGGAGCAGGTCGATCGGGCTGAGCGCGTAGACCCACGCGCCGTAGTAGGCGGCCTTGGCCGTCGAAGGCGCGTCGTCGGCCTTGACGAACCCGCGCAGCGTCCGCAGCCGGATCAGCGTCCGCACCACGAAGAACAGCGTGACCAGGACGAACACTCCGCCCGCCACCAGAACCCAGGGCCACCAACCGTCGGGCATCGCTCTCCTCCCCGCGTCGAATCTACCCGGAGGGCGTCTCGATGGGACGCCCCCGTCCACAACCGGCATGTCCGCGAACAGCCCCGAACAACTTCCAGGGAGCGCCGAAGGCGCGGCCCGGCATCTTCACGTCCCCTCCAGGAGTACCCCGCACGGGTTGTTTCCAGGGAGTGCCGTCAGGCACGCCAGACCGCAGGCCCCCAAGGGCCGGAGGTCGGGCCGGCGAACACGGCCGGCCGCCTCAGTCCATATCTCCGACGGAGGCTCGGAGGGTGTGGAGGGCGTCGATGACGGCTCGGGCCTCGGGGCGGCTCAGGCCGTCGAGGGCGAAGCCGGCCTCGTGCATGGTGACGGTCGCCTCTTCGATGAGGTCGCGGCCGGCGGGGGTGATCGCGGCGAGGACGACCCGGCGGTCGTGCGGGCTGGGGGAGCGGGTGACCAGGCCGCGGCCCTCGAGGCGGGAGATCACGTTGGTGACGCTCGCGGGGTGGACCATGAGCCGTTCGCCCATCTTGCCCATGGGCAGGCGCCCTTCGCGGGTGAAGGCGAGCAGGCGCAGCGCCTCGTAGGCGGCGAAGGTGATCCCGTAGGGCTTGAGCAGGCCCTCGATCCGGCTGAGCAGGAGCTGCTGGGCGCGCATCACCGAGGTCACGGCGGCCATGTGGTCGGCGTGTTCTGGCCAGCGGATGCTCCACTGGCGGTGGGCTTCGGCGAGCGGATCGAACGACACGCCCCCAAGGTACGGGAACTTGACGGCCTCCGCGTTGGGATTTACTTTAACTTCAAAATATTAGTCTTCAAAGTAAGTAGGGGCGGGGCCCCGGAGGAGGACGGATGGGACTGCACAGACCGGTGCACCCGGTGCGCTTCGTCACGGCGGCCGCGCTTTTCGACGGCCACGACGCGGCGATCAACATCATGCGCCGGATCCTCCAGTCCCAGGGCGCCGAAGTGGTGCACCTCGGGCATGACAGGTCGGTGGCCGAGGTCGTCGCCGCGGTCGTCGAGGAGGACGCCCAGGGTGTCGCGATCAGCTCCTACCAGGGCGGGCACCTCGAGTACTTCGCCTACCTCGCCGAGGCGCTGCGCGAGGCGGGCGCCGGGCACGTCCGGATCTTCGGCGGCGGCGGGGGCGTCATCGTGCCCGAGGAGATCGCGCGGCTCGCCGAGGCCGGCGTGCGGATCTTCTCACCCGAGGACGGCCAGCGGCTCGGCCTGCCCGGCATGATCAACGAGCTGATCCGGGACGCCGACACCGACCTCGCCGCGGCGCCCGCACCCGTCGAGGCGGTCCTCGCGGGCGACCGGGCGGCCCTCGCCCGGACCCTCACCCGCCTCCAGGGCGGCGCCCCGCTCGACCCCGCCCTCGCGGGCCGGAGCGCGCCGGTCCTCGGCATCACCGGCACCGGCGGGTCCGGCAAGTCCTCTCTCACCGACGAGATCCTGCGGCGGCTGCGCGTCGACCAGCAGGACAAGCTCCGCGTCGCGGTCCTGGCCGTCGACCCGACCCGGCGGCGCGGCGGCGGCGCGCTGCTCGGCGACCGCATCCGGATGAACTCCCTCGACGGCGACCGGGTCTTCTTCCGCTCCCTGGCCACCCGGGGCGGCCGGGAGCTTCCCGACGGCATCGCCGAGATCCTGTCGGCCTGCCGGGCCACCCACGACCTCGTCATCCTGGAGACCCCCGGCATCGGGCAGGGCGACGCGGCCATCACCGAGCACGTCGACGTCTCGCTGTACGTCATGACGCCGGAGTTCGGCGCCGCCTCACAGCTGGAGAAGATCGACATGCTCGACTTCGCCGACGTCGTCGCGGTGAACAAGTTCGAGCGGCGCGGCGGGCCCGACGCGCTGCGGGACGTCTCCCGCCAGCTGCTCCGCAACCGGGAGGCGTTCGGATCCCGGCCCGAGGACATGCCCGTCTTCGGCACCAGCGCCGCGACCTTCGACGACGACGGCGTCACCGCCCTCTACCAGCACCTCCTCGGTCTGCTCGGCGAGCACGGCCTCGCCGTCGAACCCGGGGTGCTGCCGCGCGTCGACGTCCGGGCCAGCACCCGCGTCGCCGGGATCATCCCGCCCGCGCGCGTCCGCTACCTCGCCGAGATCGCCGAGGGCGTCCGCGGCTACCACGCGGACACCCTCGCGCAGGCCGAGAGCGCCCGCCGCGCCCAGCGGCTGGAGGCGGCCCGCGCCGAACTCGGCGAGGACGCGCCGGCCCGGCTCGGCGACCTCATCGCCGAGGCGCGCGCGGCCCTGCCCGGCCCGTCCGCGAAGCTGCTCCAGGCCTGGCCCGAGCTCGCCGCCTCCTACACCGGCGACGAGCACGTGTTCAAGGTGCGCGACCGGGAGGTGCGGGTGCCGCTCACCCGCGCGTCCCTGTCCGGCAACCGGATCCCGCGCGTCGCCCTGCCCCGCTACTCGGACGACGGAGACCTGCTGCGGTGGTTGCGGTCGGAGAACCTGCCCGGGTACTTCCCGTTCACCGCGGGCGTCTTCCCGTTCAAGCGCGACGGCGAGGACCCCGCGCGCATGTTCGCGGGCGAGGGGGACCCTTTCCGGACCAACCGGCGGTTCAAGCTGCTGTCCGCCGACGCGGAAGCCACCCGGTTGTCTACCGCCTTCGACTCCGTGACGCTCTACGGCCGTGACCCCGACGAGCGCCCCGACGTGTACGGCAAGGTCGGCACCTCCGGCGTCTCCGTCGCGACGCTGGATGACATGAAGGCGCTCTACGCAGGGTTCGACCTGGCTTCGCCGACCACCTCGGTGTCGATGACGATCAACGGGCCCGCGCCGACGATCCTGGCGTTCTTCCTCAACACCGCGATCGACCAGGGGCTCGAGAGGTTCCGCGAGGAGGAGGGCCGGGAGCCGGACGCGCAGGAGGCCGAGGCGGTGCGCGCGCGGGTGCTCCAGACCGTCCGGGGGACCGTGCAGGCCGACATCCTCAAGGAGGACCAGGGCCAGAACACCTGCATCTTCTCCACCGAGTTCTCGCTGCGGATGATGGGCGACATCCAGGAGTGGTTCATCGAGCGGGGCGTACGGAACTTCTACTCCGTCTCCATCTCCGGCTACCACATCGCCGAGGCCGGTGCGAACCCCATCAGCCAGTTGGCTTTCACCCTGTCCAACGGCTTCACCTACGTCGAGGCGTACCTGGCCCGCGGGATGGACATCGACGACTTCGCGCCCAACCTGTCGTTCTTCTTCTCCAACGGGATGGACCCCGAGTACAGCGTCCTGGGAAGGGTGGCCCGGCGCATCTGGGCCATCGCCATGCGGGAGCGCTACGGGGCGGCGGAGCGGTCGCAGAAGCTCAAGTACCACGTCCAGACCTCCGGCCGGTCGCTGCACGCGCAGGAGATGGACTTCAACGACATCCGGACCACCCTCCAGGCCCTCATCGCGCTCTACGACAACTGCAACAGCCTCCACACCAACGCCTACGACGAGGCCGTCACGACGCCCACCGAGGAGTCCGTGCGGCGCGCCCTGGCGATCCAGCTCATCATCAACAAGGAGTGGGGCCTGGCGATGAACGAGAACCCCCTCCAGGGGTCGTTCGTCATCGACGAGCTGACCGACCTCGTCGAGGAGGCGGTCCTCGTGGAGTTCGAGCGGATCAGCGAGCGCGGCGGCGTCCTCGGCGCGATGGAGACCGGGTACCAGCGCGGCCGCATCCAGGACGAGTCCATGCTCTACGAGCAGCGCAAGCACGACGGGACCCTGCCGATCATCGGCGTCAACACGTTCCGCAACCCGCGCGGCGAGACCGCGCACGGCACCCTGGAACTGGCGCGCGGCACCGAGGCCGAGAAGCAGTCCCAGCTCTCCCGCGTCCGCGATTTCCAGGCCGCCCACCGCACCGACGCCGACGCGGCGCTCGCCACCCTGAAGGACACCGTTCGCACAGGCGGCAACGCCTTCGCCGCCCTCATGGACGCGTCCCGCGTCTGCTCCCTCCGCCAGATCACCGACGCCTTCTTCGAAGTGGGCGGCCAATACCGCAGAAACGTCTGACGGACGCGGGCGGCGCCGCCCGGGGCGTCAGGCGTGGAGGTTCGTGTCGGTCCGTTGGTCTTTGAGGAGGAACCAGACGGCGGTCGCGGTGGTGAGGAGGACCGCGGCGCCTACGGCGGCGGTGCCGCGCAGGCCTGCGGCGAAGGCGTCCTGGGCGGCGGTCAGCAGAGCCCGGCCGTGCTCGCCGCCGAGGCCCTCGGCGGCGTGCACCGCGCCGCCGAGGGAGCCGTGGGCGGCGTCCGCGGCCTCCGGCGGGGTGCCCGCAGGGGCGGTGAACCCCTGGTAGACCGTGGTCACGATCGAGCCGAGCACCGCGATGCCGAGCGCGCCGCCCAGCTCGTAGGCGGTCTCGGCGACGGCCGACGCGGCCCCCGCCTGCTCCTTGGGCACGCTGGAGACGATCACGTCGGACGTCGTGGTGAAGGCGAAGCCCGCCCCTACGCCGACCAGCAGGAGCGCGGTGAACAGCAGTCCGTAGCCGGTACCGCGCTCCAGCCCGGTGAGCAGGGCCAGCGCCACGCCCACGCTGGCGAGGCCGCCTGCCACGACCGCGCGTACGGAGGTGCGCCTTACGACGGCTCCGGCGAGCAGACCCGTGACGACCGCCCCCACCGTCGCGGGCAGCTCCGCGAGGCCCGCCTCCAGAGGCGAGCGGCCCTGGACGAGCTGGAGGTACTGCGACAGGAAGAACACCAGGCCCGTCAGGCCGAGCACGGCGAAGAGGTCGGCCGCGACGGCGGCGGAGAAGCCCCGGTGCCGGAACAGCCGGACGTCTATCAGCGGCGTGGGCAGCGTCCGCTGGCGGCGCACGAACCACAGCAGCGCGGCGAGCCCGAGGAGCGCCGCGCCGGCGACGCGGTAGGACGGGCCGTGCGAGGCGGCGTCCTTGATCGAGTAGACCAAGCCGATCATGCCGACGAGGGACAGCCCCACGCTGGGCAGGTCCCAGGGGCCGGGCGCGGGGTTCTTCGACTCGGGCAGCAGCCGGACGCCGACCAGCACGAGCAGCGCCATCACCGGAAGGTTGATGAGGAAGACCGAGCCCCACCAGAAGTGCTCGAGCAGGAACCCGCCGACGAGCGGGCCGAGCGCCGCGCCCGCCGACGCGCTGGACGCCCAGATGCCGACGGCCAGGGAGCGTTCGCGCGGGTCGGCGAAGATGTTGCGGATGAGCGCCAGCGTGGACGGCATCAGGGTCGCGCCCGCCACACCCAGCAGGGCGCGGGCCGCGATCAGCATCTCCGGGCTCGTCGCGTAGGCGTTGAGCAGAGACGCCGCGCCGAAGGCGGCCGCGCCGGCGAGCAGTACCTTCTTGCGGCCGATCCGGTCGCCAAGGCCGCCCATCGAGACGAGCAGGCCGGCGAGGACGAAAGAGTAGACGTCGCCTATCCACAGCAGTTGGTTGCCGGACGGCTTGAGGTCCTCGCTGATGAACGGGGTGGCGAGGCCGAGGACCGTCGCGTCCACGGCCACGAGGAGCACGGCGAGCACGAGGACGCCGAGCGCGGCCCAGCGTCCCGTGCGCTTGGTATGTCGTCCGTCCTGAGCGGACATAGGGGTGCGGAGGGCGGTCATGGTCTGCCACGTCCTTTGACGGGTTCTGGAGGTGCCGGGGTGGTGGCGGGGGGTGTCAGGGGCGCGGCGGACGGCGCGCGCCGTCCAGGAGCAGACCGCTGATCATCGCGGTGTAGTCGCGCGGGGCGGTCTTGCCGGACTGGATCGTCCAGGCGGCGGAGGCGACCAGGCCGTAGAGGGCCTCGGTGAACCACGCGGGGGACAGGTCGATGCGGAACTCGCCGGACTCCTGGCCGCGCCGGAACAGCGCGGAGATCCGGGCGTCGAGCCGCTCCCAGCCCGCGTTGACCTCGGCGCCCTCGAACAGCTGGTTCTCGGTCGAGAGGAAGGCGAGGAAGCCCGCGACGGGCCGGGTGCCCTCGATCAGGCGCTCCAGCGCCTCGGCGGCGGCGCCCTCGTCGAGCCGGGCCGCGTCGGCGGCCTCCTGGAGCTGGCGAAGGCCGAGGTCCTCAAGCGCGCGGATGAGGCTGTCGCGCCCGGCGAAGTGCCGGTGCAGGGTCGCCCGGCTGATCCCGGCGGCCCGCGCGATCTCGTCCTGGGTCGCGGTCGCCTTGCGCGAAAGGAGGTCGGCCGCGCGGCGCAGCACGAGGTCCCGATCGAAGCTCATGAGACGACCCTACCCTATGTGAGACGTTAATGTCTCACTAGGGAGTCTTTGGTCTCATGATCGCGATGTGAAAAGTTATCCACAGGGCGTGAGATCTGTGTCACTGTGCGGGAGTAGTGTGGGCGCGAGCGCAGATCACGGGGAGGGCGAGATGTCGGTTCTGGTGGCGATCGGCACTGTCAAGGGGCTGTTTCTGGCCCGCAGCGAAGACCGCCGCACCTGGCAGGTCGACGAGCCGGTGTTCGGGATGTCGGAGGTCTACAGCCTCTGCTTCGAGTCAGGGCGGCTGCTCGCCGGGCTGAGCAACCCGGTGATCGGGCCCACCGTGGCCATCGGCGAGGACAACGGCGCCCGATGGGCCGAGCCCGGTCCGGCCCCGATCGTCTTTCCCGAGGACACCGGCGCCTCCCTGGAACGGGTCTGGCAGATCATGCCGGGGCTCGACGGCAAGATCTTCGCGGGCACCCAGCCGTCGGCCCTGTTCAGCTCGGCCGACGGCGGCCTGACCTTCGGCATGGTCCGCTCGCTGTGGGACCACCCGCACCGGCCGCACTGGGAGGCCGGGTTCGGCGGGCAGGCGATCCATACGATCCTGCCGCATCCCGCCGATCCCGCGCAGATCCTCGTCGCCATGTCCACCGGCGGCGTCTACCGCACCGAGGACGGCGGCGCCTCCTGGGCGCCGTCCAACACCGGAGTCCAGGCCGTCTTCCTGCCCGACCACTACCCCGAGTACGGCCAATGCGTCCACAAGGTCGCCCGCGACGTCCTGCACCCCGAACGCCTCTACCTCCAGAACCACGAGGGCGTCTACCGCTCCGACGACGGCGGCCGCAGCTGGGCGTCCATCGCCGAGGGCCTGCCCGGTGACTTCGGCTTCGCCGTCGTCGCCCATCCGCGCCGCACCGGCGTCCTGTACACCTTCCCCATCAGCGGCACCGAAGAAGGCCGCTACCCCTACGACCACCGCTGCCGCGTCTACCGCTCCGAAGACGCCGGCGACACCTGGCGGCCCCTCACCACCGGCCTCCCCGACACCCCCTTCTACGCCACCATCCTCCGCGACGCCATGTGCGCCGACCCGGCCGATCCGTCCGGCGTCTACTTCGGCACCCGCACCGGCGAGGTCTACGCCAGCCCAGACGAAGGCGACACCTGGCACCTCGTCGCCTCCCACCTCCCAGACGTCTGCGCGGTCCGCGCCACCACCACCTGACCCGGCTTCCCGACGCGGCCTCGTCGGCGGGCACGCCGCCTCCTGGCGGACGGGGCCGGGCTCGGACTCCGCCGGGCGGGGGCTCACTCGGCGAGGACGGTGATCTTCTGGGCCTGCGGACCGTGCTTGCCCGTCCGCACCCGGTAGGAGACCCGTTGGCCCTCGGAGAGGTCGCGGAATCCCTTGGCCTGGATCTCCGAGTAGTGGGCGAACACGTCGGCGCCGCCGTCGTCCGGGGTGAGGAAGCCGAAGCCCTTGTCGCTGTTGAACCATTTGACGGTCCCGTACTCGAGGCCGGGCTCCCGCCTCGCAGAGGGCGCCTTCGTCGAGGGTGCCGGTGCCGGTGAAGGTGGGGCCACGGGTGCGGCGACAGGTGCGGGCGCGGCCATGGGGCCGGGTGCGGGCCGGAGGGCTTCGGTGAGAAGAGCGGCGGCCTGCTCGGCGGACGGCCGGTCGGCGGGATCCTTGGCCAGGAGGCGGGAGAGCACGGGCCCGAGCGGTCCGGCGTGCTCGCACGGCTCGTGGGGTCTGCTGAGGATCGCGTTGAACAGCGCCATCAGGGTCGGCGCGGCGAACGGGGTGCGGCCTTCCACCGCGGCGTAGAGCGTCGCGCCGACCGACCACATGTCGGCCGCGGCGGTCGCCTTCCCGCCCTCGACCTGCTCGGGCGCCATGTAGAGGGGCGTGCCCATCTTCGTGCCGGTGCTGGTGAGCGCGGTGGCGTCGGCCAGGCTGGCGATCCCGAAGTCGGTGATGACCGCCCGGTCGCCGCGGAGCAGGATGTTGTCGGGCTTCAGGTCGCGGTGCACGACGCCGGAACCGTGCGCTTCGGCGAGCGCGTCGCACAGCGACAGGCCGAGCGCCGAGACCCGCTCGAACGGCAGCCTGCCCTCGGCGCGGAGCAGCGCGCCCAGCGATCCGCCGCCGACGAACTCCATCACCACCATCGGCGCGCCCCGGTGCTCGACGAGATCGTGCACGGTGACGATCCCCGGGTGGTTGAGCCGGGCCGCCGAGCGCGCCTCGCGCATCACCCGCCTGGCCAGCAGGTCCCGCTGCTCGGCCACGATCCCCTGCGGCAGCACGATCTCCTTGACCGCGACCTGCCGGTCGAGAAGGTCGTCATGGCCCCGCCAGACCCGTCCCATGGCCCCTTCGCCCACCGACTCGACCAGCCGGTACCGCCCGCCGACCAACTCACCGCCGCCCTGATTCACGAACGCCACGATAGTGCTGCAAAACCCCTCAGGTCAGGCAGTCGCCACCCCCGTGAGTCGCGGGGGCCCGGTGGCGGCGCAGGAGCATGCCCGGAGGGGAGCGGCCGGCGCGACGGGGCGGAGGGGCCGGGTGGCGTGCGGGGGGAGGTGGGGCGATGGGGAGGTGGGAGGATGCGGGGCGTGGATCCGATCGAGCACACCGAGATCACGGCGGGCCTGTGGCACCTGCGGCCGCCGCGCGAGGCCGAGGCGGGAGATCTGCTGGCGCTCGCCGAAGACCCCGACACGGTGCGGTGGTCGCCTCCGCTGCCGAGCACCGAGGAGGGGGCGGCCGCCTGGGTGCGGACGCAGGCCGAGTGGGACGGGCGCGTGACCTTCTCGATCCTCGAGTCCTCGACGGAGCGGTGGGCCGGCCACGTCACCGTCACGGGACTCGAGGGTCCCGAACCCGTAGTCCTGTGCCGGGTCGCGCCGTGGGCGCGCGGCCGCGGCGCCGCCACCACCGCGGTCCGCTGCCTGTCCGGCTGGGTCACCGCGATCCTCGGCACCCCCCGCCTCACCCTCGTCCACGCCCCCGCCGACCTCGCCGCCTGCCACGTCGCCACCAAGACCGGCTACCCCCTCACCTCCACCACCCCCACCACCCACCTCCACGCCCGCACACCCTGATCCGCACGGCGCCCCCGCCCACTCGCACGGGGACTGCGGGACCGGGGGAGGGGCGGTCGGGGAGATGCGGGGGTGGGGTGGGGTATTGAACTGTTGCCCGCTGAGTGTTCAGGGGTGTTCGGAAGTGTCCACAAGGTCGTGTCCGTGGTGTCGGTGGTTGCCGGTCGTCGTGTCCCCGGGTCGGGGTGTGGCCGCTGGTTCGGGCAGCTTGGCGTGGACTGTGTGTTGTCCGATTCCCCGGACATGGCCCCGGCATCGGGAGTAGGTTCTCGATCGATCACATTCGGTGACTTCGGCCAGGTGGAGGGGGTCGTCTGCGGTGGGTGGGTCGGTGCCGCTGCGGTCGATGGCCGCGCCGTTCGTGGTCTCCGGGGCTTGTGGTGTGTCGGTGCGGACCCGTCTGAAAGGCCTCACCGTCCGGGACGAGGAGGTGTTGCGTCGGGTCGGCGCGCATCTGGGATCGCTGGCGTCCCGGGACCTCAAGGCGCGTTGCGGTGACGGTCTGGGCCACCGCGCACGGCGGTGGGCGGAGCGTAAACGGGAGTTGACGGCGGAGTCGTCGTCGCGGTGGGCGGGTGCGATCACGAAGGCCTCGCATGATCAGTGGGCGCTGGCCCGCCGCTCCCAGACCTCCCACATCACGACCCTCGACACCGCCATCACCACGATCAGCCACCGTCTCGCCCTACCGGTCGGGCAGAAAAGCGCCCGAGGTGCACCGGGCGGCTACCGGTCGGCGGCGGAGTGGTTCGCCAAGTCCCGACGCCTGACGGTGCTGCAGCAGCGCCGGCAGCAGGTCGCAGCGGATCGAGCCGAGGGCAGGGTGCGGGTGGTGCGGGGCGGAAAGGCACTGGCTCGGGGCCGGCATCACCTGGAGGCCGCCGGAGTGAGCGAGCAGGAGTGGCGGCAGCGGTGGGAGACGGCCCGCTGGTTCCTGTCCGCCGACGGTGAGACCGGAAAACGGCACGGCAACGAGACCCTGCGGATCGCCCCTGACGGGCAGGTGTCGATCAAACTGCCCGCCCCGCCGGCCGGTCTCGCCAACGCCCCTCACGGCCGGTATGTACTGTCCGCCCGGGTCTCCTTCGCCCATCGGGGCCGGGAGTGGGTGGATCGGGTGGAGGCGGATCGGGCGGTGGCCTACCGCATCCACCTGGATGCGGTGCGGGGCCGCTGGTACGTGGACGCGTCCTGGCAGCGCCCACCCGTGGAGACGATCCCGCTGGAGGCCGCTCTGGCCCGTGGTGTGGTCGGAATCGATACCAACGCCGACCACCTCGCCGCCTGGCAGCTCGACACGCACGGTAACCCGGTGGGTAGGCCCCGCAGGTTCTTCTACGACCTGTCGGGCAGCGCCTCTCATCGGGACGCGCAGCTCCGCCACGCCCTCACCCGGCTGCTGCACTGGACGCGGCGTCTCGGCGTGGCGGCGATCGCGATCGAGGATCTTGACTTCGGTGACGTCAAGTCCCGTGAGAGGCACGGCGGGCGGCGTCTGCGGCAGGTCGTGCACGGGATTCCGACGGGTCGGTTGAAGGCCCGCCTGGTGTCGATGGCCACTGAGCAGGGGATCGCGTTGGTGGCGGTGGATGCGGCTTACACCAGCCGGTGGGGAGCGCGGTATTGGCAGCAGCCCACCAGCACGCGCAAGATCAAGACCAGCCGTCATGAGGCGGCGAGTCTCGTGATCGGAAGGCGCGCCCAGGGCTTTGGTGCCGGGCGTCGGACGGCACCGCCCCCGCGTCACCGGAGTGATGGTGCGGGGCATCGGACCGTCCAGGCCCGGCATCCTGGCCCAGGGTGTGAGGAACCCCGCCCGGCCCGGATCGGAGGGCGGACACGATCCGCTGCTCCACCGGGCGCGTGAAAGCAAAGGGGGGCCAGTCTGTCCAGCACCGTTCGGGACAGGCGCACTGATTCCGGGAGGACACTCCAGGACAGTGCTCAGGAACGGTCGGTAGAGTGCGGATCATGGATGAGACGGGCGTGGCGCGGCTGGCGGCGGAGAAGTACGTGCTGGTGACGACTTACCGGAAGGACGGGCGGGCGGTCGCGACGCCGGTGTGGGTGGTGCGGGACGGGAACGCGCTCGGGATCTGGACGGTGGCGGACTCGGGGAAGGTCAAGCGCATCCGGAACCGGGGCGACGTGCTGGTCGGCCCGTGCGACCTGAGGGGGAACCCGACGGGGGAGCCGGTGCCGGGGACCGCGGTGATCTGCTCGGCCGAGGACACGGCGGCCTACCGGACGCTGCTGCGCAGCAAGTACGGGATCCTCGGGTCGCTGACGATGCTCGGCAGCAGGCTGCGGCGCGGCGACGGCGGTACGGTCGGCATCCGGATCACGCTGACCGAATCTTGATCCCCCGCCGGGAATGACCATCCGCGTTCGCGGGTTGTTCCCCCTTATGACCTTGAAGCCGGTCGGCACCTCCGACCTCCTCGTCTCTCCGCTCAATCTCGGCGGCAACGTCTTCGGCTGGACCGCCGACGAAGCGACGTCGTTCGCCGTCCTCGACGCCTACGCCGCGGAGGGCGGCAACTTCGTGGACACCGCGGACTCCTACTCGGCCTGGGTGCCCGGCCACACCGGCGGCGAGTCCGAGGCGATCATCGGCCGGTGGACCGCCGCGCGCGGCAACCGCGACGACGTCGTCATCGCCACGAAGGTCGGCCAGCACCCGCAGTTCAAGGGCCTGTCGGGGGCGAACATCAAGGCGGCCGCCGAGGCGTCGCTCGCCCGCCTGGGCAGCGACCGCATCGACCTGTACTACACGCACTACGACGACGAGTCGGTGCCGGTCGAGGAGATCATCACCGCGCTCGACGGGCTGGTCCGCGAAGGCAAGGTGCGCCAGATCGCGGTCTCCAACATCTCGCCGGAGCGGCTCCGCGCGTCCCTGGAGTTCTCCGACCGCGAGGGCCTCGCCAAGTACGTCGCGATCCAGCCGCACTACAACCTGGTCAGCCGCGGCACCTACGAGGGCGAGCGCGCGGCCCTGGCGGCCGAGCACGGCCTGTCGGCGATCCCGTACTACGCGCTCGCGGCGGGCTTCCTCACCGGCAAGTACCGGCCCGGGGGCCCGTCGGTCGACAGCCCGCGCGCCAAGGGCGGCGAGCAGCTCCTGAAGGACCCGCGCGCCCTGCGCGTCCTGGCGAAGCTGGACGAGGTCGCCGCGGCCCACGACGCCGAGGTCGCCGAGGTGGCCCTGGCCTGGCTCGCCGCCCAGCCGACGGTCGTCGCGCCGATCGCCAGCGCCCGCACCCTCGACCAGCTGAAGCCCCTCCTGGCCTTCGCCGACCTCAAGCTCACCGACACCGACCTCGCCTCCCTCACCGAGGCCTCCGCCCCCTGACACCCGCCCGCCCCGCGCCGCACGGCCCCACCAGGGACCGTGCGGCGCACCCACCGTGCCCCTCCCGCACGTCCAGGCGGGACCCACCAGCCGTGGGAGCCGGACGCCACGGGGCCGGACCACCCGGGAGCCGGACGGCCGTAGGGGCCCGGCCAAGCCGAGGGCGACCGGGTCGGCGTCGGAGGCGGCACGCCGGCCGACCCGGCCGCACGGCCGCCTCATGCGGTGGCCGCGCCCACCAGGTGCGCCCCGCTCCGGGCTGGTCGGCGCCTCGACGTAGGACTCCTCGGCCTTGTCGAAGGAGGCCGCGCGGTGGGGCGTCGACGCGCGGAGACGGCGACTGGGTGACGTTCAGGGAGCCGCCGGGCCCCCAGACGAACTCGCCGCCCGCCGGCGGCACGCCCTGTGCGAGGGACGCCGTGTGGTGCGCGGATTTCGGGGATAGAGAGGAGGTGCGGCGGATCGTGATTCTGGGGAGGGGCGGAGCCGGGAAGTCGACGCTCGCGGTCCGGCTCGGTACCGTGCTCGATTTGCCGGTGGTCGAGCTGGACGCGCACTTCTGGGGTCCCGATCTCGTGCCTGTGGCGAAGGCGGAATGGGCGGCGGTTCAGCGCGAGCTCGTGGGGGCTCCCGCGTGGATCCTGGACGGCGACCTGGGCTCCTATGACGTTCTCGAGGTCCGCCTCCGGGCCGCCGACACCGTCCTCCTGCTGGACTTTCCGCTCTGGCGCTGCGCCTGGCGCGCCCTGCGCCGTTCCCGCGAGACCTGGCCCTTCTGGCACTGGCTCCTCACCTATCGCCGCCGCGGCCTTCCCCTCATCCACGCGGCCCTCGCCGCCCACGCCGCTCATGCGGATGTCCGGGTCCTCCGTTCGCCCCGGGCCGTCACCCGCTTCCTCGCCGCCGTCCGGAGCCCTTGACACCCTCGGGTCGGTTTCGGGTGCCCGGCTCGTCGCCGCCTTGGGTGTCCCCGACGCCCGGTGGCGGGTCAGGAGAGCGGGGGCAGGCGGGTGAGGAGGGTTCGGATCGACGGGGTGAGGTAGCGGGACATGGGGTGGGTGGCGGCGGCGGTGAGGGCCTGGCGGGCGTGGGTGAGGGCGGCGGTGAGGTCGCCGCGGACCTCGGCGGCGCGGGCCAGGCCGTAGAGGGATTCGGCGCGGCTTCGCTGGGAGTGCCAGGTGGAGGCGGGGGCGGCCAGGGCGGCGTGGTAGCGGCGTTCGGCCTCCGGCCAGCGGCCCAGGGCGGCGGCGAGGTCGCCGCGGCCGCGGTGGAGGTCGGTGAGGGTGGCGGGCATCCCGGCGCGCCGCGCCTGCGCCTCGGCCTCGTCGTAGCAGCGGGCCGCCTCCTCGGTGCGGCCGAGGCGCAGGAGGATGTCGGCGCGGCGCAGCAGGAGGTCGCCGGTCTCGGAGTGCGAGTCGAGTTCGCGCACGAGTTCGAGGGCGCTGTCGAGGAGCGCGAGCGCGCCTTCGAAGTCCCCGGCCAGCTCGACGGTGATCGACAGGGTGTCCCGCGACGTCGCCATGCCCCAGCGCTCGCCGACCTCGGTGAAACCCTCCAGAGCGGCCTTCAGCGGCGGCTGCGCCGCGACGGGGTCGCCGTTGAACAGATGCATCATGCCGTCGCCGAGGTCCATGAGGGCGCGCGACCAGGGGTCGGCGAAGGCGCCCCCCGACCGGTGCAGCTCGACCTGCTCGGCGTGGTCGTCGGGCGGTCCCGCCGCGATCGCCCACAGCGCGAGAAGGAACGGCCGGCGTACCGCGCCGGAGATGCGCCGCATGATCACGTCGGCGCGGCGCATCAGCTCGGCCGACGGCGCGGGCGGCCGGCCGTTCATCGCGACCAGCGCGACGCAGGCGGCCCATTCCTCCTCGAGGCCGGGCGGCGCCTCCACCGTCCCGGTGAGGAGTTCCCGTGCCGCCGCGGTGCCCTCGGCGTGCAGCCCGCGCAGCCACCAGTAGCCGGAGAGCGCGCCGACGAGCCGCATCCCGAGGACGGCGTCGGTGCGGACGGCGAAGCGCAGCGCCGCGTGCAGGTTGCCGTGTTCGGCGCGCAGCAGCGCGAGCCGGTCGAGCTGGTCGCGGCCGAGCAGGCCGGGGTAGGCGGTGTCGGCGAGGCCGAGGAAGTGCGCCGCGTGCGCGCGGCGCAGCCCGGGCTCCTCCCCGGACGCGGCGAGATGCTCCGCGCAGAACGCGCTGATCGTCTCCAGGATGGAGTACCGGCCGTCGGGCCCGCGCGCTATGAGGGATTTGTCCGCGAGGTCGAAGAGGACCTCGGGGTCGGCGCCGCAGACGGCGCGGGCGTCGGCCTCGCGGAAGCCGCCGGAGAAGACGGTGAGCCGCCAGGCCAGCCGGCGCTCCTCGGGCGTCAGGAGGTCCCAGCTCCACTCGACGACGGCGCGCAGGCTGCGGTGCCGGGGGTTCTTGGACCTGTCGCCGCGCGACAGCAGCGCGAACCTGTCGCCGAGCCCGGCGGCCACCTCCGCGGCGCTCAGCGCGCGCATCCGGGCGGCGGCGAGCTCGATCGCCAGCGGCATGCCGTCGAGTGCCGAGCAGATCGCCACGGCATGGGGGAGATCGTCCCCGGTCACCGAGTATCCGGGCCGGACGGCGGCGGCGCGGTCGGCGAACAGCCGGATGGCCGGTGCGCGGGCCGCGTCCGCGTCGTCCGCCGCGGGCACCGCGAGCTGCCGGACCGGCCACAGCGTCTCCCCGGTGACGCTGAGGGGCTCCCGGCTCGTGGCGAGGATCCGCAGGTCGGGAAGGTCGGCGAGGAGCCGGGCGGCGAGGCCGGCGGCGCCGTCGACGACGTGTTCGCAGTTGTCGAGGATGAGCAGCGCGGCCCGGCCGTCGAGTTCCCGGCGCAGCCGTTCGACGGGGTCGGCGCGCTCTCCGGAGGGCCGGACGCCGACCTCGCGGAGCCCGAGCGCGTTGCCGACGGCGAGGGCGACGACGTCCCGGTCGGCTCCGGCGGGTACCGGGACGAGGTCGGCGAACACCGCGAAACCCCCGCTCCGGTCGGCGACCTCCACGGCGAGGCGCGTCTTGCCGGTCCCGCCCGTGCCGAGGAGCGTCAGCAGCCGATGGTCGCCGAGGAGTTCGGCGACCCGGACGAGGTCGGCGTCGCGGCCGACGAGGCTGGTGAGCCGGGCGGGCAGCCTCGGGGCGGCCCGGTCGGCGGCGGGCGCGGGCGCGGCCGCCGGGACGGGGACGGCCCGGAGGATCTCCAGGTGCGCCGCGGCCAGTTCGGCCGACGGGTCGGCGCCCAGCTCGTCGGCGAGGATCCTGCGGCCTTCGTCGAAGACCTCAAGGGCCTCGCCCTGCCTTCCGGCGCCGTACAGCGCGCGCATGAGCAGCGCCCGCGCGCGCTCCCGCAAAGGCTCCGCCCGCACCAGCGCGCGCAGGGGCGCGACGGCTTCGGCGGCGAGGCCGACGGCGAGCAGGGCGGCCCCGCGCTCTTCGACGGCCGAGGCCCTCGCCTCCTCCAGCGCGGCGGCGTGGCCGCGCAGCGCGGGGACGTCGGCGAGCGCGGGTCCGCGCCACAGCGCCAGCGCCCGGTCGAGCAGCGGGAGCCGGTCGGCCGGCGGCAGCCCGGACGCCTCGCCGAGCAGGGCGCGGAAGTGGTGCGCGTCGACGTCGCCGGGCTCGACCGCGAGCCGGTAGCCGCCGGGCACCCGCGCGATCTCGGCCGTCCCCTCAAGCGCGCGGCGCAGCCGCGACACCCGCGCCTGGAGCGCGTTGGCCGCGCTCTCCGGCGGCTCCTCCCCGTACAGCGCGTCGATCAGCGCCTCGGCGGGCACGACCCGCCCCGCCTCCAGCAGCAGCACCCCCAGCAGCGCCCGAACCCCGGGCCCTCCGAGCGCGACGATGTGCCCCGCCCCGTCGCGAGCTTCAACGACCCCCAGAATGCCGAAACGCATAGGGTGATTCTCCGCCATAAGCCGGTCCGGCAGATCCGGTCACGATCCACGCAGCGTACGAACCCGCCCGGCCCACTCGCGGACGCCACCGCCTCCCGAGCAGGACGGCGCGGCCCTGGACGGCGTGAACCCCGACGACCCCGGGGCGCCGGACCGCATGCGTCGATCGTCGGGCTTCAGGCGTGCTGTCGCGGCGTGCGGGACTGCGAGGCCGTGGCCCCGGCGGCGCGGACGACACCGAAGCGCCCGAGGAGATGTCCGTCGTGCGGGTCGGCCCTTGTCGTGGGTCGTAGGGCGGTGGTCTGAGCTCGGGGGCGGGGTGCAGGGTGGGGCGGCGCGGTGGTGGGCCTCGGAGGCTCCGGGGACGGCGGCGCATGGGCGGATCATCCGGCGCCGGGCCGAGCCGAGACTTGCGGGGCGGCCGGTCCGTGAGGCCGTGGTCCTGGTGATCCCGGACTGCCGAAGAGCGCTGGTGGGCCCGTCTGAGCGCACTGCATGCGTGTGCTTCCCGGCCGGGGAGGGAGGGGCCTGCCCGTGCTGTGCGAGGGGTCGCTTCCTGGGCGGGCCGGGGGCCTGCCCGGGTGGTCCGGACCCTGAGGGCGTTGGGGTGGCCGCAGGCTGTGGGTTCGGGTGCGGGGTGGCCGAGGCGGTCAGGGTTTGCGGCGGCGGGGGCCGGAGGTGGGGGCGGCGTGCCTGATGCGGGCGCCGCGTCTGATGGCGGCGGCGGAGGCGAGGGTGCAGGCGGCCAGGAGGACGCCGAGCCAGACGCTCTGGCCGAGGGCCAGGAGGGGGGAGACGTCGTTCGCGCCGGTCAGCTCGGTGGCGGGGAGCGCCTCTTCGGTGGAAGAGGGGACGGCGTAGCCGGGGAGCGCGGCCGACGGGGTCGGGGCGACCTGGGGCAGGCCGGCGCCGGGGTCGGTCGCGCCGGGCGTCGTGACGGGCGGGACGAGGACCGTCGTGCCGGGCGCGGGGACGGCCGCCGGGACCGAGGGCGCGGTGGTGGTGGCGGACGCGGTGGGGGTGGGGGAGGCCGTGGTCGGGGTGGCCTCGGGGCTCTGCGTCTTCGGCGGCGTGCGCGCGAAGGCGACCTTGGTGTACTCCCCGACGGACTCGCTGCCGTCGGCGCGGGCGAAGGCCCCGACCGTCACGGTCAGCCTGGACGCGCCCGCCTTGACCCGGAGCGTGAACGGGATCGACGTGCCCGCGGCGTCGACGTCGCCGAGCTTGCAGTAGCCCTGCGCCGTCCGGGTGCAGACCGCCTCCAGGCCGACGCCGGTGTTGGGCGTCGCGGAGAAGGTCAGGGTCGCGTTGGTGGCGGCCCCGCCGGTGGCGGCCACCCAGACCTGGCCGTGGACGTCCTCGCCGCGCGTGGGATCCGCGGTGGTGAAGGTGGTGTGGACGACGAGGACCCCGTCGCCGGGCGCGGCCTGCACGGCTGCGCCGGGGAACGCGGCCGCCGTGGCCGCGAGGAAGAAGAGCGCCGCGCCTGCGCGCATGGGATGTGGTCCGCCTTCGAGCCTGCCAGGCCGCGGGGGCGGCCGATCCTCGGACAAAGGTCAGCCTACTGGATCAGATGGGACGGCGTGTCGGGTATCGGCGGGCCGGAACCGGCTACGGGATCACGGTGAGGAAGAGGAACGAGGCGAAGACGGCCAGGTGGACGCCGCCCTGGAGGACGCTCGCCTTGCCGGGGACGATGGTGAGGGTGGACACGGCGACGGTGAGGACGAGCAGCACGAGCTGGGTGGGCCCGAGCCCGAGCACGAGGTCGCCGGGCACGATGAAGGACGCGAGCGCGATGACCGGGATCGTCAGCCCGATGCTGGCGTTGGCCGAGCCGAGCGCGAGGTTCAGGCTGGTCTGGGTGCGGCCGAGCCGCGCGGCCCGGACCGCGGCGATGGTCTCGGGCAGCAGCACCAGCAGGGCGATGACGACGCCGACGACGGCGTGCGGCATGCCGAGCGCCTGCACGCCCCGCTCGATGACGGGCGACTCGACCTTGGCCAGCCCGACGACGGCGACGAGCGCGACCATGAGGAGGGCGAGGCTGTAGAGGGTCTCGCCGTTCGTCGGGGGGTCGGCGTGGGAGTCGTCCTCGAGGAGCGCGCCCTCCTTGGTGATCGGCAGGAAGTAGTCGCGGTGCCGGACGGTCTGGGTGAAGACGTGCAGGCCGTACAGGAAGCAGGAGACGACCGCGGCGAAGATGAGCTGCGCGGTGGTGAAGCGCGGGCCCGCCGCGGTCGTGGTGAAGGTCGGCAGCACCATGGTGAGGGTGACCAGCGCGGTGACGATGGCGAGCATGCCGCCGGTCCCGCCGGGCTGGAAGTGCGCCAGGTTGCGGCGGTGGGCGGTCACCCACAGGGAGATGCCGACGATCCCGTTGCAGGTGATCATCACCGCGGCGAAGACCGTGTCGCGGGCCAGGTAGGCGCCCTTCTCCCCGCTGGAGAGCATGACGCTGACGATCAGGGCGACCTCGATGACGGTCACCGCGACGGCGAGGACGAGCGACCCGAACGGCTCGCCGACCCGGTGCGCGATGACCTCGGCGTGGTGCACGGCGGCGAGGACGGCCCCGGCCAGCAGCAGCGCGACGATGACGACGACGATCCCGGGGGGCTGCCGGCCGAGCGTGAAGATCAGGGCGATGACCGCGAGGACCGGCAGTGCCGTGGTCCAGGTCTTCAAGACGGCCCCCTTCTGCGACGTGAGGGGATGCAGTCGGCCTACCCGGGATGATCATTGTGTGAAACGCTCTGTCCCCGAAGTTCGGATACGGGGGTATTGATGCGCATCAGCAGAAGGGCGGTGCTCGCCGGGGGAACCGCGGGCGCGCTCGGGGCCGCGGCTCTGGGCGCGGGGGGATTCGCCGCGGTGGACCACGGGCTGCTGCCGGGGCGGGCGCGGCTGCGCAAGGCGCTCGGCATGACGGGCAAGGACGGAACGGTCCCGAACGTCCCGCCGGGGACCGTGGAGACGTTCCGCCGCAGGTCGGTGGCCCGGGGCACCGAGGTGGAAGTGGTGACGATGGTCCCGGAGGGCGTCGAAGCCAAGGGTCTGCCTGTGGTGCTCGCCCTGCACGGCGCGACCGCCAGGGCGTCCTTCTGGGTCTCCCTGGGGCTGCCGCAGTTCCTCACCGCGGCGGTGCGGGAGGGGGTGCCGCCGTTCGCGGTCGTCGCGGTCGACGGGGGCTCCGACACCTACTGGTACGGCAAGCATCCGGGGGACGACCCGGAGGCGATGGTGTTCCAGGAGCTGCCGCGGTGGATCGCGCTGCGGGGGTTCGCGGTGCCGTCGGGGCTGCTGGGCGTCTCGATGGGCGGCGCGGGCGCGCTCCGGATGGCCCGGCGCAGGGCGCCGGAGGCCGTGGCGGTGCTGTCGCCCGCCCTGTTCCCGACCTACGCCGCCACCAAGTCCGTCGCCGCCTATCCCGACGCCGCGTCGTGGGCTGCGGAGGAACCGCTGAAAGGGCCGGAGGGCAAGATCGCGGGGAGGCTCGGCGTGTGGTGCGGCACCGAGGACCCGTTCACCGAGCCCGCGCGGCGGATGGCCCACCGGGCTCGGGCCGACGTCGCCGAGTTCGACCTCGGCCTGCACACCGGCGGCTACTGGAGGCGGGTCCTGCCCGACACCGTGCGGTTCCTCGGCGAGGCGCTGAACAGCTGAGACGGACCTCACATCCGGCCTTGCGCAAGTGGTCACTTACGTGGCAGTTTGCTGGGCATGGCACAAGTTCTGGACGAGCTTCTGACGAGGTTCCTGGCCGACCACGATCCGGCCGCGATGGAGCCCCTGGAGTTCCTGCGGGCCCGGTACGACGCGGGGCTGGCGTGGGTGCACTTCCCCGAAGGGCACGGCGGCCTCGGCCTGCCGCGGGAGGCGCAGCGGCAGGTGGAGGCGGCCTTCAAGGGCACGCCGTCGAACCGGCCCGACGTCAACCCGATCGGCCTCGGCATGGCCGCGCCGACGATCCTGGCGGTCGGCACCGAGGAGCAGCGCGAGCGGTGGCTGCGCCCGCTGTGGACCGGTGAGGACCTCTGGTGCCAGCTGTTCTCCGAGCCCGGCGCGGGCTCGGACCTGGCCGGCCTGGCGACCCGCGCGGTCCGCGACGGCGACGGCTGGATCGTCAACGGGCAGAAGGTCTGGAACTCGATGGCGCACAAGGCGCGGTGGGCGCTGCTCGTCGCGCGCACCGACCCGGACGTGCCCAAGCACCGTGGTCTGTCCTACTTCGTCCTGGACATGCACCAGCCCGGCGTGGAGGTGCGCCCGCTCCGCCAGATCACCGGCGAGGCGGAGTTCAACGAGGTCTTCATGACCGACGCCCACATCCCCGACACCGATCGGCTCGGGGACGTCGGCGCGGGCTGGATGGTCGCCAACACGACGCTGATGAGCGAGCGTGTCTCGATCGGCGGCCAGGCCGTGCCGCGCGAGAGCGGTGTGCTCGGCCTCGTCGCCGAGGCGTGGCGGGAGCGCCCCGAGCTGCGCTCGCCCGGCGCGCACGACCGGCTGCTGTCGCTGTGGGTGAAGGCGGAGGTGACCCGGCAGACGGCGCGGCGCCTCAGCCAGTCGCTCGCCGCGGGCAAGCCGGGCCCTGAGGGCAGCGGCATGAAGCTGGCGTTCGGCGAGCTGAACCAGGCGACGACCGACTTCGAGGTCGAACTGCTGGCCGAGGAGGG
The DNA here is from genome assembly GCF_003751225.1 of Actinocorallia herbida. Classification (NCBI taxonomy): domain Bacteria; kingdom Bacillati; phylum Actinomycetota; class Actinomycetes; order Streptosporangiales; family Thermomonosporaceae; genus Actinocorallia; species Actinocorallia herbida. The sequence continues at coordinate 2,232,330 of NZ_RJKE01000001.1, forward strand.
CCTGCGGTACGACGAGTGGACCATGCGCCGTCCCGACAGCGTCGACTTCGCGGGCCGCGGCCCCGGCTACCGGTACCTGCGGGCCAAGGGCAACTCCATCGAGGGCGGCACCTCGGAGATCCTGCGCAACATCATCGCCGAGCGCGTGCTGGGCCTGCCCGGCGAGCACCGCGTCGACAAGGACATCCCCTGGAAGGACCTGCCCCGATGAGCGACCTGCTTTACAGCGAGCTGGAAGAGGAGCTGCGCTCCGGGGTGCGCCGCGCGCTGCGGGAGCGGGCGGACTGGCAGCAGGTGCTGGCCTGGACCGAGAGCGGCGAGACCGCTTACTCGGGCCTGTGGAAGGTCGTGGCGGCCGGGCTGGGCACCGCCGGCCTGGCGGTGCCCGAGGACAAGGGCGGGGCGGGCGCGTCCTGGCGCGAGGTCGCGGTCGTGCTGGAGGAGCTGGGCCGGGCCGCCGCGCCCGTCCCGTACTTCGGCTCGGCGGTCCTCGGCGTCGCGGCGCTGCTGGAGGGCGACGATCCCGCGCTGCTGGAGGCCGCGGCCTCCGGCGAGCGGGTCGTGACGCTCGCGGTGCCCTTCGGCGCGCACAGGCCGGGGCCGCAGGGCCCGGTGGTGGCGGGCGTGGCCGACGCCGTCACCGCCGACGTCCTCCTGCTCCCCGAGGAGGACGGCCTGTACGCCTACGACGCGTCGGACGTCTCGGTCACCCCGGTCGTCAGCCTCGACCAGACCAGGCCGCTCGCCGACCTGGACTTCACCGGCGCGTCCGGAAGGCGCGTCGCGGGCCCCGAGACCGCAGGGAGGGCCTGGACGATCGGGGCCGCCCTCCTGGCCTCCGAGCAGCTGGGCGTGGCCGAGCAGTGCCTGGAGACGACGGTCGAGTACGTGAAGACACGGCACCAGTTCGCCCGTCCGATCGGCTCCTACCAGGCCGTCAAGCACCGGCTGGCCGACCTGTGGCTGACCGTCGCGCAGGCCCGCGCGGCGGCCCGCTACGCGGCGTCCTGCGCGGCGACCGGGGATCCGGACCTCGCGGTGGCGGCCGCCGTGGCCCAGTCGCACTGCTCGGAGGCCGCGCTGCGCGCCGCCGAGGAGTGCGTGCAGCTGCACGGCGGCATCGGCTTCACCTGGGAGGCCCCGGCGCACCTGTGGCTGAAGCGCGCCAAGGCCCTGTCGCTGGCGCTGGGCGCGCCGCACAGGCACCGGGCGACCCTCGCCGAGCTGGTCGACCTGCCGCTGTGACGCGTCCGCTCTGAGCGGATCGCGGCGTCGTCCTTCGAGGGGACCTACCGTGCGCCGGACCCGGCGTGGCACGATTCCCGGTGGCGCGACCGCCGTCCCGTACGGCGGCCTTCCCCGGCGCACGGAGGTGCCCTCTCGATGACCGATCAGACACTCCAGCTGCTCGACCGGATGGAGATCGCGGACCTGCTGGCCCGCTACGGCCTCGCCGTGGACACCGGCAGATGGTCGCTCCTCGACACGGTCTTCGCCCCCGACGCGGTCCTGGACTACACCGCGACGGGCGGCGCCAAGGGCGGCCTCGCCGAGGTGCGCGGGTGGCTGAGCGAGGTGCTCCCGGCCTTCCCCGGCCGGCTCCACCTGCTCGGCCCGCCCGCGATCGCCTTCGACGGCGACCGGGACGAACCCGCGTTCGCGGGCGTCACCGTGGCGTTCACCGACACCCTCGCCCCGTCCCGCGAGGCGCTCGGCGGCCGGCACACCCAGGGCCTCATCCAGGGCGGCGGCTACTACCACCACCGGATGGAGCGCACCCCGTCCGGCTGGCGCAGCCGCGAACTCGTCGTGGAGCAGACCTGGCGCGTCTTCCACTGAGCCACGGCGCCGCCCGGCGGGGCTACTCCTCGACGCGGCGGCGCCTGGTCCGGCGCGGGTAGGCGCGGGCGGTCTCGGCGAGCCGGGCGGAGTGCTCGGCCTGCTTGCGCCAGTGCCCGTACGCCTCGCCGCGCTGGGCGAGCGTGTCGAGCCGCTTCATCGTCTGGACGGGGATGAAGGCCGGGTCGGCGTCGCGCCAGGGCGTGCCGGGCAGCGGCATGAAGGTGTGCGTGTGGATGCGCGCGCCGAGGTCCACGAGGTCCTCGGCGAGCCTGAGGGAGTCGGCCTGGTCGGCCGCGTCCTCGCCGGGCATGCCGAACATGAAGTCCACATTGACCCGGAACCCGTGCTCGACGGCGATGCGGACGGCGTCCCGGACGGGTCCGGCGCCATGGCCGCGCCCGGAGGCGGCGAGGATCTTGTCGGAGCCGGACTGCGCGCCGATGATGATGTTGTCGTTGTTCACGTACCGCCGCAGCAGCACCATCGCCTCGGGCGTGACGTGCTCGGGCCGCACCTCGGACGGGAAGCTGCCGAAGAAGATGCGCCCGTCGTCCGGAAGCTCCTCGCGCACCCCCGACAGCAGCTCCTCGACCTTGGCCAGATCGGCGTCCGGCCCCGGCGTCCCGTAGGACAGCGACGTGGGCGTGATGAACCTGACGTCCTTGAGCCCGAACACGCGCATCTGCCGCACATGCGCGCGGACGCTCTCGACCGACCGGTGCCGGAACTGCCCGCCGAACATGAACGGCGTCTGGCAGAAGCGGCAGGCGTACCGGCATCCGCGGGTGAGCTCGATCGGGCCGACGTGCCGGCGCACGGCGGGGAAGGACCGGTGGGCGTCCAGGGGGAGCTGGGGCGCGGGACGGGTGCGCAGGGCGACGCCGTCGTGGTCGCGCAGGGCCAGGCCCGGCACGTCGCGCAGGGGCGTGTCCGCGCGCAGGGCGGCGACGAGGGAGACGATCGTGGACTCGCCTTCGCCGATCCCCGCGAGGTCCCAGCCGGAGTCCAGGACGTGCTGCGGCTCGGCCGTGGCGTGGACGCCGCCCGCGATGTGCAGCACGTCGGGGCCGTCGGCGAGGGCGCGGACGGCGGCGAGTTCGGCGGTCATCGCCGCGGCGTCGGGGGAGTAGAACGACCACAGCACGAGGACCCGGGTGCCCGCGGCCGCGGCGATGTGCCCGGCGGTCTCCTCCGGGCTCGTGCCGTAGCGCAGCGTGCAGGACTCGCCGGACTCCTCGAGGGCCGCGAGCAGGGCGTGAATCCCGTACGTCACCGCTTTGCGGTACCGGGCCACCACGGTCACTTCCATAGCCACGCAGGGTACCGGCATCCGCCGCGCGGACCGGGTCTGGCGCTTACTAGACGGATCGTCTAAGATCCGGACCGTCCCAGTCAGAACCGGAGAAACGCGGAGGCGGCATGAGCGGCGCAAAGGTGGCGGTGGTGACGGGCGCGGCCCGCGGGCTGGGTGAGCTGATCGCGCTCAGGCTCGCCGGGAAGGGCTTCCGGCTGGCCCTGGTCGGGCTGGAGCCGGAGGAGCTGGCCCGGGTCGCCGAGAAGTGCGGGAACGGCGCGGAGTCCTGGAAGGCCGACGTCACCGACGACGCGGCGATGGTCGCGGTCGCCGCCGAGGTGGTCGAGCGCTTCGGCCGGGTGGACGTGGTCGTCGCCAACGCGGGCATCGCCACGGGCGGCCCCGTGGAGCTGTCGGACCCGGCCACGTTCAACCGCGTCATCCAGGTGAACCTCATCGGCAGCGTCACGACCGCGCGCGCCTTCCTGCCCGCGCTGCGCCGGTCGAAGGGCTACTTCTTCCAGGTCGCGTCCCTCGCCGCGCTGACGGCCGCGCCGATGATGGCGGCCTACTGCGCCAGCAAGGCGGGCGTGGAGGCGTTCGCGCACTCCCTGCGCGCGGAGGTCGCCCGCTACGGCGTCGGCGTGGGCGTCGGCTACCTCAGCTGGACCGACACCGACATGGTCCGCGGCGCCGACGAGGACAAGGCGCTCGGCGAGCTGCGCGCCCAGATGCCGTGGCCGACCGGCAAGACCTACCCGCTGGCCCCGACCGTCGACCGCCTCGTCGCGGGGATCCTGCGGCGCCGTCCGCAGGTGTACGGCCAGTGGTGGCTGCCGGGGCTGCGCTACATGCGCCCGCTCATCCCCGCGATCGTGACGAGCCAGGCGGGCAAGATGCTCGCGGGCTTCGACGAGAAGTGGGCGGCCGCGAGCGGGAAGAACCGCCTGGTCGGCGCGGGCGGGGCGGCCGACGAGAAGCGCTGACGCGCCGGGGCGCGGCCGCGCCGGGCGAGGAAGGCGGGCGGTCTTCTGGGGCCCCGGTCTGGACGGCGAATGTAGGTAAGGCTTACCTTCGTAAGGCTTACCTAAGTTCATTTTTCGCCGGCTCGTGTGAAAGGGCGCCCATGACCAGCACCGCAGAGCATGTCCACGACCTGGTGGGGATCGGTTTCGGTCCCTCCAACCTCGCTCTGGCGATCGCCTTGCGCGAAGAGGGCGGTGACCTCGACGCGGTCTTCCTCGAGCGGCAGCCCGCGTTCGGCTGGCATCGCGGCATGCTCATCGAGGGCACCACGATGCAGGTCTCGTTCCTCAAGGACCTCGCGACGATGCGGAACCCGTCGAGCTCCTTCAGCTTCCTGCACTACCTGAAGGAGCGCGGCAGGCTCGTCGACTTCATCAACCACAAGACGATGTTCCCGTCGCGGTTGGAGTTCCACGACTACCTCGAGTGGGCGGCCGCGAGATTCACCGACCAGGTGGAGTACGGGACCGAGGTGCTCGCGGTCCGGCCCGTCGTCGAGGACGGCGCCGTGGTGGCGTGCGAGATCGTGGCCACCAAGGACGGCGAGACCGTGGTGCGCCGGGCCCGCAACCTGGTGATCGCCACCGGGCTCGAGCCCGCCGTGCCCGCCGGGATCGCGCTGGGCGACCGGGTGTGGCACAGCCACGAGCTGCTGCGCCGCCTGCCCGGGCTGCGCGGCCCGCGCAGGCTGCTGGTGCTGGGCGCGGGGCAGAGCGGCGCGGAGGTCGTCGACCACCTGCACCAGTCCTACCCCGACACCGAGGTGTGCGCGGTCTTCGCCAAGTACGGCTACACCCCGGCCGACGACAGCAGCTTCGCCAACCGCATCTTCGACCCGGCCGCGGTGGACCACTTCCACTACGCGCCCGAGGACGTGAAGCGGATGCTGCTGGACTACCACGGGTCCACCAACTACTCCGTCGTCGACCTCGACCTCATCGACGAGCTGTACCGGCGCGTCTACCAGGAGAAGGTGCAGGGCAAGGAGCGGCTCCGCATCCTCAACGTCTCGCGGGTCCTGGACCTCACCGAGCACGCCGACGGCGTCAGCGCGCTGGTGGAGTACCTGCCTACGGGTGAGCGGACCGTCCTGGAAGCCGACGCCCTGGTCTGCGCGACCGGCTACCGCAGCCGCGACCCCCTCGGCATGCTCGGCGACCTCGCCGCCCACTGCGTGCGGCGCCCCGACGGAGGCCCGGACATCGCCCGCGACTACCGCATCGCCACCGCCCCCGAGGTGCGCTGCGGCATCTACCTCCAGGGCGCGACCGAGCGGACGCACGGGCTCGGCTCGACCCTGCTGTCCAACACCGCGGTGCGGGCCGGGGAGATCGTGCAGTCCCTCGTGCGCGCCCGGCGGCTCGTGACGGTCTGACCCGGACTCCTCGCGACGGACGGGCCGCGTGCCCGTCCGTCAGCCGTCGATGAGCGCCTGGACGGCCGGGGCGTACCGGCCGATGACCTCGGCGGGGTCGGCGGCCATGATCGCGCCCTGCTTGTGCAGGCTCAGCACGGTGCTGAGCCCGAGGAACTGCGCCCACACCAGCTCCGCGCGCAGCGCCGCGCGCGGGCCGGGGAGCAGCGCGGCGAGGCGGTCGGTGGCCTGCTCGCGGAAGCGGCGCAGCAGCAGCTCCCGCTCGTCGCCCGCGCCGATGCCGAACACCACCCGGATGAGCGGCGGGGGCAGGTCCCGGTGCCGGACCATGACCGCGGTCTCCACGAGGTGGCGGCCGAGGTCGGCGAGCGGGACCGCGAGCAGCGCCTCGACGTCGCCGGAGAAGTCCGCGACCGCCTCGAACAGCTGCTCCTTGCCGCCGAAGTGCTTGACGATGAGGGCGGCGCTCACCCCCGCCTCGGCCGCGATGGCGCGCAGCGTCACCATGTCGTACGGGTGGAAGGCGAACGCCCGGCGGGCGGCCCGCAGGATCGCGGTGCGGCCCGAGTCGCTCACGCGGGCTCCGCGACGGGCTCGACCAGGGGGGCGCGCACGGCGAGCGGGCGGCGAGGCACCATCAGCGCGAGCACCAGGGCGCAGACCGCGGCGGCGCCGGCGATGAGGAAGATGAGCAGGTACGCGTCGAGGCTGGGATCGCCGCCGATGACCAGGTGGCTGAGCACCGCGGCGCTCATCGCGCTGGACCCGGCCTGCCCGACCATCCGCATGAGCGTGTTGACGCCCGTCGCCTCGCCCGTCTCGCTGACCGGGATGGCGCCCATGATCAGCACCGGGAGCGCGGAGTAGGCCAGGGCGGTGCCGATGGCGACAACGGTGGCTCCCAGGATGATCGACCACAGGACGTGGCTCGCGGCGTATCGGACCACATAGCCTAGCGCGATCACGATCGAGGCCAGGGCGACGGTGGTCTTCGCGCCGCGCCGGTTGGTGAGGCGCGCCGAGACCGGCGCGAGGAACGCCATCGCCAGGCCGCCGGGCAGCAGGCACAGGCCGCCCGCCACGATCGACAGGCCGAGGCCGTAGCCGGTGCTCTCCGGCTCCTGCACGAGCTGCGCGGTCGACAGCGAGTTGGCGTAGAAGGCGAAGCCGACGAACAGCGCGGCGAGGTTGGCCAGCAGCACCGCGGGCCGGGCCGCGACGCGCAGGTCGAGCAGCGGCGCGGGACGGCGCAGCTCGTACCGGCCCCAGACGAGCGCGAGCACCAGGGCGGCGCCGGCGAGGCCGAGCGTCGAGGGCGCGGTGAAGCCCCAGTCGGGGCCCTTGGTGACCGCCAGCATCAGGCACACCAGGATCGCGGTCAGCCCGACCGCGCCCGGGTAGTCGAACCGCTGGTGCGCGGCGCGCGGCGACTCCGGCACCGCCCAGCGGACGAGCAGCAGCACGCCGAAGGCGGCGACCGCGCACACCCAGAACATGGCGTGCCAGCTCACGTACTCGATGACGAACGCGGCGATCGGCAGTCCGATGGCCGCGCCGATGCCGATGGTCGCGCTCATCAGCGCGACCCCTCCGGCGACCCGCTCGGGCGGCAGCTCGTCGCGCAGGATGCTGATGCCGAGCGGGGTCGCGGCGAGGCCGACGCCCTGGAGGGCCCGGCCGAGGATGAGCAGCGGAAGCATGGAGGACAGCGCGCAGACCAGGGACCCGACGACCACCACGGCCAGCGCCCAGAGCAGGACGCGCCGCCTGCCGTACATGTCGCCCGCGCGGCCGAGGAGCGGAGTGGCGACGGAGCCGCTGAGCAGGGTCGCGGTGACGACCCAGCTGACGTCCGCGGGCGCGCTCCCGGTGATCTCCGGCAGGGTCGGCAGCATCGGGACGGTGATCGTCTGCATCAGCGCGACGACGGTGCCCGAGGAGGCGAGAACCGTGGTGATGGGGGGTGTACGTCTGTTCACCCATCAAGGTAAACATATGTTCACCCGCGGGCCGGGGAAAAGCCGGGTGAGCTGTGTCTCATCACCCGGTCTCCGGGACGGAGGCCGGGCGCGCCGTGCGAAGGCCGTCAGAGCAGACCGCGGTACTGGACGCCCGGGGTCACGACGGCCGGGGCGAGCAGCTCCGAGACCGTGGCGAAGACATAGCCGCGCTTCTTGAGCTCCGCGACGATCCGCGGCACCGCCCGCACGCTGTCCCGCTTGATGTCGTGCAGGAGCACGATCTCGCCCGGCTGGACCTCCTTCAGCACCTTCGCGGCGACCGCGTCGCGCGACAGGCCGCGCCAGTCCTGCGGATCGATCGTCCAGGTGACCTCCGGCAGCCCGAGCGCCTCCAGCTCCTTGGCCACCTTCCGGTCGCTCGACCCGTACGGCGGCCGCATGACCGACGGGCGCACCCCGGCGACCTGGCGGACGAGATCTGACGTCCGGGTCAGCTCCGACCGCACGGCCGCGGCGTCCAGCCGGGTGAGGTCGCGGTGGTCCCAGGTGTGGTTCCCGATCTGGTGCCCCGCCTCGGCCGTCGCGCGCAGCACGTCGGGATTCTCGGCGACCTTCTCGCCCAGCACGAAGAAGGTCGCCCTGACCTTCTCGTCCTTCAGCGTCTTCAGCAGTTCCGCGGTGTAGGGGCCGGGGCCGTCGTCGAACGTCAGCGCGACGCACTTGGCCACCGCGCAGTCGTGCGGATAGGCGTCGGTGCGGGGGAGGCCGCGGCGCGCCTCGGCGTCCGCGGCGATCACCGGGACCACCGACCTGCCCCCGGCGCCCGGGGCCGGGCCCTCCGGCAGCAGGTGGACGTCGCCGACGACCGCGACGACGCCGAGCCCCGCCATCCCGATGGCCACACTCGCCCCGAGCACGAGCACCGCCACCAGCGCGAGCGCGGCCGTCACCGCCACCGCGAGCTTCCTCATCTACCGCCCCCGAACGCCCAATGAAGATCGTTTGCAGGACGGACACTGCCCGATGCCGGGCCTGGAAAACCAGGCGGCGCGCGCGGGTCGGCCGGGTGTCCGAAAGGCCGGGTATTTGGGATGATCGCCGGATGTCGCAGTGGTGGCGGGGATACCGCCGGGAATGGCTCCGGGGCGACGCCGCCGCGGGCGTGACCGTCGCGGCGTACCTCGTTCCGCAGGTCATGGCCTATGCGGCGGTGGCCGGCCTGCCGCCCGTCGCGGGCCTGTGGGCGATGCTCCCCGCGCTCGTCGCCTACGCGCTCTTCGGGTCGTCCGAAAGGCTCTCGGTCGGCCCCGAGGCGACCACCGCGCTGATGACCGCGGTCGTCATCGGGCCCCTGGCCGGCGGGGATCCGGCGCGCTACGCGGCCCTCGCCGCGGGGCTCGCCCTGTGCACCGGCCTCCTCGCGTTCGCCGCCCGGCTGCTGCGGCTCGGGTTCGTCGCCGACCTGCTCTCCCACCCGATCCTCGTCGGCTACCTCGCGGGCGTCGCCGTCGTCATGGTCTCCGGGCAGCTCTCCCGCGTCACCGGGGTCCCGGTCGAGGGCCAGGGCGTCGTCGCCGAGGTCGTCTCCTTCGCCGGGAACATCACCCAGGTCCACCCGGGCACCCTCGCGCTGTCCCTGACCTGCCTCGGGTTCCTCTTCGCCCTCCAGCGGTGGCGGCCGCACTGGCCGGGGCCGCTGCTCGCGGTCCTGCTCGCCGCCGGGGCCGTCGCCGTCTTCGCCCTGGACGAGCGGGGCATCGCCGTCGTCGGGGAGGTCCCGGCCGGGCTGCCCGCCCCCTCCCTGCCCGACCTCTCCGACGCCGCGGTCCTGCTGCCCGCCGCGCTCGGCGTCCTGCTGGTCTCCTTCACCGACACGATGCTCACCGCCCGCGCCTTCGAGACGCCCGGCGGCAGGCGCGCGGACGGCAACGCCGAACTCGTCGCGCTCGGCGCCGCCAACGCCGGGGCCGGGCTCTTCCAGGGCTTCCCGGTGAGCAGCAGCGGCAGCCGCACCGCGCTCGCCGCCGCCGCCGGCGCCCGCACCCAGGCGTTCTCCCTGGTGGCGCTCGCCTGCGTCGGCGCCGTGCTGCTGGTGCTGAACCCGCTGCTCGCGGCCTTCCCCAAGGCCGCGCTCGGCGCGCTCGTCGTCTACGCCGCGGCCCGGCTCGTCGACCTCGCCGGGTTCCGCAGGCTCGCCGCGTTCCGGCGCAGCGAACTGCTGCTCGCGCTCTCGGCGGTCGCGGGCGTGCTCTTCCTCGACGTGCTCTACGGCATCCTCGTCGCCATCGGGCTCTCGGTGCTCGACCTGCTGCGCCGGGTGGCCCGCCCGCGCGCCGCGGTCCTCGGCAAGGTGCCCGGACTCGCCGGGATGCACGACGTCGCGGACTTCCCCGACGCGGAGACGGTGCCCGGCCTCGTCGTCTACCGGTACGACTCGCCGCTGTTCTTCGCCAACGCCGAGGACTTCCGCCGCCGCGCGCTGGCCGCCGCCGACGCCCCCGCGGAGCGGCCCGCCTGGTTCCTGCTCAACGCCGAGGCGATCATCGAGGTCGACAGCACGGCCCTGGAGGCGCTCGGCGACCTCGCCGCCGACCTGGCGCGGCGCGGCATCGTGCTGGCCCTCGCGCACGTCAAGCAGGACCTGCTCGGCGACCTCCGCAGGTTCGGGCTGCTCGAGGTGATCCCAGCGGACCTGATCTTCCCGACCCTCCCGACCGCCGTCGGCGCCTTCACCGAGCGGACGGCCCGGGACGGCGCCTAATCGAGTTCGCGGCTCGCGTCGGGGACGACCGTGGTCTGCCGGGGCGGCCGGACGTACCCCGTAGGGGCGGGCCGCTTCGGCATCTCGATCTGCGGCGAAGGCACCTCGTAGTAGGGGATCGTCGAGAGCAGGTGGGAGATCATGTTGATCCGCGCCCGCTTCTTGTCGTCGCTCTCGACCTCGTACCAGGGCGCCTCGGGGATGTCGGTGTAGAGCATCATCTGGTCCTTGGCCTGGGAGTACTCCTCCCAGCGGGTGATCGACTCGAGGTCCATCGGGGACAGCTTCCAGCGCCGCATCGGATCATCGAGACGCGACTCGAAGCGCTTCTGCTGCTCGGCGTCGCTCACCGAGAACCAGTACTTGCGCAGCAGGATGCCGTCCTCGACCAGCAGCCGCTCGAAGATCGGGCACTGGTGCAGGAAGCGCGAGTACTCCTCGTGCGTGCAGAAGCCCATGACGTGCTCGACGCCCGCCCGGTTGTACCAGCTCCGGTCGAACAGGACGATCTCCCCGGCGGCGGGCAGCTCGGCCGCGTACCGCTGGAAGTACCACTCGGTGCGCTGGCGGTCCGTGGGCTTGGGCAGCGCCGCGATCCGGGCGACCCGGGGACTCAGGTACTCGGTGACCCGCTTGATCGCGCCGCCCTTGCCCGCGGCGTCGCGGCCCTCGAAGACGATCACGACCCGCTCGCCCTCGGCCTTCACCCACTCCTGGAGCTTCACGAGTTCGGCCTGGAGCCGGAGGATCTCGCGGTCGTACGTCTCACGCGGGAGCTTCTTCGCCATGATCCCCATTATCGGCATACGGATGGGACGGTCGGGGACGGAGGCCGTCCAAGATCCGGTCCTTTTGTGACGCTTTGGTGGAGCATTGCGCCACAAGTGGTGATGTAACGACTACGCTTTGCGTAGGGCGGGCGGTCGAGGGGAGAGGCATGCGGAGCGCGAGACTGGCGATGAGCCTCTTGGCCCTCGCCGGGGGGATCGAACTCGTGCTCGCCTGCGTGAGCTACGTCGTCCTGCCCATGGACGACGTCACGGGCCCGCCGACCCCCGGCACCGGCATCGAGTTCGGCTCGGCGATGTTCGCCTACCTCGTCCTGCTGGCCTGGGGCACCGTCAACGCCGCGGTGCTGGTCCTCTCCGCGGTCTACGGCCTCGCCGTCCACCGGGACGCCGCGCGCTGGAGGCGGGCGCAGCGCCGCGTCCTCCTGGCCTGCCTGATCGGCGCCCTCATCTGCGTGGCCGGGGCGCTGGCCGGCTACCGCGGCACGACGGCCATCCCGCCCGAATCGGTCGGACCGTCCCTCATACATGTCATCGTCTACAGCGGGATCGCGTTCTTCGTCATGCTCTGCCTGCTCGCCCACGACCGGGTCCACGACCGGGCCGGGGGCCTCGCGGTGGAGCCCGGCGCAGGTGGGCGCGGCTGACCCGCCGTCGGGCGCCCTCCGACTGGCGAGTTGACGGCCCGGTGAATGTGAAGTGTGTCATACCTGCCATCATCGGCACGCTGGAGCGATCCAGTCAGGGGGCTTCGATCAACCGCCCGGTAAGGTCGGTTCAGGAGGTGGGACGTCTTGGTGGAGACGAGGGACCGGATCTTCACGGTGCCGAACGCGCTGAGTCTCGCCCGTCTTCTGGGAGTTCCGCTCTTCTTCTGGCTGGTCCTCGCCGAGAACGACGGATGGGCCATCGGCCTGCTCGTCCTGGCGGGGCTGTCGGACTGGGCGGACGGCAAACTCGCCAGGGCCCTCAACCAGACCAGCCGGCTCGGCACCCTGCTCGACCCCGCCGCCGACCGGCTCTACATCCTCGCCACGCTCGTCGGCCTCACCGTCCGGGGGATCATCCCCTGGTGGCTGGTCGCGGGCCTCGCCGCACGCGAGGTCTACATGGGCCTGGTCCTCGTCGTCGTCAAACGGCACGGCTGGACCGGCCTGCCGGTGCACCTCGTCGGCAAGGCCGCGACCATGTGCCTCCTCTACTCCTTCCCCCTGCTCCTGTGGGGGGACCACGACGGCGCCGCGGCGACCGCCGCGCGCGTCGTCGGATGGGCGTGGGCCCTCTGGGGCACCGCGCTCTACTGGTGGGCCGCCGTCCTTTACACCCAACAGGCACGACAACTCATCCGAGCGCTGCCCCCCCGAGCGGGCGCCGAGAACGAGGGAGTCGCACCAGCCCCATGAAGGCCGTCGTGATGGCCGGAGGCGAGGGGACGCGACTGCGTCCCATGACCGCCAACCAGCCCAAGCCTCTGCTCCCCGTCATCAACCGACCGATCATGGAGCACGTGCTGCGGCTCCTGAAACGGCACGGCTTCACCGAGACCGTCGTCACCGTCCAGTTCCTCGCCGCGCTGATCCGCAACTACTTCGGCGACGGCGAAGAACTCGGCATGAGCCTCCAGTACGCCACCGAAGAGATCCCGCTGGGCACCGCGGGCAGCGTCAAGAACGCCGAGGACGCGCTCAAGGACGACCGCTTCCTGGTCATCTCCGGCGACGCGCTCACCGACATCGACCTCACCGACATGGTGCGGTTCCACAAGGAGAACGGCGCCCTGGTGACCATCGGGCTCAAGCGGGTGCCCAACCCGCTGGAGTTCGGCATCATCATCGTCGACGACGAGGGCCGCATCCAGCGCTTCCTGGAGAAGCCGACCTGGGGCCAGGTGTTCTCCGACACCGTCAACACCGGCATCTACGTCATGGAGCCCGAGGTCCTGGAGCGCGTCGCCCCCGGCGAGAGCGTCGACTGGTCCTCCGACGTCTTCCCCCGGCTCCTCGCCGAAGGCGCCCCCCTGTTCGGCTACGTCGCCGACTGCTACTGGGAGGACGTCGGCACCCACGAGAGCTACCTCAAGGCCCAGGCCGACATGCTTTCCGGCAAGGTCGACGTGGAGATGGACGGGTTCGAGGTCTCCCCGGGCGTCTGGGTGGCCGAAGGCGCCGAGGTCGATCCCGGGGCCGTCCTCAAGGGCCCGCTCTACATCGGCGACTACGCCAAGGTCGAGGCCGGGACGGAACTGCGCGAGTACACCGTGCTCGGCAGCAACGTCGTGGTCAAGGAGGGCGCCTTCCTGCACAGGGCCGTCGTCCACGACAACGTCTTCGTCGGCCCGTCCACGAACCTCCGCGGCTGCGTCATCGGCAAGAACACCGACATCATGGCCGGAGCGCGGGTCGAGGAGAACGGGATCGTCGGCGACGAGTGCGTCATCGAGGCCGAGGCGTACCTGGCCCACGGCGTCAAGGTCTACCCGTTCAAGACCATCGAGGCGGGGGCCGTGGTGAACACCTCGGTCATCTGGGAGTCGCGCGGCCAGCGCAACCTGTTCGGCCCGCGCGGCGTCTCCGGGCTGATCAACGTCGAGATCACCCCCGAACTCGCCGTCCGGCTGACCAGCGCCTACGCCACGAGCCTCAAGAAGGGCGCCACCGTCATCACCGCGCGCGACGCCTCCCGCGCCGCGCGCACGCTCAAACGCGCCGTCATCGCCGCGCTGACGGCCGGCGCGATCAACGTCGAGGACCTCGAGGCGTGCGCGCTGCCCGTGGCCCGCTTCGAGACCGCCCGGGAGGACTGCGCGGGCGGCATCGTGATCAGGACCACCCTGGGCGACCCGGAGAGCGTGGACATCCTGTTCCTGGACGAGACGGGCGCCGACCTCTCCCAGGGCGCCCAGCGCAAGCTGGAGCGGGTCTTCGGCCGCCAGGAGTTCCGCCGCGCCTTCCCCGGGGAGATCGCGGAGCTCAGCTACCCCACCCGCACCGTCGAGGGCTACAGCCGCGACCTCGTCCGCCAGATGGACATGTCCGGCATCGACGAGGCGGGGCTCAAGATCGTCGTCGACTGCGCGGGCGGCGTCACCGCGAACGTCCTGCCGATCCTGCTCACCAAGGTCGGCGTCGACGTCCTCACCCTCAACAACCGCCTCGACGAGCTGAACCCGACCGAGACCCCGGCCACCCGGGAGAAGGCGCTCGCCGCGATGGGCGCGATCGTCTCGTCCTCGGGCGCGGCCTTCGGCGTCAGGTTCGACCCGGTGGGGGAGCGGATCAGCCTGGTCGACGAGAAGGGCGACCCGATCTCCGACGACCGGGCCCTGCTCGTCCTGCTCGACCTCGTGGCGGCCGAGCGGCGCTCCGGCACGGTCGCGCTGCCCGTGACCACCACGCGGGTCGCCGAACGCGTCTGCGCGGCGCACGGCGTCCGGGTGCGGTGGACCACCACCCACCAGGACGTGCTGACCAAGGCGGCGGCCGATCCCGAGGTGATCTTCGCCGGCGACGGCCGCGGCGGGTTCGTCTTCCCCGAGTTCAGCCACACCGTGGACGGCGTCGCCGCGTTCGTCAGGCTCACCGGCCTGGTCGCGCGGACCCGCATGACGCTCTCCCAGATCGACGAGCGGATCCCCGACGCGCACCTGCTGCGCGCCTCGGTGCCCACCCCGTGGGCGGCCAAGGGCAGCGTCATGCGGCACGTGGTCGAGGCCGCGGGGGACCGGACCGTCGACACCACCGACGGCGTCCGGGTGGTGGAGGCGGACGGGCGGTGGGCGCTGGTCCTGCCCGATCCCGCCGAAGCCGTCACGCACCTGTGGGCCGAAGGCCCCGACGACGCGGCCGCCCGCACCCTCCTGGAGGAGTGGGTGGCGGTCGTAGAGGCCGCCGGAAGCTGAAAATCCCGCCCCCGGGACCGGTAATTCGATCACCGGGGGCTCCGCGACCGCCGTCCGCGCGGTACGGTCTTCCTGACAGGCTTTCCGGAGGGCCCCACCGCGCGGCGGCGTAGACCGCCGATCATGGCGGAGGGTAGCGTTCGCCGGTAAGTGTTCTTTGTGGGGCGTGGTCCAGGGGGACCCGCCGAGGGTAGGAGGCCGAGCCGATCGATGCCGAGCGTCTACTGCACCCAGTGCGGTCACGCCAATCCCGATGGCGCCCGCTTCTGCTCCAACTGCGGCACCCCTCTGGTGCGCAGCGTGCACCCGGCTCCGGAGACCCCCGGTGAGTCGACCTCGACGATCTCGATCAGCGGGCTGACCGACGGACTGGAGATCCCCGAGGCACCCTCCACCGAGGAGGGCGGCTCCGACCAGCTCAACGTCGACGCCCTGCCGTTCGGCACCGCACTGCTCGTGGTGCGGCGCGGCCCCAACGCCGGCAGCCGCTTCCTGCTCGACAAGGAGCGCACCTCCGCGGGCCGGCACCCCGAGAGCGACATCTTCCTCGACGACGTGACGGTCTCGCGCCGGCACGCCGAGTTCACCCGCCACGGCGGCGGCTTCTCCGTCCGCGACGTGGGCAGCCTCAACGGCACCTACGTGAACCGCGAGCGGATCGACAGCGTGGCGCTGAACGGCGGGGACGAGGTGCAGATCGGCAAGTTCCGGCTCGTTTTCCTCACCAACCCACAGCACGGGTGAGCAGCAGCGCCGCCCGGGCGTACATGACGATCGGGGACGTCTTGGCGCGCCTACAGGGCGAGTTCCCGGACGTCACCCCGTCGAAGATCCGGTTCCTTGAGGCCGAGGGCCTGATCGAGCCGGACCGCACCCCGGCGGGCTACCGCAAGTTCAGCCACGCCGATGTGGAGCGCCTGCGGTTCATCCTGGCGGCCCAGCGCGACAGCTATCTGCCGCTGCGGGTGATCAAGGAGCAGCTGGAGTCCAGGCCGCCGCGCACGCTGGTGGCGGCCGACTCCCAGCCGTCGGCGGAGGTCGCGCTGACCCGCCGCCAGCTCCTGGACGCCACGGGGATCGACGAGTCGCTCCTGGAGGAGCTGGAGGCCTACGGGCTGGTCCGGCGGAACGCGGGGGGCTTCGGCTCCGAGGCGCTGACGGTGGCCCGCACCGCGGGCCTGCTCGCCCCGTTCGGCCTCGAGGCCCGGCATCTGCGGGTGATCAAGGCGGCCGCCGAGCGGGAGCTCGACCTCGTCGAGCAGATGATCGCCCCCCTGCTGAAACGGCGCGCCCCCGGCGCGCACGAGGAGGCCGGGCGGACCGCCGACGAGCTGTCGGAGCTCGTGCTGGCGCTGCACACCGCGCTCGTGACGGCCGGGCTGCGCGACAGCCTCGGCCGATGACCCCGGACGTGCTCCTGTGGGCCCGGCAGCGGGGGGTCCGAGGGCCCGGTCGTGCCGGGGCGCCCCGGCCGGCGGGGCCGGTTCCGCGGAGTCGGTTCCGGAAGGTGTAGTTTGTGACATAGGACCGCCTGACGCAGGGAGCCGCCGTGAAGCAGATGGAGGTCGTCGGCGTAAGGGTCGAAGTGCCCACCAACCAGCCGATCGTGCTGCTCAAGGAGGTCGGCGGGGACCGGTATCTGCCCATCTGGATCGGGGCTGTGGAGGCCACCGCCATCGCCGTCGCGCAGTCGGAGAACCAGCCGCCGCCGAGGCCCCTCACCCACGATCTGTTCAAGAACGTGATCGAGGCGCTGGGCGTCGCGCTGACGACGGTGAACATCACCGCGCTGCGGGACGGGATCTTCTTCGCCGACCTGGTGTTCTCCAACGGCACGGAGGTCAGCGCGCGTCCGTCGGACTCGATCGCGCTCGCGCTGCGCACCGGATCGGCGATCTTCGCCAGCGAGGACGTACTGGAGTCGGCGGGCGTGTCCATGCCCGACGAACAAGAGGACGAGGTGGAGAAGTTCCGGGAGTTCCTGGACAACATCTCCCCCGAGGACTTCGAGAAGGGCGGCGCTTAGGCGCCGTGGAAGTCCCGTGACCTTTCACCGGTCCTGACAGGTGTCATGGCCGTTTCCCACACCCGCGCCCGCGGGTAGGGGAAGAGAGGGAGCGGATACCAAGTCGTTTGTGCACGTGAAGGCGATACATCCGCCTTGCGACGCGCCGACGGCGAACGTTGACCATGCCCTGACCGGCACCTACCGTGCTGGTGGAGCACCCGTGGTGAATTTCCGGCAAACCCCCTTGCCGGGATGACCGCAGGATGACAGAAGCCGGAGGTCCGCGTGGCGGTGAGCAGCGGCGAGGACAAGGTGGACCGCGAACGTCGGCTCGCCTCCCGGGCGGCCGGGGAGCAGGGCCTGCTGTTCGATGGAGGCGTCCGTATGCCGTCCCGGCTCTCCGACGAGGTGGGGTTCCGCGGGCCGGCGGCGTGCGCGGCGGCGGGGATCACCTACCGGCAACTCGACTACTGGGCGCGCACCAAGCTGGTCGAGCCCAGCGTGCGGCCCGCGCACGGCTCCGGCAGCCAGCGGCTGTACGGCTTCCGCGACATCCTCGTGCTCAAGGTCGTCAAGCGGCTTCTGGACACCGGGGTCTCGCTCCAGCAGATCCGCTCCGCGGTCAGCCACCTGCGCGACCGGGGCGTGGAGCATCTCGCCCAGATCACCCTGATGAGCGACGGCGTCAGCGTCTACGAGTGCACCAGCCCGGACGAGGTCGTGGATCTGCTCCAGGGCGGCCAGGGGGTCTTCGGCATAGCGCTCGGCCGGGTCTGGCAGGAGGTCGAGGGCAGCCTCGCCGCGCTGCCCGCCGAGAGCGCCGCGCCCGGCTCCGCGGCCGACGAGCTGTCCCGCCGCAGGGAGCGCAAGACGGGCTGAGCCCACCCCTCCGGCGCTAGAGCGAGTCCGTGCGCTGGAGGTGGTGGAAGGCGGCCCAGCCGGGCAGCACCGGCAGCCAGAACGTCAGCAGCCGGTACAGCAGCACCGCCGAGGTCGCGGTCTCCACCGGCAGGCCCGCGACCGTCAGGCCGAAGATCAGCGCGGTCTCCACCGCGCCGAGGCCGCCGGGGGTCGGCGCGGCCGAGCCGATGGCGTTGCCGGTGAGGAACACCACCGCGACGGCGGTCCAGGCGAGCGAGCCGCCGAACGCGCGGATCGAGGCGTCCAGGCAGACCACGAAAGCGACGGTGAGCAGCAGGGTGCCGCCCAGGCCGGTGGCGACCTTGCGGGGATCCTGGAGAACGTCCACGAGCCGCGGGACGACCCCGGAGAACATCAGCCGCAGCCGCTTCGTCACCATCCTGCGCACGGGCCCCACGGCCGCCAGGAGGCCCGCGACCGCCGCGACGGCCAGCAGCACCAGCATGACCGTCTTGGACGGCGCGAACTCGGCGTCAGGGCGGCTGGAGCCGGTCAGGAAGCCCATCACCAGCAGCAGCAGGATGTGGATGACCAGTCCGGTGAGCTGGGAGGCGCCGACGCTGGCCACGGCGGGGCCCGGCCGCACCCCCATCTTCTGGAGGTAGCGGGTGTTGATCGCGATGCCGCTCACCGCGGCGGGCGCGACGAGCTTGACGAACGAGGCGGCGAACTGGACGGCCACGCTCCGCCACAGCGGCAGCCGCTCCGGCACGAACCCCATGACCATCAGCGCCGCGGCCACGAACGACACGCCCGAGGCCACCAGCGCCAGGGCCGCCCAGCGCCAGTCTGCCGTCGCGGCGAGATGCCCGAGGTCCTGCCCGCTCAGCTGCGACGCCAGGACGTAGGCGGCGATGGTGGCGCCGACGATGCTGAAGATCGTGCGCGGCCGGAACCGCTCGAGCCGGACCTCCTCGACCTCGATCTCGGGGTAGGACCGCAGGATCTCCTCGCGCAGCGCGCCCAGCAGCTTGCCATCGCGGCGCAGCGCCGCGCGGGTCTCCCGGGACAGCGCCACCTTCTGGAGCAGCGGCACCAGCCCGCCGAGCGACTGGGCGCCCAGCATCTCCGAGGCGGTACGCACCGCGCGCTCGGCGCCCACCCGCAGGCCGAGGGTGGTGAGCAGCTGCGCCTGGTCGATCCGCACCAGCAGCTCGCCCGCGGCGATCTCGCCGCCGCCGAGCGCCACGAGCCACGGCCGCCCCTCGCAGACGAGGACCGCCGAGCCGTCCAGGCCGCGGTGGGCGATGCGCTGGCGGTGCAGGAGGTTCAGCTGGCGCCAGATGCCCATCAGGAGCTCGTCGGTGACCTCCTCGTCGGGGAGGTCGGACAGCGCGACGCCGTCCACGTGCGTGTAGGCCAGCAGGGCGGCTTCGGTGCCGACCTCGGAGGTCGCCACGAGCCGGGGCGTGCGGACGCCCGCCGCGGTGGCCGCGTAGGACAGCAGCGACTCCTGCTCCAGCGAGCGGCGCAGCGAGCGCAGGGTGCGGCGCGGCTGGTTGGCCCGCAGCCGCAGGCCCCGCCAGGCCCGGTAGAGCAGGCCCGACGTCTGCTGGTCGCGGTCCAGCACGACCACGTCGAGGTCGCGGGTGCGGGCGCGGACCAGGTAGCTGCGCCGGTCGAGCGTCCCGTCGTCGATCCGGGTGGCCTTGACCGGGCGCAGGCCGAGCCGGTCCAGCGCGGCGAGGACCGCGGTGCCGGGCGGGCGCGGGTTCGGCGTGCCGAGGCCGTAGAGGGTCAGGTAGCCCGTCAGCCTGCCGATCAGGTAGGTGGCGACCAGGCCCAGCGCCGTGGTGTTGCCCGCGACGAGCGAGGCGAGGCCGGCCAGCGCGATCGTGCCCCACATGACGGCCTGCCAGCGCGGCCGGCCGGCCAGCCGGATCGCCGTCACATAGGCGATGACGGGCGTCAGGTCGGCGGGGACGGGCGTCTGCCCGGTCTTGGTCCAGCCGAGCGCGTTGGTGATGATCGCGGGCGCGGCGTGCTCGATCCACGCGTCCAGCGCGACCACCGCGCCGAGCGCCGCGATCGCCGCGGCGAGGCCGACCACGATCCGCATCCCGTCGCGGCGGATCACCCGGTCGGCGGCGAACACCAGCGGGACCGCCAGCACGCCGAAGCCCGCGGTCAGGCTGGCGAGGCTCAGAAGGAAGTGCGGCGCCTGCTCGGTGCCCCGGGTGACGTCGCTCTCCAGACCCGTCGTGGTCTGGGTGGCGAACGAGGGGAGGAGCAGAAGCAGACCGATGCCTATGAGGCAGGCGAGGGCCCTGATGAGATCGCCCTGATTGCGGATCCGCGACGGAAACGGCGGCTCATCGACCTCGGCGCCTTCGGGAAGGTCGAGCGGAGGCTCCAGGGCAGTCGCGCCCTGCGTTTTCACCACGTCGTCACCGTCCTCCCGTTTCCCCGCACCGCCCAAGGTTAGTAGCCCTCCGTCCAGCAGTGATCAGACCTCCGGATGAGTTCGCCGCCCGCGTGCGCGGTACCCCGTGCGCCCGGCCCCCGCCGGTCGGCGATGATCTCCCGCGCCGGGGCCGCCGACGCCGGTGAGATCGTGCACAAGGTACACTGGCCGGGCTGTCGACCCCTGGCGGGAGAGACTTCGCGCAAGCCGGCGCGGAGCGCCGAAGGAGCAACGTCCCCGGAACCTCTCAGGCAAACGGACCGTTCGGGTGAGGCGCCTCTGGAAAGCGGGCATGTGCCCCACCGAAGGTGAAAACCATGCGTCCTGCGCGTGGCGAAGCTCTCAGGTTCCATGACAGAGGGGGAGCGCGGGTCTCAACGACCCCTCCGCACCTCTGTACCGCGCCTTGGAGGCCCCGGGATGACCGCCCAGACGAACTTCTCCGACCGCCACATCGGTCCTTCGCCCGCCGATCGGCAGAAGATGCTGGCCGCCGTCGGTTTCGCCGATCTCGGCGCGCTCGCCGACGCGGCGGTCCCCGCCTCGATCCGGACCGCCCGGCCGCTCGACCTGCCCGCGCCGCTGAGCGAGACCGAGGCGCTGGCGAAGCTGCGCAAGATCGCCTCGCGCAACCGCGTCCTCACCTCCTACATCGGCCTCGGCTACCACGGGACGATCACCCCGGGCGTCATCCTGCGCAACGTCCTGGAGAACCCGGGCTGGTACACCGCCTACACCCCGTACCAGCCGGAGATCTCCCAAGGGCGCCTCGAGGCCCTGCTGAACTTCCAGACCGTCGTGTCCGACCTGACCGGCGTCGACGTCGCCAACGCGTCGATGCTGGACGAGGGCACCGCGGCGGCCGAGGCGCTGGCCCTGGCGCTCCGCGCGACCCGGCGCAAGGAGCCGGGCGCGTTCGTGGTCGACGCCGACGCGCTGCCCCAGACCGTCGAGGTCATCCGGGCCAGGGCGCTGCCGCTCGGCATCCCCGTCGTCGTCGCCGACCTGTCCGAGGCGCTGCCCGAGGGCGAGATCTTCGGCGTGCTCGCCCAGTACCCCGGCGCGTCCGGCGCGGTCCGCGACCTCGCGCCGCTGGCCGACGCCGTGCACGGGCGCGGAGCCCAGTTCGTCGTCGCGGCCGACCTGCTCGCGCTGACCCTGCTGAAGTCGCCGGGCTCGTGCGGCGCCGACATCGTCGTCGGGTCCGCGCAGCGCTTCGGCGTCCCGTTCGGCTTCGGCGGCCCGCACGCCGGATACATGGCGGTCCGCGAGGAGCTCCAGCGGCAGCTGCCCGGCCGGCTCGTCGGCGTGTCGGTCGACTCCGGCGGCCGCGCCGCCTACCGGCTCGCGCTCCAGACCCGTGAGCAGCACATCCGGCGAGAGAAGGCGACCTCCAACATCTGCACCGCGCAGGTGCTGCTCGCCGTCATGGCCTCGATGTACGCGGTCTACCACGGCCCCGAGGGCCTGACCGCGATCGCCCGCCGCGTCCACCACCGGGCCGCGACCTTCGCCGCGTCGATCGCCGCCCAGGACGTCGAAGGCTTCGAGGTCGTCGGCGAGGACTACTTCGACACGCTCACCATCCGGGTGCCCTCTCCGGCCGAGACCACCGTGGCCGCCGCGCGCCGGGCGGGCTACAACATCCGCCAGGTCGACGCGCACACGATCGCCGTCGCCTTCGACGAGACCACCACCGAGGACGACCTCCAGAACCTCCTCGAGGCGATCGAGCAGCGGAGCTTCCGCCGCGCGGTCGCGCTGGTCGAGCCGTCCGGGCGGACCCTCGCCGAGGGCCTGCTGCGCGACGACGCGTTCCTCACCCACCCCGTCTTCCACGCCCACCGGTCGGAGACGGCGATGCTGCGCTACCTGCGCCGCCTCCAGGACAAGGACATCGCCCTCGACCGGTCGATGATCCCGCTCGGCTCCTGCACGATGAAGCTGAACGCGACCACGGAGATGGAGCCCATCACCTGGCCGGAGTTCGCGAACCTCCACCCGTTCGCGCCGATCGAGCAGGCCGCCGGGTACGTCGAGCTGATCACCGAGCTGGAGGGCTGGCTCGCGGAGATCACCGGCTACGCGAAGGTGTCGGTCCAGCCGAACGCGGGATCGCAGGGCGAGCTCGCCGGGCTGCTCGCGGTGCGGGCCTACCACGCCTCGCGCGGCGAGGGCCACCGCGACGTGTGCCTGATCCCGTCGTCGGCGCACGGCACCAACGCGGCGAGCGCGGTCATGGCCGGGATGCGCGTGGTCGTCGTCAAGTGCGACGACGCGGGCAACGTCGACCTCGACGACCTGCGCGGCAAGCTCGACAAGCACGCCGAGAACCTTTCAGTGATCATGGTGACCTACCCGTCGACGCACGGCGTCTACGAGGAGGGCATCACCGAGATCTGCGCGGCGGTGCACGCCGCGGGCGGCCAGGTGTACGTGGACGGCGCCAACCTCAACGCGCTGGTCGGGCTCGCCCGTCCCGGCGAGTTCGGCGCGGACGTCTCGCACCTCAACCTGCACAAGACCTTCTGCATCCCGCACGGCGGCGGCGGCCCGGGCATCGGCCCGGTCGCGGTCGGCGCGCACCTCGCGCCGTTCCTGCCCAGCCACCCGCTGCGGCCGGAGGCCGGCCCGGAGACCGGCGTCGGCCCGATCTCGGCGGCCCCGTGGGGCTCGGCGGGCATCCTGCCGATCCCGTGGACCTACATCGCGATGATGGGCCCCGAGGGCCTGCGTCGGGCCACCGAGGTCGCCGTGCTCGCCGCCAACTACGTGGCGCGCCGCCTGTCCCCGCACTTCCCGATCCTCTACACCGGCCAGGGCGGCCTCGTCGCGCACGAGTGCATCGCCGACCTGCGCAAGATCACCAAGGAGACGGGCGTCACCGCCGAGGACGTCGCCAAGCGGCTCATCGACTACGGCTTCCACGCCCCGACCCTGTCGTTCCCGGTCGCCGGGACGCTGATGATCGAGCCGACCGAGTCCGAGGACCTCGCCGAGCTCGACCGCTTCTGCGACGCGCTGATCGCGATCCGCGCCGAGATCGACAAGGTCGGCACGGGCGAGTGGGACACGGCGGACAACCCGCTCCGCAACGCCCCCCACACCGCGGAGACCCTCCTCGTGGACGAGTGGAAGCACTCCTACACCCGCGAAGAGGCCGCCTACCCCCTCCCCTCCCTGCGCGCCCACAAGTACTGGTCCCCCGTCGGCCGCATCGACCAGGCCTACGGCGACCGCAACCTCGTCTGCTCCTGCCCGCCCCCCGAAGCCTTCGAGGACTGACGACCCGGCCGCCCCCGCCCTTCCAAGGCGGGGGACTTCCCCACGAGCCGGCCACCGGTCGGGTGAGGGGCGCCCCGGCGCCTGCCCCGTGGCCCCCAGGGCCGAAGGGGCGGGCGGCGGGATCTCAAGCGCCCGAACCGGCCGATGCCGTGTCTCGGTAGCCGCCTAGGGCGGACGGGGTGAGGGGCGGCCGTGAACGCGGGATCGGCCAATCAATTCGGGTGATCTTTCCTTATCCGGTCGTGTCCCGCCCCGCGGGATCGGCCGGATCGGTAGGGTCTGGCTTGCGTCCCCGGCCGTGAGGAGCCCCGGATTGACCCTGGCGCAGGCACATCGCATGGCCGAGACCGGTGATCTGACCGGTGCGGCGACCCTGTTCACCGAGGCGCTGGCCGACTCCCCGGCGCCGGCCGACCGGGCGCAGGCCGCGCTCGGCCTGGCCGTGGTCCTGGACGACCTGGGCGACACCGAGGGCGCCCGGCGCGCCGACTGGACCGCGATCGAGACCGGCGATCCCGAGTACGCGCCGCGCGCCGCCTACCACCTGGCCCTCTCGCACGAGCGGGCGGGCGAGCCGGGAGGCGCCGCCGAGGCCTGGCGGATCGTCGTCTCCTCCGAGCACCCGGCCTATCTGCCTGCCGCCTGCCTGGCCCTGGCCCAGCTCGCCGACGACACGGGCGACACCGAGGCCGCGATCTCCTGGTGGGAGCGGGTCATCGAGACCGGCGACGCCGAGTACGCGCCGGTCGCCGCGCACGACCTCGCCCAGCGTCTCCTCGAGGACGGCCGAGCCTCCCGCGCCCAGCGCATCCTCGCCGACGCGCTCCGGGCCGTCGACCCCGGCGGCTACGCCTACGCCCGCCTGGCCGTCCTGATCGGTCTCACCCACCTCGACCAGGCCATCGGCGCCTTCACCGCCGCCGTCGAGTCCACCGACGCCCCCGACGTGGCCCCCCTGGGCATCGAACTCCTGGCCCGCACCCTCTCCCTCCGAGGCCGCGACACCGAAGCCGACTCCGTCTGGCGCGCCGGCCTGGCCACCCCCCACCTCCACGACCAGATAACCGCCCGTCTCCACCGCGACACCTGACCCGCCGCCTCGGCCCGCCACCCGGGCGGGCATCGCCCCTCCGGACGGCCGTATCGCGGGGCGGCCCCGCGCCGCCCGCGGCACGATCGAGCTTCTGGAAATCGCCGGTGACGATGGGCCGCGCCGGACCATTTCCCGGCGACGGGGGAGCGCGGTCCTGCGGGTTCGGCCGTCGGGGAGCGGCCGGCGTGGCGGGGAGGGGCGGGGTGATCATGGGAGGATGGCGTGATGCGGATCGAGACCGTGGCGGGGACTGCTGAGATCTTGCTGGAAGGTCCGGCGGAGCCGGGGCTCGTGGTGGTGGTGACGCACGGGTCCAACGGGACCGTGGACGCGCCGGATCTCGCGGCGGTGCGGGAGGTGGCGCTGGGGCTGGGTGCCGGGGTGGCGCGGGTGACGCAGCCGTTCCGGCTGGCGGGGCGGCGGGCGCCGGGCAACGCGGCCAAGCAGGACGCGGCCTGGCTGGAGGCGGTGGCCGTGGTGCGGGCGAAGTGGCCTGAGGCGCCGCTGGTTCAGTGCGGGAGGAGCAACGGGGCGCGGGTGGCCTGCCGGACCGCCGTTGAAGCCGGGGCGGTGGGGGTGCTCGCGCTGGCGTTTCCGCTGCATCCGCCGGGCAAGCCGGAGAAGAGCCGGGCCGCGGAGCTGCGGGAGGCGAAGGTGCCGGTCGTGGTCGTCAACGGCGACCGCGACCCGTTCGGGGTGCCGGACCCCGCTGACGCGGCCGAGGTCGTCGTCCTGGCGGGGGAGCGGCACGATCTGCACAAGGACCCCGCCCGGGTAGGAGCGGCGGCCGAACCATGGCTCCGGCGCTGGCGGAGCTGAGGCCGACCGCTGGCGGGGCCGGAAGGCGGCGCTTCGAGGGACGTTTCCCCCGAAGCCCGGTGATCACCCGATAGGACTAGTCCCCGCGCTTCAGGCCGCGGTGGGGGCGTGCAGGTCGGTGGGCCGGTGCGGCGCCACGATCCCCCCGTCAGGCAGCAGCTCACCGGTGTCGTCGAACAGCACAACGCCGTTGCACAGCAGGCTCCACCCCTGCTCGGGGTGGCTGGCCAAGGTCCGCGCGGCGTCGCGGGTCGGTCCGTCGGAAGAAGGACAGGACGGCTGGTGCGGGCACATCGGCGTGCCTCCGGTTCTCACTCTCGAATGGGCGTGTGTGATCTGTCACGTTGGACGCGTACCAGTCTGCAACGGTTCGCGTTCGCCGGGACATAGCCCGATGGGACTGTTGTGGCATCGACATCTGAGCCGCCGCGCCCGCGCGGCGGCGTCCGCTGATCGACGTGGACCGATCCTTCCCGCGGCTATCCCGGAGGAAACGGGCGGCTGCCCGTCCTGGACAGAAGATCATGTCCTCTTGGCAAGGACGGGGAACGGGCGCCGCGCCGGCGTCACAGCAGCGCGGTGAGCATCCCCGAGAGCAGGACCTCGAGGCTCTCCTCGAACTGCCGGTCCCAGTCGACGGGCTCGGGCGTCGCCAGCTCCCGGCCGCGCACCTCGAGGGCGGCGTGGCCGATGAGGAAGGCCAGGAGGGTCCGGGCCGCGCTGTGCGCGGCGGACTCCAGGAAGCCGGCCAGCCGCAGCACCTCGGCGATCGAGCGGGCCGTCGTCGCCAGGGCGGCGGGGTTGCGCCGGGTCACCAGCAGCGGCAGGACGCCCGCGTGGTCGACGAGCAGGGCGCGGTAGGCCTCGGCCCAGGACCTGATCCGGTCGCGCCAGTCGTCGGCGCCGAGCGGCCGGGTGTCGGCGTGCAGGACGCCGACGTGGGTGACCAGGCCGTCGAGGAGCTCCTCCTTGCCGCGCGGCAGATGGTGGTAGATCGCCATCGCCTCGACCTCCAGGGCGTCGCCGAGGCGGCGCATCGTGAGGCGGCCGAGGCCCTGGCCGTCGACGATGTGCAGGGCTGCCTCGATGATCCGGTCGCGGGTCAGCGGCTCACGCGGGCTCAACGGCGCTCCTTGAAGGGGTCGGGGCTAGGGTGATCACGAAGGAACCTTACTGCGTAAAGGGGCCGGGCGGGGCGCGCGGCGCGGAAAATCCCGCCGGGCGGATGTGCCCGGCGTCACGCGGCGGCGTAGGCTGCCGCGAGTACCTGCGGAAAGGAAAGACCCATGGTCTTCGGACGTCGCATCAGCCCTGACGACGCGGCACTGTACGCCGCCGACAAGCAGCTCGCCGGGGAGCACGCAGGCCGTGTCGCGGCCGTGGAGGAGGCGCGGGCGGCCCTCGCCGCGGGCGCCCCGGACTCCGCGGGCCGGCGCGAGCTGGCCGGGGTCCTGGAAACCGCCCTCGTGGACGCCATCGCCTCGGCGGCCGCCGCCGAGCGCGTCGCCATGGGGCCCAAGACCTACGGCACCACCCGGGCCGCCGAGATCTCCCGGCGCAAGGCCAGGGCGAAGGTGTCCGTCCGCCCCTACAGTGAGGAGCTGGACCGGCTGCGGACGGCCCGCGAGACGCACAAGCTCTCCTTTCGGGCCCTGGAAAGGGTCTAAAAGGAGATAGGCGGGGTTTTCCGGCACGCTGGCCGCCCAAGGTGGCACAGCGGCCGGAACTCTGAGACCCTTGCCTGCGCATTCGCGGGGGGGCACCGCGAGTCAGGGGGGAACCGGGCCGGTGGCAGGCCCGGCGGGGGAAATCGTGGGGGTTGTGAGTTGGATCGCAGGCCGCCTGACCGGCACCGCTTGCTGGAGTCCTACCGCGCCGGGGTGGCCGCCATACGGCGGTTCGCGGCCAGGTGCGAGGACTGGGAGGCGCCGACTCCGTGCTCGGAGTGGCTGGCGATCGACCTGGCCGGGCACCTGCGCTGTGTCGCGGAGAACCACCTCGAATACCTCCAGGACGCCCCGGACAGCCGGCTGGCGAAACTGTTCGCCCAGGACATCGCGACGGCCGTGCTGATCCGTCAGCAGGCCCGCCAGAACGCCGCCGAGCTCGCGGTGCTGCCGCCCGAGTCCGGGCGCGAGCGGATCATGTCGTTCACGGTGTCGGCGGACGCCTACCTGGACCTCATGGCGGACTGCTGGGAGAAGACCCATCTGATCCACCGGGGCACCAAGTACACCGTCGGCGACCACGCGGGCTCGGCCTGCGTCGAATGGCATCTGCACGCCTGGGACCTCGCCCGCGCGATCGGCGAGGACTACCGGCCCGCCGACCCGGAGCTGCTGGTCGCCGCCTGGGCGTGGGGCGTGCCGCATCTGCCGCTGAGCCGCGAGGGCGACCCGTGGATCCGGGTGCTGCGCTCCTCCGGCCGCTCCCAGGACTGGCGGCGCGACCGGCCCGTCCGGGCCCGCAGACGCCGCTGAGGCCCCGCCGGGTCGGCCCCCGCATGACGCGGTGACGCGCAGGGTAGGGGCCGGGTAGGTCCACTTCGTCCGGTCTCGGGGGAGACCGTGCTGGACCGAGGATCCCGGGGGAGATCACGATGGCCATGTGCGAGGTCTGCGGCAACGACTACGACCTGGCGTTCGAGGTGCACACGCAGGGCGCGGTGCACGTCTTCGACAGCTTCGAGTGCGCGATCAGCAAGCTCGCGCCGATCTGCGAGCACTGCAAGTGCCGGGTGATCGGCCACGGCGTCGAGGTCGACCGCCACTGGTACTGCTGCGCCCACTGCGCCCGCTCGGCCCAGGGCGCCGCCGCCCGCGAGATCCGCGACCGCGCCCCGGCCTGACCCGCGGCCGCCGGCCGGCCGCCCGGCGTCAGCGGCGGGGCGCCGGGGCCGCGCAGGCCTCGGGGTGGACGCCGGCCTCCAGGTAGACGGGATGGCCGGAAGCGGCGACTATGCCGGCGATGCGGCGGGTGATGTGCGGGGGCGTGAAGTCGCCGAGCTCGTCGGGAGAGGCCAGGACGTGGTCGGAGAGCTCGTCCGGGGGGAGTTCGATCCGGGCGATCTCTTCGGGGTCGAGGCGGCCGGCGAAGACCCAGACGTTGGTCGCGTCGGCCTCGCCTTCGGGCGGGACCCAGTCGAAGCAGACGAGGCCGTCGAGGCGCGGTCGCAGGCCCAGTTCCTCCTGGCATTCGCGCAGGCAGGCGGCCAGGGGCGACTCGCCGGCCTCGATGACGCCGCCGGGCAGCAGCCAGCCGGGGCGATAAGTCGGCTTCACCAGCAGGATGCGGCCGCCGTCGTCGGTGAGCAGGGCGGAGGCGGCCCCCCTGGTGCGCGGCAGCGTGGCGAGGTATGCGGCGTCGGCCATACCTTCGAGACTAAGCCTCCGAGCGGCGGAAGCGCGGTTTGACGGCGCGCGAACCCATCACGCCGTGGCGCGCGGCCGGTGAGCGTGTATTAACACCGGGGACATGCACGGGACCTTCTCGTGAAACCGCCGCCGCACACGATCGGGGCATGGCCGCTAGCGACCCGGGAGCCGTCGCTCCCCGCTGTCCGTGCCGCTCCGCGCGGTGCGGGCCGGCAGGCGGACCGGATGGCACCGGAGTGATCCCCCGCTCGGACGGACCCGCGGACGGCGGGCCGGATCAGAAGGGCTGGTCGGCCGCCGCGATGTGCACCGTATCGGACCGTGTGACGACACCACTCCTGCGCGTCCACCCGGGCGCACCCCTGGAACCCGTGTCCTGGGACTCGGCGCTCGCGGTGGTGGCCGCCCGGCTGCGGGTCCTGCGCGAGGCGCACGGCGACGGGACGGTCGCGGTGTTCGGCGGCTGCGGGATGACCAACGAGAAGGCGTACCAGCTCGGCAAGTTCGCCCGGGTGGCGCTGCGGACCCCGAGGCTGGCCTTCGGCGACGGCACGGGAGTGCCCGCGCGGACCGCCGCGGCGCTGACCCGGGCGTTCGGGGTGGACCGGGCGTTTCCCGGCCCGCTTCCGGACGTGGGGGAGGCCGACGCGCTGCTGCTGGTCGGCGGGGACGCCGAGGCCGCGGCGCCGCCGTTCCTGCGCCAGGTCCGGCGGATGCGTGAGGGCGGCGCCGCCCTGATCGTGGTGGATCCGCGCAGGACCGAGTCGGCCAGGGCCGCCGACCTGCACCTCCAGATCACGCCGGGGACGGAGCCGGTGCTCGCCAACGGCCTGCTGTTCCTGGCCATCGCCGACGGCCTGGCCGACGGCGGCTACATCGCGGCGCGGACGACCGGGTTCGACAGGCTGCGCACGGCCGTCGGCGGATACTGGCCGGAACGGGTCGAGCGGCTGACCGGGGTGCCGGTCGCCCGGATGCGGGAGGCGGTCCGGTTGCTCGCGGCCGGACGCCGGTCGCTGGTGCTGACCGAGCGGGACCGCGCGGCCGACACCGTCGCGGCCTATCTGAACCTGGCGCTGGCGCTGGGCCTGCCCGGCACCGCGGGGTCGGGGTTCGGTTGTGTGACGGACCCGGGCGACGGGCGGGGCCATGGCCAGAAGGCCGCCCGCCTGCCGGGGGACCGGCCGCTGGACGATCCGGCGGCGCGCGCGCACGTCGCGCGGGTGTGGGGGGTGGATCCGGCGGTGCTGCCGACCGCGCCGCCGCCCGCCGACGGGCTGCTGGGCGGCCGGGACGCGCCGCGGGCCCTCCTGGTGTTCGGTTCGGACCAGGTGGCCGCGGCGGCGCGCGCGGGCGTGGTCGAGCAGCGGCTGAACGCGCTGGATCTGCTGGTGGTGGCCGATCACGAGCTGTCGGAGACCGCGCTGCGCGCCGATGTGGTGCTGCCGGTGGCGCGGTGGGCCGAGGAGTCGGGGACGACGACGAGCCTGGAGGGCAGGGTGCTGCGCAGGCGGCGCGCGGTTCCGCCGCCGCAGGGGGTGCGCACCGATCTCGCGGTGCTGCGCGATCTCGCCGGGCGGCTCGCCGCGCCGGGGCGGTGGAGCGCGGAGCCGGAGGAGGTCTTCGGGGAGCTGGCCAGGGCGTCGGCGGGCGGTCCCGCCGACTGCGCGGGCGTCTCTTACGCGCGGCTCGACGCCGAGGACGGGGTGTGCCTGCCTTGTCCGTCGGCGGAGCATCCCGGGACGCCGCGCCCGTTCCTTGATCGTTTCGCGACCCGTGACGGGCTCGCCCGGTTCGTCGCGGTCGATCCGGTGGGTCCGGCGGAGGACGTGGACGCGCGGTACCCGCTGTACCTGACGACGGGCCGGGTGGCGGCCGGGGCTCAGGAGGAGCCGCCTTTCGTGGAGCTGCACCCGGATCTGGGTGAGCGCCTCGGCATCGGGCCGGGTGCGATGGTGCGGGTGTCGGGCCGGCGCGGCGTGGCGATCGGCCGGGCGAGGTACAGCGCCGCGCTGCGCGAGGACACCGTGGCGATGCCCGCGCCGTGGGGCGGCGAGGGTACGGCGCGGCCGCGCGCGGCCGCCGCGGCGGGGGTTCCGTGGTCGGTGGTGTGGGCGGTGCGGATCGAGCCGGTCGGGCTGCCCGATCCGGTGGCGCCCGCGATGTTCGAGGGTCCCGGAGGCGCGCCGGGGGCCTGAAACGGTTCAACGTCCGGAACCCGGTGTGACGTCCCGTCACGCCGGGTTCCGGCGTTTTGTTAACCAAATACTAAAAAATCCGGTTCTTGGTCACGCCATGACAACGACGACGTCTCGACGTGAGCGTGTTTTAACACAGGGGTGACAATGGGGACCCTGACGCGAAACGCGCCCTTCCGAATATCTGAGCATGGATCACGGAGGAGTCGTTTCCCAGCAGAACCTGGTGGTGGTCGGGTATGGCCCGGCAGCCCACCGGTTGATCGATGCTCTGCGTGAGCGGGACGGCGCCGGCGCCTGGAAGATCACCGTCATCGGTGAGGAGACCCGGCCGGCGTACGACCGCGTCGCGCTCACGACCTACCTTGAGGGCGCCGACCTCGCTTACCCCGCGCACGGCGACGGCGACGGCGTCGACGTGGTCTGCGCGGAGAAGGTCGCCGAGATCGATCGGGCGGCCAAGGAGGCCGTCACCGAGTCCGGTCGCCGCTTCGCCTACGACGTGCTCGTCCTCGCGACGGGCTCGGCCCCCTTCGTCCCGCCCGTCGAGGGCAAGGACCTGCCCGGCGTGTTCGTCTACCGGACGATCGACGACCTGGACGCGATCCGCGACTACGCCGCGGGACGCGCGACCGGCGCCGTCGTCGGCGGCGGCCTGCTCGGCCTGGAGGCCGCCCGCGCGCTCCAGGGACTCGGCCTGGACAGCGGTGTCGTCGAGGTCGCGCCCTGGCTGATGCCGCGCCAGCTCGACGAGGGCGGAGGCGCGATGCTGCGCCGCCACATCGAGGGCCTCGGCATGGCCGTGCACGCGGGCACCCCCATGGCCCGCCTGGCCGCCGGTCCCGACGGCGCCGTCGACAAGGTCGTGTTCGGCAACGGTGCGGAGATCCCGGCGGAGGTCGTCGTCTTCTCCGCGGGCATCCGCCCCCGTGACGAACTGGCCCGCGCGGCCGGCCTCGCGGTCGGCGAGCGCGGCGGCATCGTGGTCGACTCCGGCTGCCGCACCGACGACCCCGCGATCTACGCGATCGGCGAGTGCGCCCTCATCGGCGGCATGGTCTACGGTCTCGTCGGCCCCTGCTTCACGATGGCCGAGGTCGTCGCCGACCGCCTGGTCAACCCCGACAGCGCCGCCTCCTTCGAGGGCGCGGACCTGTCCACCAAGCTCAAGCTGATGGGCGTGGACGTCGCGAGCTTCGGCGACCCTTTCGCCGGCGGCGAGAACGGGGCCGCCTTGGGCGTCACCTACACCGACCCGGTCGCGGGCGTGTACAAGCGCCTGCTCGTCAGCGACGACGCCCAGACGCTGCTGGGCGGCGTGCTGGTGGGCGACGCCGAGTCCTACTCGACGCTGCGCGCCTACGTCGGCGCGAAGCTGCCGGGCGCGCCCGAGCAGATGCTGTTCGGCGGCACCGAGGCCGCGGGCGGCGACCTGCCCGAGGCGACCGTCATCTGCTCCTGCAACAACGTGACGGCCGGGGACATCCGCTGCGGCATCCGCGACCACGAGCTGCGCGACGTGCCTGCGGTCAAGGCGTGCACCCGCGCGGGGTCGAGCTGCGGATCCTGCGTCCCGCTGGTGAAGAAGCTGCTGGACGCCGAGCTGGCCGCGGCCGGCATCGAGGTCAGCAAGGCGCTGTGCGAGCACTTCGAGTACTCCCGCGCCGAGCTGTTCGACATCGTCCGGGTCCGTCAGATCAGCACGTTCACCCAGCTCATCGCCGAGCACGGCACCGGCAAGGGCTGCGACATCTGCAAGCCGACGGTCGCCTCGATCCTGGCGTCCCTGGGCAACGGCCACATTCTGGACGGCGAGCAGGCCGCCCTCCAGGACACCAACGACCACTTCCTCGCCAACATGCAGAAGAACGGCACCTACTCGGTCGTTCCGCGGATCCCGGGCGGGGAGATCACCCCCGACAAGCTCATCGTGATCGGCGAGGTCGCCCGCGACTACGGCCTCTACACCAAGATCACGGGTGGGCAGCGGATCGACCTGTTCGGCGCCCGCGTCGAGCAGCTCCCGGTGATCTGGAAGCGCCTGGTCGACGCCGGGTTCGAGTCCGGCCACGCCTACGGCAAGTCGCTGCGGACGGTGAAGTCCTGCGTCGGCTCGACCTGGTGCCGCTACGGCGTCCAGGACTCCGTCGGCATGGCGATCAAGCTGGAGCTGCGCTACCGGGGCCTGCGCGCCCCGCACAAGCTCAAGTCGGCGGTGTCGGGCTGCGCCCGCGAGTGCGCCGAGGCGCAGTCGAAGGACTTCGGCATCATCGCCACCGAGAAGGGCTGGAACCTCTACCTGTCGGGCAACGGCGGCATGCGGCCCCGGCACGCCGACCTGTTCGCGAGCGACCTCACCGACGAGGAGCTGCTCACCTACATCGACAGGTTCCTGATGTTCTACATCCGGACCGCCGACCGCCTCCAGCGCACCTCGGTGTGGATGGAGTCGCTGGAAGGCGGCCTGGACTACCTGCGCGAGGTCGTCATCGACGACAAGCTCGGCATCTGCGCCGAGCTGGACGCCGCGATGGCGCGGCACGTCGAGGCCTACGGCGACGAATGGGCCGAGACCCTCGAGGACCCCGAGCGGCTCGCCCGGTTCGTCTCCTTCGTGAATGCCCCCGAGACGCCCGACCCGAGCATCTCCTTCGAGGTCGAGCGCGAACAGATCAAGCCGGTCCTCGTGACCGGACCGCGCCTGGAGGTGATCGGCCAGTGACCGTTACCGCGATCTCTACGACCTGGACGGACGTGTGCTCCGTCGACCGCATCACCCCCGAGCGGGGCGTGTGCGCCCTGGTGAACGGCCTCCAGGTGGCCGTCTTCCGGACCTTCGAGGGGCACCTCTACGCCCTGTCGAACTTCGACCCCTTCAGCAACGCGTTCGTGCTGTCGCGGGGCATCCTCGGGAGCCGCGGCGGCGTGCCGACGGTGGCGTCCCCGATGTACAAGCAGGTCTTCGACCTGGCCAGCGGAAGGTGCCTGGACGATCCGGACACCTCCGTGCCCACCTTTTCCATCAGGCTCAACGGCGACCGTGTGGAAGTGATGACGTGACTATTCAGGCGGGTGTGCTGACCAGTGAACCCCTCTCGGGGTTCGCCGTCGGGGTGACGGCGGCCCGCCGCCATGAGGAGCTCGCGGCGCTCCTGGAGCGAAGGGGCGCCCGGGTGGTCCACGCCCCGGCGATCCGGCTCGTCCCGCTCCAGGACGACGCCGAACTGCTCCAGGCCACCGAGGAGTGCATCAGCCGCCCGCTGGACTACGTGGTGGTCACCACCGGCATCGGGTTCCGGGCCTGGCTGGAGACCGCCGACGGCTGGGGGCTGCGCGACAGCCTCCTGGACCGCCTCGGCCGGGTGCCGATCCTCGCGCGCGGTCCGAAGGCGCGCGGCGCGATCCGCTCGACGGGGATCACCGAGGCGTGGTCGCCGGAGTCCGAGAGCTGCGACGAGGTGCTCAAGCACCTGCTGGAGGGCGACCTCCGCGGCACCCGCATCGCGGTGCAGCTCTACGGCGAGCCGCTCCCGGACTTCACCGACGCGCTGCGCGGCCACGGCGCCGAGGTGATCGAGGTGCCCGTGTACCGCTGGTCGCGGACCGACGACTCCACGCCGCTGCGCCGCCTCGTCGGCCAGGCCGTCGCCGGCACCGTCGACGCCATCACCTTCACCAGCGCGCCCGCGGTCACCGCGACCCTCGCGGTCGCCGCCGAGGACGGTCTGGAGGACGCGCTCATCGAGGCGCTGCGCACCCACGTCGTCGCGGCGTGCGTCGGCCCGGTGACGGCGTTCGCGCTCACCGAGCGGGGCGTGCCGACGATCCAGCCCGAGCGGGCGCGGATCGGCGCGCTGGTCCGCGCGATCGTGGAGGACCTGCCCGAGCGGCGGGCGCGGCGGCTGCACGTGCGCGGCCACGCCCTCGAGCTGCGCGGGCACGCCGTCGTCCTGGACGGCCAGCTCCGGCCGATCGCACCGGCGCCCATGGCCATACTGCGCGCGCTCGCCCGCCGCCCCGGCCACGTCGTCTCGCGCGCCGAGCTGTGCGGGGTGCTGCCCTCGCGGGTGGTCGCCGCGGGCTCCGGCTGGACGAACCCGCGCGACGGCCGCCCGCAGGCCGACGAGCACGCCGTGGAGATGGCGGTCGCCCGGCTGCGCCGGGGCCTCGGCCGGACCGGGATCGTCGAGACCGTCGTGAAGCGCGGCTACCGGCTCGCGTGCGAACCGGGTCGCGAGGCGCTCGCCTGATGGCCGTCCTGCTCGGCGTCGCGCACGGCACCCGCGATCCCGCGGGCGCCGCGACGGTCCGCGCGCTGCTCGCGCTGGTGCGCGCGGCGCGGCCGGACCTCGTCGTCGCCGAGTCCTATGCCGAGAACACCGGGCCGTCGGTCGCCGAGGCCGTCGCCGCGCTGCGGGCCGGACCGCCGTCGGCGGAGCCGCTCGTCGCGGTGCCGCTGCTGCTGGGCCGCGGCTACCACGTGCACGTCGACATCCCCGCGCAGCTCGCCGCGACGGGGACCGCGGCCGTGGTGTCGCGTCCGCTGGGCCCGCACGCCGAACTCACCCGGGCGCTCGCCGACCGCCTCGCCGAGGGAGCGGCGGCCGACGCCGTGGTCCTCGGCGCGGCGGGCTCGACCGACCCGTGCGGCGTCGCCGACGTCCGCGCCGCCGCCCGCCTGCTCTCCCGCCGCCTGGGCCGGGACGTCCCCTACGGCTTCGTAGGAGGCCCCGGCCCCCGCCTCG
This sequence comes from Actinocorallia herbida, assembly GCF_003751225.1. Classification (NCBI taxonomy): domain Bacteria; kingdom Bacillati; phylum Actinomycetota; class Actinomycetes; order Streptosporangiales; family Thermomonosporaceae; genus Actinocorallia; species Actinocorallia herbida. The sequence continues at coordinate 2,268,122 of NZ_RJKE01000001.1, forward strand.
ACGACGTCGTCGCGGCGGCCAGAGCCGGAGGCGCCCGCACCGTCGCGGTCGCCTCCTACCTCCTGGCCCCCGGCTTCTTCCAGGGCCGCCTCGTCGCGACCGGCGCCGACCTGGTGGCCCCCCCTCTGGGCGCCCACCCGGCCCTCGCCACCCTGATCCTCCGCCGCCACGAAGAGGCCCTCATCGCCACGACGGCCCTGGCCCCGACCTGACCCCGGGCCCGAACACGCCAAAGGCCCCGACGCACCCGTCGGGGCCTTGCTCTGGCAGGAGTCCCCGGAGGGGTTCCGGCCCGGCCATCGGCCACGGGCCTTGGTGAGGAATCACGCCGGTGCGATCGGGCGCCGGGATCTGAGGCGCCCGATCACCGCGACGCCGGAGGCGGCGCGATTCACACGGCGAAATCCAGGAGGGGCTGGGCGTTGCTGGGGTGCCTCAGCTTGGAGAGGGATTCCTTTTCCAGTTGGCGGATGCGTTCGCGGGTGAGGCCGAGGTGCTTGCCGATTTCGTCGAGGGTGCGCGGGGTGCCGTCGTAGAGGCCGAAGCGCATGGACATGATCTTGGCTTCGCGGGGTGAGAGGACGCCCAGCGCGCGGCGGAGCTGGTCGGCCATGAGCTGGCGGTCGACGAGTTCGGAGGCCTCGACGCTGTCGGTGTCCTCGATGAGGTCGCCGATGCGGGTCTCGCCGTCTTCGCCGATCGTGGAGTCCAGGCTGATCGGCTGGCGGCTGGTGCGCAGGAGCTCGCGCACCTGCTCGGGGCTCTTGCCCATCTCCTCGCCGAGCTCTTCGGCGGTGGGTTCCCGGCCGAGCCGCTGGTGCATGTCCCGCTCGATGCGGCTGAGCTTGCTCAGCAGCTCCAGGACGTGGACGGGCAGGCGGATGGTCCGGGCGGAGTCGGCGAAGCCGCGCTGGATGGCCTGGCGGATCCACCACATGGCGTAGGTCGAGAACTTGTAGCCCTTGGAGTAGTCGAACTTCTCCACGGCGCGGATCAGGCCGAGGTTGCCCTCCTGGACGACGTCCAGGAGCGACAGGCCGCGGTCGGAGTACTTCTTGGCGACCGAGACCACGAGCCGGAGGTTGGCCTCCAGCATGTGGGCCTTGGCGCGGTTGCCGTCCTCGACGATCCACTCGAGCTCGTCGCGCTGGCGGGCGGACATGCGCGGCGGGGCGTTGTCCAGCTTGTACTCGGCGTACAGGCCCGCCTCGATCCGCTTGGCGAGGTCGACCTCCTGTTCGGCGGTGAGGAGCTGGCGGCGGCCGATGGCCTTGAGGTAGGTGTGGACGGAGTCGCCCATCACCGAGGTGTTGTCGTCGAGGTCGCGGGTGCTGACCTCGTCGTTGCCCTCATCCTCGGCGTTCGGGTCGAACTCGGAGTCGTCGTCGCCCAGTTCCGCGGCGCGCGCGGCCTGGTCGTCGCCGGTCTCGGCGGTCTTCGCGGTGCCGTTCTTGGCGCCCGTTTTGGCGGTGGTCTTGGTGCCGCGCGCGGTCCGGCCGGAGGCCGCCGGCTTGCGGGTAGTCTTCGTCGTGGGCTTGGCGGTGCCGTCGGCCTGGGCGCCATCGTCGCCGAGGCGGACTCCGCTCTCGGTCAGCTCCTTGAGCAGGGAGCGGCCGCGGGTCGCCGAGATGCCCGCCTCCTCGAACGCTCGGCGGACCTCGGTGAGGGACAGGTGGCCGCGGGACTTGCCCAGTGCCAGCAGATCCGCCACGTGGGCTGCCGCGCCGCTGTCGGTCGCCGCCCCGCTCTCAACGGTCGGGGCCGCTGTGGCCTTACGAGGCATGGGGTCCGACCCTCCCTTCTCGAGGTCCGAAATATGCCTTTTGGGCACGTATCCGAAACGAAGGACCGTGTCCAGGATGTTCCCGACCAGCGAAAACCTTGACCCAAACGGCTTGTGGCCGGACATGGGTGACTTTCGCGAGACTCGATCGGGTACCCGGTTACCTCACCTACAACGTCCGGGTAATACGTATGATTCCGGAGGTGCCTCCGCGGTTTACCGGTGTGGCGCGATTCTCACCCGCCGGTGAGACCGGCCGTCCCGGCCGTCCCGGCCTCCGGGGCGCGGCGCAGCGCCTCGCGGTCGGGCTTGCCCGACGCCAGCAGCGGCAGCTCCGCGCGGATCTCCAGCTCGCGCGGCGCCGCGTGGGCGGGCAGCTCGGCCCGGACGAGGTCGCGCAGCTCGTCCAGCGTGACGGGCCCGTCGGCGACGACCACGGCGGTCACCCGCGACCCCCACTCGGGGTCGTCCCGGCCCACCACGACCGCCTCGCGCACCCGGGGGTGCCGCGAGACGATCTCGGCCACAGCTCCGGCCACGACCTTCTCCCCGCCGGTGTTGATCACATCGTCGATCCGGCCGAGGACCCGCAGGCGGCCTTCCTCGAAGACGCCGAGGTCCTGGGTGGTGAACCACCGGCCGGGCCGGCGCTCGGCGAAGCGGTAGCCGGAGAAGAGGACGGAACCGGAAAGCGAGATCCGTCCGGCTGCGTCCAGGGAGACCTCCACGCCCTCCAGGGGGACGCCGTCGTAGACGCACCCTCCGCTGGTCTCGCTCATCCCGTAAGTGGTGAAGATCCTTGCGCCGCGATCCCGGGCCTCCGCCAGCAGAGCCGAGGGCGCCGCCGCCCCGCCGAGCAGGATCGAGGCATAGGAAGAGAGGTCGGCTTCCACGTCCAGGAGACGGCGGAGCTGCGTCGGGACGAGGGAGATGTGCACCTCGCCCGCCTTGGCGACCTCCATGAGGTCGAACCCCGGGTGGATCACCGGGGACACGCCCCCGAGCAGCGCCCGCACCAGCACCTGGACGCCCGCGATGTGCGAGGTCGGCAGACAGCACAGCCACGGCGCGTGCCGGGCGCCGACCCGGGAGAGGGTCGAGCGGGCCGAGGACTCCAGCGCCCCGGCCGTCAGCTCCACGACCTTCGGACGGCCGGTGGAACCCGAGGTGGCGATGAGCACCGCCGCGTCGGTCGGCACCCCGCCCTCCAGCGCGTGCACGCCGGAGGAATCGACGAGCGCGGCCGGTTTCGCGGTCTCCACGAGCGCCCGCAGCGCGGGCTCGGGCGTGCCCGGGGCCACCGGGAGCAGGGCGGGCCCGGTGCCGTCGAGCGCGGCGGTCAGCACGTCGAGGAAGCGGGGGCCTGGGGGGAGAACGACGGCATGCAGGGGTCTCATTGTGTGATCAGGCTACCCGTGGCCGAACACGGCACGGAAAGGCGATGTAATAGGGGCCATGGTCTCCGAGATATTCGACGCCGCAGCCTGGAAGGAAGTCGACGGGTTCGACTTCACGGACATCACCTACCACCGTGCGGTGGGCCAGGGGACGGTGCGGATCGCCTTCAACCGGCCGGAGGTGCGCAACGCCTTCCGCCCGCACACCGTGGACGAGCTCTACCGGGCGTTCGACCACGCCCGCCTGTCGCCCGACGTCGGCGTCATCCTGCTGACCGGCAACGGCCCCTCGCCCAAGGACGGCGTCCACGCCTTCTGCTCCGGCGGAGACCAGCGGATCCGGGGCAAGGACGGCTACAAGTACTCCGAGAGCGAGAGCGCCGCGGGCATCGACCCGGCGCGCGCGGGCCGCCTCCACATCCTGGAGGTCCAGCGGCTCATCCGCTTCATGGGCAAGGTCGTCATCTCGGTGGTGAACGGCTGGGCCGCGGGCGGCGGGCACAGCCTGCACGTCGTGTCCGACCTCACCCTGGCCTCGCGCGAGCACGCGCGGTTCAAGCAGACCGACGCGGACGTCGCGAGCTTCGACGGCGGCTTCGGCTCGGCCTACCTGGCCCGTCAGGTCGGCCAGAAGTTCGCTCGCGAGATCTTCTTCCTGGGCGACGAGTACTCCGCCGAGGACGCCCACCGCATGGGCATGGTCAACGCGGTCGTCGCGCACGCGGACCTGGAGAAGACCGCCCTGGAATGGGCCGCCAAGATCAACGCGAAGTCGCCGACGGCGCAGCGGATGCTCAAGTTCGCCTTCAACCTCATCGACGACGGGCTGGTCGGCCAGCAGGTCTTCGCGGGCGAGGCCACCCGCCTCGCCTACGGCTCCGCCGAGGCCGCCGAGGGCCGCGACTCGTTCCTGGAGAAGCGCGACCCCGACTGGTCGCCCTACCCCTGGCACGGCTGATGCGGGCCTTCGCCATCCCGATGCGCACCCGGTTCCGGGGGCTGACGCGGCGGGAGGGCGCGCTGATCCACGGCCCGGCGGGATGGGGGGAGTTCTCCCCGTTCGCCGAGTACGGCCCTGCGGAGGCGGCCCGCTGGCTGGCCGCCGCCCGCGAGGCGGCCTTCACCGGGTTCCCCGCGCCGCTGCGCGACCGGATCCCGGTGAACGTCACCGTCCCGGCGACCGACGCCGGGCACGCCTGGCGGATCACCGCCGAGGGCGGCTGCCGCACGGCCAAGGTCAAGGTCGCGGAGAAGGGCCAGAGCGAGGCCGACGACCTCGCGCGGGTCGAGGCGGTGCGCGACGCCATCGGACCGGACGGTAAGGTCCGGATCGACGTCAACGGCGGCTGGGACGTCGATCAGGCCGTGCGGATGATCCGACTGCTCAACCGGTTCGATCTCGAGTACGTCGAGCAGCCTTGCGCTACGGTCGAGGAGCTGGCGGCGGTGCGCAGGCGCGTCGAGGTGCCGATCGCGGCGGACGAGTCGATCCGCCGCGCCGAGGACCCGTTCCGGGTGGTGGCGGCCGAGGCCGCCGACATCGCGGTGCTCAAGGTGCAGCCGCTCGGCGGGGTCGCCCCCGCGCTGGAGATCGCCGCGGCGATCGGCCTGCCCGTGGTGGTGTCGAGCGCGGTCGAGACCTCGGTCGGGCTCGCCGCGGGGCTCGCCCTGGCCGCGGCGCTGCCGGAGCTGCCGTACGCGTGCGGCCTGGCGACGCTCAGCCTGCTGGAAGGCGACGTGACCGGCGATCCGCTGGTCGTGGAGGACGGGGAGATCGCCGTCCGCCGGCCCGAGGTGGATCTCGCGGCGCTCGCGCGCCACCAGGTCGACCCGGCTGCCTGGCGGCGGCGAGCGGAGGAAGCGGAGAGAGCATGAACCCGGCGACGGCGCTGGCCACGGTCCTGGTGGACGAGCTGCTGCGGGGCGGGATGACCGACGCGGTCCTCGCCCCCGGCTCGCGCTCGGCCCCCCTGGCCCTCGCCCTGGACGCCGCGGAGCGCGCGGGGCGGATGCGCCTGCACGTCCGGGTGGACGAGCGGTCGGCGTCGTTCCTGGCGCTGGGCCTGGCCAAGCGGACGGCCAGGCCCGTCGCGCTGGTGTGCACCTCGGGGACGGCGGCGGCGAACTTCCACCCCGCGGTCATCGAGGCGTCGGAGTCGGCGGTCCCGCTCATCGTGCTGACCGCGGACCGGCCGCCGGAGCTGCGCGGCACCGGCGCGAACCAGACCATCGACCAGGTGAAGCTGTACGGCACCGCGGTCCGCTGGACCTGTGAGGTGGGGGTGCCCGAGGAGCGGCCGGGGATGGTCGCCTACTGGCGGTCGATGGCCAGCCGTGGCTACGCCGCCGCCCTCGCGCCCGACCCGGGACCGGTCCACCTGAACGTGAGCTTCCGCGAGCCGCTCATCCCCAACGGCGACGACACGTGGTGCGAGCCGCTCGACAGCGGCGACGCCAGCGTGTGGACCCGGGTCAGGGAGAGCTCGCCGGGGTCGGTGCTGCACGTGCCGCCGACCCGCCGGGGCGTCCTCGTCATCGGCGACGGGGCGGTGAACGTCAAGCGCTATGTCGCGGCGGCGTCGATGGCGGGGTGGCCGGTGCTGTCGGAGCCGATAGGCAACGGACGGTACGGCGACCACGCGATGTCGTCCTACCACTTCCTGCTGGGCGTGCCCGAGTTCGTCGAGGCGCACCAGCCCGAGGTGGTCGTGACGCTCGGCAGGCCGGGGCTGTCCAAGCCGCTGCTGGGCATGCTGCGCCGCGCCCAGGAGCACATCGTCGTCACCCCGAGCCTGGCCCGCTGGCCCGACCCGGTCCGCTCGGCCACCCAGGTCGCCCAGGAGGTGGAGATCCCCGTGGTCTCCGGGGACGACGGGTGGCTGAAGTCCTGGCGCACGGCCGACCAGGCCGCGTCCGCCGCCGTCGACACGCTGCTGGACGAGAGCGAGGAGGTGACCGAGCCGCGGCTCGCCCGCGACCTCGTCGCCACGATCCCGGGCGGCTCGCTCCTGCTCACCTCGGCGAGCATGCCGGTGCGCGACCTCGACCAGACCATGCGCCCGCGGCGCGGCCTGCGGATCCTCGCCAACCGGGGCGCCTCGGGCATCGACGGCCTGGTCTCCACGGCGATCGGGATGGCCCTCGGCCACAGCGGCAGGTCGTACGCGCTGCTCGGCGACCTGTCGTTCCTGCACGACCAGAACGGCCTCATCATCGGCCCCCGCGAAGCACGCCCGGACCTCGCGCTCATGGTGGTCAACAACGACGGCGGCGGGATCTTCTCGCTGCTGCCGCAGGCGTCGCTGCGCGAGCCGTTCGAGCGGGTCTTCGGCACCCCGCACGGGGTCGACCTGGAGCGGATCGCGGCGGCCCACGGCATCCCCTACACCCGGCTGGACTCCGCCGGGCAGCTCCCGCGCGCGCTGTCCGGCGACGGGCTGCGCATCATCGAGGCGCGGACCGACCGGGAGAAGAACGCGCTCCTGCACGCGCGGATGCGCCAGACGGCCCAGGACGCGATCAAGAACGTGCTGTGACGGGTCCCGCCTTACCGCGTAAAGACACCGGATCGGCCGACCGCGTAAGGGCTCCGGGCCGATCGAAAGACCGCTTCGGGGAGGATCCCCGATCTCGCGCTGTGTTCCTTTACGTTGCGGAAGGTGACGGCCGGGAGGCGGGGGCCCGGTCGTCGTCGCCCCAGTCGTGGTCGTCGCAGCGGCGGGACGCGACGTAGAGGGCGACCCTGCCTCCGGGGTTCCACTGCTGCCCGGCGGCGGGCTGCTGGTTCAGGACGCCCTCCTCCCGGCTGCGCACGCAGATCTCGGCGAAGCCGAATCCGGCCTGCGCGAGACGGACGGCGGCCTCGTTCAGGGAGAGGCCGACGACGTCCGGGACGGCCCGGGTCGTCGGCGCCGGGGGCGCCTGCGTCGCCGGGGGCTGGGGCGGGGGCGGCTTGGGCGAGGAGGTCGTCGGCCGGGGGGTCGGGGTGGCCGGCGGGGTCGTCGCCGTGGTCCTCGTCGGGGCCGAGACGGGGGTCGGCTCCGCGGTCTCCGGGGCCTCGGTCGGGGTCACCGTGGAGGTCGCGGTGGCGATGGCGGGCCGCTCCGGGGTGAGGGTGAGGTTCTTGTCGGAGTCGTCGCCGCTGAAGGCCACGGTGAGGCCGATCACGGCGATCGCGCCCACGGGCACGGCGATCTTCACAAGCATCCGGCTCCGCCGGTTGCGGGTATGCGCTCCGATGGCGAATCCCCCCTTTCGCAGGACGATCTTAGGGCATTACGGATAAATCAAAGCCGTGTATCGCCGTATCGCGCGGCGGCTCTTTGCCCCGCCTTCCCGCCGACTGATTACGCACCGCATGACATTGGGTACATAACGTGAACAGGTAGGCGAATCCTGGAGGGCGGGGGCCATGACGACGGATCCGGCGACGACCGACGACGCCTTCGCGCCCCTCCGCGCGCTGGCGGACGCGATCCTCTATGAGGGCTACCTCCTCTACCCCTACCGGCGCTCCTCGGCCAAGAACCGGGTCCGCTGGCAGTTCGGCGTCCTCACGCCGCGCGCGTGGACCCAGGCGCGGGGGCCCGACGACACGGGGGTCGCGGGCTCCGCCGAAGGCTGGTGGCAGCGGACCGAGGCCCTGGTGCGGGCGCCTGCGGGCACGCCCGTCGAGGGCGCGGTCCGGTTCCTGCAGGTGCAGCGCAAGACCGTCGAGGAGCACCGGGCCGGGCGCTGGCACGCCGCCGAGTCCCTGACGGCCGCGGCACGGCACGAGGTCCCGTTCGACGAGGCGGTCCCGCACGAGATCCGCTTCCGGATCCCGCTCGGCGCGGCGCCGGACCTGGAGTTCACCGTGCCCGGAGGCCGGGACGTCGAGGAGATCGCCGATCCGGCCGGCCGCGTGGTCGGGCGGGTGGTCCGGGAACGGCTGGCCCTCGCCGTCCGGGTCGGGGTGGGCGGGGCGGCGCTGGGGGAGGGGCCGGACGGGCCGCTGCACCGGCTGTCGGTGCGGGTGGCGAACGCCGCGGCGGACATCGCGCCGGAGGTTCCGCGCGACACCGCGCTGCGCTCGTCGCCGCTGGCCTGCCACCTGCTGCTCGCCGTCCGAGGCGGCGCGTTCGTCTCGCTGCTCGATCCGCCCGAGTGGGCCGAGGCCGCCGTGCGGGGCTGCGCGAACGTGCACACCTTCCCCGTCCTCGCCGACGCCGCCGACACGCTCGTGCTCTCGTCGCCGATCCTGCTCTACGACCACCCCAAGGTGGCCCCGGAGAGCCCCGGCGACCTCCACGACTCCGGGGAGATCGACGAGATCCTCACCCTGCGCACCCTCACCCTGACCGACGCGGAGAAGCGCGAGGCCCGCGCCACCGACCCGCGCGCCGCCGCGATCGTCGACCGGGCGGACGCGATGCCGCCCGAGGTGTTCGAGCGGCTGCACGGCGCGGTCCGCTCCCTCGGCGCCGCCGATCGGGGCGGTCCGCCGGACGCGTCGGTAGTGGTGGCGGGGGTGCGGCTGCGCGCGGGCAGCCGGGTGCGGCTCCGCCCGCGCAGGCACGGCACCGACCCGCAGGACCGCTTCCTGGACGGCCGCACGGCCCGTGTCGAGAAGGTGCTCGCCGACATGGACGACGCGACGCACCTCGCCGTCACCGTCGAGGACGATCCGGCGGCGGACCTGGACCGGTGGTACGGCCGCTTCCGCTACTTCGCGCCCGACGAGGTCGAGCCGCTGGAGCCCGCCGCGCCGCTGGAGACCTCGGGGGAGGGCCGGTGAGCGCCCGGGGCGGCGTCCTGGTCGCGGGCATCGGGAACCTCTTCCTCGGCGACGACGGCTTCGGCGTCGAGGTGCTGCGGCGGCTCGACCCCGCCCGGCTCCCGGACGGGGTGCGCGCCGCCGACTACGGCATCCGGGGCGTCCACCTCGCCTACGAACTGCTCGACGGGACCGTCGACACCCTCGTCATGGTCGACGCGGTCCCGCTGGACGGCCCGCCCGGCACGCTCGCGGTGCTGGAGGTGGGCCCGGACGACCTGGGCGACGACGACGGCGCCGCGGTGGACGCGCACGGCCTGCACCCGCTCGCGGTGCTGCTCCTGCTGCGCCGCCTCGGCGGATCGGTGGGCCGCGTGTTCGTCGTCGGCTGCCGCCCGGAGTCCCTGGAGGAGGGCATGGGCCTGTCCGCGACCGTCGAGGCCGCGGTGGACGGGGCGGTGCGCCTCGTCGAAGAGCTGGTCGAAGACCTCGCCCGTACCGGACGGGCGCGGACGGAGCGAGAGGAACCGGCCGATGCATGAACTGGGGCTGTGCGACGCGATCGTGGCCGCCGCGCTCAAACGCGCGGGCGACCGGCGGGTACGGGCGGTGCGGGTGCGCGTCACCGGCCACCCGGTCGACCCGGCGGTGATCGAGCAGGGGTTCCGGCTCGCCGCGGAGGGCACCCTCGCCGCGGACGCCGAGGTGGACCTGGTGCAGGACCAGGCCGAGGTCCGCTGCCGCACCTGCGGCGAGACCGGCAGGGCCGACGGCGCGCTCGGCCTCACCACCTGCATGACCTGCGGCGGCCTCGACGTGGAGGTCACCGGTGAGGAGGAGGCGTTCCTGGAGTCGATCACCGTCGACCAGACCGAGGGGCAGGGCGAACCCGCCGGAGCGGGCGGGTGAGGGGAGGCGTGCGATGACCACCACGACGACGGGCAAGGCAGTCGAAGAGGTGCACATTCTGTGGATCTCCGAGGGCATGAGCTGCGACGGCGACACCGTGTCGATCACCGCGGCGTCGCAGCCCGCGATCGAGGACGTCGTCGGCGGCCTGATCCCGGGGCTACCGAAGGTGCACCTGCACAACAAGGTGCTGTCGCCGACGCTCGGCGGCGAGGAGTTCCTCGGACCCTTCCGGGCCGGGGCGACGGGCGAGCTGGACGCGCCGTTCGTGTTCGTGCTGGAGGGCTCGGTCCCCAACGAGAAGATCAACGGGGACGGGTACTGGACGTCGTTCGGCAACGACCTCCTCACCGGTGAGCCGCTCACCCTCGACCGCTGGATCGACGCGCTCGCGCCGCGCGCGTTCGCCGTCGTCGCCGTCGGGACATGCGCGACATTCGGCGGCATTCACGCGATGCAGGGCAATCCGACGGGCGCGATGGGCCTGTCCGACTACCTCGGGACGGACTTCCGCTCCGCGGGCGGGCTGCCGATCATCAACATCCCGGGCTGCCCCGTCCAGCCGGACAACTTCATGGAGACGCTGACCTGGTTGCTCTTCCACGCCGCGGGCACGGCGCCGCCGCCTCCGCTGGACGACCTGGGCCGGCCGACGTGGCTGTTCGGCAGCACCGTCCACGACGGGTGCGACCGGGCCGCCGGATACGAGCAGGCCGACTTCGCCCATGACTACAACTCCTCCAAGTGCCTGGTGAAGGCCGGGTGCTGGGGGCCGGTCGTGAACTGCAACGTGCCCAAGCGCGGCTGGATGGGCGGGATCGGCGGCTGCCCGAATGTCGGCGGCATCTGCATCGCGTGCACCATGCCGGGCTTCCCGGACAAGTTCATGCCCTTCATGGACATGCCTCCGGGCGCCACCCTGTCGTCGGCGCTGATCAAGCCGTACGGGGCCTTCATCAAGCGCATGCGCGACATCACCAACCACACCGCGAACCGCGAGCCGAAGTGGCGGCACAACCGGGACAAGATCACCACCGGATACCGCAAGGCCGAGCGGCGCTGAACCGCGCCGTCTTCCAGGCAGGAGAGGACCACCACCGATGGCCATCACCGATCCGAGGACGGCCGGCAAGACCAAGCCGGGCCAGCTCGTCGAGATGTCCTGGGACCCGATCACCCGCATCGTGGGCAACCTGGGCGTCTACACCAAGATCGACTTCGCGAACCGGCGGGTGGCCGAGTGCCACGCGACCTCGTCGATGTTCCGCGGCTACTCGGTCTTCATGAAGGGCAAGGACCCGCGCGACGCCGGGTTCATCACCAGCCGGATCTGCGGGATCTGCGGCGACAACCACACCACCTGCTCGGTGTACGCGCAGAACATGGCCTACGGGATCAAGAACCCGCCGCTCGCGGAGTGGATCCTCAACCTCGGCGAGGCCGCCGAGTACATGTTCGACCACACGATCTTCCAGGACAACCTGGTCTTCGTCGACTACTGCGAGGCGATGGTCAAGGACACCAACCCGGCCGTGCTGCGCCGGGCGAGAGAGACCCCCGCGCCGGGCGCCGACGTGCACGGATACCGCACCATCGGCGACATCATGGCCGCGTTCAACCCGTTCGAGGGCGAGGTCTACAAGGAGTCGCTGCGGATCAGCCGGGTCACCCGGGAGATGTTCTGCCTCATGGAAGGCAGGCACGTGCACCCGTCGACGGTCTATCCGGGCGGTGTCGGGACGGTGCCGAATCCGTCGGTGTTCACCGACTACCTGTCGCGGCTGATGCAGGTCGTCGACTTCTTCAAGAAGTCCGTCGCGATGAACGACGACGTCTTCGACTTCTTCTACGAGGCGCTGCCCGGCTACGAGGAGGTGGGCCGCCGGCGCGTCATGCTGGGCTGCTGGGGCTCCTTCCAGGACCCGGCCGTCGTCGACTACCGCTACGAGTCGATGGAGGCCTGGGGCAGGGCCATGTACGTCACACCCGGGATCGTCGTGGACGGGCGGTTGCTCACGACCGACCTGGTCGACATCAACCTCGGCATCCGCATCCTGCTCGGCAGTTCGTACTACGACGACTGGACGGCCTCGGAGAAGTTCGTCGACCGGGACCCGCTCGGCAATCCCGTCGACATGCGGCACCCGTGGAACCAGACGACGATGCCCGCGCCGCAGAAGCGCGACTTCGACGACAAGTACAGCTGGGTGATGAGCCCGCGCTGGTTCGACAAGGCCAGCGGGCAGCACCTCGCGCTCGACACCGGCGGCGGCGCCTTCGCCCGGCTGTACACCACGGCCCTGGCGAACCTGGTCGACACCCCGTACGTGAAGGCCACGGGCTCCAGCGTGCAGATCAACCTGCCGCGCGGCACCGAGCTGCCCGAGACGACGTTGGAGTGGCGCATCCCGCGCTGGTCCAACGCGCTGGAGCGGAACAGGGCGCGCGCCTACTTCGTCGCCTACTCCGCGGCGATGGCGCTGTACTTCGTCGAGGAGGCGATGAAGCTCGTCTCGGCCGGCGACACCAAGGTCTTCGAGCCGTTCGAGGTGCCCGACGAGGCCATCGGCTGCGGGTTCCACGAGGCCGTCCGCGGCGTCCTGTCGCACCACCTGGTGATCCGCGAGGGCAAGATCGCCAACTACCACCCGTACCCGCCGACGCCCTGGAACGGCAGCCCGCGCGACAGCTACGGCACCCCCGGCCCGTACGAGGACGCCGTCCAGGACATGCCGATCTTCGAGGAGAACGGCCAGGACGACTTCCGCGGCGTCGACATCATGCGCGCCGTCCGCAGCTTCGACCCGTGCCTGCCCTGCGGTGTCCACATGTACCTGGGCAAGGGCAAGACGCTCGAGAAGATGCACTCGCCGATGTTCGGGGCCTCCCATGGGTGAGCCCGCCGCGCGCGCCAGGCCCGTCGGCGCGTCCGCGCGGCGCCTGGAGGACGCGGAGGCCACCGACCGGGTCGAGCGCGCCGAGTCCGCCGGGCCTGCGGACGGGGTCGCGGAGCGCCTCGACGACGTGGAGGTCGCCGATCTCGTCGGGAGGGTCGAGGCCGAGCTCAGCGCGCTGGAGAGCATGCCGGGGGCGACCGCGGCCCGCGCGCTGGACGCGGTCGCGTTGCTCACCCGGGTTTACGGGGAGGCCCTGGCCCGGATCGTGGACCGGGTCGCGGGGGACCGGGCCGTCGCCGGGGAACTGGCCGCCGACGAGCTCGTCGGGCACCTGCTCGTCCTGCACGGGGTCCATCCCGAGCCGCTGCCGCAGCGGGTGGCGCGGGCGCTGGACCGGCTGCGGCCGCTGCTCGGGGGCGGCGAGGCCCGGCTGGAGGGCGTCGAGGGCGGGATCGCGCGGGTCAGGCTGAGCGGGACGCACGGCTGCGGGACCCGTCCGCTGGAGGACGCGGTGCGCGACGCGGTGCTCGCGACCGCGCCGGAACTCTCCCGGGTGGACCTGCGCTCGGGGGAGCCCGCGTTCGTGCCGGTGGAGGCGCTGCTGAGCCGTCCGAGCGCGGCGCCATGAGGCAGGGCGCACTCGAACGCCTGGTCCGCCGGGCCGCCGAGCCCGCGGCCGAGAGCTGCGGGCTGTGCGCGGTCCCGCTCGGCGAGCGGCACGACCATGTGCTCGACGACCGGGACGAGAGCCTGCTGTGCGCGTGCCGCCCGTGCGTCCTGCTGTTCGGGGAGGGCACCGGGCACTTCCGGCCGGTGCCCGCGCGCCGGATCAGGCTGGACGGAGTGCGGGCGGCCGACCTCGGGGTGCCCGTGGGACTCGCGTTCTTCACCGTCGCGGACGACGGGGCGGCCGTCGCGAGGTACCCCAGTCCGGCGGGGGCGGCGGGCTGGCCCGTCGACCCGGCGGCGTGGGCCTCGGCGGTCGCGGCCTGCCCGCCGCTCGGCGGGCTGCGGCCGTACACCGAGGCACTGCTGGTCAACACGCTGCACGACGCCGACGAGCGGTGGCTGGTGCCGGTCACCGACGGGCACCGCCTCGTCGCCGCCGTCCGGCTCGCGTGGAAGGGCCTGTCCGGGGGAGCCCGGGTGCGGCCGGAGATCGAGGCGTTCTTCGCACGCCTCGCGGAAGGGGGAGAACCGTGAGAGGACCGTGGGTCTTCGTGCTCGGGCTGCTGGGGCTGCTCGGACTGTTCGTGTTCTGGAAAGAGCTGCCCGACCTCAAGCGCTATCTGCGGATGCGACGGATGTGACCGTGCTCATCGGGCCCGGTACGCGGGCGCCACTACGAGAAAGGCGGAACAACGGATGTGCCTGGGCATCCCCGGAGAGATCGTGGAAATGCTGCCGGACCGCGCCGACCTCGCCCTGGTCGAGGTGGCCGGGGTACGGCGGCCCATCAGCGTCGGCCTGCTCGGCCCGGACGGGGTCGGCCCCGGCGACTGGGTGCTGGTCCACGTCGGCTTCGCCATGTCGAAGATCGACGAGGCCGAGGCGGCGGCCACGCTCCAGCTGCTGGAGGGCCTGGGCCAGGCCTACGCCGACGAGCTCGACGCGCTCGCCGCTTCGGACATCACATGAGGGGGGACCGGCCGGCATGAGGTTCGTCGACGAATACCGCGACGCGGACAAGGCGCGGGCGCTTTCCGGGCAGATCGCCGCACTGTGCGAGCCGGGAAGGCACTACAAGTTCATGGAGGTGTGCGGCGGCCACACCCACACCATCTACAAGCACGGGCTGGAGGACCACCTGCCCGAGACCGTCGAACTGGTCCACGGACCGGGCTGCCCGGTCTGCGTGATCCCGATGGGCCGGGTGGACGACGCGATCGCGATCGCGCGCGAGCCGGACGTCATCCTGACCTCGTTCGGCGACATGCTGCGCGTCCCTGGCGGCACCGGCTCGTTCCTCGAGGCCAAGGCCGAGGGCGCCGACATCCGGATGGTCTACTCGCCGCTGGACGCGCTCAAGATCGCCAGGGAGAACCCCGGCCGCCGGGTGGTGTTCATGGCGATCGGGTTCGAGACGACGGCGCCGTCGACGGCCGTCACGGTGCTGCGGGCCGCGTCGGAGGGCGTCTCGAACTTCTCGGTCTTCTGCAACCACGTCACGATCATTCCGGCGATCAAGGCGATCCTCGACTCGCCCGACCTGCGGCTCGACGGCTTCCTCGGGCCCGGCCATGTCTCGACCGTCATCGGGTGCAGGCCGTACGAGTTCATCCCGAGCGAATACGGCAAACCGCTGGTCTGCGCCGGATTCGAGCCGCTCGACCTGCTCCAGTCGGTCCACATGCTGCTGCGGCAGTTCGCCGAGGGCCGCTGCGAGGTCGAGAACCAGTACACCCGGGTCGTCCCGTGGGACGGCAACGCCCGCGCGCTCGAGGCGATCGCCCGGACGATGGAGCTGCGACCGCACTTCGAGTGGCGCGGCCTCGGGTTCATCTCCCACTCGGCGCTCGCGCTGCGCGAGGAGTTCGCCGCGCACGACGCGGAGAAGGTCTTCGACGTGCCGGGCGTGCGCGTCGCGGACCCGAAGGCGTGCCAGTGCGGAGAGGTACTGAAGGGCGTCATCAAGCCGTGGGAGTGCAAGGTGTTCGGCACCGCCTGCACTCCCGAGACCCCCATCGGGACCTGCATGGTCTCCTCCGAGGGGGCGTGCGCGGCCTACTACAACTACGGGCGGTTCAGCCGGGCCGCCCTGGCCGAGAGCACGATGCGGGAGGGGACGCGCGCATGACCACCGAACAGCAGGTGCTCGACCGGATAGAGCGCGCCAGGAAGCGGGCGCCCAAGGTCCGCGAAGAACGCGTCACCCTGGCGCACGGGGCGGGCGGGAAGGCGAGCCAGACCCTTATCGACGACGTGTTCGTGACGGCCTTCCGCAACCCGGCCCTGGACGCGCTCGGCGACGGAGCCGTGCTCGACCTCGGGCTCGGGACGGGTGTGCCGCGCCTGGTGATGACGACGGACTCCTACGTGGTGTCGCCCGTCTTCTTCCCCGGCGGGGACATCGGCGACCTGGCCGTCAACGGGACCGTCAACGACCTCGCGGTGTCCGGCGCGCGGCCCATGCACCTGTCGGCGGCCTTCATCCTGGAGGAGGGGTTCCCGATCGGGGATCTGCGGCGGATCGCCGCGTCCATGGCGGCCGCGGCCGCACGGGCCGGGGTCGCGATCGTCACCGGCGACACCAAGGTCGTCCAGCGGGGCAAGGGCGACGGCTGCTACATCACGACCGCCGGGGTGGGCCTCCTGGACCGTCCCGAGGCCCTCGGCGTCGCGGAGGTCCGCCCGGGCGACGCCGTGCTGGTGTCCGGCCCGATCGGCGACCACGGCGTCACCGTCATGCTCGCCCGCGGCGACCTCGACCTCGCCGCCGACCTGGAATCCGACACCGCGCCGCTGCACTCGATCGTCGCGGCCCTGCGCGACGCGGTGCCGGGCGCCGTCCGCATGATGCGCGACGCCACCCGGGGCGGGGTCGCCACGGTGCTCAACGAGATCGCCCGGGGCGCGGGGGCCGCCGTCATCCTCGACGAGGCGGCCGTGCCCGTCCGTCCGGCCGTCTCCGGGGCGTGCGAACTCCTCGGGATCGACCCGCTGTACGTGGCCTGCGAGGGCAGGTTCGTCGCGGTCGTGGCCGAGGACGGGGCGGCGGAGGCCCTGGCCGCGCTCCGCGCCCACCCGCAGGGCGCCGACGCCGCGGTGGTGGGCCGCGTGGCGGACGATCCGCCCGGTCTGGTCCTCCTCAAGACCGCTTTCGGCGGGACCAGAATCGTCGACGTCCTCGTCGGTGACCCGCTCCCGCGCATCTGTTGAGGCGAATCACGAAAATCGAGGCGGTGCCGAGCGATACTTAGCCGATAGTCACTCATGGGGGTATTGCGTCGGGAGGCTTTGTGGGGGACGGCTCGCCCGGCCAGGGCGTCGAGCGGTCGAGCGCGGGCAGGGACATTCTCCAGTACTTCAGCCGCGCCCTCATCTCCATCCATGTCTGGCCCTCCCGTACCGTGCCGGATCCGGGTGGGGAACCCGGCCCGCCCGAGCCGGGGCGGCCTGGGCGGCCGCGGCGAGGCCGGAAGGTCGCGGCCGCTTTCGTCGCGGTCGCCCTGGTGACGGGCCTGGGCCTCTGGTTCGGCCTGCGGTCCGGCTGCGAGGGCGACCTGGAGCTCAACGCGGGCGAGTGCGTCGGCGTCAGCGACGGCGAGGCCCTGTTCGACCCGAAGAACGCGGGGCTCACCGCGGTGCAGCGGCTCTTCGCCGCGGAGAACCGCCTCGTCGACGCGGACCAGGACGACGGCGACGTCACCATCGCGTTCCTCGGCCCGCTCACCGGCGACGCGAACTCGCCCGCCAAGGGCCGCGCCGTGCACGAGATCGCCGCCGCCTACATCGCCCAGGTGCGGGCGAACTCCGGGGAACTCGGCGAAAGCCGGAAGATCAAGGTGGTCCTGGCCAACGCGGGCAGCGACGAGTCGGGGTGGGAGCAGGCGGCCGAGGGCCTGAAGAAGATGGTCGGCGCCGACCGTCTCGTCGCGGTGGTCGGGCTCGGGCTGAGCCAGCGCGAGACGAAGAACGCGATCAACCGGCTCGCCGAGAAGGGCCTCCCCCTGATCGCCGACGTGGTGACCGCGAGCGGGTTCGACCGCGCGAACACCGACTCCGACCGGCTCCACCTGATGCCGCTGCCGGTGGACAGGCAGATGGAGATCGTGCACGCCTGGTTGAAGGACAAGCATCTGATGGCCGGCACCGCCGAGGTCGTCGAGACCGGCGTCACCTCGACCGGGGCCGAGGACATGTACGCCACGTCGCTCAGCGCGGCCTTCGCCAAGGAGGGGTTCGTCCCCACCACGCCGACCGGAGGCGGTCGGCCGTACCAGTACAAGCCGGGCGAGGACTTCAAGGGCATCGCGCAGAGCGTCTGCGCGGCAGGGCCCGACCTGCTGTACTTCGCCGGCCGCGGCGTCGACCTGGAGAAACTGCTGAACGCGCTCGGCGCCCAGACGACGTGCGCCCTCCCGTCCCTGACCGTGGTGACGGGCTCGGACGCCACCGCGCTCGACCCGACGGAGCCGTTCTTCTCCGACCCCCGCAGGCCCCTCTCCCTCGTGTACGTGCCGATCGCCGACCGCGACCGGCTCAACAGCTGGGACAACCAGGAGATCGCCCAGTACCACGCCTTCGCCAACCGGTTCGTCGCCACCTTCAAGGGGCTGGGACTCGACGAGTCCGAACTCGCCGACGGGTGGGCGATCATGGCGCACGACGCGATGCTCGCCGCGGCGAAGGCCGCCATCGACGCGCACGGGAAGAACCCGACGGTCGACGCGGTCGCGGAGGCGCTGGACGCCCTCGGGTCGGGGCCCGCGGACGCGCGGGACCTCGTTCCGGGGGCCGCCGGGGACTTCGCGTTCGACGCCGAGGGCGGCCGGGTGGTCTATCTCCCCACGCGCAGCGGCGAAGGGACCCGGACGCCGAGTGCCGCGCCCGTCCAGATCGGCGTCCACTGCGCGGAGACGGGCCGCGCGGGCCGCTGCTGAACGGGCGGGTCCGGTCTCCGGTCTCCGGCCGGAGGTCAAAGCAGGTCATGGGAGGCGGCGACGTGCGCCTGGCCCAGGGAGAGACCGCCGTCGTTGGGCGGGACCCGGGAGTGCAGGAGGACGCGGAACCCGGCGGCTTCGAGGCCGGAGGTGACGCGGTCGAGGAGAAGGACGTTCTGGAAGACCCCGCCGGACAGGGCCGCGGTCGTGAGGCCCGTGCGGGTGCGCAGGACGCGGGCGGCGGCCACGACGGCCCGGGCGAGGGCGTTGTGGAAGCGGGCGGAGATCAGGGACGGGCCGGTGCCCTTGCGGACGTCGTCGGCGACGGCGCGGATGAGGTCGGGGCAGGACAGGACGAGGGGATCGCCGTCGAGGACGGGCAGGGGATAGGCGCCGGACTCGGCGGGGTCCGCGGCGCGTTCCAGGGCGATCGCGGCCTCACCCTCGTAGCGCGCGGTGCCGCGGAGGCCCGCGAGGGCGGCGACGGCGTCGAAGAGGCGGCCCGCGCTGGACGTCAGCGGGGAGCCGAGGCCCGAGCGGGCCAGCGCGGTGACGGCGTCCCAGCGCCCGGCGTGGAGGTCGTGCAGGGGAAGGGCGGGGGCCCCGCCGTCGTAGGCGGCGGCGAGGTGGGCGGCGGCCATGCGCCAGGGCTCGCGGATCGCGGCGGCGCCGCCCGGCATCGGGACCGGCGTGAGGCAGGCGGCGCGGTGGTAGCGCGCCAGGTCGGCGATCAGGAGCTCGCCGCCCCACAGGGCGCCGTCGGGGCCGTAGCCGAGGCCGTCGAACGCGACGCCGATCACCGGGCCGTCCTCGCCGTTGTCGGCGAGGCACGCGGCGATGTGCGCGTGGTGGTGCTGGACCGCCACGAGGTCCAGGCCCTCGGCCTCGGCGAGGTCGACCGCGAACTTCGTCGACAGGTACTCCGGGTGCAGGTCGTGCGCGACGACCTCGGGTGCGATCCCGAACAGGCGGCGGTGGTGCGCGACGGTCTCGGTGTAGGCGCGCAGGGTCGCGTAGTCCTCCAGATCGCCGACGTGCGGGGACACGAACGCGCGCGAGCCCTTGGCCAGGCAGAAGGTGTTCTTCAATTCAGGGCCACAGGCCAGGACCGGGCGCGGGAACGGGCGGTGCGCGGCGAGCGGGGCCGGCGCGTGGCCGCGCGAGCGGCGCAGCGGCAGCTCACGGCCACGGAACAGGCGCACCACCGAGTCGTCGGCGCGGGCGTGCACCGGGCGGTCGTGGGTGAGGAAGGCGTCGGCGATCCCGGCGAGGCGCGCGGCCGCCTCCGCGTCGCGGTGCTCGATCGGCGCGCCGGCGAGGTTGCCGCTGGTCAGCACGAACGGCGCGGCGAGCCGTCCGGCGAGCAGGTGGTGCAGCGGCGTGTAGGGGAGCAGCACGCCGAGGTCCGCGGCCCCGGGGGCCACCTCCTCGGCCGTCGCGGCGCCCGGGAGGCGGCGCAGGAGCACGATCGGGCGGCGCGGCCCGGTGAGCACGGCCTCGGCGGCGTCGTCGACCTCGACCAGCGCGCGGGCCGCGGCGAGGTCGCCGACCATGACAGCGAACGGCTTGGCTTCGCGGTGCTTGCGCTGCCGCAGACGGGCCACCGCGGCGGCGTCGGAGGCGAGGACCGCAAGGTGGAAGCCGCCGAGGCCCTTCACCGCGACGATCCCGCCCTCCCGCAGCAAGGAGACCGCCGAGTCCACGGGATCACCCGCGACCGGAGATCCGTCCGCCAGGACGAAGCGCAAGGAGGGTCCGCAAGCGGGGCAGCAGACGGGCTGGGCGTGGAACCGGCGGTCTGAGGGGTCAGCGTACTCCTTCGCGCAGGCCGCGCACAGAGGGAAGTCCCGCATGGTGGTGTTCGGACGGTCGTAGGGGACGTCCGCGGTGATGGTGTAGCGCGGGCCGCAGTGCGTGCAGTTGGTGAAGGCGTAACCGTGCCTGCGGTCTTCCGGGTCGTTCAGCTCGCGGAGGCAGTCCGCGCAGGTCGCGGTGTCGGGGGAGACGAGAGCCGACCGCGAGCCTCCGGCGATGCTCGCGACGATCTGGAAACCCCGCGCACCGACCGGCGCCGCGGGCTCGGCGGTGACCCGTTCCACGACGGCCAAGGGCGGGGCGCACAGATCGAGGTCGGAAACGAAGGCCGCCAAGCGCGCGGGCTCCCCCTCGGCCTCGGCGAACACCCCATCGCCATCGTTCCCCACGAACCCGTCGATCCCATGCCGTCCCGCCAGATCGTGCACGAACGGCCGGAACCCCACCCCCTGCACGATCCCCTCGACCCGGACCCGGACCCGCACCCGACCCGCCTCGGGCGCGCGGTCCCGTTTCTCCGGCCGGTTCGCCTCAGGCGCGCGGTGTCCCACCCCCGGGTGGGTCGCCTTGGGCGTGCTGGTCGGCTCGTCCGGGTGGCCCGACTCGGTCGTGCGAACCCCCTCAGCCGAGTGGCCCGTGTCGGGCGGGTGGCCCGGCTCGGCCGGGCGGTCCGCCTCGGCCGGGCGGTCCGCCTCGGGCGGGCGGGTCATCTCGGATCGGCGCAGGGCAGCGCGGCGGCCGTCAGCTCGCCGAGGACGTGGTAGAGGGTCGTCTGCGCCTCCTGGATGCGGTGGACCGACTCCGAGGGGATGACGAACAGGTGCCGGACCGCCCCCGGCGCGGCCATCGGCCCGCCGTCGTAGCCCGCGAACCCGACGGTCACCAGGCCGCGCCGTCCCGCCTCGTCGAGGCCGCGGAGCACGTTCGGTGATCCGCCGCTCGTGGAGAACGCCACCGCGACGTCGCCCGGCCTGCCCAGCGCGGCGACCTGCCGGGAGAACACCACCTCGTAGCCGACGTCGTTGGCCAGCGCGGTGAGCGCCGCGGTGTCCTGCGCGAGGGCCAAGGAGGGCAGCGGACGCCCCGGCGAAGGCGGCGCCGCGAGCAGGGCCGCGAAGGCCCGAGCGTCGGTGGCGCTCCCCCCGTTCCCGAAAGCCAAGAGCCTGCCTCCCGCCGCGAAGGACGCGGCGAGATCCCGCGCGCAGGCGGCCAGCGCCCCCGCGAACCTGTCCGCGAGCGCCTCCCGCAGCGCCGCGGCCTCGGCCGCCTTGCGCTCCGTGGACGCCTCCACATCGGCGACCGGCCCCGCCGCCCCGCCCTCCGCGCCCGCGTACAGGAACGGGTAGAGCGCCTCGACGCCCCCGCTCACGCGCCGGCCTCCACGATGGCGATGGCCTCCTTGGCGTGCACGAGGACGAGGTCGCCGGGGCGGGCGTCGACCAGGGCGACGCTCACCTCTTCCGGGCCCGCTTCGGTGTCGACCATGGCGAGGCCGCCGGGGAGCAGTTCGCGCACGCGTACGGCGACGGCGCTGTCGGAGCAGGTGATGCACACCTCGCCCAGGCAGAGCGGGACGGCGTCTTCACCGGTCATGGGATCCCCCGAGGTCTTGGGCGGAAGGCGCCCCGGTGAGGGCGCCTTCCGCGAGAAAGACGTGAACCAGCTCCCACAGCACGTGGTAGGTGGTGACTTGGATCTCCCGCACGATGAGCGGGTCGGCGGACTCCACGGCGAGCACATGGTCGGCGGCCTCCCTCGCGGCCGTGCCGTCACCGCCGACGAGCGCGACCGTGAGCGCGCCGGCCTCCCTGGCCGCGGCGAGGCAGCGGAGCACGGCAGGGTCGTCCCCGTCGGCGGCGAGGCCCAGCGCGATGTCGGCGGGCCCGGCAAGGGGCCGCAGCCGCGCTGCGAGCGCGTCGTGCGGGCCGGTGCCCGTGCCGCCGTCGCAGGCGGCGCCCGCGCCCAGCGCGATCGCGGGCAGCGCGCGCTTGCCGACGATCACCGGATGGGTGAACTCGACCGCGACGTGCGCGGCGTCCGCCGCCGCGAGCCCCGTCCCGAACGAGAACAGCAGCCCTCCGCGCCGGAATCTCTCGGCCATCGCCCGGCACGCCGCCCCGAGCCGCGCCGCCTCCCGCCCGAGCGCCTCCCCGGGCCCCGCCCGCCGCCCGAGCAACTGCCGCGCAAGCCCCTCAGCCCTCATCACCCGCACCCCCCGCACGACGCCCCCCGCACCCCCACCACCCGAGCCTCCGCCCCGGCAAACCCCCGACCCCAGGGCGCCACCGTCCCCCCGCGCCACGCGGCGAGGCCGACACAGCGGGCAAAGGCCCCCGATCGGCCGTGTCGCGCGGCGGAGCCGGAAGGTCGTGTGTGATCGCCGAGTCGGCCGTGTCGCGCGGCGGAGCCGGGTGGGCGTTGATGCTGGGTGCGGTGAATGTGCGGTTCTTGGGGTGCCGGTCGGCTCGGGTGCCGCCGGTCTCGTGGTGGTTCGCGGGGTCGGGGGTGGGCCGACCGGGTGGGAGGGCGTGGGTGGGGAGGGGAGGGCGGGGCAGGGGGTGGGCGGTGGGTCGCTCCATGGTGGTCCCCCTCTGCGGGGTGGGAGCCCCGCGATACCTGACAAAGCGGACACTGGTGACGAGCTGTAGTCGGTGTCCTACCTGTCGTGGTCTCGGGTGAAACCTGGGGGTGGGTCCGTCAGGTCTGCTCGATGATCATCACCGCGGTGGTGCCGGGGGCGAGGGCCTCGAAGATGTGCTGGGTGTCCCCGGGGTAGCAGACGTAGTCGCCCGGGTCCAGTTCGACGGTGGCGTCGACCGGTCCGACGAGGGCGCGGCCTTCGGCCAGGACGACGTGCTCGCGCACGCCCGCCTGGTGCGGCGTCGTGGTGAGGCGGGGCGCGCCGGGCTCGGCGACGATCCGGAAGAGGTCGCGCCGGGCGCCGGGTGGGCACGGCGAGAGAAGGGCGACGCCGTAGGGCGCCTCCTCGGACCGGGTGTAGGGCCCCTCGTCGGCGCGGATCACATGGACCGGCGGCAGCGGCGGCTCTACCAGGCGGCTGAACGGGACCCTGAGGGCGAGGCTGAGCGCCCAGAGCGTCTCCACGCTGGGGTTGCCGGTGCCCGACTCCAGCTGGGACAGCGTGGACTTGGCGAGCTTCGCCCGGCGGGCCAATTCGGTGAGCGAGAGGCCCGCGCGCTCGCGCTCGCGGCGCAGGGAGGTCGCGATGGTCGTGATGATGTCCGGGGTGCTGATCGTCGGCTCCTGTTCGCTGGACTGCGCGCCGCCGCTCGGACGTTCGGCAAAGAAGTCCACAGGTTCGATTTGACGAACGGCATCGCACTGTTCATTCTATTGTTCATGTGTTCGTTCTGGCGAACGATGGATCGCGGCACGCTCCGCGACATCGGCCTGGTCAGCGTCGCCGACGCGCTCGTCGGCGTGTCCTTCGGCGCGCTCGCGCTCGCGGGCGGCCTGCCCCTGTGGGTGCCGGTGGCCATGTCGGTGCTGGTGTTCGCCGGCGGCGCGCAGTTCGCGGCGCTGGGCGTCGTGCTCGCCGGGGGCGGCGCGGTCACCGCGGTGGTCACCGCCCTGGTGCTCAACGCGCGGCTGCTTCCGTTCGGGCTGGCCACCGCCGACGTCCTCGAGGGGCGCCCGTGGCGGCGGCTGGTCGGCGCGCACCTGCTCACCGACGAGTCCGTGGCGTTCACGCTGCGGCACACCGACCCACGCCAGCGCAGGCTGGCCTACTGGGTGTGCGGGATCGCCCTGTTCGTCGTGTGGAACCTCGCGGTGCTGGTCGGCGCGTACGCGGGCGGCGTGCTGGAGGACGTCAACGCCCTCGGACTCGACGCGGCCTTCCCCGCGGTGCTGCTCGCGCTCGTGATGCCCGCCCTGGCGGAGCGCCGCACCCGCGGCATCGCGCTCGTCGGCGCCGCCGTGGCGCTCGCCCTGACCCCGCTGCTCCCACCCGGCCTGCCGGTGCTGCTGGCACCGGCCGCCGCCGTCCCCCTCCTGCTGCGCGCCCGTCGCGCCGAGACCTCCTGAGGGAGATCGTCATGCCTCTGCTCGCTGTGCTCGTGCTGGCCGCGGGCACCTATGCCTTTCGGGTCGCGGGGCCGCTGGCCGCGCGGCGGCTCGATCTGGAGCGGCTGCGCGGGCCGCTCGTCGGGGCGGCCGTGGTGCTGCTGCTGGCGCTCGCGGTGACCTCGGCGGTCGCCGACGGGCAGGAGTTCGCCGGATGGGCGCGGCCCGCGGGCGTCGCGGTCGCCGCGGTCCTCGCCTGGCGCAGGGCCTCGTTCGTGGTGGTGGTGTCGGCCGCCGCCGCGGTCACCGCGGGGCTTCGCCTGCTCGGCGTGCCTTGAAGGACGCGGGACCGGGTTCGGGCTGCGGAGAAGGCAGCAGGGCCCGTCCGGATGATCCGGACGGGCCCTGCCACACGATGCGGCGCGATGTGCGGGGTCGCCTCTCGGCGAAAGGCACAACACGGCTCCAGCCGAACGGTATTCCGTGAAGGCTATAGATGGGGCCCGGGGACACCCGAGTCACATCGGCCACGCCCTGTTCAACCAATGACCCCCCAGCGATGTTCCCGCGTTCCCCGACCTTTTTCCGGACCGCCGCCTCCCGGTCCGGCGGTCCGCGGCTCCCGGGCGGCCCGCGGGGGTCCCTGCGGGCGGCCGCCGGGTGCGCGGCCCGCGGAGCCGCGCCGAGGGGAGGGCCGGGGGCGGGCGGCGCGGGGGTCGCTCTTGGGGAGGTGTGCACGGACGTGACGGCATTGTCGGTGTGCGCGGTGAGCTGCGAGAATGCCGCCATGAACGAGCGGATGCCCATCGAATGCTGGCTGTCGGACATGGACGGGGTCCTCGTGCACGAGGGGAAGCCCGTCCCCGGGGCGGAAGCCTTCATCGCAAAGGTCGTGGATTCGGGGAAGCGCTTCCTCGTCCTCACCAACAACTCCATCTACACGCCGCGCGACCTCTCGGCCCGGCTCGCCGCGGCGGGCCTGAACATCGGGCCGGAGATGATCTGGACGTCAGCCCTGGCGACCGCGAAGTTCCTCAACGACCAGCGGCCCCACGGCACGGCTTACGTCATCGGGGAATCCGGTCTGACCACGGCCCTGCACGAGGTCGGCTACATACTCACCGACCTCGACCCGGAGTACGTGGTGCTCGGGGAGACCCGGAACTACAGCTTCGACCAGATCACCCGGGCGGTACGGCTGATCGAGCGCGGGGCGCGGTTCATCTGCACCAACCCCGACCCGATCGGCCCGTCCCAGGAGGGCTCGCTGCCCGCCTGCGGCGCGGTCGCGGCGATGATCACCAAGGCGACGGGGGTCGAGCCGTACTTCGTCGGCAAGCCGAACCCGCTCATGATGCGCAGCGCGATCCGGCAGGTCGCGGGGCACAGCGAGTCGACGGCGATGATCGGCGACCGGATGGACACCGATGTGGTCGCGGGCATGGAGGCGGGCCTGGAGACGATCCTCGTTCTCACCGGGGTGACCCGCAGGCACGAGGTCGAGCGGTTCCCCTACCGTCCGTCACGAATCGTTGACTCTGTGGCGGACCTTATCGACCTTATCGGTTGAGACTTCTTAGACCCTGATGGAAGAAACTTAAATCCCCCTATGCCGGGAGAAGGGTACTTGTTGGTACCTCATAACGGTTGTCAGTGAGCCAGTGAATTCGCCGGTTCCGCGTCGATAGCCTCCGACCACTTGAGAGTTCTCGGTGGTGACGGGGGGACGCGGTGCCGGCGATTGAGGATTGCCTGACCTCGGTCATGGCGATCCCTGGCGCACGGTCCGCCGGCCTGCTGGACTTCGCCACCGGGCTCGCCATCGCGTCGGTGGGCCTGGCGCGGGACGCCGCAGAACAGGCGGCGGGAGCGTCCGAACTGGTGCGGGCCGTCGTCACCAGCCCGGTCTTCACCTCGGCGGGCACCGGGGACGAGATCGACGAGATCACCGTCAGCGGGACGGCGGGCCACCACCTCCTCGCGCTGGTCACCACCGCGACCGACGCCCGGCTGTGCCTGCACCTGGCACTCGACGCCGAACGCGGCAACATCGCCCTCGCCCGACACCGGATGCGCGACGCCCTGCGCGATCTGGCGGTGGGATGAGGCAGATCCGCGCCCAGCTCGAGCGCCTCGCCCGGGAACAGGCCACGGGCACGCTCCTCCTAGGTGACGACGGAGCCTTCCACCTCCTCGACGGACAGGTCGTGCACGCCGAGACCGGTCTCGCCCCCAGCCTGCACGACCTGCTGACGGCGTCGGGGCGGCTCAGCGAACAGGGCTGGGAAGGGCTGCGGACGCGGGGCCCCGGGCAAGGCCCCGCGTCCCCGGCCCGACTCACCGGCACCGAGCTCGAGGCGCACGCGCTCATCCAGCTGTTCGACGCGGCGTTCTTCCTGCTCCGCTCGGCGCACGAGCCGGAGTTCCACGGGGGCAAGCGCGCCTACTGGCCGGACTGCCTCGCGGTGGACCCGGTGACGCTCTGCGTGGAGACGCGCCGCCGCAGGGGCCTCCTGGACGAGGCGTGGCCCTCGCCCCTCGCCGACGACGGCCCGGTCGAGCCGGTGCGCAGGCTGCGCCGTCAGCGCGTCATCCTCACCGGTCTCCAGATGGAGATCCTGCTGAACGCCGACGGCCGCAAGACCCCGTCCGGGCTCGCGCGGGAGCTCGGACGGACCCGTTTCGGGTGCACCCTCGCCGTGCGCGGCCTCGTCGCCTCGGCGCTCGTCCGCGAACCCGAGCCCGCAGCCGGGGGAGACCCCGCGCCGCGCGGTCGGATCGGGGGTGCGCCCCTGCGGGACCAGGGGGCACCGCCCTTCGGCGGGCCGACGAAATGGGCCGATGTCGATCTCGCCTTGCTGACACAGCTACATGACGCGCTGAGGGAGCTGGAATGAGCGAAGAACGGATCTGGAGAGAGCTGCACGGGCTCCGTCTCAGGGTGCCGGACATGACCGGTTCCCTGGTCGCGACCTGCGACGGGTTCCTCGTCGCGAGCGACCTGCCCGACCTTGTGGAACCCGACGGGATGGCCGCGATGACCGCGACCGAGCTGTCCCTGTCCGACCGTGTCGCCCGTACCGCGGCCGACGGCGCCTTCGAGGAGGTCGTCATCCGCAACAGCGGCGGACATGTCGCGATCTACGCCGTGGGCCCGACCGCGGCCCTGGCGATCCTCGCCGGTCCGGGGGTCACCCTCGGCCGGCTCCATCTGGAGGCCAGGCCCGTGGCACGGGCCATCGAGGCCTTCTTGCCGGAACCCACCATGGAAAGGACGAGAAATGTCGAACCTGGACCAGTCGCTCAAGGAGATGATGTCGATCGATGGCGCCCTCGGCGTGGCGATCGTCGACTACAGCAGTGGCATGGCGCTGGGCGTGCTCGGTAGCACCAAGGCGCTGGACCTGCAGATCGCGGCGGCGGGCAACACCGAGGTCGTCCGCGCGAAGATGCGCACGATCGAGCAGCTCGGGCTGAAGGAGTCCATTGAGGACATCCTGATCACGCTCGACAAGCAGTACCACATCATCCGGCCGCTCACGAGCCGCAACGGGCAGGGCCTGTTCATGTACGCGGCGCTGGACCGGGGCCGCGCCAACCTGGCCCTCGCCCGGCACCACCTCCGCCGCATCGAGGAGAACGTCGAGGTCTGACTCCGCCGCGTCGGGTCCTCCGGGCTGACCCGTGCCGCCCCGCCCCCCTCTCGACCCCGGGGGGCGGGGCCCTTCGCCTTCGGAGGCCCGGCCCGCGCCGTTCAGCGGAGGGCGTCGGTGAGGTAGAGGACGGCGAGGCCGCAGGCGAGGACGCCGAGCAGCAGGCGGAGCGCCCGTTCCGGCATCCGCGGCTGGAGGTGGGCGCCGACGTACCCGCCGACGAGTCCGCCGAGGCCGCAGGCGATGCCGAGGGTCCAGTGCGGGGCGATGTCGCCGGCCGTGAAGAACGACAGCACGAGGTAGGTGAGGGCGCCGACGATCGAGGTGACGAACGTCGAGGCGAGTGCGGCGGGCGCGACCCGGGCCATGGGGATGCCGCGCCCGGCGAGGATCGGCCCGAGGATCGAGCCGCCGCCGATCCCGTAGATCCCGCCGATGACGCCGACGCCCAGGGCGAGCCCGGACACGGTCCGCGGCGACGGCTCGGGGAGGGCCGGGGCCGTCCCGTCAGGAGCCGGGCGGAGCGTCCGGCGCACCAGCCAGAGCCCGAGCGGCAGCAGGAAGGCCCCGACCAGGAGCTTGAAGACCTGCGGTCCGGGCAGGGCGAAGACCCGGATGAGCGCCCCGGCGACGACGCCGGGCAGGGTGCCGAGGACCAGCAGCCGGACCAGGGGGCCGCCGAGCTGCCCGCGCCGCAGGTACCGGACCAGCGCCCCGGGCCCGGACACGACGTTGTAGAGCAGGTTGGTCGGGGTCACCGCGGGGTTCGGCACGTGCAGCACGCTGAGCTGTACCGGGAGCAGGAACACCGCGCCGGAGACGCCCACCGGGGCGGTGACGACCGCGATGAGCGCCCCGGCGAGGAATCCGAGCAGGTGATGCTCCACCGATGCGCTCCCTATTTCCGGTCTTTTCTACCGGGAAACTACCGCACCGGGGCGGTCTCCGTTCTCCTGGCGAAGCGGACGGCGACCGCGGCCGCCGCCGCGCAGACCGCGCACAGCAGCCATACGGCGACATAGGCGCCCTCGGTCGGGGTGTCGCCGAGCGCCATGGTGGCCAGGATCGAGGCGATCACGCCGCCCGCGACCGCGCCGCCGAGCGTCTTCACGTTGTTGTAGAGCGCGGTGAGGACGCCGGTGCGGCTCGGCTCGGCGGCCTCGACGATCACCGTGGGCATGGCGCCGAGGGCGAGGCCCGCGCCGAAGCCCAGGCACATCTTGGCGACGATCAGCTGCCACAGCGCGTCGTGCAGCACGACCTGGAACAGGATGCCGCCCGCGATGAGGCCGAACGACAGCATCAGCGCGCGCCGGTAGCCCATGCCCCCCGCGATCCGGGCGGTGAACGCCGAGCCGACGACGGCGAGGACCGTCGCGGGCAGCGCCATGAGCGACAGGTTCAGCGCGGTCAGGCCGAAGCCGTAGCCGTCGACCTCCGGGTCGGCCGCGAGGAAGGTGGTGTCGGGGGTCTGGATGCCGAAGAAGACGACGCCGAAGAGGAAGGACACCACGAAGAAGGGCGCGATCCGCCGGTCGGCCATCGCCCGCAGGTCCACCAGCGGGTCGGCGGTGCCGAGCTCGTAGCGCGCCCACCCCGCGAGCACGGCGAAGCCGAGGAGCAGCGGCGCGAGCGTCCAGCCGGAGATCCAGCCGTCCGTCTCGGCCCGTGAGACGCCGAAGAGGATCGCGATCATCGAGAAGCCGAGCAGCACGATGCCGGGCCAGTCGGCGCGGCCGGTCGCGCGCGGCACGCTCTCGGGCACCTTGAGGTAGGAGATCGGGATGCACAGCAGGGTGAGCAGCGCGGGCAGCAGCAGCGCGACCCGGACGTCGCCGACCGCGTCGTGCACCACGCCCATGATCACCGCGCCGAGCAGGCCGCCGAAGGTGAGCGAGCCGACGAGCCGGGCGATGGCCTGGCGGGCCTTGTCCTCGGGCAGCCGGTCCTTGACCAGGGCGACCTCCAGCGGCAGCAGCGCCGCGAGTGAGCCCTGGAGGACCCGGCCGAGCAGCAGCACCTGGAGGTTCGGCGCGATCGCGACGAGCACGGTGCCCGCCGCGAGCATGACCAGCGCGATCCGCAGCATCCGCCGGTGCCCGTGCAGGTCGCCGAGCCGCCCGAAGGTCGGGACGCACACGGCGGCGGCGAGGAGCTGGAGCGACTGCACCCAGTTGAGGCTGGAGTCGGCGATGTGGTGGTGCTCGCCCAGGTCGGGGAGCAGCGGGGTGAGGCCGCCCTGGAGGAAGCCGCTGGTGAGCTCGAAGAAGACGAGGATGCCGACGACCGCGCCGACCGACGCCTCCTTGAGGCCGCCGCCCGGCTCATCGGCGCCCGACGGGACCGTCCCGGCCGTCACGCGCCGCCCGCCTTGGCCAGTCTGCGGGTGGCGAGGGTGGCGAGCAGGAGCGCGGCGTCGGGCAGCACGACGTCGTCGAACGCGGCCTGCGGGGCGTGGTTCATGGGCGCGGTGGCGGGGTCGCGGTCGGCCGGGCAGGCGCTCATGCCGAGCATGGCGCCGCCGACCTCGTTGAGGACGAAGGAGAAGTCCTCGGATCCGGCGAGCGGCTGGGGCGCCTCGAACGCGCGCATCTCACCGAAGAGGTCGACCGCGGTCTCCAGGGCGAAGGCCGCCTCTGTCGCGGTGTTGTCGGTCACCGGGTAGACGAACCTGTAGTCGAGGTCGACCTCGACCCGGTGCGCCTTGGCGATGCCCTCGATCGTCTCGATGACGATCTCGCGGACGTCGTGCCTGGTCTGCTCCGAGAACGTCCGGACGGTGCCCTGGAGCTGCGCGGTCTCGGGGATGACGTTGCGGGCGCTGCCCGCGTGCGCGGAGCCGACGGTGACGACCGCGGGGTCCAGGACGTTGATCGCGCGGGCGACCCGCGTCTGGAGCGCCAGGATCATCTCGGCCATGGCCGGGATGGGGTCACGGGTGACGTGCGGGGACGAGCCGTGCCCGCCCGCGCCCCGGATCGTCACGTCGAAGGAGTCGCTGGCGGCCAGCAGGGTGCCGGGCCGGGTCCCGATGATGCCGGCGGGCATCATGGTCGAGAACACGTGCAGGGCGTACGCGGCGATGGGCCGGGAGCCCGCGGCGTCCAGGACGCCCTCCTCGATCATGATGGGGGCACCGCCGTAGCCCTCCTCGCCCGGCTGGAACATGAAGACCACGTCCCCCGCGAGGTCGTGGCGCCGGTCGGCGAGCAGACGGGCCGCGCCGACCAGGCCCGCGACGTGCAGGTCGTGGCCGCAGGCGTGCATGGCTCCGGCGACCTGCGAAGAGTAGTCGACGCCCGTGTCCTCCTGGACCGGCAGCGCGTCCATGTCGGCGCGCAGCAGGACGGACGGGCCGGGGCGGCCGCCGCGCAGCACGGCGGTGACGGAGCTGAGGCGCTCACCCGTGGCGACCTCCAGGGGGAGGCCGTCGAGCGCGGTGAGGATCCGGTCCCGGGTCCGGGGGAGGTCGAGCCCGATCTCGGGCCGGCGGTGCAGATCGCGGCGCAGACGCTGCAGTTCGGGGGCCAACTCGGCCGCGTCATCCAAGGTGAACATGCCGCGTATCATGACGAAACACCCCGCCATTGCTCCGAAAACGCCGGGATTGACCGCTTATGCCCGATCCACTACCGGAATCCACCGCGGAACTCGACGAGCTCGACTTCCTCCTCGTCGCCGCCCTCCAGCGCGATCCCCGTGCCGACTGGGTGACGATCGGCGCCGCGCTGGACGTCGACGCCTCCACCGCGGCCCGCCGCTGGTCCCGGTTGAGCAACGCGGGCATCGCCTGGCTGACGTGCTATCCGACGTCCCTGCCCGGCGCCCGTCCGATCGTCGCCATGATCGAGATCGACTGCGTGCGCGGCAGGATGCACGAGGTGGCGGCCGAGCTGGCCGAGGACCCCCACCTGTTCACCATCGAGCACCTGACCGGCGGCCGGGACCTCATGCTCACCGCGATCTTCGGCGGGCAGGCCGAGCTGGCCCGCTACACCGGCTTCCGGCTCGGCGCGATGCCGGGGGTCGCCGCGACCCGCACCCAGCTCGCCACCACCCTGCACGCCGAGGGCAGCCGCTGGCGGCTCGACCGGCACGGGCAGGGCCCCGGCGCGATCCCCGGCCGCGGCGCGCTCACCGCCGGTGACCTCGACTTCATCCGGGTGCTGAGCGACGACGTCAGGCAGAGCGCCGCGTCCCTCGCCGCGAGGACGGGCCTCAGCCCGACGACGGTGCGGCGCCGGCTGGCCCGGATGGAGCGGGAAGGCTCGATCGCCTACCGGTGCGAGGTCGCCCACTCCCGGTCGGGCTGGCCCGTCAGCGTGACGTTCTGGGGCGCCGTCCCGGCCCGCCGGGTCGGCGAGGTCACCGCACGGCTCGCCGGGCTGCGCGAGACCCGCATGTGCGTGTCCCTCTCGGGGGAGTACAATCTCCTGTTCACGGCGTGGCTGCGCTCGGTGGACGCCATCCCGGCCTTCGAGGCCTCGCTCGCCGAGCACAGCCCCGAACTCGTCGTCACCGACCGGGCGATCGCCCTGTGGAAGCTCAAGTTCGCCGGGCACCTCCTGGATCCCCAGGGCCGCCACCTGCGCTCGGTCCCCCTGGCGCCCTGGGCCGCCGGCGAGTCCGCCGAAGCCGAGGCCCGCCTGCTGCGCGCGCTCGCGCTCGGCCCCGGCTGACCCCGCCCGGCCCGCCCGGACGACCGCGGCGGTTCCACGCGGTCTCGCCGCGCTCGGCCCCGGAGCCTGGACGACCGGGTCCAGAGGGTTGCGGGTCTCAGGACTCGGCGGGGATCCGCTTCCATCGGTCCTCGTCGGCGGAGAGGGCGGGGAGGCCGAGGAGCGTGGTGAAGTCGGTCCAGGTGAAGGGGGGCTCGGGGGCGGCGCCGGTGGCGAGGATCGAGCGGTAGGCGTCGCGCATCGCGGCGGCGGCCGCCAAGGCGGCGGCGACGGGGAAGATGGCGATGCGGCAGCCCGCGCGGCCGAGGTCGGCGAGGGGGGCGGGGGTCTGGCCCGCCGCGGAGAAGTTGACGAGGACGGGGAGGCCGCCCGAGACGTCGTGTGCCTCGGCGACGGTCGCGGCGTCGATCGCGCCCTCCACGAAGACCGCGTCCGCGCCCGCGGCGGCGAAGGCGGCGATCCGGCGCATGGCCTCCGCGCGGCCCGCGGCGCGCAGCGCGTCGGTGCGGGCGATGAGCACGAGCCGTTCGCGGGTCTCGGCGGCGGCGCGCAGGCGGCCGACGGCCTCCTCCAGCGGAGCCAGGCGGGTGCCCTCCATGTGGCCGCAGCGCTTGGGCATCACCTGGTCCTCCAGGTGCAGCGCGGCGGCGCCCGCCCGCTCGTACCGGCGGACGGTCGCGGCGACCTGGAGCGGGTCGCCGTAGCCGGTGTCGGCGTCGGCGATGATCGGCAGGTCGGTGCCGGAGGTGACCCGGCCGAGCGCGTCGAGCATGTCCGACGCGCCGACATAGCCCAGGTCGGGCAGGCCGAGCGTGACGGCGCTGACGAGCGCGCCCGACAGGTGGATCGCCTCGAATCCGGCCTCGGTGGCCAGCCGGGCCGAGAGGGCGTCGTGCGCGCCCGCGGCCATCAGGGGGGTGTCCGCGGCGAGGCGGGCGCGGAGTCGGTCGGCGGGGTGCGCGGTGCGGGTCATGGGCCGATCATTCCACGATGGAAGGACTTGCCGGATTCCGGCGTCGCGCGCCGCCCTGGGGGCCCTGTCTTCAGTGGTATGGAACTCTCACTCTGGGAGTCTTGATTGAAGGGTGGGTGGCGCTTACTTTCGGGGCGAACCCGGCGAAGGGAACGTCACCGTGCACGCTGACACGCCAGAGATGCCCTCCAAGCGCGAAGATCCCCTGGGCCTGCCCGTCGGGCTCGAGGTGTTCCGGGACGGGCCGCCCGCGAAGGTGCGGATGGCCGACGGGTCCACGACCTGGCTCGTCGGACGGCACGCCGACGCCCGCAGCGTCCTCGCCGACCCGCGGATCAGCGCCGACGACACCCAT
Organism: Actinocorallia herbida; assembly: GCF_003751225.1. Lineage (NCBI taxonomy): Bacteria > Bacillati > Actinomycetota > Actinomycetes > Streptosporangiales > Thermomonosporaceae > Actinocorallia > Actinocorallia herbida. The sequence continues at coordinate 2,301,967 of NZ_RJKE01000001.1, forward strand.
CCGGCCTACCCGAAGCTGCTTCCGGTCCCGGCGGAGAAGGGGGCGCTGTCGTTCCTGCGGTTCGACGACCCCGAGCACGGCAGGATGCGGCGGATGCTCGCGGCGGAGTTCACCGTCCGGCGGACCAACGCGCTGCGCCCGTCCATCGAGGAGGCCGTCGACCGGCTCCTGGACGACATGCTCGCCAAGGACGGGCCCGCCGACCTCGTCGCGGACTTCGCGCTGCCGCTGCCGTCCCTGGTGATCTGCGTGCTGCTCGGCGTCCCCTACGCCGACCACGGCTTCTTCCAGCGGGCGAGCCTCGAGTTCCTGAACGTCGAGGCCGACCCCGCGATCGCGATCGCCGCCGCGGAACGGCTCCAGGAGTACCTGACCCGGCTCATCGCCGCCAAGGTCGCCGATCCGACCGACGACCTGCTCGGCCGGGTCGCCGCCGCGCAGGTCGTGCCCGGGCACCTGACCGAGGAGGAACTCGTCCTCATGGCCCGGCTGCTGCTCATCGCCGGGCACGAGACCACCGCCAACATGCTGTCGCTCGGCACCCTCCTGCTGCTGAAGTCGCCCGACCAGCTCGCCCGGCTCGCCGCCGACGCCCCGGCCGTCACCGAAGAGTTGCTGCGCCACCTGTCGATCGTGCACTTCGGGCTGCCCAGGACCGCGCGCGAACCCGTCGAGGTCGGGGGCGTCACGATCGGCGCGGGGGAGGGCCTCGTCGTGTCGCTGTCGGCGGCCAACCGCGACGGCGCGCACTTCGCGGGCGACCCCGAGGCGTTCGACGCCGCGCGCGAGCCGGGCCACCACGTGGCGTTCGGGTTCGGCGCGCACCAGTGCATCGGGGCGGCGCTGGCCAGGCTGGAGATGAACATCGCGCTGCCCCGGCTCTTCGCCAGGGCGCCGGGACTGGCCTTGGCGATCCCGCCGGAGGACGTGGTGTTCCGGCCCGAGCAGTTCGTCTACGGCATCGCGGCCCTGCCCGTCACATGGTGACGGTCCTGGCGGACCGGGCGGCCTGTCGCGGCTCGGGCCTGTGCGTCTTCACCGCGCCCGAGCTGTTCGACCAGGACGACGCGGAAGGCAGGGTCGTGCTCCTGCCGGTCGAGGCGCCGGACCCGGAGCGCGCGGCCCGCGCCGTGCGGTCCTGTCCGAACGGCGCGCTCGCGCTGGGGTGACGGGTCAGGGGATCCGGGCGACGACGCCGTGCATGCAGATGTCCTCGGGCCGGGCGCGCTCCCGCTCGGGGACGTTCGGCCGCCAGTGGGGCAGGGAGCTGACGCCGGGTTCGACGAGTTCGAGCCCTTCCATGAACTCCGCGACCTCCGCCGAGGTGCGCACCCGGAACGGGATGCCGCTCATGTTGTTGACCTTGCGGTGCTCCTCCGGGTCGCCGGCCAGGTCGTCGCTGGTGGCGTGGGAGAACACGATGTAGCTGCCCGGGGCGAGCCGCTCGCGGAGCGTGCGGAAGATCCGGTGCGCCGCTTCGTCGTCCACCATGAAGTGGAACACCGCGAGCAGCATCAGCGCGACCGGCTTGGACAGGTCGATCGTCTCGTGCACCCCGGCCAGGCCGAGGATGTGCTCGGGGTCGTTCAGGTCGGCCTCCAGGTAGGCCGTCCTGCCCTCGGGCGAGCTGTTCAGCAGCGCGCGGGCGTGCACCAGCACGATCGGGTCGTTGTCGACGTACACGACCCGGCTCTCGGGCGCGATCTCCTGCGCGATCTCGTGGACGTTGCCGGCCGAGGGGAGGCCCGCGCCGATGTCGAGGAACTGCCGGATGCCCGCTTCCTCGGTCAGGTGGCGGACCGCGCGATGCAGGAAACGGCGGTTCTCGATGGCCGACATCCGGATCGTCGGAAAGGCCGCGGCGACGAGGCGACCGGATTCGCGGTCGGCCTCGAAGTTGTCCTTGCCGCCGAGCCAGTAGTCGTACCGGCGCGCGGGATGGGCGCGGGAGGCGTCGATCCCACTCGGTACCTGTTCGATATCCACAAGCGGCATTCTCCTGTAAATCGGCACTGATTGGTACATGATCGTCTAAGACGCCCGCCCTCCCGTTCTCGTCCTAGAAGGCAGCCGGTATGGACCTGCACTACAGCCCGTTCGACTTCGCGATCCAGAAGGACCCGTACCCCGTCTACAAGCGGATGCGGGAGGAGGCGCCGGTCTATCGCAACGAAGAGGACGACTTCTACGCGCTGTCCCGGCACGCCGACGTCGTCGCGGCGCTGAAGGACTCCGAGCGGTACTCCAGCAAGAACGGTCTCCGTCTTGAGCCGGCGTTCTGGGGCCCGCAGGCCGAGCAGATCTTCTCCTTCGTGGCGCTGGACCCGCCCCGGCACACCCGGCTGCGGGCGCTGGTGCAGAGCGCGTTCACCAACAAGCGCGTGCAGGCGCTGGAGCCGCGGATCCGGGAGATCGGAAAGGCCCACCTGGAGCCGCTGCTGTCGGGTGACACCTTCGACCTCATGCACTTCGCCGGCGGTTTCCCGACCGACGTCATCTCCGAGCTGGTCGGGGTGCCGGAGGCGGACCGCGCGAAGGTGCGCGACCTGGGCATGGCCATCATGTACCGCGAGCCGGACGGCGGCCCGGTGAAGGACCTGCCGCCGTCGGCCATGGCCGCGGTCGGCGCGCTCGTCGGCTACTACACCGAGCTGACGATCGACCGGGCCAAGGTCCGGCAGGACGACCTGCTGTCCGGCCTGCTCGACGCGGCGGAGGGCGAGGACAGGCTGACGCCCGAGGAGGTCGTGTCCATCCTCATCCTCCTGGTCGGCGCCGGCATCGAGACCACCATGCTGCTGCTCGGCAACGCCTGGCACGCCGCGGCCGCGCACCCGGACCAGAAGGCGCTCGCCCTCGGCGGCCGGATCGAGGACTGGGTCGAGGAGACCCTCCGCTACGACCCGCCGTCGCAGACCATCGCGCGCACCACGGTCGCCGACGTCGAGGTGCACGGGACCGTCATCCCCGCCGAGTCCCGGATCCTGCTCATGACCGGCGCCGCCAACCACGACCCCGCGGTGTTCGAGAACCCCGACGCGTTCGTGCTCGGCCGCGACACCGCGGGCTCCCTGGCGTTCGGCTACGGCCGACACCACTGCCTCGGCGCCATCCTCGGCCGGCTGGAGGCCCGCATCGCCCTCGAGGCGCTCACCGCGCACATCGCCGACTACGAGATCGACGAGGCCAACGCCGTCCGCATCGGCTCGTCCAACAACCGCGGGTTCGCCTCGCTGCCGACGAGCTTCACCGCGCGCTGACGAACGAGAAGGGCCCGGCGAGGACGCCGGGCCCTTCTCCGTCGTGCGGGGCCGGTTCCCGTGCGGCCGCGCGGTCAGGGCAGGAAGCTGGTGTGGGCGATCTCCACCGAGATGCCCGACGCCCGGTGCAGGGAGACCATCGGGTTCGCCGTGGCGAGCCGCGCCCAGCCCGCCGCGTCGAGCTGGGTGCCCGCCGCCGGGACGTCACCGGTGAGGAAGACGGGGTAGAACGGCGTGCTCGTCGTCGTGCAGGCGTTGTCCGGCAGGGCGGGCGCCTGGGTGACGATGCTGACGTACGGGGCGTTCGTGCTGCCGAGTGAGACGGTCTCGTGCACGAACACCGAGGAACCGTTGGAGAGCTGCCACGGCATGTCGTAGGAGACCTCCGGCGAGAAGGAGATCCCGGACACCGCGGAGACCTGCGTCCGCACCGAGGTGACCGGGCAGGGCAGGATCGACACGTTGCGGACCGCGCCGAGGTCGATGCCCGGCGGCTGTCCGGCGTCCTGGCCGGTGGGCGCCGCGGAGTTCTCGATGAGCTGGACCAGGACGCCGCCCGCCCCCTTCCAGAACGCGAAGGCGCCGCTGTCGGCGACCCGCTGGAAGCCCGCGTTCGCCAGCCTGGACGCCGCGTCGTCCACGTCGGTGACGGTGTAGGACAGGAACGGCTTGGCCTGCGCGGGGGTCGCGGACCAGGGGCCGGGGGCGTCGGACTCGATCAGCTCGAGGTGCGGCGAGCCGCGCAGGGTGCGGGCGCGGCGCATCTCGATGCGGGAGCTGCCGAAGCCCGCGACGGCGACGACGGGCTGGGTCGTGCGGATCTGGGTGAACCGGTTGCCGGTGCCGATCCGCAGCTGCCGCACCGCGGCGTCGATGTCGGCGACGGCGAAGCCGACGTGATCGGGCGCGCCGAGCGGACCGGTTCTCGGCCGCTCGACGCCGTCCTCGGTCATCCCGGCGCCGGGGAAGGCCAGCGCGAGCACCGGCACCAGCCCCAGCGCGAGGGCGCGCGCGATCTTGGAAAAGTGCACGAATCTCTCCATACGTGTCTGCTGACCGTGGTTCCGCGGCCGCGCGGCGCCCTCCGAGGCGCGCGCGACCACGGGACGGCATCAGGCCGTCGCGGTCAGTGCGGGGGGACCGCCCGTTAATGTCCCGGTCGGCCACGATGAGTGATGATTAAATCACTTCAAGCAGCCAATGTTGCAGAAACCGCAGGATCAGTCACTCTGTGAGAGTTTCTGGGGCTTCGGCCGGGCAGAAAACCCGTCGCGCGCCTTTCCGGAGCGGGCTAGGCTCACCGCGTTCCCCGCCGCCTTGAGGAGGCGTGCGTGCTGGACGTTCTGCTGGACATCGAGACCCAGGACCCCGACGACGTCCTGGCCCTGTGCCTGCTCGCCGGGCATCCCCGGGCGAGGCTGCGCGCGGTGACGGTCACACCGGGATCCGCGGACCAGATCGGGCTCGTCCGCCGCGTGCTCGCCCTGCTCGGGCGGGCCGACGTACCCGTCGGCGGGCGGGATCCGGGGACGGGGCGGGACCATGTCTCGGGGTTCCACCGGCGCTGGCTCGGGTCCTGGAGCCCGGCCGATCCGGACGCGCCGGCCGTCGACCTGCTGGCCGGGACGCTGACCGCGCATCCGCGCGCGGTCCTCGTCACGGGAGGGCCGCCGCACCACCTGGGCGCGCTGCTGGAGGAGCGGCCGGACGTGCGGCTCGACAGATGGGTCGCGCAGGGCGGTTTCGCCGGCGACCCGCTCGTGCCGCCCGCCGACCGGCTGCCGAAGTTCGCCGGGAAGGACGTGTGCCCCACGTTCAACTTCAACGGGGCCCCGCGTGCGGCGCTCCTCGCGCTCTCACCCGAGGCGCCCATCGGCCGTCGCGAACTCGTCTCGAAGAACGTCACGCACGGGGTCCGCTACGACCGGGCCTTCCATGAGCGGCTCGCCGCGCACAAAGCGGCGTCCCCGTCGCTCGCGCTCATCCACCGGGGCATGGACCTCTACCTGCGCCGCCGCAGGGACGGCAAGCTGCTGCACGACCCGACGGCGGCCTGCTGCGCGCTCGCCCCCGCCATCGCGGCCTGGGCCGAGGCCGAGGTGCGCCGCGAGCCCGGCGGCTGGGGCGGCCGCCCCGCCGAGCACACCCGCACCTTCCTCACCACCTCACTCGACCACGAGGCGTTCTTCCGGGTCTTCACCGGCCAGGACTGACGCCCCGGAAATGCGCGTGCGGCGCGCGGGAGCATCGGGCAGACTGCCCGGATGCCCACCCCGCGCGCCGCCCTGCTCCTCCACCAGCTCGACCTCGCCGGAGCGCTCCTGGAGTACCACCTGGACGGGCTGGGGGACGCGGAGTGCCTCTGGGAGCCGTCGCCGGTGTCGTGGAGCGTCCGGCCGGAAGGCCCCGGATGGGCCGTCGACTGGGCGGACGCCGAGCCCGACCCCGTGCCGACGCCGACGATCGCGTGGCTGATGTGGCACATCGGGTACTGGTGGACGACGGCGGCGGGGGAGTGCTTCGGCGGGGGCGCGCCCGCGCGTGCGGAGATCGCCTGGCCAGGGTCGGCGGGGGCGGCGGCCGGGTGGCTGCGCGGGCTCCTCGCGGCGTGGCGGGCGCGGCTCGCGGAGGTGACGGACGAGGAGCTCGACACGAGGACGGTACGCCTTTTCGGCCTCGAGCAGCCGCTCGCGCAGGCCGCTGCGTGGGTCAGCGTCGAACTGGTGAAGAACGTCGCGGAGATCGGCTCCCTGCGACTGCTGCACGCGGCGCGCTCGGCGCGGTGAGGCCAGCGGCCGCGGCGAGGTCGCGGAACCGCTCGGCGTCGCGGACCGCCGCGCCGCCGTGGTCGTTGTTGAGGTAGGCGAACGTCCGGGTGAAGGGGCCGCCTTCGGTGAGGCGGTCCAGCCAGGCGCCCAGCGCGCGGTCGCCGTAGTGCGGACGGGGTGCGGCCGCGCCCTCGTGCAGGCGGAGGTAGGCCCAGTCGGCGGTCGCCCACAGCGGGCCCTGGGGGCGGCCGAGCCGGTCGGCCCACACCAGGGCCGCGCCGCGCGCCTCCAGGACGCGCCTGACGTCGCCGGTCCACCAGGACGGGTGCCGGGGCTCCACCGCGACGGGGACGCCCCGGGGGAACGCGCGCAGGCACGCGGCGAGGCGGTCGGGGTCGCCGCGCAGGGTCGGCGGGAGCTGGAGGAGGACCGGTCCGAGGGCCGTCCCGAGCCCTTCGGCGGCCCGCAGGAGCCGCCGGACGGGTTCGGCGGGGTCGCGCAGCCGTTTCATATGGGTGAGGTAGCGGCTCGCCTTGACCGCCATGACGAACCCGTCGGGGACGCTCGCCTTCCAGCCCGCGAAGGTGTCCCGTTCGGGCAGCCGGTAGAAGGCGTTGTTGTTCTCGACGGTGGGGAACCGTGCGCCGTAATACGCCAGCCACCTCTTCTTGGCGACGTCTCCGGGATAGAAGCGGGTCCGCCAGTCGTCGTACATCCACCCGGACGTCCCCACGAGCAGCTCGTTCACCAGGAACACCCCTGAATACCGGCATTTCCGGATGAAGCGCAATAAAAGCCCACGGGTTGGTCAGATGCCGCGAACGTCGGCGTCGGCCGATATGCGGGCAAGGTAACGAATACGGTTCGGTTGTGCCGGGTCTGGGGTGATTCGCGATAAGACGGGAGGACTGCGGCGTGCGGAGGTGTTGTGGGACGGACGATGCGGGCCTACCGGCTCGGGGCGTGGCTCGCGGAGCCGGGATTCGCGGAGGTGCCGGTGCCCGAGCCCGGACCCGGCGAGGTGCTCGTGCGGGTCGCCGGATGCGGGCTCTGCCATTCGGACCTGGCGATGCAGGGGATCACCGCGGACGTCGGCAGGGCGCTCGGCTGGCGCGCGCCCTTCACCCTCGGGCATGAGACCGCGGGACACGTCGCGGCGACAGGGCGCGGCGTCTACGGGGTGGCGGAAGGCGACGCGGTGGCCGTCGTCTCGCCCGCCTCCTGCGGCTCCTGCCGGTTCTGCGCGCGCGGCCTCGACAGCGTGTGCACGGAGCGTCCCTACGGGCGCGGGTACGGGCGGGACGGCGGGCTCGCCGAGTACGTCCTGGTGGACGACGCACGGGCGCTGGTAAGGCTCGCCCCCGGTATGGACCCGGTGACGGCCGGTCCCTACACCGACGCGGGCGCGACCTCGTATCACGCGGTCAAAAGGGTGCTTCCGCGCGTTCCCGACGGCGGGACGGCGGTCGTCATCGGCGTGGGCGGCCTCGGCGGGTTCGCCGTGCAGTTCCTGCGGCTGCTCACCGGCGCCAGGGTCGTCGCGGTCGACACCGACCCGGACGCCCTCGCGCGGGCCCGCGACCTCGGCGCCCACGAGACGATCGTCGGCGGCCGCGGCGTCGCCAGGGCCGTGCGCGCGCTGACCGGCCACGGAGCCGACGCCGTCCTGGACTTCGTCGGCGCGGACGCCACCCTGCGCGCGGGCGTCGGCTCCGTGGCCCCCGGCGGCGCCTTCGGCCTCGTCGGCGCGGGCGGAGGCACCTATGACCGCCCGTGGTTCGGCGGCCTCCCCAAGGACGCCGAGATCTTCACCTTCCAGGGCTCGTCCGTCTCCGACCTCCGCGAAGTCCTCGCACTCGCCGCCTCGGGCGAACTCCGCAATGACGTCGCCCTCTATCCCTTCGCCGAAACCCCCACCGCCTACGCGGCCCTCCGCACCGGCGCCCTCACCGGCCGCGCCGTCGTCTCGCTCTCCTGATCCGGCTCCGGCCACCCGACGATCTTCGCGGCGAGCGCCATGGGAAACGAAAGATCATAGAATTCCGACACCCCGGAAAACCGGTTCTCACCTGCGGATATCGTCCTAGCGAACAACTCCCACTCGGTCCGGCAAAGCGGATTTCTCGCCTTTCTCGGAGATGGTCCGAGTATCGGGTCGTTCTCTCGGCTAAAGAATTCGCCAAAGGGATGATCATGGATTTCGGCGGGTGCGCGGGAGGGGAGGAACCGCGCGGGTCCCGCGGTGTCGACTGCGTGCCGCCGGCGGAGGCGGCCCGGCCGCGGGGAAGGTCGAGGAGGGCGAGTGAGGGTGAAGAAGCGGGCGGTGCTGACGATGTGCGGCGCCGTTCTGGCGGGTGTCGCGGGCGCGGGCTCGACCGCGGTCTCCGCGGCGGCTGCGGACCCGGAGCAGGCGACCACGGTGGCGGCGGAGGACGCGGCGGGGGACCCCTGGGTCTACTCCGATAAATGGGGAGTCATCGGACGGAACACCATCGGGTCGCCCGTCGCCGAACTGCGGTTCGGCCCCTGGGGCCGCACCACCGCCGCGCCGGCCGCGACGCAGAAGCCGCCGTACGGCCACGGCAGCCTCGGCCTCCTGGTCGCGGCGGGGCCGAACCCCGCGGTCACCACCGACGACGAGAAGATCGCCTACGGCAACGAGACCGATTTCGCGGGCGTCCGCCTCAGGGACATCAAGACCCTCAGCTACTCGATCTTCACCGCGATGGACTCGATCGCCCAGGTGGCCCTGCCCGGGATCGCGTTCGAGATCGATCCGAAGCTCAACCCGGGGGTCACCTACTCGACGCTCGGTTACCTGCCGAACATCTCGCAGAGCCCGTCGGCGCCGGCGACGCCCACCCAGGGCAGGTGGCAGACCTACGACGCGGCGGCCACCGGCAGCCGCTGGTTCGCCACGGGCGCGACCGGCCCCGCCATCAACTGCACGCTGGCCAGCCCCTGCACCTTCGCCCAGGCGAAGGCCGCCCTGCCGAACGCGGTCATCACCTACTCCGTCGAGTTCCAGAAGGGCCGCGACAACGCCTTCACCGGCGCCGTCGACGGCCTCCGCATCAACGACGACCTGTACGACTTCGAGTTCAAGGGAGTCCGCAAGCGCCGCATCTGACCGGCGCGGACGCGTGCGCCCACCCGCCCCGGAGGGCGGGTGGGCGCACGTCTTGCCGGGTCAGGCGTCGGGGGTGCGGGGGCGGCGGGCGGCTCGGCGGGCGAGGCCCAGAGCCGCCAGCGCGCCCAGCGCGCCGGAGGCGCCTTCCAGGCGAGAGCGGTTCGTCGGGGTCTTCGCCGTGGCGCGGGCGCGATCCACGGTGGAGAGCACCACGGGATGGGTGAGCGCGGTGCGGCCCTGGGCGAGGGCGCCCTCGCCGAAGGCCCGGGCCGCGCGGAGCGCGCGGTCCTTGCGGGCGACCGGACGGGTGCGGCGTGACCGGGCCCAGGCCAGCGCGCCGAGTGCGACGGCCCCCGCCGCGAGTGCGACGCCCTTGCCGCGTTCGGGCCGGCGCGCGGCGTGGCCCGCCTTCTCCCGGGCGGTGCGCAGGCCCTCGCGCGCCGAGGCGTCGGCCTTGTCGGCCAGCAGCGTCACGGTCTGCCCGAGCGTGCGGCGGGTGCTGTCGATCTCCTGGTGGACGGCCTCGGCCTCGCGTTCCCGCGTCGCCGTGGTCCCCAGGTTCTCGCTGGTCATCGTGTGGCCTTTCTGCCGTCGGACGGGTGGTGGGTCTGCGGTGTCCCGGTGCCGACCGGGACGCCTCAGGTAAAGGATCCCCCGCAATCACGGAAAGATAACCACATTTCTTCCGAGATTGTGTCGTGATCTAGTTTCCTGTGGCCGGGACCCACCGCTTCGTGGCGTCATACGTGCCATCCCCGGGGTCGATTTCTTGTACACGGAGCGTGTCCGAATGTGATTTGAAAGCCGTCTTGGCGGCCTCCTTCATATGGGCGCTGACCAGTGGTTTCTCGGGAATATCGCGACCTTGTCGCCGCCGTTCACGCTCAGTGATCCATTGCGTGACGCACATCTCCTTTGGTTAAAAGATGATTCAATGAATGGTCAAGCGGGCATGTTCCATTGCGACCCCATCTGAGTTGGAGAGGCATATGACCGTCGCAGGGATCATCACCGCCATCGTCATCGGCGCGATCGTCGGGATGCTGGGCCGACTGGTGCTGCCGGGCCGCCAGCCGATCGGCGTCCTGCTCACCGTGGGCGTCGGCATCCTCGCCGCGCTCCTGGGCACCGCGCTGGCCCAGGAGGTCGGCGTGTCCGTGACCGACGGCGTCGACTGGATCGAGCTGGCCTTCCAGATCGGCCTGGCGGCCGTCGGAGTCGGGCTCGTGTCCGCCGTGCGCGGCGGCAGGTCGCGCAGCGGTCGCTACTGACCGCCCCCGATGCGGAGCCGCCTTACGGGGAAGGCGGCTCCGCATCCAGGACGCCGTACCCGGCTCGGTCGGGTGCGGCGTCCTTCGGCGTGCGCGGGGGCCGGCGGTGCGCGGCGATCGGGGAAAACCCGTTGCGGACGGGGGCCTTCGATGAGATGTTCTCACTATGAGACTAAATCGAAAGGCGATCGCCGAGGAGACCGTGGCGATCCTTGCCGCGGGCGCCTACCGCGTCGGAGGCAGCACCGTGACGCTCGACGTGCCGCGCGCGGTGGCGGCGGCCCGGCTCGTCCAGCCGCACGGGTTCGCCGCACCCCGGAAGGGCGCGCACGACACCGTTGTCGAGCTGACCCGGGAGACCACCCTCGAGGCCGCGCGCAGGCTCGGCCCCGGCGTCGCCGCGCTCAACTTCGCGTCCGCGAAGAACCCCGGCGGCGGCTTCTTGCGCGGTGCGCACGCCCAGGAGGAGGCGCTGGCGCGCGCGTCCGCGCTCCACCCGACGCTGCACCGGTTCCAGACCGAGTTCTACGACGCGCACCGCGCGGAGGGGGACACCCGCTACTCCGACCGGATGATCTACTCCCCGGGCGTCCCGGTGTTCCGCGAAGAGTCCGGCGTGTTGCTCGCCGAGCCTTACGAGGTCGCGTTCGTCACTTCACCCGCGCCCAACCGCGGCGCGCTGCCCCCGGACGTCGACGTCTCGCCGATCCTGCGGCTCCGCGCCGCCAAGGTGCTGTCGCTGGCCGCGTCCGAAGGCCACGACACGCTCGTGCTCGGCGCGTGGGGCTGCGGCGTGTTCCGCAACGACCCCGCCGAGGTCGCCGACATCTGGGCCGGGCTCCTCGAAGGCCCCTTCGCGGGCGCGTTCGCGCACGTCACCATGGCGGTCTTCGACCCGGCGGGGACCACCCCGCAGTACCGCGCGTTCGCCGGCCGGTTCAAGGAGCGGGCTGGCACCGCGGACACCAGTAGGTGACGCGGTCGGCCTGCCCCGCGACCCGGATCGGGGTCCCGCAGCGCAGGCACGGCCGTCGCGCCCGGCCGTACACCCACAGGGGCCGGGCCGGCGAGCCCGTGGTGATCCGGCGCGGACGCTCCCGGTTCACCGTGAGCAGCCGGTGCGCGATCTCGACGAGGGCGGGCAGATCGGCCCGTCCCGCGGGGGTCTCCGGATGCGTCCGCCCGGTGAACAGGACCTCGGCCTTGTAAATGTTGCCTATCCCGGCGAGGTTGCGCTGGTCGAGCAGGGCCTCGCCGATGGCGACGTCGGGGCGCGCGGCGAGGTTGGCGACGGCGACGTCCGCGGCCCAGTCGGGGCCGAGCAGGTCCGGGCCGAGATGCCCGACGACCTCGCGCTCGTCGGCGACCAGCCGCAACTGGTGCACCCGGTACCCGACGGCCGTGCCCGCGTCAGTCCGCAACAGCGCCCGGATCTGGTGGAATGGCCCGGAAGGCCGCTTTCCTGGTGGAAAGATCTTCCACGCCCCGTCCATGAGCAGATGGCTGTGCAGCACCATCCCGTCGAACCGGAAGAGCAGGTGCTTGCCGCGCGGCACGACCTCGCGCACCGTCCGCCCCGTCAGGTCGGCGGTCGCCAGCCGCGGCACCCGCAGATCCGCCTCGCGCAGTTCCCGCCCCGCGAGCACCGGCCGCAGATTCCGAGCCACCCGCCACACGCTGTCACCTTCCGGCACGTATCCATTGTGCCGCCTTCGCGCGGACGGCGCCCGGGGGCCGGCGCAGCCCGAAAGCCGGGACCGCCTCCGGGGCGCTCCGGTCGGGTTCGTGGCCCGCCCGAGATTCCGCGCACCGGGCTGAAGACCTGCGGGTCGGGCAGGGGAGCGTTCCATGGGGTCGGCGTGCTCGGGTTGTGTGCGGTTCGGTGGAAATTTCCGGCTGGTGTTGTGACGGGCGCACTAGCGAGCGCTTGGTCGGGTTGGTTCGCTGTGATCCACGACACTGTGGAACCCAGGCGAAAGGGCTCTCATGGATGCTCCCCTCACTCGGCGGCAGGCGCTCGCGGGAGGCGCGGTCGCGGCCGCGACGCTCGCCACGGCGGCGCCGGCGCGCGGCGCGGCCCCGACCTCGAACGCCGACGTGATCGTCGTCGGCGCCGGCCTCGCCGGGCTCGTCGCGACCGCCGAACTCGCCGACGCGGGCCGGCGGGTGATCCTCCTCGACCAGGAACCCGAGACCAACCTCGGCGGGCAGGCGTTCTGGTCGTTCGGCGGCCTGTTCTTCATCGACTCCGACGAGCAGCGGCTCATGGGCGTCAAGGACTCGCTCGACCTCGCCCGCCAGGACTGGCTCGGCACCGCGGCCTTCGACCGCGGCGTCGACGACCCCCTCGGCGAGGACTACTGGGGCCGCCGCTGGGCCGAGGCCTACCTGGAGTTCGCCGCCACGGAGAAGCGCTCGTGGCTGTACAAGCAGGGCGTCCGGTGGTTCCCCCTCGTCGGCTGGGCCGAGCGCGGCGGCGGCCTCGCCGACGGCCACGGCAACTCCGTCCCCCGCTTCCACGTGACGTGGGGGACCGGTCCGGCCGTCGTCGAGCCCTTCGCCAAGCGGGTCCGCGCCGCCGTCGCGAAGGGCCTGGTGACGCTGAAGTTCCGGCACCGGGTCGACGGCCTCACGGTCACCGGGGGAGCCGTCGACGGGGTGCACGGGGCGGTCCTCGAGCCGAGCGACGCCCCGCGCGGGGTCGCGAGCTCCCGGGTCGTCGTCGGGGACTTCGAGCTGCACGCCGGCGCCGTCATCGTGACGTCGGGCGGGATCGGCGGGAACATCGACCTCGTCAGGCAGAACTGGCCGGACTATCTCGGGACCCCGCCCGACACCATGGTCACCGGGGTGCCCGCGCACGTCGACGGCCGGATGCTCGCGATCGCCGAGGCGGCGGGCGGCCGGATCGTCAACCGGGACCGGATGTGGCACTACACCGAGGGCCTGCGGAACTGGGACCCGATCTGGGCGAACCACGGGATCCGGATCCTGCCCGGCCCGTCGTCGCTGTGGTTCGACGCCGAGGGCCGCCGCTTCGGCGCGCCCGACCTGCCCGGGTACGACACGATCTCGACACTCAAGCGCATCATCGCGACGGGCTACGACTACTCCTGGTTCGTGCTCACCGACGAGATCATCGGCAAGGAGTTCGCGCTGTCGGGCTCCGAGCAGAACCCCGACCTCACCAACAAGAACATTCCGCTGACGCTGTCGCGGGCCTGGCAGACGCCCGAGCCGATCCGGAACTTCATGGCGCACGGCGAGGACTTCGTCGTCGCCGACACCCTCGAGGACCTCGTCGCGGGGATGAACCGCCTCACCGGCGCCGGCCTCATCAAGGTGGCCGACCTGCGCCGTCAGATCGAGGCCCGAGACCGGGAGACCGACAACGCCTACACCAAGGACCTCCAGGTCATGGGCATCCGGAACGCCCTGAAATATCCCGGCGACCAGCTCAGCCGCACCGCGGGCGTGCACAAGATCCTCGACCCGGCCAAGGGCCCCCTGATCGCCGTCCGCCTCAACATCCTCACCCGCAAGACCCTCGGCGGCCTCCAGACCGACCTCTCCGCCCGCGTCCTCTCCTCCGTCGGCACCCCCGTCCCCGGCCTCTACGCCGCAGGCGAAGTCGCCGGCTTCGGCGGCGGCGGCGTCCACGGCTACCGCTCCCTCGAAGGCACCTTCCTGGGCGGCTGCCTCTTCTCCGGCCGAGTGGCCGGCAGGGCGGCCGCTGGATCTGTGTGAAGGGCGCCGCGTCGGCGGCGCGGTGATCGGGCTGTGCTTGTTCGCCCGCGGCTCCGCCGCGGGCGGTGATCGGGCGCTGGGGATCCCGGCGCCCGATCACACCGGTGCGGTTCCCCATCAAGCCCCGTGGCAGGTGCCGGCCTGGAACCCCTGCCCGGGGCTCCTCGTCAAGGCGGGTGGCCTGCTGGACGAGGAGTGCTCCTCGTCGTAGGGAGTACCGGGTGGGTTTGTGGGGTGTGGTGCGATGTTCTAGGCAGATGGTGGGATCATCTGGTGAGGGCATCGGTGAGGGGAGCGGGCGTGGGGGACGGGTCGAGGAGCGAGCAGCAGGGGGAGACGCGGCGGCGGGTGCTGGCGGCGGCGCGGGCCGAGTTCCTGGCGCTGGGGTTTCGGGGGGCGACGGTAGACGGGATCGCGGAGCGGGCCGGGTCGACTCGGGGGGCCGTGTACTCGGGGTTTCCGGGGAAGCGGGCGCTGTATTTCGAGGTGCTCGCGGGCGACGCGGAGGCGGCGGGCCTGCGGGAGCCGGTCGAGGAGGAGATCGGTCCGGGCGCGGCGACCGATCCCGTCGGGGCGCTGACGGAGTTCGCGCGGGCCTGGGTCGGGCGGCAGCCGCTGGCGATGGACGATCCGGGGGCGGCGGCGCGGCTCGGGCGCGAGGTGGTCTCAGAGGTCGTGGTGGACGAGTACGCCCGGCAGGCGTACGCCGGGCTGATGGCGCTGGACGCGCTGCTGCTCGGGCTCGCGCTGGAGCGGATGGAGCCGAGCCGGACGTTCCGGGGCCGCCGCGTCCGGGTCGCCGAGCACGCCCTCACCCTGCTGCGCGGCGCGGAAACCCTCGCGGCCGCCGCACCCGGCTTCGGGGAGCCGCTCGACCTCGTCCCGGCCTGCGGCGCGCTCGCCGGGGCGGCGCCCGAGGAGCCCTGGAACCCGCCGCACCTGCCCTACGTGGGCAAGGCCCGGCCCGTCGACGAGGTGTGGACGC
Source organism: Actinocorallia herbida (assembly GCF_003751225.1). Classification (NCBI taxonomy): domain Bacteria; kingdom Bacillati; phylum Actinomycetota; class Actinomycetes; order Streptosporangiales; family Thermomonosporaceae; genus Actinocorallia; species Actinocorallia herbida. The sequence goes on from NZ_RJKE01000001.1 coordinate 2,317,128, forward strand.
CGCCGAAGGCCGTCGACGCGGTCCGTGGGATGCCCGCCGACCTCGCCGCCGACGGGGTCGTCGCCGTCCTCGGCATGCGGCACCTCGGCGCGGTCGAGGAGGCGGTCCGGGGCCTGCCCGACGGGATCGTCACGGTGGTCCCGGTCTGCGCCGAGCCCCGGGAGTTCGGGCCGCTCGCCCGGCTCGTCGTGGCTGAGGCCGCCACCTGCCTGCGCGCGGCCTTCCCGCCGTACGCGCTGCCCCGTCTTCGGGTCGTTCACGACCGGGAGGGCGCGATCGCCGCCGCGGTCGGGCTCGGCGGCGCGGGCGACGGCACCCAAGCGGCCGTCCAGGTGCGCGGGGGCAGGATCGTCGCGAGGGCCGACGGGTACGGGGCCTGCCACGCCGCGGCCACCGCCGCGCGCTGACACCTGCGCCCTACGGGGACTCTCCTATGCGCGGCGCCGTCGTCTGGCTGAACTGCTGCGGCCGCCCGGGCTTTCCGGACTCGGCGACGTTCACCTGGTAGGCCCAGAGCAGCACAAGGGCGGCGACGGTGGCGCAGATCCAGAGCGTGACGCGGCGCATGCGTCTCCCTTCTTCGCGAGTTTCCTCACCATGCGAAGTCCTCGGTGTGGACCTGGTCGGGGTGGACGCCCGCGCGCCGCACGGCCCGTCGGACCGCGCCGAGCCAGGCGGGAGGGCCGCAGGCGAACACGTCGCGCTCGGCGATGTCGGGCACGAGGTGCATGAGCGCCTCGGCGTCGTCGTCGTGCGCGGAGCCCGCGGGCAGCCACGACAGGCCGGATCTGCGGCGGCCCGGCAGGAAGTGCACCTCCACGCCCCGCCGGTCGGCGATCTCGCGGATCTCGTCGGCGAAGACCGCGTGCTCGTGGTGCGAGTACCGGTAGATGAACGTGGTCTCGCCGGGCGAGAACGGGGTGTCCTCCAGGAGCGCCCGCATCGGCGTCACGCCGATCCCCGCGGCGATCATGAGCATTCTCGGGTGCTTCCGGCGCGCGGCCGTCAGCGTTCCGTAGGGGCCCTCGATGAGCACCCGGACGCCCGGGGCCAGGCACGCGGCCCGCGAGCTGCCGTCGCCCGCGGCCTTGACGGTGATCCGCATCGTGTCGGCCCGGGGCGCCGCCGAGACCGTGTAGGGATTGCCGCGGCTCCAGCCCGGGCCGTCGAGGAACCGCCAGATGAAGTACTGGCCGGAGCGGGTGCGCAGGCGGTCGAGGTTGCGGCCGGTCATCGTCACCGAGACGACGCCGGGCGCCTCGATCCGCACGTCGGTGACGCGCAGCCGGTGGTAGGCCGACCGCCACAGCGGCAGCGCCACCCGGAACAGAAGGACGATGGCCAGGGCGGACCCGAAGAGAGCCCACCAGTAAGCGCGCGCGACGGGATCGCGGAAGTCGGTGCCGTGGGCGACCATGTGCGGGAAGCTCAGCGCGATGCCGAGGTAGGCGTACAGGTGGAGCAGATGCCATGACTCGTAGCGCATCCTCCGCCGGACCGGCCGCAGCGAGGCGAGCACGACGAGTACCAGCAGCCCCGTGCCGACGGTGGCGAACAGCATCCAGTGCCGGTGGACGTACAGCTCCCACAGCCGCACGTTGACGCCGGGCAGGCCGGGGGAGACCCGGCAGGCCGTCGCCATCGCCAGATGCCCGATCATCAGCCAGAACGCGGCGAACCCGATCCAGCGGTGCCGCCGGATCAGCCTGTCGTGTCCGAACGCCCGCTCCACCCACGGCACCCGGGCCAGCAGCAGCACCTGGAGCACCATGAGGTCGGCGGCGAGCAGGCCGGTGAGCAGCCCGAGCGACCACAGCACCGTGTCGGACGAGGCGAGGCTCGGGGGGCCGTGGTAGCGCGTCCACAGCCAGAGGACCACCACGACGGACGCGATGCCGAGCGCGCCGAGCAGGTCCGCCGGACCGAACCGGTCGGCCGCGACGGGCACGGTCTTCTGGGACGTCGTCATCGGCCTCCTCCCGTCGGCGTGCCCGCGTTCCCCTTCAGGCATCACTCCCCGATCGGACGGCCTGTGAAAGCAGTCCTGACCTGCGCCTTACTTAACAGATCATTAACCGCGGCGCGTCTTGACGGAACTCGGGCACGCCGGGGCGCCTGGATCGTCCGGGATTGTCAGGCGAACCTGGTGGTGGGGCAGGACCCGTCGGGATCGAGGGCGCGGGTCACCCGGCGGCCGATCTCGGTGAGCTGGCGGACCTGGGCGCGGGTGAGCGGGTCGAAGACGTAGCGCCGGACCGCGGCGACGTGGCCGGGGGCGGTGGCCACCACCTTGCCCCATCCCTCCTCGGTGAGGATCGCAAGGGTGTACCTGCCGTCGGCCGGATCGGGGGCGCGGCGCACCCAGCCCTGCTTCTCCAGCCGGGTCACGGTGTGGGACAGCCGGGACAGGGAGCCGTCGGCCACCTCGGCGAGTTCGCTCATCCGCATCGTGCGCTCGGGGCGCATCGACAGGCCCGCCAGCACCTGGTACTCGAAGTGGCTGATCCCGGCGTCCTGCTGGAGCTGCGCGTCCAGGGCCGAGGGCAGCCGGATCAGCATGCTGGCCAGCCCGAGCCACGCCTGCGTCTCCTCCTCGGCCAGCCAGTGCGGCTCCCCCTCGTCCATGCCCTCAAGCCTAACTTGACCGCTCAACGACTCGGCGCGGCCGGCCCAGCGGCCTGTGAGGGAGATCTCGGGCGAAACCCTGCCGTTCACTTAGGCTTCGCTCTATCGTAAAGAAACTCGATCGTTCACTTAAGGGGGGCCGTGATGCCGGACGGTCCGTGCTCACCGGGCCCGGAACCCGGGCGCCTTGAGAACCCGGCTTCGCCGGGGCGCCCGCCTGCCGGGCGGGAACCGGTGAAGACCCGCAAGAGCAGGGTCGGGCCCTCGCGGGAGGGCGAGGTCTTCGAGCTCGTGCTGGACCGGCTGCGCGCGGTCGGCTACGAACTGCTCAGCGTCGGCGACATCGCCGCGGCCGCCCGGATGAGCAAGGCGACCATCTACCGGCAGTGGGGCGGCAAGCCCGAACTCGTCGTCCGGGCGCTGCGGTGGCGCGGCTGCCTGTGCGCCGAGGACATCGACACGGGCGCCCTGCCCGGCGACCTCAAGCGGTACGTCGCGCTCCTCGCCGAGCGGCGCGACCCCGAGCTGAACCGGGCCATGGCCCAGGCCGTGCACCGGGACCCCGCGCTGCTGGAGGCGGTCCGGACCGAGCTCCTCGGCCCCGGCGCCCTGGTGACCGATCGGCTGCTCGCCCGGGCGGTCGCCCGCGGCGAGGTCGCGGCGGACTGTAAGGCCCTGCCGTACGTGCGCAGCGCCCTTCTCGGCGCGTTCATGGGGCAGGGCCTCCTCGGCCAGCCCCTCGACGGAGACTTCGTGGACGGCTATGTGGATCACCTGATCGCCCCCGCACTCGGTCTCTGACCCCCGTGGCTCCCGGTCCCGCCCGATGACTTGGGCGGGTGCTCCCGCGCGCCCTTTTCACCCCTGTTCCACCCGTTCCGGCCCTCGCCGGGACAGCCGTCTCCCCTGGACGGCTCCGTAAGAAAGGAGGCGGGCCTTGAACCCGCCGCAGCCCACCCCCGCCGTCTCCCGCCCCAGGCTCCTCCGCGAACTCGCGCTGATCACGGTGCTCTACGCCGTCTACCGGTTCGGGCGCCTGCTCGCCAACGGGCACGTCGCCGAGGCGTTCACCAACGCGGCGCGGGTCTGGGACTGGGAGCGCTGGCTGCGGCTGCCGTCGGAGACCTCGGCCCAGTCCGTCCTGCTGCACGGCGACGCCTGGGCGAAGGCCGCCAACATCTTCTACACCGGGGTCCACTTCCCCGCGACGATCGTCTTCCTGGTGTGGATGTTCCGCAGGCATCCCGTCCACTACGTGTGGGTACGGAGGGCGCTCACCCTGCTCACCGCCGCGGGTCTCGCCCTGCACCTGGCGTTCCCGCTGGCCCCGCCGCGGATGGTGCCGTCGTTCGGGCTCATCGACACCGGGCGGCTCGTGGGACCCTCGCCGTACGGGGACGTGGAGACGGGCGGGCTGGCCAACCAGTTCGCCGCGATGCCCTCCCTGCACGTCGGGTGGGCGCTGGTCGTGGCGATCGGCCTCATCGCGGTCGGGCGCTCCCGGTGGCGCTGGCTGTGGCTGGCGCACCCCCTGCTCACCGTCTTCGTCGTGGTGGCGACCGCCAACCACTACTGGCTCGACGGGATCATCGTCACGGTCCTGCTCACCGGGATCCTGCTGCTGCTGCCGTCCCCGGGGCGAGGGAACGGGCTGGTGACGGTCGCGCCGGCCGTCCAGAGGTCTTAGGAGGGATCTACCGGGTTCGGGTGGATTCCTGGTCGGGGGCCCTCGGAGGTCATGGCCGGGTGGGCGTTCTGCGGGACGGGGTTGGAAGGGATCTATCGCAGAAAGTCCGTTGTGCCTGAGTGGTGACCATTTGGGCGTGATCCTGTGGGCTAATCGCGCATGGTGTCGGATTTCGTCGGTATTGATCAGCTTTTGGGGATCTAAGGCAAGATCGCGTAGGGCTTGTCACGTTCTGTGAGAGTGTGAGGACTGTCGGTCACATTCCGTGACCTCAGTGACGAGGGGGAATCGACATGAAGGCGACCTCGATTGCACGGCGCATCGCCGTGGCGGGAGCCATCGTTGGCGCAGCGCTGCTCGGGGCGTCGCCCGGGGCGTCGGCGGCGGTGCCGACGCAGCACGGGCACGGACACCACCACGGCCATCACGGGGGGCACCACGGGGGCCACCACGGCCACCACGGTGGGCACCACGGCCACCACGGCCATGGCCACCACGGGCACCACGGCGGCCACCACGGCCACCACGGTGGGCACCACGGTGGTCACGGCCACCACGGGGGCCACGGCCACCACTAGGACCAGGGGATTCGCCGCTCGGTGACGTCGCGCTGACGGGACCGGCGGGGTGTGTCCGCGGGAAGGGTCTCCTCTTCGGAGGGGGCCCTTCCTAGCGTCCGGGGAGGGGGTCGCCGGGCGGCGCGGTGAGGATGCGGCGTGGGAGCGGGCTGGAGTAGACGACGCTCGTGGTGATCGAGCCGAGCCCGGCGATCCGGCCGGTGGTCTGCTCCAGATGGCGCATCGAGCGGGCGACGACCTTGAGCATGAAGCAGTCCTCGCCGGTGACGTGATGCGCCTCGATGATCTCCGGGGTGGTGCCGAGGAGATCGTGGAAAGGCCGGTAGTTGCCTGTCGGGTACTTCAGCCGTACGAACGCGAGGATCGTCAGGCCCAGCCCCTCGGGGTCGACGGTCGCCGCGTAACCGGTGATCACGCCGCTCTCCTCCAGGCGCCGGACGCGTTCGGTGACGGCGCTCGCCGACATGGAGACCGTCCTGGCGAGTTCGGCGTAGCTGGCCCGTCCGTCGTTCTGAAGGGCTTCCAGCAGGCGGATGTCGGTGTCGTCCAGGGATTCATCGGGCATAGCGTGTTTCTACCATGGGATCCACGGCTGTCCGGGGGGAAGGCAGGGGATCCTCCCTTCCCGAAGGAGCCCGCGCGGGAGAGGATTATGGACATGTCCACGATCACGGTGTCGTCCGTCCTCCAGACCCCGCCCGCCCCGCCCGCCGAGGCCGCGGCCCACTTCGCCGCCCGGCTCGCCTTCCAGGCCGACGTCTCCGACGTCCGGGCGTCCCTCACCTCGGGAGATCCCGGGTTCGTCCTCCTCGACTCGCGCGGCCTGCCCGCCTGGGACCAGGCGCACATCCCCGACGCCCTGCACCTGCCCACCGGTGAGATCGCCGCCAAGGCCGCGGACCTGCTCGACCCGTCCGTCCCCGTCGTCACCTATTGCTGGGGACCCGGATGCGACGGCGCCACCCGCGCCGCCCTCGCCCTCGCGCTGCTCGGCTACCGGGTCAAGGAGATGATCGGCGGCATCGAGTACTGGATCAGAGAGGGCTTCCCCGTCGAGACCGCGGAGGGGGTCCGGCAGACGCCCGCCGACCCGCTGACCGCGCCCCTCGACGGCCCGTCCTGCGCCTGCTGACCCGGTCGGCGGCGGTCCCGCCGAGCACGGGCGCGTTCTGTCGGACCGCGATGGCATAGTGAGAGCGTGTCCGGTGGGGTCAGTTCCGATCTTGTGGGGCGCGTCGCCGAGCTGGGGCTGCTCGCCGACGCGCTGTCCGACGCGCGCCGGGGCTCCTCCCGCGCGTTCCTTCTCGGCGGCGAGGCGGGGGTCGGCAAGACCCGCCTCGTCCGGGAGTTCACCGCGCGGGCCGAGGCCGAAGGCGCGCGCGTGCTCGTCGGCGGGTGCCTGGAGCTCGGGGTGGACGGCTTCCCGTTCGCGCCGTTCACCGCGGTGCTGCGCGGGCTCGTCCGCGAGATGGGCGCGGAAGGCGTCGGAGCGCTCCTCGACGGCCGCACCGACGGCCTGGCCAGGCTGCTTCCCGAGTTCGGCGACGTCGTCACGGGGGAGACCGGCTACCTCCAGGTGCGCCTGTTCGAACAGGTCCTCACCCTCCTCGACAGGCTCGCCGCCCAAGGCCCCGTCGTGCTCGTCGTGGAGGACGCGCACTGGGCCGACAAGTCCTCCCGGGACCTGCTCACCTTCCTCGTCCGCAACCTCGGCGCGGCGGCGTCCCTGCTCATCGTCGTCACCTTCCGCTCCGACGAGCTGCACCGCGCCCACCCGCTGCGCCCGCTGCTCGCCGGGCTGGAGCGGATCGACCGCGTCAGCCGGTGCGAGCTGGCGCGGCTCACCCGGCGCGAGGTCGGCCGGCTCATGGAGAACCTGCGCGGGAGCGAGGTCGAGCCACGCAGGGTAGGCCAGTTCTTCGAGCGCAGCGAGGGCAATCCCCTGTTCGTCGAATGGCTGATGGACGCCGACGGGCGGATCGCGTGCGAACTGCCGGAATCGCTGCGGGATCTCCTCGTCGCGGGCATCCAGCGGCTGCCCGACGACACCCAGGAGCTGCTGCGGATCGCCAGCGCGGGCGGCGCCCGGATCGAGCACCGGCTGCTCGCCGCCGTCAGCGGGCTCGACGAGCGCGGCCTCACCCGCGATCTGCGGTCGGCCGTGGAAGGCAACGTCCTGGCCGTCGACGGCGAGGGGTACGCGTTCCGGCACGCCCTCATCCGCGAGGCCCTGCACGACGACCTCCTGCCGGGCGAGCACACCCGGCTGCACACCCGCTACGCCGAGGCCCTGGAAGACGACGACTCCCTCGTCCCACCGGGGCGCGCCGCGGCGGAACTCGCCTTCCACTGGCATGCCGCGCACAACATCGAGTGGGCGCTGATCAGCGCCTGGCGCGCCGCGGGGCAGGCCGAGAAGTCGGCCGCCTACGCCGAGGAACTGCGCCTGCTGGAACGGGTCCTGGAACTGTGGGAGCGGGTGCCCGGCGCCGCCGAGAAGATCGGCAGGTCCGCCTCGGAGATCACCGAGGCCGCGGCCTGCGCCGCCGACCTGGCAGGGGACAGCGAGCGCGGCATCAAGCACGCCACCGCGGTGCTCCGCACCATCGCCGAGGACGACCCGCTGCGCTGCGCGGCCCTGCTGGAGCGGCGCGGCAGGCTCAAGCACCGCGCCGGCCGTGACGGCTGGCTCGACGACATGCGCGAGGCGGTCCGCATGGTCGACCGGCTGGAGCCGAGCACGGCCACCGCCCGGATCCTCGCCGGATTCGCCCAGTACATCTTCATGGGCTGGGCGAGCGAAGAGGCCGCGGAGGCCGCCCGGCACGCCCTGGAGATCGCCCGCCGGGTCGGCGATCCCTTCTCCGAGGCGAGCGCGCTGCTGACGCTGGCCTGCCTGGACAGCGGGGTCGCCTACGGCCCGGAGGACTCCGCCTCGCTGGAGAACGCCGAGCGGATCGCCCGTGAGCACGGCTTCGCCCAGCTCGTCCTGCGCTCGGCCGTCAACCGGTCGCACTTCCTCGAAGGCGCGGGAAGGCACGCCGAAGCGGCCGAGGTGGCCGGGGAGGGGATGGATCGGGCGCGGGAGTGGGGGCTGTTCCGCACCCAGGGGTCGTTCCTGGCCATCAACCGCGCCGAGTCGCTGTTCTCGCTCGGCCGCTGGGACGAGGCGCGCGCCGCCGTCGAGCAGGGCCTCGCGGTGGACCCGCCGCTCTCCCACCAGGCGTGCCTGCTGGAGCTGGACGCCGAGATCGCGTTCAACCGCGGCCGGGAGCAGGAGGCCGCCGTGCTGGCCGAGAAGTGCCGGGAGACCCGCGCGTGGGAGATCGACCGGCGGCTCCAGGACTGGGTGCCGCTGCTGCGCGTCGAGGCCGAGCTCGCGGTCTCCCGCGGCGACAACCTGGGAGCCCTCGAGAACCTGGCCGTGCTGCTGCCCTGGACGGGCCGTCCCGACGACGCCCGCTACGCCTGGCCCGCGCTGATCACCGCGGCCCGCGCCGCCGCCACCCCCGAACAGTTGGCGCCCTACCTTGAGCGGGCCGCCAGGACCGCCGTCTACGGCCCCCTCCAGGCGGCGCAGCAGGCCACTTTCCATGCCGAGGCCGCCCGACTGACCGGCGAACGCCCCGACTGGCGGCCCGTCCTCGACGCCTGGGAGGCCATCGGCCAGCCGCTGGCGCTCGCCCGCGCCCTGGTGTCCGCCGCGGAGGAGGCCGCCGCCCACGGCGACCGCGCCACCGCCCGCGCCCACGCGGCCCGCGCCGCCGACCTGGCCCGCACCCTAGGCGCAACCCCCCTGCACACCCGCGCCCGCGACCTCGCCCGCCGCCTGAGCGGTTCCCCCCACCCCGCCCACGGCCTCACCGCCCGCGAACTGGAAGTCCTCCACCACCTCACCGAAGGCCGCTCCAACAAGGAGATCGCCGAACACCTCTTCATCTCCGCCAAGACCGCCAGCGTCCACGTGAGCAACATCCTCGCCAAACTGGGCGCCTCCTCCCGCACCGAAGCCGCCGCCACCGCCCGCCGCCTGGGCCTCCCCACCCCCGCCCCCTGACCCCCACACCCCGGCACCCGGCTCCGGCACCCGGCTCCGGCACCCGGCTCCGGCACCCGGCTCCGGCACCCGGCTCCGGCACCCGGCTCCGGCACCCGGCTCCGGCACCCGGCTCCGGCACCCGCCTCCGCAAGCTCCCGTGTCGTTCGTCCCGAGTTCTCCCGTCCCAAGCTCGGGCCCCTCCTCCGGGGGCTGGAATCCGGGCGTGACGTCGGCGTCGTGCACCTCTGGTCTGCGAGATCTTCTGCCCGGGAGTCGGGCCCGGCCTCGGGCTTGACCCGGGGTCCGCGATTCAGGATTCGCGCGGCCTCCGGCCCGGCAGGTCCGGCCGCAGGCACCACCGGTCGCGCACCTCGATCGACGCCGCGGGCGACCCCCGCGCCGCCCTCTCCTGAAGCGCCCGCGGCACCTCCCCGACGGGACCCGCTGAGTGCGTCACCTGCTCATCCTTCCGTTGTCCCGCCCACGTCGGAAGCGCCCGCGGGCGGCCGGTCGGGGCTCGGCGTCGGGTGGGGGCGTCGGGTGTCAGGCCGGCGGCTTAGGGGCTTAGGGGGGTCGCGGGGTGGCTTAGGGCGGGATGGGGGTGGGGAGATAGGGCAATCGTCCGATGTGGGGGGTGGGGGCTTAGGGCGAGATTCGAGGTGTTGGAAACCGGATGGAAGAGTGGAGACACCGGAAATGCACCCCGATTTCACCAAGCAGGCCGGCAAGGACCATGTAGAGATCCTCACCAAGGAGTCCGCCCTGATCAGGCTGCTCAAGAAGAAGCTGTGACGCGGTGGCCGGGCCACCCGGGAATCGGTCCCGGGTGGCCGGAGTAGGACGTGGCGGGCGAGAACCGCCGGTCGGACCGGTCCCGTCTCACCCTTGGGGGCAGGGCAGACGGCTGGGGGGACGGATGGTCGCGGTGGCGGGAGCGGAGGGGGCCGGGTTCAGGCTCGCGCCGGGCGATCCGGTGGAGCTCGGGGGCTGCGTTGTGGAGGGGGTCATCGCGGTCGGCGCCGGGCCGGGTGGCGCGAACACGGTGTACCGCGCGGTCGCGCCCGACGGGTCGGCCGTGTCGCTGACGGTGCTGCGGGGCGCGGGATACGCGGGGTGCGCGGCGCAGGTGGAGGCCGCGCGGCGGTGACCTGCACCGGCCGGCGGTGGGCGTCGCGGTCGCGCTGAACGGGCTGCACGGGCACGGACTCGTCTACGGCCGCCTCAAGCCGAACGACGTCGTCCTCACCGGGGCGGGCACCGTGCTGTGCGGGGTCGGCCTTCCCGACCCGCCCGAGCAGGACCAGGTCGATCCGCTGGGCGGGATGGACAAGATGCTGAGCGGGCCGCCGGAGAGCCTCTACGGGATCGGGTCGCCCTCGCCGGAGGCCGACGTCTACGCCTGGGGCTATCTCGTGGCGTTCGCGGCGGACGGAGGGGCGCATCCGTACCCGGCGGCGGGCGACCCGGTGGCGAAGTCCGACGCGATCTGGCGTGCCGCGCCGGATCTGACCGTGCTGCCCCCCGCGTTCCGGCGGCTCGTGGGTGCCGCGATGGCCAAGGACCCGGCGGGCCGGCCCTCGATCGACGCGGTCCTCGCCGGCCTGGCCGGTCTCGTCGGGCCCTAGGCGGCGAGGCGCGCGGCGGCGCGGACCGTCACAGGGCGAGGCCGGCCATGACGGCCATGCACCCGGCCATGCCCGTCGCGCACAGGCAGGCGGTGTGGCGGCGGCGGAGGGCGCGTGCGGCGCGTGAGGCCGTCCAGCCGACGGCGACGGCGAGGGCGACGGGTGCGAGCAGTCCGCCGCCGTGCGCGTGCGCGGCGGGCGGGCCGGAGGGGCCCACCGCACCCAGGGTGAGTAGGACGGCCATGAGAGCGAAGTCGGCGACATGGTGGCCGTTCTTAGCGCGCTGGGCGGGCGAGCCGCTGCACCAGCCCGCGGCGAGCAGTCCGATGACCGCGACGGCGAGGCCGGGCGCGCCGCCGAAATGCCCGGCCGCCATGCCGAGCGCCATCGCGAGGTGCGGCCAGCGCAGGCCGGACGGCGCCGACAGCGCGGGCACGAGCGCGAGGACGCACCCGGCCAGTGCCGCCGCGAGGTGCAGTCCCGCCTGCATGGCGGCCCGCGCCCGTCCGCCTAGCCCCGCCGGTCGTCGGACGCCGCCGCACCTGCCGCACGATGCCTCATGGAACCTCCCCCTCGGTCCTCCGCGCGCAGAACCGGGATCCGGGCCGCGCGGATGCGCCGCGAAAACTCGGCGTCGCGTCCATGCTTCCCGGATCCCGCGCGTTCGCGCGTCCCCCGGACGCCTGAGTTACCTGTCGGAACCCGTGCCCTTCCCTGTCCCCGACGGCCTCCGCGGCACCGCGCCGGGACGGGGAAAGGCCCGGTTCCGCCGAGGAAGGGGCGGAGACCGGGCCTTTCAGGGAGGAGAGTCAGAGGGTGCGCGAGGTGGTGACGCCGAAGCCCGCGATCCACTCGGGGACGGCCTCGTAGAAGCGGGAGGTCATCTCGTAGGGGCCGGAGGCGGCCAGGGCGGCGTGGGCGGCGATCCAGGTGCGGACCTCGTGGGAGGAGCCGCCGCCCTGTTCGCCCATCCACTGGACGGTCCAGGAGTCGAAGGCCGGGAGTTCGTTCTTCTCGAGGTGGTCGAGGAGCCGGTTGTCCCATTCCGGGTTGATCGGGATCATCCTGGAGGATCCGGCGGCGTAGTCGCGGCCCGCCTGGACGACCCGCTCCTCGCCGCGCGCCCGCTGCTCGGGCGTCGGCGGGCGCCCCTCGATGAGGGCGTCCGCGACGCGCGGGGGAGCCCCGTCCAGCACCGGCACGGGCGGGTCGTGGGAGAGCCCGCCGGACCCGAGGAACAGGACGCGCCGGTCGAGGTCGGCGGCGGCCCGGCCGAGGGCGTCGCCCATGGCCCGGATCCGGCTGACGGGCCCGAGCGGCGTCGCGACCCCGTTGACGAACACGGGGATCACCGGGACCCGGTCGATCCCGTCGAACAGCACCTCGAGCGGCTGCGCGAACCCGTGGTCCACGGTCATCCGGGCCGAGACCGTCAGGTCGACGCCCCGGTCCAGGACGCCTTGGGCGATCGCGTTCGCGGCGGCCCCGTCCACGGACAGCGGCCCCGCCGACGACCCGAAGTCCCCGACGGCGTGCGCCTCGGTGGCGAGGCAGAAGGGCGGCATCTCCTTGTAGAAGAAGCCGTTGTAGTGGTCCGGCGCGAACAGCACGACGAGTTCCGGGTCGAACGCGGCGATGAACGCCCGCGCGTGCGCGACCGCGGCGTCCACCCGGGCCAGCACCTCGGGCGCCGGGTCGTTCTTCCCGATCAGCGGCGAATGGGACAGCCCTACGGCGGCGGCCTTCATCTGCGGTCTCCTCTAGGCGTTGGGGTGGATCACGAGCTTGCCGGTGAGCGCGCCGTCGATCATGAGCCGGAGGCCCTGGTGGATCTCGGCCAGCGGGAGGGTCCGGTCCACCACGGGGCGGACGCCGGTGGCCTCCATCATCCGGAGCAGCGCGACGAGTTCGGCGCGGGTGCAGCCGGTCGAGCCGAGCACGCTCTGCTGCTGGTAGAAGACCCGGTTGAGGTCGGCGGGCGGGTTCGCGCCGCTGGTGGCCCCCGCGATCACGACGGTGCCGCCGGGCTTCAGGCACTTGAGCGAGTGCGCCCAGGTGGCCTCGCCGACGGTCTCGATCACCACGTCGACCTTCTCCGGAAGCCGATCCCCGCTCGGGACGGCGGCGCGCGCCCCCCACGTCAGGGACTCGGCGCGCTTGGCCTCGCTCCGGCTCGTCGCGTACACGACGGCGCCCGCGGCGGCGGCGAGCTTGATCGCGGCCGAGGCGACCCCGCCGCCCGCGCCCTGCACCAGGACCCGGTCCCCGGCGGTGATCCGCGCCCGGGTGAACAGCATCCGGTAGGCGGTCCCCCACGCGACGGGCAGGCACGCCGCCTCGTCGAACGACAGCCACGACGGCTTGGGCACCAGATTCCCGGTGGGAACCGTCAGGTACTCCGCGAAGGCCCCGGCGTGCCGCTCCGACAGGAGCGCCCGGTTCGGATCAAGGGTGACGTCCCCGCCACCCGCCTCCGGATCACCGAGGACCGGATGGACGATCACCTCGTTGCCGTGCTCGTCGTATCCGGCGGCGTCGCAGCCGAGGATCATCGGGATCCGGTCGGCCGGATGCCCGACCCCCCGCAGGGTCCACACATCGTGCATGTTCAGGGACGAGGCCATGACCTTGACCAGCGACCAGCCGGGCGCGGGGGCGGGCACCGGGACGTCGCGCAGCTCAAGACCCGACAGCGGGTCCGAGGCGCTCTGGGAGACGGCGGTAGCAGCGAGCATGGTCCGAGCCTGCCGCGCGTGACGGTCCCCTCTACAGTCCGTGTGCCGTACAGCGGCACGCGCGGTTCCGACGCGCGCGGGGCGCCGGGTTCCATGGTGGCATGAGCTCCTCTTCCGAATCCGCCCCCACGGCGACGCCGCGCGGCGCCCTGCGGCGCCCCGCGGAGCTGTCGAGGTCCGTGGACGTCAGCGGGCTGGTCGACGCCGAGGGCGGCCTCCTGGACCGTGCGATCTTCACCGACGAGCAGATCTACCGCCAGGAGATGCGGCGGATCTTCGCGCCGAGCTGGCTCTTCCTCGCGCACACCGACCAGTTCCACCGTCCGGGTGACTTCTTCACCACCTGGATGGGCGAGGACCCGGTGATCGTGACGATGGACAAGGGCCGCAAGATCCGCGCCTACCTGAACTCGTGCCGCCACCGCGGCGCGCGGGTCTGCCGGGCGGACTTCGGGACCACGCGGAACTTCACCTGCACCTACCACGGTTGGTCGTTCGACCTGGAGGGCGACCTGGTGAGCGTGCCGAACAAGGAGGGCTATCCCGAGAGCTTCGAGACCTCCCAGTGGGGCCTGGTCGAGGTGCCGCACGTGGAGTCCTACCACGGGTTGATCTTCGGCACCTGGAACCCGTCGCCGGTCTCGCTGCGCGAGTCCCTGGGCGACATGGCCTGGTACATGGACGCGATGCTCGACCATGACGAGCAGGGCACGGTCGTCGTCGGCGGCGTCCACAAGTGGGTGCTGGAAGGCAACTGGAAGCTCGCGGCCGAGCAGTTCGCGACCGACTGGTACCACGTGAACATGAGCCACGCCTCGGCGCTCCAGGTGCTGGCCCCGGCCGGCAAGAAGCCGAAGCAGGAGATCGTGCACCGCTCGGGCCGCCAGTACGTCGACCCGAACGGGCACGGCGCGGGCTTCCCGGTCCACCCGAGGAACCGGTTCGACGCCAAGACCGTGCACGACTGGTTCGACTACGACGCGCTGCGCGAGCGCCTGGGCGAGGCCCGGGTGGAGGGCCCGCTGACCAACGGCCACGCGACGGTCTTCCCGAACTTCTCCTACCTGCCCGTCAACGGCTCCATCCGGATCTGGCACCCCAAGGGCCCGGACCGCATGGAGGTGTGGGCGTGGACGATCGTCGACAAGTCGATGCCGGAGGAGGTCCGCGAGGCGCAGCGCCTGTACAACCTGCGCACCTTCGGGCCCAGCGGCGTCTTCGAGCAGGACGACGGCGAGAACTGGAGCGAGGTCCAGGCGATCGCGGGCGGGTTCATCACCAACTCGGTCGCTCTGAACTACCAGATGGGCATGGGCGGCGAACGCGAGGACGGGCGCCACCCCGGCAGGACCAGCGAGCTGTACAGCGACGCGGCGGGACGGTCGTTCTACGCCCGCTGGCGCGAGCTCATGAACACCCGCGCTTGGCATGAGGAGGACCGGGCATGAGCACCGGCATCAGGGTCGCCGCCGTCGAGGACATCCCCGAGGGCGAGGGCCTCAAGATCGACAAGAGCGTGACGGGCACGGCGGACGACATCGCGCTCCTGCACGACACCGACGGCTCCATCTGGGCGCTGGACGACACCTGCCTGCACGGCGACGCGTCCCTCTCGGAGGGCTGGGTCGAGGACGGCTGCGTCGAGTGCCCGCTGCACACCAGCAGGTTCTGCCTGTCCGACGGCAAGGTCCAGGGACTGCCCGCGACCGAGGATCAGAAGCCGCACCGGGTCGAGGTCCGCGACGGCGAGGTCTACCTCTTTCCGGGAGAGGCGCCCTGACATGTCCGACATCGCAAGCGTGGTGATCGTCGGCGGGGGGCTGGCCGGGGTCAGCACCGCCGCCGCGCTGCGGTCCGGCGGCTACGTCGGCGAGCTCTACCTCGTGGACGCCGGCGCGTTCCCCTACGACCGGCCTCCGCTGTCCAAGGACTTCCTTTCGGGGGCCAAGGACCTCGCGCAGCTCGCCCTCCAGCCCGCGGAGTGGTACGCCGAGCAGGACGTCAGGCTGCTCAACCGCTCGACGGTCACCTCGGTCGACGCGGACTCCGTGGTGCTGTCCGACGGCACCGTGCTGCCCGCCGACCGGATCGTGCTCGCCACCGGCGGACGCGCCGCGCTGCCGCCGATCCCGGGCGCGGACGGCCCGCGCGTCCATGTGCTGCGCGACGTCGAGGACGCCGAACGGCTCAAGGCCGCGCTCGTGCCCGGCGCGCGGATCCTCGTGGTCGGCGGCGGCCTGATCGGCGCGGAGACCGCGGCGAGCGCGCTCGCGCTCGGCTGCGAGGTCGTGCTGGCCGAGCCGGGCACCCCGTTGGCCGCCTCGGTCGGCCCGGAGATGGCCGAGTGGCTGCACGCGATGCACCCCGCGCGCGGCATCGACTGCCTGGCCGCGCGGGTCCTCGCCTTCGAGGACGGCCCGGACGGCGTCCGGGCGAAGTTCGAGGGCGCCGGCGAAGGACAGGAGCTGCGCGAGTTCGACGCGGTCGTGGTCGGCGTGGGGCTCGCCCCGCGCACCGGCCTCGCCGAGGCCGCCGGGCTCGAAGTCGACGGCGGCGTCATCGTCGACGCTGGACAGACCACCTCGAACCCGGCGATCCTCGCGGTCGGCGACTCCGCCCGCCGCCGGATCGACGGCGACCTGCGCCCGTGCGCCGGGCACTGGGAGGCCGCCCAGGACGACGGCAGGCGCGCCGCCGCGACCATCCTCGGCAAGCCGCTTCCCGCCGAAGGCGCGTCCTGGTGGTGGAGCGACCGGCACGGCGTGCACGTCGAGGCCGTCGGGTCGATGGCCGCCGCCGACACCACGGTCGTGCGCGGCGCGCCCGGTGCGGCGTTCGCGGTCTTCGGACTGCGCGACGGCAGGGTCGTCGCCGCGGTCGCCGTGGACGACTCGGGCGCGGTCCGGGCGGCCCGCCGGATGATCGACCGGGGCACCGAGGTCGACGCCGCCGCGCTCGCCGACCTGGCCACCGACCTGCGCAGGCTGCTGCGCCGCTGAGCATCCGCGGCGCACCTCCGCCGCCCTGGAGAAGGGACAACCGTGAGCATCACCACCGAGCACGCCGTCGGCGAGGCCGGGCGTCCGGCCGACCGCGACACCCACTTCGAGGTCGAGCAGTTCTACTACCGCGAGGCGTTCCTGCTGGACGAGGGCCGCTACGCCGACTGGCTCGACCTGCTCGCCGAGGACCTCGACTACTGGATGCCGACCCGCACCAACCGGCTGCGCCGGCAGCAGTCGCTGGCGGTCGCCGCGCGCGGCGAGGCGGCGTTCTACGACGAGACGAAGGAGTCGCTGGCCTGGCGGATCAGGCGCTTCGACTCCGGGATGGCCTGGTCGGAGGACCCGCCTTCGCGGACCCGGCACCTGGTCACCAACGTGATGGCCGAGCGGGTCGACCCGGGCGAGCACGAGGGGTTCACCCCGGCGGACCTGCTGGTCCGGTCGGCGTTCCTGGTCTACCGGAACCGGCTGGAGCGCGAGGAGAACGTGTTCGCGGGGAGCCGGACGGACGTGCTGCGGCGCGGCGAGGACGGGGGGCTGCTCGTGGCACGGCGGACGATCCTGCTGGACCAGAACGTGCTCCTGGCGAAGAACATCTCGACGTTCTTCTGACCGCGTCCTCGGTGCGCCGTGGGACTTGTAGCGGAAATTTTCTGATTTCTCTGACTTTGATTTCGAGGTTGAGCACGTGAGCGTCATCGAGAACGAACTTCCGATCACTCAGCGCGTGGTGCGGACGTCGCTGGGCGACATCAACGTGGCCGAGGTCGGCTCCGGGCCCGTGCTGGTCATGCTGCACGGCGGCGGGCCCGGCGCGTCCGGCGTGAGCAACTACCACCAGAACCTTCCGGCGCTCGCCGCGCGGTTCCGCGTGGTGCTGCCCGACCAGCCCGGCTTCGGCGGGAGCTACCGGCCCACCGAGGCCGACCTGGACGCCCGCTCCATCACCGAGATCACCGTCGACGCGCTCTACCAGGCGCTCGACGCGCTCGGCATCGAGACGTTCCACCTGCTCGGCAACAGCCTCGGCGGCGCCGCCGCGATCGCGATGGCGCAGGCCAGGCCCGAGCGGGTGACCGGGCTCGTGCTGATGGCGCCCGGCGGCGGCTGGCTCCCGTTCGGCCCGACCCCGACCGAGGGCCAGAAGGAGATGTTCCGTTACTTCAACGGGACCGGGCCGTCGGAGAAGAAGATGGCCTCCTTCATCCGGACCATGGTCTTCGACCACAGGCAGTTCGGCGCGGACGTCGTGAAGGCGCGCTACGAGGCGTCCCTCGACGAGAGCCACATCGCGTTCTACCACCGCTACAACGCCGCGTTCGCCCAGCGGCACGGCATGGACCCGCTGTGGCGCGACCTGCCCGAGATCAAGGCGCCGACGCTGCTGCTGTGGGGCCGCGACGACCGCACGATCACCCTCGAGGGCGCGCAGATCATGCTCAAGTACATCCGGAACGTGCAGCTGCACGTCTTCGGCGATTGCGGGCACTGGGTCCAGCTGGAGCGCGCCCGCGAGTTCGAGCGGCACGTCGCGGACTTCCTCGGGGACCTGTCATGAGCTGGCTCCCGGGGTACTCGGTCCTGATCACCGGGGGAGGCTCGGGCATCGGCCGGGCGGTGGCCGACCGGTTCGTCACCGAGGGCGCGTCCGTGGCGATCTTCGGCAACGACGCGGCGCAGCTCGCCGAGGCCGCCGCCGGGTCCCCTGACCCGTCGCGGGTGCTGACGGTCGAGGGCGACGTGCGCAGCTCGGCGGACCTGCACCGGGCCGTCGCCGCGACGGTCACGCGGTTCGGGAGGCTCGACACCCTCGTCGCCAACGCCGGGATCTGGGACTTCCAGCGGCAGCTCACCCGCCTCGACGCGGCGGCCCTGGAGGCCACCTTCGACGAGCTGTTCTCGGTGAACGTCAAGGGCTACCTGCTCGCGGCCGAGGCGGCCTGGCGAGAGCTGGTGAAGACGCGCGGCAGCATCATCATGACGCTGTCGAACGCCTCCTTCCACGTGAACGGCGGCGGACCCGTCTACACCGCCTCCAAGCACGCCGCCCTGGGCCTCATGCGGGAGCTCGCCTACGAGCTGGCGCCCAAGGTCCGCGTCAACGGCGTCGCCTGCGGCGGCATGAACACCGACCTGCGCGGCCCGGCCTCGCTCGACATGGGCGAGCGCTCGATCGGCGCGTCCTTCGCCAAGAAGCGGCCCGACGCGCCGCCGCCGGTCATCCCGCTGCACGACTCCAGCACCGACCCGCGCGACTTCACCGGCTCGTACGTGCTGCTGGCCTCGCGCGAGCAGAGCGGCCCGATCACCGGCCAGGCGATCTCCGTGGACGGCGGCATCGGCGTGCGCGGCTTCGGCAGCCCCGCCGGCGGCGACCACCTCTGACGAACCAGGAAAGACGATGAGCGACCCGATCGCCGACATCAATCCGGCAGCCGCCGTGCGCCGGAACGCCCTCGTGCGCCCGGACCACCTCGCGCTCCGGTACGAAGGCGGCGACCTCACCTATGCCGCGCTGGAGGACCGCGCGGCGCGGCTCGCCTCCGTCCTCGCCGCCGACGGCGTGGGCGAAGGCGACCGGGTGGCCTACCTGGGGTTGAACAGCTCGTCCTTCCTCGTCGTGCTGCTCGCCGCGGCCAGGATCGGCGCGATCTTCGTGCCGATGAACTTTCGGCTCACCGGGCTCGAGTCCCGGTACGTCCTGGCGCGCAGCGAGGCCGTCGCGCTGGTGTGCGAGGAGGGGCTGCGGGACGTCGCGGACACCGCCCGCGCGGGGAGCCCGGTCCGGCTGCTGCTGCTCGTGGACGACGACGCCGCAGACCCCGTCGTCGGCGCGCCGGGCGACTGGGCGCCTTGGAGTGCGGTGCTCGCCCAGGCGGCGCCGCTCCCGTCGGCCGTCCGGCGCGGGTTCGACGACCCGGCGATCCTCATGTTCACCTCGGGCACGACCGGGCTGCCCAAGGGAGTCCTGCTCACCCACGGGAACCTGTGGTGGAACCAGGTCAACGTCGAGACGGTCGTGGACGCGCGGGTCGGGGACGTCACCCACGCCGCCGCGCCGCTCTTCCACATCGGGGCGCTCAACAGCTTCGTCCTGCGGGCCCTCGTGCGCGGCGGGACCGTCGTCCTGCGCCGCTCGTTCGACGCGGAGGGCACCCTCGATGATTTCGTCCGGTACGGGGTGAACACCACGTTCCTGGTTCCGGCGATGCTCGCGACGCTGAGCCGGGTTCCCGGGCTCGCCTCGGCCGATCTGTCCGCGCTGCGGTCCGTGATCGTCGCCGGGGCGCCCGTGCCGCCGTCGCTCATCGAGGGCTACGCCCGGCACGGGGTGCTGCTCCAGCAGGCGTGGGGCCTGACCGAGACGTCCCCGTTCGCCACGCATCTGCCCGCCGAGCTGACCCGGGCCAAGCTGGGTTCCGCCGGGCTGCCGATGCCGCACACCGAGGTCCGTGTCGTGGACTCCGCCACCGGCCGCCCGGTGCCCGCGGGCGTCGCGGGCGAGGTCGTCGTGCGCGGCCCGAACGTCACGCCCGGCTACTGGCGGAACGAGGAGGCGACCCGGGCGGCCTTCGACGCCGAGGGCTGGTTCCACTCCGGCGACGTCGGCCACTTCGACGCCGACGGCTTCCTCTACATCGTCGACCGGCTCAAGGACCTGATCATCACTGGCGGGGAGAACGTCTACCCGGCCGAGGTCGAACGGGTGCTGTCCGACATTCCCGGCGTGGTCGACGTGGCCGTCGTGGGGACCCCCGACGAGAAGTGGGGCGAGAAGGTCGTCGCCGTCGTGACCCTCGAGCCCGGCGCGTCGCTCACCTATGAGGCCGTGCGGGACCACGCCGACGGCCGCCTGGCTCGGTACAAGCTGCCCAAGGAGTTGAAGATCGTCTCCTCGGTGCCGCGCAACGCGTCCGGCAAACTGGACAAACTCGAGATCCGCCAGCTCGCCGGCAAGGAGGACTGACATGACCGTCCCGTCGCTTCCCGCCCTCACCCCGCGGGCGCCCTGGGCGGCCGAGCCCGGTGCCTGGGGCCGTTCCCGGGGGACGCTCCTGCTGCGCCGCCCGGACGGCGTCCGGGCCGGGGTCCGCGTCGAGCGCTGCGCCGCAGGCCGCCTCGGCGTCGCCTACCCGGTCGGCGCCCACGACGTCGAGATCGCCGTGACCCTCGCCACGGGCGGCACCGAGGCCGGTGCCGCGGTGCTCGACGCGGTCGTCGAGGCGCTGTGGGCTGCCGACCCGCGCTGCCGCCGCGTCGTCTTCGCCGCCGCCGAGCCCGCCGGGGCCGCGACCGCCCGCCGCGCCGGTTTCCGGCCGGCGGCGGAGGTCGATCTCGCCTCCGGCCCGGTCGAACTGCTCGTCCGCGAGCCCGAGTGGGTCACCGCCGTCGACCTGGACCTGGACCGCGTTCCCACCTGAGCCGGGGATACTGGGACGGCTGGGGAAGTATCGGAGGATTCGCGGTGTCGGACACCAATCAACTCGTCGCGCGCAACGTACGGCGCTATCGCCAGGAACAGGGCCTCTCGCTCGGCGAGGTCGCCCGCCGCTCCGGCCTGTCCAAGCAGACCCTCTCCAAGATCGAGCAGGGTGTGGGCAACCCCACGGTCGACACCCTCGTCCAGCTCGGCCTCGCCCTGGACGTCTCCCCCCGCCGCCTCCTCACCGAATGGGGCACCCCCGTCTTCGTCCAGCGCCAGGCCGAAGGCGCCTGGACCGAGGAGGACGGCCTGTCCGAACGCCTCCTTGGCGAGGTCTACGGCTCCGGCTATGTCCGCACCATGATCCTCCGGCTGGACCGCTCTTCCACCGACCTGCCCGTCGCCGACGCCCAGGCCACCGGCACCCTCCACCACCTCTACGTCATCACCGGCCGCCTCCGCACCGGCCCCCTCTCCGACCCGGTCGACCTCGCCGCGGGCGACTTCGTCCGCTTCCCCGCCGACATCCCCCACCGCCACCTCCCCCTGACGGACAAGGTGGTCGCCCACATGGTGACCACGGTCCCCCAGGTCCGCCAGTTCACCGCGGCCAAGCCCCGCGTCTCCCCGGAGTCGGCGACCCCCTGACCCGGCCCTGGGCGCGGCCCGCGTCCCGGCCGGGCGCGCAGCCCGACCGGCTCCCGGCGAGTCCGCCTGGAGCGGCCGCGTCATCGCCTGCCGCCCCCGGACCCGCCCGTCGCGGGCGGGTCCGGGAGGACGCGCGGGCCTAGGTCTGCGCCGGGGTGTAGAGGGCGCGGATCTCGGTGCGGTGGAGCTTGCCGGTTCGGGTGCGGGGGAGGGACGGGACCACGGTGGCGGTGCGGGGGATCTTGTAGGTGGCGAGGACGCCGCGCAGCGAGGCCAGGACGGTGGCGGTGTCGAGCGCGGTGTCGCGGGCGGGGACGAGGAGGGCGTGGCCCACCTCGCCCCAGTCAGGGTGGGGGACGCCGATGACGGCGCATTCGGCGACGCCGGGGATGCCGGAGATGACGCGTTCGACCTCGGCGGGGTAGATGTTCTCGCCGCCGGAGATGATGACCTCCTTGAGGCGGTCCACGATCTGGAAGGCGCCGTCGGGGGAGCGGCGGGCTATGTCGCCGGTGCGGAGGCCGCCGTCGGAGAGGGCCGCGGCGGTCTCCTCGGGGCGGCCCCAGTAGCCCGCCATGACGTTCGGGCCGGCGGCCAGGAGCTCGCCGGCGCCGTCGGGGGAGCCCGGCAAGGGGGACAGGCGGACGTCGGTGAAGAAGTGGGGGACCAGGCCCGTGCCCGAGTCCACCAGGACGCCAGGGGACGCCTCCGTCAGGCCGTAGCCCTCCCGGACGGCCACGCCGCGGGCCTCGTACAGGGCCTTGAGGTCGGGAGGGACGGGGGCGCCGCCGCACAGGAGGGTGCGCAGGCTCGTCAGGTCCGCACTCCCGAAACTGGGGACGGCGGCCATCCGCGCCAGCATCGTGGGCACGGCGAACATCGAGGTGACGCGGTGGCGGGCGATGAGGTCGAGGGTGCGGGAGGCGTCGAAGGACTCCGCGAGCAGGCAGGTCCCGCCCTTCAGCAGGACGGGGAGGGCCAGCATGTTCAGCGCCGCGGCGTGGAAGAGCGGGGCCGTCACCAGGGCGACCTCGGCGCCGGTCAGATCGAGGTCGACCAGCACGTTGAGGCAGTTCCACAGGACGTTGCCGTGAGTGAGGACGGCGCCCTTGGGGCGTCCCGTCGTGCCCGACGTGTAGAGGATGAGGCACGGGTCGGCGGCCCGCACCGGCTCGGCGAGGTCGGACGGGGACACCGCGGAAAGGGCTGCCTCGTACTCCGTGCCACCCACCGGATAAATACGGACAGAACTATTCAAAGCAGGCGCAGATATCAGGGCGTCGCACAGCAGAACGCGCGCGCCGCAGTCCGCGAGCTGATGGTCGATCTCGGGCGCAGACAGCAGTGAGTTGAGCGGAACGAAGACCCCGCCGAGCATCCCGACGGCGACGAGCCCTTCCAGAAAACCGGGACGATTCAGACCGAGGTAAGCCAC
Organism: Actinocorallia herbida; assembly: GCF_003751225.1. Lineage (NCBI taxonomy): Bacteria > Bacillati > Actinomycetota > Actinomycetes > Streptosporangiales > Thermomonosporaceae > Actinocorallia > Actinocorallia herbida. Next base: position 2,339,928 of record NZ_RJKE01000001.1, read on the forward strand.
CCGGTCGCCCGTTCCGACTCCGTCGGCCCGCAGTAGATGCGCGAGCCGCGTCGCGCGCTCGTGCAACGCCGCGTAGGTGAGCGTCACCGACGGCGCGCCACCGCGGCCGTCCGTCGCGAAGCCCTGTGCCACGGGCTTGTGGACGATCGCCGGGCGGTTCCCGGAGCGCTCCGCGCGGCGCCGGATCCAGGACGCGACACCCGTGACGGTGTCGGGTTCGTCCCGGTCGGCGGGCGTGCCGAAGTGCGGGTCGAGCAGGTGGTCGCGCATGTCCGCTCCCGTCGGTAAGTCTCACAAGTGCGCGTTTGGATTGGCGCATCCCGGTAATTGCTACGGATGGCAACATCATAGTTACTTGGTGTAATTGCTGGTGGGAGGGGTGGGCATGGTGGAAGCCGGACCGGGCACCGCGGCGCTGATGGACGCGCGCGTGCGGCACAGCCCGGAGGGCGAGCGCATCGACACCCGGGACGAGCCTCCGGTCTGGCGGGCGCCGCTGCCCGACGGCACCTTCGTCTGGACGGTCTCGGGGTTCGACGCCGCGCGCAAGGCGCTCGGCGAGCCGACGTTCGCGCGGTCGTTCAGCGAGCCGGGCGGCGACAGGTGGAAGGAGTACCTCTGGTTCTCCGAGCCGCCCGTCACCGACAGCATCGTGCGCAGCATGTTCAACACCGACGGCGAGGCGCACCGGAGGCTGCGCGCCCTCGGGGCCGCGGCCATCACCTCCGAGCGGATCGCGCGCGCCGCGCACGACGCGGCCTCGGTCGCGGCCGAGCGGCTCGCCGCGATCGCCGACCGGGGGGAGGCCGACCTCGTCGCCGACTTCTGCCACCCGTTCGTGCTCGACATCGCCGCCGAGATGTTCGGCTATCCGGCCGAGATCATCCGCCGGATCCGCGCGCTGCCCCGCTGGGCGCCGGCCCCGCTGTTCGAACCCGAGGGTTCGCCCGAGCGGGTGCGCTACGGCGCCGAACGCGAGGAGATGGTGACGCTCCTGTACGACCTCCTCGCCGCGTGCCGCCGCGACCCGGGCCCCGACGGGGTGAGCGCCATGCTCGCCCTCGCCGCCGAGACCGGGATGGACGACCAGGAGCTCACCTCGACGGTCTTCGCGACGCTCCTGGCCGTCACCGAGCCCGTCACGGACTTCCTCACCACCGCGCTGTACAGCCTGTGGTCCCGGCCGGGCCTCGCCGAAGATCCGGACGCGGTCGAGCGGGGGATGGAAGAGTTGCTCAGGTACACCACACCGGTCGCCGCGCCGATGCCGCGCCTGGTCACCAGGCCGCTCGCGTTCCACGGGGCCTATCTGGAACCCGGGGACGCGGTCGTGGTCCATCTGGGCCTGGCCAACCGCGACCCGAGCCGGTTCGACCAGCCGAACCGGCTCGATCTGTCTCGGGAGGTAGGCAACGACCTGGCCTTCGCGCACGGTCCGCACCACTGCCTATCGCCCTCTCTGGGCGAGCACCTCTGCCGGACCGTACTGATGGCGGTCCTGCGCGGCCTGTCCGACCTCGCCCCGGCCCGTTCCCTGGACGAGCTGCCTTGGCGGCCCGGGTGCACCGGGCCCTTCACCCGTTTCCACGTCACGTCCGGGCTGGCCGAACTGCCCGTCACGTTCCGGCCCGCGTCCCGAGACGCGGTGGCGGCCCGCGCGGCGACGGGGGTGGCGTGATGGCGCACGTCACCGGCCTTTCCACGCTCACCGCCTACGGCCCCGGGCTCACCGCCCTCTGGGACGGGATCTCTTCGGGCACCCCGGCGGTCTCGCCCGTCACCAGGTTCGAGACGAGGCACCACCGCGCGCACCACGCCGCGGTGCTGCCCGGCGATCCCGACCTTTTCGAGGCGCTGCGCGGCCTTGTCGAGGAGGCTTGTACGCAGGCCGGCCTTACGCCCGAGCAGCGCGCGACGACCCCGCTGGTCCTCGCCGTCCACGCGGGCCGCGACACCACGGCCAAGGCCGCCGCCCTCGCCGAGGCGTGCGGGCTGCGCGGGGTCGCGGCGATCCACACCGCGGCCTGCGCCGCGTCCAACTCGGCGCTCGCCGACGCCGCGGAACTCATCACCTACCTCGTCGAGGACCGGGTGGTCGTCGCCGGAGGCAGCTTCGTCGACCCGAGCATGTTCGCGGCGTTCGACAGCGCGGGCATCCTCACCGCCGAGGGCGTCAGCAGGCCGTTCAGCGCGGGCCGCAGCGGTCCGATCCTGGGCGACGGCGCGGCCGCGGCGGTCCTGGAACGCGACGGCTCGCGGCCCGACCTGCCCGGCGCCTGGCTGCGCGTCACGGGGTGGGGCAACACGTCCGAGGCGCACCACGTGGTCCGGCCGCGCGCCGACGGACGGGGCCCGGCCGAGGCGATCACCAAGGCGCTGGCCCGCGCGGGAAGCCCCCGCGTCGGATACGTCAACGCGCACGCCACCGCCACGCCGGCGTTCGACGCGGCGGAGGCCGCCGCGATCCTGCGCGGCCTGGCGGGTCAGCCCGGAGACCCCGGGGGAGCCGCCGACGTCCGGGTCAGCTCCACCAAGGCGCTGCACGGCCACTGCCTGGAAGGGTCGGGGCTCGTCGAGATGGCCGTGTGCGCGCTCTCGTTCCGCAACGGGCGGCTCCCGGTCAACGCCGGATTCGCCGGCCCGGACGCGGACTGCCCGCTCAACCTCGTGCTGGACACCGGGCAGGCCCCGGAGACCGGCCACATGCTCAGCCTCAACACCGGTTTCGGCGGTGTCAGCACCGCCCTCGTCCTGGCGGCGCCATGAACACCACAACGCAAGCGCACCCGGCCGGAACCCGCGCGAAGGCGGTCCCGACCCCTTCCGACGGCGAGGCCGTCCTGACGGTCCTCGCGGAGGAGCACTGGCCGCCTTCCGGCGAGGCCGATCCGCGGCTCCCGGACGTCCCGCGCTGGGACGTCTCCTTCTTCGCCCCGCTCCTCATGGCGGCCGCCGAACCCTGCCTCACCCGGCATTTCGGCGCGCCGCCGCTGGCGACCGAGGTGGGCGACCGGGTCGCCCTCGTCATGGTGTCGACCCGCGGCGACGCGGTCACCCAGGGCGCGATCGACGAGGCGACCGCGGAACCAAGGCCGGTGCCCAAGCACCTGCTGTTCCAGAACGTGCCCAGCACCGCGCCCGGCCACCTCGCCGCGCTGTGGGGGCTCTCCGGTCCCTTCGTCACCCTCCTGGCCGCCGGCGCCCCGCTGGCCGCGGCCCGCGAGCGGGCGGCCCGCCTCATCGCGACGGGCGACGCCGACCATGTCCTGGCCGTCGCACTGGACCCGGGCGACCACCCGAGCCGTCCCGGCACGGCGCAGGCCCAGTTGCTGGCGGCTTCCGGCCGATAGGCCGCCGCCCACACACCACCAGGAGGAGACATGTCCGTCGACCAGCTACCCGTGACGGCAACGCTGGTGTTCCCGGCGAGGCTGACCCCGGAGGCGCTCGAACAGGCCGCCGCGCCCGTCGCCGTGACGCTCGACGAGGGCGCCAGGAACGCCGTCGTGGGCTGCCACGACTTCCTGCACCTGTGCCTGGCCGAAGGCCGCGAGATCTACGGCGCGACGACGGGGTTCGGCCCGCTCGTCACCTTCGCCGGGCAGAAGGAGGCGGCCGACCAGTGCGAGAACCTGCTGTTCCACCTGGAGGTCGGCCAGGGCGCCGACCTCCCTCCCGCGATCGCCCGCGCGGCGCTGCTCGCCCGGGTCTGGACGCTCTCGCAGGGCAGATCGGGTGTTTCCCTGGCCGTCATCGACGCGCTGCGGGCCACCCTGGCGACGTCGTTCGCCCCGGCCATCCCGGAGTTCGGGTCGGTCGGCGCGAGCGGTGACCTCGCCCCGATGGCGCACGCCGTCCGGGCGCTCCAGGGCCGCGGCCAGGCCTATCTCGGCGAGGTCCGGATGAACGCCGGCGAGGCGCTCACCCGGGCGGGGCTCGTCCCGCTGGAACTGACCGGCCGCGACGCGCTCGCGCTGGTCAACGGCACGTCCGTCACCTCGGCGGCCGCGGGCCTGGCGCTCACCGCGCTCTCCCGCAGCCTGGCCGCGGCGACCGCGCTGACCGCGCTCATGGCCGACGTCCTCGGCTGCCGGAGCGACTTCGTCGTGCCGGAGATCTTCGAGGCGCTCGGCCACGACGACACCGCGGGGCAGGCCGCGGTGCTGCGCGCGCATCTCGCCGACCACGTCCCGGGCGCGGAACGGCCGCTCCAGGAGCCGTACACGCTGCGCTGCGCGCCGCACCTGCTGGGCGCGTCGGCGACCAGCCTGCGGCACGCCCGCCAGGTCGTCACCGACGACCTCAACGGGGTCAGCGACAACCCGCTGCTCTTCCCGGAACGCGACGTCATCGCGCACGGAGGCAACTTCTTCGGCCAGCAGGTCGCGTTCGCCGCCGACCTGATGTCGATCACCGCGACCCAGATGGCCAACCTCGCGGAACGCCAGCTCGACCTGCTCATCGACCCGCACCGCAACGGCGGCCTCAATCCGGTCCTCGCCGAGGCGCCCGGCCGCGATCACGGCGTCCAGGGCGTCCAGCTGGCCGCCACATCCCTGGTCGCCCGCATGCGCCGCCGGGCCGTTCCGGCCTCCATGCAGAGCATTCCCACCAACCACCACAACCAAGACATCGTGCCATTCGGCACGCAGGCGGCCCTGACGGCCCACGAGCAGGCCCAGACCCTGCGTCTGCTCCACGGCTCTCTGGCGGTGGCCCTGGTCCAGGCGGTCCGGGTGGGCGCCCGCCGTCCGACCACGACCGCCGGCGCCCGCCTCGCGGACGCCCTGGACGCGGCGCTGTCCGCGGACATCCCGTGGGCGACCCGGGTCCGCCGCGCGGCCGACATCCTCGACACCGCGGTCTGACACCACCACCACGGACGACGCATTTCCCAGCGGCGGGGCCCCGGGGCCCCGCCGCTATCCCGTGTGGATACGGGCGAAGCGCGCGGAAGGGACATTGGGGATCACCTGGCGGTCGAGCCTCCCTGGGTGGACAATTCCGGCATAGGTGATCTTCTGCTGGAAGGTGTGGACATGGCCGGGGCTGAGTTCTGGGGGGACGTCGAGCGGCATCTGGTGCGGTACGGCGGGGCGTTCAGCCCCGCGGTGATCGAGCGGGCCGCGGGGTCCTTCGTCCATGACGACTCGGGCAGGGCGATCCTGGACTTCACCTCCGGGCAGATGAGCGCGGTCCTCGGGCACGCGCATCCCGAGGTCGTGGCCACGGTGCGGGAGTACGCGGGCAGCCTCGACCACCTGTTCAGCGGGATGCTGAGCCGGCCCGTCGTGGACCTCGCCCGGATGCTCGCGGAGATCACGCCGGATCCGCTGGCGAAGTCGATGCTGCTGTCGACGGGGGCGGAGGCCAACGAGGCTGCCCTGAAGATGGCCAAGCTCTACACGGGCGGCTACGAGATCGTCAGCTTCAGCACGTCCTGGCACGGAATGACGTCGGGGGCGGCGGCCGCCACCTACAGCGCGGGACGGCGCGGGTACGGGCCGCCCGTGCCCGGCAACATCGCGATCCCCGCGCCGAACGCGTACCGGACGCGCTTCCTGCGCGACGGCGAGCACGACTGGCGCACCGAGCTCGACCACGCCTTCGATCTCGTGGACGCCCAGTCCGCGGGCGCGCTCGCCGCCTGCATGGTGGAGCCGATCATCAGCTCCGGCGGCCTGGTGGACCTCCCGCCCGGCTACCTGGCCGCGCTCAAGGACAAGTGCGTCGAGCGGGGGATGCTGCTGATCCTGGACGAGGCGCAGACCGGGCTCGGCCGGACGGGCGCGATGTTCGCGTTCGAGCGCGACGGGGTCGTGCCGGACATCCTCACCCTCTCCAAGACCCTCGGCGCGGGGCTGCCGCTGTCGGCGGTCGTGACCGGCGCGGAGATCGAGGAGCGCTGCCACGAGCTGGGCTACCTGTTCTTCACCACCCACGTGTCCGACCCGCTGCCCGCCGCCGTCGGCCGGACCGTCGTGTCGATCGTGCTGCGGGACCGGCTGCACGAGCGCGCCGCCGAGCTGGGCGGACGCCTGCGGGCGGGCCTCCTGGCGCTCCAGGAACGGCACGAGTGCATCGGCGACGTCCGGGGCCGCGGGCTCATGCAGGGCATCGAGCTCGTGAAGGACCGGACGACCAAGGAGCCCGCCGACGACCTGGGCAAGGCGATCACGTCGGCCTGCCTCGATCTCGGCCTCCACATGAACATCGTGCAGCTCCCGGGCATGGGCGGCGTCTTCCGGATCGCGCCGCCCCTCACCGTGACCCCGGCCGAGATCGACCTCGGCCTGGAGATCCTGGACAAGGCGGTGACGCAGGTCACCCGCTGAGCCCGTGAAAAAGCCCGTCCGCGCGTCGGCGCGGACGGGCTTTCGCGTGAGAATCCTCACCCGGACGGTCAGACGAAGGGGAGCTCCACCTCGTCCAGGGCGGCGGAGATGTGCTTCTGGAGCGGGACGGCGCAGGCGTCGTCGAACCAGAGGTGGCCGCCGGTGCGGATGGCGGAGAGGAAGGCGGCCGCGACGACGCGGCCGCGCTCGCGGGTACAGTCATCGCGGTCCACGACGCGCTCGGAGAGGTCGCGTTCCAGATCGGCCTGCCCCGCGAGGAGCCGGGCGAGAAGGCACGGGTGACGACGGGCCAGCCTTGAGCGCTCCGCCCATTCGGGGTCGGGCAGCCGCATCGGGGCGAGCAGCAGGTCGGTGGCCGCGCGCAGGGCCTCCCAGCCGGACAGCCCGGCGGGCTGGCGGTCGACGGTGACCAGCAGCATCCGAAAGAGATCCTCCTCACCGAACATGACGGCCTCGGCCTTGTCGGTGAAGTAGTTGAAGAAGGTGCGGCGGGAGATGTTGGCCGCGTCGGCGATCTCCTCGACGGTCACCTTGTCGTAGCCGTGCTCGGTCGCCAGGCGGATCGCGGCATGGTGGACGGCCCGCCGGGTGTCGGCCTTCTTCTGCTCGCGCAGGCCGTGCGTGCTGGTCATGGACCCCATGGTATGCAGAATTCGAGCTTTCTGCCCAGTGTGCAACTTTGCACGATGTGCAGGTAGTCTGAGGAAGTTCAATCGTTACTTGGGGGACGTCTGGTGACAAACACGGCATCTGAGACCAAAAGCCACTCGGAGATCATGAGATCTCTGATCGGCCTGCTCACGGTCATGGGCATCGGCCTGATGAGCAGCACCATCGTTTCGGTGGCGCTGCCGCAGATCGTCGGTTCACTGGGCGGCTCTCAGTCCCAGTACACGTGGGTCGTCACCGCGACGCTCCTGACCACCACCGCGACGACCCCCATCTGGGGCAGGCTCGCGGACCTCTTCAACAAGAAGCTGCTGCTCCAGGTGGGCATCGCCATCTTCGTGGTGGCGACCATCGCCTGTGGCTTCGCGCAGACCACCAGCCAGCTGATCGCGTTCCGCGCGTTCCAGGGCATCGGCGCGGGCGCGCTCCAGGTCCTGGTGCAGGTGATCATCGCCGCGATGATCCCGCCGAAGGAGCGCGGCAAGTACAACGGTTACCTCGGCGGCGTCATGGCGTTCGCCACGGTCGGCGGCCCGCTCGTCGGCGGCGTGATCTCGGACTCGTTCCTCGGCTGGCGCTGGTGCTTCTTCATCGCGGTGCCGTTCCTCGCGATCGCGGTGACCGTGCTGCAGAAGTTCCTCCACATCACGCATGTGCGCAAGGAGGGCGTCAAGATCGACTACTGGGGCGCGACCCTCATCGCGGCCGCCGTCTCCGTGCTCCTGCTCTGGGTCACCTTCGCCGGTGACTCCTTCGACTGGCTGTCCTGGCAGACCGGCGCCATGCTCGGCGGGACCATCGTGCTCCTGGTCATCGCGATCTTCGTCGAGCTCCGCCACCCGCAGCCCGTCGTCCCGATCCGCATCGTCAAGCAGCGCACCCCCGCGCTGGCGATCATCGCCAGCCTCGCGGTCGGCATGGCGATGTTCGGCGGCTCGGTCTTCCTCGGCCAGTACTTCCAGATCGGCCGCGGCTACTCGCCCACCCAGGCGGGCCTGCTGACCATCCCGATGATGCTCGGGGTGCTGGTCGCCTCGACGATCACCGGCCGGATCATCAGCAAGACCGGCAGCGTGCGCCCGCACGTGATCTTCGGCCTCGTCGTCCTCATCGTGGGCTTCGGCCTGATGTCCGTGATCGACCACGAGACCAGCCTCGTCTACATCGGGGTCGCCATCGCGCTCATCGGCGCCGGCGTCGGCGCGTCGATGCAGAACCTGGTCCTGATCGTGCAGAACGGCGTGCACATCCGCGACATGGGCGCGGCGAGCGCCTCGGTCACGTTCTTCCGGTCCCTCGGCGGCACCATCGGCGTCTCGGTGCTGGGCGCCATCCTGGCCACCCGCGTCGCCGACCTGATCAAGGACGGCTTCGCCAAGATCGGCATCACCCCGACCGGGGGCCAGGGCGGCAACCTCGACGTCGCGTCGCTGCCGGCGCCGCTCGCCGAGATCGTCCGCTCGGCCTACGGCGACGCCACCGGGCACATCTTCCTGGTCTCGCTCGGGATCGCGGTCGTCGGCCTCGTCGCGGCCCTGTTCCTCAGGCCGCAGACCCTGCGCGAGAGCCTTGAGCTCCAGGACGAGCCCGTCGTCAAGGCCGCCGAGATGACGACCCCGGACCTCGCCGGCCGCCACGCGGCCCCCGAGCCCGTCGCCGTCTCGGTGACCAGCGGCGCGAGCGCCTCGGTGACCAGCGGTCCCGTGGCCACGGTCACCACCCTGACCACCGCCGAGCGGGAGTACGAGCTGCGGGGAGAGGGCCCGGCGGAGACCACCGACGGCTTCCTGATCCCGGCCGGGCTCCGCGAGGAGCACCCCGAGCCGCGGAACCGCGAGCCCGAGGTCGTCCGGGTCCAGGCGCGCGGTCCGCGCCACCTGCACCCGAGCGGCAGGCGCGAGCGGATCACCAGCAACGCGCTGCTGATCAGCGCGGTCGTGGTCATCGGCGCCGCGGGCGCCGGGTTCGTCGCCTTCCAGGGCGGCCAGGACCAGACCGACGTGGCCCGCGACGGCGTCACGGTCTCCCAGCAGGCCCAGGCCGCCGACCAGTACACCAAGGCGGTCCGCCAGCTCGGCGCGGCCAAGGCCGAGGTGCGCACCGGCGCGGTCTACACGCTGGAGCGGGTCGCCGCCGACTCGCCGCGCGACCGCCAGGCGGTCGTGGGCGTCCTCGCCGCATTCGTCCGGGCGCACACCCCGGCCGCGGGCGAGGTCGTCCCGGCGACGCCGCCGACCGACATCGCCGTCGCGCTGAAGGTCATCGGCCGGCAGCCGCACCAGACCGGGGAGAACGTCGACCTCTCGGCGATCGCCGTCCGCGGCGCGGACCTGTCCGGCGCGGACCTGCGCGGGGCCAACCTCGCCGGGGCCGACCTGCGGAAGGTCGACCTGACCGGGGCCGACCTGGAAGGCGCGAACCTGACGGGCGCGCGCCTGAAGAACGCGGTCCTGACGGACGCCAACCTGTCGGGCGCCGACCTGCGGAACGCCAAGGGCGTCACGCCGGCGGAGCTCCAGGCCATGACGACCCGGATGGAGGGCACCGCCCTGGGCACCGACCCCTCGGTCGGCTAAGGCGCGGTACGGCAGGAACCACGAAGGACCCCGGCTCTTCACGAGCCGGGGTCCTTCGGCGTCGCGGCCGTCAGCGGGGGAGCGACGTCTGATGCGCGGCCCGCAGCAGCTGCTCGAAGTCCAGGGCCGCCTCGCCGGTCCACACCAGCGAGCTCGCGGCGAGGGCGAGCGGCAGGATCCCGGCCCAGGGCAGCAGCGTCCTGCGGTCCGGGGAGAGCAAGGACGTGACGCGCCGGGGAACCGCGCCCGGCCTGGCCAGGTGAAGGCCGAGCGAGGGGGTCTCCCGGGCGGCGAGGGCGGCCGCCGCGATGGCCTTGGCGACGGTCCTGCGGCTGCCGACCTCGGCCGCGGCTATCTCGTCGGCGTCGCGCTCGACGAGATAGCCGACCCGCCGCGCGACCCACGCGAGGGCAGGGTGGAGCGCCCCGGCGAGGTCGGCCATGAGGACGAGCCTGTGGTGCCGCCCGTCCAGGTGGGCCCGCTCGTGCGCCAGCAGCGCCGTGTACTGCGCGTCGGTGAGCGTGGCGCGCATCCCGCTGGTGACGACGATCCGCCCCGGACGGCCGGGGACGGCGAACGCGTCGGGGGAGTCCTCGGGCACGAGCACGATCCGCTGGTCGTCCGGCAGCGGCGCTAGGGTCCGGGCGACCTCGCGCCCGCGCCGGTGCCGCCGCCAGACCAGCGCCGCAGAGACGGCGCACCAGGCCAGCAGGGCCGCCGAGGCCCACGACACCCACGGGACATGGGCGGTGTCGGCGAGGACGGTGCCGCGCGACCAGCCGAAGTAGGCGTCGACGGCGGGCACCTCGGCGAACGCCTTGGCACTGAACAGGGCGAGGTTGGCGACCGCCCCGCAGGCGGCCGCGGCGGCGGACCAGGCGAGGACCGCGGCCCCCGCGCCGGGCCGCAGCCTTCCGGCGACGACCCGGGCCGCGCCCACCACGAGGACCGGCGCGACCAGCACCGACCAGACGAAATGATCGAACACGCTGCTCAGTGTCCCACCGTGCCGGGGATGCACCGATAGAGTCGAAAGGTGAGTACTCCTTCCTCATCCGGCCCCGACAAGGGGAGCGGACGGCGGAAGTCCGGCCAGCTCGAAGGCCAGATCGTCACCGTGCTCACCGAGGCGGGCCGGGGCCTTACCCCGGGCGAAGTGCGCGACCGCCTTCCCGAGCTGTCCTACAGCACGGTCGTCACGATCCTCACCCGGCTGTTCGAGAAGGGGGCGGCCACCCGCCGCCGCGACGGCCGCGCCTACCGCTACGAGGCGGTCTCCGACGCCGCCGCGCTGGTCGCGGGCCGGATGAGCCGCCTGCTGGCCGAGGAGCCCGATCGCACTTCGGTGCTGCGCCACTTCATGAGCACGCTGGACGAGGGGGACGAGGAGTTCCTGCGCGCCCTGCTCAACGACCCCGAAGACTGACAGCCCTTCAGGGCACGACGTTCTCGCGTTCTCCGGACATCCCCGCAGGTCGGTGGACCGGCCCCGGAATTTACACGCTGTAGAAGGTAGGTTAGGCTCACCTATGCCGGGGTGATCCGCTCCGGCGCGCGCCGCGCCAGCACCTCACCCCTGCGGAGACCCCCATGCGCTCCCTGCCCCTGCTCGCCCTCACCGGCGCCGTCTGCGTGTCGGCCCTCACCGCCTGCGGCGGGTCGGATCCGGCCGCCGACCCCGCGGCGCTCACCGTGGTGTCCACCGACACCGCGTGCGAGGTCTCCCAGAAGGATCTGGCGGCCGGATCGCACACCTTCACGCTGGTGAACAAGGGCTCCAAGGTCACCGAGGTGTACTTCTACGCGCCCGACGGCAAGACCCTGTCGGAGAAGGAGAACATCGGCCCCGGCACCTCCTACGACATCACCGTCACGCTGCCCGCCGGCGACCAGCAGATCGGCTGCAAGCCGGGCATGGTCGGCGACGGCATCCGGCAGGACGTCAAGGTCTCCGGCGCGGCCGCCGCGCTCGACCCGCGGCTGGTCAAGGCGGTCGCCGACTACCGGCTCTTCATCGACGCCCAGGTGGCCGACACCGTCACCAAGAGCGAGGCGTTCGTCGCCGCGGTGAAGTCCGGCGACGTCGCCAAGGCCAAGGAGCTTTACGCGGGCTCCCGGTTCGGCTGGGAGAGCGTCGAGCCCGTCGCGGAGTCGTTCGGCGACCTCGACCCGAAGATCGACGCCCGCGAGGCCGACCTGACGGACGAGGAGAAGGCCGCCTGGACGGGCTGGCACCGCCTGGAGAAGGCCCTGTGGACCGACGGATCGGTCAAGGGCCAGGAGGAGACCGCCGAGCAGTTGATCACCGACCTCAAGGACCTCCAGAGCCGGGTGCACACCGTCGACATCACCCCGGCGTCCATGGCCAACGGCGCCAAGGAACTGCTGGACGAGGTCGCCACCGGCAAGATCACCGGCGAGGAGGAGGCGTTCTCGCACACCGACCTCGTGGACTTCAAGGCCAACGTGGACGGCGCCTTCAAGGTGTACGAGCTGCTCTCCCCGGTCGTCAAGGAGAAGGACGCCGCGCTCGCGGGCACCCTCGACACCGCCTTCGCCGACGTGTTCACCGCGCTGAAGAAGCACGAGAAGGGCGACTCCTACGTCTCCTACGACACCGTGGGCGCCGCCGACCGCAAGACGCTGACCGATGTGGTCAACGCGCTCGGCGAACCCCTGTCCAAGCTCGCCGCCGCGGTCGCCTGACCATGGCCTCCCGTCCCCGCCTCTCCCGCCGGGCCCTGCTGGGCGCCGGCGGGGCGGGCGTGCTCGCGGGCGCGGCGGGCCTGCTCGCCGCGCGCGCCGGCGACGAGCCCGCGCACGCCGATCCCGGCGTCGTCGCCTTCCACGGCCCGCACCAGGCCGGGATCGCCACTCCGGTGCAGGACCGTCTGCACTTCGCCGCGTTCGACCTCACGACCGACGACCCGGCCCGGGTCGCCGCCCTGCTGCGCGCCTGGACCGAGGCCGCCGCCGCGATGACGCGCGGCGCGCCCGTCGGCGACGGCGCGGTCGACGGCGTCCCGCTGGCCCCGCCGGACGACACCGGCGAGGCCCTCGGCCTGCCGGCCTCCCGGCTCACCCTCACCGTCGGGTTCGGCCCGTCGCTGTTCACGAAGCTCGGCCTCGAAGACCAGCGGCCGAAGGCTCTGGTCGACCTCCCGCACTTCCCCGGCGACAACCTGGACACGGCCCGCAGCGGCGGCGACCTGTGCGTCCAGGCCTGCGCGGACGATCCGCAGGTCGCCGTGCACGCCGTGCGCAACCTCGCCCGCATCGGCTTCGGCACGGTCTCGGTGCGCTGGTCGCAGCTCGGTTTCGGCAAGACCTCCTCCACCACGCCCGACTCCCAGACGCCGCGCAACATGATGGGCTTCAAGGACGGCACCGCCAACATCCCCGGCACCGACGCCGGGCTGCTCGACGCGCACGTCTGGGTCGCGGCCGGGGACGGCGCGGCGTGGATGGCCGGAGGCAGCTACCTCGTCGCCCGCCGCATCCGGATGCACATCGAGACCTGGGACCGCACCTCGCTCACCGAGCAGGAGCAGGTCATCGGCAGGTCCAAGGGCGAGGGCGCCGGGCCCGGCCGCTCCCGCGAGCACGACCCGGTGATCCTGGCGAAGATGGCCCCCGACGCCCATGTCCGCCTCGCCCACCCCGACTCCAACGCGGGCGCCCGCCTGCTCCGCCGCGGCTACTCCTTCACCGACGGGACCGACGGCCTGGGCCGCCTCGACGCCGGCCTGTTCTTCCTCGCCTACCAGCGCGACGTGTCCGAGGGCTTCGTCAAGGTCCAGTCGAACCTGCGCACGGACCGCCTGAACGAGTACATCCAGCACGTCGGCAGCGGTGTCTACGCGATCCCCCCGGGCGTCCGCGAGGGCGGCTTCTGGGGCGACACCCTCTTCGCCAAGTTCGCCTAGCCGTCCCCGGAGGCACCCCTTGTTCCTCGGCAACTACCTGATCGGCCTCCGCGAGGGCCTGGAGGCCGCCCTCGTGGTGAGCATCCTCATCGCCTACCTCGTGAAGACCGGCAACCGGCGCGCGCTCGTCCCGGTCTGGACGGGGGTGGGCGCGGCGATCGCGCTCAGCGTGCTGTTCGCGCTGCTGCTCCAGACCGTCGTCGCGGGGGAGCACCACTTCAAGATCCAGGAGCTGACCGGCGGCCTGCTGTCGATCGTCGCGGTCGGGCTGGTCACCTGGATGGTGTTCTGGATGCGCAAGGCGGCGCGCGGCATCAAGGCCGAGCTGGAAGGCAGGATCGACGCGGCCCTCGACACGGGTTCCGCGGCCCTCGCCGTCGTCGCGTTCCTGTCGGTCGGCCGGGAGGGCCTGGAGACCGCGCTCTTCCTGTGGACCAACATCGCCCACTCCTATGTGTCGCCCGCCCAGTCCGTCGGCGGGGCGCTCGCGGGGCTGGCCACCGCCGTCGTCCTCGGGTACCTGCTCTACCGGGGCGGGCTGTCGCTGAACCTCGGGAAGTTCTTCACCTGGACGGGCGGGGCCCTCGTCGTCGTCGCGGCGGGGGTGCTCGGCTACGGCTTCCACGACCTCCAGGAGGCCGACGTCCTGCCCGGCCTGGACGCGGTCGCCTTCCAGCCGTCCCTGTTCTTCGCCGACTGGGGCCGTCCCGGGGAGTGGCTCCAGACCTTCCTGCACGGGATCTTCAACCTGACCCCGACCGTCACCTGGCTCCAGGCGGTCGCCTGGCTCGCCTACGCGGTGCCCGTCCTGTACCTGTTCCTGCGCCCCGCCCGCGTCCAGGCGGCCCCCGCCGGCGCCTGACCACGGCACGCCACGAGGACCCCGGCTCACCTGAGCCGGGGTCCTTCGCGTTCCGCGCGATGTCAGTCCTTGCCCATCTGGTCCTCGGCGGAGAGGTGCTCGACGGTCACGCCGGTCTCGGTGAAGGTCCGGGTGACGTGGCCGGAGCTGTACACCCACAGGATGCGCAGCGGGGTGTCGCCCACGTTGCGGAAGAGGTGGGGGATGGGGGAGGGGATGTAGGTGGTGTCGTGCCGGCCGAGCCGGGTGACCTCGCCTTCCACGACGACCTCGGCCTCGCCGTCGAGGATCGTCACGTGCTCGTCGCAGTTGTGGGAGTGCAAAGGGGCGCCCGAGCCGACCGGGTAGACGCTGATCCCGCTGGTGATCCTGTTCTCGCCCGCCGCGGAGGTCGTGGTGATCAGCGGGGTGGTCACGACAGCACCGCCCCGGTCGAGCAGTCTGACTTCGGCCACCTTGATGATCGTGGTCACGGTGATCTCTCCTTCACGGCCTCGTAACGTGCCGTTCGAGATTAGAACGGGCGATTGCCCATGAGGGGTGCCAAGACGTGCAGCTTTACGTTGCGCGTGCAGCGGTGTGGGGCGACCCGTACCGAGTTGTACGGTCTTGCAAAACCGGTCCCGAGTGGTCCGCATCACAAGGCAAGGGTTCCCGTACGCATGAGACTTCCCGTCATTGATCCGGCCGCGATGGACGAGCGGCAGAAAGAGATCGCCGAGCGCATCGCCGGCCGCCGCGGCGCGGTCCGCGGACCGTTCCGCGTCTGGCTGAACAGCCCCGAGCTGTGCGAGAAGGTCGAGGCGCTGGGCGCGTTCGCCCGCTTCGAGTCGTGCCTTCCGCTCCGGCTGCGGGAGCTGACCCTGCTGCTGGCCGCGCGCAACTGGGACGCCCAGTACTCTTGGAACGCCCACGTGGACAAGGCGATCGAGTCGGGTGTCCCGGCCGAGGCCGTCAAGGCCATCGCCGAGCGGCGCGAGCCCGAGTTCGAGCTGGAAGAGGACCAGGCGTTCTACCGGTTCTGCATCGAGATCCTGCGCGACCACTTCGTCACCGAGGAGACCTTCCGGGCCGCCGAGAAGCACTTCGGCGCCCAGGGCCTGGTCGACGCGGTCGGCTCGCTCGGCAACTTCACCATGCTCGGCATGTGCCTGAACGCCTTCCAGGTGGACCTCCAGGCCGACCGCGAGCCCCCCTTCCCCGACATCCGCGGGTACGCGCGCGTCTCCGAGTGAGCGGTGCCATGACGACCACCATGATCGATCCCACCCAGGCCGCCGACGCGATCATCAGAGTCCGCGACGTCACCAAGACCTTCGGCGGAGCCGTCGCCCTGCGCGCCGTCTCCGTCGACATCAGGGCCGGCGAGATCCACGCGTTCATGGGCATGAACGGCGCGGGCAAGTCGACGCTCGTCAAGGTGCTCGCGGGCATCGAGAATCCCGACTCCGGCCATGTCGAGGTGGCCGGGCGGGTCCAGAAGCAGCTGACCAGCAGGCTCGCGCGCCGCCTCGGGATCGCCACGGTCCCGCAGCGCCGCGAGCTGGTGCCCGAGCTGACCGTCGCCGAGAACATCATGATCGGCGGGCTGCCGCACCGCGGCTCGTTCGTGCGGTGGAAGCAGGTCAGGCGCGACGCCCGGGCCGCGCTGCGCGAGCTCGACATCGACATCGACATCGACGCGCTCGCCGGCGGCCTGACCGTGGCCGAGCAGACCATGGTCGAGGTGGCCCGCGAGGTGTGGCGGGGCGGCCGGGTGCTGATCCTGGACGAGCCCACCGCCTGCCTCGGCGCGGAGGCCGCCGCCCAGGTCCGCGGTCTGGTGCGCAGGCTCCGCGACAAGGGCGCCGCGATCATCTACATCTCCCACCACATCGACGAGGTCCTCGACATCGCCGACCGGATCACCGTCATGCGCGACGGCAGGGTGGTGCGCGAACTGCGCGCCGGGGAGACCGACGAGCGCGGCCTCGTCAGGGACATGGTGGGCCGTGAGGTCGTCTCGACCAAGCCGCAGCGCAGGCCGTGCGCGCCCGAGGTGGGCCTGGCGATCAGCGACCTGTCGCACGGCAGGGCCATCGAAGGGTTCGGCGTCGAGGTGCGCCGCGGCGAGGTCGTCGCGGTGCTCGGCCCCGCGGGCGACGCCCAGTCGCGGCTGTTCGACCTGCTGTCCGGCCGGCGCCGCCCCGACCGGGGCGCCCTCGCGGTGAACGGCAGGGCGGTCCCGTTCGGGAAGGTCGCGCTCTCGCTGGCCAGCGGGCTGCGCTGCGTCACCGGCGACCGGCGGGCGCTCGGCCTGATCCCCGAGCTGTCCATCGACGAGAACCTGCTGCTCGCCCAGGACCGGCTCGACCGGCGCAGGCTGCACCGCTGGGGCGCCCTGACGCGCAGGGCGGCCCCGCTCCGCGCGGACTACCGGGTCGTCTCCCTGACCCAGAACCCTCCGGTCGGCAGCCTCTCGGGCGGGAACCAGCAGAAGGTCCTGCTCGCCAAGTGGCTGGGCACCGAGCCGACCGCCTGCCTGCTGGAGGACCCGACGAACGGGGTCGACGTCGCCGCGATGGCCGACATCCACACGCTGATCGACACCCTCGTCGACCGGGGCGTGGCGGTGCTCCTGGCGTCTTCGTCGGCCGAAGAGGTGATGCGTCTCGCCGACCGCGTCATCGCCGTCCGCGACGGCCGCATGATCGGCGAATACCGCACACAGGACATCACGCGCGACGAACTCATCGCCGCCGTGCTTGGAGGATGACCGTGACCGTGAAATCGACCGCAGCACACCGCGGTCCCGCAGTGTCGGACGAGGACTCCGCAGCCCTCCGGTTCCTGCGCGGGCTGAGGCACGTGCCGCACCAGGGCCTGCTCGCCGTGCTGGTGCTGATCGTGCTGTTCGCCAGCGTCCGCACCGACACGTTCCTGACCTCGGCGAACCTGCTGAACGTGCTCCAGCAGGTCAGCGTCACCGCGGTCATCGCGGGCGGGCTGACCCTGCTGATGACGGCCGGGGGCATGGACTTCTCCCTCGGCAGCACGGTCTCGGTGGTCACCGCGGTGGCCGCGCAGCTCATCGACGACGGGCACGGCACCGGCACCGCCGTCATCGTCTGCCTGCTGCTGTCCGCCGTGATCGGCCTGGTGAACGGCCTCGTCGTCACCTACACCAAGGTCGCCCCGTTCGTCGTCACCCTCGCGACGGCCACGCTCCTCGACGGCGTCGCGCTGCTCGTGCTGAACGGGATGAGCATCTCCATCGGCGAGCATCTGATGGAGCTCGGCAGCGGCTCGCTGCTCGGCCTGCCCAACCTCATGATCGTCGCGCTGCTCGTCCTCGCGGTGACCGGCGTCGCCATGCGCTACACCACCTTCGGCCGCGACGCGTTCGCGATCGGCGGCAACGAGGACGTCGCCCGGCTCAGCGGCATCAACGTGAACCGGCACAAGCTGGTCCTGTACAGCCTCGGCGGCGCCCTGGCGGGCCTCGCCGGGATCATGCTGCTCGCCCGGCTCGGCGCCAGCAGCCCCGGTACCGGCGGCCTGTCGCTCCAGCTCACCGCGGTGGCGGCGGTCGTCATCGGCGGGACGTCCCTGGAGGGCGGGCGCGGCAGCGTCATCGGGACGGCGCTCGGCGTGGTCCTGCTCGGCGTCGTCGCCAATGTGCTGAACCTGCTCCAGATCCCCAGCTACTGGCAGCTGATCTCGGTCGGCGCGGTGCTGCTCGTCGCGGCGGTCGCCAACCAGCTCCAACGCCGCAGGCACTGACCCCGGCCCACCACCCCGCGGGGGCTCCAGCCCCCGCACCTCACCCTCATCCCCGGTACCACCCCGAAAGGCGGCATCCCCATGCGCTCTTCCGTCTTCCGCCCCTTGGGCGTCTTCCTCGCGATCGCCGCGTCCGCGGCCCTCGTCGCCGGCTGCGGCTCCAGCGGCGGCGACACCGCCGACGGCGGCAGCGGCGACGGCATCAAGATCGGGTTCGTGAACGGCGCGAACACCGAGTTCCACACCTGTCTGCTCAAGTCCATCGAGGCCGAGGCCAAGGCCGAGGGCATCGAGCTGCTGTCGGCGAACTCGGGCCAGAACCCCGGCACCGAGCTGTCCAACATCGAGGACATGATCTCCCGCCAGGTCGACGCGCTGATCGTGCAGACGGTCAACGTCGACGCGCTGGAGGGCGACATCACCAAGGCGCAGCGGGCGAAGATCCCGATCTTCCTCACCTCGGTCATCACCGACGACGCCTCCAAGATCCTCGGCGCGGCGGTCGTCGACCTCAAGCAGGTCGGCGCGCTCGACGCGGGCTGGGTCGCCGAGGACGCCAAGGGCGCCTCGGTGGAGGTCGGCGTGATCGCGGGCGCCCCGGGCGCGGCGTCCGAGCTGCTCACCGGCGGTTTCAAGGACGCGCTGCCCGACACCGCCAAGGTCGTCGCGGACCAGCCGGGCATGTTCAACCGGGCCAAGGCCCAGGACGTCGCGGAGAACATGATCTCGGCGAACCCCGGCCTGGACTACGTGTTCGTCGCCAACGAGGAGATGGCGTTCGGCGCGCTCAACGCCTTCAAGGCGGCCAAGAAGGACGTCAAGATCGTCACGGTCAACGGCAGCGAGCCCGGCATCGAGGCCATCAAGGACGGCAGCTTCTCGGCCACCGTCGCGAACTCGCCCGCCGCCATGGGCAAGCTCGCGGTCCAGAACACCAAGACCCTCCTCGGCGGGGGCACCGCCGACAAGATCGCGCAGGTGCCGATCCAGCTGATCACCAAGGACAACACGGACCAGGCTCCGCAGTACTGCATCGAGTAGGACGTGACGTAAGGCACACTTAACGGACAATTAACCGAGTCGGGGGGGCCGAAAGCCCAGAAGGCGGACGTCCCCCCGGCGCGGCCTCGTGCCAGGGAGAAACCATGGATCGTCTTCTCGTCATGCGGAGCTTCGTCACGGTCGCGAAGGTCGGCAGCTTCAGCGGCGCGGCCAAGATGCTGGGCACCTCCGGGTCGCTCATCTCGCGGCACGTCGCTGACCTGGAGAAGCAGGTCGGCGTGCGGCTGGTCAACCGCACGGCCCGGTCCGTGAGCCTGACCGAGCCGGGGGTGCGCTACAGCCAGTTCGCCCAGCGCATCCTCGACGAGATCGACGACGAGGACGCCAACCTCGCCGAGGCCCACGACAGACCCGAGGGGACCCTGTCGATCATCTGTCCGAAATGGATCGGCAGCCTGGATCTCGGCGACGCCATCGCGGCGTTCTCCACCGCCCATCCGAAGATCACCGTGCGGTTCGAGCTGGGCGGCATGTCCGACCGCACCTACGACTTCCTCGACGACGGCTTCGACGTCGCCTTCCACACCCGGGACCTGCGCGACTCCAGCGTCCGGTTGAAGAAGATCGCGTCGCTGCCGTTCGTGCTGTGCGCGTCGGAGTCCTACATCGAGGCGCACGGTCTGCTCACCGACCCCAACGACCTGGCCCGCCACGACTGCCTCGTGCACGTCAACGACCCGGTCTGGCGGATCGGCCACGGCCACGCGAGCACCCTGCACAAGATCCGGAACGTGGCGTTCTCCTCGAACTCCTACCTCGCGCTCCAGAAGGCCGCCGTGCACGGCCGGGGGATCGCGCTGATCCCGCACCGGCCGGCCTACGACGACCTCATGAGCGGAGCCCTGAAGGTGCTCCTGCCCAAGCTGCCCGTCCCCGCCCGCAGCCTGTACGCGATCTACGGGCCCGCCCAGCAGGCGCCCAGGAAGGTCGAGGTCTTCCTCGACTTCCTCACCGGATGGTTCTCCGACAATCCGATGCCGTCCTATCAATTGTGACGGGCACGCGACCGCCGCGTGCAACCAACACTTGCACATTCGGTAGTGCTCCGCGCACCCCGCACCGGCGGCGGAGTTCCTAGGATCGACAGCGTGCCGCGGCGCGAATCGGCACTCGCAATGAAGGGACGGCAATGGGAATCCAGCGCATCGAGTCGGTGGTCTACACCGTCGATGACCTCGCGGAGAACATCAGGTTCTTCACCGACTTCGGCCTGGCCCCGGTCGAGGCCACCGAGACCCGCGCGGTGTTCGCCACGCTGATCGGCCAGACGTTCGTGCTGGACACGGCGCCGGACCCGCTGCTGCCGCCCGCGCTGGAGAAGACGCCGACCATCCGCGAGGTGGTCTGGGGCGTGGACACCGCCGAGTCGCTGGCCGAGCTGGTGGCCAGGGCCGGCGCCGACCGGCCGGTGCGCGAGGACGCGCACGGCGTCTTCCACACGGTCGACGAAACGGGATTCGGAGTCGGCCTCACACTGGCCGGGCCGACCCCGCCGGAATTCGCCGATCCGCGCACCGGAAACACCTGGGGAAAGGTCTCCCGGTGGAATTCCTCGGTCACTTCCGTGGGCCGGGTCCGGCCGATCCGAATGTGCCATGTGGCGTTGAACATCCCCAAGGCCGGGTGGGAGGAGGCGAACGCCTTCTATCTCGACCGCCTCGGTTTCCGGGCGACGGACATCGTGAAGCCGATGGGCGTCTTCATGCAGTGCGAGGGCGACGACGACCAGCACAACTTCCTGCTCTGCCACCGCCCCGACCGCGCGGGCTGCAACCACGTCTCGTTCGAGGTCCCCGGCTTCGACGACGTGATCGAGGGCGGCAACCACATGATCGAGCAGGGCTGGCAGGAGGCGCGCAAGCTCGGCCGGCACACCATCGGCTCGAACGTCTTCCGGTTCATCCACGCCCCGTGCGGCGGCCGCGTCGAGCTCGCCGCCGACATGGACCGGGTGGACGAGTCCTACGAGACCCGCGTGCACGAGACCACGCCCCCGCACCACATCTGGGCCCTGCGCAGCTCCCGGGAACCCGAAGAGCGCTGACGAAGACGCGAAGAAGGCATTTGATGACGACAGACGACTACACCCCCTTGCAGATGTACATCGCCGGGGAATGGTGCGCCGCCGAGAACGGCGCCACCGCCCCGGTGGTCAACCCCGCGACCGAGGAGGTCATCGGGCACGTTCCCCTGGCGACGTCCGGCGACCTCGACCGCGCGCTGGCCGCGTCCGTCACGGGGTTCCAGGCCTGGCGCGGCACGCCGATCGCGCGCCGGGTGGAGATCCTCCGCAAGGCCGCCGACCTGCTCACCGCCCGGGCCGGGGACATCGGCCGGATCATGACCCTGGAGCAGGGCAAGCCCTTCCCCGAGGCGCGCAACGAGGCGGTGCGCGTCGCGAACTCGATCCGCTGGGACGCCGAGGACGCGCGCCGCGAGTACGGGAGGATCATCCCGTCCGCCGACGACACGCTGCTGTCCGTCCGCAAGGAGCCGATCGGGCCCGTCGCGGCCTTCACCCCGTGGAACTTCCCCGCGGGCTCGCCGAACCGGAAGATCGCCGCGGCGCTGGCCGCGGGCTGCTCGATCATCATCAAGGCGTCCGAGGAGACCCCCGGGACCGCGGTCGAGCTGGTCCGGTGCTTCGCCGACGCGGGGGTGCCCGCGGGCGCGCTCAACCTGGTCTTCGGCGACCCCGCCCAGGTCTCCGGCCACCTGATCCCGGCCAAGGAGATCAGGCTGGTGGCCTTCACCGGCTCGGTGCCGGTAGGCAAGCTGCTGGCTTCCGCGGCGGGTGCGGCCATGAAGCCGTCGCTGATGGAGCTCGGTGGGCACGCGCCCGTCATCGTCTGCGCGGACGCCGACCCCGTGCGGGCGGCCCGGCGCGCGGCCACCGCGAAGTTCTTCAACGCGGGCCAGGTCTGCACCTCGCCCAGCCGCTTCCTCGTCCACGCGGACGTGCACGACGCGTTCGTCGCGGAGTTCGTCAGGGCCGCCGAGGAACTCGTGGTCGGCGATGGGCTGGCGGAGGGCGTCAAGATGGGCCCGCTCGCCAACGAGCGGCGGCTCAAGGCGACCGAGGAACTGGTGCACGACGCGGTCGCCAAGGGCGCCAAGGCCGTCACCGGAGGCGCCCGGCTCGACCGGCAGGGCTACTTCTACCCGCCGACCGTGCTCGTGGACGTGCCCGCCGACGCCCGGATCATGGCCGAGGAGCCGTTCGGCCCGCTGGCCCCGATCGTCAGGTTCACCGACCTCGACGAGGCGCTGGAGATCGCCAACTCGCTGGAGTACGGCCTGGCCGCCTACGGCTTCACCGAGTCCGCGGCGACCACCGAGCGCCTGGTCCGGGGGTTCGAGGCGGGCATCCTGTCCATCAACCACTGCGGCGGCTCGGTGCCCGAGGCCCCGTCCGGGGGCGTCAAGGCCAGCGGCTACGGTCGCGAGGGCGGGCCGGAAGGGCTGGAGGCGTACTTCCTCACCAAGCGCGTCTCCCACCTGCTGGGGAGCTGACGTGAGGTACTGCCGCGTCGAGATCGAGGGCCGGCCCGTCTGGGGACGGGTCGACGGCGACGTCGTCGGCCTGCTCACCGGTTCGCCCATCGAGGGGGAGGCCGCACCGGACGGGCGGGTGATCGCCCTGGACACCGCGGTCCTCCTGCACCCCGTCGTCCCGCCCGTGTTCTACGCCGTCGGGATGAACTACAAGAGCCACGTGGCGCATGCCCAGGCGCTCGGGAACAAGACCGCGGTGCTGCCCGACAGGCCCGAGGTGGCCTACCGGGCGAACAACGCGCTCACCGGGCACGGAGCCCCGATCGTCAAACCCGCCGAGGTCACCGGGCGGTTCGAGGCCGAACCCGAGGTCGTCGCCGTGATCGGGCGGACGCTGCGGCACGCGTCCTACGCCGAGGCCCGCGAGGCCGTCTTCGGGTGGACGATCGGCAACGACGTCAGCGCGCGCGAGTGGCAGCACGCCGACCGGTCGTTCTGGCGCAGCAAGAACAGCGACACCTTCAAACCGATGGGCCCCTGGATCGAGACTGACGTCGACCCGCTGGCCCAGACCACCACCCTGCGCGTCAACGGCGAGGAGCGCGCCTCCTTCGCCACCGGGGACATGGTCTTCGACCCGTACGACTACCTGGTCGAGACCTCCCGGTACCTCACGCTGCACCCCGGCGACGTCCTCTGGCTGGGCGCGGACGCGACCTGCCAGCTGGCGCCGGGGGACACCGTGGACATCGAGATCAGTGGGATAGGCGTGCTGACCAACCACGTCGTCCTCGAACGGACCCATCCAGAAAGGCCCCGGCGATGAGCAACCAGCCGCGCTACATCCACCACGTGAACTTTCCGACCACCGACATCGAGCGCACCAAGGAGTGGTACGCCAAGGTCTTCGGCCTCAAGGCGATCACCCCGAAGAGCAACACCAAGGTCCTGCTGATGACCCGCGGGAACTTCGACCTGCACTTCACCCCGGTCGAGGAGATGGACCGGATGGCCCCCTACCACTTCGCCATCGAGGTGGACGACTGGGACGGCTTCCTGGCCCACCTCAAGGAACTCGGCATCCGGCACACCCGGCCGATCGAGCGGCCGGAGAACCAGTCGAAGTTCTGCTACATCCACGACCCCGACCACACCATGATCGAGCTGGTCTTCCACGGCCGCCGCCCGAACTGACCGTCGGCACCCGTCCCTTCCCCCTTTTAGGAGAAAACGCCCATGGGCGTCGCACTTTCCGACGGCACCGTCAAGATCTACTACGAGGTCCACGGCTCGGGCCCGGCCATCGCGCTCATCCACGGCTCCGGCGGCCACCACGCCGCCTGGTGGCAGCAGGTCGCGGCGCTCCGCGACCGGTACACGCTGGTCACGATCGACCTGCGCGGCTTCGGCAACTCCGACTCGTCCATGCCGGAGTTCGACGGCCAGGACTTCCCCGGCGACATCCTCGCCGTCCTCGATGCCGAGAACCTGACCGACGTCCTGGTGTTCGGCCAGTCCATCGGCGCGGTCGCCGCGCTGCGGGCCGGGCTCGCCCGGCCGGACCGGATCAGCGGCGTCGCGCTCGGCCACTCCCTCGGCGGCATCGCCCACCCGGAGCTGTCCCCGCTCGTCGCGGCGGACCGGGCCGAGGCCGTCAAGCTCGCCGTCATCGACCGGCTGCTGTCCAAGGAGTTCCAGGCGAACGAGGCCGCGAAGACCTTCCTGTTCCAGCAGCAGGGCACCTTCAACGTCGCCAAGATGGCCGACCTGCGCAACCTCTCCGTCGGCGGGCCGACGCTCGACGAGGTCGTCGCCTCCGGCCTCGAGGTCACCTTCCTCGCGGGGGAGAAGGACGCCGTCATCAGCCCGGCGACCGTCACCCGCGCCCACGAGCTTCTCAAGGGCTCCCACCTTGAGCTCATTCCGGACGCCCCACACTCCATGTACTGGGAACGCCCGGACCTGTTCAACGCCGCGCTCGTCCGCATCCGCGAGCGCCTTTCGGCTAAGAAGGCCTGAAAACTCATGAAACTCACTCTCGAAGAGGCCGAGCAGATCATCGAGGCCGTCCTCAAGCAGGGCCAGAGCCTCGGCAAGGCGCTCAGCGTCGCCGTCGTCGACGAAGGCGGCTTCCTCAAGTCCGTCAAGCGCGCCGACGGGGCCCGGCCGCTCACCCCGTCGATCGCCCTGGCCAAGGCGTACAGCGCCGCGGTCATGGAGCGCCCGACGACGATGCTCAAGGACTGGGCGAACAGCAACCCGGGCTTCTTCGCCTCACTGTCGACCATGGGCACCCACCCGATCGTCGCCACCGAGGGCGGCGTGACCATCAAGCGGGACGGCGAGATCCTCGGCGGCCTCGGCGTCTCGGGCGGCACCCCCGCCGAGGACCAGCAGGCCTGCGACGACGTGCTCGCCGCGCTCGGCTACGAACTGGAGTTCCGCGCCTGGGGCAAGCCCGGCAAGTCCGCGGACGAGGCGGGGGAGAAGTAGACATGGCCGACACGTTCAAATACCGCATCGACCACCACGGCAGCCTGATCCGTCCGGCCGAGGTGCTGGCGGCACGGGCTCGGCATGCGGCCGGCGAGCTGGACGCGGCGGGCCTGCGCGCGGCCGAGGACGCGGCCATCGCCGAGGCGGTGCGCTTCCAGCGCAAGCTCCGTCTGTCGGTCGTCACCGACGGCGACTTCCGCCGGGCCGACTTCCGCGGCGCGATCCTGGAGACGGTGCACGGCTTCCGGCGCACGGAGGAGGCCGACAAGTACGGCCGTCCGACCTGGCTGGCGTCCGCCGAGCTGAAGGCCGACGGCCCGCTCGTCGCCGCCGACGTCGCGGCGCTCGCCGAGCTGACCGGCGCCGCCGCCCCCAAGGCGACGCTGCCCTCGCCGGCCTACCTCGCGGCGACCTCGTTCGACCCGGCGGGCCCCTACAAGACCCCGGCCGAACTGGGCGAAGCCCTGGCCCGCGTCGTCCGCGCCGAGATCGAGGAGCTGATCGCGCGCGGCGTCCGCCTCATCCAGCTCAACAACTTCCGCTACCAGGCCTACCTCTTCGGCCGCGGCGGCCAGCCCCTCACCCTTGAGGAGGCCATCGCGATCGACGCCCTCGCCGTCTCCGTCGAGGACCGCCCCGAGGGCGTCCGCATCGGCCTCTGCCCCACCCACAAGGCCGCGGACGTGGACCACGAGGCCGCCGCCCGCCTCTTCGCCGAACTCCCCGTGGACCGCTGGATCCTTCCCTACGACCAGGGCACCCAGGGCGAGACGGACCTCCTCAAGGCCGTCCCCGCCGACCGCGACGCCGCCCTCGGCATCGTCAGCCCCCGCGCCTCCGCCTTGGAGGACATCGACACGATCATGAATCGCATGGACGTGGCCGCGGAGCTCAAGGACATCGAGGACATCGCGATCACCCCCTCGTCGGGCTTCTCCGACACCGCGGGCGCCCCCGAGATCTCCGCCGAGGACCAGCGCCGCAAGCTCGTGCACGTCGAGACCATCGCCCGCATGTGCTGGGGCAACGAGCTGTAGGACCACGAAGGGCGGGCCCCGCCACCGGGCTGTGTTCATCGGGTCCGGTGGTGGGCTCTTGGGGGGCCCTGCTTCGCCGGGGAGAACGAGGCGATCACCCGGTCGTCGACGGCGATCGACACGCAGCCGCACGGCCGGGTGCTGTACCCGATGAGCCCCTCGGAGGTGCGGTGCCGTGAACGGAGCGTCCATCCGTGGTCCGGGGGCGCGGGCCTCCGGCACACGGGGCAGCGGGCCGGGCCGAAGCTGAGGATCCGGCCGGAGACATCGGGAGGGCCGGGCGGCCGGGCCGCCCCGGGCCGCTCCTCGGTGCCGATGTAGAGCCAGCCGAGGAGCCGCTCGGTGTCCTGGAGGCCCAGCATCCGGCGCGCGGGCCCGCTCTCGGTGTGCGGTCCCGTGCGCCAGACGCTGGCGTAGCCCCGCGCGTGCAGCAGCAGCATCAGCGAGTACGCCATCAACCCGGCCGCGATCAGCTGTTCCCACTCGGGCACCCGGTGGTCCGGTGCCGGGGCGAACACGAGGGTGGCCAGGAGGGGCGCTCGGGAGGTCTTCGCGGAGACCTGCGCGCGGCGTTCGGGCGGGGCGTCGGCGGCGAGACACGCACCGAGCTCCTCCCGTCCCGTCCCGCGGAGCAGGACCCACCGCCACGGGCGCAGCAGACCATGGTCGGGCGCGGCCGCCGCGAGTCTCACGAGCTCGGTGACCTCCCGATCGTCAGGAGCCGGCTCGATCAGCCGGTGCACGCTGCGCCGGGTCGCTATCGCCGTCGTCACGTCCATGGTCCGTCCCTTCCGATGGGGTGATCTGCGGGGGATGATGCCGGGTCCGCATCGTCCACGCGCCGGCGAGGACGATGAGGCCGACGGCGAGGAGCTGGCGTGCGGTGAGGCGTTCGCCCAGGAAGACCAGGCCGACGGCCGCGCCGACCGCGGGGCTGAGCGCCAGCAGCGCGCCGAACACGCGGAGTTCCGTCGTGCGCAGCGTCGTCATGTCCAGCGCGTAGGGCACGACCGAGGACAGGATCGCGACCAGGAACCCGAGGGGGATGACCCCGGGCTGCTCCAGCACGGCCCGTCCGTCGGCGACGGCCGCGATCGGGGTGAGGATCAGCGCCCCGACGGCGAGCGCGACGGTGAGACCGGCCCAGTCGAGGGTCAGCCGGCCGACCCGCTGGCTGAGGGCGACATAGGCGGTCCGGCACAGCGCCGCGATCCCGCCCAGGATGATTCCGGTGGCGGAGAGCGCGCCGCCGGGCACCGCGAGCAGGAGCACCCCGGCCAGCGCGAGCGACGCGGACGCGAGGTGCTCCAGCCTGCGGGACAGGACGAACGTGAGAGCCAGCGGACCGAGCAGTTCAAGGGTGGACGCCACGCCGATCGGGAGATGACCGATGGCCTGGAAGTAGGCCGTGTTCATCGCGGCGATCACCACTCCGAACGGGATCGCGACCCGCCACTGGCGGGCCGCGATCCGCCGTACCCGGGGGCGTACGACGATCCACATGATCATGGCGGCGAAGCCGAGGCGCAGCCCGGCGAGGCCGAGCGGTCCGACCTGGCCGTAGGCGTGCTTGGCGACGGCGGAACCCAGCTGAAGGCTGGTGATCTGGGCGAGGACCAGCACCGGCGCCGGGATCGCACGGCTTCTCATCATGATCACGGGCGCGGTGGCTACCGACGCATCTCGGCGGCCACCCCTTCCCAGAAGGACACGGTCAGGTCGCAGAAGCGGGTGAACGCCTCCACCACGACGCGGAGGTCCGCGGCGTCCCGGCAGACCGCGGCCGCGGAGAGCGCCGCCTGGATCTTGTGGTCCTTCTCGGCCTCGCCGATGTGGATGTAGAAGTACTCGCAGGCCTCGTGGAAGTCGTCGTCGGTGTCGTACAGGGACTTGTAGTTGCGGACGCCCTCATAGAGGCGGGTGAGCATCGAGTAGGCGAGGTTCTCCTGGGCGAGCAGTGCCCCCTGGACGACGCGCTCGTCGTCGGAGGTGAACAGCTCCCGCTGTCCCGCGCTGAACGCCGTCGTGCCGGCCAGCGGGCGCTGCCGACGGAGCTCCTCGACCTGGACCGGACGGCCGTCGAGCCGGGTGAGGAGGTCGCTGAGGAACGTCTCCAGCAGGACGAGGTGCGCCTTGGCGGGGTCGCCGTTGCCGTACTCGGAGTAGAGGTTCTTCACGCACTCCACCCGGGCCGTCAGGTCCTCGGTGTTGAGCACGGACAGGGCGACCATCACGCTGGTGTTCACCGTGCGGGCCAGGTACTGGCCGGCGAAGACACGGACTTCCGAAGGGGTCAGAGGGCCGGCCGTCCACCGGGTGTAGAACTCGTTGTTGAGCGCTTCGTGGCGGTGCACCGAATCGGCCAGCTCGGAGATCCTGTGTTCGACTTCCGCGTGGTCGATCCGCTCTGATGTGGCGGCGGTCACGAGGGGTCTTCCTTTCTTCGAGTCGATATCCGGCGTTTGCTGGACATCTGACTCCCAGGCTGACGTCATGTCCTTATGCAGTTCAACCATTACGGAGGAGAGGCCGCGATGCTCGCGGCAGACCTGGTGAACCTGACCGGCGAGTTCACCGCCGCTGACCTGGAGCCCCTTCTGGCGTCGCACGGAATCGTGGAGACCCGGCTTTCGGCGGAAGAGGTCGCGGATCTCGCCGACTGGGCGGACCGGCTCACCCCGGTCTTCGGCGCCCAGGACCTCGACGAGCGCTGCGCGAAGATCAACGCGCTGCTGGCCAGAACCGTCACCCGGCCGTACATCTCCATGCACGACCACCATCCGCACCTGCACTACAGCGTGCCGGGCGCGGGGGCGGTGGCGCGGATCCGCGCGGTGACCATCGCGGGACTGGCCTACGTGGTGTGCTTCGCGAGCGCCTCCCGGCTCGGCCGGTGCGCCCGCGGCCGTTGCACCACCGCCTTCGTCGACACCTCGCGCAACGGCAGACGCGCCTACTGCTCGGTGCGCTGCGCGAACAACGACGCCGTCGCCCGGCACCGAAGCCGGTCCTGAGACGTGCCGCCGGGGCATCATGGAGGGATGGATCTCGTGACGCCGGTGTGCCGGATGCTGGGGATGCGCAGTCCGGTGGTGCAGGCCCCGATCGGGAGCGCGTCGACGCCCGAGCTCGCGGCGGCCGTCGCGAGGGCCGGGGGCCTGGGGACGCTGGCGCTGACCTGGGCGCCCGCCGCCGAGGTCGGACCCCGGGTCGCGCGGACGCTCGCGCTGTCCGACGGCGCGCCCATCGCGGTGAACCTCGTGCTCGCCTTCCCCGTCGCCGACCGCCTGGCCGAGTGCCTGGACGCCGGCGCCCGCATCGTGTCGACCTTCTGGGGCGATCCCGCCCCCCTCAACCCCCGCATCAAGGCCGCGGGCGCGGTGCACCTCCACACGGTCGGATCAGCCGCCGAGGCCGTCGCCGCAGCCGACTCCGGCGTGGACGTGATCATCGCCCAGGGCGCGGAAGCGGGCGGCCACGTGTGGGGGAAGGTCCCCACGATGGCACTGGTCCCGGCGGTCGTGGACGCCCTCGCGGGCCGCGCCCCGGTCATCGCGGCAGGCGGCATCGCCGACGGCCGCGGCCTCGCCGCGGCCCTGGCCCTGGGCGCCCAGGCCGCCTGGATGGGCACCCGCTTCCTCGCCTCCCACGAGGCCGCGACCCATGACGAATACCGCCGCCAGGTGCTCGCCGCCTCCGAGACCGCCTCCACCTACACCCTCGCCTTCGACGGCGGCTGGCCCGCCGCCCCCCACCGCGCCCTCCACAACTCCACCCTCGACGCCTGGACCACCGCAGGCCGCCCGCCCGCCCCGAACCGCCCGGGCGAAGGCGACGTACTGGCCCACGACCCCTCGGGCCGCCCCCACCTCCGCTACGCCGACACGATCCCCCTCCCCACCATGAACGGTGACCTGGAGGCCATGGCCCTCTACGCGGGCACCTCGGCGGCCCTGGTCCACGAAGTCCTCCCCGCCCCTCAGATCATCACCGACACCGTCCACCAGGCCCGCCGAATCCTCACCCCGACCTGACACCCCGGCTCGTCTGCGCATCGAGGGAGGATCGGCATGACCTCGTCGGCGCGTCTCTTCGCCGGTGGTCGTCGGAGGCGGGCTAGAGGGTGGTGCCGAACCAGACGGTGCGGTCGGTGAGGAGGGGGCGGACGGTTTCGATGATGTGCCGTTTGAAGTGGGGGGTTTCGGCGTGGGCGGCGAAAGCGGCCTCGTCGACGTACTGCTCGTAGAGGGTGAAGGCGGCTTCGCCGGGGCCGGCGGTGGCGTCGGTGTGCACGATGTAGGCGAGGTTGCCGGGCTCGGTGGGGGTGCGGGAGGCCATCTGGGCCAGTTCGGCGCGGATCAGGTCGGCGTCGGACTCGGCGCAGCGGTAGTGGGCGATGACGGCGTAGGGCATGCGGGTCTCCAGGGGTGGGCGTAGGGGCTCGTCAGAGCGGGTTTCCCCACGATTTCACCATGCCGGAGATCGCGGACGGCTGACACGGTGTGCAAGCAATGGATGCCCTCGGACGGATGGTTGCGGGGTCGCGGAATTTCTAGGGTGGGGGCCGCAAAGTGCACCCCGATTCACCATGCAGAGCCCTGAGGAGCCCGTGATGGCCTTGCAGTCGATGGAGACGCTTTCCGGAGGACGCTGGGTGGGCGCCGACTCCTGGGTCGATGTCTACGATCCGACCGATGTGCGCGAGCCCGTCGCGGCGGTGCCCGCGCTCAGCCCGGAAGCCGTCACCGCGGCTTACGACGCCGCGGAGGCCGCGTTCGGCGTCTGGAAGCGGACGTCACCGTTCGAGCGGGCCAAGGTCTTCACCCGTGCCGCGGCGCTGCTGCGGGAGCGGGCGGCGGAGATCGCGGAGGCCGTGAGCACCGAGAACGGGAAGACCCGGGCGGAGGCGCGCGGAGAGACCGAGAAGGCCGCCGACTTCTTCGAGTACTACGCCGGGGTCGCCCGCGAGGGCTACGGCACGTTGATCCACGATGTGCGGCCCGGCACCCGGACCAGCTTCCAGAGCGAGCCGATCGGCGTCGTGCTGGCGATCACGCCTTGGAACGATCCGCTGCTCACCCCGGCGCGCAAGCTCGCCCCGGCGCTGGCCGCGGGCAATACCGCGATCCTCAAGCCGGCCACCGAGACCCCGATGTCGGCGCTGCACCTGGCGCGCGCCCTGCACGACGCGGGCCTGCCCGCGGGCGTGCTCAACGTGGTGACGGGCCGGACCGGCCTGATCTCCGACGCGCTCCTGGACGACCCGCGCATCACCGCGGTGACGTTCACCGGGAGCAACCAGGTCGGCGAGACCCTCCGCGTGCGGCTCGCCGCCCGGAACGTCAGGTTCCAGGGCGAGCTGGGCGGCAAGAACGCCTCGGTCGTCCTCGCCGACGCCGATCTCGAAGCCGCCGCGACGGCCGTGGTCGCCGCCTCGTTCGGCCAGGCGGGCCAGCGCTGCACCGCCACGAGCCGGGTGCTCGTCCAGCGCGAGATCCAGGACGCGTTCGCCGAGGCGCTCCGCGTCAGGGTCGCCGCGCTCCGCCTGGGCTCCGGCCGGGACGCCGACGTGAACGTCGGTCCGCTCGTCAGCCCCGGGCACCGCGACGGCGTCCTCGCCGACATCGACCGGGCCGTCGCGCAGGGCGCCAAGATCGACGTAGGTGGCGCCGCCCCCGAGGGCGAGGAGTACGCGAACGGCTGCTACGTCGCCCCGACGGTCCTCGCGGGGGTCACCCCCGAGATGGACGTCTGGCGGCACGAGGTCTTCGGCCCCGTCGTCGTGCTGCGCGCCTTCGACACGCAGGACGAAGCGATCGAGGCGGTCAACGACTCCGATTTCGGGCTCGCCGCCGCGATCTTCACCCGTGACCTGGGCGCCGCGCACCGGTTCATCGAGGCGGTCGACTGCGGCCAGGTCGCGGTCAACACCACCACCTCGGGCTGGGACGTGCACCACCCGTTCGGCGGATTCCGCGACTCCGGCTCGGCCTTCAAGGAGCAGGGGAGCGAGGCGCTGCGCTTCTACACCCGAGTGAAGACCGTCGCGATCCACTATGGAGGGTGACGGGCGGCGACGCCGCGGTAGGAAACGAACGGAATGACGAACATGGCCGAAGAGAGCATCGGAATCGTCGGCGCGGGCATTGTGGGCCTCGCGATCGCACGAGAGATCACCCGGCGGCGCCCCGGCACCAGGGTCGTCGTCGTGGAGAAGGAGGACCGGGTAGCGGTCCACCAGACCGGCCACAACTCCGGCGTGGTCCACGCCGGTATCTACTACAAGCCCGGCAGCCTCAAGGCCGAGCTGTGCACCCGCGGAAGGCTGCTCCTGCGCGAGTACTGCAAGGAGCACGACCTGCCCTATGACGAGTGCGGCAAGCTCGTCGTCGCGGTCAGCGAAGCTGACGTCGCCCGGATGGACGACCTCCACAAGCGCGCCGACACGAACGCGGTACCCGGCCTGCGCAGGATGGGCGCGGCGGAGATCAAGGAGATCGAGCCGCACGCGACGGGCCTCGCCGCGCTGTACTCGCCCGTCACCGCGATCACCGACTACACCAAGATCGCCGAGTCCTTCGCCGCCGAGATCGTCAAGGCGGGCGGTGAGATCCGGTTCGGCTTCCCCGTCACCGGGGTCCGCGAGGTCGCGGGCGGCATGGAGCTGGCGTCCGGCGAGGAACGGATCAAGGTCGACAAGGTGATCCTCTGCGCGGGCATCCACTCCGACGCCGTCGGCAGGATGGCCGGGGACACCGCAGAGCCCCGCATCATTCCGTTCCGCGGGGAGTACATGCTGATCCGCCCGGAGAAGCGGGACATGATCCGGGGCCTCATCTATCCCGTCCCCGACCCGCGCTACCCGTTCCTCGGCGTCCACTTCACCCGCCGGGTCTCCGGCGACGTCGAGGTGGGTCCCAACGCCGTCCTGGCGTTCGCGAGGGAGGGCTACCGGCTCTCCGACGTCTCCATGGCCGACCTGGCCGGGATCGCATCCTGGCCCGGGATGTGGCGGATGGCCCTCCAGCATTGGCGCACCGGCGTCAAGGAGATGTACGGATCATTCTCCAAGCGCGCCTATATGAAAGAGGCCAAGCGCTATGTCCCGGAAATCGGGGCGGCCGACGTCGTACGCGCCGGATCGGGCGTGCGCGCCCAGGCCCTGGACCGAGACGGCAGCCTCGTCGACGATTTCCGCATTCACCGCCTAGGGGCCGTCACCGCGGTCCGCAATGCCCCCTCACCTGCGGCGACCTCATCCATGGCGATCGCCGAGCACGTCCTCGACGTGCTCGATGGAAAGGCCACTTGAGGCGAGTATCGCAATCCGTGCAACAACCGTTTGCGCGGCGCGGACTCCGCAAGACCCGATCATTCCTCTAGCGTTTTATCCGCAAGACGTACCACCGGATATCCCGTGGCACCCGAACGATTGGAAGCAGATCATGTTCGTTGTCGACTCCCAGGTGCACATCTGGAAGGAAGAGACCCCGGACCGCCCGTGGGTCCCCGGCGCACGGGAGCGGATCCGGCTGAACGGCCACCGCGAGGACCCCTTCAGCTACGAGGAGTGCCTTGAGCTGATGGACGAGGCCGGCGTCAACCGCGCCCTCATCCTGCCCCCGTCGTGGGAGGGCGACCGGATCGACTACGCCCTCGAGGCGTGCGAGGCGCACCCCGACCGCTTCGGCATCATGGCGCGCATCCCGCAGAACAAGCCCGAAGAGGGCACCGCGATGCTGAAGGACTTCGCCCAGAACCCGTACATCAAGGGCACCCGGCTGACCTTCCACCGGCCGCAGGACCGCAACTGGATGATCGACGGCACCAACGACTGGTACTGGCCGATCGCCGAAGAGCTGAACATCCCCACCATGGTCCACGCCCCCGTGTGGAAGGCCGAGCTCGGCCAGATCGCCGGCAACCACCCCGGGCTGAAGATCATCATCGACCACATGGGCATCATGGCCCGCTGCGTCGACGACGCCATCGGCTACTGGGCCGCCGAGACCGCGGACCTGCACGAGCACCCCAACATCTACGTCAAGGTCTCCGCGCTGCCCGGCTACTCCACCGCGCCCTTCCCGAACCTCAACATCGAGAAGTACGTCCGGCACATGGTCGACAAGATGGGCCCGGAGCGCTGCTTCTGGGGCACCGACATCACCCGCCTGCTCGGCCACGGCCTCACCTACACCGACACGATCGAGCAGTTCACCAAGCACTTCGACTTCACCGCCGAAGAGCTCGAATCCATCATGGGCAAGGGCATCTGCGACGTCCTCGACTGGCCGATCGAAGGCTGATCCCACCATGACTCACCCCACCGGCATGACGCCTCCCGGCAGTCCCCGTTCCACCGACGGCGGTGACGCCGTCATCGCGGCGTTCAACGCGATCGGGTCCGACTACGTCTTCTCCTCCCCGGGATCGGAGTGGGCCCCGGTCTGGGAGTCGCTGGCCCGGAGGCACCGCGACGGGCTGCCCTGCCCGAAGTACCTCGACCTGACGCACGAGACCGTGGCCGTGGGCATGGCCACCGGCTACGGGCTCGTCACCCGGCGGGTCCAGGGCGTGCTCCTGCACGCCGGCCCCGGCCTGCTCCAGGGTGCGATGGCCGTGCACGGCGCGCTCCTGGCGGGCGTGCCGATGGTGGTGGCCTCCTCGGAGTCCTCCACCTACGGCGACGGGCCCGGCCCCGACCCGGGCGGGCAGTGGTACCGCAACCTCTCGGTCGTCGGTGGGCCGCACGGCCTGGCCCGCCCCTTCGTGAAGTGGGCCAACGAGGCGGCGAGCGTGCACACGCTCCCCGGCATGGTCACCCGTTCGGCGGAGCTCGCCGAACGGGCCCCGGCCGGACCCGTCTACCTCAACATCCCGCTGGAGGTGCTGCTCGACCCGTGGGAGGAGCGCGACCTCAAGCCGGTCGTGCCCAAGGGCTCGACGGTCAGCGCCCCGGCGGAGATCCAGGAGGTCCTCGACCTCATCGCGGCGGCCGAGAACCCCGTCATCGTCACCGAGACGGCGGGGCGCGAGGAGGGCGGCATGGAGGCGCTGGTCGCGTTCGCCGAGGCGCTGGGCATCCCCGTCGTGGAGCCGCCGTCGGCGGTGTGCGCGAACTTCCCGCGCACGCACGACCTGCACGTCGGCCCGGACATCGAGCCGTGGATGGACACCGCGGACCTGATGATCCTGGTGAACTGCCGGGCGCCGTTCTACCCGCCGAGCCGCAGGCCGGCGAAGGCGAAGATCGTGGTCATCGACGAGGTGCCGCAGCGGCCCCACGTCGCCTACCAGGTGCTCTTCGCCGATCAGTACCTCGAAGGCGGCGTCGCGGCGACCCTGCGGGAGCTGACCCGGCTGGCCGACCCTCCCGCCGCCGTCCGCAACGCCCGGGGCGCGGCCAACGAGGAGCGCCGGGCCGCCGAGATCAAGGCGATCGAGGCCGCCGAGGCCAGGGCGGCGTCGGCGGCGTCCTCCCCTTCGGGGGGAATCGACCCCGTCGCGGTGGCGGTCGCGCTGCGCGAGCTGCTCGCCCAGGACGACCCGATCATCGTGGACGAGACGATCACGCACAGCCGCGTCGTGTCCCGGCACCTGAAGCGGTCCACCCCGGACTCCTACTTCTACGTGCAGGGCGGGCTCGGCCAGGGCATCGCGGTCGCGCTGGGCGTCAAGCTCGCCGCGCCGGAGCGGCCCGTGGTCTTCACCGTCGGCGACGGGGCGTTCCAGTACAACCCGATCGTCGCCTCGCTGGACGCTTCGAAGCAGTACGGCGTTCCGCTGCTGATCGTGATCTTCAACAACCGCAAGTACCTGTCCATGAAGATGAACCACCTGCGGTTCTACCCCGATGGCGCCGCCGTGCAGACCGGCGAGTTCCTCGGCGTCGACCTCTCCGGCCAGCCCGAGCTCGCGAAGTTCGCCGAGCCGTTCGGCTTCCACGGCGAGACCGTCGACCGCCCCGCCGACCTGGCCCCGGCGCTCGACCGGGCGCTCAAGGCGGTCCGCGAGGGCACCACCGCGGTCGTCAACATCTCCACCTCCCGCTAGATCCCGGAGCATCCCTGATGTCACCAGCCAAAGTCGTGGTCGCCGCCCCCGACCTCACCGGCTTCACCACCGAGCTGTTCACCCGGGCGGGCAGCAGCCCCGAGCACGCGGCGACCATCGCCGAGGTGCTGATCTGGGCGGGCCTGCGCGGCGTGGACTCCCACGGCGTCTCCCGCGTGCCCCGCTACCTGGAGCTGCTGGAGTCCGGCGAGGCCAACCGCGACCCGAAGATGGAGCTCGTCTCGACGGTTCCGGGCGTCGCCGTCCTGGACGCCGACCGCGCGCCCGGCCCGGTCGCGCTCACCGCGGCCGCCGACGAGGCCGTCGCGAGGGCGCGCGCGAACGGGATCGGCGCCGTAGGCGTCCGGCAGACCGTGCACACCGGCGCGATCGGCTACTACACGACCCGGATCGCCGAGGCCGGACTGACCGGCATCGCGTTCGTCGCGGGCATGCCGAACATGGCCTACACCGGGGCGAAGGGCGCGGCCGTCGCGACGAGCCCGCTGTCGATCGCCATCCCGGCGACGGGCAGGCCGCCCGTCCTCCTGGACATGGCCACCGCCACCATCGCGCTCGGCAAGATCGCCCAGTACCGGAGCAGTGGGACCCCGCTGCCCGAGGGCGCCGCCGCCACCGCGGACGGCACCCCCACGACCGACCCGGCGCTGGCCAAGATCCCGCTGCCGATGTCCGGGGCCAAGGGCGCGGGCATGTCCCTCGCCTTCGAGCTGATCACCAGCGTGCTCGTCGGCGCCCCGATCGTGTCCAAGTTCCACGGCGGCGACCGCAAGCACCGGCAGAACGCGCTGATCCTCGCGCTCGACCCCGCCGCGTTCGGCGACGGCGCCGCCTACCCCGGCGCCGTCGCGGAGACCCTCGACGTCCTCAAGGGCCTGCCCCGCGCCGACGAGGCCACCGAGATCTTCTACCCGGGCGAGCGCAGCACCGCCGTCGCCGCCCAGCGCGGCGCGACCGGAATCCCGGTCGGCCCGAAGATCTGGAAGGAACTGGAAGCCGCCGCGGAGAAGCTCGGCGTGAAGGTCCCCGAGCCCGCCACGGCCTGACCCGGACCCGGCCGGTCGCGGCACCCCGCGACCGGCCCCTTACGCGGAGGTAGTCCCCCATGCCACGTCCCGAGCGAGGCGGTCGTCGCAATCCCAGGGTCACCCTGGGGCGCGTCAAGGCCGTCAGCCGTCCCACCCCGCACCTGGCCCGCATCGTCCTGGACGCGCCGGGCCTGGCCGGACGGGAGATCGGCGGCTCCGCCGACCACTACGTGAAGCTGCTCTTCCCGCCGCCCGGCGTGGTCTATCCGGAGCCGTTCGACCTCCAGGCGATCCGCGCCGAACTGCCGCGCGACCGGTGGCCCCGGATGCGCACCTACACGATCCGCACCTGGGACGAGGCGGCCCACGAGCTGACCATCGACGTCGTCCTGCACGGCGACTCCGGCCTCGCCGGCCCCTGGGCGTCGGCCGCCCGGCCCGGCGACGAGATCCGCTTCGCGGGCCCCGGCGGCGGCTACGCCCCCGACCCGTCCGCGGACGGGCACCTCCTGATCGGCGACGAGAGCGCGCTCCCGGCCATCTCCGTGGCCCTGGAGATGCTCCCCGAGACGGCCCGCGCCACGGTGTTCGTCGAGGTCGCCGGCCCGGAGGACGAGCAGGAGCTCACCGCCCCGCCCGGCACCTCCCTCACCTGGATCCACCGGGACACGAGCCCGGTCGGCGACGCCCTCGTCAAGGCGGTCACCGCGGCCGGACTCCCCACCGGCGACGTCCAGGCCTTCGTCCACGGCGAGGCCGCCTTCGTCAAGGAACTCCGCGCCCTCCTCGTCGGCGCCGGTCTCCCCCGAGACCGCGTCTCCATCTCCGGCTACTGGCGCCAGGGCCTGGACGAGGACGACTGGCAGGTGGCCAAACGCGCGGAGAACCCCGCCTGATCGGTCTCCAGCGCCCGATCACCGCGCCGCCGTGCGCCCAGGACCGGGCGGGCCCCCGGGTGGGGGTGCTCGACCCGTCGGCCGGGCGCGCCGCCGCACTCTCCCGAGGCGGCGCGCCCGCCCATACCGATGAAGACGACGACGATCTTCAGGGGAAGGTGTGGATCCGCCCTGCCCCCGAGGGTCCGTTCCGCCTCTCCGCCTGCTCCTCGTGCTGAGGTAGGGCGATCGGATACGCGATCCGGCGGCCGACCGCGCGCTCGGGATGGCCGTCCCGCGTTCGCGGACCTACTGTTCGTGGCGTCGGGGACGACAGCGTGGTCGAGTGCGGTGAGCCCGTCAAGACGCCCCGGCAGCCGACCCTGCCGACCTGCGAGATCTGAGCGCCGTCCGGGCGCGGGAGCGTCCCTCTCCGGCTCCGGCGGGTCAGGGGAGGGCCTCCAGGACGGTCAGGTCCGCATGCGCGGCGGCGTCGGTGAGCGCGCGGGAGATCGCGGAAGGCGGGTCGACGGACGGCAGGACGAGGCCGATCGGCTGGGCGCGATCGGGTTCAGCGAGGGGAAGGGCGCGCAACCCCTCCGGGACGCCGAAGACCTGCAGCCAGGGGACCGGAACGATGCTCGTCCAGGCGCCCGTGCGGACGTGGGCGAAGAGGGTGGCGATGGAGTCGGTCTCGACCCGGGGCGAGGCCAGGGTCCCGGCTTCGGCGAAGAGGGAGTCGAGGACGCGGCGGCCCTGCATTCCTGGCTCCAGCAGGCACAGAGGGGACAGCGCCGCCTCCCGCCACGTCGTCGCGGCCGAGGCGCCCGTGGTGTCGGCGGTCAGGAGGACGTAGTGCTCACGGTAGAGCGGCAGGGTGCGGAAGCGGCGGACGGTCTCCGGGTCGAGGTAGGTGAGGGCGGCGTCGAGGTCGAAGTCGCGCAGGCGGACGGCGATGTCCTCGGCGCGCAGGTCCGCCTCGACGCGGACGGTCGCGCGCGGATGGGCGGCGCACAGGGGGGTGGTGATCAGGGAGACCGCCGTGGACGCGGTGGGCACGGCGCCGATGCGGACGGTGCCGGTCAGGCCGTGGCGGAGTGCGTGGGCCTCGTCGCGCAGGGCGTCGCGGTCGGCGAGGAGGCGCTGGGCGCGCAGGAGGACCCGTTCGCCCTCGGGGGTGAGGCCCTCGAACCTGCGGCCGCGGCGGACGAGGGGGACGCCCAGTTCGTCCTCCAGCCGGCGCAGCCCCTCCGACAGGGTCGGCTGGGAGACGTGGCAGGACTCGGCGGCGCGGACGAAGTGGCGTTCCCGGGCGAGCGCGACCAGGTATTCGAGTTGGCGGAGCAGCACGGGACGGGTCTACCGTGCCGAAGCCGCGCCGTCGAACGGACGGGCCGGGCGTGTTGATAGGCGCCGCCTATCGCGTCATCGCGGGCGGCTCTTTGACGGGCCGTCCCCGAACGGCCAAAGTGACCGGTAGCAGGGCTAGAGAGGCTGGGTGACCATGGGCAAGGGCGAGGGCGAGGAGCGGCTGTCGGTCAAGCCGCCCAAGACATGGGCGGCGGGCGTGCCCGGGGTCGCGCACGCGCTGGAGTACGCACTCGGGCAGATGACGCCCGCCACGACCGCGCGCACCCTGCTGTCGCTCAACCAGGCGGGCGGGGTCGACTGCCCCGGCTGCGCCTGGCCCGAGGGGTCGCCGGACAAGCGGCACCTCAACGAGTACTGCGAGAACGGCGCCAAGCACATCGCCGACGAGGCGACCCGGCGCCGGGTGACGCCCGAGTTCTTCCGCGAGCACGCGATCGCGGAGCTGGACGGGCGGTCCGACCAGTGGCTGAACCAGCAGGGCCGGATCACCGAGCCGATGATCAAGCGGCCGGGCGACACCCACTACGCCCCGGTCTCCTGGGCGGAGGCCCTGGAACTCGTCGCGGCCGGGCTGCGCGGCCTGGACTCCCCGGACGAGGCGCTCTTCTACACGTCGGGGCGGCTGAACAACGAGGCGGCGTTCCTCCTCCAGCTCTTCGCCCGCGCGTTCGGCACCAACAACCTGCCCGACTGCTCCAACATGTGCCACGAGTCCAGCGGCACCGCGCTCGGCCAGACCCTCGGCATCGGCAAGGGCAGCGTCAGCCTCGACGACATCCATCAGGCCGATCTCGTCTTCGTCGTCGGCCAGAACCCCGGCACCAACCACCCGCGGATGCTGTCGGCGCTGGAGGAGACCAAGCGGAACGGCGGCAGGGTCGTCGCGGTGAACCCGCTGCCCGAGGCGGGGCTGATGCGGTTCAAGCACCCGCAGAAGCCGCGCGGCGTCGTCGGCAGGGGCACGCCCATCGCCGACGAGTTCGTGCAGATCCGCGCGGGCGGCGACCTCGCCCTCTTCCAGGCGCTCAACCTGCTGCTGCTCGAAGCCGAGGACGCGGCCCCCGGCACGGTCCTCGACACCGGGTTCATCACCGAGCACACCTCGGGCTTCGCCGAGTTCGCCGAGGGCGTCCGGGGTCTGGCGTGGCCGGACATCCTGTCGGCCACCGGGCTCACCCGGGCGCAGATCGAGCGCGTCCACGCGATGGTGCTGGAGTCCCGGAGCGTCATCGTGTGCTGGGCCATGGGGATCACCCAGCACCGGCACGGCGTCCCGACCATCCGCGAGATGGTCAACTTCCTGCTGCTGCGCGGCAACCTCGGCCGTCCCGGCGCGGGCGTGTGCCCGGTGCGCGGGCACAGCAACGTGCAGGGCGACCGGACCATGGGCATCAACGAGAAGCCCCCGAAGCCCTTCCTCGACGCCTTGGGCAAGGAGTTCGGGTTCACGCCCCCGGCCGAGCACGGGTACGACACCGTCGAGGCCATCCGCGCGATGCGGGACGGGAAGGCCAAGGTCTTCCTCGGCGTCGGCGGGAACTTCGTCCGGGCCACCCCCGACAGCGCCGTCACCGAGGCCGCGCTCCGCTCGTGCCGGCTGACCGTGCAGATCTCCACCAAGCTCAACCGCTCGCACACCGTCTGCGGCGACACCGCGCTCATCCTGCCGACCCTCGGCCGCAGCGACCGCGACGTCCAGGCGAGCGGCGTCCAGTTCTTCACCGTCGAGGACTCGATGAGCGAGGTGCACGCCTCCCGGGGCCGTCTCGCCCCGGCGTCGCCGCACCTGCTCAGCGAGGTCGCCATCATCGGCCGCCTCGCCCGGCTGACCCTCGGCGACGACCTCGGCATCCCGTGGGCCGAGTTCGAGGCCGACTACGCCCTGATCCGCGACCGGATCTCCCGGGTCGTCCCCGGCTTCGCCGACTTCAACGCCCGCGTCGCCGTCCCCGGAGGCTTCCTCCTGCCGAACCCGGTCAACTCCCACGAATACCGGACGAGCACCGGCAAGGCCCTGTTCACCCGCAACGCCTTCGTGGACCTCCGCGCCCCCGAAGGCCACCTCATCCTCCAGACGCTGCGCTCCCACGACCAGTGGAACACCATCCCCTACACCGCGAACGACAGGTACCGGGGCATCAAGGGCAGTCGCCGGGTAGTCCTGGTCAGCCCCGAGGACCTCACCTCCCTCGGCATCCCCGACGGCTCGGTCGTCGACCTTGTCGGCGTCTGGACCGACGGCGTCGAACGCCGCGCCCCCGGCTTCACCGTCGTCTCCTACCCGACGGCCCCCGGCTCCGCCGCCGCCTACTACCCGGAGACCAACGTGCTGGTCCCTCTCGACAGCGTCGCCGAGGACAGCAACACCCCCACCTCCAAGGACGTCGTCGTCCGCCTCGAACCGGCGACCTGACCGCCGGGCCGGAGTTCACGGCGCCGGCCGGGCCCTGGCGCCGCCGGTCCACGCGGGCGCGGCACTTCGTCGCCCTCCCCGGCGGCGGTGTGCGGACGCAGCCCCCGGCTCCGGGAGGGCCGGGGGCGGCGTGCGTCAGCGGAGGGGGACGGGCTGCGGGAAGAGGGTGCGGGCCGCGTCGGTGAAGGCTTCGACGAGCGGGGTCGCGCGGGCGGCGGGCCAGACCAGGGACCACTCGGTGGCGGGGGCGTCGTGGATCGGGACGAAGGCGATGCCGGGGTGCGAGTAGTAGCGGACGACGTGGGCGTTGAGTGGGCAGACGATCCGGCCCGCGGCGACCTGGGCGAGGACCGCGTGGAACGTGGTCGCGCGGGGGCCTCGCGGGATCGGGCGGCCCCGGGGCGTCGCGGCGGGGAGCATGGACTCGAACCAGTAGGCGGGGACGTCGGGGCCCGGGTCGAGGGCGGAGCGGTCGGCGAGGTCCTCCAGGGAGGCCGACGGGTGGAGGGCCAAGGGGGAGTCCTCGGCGACGGCGAGGACGCGGCCTTCGGTGAAGAGGGGAGGCCCGACGGCCAAATCGGGCTCCCGGACCGGCAGCCACAGGAGCTGCACGTCGGTGTCCCCGGCGCGCAGCGGCGCGAACGGGTCGCTGAAGTGGAACTCGACGAACCGGACGTCGGCATCGGGATGCTTGTCCCGGAAGGCGGCGACGACGGGGGCGAGTTCGTGGCCGAGCGCGCCCATCACACCGAGCCTGAGGGTGCCCAGGACACCGCGGGCGGTGCTCTCGGCGCGGGCGAGGGCGGCGCGGATGAGGTCGTGGCCCTGCCGCAGGTCGTCGCGCAGGCGGGCGCCGATCACGGTGAGCCGGACGCTCCGGCTGGTGCGCTCGAACAGCGGCGCGCCGACGCGGCGCTCCTGCTTGCCGATCGACTGGCTGACCCGGGCCTGGGAGAGGCGCAGCCGCTCGGCCGTCCTGCCGAAGTGCAGTTCCTCGGCGAGCACGAGGAAGATCTCGATGTCGCGCAGCTCGATGCCCGGTCCTCGATCCATAAGCCAAGCTTATTGCGGCATGTCGGATCGGTCCTTGATGCCGGGGTGCGCAGCCGGGAGGCTCGAAGGGATCATCCGGCACCACGAAGGAGCGGCCTTGCACGCGGAAGAACCCGCGCTCCGGCTCACCGGCCTCACCAAGCGCTTCGGCGGCAAGACGGCCGTCGACGGCCTCGGCCTCGACGTCCCGCGCGGCGCCTTCCTCGGCCTGGTGGGCCAGAACGGCGCGGGCAAGACCACGACCCTGGCGATGGCGGTCGGCCTTCTGCGCCCCGACTCCGGAACCGCGCGGATCCTCGGTGCCGACGTCTGGGCGGACCCGGCCGCGGCGAAGGCGCTCGTCGGGGTGCTGCCCGACGGCCTCGCCCTGCCCGAACGGCTGACCGGCCGCGAGGTCCTGACGTACCTGGGGTTGCTGCGCGGCCTCGACCGCAGAACCGTCGAGGAGCGCACGGCCGAACTGCTGCACGTCCTCGACCTGTCCGGGGCGGACCGCACCCTCGTGCTGGAGTACTCGACGGGAATGCGCAAGAAGATCGGCCTGGCGACGGCCCTGCTGCACGCGCCGCGCCTCCTCGTGCTGGACGAGCCGTTCGAGGCGGTCGACCCGGTGTCCGCGGCGACGATCAAGACGATCCTGCGCGGCTTCGTCGCGGGCGGCGGCACCGTCGTGCTGTCCAGCCACGTGATGGCCCTCGTGGAGCAGCTGTGCGACCACGCGGCGGTGCTGGACCGGGGCCGGATCGCCGCCGCCGGGACACTCGACGAGGTCCGGGCGGGCCTGAGTCTCGAAGACCGGTTCGTCCGGCTCGTTGCCGGAGAGGGCAAGGACGCGAGGGAGCTTTCGTGGCTGTCGCGCTGACCATGGCCCGGATGCGGCTCGCCGTCCTTCGGCACGCCTCCGAGGGCGGGCAGGGCTCGCTGACGTCCACGGGAGTGTCGCTCGGCGCGCTCTGCGCGGCCGGGACGCTCTACCTCGCCGCGACCGCGCGGCCCGAGGCGCTCGCCGCGGCGTACGCGCTCTGGACGGCGGGCTGGACCCTCGGCCCGATGGCGATGGGCGGCGGCGACGAGACCCTGCGGCCCGAGCACTTCGCGCTGCTCGGCCTGCGCCGCCGGGCCCTCGCGACCGGCCTGCTCGCCGCGGCGTTCACCGGGTTCGCCCCGCTGATCAGCCTCGCCGCACTGCTCGGGCTCGTGGTCTCCGGCGCCCGCGAGGGGCCGGTCCCGGCGCTCGTCGCGGCGCCCGCGCTCGTGCTGCAGCTCGCCTCGTTCGTGCTGCTGTCGAAGGTCGCGACGGGCCTGCTCGGGCTCGCGCTGCGCACCAGGTGGGGCGCGCTCGCGGCGGGGCTGGCCAACGGCGCGCTGCTCGCCGGGCTCAGCCAGATCTGGGTGTTCCTCGCCTACTTCGGCGAACGCGGCGTCCCCGCCGTCGTC
Source organism: Actinocorallia herbida (assembly GCF_003751225.1). NCBI lineage: Bacteria > Bacillati > Actinomycetota > Actinomycetes > Streptosporangiales > Thermomonosporaceae > Actinocorallia > Actinocorallia herbida. The sequence continues at coordinate 2,384,420 of NZ_RJKE01000001.1, forward strand.
TGGTGGCTGCCGTCGGGGTGGGGGCTGCGCGCCGTGGAAGGAGACCCCCGCGCGCTCGCCGGCCTTGCGCTTCTCGACGTGCTTCTGCTGACGGTCTGGGCGGGCCTGCTCGCTCTGGGCACGGGCAGGCCGCGCAAGATGGGACGGCCGAGGCGGCCTCTCAAGGCGACGACCCCCACGGGGGCGGTCATCGCCAAGGAAGTGCGCACCTGGACCCGGGATCTCGCCCGGACCTACCACCTGGTGTTCGCCTTGTCGTTCGGCGTCTGCTTCGGCGCCTGCCCACTGCTCATCGGCTGGGAGGGGATGCTGCCTTACGCGGGACCGCTGTTCGTCATCATGGCGGCCTCTCTCACGTCCAACCTGTACGGGACGGACGGGACCGCGCTGTGGCTGACGGTCATGACCCCCGGGGGCGGGGACGTCCGGGGACGCCAGGTGGCATGGCTGGCCGTCGTGGGGCCGGCGGCGGTGGCCGTCACGGGCGTCACGACGTGGCTCGCCGGTGCCCCGTGGCCTTTTGTGCTCGCCGTGCTGCCCGCCCTGCTCGGCGGCGCCACCGGGCTCGTGCCCCTGCTCTCGGTCTACGGCCTCGTCCCGGGCACCGACCCGCACAGGCGCGGCGGCAACCCGCTGCGCCTCGGCGAGGACAACGGCGGCCTCACCGGGCTGGCCTACCTCACGCTCGCGCTGGTCGCCCTCGCCGGTCTGCCCGCGGGGTTCGCGGCGCTGTCGTACGGCTGGGCCGGAGTACCGGTGGGCGTCGCGACCGGGGCCTTGTGCGCCGTCGTCCTCGGCCGCCTCGCCGCGCGGAGGCTCGCCGCGCGGGGGCCCGAACTGCTGCACGCGATGCGCACCGGCCGCCGCCCGAAGCCCGAGCGGGCGCGGACGTTCGCCGTGCTGCCCGCCCCGCGCCGGGCGCTCGTCTCGACGGGCTTCCTGCTCGGGATGATCGCGCTGTTCCCGCAGGGGATCGTCGCGGGGATCTTCGCGGCGCAGGGGATCGAGCGGCACACCTGGTTCCTCGCGACCTATCCGGACGCGGGCCTGCGCCTGCCCGTCGCGGGAGGGATGGCCGCGCTCGGCCTGGTCCTGCTGGGCTGCGCGGCCCTCGGAGTGCGCCGCCTCGCGGGGCGGGACATCAGCGGGCGGGCTCCCCGACGGGTTCGCCGAGGCCCAGACGGGGCCGGGCCATGAGGACGAGCGCGCCTGCCGTCAGGATCGCGGAGACCGGCATCATCACGGCCATCGGCAGCGACTCGGGGACCTTGCCCAGCACCGAGACCAGCAGCGGCACGCCGACGACGGCGAGCGCCGCGAAGATCGCCCGCGAGGTCGAGACGGACAGGCCGCGGAGGCCGGAGGCCGGGACGGGGCCGCGCCCCGAGGCGGCGGCCTCGGGGCGCGGATCGGAGGGTCGCGGAACCGGACGGCGCGGCCGTTCCCGTGACCGCGGCGGTCAGGACTGGACGGCGCGGGCGCAGGCCTCGGTGCCGGTCAGGGGCGAGAGGCCCGTGGCGGTCATCAGGCCCTCGCAGAGGGTCTGGGCGTACTCGGAGCCGACGGTTCCGGCGAGCGCGGCGGTGGTGGTGCAGACGAGCGACCGCACGGTGTTGGTGGCTCCCTGGGAGGAGAGGTAGGTCGTGCAGTCCTGCGAGGTCGCCGCGGCGGGCGCCCCGGTGATGCCGATCAGGCCGGCGGTGGCCAGCGCGGCGGTGGCCGCGCCGATCGCGAGGCGCCTCATCGAGCTGCGCATAGGGGTTTCTCCCTAGATCCGGAGTGGATAGGTGGCGTCACAAAGAGTGACTTGGGAGAAGTTTCCGGCATTGGCGACATGGCGGCATATGGCCTGCATGGCAAGGGTATTGTCACTGCCTGCAATTGAATGATCGCTCAGTGCTGATAATTTTGGCCGATTCGTTCCGCACGAGCCGCCGGGCACTGGACGGACGACCGGAGGCCCCTGTCCGGAACCGTCCGGCGGGCGGGGGGTGGCCTTTCGAGGCCGGGCCGAAGGACTAGAAGTCGGCGCGGTAGTCGGTGAGGGTGAGCGTGGGGATGCCGAGGTCGGCACGCCACCGCTGGGCCAGGGGCGGGGCGTCGGCGCCTTCGGCGAGGAGGTGCATCCAGCTGGAGATGAGGACGTCGAGGGCGAGGTCGCCGTCGCTGTCCCAGCCGCGGCGCATCCAGCGGCGGGCCAGCGCGTCGAGCTGGTTGAAGGCTAGAACGCCGCGGACGCGCCGGGTGTCCGGATCGAAGCGGCCGGCCTGGTCGAGGCCGGTGGCGATGTCGTCGATGACCTCCTCGAACCACTCGTCGACGAGGTCGCGCAGGTCCGGGTCGATCACGGCGGCGTCCAGGGCCGAGGTGATGTAGGGCTTGATCTCCGGCCAGCGGGCCGCGGAGTCGAGCAGCCAGTTGGCGATGCCCTCGCGGGAGCCGTCACGGACCGCGGTGACCAGCTCCTCCGAGCGCGAGGCGTAGCCGTCGGCGGTGCCCGCGCGGCGCAGGATCTCGTTCAGCTGCCCGATGAGGGCGCGCATGAGGTCACTGCGGGAGGCGAAATGGGCATAAAAGGTGACCTTTGTGGTGCCGGCCGCGCTTGCGATGTCCTCGACGGTCGTCGCGGCGTAGCCCTTGTCGTCGAAGAGTTCCAGCGCCTTGGTGAGGAGACGGCGGCGCGTCATCTCCTTCTGGGCGGCGCGCAGATTGGCCACGTCAGCAGGCCTTCGCGTCCGGAAGCGGGCGCGGCGAAGGCAGGGCGGCCGGTCTCTTCGTCATGCCACCACCCTAGCGACCCCGCACCGGTGGGCGGGTGCTCGAGCGCGTCGGCTGCGGCGCGGGGCCGAGACGGCCGCACAGGGGCATATTCGCCGCATTAGGATGCCGCCATGTCCTCCCCGCACGCCGACGCGCGCCTGAGCCCCGCCGAACGCGCCGTCCGCCGCCGCCTCGCCGGACTGGAGGAGGCGGCCGCCGCCGACGTGCGGGCGCTGATGGACGCCGGCCTCGCGCTCATGGTCGAGCGGGGCGACGGGCGGGGCCCGCGCGTCGCCGACATCGTCGCCGCGGCAGGGTTGTCGAACGACGCCTTCTACCGGTACTTCTCCGGCAAGGAAGCCCTGGTCGAGGCGATCGTCGACCGGGGCGCGCGCACCCTGACGGCCTACGTGGCACGCCGCGTCGCCGCCGAGACCGACCCCGTCGAGGCGATCCGGGCGGGTGTGCTCGCCGTGCTCAAGCAGGTCTCGGACGCCGCCCTGGCCCGCCAGACCCGGGCCGTCCTCGGCAACTCCCTCAGCATGTCCCCGGGCAGCGTCCACGTCTCGGTCCGCCTCGTCGAGGACCTCGCCGACGTCTTCGCCGGGCCCCTCACCGCCCTGGCCTCCCCGGCCCCGGCGTCCGCCGCCCGTACCATCGCCTCGGCTACCGTAGGCACCCTCCACTATTACCTCTTCAAGGGCGACCTCCCCTCCACCCCCGAGACCGAAGCCCTCGTCTCCTTCCTCCTCACCGGCGCCACCCCCGCCACCTGACCCACCCCGGCACATCACCCCGACGTCCCCGTCCGTCGCGGTCCCGGCCCGCGTGCGGGCGCCGGTCGGCGTCACCCCGGGTGTCCACGTGCGCGGCGGGGCCCGCGCCGACCCGGGCCGACGCCCGGCGGCCGCCCGCACTCACGGTCGGCGCGGGTGTCCGGCCCGGTCCGCCTGCCGGGCTGCCGGCGTGGCCGCCCCTGATCCTCGCCGTCGTCACGCGCCGTCCGCCTGGTCTGCGCTCCGGCCCTGATGTTCGTGCCCCGAGATGGGATGCCCGCCTGATTCGGAACGCGGCTTTGGCGCTGTTCGAGGGGGCGGTGGAAGGCCCGTCCGGCCTGCCCGGAGCGGCTCGGGAGGGGCGTCGTCGGCCATGCGGGGTGTGGGTGGGTGGCCCGTAGTGGTCGGGTGGGGGTGTGGTCGTCGGCCGGGGTGCCACGCTTGGTTTCTCGGGTGGGGGAGGGGGAGGGCATGGGCGGGCGGGTCGCCGTGGTGTCGGGCGGGGGCACCGGGATCGGGCGGGCGATCGCGGGAAGGCTTCTCGCGGACGGGTGCCGGGTGGTCGTCGTCGGGCGGCGGACGGAGGTGCTGCGCCGGGCGGCCGCCGAGCTCGGCGATGGGGTCGTGCCGGTGGCGGCCGATCTCACGTCTCCCGAGGAGGTCGCGCGTCTGGCCGGGGAGGTGGGGGCGCTCGGGCAGGTCGACGTGCTGGTGAACAACGCGGGGGCGATCGCTCGGCGGGTCGCGTCCGGGGATCTGGCGGAGCTGGCGGAGGCGTGGCGGCGGGACCTCGACGCGAACCTGATGACCGCGGTGCTGCTCACGAGTGCGCTGACGCCGCTGCTGGCCCGTCCCGGAGGCAGGGTCGTGTTCATCAGCTCCACGGCGGCACAGCGCGGGGGCTCGGGCGAGTACTCGGGCGGGCCGTACGCGGCGGCCAAGGCGGCGTTGCACGGGTGGGCGCTCGGGCTGGCACGGGAACTCGGCCCGGACGGGGTGACGGTCAACGTGCTGGCCCCGGGGTACGTCGAGGACACGGAGATCTTCGGGGAGCGGTGGTCTCCGGAATTCCACGCGGCGAAGGTCGCGGACACGCTGGTCGGGCGGGCGGGGACGCCGGACGACGTCGCGGCCGCGGTGTCGTACCTGGCCTCGCCCGGGGCGGGGTATCTGACGGGGCAGGTCATCGGGCTCAACGGCGGCGCGGTCCTCGGGCGGTGAGTCGCGCGGTGCGCGGTTCGCCTGCGGGTGGGTTCGGTGGGGTTCGTGTGGTTCGGGGACCGGGGTGGCGGACTCCCTGTGGGGGTTCAGGCGGGAGGCCCGGGTGGGGTGGCTGGTTTCCGTTGGGTTCTCCCTTCACGTCAACAAGCATTCCTAGATTCGAGAATGACGTTCTGCTAGCTTACGAAGGGCGTTCTGATTGAGTTGAGGAGGTAGTGCCGGATGTGGGATTTCAGTACTGATCCGGGATTTCAGGCGGAGCTGGACTGGGTCGCGGAGTTCGTCCGGGAGGAGGTCGAGCCGCTCGACCTGCTGCACCCGGGGAACCACGAACCGTACGACCGGGAGAGCGAGGTCTTCAAGGAGACCGTCAGGCCGCTCCAGCAGCGGGTGAAGGAGCGGGGGCTGTGGGCCGCGCACCTGGCGCCGGAGCTCGGCGGGATGGGCATGGGGCAGGTGCGCCTGGCACTGCTGAACGAGATCCTCGGCAGGTCGCAGTGGGCGCCGATGGTGTTCGGGACCCAGGCGCCCGACTCCGGCAACGCCGAGATCCTCGCGCACTACGGCAACGAGGAGCAGCGCCGCCTGTACCTGGAGCCCCTGCTCGACGGAAGGATCGTCTCCACCTACGCGATGACCGAGCCGACCGGCGGAGCCGACCCCGGCGGCTTCAGCTGCCGGGCCGTCCGCGACGAGGACGGCTGGGTCATCAACGGCGAGAAGTGGTTCGCGTCCAACTACCCGCACGCCGCGTTCGTCATCGCCATGGTCATCACCGACCCGGACGTCGCCGTGCACAAGGGCACGTCGATGTTCATCATCCCGCGCGGCACCCCCGGCATGGAGATGGTCCGCGGCACCGGCCTGTTCGGTGAGCCGCTCGGCGAGGGCGTCCACGGGTACCTGCGGTTCACCGACTGCCGGGTGCCGCTGGAGAACCTGCTCGGCGAGCCGGGCACCGCGTTCGCCATCGCGCAGACCCGGCTCGGCGGCGGGCGGCTGCACCACGCGATGCGCTCGGTCGGCGTGCTCAAGCGCGCGATGGAGATGATGACCGAGCGGATCCTCAGCCGCACGACGCGCGGCGGCCCCCTCGCCGACCAGCAGTCGGTCCGGCAGTCGCTCGCCGAGGTGTGGATCGCGGTCGAGCAGTTCCGCCTCCAGGTGCTGCACGCCGCATGGCAGGTCGACCGCTCCCGCGAGACCAAGGACCCCGAGCACGTCCGCGCGGCACGGCTGCACATCTCGGCGGTCAAGGCGGCGACGCCGGGGACGCTCGTAGACGTCGTCTACAAGGTGATGCACCTGCACGGCGCGCTGGGCGTCTCCAACGAGCTGCCGCTCATGCGGATGTGGCAGATGGGCCCGACCCTGGGCATCGCCGACGGCCCGACCGAGGCGCACAAGGACGTCGTCGCCAAGCTGCTGCTGCGCGACGCCGTGCCGGCCGAGGACGGCCTGTTCGGCTCCGAGCACCTGCCCACCAAGGTCGCGGCGGCGCGGGCGAAGCTCGCGGCGGCCGCCGAGAAGCAGAAGGAGACCTCCTGATGAGCGAGAAGCCCACGCTCGACCTCGCCGCGCTGAACGCCTGGCCGGGGCTCGCCGGGCTGCCCGGATCCGGACCGGTCGAGGAGGCGGTCCGGCTCCGCGGCGGCGCGCAGAACCTGCTGTTCACGATCCGCCGCGCCGACGGCACCGAACTCGTCCTGCGCCGCCCGGGGAGGCACCTGCGCGAAGGCGCCTCGGCGGCCTTCACCCGCGAGAGCCGCGTCCTCACCGCGCTCGCCGGGACCGGCGTGCCGCACCCCCGCCTGTACGCGAGTCACCCTGACGACGACGTGATCGGCGCGCCCTTCTCCGTCCTGGAGAAGATCGAGGGGTTCACCCCGAAGGGCGAGCTGCCCGGCCGGTACGGCACCGACCCGTCCTGGCGGCGCGCGTCCGCGCTCGCCCTGGTCGAGGGCGCGGCCAAGCTGGCCTCCCTCGACCCGTACGCGATCGGCCTCGGCGACCTGAGCAAGACCGACAACTGGCTGGAGCGCCAGACCGCCCGGTACCTCAAGATGCTCCAGGGCTACCGGGACACCGAGGAGTACCGCGCGACGGAGTCTCCGCACGTCGTCCCCGTCAGCGCGTGGCTCGAGGCGAACCGCCCGCCGGACTTCCGGATCGGCATCGTGCACGGCGACCTCCAGTTCGCCAACGTCATGTTCACCCACGAGACCCCGGGCCTGGCCGCGATCGTCGACTGGGAGATGGCCGGCCTCGGCGACCCGCTCCTCGACCTCGCCTGGATCCTCACCGCCTGGCGCGAGAAGGGCGACCCGCCCGGCAGCGACCCCTACCTGAGTCCCTGGGACGGCATGCCCTCCCGCGCCGAACTCGTCGACCACTACGCCTCCCTCACCGGCCGCGACACCACCCACTTCCGCTGGTTCCAGGTCCTCGCCTGCTTCCGCCTCGCCGCCCTCCTGGAGGGCACCTATGTCCGCGCCCTCACCGGCCAACTGGACCGCGCCATGGGTGAGGGCATCCACGACTACGCCTCCTGGCTCTGGCAGAAAGCCGCCCAGGAGATCTCCACCTGACCCCACCCGAGAAGCCCCGGCTCTCACAGGGCTCCGGCAAAGTCGTCCGGTAGCCCTGTGGTGCGGGGTTCTGCGGGGCGTGAGCCGCGCGGGCGTGTTCCGGTCCGGTGGAGGTTCCCACGCCTTCCGTCCGACAGGGAACAGCGCCCGCGCCAGGCCCTCGGCCCGCATCTCCGCGCTTGTTCGCACGCCACTGAGCCGATCAGGGAACACGAGGCACAGCGAGGTGTCATGGCCGCACGTTCCCGTTCCGAGGGAGTGAGCGGCGTGGTTCGCCGACCGAGCGTGGTCAGACGGGCTGGCCCATGGGCCGGATGGTCAGGGTGTTGAGGTCCACGCCCGCCGGCTGGTCGAGGGCGAAGCAGATGGCCTCGGCGATGGGCTGGGGAGTCAGGGCGAAGGGGGGAACGTCTGCGCCCTGCCAGAAGGGCGTGTCGATCATACCGGGGTTGACCAGAGTGACACCGATGCCGCGGGTCGTGGCGTGCAGGCGCAGGTTCTCGGCGAGCCCGGTGGTGGCCCACTTGGTGGCCGAGTAGAGATTGGCGGGAGAGTTCTTCAGCCCGGCGACGCTGCCGATGAGCACCAGCCGCCCACCGGTGGCCTCAAGATGGGGCAGGGCGGCATGGGCCAGCAGGGCGGGGCCGAGGACGTTGGTGAGGATCATGGGCGACCACAGCGTCGGGTCGCCGGTCCCGATGGAGCCGCCGGACATGAATCCGGCGTTGGCCACCGCCGCGTCAAGGGCACCGAAATGCTCCACGGCGCGGGCCACGGCCGACTCGGTGGCCTGCCAGTCCGCCGCGTCCGCGACCAGGCCCAGGAGCCGGTCGGGGTGGCCGGCCTCGTCGAGGAAAGTCTTCAGCTTGCTCTCGTTGCGGCCGGTGACCACCACACGGTGGCCGCGGTCGAGGAGCAACTGCGCGGTGTGGGCGCCGATACCGCTGGTCGCGCCGGTGATCAGTACGGTCTTGCTGGTCATGGTCATGCTCCTGAGGTGTGGATGGGGGACGGCGGACGGCGGCCCGCGATGAAGGAATGCCGGTCAAGTCCGCCGACCCCAGGAAACCGGTGCCGTCAGAGGCGGGGAAGGCCGCGTTTATGGGGGGTATGAACGCGACCTCTCTCTGTCGGCCGGACCATGGGTACCGTGGGCGAATGGAACCTCCGTCCGAAGACCGCACCGGTGATCCCACCGACAACCGTTCGGAGATCCGCGACTTCCTCATCAGCCGGCGCGCCAAGCTCTCCCCGGAGCGGGTCGGGCTGCCCACCGGCCGGCGCCGCCGGGTTCCGGGACTACGGCGCGAGGAGGTCGCGGCCCTCGCCGGTGTGAGCACCGAGTGGTACACACGGCTGGAGAAGGGCCACATCGGCGGCGTCTCCGAGGACGTGCTGGAAGCGGTCGCGCAGGCCTTGCTCCTCAATGAGGACGAGCGCACCTACCTGCTCGATCTGGCCAGAGCGGCTCGTCGCGCTCGCCGCAGGTCGCACCGCCGCGAGGGCGTCAAGATCCCGTCCCCCGTCCAATGGATGGTGGACTCCATGACCATGGCTCCCGCCTTCGTACGCAGCGGCCCTTTGGACATCATCGCGAGCAACGCGCTGTGCAGGGCCCTGTACTCGCCGATGTTCGACAGCGGCACCACCGCCGACCGGGGCCGCGCCAATTTCCCCCGTTACCTCTTTCTCGACCCCGGCTCCGCCGACTTCTTCGTCGACTGGGAGGAAGGCGCGAGGGCCACGGTCGCAGTGCTCCGCGCCGAAGCCGGACGTGAACCTCACGACCGGGCCCTGCGCGAGCTCGTTGGCGAGCTGTCCACGCTGAGCCCCGACTTCCGCACCCTGTGGGCCGGCCACGACGTCCGGATCCGTCACGAAGGCGTCAAGCGGCTGAACCATCCCGAAGTCGGCCGTCTGGAGATGACCTTCCGCGACCTGAGCCTGCCCCTGCCGCAAGGGGCCGTCCACGACCTGATCATCTACACGGCCGAGCCCGGCACCGTCTCGGAGGACCGCCTCAAACTCCTCGCCAGTTGGACGGCACCGCAGACCTCACCTACGGAGCCGATCCGCCCGCCCCGCTGACCTCACGCGTTCATGAGGTGGCGGTCCGGGGATCGATCAGCACCACGAAGAGCGCCGTTGACCTACTTGACCTACCTTGACCTGCAACGACAGGACGTGCTGAGGCCCTGTCGACTGCGAGGGAAAGTGCACTTCGCAGGTGAAGCACCTGATCCCGGCCCCCTCCCGGGGCTTCTCCCCCCTCGACCCTCCGCCCGCGCCCAGAACACCAGGACGCGCGACCTGGGAGCCCCTGCCGTCGCCGCCGACTTGGGATTTCCCCCGCCCCGTCTACCGCACCCGGAACACAGGCCGTCACAGGCGCTCTCACCGTGCCTGGTGGGCACTCCACCGTCTACCGCACCCGGAGCACGGGCCGTCGCAGGCGCTCTCACCGTGCCTGGTGGGCACTCCACCGTCTACCGCACCCGGAACACAGGGACCGCCCGACGTACGCCCCGAGCCGCCGCGACTCGGGGGCCTCTCTCAGAGCCGCCGGACATGTCCGCCGAGCGCACGCGCAACCCCGTGTCCACGGGTCGGGCGCGGGTCCGCGCCTCTTGCTCTCCGCGTCCGTGTTCCGGGAGCCGGGAGCCGGGAGCCGGGAGCCGGGAGCCGGGAGCCGGGAGGCGGGAGGCGCGGCTCCGGGGGAAACGGCTCGAGGAGGGGCTCCCCTCTGCGGGAGCCCCGGTCGTCGGCGCGCCGGGGGCTCTCGCGGAGGGGTCCGGCGGGGTGCCGGGAGCCGGGGTGACGTGGGGTGCGGGCCCTGGAGTCTCTGTCGTGGGCCCTGGGAATGGCCGGTCTTCGGGGCCGGGGGCCGGGGGCGGGCCGTGGGTCAGGGCATGCCGCCGTCTACGCGGAGGGTGGCGCCGGTGGTGTAGGAGGAGGCGTCGGAGATGAGGTAGAGGGCCGCGCCGGTGATTTCGGATGGGCGGCCGATGCGCTGGAGGGCGTGGGGTTTGACGCCCTCGGAGAGGCCGGCGTCGTCCCAGCCGGCGGTCGCGCCGGTGGCGAAGGGGCCGGACATGAGGGTGTTGACGCGGACCTTGGGGCCGAAGGCATGGGCCAGGCCCTCGGTGAGGGCGTTCAGGCCGGCCTTCGCGGCGGCGTAGGGGAGGATGCCGGGGCGGGGGCGGATGGAGCCGGTCGAGCTGATGTTGAGGATCGCGCCGCCCGTCTCGCGCATCCGCTCCCCGGCGAGGACGGACAGGCGGAAGGGGCCCTTCAGGTTGAGGTTCACCACGGCGTCGAACAGCTTCTCGCTGACGGAATCCAGGCTGTCGTACAGCGGCGACATGCCCGCGTTGTTGATGAGCGCGTCCAGCCTGCCGAACCGCGCGTACACCGCGTCCACCAGGCCCGGGAGCTGATCCCACCGGCCGATGTGGACGGCGTGGGGAAGCACGCTGCGGCCCGTCTCCTTCTCGATCTCCTTCGCGACCGCCGCGCACGCCTCGCCGTCGCGGCTGGCGACCACGAGGTCGGCGCCGCAGCGCGCGGCGGCGAACGCCATCTCCCTGCCGAGGCCCCGGCTGCCTCCGGTGACCAGCACGACCCGTCCGGTCAGATCGAACAACCCGTCCGCGTAGCCCATCGTTCTTCCTTTCCCGGCGCCCCCGCGCCTCGAACCATCGTTCTTTCTTCTGAGAATATAATTCTTGCCAGCCAAGAATCCAGTTCTGACAAGGGTCCGTTCACGCCGGGCCCTGGCTGGCCGCGCGGAGCGCGTGTTATGCAAGGTCTCCCCCTGTTGAGCGCGGCCCGGCTGGAGGACTTTTGCGCGTCACGGAGCGGCTGACCGGCAGGCCGGGCCTCATCTCGACCTTCTTCGACCTCGGTGAGCACGGCTATACCGCCGACGAGTACTTCGTCTCCGGCACGGCGGCGAGGTACGAGCACGCGGGACCCGTCGAAGCCGACGGGCTGTGGACCGCGCGCGAGGCGGGCGAGGCGCCTTACACGACCCGGATCGTCGTCTACCGCCCTGCGGATCCCGCCGCGTTCGACGGCACCGTGGTGGTGGAATGGCTGAACACCTCCTCCGGCGCCGACACCCCGGCGGTCTGGCTCACCGCGCATCGGCACCTGCTGCGTTCCGGGCACGCCTGGGTAGGGGTGAGCGCCCAGGCCGACGGGATCCACGGCGGGTCCCTGTTCGCCTCCCGCTCCGGCGCGTTCAAGTCGATCACTCTGCCGCCGCTCAAGGACAGCGACCCCGAGCGCTACGCCGCCCTGGCCCATCCCGGAAACCCCCACTCCTACGCGATCTTCACGGCGCTCGGCGCGCTGCTGCGCGAGCGGGTGACGGCCGAGGCGCTCGGCCTGCCCGGTGTGCGCACCCTGCTCGCGGCGGGCCAATCCCAGTCGGCGGCCTGCCTCGTGACCCATCTCAACGCGGTCGCGCCCCTGCACCCGGTCTATGACGGCTACTTCCTGCACGGAAGGCCCGGACTTCCCTCCGGCCTGACGACGGGTTCGCGCCTGGAGCCGGAACAGGTCCCCGCCCGGGTGCGCACCGACGGCCGCGCCCCGATCCTCATCGTGCAGAGCGAGACCGACGTCTTCGGGCTTCTCGACGCCGTCCGCTCCCGCCAGCCCCACGACGGCCGCCTGCGCGTCTGGGAGATCGCGGGCGCCGCGCACGCCGACACCTACACGCTCTCCGCCTCGTTCCGTGACTCCGGCACGCTCGCCCCGGCCGACCTCGCGGCCCTCCTGGCCCCCACCGACACCCCGCTCGGCACCCAACTCCCCGCTCCCATCAACTCAGGTCCCCAACAGCACTACGTCGCCCAGGCCGCCCTCGCCTCCCTCCTCCGCTGGACGACCGACGGCATCCCGCCCGGCTCGCCGATGCCGCTGGGCACGCTCCGCGCGCCCGACGGCACCCTGTCCCTCCGCACCGATGACGACGGCATCGCCCGCGGCGGCGTCCGAACTCCCTGGGTAGATTCGCCGATCTCGCTGCTCACCGGCCTCCCTCACACGAGGGATATCGGCCCGGCTCTGCTCTTCGGCGCGACCCACCCCCTCCCCGGCCTGCCCACCCGCTACCCCGGCGGTCTCCCCGACTACCTGGCGCACTTCGAGTCCGCCGCCCTCCGCTCCCTCGAAGACGGCTTCCTCCTGGAGCCCGACTACACCGAGGCCATAGCCCTGGCCGAAGCCGCCTACCCCCGCTGATCCCCTCGGCCCTCCCGCCCCCGAACCGCACGCGACGAGTCGTCGCCCCGGCACCACCCCCCGCCCCAGCGCGCCGGACGCGTCCGCCGGGTCGGCTCACGCGGTCCGATGCGGCCTTTGACCTCCTGCCCCGACGCGTCCCTCCGGGTTCGCCCCTGACCCGGCCGGGCTTGTCTTCGGCCCGGCCGAGATGGCCTGGTGGCCGAGGCGTGGTGCCGACCTCTCCCGTCGGCTTCCCGCCCCGGAGGCGACCCGGGCTTCCCGCGCCGGGGGCCGTGGCTCTCGTCGCGGCCGCTCATCCCCGCGGATCCTCTCGAGCGCCGACCGCCCGCCGAACCGGACGTGGCGAGTCGTCGACCCGGAACCACCGTCCGACCGGCCTCCCGCACCGGCCTGCTGAGACGGGTCCGCCGGGCTGGATCGCGCGTCCGGCGCGGTCGACGCCTTCCCGCCCGGGAACCGACCCGGGCTTCCCGCGCCGAGGTGGCCCGGCGGTTTCCGCTTCGACGTGGCTTTCGGCTTCCCGGCCTGAGGTGGCCTGGCGGGTCGGCTTGCGCGTCCGGCGTGGCCCGTCGATTTCCCGTTCTGGGGTGGCTCGGCGGTTTCAGGCTCGGCGTGGCCTGTCGGTTTCCCGTTTTGAGGCGGCCCGGGACTTCGCGCCCGGAGGTGTCGTGGTGGGTCGGCTCGTGTGCCGACGCGGCCCGTCGGGTTCCCGTCCCGAGGGGTCCTGGTGGTTCCGTGTCGACGTGGCGCCGCCGACTTCTCGCCTCGAGGTCGGCTGGGGGCTTGGCTTGCGTGCCTGACGTGGCTCGGATGTTCGGACATTAAGGGTGTTCGGTGGATGAAAGTGGATACAAATGGGCGGAACCTATGTGCGGGGCTGTTCGGGGGCTGGGGTGCGGCGGGATGCGGGGCGGGGTTCCCGCAGCCCGCGGATAGGGGGCGTCGTCTGGCGGCGGCGTATGCCGTCCGGGTCGTTCGGCTCTCGGGTGCCGGGGTGCCGGGGTGCCGGTCGGGCTCGTCGGGCTCGCGGGAGGTGTGCCCGGTGCGCTGCTTCTGGCGGTCGCCAACGCGATCGTGCGCGGGGCCGCGTACCGGCCGGACGGCCCCGCGGACCTGGACGCGAAGGCGTTCACGGACGACGGGTTCGGGTTCGCCGTGATGGTCCGCGCGGTGTTCCGGGTGGTTCTCGGCGGGTTTCTGGTGGTGGCCGTGCCGGGTGTCCTTCGGGTGCTGCGCGTCGGGCGTCGTGGTCCGTACTGGTTGCTTCTGTGCGTCTTCTGCGTGTCTCCCTACGCTGCGGCCGAGTTGAGCACGGGAGCGGGCCTGTTCCCGCACGGGATCCTCTTCTGACCGCCGAACTCCCATAAGACGCCCACGGGCGGGTGTCCGGGGTGTTGGGCGGATGCACTGGGTCGGGTGGGAAGGGTGGTCTGGGGGGAGCCGGGTGGTGAGGATGGGGGTTCGCTGTCCTTGAGGAGGAGCCGTGGTGGAGAAGGTGCTGGTCGCCAATCGTGGGGAGGTCGCGGCTCGGGTGGTGCGGGCGGCGCGAGGGCTGGGGATCGGGGTGGTGGGGGTGCGCGCTCGGGACGAGGAGGCGGGCGGGCATGTGCGGCGGTTCGAGGAGGTCGTGGTGCTGCCGGGGGAGGGCGCCGCGGCGTATCTGGACGCGGGGGCGCTGGTGGAGGCCGCGCGAAGGAGCGGCGCCGACGCGGTGCATCCGGGGTACGGGTTCCTCGCGGAGAGCGCGGAGTTCGCACGGGTGTGTGAGAACAACGGGCTGGTCTTCGTGGGGCCGTCGGCCGGGGTGCTCGAGCTGTTCGGCGACAAGGCGAGGGCGCGGGAGGCGGCGCGGGAGGCCGGGGTGCCGGTGTCGCCCGGGACGGACGGGGCGACCGACCTGGACGGGCTGTACGGGTTCTGGGACGGGCAGGCCGTCGAAGGCGGAGGGGTCGTCGTCAAGGCGCTCGCCGGAGGCGGCGGACGAGGGATGCGGGTCGTGCGGGAGCGCGAAGGACTCTCCCATGCCTACCGTGACGCCTCCGCTGAGGCCCTTGCGGCGTTCGGCTCGGGGGAGGTGTGCGCGGAGCTGCTCATCGAGGGTGCCAGGCATGTGGAGGCGCAGGTCGCGGGGGACGGGACCGGGCGAGCCGCGCACCTGTGGGATCGGGAGTGCAGCGTGCAGCGGCGGCATCAGAAGCTCCTCGAGGTGGCGCCGAGTGGGGTCCTGCCGGAAAGCGCGCGCGCTGAGCTGCTCGACGCGGCCGTAAGGCTCGCCGAACAAGCGCGCTTGCGGGGGCTGGCCACTGTGGAGTTCCTTGCGCTGCCCGACGGGAGGTTCTTCTTCCTCGAGGTGAATCCGCGGCTCCAGGTGGAGCACACCGTCACCGAGCAGGTCCTGGGGATCGACCTGGTCGCCGCGCAGTTCCGGCTGGCCGCGGGGGCGTCGCTGGAGGAGGCGGGGCTGACGGGCGTCGGCGCGCCGCGCGGGTGCGCGATCCAGGTGCGGGTCAACGCCGAGACGGTCCGGCCCGATGGGCTCGTCGCGCCCGCGGCCGGGACGCTCACGAGGTTCGAGCCCGCCGGGGGCGCCGGAATCCGGGTGGAGACCACCGGACATGTCGGGATGAAGGTGGATCCCCGGTTCGACTCGCTGCTCGCCAAGCTCGTCGTCCACGACCCGTCGGGGTTCGCTGGCGCGCTGAGGCTCGCCCGCGAGGCCGTCGCGGAGACCGCGATCGAGGGGACCGCGACGAACCTCGCGCTCCAGGCCGCGATCCTCGCCCACCCCGACGTCGCGGAGGGCCGCGCCGACACCGGCTGGCTCGACCGGGTCCTGCCCGGCCTCGCCGCCGAGGCCGCCGACGCCCCGCGCGCGCACGAACCCGCCGACGACCGCGCGCTGGCGGCCCCCGTGGCGGGCCTCGTCGTCGCGGTCGAGGCCGAGCCGGGCCGGACGGTCAGGGCGGGCGACGTCCTCGTGATCGTCGAGGCGATGAAGATGCAGTACCCCGTGGCCGCCCCCTTCGGCGGAACGGTCGCGGTGCCGCGCGTCAAGGTCGGCGACGTCGTCGCCGAGGGCGAGCCGCTGCTCCTGCTCGACCCGGACGGCTCCGGCGGCCCCGAGGCACGCCAGGCGGCCGAGATCGACCTCGACGCCGTCCGCCCCGACCTCGCCGCGTTCCGCGCCCGCCGCGCGCTCCTGCACGACGACGCCCGCCCCGACGCCGTCGCCAAACGGCACAGGCTCGGCCTGCGCACGGCCCGGGAGAACATCGCCGACCTCACCGACGGCGAAGGGCTCACCGTCGAGTACGGCGGCCTGGCCGTGGCCGCCCAGCGCGCTAAGAGAAGCGAGGAAGACCTCCAGGCCCGCACCCCCGCCGACGGCATCATCACCGGCCTTGGAAGGGTCAACGGCGAGGAGTTCCCGCCCGACCGCTCGACGTGCGCGGTCCTCGCCTACGACTACACGGTCCTTGCCGGCACCCAGGGCTACTACGGCCACCAGAAGACCGACAGGTTGCTCAAGCTCGCCCGGGAACGCCGCCACCCCGTCGTCTTCTTCGCCGAAGGCGGCGGCGGACGCCCCGGCGACACCGACGCCCCCATGGTCGCCGGCCTTCACTTCCCGACCTTCGCCGCGATGGGCGCGCTCAGCGGGGTGGTCCCGACCGTCGGGATCGCCGCGGGCAGGTGCTTCGCGGGCAACGCGGCCCTGCTCGGCACCTGCGACGTCGTCATCGCCACCCGCGACGCGACGATCGGGATGGGCGGCCCGGCGATGATCGAGGGCGGCGGCCTCGGCGTCTTCACCCCCGAGGAGGTCGGCCCGATCGAGGTGCAGACGCGCAACGGCGTCGTGGACGTCGCCGTCGCCGACGAGGCGGAGGCCGTCGCGGTCGCCAAGCGCTACCTGTCCTACTTCCAAGGGCCTGTCGACGCCTACGAGACCGCCGACCAGCGGCTCCTTCGCCATCTCGTCCCGGAGGACCGCAAGCGCGTCTATGACGTCCGGTCCGTGATCACCACCCTGTGCGACTCGGCTTCCGTGCTGGAACTGCGCGCCGCCTTCGGCAGGTGCGCGATCACCGCGCTGGCCCGGATCGAGGGCCGTCCCGTCGGCCTCATCGCCAACGACCCGGCGGTCCTCGGCGGCGCGATCGACGCCGACGGGGCCGACAAGCTCGCCCGGTTCCTCGATCTCTGCGACGCGTTCGCCCTGCCCGTCGTCTCCCTGTGCGACACGCCCGGGTTCATGGTCGGCCCCGACGCCGAGAAGACCGCCACGGTCCGGCATTTCCCCCGCCTCTTCGTCCGCGGCGGCCACCTGACGATCCCGGTGGCGATGGTCGTCCTGCGCAAGGCGTACGGCCTCGGCGCCCTGGCCATGTCGGCCGGGCACTTCCACAACACGTCCGCGACGCTCTCGTGGCCCACGGGCGAGTTCGGCGGCATGAACCTGGAGGGCGCGGTCCGCCTCGCCGCCCGGGACGCCCTCGCCGCGATCGCCGATCCCGACGAGCGGCAGCGCGCCTTCGAGGAGATGGTCGCCTACTCCTACGCCCAGGGCAGCGCGCTCAACACGGCCTCCTATCTGGAGATCGACGAGGTGATCGATCCGGCGGACACCCGGTCCGCGCTGGGCGCCCTGCTGTTCGGCGCACCCGTCCAGGTCCGTGACGGATGGGCGAACCCTTCCCGTCGCACAGGGGTCGACACGTGGTGATCAATAGCAGTGATCATGGCGCTGAGCAGGGAAGATCCTCAGAGGTGGCGGGGGCTTTCCCGGCCGGACACTAAACTTGGCCCTGTCGTTATCTTGTGTGATTCGTGTTTAGGAGGGTAGGTTTGTCGCCATGACCGCACCGCAGACACCGACCGCCGCCGAGCAGCTGCGCGGCGCGGGCCTGCGCGTGACGGCCGCCCGCGTCGCACTGCTCGAGACCGTTCGGGTGGGTGACCACCTCGGCGTCGAGGCGATCGCCTCCGGGGTGCGCGATCGGGTGGGCCACATCTCCCTACAGGCCGTCTACGAGGCCCTCAACGCCCTCGCCACGGCCGGACTCGTGCGCCGCATCGAACCCGCCGGAAGCCCGGCGAGGTACGAGGGACGCGTCGGGGACAACCACCATCACCTGGTGTGCCGCGCGTGCGGCGTCGTCGCCGACGTCGACTGCGCGACGGGAGAGGCGCCCTGCCTGACCGCGTCCGACGACCGCGGCTTCTCGATCGACGAGGCCGAGGTCATCTTCTGGGGGCTCTGCCCCGATTGCTCCACCGCCAGAACCGCCTGAGCCAAAGATCCTGCACGGAAGGATTTCCCTTGTCTGAGAACAACGACGCCATCGTGACCGACGCGAAGGCGGAGGGCTGCCCCGTCGCGCACGTCCGCGCGGCACACCCGACCCAGGGTGGCGGAAACCGCCAGTGGTGGCCCGAGCGGCTGAACCTGAAGATCCTGGCGAAGAACCCCGCCGTCGCGAACCCGCTCGGCGAGGAGTTCGACTACGCCGAGGCGTTCCAGGGCCTCGACCTCGCGGCGGTGAAGGCCGACCTCGCCGAGGTCATGACCGACTCCAAGGACTGGTGGCCCGCCGACTTCGGCCACTACGGCCCGTTCATGATCCGCATGGCTTGGCACAGCGCCGGCACCTACCGGACCAGCGACGGCCGCGGTGGCGCGGGCGCCGGGCAGCAGCGCTTCGCGCCGCTGAACAGCTGGCCCGACAACGGCAACCTCGACAAGGCCCGCCGTCTGCTGTGGCCGGTCAAGAAGAAGTACGGCCAGGCCATCTCCTGGGCCGACCTCATGATCCTCGCCGGCAACGTCGCGCTGGAGACCATGGGCTTCAAGACCTTCGGCTTCGCCGGAGGCCGCGAGGACGTCTGGGAGGCGGAAGAGGACGTCTACTGGGGCCCGGAGACCACCTGGCTCGACGACCAGCGCTACACCGGCGACCGCGAGCTGGAGAACCCGCTCGGCGCCGTCCAGATGGGCCTCATCTACGTCAACCCCGAGGGCCCGAACGGCAACCCGGACCCGCTGGCGTCCGCCCGCGACATCCGTGAGACGTTCCACCGGATGGCGATGAACGACGAGGAGACCGCCGCCCTGATCGTCGGCGGGCACACCTTCGGCAAGACCCACGGCGCGGGCCCGGCCGAGGCCGTCGGCGCCGACCCCGAGGCCGCTCCGCTCGAGGCGCAGGGCTTCGGCTGGGCCAGCACCCACGGCACCGGCAAGGGCGGCGACGCCATCACCTCCGGTCTCGAGGTCACCTGGACCGCCACCCCGATCACCTGGGACAACTCCTTCCTGGAGACCCTGTACGGGTACGAGTGGGAGCTCTACAAGAGCCCCGCGGGCGCCAACCAGTGGCGTCCGGTCGACGGCGGCGGCGCGGGCACGGTGCCGTCGGCGCACGACGCGTCCAAGAAGATCCAGCCGTCCATGCTCACCTCGGACCTGGCCCTGCGCTTCGACCCGGTCTACGAGCAGATCACCCGCCGCTGGCTGGCGAACCCCGACGAGCTCGCCGACGCGTTCGCCAAGGCCTGGTACAAGCTGACGCACCGCGACATGGGCCCGATCGCCCGCTACCTCGGCGCCGAGGTCCCCGCCGAGGTGCTGCTCTGGCAGGACCCGCTGCCCGCCGCCGACGGCGACCCGATCGACGCCGCCGACGCCGCGTCGCTCAAGCAGCAGATCCTGGCCGCCGGCCTGACCGTGTCCCAGCTGGTGTCCGCCGCCTGGGCGTCGGCCTCCTCCTTCCGCGGCAGCGACAAGCGCGGCGGCGCCAACGGCGCCCGGGTGCGCCTCGAGCCGCAGAAGGACTGGGAGGTCAACGACCCGGAGCAGCTCGCCACCACGCTGCGCGCCCTGGGCAAGGTCCAGGAGACCTTCAACTCCGCGCAGACCGGCGGCAAGAAGGTCTCCCTGGCCGACCTGATCGTGCTCGCGGGCAACGCCGCGGTCGAGAAGGCCGCCAAGGACGCCGGATTCGACGTCGAGGTGCCGTTCACCGCGGGCCGCGTCGACGCCGCGCAGGAGCAGACCGACGTCGAGTCGTTCGCCGCCCTCGAGCCGAAGGCCGACGGGTTCCGCAACTACGTCGGCAAGGGCACCCGCCTCCCCGCGGAGTACCTGCTGATCGACCGCGCGAACCTGCTCACCCTGAGCGCCCCCGAGCTGACCGTCCTCGTCGGCGGCCTGCGCGTCCTCGGCGCCAACGCCGGCGGCTCGCAGCACGGCGTGCTCACCGCGACGCCGGGCGTCCTCACGAACGACTTCTTCGTGAACCTGCTCGACATGGGCACCTCCTGGTCCGCCGCCGGCGACGACAGCGGCACCTACGAGGGCAAGGACGACTCGGGCGCCGTCAAGTGGACCGGAACCCGCGCCGACCTGGTGTTCGGCTCTAACTCCGAGCTCCGCGCCCTCGCCGAGGTCTACGCGAGCGACGACGCCAAGGCGAAGTTCGTCAACGACTTCGTCGCGGCCTGGGCGAAGGTCTCGGACCTCGACCGGTTCTAAGGCAAGGTCCTCACCCCGGGCGCTGCCCGGCTGAGGTGAACCGCTGACGGCGGCCGTCCGCGCGCGAGCGCGGACGGCCGCCGTTCTCGCGTGTCGGGGTATTGAACTGTTGCCCGTTGATTGTTCAGGAGTGTTCGGAAGCGTCCACAAGGTCGTGTCCGTGGTGTCCGTGGCGTCCGTGGGTTGGGGGTGTGGCCGCTGGTTCCGGCAGCCTGGCGTGGACTGTGTGTTGTCCGATTCCCGGGACATGGCCCTGGCACCGGGAGTAGGTTCTCGATTGATCACGTTCGGTGACTTCGGTCAGGTGAGGGGGGTCGTCTGCTGTGGGTGTGTCGATGCCGCTGCGGTCGATGGTCGCGCCGTTCGTGGTCGCCGAGGCTTGTGGTGTGTCGGTGCGGACCCGTCTGAAAGACCTCACCACCCGGGACGAGGAGGTGTTGCGTCGGGTCGTCGCGCATCTGGGATCCCTCGCTGCCCGGGACCTGAAGGTGCGTTGTGCTGACGGGCTGGGGCATAGCGCCCACCGGTGGGCGGAGCGTAAGCGGGAGCTGACGGTGGTTTCGTCGTCGAGGTGGGCGGGTGCGGTCACGAAGGCCTCGCATGATCAGTGGGCGCTGGCCCGCCGTTCTCAGACCGCGCACATCACGGCCCTGGATGCCGCGATCGCCACGATCACTGGCCGGCTTGCTCTGCCGGTCGGGCGGAAAGGCGCCAAAGGTGTGCCGGGCGGGTACCGGTCGGTCGCGGAGCGGTTCGGGAAGTCCCGTCGCCTCACGGTGCTGCGACAGCGCCGGGAGCGGGCCGTAGCGGATCGGGCCGAGGGCCGGGTGCGCATCGTGCGGGGCGGAAAGAGCCTTGCTCGTTCCCGGCATCATCTGGAGGCCGCAGGGTTGAGTGAGGAGCAGTGGCGGGGCAGGTGGGAGGCGGCCCGCCGGTTCTTGTCCGCGGACGGCGAGACCGGCAAGCGATACGGCAACGAGACCCTGCGCGTCACCCCTGACGGGCAGGGTGTCGATCAAGCTGCCCGTCCCGCTGGCGGAGTTCGCGAACGCCCCTCACGGCCGGTACGTGCTGTCCGCCCGAGCCCGTTTCGCGCACAGGGGTGAGGAGTGGGTGGGTCGGGTGGAGGTGGATCGGGCGGTGGCCTACCGCATCCACCTGGACCCCGCACGGGGCCGCTGGTACGTGGACGCATCCTGGCAGCGCCCACCCGTTCAGGCGATCCCGTTGAAAGCGGCGCTGGCCTGCGGTGTGGTGGGGGTCGACACCAATGCCGACCACCTCGCCGCCTGGCACCTCGACACCCGCGGCAACCCGATCGGAACAGCCCGAAGGTTCTCCTATGACCTGTCGGGCAGCGCCTCGCACCGCGACGCGCAGCTCCGCCACGCCCTCACCCGGCTCCTGCACTGGACGCGCCGTCTCGGCGTCGCCGCGATCGCCATCGAGGACCTCGACTTCACCGACGTCAAAACCCGCGAGAAGCACGGCAGACGGCGTCTGCGCCGGGTCGTTCACGGGATCCCGACGGGCCGGTTGAAGGCCCGGCTGGTCTCGATGGCCGCCGAACACGCGATCGCCTTGGTGGCGGTCGACGCGGCCTACACCAGCCGGTGGGGAGCCGAGCACTGGCAGCAGCCCACCAGCACAGCGTCACGCAAGACCAGCCGTCATGAGGCGGCGAGTCTCGTGATCGGACGGCGCGCCCAGGGCCTTGGTGCCCGGCGTCGGACGGCACCGCCCCCGCATCACCGTAGTGATGGTGCGGGGCATCGGACCGTCCAGGCCCGGCACCACGACCCAGGGTGCGAGGAACCCCGCCCCGTCCGGATCGGAGGGCGGACACGATCCGCCGCTCCACCGGGCGCGAGAAGGCAAGGGGAACCATTCTGTCCAGCACCGTTCGGGACAGACGCACTCACCCCGGGAGGAATACTCCTGGACAGTGCTCAGGAACGGTTGACCTCAAGCCCGGTTGAGGGTGGAGGGTCGGACACATGACCTTCACCGCGGAAGAACTCCGCTACCTCGCCGGCCAGCGTCTCGGCCGCCTCGCCACGCTCGCCGCCGACGGCACCCTCCAGAACAACCCGGTCGGCTTCACCGTGCACGAGGCCGAGGGCTACATCGAGATCGGCGGCTACGACATGGGCAAAAGCCGCAAGTTCCTCAATATCCAGAAGAACCCCGAGGTCTCCCTCGTCATCGACGACATCGCCTCCCTCGACCCCTGGGAGGTCCGCGGCATCGAGATCCGCGGCCGCGCCGAACCCGTCACCGGCATTGAGCGGGGCCCCTCGGAGTCCTACCTCAGCGCCGAGGCCATCCGCATCCACCCCCGCCGCATCCGCAGCTGGAACCTGGAAGGCAGCTCCTCGGCCCGCTGGCTCCCCTGATTCCCGCACCGGGAGCCTTACACGGCCCCGTCAACGGCTTCCCAGGCCCGCACCACGACCATCAGTCCGAGACGATCATAAAGGACCTCCTGGCCTTGGCCGCAGCATCCCCCAGCTCGGCCTCGGTCATACCGGCGCCCCTTCGCGGCGGCCACCCGGAGCGGCCGCCACCAAGGCGATGGCCCGTATGGCCGCGCGCCTTGCGCGGCGATTTCAGCGCTTCCCCCAGGTCTTCCCGGTGCCTGCCCGGTCTTGCGGAATGGCGGTGGATGCCGAAGGGGTCTGATGCTTGTTACCTGGGTGGGGGTTTGTGGGGGTTGTTCCAGGGGGTGAGTTTGTCGGGGTTGAGGATGATCCAGAGTTGGGTGATGTGGCCGGAGGTGATTTCGGCGGAGACGACGCCGTGGACGGTGCCGTCGACGGTGATGGCGGCGCCGGGGCGGCCGTTGACGGTGGTCTCGGTGAGGGTGGCGGTGGGGGCGATGGCGTGGACCTTGCGGAGGATGCCCAGGAGGAAGCGGGCGACGCGGTCGGCGCCGATGACGGGGCGGCGGGCGGCGCTGACCTTGCCGCCGCCGTCGCTGCGGGCGGTGACGGCGGGGTCGAGGAGGGCGGTGAGGGAGTCCAGGTCGCCGGTGAGGCAGGCGGCCTTGAAGGCGGCGATGACGCGGGCGCCGTCCTCGGCGGGGGTGAGGGCGGGGCGTTCGCGGGCCAGGCGGCGGCGGGCGGAGGCGGCGAGCTGACGGCAGGAGGCGGGGCTGCGGCCCACGGCCTCGGCGATCTCGGCGAAGGGGACGCCGAACACGTCGTGCAGGATGAAGGAGACGCGTTCGGCGGGGGTCACCGCGTCGAGGACGACGAGCATGCCCATCGCCACGGACTCGTCGAGGGTGATCCGTTCGGCGGGGTCGGCCGCGCCGGAGGGGGCCGCGCTCGTCCAGGTGCCCGCGCCGGGGAGCGGTTCGGGCAGCCACTCGCCGGTGTAGCGCTCGCGGCGGCGGCGCGCCGAGGCCAGGACGTCGAGGCAGATGCGGCTCGCGACGCGGGTGAGCCAGGCGGCGGGCCGCTCGATCGCCTCCCGCTCGGACTCCTCCAGCGCGTACCAGCGCGCGTATGTCTCCTGGACGACGTCCTCGGCGTCGTGCACCGAGCCGAGCATCCGGTATCCGAGGTCGAGGAGGCCGCGCCGCTCGTCGGCGACGGGCCGGGCGCTCTCCGGCGAGGTCATCGGGCCTGCTCGGTGAGCCAGGCGGCGAAGGTCTGGGTGCCGCGCGGCCCCGGCCCGGTGGGGAGCAGGCCGCCTTCGCGCATCGCCTTGCCCGCTTTGCCGGGGAGGGGGAGGGCGAGGACGGGGCGGCGGTCGCCGCGGGTGCGCAGTAGGGCTCGGACCATGGCGGGAAGGTACTCCTCGCGCGGTCCGGCGAGGTCGGGGACCCTGCCCTGCGGGCCGCCCGCGGCGAGTCCGGCGAGGACCGCGGCGGCCTCGCGGGCCGCGATCGGCCGGGTGCGGGCGGCCGGGACGAGCGCGACGGGGCCGGGCGGGAGGGTCTGGCGCGTCTGCGCGGCGAACTCGTGGAACTGGGTGGCGCGCAGCACGGTCCACGGGACGGCGCCTTCGGTGACGAGCCGCTCCTGGAGGACCTTGCCCTGGTAATAGCCGAAGGGGACCCGGTCGATCCCGACGATCGACAGCAGCACGTGGTGCCGGACGCCGGCCCGGGTCTCGGCCTCCAGCAGATGGGTGGTCTCGGCGGTGAAGAACGCCTCGGCCTTGCCCCTGCTCAAGGTGGAGACGTTCGCCGTGTCGACGACCGTTTCGACCCCGTCCAGGGCCTTGTCCAGGCCGTCGCCCGTCACCAGGTCGACGCCCGCGGCTCGGCTGAGCACGACGGTCTCGTGGCCCGCCTCCGCCAGGGCCGCCACGATGTGCCGCCCGATCGTGCCCGTGCCTCCGGCCACCGCGATGCGCATGCCGGTCCACCCCTCGTCGGTCCGTCTCTGTCTTCTACCCTTACGACGAGACAGCCCGCCAAGATGTAGGGCAAAGCCGGAAAACGCCTCGGGATCAGCCCAGGAACGCCGTGATCTGCGGGAGGTCGACGGAGGTGCGGATGCCCGGGGCCGCGGCGCACACGTGCGGGATCGCGTTGACCGCCCGGTTGGCGGTGTAGCCCGGCGTCACCGCGCCGAGCCCGTTGAGCGGGACGGGGAAGCCGATCGTGACGTCGAGGGGCGCGTCCCCGTCGACCCGGACGCGCCAGCCGGTGGACCCGAGGTCCCAGCCGGGCTCGAGCGCCGTGGCGCAGTACCAGTTCGCCCGGAAGGTGACCACGGGCGCGCCGCCCCGCAGGCCCGTGACGATCATGCGCTGCGCCGCGACGGTGCCGGCCGCCAGCGTGCCCGCGGCGATCTCGACGGTCTCGGGGGTGACGGCGACCTCGCCGGACGCCTCGATCGTGTCGAGGGGGAGGCCGAGGGCGTCGGTGAGGACGGCGAGGGACGGGCCGAAGCTCGTCTTGCCGTGGGACAGGCGGGCCTCGCCGATCTCGGCGGGAGGGCGGCCGAAGCCCATGACGTCGAACAGCAGGGCGGGGGAGTCCCGCCGGGAGAGGTCGGCGAACTCGTCGATGACGAGGCCGTCGAGCCGCCTCTGGAGCGAGGTGAGGACGATCGGCAGGGCCTCGGTGATGAAGCCGGGGCTGCTGCCCGTGCTGTGGATCGAGGTGCCGCCGTGGGCGCAGGCCGCCTCGATCCGGGCCCGCAGCGCGGGGTCGAGTGCCTCGGGCCGGTGGAACTCGCCGCGCGTGGTGACGATGTTCGCGCCGGAGGCGAGGATGCGGCACACCTCGTCGAAGTCGCAGGCCAGCGGCATGTACAGGACGCAGTCGGCGCCGAGCGCGAGGATCTCCTCGACGTCCCGGGTGGCCAGGACACCGGTCGGCTCGCCCCCGGCGAGTTCGCCCGCGTCACGGCCCTCCTTCGCCGCGGAGCGCACGTAGAGCCCGGCGAGGTCGAGCCGCGGGTGCGCGATCACCTCGCGCAGCGCCTTGGTCCCGATGTTGCCCGTGGCCCACTGCACGACCCGGTACCCGTCGCTCATCGCGTTCCTCCTTCTCGATTTTGAGAACGCTAATTCCGTTTGGGAAGAAGGTCAATATCGACCGGTGCGGAACGTTGACGGCTAATGCTGGTTTTCCTACTGTTTAAGTAGGTCTTTGAGAGGGGGCGGGATGGGGCGGCAGATCCACCTCGCGGCGCACTTCCCGGGCGTGAACAACACGACGGTCTGGGCCGATCCGGCCTCGGGGAGCCAGATCGACTTCGCGTCGTTCGCACACCTGGCGCGGACGGCGGAACGGGGCAAGTTCGACTTCTTCTTCCTCGCCGAGGGGTTGCGGCTGCGGGAGATGAAGGGGCGGATCCACGACCTCGACGTGATGGGCAGGCCCGAATCCTTGACCGTCCTCGCGGCCCTCGCGGGGGTGACGACGCACCTGGGCCTGGCCGCGACCGTCAACTCGACCTTCAACGAGCCGTACGAGCTGGCCCGCCGCCTCGCCACGCTGGACCATCTGAGCGACGGCCGGGCCGCCTGGAACGTCGTGACGAGCTGGGACGCCTTCACCGGCGAGAATTTCCGCCGCGGCGGCTACCTCGCGGAGGCCGACCGTTACAACCGGGCCCGGGAGATGCTCCAGACAGCGCGCGAGCTGTGGGACTCCTGGGACGACGGCGCGATCCTCGCCGACCGGGAATCCGGGCGGTTCGTCGCCGCAGACCAGGGGGCCTTCCGGCATGCCGGGCCGCAGTTCGACATCTCCGGCGTGTTCGGCACCCCGCGCCCGCCGCAGGGGCATCCCGTCATCATCCAGGCGGGCGACTCCGAGGAGGGCCGCGAGTTCGCCGCCTCCGACGCGGACGTCATCTTCAGCCGGCACAGCGTCCTGGAGGAGGCCCGCGCCTTCTTCAAGGACGTGAAGTCCCGCCTCGCCAAGTACGGTCGCCGCCCGGACGACCTCAAGATCCTCCCCGCGGTGACCGCGGTCGTCGCCGACACCGACGCCGAGGCCGTCGAGGAGGCCGCGCGCATCCGCCGCGCCCAGGTGAGCGCGCCGACCGCGCTCGCGTTCGTCGAGGGCGTCTGGGGCCGCGACCTGTCCGGATACGACGCCGACGGGCCGCTGCCGGACCTCGACCCCGATCCGGGCGAGGGCGTCTCGCGGGGCCGGGCGCAGTTCCGCGGCGACCGGGCCGCCGTCGCGCGACGCTGGCGGGAGCTGTCGGAGGCGCGCGGCGGGCTCACGATCCGCGAGCTCGTCATCGAGGCGACCGGCCGCCAGACGTTCGTCGGCGCGCCGGGGACCGTCGCCGAGCAGATGGACGACTACGTCCAGACCCGCGGATCCGACGGGTTCATCCTCGTCCCGCACCTCACCCCGACCGGGCTCGACGCCTTCGTCGACCGCGTCGTCCCGCTGCTCCAGGAGCGCGGCTCGCTGCGCGCCGACTACACCGGCGCCACCCTGCGCGACCACCTCGGCCTGTCCGGCCCGCGAAGGCCGTCCGTGAGAGAGAAGGACGCATGACGCACCTGCACCTCGCGGTGGCGCTCGACGGGGCGGGCTGGCACCCGGGCGCCTGGCGGGACCCCCTCGCCCGGCCCGCCGAGCTGTTCGGCGCGCGGTACTGGGCGGACCTCGCGGCAGAGGCCGAACGCGGGTTCCTCGACTTCCTCACCTTCGAGGACGCCCTCGCCGTCCAGTCGTCCCGGTGGGAGGGCCCCGACGGGCGCACCGACCAGGTGCGGGGGCGGCTCGACGCGGTGCTCGTCGCGGCCAGGCTCGCCGCCGTGACGTCGGCGATCGGCCTGGTCCCGACCACGAGCACGACGCACACCGAGCCGTTCCACGTGGCGATCGGCATCGCCTCCCTCGACCACGCGACGTCCGGGAGGGCGGGCTGGCGGCCGCAGGTGTCCGGGAAGGCGGCGGACGCCTTGCACTTCGGGCGCCGGACACTGCCGGTGTTCGCACCCGAGGAGTACGGGACCGGGGCCGTCGCGGAGGTCGTCGCCGGACTGTTCGGGGAGGCGGCCGACGCGGTCGAGGCGGTCCGGCGGTTGTGGGACAGCTGGGAGGACGACGCGATCATCCGGGACACGGACACCGGAAGGTATGTGGACCGCGCCAAACTCCACTACATCGACTTCGAGGGGCGGCATTTCAGCGTCCGGGGGCCGTCGATCACGCCCCGCCCGCCGCAAGGGCAGCCGCTCATCACCGCGCTCGCCCACGACGTCGTCCCTTACGAGTTCGCCGCGCGCTCGGCGGACGTGGTCTACGTGACCCCGCACTCCGTGGCGGACGCGCACACGATCGTCGGCGCGGTCCGGGAGGCCGAGCGCACCGTCGGACGGACGGGCGCGCCCCTCAGGGTCTTCGCCGACCTCGTCGTCTTCCTCGGCCCGGCCGCCGCCGACCGCAAGGACGCGCTCGACGAACTGGACGGCGCTCCCTACACGTCCGACGCCCTGGTCTTCACGGGCACCGCGGACGACCTCGCCGACCTGCTGTCGTCCTGGCAGGAGACCGGGATCGAGGGCTTCCGCCTCCGCCCCGGCGCCCTTCCCCGCGACCTCCACCACATCACTCGCGACCTCGTCCCCGCCCTCCAGGCTCGCGGCGCCTTCCGCGGCGCGTACGCCGAGGACGTCCTCCGTACCCGCCTCGGCCTCGCCCGCCCCGCCAACCGCTACGCCCCGGCCCCGTGAGGGGCGCTGTGACCACTGTTCTTGTGAGACTTGCCTTCGGGAGGCGGCTTTGAGCGTTCCCCTGTCGATCCTGGACCTCGCGCCCGTCCTGGCCGGGGGGAGCGTGCGCGACGCACTGCGCGACACCCTCGACCTGGCGCGCCACGCGGAGGAGTTCGGGTACCACCGGTACTGGCTCGCCGAGCACCACCTCGCGCCGGGCGTCGCGTCGTCGGCGCCACAGGTGCTCATCGGAGCGGTCGCCGCGGCGACCAGCCGGATCCGGGTCGGGTCCGGCGCGGTGCAGGTCGGGCACTGGACGCCGCTGGCGGTCGCCGAGCAGTTCGGCACACTCGACGCGCTGTACCCGGGCCGGATCGACCTCGGGCTCGGCCGCTCCGGGCAGGCCCGCGCCGAACTCGCCGCCCGCCGCGCCGCGCCGCCGCCGCGCCCGGAGGCCAGGACCGTCGACGGGCTGCTGATCCCCCGTCCGTTCGACTTCGGCGTCCTCGGCACCTCCGCGGCGTTCAAGACGTTCTCCCAGCTCCAGCAGCCGGGCGCGCGGACCCCCGACTTCGCCGAGACGGTCGACGCGATCACCGCGCTCCTCGCCGGAACCCACCACATCGAGGACGGGATCCCGGTCCGCGCGTTCCCCGGCGAGGGCGCGGAGCTCGACCTGTGGATCCTCGGCAGCAGCGGCGGCGAGAGCGCGCGGGTCGCGGGAGAGCGGGGGCTGCCGTTCGCCGCGAACTACCATGTCGCGCCCTCCAACGTGCTGGAGGCGGTCGAGGCGTACCGGGCGGCGTTCAAACCGTCGGACGCGCTCGGCGAACCGT
Organism: Actinocorallia herbida; assembly: GCF_003751225.1. Lineage (NCBI taxonomy): Bacteria > Bacillati > Actinomycetota > Actinomycetes > Streptosporangiales > Thermomonosporaceae > Actinocorallia > Actinocorallia herbida. The sequence continues at coordinate 2,413,536 of NZ_RJKE01000001.1, forward strand.
ACGTGGTGGTCTCGGCCGACGTCGTGGTCGCCGAGGACGACGCGACCGCGCGCCGCCTCGCCGCGCCCTACGCGCTGTGGGTGCGGAGCATCCGCCGGACCGGCGCCGCGATCCCCTTCCCGACCGAGGCCGACGCCGCCGCGCACGAGTGGACCGACGCCGACCTCGACCTCGTCGCCGACCGGACCGCCACCCGGTTCACGGGCGCGCCGGAGACGGTCGTCGAACGGCTGCGGACGCTCCAGCGCGTCACCGGCGCCGATGAACTCCTCGTCACCACCATCGTTCACGACCACGCCGCCCGCGTCCGCTCCTTCGAGCTGCTCGCGCGCGCCTGGCACGGCACCGGAGGAACCCCATGACCTATGCCCCGCCCGTCGACGTCGCCGCGCACGGCCCCTACGGCCCCGAGAGGGTCGAGTACTCGGCGGCGGCCGGACGTCCCGTCTACCCCTTCCAGGGCCGCCTCGGCACGCCCGCCCACCCGGCGGCCGCCGGGCGCTACCACCTGTACGTCGCCTGGGTGTGCCCGTACGCGCAGCGCGTCGCGATCGTGCGTGAGCTGCTCGGTCTCCAGGACGTCGTCGGGCTGTCTTACGTGGACGACGAGAGGGACGCGCTGGGCTGGGCGTTCCGGGAACGGCGCGGGGACGACCCCGTCAACGGGTTCCGGTACCTGAGCGAAGCCTACGAGGCCACCGAACCGGGTTACCCCGGGCACCTCTCCGTGCCCGTCCTCTGGGACACCCGTTCGCGCCGCATCGTGAGCAACCACTACCCGGACATCACCTTGGACCTCGCCACGCAGTTCACCCCTTGGGCGGACCCTTCCGTGCAGCTGTACCCCGCGCACCTGCGCGCGCGCATCGACGTCCTCAACGACGAGATCTTCACCGACGTGAACGACGGGGTGCAGAAGGCCCGTGCGGCGGACCCCGAGACGGCCTCCGCCGCACGGGCTCGCTTGTCCGCGGCGTTCTCCCGCTACGACGAGGTCCTCGCACGCTCCCCGTACCTGCTCGGCGACTCCCTCACCGAAGCCGACGTGCGGCTCTGGGTGACGCTCGTCCGCTACGACTCCGTCTCCAACGCGCACGGTGAGATCTCGCCGGATTCCCTCGCGGCCTACCCCTCCCTGGCCTCCTACACGGCCCGTCTCCTAGCGCTCCCCGCCTTCGCGGCGACGACGGACCCGTCCCTCATGCCCCTCGCCGGCTGACCCCGTTCCCGCAGGTCACCCGCATTGACTCCACTCGGTGGCGGCACGTAGCGTCTTATGTGCTCTACGTAGCCACCGGAAGGGACTCGATGCGCATCCGACCCGTCCTGACCACGGCCGCCGCCCTCGCGGCCCTCACCACCGCCCCCGCCTCCGCCACCCCGCAGCCCCCCGCCCCGTCCGTGGTCGTCGCCATCACCTTCTGCCAGGAACCCGACTACAAGACCTGCGACCGCTACGGCGTCGACACCGGCACCGCCTACCAGGTCCCCGCCCCCTACACCAGCAAGCTCGCCTCCGCCCGCACCGAACCCGCCGGCACCACCTGCACCCTCTACAAGTACGAGAACGCCATGGGCCGCCTCGCCGAGATCACCCCCTCGGGCACCTCGACCCTGGAGGTCAAGCCCACCTCCTTCCGCTGCACCGCCCCCTGACCCCCGCCGCCGAGGGTTCTCACGAACCCTCGCGCGGCGAACAGGTTTCCGCGCACCGCTCTCTCCGGCAGCGCCTCGCCCACTCGGCCGCCCGCGCCCGGGCGGCCTCTCGGCGGACGGCGCCGGATCCGCTCGGGACCGGCCGGCACGCGGCACCGCCAACACCCGCTTGAGGAGCGCAGGGCCGCCTCGGGCGGGTGTTCGCGTACACCTCGAGACGCCGGAAGGGCGATCGGGGTCCGGCCTGGGTCGGTGGATCGTGACCAAATTCATGTATTTCCTACTTAATTAGTCTGTATTATGTGGGTGTCGGCAAGGAGTGCCAGCGTCAAGCCCCGGCTCGCTGGCCGGCAACCCTCACTGATGCGGGGTGCCCCGGGTGAAGGCCAGGTGGCGTTCGCGTCACAAGCAACGGTGAGGACGAATCGTGGGCGTGGTGAGTGCGGTCGTGGAGACGGCCGTGGACAAGGTCGGCGAAGAGACGGTGCGGGACCTCGTCTGGGCGGGGCGGCCGGACGAGGCGGAGAAGGCGCTGGCGCGCCTGGCGGACGGCGGCCGTGACCCGGACGGCAGAGTCAGGGACTGGGCGTCGGTATGGTACCCGGAGAGGATCGGGCCGCCGGTGGCACGGTCCGAACCGGGCCGGGCGACCGGATTCGATGTGCTGCGCGACCTGCTGGCGACCCGTGCGGCGGGCCCGGCGGTGCGCGAGGCCGAGGCGGTGCTCGGCAGCTGCCCGATGAGCACCGACGCGTTGACGTCCTTGGGCGGGGCGCTCGCCGCGCTGGTCTACGCCGACCGGGCGGACCTCGCGGCGCGCTGGTGCCGTCCGCTGCTGGAGCAGACCACCGCGCACTGCGACCCGGTGTGGCTCGGGCTGTTCGCGGCGATCCGCGGCGAGACCGCGCTCCGGCTGGGCGACGCCGCCGAGGCGGCGGCGTGCGTCCGGACCGCGCTGCTGCACATTCCGTGGGGCGACTGGGGCGTCGCGATCGGCATCCCGTTCGCCACGATGATCGCCGCCAAGACGACCCTGGGCATGACGGAGGACGTCATCAGATATCTCGCGGTGCCCGTTCCCGAGGCGATGTGGGAAACACCCGCGGGGCTGCATTATCTCGCGGCGCGCGGCCAATTCCACGCGGCGTCGGGAAATGCGGCGGACGCGCGCGCCGACCATCTGGAATGCGGCCGGAGAATGCGGCGGTGGGGCATCGACCTGCCGGGTCTCGCGGCCTGGCGGATCGGCGCGGGGCACGCCGCGCTCGCGCTCGGCGAGCGTGCCGAGGCGGCGTCCCTCGCCCGGGAGCAGCTCGCGCTCGTCGGCGCCGCGCCCACCCGGACGCGCGGCGCCGCACTGCGCCTGCTCGCCCTCGCGGGCGCCCCTGAGCAGCGGCAGATCCTGCTGGAGCAGGCGCACGACGTGCTCCACGAGGCGGGTGACCTACGGGAGGCGGAACGTGCCAAGGCCGATCTGCGACCCGCCGAGCCGGCCAGGACGGTGCTCAGCGAGGCCGAGGCCAAGGTCGCCGAACTCGCCGCCCGCGGGCTGTCGAACCGGCAGATCTCGACCCGGCTGTACATCACGGTGAGCACCGTGGAACAGCATCTGACCCGCATTTACCGCAAGCTCGGCGTGCGCCGCAGGAGCCAACTCGCCGCATTCCTGTGACCCCTTGGCGATAGGGGGCGCTAGGGGTTCGCGGATCTGGTGGCGGTATCCCCCGGTGGACAGAATCGATCAAGTAAGAGATCGGTCTTCCCCGGGGGGACAGCATGGCAGCAGCCTTTCCCATAGCCGTCGTCGGACTTTCGTGCCGACTGCCCGGGGCACCCGATCCGGCCGCCTTCTGGCGGCTGCTCGCGGCGGGCACCGACGCGGTGTCGGCGCGGTCGGGCGTCCCCGGCGGATACCTGGAGGGCACCGACCTGTTCGACCCCGCCTTCTTCGGGATCTCCCCGCGCGAGGCGGTCGCCGCGGACCCGCAGCAGCGGCTCCTCCTCGAGCTCGCTTGGGAGGCGCTCGAGGAGGCCCGCGTCCCGCCCGGCACGCTCGCCGGGCGGGCCGTCGGCGTCTTCGCCGCCGCGACGCACGGCGACTACGCCGCGGTGGTCCAGCGCGCCGGCGAAGCCGCCGTCACCCGGCACACCCTTCCCGGGCTGAACCGGGCGCTGCTGGCCAACCGGATCTCGCACGCCCTCGGGCTGCGCGGGCCGAGCCTGACCGTCGACGCCGCGCAGGCGTCCGGGCTCGTCGCGGTGCAGCTGGCGGTGGAGAGCCTGCGCCGGGGAGAGACGGAGGTCGCGCTGGCGGGCGGTGTCAACCTGATCCTCGCGCCCGACTCCGACCTCTCCTCCGCCCGGTTCGGCGGACTGTCGCCCGACGGCAGGTGCAAGGTGTTCGACGCGCGCGCCAACGGCTACGTGCGCGGCGAGGGCGGCGGGGTCGTGGTGCTGAAGCGCCTCGCCGACGCGGTGGCCGACGGCGATCGCGTCCACGCGGTGATCCTCGGCGCGGCGGCGGGCAACGACGGCGCGACCGACGGGCTGACCGTGCCGAGCGCCGCCGCCCAGGAGGACGTGGTGCGCCGCGCCCTCGCCGACGCGGGCCTGTCCCGGGACGACGTCCAGTATGTGGAGCTGCACGGGACCGGGACCCCGGTCGGCGACCCGATCGAGGCCGCCGCGCTCGGCGCGGCCCTGGGCGCCGGACGGAAGGCGCCGCTGCGGGTCGGGTCGGTGAAGACGAACATCGGCCACCTGGAGGGCGCCGCGGGCATCGCCGGACTGCTCAAGGTGGTGCTCGGCCTTAGGCACGGGACGATTCCGGCCACCCTTCACCATGTCTCGCCGAACCCCGCGATTCCACTCGACGCGCTGGGGCTCGAGGTGCAGACCGAGACCGGCCCCTGGCCGGAGACCGCCGACGCCGACGCCGACGCGGCGCACCGGGTCGCCGGGGTCAGCTCGTTCGGCATGGGCGGGACCAACTGCCATCTGGTGCTGGCCGGGCCGCCCGTGTCCGCCGCCTCCTCGGCGGACACGGGCGCCCCGGTCGTCTCGTGGCTGGTGACGGGCAAGGACGCGGCGGGCCTCGCCGCGCACGCCGCCCGGCTGGCCGGCGCGGTCGGGGAGCTGCCCGCCGCGACCGTCGGCAGGTCGCTCGCCGAGACCCGGGCGCACCTTCCGCACCGGGCCGTCATCGCGGGCGACCGGGCCGAGCTGCGCGCCGGGCTGCGCGCGCTCGCCGAGGGCGGCCAGGCCGCCCAGGTCGTGCGCGGCACCGCCCGTGACCGGGGCAGGACCGTCTTCGTCTTCCCCGGGCAGGGTGCGCAGTGGACCGGCATGGGCCTCGCGCTCGCCGAGGAGTCGCCCGCCTTCGCGGACGCGCTCGACGCGGCGGGCGCGGCGCTCGCCCCGCACACCGACTGGGACCTGCGCGCGGCGCTCGCCGACCCGGCCGCGCTGGAGCGGGTCGACGTGGTGCAGCCCGCGCTGTTCGCGGTGATGGTCGCGCTCGCCGCGCTGTGGCGGGCGCACGGGATCGAGCCGGACGCGGTCGTCGGGCACTCGCAGGGCGAGATCGCCGCCGCGCACGTCGCGGGCGCGCTGTCCCTGGCGGACGCGGCCAAGGTCGTGGCGCTGCGCAGCCGGGCCCTCGCGGAGATCTCCGGGACGGGCGGGATGGCCGCCGTCGAACTCCCCGCGGACCGCCTGGCACCGCTCCTCGGCGACGCCCTGGACGTCGCCGTCGTGAACGGCCCTACCGCCACGGTGGTCGCCGGAGAAGTGACCGCCCTGGAGCGCCTCCTGGAGGGCCTGCGCGCGGACGGCGTCAGAGTGCGGCGCCTGCCTGTGGACTACGCCTCCCACTCGGCCCTCGTCGAGCCGGTGCGCGACCGTCTCATCACCGAGCTCTCGGGGATCGAGGCGCACCCGTCCGAGGCGCTGTTCTATTCGACGCTGACGGGCGGGCTCTTCGACACCGCAGGGCTGGACGCCGCCTACTGGTACCGGAACCTCCGCGAGACCGTCGTGTTCGAGCGTACGGTGAGGGCCGCGGTGTCGGACGGGCACGGCCTGTTCGTCGAGGCGAGCCCGCACCCTCTGCTGACCGCGGCGACCGGGGACATCCTCGGGCCGACGGGCGGCCTGGCGTTCGGCACCCTGCACCGCGACCGTCCGGGGCTGCGGCAGTTCCTGCTCTCGCTGGGCAGGGCGCAGACTTCGGGCGCGCCCGTGCACTGGCCACAGGAGTGGGGCGGCGACCTCGCCGACCTGCCTACGTACCCCTTCCAGCGAAAGTCCTATTGGGTCGCCGGTGCGCCGCTGCCCGGGGAGTCCGCCGGGCTTCCGGTGGCGACGCCCGTCGAGGAGCCCGTGACGGAGTCCGCGATCGCGGAGGGCGTCGCGGAACTCGCCTTCGATGACGCGTTGCGGGTCGTGCTCTCCGGCGCGGCCGTCGTCCTCGGCTACGACGGTCCCGACGCGATCGACCCCGACGCGGCCTTCCGCGACCTCGGCTTCGACTCGGCCGGCGCCGTGGAACTCCGCGACAGGCTCGCCGAGACCACCGGGGTCTCCCTGCCGAGCACCCTCGTCTTCGACCATCCGACGCCCCGGGCCGTCGCCGCCCTGCTCACCGGCGCGGACACGGCCGACGAGGAGGCCGCGGGCGCGTCGGAGGACCCGATCGCGATCGTCGCGGCGGGCGGCCGCTGGCCCGGCGGCGCGGACACCCCCGAGAAGCTGTGGGCGCTGCTGCGCGATGGCCGCGACGCGATCGGCGCGTTCCCCGGCAACCGCGGCTGGGACCTCGACGCGCTCTACGCGCCGCAGAGCGAGTTCCGCCCCGGCACCACCTACGCCAGGAACGGCGGCTTCCTCTACGACGCCGACCGCTTCGACGCCGCGTTCTTCGGGATCTCCCCGCGCGAGGCCGCGGTGATGGACCCGCAGCAGCGGCTGCTGCTGGAGACCGGCTGGGAGCTGTTCGAACGGGCCGGGATCGACCCGACGTCGCTGCGCGGCAGCCGCACGGGGGTGTTCGTCGGCGCGATGGCGCAGGAGTACGGCACCCGCCTGCACGAGACCCCGCGCGGCTTCGACGGGCACGCGCTCACCGGCAGCGCCTCCAGCGTCGCGTCCGGGCGGCTCGCCTACACGCTCGGCCTCGTCGGGCCCGCCCTGACCGTCGACACGGCCTGCTCGTCGTCGCTGGTGGCGCTGCATCTCGCGGCGCAGTCGCTGCGCTCGAGGGAGTGCGACCTGGCGGTCGCCGGAGGCGTCACGGTGATGGCGACGCCCGGCATGTTCACCGAGTTCAGCAGACAGGGCGGCCTGGCCCCGGACGGCAGGTGCAAGCCGTTCGCGGCGGCCGCCGACGGCACCGCCTGGTCCGAAGGCGCGGGCCTGGTGCTGCTGGCCCGGCTGTCGGACGCGGTGCGCGACGGCCGCACGATCCTCGCGGTGCTGCGCGGCAGCGCGGTCAACCAGGACGGGGCCTCCAACGGCCTGACCGCGCCGCACGGGCCGTCCCAGGAGCGGGTGATCCGCGCGGCACTGCGCGCCGGCGGCCTCACCCCCGCCGACGTGGACGCCGTCGAGGCGCACGGGACGGGCACCCGTCTCGGCGACCCGATCGAGGCGGGAGCCCTTCAGGCGGCCTACGGGCCGGGACGGGAGCGTCCCCTGCTCGTCGGCTCGGTCAAGTCGGTCCTCGGTCACACCCAGGCCGCGGCGGGCATCACCGGCCTCATCGCGATGACCGAGGCACTGCGCGCGCACGAACTCCCCGCGACCCTCCACATCGACGCGCCCTCCCCGCACATCGACTGGTCCGGCGACCGGCTCGAACTCCTCACCGCCCCCCGGCCCTGGCCGCGCACCGACCGGCCCCGCCGCGTCGGCATCTCCTCGTTCGGCATCAGCGGCACGAACGCCCACCTCGTCATCGAGGAGCCGCCGTCCCTCCCCGGGCCGTCCGTCTCGTCGGAGAAGCCCGCTTCGGACGCTGTCGCACTGTTCGTGCCCTCGGTCCCTGGAGCGCGGGCCTCGTCGGAGTTCGGGCGGTCCGTGCGCACCGAGCCCGCGTTCTCTGAGGTGTCCGGCTCGCCGGATGGGCCCGGCGCGGAGGCGGTCGTCGCGCTGGTGCTGTCGGCGCGGACCGGGTCCGCGCTGCGGGAGCAGGCGGGACGGCTCCGGGAACGGTTCGGAGAGGGGATCGAGCCCTTCGCGGCGGGCCGTGCGCTGGCCACGACGCGCGCGGAGTTCGAGGAGCGCGCGGTGTTCGTCGGAGCGCCAGGGGAGGCCGCCGCGGCGCTCAGGGCGTTCGCCGAAGGCGGCACCGCGCCCGGACTCGTGACGGGAAGGGCCGTGCGGCAGGGCGGGACGGGGTTCCTGTTCAGCGGGCAGGGGAGCCAGCGGGTCGGGATGGGGCGCGGGCTCTACGAGACCTCGCCGGTGTTCCGGAACGCGCTGGACGAGCTCTTCGACGGGTTCGCCCCGCACCTCGACCGGTCGCTGCACGAGCTCGTCTTCGACGGGCCGGAGGAACTGCTGGAGCAGACCGCCTACACCCAGCCCGCGCTGTTCGCGATCGAGGTCGCGCTGTACCGGCTCGCCGAGGCGGCCGGACTGCGGCCGACGGTGCTGCTCGGCCACTCCATCGGCGAACTCGCCGCCGCGCACGTCGCCGGAGTGCTGAGCGCCCGCGATGTGAGCGCCCTGGTCGCGGCCCGCGGAAGGCTCCTCCAGCGGCTGCCCTCGGGCGGCGCGATGGCGGCGCTCGAGGCGAGCGAGGAGGAGATCGCGGTCCACCTCGGCGACGGGCTCGACCTCGCGGCGGTGAACGGCGCCGCGTCGGTGGTCGTGTCCGGGGACTCCGACGCCGTCTCCGCGCTCGCCCGCCGCTGGCGCGCCGACGGCCGACGGGCAAGGCCGCTGCGCGTCAGCCACGCCTTCCACTCCGCGCGCACCGAACCCGCGCTCGCGGAGTTCCGGGACGTCGCCGCGGCGCTGGACTTCAATGAACCGCGCATCCCGGTCATCTCCAATGTGACCGGGCGGATCGCCACCGGGCTGGCCGACCCCGAGTACTGGGTGCGGCACATCCGCGCCGCGGTCCGGTTCCACGACGGCGTCCGCGCCGCCCGCGACCTCGGCGTCACCGCGCTGCTGGAACTCGGCCCCGACGCCACGCTCACCGCCCTCGCGCGGGAGAGCACCGACGTCCCGGTGATCGTGCCCGCGCTGCGCAAGGACAGGCCGGAGCCCGAATCGTTCGTCACCGCCCTCGCCGAACTGCACGTCGCGGGCGTCCCGGTGGACTGGGCCGCCGTGCACGGCCCCGGCCCGCGCGCCGACCTGCCGACCTATCCGTTCCAGCGGGAGCGCTACTGGCTGACGGCCGAGCCCGCCGCGCCGGGCTCCGCGCACCGCTTCCTCGGCCCCGTCCTGGAGCTCGCCGACGGCGGCGCGGTCCGGACCGGCCGCCTGTCCACCGAGGACGAACCGTGGCTCACCGATCACCGCGTCCTCGGCGACGTCCTCCTCCCCGGCACCGCCCTGGCCGAACTCGCCCTCCAAGCGGGCGGGCCCCTCGCCGACCTGACCCTGGAGCAGCCCCTGGTCGTGCCCGAGGAGGGCGCGGTCTCCCTCCAGGTCGTCACGGGCGCGCCCGGAGCCGACGGGCTCAGGCCCGTCTCCGTGCACGCCAGGACCGGCGCCGGCCCTTGGGTCCGGCACGCCTCGGGCGCGCTCGGCACCGCGCTCGCGGCGGCCGCGCCCGTCCCGGAGGCCTGGCCCCCGGCGGGGGCCGCGGCGGTGGATCTCGCGGCGCTGTACGCGCGGCTCGCCGAGCGCGGGTACGAGTACGGGCCGGGGTTCCGGCTGCTGCGCGGGGTGTGGCGGGACGGCGCGACCGTGTACGCCGAGACGGTCCCCGTCGCCGAGGCGCAGGGGTTCGCGGTGCATCCGGCGCTGCTCGACGCGGTGCTGCACGCGGTCGTCGGGGAGGTCCTCGACGGGTCCGGCGTGCGGATCCCGTTCGCCTGGTCGGGGTTCGCCGTGCACCGGGAGGGGGCTGAGGCGCTGCGCGCCAGGATCGTGCCCGGCCGGGAAGGCGCCGTCGCGCTCGACGCCCACGACGCCGACGGGAACCCCGTCCTCACGATCGCCGACCTCGCCTTCCGGGAGACCGCGGGCGACGAGCGCCCCTACCGGCTCGACTGGACGCCCCTCGACTGGACGCCCCCGGAAGGCGACCGAGTGCCGGACGACGGGTCCTGGACGATCCTGTGGGACGGCGCGCTCCACCGGGACTGGGCCGCGGTCGCCGAGCCGCGCGGGGCCGGGCCGCTTCCCGAGTCGGCGCACACCGCGACGGTCCGGGCGCTCGGCCTCGTCCAAGGCTGGCTCGCGAACGGCGAGGGAAGGCTCGCGGTCGTCACCCGGGGCGCCGTCGCGACCCGGCACGGCTCGGACGTCCCCGGCCTCGCCGAGTCCGGCCTGTGGGGCCTGCTGCGGACCGCGCAGGCCGAGCACCCCGGGCGGATCGTCCTCGTGGACCTGGGCCCCGGCCCGATCGACCCCGTCGAGGCGGCGGCCGCCGCCGACGCGGGCGAGGAGCAGGTGGCGCTGCGCCGCGGCAGGCTGCTCGTGCCCCGGCTGGCCCGCCCCGCACGCGACGCGCTCGCCCTTCCCGACGGCCCGTGGCGGCTCGACGTCACCGCTCCCGGCAGCCTCGACGCGATCGCGGCGGTCCCCGCGCCGGAGGCGGCCCGTCCGCTCACGGGGCGGGAGGTCCGGGTGGCCGTCCGCGCGGCCGGACTGAACTTCCGCGACGTCCTCATCGGGCTCGGCATGTACCCCGGCCGCGCCAGCATCGGCGCGGAGGGCGCCGGGACCGTCCTGGAGACCGGGCCGGAGGTCACCGGGCTGAGGCAGGGCGACCGGGTCATGGGCCTCCTCCAGGGACAGCTCGGGCCCCAGGCCGTCACCGACGCGCGGCTGCTCGCCCCGATCCCGGCGGGCTGGTCGTACGCCGAGGCGGCCGCCGCGCCCGTCGCGTTCCTCACCGCCTACCACGGGCTCGTCGACCTCGGCGAGCTGAAGGCCGACGACCGGGTCCTCATCCATGCCGCGACGGGCGGGGTCGGCGGCGCGGCCGTCCAGCTCGCCCGCCACCTCGGCGCGGAGGTGTTCGCCACGGCCTCGCCCGCCAAGCAGCCGCTGCTGCTGGAGGCCGGGCTGGACGCCGCGCACGTCGGCTCCTCCCGCGACCTCGAGTTCGCCGACCGGTTCGGCGCGGTGGACGTCGTGCTGAACGCGCTCGCGCACGAGTTCACGGACGCGTCCCTCGCCCTCCTGGGGCCGGAGGGCAGGTTCGTGGAGATGGGCAAGACCGACCTGCGCGACCCCGCCGACGTCGTCCCGGTCTACCGCGCGTTCGACCTGTTCGACGTCGACCCCGACCGGATCGCCGCGCTCTTCGCCGACCTCGGCGTGCTGTTCGAGGACGGCGGCCTCCAGCCGCCGCCCGTCGAGTCCTGGGACGTGCGGCGCACGCCCGACGCGCTCCGCAGGCTCTCCCAGGCGCGGCACACCGGCAAGCTCGTCGCGACGCTCCCGCGCCGCCCCGACCCGGACGGCACCGTGCTGGTCACCGGCGGCACCGGGACGCTCGGCGCGCTGGTCGCCCGGCACCTGGTCCGCAGGCACGGACGGCGGAGCCTGCTGCTGGCCTCCCGGAGGGGCCTCGCCGCGCCCGGCGCGGCCGAACTGCGGGCCGAACTCGAAGGACTCGGCGCCGAGGTGGAGATCGTCTCCGCCGACGCCGCGGCCCCCGAGGACGTCAGGGCGCTGTTCGAAGGCCGCCGGATCGCCTCGGTCGTGCACGCGGCGGGCATCCTCGACGACGCCGCGTTCACCGAGCTGACCGACGGCCAGGTCCACGACGTCCTGCGGGCCAAGAGCGACGCCGCCTGGCGGCTCCACCTGGCCGCGGAACGGCATGACGTCGCCGAGTTCGTTCTGTTCTCCTCTGCCGTCGGCGTCCTGGGCAACCCCGGCCAAGCCGGATACGCCGCCGCCAACACCTTCCTCGACGCGCTCGCCGCCCGGCGCGCCCATCGGGGCCTGCCCGCGGTGTCGGCCGCGTGGGGCCGCTGGGAGCAGGAGAGCGCCATGACGGGCGGGCTCACCGACGCGCAGCTCCGCCGGATGGCCCGGCGCGGCCTCGCGGGCCTGCCCACCGCGCGGGCCCTGGCGCTGCTCGACCGGGTGCTCGCCGCGCCCGACCCCGCGCTGGTGCCCGCCAGGCTCGACCTCGACGGCCTGGGCGAGACGCCGCCCGTGCTGCGCGGACTCGTCAGGCCGGGCGGTGCCTCCGTCACGCCGTCCGGGCCCGCCGCCGTCGACGGGCTCGCCGACCTGCCCGAGGCCGAGCGCCTGCGGCGGCTGCTGCAGCTGGTGCGCGAGACCGCCGCGGCGGTCCTCGGGCACGCCGGCGCCGAGGCGGTCCGGCCGGACCACGGATTCCAGGAGTCGGGGTTCGACTCGCTCGCGTCGGTCGAACTGCGCACGCGGCTCGGCGCGGCCGTCGGGCTGAGGCTGCCCGCCACCTTCACCTTCGACCACCCGACCCCGGCCGAGGCCGCCGCGCACCTCGCGGAGCTGCTCGCGCCAGAACCCGCGCCCGTCCCCGCCGAAGCGGAAGCCGAGGCCGAGGCCGACCTCGCGTCGGCGACCGGGGACGAGCTGTTCCGCCTCATCGAAGAAGAGCTGCGGCTGTCGTGAGCCGTACGAACAGGGAGAACGCCATGGCGGAGGAAGAGAAGCTGCGGGACTACCTCAGGAGGGTGACCGTCGAGCTCCAGCGGACCCGCCGCAGGCTCGCCGAGGCCGAGTCCGCCGCGCACGCGGCGGCCGAGCCGATCGCCGTCGTCGGGATCGGCTGCCGCTACCCCGGCGGGGTCCGCACCCCCGACGACCTGTGGCGGCTCGTCGCCGCCGAACGCGATGTGATCGGCCCGCTGCCCGCCGACCGCGGCTGGGACCTCGACCGGCTCTACCACCCCGACCCCGACCACAGCGGCACGAGCTATGTCCGGGAAGGCGGCTTCCTGCACGATGCGGCGGGGTTCGACGCCGACTTCTTCGGGCTGTCCCCGCGTGAGGCGCTGGCCGCGGATCCGCAGCAGCGGCTGCTGCTGGAGACGGCGTGGGAGGCGGTCGAGCACGCCAGGATCGACCCTGCCTCGCTGCGCGGCAGCCGGACCGGCGTGTTCACCGGGGTCATCGCGCAGGAGTACGGGCCGAGCCTTCACCACCTGCCCGCCGAGGGGACCGACGGGTACGTGCTGACCGGCACGACCACGAGCGTCGCGTCGGGGCGGATCGCCTACACGCTCGGGTTGACCGGACCCGCCGTCACGGTCGACACCGCGTGCTCGTCCTCGCTCGTCGCCGTGCACCTGGCGGTGCGGGCGCTGCGCGCGCGCGAGTGCGACGCCGCCTTCGCGGGCGGCGCGACCGTCCTCGCCTCGCCCGGCATGTTCATCGAGTTCTCCCGGCAACGGGGCCTGGCCCCCGACGGCAGGTGCAAGCCGTTCGCGGCGGCCGCCGACGGCACCGCCTGGGGCGAGGGCGCGGGCCTGCTCCTGCTGGAGCGCCTGTCGGACGCGCGCCGGCTCGGTCACCGGGTCCTCGCGGTGGTCCGCGGCTCGGCCGTCAACCAGGACGGGCGCAGCAGCCGCCTCACCGCGCCGCACGGCCCGTCGCAGCGCGAGGTGATCCGGGCCGCGCTCGCCGCCGCCGACCTCGAACCCGACGAGATCGACGCCGTGGAGGCGCACGGCACCGGCACCGCGCTGGGCGACCCGATCGAGGCGGGCGCTCTTCTCGCCGCCTACGGAGGCGACCGGGAGCGTCCCCTCTACCTCGGCTCCTTGAAGTCGAACATCGGCCACACCCAGGCCGCCGCGGGCGTCGGCGGGATCATCAAGCTCATCGAGGCGATGCGCCACGGCGTCCTGCCGCGCACCCTCCACGTGGACGAGCCGACGCCGCACGTCGACTGGTCTTCCGGGTCCGTCAGCCTGCTCACCGAATCCCGGGCCTGGCCGGAGACCGGCGCGCCCCGCCGGGCGGCGGTCTCCTCCTTCGGCGTCAGCGGCACCAACGCGCACGTGGTCCTCGAACAGCCGGACCCCGCCGACGCGGACGTCCCCGCACAGAACTCCGGTCCCGTGACCTACGGCGCAGGTCACGGGACCGGTCCCGCGCGGCGCCCGGCCGAGGGGCTGCCCTACCTGTGGAGCCTTTCCGGGAAGGGGGAGGCGGCGCTGCGGGAGCAGGCCAGGCGGCTCGGCGAGTCCGCGGAAGGGCTGGCGCCCGGGGACGTCGCGGTGACGCTCGGGGCCGGGCGGGCCCGGCTGGAGGAGCGGGCGGTGGTGGTGGGGCGGGACGCCCCGGAACTCGCGGCGGGGGTGCGCGGGCTCGTCGAGGGGGCGGGCTCGGGCGCCGTGCTGCGGGGGAAGGCCGGGGGCGGCGGGCTGGCGTTCCTGTTCACGGGGCAGGGAAGCCAGCGGGCCGGCGCGGGGAAAGAGCTTCATGAGCGGTTCCCGGTGTTCGCCGAGGCGTTCGACGCGGCCACCGCGGCGCTCGACCGGGAGCTGGCCGGGCACGCGGCCCGGTCGGTCCGCGAGGTGTGGTTCGAGGGCGGGGCGGAGCTCGAGCAGACCCTGTACGCCCAGACCGGATTGTTCGCGCTGGAGACCGCGCTGTTCCGGCTCCTAGAGGACTGGGGGGTGCGGCCCGACTTCGTCGCCGGGCACTCGATCGGGGAGCTCACCGCGGCGCACGCCGCCGGAGTCTGGGGGCTGGACGACGCGGCGAAGCTCGTCGCGGCGCGCGCCAGGCTGATGCAGGCGCTTCCCGGGGGCGGCGCGATGGTCGCGGTGGAGGCCGCCGAGGACGAGGTGCGCGCACTGCTCGTGCCGGGCGTCGAGATCGCCGCGGTGAACGGGCCCGCGTCGGTCGTCGTCTCGGGGGACGCGGCGGCGGCCGAGGCCGTCGCCGGGGCGCTGCGGGACGCCGGGCGGCGGGTGAAGCGGCTGCGGGTCTCGCACGCCTTCCACTCGCCGCACATGGACGGGATGCTCGACGCGTTCACCGCGATCGCGGCGACCGTGCCCGCGGCCAGGCCGCGCGTCCCCGTCGTGTCCAACCTGACGGGGGAACTCGTCACCTCCTACGACGACCCTTCGGTCTGGGCGCGGCACGTGCGCGGCAGCGTCCGCTTCCACGACGGGCTGCGCACCCTCGCCGGCGCGGGCGCGACCACGTTCCTCGAACTCGGCCCCGACCCCGTGCTGACGGCCCTCGCCGCCGAGGCGGTGCCCGGCGCGGAGGCCGAGGCCGCCCTGCGCGCGGACGTCCCGGAGGCCGACACCCTCGCCGCCGTCCTCGCCCGCGCCCATCTGCACGGCGCCGACCTGGACTGGGCCGCCCTCTACCCCGGCGCCCGCAAGACGGACCTGCCCACCTACCCCTTCCAGCGCGCGCGCTACTGGCTCGCCCCCTCCTCCTCGTTCGCTCCGACTCCCCGCGACCCGCGCCGCTACACCGTCGCCTGGCGCCCCGCATCCCTCGCCCCCGCCGCCCCGTCCTCCTGGCTCCTCGTCTCAGGCGGCCACCCTTGGGCCGGACCCTTGGCCGCCGCCCTGGAACGCACCGGTGCCCACGTCACGATCACCGATTCCCTCACCCCGTCCACCACGACCCTTCGCGAGGGCAAGGGGTCCGCACCCGAGGCCGGGGAAGTCCCGGGTGCCGACTTCACCGATGGCCCTGTCCCGTACGCGGCGGCGCCTTCTGCGGATGGCGGCGGCCGGCTCGTCCGGCCCTTCGCCTCGGACGGCGCGCGGCTCTCGGGAGAGCCGGCAGGCACCCTGGGCATTTCGGGCGGAGCCGGGGGCGCGGACGCCGTCGTGTCGTTGCTGCCGCTCGGGGGGCGTGCCGGATACGTGGCGAATGTCGGGCTGTTTCAGGGACTGGACGTGCCGCTGTGGTCGGTGACGGCGGGGGCCGTCGGGGTCGGTGGCGAGGAGGTTCCGGCGCCGGAGCAGGCGCTGACGTGGGGGCTGGGCGCGGTGGCCGCCGCGGAGCATCCGGGGAGATGGGGCGGGGTGGTCGACGTGTCGCCCGAGCCGGATTGGGACGTCGTCGCCCGCGCGCTCGCCGGGGCGGGGGAGGAGCGGGAGCTCGCGGTGCGGGCGGGCGGGGTGTTCGCCCGGCGGCTCGTCGCCGCCGAGGCCGAGGCCGAGGCCGGGACCGGCGACGGGTGGAAACCGCGCGGGACCGTGCTGGTCACGGGTGGAACCGGGGCGCTCGGCGCGCGGGCCGCGCTGTGGGCGGCCCGCAACGGGGCGGCCAAGGTGGTCGTCGCGAGCAGGCGCGGGGCGGACGCCCCGGGCGCCGTCGCGCTCTCCTCCCGGATCGCCGCCGCGGGCGCCCAGCCGGTCCTGCGGGCGCTGGACGTCGCCGACCGGGACGCGCTCGCCGCGCTCCTGGCCGCGCACCCCGTCGACGCCGTCGTGCACACCGCCGCGGCCCTCGACGACGCCCTGGTCTCCGCCCTGGACCCCGCGCGGATCGACCGCGCGCTGGCGGCCAAGGCCGACGCGGCGCGGCACCTGCACGAGCTCGTGGGGGAGGTCGACGCGTTCGTCCTGTTCTCGTCGCTCGCGGGCGTCGCCGGGGTGGCCGGGCAGGGCAACTACGCGCCCGGCAACGCCTACCTCGACGCGCTCGCCCAGCACCGCCGCGCGCTGGGGCTGCCCGCCACGTCGATCGGCTGGGGCCACTGGGGCGGGGGCGGACTCGCCGACGGGGCCGCCGCCGAGGCGCTCGCCCGGCAGGGCGTCCGGGAGCTGCCGCCCGAGGAGGCGATCGGCTACCTCGGCTCGGTCGGCGCGGCGCACGTGGTCGTCGCCGAGGCCGACTGGGATCTGCTCGCCCCCGGCCTGCCGCTCACCGCGGAACTCCGCTCCGCCCCGCGCGCGGCGGAGCCCTCCGGCCTCGCCGAGGCGCTGGCCCGGCCCGGCGCCGACGCCCGACGGGTGCTGCTGGACCTCGTTCGCGCGCTCGTCGCCGAGGTGCAGGGCCGCCAAGGCGCCGCCTCGGTCGCGCCGGACACGCCGTTCAAGGACCAGGGCTTCGACTCCCTGGCCGCGGTCCGCCTGCGCGCGAGGCTCGCCGCCGAGACGGGCCTGACGCTGCCCGCCTCCCTCGTCTTCGATCACCCGACGCCCGAAGCGCTGGCCGAGCACCTGGCCGGGCTGCTCGCCCCCGACCCCGACGCCGCCCTGCTGGCCGGGATCGAGGCGCTGGAGGCGCTGCTCGACCGGGCCGGCGGCGACGGCAGGGCCGCCGCCGCACCCCTGCTGCGCGACCTCGCCGGCCGCGCCGCCCCCTCGGCCGTCGCGACGCGGCTCGCCGACGCCACCGACGACGAGCTCGTCGAGTTCATCGGATCAACCCTCGGGATCGAGTGACATGAGCGACCAGATCAGGACCCTTCTGAAGCGCGTGAGCGCCGAACTCTTCGAGACCCGCGAGCAGCTCAAGGAGGCCCGCGACGGGCGGCACGAGCCGATCGCGATCGTCGGGGCGGCCTGCCGGTTCCCCGGGGGCGTCACCTCCCCGGAAGAACTGTGGGAGCTGGTGGCCGAGGGCCGTGACGCGGTCGGCGGCTTCCCCGAGGACCGGGGCTGGAACCTCGAGAAGCTCTTCCACCCGGACCCCGCCCACTCGGGCACGTCCACGACCCGGCACGGCGCGTTCCTGTCGGACATCGCGGGATTCGACGCCGAGTTCTTCGGGATCTCTCCGCGTGAGGCGCTCGCCACGGACCCGCAGCAGCGGCTGCTCCTGGAGACGTCCTGGGAGGCGTTCGAACGGGCCAGGATCGATGTCTCCGGGCTGCGCGGAAGCCGGACGGGAGTCTTCGCGGGCGTCAACGGGCAGGACTACGCGGCCCGGCTCCCGTCCGTCCCGGCGTCGGTCGAAGGGCACCTCGCCCTCGGCACGGCCGCCAGCGTGACGTCCGGACGGCTCTCCTACTGGTACGGGTTCGAGGGTCCGGCCGTCACCGTCGACACGGCGTGCTCGTCGTCGCTGGTCGCGCTGCACCTCGCGGTGCGGTCGCTGCGCGACGGCGAGTCGGATTTCGCCTTGGTGAGCGGTTCGACCGTGATGAGTTCACCCGTGAACTTCGTGGAGTTCTCCCGGCAGCGCGGCCTTTCCCCCGACGGCAGGTGCAAGGCGTTCGCCGAAGGCGCCGACGGGACGGGCTGGGCCGAGGGCGTCGCCGTCGTGCTCGTCCAGCGGCTCTCGGACGCGCTGCGCGACGGCCGGCGGATCCTCGGCGTCGTGCGCGGCACCGCGGTCAACCAGGACGGCGCGTCCAACGGCCTCACCGCGCCGAACGGCCCCGCCCAGCGCCGCGTCATCCGCGACGCCCTGGCAGACGCCCGCCTGACGCCCGACGACATCGACGTGATCGAGGCGCACGGTACCGGCACCGCGCTCGGCGACCCGATCGAGGCGGAAGCCCTCATCGGCGCCTACGCCCCGGGTCGCGCCCGCCCGCTCTGGCTCGGCTCGGTCAAGTCGAACATCGGCCACACCCAGGCCGCCGCGGGCCTCGCGGGCCTCCTCAAGCTCCTCGGCGCCTTCGCCCACCGGACCCTGCCCGCCACCCTCCACATCACCGAGCCGACCCGCCTCATCGACTGGTCGGCCACCCCCCTGACCCTCCTCACCGCCCCCGTCCCCTGGCCCGAGACCGACGCCCCCTCGCGGGCCGCCGTCTCCGCCTTCGGCGTCAGCGGCACCAACGCCCACGTCATCCTCGAACAACCCCCCGCCGCCCTCTCCTCGAATCCCGCTGAGCCCCACCCGCGCGCTGACGGCGCAGGGGTCCGGTCCGCCTCGCGACCGCAGGAGCCGGCCAAGGAGACCCCGCGGCCCGCTCCCGGCTCGACCGGAGAAGAAGTCCGGCCCACCGACCCCTCCGGCGCGGCGCCGTCCGAAGGGCGGGTCCCCGGGTCGGGCCCTGACCGTCTTGAGGGGGCTCCGGGGCTTCCGGGCGCAGGGGAGACGTCGAGCGGAGCGTCCGACTTCGCCGAAAGGCGGGCGGTGGCGTGGCCGCTCTCGGCGCGGACGCCGGGGGCGATCGAGGCCGTCGCGGGGAGGCTCGCGAGGCGGGCCGAAGGGATCGGCGCGGCCGGGGCGAAGGACGTGGGGCTGTCGCTCGCGGTGACGCGGGCGGCACTGCCGGAGCGGGCCGTGGTGGTGGCGCCGCCCGGAGGGTTGCGGGCGGCGCTGGAAGGACTCGCCGGGGGAGATCCCGGGGTGAACGTGGTGCGGGGGAGGGCGGAAGGCGCGGGGCTGGCCTTTCTGTTCACCGGGCAGGGGAGCCAGCGCGCCGGCATGGGGCGGGACCTGCACGGGCGGTTCCCGGTGTTCGCGGCGGCGTTCGACGCGGCGGTCGGGGAACTCGACCGGAATCTCGTCGGTTTCGCGCCGCGGCCGGTGCGGGACGTCGTGTTCGAAGGCGGGCCGCTGCTGGACGAGACGCTCTACGCGCAGACCGGGCTGTTCGCGGTCGAGACGGCGCTGTACGCCCTCTTCGAGGCGTGGGGGGTGCGCCCCGGCCTGCTCGCCGGGCACTCGATCGGAGAGGTGTCGGCGGCCTACGCGGCAGGGGTCTGGACGCTGCCGGACGCCGCAAGGCTCGTCGCGGCCCGCGCGCGGTTGATGCAGGGGCTTCCACGCGGCGGCGCGATGGTCGCGGTCGAGGCCGCGGAGGAAGAGGTGGTGCCCCTTCTCGCGGGACGCGAGGGCGAGGTCGCCATCGCCGCGGTCAACGCGGCACGTTCGGTGGTGCTCTCCGGGGTCGAAGGCCCCGTTCTGGAAGTGGCCGAAAGGCTGGCCGCGGAGGGGCGGCGCACCCGGCGGCTGCGCGTCTCGCACGCGTTCCACTCGCCGCTGCTCGATCCGATGCTCGCCGAGTTCGGTGACGTGGCGGCCGACCTGTCTTACACGCTCCCGACGGTGCCCGTCTTCTCCGGCGTCACCGGGCGGGAGGCCGACGCGCTCACCGACCCCGCCTACTGGGTGCGGCAGGTCCGGGATGCGGTCCGCTTCCACGACGTGCTCGGCGGGCTCGCAAAGGCGGGCGCCGCCTCGTTCGTCGAGCTAGGGCCCGACGGCGTCCTCAGCGCGCTCGCCGCCCAGGCCGTCGAGGGCGCGGCGATCCCCGCGCTGCGCCGGGACCGGGACGAGGAGGAGACCGTGCTGCTCGCGCTCGGCCACGTGCACGCGCACGGCGGCGCGGTCGCCTGGGAGCGGCTGTTCCCGGAGGCGAAGACCGTCGACCTGCCCGTGTACCCGTTCCAGCGCCGCAGGTTCTGGCTGGAGGCCGACGCGTCCGGCGACGCCTCCGCCTTCGGGCTGGAGCCGACCGGGCACCCGCTGCTGCCCGCCGCGGGTGACCTGCCGGGACAGGACGGCACGGTGCTCACCGGCCGGATCTCCACGGCGGCCCATCCGTGGCTCGCCGACCATGTCGTGCAGGGCGCCGTCGTCGTGCCCGGTACCGCGTTCGTGGAGTTCGCGCTCCGCGCGGGCGCGGCGGCCGGGACACCGGTCGTCGCGGAGCTGGTGATCGAGGCGCCGCTGGTCCTGCCGCCCGGCGCCACCGCCGACCTGCGGGTCGTGCTCGCCGAGCCGGACGGGCACGGCGGCCGCGCGCTGACCGTGCACGCCCGGGTCGGCGCGGAGTGGACCCGGCACGCCCACGGCCGCCTCGCACCCGAGGAACCCGCGCCCGCGCCCGAGGGCGTCGCGGCTCCCGAAGGGGCGGCCCTCGCGGCGACCCCCGAGGAGATCTACGACGCGCTGGCCCGCACCGGGCTGGACTACGGGCCCGCCTTCCAGGGCGTCACCGAGGTGCGGCGCGACGGCCCCGCGCTGGTCGCGGAGGTCTCCCTCGGCGACGCGGAACGGCACTCGGCCGGGAGCTTCGGCCTCCACCCGGCGCTGCTGGACGCGGCCCTGCACCCCGCCGCGCACGCCGCCGACGTGCCGGAAGGCCACTCCCTGCTCCCGTACGCCTGGTACGGCGTCCGCCTTCACGCGCCCGGCGCGGCCGACCTGCGCGTCCGCCTCGACCCGCGCGCCGAGCACGAGTTCACGATCCGCGCGGCCTCGCCCGAGGGCGCGCCGGTCCTCACCGTCGACGCCCTGCGCGCCCGCCCCGTCCCGCTCGGCGGCCTCGCCGCGGCCCCCCGCTCCCTCTACCGCGTCACCTGGGCGAAGGCTCCCGAAGCGCCCGCCGACCCCCTGTCCGTGGACGTCCTCCCGGCCTTCCCCGACCCGGCCGACGACCCGGTCCGCGCGACCCGCGCCCTGACCGCCCAGGTCCTCGCCGCCCTCCAGGCCCACCCCGACGACGCCCCGGCCCTCGCCGTCATCACTCCCGACCCCCGCCACGACCCCGCGGCCTCCGCCGTCTGGGGCCTCGTCCGCGCCGCCCAGGCCGAACGTCCGGGCCGCTATCTCCTGGCCGCCCCGACCACCCCGAAGCCCGAACCCACGGGCTTGGAGACCTCGCCCGGCCCAGCGACCGAGTCAAGCGCATTCGTTCACGGGGATCTCGCGGCTGCGCATGGTGCCGGTCCGTCCCGAACGCCGGAGCCGGAATTCGGTCCGATCGGGCCGGGCGTGCGGTTCGGCGGGCTGCCTGAGGGTGTGCTGCGGGCGTTCGGGGCGGGGGAAACGCAGGTTCTCTTCGGCGAGGACGGGGTGGTGGTGCCCCGGCTGGAGAGGGCCGCCGCGCCCGTCGGGGAGGCCCGGGAGGTCGATCCGGAGGGGCTCGTGCTCGTCACCGGGGGGACCGGGGGCCTGGGGGCCGAGGTCGCGCGGCATCTGGTGACCGCGCGGGGGGTTCGGCGGCTGCTGCTGGCCGGGCGGCGCGGGGCGGGGGCGCCGGGGGCGCTCGCGCTGGTCGCGGAGCTCAACGGGCTGGGGGCCGAGGTCGAGGTCGTCGCGGTCGACGTGTCCGACCGGGCGGCGCTCGCGGCCGTGCTGGAAGGGCGTGAGCCGTCCGCGGTCTATCACCTGGCCGGGGTCGTCGACGACGGGGCGCTGGGGTCGCTGACCGCCGAACGGGTCGCCGGGGTGCTCGCCGCGAAGGCGGACGCGGCCTGGCACCTGCACGAGCTGACCTTGGATCGGGAGCTCGACGCGTTCGTGCTGTTCTCGTCCGTCGCGGGCGTGCTCGGGAGCGCAGGGCAGGGCGGGTACGCGGCCGCCAACGGGTTCCTCGACGGGCTCGCGGCGCTGCGGACCTCGCAAGGACTGCCCGCGCAGTCGCTGGCGTGGGGACTGTGGGAGGGGGAGTCGGGCATCACCGCCCATCTCACCGCCGCGGACCTCGCGCGGGCCGCGCGGCGCGGGGTGCGGGCGCTGCCCGTCGCCGAGGGGCTCGCGCTGCTGGACGCGGCGCGCCGCGACGGCGCGCCGCTGCTCGTCCCGGCCGCGCTCGACCTCACCGCCGAAGACCCCGGGCCGCTGCTGCGCGGGCTCGCCAGGCCGCGCAGGAGGGCCGCCGCGCCCCGCGCCGACGCCGCGGCGCCGACCGGCGAGGCGCTGCTCGACCTCGTCCGGGCGCAGGCCGCGGCCGTGCTGGGCGACCCGTCCGGCGCGGTCCCCGCCGACCGCGCCTTCACCGATCTCGGCCTCGACTCCCTGACGTCGGTGGAACTCCGCGACAGGCTCTCAGCGGCCCTCGGCCGCCGGCTTCCGGCCACGCTGACGTTCGACCATCCGACCCCGGCCGCGCTCGCCGCCGCCCTCGACGCCGAGGCCCGCCCCGTCGGGAAGGAGGCGAGGCGGGCCGCCGCGCCCGACGAACCCATCGCGATCATCGGCATGGCCTGCCGCCTGCCCGGCGGCGTCGCCTCCCCCGAGGAGCTGTGGGACCTCGTCGCCGAAGGCCGCGACGCCGTCACGGGCTTCCCCGACAACCGGGGCTGGGATCTGGAGGGCCTCTACGACCCCGACCCCGACGTCCCGGGCAAATCGACCGTCCGGCACGGCGGGTTCCTGCACGACGCGGGGGAGTTCGACGCCCCCTTCTTCGGCATCTCCCCCAGGGAGGCCCTGGCGACCGACCCCCAGCAGCGCCTCCTCCTGGAGACGTCCTGGGAGGCGTTCGAGCGCGCGGGCATCGACCCGTCCGGGCTACGCGGAAGCCGGACCGGTGTCTTCGCCGGCGTCATGTACCACGACTACACGCCCCGGATAGGCGAGGCCCCCGCGGCCCTGGAGGGATACCTCGCCAACGGGTCCGCAGGCAGCGTCGCGTCCGGCCGGATCTCCTATTCGTTCGGGTTCGAGGGCCCGGCCGTCACCGTCGACACGGCGTGCTCGTCCTCGCTCGTCGCGCTGCACCTCGCCGCGCAGTCGCTGCGCTCGGGCGAGTCCGACCTCGCGCTCGCGGGCGGCGTGGCGATCATGTCGTCGCCCGCGGTGTTCGTGGAGTTCTCCCGGCAGCGCGGTCTTTCCCCCGACGGCAGGTGCAAGGCCTACGCCGACGCCGCCGACGGCACGGGCTGGGCCGAGGGCGTCGCCGTCCTCCTGGTCGAACGCCTGTCGGACGCGGTGCGCAACGGCCACCGGGTCCTCGCGGTCGTCCGCGGCACCGCGGTGAACCAGGACGGCGCGTCCAACGGCCTCACCGCGCCGAACGGGCCCGCCCAGCAGCGCGTCATCCGCCGCGCGCTCGACGCGGCGGGCCTCGGCCCGGCCGACGTGGACGCGGTCGAGGGCCACGGCACGGGCACCAGGCTCGGCGACCCGATCGAGGCCCAGGCCGTGCTCGCGACGTACGGCGGCGAGCGCGCGCACCCGCTGCTGCTGGGGTCCCTGAAGTCGAACATCGGGCACACCCAGGCCGCCGCGGGGGCCGCCGGCGTGATCAAGATGGTCGGCGCGCTCGCCCGGGGCGTCCTGCCGAAGACCCTGCACGTGGACAGCCCGACGGGGCAGGTCGACTGGGACTCGGGCGCGGTCGAGCTGCTCACCGAGCAGCGCGCCTGGCCCGAGACCGGACGGCCGCGCCGCGCCGCGGTGTCGGCGTTCGGGGTGAGCGGCACGAACGCCCACGTCATCCTCGAGCAGGCCCCCGCGGAACCGGAGCCGGAGCCCGGCGCGGACGACCCGGGCGCGCCCTGGCCCGTCTCCGGCCGGACCCCCGCCGCACTCGCCGCCCAGGCCGCCGCCCTAAGCGCGCTAGACGGCTCGGTGAAGACGGTCGACGTGGGCGCGTCCCTGGTACGCGGCCGGTCCGCCTTCGACGAGCGCGCTGTCGTCCTCGCCGACCACCGGACGGCGCTGGCCGCGCTCGCCGAAGGCACGACCCCCGCTCAGGCGGTGCGCGGCAAGGCCGACCTTTCCGGCAAGACGGTCTTCGTCTTCCCCGGCCAGGGCCCGCAGTGGGCCGGGATGGGCGCAGAACTCCTCGACTCCTCACCGGTGTTCGCCGCGAAGATCGCCGAGGCCGCCCGCGCCCTCGCCCCGCACACCGACTTCGACCTCGAAGCGGTCCTGCGCACCGGCGACGGGCTCGACCGGGTCGAGGTCGTGCAGCCCGCGCTGTGGGCGGTGAACGTCGCGCTGGCCGACGTGTGGCGGGCGCAGGGGGTCGTCCCCGCCGCAGTCGTCGGGCACAGCCAGGGCGAGATCGCGGCCGCCGTCGTCGCCGGGGCGCTGTCCCTGGAGGACGGGGCCAGGGTCGTCGCGCTGCGCAGCCGGGCGCTCCGCGCGCTCGCCGGGACGGGCGGGATGGCCGCCCTGGAGACGACCAGGGAGGAGGCCGAGGAGCGGATCGCCGGGCGGGACGCGGCGGTCGCCGCCGTCAACGCGCCCCGCGCGACGGTGCTGGCCGGGAGCCGCGCGGACCTGGAGGCGATCGTCGCCGAGGTGACGGCCTCGGGACGCCGCGCCCGGCTCATCGACGTCGACTACGCCTCGCACTCCCCGCACGTCGCGGCGATCGAGTCCGACGTGCTGGCGGCCCTCGCCGGGGTGCGGCCCGCGCCGTCGGAGATCCCGATCCTGTCCACGGTGACGGCCGACTGGATCGACACCACGGCGCTCGACGCCTCCTACTGGTTCGCCAACCTCCGCTCCGAGGTCAGGTTCGCCGACGCCGTCCGGGTCCTGGCCGAGGCGGGGCACGACGCCTTCGTCGAGGTCAGCCCGCATCCCGTCACCGTCTCGGCGCTCCAGGAGACGCTGGAGGACGCGGGCCGCCCCGAGGCGGTCGCCGCCGGGACGCTGCGGCGCGGCGAGGGAGGCACCGGCCGCTTCCTGCGGTCGGCCGCCGAGCTGTGGGTGCGCGGCGTTCCCGTGGACTGGCGGCCCGCACTGGACGGGGGCGTAGACACCCCGCTGCCTACGTACCGGTTCCAGCGCGCGCGCTATTGGCTGGAGCAGGACCACACGGGAGGCGGGACGGTCCGCGCCGACCTGCCCGCCGAGCCCGCCCCGCAGAGCTCCCCGCACGCCTTCGCCGGGCTCGCGGGCGAGGACCTGGACGAGGCGCTCACCCGCCTCGTCCGGGCCGAATCCGCCGCCGTGCTCGGGCTCGCCGGGCCCGCCGAGGTCGAGGAGGGCCGCGCCTACCGCGACGTCGGCCTCGACTCCCTGGCCGCGGTCGACCTGCGCAACCGGCTCGGCGCCGCGACCGGCCTCCGGCTGCCCGCGACCCTCGTCTTCGACCACCCGACGCCCCGGGACATCACCGCGTTCCTCCGCGCGGAACTGGGCGGCCAAGGCGGCGGGGTCGCCTTCCCGTCGCTCGACGCCTCGGTCGCCTACCTGGAGGAGGCGTTCGCCGCCCTGGACGCCGCCGACCCCGGCCGCGCCGGACTCGTCGCGAGGCTCCGCGCCCTCCTGGACGGCGGCCGCCGCGACGCGGGCGAGGTCGACCTCGACACGGCCACCGACGACGAGCTCTTCGAGCTCATGGACAACTTGTAGGAGCAGAGATGGCCACTGAAGAGAACCTTCTGCAAGACAAACTGAGGGACTACCTGAAGCGCGCGCTCGCCGACGTCACCCGGCTCAAGCGGCAGCTCGACGAGCCCGTCGCCATCGTCGGGATGGCCTGCCGCCTGCCCGGCGGGGTCGCCTCGCCGGACGATCTGTGGGACCTCGTCGCCGAAGGCCGCGACGCCGTCGGGCCGTTCCCGACCGACCGCGGCTGGGACCTCGACGCGCTCTACGACCCCGACCCCGAGCGGATCGGCACCTCCTACACCCGGCACGGCGGCTTCCTCGACGACGTCGCCGGGTTCGACGCGGGGTTCTTCGGGATCTCCCCGCGCGAGGCCCTCGCGATCGACCCACAGCAGCGGTTGCTGCTGGAGGTGTCGTGGGAGGCGCTGGAACGGGCGGGGCTCGACCCCGCGTCGCTGCGGGGAAGCCGGACCGCGGTCTTCGCCGGGCTCGCGGGCGAGGACTACGCGCCCGGCGAGACCCCCGAAGAGCTGGAGGGCTACATCGGGACGGGCACGCTGCGCAGCGTCGCGTCCGGCCGGATCGCCTACACCTTCGGCTTCGAGGGCCCCGCGATCACCGTGGACACCGCGTGCTCGTCCTCGCTGGTCGCGCTGCACCTCGCGGCCCGCTCGCTGCGCGCGGGCGAGGCCGACCTCGCGCTCGTCGGCGGCGCGTCGATCATGGCCTCGCCGTTCGGGTTCATCGAGTTCTCCCGGCAGCGCGGCCTCTCCCCCGACGGAAGGTGCAAGGCGTTCGCCGCGACGGCCGACGGCACCGGCTGGGCCGAGGGCGTCGCCGTCCTCGTGGTGGAGCGCCTGTCCGACGCGCAGCGGCTCGGCCACGAGATCCTCGCGGTCGTGCGCGGCAGCGCGATCAACCAGGACGGCGCGTCCAACGGGCTCAGCGCGCCCAGCGGGCCCGCGCAGCGCCGTGTCATCCGCGACGCGCTCGCCGCCGCGGGGCTCCAGCCAGGCGACGTCGACGTGGTCGAGGCGCACGGCACGGGCACGTCGCTCGGCGACCCCATCGAAGCCTCCGCGCTCATCGCCGCCTACGGGCAGGGCCGCGACCGCCCCCTCCTCCTGGGCTCCCTGAAGTCGAACATCGGCCACACCCAGGCCGCCGCGGGCGCCGCGGGCATCATCAAGATGGTCCAGGCGCTCCGCCACGCCGAACTCCCCGCGACCCTCCACGCCGCCGACCCGACCCCCCTCGTCGACTGGACCGCGGGCTCCGTCGAGCTCCTCACCACCGCCCGCCCCTGGCCCGCCACCGACCGCCCCCGCCGCTTCGGCATCTCCGCCTTCGGCGTCAGCGGCACCAACGCCCACGTTCTCATCGAACAGCCCCCCGCCGCGGCCCGGCCCGCCGCGCGCTCTTCCGCCGAAGGAGCCGCGCCCGCGTCGGCCCAGGGCGCCCCGCCCACCCGCACGCCGCATCACGCGCCGGCCTCCGGGCCGGACAGCGCGCCGAACGCGCAGGACGGGGCGTCCGCTACCGGGCCGGGTGGCGCGCCGGGCGACGCGCCGTTCTCGGAGAAGGACGGAGAGCCCGCCTCCGCGCAGGGCCAGGCGCCCGCCTTGCCCGGCGGTGCGGCGGGCGGGCCTTGGCCGGTGCCGATCTCCGGGAGGTCCGCGGCGGCGCTGCGGGCGCAGGCGGGGACGCTGCCCGACGGGGCGGGGATCGCGGATCTCGGGTTCTCGCTCGCGACCACGCGGACGGCGCATCCGTATCGGGCCGTCGCGGTGGCGGCGGACCGGGAGGGACTGGATCGGGCGTTCGGCGCGTTCGGGCGGGGCGAGACCTCGCCGGACGTGGTGAGCGGGCGTCCCGGCGGGCTCGCCTTCCTGTTCACGGGGCAGGGGAGCCAGCGCGCCGGGATGGGGCGGGAGCTGCTGGAGAGCGAGCCGGTGTTCGCCGAGGCGTTCCGGGCCGTGGTCTTCGAGCTCGACCGGCATCTCGCCGGGCACGCGGCGCGGTCCGTCGCCGACGTGGTGCTGGAGGGCGGACCCGAACTCGATCTGACGCTCTACGCGCAGACGGGGCTGTTCGCGCTGGAGGTCGCGCTGTTCCGGCTTTACGAGTCCTGGGGAGCGCGTCCCGATTTCGTGGCGGGGCACTCGATCGGGGAGCTCGCCGCGGCGCACGCGGCCGGGATCTGGACGCTGGAGGACGCCGCGGCGCTCGTCGCGGCCCGCGCGCGGCTCATGCAGGCGCTGCCGGGCGGCGGCGCGATGACGGCGGTGGAGGCCACGGAAGAGGAGGTCGCGCCCCTGCTCGGGAAGGGCGCCGACCTCGCCGCGGTGAACGGGCCGTCGGCCGTCGTGGTGTCCGGGGACGCCGTGGCCGTGGGGGAGGTGGCCGCGCACTTCGCCGCGCTCGGCCGCCGGACCCGTCCGCTGCGCGTGTCGCACGCCTTCCACTCCGCGCACATGGACGGGATGCTCGCCGAGTTCGGCGAGGTGGCCCGATCCGTCGCGCACCGCAGGCCGGTGCTGCCGGTCCTGTCGAACCTCACCGGGGAGCCGCTCACCGAGGCGCCCGCGCCGGAGTACTGGGTGCGGCACGTCCGCGAGGCGGTCAGGTTCGCCGACGTGCTGGACCGGCTCGCGGCCGAGGGCGTCACCGCCTTCGTCGAGCTGGGACCGGACGGGGTACTGAGCGCGCTCGCGGCCCGCGCGCTGCCGGAGGGCGGGAGCGCGGTCCCCGCGCTGCGGCCGGGCCGTCCGGAACGGACGACCGCGCTGCTCGGGCTCGGCCTCGCGCACGCGGCGGGCAAGGACGTCGCATGGCGCGGGTTCTTCGCGAACGCCCGGAAGATCCCACTGCCGACCTATCCGTTTCAGCGCGAACGGTTCTGGCTGACCCCGCGCCCGGCGGGCGACGCGGCGGGGCTCGGCCTCGACCGGCCGGGGCACCCGCTGCTCGGCGCGGCCCTGTCCCTCGCCGACACGCCGGGCACGGTCCTCACCGGACGGCTGTCGCTGCGCACCCACCCGTGGCTCGCCGACCACGCCGTGCAGGGCACCGTCATCGTCCCGGGCACCGCGCTCGTGGAGCTCGCCGTCCGGGCGGGCGACGAGGCGGGTCTGCCGGTGCTCGCCGAACTCGTCATCGAGGCGCCGCTGCCGGTGCCCGAGAAGGGCGGGACCACGCTTCAGGTCGCGGTGGGCGAGCCCGCGCCGGACGGGACCCGCCAGGTCACCGTGCACTCCCGCGCCGAAGGGTCCACCGGGCCGTGGACCCGGCACGCGGTCGGCGTCCTCGCGTCCGGTCCGGCCGCCGCGCCGCCCGCCGACGCCGCCTGGCCCCCGGCCGGGGCGGAGCCCGTGGACGTCGCCGAGATCTACCCCGAGCTGTCGGACGCGGGCCTGCACTACGGTCCCGCCTTCCGAGGGCTGCGCGCCGCGTGGCGGCTGCCGGAAGGGTTCGCCGCCGAGGTCGCGCTGCCCGCCGACACCCCGGCCGACGCGTTCGGCATCCACCCGGCGCTGCTGGACGCCGCCCTGCACATTCCCGCTCATCACGGACTGGCGACCAGCCCCGAGGGCAGCAACAGGCTTCCGTTCGCCTACTCCGACGTCCGGCTGCACGCCTCCGGCGCGGCGGTCCTCCGGGTGCGGATCACCCTGCGGGGGGAGGACGAGCTCGCCCTGGAGGCGGCCGACGAGACCGGCGCGCCCGTCGTCAGCGTCGGCGCGCTCCGCGCCCGCCTGGTCTCCGCCCGGCAGCTCCGCACGGCGGGACCCGCCGACCTGTACGAGGTCCGCTGGACCGAGGTCGCCCCCGCCGGACGGTCGGGCACCGACCCCGAGGTCATCGAAGCCGCCGACGCGCCTAGCGCGCTGGCGCAACTCCAGGAAGCCCTCGAAGGGGACCGCCCGATCCTCGTGCGCACTCGCGCCGCCGTCGCCGTGACGGACGGGGACAGCCCGGTCCTCACCGCCGCTCCCGTCTGGGGCCTCGTCCGCGCCGCCCAGGCCGAGCACCCCGGCCGGATCGTCCTCCTGGACGTCCCCGAGGGCGAGCACGCCCCTACCGACCCGTTCGCCTACGCCGAACCCCAGCTCGCCGTGCGCGCCGGCCTGGTCCACGCCCCCCGCCTGGTCCGCGCCGCCCCACCCGCCGACGACGCCCGTCCGACGACCTGGCGCACCGACGGCACCGTCCTCATCACCGGCGGCACCGGCGTCCTGGGCGCCGCCGTCGCCCGCCATCTCGTGACCGCCCACGGCGTCCGCAACCTTCTCCTCCTCAGCCGGACCGGCCCCGACACCCCCGCCGCCAAGGCCCTCATCGAAGACCTCGCCGCCCTGTCCCCCTCGAAGCCCGTCGGTCCGGGCACGAAGGCGTCCGGGGAGGCGACCGGAGCGCGCGTCCCTGATGGTGCCGACCTCGGCGCCGTCGACCCGGCCACGAACGAGGAGCCCGCGGAGGCGGTCGCGGCTCTCTCCGGCGATCGTGACGATCCAGTTGATCTCGCCCATGCGCGGCCGGGCGGTGCCGGGGTCGCGGGTCCGGGCGGGGTGCGGGTCGAGGTGGTCGCGGTGGACGTGGCCGATCGGGAGGCGCTCGCGGCGGTGCTCGCCGGGATCCCCGGGGACCGGCCGCTGACGGGCGTCGTGCACACCGCAGGGGTCGTCGACGACGGGCTCGTGGAGACGGTCACGCCCGAGCGGCTCGACGGGGTCTTCGCGGCCAAGGGGACCGGGGCCTGGCATCTGCACGAGCTGACCGAGGGGCTCGAGCTCGACGCGTTCGTGCTGTACTCGTCGGCCGCAGGCATCCTCGGCGGACCAGGGCAGGGGTCCTACGCGGCGGCCAACACGTTCCTGGACGCGCTCGCGGCGCACCGTCGCGAGCGCGGGCTGCCCGGCACGTCGCTGGCGTGGGGGATGTGGGCCGAGCCGTCGGGGGTGACCGCGCACCTCACCGAGGTGGACCGCAGCCGCGCCGCCCGCTCGGGCATCCGGCCGCTGGAGACCGGGGCCGGGCTCGCGCTGTTCGACGCGGCGCTGGGGCTCGACCGGGCTCTGCTGGTGCCCGCGCCGCTCGATCCGGCGGCGCTGCGGGCGCGTGGCGACGACCTGCCCGCGATCCTGCGGGCGCTCGTCCCCCCGGCCAGGCGCGCGGCGTCGGCCGCCGCGGGAGGCCCGTCGCTCGCCCGCAGGCTCGCCGGGGTCCCCGAGGACGGCCGCGAGAACGCCCTCGTGGAGATCCTCCGGGAGGAGGCCGCCGCGGTCCTCGGCACGACGGCCGACCGGATCGAACCGGACCGGCCGTTCCAGGAGGTCGGGCTCGACTCGCTCGCTTCGGTCGAGCTGCGCAACCGGCTCGGGGCGCTCAGCGGGCTGCGGCTCTCGGCGACCGTCACCTTCGACCATCCCGACGCCCGCGCGCTCGCCGGCCACCTGCTGACGCTCCTCGGCGACGCCCCCGCCGACGGCCCCGCGCCCGCCGCCGCCGACGCCGACCGGTACGGCCCGCTCTCCACCCTCTACCGGGGCCTCGCCGCGCGCGGGGAGTTCGCCGCCGCGGCGGAGCTCATCGGCGTCGCCTCGCACCTGCGGTCGTCGTTCACCGCCGCGGAGCGGGCCGCGCACACCAAGCCCCCGCTCACCCTCGCCGAGGGTCCCGCGGAGGTCGCGCTCGTGCTCTTCCCGGCGGTGAGCGCCATCTCGGGCCCGCACGAGTACGCCAGGTTCGGGCACGCCATGCGCGGCGAGCGCGACGTGTTCGTGCTGCCGTCGCCGGGCTACGCCGAGACCGACGCGCTCCCGGACAGCGAGGACACCTACATCGGCATGCACGCCGACACCGTCGAGGCGCTCGTCGCGGGCCGTCCGTACGCGGTGCTCGGGCGGTCGATGGGCGGGTGCATCGCGCACTCGGTCGCGGCCGAGCTGGAGCGGCGCGGGCACGGGGCGCGCGGCCTCGCGCTCATCGACACCTATCCGATCGACAGCCCGATCCGGCCCGGCTTCGCCGACTGGTGGCTCGCCGCGATGCTCACCGGGATGATCGACCGGATCGAGCGCTACGACATGGTGTGGAGCGACGCGAGCCTCACCACGATGGGCGCCTACGGCCGCGTCCTGGCCGCCTGGGACCCCGCCCCGATCGCCGCGCCCACCTACCTGCTGCGCGCCGCCGAGCCGCTGCGGCACACCGTCGTGGACGGCCCGCACGACTGGCGCGCGTTCTGGCCGCTGCCGCACGACACGGCCGACGTGCCCGGAGACCACTTCACGGTCCTGGAGGATCACGCCGGGACGACCGTCGACGCGGTCCGCGCCTGGCTCGACACACTCACCACCCTTCAAGGAGGACAAGGATGACCTCAGTAGTAGCCGTCACCGGAGCGGGCTCCGGGATCGGCCTGGCGACGGCCTTGCTCTACGCCGAACGCGGCTACCGCGTCGTCGCCGTCGACGTGGACGCCGAGGGCCTGGCCAAGGCCGGCGCCGCCGAGGGCGTCGAGACGCTCCGCGGCGACGTGGCCGACCCGGAGGTGAACGAGGCGTTCGTCGCGCTCGCGCTGGAGCGGTTCGGCCGCCTCGACGCGGTCGTGCTGAACGCCGGGTTCGGCGGCGCCGGGCCGCTGGACTCGCCCGGCGCGATCGAGCGGTTCGACCGGATCATCGCGGTCAACCTGCGCGGGGTCGCGCTGGGCGTCCGGGCGGCGCTCCCGGCGTTCCGCGCGGCGGGGGGCGGCGCGGTGGTCGCGACGTCCTCGGTGTCCGGCCTCGCCGGGGACCCCGCGACGTGGGCGTACAACGCGGCCAAGGCCGGCGTGATCAACCTCGTCCGGGGGCTCGCGATCGACTACGCGGTGGAGAACATCCGGGTCAACGCGATCGCGCCCGGCGGGTCGGCGACCGCGCTCACCGCGGGCGTCATCGCGCACCCGGAACTGGGCCCGGCCGTCACCCGGCGGATCCCGCTCCAGCGCTGGTCGGAGCCGCGTGAGCAGGCCGAGGCGATCTTCTTCCTCACCTCGCCCGCCGCGTCCTACATCACCGGCGTCACGCTCCCGGTGGACGGCGGCCTCAGCGCCAACGGAGGCATCCTCCTGCCTCCCGCCTTCCCCGGCGACGCCCCCCACTGACACACCGGTTCGCCCTGAAGCAGACCCCCCGAAGCAGACCCCCGAAGCGGACACCCCGAAGGAGACGACATGAGCACGACCACGCAGAGCACCGCCGCCCAGAACAAGGAGACCGCCCGGCGCTTCTACGCCGAGCTGGTGACCGGCCCGCACCCCGAGCTGCTCGAGGAGTTCGTCGCGCCCGACGCGGTCGACGAGACCTCGACGGGCGCGGGCGGCATCGAGGACTTCCGCGCCCACCTCGCGTGGATCGCCGAGTCCGCGGGCGACGTGACGGCCACCGTCACCGACGCCGTCGCCGAGGACGACCGGGTGGTGGTCTTCTGGCGGATCGAGGGCACCCACACCGGCGAGCTGTTCGGCGTCCCGCCGACCGGCCGCAGGTTCAGCGGGCACAGCGTCAGCACGATCACCTTCCGCGACGGCAAGATCGTCCGCTACGCCGTACTGCCGGACCGCCTCGGCATCGTCCAGCAGCTCGGCGCGCCCGTATGAGCGCGCCCCTCAGGCACGCCGACAGGCAGGAGATCGCCGGGGTCCTCGCGCTGTTCGCGCACGCCTTCGACAACGGCGAGGTGGCGGATCTGGGCCTGGTCTTCACCAAGGACGCGGTGATCGAGCTGCGCCGGACCGGCCGTGAGGTCGCCGGGCTGGACGCGATCGCGGAGTTCTCCACGGCGCTCGCCGAGGGCGACGCGCCCGACCACCACACCCTCGACACGGTCCTGGTCGCCGAGACCCCGGGCCGGGTCCGTGCGCGCAGCAGGTACCTCGCGGTCCTCCCGGACGGCGCGGTGCACAACGGCGACTTCCTCGACGTCCTGGTGCTCACCGACGACGGCTGGCGGATCGCGCGGCGCGTCTCGGTGCCCCGCTACCCGCTGGGGGAACCCCTGGTCCCGCTGCCCGAGGGCTATGTGGATCCCTGGCGCCCGACGCGTTCGGGATAAGGGGTCGGTAGGGGTTCGGACGTCTGGTCCGCCCCGTTCGCGGCGGGCTAGCTTCGCCCCAATCCCTTCTTTTCCTATCGGAAGGGGTCGGATCTCACCGGAGGTCCGGCCCCTTCCGACGTCCCCCCGGAGCGAGCATGATCCTCACCAGACCCGTCGCGGCGGCCGCCCTGCTGGCCGCCGCGCTCCTCCTCGGCGGGTGCGGCTCTCCCGCCGAGAAGACCACCGAGACGGGCGGCGGAGCACCCGTCAAGGGCGGCTCCGTGGTCTTCGCGGTCGACACCGAACCCGTCTCCTTCGACGCCCACGTCAGCTCGCAGGACATCACGGGCACGATCCTGCGCAACGTGTTCGACTCCCTGGTCTCCCAGGACGCCGAAGGCGAGTTCCAGCCTTGGTTGGCGGAGTCGTGGGAGGTGTCCGACGACTTGAAGACGTACACGTTCAAGCTGCGCAAGGATGTGAAGTTCACCGACGGGACGCCGTTCGACGCCGAGGCCGTCAAGGTCAACTTCGATCGGATCCACGATCCGAAGACCAAGTCCCAGCTGGCCGCGAGTCTCCTGGGCCCGTACACCGGTACCGAGGTCGTCGACGCGAGCACCGCGAAGGTCTCGTTCTCGGCGCCCTTCGCGCCCTTCCTCCAGGCGGCCAGCACCGCCTACCTCGGCTTCTACTCGCCGAAGACGATCAAGGAGAACGGCGACAAGCTCGGCGCGGGCGGCCCGGCGGCCGTCGGCACCGGCCCGTTCGTCTTCAGCGCCTACGCCAAGGGCCAGAGCGCGGACTTCACCCGCAACGACGCCTACGCCTGGGCCCCCAAGGGCGCGGCGAACACCGGCGCCCCCTACCTGGACAAGCTGACCGTCCGCTTCCTGCCGGAGTCGTCGGTCCGGGTCGGCGCGCTCACCTCCGGGCAGATCCAGCTCGCCGCCGCGGTCCCCCCGCAGGACGTCCAGGGCGTCACGGGCAACGCGAAGCTCGCGCTCGACACCCAGGAGTTCCCGGGCGGCAACTACAGCCTCTACCTCAACACCTCCAAGCCGCCGCTGAACGACGAGAAGGTCCGCAAGGCGGTCCAGCAGGGCGTGAACGTGGACGCCGGCGTCAAGAGCCTGTACTTCGGGCAGTACAAGCGCGCTTGGAGCCCGCTGTCCCCGGCCACCGAGGGCTACACGAACAAGCTCGAGAACTCCTGGCCCTACGACGAGGCCGCCGCGAACAAGCTCCTCGACGAGGCCGGCTGGACCACCAAGGACGGCGACGGCTACCGCACCAAGGACGGCAAGCGCCTGACGATCAACTGGCCGCTCCTGCCCGCCGCCTACGTCAAGGACAAGCGCGACATCCTCGGCCAGGCCTTCCAGGCCGACCTGAAGAAGCTCGGCATCGAGGTCCAGCGCCCGCAGGACGACATCGGCACCTACATCGCCAACGTCTACGGCGGCAAGGCCGACATCGCCGACTACAGCTGGGCCCGGTCGGAGCCGGACGTGCTGTGGCTGCTGTTCAACGGGGCGAGCGACCCGCGCAAGGGCGGCCAGAACGCCACGTTCCTCGCCGACAAGGACCTCACCTCCTGGACCGACGAGGGCCGCGCCACGCTCGACCCGGCCAAGCGCGCCGACGTGTACGGCAAGGTCCAGGAGCGGGCCATCGAGCTCGGCCTGGTCATCCCCGTCTACACGCCGACCGCCGTCATCGGGCGGGCCAAGGCCGTCAACGGGGTCGCCTACGACGCGAACGCCTGGCCGCTGTTCCAGGGCGCCTGGCTCGCCAAGTGAACCGGCCGACGAAGTGAAGACGCAGGCCCCCGCCCGCCGCGCCCGCGCCCTGCGCGCGGGCGCGGCCCGGCTCGCCGGGGTCGTCGCCGTCCTGTGGGGCGCGGCGACCCTGGCGTTCCTCGCGCTCGCGCTCATCCCCGGCGACCCCGTCACGATCCTGCTCGGCCCGTTCACCACGGCCTCGCAGGAGATCCGCGACCAGATCGCCGCCGACCACGGCCTCGACCGCCCGCTGCACGAGCGGTACCTCGCCTACCTCGGGCGGCTGGTCACCGGGGACCTCGGCGAGTCCTACCAGCTCCAGAAGCCGGTCTCGGCGGTGCTCGGCGAGGCGATCGGCCCGACCGTCGCGCTCGCCCTCACCGCGGTGGTGCTGGCCGTCACCATCGCCATCGTGTCCGCGGTGCTCACCGCGGGCCGCGAAGGCCGCCTGCGCGGGCTCGCCACCGGGTGGGAGCTCATCGCGGTGTCGCTGCCCTCGCACTGGTTCGGCATCCTGCTGCTCACCGCGTTCTCCTTCCAGCTCCAGCTCTTCCCCGTCGTCGGCGGGGTGGGGCCGCAGGCGCTGGTGCTGCCCGCGCTCACCCTCGCGCTGCCGATCGCCGGGGTGCTCGCCCAGGTGCTGCGCGAAGGGCTCGAGGCGGCACTCGCCCAGCCGTTCGCGGTCACCGCGCGGGCCCGCGGGCTGAGCCGTCGCCAGGTCAGGCTCCGGCACGCGCTGCGGCACGCCGCGGCGCCGCTGGCCACCCTCTCGGGCTGGCTCGCCGGGACGCTGCTGGGCGGCGCGGTCATCGTCGAGACGGTGTTCGGCAGGCCCGGCCTCGGCGCGCTGGCGCTCCAGTCCGCGATGAACAAGGACATGCCGGTGCTCATCGGCATCGTCCTGGTGTCGGCGCTGGTCTTCGTGGCCCTGTCGGCGCTCATCGACGCCTTCCATCTCCTGGTCGATCCGAGGCTGCGCCCATGACGAACGTCCTTGCCCGCCCCTCGATCGGGATCACCCGCGCCTCGTTGAGGGTGCGCCGTCCCTCGCTCGTGCTCGCCGTCGCGGTGCTCGTCGTGCTCGCCCTCGCCGCGGCCTTCCCCGGGCTGTTCACCGGGAAGTCGCCCATCGAGGTCGACGCCGCGCTGTCGCTGCGACCGCCCGGTCCCGGGCACTGGTTCGGCACCGACCAGCTCGGCCGCGACCAGTACGCCAGGGTCGTGCACGGGGCCCGCGCGTCGCTGCTCATCGGGATCGGCGCGATCGTCTTCGCGGTCGCCGCCGGAGCCCTGTACGGGCTCGCCTCGGCGCTGCTCGGCCGGGTCGCCGACCGGATCCTGATGGGCCTGACCGACATCCTGCTCGCGCTGCCCCAGCTGCTGCTGGCCCTGCTCGCCCTCGCCGTGCTCGGCTCCGGCCAGGTCAACGTCATGGTCGCGATCTCGCTGGCGTTCCTCCCGGGCTACGCCAGGCTCATGCGCGCCGAAGCCCGGGTCGTCCGGACCTCGGGGTACGTCGAGACCTCGGTGACGCTCGGGCAGGGCCCCGTCGCCCGCGCGTTCCGGCACGTCCTGCCGAACGCGCTGGGACCGCTCCTGATCCTCGCCTCCGCCGGATTCGGCATGTCCCTCATCGCCGCCTCGGGCCTGAGCTTCCTCGGCTTCGGCGCGGAACCGCCCTCTCCCGAGTGGGGCGTCATGCTCTCCGAAGGCCGTGCCCTCCTCCAGTCCGCCTGGTGGCTGGGCGTCTTCCCCGGCGCCGCCATCACCCTCACCGTCGTGGCCGTCACCATCACCGGCCGCGCCGCCCAGGCCCGCTTCACCCGGAGGACCGCAGGATGAGCCCGTTGTTGAGCGTTGACGGACTTGGCGTCGTCTTCCCCGGCGCGGGGCGCGCGCCGGACGTGCACGCGGTGCGGGACGTGTCGTTCACGCTGGACCGGGGCGAGTGCCTGGCGATCGTGGGGGAGTCCGGGTCGGGCAAGAGCGTCACCGCGCGCTCGCTCGTCGGACTCGCCGGGGATCGGGCGCGGGTCTCCGCGCGGACCCTGGAGTTCGACGGGGGCGATCTCACCGGGCTCGGGGAGCGCGGCTGGCGGCGGATCCGGGGCGGGCGGATCGGGCTCGTCCTCCAGGACGCGCTGGTGTCGCTCGATCCGCTGCGCACGGTCGGCGCGGAGATCGCCGAGGCGCTGCTGGCGCACCGGGATCTGCCGCGCGCTGCGGTGCGGGAGGAGGTGCTGCGGCTGCTCGACCGGGCCGGGGTGCCGGAGCCCGAAGTGCGGGCGGGGCAGTATCCGCACCAGTTGTCGGGCGGGCTGCGGCAGCGCGCGCTCATCGCCTCGGCGCTCGCGGGAGACCCGGACCTGCTCATCGCGGACGAGCCGACGACCGCCCTGGACGTCACGGTCCAGGCCCGGGTGCTGGATCTGCTGGAGAAGCTCAAGGACGAGGGGACCGCGCTGCTGCTCATCAGCCACGACCTCGCCGTGGTCTCCCGGCTCGCCGATCGTGTCGCCGTCATGTACGGCGGCCTCCTCGTGGAGGAGGGGCCCACGCGCGAGGTGCTGGACGAGCCCCGGCACCCCTACACGAGGGCGCTCGCCGCGGCCGTGCCTTCGGCCGCCGCGCGCGGGACCCGGCTCGCGCCGCTGCGGCACGCCGGGGAGGCGGCCTCGGCCGACGGCTGCCCGTACGCCGCGCGCTGTGCGCGCGCCGACGCGCTGTGCCGGAGCACCGCGCCACCGCCCGCGCCGCTGCGCTGCCACCATCCGGAGTCCGGGCCGGTACTCCGGGTCGTCGGGCCCGCGGTGTCCCGGGGCGAGGCGGGCGAGCGGCTGCTGACGGTCGAGCACGTGGCGAAGGCGTACGGCGGGAGGCCCGCGGTGAAGGACGCCTCGCTGACGCTGGACCGGGGCGAGGCGCTCGGGATCGTGGGGGAGTCGGGGTCGGGCAAGACCACGCTCGCCCGGATCGTCCTCGGGCTGATCGCGCCGGACTCCGGCACCGTCACGTTCGCGGGGGAACCGTGGAGCGGGCTGCCCGAGCGGCGGCGCAGGCCGCTGCGCCGCCGGATCCAGACGATCGTGCAGGACCCGCTCGGCTCGTTCGACCCGCGCCACGACACGGGCACGCTCCTCGGTGAGGCGCTCGCCCTCGCCGGGGTGCCGCGTGCCGCCCGGAGCGCCCGCGCGGCCGACCTCCTGGACCGGGTCGGGCTGCCCGCCACACTGGTCCGGCGCCGTCCGGCCGAGCTGTCCGGCGGGCAGCGGCAGCGCGTGGCGATCGCGCGGGCGCTGGCGTCGGAGCCCGAACTGCTCGTGTGCGACGAGCCGGTCTCGGCGCTCGACGTCTCGGTCCAGGCCCAGATCCTCGACCTGCTCACCGCGCTGCGCGCCGACCTCTCGCTGGCGCTGCTGTTCATCTCGCACGACCTCGGGGTGATCCAGCACATCAGCGACCGGGTCGCGGTGATGAAGGACGCCGAGATCGTCGAGACCGAGGAGACCGGCCGTCTCCTCGTCGCCCCGGCCCATCCCTACTCCCGCGACCTCTTCGCCGCGGTTCCGTCCCTGGCCGCCGACCCCGCGTGACGGGTGCCGCCGCACGCGGCGGGCGGGGCTCCGGTCACGAGAGGGACGGGACAGGAGCCCCGCCTTTGTCCCGGTTCGGGGATGGACGGTGATCTTCTGCCCGGTCCGTCGCTAGCGTGACCGGGGTGACGGGGACCAAAAGGGTCGAGGGGAAGAAGCGCGCGGTCGTCGATCCGGCGGCGTTCCGGTGGGATCCGCCCGGGGCCGAGGCCGTGTCGGCCGCGCCGGTGTGCGCGCTGCTCGCGCTCACGGGGACGCTCGTGGTCGCGCGGGCCGACGGGGCGGTCGAGGCGGTGCCCGTCGCCGAAGGGCCGGGGGCGCTGCTCGGCCGGCCGCGCGCGCTCCGCCGGAGCGGACCGCCGCTGACCGCGCTCGCCTGGGGGTTCGGCGAGGTGCTCGGCGCGGCGGGGGAGCGGATCGCGCGGATCGGCGCGGACGGCGTCCTGCGCGACGGGCCGGGCCTCGGCGCGCCGATCGGGGCGCTGTGCACCCGGGCCGGGAAGGTCTTCGCGGTGGCGGGCGACGCCGTGCACACCCTGGACCGTGCCGGGGAGGGCTGGGCCGTCGTCCGGCGCACCCCGCTCCCGTTCGACGGCGGCCACGACCTCGACATCGACCGGAACGGGAAGTACGCGCTCGTCTGCCGGAGGCCCCGCGAGGGCGTCGTGGTCGAGCTGGAGACCGGCGCCGGGGTCGGGCATCTGCGGCCGGGCGGGCACGCGGCCAAGACCACCACCGAGCTGTACGGGCGGTTCTCGCCCGTCGCCGACAACGTCTACCGGTTCTCCTCCCGCGCGCACCACGTCGACAAGCTGGCGCGGCTCGCCAGATCCGGTCGGAGCCTGGGGTTCCGGCACGAGCTCGAGCAGCCGAGCACCTGGTGCACTCCGGTCGCCTCGAGTCCCGACGGGCGGCACGTCGCCTCGCGGCAGAGCGGCGTGGGCGTTCTGGTCTGGGATCTGGCGACCGAGCGGCAGGTGCTGTTCGCCGAGCTCGACGACGCCGACCGGGAGGCGAAGTACGCCCGGAGCGCCCGTCGCGCGCCCGTCGCGGCCCGCGCGCTCGGCGACGGGATCGGGATCACCCGCTGGGCCGCCCTTCCCGTCTCGGACGGCGCGGCCTTGGCCATCGCCGTCGCGCCGGGGGCCCGGTACGCGGCGGTCGGCGGCGCGGACGGATCGCTCACCGTCGTGGACGGCGCGACACGGCGGATCGAGCACGGCGACGGGCGGGTCCGCCAGGCCGCGGTGCTCACGGGGGTCGTGCCGACGGGGCCCGCCGCCCGGCACGCGTTCGGCCGGGACGGCACGTGGACCGGCCTCGCCGAGGACGGCCGGGTCACCACCGTCGACCTCGCGACCCGCGAGGTCAGGGCACTCGGATCCCTCGACCTCATCGGGCTCGTCGTCCTCGGCCTCGCCGTCGAGGACGACGTCCTGGTCGTCACGCACGCCGCGGGAGCGCGTGGCCACGACCGGGCCACCCTCGCCGAGGTGTGGAACGCCGACGACGTCCTCGCGGGCCTCCCCAGGCCGACCTACTCCGGAGGCGTCCTCCTGGGCCACCCCGACGCGGGGGAGTGGCCGCGCGCGCTGATCCGCTACGACCCGCGCACGGGGGAGCGGGACGGCGACCTGACCTTGGCCTGCGAGGACGGGACCTTCGCTGCGGGCCGGATCGTTCGGGACCGCAGAACGGGCGACGTCGCCGTCCTCGGCGCGTGCGTCTGGCACCAGCGGCCGCGGTGGCACCTTTTCCGCGACGGATCCCCGGCCGTGCACCTTCCGGCGTTCGACGCGGTCGTTCCGGAGGTCTTCGCGGGGATCAGCAGGCAGGAGGGAAGCTGGAGCCTTCACCCGCTGGCGAACCCGGACGAGCCCCTGGCCTCCGGCCTGACCGAGGGCGGCCTGTCCTTCATCTACCCGGCCCTGCACGTCGACCTCGCGCGTGGTCTGGCCGTCGGGCAGGACTTCACCGGCCGCCGTCTCGCGGTCTGGCGGCTCGACGGATCGGCCTTCCACCTCCACGACGGCCTGGGCGAGG
Organism: Actinocorallia herbida; assembly: GCF_003751225.1. NCBI lineage: Bacteria > Bacillati > Actinomycetota > Actinomycetes > Streptosporangiales > Thermomonosporaceae > Actinocorallia > Actinocorallia herbida. Next base: position 2,454,787 of record NZ_RJKE01000001.1, read on the forward strand.
CGTGGTCCACCGGCTACGCCTTCTCCGACGACGGTGCCTTGTGGCTCCACTCTCACAAGGGAGACAGCCTCTACCGGGCCGTCCTGCCGTCCCCGTGATCGCGCGCGTTCGCCACCGTCGCGGCGCTTGCCCTGGCGGCGGCGTGATCCGGGCGTCAGCCGAGCGGCTTGACCAGGACGGAGAAGTCCAGGTCGGCCCGGCGGGGGCGGCCGAAGCGCTCGTCGCCGTAGGGGAAGGGGCGGGTCTCACCGGTGCGCAGGTAGCCGCGGCGCTCGTACCAGGCGATGAGTTCGGCCCGCAGGGTGATCACCGTCATCTCCATCTCGAGGGCGCCCCATCCGTCGGCCGCCGCGCGCTCGGCCTCGGCGAGCACGAGCCGGCCGACGCCCGAGCCCTGCTCGGCGGGGCTGACGGCGAACATTCCGAAATAGGCGGAATCGCCGCGTCGCTCCAGATGGCAGCAGGCGACGAGGCGGCCGTCCCGCTCGGCCAGCATGACGCGGCTTCCCTCGACCCCCAGAAGGCTTCGGACGGATTCGGGGTCGGTCCGCTGCCCGTCCAGCAGGTCGGCCTCAGTCGTCCACCCTGCGCGGCTGGCGTCCCCCCGATAGGCCGACTCCACCAGCGCGACGATCTCCGGGACGTCGCCTTCGGCCGCGTCCCGGAAGGCCACCTTCGCCTCCGTAACGGCCTCTTCGCCTATGGTCACTCCGCCGCTCCTCTCTCCGCACCCACCGTACGGCGTCCCGAAGACCGCCCGGCAAGGACGGGGCCCCCGGGGAGCGCCTACGATCGATCACCGAGACCGTCTCCGGGGAGTGATGCAAGTGCAGGTCCGTGCCGCGTTCGCCGCGCTGCTCGCCGCGCTCATGGCGACGGGCTGCGCGACGGCCCCGGAGCCCCCGGCCCCGCCGACGACGGCTTCGGGCACCCCGTCGCCCGTCGCCTCGGCCCCGGCGGGCGCGGACCGCTCGGCCGCCGCCCGCAAGGCGCTGCGCGCGCTGGAGCGTGAGTACGACGCGCGGCTCGGCGTCTGGGCGCTGGACACCGGGACCGGCGACTTCGTGGACTTCAACGCCGATGAGAGGTTCGCCTTCGCCTCGACGTTCAAGCCGCTCGTGTGCGGGGTCCTGCTCCAGCAGGCGTCCGACCGGAGGCTCGCCGCGGTCGTCCGCTGGAAGGCCGCCGACGTCGTCGCGAACTCCCCGGTCACCGCGCGCAGGACGGCCCGGGGCATGACCCTCGCGCAGCTCTGCGAGGCGGCGATCCGGCACAGCGACAACACCGCGATCAACCTCGTCCTCGCCGAGATCGGCGGGCCGAAGGCCTTCACCGACGCGCTGCACGACCTCGGTGACACCGCGACCCGCTCGGACCGGATCGAGCCCGCGATGAGCGACGTCCCGCCCGGCGAGACCCGCGACACCACGACCCCCCGCGCCTTCGCCACCGACCTGGGCGCCTTCCTCCTGGGCGACGCGCTCCCCGACCCCCGCCGCGCCCTCCTGGCCGACTGGCTCTCCCGCCCCCTCCCCCTCTCGGCGGAGATCCGGGGCGGCCTCCCCGACGGGTGGCGCGTCCACGGCAAGACCGGCACCACCGCCAACGGCGGCCGCAACTACATAGCCGTCACCCACCCGCCCGGCCGCGCCCCCCTCCTCTTGGCCGTCCTCAGCACCCGCACCGACCCGTCCCTCCCCACCGACGACACCCTCCTCGCCACCGCCCTCACCAAAGCCGTGACCGCCCTCACGCCGTAGCTTGTTCGAATGCCGTCGTCCGGTTCTGCTGCCGTGGCCCTCGCCCGCGCCCTCCTCGTCGGCATCGTGCCGGTCCCGGAGTTCAAGGGCGCCATCGCCGCATGGGCCGATCGCGTCGACCGCGCCAAGGGCGGCACCGGCGAGGCCCTGGGCCGCGGCTCAGGGCGCGTCCTGCTCAGGCCGCCCCTGGACCGCCTGGCCGACGCGATCCGCCGCACCCCCTTCGGCTTCGCCGGAGTGTCCCCTCGCCGCTCCCACGACCCGGACGCGGCGGATCCGCACCGGCCCTGACGCCCCGGCGCGGCGGGGCTCAGTGGGTGCGGAGGAGGCGGGAGAGGGTGAGGGCCGCGGTGCGAAGGGCGGCGGTGATGCGGTCGGCGGTCTCGCCGCCGCCGCGGTAGGGGACGGCCAGGGCGGCCAGGGCGTGGCCGTCCTCGTCGAGGATGGGGCAGGCCACGGTGCCGAGGCCGCGTTCGCGGCGTTCGACGGAGATGCCGGATTTGCGGATACCGGTCAGGCGCTGGGTGAGCAGGGCGCGGGGGACGCCCGCCGTGACGCCGGCGTCGATCGCGCCGGTGGACAGCTCGCGGGGGGAGAAGGCGAGGATCGCGCGGCCCGACGCCGTCGTCAGGGCGGGGCGGCGGTCGCCCGGGCGGGGGGTGGCGGGGGCGCCCGCGGCGGGGAGGCTGTCGGCGCAGACGACGTCCTGGCCGTCGAGGACCGCGAGCAGCACGCCGAGGCGGATCGCCTCGCGGAGATCGCCCATCAGCGGGCCCGCCGCGTCGCGCAGCTCGCGCGGCGCCATCCGGCGGCCGAACTCCAGCATCAGCGCGCCGGGGCGCATCTGGCCCGCGACCCGCTCCAGCAGCCCGGCGTCGGCGAGTTCGTGGGCCAGCCGGTGCGCGGTCGACTTCGCCAGCCCGGTGCGCCGGGCCAGCTCGGACGGGCCGAGCAGCTCGCCCGGCCGGTCGAACGCCTCGAGGATCGCCGCGATCCTGGCCCCCTGGCCCGTCTCGCCGCGCGTCCTTGCATGCATGACGATCAACCTACCGGCCCCGCGCGCGCACTGAGCCGGTCAGTGTCCCGGCAGACGGAACGGTTTGGGGAGCCGACCTTTCGCCCGGAACCGGAACGTCCATCGGGCAGACTTGCGGCATGGGGGAGAGCGACGGAGTGAGCGCCCGGCTGGCGGCCCTGGCCGGGCTGCTCGCCGACGAGACCCGGGCCCGGATCTGCGTCGCCCTGCTCGACGGACGGGCCTGGACGATGACCGAGCTCGGCAGGATCACCGGGGTGGGCGCCTCGACCGTCAGTGAGCATCTGACCAAGCTCGTCGAAGGCGGGCTGCTCGCGCAGGAACGGCAGGGCAGGCACCGGTACGTCAGGCTCGCCGACGCCCGCGCGGCCCGGATCGTCGAGGAACTCGCCGCGCACGTCGCGCCCGGGGCCCCGGCGCCGAGGACCCTGCGGGCGGCCTCCGCGCGGGACGCGATGGCCCGCGCCCGGACCTGCTACGACCATCTCGCCGGACGGCTGGGCGTGGCCGTCACCGACGCGCTCGCCGGGCACGGGCTGCTCGACCGGGAAGGCGGTTTCGCCCTCACCGAGGCGGGGACGGCCTGGTTCGCCGCGCACGGCATGCCCCTCGACCGGGGGTCGCGCCGGCCCGTCGCGCGCGGCTGCGTCGACTGGACCGAGCGCCGCCTCCACCTCGCGGGCCTCGCGGGCGCGGTGCTGTGCCGCCGCGCGCTGGACGAGCGCTGGCTGGTCCGGATCGGCGGGGAGCGCGCGCTCAAGGCCACGCCCGAGGGGGAGGACGCCCTGGCCGGGCTGCTCGGGCTGGACCGCGAGATATTCCGGTAGCCGCCGAAGTGTCCCTGGCATAGCGTGCCGGACATGAGCACGCAGGTGGGCGCGGTCCGCGCGCCCGACAAGAAAGCCCTGACCGCAGCGGGGATCACCGTCTTCTTCTGGGCCTCGGCCTTCGTCTCGATCCGCAGCGCGGGCGAGCACTACTCGCCCGGCGCGCTCGCCCTCGGCCGCCTGGCCACCGGCGCGCTCGTCCTCGGGATCTTCTGGGCGGTCCGCCGCGAGGGGCTGCCGCCGCGCGCGGCCTGGCCGGGCATCATCGGGTCCGGCGTGCTGTGGTTCGGCCTGTACTTCGTCGCCCTGAACTGGGGCGAGCGCGAGGTCGACGCGGGCACCGCCGCGATGCTGGTGAACGTCGGGCCGATTCTCATCGCCCTGCTCGGCGGCAGGTTCCTCGGCGAGGGACTGCCCCGGACCCTCTTCGCGGGCCTCGCCGTCTCCTTCCTCGGCGCGGTCGTGGTCGGGTTCGGGTCCCGGGGCGACGGCGGCGCCTCGGTCCTGGGCGTCGTCCTCTGCCTGATCTCCGCGCTGGCCTACGCGGGCGGGGTCGTCAGCCAGAAGCCCGCCCTCAGACACGCGACCGCCTTGCAGGCGACCTTCTTCGGCTGCCTCATCGGCGCGGTCCTGTGCCTCCCCTTCGCGGGCCTCCTCTTCTCCGAAGCCTCCGACGCCCCCGTGTCGGCCACCCTCAACATGGTCTACCTCGGCGTCTTCCCGACCGCCCTGGCCTTCACCACCTGGGCGTACGCGCTCTCCCGCACGACGGCGGGCCGCATGGGCGCGACCACCTACGCCGTCCCCGCCCTCGTCGTCCTCATGGCCTGGGCCGCCCTCGGCGAACTCCCCACCCCCGCCGCGATCATCGGCGGCGTCCTGTGCCTCGCCGGCGTCGCCGTGTCGCGCAGGCCCGCCCGTCCCCGACCGCCGGCCCCCGTCCCGGAGAGCTGAGCCGCCGCCCGCCGGGCGTCAGGTGATGGTGAAGCCGCCGTCCACGGCCAGGACCGTGCCGTGGACGTTGGCGGCGGCGGAACCCGCGAGGAAGACGACGGCGGAGGCGACCTCGGCCGGGGTGCTGAGGCGGCGGGAGGGGATCCCGGCGACCATGCCGTCGAGGAGGTCGCGGATCCGCTCGTTGCGCTCGGTCGAGGTGGGGCCGGGCGCGACCGTGTTGACCCGGACGCCGGACGGGCCGTACTCGGCGGCCCACGACCGGGTCAGGGAGTGCGCGGCGGCCTTGGTGGCGCTGTACACGGCGGATCCCGGCATGCCGGTGACCGCGTTGATCGAGCCGAGATTGATGATCGCGCCGCTGCCGCGGGCCGCCATCGCGGGGGCGAGCCGCCCGGTGAGCAGCATCGGCGCGATCACGCTGACGGCGAAGGCGGCGGCGACGCCGGCCTCGGTGAGATCGGCGGTGGGCCGGGGCATCAGCAGCATCGCCGCGTTGTTCACGAGGATGTCGGGCGTCCCGAGCAGAGCGACCGTCCGGTCGGCGAGGGCCGCGACGGCCTCCTCGCCCCCGGCCAGGTCGGCCCTGACGAAGTCGGCGGCGCCCCCGTCGGCGCGGATCTCCGCCACCGCGGCGTCGCCGCGCGCGGTGTCCCGGCCGGAGACGACGACGTGGACGCCTTCGGCGGCGAGCGCGCGGGCGATCGCCGCGCCGATGCCCGCGGTCGAGCCGGTGACGAGGGCGGTCCGCCCCTTGAGGTCGTGGTCCATGAGAGGCTCCATTCTGGACTAGCTGGTCCAATCAGCTTAGGCGATAAACTGGACTGCGTAGTCCAAAGGAGGTGCGAGGATGCCCCCGAGGCTGACCCGCAAGGGCGAGGAGACACGGCGCCGGATCGTCGAGGGCGCGGTGTCCCTCATGCGCGAGCGCGGCCCCGACGTCTCCCTCGACGACGTCCGCGCGGCCACCGCGACCAGTAAGAGCCAGCTCTTCCACTATTTCCCCGACGGCCGCGTCCAGCTCCTGGAGGAGGCGGCGAGGCACGAGGCCGAGCAGGTGCTCGCCGACCAGCGCCCCGCCCTCGACGACCTCGGCGACTGGCCGTCCTGGGAGGACTGGCGCGACCAGGTCGTCGCCCGCTACGAGGCCCAGGGCAGGCACTGCCCGCTGCGCGCCCTCATGTCCCGCCTCTCCGCCCAGGAGCACGACGAGATCGTCGCCGACCTCTTCGCCCGCTGGCAGGAGTCCCTGGCCTCCGGCGTCACCCGCATGCAGGCGGCGGGCCGGATGGCCACCGGCCTCACCCCGGCGGAGGCCGCCGCCGCACTCCTGGCCGCCGTCCAGGGCGGCGTGGTCATCCTCCTGGCCACCGGCGACTCCGTCCACCTCCGCCTGGCCCTGTCCGTGGTCCTCGACCGCCTCCGCCCCTGACCCGCGCCCCGGCTCAGGCCGGGCGGGACGAAGGGTCGTGCGGGCCTGAGGTGAAGTAGGCCCCGGAGAGGTCTTCGGGCGCGACGCCGGCGCGGGGGCGGGCCCACAGGACGCGGCTGAGGCGCAGGAACGCCGTTGGACTCGGTCTTGTCCTGCGGGTAGTCGATGACCGCCTCAGTCCGGCCGCGCGAACGCCAGCACCACGTTGTGCCCGCCGAACCCGACGGCGTCGGCGAGCACCGCCGCCGGGCCGTCCGGAAGGGCGCGCGGCTCCCCGGACACCAGGTCCAAGGCCACCTCCCGGTCCTGCCGCGCGAGATTGGCGACCGGGGGGAGCAGCCCGTCGCGCAGCGCGAGCACGCAGACGAGCGCGCCGAGCGCGCCCGCACCGCCCAGCAGATGGCCCGTCATCGACTTCGTCGCGGTGACGGCCAGGGCCCGCGCGGCGGGGCCGAGCGCCGTCTCGAGGCCGCGCGCTTCGGCGACGTCGCCCAGCGGGGTGCCGGTGGCGTGCGCGTTCACGGCGACGATCCGGTCCGGCCGCAGCCCCGCGTCGGCGAGGCAGCGGGTGACCGCCTTGGCCAGGCCCGTGCCCTGCGCCGAGGGCTGGACGATGTCGTGTCCGTCGGCGGAACGGCCCGCGCCCGCCGCGACCGCGAGGATCCGGGCGCCCCGGGAGAGGGCGGCCTGCGCCGGGGACGGGGAGCCGCGGCCCGCGCTCCGCGCCGACCTCGCCAGGGCGGCCTGGGAGCTCGATCCGGCGGCGGTGCGCGGCACCTGTGACGCGCTGCTCGCCGAAGGTCCCACCGAGCGGGCCGGGGAGGCCGCGGAGGGCCTGTTGCAAAGCCTGACGCCACGGGCTTTTCCGCTCGCGCCCGCGATCGCGGCGCTCGCCTCGTTCGGCAGATCCGCACGGCTCGACCTCGCCGAGGTGTGGTGCGAACGGCTCCGCGCCGGGGCGCGGGCGGAGAGCCCCGTGGCGCGGGCGGTCCTCGCGGCGGCGAGCGCGACGGTCGCGGGCAGGTCCGGCTCCTGGGACCTCGCGCGGCGCCGCGCCGACGAGGCGTTGGGCCTGGTGGACGCGGCCGCCTGGGGTGTCGTCGCGGGCATTCCGCTCGCCGCCAGGGCCTGGGCCTGCACCGCGCACGGCGACCACTCCGCGGCCGCGGAGTGCTTCGACGTGCCGGTCCCCCCCCGGCGATGTTCGAGGCGCTGCCCGGCCTGCACTACCTGCACGCGCGGGGCCGCCACCACCTCGCGACCGGCCGCCGGCACGCGGCGCTCGCGGACTTCGCCGCCTGCGGCGACCTCATGGCCTCCTGGCGGCTGGACGTCTCGGCGTCCCTCGGCTGGCGGGAGGGCGCCGCCGAGGCGCTGACGGGGCTCGGCCGGGTGGACGAGGCCGCGGCGCTCCTGCGCGGGTCCGCCGACCCGGATCTGCTGAGCGCGGCCGAGCGGCGGGTGGTCCGCCTCGCCCGCGCGGGGCACGGCAACCGGGAGATCGCCGAGCGCCTGTTCCTCACGGTGAGCACCGTGGAGCAGCATCTGACGCGCGTGTACCGGAAGCTCGGGGTCCGGGGCCGTGCGGGGCTTCCCGAGATTCCGGAGGACGGGCTCTGCGGCGATTCCGGGCACCCGTCCTCCCGTCCGTCGGCTGCTTCGTCGTCGGCAGGACGGTAGGCGGCGTGACCTGGGCGGGAGAACCCCTGATTCCGGGTCCGGCACCCCTCAGCGGGCACTAGGGGTGGCCGCTCAGATGCGGGAAGTGTGCATTATGCACTTTTTATGGCAGTAAGGGCTTGTCGGGGGTGGGTTGGTGCTGGAAAGGTAGGTGACACGTTTCAACGGCTCGGCCGTGGGGGTCGCGGCACGAGTGGTCCGGGACGCGCGCCGGGCCATCTCGATGAGGAGGCAGTCGTGGGGCGTCTGGACAACAAGGTCGCGTTCATCACCGGTGCGGCGCGCGGGCAGGGCCGGGCGGAGGCCGTGAGGCTGGCGTCCGAGGGCGCGGCGATCATCGCGATCGACATCAACGCGTCGGCCAGCGAGTACGTGAAGTACGCCCCGGCGACCCAGAGCGACCTGGACGAGACGGTCCGGCTCGTCGAGGAGGCCGGCGGCAAGATCCTCGCCAGGCAGGCCGACGTGCGGGATCTCGCCGCGATCCAGGCCGTGGTGGACGAGGGCGTCGCCCTGTTCGGCGGGCTCGACATCGTGGTCGCCAACGCGGGCATCGTCAACTACGGCCGCACCTGGGAGATCACCGAGGAGCAGTGGCAGGACGTCCTGGACACCAACCTCACCGGTGCCTGGAAGACGATCAAGGCCACCGTGCCGACCCTGATCGCCCAGGGCCGTGGCGGTTCGATCATCATCACCAGTTCCGTCGCGGGTCTGAAGGGCCTGCCGTTCCTCGCGCACTACGCCAGCTCCAAGCACGGTGTCGTCGGCCTGGCCAAGGTCCTGGCGAACGAGCTGGGCGAGCACGACATCCGGGTCAACACCGTGCACCCGCACGGCGTCGCGACCGGCATGAACGACACCTCGATGAGCGACTTCATCGCGGCGTCGCCGATGCTCGGCCCGATCTTCATGCCGACCCTGCCCTACCAGATGGTCGAGGCCGAGGACATCGCGAACATCGTCGCGTTCCTGGCCTCCGACGAGGGCAAGTTCATCACCGGCGCCCAGTTGCCGGTGGACCTCGGCGCGCTCAACCGCTGACACGTCCGCGCACAGCCGCCCCCTGCCCGTGACGGGCAGGGGGCGTTCGTGCTTCCGGCCCCCGATCGACTTGACGCTTCAAGTGACCCGCACCTAGGTTGATACTTGAAAGTTCAAGTCTCCCCGCCAGATCGGACCCTCATGAACATCGCACTGTGGATCGTCGCCGGGCTCCTCGCCGCGGCCTTCCTCGGCGCCGGAGCGATGAAGTCGCTCCAGCCCAAGGAGAAGCTCGCCGCCTCCGGTCTCGGCTGGGTCGAGGACTACTCGGCGGTCGCGGTCAAGGCCATCGGCGTCATCGAGGTCCTCGCCGCCATCGGCCTCATCCTGCCCGCCCTGGTCGACGTCGCGCCGATCCTCGTCCCGCTCGCCGCGGCCGGCCTCGCCGTCACCATGGTCGGCGCGATCGTCGTGCACGTCCGGCGCAAGGAGAACCAGGCGCTCCCCGTCAACGCGGTGCTGTTGCTCCTCTCGGTGTTCGTCGCCTGGGGACGGTTCGGCCCGTACGCGTTCTGAGCCAGGCGGGCTCCCTAAGCGCCTGCCACCGGGCCCATGAGTAAGCCCGGCCCCACTCATCCAGGGAAAGACCCCGCATGATCTTCAATCCCGAGGTCCCCGCCGGGGCCTACGACGCCTTCCTGCCCGACGCCCTCGTCCGGGCCCGTGCGCAGCGCCCGTGGACGCCCGCCGACGGGCCGCTGCCCGCCCTGTACGTCAGCCACGGCGCGCCCCCGCTGTTCGACGACGGCCCGTGGCTGCGCGAGCTCCAGGACTGGGCCCTCGCCCTGCCGAAGCCGAAGAGCATCCTGGTCGTCTCCGCCCATTGGGAGGCGCCCCGCCTCTGCCTGTCGGCCCCCGAGGCGGGCACCCCGCTCGTCTACGACTTCGGCGGCTTCGACCGGCGCTACTACGAGATGCGGTACGCGACGCCCGACGCGACGGGCCTCGCCGGCCGGGTCGCCGCGATGATGCCGGACGCCGACCCCGTCCACCGGCACCGCTCCCGCGGCCTCGACCACGGCGCCTGGGTCCCGCTCATGGCCATGTACCCGCTCGGCGACGTGCCCGTCCTCCAGCTCAGCATGCCCACCCAGGACCCGTACCGCCTCCTCGCCCTGGGCGCCCGGCTGGCCCCGCTGCGCGAGGAGGGGGTCCTGGTCATCGGTTCCGGCTTCATGACGCACGGCCTTCCCTTCCTCACCCGCGAGATGTTCGAAGGCAAGGTCCCCGGCTGGTCCTCCGACTTCGCGACCTGGGCCGCCGAGGCCCTCGCCCGGGGCGACGTCGACGAGCTGGCCGCCTACCGCGACCGCGCCCCCGGCATGCCGTACGCCCACCCCACCGCCGACCACTTCATCCCGCTCTTCCTGACCCTGGGCGCCGGCGGCGATCCCGGAGCGGGCATTCGCACCGCCATCGACGGCTACATGATGGGCTTCGCCCGCCACTCCTTCGAAACCGGGTGACCCCGGCGGCGAGACGGAAAAAGCCCCCGGGCCCGTTGCACGTCGGGCCCGGAGGCGTCCGGGGGACCGGGCTCGGGCCATCGCTCGCGCGCGGCCGCCGGTGCTCGATCCGCACCGATCCTAGCGGCTCCCCGCAAGTACCCGCTCCTCCCCGTCGGCATGGGCGGGGCCGGCCTCCCCGCACGTCCGCAGGTCTGTGATGACCGTCTCCGGCCGGCGGCGGCGGGTGGGCGCCGTATTCCTCTATAAAGAGTAGTACTACGTCTTGTAGTACTACCTTAAGTAGCGCTTCGAGGAGGCCGTCGATGCGGGTGCTGGTCGTCGGGGCGGGGATCGGGGGGATGGCGGCCGCGCGGGGGCTGGCCGCGGCCGGGCACGACGTGACGGTGCTGGAACGGGCCGGGGGGCTGCGGCTCGGGGGCGGCGCGATCACGCTGTGGTGCAACGGGACGGGGATCCTCGGGGACCTCGGGGTGGATCTTTCGGGGACGGGGCGGCGGCTCGAGGCGCTCGCCCTCCGCACGCCCCGCGGCAGGCAGGTCGCAGACGTCGACATGGCCGCCGTCGGGGCGCGGCTCGGGTCGGCCGCGCGCGTGGTGCCGCGCGGCGCGCTGCTCACCCTTCTGGCCGACGGGCTCCCCGACGGGACCGTGCGCTTCGGCGCACGGGTCGCCGACGTCCACCTCGACCGCGACGCGGTCCGGGTGCGGACGGACGACGGCGGCGTCCACGAGGCCGACTTCCTCGTCGGCGCGGACGGCCTGCGCTCGCGTGTCCGGGCCGAGGTCCTGGGCGGTGGCCCGGCCGCCGCCACCGGCGTGGTGGGCTGGCAGGGCCTGACGCCCGCGCCGCTCGACTTCGGCGGCACCTCGACCATGGTCATCGGCAGGCACGGGGACTGCGGGTTCATGAGCGCGGGCGGCGGGCTCATGCAGTGGTTCTTCGACGGTCCCCCGGCGCCCGCGGACCGGTCGGCCCTGGACGTCCTGCGCGCCAGGTACGCCGGATGGGCGGAGCCGATCCCGACCATCCTCGCGTCGCTGGCCGAAGCGGACGTCGAGGTGCACCCGCAGTTCAGGCACACGGTGCCGCGCCGCTGGGGGACGGGCCGCTGTGTGCTGCTCGGCGACGCCGCCCACGTGATGCCGCCCGCGGTCGCGCTGGGCGCCAACCAGGCGCTGGAGGACGTCGCGGCGCTGCTCGGGTGTCTCGCCGCGGCGGATGCTCCCCGGGGCGTCGCGGAGGCCTACTCGGCCCGTCGCCGGGCGAAGGCGGCGCGCGCCTCCGCGGTGGCGTCCGGCGCACTGGCGGTCTCCGGCCCGAGGACCCTCCTCCAGACCGAACGCCTCATCGGCGCGGCCACCGTGCCCGGGCGGCTCGCGACCGCGGTGGTCGAGCGGCTGATCCGGGCCGTCAGCAGCAGGTACTGACGGGACCGGCTCCGGTGCGTCCCGGCGTTTGACGGGGTGTCCGGCCTCTGCCAGGATCTGACCCTTTTCGGGGTGGTCCAGGAGAGGGGTTCGGATGCTCGGGGATGTGCGCGGCGGTTCGGCGGGGAAGGCGGTGCTCTGCGCTCTCGTCGTGGCGGCCGCCGTCGCGGGGTGCTCGGCGGAGGAGCCGGCGAAGTCCCCGGCCGCCGCGACGCCGCCGCCGGGGGTGACGTTCGAGGAGGGCGGGCCCGCGGAGATGCGGGCGATCGCGGCGCAGGCCATCACGAAGCTGCGGGAGAAGGACGCCGCGGGGCTGGCCGCGCTCGATCTCGGCCCGGAGCAGAGCGAAGGCGGCGGTGCGCAGGCGCAGGCCGGGGCGGCCTGGCTCGTCCGGTACTTCGCGGATCCGCTGTCCGGCGACGTCACCGTCACCTTCCAGGAGGAGCCGCTCGCGGGCGACCTCGCCTGGTTCGCGTGCCTCGGCTACGGGGACCCGAAGCGCGAGCTGGAACTCGGCTTCATCGGCTACCGGGCGCAGGGCGAGGGTTCCGACCGCGACGGCGGCGAGTCCTACTCCTTCCCTGCGAGCAGCTACCCCACCGAAGGCGAGCCCGCCTACGAGAAGGCCGAATCCGGGCAGTTCTGCGGCACCGGAATGCTCCGCTCCAGCTGACGTCGGCCCCGGCCGTCGGCGGCCCGTGATCCGCCGGAAATCTCGCCGCGATCCGGGAATGTAGAGTTAACCCATCGGGTTTGTCGGATTATGACTCTTGGTGTGGTGATCCCGGTGACCGGGACGGCGAACGCCGTCGACACGACGGTGGCGCGGGCGCGGGAGGCGGCCGCCGCGGGCGTGTCCTCGGTCTGGCTGTCGCAGCAGTTCGCCTACGACGCGATCGCGCTCGCGGGCATCGTGGGCCGCGAGGTGCCCGGCCTGACGGTCGGGACGTCGGCGGTGCCCGTGTTCGGCAGGCATCCGATCCTCGTCGGCGCGCAGGCGCAGACGAGCCAGGCCGCCACGGGCGGCCGTTTCGTGCTCGGCCTCGGCCTGGGCGCGTCGGTGTTCGTGGAGCAGGTGTTCGGGCTGCCCTACGAGCGCCCGATCGCCCGGCTCCGCGAGTTCCTGACGGCCCTGACCGCCCATCTCACCGAAGGCGCGGTCGACTTCGAGGGCGAACTGCTGACCGCGCGCACCCCGCTGCCGTCCGGGCTGCCGGGCGCCGCGCCCGCCGTGCCGGTGCTCGTCGCGGCGATGGGCCCGCAGGCGCTCCGCGCGACCGGTGAGCTCGCCGACGGCACGCTGCCCTTCCTCGCCGGTCCGAAGGCGCTGTCCGAGCACATCGTGCCGGGCCTCACCGCGGCCGCCGAGGCCGCGGGACGCCCCGCGCCGCGCGTCGTGGCCTTCGTCCCGGCCGTCGTCACCGAGAAGGTCGACGAGGCCCGGGAGGCGGCCGCCGAGCAGACCGCCTTCTACGACCAGATCCCGTCCTACCAGCGCGTCATCGGCTGGTCCGGGGCGTCCCGCGCGGCCGACCTCGTGGAGATCGGCGACGAGGAGGCCATCGCCGCGGCGATCCGGCGCTACCGCGACGCGGGCGCCACCGAGGTGGTGCTCACCCAGACCGACCTCGCGGGCCCCGAGGCCACCGCCCGCACCTGGCGCCTGCTCGGCGAGCTGAACTCCGCCTGACCCGCGCCGGACGCGGCCGCGGCGATGGCGGGGGCCGCCGCGGCCGCGTCAGGTGTCGACGCCGTCCAGGGCGGCGAGGACGTCGTGGGCGGGGGAGAGCGCGCCGAGATCCGCGCCCAGGTCGCCGGCCAGGGCGCGGGCGACCGCCAGGTCCTTGCCCAGGAAGGGGCCGGTGCTGCGGGCGAACTCGGCGACCGAGCGGCGGGAGGCGACGCCGGCGAGGGCACGGCTGGCCGAGCTGGCGTGGGGGAGCGCGTCCAGCAAGGTCTCCTCGGGGACGCCGAGGGCCGAGGCGAGGCGGACGGCGTCGGCCAGGAGGCCGATGTGGGCGGCGAACAGCGCGTTGTTGACCAGCTTGACGCGCTGGCCCGCGCCGAGCGGGCCCACGTGCAGGATCGGGTCGCCGTAGGCCGCGAGCGCGGGGCGGACCTGGTCCAGAGCCGCTTTCGAGCCGCCCGCGAAGAGCGTCAGCCGGCCCGCCGCGATGTCGTGCGGGCCGCCGCTCACCGGGACGTCGAGCACCTCGACGCCCCGCCCGGCGGCCAGGGCGGCGAGGTCCTCGGCCGTGCGGGGGCTGCCGGTGGTGTGCAGCACGAGGATCGCGCCCTCCGGCAGCGCCGCGACGAGCCCGGGCCCGACCTCGCGGACCTGCTCGTCGGAGAACAGGCACACCACGACCGCCTCCGCGCCCTCCGCGGCCTCCGCGAGGGACGCGACGGGCACCGCCCCGTCGCCCGCGAGCGCGTCCCTGGCTGCGGCGGACCTGCCCAGCGCCCGCACCTCGTGCCCCGCCGCGACGAGCCGCGCGACCATGGGACGGCCCATCCGGCCCGCCCCGACGAATCCGACGCGCATCGCGCCACCTCCTGCTCTCTATGGTCCGGTGGGCAGTGCCCAATGGTCCGGTGGCCCACCGGACGGGCGACCGCCGTCAGGTGACGGCGCCCGCCGCCTTCAACGCGATGATCCGGTCCCAGCCCATGCCGAGTTCCTGGAGGATCTCCTCGGTCTGCGCCGCGAACTCCGGCGCGGCCCCGGCGTCCGGCGCGGTCACGTCGAACTGGACGGGGTTGGCGACCAGGTCGAGTCCACCGGCCCGGATCAGGTACTCGTTCGCGCGGACCTGGGGGTCGCCCGCGACCTGGAGGGTGTCCTGGACGGGCGCCCACGGCCCGGCGAGGGTCGCGAACGTCTCGGTCCACGTCGCGAGCGTCCGGGCGCCGATCGCCTCCCGCAGGATCGCGACGGCCTCCGCGCAGTTCTTCCCGATCAGTTCGGCCGTGGCGAACCGGGGATCGTCGATGAGGTCGGGCCGGTCGATGTGGCGGCACACGTCGGCCCAGAACTTGCCGGGCTGGAGCATGACGAACGACAGGTGCCGTCCGTCGGACGTGCGGTAGAGGCCGGACAGGGGGTTGGTCCGGGAGGCGTGCCCGCCCGTCACGGGGGCCTCCCAGGGCCGGTCGAGCAGCTGGGACAGCGCTATCGCGTGCCCCATCGCCCACAGGCCGCTGCCGAGCAGAGACACGTCGACGACCGAGGGCTCCCCGGTGCGCTCGCGCCGGAACAGCGCGGCGGCGATTCCGCCCGCGAGGTTGGTCCCGGAGATCGTGTCGCCGTACGCGGGCGTCGGGCTGACCAGTCCGTCCACGTTCGGCGGGGTGATGCTCGCCGCCGTCGCGCCGCGCGACCAGAAGGCGGTCATGTCGTACCCGCCCTTGGTGCTCTCCTTCCCGCGCGGCCCCAACGCGCTGCCCCGCGCGTAGATCGCCTTCGGGTTGACGGTCCGGACATGCTCGACGTCGATCTCGAACCTGTCCCTGGCCGACGGCAGGAAGCTGGTGAGGAACACGTCGGCGCGGGCGATCAGCTCCCGCAGCACCTCCCGGCCCTCCGGCACCGACATGTCGAGTCCTATGCTGCGCTTGCCGCGGTTGGCGTGCGCGACGTTCGGGTTCTCGTCGCCTTCGACCCGGAACGACCCGGTCTGCCGGAGTCCTCGCTGGGGGTCTCCGTTGACCGCGTGCTCGACCTTGATGACCTCGGCGCCCCACTCGGCGAGCACCGCGCCCGCCGACGGGACGAACCCGTACATCGCCACCTCGAGGACACGGACGCCCTGGAGCGGCTTCATTTCGCCACCGCCGCGAAGGTCTTGGTCTCCAGGAACTCCTCGAGGCCCTCGCGGCCCATCTCGCGGCCGATGCCCGACTGCTTGAAGCCGCCGAAGGGCGCGTCCGCAGCGAAGTAGTTGCCTCCGTTGATGGAGAACGTTCCCGTACGGATGCGCCGGGCGACGGCGATCGCGCGTTCCTCGTCGGCGCCGTGCACGGCCCCGGAGAGCCCGAACGCCGAGTTGTTGGCGATGCGGACCGCGTCGTCGTCGCCGTCGTAGGCGATGACGGCGAGGACCGGACCGAACACCTCGTGCTGGGCGATCTCGCTGTCGGGATCGACGTTCGCGAGGAGCGTCGGCTCGTAGAAGAAGCCGGGTTCGATGGGGTTCCCGCCGCACACCAGCGTGGCCCCGTCGGCGACCGCGCGCTTGACCATTCCGTCCACCTTCGCGCGCTGCTTCGCGCTGATGAGCGGGCCCATGTAGGTGGCCGGGTCGCTCGGGTCGCCGACCTTGACCCGGCCCATGCCCCCGGCGACGAGCTTGACGATCTCGTCGTGCCGGTCGCGCGGGACCAGGAGCCGGGTGGTGAGCGCGCAGCCCTGGCCGGAGTGGGCGCAGACCATGAACGCGGCGAACATCGCGGTGGTCATGAGGTCGGCGTCGTCCAGCACGATCATCGCGGACTTGCCGCCGAGCTCGAGGAACGTCCGCTTGAGGCCGTCGCTCGCGGCCTTCATGATCTGCTTACCGACGGCGGTGGAGCCGGTGAAGGTGATGACGTCCACGTCGGGGTGGGTGGTGAGCGCCTCGCCGACCTCGGCGGTGGCGGACGTGAGCACGTTGACGACGCCCGGGGGGAGGTCGGTGTGCTCGGCGATGATCTCGCCCAGGGTCAGCGTGGTGAGCGGGGTGTCCGGCGCGCCCTTGAGCACGACCGTGCAGCCCGCGGCGAGCGCGGGCGCGAGCTTGGCCAGCGCGAGCTGGTTGGGGTAGTTGTAGGCGATGATCGCCGCGACGACTCCCGCGGCCTCCCGCTCCACCCAGCGACGGTGCCGCTGCCCGCGGATCTCCAGCTCGCCCAGGTCCTCGCTCAGCGGGTAGCCCGCCAGCAGGTCGGCGTAGTACCGCACGATGCCGATCGGCTCGTCGAGCTGGGCGCCGTGGGTGAGCGCCCGGGTCGCGCCGACCTCGGCGATGGTGATGGCGCGCAGCTCGTCGGCGTGCTCCACCAGCGCGCGGTGCAGCTGGTCGAGGCAGCGCACCCGCAGCTCGACGTTCGTGGACCAGTCGGTCTCGTCGAACGCGCGGCGGGCCGCGGCGACCGCCGCCGCGGCGTGCTCGGGGGTGGCGTCGGGCGCGTGGCCCAGCACCGCGCCGGTCGCCGGGTTGAGCGTCGGGAAGGTGCCCGCCGCCGCGACGAGCTCGCCGTCGATGAGCAGCCGCCGTGCGGCTGCCGCGTCCTCAGATCCCATGCTGTCTCTCCTCGTCGACTGCGCTGGAAACTACATTCTCATGAAATGCAAATCAAGACTCCGCTAGGAGAGAACGAGTGTTGGCAGGGGGCTTCCGGAGGTGGAGATCGCGAGAGTAGAGTTCTCGTATTCGGAAGGGAGATTCTTGTGATGTGGACGACCCGGCTGGGCGGGGTGCGCCAGTGACCAACGCGATCGTCACCGGAGGCGGCTCCGGCATCGGCAGCGCCATCGTGGACCGCCTCAAGGCCGACGGCCTGAACGTCGCGGTGCTCGACCTGAATCCGCCGGACGCCGAGCACTCCTACAAGGCGGACGTGTCCGACCGCGAGCAGGTCGAGGCCGCGTTCGCCGCGGCCCGCGCCGACCTCGGACCGATCACCGTGCTGGTGAACGCCGCGGGCGTCGACGGGTTCCAGCGCTTCTCCCGGATCTCCTTCGAGAAGTGGCAGCGGATCATCGACGTCAACCTGAACGGCGTCTTCCACTGCGTGCAGACCGCGCTGCCCGACATGGAGGCCGCGGGCTGGGGCCGGATCGTCAACATCTCCTCCTCCAGCGCGCACTCCGGCCAGCCGTTCATGACGCACTACGTCGCCGCCAAGTCCGCGGTGAACGGCCTCACCAAGGCCCTCGCGCTGGAACTCGGCCCGGCCGGCGTCACCGTGAACGCGGTCCCGCCCGGCTTCATCGACACCCCGATGCTGCGCAAGGCCGAATCGCGGGAACTGCTCGGCGGCACCATCGAGGACCACATCCAGCGCACGCCGGTCCGCCGCGTCGGCAGGCCCGAGGACATCGCCGCGACCTGCGCGTTCCTCGTCTCCGAGGAGGCCGGGTACATCACCGGCCAGATCATCGGCGTCAACGGCGGACGCAACACCTGAGGCGGGACCCCGAGAGCGGCCCTGCCCCCGGGGCACGGGCCCGCCGGACCGGACGCGGTGCGCTAATCGCGGGCGAAGACCGCGTCCGGGTCCGGCGACACCACTGTCCGGAGCGGGAGCCATGCCCGCTCCGGACGGTGCCAAGGACAACGGCCGGGTGAGCACGCCCCGGCCCGCGGCGAACCGAGGAGAACAGCGTGACCCCGTCCCCCGAGCGGCCCCTGCCGGAACTCACCCTTCAGAACACGGCCTTCTGGACGTCCGGGGCCGACGGAAGGCTCCGCTTCGCCTCGTGCGCGTCGTGCGCGGCGCTCATCCACCCGCCGCAGCCCGTCTGCCGGTACTGCCGGAGCGACGAGATCGGCGTCACCGAGGTCTCCGGCCGGGCGACCCTCATCGGGTTCACCGTGAACCACCGCTTCCCCGCGCCGGGCCTGCCGACCCCGTTCACCATCGCGCAGGTGGCGATCGAGGAGGACCCGCGGGTCAGGCTGACCACCAACATCGTCGGCGCGGACCCCGCGGAGCTGGAACTCGGGATGCGGATGGAGGTGGCCTTCGAGGAGCACGGCGACGTGTGGGTGCCGCTGTTCCGTCCGGCCGCCGACCGGTCCGGCCCCGCCCCGGTGGTGCACGACGCGATCGAGCCGGACCAGATGTGGCGGCACGTCAGGCCGATGGTCCGCACCGAGAAGTTCGAGGACAAGGCCGCGCTCACCGGCATAGGCATGTCGCAGATAGGCCGGCGGCTCATGGTCGATCCGCTGTCCCTCACCGTCGAGGCGTGCAAGCGCGCGGTGGAGGACGCCGGGCTCACCCTCGACGACATCGACGGCCTCGCGACCTACCCGGGCGGCGGCTCCTTCGGCGGCTTCTCCGAGGGCGGCGTCACGGCGCTGGAGGCGGCGCTCGGGATCCGTCCGGTCTGGCACCAGGGCGGCGCCGAGACGTTCGGGCCCGGCGGCTCCCTCATCGCCGCGATGCTCGCCGTCGCGGGCGGGCTCGCCCGGCACGTCCTGTGCTTCCGGACGCTGTGGGAGGCCACCTCGATGGAGCTGATGCGGCGGAACCCGCCCGCGCCCCAGTCGGGCCGCGTCGACGGGTGGCTGAAGCCGTTCGGCGCGATGTCCGCCGCGCACACGCTCGCGATGAACGCCCAGCGGCACTTCCGCAGGTACGGCACGACCCGGGAGACGCTCGGGTGGATCGCCCTCAACCAGCGCGCCAACGCGGCGCTGAACCCCACCGCCGTCTACCGCGACCCGATGACGATGGACGACTACCTGAACGCCAGGCCCATCACCACCCCGTTCGGGCTGTTCGACTGCGACGTCCCGTGCGACGGGGCCATCGCCGTCATCGTCTCGGCCGCCGACGCCGCCGGTGACCTCGCCAAGCCGCCCGTCCTGGTCGAGGCGGTCGGCACCCAGATCCTGGAACGCCCCGAATGGGACCAGAGCACCCTCACCCACGAGCCCCAGGTCCTCGGCCAGTCCGCCCATCTGTGGACCCGCACCGACCTGCGGCCCTCCGACGTGGACGTCGCCGAACTCTACGACGGGTTCACCTTCAACTGCCTGTCGTGGCTCGAAGGGCTCGGGTTCTGCGGGATCGGCGAGGCCAAGGACTTCCTCGACGGCGGCAAGAACATCGCCCGCGACGGCGTCATCCCCCTCAACACCCACGGCGGCCAGCTCTCGCACGGCCGCACCCACGGGATGGGCCTCGTCCACGAGGCGGTCAGCCAGCTCCGCGGCGAGGCGGGCGAGCGCCAGGTCACCGGCGCCCGCGTCGCCGTCGTGAGCAGCGGCGGCCTCACCCCGAGCGGCGTCCTGCTCCTGCGGAGCGCCGGATGACGGTCGGGGCCGCGCCGGTCCCGGTGCGGGCCGACGTCGGGGGCACCCCCATGGGCGGGCTGCTGGCGACCGCGCCCGACCCCCGCGCGGTCGTCGTCGCCCTGCACGGTGCGGGGACGACCAGCGCCTACTTCGACCCGCCCGGCCTGCCGCACGCGTCCCTGCTGCGGCTCGGGCCGGCGCTCGGCTTCACCGTGCTCGCCCTCGACCGGCCCGGCTACGGCGCGTCCGCGTCGCCCGCCGCCGACGCAGCGACCGCCGCCGGAAGGGTGGACCTCGCCTTCGCCGCGATCGACCGGATCCTCACCGGGCTGCCGCGCGGGGCCGGCCTGTTCGTCGCCGCCCACTCGCGCGGCTGCGACCTCGGCGTCCGGCTGACCATCGACGAGCGGGGCCGCGACCTGCTCGGGATCGCGCTCTCGGCCGTCGGCCGGGTCTACCACCCGCGCGCCCAGGAGATCTACACGGCACGGGAGAGCGGCGCGCGGACCGGCCTCGGCGGGCCCGGCGCGCTGCGCGAGCTGCTGTGGGGGCCCGCCCATCTGCACCCGCTCGGGCAGGACGGCGGCGCGGCCATCGCCGCGTCGATACCCGGCTACGACTCGGGCACCGAGGCCGAGGGATGGAAGGACGCGTTCCCGTCTTGGGCGGAACGGGTGCCGGTGCCCGTGCACTACGCGCTCGGCGACGCCGAGCTGTTCTGGGAGAGCGGTCCCGCGGCCGTCGCGGAGATGGGCGGCCTGTTCAAGGCGGCGCCCCGCGTCGTCGCGGTCGGGCTGCCCGGCGCGGCGCACAACATCGGCCTCGGCCTCGCGGCCCGCGCCTATCACCTGCACGTCCTGGCGTTCGCCGAGGAGTGCGTCGTCGCGGGCGAGGCCGCGGCGCGCGCCGCGGCCCACTGAAGCACCGGCCGTGCCGCGTTGGGCGGCGCGGCCGAACCGAGAGGAGACAGAGGATGCGCGTCGGATTCATCGGACTCGGCTCCCAGGGCGCCCCGATGGCGCGCCGCATCGCCGAGGCGGGCCACCCCACGACGCTCTGGGCGCGCCGCCCGGAGTCGCTCGAACCCTTCGCCGGCACCCCGGCCGCGACCGCGGCGTCGCCGGCGGCCCTCGCGGCGGCCAGTGACGTCGTCTGCGTCTGCGTGGTGACGGACGCCGACGTCGAGCAGGTCATCGCGGGCGAGAACGGCGTTCTGGCCGGCCTGGCCCCCGGCGGCGTCATCGTCGTGCACAGCACCGTCCACCCCGACACCTGCGCCCGCCTCGCCGCCCTGGCGGCGAAGCAGGACGTCACTCTCGTGGACGCCCCCGTCAGCGGCGGCCCCGCGGCCGCCGAAGCGGGCCGCCTCCTGGTCATGGTCGGCGGCGACCCCGCCGTGGTGGAGCGCTGCCGTCCCGTCTTCGCCGCCTACGCCGACCCGGTGATCCACCTGGGCCCCCTGGGTTCCGGCCAGCTGACGAAACTCCTCAACAACACCCTCTTCACCGCCAACCTGGCCGCCGCCGCGGGCACCCTGGCCCTGGCCGCCTCGCTCGGTGTGGACCCGGTCAAACTCGCCGAGGTCGCCGGACACGGCAGCGGCACCAGCTTCGCCCTCACCCGCGTCGCCGCCGCGGGCGGCACCCTCACCCCCATGTCCGCCAAAGCGGGCCCCCTCCTCCTCAAGGACGTGGCCCTCCTCGCCGACCTGCTCGCCGCCGCGGGCGTCCCCCCGAACATCGCCCTGACCGCCGCGGACGAGGCCCTCGCCCAGATGGACAGCCCCCGCGCCTGAACCGCCGGAGGCCGCTCCCCCCGCCTTCGGGCATGTCCGATTCCTTCAAGAGGGCGGCGGGGGCGGGCCGCTAGCGTCGGGGGCATGACGATCACCGGCAGGGAATCACGGCACCTCAGCATCTTCATCGAGCGGTCCGCCGCCGACGTCTACGGCTACGCGTCGGATCCGGGCAACCTGCCCGCGTGGGCGCACGGACTGGGCGGGTCCATCGAGCGGGTCGACGGCCGGTGGGTCGCGGCGTCCGCGCCGATGGGCCGGGTGGTGGTGGAGTTCGCGCCCGCGAACCCGTTCGGTGTGCTCGACCACGATGTGACGCTGCCCTCCGGTGTCACCGTGTACAACCCGGTGCGGGTGATCGCCGACGGGCCGCGGAGCGAGGTGGTGTTCACCCTTCGCCGTCAGGAGGGGATGAGCGACGCCGAGTTCGAGCGCGACACCGCCATGGTCGCCGCCGACCTGGCCAGGCTGAAGGAGGTGGTCGAGTCGGCCTGACCGGTCGGCCGCGGGTCACTTGCGGCGGTTCGTTGCCTTTTCGACGGCCGCCCAGTGGGCGTCGGCGACCCACAGCCTGGCGAACTCGGCGGCTGATTCCTCGGCGGTGACGCCGGGGGCCGTGACGCGCTTGAGTTCGAGGCCGGGGCCGTCGGTGAGGCTGCGGGCGAGGGCGCGCCAGGCGTCGGCGAAGTCGGCGCGCGGGACGACCTGGTCGATGAGGCCGAGGGATTCGGCCTCGGGGGCGTCCAGGAGCCTGCCGGTGCCGGCGAGCAGGATCGCCCTGCCGCGGCCGAGGAGGGCGGCGAGGCGTTCCGCGCCGCCCCAGGCCGGCATGATCGCCAGTGTCGCCTGGGTGAAGCCGATCTTGACGTCGGCGGCGGCGATCCTGAGGTCGGCGGCGACCGCCACCTCGGCGCCGCCGCCGATCGCGTGCCCGTTCAGCGCGGCGATGACGGGCGCGGGGAAGGCGGCGAGCCGGTCGCAGACGCCGCGCATGCGCAGCGCCATCGCGCGGGCCTGCTCGTCGGTCCGGACGAGCGCGAGCTCCTTGAGGTCGCCGCCGGAGACGAAGGCGCGGTCCCCGGCCCCGGTGATGACGAGCGCGCGGGCCCCCTCGGCCGCGTCGATGGCCTTGTCGAGCTCGTCCATGGTGGCCGGGGCGATGGCATTGCGCGCCTCGGGCCGGTTGATGGTGATGACCGCGAGCCCGCGGTCCAGTTCCAGCTCGACCATGTGCTTCTCCAGACGCGGTAGTGCCGTTCTCATGAAACGTGAACATCGTATCCGGTCCGGCTCTCGCGATCTAGCGCGAGGGTGCGCGTCCGGGCGCGATCACCTGTGGTATTCCCAATCTCGGAATGAGAGAGTTTTATTCTCACCCCTGAGAGGAGACTGCGATGAGGACGATTCCGGCGGAGCTGGTGCGGAGATACGAGGCCGAAGGGTGGTGGACCCGGGAGACGATCGGCGACCTCCTGGCGCGCGGGCTCGCGGCGGCTCCCGAAACCGAGTTCCGGGTCCATTCTGACGCCAGGTCCTACACCGGGACGTTCGCCGACGTGGAGGACGTCGCGCGGCGGCTCGCATCGGGGCTGCGCCGTCGAGGGGTCGGCCCCGGGGACGTCGTCGCCTTCCAGCTCCCGAACTGGATGGAGGCGGCGGCCGTCTTCTGGGCCTCGGCCTTCCTCGGCGCGGTCGTCGTGCCCGTCGTGCACTTCTACGGGCGCAAGGAACTCGGCTACATCCTCGACCACGTCAAGCCGAAGGTCTTCATCGGGCTCGACCGGTTCGGCCGCCTCGAGTTCCCGGACGACCTCGTGGCCGGCGTGCCCGTCGTCGGCGTCGTCGGCAGGGACTTCGACGACCTCCTCGACCCCGGGCGCCTCGAAGGCGTTCTCCCCGTCGACCCCGACGCCCCCGCCCTCATCGCCTTCACCTCCGGGACGACCCGGGACCCCAAGGGCGTCGTGCACAGCCACCGGACGCTCGGCCACGAGACCCGCCAGCTGTCCGGCTGGTATCCGCCGGACCGGGGTGCCCAGCTCACCGCGGCGCCCGTCGGCCACTTCATCGGCATGGTCAACGCCTTCCTCATCCCCGTACTCGACGGCTCGGCCGTCAACCTCACCGACGTCTGGGATCCCGGCAAGGCGCTCGCCCTCATGCAGTCCGACGGCCTGCGCGTAGGGGGAGGCGCCACCTACTACATCACCAGCCTGCTCGACCACCCCGACTTCACCCCCGGGCACCTCCCGTCGATGAAGTACGCGGGGCTCGGCGGCTCGTCGGTGCCCGGCGCGATCACCTCGCGCCTCGCCGCACTCGGCATCACCGTCTTCCGGTCGTACGGCAGCACCGAGCACCCGTCCATCACCGGCACCCGGTACACCGAGGCCGAGGACAAGCGCCTGTTCACCGACGGCGACGTGCTGCCCGGCGTCGAGATCCGGCTCGACGAGACCGGCGAGATCCTCAGTCGCGGCCCCGACCTCTGCCTCGGCTACACCGACCCCGCGCTCACCGAGGCCGCGTTCGACGCCGAGGGCTGGTACCGCACGGGCGACATCGGCGTCCTGGACGAGGACGGCTACCTCACCATCACCGACCGCCTCGCGGACTTCATCATCCGAGGCGGCGAGAACATCAGCGCGCTTGAGGTGGAGGAACTCCTGCTCACCCTCGACGGCGTCGCCGAGGCCGCGGTGGTCGCCGTGCCCGACGCCCGGCTGGGCGAGCACGCCGCGGCGGTGCTGCGGATGCGGCAGGACGCGGAGCCGCCGAGCCTGGAGGAGATGCGCCACCACCTGGAGAAGGAGGGCCTGGCCAGGCAGAAGTGGCCCGAGGAGATCCACGGCGTCGCGGACCTCCCGCGCACCCCCAGCGGCAAGATCCAGAAGTTCGTGCTCCGCCGTGATATTGCGATGCGCGCAAAAGGAGAATAGCATTCTCACAGATCGCAAAGGAGGATCTGCTATGGCTTCGCGTGACCTGCCGTATCCGCTGTTCGACGCGGACAACCACCTGTACGAGACGCAGGAGGCGCTCACCAAGTACCTGCCCGAGGAGTACAAGGGCGTCATCGAGTACGTGAACGTGCGCGGTCGCACCAAGATCGCCATCCGGGGCCACATCAGCGAGTACATCCCCAACCCGACCTTCGACAAGGTCGCGCGCCCCGGCGCGATGGAGGAGTACTTCCGCGTCGGCAACCCCGAGGGCAAGGACCGCCGGGAGATCTTCGGCAAGGCCATGGACTCCATCCCGGCCTTCCGCGAGCCCGGCCCCCGCCTGGAGCTCATGGACGAGCTGGGCATCCAGCGCACCCTGATGTTCCCCACGCTCGCGAGCCTCATCGAGGAGCGGATGCGCGACGACCCGGCGCTCATCCACGTCGTCATCCACTCGCTCAACCAGTGGCTGCACGAGACCTGGTCCTTCAACTACAAGGACCGCATCTTCACCACGCCCGTCATCACCCTCCCGTACGTCGACAAGGCGATCGAGGAGCTCGAGTGGGTCGTCGAGCGCGGCGCCCGCGCCGTCCTCATCCGCCCCGCGCCGGTCCCCGGCCTCGGCGGCTCCCGCTCGTTCGGGCTCGAGGAGTTCGACCCGTTCTGGGAGAAGGTCGTCGAGCACAAGGTCCTGGTCGCGCTGCACTCCTCGGACAGTGGCTACAGCCGCTACGCCAACGACTGGGAGGGCGGCAACCGCGAGTACCTGCCCTTCAAGCCGAACGTCTTCCGGATGATCGGCGAGTGGCGTCCCATCGAGGACGCGGTGTCCGCGCTCATCTGCCACGGCGCCCTGTCCCGGTTCCCCGACCTGAACGTCGCGGTCATCGAGAACGGCGCGTCCTGGGTCGGCCCGCTCATCAAGACGCTGCGCGACCTCTACAAGAAGATGCCGCACCAGTTCCTCGAGGACCCGGTGCAGGTGCTGCGCCGCCAGGTCCACATCAGCCCGTTCTGGGAGGAGGACATGGCCGAGCTGTCGGAGCTCATCGGCGTCGACCGGGTGCTCTTCGGTTCGGACTACCCCCACCCCGAAGGCCTCGCCGACCCCGTCACCTACGTGGACGAGCTCAAGGGCCTCAGCGAGGAGGACAAGGCCAAGATCATGGGTGGCAACATGGCCAGGCTGATCGCGGGATGACCCGGCCGCCCTGGGACACGATCCCCCGCATGGTGCTGAGCGCCGCCGACCGCTTCGGCGACGCCGAGGCCGTCGTCGACGGTCCGCTCAGGCTCTCGTTCGCCGATCTGACCGAGCGGATCCGCGTCGCCGCGGGGGCCTACGCGTCCGCCGGGGTGGCCAAGGGCGACCGGGTCGCGGTCTGGGCGCCGAACTCCGCCGAGTGGATCATCGCGGCGTTCGGGCTGCTGACCGCCGGCGGCGTGCTCGTCCCGGTGAACACGAGGTTCAAGGCCGAGGAGGCCGCGGACGTCGTCGTGCGCAGCGGCGCGAAACTGCTGCTCGTGCAGGACGGCTTCCTCGGCCAGGAGTTCGCCGCGCCGAAGGGGGTGCCGCGCATCGACGTGAAGGGCGACTTCCTGTCCAGCGGGTCGCCGTTCCAGCGGGAGGTGAGCGGCGACGACCTCGCCGACATCATCTTCACGTCCGGGACGACCGGACGGCCCAAGGGCGTCATGATGCGGCACGCCCAGAACCTCAGGCTCTACGCGGAATGGTGTGATCAGGCCCAGCTCCGCGAGGGCGACCGCTACCTGATGGTGAACCCGTACTTCCACACGTTCGGGTACAAGGCCGGCTGCATCGCCTCGCTGATCCGGGGCGCGACCATGCTCCCCGTCCCCGTCTTCGACGTGGACGAGGCGATCGCGCTGATCGAGCGGGAGAAGGTGACGGTGCTGCCCGGCCCGCCGACCCTCTACCACTCGCTGCTCGCCGCGCCGCGCGACCGCGACATCTCCACACTGCGGGTCGCCGTGACGGGTTCGGCGGACATCCCCGTCGAGCTCATCCGACGGGTCCGCGAGGAGCTGCCGTTCGAGCACATCATGACCGGCTACGGGCTCACCGAGGCTGGCACCGCCACCGCGTCCCGGCCCGGTGACACCTTCGAGCAGATCGCGACGACCGTCGGCACCCCCTGCGACGGCGTAGAGATCCGCATCGCCGACGACGGCGAGGTCCTGATCCGCGGCTACACCGTCATGGCCGGGTACCTCGACGACCCGGCGGCGACGGCCGAGGCGATCGACCCCGACGGGTGGCTGCACACCGGCGACCTCGGCTCGCTCGATCCCGACGGACGGCTGAAGATCATCGGCCGGAAGAAGGACATGTTCATCAGCGGCGGGTTCAACGCCTACCCGGCCGAGATCGAGGGATTCCTCATGGAGCATCCCGCGATCGCCCAGGCGGCCGTCGTCGCCGTCCCGGACGAACGGCTCGGCCAGGTCGGCATGGCCTACATCGTGCCCCGCGGCGAGGTGACGGCCGCGGAGATCATCGCCTGGAGCCGAGAGCGCATGGCCGGGTACAAGGTGCCGACCTCGGTGGAATTCCGCACCGAACTCCCGCTCAACGCCACAGGCAAGGTCCAGAAGGACCTCCTGCGCTGACCTCCCGGACCGGGCGGCGCCCCGCCCGCCCGGTCCCCGCGACCCGCCACGAAAGAGAAGCGTGACGATGCCCGACCCCATGGCACAGACCTCGTCCGGGATTCCGGTGAAACCCGTCTACGGTCCGGCGGACCGGCCGGTGGAGCCGCCGGATCCCGGTGTCTTCCCGTTCACCCGGGGGAACTTCCCGACCGGGTATCGGGGGCGCCTCTGGACGTTCCGCCAGTATTCGGGCTTCGGGACGCCCGAGGAGTCCAACGCCAGGTACCGGTACCTGCTCGGGCAGGGCGGGACCGGCCTGTCCGTCGCGCTCGACCTGCCGACGCAGTGCGGCTACGACTCCGACGACCCCGAGGTGGGGGAGGAGGTCGGCCGGGTCGGCGTCGCGGTGGACACCCTCGCCGACGCCGAGATCCTCTTCGACGGGATCCCGCTCGACAAGATCAGTACGAGCTTCACCATCAACGGGACCGCCGCGATCCTGCTGGCGTTCTACGTCGCGGCCGCGGAGAAGAAGGGCGTGCCGCGGGAGAAGCTCACAGGCACGATCCAGAACGACATCCTCAAGGAGTACGCCTCCCGGGGGACGTGGATCTGGCCGCCGGAGCCGTCGCTGCGCCTCATCGCCGACACCATCGAGTTCTGCGCCGCGGAGGTGCCCCGGTTCAACGCGATCTCCGTCGCGGGGGCGCACTTCCGGGACGCCGGGGCGAACGCCGTCCAGGAGATGGCCTTCACCCTCGCCGACGGGGTCACCTACTGCGACACCGTCATGGCCCGCGGGCGGATGACGATAGACAAGTTCGCGCCTCAGATCTCGTTCTTCTTCTACACCCATGGTGACTTCTTCGAGGAGATAGCCAAGTACCGTGCCGGCCGTCGTCGTTGGGCGACGATCGTGCGGGAGCGGTACGGGGCGTCGAGCGACAAGGCGTCGATGTTCCGGTTCGGGTGCGTAGCGGGCGGGGCGTCGCTCTACGCGCCGCAGGCGCAGAACAACCTTGTGCGGGTCGCCTACGAGGCGCTGGCCTCGGTGCTCGGCGGCGTCCAGTCGATGTTCACCGCCGCCTGGGACGAGCCGTTCGCGCTGCCCAGCGAGGAGTCCGCGACGCTCGCGCTGCGCACCCAGCAGATCCTCGCCCACGAGACCGGGGTCGCCCGCGTCGCCGACCCGCTCGGCGGCTCCTACTTCATCGAGGCGCTGACCGACGAGACCGAGGCCCGGATCAAGGAGATCATGGCCGACCTCGAGGCGCACGGCGGCATGGTCCGGGCCATCGAGGACGGCTACCTCCAGGGCCTCATCGCGGACGAGGCGTACAAGATCCACAAGGACGTCGAATCGGGCGAGCGGCCCGTCGTCGGCGTCAACCGGTTCGTCTCGGACGAGCCCGCGCCCGACCTCGCCACCTACGAGCTCGACGCGGCGGGCCGCGAAAGGCAGCTCAAGCGCCTCGCGAAGGTGAAGGCCGAGCGTGACGGCGGCCTCGTCAAGGAGACCCTCGCCGCGCTCGGCAGGGCCGCCGAAGGCACCGACAACCTCATGGGCCCGCTCATCGACTGCGCCAACGCCTACTGCACCGTCGGTGAGATCACCGCGGCGCTGAAGGCCGTCTGGGGCGAGTTCCGCCAACCCGTCGTCTTCTGAGTGCAGCCTTCTAGGAGCCGTTGATGCAGACCCGAGTGCTCGTCGCCAAACCCGGCCTCGACGGCCACGACCGCGGCGCCAAGATCGTCGCCCGTGCCCTGCGTGACGCCGGTTTTGAAGTGATCTTCACCGGTATCCGGCAGAAGGTCGACGACATCGTCGCGATCGCCCTGCAGGAGGACGTCGCCGTCGTCGGCCTGTCGATCCTGTCCGGCGCCCACGTCGCGCTGACCGCCCGCACCGTCGAGGCGCTGCGGGCCGCGGGCGCCGACGACATCGCCGTCATCGTCGGCGGCACCATCCCCGCCGCCGACGTGCCCAAGCTCAAGGAGGCGGGCGCGGCCGCCGTCTTCCCCACGGGCACCCCGCTCGACGATCTCGTCACCGAGATCCGCGTTCTCACCGGGGCCCCGGCGTGACGCCACCGCACGGCAGGACCCGTGCCCGTCAGGGCGCGGCACACGAACGAGATCTGGAGGCACTGTGCGCGTCGGAGTGATGATCGGACCTGAGCGAGGGGCGGCCGAGCGCAAGCTCGGCCGGATGATCGAGGACATCAAGTGGGCCGAGGCCGCGGGCATGGACACCGCGTGGATCCCGCAGGTCCCCACCGACTTCGACGCGCTCATCACCGTCGCCCTCATGGGGGTGGCGACCGAGCGGATCGAACTGGGCACCGCGGTGGTGCCGCTCCAGGCCCAGCACCCGATCGCGCTGGGCCGTCAGGCGATGGCCGCTCAGGCCGCCTCGCACGGCAGGCTCGCGCTCGGCGTCGGGCCGTCGCACCACTGGATCGTGCGGGACATGCTCGGGCTGCCGTACGAGAAGCCCGCCTCCTACACCCGCGACTACCTTCAGGTGCTGAACGCCGCGTTCGCCGGACCCGGCCCGGTGGACGTGGAGAACGACCACTTCACCGTGCACAACCCGCTCGACCTCGCACCGACGGCGCCGATTCCGGTGCTGGTCGCGGCGCTCGGCCCGGTGATGCTCCGGATCGCGGGCGAGCACGCCGACGGGACCGTCCTGTGGATGGCCGACGAGCGCGCGATCGGCGAGCACATCGCGCCGCGGATCACCAAGGCGGCGGAGGGCGCGGGCCGGCCGGCCCCCCGGATCGTCGCGGGGATCCCGGTGTGCCTGTGCGCGCCGTCGGAGGTCGACGCGGCGAAGGAGCGCGCGAACCGCATCCTCGGCGAGGCCGAGATCTCGCCGAACTACCAGCGCCTCCTGGAGAACGGCGACGCCCGCGACGTCGGCGACCTGTGCGCCGCGGGCGACGAGGAGGCGATCCTCGCGCGGCTTCGGCGCTTCGCCGACGCGGGCACCACCGACATCTCCGTGCGGCTCCTGCCCATCGGCAACGATCGGGACGAACTCATCGCGTCCAAGCGCCGCACCCGCGAGATGATCGCCGAACTCGCCAAGGAGCTCAGGTGAGCGGCGGCCCTCTGGCGGGCATCCGCGTCCTGGAGGTCGGCCACATGCTGGCCGGCCCCTACGCGACGATGATGCTCGCCGACCTCGGCGCCGAGGTCACCAAGATCGAGCCGCCGACCGGCGACATCTCCCGCCAGGTCTCCGACTCCTACTTCGCCAGCCTCAACCGGGGCAAGCGCAGCATCCGCCTGGACCTGACGACCCCTGAGGGCCGCGCCGCGCTGGGCGACCTGGCCAAGGACGCGCACGCCCTCCTCGTCAACATGAAGCCGTCGGCCATCCACCGCCTCGGCCTCACCTACGAGGCGCTGCGCGAGCACAACGAGAAGCTCGTCTGCGTCGCCCTGACGGGCTTCGGCCTCCACGCGGGCGACGACCCGGCCTTCGACTACATCGTCCAGGCCGCCACCGGCGTCGCCTCCCTCACCGGCGACCCCGACGCCCCGCCCACCCTCCCCGGCTACTCCTCCGCTGACAACTCCGCAGGACTCACCGCGGCCCTGGGCCTCCTCGCCCAGATCGTCTCCGGCAAGGGCGGCCAGGTGGAGGTCAACCTCCGCGACGTCATGCTCTCCCAGCTCAACTACCGCGCCGCCGCCTACCTCAACGACGGCGTCGAACCCCGCCGCCACCCCAACGGCGCCCACTCCTTCTACGTCCCCGCCCAGCTCTTCCCCACCGCTTCAGGCTGGCTCGCCCTCTTCATCACCCACGACCGCTTCTGGAAGTCCTTCGCCACCGAAGCCGGCATCAACGGCTTCCCCACCATGACCGACCGCGCCGAGAACAGGGAAGAAGTCCTGGCCTTGGTCGCGGAGACCCTGAGAACGGACACCGCCTCCTCCTGGGAGGCCCGCCTGCGCCCCACCGGAGTCCCGGTGGCCGCGGTCCGAACCCTCCCGGAAGCCCTGGCCGCCGCCCCCGAAATGATCATCACTGCGGGCCCCTATCGCCTGGTCGGCCCCTCCATTCGCACTGCCGACCCTCTTTCCGCCTACGCGCCCCCGCCCCTCCTGGGCGAACACGGCGACGCGTGAGCCCGAGGCGGTGGCGACGGCTCGCTGAGCGGAAGCCGGATCGGTGCTGAAACTCCCAGAGACGCCTGGCGGGGCGTGTTAGCATCCGGGACAGTTTGGACCTTTCGTGCTCTCGGCTCTATGGGGGACGCATTGGCCTACCGCCCGCCCACGCTGCCCCGGTTCGCACAGGAACTGGTGACGCGCGACCTCTGCTACTCGGTCCACGTGGACGAGCGGCTGCGGGAGCTGGTCCTCACCACGGTCGTCGACAACGGGAGCCGGGCCGTGTGCCCGTCCTTCGGGATCGACCTCGCACGCGTCGCGCGGCACGCCGTGCGGGCCCGGCGCAGGCGGTACGTGCAGGACGCGCTGATGCTCGCCGCGTGGCTGCTGGGCCTGGCCATGACGGGCTTGGCCGCGACGCGCGGGTGGGGGACCGTTTCCGTGCTCGGCGCCGTGGCGGCCGTGCCCGTCGCCTTCGTCGCGCTCGCCGGCCGGGTGTACGGCGACCTGGCGGCGGCCATCGACGTCGGGCGGGGCGTCAAGGCCGATGCCCCGGCGCTGGACGCCGAGACCGAGGCGCGGCTCGCCGAGGTCGGCCAGGCCAAGGTGGTCATCTACTCCACGGGTGAGAACGACCCCTTCATCGGCAGCGGCAGGCGGTTGAACAACTTCCAGCTCGGGCCGATCGACATCAGCGAGGCGGGGCTCGACGACAACGGCGACCCCAAGCCGCTCCTCCCGTTCACGGCCGTGGACCTGCACACGTATCTCGCACGGAACATGCCCAACATGGGGATCAGCGGGCTGACGGCGCGCAACCGCCTCTACGCGCGCGGCGACTGCGTCCACCTGATCCCCGGCCTGCTCCCCGACAAGCAGCGCCCGCCCGCGACGACCGTCCATGCCGACCTGCTGAAGGCGGGCGTCCTGCAGCCGACCGAGGTGGCCCGGACGTTCCTGTGCGTCGAGCACTCGATCCGCGGCGGTGACCTCGTCGTGTGCATGTACCTGCGGGCGTGGATAGAGCAGGACCTTCTGAGCGTCGAGCGTCTCGTGTACCTGCTGCCGCCGCTGCTTCCGCGGCTCCGGGTCGATCAGGACGTGCTGGTCTCCGGACGGCTCGCGGCGGTTCTGAAGGCGGTGCTGGAGGGCGCCCGCTGGGCGCCTCGGGCGCTGACGTTCCGGCCGACGCCCTACACCCGGCCCGCGAAGGAGCGGAGGGCGAACGCGAAGGAGCGCAGACGGGCCAAGCGGGAGGTCCGGGGCGGGTACCGCCACGACTACGGGTCGCGGATCAGCGTGCGCGAGGCGGTCGCCGCCTATGACACCACCGAGTTCCACGAGAAGTCCGATGTCGCGGACATCTCCCGGCGGTTGCAGTACGCGTTCCTCAACCACGTCGAGAAGTTCCTCGACGACCACGGCGTCGAGCTGAGTCGCTTCCGCGACCAAGTCAAGATCATCAACAGGTACGACATCGGGACCCTGCAAGGGGGCAATGTCGTCATCGGCGGTGAGGGCAACCTCATCAGCGGCCACGGCCAGGTCAACACCCCGCCGTCACCACCGCAGCAGAACCCCTAGAAGGAGCGGGCATGGGCGACACGTTCAACATCGGCGGCATCACCGCGGGCAACAGCGTGGTCGGCGGCACCGGGAACACCGTCTCGGGCGACGGACGGGTGGACGTCCCCGCGCCCGCGGGCCTGCCCGCCGATCAAGTCCAGCGGCTCGAGGAGCTCCTGCGCGGACTCACCGCCGAATTGGCCCGGCACGCGCCCGGCGAACTCCACGAGGCCGCCCAGGCCGAACGCGAGCTGGCCGAGGGGCGTCCCGGCAGGCTCCGTGTCCTCGTGGAGCGGCTTGCGTTGAGCGGCACCGCGCTCACCGCGGTCGCGGAGATCCAGGCGGCCCTGGGCCAGCTCGGGTTCTAGCCCTTGGTGAGCACGCCCTGGGCGTCGCCGATCTCCAGCAGGACCTCGGCCCGCAGGTCGAGGCTCCGGCCGGGCTCGATGTCCTGCCGGGAGCCGTCCGCGCGCCGGATCGTCCACGGGGCGGCGGTGAGGTTGCGCAGCCCGAACCGGCCGGGCACCTGCGGGTGCTCGGCCACCTCGCCGATCGCTTCGGCGTAGCGGTGCCGGTCGGGCTCGCCGACCAGATGGTGCGGGTGCAGCCGCGCGTCGCGCTCCAGCACGATCCGGCGGGTCACCCGAGGGGAGGGCGTCGTCAGCTCCAGCACCGGCGGGAGCACCAGGGCCTGTCCGCAGCCCCAGCACACCGCACCGGGGTCGGCCGGATCGTGCATGTTCTGCCGGGAGCACCCCAGGCAGAGGACGACGGAGTCGCGGGTCCGTGCCAGCGTGTCCCGCCACTCGGTCTCGGTGACCCGCGCGTCGGGTGATCTCAGGCCGACCGTGAACGCCTTCACGAACAGGTCGCGCAGATCGGCCGGCCACACCGGCCAGGTCGCCAGTACCGTGTCGTGGAACCCGGCGACCGGCCGGTTCGACTCGTCACGCGGATCGAAGACGAAGACCGGCTCGTCGCCGTACAGCCGCCTCTTGGCGTTCTCCTCGAAGCAGCGGATCGCGTACTCCCGCGCGCCCTCCAGGGGGTGGTGGTTCATGAGGATGAGGAACAGCAGCACCGCGAGGGAGTGCAGGTCGGTCTGGGTGCGCGGGGCCGCCTCGCCCCGGATGAGCTCCGGCGCCATGAACTCCATGGTGCCGAGGACGCCGACGTCGGTGCCGTCCACGACGGCGTTGTCGTTGTCGCAGACCAGGACGTCGCCGGTGGCCGGATCGAAGAACACGTTGCCGTAGGAGATGTCGCGGTAGGCGACGCCTTGGGCGTGCAGGGCCCGGTAGGCCTCGACCAGGTGGACGCAGGCGGTCAGCAGCTCCCGGGGCTTGACGTTGAGGCGGCGCCGGAACAGGTCGGGGAGCCCGGCGAACCGGGCAGGGCGCAGGTCCATCAGGTAGCCGAACCCGCCCGTGCGGTCGGTCACGACCGCCTGCGGCCACAGGAACCTGTCGTCGTGGAAGCCGCGCCGCACGAGGTCACTGACGATGTGCAGCTGCTGCTCGGTCGCGGACTCCGGGTAGTACCACTTGAGCGCCTGGTCCCGGTCCTCGCAGCGCACCCGGTAGACCTCTCCCTGCCCGCCCGCGCCGAGATGGGACAGGATCTTCAGTTCGGTGCCTTCGGCGGTGTGGAGCCTGTCGCCTTCGCGCAGGGTGCCGGACATCATGTCTCCTTCGCTGTCATCGGGTGGGGCGTCCACTCCTCGTCGTCCTGCGGGGCGGCGCGCCAGGCGGCCAGCAGGGTGGTGTCGTCGCCGGAATAGGAGGCCGCGCGGTCCAGCCAGCCCGGCAGGTCTTGCTGGACCGGGTCCGCGCCCCGCTCGGCGAGCCGGTCCCGCAGGCCCGAGACGAACGCGCCGAAGCCCGCCGGGTCGGCGAAGCTGTTCGACAGCCCGTCGGTGGACAGCGTGACGAGGCCGGGCCTGCGGTGCGGCTCCCACCAGATCCGGGCGAGGTGGCGGGCGTTCGCGCTGCACAGCGAGTCGGTCTCGTCGCCGAACGCCGCGGTCTCGGCGCGCAGCGGCATGTGGACCTCGCCGTCGATGACGACGCAGAGGTCGCCGTCGCCGATCTGGCAGGCGAGGGTGGCGTGCGGGGCGAGGACGCCGCCGATGAGCGTGGTTCCGTACAGCTCCAGGTCGGGCTGGCGCAGCGGCGGCTCGCGGTGGTGATGCTGGGCGACGAGCTCGTTCCAGCGGTGGACGACCAGTGCGCCGAGCTCGCGCCTGGCCCACCGGGCGGTGATCTCAGGGGCCTGGTCCACCACCTCCAGGAAGGCGTCCACGGCGAGGCGCGCGCCGATGTGGCTGTACCGGTGGGCGCGGGCGCCGTGCCCGTCGGCGACCGCCAGGACGAGCACGTCTCCGTCCCGCCGCCTGAATTTCATCCGGTCCTGGCAGAGTTGTTTGCGGGGGCCCTGAACGGAGCCGTGCAGGACCTCCCAGGAGGACGTCACCAGACGTCGGAGTCGTCGTCGAGCGGGGCCATCTGCGGCAGGCTCCGGGCGGCGGCCGGATTGCCCTGCGCCGGCATGGACGCGGACTTGACGACCGCGGTCGAGGCCCACCGGATGGCGGCGGCGAGCTGTTTGGGGCTGTTGGCCTCGAACGGTTCGAGTTCGGGGTTGCCCAGGAACCGTCGCAGGACACCGCGGTCGCAGTCCCGGCCGATGGAGATGGCGACGCGTACCGCGCGCTTGCCCCACGGGGTGGCGTCCACGGCGTCCAGGCCGGACTGCCAGTCGTCGGTCGGCTGGCCGTCGGAGACCAGCGCGAGAACGGGTTTCATGGCCCGCTGCGGCATGGGCGGCGTGTTCAGCTCGGCGGCCACCAGCCGGAGCGCATCGCCCAGATCGGTGGTGCCGCCCGCGCTGACGTCCGGCCACTGGAAGTCCGAGACCAGGGTCGGCCGCGGCACGTGCCAGCGGGCGCCGCTGGCGAAGGTCACGGCGCGCACGAGGAGCTGGGCCGAGGCGTTGTCGTCGGCGACCCTGCGCATCTCCGGGAGGGCCTCGCGGACGGCGAAGTTCAGCTGCTGGATCTTGCCGTCCACGGCCATCGAGCCGGAGGCGTCGATCAGCCAGAAGAAGTGGACGGGCCGGTGAGCCATCTCACCGCCGGGCATGTCGGTCATCTTTCGGCCTCCTAAGAGGGAAGGAATCCGGCCAGGAACATCGCCAGGAGGGTCCCCGGGACGGCCAGGATCGAGAGGACGAGCAGAGAGAATGCGAATAGCCGATGCCTCCGTACATGATCGGGTATGGGGGGCATCTTCCTCTTCTCCTTTGCTCAGTGCGCCGCACTTCGGATCGTGCGGCGCGGCCGGAACAGCAGCCACAGCAGGGGTTCGGCCAAGACGGCCCGCTGCGCCGTGGACGCCGTGCTCCGCACGCCCTCCACGGCGCTGACCGACCAGTAGGAGGCGTCGAGGAACTGCTGCTCCAGGGAGCGCACCGCGTTTCCCAGCTCCAGCGGACCGCTGAGCCACGCGCTGACCGCCTCGCCGTGCGGCTCCGCGGGGCCCTCGATCCCGCGCAGCCGGTCGACCGCGTCGGACTTCGTCGCCACGATCGCCGCGCGGGTCCCGGACCCGAGCAGGTCGGCGCGCACCACCCGCAGTTCCTCGGCGACCCGGTCATAGGTCTGCGCGAACTCCTCGCTCGCGGGCCTGGCCTCGGCCACGAGCCGGGAGTCCTCCGGGCCGAGCCGCCGCATGGGCGGCGCCGTCATCGGGTCGACCACGAACAGCACGCCTTCGCTGAAGGACAGGTACTGCTGCTCGCGCACCGAGTCCGCGGCATGGTAGACCTCGCCGCGCGGATCGTAGAGGTAGACCATGCGCCTGCCGCGCCGCTTGCCGGGACGGGCCAGGGTGAACAGGAACGCCCGGGGGAGGTGCACCGCGGTCTTCTGCAACGGCTGATCGGCGAGCAGCTCCTTCTTGGCGTCCTCGAACTCCCGGCGCGAGTCCGCCGAGGAGAACTCCAGCAGCAGCTCGCCGCGGTCCGCCATCCACTCGAGGCTGACCATCATGGCCATCAGCAGCGTCGTCTTGCCCGCGGAGGCGCCGCCGACCAGGGGCACATGGACCGTCCGCGCCGATCCGAGGCCGTGCGGCAGCGGCCTGCCGCACTCGGTACAGAACGCCGCGAACCGGTGCAGCCGCAAAAGCAGCACGGTCGGCAGCCGCTCCCCGCACTCGCAGATCCGGACGAAGACCCCATGTCGGCCCGGCCGCAGGGACCTGTGCAGGTGCCCGCTGCCCGGACCGCCACAGCGGTAGTGCGGCAGCTCGATCCGGTGGTAACAGCCCGGGTAGGGGCAGCGCATGAAGATCCGCAGGAAGCCGAGCCGGAGCGCGTCGAGGCCGCGCAGGGTGAGCGCGGTCGCACCGAGGAGCCCGGACACGAGCAGCAGCAGCACGCCGTGCAGGGCCGCGCTCACGACCAGCAGCAGCGTTCCGACGGCCACCCCGAGCCCCCAGGCGGTGAACGAGGCGAGCCCGAAACCGAAGGTGAACGGGAGGAGGACGATGTCGATCCTCGGCAGGCGGGGATGGCGGCCGGTCATCAGCCAGATCGCGATGCCCAGCGACAGCGGGTCGCGCGCGACCGCCGCGAGGTCCGAGGAGCTCTCCCGCACCACTTCGACGAGGTCATGGAGGTGCTGCCGGCGGTAGTAGCTCTCGTACGCGGGCTCCTCGCCCGGTCGGGGGTCGAGGACCAGGGGATCCGTGGCGTCGCGGGCGAGCAGGACCCGGGCTGCGGCGCGCACGTGGGCCGCCAGCATGACCACGACGAGTGCGAGCCCCCCGGCGAGCACGATGAACGGCCACAGGAACGCCCCCAGAAGCCAATAGAGGAAGGCCAGCGCCGCGAGGTAGAGGACGAATCCGAGGAGCACGAGGCATCCGGCCATCACGGCCCCCGGAAGATGAGCTTCGGCAAGGTCAGCCGGAACCTGCGCCTCGGGTGCTGGTCGAGGAACTGACGGAACTCCGCCTCCCACTTCGGCTCCAGCGCCGCCACCCGCGCCAGCGCGTCGCGCCGGGCCCGATCGCCCGGCCGCGCCGCGGCGGGGGTGAGGACGTCGGCGTAGAGCCGCCGGGCGGTCCGCAGCCACACCGCGTTGCCGGGCACCGTCTGCCACAGCAGGAAGCAGTGCGCGAGGAGATCCGGAGACCGGGCGGCCAGCTTCGGGGGGAACTCCTTTACGGCGCCCAGCGCGTAGAGGTGCAGGAGCCGTCCGTCGCCCAGCCGGGCCAGTTCCGCGGTCTCCTGCCGCACCGCCGGGTAGTCGGCCCTGATCCGGTCCATGCTGGTCAGCCGGGCGACGACCCTGCGGCGGACCGCCTCGGTCAGCGTTCCGGGCGCCATCTCGGCGAGCAGGGAGACCGCCTCGCCGACCTGTCCGGGCAGCGCCGCCGCCGGACGTCGCGCGAACCCGTCGGCCAGTTCGATGAGCTCGAACTCCCGGAGCACGTCCGGTTCCAGCAGGTCGCCCGCGCGCTCCCGCAGGTGGCGGGCCACGTGCGCCACGCCCTCCGCGAACGGGTCCTGCGCGCGCAGCGCGCGCATCGCGAGATCGACGCTCAGGGCGTCGACACCGGTGGCCAGCACCGCTTGGACGTCGACCAGACGCGCGACCCGGTCGGGCCAGATCAGCTCGATGGCGTAGGCGCGTTGTTCGGGGCCGTTGCCGAGGACCGCGGTGATCCGCCGGAACGCGTCGGCGGGGCCGCGTCCCGCGGCGGCCTCGGCGAGGGCGCGCAGATGCGGTCGGCCGCTGACGTCCAGTGCCGGCGGCCACGACGGCGAGCGCAGCAGCCTCAGCACCGGGACGGGATCCGACGACGCGAGCCGCTCCAGTTCGCCCCCCACGTCATGATGGAGAGCGGGTTCGGCCAGGAGCAGCGCCCAGGCCGCGGGGTCGTCGGCCACCAGCGGCGGCAGCAGGGCGGCGGCAGCCTGCGGGGCGTGCCCCGCCAGGGCGGCGAGCCCGATGAGCGGGATCAGGTCGTCGCGTGGCGGATCGGCGGCCAGTACCCGGGCGATCTCGGCGCGGGCGGCCTCGGAGAACAGGCCGGGGACGGCCCTGGCCCGGATCCGGGCCAGGGCGTCCAGGCCCGCGCCGCCCGCCAGCACCGCGTCTCGCACGACCTCGGCATGAGCCCGGTCGAGGTCCTCCCGGTCGAGGAACCCGCAGGCCCGCCCGAGGAGCGCGGCCCGGTCGGGTGCCTCTTTCTCGGCGATCAGGCGCGCGGCGAAGCGGTCCCAGAACTCCGGGCCGAGGCCGCCGGTCCGGGTCTCCGCCCAGGCGACCGCGGAAGCGAGGGTCCCGTGCGGCACCGGGATCCCGATGCCGAGGGCCGTTCCCGCGAGGCGCCCGCCCTGACGCTCCTCCCAGTCCTTCCAGCCTTCTCCGTCGGCGTCCGGCGGGCCGTCGGCGTCCTGGAAGACGCCGAGTTCGCCCGCCCGCCAGAGGGCCGCTGCGGCTTCGCCCCACACCGACGGCTCCGGCGGGCTGCACTGGCGGGAGTCGCTCAGGTGATGGACGCGGTACTGGTGCAGCATCTCCGCGTCCCCGAACGAGAACTCGCCGTCCGGGCAGGTGCCGATGATGTGGAAGTTCGCCGTGTACGGGCGGCGCGTGTAGGTGGTGAAGGTCAGTCCGCGCGCGTGGCCGTAGGGCAGGGTCCGGCAGATCACGGCGAGCAACAGGGCGACTTCGTCGGCCTCGGCGACCAGGATGATCTGCCGCCCTCCACCGGGCGCGAACAGGCGCAGCGCGTCCGACAGCAGCCCGGCCAGACCCGGGTAGGAGTTCGCGTGCCGCAGCAGCGTCGCGTCGTCCGGGACGAGGTGGGCCGAGATCCGGCCGCCGACCGTCCCCCATCCGGGAGAACCCCAGGTATGGATGGGCAGCCCGCCCAGCCCGACGTCGAGGGAAGCGGGCGTCTGGAAGGAGTGCGCATAGAAATTTCCGAACCGCCCCGAATAGTCCTGTCCGATATAGCGGACGTGGCTCAGGACCGAGGTGCCGTCCGGGAAGACCGCGTGGCTCAGCGCGATGGGGAAGGCGCCGATTTCCTCGGCCGTCGGGTGCGGTGGCGCGGACCGGGGCGGCTCGTAGGCGACGAGCGCCTCGATCTGCCTGCGCAGCGCCGGGTCCGGGTACCGGGGCGCGACGGTGAACTGGAACCCCGGGACGCCTCCCCGATCGCCGATGACCGAGGTGTAGTGCCATTCGTCCACTAGGTTCCGCCTTTCACGGGGACGAGGCCGAACCTGCTGAGCAGCCACAGCACCGGGTCCTCGACCCGGACGGGCTGGACGCCGCCGCGCGGCACCCGGCCGGGGCCCTCCGGCTCGCCGCCGAGAGCCGACAGGCTGAAGTAGGCGCTGTCGGCGAAGTCCACGTCCACCTGGCGCTCCAGGACGCCCGAGTCCCACCCGGTGAGCAGCGCCCGGGACACCGCGTCGACGTCGCGCAGGTCCGCGGCCTCGAGATGGCCGGCCCGGACGGGGCTCTGGCGCAGCGGCGAGTGGAAGTCGAGCAACGGATCGAGGACGTCGGACTTGGTGAGGACGACGGCGAGCGGGGTCCGGATCGGCTTGTGCGCCGGGACTCCCCGGGCCTCCCTGATCTGCTGGGCGACGATCTCCACCATCCGCGACGCCTCGGTACCGTGCGCGCGGCCCGGCCGCAGATGGCCGTCCACCAGGTCGGCGACCTCGGCG
This sequence comes from Actinocorallia herbida, assembly GCF_003751225.1. Lineage (NCBI taxonomy): Bacteria > Bacillati > Actinomycetota > Actinomycetes > Streptosporangiales > Thermomonosporaceae > Actinocorallia > Actinocorallia herbida. The sequence continues at coordinate 2,495,230 of NZ_RJKE01000001.1, forward strand.
TGCTGAAGCGGGTCCACCAGCAGGATGATCCCGTCGGCCTGCACGAGGTAGGGGACGTGCCGCGCCGTGCTCTCCTCCGACTGCAGGTCCTCGCCCGCCGTGTCGAAGAAGACGAGCGAGCTGGACACCTTCCGGAGCCGCCGGAACCGGCGGCGCCGCGGCACGGTGAACCGGTAGAGCAGCGGATGGATGTCGAGGGCGCCCGGCCGGGTCGTCTCCGGCAGGACTCCCTGCTCGTAGATCCGGCGTTCCTGCTCGGCCCGGCGGCTCTCGGTCCTGTCGTCCATGACGTTGACCGCGGCCCCGAACTGGGCGCCGACCCTGCCCCGCAGCTCGCGCACCAGGACCGTGGTGTAGGTGCTCTTCCCGGAGCTCTTCGGGCCGACCAGCGCGATGATCCGGCTGTTGCTGTACCCGCCGGGAAGGTCGTTGTGGCATTCGGGGCAGAGCCGCTTGCTCGACGGCACCCCGCAGTCCGGGCAGCTCGCCCGCGGGGCCGACCCACGCGGAGTGAACACGGGCCCCTTGAGGACGGGGCGCTGTGAGTCCCGCCCGAGGAACGCCGACAGCGGCTCGTCGGGGACGGACCGGCAGACGGTCCCGGCCCGGCCGCCCGTGGTGCTCTGCAGGCACCGGAACGGCAGGTCCCGGGTCCGCGCGGGCTCGAAGCAGTAGGGACAGACGATGCGTGCCATGCTCACCCCACCTTCGGGGGCTCGGGGGCGGAATGCCGCAGCAGGGTGCGGCGCGCGGCCGGGCCCACCAGGAACGCCTTCAACCGGGCGGGCCCGCGTACGGTTCCCAGGTCGTGCACCTGGTCCGGGGTCTCGGGCGTCAGTGTCACCATGAGGACGCGACGGCCGTCGTCGGGTCCTCTCGGCACGAGCCCGCCGTCCTTGGCGACGACGACGAGGTCGACCGGGTCGCGCGGCCGTCCCCGGACGGCGAGCGTGACCGCGTAGTCCCTGGCGAACCGGCGGATCTTGCGCGAGGTGACCGTGTAGCCGATCTCCGCCGGACCTTCGAGCGCGACGACCGCGGGCCGCCGGAGCACGAGTCCGCCGCGGTTCCCCGCCCGCACCTCGAACCGGTGCGTTCCGGGCCCGGAGACCTGCGCCGTGAACCCGCGCTCCCGGTAGCGGCTCCGGGTGATCTCCTGTGCGCCGGTGGCCCAGGAGACCTCGGCGGAACCGATGCCGGGCGGCCACTCCCAGCTGAGCCGGACCGCCTCGCCCTGCCAGGCCGCCTCCAGCCGCTCGACCTCCGGGCGGACCTCCACGGTCCACGCCGCCCCGGCGACGGCTCGTCCGTTGTGCAGCGTGACGGCGAGCAGCCGGTGCCTTCCCGCCGCGGCGAGCGGGACGAACACCGACCGTCCGGCGGACCACCGGGCCAGCTCGACGCCCGGAAGGGCCTGCGGATCCAGGGCGGTGCCGGGTTCGGGCGGCGCGGCCGGGACGCGCAGGAGCACGACCGCGCCGACGGAGGTCTCGGTCAGCGTGAGCAGCACGCCGGAGCCGTCTTCGGCGATCGTGGTCTCCGCGGCGAGCGCGGGCGGCGGCCACAGTTCCGCGATCGCGTCGGCGGTGAGATCCGCGGAAGCGACTTGGCCGTACATGCAGCGCAGCCGGTACGAGTAGGCGGTGCCCGGGCGGACATCCGGATCGAGGAAACCGTCGGCGTCGGGCGGGAACCGGGCGCGGTAGCCGCCGTCCTGCCGCGTCACCTCGACGGATCGGCTCTGCGGCCCGACGCGCCAGTGGCCTGCGATTCCGCCGGGGACCGACTCGACCGCGAACTCCTCGGCCGCCGGCGCCACGGTGACGGGTCCCGGGCGGGCGGGCTCGGATACCGAGGACGCCGCGCGGACCGTCCTGATCTCGTAGGCCAGCGGGATGCCGATCGGTGGATCGTGGTCGGTGAACGTCGTTCCCCGCACCTCGGCGACCGGGGCGCCGTCGCGACTGATCCGGTAGCCGTGGCCCCCGGTCCGGGGAGCCTCCCAGGTGAGCACGACGCTCGTGCCGTTCTGCTCGGCCCTGGCGCCGGCCGGTCGGCGCGGCGCGCAGCGTTGCAGCGCCTCTTCCAGGCCGGGTTCGTCCGAGGTCAGGTCGGCGACCCGCAGGTAGAGCCCGGCGGCCTTCTCGACGTCCCCGTGCCGCTCGTGGTCGGCGGCCTCGCTGAACAGGGCGCGGATCTCGGTGGCACGTCGACGCACGTCGGCCAGGGTGGCGCGCAGCAGCGGGTCGTGGACCGGCCGTGCGGAGACACGCGCGGCGGCTTCGGCCGCCCCGTGCAGCGCGCCGGCGCTCAGCGCGCTCGCGAGCAGTTCGACGTCCGGGGGCTCAGGCCCGGCCGCCCACGCCAGGAGCGCCGGGCCGAGCAGGCGCCGTTCTCCGGCGTCGATCCGCAGCTCCTTCAGCCGGCCCGCGATCTCCTGCTGAGAGCCGCCCCGCAGCCCGGCCGCGAGCTGGTAGAGGACCAGGCGCCAGAGCGCCGCGGGGTCGTCCACCGCCGCCGGGACCACGACGTCGAGCAGGTCGCGGACGTGCCCGGCGGCCTCCGGTGCGCGTGCCGCCCGGTCCCGGCCGACGGATTCGAGGTAGGCCGGGTCCACCCGCTCCGACCAGGGAGAGCCCATCACGCGGAGCCCGTCCAGGACCATCAGACCGGGATGCCGGCCGGCCAGCGCGAAGGCGATGAGGTCCCGGCAGCCGAGGCCGCTGAGGGCGTCGGAAAGGCGCGGGTAGTCCAGGATTCCGGGGAACTGCGGCAGGCGCAGCGGGTGAGCGGACATCGAACCTCGGCGGAGTGGGCCTCAGGGATCACCAATTATGGAGTGATCGTCCGATAGATGTCTACGAGAAAGAATTACCACCGTCAACATTCTTGGAAAGGAAGGATCGATTGGCGAAAGGGTGCTCTGGCACATTGTGTCGAGCGACACAATGAGGCACTTGAAAGCCGATCGGTGCACGTGGGGCGAGCCACTCGGCGACATTGCCGATGCGCTTTACCACAGGCCGATTCCCGCGAGGATCGCCTCGCGGTCCGCTGCGGAAGCGCGGGTGACGGGGACATCGCCGCCGCGGAGGAGCGCCGGTCATCAACGAGCTCCTGCGCCCTGTGATTTCGGAGGGAGGCGCTGTCCTTCCTGGCATCCGCCGCTCCAGGACCCGCCGGTTCGCCCGACGCGCCGAACCGATCCGCCGAGGCCCGAATGGGCCGGCGAAGCGGCTTCTTCCGGTCAGGTGCCGAAGGCGTGGAGGTGGTGGGTGAAGGTGGTGATCGCGGTGGGGTCGGCGTTGCTGACGCTGACGCGGAGGGTGGCGCGGTCGTCGGGGAGGAAGGCGGTGCCGGGCATGACGAGGACGCGGTGCGCGGTGAGCAGGTCGCGGACGACCTCGTCGGTGGGGCGGCCGGAGAAGGGGTGGCGGATCCAGGCGAAGAACCCGCCGCTGGAGAGCAGTTCGAAGCCCCCCGGGCGGGCGGACATGGCGGCCTCCAGAAGCGCGCGGCGGGAGGCGATCTCTCGCGCCCGCTCAGCGCGCCACGCCGCGGCCCGGGTCAGGCCGGCCCACGCGGCCTCCTGGCCGATGCGGGGAGCGCAGATCGCGGCGCAGTCCATGAGCTTGCACGCCTGGCGGATCAGCGCGGGCGAGGCGACGACGGCGCCCACCCGGTAGCCGGGGAGCGCGAGGTCCTTGGAGAAAGAGTGCAGGGTGACGACGGTGTCCTCCCATCCGGGATCGGCGTACAGCGTGTGGGAGGGCGCGTCGGCGCCGCGGAAGGACCGGTAGGTCTCGTCGATGATCAGGGCGAGGTCGTGGCGGCGGGCCAGCGCGGCGAACGCCGCGATCTCCCGCGACTCGATGGTCGCGCCGCCGGGGTTGCCGGGCGTCACCAGCACGATCGCCCGCGTGCGCGGCGTGATGAGCGCCTCGGCGTCGGCCGCGCGCGGCACCAGGTCGGGACCCGGCTCCAGGTAGACCGGCCTGATCCCCTGCATCCCCAGCCACATGTCGTGGTTGAAGTAGTACGGCAGTGGCAGCACGATCTCGTCGCCCGGCCCGGCCAGCGAAGTGGCGGCGACGCAGAACGCCTGGTTGCACCCCGCGGTCACCATGACGTTCCGTGCCTCGACCGCCCCGCCGTGCTCCCCCCGCAACTCCGCCGCGAACGCCTCCCGCAGCTTCCCCAGCCCCGGCACCTCGGTGTACGCCCCGCCCCGCGGATCCCGCGCGACCTCGGCGATGTGCGCCACCACCTCGGGCGCCGCCGGATACGGCGGCGCCGCCTGCGCCAGATCCAGCAGCCCGCCTTCCCCCCGCAGCCTGTCCGCCATCGCGTACACGGCCGCGATCGGCGAGTCCACCTGCCCGTCCACCCACCCGTTGAACCGCACCGCCACCCCTCCCCACCTCGGAGCCGACCGGACCAGGTTCTCACCCCTCCCGCGCGGCCGTGCGGGTATGCCCCCGGATCCGTCCCGAGCCGGAGCACCCGGAACCCACCCCTGCTTCCCCCTCACCTTGGAGCCGGGTGGGGCCGTTCCGCGAAATGTCGTACCCGGCCGCTAGCGTGCGGAGCACCTGATGGCCGGTCAGATCCCCTCTGCGAGGGGTCCGCGGCAGTGGGGGGTGGGAGTACGCTCCCGGCGCGCCTCGGAGCAGAAGAGAACCATGCCCCACCCCCCTCCTCCCTTGTCGGGGCGTCCTCTCGGGAAGCCGGGGCGGGCTCGACGCGCTCGCCGATCCCATCGGCTCGGGGAGCGGTACCGCGGCGGCCATGCCCACCTCGAGCACTTTCCGGAGACCCGTTCATCGCCGAGGAGTCCCTTTCCCTCATCGTGAACAGCCCGCACGGCGGTATGCCGTCCCGCTACGGGTCAGATCTCCAGGAGGAGGGGGCGGTGGTCGGAGATCTCGGGGGCTTCGACCACCTCGAAGTGCTTGATGGCGGTGGGGTCGGAGATGAGGAGGTAGCTGGCGTGGCGGAGGGGTTTGGGGTAGAGGGCGGTGCGGGTGTCGGCGTCGCGGACGAGGTCGGTGAGGCCGATGTCGGCGAGGATCCGGAAGGTCGCGCTGTCGGGGAGGAGGTTGAGGTCGCCGCAGACGATGGTGAGGTCGCCGTCCTCGCGGGCCGCCGTGACGAGGTCGGCGAGGCGGTGGGCTTGGGCGAGGCGTTCCGGGGTGTCGGCCTTGCCCTGCGGGTCGCGGAGTCCGTGCAGGGTGACGACGGTGACGAACCGGGATGCCTCGCGGTCGTGGATCCGGACGGCCAGGGCGTTGCGGGGGCGTCCGCCGGTGGGCCAGGCGTCGGGGTGGGCGGCGTAGGAGCCGTGCACGAACGCGGTCCGCAGGCCGACGACGGGCAAGGCCGGGGCGACGAAGGCGGCGAGGCCGAAGTCCTGCGGGTGGGGGCGGCCCGCGTCGTCCCGGACCGGCCCGGTGTCGCTGACCGCGAACACGCCCTGATGCCGGGGCAGCCGCGCGCTGACGTCCCCCATGAGGTCCGCGCGCTGCGGCATCGCCCGGTCGGCGTCGGCGAACCTCGTCCAGCCGCGCAGGCCCGGGGCGCGGGCCACCTCCTGGAGGCACAGGACGTCCGCGTCGCAGGCGCCGAGCCAGCGGGTGAACTCGTCGAAGACCGCGCCGCCCCACGCATTGACCGAGATGATCCGCACGGCTCCGACCCTAGTCGGGGGGTGGGGGCGTCCGGCAAGCGATCATCGGGGCGCGCGTCAGCGGCGCGCGAAGAACGCCTCGGCGATCCGGGTGTGCAGCGGGAAGGCGAGCTCGCGGGGCCCGTCGATGACGACCCGTTCGGTGGCCTCGGCGTTCGCGGTGAACGGCGGCAGCGCGGACGCCGCGAGGGCCGGGGCGATCCCGAACACGAGGAGCGTGCCGTCCGGCGCGCTGTGCACGTCGAACAGGCTCACGTGCGCGGGATCGACGGCCACCTCGGTCTCCTCGCGGAGCTCGCGGGCCGCGGCGTGCTGCCAGGACTCGCCGTGGTCGATGAACCCGCCGGGCAGCGCGAGCGCCCCGACCTGCGGCGGAACCCCGCGCCGGACCGTCAGGAGACCGCCGTCCACCGGGAGCAGCAGCAGCGCGACGGGCACGGGATTGAGGTAGCTGGTGTTGCCGCACGCCGCGCAGTCCCGCGGCCACGCCGCCGCCCCGCCGAAGGGAGAACCGCAGAAGGAGCAGTGGGAGTTCCGGGTCATCACGACCCGACCCTAACGGCGCCGCCCCCGCCCACGGCGAGGTTCGACGGAACCCACGGGCCGCGAAGCGCCCCCGGGCAGCTCCTCGCCTTCCGGTGGCTCGCCGCCGGACGACCCGCAAGGGTCAGGAGGCTCGTTGGAGGGCGGTACCGGTGGCTTCGGGGGTCGCGGGGAGGAGGGGGAGGCGGACGGCCCGGCTGGGGATGCGGCCCTGTTCGGCGAGCACCGCCTTGATGACCACGGGGTTGGGTTCGGCGAAGAGGGCGTCGGAGAGGGCCGCCAGGCGGTGGCCGAGCGCGCGGGCCGCGTCAGCCTGGCCGGCACGCCACAACGCGACGAGCCGGGCGAAACGGGCGGTCGCGAGGTGGGCGGAGGCGAGGATCGCGCCGGACGCGCCGAGCGCCAGCAGCGGGGAGGCGAAGCGGTCGTCTCCGGCGAGGACCGCGGTGCGGTCCGGGCGGTCGGCCATGAACGTGATCGTGGCGTCGTCGATGCCTCCCGCGGCGTGCTTGAACCCGGCGACGCCCGGGATCGCGGCGAGGCTGAGCAGGGTCCCGGCGCTCAGCGGCCGGGCCGTCCGGTAGGGGATGTGGTAGATGATCAGCGGCACCGGGGCGGCGGCGGTCAGGGCCGTGAAGTGCGCGATCACCCCTTCCTCCGACGGCCGCACGAACGCCGGGACCGGGACCAGGGCCGCGGTGGCGCGCCGGTCGAGGGCGGCGAGGGCCTCGGCCGTCGAGGCCGTGGACGCGCTCTCGACCCCGACGGTCAGCGGGACCGCGCGCTCCGCGCAGACCGCCGCGCAGATCTCCAGGACCCGGGCGCGCTCGTCGGCGGTGAGCGAGGACGCCTCCGCCGTGGTGCCGAGCGCGACGATCCCGTCCGCCCCGTCGTCGACGACCGTGTGGGCGAGGCGCTCCAGGGCGTCCTCGGCGAGGGCGCCGGTGGTGGTGAAGGGGGTGATGAGCGGAAGGTGCAGACCCGTGAACGTCATGCGTCGAGGGTGCCCTCGTGTCGAGCGACAGGTCCAGTTCGGATTTCTTCGCTGGAGCGTAAGCTGAACTGATGCTCGATGTGCGCAAGCTGCGGCTGCTGCGGGAACTCGCCCATCGCGGGACGATCGCGGCGGTCGCCGAGGCCCTGTCCTACACGCCCTCGGCCGTCTCCCAGCAGCTCGCGGCGCTGGAACGCGAGACGGGGGTGGCGCTCCTGGAGCGGACCGGCCGCCGTGTCACGCTGACCCTCGCGGCGCGGGCGCTCGCGGCGCGCACCGAGCCGGTCCTCGCCGCGCTCGCCGAGGCGGAAGCGGAGCTCGCGGCCTACCGGACCGGGCTCACCGGCACCCTGCGCGTCGGTGCCTTCCCCACGGCGGTGCGGACGGTCCTGTCCCCCGCGCTGGTGACGCTCAGCAGGACCCATCCGGGGCTCGAACTGCGGGTCAGTGAGCTCGATCCGGCGGCGGTGCCCGACGCGCTGCGGGCCGACGCGATCGACGTCGCGCTCGTCCACGAGTACGACTTCACCGCCGGGCCCGACGAACCCGGCCTGGAGACCGAACCGCTGATGGAGGAGACCGTCCACCTAGCGGCCCTGGCGGCGGGGCCGCTCCGGGCGCACCGCGCCGCCCCGTGGATCGCGGGGACGCCCGGCACGCTCTGCCACACGATGACCGTCCGGGCCTGTGAGGCCGAGGGCTTCACCCCGCGGATCCGGCACCACGCCGACGACTTCGGGGCGGTCCTCGCGCTGGTCGCCGCGGGCCAGGGCGTCGCGCTCGTGCCCGACCTGGGCCTCCTGGACCCGCCCCCCGGCCTCGTCCTCACCCCGCTGGCCACCCGCCGACGCACCCGCATCGCCTACCGCCGCGGCCACGCGGCCCACCCCCTGATCGCCGCCGCCCGCACCGCCCTCCACACCACCCGGACGCCACCGATCCCACCGGCCGTGGGGGACCGCGGAAAACCGGGGTGCCCTCCTGATGCGCCGCCCCCTCTCGAACGGCACCGTTGAGTTCTGGCGCCTCACTTTCTGGGACGCCGAGGGGCGCGGCCAGGGCCGCAAGGCGCTGAATGCCGGCGGATCCCACCCTGCGAGTGGGCATGGACGGCAAGGAGGCCGCCAAGATCGGGCCTTCCTCTTGGGCGGGCTGGTAGGCGAGGATCGAAGGTCGCCGGTGCCGATCCCCCAGGAGGCGAAGATGTACGCAGGTCGGATGGTCGCGGCGGTGGCTTCGACGGGAGCGGTTCTGGTGGCCGTCCCGTCCGCCGCTGCCGCGACTCAGGCGGAATGGCATGTGGTGAAGTCCGTGGAGCCGAAGTACTCGAAGGGCTTCTCCGACTTCGACCGGGTGCTGGCGGTCGGCGCCGCCGAGGCCTGGGTGTTCGGTGCGGGAGACGGAGCGGAGTTCGCGGAGGAGCCGACGAACGACATGCTCGCCTACCGGTTCGACGGAAGGACGTGGCGGCACACGAAGCTGCCCGGACGGCTCGGGAACCTGTGGGGTCCGGTCGTCGAGACGGGTCCGTCCGCGGTCTACGCGATGGCCCGGTTCCAGCTTCCCGAAGCGCCCTCGCCGCCGCGCAAGGCCCACTACTCCTCCACGCTCGTGCGATGGAACGGGACGCGGTGGACGGCGATGAAGGGCTGGAAGGGCTACCACCTCCAGGCCATGGCGGTGCTCGGCCCCAAGAACATCTGGGCTTTCGGGAGCCGCGTCCAGAACGGGCGCCTCGTGCCGGTGAGCGTGCACTACGACGGCGGGAAGTGGACCGCGAGCACGGCCCCGTACCTGGTGGAGGCGGTGGTGAAGGGACCGAAGGGCCGCCTGTTCGCCACCGGCTACAAGCCCGATGGCTCCCTCTACGGCTCCGGCACGGCCAGGGCGCTGCGGTTCGACGGTAAGCGGTGGCGGCAGCTCCCGGACTCGGCCTGCAACGGCGCGACGCACCTGGCGAGGCACCGGGGCAAGCTGGTCGGCACCTGCACGAGGTACTACGACGACGGCTCCGTCGTGGGTGTCTTCGTCGTCTGGAACGGCGCGGTCTGGGTGGCCGAGAAGCCCAAGGCGGCCCGTGGAGGCGCCCTCGGCGCACCGGTCCCGGCCCGGGACGGCGGCCTGTGGTTCGCCGGGACGGACGCCAAGGGGAAGGGCGCGCTGCTCCACCGCTCGGCCTCGGGCGCCTGGTCCCGCACGGCGATCTCGCCGGAACCCCTTTCCGGCGCCTCCTACGACTCGGCCGGTCACATGGCGGCCCTGCCGGGCACGTCGTCGCTGCTGCGCGCCGGGCACACCGAGGACGACATGGGCGACCCGACCGGCGCCCTCGTCCGGCTCGACCTGCCCTGACCTCGCGTCACTCCCAGACGACGGTGATGTCGGGGGTGTCGGGGACGGCCTGGCAGGTGAGGACGTAGCCTTCGGCGACTTCGTCGTCTTCGAGGGCGTCGTTGACGCGCATGGTGGCGGAGCCGTCGGTGACGACGGCCATGCAGGTGGCGCAGTTGCCCGCTTCGCAGGAGAAGGGCGGGGCGAGGCCGGCGCGGCGGGCGCTCTGGAGGAGGGTCTCGCCGTCTTTGCGGGGGACTGAGGCCTTCTTTCGGCCCAGGCGGATCGTCACGGTGCCTTCCAGGTCGTCGCCGGGCTCGGGGAGGGGGGCGGTGCCGCCGAAGCGCTCCACGAAGACCTTGCCGGGGCCGGGGAGGGCGGTTTCGACGAGGTCCATGAAGGGGTCGGGTCCGCAGAGGTAGGTGTCGGCGGCGCCGTCGCCGGCGACGAAATCCTTGATGGCCGCCGGGTCGAGGAAGCCGGCGGCGCTGTCGTAGTGGCGGGTGTAGGAGAAGCGGCCGGGGTGGCGCGCGGCCAGGCCGGCGAGGGCCGCCTCGAACAGGGCGGCGTCGGGGGAGCGGTCCGCACAGAGCAGGCGGACCGTACGCGACGTGGAAGCCAGCGCGCTCTTGGCGAGCGAAAGGATCGGCGTGATGCCGCTGCCGCCTGCGAAGCCCAAGAGCGGGGCGTCGGTATCGCGGAGGCAGAAGACGCCGAAGGGCCGGGTCAGCTCCAGGGAGTCGCCTTCGGTGACGTTGTCGAGCAGCCAGTTGGAGACCCTGCCCGTGGGTACGCGCTTGACGGTCGTCATCAGCTCGCCGTCGGTCTCCGGGGCGCTCGACATCGAGTACGAGCGCAGCAGTTCGACCCCGTCCACGGCGACGCGGAACGTGCAGAACTGGCCCGCGCGGTAGGTGAACGGCCCCCCGTCCGGCGTGAGCACGAACGTCGCGGCGTCGGCGGTCTCGCGGACGATCCGGGCCACCCGCGCGCGCTGGAACAAAGGGGGTCTCGGCATGGACGTTCTCCTTCTGGTATGAAAGTTCTAGTTAGGCGAGAATACTATTCTCGTCACAGAGATGGGAGGCTTCCATGGCGTCGAGGAACCTGCCGCGCCGCGGCGGCGGCGGGGCCGCGGGGGGCCGGGCATGAGCGCCGCGGCCCTCGTCTTCGAGGAGCGGGAGTACTCCGCCGAGCGACTGGAGGAACTCGCCGACGCGCTCGCCGCGGCCCTCGCCGAGCGCGGGGTGCGTCCCGGGCAGCGGGTCGCGCTGATGTCGGCGAACCGGCCCGAGTTCGTCATCGCGGTCAAGGCGATCTGGCGGCTCGGCGCGGCGGTCGTGCTGTTCAGCCCGGCGTGGAAGCGCGCCGAGGTCGACCACGCCCTGGCCGTCACCCGGCCCGACCACGCGGTCGGCGACCACCCCGTCCTGGCGGAGGCGATGCCCATGCTCCACTTGGACGACCCCGTACCGCCCGACACAGGGGAGTTCCCCGGGCCGGACCCGAAGGCCGACGCCGTCCTCGTCTTCAGTTCCGGCACGACCGGCCTGCCCAAGGCGGTCCGGCACACCCACGCCTCGTTCGGCGCGGCCGTCGCGCACTGGCGGGACGCCCTGGGCCTCACCGAGGACGACCGGATCCAGGTCACCACGCCGCCGTCGCACATCCTCGGCCTGCTCAACATCGTGACCGCGCTGAAGACCGGCGCCTGGATGCGGCTGCACCGCCGCTTCGACCTCGACGGCATGCTCCGCGCCATCCAGGACGACCGCGTCACCATCGAGATGGCCGTCGCGCCCATCGCGCTCGCCCTCGCCGCCCACCCCGACCTGGAGTCCTATGACCTCTCGTCGCTGCGCTACATCATGTGGGGCGCGACCCCGGTGACGCAGAGCGTCGCCCAGGAGGTCACCCGGCGGACCGGCGTAGGGTTCCTGCCCGCCTACGGCGCCAGCGAAGTCCCCGTCATCGCCTGCAACCCCCTCATCGGCGGCCGCCTCGACAGCGCGGGACGCGCCGTGCCCGGGGTCGAGGTCCGGGCCGTCGACCTGCTGACGGGCGAGCCCGTCGCGCCGGGTGAGACCGGCGAGATCCAGGTGCGCGCCGAGTCCGTCATGGCGGGATACCTCCCGGAGGAGGCCACCGCCGGCTCGCTCGTCGACGGCTGGTACCGCACCGGTGACGTCGGCAGCGTCGACGCGCGCGGCTGGATCCGGCTGACCGACCGCTCCAAGGAGATGATCAAGGTCCGCGGCTTCCAGGTCGCGCCCGCCGAGGTCGAGGCGGTCCTGCACGGGCATCCCGCGGTCGCCGACTGCGCGGTGTTCGGCGAGCCGCACCCCGGCGACGGCGAGGCGATCGTCGCCGCGGTCGCCGCCTCCGGCCCGGTGGAACCCGCCGAGCTGATCGACCTCGTCGGGGCGAGCCTCGCCTCCTACAAGCGGCCGAGCCGGGTCGTGCTCGTGCCCGAGATCCCCCGCCTGCCCTCCGGCAAGGTGCTCCGCCGCGTGCTCAAGGAGACCCATGGACGCACGACTTAACGAAGAACAGGCCGCGCTGCGCACCGCCGCCGCCCGCCTCGCCGACGACCTCGGCCCCGGCTCCGTCCTCGACCTCGACGACGCCGAACGCGTCACCCGCCTGGAGAAGGCGGTCGCCTCGACGGGCTGGCGGACGCTCCGCACGGACGGGGCGACCGGCGTGGAGGTGGCGCTCGTCGCCGAGGAGTTCGGCCGCGGCCTCGTGGACGTCCCGTTCCTCGGCCCGGCCCTCGCCGACGACCTGCTCCGGCATGTCGGCGAGTCCGGCGCGTGGACCCTGGCCGTCGACGCCTCGGCCGTGGACTCGCGCGGCGCGGAACGCGTCGTCACGCTCACCGGCCGGCGGCTGCTCGCGGGCCGCGTCGGCACGCTCGTGCCCGGCGCCGACCTGACGCGCCGGGACGCGGAGGTCGTCGGGCCGCTGGAACAGCTCGCGGAACTGCCCGCCGAGGCCGTCGGCCGGTTCCGGGCGCTCGCGCTCGTCGCCACGACCGCCGACCTCGTCGGCACCGCGCGCGGCGCGCAGGCCCTCGCCGTCGAGTACGCGAAGGTCCGCGAGCAGTACGGGAAGGCGATCGGCGGCTACCAGGCCGTCGCGCACCTCCTCGCGGAGTCCCTGGCGCTCATCGAGGGCTCGGTGAGCGTCCTGCGGCACGCGGCCTGGGCCGTCGACGAGCTGGCGCCGGACGAGGCGCTGAACGCCGCCCGCATCGCCAAGGTGTACTGCGCGCGCGCCGCCCGGACCGTCGCGGAGACCGCGATCCAGGTGCACGGCGGCATCGGCAACACCTGGGAGTGCCTCGCCCACGTCCACCTGCGCCGCGCGCTGGCCTCGACCCATCTGTTCCCCGTCGGCCTGGAGGAGATCGACCTTGGACTTTCGTGACTCGCCTGAGGAGGCCGCCTTCCGCGTCGAGCTGAGGGCCTGGCTCACGGGCAACGCCGAGCAGTTCGCTGTCACCGGTGACGACTACTGGCGGAAGGCGGGGGAGTGGCATCGCGCGCTGCACGGCGCGGGGTTCTTCGGCGTCACCTGGCCGGAGGAGTACGGCGGACGTAATCTGCCGCCCGTCTACGACGTCATCCTGGACGAGGAGCTTGCGCTCGCCGGTGCGCCCCCAAGGCCGAGCCTCGGCTATCTCGTCCACGGGCTCGGCCGCCACGGGAGCCCGGAGCTGGCCCGCCGCTTCCTGCCCGGCATGATCGACGGCACCGAGCGCTGGTGCCAGGGCTTCTCCGAGCCCGGCGCGGGCTCCGACCTCGCCTCCCTGACGACCACGGCGGTCCGGGACGGCGACGACTACGTCCTGCACGGCCACAAGATCTGGACCAGCTACTCCGACGTCGCCGACTGGTGCCTGCTCCTCGCCCGCACCGATCCGGACGCGCCCCGGCACAAGGGCATCTCGGCGTTCATCGTCACGATGCACCAGCCCGGGATCGAGCAGCGCCCGCTGAAGATGATCAACGGCGTGACCACCGAGTTCGGCCAGGTCCTCTTCGACGGAGCCCGGGTGCCCGCCGACCAGATGGTCGGCTCGCCCGGGGAAGGCTGGAGGCTCGCCATGACCGTCGTCGGGCACGAGCGGGAGCCTTCGACGCTCGGGTACGCCGCGCGCTACGGGAAGCTCGTCAGGCAGATGGCCGGCCAGACGACGGGACGGGTACCGGAGGAACTGGCATGGGCCGCGGTCCAGGCCGAGATGCTCCGCCTGCACGTCCGCCGGCGGCTCTCCGAGCAGCTCGACGGGGTCGTGCACGGCTCCGACGGGTCGCTCGACAAGCTGCTCATGACCTGGACCGAGCAGTCCGTCGGGCACGCCGCCCTCGCGGTCGGGGGCGTGAAGGATCCCGAGCTGCTGTCCGCCTATCTGTACAGCCGTGCCCAGAGCGTCATGGGCGGCACGTCGCAGATCCAGAAGAACATCATCGCCGGCCGCATCCTCGGACTGGGAGCCTGACATGTACGACCTGCCAGCGGAGATCCAGGTCAGGGCCGATGGCCCCCTGCGCTTCATCACCCTCAACCGGCCCGACGCGCTCAACGCCGTCAACGACGCCCTGCACACCGGGCTCGCCAAGCTGTGGCCGCAGCTCTCGGAGGACCGCGACGCGCGCGCGGCGGTGCTCACGGGAGCGGGCCGGGCGTTCTCGGCGGGCGGCGACTTCGCCTACCTCGCCGAGCTCAAGGACGACGCGGCCTTGCGCGCCAAGACGATCGCGCACGGGCGGGAGATCGTGCTCGGCATGGCCCGCTGCCGGGTCCCGGTCATCACCGCGGTGAACGGGCCCGCGGTCGGGCTCGGATGCAGCCTCGTGGCGCTGAGCGACATCGTGTACATGGACCCGGCGGCGTACCTCGCCGACCCGCACGTCCAGGTAGGGCTGGTCGCCGCGGACGGCGGGCCCTTGACGTGGCCGCTGCACACGAGCCTTCTGCACGCGAAGGAGTACGCGCTGACGGGGGCCCGTATCCCCGCCGACAGGGCGGTCACCATGGGCCTCGCGAACCATGTCGCGGAGGACGCGCTCAAGGAGGCGACTTCTACGGCCGAGCGTATAGCGACGCTGCCTCGCCAGGCCGTGGAGTCCACCAAGCGGCTGCTCAACCTTCACCTGGAGCGCGCGGTCCTCAACACGCTCGACTTCGCGATGGCCTCCGAGGAGCAGTCCTTCCAGACCGAGGACTTCGCCGCCATCGTCACCCGCCTCACCGCGAAGAAGGCCTGACCCCGGACCGCCGGGGGCCCGGACGCGCCGAGCCGAGCCCCCGGCGCCCGCCTCATCGAGGCGGGCACCCAGCCGCCGGGGCCTCGGACGCGCCGAGCCGTGGCCCCGGCGCCCGCCCGCCGGGCGGGTGCCGGAACCCGTCGGAGCCCCGGGCGCGTCGGGGCTCCGGCGTTCTGCGCTACTTCGGGGGGAAGCGGAGGGCGCCGTCGAGGCGGATGACCTCGCCGTTGAGGTAGTCGTTCTCCAGCAGGTGCTGGACGAGGGCGGCGTACTCGGGCGACTGCCCCATCCGGCGGGGGTGCGGGACCTGCGGGCCCCAGTAGGCCTCCAGCTTGTCTCCCGCCTTGCCGTAGGCCGGGGTGAGGAACGTGCCCGGCGCGATCGTCACGACCCGGATGCCGAGCGGCGACAGGTCGCGGGCCGCCACCAGCGTCATGCTGACGACGCCGCCCTTGGCCGCCGCGTAGGGAAGCTGCCCGATCTGCCCCTCGTACGCGGCGATCGAAGCGGTGTTGACGATGACGCCGCGGGACCCGTCGATAGGCTCCTGCTTCCCTAGCGCGGCGGCCGACAGCCGCATCACGTTGAACACCGCGGTCAGGTAGAACTCCAGGGTGCGGCGGAACCCGTCGAGGTCGAGGGGCTCCCCGTCCTTGCCGATGAGCCTTCCGCCCGAGGCGGGCCCGCCGTGCGCGTCCACCGAGAACCGGAACGGCGCGAGCGCCTGCGCCTCGGCGATCGCCGCCTTGACGTCCTCCTCCGACGTGGCGTCCGTCCGGACGTACCGGACACCCAGCTCGGCTTCGAGCGCCTTGCCCTTCTCGTCGGCCAGGTCCGCGACGACCACCTCGGCCCCCGCCGCCCGCAGCCGCCGCACGGTCGCCTCCCCGAGCCCGCCCGCCCCGCCCACGACCAGCGCCGAACTCCCCGCGATCTCCATAGGAATTCCCTTCTCGCGTAAGTATCGCTCTACTCCAGCGAGAGCAACATTCTCATGCAGGCGAAGGGCGAGACAAGGCGGCCCTCCCGCGTGCGCGGGTTCCCCCGGACCGGTCGTGCGGCGGGACCGGGGCGCCCCTGCCCGGTCATGAGGTTCCTGGTGCAAGCGCGCGGCGGGGTGGGGCGGTCGCCGTCCGGCGCGGGTTTCCCGGCCCGGGCGCGGGGTGAAGGGGAAGAGGGAACAAGATCGCGGAGGTGGGCATGGGGTACGACGCCGGGGCGTGGGCGGACTTCTGCGCGGCGGTGATGGGCACCTCGGGCGCGCTCAGCGGCCTGCTGATCGTCGCGGTGACGATCAACATCGAGCGGATCCTCGCCTACCCCGGACTGTCGGCCCGCGCCGCCGCGACCCTGATCCTGTTCGCCGCGCCGCTGGTCCTGTGCGCGCTCGTCCTCGCCCCCGGCCAGCCTCGCGGGGCGCTCGCCGCCGAACTCCTCGCCACCGGCGCCGTCCTCGGCTGGGCCCTCACCGCCGCGCACGCCCGCGCCGCCCGCGCGCCGGACCGCCGCGACCGCAGCCGCCACCTCCGCACCGCCACCACGCTCCTGTGCGCGGGCGGCGTCCTCCTCGCCGGCGCGACCCTCGCGGCGGGGTGGGGCGGCGGCCTCTACTGGCTGCTCCCCACCGTTCTGGGCGCCTTCGTCCTCGGCCTTCTCGCCACCTGGGTCCTGCTGGTCGAGATCCTCCGCTGAGCCGGCCGCCCCGGCCGGTCAGCCCCCGGACGTGCCGCTGAGGGCGGTGTGGAGGGCGTCGAGGGTCCAGTTCCAGGAGGACGCGGTGGGGCGCTGGGTGTGGCTGAACGCACCGGTGAGCTCAAGGGTGATGTAGCCGTGGAGGGCGGCGCCGAGGAAGCGGATCGCATCGGTCTGGGCGGGTTCGGGGAGGTCGTAGCCGCGCAGGAGGGAGCGGGACAGCTCCGAGTGGCGGGGGGCGGCGCTCGCGAGCGCGGTCTCCGGGTCGAGGTCGAAGCGGGTGGCGGCGTAGCGGCCGGGATGGGCGTGGGCGTAGTCGCGGTAGGCGTTCGCGAAGGCCCCGAGCGCCTCCTTCCCGGCGCGTCCGGCGAGCGCCTCGGCGGCGCGGTCGGCGAGTTCCGCGAGGGCGAGCAGGGCCACCCGGACCTTCAGTTCGTGGGCGCTGCCGATGTGCGCGTAAAGGCTCGGATCCTTGACGCCGAGCCGCCGGGCGACCGCGGAGACCGTCAGATGCTCGAAGCCGACCTCGTCGGCCAGGTCGGCCGCTGCCCTGGTCAGGCCCTCGAGGGTGATGCCCGCGCGCGCCATGCGGTCTCCGTAGACTAGATGAATTAATCTTTTGCCTAATTATATTAGCCCAGGTAGCCTCGCGGATATGAGACAACTTTCCGACGCCGAGGTCCGCGCGTCGTTCGTCAACTGCTCGAAGGGCGAGGCCAAGCGCATCGACCTCCCCAGGGACCTCGCGGAGCGCCCCTGGGAGGATCTCGACTTCCTCGGCTGGCGCGATCCGGGCGCGCCCGACCGCGGCTACGTCGTCACCGAGCAGGCCGGCCGCCTCGTCGGCATCGCCCTGCGCGCGGCCCCCTCCGCGGCGCGCGGCTTCACCTCCCGAGGCATGTGCTCCCTCTGCCTCACCGTCCACTCCAGCGGCGGCGTCTCCCTCATGACCGCCCGCCGCACCGGCGAAGCGGGCCGCCTCGGCAACACCGTCGGCCTCTACCTCTGCGCCGACCTCGCCTGCTCCCTCTACATCCGCGGCAAACGCCACTCGAAGGCCGCCCAGGGCCTCGACGAAACCCTCTCCGTCGAAGACAAGATCACCCGCGCCGAAGCCAACCTCACAGCCTTCCTGACGAAGATCACCGCCTGACGGCGCGATCGGTCCCGGGGCCGTGAGCCGCCGTGGCGCGCGTCAGAGGGGCTTGCGCCCGACGTCCTGGGCGGGCCGCCCGTTCGCCATCCGCACCTCGGCGAGGAGGAGCAGCGCGGCGTCCCGCAGCTCTTCGAAGGAGCCGTCGAGGTTCAGGGTGAGAGCCCGCTTCTCGTCAAGGTCGGCGACGAGGTCCGCGAGGACGTTCGGGTAGGTCGAGACGTCCCTCTCGGACCGGTTCTCGAACTCCTCCACCTCGGTGTGGATCTCGGTGAGGATCAGTTCGATCTCGTCCAGCAGCCGGGTGTCCCGCCCCAGCCGCACCAGGTGCCGGATCAGCCGCCACAGGTCTCGTCCTCGCCCCATCCCCGCAGCATCCACCTCTTCCCGCGCGAGCGGAAGAGCCCCCGCGAAACACATGCCGCACACGAGTCGGGGCCGCCTCCCGCCCCGGCGAACGCGTCGCCCGCCGATCGGCGTCCGCCGGCGTCCGCGGCGGGTGGTAGCTTGTGGAACAGCGGCCGTGTGGTCGCTCATGGAGATGAGAGAGGTGAGTTGATGTCTGTCGTGGAGACGACCGCTGTGTGCGGCGCCCGGACCATCCTCACTTCCCGGGCCTCGTCCTGACCTTCGCCTGCCTTTCTCCCCTCGGGGAGTAGTCCCGGCACGCCTGCCGTCCGGCGGGGCCCCCTTTCAAGGGTCTCCACGTGTTTCATCAACGCACTCCACCTCGACCTTTCCTCTCTTCCTCTGCGCGCGTTCTGACGTCGGCCGGCCACGGCCGGGACACGGACGTGCGGCTGAGCCGCGCCATCGAGCGGTCCCCGAACTTCACGGCTTGACGGAAAGGACTCTGGTCATGGACCTTCCCCGCATCTTCACCATCCGCGAGAGCGGCCACCGCATCCACAACCCGCTGACCGCCGAGAAGTTCGCGACCCTGGGCGCGTCGCTGCGCCTCGACCCCGGCACCACGGTGCTCGACCTGGCCAGCGGCTCGGGCGAGATGCTGTGCACCTGGGCGCGTGACCTCGGCTGCACGGGCGTCGGAGTGGACATCAGCACGCTGTTCACCGAACAGGCGCGGGCCCGCGCCGTCGAGCTCGGCGTCGCCGACCGGGTCTCGTTCGTGCACGGTGACGCCACCGGCCACGTCGCGGCCGAGCCGGTCGATCTGGCCTGCTGCGTCGGCGCCACCTGGATCGGCGACGGCGTCGCCGGCACGGTCGGGCTGCTTCAGCGCAGCCTCCGCCCCGGAGGCCTGATGCTGATCGGCGAGCCGTACTGGCGGCGGACCCCTCCGGACGAGGAGACCGCCAAGGACTGCCACGCCACCGCCATCACCGACTTCCGCACGCTGTCCGGGCTGATCGAGCAGTTCCAGGAACTCGGCCACGACGTCGTCGAGATGACGCTGGCCGATCAGGACAGCTGGGACCGGTACACCGCCGCCCAGTGGCTCACCATGCGCCGCTGGCTCGACCGCAACCCCGCCGACGAGATGGCCGCCGAAGTCCGGGAGGAGCTCACCGACGAGCCCGCCCGCTACGCGCGTGGCATCCGCGAGTACCTCGGCTGGGGCGTCTTCGCCCTCATGAAGCGCTGACCCTCCCGCCCCGTGCGGGCTCGGACGCCACACCGTCCGGGCCCGCACGGGGGTGGGTCTTGCAAGGGGTACTCTTGGTTTGCGAGAATCATCTTCTCATGAACATTAATATGATTCTCGAGATGGCGGCGGCCGCCGGGGAACGTGCGGCCTTGACGGCGAACGGGCGGACGCTCACGGCCGCGGAGCTGGTCCTGGTGACGAGGGCGGCGGCCGAGAGGTTCCGGGAGTATCCGGCGGTGCTGTACCTGGGGGCGAACCACCTGGCGTATCCGGTGGCGCTCTTCGGGGCGGCGCGGGCCGGGGTGCCGTTCGTGCCGGTGAACTACCGGCTGAGCGAGCGGCAGATCGCGGAGCTGCTGGAGAGGCATCCGGGGGCGCTGGTGCTGCGCGCCGAGGACCTCGACGGGTTCGTCGCGGAGCTGGACGCGGTGGAGCTGCCCGACGAGGCCGAGGCCGTGCCCGACGATCGGGACGCGGTGGCGGTGGTGCTCTACACGAGCGGGACCACGGCGGCGCCCAAGGCCGCGCTGCTCCGGCACAAGCACCTGCTCGCCTACGTGTTGAACACGCTGGAGTTCGCCTCGGCCGGCGAGGAGGACGCGGCGCTCGTCGCGGTGCCGCCGTATCACATCGCGGGGCTGGCGAACCTGATCTCCAACCTCTACACGGGGCGGCGCGTGGTCTACATGACCGCGTTCAACGCCGCCGAGTGGCTTGCCACGGTCCGGCAGGAGAAGGTCACCCACGCGCTGGTCGTGCCGACGATGCTCGCCCGGATCGTCGCCGAGGTCGAAGGCGACGACGCGGCCACACCGAGCCTGCGCAACCTCGCCTACGGGGGTGCCCGGACCCCGCGCCCTGTGCTGGAAAGGGCGCTCGCCGTCTTCCCGGACACAGGGTTCGTCAACGCCTACGGGCTCACCGAGACCGCGTCGTCCATCGCCGTCCTCGGGCCGAACGACCACCGCAAGGCCATCGCCGCCGCCGACCCCGCCCACCGCGAAAGGCTCGGCTCCGTCGGACGGGCGGTCCCGGGCGTCGAGTTCCAGGTCCGCGACGAGGACGGCAAGACCCTCGCCGCAGGAGAGACCGGCCTCGTGTTCGCCCGCGGAGAGCAGGTCTCCGGGGAGTACGGCGGCCATAGCGCGCTGGACGCAGAAGGCTGGTTCCCCACCCGCGACCGCGGCCGCCTCGACGAGGACGGCTACCTGTTCATCGAGGGCCGCGCCGACGACACCATCATCCGGGGCGGCGAGAACGTCGCGCCCGCCGAGATCGAGGACGTCATCCTCACCCACCCCGGCATCACCGAGGCCGCCGTCATCGGCCTCGCCGACCCCGAGTGGGGGCAGCGGATCGTCGCGGTCGTGGTCGGCGAGGCCGACCCCGAGGAGATCCGCGCCTACGTGCGCGAGCGGCTGCGGTCGTCCAAGACCCCTGACACCGTCGTCTTCCGCGACGTGCTGCCCAAGACCGACACCGGAAAGCTGCTACGCCGCACCCTCGTGGCGGAACTGGAGACCTCCAATGCCTGAAGCCGTGATCCTCGAGGCCCTGCGCACCCCCATCGCGACCGCGTTCAAGGGCTCCCTGCGCGACGTCGACGGGTTCGTCCTCGCCGACCGGGTCGTCGGGGCCGCCGCCGCGAAGCTCGACCCCGCCGCGATCGACGACGTCATCCTCGGGGAGGGCCTGTACGGCGGCGGCGTCGTCGCCCGGCACGCCGCGGTGACCGCCGGCCTGACCGGCGCGCCCGGCCTCGCCCTCAACCGGCACTGCGCGGCGGGCCTGTCGTCGGTGCAGATGGCCGCCGCGAGCATCCGCGCCGGCATGGACGAACTGATCATCGCGGGCGGCGTGAACAGCAGCTCGACGGCGCCGCGCGGCTACCGCGTCGTGGGGGAGGAGCGGGTCGACTGGAACTCGCCGACCCACCCCGACCGGCCGGACGCCCCGAACCGGGACATGTCGATCACCGTAGGGTGGAACGCAGCCCAGCGCGCTGGAGTGAGTCGCGAGGAGATGGACGCGTGGGCGCTGCGCTCGCACCGCAACGCCATCCGCGCCATCGACGAGGGCCGCTTCGCCGCCGAGATCGTGCCGGTCGAGACCCCGCGCGGTCTGTTCGAGACCGACGAGCACCCCCGCCGCGACACGACCCTGGAGAAGCTCGCGTCGCTGAAGCCGCTGCACCCGGAGATCGAGGGGTTCAGCATCACCGCGGGCAACGCGTGCGGCTCGAACGACGCGGCCGCCGCGCTCGTCGTGGCGAGCGGCGGGCTCGGCCTGCCCGCGCTGGCGACGATCCGGTCGTGGGCGTCGGTCGGCGTCGACCCGGCCGAGACCGGCCTCGCCCCGGTCAAGGCGATCCCCAAGGCGCTCGCCCGCGCCGGCCTCACCCCCGGCGACGTCGACCTCTTCGAGATCAACGAGGCGTTCGCGGCCATGTGCGTCGCCACGATCGCGCTCCTCGGCCTCGACCCCGAGCGCGTCAACGTCAACGGCAGCGGCTGCGGTCTCGGCCACCCCGTCGCCGCGACCGGCTCGCGCATGCTCGTCACCCTCGTGCACGAGCTCCGCCGCCGCGGCGGCGGCATCGGCGTCGCCGCCATGTGCGCCGGCGGCGGCATGGGCTCCGCCGCCGTCATCGAGGTCCACGCCCCGTGACCCACCCGCAGGAGACGGACGCCCCGTCCGGCCCGGACGACGGCGTCCGCACGGCGGGGGCGCCGTCGGGCGCCGGTGACGGGCACCCGGTCCCGACCGGCGCGTCGAACGGGCGGAGCGCGCGGCTGGGAGGCACGCGCTCCGCTCCCGCGGATCCGGCGGCGCTGCTCGCGGCGGCGTGCGCCGGATCGGTGCGGGCGGCGGGGCGGCTGCTGAGCCTCGTCGAAGGGGAGACCCGCGACGCGGTGCTCGGCGTGCTGCCCGAAGGGGCGGCGCGCGCCCGGGTCGTGGGGGTGACCGGCCCGCCCGGGGCCGGGAAGTCGACGACCGTCGCGGCGCTCGTCGGGGCCTATCGGGCTCGGGGACTGCGGGTCGCGGTGCTCGCGGTGGATCCGTCGTCGCCGTTCAGCGGCGGCGCTCTCCTCGGCGACCGGATCCGGATGGCCGAGCACACGACCGACCCCGGCGTGCTCATCAGGTCGCTCGCCGCGCGCGGGCACCTCGGCGGGCTGTCGGCGGCGGTGCCGGCCGCGGTGCGGGTGCTCGGCGCGCTCGGCTTCGACCTCGTGCTGCTGGAGACGGTCGGCGTCGGCCAGTCGGAGATCGAGATCGCCGCGGTCGCGAACCCGGCGGTCGTGGTGCTCGCCCCCGGCGCGGGCGACGCCGTCCAGGCCGCTAAGGCGGGCCTCCTTGAGGTCGCCGACCTACTCGTGGTGAACAAGGCCGACCGCGACGGCGCCGACCAGACCGTCCGCGACCTTCACATCGAGACCGAACTGCCCATCCTCAAGCTCGTCGCCTCCCGCGGCGACGGCATCCCCGAACTCGTCGACGCGATCGAGTCCCACCACCGCGCCGAGGCCCCGCCCCGCGCCGCGGCCCGCGCCACCGCGCAGCTCCTGGCCCTGGCCCAGTCGCGCCTCCGCACCCACCCCGACCTCCCCTGGCTCGCCGCCGCCGTGGCCTCCGGCGACCTCGACCCCTACGCCGCCGTCGCGCTCCTCTTCCAGTCCAGCACCGCCCCCTGACCGCCGGGCCCGCCGCGCCTCGGTCGGACGACCGCGGCGGGCTCCGGCCCCTTCCGAACCGTCCGGAAGGAATCGGCCCAGACGCACTCTTCTCAGGCGGGGACGTCGGTCAGACGGCGCAGGGTGAACGGCTCGGCGAGGATCTCCTCCAGAACCCGGGCGACATGCTGGAAATGCGGCAGCGAGAAGTGGAAGTCGAGCGCGGCTTCGTCGGCCCACTCCTCAACGATGATCATGCGGTCGGGGCGGTGCGGGTCGGCATAGGGCTGGTAGCCCAGGCAGCCCTCCTCGGCCAGCGACGGTGCGATCATCGCGTTCAGCTCGTCCCGCAGCCGCTGCTCCTGACCGGGCTCGGCGCGGAATCCGGCGACGATGGTGAGGGTGTTCGACATGGTGGAGAACTCCTGACGTTCGGTGGTCGCTCGTGGATGGTGGTGCCGTGTTCGCAGGCGAACGATGCCCATCCTGCGGGCCCGGTCCCCGGCCGCCCAGGGCTCCGTTCGGCCGGGGTCCGGCGTGCCTGGGTCTGGCAGGACCAGGCAGGACGGACCGGGCGTCACCGATACTGGGATCATGGATCGTGCGCAGCAGCTCAGCGAGTTCCTCAAGACCCGGCGCGCCCGCCTGAGCCCCGACGACACCGGCACGGTCGGCTTCGGCGGCCAGCGGCGCGTGCCCGGCCTGCGCAGGGAGGAACTGGCGCTGCTGGCCGGCGTGAGCGTCGACTACTACACCCGGTTGGAGCAGGGCCGTGCCCGCAACGTCTCGGCCGACGTCCTGGACGCCGTCGCGGGCGCGCTCCGTCTCGACGCGGACGAACGTGCGTACCTGCACAATCTGGCCAAGCCCGGTACCGCACGTAAACGCCCCGGCCGCCCGCAGCAGGTACGCCCCGAGCTGTGCCAGGCCCTGGACGCCCTGTCCTCCGTCCCCGCCTACATCATCGGCCGCCGTCTGGACATCCTGGCCTGGAACGAACTGGGCAGGCTCCTGATCGCCGACTTCCCGGCCCTGCCCGCCGCCGAGCGGAACATGGCCCGGCTCGTCTTCCTCGACGAGTCCTCCCACGACCTCTATCCCGACTGGGAGACCAAGGCCCGCGACACCGTCGCGAACCTCCGCTTCGACGCCGGACGCCATCCCGACGACCCCCAGTTGGCCACCCTGGTCGGCGAACTGTCCCTGCGCAGCGGTGACTTCCGCCGTCTGTGGGCCGACCACGGCGTCCGCGGCAGGACCCACGGCCGTAAACGCTTCGCCCACCCCCGGCTCGGTGAATTCGCCCTCGACTACGTCGCCATGCGCGCCCCGGACGACCCCGACATGACCATGATGATCTACAGCGCCCCCGAAGGCTCTGACGCCGCGACATCGCTCCGGCTCCTGGCGGGCCTCACCGCCCCCTCGCCGACCATTACCGACCTCCGGGGACTTCGGTCGGGAGGCGCAGGATGAACGGCTCGGCGGCTCGTCCGGGATCGGGCGCGCCGGACGGGCTCTAGCGCGAGGCTCGGGAGAGGCGCGGGGGCGCGGTGCGCTGGGCGGGGACGGAGAGTTCGGGGACCGGCCGGGCGGTGGGGACGGGGCGGGCGGTGATGAGGTGCCGGAAGAGCTGCGCGGTGGCGAGGGTGTCGGCGAGGGCGGCGTGGGCGCCTTCGTAGGGGATGCCGAGTTCGTAGCAGCAGTCGGGGAGTTTGAAGGTGGGGCCGCTGAGGGTGCGGCGGGCGAGCTTCAGGGTGCAGACGCCGGCGGCGATCTCGGGGGTGGGCAGTCCCGCCGCGTGGAGTTGCGCGGTGAGGAAGCGGGCGTCGAAGGGCAGGTTGTGCGCGACGACCACGCGGCCTGCGAGCATCGATCTGATCTGGGCCGAGATGTCGGTGAACGTCGGTGCGTCGCGGACCATCCTCGGGGTGATGCGGTGCACGTGGGTCCCGGACACCCGGCCGAGCGGGCGCACCAGCGTGTCCCAGGAGCCGGTGACGACCCCGCCGACGTCGGTCTGCACGATGGCGACCTCGACGATCTCCCCTGCCGAGGGGGTGAACCCCGTCGTCTCCACGTCCACCACGGCGTACCCGAGCACTCGTTCTCCCTCGAACGGCAGATTCCGGTGGGGCCCGGACCGTCCGGAGCGTCAGGTGACGCGAGCGGAGGCCGAACCCTGGCAACGAGTCGAGAATCTACTCTCGGTGATCGGCGCTCACCTGCTGTCGGCGATCTCCGTGATGGCAGTGTTAGCGAGGACTCGGGTGCGAAACGGACAAGGCCGCCCGAAGGGCATCCGGGCGGCCATTTGCGCGCGTGCGTCAGGTGGAGGCGGGGTCGTGGAAGCGGACCATGGACTCCTGGGCGTAGGAGGCGACGAGGGAGCCGTCGGAGGTGAGGACGTCGCCGCGGCCGTAGGCGCGGGCATGGGCGAGGACCGGGCTGTGCTGGCGCAGGAGGAGCCAGGAGGCCGACGGGACGGGGCGGTGGAACCAGAGGGTGTGGGAGGTGACCGCGGAGGTGAACGCCCTGCCCGCGTCCTGTTGGGAGACGCCTTCGACCGGGCGCAGGGCCGTGCCGATGAGGGTGAGGTCGGTGGCGTAGGCGGTGAGGGCGGGGGCGAAGGCCGGGTCCGTCTCAGGGGTGCGCGTCCACAGCTCGTACTCGGGGGCTTCGGACTTCGCGGTGTCGAGGTCGGTGGCGGACCGGGTCTCCCACGGGATGAGGTCGAGCTTGACGGTGTGCTCGGGGCCGGGCACGGGCGGGACCGCCTCGACGGTCTGGAGCGCCCGGCCGTCTTCGACCGCGTGCAGCGAGGCCGACGCCGTCGCGATGACCCCGCGCGACTGGACGGCGTTCAGCGTCACGGTCGCGAACGAGGAGCCCGCGTGGTGGACGGTCACCTCGTACCGGACGGGCTCGTCCGCGCGTCCGGCGCGCGGGAAGAGCGTGTGCAGCGACTTGAGCGCCTTGTCCGGGCAGGTGACTTCGGCGGCCCGGACGAACTGGGCGAGGAGTTGCCCGCCGAACAGCCGATGGTAGGTGAGCGCCTGGTTGCGGCCCTCGAAGGAGCCGTCCTCGGCCGGGCCGGTGAGGTCGAGGCAGCCGAGCAGGTCGGTCCACAGATCCGTCACGCGTCCTCCTAGCAGTGGGGTGTGTCGATCACCCCACTGTAAGGCACGCTCTATGAAACCGAGAATGACATTCTCGTACTTAGTCGATGGCGGCGAAGCCGTTCGCGCAGAAGTCCCAGACCTCTTCGGCGGTGACCGGGTGGGTGTGGTCGTCCTCGCTGCCGTTGGACTGCGCGATGAACATGACGGTCTGCATCGTGAGCGCCGCCGAGCGCCGCGGCGTGGTGCCGGCGCGCAGGCCGCCCGCCGCCTCGGCGTCGGTCATGAACTCGGTGAACAGCGCGAGCAGCGGGGCGTGCGCGATCTTCACCTCGGCCGGGTGGGAGATGAGGAGCTGCGGCGCGAAGTCGGTGAACAGGGGGCGCTGCGCGACCGGGTCGGGGCGGCAGAGCTCGAAGAGCAGCTCGATCGCGACCCGCAGCCGCTCGAGCGGCTCGGGCAGTCCGGACGCGGCGGCCTTGATCTGGTCGGCCGCGCGGCGCAGCGCGTCCTCGAAGAGGGCGAGCAGCAACTCGTGCTTGCCGTCGAAGTGCTGGTAGAAGCTGCGCAGGGACTGCCGGGAACGATCCACGACCTCCTGCACGGTGAAGTCGGTGGTGCCCTTCTCGGTGATGATCGCCTGGGCGGCGTCGAGGAAGCGCTCCACTCTCTGTTCGGCGCGGAGTTTGGCGGCCTTGGTAGAGCGCTCGACCGCGCGCTGCTTCCATGCCGGCTCTTCGCTCGGGCTGCTCACGGGCGGGTCCGTCTTCTGGGCCATAGGAGAACCTTACTGCACGGCTTTGGCACGTCGCCTTACTGACGGTCGCGTCACCTGGGTTGGTTCAGATGAGACTCTTACTTTCAATTCTTGAGAATGTTATTCTCCGTGCGCACTGGAATGAAACCCGGAGGACCGATGCTGCTTGAGTTCGACGCGGACCAGCGCCTGTGGCGGGACACCGTGCGCGGGGTCGTCGCCAAGGAGTGCCCGCCCGCGCTCGTCCGCGCCGTCGTCGACGACGGGGCGGATCCCGCCCCGCTCTGGCGCGCCTACGCCGGTCTCGGCTGGACCGAGCTGACGGACCGGGCCGACGCCGTCGAACTCGGGATCGTGCTGGAGGAGCTCGGCGCGGCCTGCGACCCCACCCCGTACCTCGCCACCATGACGTGGTTCGCCCCCCTCGCCGGCGGAACCCCCGAAGACGGCGCCCCGGGCACCGCGGCCTTCTCCGGTGTCACCGCCACACGCCTGCCGGCCCCGCCGGACGGCCGGAACCCGGCTTCGCCGGAAGACGGCGGCGGGTGGCGCCTGGACGGCACGGCCCGCCACGTTCTGGACGGCGACCGCGCCGGGGAGATAGCGGTCGTCACCGCCGAAGGCGTCTTCGTGGTGCCCGCGTCGGCCGTCGAGGTGCGCCCGGTACCGGTCTTCGACCCCGGCCTGCACGTCGCCGACCTCGTCTTCGAGGGCGTCCGCGTCACGGAGGCCGAGCGGCGCGCCACCGACCCGGCCGCCGCCCTCGATCTCGCCCGCACCGGCCTCGCCCTCACCGTGGTCGGCGCCTGCCGCCGTGTCCTGGACCTCGTGCTCGCGCATGTCCGCGACCGGCACCAGTTCGGGGTGCCGATCGGCTCGTTCCAGGCGGTCAAGCACAAGGCCGCCGACATGCATGTCGCGATCGAGCGCGCCAGAGCCCTCGCCCGCTTCGCGGCGCTCACCGCCGCGGCCGGCGACCCACGCCGCCCGCTCGCCGCCGCGATGGCCAAGGCCGCGGCCGGAGAATGCCAGTCGCTCGTCTTCCGCCACGGCGTCCAGCTCTTCGGAGGCATGGGCTACACCTGGGAGAACGACCTCCAGTTCGCGCTGAAGCGCGCCAAGGCCGGCGAGCTGCTGCTCGGCGGCGCGGCGGCGCACCGCGCGCTCATCGCCGAGACGGCCTCCGGCGCCGAGCCCATGCGGCTCAGCTTCGACGCCGATGTCGAGGAGTTCCGGGCGGAGTTCGCCGCCTTCCTCGACGCCCACCTGCCGTCCGGCGCCGAGGCGGCGCAGCGCCCCACCTCGACCGCGAACATCCCCGAATGGGCCCGTCCCTGGCAGCGCGAGCTCTTCGACGAGGGCTGGCTGCTGCCCGGCAACCCGCCCGAGTTCGGCGGACGCGGCGCCGGCATCCTCCAGCAGTACGTCCACCTGGAGGAGCTGGCGAGGCGCCGGATCTACCACAGCTTCAACCCGCAGGGCCTGGGCATCATCGCCGCGTCGCTGCTGTCGTTCGGCACCGAGGAGCAGAAGCACCGCTGGGCCGTCCCGATCCTGCGCGCCGAGATCACCGCGGCGCTCGGCATGAGCGAGCCCGAGGCCGGTTCCGACCTCGCGAGCCTGCGGACCCGGGCCGTCCTGGACGGCGGCGAGTTCGTGCTGAACGGCCAGAAGGTCTGGACGTCCGGCGCGCACGACGCCGACGTGATCCTCGCCTTCGTCCGCACCGACCCCGACGCGCCCAAGCACAAGGGCATCAGCGTCCTCGTCGTCCCGACCGATACCCCCGGAGTCGCCCGCCGCCCCTTCGGCTCGATCGCCGGACGCGACGACCTGGACTTCAACGAGGTCTTCTTCGAGAACGCGAGGGTGCCCGCCGAGAACCTCGTCGGCCCGCTGAACGACGGCTGGCGCGTCGCGAACGGCTCACTCGGGCACGAACGCACCCTTCTGTGGCTGAGCTTCGCCGACCGGCTCGAAGACCTCGTCCGCGACTTCAAGCCCGTCACCGCCCTCGGCCGCGACAGGTTCGCCACCCTCGTCATGGACGCCCACGCGCTGCGCCTCATGGGCTCGACGGCCCTCGCCAAGGCCGCGCGCGGAGAACAGGACGTCGCGGCGCTGTCGGTGCTCAAGGTGTTCGGCTCCGAGGCCGTGCAGACCGCGTCGGAGGCCGCGCTGGACTCCGCCGGGGACGCCGCGCTCGCCCACCCCGCGTGGACCGCCCCGTTCGCCCCGCTCAACCTCGACGAGTTCTCCGCCGGCTGGTTCGAACGCTATGTCCGGAGCTTCTCCGGCACCATCGCGGGCGGCACGTCGGAGATCCAGCGGACGATCATCGCCGAGCGCGTGCTCGGCCTACCCCGAGCCTGAGGAGCCCTGAATGGGATACATCGACTACGAGGTCGCCGACAAGATCGCGACCATCACCCTGAACCGCCCCGAAGCGGCCAACGCCCAGAACATGCAGTTCCTGGACGAACTCGACGCCGCCTTCACCCGGGGCGCGTCCGATGAGGACGTCGCGGTGATCGTCCTTCGCGCGAACGGCAAGCACTTCTCCGCAGGCCACGACCTGAACGACCGCTGGCCCTCCCCGGACGAGATCACCCTGGAGTGGATCTACAACGCGGAGACCCGCCGCTACCTCGAGTACACCCTGCGCTGGCGCAACATCCCGAAGCCGACCATCGCCGCCGTCCAGGGCCGCTGTATCGCCGGCGGCCTCCTCCTGTGCTGGCCCTGCGATCTCATCCTCGCCTCCGACGACGCGCTCTTCTCCGACCCCGTCGTCACGATGGGCATCGGCGGCGTCGAGTACCACGGCCACACCTGGGAACTGGGCGCCCGCAAGGCGAAGGAGATCCTCTTCACCGGCCGCCCCCTCACGGCCGAGGAGGCCGAGAAGACCGGCATGGTCACCCGCGTCGTCCCCCGTGCCGAGCTCGACGCCGAGACCCGCGCCCTGGCCGCCCAGATCGCCGAAATGCCGTCGTTCGGCCTCCGGCAGGCCAAGCGGGCCGTCAACCAGACGCTCGACGTCCAGGGCTTCTACGCCGCCGTCCAGTCGGTCTTCGACGTGCACCAGACCGGCCACGGAAATGCCCTCTCTGTCAGCGGGTACCCCATTCTCGTGAAACTCGACGAGATGAAGACCAAGCTCAAGTAGGGCCCGGGAGCGAACCGCGATCCCCCACGCCGCGAGCGCGTCCGGGGCGCCGGACGGTTCCGAGAGGGGCTGCTGGGACGGTGATGTTTCCCTGTCTTCTCAAATTGGTCATTGCGCTCGGTTGCGGGGGGTGGCTACCGTATTGCCACGGTTGGCTACTCTCCGTACGCGAGGTTGCGATCATCATGAAGACGAACACGACCGGTGGTCCGGTGTCCGTCCGCGCTCTCGGCGGCCCCACCGTGCTCATCGAGTACGGCGGGCTGAGGTTTCTCACCGACCCGACCTTCGACGGGCCCGGCACCTATCGGCTCATGCCCGGCCTGACCCTCACCAAGACCGACCCCGCCCCCATCGCGCCCGCGAGCCTCGGTCCCATTGACGCGGTCCTGCTCTCCCACCACCAGCATCCCGACAACCTCGACGGCGCCGGACGGGTGTTCCTGTCGGAGGCCCCCGTCACCCTGACCACCCTCAGCGGCGCGGCCCACCTCGCCGGCACCGCGCGAGCCGTCACACCATGGGAGTCCATCGAGCTGGACCGTCCCGACGGCGGCACCGTCACCGTTACGGGCACACCCGCCCTGCACGGACCCGAAGAACTCGGCACCGAGAACATCGAGACCGTCGCCGGCGAGGTGATCGGCTTCGTGCTGACCGCGGACGACCTGCCCACCGTCTACGTCAGCGGCGACAACGCCTCCCTGCTCCTCGTGGAGCGGATCGCCGAACGCTTCGCCCCCGTCGACACCGCAGTCCTGTTCGCCGGGGCCGCCCGCGTTCCCGTGGTCTTCAACGGAGCACTGCTCACCCTCGACAGCGTCCAGGCCGCCGAAGCCGCCAGGATCCTGCGAGCCCGCCGTGCCGTGATCGTCCACTGCGAAGG
This sequence comes from Actinocorallia herbida, assembly GCF_003751225.1. Lineage (NCBI taxonomy): Bacteria > Bacillati > Actinomycetota > Actinomycetes > Streptosporangiales > Thermomonosporaceae > Actinocorallia > Actinocorallia herbida. Next base: position 2,526,116 of record NZ_RJKE01000001.1, read on the forward strand.
CTGGGCGCACTTCACCGAAGGCCGCGCCGAGGTGGTGAAGGCCTTCGCCGAAGCGGAACTGACCGGCCTCCTCCAGGACGACGGAGCCGGGTAGCCGCCGGGCGACCCTACGAGGCACGACCGCGCACCGACCTGGTCGGCGCGCACTTCCAGCATGCCCGAACGAACCGAAGGAGGCCGCGTGACCCGGCATGTCCACGACGTCCGCCCGCATCCGCTGGCATCGCTCACGAGCGATGAGATCAGTCGGATCCGCACCGTGCTCATCGCCGCCGGCCATGTGCGGGAGACGTCGAGATTCGTCTACGTCGGGCTGGACGAACCGGCCAAGGACGAGCTGCGCGCCCATGCGTCGGGCGCCCCGATCCCCAGGCGGGCGCGGATCCTGCTCCACGACGTCGCCGGCGCGCCGCCGCAGGACATCCGCGTGGACGTCGCCGCCTCGGCCGTCCTGCACGCACGCGAGCTCGATCCCGCAGTGGACGGGCAGCTCCCCGTTCTCGACGAGGAGTTCGGACTCGTGGAGCAGATCCTCGCGCAGGACGAACGGTGGCTGAAAGCGCTCGACGACCGCGGCCTCGCCGTCGCCGACGTGCGGGTCGCTCCCCTCTCAGCGGGCGTCTACGAGTACGAGGACGAAGTCGGCAAGCGCATCCTGCGGGGGCTCGCCTTCCGCCAGGACCACGCCGCCGACCACGCCTGGGCGCACCCGATCGACGGACTCGTCGGTTATGTCGACGTGCAGGCGCGCACCGTCACCCGGGTGATCGACACGGGGGCCGTCCCGATCCCGGAGACCTCGGGCAATCTCCACGACCCAGCGGTGCACGGCGCCTACCGGACGTCCCAGAAACCCCTGCACATCACCCAGCCGGAGGGCCCGTCCTTCACCTTCGACGACGGCGTGCTGCACTGGGAGAACTTCTCGCTCAGGGTCGGCTTCGACGCCCGCGAGGGCCTGGTCCTGCACCAGGTCGCCTTCCGCGACCGCGACCAGGGCGGGCGCGACCGGCCGATCATCCACCGGGCGTCCATCTCCGAGATGGTCGTCCCGTACGCCGACCCCTCACCGATCCGATCCTGGCAGAACTACTTCGACACCGGCGAGTACCTCGTCGGCCGCTACGCCAACGCGCTGGAGCTCGGCTGCGACTGCCTGGGCGAGATCGCCTACCTCGACGGCGTCATCGCCGACGAGTTCGGCAACCCGCGCACCCTCGCCAACGCCGTCTGCGTCCACGAGGAGGACTACGGCATCCTCTACAAGCACTCCGACCTGTGGGCGGGGTCGTCGGTCGTGAGGCGGCAGCGCAGACTCGTCCTGTCCTTCTTCACCACCGTCGGCAACTACGACTACGGCTTCTACTGGTACCTGTACCTCGACGGCACGATCGCCTTCGAGGCCAAGGCCACCGGCATGGTGTTCACCTCGGCCCATCCCGGCGGCGAGAACCCGCACATCTCGCAGATCGCACCCGGCCTGGGCGCGCCCTACCACCAGCACCTGTTCAGCGCCCGGCTCGACATGGCGGTCGACGGCGACGCCAACCTCGTCGAGGAAGTGGAGTTCCAGCGGCTCCCGACCGGCCCGGACAACCCGCGGGGCAACGCCTTCACGACCAGGACCACGCCGCTGCGCACCGAGTCCGAGGGCCACCGGCACGCGGAGTCCTCGACCGGCCGGGTCTGGCACATCACCAATCCCGAGCGGCTCAACGCGCTCGGCCGGCCGGTCGCCTACGCGCTCTTCCCCGAAGGACAGCCGACGCTCCTGGCCGCCGACGACTCCTCGATCCGCCGCCGCGCGGCCTTCGCCTCCAGGCATCTGTGGGTGACCCGCTACGACCCGGCCGAACGGTACGCGGCCGGCGATTTCGTCAACCAGCACCCCGGCGGCGCCGGCCTCCCGTCCTACATAGCCGCCGACCGCGACATCTCCGGCCAGGACATCGTCGTCTGGCACACCTTCGGTCTCACCCACGTCCCCCGCCCCGAGGACTGGCCGATCATGCCGGTCGACTACACCGGCTTCAAACTCAAGCCCGTCGGCTTCTTCGACCGCAACCCCACCCTCGACGTCCCGCCCCCGGCCACCGGCCACTGCACCGTCCGAACCACGGCCGGCACCCGTTCCGATCACCCATAGACCCGTCATGCCGCATGGCACACGAGCGATCTCTCCAGCGGTTCGGACGCGCATCGGAGCCCCGCCGCCGGGTGCCGCGGAGCCTGCGACGCTCAAGTAGGCGGCCCTACGGGCCCCTCCTCCCGGCGCCCGACCGTCCGATCGGACCGTCGGGCGCCGGGAGGGCCGCGTCAGCCGCCGCGTTCTTGAACTCGTACCTGGCGCCGACGGCCTGCTGGGTCGCGGCGGGGTCGAGGATCACGCCCAGGTACGAGGCGCACTTGCCCGCCGCCTTGACCTCGACCGACTCCCAGTGGGAGGCGTCCGGGTCGCAGGCGTGGAAGCCGTCGGTGCCCTGGACCTCGATGAAGGCGCAGACCTGACGCAGACAATGGCCGACGGAGCTGCATTCTTCCTGAACGGGGGGCCTCACAACAGCGTGACAACAGGCCGGGATCAGGGAATGACGTGCACGTCGAGGAAGACGCCGTTCTGTTGCGGCAGGTAGAGGTATCCGTTCGCGTCGACCATTCTCCACTGGACTTCGCAGCGGCCCGGCGTATCGGACGCCGTCACCGCCACACTGACGTCGACCGTCTGGCCGGGACCGGTGTCGGGGACCCGCGTGGTGAGTTCCGACGGGCAGCCGCCGGACGCCTCGGCGGACTCCTGCCGGGCGAGGAAGCGGTCGCGCCACGCGACCGTGCCGACGTTGGTGAGCCGCCACGTCTTCACGAACCGCTCGCCGACCCTGACCGAGGTGCCGCCGGGCATGGTGACATCGGCGTCGAACCGCGACCGGTCGCCGGGGACGGGCCGGGCACCGGGCGCGGGGCTCTCCGGTCCGCGGGTGGAGAACCAGCCGATACCGGCGAGAAGGAACGCGGCAAGACAGGTCAGGACCGCCGCGTCGAGCCGGCCGAAGCGCGGTCGCGGCGTCTCCGGAGCCGCGGGTGAGGCCGCCGTCCCGGCCGCCGTGAGCGAGACCTCCTCCCACGCGGGCCCGGCCAGGATCTCCCGGTGCAGGCGGCGGAGTTCGGGCTGCGGATCGGTGCCCAGCTCGTCGGCGAGCGTGGTGCGGAGCCGCTCGTAGCAGGTCAGCGCCTCCGCGGACCGCCCGGCCAGGTGCAGCACGTTGATCAGCCGCTGGTGCAGGGGCTCGCGCAGCGGGTTGCGGGCGGCCTGCCCGGCGAGTTCGGCGACCAGCGAGGCGGGCACGTCGTGCTCCTCAAGGCAGCGGTCGGCGTAGGCTTCGAGCACCGACAGCCGCAGCTCCTCGATCCGCGCCACCTGCATCTCGACGCACGGGGTCCGGGGCACGTCGCCGAACGGGAGGCCCCGCCACAACGCGAGCCCGCTCCGCAGCGCCTCCCTCGTCGTGCCGCCGAAGGCCGCCGCCTCGAATCGCACCAGATCGCTGGTCGCATGGCACAGGTCGAACTCGTACCCGCCGGACCGGGTGCGCAGCACCCGCCTGGCCGTTTCCGCGTCGGAGATGGAACGGAGCAGCGTCCGCAACCGGGAGGCCCGCACCTGGACCGCGTTGACGGGGTCGGACGGCGGACGCCCCGGCCAGAGATGGTCCGCCAGGTGCCCGGTGGAGATCGGCCGGCCCGGATGGGCGAGCAATTCCCCCAGAAACGCCCTGTCCTTCGCCGCGGTCGGGGCGACCGAGCGGCCTTTGTGGGTGATCTCGAGCGGGCCGAGCACGCGGAACTCCACGGGGCGATTCTGCCATTCCGGATCAGCCGCTTTCAAGATCGGATCCGCGCACCCTTCTTCGGCGGATGCAGGTGAGTGCAGGCCGCCACTTATCCCCGGGTCGTCACCGCAGGTCAAGTGTTATTTACAGGAGCGGTCTCCGTTTCTTAACAGGCTGACAACAGCAACTTCTTGTGGATCACGGCGGCACTTCCCGACAGTTGAGCCAGCCCCGGGCACCGTCCTCCCCGAAGCGCCGCGATCAGGAGAACCATGAAGCCGCCCTCATATGCCGCCCTCGCGGTGGCCGTCCTGCTCGGCCCCTTGCTCGCCACCCCCGTGAAGGCCGCCGCCCTCCCCAGCGTGAACATGGAGGCGACCGTCAAAGCGGCACAGATCGACCCGCGGCGGGCCGACAGCACGCTGACGCCGGGCGCCAAGGCCAGCGTGCTCCTCGTCGAGCAGGCGCTCCGCGACCGGAACCTCCTCGACGCGCAATGGGTCGACGGCTACTTCGGCACCTCGACGATCGCCGCCTACGCGCGGTACCAGCAGTCCCTCGGCTACACCGGCCTCGACGCGAACGGCCTGCCCGGCCGGACCTCGCTCACCCAGCTGGGGACCGGCCGCTTCACGGTCACCGCGGTCATCCTGCCGGGCGCCGAGGTGTCCGTCGACGGCTTCGTCGTCAACACCCGTACTCGGGACATGCTGGCCGAGGCGGAGCTGCTGCTCGGCCGCGACCTCGTGCTGGAGCAGGGCTCGTACAACCCCGGCGGCGACCCCACCTCGGCGGGCACCCACGACGGCGGCGGCGCCGCCGACATCTCGGTGCAGGGGCTGACGACCGCCACCCGTACCGCCGCCGTCACGGCGCTGCGCCGGGTCGGTTTCGCCGCCTGGCTCCGCAGCCCCGCCCAAGGCGACTGGCCGTGGCACATCCACGCCGTCGCCATCAGCGACACCGACCTGTCCAGCGAGGCACAGCACCAGGCCGGCGACTACTACCTCGGCCTGAACGGGCTGGCCGGCCGAGGCCCGGACGACGGCCCGAAGGTGGCGATCCGGACCTGGGAGGAGTACCAGCGCCTCTGATCGCCCTGCACCCACCGCAACAGCGCACCCCCTGGAGAAACCCATGAAGATCCTCCACAAGCTCCTGTCCATGACCACCGCCGTGCTGGCGATCGGCGCGGGGATCGTCGCCACCGCCGCGCCCGCCTCGGCGGCCGCCCGCAACGGCGTCTGCGAGGACGGCGAGTTCTGCTACTACTACAACAGCGGCAACGCGGGCTCGATCTCGGACTTCACCAGCTCCCTCGGCAACTACGGCACCACGCAGCCCGACTGCTATGAGTTCAAGGGCGCCGGCGCGGGCCAGGGCCTGTGCATCAAGAACGAGGCGGCCTCGGTCTGGAACCGCAGCGACGAGACCGTCGTGGTCTACTTCAACAGCAACTACCAGGGCAGCTCCCAGTCCTTCGGGCCCGGGGCCAAGACCAACCTGAACGCCACCCTGAAGAACAACAACGCCTCGCACCAGTTCGGCGCGACGAGCACCAGCCTGTCCTACGGGCTCTACAAGGCGGGCGGCGGCGGGATCAGCTGCCCGTTCGACGGCTACACCAGCACCCCCGGTCGGCACGAAGGCATCGACTTCACCCGCAGCATCGGCTCGGACGTCCACGCCCTGATCAGCGGCACCGTCACCCGCGTCACCGCCGGGGTCAACGGCGGAGCCCTGTCCACCATCGCCGTCTACAACGCGTCGCTGGACAAGACGATCATCTACCTGCACTCCGCGCCGCGGGTGTCGGTCGGCGATGCCATCAGCAAGGGCGAGATCATCGCCGACGAGGCGTACCGCGGGATCAGCTCCAGCGGCGCCGCGCACACCCACGTCGAGATGCGCCTCGGACGCCAGACGGCCGCCTCGGTGAGCGTCGGCGACCCGGTCCTCGACAACCCGAACCCGCACTCGTTCTGGCGCAGCCAGGGCTACAGCATCGCCTGACGACCGTGAAGACGACGGGCGTGTTCGCACGGTCGTTCCCCCGGGCCATCGCGGCGCCCGCCGCGGTGGCCCTCGGGGGAGCGGCCATCGCCACCGCGCAGCCCTCCAGGCGCCCGACGTCACGGATACGACGTCGGGCCAGGTGCACGTGCCCGGCTCCGCGACGGCGGCGACGAGCGCCGCGGTCGACGCGACGTGGAACACCCGGATGACCCGTGCCGGAGGGATCCTGGAGGCCCACCACTGCTCGACGACCACGGCGTGCGGCGGCTGGGTGACGGGGGACCGGATGTCGCAGTACGGCTCGCGCGACCGGGCCGGCGCGGGCGCGAGTCGTTCCGGCGTCCTCAGGAGTTACCACTCGGGGATCGTGCTGGGCTCCTGAGAGCCCGCCGGCCGGCCTCCGCCGGGTCCCGCGCGGCGGGGGCCCGCGGGTCGATGATGATCTGGAAGTTGACGGGGCGGGTCGCGGGGAAGGCGATCCGGCCCTCGGCGTCGACCAGCTTGAAGAGCATGTAGCACAGGCCCGGGGCCTTCTGCGCGATGACGGCGGTGGAGACGTCGACCGTCGCACCGGGAGGCGTGTCGGCGATCGGCGACTCGGCGATGGTCTGGCACCGGCCGACCTGCTGCGGCGAGTCGAGGCGCTGCAGGCTGTACCCGGTCCATGGGACGGTCCCCGCGTTCTGGAGCCGCCAGGTCTTGGTCAGGGTGTCGCCGGGGGCGACGCGGGCGCAGTCGGTCAGCGTGACGTCCGCGACGAACACCGCGAGGTCCCCGGGATGCGCGGGAGGGGCCGGCGGCGGGTTGGGCGTGAGGACCGGGCAGTCCTCCGGGCCGGGAACGGTTTCGGCCGGGCCGCTGAGCGGCTGCGCGCCCTGCTGATCGGAGCCGACACCGCGGTCGGCGGAGAGCGCGATGACGACCGCCACCACGGAACCGGCGGCGGTGGTCGCGAGCGCGGCCTTGGTGAGGACGGACAGCCGGGGCCGCCCGCGTCCCGGCCGCCCGGCCGGGCCCGGCCGGGGATCGCCGGTGCGCTCCTCGGGCGGCGGCCGGGTGGAGGCGTCGGGCTCGGCGGTCTGCCGGGCTTCGCTGCCGCCCGCGGGGACGGCGGCGCCCGGGGCGTTCGATCCTCTGACCGTCCGGTTCGCCCGCTCCCACCGGTCTCGGTATGCGGCTGGATCGCCGCCGCACACCTTGACGAACTCGACGGTGGTCTCCCAGCTCGGAAGCCGGTTCCCTTTTGTTGCCTCGTACAGAGTTGTGTGTGAGATTGCCCCGGATCGTCCTGACATCTCACGAAAAGGCGGATTGCCGGTCGCGCTGCGAAGATCCCGCAGGACGGCGGCGAAGTCCCGAATTGCCGCCGCCCGTGCGTCCATGTCCTCCATCGGGCGAAGCTAACAGCGCTCCGACTCCTCATTCAACACAGAACCTGACTCGCTTCCCAACCGTTCCCAAGGATTCACCGCGAGCGTCTCGCCGCTCGCGGCGAGACGAAGACCATGCCGAAGCGGCCCTCTCGGATCGCGCCGCCACCGGGCCGCGACGTCGCCCGGCGGCCCCGCCGGAAGCCCCGGCGACGGCCCGGCGGACAATAGGGGTCATGCGAGCCATGTGGAAGGGCCAGGTCATCGCCGAGAGCGAGGACACCGTGGTCGTCGAGGGCAACCACTACTTCCCGGTGGAGGCGGTCCGCGCCGAGGTGCTCCGCGCCTCGGCGACGCACACCCTCTGCCCCTGGAAGGGAACCGCGTCCTACTACCACCTGGTGGTCGACGGCCAGACCAACGAGGACGCCGCCTGGTATTACCCGGACCCGTTCGAGGACGCGCAGCACATCCGCGGCCGCATCGCCTTCTGGAAGGGCGTCGACATCGGCTGATCCCGTCCGCCGAAGCCGACGGTCCCGATGGGATCGCGTTCTGAGGCGCACTCCGCCGTGCCGCGACGGGTTCGGCGCGGCGGACGGGAACGCGGTCAGGCGGAAGGCGAGGTCTCGACCGCGCGGTTGGCGGGTTCCAGTAGGAACCAATGGGATTTCCACCCGCCGGGAAGGCGTGTCCATCCGTGCTCGGTCGCCAGCATTTCGACGAGAGGGAGCCCCCGGCCCCCTTCCGCGTCGCCGTCCGGCATCTCCGGCGTCTCCGGGCATTCCCGGAGCCGGTCGACGCAGTCGAAGTACAGCCCTCCGGAAAGCGTCGGCCGCGACGTGGCCCGCAGCGCATCCCCCTCCGGGCTCGCTTTGACCGCATTGGTAACGATCTCCGAGACGATCAACTCCGCCGTCTCGACCAGCTCTTCGGGCAGGCACCACGCCCGGCACATCAGCCGCACGGCCGTCCGCACCATACTGACGCTCCCGTTCCCGGCCGGAAACTCCTGCCGGTACTCGATGTGCCCGACCGCGAAAGACGAGACGTACGAAGGCGCCCCGGCTCCTGCTTCTGCGATTGCCACGCCCCACCTCCAAGAAGGCCCAAATCAGACTTCTTGGATAAGAAGTGCGACCGGGGTATATTTCAGTTGTTGATGTTGTGGAAAGCCTGAAATTCCTGTTCTCGCTGCAAGGTTGAGCCCTGGCGCAGTACCGTGTCCACTGGTTCTGGAATGCCAGAACAACTGGAACAACTTCCGACAACTTCGGAGGCTGGAGATGAGTGAGCTCGCCTATCCCGACCCGGCTGCTTCGCTCTGGTTCCTGATAGCCCGTGAGCTGCACGAGTTCCGCATCGTGCTCGGCCTCACGGGCAGTGAGCTGGGGATGATCCTGGGTGTCGACAAGGCCGCGGTTTCCAAGATCGAGCACGGGAAGCTGCGCCTCAGGCCCGACCAGGCCCGTCTTCTCGACGCCTGGGAACGGGCCGTCCTGACGATGAAACTCGCCGAGGGCGGCCGGGCCCGTCTCGTCAGCCGGGCCTCGGCACTGTCGGCCGGCCGATGGGAGTTGATGGTCTTCCACGCGGGCCGCGAGAACTCCGACGATTGGCAGGAGGCCTACGAAAAGCACAAGGAACGGGCCAGCGTCATGCGCGCATGGGAGCCGGTGTGGGTGCCGGGCCTGATGCAGACCCCGGATTACGCGCGTAAGGTGATCTACGCGGGCTTCCCGGAGAACCCTGAAAAGCTGCTCCGGGAACGCATGCAGAGACAGGAACGCTTCCTAAACGGTAGCCAGCACCTGTGGGCTCTCATTGACGAGGACGTCCTGAGCAAGTTCACCGGGCACCCCGAAGTCATGCGCGCACAACTCGCACATCTCCTGGAACTCTCAGCGCTGGACAAGATCGGCTTGCGCGTGATTCCGCGAGGAAGAATTCACGCCGGTTTCGACGGGGCTTTCGAGGTGATGCACTTCGGAGACGGCACCCCTCCCATGGCTTACACGGAGGCAGCCCTCGGCTGGCGATTGGTTCGAGACGTCCCAGAAGTAGACTCCTTCGCACTCCGCTACGACAGGCTCGGGCAGCTCGCCCTTCCTGAGGTCGCCACGCGAGATTTGATCACCAAGCACCTGGAGACGATGTGACATCAGCCCCCGCCTGGCGAAAGGCCAGCCACAGCAACGCAAGTGGCGGGAACTGCGTCGAAGCCGCCCCCCTCGGCCCTGCCAAGGTCGGCCTGCGCGACTCCAAGCACGTCCAGTCCGGCCACCTGACCGTCACCGCTCCCCAGTTCCGGTCCTTCCTGAACGCGGTCAAAGCCGACAAGCGCTGACGCCCGCTCCGACAAGGCCCTACCCCACGGGGCCTTGTCCTTCGCTCCTGGAGACGGTCCCCGGGGCTCAGTGTCGGGTCAGGGCCAGCACGCTCAGTCCGAACATCAGGACGCCCAGGGGAACATGGACCGACGGGACGTGGGCGATGCCGAGTGCGACCTGGAGCGAGGCGAGGACGAGGAAGCCCGCGGCCTGCCAGACGGGCCGGAGTGGGCCGCCGCCCGGCTTCCACGCCAGCACCGCCGCGAGCACGTAGAGCATCGACGCCCCGTACATCACGCGGGCTCCGGCGCTGTGCAGCGTCTCCCCGTAGGGCGCGGTGAGCAGCAGCCCGGCGGAGACCGCTTGCAGGAAGATGGTCAGGGTCTGGAGGGCGATCGCGGTCCGCAGAAGCGAGAAGCGGTGCTGTGCCGTCGTCTGGGTCGTCATGGAAAGTCCCCTTTCCGCCCGGGGGCGGGAGGTCGGTAGGGTTTCACCGGCCCGACGACGCGGGCCCTCGAAAGGTAAGGCGATCGGCGACATGAAGACGTCCGGGACGGCCGTCGAAGGGGTGGCCGGTGAGCGGCGCCAGCTGATCAATGTCGCCTACCGGCTCCTCGGTTCGCTGGCCGAGTCCGAGGACGCCGTGCAGGAGGCCTACGCGCGCTGGTACGCGCTGCCCCGGGACCGGCGGGACGAGATCGTGTCCCCCGGCGCCTGGCTGACGACGGTGACCGGCCGCATCTGCCTGGACGTGCTCGGCTCGGCGCGCGCCCGGCGCGAGCGCTACGTCGGCGCGTGGCTGCCCGACCCGCTGCCCGAACGCGGGGAACGTGGCGCCGACCCGGCCGACCAGATCGTCCAGGACGAGTCGGTGGCGACGGCCTTCCTCGTCGTCCTGGAGTCGATGACGCCCGCCGAGCGCGTCGCCTTCGTCCTGCACGACGTCTTCCGTTACCCCTTCGCCGAGATCGCCGACGTCCTGAGCCGGACCCCCGCGGCCTGCAAGCAACTGGCGTCCTCCGCCCGCCGCCGCGTCCGCGCCGCGCAGGCCCCGGCGCCGGACCCCGGCCAGGCCGACACGGTGCGCCGCGTCAAGGAGGCCTGGAAGGCCAAGGACATCGCGGCCCTCGTCGACCTCCTGGACCCGGCCGCCGTGATGACCGCCGACGGCGGCGGCATGGTCGGCACCGTCCTCCACCCGATCGAGGGCGCCGCCCGCATCGCCCGCTACCTGGTCGCCATCGCGGACAAGGCCCCGGCCCTGGAGCTCCGGGAGTGTCCGGTCAACGGCACTCCGGGCCTGGTCGCCCGGCTCGCCGGCACCGTCACGACCGTGGCCTCCTTCGCGTTCGCCGACGGCCGCGTCATCCGGATCTGGGTCGTCCGCAACCCGGAGAAGCTCGGCCCCTGGCTCCCCGTCGGCCGACCGCTCCCGCACCAGGCCGCCCCCGCGGGCGTCGGAGACCGAGAAGAGTAGTCTCGCGCCGGACGAAGGGACACCCGTGAAGACGATCGGCATGCTCGGCGGCATGAGCTGGGAATCGACGGCCCTCTACTACCGCCTGGTGAACGAACTGGTGCGCGACCGCCTGGGCGGCCTGCACTCGGCCCGCTGCCTCATCCACTCCGTGGACTTCGCCGAGATCGAAGCGATGCAGGTCCAAGGCCGCTGGGACGACGCCGGCGCCCTGCTGGCCGACGCGGCCCGCTCCCTCGAAGCCGCGGGCGCCGACCTGGTCCTCCTCTGCACGAACACCATGCACAAGGTCGCCGACCCCGTCCAGGCCGCCCTCACCGTCCCGTTCCTGCACCTGGCCGACGCGACCGCCGACGCGGCCCTGGCGGCCGGCGTCACCACCCTGGGCTTCCTGGGAACCGACTTCTCAATGAGCGACACCTTCTACACCGACCGCCTCACCCGCCGGGGCCTCACCGTCCTCATCCCCGACGAGCAAGACCGAAAGCAAGTCCACGACATCATCTACAAGGAACTCTGCCTGGGCGTCTTCCGCGAAGAATCCCGCCAGACCTACCGCGACGTCATCACCGGACTCATCGACCGAGGCGCCGAGGGCATCATCCTCGGCTGCACCGAGATCGAACTCCTCGTGAGCCAAGAAGACAGCCCCGTCCCCGTCTTCCCCACCACCCACCTCCACTGCCAGGCCGCCGTCGCCCACGCCCTCGCCGAGGACCCGGCCACGTAAGGTCCGGCCCCCCGCCCCGTCGACCACGCAGCCGTGTGCCTCGCGCACCCAGCCCGTCCCGTTCCTGAACCAGGCGGGCCCGTGACGCATGGACGGCCCAGGCCGGGTCCGCCCCGCGCAGCTGAGATGGCGGGCCCGGATCTCTGACGCGTCGTCTACGCGCGCGGGGTCGGGAGGGCCGTCGCGGCGTGGGTGGAGGCGGTCAGGAGGGTGGTGAGGGCGGTGCGGGCGGAGGTGAGGCCGGCGATGCGGGTGTCGAGGTCGGCGGCCTGGGCGGCGAGGTGGTCCAGGACGCAGGGCTGGAGGGTCGCGCCGTCAGGGGCGAAGCAGGGCATGAGGTCGCGGATGACGCGGGTGGGCAGGCCCGCGGCGAGGAGGGCGCGGATGCGGGCGACCGTCTCGGGGGCGTCCGGGGCGTAGAGCCGGTGCCCGCCGTCGGTGCGCTGGGACGACAGGAGGTCCTGCTCCTCGTAGTAGCGCAGGAGGCGGACGGCCACGCCCGTCTCGCGCGACAGTTCTCCGATGCGCATGTGACCCACCTCGCAGCAAGCGGCCTTGAATCTCACATAGATGTCAGATCATACGGTCGTGCCATGACGAACACCGCACAGCACCAGCCTGTCTCCCTCTACGGCTTTCTGACCCCGAAGGCGGGCAGCGCCGACATCCTGCGCGACCTGCTGCTGGGTCTCGTCGAGCCGTCTCGCGGACACGACGGCAGCCTTCAGTACCACCTGCACGAGCAGGAGGACGGCCGCTTCTTCCTCTACGAGGTCTGGCGCTCGCGCGAGGACCTCGACCGGCACAACGCGACGCCGCTCCTGCGGGCCACGCTCGCGCGTATCGCCGACCATCTGGACGGTACGCCGGAGTCCTATTTCGGGGCGATGCGCAGCCTCCACCCGGCGTCCTGACCCCTGACGGGCCTTAGGGACGGCGGATTCCGTCGATGGCGATCGCCAGGAGGCGGTCGGCTTCGGCGGGGGCGTCGGGGTCCTGCTCGGTGGCCTGGGAGATGGCGCCGACGAGCTTGAGCAGCCGGTCGATGGGGATCTCGGGGCGGACGGCGTCCGCCGCTCGGGCGCGGGCCAGGAGGTTCTCGCCCGCGTTGACGACCATGGCGTGGCAGGCGCTGCCCAGGGACGGGTCGGCGCCGGGCATGAGGGAGGCGCCCAGGCCCCGGTTGGCCGCGGCGTGGGCGGCGACGGCGCGGAGCCAGGCGAACAGGGCTTCGCCCGGGTCGGGGGCGGTGAGCAGGTCGGCGGCCTTCGCGCAGAGCGCGTCCACCCGCTCCTGGAAGACGGCCTCCAGGAGCGCCTGACGGGTGGGGAAATGCCGGTGCAGGGTGGCCGACCCGACTCCGGCCTGACGCGCGATCTCCTCCAGGGACGCCTCGGCCCCCTGCTCGGCGACGAGGATTCCGGCGGCGGCCACGATCCGGTCGTGGTTGCGGCGGGCGTCCGCGCGCATCCGCGGCCGGGACGGCGCTGCGGCGTTCTCGGGCACGGCGGCTCCTGACGTCTTGCCAAGTGGGGTGGTCCTCCATATCGTAGCGAACGTCAAACGGGGGGCCACCCCACTTATCGGGACGGTCCGCCGCCGCATGGCCGCAGAGTGGAGAGACAGTGGAACGGACGAACAAGACCGTCGCCGTGGTCGGTGCGACCGGCTTGCAGGGCAGGGCCGTGACGCGGCACCTGCTCGGCGACGGCTGGCGGGTGCGCGCGCTCACCCGCGACCCGGACGGGGCGCAGGCTCAGGAACTGGCGCGGGCGGGCGCGGAACCCGTCCGGGCGCGGATGGAGGACGTCGGCTCGCTGACCACCGCGGCCGAGGGCGCCTGGGGGCTGTTCAGCGTGCAGCCCACGGTCGGCTCGCCCGGCACCGCGCCGGACTTCACCACCGAGGACGAGGTGCGCTGGGGCGTCAACGTCGCCGAGGCCGCGCGCGCCGCCGGCGTCGGGCACCTGATCTTCACCTCGGTCGCCGGCGCGGACCGCCACCTCAGCGAGAAGCTGCCCGCGAACCTGGTCAGCAAGTGGAGGATCGAGCGGCGCATCGCCGAGCTCGGCCTGCCCGCGACGATCCTCCGGCCGGTCTCCTTCATGGAGAACTTCACCGGCGGCTACGCGCTGCAGAACGGGACCCTTTCGACCGGGATCGCCCCCGGCACCGTCCAGCAGCTCATCGCCGTCGACGACGTCGGCGCCATCACCGCGCTGGCCTTCGCCCGACCGGACGAGTGGATCGGCCGCGCCGTCGCCCTGGCCGCCGACGCACTCACCCCGGTCGAGGTGGCCGACGCCATCGGGGAGGCGCTGAGGATCCCGCTGCCCTACGCCCAGATCCCCATCGCGGCGATCCGGGCCGTCAACGAGGACTTCGCCCACGCCAACGAGTGGCTCAACGAGCACGGCTACCGCGCGGACATTCCCGCGACCCGCCGCATCCACCCCGCCGCGCTGGACTTCCGCACCTGGCTGACGCGCACCGGCGCCGCGCAGATCGCCGCGTTCCTGGACCAGGCGCACGTTTCCGGACACGGCGCGTGAGCGCCCCGACGCCCGACCTCGGACGCGTCGGGATCTGGGCGGGCGACTTCGATCTCGTCCCCGCGACCGGCCTCCGCCGGGCCGCGGTCGCGATCGAGGATTTCGGCTACGGCGCCCTGTGGTTCGCCGAGACCGCGGGACGCGAGGCCATGGCGCAGGCCGCGATCCTGCTCGCGGCCACCCGGCGGATCCCCGTGGCGGTCGGCATGGCCGACATCCACGCGCGCGACGCCGTCACGGCCGCCGCGGGGCAGCGCACCCTGGAAGAGGCCTTCCCCGGCCGCTTCCTGCTCGGCCTGTGGGAGAGCCACCCGAGCCTGGCCGAGGACGTCCGGGGCCACCGCTGGGCCCCGCCCGCGGCCGCGATGCGGGCCTACCTCGACGCGCTGGACGCCGCCCCGTTCGGCCCGCCCGGGATGACGGCCCCGCCGCACCGCGTCCTGTCCGTGCTGGACCCCGGCATGCTCGCGCTGGCCGCCGAACGCGCCCAGGGCGCGATGGTGCTGGGCCTGCCCGTCGAGCACACGCGCGCCGCCCGCGAGATCCTCGGCGCCGACCGCTTCCTCGCCGTCACGCAGTTGTGCGTGCTCGGCGACGACCGCGCGCGCACCGCGGACCTGGCCCGCGCCACGGCGGCGGCCGCCCTGCCCAACCGCCGCGCACTGCTGCGCGGCCTCGGACATCCGACCCCGGACACGCTCGGCGACCGGCTGGTCGAGGCCATCGTGGCCCACGGCGACCCCGCGGCCGTTGCCCACCGCGTCGAGCAGCACCTCGCCGCCGGAGCCGACCACGTCGGCCTCCAGGTCCGCACCGCCGAGCCCGGCACGCCGCCCGTGCGGGAATGGGAGCGACTCGCGGACCGCCTCCCCGTCCGCTAAAGGTGCAGGGAGATGCCCCGGTGCGCGGCGAAGGCGTCGAAGATCCCGGCGGGCAGCACGGCGCCGACGGTCTCCGGGGTGTGCCCTGAAGGATTGTGGAAGCGGACCGTGTCCCCGGGGTGGCCGGTGGCCAGGACCAGATGGCCCCCGCGGCCGGGCGAGGGCCGGTCGGGCCGCCGGATCTCGACGTGCACCGAGGCGATGACGAGATGGCCCGCGTCGAGTTCGGCACGGAGCCTGCGCGGGGTGAGCTCGGTGATGACCTCGGCCTCGACGCCGTGGTGCTCGGCGGCATAACCGACGAACGGGTGGTACAGCAGACCGGGCCCGACGGTCCCGTCGTCGCGCTCCTCGTAGACACCGTGATCGAGCGCACCGGTCCGCAGCTCCCACAGGGACGGCGCCTGGCCGTCGCGGGCGAGAAGCGCCATCCGCAGACAGGTCAGCCCGCACCACCGCCGCGACCAGATCCCGTACTCCGCCTGGTTCGGGGCACCGCTGGCGGCCCAGCCCGGGTCGTCGGCGGCGGGACGCCCGCCGTAGACGATCGACCCGATCAGACCCGGCGTGGCGAACTGCGTGAGGGCCGGAACTGCGCGGTGCCGCGCCCCGCCGAGGGACGCACCGCTTCCCACGGCCTGGTGGTCGAACAAGGCTTCCTGGTCTCCGGTCCTGCGTCGCGAGTCTCCAAGGCCACCTTACGCCGGGGGCGCGCGTACGCCTGACCTGCGCCTACTGGCTCCGGAGGCCGTTCAGCACAGGGGATCCGGTCGCCTGGGCGGCGCGACGGGCGGGAGGCGCCAGACATGGAGTTCGTCGCCGATGCCGGCGGAGTAGAGGGCTCTGGTCGGGTCGGCTTCGGGGGCCTCCACGTCGAGGTCGTCGCCGCGAAGGGTGAGGTGGGAGTTCGGATCGTCCGGGTAGAACGCGGTGGTCGTTCCCATGTAGCCGTAGGAGTCGGCTCCGCCTGCCTCGAAGAAGTACTCGTACCGGCCTTCGGCGCGCGCAACCGGGGAGGGCGGCATCGCGGACGGGAGGTCCGCGCGGTTCGCGTCGGTGGACCAGAGGGTGACGGCGCGGGCCGCCGTGGGACACAGATCAGTGAGCCGGGCCAGAGGCGCCTTGGCGGGGGACGGCCTGCCGCGGGTGTCGGTCAGGGTGCAGATCCCCGGTGCCGGGCCGTTGCGCGGACAGGCCCAGAGGTGTCCCAATGATTCGGTGAGCACGAGGTCGGTGTCGTCGGTGAAGGCGCGCGTCCACACCGTGCGGTCGGCTGTCAGGCGGACGTGGATCAGGGTGCCGTCGCGCGCTGCCACGAGGTCGGCGCCCTTGGCGTCGGCGGCGGTCACGGCGAGGAGAGAGGCGGATGGGGAGGGCCGGGACAGGGCGCGAGAGGTTCCGTCCTCCAGGTTCCACAGGACGGCATCGGTGCAGACGCCGTCGCACAGGAGCGCGGCGAGGGAGGATCCGTCCTCGGCGAAGGTCGGCGGCCCGACGGAGAGGTCTTCGGGAGCGTTGAGTACCGCCGCGACGGCGAGGTCGGAGGTGCGGCGGACCTGCGTGTGGCAGCTGTCCCGGGCGCAGACAAGGGTCAGCAGCCACCGCCCGTCCGGGCTGAAACCCGCGGGCCATTCCATCGGGTCGGCGGGTGCCCGGGTGAGGAGCGCACCGTGCCGTGTCTCGTGGATCTCCAGATCGCCGTCCGGGTTCAGCAGGGCGAGGCGCGCGCCGGTCCGGTCGAACGGCGGGGGCGGCCCGGAGCGGATCGGAAGGGTGAACGCGGGCTCGGGGACCTCGACGGCGACGATGGCCCGCGCCGTGCCGAGCAACAGCGTCCACGACGCGATGGCGGCACCGAAGAGGACGGCGAGGTTCCGTGCCGGGTGCCGTCGCGCCCGCCTCTGCGTCAGGGCCCCACCAGTGCCCGCCCGGGTGGCGAGGTGTGCGGCGAGCAGGGCGTGGCGGAACTCGTGGACGGGCCCGGCCTGCCGGAGGACGCCTCGCGCGTGGGCGTCGCGCAGGAAGGCGGAGTAGCGCCAGGGGAGGTGCCCGCGCAGCGCCAGCCAGAGCCGGGCCATGACGAAGACCGGCCACACGGACCCGGAGTTGAAGGCGAGCACGACGGTCAGCGAGACCGCGACGACGGCGAGGGCGGCCGTGATCGTCGTAGGTTCCGCGTCCACGGCGGTCATGACGGCGAAGAGGATGATGAGGACGGTCGAGACGGTGCCGCCGAGGAAGACGAGGTGGCTCGTGCGGTCGCCGCGCAGGCTTTCCTCGGGGCCTGCCGCGTTCGTCTCGTCGGCGGGTGCGCTGATCCACCGGCCGATGCCGAACAGCGGGCCGGCGACGGCGAGGGCGGTCAGGGCGGTGCGCGCGTCCTCCGCCAGGTCACCGTTGAAGGAGGGGAGGGTCCAGGCCGCCGCGACCACGAGGCCGACGGCGAACCCGGTGGCCAGGTGCCGCCAGAGGGCGCGGACACGGAGCGCGGTGCGGCGCGGCAGCGCCGCGTGCCGGGTGCTGACCCCGGTGCTGAGGACGACCGAGACGAGCACGACGACCCCGACGAACGGGCCGTAGCCGAACCAGCCCTCCCCGTCAATCGACGGTTCCATGCCGTCGAGGACCGCGAGGGCCGCGATCAGCCGTTTCGAGGACGCGGCGAGCCCGGGGTGCAGTACCAGGAGCGCCGCCCATCCCAGCCCCACCCCGGCGAGAGCGACGAACACCGCGCCGACGACCCTTCCCACCCGGCTTCCGGAGCGCGAGTCGGCGGCGGGGCGGGCGATCCGTACACAGTTGGAGGCCGAGACGGCGGCCAGCGCCAAGCCGCCCAGCAGCGCCACGAAGGAGTAATCGGAGGGGGAGCCGGTGACTTCCCTGTAGTCGGTGGTTCGGAAGAAGAAGACGGCGACGGCCACACTGGTGAGGAGGATGGGGACGGCCGTCATCAGGGCGATGACCGGGGCGGGGACGAGGGAGGCCAGGCGCCACCAGGGCAGCAGGGTCGAGCGTTCGGTGGGGCGGGAGCGCTGGGCGAGGAAGGAAAGGCGGCGTTCGGCGCGGGCGGCGTCGGCGGGGGTGTCGTAGGCGGCGGGCAGGAGGGCGGACAGCAGGTGGTCCCGGACGGCGTCGGCGTCGGGCAGGTCGACGAGGTGGGCGGGGCGGCTGTCGGGGTCCTGGTAGACGCGGCGGGCCAAGGAGATCATCAGGGGCGTGGACAGGGCCTGGGCCAGCGGGCCGCCGTCCTCCCGCAGGAGGGCGTCGAGGACCGGACGCCAGCGCGCGGCGGCTGTGGGCGAGTCCCGTTCGGCGAGATAGACGGCGCTGTCGGACGCGCCGACGGGCTCGATCTCCAGCACCGAGGCGCGGGACAGCGGGCCGGAGGAGGCCACGGCTTCGGTGTAGTCGGCGGTCCGGCAGGTGAGGACGAGGGGCAGGCCGGAGCCTGCCGCGCGGTCGAGGTCGTCGATGGCGGCGGGCAGCAGGGAGCGCGGCATCTCGTCGAGGCCGTCGAGGATCAGCAGGACTCCGCGGTCGGCGATGTGCGCGGCGGGTGCGCACACGGCCTGGAGGGCCGGGTAGTCCTCGCCGATGCGGCGGGCGAGCCAGGTCTCGACCCCCTGGGCGGGGTCCCAGTCGCGCGCTGACAGCAGGACCGGGACGGGCGGGGCGTCCTCCAGGAGGGCGAGCAGGAGCAGCAGCGCGGTCGTGGTCTTGCCCGCGCCGGGTTCGCCGAGGACGACCAGGGGCCCGTCGGCAGCGTGGAGGGCGGCTGCGAGGTCGGCGGCGGCGGGCAGCCGCGTGTCGGTGGGCGGGAGGGAGCCGTGGCCGCCGCCGGAGGCTCCGGCGCGGACGTCCGGTGGCGCGGTCCGCCAGCGCAGCCGCAGCGGCCGGGGCCGCAGCAGCCTGCGCGCCTCGGCCTCGCGCGCCCACTGCGTGCGCACCGCCCGGACGAGCAGCCGCACCGCCTTGTCCGGATCGTCTTCGCTCCGGTCGCGCCGCGCCCACCGCAGCGTGTGGACTCCGGCCGCGCCGAGCGCCACCAGCAGGGCGAGCACACTCGCGTACTGGTCGGCCTTCTCCAGTCCCGCTTTCCGCAGAAAGACACCGACGCCCAGAAGACCGGCCACGCAGAGCAATCCGAAAAGGAAAGTCAGGAAGCGACGCCGCATAGGTTCCTCAGCAGAGCAGGCGCGCCCCACCGGCACCACGGGTTGTCCTCTTCAGGCCAGCCCCCGTACCCTGCGCCCGCGTACGCGACCGCATGGGCGGCGGCGGAGGCCGTGCGCGCGAGCACGCCGACGGGGACGCTCGTCCGGGTGGCGGAACCGGCGGAGAGCGCCGTCAGGTGGTGCGGTGGGGGAAGTCGCCTGATCGTTCCAGGTCGAGGGCGACCTCCCGGATGGTGTCGACGATCGGGAGGAGGCGGCGGCCGAAGTCCGTGAGGGCGTAGGTGCTCCCCTTCCCTGCGGCGGTCTCCTTGTCGTGGCCGACGATCCCCGCCTCCTCCAGGCGGCGCAGCCGGTTGGTGAGGGTGACGGCGTTGGCTTTGGGGATCGCCCGGTGCAGGGCGTTGAAGCGGAGCGGGCCCGGTTGGAGCGTCATGACGATCGCGAGGGTCCACAGGTCGCCGATGACGGCCAGGATCTGCATGCAGCGTGCCGTCTGGGGATCGATCGCCTGTTCCATGGTGTGCCCGATTCTACCCGTGCTATAAGTTCTTTAGCGGTAAAGATTCTTTAGTGGATGGGGAGCGATACATGCGCGTCACGATCTTCGGTGCCACCGGACGGACCGGTCACCTGCTCGTCCAGCGTGCTCTGGAAGCGGGCCATGACGTCACCGCCTACGCCCGCACGCCCGCCAGGCTCCAGATCGCCCATCCGGCGCTGCGCGTGGTCGTGGGCGAGCTGGACGACGACGCGGCGATCGGCGAGGCGGTGCGCGGCTCGGACGCGGTCATCGAGGGGGTCGGCTCGGAGAGCGGGGGAACCCGCCGCGTCGTCGCGGCGATGACGGCCGCCGGGGTGAAGCGCCTGGTGGCGGTGTCCACGTGCAGTGTCCCGGACGCCGGCGATCGCCCCGACCCGGACGTCGAGGAACTCGTCCGGTTCGTGCGCACCAGGGCTCCGGGCGCCTACGCCGAGGTGCGGGCGGCTGCGGAGATCGTGCGCGCGAGCACGCTGGACTGGACGCTCGTCCGGGTCGCGAAACTGACGGACGACGCCCCGAGCGGCGCGAGGGCCGGGTACTACGGCCGAGGAGAAATCGGCATGTCGACGAGCCGCGCGGATCTCGCGGCTTTCCTGCTCGCCCAGCTCACGGACCCGGACCACGCCGGACGCGCCCCGGCGATCAGCAGCCGACCCCGCCTCC
Organism: Actinocorallia herbida; assembly: GCF_003751225.1. Classification (NCBI taxonomy): domain Bacteria; kingdom Bacillati; phylum Actinomycetota; class Actinomycetes; order Streptosporangiales; family Thermomonosporaceae; genus Actinocorallia; species Actinocorallia herbida. Next base: position 2,546,678 of record NZ_RJKE01000001.1, read on the forward strand.
CCGCCTGATCTCCGCCTCCCGCGACGAGCGCCTAGGAGGCGGCCTGGGTGAGGTGGTCGCGGATGGCTGCATAGGCCGGGCGACGGGCGGGGTCGCGGGACATGAGGGTGAGGAGGAGGGGGCCGAGGACGGGTCCGGAGCGGGCGGGTGGCGTCGGGTCCTGGGTGATGACGGCGGCGATCATGCCGGTTGTCGGTGGCGGCCGAAAAGGGGGTGACGGCCTCGGCGGCGAAGTAGAGGGTGGCGCCCAGGCTCCAGAGGTCGGCGGAGGGGGCGGAGGTGCGGCCGTGGATCTGCTCGGGGGACATGAAGGCGGGCGTGCCGATCATCGCGTTCGTGGCCGTCAGGGTGGTGTCGCCCGCCGGCCAGGCGATGCCGAAGTCGGTGAGCTTGACCCGGCCGCGCGCGTCCAGCGAGTTCCATGACGCCGAACACCACCAGCAGAATCAGCACGATCTCGGGCCAACCGAGTGCGGCCACCGCGCAGCCTTCCCGTCGAAGGATCCGTCGGAAGAGTAATAGCGCGACTATGGGGGACTTTTTGTGGGTTCGCCGGGAAGGCTGCGCGGCCGGGCCCGGAGAGGGGCCCGGCCGCTTCCACCTGTGGAGTTGTGGGCCGTCACAGGTGGATGAGCCGGGGGGCGGTGCGCTCCGACCGCAGGAGGGCGCCGGCCTCTCGGCTCAGGTCTTTGGTGCTGCCCAGGAGGCCGTCGAGGACCAGGGCGCGTTTGATGTGGTGGTGGAGGTCGTGTTCGGCGGTGAAGCCGATGCCGCCCATGACCTGCTGGCAGTGGCGGGCCGCGGTGAGCGCGGCTTCGCCGGCCGCCGCCTTCGCGAGGAGGGAGGCCAGGTCGTCGGGGTGGGCCGTCGAGGCGATGAGGGCGGCTTCGGCTCCTTCCAGGGCGACCAGGGTTTCGGCGAGGCGGTGGCGGACGGCCTGGAAGGAGGCCAGGGGCTTGCCGAACTGGACGCGGGACAGGACGTGGGCGCGGGCCAGGGCGAGCATGGCGTGGCCGGAGCCGAGGAGCCACCAGCCCAGCGCACGGCGGCCCGCCGCCAGGGGCACGGGGTCGGCGCCGGCGGCCGTGCGGAGGGGGAGCGCCGGATCGAGGGCGATGCCCGGGACGTCGGTCCGCTCCCAGACGACGTGGGCGCGGCCCGTGTAGGGGAGCGGGAGGGTGCCGCCCAGCGGCCGCCCCGCCTCCGCGAGCACCACGTCGTTCAGGACCGACGCGTGCGCCCCGGTCTCGCCGAGCAGCCGGAACACCGACGGCACGGCGACCTCGGGCAGCTCCGCGAGCAGGTCGGGCCAGCCCAGGTCGGCCAGGGCCGTGTCCAGGGCGGGCCCGGAGGACGCGGTCATCGTCTTGCGCAGGGTCTCGGCGAGGAGGTCGCGTTCAGCGGCGTCCATCGTGGCCGTCACTCCTTTCCGAGGTCGAGCAGGCGGCGGGCGATGATGTTGCGCTGGATCTCGGAGGTGCCGCCGTAGATCGTCGCGGCCCGCGAGTACAGGTACTCCGGCTGCCAAGGCGACGAGCCCAGCTCCAGGACGCCGGGCAGCAGGTCCCGCGCGGTGTCGAACAGCTTCTGCTCGGCGGTCGCCAGCAGCACCTTGTCCACCGACGTCTCCGGGCCGAGCTTCGCGCCCGCGCCGAGCCGCTCCTGGGTGACGTGCGAGCGGCAGCGCGCGGTGTGCAGGGCCAGGTAGGCGGCGCCGAGCGCGGCGTCGTCGCGGGCGTCGAGGTCGGCCTGGTCGAGGACGCGGTCGAGCCGGGAGAACAGGTGCGCGATCCGGTGCCAGAAGCAGGTGGACCGCTCGTGCGGGAGCAGGTCCATCGCGAGGCTCCAGCCGTCCCCGGGCCGCCCGAGCATCCGGTCGGCCGGGACCGCGACGTCGTCGAAGAACACCTCGGCGAACTCGTCGACGCCGTGCATGGTCCGCAGCGGCCGGACGGTGATGCCGGGGGAGTCCATGTCCACGAAGAACGCGGTGATCCCGGCGTGCCCCGGGGCCGTCCGGGTCAGCAGGACACAGCGTGCGGAGAACTGGGCAAGGCTCGTCCACACCTTCTGCCCGCTGACGACCCAGTGGTCGCCGCGCTGGACGGCCCGGGTCGTCAACGAGGCGAGGTCGCTCCCGGATCCGGGCTCGGAGAACCCCTGGCACCACTGCTCCCGCCCGCTGAGCAGCAGCGGCACCATCTCCGCCGCGAGTTCGGGCCGCGCGTAGGAGATCAGCGTCGGCACCAGGACCTCGACCATCGAGTAGATCCCCGGCGCGGCGAGCCCGCGCGTCGCGACCTCCTCGCCGAGGACCGCCCGCAGCACCGCCGGGCCGCCCAGCCCGCCGACGAGCTCGGGCCAGCCGTACCGCATCCAGTCCGCGTCGAAGAGCGCCCGGCGGACCCGGGCGAGCTGGGCGACCTCCGCCTCGAGCGAGTGGTCGGGGCCGGGCGAGAGGTCGTTCTCGGCCAGCCAGGCGCACAGCCCCGACCGGAACTCCGCGATGCTCACGCGCTCGAGTTCTTGTACGCGTGCGGGATCCCCGAGTCGTGGTCCCCGGTGCGGCGGATGAAGGTCATCGACCGGGTCGCCAGCCGCCACCCGTCGGCGGTGCGCCGGTAGGTGTCGGAGTAGTACCCGATCCGCATGTGGTGGTTGGTGTGGTCGATGAACGCCAGCGGCTGGGTGCCGCTCGCGTCGTCGCCGTCGATCTCCACCAGGGCGGTGCCGGTGAGGAACAGGCCCTTGGGGGCCGCCGCGACGAGGTCGGGGAACTCGGTCAGCGGGTAGGTGTCGCCGAAGGCGCTGTAGGTGCCGTCGGGGGTGAACACCGAGACGAGGCCCTCGATGTCGCCCTTGGTGATGGTCACCGCGTACTTGGCGAGCAGCTGCTGGATCGCCACCTGGTCCTCGGTCTCCGAGGGGCCGGTGGCGGTGGTGTTATCCGGCAAAGACCTTTCCTCCCTTCATGACGAACTTGACCTGCTGGGTGACGGTGATGTCCGCGAGCGGGTCACCGGGGACGCCGATGATGTCGGCGAGCAGCCCCTCCGCGAGCCGGCCCCGGTCGGTGACGCCGAGGAGTTCGGCGGCCCTGACCGTCGCGGCCCGCAGGACCGCGAGTTCCGACATCCCGCGCGTGGTGAGCGCGACGAGCTCGCTCGCGTTCTTGCCGTGCGGGATGGCGGGCGCGTCGGTGCCGACCGCGATCTTGACGCCCGCCTCGATGGCCTTGCGCACCGATTCGCGGGCGCGCGGGAACATCTCGGCGGCCTTGGCCTTGAGCTCCGGCGCGGCCTTGGAGACGTCCATGCCGTCGGCGAGGAACGTGGTCGGCACCAGCCAGGTGCCGCGCTCCAGCATCAGCTCGATCGTCTCGTCGTCGATGAGGAAGCCGTGCTCGATGCAGTCGATCCCGGCGAGCACCGCGTTCTTCACCGCGCCCGCGCCGTGCGTGTGCGCGGCGACCTTGAGCCCGCGCCGGTGCGCCTCGTCGACGATCGCGCGCAGCTCCTCGTCCGAATAGTGCTGCGCGCCCGGCAGGCCGGTGTGCGACATGACGCCGCCGGAGCAGCACACCTTGATGAGCTGCGCCCCGTGCTTGATCTGGTACCTGACGGCCTTGCGCACCTCGTCCACGCCGTTGGCGATGCCCTCCTCCAAGGTGAGGGGCATGATGCCGGGCGCGAACGCGGCGAACATCGTCGGGTCGAGGTGGCCGCCGGTCGGGGTGATCGCGTGCCCGGCCGGAACGATCCTGGGCCCGTCGATCCAGCCCGCGTCGATCGCCTTGGCGAGCGCGACGTCGAGGAGGTACCCGCCGGTCTTGACGAACAGGCCGAGGTTCCGGACCGTCGTGAACCCGGCCCGCAGGGTGCGGCGGGCGTTCCCGACGGCCCGCAGCATCCGCAGGGGAGGGTCGTCCTGGACGGGCGAGTACGCGACGGTCTCGCCGCGCCCGCCCATCAGCAGGTTGACCTCCATGTCCATGAGGCCGGGCAGCAGGATCAGATCGCCGAGATCGATGACCTCGCCCTCGGGCGCGCCCCCGATCCCGGCGATCCGGTCGCCGTCGACCCTGACGATCCCGGGCCGGACGATCTCGCCGGTGTCCAGGTCGAGCAGGCCCGCCGCCTTCAGGGTGAGCATCAGAAGCCCGGTTCCACGAGGAGGTCGAGGTAGGCCGCGCCGCTGTCGGGGACGCGGGGCTGGCTCCAGCACTCCACGGGGAAGGAGACCATGACGACGGACTGAAGCAGATGCATCAGCGTCCGGACGTCCTCGGGCAGGTCCGTGAAGTCGTGCTTGTCGCAGTGGTCGAGCGCGGCCTCGAGACGGGGCATGGCCGCGTCGTAGAGGGCCTGCATCTCGTCCATCGAGGACGCGAGGCGCTTGGCGTAGCGCTCGGGCTCGGTGGGCAGGGCCCAGTCCTGGAAGGACTCCAGATCGGCGAACTCAGCGGGCAGCGGCATCGCGGTACTCCTCGACCTTGTCGGCGACGACCTTGTGCAGGTGGCGGAGCAGCAGCTCCTGGTCGCACAGCGGGAATTCGGTGACGGTCCTGGTGGCGATCATCGTCTGGGTCGCCTCCAGGGTGTTGGCGTCCTGCAGCGCGTACTCCTTGAAGGTGACCGCGGCCAGCTCCTGGGCCATGCGCTCGCGGGCGTTCTTCGGCGGCACGAAGTACAGGTTCGCCTCGAAGATGTGCCGGTCCACGGCGGTCGGCCAGTAGTGGTAGGTCAGGTACCAGCCGGGCGCCCAGAACAGCAGGGTGAAGTTGGGGAAGATCTCGAACGAGTCGGTGCCCCACGCGCGGTGCTTGGCCGGGTTGATCCCGGCGGGCAGCTCGGCCGGGTCGAGGCCGTCGATCGCGGGCCGGTCCCACGGGCCGAACAGGCCGCTGCGCAGCGCCCGCTCGATCGGCTTGACCATGCTCGGGTCCTTCGGCGGCGCCATGCCGCCCCAGGAGGAGATCATCGAGTGCGGGCTGTACAGCTCGTAGTGCAGCGCCTCGAACCCGTAGCCGAGCAGCTTGTCGGCCTCGTCCTTGGTCGCCTGCTTCTGGTGCAGGACGGGCGCGTGGTAGAACTCGGCGAACGCGTCGATGAACAGCTTCCAGTTGGAGCCGATCTCGGCCTTGTAGGTGTAGACCTCGGTCATCTCGTGGAACGGGTAGCCCTCGAGGCCCGTCGCCATCTCGCCGAGGTACTCCGTCAGGGTCTCCTGCGGGTCCAGGTTGACGAAGACGAACCCTTCCCAGACGTCGCAGGCCACCTCCTTCAGGCCGAAGTCCTTCTTGTCCAGGTCGAAGAACTCGCCCTCCTGCTGGACGAACGTCAGCTCGCCTTCGAGGCTGTAGCGCCAGGCGTGGTACTTGCAGGTGAACTGACGGCAGGTGCCGGAGACCTCCTCATTGGGATAGTCGTTCCACACCAGCTTGTTGCCGCGGTGCCGGCAGACGTTGTGGAAGGCCCTGACCTTCTTGTCGGCGCCCCGCACGATGATGAGGGACGTCCCGGCGGCGGCCAGTTCCTTGGTGAAGTAGTTCCCGGTGCGCGGGATCCGCTCGACGCGGCCGACGTTCAGCCAGGTCCGCTTGAAGATCGCGGCGCGCTCGTCCTCGTAGAACGCGGGGTCGATCGAGTCGGTGTAGTCGACCGGAGCGGTCCCGAGTTCGGGGTACTGCTCCGTCCAGCTCCCCGCCGGGGGCTTGGCGAAATGGGGCACGGTGAGGCCTTTCAGTGGTGGAGGTCGGGGTCCAGGCCGAAGGTGTTGAACGCCATGGCCAGCAGGCAGTAGGCGCCGATGGTGAAGACGAGGTCCATGAGCTGGTGCTCCGACAGGTGCTCGCCGAGGGCGGCCCAGGTCTCGTCGGTCAGGGCCGAGCCGTCGTCGAGTTCGTCGACCGCGCGCAGGACGAGGAGGTCCAGCGGGTCGGCGGCCTCGCCGCGCCCGGCCGCCTCGATCTCCGCGTCCGTCAGTCCGGCCTGACGGGCCAGCTCGGTGTGGTGCACCCACTCGAACACGCAGTCGCGGCGGCGCGCGACCCGCAGGATCGCCAGCTCCCGCAGCCGCGCCGGGAGGGTCGAGTGGATCAGCAGATGGGTGTTGAAGGTGAGGAACCGCCGCGCGAGCGCGGGGTGCCGCACGAGCGTGGCGAGCGCGGCGCCGACGTCGGCACGCTCGCGCCTGCCTTCGGGCATCAGGGAGGAGACGGCTTTGCGCTCCTGGTCGCCCCACTCTTCTGCCGTGATCGGCGGAAGGCGCGTCATGGTTCCTCGCTCTCGTTGAGGAGAATCGCATTCTCACTTACGAGCACAAGATTTCCACGATTTGGGTCCCGGAGTCAATGCGGGGACAGGAGTCAACCGCCACCGGTGCGGGAAGAACCCTGGCCAGAGCGAATGGTTGATTCTCTGTAAGCGAGAAGCTAGTTTCCTCTCACCGGTAGGAGCGTGATCCACCGGGCACCCCGCGGCAGGCCACCGCGTCCACCCAGCAGTTGTCGGGGGAGAGTACGAGGAGGAATCCGTTGAAACCGCATGAGACCCGCGCCGCGCCCCATGGGGCCGCCGGCGCCGGCGAGAGACCGAGAGACCTCCGGTGATCGACGAGCTCCTGATCTTCGGGGTCGTCGGCCTGAGCACCGCCGCGATCTACGCGGTCATCGGCAGCGGCCTGGTGCTCACCTACACCACCACGGGCGTCTTCAACTTCGCGCACGGCGCGGCGGGCATGCTGTCGGCCTTCGCCTACTGGCAGCTGTCGGTCGGCTGGGGAGTGCCAGTCCCGCTCGCGCTCGCCCTGGTGCTGCTGGTGCTGGCGCCGCTGTTCGGCCTCGCCGTCGAGAAGTTCGTCCTCCGCCCGGTGCAGGCACTCGGTGAGGCCGAACGGCTGGTCATGACCGTCGCGCTGCTCAGCGGCCTCATCGCCGCCGCGCGCTGGATCTGGGACCCCAACGAGCCGCGGCCCCTGCCGACGTTCTTCGCCGACGCGGAGCCGATCCACCTCGGCCCCGCCACCGTCACCTGGCACCAGGCGACGACCATGCTCGTCGCGATCGCCGTCGCGATCGGCCTGCGCGTCCTGCTGTTCGGCACTCGGGTCGGCGCGGAGATGCGCGCGACCGTCGACGACCGGGCCCTGGTCGGGCTCACCGGAGCCGACCCGCAGCGCGCGGGCCGGGTCGCGTGGGTCCTCGGCACCCAGCTCGCCGCGGTCGGCGGCATCCTCATCGCGCCGACCGTCGCGCTGGACGCCGCCCAGCTGTCCCTGCTCATCGTCAGCGCCTACACCGCGGCGATCTTCGGACGGCTGCGCAGCCTCCCGCTCACGTTCGTCGGCGCGATCGTCGTCGGCTGCTCGGAGAGCTACCTGACGGGCTTCCTGCCGCAGAACGACTACCTGCCGGGCCTGCGGCTCGCCGCTCCCGCACTCCTGCTGTTCCTCGCGCTGCTGGTGTTCCCGCAGCGGCGGCTGCACGGCGGCGACCGGCGGGCCAGGCGCGTCCCGGAACCGACCATGCGCGGCACGCTGGTGTTCGCCGGCGCCGTCGTGGTGTTCGGCGTGCTCCTCGCGAGCATCCTGAACCCCTCGGAACTCGTCAGCTACGGGCCGATGTTCTCCCTCGGCATCGTCGCGCTGTCCTTCGTGCCGCTCGCCGGATACGCGGGCCAGATCTCGCTCTGCCAGCTCAGCATGGCGGGCATCGGCGCGATCGTCTGGGCGCACCTGGGGGCCGACGGGCAGCCGTGGGCGCTGGTGGTCGCCGTGGCCGTCGCGGCGCTCGCCGGGGCGCTCGTCGCCATTCCCGCACTGCGGCTCTCGGGCGTGTATCTAGCGCTGGGCACGTCCGCGTTCGCAGTGGTCCTCGACCGGTGGATCTTCAGCATGCCGTCGTTCGAGGTGCTCGGTATCCGGATCGCGTTCTTCGACCAGGGCGCCGTGAACGTCGCGGGGCCCACGCTGTTCGGCTTCACCCTCGACACCGAGTCCGAACTGCTCATCCTCGCCGCGATCGCGCTCGCGCTCACCTCGATCGGGGTCGCCGGGCTGCGGCGCGGCAGGTTCGGACGGCGGCTCATCGCGCTGCGCGACAGCGAGGCCGCCTACGCGACCCTCGGCGGCAACCTGCTGGCCGCCCGGGTCGGCGTGTTCGCGCTCGCCGCGGGCATCGCCGGACTCGGCGGCGCCCTCTACGGGATGCAGCAGCGGGCCGTCACCCCGGAGCAGTTCTCGTTCACCGCGGGGCTCCCGCTGTTCCTCGTCGCGGTGATCGCCGGACTCGGATCGGTCGGGGCCGGGCTGTTCACCGGCGTCGCGTTCCTCGGCCCGATGCACGGCCTGGCGCTGCTCGGGCCCTGGGCGTCCAACGTGCTGTCGCTGCTGCCCAGCCTCGCCGGGCTCGGCCTCGCGCGCAGCCCCGACGGCATCATCGGCGGCTTCCGCGAGCAGTGGGCGCCGCTCGGCCGCGACCGCGTCGCGCTCCCGCTGCTCCTCGCCGCCCTCGCGGGCGCCTGGGGGCTGCGGCTCGGCGACGTCGTCGGCGGGTGGGGCTTCACGCTCATCGCGCTCGTCGCCGCGCTGCTGCTGCGCACCTGGGCCGCCGCGCGGGAGACCGCGCGGAACGTGCCCGCGACCCCTGAGATCCCCGTCGAATGGTGGGGACTGCGCCGTCCGTGGCGCGCCGAGGACGAGGAGGTGCTGGCCCGTGGCGTCGCTGGAGGTTAGCGGAGTGACCGTCGCGTTCGGCGGCCACCGCGCGCTGGACGGGGTCGCGATGACGGCCGAGGAAGGGCACGTCACCGGCCTCATCGGACCGAACGGGGCGGGCAAGAGCACCCTGTTCGACGTCGTGTCCGGACTGCGCAGGCCGTCGGCCGGGCGGGTCTCGCTCGGCGGCAGGGACGTGACCGGGCTCGGGCCCTCGCGACGGGCCAGGCGCGGGCTCGCCCGGACGTTCCAGCGGCTCGAACTGTTCGGCCGGCTGAGCGTCCGGGACAACCTGCGCGTCGCCGCGGAACTAGGGCCGGAACGGCGCAAGGCCGACGCCGCCGTCACCGGCCTCATCGAGCGGCTCGGACTCGGCGCGGTCGCCGACGACCACGTCGACACCCTCCCGACCGGGCTCGCCCGGCTCGTCGAGGTCGGCCGGGCCCTCGCGGTGCGGCCGACCCTGCTCCTGCTGGACGAGCCGGCGGCCGGGCAGGACGCCGACGAGACCGAGCGCTTCGCGGCGCTCCTCCGCTCGGTCGCCTCCGACGGCACCGCGGTCGTCCTGGTCGAGCACGACATGGGCCTCGTCATGTCCGTCTGCGACCGGGTCCACGTGCTGGACCTCGGCAAGATCATCGCGGCCGGGACGCCCGAGGAGATCCGCCGCGACGAGCTGGTACTCGCCGCCTATCTGGGGGACGCATGAGCGCGCTGCTGGAACTGCGCGGCGTCCGCGCCGCCTACGACAGGATCACCGTCCTGCACGGCGTCGACCTCACCGTCGGCCCCGGCCAGGTCGTCGCGCTGCTCGGGCCGAACGGCGCGGGCAAGACCACCACGCTGAAGGTCGCCGCCGGAATCCACCCGGCGTCGTCCGGCAGGCTCGTCCTCGGCGGCCGGGACGTCACCGGGGCCGCCCCGCGCGACCTCGCCCGCGCCGGGCTGTGCCTCATCCCGGAAGGCAGGGGAGTGTTCCCGAACCTCTCCGTCCGGGACAACCTCCTGATGATGACCTTCACCGGGCGTGCCCGGGAGGAGATCGAGGAGATCGCCTTCACCCGCTTCCCCGTCCTGGCGAAGCGGGCCGGGCAGACCGCGGGCACCCTGTCCGGGGGCGAGCAGCAGATGCTCGCCCTCGCCCGCGGCCTCGCCACCGACCCCGCGGTGCTGCTGCTCGACGAACTGTCGATGGGCCTCGCGCCCCTCGTCGTCGCCCGGCTCTACGAGCAGGTCGCCGAGATCGCCGCCTCCGGCGTCGCGGTGCTCGTCGTCGAGCAGTTCGCCGCCGCGGTCCTCGGCATCGCCGACCACGCGGCGGTCCTCGTCCGCGGCCGGATCGAACGCCAGGGCAGCCCCGACGACGGCCTCCGCGCCGAACTCTCATCCCTCTACCTGGGGAGCGCCACATGACCGACACCCAGCTGCCGAGCGCCGAATCGCGGGCCGACCGCTTCGCCCGCGAGATGGCCGAACTGAAGATCCCCGACCCCGCCGCGGGCCGCGCCGCGCTCTGGCTGCGCCTCGGCGGCGGCCTCATGGCGCTCGGCCTCGTGCTGGGCGCGGTGGGCTACCTCCTCGCCCACGGCACCACCGACCCCCTCGCCCAGCGCGACGCACTCGCGCTCGGCCTCGCCGGGGTGTCGGCCAGCGTCGTCGGCGCCGCCCTGTTCGTGCGCTACTCCCTCACCGGGTTCCTGCGGTTCTGGATGGCCCGGCAGTCCTTCGACCTGGCCCGGCTCACCGAAAGCCTCGGCGGGCCCCGCGACTAAAGGAGACGAACCATGACAGCACCGCGCTCCGGCGAACAGCTCGCCAGCACCGTGTGCGGCACCCGGGTGGTCGTCGTACGCGCCCCGGCCGACGCCTCCGGCGTCCTGGCCTGCGGCGGCAGCCCCATGGTGGCCGCGGCCTCCGCCGCGAAACCCGGCGCGCCCACCCCGGCGGGGCAGGCCGTGACGCTCCTCGGCAAGCGCTACACCGACGCCGCCGGGACCCTCGAACTGCTCTGCACGTCCGCCGGGACGGGCGAGCTGACCTACGACGGCGAGCCGCTCACGCTCAAGGCCGCCAAACCCCTTCCCGCCTCGGACTGAAAGGACTGATGGCCATGAACCGCGACGACATGATCCTCATCAGCGTCGACGACCACATCATCGAACCGCCCGACATGTTCGTGAACCACCTCCCGGCCAAGTACAAGGACGACGCCCCCCAGCTCGTCCACCGGGAGGACGGCACCGATGTCTGGAAGTTCCGCGACACGGTCATCCCCAACGCGGCGCTCAACGCCGTCGCGGGACGCCCCAAGACCGAGTACGGCATGGAGCCGCAGGGCCTCGACGAGATCCGGCCCGGGTGCTACGACGTGCACGAGCGCGTCAAGGACATGAACGCGGGCGGCATCCTCGGGTCGATGAACTTCCCGTCGTTCCCCGGCTTCGCCGCGCGCCTGTTCGCCACCGAGGACCCCGACTTCTCGATGGCGCTCGTCCGCGCCTACAACGACTGGCACATCGACGAGTGGTGCGGCCAGTACCCGGGCCGCTTCATCCCGATGGCGCTGCCCGCGATCTGGGACCCGCAGCTGTGCGCCGACGAGGTCCGCCGCGTCGCCGCCAAGGGCTGCCACTCCCTCACCTTCACCGAGAATCCCGCCGCGCTCGGCTACCCGAGCTTCCACAACGAGCACTGGGACCCGTTGTGGAAGGCCCTCACCGACACCGGCACGATCCTCAACGTGCACATCGGCTCGTCGGGCCGCCTCACGATCCCGTCGGTCGACGGCCCGCCGGACGTGATGATCACGCTGCAGCCGATGAACATCGTCTCGGCCGCCGCCGACCTGCTGTGGTCCCGGGTCATCAAGGAGTTCCCGACCATCAAGATCGCGCTGTCCGAGGGCGGCACGGGCTGGATCCCCTACTTCCTCGAGCGCGTCGACCGGACCTTCGAGATGCACGCGACCTGGACGCTCCAGGACTTCGGCGGGCGCCTCCCGTCGGAGGTCTTCCGCGACCACTTCCTCACCTGCTTCATCAGCGACCCGCTCGGCGTCCGGCTCCGGCACGACATCGGCATCGACAACATCTGCTGGGAGGCCGACTACCCGCACAGCGACTCGATGTGGCCGAACGCCCCCGAGGAGCTGCACGAGGTGCTCACCAAGTACGACGTGTCCGACGGCGACATCAACAAGATGACGCACGAGAACGCGATCCGCTGGTACCAGTTCGATCCGTTCGCGCACGTGCCGCGCGAGCAGGCCACCGTCGGCGCGCTGCGGGCCGCCTCGCCCGGCCACGACGTGAGCATCCAGTCGCGCAGCCACCGCGTCATCGCGCCGGAGGAGAAGCTCGAGGGCTTCCGCCAGCGCGCCCGCGCGGCGACCGCCCGAGCCGCCCAGTGACCGTCACGACCGCGTCCGGCCGGGGCTCCCGCCCTGGCCGACGCTCCCGCGGGCGCCGCCCGCGAGCGAAGGGAGGCAACGCGTGGACTTCGCGCTGAACGACGAGCAGCGGCTGTTCCGCCAGACGCTGCGCGACTTCGCCGAGAAGGAGATCATGCCGGTCGCCTCCGAGTGGGAGCGGACGGGACGGTATCCGGCCGAGTTCGTCGAGAAGTTCCAGGACATGGGGCTGTTCGGGCTGAACGTCCCCGAGGAGTACGGGGGACTGGGCGCCGACCGGGTGTCCTACGCCCTGGCCTTCGAGGAGATCGCGCGGGCGTGGCTGGGCGCGGCGGGCCTGTTCGGGCCGCACTCCGTCGCGTGCTGGATGGTCTCCCGGAACGGGACCGAGGAGCAGAAGGCGCGGTTCCTGCCCCGGATGGCCTCGGGCGAACTGCGGTCGGGCCTCGGGCTGACCGAGCCCGGCGCGGGCACCGACCTCCAGGGCATCATCACGACCGCGGTCCGCGACGGGGACCATTACGTCGTGAACGGGGCGAAGACCTGGATCACCAACGCCAGGGTCGCCGGGATGCTGCCGATCCTCGTCAAGACCGGGGCGGTGGACGGCGGGCACGCGGCCATGTCGGTGCTGCTCGTCGAGACCGACACCCCCGGCTTCCGGGTCACCCGGGACCTGCCGAAACTCGGGTACAAGGGACCCGAGACGTGCGAGCTCGTCCTGGAGGACGTGCGCGTCCCCGCGGCGAACCTGCTCGGCGGGGAGGAGGGGCACGGACTCCAGCACGTCCTCGGCTCGCTGGAGATCGGCCGGATCAACATCTCCGCCCGCGCCGTCGGCGTCGCCCAGGCCGCGTACGAGGCCGCGCTGAACTATTCGCGCGAGCGCGAGGCGTTCGGCAAGCCCATCGCGAACTTCCAGGCGATCCAGCTCAAACTGGCCGACATGGCCACCGAGATCCAGGCCGCGCGGCTGCTCGCCTACTGGGCGGCGACCCGCTCGGAGGAGACCGGCGGACGCGTCGACCTGGAGGCCGGCATGGCGAAGATGTACGCCTCCGAGGTGGCCATCAAGTGCGCGCTCGAATCCATGCGGATCCACGGCGGGTACGGCTACTCGGCGGAGTACGTCGTCGAACGGCTCTACCGCGACGCGCCCCTCATGGCGATCGGGGAGGGCACCAACGACGTCCAGCGCCTCATCATCGCCAAGTCCCTCGTCTCCGGAAAGGGACGTCTCGGCTGGTGAGCGCGTAGCGCGGAATCACCTCTGAAATACCCCCCTTTTTCACGCCCCTGTGACCCTTGTCACAGGGGCGTAACCAACCTAATGTGTGTTCAGTAGGTTGGTTGAAAGGGGCAGCCCGCTGAGTGAAGACAGGGTGAAAGAAGACAGGCGAACCATCGCCGATCCGCGCCCTTACGCCGCGCTCCTCGCGAAGGGCGAGGACCGGAGGCAGCGGATCCTCGCGGTCGCCCAGCGGCTGCTGCGGCGCCAGGGTTGGCGCAGCACCACGCTCGGCCAGATCGCCCGTGAGGCCGGGATCAGCACCGCCGGAGTCCTGCACCACTTCGAGTCCAAGGAGCAGCTGCTCCACGCGATCCTCGACGCCCGCGACGCGGACGACGAATCGCACTCGGACTACATGTCGGGCGACCTCGTCGAGGAACTCGGCAAGCTCGCCGAGCGCTTCCGGCGCTCACCCGACCTCGTGGGGCTGTTCGCCATCCTTCGCGTGGAGAACATCGACCCCGAAGCACCCCTCCACCAGAGGTTCCGCAGCAGGCACCGCGTCGCCCTGGAGACCGTGTCCGCCTTCATCCGGGACGGCCAGCGCTCCGGAAAGTACCGGGTCGAGCCGGACCCGGCAGTTTTGGCCGCCGAGATCGTCGCATTCTTGAATGGGATAGAGACAACATGGCTGCTCGACCCTTCGTTTCCCCTGAGCGAGGTCTTCAGGGAGTACGTTGCGTCACTCGACCGGCGACTCGCCCCGCCGTCGGACGCATCCTGAGGCCCCGGCTCTTCATCGCCGCGTCCAGCCCCGAAGAGGCGGTCCGCTCCGCCGGCGGCTGGCTGTTCGACTGCGTCATGGCGGGCTGGGACGTCACCGTCCTGACCCCCGGAAAGGCCGATCCCACCGCGCTGCGCATCCTCGGCGCCCGCTCCGGCGACCTCGAGGCCGCGATCACCCGCTCGGTGCCCGGCCCCCGTCCCGTCGCCGTCGCCGTCGAGGCCCTGCTGTGCGAGACCGAGCCGCGCGTCGGCTCGCTCCTGCGCAAGGCGCTCGACACGTCCAGCGCCGACATCCGCGTCTGGGGCGCAGCCCGCCCCGCCACCTTCGCGGACGCCGTCGACCCCGTCCGCCACCGCCTCAGCACCGCCGCCCGCGCCTTCAAGTCCCACGCCCTGGCGGCGCTTCCCAGCACCTCCGCCCCGCACGTCCTCCCCACCGAGACCTTCCACCGCACCCCGTCCGCGGCGGCGAGGTCCTGACGGCCTTGGAGCGCGCTCTCCACCCTGGAGCGCGCTCCATCACCGTCCCCTACTCGCAGACGACCCCGTCGCCGTCGCGGTCGGTGTACCAGTCGTACTCGGGGTCCTGGCCCTCGTAGTAGGGGCCGTAGCCCGCGGCCGTCGCCTGGGCGCAGGTGTCGAACTGCGGGTCGGTGCTCGGTTGCGGCGGGGGCTTCGGCTTGCTCTTCTTCCAGGTCTTGGACAGCACCTTGGTGCCCTGCGCGTCGCGGAGGGTCGCGGTGTCGCCCGTGTTGTTCCAGATGTACCAGCCGCGCTGCATGTACAGGTGGGTCGCGGAGTTCTTGCCCTTGCCCGTGTGGACGGTGACGCTCTTGCCCGCCCTGAGGGTGAACGCCGGGAACCTGTACACGTGGTGCTGGGCGTCGCGCAACGTCCAGTTCTTGAACTTCACCGCCTTTCCGCCGGTGTTCTTGATGACGACGTACTCCTTGTTGAGGTGGGAGTTGCCGCCGTTGTCCGCGCCCGGCGCGTCGTACTGGATCTCGGTGTACTTCAGCGCCGGCTTCGCCGCCGCCGACGCGGAGGTCCCCGAGCCCACGAGGACCGCCGCGAGCACGGCGGAGGTCATGACAGCAGAACGCACGAATGCCCCTTGGGTAGCGAAAATCGGAGCGCCAATCTAAGGGAGGCATGCGGGGTATGGGTGAGATTTCCGGAAACGGTATTTCTTCGGAAGATCCGGGCCGCGCGGTGTTCCGGCGCCGCGGGCCCGGACCCGTCACGGCCCGGCCGGCTTGGGGAGGGCGAAGCTCAGCGGGACGATGAGCGCGAGGGCGGCCGCGGCGGCGAGGAAAGCGTGCTGGTAGCCCACCACGGGAGCGGCCGCCGAGGCCGCGACCGTCGCCAGGGCGGCGAGGCCGATCGAGCCGCCGACCTGGCGCGCGGTGTTGATGAGCCCGGACACGAGGCCCGCCTCGGAACCTGGGGCCGCACCCGTCGCGAGGGCGGCGACCGGGGTGAACAGCAGGCCCGAGCCCAGGCACATGACGATCGCCGGGCCGAGCAGTCCGGCGGCGTAGGACGTGTCCTCGCCGAGCCGCGCCTGCCAGAGGAAGCCCGCGGTGCCGAGGACCGCGCCGAGGATCAGGACGGCGCGCGGCCCGAACCGTCGCATCAGCGCGGGCGCGGACCGGGCGCCGACGATGATGGCCGCCGTGTGCGGCAGGAATCCGAGGCCCGCGCGGATCGCGCTGTAGTGCAGCACGTTCTGCATGTAGAGCGACAGGAAGTACCACATCGCGAAGAAGGCGGCCCCGACGAGGACCATGATGACGCTCGCCGCCGAGATCGCCCGGACCTTGAAGATGCCGAGCGGGACCAGCGGCGCCGTCGCGAACCTCGCCTCGACCAGCAGGAACAGCGCGAGCGCGGCGACGCCCGCGCCGATCGGGCCGAGCGCCTGGACCGCGCCCCAGCCGTGCTCGTGGGTCTGCGCGGTGCCGTAGGCCACGAGGGAGAATCCCGCGGTCACTAGGATCGCGCCCGTTACGTCGAGCCGCCTTGCGGTGGGCACCGCGCGCTCGGCGAGGACGACGAAGGCCGCGGCCACGACCGCGCCGCCCACCGGCACGTTGATGAGCAGCACCCACCGCCAGGACAGGTACTCGGTGAGCACCCCGCCCAGCACGGAGCCGATCGCCCCGGCGGCCGCGCCCGCGGCGCTCCACCTCGCCACCGCCCTCGTGCGCGCGGAGGGATCGGTGAACGTGGTGGCGAGGATCGTCAGGGTCGCGGGGGACAGGACCGCCGCGCCGACGCCCTGGAGCGCCCGCGCCGCGACGAGCAGGCCCGCCGAGTCGGCGAGGCCGCCCGCGAGGCTCGCCGCGCAGAACAGCGCGAGGCCCGCCAGGTAGACGCGCTTCTGGCCGAAGAGGTCGGCGGCGCGCCCGCCGAGCAGGAGGAAGCCCGCGAACGTCAGGGCGTAGGCGTTGACGACCCATTGCAGGCCCGTCGCGTCGAAACCGAGGTCGGTGCGGATCGCGGGCAGGGCCACGTTGACGATCGAGACGTCGAGGACGACGAGGAACTGGCCGAGGCAGGCGACCAGCAGCACCACGGAGGCGCGCTTGTCCGCTGTCGCGGGTTGCGCGGTCGAGGTCATGGGGAGTCTCCAATCGGAGCGGAGTATTCCGCTCGGAAAGGCTAACGGAATGATCCGCTCCGGTCCAGCTACACTTCGGTCCATGACGACTCGCCCCGCCGCGGGCGGCCGCAAGGCCGAAGCCGCGCGCAACAACCGCACGGTGCTCAACGCGGCCCGCGAGGTCTTCTTCGAGCAGGGCTTCGACGCACCCATGTCCGCGATCGCGGAGCGCGCCGGCGTGGGCATGGGCTCCCTCTACCGCCGCTATCCGAGCAAGGAGGTCCTGGCCCGCCACCTCTGCACCATCTCCATGGAGGGCACGCTCGCGGCCGCCGAACGCGCGCTGGCCGAGGAATCGTCGGGCTGGTCGGCCCTGGTCCGCTTCATAACGGAATCCCTGGAATGCGGCATGGGCGCCCTCTCCGGCTTCGCCGGCTCCTTCCCCGTCACCCAGGCCATGATCGATCTGAGTGAACAGGGCGCGAACGCCATGCAGGAGATCCTCACCCGCGCCGCCGCCGAAGGCTCCGTCCGCCCCGACCTCACCCCGGGCGACCTCGTCTACCTCCTCAAACTCCTCGCCACGAAGACCACCCCGGACCCCGCCCGCACCACCGAACTCCGCCCCCGCTACCTGACCATCGTCCTCGACGGCCTCCGCCCGACCCCCACCCCCCTCCCCGCCCCCGCCCCCACCTGGCCCGAAATCGCCGCCCGCTGGGGCCCCGCCACAGACCTCCCCGAAGACCTCTAGCGGCCTCGCCCGCCGGAGGACGGCCTCGGCGGCACGGGAGAATCCCGCACCACAGATCTTCAACTCCGGGCGCCTCACCCCCGAACCCTGACGGCCCCGCCGAACACCCCTCGTCGCGGGGACGAGCCCCGGCCCGGCAAGGATCGCGGCCCTAGCGCCGGAACACCCCGCGTGCGTGGAGCGAACGCGATCGGCTCCGCGCGCAGGAGCTTGCCGACCGGACCACCTCCGCCTGCGCGGAGCGAACTTCGTGCGCCGCCGGACGCTGCTCCGGCTCACCGGACCACCTCCGCCTGCGCGGGGAGGAGGACCTGAGCGGCGCGACCCTAAGCCGCGCGTACGGAACACCCCCCGTGCGCGGGGAGGAGGCCGCTGCTCGGAGCAGCCGCCCGGGGCGCGGCGGAACACCCCCGCGTGTGCGGGGAGGAGCTCTCGCCCACCCACGAGTCGCGCACTCTCCCGGAACACCCCCGCGTGCGCGGGGAGGAGGCTTGCTGGTCTGGGTGTTTGTTGTGGGGGAGGGGGCTTTCGTTTTGTTGGGTTCGGTTCGGGCGGGCTCGACGTCAGTCGGATGCGGGGGGTTCGGGGTTAGGTGGGGCGGCCGCCGGGGGACCAGGGGTGGAGTTCGATCGAGGCGTAGGCGGGGGTGGTGAGGAAGGTGCTCGCGGTGGTGGGGGAGTCCGATCGGAGGAGGGCGGCGGTGCCCAGCCAGGTGGTGGCGTCGTCGGAGAGGAGGGGGCCGTAGGCGATGAGGGAGGGGGAGGGTGGGGGGAGTTCGTCGGCGGGGGTGGCGGAGGCGGCTAGGGCGATGAGGAGGTAGGCGTCATCGTTGAGGGACGCGAGGGGGTAGTCCCACATGGTGCGGCCGAGGGTGTTGTGCCAGCGGCGGAGCATGACGTCGCGGTAGGCGCCGGACTGGTAGTTGGGTTCGTTGAAGGCGAAGGCTCGGGCTGCGTCGGGGGAGGGGAGGTCGAGGATGTGGACGCTGCCCGTGGGGATGTCCTCCTCCGGGTTCCAGGTGGGGCCGCGGGCGATCATCTGGGCGGCGAACCCGTCCATGTAGGACCAGTGGCGTTCGCCGTTGGCCATGCGGAGGGCGCGGGAGCCCGGCCGGTCCCGGTGGTAGCAGAAGAACTCCATGGGGAGGATTCTGCCTAAAGGTGGAACGCGGTGACGAAGTCCCAGATGACGTCGTTGGCCGTGATGTCGTGGGTCGTGCCGCCGAGGAAGGGGCCGAGGAAGGGGAGGCCGCCCGGCCAGTTGTGCCCGCCGCCGCGGATCCGGTAGAGGACGACGGGGGCGTCGGCGGGGCAGCCCAGGTAGGTGATGCGGTCGACGGTCGTCCGGTCGGCCGGGTCGAGGTCGGGGAGCGCGGTGGTCTCCGTGTCGGTGGAGCAGCCGTTGTTGCCCGCCCAGAACGCCGCGGCCGGGGGCGCCGTCGTATACGGGACGACGGAGTCCCCGTCACCGTGCAGGAGCACGATCGGGACCGGGCGGGTCGGGGCGCAACCTGCGATATCGCTGAGCTGGCCGGACACCGGGGCGAAAGCCGCGAAGCGCGTGTTCTCGCAGGCCAGCTTGCTCGTGAAGAAGCCGCCGTTGCTCATCCCCGAGGCGTAGAGGCGGGACGGGTCGGCATTGAACCGTTCGACCAGGATGTCCTGGAGTCGCATGACAAAGCCGGGATCGTCCAACTCGGGCTCCGTGGTGCCCGCCGGGACGCCCTGCCATCCACGTCCGTGATGTTCGGGCGTGATCATGATGTACCCGCGGGTGCGCGCGTGGTCGGCCATCCTGCCGAAGAACTCCGCCATCCACGGCGCCTCGATCAGGCCGGGGAAGTGGAAGAGCACGGGTCGGGGCGTGCCGTCGTAGTCGTCGGGCAGCCTGAGGATCGCCCGCCGCTCGACGCCCGCGTGCGCGATCCGGATCGCGTGGTCCCCGGGATCGGGCAGCGCGTCGACCAGGGTCAGCGAGACCGTGCGGCGGGCCGTGTCCGGGCCGTCGGTGACAGAGGCGGGGCCGGTCCAGGTCACGGTCCCGTCCTCGGGGACCGTGACGCCGCGGACGTCGGCCTTGACGCGCACGCCGGAGCCCGGATCCTCCAGGGTGAACGACCCGGTGAGCCCGGTGAGCCCGCGCCGCACGTCGAGGGCCGCGGTGACGTCCCCGCCGGAGGGCCCGGGGAAGGCGCCTCGCCCGGCGATCCGGACCGTCGCGAAGTCGGCGACCCGGTCGGTGACGGCGAACCCGCCCGAGGTGAGCGCTCCGTCGGCGGTGTAGGCGGATCCGTCGATGCGGACCGAGAACCGGTCGGCCGGGGCGGGCGCCGGGTCGGCCGCCGCCGGAACAGCGGGCGAGAACGCCGCGACCATGAGCGCGAACGCCATGCACGAACGTGCGAGCAACGGTCTCACGGCTCTTCTCCTCTGGGCGGGGATCCGCGCCGGGATCCGACGGCGTCCGGGACGCAACATTGAATAATTTATATAGATCAAGATCGGCGGATCGGCCAGGCCCAATCCCGGAGCGCGCGTCCGCCTGCCGGGTGCGGTGGCGGGCTCGTCCCGACCGCCTTCGCGCGAGCGGCCGGGTGCTCAGACCCCGGAGGCCCAAACCTCCGGCAGGCGTCAGTCGGAGGCCGCGGCGCCGGGGCCGAAGAGGGCCTCGGCGCCGAAGAGGTCCTTGAAGACCGAGGAGTAGTCGGGGCCTCGACGGAGGTGGTGGCCGCCGTCGACGTTGATGATCTGGCCTGTGATCCAGGAGGACTCGGGGCCGGCGAGGAAGCGGACGGCCTCGGCGATGTCCGCAGGCCGGCCGATCCGGGCGATGGGCATGCACTCCAGGTAGTCCTGGAGGACGGGGCCCTGGTCGGCGATGCCCGCGATGAGCTCCGTCGCGACGACGCCGGGACGGACCCCGTTGACGCGGACGCCGAAGGCGCCGAGTTCGTCGGCCGTGAGCTGCACGAGGTGGTCCACCGCGGCCTTGGAGACGCCGTAGGCACCGAACCACCTGTGCGTGTTGGACGCCGCGATCGAGGAGACCGCGACGATCGCGCCGCCGCCCGCCTCGATGAGCGCCTTCGACCCGTGCTTGATCGTGAACATCGTGCCGGTGGCGTTCAGCTCGAGCGTGGTGCGCCACGCGTCGGCGTCGAGCGTGCCGATCGGTCCGATCGAGGTCGAGCCGCCCGCGTTGGCGACGATCGCCTTGAGCGGACCGCGCGCCGCGGCGGCCGCGATCGCCGCGGTGATCTGCTCCTCTTGGGTGATGTCCGCAACGATGTAGGTGGCTTTGTCGCCAAGTGTCGCGATCGCGGACTTCAGCCGCTCCTCGTTGCGGCCGCAGATCGTCACCAGGGCGCCGTCGGCGACGAACCTCGCCGCGCAGCCGAGGCCGATGCCGCTGCCGCCGCCCGTCACCAGGACGGACGCGCCTTCGAGAGATCCCATTTCCGCACCTTCTTCCTTCCGGCGGGGTGTGCCGGAGTCTTCCTTGACCGGGGATCGCGTTGCCGTGAGGGGTGCCACTGACCGTCAGAGAGGGGGTTTCAGCGGTCGACCGCGGTCGTTCCGCCGTCGACGGTCAGGTGGGCGCCCGTGATGAACGAGGCCTCGTCGCTCATGAGGAACCGCACCGCGCTCGCGACCTCCGCCGGCAACCCCATGCGGCCGAGCGGGGACTTCGCCGCGAACTCCGCGCGCATCCCCTCGCCGGCTATCGCGAGCAGAGGCGTGTCGATGTAGCCGGGGCATACGGCGTTCACCCTTACCCCGTCGCCGGCGAGCTGGTGGGCGAGCGCCCGGGTGAGGCCGAGGAGTCCGGCTTTGGACGCGCAGTAAGAAGGGATGAACAACTGCCCGACGAACGCCTCGATGGAGGCGATTCCCACCACGGCCGAACCCGGGTGGGCCTTCAGGTCGGCGAGCAGTTCCTGCACGAGGAAGGCATGTGCCCGAAGGTTGACGTGCTGGACGGCGTCCCAGGTCTCCTCATCGAGGTCCCCGACCGCGGCGGGCCCCGAGATCCCCGCCGCGTGAACGAGCCCGCCCAGCGAGCCCAACGCGGCACGGCTACGCCGGACGGCCTCCGGGAGCTCCGCGCGCTTCGTGACGTCGATGCTGACGGCGAGGACAGGGACGTCGGACTCTACGGCGATCTCGGACGCGACGTCTCCGGCGTCGGCGAGGTCCCACAGGGCGACGGGCCGGCCCGCGCGCGCGAGCGCCTTCGCGCACTCCGCGCCGATCCCGGAGGCGGCCCCGGTGACGATCACCCCGGTGCCCGGACCGGGCAACGATGACGGCATTTATATTCCTTATAATTGATACTTGATGCCTCGACCGCTTCACATTAGCGTTCCCTACGGCCCCCGGACAGGGGTCGGACGCGACCTCCGGGAGGCTCGAGTGCGGGACTTCGCGACAGGATCGCCGTCGTCACCGGAGCGGGCAGCGGCATCGGCCGCGCCCTCGCCCTCCGCTTCGCCGACGAGGGCATGGACGTCGCCGTCACCGACATCGACGGCGCGGCCCTCGCCTCGACGGCCGAGGCGGTCGCGTCCAGGGGAGTCCGCACGGTCACGCACGTGGCCGACGTGGGCGAGCAGTCAGAGGTGGAGGCGTTCGCCGACCTCGTCTACGCCGAGTTGGGAGCCGTCCACCTTCTTTGCAACAACGCCGGGTCTACATGGGCGGGCAGACCTGGACCCGTCCGGCGGCCGACTTCGCCCGGACCCTGCGCGTCAACCGGCCTGCACCGAGGGCCTTTTCGCCCAAGCCGCAGCCCTGGCCTCCGGCGCTCTCCCCGACATGCCCGACTTCGAATGGCGAGGCTGACATGCCCGAAACCGCAAAGCCCAAAGGCATCGACTCTCCCCGCGCGATCAAGATCATCAAGATCATGTCCCGCGTCAACATCCGGCTCTACCGCCTCACCAACGGCCGCATCGGCGGCACCTGGCGCGTGGGCAGCGCCCTGCGCAAACCGGTCCCCGTCTGCCTGGTCACCGTGAAAGGCCGCAAAACCGGCAATCCCCACACCATTCCGCTCCTCTACCTCCCCGACGGCGATCGCGTCATCATCGTCGCCTCCCAGGGCGGACTGCCCAAAAACCCCATCTGGTACCTCAACATCCTCACCAACCCCGACGTCACCATCGAGGTCCGCAAAACCACCCGCACCATGCGCGCCCGAGTGGCCACCCCCGAAGAGCGCGCCGCCCTCTGGCCCCGGCTCGTCGCCCAATACGCCGACTTCGACACCTACCAGGCCCGCGCCGACCGCGAAATCCCCGTGGTCATCTGCGAACCCACCCCCTGACCCGTCCCCGCCCGCGCACGGTCACCCGTCCTCGGCCACCTTGACCCCGTCGATCATCGAACCCATGCGCATGAACACTCACCCATGGCGTGATTCCCGGATCGCGCCACGGATCCGCGGGCGACGGCGCTCCGCCCCGAGACCCACGGGGTGTTCCAGGACCCACCGGATTCCTCTGCGCGGGGAATGTCCGCATTCAGGCTGGAGCCGATCACTCCCGAGAACACGGCTCCGCCGGGCAGTCCGTCGAGGCGGTCGAGGGCGGGGCGGTCGTGGTGGCCGAGGATGCGGAGGGCGCCTCGCAGGGCGAACGCATGAGGTCGCGGCACGCTTTCGCGGCGTAGTGCACCCGACCAGGGAGAGTCGGAATTCGTGGAGACTTCATCCCGGGGGAGGGACGTCGCCCCCCGGGTGGTGGGACCGCGGGGCCCCCAGCGTGCGGGGCGTCGGCGATGGCCGACCTCGCCGGCCTCGGTGAGCGGTGGAGCCGACCGAATCCGGCAAGGACGGCTCGGTGGGCAAGGACGGCGTCCGCTCGACCGTCTCGTTCACCCTCCGGTGGTCCTCTCGTCGGCCCTGCCCGGCCTGTCGTCCGGCGGGCCGGGCAGGGCCTTTGCGGCGGTGCGCAGGCGGTGCGCGAGGGCGCGGCAGCGGTCGGCGAGCTCGGGTGGGTGCAGGGGCTGGAAGGGGTGGCCGAGGAGGACCATGTGCATGACGAGGAAGTCCAGGTCGTCGGCACCGGCGAGGACTTCGCAGAGGTCGTCGCCCGCGGCGTGGACGACGGCCGCCGACGCGGGGATGCGGGCGCGGACGGTGGCGGCGGGGGCGTGGACGAGGAAGCGGGCCTGGTGGGCGTAGGGGCGGCTCGCCACCGATTCCTGGACGTACCGGGCGGCGTCGGGGGCGGGGCGGGGACGGAACCGCCAGGTGCGGGCGGCGACCTCGGTCATTCGGTCGACGCGGAAGGTGCGCCAGTCGGCGCGGTCGAGGTCGTAGGCCAGCAGGTACCAGCGGCGGTCGGAAGCGACCAGGCGGTAGGGCTCGACCCGGCGGGTGCGCACGGAGCCGCCTGACGGGTAGGCGAAGCCCGCCTCGACCTCGTCCCGGCACGCGCCCGCCAGCGTCGTCAGCGCTGAGGGGTCGACGGGTTCGCGACCTCCGCCGAAGGACTCCACCGAACCGGCGAGGGTCCGCACCTCCTCCCGCAGCCGGTGAGGCAGGACGCGGTCGAGCTTCGCCAGCGCGCGCAGCGCCGCGTCGCCGGTGCCCGCGACCGCCCCGGTCCCGGCGGTGAGCAGGGAGACGGCCGTGGCGATCGCCTCCTCGTCGTCGAGGAGGAGCGGCGGGAGGTCCCGCCCAGGCCCGAGCCGGTACCCGCCGCCCGCGCCCTGCCCGGCGTGCACCGGGTAGCCCAGCGCGCGCAGACGTTCCACGTCGCGCCGCACCGTGCGCGCGGTGACCCGAAGCTTCTCGGCCAGTTCGGGGCCCGTCCACACCTGGCGCTGCTGCAGCAGCCCGAGCAGCCGCAGCACCCGCTCCGTCGTGCCGAGTTCTGCGCCTTTTGCCGGGTCCATGACGACACCCTGCCAGAAAGCGGACCGATCCTGTCCGCCCGGCCTGGCAGCGTGAGGCCCATGGACGCACACGACTTCTCCTGGAACCGGACGTTGCGGGAGCAATGGGAGCAGCACTACCAGTACCAGCTGCGCGCCCGGCTCCAGGACCTCACCGACGAGGAGTACTTCTGGTCGCCGGTCGCCGGCCCCTGGACGGTCCGGCCGCGCGCCGCCGCCGGGGAGCCCGCCCCCGGGCCGGACGCGCACGGCGTCGGGGACTTCCTCGTCGATTTCACCTACCCCATGCCGGAACCGGCGCCCTTCACCACGATCGCGTGGCGGCTCGGGCACGTCATCGTCGGAGTGCTCGCGGTCCGCAACGCCGCGCACTTCGGCGGGCCGCCCGCCTCCTACGAGAGCTGGGAGTACGCCGGAGACGCCGCCACCGCCCTCACCCAGTTGGAGACGCAGCTCGACCGGTGGCTGGCCGGGGTGGCCTCGCTCGGGGAGGACGGGCTGCGCGCGCCGATCGGCCCCGCGGAGCCGTTCCCCGACGCGCCCACCGCCGCCCTCGTCCTGCACATCCACCGCGAACTCATCCACCACCTGTCCGAGGTCTGCCTGCTGCGCGACCTGTACCTGCACCGGAGCGGAGCGAGCCGATGAGCCGCCACGTCCAGATCACCTTCGACTGCCGCGACCCGCGGGCCCTGTCCGTCTTCTGGCGCGACGTCCTCGGCTACGTCCACCCCGCCCCGCCCGGCGTCGACCTGCCCGACGGCGCCGACCCGCTCGCCGCCTGGGACGGCTTCCTCGCCCGAGCCGGCGTCCCCGAAGAGGCGCGCAACACCCGGTCGGCCATCGAGGACCCCGACGGACGGGGCCCACGCCTGTTCTTCCAGCAGGTCCCCGAAGGCAAGACCGCCAAGAACCGCGTCCACCTGGACGTCCGCGCGGCTCCCGGCCTGAGCGGCGACGTCCGCATGGCCGCCCTGGAGGCCGAAGCGGCCCGCCTCGTCGCCCTCGGCGCGACCCGCGTCCAGCGCTTCGAACCCGCCCCGCCCCTGGGCGGCGGCCACATCATCATGACCGACCCGGAAGGCAACGAATTCTGCCTCGACTGACGACGAAGCCCGGCCCGGCCCAGGACGTCAGGGCCGGGCGAAGGGGCCCTCCAGGGCGGCCCAGTGCAGCAGCATGATCGTCTTTCCGTCGGCGACGCGGCCGTCGCGGACCATGGCGAGCGCCTCGGTGAAGGGGATCTCCACCACCTCGATGTCCTCGCCGTCGTCTTCCAGGCCGCCGCCGTCGGCGGTGCGGTCGGCGGGGGTGTAGGGGGCGGCGTAGAAGTGGAGGCGTTCGGTGATGGAGCCGGGGCTCATGTAGGCGTCGTAGAGGTGGGTGAGGGGGCCCAGCGTGACGCCCAGCTCTTCGAAGGCTTCGCGGCGGATCGCGGTGCGCGGGTCGTCTTCGTCCAGGAGGCCGGCGGCGGCCTCGATGAGCATGCCGTCGGGGTGGTCGTTGACGTAGGCGGGGTAGCGGAACTGGCGGGTGAGCAGGACGGTGCCGCGCTCGGTGTCGTACGGGAGGACGACGGCGCCGTTGCCGCGGTCGTAGGTCTCGCGCTGCTGGGTGTCCCACCGGCCGTCGCGGCGGCGGTAGTCGAAGGTCGTGCGGCGGAGGACGTGCCAGCCCTGGGAGGTCAGTTCGACGTCGCGGACGACGACATCGGGGTTGCGGTCCAGGTCGCGGCCCGCCTGGTCGAGGCCGGTGCGGCCACGGTGGTCGGGGATGTCGACGCCGGGGAGGGCGGGCGCTCGGTGCGCGGCGGCTTGGTCGGTCATGGCGCGCTACACTACACGCAGAAACGTGCAGAAACGCGAAGGAGTGTGCATGCTGGCCGCTGAGAGGCGCGAACACCTGTTGGGGCTGCTGGCCCGCCAGGGCAAGGTCGTCGCCAAGGATGTCGCCGCCGAGCTGGGCATCTCCGAGGACAGCGTGCGGCGGGACCTCCGCGACCTCGCCGCCGAAGGTCTCTGCCACCGCGTGTACGGGGGCGCCCTCCCGGTGTCCCCGGCCGTCGCGGACTACGCGGCCCGGCAGACCGTCACCCCTGACGGCAAGCGCAAGGTCGCCGCTGCCGCCGCCGCGCTGATCCGGCCGGACAGCGCCCTCATCCTCGACGGCGGCACCACCGCGTTGGCCGTCGCCGAGTCCCTGCCGCCCGAACTGGCCTGCACCGTCATCACGCACAGCCCGACCATCGCCGCCGCCCTGGTCGCCCACCCGAAGGCCGAGATCTTCCTTCTCGGCGGCCGGATCTTCAAGCACTCCGCCGTGGCCTGCGGCGCCGCCGCCGTCGAGGCCGCCCAGCAGATCTCCGCCGACCTGTGCTTCCTGGGCGTCACCGGCGTGCACCCCGAAGCCGGCCTCACCACCGGCGACGCCGACGAGGCCGCCATGAAACGCGCCCTCGCCGCCCGCGCCGCCGACACCCACATCCTCGCCTCCTCCGAGAAGATCGGCACCGCCTCCCGCTTCCGCGTCCTCCCCCTCGAAGCCGTCACCACCGTCATCACCGACGCCACCGCCCACCCCGCCCTGGACGCCCTCCGAGCCCAGTCGGTGGAGATCCGCACGGCCCCCTGACCACCGGGCCGCCGCCCCGGGACGTCCGGGGCGGCGGGGTGCGGTCGGGGCGGCGGCGACTCAGAGTGCCGGGCGGTCCGGAGGGGCCTCCGAGATGCTGTGCTTGCCGGGCGGGAGGTCGGCCTCGGGGCCGAGACGGGCGACGAAGAAGGCGCGCAGGGCGGTGAGGTCTTCTTCGTAGGTGCGGAAGTCCGAGTGGGGGACGGGGAGACGCAGCATCGAACCGTCCCGCAGGCGCAGCGCCGGGCAGCGCACGCGGCGGGTGGACTGGGCGTAGGACGTCTCGGCGAGGCCGGCGATATCGGGCCACGGGAGCTCTCTGCGCCGGACGGTGCGGAACGCGACGCCCTCCGCGTCCACCCGGACGAACATCCGGGACATCAGCGGGAACACGAAGGCCAGGAGGACGCCGCCGATGGCGGAGATGAACGCGAGCGGCCAGAGCGTCGACTCCGCGAGGGAGAGGATGAGCCCCGAGGCCGCGATCGACCCCAGGATCAGCGATATCGGCTCCCACAGAGGCCGGCCCTTCAGGCGGAACTCCAGGAACTCGGGTACGTCGGTCATGGGTCCCCTTCGGAAGGCGGCGCGCTTTGGGGAGCGTCGCACGCCGGGCCCTCGCCTGTCCGCACTCCCCGGCCCGTCCGGGACCCCGGTCCTACGGCGACGTGACTCGGCCCGCCCGCTTCGGGGGCGGTGGAACGCCCGCAAAACCGTGGGGGATGCTGGGCGCGTGGACGGATTCGAGGCGCAGCGGCCCCGGCTGATGGGACTGGCCTACCGGATGCTCGGGCGGGTGGCCGACGCCGAGGACGTCGTCCAGGAGGCGTGGCTGCGCTGGGCGCAGGCGGACCGGGCGAACGTGGCCGATCCGGAGGCGTTCCTGGTCCGGACCACCACGCGCCTGGCGATAGACCGCCTCCGCAGGGTGCGGGCCCGGCGCGAGGTGTACCCGGGGGAGTGGCTGCCCGAGCCGATCCTCACCGCGACCGATGACGCCGCCGACCAGGTCGTGCGGACCGAGTCGGTGACGATGGCGGTCCTCGTCGTGCTGGAGCGGCTGTCCCCGCTGGAGCGCGCGGTGTTCGTCCTGCGGGAGGTGTTCGAGGAGCCCTATCCGGCGATCGCCGAGGCGCTGGGCAAGGCGGAGCCCGCGGTGCGGCAGCTCGCGGCGCGGGCGCGGGCGCACGTCCGGGACGGCCGCCCCCGGTACGAGGTCGACCGTGAGCGGTGGGGCGCCGCGGCCGGCCAGTTCTTCCACGCGTGCGCGACCGGGGACATGGACGCCCTCCTCGCGACCCTCTCCCCGGACGTCAGCCTGACCGGCGACGGCGGCGGCCGCACCCCGAACGCGCTGCGCGTCGTGCGCGGGCCCGCCAAGGCCGCGCGGCTCCTCATGGGCATCTTCCACGGCCCGGCCATGCGCCACTTCCTCGCCCGCCTCGGCCTGGCGGACGCCGAGCCCGGCATCCTGTTCGCCGACGCCAACGGCAGGCCCGCCGCCGTGCTGACGATGGACGGCCGCCCGGTCGGATTCCTCCAGCCGACGATCGTCGACGGGCTCGTCCACGACGTGTACGTCATCACGAATCCGGCGAAGATGGCGGGCCTGATGTCACAGGAGGAGGGCCCGCTGCGTCCTTGACGCATGACGACCATCACCATCATCGGCGGCGGCCTCGCCGGCCTGACCGCGGCGATCAGCGGCGCCGAGCAGGGCGCGTCCGTCGTTCTGCACGAAGCGCACGCCGAGCCGGGCGGACGCGCCCGGACCACCGACGGCCCCTACCGCGCCAACGACGGCGCGCACGCCTTCTACGCCGACGGCGCCCCGTGGCGCTGGCTGAAGAAGCGCGGACTCGTCCAGCCGTTCCACGCCATCCGGCCCGCGTCCCTGGCGCGCCTGTACTTCCGCGGCGACGGTGACCTGGGGCACCTCCCGCCCGCGCCGCTCCTACGCGCGATCCTCCTGAGCAGGCGGCATCGCGCGCCCGTCGACCTGCCGTTCCGGGACTGGGCGACCGACCGGTTCGGCGAGGCCGCGGCAGAGGCCGTCATCGGCCTTCTCGGTCCCGCCACCTACTTCCACGATCCGGGCGTCCTGTCGGCGGCGTTCTGCCAGGAGCGCCTGCACCGGGTCGCCGCGCTGTCCTACCCCGTCACCCGCTACCCCCGCGGAGGCTGGGCGACGATGGTCGGCAACATGCGGCGGCGCGCCGAGGAGCTGGGTGTGCGGATCGAGACGGGCTCCCGCGTCACCGAGCTCCCCGAGGACGGCCCCGTGATCGTCGCCACCTCCCTGGACTCCGCCCGCGGCCTCCTGGACGACCCGTCCCTGACGTGGGAGAGCGGCCGGGCCGCCTGCCGCGACGTCGCCCTGCGCGCCCGTCCCGGGGACGCGTTCCTCGTCTTCGACCTCGTCGAGCGCTCCCTGATCGAGGACTTCTCCGCCGCCGACGCCACGCTCGCCCCGGCCGGGCACTCGCTCGTGCAGGGCTTCGTCCCGGCGCGACCCGGGGAGTCCAAGGCCGACGCCCTCCGCCGCCTGGACCGCGCCTTCGACCGGGCGTTCCCCGACTGGCGATCGCGCACCGTGTGGGAGCGCGACCAGCTGTCCCACCACCGCACCGGCGCGCTCGACCTGCCGGGCCGCACCTGGCGCGACCGCCCCGCCGTCTCCCGCGGCGACGGCCGCTTCCTCGCCGGAGACTCGGTCGCCGCCCCCGGCATGCTCGCCGAGGTCTCCATCACCAGCGCGCTCCGGGCCGCGGAGCTCGCCGTGTCCCTGGCGCGCAGGGTCCGCACCGGGAGCCCGGGCCGATCCGCGTCCTGATCCGGCGCACTCGCCGGGACCGCACCGCTTCCGGTCCCGGCGGGGCGCACCCTTCGTCAGGCGGGAGGGCGGCTCGTCAGGCGGGAGGGGCGGCCATGACGGCGGCGAGGGCGGCGGCGAAGCGGTCGGGGGCGACGTCCGAGGGGGAGCGGCCGAAGTAGCCCTGGAGCAGGTGGTAGCCGGTGAGGGCGGAGACGACCACCGTGAGCAGGGCGCGGGGGTCGTCGTGGGCGGGGCCGGAGGGGAGGTCGCGCATGAGGTGCGCGGCCTCCTCGATGATGCCCTGGTCGACGAGGGCGGCGCCGATCCGGTCCGTCAGGTCGGGGAATCTGCCGTGCTCGCGGGCCAGCAGGTTGATCAGCGGCCTGACCCGCGCCATGTAGTCGAGCTGTTGCAGGAAGCGGCGGGTGAGCGCCTCCTGCGGATCGGCGACGGGGCCGCGTTCGAACTCGTCGCGGTAGCCCTGGGCGCGTTCCAGCTCGCGTTCGAGGACGGCCCGGAAGACCTCCTCCTTGGAGCGGAAGTGCCGGTAGAAGCTGCCGCTGCCGGGGGAGAGGCCGGCCAGTTCCTCGATGCCGGTGACGGTGGTGCCGCCGAAACCGTGCCGCTGGATCAGCTCGAGTGCGGCGTCCAGGATGCGTGCGCGCGTAGGGGAGACCACAGGGGCAAGATAGCTCTTGCTTGTGCAAGAGGGTTCTTGCACACTGAGGGCCCGAGCAGAGGCCCCCACCCCCCGAAAGGCCCTCTCATGTCACCGACAGGTGTCTTCTCCCTGCGTTCCCTCAGATCGGCCGCGGTCGCCGCGCTGACGGCGGGCGCGATCGCCGTCACCGGGTCCCCCGCCCACGCGGACGGCGCGGTCACCGTCACGGCCAAGCAGCAGAACTGGGTGTTCCGCGACGCCCAGGGCCGCGAGGTCACCTTGCGCGGCTTCAACGTCTCCGGCAGCACGAAGCTGTACGAGAACGGGCTTCTCCCGTTCAAGAGCACCGCGGACGCCGTCAAGTCCGCCCAGGCGATGCGGGATCTGACCGGCGCCAACGCGGTCCGCTTCCTGATCAGCTGGGAGGGCGTGCAGCCCGCCCCGAACACCATCGACTACGCCTACCTCGACAAGGTCGTCGCGCAGGTCAGGGCGTTCACCGACCGTGGCATCCGCGTCCTGATCGACTACCACCAGGACCTCTATTCCGCGCACCTGTTCAACACCGGCAGCTGGTACACCGGCGACGGCGCCCCCAAGTGGGTCGTCCAGGCGGGCGGGTACCCGAAGGAGTCCTGCGGGATCTGCATCCTGTGGGGCCAGAACATGCAGACCAACAACGCGGTGCGCAAGGCCGCCTACGACTTCTGGCGCGACCGGGCCCTGACGACCTCGTCCGGGACGGTAGGAGTCCAGTCGGCCTACCTGACGCAGGCCAAGTCCATGATGACCTACCTCAGGCAGCAGCTCCCCGCCGCGTCCTTCGACAACGTCGTCGGCCTCGACCCGTTCAACGAGCCGTTCGACGGCGGCCTGGACGGCGCGAGCGGCGTCGAGTGGGAGAAGAACCACCTGATGCCCTTCTACCGACGGATCCGCACCGCCATGGACGAGGCGGGCTGGACCGCCAAGCCCGCCTTCGTCGAGCCGCTCGTCTTCTGGAACACCTGGGCCGCCGAAGAGGGCGGCATGACGACCGTCGGCCCGCTCGGCAGCCGGATGGTGTTCAACAGCCACTACTACGACGGCGCCCGCCTCACCCTGGACGTCTCGGCCGCCTCCGACGGCACCTACACCGACGAGCTGAACGAGATCCGGCAGCGCGCCACGTCCCTGGGGACCGCGCCGATCCTGTCGGAGTTCGGCGGCAAGATGACGGGCAACGGCAGCGACCGCACCCCGTGGATGATGCGCGCGACGTACCAGGCCGCCGACGCCGGAGTCGCCGGCAAGACCTGGTGGACGACGCCCGCCGCGGGAGGCAACGTCCTGTCGGCCCTCCAATGGCACTGGGACATCTACAACGGCCGCCACAACGAGCTGATGAACTTCAACCCCAACAAGGTGAAGACCGCCGGAGACGCCTGGAACGACGAGGACCACTCGGTCGTGAACACCAACGCCGCGGGCGCCGTCACGATCAGGCTCGACCAGCGCGTCCTGGACCGGCTCTACCCGTCGGCGGTCAGCGGCGACACCCTCGCCTTCGCCTACGAGGACCTCGCCCGCTCCGGCTACGCCGGCGCCGGGACCCAGACGCAGTGGCTCGTCGCCCCCTCCTCCCTGCCCAACGTCGCGTCCTTCACCCAGAACCGCCAGTACGGCGTCCTGGTCTGGAAGAGCGGCTCCTCGACCGCCCCCACCGAACTCCACCTCCCCCAGTCCTTCGCCCCCGCCACCACCACCGTCATCAGCGATCTCGCCGCCTTCACCGGCATCCCCGCCACCGGCCCCATCACCACCACCACCGAAACCGGCTCCACCACCGCCCGGAAGCTGAGCATCACCGCGCCCGCCGGCACCCACTACGCCCTCGTCGTCAACACCGCGACGGGCACCGCGCCCACCGCGGCCCAGCTCGCCGCCGTCCGCACCGAACTCGCGACCTGGCTCACCCAGAAGTTCTAGCCGCATCGCCGAAAGGCCGACCCGCTCGTTCCGGGGGCTCGTGGGCCGGCCTTTCGGCTGTTCGGGCCTGGGGCCGTCCCTCCGGCCCTCGGGGCCTCCGGGGCAGCCACAGCGCCCTCACGGCGGTCGGGCCGGTCGGGGCGAGCGTGGAAGGCCGCCGGGTGAGCGGCCCCGGCCGGGGCCGCGGAGCCGCGGTCAGGCCCGGCAGAGGATCTCGCCGTGCGGGACCGTGAACCAGCCGTCCGGGTGGTCGGCGAACGCCTGCCAGGCGCGCGACAGCCGTTCCAGGCCGGCCCGGTCGGCGTAACCCGCGGCCAGCGCCTGGTCCGCCATCGCCGACTCCACGACCCGGTCCCGCCACATCTCGCCCCACCAGCGGCGCTCCTCCGGTGT
The DNA here is from genome assembly GCF_003751225.1 of Actinocorallia herbida. NCBI lineage: Bacteria > Bacillati > Actinomycetota > Actinomycetes > Streptosporangiales > Thermomonosporaceae > Actinocorallia > Actinocorallia herbida. The sequence goes on from NZ_RJKE01000001.1 coordinate 2,579,545, forward strand.
GGCGTGGCACCACACCGAGGCCGACGGGTGCGCGTCGGCGAAGCCCGCCTCGTGCGCCCAGGCCAGCAGATGCCTTCCGGCGTCGGGTTCCCCGCCGTTGGCCCGCGCGCACTTCAGGTAGAGCGCCAGCCACTCCTCCAGCTCCGGCGACGCGGGGTACCAGAACATCCCGCTGTAGTCCGCGTCACGGGCCGCGACGATCCCGCCCGGCCGGCACACGCGGCGCATCTCCCGCAGCGCCGCCACCGGATCGGCCACGTGCTGCAGCGTCTGATGCGCGTGCACGACGTCGAAGGCCCCGTCCGCGAACGGCAGCGCGTACACGTCGCCCACCTGGAACGAGACATGGGCGACGCCCTCGGCCCGCGCCCGCGCCTCGTCCAGCACCCCCTCCGCCAGATCGACGCCGACGACCCGGGCGACCCGCGACGCCAGGTCCACCGTGATGCTCCCCGGCCCGCACCCGACGTCCAGCAGGACGTCGTCCGGCTTCAGGTGGGGCGCCAGGTAGGCGGCCGAGTTCTCGACACCGCGCCACCGGTGCGATCGCAGGACCGAGTCGTGATGCCCGTGGGTGTACTTCTCGTGCTCCGTCATAGCGATCACCGTAACCCGACGTCTCGCTTCATGAGAACTGCGTCTCACGATATGGACTGCGAAAGGTCTGGAGAGATCTGATGATCGGCACCGGCGCGACTCGCGGGCGTCAGAGCAGGCCGGGGTCCGTGGTGATCTCGACCACGATCCACGGGGTGTAGGGCAGGGCCATGAGCTCGTCGTGCAGGGTCCGCCGCACGCGGTCCTCGTCCGCGATGTCCCAGCGGCCCGCCGGGACCACGAAGCCGACCTCGACGTAGATCCTGCCGCCCACCTTGCCGGCGCGCAGCACCGGCTCGGGAAGCCCTTCGGCGGCCCGCGCCCGTTCGACGGCGTCGCGGATCCGCCGCAGTACCGCCGGCTCCGGCGCGGAGTCCAGCAGCTCGGACACCGCCTGGCGGAGCATGCGCACCGGCAGCCCGATGAGCGCCACGCAGGTCACCAGGACCAGCACCGAGTCGGAGTACGCCGCCGCGGCGCGCCAGCCCGCCCCGCCCAGCACGAGCGCCACGGCGCCGCCGACCGCGATGATGAGGCTGGACGCGGCTCCCGCGAGCCAGCCCGCGGCCTCCGCCCGGATCAGATCCGTTCGCGGACTGCGCCGGACCAGGTAACCGTAGGTCGCGAGGCTCGCCAGCCCGCCCGCCACCCCGTACGCGGCCAGGCTCACGGGCGCCACCTCGGACCCGCCCCCGAGGATGACCCGGACGGCCTCCACGGCGGCGTAGGCGAGCGTCCCGAACAGCGCGAGACCCTGCACGCCCACGACCATCGGCACGAGAGGCTCCCGGCCGAACGGGAACCGCGGCGTCGGCCCCGCGGCGGCGACGCGCGAGGCGTACAGCGCGAGCCCCGACAGCCCCAGGCCGAGAACGACATAGACACCGTCCAGCAGGATCACCTGCGAGCCGGCCGCGAATCCCCACACCAGGGCCAGGCACCCGAGCCCGGCCGAGACCGCCATCGACGCCCTCAGCCCGCGCTGTTCACGCCGTGCCGGCGGAACCGGCTCCCCATCCCCCACCCGGACCATGATCACAGCCCCCGGGCCCCGCGACAACCGGCCGGGCCCGGCAGCGCCGCGCGGATCTCCCACGCGTGGGTTCACCGCGTCCGAACCCTTCCGGGATGCGGGCTGCTCGGCTCCGCCTCGGGTGAGGATGCCCCAGGCGTCGGGCTTGCGGACGCCGACGGCCCACACGGTCTCGGTGCCGGGGACGTGGGCCGGGCCGGGGGCGTCGACCTCGGTCGTCCTCGCCCGCGCGACCGGGCCGGGTTCCGGCGCCGGGGACAGAGCAGGACCCGGACGGGACGGCGTGTCTTCTGGGCATCGGGCGGGCGACGCTCTAGAAGTGGCTGGTGGGGGCGGGGATCACGGGGGCGGGAAGATGAAGGCTGGAGACGGGCGGCTGAGGCGGCGGCTGGCGCTCGTCTTCGTTTCGCTGCGGGGACGGATCACGCTGCTCGCGTTGACCGTCTCCGCGATCATTCTGCTGGCCTGCCTGTTCCTCGTGCTGGCGCTGTTCCGGCAGGACACGCAGTCGGAGGCGGCGCGCGAGGCCGGGCGCACGGCGGTGCGGACCGCGGGCGAGGTCGTCCGGGCGCCGCTGCAGGAGGCGCAGATCCCGGACTCGACCGTGTACGTCCAGGTGGTGGCCGATGACGGCACCGTCCTCGCGGCGAGCGGGCCACTGCGCGGGCGGCCCGCCATCACGCGGGTCCGGTCGGAGGATCCGGCCGATCCCAGGGCGGACGTCACCGACTGCTCCAACAGCCTCGGCAGCTGCGTCTACATCGTGGGGCTGCGGGTCGACGAGAACGCCTACGGCCGGCCCGTCACGGTGTACGCGGCGGCGCGAGTGGCCGGGGTCGTGGGGGAGGAGGCGTCTCCGGTCGGGTTCCGGACGACGGCGGTGCTGATCGGCGTGCTGCTGCTCATCGGGCTGCTCACCTGGCTGGCGGTCTATTCGGCGCTGCGGCCGGTGCGGCAGATCACCAAGGAGCTCTCGGACATCACGGCCTCGGACCTGTCCCGGCGCGTCCCCGTCCAGTTCAGCGGCGGAAGCGAGCTACAGGAACTCGCCGAGACCATCAACGCCACCCTCGCCCGACTGGAGGAGGCCACCGACCGCCAACGCCGCTTCGTCGCCGAGGCGTCGCACGACCTGCGCAACCCGATCGCCGGCCTGCTCACCCGCCTGGAGGTCCTGGACTCGGAGGACGAGGACTACCCGTGGAAGGAAGACGTCCACGAGGCGGTCGGCGACGTCGAGCGCCTCAGCGCAATCGTCGAGGACCTCCTGGAACTGGCCCGACTGGAGTCGGGCACGCCCCCGCCCACCGAACGCCTGGACCTCGGCGAACTCGCCGCCGCCGAAATCGCGCGCCGCCCGCTGGGCCGCCTGCCCATCACCACCGACCTCACCCCGAACGTCCAGGTCGACGCCAACCGCCTCCGCGTCGCCCGCCTGCTCGGCAACCTCCTGGCCAACGCCCAGCGCCACGGCAGAACCCGGGTGGACGTCACCGTCACCACCGAAGACGGCCAGGCCGTCCTGCGAGTGGACGACGACGGCCGGGGCGTCCCTCCTGAGGACACCGACCGGATCTTCGAGCGCTTCGCCCGCCTCAAGGAGTCCCGGGACCTGGATTCCGGCGGCACCGGCCTGGGCCTCCCCATCGCCCAGGAGATCGCCCGCAACTACGGCGGCACCCTGACCGCCGCCCCGTCCCCCGGCGGTCACTTCACCCTCCGCCTCCCTTTGGCGGACTCCTCCCGATAGGCACCCGGCCGAAGGCGGGCCCACCGCGGTTCCGGGCGGTCAGCCGGAGATGCGGCCCGCCCAGCCGGGCAGGCTCTCCACGTAGTCACCTTCGGAGCTCCCGCCGCCACCGTCACCGCCGTCGGCCGGTTCCTCGGTGGCGGCGATGGCGCGCAGCGGGCCGGGCTCCCGGGTCCGGGACGGGTCAGCGGGGGGTCCAGGTGATGCGCCGGCCGGACTGGAAGGTTCTGGCGCCTTCCCTCAGGGAGGCGTCGCTGGTGCCCAGCTGGATCAGGGATTGGCCCATTTCCAGGGCGGCTCGGTAGCTGGATTCTTGGGCGGTCCAGATGGATTTTACGGTGGTTTCGGTGGCCAGGGCGGGTTGGGAGGCTATTCGGGTGGCTACTTCGAGGGCTCGGGGGAGGAGGTCGGCGGGGGCGGTGAGTTCTTGGGCGAGGCCTATTTGGTGGGCTCGGGTGGCGGTCATGCGTTCGTAGGAGCCCATGAGGGACATGCGCATCACTTCGCCCAGGGGCATGCGCTGGAGCATCATCATGGGTTCGAAGACGGCGGCCATGCCGTAGGTGGTGTGGGGGTCGAAGAAGGTGGCGGTTTCGGAGGCGATGATGAATTCGACTTCGCCCAGGAGATAGAAGGCGCCGGCACAGGCCATGCCGTTCACGGCGGCGATGACCGGCTTGTAGAGGTGGCCTGCGGTCTTCGGGGGGAGGAAGTGGCCCGGGTCGTTGTGGTGGAGGGGGACCGCGCCGTTTTCTCCCACTGCTTCGGCTTTGCGGTCGAGGCCGGTGCAGAAGGCCTTGTCACCGGCGCCCGTCAGGACGATGGCGCGGATGGTCTCGCGGTCGCGGAGGTAGCGCCAGCAGGAGGCGATCTCGCGCATCATGACGGAGTCGAAGGCGTTGAGGACTTCGGGGCGGTTGAGGGTGACCACCGCCACCTTGTCGATTTCCTCGTACTGGATCGTCTTGTACTGCGGAAGGTCTGTGGAGGTCATGGGAGGTCCTTCGACGATGTTCAGATGAGGGAGAGGGAGTCCAGGGCGCGGATCATGGCGGAGGAGCGGCGGGCCATGGTGAGGAACATCTCGTCACCGCGGTCGGTCTGGGTGCCGTAGGCGCAGCCCAGGACGGTGATCAGGGGGCCCTGGACGGCGGCGAAGCGGTAGTCCTCGAAGCACTCCTCGAAGGAGTAGTCCGTTACTCCGTGGGTGAGGAGTTCGGCGTGGTAGGCGGCGACGACGTCGCGTTCGCAGGCGGCACGGTCGGCGGGGTCGAGGCCGGTGCCGAGGAGGAAGGCGACGTCGCGGAGGGGGTGGCCGAGGCTGAGGGTCTGCCAGTCGACGGCGGTGACGTCATCGCCGGAAGGGGGGAAGAGGAGGTTGTCCAGGCGGTAGTCGCCGTGGACGAGGCCGAAGCGCTCGGGGCGGGCGACCGCCCAGGAGACGACGTCGCGGGCCACATCGCGCAGCGTCTCGGCGTCCTCGGGGGCCAAGCGGCCGGGGAAGCGGTCGATGAAGGTCTCGACGGCGGGGGCGAAGGCGTCGCCGAGGAGTTCGGCCTCCTCCTGGCCGACCTGGCCGAGCCAGCCGAGGTCGAGGAGGGTGGGGTCGCACCAGCGGGGGCCGTGGAGGCCGGCGAGGTTGCGGGCCGCGGCCTCGGCGTGGCCGGGGAGGCAGCCGGCGAGCTGGTCGCCCTGGACGGAGGGGGCGGCGTCCTCGAGGAGGAGGGTGAAGGTGGTGCCGTCGGCGGAGATGTCGCTGTAGTGGCAGCGGGGGATGCGGACCGCGACGGTGGGGGCGATGTCCTGGTAGAAGCGGACTTCGGTGCGGTAGGCGGAGCTGAGGAAGGCGCGGGAGGCGATGTTCTCGGCGGGGAGTTTCGCGATGAGGCGCGGGGGCACGCCCTCGCCGGTGAGCTCCAGCCGGTAGCAGGTGCCGATCTGACCCGAGCCGACGCGTTGGGCCGATACCGCGGTCACCGGGGCGCCGAGGGCCGCGGTGAGCCAGGCGGGGTCCAGGAGGTCCGGGGTATCGACGGCGGGCACGCTCGGGGAGTTCACTGACGGATCGACGACGCTCACGGCCGCCTCCTTAGATGTGCGCGGCGCCGCCTCGGGGTGGTGTCGGCGCCGCGGGGACGGGGGGTTTCGGGCGATGGCGCTGGGACGAGCGGGGGCGCACCGGCCGGAGCCGATGCGCCCGGGGATCAGGGGAGGTACCGCGCCGGGTTGAGGTCGGTGCGGACACCGAAGGAGTCCGGACGGATCTTGCGGTACGCCTCCACGACGGGTTCCAGCTCCCGGGGGGTGGCGCCGTGGAGGATGACGCCGTCGGCGCCGTGCGCGAACTGGTCGGCGACCTTCGCCGCGCACTGTTCCGCCGAGCCCGTCGCCGAGGCGGCGAGCCATTCGGCGGGGATCAGCGTGTTCAGGTACTCCAGCTGTTCCGTGGTCGCGACCGCGTCGAAGGCACCGGCGAAGGTGCTGACGAAGTCGTCGGCACGGAACCGGGTCAAGACGGACTTGTCCCACTCGTTCAGGCCGACCAGAAGATCGCCGTACCCCTGGAGATAGGTCGCCAGCCGCCCGGTGAGCTTCTTCAACCGGAGGTCGTAAGGGATGTGGTCGCCCACGACCGCCAGCACCGACCAGACGCGGACCGAGGAAGGATCGCGTCCCGCCTGCTCCGCGCCCCGGCGCACCGCCGCGACCGACCGTTCGAGGAGCTCGTCCCCGAAGAACGTGTGCAGGACGACGCCGTCGGCCACCCGGCCCGCGAACTCCAGGGTCTTGCCGCCCATGGCCGTCAGCAGGATGGGGATGTCCTCGTCGAACGACGAGTCCTGCATCAGGTACGGGAACTTCCCGGCCGGGCCGTCGTGCCCGAGGACGGGCTGCCCCTTCCACAGCGTCCGCAGGATCCCGATGACGTCCTCGAGCTGCGCGCTCGTGACGCGGGGGACGCCCATGACGTCGAAGAGCATGTCGAACCCGCGACCGAGGCCGAGGGCGAAACGGCCTCCGGTGAGGCGGTGCATCGTCGTCGCGAGGGTGGCGGTGAGCAGCGGATGCCGCGTGTTGTGGTTCGTCGCCGCCGTCGCGATGCCGAGCCGTTCAGAAACCGCCCCGGCCGCTCCCGACAGGGTCGCCGCCTCCTTGGCGTTGAACCTTTCGGAGAGGAACACCGCGCCGAGGCCGAGGCGTTCGCCGTCGCGCACCTCCATCAGCAGGTCGCGGGGAGTGGCGGAGTGGCCGGCGAGGCCGTAGAAGCCGAGTTCCCAGAGGTCGTCCATAGAGAAGGACTCCGTTCAGTGCGCGATCTTCGGGGTGGGGGTGAAGCGCACCTTCATGCTCTCGTAGCCGGACACGAAATTGGCAGGCCGATATGCGGGTTCCGTGTCGTCGACGGGCTCGAGGTCGGGCAGCCGCGTGAGCAGCTGCTCGAACATGACCTTGAGCTCCAGCCGGGCGAGGCTGTTGCCGAGGCAGAAGTGGGGACCGTTCCCGAAGGCGATGTGGTCGTTCGGGGTGCGCGCGACGTCGAACCGGAACGGGTCCGCGAACACGTCGGCGTCCCGGTTGGCCGACGGGTACAGCAGGAGGACCTTGTCGCCCTCGGAGATCCGGCTCCCGTTGAACTCGAAGTCCCGGGTGGCCGTCCGGTTCATGTTCTTGATCGGCGACACCCACCGCAGCATCTCTTCGACGGCCGTGGGGATGCGTGAAGGATCGTCGATGAGGCTCTGCCGCTGGCCGGGGTGCAGGGCGAGCTGGTACATGCCGCCGGAGATGACGTGCCGGGTGGTCTCGTCGCCTCCGATGAGGATGAGCAGGGACTCCTGGACGACGGAGTCCTGGTCGAGGCGGTCGCCGTCGATCTCGGCGTGGACGAGGATGCTGAGCAGGTCGTCCATCGGGCAGCCGCGCCGCTCGGCGGCGGCGCCGGCCGCGTACTCGGTGAACCCGCTGAACGCCTCGCCCGCCTTGATGAGCATGTCCGGGTCGTCGCCGCCGGTGAGGCCGGACAGCATGTCGTCGGACCAGCGCAGCAGCGTCGCCCGGTCGGACGGCGCGACGCCCAGCGCGTCACCGATGACGATCAGGGGCAGCAGCGCCGCGATGTCGCTGACGAAGTCGCATTCGCCCCGCTCGCAGACCTCGTCGATGATCTCATCGCAGATCCGCCGAAGGTAGGACTCCTGATCCGAGACCCGGCGCGGTGTGAACCCGGAGCTCACGAGCTTGCGCCGCATCTTGTGCTGCGGGTCGTCCATGTCGATCATCATCGGCAGCGGGAAGGCGTCGGCGCGGATGCCCTGGGCGTTGGAGAACACCTCCGGCATGCGGGACGCCCGCTTGAGGTCGGCGTGCTTGGACACCCCCCACACGCCCGCGTTGGCGTCCCAGTAGACCGGGGCGTTCTCCCGCATCCAGGTCATTTCCTCGTGCGGATTCCGGCCCCAGAACTCGCCACTGATCAGGTTGATCGACGGGTTGGCGGGCAGGTCGGCTTTGTCGGGCATGGAAACCTTCCTCGGGGGGTGGAGGCGGGGAGGTCAGGAGAGGACGCGCACGGGCAGCTTGGCGAGGCCGCGCACGTTGCTGGAGTAGGCCCACTCCATCCCGGACTCGTCGTAGTCGAAGTCGGGGAAGCGCTTGAGCAGCTCCTCGAACGCGACGCGGGTCTCCAGCCGGGCCAGGGACGCGCCCAGGCACAGGTGCCGGCCGAACCCGAAGCTGACGTGCCGGTCGATGTCCCGGGAGATGTCGAAGACGTCCGGGTCGGCGTACTTGCGCTCGTCCCTGATGGCCGATCCCGTCACAAGGATGACCCGCTGGTCGGCCGGGATGACGGTCCCGTGCAGCTCGACGTCCTGGGTCGTCCAGCGCCCCTGGTAGTGCGACGGCGGGTCCCAGCGCAGCATCTCCTCGACAGCGTTGCCGAGCAGCGAGGGGTCGGCGACGATCGCGCGGCGCGCCTCGGGGAAGCGGCTGAGCGCGATGACGCCGTTGGGGATGAGCTTGGCGACGGTCTCGTGCCCGGCGAAGGCGAGCTCCAGGAACCGTGAGGCGAGCTCGCCGTTGCCCAACGACCGGGTCGAGCCGTCCTCTTCTTCGACCGGGGTGTTCATGAGGAGGGTGATGACGTCGTCGCCCGGGTGCGCGCGGCGCTCCTTCACCAGATCGGCGAGCAGCCCGAGCAGTTCGGCGCTGGCGACGAAGGCGTCCTCGGGGGTCTTGTTGTCCTCGGTGCGGACCGCGACCCGGTCGCTGAGGTGGTGGATCTTCTCGCGGCTCTCGGCGGGGATGCCGATCAGCTCGCTGATGACGTCGAGGGGCAGCCGGAACGAGAAGTTCTCGACGAGCTCGAATTCGGAGAGGCCGTCCAGCTTGTCCAGGAGGTCGGCGGCGGTCCGGCGGATGAACGGCTCGAGCGCCGCGATCCTCCGGGGCGTGAACAGCCGCGCGACGATCTTGCGGTGCATGGTGTGCTCGGGCGGGTCCTTGACGATCAGGAACGGCGCCCCCTGGTCGACGCCCTCGATCGTGACCCCGTGCGCGCTGGAGAAGTGCTCGACGTCCAGGTGGGCCGCGACGACGTCCTCGTACCGGGTGAGGGCCCAGAAGCCGAGCTCCTCGTTGTGGTAGACCGGCGCCTCGTCCCGCAGCCGCTTGTAGACCGGGAACGGGTTCCGGACCGTCGCCCGGTGGAACGGGTTGTACTCGATCACGGGGTCTCTCCAGTGAAGGGGGCCAGCGAGTCGGCGAAGGTGCCCACGACGGGCGAGGGGGAGCGGACCGTCAGGTGCTCGAGGCAGACGCCGGGCTTGCCGAGGGCGGTCGCGGCGGTGCCGAGCAGGACGTCGGCGACGTCCTGCGGGTCCATCATCTGCTCCTGGGCGAGGCCGCGCACGCCCCAGTCGTCCAGCGCGCGCATGAGGATGTCGCCCTCGAAGGCGTTGCCGAAGTCCGTGGGGAAGGTCGCGCCGATCGTGACCGTGGTGAACCGCTTCCACGGGTGCTCGGTCCGCCAGCCGACCAGCAGCCTTTCGAGCGCGGCCTTGGACGTCGCGTACGCGCCGAGCCCTGTGCGGGGTTGCACGACGGTCTCGGACGAGAGCGCCATCACCATCCCGGAGGCGTCCAGCAGAGGCAGGCACGCCCGGAGCAGCCGGTGGGTGCCGACGACGTTGGCGGCGAAGACGCGTTCCCAGTCTTCGTCGTCGGTGTCGACGAGCATCTTCAGCGGGGCCACGCCGACGCAGGAGACGACGAGGTCGAGCCCGCCCAGCTCCGCCTGAACGGCGGCGGCGATCCGGGTCGCGCCGTCGCGATCGGTGAGGTCGACCGCGACGGTGTGGCCGCCGCCCGCCTCGTCGCGGGCCTTGTCGAGTTCGGCCTGCCGCCGCGCGGCGAACACGACCCGCGCGCCCGCCCGCACCGCGCCGACCGCGAAGGCCCGCCCGATGCCCGCGGACGCTCCGCTCACCAGGACGCGTGCGCCGTCCAAGCCCATGGTCTTCCCTTCGTCGGGGAGGTCAGCGGCCATATGCGATGGCCTTGATCTCCAGGTACTCCTCGAATCCGGCGATACCGCTCTCCCGGCCGACGCCGCTCTGCCGGTAGCCGCCGAACGGCACGTCCGCGCCGTAGTAGAGGCCGCCGTTGACCGAGATCGTGCCGGTCCTGACCCGCTGCGCGACGGCCTGCGCCCGCTCCTCCGACGCGCTGACGACCATCCCGGACAGGCCGTAAGGCGAGTCGTTGGCTATCCGAACCGCGTCGTCGTCGCCGTCGTGCGCGAGGACCGCGAGGACGGGGCCGAAGATCTCCTCCTGCGCGACCGTCGCGTCCGGGGTGACGCCGGTGAGCACGGTCGGCTGCACGAAGTAGCCGCGCGGCAGGTGCTCGGGGATCCCGCCGCCGAGCGCGACGCTCGCGCCTTCGCTGACGCCCTTCTCGACGTAGCCGAGGACGCGCTGCCGCTGCCGCTCGCTGATGAGCGGGCCCATGAGGACGCCCGGGTCGGACGGGTCGCCGTACGGCCAGTCCTTGAGCATCTGGACGAGCAGTTCGACGCCCTCGTCGTAGCGGGCGCGCGGCAGGACGAGCCGGGTGAGGATCGCGCAGCCCTGCCCGGCGTGGGTGGTGATCTGGAAGGCGGCGTTACCGACGGCGGCCTTCATGTCGGCGTCGTCGAGGGCGAGCAGAGCGGACTTGCCGCCGAGCTCGAGGAACACCTTCTTGATGTTCTCCGCGCCCGCGCGCATGACGCTGCGGCCGGTGTCGGTCGACCCGGTGAACGAGACGAGGTCGACGCGCGGGTCGGCCGCGAGCTGGGCGCCGAGCTCGTGCGAGGAGCCGACGACGACGTTGAACACGCCGTCCGGGATGTCGGTCTCCTCCGCGACGATCCGGCCGAGGATCGTGGCGTTCCAGGGCGTGTCGGGCGCGGGCTTGAGGATCACGGTGTTGCCCGCGGCGAGGGCGGGTCCGACCTTGGCCAGGATGATCTGCATCGGGAAGTTCCACGGCGTGATCGCGCCGACCACCCCGACGGCTTCCCGGCGCAGGACGCGCTGGGTGCGGATCCCCATCGGGGACGCGATGCCCAGGTCGGTCTCCCACGCGTAGGACTCCGCGACGTCCGCGATCCAGCCGAGGCCCTCGACGGGGCTGTCGAGCTGGGGGCCGTGGGTGAGCATGACGGGGGTGCCGACCTCGGCGACGATCACGCCGCGCAGCTCGTCGGCATGGCGTTCCAGACCCTCGCGGAGCTGGCGCAGGCAGCGGACGCGGAACGCCAGGTCCGTCGGCCAGGTGGTCTCGTCGAAGGCGCGGCGGGCCGCGGCGATCGCGCGGTCCATGTCGGCGGTCCCGGCGTCGGCGGTGGTGCCGATGACCTCCTCCGTCGCGGGGTTGACGTTCTCGAAGGTGCGGCCGTCGGCTGCGGCTGTCACAGACCCGTCTATGAGAAGCAGTTCCTCGCGGGGGGCGTCCGATGTCATGGTGTCTCCACAGCGTTCGGTGTGGTCGGGGGACGCCGCGAGCCCGGTGCGGAGGGGCCGCGGATCTGATTTTTTAAACTTGATGATGTATATTATTAGCAATTCGTGGGTCTGCCAATGCCCACCGAGCGGCGGCCGCCCCGCGATCGACCCCCACCCCACGCTCCAGTGGTCCCCCGGAGGAGGGCGCGCACATGCGCTTTGCAGACAAGGTCGCGATCGTGACCGGCGCAGGACAGGGCATCGGCGAGGTCTACGCCAAGTCCCTGGCCGAGGAAGGCGCCAAGGTCGTCGTCGCCGACCTCAACGAGGAGCAGGCCCGCCGCGTCGCCAAGGAGATCGAGGCCGCGGGCGGAGCCGCCCTCGCCGTCCGCACCGACGTCTCCGACGCCGAGAGCACCGTCGCGATGGCCGCCGCCACCGAAGCGGCCTTCGGCGGGATCGACTACCTGGTGAACAACGCCGCGATCTACGGCGGCATGCAGATCGAGTCCCTGCTCAAGGTGGACTTCGGCTACTACGAGAAGTTCATGGCGGTGAACATGAACGGCGCCCTGCACTGCACCCGCGCCGTCTACCGCAGCATGCGCAAACGCGGCGGCGGCGCCATCGTCAACCAGTCCTCCACCGCCGCCTGGATGGCCGGCGGCTTCTATTCCATCGCCAAGGCCGCGGTGAACAGCCTGACGGTCAACCTCGCCGCCGAGATGGGCTGGATGAACGTCCGCGTCAACGCCATCGCCCCCGGACCGACGGACACCGCCGCCACCCGCGAGGTGGTCCCCGAAGGCTTCGTCGAGCCCATGGTCCAGGGCTTGGCCATCAAGCGCCTGGGCACCCCCCAGGACCACGTGGGCGCCCTCAAGTTCCTCCTCTCCGACGAGGCCTCCTGGGTCACCGGCCAGATCTTCGCCGTCGACGGCGGCCAGATCGTCCGCATCTGACCCCGGCTCACAGAAGGCCCGCCCCCTCGGGAGCGGGCCTTCTTCATGCCGCCGGGCGGCCCGCTAGGGCATGGGCCCGTTCGCCGCCGACGGGCGGCGGGCGTCGAAGAGGAACCTGTCGAACCAGCGGCGCAGGTAGGCGCGGAACTCCGCGGGAGCGCGCGGCGGGTGGCCGGGGTCGATGACGAAGGACTGAAGGAGGCGGAGCATGAGTTCGACCAGCTCGTCCAGGTCGGTGTCGGTGTAGCCGCGGGCGGCCCAGTCGATGTCGAAGCGGGTGAGGATGGCGCGGCCGAACGTCATCGCGGTGGGCGAGGTGATGGCCTGGGTCAGGGTGCCGGCGTGGCCGGTGGCCAGCAGGATTCCCAGGTAGGGGTCGTGCTGCAACCGGTCGAAGGTGTAGCACATGCCTTCGGCCAGGATCTCGGCGTCCTCGCGCAGCGGGGCGACGTGGTCGGCCAGCCGGTCGAGGAAGCCGCCGACGGCGTGCTGGGCGGTGGCCACGAGGAGTTCCTCGGTGCCGGCGAAGTAGAAGTAGACCGTCTGCCGGGTGACGCCCAGCTCCTTGGCGACGTCGGCGAGCCGTGTCCTGGATCCGTACCGGTCGATGCACCGCATCGCCGCGCCGATGACCCGCTCCCTCGCCTCGGCGTCGTCACGCGGGGGATCGCCCCGCCAGCCGTGCGTTCTCACCATCCCGCCGCGTCCGTCCGCGGCGCAACCGTTTCCATGCCGACCAGGGTGGCACGGTGCCGGTCGCTCCGCGATCTCGGCCGGGGCCCTTGACTAGACGACTTCACATCTATGTATGGTCGTCCCATGACCGTGATCGCCTCACCCCCCGGGCGCACCCCCGCCCCCCTGGACGCGTCACTGACCGAGCGCGCGCTGGACCTCGCCGTCCGCAAGACGACGGAGATGGCGGCCGGCACCCTGGCGGTACCGCTGTCGTACTACCGGGACCCCGCCCTGTACGAGCGCGAGCGCGCGCTGCTCAAGCGCACCCCGCTCGCCATCGGGCAGAGCGCCCGGCTCGCCGAGCCGCACGCGTACTTCGTCCGCACCGTCCTGGGCAGCTCCCTGCTCGTCACCCGGGACGCCGACGGCCGGGCCCACGTCTTCCTCAACTACTGCCGCCACCGCGGCGCCCGGCCCGCGGAAGGCGAGGGCGTGTCCCGCCGGTTCACCTGCCCCTACCACGCCTGGTCGTACGACACACAGGGCTGCCTGGCCTCCCTGCCCGGCCGCGAAGGGTTCCCCGACCTCGACAAGAGCCGCTACGGTCTCGTCGAACTGCCTTCCGAGGAGCGCCACGGATTCGTCTGGGCGGTGCTGACCGCGGACGCGCCCCTGGACCTCGACGCGCACCTCGGCCCCCTGGACGCCGAACTCGCCCAGTGGGGTTACGAGGACTACGGCTATCTGACGGCCCGGGAGTTCACCTCGGGCGTCAGCTGGAAGGGCGCGCTGGAGGCGTTCGCCGAGGGCTACCACTTCCCCTTCGTGCACGGCAAAAGCGTCATCGGCCAGAACACCCTGCCGAACACCTCGGTCCACGACGTGTTCGGCCGCCACCACCGGATGGGCTTCCCCTTCACGTGGATCACCGCCCTCACCGACGACCCGGACGCGGACCGGGGCCCCAGCGCCAACATGGGCGTCATCTACTGGGTTTATCCGAACCTCATCCTCGCCAACAGCATGATCGGTGTGGAGATCATCGACCTGCTGCCGCACGACGGCCCGACGACCTGCACGGTGCGGCACGGCTGGATGGGCGTGACCCCCGCCCGGGACGACGCGACCTCCGCCCTGTACCGGGACGTGTACGAACAGGTTCACGCCGCCGTCCGCGACGAGGACTTCCTGATGCTCCCCAGCTGCGGCGACGGCGTCCGCAACGGACAGCACCACCACATGCTCATCGGCCGCAACGAGATCGGCGTCCAGCACATGATCCGCACCATGGCCGCCGCCCTCGACGTCGACCTCGACGCCGAGGCGGCTACATCGGGGTGGGATTGATCAGGGCGAAGGGGGCGCCTTGGGGGTCGGTGACGACGGTCATGCGGCCGGCGATCATGTCGAAGGGCGGGGCCAGGACCGTGCCGCCGTGTTCGAGAAGGGTGTCGACGGAGGCGTCGACGTCGTCGACGGCGAAGTAGGTGAGCCAGTGGGAGGGGGTGCCGGGCGGGTCGGCGGCGAGGTGGGTGGCGCCGCCGACGCACTGGTCGCCGACGCGTAGTTCGCAGTAGGGTTCGGCGCCTTCCATGGGCTTGATCCGCAGGTCGAAGGCCTCGGCGTAGAAGGCGGTGGCACCCGGGATGTCGTCGGTGTGCAGTTCGTTCCAGACGAGGGCGCCCGCCTCGTTGACGACCTGGGCGCCGGCGAAGTCGCGGGCTTCCCAGACACCGAAGACCGCGCCCTGCGGGTCGGCGGCGACCAGCATCCGGCCGAGCGAGCCCACGTCCATCACGGGGGCGATGAGGAGGCCGCCCGCGGCGACGATCGCGTCCTGGGTGGCCTGGGCGTCGGTGCTGGAAAGGTAGTTCGTCCAGACGGTCGGCGGTTCCGACGCCCCCTCCGGGGCCATCGTCGGGGCGATGCCCGCCACCGCCCTGCCGTTCAGCTCGCAGACCGTGTACCCGCCGAACTCGGCGGGGCCGATCTCGCCCTGCCAGCCGAGCAGTTCGCGGTAGAAGTCCAGCGCGGCCTGCTGGTCCTTCGCCATCAGATCCACCCAGCACGGCGTGCCGGTCGCGTACGGCTCGGTGACTTCGGACATGCGTCGCTCCCCCGGTTGACGTCTCCCTTGCCTTCACCACCCTTCCCCCGGCCGTCCGGGTCCACCATCCGACACGCCCACGGGACCCGGGCCCTTCGTGAACGCGGCGCGGGCTCACACGGAGGACGGGTCCGGGGCGGCGTTGGCGAGGACCCCGGCCGTGACCCGCTGGAGAACGGCGGGCTCGGGCGGGGCGGCCTGGCGGTCGGCGAACAGGAGGTGGGCGGCGCCCAGCAGGGTGGGGGCGAGGACTTCGAGGTCGGCGTCGGGGGTGAGGCGGCCCAGGTCGCGTTCGGCGGCGAGGTAGGCGGTGAGGGCCACCGCGATCTCGGCGAGGAGGGGGACGCCGGTCGGCCATCGCCGGCGCAGGCGGGCGCGCAGCGCGTCCCGGGAGGTGATGAGCGCGACGATGGCCACGGCCACCGGGCTCAGGAGGTCGGGGAGCGCCCGGGTGAGGTTGCCGGTGAGGGTGCCCGTCCCGGCGGCATCGCGCAGCGCGTCGCCGCGGGCCCGGGCGCGGGCGGCCCGGTCCAGGACGAGGTCGGCGAGGAAGGCGTCGAAGTCGGTGAAGTGCCGGTGCAGGACGCCCTTGGCGCAGTCGGCCTCCGTGGTGACGGCACGGCTGGTCAGCGCGCTGGGCCCGTCCCGGAGCAGGACGCGCTCCGCGGCGTCGAACAGCTGCTCCCGCACGTCCCGGATGGCCACGCCTGTCGGCACAGTCCGTCACTCCCTCACTCGTCCGGCTAACCCCGGACAGTGTATGAGTGGGCATCTGCCCATTAGAGTGGGCGCATGCCCACTTCTTCCTCGGAACGCCCTTCCACCGCGCCCCACGAGGCCCGTCGGATCGCCGAGTCGTTCGGCTCGGACGCCGCGCGCTACGACCGGGCCCGGCCCCCCTACCCCGAAGCCCTGATGCGGCGGATCGCCGAGACCGCCCCCGGACCCGACGTCCTCGACGTCGGCTGCGGCACCGGCATCGCGGCCCGGCAGCTCCAGGTGGCCGGCTGCCGGGTCCTGGGCGTCGAGCCCGACGCGCGGATGGCCGACTTCGCCCGGGACCGCGGGACGGCGGTCGAGGCCGCGACGTTCGAGGACTGGGCGCCCGCCGGGCGCACCTTCGACGCCGTCGTCGCCGCGACCGCCTGGCACTGGGTGGACCCGGTCGCGGGCTCGGCCAAAGCGGCCCGGATCCTCCGTCCCGGGGGCCTGTTCGCGGCGTTCTGGCACGTCTTCCGGCTCCCGCCCGACCTCGCGGACTCCTTCGTCGGGGCCTACCGGCGCGCCGTCCCCGACTCGCCCATCGACCCCAGGGCCGCGACGTCCACCGCCGACGCCTACGAGACGATCTTCGCCAAGGTCGCCGACGGACTCGGCACGGCCGGCGGATTCGGCGCCCCGCAGAAGTGGCCCTTCGCCTGGGAGCGCGCCTACACCCGTGCCGAGTGGCTCGACCAGCTGTCCACCACGGGGGCCCTCACCGCCCTGCGCCCGGACCAGCGGGCCGAGGTGCTGCGCGCCGTCGGCGCGGCGATCGACGCGGACGGCGGCTCCTTCGTCATGCCCTACACCACGGTCGCCGTCACCGCGATCCGCACCGCCTCCTGATCCGGCCGGGGGTCAGTCCTTCCGGCCGGTGGCGGCGATGGTGAGGCCCAGGCCGATCATCGTGGCGCCGCCGATGCCGCCGACGAGGGACAGACGCTCCGGGGAGCGGGTGAACCAGGTGCGGGCGGTGGAGGCGGCGAGGCCCCAGACGCCGTCCGAGGCGACCGCGATGAGGTTGAAGACCAGGCCGAGGACGAGGATCTGCACGGGCACTCCGCCGCGGGCCGGGTCGACGAACTGGGGGAGGACCGCGGCGAAGAACACGATGGTCTTCGGGTTCGAGACACCGACGGTGAAGCCCTCCCAGAACGTCCTGAGGGTGCCCCGGGCCGCGCCGCCGTCGGCGACCAGCGTGTGCAGCGCCCGGCGCTCCCGCCAGGCCCGGACGCCGAGGTACACCAGGTACGCGGCGCCCGCCAGCTTGAGCGTCGTGAAGACGACCACGGAGCGTTCCACGATGGACCCGACGCCGAAGGCCACCGCCACGACCAGCACGTAGGCCCCGAGCGTGTTCCCCAGCACCGTGGTCAGCGCGGCCCGCCGCCCGTGCGCCAGCGCCCGCCCGATCACGAACAGCACGCTCGGCCCCGGGACGACGATCAGCAGGAACGACATGACGGCGAAGGCGAGAAGCCGGTCGGGAGGCACCATGCGCCCATGCAACCACGCGCGCCCCCGAAGGCGACAGCGGTTATTTCCAGGCCGGGACCCGCCCCGCCGGCCCTCGGTCCCGTCCACCGCCGCGTCTGGCGGGCGCCGGGCGTGCTGGACGAGCGGGCCTGACCGTGCGCCCCGGGGGAGGGACGTCCCCGGGGCGCACCGTTCAGCGCGCCGCGGTGAGGGCCTGCTTGGCGATGACGACCTGCTGGACCTGGCTGGTGCCCTCGTAGATGCGGAAGAGCCGGGCGTCCCGGTAGAAGCGCTCGACGGGGACGCCGCGCATGTACCCCGCGCCGCCGTGGACCTGGACGGCCCGGTCGGCGACGCGGCCCACCGCCTCGCTGGCGAAGTACTTCGCGCAGGAAGGGCCCATGCGGGTGTCGGTGCCGGCGTCGAAGGCGCGGGACGCCTCCAGCAGCAGGGAGCGGGAGGCGTAGACGTCGGTCTGGGAGTCGGCGATGAGGCCCTGGATGAGCTGGAACCCGGCGATGGGCTTGCCGGACTGCTTCCTGGACAGGGCGTACGTGACGGTCTCGTCCAGGAGGCGCTGGGCCATGCCGGTGCAGAGGGCGGCGATGTGCAGGCGGCCGTGGGCCAGGCAGCGCATGGCCGTGAGGTAACCCTGGCCCTTGCCCGAGGGGCCGCCGATGAGGGCTTCGGCGGGGACGGGCACGTCGTCCAGGAAGACCTCGGCGGTCCAGGCGCCGTGCTGGCCCATCTTCTTGTCGCGCGGCCCGACGGTCAGGCCGGGGGCGTCGCGCGGGACGAGGAAGACCGAGATGTCCCGGGACGCCTTCTCCTGCTCGCCGTGCCGGGCGAAGACCATGAAGACGTCCGCGACGGGCGCGTTGGTGATGTAGCGCTTCGCGCCGTTCAGGATCCAGCCGCCGTTCCCGTCGGGCCGGGCCGCGGTCTTCAGGCCCGACGGGTCGGAGCCCGCGTCGTCCTCGGTGAGGGCGAACGAGGCGGTCCACTCGCCCGAGGCGAGCTTCGGAAGGTGGGCCTTCTTCTGCGCGTCGGTGCCGCCCTCCATGAGGACGTGCCCGGCGATCCCGTTGTTCGTTCCGAACAGCGAGCGGAAGGCGGGCGTCGTATAGCCCAGCTCCATGACGAGCAGGGCCTCCTGCGCCATGGTCAGGCCCAGGCCGCCGTGCTCCTCGGGCAGGGCGAACCCGTACAGGCCCATCTCGGCCGCCGCCGCGCGCAGTTCCGGCGGCATCTCGTCGGTCTCGTCGATCTCGGTCTCGCGCGGCACGACCCGCTCGCGCACGAGCGCCCGTACCGCCGCCACGATCTCCGCGACGTCCGCGTCCTGCATGGTCTCCTCCGGGAAGGTAGTGGGTGGGGGCGGCGTCAGCCGCGCGGGACCTCACGCCAGGGCAGGCCCTCGTACGGGTCGGGTTCCTTCGGCAGCCCGAGCACCCGTTCGGCGAGGATGTTCTTGTTGACCTCGCTGGTGCCGCCCTCGATGGTGTTGGCGCGGCTGCGCAGCAGGCCGCGGATCTCGGCCGGGATGCCGTCGGCGTAGTCGTCGCCGCCCTCCCAGGCCGCTCCGGCGAGGCCGAGCATCCGGGCCGCGGCCTCCTGGACGCGCTGGTTCAGCTCCGAGCCGTGCACCTTGCCGATCGAGCTCTCCGGGCCGGGCGGCAGGCCCGCCTTGAGCCCGGCGCGCACCCGGACATTGGTCCACGCCCGGATCTGCTCCTCGCCCCACAGCTTGACGAGCCGGTGTCGCGTCTCGTGGTCGTCCCAGCCGTAGGGGAGTCCCTGCTCGGACCGCTCGATGGCGAGGCCGATCAGACGACGGGTGCCGGAGCCGCCGATGCGGTCGACGCCGCCGGACCCGGATCCGGAGACCATCTGGCGCTCCCCGCTCAGCGTCGCCCGGGCGACCTTCCAGCCTTCGTTGACGGGTCCGATGCGCTGGTCGTCGGGTACGTGGGCGCCGTCGAGGTAGACCTCGTTGAAGTCGACTTCGCCGCCGATGTGCTTGAGCGGGCGGACGTCGACGCCGGGTTGGTCGAGTTTGATGAGGAAGTAGGTGATGCCCTGGCGTTTGGGGGCGTCGGGGTCGGTGCGGGCGAGCAGGACGCCGTAGTCGGCGAGGTGGGCCCAGGTCGTCCAGACCTTCTGGCCGGTGATGCGCCAGCCGTCGCCGTCGCGCTCGGCCCGGGTGGCCAGGGAGGCGAGGTCGCTGCCCGCGCCGGGCTCGCTGAACAGCTGGCACCACACCTCGGCGTTGGCGACGATCGGTGGCAGGTATCGCAGCCGCTGCTCGTGCGTGCCGTGCGCGAAGAGCGCGGCGGCCGTGAGGTTGAGGCCGAGGGGGTTGAGGCGGGGCAGGTGGTAGGGCGCGAGGAGGCGTTCCGCGGTCTGCGCGAGGCGGCGGTCCCAGCCGAGCCCGCCGTACTCGACCGGCCACTGCGGGACGACCAGGCCGGTCGCGGCGAAGGCCGGATACCAGGCGCGGTACTCGTCGGGTGTCCTGACTTTGCGCACCTCCTGGGGGCCGCCGCGCTCGCCGGCCTCGCGCCAGGTCGCGGGGACCTCCGCGGCGATCCAGGCGCGGACGGCGGTCCGCACGTCCTCCTCGTCGGCGCAGTCGCGCAGCGCGTCACTCATCGCGGGATTCCTCTCGCCTCGCTCAGTCCGGTCTCTTTGGCGCGCCACAGGGCGCGTTTCACCGCGGCGAGCACCTCGGGCGGGTGCTCGGCGACGCGTTCGGCGAGCGCCTGCGCGGTGGGCCGCAGGTCGTCGGGCTCGACGACCTCGCTGACCCAGCCGAGCCGCAGCGCCTCGGCCGCGCCGATCCGCTCGTGCGCGCCGGTCAGCGCCATCCGGGCGACCGGCGCGAAGCTCGCGCGCCGGGCCAGCCCGATCGTCTCGAACGCGCTGACCTGGCCGACGCTGACGTGCGGGTCGAGGAAGGTCGCGGACGCCGAGGCGATGACGATGTCGGAGTCGGCCACGAAGTGGAGGCCGCCGCCGGCGCACACCCCGTTGACCGCCGTCACGACGGGTTTGGCGACGCCGCAGTGCCAGCCGGTGAGCCGCAGGTCGGCCCGTCTGGTGCGGCGTGACATGTCGCGGAGCGCGCCGGGGTCCTTGGCGAGCTGCGCGACGTCGAGGCCGGTCTGGAAGGCCCTGCCGTTGCCCGTCACGCAGATGACGCGGACGTCGGGGTCGGCGTCGAGTTCGGCCCAGACCTCGGGGAGGCGGGCCATCATCGCGGCGTCCATGGCGTTGCCCCGGTCGGGCCGGTCGAAGACGAGCCAGCCGACCGGGCCGTCACGGGCCACCCGGAGCCCGGCGTCCGGAGTGCCGGGCCCACCCGTGGGGAACGGCAGCGCTGGAGTATTCTTCATATTTGATACATTTATCACACCGGTGCTAGCGTCGTAAGTGTTCACTGAGGCCGCCCCCGTGCGGCCGGTGCGAAGGGGACGGTCGGTGGCTTCTGGCAAGCTGGATTCTGGCAAGATCACTGATGCGGGCGTCGCCTTGTTGCGGTCCCGGATCGGCGTCCCGCAGCTGTACCCCGCGCCGCCGCACTACCGGCGGCCCGGCGAGGACGCGTTCCGGCACGTCGCCCGCTCCTACGGCGACGACAATCCGCTCTACGGCGATCCCGCCTACGCCGAGGCGACCCGGTGGAAGGCCGCGATAGCGCCTCCGGCCCTGGTCGGGGGCGACAGCCTCATCGGTGAGGACGCGCTGACCGAGGCGGAGATCGCCCGGCAGGACGAGCTCAAGGGCGATCCGCTGCGCGGCGTGCACGCCTTCTACGCGGCCAGCGAGCGCGAGTGGTGGGCACCCCTGACGGCCGGTCAGCGGGTCCGCCGGCGGACCGCGCTCGTCGGGGTGAAGGACCGGCCGAGCGAGTTCGGCGGGCGCGGCGTCCAGGAATGGACGGCCCAGGCGTTCCAGACGGAATCGGGCACCTTGCTCGGCGCGCAGTACCGGATGATGTACCGGACCGAGCGCGAGAAGGCCAGAGAACGTAAAAAGTATGCAGAAGTGGCGGTAGAGCCCTGGACCGAGGAGGGCATCGCCGAGCTCGACGCCCAGTACGCGGCGGAGGAGCCGCGCGGCGCCGAGCCCCGCTACTGGGAGGACGTCGAGGTCGGCGACAAGGTCGGCCCGCTGGTCAAGGGCCCGCTGACGGTCACGGACATGGTCTGCTGGCATGTCGGGATGGGCATGGGCATGTACGACGTGGCCCCGCTGCGCCTGGCCTACCGGAACCGGAAGCGGATCCCGCGCTTCTACCACCGCGATGAGCTGGGCGTCCCCGACGCGATGCAGCGGGTGCACTGGGACCCCGCCTACGCCCGCAAGTCCGGAAATCCCACGACGTTCGACTACGGGCGGATGCGCGAGACCTGGATCATCCACGCCTGCACCGACTGGATGGGCGACGACGCCTGGCTGTGGCGGATGCGGGTGGAGTTCCGCAAGTTCAACTACGTGGGCGACGTCCAGTGGGTCGAGGGCGAGGTCGTCGGCAAACACCTCGCCGAAGGCGGCCGCCCCGCCGTCGACCTCGAACTCCGCACCCGGAACCAGCGGGGCGAGATCACCTCCCCGGCGTCGGCGACGATCCTGCTGCCGAGCCGCGAGCACGGGCCCGTCCGCCTGCCGGAGCCGCCCGGCGCGGCCACCGACCTCGAGTCGGCGTTCGCCGCCGTCATCGACCGATTCGAGCGGGAGTGACGATGAGCGAGAACGATCTGCGGCTGCTGCGCGAGTCCCTGCGGGACGCGTTCGCCGACCTGGCGCCGTCCGAGGCGGTGCGCGCCCACATGGACTCAGCACGCGGCTGGAGCCCCGAGGAGTGGCGGCGGCTCTGCCGTGAGCTGGGCCTCGCCGGGTTCCTCGTGCCCGAGGAGTCCGGCGGCGGCGGCTTCTCGGCCGTCGAGGCCGGCATCGTGTTCGAGGAGGCGGGACGCGCACTGTTGTGCGCGCCGCTCTTCGCCGTCGCGGGGCTGACCGTTCCTTTGCTGCTCGCCTTGGACGACGCGGAAGCGGCCAAGAGGTATCTGCCCGGACTGTGCGCAGGGACCTTCGTCGCCACGGTCGCGACGGCCGACGCGGTAGGCCGCCCGCTGCCTGACGGGGACGTGCCCGAGGCCGTCATCAGCGCGGACGGGCCCGTGCTCACCGGGACCGTGGGGTTCGTCGTGGACGGGGCGTCGGCCGACGTCGTGCTCGTCCCCGCGCGGACCGGCGACGGGATCGGGATCTTCGCCGTCGAGACCCGGGCCCCAAGCGTCACCGTGATCCCGCTGACCAGCCTCGACCTCACCAGGAAGCAGGCCGGGCTGGAGTTCGCCGAGGCCCCCGCCGTCCGGGTGGGGGAGGGCGACGCGGCCGAGGCGTTCGCGCTCGCGCTCGACGTCGCGCGGGCGCTGCTGGCCGCCGAGCAGGCGGGCGGCGCGGCCCGCTGCCTGGAGGAGACGGTCGCCTACGGCAAGACGCGTGTCCAGTTCGGCAGGCCGATCGGCTCGTTCCAGGCGTTCAAGCAGAAGTGCGCCGACCTGCTGATCAAGACCGAGTCGGCGAAGTCGGCGGCGGAGGCGGCCGCGCAGGCCGCGGCCCTGGCCCTGGACGGCGACGCGTTCGTCCGGCTGCCCGGCCTCCCGAACCTGCCCATCGTCTCGGCCGTCGCCGCCTCCTACTGCGCGGAGGCCTACGTGGCCGTCACCGCCGAGATGATCCAGCTGCACGGCGGCATCGGCTTCACCTGGGAGCACGACGCGCACCTGTACTACAAGCGCGCCTGGACCGGCCGCGAGCTGCTGGGCCGCCCCGAGGAGCACACCGAGCGCCTCGCCCGCCTCCTGGCCGCCCCGTGACCACGCACCCCCCACCCCCGCAACGCGAAAGGCAGGTCCGGTGACCATGACCTCGGGCGGTCTCACCGACTTCCTCATCGGCCATCCCGCCGCGCGCGACACCCCCGTCCTCTACGGCGTGGACGTCGAGCGCACCCTTGGCGAGCTGACGGCGTCGGCCCGCATCCTCGCCGGACGCCTCGGACCCGTCACCGGCCAGCCCGTCGTCTGCGTCGTCGACGACGGGGTCCGCGCCGTCACCGCGATGTTCGCGACCTGGCTCGCGGGGGGCGTCTACGTGCCCGTCAACGGGCGGCTGACCGCGCGGGAGGTCGCCGCGCACGTCGCCGCGTCACGCCCCGCCGTGGTCGTCGCCGGACCGGACACGCGGGTCCCCGAGGGGTACGACGTGCTGCGCGAGGACGAGCCCGACGTGTGGACGTGCGCGTGCGCCCCGGACCGGGACGAACCCGCTTCGTACGGACCGGAAGCCGCGATCGTCATCCGGACCTCGGGCACGACGGGCGAGTCCAAGCCCGTCGTCCTCGGCCACGACGGCGTCCGCGACGGCATCGACACCGTCCTGGGCAAGCTGCGCGGCGGCCGGAGCGCGGGCCGGGCGCCGATGCCCAACCTCATCCCCAGCTCGCAGGCGCTGTGGGCGGGCGCCTGGAACCTGTTGTTCGCGTTCCGCGCGGGCGCCCCCGCGATCCTGATGGACCGCTTCGATCCCGTCGCCTACGCGGGGCTGGTCCGCCGCTTCCAGATCCGCTCGACGATCCTGGCCCCGGCGATGATGGCGATGCTCCTCGAACACGAGGACGTCGCCGACCTCGCCCCGCTCAAGCTCGTCAGGTCCGTCACCGCGCCGCTCGCGCCCGACCAGGCCCGCAGGTTCCGGGACAGATACGGCGTGGACGTCCTCAACTCCTACGGCCAGACCGAGCTCGGCAGCGAGGTCGCCGGGTGGACCGCCGCGGACGTCCGGGAGTTCGGCGCGGCCAAGCTCGGCGCGGTCGGCCGGGCGCACCCCGGGATCGACATCCGCATCGCCGGCGACGACGGCGCCGCCCTGGCGCCGGACGCCTCGGGCGAGATCTGGATCCGGTCGCCGTTCGCGACCGGGGACGCAGCGGGCCGCGTCGACGCCGAAGGCTATCTCCGCACGGGCGACCTCGGCAGGCTCGACGCCGACGGGTTCCTGTGGATCGAGGGCCGGGTGTCCGACATGGTCAACCGCGGCGGCCTCAAGATCGTCCCGCAGGAGGTCGAGGAGGTCCTGCGCGGCCACCCCGACGTCGCCGACGCGTGCGTCGCGGGCGTCCCGGACGAGCGCCTCGGCGAGGTGCCCGTCGCGTGGGTGCGGCCCAAGGCCGGCCGGACCCTTGACGAGGCCGATCTCGCCGCCTGCTCACGGCGGGAACTCGCCGGGTACAAGGTGCCCGTCGCGTTCCGCGTCGTGGCCGACTTCCCCCGCACCGAGATCGGCAAGGTGCTCCGCCGCGACCTCGTCGCGGACTTCGTCCGGACGGCCGCCGAGCCGTCGGACGCGCAGGTCCCCTGACCCACGGCAACGAGAACGGAACGCCCTTGAGTTACCAGACCCTTCAGGTGGAGCGGCGCGGCCGCGTCGGGTGGCTGATCTTCAACCGGCCCGACGTGCGCAACGCCATGAACAACGCGATGCGGGACGAACTACGCGAGGCCTGGACGGAGCTCGCCGCCGACCCGGAGGTGCGCGTCATCGTCAACGCGGCCAACGGCAAGGCCTTCCAGACCGGTGCCGACGTCCGCGAACTGGCCACCGACGGCCAGGGCATGGAACGCTACCGGGCCTCGGTCGAGGCCTGGGACCTCGGCTTCACGAGCTGGCACCTCGGCATCGACAAGCCCGTCATCGCCGCGGTGAACGGCATCTGCGCGGGCGGCGGCCTGCACTTCGTGGCCGACGCCGACATCGTCCTCGCCGCCTCCGACGCCCAGTTCACCGACCCGCACGTCTCGGTCGGCCAGACCAGCGCCATCGAGACGATCGCCCTCATGCGCAAGATGCCCGCCGAAGCCGTCCTGCGGATGGCCCTCGTCGGCCGCTACGAGCGGATGAGCGCGCAGCGCGCCCTGGACCTCGGCATGATCAGCGAGATCGTCGACCCGCCGGACCGCCTCCACGAGGCGGCCCAGGACCTCGCCGAGAAGATCGCCCGCAACTCCCCGGCCGCGCTGGCCGCCACCAAACGCGCCCTCTGGGGCGCCCTCGAATCCGGCCTCACCGACGCCTGCCGGGCGGGCGCCGCCGAACTGACCGGCCTCTGGGGCCACCCCGACCAGACCGAAGGCCCCGCCGCCTTCGCCGCAAAGCGCGAACCCGACTGGAAGACCCTCTGAGAAACGTGCCGGGCCGGGACACCCGCGCGGGCGACCCCGGCCCGGCCGCCCCTTCCCGGCCTCCGGACCGGGACCACCGGCCGCGTTCCCGGCGTGGAGCGGGGACGGGCGGTTCGGTGAGGCGAGCGTTCGGTTTTATGGATCGGTGCGTCTCGTAATGGCGTTTACAGTGGGGGTGTGATCGGAGGGACGCCCGCTCGGCGGGGGCGCAGACGCAGTGAGGAATCCCGCCTGGCCATTCTCACCGCCGCCTACGAACTCGTGCTGGAGGTCGGCTATGGGGCGCTGACCGTCGAGGGCATCGCCGCGCGGGCCGGGTGCGGGAAGCAGACGGTGTACCGGTGGTGGCCGCGCAAGGCCGACGTGCTGATGGAGGCGCTGGCCGTCAAGGCCGACCTGCGGATCTCCACCGGCGACCACGGCTCCTACCGGGCCGACCTGCACGCCTTCCTCCGCGGCGCGGTCGCGCTCTCCCGTGCCGAAGGGGTCGCGCCGGTCCTGCGTGCGCTCATGGCCGAGGCGCAGATCGACCCGGAGTTCGGCGCCCGGTTCCGCGCCGGGTTCCTCGACCGTCGCCGGGCCGCCTTGGCCGTCCTGCTCGACCGGGCCCGCGAGCGCGGCGACCTGCCGGCGAGGCCCGCACCCGAACTCGTCGCGGACCTCGTCTTCGGCCTGGTCTGGTACCGGCTCCTGGCCACCGACCGGCCCCTCGCCGCCCCCGACGCCGACACCCTCATCACGCTGCTGACGGAGCACCCGTGACCGCGCCGCCGTCCGGTGCGGCGGGGGATCCGCGGAAATCCCGCGAGCCGCGACGGGCCGTGCGGCGTCCCGCGGTCGTACTGTCGAACCCATGACCGGGGAGGGGTTCCGATGCGCAGCGTGATCTATTCGATGGGCGTCTCGCTGGACGGCTACATCGTCGGGCCGGACGGCGAGTTCGGCTGGACGAAGCCGGACGAGGAGATCTTCGACTTCGTCACCGGCGAGATCCAGGAGATCGGCGTTCACCTGCTGGGCCGACGGCTGTACGAGACGATGCTGTTCTGGGAGACCGCAGACCAGGATCCGTCACTCGAGGACTCCATGCTCGAGTGGGCCGCGATCTGGAAGCGGCTCCCCAAGGTGGTGTTCTCCACCACGCTGCCGGCGGTGCAGGGCGGCAACACCCGGCTGGCCTCCAGCGGCCTGGCGGAGGAGATCGGGCGGTTGCGGGCCGAGCCGGGAGAGGGCGACATCGCGATCGGCGGCGCGACCCTCGCCGCCGAGGCGGCCGCCCTGGATCTGATCGACGAGTACCGGACCAGGGTCCACCCGGTGCTCATCGGCGGCGGCATCCCGTACTTCCCCCGGCAGGAGCGCCGGGCGGATCTCGAACTCGTCGAGAACCGCGCCTTCGGCTCAGGAGTCCTCTACCTCCGCTACCGCGTGGTGCGCTAGGCCCGTCGCGGGGGCCCGCGGGCTTCGGGCACCCGGCCTACCGGCCGGTGAAGTCGGGAGAGCGGCGCTGGGCGAAGGCGGCCATGCCTTCGCGGAAGTCGGGGCTGCGTGAGCTGAGTTCCATGGCGTAGGCCTCGTCGGCGAGGTGGCGGCGGAGGTCGTGGTCGGGGGCGGCGGCCAGGAGCGACTTGGTGAGGCCCAGGGCGACGGTGGGGCCGGCGGCCAGGCGGGCGGCGAGGTCGTCGGCGGTCTCGGCGACCTTGTCGGCGGGGACGGCGGTGTGCGCGATGCCCCAGGCCGCGGCTTCGGCGCCGGACAGCCTGCGGTCGAGCATGAGGAGTTCGCGGGCGCGGGCGGGGCCGACGACGCGGGGGAGCAGCCAGGTGCTGCCGGAGTCGGGGGTGAAGCCGCGGCGGAGGAACGGGTACCAGAAGACGGCGTCCTCGGCCGTCACGGTGAAGTCGGCGGCGAGGGCGAGCTGGGCGCCGATGCCGACGGCCCAGCCGCGGACGGCGCAGACCACCGGGAGCTGGAGTTCCAGAAGCAGCGGGATCAGGCGGTTCGCCTGGTTCGGGAGGCGGCGCTGGATGCTGCCGGTGCGGGGCTTGGGGGCATCGGCGGCACGGCGGTTGCGGCCGACGATGTCGAAGCCGCCGCAGAAGTCGCCGCCCGCGCCGGTGAGCAGGACGGCGCGCAGGTCCTCGTCGGTGGCGGCGAGTTCAAGCGCGCTGATGAGGCCCGCCATGGACACGTCGTCGAGGACGTTGCGGCGCTCGGGCCGGTCGAGGGTGAGCCGCAGGAGGCCGTTCTCGACGGCGACGGCGAGTCCGTCGACCGAGGGGTACCTGTCGGACATGGGGCCTCCAAAACCACACCGGGGGAGCAAGTTGTAGTTTTAATATAATAAACAATCTATGGAGGGAGCTGACGTGGTGGAGGCGACTCAGGGCGGCGGACTGCTGTCCGGGCTGCGTGTGGTCGAGTGCTCGATGCTCGGCCCTGGCGCGGTGTCCACCCCGCTGGCCGATCTCGGCGCGGACGTGATCAAGGTGGAGCCGCCGTCGGGCGACTACATCCGGGCGATGAGCTGGCCGATCGTCGAGGGGCGGTCGCTGCTGCACCTGCACATCAGCCGGGGCAAGCGCAGCATCGTGCTCGACCTGCGCACCGAGGACGGCAAGGCGGTGTTCCTCGACCTCGTGAAGGACGCCGACGTCGTCGTCGAGGCGATGCGGCCCGGCGGCCTCGACCGCCGCGGCCTCGGCTACGCGGCCCTGCGGGAGATCAACCCGAAGGTCGTCATGTTCACCATCTCCGGCTACGGCATGACCGGCCCCTACCGCGACCTGCCCTCCCACGGCATCGCCTACGACGCCTGGGCCGGCACCGTCACCCCCGTGCCCGGCCCCGACGGCCTCCCGACGATCCCGGACCACACCTCCATCGGCATCACCGCAGGGCCCCTGTTCGGCACCGCCGCGATCCTCGCGGCCGTCATCAGGGCCCGCGAGAGCGGTGAGGGCTGCCACCTGGAGGTCGCCCAGTCCGACGCCGCCGCGGCGTTCGACTGGCTGCGCAGCGAAGGCCACCGCGCGTACGAGAGGCCCGCCGACGAGGTCACAGGCAACCCGTCCGACGGCTTCGAAAGGCGTCCGCCCGGTACGGCCGGCATGGAGGAGGGCGTCCGGTACCAGTTCTACGCCTCCAAAGACGGCCACGTGCTCTTCATGGCGTCCGAGCAGAAGTTCTGGCGCAACTTCTGCGCCGCCGTAGGCCGCGACGACCTCTACGAGGCGAACCCCGGCTCGAAGCTCGCCGACCACGCTCGCGGGAACCTGCCCCTGCGCCACGAACTCGCCGCCATCTTCGCCGAACGGACGACCGCCGAGTGGATCGAGCTCGGCCTGTCCGCCGACGTCCCCATCGGCCCGGCCAACACCCCGGCGTCGATCGCGCACGACCCCCAGTTCGCCGACCGCATGCCGTGGCAGCCCGCCGCCCGGCTCGTCGCCGACCAGCTGCCCTTCCCCGTCCGCGTCGTCGGTGAGGCCCCGCCCGCCGCCGCCCTCCCCGCCCCCGAGCCCGGCGAGCACACCGAGGAGATCCTCCGCGACGTCCTCGGCTACGACGCGGCCCGGCTGACCGCCCTCCGCGCCTCCGGGGCCCTGGGCTCCTAGACGACCGGGCGGCGCCTCGCACGCGCCCAAGGCGCCGCCCGGTCCCGAACGCCGAAGGCCGCCCCTCCCAGCGTGGGGGCGGCCTTCGGTCTTCGCGGGGTCGGGCACGCGGGGTCAGGGGACGCGGGCGACCACACCGTGCATGCAGATGTCCTCGGGCCTGGCGCGCTCGTGCTCCGGGACGTTCGGGCGCCAGCGGGAGAGCGCGCTCACGCCGGGCTCGATCAGGTCGAGACCGGCGCACAGGTCGCCGAGGTCGGCGGCCGAACGCAGCCGGAACGGGATGCCGGCCCGCCGGTTGAGCGCCTCGCGCTCGGCGACGTCGACACCGGGCTCGTCGTCGGTCGTGGCGTGGCTGAGGGCGATGTAGCTGCCCGGGGGGAGCGCCTCGCGGAGGAACTTGAAGAGGCGGTGCACCTCCGCGTCGTCGTCGAAGAAGTGCAGGACGGCGAGCAGCATCAGCGCGACAGGCCGCTCGAGGTCGATGGTCCGCAGCAGCTCGGGCATCGCGAGGATCCGCGCGGGGTCGTGGAGGTCGGCCTGGAGGTAGGCGGTCCTCCCCTCGGGAGTGCTGCGCAGCAGCGCCCTTGCGTGGGTGAGGACGATCGGGTCGTTGTCGACGTAGACGACGCGGCTGTCGGGCGCGATGTCCTGGGCGAGCTCGTGGACGTTGCCCGCCGACGGAAGCCCCGAGCCGATGTCGAGGAACTGGCGGATGCCCGCCTCGGCCGTCAGGAAGCGCACGACGCGGTGCAGGAACCTGCGGTTCTCGATGGCCGAGAGCCGGATCGTGGGGAACACCCCCGCGAGCATGTTCGCGGACTCGCGGTCCACCGCGAAGTTGTCCTTGCCGCCGAGCCAGTAGTCGTAGCGCCGTGCCGGGTGGGCGCGCGAGGTGTCGATCCCCGCCGGCACTTCCTCAAAGTCCACGAACGTCATTCTTCACCATGCGCACGACACTTCGGCTTCGAGATCGCGGGAGATTCCCGGGCTCAGGTCCGGGAGAGGCGGTCGCGGAGGACGTTCTTGAGCACCTTGCCCGCGGCGTTGACGGGGAGCTCACCGACGATGTGGACCTGGCGGGGGACCTTGTAGTTGGCGAGGTTGGCGCGGGCGAACTCGAGTACCTCCTCGGGGTCGAGAAGGGTGTCGCGCCGGGGGACGACGAAGGCGGCGCCGACTTCGCCCATCCGGAGGTCGGGGACGCCCACGACGGCGCTCTGGGCGACCTTGTCGAAGGAGTCGAGGACCTTCTCGATCTCGGCGGGGTAGGCGTTGAAGCCGCCGACGATGAACATGTCCTTGATCCGGTCGGTGATGCGGACCCGGCCGTCGGCGTCGATGACGCCGATGTCGCCGGTGTGCAGCCGGCCGTCGGCGTCGACGGTCGCGGCGGTCTCGGACTCCTCCCCGAAGTAGCCCTTCATCACCGTGTAGCCGCGGACGAGGATCTCGCCCTCCGTGCCGGAAGGGACGGGCTTGCCCTCGCCGTCCACGACGCTGACCTCGAGGCCGGGCAGCGGACGGCCCGCGGTGGCCGCGATGGTCTCCAGGGGGTCGTCGTAGCGGCACATGGAGACGATCGCGCACGACTCGGTGAGGCCGTAGCCGGTGACGATGTGGGAGAAGCCGAGTTCGTCGCGGATCCGGTAGAGCAGCGCGGGCGGCACGTTCGCGGCCCCCGTGACGGCCAGGCGGAGGTGCGCGACGCCGTCGGCCGAGAAGTCCGGGTGCTCCAGCATCGTCTGGTAGAGCGTGGGGGTGCCGGGAAGGACCGTGATGCGCTCCTCGCGGGCGACCCGGAGCACCTCGGGGACGTCGAGGGTCTTGGCGGGCAGGACCGTCGCGCCGACGATGAGGGAGGCGAGCCAGCCGGCCTTGTAGCCGAAGCCGTGGAAGAAGGGGTTGACCACGAGGTAGCGGTCGCCTTCGCGCAGCCCGACGACGGCCGCCCACACCGCGTATGCGCGCAGCGTCTGGCCGTGTGTGCACATCGCGCCCTTCGGGTTCCCCGTCGTGCCCGAAGTGAAGAGCATGTCCGACAGGTCGTCCGGGTCGATCCCCAGCGCGCGCGCTTCGACCTCCGCGACGGGCACGGAAGCGCCCGCGCTGAGGAAGTCCGCCCAGGTCGTCAGGGGGGCGCGGGCCGCGGAGCCGTCGAGGAGCACGACCTTCTCCAGGCCGGGCAGGTCGGCGTACGGGCGGCCGCCCGCCGGGCCGCCCGCGGCGGCCGCCAGGGACGCGGGGTAGTCGCGGCCCAGGAACTCGCCGACCACGCACAGGAGGCGGGCCCGGCTCTTGCGCAGGATGAAGGCGGCCTCCGTGCCCTGGAAGCGCGTGTTCAGCGGGACGAGCACGCCGCCCGCGCGCTGGAGGCCGAGCGCGGCGACGATCCAGCGCGCGGTGTTCGGCGCCCAGACCGCGACCCGGTCGCCCTTGCCGACCCCGGCGGCGAGGAACCCGCGGGCCGCCTCGGTGACCGCGGCGTCGAGTCCGGCGAAGGTGAGCCGGACGTCGCCGTCGACGATCGCCTCGGCCGTGCCCAGGCGCGCGGCGGCGTCGGCCAGCAGCGCGCTGGTCGTGCCCCAGCGCAGGTCGGCCCGCGGGTCGGTGAATCCGTCGTGGGTCGTGGTCGGTTCCGGCACCGGGGGCCTCCGCAAAAAGGGTGGGGCGAGGGGCAGACAGCAATCAGTATCTTCAATAACATATACATTCTGCACCGTCGAGGGCGCTGCCCCCGTCGTCCGCTCATGTCTGGAGGCAGACCGTGTCCCGCTTGCTGGAGAACAAGATCGCCATCGTGACCGGCGCCGCCCACGGCATCGGCCGCGGCCACGCGCTGGAGCTGGCGAAGCACGGCGCCACGGTGGTCGTCGCCGACCTCGGCACCAGTGTGCGCGGCGAGGGCGCGGGACGCGACGCCGACGACGTCGTGGAGCTCATCACCAAGCGCGGCGGCGCCGCCATCGCCGACTTCGCCGACATCGCCGACGAGGCCCAGGCGACCGCGCTGGTCGACCGGACCGTCGCGGAGTTCGGCCGCCTGGACATCCTGGTGAACAACGCGGGCATCGCGCGCGACAAGGTCATCTGGAACATGGGCGTCGACGACTTCGACGCGGTCATGCGCGTCCACGTGCGCGGCACCTGGCTGATGACGCACCTGGCCGCCAAGCGGTGGCGGGCCCGCGCCCAGGCGGGTGAGACCTTCACCGGACGGGTCATCAACACCACGTCCGGCGCGGGCCTCGTCGGCAACTTCGGCCAGTCGAACTACGCGACGGCCAAGGCCGCGATCGTCGGCCTGACCCTCACGACGAGCCTGGAGCTCGCCAAGTTCGGCGTGACGGTCAACGCGGTCGGCCCCGGCGGCCTGACCCGGCTGACCGCCACGATGGGCAAGGACCTGAAGGCGTTCGAGCCCGACGACCTGGCCGAGGACGAGTACCACCCGATGGACCCGGCGGGCTCGTCCCCACTGGTGGCGTGGCTGGCCAGCGACCAGGCCCAGCACGTCAGCGGGCAGGTGATCCGCGCGATCCACGACAAGATCCACCTCATGGAGGGCTGGCGCGAATCCGCCACCATCTCCGCGAACGAGAAGAAGTGGGATGCCACCCGCCTGGGCGACCGGATCGCCACCGACCTCTTCCACACCCGCGCCCCCGGCCTGCGCTGATGGACGCGACCGACACGCCGGAACTCGCCGCGTTCCGGGCCGAGGCCCGCACCTGGCTCGCCGAGAACGCGCCGGAGCACGCCGGAACCGTCAAGCACCGGCTGCACTTCGAGCACGCCGACACCGCCCGGGAGTACGAGGAGGCGGAGCTCGCCAGCGTCCGCGCGGCGAAGGCCTGGCAGGCCAGGCTGCACGCGGGCGGGTGGGCGGGGGTGAGCTGGCCCGCCGCGTTCGGAGGCCGCGGCGGGACCCCCGGCCAGGAGGCCGTGTTCGCGGAGGAATCCGACCGCGCGGACGTCTCGGTGGGCCCGTTGCTGATCGGTCTGAAGATGGTCGGCCCGACCCTGATGCGACACGGCACCACGGCCCAGTGCGCCGCGCATCTCGGCCCGCTGCTGAGCGGGCAGAGCGTCTGGTGCCAGCTCTACAGCGAGCCCGAGGCGGGCTCCGACCTGGCCGCGCTGCGCACCCGGGCCGTCCTGGACGAGGCCGCGGGGGAGTGGGTCGTCACCGGCCAGAAGGTCTGGACGTCGAGCGCGCAGGTCGCCGACTGGGCGATCCTGCTGGCCCGCACCGACGTCGACGTGCCCAAGCACCAGGGCATCACCTACTTCCTGGTCGACATGCGCTCGCCCGGCATCGAGGTCAGGCCACTGCGGCAGATGAACGGCTCGTACCACTTCAACGAGGTGTTCCTCGACGCCGTCCGGATCCCCGCCGACCAGGTCGTCGGCGAGGTGAACGGCGGCTGGAAGGTCGTGCACACGACGCTGGCCGCCGAGCGCGCGATGATCGGCGGTGGCGGCGGCGAGAAGGCGCGCGCCCTGCTCGCCCTGGCGGTCTCCCGGGGCCGCGACGGCGACCCGCTCGTCCGGCAGCGCATCGCCGAGGTGTTCACGCTCGACGAGATCCTGCGGTTCCTCGGCCTGAAGATGCGCGCCGCCATAGCGCGCGGCGTCCAGCCCGGCCCCGAGGGCTCGATCATGAAGCTCCTCGTCGCGCGCCGCGCCCACGAGGCCGCGGCGGCCGCGCTCGCGATCGAGGGCGAGGCCGCGCTCCTGGCCGGGGCGGACGCCCCCGACGACGGCGCCTGGCAGCAGCAGCTGCTGAGCGCGCAGGGCCTGCGGATCGGCGGCGGCACCGACTTCATCCAGCTCAACGCGATCGCCGAACGCATCCTCGGCCTGCCCCGGCGCAGGCAGCCCGACAAGGACACCCCGTTCCGCGAGCTCACCGCGCGCGGCCGCAAGGAGGACCGACCATGAGCGTGCTCGACGGGCAGCCCATCATCGACACGATGATCGGGTTCCCCATGCGGGACCCGAAGGCCACCTACGCGTTCATCACGAACAAGACCAAGGACGCCGAGTCCAGCGCGCTCAAGATGCCCGCGGGGTACCTGTTCAAGGACGCCCCCGGCGAGCCGGATCCGGACGCGCCGCTGCCCGATCCCGTCGCCGTCACCCTCGCCCAGATGGACGCGCACGGGATCGCGGTCGGGCTCGTCGGGGTGAAGGGCGAGGACGGGAGGCGGGCCGTCCAGGAGTTCCCCGACAGGTTCGCGGGCTCCTTGTCGGTCGATCCGAACAAGGGCGTCGACACGCTGCGGGAGATCACCGCGGCCCACCGCGACCTCGGCATCAAGGCCGTCGACGTCTTCCCGGCCGGCCTCACCCCGCAGGTCGCCATCAACGACAAGAAGATGTACCCGGTCTACGCCAAATGCGTGGAACTCGGACTGCCGATCTTCGTCTGCGCGGGCATCCCCGGACCGCGGGTCCCGTTCGAGCCGCAGAAGGTCGAGTACCTCGACGAGGTCATGTACGACTTTCCGGAACTGGTCCTCGTCACCCGGCACGGCTGCGAGCCCTGGACGGACCTCGCCGTCAAGCTCATGCTGCGCTGGCCGAACCTCTACTACTCCACCAGCGCGTTCGCGCCCAGGTACTACCCCCGCGACATCGTCGACTACGCCAACTCGCGCGGCGCCGACAAGATCATCTATGGCGGCTACCACCCGATGGGGCTGAGCCTGGAGCGCATCATGCGCGAGCTGCCCACCGTCCCGTTCAAGGACGAGGTGTGGCCGAAGTTCCTGCACGGCAACGCCCGGCGCGTCCTCGGGCTCGACTGACCCCACCGCGACTCCGGAGACCCTGCCGGTTTC
Source organism: Actinocorallia herbida (assembly GCF_003751225.1). Lineage (NCBI taxonomy): Bacteria > Bacillati > Actinomycetota > Actinomycetes > Streptosporangiales > Thermomonosporaceae > Actinocorallia > Actinocorallia herbida. Next base: position 2,614,610 of record NZ_RJKE01000001.1, read on the forward strand.
CCCTCCGTTCCGCCCTTGCCCGTTTCCCTCCACCCACCCCTCTGGAGGCATCCGTGACCGAAACCCAGTCCGCGCCCGTCACCCTCCGGTGGCGCGGCGACCGCCGTCTCGACCAGGGCATGCGCGACCTGCTGTGCGGCCCCGGCGGCGCCTTCGAACGCCGGATCGAGGACGTGCTCGGCGCGCCAGCCGAGGTGTTCGTCCAACGCGTGGGCAGCATCCCGGCGATGCTGGAGGCCGCCGTCGCGCGCGAGCCCGACACCACCTACCTCCTGCTGGACGGCCCGGAGCCGGAGACGCTGAGCTTCGCGCAGACCGAAAGGCTCGCCCGCGCCTACGCCGAGGTCCTGGCGGCCCGGTACGGGATCGGGTCCGGCGACCGCGTCGCCGTCGCCGCCGCCAACGGCCGCGAGCATCTGCTCCTGCTGTGGGCGACGCTCTCGCTCGGCGCGATCGCGGTCGGCCTGAACGGCTGGTGGGCGCCCGCGGAACTCGACCACGGCCTCCGGCTGACCGAGCCGAAGGCGGCGTTCGGCCTGGGCCGCCCGCTGGAGCGCCTGCGCGCGAGTGAGACGGTCTCCTCCGGCGCGCTCACCGCGGACTCCCTCGACGACCTGCACGCCGCGGCCGTCGCGCTCGGCGAGCCGATCCGGGCGCTCACCGGGACCCCGATCGGCGAGGACGACCCGGCGCTCATCATGTTCACCAGTGGGACGACGAACCGGCCGAAGGGCGTCACCCTCTCGCACCGCAACGTCGTCCATTTCGGCATGTTCGGCGGCATCGGCGGCGCCGTCGCCGCGCTCACCGGCACCGGGCTCCGCCAGGTCCCGCCGGACCTCCAGCGCACCTCGATCCTCGCGAACCCGCTGTTCCACGTGTCCGGCGCGTGCGTCGCCCTCTCGAACGCGACGCTCTACGGACTGCGGCTCGTCATTCTCGACCGCGGCAAATGGGACGCCGAGCGGGCGCTGGAGATCACCGACAGGTACCGCCTCACCCAGTGGACGGGCGTGCCCACCCACTTCTGGCGGATGCTCAACCACCCGGACTTCGAGAAGTACAGCACCGACCAGGTGACCGTCATCGGGAGCGGCGGGGCCACCTTCGCGCCCGAGCTCCTGCGGCTCTTCGCCAGGAAGATGCCCGGCCTCCAGATCACCAACGGCTACGGCATGACCGAGACGACCGGCTCCGGCACGTTCCTCAACGGGCTGGAGATGGACGGGCATCCGGCTTCGGTCGGCGCGGCCGCCCCGACCGTCGAGGTCCAGGTCCGCGACGAGTCCGGCAACGTACTGCCCGAGGGCGAGGTCGGCGAGATCCACGTCCGCAGCGCCTCGGTGTTCCTCGGCTACTGGAACGACCCCGACGCCACCGCCAAGGCCCTCACCCCCGACCGCTGGTACCGCTCCGGTGACTACGGCCGCGTCGTCGAAGGCGTCCTCTACCTCGAAAGCCGCATGCGCGACCTCATCCTGCGCGGCGGTGAGAACGTCTACCCCATCGAGATCGAGTACCGCCTCGTCGAGCACCCCGGCATCGCCGACGCCGCGGTCATCGGCGTCCCCCACGAATCCCTGGGCCAGGAGGTCAAGGCCTTCGTCGTCGCCGAACCCGGCACCTCCCTCACCCCCGATGAGGTCCGCACCTGGGTCGCCGACGGGCTGGCCGCCTTCAAGGTCCCCGCACAAGTCGAGTTCCTCGACGCCCTCCCCTACAACGAGACCGGCAAAGTCCTCAAACGCCTCCTAGAGGACCGCCCCACCTCGGCCTGACCGGCCTCGCGCCGTCCCTTCCCGTTGAAGGGGCGGCCTCGGTCGCGTCCCCTGCCTTCGCACCGACAGGCCGGGTCCCGCACCCATGCGCACGGCTGCGGGCCCGCCGTCGCGCCGGCGTCAGATTCCCAGACGGGTGGCGATGCCTTCCAGAAGGCAGTCGAGGCCGTGCGTGAACTGCCAGCGGGCGTCGTCCTTGCGGGCGGCGGCGTGGAGGTAGGCCTCGAAGGCGGGGTAGCGGCCCGTGCCGATGAGCCAGGTCATCGCGGGGGCCAGTTCGGTGCGCAGTCCGGGGCCACCGGACAGGCCCTCCTCGCGGATGAGCGCGCTGACGGCGCACTCGTAGCCCATCGCGCCCTCCACGTAGGCGGCCACGGAGCGGAAGACGCTCATCGTGGTGTCGGCGTCGAGGCCGTGGCCCTGCAGCGCGGCGAGCACCTGCTCGGTGACGGCCATCCGATTGGGCGTGAGGGCGAGTTTGGCCCGCGGGGAGAGCTGCGCCAGCCACCGGTGCGCCAGGATCAGCTCCCGGGTGCGCATCGCCAGGTCGTGGAGGGTCTCCCGCCAGCCCAGGCCGCCGGGCAGCCGCAGGTCGGCGTAGGCGTGGTCGACCATCAGTTCCAGAAGGTCGTCCTTGCCCGAGACGTAGCGGTACGGCGCCATCGGTGCGACACCGAGCTCACCGGCCAGGCGGCGCATGGTGACGGCCTCCAAGGACTCGGCGTCGGCGATGGCCACCGCGGTCGCGGCGATGCGCTGCGGGGAGAGCGTCTGGCGCGGCGCGGGCGACGGGCGCTCCAGCCGCTCCCACAGGGACTCGGGCTTCTCGGCGGACATGGATACAACGTATCTCAAGTAGACAGCGTACAAAGTGCTGTGTACGTTGTATCTCGATCAATACGGCGTACACAGCAAGGGAAACGTCATGGACCAGCTCAAGATCGCGGTCATCGTCGGCAGTACCCGTGAGGGCAGGTTCGGTCCCTCGGTCGCCTCCTGGGTGACGGGCCGGATCACCCGGCGCGGCGACATGGAGGCCGAGGTGATCGACCTGGTGGAGACCCCGCTGCCGACCGTCTTCCCCGTGCTCGGGCAGCCTCCCGCGGCCGCCGGGGACCGGGCGCTGCTGGCCGCCGTGTCCCCGCGCATGGCCGCGGCCGACGCCTTCGTCATCGTGACGCCCGAGTACAACCACAGCTTTCCCGCCGCCCTGAAGAACGCCATCGACTGGCACTCCACCGAGTGGCACGCCAAGCCCGTCGCGTTCGTCTCCTACGGCGCCTTCTCCGGGGGCCTGCGCGCCATCGAGCAGCTCCGCCCGGTCCTCGCCGAACTGCACGCGGTGACGGTCCGCGACGCGGTCTCCCTCCAGCACCCGTGGGCGCTGTTCGACGGGGACGGAAAGGCGGTGGACCCGGCCCTGGACGCCGCAGCCGAGCTCATGCTGGACCGAGTCGGCTGGTGGGCGCGCGCCCTTCGCACCGCCCGGACCGACAGCCCTTACGCCGCCTGACATGAACGACCTCACGAAGCGCGAACGCCGCTCCCTCCACGTCGGCGTTCTCGGCCTGCTGCTCGGCATGTTCCTGGCGATGCTCGACGGCCTGATCGTGGGCACCGCGCTGCCCACGATCGCCGGCGACCTCGGCGGGCTCGGCCACCTGGCCTGGGTGGTGACGGCGTACCTGCTCGCCAGTGCGGCCACCACCCCGATCTGGGGCAAACTCGGCGACCTGGTGGGCCGCAAAGCGGTGTTCGTCGGCGCGATCCTGGTCTTCCTGGTCGGCTCCGCCCTGTGCGGCCTGGCCCAGGACATGGTCCAGCTGATCGTGTTCCGGGCCGTGCAGGGACTCGGCGCGGGCGGGCTCATGGTCGGCGCGCTCTCCATCATCGGCGTGGTGGTGGCGCCCCGCGACAGCGGCCGGATCCAGTCGATGATCGGCGTCATCATGCCGATCGCCTACGTCGGCGGCCCGCTGCTCGGCGGTCTGCTCACCGACCACCTCAGCTGGCGCTGGACCTTCTACGTCAACCTGCCCGTCGGCGCCGTCGCCCTGGTGCTCATCGCCACCCGCATCCACCCGCCATCCGCGCCGCGCGGCCGCCCCCGCATCGACTACGCGGGCGCGGCCCTGCTGACGGCCGCCATCGTGGCGCTGACCCTGCTCGCCACCTGGGCCGGGACCACCTACCCGTGGGCGTCACCGCAGATCCTCGGCCTGGGCGCGCTCGGCGTCCTCGGCCTCGGCTGGTTCATCGCCGTCGAGCGGCGCGCCGCCGAGCCGATCATCCCGCCCCGGCTGTTCGCCGACCGGAACTTCACCGTCGTACAGGTGCTCGGCCTCCTGGTCGGCGCCGTGATGTTGACCGTGACCGGCTACCTGCCGCAGTACTTTCAGTTCGTCCAGGGAGCGTCCCCGGCGGCGAGCGGGATGCTGCTGCTCCCGCTGATGTTCGGCATGCTCGGCGCCCAGCTGCTCTCCGGCCGCCTCATCACCGAGAACGGCAGGTACCGGAGATACCCGATCCTCGGCGGCGCGCTCATGGCCGCGGGCTCCGTAGCCCTGCTCCGGCTCGAGGTGGGGACCGCCGTCGTCACGGCGTCCGCGCTCACCGCGGTCATCGGCGTCGGCATCGGCCTGCTGATGCAGAGCACCACCCTGATCACCATGAACAGCGCGGAGCCGCGCGACATGGGCGCCGCCAACGGCACCCTCATGCTGGTCCGCGTCATCGGTGGCTCGGTGGGCATCGCCTTCCTGGGCACCCTTTACGCCGCCCGCATGGCCGCGGATCTGACCGCCGACCTCGGCCGGTCCGCCGCCCTGCGCCTCACCGAAGGCGGCGACCTCACCCCGGCCCTTCTCGCCGACCTCCCCGCCGCGACCGTCGACGCCGTCCGCGCGGCGGTGACCGGCGGCCTCCACCTCCTCCTCCTGGGCGCCCTCCTCCTTTCCCTCCTGGCCTTCGCCGCCTCCTGGCTGATCCGCGAAGTCCCCCTCCGCGAGACGCCTCCCGACCCCGGAACCCCCGCCCCGCCCGTCCCGGACGCCCGTGCCCGCCCTTGACGCGTACGGGAGCCGCCCTCTTCGAGGGCTTCTGCCCGGGCGGCTGCGCGGAGGAGGGCGATGCCGCCCATGAGTGCGGCCCGCCCCGTCAGCCGGGCGGGCCGTTCGGGGTAGGTGGGGAGGGCGAGGCGGCGAGGGTGCGGAGGAAGGCGGCGCTTTCGGGGTTCGAGGGGTGTTGAACTGTTGTCCGTTGGGTGTTCAGGGGTGTTCGGAAGCGTCCATGAGGTCGTGTCCGTGGTGCTGTCGCTGTGTCTTCTGGTCGGGCGTGCGGTGGTTTCGGCAGCAGGTGACTGTGTGTTGCCCGATTCCTCGGACATGGCCCCGGCACCGGCAGTAGGTTCTCGATCGATCGCATTCGGTGACATCGGCCAGGTGAGGGGGATCGTCCGCTATGAGTGTTCCGGTGCCGTTGCGGTCGATGGCCGCGCCGTTCGTGGTCTCCGAGGCCTGCGGGGTGTCGGTGCGGACCCGTCTCAATGACCTCACCGCGGCCGATGAGATGGTGTTGCGCCGGGTCGGCGCGCATCTGGGATCGCTGGCGTCCCGGGACCTGAAAGCGCGTTGTGCTGACGGGCTGGGCCATAGCGCACAGCGGTGGGCGGAGCGTAAGCGGGAGTTGACGGGGTTGTCGTCGTCGCGGTGGGCGGGTGCGATCACGAAGGCCTCGCATGATCAGTGGGCGCTGGCCCGCCGCTCCCAGACCGCCCACATCACGACCCTCGACGCCGCCATCACCACGATCAGCCACCGCCTCGCCCTGCCGGTCGGGCAGAAAAGCGCCCGAGGTGTACCGGGCGGGTACCGGTCGGCTAAGGAGTGGTTCGGCAAATCCCGTCGCCTCACGGTCCTGAAGCAACGCCGGCAGCGGGCCGTAGCGGACCGGGCCGACGGCCGGGTACGGGTGGTGCGGGGCGGAAAGAGCCTTGCTCGGGGCCGGCATCAGCTGGAGGCCGCGGGGGTGAGTGAGCAGGAGTGGCGGGAGCGGTGGGAGGCGGCCCGCTGGTTCCTGACCGCCGACGGCGAGACCGGCAAACGGCACGGCAATGAGACCCTGCGGATCACCCCTGACGGGCAGGTGTCGATCAAGCTGCCCGCCCCGCTGGCGGAGTTCGCGAACGCCCCTCACGGCCGGTACGTACTGTCCGCCCGGGTCTCCTTCGCATTTCGGGGTGAGGAGTGGGTGGATCGGGTGGAGGCGGACCGGGCGGTGGCCTACCGCATCCACCTGGATGCGGTGCGGGGCCGTTGGTATGTGGACGCGTCCTGGCAGCGCCCGCCCGTGCAGGCGATCCCGCTGGAGGCCGCGCTAACTGCTGGTGTGGTGGGGGTCGACACGAACGCCGACCACCTCGCCGGCTGGCAGCTCGACGCCCGCGGCAACCCGGTGGGTAGGCCCCGCAGGTTCTTCTACGACCTGTCGGGCAGCGCCTCGCACCGCGACGCGCAGCTTCGCCACGCCCTCACCCGGCTCCTGCACTGGACCCGGCATCTCGGCGTCACCGCGATCGCCATCGAAGACCTCGACTTCGGTGACGTCAAGTCCCGCGAGAAGCACGGCCGACGCCGTCTGCGCCGGGTCGTGCACGGGATTCCGACGGGCCGGTTGAAGGCCCGGCTGGTGTCGATGGCCGCCGAATGCGGGATCGCGCTGGTGGCGGTCGACGCGGCCTACACCAGCCGGTGGGGAGCCGAGCATTGGCAGCAGGCCACCAGCACACGCAAGATCAAGACCAGCCGTCATGAGGCAGCGAGTCTCGTGATCGGACGGCGCGCCCAAGGTCATGGGGCCCGGCGTCGGACGGCACCGCCCCCGCACCACCGGAGTGATGATGCGGGGCATCGGACCGCCCAGGCCCGACACCACGACCCAGGACGCGAGGAACCCCGCCCCGCCCGGACCGGAGGGCGGACGAGATCCGCTGCTCTACCGAGTGTGTGAAAGCAGGGGGGCCAGTCTGTCCAGCACCGTTCGGGACAGACACACTGATTCCGGGAGGAACACTCCCGGACAGTGCTCAGGAACGGTTCGTCCGGGGTGAAGAACTCGGCGAGGAGGGCGGCGATGAAAGGGTCGCCGGTCTTGGCGGCCTGGCGGGACCTGCCCGTCTCGACGAGGCTGACGTACCGGGGCGAGACGTCCGCCGCCAGCGCGAGGTCGAGCTGGCTCAGCCGCCGGCTGTGCCGCCACTCGCGCAACAGGACGCCCACCGACTCCACGCCGCCGACCCTAACCGGGCGATCCGGACGCCGTCCATGAACTCCGAGTTCATCGACAGCGCCCCGCCTCCGCCGTGACACTCGGGTCATGACCACTGATCCCAAGGAACACGTCCTGACCTGCCTGAAGCTGTACGGCGCCGGTGACTTCGAGGCGCTCGCGCCGCTCGTGCGCGACGACTACCGGGACCACGGGCTGCCCTTCCAGACCGCCACGAGAGGCGACTGGATCGAGGTGTCGCGCAAGCTCCCCTTCGCCGATCTGCGGATCGACATCCGCCGCGTCGTCGCGGAAGGCGACTACGTGACGCTGTTCTCCCGCAGGACGCGCCCCGGCCTCGACATCGCGGTGACCGACCTCTTCCGTCTCCAGGACGGCCTGATCGCCGAACGCTGGGAGGTCGTCCAGCACCTCCCGGCCGACTCCCCGGACCCGCTCGCGACCCTGTGACCCGGCGCCCCTGACCGCCGCCGTAGGGGAGCGGGACCCCTGCGGCGGCCGCGAGGTCAGAGCCAGACGGTGCCGAGCCAGACCGCTCCGGCCGCGGCGGCCAGGAGGCCGATGTTGAGGCCGATGAGCCGGGCCTCGCCGCGGGAGAGGTGGACGGCGATGCCGCCCACCTGGATCAGCACGAGGCCGACGGCGGCGGCGACGGCGAGCACGGGGGCGACACCGGTGAGGGGCGGGAGGACCAGGCCGACGGCACCCGCCAGTTCCAGGGCCCCGATGACCCTGACGAGGGGCATCGGCACCCGGTCCACCCAGCCCATCATCGGCTGGAGCCGCTCCTGCGTCTGCGCGACCTTCTTGCCTCCGGCGTAGAGGTAGAACACCGCGAGCAGCCCGCCGACGATCCAGTAGGCGATCTCCATGAAAGGGCCCTTCGCATACGGAGAAGTACCGGCTACCTGCTTGGTTACCGGTCGTAAGTAGCCACATCATGCGGTACTACTGGAACCCTTACAAAAGGCACACGGGTGTGCCTCAGGCACAAGGGGCTGCCATGAACGGCGAGGACACCTGCATGATCCGGGGCGACGGCGGCCGGATCCTCCGCGCGGTCCTCGACCGCATCTGCAACAAATGGACCCTGCTCGTCGTGGCCACCCTCGACCAGGGCACCGTCCGGTTCACCGACCTGCACCGTCAGATCCCCGGCATCTCCCAGCGCATGCTCACCCTGACCCTCCGCAACCTGGAGGCCGACGGCCTCGTCACCCGGACCGTCCACCCCGAGGTCCCGCCCCGCGTCGAATACGCCCTCACCCCCACCGGCAAGAGCCTCATCCCCCCGGCGCTGGCCCTCGCGAGCTGGGCCGCCGACCACGTCCCCGAGATCGAGGCGACCCGGGCCGCCCGCGAGCACGGCTGACCCGTCAGCGGTCCGGGCGGTCGATCCGGTACACGAAGTGCAGCGGCGGATCGACCGGATTGTCCGGCTCCATCTCCCCTTCGGCCACCCGCCGGTACCCCGCCTTCTCCAGGCACCGCCACGACGCCCGGTTCCCCGCGACGACGGGGATCACGACGCAGGGCGCGTCGGGGAAGTCCCGCCACACCAGGTCCGTCGCCGCCCGCACCATCGCCGGCCCCAGCCCCCGCCCGGTATCGGCGACCGCCCCGATGAGGTAGTCCAGCATCGCCGCCCCTTCGGGCACCTCCGTCAGCGCCGCGATCGGCGCGAAGTCCTCGGCGTAGTCCGCGATCCGGCACCGCTGCACGAGCCCGACCGCCCGCCCGTCGACCAGCGCCAGAAAGTCCTCCGACGGCTCCTCCCCCCGCGCCGAAGCCCCGAAGTCGCGCGCCACGGCCTCCATCGACGTCTCGTGGTTCCACCACCGCGCCACATGCGGCTCGGCCAGCCACCGCCCGAGCACCGGGAAGTCCCCCTCGCCCACCCGCCGGAACGCGACCGGCGCCGCACTCTCGTCATCGCCCACGGGTGCAGTATCGCCCCGGCGCGCGGCGAAGGCACCTCGTTTTGCGGCCTCTGCACCGACCTGACGGACCCGGGTTCTTTGCTCGGGTTCGAAGGGATCTTGGCCTAGGGCGGACGTGGGGGCGGGTGAACTCGGTCGGGGGCGGGGGCATCAGAAGAAGTGTTGAAGGGCTGAGCCAAATGGATGGGCGGCCGGGGGTCCAACCTCGGCGGAATGCAGGTTCGACTCCTGCCGGCCCTGCTGGGGGGATGAGAGACGGCGCGGGTTCCCGGGGAGGGAGCCCGCGCCGTTCCGGGTCAGCGGGACAGGAGGTCGGCGAAGGCGGCGTCCTCGCGGGCGCGGGCGGCGAGGACGGCGGCGCGGTGGGGTTCGGTGATGACCCGCTTGGTGGCGAGCAGGGAGGCCAGGGGCTTCTCCGCGAGTTCGCGGGCCAGGACCAGGGTCTCCGGGAGCACCTCGTCGCGGGGGAGCGACTTGAGTGCCAGGCCGTGTTCGACGGCTTCGGCGGCGGTCAGGGGACGGCCGCAGAGCAGGACAAGGTTGGCCAGCTGGGCGCCGAGGCGGAGAGGGAGCAGGTAGCTGCTCGCCGCTTCGGGGGCGACGCCCATGGTGGTGAAGGGGGCGTGGAGCCTGGCCCCCTCGGCGATGACGACGAGGTCGCAGTGGGGGAGGATCGTCAGGCCCAGGCCGATGCCGCTGCCGTTGACGGCGGCCAGGAGCGGCTTGGGGAAGGCGACGACGGCGTCCATGAGGATGGGGAAGCCCTTGCCTACGTCGCCCACGTCCTCGCCCGCCGCGTGCTTGCGGGCGATCTCGGCCATCTCGTTGAGGTCGGTGCCCGCGCTGAACACGGTGCCCTCACCCGTCAGGACGACGACGCTCACCGACGGGTCGGCCGCCGCCGCGTCGAGGGCGGCGGCGGTCGCGCGGTACAGCTCCTCGTTGAAGGCGTTGCGGACGTCGGGGCGGCGGAACGTCAGGAGGCGGACGGCGCCTTCGTCGGTGATGCCGAGCAGATCGCTCATGAGGCCCTCCCGGAGGTGGCGAGGCGGTCCACGAGGTCGTCGCGGTGCCGGTCGGACGAGCCGAAGAGCGCCTGGACGCCCTGGGCCCTGCGGAAGTAGAGGTGGGCGGGGTGCTCCCAGGTGACGCCTATGCCACCGTGCAGCTGGATCGCCTCCGTGGCGACCCTTATGAACGCGTCCGCGCAGTACGCCTTGGCGAGGGACGCCGCGAGCGGCGCCTCGGGCGAGCCCGCGGCGGCGGCCAGCAGCGCGTGGTGCGCCGCCGCACGGGCCGACTCGACCTCGACGTACATCTGCGCGCACGCGTGCTGGACCGCCTGGAAGGAGCCGATCGGCTCGCCGAACTGCACCCGGTCCCGCACGTGCGCGACGGTCCGGTCCAGCAGGAACGCCGCGCCGCCGACCGCCTCGGCCGCCAGCGCCGCGCGCGCGTGGACCAGCACGTCCTCGACGATCCGGGCGGCGTCCCCGCCGATCCGCCGGGCCGGAACCCCGGCGAACTCCAGCCGGGCGAGCGGCCGGGTGGCGTCCAGCGTGCGCAGCGGGACCGCGGTGAACCCCCGCACCGCGTACAGCCCGAGCCCGTCCGCGCCGGACGCCGTCACCAGGACGAGCCCGGCCCGCCCCCCGTCCGGCACGAGGTCCTTGACGCCGTGGAGCACCGGCCCGTCCGGCCCGTCCTCCGCGCTGACGCCGGGCGCGCCCTCGCCGAACGCGACGGCGGCGACCGTGCTCCCCGAGGCGATCCCCGGCAGGAGCTCCGCGGCCGCCCCGGCGTCCCCCGCGGCGAGCAGCGCCCGCACCGCGAGCACCGCCGAAAGGTAGGGCCCGCTGTACAGCGCCCGCCCCATCTCCTCCAGGACGATCCCGGTCTCGACGGGCCCCGCGCCGGATCCGCCGAACTCCTCCGGCACGGCGAGCCCCTGCAACCCGAGTTGTCCGGCCATCCGCGCCCACCCGGCCGGGTCGTACCCGGCCGCGCCGTCCAGGTGCCGCCGCAGCTCGGCCTCGGTGGCGTGCTCGCCGAGGAACGCGCGGACGACGCCGCGCAGCTCCTCCTGCTCGTCGCTGAACGCCAGGTCCATCACGCCTGCTTGACGATCGGCGACAGCGTGTTGGAGGGCCACTGCGGCCGGTGGTAGCCGCGGAAGTGGAGCTCGCCGCCGCGCAGTTCCCTGATCGTCAGGAAGTCGCCCTTGTAGCCGCGGTGGTCGTACTCGGCGAAGGTGAGGTAGCAGCCGGGTCCGCCGTTGGTGCAGGGCATCCATTTGATCTTCTCCAGGCCGATCTTCACCTCCTCGGGGATGGCGATCCGGGCGTTGGCGATGCCGTGGAGGGCGGCGCGGGCCGTGTCGTACGACAGCGCGACGACGACGTTCCGGCTGACGCGGCCGAAGCGGGCCTCGAACCGCTCCAGCATGGCCTCGTAGTTGGGGTTGGCGCCGTCTTCGCCGAGCTGGTCGACGCCGTGCCAGCCTTCCAGGCCCTCGGCCCAGGCGTTGGAGTTGGAGTAGAACATGAAGGCGGTGCCCATGAAGCGGGGCGGGTCCCAGTCGAGGTTCTTGAAGCCGCGGGCGAAGTGGAAGGTGGAGTAGCCGTAGCCCATGTAGACGATGGCCTCGGCGCCCTGCTCCCGCATCGTCGCGAGGTGCCGCTCGAAGTTCTTCGGGTTCGGGCCGAGGCAGACCTCCTTGATGATCTCGAGGTCGTAGCGGCGGGCGGCGTCACGGAAGTAGTCGGAGTACAGGTCGCCGGAGGAGCCCTGCTCCCAGAAGAAGCCGACCTTGGTGTAGCCGTTCTGGAAGCACCAGTCGGCGGCCATGACGCCCTCGGTGGGGATGTCGCCGTTGGCGACGGTGAAGCAGTATTCGCCCGCGAACCGCGTCGTGCCCGTCCAGCCGAGCGCGGCGACGCCGGTCTCGTTGACGGTCTTGCACAGGTTCACCGAGTTGTCGCTGATGAACGGCCCGATGACGACGACGCAGCCGGCGTCCACGAGCTTCTGGTAGCCCTTGCGGACCTTGAGGTAGTTCTCGCGGGGCAGGCCGCGGGCGTCGACGGTGAGGATCTCGACGGGTCTGTCGTAGACGCCTTCGTTGAGCGCGTCCTCGACGGCCAGGATGATCGGGTCCATCAGGTCGGCGGTGAGCTGGCCGAGGTCCATGTCGATGAGGACGCCGATCTTCACCGGTTCGAACGGGTCGCCCTGCCCGACGACGCCGCGCGTCGGCGGGTAGATGACGATGGACTCGACCGGCTTCTCGCCGATCCTCCCGCTGCCCTGGTACCACAGCTCGTTGACGTGCTCCCCGGCCTCGGTGTCGGTCCCCGACCTGACGGACGCGACGGCCCGGTCGGGCAGCGCGATCCCGTGGTCGACGGGGGCGGGGAACAGCCGGTCCGCGTAACGCGGGGCGTCCTGCTCGGACATGCAGCAACCTCCTCGTGCCGCCCCGGGGCGGCCTTTCCACTGGGTGCTAACTTATATACAAAATATATTTGCTACAAGGGAGTGGGCCCATGCTCGGCGACCGACGTGACGTGGCGGACGAACTGGAGATCCGGGGGGTGCTCGCCCGGGTCGCGCAGTACTCCGACACCGGTGACCTCGACGACTACGCCGCCCTGTTCACCGAGGACGCCCGCTGGTCGATGGGCGACTGGCCGGAGAAGAACGGCCGCGCCGAGATCCGCGCCGCCGGCGCCGCCCGCCGCGCCGAGGGCCAGACCGGCCCCGGCAGCCAGAGCCGGCACCTCGTCGGCACCGTCGCGGTCGCCCTCGACGGCGATCGCGCGGTGGCCGACTCCTACTGGCAGTTCTGGGTCGAGACCGCCGCGGAGGCGCCGCGCCTGTTCTCCATGGGCGCCTACCGCGACACCCTTCACCGGACCGGCCACGGCTGGCGGATCGCCGAACGCGTCGTCACCGCGGGCTGACGCCTCACATGTGCCGTCCGCCGGTGACCTCAAGGACGGTGCCGGTCATGTAGCTGGACAGGTCGCCCGCAAGGAACAGGGCGACCTTCCCGACCTCCTCCGGCTCCGCGGCGCGGCCCATCGGCACCCCGGCGAGCTTCTCGGCCCAGATGTCCGGGCGCAGCGCCTCGGTCATCGCGGTCCGCACCAGGCCGGGCTGGATCGCGTTCACCCTGATGTTCAGATGCGCGAGCTCCTTGGCCGCGGCCTTCGTCATGCCGACGATCCCGGCCTTGGCCGCGCTGTAGTTGGTCTGGCCCGGCAGGCCGACCTTGCCGGAGATCGACGAGATGTTGACGATCGAGCCGCCGCCCTGCTCGCGCATCCTGAGGGACGCGTGCTTCATGCCCAGCCACGTCCCGTACAGGTGGACGTCCATGACCTGGCGGAACTGGTCGCCGGTCATCTTGCGCAGGGTCGCGTCACGGGTGATCCCGGCGTTGTTCACCAGGACGTCCACCCGGCCGTAGGCGTCGGCGCAGGCGGCGATCATCGCCTCGACGTCGGCCTCCTCGGTCACGTCGCAGCGGACGGCGATCGCCTCGGCCCCGTCGGCGGCGAGTTCCGCGGCGGCCTTGGCGGCGGCGTCGCCGTCGATGTCGGCGACGACCAGGCGGGCGCCCGCGCCCGCGAAGACCCGGGCGATGGCCAGGCCGATGCCCTGGGCGGCGCCGGTGATGACCGCGGAGCGGCCTTCCAGCAGGCTCATCTTGCTTCCTCTTCCTTGGTTCGGGGGATCAGGCGGGGAGGCGTTCGAAGATCGCGGAGATGCCCTGGCCGCCGCCGACGCAGAGGGTCTCCAGGCCGTAGCGGGCCTCGCGGCGGTCGAGCTCGCGCAGCAGCGTCGCGAGGATGCGGGCGCCGGTCGCGCCGACGGGGTGGCCGAGGGAGATGCCGGATCCATGGACGTTCGTCCGGTCCCAGTCGGCGGCGCCGAAGCCCCAGGCGCGGCCGCAGGCGAGGACCTGCGCGGCGAACGCCTCGTTCAGCTCGATCAGATCGAGGTCGGCGAGTTTCAGCCCGGCCCGCTCCAGCGCGAGCGCGGTCGACGGGACCGGGCCGATGCCCATCGTGCGCGGCGGCACGCCGGCGACGGCCCACGAGACGAGCCGCGCGAGCGGGCGCAGGCCGAGCCGCTCCGCGTTGGCGGGATGCGTCACGACGCAGACCGCCGCGCCGTCGTTCTGGCCGCTGGCGTTGCCCGCGGTGACGGTCGCGGCGGGGTCGGACTTCAACAGGACGGGCTTGAGCCGGGCCAGCGCCTCGGCCGAGATGTCGGGCCGGGGGTGCTCGTCGGCGTCGACGGTCTGCTCGCCCTTGCGGGTCTTCAGGACGACCGGGACGATCTCCTCCGCGAACAGCCCCGCCTGCTGCGCGGCCACCGCTCGCCGGTGCGAGGTCAGGGAGAGCGCGTCCTGCTCCTCCCGGGTGATGCCGTACTCGGCGCGCAGGTTCTCCGCGGTCTCCAGCATGCCGCCGGGCACCGGGTGGTGGCGGCCGCCCGCGGTGGTCCTGCCGCGCGCCAGCGCGTCGTGCAGCGGGACCGACGGGTCCTTGACGCCCCAGCGCATGCCGGTCGAATAGAACGCGGCCGAGCTCATGCTCTCGGCGCCGCCGGCGATGACGAGTTCGCTGACGCCGGTCTGGACCTGCATGGCGGCGTTGAGCACGGCCTGGAGGCCCGAGCCGCAGCGGCGGTCGATCTGGAGGCCGGTGACGGTGACGTCGAGTCCGGCGTCCAGGGCGGCGACGCGGCCGATCGCGGGGGCGTCGGAGTTCGGGTAGCACTGGCCGAGCAGCACCTCGTCGATGTCCTCGGCGGCCAGGCCCGTCCGGGCGACGAGGCCGCGGATCGCGGTCGCGGCGAGCTCCGCGGGCGGGACGTCGCGCAGCGCGCCCCCGTACCGTCCGACGGGGGTGCGCACCGGCTCACAGATGACTGCTTCACGCATCGCGTTCCGGCTCCTCTCTTCTCGGTGGTCTCGGGGAGGGTCAGACGGAGTAGCGCAGGAGCATGGCGGCGACACAGGCGGGCTTGGCCGCGCCTTCGATCTCCCAGGTGAACTTGAGGCGGACCTGGAGCCCGCCCGGGACGTCCTGGACCTCTTCGATCTCCGCGCCGACGCGGACCTTGGCGTCCACCGGGACGGGGGAGGGGAAGCGGATGCGGTCGTAGCCGTAGTTGACGCCCATCTTCATGCCCTCGATCCGATAGATCTCCCGGACGAGGCGCGGGCCGAGCGAGAGCGTCAGCAGGCCGTGCGCGATGGTGCCGCCGAACGGTCCCTGGGCGGCGCGTTCCGGGTCGACGTGGATCCACTGGTCGTCGCCGGTGAGGGCGGCGAAGGTGTCGATGTCGGCCTGGGTGACGGTCCGGTAGGAGCTGTGGCCAAGGTGCTCGCCGATGGCGGCCTTGATCTCCTCGACACCGTTGAGGACGCGCATGGGGTCTCCTCACTCAATAAAATATTAAAAAGAATGTATCAAGGATGCCGGTCCGGTCCGGGGTTAGGGTTCGGCTGTGACAGGAACGCGCGCGCATCCCGACACCCTCCCGGGCGTCCTGGAGCAGACCGCCAGGGAGCACCCCACCCGTCCCGCGGTCCGCGACCCCCGCCTCACCTACCCCGATCTCCTCGACGCCGCGATGACGGCCGCCGCAGGGCTCATCGGCCTGGGCGTCCGGCCCGGTGAGAGCGTGGGCGTCTGGGCGCCCAACGGACTCCCCTGGATCACCGCCTCCTACGGGGTGCTCTGCGCGGGGGCCCGTCTGGTGCCGCTCAACACCCGGTACACGGCTCCGGAAGCGGCCGACCTGATAGCGCGGTCCGGTTGCCGGGTCGTCATCGCCGGGGGAGAGGGCGCGGGCGGGAGGCCGCTCGCCGAACTCGCCGCGGAGGCGGGTGCCCGCCTGATCGTCTCTCCGGAGGAACTGGAAGGCGGGCCCGCCGACAGGGCCGAGACCTTGCGGCGGATGGGCGCACTGCGCCCCGAGACCGTCAGCCATGTGCAGTACACGTCGGGCACCACGGGGCGGCCCAAGGGGGCGCTGCTGCGGCACGGCGGGCTCGTGGAGACCACCCGGAGCTGGGTGCGGATCACGGGGCTGCGCGCCGGGGACGTCTACCCGGTCGTCGCGCCCTTCGCGCACATCGGCGGGCACAAGACGGGGCTGCTCGCGTGCGCGGTCGCGGGGGCCGCGCTGATCCCCGTGCCATCGCTCGATCCGGCCGCGCTCGCACGGGCCGTCGCCGCGCGCGGCGTGACCTTCCTCCAGGGGCCGCCCGCGCTGTTCCGGGCGCTGCTCGCCGAGCCGGAGATGCCGCGCGACGCGGTCCGGGTCGCGGTGACGGGCGCGGCGGTCGTGCCGCGCGACCTCATCGGGGCGCTGCGCGACCGGCTCGGGATCCGGCACGTGTTCACCGCCTACGGGCTGACGGAGGCGGGCGGCGTCCTCACCATCACCCGGCCGGACGATCCGGTGGGCGTCGTGTCCGAGACGTCGGGGCTGCCCATTCCGGGCACCGAGGTGCGGATCGACGCCCCGGACGGGCCGGGCGAGATCCTGGTGCGCGGCCCCGGCGTCATGACGGGCTACCTGGACGATCCGGCCGCCACCGCTGAGGCGTTCTCGAAGGGCTGGTTGCGCACCGGCGACGTCGGCGAGCTCGATGCCGCGGGCCGGCTTCGCATCGTGGACCGGCTCAAGGACATCGTCATCGTGGGCGGCCTCAACGTCTACCCCGCCGAGGTCGAGCACGTCCTGACCATCGCGGCGGGGGTGCGCGCCGCGGCCGTCGTCGGGATTCCGCACGCGCGGCTCGGGGAGGTGCCCGCGGCGTTCGTCGTCGGGGGAGGGCCGGTCGAGAAGATCGTGGCGCGCTGCGCGGCCCGGCTCGCCGCGTTCAAGGTGCCGAGGACCGTCTGGCAGGTCGACGCGCTGCCCTTGACCGCGGCGGGCAAAGTGGACAAGGCCGCGCTGCGCCGTGCCGCGCTGGACCGGCTGGACCCCCCTTGAACCGCGCCGATCACCCATGATTTATTATCATTTATATAATTTCCCCCACCCCCGGAGGCTCGTGTGGACGCAGCGAACAAGGTGGCCGTCATCGTCGGCGGCGGATCGGGCATGGGCCGCGCGACGGCCGAGCTGCTCGCCGCGGCGGGCGCCAAGATCGCGATCCTCGATCTGCCCGACGGGCGCGGCCCCGAGGCGGCCAAGGAGATCGGCGCGACCTTCCACGCCTGTGACGTCACCGACGAGACCGGCACCGAGGCCGCGATCGAGGAAGTGGTGGCGGCGCACGGCGCGATCCACATCGCGGTCAACACCGCGGGCGGCGGCGTCAGCAAGCGGACCATCGGCAAGAACGGGCCGCTCCCCCTCGCGGACTTCCGCTCCATCATCGAGCTGAACCTCATCGGCACGTTCAACCTCAACCGGCTCCAGGCCTGGCACATGAGCAAGAACGAGCCCGAGGACACCGGCGAGCGCGGCGTCATCATCAACACCGCGTCCATCGCGGCGTTCGAGGGACAGATCGGCCAGGTCTCCTACACCGCGGCCAAGGCGGGCATCGCGGGCATGAGCCTCACCATGGCCCGCGACCTCGGCAGCCTCGGCATCCGCGTCATGGCCATCGCGCCGAGCCTCTTCGCGACCGGCCTGCTGGAAGGCGCCCCGCAGGAGATCATCGACGTGCTCACCAAGGACGCGGCCTTCCCGCGCCGGGCCGGCCGGCCCGAGGAGTACGCCTGGCTCGCCGAGTCGATCGTGCGCAACCCGATGCTCAACGGCCAGACCATCCGCCTCGACGGCGGCCAGCGCTTCGCCCCCAAGTAAGGAGGACGACCCATGCCCGAAGCCGTCATCGTCGCCGCCGCCCGCACCGCGATCGGCAAGGCCCACAAGGGGTCCCTCGTCGACGTGGACGCGTTCGCGCTCGCCCGTGCCGCGGTCGTCGCCGCGGTCGAGCGGTCCGGCGTGCCCGTCGACGCGATCGACGACCTGGTGCTCGCCGAGTCGCTCCAGGGCGGCGGGGTCATCGCCCGGCACGTCGCGGTCGAGGCCGGCATGCACCAGGTGCCCGGACTCGCCGACAACCGGCACTGCGCCGCCGGGCTCAGCGCGCTCCAGATCGCGGCGGGCTCGATCCGCGCCGGGATGGACCGCGTCGTCGTCGCGGGCGGCACCGAGAGCCTCAGCTCCATGCCGCAGGGGCTCAAGTCGGTCCCGGCCTCCGCGCGCGACTACAAACCGTGGATGTCGCCGAGCCACCCCGCGACGCCCGAGGCGCCCGCGTTCGACATGGCCCTGACCGTCGGGGAGAACACCGCGCGCATCGCCGGGGTCACCCGCGCCGAGGCCGACGCGTGGGCCGCGCGCTCGCACCAGCGCGCGGCGGCGTCGATCGCACGCGGCGACTTCGCCGCCGAGATCGTCCCCGTCACCCTGCCGGACGGGAGGGTGTTCGACACCGACGAGCACCCGCGCCCCGACACGACCGCCGAGAAGCTCGCCGGGCTGCGGCTGCTGCACCCGGAGATCGACGGCGCAGTGGTCACCGCGGGCAACTCGGCCGGGATCAACGACGCGGCGGCCGCCCTCGTGGTCGTCTCGGACGAGTACGCCCGCGCCCACGGCCTCGTGCCGCTGGCCCGGATCGTCTCGTGGGGCTCGGTCGGAGTGCTGCCCGAGCGGACCGGCCTCGCGCCGACCCTCGCGGTGCCGAAGGCGCTGGACCGGGCCGGCCTGAAGATCTCCGACATCGACCTGTTCGAGATCAACGAGGCGTTCGCCACAATGGCCGTCGCCTCGAGCCGGATCCTCGGCCTGGACGAGGACCTCGTCAACGTCAACGGCTCCGGCTGCGGCCTCGGCCACCCGATCGCCGCGACCGGCGCCCGCATGGTCGTCACCATGCTCGGCGAGCTCCGCCGCCGCGGCGGCTCCCTGGGCTGCGTGTCGATGTGCGCGGGCGGCGGCATGGGCTCCGCCCTCGTCCTGGAACTCCTCGGCGACGGCTGACCCGATGCCCGACGCGAAGCCGACCCCGGCGGAGGAGGCCCGCGAGATCGTCGCGGCCTTCTGGACGGCCCTGTACGACCGCGACTGGGCACGTCTGAGGACGTTCTTCACCGCGGAGTCCATCTACTACGACGTGCCCACGGGCCCGGGCGCCGCCGCCCGCGGCCCGGAGGGCATCGAGGCCCGCCTCAAACTGGGCCTGGAACCCCTCGCCGGCTACGACCACGGCACCTCCCAGGTCGTCGCCTCCGACGGCCTGGTCATCACCGAACACGAGGAGCACTGGCACTGGCCCACCGGCGAACGGGTCACCCTCCCGTTCGTCTCCGTCCAGCACCTGGCCGACGGCAAGATCACCCTGTGGCGCGACTACTGGGACCTCGCCACCCTCATGTCCGGCGCCCCACCCGACTGGCAGCACACCCTCGCCTCCGGCGACATGTCCTGGCTCGTCGACGTGACGGACGAGGTCTGACACAGCACGAAGCGGCGGGGCCCGGGAGGGCTCCGCCGCTTTCATTGGGGGCCGTGAGCCGGAGCTTCCGGCGGATCGCCGTGGTCGGCTTCGGGTGGGCCGCGCCGTGCCTTGCCACGGTCGCCTTGCCGGAGCGGAGACACGCCATGGGGGCGTGCCGGGGCGGCGGCGCATGGTCGGGGGTGCAGCGGATGGCCACCGGGGAGGAGGCTCCGCATGGGCGGGGTCGCCCCGGGGGTGTCAAAAGAGCGGGGTGTTCGGGGTGCGGGGTCAGGTGGTGAAGAGGCCGCGGGTGGAGAAGAGGGCGGCGACGAGGTCGCCTTGGGATTTGAGCATGGCGGCGTAGGCGGAGGCGGCGGCTTCGGGGTCGGCGGCGCGGACGGCTTCCAGGACGGCGCGGCTGCCGGTGCGCTCCACGGCGATGGCGCCGGGGACCAGGGCGAAGAAGTTGCCGGGGACGATGCCGACCATGGCGCGGAGGACGGCGCGGAGCCGGGGGGAGCTCGCGGTGCCGAGGATGAGGCGGTCGAAGTCGCGGTTGAGGCGGGCCACCTCGCCGGGGTCGTCCTCGGCGGCGAGGCGGTCGCAGACGGCGGTCAGGCGCTCGATGAGGGCGGGGTCGGCGCGTTCGGTGGCGCGGCGGGCGGCGAAGCCGTAGACGAGGCCGTAGAGGGCGTAGTGGTCGCGGACGGCGGCCTCGTCGAGGGCGCCGATGAACGCGCCGCGGTGCGGGCGGATCGTCACCCAGCCTTCGCGCTCCAGCGACAGGAGCGCCTCGCGGACGGGGATGCGGCTGACACCGAGGGTGCGGGCGATCTCGTCCTGGGGCACCCGGTCGCCCTGGCGGAGGCGTCCGTCGAAGATGAGCCGGCGGATGTACAGGGCGGCCTGCTCGCCGCTGCTGCGCCGGACCATCGCGTCGCCGGGCGGCGGAAGGCGGGTCTCGGAGGTCATCGTGACTCCCTTGCCGTCGGGTTCGGGCTGCGGCGCAGGCCGTCCTGGATGCGCCGGACGTTCTCTGCGAAGCCGGGGCGGTCGACCGACCACTGCTGGGCGGCGAGTTCGAGCGCCGAGGCGTCCTCGGCACGGTCGAGCGCGAGGCTCGCGGTGAGCGTGCGCTTGGCGCGCCTGACGAGTTCGGGGTCGCGCGCGGCGGCGCGTCCGGCGAACTTCAGCGCGAGCGGCTCCAACCGGTCCTGCGGCACGCAGCGCCAGGCCAGGCCGCATGCGGCGGCCTCCTCACCGGTGAGCGCGTCGCCGCACAGCACGAGCGCGGCGGCCCCCTGCGCGCCGACCCGGGCCGCGAGCCGCCACAGGTGGCCTCCGCCCGGATGGATGCCGACGTCCAGGAACCGCGGATCGAAGCGCGCGTCGGGCGTCGCGAGCACGATGTCGCAGGCGAGCGGCAGGTTGACCCCGGCCCCGATCGCGGCGCCCCCGACCGCCGCGATCGTCGGCACGGGCGCGGCGGCGAGCCGTTCCATGCCCGCGTACATCTCGGCGAGCGGGACCTCGCGGTTGATCAGCCCGTCGAGGGAGCCGCCCGCGCAGAACACGGGCGGGGCCGCGGTGAGGACGAGGGCGCGCGCTCCGACGTCGAGGGCGGAGTCGACGGCCCTGGCCAGGTCGTCGCTGAGCGCCTTGGACAGCGCGTTGCGCCGGTCCGGGTCGTTCAGCCGGAGGACCGCTACGCCGTCGTGCAGCGCGAGGTCGACCAGCCGGGCCTTCGCGGTGGCCGCCATGGCCCCTCCCAGGGTTGCGCTGAGTGACTCGATATCAAGATGCTATTTTATACATAATCAAATCGACAATGTCGTGGGGCGAAAACAGGGGGAACGATGCTGCCACTCGCCGGTGTGCTGGTCGTGGCGGTGGAGCAGGCCGTCGCGGCCCCGCTGTGCACCCGTCACCTGGGCGACCTCGGAGCCCGGGTCGTCAAGGTGGAGAACCGCGCGGGCGGCGACTTCGCCCGCGCTTACGACGAGGTCGTCAACGGCATGGCCGCGCACTTCGTCTGGGCCAACCGCAACAAGGAGTCCCTCGCCCTCGACCTCAAGCACCCCGAAGGACGGGAGGCGCTGGCCCGGCTCGTCGCCCAGGCCGACGTGGTCGTGCAGAACCTCGCCCCCGGGGCGGCGGCCCGGCTCGGCCTGGACCCCGCGGAACTGCGCGCGAAGCACCCGCGCCTCATCTGCGTCGACATCTCCGGCTACGGCAAGGGCGGGCCCTATGCGCAGGCCCGCGCGTACGACCTGCTCGTGCAGTCCGAAGCGGGATCCTGCGCCATCACCGGGACCCCGGAGGCGCCCGCCAAGCCGGGCATCCCCATCGCCGACATAGGCGCCGGCATGTACGCGCTCTCCAGCATCCTCACCGCCTTGTACGTCCGGGAACGCACCGGAGAGGGCGCGGCCATCTCCGTCGGGCTCTTCGACGTCGTCGCCGAGTGGATGGGCTTCGCGCTCAACCAGGCCCGCTACGGCGGCTTCGACGTCGCGCCGAACGGCCTCAGCTCCCCGATGGTCTCCCCGTACGGCGCCTACCGCACCGCCGACGGCCAGACCCTCGTCCTCGGCACCACCAACGACCGGGAGTGGCGCCGCCTCGCCGGGCACGTGCTGGGCCGTCCCGACCTCGCTAAGGACCCCAGGTACACGACCAACGCCGACCGCGTCGCGCTGCGCCCCGAACTCGACGCCGTCATCGCCGCCTGGGCCGCGACCCTTCCGCTGGCCGAGTGCCGCCGCCTCGCCGAGGACGCGGGACTGGGCCACGCCCGCCTGAACACCCCCACCGAGGTCCTCGCCCACCCCCAGCTCACCGACCGCGACCGCTGGCAGACCGTGGACAGCCCCGCGGGCCCCGTCCAGGTCCTCCTCCCGCCGCCGCAGTGCGACTCCTGGGACTGGCGCCTCGACGCCGTCCCGGCCCTCGGCGCCCACTCCGCCCAGATCCTCGCCGACCTCGGCTACCCGCCCGCGGACGTCGCGCGCCTGGTCGCCGACGGGGTCGCGGGCCCCGCCGACTGACCGAGAGACCGGGTGCGTGCGGCCGGCGTTACCGGAGCGGGGACCCGTCCGGGAGGCGCACGACGGCGGTACCGGCCTGGGACTCGCCGAACGCCCAGCCCGCGACGAGGGAGCAGCCGACCGTTTCCAGCGCATCGGTCGACGGCCAGTAGCCGGTTCCGCAGTAGAAGCCGCCCTCGCTCCGCGCGTCGTCCTCCGTGCGGCACAGCATGCGGAGATGGTCGCGAAGACCGGGATACGTGACCGCGCTCAGCTTCTCCTCCCAGGGTTCGTCGGCGGGGCCGGGCCGGGAGATCTCGCGCACCGAGACCAGGTGGCCGGGCCCGCGCTCGGTGAACGTCGCGGCCCGCATCGCGTCGGTGAGGGTGCCGTCGGTGGCCACGCGCAGCAGCACCGTCACCCAGCCGTTCAGCTTCTTGGAGCTCTTGTGCGTCAGGTCGATCCCGTGCCGGCCCAGCAGCGGTCCCAGCTCCGCCCCGTACACCAGTGCCGCACCGTCGTCCCCTGACGTGGAGACGGCCCGCAGGTCGGTGACGAACGCGTCATCGAACGGCCGGGGACCCTTGTGCCCGCCCTCGCCCCACGGACCCGTGCCGGCCAGGAGGTCGGGATCGAACCAGAACAACGACCCGCTCAGGTCGAACCGCCAGGTGAACGGGGAGAAGGGGTGATCCTCCGGATCCGGCAGCGGTCTCGGCTCCCGTCCTGTCAGGGCGTCGGGGGTCGCCCACGGGCTGGGGAACAGGAACTCGTCGAATGGATCCGAGGCGTGGAACACCCCGTATCGAGCGGCGGGCTCGGCGGCGGGCCTTCCACCGAGCAGTATCTCGAACGCGCTGCTCAGCGCGTCGTCCCATCCGCTGGGGGAAGTCACCGGGGGCGTCGCGGGAATCATGATCGGTACTCCTTGACCGGACCGGCAGAACCGGCGGGACATGTCATCGACGGCACCCTATGCGCCGCCACCGACAACGGCCCCGTCTCCCGGGAACGCGGAGATCCGGGCGGCTCCGGTGCGCTCGGGCCAGATGGCGAAGGCCATCGCGGCGGGGTGGATCCGCCGGGTGGCCGCGATGTCCGCGCGGTAGCCGCGCGCTGCTCACCTGGCTCCGCGCGGTCGGCGCGCACGCGGTGGCCGACCGGGGCCTGGGCGCGCTGAACCGGACCCGGATCTCCGGCGCACGTCTCAGGAGGGGATCGTGCCGAACGAGAAATCCCAGGTCACAGTCTTGTGGATTTGTTACGGATTGACGTTGGTGGGGATTTTGTCCAGTCCGTCTTGGGTAGCCTCGAAGTCCGTTCTGTTAACAAAGGACACATCGTGGACATCGCCCGCGTGCTGAAGGAGACCATGGCGATCGACGGGGCGCTCGGCGCCGCGCTGGTCGACTACAAGACCGGAAGGTCCCTGGGCTCGCTCGGCGGCGGTCCCGCACTGGACCTCGACGTCGCAGCGGCGCACAACGCCGAGGTCGTCCGGGCCAAGCTGCGCGCGATCCAGGCGCTCCGGCTCGACGACGTCATCGAGGACATCCTCATCTCCCTCGGCCGCCAGTACCACCTCATCCGGCTCTTCGAGGGGAACGTCGGCTCGCTGTTCCTCTACGTCGCGCTCGACCGCGACCGCGCCAACCTCGGTCTCGCCCGCTACGGCCTCCGCCAGGTCGAACGCCTCGTCTCCGGCGCCTGACCCGCGCCTCCCACGCAGGCCGCGGCCCGGACCGACCCCGTGTCGGTCCGGGCCGTCGCCTTTCCCCGGCCGGTGCGGGTCTGGTGGGGGAGCGGGCGCGGTGTTATCGTCGAATTAAAGAAGCTTCTTCAAGAAGTCTCTTCATCAACCCAGGAGGACTCCATGGGCCGGTTCCCGTTTCCGATTCCGAACGGCTGGTTCGCCGTCGCGCGGTCGGACGAGGTCGCCGACGGGCAGGTCGTGCCCGCGCACTACTTCGGGAAGGACCTCGCGGTCTTCCGGACGGTGACGGGCGAGGCCCGGGTCGTCGACGCGTACTGCCCGCACCTCGGGGCCAACCTCGCCAAGGGCGGCCGGGTCGAGGGGCAGCTGCTGGAGTGCCCGTTCCACGCGTGGCGGTACGACGGGGTGAGCGGCCGCTGCGTGGACGTTCCCTATTCCGACGCGGAGCCTTCGCCGAAGGCCAAGGTGCACGCCTACCCCGTCGTCGAGCGGTTCGGGTTGATCTTCGCCTGGCACCACCTCGGCAGGGAGGCCCCGTACATCCCGATGCCGGAGATGGCGGAGTTCGACGACGCGGAATGGTCGGCGCCGGTCTTCCACGAGTTCAAGTTCGCGACGTGCTGCCAGGAGATGGCCGAGAACAACGCCGACTACGTCCACTTCAAGTACGTGCACGGGATGGAGTCCGTCCCGGGAGGCGACGTCGGCTATGACGGGTTCGTGAAGACCGTCACGGAACGCCAGGAGTTCAAGAGCAAGAGCGGCCAGGTCCACGCGCTCGACTTCGTCCGGAAGTCCTTCGGCCTCGGGCTCGGCGCGCTCCGCCTCAAGGGCGTCATGTCGTTCGTCTCGTCGGTGTCCCCGATCGACGAGGAGAACGTGCACATCCGCTGGGTGTTCGTCATGCCGAAGTCGATGGAGTCCTTCTCCGCCAAGATGATCAACACGTTCGTCGAGGCCATCGCCGAGGACGTTCCCATCTGGGAGAACAAGATCTTCATCGAGAAGCCGCTGCTCATCAAGGGCGACGGCCCGATCATCGAGTTCCGCCACTGGGCGAAGCAGTTCTATGGTGAGAACGTGCCGACCGAGGCGTGGGCGCCGAACCGAGTGAAGCGGCTGGAAGAGAGCGGTGTCTGAGAGACGGACGAGTGCGCGCGGCGCCGAGACGCGGGAACGCATCCTCGACGCCGCCGAGCGGCTCATGGCCGAGCGCGGCATCAGCGGGGTCTCGCTCAACGAGATCAACACCGCCGCGGGGCAGCGCAACACCGCGGCGTTGCACTACCACTTCGGGGGGCGCGAGGAACTCGTCAGGGCGATCCTGCGAAGGCACGGGGCTTGGCTGCGGGCGCGTCATGACGAGTTGTACGCGGCGCTGGACGGGCGGGAGCCTTCCACGCGGGAGCTCGTCGAGGTGATCGTCCTGCCCGTCGCGGAGTACGTGGCGGAGGGGCCCAGCGCGCGGGCGGCGATCAGGATCTGGGTGTCGGCGATCAACCGGCCGGAACTCGCGGTCGAGGAGATCCAGGGGCTGGTCGACGCCACCCTGACACGGGCGGCGCGGGTGCTCATCGAGCGGATGCCGGAGACGATGCCGCGTCCGCTGGCGGTGGCCCGCCTCGTCACCGCCGCGCAGGCGGCACTGCACGTGCTGGCGGACCGGGCCGTGCTGGAGGACGCGCCGGAGCCCCGGCGGGGCGACCTGCCGCTCCCGCTCGTCGCCGCGAACCTCGTCGACATGACCGTCGCGGCGCTCACCGCGCCCGTCAGCGAGACGACGCGCGCGGCCGCGGTCGGCGCGCTGGACCCGGCCTCGGCCTGACGGGCCGGGTCCGATCGGCGGGGCCCCTTCACCCGGGCCGAGCCTGCCCGTAAGATGTATATAGAATCCATTATAAAAGGAGGCGCCGTGACCGAGCAGTCACTGGCTCCGGACGTCCTCGCCGAGCGCCTGGCGAAGATCCCGCGGCTCATCGACGTGGACGCCCATGTCGTCGAACCGGCGAACCTGTGGAGCACCCGCCTGCCGACGCGGCTGCGCGAGGTCGGGCCGCGGATCGAGTACGCGCCCGCCGGGGAAGTGAAGCTCGTGGACGGCCGCTACGTCGAGACCCCCGGCACCGAGGGCCCGGACGTCGCGTGGTGGCACTACGAGGACACCCGGACCCAGATCAAGAAGTACATCGCGGCGGCCGGGGTGCCCGCCGACGAGGTGACGAACGAGGGCATCACCTACGACGACATGCGTCCGGGGTGCTGGATCCCGTCGGAGCGGCTGGCCGACATGGACGTGAACGGTGTGGAGGCGC
Source organism: Actinocorallia herbida (assembly GCF_003751225.1). Classification (NCBI taxonomy): domain Bacteria; kingdom Bacillati; phylum Actinomycetota; class Actinomycetes; order Streptosporangiales; family Thermomonosporaceae; genus Actinocorallia; species Actinocorallia herbida. Next base: position 2,641,152 of record NZ_RJKE01000001.1, read on the forward strand.
AGATGTGCTTCCCGAACTATGTGCGGTTCTGCGGGCAGATCTTCCTGTGGGGCAAGGACAAGGACCTGTCTCTCGCTTCGGTGCGGGCCTACAACGACTGGATGGTCGAGGAGTGGTGCGGCGACAGCGGCGGCCGTCTCATCCCGCTCTGCCTGGTCCCGCTGTGGGACGTCGACCTCGCCGTCGCCGAAGTCCGCCGCAACGCCGCTCGCGGAGTGCGCGCGGTGGCGTTCTCGGAGCTGCCCGCGTATCTCGGCCTGCCGAGTCTGCATTCCGGCTACTGGGATCCGTTCTTCGCGGCCTGCCAGGAGACGGGCACGGTCCTGGCGATGCACATCGGGTCGGGCACCAAGACCCCGCAGACGTCCCCGGACGCCCCGGGCGCGGTCGGCGCGACCATCATCTTCGGCAACAGCGTCGCCAGCATGACCGACTTCCTCTTCTCCGGCGTCCTGCACCGCTTCCCCCGCCTCAAGCTCCTGTACGCCGAGGCCCAGATCGGCTGGATCCCCTACCTCCTCGAGCGCATCGACGACGTCTGGGAGACCCACCGGGGCTGGGCCAACGGGCAGCTCAACTGCCCGGAGAAGCCCTCGACGTACTACTACCGCCAGATCACCAGCTGCTTCTTCAAGGACTCGGTCGGCGTCGAGCTCCTGGACAAGGTGGGCCTCGACAACGTCACCTTCGAGACCGACTACCCCCACCAGGACGGCACCTGGCCCCGATCCCGCGAAGAGGCCGCCCTCCAGTACGGCCACCTCGACCAGCCGTCCATCAACAAGATCGCCCGCGGCAACGCCATCCGCCTCCTCGGCCTCACCCTCCCCGAGGCCTGACCCCCGCAACGCCCCGGACCGTGCCGGAGACCTCGCGCGCGAGATCTCCGGCACGGTGCTCGATGAAGCCCGCCGCGCGTGATCAGCGGGAGGGCGGGCCGAACCAGCGGGCGAGGTGGTCGTCCAGGTCCTGCTGATCGTCGCCGATCCAGGCGACGTGGCCGTCGGGGCGGAGCAGGACGCACGGCACGTCCAGCGCCGCGCTGGGATCCGCGAGGTGGTCGACCCGGTCCGACCAGCCGCCGACGGTCAGGCCTCCGGTCCGGTCCAGCAGCAGGCCGCGGCCGCCGTGCAGCAGACCGTAGAGGGTGCCCTGTCCGACGGCGATATCGCCCAGGCGGCGGCCGAGCAGGTCGGGGCCCTCTCCGAAGTCGTAGCGGATGGCGGTCGCGGTGATCTTCTCGATCAGATGGCGGTTCACCTCGTCGAAGTCCATCAGTTCGGCGAGCAGCCTGCGCACGGCCTGCGCGCCAGGTTCGGCGGAGCTCAGCGCCACCTGGGCGCGGGTGTTGTCCAGCACGTCCGCGGCGACCGGCCGACGTTCGGCCTGGTAGGTGTCGAGCAGCGCTTCCGGCGCCCGGCCGTGGATCTGCGCGGCGAGTTTCCAGCCGAGGTTGACCGCGTCCTGCACGCCCAGGTTGAGGCCCTGCCCGCCGGTGGGCGGATGGATGTGCGCCGCGTCGCCCGCCAGCAGCACCCGCCCCACCCGGTACCGCTCGGCCAGCCGGGTGGCGTCCCCGAAGCGGGACATCCAGCGCGGGGAGTGCACGCCGAAGTCGGTGCCGGCGACGGCGCGCAGCTCCCGTCGGAAATCCTCGAGGGTGGGCGGTTCCGCGCGATCGCTGACCTCCGCGGTGGGGACCACGACGCTGTAGACCCCTTCGCCGAAGGGCCGGAGCCAGAACCGCCGCTCGGTCCTGCCGATCTCGGCCACCTTGGCGGCGATCTCCTCCTGCGGCACGCCCACGGCCATCTCGCCCATGAGCGTGTCGTTGCGCGAGGGCTCGCCGGGGAAGCCGACGCCGAGCAGCTTGCGCACCGTGCTGCGCGCGCCGTCGCAGCCGACGAGGTAGCGCGAACGCAGCCGCTCCCCGTCGGACAACTCGACGGTCACGCCCTCCTCGTCCTGCGTGAGACCGGTGACCGAACGACCGCGCCGAACCTGCGCGCCCAGCTCGATCGCATGCGTTTCGAGCAGTCGCTCGATGAGGGGTTGCGGGATGCCCAGCAGGTAGGCGTACGCGGAGTCCAGGCCCGCGGGCGCGGGTTTGGCGATGCCGGCGATGATCCCGCCGACCGGACGCCGTCTTCCGCGTTCGAGAAGGCGATCCAGCAGCCCGCGCATCGCCATCAGCTCGAGGCTGCGCATGTGCAGACTGACTATGCGGGCGAACGAGGCGGGCTCGGTCTCCTTCTCCACCACGAGCACCCGCACATCGTGCAGCCGCAGTTCGGCGGCCAGCATCGCACCGGTCGGCCCGCACCCGGCGATGACCACATCGAACATGAGGGGCGGACCGCCTCCGGCCGACGGCCCGGGAACATCGCCCACGGCGGGGCGGTCCGACGACGACACGGCGGTGAATTGCTGAGAGGGCACAGGTATTGCCTTTCGGGAGTGCCTTGCGGTCTCGGCGCTCCCGGCGACACCTACGTCAATCGCCCGACCATGACGGCAAGGGGGAGCACCCACATCGAACAGCGTTCATGGGTTTCACCTCCTGGAGCAGCGTCACGGCCACCCGCAAGCTACAAGCCCGACCACCACCCCGTCCAATCCTTTTCCCACCACGAGATCACGACTCCGAGCGACTCGAATCGGCCTGCGACACTGCGGACATGAACGGAAACCCTCCCGATGACGGGCTCGCCGCGAACCGTGCCCTCTGGGATGACCGCGCCCGGGCACATGGCACGACCCCTGACGACATGCTGTACGACGTCGATTCGTTCCTGGCGGGCCGGCAGACGCTCTACGGGATCGAGCTGGAGCTGGCCGGTGATGTGACCGGCCAGGATGTGCTGCATCTGCAGTGCCACTTCGGCATGGACACACTCAACTGGGCCCGTCTGGGTGCCAGGGTCACCGGTGTCGATTTCTCGACGCCGGCGCTCGTCCGGGCACGCGAGCTGGCCGGGCGCGCCGGGCTGACCGCCGATTTCGTCGAGGCGGACACCCAGAATCTACCGGCCCGCCTGGCGGGCGGATTCGACCTCGTGATCGCCACGTACGGTGTGCTGTGCTGGATCGGGGACCTTGACGCGTGGATGCGTGGTGCGGCGATGGCGCTGCGGCCAGGTGGAAGGCTGGTGCTGGTCGACCTGCATCCCGCGTACCAGACCCTCGCCAGCTTTGAGCCGCTCGTGGCCGACTGGCCCTACGGGGGAGGAGAGCCCCAGCGCGAGGTCGTCGCGGGCACGTATGCGGACCCGGTCCTGCCGATGACCGCACGGGAGGTGGTCCAGTACCCGCATTCGGTGGGCGAGATCGTGACGGCGGCCGCCGGAGCGGGACTGATCATCGACCGGCTCGTCGAGCACACCGAGGTCGAATTCCCCGGAAGCCGCATCCTGCCCGAAGGCCCCGACGGCACACGTCGGTTCCCGTTCGGTGACACCTACCTCCCCGTCCTCTACTCGCTGAGAGCGAGATCACCCCGAACGGCCACGGCGTAGCCGCCCGCGGTTCGGTCGCCGCTCGAGCTCCGTCTAGTGGCCGAGGGCGCGGTGGCTGACTTCGACGAGTTCGTCGAGGGAGGCGGCCGTCAGGTGGTTCTGCAGGGCGAAGCGGGCTACGCCCAGGGCGCCGAGGGCGCCTGCGACGCGGATGACCCTGTTCGGGTCGCTGTCGTAGGTGTCGGGGTGGACGTCGAACGCCGACATGAGGGTGTCGATGTGCTCCTTCAGCACCTCGTGTTCGCAGTCGGCCGGCAGGTGCAGCAGTCCGGAGAGGAGCAGGGCGACGAACCCGGGGCGGCGCATCACCAGTTCCGCCAGCGCCCGGAGCGCGGCCCGGTCGCGCTCCGGTCCCGGGTCCTGGCCGGCCACCTCCCGCACGATCTGGTGGAGTCCGGCGAGGCAGCGCTCGAGGACCGCGTCCTGCAGGGCCTCCTTGGACGGGTAGTGCCTCAGCAGACCGCTCTTGGAGTAGCCCACGGCGTCCGCGATGCGCTGGAGCGAGGTCTCCTTCAGCCCGTGCCGGGCGAACAACGTGGCGGCGCAGTCGATGATCGCGTCATCGACCTGCTGGCGTGTCTGGCGAAGCATGGGACCACACTACTGGATGCGGACCATCATGGTCGCAATGAGACCATGATGGTCCGCATCGGCGTTCGGCCTCCTGGCGTAGGCCGTCAGAGGGATGCGGCAGGTTCGAGTTCGGGGGCGTCGGCATCCGGCGACCCGGATCGCAGGGCGGCGCCTTCCACGTCGAGAACGGGCAGGCGGCGTAGGGCGCGGGGCAGTTTCCAGGCGGTGGAGCCGAGCAGGGCCAGGGCGGCGGGGACCGCGATCATGCGGATGACGACGGCGTCGAAGAGGATGCCGGTGGCCAGGGCGAAGGCGATGGGTTTGATGGTGGCGTCGCCCTGGGGGACGAACCCGGCGAAGACGGCGAACATGATCGTCGCCGCGGCCATGACGACGGGGGCGGCCTGGCGGAAGCCGGTGGTGACGGCGGTGCGGGGGTCGGCGCCGTGGGAGTGCGCCTCGTGCATGCGGGAGACCAGGAAGACCTGGTAGTCCATGGCCAGGCCGAACAGGATGCCGATGATGATGATCGGCGAGAGGCTCATCAGGGGGCCGGTGGACCGGGCGTTCACCAGGTCGGCGAGCCAGCCCCATTGGAAGACGGCCGTGGTGGCGCCGAGCGTCGCGCCGATGGTGAGCAGGAAGCCGAGGACGCCGACGATCGGGACGAGCAGGGAGCGGAACACGAGGACGAGCAGGACCAGGGCGAGTCCGACGACGAGCGCGAGGTAGCGCGGCAGGGCGTCGTCGAGCTTCTGGGACACGTCGATGTTCACCGCCGTGGTGCCGGTGACGTAGATCCTGGCGCCATCGGTGTCGGTGAGGTCGGCCCGCAGCGTGTGCACGAGCTCGGTCGTGGCGGCGCTGTCCGGACCGGAGCCGGGCACCACGGTGATCAGCGCGGCGGAACGGTCCGTGGCCGTCCGCGGTGCGGTGGCCAGCGCGACGTGGGGGAGGGCCGCGGTCTGCTGCCGGACGGCGGCGGCGCGGCCGGGCGCGTCGGTCCCGTCGATGAGGATGAGGAGCGGCCCGGTGAAGCCCGCGCCGAAGCTCTCGGAGATGATCTGCTCGGCCTTGGCCTGGGTGCCGCCTTCCGCGGGGTGCTGGACGAGCGAGGTGCGCATCGAGGCGACCGGGACCGCGATCACCGCCAGGGCGGCGACGGCGGCGAGCAGGCTGCCCCACCGGTGGCGGGTGACCAGGCGCGCCCAGCCCGCGTAGAAGCCGTGATCTTTGTGCGCTTCCGCGTGCCTGGCACCGGTCCGCGAGCGGCGCGGCAGCGCGCGATGTCCGACGAAACCGGTCATGGCGGGGACCAGGGTGATCGCGATGAGGACGGCGACGACGACGCTCGCCGCGGCGGCCAGGCCCATCTGGGTGAGGAAGGGGATCCCGGCGACGGCCAGCCCGGCCAGGGCGATCACGACGGTGAGACCGGCGGTGACGACGGCGGATCCGGCGGTCCCGACCGCCATCGCCGCGGCCTCCGGCACCGGCCGTCCGGCGTTGAGCTCATGCCGGAAGCGCGTGATGATGAACAGCGCGTAGTCGATGCCGACGGCCAGCCCGAGCATCACGGCGAGCACCGGCGTCGTGGCCTGGATGTCGGTGAACCCGGTGAGCGTGATGACGCCGAGCGCGCCGATGCCCACGCCGACGACCGCGGTGAGCAGGTTCATGCCCGCCGTGATGAGCGAGCCGTAGGTGAGGGCGAGCACGAGCAGCGCGACGACGACGCCGATCACTTCGGCGGGGCCGCCGAGGTGCACCTGTTCCTGGAGGGCGTCGCCGCGCGCCTCCACCGTCAGCCCGCCGTCGCGCGCCCGGTCGACGGCGTCCAGCAGGGCTTCGCGCTGGAGCTCGGTGACCTCCTGCGCGGGCGCGGCGTACGTGACGGTGCTGTAGGCGGCTCTCCGGTCCACCGACACGACGGGCGCTTGCGGATCCAGGGGATCGCTGACCGATGCCACGCCGGGCAGGCCCTTCAGTTCGCCGACGAGCGCGGTGACCCGGGCCGCCGTCGCCTGGTCGGTGACCTGTGCTCCCGCCGGGGCCTGGACCACGACCTGGGCGGTGCCGCCGGTCGAGGCGGCGCCGAAGCGCTCGTGCATGAGGTCCAGCGCGGTGGTCGACTCCTGCCGGGGGATCTCGAAGGTGGAGACGGTCGATCCGGACAAGGCCGCCGCGCCCACGCCGGCGCCGACGAACACGGCGAGCCAGACGAGCGTGACGATGACCCGGTGCCGGACCGAGGTGAGCCCCAGCCGGTACAACAGCGATGCCATGCGGGTTCCCCGAGTTCTCCAGTGGCAGATGGCCTGGTGGCCGAGCGCCTTGCGGCCGACTTCGACGGGCTCCGCCGTCGCGTCCGGCGAAGCCTGCGACCAGATTAGCCACCATGCGACCAATTCGGTCGCATTGCGATCGTGACGGTCGCCACAGGGGTGGTGCGGGGGAGCGGCGAGCGGCCATCCGGGAGGCCGTCGTACCGCCGCGGACCGGCGTGCTCGTGCCGTCATGCCGTGCTGGGCATACGCGCCGAGCGGTCAGCGGCGGATGAGGCCGAGTCCGGTCGCGGCGGCGACGGCCGCGGTGCGCGAGGCGACGCCGAGCTTGGTGTAGACGCGGGCGAGGTGGGACTTGACGGTCGCCTCGGTGAGGTGGAGGCGGCGGCCGACGTCCTGGTTGGACAGGCCGTCGGCGACGAGGGAGAGGACCTCGGTCTCGCGCCGGGTGAGGGCGGCGCCCGGGGAGCGCAGCCGGGTCACGAGCCGGTCCGCGATCGCGGGGGCGAGGGCGGTGCGGCCCGTCACGGCCGAGCGGACGGCTGCGGCGAGCTCGTCCGGCGGCGCGTCCTTGAGGAGGTAGCCGGTGGCGCCGGCCTCGATGGCGGGCAGGATGTCGGCGTCGGAGTCGTAGGTGGTGACGATCACGACCCGGGGGGCGTCCTGGCGCGCGGTGATCGCCGCGGTGGCCGCCGCGCCGCCCATGCCGCCGCCGAACCTGAGGTCCATGAGGACGACGTCGATGCCGCCGCCGACCGTCAGGGCGACGGCCTCCTCGGCGGTGGCGGCCTCGGCCGCGACGATCAGGTCTGGCTCGGTCTCCAGCACGGCGCGGAGCCCGGCGCGCACCACGGGGTGGTCGTCGGCGAGGAGGAGACGGATCGGGCCGCCCGTCATGGCCGGACCTCGGCGGCCTGTGCCAGGGGGAGCCGGGCGGCCACGCCGGTGCCGCCGCCGGGGGCGGAGGCGACGGTCAGCGTGCCCCCGAGGGCCTGGAGGCGGGCGCGCATCGCGGCCAGGCCGAACCCGCCGCCCGCGAGGCCGGGAGCCGAACGCGGCGCGGTGTCGAAGCCCACGCCGTCGTCGGAGATGTCGAGGCGCACCTCCGCGAGGGCGTAGCGCAGGGTGATCTCGGCGCCGCCCGCCCGGGCGTGCTGGACGATGTTCGCGAGGGCGGACTGCGCCACTCGCAGCAGGGCGACCTCCTGGGCGCGCGGCAGCGGGACGGGCTCCCCGACGACGGCGAAGCGCACGGCCACCCGGTCGAGCGGGCCGGTGCCGGCGCACAGGCGCTCCAGCGCGTCGGCCAGGGTCGTGCCCTCCAGCGCGGGCGGGGAGAGGGCCGCGACGAAGCGGCGGGCCTCGGCGAGGTTGTCCGCCGCGGTCTCGCGGGCCCGGTCCACATGGCGGGCGGCGGCGTCGGGCCGGGCGGGCAGGGCCCGTTCGGCGGCGCGCAGCAGGAGCTGGATGCTCGTCAGGCCCTGGGCGAGGGTGTCGTGGATCTCGCGCGCGAGGCGTTCGCGCTCGGCGAGGACGCCCGCGGTGTGCTCGGCCCGGGCCAGGTCGGCGCGGGTCGCGGTGAGCTCCTCGATCAGGAGCCTGCGCCGTTCGCTCTCCCGGTACAGGGCCTCGTAGCCCCACATGACGGCCACCGCCACGGCGGCGCCGAGCGCGGGTCCGACCGCCATCGCCAGGCCGAAGGATCCCTGGTGGACGGAGAAGCCGGTGATCGCGGCGATGGCGGTCGCCGCCACGGCGGCGAGACCCGCCCGGCGCGTCAGCAGATGGAGGTGCAGGAAGTAGAGCGGGAAGGCGAGCCACACGGCCTCGGCGGACAGCGCCAGCAGGGCCAGCCACGCGGCGCCCACGGCGGACAGCCACCAGGCGGCGGCGCGCCGGGAGGCGCGGACCCGCGGCAGGAGCTGTACCGCGTACACCGCGCCGCACACGGCCGCCGCTGCGGCGACCAGCCCGGCCCGCGGGAGGGACGCCATGACGGCCCGGCCGGCGGCCAGCGCGAGCAGCGCGCCGACCAGCAGGTGCAGGCACCAGGCGAGGGCGCGGACGGCCTGGGGCGGGGCGGGAGCGAGGGTGTTCACGGTCCCCTCAGCCTAAGCAGGCCCTTCCGGTACCGCGTCCATCGAAAGATGCAAATCGCGCGCCTCCCTTCGACCCCGAAAATGCCTTCGCCCGCCGGAGGCGGCTGTGAGGCCCGTCCGGCGACCCTGGGAGGGCACCTTCCCATCGTCCGAAAGGCACCGAGGCCGTGTTCGTCGCCTGGAGAGATCTCCGGTTCGCCAAAGGGCGTTTCGCCCTGATGGCGACGGTCATCACGTTGATCACCCTGCTCGTAGGGCTGCTGTCCGGGCTGGCGGCCGGACTGGAGCGGCAGAACGTCTCCGCGATCACCGGCCTTCCCGCCGACCGGATCGCCTTCGCCGCCCCCGCCGGTGACCGGGCTCCCGCCTATGCGGACTCCGCCGTCACGGCCGGGCAGTGGTGGCGGTGGAGCGGGACCCCCGGCGTCACCCGCGCCGAGCCGCTGGGAATCACCACCACCCGGGCCGCCTCCGGTGGCTCCACCACCGCGGTGTCCGCCTTCGGCGTCCGGCCCGGATCGCCCCTCGCCCCGGGCGCGGTCGGCGAGGGCACCGCGGTGCTGTCCGCCACCGCCGCCCGAGACCTCGGGGCAGGGCCGGGGGACATGTTCTCCCTCGCCGGCACGGACCTCGTGGTGGCCGCGGTGAGGGGAGACGCCCACTTCAGCCATGTCCCCGTCGTCTGGGTGGGCCTCACCGCCTGGCGGCGGGCCGCACCCCCGACGAGCGGCGGCGAACGCCCGTTCGCGACGGTGATCGCCCTCCGCACGTCCTCCGGCACCGACGTGGACGCGGCCGACCTGGCCGCGGGAACCTCGACCGTCGCCAAGGACGACTCGTTGCGGGCGATCGGGTCCTACAGCTCGGAGAACGGCTCCCTCGGCCTGATGCGGATCTTCCTGTTCGTGATCTCCGCCCTCGTCGTCGGCGCCTTCTTCAGCGTGTGGACGATCCAGCGCGGCGGCGACATCGCGATCCTCAAGGCGCTCGGCGCGTCCACCGGCCGGCTCCTCGCCGACGCGCTCGGGCAGGCGTCCGTCCTGCTCGCCGGAGGCGTCCTCGCCGGCACGGGGCTGGCCCTGGCCGCCGGAACGCTCGTCGCGGGCGCCGTCCCCTTCGTGCTGAGCCCCGCGACCGTCCTCGCCCCCGCCGCCGTGACGGTCGGACTCGGCCTGCTCGGCGCCGCGCTGTCCGTTCGCCGCATCACTTCCGTCGACCCGTTGATCGCCCTGGGGAACGCCCGATGAGCCTGCGCCTGACCGAGGTCACCCTGACCTACCCCGACGGAGAGGCCCGGCTGACCGCACTCGACCGGGTCACCCTGCACGTCCCCCCGGGCGAGATGACGGCCGTCGTCGGCCCGTCGGGTTCGGGGAAGTCGAGTCTCCTGGCGGTCGCCGCCACCCTGGTCGCCCCGGATTCGGGAGCCGTCGTGATCGACGGCACGGACACCGGGGGGCTGACCGGCGGCGAGCGCGCGGAACTGCGCCGCCGCAGGATCGGGATCGTCTTCCAGCAGGCCAACCTCCTGCCGTCCCTCACCGCCGCCGAGCAGCTCCAGGTCATGGCCCGGATCGACGGCCGGCCGCCGGCCGCGGCCCGCGAGAGGGCCATGGACCTGCTGGACGCCGTGGGCCTCGCCGGCGAGGCCGGGAGACGCCCCCACCTGCTTTCCGGCGGTCAGCGCCAGCGCGTCAACATCGCCCGTGCCCTGATGAACGACCCCGGCGTGCTTCTCGTGGACGAACCGACCAGCGCCCTCGACCGCGACAGGGGCGCCGCCGTCGTCGATCTCCTCGCCCGCCTCACCCGCCGCCAGGGCACCGCGACCGTGCTGGTCACCCACGACCACGCCCATCTCGCCGCCGCCGACCGGACCGCCGAGGTCCGCGACGGCCGCCTCCGCACGGTGACGCCGCCCGCCTGACCGCGCGCGGTCTCCGCGGCGCGCACCACCGCTGCGCGGACCGAGCTCGGTCAGGCGCGGGGGAGGCGGATCGTCACCCGGGTGCCTTCGGGGGAGGGGGTGATGTGCGCGGTGCCGTGGTGGGCGTGGGCGATGTCGCGGACGATGGTCAGGCCGAGGCCGCTGCCGCCGGTGTCCTTGGTGCGGGAGGCGTCCAGGCGGGTGAACCGTTCGAAGACGGCTTCGCGTTTGTCCTCGGGGATGGCGTCACCGTCGTTCGCGACCTGGAGGACGACCTGGTCGGCCTCGGTGCGGACGTCGATGCCGACGCGGTGGTCGGCGTGGCGCAGCGCGTTGTCGAGAAGGTTGTCGAACAGGCGGGTCAGCTGGATCCTCGACCCGTGCACCGGAGCCGGCCCGGTGCGGACCTCCAGGTCGAGCTCGTCGGGGAGGGCGTCGGTGCCGCGGAGGCGCGTGATCTCGCCCTGCACCAGGTCGGCCAGGTCGAGCACCTGCTGATCCTGCGCGGCTCCGGCGTCGAGGCGGGCGAGGACCAGCAGGTCCTCGACGAGTTGCTGGAGCCGGTCGACGCTGGTCAGGAGCCGGCGTGCGAGGGGCGGCCAGTCGGTGTCGTCGGGGTGCAGGAGGGCTTCGTCGAGTTCGACGCGCATCGCGGCCAGCGGGGTGCGCAGGTCGTGGGACGTGCTGGAGGTGAACTCGCGCTCGCGCAGCAGCGAGGTCTCCAAATGGGCGATCATCTCGTTGGAGGTGACCGCCAAGGCCCGCAGCTCGTCGTGCTGAGGGGGCAGGGTGATGCGGTGGCCCGTGCTGCGGCCCGCCAGGACCGCGGCGCTGATCTGCCCGGTCTGCGCGCGGATCTCCTCGACGGGCCGCAGCGCCCGTCCGATCACCTGGTAGGCCCCCGCCCCCGCCAGGGCGACGATCGCGAGCGACGCGAGGATCATCTGCGCCAGGAACAGGTCGCCGACGTACCAGGGGACTGCGTCCTCGAGCGAGTACACGTACCAGTCGCCGCCGGGCCGGTAGACCCGGATCACCACGACGATCTTGCACCCGTGCAGACCCGGCAGGTCGCACTCGACCTCGGTGCCGGCGGTCTCGTCCGCAGGAGGTCTCTGCGTCGACAGGCGCGGGCCCAGCCCCTGGGGTGCGGTGCCCGCCTGTACCCGCCCCTGGGCGTCGACGACCTGGACGATGGACGAGCGCGAGGAGGTGACGATCTCCCGGGGCAGCTCGCCGCTCCTGATCAGCCGGACGGTCTTCAGCGCGGTCGCCTCCGCCTGATCGACGCGTTCGCGGGTCTCATGCCCGTACCCCAGTGCGGTGCCGAGCGCGCTGATGACCACGCACAGCAGCGCCATGACCAGGCAGCCGATCACCGTCAACCGGGTACGGACCGACCACGACCCCAACTGCCCCTCCAGCCCGTGGTGTTCCCGTACCGGCGCGCGATGGGACCGCGCTCCACGGTCGGCCGATCGGCCCAGTCTGCCGGGCCGTCCGCCGCGCGCCGGTATGCGCGAGTCCGCGTCATCTTGAAGAACTCTTCAAATCGAGCGGACGCGCGTGAACGCCCGCGCCGTGGCACCCACGGCTTCCCGGGCCTCGATGCGACGGGCTTTCCGCTCTACGGGCCCGGCCCGGAGGAGACCGCGCCGGGTCAGAGGCCGGGGCCGGTGCAGGTGTAGGTGTAGGTGGCGGCGAAGGCGCCCGTGCCACCGCGGGCCGTCAACGGGGCGGGAGAGCGGCACCGCGAAGGCAGGTCCGTGGAAGTCCCAGGGTGAGAAGGCCGAACCCGATGGTCAAGAGAGACCGCGGCACCGCCCCCGGCCGGATGAGGCGTCGCGCCACGAGTTCGGGTCGGTCGGCGGGTCGGAACGCGCCGGGGCCGCGCGGCGGGTGTTGCCTTGGGCTTTCGTGTTGTCTCTGAAGGGGGTTCGGGGTGGCTGTACGCGGCGTCGTCACGATGTTGGTGTGCTCGGTGACGGTCTTGGCCGGAGGGCCGGCGGCACACGCCGACGTCCTTCCGCTGCCCGACGAGCTCAAGTCCATGACCGACCGGATCCCGTTCGTCGGTTCCCTCCTCTCCGGCTCCCCGCTCAAGGGCTGATCGGGTCCCGTTCCCCGCGCCGCACCGGCTCGCGGCCCCGCCCGTCCGGGCCGCGACGCCGGTGGGCCGTCGGCTCAGGAGGGGAGGGTTCGCACCAGGTAGGCCCAGGCGGCCTCCATCTGGGACGGGGCGTAGCAGCGGTCTCGTTTCGCCAGGGACTCTTCCGCGTCGGAGAACTCCGGCTCGGGCGTGGCGGCGGTGACCTGGAGCTGCATGCGGCAGGCCTTCTCCAGGAAGATCGCGGTCAGGACGGCCGTGGGGACGTCGGGGCCGACGGTGACGAGTCCGTGCCGGTGGAGCAGGATCGCGTCGCGGTCGCCGAGGGCGGAGGCCAGCTCCGCGCCGAGCGGGCGATCGCGGATGAGGTCGCCGGTACGGGTGAAGCGGGCGATGTCCGGCGGCCAGAACAGGGTGCCCTCGTGGCCGACCGGGCGGAGTTCGGCGCCGGTGGCGGCGAAGGCGACGGCGGCTTCGGCATGGCTGTGCACGACCGCGCCGACGTCGGGGCGGGCGGCCAGGATCTCGGTGTGGATCGGGTACTCCAGGTGGACCCGGTCGCCGCCCGCGAGCAGGGCGCCGTCCCGGTCGACAAGGGTGACGCGCTCGGGGGTGATCTCCTCCATGCCGTACCCCGCCGACTTCAGCCAGACGCCTTCGCCGTCGGGGTCGCGCAGGGACAGGTGGCCCCAGATGAGGTCGGCGTTGCCGTGGGCGGCGAGGACGCGGCAGCCGAGGGCGACCTCCTCGGCGGGGGTCACCGGGCGCCCTCGACGAGGAAGTCGCCGACGACGCGGTTGAACTGCTCCGGCTGCTCGAACATCGGCCAGTGGCCGGCGCCGGTGATCATGTCGAACGAGGCGTTCGGCAGGATCTGCGCGGCGCGGCGGCCCACTTCGGCGGGGGTCGTCGGGTTGCGGTCGCTCCACAGCACGAGCGTCTCGTGCCGGATCGAGGCGAGGTGCTCCTCGGTCAGCATGTGGGCGCGGTTGGCCTCGCTGGGCTGCTCGGCGACGAGCTTGGCCAGCGCCTCCTCGGCGCCGGGCAGGGTGTAGTACCGGTAGCGGCACTCCACGAGCTCGTCGGTGACGGTCGCGGGGTCGACCATCAGCCATTCGAGCCGCTCGCGGACGCTCTCGCGGGTCGGCGCCGCGGCCGCCTTCGCGGTGACGGACTTGACCTGGGCGTGCACGCGCTCGCTCTCCGCGGCCCGGCCCGCGTCCGACAGCAGCAGGCCCGCCCCGGTGACGGACACGACCTTGCCGACCCGGTCGGGGTGCTTCAGCGCGGTGTGGAGGGCGGTCCAGCCGCCGAGGGACTGACCGACGAGGTGGGCCTTCTCCGCGCCGATCGCGTCGAGGAAACCGATGAGGTGCTCGGTGAAGACGGGCGCGTGGTAGGTGACGTCGGTCGGCCGGGCCGTGAGGCCGTGGCCTAGGGCGTCGATGGCGTGGACGCGCAGGCCGCGTTCGGCGAGCGGCACGACGTTGCGCAGGAAGCCTTCGGCGTGGCCGGTGAGCCCGCCCATGAGGATGACGGCGTCGCCTTCGCCCGCCTCGATGGAGCGGGTGCGCCAACCGGCGGCGTCGCGGTAGCGGGTCTCGGCGCCGAGGGAGTCGGTCCACAGGGTCATGAGTGGTCGTCCTTCTTGGTGGGGGAGTCTGCGAGGAAGTCGATGAGGGAGGCGTTGACGAGATCGGGCCGCTCGTACTGCGGCCACTGCTTGGCTCCGGGCACGGTCAGCAGCCGCCCGTGGGGGACGGCGGAGACCGCCGCCTCGACGACGGCCGCGGGGGTGTGCCCGTGCTCGCCGCGCACGAAGAGGACGGGCGCGGCGACGGAGGCGAGCCGCTCCGGGGTGAGGAGCGAAGGGCCGTTGTCGGCCGCCCGGACCAGCCGGTGCACGCGCCGGGCGTCCTCCGGCCGGTACAGCGCGGTGCGCACGTCGACGAGTTCGGCGTCGACCGTCGAGGGGTCGGCGAGCAGCCCGGCGAGCCGGGTCCGCACGGCCTCGGGCGTCGGCTCGGCGTAGGCCCGGCCGCCCCGCTCGTAGGCCGCGCGCACCGTCGGGTCGGCGAGCCGGTCGGTCTCCGCCTGGAGCCCGGCCGGTTCGATGAGGACCAGCCGCCGCACCCGGTCCGGCGCGCGCGGCGCGGCCAGCGCGGCGGCCCACCCGCCCAGCGACTGCCCGACCAGGTCGACCGAGTCCAGCCCGAGCGCGTCGAGCACCGCCAGCGCGTGGGCGGTCAGGTCCGCCACCGTGTAGGAGCCGGCCGGAGACCTGCCGGTGAGCCCGTGGCCGAGCAGGTCGAAGGCGATCGCGCGGTGCCCGGCGGCGGCGAGTGCGGGAAGGGTCCGCGCGAACGTCTCCAGGTGGCCGCCCCGCCCGTGCAGGAGGACGACCGGGTCGCCCGAGCCGAGGGCGGCGACACGGGTCGGCACTCCGGCCGCGTCGAGGTGCCGGATCTCGGCGCCGAGCAGGTCGGTCCACAGGCTCACAGGTGCTCCCTCAGAAAGGCGAGGGTGCGCTCCCAGGTGAGGCGGGCGGCGGCCGCGTCGTGGTTGGGGTGCGTGTCGTCGTGGTAGGCGTGCCCTGCGCCGTCATAGACGTGGACCTCGGTCTCCTGCCCGGACAGCTTCAGCGCGTCGGTGAGACGGCCGACCTGGTCGAGCGGGATGACCTCGTCCGCGCCGCCGAAGTGCGCCTGGACGGGGCAGCGGACGGCGTCGGCGACGGTGATGCGGGAGCGGACCTGCCCGGTGGGGCTGTAGGACGGCGGCAGCTCGGGCAGTCCGTAGAGCGGCACGGCGCAGGCCAGCCGGTCGGTCCGCGTCGCCCAGGCGAGGGCGAGCCCGCCGCCGAGGCAGAACCCGACGACGGCGGCCCGGGAGGCGTCGACGTCGTCGCGTCCGGCCAGATGATCCAGGCCCGCCTCGAGGTCGGGCAGGGCCTGTTCGTCGCGGGCGGCGAGGAACGCCTTGGCGCGGCGCTCGTCGGGGGTCGCGTAATCCTGTGGGGGGCGGCCGCCGATCCTGCTGTACAGGTCGACGGTCAGGCACGCGAAGCCCTCGTCGGCGACGAGCTCGGTGACCCGACGCCGGTGCTCGGTGACGCCGAGGTTCTCGTGCGCCATGACGACGACGGGCGGCGGGGCCTCGCCGGGGCGGCGGACGGGCACGGCGAGGTAGCCGCGGATCTCGTCGGGTCCGCTGGGGAAGGTCACCCAGCCCGCTTCGGGTGCTCTCTGCATGGTGGTCTCCGAGGGTCAGCCCGCACGCGGCGGGGAGGGCGGGTGCGCGGCCGCGGTCCGGCCGAGCAGGTGCTTGATGTGGGTGCCGAGGGCTTCGAGCCGCCGGCGCGGCATGCGCGCGATCTGGCCGCAGACCGCGATCGCGCCGGCGGGCCTGCCGCCGACCATCACCGGGACGGCGACCCCGGCGATGCCGGGGATGAACTCGCCGATCTCGATGGCGTAGCCGTAGCGGCGGCAGGTCTCCAGCTCGCGGTGGAGGGCTTCGGGGTCGGTGATGCTGGCCGGGGTGCGCTGCGCCAGCGGCAGCCGGGTGACGATCTCCTCGCTCTCCTCCCGCGGCAGGCCGCTGAGGATGGCGCGGCTGATGCAGCCGTTGGCCAGCATCGAGCGCCTGCCGAGCGGCGACAGCGACTCCGGGGAGTGCGGCGCCTCCCGCTTGCCCGTGATGAGCAGCGACCTGTCCCGCCAATCGATCTCGGCGACCAGGACGGTCTCACCGGTGGAGCGGATGAGCTCCTCGGCGACGCCCTGCGTCAGGTGGGACAGGGCGGTCGTCGCCGAGACGAGGCTGCCGAGCTCCAGCAGGCGGTTGCCGAGGACGTAGGCGCCGTCGGCCTCCTGCCGGAGGAAGCCGCGCTCGACCAGGGTCACCGCGATGCGGTGGGTGCTGGTCTTCGGCACGCCCGCGGCCTCGGCCAGCTCGGTGAGCTGGAGGCGCGGGTGCGCGGCGCTGAACGCGCCGAGCACGTCCAGGGCGCGGTCGACGGAGCGTACTCCGCGGCGGCGGCCGCCTTCGTCGTCGGGAAGGGAGCGAGGAGAGTCGTTCACGGTGGCCTCACGCGCAGTAGGAGGGAGCTTCGCTCGCATTCTCACTGGTCACGAGCGCGTCCGGCACGGTGGCGATCTTCTCGACGCCCTGCGTGCCGCGCAGGAGGCCGACGACGTTGTCCACGGCCATCTCGCCGACGCTCTTGGGGGTGTTGCTGACGGTGACCGCGAACTCCCCGTCCTGAACGGCCTTGACGCCCGCCTCGCTGCCCCCGTTGGTGAGGATCTTGATGTCGTCGCGTCCCGCGGCCTTGAAGGCGGCGAGCGCGCCGAACGCCATGTCCTCGTTGTGCACGAACACGTAGGTGACCTTCGGCCGTGCCTGCAGGAGGTTGTCGGCGACGTCCTGGGCCTTGGCGCGCTGCCACATGGCGGGCTGGTCGAAGACGACCTTCGCCGAGTCGCCGACGGCGCCCTTGAACGCGTCGTTCATCAGGTCGGCGGCCGCGCCGGGCGCCCCGCCGATGACGCCGACCTCGACGGGCTCTCCGCCGCTGTCCTTCGCGAGCCACTCGCCGAGTTCACGGCCGACCTTCTTGACGTCGGTGACGACCGCGCCGAGGATCTTGGTCTGGTCGACGGACGCGACCGAGGTCAGGAAGATGGGGATGCCGGCCCGGTTGGCGCGGCCGATGCCGCCTTCGAGCGAGTCGATGTTGACCGTCTGGACGACGATGGCGTCGACCTTCTTGACGATCATGTCGTCGATGTTGGACAGCTCCTTGGCCGGGTCCATCGCGGAGTTCGACGTCAGCAGCTTCACGCCGGAGGCGTCGGCGCGGGCCTGCATGGCGCGCTGGAGGCAGGTGTGGAACTCGATGGAGTTGCCGTTGACGAACCCGAGGGTCAGGTCCTTGCCGGCGGCGATCGGCGCGGAGGCCGTCTTCCCTTCGTCGACGGAGCAGCCGGCCAGCGCGAGGCCCGCGAGAGCGAGCGCGGTGGCGGTTCTGAAGGCGGGGATGCGGCCTCTGCCTGGGGTGGCGGACATGGCTTTCCTTCCGAACTGATTCATGGGGGTGGGTGGTGGGGCGGCCTGCGTCAGCGGGGTGTGCCGCGCAGGTGGTTGATGACGGCCGCGACGAGCAGCACCGTGCCGAGCGCCACGTCCTGGAAGTGGGAGTTGATCTGGAGCAGGTTGATGGCGTTGGCGACGACGCCGAGGAGCACCACGCCCAGGGCGGTGCCGACGATGGTTCCGCTGCCGCCGTGCAGCGCGGTGCCGCCGATGACGACCGCGGCGACCACGGTGAGCTCCAGGTGCAGGCCGCCGGTGCCGGGGCTGGCGGCGCCGAGCCGGGCGACGAGCATGACCCCGCCGAGCCCGGCGAGCAGCCCGCCCAGGGTGTAGAGCAGCAGCTTGGTGCGCGCCACGGGGATCCCCGCGAGGCGGGCCGCCTGCTCGTTGCCGCCGATGGCGAAGGCGTTGCGGCCGAACGCCGTCCACCGGAGGATCAGGCCCGCGGCGACGCAGACGGCGATCGCGACGACCACGAGGGCGGGAACGGCGCCGAGGACCTCGCCGAAGCCGAGCGGCATCAGCGCGTCGCCGATGGAGATGCTCTTGCCGTCGATGATGAGCAGGGCCGCGCCGCCGAGGACCGTCGAGGTGGCGAGCGTGGCGACGAACGGGGCGACCCGCAGGTAGGTCACCACGAGCCCGTTGACCAGGCCGATCGCCGCGCCCAGCGCGAGCGCCAGCCCGGCCGCGGTCCACTCGTTCACACCCGCGACGACGAGCTGGGCGGTGACGCCGTGGGCGACGGCCGCGATCGCACCGAGAGAGAAGTCGATGCCTCCCGCGGCCATGAGCAGGGTGAGCCCCGCCGCGAGGACGGCGACGACGGCGATCTGCTGGGAGACGTTGAGCAGGTTCGGCCCGGTGAGGAACGCCTCGCTGCGCAGCGCGGTGAAGGCCCCGACGAGCAGCAGCACGGCGAGCAGGCCGGTGTGCCGGGACACGCCCGGTGGCAGCCCGAGGCGGGGCAGGCCCTTTGAGGCGGTGAGTGCGGTCATGGTCGTTCTCCTCCTGCGGTGAGCGTGACGAGGTCGTCCCGGCTCACCTGGTCCATGGGCAGGTCGGCGATGGTCCGGCCGCCTCGGACGACGACGACGCGGTCCGCGAGCCGGATCACCTCGTCGATGTCGGAGGAGCCGAGCAGGACGGCGGTGCCGCGTTCGGCGAGGCCGTCGACGATGCGGTGGATGTCGGCCTTGGCGGCCACGTCGACGCCGTTGGTCGGCTCCTCCAGGAGGCAGGCGGCCGGGTCGCCGTCGAGCCACGCCGACAGCAGCACCTTCTGCTGGTTGCCTCCGGACAGGGCCGCCACCGGCGGGTCCTGCTGGATCGCGGTGACGCCGTAGCCGGCGCGGGACGCCCGCCCGCGGGCGTGCAGGTCGCGCCAGCGCACCAGCCAGGGCCGGAGCCTGCCGCGGCGGACGAGGTCGAGGTTCTCGTCGACGCCGAGCCCGGCCACGAGCCCGTAGGAGAGCCGGTCACCGGTCACGCAGCGCAGCCCCGTGCGCAGGGCCGCGGCGACGCTGCCGGACCGGACGGCCGTCCCGTGCACGGCGATGGTGCCGCCGTCGGCCCGGCGCAGCCCGCTGAGCAGTCCGAACAGCTCGGACTGGCCGTCGCCGGCCGGGCCGAGGACGGCGACGACCTCACCGGCCCGCACTTCGAGGTCGAAGGGCGCGAGCCGTCCACCGCTGAGCCCGGACAGCGTCAGCACCGGGGCGCCCGGCGTGCGGTCCTTGTCAGGTCTGCCCTGCATCGGCCGGTCGCCGACCATGGCCCGCACGAGCGCGGGCAGGTCGAGCGCGGTCCGGTCCTCGACGGCCGCGACACGTCCGTCGCGCATGACGGTGACGCGGTCGGCGAGGGTGAGCACCTCGTCGAGGTGGTGCGAGATGTAGATGATGGCGGTGCCCCTGGCGCGCAGGGTCCGCACGAGACCGTGGATCCGCGCGGCGTCGGCGCCGCCGAGCGAGGCCGTCGGCTCGTCCAGGACGAGGACCCGGCCGCCGTGGTGGACCTCGCGGGCGATCTCGACGAGCGTCCGCTCGCCGGGCCCGAGGTCCCCCGCGAGCGCGGTCGGCGCGACGTCAAGGCCGAGGTCGGCCAGCGCGGCGGAGGCCTCTTCGCGGACCTTCCGCCACAGCACCCTTCCCGCACGGGTGGGGAGCCTGCCGAGCAGCAGGTTCTCCGCCACGCTGAGCCCGGCGACGAGCGTGCGCTTCTGATGGACGATGCTCACGCCCGCCGCGCGGGCGCGGCGCGGGTTGAGCGGCCCCTGGCGACGCCCGTCGACGCGGATCTCGCCGTCGTCCTGGGTGAACGACCCGCAGATCAGCTCGACCAGGGTCGACTTGCCCGCGCCGTTCATGCCGACGACGGCGTGCACCTCGCCGGGCAGCAGCGTGAAGTCGACGCCCGCGAGCGCCTGCGCCCCGCCGAAGGCCTTGCGCACGCCCCGCAGTTCCAGCACGGGGGCCGGTGTTCCCTTCGCGTCGGACACGGCCATGTCAGCCCCCGTTCTTCGCGGCCGGGTACATGTCCTGGTGGGCGATCCCGAGGACGACCATCAGGTTGCGCAGCGCGACGGGGTTCATCCCGGCGTCGAGCAGCCAGGCCGCGTCCTTGCCGGCCACCGCGCGCCGCTCGGATTCCGTCAGCCGGTACTCGTCGAGCACGGTGCCGGGGGATTCCAGGTAGCGCCCGAGCAGGCCGGGGGTGTGCTCCAGTTCCCGGGCGAGCCGGTTCAGGCCGACGACGCTCACGACGCCACCTCGAAGGAGGCGATGCCGATCCCGACGGTCCAGGCCGGCATCGGCCGGTAGGCGTGCACCCGGGCCGGGCCGCCCGCCGCGCCCGCGGCGACGAGCCAGGTACGGATCTCCAGCGCGCCGTTGCCCGCCTCGTCCAGGATCGACGCGTCGTCCCAGGTGAGGACCTCGTCGGCGGCCCCCCGCTCCAGCAGGCCGAGCAGGCGGCCGTCGAACTCGGGGTTGATGTCGCCGAAGCGCGGCAGCCCGACCCAGTGCGACAGGCCCCCGGTGCCGAGCACGCCGACCCGGACGTCGCCGGGCAGCTCCCGCACGGTCGCGCGCAGCGCGGCGCCGAGGTCGAGGCAGCGGCGCAGGGTCGGCAGCGGGGCGGTGTTGCAGTTGACGAACAGGGGCACCACCCCGGCGGCGGCCGCCGCCGGGAGCTTGGCGAGCGGGACCGTGAAGCTGTGGTCCAGCGCCATCGTGTGCGAGCGGGCGAGGTCGAAGCCGCGGGAGGTGAGGCCCTCCAGGAGCGCCCCGGCGACCTCGGGCCGCCCGGCCACGGTCCCGCCCGGGTTGCCGAACTCCGCCCAGCCCTCGTGCTCCTCGGCCATGCCGAGGCAGAAGGCCGGGTAGTTCTCCAGCCCGAACGTCTCGTAGTGGTCGGTGGCCACGACGACGACGGCGTCGAGGCGGGCGGCGGCGATCTCGGCGTCGAGCCGCCGCCAGGCGTCGTGCAGCACTCCGGAGACCGCGGGGTCGGCGTCGGCGTTCTTGACGATCGCGCCGACGTGGGAGGTCGCCGCGGCGAGCGCGAGGTGGCCCATCACTCCTCCGTTCCGGTGAGCGGGCGGATGTCGTCGGGATGGGCGGCGCCGATCCGGACCACGTCGGTGGCCTGGAGGCGGCCGCACGAGGGGCAGGAGTAGGCGCGCAGCTCCAGGCCCTCGTCCAGGCGGGTGGCGTGGCCGAACGCGTGCACGTCGCGGCTGGTCGCCTGCGCGGCGTGCGCGCGCCACGGCTCGTCGGCGCGGGAGAGGACGCAGCCGCAGGCGCAGGCGATCCAGCGGCTTCCGTCGGCCTCGACGACGGCGAGGCCGTCGCCCATCGGGTGGATCCGGGTGCGTGCGCCCTGCGGCTGCTCCGGAAGGGGGAGCCCGGCGGGCAGGGACAGGCGCGCCGCGCGCAGGCTCGCGCGCCGGGCGGCGGTGGCCGGGCCGTCGATCCCGCCGTCATCGCCCAGGACCACCCCGTAGAGGCGGACCGCCGCGCCGGCGGTGACGGCCCCGAAGTCGAGGTCGGCCTGGACGGCCGCGGCGGGCCGGTCGAGCGGATCGCCCCAGCCGCCGCCCGCCTGCGGCACGGTGGCCAGGACGTCGTCGTCGCCCAGGTGGTAGAGGCCCTGGCGGCCCCGCATGACCGGGCGCTCGCCGGACAGGTCGCCGACCGAGGGGATGGTCCCGGCCGCGAGCCTGGCCTTGACGTCGCTCCCGTGCACGACGGTGCGGGTGTTCTGCGCGCCGGGGTAGCCGCCGAAGATCCCCGTGGAGTTCGGCACCTCCCAGCCGTGCGCGGAGTTCAGCGCGGTCACGTCCCGGCCGCTGTGCACGGTGTAGACGGCGCCCATGCTCATCCCACCGCGGTGGCGGCCCGCGCCGCCGGAGTCGGCGACGAGCCCGCGCCACAGGTACAGCAGCGGCGAGTCCATCTCGACGGCCTCGACGTTGGAGATCCGCTGCCGTTCGATGTTGTGCTGGCCCTGCGTCCAGGCCCCGTCGCGGTGCGAGTACGCCGCGCCGCCCGTCGCGAGGCAGTCCATGATCACGTAGGTCTGGCGGGCCCCGTTGTCGCCCGCGCCGGTCAGGACGAACTTGTCGGGGCCGCCGGCCGGACCCGCCTGGGCCTCCCGCAGCAACTCGTCGGAGCAGGCCGCGAGCTTCGACAGGCACTCCAGCGCCGTCATCTCGACGAGCCAGCCCGCCTCCAGCGCCCCGCCGCTCACCGCCGCCGGACGTGCCGCGTTGCAGATCAGGCCCTCGGGGCACTCGACCTCGACCGGCTGGAACAGGCCCTCGTTCCAGGGTGCGTCGAACGCCAGCGTCGGCAGCAGCGCCGCGGCGATCCCGGCCATCATCCCGGAGTAGGCGCAGTTGATGTAGCCCTTGGCCTGCGGAGAGGAGCCGGAGAAGTCGAAGTGCAGGGTGTCGCCGCGCTTGGTGAGCACGAGGTCGACCTCGTAGGTGGCGTTCTCCGACGACTGGGCCAGGCCGCCGTCGTTGTCGAGGAACGCCCGCGAGTGCAGCCGGGCGTCGGGCAGCAGCGCGAGCCGGTTGCGCAGGCGGCGCTCCGACAGGCCGATGAGGTTGGCCATCACCGTGCGGACCGTCGCCGCGCCGTACTTCTCGGCCAGCGCCGTCATGGCGCGGATCGCGGTGTTGTTCGCGCCGATGAGCGCCCGCAGGTCGAGGTTGACGGTCGGGGCCATGCGGGTGTGGCCGAGGATCAGGTTCCACACGTCGGTGCGGACCTCGCCGCCGTCGACGAGCTTCGTCGGCGGCATCTGGAGGCCCTCCTGGTAGGAGTCCGTCGCGTCGATGCAGAAGCTGCCGGGGGTCATGCCGCCGACGTCGACCATGTGGCACATCGCGCCGGTCCAGGCGAGCAGTTCGCCGTCGAAGAAGATCGGGGCGATGAGGCCGACGTCCTGGGCGTGGACGGTGCCCTTCCAGGGGTCGTTGACGATGAACATGTCGCCCGGACGGATCCCGGGGGAGTCGGTGCAGTCCTCGATGACCGAGCGGGTGATCGCGGCCATGGACGAGGCGTGCGACAGGATCGTGCGGCCCATCGCGGCGACCGAGCCGTCCGGCAGGTAGAGGCCGACGTTGTAGTCGCTGGCCTCGACCACGTGGGTGGAGCCGGAGATGGCCGCGAGGGTCGCGCCCTGCTCGTCGGTGATGGCCAGCAGCCGGTGCCGGATGACCTCGAAGGTGATCGGGTCGATGGCCGTGCCGGACTCGGTGGCCGTGCCGGTGGCGGAAATGGTCACGCCTCCCCCTTGCAGTCGATGACGAGGTTGCTGTGGTGGTCGACGGCGAGCGTCTGGTCCGGGCCGAGCACGACGGTGGTGCCGGCGAACTCCAAGATCGCGGGGCCGCGCAGGGCCGCGCCGCTGCCGAGGCCCTCGCCGCGGTAGACGCGGGTGGCGACCCGGCCGGTCTCGGGGAAGTGCACGGCGCGCTCGCCGATGAGCGCGGCGTCGGGGTCGGCCGCGCCCGGGTACTGGCCCTCGCGGACGTCGGTGATCTTCACCCGGCCCTCGACGCGCAGGGTGTGGATCTCCACGCCCGCGCCGAGCAGGGCGGTGCCCGCGCCGTAGATCCGCTCGTAGGCGGCGCGGAAGTCCTCGATCAGCCCGCGCAGCACCTCGGTGGTGACCGGGCCGTCGGCGACGGTGAGGGGCAGTTCGTGCGACTGGCGGCGGAACTTCAGGTACGCCACGCGGGAGAGCCGGACGCGCGGGTCGTCGTCCAGGTCGGCGCGGCACTGGGCGGCCAGCGCGTCGAACGTGGCGGAGATGCGCTCGGCGTCCAGGTGCGCGGCGGGGTCCTGCGAGCCAGGGGGAGTGCGGTGCACTTCCGTCGTCTGGACGGCCCGGTACCGGTCGGAGGTGACGGTGCCGTAGGCGGAGTGGACCGTCGAGGTCGGCGGGACGACGAGCGTCGCGATGCCCGCGGCCTCGGTGTAGGCGTAGGCGTGGGTGGGGCCCGCCCCGCCGTAGGCGTAGACGACGAAGTCACGCGGGTCATGGCCCTGCTCGACCGTCACCTTGCGCAGAAGGTCGGCCATCTGGTTGTCGGCGACCTTGCGGATGCCCGCCGCGGCCTCCTCGACGGTCAGGCCGAGCGGGTCGGCCACGTGCACGCGGATCGCCTTCTCGGCGAGCGCGCGGTCCAGCGGCATCCGGCCGCCGAGGAAGCGGGCCGGGTCGATGATGCCGAGGACCACGTCGGCGTCGGTCACGGTCGGGCGGTCGCCGCCACGGCCGTAGCAGGCGGGGCCGGGCACCGATCCGGCGCTTTCGGGGCCGACGGTCAGCACGCCCGACTCGTCCACGCCCGCCAGCGAGCCGCCGCCCGCGCCGATCGCCGTCACCTTGATGCGCGGCAGCGCCAGATGCAGGTCGCCGACCTCGCTGACCCGCTCCACCAGCGGCTCGCCGTCGATGATGAGGCCGACGTCGAAGCTGGTGCCGCCCATGTCGGAGGTGATGACGTTGCGGTGCCCGAGCCGCGCGGCGAGCGCGGTCGAGGCCAGGACGCCGCCCGCGGGGCCGGAGGTGAGCATCGACGCCGAGCGGCGCGCCGCGTCCTCGGCCCGCATGACGCCGCCGCCGGAGTCCATGATGGAGAAGTCGCCGGTGAACCCGGTGGCGCGCAGGCGGCCTTCCAGGTTGGCGACGTAGTCGCGGATGACCGGGCCGAGGTAGCTGTTGACGACCGTGGTCGCGGACCGCTCGTACTCGCCGATGACCGGCGCGACCTCGTGCGAGAGCGTCGCGTAGGCCTCGGGCCACTCCTCGGCGATGATCTCGGCGACCTTCTCCTCGTGCGCGCCGTTCACGAACGACCACAGGAACGACACCGCGAGAGCGCGCACGCCCTCGGCGCGGAGCCTGCGGAGCGTCGCCCGCACCTCGGCCTCGTCCAGTGCGACGATCTCGGCCCCCGCGGCGTCGGTCCGCTCGGTGATCTCCACGATCCGCGACCGCGGCACGATCGGGTCGGGGTTGCGGCGGCGGCTGTAGTGGCCGGTCGCCGCGCCCATCCCGACCCACGAGGTCATCGACCGCTGGATGAGCATGGTGTCGCTGAACCCGCGCGTGGTGAGCAGCGCCGTCGGCGCGCCCTTGCGCTCGATCAGCGCGTTCGTCGCGGCGGTCGTGCCGTGGGCGAAGTAGACGACGGCGGCGCAGAAGTCCCCGAGGTCCATCCCGTAGGACTCCGCGGCGAGCCTGAGCGCGTTGACGACGCCCTCGGACCTGTCCTCGGGGGTCGTCGGCGACTTGAACAGCCGCGGTGGCCGCCCGTCGCGAAGGGCGACGAGGTCGGTGAACGTACCCCCCACGTCCGTGCCCACAAAGAACCGCGGACTTGATTCCGAATTACTTTCCACGCTTTCCCGCCCATTTCCAGAATGAAAAGGTCAGCGCAGCACCGTTCCCATCGTCGATATGACGAACGTGTTGCGCCTCGCGCCACACTCTGCGCGGTGACCGCCATCACTCACAACGCCCGAGTCCGCACCGCGGACCGACCCGCGCAACCCGCCTTCGCCCCCGATCCCCACAGGTGCCGACCCCGAGCCCCCAGGCCACCCGGCCTGCCGGGCCTCACGGGGGCGTGGGTTCCGCCAAGGACCTCGCCGTGGCGCGGACGTCGTCGGTGCCTTGGCGCTGGGTTCCCCTGCGCCGACCGTTGCGCGGAAAAGGTGCCGATGGACCGTCACGTCAACGCACGATGCGAGACGGCGGCCGGTGCGGGCCTTTCGGAATCAGGAAGGCGACGGTCGAAGGCGGCGAAGCGGCGACGTGGGCGCTGATCGGGACGTTCGAACCCGCGGCGCGACCGGGCGATTGCGGACGAGGCGGCGCTGTGCCGTTCCGTCGGAGGTCCCGAGGTGCTCCACGAGCAGGTCGAGGTGGCGCCGGGTCAGGGGGCGGTGGGGTGCCAGAGGGTCACCCGGAATTCGATCTTGGTGGGGGCGTTGCCGGGGCGGCGGGCGGCGTGGGCGGGGGTGTAGCGGGTGATCTCGGCCATGGCGGTGTTGCCCTGGTCGGTGGTGAGGCAGAAGACCGTGCCGAGCGGGGGGCGGACGGACATTTTGGTGGTCTTGAAGGTGGACGTCTTGGCGCGGTGGGCGCAGGCGGCGGCGTCGAGAGGGGATGCGGCGGGCTTGAGCTGGGCGGCCGTGCGGCCGGGGAGCAGGGTCAGGCCACCGCGGGCGGGGTTCCGGTAGGTGAACTCGGCGGCCAAGCGGGTGCCGGACTCCTTGGCCGCCGCCGCCAGGGACGTCCAGGCCTTTTCGGTGTGGCGGGCGGTGGCGGGGGCGTCGAAGTCGATCGCGGTGACGGCGCGGCCGGGGGGGAGGGCGAGGGTCAGGGACCTGTTCTCGAAGACGAGTTCATACTCGGCGGGGCCCGGGGACGTGGGCGCCGGGGTGGGGGCGCCGCCCGCGCCGGACGGGGCCGACAGCTGCGGTGGGTTCGAGGCCGGGACGGTCGGTCGCGGCTCGGGTTCGTCGTCGAAGGGGAAACGGCCGCTGACCAGGGCGAGGAGCGTGATGATGACGGCGCCGACGAGCGAGGTCGCGGCGGCCGACAGGAGGAAGGGCTTGAGGCCCTTTCCCGGCGGCTGTCCGCGGTCCGGGGGCGGAGTCGTGGTGTGCGGTGGCTGCGCCGATGCCAAGACGTACCTCCCGGAGCCTTTCCCATGGCAAGGCTCAAAGAGTAGGGCCCACCGGCGGTAATCGCCGAATTTTCGCATTTAGCGCACGTTGGCCACCCTGCCGACCTGTCGTGCCCCTGACCGGCCAGGCCGGTACGGGGCCGGGTAGAAATCGCGATGAATCGAGATATTTTCGTTCGTGCGGCGTACGATGCCGGTGGAGATCGTTCGTCCCGTCCTCTGGGGAGTGCGCCGTGTCCGCTCAGCCGCAGATCGACCAGAGCGTGCCGCACCAGGCGCGGGTGTGGAACTACTTCCTGGGCGGCAAGGACTACTACGCCGCGGACCGCGAGTTCGCCGAGTCGATCATCGCGGCCTACCCGGCCATGCGGGACGTCGCCGTGGGCACCCGCGGCTTCCTCACCCGCGCGGTCCGGCATCTGGCGGCCGACCTGGGCGTCCGGCAGTTCCTCGACGTCGGGACCGGGCTGCCGACCGCGGGCAACACGCACGAGATCGCCCAGGCGATCGCGCCCGAGTCCAAGATCGTCTACGTGGACAACGACCCGCTCGTCCTGATGCACGCCAAGGCCCTGCTCAGGAGCAGCCCCGAGGGCGTCTGCCGGTACCTCGACGCCGACGCCCGCGACCCGCAGGGCATCCTCGACGCGGCCGCCGAGACCCTCGACCTCTCCCGGCCGGTCGCCCTCAGCATGCTCGGCGTGCTCGGCACCGTCTGGGACGACGCCCGGGCCCACGCGATCATCGACACCTTCGTCGCCGCCCTCGCCCCCGGCAGCTACGTCGCCCTGGAGGACGGCACCAACACCGTCAACGCCGAAGCCGCCTCCGACGCGGAGAAGGTCCGCGACGAAGAGGGGGGCTACGAGTACAGACTCCGCACCCCCGCCCAGATCCGAGGCTTCTTCAAGGACCTGGACCTCCTCCCGCCCGGCGTCGTCTCCGTCACCCGCTGGCGCCCCGCCCCCACCCCCACCGGCGCCCTCCCAGCCGAGGTCGACGCCTACTGCGGACTCGCCCGCAAACCCTGACCCGCCCCGGATCAGAAGGGGAAGCCGCGGGGGTGTCGCGGAGGGCGGCCCATTGGAGTTCGGTGAAGTCCTCTTCGGCGAAGCCGAGGCCGAAGCCCGTTTCCGCATCCCCGGCGAGGCGGTGCGCCTCGCCGTCACCAGCGAGTACGGCCTCTCCCTCGGCATCGTCACCCGCGACGCGATGCGCGGCTGGGAGTTCGCCCAGCGCGTCCCCACCGGCGTCGTGCACATCAACGACCGGACCGTGAACGACGAGGCCAACGCCCCCTTCGGCGGTGTCGCCGCGTCCGGCACCGGCTCCCGCTTCGGCGGCCCCGCCGCGAACGTCGAGGCCTTCACCGAGACCCGCTGGATCACGATGCGCGCCCAGGCGCCCACGTGCCCCTTCTGACCCGAGGCTCCGCCGCGCCCGCGCCGCCCATGGGCGGCGCGGGCGGAAACGGAATGCCGACGCGACGCTCAAGTCAGGGCGGATGACAGGGAAACTGTTATGTTTACTTTTGTCATCTGCGTTGTTTGAACGACTCTGGGCGGTCGGCATGGGTGAAGGAACGGCATATCCGGCGAAGCTGGATGAAGAACTGCGAAGACTCCGGGAAATGGGACTCAGTGTCTCCCCGGAACTGCTGATCAGGGGCACGCGGCCGACGGAGAGCTCCGCCTCGCTGGCGGAACCGCACGGTAAGGCGGATTCTCTGCCGTCGGCCAAGGGGTACTGGATCGGATCGCCCGGCCTGCTCGGCGCGGCGACCGAGGCGGAGTCCGTGATCCTCGAACTGCGGCAGTGGGCCGCCACCTCGCCGGACAACGCGGACGCGAAAGCGAAACTCCTGGAATTGTGGATCGCTGCGGAGCCGTTCCTCTCCGAGTCCGAACTCCGGGAACTCCGGCCGGACATCCTGGCGCGCGTCTTCGGTGGTGACGAAGGCCGCGTGAGCCTCAGCCGCAACAGCGGCGACGCGCAGGGCGGGGGTCGCTGACATGTCCGTGGTGAGCACACTGTGGGTGGACCGGGACTTCCAGGGCCTGTCGAAGACCTCGGACTCCGGGGGCTACCGGTACTACTGGAACCGATGGGGCGCCACGAACGACGTGTTCTCGTCGATGCGCGCCTGGGGGCAGGGCGACCGCGGGCACGCGTTCGCGTTCGAGCACATCGACTTCAACGGGAGGTTCGCGGCGCTCAACGTCGAGAGCGGGGCGAGCTCCTGGTGGTCCTACTTCGGCAGCTCGTTCAACGACGTGGTGTCCAGCTCCCTGCTCGTCGTGCGCGCGCCCAGCGACATCCTGGTGCCGCTGCGCCAGCAGGTCGCGCCCACCTTCGCGTCCATGTTCGACGCGCAGACCGCCGGAACCCAGCTCTCCCGGGAGGGAGACCCCCGCGTCTACGGGACGTTCTTCCCCGGCCACGACGCCGACCGCGTCTTCATGACCATCGACCAGGACCTCAACGTGGCGATCGACACCTGGCCCGACTACTCCGCCAACGTCAAGTACGACGTCGAGTTCTACCTCTCCGGCGGAAAACTCCACGGCTACGCCAGATGGTCGCATGTATGGGTCGAATCGGGGATCTTCTCCGGCGACGTCCACGACGCCATCGCCCCCCGCCTCCACGCGGCGAAGGGCGACATCACCTCGGCCATCGAAGCCCAGCTCGCCGTCTTCGCCGACATGAACTTCTCGGACACCTACCTCCTCCCCGGCCCCCAGCCCGACATGGCCCGGTTCGGGTACTTCGCCGCCCACGACGACGACATCTGCCTCGCCGTGGTCCCCGCCTGATCCCGGCCCCGTGCCCCGCCCGGCGGCGTCGGTACCGCTCTCCTGGCCCGGTCCGCGGCGCCGAGGAGGTCAGTGGCTCTACCGGGCGGGGTCGGCGCTCGAAGCGCGGGACGTCTCGTGCGCGGCGGAGGCGAGGCGGCGGCGGGTGGCGGGGAGGGACAGGTGCAGGCGTTCGGCGATCTCGTGGTCGCACAGGCCCTCGCGGGAGAGGGCCGCGGCGGACGCCTCCAGGGGGCTCAGGGCGCGGCTGCGCGGGGGAGGGGCGGCGACGCCCAGCGAAGTGAGGGCGGCCGCCGCAGAAGGCGGCCAGGTCGAACGCGGCGGGTGAGGCGGGTCGCGGCCTCGTCCGGGCGGTCGGCGGCGACGAGGGCGGCACCGAACGCGTGCAGGGAGTGGGCCCTCTCCGGATGGGAGTGGGTGTCCTCGAGGAGGCGCACGGAGGAGCCGAGCATCTCCAGGCGGTCCGGGCCCGGCTCCACCGAGGCCGCGTAGCGCAGGGCCCGGTCCATCGCGCGCGGAGTGCCCCACTCCTCGGAGACGGCGAGGAGACCGGCGGCGGCCTCCCGTGACTCCTCGTGCCTGCCGAGCAGAGCGAGGCAGCGGACCGGAGGGCCGCGCCAGCCCATGATGAGCGGGTTGGCGATCCCCACCGACGCGCAGTCGTCGCACAGCGTCAGGGTCCGCTCGTAGGCGCCGAGCGCGATCAGCACGGCGATCTAGCCGGTCGCGTAGATGGACGGGGTCACGCCGGGCACATGCGTCGCCCGCACCTGCCCGAGGAGTTCGGCGGCCTCGCCGTACT
Organism: Actinocorallia herbida; assembly: GCF_003751225.1. NCBI lineage: Bacteria > Bacillati > Actinomycetota > Actinomycetes > Streptosporangiales > Thermomonosporaceae > Actinocorallia > Actinocorallia herbida. The sequence continues at coordinate 2,671,590 of NZ_RJKE01000001.1, forward strand.
CGCCGCGCGCGGTGAGCGCCTTGAGCAGGACGTTCGCCAGGAAGGTCCGGGAGATCCCGGTCTCGGCGTGCTGGCCGATCTCCCAGGCCTGCCGCCCGTCGTCGACGGAGTCGGCGAGGTGCCCGCCGGAGCAGGAGTGCTCGGAGCGGTAGACGAGTGAGGGCGTCATCCCGCGTGAGGAGCCGGCGCGGGCGCTGTGCGCCAGCATCGCCTCCACCGACGGGAGCAGCGCCGACGGGTCGCAGGGCACGTCGGCCGCCTCGACGAGCAGCTCGGCGATGATCTGAAGGGTGTTGCCCACCCGCGTGTAGTCCCCCGGAGAGCACCCCTGGCACGACACTGACACGCCGCTGAAACCGTTCCTGAGCGGGCCGCGACCGGTTCCCGCCCGGGAGAGGGAGTCCGGGCGGGCAGGGACGATGGGATCAGGGGGTCAGGGCGGGTTCGACCGGGGGGAGGCCGGCGGATCCGTGCCCCGGGCGGGTCAGTCGAGGAGTTCGTAGACGGCGACGGTCGGGGGCGGGTCGAGCTGGAGGGCGTCGCTCATGGGGAGGCGGCCGTCTCCGGCACGGACGCTGAGTTCGGCGACGGTCGCGTCGAGGTCGTCGGATTCGATCTCGTAGACGGCGAGGTAGGCGTGTCCGGACGGGTTCGCCGCGTCGCGGACCTTGTAGCGGCGGGCGCGGACGAAGCCCGGCACCGCGCAGACGTCGGCGAGGTGGGTGCCGCTGTACCAGGCGTTGTACTCGTCCTCGCGGGCGGGATCGCTCGGCCGGGACTGGACGACCATGATGCCCTTCGGCAATTCAACGCCTCCATCGACAGGGGTGAGAATGGCATATCCAGTATAGAAGAATCATGCGTTCGACTCTGGGCGGCGTGACGGATCAGCGGGCGAGGAGCGGGGCCAGGATCGGGGCGACGGCTTCGGCCTGGGCCAGTCCGGCGCGGTGCGCGCGGGTCCAGGCCGTCACGTCCAGCGGGTCGGCGAGGGCGGCGGCGGAGGCGTCGTCGGGCACGACGCGGACGGCTCCCGGCGCCGGCGGCGCGCCGGGGAACATCCGGGCCATCGGCTCGACCAGCACGACCGTGCCGCCGGGAGGCGCGAGGTCGGCGTTGACGCCGGCGCGAAGGGCGCCGTCGATGTGCGGGGCGCCGTCGAGCACGACGGGCGGGGCGGTGCCGGGGAAGGCGGTGCTCGCGGCGACGACGCGGACGAGCGGGATCCCGTCGGCGGACGTCCAGACGCGGGGCTCGCCGGAGTCGGCGGCGACCGTCGGGATCAGCAGGCGGATGTCCGGCCAGGGCGGGTCGCCGCCGAGCAGCCACGCCATCCCGGCCACATGGACGGCTTCGGCGGCGGGCGCGGTCTCCATGGCGAGCCGTCCGGCGAGACGCCGGGTCTCCGCCGGATCGCCGCCCGCGCCGAGCAGCCCGAACACCTCGGGCAACCGGGGCGAGGGCCGGAGCGGGACCGAGTCGGCGGGCAGGTCTTCGAGCGCGGCGAGGTCGCGGCCGCCGCCGAGCACGGCCGCCGCGATCGCCCCGGCGGACGTGCCGACGAGGACGTCGGCCGAGGCGAGGTCGATCGAGCGGGCGCGCAGGCCGCGGGCGAGCCCGACCAGCCACGAGGTGCCGGCCGGCCCGCCGGGCCCCAGTACAAGTGTCACGGGAGGTTCCATGACCCCAGCCTGCGACCTCGACCAAGGTCGAGGTCAAGCGGGGGAGCGACGCCGCGGCGTCGATTCAGGAAAGGCGTGCCATCAGGTGGGTGTCGAGGAAGCCCCGCTCGGAGGCCGGGTCGTGGAGGAGCCGGGCGAACGTGCTGAAACCGGCCCCGGCCAGCAGGTCGGCGAACCGGTCCGCCGGCCAGCTGTAGGCGGGCGCCACCTTGTGGTCGAAGCGGATCGGCGCCGGTCCGTCGGTGCCGAAGAACGAGACGAGGAGCAGGCCCCCGGGCGCCAGGACGCGCGCCTGCTCGGCGAGCAGCGCGGGCAGCTCCTCCGGCGGGGTGTGGATCATCGAGTAGTGGGCCAGCACGCCGCCTAGCGCGCGGTCCTCGATCGGCAGGGCCTCCATCCGCGCCTCCGCGAACCGCAGCGCCGGGTGGGCCCGCCGGGCGTGGTCGACCATGGCCGGGGAGAGGTCGAGCCCGAAGGCGTCCAGCCCCAGGTCGTGCAGCATGGCCGTCAGATGTCCCGGCCCGCACCCGACGTCGGCCGCCCGCGGGTTCCCCGTCCCGCGCACCAGCTCGGCGAAGGTGCCGAGCATGGCCCGCGCGAACGGCTGCGTCTCCAGCCGGTCGGCGAACAGCGACGCGTACAGCTCGACGACCCCGTCATAGGCCGCCCTGGTCTCTTCCTGGTGCCTCGTCACGGGCAGCGAAACTAACACCCGCGGCGCGGTCGCGGGGCGCGAAGGGGGTGAGGAGGAGGTCGGGGACGGATTCCCACGCAGGGCGTCTCCGCCCTGTGTGTCGTCTCCTGACTCGGGATGGGGGCCGGCGGCGGTGCGCGCGGGCTGGGAGGGCGCGTGCGGGGATACTTCCTGCGGGCGATCCCGGGTTCGCGGCGCGGGGTGCGAGGGGCGTGTGGGCGCTGCGGGGCGGGGAATGGTCGGTGTTCGTTGGGTTGTGTCGGAATCCGGGAGGATTTGTGATTGTGCCGTTCGCTGTTTCCGACTTTCTGGAGCGGGCCGTGCAGGTGTACGGCGAGAGGGTCGGGGTGGTCGACGAGCCGGACCAGCCGGCGGCCCCGCTCGGCCCGCTGACGTACGCGGGGGTCGGGGCGCTGGCGCGGCGGCAGGCGGCGTTCCTCGACGGGCTGGGCCTCGGGCCGGGGGAGAGGGTCGCGGTGGTCGGCCACAACAGCGCGCGGCTGCTGACGTCGTTCTTCGGGGTGTCCGGGTTCGGGCGGGTGCTGGTGCCGGTGAACTTCCGGCTGCGGCCCGACGAGGTGCGCTACATCGTCGAGCACTCCGGCGCGCGGGTCCTGTACGTCGATCCCGAGCTGGACGAGGCGCTCCGGGACGTCACCGCCGAGCACCGGTTCGTGCTGGGCGACGACGCCGCGCTCTTCGCGCCGGAGGGGGCCGAGCCGGCGCCGTGGGAGCCGGACGAGGGCGCGACCGCCACCATCAACTACACGTCGGGCACGACCGCGCGGCCCAAGGGCGTCCAGCTCACCCACCGCAACCTCTGGGTCAACGCGGTGACGCTCGCGCTGCACGCCGGGGTCACCGACCGCGACGTCTACCTGCACACCCTCCCGCAGTTCCACGCGAATGGCTGGGGGATGCCCTTCGCGATGGCGGGGCTCGGCGTCCCGCAGGTGGTCCTGCGCAAGATCGACGGGGCGGAGATCCTGCGGCGGGTGGCGGCGCACGGCGTCACGGTCATGTGCGCCGCGCCCGCGGTCGTCGCCGCGGTGCTGGACGCCGCGCGCACGTGGGAGGGCGAGATCCCCGGCCGGGACAGGGTGCGGATCATCGTGGCGGGCGCGCCGCCGCCCACGAAGACGGTCGCGGCGGTGGAGGAGCGGCTCGGCTGGGAGTTCATCCAGATCTACGGGCTCACCGAGACGTCACCGCTGCTGACGGTCAACCGCGCCCGCGCCGAATGGGACGGACTCCCGCCCGAGGAGCGCGCCGCGAAGCTCGTGCGCGCGGGCGCCCCCGCGCTCGGCGCGAAGCTCAAGGCTCCGCGCCCCGAGGGCGGCGGGCACGGCACCGCCGAGGTGCTGGCCCGCTCGAACGTCGTGATGGAGGGCTACTGGGCGCAGCCCGAGGAGAGCGCGGTGGCCCTCGCGGACGGCTGGTTCCACACCGGTGACGGCGGCGAGATCGGCGACGACGGATATCTCACCATCACCGACCGCAAGAAGGACGTGATCATCACCGGCGGCGAGAACGTCTCCTCGATCGAGGTGGAGGACGTGCTCTTCTCCCACCCGGCCGTCGCGGAGGTCGCCGTCATCGGCGTCCCCGACGACAAATGGGGCGAGACCGTCAAGGCCCTCGTCGTCCTCGCCCCCGGCGCGGAGGCCACCGAGGCCGACCTCATCGCCTGGTGCAAGGACAAGGCCGCGGGCTACAAGGCCCCCACCTCGATCGAGTTCCGCGCCGAACTCGCCCGCACCGCCACCGGCAAACTCCAGAAGTTCAAACTCCGCGCCCCCTACTGGCCCGACCCCGACACCCGGATCCACTGACCCGCCCGCCCGCCCGCTCCGACGGCCGGGCGGGCGGCCTCAGCCCGCTATCCGACGGTCGGGGCGGCCGGCCGCGACGGGGTGATGAGCTCGTCGGCGACCCAGTGGGCCACGTCGGCGGGGTAGGGGTCGGGCAGGCCGAGGACGATGTGGTGGAAGCCCGCGCCGATCGCCTCGGCGATGGCGTCCCGGGTCGGGCCGGGGCGGTCGTAGGAGACGGGCAGGTGGATCGAGCGGGTGAGGGAGGCGGGGTCGCGGCCCAGTTCCGTGCAGTAGCGGTCCAGGAGGGCGCTGCGGGCGACGACGTCGGCGAGGTCGCCGCCGGGGATGTTCCACAGGTCGGCGTGCCGGGCGGCCAGGCGGAGCACGGGGGCCGAGCGGCCGCCGACGAGGATCGGCGGGTGGGGCCGCTGCACGGGCTTGGGGTTGCCGAACGCGCCGGTGAGGCGGTGGTGGGCGCCGTCGAAGTCGAACGGCTCGGTCTCGGTCCACAGCCGCCGGATGACGGTGAGGGATTCCGCGAGGCCCTCCACGGCGTGGGCGGCGTCGTGGAAGGGCAGGCCGTGCGCGTCGTACTCGCGCCGGGCGAGCGGGTGGGAGGGGCGGGAGCCCGCGCCGATGCCGAAGTCGAGCCGGCCGCCGGAGACGAGGTCGACGGTCGCGGCGATCTTGGCGAGGTGGGCGGGCGGCCGGAAGCGGTTGCTGGTCACGAGCACGCCGAGGCGCAGCCGACGGGTCTGCGCGGCGAGGGCCGAGAGCAGGGTCCAGCCTTCGAGGACGGGGCCTGCGGGGTCGCCGCCGATCGGCATGAGGTGGTCGAACAGCCAGGCGTGCTCGATCTGCGGGATCCGGTCGGCCTCGCGCCAGACCCGCAGGACGTCTGCGTACTCGACCTGCATGGGCGCGGTCATGATCCCGAAGCTCGGGTGGGAGGAACGCGGCATGGGACTCTCCATCCTGATCTGGCATGATGAGAACAGGAACGTTGTTCCGATTCAATGATACGGAACGCTGTTCCGCTTGTCTGGTCCGAGGTGGGGGAAACGGTTTGGCGCACGAGGGCGACGGCGACCCGGGGCGGGCGGCCCCGCGCAGACGGGCCGACGCGCGGCGCAACGAGCGGACGCTGCTCGACGCCGCGGCGGCGATCTTCGTGATCTCGGGGGTGGAGGCGCCGATCCGCGACATAGCGGCCCGCGCCGGGGTAGGAGTGGGCACGATCTACCGCCATTTCCCGACCAGGGCGGATCTGATCATCGCCGTCTACCGGCACCAGGTGGAGTCCTGCGCCGAGGCGGGTCCCGCCCTGCTGGCGAGCAGCGCCTCACCGCATGCCGCGCTCGCCCGGTGGGTCCACCTGTTCGTCGACTTCCTGGTCACCAAGCACGGACTCGCCGCGGTGCTCCAGTCCGACGAGGCCGGGTTCGAGGCGCTGCACGCCTACTTCATCGACCGCCTCGTCCCGGTCTGCTCCGACCTGCTCCGGGCCGCGGCCGACGCCGCCGAGATCCGCTCGGACGTCGACGCCTACACCCTCATGCGCGGTATCGGGAACCTCTGCATCGGCGCGGAGACCGACCTGCGCTACGACCCCCGTCGCCTGGTCGACCTCCTCATCGAGGGCCTTCGCCGCCCCCGCTGACGCCGCGCCGGGCCGTCAGGCGGCGGAGCGGTCCCCGACGGGGCGGCGGCGCAGGTCGGCGTGCAGGAGGGCCGGGGGGAGGTAGGCCATGTCGAGCGTGCCGACGTCGGTGCCGGGCGGGACGATGGCGTCGATCCGGTCCAGGACGTCGTCGGTGAGGGCGACGTCGACGCCGGCGAGCAGGTCCTCGAGGTGCGCCATCGTGCGCGGCCCGATGATCGCGCTGGTCACGCCGGGGTGCGCGATCGCGAACGCCATCACCAGGTGCGTCATCGGCAGGCCGGCCTCCGCGGCGAGCGGGATGAGCCGTTCGACGGCGTCCAGGCGGCGCTCGTCGCTGAGGTGCCGGTAGCGGGCGGCGCGCAGCAGGTCGGTCCGCTGCCCCTTGCGGACGCGCCCGGTGAGCAGCCCCTGCGCGAGCGGGCTCCACACCAGCGTGCCCATGCCGTGGCGCTGGGCGACGGGCAGCACCTCGGCCTCGATGCCGCGGCTGAGGATCGAGTAGGTCGGCTGCTCGGTGCGGAACCGCTCCAGGCCGCGCCGCTCGGCGACCCACTGGGCCTCGACGATGTCGGAGGCGGGCATCGTCGACGAGCCGATCGCGCGGACCTTGCCGGCGCGCACCAGGTCGGAGAGCGCGGAGAGCGTCTCCTCGATGTCGGTGTCGGGGTCCGGCCGGTGGATCTGGTAGAGGTCGATGCGGTCGGTCCGCAGGCGGCGCAGCGAGTCCTCGACCGCGGTCATGATCCAGCGCCGGGAGTTGCCGCGGCGGTTGGGGTCGTCGCCCATCGGCAGATGCAGCTTGGTCGCGAGCACGACGTCGTCGCGCCGCCCCTCGAGCGCCTTGCCCACGATCTCCTCGGACTCGCCGCGGGAGTACGCGTCGGCGGTGTCGACGAAGTTGATCCCCGCGTCCAGTGCGCGGTGGACGATCCGGATCGCGTCGTCGTGGTCGGGGTTGCCGGCCGCGCCGAACATCATCGCGCCGAGCGCGTAGGGGCTGACCTTGATGCCGGTCCGGCCGAGTGTGCGGTACTGCATGGGGTTCCTCCCGAGAGGGCCGTCCAAGGGTCGGCGCGGCAGTCGACGCCGTAGCTTGGGACTAGCGGAATGCTCTTCCGAACTATACGGAACCATGTTCCGGTTATGCAAACGAAGGGGAGTCGCCGTGCGGGACCGGCCGCGGGTTCTCGCGCTGGACGTGCTGCGCGGATTCGCGCTGTGCGGGATCCTCCCGGCGAACCTCGGGCCGATCGCCGAGGAGGCCGGGTTCGGGACGGCCGGATTCGGGACGGACCGGGGTGGGACCTGGCTGCCGCTGCTGGTCGAGCAGCGGTTCTTCCCGATCTTCTCGGTCCTGTTCGGCATCGGTTTCACGCTGCTGCTGGAGTCCGCGGGCCGTCGGGTACGGCGGCCCCGGGTCGTCCTGCTGCGCCGGCTGCTGGTGCTCCTCGCCCTCGGACTGGCCCATCTGTCCCTGCTGTGGCAGGGCGACGTGCTGTCCCTCTACGCCGTCGTCGGCCTGTGCGTGCTGCTGCCCTCGACCTGGCTGCCGCGCTGGAGCGTCGCGGTGCTCGCCGGGGTGCTTCTCGTGGCGCCGCTCGCCCTCGGCGGCGGCGGGGCGCCGCTGGTGCCCGGCCTGCTGCTGCTCGGTGCGGCGCTGACCCGGTACGGCGTGCTCGATGGGTTCGAGCGCTCCGTCCGCGTCCCGGCGGTCCTGGGCGCGGTGTGCGCGGCGGCCGCGGCACCCGCCCTCCGGCTCCAGTTGGAGGCTCCACCCGGGGACGAACGCTGGTCCGCGTTCGCGGGCCTGCTCATGGCGGGCGGCTACGTGTCCGTCCTACTGCTCCTGCTCCGGACACCGCTCCGTCCGGCGCTGGCCGCGATCTTCGCCCCCCTGGGCCGGATGTCCCTCACCCACTACCTGTCCGCTACGGTCCTGGTCCTAGCCGCCGCGCCTTTCCTCGCGGACCCGTCCGGCGCCCCGCGACCGGGCATGATCTTGATCACCCTGGTGGCCGTCCTTCTCCTCCAGTGGACGGCGAGCGTGCTCTGGCTCCGCCGCCACCGCCGGGGCCCGGTGGAGTGGGTGTGGCACCTCCTCACGTGGGCCCGCCTCCCCGCACCGCTCCGCCGTGAGACGGTCGCGCCATCACCCACCGTGCGCGGGGCCGACGGTTAATCGTTCGAAGGGCGTCGGGGTCGGGTGGCATGCTTGAGGGGTGGATTCTCCTCCCCTCGTAGGTCGTGTCCGGGACTTGAAGCGGCTCAGGAAGGCGCTGGCCGAGGTGCCCTCGATCGTGCTCGTGGGCGGCGAGGCGGGGATCGGGAAGACGCGGCTGGTGCGGGAGTTCGCGGAGCACGCCGGGGCCACGGTGCTCAGCGGCGGGTGTGTGGAGCTCGGCTCGGACGGGCTGCCGTTCGCGCCGTTCAGCGCGGCGCTGCGCGGGCTGGTGCGCGAGGTGGGGGTCGAGCGGGTCAGGGAGCTGCTGCCGGGGGCGAGCGGGCTGGCCCGGCTGCTGCCGGAGTTCGGTGAGGCCGGCGAGGCGGGCGGCGAGTCGCGCGCCCGGATGTTCGAGCTGGTCCTCACCCTGCTGGAACGGCTCGGCCCGGTGGTGCTGGTCATCGAGGACGCGCACTGGGCCGACCGGTCCTCACGCGACCTCCTGGAGTTCCTCATCCGCAACCTCGGCGGCCGCGTGATGATCGTCGTCACCTACCGGAGCGACGCCCTGGACCGGGCCCATCCGCTGCGCGGGCTCCTGGCCGAGCTGGCGCGGGTCCAGTTCGTCGAGCGGATCGAGCTGCGGCGGTTCACCCGCGCCGAGACCCGGCGGCTGCTCCACCAGACGCTCGGCCGCGAACCGGACGAGGCGCTCGTCGAGCAGGTCTTCCAGCGCAGCGAGGGCAATCCGCTGTTCGCCGAGGCGCTGGCCGGGATCGACGGCAGGCTGCTGCCGGACTCACTGCGCGACCTTCTGCTCATCGGCTTCCAGCGCCTGCCGGAGGAGACCAGGGAGCTGCTGCGGGTCGCCGCGGCGGGCGGCACCCGGTTCGCGCACGGCCTGCTCACCGCGGTCGCGGGCCTCGACGACATGGCCCTGAACCGGGCGCTGCGCCCGGCCGTCGCGGCCAACGTCCTCGTCGCGGACGGCGACGGCTACTCCTTCCGGCACTCGCTGATCCGCGAGGCCGTCTATGACGATCTGCTCCCCGGTGAGCTGAACGGCCTGCACGTCCGCTACGCCGAGGCGCTGACCGCGCAGCCGTCGCTGGTCGCGCCGGGCCGGGCCGCGGGCGAGCGCGCCTACCACTGGTACGCCGCGCACGAGCAGGCCAAGGCGCTGGAGAGCGCCTGGGAGGCGGCCGAGGACGCGGCCCGCCAGTTCGCGCACGCCGAGGCGCTCCGGATGCTCGAACGCGTCCTCGAACTGTGGGACAGGGTCCCCGACGGGCGGCGCGCGCCCGTCCGGCGGCTCGAGGTGCTGAGCCGCGCCGCCGATTTCGCCGCGATGGCCGGCGAGGAGGAGCGGGGCATCCAGTTCGCGACCGAGGCGCTCAAGGAGGCGGAGACCCCGGAGGAACGGGCGAAGCTGCTGGGCGTGCGCGGCCACCTGGCGCTCGGGCAGAACCGGCTCGAGGGGCTGGACGACATGCGCGGCGCCATCGCCGCGCTGCCCGAGGGCAAGGTCAAGGCGCGGGCGCTGGCGCAGCTCGCCGTCCGCCTGAACAAGCTGCCGCACGGCATGCCGGAGACCACCGCGTCGGTCGAGGAGGCCCTGCGGATCGGCTGGAAGGTCGACGACATGACCGCCGTGGCCAGCGCGCTGATCACCCGTGCGCTCCGCCATCCCGTCCCCGACGCCGAGCGCCTGGCGATGCTCGACGAGGTCGAGCCGCTCCTCTCCCGGAGCGACGACTACGACGACGTCCTGCGCCTCGAACTCGCCCGCTCGCACGTCCTGGAGGGCATGGGCCGGCACGAGGACGCGATCCGGGTGGCCCGGCTCGGCATCGCCAAGGCCGAGGCGTACGGGCTGATCCGGACCACCGGCACGGTCCTGGGCATCAACGTGGCCGAGCCGATGATCGCGCTCGGCCGATGGGACGAGGCGCTGGCGGTCATCGAGCGGGCGATCGAACGGAGGCCGCTGCGGCGGCACCGGGCGGGGCTGCGGTTCATGGCGGGCGCCGTGCACATCGCGCGCGGCGAGCTCGACGTCGCGGACGTCATGCTGGCGTCCGCGTGGGCGACGACGACCGACGGGCCGCTGCGGCGGGCCGAGGACTACCTGCCGATCGTCCACATGGAGATCACGCTGCGGCTGGCCGAGGGCCGGCCGGATCTCGCGCTGGCCGCGGCCGCGCGGCTCATCGAGCCCGCCGACATGAGCGACGAGACGCGGTACACCTGGCCCGCGCTGGTCGCCGCGGTGTCGGCCTGCGCGACGCCCGGGGACCTCGCCCCGTTCGAGGCGCGGGCGGCCGCCATGGAGGCCAGGGGCGAGCTGCAACGGGCGCACCGCCTGACGTTCGAGGCGCACGCCGCCCGGATCCGCCGCGAGCCGCAGGACTGGGCGCCCGTCCGGCAGGCGTGGACGGACCTGTCCCGCCCCTACGACCTGGCCAAGGCCCTGCACCACTCGGCCGAGCACGCCGCGGCCTCCGGCGACCGCGCCGCCGCCCTGGCCTTCCTCGCCGAGGCCGCCCCCCTCGCCGAATCCCTGCGCGCCAAGCCCCTGTCCGCCCAGATCACCGCCCTCCGCTCCCGCCTGCGCACCACGAGCCCCGCGCACGGTCTCACCCCCCGCGAACTCGAAGTCCTGCGCGCCCTCGCCACCGGCCGCTCCAACCGCGAGATCGCCGAGGCCCTCTTCATCTCCGCCAAGACCGTCAGCGTCCACGTCAGCAACATCCTCGCCAAGCTGCACGCCGCCACCCGCACCGAAGCCGTCGCCACCGCCCACCAGGAGGGATTCCTCTCCGCCTGACCGCCGGGCGAAGCCGCGGCCGGCGACGTCGCCGGCGGGCCGGTCACTCCCCGGTTCGGCCGTCGACGGACTCGCGGAGGAGGTCGGCGTGGCCGTTGTGGCGGGCGTACTCCTCGATCAGGTGGCAGAGGATCCAGCGGGCGCTGGGGTGGGTGCCCTCACGGGTCGGGTTGACGGCGCGGACGGCGAGGCCGGCGGTGGTGAGGACGGCGGCCAGGGCGGCGCGGGAGCGGTCGACCGAGGCGTGCCAGAGGGCGAACAGGTGCTCCGGGGTGTCGGCGGCGGCCGAGTGCCAGTCCCAGTCCGGGTCCGCGTGCCAGTCGACGGCGTTCCAGGGGGCCGGGTGGGGGGCGCCGTGGAGGCGCAGGGTGAACCAGGTGTCCTCGACGTAGGCGAGATGCTTGAGCAGACCGCCCAGGGTCATCGACGAGGGTCCGACGGTGGCGCGCAGGCCCGCGGCGTCGAGGTCGCGGCACTTCCAGGCGAAGGTGGCGCGCTGGAAGTCGAGGAAGCCGGTCAGGGTGGCCGCCTCGTCGCCGTCCAGGGGCGGGACCGGCCTGCCGTACTCGTCGACGTCGCTCATGGGGGTCAGCCTACGGGCGGCCCGGGGAGCGCGAGGGGGCGAATAAACTCGGGGCGTGGTGAGACTGAGGGCCGAGGACCGGCGGCGGATGATTCTGCGCGCGGCCGGGGACCTGTTCATCGCCCGCGGCTTCGCCGGGGTGACGATGGAGGACGTCATCGCGGCGGCCGGCGGCTCGAAGTCCACGATCTACCAGCAGTTCTCGGACAAGACCGACCTGTTCCGGGCCGCGGTGGAGAGCCTGCTGGACGAGCGGTCCGAGCCGCTGCGGACCTTCGTGCCGAGCAGCGCCGACCTCGCGCGGACCCTCGTCGAGCTGGGCCGGGACTTCGCGACGGTGGCGCTGTCGCCCGAGTCGATCGCGCTGCACCGGCTCGTCAGCGCGGAGGCCGAGCGGGTTCCGGGGCTGGGCGAGGCGTTCTTCGACCACGGTCCGCGGGCCGGTCAGCGGGTGCTCGGCGGGGTGCTCCAGGCCGCCGCCGACGCCGGGCTCGTCGCGATCGAGGATCCGATCCTGGCGGCGGCGCAGCTGTACCAGGCGATGCTCGGCGACGTGCAGATGCGGCTGCTCACCGACTCGCCGCAGGTCCCGACGGACGAGGAGATCGAGCGGAGCATCGCGTACGCCGTGCGGGTCTTCCTGCACGGGGTCGCGCTCCGTCCGCGGGAGTGACGCCGCGCGGACGGAGCCCCCGAAGGCGTCAGCCGACGGGCTGCGGGGCGGGCGCGGCCTCTTCCGCGGCCATCAGCGCCACATGGCGGCGCAGGAGCAGGCCGGGCCGGTCCGCGGCGACGCTGAGCTCCTCGGGGGTGCCGCCCTCCTGGCCGCAGAGGTCCTCGACCCACCGCATGCCCTCGACGTCCTGGTGGAAGACGTACCGCTGAGTCGCGCGGCACTCCTCGTCGACCGCCGCGTCGCCGACGGCGGCGTCCCGGGAGACCGCCCAGAAGTAGTGCGTGCTCGTCTTGGTCGCCGGGGTGAACGCGTGCAGGAAGTTGACGAGGAAGTCGACCCTGCCGTCCGCCTCGGGCTCGGCGAGGCTGTACCTGGCGAGCGCGTAGTGCAGGGCGGGGCCGTCGAACCAGGCGTCGGTGTGCCGGACGGAGGCGGGCGCGCCCGAGCCGACGAGCTTGGCGAGGTAGGGCGGCATGGAGCCCGACGGCATCGTCAGCGATGAGCGCACCTTCATCCCGACCGCCTCGACCTCCGGCCGGGCCCGCGCGAACTCCAGGCTTCGGAACACCGTCCCGTGCAGGAACGGCAGGTGGGTGAGGTCCATGACGTTCTCGTGCATGCGCAGGTAGGCGGACTCCACGAAGAAGTAGTCGGCCACGGTGGCGAAGTCCGCGCTGGTCAGCCAGGGCGTGGCGGGCAGGTCGGCCGTGCGCGCGGCCGCCGGATCGCCGGTCCAGATCCAGACGAACGGCCCGGCCTCGACGACCGGGTAGGCGTGCAGCCTCAGGGCCGAGGGGACGGAGTCCTGGGAAGGCACCTCGGCGCACGAGCCGTCCGTGCGGAACCGGATCCCGTGGTACCCGCAGGTGATGACGTCGTTCTCGACCCTGCCGCGCGACAGCGGGAACGAGCGGTGCGGGCAGCGGTTCGACAGCGCGACGGGCGCGCCGTCGGACGCGCGCATGAGCAGCACGCTGCGCTCCAGGATCTGCCGCTCGAGGGGTTCCGCGGTCAGCTCGCTCGCGAGCGCGGCGACGTACCAGTGGTCGCGCAGCAGGGGGGTGGTGTTGTCGGCGAAACGTTGCATGGCGTCTCTGTCTCCCTGTCGGAGGCTCCGGGCGGGGGGGTTCTTGCCCGATTTGTGTACTGTACATTACAGTACACAAGCGTGACCCAAGCCACAATCGCCCCCCGTACCGTTGGAGCCGCCGCCGTGGAACGCGAACCCTCCGAGCGCCTGTCCGTCGTCGTGCACTCCCGCCGTCTCGACGGTCCCGACGTGGTCGTCCTCGACCTCCGCCGGCCGGACGGCGGCGCGCTGCCGCCGGCCGCGCCCGGCGCCCATCTCGACGTGCACCTGCCCGGCGGCCTGATCCGGCAGTACTCGCTCGCGGGGGACTCCGCCGACCGGAACCGGTACGTCCTGGGCGTCCTGCGCGCGCCGGACTCGCGCGGCGGATCGGCGGCGGTCCACGCGCACCTGCACGAGGGCGCGGGGCTCGAGGTCTCGCCCCCGCGCGACGCGTTCCCACTGGTCGATCGCGGCGGCCGGGCGCTGCTCCTCGCGGGCGGCATCGGCATCACCCCGCTGCTGGCCATGGCCCGCCTCCTCGCCGCCGAGGGCCGACCGTTCGAGCTGCACTACAGCGTCCGCGAGCGGGCCAGGCTCGCGTTCCTCCCGGACCTCGACGCGCTGGGCGCCTCGGTCCACCTGCACGTCGACGGCGAGGGCGCGCCCCTGGACCTCGCCGGACTCGCGCACGGCAGGGGGGCGCGCGACGACGTCTACGTCTGCGGGCCTCCTGGGTTCATCGACGGGACGACGGAGACGCTGATCCGGCTCGGCTGGCCCGCCGGGGCCGTGCACACCGAGCGCTTCACCCGGGAACAGCCAGGCCGGGAGGGGTCGTTCACCGTCGAGGCGAAGCGCTCCGGCGTCCGCTGCGCGGTCCGGGAAGGGCAGAGCATCGCCCAGGCGCTCGCCGAGGCGGGCGTGCCCGTGTCGCTGTCCTGCGAGAGCGGCGTGTGCGGAACCTGCCTGACCCCGGTCGTCGCCGGGGTCCCCGAGCACCGGGACGACTACCAGACCGACGCCGAGAAGGCCGCGAACTCGATGGTCACCATCTGCTGCTCCGGCTCGCGCACCGACCTCCTGGTCCTCGACCTCTGACCCGCGACGGGCCCGGCGGCCGGGCGGCGAGGGGGAAAGCGGACGGGGAGCGGGCGCGCCCGTGACCCGGTGGGGGAAGGAGCCGGAGAGGGGGCGGAGCATGGATGACGCGGAGCGGGACCGGGTCGTGGAGGCCGCGACGCGGCTGTTCGCCGAGCTCGGATACGACCAGACCGACAGCACGCTGATCGCGGAGACCGCGGGGGTGAGCGCGGCCGATGTGCGGCGGGAGTTCGGCGGCAGGCGCGAGCTGTACATCGAGGTGTTCCGCCGGCTCCAGGCCGCCGAGTGGCTGCTGCTGCGCGCCTACACCGAAGGCGGCGTGGACCGGGAGGGCGCCCACCGCTTCATCGACGCCTACATCGACTTCTCCCTCGAGCACCGCGAGCACGCCGCGCTGTGGACCCAGCGCCGGATGAACGACGCGGCCGACCTGCGCGAGGTGGAGACCGAGTTCGTCGTCCCGCAGACCGCCGCGTCCCTCGAGGCGTTCGCCGCGCTCTTCGACGACGGCGTCGATCCCGAGCTGATGATCTGGAGCGTCACCTGGATCGTCCAGGCGTTCACCCTCGCCGGCCTCCCCGGCACCGCCGAGCGGGTGGGCCCCAGGTCCGTCGCCCGCTTCCGCGCCCACCTGCACTCCCTGGTCGACCGCGCACTGAGATGACGACCCGGCCTGGCAGAGGTCTCAGCCGGCCGGTCGCCGCAGGCGTTCGCGGACCGTCGCGCGGTCGACGCCGAGCCGTGTCAGGAGTTCGGCCGCGGGGTCCGGCGGCACCTCGCCGACGGCCGGACCGGCCGTGCACCGTCGAGATCAGGGCGCGGTACCCGGCCCGGTGCCCGCGCGCCCGCTGACGTATCGGAGTGCTCCGTGACGGTGCCTCGCGCCCGTCACGGAGCGCTGTTCCCCGACGGACGAGGAAAGGCTGGTGAGGCGGAGATCATGTCGAGTTGGGATACGGGGCGTGACCTGGATATCTTATTCTCTATAGAAGAGACGGCGCGTGGCCGTCCAGGGGTCGTAGGGGGATGAGGGCGATGGCGCGCCGGCGGGAAGCTGTGGTGGCGTTGCCTCCGGAGGAGGAGAAGGTCGCGCTGCCGGGGGAGAATCTGGCGCGGCTCAGCAGTGGTGAGCAGGTGCGGCTGTACGTGCGGCGGCTCATCTTCGACGGGGTGCTGCGGCCCGGCGCGCGGATCCCGCAGGGGGCCATCGCCGAGACGCTGGGCGTTTCGCGGATCCCGGTGCGCGAGGCGCTGATCGCGCTGGAGCGCGAGGGCTGGACCACGATCATCCCGCACCGGGGCGCCTTCGTGAACGCCCTCGACGAGCCCTCGGTCCGCGACCACTACGAGCTGTACGGGATGTTCTACGGGTTCGGCGTCCGCCGCGCCGTCGAGCGCCGCGGCCCGTCGCTGGGCGAGGCCCTGAAGCCGATCCAGGACAGGATCATGGCGGCCGGGGACCCCGGCACGCTGCACCGCCTGACGATGGACTTCCACCGCACCGTCATCGACGCCGCCAACTCGCCCCGCCTCCGCACGATGCTCCGGCAGATGACCGACATCGTGCCCGGCAACTTCTTCGAGCTGGTCCCCGGCTCCGACGTCGTCGAGCGCGAGGGCACCGCCGCCATCCTCAACGCGATCGAGCGCAACTACCCGGAGATCGCCGAGCGCGAATACGCCACGATGCTCCGCCGCCAGGGCGACCTCGTCGTCACCCTCCTTCAGGACCGCGGCATCTTCGACCCCACCGAAGCCCCGCACGACGAGGACGACGACTAGTCCGCCAAGTGATGCCGTCGAACGGCGGTCGGGGACTCCCCGGCCGCCGTTCCGCGGTTCAGGCCGTGGCGTTCTTGGCCAGGGTGCCCATGTCGATGCCGACGGCCTTCTCGAAGCGGCCGGTGTCGGTGGCGCGGATGGTGACGTCGTGGTCGCCGGCCTCGGCGCGGAGGGCGCCGACGGTGGCGTCGGCCTTGGTGCGGCCCGCGACGAAGGGATCGAAGGAGTACCAGCGCATGGCGTTCTGGTAGGTGATCTTGTTGAGGTCCTCGGCGGAGACGCCTTCGGAGACGGCCATGAGCTCTTCGGGGGCGTTGGGCCAGGAGCTGTCGGAGTGGGGGTAGTCGCACTCCCAGGCGATGTTGTCGATGCCGATCATGTGGCGGAGCTGGACGCCGACGGGGTCGGAGATGAAGCACGTGAGGAAGTGCTCGCGGAAGACCTCGCTGGGGAGCTTGTCGCCGAAGTCCTGGCCGGTCCACAGGTGGTGCATGTCGTAGGTGCGGTCGAGCCGGTCCAGGAAGTAGGGGATCCAGCCCGTGCCGCCCTCGGACAGGGCGAAGCGGATGTCGGGGAAGTTCTTGAGGACGCGGGACCACAGGAGGTCGGCGGCGGCCTGGCAGACGTTCATGGGCTGGAGGGTGATCATGACGTCGATGGGGGCGTCCGGCGCGGTCACCGACAGCTGGCCCGAGGAGCCCAGGTGGATCGACAGGACGACGCCCTCGTCCGAGGCGGCCTTCCACAGCGGGTCCCAGTAGGCGTTGTGGAAGCTGGGGTAGCCGAGGGTGGCGGGGTTCTCGGTGAAGGTCATGGAGCGGCAGCCCTTGGCGGCGACGCGGCGGACCTCGCGGGCGCACTCCTCGGCGTCCCAGAGGATGGGGAGCGCCATGGGGATGATGCGGCCGGGGTAGGTGCCGGCCCATTCGTCGATGTGCCAGTCGTTGTAGGCGCGCAGGACGGCCAGGGCCAGGTCCTTGTCCTCGGCCGCGGCGAAGAGGCGGCCCGCGAAGCCGGGGAAGGACGGGAAGTTCATGGAGGCGAGGATGCCGCCGGCGTTCATGTCCTTGATGCGCTCGTGGATGTCGTAGGTGCCGGGGCGGATCTCGGAGAAGGCGGTCGGCTCGATGCCGTACTCCTCCTTGGGGCGGCCCGCGACGGCGTTGAGGCCGATGTTGGGGATGATCGAGCCGTTGAAGGTCCAGACGTCGGAGCCGTCCTTCTTGGTGATGACCTTCGGCGCGGCGTCCCGGTACTTCGCCGGGATGTGTTCGTCGAACAGCGTCGGGGGCTCGACCACGTGGTCGTCCACGCTGATCATGATCAGGTCTTCGGCCTTCACGGTGCTCCTCAGGGTGGGGGATCGCGGGGGCTGGGCGCTGAACCAGGGTCTCACTAGAGTGAACCGCAGTTCAGTTCACCGCACAAGCGCCCGTTTCGTCTTGCTGATGAAAAAGTAGATTAGATAATATATTCAAGTTGCGGCCCCGCCCCCGAGGAGACCGGAAAATGCCAGACTGGGTGAACGGCGAGCAGCTGACCCTGCTCGAACTGCTGGACCAACGCCTCACACGGGACCCGGACGGTCCGTTCCTCGACCTCTGCGGCATCCCCTACACGGCCGCGAGCCTCGACGCCGAAGCCGATCGCGTCGCCGGGGCCCTGCACGCCCTCGGCGTCGGGCACGGCTCGACCGTCGCGACGATCCTGGAGAACGGTCCCGAGGCCGTCGTCTCCTGGTTCGCGATCCACCGGCTCGGCGCGATCGCCGTCCCGGTCAACACCGCGCTCAAGGGACCGCTGCTCCGGCACGTGCTCGCCGACTCCCAGGCCGCCGTCGTCATCGTGCACGACGACCTCGCCGACCGGCCGATCGAGGTGCTGGAACAGGTCGAGACACTCCGCCACCTCGTCGTGGTGGGGGAGGGGCGGCCCGTCGTCTCGTGCTCGCGCGGCACCCGCGTCCACGGCTGGGACGAGCTCCTCGCCGGCACCGACGTGGCCCCGCACGTCCTGGTCCGCCCGACGGACCTCGGCACGATCGTCTACACGGGCGGCACGACCGGCCCGTCGAAGGGCTGCGCGCTGAGCCACAACTACCATCTGTCGATCGCGCGGCAGATCATCTCCTCGTGGGGCCGCACCCCCGAGGACGTGGTGTGGAGCCCGCTCCCGCTGTTCCACTTCAACGCGATCTCGTGCATGCTCACCGGCACCCTCATCAGCGGCGGCCGCGCCGCCCTGTCGCGGCGGTTCTCCGTGTCGGGGTTCTGGCCGGAGATCAACCGGACCGAGGCGACCATCGCGTCGCTGCTCGGTTCCCTGGCCGTCATGGTCGCGCGGGCCGACGACCACCCGCTGGCCAAGAACTCCGGGACGGCCGAGGCCAACAAGAGCCTCCGCCTGCTCACCGGCGCCCCGATCCCGCCGGAGATCGACGCCCTGTACCGGGACCGGTTCGACATCACCACCTTCAGCAACGCCTATGGCGCGACGGAGGCGTCCCTCATCTCCTGGCTCCCGCCCGGCAGGCCCGGAAAGACGGGATCGGCGGGCATCGTCAACGCGGAGGCCTTCGACGTCCGCATCTTCGACGACGAGGACCACGAGGTCCCCGTCGGGGAGCCCGGCGAGATCGTGTGCAGGCCGAAGATGCCGCACGTGATGTTCGAGGGCTACTGGCAGCGCCCGCAGGCGACGGTCGAGGCGTGGCGGAATCTGTGGTTCCACACCGGCGACATCGGCAAGGTCGACGACGAGGGCTACCTGTACTTCGTCGACCGCAAGGCCGACTACATGCGCCGCCGCGGGGAGAACATCTCCAGCTGGGAGCTGGAGAAGGTGTTCCACGAGCACCCGGCCGTCAAGGACGTGTGCGTGCACGCGGTCCCCAGCGAGGTCAGCGAGGACGACGTGAAGGCGACCCTCGTCCTGCGGGACGGCTCGGCCGTCACCGAGGAGGAGGTGTGCCGCTGGTCGATCGACCACCTCCCGTACTACGCGGTGCCGCGCTACTTCGAGTTCCGCGCGGAGCTGCCCATGAGCCGGACGGGCCGGACGACCAAGAACCTGCTGCGCGACGAGGGCGTCACGGCGTCCACCTGGGACCGCGAGGCGGCCGGCGTGAAGTTCGAGCGCCGCTGATGGGCGCCGCAGAGGGTTCCCCGACCCCCAAGGGCCTCAAGGGCGACGACCTCGGCACCCCGTACCTCCGCCTCGAACGCGAGGGCCCGCTGGCCTGGTGCGTCGTGGACCGGCCGGACTCCCGCAACGCCCTGACGAGCGCGATGTACTTCGGCATCCGGCGCGCGGTCGACCTCGTCAACCGCGACGCGGACCTCGCCGCGCTCATCATCACCGGCACCGGCGACGTGTTCATGCCGGGCGGTGAACTGCGCGGCAGGGAACCGGATCGCTGGCTGGACTTCCCCGATCTCCTCGGCCTGGACTCGACCCCGTTCGAGGCGATCCGGCGCTCCCCGAAGCCCGTCGTCTCGGCCGTCAACGGGATCGCGCAGGGCGGCGGCCTCCTCATCGCGATGCTCTCCGACGTCGCCGTGGCCGGGCGCAGCGTGACCGTCCGGGCACCCGAGCTGTTCCGGGGCATCGCCGACACCGGATACGCCTGCTACCTGCCCGCCCAGATCGGCATCGCGCGGGCCCGCGACATGCTGCTGACGGGCCGGACCGTCACCGCCGAGGAAGCGGTCGAATGGGGCATGTTCTCCCGGGTCGTCGATGACGCCGACGTCCGGAAGACGGCAGAGGAGGTCGCGATCCAGATCTGCCGGACCGCCCCGCAGGCCCGGCTCCAGGTGAAGCGGCTGGTGAACGAGCGGTACGGGGCCGTCGACCGGATGACGTTCGACGCGCTCCTGTACAACGACGAGATGGTCGAGGGCGGCCGGGCGTTCGCCGAGAAGCGCGAACCGTCCTGGGTGCCCGAGGAGTTCCGTGGCGGAAATCGCCTGTGACGGGCCCGGCCCGGTCCTCAGGCGCGGAAGGCCCGCTCGACCGTCTCGGTCAGGGTCTCGATCGGCAGGGGGGCGCCGCCGGACAGCTCGCTCGTCTGGAAGGCGCTCACCAGACCGGAGAACATCCGCGCCATGAGGACCGGGTCTCCCGCCCGGAGCAGGCCCGCGCGCTGGCCGTCGCGGAACAGCTCGGCCTGCATGTCGATCGAGCGGCGGAAGTTGGCGAGGGTCTCGGTGTCCTCGGGCGGGTCGGCGACGGGCGACGCGATCGCCCCGCCCCGCAGGACGAGACGCCCGAACTCCGGATACCTCCGGAAGAACCCGACCTGCCAGGCGGCGAGCTCGACGAGACGCCGGTCGGCGGGCAGTTCCGACGAGAGCACTTCGGCCATCTCCGGCATGAACGCCGAAGTCCGGCGGTGGAAGATCTCCCGGTACAGCTCGTCCTTGCCGGAGAAGAACCCGTAGACCGCGCCGACCGAATAGTCCGCCTGTTCGGCGATCTCCCGCAGCGACGCGTCATGGAAGCCCTTGGCCGCGAACACCTGCTCGGCGACGTCGAGGATCTGGTCCCGGCTGAGCGCGCGGCGCTGCTCCCTGCGCTCATCCCGCAGACTTCGTCCGCTCATCGCCGCCCGAACCCCCTTCGCGTTGTGAATCATGGTATCGCCGCGGTCCGCGCCCGGACGTGGACGGCATCCCCGAACGAAGGAAGCACCCGTGACCGAAGCCGACCACCCCGTCCTGCTCGGACGGCTGGAGGAATCCCGCGCGCTCGCCGCCTCGGTGCGCCGCCTCATCGAGGTGGCCACCGCGACGACCGCGCCCCCGGGGGCCACCCTGGCCGCGGCCCGCGGCCTCGACGCCATCACCGACGCGCTGGCCCGCTACGTCCCGGACCCCATGCCGCCGATGACGCAGCTCAACTTCCCGGAAGAGGGCGAGTCCGACCTTTCCGCCCGGATGCCGTTCGACGTGATGATCGGCCGACACAGCCCGCTCGCACCCCCGCTGACCCTCTCCTCCGAAGGCACCACCGCGATCCTCTCCGGCACCCTCACCCGCCCCTACGAGGGCCCTCCCGGCTGCGTCCACGGCGGCGTCCTCGCCACCGCCTTCGACATCGTCTGCGCCGCCGCGAACTTCATCGCCAAGGTCCCCGGCCCCACCCGCAGCCTCCAGATCTCCTACCGCCGCCCGACCGCCCTCCACACCCCCTGCCGCTTCGAAGCCCGGGTCGACAGCGTCGACGGCAAGAACGTCCGCACCCTCGGCCGGCTCCTCCAGAACGGCGTCGTCACCTGCGAGGCCGTGGGCGAGTTCGTCTTCTTCGACCGCGAGGCCATCGGCCGCATGGCCGCCAGAGCCCGCGGCGAATCCTGACCGACGCGCTCCCGTGGCGAGTCGTCGTGGTCCAGCGTGCGGATGGAGTGCGAAGCGGAAAGACCGGCGGCGCGCGTGCGGCCGACCTAGCATGAGGCGATGTCACATGACCCCAAAGCAGACCATGACGGATATGAGACGCTCAGTGCGGGGCCGCAGGGGCCGGGGGCGCGCAAGAAGAGCGTGCTGACGCTCGTGTCCGTCGCCGTCGTGGTGGTCGGGCTCGGTCTCGTCGTCCGGGCCGTCACCGCGCCGGAGGACGGGATCCCGTCCGGCGTGCTGAAGCCCGGCGCCTGCCTCGACCTGTCCCTCGCCGCCGACGGGATCGGCATCCTGCGTCACCCGAAGCGCTGCACGGAGCCGCACCTGTTCCAGATCCTGTCCGTGGAGGTCATGCCCGAAGGCCCGTACCCGGGCCCGGAGGAACTGGAGGACCGGGCCGACGGGATGTGCGGCGCGAAGTGGGACGCCAAGGTGGCGAAGAGCCCGTACGCGTCGTCCCACCGGCGCACCTCCCTCGCCCCGGCCGAGAAGGACTGGCCCGTCGACCGGACCGCCATCTGCACCCTCTGGTCCCCCGAAGGCCCGACCTCCGCCCAGGCCCGCCTCCCGTAGCCCCGATGAGGCCGTCCCAGCCCCCGAGCGCCCGCTACCGCCCCGCCTAGCGGCGGGCCGCCGCGATGATCGCGTCGAACAGACCGGGGAAGGCGTGACCTTCGAGCGCTCGGTCGGCTTCCTGCGCGCAGCGGAATTCGTCCGTCGGCCTCCGGGCCGTGCGGAGAACCGGAATCCCGAGGTGTGGCGCTGCCGTTCCCGCCGCGAGGTGAGCGATCCCAGGCAGGATCGGCTGCAGGACGGCGCCCACGCCGAGATGGGTCATCCGGTTGGATGAAGTGTGTGACTGCTCATGAGGTGGCGAGGCTGTTGCCCGAGGTCGCCCGGCTCCGGGATCTCTGCCGTGCCATGGCGATGCTGGAGGCGATCCTGAGCCCGGAGTGGGAGAGCCGGTACCACTCCTTCAACAGGAACTGGTCTCCCGGGGAGGAGATGGCCTCCATGAGGAACGGCTCCGGGGACGAGTACTCGATCGTCTTCATGTCCGGCGGGGCCTATGTCCGGGGCTTCGATCATGAATCGGCGATGAGCCCGTACGCCCACGAGGACCACGAACCGTGGCCGGGGCTGCTCGACTCGGTCCCCGACGTCTTCGGGCACTGCGTGACCGAGCCGGCCTTCTGCGACGAGAACGGCGTCCCGACGGTCACGGTCTGCCTGTGGCGCGAACCTCTCGACGACGGCTGGCGGGTGGGCGAGATCGACTATCCGACGAACCGCGAGGATCCCGACGGATCGACGCACCTGTTCGGCCTGCTCATCGACCCGGCCCCTGAAGCGTTCAAGCGGTTCGCCGAGGACTACTACGGGGTGCCCGTCGACGTCGAGGCGGTACGTGCGCTCTACGAGCTCCGCCCGCTGACACAGGAAACGGTCTCGCTGCTGAACGCCGGGGTCCTCGTGGAGTCCCTGGCCGAGGACCTCGCGGAGATCGGGTATCCCATCGCGACCTGACAGGGCCCGACGTACGCCGGAGCGGAGCGGGTGGGGGCGAGCGGGTCAGGGGCGGTGGTGGGTGAGGGTGGCCCAGGTCCATTTGCCGCCGGTGGTGCGGTCGGGGTGGTGGCCGTGGGCGGTGGAGAGGGCGGCGATGAGCGGCAGGCCCCAGCCGCCGCCGTGGTCGTAGGTGTTGGGGGAGGCGTCCAGGGATTCGAGGGTGAGGGGGGTGGGTCGGCGGGGGGTGGGGAGGTGGGGGCTGGAGTCCCAGACCGCGATGAGGACGCCGGTCCGGTCGTGGGCCACGCGGAGGCGGATGCGGGCGCCGGGGGTGGCCTCGAAGGCGTTGGTGAGGAGCTCGGTGGCGATGAGGAGGGCGTCGTCGGCGAGGTGCGGGCAGCCCCAGCGGGTGAGGCGCTGTGCGATGAGGGTGCGGGCCAGGCCCGCGCTGGGGCGGGCGGCGAGCATGGTCAGGCTCAGGTCGTCGGTCGTCACGGTCACCGAGTCCTCCCGGTTCTGGTGGGCTTTCCGGTTTCGGTGACGAGATTCGCATCGCCTCGCTACGCTCGGTTGTGTTCATGACGAGGTGGAAACAGGAGTGTCGGATGCCTGTCATCGTGCGTGACCCCCTGGACCCCCGCATCTCACATTGGCACTGGCTCGCCCAGCAGATGAGGTGGTGGCGGGAGCGGCACAACCTGTCCCTCGCCCAGGTGGGGCAGCTCCTCGGCATCGCCCGCTCGACTGTTTCCAACCTGGAGGCGGGCCGCCGCAGGCTCGACCTGGACTACGCCAAGATCCTCGACGACCGCTACGGCACCGGCAGCCTCCTCCAGACCCTCACCTTCTACGCCCGCATGGGCCACGACCCCGACTGGCACAGGACGTTCCTCGAATACGAGCGTGTGGCGACGATGTACCGGATCTACAACGGCCAGCGCGTTCCGATTCCACTCCAGACCGAGAGCACCATGCGTGCCCTGATGGCGGCTGCCCGGACCGTGCAGGACCCCGAGGCCGTCATCGAGGCCAGGATCGCGAGGCAGCAGGCCATACTCGACCGACCGGACCCTCCGTATGTATGGGTGCTGCTCGACGAGCCGGTGCTCGACTCGCCGACCGGGGGCCGCGCGGTCCTGCGGGACCAGCTTGCCCACCTGGTGGAGCTGGGCTCGCGACCGAACATAGTCATCCGGGTGATCTCTTCGCGGACAGGGGCGCACAACGGGTCGGACGGCCCCATCCAGCTTGTCAGCCTGTCTGAGCGCGAGATCGCCTACGTCGGTGCACAACGCGGAGGGCGGCTGATCGAGTCGCCTGGTGAGGTACGCGAAGTCGGCCTAGATTGGGACTTCATCGGACATAAAGCGATGTCGATGGAGGAATCGCGGTCGTTGATACTTGCGAAGATGGAGGCTCTCTCATGAACGTCGAGTGGCGCAAGAGTTCGCACAGCGGAGGAGTCCACGACGAGACATGCGTCGAAGTCGCAGCGTTGGCCTCGTGGGTCGGAGTACGAGATTCCAAGAACGTCGGGGTGGGGTACCTGTCGTTGACGCCCGGGCAGTTCGCTTCGTTGCGAGCGCGGATCGTGCGGGCTTGTTGAAGGCGGAAGACCCGGGGTTCCGGTGCGGGTGTCGAGGGTGGCGTTCGTTGGGCGAGAAGTGACGGGGTGGAAAGGGCAAAACGGAGAATCGGGATGATCTAGCATTCGGTCATGACGCATGATCCGTTCGGCGGACGCGGTGTTCCCGGTTCGGTACCCCCGCCGGGGCAGGGGTCTGCGTACGGGCAGGTGCCGGGGTCTCAGGGGCCCTACCCGCAGGGGCCGTACCTTCCGGGGGCGCCGGTGCCGGGCGGGCGGGACCGTCCGCGCAATGGGCTGGCCATCGGGGCGCTGGTCTTCGGGGTCATCGGTGGTGTCTGCGTCTCCGTGCCGCTGGCGATCGCCGCGCTGGTCCGCGTGCGCAGGACCGGCGGGCCGGGCACGGGGATGGCGATCGCGGGCATCGTCCTGTCGGCGGTGTGGCTCGCGGCCGGGAGCCTGGTCGCGGCTCTGGTGTTCGCGGTGGCCGACGAGATGGAGGAGGTGAAGCTGACGCAGGGCGCCTGCTTCAACGCCCCGGTCGAGGACGAGTCACTGGTCGAGCGCACGATGACGAACTGCGCGAAGCCGCACATGTACCAGGTGCTCTCGGTGGAAGCCCTCGGGGAGGGCCCGTATCCGGGCGACGGGGAGGTCGTGCGGCGGGGTGAGGAGAAGTGCCTCGGCCGCTGGGACGGCGCGCTGCTCCAGAGCCCGTACGCGGAGACGCACAGGCTGACCTATGCGCTGCCGACCCGCGTTGCGTGGCCGTTCGACAAGACCGTCGCGTGCCTTCTGGAGTCCATCGGAGGGAAGAAGAGGCCCTTCGCCGACCTGTCCGCGGTGCCGGTGGACCAGGCCAGGAAGACGTGGTCCGCCCTCGTCGTCGCGGACTGCTTCGACCTGCCGGAGGAGGAGGCCGCCACCGTGGTCACCGTCGCCTGCGATGAGCCCCACGACGCGCAGGTCGTGCGGACGTTCTCCTTCGCCGAAGGCCGCTGGCCCGGCCGGAAGCGCGTCGACGAGCGGTCCGGCGCCCGCTGCGACCGCATGGTCGGGACCTTCTTCGACGCGCACCCGCCGGGCATCCTCACCGACTACACCTACGTGGGCCCCACCCGCGCCGAATGGGCCGCGGGCGACAGGCGCGTGCTCTGCCTCGTCGAGTCCGGCTACGACGACGAGTCCCTCACCACTTCCCTGGTGCCCTGACGGGCACGGTCAGGAGATGACGCCGCCGGCGCGGAGATCGGCCAGGGCGGTGGGGGAGAGGCCCAGTTCGGCGGCGAGGACGGTCTCGGTGTGCTCGCCGAGCCACGGGGGGCGGGTCTCGGGCGGCGGGGTGTGGGCGCTGAGGCGGACGGGGTTGCCCGGGGTGAGCACGGGCTGGGCCACGCCGTCGGTGCGGGGGAGGGCCACCAGCATGTCGCGGGCCCGGATGTGGGGGTCCGTCACCAGTTCCTCGTCCGAGAGGCAGGGGCCCGCGGCGATGCCGGCCCGGCCCAGCAGCTGGCAGGCCTCGATCTTGGTGTGCGGGGCGGACCACGACTCGATGGCGGGGCGCAGCACCGGCTCCAGGTGGTCGACCCAGCCTTGGCGGGTGGACAGGCGGGGGTCGGTCTTCCACTCGGGGTGGCCGATGAGGTCGGCGAGCTTCGCGAAGTGCTGTTCGCGGCCGACCTGGAGGATGAACCAGCCGTCCTTGGCGCGGAAGCCGTGCATGATCAGGGGGCCGGTGTCGCCGCCCCGCAGGCCCATGGACCAGAAGTTGCTGACGATGTCGGTCATCGCGATGACCGAGTCGAGCATGGCGATGTCGACGTACTGGCCGCGGCCCGTCGTCTCGCGGTGGCGCAGGGCGGCGAGGACGCCGATGGTGGCGAAGAGGGCGGCGCCGATGTCGCCGAGCGCGCCGACCGGGGCCACGCGGGGCGGGTCGTCGCCTTCGCGCTTCATCTCGTAGATGCCGGACATCGCCTCGACGATCGGGGCGAAGGCGGGCCACGAACCGTAGGGCGTGGGGACGGTGTTCCCGAAACCGGACACCGAGACATAGATGCCCGCGGGGTGGACGCGGGCGATGTCGTCGTAGCCGAGGCCGAGGCGGGACATGGCGCCGGCCTTGGAGTTCTCGGCGATGACGTCGAAGCGCGGGGCGAGGGCGAGGACGAGATCGCGGCCGCGCGGGTCCTTCAGATCGACGCACAGGCTGCGCTTCCCGAAGTTGTTGCGCAGGAAGGTCGCGCCGACGGGACGCCCCTCCGGGTCGGCCATCGCGGGCCGGGAGCCGCGGCCGGAGTCGCCGGACGGCGGTTCGATCTTGACGACGTCGGCGCCGAGCCGGGCCAGGAGCTGGGTCGCGTAGGGGAGCGCCTGCATCTGCTCCAGCGCGAGGACGCGGACCCCGGCGAGGGGGCGCGCGTGGGAGTCGGGCGCACCGAGTGTCATGCTGGCAGTATTGCAGATTGAATCTTTTATGCAATATTCGCAGACGGAGCTATGATGCCACCCATGCGCGGAATCCTGTCCTGGGGCGGGTACCTGCCCCACCGGCGGCTCGACCGCCGCACCATCACCGGGATCGCCGGAAAGGGCGGAGGCAAGGGCACCCGTACGGTCGCCTCCTACGACGAGGACGCCGTCACCCTCGGTGTCGCCGCCGCCAGGCTCGCCCTCCGGCACGCCCCCGCCTCCCCGGCCTCCCTGTGGTTCGCCACCACCGACCCGCCCTACCTCGACAAGACGAACGCGACGACCGTGCACGCTGCGCTGCGCCTCGATAGGGAGGCGCCCGCCTATGACGCGGTCGGCTCCGTCCGGTCGGCGGCGGGAGCCCTCAGGGCGGCCCTCGCCTCGGACGGGCCCGCCCTGGTCGTCGCGGGGGATCTGCGCGGCGGACTGCCCGGCGGCGCGGACGAGTCGGCGGGCGGCGACGGCGGCGCGGCGCTGCTGGTCGGCGGCGAGGAGGCCGGGCCGGTCCTCGCCGAACTCCTCGGAGCGGCCTCGGTCACCGAGGAGTTCACCGACCGCTGGCGGGTGCCCGGCGAGGCCGCCTCCCGTCTGTGGGAGGAGCGCTTCGGCGAGACCCGGTACACCGCGCTCGGCGCGGAGGCCCTGAAACTCGCGCTCGCCCGCGCGGGCGTCGGCGCCGACGCGGTCGGGGCGCTGGCCGTCGCGGGGCTGCACGCCCGGGCGGCGACGGCCGTGGCCGCCCGGTCCGGAGTGCCCGCGGAACGCGTCGTGGACCGCCTCGACGCCTCGGTCGGCAGCACCGGCGCGGCCCAGCCGGGGCTGCTGCTCGCCGGCGCGCTCGAGGACGCCGTAACGGGACCCGCAGGGCGCGTCATCGTCCTGCTCGTGCTCGCCGACGGCGCCGACGCGTTCGTCTTCCGCACGACCGAGGCCCTCGCCGCGCACCCCGTGCCGCGTCCGGTCGCCGCGCAGGTCGCCGAAGGGGCCCCCGTCGCCTACGGGACGTTCCTGGCCTGGCGCGGGATGCTGCCGGTCGAGCCGCCGCGCCGCCCCGAGCCCGCCCGGCCCTCGTCGTCGGCCGCGGCCCGCAACGCGGCCTGGAAGTACGGCTTCACGGGCTCCCGCGGCGACGACGGCATGGTCCGCATGCCCCCGTCCCCCCTGGATGACGCCCCCGCGCTGATGGCCGACGCGACGGGCACGGTCGTCACCTTCACCGTCGACAAGCTGGCGTACTCGCCGAGCCCGCCGGTGGTGTTCGCGGTGGTGGACTTCGACGGCGGGGGCCGCCTGCCGATCGAGCTGACGGACGTCGCGGCCGACGAGGTCGCGATCGGCGGCCGGGTCGAGCCGGTGTTCCGCCGGCTGTTCACCGCCGACGGCATCCACAACTACTTCTGGAAGGCCCGGCCGGTCCGGGGCGGGGAGGCCTAGAGATGGGTTCGCACGGGATCAGGGACCGGGTCGCCATCGTGGGGATGGGCTGCACCCGGTTCACCGAGCATTGGGACAAGGGCGTCGACGAGCTCCTTCTGGCCTCGACGGACGAGGCGTTCGCTTCGGCGGGGGTCACGAAGGAGGAGGTCGACGCCTACTGGCTGGGCACGGCCCAGTCGGGGATGAGCGGTCTCACCCTGTCCAAGCCGCTGCGCCTGAAGGACAAGCCCGTCACCCGGGTGGAGAACTACTGCGCGACAGGGTCCGAGGCCCTGCGCCAGGCCGCTTACGCCGTCGCCAGCGGCGCATACGACGTCGCGATGGCGGTCGGCGTGGAGAAGGTGAAGGACTCCGGCTACCAGGGCCTGAACGCCTTCCCGATTCCGAACGACGGCACTCAGCGCACCCTGACGGCCGCCGCGATGTTCTCGATGGTCGCGCCCGCGTACGGCCGCAAGTACGGGGTCTCCGACGACGAGATGCGCACGGTCCTGGCGAGGATCGCCTCCAAGAACCACGCCAACGGGGCCCGCAACCCGCGCGCCCAGTTCCGCAAGGAGATGTCGGTGGAGCGGTTGTGCTCGATGCCGGCGGTCGCGGGCGGTCTGTCGGTGTTCGACTGCGCGGGCGTCGCCGACGGCTCGGCCGCCGCGATCGTGGTGCGGGCCGAGGACGCGTACCGGTACACCGACAAGCCGCTGTTCATCAAGGCCCTGTCGTTCGTCGCGGGCGACGGCTCCGGCCTGACCGACCCCGCCTACGACTACACGACGTTCCCCGAGGTCGCCGCCTCGGCCCGGGACGCCTATGCGCAGGCGGGGATCAGCGACCCGGCGGCTGAGCTGGCGATGGCGGAGGTGCATGACTGCTTCACGCCGACCGAGCTCGTCCTGCTGGAGGACCTGGGCCTGGCCGAGCGCGGGTCGGCGTGGAAGAAGGTCCTGGACGGAGCCTACGACCTGGACGGTGCGCTTCCGGTGAATCCGGACGGCGGCCTGAAGTCGTTCGGGCACCCGGTGGGCGCGTCCGGGCTGCGGATGATGTTCGAGGCGTGGCTCCAGTTGCGCGGCGAGGCCCCCGACGGGCGGCGGATCTCCACGTTCGGCGACCGGTCGCTCGCGCTCACCCACAACCTCGGCGGCTACCCCGGGGAGATGGTCAGCTTCGTGTCGATCCTCGGCACGCGGTGAGCCGGACCATGCCCGGTACGAGGGCGCCGGGCGCATGAACAGGGACAGGCGCGGCGGCGGCCGGGACACGGGATCGGCCGCCGCCGCGGCCACGCGTTCAGTCCGTCCAGTCGGTCCGGTCGTCCCGGTGCGGCTGGCGGCCGATGCGCATCGGGCAGAGCGGGGCGTCGACGAGCAGGACCCGGTCGCGCGTGAGCAGGCCGGTGCCTTCGGGGAGCAGCCCTTCCCGGCCCCGGACGGCCTCCTTCTCGGCGGCGGCCCATGCCTCCCAGTCGGGGATCGCCCACAGGAGGATCACCTCGTCCAACGCGTGCATCGCCGTGACGAACGCGCCGATCAGCCGCCAGCCCGTGCGCGCGCTCGCGGCGTCGGCATGCGCGGCGGCCAGGTCGGCGGCCTTCCACGCGGTCCCCTGAGGGACGGTGAGGATCTCGTGCGCGTACAGCTCGGCGCCCACGGGCCCGTCCGCGCACAGCTCCTCGATCGTCGCGCTGGACGCGTGCGGGACCACGATCCGGTCGAAGCCGCCCGAGCGCAGGTCGGCCGCGGCGGCCCACCATTTCTCCAGGGCGGGGTCCTGGAGGATCTTGTTGCCGAACTCCAGCCGGAAGGACGCGGCGAGACCGTCGAAGCCGTCCTCCTCCCACATGTTCACCGTCTGCGGCCACGGCCCGGTGCTGCCCACGACGCCCCACACCCCGTAGCAGAGCTGGTGCCGCTGCTCCTGCGCGATGGGGCTCCAGTTCGCCGTCATGTGGTGCATGTACCGGGCGCGGTTCTGCTTGGTGATGTGGATGAACTCGTGGATGTAGACCTTCTGGTTCACGGCGTCGTCCTCCTCGGGCCGGGGCCGGGTTCCCCGGACGCGTGTGATTGTATACTTTATAAAGCATTGGATTCATGGCGCGGTGCGCGCCGGAGAAAGGCGGTGGCCACGTGGCCGACTCGGCGGCAGAGCCTGAGCTGCTCTGGGAACTCGGCGCGGACGGCGTCGCCTGGCTGACCCTCAACCGGCCCAAGGCGGGCAACTCCATCAGCGGGGCGCAGCGCGAGGAGATCATCGCCCGGCTCAGCGCGGCGAGCGGTGACGCCCGGGTGCGCGCGATCGTGCTCACCGGCGCGGGCACCAGGCACTTCTGCACCGGCGCGGACCTCTCCGGCGCCGCGGCCCCCGCCGCGGACCGCCCCGAGGGCCTGCCGGACCAGCCCGCGGGCTCGATCACCCGGACGATCGCGGGTGGCGCCCAGCGGCTGATCTCGGCCGTGCTCGACTGCGACAAGCCCGTCATCGCCGCGGTCAACGGCACCGCGGCCGGGATCGGCTGCCACCTCGCCTACGCCTGCGACCTCGTCCTGGCGGCCGACAACGCCAAGTTCATCGAGCTGTTCGTGCGGCGCGGCCTCGTCGTGGACGGCGGCGGCGCCTACCTGTTGACGCGCCTCGTCGGCCCGCAGCGCGCCAAGGAGCTGATCTTCTTCGGCGACGATCTGCCCGCCGCCGACGCGCACCGGCTCGGCCTCGTCAACCGGATCACGCCCGCCGGTGAACTGGCCGAGACCGCCGCCGAATGGGCCGCCCGCCTCGCGGCCGGGCCCACCGTCGCGCTCGGCCTCGGCAAGCGCCTCGTCAACCGGGCGCTCGACGCGGACAGGGCGACCGCGTTCGGCGAGGAGGCCATGTCCGTCGAGGTCAACATGAGCAGTGAGGACGGACAGGAGGGCCTGCGCGCCTTCCTGGAGCGCCGGCAGCCGCACTTCCGCGGCTGGTAGGCACGTTCTAGAGTCGGCACCCCCCACCCCCAGGAGCCTCGCGTGGACCTGCGCCTCACCCCTGCGGAAGCGGCCTTCCGGGATCGTTTGCGGTCCTGGCTGGACGCGACCCTTCCGACCCTGCCCCCCAAGCCCGACCGTGATGACTGGCCCGCGCGACGTGCCTACGACACCGCGTGGCAGCGGCTGCTGTTCGACGCGGGTTACGCGGGCGTGGACTGGCCCTCCGGACACGGCGGCCTCGGGGCGTCGCCCACCGAGCAGCTGATCTTCCTGGAGGAGACGGCGAAGGCACGCGCCCCGTATGTGGGTGCGAACTTCGTGGGGCTGCTGCACGCCGGGCCGACCCTGATCGTGGAGGGGACGGAGGAGCAGCGGGCGGCGCATCTGAAGGGCATCCTGCGTGGTGACGAGGTGTGGTGCCAGGGCTTCTCCGAGCCGGATGCGGGCTCGGACCTGGCCTCGCTGCGCACGGTCGCGGTCCGCGAGGGTGAGGAGTACGTGATCAACGGCCGCAAGGTGTGGACCTCGCACGCCGAGGTCGCCGACTACTGCGAACTGCTCGTGCGGACCGATCCGGACGCGCCCCGGCACAAGGGCATCACCTGGCTGATCCTGCCGATGGACGCCCCCGGCGTCACCGTCCGGCCGCTGCGCACCGCGGTCGGCAGCAGCGAGTTCAGCGAGCTGATCCTGGACGACGTGCGGGTCCCCGTCGCCAACCGGGTCGGCGCGGAGAACGACGGCTGGCGGGTCGCCATGGTGACGTTCTCGTTCGAGCGCGGCACCGCCTTCATCTCCGACGTGGTCGAGTCGCGCAACCTGCTGGCCGAGACCGTCGCGACGGCCCGCGCCACGCCCGCGCCGGGCGGTGGCACCCTGTGGGACGACGGGGCGCTGCGCCGTGACGTCGGCGTGCTGGCCGCCGAGGTGTCCGGCCTGTGGTCGCTCATCCGCAAGAACGTCTCCGAGGCGTCGGCCGGGATGATCCCGGTGCAGGGCGCGTCGGTCTTCAAGCTGAAGTTCACCGAGAACCGCCAGCGCATCGGCGATCTGGCCGCGCATGTGCTCGGCCGGGCGTCGCTGGCGATGAGCGGGCCGGGCGGCCACGTCGTGGAGGACCGGGTGAACACGCTCGCGTTCACGATCGCCGCGGGCACGTCGCAGATCCAGAAGAACATCCTCGCCGAGCGCGTCCTCGGCCTGCCCAAGGAGCCCCGATGGACCTGATGCCCTCGGCCGACCAGAAGGACCTGCGCGCCGGGCTGCGCGCATGGCTCGGCGACGCCTGGGACGCCGAGCGCCTGCGCGCCGCCGCCGCCGTGCCCGCGCCGCCCTTCGACCGGAAGGCGTGGAAGGCGCTCGCCGACCTCGGCGTCCTCGGCCTGACCCTTCCGGAGGACGAGGGGGGCATGGGCCTGGGGCTCGCCGAAGCCGTCCTGGTCTTCGAGGAACTCGGCCGCGCGCTCGTGCCGGGCCCTCTTGTCGGGACCCTCCTCGCCGGGGGCCTCGTCCCCGGCGCGGCCGACGGCGACGCGATCGTCTCCGTCCTCGACACCGCGGAGCCCGCCCGGGTCCTGGAGCACCCCGAGGCGGCCACCGACGTCCTGATCCTGGACGACGCGGGGGTCTTCCTCCTCGCGCCCGCGGACGTCGCAGGGCGGCCCGCGGCCCACCCGCTCGACCCGCTGACGCCCGTCGCCCCCGCGAAGGTCGTCCTCGAAGGAGCCCGCCCGATCGGTGACGCCGCCGACGCCGCCCGGCTGCGCAGGACCGGCCGGATCCTCACCGCGGCCCTCCAGGTCGGCGTGGCCCAGGGCGCGCTGGACCTGGCCGTCCGGTATGCGGGGGAGCGGATCCAGTTCGACCGGGTGATCGGCTCGTTCCAGTCGGTCAAGCACCTGCTCGCCGAGGCGCTCGTGCGGGTCGACCTGGCCCGTCCGGCCGTGCTGGTCGCCGCCCTGACCGTCGACGATCCGGGCTCCGGCGACCCGGCGGAGGCCGCCGCGACCGCGAAACTGCTGGCCGACGCCGCCGCATCGGGAAACGGGCGTACCGGCGTCCAGGTCCACGGGGGCATGGGGTTCACTTGGGAGGTCCTGGCGCACCTGTACGTCAAGCGCGCTTGGGTGCAGGAGACCGCGTTCGGGACGGCCGCCGCGCTCGCCGAAGAACTGGCGGCCGGGATCGCGTGAGGAGCGAGATGAGCAGCAGACTGGCCCGGACCGAGGGGCTGACGGAGCAGCAGCGGGAGATTCTGGCCGCGGTGCGGGAGTTCACCGAGCGCGAGATCATGCCGGTGGCGACGGAGCTGGAGCACGCGGACGAGTATCCGGAGAAGATCGTCGCGGGGATGCGGGAGCTGGGGATCTTCGGGTTGATGATCCCGGAGGAGTACGGCGGCCTCGGCGAGTCGCTGCTGACGTATGCGCTGGCGGTGGAGGAGATCGCGCGCGGGTGGATGAGCGTGTCGGGCATCATCAACACGCACTTCATCGTGTCGCACCTGGTGTTGAAGCACGGGACCGAGGAGCAGAAGCGGAACTATCTGCCGCGTCTGGCCGCGGGTGAGTTGCGGGGTGCGTTCTCGATGTCGGAGCCGCACTGCGGGTCGGACGTGTCGGCGATCAAGACCAGGGCCGTGCGCGACGGCGACGAGTACGTGATCACGGGCCAGAAGTACTGGCTGACCAACGGCGGCACCTCCAGCCTCGTCGCCGTTCTCGTCGTGACCGACGAGGGTGCGGACTCGGTCTACCGGAACATGACGACCTTCCTCGTCGAGAAGACCCCCGGTTTCGGTGAGGTCGCGCCCGGTATGACGATCCCGGGCAAGATCGACAAGATGGGCTACAAGGGCGTCGACACGACAGAGCTGGTCTTCGACGGCTTCCGGATCGGCGCCGACCAGGTCCTCGGTGGGAAGAACGGGCGCGGTTTCCACCAGATGATGGACGGTGTCGAGGTCGGCCGCGTGAACGTTGCGGCGCGTGCGTGCGGGATGGGCAGGCGGGCGTTCGAGCTGGCGATCGATTACGCGCAGCAGCGTGAGACGTTCGGCAAGCCGATCGCGGAGCACCAGGCGATCCAGTTCAAGCTGGCGGAGATGGCGGTGAAGGTCGAGGCGGCGCACCAGATGATGGTGATGGCCGCGCGCCGCAAGGACGGCGGTGAGCGCAACGACCTGGAGGCGGGGATGGCCAAGTACCTCGCGGGTGAGTACTGCAAGGAGGTCGTGGAGGACTCCTTCCGCATCCACGGCGGTTTCGCGTATTCGAAGGAGACCGAGATCGAGCGGCTGTACCGGGAGGCGCCGATGCTGCTGATCGGTGAGGGCACCGCCGAGGTCCAGAAGATGATCATCGGCCGCCGCCTCCTGGAGGAGTACCGCCGATGAGGCCGGCCGCGCGCCGCCGCAGCTCGGTGACGTCCACCTTGAAGGTGGCGTTCACCGGGAGGTCCGGGACGAACACCACGGCGTCCGGGCACTTGTAGTCGGCGATCCGCGCGCGGCACCACTCCTTCAGCGCGCCCTCGCTCAGCGCGGGGTCCGCGGCGACGACGAAGGCGACGCCGACCTCGCCGATGACGGGTGCGGGCGCTCCGACGACCGCCACGCGGTCCACCCCAGGGTGGGCCGCGAGCGCCGCCTCCACCTCCGAGGGGTAGACGTTGTAGCCGCCCCGGATGTACGCGTCGTCCGCGCGGCCGACGATCGCGAGGTTGCCTTCGCCGTCGAGCGTGCCGAGGTCGCTGGAGGCCAGCCAGCCGTCCTGGCCGATGGCCTCCGCGGTCTTGGCGGCGTCCCGCCAGTAGCCGCGCATCGCGGCCCGGGAGCGCAGATGGACCCTGCCGACCTCCCCGGTCGGCAGCGCCTCCCCGTCCGCGCCGCGCACCTGCACCTCCGCGCCGCCCAGCGCCCGTCCGACGCTCCTGGCGACGAGTTCGGCCGGGTCGTCCGGCGAGGTGCCGAACGCCAGGGGGACCTCCGTGCTCGCGTACCGGATGACGACCGGGCAGGGCAGCCGCTCCCGCAGGCGCCGCACCAGCTCGGGGGAGACCCGGCTCGCGCCCGTCGCGACAAGACGCAGCGCCGAGAGGTCGGCGGATTCGAGCTCCGGAAGGGCGACCAGCTTCTCCCATTGCGTCGGCACGCCCTGCCCGAGCGTCACCCGCTCGCGTTGCAGCGTCTCCAGCATGTCCGCGGCCTGCCAGACGGGCTCGGTGAGGATCAGCGCGGAGCGGTGCGCGAGCTGGTCGTACAGGCGGGTCACATAGCCGGAATGGGCGAACGGGATCGGGAACAGCTTCCGGTCATAGGGGACGCTGAGCGGGCCGAGGTGGCCGCCGATGAACCGGAGCGTCCGGTGGTCGAACCAGGCGCCCTTGGGCAGGCCGGTCGTGCCCGTCGTCCAGACGATGACGGCGGGATCGGTGCCGCCCGCGGTGTGCACGGGGCCTTCACCCGAGCCGTCGAGGGGGGTGCGGGCGGTGTCGAGCACGGGGCCTTCCGGGACGCGGGCCGGCTCGTCGGTGACGGTGAGGACCGGCCGGGAGGCGGCGAGGATGTGCGCGGTCTCGGTCGGCCCGAGCCGTGGGTTCACCGCCGAGACGACCGCGCCGAGCCGCAGCGCCGCGAGGTACCAGACGGCGAACGCCCGCCCGGACGGCAGCAGCAGCGCCACGATGTCGCCGGCCCGGACCCGGCGTGCTGCCAGGTGCCCGGCCGCCGCGCCCGCCTCGGCCCACCAGGCCCGGTACGTCAGCGTGTCCGCGCCCTGGACGAGCGCGGCGAGGTCGGGTTCCGCGGACAGGACCGCGGTGAACAGGTCGCCGATCCCGGCGGCCGCGGCGTGGGGACCTGCGGAGGGTGCGCTCAAGTCAACTCCAGACGGCGCCGCGCGCCGCCGCTCGTCCGTGGGGTGGGTGGGGTGGTGAGAACGGACGGAACCGGTCGAACATCGCACCGCGCGGCGCCCGGGGTCAAGGGGCGCGTCAGGTGAAGTCCGGGTCGGGGTCCGCGCTGACGATCCACATGGCGAAGTACTGGGCGGCCCCTCCGTAGGCGTGCCCGAGCGCGACCTTCGCGCCGTCGACCTGGTGCTCCCCGGCCGTCCCGCGGACCTGCCGCGCCGCCTCCAGGCAGCGGACGAGCCCGGACGCGCCGATCGGGTTGGACGACAGCACGCCGCCCGACGGGTTCACCGGGAAGGAGCCGCCGAGCTCCGTCGCGCCGCTGTCGGTGAGCTTCCAGCCCTCGCCGGGGGAGGCCAGCAGATGGCCTTCCAGCCACATCGGCTCGTACCAGGAGAACGGCACGTACAGCTCGGCGCAGTCGATCTGCCGCAGCGGATCGGTGATCCCGGCCTTGCGGTACAGGGCTTCCGCGCAGTCCACCCCGGCCTGCGGCCGCACCGGGTCACGGCCGGGGAAGGAGGCGAACTCGCTGCGCTTGGCGTGCGCGACGACCCAGGCGGGACGGGAAGGCCCCTTGCGCGCGGCGTCCTCGGAGGCCAGGACGACGGCGGCGGCCCCGTCGGACGACGGGCAGGACTCCAGGAAGTGCAGCGGTTCCCACAGCATGGGCGACTCGCGCACCTTGTCCTCGGAGATGTCCGGGATGCGGAGGTGGGCGTGCGGGTTGCGCAGCGCGTTCCGCCGGTCCTTCACCGCGACCTTCCAGCCGATGTGCTCGGGTGCGCCGGACCGTCGGATGTAGCTGCGGATCCAGGGCGCGAACGTGCCTCCCGCGCCCTGCCCGCCGGACTTGCCGCCCGACAGCGCCCAGGTCGCGTTCCCCTCGGACTGCTTCTCGTAGGCGACGACCAGCACCCGCTCGTACCGGCCGGACTCGATCAGCGTCGCGCCGCTGATCGCGGTGGCCGCCCCGACGGACCCCGCGGTGTGCACCCGGTGGATCGGCTTGCCGACGGCCCCGAGCGCGTCGGCGAGCGTCAGCTCCGGCATCATGACGCCTTCGAGGAGGTCGGGCGCCTTGCCGAGGACGACGGCGTCGATGTCGGCGAAGGTGAGCCCGGCGTCTTCCAACGCCTCCAGGGCCGCCCAACGTACGAGGCCCTCCAAACTGACCTCAAGGCGGCGGCGGTAATCGGTCTGCCCGATCCCGACGACGGCGCAGCGGCGGCCCATCAGCGGTCTCCTTCCAGGACGGCGACGAGGTTCTGCTGAAGGCACGGTCCGCTGGACGCGTGCGCGAGGCCGCGCCCGGCCTCTCCGGCCGCGATCCGCCGGGCCACCTCGACGACCCGGGCCAGGCCCGTCGCCATGACGGGATGGCCCGCGAGCGGCCCGCCCGAGGGGTTCACGGCGGTCTCCGCCTTCAGCCCGAGCGCGTTGCGCAGGATCGTCTCCTCGGGGGTGTGCACGACCATCAGCTCCGCGAGGTCGAGCGGCCCGGAGTCCGCGCCCGCGCCCGCCGCGGCGGCCCGGGTGGACGGCGAGTCGGTGAGGTCGCGCAGGCCCGGCAGCCGGGACTCGATCCGGTGGTCCATGCCGGTGATCCACACGGGGGTGTCGGTCAGTTCCCTGACCCGGTCGCCCGCGACGAGCACGAGCGCGGCGGCCCCGTCGCCGGGCACGGCGACGTCGTGGGCGCGCAGAGGGTCGCTGACGTACGGGGCGGCCAGGAGGGCGTCCAGGGATCCCGCGCCGGAGCGCGCGGCGGTGGCCGCGAAGTCCGCCTCGGTCGCAAGGCCCGCGTCCAGGAGCGCGCGCGCTTGGATCCCGGCGAGAGAGACGGGGTCCAGGCCGAGCGGGGCCATCGTGTAAGGGTCGGTCTGGAGGGCGAAGACCCTGCGCTGGTCCCCGGACGAGGACTTGCCCGAGCCGATGACGAGCGCGGTGTCGACGTCGCCGACCTGGAGCCTGAGCCATGCCTCGAACAGCGCCCAGGCGCCGTCCATCTCGACGTGGCTCTCGTAGACGGGCGGCCAGGCGCCGACCCCGTCGAGGTTCATGACGAACGAGAAGGGCGTGCCGCCGAGGTAGTCGCAGCTTCCCGCGATGGTGAACGCCAGCTCCTCGCGGGTCAGGCCCGTCGCGGCGAGCAGGTCGTTGACGCAGGACATGACGAGCCCGGCTTCGGGCCCGGCGTAGGCGGAGTGGACGGGGGTGGCTGCGGTCGCGACGATCGCGACCGGGCGCTGGCTGGTCAAAACGCGTGCTCCTCGAGTGCGCGGGCGTCGGCGTCGGGCTCGCCGGTGGGCTCCCAGCGGGCGAAGACGCCCTCCCAGCCGCCGGTGGACCGGTTGTCGAACCCGGAGAGGTCCCTTTCGTCCACGGGCCGCCAGACCGCGCGCAGGCGCAGCCCGACGCGGAACTCCGCGAGCGGGATGGTCCGGATGTCGACGCCGGTGATGGGCGAGTCGCTGCCGTCGAGCAGGACCGAGGCGCGGATGTACGGCTCGGTCTCCTTCTGCCCGTGGTAGGCGACCGGCGTGATCTCGGTGAAGGAGCTGACCGCCCCCGCCGCCGCGACGACCACGTCCTCGGGCTCGCCCATCGGGACCCGCTCCAGCTGGTCGTAGCCGCGGCCCGGCACGTACACCTTGCCGCTGACCGGGGAGCGCTGCCCGACGACCTCGCCGCGCAGCAGCCCGGCCAGGAACCGCTCCCGGTGCGGGTACAGCGGCTCGGCGTACTCCAGCGAGATGAGGTGGGTCGTCATCGTGACGGGCTCGGCGCCCTCCGCCGGCGTGACGGGCTCGCCGGGTCCATCCGCCTCGGGGACGAAGTGGAAGTCGGTCACCGCCCCGACGCGCTCGGGGGCGAAGCGCGCGATCACCCGCATGCCCGTGGTCATCCGCTCGGGGCTCCCGGCGTCGACGGCGTGCGCGAACGGGGTGTCCGCGCCGTCGAGGAGGATGAGCGCGAAGCCGAAGGGACGGTCGAACGGGTGGCTCGCCGTCGGCTGCCGGACCCAGGTCCACGCGGTGACGGTCCCGCCGGGTCCGACCTCGACGAGCTCTGCGTCGGCGGGCGCCCCGGTGGCCGGATCGTATTCGGGGGGCGGCACGACGGTCCGTCCGCCCACCCGTCCGGCCAGCAGGCGGCCGTCGCGGGCCCCGGTGAGGAACGCGCCGATCGCACCTCCCGTCGTGCGCGTGTAGGGGAACTCCAGGACCGTCCGTACGGCGCCGGGCATCGACGCGGGTTGTCGCAGCACGCTCGCTCCTTCCATGGAGACCGCAGTCTCATCTATTAAAATATATTGAATACGAGATGTGGCACCAGGGGAGCGCGCGGAAAGTCCGCCCCGGTTCGGGTCGGCCCGGGTAGAGTCGCGGTCTCTATGGACGTGCTGACGACGCGGGCGCTGAACCGGGCCCTCCTCGACCGCCAGCTCCTGCTGCGCCGGGCCGAGCTGCCCGCCGAGGCCGCGCTCGCCCATCTGCTGGGGCTCCAGTCCCAGGCGGTCGATCCGCCCTACCTCGGACTGTGGACGCGGCTCGAGGGCTTCGCCGCCGACGACCTCTCCGCGCTGCTCGTCGCGCGCAAGGCGGTCCGGATCGCGCTCATGCGCTCCACCCTGCACCTGGTGACCGCGGCGGACTGCCTCGAACTGCGGGCGCTCCTCGCCGAGTCGCTCGCGCGCACCGTCAAGGGGCAGTTCGGAGGGCGGCTGCCCGGCGTCGACCTCGCCGAGCTGGCCGCGGAGGGCGCCCGGCTGGCGGGGGAGACCGCGCTGACCTTCGCCGAACTCGGCAAGCTGCTGGGCCGGCGCTGGCCCGACCACGACCCGAACGCGCTGGCCCAGACCGTCCGGAACCTCGTCCCGCTCGTGCAGGTCCCGCCGCGCGGGCTGTGGGGGCGCAGCGGGCCCGCCGCGCACCTGACCGCGGAGGCGTGGCTCGGCCGCGGCCTCGACCCGGCGCCCTCGCCGGACGGCCACGTGCTGCGCTACCTCGCCGCGTTCGGCCCGGCGAGCGTCAAGGACATGCAGAAGTGGTCCGGCCTGACCCGGCTCAAGGCCGCCTTCACCCGCCTCGGCCCCCGGCTGCGCCGCTACCGCGCGGAGAGCGGCGAGGAGCTGTACGACCTCGCCGACCTGGCGCCGCCCGACGCCGAAGCCCCGGCCCCCGTGCGCTTCCTGCCCGAGTTCGACAACATCCTGCTCTCCCATGCCGACCGCACCCGGATCATGCCCGACCACCACCGCGCCCGCGTCTTCACCGTCAACGGGATCATCCGCGCGTCGATCCTCGTCGACGGGTTCGTCGCGGGCCTGTGGCGGGTCGAGCGCTCCGGCGCCACGGCGACCCTCGCGATCGAGCCCTTCGGCGCGCTCGACGCCGAGGCCCGCACCGCGCTGTTGGAGGAGGGCGCACGGCTGCTCGCCTTCCTCGCCCCCGAGGCGGCCCACGACCTGCGGATCCTCCCCGCCGGCTGACGCGTCGCGCGAGCAGGCCGGGAACCCCGAGGCCGTGGGGTGCCCGGGTCAGCGCAGGGACCGGAAGAACTCCCGCAGATCGGCGACGAGCGGGCCCGGCGTCTCCAGGGCCGCGAAGTGCCCGCCGCGCGGGAACTCCGTCCAGCGGACGACCCGGTGGACGGCCTCGGCGAACGGGCGGATCGAGAGGTCCGTCGGGAAGACCGCGACCGCCGTCGGGGTGGTGCCCGGGGCCTTGAGCGCCCACATCGCCGGGTCATGGAACCGCTCGAAGTAGGTGTGCGCGGCCGGGCCCGCCGTGCCGGTGAGCCAGTAGACGGCGGCGTTGGCGAGGATCCGGTCGCGCGGGACCGCGTCCTCGGGAAGTTCGGCGGCCGGGTCCGTCCACTCCTTGAAGCGCTCGACGATCCATGCGAGCCACCCGGCGGGGCTGTCGTGCAGCAGCGCCGCGAGCGTCTGCGGGCGGGTGCCCTGGAGCTGCATGTAGGCGCCCTGGTCCTCCTGCCAGGTCTTCATCCGGGCGAGCCTCCCGCGCTCGTCCTCGGTGAGCGCGGCCATGACCGCGGGGTCTCCGGTGGGGAAGGTGACGAGCGCGTTCACGTGCACCCCGCGCACCGCGCCGGGCGCGGCGCGGGCGACGAGCGGGGCGAGGAACGCGCCGACGTCGCCTCCCTGCACCCCGTAGGAGTCGTAGCCGAGCCGGGCCATCAGCTCGGCGAGCGCGGCGGCGGCCCTGCCGTCGGTCCAGCCGGGGCCGGGCGGCGGGCCGGAGAACCCGTAGCCGGGCAGCGAGGGGATGACGAGGTGGAACGCGTCCCCGGCCGCGCCGCCGTGCGCGACGGGGTCGGTGAGCGGGCCGACGAGGTCGAGGAAGTCCACGACCGAGCAGGGCCAGCCGTGCAGCAGGAGCAGCGGCGTCGCGTCCGGCTCGGCGGAGCGGACGTGCAGGAAGTGCAGGCGGGTGCCGTCGACCGACGCGGTGAACTGCGGCAGCGCGTTCAGCTCGGCCTCCTGCTCGCGCCAGTCGAAGCCGTCGGCCCAGTACTCCGCGAGGCCGCGCAGGTAGGAGGTCGGCACGCCACGTTCCCAGCCGGTGCCCGGCACGTCGGGAGCCCAGCGGGTGCGGCGCAGCCGCTCGGCGAGATCGTCGAGGTCGCGCTGCGGGACGTCGAGGTGGAAAGGGGTGAAGAACCCGTCTTCGTGTGGCATGCCGGGAAAGCTAGTCGCGATAGGTGCCAGATCCCGGCACTGATTCCACGTCATCATGTGGGCATGGCCGACACCGCGAGCCGTCTGCTCCGCCTGCTGTCCCTCCTTCAGTCGCGCGCCGACTGGACCGGCACCCGGCTGGCCGAACGGCTCGGCATAGGGCTGCGGACCCTGCGCCGCGACATCCAGCGGCTGCGCGACCTCGGCTACCCGGTCGAGGCGACCCCGGGCGCCGCGGGCGGCTACCGGCTCGGCTCGGGCGCCTCCCTCCCGCCGCTCCTGCTCGACGACGAAGAGGCGGTCGCCGCCGCGATCAGCCTCCGCACGGCCGCCACGGGCTCGGTCTCGGGCGTCGAGGAGGCGGCCTTGCGCGCCCTCACGAAGCTGCGCCAGGTCCTCCCCGCCCGCCTGCGCCACCGGGTGACGGCCTTCGAGGCGGCCGCCCTCCCCCTCGGCGCGGTCCCGGCCGACGCCGTCTCCGCCGACCTCCTGGCCGAACTCGCGGCGGCCTGCCGGGATCGCGTAAGGATCCGGTTCACCTATCGAATGGGCAGGGCGGCGACGGTACGCGCGGGCGAAGAGGCGACGGAACGGGACGTGGAGCCGTACCGGCTCGCGCACACCGCGCGGCGCTGGTACCTCGTCGCGTGGGACACCGGACGGGCCGACTGGCGGACCTTTCGGGCGGATCGGATCGAGCCCGGCCCGCCGCGGCGCGGCCCCCGCTTCACCGCCCGCCCTCTGCCGCGCGAGGACCCGGCGGCCTACGTCACCGACGCGATCAGCGCCGCGCCCTACCCCTTCCGGGCGAGCGTCCTCTTCCACGCCCCCCTCGTCGAGATGGCCCGGCTCACCTCCCCCTCGGCGGGCCGCCTGGAAGCCCTGGACGACGCCACCTGCGTCTTCCACGCCGGCTCGACCTCCCTCACCGAGTTCGCCGTCCACGTCGCGGCCAAGGGCGTCGACTTCGAGGTCCTCGACCCTCCCGATCTGGTCCCCGTCCTCCGCGCCCTCGCCGCCCGCCTCACCCGCGCCGCCGACGCGGCCCCCGGCGCGTCTTGACAGTGCGCGCGTGGGCGAAGGAAGCTACGGGCGGGATAAATGGAAACGGCTTTTCCCGTAGC
This sequence comes from Actinocorallia herbida, assembly GCF_003751225.1. Classification (NCBI taxonomy): domain Bacteria; kingdom Bacillati; phylum Actinomycetota; class Actinomycetes; order Streptosporangiales; family Thermomonosporaceae; genus Actinocorallia; species Actinocorallia herbida. The sequence continues at coordinate 2,714,749 of NZ_RJKE01000001.1, forward strand.
GGAACAAGTCGGCGGGTGGGGAGGATGCGGCATGGGTGTGGAGCTGAAGGGGGCGGGGGGCGGCGGGACGGCTTCCGGCGGCGGAGCGGGCCGGGTGCGGGACGCGGTCGCGGAGGTCGTCGCGGACGTCCGGGAGAACGGGGACGCGGCGGTGCGGCGGTACTCGGAGAAGTTCGACGGGTGGTCGCCGGAGGCGTTCCGGCTGTCGGCCGAGCGGATCGCGGAGATCGTCGCGACGGTGGAGCCGCAGGTCATCGAGGACATCACCTTCGTGCAGGCGCAGGTGCGGAGGTTCGCCGAGGCGCAGCGGGCGGCGCTGCACGACGTCGAGATCGAGACGCTGCCCGGGGTGGTCCTCGGCCACAAGAACGTGCCCATCTCGGCGGCGGGCGCCTACGTGCCCGGCGGGCGGTACCCGCTGGTCGCCTCCGCGCACATGACGGTCGTGACGGCGAAGGTCGCGGGGGTCGAGCGGGTCGCGGCCTGCACCCCGCCGATCCGCGGCGAGATCCCCAAGGAGACCGTCGCGGCGATGCACCTCGCCGGGGCCGACGAGATCTACCTGCTCGGCGGAATCCAGGCCGTCGCGGCGCTCGCGCTCGGCACCGAGACCATCGGCCGGGTCGACCTCATCGCCGGGCCGGGCAACGCCTACGTCGCGGAAGCCAAGCGGCAGCTCTTCGGCGAGGTCGGCATCGACCTCATCGCGGGCCCCACCGAGATCCTCATCGTCGCCGACGAGACCGCCGACCCCGTCACGGTCGCGGTGGACCTGCTCAGCCAGGCCGAGCACGGGCCCGACTCGCCGGCCGTGCTCGTCACCACCTCCGAGCGGCTCGGCCGCGAGGTCATCGGTCTCGTCGAGCGGATCCTGCCGGGCATGCCGACCAAGGACTACGCGCTGCCCGCGTGGCGGGACCACGGGCAGGTGATCGTCGCCGCCGACCTCGCCGAGGCGTGGAAGATCGCCGACTCCTTCGCCTCCGAGCACGTCCAGGTGCTGACCGCCGAGCCGCGCCGCGCGCTCACCGAGATGCGGAACTACGGCGCGCTCTTCCTCGGTGAAGGCACCTGCGTGTCCTACGGCGACAAGGTCATCGGCACCAATCACGTCCTGCCGACGCGGCACGCGGCCCGCTACACCGGCGGCCTCTGGGTCGGGAAGTACCTCAAGACCGTGACGTACCAGGAGGTGCGCGACCCCGAGACCAGCGCGGAACTCGGGCGGGTGTGCGGCCGGGCCTCCCGCGTCGAGCTGTTCGAGGGCCACGCCCGCTCCGGCGACATCCGGGCCGCCCGCTACGACGGCACCCCTGCGTGGCTGCGCGAGATCGGGATCGAGCTCCCCGGGACGCGGGCGTGATCCCGGCTCTCACGGGCCGTACGGCGCTCGTGACGGGCGGCGGTAGCGGCCTCGGCCGGGTCATGGCAAGGCATCTCGCGCAGGCGGGCTGCCGGGTCGTCGCGGTAGGCCGGGATCCGGGCAAACTCGCGGCCGTCGAGGCGGAGTTCACCGTGCTGGGCCTCGGGCTCCGCACGGCCTCCTGCGACGTGTCCGACTTCGCGGCCGTCGAGGCGCTGCGCGCGGAACTCGCCGACGAGGACGTCTCGATCCTCGTCAACAACGCCGGGATCGGCGGGCCCGTCGCGCCGATCACCGAGATCCTGCCCGCGGAGTGGGACGAGGTGTTCGGCGCGAACGTCCGCAGCATCTACCTGATGTGCCGGGCGTTCCTTCCCCCGATGTACGCGCGCGGCGACGGCGACGTGGTGAACATCGCGTCCGTCACCGGCAAGCGCCCGCTCATCCGCCGCACGCCTTACGCGGCGAGCAAGATGGCGGTGCTCGGTCTGACCCGGACCCTGGCGTTCGAGGCGGGGCCGCAGGGCGTCCGTGTCAACGCGCTGTCGCCCGGTCCGGTGCGCGGCGAGCGGATGGCCCGGAACTTCCGGTTCGAGGCCGCCGCGACGGGCGGGACGATCGAGGAGGCCGAGCGCGCGTTCGTCTCCCGGGCCGCCCTGGACCGGCTGGTGGAGGAGGACGAGGTCGGCGCGGGCCTCGTCGCGATGCTCCAGATCCCCGGCATGTGCGGGGCCGACATCGACCTGTCGGCGGGCATGATCGCGCCCTGAACCGGATAACCGAATATCGTATACAACTTGCCCGTGATGTCCGAGGATGGGGGTGCCGGATGCGTCCGGCCTCCCCACTCCCACCCCTCGGAGGACAGCTTCATGTACGACCTCGCCATCGTCGGCGGACTCGTCGTGGACGGCACCGGGACCCCGCCGCGCCGCGCCGACATCGGTGTCATCGACGGCCGCATCGTCAAGGTCGCCGACGCCCTCGACGGCCCCGCGGCCGAGACCATCGACGCCACCGGCCTGCTGGTGACGCCCGGGTTCGTGGACATCCACACCCACTACGACGGCCAGGTCACCTGGGACACCGCGCTCGACCCGTCGGCCTCGCACGGCGTCACGACGGTCGTGGCGGGCAACTGCGGCGTCGGGTTCGCCCCGGTGCGGCCCGGCAAGGAGGACTGGCTCATCGGCCTCATGGAGGGCGTCGAGGACATTCCCGGCGCGGCCCTCGGCGAGGGCGTCCAGTGGGACTGGGAGAGCTTCCCCGACTACCTCGACGCGGTCGAGCGGCGGGAGCTGGCCGTCGACTTCGGCGTCCAGATCGCGCACGGCCCGCTGCGCGCGTACGTGATGGGGGACCGCGGCGCGCGCAACGAGCCGGCCACGCCCGAGGACCTCGCGCAGATGGCCGAACTCGTCACCGAGGCGGTCCGGGCCGGGGCGCTCGGCTTCTCCACCTCCCGCACGGTCACCCACCGCGCGATCGACGGCGAGCCCGTGCCCGGCACGTTCGCCACCGAGGAGGAGCTGTTCGCGCTCGGCCGGGCCGCGGCCGCGGGCGGCCGGGTCGTGTTCGAGCTGGCCCCGATGGGCACCGCCGGCGAGGACATCATCGCGGCGCGCAAGGAGATGGTCTGGATGCGGCGGCTGGCCGCCGAGACCGGCCTGCCCGTCACGTTCGCGCTGCTCCAGGTGGACGCCGCGCCCGAGCTGTGGCGCGAGCTGCTGGAAGAGTCCCTGGCGGCGTGCGACGACGGCGCGGAGGTCTACCCGCAGGTCGCGGGCCGCCCCTTCGGGATGGTCGTCGGCTTCACCGGAAGGCACGCCTTCACCCTACGCCCCACCTTCAGGGACCTCGCCGCGCGCTATTCGGGCCGTGAGCTGCTGGACCGCCTCGCCGACCCGGAGATCCGCGCCGCCATCCTCGCCGACGCCGACGTCGAGCCGCGCGCCAACAGCATGGACGACATGATCGCGCTCGGCCAGGCGTTCCTGCTCGACCGGATCTATCCGCTCGGCGAAGTGCCCGACTACGAGCCGGCCCCCGAGACGTCCGTCGCGGCCCTCGCCGCCGCCGAAGGCGTCGACCCCATGGGCAAGCTCTACGACCTCATGCTGGAGCAGGACGGCGAGGCCATGCTCATGGTCCCCATCTTCGGCTTCACCGACGGCGACCACGAGGCGCTGCGGGAGATGCTGCTCCACCCGGCCGCCGTCTACGGCCTGGCCGACGGCGGCGCCCACGTCGCGATGGTCTGCGACGCGTCCATGCCGACCTACCTCCTGACGCACTGGGCGCGCGACCGCACGCGCGGCGAGAGGCTTCCGCTGGAGTACGTCGTCCGCAAGCAGACCAGCGACACCGCCCGCCTGTTCGGCCTGAACGACCGGGGCGCCATCACCGAGGGCCTGCGCGCCGACCTCAACGTCATCGACTTCGACAACCTCGCCCTCGACGCCCCGCGGATGGCGCACGACCTGCCCGCGGGAGGCGGTCGGCTCCTCCAGGACGCCCGGGGCTACGTCGCCACGATCGTCGGAGGAGTCGTCACCCGGCAGCACGACAAGGACACCGGGGCCCGGCCGGGCCGCCTCCTGCGCGGCACCCGCTGAGCCGCCGCTACTGCCGCGGGGCCGCCACGAGGTGGCCCCGCACCCGCTTGATGAGCATCGCGGTCTCGTAGGCGACCATGCGGGTGTTGCGGCCCGCGTCGGCGAGGACGGCGAGGCAGCTCCCGGCGCCCGCGGGCAGCACGAAGAACAGCTTGTCGTCGATCTCGATGACGGCCTGGCGGACCGCCTGGGCCTCGAAGTGCTCCCTGGCCCCGTTGGCGAGGCTGAAATATCCCGAGGACAGGGCGGCGAGGAACCTGGCGTCGGGGTCGGTCAGCCCCTTCGACGCGCTCATCACCAGGCCGTCGCGCGACAGCAGGACCACCTGGTGGATCTCGGGGACCTTGGTGACCAGTTCGTCGAGCAGCCAGTTCAGGTCAGTGCCCTCGGTCAACGGTCTCCCCGTTCGTCTCGGCGGTCGGTGTACGGGTCGGCGGGGAGCTCGGGCTCGTCGTCGCGGGCCATCGACCAGCCCGAGTGCAGCGACGACATCAGGTCGCGGCTGCTCTCGGGGTCGGGCTCGATGAAGTCGTCGACGAAATCGTCCTCGCGGGCGTGCCGAGGGCCGCCGCGCAGCTCGGGCGCGAGGTTCTGCTGGCGGTTGCGGCGCGGCAGCCGTCCGGGCCCCGCGGGTGCGTCGACCCGGCCAGGGATCCGGGGCGGGGGCACCGTCGACGGGACGGGCGCGGGCGCGGACACGGCCTGGAACGGCTGGGTGCGGGTGGTGTCGACGGCCGCGCGCTCACGGGGCCGCTCGGGGCCCCGGTCGGCGAGCACCAGACCGGTCGGCACGAGCACGACGGCGGTCGTGCCGCCGTAAGGCGACGGCTGGAGGCGGACCCGGATGCCGTGCCGGGCCGCGAGCCGCGCGACGACGAACAGGCCGAGCCGGTCGCTGTCGGTGAGGGTGAAGTCGGGGGCCTCGGTGAGCCGCCGGTTGATGTCCACCAGCTCGTCCGGGGTGATGCCGATGCCCCGGTCGATGATCTCCACCACCAGGCCGTTGGCGACCACGTCGAGCCGGACCGCGACCTCGCTGGTCGGCGGCGAGAACACCGCGGCGTTCTCGATCAGCTCGGCGAGCAGGTGGATGACGTCGGCGACGGCGTGCGCGGAGACCGACACCGGCGCGATCGTGACGACCTCGACCCTGCGGTAGTCCTCGATCTCCTGGAGCGCGGCGCGGACCACGTCCTCGGACGTCACCGGGTGGTCCCAGGCCCGGACGGTCTGCGCCCCGGCGAGGATGACCAGGCCCTCGGCGTGGCGGCGCATGCGCGTCGTCAGGTGGTCGAGCCGGAACAGATCGTCGAGCTCCTCGGAGCTCTTGGCCCGGTGCTCCATCGCCTCGAGCAGCCGCAGCTGCCGCTGGAGGAGGCTCTGGCTGCGCCAGGACAGGTTCACGAAGATCTGGTTGATGCCGCCGCGCAGCGCCGCCTCGGAGACGGCGAGGTCCACCGCGGTGCGCTGCACGTTGCCGAACGCCTCGGCGACGAGCCGCACCTCGCGGGTGCCGCCGCCCTCGATGCCGGGCGCCTCGGTCGCGACGTCCACCTGCTCGCCGCGGCGCAGCCTGCCGACGACGCGCGGCAGCCGGACCCTGGCGAGGTCCTGCGCGGCGCCCTGGAGGCGGCGCAGGTCGGCGGAGATGCTGCGGATGAACCGGAAGAACAGCAGGCCGGACAGCATGACGGCGAGGAAGCCGACGCCCGCGACGAGGTACAGCCGCAGCATGATCTGGTCGCCGAGCTCGCGGACGCCCACGTCGGCGATGCCGCCGGCCTCGGTCGCGGTCTGCATCCACATCTGGCCCAGCGCCTGGGTGGTGCTCTGCCACTCGCCCATCATCGCCGGGCTCGTGATGCCCGACCGCGCGATGTCGGTCTCCAGCGAGATGTACTTGAGGTATCCGGCGGACGTGGTCAGCCGGTCGCCGATCGCCTGGAGGTCGCCGGCCATCCGCTCCTCACCGAGCGCGGAGAGCTTGGCGCGGGCGCCGGCGAGCCTGGCGAACTCGGTGCGCGCGCCGGTGCCGAGGTCGCCGCGGAACGCGATGAGCACCGCGTCCTGGCGCATCATGATGTCGCGTGCCCACAGCGTGTTCAGCAGCGCCTTCATGTGCGCGTCGACGTCGACGTCCTGGACGTGCGTCACCTGGGTGAGCACCTGGATGAGGCTGTCCGACAGAGCGTTGTACTCCCCGAGGACGGGCAGCGCGTCGTCGCCCTTGAGCACCTCGGTGCGCACCTGGCTCAGCGCGGAGAACTTCTGCGCGAAGGCGGGGAGCTTGGCCAGCTCCGTGCTCGCGCTCGTGACCTCCTTCGTGTTCGCGCCCTTCGCGAACAGCTGCACCGCGCCGTCGGTCCGCGCCGTCTGCTCCTGGAACTGCTGGCGCACCTGCTCGGTCGGCGTGCTCAGCAGCGCCGCCGCGAGGGTCCGCTCGACCTGGAGCATGACCGTGAGCGTGTTCACGGGGACACCGAGGTTCTCGTACACATCGGTGAACTTCTGCTTCTCCAGTGCCGCGTCGATGCTGGACGCCGCGGCGAATCCCCACAGCCCCACCAGGGACGTCACCGGGATCACCAGCAGCAGCGCGATCCTCCGCGCGATCGGCGTGTCGCCGGTCCGCAGCGCCATGCCGGGCACCTCCATCCGCTCCGCGTCTCAAGAACCGCTTACGCTAGTCGTGCGAATGGTGCGGAAAACAGGGCTTCGTATAAATTATTCGTCGCGTGACAAAATGGACGTCCTTTGTCAAGCGGGACGGCACTGGTCATCCGGGCACGAGAATGCGCCGGGAGAACGCCGACGGCGGTGACCGCGTGGTGCGGCCACCGCCGTTTCGGGTGGATCGAGGTGCGTCGCCTGGCCTAGCCCGCCCACGGGAAGGTGACGGGGTCCAGTTCGTCGCCCGGCCCGTAGACGTTGCCGAGCAGCCAGACGCCGTGCATGGTGAGGGCCGCCGACGCCTGTGCGGTGCCGTCGCCCTGCGGCACGATCTCGCCCAGGTCGGCGATCGTGATGCGCTGGGAGCGGTCGGTCTTGAGCTTCGCCGGGTTGACCACGGACAGGGTCGCCTTGCCGTCCTCGGCGACCTCCACCCACGGGTCGGCGATCGTCACCTTGAGCATGCCGCCGTGCGCGTCGAAGTCGACCTGGCCGGTGAACCTGCCCTTCTCGTCGCCCGAGGGGAACAGGAACTCGGTCTCGCTCCCGGCGATGTCGGCGCCGTCGGAGACCTTGATCTCGCCCTCGGCCGACGTCACGTACCTCAGGAAGCTCGCCTTGAGGCCCCAGACCAGGCCCCCGCCCGCGTTCCCGCTCATCGCCTTCTCCTCATGACCTCGGCTTATGATGCGCGGGACGTGTCACGTAACCCGCTCGCCGACCCTAGCGCCGCCGAGATCACGAGGTCCACACTTCCCCCGAACCGGACGTCAGACGTGGTGCGCCAGACGGGCGTCGGGCCCCGGGTAGATGAGCGTGCGGCGTCCGGTGTCCTCCCAGCGGACGTAGTAGGGAGGCGCGCCGAGCGGGTCGGGGATCTCGACGATCTCGCCGGCGCGGTCGGGCGTGTGGTCGTCGGGGCCCAGCAGGATCAGGTGGTCGCCCACTGCTGCTTTCATGGGATGCTCCTCCCCGGCTCGCGAGGTGAGCCGTTCGGTCGAGCGCGCTCGGTCAAAGGGCCGGGCTGCTCGCTCCGGGCCCATCTCCAGTGTCCCGCCGCGACCGGTGGGAAGCCATAGACCGCCGGTCATCTGAGGGTTTGCCCGGTAAAGAAGTGGTCTGCTGGTAAAAGTCCGCTCTGGTGACGGGCCGCGCGGCGGGGCTAGAGTTCGCGGGGTCGCAGGTGGGCGAGTCGAGGGCGGGTGGGCGTGGAGTACGCGGAATACCGGCGACTGGACGCCGTGGGGATCGCGGCGCTGGTGGCCGAGGGCGAGGTCGCCCCCGAGGAGCCGCTGGAGGCGGCCATCGCGCGGGCCGAGGACGTCAACGGGCGCCTCAACGCGATCGTGTACCCCATGCACGACCTGGCGCGGGAACGGGCGCGGGCGGGGGTCTCCGGGCCGCTCGCCGGCGTGCCCTTCCTGATCAAGGACCTCTCCCAGGACTACGCGGGCCTGCCGACGACCGGGGGGTCACGCGCGCTGCGCGGCCACCGGGCGGCGGAGCACAGCCTGACCGTGCGGAGCTGGCTGGACGCGGGGCTGCTCGTCTTCGGCAAGACCAACACCCCGGAGTTCGGTACGAAGTCGGTCACCGAGCCCGAGGCGTACGGGCCGACCCGGAACCCCTGGGACCTCGGGCACACGCCCGGTGGGTCGTCGGGCGGGTCGGCGGCGGCGATCGCGGCCGGGATCGTGCCCGCGGCGGGCGCGAGCGACGGCGGCGGTTCGATCCGGATTCCCGCCGCGTGCTGTGGTCTGTTCGGGTTGAAGCCGGGACGGGGGCTGCTGTCCTCGGGGCCGCTGCACGCGGAGTACTTCCACGGCGCGGCCACCGAGGGCGTGATCACCAGGACCGTCCGCGACAGCGCCGCCCTGCTCGACGTGATGACGTCCGTCGCGGACCCCGGCGGGCCTTACCTGGCGGAGCGGCCCGCGAGCCCCTATGCGGAGCTGGCGCGGCGGGAGCCCGGGACGCTGCGGATCGGGTTCACGACCCGGTCGCCGCTCGGCACGCCCGTCGACCCGGAGGCCGTCGCGGCGGTCGCGGAGGCGGCCCGGCTGCTCGAAGGGCTCGGGCACACCGTCGAGGAGGCGGAGCCGGACATCGACGGCCTCCGGATGGCGCACGACTTCCTCACCATGTGGTCGTGCGAGGCGGCCTCGACCGTGGCCCGGATCCGGCGCGAGACCGGCGCCCGCCCGCGGGACTTCGAACTCGACACGCGGCTGCTCGCGGGCGCGGCCCGGTCCGTCCGGGCGGCCGACTACCTCACCGCGCACGACCGGTGGAACACCTACGCGCGCGGCCTCGCGGCGTTCCATGAGACCTACGACCTGCTGCTGACCCCGTCGCTGGCGGGTCCGCCGCTGCCGATCGGGGCCTTGGACACGCCGCTGCCTTTGCGCATCCTGGGGGAGACCACTCTTCGGCTGCGGCTGGCCGGCCTCGCCGCGAAGACCCCTCTGTGGCGTGACCAGCTCGTCGCCAACCTCGCCCCGGTGCCTTTCACGCAGCTCGCGAACATCACGGGACGGCCGGCCATGTCCGTCCCCCTGCACCGGACTGCTGCGGGGCTTCCCCTGGGCGTCCAGTTCGTCGCGCCGCTGGGCGGCGAGGGGCTGCTGCTGGCCCTCGCCGCCCAGCTGGAATCCGCCCGGCCTTGGGCGGACGCCGAACCCGACCTCTAAGCGCGCTGGGCGGCGATCAGCTCGGCGAACCAGTGGTACGAGCGCTTCGGGGTGCGCCGAAGCGTCTCGTAGTCGGTCCAGACGAGGCCGAAGCGCTGGGTGAGGCCCTCGGCCCATTCGAAGTTGTCGAGGAGGGACCAGGCGTAGTAGGCGCGGACGTCGGCGCCGTCGGCTATCGCCCGGGCCACCTCGCGGAGGTGGGCGTCGTAGTAGGCGACGCGCGCGCTGTCGTCGACGACGCCGTCCGCGTCGGGCGGGGTGTTGTAGGCGCAGCCCTGCTCGGTGATGTAGAGGGGCGGCATCGAGGGGTAGCGCTCCCGGAGCTGCATGATCAGCTCGTAGAGGCCCTCGGGGACCACGGGCCAGCCGAAGTCGGTGCGGGGGTGCCCGGTCATGGGCGCGAACTGGAAGGGGAGGTCGGAAGGCACCTCGACGTGGCCCGCGGCGGTGGCCGTCGCCGGGGCCGACGGCTTGCCCGGGGCCTGGATGGCGGTCGGGTTGTAGTAGTTGGCCCCGTAGAAGTCCAACGGGCTCGCGATGATCTTCAGATCGTCGGCGACGGGGCCGGGCATCAGCTCGGCGAAGCCGTCCGGATAAGCGCCCAGCAGGATCGGGTCGGCCACCAGGCGGTTCCACAGCAGGTCGTAGAAGGCCGCTGCCTCGTGGTCGGCCGGGTCGTCGGAGGCGGGCCAGACGGGGGTGTGGTTGGTCGCCGTGCCGATCGAGGCGGCGCCTGACGCGCGCAGCGACTGGACCGTCAGGCCGTGCCCGAGGAGCTGGTGGTGGACGGCGGGCAGGGCGTCGAAGGACAGGCCGCGGGCGGGCGCCATGGCGGTGAGGGCGTAGCCGAGCAGGGCCGTCACGTTGGGCTCGTTGACCGGGACCCAGTGCGCGACGCGGTCGCCGAGGCGGGCCGCGACGTGCCCGGCGTACTCGGCGAAGCGCTCGGCGGTCGCGCGGTCCAGCCAGCCGCCGCGCTCTTCCAGGGCCTGCGGCAGGTCCCAGTGATAGAGGGTGACCATCGGCTCGATCCCCGCCTCGACCAGGGCGTCCAGAAGCCTGTCGTAGAAGTCCAGGCCTTTGGGGTTGGGGGTGCCCTCGCCCGCCGGCTGGACGCGCGGCCAGGCCACCGAGAGCCGGTAGCCGTGCGCGCCCAGGCCCTTGAGCAGGGCGACGTCCTCGGCGTACCGGTGGTAGTGGTCGGCGGCGACCGCGCCGGACGAGCCGTCGGCGATCGTGCCGGGCCGGGCGCAGAACTCGTCCCAGATGCTCGGGCCGCGGCCGTCCTCGGTGGCCGCGCCCTCGATCTGGTAGGCGGCGGTGCTGGTGCCGAACCGGAAACCGGGCGGGAGGCTCGGGAAGTCGCTCAAGGGCTTGCCTTTCGGGGGGATCACGGCGGAACAGTACAACTTGTTGGGTGCTTTGTGGCTTTTGGAGGATATTTACCGAGAGGTGGGGTGGGGCAAGGCTCCGCGAGCGGGCCGTCTGAAGTGCCTCAGGACCGGTTAAAACCGGGACGTTCGGCCCCCAGGGGATGGGGGTCCGGGTGGTCTACTGGGGGTGCGGACACGGCTAGGGGGCGAGATGTCGGCATCCAGCGGCAACAAGGACATCGGGGACATCGAGGAAGCGGTCAGGGGCGCGATCGAGGGGGCCGTGTGGGCGCCGTCGATCCACAACACCCAGCCGTGGTGGTTCGGCACGAGCGAGGCCGACGGCGGCGTACGGCTCAGCCTGCACGCCGATCCCGAGAGGCGCCTCACCGTCGCGGACCCCGAAGGCAGGGAGATGACCCTGAGCTGCGGCGCGGCCCTGGCCACGCTGCGCCTCGGCCTCCTCGCCGCAGGGTTCGTCCCCGAGGTGGAGATCACCCCGGACCCCGAAAGGCCGCTCCTCCTGGCAGAGGTGACGGTGAGGGAGCGCGCGGAGCCGCCCGCGGAGGCCGTCCGCCTCATCGGGCAGGTGCGCGAGCGCAGGACCCACCGCGGGGCCTTCGCCGAGAAGGGGCCGCCGGAGTACCTCATGTCCTCCCTCGTGGAGGAGGCGCTGCTCGAGGACACCGACCTGCGGGTGCTGTCCGACCCGCGCAAGACGCGCGCGCTGGGCGCGCTCAGCGAGGCCGCGGAACAGCTCCAAAGGCTCGACGAGCGTTACCAGGAGGAGTTCGCCCACTGGGCGCCCGCCTCCGGCAGCCGCCGCCGCGACGGCGTCCCCGACACCGCCTACCCGATCGAGCACCAGGAGACCCACCCGCACTTCCCGGAACGGGCCTTCTGGCGCGATCGCGCCCAGGGCATGGACGTCGGCACCGAGATCCCCGGCGAGACCGGCACCGTCTGCGTCCTGGAGACCGCCACCGACGACCGCGTCGCCTGGCTCGCCGCCGGCCAGGCCCTCCAGCGCGTCCTCCTGCACGCCTCCGCCGAGCGCTACACGGCCGCCCTGCACACCCAGGCCCTCGAACTCCCGCCCTTGCGCGCCCTGATCACCGACCGCCTCTGCGCCGGCCGCCACCCCCAGATGATCTTCCGCCTGGGCCGCTCCGGACCCGTCTTCACCTCGGTCCGCCGCGAATACTCCGAAGTCGTTTACAAGGCCCCGGAAAGCACCCGGTCCTAGGTTTTTCTGACTGAGATATCCGCTCGTTTCCTTTCGCGAGCGGATCTTTCACCTGCGGTGATATGCGGATTCATATGGATCTGCCTTCCATAGCAATATTGGACATGATCGGCGAGGGTCTGGTCTGCTCTGCGGCGAACGACCGAGAGCAAGGAGGCCCTCATGCACGACCTCACCCCCCGGACCCGGCTGCGCGCGACACTGGGCGCGACGGTCCTCGCCGTCTCGGCACTGCTCGGCGGAGCCGCGTACGCCGGCGGCGCGCCCGCCGCCGGCCCGCCGTCCGCCGACGTCGTCCGGCACGGCCCTGTCGTCCGGGACGACCTTCAGGACGTCTTCCGCAAGGCGGGCGTGCGCGGCACGTTCGCGCTCCTCGACGTGCGCGCGGGACGGACGACCGTCGTCGACCGGGCGCGCGCGGAACAAAGGCTGATCCCGGCCTCGACGTTCAAGATCCCGCACAGCCTGATCGCGCTGGAGACCGGGGTCATCGCGGACGAGTACGAGGTCATCCCCTACGGTGGGCAGCCCCAGCCGTTCCCCGAATGGGAGCACGACATGAACCTGCGGGACGCGGTCCGCGCGTCCAACGTGCCGGTGTTCCAGACGCTCGCGCGCCGGATCGGCCTCGCCCGCGAGCGGCAGTGGGTGAACCGGCTGCACTACGGGGACCGCGAGATCGGCGGCGTCGTCGACCGCTTCTGGCTCGACGGGCCGCTGGAGATCTCCGCCGTCGAGCAGACCCGCTTCCTGTCCCGGCTGGCCCGCCGGGAACTGCCCGTCGCCAAGGCGCACCAGCTGACGGTCCGCGACATCCTCAAGATCGAGGAGAAGGACGGCTACGCGCTGTTCGCCAAGACCGGCTGGGGCATGTCGACCGAGCCCGGCATCGGCTGGTGGGTCGGCTGGGTCGAGCGCGGTGCCGACCTGTACACGTTCGCCCTGAACATCGACGTCGAGCAGGACGCCGACACCGCCCAGCGCGTCCCCGTCGCGCGAGAGCTGCTGCGCTCGCTCGGCGTCCTGCCCGCGGCCTGAATCCGGCGCATGCGGCATCCGGACACGGCGGTCACGTCCCGCCAGGCCCCCTCCGACCGAGCCTCGGCCGGAGGGGGCGCCACGTCGCGCGATCGCCGGACGATCACCGTCGTCGTGGCGATCCAGCTCGCGATCTCACTCGGCTACTTCGCCGTGATGGCCCACGTCGTCGGGCATCTGCGGCACGACCTCGGCCTCCTGGCGGGCACCGTCACGCTGGTGCTCACCGTCCGGGTCGCGGTCCAGAACATGCTCTTCCTCGCCACCGGCGCCCTCACCGACGCCCTCGGCCCGGCCCGCGCGGGCGCCCTCGCCTGCGCCCTCCGCGCCGCGTCGTTCGCCCTCCTGGGCGCCGCGGAAGGACTCCCCGGCCTGCTCGCCGCCGTCATCCTGATGGCCGTCGGCGGCGCGCTCTTCCATCCCGCCGCCCAAGCCGCCCTCGCAAGCACCCCGCCCGCCCTCCACCCGCGCGGCTTCGCCTCCTACCTGATCGCCGGCCAACTGGCCGCCATCGCAGGGCCCCCGCTGGGCCTGGCCCTCCTGCCCTCCGGCTTCCCCCTGCTCACCACGACCACCACGGCCCTCTGGACCGCCTCCGCCCTCCTCTTCCTCCTCCTGCGTCCAGCCCGCTCACACAGGTCGGGGCCCCGCGAGACCCGCCGCGCGGAACCGCTCGACGCCGATGCGGGAGACCTGCGCGGCGCCCGGCCTCCTGCCGGAGTGAACGCGCCAGATCGGGCAGGCGGGTCGTGCCCGGACGAGGTTCGCCGACCGGCTCCCGTCCCCGCGGCCCGCGCGGGAGGCCCGGGACAGGACCAGGACGGTCGAGCGGAGGCGGGAGGCGTTGACGGCGCCCGGCCTTCCGGCGACGCGGACGCAGGCGGGCCGGGGCGATGCGCGGGCACCGGCGGGGCCTCTTCGGGCCGGATCGGGGGGCGGGGGCCGTTCGCGGGGGTCTCGGCGGTGCTGCGGGACCGGGGATTCGTCCGGTTCGCGCTGGCCGCGGCGCCGACCACGCTGCTCACCACCCAGGTGACGACACTGGTGCCGCTCAAGGAGACGGGCGCCGGGCCGACGACCCTGTTCTTCTGCGTCGTGGCGGTTCTCGCCGCGGCGGTCCAGCCGTGGTGCGGCGGCCCGCGGACGCTGCGGACGGGCCTGCTCTGCGCGGCCGCGGGCTACCTCGTGCTGCTGGCAGGGCCGGCGGACCACCGCGCGCGGCTCGCGGTCCTCGTGATCGCCGCCGCCCTGCACGGCGCCGCGGTCGGCCTGACCCAGCCCGCGCTGTTCCGCGCCGTCACCTCGGCCGCCGCGCCGCACCGGTTCGGCGTCTACTTCGGTCTGCTCAGCTTCCTCGCAGGGGCGTTCTCCCTCGCGGGCGGCCTCGTCGTCGGCCCGCTCCTCGACTCAGGGCCGGGCGGCATGACCGTCGCCCTCGTTCTCCTGTCCGTCCTCGCCGCGCTCACGGCGGCCGCCCAGACCCTCGCCGGCGGGCGCGGCACGGCGGAGCCCGGCGGGCCTCCGCCGGTCTCGCGGTGATCGGGATTTTGTCGGTGGGGATCATTAGCGTTCCGGGCATGACGACTCAGGCTTACAGCTACGCCGCGCCGTCGGCGTTCGCGCCGGGGGACCGAGGCGGACATCTCGGGCTCGCCACGTCCGGGGGGACCAGCACCGAGGGGGCGGTGGCGCATCCGCGGTTCTTCAGCGGGGTGCTCACGCGCGCCGACGTCGGCGCGGCGGGGCTGCTCGCGCTGGCCGACGTCGCGCAGACCCGGTACTACCAGCCACGCCCCACGTGGGCGCGCGATCCGGTCGTCACCTGCAACGGCGACAGGCTGCGGATGGAGTCGTTCTCGGCCTGCGCCGGGGTGTACGCCCGGCTCGACGTGCTGTCGGAGGCGCTCGACGGCGAGGTGACCGCGCGCGGCACCACCAACGTCGACGTCAACGGGCCGCTGCGCGAAGCACTCGCCCGGGTCGGCGGAGCCGAGCCGATGCACCTCGCCGTCGGGCCGGACGAAATGGTCGTCACCACGCTCGACGGGGCGACCGTGGAGAAGAAGGTGCCGTTGCCCGAGCGGTGGCTGCGGTCCTTCGCGGAGGTCCAGGCGATCGCGTCCGGCTTCGACCTGCGCGCGGAGCTGCCGGGGCCCGAGGCCGTCAGGTTCCTGCGCGGGCTGCCGCGCCGCGCGGGCGTGCTGTGGGCGCAGCCCGCGGGGAGGGGCCTGCGCCCGACCTCCCGGCCGGGCCCGGGGGCGGTCTGCCTCGCCGGGTCCGAGCGCCTGGCGACCCTGCTGCCGCTGCTGCGCTTCGCCACCGCGCTGCGCGTCTACGGGCCGCCCGTCCCACCCGGCGCGCGGCCCGCCGCCAGCGCCTGGGAACTCGTGCTCCCCGGCATGCGGTACGTCCTCACCCTCTCGCCTGAGGAACGCCGCGGCTTCTCCGGGGAAGGCGCCGTCCTGGACGCCCTCATCGGCGACGACACCGCCGAGGACGCCGATCTCGTCGGAGCGCTCCTGGACTTCGAGCCGCGCCTCGACCCGGCCGACCTCGCCGTCCGCGCGGGCCTCCCCGACGCCCGCGTCCGCGCCGCCCTCACCCAGCTCGGCACCGGAGGCCGCGTAGGCTACGACACCGCGGAAGCCGCCTTCTTCCATCGCGAGCTGCCCTACGACGCCTCCCGCGTCGCCGCCATGAACCCCCGCCTGCGCGCCGCCCGCGCCCTGGCCGACCAGGGCGCCGTGCGTGAACTCTCCGAAGGGGTCTTCCGGGTCACCTCCAGCGGCACCGACTACCAGGTCCGCCCCGCCACCGGCTCCTGCACCTGCCCCTGGTGGGCCGACCACCGAGGCGGCCGAGGCCCCTGCAAACACGTCCTCGCCACCCGCCTCCACAACACCCCGGCACCCCCCGCCTGACCCACCCCGCCTGCCGATCCCGCCGACCGCGCCCGACATCCACCGCGCCGCCCAGAGCCGGGCGGTCCTGCCGACCCCGCCCCCTTTTCGACCCCTCTCGCAGCCGCCGGACATCCACCGACGCGCTCGGGGGTGTCCGGACGAGCGGTGCCTGACCACGTCCGCCCTTCGACCCGGCCTCGTCCGCCCCGCCGGGGGCGCCCGGCGCCGGCCGTCGCGTGCGAAGGCGTTCGCGTGCGGCCCATGGGTGGACGGACCGCCCTGGCGCTCACCCTGTCGCGGGTGGTGACGCTCGCCGACCTATGAGGAGGCGGCCGGGCGGTTCGTGGTGGTCTCGGGATCTCCCTCGTGTGAGGGAGGTGGCGGGTGTGACGTGGGTCGTACGTTGGCGGAGCGGGTGGACCGGGGTCGGCCGGGGCGGGAAGAATTCCTCGTCTCCGGGTCGGGTGTTCTCGGTGGAGGGCGCGTGATGCGCCTCGCGGAGGGCTGGGAGGCGGTCGGGCGAGTGAGCGGAAGGGGCGATCCGCCCGGGTCAGGCCGGCGCGCCTGCGTGCGGCGGGCCCCGGACGACGGGGCGGTCGAGCTGAGGAGAGATCCACCCTTGTCGGGTGGCGAGTGCTGGGTCCGTGGTCTCGGTTGTTCGTGTGGATGAGGGAAGGAAGTCGGCGTCATGAGCACGTGGGAAGAGATGCAGGAGCTGATCGGCGCGGGGGACTGCGCCGGGGTCGCGGTACTGGCGAACCGGCTGGGCGACGCGGGCCGGAAGGAGGTCGCGGGGGCGCTGCCGGGATATGTGCGGTCCGCGGGGCTGCGCCGATGGGACGATCCGCGGACGATGGCCGCCAGGGTCGCCGGGGCCGGGTGCATCTCCGGGGCGGCGGCGGCCGCCGCGTGGATCACGCGAGGCGAGGTCCGGGACGCGCGCGGCCCCCGGCTCGCGCGGCAGATCGTCGCCGCCGTCGCGCATCGGCCCGACGCCTGGCGGATGGACGTGGCCCGGCGGCTGGCGGACAGGCTCCGGCTCGCCGACATGACCGCGTGGCGGGCCGACCTCGCCGCCTGGGAGGTCGCGGCGCTGCTGCACATGGAGGCGCGGGAGGCACCGCCCACCTCGCCCGCTTTCGTCGTGGGCTGGCTCGGCTGGCGAACCTACGTGCCCCCGAAGGAAGATCCGTTCTTCGCGACACTGGCCCCGGCCATCTTCGACACCGACGGGGTGGGGGAGTACCTGGGCGGGAACGAGGCCCTGGCCGTCGCCCGCCAGTGGGACAGGCCCGGCCTCCGGCCGCGCCCGCTGGTGGAGGATCTGCTCGTCGAGCTCGACAGGCCAGATCTCCTCGACGGGTGCGTCCGGCGGTTCCTGCGCGGCGGCACGGCCCGGTCGCTCACCTGGTTCGTCAAACTGCACGCGCTGCTCGCTCCGGACGCCGCGGAGGCGACCCAGCGGCTGCGCGACTACGTGCGCCTGCTGCCCCTGGCCGTCCTGAGCGTCGCCGAGCCCGCGTTCGCCGCGGTCCGCGCCGCCGACGAGGCGGCGCCGCTCGAACCCGCGCTGTTCCGCGAGTCCGCGGACGCGGTGCTGTTCCGGCCCGAGTTGAAGATCGTCAAGGCCGCGCTGTCCTGGCTCGACAAGACCGCCGGGGGCCGGGAGTCCGCCACCGTCGAGGCGCTCGCCGGGGTGCTCGGTCACGAGAACGCGGCGATCCGCGAGCGGTCCGTGAAGATCGCGGTGAAGTGCGCGAAGGCCGTGGATCCGCTCACCGCCGAGACCGTCCGGCAGGCCGCGGCCGTGCTCCCCGCGCCGCAGCGCGCCGAGATCGCGGCGGCCTACGGCGAGGTGAAGGCCGAGGAGCCGGCTCCCGTGCCGGTCCTGTACCCGGCGGTGCCGCGCGAGCTGGAGCCGCCGATCTCCTCGGCCGCGGAGCTGCGCGAGGCCGTCGTCCTGCACCTGACCAACATCTCCGGCACCCTGCCGTGGCCGGAGATCGAGCGGCTGCTCGCCGGGCTGGTCGTGCACGGCCCCTCGCTCACCGGCGAACTGCGCGCGCTGGCCGAGAAACACCGGCCCCACATCCTCCGCAAGGACCTGATCCTCCACCTGATGGGCATCGATCTCGCCCTTCACTGCCTCATCTTCAAGCGGACCGCCGACGACCTCGCCCAGTACGTCGACACGCTGATGCAGAAGGCCAACGGCTTCGGGTACAGCCCGCCCGCCCCGGAGCTGATGTTCCGGCGCAGGTTCGTCGAGGCCGCACTGCACCTCGGCGGCCCGGCCCCGCTCGCGACGCCGACGAGCGCTTCGGGCCACGTGGACCCGCAGGAGTTCGCCGCGCGGCTGCGCGCCTTCCAGGACGCGGGCCGCACGCCGGGCACCGCGGATCTCGAACAGGCGCTGCTGCGGCTGCCCGGCGGCGCCGACGCGGCGATCCTGTCGGGTCTGGAGTCGACGGCGGCGCACATCGCGCGTGCCTGGCTCACCGAGGGCGTCCTGGTCGAACCCGTCGTCACGCACCGGCTCCTGCGGTTGCCGCTCAAGGACGGCAGCGGTGACGCGCCCCGGCTCGCCGCCGCCGTCTCCTGGGCGGCGGACCTTCCGTCGGCGGCGCTGCTCGGCGCCCTTCCCGAGCCGGAGAAGGCCGACGACCTCTGGAGCGGAGCGGCGGCCTGGTGGCCGTCGGCACTCCCGTCCTACCGCGAGATCAGCGCCGTGCAGCTGCTCCGGCAGG
The DNA here is from genome assembly GCF_003751225.1 of Actinocorallia herbida. Lineage (NCBI taxonomy): Bacteria > Bacillati > Actinomycetota > Actinomycetes > Streptosporangiales > Thermomonosporaceae > Actinocorallia > Actinocorallia herbida. The sequence continues at coordinate 2,733,394 of NZ_RJKE01000001.1, forward strand.
CCGTGATCTGGCCCCGTATCCGCTGTGGTCAGGACCGCACGGTTCTCGCCTTCGCCGACGCGAAGGGCCCGACCGGCCCGGCGACCGCCGCCCTCCTGCTCTACGCGCTGTCCTCCGAGCACCCGGCGGACCGGGCCGCGGCCCTCGACGCGCTCCTGTCCCTGGCGGCCGAAGACGCCCTCCCGGCCGCCGACCTCGGCCGGCTTCTCGCCGCCCTGGCCGAAGACCTCGTCCTGCCCCGCGTCATCCCCTCGCTCGTCGACGCGGTCCGCGCGGGAGCCCTCCTCTGGCCCCTGTTCGCCGAAGCGATCACGGCCTTCCTCCCGACCCCTGACGCCCGTCCCCCCGCGCCCTTCGCCACCCTCCTCGCCGCCGCCTCCGACTACGCCGACCTCCACCACACCCGAACCCCCATCGCCGCCCTCACCGCCTGGACCCCCGCCTCCCGCACCACTCGAGCCGCCAAGGAGGCCACCCGCCTCCGCACCACCCTCGAAACCCCATGACCGTTCCACCACCGCCCACGCCCGGCAGCCCTCCCCCCACCGGCCAGGACGCCTTCCGGACGCGCCCACCGGCACACCGCCGCGCAACCCCCGCACGCCCTTGGAACGGCCCATCCACCAGGAGCCCAGCGTCCCACGCCGGTCACCGCGGCCTCGTCGGCGAGGTGCACAATGCCCGATATACCAGGAGCCCGATACACCAGGAGCCCGATATACCAGGAGCCCGATGCCCCCGACGTAACGGACGACACCCCCGCCCCCGCCCCCGCCCACACCCATCGCCCACAGGCACTCGCACTCGCGGAGAAGCCGTTCACCGCACGTGCACCCGCGGATCTCCCCGACCCGTGAATCCGAGTGCCCGGAGGCCGACCGGTGCCCGCGGAACCCCCGACGCGTCGTCCGACTCGGCATGCGAGGTCTCCCCGCAGGCGTCGTTTCCCGGGTCGTGTCGGTGTGGGTGCAGTTCCGCGCTGTGGGCGTGTGCTTGCCGCGCTCGTGGGGGAGCCGTCCACTGCGTGGGCGACCGTGGATCTCCCTGACCGGAGAGTCCGAGAGCGCAGAGGCGGATCCGCGCTCGCCGAATCCCCGTGACACGTCGTCCGGCTCGGCACTCGGCGTCTTCGCCGTGGGCGTTGTTCCCCACCCGCGTCGGTGCTGCGGGTGCTCCCGTGCCGCGGGCACGCGCACGTCGCGCTCGCGGGAGGCGTCCGCCGTGCGGCGACTGCGGGGTGAGGTCTCCCGTACCCGTGAGTTCGAGTGCGCGGAGGTCGGCCTGCGGCCGCGGAAGGGCTGTGACGCGTCGTGTGGTTCGGCTTTCGGCGTCGTCGTTTCGGGTGTGGTGCCATGACCGAGCGAGTTCGGGCCTGTGGGTGCGCCGACGCGCTTGTCCCGGATCTCGTTGGGAGGTCCGGGATTCCGGCCCTTCACCGCTGCCGCTGTTCTGCTTCTGAAGGCGGGCCTGGCGCGAAAGCGTGAGGGGAGGCTCGTACTGTCGGGGAGCGTGGGTTCGAGCGGGCGGGGGTGCGGGCGGGCTCGTGCTCCTGGTGAAAGCTCGGGGGCGCGGGGATGGTTCGGCAACGGGGCCGGCCCGGGCCGCCCTTGGAGGGGCGGCGCCGGGCCGGTGGGGTCGGGCGGGGTTAGGAGAGGCCCGCGCGGATCGAGGTGATGATGCGGGGGCGGAGGTCGGCGGCGGTGATGACGGCGTCGACGGAGCCGACCTCGACGGCGCGGTGGATGTTGTGGATGCGGTCGAACTCGGCGGCGACCTCGCTGATCTTCTCGGCGCGGACCGAGGAGCGGAGGTCGCCGAGCTCGGCCGTCAGGGCGGCGCGTTCGGGGCTGGCGGAGGCCGCGGCGAGGCGGCCCTCCAGGTCCCGGACGCGCGGGTCGGCCGACGTGCGGGCGCCGACCTCGCCGGAGAAGACCACGGCCGCGGCCGGGGCGCCGCCGAGCACGGAGGCGAACGAGCCCTCCAGCGCCAGCACCGTCATGTTCGGGTTGAGCGCCTTGGAGAACACGACGAACGCGCCGCCGTGGTACCGGGAGATCACGCAGAACACGATGGGCCCGCGGAAGTTGACGATGGCCCGCCCGATCTCCGCGCCGTACTCCAGCTGGAGGCTGCGCATCGACTCCGGCGACCCGTCGAAGCCCGACAGGTTGGCCAGCACGACCAGCGGACGGTTCCCGCTCGCCGCGTTGATCGCCCGCGCCGCCTTCTTCGACGACTTGGGGAACAGCGTCCCCGCCGTGTAGGAGTCGGGCCCGTCGGTGGGCGGGAACCCCCGCCGCTGGACGGCCTGGGACTCGATCCCGAGCAGGCAGACGGGGATCCCGTCGAGGTGGACGTCCTGGACGACCGCCGTGTCGGCGTCGGCCATGCCCGCCCAGCGCTCCAGCACCGGGTGGTCCTGGTCCGACAGGGCCCGCATGACGGTCCGGATGTCGAACGGCTTCTTCCGGTCGGGGTTCGCCGCGGAGGAGAAGATCTCCCCGACCGTAGTGAAGTCGCTGCCTTCCAGCACGTGCGGGAAGTCCGAGACGTCACGGTTCGCCGGGTCGGTGGTCACGGCCTGCCGGGGCGAGGTCTCGCCCGGCGCGACGTAGGAGTGCGCGTAGTGCGCCATCAGCACGTCCCGCGCGGCGAGCAGGTTCGGCGCCCAGTACTGCGCCTGGCCGTTCGGCCCCATGACCCGGTCGTAGCCGCCGATGCCGAAGTTGTCCTCGGCCGACACGCCGCCGGAGAAGTCCAGGGACTGCTTGCCGGTGAGGACCATCGCCGAGTCGGGCGTCATCACCAGGATGCCCTTGGTGTGCATGAGCATCGTCGCCTCGGCGTTCCAGTACGGCTGGGCGCCGACGTTGATGCCCGCGACGACGATGTTGATCTCGCCGCCGTCCTGGGTGAACTCGACGATCCGCTTGAGCGCGGCGGCGACCCAGTCCATGTTCTCGGTGCCGGACTCCATCGAGATCCGGGCGCCGGACGACAGCGCGTACCACTCCAGCGGCACGCGCAGCGACTCGGCGAGGTCGAGCGCGGCGATGACGCGCCGGCACTCGGGCTCCGACAGCGCGCCGAGCGACTTGGTCGGGTCGCCGAGCAGGACCACCCGCTTGACGCCCTCGGGGTGCAGCTCGGTCGGCGTGGAGACGACACCGGCGACGATCGCGGCCTTGTTGCCGCCCTTCGCCCGGTCGACGGGCACGAGGGCGTGCGCCGCGTCGAGGTCGTACTCGGTGAAGTCGCCGAGCTGGCCCGTCAGTTCGTAGGGGTAGACGGTGTTGCGGCTGCCCGCGCGGAGCACCTTCAGCCGGTACCCGTCGACGGGTTCGATGGCCTCGGTCGGCGGTTCCCCGATCGTCAGCTCGGCGTTGCCGGTGGCGTCGAAGGCGATCCGCATCGCGACCTTCTCCAGCACCCCGGTCTCCTGGTCGCGCTCGCGCGCGATGAACAGGATCTCCTCCAGGCCCGCGCCCGACGTGCGGGGCAGGATCCGCTCGGCGAGCATCTCCAGTTCGGTGCGGGGCAGGTCGCTCGGCGGCCAGACGTAGACCACGACGCGGTTGGTGTTGAACCGGGTCTTGGACGGCCGCAGCGACTGGGCCCGCCGGATCGAGTCGAGGCACGCCGCGACGGTGAACTCGGCGGTCGGCAGCGCGACGAGCCTGCCGTCGGCGTCGCGCAGCTCGGTCAGGTCGCGGACCTGGGCGAACGCGACGAGCCGGTCGTCGGAGGCGTTGTCACGGGCGACGCCGCGGAAGAGGTAGACCTCCTCGTCCAGCGACGGCAGCCGGGTCAGGTCGAACCGGTGCAGCCGCTCCATCTGCATGCGCTGGGCGATGTAGGGGTGCAGGCCGCGGATCAGCCGGTCTTCGGTGATGCCCTCGGCGGACGGGCGGAACGTGAAGTGGTGGTGCATGACCGCGCCGCGGCTGCCCGCGACGGTGAGGGTCAGGCGCCGGACCCGGCCGGGCAGCGGGTGGGCCGCGACGACCTCGTGCAGCGCCGCCGCCATCGCCTCGAAGTCGTCGGGCTGGCCCTCCCACGCCAGGTAGACGTCGGCGTCGATCTCGCCGCCGTCGCCGGCCAGTTCGGCGAGCCCGTCGAGGGCCCCGCCCAGGGCCTCGAACCGCACGGCGGCCGAGACGAGCCGGGAGCCGGCGCGCTCGGCGACGACGAACGTGCAGCCCGCGGCTTCGCTGGTGCGGACGCCGGTCAGGCCCTTGTTGCCGTAGTAGCGACGGGTCAGGACCTCGAGCATGACCGAATTGTCCGGACCTGCCTCCCGGGTGAGCCGCTGCGCGAGCAGCCGCACGAGCGGCTGGGTGCTGCGGACCATCTCCGCGATCCGCTCGTCCCGGTCGGCGGCCTGCGGCGCGGTGTCCAGCACCCGCAGGTGCCGCCGGACGTCGGTGTAGACGCGGGCGCGGTTGCGGCGCAGCAGCGGCTGGCCGAACCAGGCGAACGCGACACCGCGCGCGAGGTCGGCGATGGCCGGGAAGCGCACCTGCGTGGCCGTCGCCAGGCGCTCCAGCGCGGGTCCGGCCTGCTCGCCGATCAGCGCGTCCGGGGTCGGCTCCAGCAGCCACGCGCGCAGCAGCGCGGTGACGACGGCCGCGTCGGCGGACGCCCGCTGCTGGGCGAGGAAGATCCGGAACACCGCGGCCTCGAGGGCGGGCGTGCGGTCCAGCTCGGTGACGCCGTAGTGGGCGAGTGCCTGGCCGAGGGCGGCCTTCACCGTCTCGGGCAGCGCGGCCCGCTCGACGTCGAGGCTCTGGAGATAGGTGTGGAAGTGCTCGCGGGCGCTGTGCACATGGCCGGGCTCCTCGCCGGTCGGCCGGTTGCGGCTGAGCTCGGCGAGGTCGGTGAACACCTCGACGAGGGCGAGTTCGCAGGCGAGGATCTTGTGCCCGTCCTCGGCGGCCCCGCCGCGGTGGGCGAGGTAGCCGTTGAGGACGCGGCGCTCGTCGTGCGGGTCGACGTCGAAGCCGAGGAGCAGGCTGCGCAGGTCCTCCAGGCCGCGCTCGGCGCTCTCCCGCGCGGAGACGGAGGCGGGCGCGGCGGGCAGGTCGAGTTCGATGGACTCGGTGACGGCGGCCTCGTCGGCGCCGGCGTCCTCCAGCGGCTCGAGCCTGAGCAGCGCGGCGCCGCTCTCGACCTGGCTGCCGACGGTGACCGTGATCTCCTTGAGCCGGGCCCGGAACGGCGCGCGCAGCACCGTCTCCATCTTCATGCTCTCCAGCACCAGGACCGGCGCGCCCGCCTCGACCTCGGCCCCGACGGCCAGCGGCGTGGCGACGACCAGGGCGGGAGTGGGCGACCGGACGACGCCGCCCTCGTCCCGGCTGACCCGGTGGGTGACGCCGTCGACCTCGACGAGGTGGACGGGCCCGTGCGTTCCGGTGAGGAGCCGGTAGCGCGCTCCGTTGACGGTGATCCGCCCGGTGTACCGGTCGAAGCGCTCGAGTTCGACGTCGGCGGTGCGGACGTCCTCGCCCGCCTCGACGCCGACCCGGAAGCGGTGCGGCCCGACCCGGGCGACGCGCACCCGGTAGGACGCGCCGCGCAGCTTGAGGTCGAGCGGCCTGCCGCTCTCGTGCTGGACCTGCGGCCGGCCCCCGGACGCGGTCGACAGCAGCCGCTGCCGCTCGGCGCCCTCTTCCTCCTCGTACGCCTCGATCGCGGCCGCGGCCAGCGCGACGGCCGAGTGCCGGTGCGCGACGAGCCCGCCTTCGGCCCGGATCCGGTCGATCCAGCCGGTGTCGGCGGAGCCGTCGATCACCTCGGGCCGGTCGAGCAGTTCGATCACGAAGCTCTTGTTGGTCGTCCCGCCCTCGATGACGACGGTCGTCTGCTGCATGGCGCGGCGCAGGCGCCCGAGGGCCTCCTCGCGGTCCCGGCCGTAGGCGATGATCTTGGCGATCATCGAGTCGAAGTCGGCGGGGATGACGTCGCCCTCGGCGAAGCCGGTGTCGACCCGGATGCCGGGGCCGACGGGCAGGTCGAACCTGGCGATGCGGCCGGGGGAGGGCGCGAAGTCGCGGTCGGGGTCCTCGGCGTTGAGCCTGGCCTCGACGGCGTGGCCGCGCTCGGCCGGGATCACGCCTTCCAGGCGGCCGCCGGACGCCACGTGCAGCTGGGCCTTGACCAGGTCGAACCCGGTCGTCGACTCGGTGATCGGGTGCTCGACCTGGAGGCGGGTGTTGACCTCGAGGAACGCGAACAGCCGCTCACCCGGGTGGTACAGGAACTCGACGGTGGCCGCGCCCCGGTAGCCGACCTTGATCGCGAGCCGCTCGGCCGAGGCCTTCACCTCGGCGACCTGCTCGGGGGACAGGACCGGCGATGCCGACTCCTCGATCACCTTCTGGTTGCGGCGCTGCACCGAGCAGTCCCGGACGCCCAGGGCCCACGCGGTGCCCTGGCCGTCGGCGATCACCTGGACCTCGACGTGCCGCGCGCCGGTGACCAGCCGTTCGAGGAAGACCACGCCGCTGCCGAACGCGCGGGCCGCCTCCTGGCTGGTGCGCTCGTAGGCGTCGGCCAGCTCGGCCTCGTTGGTGATCACCCGGATGCCGCGCCCGCCGCCGCCCGCGGTCGCCTTCAGCATGAGCGGGTAGCCGACCTGGGACGCCGACGCGATCGCCGCGTCAAGGGTCTCCACCGCGCCGCGGCTCCACGGCGCGACGGGCACGCCGACCTCCTCGGCGATCAGCTTCGCGCCGATCTTGTCGCCGAGCTTGCGCATGGCGTCCGGGCTCGGCCCGACGAAGGCGACCCCGATCTCCTCGCACAGCTCCGCGAACGCCGGGTCCTCCGCGACGAAGCCCCAGCCGACCCAGGCGGCGTCCGCCCCGGTCTCCTTCAGCGCCTTCTCCAGCACCTTCAGGTCGAGGTAGGGGCGCAGCGAGGCGGGGCCGAGATCGTAGGCGAGGTCGGCTTCACGTACGAACGCCGACGCCCGGTCGACGTCGGTATGCAGGGCGACGGTCTCGATCCGTGTCCCGGTCTCCGCTGCGATGTCACGTACCGCGTGAATGAGCCGCATGGCGGCTTCCCCGCGGTTGACGATGGCAATGCGAGTGAACACGCGACCAAGCCCTCCATGAGACGACGATGACGGCGCCGGGGGCAACGGTGATCCCGGCAGTGTCCAACCCTTCCGCCTACGCACCGGTAGCGCCATGTCGGAGACAGCGCATGCTGACCCCCGGACTTTGTGGAGACCGTCTAAACCCCCTACTTGGCGACCCCTATCTTGAGCGGGCCCTCTGTCCCACCGCCAGCGAACGGTCACGGAACGTGCCGATGGGTCCCGGCTCGTCCGCCGGCGCAGAAGGGGCGGGAACGGGAACGGCCTCCCTTCTCCGTACGGGACGGAGAAGGGAGGCCCGTTGAGGCGATCTGATGATCAGGAGACGAAGTCGGTCCACTGGGTGGCGAGGTAGTCCAGGAAACGGGGGCCGACGGACTCGGCGACGAAGTGCTCGCGCGGCCTCGGGTGGACGAGGCGGAAGCCGGGGTCGGCCAGGGCCAGGGCGGGGAAGTCGTGGTGGACGACGGCGCCCGCGCCGATCAGGACGAAGTCGGCGCCCTTGTCCAGGCACCAGGCGGCGTCCGGCGCCGAGGTGATCTTTCCGGCGACGCCCAGCTTCGTGGCGCCGCGGGGGAGGGTCGTGAAGTGCTCGATGAGGAGCCTGTCGCGGTGCTCCTCTTCGTGGGTCTCCTTGAACGCGTCCCACAGGGACATGTCGAGGTAGTCCAGGAGGCCGGAGGCCAGGACGTCGGCGGCGAGGGCGCGGGCCTCGGCGAGCGGGATGCCGCTGCGCTCCGGGGTCAGGCGCAGGCCGAGCTGGAAGCCGGGGCCGGTCGCCTCGCGGATGCCGCGGAGCACCTCCCACAGCATCCGCCGCCGGTTCTCGAACGAGCCGCCGTAGCGGTCGGCGCGGGTGTTCCTGGGGCTGAGGAACTGGCAGACGAGGTAGCCGTGCGCGCCGTGCACCTCGACCCCGTGGAACCCCGCGCGCTCGGCCCGGACGGCCCCCGCGACGAAGTCCGCGACGACCCGCTCGACCTCGTCGGTGGTGAGCGCCCTGGCGCGCTTGGCGGGGTCGTCCCAGGGCGCGACCACGGGCACGCCCGACAGCCTGGCGTCGCCGCGGCGGCCGCCGTGGTGGAGCTGGAGCGTGGCCACGCCCCCGGCCGCGGCGATCCCGGCGGCCAGCCGGGTCAGGCCCGGCAGGAAGCGGTCGTCCCACGCGGCGAGCTGCCCCGGAAACGCCTGCCCCGCCTGCGAGACGTGCGCGGCGCAGGTCATGACCATCCCGAACCCGCCCTCGGCCCGCCGGACGAGCCACGCGTACTCGTCCTCGGACAGCACGCCGTCGGGGCTCTGGAGGTTGGTGAGCGGCGCGACCGCGAAGCGGTTCGGCCAGGCGGGGCCGCGGCCGAGCACGAGGGGCGCGGCGAGGGCGTCAGGGGAGGCGATCTGAGACATGGCGCCGTCATGTTACCCGCGGGTCGGCCGCTCCGTCTCCGATGGGGCTGGGTCAGCGGTAGATGGCGAGGAGGGGGGAGATCTCCAGGGTGCCCGCCGAGGGGTTCCAGCTGATCTTGCCGAGGCAGCGGGCGCGGAACGGGGCGGGCGGGCCGCTCGGCAGGCGGACGTCGGCGGCGGGGCAGGTGACGCTGACGACGGGGGCGTCTTCGGCGAGAGTGCCCGGATCGCCGTACGGGGCGGCGAAGGTGACCGTCGTGTCGGTCTCCGCGATGATCCGGAACCTGCCCTCGACGGACACGAACGCCGGCTCCAGCTCCCGCAGCCGCACGGAGCCGACCCGTCCCGCCCGGTCGCCGTAGGCGGGCTCCAGGGCGCGGTCCAGTCCTGCGTTCGGCAGGACCCGCTGGTTGATGAGGTCGACGTAGATGATGTCGTGGGCCGCGTCGAGGGCGCGGACGATCCGTCCGATGGCCGTGACCGCGCCCGCGTCCTCGAAGTACCGGGTGACGAGCTGCTCTCCGGCGACGTGGTCGGCGCCGCCGCTCAGGGGCGCGGACCGCAGCCGCAGCCGGGACGCGATGGTGCGGCGGGTCGTCCGCTCGACCGTGCGCTGGAGGTAGGGGTAGTCGCCCTGGCGGTAGAGGTCGATGGCGCCGTCCTCATCCAGGTAGACCCAGACGCTGCGGTTCTGGCCGGTCCGCAGCGCGGCGAGGCGGCGGCGTCCGGCGCGCACCTGCGCGTACCCGGTCGCGCCCGCGACGGCGAGGGCGCAGCAGCAGATCACCGTCAGCAGCGCGAGCATCGGCTCCTCCTGGGGTCAGCGGCAGCCACGGGTCTCCTTGAAGGCGGCCTCCAGCGAGGACGCGGTCGCGTCCACCATGCGGCCCCCGGTCGTCTCAGCGGCTCGGCGCAGTTCGGCCGGGTCGGCCTCGCCGAACCGGATGGCGTAGGTGGGCACCTCGCGCGTCTCCGCGGGCAGGGCGCGGTACCTGCGGACGAACTCCGCGAACCCGATGCCGGCGTTGCTCAGCCCGTCGGTCATCAGCACGACGGTCGTCGGCCGCGCCGGGTCGGCGCGCCTGAGCTCGGCCGCGCGGCGGTAGGCGTGGTCGAGCGCGGACCACACCGCGGTGGTGCGGCTGAACTCGTCGGCGCCGAGGAAGTCGTGGACGGCGGCGGCCTCGGCGGTGCCGGTGAGGGTGACGTCCCGCTCGGCCCGCACGCCGTCGCCGAAGCGGATCAGGATGAACCTCTCACCCCGGTAGAACCGCGCGAACTTCCCGGAGGGCGACGTATCCGCACCGTCGAGGCCCGCGAAGGCCGCCCGCAGTGCTTTGATCCGCGCGCCCCGCATCGACCCTGAGTAGTCGAGCACGAAGACCACCTGGCCGGGGGCGCGGGCCGCCTCGTGGTCGGCGAGCAGCCTTTCGACGACCTCGGCCCGGCCCGGGAAGTAGAGGGCGTTCCCGATCTCGGCGCGCAGCCTGGCGTCCCGCTCGACCTCGGGCACGACGGGGCGGCGCAGCGTCCGCGCCATGATCCTCCGCTGGGTCTCCGGCCGCTTCAGCCAGGCCACGACCTCGTCGTACGCGGCGCGGCGATCCGGATCGAGGAGGAGCAGCGGGTACTCCGACAGCACGATCCCGTCCTCGGGATAGACGATCTCCAGCGGTTCGCGGAGCCGTCCGCTCGCGTTGAGCGCCAGCAGCGTCGACTCGTACCCGATCAGCGCGTCCGTCTCGTCCTGGCCCGCCACGAACGCGTCGACGAGCGCGTCGGACGTCGGGGCGGTGAGCGTCTGGCCGGAGAACAGGCCGCGCAACCTGTCGCAGGCGACGTCCTCGGGGCGCAGCGCCCCGCCGGTGCCCGCGGCGGCGGTCGCGATCCCGACCAGGGCGGAGAGCCCGCTGTTGGCGCTGCGCGGGTCGGCCATCCCGAAGCGCACGAGCCCCTCGGCCGCGCCATCGGCGAGGTCGGCCCAGGACAGCCGGGGGTCCCCGGCCTCGCGCCGGAGCCGCGCGGCTGCCTCCGGCCGGATCCCGAACACCACGGGGGAGGTCATCGTCTTGGCGGACAGCGGGTACAGCGGCGGGTCGGCCGCCTCCTGGAGCAGGAGCTGGAGGTAGCGGTCGTCGGACAGCCAGGCGAGGTCGTGGCCGGTGCCGCCGGCCGCGAGGAGGCGGGACGCCTCCACGGTGCCGCGGTGGTCGAGGACGAGCTCGATCCCGGTGTCCGCGCGCAGCCCGGCGAGCAGCGGGGCCATGTCGGTGAGCTCGGGGCTGGCCAGCACCCGCAGCCTGACCGCGGGCGGGTCGCCGGTGCACGCGGTGCCGAGGAGGAGCAGCGCGCAGGCCGCGAGACCGGCGATCAGGCGCCGCGGCCGCCTCACCGGCCGCACCCGTCGACGGTCTCGACCATCCGCTGGAGAAGCGCGAGGACGGGCAGTTCCGCGCGGGTGAAGTCGGTGCGCGGCGCGGGCGGCGGGACGCCGTTCGCGGTGAGGAACCCGAAGAGCCGCCCGGTCCCGGTCCCGGTGGTGTCGGCGTCGTCCATGACCCGGAAGCCGAGCTCCATCATGCGCCCGCGCAGCGCGGGGTCGGTGCGCAGCAGGACGCCCAGCCGGTCGCCGGACGGCTTGAGGGAGATGTACTCCGGATCGGTCAGGAACTCCTGCCTGGGGTACAGGAGGACCCGCTCGCCGTCCGGGCGCCCGGTCCGGCGGACCTGGTCGAGCTGGTAGGCGAAGAACTGGTGCTCGTAGACCACGACGACGGGTCCCTGGCTCCTGCCCTCCGGCGTCACATAGGTCCGCCACAGCTCGGACTCGGCCATGCCCGTCGCGGCGAAGATCGGCTGGATCCGCGCGGCGAGCCGGTCGGCGTCCGCGGCGGTCTGCGCGGGCTCCTCCCCGTTGACGACGAAGGCGACGAGGCCGAGGTAGGTGGCCCCGGAGTTGGTCCGGCACACCCCGGACGTCCGGGCGAGCACGCGGTTGCCGTTGCTGACCGGCGTCCCGTCGGGGCCCGCCTCATGTCCGAGCCCGATGTCGTTCCAGGTCTTGCCCTGCCTGCCGAACTCGAGGAACGGCGCGGTCTCCAGCGTGTAGTAGAGCGACGGGGCCGAGCCGTTCCCGTGCCGGGTCGCGGCGTCGTTGCGGACCAGGGTCTCGGCGTACTCGCGGAACGTGGCGAGCACGATCGGGCTGCTGAACAGCCGGGTCGTCACCGAGTGCAGGCCGCGTTCCTGGCGCCGGGCCTTGATCTGGTCGGCGGCGGGCTGCCCGGAGGGGAAGGCGAAGTCGTAGCGTTCGCTCTTCTGGTTGAGCACCTCGTAGGCGACCTCGCCGGAGCCGCGCGCGGTGACCTCGACGCGGACACCGTGCGCCAGCAGGAGGCGCTGGACCTCGCGGTCGTTGAAGAAGTCCTGCTTGGAGGCCATGATGCCGCGGACGGTGACGGGCGGGGCGGGGCGGGTCGCCAGGAGGAAGAGCACCGCCGCCGCGCTGACCGCCGCGACGCAGGCCGAGGCGACGAACGCCAGGCCGAGCGGGGAGTGCCGGAGACTCGGCGGACGGGGGACGCTGAGTGCGGGGCCCTCGGTCGCCTGACGGGGTCCGGTCGTCACACCGACTCCTTGGGATCACTTCCACGCGATCTCTGACCGTGTGCTCGCAGCCTACGCAGCGCCCCCGTACACGGGGTGATCGGGCGACTAACATCCCGATCACGAATGCCGGCTAGAGGAACGCGGCGGTGGAGCCGCCGAGGTCCAGGGCGGGCATGCCGAGCTTGCGGTGGTCCCAGGAGCGGATCCGCTCGACGTCGACGCGGACCGCGACGCGGTTGTTGAGCATCACCTCGACCAGGGGCTTGACCTCTTCTGAGTAGGGGCCGCTGTAACGCTCCCAGACGCTGACGCCGACCTCCCAGAGCGCGGCGGGGTCGTCGACGACGACGGCGGTGCCCTCCAGGGAGACGCCGCGGAGCTGGTCGTAGGTGTGGCCCGCCTCGACCATCACGGTCACGTTCCCGTCGCGGCGCAGGTTCGCGGCCTTCTGGGACTTGGCCTTGGTCTCGAACCACAGGACGCCGTCGAGCACCGCGTACCACATGGCGACGAGGTGGGGCCGTCCGCTCGGGCCGTTGGTCGCCAGGGTGGCGACCCGCTGCTCGTTCAGGAAGGCGGCGACCTCCTCGTCCGTCATGGTGATCTTGCCGCGCTGGTTCACGCCCATCCGACAGCTCCTCCGGGGACGCGGCAGGCCGCCAAGGCTTGCCGCAAAAATGGGACATAGTCCAAAATGGCACTATGTCCCATAGTGAACCGGAGGGCCTCCGGATCCGCAAGAGGCACGCGACCAACGCCCGGATCGCGGCCTCGGCGGCCCGCCTCGCCTCCCGGCAGGGGCTCGCCGCCACCACCGTGGACCAGATCGCCGAGGACGCCCAGGTCGGCCGCTCGACCTTCTTCCGCTACTTCGACGGGAAGGAGAACGCGGTCGCCGAAGGCGTCACGGGCCCGTGGCTCACCATGATCACCGACGCGCTCGCCCGCCAGCCCGCCGACCTGGGCGCCCTCGACGCCGTCATCGCCGCCTTCGGGGAGCTCGCCGACATCCTGCCGCCCGACCGGGCGCAGCTCAGCGACCTCGCCCGGCTGACCAGGACGTCCACCACGCTCAAGGCCTGGACCCTCCAGACCTACCAGCGCTACGAGACCGCGATCGCGGACCTCATCGCCCCGCGCGTGCCCGGCCTCGCCGAGCACGACCCGAGGCCCCGGCTGCTCGCCGCATATGTCATGGCCTCGGTCCGGATCTCCCTCGACGACTGGATGCAGCACGGCGGCTCGCTCCCCGACCGCATCCGGGCGGCCCTCACCGCGCTGTCCGTCGGCCCGGAGTAGGCGGAGCCGCGCCTACGGCGTCTGGGCGAGGTCCTCGGCCGAGGCCGCGCGGCGTTCCGCGGCGCGCGCCTCGACGCCCTCATCGGAGCAGAAGCCGAGGCCGGTGCGCTTCAGGCAGAGCAGGCCGAGCAGGACGTCGCCCTCGCCGACGACGGCGAGGCGGCGGCGTCCGGCGACGGCCATGGCCCGCCGCGCGGTCTCCAGATCGTCCCCGGGCCGTGCGACCCGCTCCCCGAGCCGCCCGGCCGACCGCGCGGGCAGGTGCGGCGGCGCGCCGAGATCGCCCCGCTCGACCACCGCGAGCAGCACCGCACCGTCGACGACCAGGACGGCGTGGACATGGTCGTTGCGCAGCACCACCGCCGCGTCCGCGACGGTCGTGTCCCGGCCGTGCACCTTCGGCGAGAGGAGCATGGCGTCGGCCACCGTCCGGCGGTCGCGCGGGTCCGAGGACTGCATCAAGCGTGCCTCTCGCAGGGTCGGGAAGCCACCGCGCACCGGACCGGCTCCGGCGCGCCGTCTCTCTTCCCTCCGATTGTGCCCGCTCCGTTCCCGCAGCTTGTCGGCGAGGGCGGGTTCGGGTGGGCGGAACGGTCTCGCCGGATGTGGCACGGCCCCGGGTCCGGTTCCGTGGGGAAGCGGGCCCGGGGCCGGTGGTGCTCGGGCGCGGGTGGGGCGGGGGTCAGCGGGCCAGGTTCAGGGAGCCGAGCCACTTGCCGTCGGCGGTGCGGTCGACGGAGATGGCGCCGATGCTGATGCGGCCGTCGCGCAGGGCGGCGGTGTCGCTGCGGGGGTCGAGCCTGGTGTTCGCGTCGGCGAGGGTGTAGCCGATGCGGTAGCCGCCCTTGCCGTCGGCGGTGTAGGTGAGGCTGCCGAGGGGGGTGTCGCCCATGACGGTCCAGCGGGGGGTGGGGGTCTTGCCCGCGGTGACGTCGGGAACGTTGATGTTGAGGAGGAGCTTGTCCTCGCCGAGGCGGTCGGCGGCACCCTTGCGGCCGAGGAGGCGGGCCGCGGTCTTGGCGGCGAAGTCGGCGGCCGTCCGGTAGGTGAGGTCGGTCGGGGCCGAGGTGAGGCCGCTGCCGTTGGCGCTGACCGCGATGGCCGGGACGCCGTGCTCGGCCGCGGTGGTGGCCGCGCCGACGGTGCCGGACATGTTGACCGCGATGTCGATGTTGGCGCCGGAGTTGGTGCCGGTGAGGACGAGGTCGGGCCCGTCGGCCCAGCCCGGCTGCTGCGGCAGGTAAGCGCTGAGCGCGAGCTCGACGGCGTCGGCCGGGGTGACCGAGGCGGTGGTCGGCGTGCACGCGGTGGCGGCGCACGCGCCCAGCACGACGCCCTTGGACGGCGCGGTGGAGCAGTCGCCCTCGAACCCGGCCGGGATCTTGGTCGGCGCGGCGAGCGCGACCTGCGGGGCCTGGGAGATCGAGCGCGCCCGGCCGCTCTGCTGCTGCCACGGCCCGACGACGACGACGTCGGCCCCGGCGGCGCACAGCGACCGACGCAGGAAGTACAGGCCGCGCCCGTCGGCCCCGTCGGCGGCGGCCGCCTGCACGGAGTCGTCGTTGGACAGCAGGATCTTCGCGCCCTTCAGCGCGCCCGATCCGTCCGGTCCGCCGACGGGCTTCTGCGCGTTCGCCGCCGCGGGCAGCAGCGCGAGTCCCGCCGCGACCGCCGCACCCGCCGCGATCACACCGCCGCGCCGCCGCTTGGACGTGCCCTTGCCGACCAGCCGAAACATCGTTTTCTCCTCTGTCCGAAATAACCCCCAGATCCTCCGCCCGCGCCCGCCCACCGGCAACGCACGGCGCATGGAGTCCTGCCCACCGGACGGTGAAGGGATCATGAACGGGAGAAACCCGCTCGTCACCGCTCGTCGGCCGCGCGGCGCAGCAGAGGGGTGATCCGGTACGGCACGAGGCTCCGCATCACGAGCGAGGTGCTGGACCGCTCGATCCCGGGGATCGCGAGGATGAGGCCGGCGATCCGGTAGAGGTCGTCGGCGTGGGCGGCGACGACATGGATGAGCAGGTCGTCGGCCCCGGAGATCCCGTGTACCTCGAGCACCTCCGGCACCGCGGCGAGCGCCGAACCGACCTCGTCGAGCCTGCGCTGGGTCACCCGGGCGGTGATGAACGCGGCGAGCGAGTAGCCCAGCGCGTCGGGGGAGACGCGGCGTTCGAAGGTGTCGAGGGTGCCGTCGCGCTCCAGCCGGGACAGCCGAGCCTGCGCGGTGTTCCGCGCGATCCCGACCCGCTCGGCCACCGCGACGGTCGTCGCCCGCGGATCGCGGGCGAGCTCCAGGAGGATGCGCGCGTCGACCGCGTCGGCGCTCTCCGGCTTGGGCATAGTGCCTGCCTCCCGCTGTCGCCGCCCGTGTGCTTCTGGGCGTAATGCTTAACTTTTACCTCAGGCATTTACCACATTGGCTGTCACTGCTTCAATCTCGGGGCAAATGACCCTCGAACGAGGCGGAGCGATGACGGTGGCGAGTATCGGCGAGGCGGCCCTGGTGACGGACGGCGACGACGGGGAGGCGCGGGTCCTGCGCGGAATCGAGGACCGGGTGCTGTGGCTGTCCAGCGCGATCATCCACCACGCCAACGCGGTGCGGCCGAACACGTCGGGGCTCAAGGTCGGCGGCCACCAGGCGTCGTCGGCGTCGCTGGTCTCCATCATGACGTCGCTGTGGTTCCGGCACCTGCGGCCGGAGGACCGGGTGTCGGTGAAGCCGCACGCCTCGCCCGTGCTGCACGCCATCAACTACCTGCTCGGCAGGCTCGACGCGTCCTATCTGACCCGGCTGCGCGACTTCGGCGGCCTGCAGAGCTACCCGAGCCGGTCCAAGGACCCCGACCCGGTCGACTACGCGACGGGTTCGGTGGGCATCGGGGCGACCGCCCCCATCTGGGGCGCGCTGTCCCGCCGGTTCGTCGACGGTGCCTTCGGCGGCGCGGGCACCGGCCGGCAGTACTCCCTCGTCGGCGACGCCGAACTCGACGAGGGCGCCGTCTGGGAGGCGGTCCTCGACCCGGCGGTGGCCGAACTCGGCGAGGTCGTCTGGATCGTCGACCTCAACCGGCAGTCGCTCGACCGGGTCGTGCCCAACATCGCCGCCGCCAAGCTGCGCGGCATGTTCGACGCCGCGGGCTGGCAGGTCATCACGCTCAAGTACGGGCACGTCCTCGAAGAGCTGTTCACCCGTCCGGGCGGCGCGGCGCTCCGCGCGCGGATCGACGCGATGGCCAACCCCGAGTACCAGCGGCTGCTGCGCTGCGACGCCGCCGAGCTGCGCCGCCGCCTGCCCGGCACCGGACCCGACGCCGGGGCGGTCGCCGCACTCGTCGCCGACGTGGCCGACGCCGCGCTGGTCGAGGCCGTCGCCAACCTCGGCGGCCATGACCTGGACGCGCTCGACGCCGCATTCGCCGCCATCGACGACACCCGCCCGACCGTCATCTTCGCCTACACCGTCAAGGGCCGCGGCCTGGCGATGAAGGGCCACCCGCAGAACCACTCGGCGCTGCTCACCGGCGACCAGATGCGCGATCTCGCCGACCGGACGGGCGCCGACCCCGCCGACCCCTGGCGCGGGTTCGCGGAAGGCACCCCCGAGGACGACCTGTGCCGGGAGGTCGCCGCGCGTTTGAACCGTCCGTCCTTCGCGGAGAAGACGCCGCCCGCCCTACCCGTGGACGTCGCCCGCCGCCCGGCCGGGACGACCACCACCCAGGCGGCGCTCGGCCGGACCCTCCTCGACCTGACGCGCGACGCCCCCGAGGCGGCCCGCCGGATCGTCACGGTGAGCCCGGACGTCAGCTCGTCGACGAACCTGGGCGGCTGGGTCAACAAGGTCGGCGTGTGGTCGCCGACCGAGCGGCGGAACTGGTTCTCCGACGACGCCGAGACCATCCTGCACTGGCGCGAGCACCCGGCCGGGCAGCACATCGAGCTGGGCATCGCCGAGGTCAACCTGGTCGGCCTGCTGGGCGAACTGGGCGCGACCTGGAGCCGGTGGGGCGAGCCCCTGCTGCCGATCGGCGTCCTCTACGACCCGTTCGTCGAACGGGCGCTGGAGCCCTGGTCGTTCGGCATCTACGCGGGCGGCCAGTCGATCCTCGTCGGCACCCCGTCGGGCGTCACGCTGGCGCCGGAGGGCGGCGCGCACCAGTCGATCAAGACCCCGTCGATCGGGCTGGAGCAGCCCGGCTGCACCTACTACGAGCCCGCGTTCGCCATCGACACGGCCTGGACGCTGCTGGCGAGCCTCGCCCGGCTCGGCAGGCCGGACGGCGGTTCGGCTTACCTGCGGCTGTCGACCCGGCCCGTCGACCAGTCCCTCGCCGCGCTGCCCGCCGACCCGGCCGCCTACGAGCGGCGCCGCCGCAACGTCGTCGCCGGGGCCTACACGCTGCTGCGCCGCAAGGCCCCGGACGTCGCGATCGCCGCGATGGGCGCGCTCGTCCCCGAGGCGCTGGCCGCCGCCGCCCGGCTGGAGACCCTCGGCATCTCCGCCGACGTCCTCGTCATCACCAGCCCCGACCTGCTCTACCGCGCGGTCCGCGCCCGCCAGGGCCACGGCGACGCCGACACCTGGATCCTCGACCAGGTCCTCCCGGCCGACCGGGCGACCCCCCTCGTCACCGTCCTCGACGGCCACCCGCACACCCTGGCGTTCCTCGCGACCGTCAACCGGGTGCCGACGACGGCCCTGGGCGTCACCGGCTTCGGCCAGTCGGGTTCCCTCGAGGACGTCTACCGGTACCACGCCATCGACACCGACAGCATCGTCCACGCCGCCCTCGACCTCACCGACTGACCGCCGTCAGCGCCCGTGCGGCGGCCCCTGCGGGCGCCGCCGCACGGGCGCGGGCGGGGCGGCGGGCGGCATCGGAGGGGCGGCGAACGGCGCGACCGGAGCCGCGGGCGGCGCGAGAGGACGGGCCGGCGGGAGGGGCGGGAGCGCATCCGCGGGGTCCTCGGCCGCGGGCTCGTGCCGGGGGATCAGGACGAGCGAGACGCCGATGAGGACGACGCCGGGGACCAGCAGCCAGAAGGCCCCGAAGGACTCGCCGGGCAGCCGCGCGGTGACGAGGCCGTACCCGATGACGAGGTACGCCTTGGCGACGACCGTCGCGACGAACACCACGGTGAGCAGCCTGCACCGCTGCAAGGCCATCTGGAGCTGCGCGACGCCGATGGTCACCGCGGTGAGGAAGAGCAGGAGGAGCGGGATCGTGAGGGGGCCGTGGAAGTCGGCCCGGGCCTGGAGGTTGAACGCGAGCTCGGCGAGGCCGACGAGGATGCCCGCGCCGATCCCGTAGGCGATGCCCGTCAGGGGCCTGGCGTGCCTGCCGTCGGGTTTGACGTCGCCGATCGTGAACAGCAGGATCGGCAGCCCCAGCGACGGCAGCGCCAGCAGCGCCAGGGAGGCGCCGGGGATCTCGGCGGGGGTCGGCGGGTCGGACCAGGAGACGAGCAGGCCGCCCGCGGCCATGGCGGTCAGCCAGGCGGCCTCGGCGCCGCCGATCCGCTCCCCGGTCACCAGGACGGACAGGGCGACGAGGGGGACGAGCCCGGCGAGCAGTGCGGTGACGAGGACCGGCAGCGAAAGCCGGGGCGCCGCGACGACCTGGATCACCACGCCCCCGCCCATGAGCGTGACCCCGGCGAGCCACCTGCCGTTGCGCACCACCGTCGCGAGGAAATGGCCGGGCTGGGTGCCGCGCAACGGCGGCAGCACCGCGGCGGCCTCCTTGAAGAACACGAACCCCAGGTAGTAAAGGCATCCCGAGAGGAAGGCGAGGGAGATCGGGACGAACATGCGGGGTTCCTTTCGCGGTGGTGAAGGCCGTTCGAAACCCCCCGTCCCCGGCCGCCGGCGGGCGGGGGAGACCGCGGCGCTCGGTGCGGCCGCAGGGGGTGGCCCTCCCGCCTTCCAGCCGTCCGCCACCATTTGTAGCCGAACGGGACGAGCAGCGGAACCCGTGACTTTTTGAGTGTTCTGCAATTCTCTTACTCAGTTGCCTGATAAATGTTCAGCGCATGACGGAATGGATCGATCCATATTTCCGTCGTTAAAGCCACCCGACGCGGGTGCAACGTTCATAAGGAACGAAGCCGTCATTTCGCCCGGCTCGCGGTCCCGCGGCCCGGCGTCCCCTGGGCCCGCCGCCCCTCCGGTTCCGGGACGGGGCGGGGCGCTCAGTACAGTAAGCATCCGTTTATGTACCTGTGGAGGGGCGCGCATGAGTGTCGGGAAGCTGTCGGCGGATCTGACCGGGCGGGTGGCCGTGGTGACCGGGGCGTCGAGCGGGCTCGGGCTGCGGTTCGCCGAGCTGCTGGCGGGCAGCGGGGCGACGGTCTTCGCCGCCGCGCGGCGCAAGGACCGGCTTGAGGCGCTGGCCGAGAGGGTGCCCGGGGTCGTGCCCGTCACCTGCGACGTGACGGACGCCGACGCGCGCCAGGCCCTGTTCGAGACGGTCATGACGCGCGAGGGCAAGGTCGACCTCCTGGTGAACAACGCGGGACACGGTGTCGCCAAGCCCGCGCTCGAGGAGTCGATCGAGTCCTTCGAGCGCGTCCTCGCGCTGAACCTCACCGCCACGTTCGCGCTGGCCCAGCTGTTCGCCCGCCCGATGATCGAGGCGGGCCGCGGCAGCATCGTCAACATCGCGTCGATCCTCGGCCTCGGCGCCGCCTACCCGACGTCCCAGGTCTCTTACACCGCCGCCAAGGGCGCCGTGGTCAACATGACCCGCGAACTCGGCGTCCAGTGGGCCTCGAAGGGCGTCCGCGTCAACGCGATCGCCCCCGGCTGGTTCGCCACCGAGGTCACCGAGGACTTCTTCGCCGACGAGCGCGGCGCCGGATGGCTCCGCCGCAACACCCCGATGGGCCGCACCGGCGCCCCCGAGGAACTCGACGGCGTCATGCTCCTCCTCGCCAGCGACGCCAGCTCCTTCATGACCGGCCAGACCCTCGTCGTGGACGGCGGCTGGACCTCCCGCTGACCCCTGCCCCGGGTCAGGAGAGGCCGCTGTCCGGGGTGGCGGCGGACGCCGGGGGGTCGGCGGCGGCGACGACGTCGATGACGTGGTGGCACTCGAGGCGGAAGCGGGCTCGGGCGGTGGCGTCCTCCCAGCGGGAGGCGCCGCCGTCGGGGTGGATCAGGCCGATGGTCATGAAGCCGTAGAAGCACCAGCCGAGGACGTTCAGGAGGGTGTGGCGGGCGCGCTCGGAGAGGCCCGCGCGACCGAGGATGTCGCTTATGCCCTGGATGACGGGGGTGGCGTAGGCGCTTTCCACATTCGGCAGGTCGGCGGCGTCGGACAGCCCGCGGTGCTGCCAGAGCGCGATCGCCTCGGGATGCCGCTCGTAGAAGTCGACGAACATGTC
Organism: Actinocorallia herbida; assembly: GCF_003751225.1. NCBI lineage: Bacteria > Bacillati > Actinomycetota > Actinomycetes > Streptosporangiales > Thermomonosporaceae > Actinocorallia > Actinocorallia herbida. Next base: position 2,754,206 of record NZ_RJKE01000001.1, read on the forward strand.
GACCATGCCGTGCAGCCCGGCGACGTCCGGGGTGAGCACCCGGTGCATCTCGTCCAGCAGCTTGACCTGCAAGGCCAGCACCCGGCCCATCACCGCCTGGTAGACCCCCGCCTTGCCCCCGAGCGCCGCGACGTCGCCCTCGGCGACCCCCGCCGTCTCGGCGATCATCGCCCCGGTGACCCCGTCGTACCCGAGCGCGGCGAAGAGCCGGGTCGCCGCGGTGACGATCTCCTCACCCATGCCTCCAACTTAGGCGCGCCCCACCTGCCCACCCCCAAGCCCGCTCCAAGCCCGCGGAAATCCCGATCCGCCCCCGCGGGTCACCGCTGGTGGGGGCGCAGGACGAGGAAGAGGGCGTCGACGTCGGCGCAGAGGGTGCCGCCGTGCGAAAGGGTGCCGCGGATGAAGCGTTTGCGGCCCTCCTGGCGGGCGACCTCGGCGGTGAAGCGGAGCTCGGTCTCGATCGGGGTGATCGAGCGGTAGTCGACGTGGAGGTAGGCGGTCCGGGAGGCGGGCCTGCCGGGGCCGTTGGCGAGGCGGCCGAGCACCGAGTCGAACAGCAGCGGGATCGCGCCCCCGTAGACGGCGCCGTTCCGGCCGAGGAAGTGCCGCCCGTACGTCAGCCGCCCCGCGAGGAAGTCGGGCTCCACCGCGTCGAGCTCGTAGTTCGGGACGAGCAGCTGGCCGCGCCCGGGGATGTCGATCCGTCCGGCGATCTGCCGCTCCTCCGGCACCTGATGCTCGAGCAGCCGCTCCCCGAGCCGCTCGAAGATCCCGCGCATCTCCTCGGTGAGATCATCCGGCAGCCGGGCGCCCGCGAGCCTGTGATGGAAGACCCGCATGGCGTCGAGCATCGGCGCGAAATCGGGCCCGATGTCGTCGGCGGTCCAGTGCGGCGAGTTCCAGGTCCGACCCGGTTCGGCGGAGGCGGAGGCGACTTCCATGCCCCGCATCATCCCGGAAGCACGGTGCCCGCCCGCGCACCGGGTCGCCCGATCGGAAGCGCCTGCCGGCCCCCTGGAGGTCAGCCCCGAATGTTGAGTTTCGGGTGCAGCGTGAGGTGGTGTGCCGGCCGGTCAGGGTCTTGCAGTCTCCTGACGAGCAGCTCGACGGCTTCGGCGCCGACCGTGCGCCGGGGCGGCGCCACGCTGGTGAGGGGCGGGGAGGCGAGCGAGGCCAGCTCGTCGTCGTAGGTGACGACGGCGAGGTCTCCCGGAATCCCGATGCCGGCCGCCTGCAGCCGGCTCACCAGCGGAAGGGCGATCGAGTCGTTGTGGATCAGGACCGCGTCGACCTGGCCGTCCTTCACGGCGCGCACGAGCCGCTCGCACTTGTCGTCCAGGTCGGCTGGGTCGTCCTCGAGGAGCAGGCAGGGGACCTCGGGCGCGCATGGCCGCAGGTCCAAGGCGGTCATGGCCTGCTGGTATCCGATCTGCAGCATGGGAGCGGTCAAGGTGTCGAACTGCAGCAGCGCGATGCGGGTGCGCCCCTGCTCGGCCAGATGGCGCACGGCAAGGTAGGCCCCCCACTCGTGGTCGGTGGCCACGTGCTCGACCGGGCCGGTGTTCCGTCCGATCCGGCGCTCGACGAGGACGACGGGGACGGGGAGTCCTCTCAGCCAGTCCTCGGTGGCGGGTGAGGTGCGGGGGTCCTCGGCCGTGGTGAGAAGCAGTCCGTCGACGCCCGTCTGCAGCATCTGGGCGACCAGGGCGTGCTCCTCGGTGAAGGCGTTGCGGGACACGCCCAGGGTCAGCTTCGCCCCGAGTGCCTCCGCGGCCGCCCTGGCACCGCTGACGACCTCCGGGTAGTAGTACGACGAGTGCGGGACCACCATGCCCAGGCTGTACTCCTCGGCGGCTTCCTTCCGCGATCGCCCTGTCGCAGTCAGCCCGGCCGACAGGCGTCCGCCGTCGGCCTCCGGCACCGTCTGGTCGGTCGCTTGCGGCCCGGGAGGCCAGACGACTCCGCCGTGCACGCGGAGCAACGTGCCGCGCCGAGCCAGCTCGCGCACATCATTACGAACCGTGACGACCGCCACCCCTATTTCCTCGGCGAGTTCACGGACCGTAATCGATCCTCGGGCTTTGACCGTCTTGATGATCGCTTGGTGCCTGCCGTCCGCAAGCATGATGATTGCCGCCTCTCTCGTCGTCGGCACGTCTGTAAACGATATCGCTTCTTGGGAGTTCAGGCCAGCGATACCGGGATGACTCTTGACAGAGTGCCATTCGATATCGAATAGTCATGTCGCATCAACTCGACGGGAGTGAACATGTTCCGATGGAAGCCCTTGGCCGCGCTCGCCGCGGTCACCGCCTTGTCGCTGGTCAGCGCCTGCTCTTCGGGCGGCCAGGAGGTCGGCGCCGAGCCCGGCGAGGGGCAGGTCACCTTCTGGTCCTTCCTCAGGGGCTCGGACGCGGTCGCCGCCGCGTTCAACGAGTCGCATCCCGGCATCAAGGTGAACTTCGTGAACCAGGCCGGCGGCCCGGATTACTACACCAAGCTGTCCAACGCCATGAAGTCCGGCCAAGTGCCCGACGCGGCGGTGGCGGAGTACACCCGGCTTCCCGAGATCGTCAGCCTCGGCGGCGCCACCGACCTGACCGGCGAGGTGGGGCCGGTGGTGCAGAAGACGTTCCCCGGAGCCATCCAGGAACTCGTGACGCTCGGCGGCAAGACGTGGGGCGTGCCGCGCGACGCGTCGGCGATGCTGTACTTCTACCGCAAGGACTTCTTCGACGAGCACGAGCTGTCCGTCCCCGAGACCTGGGCCGACTACAAGACGCTCGCGGCGAAGGTGAAGTCGATCGACAGCGGCAAGAGGGCGGGCGCCTACCTCACGGGCAACTACAACCTGCTCAGCGCGCTGTCATGGCAGGCCGGCGGCAAGTGGTTCGGCGCCGAGGGCGACTCCTGGGCCGTCGGCATCAACGACGAGCCGTCCCTGAAGGTCGCCGGGTACTGGCAGGACCTGCTGAAGAACGACCTGGTCACCTCCTTCCCCGACTACACCGACCAGTTCTGGCAGGACATCCAGAACAACGACCTCGTCGGGTACTTCTGCGCCTCCTGGTGCGCCGGCAACCTGAAGGCGACGGTGCCGGACCAGAGCGGCGACTGGGCCGTCGCGGAACTGCCGAGCTGGGACGGCGAGAGCGCCTCGGCCATGTGGGGCGGATCCTCCTTCATCGTCCCCAAGGGGGCGAAGAACTCCGCTGCCGCGCTGGAGTTCATCAAGTGGATCACCACTGATCCCCAGGGCATCGCGGCGTGGTTCGGGACCGGCGTCTCCAGCATGTATCCGGCGGCTCCCACCCTCGTGCCCGAAGCCAAGAAGGGCTTCACCACCGAGTACTTCGGCGGGCAGGACATCTACGCGGTCCTCACCGACTCCTACGACTCCGCCGTGCCCGGATGGCGCTGGGGACCGGCGATGGCCACCACGGAATCGGCCTTCAACGACCGGCTCGGCAAGGCCGCGGACGGTTCGGCCCAGCTCACCGACATCTTCTCGCAGGTCCAGGACGCCACGGTGAAGGCGCTGAAGGACCGGGGACTGACCGTCGCCCAGTGATCCACCCGCCAGGGCCGGCATGTCCGCAGGCGGGGCCATCGGCTCCGCCCGCATGCCGGCCCGCAGACCAGCACAGGAGTCGATCATGGTGACCTCCATGACCCGGCGACAAGGGCGCAGCGCCGGCCTGTTCCTCTCGCCGTTCCTCATCCTCTTCCTCATCGTCACCATCGTGCCGCTGGGCTACGCGGCATGGTTGAGCCTGTTCACCGAGCGCTCGTCGGGCCTGGGTCTCGGTGGCGCGCGGCGCGAGTTCGCCGGCCTGGGCAATTACGTCAAGGCGGCGACCGATTCCACGTTCCAGGACGGGTTCATCACCATCGGCGCCTATGTGGCCGTCTATGTCCCCGTCATGATCGGCTGCGCGCTGGCCGTCGCGCTGCTCCTGGACTCGGGTCTGGCCGTTGCCCGGCGGTTCACCCAGACGACCTTGTTCATCCCGCACGCGGTCCCCGGGCTGATCGCGGCCCTCATCTGGCTCTACCTCTACACCCCGGGGCTCAGCCCCGTGACCGACTGGCTCGGCCAGGGACAGGGCAGCGCGGGTGTGGCGAGCACGCATCCGCTGCTGTCGGTGGTCAACATCGGGATGTGGCAGTGGATGGGATACAACGTCGTCATCTTCTACGCCGCGCTGCAGGCGATCCCGCGCGAGGTGATCGAAGCGGCCACCATGGACGGTGCCGACCGGATGCAGGTCGCCCTGCGGATCAAGGCGCCGCTGATCCGGCCCGCCGTCACCATGGCCGCCCTCTTCACGATCATCGGGGGCATCCAGCTGTTCAACGAGCCGAAGATCCTCGCTCAGGCCTCCACCTCGATCACCAGCGCCTGGACCCCGAACCTCTACACCCAGGACGCGGCCTTCAGCCGCAATGACTACGGCCTTGCGGCCGCCGCGTCGCTCCTGATCGCGGGCATCGCGGCCCTGCTGTCCTTCGCCGTCATGCGCCTCACCGACCGACGGAGCCAGCCATGATCAAGACCCTCAGACGTGCGCAGGCCGCGCCCCCGGCTGCCGGATCCAGCGCGCGTCCGGCCGAACGGCACCCGTCCGGCCCACCGCCCCGGACGACCACCGCACAGGGTCCGTCGCGGCGGCGAGGGCCTCGCGCCCCCGCCTCGCTGTCACGGGTCGGCGTCAACCTGATCCTGCTGGTCGTCGTCTGCTACACCGTCCTGCCGCCGCTCTGGCTCCTGATGGCGTCGACCAAGAACCTGACCGACCTGTTCGGGACGAACGGGTTCGCCCCCGGCAGGCACTTCAATCTGCCGAACAACCTGCACCACCTGTTCGCCGCGGACGGCGGCATCTACCTCCGGTGGTTGTGGAACACGCTTCTGTACGCGGGCGGGGGAGCGGTACTCGCCGCCTTCATCTGCGCGATGGCGGGCTACGCCTTCGACAAGTTCGCCTTCCGCGGCAAGGAGGCGCTCTACGGCCTGGTCCTGGTGGGCGTGATGATCCCCTCGGCCGCCCTGGTCCTGCCGACCTACCTGCTCGCGTCCAACGTCGGCCTGGTCAACGGATTCTGGGGCGTCTTCGTGCCGGGACTGGTCTTTCCCTTCGGGGTGTACCTGGCGCGCATCTTCAGCGCCTCCTATGTCCCGGACGAGGTCGTCGAGGCGACGCGGGTGGACGGCGCCGGCGAGCTGAGGTCCTTCTGGTCGGTCGCGCTGCCCATGATGCGGCCCGGGGTCGTCACCATCGGGCTCTTCCAGTTCACCGCGATCTGGAACAACTTCTTCCTCCCCATGGTGATGCTGTCGGACGACCGCCTCTATCCCGTCAACCTCGGCCTCTACACCTGGAACTCGAATGCGCTGAGCCAGGGGAATCCCGACGACTACCTGCTCGCCATCACCGGATCGCTGGTGGCGATCGTCCCGCTCATCGTGCTCTTCCTGGCGGTCCAACGATTCTGGCGCTCGGGCATGACGGCCGGAGCAGTCAAATGAGCGCGCAACCGGAGAGGGAAACGATGGCCACCACCACCGGGCGACGGCTCCGGGCGAAACTCGCCATGAGCCGAGCCGTCAAGGAGTCCCTTTTCCGTCCGGCTGCGGCGCACCGTCTGACACAGCTCGCGGACATCGATCCCGACGAGGTGATCGAGGATTTCGCCGACGCGCGCGATCTCGATTCCGTGGACGTGCTGATCACGGGATGGGGCTGCCCGCCACTCGAGCACGACGTGCTGGAACGGGCCCCCCGGCTGCGGGCGGTCATCCACACCGCGGGCTCGGTCAAGCACCACATCACCGACGCCTGCTGGGAGCGGGGCATCGCGGTCTCGTCGGCGGCCGCGGCCAACGCCGTCCCGGTCGCCGAATTCACGCTGGCCGCCATCCTGTTCGCGCACAAACGGGTGTGGCAGACGAGCGCCCTCTACCGGCGGCACCGCGCCTTCCTGCCGTGGACCGACCACTTCCCGGGCGTCGGCAACTACCGCCGGACCGTCGGCATCGTCGGCGCCTCGCGCATCGGCCGGCGGGTGCTGGACCTCCTGCGGCCGTTCGACTTCGAGGTGCTCGTCGCCGATCCCTACCTGGACGAGGCGGAGGCGAAGTCGCTCGGCGCCACCCTGGCCGACCTCGACACCCTGATCGCCGCGTCCGACACCGTTTCTCTGCACGCCCCCGACCTGCCCGAGACCCACCAGATGATCGACCGCAGGCGCTTGGGACTGCTCCGCGACGGAGCCACCCTGATCAACACCGCACGAGGCGCGCTCGTCGACACCGAGGCCCTCACCGGGGAACTCGCCTCCGGCCGGATCTACGCCGTGCTCGACGTGTCCTGCCCGGAGCCCCTGCCGCCCGAGTCCGACCTGTACGAGCTGCCCGGCGTGCTGCTGACCCCGCACATCGCCGGCTCCCTGGGAAACGAACTCGAGCGCCTGGCCGAGCACTCCCTGGACGAACTCGCCCGACTCGCGTCAGGTGCCCCCTTCGCCCATGCCGTCCAGCCGGGCCAGCTGACCAGGTCGGCCTGAACCACCGTTGGAAAGGAGCCCGACCATGTCGCACCGGAGGACACGGCACGCCCGCAGCCTCCTGCCATTCGCCTTCATCGCGATCCAGCCCGTGGTCACCGCGGCGCCGGCGGCCGCGGACGCGGTCGTGCGCGCGACGTACGAGACGGGGGAGAGAAGTTCCGGCCTTTCGGGAATCGGCCTGGCGGGGTGCTGCACGCACTCCCTCAAGGTCGACGGCGGCCTCCCGCGCACGGGGAACTACTCCCTCCGCGCTGACCTGAAGTACGGGGACCCCGCGGTCTCGGGCGGCCCGAGAGCGGAGAGCGACACCGTGAACATCGCGGCCACGCGCTTCCAATCCGGCCAGACGTCCTGGTACGGCTTCAGCGTCTACGTCCCCTCGACCTGGCAAGACGACGACACCGCTGAAGACATCATCTTCCAGTGGCATCGCACGAAGTCCTCCTGCGACGACCCGAACCGGTCACCCGCCATGTTCCTCGAGGTGCTTCCGCCGACTTCGACGTCCGCGAGCAGGCTTCGTCTCCGGGTCAACTCCGACCCGGTCCTCTGCGACCACCAGGACAACGGGAGCGCCAACCTGACGAAGACCGGCCACGATCTCGCCCCGCTGACGACGGGCGCCTGGCACGACTTCGTCTTCCAGGTGGACTGGGAGCACACGAAGACCGGCTTCATCAAGGTCTGGCACCAGACCGGCAAGGCCATGGGCTGGACGCAGGTCCTCAATGCCCAGCAGGTGGCCAACACCTACAACGACGCCGCCGGCACGTTCGGCTACCTCAAGTGGGGCATCTACAAACCCGCATGGAGACAAGGGGCCACCGCCGTCACGGAGCGCGTCGTCTGGCACGACAACGTCGCCGTCGCGGCCGACTCGGCCACCGGGTTCCAGGACGTCGATCCGACCGAGTGACGTGTCCCTACCAGAGGAGATCGCCCATGCGTCTTGCCCTGTCCACGCTGGGCCTGCCCGGCATGCCGCTGACCCGAACGCTCCACCTTGCCCGCGAACACGGCTGGGAGGGCCTCGAACTGCGCTGTGCCCCGGGCGAGACCGTCAACCTGGGAATGACCGCCGAGGAACGCCGGGCCGCAGTCCGGGCCTGTGCCTCCAGCGGGATCGTCCCGCTCACGCTCGCCGGGTACACCGGTGTCGCCGCGCCCGGACCGGACGGCCCGGTCATCGCGGGCCTGCGCGACGAACTCAGGCTGGCCGCCGACCTCGGCGCGCTTCACCTGCGGGTCTTCCCCCAAGGCGGCGACGGGCCGCGGGCGGACGCCGACGCGCGGGCCGCGCGCCGGCTGGGGACCGTCGCCGACGAGGCGCAGGCGTCGGGGGTGCGGATCCTCCTGGAGACGCACGACTCGCACCCGCGCGGTCACGACGTGGCCCGCGTGCTCGCCGCGGTAGGGCATCCGTGGGTCGGCGCGCTGTGGGACGCGCTGCACACCTACCGGGCCGAGGAGAGACCGGCCTCGTCGTACGCGGCGCTCGCACCTCATCTCGGCTACCTCCAGGTCAAGGACGTCACCGATCGCCAGGACCTGACGCCCCTCGGCCTGGGAGAGGGGGTGCTCCCCCTGGAAGCGTGCGTGAGCCTGCTCCCGGACCGGTCCTGGGTGGCCTGGGAATACGAGGCGCCCTGGTACCCGGACGCCGCGCCTCTTCCTCCCCTGCTCGGTCGAGGAGCGGCGTTCCTGACCGCTCTCGCCCACCGTAGATAAAACGATATCATCTAGCCGCCATTTCCTCGGATTCGCCCTTGACGGAGTTCATTCGATATCGGAATATCTCCGCAAGGGCGTGTATCCCCGGCACGCCATGACCATGCGGACGGTCGCGTCCCAACCAGCCCCCCGGCATCACCACAGCCATGGAGACAGCCATGTCATTCACCCGCCGAACCGTTCTCCAAGCAGCCCTGATCAGCTCGGTACCCCTGCTCGTCGGCATCCCGATCGGCCCCGCCTCGGCGGCCACGACCGAGATCTCCGACGCCGCCTTCTTCGGCGCGTGGAACGCCGCGACCGGCTCGTGGAGCACCCTCCCGGTGTTCGACTACGAGGCGAACGCCGCCCTGGCGGACGTCGCCGCCGCCGCTCGTTCCGGCGACTACGCGGCGGCGCGCGCGGCACTGCTGCAGTACATGCGCACCCGCCCGAAGCGCACCCCTCCGGCCTGGGCCTACAACGGGGTGTTCAGTCCGGGGCTGGTGCCCCTGTTCCTCGACCACATCTGGACCCTGGGCAAGGGGGAGATCTACCAGACCACCTTCACGGTGGGCGCGGACCTGGCCGAGGTCACCACCGACGTCAGTGGTGCGGTGCGGTCCGCGGTCGCCTCCGGCGGCGTCGGATTCATGCTCATGGCGCGCAACAAGGAGGCCGGCACCGCGGAGTTCGCGAGCAGGCACGCCGCCGACGGCACGCCGGAGCTGACGCTGACCTACGCCGACGGCACCGTCCGCACGCTCGCGGCGAGCCAGAGCAACCACATCGCCGCGGGCGCGGACGCGGCCACCTCGTTCGGCACCGCCGAGACCCTCCAGGTCCACGACGAGGGCACGGGGGCGTTCGCCGCGAACACGCGCAAGGCCTACCTGTGGTTCGACCTGGCGGGCGTGACCGCGCCGGAGTCCGCGACGCTCAGCCTGACGGGCCGCACCAGCGCCGGCGAGCAGAAGATCATGCTGTACCAGGTCCAGGTGACCTTCGATGAGAAGACCCAGTGCTGGAACAACACGGTCCAGAACACCTTCTCCTGGCAGGCCGACCCGAACGGCTTCACCTGGAAGAAGCCCACGGGCGCCAACGTCGACAACGAGTTCGCCTACCAGCTGCCCCGCTTCTACTTCGCCGGCCCGCTCGCCGACGCCTACGGCGCCGAGAGGGACGAGAAGATCGCCGCGGGGCTCATCGGCCTGATGACCGACTTCATCGCCGACGCCAACAGCTCCGGCGCGTCGGTCAACGCCGCGAGCTTCCCCCGCAACCTCGACGCGGCCTGGCGTTTCCAGAACTGGACCTACGCCTACGAGATCCTGCGCACGAGCCCGTCGCTGACGGCCGACGCCAACACCTCGATCCTCAAGGCGATCCACGCCGCCGGGCTGTACTTCACGACCACGACCTCCGCCACCCCCAACTGGATGATCACCATCAAGAGCGCGCTGGTCTACCTCGGCGCGTGCTTCCCCGAGTTCGCCGGGGCGGCCCAATGGCGCGCCGGAGCGCAGGTGTTCCTGGTCCAGCAGCTGGGCGGCTCGCTGTACCCCGACGGCGGTTACACCGAGGCGTCCTCCAGCTATGCCATGGGGGTCGCGACCACCTTCGTCGGCACCGCGAACGTGCTGGTCGCCAACGGCTACTCCGCCGGCGAGGTCGCCCCGCTCAAGAACCTGTCCTGGTTCCTGGCCGACCAGACCTATCCCAACGGCTACGACCCCGCCTACGGCGACTCCGGTTACACCGACCAGCGGCCCTCGCTGTCCCTGCTGGCCGACCTGCTCAAGGACGAGCGACTGCGCCACGTGGCCACCAGCGGCAGGAGCGGCACCGCCCCCGACCACACGTCGGTCGTCTATCCCGACACCCGCGTCGCCGTGCAGCGCACCGGCTGGGCCGAGCAGGACTGGTACCTGCGCATCGGCGCCGACCGCGGCAACCACGGCCACCCCGACGAACTGGCGGTCCAGGTCTACGCCCACGACCGGCCGCTGCTGCCGGCGATGGGCACCTACTCCTACGCCGTCGATCCCATCGCCGCCTGGCTCCGCACGGCCACCCAGGCCAACAACACCATCACCATCGACGGAACCGCGCAGAACCCCAATGCCGCCGGAGCCGTCGGCAACCTCTCGATGCCGTGGGTCGATCTCGCGGACGGCTACACCGACGCGACCCCCGGCGTCCGCCACGGGCGCACCGTGCTGTTCCTGCACGACGTGGGCTGGCTGGTCTCCGACACCCTCACCCCGGCCGACGCCGGGGAGCACGCCTACGAGCAGAACTGGCACCTGCTCCCCGACGCCGCGCCGGAGCTGGACCGGGCGACCGCCCGGACGCGGTTCGCGACGGGCACCCAGCTGGCCATCATCCCGGCCGAACCGGACGCGGTGACCCCGGCGCTCCAGGACGGCTACTACTCGGTCGTCACCTACCAGGTGACCCCCGCCCAGTACGTCTCGTACTCCCTGAAGGCCTCCGGCACGGTGAACCTGGACACGCTCCTCCTGCCGGTGCCGCCGGGCAGCGACGCCGAGGCGACCGTGCGCCGCGAGGATGCCCCTGACGGCGGGCGCGTCCTGCGTCTGACCGCCTCGAAGGGCCGCCTGGAGGGCTACTACTTCCGCGGACCGGACGACGGGATCACCCGCCGGGTCGACTCGTACCGCTTCAACGGATCGATGCTCTACGTCGATCACCACGACGGCGCCCAGCGCATCCTCCTCACCGGCGGAACCGCGCTCAGGAAGCGCGGGAAGACCCTGCTGGCCGCCGGCCAGGCCCTGTCGTCGACGCTGGCCGTGCGGCTGCACCAGGCCGACAAGACGATCGAGGTGACCGGCCCCGCCGCGAAGCCCGGCGGCCTGCCCCTGCACCTGGCGGCACCCTGGGCCCGCGAGGCCACCGTCGCCGGCCAGCGCGTCCCCATCAAGCGCAACGGCGACCTCGTGACCATCGCAGCCCTGTAGCGCCCCCGCTCCCTCTACCCGGCACGCGTCACCCGAGCACCGGCCCCACCGCAGCCGGTCCCTCAGCCGGGGGCCGGGCCCTCCGCCCGGCCCCCGGCGGCACCGTGGCGCGGCCAGGGACCGCGCCTGGTTCAGCGCCGCGCTTGTGAAGAGCTCGTCGGCCGAAATGTCCGTGGTTTGTGCAAGTATCGCGATCATGAGTGCTTCGGTCGCCGACTACTCGTGGTTCCGTTCCTTTCGGCGCGGTCTTCTCGATGAGTACTGTCTCTCGCTGGTCAAGGGGCTCGGTCCCCGGGAGTTCCTGGCGAGGCTCGACGCGAAGGTGCTGGGAGCGTGCGAGGGACTGGGGGCCTTCGCCGCAAGGGACAACGACGTTCTCGAGGAGCACGACTGGTGCGACGATCACCAGGTCGTGGGCGCCGCGCGGGTCGAGGGGCCGGACGGGCCGTGGACGCTCGCCTTGGAGATCAACGGCTTCACCGGCACCGACGGCCGGTTCATGGAGGCGGCATCGCAAGGAACCCGGATCGTCTCTCACTTCCTCAACATCAAAGGCATGAAGCTCTTCACCTGGTGGGAAGACGGCGAAATGCGCACCCAGTTCGAGTCGCCCTACCAGCGTTCCGGCACGACGCCCGACGAACTGCTCACCGAGATGGCCGCCGTCGGCTACGACCTGAGCGACCCTTCCGCTGACGGCGCCGTCGCTCTCGGCATCCCGGGCATGATCGCCCTCGCCCAAGAACTCACCGGGATCCGCCTCACCGCCGGCCTCCTCACCGACGCCGTCTACACCGCCGGCATGGTCACCATCGCCTAAGGCAGGAGGATCGTTCCCCTCCGTCGAGACCGGCGAAGACGTCTGCGGGGTCCGGTGGCCGCCGCACACCGCCGTCTGAGCGAGCACGCTCCGGAGGGGTGCATCGGAGCGCCCGGCGTCCGACCCATCGCGTTGAACGACTGGCCCTCCCGTCGCCTCCTCCCGATCTCCTCCTGCTGGACCACCGGGAACGGCCGGCGTGCGTCCCGTGTGCAACGGGAGGTGCTTGAGGCCCGATTTGGAAAGCGTTTTCCGCCGCATAGGATGCAGGTCCGGGGCCGGTCAACGGGTACCGGGTGGGGCCGGGCGGTGGACAGGGGGCGGGGCCGTGGCCGAGGAGCGGGTCGTGCGGCTGCAGGACGTGGCGGCGCTGGCCGGGGTGTCGGCGGCGACGGCGTCGCGGGTGCTGAACAACGAGAGCGGCCGGCGGGTCCGCGACGAGCTGCGGCTGCGGGTCGAGGCGGCCGCACGGGAGCTGGGATACGCGCCCAATCCGCACGCCCGGGCGCTGTCGAGGTCGGAGTCCGACCTGGTGGGCCTCATCGTCCACGACGTCGCCGATCCGTACTTCGCCGCGATCGCCTCGGGCGTGATGCGGCTGGCCGGCGAACGCGGGCTGCTGGTGTTCCTGGGCAGCACGTTCCGGGATCCGGAGCGGGAGATCGAGTTCGTCGCCGCGCTGCGCGGGCAGCGGGTCCGGGCGATCGTGCTGGCCGGCAGCCGGGTGGCCTCCCGGAAGCTCAACGAGCGCCTGGCCGCCGAGGTGGGGCAGGTGCAGGCGGCCGGCGGGCGGATCGCGATCATCGGACAGGACCGGTTGAACGCGGACGCGGTGCTGCCCGACAACCGGGGCGGGGCGCGCCTGCTGGCCGAGGAGATGCTGCGTCTTGGCCACCGGAGCTTCGCCGTGCTGGCCGGGCAGCGGACGCTCGTCACCGCGAACGAGCGCATGGCGGGTTTCCTCGCCCCGCTGAAGGAGGCGGGCCTGACCGCCGACGTCCTCTACTCCGACTTCACCCGGGACGGCGGCCACGCCGCGGCCGCCCGTCTGGTGGCCGAGGACAGGCTTCCCACCTGCGTGTTCGCGGTCAACGACGTGATGGCGATCGGCGCCCTGACGGCCCTGCGCGAGCGCGGTGTGCCGGTGCCGGACCGGGTCTCGGTCGCGGGTTTCGACGACATCCCGGCCGTCCGCGACCAGGTGCCCTCGCTCACGACGGTGCGCCTGCCCCTGGAGTACATGGGCGAGCGGGTCCTGGAACTCGCGCTCGCCGGCCGGTCCGGCCGCGGGCCGACCCTGCTCACCGTGCCCGGCGAGGTCGTGCTGCGCGACAGCACCGCTCCGCCCGCCTCCTGAGCGCACCCGCGCCGCCGTTCCCCCCTTCCAGCCGACGACCGGCTTGACGCGCCGTCCGCTCAGAACTTAGCCTCTTGGAAATCGATTTCCAAGAGAGGTTCCCATGCGAACGATCAACGTGATCATGAACGGCGTGACGGGGCGGATGGGCTACCGCCAGCATCTGGTGCGGTCGGTCCTGGCGATCCGCGAGCAGGGCGGCGTCCTGCTCGCCGACGGGTCCCGCGTGATGCTCGACCCGATCCTCGTCGGGCGCAGCGAGGCGAGGCTGAAGGAGATCGCCGACCGGCACGGGCTGCGGCGCTACACCACCGACCTGGAGTCCGCGCTGGCGGACGGCACCGGCATCTACTTCGACGCCCAGATCACCCAGACGCGGGAGAAGGCGATCCTCGCCGCGATCGCCGCGGGCTGGGACGTCTACACCGAGAAGCCGACCGCCGAGTCGGTGGAGGGCGCGCTGAAGCTGGCCAGGGCCGCCGCCGATGCCGGCGTCCGCAACGGCGTGGTGCACGACAAGCTCTACCTGCCGGGCCTGGTGAAGCTCAAGCGCCTCCTCGACTCCGGATTCTTCGGCCGGGTGCTGTCGGTGCGCGGCGAGTTCGGCTACTGGGTGTTCGAAGGCGACTGGCAGAAGGCGCAGCGGCCCAGCTGGAACTACCGCAAGGAGGACGGCGGCGGCATCACCGTCGACATGTTCTGCCACTGGAACTACGTCCTGGAGAACCTCTTCGGCGACGTCCAGGCGGTGACGGCCAAGGTCGCCACGCACATCCCCACCCGATTCGACGAGAGGGGCGAGAGCTACGAGGCGACCGCCGACGACGCCGCCTACGGCATCTTCGAGCTGGACGGCGGGATCATCGCCCAGCTCAACTCCTCCTGGGCGGTGCGGGTCTACCGGGACGAGCTGGTGGAGTTCCAGGTCGACGGCACCGAGGGCAGCGCCGTCGCGGGCCTGCGCGACTGCCGGGTCCAGCACCGGGTGAACACGCCGATGCCGGTGTGGAACCCCGACCTGCCGGTGACCGAGCCGTTCCGCGACCAGTGGCTCGAGGTGCCCGACAACGCCGACCTGGACAACGGCTTCAAGGCGCAGTGGGAGCAGTTCGTCCGGCACGTCGCCGAGGGCGCGCCGCACCCGTACGACTTCCTGTCCGGGGTCCGCGGCATCCAGCTCGCCGAGCTCGGGCTGCGGTCGTCGGCCGAGGGCCGCCGCGTGGAGATCCCGGCGGTGGAGCTGTGACGTCGCTCTGGCTGCCGGACGAGAACGGCGGCTCCGTCCACACCCTCGGCGCCCCGGCCGACTGGACGCCGCCGCCGGGACCGCCGAAGTCCCGTGTCGTGTACGCCGCCGCGCACGTGGTGGCCGACCCGCTCGGCGACAACGTGCCCGGCGCGCCGGCCGCGATCGACTGGGAGACCACCCTGAACTTCCGCCGCCACCTGTGGGCTCAGGGATTCGGCGTCGCGGACGCGATGGACACCGCCCAGCGGGGCATGGGCCTGGACTGGGCCGCGACCGCCGAGCTGATCCGCCGCAGCGCCGCCGAGGCCCGTGCGTGCGGGGGAGCGGTCGCGGTCGGCGTCGGCACCGACCACCTCCCGGCCGGACCGCACCCCCTCGACCGGATCGTCGAGGCGTACCTGGAGCAGCTCGCGGTGGCCGAGGACGCGGGCGCCGGCGTCATCCTCATGGCCGGCCGCGCGCTGGCGGCCACCGCCCGGTCCGCGGACGACTATCTGGACGTGTACCGCCGGGTGATCGGCCAGTGCGGAGGCAAGGTGATCCTGCACTGGCTCGGGGAGGCGTTCGACCCGGCTTTGCGCGGCTACTGGGGTTCCACCGACATCGGCGCCGCGACCACGACGTTCCTGGACCTGATCAAGGAGAACCCCGGCAAGGTCGACGGCGTCAAGGTGTCCCTGCTGGACGCCGGCCACGAGATCGCGCTGCGGCGCTCCCTCCCCGAAGGCGTCCGCCTGTACACCGGCGACGATTTCCACTACCCCGAGCTGATCCGCGGCGACGGGTCCGGCCACTCCGACGCGCTGCTGGGCATCTTCGCCGGCATCGCCCCGGTCGCGGCCCGCGCCCTCCACGCCCTCGACCAGGGCGATCTGGACGCCTACGACGCCCTTCTCGCCCCTACCGTGCCGCTGTCCCGGCATGTCTTCGCCGCCCCCACTCCGTACTACAAGACCGGCATCGCCTTCCTGGCGTGGCTCGCCGGGCTGCAGCCCGGTTTCGTCATGGTCGGCGGCCTTCAGTCGGGCCGCAGCGTCCTGCACCTGGCCCGGACGTTCCGGCTCGCCGACGCCGCGGGGCTGCTGCCCGACCCCGACCTCGCCGCGGCCCGCATGCGGTCGCTGCTCGAGACGGCAGGACTCGCCCGATGACCGAAACCGTGAATTCCGCCGCGCCCGAACCCGACGTCCCGTCCGGCCGTCCGGCGGCCATGCCCACCCCCGGGCCGGGCGACCCGCGGCTGCGCAGGCTGTCGCTGAACCAGAAGACGACCGAGCGGTGGGGCGTCCAGGACGCGGTCGCCGGATGCGTCGCCGCCGGCGTGGAGGCGATCGGCCTGTGGCGGGAACCCGTCCAGGAGTACGGGGTGAAGGCCAGCGCGAAGCTCGTCGCCGACGCCGGGTTGCGCGTGTCCTCGCTGTGCCGCGGCGGCTTCCTCACCGCACCCGACCCCGACGCCTGGCAGCGGGCCCTGGCCGACAACCGGCGCGCGATCGACGAGGCCGCCGAACTCGGCGCCGGATGCCTGGTCCTGGTCGTCGGCGGTCTCCCGCCCGGCTCCCGCGACCTGCCCGCGGCCCGCGCCCGGGTGGCCGAAGCCCTCGACCTGCTCGTTCCCCATGCCCTGGCGCGGAACGTGCGGCTGGCGCTGGAGCCCATGCACCCGATCTACACCGCCGACCGGGGCGTGCTCGCCACCCTCGGCGAGGCCCTGGATCTGGCCGAACGGTTCCCCGCCGCCGCCGTGGGCGTGGTCGCCGACTCCTTCCACGTCTGGTGGGATCCGCAGCTGCCCGCCCAGCTCGCCCGGGCGGGGCAGCGGATCGCCAGTGTCCAGCTGGCGGACTGGATCACCCCGCTGCCGCCCGACGCGCTGCTGTCGCGCGGCATGCTCGGGGACGGCCACATCGACCTGCGGGGCTTCGTCGCGCTCGCCGACGAAGCCGGCTACACCGGCGACATCGAGGTCGAGATCTTCAATGCCGACGTATGGGCCGCCGACGGCGCCCGCACCCTCGCCACGGTGTGCCGCCGCTGGGTCGAGTACGTGATCTGAAAGGCCGGACACATGATCGTCTCCCCTTCCCGTCCCCCGCGCTCCGGGTCCGTCGTGGTCTGCCTCGACAAGTTCCGCGGATCGGCGACCGCCTCGCAGGCGTGCGCATGGCTCGCCGCGGGGATCAGGGCCGCCGCACCCGAGGTGACGGTCGTGGAACGTCCCCTCGCCGACGGAGGCGAGGGGACGGTCGAGGCGCTGGCGACCGTCGGCTACTCCCTCGACCGGGTCACCGTCATGGGCCCGGTCGAGGGCATGACGGTCTCCGCGGCACTCGCGGTCCGCGGCACCGAAGCCGTCGTCGAACTCGCCCAGGCATCCGGCCTCGACCTGATCACGGACGCCGCGGGCGCCCCCCTCACCTCCACCACCTATGGGACGGGCCAGCTCGTCCGCAGGGCACTCGACCTCGGCTGCACCCGGATCGTCCTCGCCGTCGGCGGCAGCGCCACCACCGACGGCGGCGCGGGGATGCTCACCGCTCTGGGCGCGAGACCGTACGACGAGTTCGGCGCGCGGCTTCCCCTCGGCGGCGGGTATCTGCGCGACGTCGCCTCCCTGGACCTGTCGGACCTCGACCCGCGGTTGTCCTCCGTCGAGTTCGTCCTGGCCGCCGACGTCGACAGCCCCCTCCTCGGCCCGGAAGGAGCCGCCCAGGTCTTCGCCCCCCAGAAGGGGGCGGGTCCGGCCGAGATCAGGCGGCTGGAAGCCGGACTCGAAAGGTTCGCCGACCTGATGGTGCTTCACACGGGCCGGGACCACAGGTCCAGTCCGGGAGCCGGTGCCGCCGGGGGCACCGGCTTCGCGGCCCTCACCGCCTTGCAGGCGCGGTGGCGGCGGGGGTCGGCCTTCATGCTGGCCGAACTCGGCCTCGCCCGCCTCCTCCGGAACGCCGCGCTGTGCGTGGTCGGCGAAGGACGGTTCGACGACCAGTCCCTGCGTGGCAAGGCCCCCTACGGCGCCATGACCCTGGCCCGCCATGCCGGAGTCCCCGTCAGCCTGGTCGCGGGCGACATCGCCCTGCCGGACCCCCGCCCCCGACCCCTCGGCACGATCACCGCCTACTCGCTGCTCGAACTGGCGGGCAGCCCGGAAGCGTCCTTCACCCGGACCGAAGCCCTCCTGCACACCATCGGCGAGCGCATCGCGGCCGCCCTGGACCGGGCCCGGCCCGCCGGAAGCACGGCCGGCCTGCCCGAAGGTGAGGGGGCAGGCTCGCGCGGGTGATGGCCGGAGGCACCTCTTCAGGCCCCAGCCGGCCGGCGGCGGCGCAGCATCACGAGGGTGCCGGCGAGCAGGGCCGAGGCCAGGAGGACCAAGGGGAGGGCGGACTTCGGCCACGGAGAGTGGACGTATTCGGTGACCGTCACGACCGCGCGGTAGGGCTCATCGGTCGCGGAGCGGGTGAGGCGGATGTCGTCGGTGATCTGCGCCGGATTGAAATGCCCGTCGTAGCGGGTCAGGAAGCGCGGGCCGGCCAACGCCGCGGACAGCGCCGGGTACTGCGGGTCCGGCTTCACCTCGCCCGCGAACGTCAGGTCGGGCGCGCCGCCCCCGGGCGCGGGATTGCTGATGTCCGTCCGGTGGTCGGCGAGCACGTACAGGCGCAGCGGCTGGCCGTCCTCGGCCGTGGCCGACAGCCGCATCGGGTAGACCGGCGTGTCGGTCTCGAACGCCAGCCGCATCGGCGGCAGCCCGGCTTCGAGGCTGCCGGAGGCCGGGGCCAGGCGCACCGCGACGACGAGCCACCCCTCCGCGAGGTACGGTCCGAGCGCGCCGCCGAGCTCGGCGGGGAGCGTGAAGTCGTTGTCGTCCAGCCAGCGCGACACGGCGGTGGCGTCGGTGCCGGAGAGCTGGGCGACCTCGTAGGGCCCGACCTCGACGTGGTCGACGACGGTGGCGCCGCCATCGGACCCCGGGGGCGCACCCGCGCCGTCCCCGTCCACCGTCACCTGCCGCACCTCGACGGCCGGGCGGCTGATCCGGTCGAGGTCGGTGAACAGCTCCCCGTCGGCCACCTCGAACCGGGCGCGCGCGGGAACCGGCATCAGGAACGCCGCCTGGGCCGCCTCGGACCGCGCCTGCACCGAAAGGGTGATCGACTCGGTGCGGCCGTCGAGTTCCACCAGCGCGGTCTCCCGCTGCGCGCGCAACGTCTCATCGGCGACGAACGCCCCGCAGGCACAGGCCCGAGACATCGCGGGATCAACTGCCATCAACGTGCCGGCCAGCGCGACCACCACCGCGCCGCGGCCTACCCTACGCCCGGTTCCCATGCCCCATCGGACGCCCCCCACCACGATCCGGTTCGCCCCTCCAGCCCGTCCGCCGTGCTCCTCCGAGCCTCCGGCCGAGCCAACGGCCGTTTCCTTCCGCCCGGCGGAAGGCTTGCGGGCGAGGTCTGCTCTCTTCCGTACCCGCACAGGACGAGTCCACGGCCGTCTCGTCGGGATGGGACGCCTGGCCGGGGTGGTCCGGGGTCGGCATCCGGCACCTCGATGCGCAGGCTTCGCGGGGATCGGACGGCCGCGGCTCCACCCGGGGCGTCCCCTCGGCCGCCGAGAAGAGGCCGCGCCTGCGGATGGTGCCACCGGGGCTCACCCGCGGCGGGTGGTTCCGCGCGCTCGTGCAGAGCCGTGGCGGCCGTGTGCGTGAAGAGTGAAGACCTGGCGGAGCGGAATCGGGACCGCGTTGCGATCGTCGGCGGGCCGAGCAGCCGCGGCGCCGAGTTCCGGCGGCTGTCGCGGAAACAGGCGAACCCGGCGAGCCGGTCCGCGCGTTCGGCCGCTGATCAAGGCCGGCTCTTCGGTACGCCGCTCCGTGACGCGCAGAGAGGCCGCGACCTGCGACGGATCGGGCCGACGCGCCGTCGACCACCCTGCGACCGTGGAAGAGCACGATCTGACCCGGCAGCGATGTCCCCTACGGCATGACCGGTCCGGAGGCGGTCCCTGTCCGAACGGGTCGTGGCCACCCCGAAGTCCTGGCTGTTCTTCGTGAACGAGCAGCGCGCGTCCCCTGCGAACTCCACTGTGATCGTCACCGGAGACGACCACGGTAGAGGGTCTGCTGAAGTACGACTTCACGGCGACCGCGCCGAACCGGCGCCATGTCGGGGGCTCACCTGTCTCCCGCTCGGAGCGGGGGGGTGGGGGTCACCGGAGGCCGAGGGTGGTGGCCATTTGGGCGGTGGCGTGGTGGAAGAGGGGGGTGGCGGGGTCGGCGGAGCCGGTGAACTGGCCGAAGAGTTCGAAGGTGATCAGGCCGAAGAGCTGGGACCAGGCGATGAGGAGGCGGGCGACGTCCGCGGGGGCCAGGGCCACGCCTGTGCCGGCGATGACCGTGTTCATCTGGGTCTCCAGGGCGGGATCCAGGGGGGTGGGGGAGGCGGGGTGCAGGGGGCCGGCGGCCAGGAGGATCTCGGCGCAGCGGCGGACGACGCGGGTTCCCGGATCCAGGGTCTCGGCCGGGGCCCGGTAGCCGGGGACGGGTGAGCCGTAGAGCAGGGCGTACTCGTGTGGGTGCGCCTTGGCCCAGTCCCGCACCGCCGCGCAGACCAGCAGCCAGCGTTCGCGGGGCGCGGCTTGCGGGGGGTCGGCGTTCTCGGCGGCGTCGCCCAGCGCGTTGTAGGCGTCGATGATGAGGGCCGTCAGGAGGTCGTCCCGGCTGGGGAAGTACCGGTAGATCGCCGAGGAGGCCATGCCGAGCGCGCGGGCGACCGCGCGCAGGGAGAGCTGCGCGGAGCCGGCCTCGGCGAGTTGCCGCCTGGCCTCCTGCTTGATCTCGTGGGTCAGTTCGGCGCGGGCCCTCTCCCGGGCGGTGCGGATCGCGGTCATGCGCCCCAGTCTTTCAGAGCGTACGACTGAAAAGAGAGCAGTGTTCTTGCAACTGTGACCCAAAGCGTGTTCACTGTACTTAAGAGAGAGCACTGCTCACAAAGGAGAACATCGCATGCGCTATGTCGAGGCCGGTCGGTCCGGGAACCTCCTCAACCGGGTCGTCGGCTGGCTCACCGGCCGCGGTCTGAGCCTCTGGGGCAGTCAGCTCGTGGCCGTCAGGGGCCGCAAGAGCGGGGAATGGCGGACCAACCCGGTCAATCCCCTGACCATGGACGGCGAGCGCTACCTCGTTGCTCCGCGCGGGCACACCCAATGGGTGCGCAATCTGCGGGCCGCCGAAGGCCGTGGCGAACTGCGCCTCGGCTCGCGGGTCGAGCCGTTCACCGCGGTCGAGGTGCCCGACGAGGGCAAGCCGCAGATCCTGCGCGCCTACCTCGAGCGCTGGAAGTTCGAGGTGGGCCTGTTCTTCGAGGGGCTCGACCACCACTCCTCCGACGCCGACCTGCTGCGCGTCGCCTCGGGCTACCCCGTCTTCCGCCTCACCTCGGCACGGTACGAGGCCGCATCCTGAGCAGCCCGCGGCACCCGTGGCGTCGCACGGCCGGCCTTGGTCGGCAGGGCCGATCCGTCCAGAGGATCCCAAAGATTGTCGCGTTCGGGAAGAGCGGCGAGGGGCGCCCGTCCGGCTGAGGACTCGGCAGTTCCGGGGTCGTCCTGGGTGCGGGATCAATCGTCGGTCAGGGCCGGGATCTGGTCGGGGGTGAGGGCGGTGGCGTAGACCTTGACGTCGGCGAGCTCGCCGGGAAAGTGGTCCCAGTAATAGGTGTTGTATTTGAAGGTGCCCAGGCGGAAGGGGCCTGCGGCGGTCCAGGTGGAGGCCGTCGGGGAGGTGGTGAGGAGGGAGCCGTCGACGTAGACGGAGATGCGCTTTCCCGCGGCGTCGTGGACGCCGGTGACACGGGTCCATGCGCCGAGGACGAAGGGGCGGCGTTCGAGGGCGGTGACGCGGTCGGAGCCCTTCTGATCCGTTTCCACCACGGTCATGCGCCAGGTGTCGACCTTCGTGCCGTTCAGGTCGCGGCTCGCGGCGAGCTGGAAGCCGCCGTTGACGGCGCCGTCCTGGGAGGCGATCGTCGCGATGCCGAACTCCCTGGTGAACAGGCGGACCACCGCGGTGACGGTGAAGCCGCGCAGGGTGTCGACGACGGGCCCCTTCGTGGCCATCGAGCCCTCGGACGGGGTGAGGGCCCCGTCGGACTGGGTGGCGCCGCCTTCGAGGAAGCCGGTGTTGCCGTTGCCGGTGAGGTCGGTGACCGTGCCGCCGGAGCCCGCGAAGCTCCAGTGCGCGATCGGGTCCGGGACCGTCCCGCCGGCCGGGTTCTTGAGGACGAAGACCGCGATGGCGGCCGCCAGGCCCACCGTGAGCACCGACGCGAGCGCCCACAGGAGCCGGCGCCGCCCGCGCGACGGCGGCGGCGCGGGCGGCGCGGGCACGCGGGACTCGCGCGCCCGGGGCACCGACGCGCGCGACGACGCCGCGCGGGGCACGGGCGCGGGCACGGGTGCGGAAGGCCCGCCCGTGAGGGCGCCGACCACGTCGAGCATCGGAGGGCGCGCGGCCGGATCCTTCGCCAGGCAGCGGGCCACGACGTCGCGGAGCGGCCCGGGAGAGAGCGCCGCCAGGTCCGGCACGGCGCGCAGGACGCGTTCCCGGACTTCGTCCGACGTCGAGGAGGAGCCGAAGGGCGGCCACCCCGACGCCGCGAAAAGGATCGTCCCGCCCCAGGCGAAGACGTCGGTGGACGGGCCGACACGGCCGCCGGTGAACTGCTCGGGGGCCATGAACGCGGGCGTCCCGATCGGCGAGCGGGTCGTCAGGACGCCCGTCTCCAGCGCCTGGGCGATCCCGAAGTCCACCACCCGGGGGCCGTCCGGTCCGATGATGATGTTCGCGGGCTTGAAGTCCCGGTGGACGACGCCCGCGCCGTGGATCGAGGCCAGCGCCAGCGCGGTGTAGGAGGCGAGGCGGTGGAGGGCGGCGCCGGAGTACGGTCCGTCCCGGCTGACGATCTCGTGGAGGGACAGCCCGTCCACGTACTCGCTCACGATGTACGGCCGCGCCCCGTCGACGTCGGCGTCGAGGATCGCCGCGGTGTACGCCGAGGGCACCCGCCGGGCGGCGAGCAGTTCCCTGGCGAACCGCTGCCGGACCGTCTCGTCGTTCGTGCGGTCGGTCCAGGGGACCTTGATGGCGACCCGGTCCCCGGACCGGGACTCGCCCAGATAGACCGCCCCCTGCGCGCCGAACCCGAGCCGGCCGAGGACCTCGTAGGTCCCGATCCAGCGAGGATCCCCCGGCTCGGTACGCGTGACCCGCCCCGGCCGAACCATGCTCAGCCCCCTGAAATCACGGTAATCGGGCTCCACGGTCACACGCTGCCATCTGCCCCGTCAATCACCGCGTTCACCGTGGCGTCGGACGAGACCGGTTGCGGTCAGCGGCACCGCGGGCGTCAGGTGCTCAGGGGCGAGGTGCGCGCAGGAGGTCCGCGACGTCCTCCAGGGCGCGGAGGGTGTCGTTGAGGTGGGTGCAGGTGGAGGGGCCGGTGAAGGTGGTGCGGATGTGGTCGCGGAGGCCGGTGAGGGGGAGGCCGGCGAGGCGGCGGGCGCTGGCCACGGCGGCGGGGCATTCCATCCAGGGGAGGACGCGGGGGGTGGCCTCGCAGGAGGTGAGGACGCCGCCGGAGGTGGAGGCGTCCAGGGTGTACTCGTGGATGACGGTCTCGACGCCGTCGGGGCGGGTGTAGGAGTCGCGGAAGACGGCCTGGATGCGGCCGGTGACGGGGTCGAGGTCGATGCGGCGGGCGCGGCGCATGCCCGACGGGGGGAGCGGGTCGAGGGGGTGCCAGCCGTCGGGGTCGGCCGGGTCGGTGAGGGCGGGGGCCTCGGGGCCGACGACGATCGGGGGCATTCCGGTGCGCTCGACGTTGCCCATCAGGGTGCTGCCGGCGGCGAAGCCCGCGCACAGGTCGACGGGGAACGCGGCGGCGGCCCGGTCGGAGGGCAGCGACATCTCCGGAAGGGTGACGACGATGGCGTGCCCGGACACCAGCGACGTGACGGGGAAGTCGTCGAGGATCAGGTACAGGAGGCTGTGGTCGTCGCGGAGGGCCGGGTCGGCGGCGTCCAGCCGGTTCCGGAACCCCGATCCGATCGTGTCGCCGAGGAGGGCGGCCAGGCCGGGCCGCCCGGGCGAGGTCTCCAGCGACAGCAGCCGCCGACCGGCCGCGTAGTCGACGACGGCCTCGGTCTCGGCGGCGGCCAGGACCTGTGCCCGTCCGTCGGGCGAGGTGCGGACGTCCCGTCCCCTGCCGCGCAGGACGAGGGGGCCGAAGAGCCCGTCGGGCCGGAGCATGTCGGTGGTCGCGGTGCGCCGCACGGACCCGGGGCGCCGTGCGGGGCTGCCCGCGGACGGCTCGTGGATCCCGTGCCGTGGGTGCGGGACGAGGGGCACGGTCATCGACATCCGGGACTCCTGGGGTGGGGCCTTCCATGCTCGGCAGCGGGACGCGGAGGTGTCAAGACCGCGTCCCGCCCCGCGGGTCAGAGGTCGAGCGGGTGCTCGCGGTTCACCTCGGCGAAGTCCGGGCGGCGCTTCTCCCGGTGTGAGGCGAGCCCCTCGCCGACCTCGTGCCCGCTGAAGCCGAGGAACTCGAGCCCGAGCGAGGTCTCGAAGATCGGCGAGGCGACCCGGTACCAGTGGTTGAGCGACCGCTTGGTCCAGCTCAGTGCCGCCGCCGGGCCCGCCGCCAGCGAGGTCGCGACGCGCAGCGCCTCGTCCTGCACCTGGTCGTCGTCGACGACCTTGGAGACCAGCCCGATCCGCTCGGCCTCCTCGCCGGTGAGCGTCTCGCACGTCAGGAGGTAGTACTTCGCCTTCGCCATCCCGCACAGCAGCGGCCAGCAGATCGCCGCGTGGTCGCCCGCCGCGACGCCGAGCCGGGTGTGCCCGTCGACGATCTTCGCCGAGCGCGCGGCGATCGAGATGTCGGCGAGCATGCCGATGACCAGGCCCGCCCCGACGGCCGGGCCGTGCAGCGCCGAGACGACGGGCTTGGCGCAGTTGATGACGCCGTAGACCATGTCGCGGGCCTCGCGCATGACCCGGGTCCGCGCGGTGTGGTCCGCGGCGATGCTCTCGATGAGGTCGAAGGTGCCGCCCGCCGAGAACGCCTTGCCCGCGCCGCGCACGAGCACCGCCCGGGTCTCCTCGTCGCGGTCGATGACATGCCAGATGTCAGCGAGTTCGCGGTGCGTCTTCGGGTCGACCGCGTTGAGGTTGGGCGCGTCGAACGTGATCCGCAGGACACCGTCGGCGGGACGGTCGAACTGAAGGCTGGTGAAAGCCGCGTAAGTGTCGGTCACCGGCGTTCCTCTCTCCGGGGTGGGCGGGGATAGCAGCGATCTTCGCCCATGCCGCCGCGAAGCGCGCGGTCGGCCCGTCGCTTGGGCGGTGCCCGATTCGGGCATGGAACGGGCGTGCATGAGGTGCTGGGTGAGGAATGGCTGGCGCAGGCGGTCGATCTGCTCGTGCGGTTGGTCGAGGCGGCCGGGGCCATCGTGATCTTCGTCGGGGCGGCGGTCGCGTTCTGCTGGTTCCTCGTCGCCGCGGTGCGCGAGCGGCGGCCCGAGGCGTTCGTCCCGGTGCGGCTGGGCCTGGGCCGGTTCCTCGCGCTCGGCCTGGAGTTCCAGCTCGCCTCGGACATCCTGCGCACGGCCATCGCGCCGACGCTCCGGGCGATCGGCGAACTCGCCGCGATCGCGGCGATCCGGACGGCGCTCAACTACTTCCTCAGCCGTGAGATCCGGGAGGAGCGCGCCGAACTCGACCGCCGCCCCGACCCCGCCGCCCCGGACGCCACCCCGCTCGACGACACGGACCTGCCGCGATGACCGACGCGTTCCCCCTCTGGGTGCGCACCGCCGCCCTCGCCTGCGTCGCGGCGGGCCTCGTCGCGGGCGCGGTGACCGCCGTGGTCTCCCGCGACGGCCAGACGGGCCTCAAGGTCGCCCTGGACTTCTGGCTCGCGGCCGGCCTGCTCAACCTGGGCGTCGCGCCCGGCTGGGAGGGCCCGGCCGTCGCGGCGTCGATCCTCGTCGTCCGCCGCCTCGTCGGCGCCACCCTGGCCCGCCCTGCGGTCCGCTTCGGCGATGTCCTGCGCCCCCCTGCCGCACCACGCCCTCGCCCTCCGGCCGACGGCCCCTGAGCCGCGTCCGGCCCGAGCCGGCCGAGTGCCCCCTTCCGGTCTTGGGCCGGAGGGGGCACCGGGGCTTCGAGGGGTGGCGGGGGTTCGTTTCCTGGACCGGGTGCGGCGCGGAAGGAAACGTTTGGGGGTCATGTCTTGACATCGGAGTACGCGAAACGGTCTTCTAGTCTCACGTTGCGAAACCGCGTTTCCTTCACCGAAACGACGGGAGCGTGCTCGGTCGCATGCGGACGGGTGCGATCGGGGGCGCGCGGCGTGCTTCCGTGCGCGTCACCGTGACCCGCACGCGACAGAAGGAGCGGTTCATGTCGATCAGCCCGATGAAGACGAAGGGCCGCGGGGCACTGCGCGGACTCACCGTCGGCGCCACCGCGATCGTGTTGGCCACCGTGGGGTTCGGCGGCGCCCCCGCGTCGGCCGCCACCGGGACCGTGGCCTATGACTGCCTTATCTTCTCCACGCATTTCGACTACAACGCCAAAGTCACCATGAAGAGCACGGGTTCGCGCAAGGTGGGCGCCACGGTGACGGTCACCGCGGACCTCTCGGCGCTGCCCGGGGTGGCGCCGGTCACCGTCGACTCGTGGAAGACCACCGGTGTCTTCGCCGCGTCGGGCGCCCAGAAGACCTCGATCAGCGCGTCGGGACCGAAGAAGACCGGCCCGATCAAGCCCAAGGGCAAGATCCCGATCGGGAAGCTGACCGGCAAGGTGAAGCTGAAGAAGGCCGGTAAGGTCACGCTGACCATGGGCAAGCTCAAGATCACCGCGGTGGCGCTCGGCTCGTCCGTCGCGATGAACTGCACGCCCAAGAAGAACAAGCCCCTGCCCAAGCTGCTGAAGCTGACCGTCAAGCGCTAGGTCCGTGCTGCGGGAGCGTCCTGGACCCCCTCCCGCAGCGGCTCCCGTGGCCGGGCGGCCGAGGCCGCCCGGACCCGGACGGGGCTCTAGGGGTTGCGCCAGGCGGCGCGCATGTAGCCGCGGGACTTGGTGACGAGGTCGGGACGCTTCTTGGCGAGGTTCTTCTTCTCGCCCGGGTCGGCGGCGAGGTCGTACAGCTCGATCCGCCATTTGGCGTCGGGCGTGGTGTAGCCGCGGCCCGGGGCGAAGCCGACGGCCTTCCACTTGCCGAACCGGACCGCCGCCGCCGCGTTCCTGCCGCGGCCCCCGTCCTCGGCCCGCTGCGACGGGGTCGACCCGGCGTGCAGCCGCGACCAGTACAGGTAGGGGTGCGTCGGCACCTTCCCGCGCCCTTCGAAGACCGTCCGCAGGGACAGGCCGTCGGTGTCCCCCGGAGGGGCCGCGCCGACGAAGTCCGCGAAGGTCGCGAGCAGGTCGTAGTGGACCGTCGGGTGGGCGGTCTTCTTACCCCTGGTCCTCGCCATGATCTTGGGGGAGCGCACGATGAACGGGACCCGGATGCCGCCCTCGTAGAGGTTGCGCTTGTAGCCGCGGAACTTGCCGTTGGCGTCGAAGAAGTCGGGGTGGACCCCGTCCTCCTCGTGCGGGCCGTTGTCGCCGGTGAAGATGACGATGGTGTCGTCGTCCAGGCCGTTGGCGCGCAGACCGTCCAGGAGCCGTCCGACGTACCCGTCGAGGCGGGTGATCTGGGCGGCGTGGACGCGGTCGGGCCGCCGCCAGTCCTTGCCCGCGTACCTGCCGAGGGTCGGCGGACCGGCGGACGGGGCGTGCGGCAGCGGCAGGGTGAGCATCAGCAGGAACGGGGTGTCCTTCGACTCCCGGAGGAAGGCCATCGCCCGGTCCATGATGACCTCGGGCCCGTAGACGGGCCCGCTGTCGCCCTTGTTGCCCGGCAGGTACTCCCACTTCCGGCCGTCCATGAGCCGCTCGGGGTAGTAGCTCTTGGCGCCGTAGTGGGTGAGGTAGCCGTAGAAGTCGGTGAACCCGTGCTGGTCGGGGTGGGACGGGTTCGGCATCTGGCCGCCGAACCCCCACTTGCCGAACAGGCCCGTCCGGTAGCCCTGGTCCTGGAGGAGGGTCGCGATGGTCGGGATGCCGGGCGGGAGCGGCAGGTCGCCGTCGTCGGGCGGGTTGCGGCGGACCGGGGCGTGGCCGCCGTGCAGGCCGGTCAGCAACGACGCGCGGGCGGGCGCGCAGACGGGCGCCGCGGCGTAGGCGTCGGTGAACCTGAGCCCCTCGCGGGCCATCTTGTCGATGCGCGGAGTCTTGATCTTGGTCTGGCCCTGGACGCCGATCTGGCCGTACCCGAAGTCGTCGGCGATGACCATGACGAAGTTCGGCTTGGCGGGGGCCCGCCCGGCGTTCCCGGCGTTGGCGGAGCTGCCCCCGGTGAGGGGCGCGGCCGAGGGGAGTACCGCCGCCGTCGTGAGGACGCCCGTGCCGAGCAGGAATCTGCGGCGGCCGACGTAGCGGTCAGCCATGGGCACGCGTCGGGGACGACGACTGTCGATGCGAGGTCACGTTGCTCCGTGGCGTCGTATCCCGGTCGCGCGGACGCCGTCGAACCGGTCTCGACTGAGAGATCTTGGGGGTGGACTTTCGGACCATAGCAGTCGCCCGCTGACGAGCGGGACTTATTGGCTGCTCCCGGAACATGGGGATTCTAGATCGTTACTTCTCAGCGGACGAACGCGGTGGTGCTCTCGTGCGGATCCGCCCCCGCCTGTACGGTTCCGTCCGGACGGGTCCGCACGATCCCGACCCCGCCCAGTGCCTTGTCCCAGCGGTCGAGCCGCCGGACGGTGTAGCCGCGGGCCTCCAGCGCGGTGTGCAGCGCGTCGTAGAGCGGCGCCTCGAGCTCGACGGTGCGCGGCTCGGTCGCGTGCGGGGTGAACGAGCTGGGGAAGTTCAGGGACAGGAAGCGCGGCTCCTCCACGGCCCGCTGCGGATCCATCCCCCAGACGAGGACGTCCAGCAGGACCTGGACGTTGGCCTGCGCCTGGACGTCGCCGCCCGGGGTGCCCATCGAGATCCGGCCCCCGTCGGCCTCGTCCACCATCACCGCGTGCGGGGTGATCCGGGGGCGTTTGCCGGGTGCGAGGGCATTCGGGCTGCCGGGGTCGAGGTCGAACTGCTGCATCCGGTTGCCGAGGTTGAGCCCGGTCCCCGGCACCATCGGCGTCAGCGGGAAATCGCTCGGGGTGAGCGTGACGGAGTCGCCGGCGGCGTCGACGACGGCGAGGTGGGTGGTGTCCTTGCCGACGAGGGGGTCGGGCGCGGAGGTCGCCTCGGGGGTCCCGGGGGCGGGCGTCCCGGCGTGGGCGCGGTCGCCGAACCTGGCCCGCTGGCGGGCCGCGTACTCCGCCGAGAGCAGCCGCGCGACCGGCACCTCGACGAACGCGGGGTCGCCGACGTAGGCCTCCCGGTCGGCCATGGCGAGGTCGATCGCCTGGAGGACGGTATGGACGTACTCCGGAGAATTCCTGCCGAGCGCCTTCAGATCCACGCCTTCCAGGATCTTCAACACCATCGGCACGACGATGCCCTGACTCCAGGTCCCGTTCGTCCGGATCGTGTGGCCGCGGAACTCCGCGGTCACCGGCTCCTCCCAGCCTCCGGCGTACCCGGCGAGGTCCTCCTCGGTGAACAGGCCGCCCTCGTCCTCGTGCAGGGCGACGATCTGGTCGGCGATCGGGCCCGTGTAGAAGTAGGCGCGGACCGCGTCGAGCCCGGCGGTCCGGTCGCCCCCGGCGGCGCGCGCGGCGCGCTCGGCCCCGGCCAGCCGCTCGAACGTCGCGGCGAGCTCGGGCCGGGTGAACCTGTCGCCGACGTGGAACGGCCGCCACCACTCGCCCTTGGTGAAGACCTCCGCGTTCTCCGGCATGAGGAACTGGAAGCCGATCCGCTCGACCAGCGACATGTCCAGGTCCTCGGCCATCACCTCATGGATCGGGAAGCCCTCGCGTGCGATCCGGACCGCGGGCGCGGCGACGTCGGCGAACGTCATCGTGCCGTGCTCGGCCAGGAGCGCGACGAGCACGTCGGGGGAGGCGGGCAGGAGCTGGGCCCAGATGTCCATCTCCGGGACGGAGTCCCAGCCTTTGGCGCGGAACTTCGCCAGGGTGGCCGCCTTGGGCGCGGTGCCCGTGCCCACGTAGCTCGTCACCGACCCCGTCGCGCCGTCGCGGTAGAGGAGGGGCGCGACGCCGGGGAAGCTCGCGGCCTCCCCGAACGTCACGTTGAGCGCGAGGAGGCCCGCGACGGCGGCGTCGGCGGCGTTCCCGCCGCGTTCCAGGACGTCCCGCATGGCCTCCGCGGCCCACGGCGTCCCGGCCACGACCGCGTACTCGCTCCCGGACGCCAAGGGCCGCGTCTCGCCCTTGGGGCTGTCGAACGCCATAGGGTCGCGCGGGCCCTTCGGCAGGGCTGCGTAGGCCGCCAGGAGCAGCAGGACGAGCGCGAGCACGGCGGCCGCGGCCCTGCGGCCCCACCGGCGGAGCCGGGAGCGGCGCGGACGGGCGGGGGCGACGTCGTCGGGCACGGGCAACTCCAGGGAGCGGGGGGTCACCGGGGAGGCCCGCACATTACGGCACACGGCGGAAATATGGCCTAGGTTCGACCGTATTGTCCGAAGAATGTGATGCGGTCGGGGAAACCCGTGAAACCGCGGCGCGGAGTGGGGAATACCCGGCGCACGGCGGAGACTTCTCCTGGACATGAACGCCACTCCGTTCGACCCGCGCGCGCTGCTCGCCGAGAGCAGGCTCGGCGTCCTGGCGACGCTCAAGCGCGACGGTCGCCCGCAGCTGTCGCCCGTCATGCCCTACTACGACCGGGACACCGGAACCCTGTACGTCTCGATGACCGAAGGGCGGGCCAAGACGGCGAACCTGCGCCGCGACCCCCGGGCCGCGCTGGAGGTCACCGGTCCCGACGGCAGGTCCTGGGCCACCGCCGAAGGCCCGGTGACGCTTACCGGCCCCGGCGCCGACCCGGAGGGCCCCGAGGTGGAGGCCCTGGTCCGGTACTACCGCGAAGCGGCGGGCGAGCACCCGGACTGGGCGGAGTACCGCGCGGCGATGGTCGCCGACCGCAGGGTGCTGATGACGATGGCCGTCGAGCACGTCTACGGAGAGTCACTGCGCTGAGCGCGCCCCCGCCGCCCGTCCTGCGGCCCCGGACCGGCTGACGGCCCGGCGGCATCACCCTTCCCGTCAGGCGCCGCGGTTCTCACCGCGGCGGCGGGCGAGCCCTCCGACGGCAGCCGTCACCATGGGTCTGGAGGGAGGGGGGACGGGCCCGCGCGATTCTGTCACCGGGGTCCGGTAGGTTTCGGGATTCGTGCGGAGCCATGCGGCCGCCCCGCCGCGAGCGTTTCGCGGGGGACCGGCAGACTTGGCATAGCGCG
Organism: Actinocorallia herbida; assembly: GCF_003751225.1. Classification (NCBI taxonomy): domain Bacteria; kingdom Bacillati; phylum Actinomycetota; class Actinomycetes; order Streptosporangiales; family Thermomonosporaceae; genus Actinocorallia; species Actinocorallia herbida. The sequence continues at coordinate 2,785,392 of NZ_RJKE01000001.1, forward strand.
TTCACCGGGGCTGGGTCCGCGGTCGGGGGGAGCGTTCCCGCGGCGGGCGAAAGGCGATCACCGCAAAGCTGGTCAGAAGACGGCGGGGGTGTCCGGTTGACGGCTTCCGTCCTTTCCGCACGTCGCAGCACACTTCAAGATGGGAAGAAAGTTGAGTTCCTCAGCCCCCCCGGAGGCGAGCGCCACCTCCGTCAGCAAGTCGAACGGCGGTGGAGGCGCCGGCCTTGACCGCGGCGTACTCGCCGTGGCCGCCGTCGTCGTCCTCGGCGCGATCATGTCGATCCTCGACGTGACCGTCGTCAACGTCGCCATCCGCGACCTGTCCGTGGAGTTCAACGCTCCGCTCTCGCAGATCCAGTGGATCGCGACCGGCTACACCCTCGCGCTCGCCACCGTGATTCCCGTCACGGGCTGGGCGGCCAGCCGCTTCGGCACCAAGCGCCTCTACATGGTCTCGATCGGCCTGTTCGTCATCGGTTCCGGCCTCGCGGGCATGGCGTGGTCGGCCGAGTCGCTCATCGCCTTCCGCGTCCTGCAGGGCCTCGGCGGCGGCATGATCATGCCCGCCGGTATGACGATCCTCACACAGAAGGCGGGCCCGCAGCGGGTCGGCCAGGTCATGAGCGTCGTCGGCATCCCGATGCTGCTCGGCCCGATCTCGGGCCCGATCCTCGGCGGCTGGCTCGTCGACGACGTGTCGTGGCGCTGGATCTTCTACATCAACGTGCCGATCGGCATCGTCGCGCTGTTCATGTCCTGGCGCATCCTGGACAAGGACACCCCGCGGACCGGTGAGAAGCTCGACCTCCTCGGCCTGCTCCTGCTGTCGCCCGGCCTCGCCTCGCTCATCTACGGCCTGGCGACCGGCGCGGAACAGGGCGCGTTCGACTCCGCCAAGGTCATCGGGTTCACGGCGGTCGGCGCGGTCCTCGTCATCGGCTTCGTGGTGCGCGCGCTGCGCGCCGAGGTGCCGCTGATCGACCTGCGGCTGTTCGCGCGGCGCTCGGTCGCCGCGGCGTCCGGCACGATGGTGCTGTTCAACCTGGCGTTCTTCGGCGCGATGCTGCTGATGCCGCTCTTCTACCAGGTGGTGCGCGGCGAGAGCGCCTTCCACACCGGCCTCCTGCTCATCCCGCAGGGCGTCGGCGCGATGGTCACCATGCCGATCGGCGGCAAGCTGGTCGACAAGATCGGCCCCGGCCGGATCGTCCTGGGCGGCCTCGTGCTCGTCATCGCGGGCATGGCCGGATTCGCCACCCAGGTCGGCGCCGACACCTCCGGCTTCGCGCTGGGCGGCGCGCTGTTCGTCATGGGTCTCGGCATGGGCCTCACCATGATGCCGACCATGTCGGCCGCGATGCAGACCCTGGAGCACGACGAGGTGCCGCGCGCCAGCACGGGCCTGAACATCATCCAGCAGGTCGCCGGCTCCATCGGCACCGCGTTCATGTCGGTGCTGCTCACCACCCAGCTTCAGGACCGCCTGGGCGGCGGGGCCGAGGGCGGCATCGGCGCGGCGGCGAACGTGCCGCCGGAGGCCGCCGCCCTGATCCTCCCGAAGATCGCCGACGCCTTCGGCGCCACCTTCTGGTGGGCGACCGGCCTGATCGTCCTCGCCTTCATCCCGGCGCTGTTCCTCTCGCGCAGCAAGCCGGAAGCCGCCGTCAACGTCATGCCCATGCACTGACGCCCACGGCGCCCGAAGGGGTCCCCGCTCCGGCGGCGGGCCCCTTCGGCCTTTGCGGCGCTCTCCTTCGGAAGGCCGCCGCCCGAGCGCCGGCGACTTCGACCAGGGCCCCTGGTCCCCGCGTGCTTCCGGCTTCCGGCCCGCGAGGCGGGGGCTCAGGCCATCGTCAGGAGGTGGTCCGTGGGCAGGTGGTCGGTCTTCCCATCGGCGCAGATCGCGCGCGAGCCGTCCACGGCGCGGCGCAGGCCCACCCTCACCTAGCGCTCCGGCCCGTCGCCGGAGAGGGCCACCGCGGCCTCGAACTCTTCGCCTCCGCACGGGCAGGCGGCCGAGCCGGGCTCGTCGTCCTCCCACGCCTCCGGGTTCCGTACCCGGCGGTGCGGCGGACTTACCAGGTAAAGCGGACTTACCAGGTAAAGGGGCGGGTCGGGTCACCAGGGGAGGGTGAGGAGGCGGTCGGCGGTTTCGAGTTCGGTGGCGCGGCGGGCTTCGGACCAGTGGAGTTCGGTGGCGGCGACGGTGGCGACGGATTCCAGGAGGCCGGGGCCGGGGTGGCCGAGGGTGCCCAGGCCGGTGCGGCGGAGGAGGATGTCGGGGAGGGTGCGGGCGGATTCGTGGCGGACGGCGACCAGGGCTTGGGCCAGGAGCTCGCCGTCGGGGTCGAGGGGGCGGGTGAGGGACGGATCGGTGCGGGCGAGGTCCAGGACCGCGTCGTGGTCGGTGCCGTGGTGGCGGGCGAGGTGGCGGACGGTCTCGGGGGAGAAGTCCGCGTTGCGGGCCTGGCTCGCGGCGACGTACTGCTCGATGGGGCCCGTCGCGCAGGCGTGCAGGGGGACGGTGGCGGTACGGCTGGGCGGAAGGAGGCGGTCGGCCTTCCGGGCCGCGAGGGCCACGACCTGTTCGGAGAACGCGCGGCTCGTGGTGTATTTGCCGCCCGCCGCGGTGATGAGGTTGCCCACACCGCCTCGGGACGGCTCGGCGTGGTCGATGATCTCGGCGGCGCGGGAGGCCGCGTAGGTGTCGTCGCCGACGTCCCCGGTGAGGGGACGCAGGCCGCCATAGGCGTGCACGATGTCGGAAAGGCCCAATGCGCCGGGCAGGAAACCCGCCTCGTTGATGGAGGTGAGGAACTCCTCGACGCTCTCACGGGTGAGGCGCCAGTCGGAGACCGCGCCGCGGTAAGGCCTCTCGGTGGGGCCGATCATGCTGTGGCCGCGCCAGGGCGCGGCGCTGAAATGGCCGTGCGGGGTGACGTGGAGGGTCATGAGGTCCGTCAGCCGACGGGTGATGAGGTAGATGCCCTCGGAGCGGACCGCCGGGGCCGGGCCCGCCGAGCCGTCCGTCAAGGGGGAGCCGGTGAGGGTGTCGAACGCCCACGGGCCCGTCGCGTTGACGACGACCCGGGCGCGTACCTCGCGGGAGCCGCCGGTGAGCACGTCGGCGACCCTGGCGCCGACGACATCGCGGCCCTCGGTGAGCAGGGAGTCGGCCCGGGTGTGGTTGGCGACCAGCGCGCCCGACGCCGCCGCCGATCTGACGAAAGCCAGCGTCAGCCGCTCCGGGCTGATCATGAGGCAGTCGTGGTAGAGCATCCGGCCGCCGCCGAGCGCGCGGTGCCGGGGGATCCGCTTGGCCGGGTCCATGACCCGGTTGCGGTCGTAGGACAGCAGGTCGTAGGCGGTGAGGCCGAGCCTGACGACGAGATCGGCGTCGGGCAGGACCGTCGGGTAGACGTCGATGAGGCCGGGCGCGAGGTCGCTGAGGATCCGGCGCTCGCGCAGGGACTCCCGCACCAGCCCGACCTCGAGGCTCTTGAGATAGCGCAGGCCGCCGTGGATGAGCTTGCCCGTGGCCGCGGAGGTGGCGCCGCCGAAATCCCGCTCCTCGACCAGCGCCGTGCGCAGCCCCCGGCTCGCCGCCTCGTACGCGATCGCCGCGCCGGTGATCCCGCCGCCGATGACGAGCAGGTCGACGAACGCGCCGACGGACTCGGGGCCTTCGACGAACCTGCCCAGGGTGGCGATCATTCTTCGGCGCCGAGCAGGGCGGCGAGTTCGCGGCGGAAGCCTTCGCGCTCGCTCGCGATGTCGAGGGTGCTCATCCGCAGCACCACGACGGGAAGACGCCAGGCCGCGACGCGCTCGTCGGTCATCCCGGTGAGCCGCCGGTACTCGGCGAGATAGGTGGACAGCACGACGCGGCGCACTGCCTGGACGGCGATCCGCTTGAGCAGGGGAGTGCCCGGCCACAGCTCGGCGTCGCGGAGCAGCAGGACCGTCATCGCGACGTCGGCGGCCGGGTCGCCGCGCAGGGTGGTCCGCCAGTCGATGACGGCGTGGCCCCCGCCGTGGCCGAAGACGTTCTCGCTGTGGAAGTCCAGGTGCAGCACCCGGTCTCCGGCGGGCAGCGCGGCGACGCGTTCGGCGGCGAGCGCGCGCTGCCGCCCGGTGAGGAAGGCCAGGGGAGGGGTGCCGAGCGCTGCGGCCGTGGCTTCGCGGACCTCGGTGAACAGCGCGGTGGGCGACTCGTGCACCCGGACGTGCGCGCGGGCCAGGGCGCGGGCGCAGCCGCGCAGCCGGAACGGGTCGCGCTCGGCCTGGCGGGTGAGGGACTCGCCGTGGACGCGGTCGAGGAGCAGCCCGGCCCGGCCGGCGACCTCCACCCGGCCATGGCAGGCGATCGTGCTGAGCCCGAGCCTTGCGGCCTCTCCGCTCGCCGCCTCCTCGGCGTCGACGAGGGCCGGGGGATATCCCTCGGGGAAGAGCTTGACGACGAGATCGCCGCCCTCGGGCCAGGCATGGATCTCCGCGCTGCGCCCGACCGCGAGCGGGGCACCCCACTCGGGCGTCACCGCCCAGCCGCCTTGGTCGTGCCATAGCCCGTGGCCAGGGCGGCCTCGATGACGGCGATCTGCTGTGCCTCGGTGAGCGCGCGCGGCTCGCCCAGCGCGCCGGCGCGGGTGTAGAGGTCGGCCGCCCATTCGAGCAGGAGGGCGTTCTCGACGGCCTTCGCGAGGTCGCCGCCGACCGCGACCGTCCCGTGGTTGGCCAGGATGGCCGCCTGCTTGCCGACGAGGGCGGCGCGCACGGAGTCGGCGAGCTCCCGGGTGCCGAACACCGCGAACGGCGCGATCCGGACCGACCCGCCGATCGTGAGCTGCTGGTAGTGCACGCAGGGCAGCTCGTCGAGGACCAGGGAGAGCGCGGTCGCCGCCGGGGAGTGGGTGTGCACGACGGCTCCGCCGCGCTCGCGCAGCACGCCGAGGTGCAGATCCACCTCGCTGGTAGGGGCGAGGTCGCCTTCGAGATGGTCCCCGTCGAGGCCGAGGACGGTGACCTGCTCGGCCGTGGTGCCCGCGAGGACGACGCCGGTGGCGGTCACGGCGACCTCCTCCCCGGTCGGCCCGGTGAATCGGAGGCTCACGTTCCCGGCCGTGCCGATGAGGAGGCCCTCCTCGGCGAGTGTGCGGCTCGCGGCGGCGACTGCGGCCCTGGCCTGTGCGCGTGCGGTCATGGCGGGTACGGTACGGCCGGAGCAAACCAAACTCAACTTTGATTTCGGAGGCGGGCTCATGACCGCACCCATCCGCGACGCTGCGGTCGACCGGGCGGCGGCCGACGGCGCACTGCGCCGCGTCCCCACCCAGTCGCGCGCCCGCGCGAAGGTCGACCGCGCGCTGGACGCCGCGGAGTCCCTGCTGGAGCGCGAGGGCCTCGCGGCGATCACCCTGCCGCGGGTCGCCGTCGAGGCGGATGTCTCGGTCGGCGCCCTCTACCAGTACCTCCCCGACCGCGATTCGATCCTCGCCGTCCTGTCCGCCGAGTACCACGCCCGCCACGAGGCCCTGATGGACGATCTCGTGGCCCGGCTGTCCGATGGCGACTCCCCCGATCCGATCGGCGCGGTCCTGTCCGCCTTCACCGCCCTGTACCGGGAGCAGTCCGGCACCCGCGCCCTGCGCGACGCGCTCGAGGGCACCGCCTACCCGCGCCTGTCCCGCGGCCACAAGGACCGCATGGTCGCCAAGGTGCACACCCTCCTGGCCGCCCACTCCCTGGTCGGCCCCGCAGGCCCCGACCACACCGCCCGCACCGTCTTCTTCGCCGCCGACGCCCTCATGCACGAGGCGTTCACCGAGGACCCCTCCGGCGCCCCGGCCCTTCTCGCCGAGCTGGACGCCCTGCTCCGCGCCTACCTGACCCGCTGACCGACCCTGCCTTACTGCGTAAAGTCGCCGGGTCGGGCGCGCCGCCGGAAAACCCGGTGACCGCACCCGACCACTGCGGCTAAGGTCGGCGGTCGTGAGCACAAGACAGTTCCGTGTGACGGTCCGAGGCGTGTTCGCCGAACTGTGCGCGGAGCAGCGCGCCGCGCTCCTGGCCGAGGCGGCCGAACACGACGTCCTCGACGCGGCCTACACCCGCGAAGGCCACCTCAGCTACGACATCGCCGCCCGCGACGCCTTCGTCTTCCGCTTCCTGGCCGACGGTGAGGCCGAGGAGGACATCCTCGACGCCTGCGCACAGGCCGAGGCCGCCGCCACCTCCTGGCTGGCCACCCGGGGCTACGGCCACAAGAACCTCCGCTCCACCGCCGAAGACCTCTCCCAGGCGCCGCTCGGCAAGCGCCGGCGCCGAGCACTCCGCACGTCCTGACCCGGGCGCGCGAGAACCGCCGACAGGGCCCACCGGGTTTCGGGTCCCCGAACGCTGCGGCGTCGGTGGGTGCGGGCGGATGCCGCGTGCCGCGAGAGTGGGGGGGACGCGCTCCTGGGCGCGCACCCGCGCGACAAGCCGGGACTCACCGCGTCCCTGCTCGGCTTGCCCGTCACCCGGTCCGCGCATCGAGGGCGGGGTCGCCGTACGGGTGGGTTCCGGGTCGCGCCGCGAGGTGGGGGAGGGGACGGGGGCCGTGGCGGTGGGTGAGGGGACCGTGGCGGTCGGGTGATATTGCGGGTGAGGTGAGTCGGGAATGTCCGTGCATGTTGAGAATTGCTCAGCAGTTCGCGGACCCCCGTCGTTGGAGTCGCCATGTCGACGCTCCCGTCGTATCCGTTCGAGACCGACCACTGCCTGCACCCGCCGCCGGCGGCGGCCGTGGCGCGCCTGGGGGGTGCACCCGTCCTCGTGCGGGCGACCTTCGGTGCGCCCGCGTGGCTGATCACCGGGTATGACGATGCCCGGTTCGTTCTGAGCAGTCCGCTGTTCGGGCGGGATCGGAACCGGGTGGGGGTCGCGGTCGATGCTGTCGCGGGCGTCGTGCCGATGGACTTCTCCGAGGGGACGTTCCTCAGCGCCGACCCGCCCGACCACACGCGGCTGCGGCGGTTCGTCTACCGCACGTTCACGCCGCGCCGCGTCGAGGACCTCCGCCCGGTCACGCAGAAGATCGCCGACCGGCTCGTCGACGCGATGCTCGACACGGGCCCGCCCGCCGACCTCGTGCGGGGATTCGGGCTCGACCTGCCCGGCGAGGTGATCGGCGACCTCCTCGGCGTCCCGGCGGAGGACCGGCCCCGGTTCGTCGTCTGGCTGGAGGCCCTGGTCGGCGGGAGCGGCGGCACCGTCGAGGAGTCGATCGCCCTCACCCTGGAGCTGAACGCCTACCTGAGCGGACTCGCCGCCCGCCGCGTCGCCGAGCCCACCGACGACCTCATCGGCGCGCTCGTCCGCGAGCGCGTCGAGGGCGACCGCCTCGCCGCCGACGAGGTCGACGGCCTCCTGCGCGCCCTCCTCGGCGCCGGCCACGAGACGACGGCCGCCCAGATCCCCAACTTCGTGTTCCTGCTCCTGCGCGGTGGCGACTACGCCCGGCTGGTCGCCGAGCCCGCGCTGATCCCCCGCGCCGTGGAGGAACTGCTCCGGTACGTCCCGCTGATCGCCCAAGGCTCTCTCACGAGGTTCGTGCTGGAGGACGTCGAGGTGGGCGGTGTGCTGCTGCGCCGCGGAGATCAGGTTCTCGTGGACATCGGTGCGGCCAATCGTGATGCCGCGGCCTTCCCGGACGCCGAATCCCTCGACGTCGCCCGTGAGACGAATCCTCATATCGCCTTCGGCCACGGCCTTCACCGTTGCGTGGGCGCGGCGCTGGCCCGCATGGAGCTCCAGGTGGCCCTCGAAGCCCTCACCACCCGGCTCCCCGCCCTCCGCCTCGCCGTCCCGCCCGACGAGATCCCCTTCGCCCCCACCCGCTTCATCCGCCGCCCCGACCATCTCCCCGTGACCTGGTGACACCGTGCAGACTCCTTCGTATCCGTTCGCGACCGACCACTGCCTCGAGCTGCCTCCCGCGATGACCTCCGCACGGGAGGGCGGCGCTCCCGTCCTCGTTCAGCCGCCCTTCGGCCCGCCCGCATGGCTCGTCACCGCCTACGAGGACGCCCGCCTCGTGCTGAGCAGCCCCGTTTTCGGACGGGACCGCGAACGCGTCGGCGTCGCCCTCGACGGCGTCGCCGGGGTCATCCCGATCGACCCCTCCAGCGGGACCCTCCTGGCCGCGGACCCGCCCGACCACACGCGGCTGCGGCGGTTCGTCTTCCGGACGTTCACGCCGCGCCGCGTCGAGGACCTCCGGCCGGGCACGCGGCGGATCGCCGACCGCCTCGTCGACGAGATGCTCGACGCGGGTCCGCCGGCCGATCTCGTCGACGGGTTCGGGCTCGGCCTGCCCGTCCAGGTGATCTGCGAGCTGCTCGGCGTCCCCGCGTCCGACCGGTCCCGGTTCACCGCCTGGCTGGAGGCCCTCGTCGCCGGGAGCGCGCTGAGCGTCGCGGAGATCATGGCTTCGGTCGACGAGATGAACGCCTACCTGGGCGACCTCGCGGCGCAGCGGGTCGACGCGCCGACGGACGACCTGATCGGCGCGCTCGTCCGCGAACGGATCGAGGGCGACGGCCTCACCAACGACGAGGTGATCAACCTGGTCCGCGCGCTGCTCGGCGCCGGCCACGAGACGACGGCCGCCCAGATCCCCAACTTCGTGTTCCTGCTCCTGCGCGGTGGCGACTACGCCCGGCTGGTCGCCGAGCCCGCCCTGATCCCGAGGGCCGTGGAAGAACTCCTGCGCTACGTGCCCCTGGTCTCCCAGGGCTCCTTCTCGCGCTTCGTGCTGGAGGACGTCGAGGTGGGTGGTGTGCTGCTGCGCCGCGGAGATCAGGTTCTCGTGGACATCGGTGCGGCCAATCGTGATGCCGCGGCCTTCCCGGACGCCGAATCCCTCGACGTCGCCCGTGAGACGAATCCTCATATCGCCTTCGGCCACGGCCTTCACCGTTGCGTGGGCGCGGCGCTGGCCCGCATGGAGCTCCAGGTGGCCCTCGAAGCCCTCACCACCCGGCTCCCCACCCTCCGCCTCGCCACCCCCGCCGCCGACCTCCACTGGGACCCCACCCGCCTCATCCGCCGCCCCGACGAACTCCCCCTCACCTGGTGACCTCGCCCGCGGCACGCGGCCACTCCGTTCGTCCTTCCCAGGAGGCCGGAGGACGCTCGAACGCGTGACGGCCAGTGACGCGGGCGCTCCCGGGCTCGCCGGGGGGTGAGGCTCCGGTCAGGCCGTCCCGATCATCGTGCCGAGGCCCGCTCGTCCCCGGGCGGCCCAGGTGAAGCCCGCATCGTGCCACGGGCTCGCCTGTCCCTGAGTCCGTCGGGGTGGGCTCAGGCGCGTGCCGTCTCGGGCGTCGCGATCGCCTTGAGGGGCGTCAGGACCTCGTGGTGGAAGCGGTCTACGGCGGTGTCGATGCTCCGGATGAAGCCGGTCTCCTCGGGGCCGCGCTTGGTGCCCATGCCGGTGGTGAGGGTGAGCCGGAAGGCGCTGATCTCGGCCTCGCCGGGCGGGACGAGCAGCCCCGGTTCCGCGTGCAGGTTCTTGAGCAGCTCGCAGGGGCCGCTGGTCCGGGCCGGTGCGAGGGACTCGACGCGCAGGTCGGCCGGGGCGTGGGCGAGGAGGCGGAGCAGCCAGGTGACGCGGGTCAGGGCGCGGGCCCGCGCCGCGGCCGGGACGGTCACCGTGGTCTCGATGTGGCCGGTGCGGAGGTCCGCTTCGACGAGGAGGGGGCCGGGGGTTCCCGGAATCCGGATCTCGGTGGACATCCGGCCGGTCCCGACGAGCCCGGAGACGGTCCTGGCCCGCTGCGCGCCGGGCCCGTCACCGCGCTTCTTGCGGACGACGGGCGCGACGGCGAGCCCGGTCTCGCCACCGAGCCGCAGGCACAGCTGACGCGTCAGCTTCTCCCAGTTCTCCGCGACCTGGGCCGCGCCGGCGTCCCCGTCCCGCAGCGTCCCCTGCGCGATCGCGTTACGGACGGGCACCCACGCCGCGCCCATGTTCTGGAAGCCCTGGCAGCCCGCGCTGTCCTGCTCCAGGTAGTACAGGAGCTCGCCCAGCAGCCACGCGTGGAACGGCTGCGCGACGCCCTCGTGGTGGCACAGGATCCGGGCCTCGTGCGCGACCTCGGCCCACGACAGGTGCTGGAGGGCGACCTTCCTGGTCTTGCGCTTGGCCACGGCGACAGGGTGCGCGCCGTCCAGCGCGAGGTCGTTCGACAGGGTATTGAACTGTTGCCCGTTGATTGGTTCAGGAGTGTTCGGAAGCGTCCACAAGGTCGTGTCCGTGGCGTCCGTGGGTTGGGGGTGTGGCCGCTGGTTCCGGCAGCATGGCATGGACTGTGTGTCGCCTGATTCCTGGGACATGGCCCCGGCATCGGGAGTAGGTTCTCGATTGATCACATTCGGTGACTTCGGCCAGGTGAAGGGGGGTCGTCTGCTGTGGGTGTGTCGATGCCGCTGCGGTCGATGGCCGCGCCGTTCGTGGTCGCCGAGGCTTGTGGTGTGTCGGTGCGGACCCGTCTGAAAGGCCTCACCGCGGCCGACGAGGAGGTGCTGCGGCTGGTGGGCGCGCATCTGGGATCCCTCGCTGCCCGGGACCTGAAGGTGCGTTGTGCTGACGGGCTGGGGCAAAGCGCCCACCGGTGGGCGGAGCGTAAGCGGGAGTTGACCGCGGGGTCGTCGTCGAGGTGGGCGGGTGCGATCACGAAGGCCTCGCATGATCAGTGGGCGCTGGCCCGCCGCTCCCGGACCTCCCACATCACGACCCTCGACGCCGCCATGACCACGATCAACGGTCGGCTCGCCCTGCCGGTCGGGCAGAAGGGCGCTCGGGGTGTGCCGGGCGGGTACCGGTCAGCGGCGGAGTAGTTCGGGAAGTCCCGTCGCCTGAGGGTGCTGCGACAGCGCCGGGAGCGGGCCGTAGCGGATCGGGCCGAGGGCCGGGTGCGCGTCGTGCGGGGCGGAAAGAGCCTGGCTCGTGGCCGGTATCGGCTGGAGGCGGCCGGGGTGAGTGAGCAGGAGTGGCGGGGTCGGTGGGAGGCGGCCCGCTGGTTCTTGTCCGCGGACGGTGAGACCGGTAAACGGCATGGCAACGAGACCCTGCGGATCACCCCTGACGGGCGGGTGTCGATCAGGCTGCCCGTCCCGCTGGCGGAGTTCGCCAACGCCCCTCACGGCCGGTACACGCTGGCCGCCCGCGCCTGTTTCGCCCATCGGGGCCGGGAGTGGGTGGATCGGGTCGAGGCGGATCGGGCGGTGGCCTACCGCATCCACCTGGATGCCGCACGGGGCCGTTGGTATGTGGACGCGTCCTGGCAGCGCCCGCCCGTGCGGGCGGTCCCGTTGGAGGCGGCGCTGGCTGCTGGTGTGGTGGGGGTCGACACCGATGCCGACCACCTCGCCGCCTGGCACCTCAACGTGCACGGTAACCCGGTGGGTAGGACCCGCCGGTTCTTCTACGACCTGTCGGGCACCGCCTCGCACCGCGACGCGCAGCTCCGCCACGCCCTCACCCGGCTCCTGCACTGGACGCGCCGTCTCGGCGTCGCCGCGATCGCCATCGAGGACCTCGACTTCACCGACGTCAAAACCCGCGAGAAGCACGGCAGACGGCGTCTGCGCCGGGTCGTTCACGGGATCCCGACGGGCCGGTTGAAGGCCCGGCTGGTCTCGATGGCCGCCGAACACGCGATCGCCTTGGTGGCGGTCGACGCGGCCTACACCAGCCGGTGGGGAGCCGAGCACTGGCAGCAGCCCACCAGCACAGCGTCACGCAAGACCAGCCGTCATGAGGCGGCGAGTCTCGTGATCGGACGGCGCGCCCAGGGCCTTGGTGCCCGGCGTCGGACGGCACCGCCCCCGCATCACCGTAGTGATGGTGCGGGGCATCGGACCGTCCAGGCCCGGCACCACGACCCCAGGTGTGAGGAACCCTGCCCGGCCCGGATCGGAGGGCGGACGAGATCCGCTGCTCCACCGGGTGTGTGAAAGCAGGGGGGCAAGTCTGTCCAGCACCGTTCGGGACAGACGCACTGATCCCGGGGGGGAACACTCCTGGACAGTGCTCAGGAACGGTTCCCGCCGGTCTTGGTCTCGACGAGCGCGGTCCAGATGCGGCCCGCCCGGGACACCCGCACGATCCCGTCCGGCCGCACGGTCGTCTCACCGTGCTTGAACTGGGCCTCGGCGAACGTCTGGAGCAGGCCGGCCGGCGCGCCGAACCGCGCGGTGACGCGGCGGCCGAACTCCGGGACCTGCGCCATCACCGCGAGCAGCGTCGACGTCGCCCTGACCTCGCGTTCCTGGTCGTTGCGCAGACCGTGCACGGAGAACAGCCGGGCGTGCTGCCAGTGCGCGTGGTCGGCGAGGTCGGTCTTGACGGGGGCCAGCGTGCACTTGCGCACGGGGCGCCGTCCGGTCCGCACCTTGGCGGGCCGCCCCGCCTCGGGCGGGGCGGCGTCGACGGGTTCGGCGGGCGCGGGCACGGCGGGAGCCTCGTCCGCGTCGTTCTCGTCTTCGTCGCCCTCGACGGCGATGCCGAAGTCCGTGGCGAGTCCCGCGAGGCCGGAGGCGTATCCCTGGCCGACGGCGCGGAACCTCCACTGCCCGGCCCGCCGGTACAGCTCCCCGAACACGAACGCCGTCTCGGCGGACGCGTCGGTGATGTCGAAGGCCAGCAGGGGTTCGCCCGCGCTGTCGGAGAGGGTGAGCCGCAGGTCGGCGAGGTCGCCGAAGGTGGCCTCCGCGTGACGGCTCGCCGCGATGACCACCCGGTGGACGTCCTCCGGGAGCGCGGTCAGGTCCACCTGGATGCGGTCCTCGCTCCCGCCGCCGGTCGGCGTCTTGCCGAGGAGCTGGACGGATCCGTTGGCGCTGGCGGGCTGGTTGTAGAAGAAGAAGTCGCCGTCGCCGCGCACCTTCCCGTCGGCCGTGAGGAGCAGCACCGAGACGTCGGCGTCGCCCTCGCCCGTCGGGTCGGTCCAGCCCAGGGCCAGGGCGACCGGCCCCGCGGCCTCGGAACGGCCGGTGACCTCGGTGTTCTCGCCCTTGGACAGGTTCAGCAAAGCGCCCCCACGGTGCCCGGGCTCCGCGGCGTGCCCGGCGGAGCAATTCCCCGTCCGAGATTCAAGCGTCCGCCTCGTCGCGCCGTCCGGGGAACGCATAACAAATCGATGCCACGTTCCGTGGGGTTGTTATTACTTTCCGGGCATGTCGGTCATTTGCGGTCGAGGGTGGCGAAGATGTCGGCGGCGATGGGGCCCGCGTCGCCGGCGCCGTTGAGAGTGCTGGGGCCTTCGACGAAGACCGCGAAGGCGTAGCGGGGTTCTTGGATGGGGGCGAAGCCGACGAACCAGGCGCCGCCTCGGGTGGCGGTGAGCTCGGTGGTGCCGGTCTTGCCCGCGATGTTCCGGCCCTGGAGGGCCTTGGCGGTGCCCGTGGAGACGACCTCGCGCATCATGTCCTGGAGCTGGGATGCGGTGTCGCCGCTGATCGGCTTGCCGAAGGTCTCCTGCTCGGCCTCGTGGATCGTGCCGGTCTCTTCGGGCTTGCCCTTGTCGCCTTCGATCCGGCCGACGGCCTTGTCGACGAGGTAGGGCTTCATCATCTCGCCGCCGTTGGCGATCGCCGCGGCGACCATGGCCATCTGGAGGGTCGTGGTCTTGGTCTCGCCCTGGCCGAACGAACCGCGCAGGATCTCGTCGCGGTTGTCGACGTCGTGCGGGTACTCCGACGCGGGCGCGGAGAGGTCCTGCTCGATCGGGATCGGCTTGTAGAACCCGAACTTCTCCGACTGGGCGCGGATCGCCTCGTTGCCCAGGAGCTCGTCCCGGACGCCCATGAGGGCGTAGGTGGTGTTGCAGGACTGGGCGAAGGTGTCGATCAGCGGCGAACCGTTCGCTACGCCGCAGCCGTGGTCGTCGTGGCTGTTCTTGATCTGTCCGCCGCCGGTGGCGACGGTCGGGGGAGCGGGCACGACGCTGTCCTTGGTGTTGCCGTCCTTGCCCAGGAAGGCCGCCGCGACGACCGCTTTGAAGGACGAACCAGGCGGGAACAGCTCGAGGAACGCCTTGTTGACCCTGGGCCGGCCCTTGGCCCCGTCCAGTTCCTCCAGTCTCCTCTGGTCGTCGCCGGGGTTCTTGATGTCGGCGACGGTGTTCGGATCGAAGGACGGGTAGTGCGCGGCGACCTTGATCGCACCGGTCTTCAGTTCGAGGAAGACCGCCGCGGCGCGCGAGGGGGTGGGGGAGAACGAGGCGAACGCCTGATATGCCCTGACCTGGGCTTTGGCGTCGATCGTGGTTCGGAGGCTGCCGCCCAGAGGCTTCTCGCCGGTCAGCAGATGGACCCAGGAGCCGGCGGTCTGGCGCTGGTCGGTGCCATCGAGCACGGAGTCGAAGGCGAGCTCCAGCCCTGACTGCTCCAAGGTTCCGGCGTAGTAGCCCGTGACGGGCAGGAACGCCTCGCCGTTCTCGAGGTAGCGGCGCTGGTACTTCGTCTTGGCGTCGCCGGGGCTGAGCGCCTCGGACCAGGCCATCGTGACCCCGTCGGCCGAGACGATGTCCCCCCGCGCCCGCAGCGCGACGCCCTGGAACCGGCGGTTGTTGAGCGCGTGCGCCCGCAGGTCGTCGGACCGCCCGGCCTGGATCCAGGTGACGTTCAGGGCAAGGGCCCCGATCAGCGCCAGCCCGGCCACGCCGACCCGCTTCAATTCCCCGTCCATGTTCCCCGCGCCCATACCCCGGCCCTTCAAGATCGACATCAGGTGCTGTCATCTTCCGGGAAAGGACCCTGCCGCCGTGCGGGATTGTGAAATGTGCAGAAATACTCGCGATGTCAGGAGGTCGGGTCGGCGGCGAGCCAGGAGGGGAGGAGCCGGGCCATCCAGGCGACCAAGTGGTCCCGGCTGACGGTGGGGTCGGCGATCCAGTGCATGGTGACGCGGACGATCCCGGCGGCCATGAACTCGGTCGTCAGCCGGAGGTCGGCCTCGGCGAGCGCGGGCAGTTCGGCGAGGACCGTCGGACGGGCCAGGTCGGCGACCTCGGCGACGAGGCGGTCCTGGATGGCGGCCTGCGAGCCGAGCGCCGTGGTGTACCGGACGAGGTCACGGGCGTCCCACAGCGCGTCGACGATGGTGCGGAGCCCGATCTCGGTGATCTCCGTGCGGGGGAGCGCCTGGACGGTCCGGCGCTCGACGTCGGCGGAGGAGGCCACCGCGAACAGCTCGGCGATGGTCGAGGCGGCGAGGTCCTCGACCGTGGCGAAGTGCGTGTAGAAGGTGCTCCGGGCGATCCCCGCGCGCTTGCAGATCTGGACGACCGAGACATCGGGGACGCCGTCCGCCGCCGCGGCGCGGAAGGCGAGGGCGAGGCGCCGCCGGGTCTCGACGGCCCGGGCGTCCCCGGTGGTCGCGAGGGACTCTCGCCTGGCCGCCTGCGGCTCCTTGCGGCCTGTCTCCATGCACGGAGTCTTTCAGGTGCGCGGGTGTGCGGCGGCGGGGTGGGCGGGTGGAGCGTGCAATCCTCCACCCGCCGCGGTGAAGGCTACCGGGTGCAGATAGACACTGTCTATTAACGCGCCATGAATACGCCGTTCGGGGGCCGCGGTGGACCCGTCGGGAAAAACCCGTGGCGGCGGCCGGTCTTGATCACTAGGGTCACGCGGGTAGGATTCGATCAGGCGTTCGAGTTGCGGGGGCTGTGGTGGCGGAAGAAGTGAAGGTGCGGCCGTATCTGCCGTCGGATGACGCGGCGATCGCGGACGTCTGCGTACGGACCGGGCATCTGGGCGGTGACGCCCGCGCGCTGTACCCGGACCACGGACTGCTGCCGGATCTCTTCGCGCTGCCCTACGTCCGGCGCGAGCCCGAGCTGGCGTTCGTCCTCGACGACGGGGCGCGGGCCGTCGGCTACATCCTCGGCACGGCCGACACCCCCGGGTTCGTCAGGTGGTTCCGCGAGGAGTGGCTCGCCGAGGTCGGCCCGCGCAGGCCGCCGCTGGAACGGCCACCCGCCACCCCGACCGACGAGATGATCCATCTGCTGCACACGCCCGAGCGGCTGCTGGTGCCTGAGCTGGCCGGCCACCCGGCCCATCTGCACATCGACCTGCTGCCCGGCGTCCAGCGGCGCGGGTTCGGCCGGGCGCTCATGGCCGCCTTCCTCGGCGCGCTCGCCGCGCGGGGCGTGCCGCGCGTCCACCTCGGCATGGTGACGGCCAACGAGGCGGCGCGGCCGTTCTACGACAGGCTCGGCTTCGCCGAACTGCGCGTCGCGGACGCGGGACCGCTCACCTACCTGGGCCGTTCCACCGCGACGGACCTGTCCGCCCCGCTCGTCCGCACGCCTCGGCCGGGGGTGCGGGGCGGGTCAAGGGGCGAGGCGGGTGACGAGGTGGTGCCAGGAGGCTTCGAGGCGGGGTAGGGGGAGGTTCTCGCGGGTGGTGAGGTGGTCGACGAGGGCGGTGTCGACGGAGGACAGGAGCGCGCGGGCGAGGAGGTCGGGGTCGCCGGGAGCGTTCGCCTCGCGCAGGAGCATGGCCAGGTGGCTGGCGCGGAGGACGTAGCCGGGGACGCCGTACTGGCGTAGAGGATCGGTGCGGGCGGCGAGGATCAGATCGCGGTGGCCGCTTTCGTGGCACAGCAGGGCGGGGCCGAACGCGTGGAGGCGGTCGACGGCCGGGGCGCCGGGGCCGAGTGGCGGCGGGCCCGTCAGATAGGCGGCCTGGAACTGCTCCTCGCGGTGGCTGAGGAGTTCGAGCATGAGTCCCGCGCGGTCGCCGAACCGCCGGAAGACCGTGCCCTTGCCCACCCCGGCCGCGACGGCGACCGACTCCATGGTGAGATTCGCCACCCCGTGTTCGGCCAGGAGCCGGTAGGCGGCCTCGAGAAGGCGCAGGCGGTTGCGCTCGGCGTCCACCCGCAGCGTCCCCGGGGTGCCGACCAGAGGGAGCCGCGTTCCTGAAACGTGGGGTGGGGGAGGGTTCCCAGGGGGCATGGCTCGGGTCACACTCCCAGAGTAGCCGCCCTGGAATGAAACTGGACCCGGGTCCGTTTAGACTCTGGAAACGCCCAAGTGGACTGTGGTCCGCTTGTTCCCCAAGCCCTTTCACCAGGAGTTCGCATGTCTGTTCGGATCCTCGCCCTCGTCGGCAGCCTCCGCGCCGGTTCCCACAACCGCCAGCTCGCCGAGGCCGCCGTGAAGCACGCCCCCGAGGGCGTCGAGATCGAACTGTTCGAGGGCCTGGGCAGCGTGCCCTTCTACAACGAGGACATCGACGTGGCGGGCAGCGTCCCGGCCGAGGCCGTCGCCCTGCGCGACGCCGCGGGCCGCGCCGACGCGTTCCTGCTGTTCTCGCCCGAGTACAACGGCACCATCCCGGCGGTGCTGAAGAACGGCATCGACTGGCTGTCCCGTCCGTTCGGCGCCGGCGCGTTCTCCGGCAAGCCGACCGCCGTCCTCGGCACCGCGTTCGGCCAGTACGGCGGCGTGTGGGCCCAGGACGAGACCCGCAAGTCCGTCGGCATCGCCGGCGCCAAGGTGCTGGCGGACGTGAAACTGTCCATCCCCGGCTCCATCCGGCGCTTCGCCGAGACCCACCCGGCCGACGACGCCGAGGTCGTCGAGAAGCTGGTCGAGCTGCTCGCCCAGGTCACCGCCGAGGCCAAGGCCACCGCCTGACCCTCTCCAGAGAAGCCGGACGTCCCGCCGTGGGCGTCCGGCTTTTTCGTGTCCTCGCCGGCTCCCGGACCCGGGAATCCCCAGGTCAGAGGCTGCTGCGGGAATGATTCTTGTCGGAAACACTTCGTAATGAAAATTAATCCCGCAAATGTCTTCCGTTCCGGCGGGGTTCGTCGCTACGGTTCCGATACCTCCCGCCGCCGGTGCGCGGGACGATGCGAACGGAACTCTCATGCGCACATCCCCCCAGGGCCCTTCGCGGCGCCTGCTGCTGGCGGGCGGCCTCGGCGTCGCCGGCGTCTCGCTCTTCTCCCTCACCGGGTGCCAGTCGGCGGTCGACGCCGGCGCAGGGGACGCGGCGGCGGGACCGGTCCGCGGCGGGGTGCTGAACCTCGCGGCCAACGCCGACGCCCAGCCCGCGTTCGTGCTGGCCAACCGGGCGGGGAACTGGCTGTGGCGGCGCCTGGTGTTCGAGCCGCTCGCCGAGATCGACGCCTCAGGTACCCCGCAGCCCGTCCTGGCGAAGTCCTGGGCCTTCGACGAGGCCCGTACCAAGGTCACGATCGAGCTCCGCGACGACGCGAAGTTCCACAGCGGCCGCGCGCTGACCGCCGCCGACGTGAAGTTCTCCCTGGAGCAGGCCGCGATCCCCGCCAACGCCTCCCAGCTCGCCGCGGTCGCCCAGAAGATCACCAGGATCGAGGCCGACGGCGACCACCGGGTCGTGCTCACCCTGGACCGGCCGACCGACAGCCTCTTCGACCTCTTCCACCTCACGATGATCGTCGACTCCGAGACGTTCGCCGGGCTCGCCGACGGCGCCAAGGTCGTCGGCACAGGGCCGTTCGTCTGGAAGGAGTGGAAGCCGGGCGCCTCCCTCAGCCTCGAGCGCAACCCGTCCTACCGCGTGCCCGAGCGCCCCTACCTCGACGGCGTCACCGTCTCGGTCATCACCGATCCGACCGCGCTCCAGTCGGCGCTGCGCGGCGGCCGCGTCCAGCTCGCCGCGGGCATCGGCACCAAGGACGCGGGGCTGCTCACCAAGGACGACAAGTTCTCCCTGGAGAACGCGGGCGGCGTCTTCTACCCGCTCGGCCTCGACGTCACCGCCGCGCCCTTCGACAAGAAGGAGGCCCGCCAGGCCGTCGCCTACGCGATCGACCGGGAGCGGATCAAGGACCAGGTCTTCGGCGGCGACGCGACCGTCACCGACCTGTGGTGGTCGCCCGGCCAGGACGGCTACCCGCAGGACCTCGCGACGAAGTACTCCTACGACCCGGCCAAGGCCAGGGAACTCGTGGAGAAGGCCGGGGTGAAGGGCGCGAAGGTCCCGATCACGCTCGCCAACCTGCCGATCCCGCAGAGCATCTTCGAGATCGTGCAGAACAACCTGCGCGAGGCCGGGTTCGAGCCCGTCGCCGAGGTGCTCGACACGGCCCAGTTCGACGCCCGGCAGGTCGAGGGCAAGCTCGGCCCCGCGTTCCTGCTGCTGCACGGCATGGTCGGGTTCTCCGCCGCGACGATCCTCGACGCGATGCCGTCCCTGCGCGCGGGCAACCCGTCGAAGTTCACCACCGACGAGTACGACGACCTGCGCACCGCGGTCCAGGAGGCGACCGACGACACCCGGGCCACGGCGCTGTCGGGTCTGTCGGACTACATGCTGGACGAGGCGTTCAGCAATGTCACCGTCGTCGCCAACCAGTACCACGTGAAGGCGCGCGCGCTTGCGGGCGTGCAGGTCGTCGCCCTGGGCAGCGTCGTGGCGACCGACGCCTACCTCACCAAGTAACCATGACCGGTCATCTCCTCCGCAGACTGCCATCGCTGGCGCTGGTCCTGCTCGTCAGCTCGGTGATCGCGTTCGCCCTGCCGCGCCTCGCGCCCGGCGACCCGGCGGCCGCGATCGCCGGGGCCGACGCGAGCCCGCGAGCGGTCGCCGAGGTCCGCGCCGAACTCGGCCTGGACCGGTCGCTGCCGGCCCAGTACGCCGACTGGATCACCGGGCTCGGCTCCGGTGACTTCGGCACGAGCTTCGTCAACGGCAGACCCGCGGCGGAGCTGATCGCCTCCCGGCTCGGCAGCACCGTGGAACTCGCGATCGTCGCCGCGATCCTCATGACGGTCCTCGGCGTCGGGCTCGGCGTGCTGGGCGGCACCCCGCGCGGCAAGGTGTCGCGCGCGGTGCTCGACCTGACCGGGAGCGTGCTGCTCGCCGCGCCGCCGTTCCTCACCGGCCTGCTCTTGGTGCTGCTGCTCGGCATCGCCTTCCCGGTGCTGCCCGTCAGCGGCGAGGTCTCCCTCCTCGACGACCCGGGCATCGGGATCCAGTACCTCATCCTGCCCGCGGTGGCGCTCGCGCTCCCGCAGGCCGCCGCGATCGGGCGGCTCGTGGAGACGGCGATGCGGCAGGCCCGCCAGGAGGACTACGTCGACCTCGCCGTCGCCAAGGGCGTGCCGCCCGGACGGGTGACCTGGCGGCACGTCCTGCCGAACAGCCTCGGCACCGCGGTCGTCGCGATCGGCCTCCGGGTCGGCGAACTGCTCGCGGGCGCGATCGTCGTCGAGGCGGTCTTCGCCCGCAACGGGCTCGGCGCCCTCGCCGTGGAAAGCGTGAAGAACCGGGACTACCTGGTCATCCAGGCGCTCATCCTCGGCAGCGTCCTCGTCGCCGCGCTCATCCAGATCCTCACCGAACTCCTCCTCACCCGCCTCGACCCCCGTGTCCGCCTGGAGGCCCGATGACCGAGCACACCGAGCGGGCGGGCCCCCTTCCACCCGCCGCGAAAGAGCCCGGAACGGGCTGCGGCTCCCCGGAAACCGAGCAGGGAGTCGTTGGCCTCCACCTCGAGGCGGACGGTCTGGCCGGCGAAGGCGGAGATGCCGATGCCGGAGAGGGACCGGACGGCGTCGCGGTCGGAGGCGGCGCGGGGGAGGACCGACGCGGGTCCGCAGAGGTCGGGAAGCACCCATGCGGGATCGCCGTGGCCGCAGGCACGCTCGGCCGGGCCGCGCGCGTTGGGACAGGCGGCCGCCTGTCCGAGAAGATCGGGAAGGGCCGGCCCGCGGGGAAGGACGCCGTGCGAAGGAAGGGCGGGCGCGGACTCGGGCGGGTCGGACGGGCCGCTGTGAAGTCGCGGTATGCCGGAGCGCTGCGAACGGCCCGGGGGGCGACCGGGGCCGGGCTCCTCGCGGTGCTGGTGCTGGCCGCGCTGCTGGTGCCGGTGTTCGCGCGGGGCGGGTACGACGCGCAGGGACCCGACGCGCTGGCCGGGCCGTCGGGCGGGGCATGGTTCGGCACCGACGAGCTGGGCCGCGATCTGTTCGTGCGGACGCTGTTCGGGTTGCGGGCCGATCTGTCGCTGGTGCTCGTCGCGGTTCCGGTGAGCGCGGTGCTCGGCACGCTGCTCGGGCTGGCGGGGGCGATCGCGCCGTGGCTCGGCGGGCTCGCGCAGCGCGCACTGGACGTGGTGCTGGGGTTTCCGAGCCTGATCCTCGGGATCTGCGTGGCGCTGGTCATGGGGCCGGGGTGGGCGGCCTTGGCCGTCGCGATCGTCGTCTACGGGCTGCCCGCCTTCGGGCGGCTGTCGCGGGCGACGCTGCTCGCCCAGCAGCAGCGCGAGTACGTCCTGGCCGCACGGGTCATGGGGGTGCCGCGCCGGCGGATCCTGACCCGGCACATCCTTCCGCACGCGATCGACCCGATCCTGGTGCAGACCGCGGTCGCCATGGTCGCCGCGGTGTTCCTCGAATCGTCGCTGAGCCTCGTCGGGCTCGGCGTGCAGCCGCCCGCGCCGTCGCTCGGCACGCTGCTGAACAGCGGCATCCGCTACCTGTCAGAACAGCCCGCCTACGTGGCGGGCCCCGCGGCGGTCCTGCTGCTGCTCGCCCTCGGGTTGAGCCTGCTCGCCGACGCGCTCAACGAGGCGGTGAACCGCAGATGAGCCCCCTGCTGGAAGTGCGCGGCCTCCGCGTCGCGTTCCCCGGCCCGGACGGCCCCGTCACCGCCGTCGCCGGGGTCGGGCTGACGGTCGGACGCGGTGAGGTCGTCGGCGTCGTGGGCGAGTCAGGGTCGGGCAAGTCGGTGACGGCGCGCTCGATCATGGGCCTGCTGCGCCCGCCCGGCAGGATCGAGGAGGGCACGATCATCCTCGACGGGACCGACCTGCGGACGCTCCCGGCCAAGGCGATGCGCGCGGTCCGCGGCCGCCGTGCCGCCATGGTGTTCCAGGACCCGCAGTCGACCCTCAACCCCGTGCGGACGGTCGGCGACCAGGTCGCCGAGGCGCTCACCGTGCACGGCGCGGCCAAGGTCCGCGCCCGGGAGAGGGCCGTCGAACTGCTGGAACTCGTCGGCATCCCCGACGCGCGCCGCCGCGCCGCCGCCTACCCGCACGAGTTCTCCGGCGGGATGCGCCAGCGCGTCGTCATCGCTATCGCGCTGGCCAACGACCCCGACCTGCTCATCGCCGACGAGCCCACCACGGCCCTCGACGTCACCGTGCAGGCCCAGATCCTCCGGCTGCTCACCCGGCTCCGCGACGACCTGGGCATCGCCGTCCTCATGATCACCCACGACATGGGCGTGGTCGCCGAGATCTGCGACAGGGTCGCCGTCATGTACGCCGGACGCGTCGTGGAGACAGGGCCCGTCACCGACGTCTTCGCCGCCCCCCGCCACCCCTACACCGCGGCCCTGCTGCGCGCGATGCCCGGCGGCCCAGGCCGCCTCGCCGCCATCCCGGGCTCCCCGCCCGACCCCGCCGCCCTCCCGGCGGGCTGCGCCTTCCACCCCCGCTGCCCGTCCGCCGCCACCCGCTGCGCGGAGGCCCGCCCGGCCCTCCCCGACGGCCCGCACGAGGCCGCCTGCTGGTTCCCGCTTCCCGCCGCCGCGCGTAGAGCCGAGGCCGTCACGACCCCGCGTCCGGACGCCGGCCCCGGCCGTGCCGAGACGCCGGGGCCGGTGCCTCCCGTGCTGGAGGTGCGGGAGTTGCGGGTGGACGTCGGACGACGGGGAGGTCTCCTGCGCCGCCCGGCACCGGTGTTCGCCGTCGACGGGGTGTCCCTGCACGTCGCGGCGGGGGAGACCCTCGGGCTCGTGGGCGAGTCCGGGTGCGGGAAGTCGACGTTCTCGCGGGCCGTGGTCGGGCTCGGGCCCGAGCCGTCGGGCGAGATCCTCCTGGACGGGCACGAGATCCGGCCGGGAGGTGCGGAGCTGCGCAGGGCCGTCCAGTATGTCTTCCAGGACCCCTACGGGTCGCTGAATCCGCGCCGGACGATCAGGCAGACCCTGCTCGAGGCGATCGAGGCCGGCGGCGGCGACCCGCATGATGAGGAGAAGGCCGCGGAGATGCTGGAGACCGTCGGCCTCGGCCGCCGCCACCTGGACCTGCGGCCGCACGCGTTCTCCGGCGGACAGCGCCAAAGGGTCGGGATCGCCCGCGCGCTCGCCGCGAGCCCGCGGGTCCTGCTGTGCGACGAGCCCGTCTCGGCGCTCGACGTGTCCATCCAGGCGCAGATCATCAACCTGCTCGCCGACCTGCGCGACGGTCTCGGCCTGGGCTACCTGTTCATCGCCCACGACCTCGGGGTCGTCCGGCACCTGAGCGACCGGGTGGCGGTGATGTACCTCGGCCGGATCGTGGAGACCGGACCCGCGGAACGCGTCTACACCGCGCCGCTGCACCCGTACACGGCGGCGCTGCTGTCGTCGTCGCCCGAGCCTTCGCCCGGCGCGCGCAGGGAGCGGATCGTGCTCGGCGGCGATCCGCCCAGCGCCGGCGCCCCGCCGTCCGGCTGCCGGTTCCGCACCCGCTGCCCGATAGGCCCGCTGCACAGGTCCGACCGCTCGATCTGCGCCGAGACGGCCCCGCCGCGGCCCGGCCCGGACGGCGCGGCCTGTCACTTTCCCGGGGAACTGAAGGTGGCGCCGTGACGGGCCTCCGAGCCGTCTACTTCTTCGACCGGACCATCGCCGCGCGCACCCCCGACGAGTTCCGCGCGAGCGCCGCGCGCGCGGCCGGGGCGGGGCTGACGGCGCTGGTCACCAAGCACACCGCGCTCACCCCCGAGGTCGTCGCGATCTGCCGTGACGCCGGCCTGCGCGCGGTCGGGAGCATCCCCTGCTTCTCCGACCACGCCGCGCCCCGCCCGGACGCGCCGCGCCCGATCGGTCCCGACGGCATCCCGTGGGCGCCGATGGAGTGGTACACCGGCGTGGTGCCGACCGACCCCGCCTACACCGCCGGCGTCGTCGCGCGCTGCGCCGAGGCCGCCCGGCAGGACCTCGACGGGCTCGTCCTGGACTTCCTGCGCTGGCCCCTGCACTGGGAACTCGAACTGCGGCCCGGCGCGACCCCGCGCCGCGCGTCCTACGACCCGGTGACCTTGCGGGCGTTCGAGGAGTTCGCGGGTGTCCGCCTGCCGACGGAGGGGGCCGCCGGCCACATCGACCGGCACCTCGCGGAGGAATGGACGCGGTTCCGCTGCGCGGTCGTCACCGGGATCGCCGCGCGGATCGCCGCCGCCGTCCGCGACGTCCGGCCCGGCCTGCCGCTCGGCGCGTTCCTCGTGCCCGCGCCGGAGGAGCGCCGCCGCGCGCTGGCCGGCCAGTCCGCGGCCGACCTCGGCACCCATCTCGACCTGCTGTTCGTGATGTCCTACCACGCGATCCTGCACGCGGACCCGGGCCTGGGCGCCCGCCTGGCCGCCGACGCCGCCCGGCACACCTCCGTGCCGGTCGTGCCGATGGTCCAGACGACGGCCGACCCGGCGCTCGCGCGCGGCGCGGACTGGGGACCGCCGATGACCCCGGACGACTTCGCCGCGGCCCTCACCGCCGCCGGATCCGACTTCTGCCTGTTCCCCGGCGAGGGGATCGACGACCCTCGGTGGTCGGTCCTTGCCCACCCGACCTCCCAGGAGACGCCATGACCGAGATCGTCCCCCGCCTGCGCAGCTCGCTGGCCTCGCTGCCGCGCGCCGAGCAGGCCATCGCCCGGGTCGTCCTCGGCGATCCCGGGGCCGCCGCCGAGCTGACCATCTCCGAGCTGGCCCAGGCGTCGGGCACCTCGGAGACCACGGTCACCCGGTTCTGCCGCAACCTCGGCCTCAAGGGCTACGCGCAGCTCCGCCTCCAGCTCGCCACCGAGGCCGAAAGGCTGCGCGCCGACCAGCGCGCGGGCACCGTCCTCGGCGGTGACATAGGCCCCGACGACCCCTTGCCGACCCTCGTGGAGAAGGTGGCGTTCGCCGACGTGCGGGCCGTCGAGGACACGATCGCCCAGCTCGACACCGAGGTGCTCGCCGCGCTCGTCGCCGCCCTCGGCGAGGCGGGACGGGTCGCCGTCTTCGGCGTCGGGTCCAGCGCGGTCGTCGCCACGGACGCGGCGTTCAAGCTCTACCAGGCGGGCTGCCAGGCGACGGCCTGGTCGGAGGTGCACGCCGCGCTGATGAGCGCCTCGTCCCTGCGGCGGGGCGACGTCGCCCTGGCGATGAGCCACTCCGGCCGCTCCCGCGAGATCGTCGACGTGCTCGCCGAGGCCCGCCGCAGCGGCGCGACCGTCGCGGTGATCACCAGCAACCCGCAGTCGCCCGCCGCGAGGCTCGCCGACCACGTGCTGGTCACCGCGGCGCGCGAGACGACGTTCCGGACCGGCAGCACGGCCTCCCGCATCGCCCAGCTCACCGTCGTCGACTGCATCTTCGTCGCCTTCGCGCAGAGCCGGTACGAAGACACCCTCGGGGCCATGGAACGCGCGCACGACGCGGTGCGCGACCGGGTCCTCCCGCACGACAGGACCGTCTGAATGACCGACACCGCCACCGGCTCCCCGACCGAGGCCGGCAACCCCCGCACCCGCGACCTGGACCTGCTGCCGACCGCCGAGCTGCTGCGCGTGCTCAACGCCGAGGACGCGCTCGTGCCCGGCGCCGTCGCCGCCGCGCTCCCGCAGCTGGAACAGGCCGTGGACCTCGCCGTCACCGCGCTGCGCGGCACGGGGCGCGTCCACTACTTCGGCGCGGGCTCCTCCGGCAGGTTCGGCGTCCTCGACGCCGCCGAGGTGCCCCCGACGTACGGGTTCCCTTCGGACCGGTTCGTGGCCCACCTCGCGGGCGGCGCGCGGGCGATGCTCAGCGCCGTGGAGGACTGCGAGGACGACGAGGCGGCGGGACGGGCCGACGCGGCCGCGCTCACCGGCGCGGACCTCGCCGTCGGTCTCGCCGCGAGCGGCCGGACCCCCTACGTGCGCGGAGCGCTCGCCCACGCGCGCTCGCTCGGCGCGCCGACCGTGCTGCTCAGCGGTGACCCCGGGGCCGCGCTCGCGCCCCTCGCCGACGTGCACGTGGTGCTGGCGACCGGGCCGGAGGCCATCGCCGGATCGACCAGGATGAAGGCGGGCACCGCGCAGAAGGTCGCCCTGCACACGTTCTCGACGGCCGTCATGGTGAGGCTCGGCCGCACCTACTCCAACCTCATGGTCGACGTCGTCGCCACCAACGCCAAGCTGCGCGGCCGCGTCACCGGCATCCTGCGGGACGCGGCGGGCACGGACGAGACGACGGCCGCGCGGGCGCTGCGGGAGTCCGGGGGAGAGCTGAAGGTCGCGCTCGTCATGCTGATCTCCGGCGCGGGCGCGGCGGCGGCCCGTGCCGCGCTGGACGGGGCGGGCGGCGTGGTGCGGGGCGCGCTCGCGGTGCTGGAGGGCGCGTGACCTTCGTCCTGGGCTTCGATGTCGGCGGGACCGGAGCGCGCGCGGCGATCGCCCGGCCCGGCGGCCCCGCGCTCGCCCGCCGCTCGGTCGCGGCGACGGCCCGGATGGGCGCGCGCGGCGTGGACGAGGAGGCCGTCGGCGGGCTGCTGGCCGGGCTCGCCCGCGACCTGCTCGCCGCCGCCGGAGCCGACCGGGCCGCGGCCGTCGCCGTCGGCAGCACCGGGACCGCCCTGCTCGGCGAAGGGCTCCTGGAGAGGCTGCCCGTCGTCCTCGGCGAGGCGGCGGGACGCGGGCCGATCCTGCTGTCGTCGGACGTGCTGACCTCCTTCGCCGGGGCGCTCGGCCTGGCCGGGGGAGCCGTCATCGCCGCGGGCACCGGGGCCGTCGCGGTCGGCACCGACCTGCGCGGGACCTGGCGGCGCGCCGACGGCTGGGGCCATCTGCTCGGGGACACCGGCGGCGGCGCCTGGATCGGGCGGCGCGCGCTGGCCGCGGCGGTCCGCGCCGAGGACGGCCGTGCCGACGGGTCACCGGTGCTGCTCACGGCGCTGCGGGAGCGGTTCGGCGGTGCGCGGGACCTCGTCGCCGACCTCTACACCCGCGCGGACCGGGCCGGGCTGCTCGCCTCGTTCGTGCCCGCGGTCAGCGACGCCGCCCGCGCGGGGGACGCCGCGGCGGTCCGCATTCTCGGTGAGGCGGGCACGGAGCTCGCCGCCACCGCGCTCGCCGCGCTTCCGCCCACCGCGCCGGGAACCGTCTCCGCGACGGGCAACCTGTTCCAGGCGGGTCCACCTCTCACCGACTCCTTCACCCTCGCCCTTGCCGGCGCTCCCCGTCCCGTCGCCTACGCCTCTCCGCTGGGCGACTCCGTGGACGGCGCCTTGGCGCTCGCCTCGGCGCTGCTTCACGACACCCTGCCTCCGGGCACCACCGACCACGTCGCCACCGTCGTCAGGCCTCCCACTCCGCTGCCCCGCTGATCCGCCGTCTCCTCGGCCGGCCTTCGCGCCGTCCGTGCTGTTCGGCATGCCCCAGAACGTCGCGCGCCCCCACCGATGAATCAGGAGCAGTCTTGTCCCGTACACCCAGACCGTCGCCCGGCCGCGTCAGGCTCCGGCACGTCCTTCCCGCGCTCGCGGCCCTCGTGGGCGCGTTGCTCGTCGCCCCGGCGCCCGCGCTGGCGGCGAACGCCGAACCCGCCCTCGTCCCCAGCCCGCGCTCCTGGACGGGCGGGACGGGCAGCACCGTGCTGACCACCGCCAGCCGGATCGTCGTGGATCCGGCCTCGTCGGGCCTGGTCACCACGGGCGCCGACAGCGAGCTGCTCGTCGAGCGGACCGTCGCTCAGGTCGCGGCGCGGCTCGGTGCGGAGATCACCGAGGTCACCGGGCTCGCCCTGCCCGTCGTCACCTCCGCGACGGCGGCCGCCGGCGACGTCCGCCTCGCGCTCGCCGCCGACGCGGGCCTCGGCACCGAGGGCTACACCCTCGACGCCGACGGGACCGTCACCATCACCGCGCCGACCTCCACCGGCGTCTACTACGGCGGCGTCAGCCTCCTCCAGATGCTCCGCCTCGACCCCGCGCACGCCGCGGTGCCGAACGGCGAGATCCGCGACGTCCCCGCGCTGGCCTACCGCGCCGAGCACTTCGACGTGAGCCGCCGGTACATGTCCGTCGCCGACCTCCAGGACGAGATCCGGCGGATGGCCTGGCACAAGCTGAACGTCCTCCAGCTGATGTTCAACCAGGCCAACGCGTTCCGGCTCTACAGCCCCGCGTACGCGGGCCTCGCGCCCACCGACCCGGGTCAGCGGTACGGCCAGGCCGACATCGCCGCGATCGAGGCCGTCGCGGCCGAGTACCACGTCACGGTCGTCCCGGAGATCCAGAACCCGACCAAGGCCCAGCCGATCGCCGTCTTCAACGGGGTGGACCGCTCGCTGTCGGCCGAGTGCGGCGACGCCTCCACGCTGGACTTCACCGACCCGGCCGTCGGCACCTGGTTCAACGGCCTCGTCGGGACCTTCCTGCCGTGGTTCTCCGGCCCCTACGTCCACCTCGGCAACGACGAGGTCCCGGCGGCCCTGGCCACCTGCGACTACCTCGAAGCGCAGTACACCACCGCGACGCCGACGATCGCCGACCTCCAGGAGGTCTGGATCGAGGACCTGCGCCAGACCGTCGAGGCGGCGGGCAAACGGGCCATGATCTGGACACTGAACACCGCGATCCGGCCGGACACCGACGTGCTGATCATGAACTTCGGCGCGACCTCCGCGTCCGCGGGCATGCGGGCGCTCGGCTACGACGTCATCGACACCGCCTACAAGACCGGTGCCTACGACCGCTTCTACATCTCGCCCGGCGACTATGAAGGCAAGGCCGTGCCGCGCGGTGACATCTACGCCTGGACGCCCGTCACCGACGTCCGCAACAGGGGCCAGGTGCTCGCCGCCTGGGGCGACGACCTGTTCTTCAGCGAGACCGGCTACTACCTCGACCTGTTCGACGGCCGCCGCAGCGAACTCGCCGAACGGACCTGGAACCCCGACCCGGCGACCGCGACGTTCGCGCAGTTCACGGCGGCCGTCACCGCGCTCGGCACCGCGCCGGGCGCGGCGGCGAGGAATCGCCCGGCCCCGACGACGGACGCAGAGCCCGTCCACACCTACTCCTTCGAGACGCCCTACGTCCCGACGACGGCCACGCACTTCCCCGGCGGATGGAACCTGAGCCTCGCCGACGGCACCGGCACCCTGCACGGCAACGGCTGGCTCTACCGTCCCGTCCACCCGGCGGCCGGATACCTCGGCAACGGCCTGGGCTTCACCGCGGGCACCACGCAGACGCTCAACCTCGGCGGCCGCTCGGTCCAGGCCCCCTGGACGGTCTCGGCCTGGATCCGCCGCACCGCGGACTCGACCAACACGGTGCTGCTCCGCGACCTCGACTACGGCATCAAGATCGAGGAGTACGGCTCCGACCACAAGGTGGGCCTCACGAAGTACGGCACGGGCAACTACCCCTTCGACTACACGGTCCCGCTCAACACCTGGACGCACCTGACGCTCGTCGGCACCACGTCCGGCACGACCCTGTACGCCAACGGGACGGAGGTGGACAGCCTGCCCGAGGTCATCCACCTCCCGCTCGGCGGGATCGGCGGCAAGCGGCCCTTCTCCGGCAGCGTCGACGAGCTGGCCGTCTACCGGCAGGCCCTCACCCCCGCGCAGGTCGCCGCCCTGTACACCGGGGCGTCGGGCGGTCCGGACCTCGCGCTGAACCGGCCCGTCACCGTCTCCAGCACCTACCGGGTCGGCGTCGAGCCGGGGAAGGCGGTGGACGGTGACCCGGCGACCCGCTGGTCGAGCGATCGCACCGACCCGCAGTGGATCACCGTCGACCTGGGTTCGTCCCGGACCGTCTCCCGGGTCCGGCTGAACTGGGAGGCCGCCTACGGCAAGGCCTACGAGATCCAGGTCTCCGACGACAACGCCACCTGGACCACCCTCTACGGCACCACCACCGGCGACGGCGCGGTGGACGACCTGACGGGCCTCTCCGGCAGCGGCCGCTATGTCCGCGTCTTCGGCACCCAGCGCGGCACCGTCTACGGTTACTCGCTGTGGGAGGTCAACGTCTACGGCCCCTGATCGCACTCCGGCCGGGCGTCCCAGGCGGCGCCCGGCCCTTCGCTGCCCAGAGCGGAGACGCGCCTGGTGATCGGGTGCTCCGGGCGTGGAACCGCCCGAAGGGCGTCAACGGCGACGATGTGATCTGACCTGTTCGCGCAGATCCTCGTCCCAGCGTGGGAAGAGGTCGGTGTGCAGGCCGAACTGGTCGAGCGCGCGGCCGACCGAGTGGTCGACGACCTCCTCCAGGGTCTTCGGCCGGTGGTAGAAGGCGGGGACGGGCGGGAAGATCACGCCCCCGGCCTCGGTGATCGCCGCCATGTTGCGTAGGTGGATGAGGGTGAGAGGGGCCTCACGGACCCGCGTCCTGGTCGGTGTTGGTCGGCGCGGGCAGCAGGGTGCGGAGGTCGAAGCCCGCCTCGTCGGCCCGGTGCACGACCTCCTGGCACAGCGCCTCCTCCGCGGGCGCGTCCACGGGTCCCTTGGCGTTCTCGTACGCCTCGGACATGCGCTGCGTCAGCCGGTCCGGGGGCTGTCGAGCAGGATCCCGACCCGCTCCCGGCTCGCCATCACCCCGACGAGCACCCGCGCGTCCGGATACCCCTGCACGCTGTTGAACAGCATCGCCGGGCCGAGTCGCGTCGGCCGCTGGACCGTGCCCCACGCGCCGACCCGCTTGTACACGCCCGCGAGCGCGCCGTTCGGATCGACGAGTTCGCCGGTCTCCAGCAGTTGCCCCGGATGACGCCGCAGCCGTTCGATCGCCGACCGCAGATCCGTCACCGGCGCCTCGCCTTCGCCCATACCGACCCGCTACCCAGCGCGGTGCCTTCCCCGAACCCGGCTTGGCCGAAGCCAGACGAACCCGTGCCGCGAAGCCGACTGGCGGGTCAGTCCGTCGGGGGGTGCCAGCCGAAGACGGAGTCGGCGGCGTTCAGGCCGGGGAGGCGCAGGAGGGCGTCGCGGGCGGTGACCGCCACGGGGCCGGTGAGCCGGGTGAGCCGGCCGATGAGGCGGGAGGTGCGGGCGATGCGGGTCGTACGGGAGAGCCGGGCCGCGGTGTACTCGACCAGGGGAGCGCCGCGCGCGGCGGTGTGGGCGAGCACGATGGCGTCCTCGATGGCCTGGCAGGCGCCCTGGCCCAGGTTCGGGGTCATCGGGTGGGCCGCGTCACCGAGGATCGCGACCCTGCCGTGGTGCATCGCGGGCAGCGGCCGGACCATCGCGTGGACGTCGTTGCGCAGGATCCGCGTCGGATCGACCGCCGCGAGCGGGATCGCGACATCGGGATGCCAGCCGCCGAACAGGCGGTCGAGCACGGCCTTCTCATCGTCCGCGACCTCGCCCTCCGGCGCGGGCGCCGTCGCGTAGCAGTACACCTGGTCGCCCGCGACAGGCATGACGCCGAAGACGAGACCGCGTCCCCACGTCTCGCCGAAGGGCACCGACAGGCCCGGCGCGTCGGCGAGCATCCGCCAGGCCGTCAGCCCCGTGTACCGCGGTTCCGGATGCTCGGGGAACAGCCCGCGCCGGATCCGCGACCAGATCCCGTCCGCCGCGACGACGAGGTCGCCCTCCTCCTCGCCGGACGAGGTCGTGACCTTCCCGCTCGTGGCGTCCACGCCCGTCACTTCGGTGCCCAGGCGCAGCTCGGCGTCGGTGAGGAGGGAGGCGAGGAGGTCCACGAGGGCGGCCCGCAGCAGGATGACCGTGGGCTCGGCGAACCGTGCCTGCGCGGCCTCGGCGCTGCTGCGGTTGAGCCAGGTGCCGTCCGGCTTCCGGATGCCGCCGTCGCCCTGGATCCGCGACAGCGCCCGCACGGAGTCGCCGATGCCGAGGGCGTCCAGCACCCGGAGCGCGTTCGGCGCGAGGGCCAGTCCGGAGCCGACCTCGCTCAGCCGCTCGGCCCGCTCGACGACCCGGACCGACCACCCGGCCCGTTTGAACGCCGCGGCCGCCGTCAGCCCGCCGATCCCGCCGCCGACCACGATCACCTTGCGCATGGCGACCTCCTCGTCCCGATCCTCCCCCCGCCTCCGCACGGCCGGGATCCGGCCCCGGCACAGGCGCGTTCGCGCAGGTGACGGGGCCGGGGGACGCGGGTCAGGTGAGGGTGTAGCGGATGGGGAGGTGTTTGAGGCCGCCGACGAAGGTGGTGGCGGTCCATTCGGGGGTGCCTGCGAGTTCGATGGATTCGAGTCGGGGGAGGAGCGCGGTGTAGAGGGAGCGGATCTCCATGCGGGCGAGGGCGGCGCCGAGGCAGTAGTGGACGCCGAAGCCGAAGGCGAGGTGGCGGTTGGGGTCGCGGCCGATGTCGAAGCGGAAGGGGTCGTCGAAGATGTCCTCGTCGCGGTTGGCCGACGGGTAGGACAGGAGGACGGATTCGCCCTTGGCGATGGGTACGCCGCCGACCTGGGTGTCGCGGGTCGCGGTGCGCATGAATTCCTTGACGGGTGTGACCCAGCGGATCATCTCGTCGGTCGCCAGGGGGAGCAGGTCCGGATTCTCCTTGAGCCGGGTCAGTTGGTCGGGGTGCTCGATGAGGGCGTGCAGGCCGCCGGAGATGGTGGAGCTGGTGGTGTCGTGCCCGGCGGTGGCGATGATGACGTAGTAGGAGGCGACGTCGACGTCGGAGAGGTATTCGCCGTCCACGCGGGCGTTGGCGATCGCCGAGGCGAGGTCGTCGGTGGGCTCGGCGCGGCGGGCCGCGGTGACCGCGTTGAAGTAGTTGAAGAAGTCGAACAGCGCGGCCATCTGCTCCTCGGCGGTGGTGCCGCGCTGGAGCTCCTCGTCCTGGCCGCCGAACAGCTCCTGGGTGAGCTTCAGCATGCGCGGGAAGTCCGACTCGGGCAGACCGAGCAGCGACAGGATCACGTACAGCGGGTAGTGCACCGCGACCTGCTGGACGAAGTCGCACTCACCGCCGAGTTCGGCGAGCCGGTCGACGTACCGGTGGGCCAGCTCGTCGATCCTGGGCTGGAGGGCGCGCATCGCCTTGGGCCGGAACCAGTCGGCGCCGATCGCGCGGACCACGCGGTGGTGCGGGTCGTCCATGTGGATGAGGGTGCTCAGCGCCATGCCCATCGCGCGCTGCTCTTCCTGGAGGCGGTCGAACTCCGCGGCGGCCAGCAGCGGCCGCGGCTCGTTGATCCACAGCGCGTGGTCGCGCTCGATCTCCATGATGTCGGCGTGTCTGGTGATCGCCCAGAACGGGTTGTAGTCGGGTGCCTCGACCAGGTGCACCGGGGACTCGCGGCGCAGGAGGGAGAGGGCGGCGTGCAGGCGCTCCTCGTCGAGGTAGGTCTTCGGGTCCGCCAGGGAGCGGCCGGCCTGGTCCACGGTCGTACTCATGATCATCTCCGTGGGGGTGGGACGCGGTGCGTCGAGGGAGGGGAGTCAAAGAGTCATTTTTCGCACTTTGTATCATGCGATCATGGGACAGGGAAGACAATGACCGAATCCGATTCGGCTGAGCTGGGCTTGGTGAAACGTGCTTGACGCGACGCGCATCGCGTTCGTCGCCGAGGTCTTCGACCCCGTCGACGGGCCCCGGGACGACACCGATCGGCGCATCCTCGACGCGGCAAGGGCCGAATTCGTCCAGATGGGCATCCGGCGGGCCAGGGTCGAGGAGATCGCCCGTCGGGCCGGGGTCGCCCGGGTCACCGTGCACCGGCGGTTCGTCGGCAAGGAACGGCTGCTCAACGCCGTCCTCGTCGAGGAGGCGCGGCGGTCCCTGAGCCTCGCCCGCGCCCGCATCGAGGCCGCGGAGACGGTGCCGGAGAAGGTGGCCACCGGATTCGTCCTCGCGCTCGCCTACGCCCGCGAAGGCGACCTCAGCGCGCTCCTGCGCAACGACACGATCCCGCCGCTGCCCGGCTCCGCCTCGGCCGGCGACCCCGTCGTCCTGCTCATCCGGGCGTTCCTGCTCCAGGTGCTCTACCCGCCCGGCCAGGGCCCCCGGCAGCTTCTCGCCGCCGACACCCTCGCCCGCCTCGTCGTCTCGCACTGCCTTTACCCCGACCCGGCGCTCGGCCTCGACGACCCGGCCGCCGCCGCCGGCTTCGCCCGCGACCACCTCGCCCCGATCATCACCGCGGCGCCCCCGCTCGGCTGAGCGGGAGCGCCGGACGATCAGGGACGCTCGCCGGGCTCGTCGACGATGCCCGCCGACTCACGCAGGTCCCAGTCGCCGGCACCGAGAGGACCTCTCCGGTCGCTGGGATCCGGCGTCGGGAGGCCGTTCTCGCCGAAGTACACCCCCGGAGGACGCCGCATGAGGTCGCTGCGCTCGTACGTGCCCGACAGGTCCCGGGAGGAGTACGTCTCCGGGTCGATCACGTAGGAGATCCGGACACCCCACTGATCGAGGCGGGTGATCGCCACGACGGGCCTGCCCAGCGGGTCGGTGCCGGTGGACCGCACCTCGACTCCGGGGATCCGCGCGATGGCCCGGAACGCCGCGCGGATCCGGTGCAGCCGGGAGCGCACGGTGCCGAGCGGGACGCCGAGCGCCTCGGCGCACTGCTCGTAGGTGAGGTCGGCCCAGGCGACGAGCAGGAGCAGGTCCCGGTCGGCCGCGGAAAGCCGGGTCAGCGCCTTGGCGAGGCGCGGCTGGAGCTGCGCGGAGGTCACCTTCGCGGCGCTGCGCTCCTCGAACGGCTCGACGGGCGGGGCGGCGGGGGCGCGGGCGAGCAGCCGGTTCCGGCGGGTCTCGGCCCTGTAGCCGACGGAGATGATCGCCGACCGATCGGTCTCTTCCGCACTGTCGTGCTCGGGTTTCAGGAGCCGGGGAGATCGGCGTCCGTATGGTCCCTTCCGCACCGTCGTGCTCGGGTTTCAGGAGCGGGAGATCGGCGTCCGTATGGTCCCTTCCGCACCGTCGTGCTCGGGCGTCAGGAGCCGGGGAGATCGGCGTCCGCGACGAGGAGTGCTATCTGGACGCGGTTGACGAGGTCCAGGCGGGTGAGGATCTGGGAGACGTGGGTCTTGACGGTGGACACCGCGATGTGGAGTTCGCGGGAGATCTCGGTGTTCGACAGCCCGCGGCCGACGGCGTGGGCGACCTCGCGTTCCCGATCGGCGAGGAGACCGAGGCGGGCGCGGGCGGCAGCGGCGCGGTCGCGGCGCTCGGGGGTGCCCGTCACCTGGTGGATGAGGCCGCGCATGACCGCGGGAGAGAGGACGGGGTCGCCCGCGTGGACCGCGCGGATCGCCGTGATGAGGTCGTCGGGACGGGTGTCCTTCAGCAGGAAGCCCGCCGCCCCGGCACGCAGCGCGCCGAGCACGTGCGCGTCGGCGTGGAACGTGGTCAGGACGAGCACCTCGGGAGCGTCCGGCCGGGCGCGGACGGCGCGGGTGGCGGTGAGGCCGTCGACGCCGGGCATCCGGATGTCCATGAGGACCACGTCCGGCCGATGGGAGGCCACCAGGGCGGGCACCTCCGCGCCGTCGGCCGCCTCGGCGACCACGGCGACGTCGGGCGCCCCGCCCAGCATCAGTCGCAGACCGGCCCGGACCATCGGATCGTCGTCGACGAGCAGGACGCCGATCACCGCGCCTCCTCCGGGGTGGCCTTCTGCTCCTCCTCAAGGGCGGTCCCCGGCTCGGGCTCCCGCGCAGCCTCCGGCCAGGGCAGCCTGGCGGATACCTGGAACACGTCCCCGCGTGGGCCCGCGGTGAGATCGCCGCCGGCCAGGCGGGCGCGTTCGACGAGCCCGAGAAGCCCGTGGCCTTCGTGCGTCATCGTGCCGGGTGGCAGCGGGTTGGCGACCTGGATCGCGAGGCCGCGGCCGGGCCCGCCGGAAACGGCGACCTCGACCGCGGTCCCGGGCGCGTGCTTGCGCGCGTTCGTCAGCGTCTCCTGGACGATCCGGTAGGCGGCCCGGCCGACAGAGGCGGGCACGGCGCCCTGCTCCGGTACCGTCAGGGTGATCCGTCCTCCCGCGGCGCGCTCCTCCGCCACCAGTCGGGGAAGATCATCGAGACAGGGCTGCGGCCGCTCGTCCGTGCCGGGCCCGGCGCGCAGCACCCCGATCACCTCGCGGAGATCGGTGAGGGCGAGGCGGGCGTTGTCGGCGATGAGCCCGCTCGCCCGCGCCACCTCCTCGCGGGACGCCGCCTCGTTGTACTGCAACGCCCCCGCGTACAGGCTGAGCAGCGAGAGCCGGTGCCCGAGCACGTCGTGCATCTCCCGGGCGATCTCCTTCCTCGCCTCCTGGCGGGCCCGTTCGGCGCGCAGCTCCGCGCCCGCCTCGGCGAGTTCCGCGCGTTCGCGCAACGAGGCGAGCAGCAGCCTTCGCGACCGGCGCCACAGCCCCCAGCCGATCGCGCTGAGCACCAGGGCGAAGTACACGAGCGCCTGCGCACGGCGGTCCGGCGCCGCCTCGGCGAACCTGACGAGAAAAGGGATGAGCGGCGCGAACGCGATGGCCGCGATCCAGGCGGTCTGCTTGGCGGGACGTGCCGCGGCGACGGTGAAGACCGCGACGAGCACAGGACCCGTCAGGTAGTGCGTGACATTACCGAGGAGGAGCAGGACGACCGCCAGGGCGAACGGCCGGCGCCTGCGCAGGAGCAGCGCCGCGCATCCGAGCCCGCCGATGATCTGCTCGATCTCCCGGGTGCGCGCGCCGAGATCGTCGGGCAGTTCGAGGTTCGGCCCGCTCAGGGCCGCGAAGCAGGCGGCGAAGACGAGGGCCGCCGCGTTCGCCGCGAGGTCCCGCCCGCTCCGCCCCTCTCGCTCCATGTCCCGAACTTATGCGCTCCCCGCACCCGCCGACGACGTCGCGGCGGACTTCGGTACTTAAGTACGAGCGTGGCCGGTGATCGCGGGGACTTAGGTCTTCCGGGCCGGGTCTTTGCGCTGAGGCGCGGCCGGGGGCTCCGGGGCACGATCGGGGCATGTCCTCCTCACCGGAATCCCGGAAATCCCCGCTCACGCCCGTCCGTAACCTGCTCTGCTTCATCCTGCTCGTCGGCGGGGTGAGCGGCCTCCTGCACCTCTGGCTCGGCTGGCCGCACTTCATGGGCTTCGTCAGATTCCTGGCGCCCAGCGGCTACGAGACCTATGCCTACCTGGTCATGATCGTCGTCGGCCTCGTCCTGGGGGCGGTCGGCTCGGGCTCCGAGCGCGACTTACCGTCCGCGCGGGGCGGCGGCGGTGATCAGGCCTCGAGGGCCGCCTTGAGGTTGCGCAGGGTCGTGTCGATGTTGCGGCGCTGGAACTGGGCGAAGGTGCTGCCGCGGGTGGCGACCTTGTCGAAGGCGTTCGCGAGCGCGTCGGGCCAGCCCCTGCGGTCGTCGGTCCAGGTCTCGGTGACCCGGGTGCCGTGGCCTTCGGCCTCGAACCGGTACTCCCAGGTCGCGATCGGCCCCGGGACGACCGGCCGCTTCAGCCCGATCGCGCCGACCCGGAACGCGAACCGCGCGCCGGGGTCGGCCGCGGTGACCGTGCACCGGGTCGTCCACCGGATCGGCCCCCGCTTGTTGTGCCCGTCGAACCTCATCCCCGCATACGCGGCCCGCCCCTCCCGCACCGTCGCGCCGAGGTTCTCCGGACTCCACCGCCCCATCTGCGTGGGATCGCTCACCGCGGCGTACGCGACCTCCGGGGACACCTCCACGAAGACGCTCCCCGAAACGACCATTGTGCGACCCATGCCCG
This sequence comes from Actinocorallia herbida, assembly GCF_003751225.1. Taxonomy (NCBI): domain Bacteria; kingdom Bacillati; phylum Actinomycetota; class Actinomycetes; order Streptosporangiales; family Thermomonosporaceae; genus Actinocorallia; species Actinocorallia herbida. The sequence continues at coordinate 2,823,099 of NZ_RJKE01000001.1, forward strand.
GCTCCTCCCACGCGAGTCCCGCGAGCCTACTGGACGGCCCGTCGAATGCCGCTTGGGCCCCGGCCCGGAAGATTCCCGGGCCCAGGGCCTCGCGCGGACGGATTTCCCACTCGAGGGGTCCGGGCTGGCGGGGTCCTGGCTCTTGGGATCCGGGCTGGCGGGGTCTTGGCTGGCGGGGTCCGGGCTGGCGGGGTCCGGGCTGGCGGGGTCCTGGCTCTTGGGATCCAGGATCGCGGGATCCAAGCTTGCGAGGTCCAGGTTCGGGCGGTTCAGGCTCGCGGGGTCTCGGCTCGGGAAGCCCTGGTTCGCGGGGTCCTGGTTTGCGGGGTCCTGGCTTTTTTTGGGGGCGGCTCAGGGGGTGCGGGGGGTGATGAGGCCGGACTCGTAGGCGGCTACGACGGCTTGGGCGCGGTCGCGGAGGCCGAGTTTGGCGAAGATGCGGGCGACGTGGGTCTTCACGGTGGCTTCGCTGAGGACGAGGCGGTCGGCCATCTCGGCGTTGGACAGGCCGCCGCCGAGCAGGCGCAGGACCTCGGTCTCGCGCGGGGTGAGGTCGTCGAGGCCCTCGGGCGCGGGGCCCGGCTTGGCGAACCGCTCGACGAGCCTGCGGGTGATGGACGGGGCGAGCAGGGCGTCGCCGGTCGCGACCAGCCGGACGGACGCGACGAGGTGCTCGGGCGTCACGTCCTTCAAGAGGAACCCGCTGGCGCCCGCGGCGAGGGCGGCGTACACGTAGCCGTCGAGGTCGAAGGTGGTGAGCATGAGGACGCGGCAGTCCGGCGCGTCGGCGAGGACCCGGCGGGCGGCCGCCAACCCGTCCATCTCGGGCATCCGGATGTCCATGAGCACGACGTCGGGGCGCAGCCGCAGTGCCTCGGCGACCGCCTCGCGCCCGTCGGCGGCCTCCCCGACGACCTCGATGCCGCCCTTGGCGAGGATCATCCGGAACCCGCTGCGGACCAGCGTCTGGTCGTCGGCGATCAGGACGCGGGGCCCCGTCCCGTCCGCGCTCACCGCCGGTCCAAGGGAAGGCGGGCACGGACCCGATAGCCGCCGCCGAGCCTTCGCCGCGCGTCGAAGTCGCCGCCGTACACCGCGACGCGCTCGCGCAGCCCGGAGAGCCCGCGCCCGTCCCGGCTCTCCGGCGGGGGCGGCGCGCCGGTGCCCGTCAGCACCGACGGGCCCGTGGTGAGCACCTCGACGCGCAGGTTGCGCGTCCCGTACGACACGCGGACCTCGGCCCGGGTGCCGGGCGCGCCGTGCTTGAGCCCGTTCGTCAGCGCCTCCTGCACGACCCGGTAGGCGGTCGCGTCGAGCCCGGCGGGCAGTTCGCGCGGCTCGCCGCTCACGACGACCTCGACGGGCAGGCCCGTGAATGCGATCCGGTCGATGAGCCCGCCGAGCCGGGTCAGTGTCGGCTGCGGGGTGAGCTCGTCGCCGTCGGCGGCGGGGGCGAGGACCCCGAGCAGGTGCCGCAGTTCGGTCATGGCCTCCCGGCCCGTCCGCTCGACGGCCAGCAGCGCCGCCTCGGTCTCGCCGTCGGTGCCGAGCCGGGCCGCGCCCGCCTGCACCACCATGACGCTCACGCTGTGGCTGACGATGTCGTGCAGATCCCGCGCCACGCGCGCCCGCTCGGCCTCGACCGCCTGCCGCGCCGCCCCCTCGCGCTCGCGCTCCAGCGTCCAGGTGCGCGCGCCGAGGTCGCGCAGGCGCAGCCGCCGCTCCCGCAGCGCCCACGCGCACGGGACGGCGACGAGCAGCAGCACAGCCCAGACCGGAACCATCCCGCCATTCTCCCGGCTCGGGACGTGCCGGGCCATCCTTCTCAGAGTGGACGCCCGTACATCGCGCGGATGACGGTCCCGCGGAGGTACATCCGCCGCCCGATGCGCGGCGCGCCGCCGCGGATCTACCTTCTGCGGCATGGAACAGATGGTGCAGCTCACCGATGTGCGCAAGGAGTACGGCGAGGAGGTCGCCCTCGACGGCGTCACGCTCGGCATCGCCACGGGCGAGGCGGTCGCGGTCATGGGCCCGTCGGGATCGGGCAAGTCGACCCTCCTCAACATGATCGCCGGACTGGACCGGCCGACGTCCGGCGAGATCGTCATCCACGGCGAGAACATCGGCGCCCTGTCGGAGACCGCACTCGCCAAGTACCGCCGCCGCAGGATCGGCATGGTCTTCCAGTTCTTCAACCTGCTCGACGACCTGCCGGTGCTGGAGAACGTGACGCTGACCGCCGAACTCATCGGCACCCCGCGCAAGGAGGCCCGCAAGCGCGCGCTGGAACTGCTGGACGAGCTCGGCGTCGCCGACCGGCGCGGCGCCTACCCGGTGACCCTGTCGGGCGGTGAGCGGCAGCGCGTCGGCGTCGCGCGGGCGCTGATGAACCGGCCCGCGCTGCTGCTCGCCGACGAGCCGACGGGCGCCCTCGACTCCCGGTCCGGCGAGCAGGTGATGGACCTGCTCCTGGACCTCAACCAGATCGGCCAGACCCTCCTCATCGTCACCCACGACGAACGCCTCGCCACCCGCGTCGCCGACCGGATCGTCCACTTCGCCGACGGTGACGTCGCGCCGGAGCCGGTCCGATGAGGGCGGTGTGGCGGGCCGCCCTGCACGCGGTGCGCCGCCGCAGGCTCCAGACGACGCTCACCGGCGTGGTCCTCGCGTTGTCCACCGCGATGGTCGTGCTCGCGCTCGGCCTGCTGGTGACCGTCGACGGCCCCTACGACCGGGCCTTCGCCCAGGTCGACGGCGCCCACCTGACCGTCTCCTACGCCGCGTCGGACGCGCGGGACGACGTCGCCGCGACGAGCCGGGCAGCGGGCGTCACCGGCGCGGTCGGCCCCTTCCGGACCGACGTCGCGGAGATCCCCGTGCCGGCGGACGAGGGCGTGCCGGGCGCCCCGATCTCCCTCCCGCCGGGGCAGTACCTGCTCGCCGAGCGGACCCCCTCCGACGCCGATCCCGTCGACCGGCTGACGCTCCGGGAAGGCCGCTGGGCGGGACGTCCGGGAGAGATCGTGCTCTCCGCGCACATGGTCCCCGACGACTTCCCGGTCGACGTCGTCGGGACCCGGGTGGCCTTCGCCGACGGCCGGACCTTCACCGCGGTCGGGGTCGCGAGGTCGATCACCGGGTCCGCCGACGGCTGGATCGCGCCGGGACAGCTCCCCGCGGACGGCGACCTCCAGATGCTCTACCGGCTCGCCGACCCCGGTTCGGCGGCCTCGTCCGTCACCGGGGGCCTCGTCGTCACGGGCCGCCAGAGCTACCTCGTGCCCCGCCAGGAGGCGACCGACGGGGCCAAGACCGTGATCCCGTTCCTCGCCACGTTCGGGATCGCCGGCCTGCTCGTCGCGGTGATCATCATCGGGAACGTGGTGGGCGGGGCCGTCGTCTCGGGCCTCCGGCACATCGGCATCCTCAAGGCCATCGGGTTCAGCCCGGCGCAGGTCACCGCCGTCTACCTGGTGATGACCGCGATCCCCGCGGTTCTCGGCGCGGCCGTCGGCATCGCCGTCGGGAACGCCCTCGCGCGGCTGCTCGCCGAGGCGATGGGCGCCGGTTTCGACCTGCCCACTCCGGGCGGAGTCTCCCCGGCGGTGGACGCCGCGGCGTTCGCCGGAGTGCTCGCGGTCGCCGCGGTCACCGCGCTCGTGCCCGCCGTCCGGGCCGGGCGGATCCCCGCGGCCCTCGCGGTCGGCGCCGGACCTCGCGCGGGACGCGGCAGGGCGCCGCGCGTCCAGCTCCTGCTGGCGCGGACCCGGCTGCCGCGCCCGGTCAGCCTGGGCCTCGGCCTGCCGTTCGCCCGCCCCGGCAGGTCGTCCCTGACGGTCGCCGCGGTCCTGCTCGGCGTCGCGGCGGTGGTGTTCTCTTACGGCCTCCAGCAGACCGTCGTCGCCTACTACGGCGACGAGAGCCGCGAGAGCGTCTACCAGGTCGGCACGTCCGCCGACCTGGCCGTGCTGGAGGGCAGGCCGGGCACCGCGCGGATCGCGTCGGCGCAGCTCGCGGAGGTGCGCGTCCCCGGCGTCTCACGGCAGGTGACGCTCAAGGCCTACGAAGGCCCGGCCGCCGACAGGCACGGGCACCGGCTCACCGAGGGCCGCTGGCTGCGCGCCCCCGGCGAGGCGGTGGTGAGCGGCCCGCTCCTGCGCAAGGCGGGCCTGCGCATCGGCGACGTCATCACCCCGGCGTCCGATACCGGAAGCCTCGCCCTCACCGTCGTCGGAGCCTCCATCCAAGACGACGACCACGCCCTCATCACCGACGCCGCCTCGCTGCGCGCGCTCGTCCCCGACGCCCCGTTCGACGCCCGGGAGATCGCCCTCACCGCGGGAACCTCGGCCGACGACTACGTCGCCTCCCTGATCGCCGACGGCCATCAGGCGTACGCGGTCTCCGAGGACGGCGACGTGGGCCGGACCGTCGTCATCGCCCTGATGGGCGTGCTCAGTTTCGGCATCGCCGCCGTCGCCGGACTGGGCGTCTTCAACACGGTGGTCCTCAACACCCTGGACCGCGCCCGCGACTTCGGCGTCCTCAAATCCCTGGGCGCGACCCCACGCCAGATCACCCTCATCGTGGTGTCCTCCATGGCCCTGCTGGGCCTGGCCGGCGGCCTCCTCGGCCTCCCCCTGGGCCTGTCCGCCTACGGTCACGTCCTCCCGAGGATCGCCGAATCCGGAGGCGTCGACCTCCCCTACGGCATCACCGAGATCTTCCCTCCTGCCTCCTTCGTCCTCTTCGCCCTGGCGGGCGCCGCCATAGCCGTCGGCGGCGCCCTCATCCCGGCGACCTGGGCCGCCCGCACCACGACCGCCACCGCCCTCCGCGCCGAATAGCCCCACCGTCCAGGCCCGCCGCTCGCACGACGCGAGCGGCGGGCCTGACGCGCTCAGGCGCGGACCCGCGACCGCGGGCCGGCTCGGCGAGCGGGGTCAGATGAGGGCCGCGGCCAGGCGGCGCCATGCGTCGCGGGGGAAGGCCGACGGTTCGGCGGTGAGGACCTGGAGCGCGACGTGGTCCGCGCCCGCCGCGCGGTGGTCGGCCACCCGGGCGGCGATCGCGGACTCGTCGCCCCACGCGAGGAGGGCGTTGAAGAGGCGGTCGCTGACGGAGTCGACGTCCTCCTGGGTGAAGCCGAGGCGGAGCAGATTGTTGGCGTAGTTCGGCAGGGACAGGTAGCCCTGGAGCCAGGGGGTGCCGATCGCGCGGGCCTCGTCGGCGGAGGCGGTCAGGATGACGGTCTGCTCGGGCAGGACCAGGGGACCCTCGCCGAGGGCCTCACGGGCGATCGCGGTGTGCTCGGGCGTCACCAGGTACGGGTGGACGCCGTGCGCGCGCCTGCCGGCGAGCTCCAGCATCTTCGGCCCGAGGGCGGCGAGGACGCGGGAGCGGGTCGGGACGGGCGCGGCGGCCTCGTCGAGCCCGTCGAGGAACGCGGCCATCGCGGCGAGGGGACGGCGGTAGCGGCCCTCTTCGGAACGGTCCACGAGCGGCGCGTGGCTGACCCCGATGCCCATGAGGAACCGGTCGCCGTGGGCCGCGGTGAGCGAGGCGTGGGCCGCGGCGGCCACCGCGGGCTCGTGCATCCAGAGGTTGAGGATGCCCGTGGCGACCACGGTGTTCCGGGTCGCCGACAGGAGGTTGCCGATGGCGTCGAAGACGGGTCCGCCGACGTCGGGGATCCACAGCGCGCGGTACCCGAGCTCCTCGAGTTCCGCCGCCGCCTCGGCGGCCTCCGCCGCGTCCCCGTACCGCAGCTGCTGGCTCCACACGCCCACACCGGAGAGCTCCATGCCGTCCCTTTCGTTCGGTTCGCGCGGGGCCGGACCGCCCCGCCGCCTGGGAAGATCGACTATCGCGCGTACTCTATGCCCCGGCTTCCCGGCCCCGGCGCGGTCTCGCCGGCCGGTCCGAGCGCGCCGTGAGGACAGGCGTGACACGCGGTGCGGGCAATCCGGAGATATCGCTGGATGGTGGTTTAGGTTCACCTGCATGAGCGCCCACCTCTCGCCCCATGCGGCCCCCGCCGCGTAAAGGCGGCGGGAGGTCGGTCCCGCCCGGCCGCCGCGGCCCGTCGCCCGGCGGACCCCGCGCACGCCGCCCTCCGCCGCTGCCGCTCGCGCACCCGGCGAAGAGGCTCAACGCGGGCCTGCTGATCGCCGCGTTCCTCCTCTCCCTGTGCGCCGGACGCCTCGTGCGCATCCAGGGCATCGACGCCGCGGAGTACACCGAACTGGCGCGCGCCCAGCGCGAGTACCGGATCGACCTCGTCGCCGAGCGCGGGACCATCACGGACGTCAACGGCGCCCGATTGGCGATGAGCCAGGACGCGTTCGGTGTCTTCGCCGACCCCACCCTGATCGAGGAGGCCGACCGGGAGAAGGTCGCCGCCCAGCTCGCCGGGACCCTCGGCATGAAGCCCGCGGAGATCCTGGCCGGCCTCGGCAGACCGGACACCAGGTACGTCGAGCTCGCCCACCGGGTCCGGCCCGAGCGGGCGAAGCTGATCACCGCCCTGGGGCACCGCGGCATCGGCACCTTCCCCGAGCCGCGCCGGGTCTACCCCGCCGACTCGGTCGCCGCCCAGCTCGTCGGCTTCGTCAAGGCCGACGGCGAAGGCGGCGCGGGCCTGGAGTTCCAGTACAACGAGCTGCTCAAAGGCACCGACGGCTGGCAGAACCTCGAACTCGACGGGGACGGCCGGCGGATCCCGCTGGGCGACGGGCATTCCCGGCAGCCCGTCGCGGGCAGGGGCCTCCGGCTCACCATCGACCAGGACATCCAGTGGAAGGCCGAGGAGCTGATCGCCCAGGCGGTCGAGGAGCACGACGCGGCGTGGGGCACCGCGCTCGTGCTGACCCCCGACCAGCGGATCCTCGCGATGGCGTCCACCCCGTCCTTCGACCCGAACGCCTACCAGGAGGCGCCCGAGTCCGCGACCCGGAACCTCGCCGTCCAGGAGCCGTTCGAGCCCGGCTCCACCGGCAAGATCGTCACCGCGGCGGCGCTGCTGGAGGAGGGCCTGGTCACCCCCGAGCAGGCGTTCACCGTGCCGTACTCGGTCCGGCGCGCGGGCCGGGAGTTCCATGACGCGAAGTTCCACGAGACCCAGCGGCTGACCTTCGCGGGGATCCTCGCCACGTCGAGCAACGTCGGCACGATCCTGGCGGGGGAGCCCCTGGCGAAGGAGGATCTGCACCGCTATCTGCGCGCGTTCGGGTTCGCCGAGCCGACCGGGGTGAACCTCCCCGGCGAGACTCCGGGCCTGCTCGCGCGGCCGGCCGACTGGAGCGGCGCCGACCGGTACCCGATCTCCTACGGGCAGGCGGTCTCGGTCAGCTCGCTCCAGATGGCGAGCGTCTACGCGACGATCGCCAACGGCGGCGTCCGGACCACCCCTTCGGTGGTCGCCGGAACCTACGACGAGCGGGGCCGGTTCGTGCCCGCCGCCGCGCCCTCCAGCCGCCGGGTGGTCTCGCCGGACACCGCCCGGCGGCTTTCGGTGATGATGGAGGCGGTCGTCAACCGGGGCACCGCGCGCGGCGCGCGGCTCGACGGGTACCGGGTGGCGGGCAAGACCGGAACCGCGAACCGCTACGACCCCGCGAAGCAGAACGCGCACGGCACGACCGGCGGATACGACGGTTACACCGGCATGTTCGCCGGATTCGCCCCCGCCGACGCGCCGAAGGCCGTCGTGCAGATCGTCCTCCAGGACCCCAGAAAGGGCTACTACGGCGGTGAGGTCGCCGCCCCGGTCTTCCGCGCCCTCCTCGACTTCTCCCTCCGCACCCTCAAGGTCCCGCCCACCGGCACCACCGCCCCCGACGTACCCCTGACGGCGGATGAACAACGGTGAGAGCGGTGCCGCGGGGTCAGCGGGGGAGCAGGGCGAGGAGTTCGCGTTCCCGGGACGGGGTGAGGCCGGCTTTCCGGGGCCGGTCGAGGCCCTTTGCGCGTTCCCAGGCGAGGGTGCCGGCGATCAGGTCGGCGCGGGGGCGGTGGCGGAGTCCCGCGCCGAGTGCGGCGGCGCCGGTGCGGGAGGTGAAGCCCGCGAAGGCGGGGTCGGCGAGCCACAGCGGCAGGGACTCCGGGCCCGCCCACTCGGCGACGCCCTGGGCGAGCAGCCAGTCCGGGTCGGCGGGGACGACCGGGCCGGTGTGCCCGGCGGCCGCGCGGGACAGGGCGGTCCACTCGGCGAAGGGGATGACGGGGCCTACGGCGTCGTAGGCGCCCGTGGTGCCGTGTTCCGCGGCGTCGAGCAGCCAGTCGGCGAGGTCCCGGACGTCGATGACCTGGGTGGGCGCGTCCGGCACGTCGGGGACGAGGAGCGGGCCGTGCGGATCGCGGGCCGCGCGGGCGGCCCAGTAGCCGGTGCGTCCCGTGTGGTCGCCGGGGCCGCCGATGAGGCCCGCGCGCGCGACGAGGAGCCGGTCGCCGACGGCCTCTTGCGACGCCTCCTCGCAGGCGGCCTTGGCCTCCCCGTAGACCGACCGGTCGGCCTCGCGGAGGCCGGTGGGCGGGAGGATCGCGGCGGACTCGTCGGCGCCGTGGTCGGCGTGCGAGGCGTAGACGCTGCCCGACGACACGTACGCCCAGTGCCCGGCGCGATCCGCGAGCGCGGCGAGCGCGTCCCGCACGAACCCGGGCTGCCACGAGACCTCCACGACCGCGTCCCAGGCCCGGTCGGGCAGCCCCCGGTAGGCCGCGGGATCCCTGCGGTCGGCCGCCACGAACTCGGCGCCCGCCGCGGCCCGGCCGCTCTCCCCGCGTGCCAGGCACACCACCCGGTGCCCTCGCGCCACCGCGCGCTCCGCCACTTCCCGCCCCACCCAGGCGGTTCCGCCCAGCACCAGAATCTCCATGCGCCTCACCCAACCACCCGTTCCGCCCCGCTTCCACGGTTCTCTGCCCACGGCAGAGGACCCGTTCCCGTGGCGGGTCCGGAAAACGCAGAGGCCCGGCTGGGGGCCGGGCCTCTGCGGAGGAGGGGACGAGGTCAGCTGTTGGGGATGACCGCGGCGTAGGGGAGGCTGCCGGACGGGGCGAGGAACGTGTTGACGTAGGAGCCGCAGGTGCTCAGGTCGTCGGAGTCCGTGCAGTAGTGGGTGGCGGTGTAGGAGCCGGTCGCGAGGTCCTTGGCCCAGGTGGAGGCCATGCCGCGCAGGCGGGCGGTCTGGGTGGAGTTCGGCGAGCACAGGGCGCCGGCGACGCCGATGACGTCGGTGTTCTCACCCTCGACGTCGATGTGGCAGGAGCCGCCGCTGGGCGAGCCGAGCACGTACTTGGTCCAGACGAGCTGGATGCCGACGAAGTCCGCGCCGAGGTCGGCGAGGGCGCCGAAGGAGTTGTTGAACAGGTTGATGACGCTCGGCCGGGCCGCGACGGCCAGGACCGGGCGGGCGCCGTTCTGGGAGATCGCCTGGAGGTTCGCGGTGAAGCCGTCGCTGGCGACCGGGTCGAACAGGATCGCGCCCTTGAAGTTCGCGTAGCCGTCGGCGTTGAGCTTGGCGCCGACCGCGGAGGCGAAGTGACCGCCCGCGGAGTGCCCGCCGACGATGTACTTCTGCGGAAGGGCCTTGCCGTTCGGCGGGGTCAGGGTGCGGGCCGACAGGGCCGCGCCGAGCGTGTCGGCCAGGGCGGCGTTGCCGCCGGTCATGTCGGCGTTGACGCAGACGACCATCAGGCCCTGCTCGGCGATGGACTTGCTGGTGCCGCGCAGGTTGCCGCAGCCGCGGCTGAAGCCGTGCTCGACGAGCATGAGCGCGGTCGCGGTGCCGTTCGGGAAGTACCAGTCGGTGCTGTAGGAGGTGCCACCGATGGAGATGGACTCGTTCACGCACGTCGAGGTGCTGGAAGAGTAGTTGTTGCAGGTGACCGCGGCGAGCGCGGGCGGCGCCGCGACGAGCGGTGCCACGAGCGCGGCGGCCGCGGCGATGACGGCGGCGAGGACCCTGCGCGGCCGTCGGATGGTGACCTTCACTGTCTCTCCTGTGCTCTGTAAGGCATGGGGGGGTTGAGCCCGGCGGAGGCGCCCGCTGGTGACGGGGTTCCACCGGTGATCCAGGAACGGAAACTCTGTTCCGCACAGTAGAACGACGTATCCCTGCAAGAAATACTGCGGATGCGGTATTTCCCTTGGCCATCTGGCGTGATAGGCGCGCTGGCCTGCGAAAACGCGGAAAAAGTGAGTGAAACTCTCATTTCTCCGGGGTTTGGTGGGCAATATTGCTTAATAATGACGACCGGAACACGAGATTTCGGATGGCCGGGTGGTCATATTTTTTGGGGTGCGGGGATCCGGGAGCCCGGTGCGGCGGGGCGAATGTCCGTTTCCGCGCTAGGGTCTGCGCCAGGCGATCGGTGGCCGGCGCCGCCGTGTCGTCTCCGCCGCGCGGAGGCGCGGAAACGGGAGAGGGAACTGCATGACGGACACGGGAGGCGGGGGCCCGGAACACGCGGTGCCGCCTGCGGGGATGCCCGCGGAGTGGGCGCCGCACGCCCGCACGTGGATGGCGTTCCCCACCGCGAACGCCACGTTCGCGACCGGGCCGGAACTCGCCGCGGCGCGCACCGCCTGGGCGCGGGTGGCGAACACCGTCGCCCGGTACGAGCCCGTCACGGTGCTGGCGCGGCCCGGGGACCCGGTCGGCGCGCTGGACCGGCGGGTCGAGGTCGTCGAGACGCCGCTCGACGACGCCTGGCTGCGCGACACCGGGCCGACGTTCGTGCGCGCGCCCGGCGGCGGACTCCTCGCGGTGGACTGGGCCTTCAATGGGTGGGGCGGCCAGGAGTGGGCCGCCTGGGGGAACGACAGGCTGCTCGCGGAGCGGGTCGCCGGGCTGGCCGGGATCCCCGCCGCCGCGTCGCGGCTGACGCAGGAGGGCGGCGGGTTCCACGTGGACGGCGCCGGGACCGTGCTGCTCACCGAGACCGTCCAGCTCGATCCGGCGCGCAACCCGGGATGGTCGCGGGCCGAGGTGGAGGCCGAGGTGCACGCGCGGCTCGGCACGCGCAAGGCGATCTGGCTGCCGCGCGGGCTCACCGCGGATTACGGCGAGTTCGGGACGCGCGGGCATGTCGACATCGTCGCGGCGTTCACCGCGCCCGGCCGGGTCGTCGTGCACACCCAGCCCGACCCCGGGCATCCCGACCACGAGGTGAGCCGCGAGGTCACCGAGATCCTCCGGGAGGCGACCGACGCGCGCGGGGCGCGGCTCGAGGTCGTCGAACTGCTCGCGCCCACCGTCGCCGAGGTGGACGGGGAGCTCGTGGACTACTCCTATGTCAACCACTACGTGGCCAACGGGGTCGTCGTGCTGTGCGCGTTCGACGACCCGCGTGACGCCCAGGCCGTCGCCGTGCTCAAGCGCGCTCATCCGGGACGCGAGGTCGTCCAGGTGGACGCGCGGGACATCTTCCGGTTCGGCGGCGGCGTCCACTGCATCACCCAGCAGCAGCCGCTCCAGGAGGCGCCCCCATGGAACTGATCACCGCGCGGCCGACCGGCTCCCCGGCCCGGGTCGCGCCCCCGGAGCGGGGCGTCCTGACGGTCGGACTGGTCCAGACGCGTTGGCACGCCGACCCGGCCGAGCACGCCAGGACGCTGCTCGACGGCATCGCCACCGCGGCGTCGGCGGGCGCGGAGGCGGTGTTCCTCCCGGAGCTCACCCTTTCGCGCTACCCGGCCGACACCCGGCCGTCCGGCGACGCCACGGCCTCCGCCGAGGACCTGGAGACCGGCCCGACCCGGTCGTTCGCCGCCAAGGCCGCGGCCGAGCACGGCGTGTTCGTGCACGCGTCCCTCTACGAGCGCAGCCCCGGCGCGGACGGCCTGGGCTACAACACCGCGATCCTCGTCGCCCCCGACGGGTCGCTCGCCGGCCGCCGCCGCAAGACGCACATCCCCAGGACCGCGGGCTACTACGAGGACCACTACTTCCGCCCCGGCCCCGCCGACCCGGACGCGCTCACCCCGGTCGGCCTCGCCGGGAAGGCCGAGGTGGGGATGCCGACCTGCTGGGACGAGTGGTTCCCGGAGGTGGCCCGCGCCAACGCCCTCGCCGGAGCCGACCTCATCGCCTACCCGACCGCGATCGGCTCCGAGCCCGACCACCCCGACTTCGACACCGCGCCCCTGTGGCGGCAGGTCATCGTCGGCAACGGCATCGCCAACGGCACGTTCATGGTCGTTCCCAATCGCTGGGGCACCGAAGGGCTCATCACCTTCTACGGCAGTTCGTTCATCTCCGACCCTTATGGTCGGATCCTCGCCGAGGCCCCCCGCGCCGCCGACACCGTCCTCGTGGCCCCCCTGGACCTGGACCAGCGCCGCGACTGGCTCGCGCTCTTCCCCTTCCGCGAGACCCGCCGCCCCGACCTCTACGGCCGCCTGACCGCCCCCGTCGAGCCCCCGCCGCGCTCCTGATCCGGGAAACGCGGTCTCCCTGTTCCGCGAACTCGGGCAACGTCGTCGCCCCTGTTCCGGAACCCCGCGGAACGACGTTCCGCGGGGTTCCGGAGAAAGGGAAACGCCGTCCCGCCGCAGGAGCGGGACGGCGGAACGCGGTCAGTCCGTGTGGCTGTCGAGCCAGTCCGTGAGGGTGGTCTCCCAGTCCTCGTCGGCGACGTCCTCGTGCGCGATCTGGTAGCCGCCGGACGAGTCACCGCCGCCGATCGCGACGGTGAGGTCGGCCTCGGTGGCGACGAAGGTCAGCTCGACGGAGCTGACGGTGCCGGCGTACTCCGGCGGGGTGAGGAACTCGATCTCCTGGTAGAAGGGGAGTTCCTGGTCGTCGAAGAGTTCCGCGGACTCCACGTCGGCGCCCTTGACGGTGAAGCCCAGCGAGGTGAACGCGTCGAGGACGGCCTGCTGGGACGGCAGCGGACGGACCGAGATCGGGTCGAGATCGCCCTTGTCGAGCGCCCCGGCGATCTCCAGCTCGGTCCGGACGCCCACCGTCATACCCGCGAGGGTGTTCCCGTCGAGTTCGGTGAGGGGCAGCTCCCAGGGGAGCTCGACCTCGAAGGAGAAGACGTACTCCTCCTCGGCGCCGAGCTCGAACGGCTCGGTCAGCTCTACCTGGTGGAACGTGATGGTCCCGTCGTGCTCCTGGTCCTCGCCCTCGTGGTCGACGTACTCGACCTCGCCGCGCGTGACCAGGCTGAGGACGATCCCCTGCACGTCCACCTCGTGGTCGCCCCCGATGATCCGGACCTCGCCCTCCAGCACGCCGCCGGGCGTCACGTCCGTCTCGCGCAGCACGGTCTCGACCGTCGGCCCCCCGACGCCGAGTGCCCGCGCCAGCTTCTTGAAGATCACCGAATCTCCTCCATAAACCAATGAAGCGGGCACCGTACCGAGGTCCGGCCACGCCGGGCCGTCGACGACATGAATCACCGGCAAAACGACAGGGAACCGTGACCTGCGCACCTTCCGCTGTACCGGGCAGAATTCGCAGAAAGTCTTATTGCGGATTAATCCGGCTCGCCACGGGCGGCGAGCGCCTCGGCGAGCTCGTCGGAATGCCGGATAGTGCGAATCAGGAGGGGCGCGACAAAAGCCGTCAGGGAATAGCGGGCATCCCGGGCGGTGGCCGCCTCCCGGACCTCCGCGGCGATCTTGGTGAGCGCGGCGACGGCCTGGAGCGTCAGCCCGACGAGCAGCCCGAGCCGCTCCGGCCTGACACCGAACCGCCGGAACGGGCCGAGTGCCCGCTCGACCGCCGAGACCAGGTCGTCGACCCGCATCGTGACCGTGAACAGATGCGCCGCGGCCAGCGCCGCCACGAGCCGCAGGCACACCACGAGCGCGGCGGCGGGCCCGAGCAGCCAGCCCTGGATCGCGAACACGAAGACCACGAGGAGCACCAGCGACCTGAGCAGCGGCAGGCAGCGGCGCGCGGGGATCCGGGCCACCGCGTACCCGGCGGCCACGGCCGCGCAGATCCCGCCGAGCCACGCGGGGGAGCCCACCGCGAACACCACGGCGGCGAAGACGAACAGGAAGACGAGCTTGCCGCCCGCCGGAGCCCGGTGCACCGGGCTCGTGCCCGGCTCGTACCAGGTCCCGTTCATCCCGCGATCTCGCGGTAGCGCCGCAGCGCTGGTTCCGGGGCGTCGTCGGCGACGACCCGGCCGCCGTCCAGGACGATCACCCGGTCGAAGCCGCCGAGGAGGTCGAGGTCGTGGGTGACCAGGACGACCTGCTGATCCAGGGTGTGCAGCAGCTCCACGAACCTGCGCTTGTTGCGCAGGTCGAGCAGCGTCGTCGGCTCGTCGCACACCAGGACGGCGGGGTCGAGGACGAGCATCGCGCACAGGGCGAGCAGCTGCTTCTGACCGCCGGAGAGCAGATGCGCGGGATGGTCGATGTGCTCGCCGAGCCCGTGCGAAGACAGCACCTCGGCAGCGCGCTCGGCCCGCTCCCGCTTGGACAGGCCGCTGCGCCGCAGGGAGAACGCGACGTCCTCACCCGCCGTCGGCATGACGATCTGGCTGTCGGGATTGGCGAAGACGAACCCGACCCTGCGCCGGACCTTCCGGGCGTCGCGCGCGACGTCGAGGCCGTCGACGCGGACGCGGCCCTCGGCCGGGTCGACCAGCCCGTTGATCGTGCGGGCCAGGGTGGACTTGCCCGACCCGTTGGCCCCGACGAACGCGATCCGCCGCTCCGGCAGCCGCAGATCCACGCCGGACAGGACCACCCGCTCCCCGTAGCGGTGCCCCACGCCCTCGAACTCGATCACCGGCGCGCCTTCACGAGCGGGCGGCGGGCCTGACCGCGAGCCGTCCGGGCAGCGCGCGGTGCACGACGGACGCGACGAGCGCCGCGCCGACGACCTTGATCGCGTCACCGGGCACGAAGACCAGCGACTGGGTGAAGGCCGCGGCCATGTCACCGGTGTACAGGCCGAGCCACGGCACCCCGATCACGTAGGAGGACGCGACGCCCGCGGCGGCGGCGAGCAGCAGGATCGGCAGGCCCGCGCGCCTGCCGCGGGCGATGATCAGCCCCGCGACGATCGCGGACAGCACGTAGCCGAAGAGGAAACCGCCGCTGGGCCCGACGAACGGCGCGACGCCGCCGCGCCCGCCCGCCAGCAGCGGCAGGCCCAGCGCGGCGAGCGCGAGGAAGAGCGCGACGGCCGCGGTCCCGCGGCGCGCGCCGAGCAGGCACGCGGCGAGGACCGGCCCGATGTTCTGGAGCACGATCGGCACGCCCGACCCGCCGACGTTGATCCCGGGGAAGACACCGAGCACCGCGATGAAGGCGGCGAACACCACGGTCGCGGCAAGATCGGCGGAGGCGGAGGGGCGAGTGTCTGACACGTCGCACACCATAGCCGCAGGGTACGAACCGCCCATCAGCCGACTCCCCAGGTCAGACCAGAGCGCCGCCGCCCCGTCCGGGTCGGAACAGGATGAGCTGGACGACCGCCCCGAACGCCGCCCCGACGACATAGCGCGCAAGATCCGGCGCATTGAACGTGCTCCCCAGCACCAGATGGGCCACCGGATAACGCGCGCCGAGTGCGCCGACCCAGGGCGCCAACTGCAGGAACTCCACCCCCCACGACAGCCCGCCCCCCACCGCCGCGCTCCACCAGACCCCCCACCGCGGAAACCCCAGCGCCACCAGAAAACAAAGCAGGGTCGCATAAAGCGCATCCCCCACATACCCCGCAATATCACTGTCACTTACCGCATTGACCGTCAAACCCACCCCGAGCGTCACCACCACACACCCGAGCGACCACACCCGTCGTCTCCCCACACCCCTCAGACGCCCCCGAACTCCCCCGGGTTCGCTCCTTCCACCGCCCCGCGCCGCGCATCTCCTGCCCCGCGCTCCGTGCCCTCGCGTCCTGCGCCCATCGTGTTCCCGGCGGGTGTTCGGGGTCGTTCGCTGAGGGTGGTCGTGGTGCTTTGGGCGGTTCGGGGTTGACGGGGGGAGCTAGGATGGTCTCTGGTGAGACAATCGTGTCGCAGTTTGAACAGGGGTGTTGAATGGTTGTGGGGCGGGAGGAGATCGTGGCGGCGGCGGTCGATCATCTGAATCGTGCTCCGGCGGCGTCGATGGCGGAGATCGCGCAGGCCGCCGGGGTGAGCCGGGGGACGCTGCACCGGCATTTCTCCACGCGGGAGGAGCTGATCGTCGAGCTGGGGTGGCGGTGCCACGCGGCGTGGCGGCGGGTGCACGAGGACTGCGGGCTCGACGCGGCCCTGCGCGGCGGTGAGCGCCTCGCGGAGACGCTGGAGGCGCTCGTCGTGGCGAGCATCGACGCGGTCGAGGCGCACGGGTTCGCGCTGACCGAGCACCTCGTCGGCGTCGAGCCCGAGCTCCTGCGCAGTACCGAGGCGCTGGTCGACCGGGAGGTCGCGCTGATCGAGGCGTGCCAGCGCGCGGGGATCCTGCGGGCCGACCTGCCCGCCCGGTGGATCGAGAACACGCTGTACGGGCTGCTCGTCGCGGTCCGGGAGAGCCTGCACGCGGGCGACGTCGCGCGGCGCGACCTGCCCCGGCTGCTGCTGGAGACCTTCCTTGAAGGCACGTCGGTGAAGGAGACGTCATGACCCAGGAGGGGACCGCGACCTACGAGGGCACCGCGCCGCACCCGCGCCGGTGGGCGGCGCTGGGCGTCCTGTCGATCAGCCTGCTGCTGGTCGTCATGGACATGACCATCCTCAACGTGGCGCTGCCCGAGATCGCCGCCGACCTGCGGCCCGGCGCGCTCGAACTGCTCTGGATGGTCGACGTCTACTCGCTCGTCGTCGCCGGGCTGCTCGTCACCGTCAGCTCGCTCGGCGACCGCTGGGGCCGCAAGCGCCTGCTGCTCGCGGGATTCGCGGTGTTCGGCCTCGCCTCCGCGGCGGTGCTGTTCGCCGACAGCCCCGCCGAGGTGATCGCGGTGCGGGCGCTGCTCGGCGTCGGCGGCGCGATGATCATGCCGTCGACGCTGTCGATGATCCGGACCCTGTTCAGCGACCCGGGCGAGCGGGCGAAGGCCCTCGGCGTCTGGGCGACCATGGCGGCGCTCGGGGGCGCGCTCGGGCCGATCGTCGGCGGGCTGCTGCTCGAGGCGTTCAGCTGGCACGCGGCGTTCCTGGTGAACGTGCCCGTCATGGTCGTCGCGGTGGTGGCCGGGCTCGTGCTGCTGCCCGAGTCGCGCGACCCGTCGCCGGGGCGGTGGGACGCACTGGGCACGGTCCTGTCCATCGCCGGAATGGTCGGGCTCGTCTACGCGATCAAGCACCTGTTCACCGAAGGACCGACCACGGAGACGGTCGTCTCCGGGGCGGTCGCCGCGGTGTGCCTCGTCTGGTTCGTCCGGAGGTGCTTGGGTCGTCCTGATCCGTTGCTCGAAGTGCGGTTGTTCCGTGGAGGGGCGTTCACCTCCGGGACGCTCGCCGCGCTGACCTCGTCGGTCGGGCTCGCGGGGGCGATGCTGCTGCTCGTCCAGTGGATGCAGCTCGTCGAGGGGTACACACCGCTCCAGACCGGGCTCGCGATGCTGCCGCTGGCCGCGACCGCCGCGATCTTCTCGCCGCTCGCGCCCGGCATCGCGGCGCGGATCGGCGCGCGGACCGTCCTCGCGGGCGGACTGGCGATCAGCGCGGCCGGGCTCGCGCTCTTGGGCTTCGTCCCCCTGACGTACCCGTGGGTGGCGACCGGCGCCGCGCTCGTCGGCGTCGGCATGGCCTCGCTCGCGGTCGCCTCCGCGGTCATCATGGCCGGGGCGCCGGTGGCGAAGGCGGGCAGCGCGGCGGCCATCGAGGAGACGTCGTACGAGGTCGGCGGGGCGTTGGGCGTCGCCGTGCTCGGCAGCATCGCCGCGGCGCTGTACCGCGCCGGGCTGCCCGCCGACGCGGGGCCGGAAGCCCGCGAGTCGCTGAGCGGCGCGCTCGAGGCGGCCCGCGCGCTTGACGCACCGGCCTTGGCCGTCCAGGCGCAGACGGCGTTCACCGAGTCCGTCGGGACGGCGTGCCTTTATGGCGGGCTCGTCATGTTCGCGGCGGCCCTCGCGATCTGGCGGCTCACCCCGGCGCGTCTGGATCTGTCCGCGGTACAGCACTGACGTCCCATGTCTGGGGATATGTAGGCGATGGGAGGGGTGCGCGATCGCCTGGGCCCTAGGCTGTGCGCGTGACATCTGGGCAGAACGTGGTCGACGGGCGTTTCGAGCTTGTGGGACGGCTGGGCAGCGGCGGAATGGGGACGGTCTGGCGCGCGCTGGACCTGACCCTGCAGCGTGAGGTCGCGCTCAAGGAGGTGCGTCCCGGGGGCGGCGAGGAAGTGCCCGACGAGCCCGCGCTCGCGGCCATGTACCGGGAGCGGGTGCTGCGCGAGGCGCGGGCGCTCGCCCGGATCGACCACCCGAACGTCGTGACGATCCACCACATCGTGGACGCGCCGGGCATGCCGTTCCCCTGGCTCGTCATGGAGCTCGTCCGGGGCGAATCCCTCCAGGACAGGCTCTCGCGCGGCACGATGGAGCCCGCCGAGGCGGCGAGGACGGGCCGCGGCATCCTCGCCGCGCTGCGCGCCTCGCACGCCGCCGGGATCTGCCACCGCGACATCAAACCCGCGAACGTACTGATGCGCGAGGACGGCAGCCCCGTCCTGACGGACTTCGGCATCGCCGTCCTCGACGAGGCGTCCCGGGTGACGGCGACGGGCGGGCTCGTCGGCTCGCCCGAGTACATCGCGCCGGAACGCCTCCACGGGCACGAGGGAGACCCGTCGTCGGACCTGTGGTCGCTCGGGATGCTGCTGTACGTCGCGGTCGAAGGGCAGAACCCGGTACGGCGGGCGACCCTTGCGGCGACGCTCGCGGCGGTCATGACCGCGCAGATCCCCCGGCCGCAGCGGGCCGGCGCGCTCACCGACGTCATCGGCGCCCTGCTCGTCGCGGACCCGGCGTTCCGCCCCAACGCGGAACAGCTCGACGGGCTTCTCGCGCGCGCCGCGGACTCGGCCGCAGGGCCCCTGACGCCCCCGCCCGCGCAGTACACCGGAGGCGACCCGGGAACGCCCGGCCACTTCCAGAGCCCGCCGCCCGGGGGCATGCCGCCGGTGACGCCGCAGCCCTACCCGGGCGCGGGCACTTTCGCCGGCAACCTCCACGCGCCGCCTCCGGGCGCCGCGCAGTACCCGTACTCGGCGCATCCGCAGACCATGCCCGGCGGCCACCCCCAGGGGAGCCCCTACGGGCCGGGCGGCCAGCCCGCCCCGACCGTCCTGTCTTCGCCCGAGCCGCGGCGCGCGCGGCGTCCCCGGCGCAGCCTCACGAACCTCGTCTCGACCGCGGTGGCCCTCTGCGTCGGCCTGGGCGGTCTCGCGGTCGCGGCCAACTCGCTGCTGCCGGTCCTCAACGGGACCACGGACGGCCCCACCGTGAACCTCCCCGAGATCAGTCTCCCGGGCTCCGACGACGCGTCGGAGTCGGAGGGCTCGACCGGCGAGGGGGCGCAGACGGGATCGTTCCTGACCCCGGCCGGGATGCGCAAGGTGATCGCGGCGTTCAAGAGGTACACCGGCGAGAAGAAGTTCGCCACCATGACCGTGTACCCCACCTACGCGATCGTGGGGGTCCCCGTCAACGGCCGCGACGCCACCGACACCTACATGTACCGGAACGGCACGGTGACCAAGACGGGCGCCGGCGGCGGGCCCGACGGCATCGTGGACTTCGACGTCTTCGCGTGGGACGAGCTTCCCCGCCTTCTGAAGACCGCCGAGAAGGACCTCAAGATCCCCGATCCCACAGCGCGCTACCTCATCATCGACGGCGCCTGGACCTTCAACGACGACAAGCCCACCATCCGCGTCTATCTCGCCGACGACTACGGCGGCAACTACCTCGCCGCCAACACCAAGGGCAAGATCGTCTTCCGCAGCACCGACTGACCCGCCCACGGGAAACCCGCGCGGGGATCACAGGCGCTGAACCGCGGGTTCAGGGGCGGGTTCCAGGTTCGCGCGGGTGGGCCGTCAGGTGAGGAGGGCGAGGAGGGGCCGGGTGGCGGTGTGGCCGGCGTCCATGGCGGCGTTGAGGAGGCGGCCGTCGCGGGTGAGGCGGCCCACGGTGGGGGCGTCGGGGGCGGGGCGGACGGAGAGGACCGCGGGGTGGGGGGAGGTGAGGGTGGCCACGTCGTGTTCGGCGAGGACGCGGTCGTCTTCGGCGAGGCGGGTGGGACGGGCGTAGTAGGCGGTGCGGAGTTCGGGGGAATGGCGGAGGGCCGTGGCGGCGATGAAGCGGTCGCCCAAGGAGGGGTTGGCGCGAGGGCGGGGGGCGGGGCCCGCCGGGCGGGAGCGGAGGACGAGGACGTGGGTGGCGTCCTGGGCCAGGGCGGTCCGGTACGGGATGGATTCGGCGAGGCCCGCGTCGTAGAAGAGGCGGCCGCCGAGGGCGACGGGAGGTCCCGCCAGGAGGGGGAGGGCGGCGCTGGCCCGGAGGGCGAGGCGGAGGTCCGCGGGGCAGTGCAGGAAGGGGTGGAGGTCCGTCGCCAGGCCGGTGCGGACGTCCGTCGCGAGGGGGTGGTAGGTGACGGGGTGGGAGAGGATCGCGGTGAAGTCCATGTTCGCGACCTCGACGTACAGGCGTTCGACGAGATCGTGGACGTCGACGATCGGCCTGCCCCGCCACGGGTTCGCGAACCGGATCATGGCGTTGGCGTACTCGGGTTCGGCCCAGCCCCTCAGCTGCTCGGGGGTGCCGCTGAGCAGCCACGCGCCGGTGATCGCCCCGGCGGAGGCACCGTAGACCGCGTCGAACGCGTCGGTCAGCCCGGCCTCGGCGAGGGCGAGGGCCATGCCCGCAGAGATCGTCCCGCGCATGCCGCCCCCCTCGACGGCCAGGGCGATCCGCATCTTGTCGCTCCGCTGTCCGGGTTTGCTCCCGGTGCGCTTCCGCGCCGCGAGGGCCTCCACGACGGGATGTCCCGTGAGTTCCGCCGCCATGATCTCGCCCACCTGGTCCGTTCCGATGATCTACTGGTGCTGTTGAGCCCTCTCGGGCTGATGTGCACCTTTTGTCTACCGCGCTCCGGCCCATGACACGAATCCGGGGTCTGTGCGACGGAGGGCGGGGGCGTCAGCGAGTGGCGGAGGTCACGGTGTCGATGAGTTCGGCGCAGCGGGCGAGGGTGGCGGGCGGGGCGAAGTCGGTGAACCAGAGGTAGAAGCGGTCGACGCCCTCGGCGTGCAGGGCGAGGAAGCGGTCGGCGAGTTCGGGGGCGGTGCCGAGGAGCAGGCCGTCGCCCATGGGGGTGCCGCCGAAGCGGCGGCGGGCGGTCGCGGCGATCTCGGCGCGGTCGCGCTCGGCGGGGACCAGGGCGGTCATGGTCTGGACCGAGATCCGGGCCGGGCCGCGGAGATCGCGGAGCGCGGGCAGCCGGTCGAGGTGCTGGACGGGGATGTTCCACCAGTCGGCGTGCGCGCGGACCAGGTCGAGGGTGCGGGGGCCGGTGCCGCCGATCGTCAACGGGATCGAACGGGTGGGCAGTGGCCGCTGCCGGGCCCCGACCAGGGTGAAGTGCTCGCCGTAGTGGTCGACGGTCTCGCCCGCCCAGAGGGCGCGCAGGATCGTCAGGGATTCGGCGAGCCGGGTCAGCCGCTGCCGCGCGGAGGTCGACCCGATGCCGAACGTCTCGAGTTCGGCGGGCACCGAACCCCACCCGAGGCCGAGTTCGAACCTTCCGCCGGACGCGTGGTCGAGCGTCACGGTCTCCCGCGCGAGCACGGCCGGGTGCCGGAAGGCATCGCAGAGGACGAGATGCCCCGCTGTGAGGGTCGTCGTGCGCGCCAGCACCCACGCCGCCAGCGTCATCGCCTCCCACATGTCGTGCCCGTCCGCGAGGGGCGGCACGAGGTGGTCCATGAACGCGATGCCGGTGAATCCCGCGTCCTCGGCGGCCCGCGCCCGCGCGACGACGTCCTCGACCGGCAGCCGCAGTTGCGGGAGATACAGATGGAACTCGGGAGTCATCCCGCCATGGTCACCCTCGGACGCCCTCGCGTCCAGAGACCGGCGTCCGTTCCGCGGCCGTGGGCGAAGAGGGCGCGGGTCTCCCGGCGGCGTCGGGCGTCGGGCCCGGACGGTCAGAAGTCGGAGCCGCCGTCGACGTTGACGAGGGCGCCGGTGGTGTAGCCGTTGCGGCGGGAGACGAGGTAGGCGGTGAGGGAGGCGACCTCCTCCGGGAGGCCGGCGCGGCCGAGGGCGGCGGACTCGTGGAAGGCGCGGCCGATCCAGGTCATGACGTGCGCGGGGTCGGCGGCGTCGAGGCCGTCCGCGGCCAGGATCGGCCGGAGGGTCTCGGTGAAGCTCGCCGTGACGATCGTGCCCGGGCAGACGCAGTTGACGAGGATGCCTTCGGGCCCGAGGCTTTTCGCCAGATTCTTCGTGACGCTCGCGAGCGCGGCCTTAGAGGCGGAATAGGCGACGGTCCTGGCGTTCGGCCGGCGGACCGACATCGCGCCGAACGTGCAGATCCTTCCCCATTCCGCGGCGCGCAGCAGCGGCAGCGCCTCCCGTACGGCCCGGACCGCGGACATCGTGCCTCGGTCGAACGCGTCGGCCCAGCCCGCGTCGTCGAGGGCGTCGAAGGTGCCGGAGCCGGGGCCGATCGTGTGCACGAGCACGTTGAGCGCGCCCCATCTGCGGCCTATGTCGGCGAACGCCGCGGTGACGGACTCGGGATCGGCGAAGTCCGCGACGAGGCCGACCGCTTCCGGCGCCCCCTTGCCGCGCAGTGCGTCGACCGTCTCGTCCAGTGCCGCGCGGCCGCGCGCCATGACCGCGACCCGCGCGCCTTCGGCGGCGAGGACCTCCGCGACGGCGCGGCCCATGCCCTTGGTCCCACCGGTGACGACCGCCGCAGCGCCGCCGAGTCCGAGATCCACCCGTTTACTCCAGAGCTGAGGGATGTCTATATTGCTAATCTTACCTAAGAAAGGCGTTCAAGGATGGCGCTGCCGCAGGACGAGCACCACGCCGAGATCCGGACCGCGCTGCGCGACCTCCTCGCGCGGTATGACCGAGCGTCGGCCGATTCGCGCCCCCTGTGGCGGGACCTCGCCGGACTCGGCCTGTTCGCCCTCCCCGTCCCCGCCTCTCGCGACGGCCTGGGCCTCGGCCTCACCGCGTCCGTCCGCGCCTTCGAGGACCTGGGCGGCGCCCTGGCCCCGGGCCCGCTGGTCTGGACCCAGCTCGCCGCCCTCGCCCGCCCCGACCTCGCCGACGGCACGACGATCGTCACCGGCGTGGACCTGACCGCCGTCCCCGAGGGCGACCCCGTTCTCGTCGAACACCTCCCCGCCGCCGACCTGCTCCTCGTCCTCGACGCCGAGGGCGTCACCCTCGTGCCCCGCACCGCCCTCCGCCACGAAGAACTCCCGCGCCCCCTGGACCCGGCCACGCCCATGTCGCGCCTCCACACCGGGCCCCCGCGCGATCCCCGCGCGGCCGAGGACCTCGTCCAGGTCCACCCGCGCGACGGCGACGGCCCTGCGGTCCGGCCCCCTCGACCGCCGGACGAACGACTCGGGGGCGCGGAGCTCGCCGGAGAGCTCCGCGACGTCGGCACCCTGCTGTCCGCGGCCTTCCTGCTCGGGCTCGCCGACCGGGCCGTGACGGTGGCCGTCGAGTACGCGCGGCAGCGCGAGCAGTTCGGCCGTCCCATCGGCTCCTTCCAGGCGGTCAAGCACCTGCTCGCCGACGCGCACGTCAGGACCGCGCTCGCCCGCGCCGCGCTCTACGCCGCCGCCGAGACCGGGACGTCCCCCGACCTCCCGGCCGCCCACCTCCTCGCCGCCCGCGCCGCGGAGGCCAACTCCCGCACCGCCGTCCAGGTCCTCGGCGGCATGGGCTTCACCTGGGAGACCGAACCGCACCTCCTGCTCAAACGGGCCTGGACCCTCACCTCCACCTTCGGCCACCCTGAACAGCACGCCCTCGACCTGGCCGACGACCTCCTCGCCGAGCCCACGACGGAGGTCGCATGAACGGCACGGCAGGACCCCGCCCCGAAAAGCCGGACGCGCTCGATCGGTTCGCGCCGGCCGAGGCTCGGAGCCGGGCGCGCGGCGAGACGCGGCGTGCGGTGTCCGATGGGGCGCCGGGCAGGAACGGGCTCGGCCCGGTCGGCGGGGAGGCCGCGTGAGCGGGGCGGTGCGGCACGAGGCGGCCGACGGCGTGCTGACGGTGACGCTGGCCCGGCCGGAGAAGCGGAACGCGCTCGATCAGGCGGCGACCGCGGCGCTGATCGCGGTCTTCGAGGCCGCCGCGTTGGACGACGACCTGCGGGCGATCCACCTCACCGCCGAGGGGCCCGACTTCTGTGCCGGGTCGGACTGGGTGGCGTCGAACGCGGACGGGAGGCGGCCCCGGCCGGCGAGCCTCGTCCGTCGGCTGCCGTTGCAGAGCCATCGGTTGATCGAGCTGGTGCTGGGCGTCCAGGTCCCGGTCGTCGCCACGGTGCGGGGCTTCGCGGCGGGGCTGGGCTGCCAGCTCGCGCTCGCCGCGGACTTCGCCGTCGCCGCCGAGGACGCGGTGTTCTGGGAGCCGTTCGTGCGGCGCGGCTTCACGCCGGACACGGGGGCGTCCTGGCTGCTGCCCCGTCTCGTGGGCGTCGCGCGGGCCCGCCGGATGCTGCTGCTCGGCGAGAAGGTGAGCGGCGCGAAGGCCGCCGCGTGGGGCCTGGTCCACGAGGCCGTGCCGGAACCGGAACTCGACGCCTACGCGCGCGATCTCGTGCGGACCCTCGCCGACGGCCCGACGGTCACGCTGGGCCTGACCAAGCAACTGATCCTCAGATCGGCCGAAGCCCCGCTCGCCCGCGCGATGGTGGACGAGTCGTTCGGCCTCGAACTCGCCTCCAGGACCGCCGACTTCCGGGAGGCCCTCGCGGCGTTCCGGGAGCGCCGCCCGCCCGACTTCACCGGCAGATGACCCGCCCGCGCCACCCGCTGACGAGGAGACCATGAGCCCTTACGAGACGATCACCTACGCCGTCGCGGACCGTGTCGCGACCCTCACCCTCAACCGTCCGGAGGTGCTCAACGCGATCAGCCCGCTCATGGCCCGCGAGCTGAAGGACGCCTACGCCGCCGCCGAAGCCGACCCGGCGGTCTGGACGGTCGTCGTCACCGGAACCGGACGGGCGTTCACCTCAGGGGCGGATGTGAGCGAGATCCCCGGGAGCGGCAAGGTCGTCTACGAGGAGCCGTACCTGTCGACCCACGAGCAGTGGGACGCCCCGCAGGAGGCCACCCCGCCGTTCCGAACCATGACGAAACCCGTCATAGCCGCGATCAACGGGCTGTGCTGCGGGGCCGGGCTCGACCTCGTCACGACCGCCGACATCGTCATCGCGGCCGAGACCGCCGAGTTCCTGGATCCCCACGTGTCCATCGGGCTGGTGTCGGCGCGTGAATCGGTGCGGCTCGCGCGCGTTCTCCCGCCCGCCGTCGCGCTGCGGATGGCGCTGATGGGACGGCATGAGCGGCTCGGCGCCCAGCGCGCTTACGATCTCGGGCTGGTCAGCGAACTCGTCCCGGCCGACCGGCTGCTGGAGCGGGCGCAGGAGATCGCCGCGACCGTCAACCGGAACGCGCCGCTCGCCGTGCGCGGCACCCGCATGGCCGTCCGCAAGGGGCTCGGCCTTCCCTTGTACGAGGCGGAACTGCTCGCCGAGGCCTACCGCGAGCGCGTCACCCGGACCGAGGACGCGCAGGAGGGCCCCGCCGCGTTCGTGGAGAAGAGGGAGCCGAAGTGGCAGTGCCGGTGACCGCCCGCGATGCCGAGTACGCCACGATTCTTCTGGATCTCGACGCGGAGAGCCGCGTCGCGACCCTGACCCTCAACCGGCCCGAGCGCCTCAATGCCTTCAACCGGGTGATGTGCCACGAGGTCGCCGACGCGTGGCGCCGGATCAAGGATGACGCGTCGATCAACGCGGTCGTGCTGCGCGCGGCGGGCGACCGGGCCTTCAGCGCGGGCCTCGACGTCCGGGAGCCGTACGGCCAGCCGGACGACGTCTGGAACCACGAGGACCCCGGGGAACTGCTCAGCCCGAAGTGGCAGAAACTCTGGAAACCCGTGGTCTGCGCCGTGCAGGGGATCTGCACGGCCGGCGCGTTCTACTTCGTCAACGAGGCCGACCTCGTGCTCTGCTCGGAGGACGCGACGTTCTTCGACTCCCACGTCACCTTCGGCATGGTCTCGGCGATCGAGCCGATCGGCCTCATGCGCCGTGTCGGCCTCGGCGAGACCCTGCGGATGGCGCTGCGCGGCAACGACGAACGCGTCTGCGCCGCTACGGCCCTGCGCATCGGCCTCGTCACCGAGGTCGTGCCCGCCGCCCGCCTCTGGTCCCGCGCCGACGAACTGGCCCGCTCGATCGCCGCCAAGCCGTCGGCCGCCACCCAGGGCACCGTCCGCGCCATCTGGGAATCCCTGGACAAGCCCTACCGCGCCGCCATGGAGCAGAACCTCATCTACACCCGTCTCGGCAACCCGCTGGGCATGCGCGAGGTCGACCGGGACCGGCCCGCCCCCACCACGGTGACGATCCGGTGACGGCCTCTCCCGCGGTTCCCCCGCGTCCACCCGGATCGGTGGCGGCGTTTCCTTCTGGTTCCGGCGGCTCGGCGGTGTCGCCCCGAGAGCGGAACGTCGTTTCCTTTCGGGGTTCCTTGTTCCGGTGCGCCGCGGCGGCGCGTTTCCCGCATGGGGTGGGGGAGGAGTGGTGATGGCGGTGGTTCGCAACGGCGGGCTCGCGGCGCGGCTGCGGGAGGTCATCGCGCTCGACCCGGCGGCGCCCGCGATCGAGTTCGCGGAACGCTGGTGGAGCTGGGGCGAGGTCGCGGCGGTCGCCGAGGGCGTCGCCGCCGCGGTGCCGGAGCCCGGCGCGCCCATCGGCGTCATCCTGCGGAACACGCCCGAGCACGTGGGCGCCCTGCTCGGCGTGCTCCTCGCCGAGGGCTGCGCGGTCACCGTCAACCCCGGGCTCGGCGACGAGCGCACCCGCGCCGACCTGGCCGCGCAGGATCTCACCGGCATCGTCGGCACCGCCGCCGACCTCGCCCGGTTCGCCCCGGCCGTCGACTGCGCCGTCCGCGTCACCCTGGACTCCGGCGCGCTCGGTGCCGCTGGTGCCGTCCCGGCCTCGGGGCGGGCCGGGGGAGACGGGTCCGCCGGCGGCGTTCCCCTCGGGGAGGACGCCGCGGCGGCTGAGGGAAACGGGGTTTCCCCCTCCCCCTGGACGACGGTGGGCGGGGTTTCGGTGACCAGGGGCGAGGGGCCGGTAGGGGAGGCACGGCCGGGGGTCGCGGTGCGGATGCTGACGAGTGGCACGACGGGGCCGCCCAAGCGGGTCGATCTGGGGGCCGAGCTGCTGCTGCGGACGATGGCGGGGGCGAAGCACTACGAGGCGGGCCGGGCCGAGGCGGCGGGGCTGCGGCGGGGGGTGGCCGTGGTCAACGCGCCGCTGGTGCATCTCGGCGGGCTGTTCCGGGTGGTGCAGTGCGTGCTCGACGGGCGCTCGTTCGTGCTGCTGCCCGGGTTCGAGGTGACGAGCTGGGCGGCCGCGGTGCGCAGGCACCGGCCCAGAACGGCGAGCCTCGTCCCCGCGGCGCTGCGCATGGTGCTGGACTCCGACCTCACCCGCGCGGATCTCGCGTCCCTCAAGTCGGTCATGTCGGGCACGGCGCCGCTCGATCCGGCGGACGCCGAGGCGTTCACCGCGCGGTTCGGCGTGCCCGTGCTCACCTCCTACGCGGCGACGGAGTTCGGCGGCGGCGTCGCCGGATGGAACCTCGCCGACCATCGGGAGTTCGGGGCGCGCAAGCGCGGCAGCGTCGGCCGGGCGCACGCCGGCTGCGGACTGCGGGTCGTCGCCGGCGACGGCACGGTGCTCCCGCCCGGCGAGACCGGCCTCCTGGAGGTCCGGCCCGCCCAGTTCGGCCCCGGCGCCGCCTGGGTCCGCACCACCGATCTCGCCAGGCTCGACGAGGACGGGTTCCTGTGGATCGTCGGCCGGGCCGACCAGGCGATCATCCGGGGCGGTTTCAAGGTGCACCCCGACCAGGTCCGCGCCGTGCTGGAACGGCACCCGTCCGTTCGCGCCGCCGCGGTCCTCGGCGTGCCCGATCCGCGGCTCGGCGAGGTCCCCGTCGCGGTCGTCGAGACCCGTCCGGGCCACCCGCCCGACCCCGTCGCGCTGCTCGCCCACGCGGCGGACCACCTGGCCCGCTACGAACTGCCCGCCCGCGTCGAGTTCGTCACGGCGCTGCCCCGCACCGCGTCCCGCAAGGTCGACCTCCCGGCCACCCGGGCACTCCTGACCGGCCCGGAGGAGCGGAAATGACGGACACGGGACCCGCCATGCGACCTGGACGGCGGGGAGAACGGGAAGCGGCACGGATGGGACGCGCCGGAGCACCTGGGCGGTGCGGGGGCGCGGAGATGACGCGCGCAGGGTATGCCGGAACCACGGATGAAAGGGGTAGGGCATGACCTTTCTGACTACGAAGGAGGAAGAGGGCTTTCGGGGAGAGGTACGGGAGTGGCTGGCGGATGCCGTCGCCGCGCAGGGGCCGCCGCCAGGGGAGCACGACTGGGCCGCGCGGCGGGCTTACGACGTCGCGTGGCAGCGGCGGCTGTACGACGCCGGATACGCGGGGATGGGGTGGCCGCGGGAGTTCGGCGGGCGAGGGGCGCCGCCGGGGGAGGAACTCGTCTTCCTCGAGGAGCAGGCGCTCGCGGGGGCGCCGCCGCCCGGCACGATGTTCGTCGGGACGCGGCACGCCGGGCCGACGCTCATCGCCGAAGGCACCGACGCGCAGCGGCGCGCCCACCTGCCGCGCATCCTGCGCGGCGACGACGTGTGGTGCCAGGGGTTCTCCGAACCCGGGGCGGGCTCCGACCTCGCGTCCCTGCGCACCCGCGCGGTCCGAGACGGCGACCACTACATCGTCACCGGGCAGAAGATCTGGAGCACCCGCGCCCAGGTCGCCGACCTGTGCGAACTCCTCGTCCGGACGGGTCCGCGCGAGCCCAAGCACGCGGGCATCAGCTGGCTCATCCTCGACATGCGCGCGCCCGGCGTCGAGGTCCGGCCGCTGCGCACGATCGACGACGACGACCACTTCTGCGAGATCTTCCTCGACGAGGTGAGGGTGCCCGTCGCGAACCTCGTGGGGGCCGAGAACGACGGATGGCGGGTCACCAACGTCACGCTGCGGTTCGAGCGCGGGACCGCCTTCGCGTCCCACATCGTCGAGCTGCGCCGGACGCTCCGGGCCCTCGCCGCGTTCGCCGCGGTCCGCAGGACCCGCGCCGGGGTCGCGTGGGACGACCCGGGACTGCGCCGCGACGTCGGCGTGATGGCCGCCGAGGTCACCGCCCTGTGGCGGATGACCCAGCTCGCGATCGCCGAGACCGCGCGCACAGGCGTCCCCTCGGCCTACGGCTCACTCGTGAAGCTCCGGTACAGCGAACTCGCCCAGGCGATCGCCGACCTGCACGTCCGGATCGCCGGCCGGCCCGCCCTCGGCGGCGCCCCCGTCGCCGGACACGACACCGCCCGCCTCGTCCACGACCACCTGTGGTCCCTGCACACGACCATCGCCGCGGGCACCTCCCAGATCCAGCGCAACGTCATCGCCGAGCGCGTCCTCGGCCTCCCGAAAGGGCCCTAGATGCACATGACGACCGGCGCGGGCGCGTCGCAGGTCCGGCGGGGCGCGATCGCGCCTAGCGCTCTCGGACTTCCGGAGGGGGCGTGATGGGGGAGGCGCCGTGGACGTTCGGGGAGCGGGCGCTGCCGGAGCAGGAACGGTTCGCGCGGGAGGTACGGGCGCTGTGTTCGGTCGTGCTCGGCATGGAGCGGGCGGATCCGGGGCTGGACGACGTCACGGAACTGCTGCGCGGGGCGCGGGAGCGGCTTGCCGGGGGAGTGCCGGAGGGGGCCGGGCCACGGGTCGGGGCACTCGTCGAGGGCGACGGGCGCGTCTACCTGGATCACGGGCAGGACGTGGGCGGGTTCAACCCGATGTTCCCGGTCTATCGGATCGAGGTGCACGGGCCGGGGAGCGCGACGGGGACGGTGAACTTTCCCGTCTGCTACGAGGGCCCGCCCGGTCTCGTCCACGGTGGGTTCCTCGGGGTCTTCGCGGACTCCGTGGTCCAGCACCACAACTGCGCGGTCGGCCTCACCGGCAAGACCCGGGGCATGGAGCTGCGGTACCGGCGGCCCGTCCCCCTGCTCGCCGACCTCGATTTCGCCATCGCCAGGACCGTCGCAGAAGGCACGGTCACCTCGGTGCTCACGCTCGCCGCCGGCGACCGGACGCTCTGCGAGGCGACCGTGACCGCGGTCGCGAGCGACCGGACGGCCCTGCCCGCCGTTTCCCCCCGGAGGTGACCCGATGGACGATCCCCGCACCCTCGGCGCGGTCCTGCACCGCCAGGCCGTCGCGCGCGGAGAGGCGGCCTTCCTTGTCTGCGACGACGAACGCCTCACCTACGCCGACGCCCTGGCGCACTCCACCCGGCTCGCGAAGGCCCTGCTCGCGGCGGGCGCGGGCCGCGGCTCCCATCTCGCGATGCTCATGCCCAACGGGAAGGGCTTCGCCGTCGCCGCGCTCGCCGCGGCCCGGCTCGGCGCGGTGCTCGTCCCGCTCAGCACCATGTCGATGGCAGGGGAGCTCCGCGACCTGCTCGACCGCTCCGACGCCGAATACCTGCTCGCCTTCGCGGGGTACAGGGCCGTCTCGTTCGTCGATCGCATAGGCGAGGCCGTCGGACTGGACCCGTACTCGCCGCCGCCGCTGCTCGCACCCTCCGCGCCGACCCTTCGCCGGGTGTTCTTCGCCGGTGAGCACGCGTTCGGCCTCCCGCAAGGGCTCGATCCCGGCTGGACGCTCGCCGGACCCCTCCGCGACGGGGCTGACGACGCGCTGCTCGAAGCCGCGGAGGCCGACGTGGCCCCCTCCGACGACCTCGTCATCGTGCACACGTCGGGATCCACGAGCGCGCCGAAGGGCGTCGTGCACACGCACGGCGCGCTGCTCGACCACCTGCGGACCCTCAACCGGATGCGGTCCTACGGTCCCGGCGAGATCCTGTTCTCCAACTCGCCGTTCTTCTGGATCGGCGGCTTCGCCTACACCCTGCTCGGCACGCTCCTCGCGGGCGCGACCCTCGTCTGCTCCCGTGCGGCCGACCCCCCGCGCGTCCTGGACGTCATCGAGCGCGAACGCCCCACGATGGTGAACGGGTACGCGTCGTCGATCGCGCCCCTGGCCGCCGACCCGGGCTTCCCCGGACGTGACCTGTCCTCGATCCGGCGCGGCAACCTGTACCCGATCATGCCCGAGGCGGTCCGGCCCGCCGATCCCGGGCTGCGGCCCGGCCTGCTCGGCATGACCGAGGGCGGCAGCGTCGTCCTGGCCGCCGACCACGAGGACGAGCTGCCCGAGGAGAAGCGCGGCTCGTTCGGCGGGCCCGTCCCGGGTCTGGCGGCACGGTGCGTCGCGCGTGACGGCGGCGACGCCGCGCCGGGCGAGCCCGGTGAGCTGTGGCTGCGCGGCCCCGCGCTGATGCGGGGCTACCACGGGCGCGAGCGGCACACGACGTTCGACGCCGACGGATGGCTGCGCACGGGCGACCTCGTGCGCGTCGACGCCGACGGCCACTGGTACTTTCTCGGCCGCGACGACGACGTCATCAAGACGTCCGGCGCGAACGTCTCCCCGGCCGAGGTCCAGGACGCGATCCTGACCGCGACCGGTCTGCCCTCCTATGTCCTCGGGCTGCCCGACCCCGAGCGAGGTCAGATCGTCGCGGCGGTCCTCGTGACGCCGGGCGCGGCCCCGCCGCTGCGCGCCGCACTCGCCCCGATCCTCTCGGCCTACAAGATCCCCCGCGCGGTCCGCGCGGTGCCCGCCTCGGCCGTGCCGCTCCGCTCCAGCGGCAAGGCCGACCTGTCCGCGCTGCGGAGGCTCTTCGATGACGACTGACCCGCCCGTGACGCTGCCCGCGGCCCTCGCCGGGGCGGTCGCGCTCGGCCCCGACCGGGACGCCCTTGTCACCGCCGACGCCCGGATCACCTGGGCCGGACTCGACGCGGCGAGCCGGGCCGCCGCCTCCGCTCTCGCCGCGCGCGGGGTGGGCCGACGGACCCGAGTCGGCCTCCTCGCGGGCAACGGCATCGACTGGGCGGTGTGCGCCTTCGCCGTCCTGCGCCTGGGCGCGGTGCTCGTCCCGCTGAGCACGCTGCTGCGCGCCCCCGAGCTCGAACAGCAGCTCCGGGTCGCGGCGGTCGAACGGCTCGTGCTCGTCGGCTCCTTCCGTGGCCGCTCCTACCCCGACGAGTTCGCGGAACTGCTGCCGAAGGGCGGCAGGGCCCCTCGCCTGCCCGCGCTGCGCTCCGCCTGGCTCCTCGACGAGGTCCTCGCCGACGCCGCACGCTTCCCCCTGGCCGACGCCCTGGAGGCCCGCGTCCGGCCCGCCGACGACCTGGCGATCCTCTTCACCTCGGGCTCGCGCGGCACCCCCAAGGGCGTCATCCACACCCACGGCAACGCGTTCCGGGCCGTCGCGGCGAGCCTGCCCGTCCGCCGGATAGGGCGGGACGACCGGCTGTACATCCCGATGCCGTTCTTCTGGACGGGCGGATTCGCGGGGGGCCTCCTGACCGCCCTGGCCGCGGGCGCGACGCTCCTCACCGAGGCGACCCCCGCCCCCGAGGACACCCTCGCCCTGCTCGCCCGCGAACGGGCCACGCTCTTCCGCGGCTGGCCCGACCAGGCCGCCCGCCTCGCCGCCCACCCCGCGACCGCGCAGGCCGATCTGTCGTCCTTGCGCCCCGCGAGCCTCCCCGCGCTCCTGCCGCCCGGCCTCCGCGCCGCCCCTGGGGCCCGCGCGAACCTTTTCGGGATGACCGAGACCTTCGGCCCGTACTGTGGCGACCCATTGGACACGGACATGCCTTCGGCGTCCTGGGGCAGTTGCGGCACGCCCTTCCCCGGGGTCGAGGTGAGCATCGCCGACCCGTCGACGGGCAGGCCGGTGCCGCAGGGCGAGCACGGCGAGATCCGGGTCCGCGGCCCGCACCTCATGCGCGGCATCTGCGGCCGCTCCCGCGAGGACGTCTTCACCCCCGACGCCTGGTACCGCACCGGCGACCTCGGCCACCTCGACCGCTCCGGCCGCCTCTGGAACCACGGCCGCCTCGACGACATGCTCAAGATCAACGGAGCCACCGTCTACCCCTCCGAAGTCGAATCCGCGCTGACCTCCCTCCCCGGCGTCCACGCCGCCCACGTCACCTCCCTGGACGGTCCCGACCGCCCCGTCCTCGCCGCCGCCATCATCCCCGCCCACCACGCACCCCTCACCGAACCCGCGCTCCGCGACGCCGCCCGCGCGATCCTCAGCCCCTTCAAGATCCCCCGCATCCTCCGCATCCTCGCCCCCGGCTCCGACATCCCCCGCACCCCCACCGGCAAGCCCGACCTCCCCGCCCTCCGCACCCTCCTCACCCCCTGACCCGCCCACGCCCGAGCCCTCATCCCGTCCGAACCTTCCCGTGCACCCGCCCCTTCGGCCCCGCAGCCGCGCTCGCTGACGACCCCGCCGTCGTGCTCGCGTCCCGGGACGGTGGCCCCGGGACGCGAGGGCGTGCTCACACTCGTTCGTGCGCCGGGCCCAGGAAGGCGTCGAGGGCGTCGAGGATGGTGTCGGCGGCGGTCGGGAGGGCCAGAGCCGTCGGCTGAAGTGAAGGGCGCCGGGCGTATTCGTCGGCGCGCAGCCGGTTCGGTACCTGGCCCCAGCCGGAGAGGACGGACAGGTCGTCGGCGAGCCGGCCCATGGACTCGTCGGATGCTCCGCGCCTGCGCATCCAGTCGAAATTGATCGAGAGGACCGAGGCGTTCACGTCCGTGAAGATGCTCCAGACCGCCGCCTCGTCCGACCCGAGGGAGAACCACGCCGTGACGGACGGGTACTTGCCTGCGCCGTAGTAGTAGAAGCTGAAGGCGGGGTGGCGTTCGGCGTGCCGGTACACCGCGAGCAGGGTGCGGGCGACGTCGTCGGAGCAGTACCGGTGGATGGCGTCCAGGAGGCTGTCCTCGTCCCATTTCCGCGCGAGGAGCTCCGGCAGCGGCTCTTCGGCCGGTCGGGGAATCGCGTCGAGGGCCTCGGCTCCGGACGGCGCGGAGTCGTAGTCGACCGGTGCGGCCGGTTCGCCCAGCGCTTTGCGGATCGCGTCGGCGATCGACTCCAGCCAGTCGATGGTCTCCTCGGCCTCGCGCGCGGTGACGGGCAGCTTCTGTGCCGGAGCGCCGGGGTCATGGTCGGCGGTGTGCGCGATGTTGTTCCTGCGCCGGGCGATGTCGCGGATCTTAGCGCGCGCCGAGTCGGCCGTCACCGGTGCCTCGGGGTACCCCTCGGTCAGGATCTCCGCCACCCGCAGCCACAGCTTGACGGTGCTGACGACGGCGAACCCCTCCTGGATCTTCTCCGGGTTCTGGAAGGTCTTGAAGGCGAACTCCCGCTCCAGATATGCGCGGAACACCTCGGCGAGCGGCTCGGAGTGATGGTGGATCTTCTCGAACGACGATATGGGCAGGGCGCCCTGGACGAGCTGCCGGGCGTATTCGATGTTCTGGAGGAACTGCTCGAAAGGACCCGGCAGCGTTTCGGTCGGCGTCGAGGGACGCGCCGCGCGATCTCAGCCCTGACCTCGGCCGGTCGCAGCCGCTGGTCGGTGTCGCGAAGGGCTTCCATGGCGGCACGGAAGATCGGCGCGCGCCGCCCGCGTCCGCCGAGGGGCAGCCGGAACGGTGGTCGGCGTGACTTCTGGGTCAGGGGTGGGGGATGGCGGCGGCGCGGATCGTGGTGGTCCGGGCCCAGGTGAGGGTGTTGTGGCGGGCGGCGGAGAGGTGGGCGGCGGCCAGGGCGTGGGCTCGGGGTTCGTCGCCTGCGGTGATGGCGGTGAGGAGTTTCTCGTGGGCGCGGATGGCGGCGCGGCGGACGGTGCGGGACATGGGGTCGGTGTGGGATTCGGGGTCGGTGGGGGTGGGGCGGGCGGAGGCGGTGACGGAGTGCCAGACGGAGGACTCGTGGGCCGACCAGAGGGTCTCCAGCGCGCCGACGACGACGATCATGGTGTCGCTGCCGCAGAGGCGGACGAGGGCCTCGTGGAAGAGGCGGGCATTGGGGACGTAGGCGTCCAGGTCGTCTATCTCGGCGATCTGCCGGTCCAAAAGGGCGCGCAGGGCGGGGACGACGGTCTCGGCACGATCCGCCCGCGCCGCGCACATCCCCGCACAGATCGGCTCAAGCCTGGTCAATGTGGTACTGACGTCGGCGGCCGTCGTCTGCCGCGACTGGAGGAGCATTCCGATCGCCTGCGCCGTCCGGTCCACGGTGGGCGAGCGTACGACGGCCCCGCCGACGTTCCCGCGCCGGACCTCCACGAGCCCGTCCCGCTCCAGCAGCCGCAGCGCCTCCCGCAGCACCCCGAAACTCACCCCGAGCTCGGTCATCAGCTGCTCCTGCGGCGGCAGCACGTCCCCCTCCCGCAGCTCCCCGGAGAGGATCCGCTCCCGCAGCCGGTCCGCCACGAGCTCCGCCAGCAGCGGTGGCCGCACGCGCCACTCCCCTCAGGAACACCCCGATCACCAGTGCTCCGAGCATAGTCCGACGCCGCGCCGGCCTCCCGCCTCCGCGCAGCGGGAGGCCGCGATGGTGCTGGAAGGGGTCAGGGGGTGAGGCCGAAGAAGGTCGTGGCGTTGGTGTGGAGGTAGGCGGAGAGGATGTCTTCGGGGAGGTCGAGGGCGCGGGCCTCGGTGGTGCAGCGGGTGACGGAGAGGACGGGGGAGTCGGAGGCGAAGATGACGCGGTCGGTGCCTCGGGTGCGCATGTGGTGGAGGAGAGAGGCGGGGAGACGGCGGGGGGACCAGGCCGACGTCATGAGGTGGAGGTTGCGGTACTTGGTCATGAGGCGGATGGCGACGTCCCACCACGGGTCGGCGCCGTGGTGCATGCAGAGCCTGAGGTCGGGGAAGCGCTGGCAGACGCGGTCGAGGTGCATCGGGTGCTGGGCCTCGCCGGCGATGGGCGGCCCGGGGAGGCCGGTGGCGAGGCAGAGGGGCAGGTCCCATTCGCAGCACTTGGTGTAGAGGGGGTAGTAGACGGCGTCACTCGGCGGGTACTGCCCGTCCCCCCAGAACGCGGGCCCCACCTGGGCGTAGGAGACGGGGTGGGAGCGGCGGAAGGAGTCGAGGGCCCGGAGGGTCGGCATGGGGCGGAGGAGGTCGAGGCGGCCTAGGCCGAGGGAGAATCGGTCCGGGTGGGCGTCGACGTAGGAGAGGGCGCGAGGCGAGGGCTCCGCGAGGCCCGTAAGGAGGATCGCCCGGGTGACGCCCTGGGCGTCCATCTCCTCCAGGAGGGCGTTCACCGACGTGCTGGCGAGCATCTCGTCGCCCGCCTTGAAGTAGTCGTCCTTGACCCGGACCATCCAGTCGGGCTGGGCCCGGTCGCCGAAGTCGACGTTCACGAGGCAGTCGATCGCGGGGATCACGGGGCCTCCCCGGAAGAGGCGACCAGGGCCGTCCGCAGCACCTTCCCTGCGGGGTTGCGAGGCAGCGGCTCGCCTTGCAGTCGCCAGGACGTCGGCACCTTGTACGGCGGCAGGGCGGCCCGGCACCAGGCGGCGAGGGCCTCCTCCCCGGCCGAGGCCCCGGGCCGCAGCACGACGAACGCGGCGACCGCCTGCCCCGTGACGGGATCGTCCACCCCCGCGACGGCGCATTCCTCGACGTCCGGGTGCTCTTCGAGCCGGTACTCGACCTCGGACGGGTGGACGTTCTCGGCCGACACGAAGATGAGGTCCCGGGCCCGGGAGTCGACGTAGAGGAACCCGTCGGAGATCCGCCCGACGTCGCCCATGGCGAGCCATCTGCCCGGCCCGAACGCCTCGGACGTCGCCGCGGGGTCGTGCCAGTAGCCGAGCATCGTGTACGGGCTCCGTACGTGCAGGAACCCTTCGGCTCCTTCAGGCAGGTCCTTGCCTTCGGCGTCGCGGACGGCGATCTGCACGCCGTCCTGGATCGGGCCGGTGGACTCGGGCCGGGCGGCGAAGTCGGGGCCGCCGATGCTCGCGACGATGCTGCCGCCCTCGCTGCTGGTGTAGCCCATCCGGAAGCCCGCCGCCGCCGAGGGGAACGCCGCGCACAGGAGCCGCCGCAGCGCCGGGCTCAGCGGCGCGCCGCCGACGACGACGCTGGCGAGCGCCGACAGGTCGTGCCCGGCCAGCGCGGGGTGGGCGGCGACGCGCGGGGCGGCGCTGCCGACGGAAAGCCAGACGGTGATCTGCTCGTCGGCCAGCGCGCGCAGGGTCCGTTCCTCATCGAACCTTCCGGGACGGAGCACCAGGAGCCCGCCCGAAGCGGTGAACATCAGGACGGCCCCGTAGAGGGCCGACAAGTGGAACAGGGGAGGGGAGACCAGGACGCGCGCGGGAGGCGGCGGCTCGGAGGGCAGGGCACCGACGCGGAGCAGCGCGTTGAACCTGTTGCACGCGACGAACCCGGCGACGCCCCGGTGGCCGTGCACGACGGCCTTGGGGCGGCCCGTCGTGCCGCTGGTGAAGATCAGCAGGGCGGGGTCGTCCTCGTCCGGCGGTGGCACGAGGGGCGGCGTGTGGTGGCCGGAGGTGATCCGGGCGTAGAGCGCGGGCGTGAACTCGAGCCGCGGGACGGCCGGCGCGACCCGTTCGACGGCGGCGAGCCGCCGCGCGTCGCCGAGCACCACGCGCGGTGCGACGAGATCGAGCGCCGCCGCGGTCTCCGGGTCGCTCCAGTAGGAGTTCATCGCGGTGACGACCCCGCCCGCCGCGAGCACCGCCCAGAACCCGAGCACCCACTCGATGCCGTTGGCGGCGTGCAGCGCGACCCGGTCGCCCGGCCCGACCCCGTGCTCGTCCCGCAGGATCCGCGCGAGCGCGGAGACCGCCCACAGCGCCTCCCGGTAGGTGAGCCGCCGCTCGTCGTCGGCGAGGTACTCCCGCTCGGGATACGCGCCCGCGGCCTCGGTGAGCAGCCCGAGCACCGACCGCGGCCGCTCGGCGAACACCGCCATCCGCTCCCCGCGCACCTCCTCCT
The DNA here is from genome assembly GCF_003751225.1 of Actinocorallia herbida. Lineage (NCBI taxonomy): Bacteria > Bacillati > Actinomycetota > Actinomycetes > Streptosporangiales > Thermomonosporaceae > Actinocorallia > Actinocorallia herbida. Next base: position 2,861,290 of record NZ_RJKE01000001.1, read on the forward strand.
CGACCACGGCGAACGCCCCATTCGGCCCGATCAGCCCCCGCCCGAACACGCTCCCCGACGCGTTCGGAAAGGTCGCCCGCATTAGCGCGCTGGGCTCTCCGCCCTCGTGCTCGGGAAGGCCGCCTCCACCCGGCGCGCTCACGGGGCACCCGCTGTGGCGTTGCGGGCGCGGAGGGCGGCTACGGCGTGTTGTTGGGCGGTGGCCTCGTGTTCGAGGGATTCGGGGAAGGAGGCGGTCCAGGAGGCGTCCAGGACGGAGAGGGTGCCGGAGGCGGCGGCGGGGGAGAGGGCGGCCAGGCGGGTGGTCCAGTCGGTGACGGTGGCGTCGAGGTCGGGGGCGGGGACGACGAGGTTCGCCAGGCCGAGGGCGGCGGCTTCCGGGGCGTCGACGATGCGGCCGAGGAGGGTGAGCTCCTTGGCCTTGTGGGGGCCGACGAGGCGGGGGAGGAGCCAGCTGAGGCCGCCGTCGGGAGAGAGGCCGACGCGGGAGAAGACCGCGCCGAAGCGGGCCCGCTCGGAGGCCAGGACGAGGTCGCAGCCCAGGGCGAGGCTCATGCCGACGCCGGCGGCGACGCCGTCGACCCGGGCGAGGGTGGGTTTGGGCATGGTGTGGAGGCGGACGATGATCGAGGCGATCTCGCGCATCTTCGCGGTGACCTGGTCGGCCGAGGCGTTGATGTTGCCGGAGAGGTCGGCGCCGGACGAGAACTCGCCGCCCGCGCCGGACAGGACCAGCACGCGGGCGTCGTCGTCCTCGGCGAAGCGCTCAAGGCCGTCGCCGAAGAGCGCCCACGAGGCCGAGTCGAGGGCGTTCTTCACGCGGGGCCGGTTGAACGTCAGCCGGGTGACCTCCCCGGGCTCGTACAGAACGGGCGGTTCGTCGCTCACGCGTCCTCCCCTGTCGGGAGGCCGAGGCATTCGGCGAGGTTGTCGCGCATGATGCGGCGGATGGCGGTGTCGTCGAAGCCCTTGAGCTCGCGCACGTAGTCGGTGGGTTCGGGGAGGCCCTCGCCGTGCGGCCAGTCGGAGCCGAACAGGACCCGCTCGACGCCGATCCAGGAGACGAGGCCGGCGACGTCCTCCTCGAAGTACGGCGCCACCCAGACGTGTTCGCGCAGCGCGTCGCCGGGGTCGTGCCGGAAGTGCCGGGGCTGCTGGTTGGCGAGCTTGCGCAGCCGTTTGACGAGCTGCGGCACCCACGCCGACCCGTTCTCGATGCTCATGACCTTCAGCGAAGGGTGCCGGTCGAACACGCCGCGGATGACCATCGCGCCGAGCGCGTCATGGATGGCCCGGTCGCTGACGACGAGCTTCGTGAGCGGGTCGAGGTGGAACGGGTCGTAGTCGGCGGGGCCGCCCCAGGCGCCGGAGAGCAGCGTGTAGCCGCTGTCGGAGAGATGGAACGCGACGGGCACGCCGGCCTCGGCGAGCCGCGCCCAGAACGGGTCGTGCGACGGGTGCCCGAGGTCGCGGGGCCGTCCGTCGGCGCCGGGTACGGGCGCGGGACGCACGCACACGACCCGCGCGCCGAGCGCGAGGCATCTGTCGAGTTCGGTGACGGCGGCGGCCGGGTCGGCGAGGGACAGCATCGGCGCCGCGCACAGCCGCTCGCGGTGGTGGTAGCCCCAGTCGTCCTCCAGCCAGCGGTTGAAGGCGTGCAGGGTGGCCATGGTCGCGTCGACGTCGTGGCGCAGCGCCTGCTCGACGCCGCAGCCGAGGGTGGGGAAGAGCAGCGCGAGCGCGAGTCCCTGCGCGTCGAGGCGGGTGACGCGGGCGTCGCGGTCGCGGTACTCCGGGTGGATCGGCTCGACCACGCGCAGGCTGTCGGGGTCGACGCCTTCGGGGATCGCGCCGCGGAAGTAGGGGTCGAGCGCGCCGGGCCGCAGCACGGGGTCGAAGGTCGGATTGGGGATGAACCGGTTGACCTTCTCGCCGATGAGGATCATCGGCCGGTCGTCGGCCCGCACCACCTGGACGCCTCGGCGGCGGAAGCGCCGGTCGAGGTGGCGGGTGAAGGCGTCGATCGTCTCGTAGTAGTGGTTGTCGGCGTCGAACGGCCGGAACGCGCGGCCGTCCAGGGTCATGGGCATCGGGGGGCCTCCTCGCCGGGGGTGGGGTGGACGGGCTCAGCCGGGCTCGGGCACGTCGAAGTGCTCGTCCCTGAGCTGGAAGGCGCGCTTGGTGCCGTGCTCGGCGCGGACCTTCACGAAGTTGAACTCGTCGGCGCCGAACTGGAGGTTCGTGCCGTAGGCGTGGAAGAGGTAGCTCGCCACCTCTTCGCCCTGGTATCCCTGCATCTGCTCGACGAGTCGGAACGCCTCCTTGGCGATCGCGATCCCGTCGGCGGGCATCTTCGCGACCTTCGCCGCCCAGTAGGCGGCCCGGTCCGGGACGTCGGCGGACGCGACGGTCTCGGTGAAGGCGCCGGGCAGGTCGGCGGCCTCGACCATGTCACCGGTGAGCAGCAGGCGGCGGGCGAGGACGGGGCCGAGCCGGTAGAAGAACAGGTGGAGGTTGCCGAGGGCGGGCCCGAGGAACCGGGTCGCGGGCATGCCGACCTTGGCGTCCGCCGCTATGACGGATATGTCGGACATGAGGGCGAGTTCGAAGGCGCCGCCCAGGGCGTACCCCTGGATCTCCGCGATCGTCACCTTCGGATAGCCCAGGTAGCCGTGGTAGAACGCGAACGTCTCCCGGTCCACCGAGAGGCGGCGGCGCTGGCTCGGCCGCCGCCGGGCGCGGGGATCGGCGGCGTCCCCGTACCAGGCGTAGGCGTTGCCCATGTCGGCGCCTGTGCTGAACACCCCGCCGGAGCCGCGCAGATGGACGACCTTGATGTCGTCGTCCTCGGCGAGATCGTCCAGATGGGCGCCGAGTCGCCGGCGCATCGCCGGGTCGTAGGCGTTCCTCCTCTCCGGGGCGTTGAAGGTGATGCGGGCGATGCCCGTTGTGGCGTCCCGGTCCAGGAGCACCCGGTCGTCGGTCACGTCGCCTCCTAAGGGCGGGTCAGGAAGAGCGCGGCAGGCCGAGGCCGCGTTCGGCGATGATGCGCCGCTGCACCTCGCTCGACCCGCCCCAGATCGGCAGGACGACCGCGTGTCGGAACTCCTCGGCGAACGCGCCGCCGGCCACCGCGTCCGGGTCGCCGACCTCGCGCAGCCCCTCGGGGCCGAGCAGGTCGAGCAGGACCGAGGAGAACCGCACCCGGGACTCGGCGTGGAACAGGTTGTGCATGGACGCCTCGACCGTCGGGGTGCCGCCGGTCGCCTCGATCCAGCAGGCCCGGCGGCCGAGCAGCTTGGCCACCTCGACGTCGATCGCGAGCCGGGCCAGGCGCTCGCGCACGACCGGGTCGCCGAGCGACGCGGTGTGCGGTGACCCGGGGTTCCGCGCGGCGGCGACGATCGTCTCCAGCAGACGGGAGTCGTCTCCGATGCCGCTGCGCTCGAACGTCAGGGCCAGCATGAGCACGTCCCAGCCGCCGTCGACCTCGCCGACGCGGGCGGAGTCGGGCACCCGGACGTCGGTGTAGTGGACGGTGTTGGTGCGCTCGCCGCCCAGGGTCGCGATCGGGCGGATCTCGATGCCGGGCGCGTCCGTCGGGACGAGGAAGAGGGTGAGGCCCTTGTGCTTGGGCGCCTCGGCGTTCGTGCGGGTGAGGAGGAAGACGTAGTGGGCCTCCTCGGCGAGGGTGGTGAACACCTTCTGGCCGTTGACGACCCAGCCGTCGCCGTCCCGTTCCGCCCTGGTGCGGGCCGAGGCCACGTCGGAGCCGCCGTGCGGTTCGGTGTACCCGAGGCAGAGGAGGATCTCGCCGCGCACCGCACGCGGCACGACGTCCGCCTTCATCTCCGGAGACCCGGCCGCGAGGATCGTGCGCGCGACGAGGACGGTCATGCCGAGCCCCTCGGTGGGCGCGTGCCGCCGTTTGAGCTCCTCCCGCATCGCCATCAGCTCCAGGGGACTGCGCCCCTGCCCGCCGTACTCCACCGGCCAGCCCGCGGCCAGCCAGCCGCGCCGGGCCAGTGCGCGGTGCAGCTCCCAGTCGTGCATGGACCCGCTCCGCCTGACGCGCTCGCGGACCTCGGGCGTCAGATGCTCGTCCAGGTAGGCGGCGACCTCGGCGCGGAACGCCTCGGCCGCGGCGTCGAGTTCGAAGTTCACGCGGATGCGTCCTTTCCGGCGGCGGGGCCGTGCAGGAGGTCGGCGAGGCGCTGGTACTCGCGCTGGAGCGAGCCCCACACCAGGGGGAGCGCCTGCGCGCGGCGGTAGTAGAGCTGGATGTCGTACTCGCGGCTGAAGCCGTAGCCGCCGTGGAAGTGCAGGCTGTCGCCCGCGACGGCCACGGCCAGCTCGCCCGCGAAGCAGAACGCCATCGCGGTGAGCGCCGCGCCGCGCGGGTCGCCGGCGTCGACCGCGCAGGCGGCCTCGCGGACCAGCAGCCGGGCGCCGTCGACGCCCGTCGCGTGGTCGGCCAGCCGGTGCGCGACGGTCTGGAAGGTCGCGACGGGCCGCCCGAAGACCTCGCGCTCCCGCACATAGCCGACGCCCAGTTCCAGCGCCCGCGCCGCGACGCCGACGAGCTGGGCCGCGGTGAGCAGCTGCCAGTCGCGGCGGCCGTCCTCGAACAGGGCGACGGCGCGCTCTCCTCCGGCGAGCGCGGGCAGGCCCGGCCCGTCGGGGAGGAACCGGTCGGCCAGGGGCAGGCAGCCGAGGTTGGGCGCGATCGGCGGCGGGACGGCCTGGGCGGCGCGCAGCGCGAGGCCGTCGTGGTACAGGACGACGTCGGCGACGGACCCGGCCGGGACGAGCGCGGCCCGTCCCCCGGAGACCGGGCGCAGGGCCAGGGTCGCGACGGACCCGGCCTCGCACTCCCGGAGGAGCTCCGCCGCGTCCGGCCCGCCGCAGGCCGCCAGCACCCGCGCCGCGGCGAGCGTTTCGACCACGGGGGCCGAGGCCAGCGCGCGGCCGGCCTGCTCGGTGATCAGCGTGAGCTGGAGCGCCGTCGCGGCCCCGGGCCCGGCGGCGAGGCCGGGCACGCCCAGGCCGCGCAGCGCCTTCCACAGCACGGGATCGAATCCCGTGCCCTCCGCGGCGCGCACCCGCTCCGCCGGCGACTCCTTGGCGAGGAGCGCGGCGGCCGCGGCTTCCAGCTCCGTCTCCTCGGTGCTGAGCGCAAGATCCATCGGACCTCGTTCCGGGTCGAAAGCTCAAGAAAACCGGCTGACTCCGTCGAGAGTTCCAGCCGCATCGGGACGTGTCAATGCTCCCTCTCAGATACTGCTCATCAAGACTTCCGGAAAGTGGTACGCGACGTGCAATTGAGTGTGATGCATGTTCTCGAAAAGGTGCTCTGTGATGCCGCCGCCTCCCCGGACCAAGGGCCCGCGAGCACGGGACCCGGCGACGAGAAGCCCGCAGCACGCGTGAGAACATGATTCTTAGATCAAGGAATGAAGGTTCTAGGAGGGCGCATGGCGATCGCGGGGAACGGGCGGGCGGAAGGGCTCGGCGGGCAGGGCGCCGTCGCGTTCGCGCTGGGCGACCACGTGCTGGGCGCCCTCGGGATGTACGACGTCGCCACCCCCGAGGGGGCCGACCTCGCCGTCGCGGTCCCGCTCACGCCCCGGGTGGTGAACACCAGAGGCGGACTCCAGGGCGGGCTGATCGCCACCCTCGTGGACATCGCCGCCGGACGGGCGGTCGCCCGCGGGATGCCCGACGGTGACAGCGCGGCGACCGCCGACCTGACCATCCGCTACCTGTCGCCCGTCGCCGTCGGGCCCGCCGTCGCCGTCGTCCGGATCCTGCGGCGCGGCAGGTCCCTCACCGTCGCCGAGGTGACCGTCCATGACGAAGGACGCGACGTGGTCGCCGCCGTGGCCACGTTGTCCTTCGTCACGGTCCCGCTGCGCCCCGGCCAGCCCCGCGCGAGCGACTTCGAGCCCGGCGGCGCGGGCCGCTGACCCGGGCCCGGGTCACCCGGTCCCGCGGAGGAGGCTCGCACGGAGTTCGTGCTTGCGGAGCTTCCCGGTGTCGGTGCGGGGGAGCGCGTCGGTGAACAGGACGCGGCGGGGGCACTTGTAGCGCGCCAGGCGGGACGCGCACCAGGCGGTGAGCTCCCCGGCGAAGGCGGGACCCGCGTCGGCGGCGTCGACGGGTTCGACGACGGCCACCGCGATCTCGCCGAGATCGTCGTCCGGCAGACCGAGGACCGCGACGTCCAGGACGCGCGGATGCTCGGCCAGGACGTTCTCGGCCTCCTGCGGGTAGATGTTCACCCCACCCGAGATGATCATGAACGAGGCCCGGTCGGTGAGGTGGAGGTAGCCGTCCTCGTCCAGCCGGCCGATGTCCCCGACACTGCGCCAGCCTTCCGGGCTCGTCGTCTCCGCGTCCTTGCCCGGGTCGTTGAGATACGCGAAGGAGGCTACGTTCTCAGCCCAGATGTGGCCTTCCTCCCCGACGGGGAGCTCCTTTCCGTCGGCGTCGCAGACGTGCAGCGGGCCGAGCAGCGGACGGCCCACCGAGCCCTCGTGCGCGAGCCACTCCTCCGGCGTGATGAACGTGAACCCCGCGCCCTCCGACGACGACCAGTACTCGTGCACGACCGGCCCCCACCAGGCGAGCATCGCGTGCTTCACCGCGACCGGGCAGGGCGCGGCCGCGTGCACGACGCCGCGCAGGCTGGAGAGGTCGTACGCGGTCCGTTCGGCCTCGGGAAGGCGCAGCATCCGCACGAACATCGTCGGCACGAACTGCCCGTGCGTCACCCCGCGCTCCGCGATGAGGCGCAGCGCGGCGCGCGGCTCGAACGCCCGCATGAGGACGACCGTCGCGCCGAGCCGCAGCACGGCCATCGTCCAGATGATCGGGGCCGAGTGGTGCAGGGGCGCAGGACAGAGATAGACGGAGTCGCCGTCCACCCCGATCAGGCCGACGAGGAAGGTGAACATGTCGTCCCCCGCCGTCGCGGGCGCGGGCCGCAGCGGGCGGCGGATCCCCTTGGGCCGCCCCGTGGTGCCCGACGAGTACTGGAGCAGGTCGCCTTCCTGCGCCGTGTCGCCCGCGAAATGCGGGGCGGCGGCGAGGACGTCGGCGTAGGACTCCCAGCCGGTGGCCTGGCCGCCGATCAGGATCCGGTGCTCGATCCCGGGCGCGTGCTCGGCCGTCAGCGTCGCGTGGACGGGCACGGCCGCCGACGCGATGAGCACCCGCGCCCCGGAATCGGCGAGGATGTGGGCGGCCTCGGCGGTGCCGAGGCTCCGGTTGACCGTGACGAAGTAGAGCGCGGCGATACGGCACGCCCAGACGACCTCCAGGTACACCGGAAGGTTCTCGGCGAGGACCGCCACCACGTCGCCGTCGCCGAGACCGCGGCGGCGCAGCTCCCCGGCCAGGCGGGAGGCCCGGTCGGCGAGCCGCCCGTACGTCACGACCGTGCCGTCCTCGCCGATGACCGCGGGTTTGTCCGGCTCGGTCGCCGCACGCGGCAGCGCCCGCAGGACCGCCGCCGGAAGGCCGGGGCCGGTCACAGCGCGACCGGGAGGTGCTCGATCCCCGCGATGAAGCTCGACGTGATGCGCTTGACGTCGCCGTCGAGCCGCAGCCGGGGGTAGCGCGTGAGGAGCGCGCCGAGCATCTCGGTGATCTCCAGCTTGGCCAGCCGGGTGCCGAGGCAGAAGTGCGGGCCGGTGCCGAACGCCAGGTGCGGGTTCGGGTCGCGCAGCAGGTCGGGCCGGTGCGGATCGGCGAAGACCTTCGGGTCGCGGTTCGCCGCGGTGTACCAGAGGACGACCTTGTCGCCCGCGCGGATCGCCTGCCCGCCCAGTTCGGCGTCCTGGGTGGCGGTGCGCCGGAACTGCATGACGGGCGAGGTCAGCCTGACGAGTTCGTCGACCGCGGTAGGCGAGGGCGCGCCTTCCCGGGCGAGGGACTCCCACAGGCCGTGCTCCTGCAACGTGATGACGGAGCCGGACACCGAGTTGCGGGTCGTCTCGTTGCCGGCGATGACCAGGAGGATCCAGAACATGCAGAACTCGTCGTCGGACAGGCGCTCCCCGTCGATCTCGGCGTTGGCGAGCGCGGACATGATGTCGTCCGTCGGGCGGGCCCTGCGGTCGGCGGCGACCTGCTTGCCGTACTCGACCGCCGCGCCGAAGCTCGCGACCGCCGCGGCGGGGTCGCCCGCCAGCTCCGCGTCCTCGAACCCGATCATCGCGTCGGACCATTCGACGATCAGGTGCCGGTCGGCCTCGGGCATGCCGAGCAGGTCGGCGAGCACCCGGGTCGGCAGCTCCTTGGAGACCGTGGTGACGAGGTCGACGGTCCCGGCGCCCGCGATCGCGTCGGCGATCTCGTTCGCGTGCCGGGAGACCGACGCGCGCAGCGCGTTGACGGCGCGCGGGGAGAAGGCGGGAGAGATGATCCGGCGGAGCCGCGAGTGGTCCGGCGGGTCCATGTAGAGCATCATCATCCGGAGCCCGGCGAGGGTGAGCTCGTCGGCGTTGAACAGCTGGACGCCGCCCGCGTAGGAGGAGAAGACCGCGGGGTGCCGCGACACCTCGTGCGCGAGCGCGTGCTCCGTCACCGCCCAGAAGCCCGGCGACGGCGGCGAGGCGAGCCCGCTGGACGCCTCGCTCGCCCGCAGCCCCACCTTCTTCTCGTCGTTCCACGCGACGGGCGCCGCCGCCCGCAGCAGGTCGAACGCCGCGTGCGGGGCGCCGGTCGCGTACGTCGTCGGATCGGACAGGTCGATCCCGGCGAGGTCCGCGACGCGCGGCGCGCCTTCGGGGACGGTCTGCGGCTGCTGGATCTCTTCCATCGGCGCTCCTTGAAGGGGTGGTCGGAGAACGGGAAGTGCATCCGGCACGCACGGGGACGTACCGGGCGGAGAACGAGCTCTTCCGGTGGGTCCCGTCGGGGTTCCGGATAGGCCGACGGATCGTTCCGGGGATGCGTAAAGCCTGATGGGAGTGGCTTTTCCGGCTGCGACGCGCCGGTTGTCGGGGGCTGCCGACAGTACACATTTTCTCTGGTGTCCTGTCAAGGAACCGGCTACCTTGATCGGGTGCGCACACACGGATGGGGCGGTTCGCCCCCGGCGAGCGACGCGGAGGCGGCCGCGCGGATCAAGGACGCGACGCACCGGTGCGTCGCCGACCTCGGCGGCGCGACCACGATCGCGCATGTCGCGACGGCGCTCGGGATCAGCAGGCAGACCGTGTACCGGTACTTCCCGAGCACCGAGGCGCTGCTGCTGGCCGCGGCGCTGGACGGCACCCGGCCGTTCCTCGCCAGGCTCGCGCGGCGGCTCCGGCGGGTCACCGACCCGAGCGAGGCGCTGGTCGAAGCCGTCGCCTACACCATCGGGCAGATCCCCGCCGAGCCTTACCTGCGGCTGCTCCTCGACCCCCAGGGCGGGGGCCGCTCGATGCTCCGCGGCGTCACCTCCGACACCGCCCGCGCGATCGGCCACACCCTCCTGGACCACACCGCGGTCGACTGGACGGGCCTCGGCATCGGACCCGGGCAGCGCGGCGAACTCGTCGAGTGGACGCTGCGGGTCGTGCAGTCGTTCCTGCTCGACCCCGGAGACCCGGCCCGCTCGGGCGCCGACCTTCGCGGATTCCTACGGCGCTGGCTCGCTCCTTCCGTCGCCGCCGCCACGGCGGCGGACGGCGTGGCCGAGACCGGTGCGGACGGACGAAAGGCAGCCTCGTGACCACCTCCCTCTTCCTGCGTGACGGCTCCCTGGTCGTCCCGACCGACTTCGCCCGCGGCCCGTGGCGGCCGGACGCGCTGCACGGCGCGGCGGTCTCCGCGCTGCTCGCCTGCGGGGTCGACGTGCCCGGCTGGACCCCGGTGCGGATCACCTTCGACCTGCTCGCCCCGGTCCGCGCGGTGCCGATGATCCTGCACGCGGCGCCCCCGGAGGGCGGTCGCCGGGTCGTCCGCCAGACCGTCACGCTCCTGGAGGGCGACCGGCCCGTCGCGCGCGCCCAGTGCCTCGCGGTCCGCCGGGCCGAGCTCGATCTCCCCGAAGGCGTGAGCGATCACCCCGACCCGTTCGGAGAGGTCCCCGTCCCCGATCTCGACCGGCCGCGGCGGGGCGCCCGCAACGCCATCGGCTGGGACTGCTTCGACGGCTCCGCGGTCGCCGTGCGCGGGCTCCGCTCGACCGCGCTCGAGCCCGGCGCCGTCGGGCTCTGGGTGCGCCTCCTGGTCCCGGTGTTCGAGGGCGAGCCGACGCCCGGGATCGCCCGCGCCGCGGCCGCCGCCGACTACGCCTCGACCGCGACGAGCGCCCGGCTGAACTTCGAGGAGTGGAGCTTCATGAACGCCGAACTCAGTCTCCACGTCGCCCGGGAGCCGGTCGGCCCCTGGGTCGGCCTCGTCGGCACGGGGATGGTCCAGCCCGTCGGCAGTGGTCTGAGCGTCGCGGCGCTCTATGACTCCGCGGGCCGGCTCGGGCAGTCCGCCCAGTCCCTCGTGGTCGAGTCCCGCCAGCCCGTCGGCTGACGGTTTCCGAATTCGGGTACACATACGTACCCATTCGAGAGAAGGGACGCACCGCCACCGGATACCCGCTCCACGAGATCAAGAGGTACTCCCTTTCTCCGCGCAAGGCACGGAGCGAGTAGCATCGGAGTCCGGGACCGACCTCCCGGTCCGGCTCCGCCGCGGCCGGAGGGCCGGGCGACGGTGCGGGAGGGCTGATGGTGCGGTCGGACGGCGAGGCCGCCGAGGTGCTGGAAGGCGCCGACACCACATGGCAGGAGCGGGCGCTCGAGCGGTCGCTCAAGGCCGCGCGGGCCAAGGCGATGTCGCGGAGCAAGCGGTACATCACCACCGCGTCGCAGATGCTGCAGGAGACCGGCCGCACCGACTTCACCGTGCATGAGCTGGTGCAGCGGTCCCGGACCTCGCTGCGGTCCTTCTACCAGTACTTCGCGAACAAGGAGGAACTCCTCCTGGCGCTGCTGGAGGAGACCATCGCCGACTCGGCGGTGCAGTGGCGCGCCGAGATAGACGGCCTGGAGACGCTGGAAGGGCTGCGCGTGCTGGTCCACCGCGTCTACGGCACCACCGGCAGCGACCCGTGGAACCGGCTGAACAGGGTCCTCGCCTCCTACCACGCGGGCCTCGCCCAGCAGCAGCCCGACGCCTACGTCGGCGCGTTCTCCCCGCTCGTCACCCTGCTGCGCGAGCTGATCGAGCGCGGCGCGGCCGAGGGCGTCCTGCGCGACGACATCCCGCCGCGGCGGCTCACCGCGGTGTTCGTCGAACTCGTCGTCGGCGCCACGGTGATGAGCGCGCTCGGCGGCGCGCGCTTCGCCGGCGCGGCGGACCCCGACGCCCTCTGGCGCTTCTGCCGCGCGGGCCTGGTCGCCCCCTCCGCCGACGCCTGATTCGCGCGCCGAGCACCCCTCGGGGGCTTGACGGCCGCGCTTTCCCGTGCGCCGTGCCTTCGCCCTGCTCGGACGCGTGCCCGAGGCGGGCGCACCGGGCGCCACGGACGTTCCGCGACCTGTCCGGCTCATCATGCAGTGTCCACATCCTGACGCTTTCGCGCGCCGGGCGCGGCTGGTCGGCCGCGCCCCTCGGTGGTAGCGTCCACTTACCGAACTTCGGTACGTGCCCTCTCGGAAAATCGCCAATGACGTTCTCGCGTCGGCGGCGCCAGGTGAGGAGATGACTTTGCCGTCCCCGGTCTTCGATGCCGACAACCACTTCTACGAGCCGCGCGAGGCGCTCACGAAGTTCCTGCCCCGACGTGCCAGGGGCGCGATCGACTATGTGGAGGTCCGCGGCCGGACCAAGATCGCGGTGCGCGGGGTGATCAGCGACTTCATCCCGAACCCGACGTTCGACGTGGTCGCGAAGCCCGGCGCGCAGGAGGACTACTTCCGCAACGGCAACCCCGACGGCAAGTCTCCCCGCGAGATCATGGGCGAGCCGATGGACGCGATCCCGGCGTTCCGCGAGCCCGGCCCGCGGCTCAAGGTGATGGACGAGTTCGGCATCGACCACTGCCTCATGTTCCCCACCCTCGCCAGCCTCGTCGAGGAGCGGCTCAAGGACGACCCGGACCTCACCCACGACGTCATCCACGCGCTGAACGAGTGGATCCACGAGACCTGGTCGTTCGACTACGAGGGCAGGATCTTCGCCGTCCCGGTCGTCACGCTCCCCGTCGTCGACCGCGCGCTCGAAGAGCTCCAGTGGTGCCTGGACCGCGGCGCCCGGACGGTGCTCGTGCGGCCCGCGCCCGTCCCCGGCTACCGGGGCAGCAGATCCTTCGGCCTTCCGGAGTTCGACCCGTTCTGGCAGGCCGTGGTGGAGGCCGGGATTCCGGTGTCGATGCACGCCTCCGACAGCGGCTACTCCGAGCACCTCAACGCCTGGGAGCCGGGCCGCGAGTACACCCCGTTCCGGCCGACGGCCTTCCGGACCGCCGCCCTCGGCAAGCGCGCCATCATCGACACGATGCTCGCGCTCACCTGCCACGGCGCGTTCTCCCGCCACCCCGACCTGCGCGTCCTCTCGATCGAGAACGGCGCGGAGTGGGTGCCCGAGCTCTACAAGGCGCTCAAGAACGTCTACCGGAAGATGCCCGGCCAGTTCACCGAGGACCCCATCGAGGCGTTCCGGCGCTGTGCGTACGTGAACCCGTTCTGGGAGGACGACGTCTCCGCGCTGCTGCCCTACGTCTCGGCCGACCGGATCGTGTTCGGCTCGGACTGGCCGCACGCCGAGGGCCTGGCCACCCCGCTCAGCTACGCCGACGCGCTCGGCGGCCTTCCCGAGGCGGACGTCGCCAAGATCATGGGCGGGAACATGGCCGACCTGTTCAAGGTGGGAGCCACCGCGTGAGCCCTCGGCCGACGGAAGGAAGGGGACGCGGTGGACATCGATCCGAGTGAGGAACAGCGGCAGCTGATCGCCGCCTTCGCCGCGCTCTACGGCGACCTCGCCGGCCCCGAGGCGGTGCGCGCGGCCGAGCCCGGAGGGCACGACGCGGGCCTGTGGCGGCGGCTCGTCGCGACCGGCGCGGTGGAGATGGCGCTGCCGGAGACCGCGGGCGGTTTCGGCGCCTCCCTACTGGACCTGGCGCTGGTGGCCGAGCAGCACGGCAGGCACGTCGCGCCCGCTCCGCTGGTGGAGGCCCAGGTCGCGGCCCGCCTGCTGGCCAGGCTCGGCACCCTGCCCAAGGGCGTGGACCTCGCCGACCTCGCCCACGGGCACACCCTCACCAGCCTCGCGGTGCGGCCGAGCGGAGCCGGACACGCCGGCCTCGTCCCGGCCGCGGCCGTCGCCGACGACGCGGTGGTGCTCTGCGGGGACCGGCTGCTCCTCGTCGAGCTCGCCGGACGAGTCGCGCCCGTGCGCAACCTCGGCTGCCTTCCGCTCGCGGACGTAGACCTCGCCGACCGCGACGACGACGCCTGCGCCGTCCTCGCCGAAGGGCCGGAGGCCGTCGCGCTGTTCGCCGACGCCGTCGACGAGTGGCGGGTGCTCACCGCCGCCGCCCTCTGCGGCCTCGCCGCGCGGGCGCTGGAGATCGGCGTCGCCTACGTCAAGGAGCGCAAGGCGTTCGGCAGGGTCCTCGGTGAGTTCCAGGCCGTCGCGCACCGCCTCGCCGACCGGGCCGCGGAGGTCGACGGCGCCGAACTGCTCGCGCGCGAGGCCGCCTGGGCCGCCGAGGCCGAGCCGGAGAGGGCGGCGGAGCTCGCCGCGATGGCGCTGGCGTTCGCCGCCGAGACGGCCCGCGACGCCACCCACGAGGCGCTGCACTTCCACGGCGGCTACGGCTTCATGCTCGAATACCCGATCCAGCTCTACTACCGGCGCGCCCGGGCGTGGGCGGCGGTCCTGGAGAGCCCCGCCGAGGGCTACCGGCGCGTCGCGGACCTCGCCGGGGCCGGGAAGGCGACGCGCTGATGGACTTCCGGCTCGGAGAGAAGAGCGAGCAGCTGCGCGCCGAGGTACGGGAGTTCCTCGACGAGGTGTTCACCGCCGAGATGCGCGCGCGATGCCGGGCCAGCGGCGTCCAGCACGACCCGGAGTTCTCCGCGGCGGTCAGGGAACGCGGCTGGCTCGCGCTCGGCTGGCCGAAGGAGCTCGGCGGCCAGGGCCGTGACCCCCTCGAAGTGCTGGCCTACACCGAGGAGACGCGACGGCAGGACGCGCCGATCTACGGCCTCAGCACGACGATGATGGTCGCCTACGTCATCAGCCTCATGGGCACCGAGGAGCAGAAGGCGGCCTTCCTGCCGAAGGCGTTCGCCGCCGAGATCGTCATCGCGCTCGGCTTCACCGAGCCGGAGAACGGCTCCGACGCGGCGGCCGCCGCCACCAAGGCGGTCCGCGACGACGACGGGTGGCGCATCACCGGCTCGAAGATGTTCACGACCAACGCCAGCGTCGCCGACTACGTCTTCCTGCTCGCCCGCACCGACCCGGACGCGCCCAAGCACCGGGGCCTCACCACGTTCCTCGTCCCGGTGCACCAGCCGGGCGTCGAGGTCAGGGCGGTCGGCACCCTCTCGGGCGAGCGCACCAACATCACCTACTACGAGGACGTCTTCGTCGGCGACGAGCTGCGGATCGGCGAGGTCGACGGCGGCTGGCGCGTCATGACGACGGGCCTGGCCGCCGAGCACACCGCGTCGTTCAGCGGCGAGCAGGACCGGCTGCTCGCGGCCCTCGTCCGCTGGGCGGAGGCCACGACCGACGCGGACGGACGGCTCAAGTCGGCGGATCCGGCGGTGCGGGAACGCGTCGGCAGATCCCGCACCGAGCTCGAGGTGTCGAAGCTGCTGCTGCGCCGTTCCGCGGTGCTGCGCGCCCGCCGAGATCCATCGCTGGTCGGCAAGGGCTCGATGTCCAAGCTGTTCAGCACCGAGCGGCTGGAGCGCCAGGCCCGCGAGACCCTCGAACTCATCGGCCCGGACGGCCTCCGCTCGACCGGTGATCCCACGGCCGTCGAGGACGGCGCGTTCGAGCACATGGTCCGGCACGCCAAAGGCACCACGATCTACGCCGGCACCAGCGAGATCCAGCGGAACATCATCGCCCAGCACACGCTCGGCCTGCCCCGTTCGAGCTGACCGAGGACCACGAGGACCACCCCCACCCCCACCCCGAGGAGCCCAGCGTGGAGCGCACCGACCAGATCCTGTACGAGGCGGCCGACGGGGTCGCGGTGATCACCCTGAACCGGCCCGAGGCCGCCAACGCCCAGACCACCTCCTTCCTGGACGACCTGGACGCCGCCTTCACCCAGGGCGCGAACGACCCGGACGTCCGCGTCATCGTCCTGCGGGCCAACGGCAAGCACTTCTCCGCGGGGCACGACCTCAAGGACCGCACCGGTTGGGCCGCCCCGGAGAAGATCACCGTCGAGTGGATCTACGACGCGGAGATGCGCCGCTACCTGGACTACTCCCTGCGCTGGCGCAACCTCCCCAAGCCGACGATCGCGGCCGTCCAGGGCAAGTGCATCGCCGCCGGACTGATGCTCTGCTGGCCGTGCGATCTGATCGTCGCCGCCGAGGACGCTCAATTCTCCGATCCCGTCGTGCACATGGCGATCGGCGGCGTGGAGTACCACGGGCACACCTGGGAGCTGGGCGCCCGCAAGGCCAAGGAGATCCTTTTCACCGGCCGGGCCCTCACCGCTGCGGAGGCCGAGAAGGTCGGCATGGTCAACCGGGTCGTCCCGCGCGAAGATCTCGACGCCGAGGTCCGCGAGCTCGCCGCGCAGATCGCGCAGATGAACCCGTTCGGGCTGCGCCAGGCCAAGCGCGCGGTCAACCAGACCCTCGACGTGCAGGGCTTCTACGCCGCGATCCAGTCGGTCTTCGACATCCACCAGACCGGCCACGGCAACGCCCTCAGCGTCAGCGGCTACCCCGTCCTCATGCGGCTGGACGGCATGAAGGAACGCCTCAAGAGCCAGTGAGCCCGACCGACGGAGAAGGGAAGCGCAGATGAGCGAGACCAGGGTCGGGTTCGTCGGCCTCGGCAGCCAGGGCGGGCCGATGGCCCGCAGGATCGCCGAGGCGGGGTTCCCGACGACGCTGTGGGCACGGCGCCCCGAGACGCTCGAACCGTTCGCGGACACCCCGGCGAAGCTCGCGGGTTCGCTCGCCGAACTCGGCGCGGCCAGCGACATCGCGTGCGTCTGCGTCGTCGATGACGCGGGCGTGGAGGACGTCGTCGGCGGGCTGCTGGCGGCGATGGCGCCGGGCGGGCTGATCGTGGTGCACAGCACGGTCCATCCGGCGACCTGCGAGCGGCTGGCCGGGCAGGCGGAGGAACGCGGGCTCGGCCTGATCGACGCCCCGGTGAGCGGCGGCGGACCGGCCGCCGCGAAGGGCGCCCTGCTGGTGATGGCGGGTGGCGACGAGGCCGCGGTGGAGCGGGCCAGGCCCGTCTTCGCCGCGTACGGCGACCCCATCGTGCACCTCGGCGGGCTCGGCGCGGGCCAGCGCACCAAGATCATCAATAATCTGCTGATGACGGCCAACCTGGGCGTCGCCGAGAGCGCGTACGCCCTCGCGGGCAGCCTCGGCGTGGACCTCACCCAGCTCGCGGTGGTGCTGGGCAAGGGTTCGGGCAGCAGCTTCGCCGCCGCGCTCGTCGGCCGTCCCGACTTCACCCTCGGCCCGATGGGCGAGGTCGCCGGGGACCTCCTGGCGAAGGACACCGGGCTCGCCGCCGACCTCGCCGCGACCGCGGGCGCCGACGCGGCCACCGTCTTCGCGGCCGCCGACGCGGCCCTCCAGTCGATGGGCCGCGGCCGGTGAAGGCCCCCGAAGCCACGGGGATCGCCGATCTGATGCTCATCGGCGGCGAGCTCGTCGCCGCGCGCGACGGCAGGGTCCTCGCCAACGTGAACCCGGCGACCGAGGAGGTCATCGGCACCGTCCCCGACGCCGGGCCCGCCGACGTCGAGGCGGCGATCGCCGCGGCCCGCCGCGCCTTCGACACCACCGGCTGGCGGACCGACACCGGACTGCGCCGCCGCTGCCTGATCGCGCTCCGCGACGCGCTGCGGGAGGAGGCCGAGACCCTGCGGGCGCTGCTCGTCGCCGAGACCGGCTGCCCCGTCGCGCTCACCCCGATGATCCAGCTCGACGGCCCCATCGGCTTCCTCGACCACTACATCGGCCTCCTCGAAACGTACGAGTTCGAGCGGACCCTGCCCACGAAGTCCGTCATGGGCGCGCCGTCGGATCGGATCATCCGGCGGGAGGCCGCGGGCGTCGTCGCCGCGATCACCCCGTGGAACGTCCCGCTCTACCTCAACCTCTGCAAGGTCGCCGCGGCGCTCGCGGCGGGGTGCACGGTCGTCCTCAAGCCCGCGCCGGACACCCCCTACAGCGCGCTCGCCCTCGGTGCCCTGGCCGTCCGCGCGGGGCTGCCGCCGGGCGTCCTCAACGTCGTGACGACCGGGGACAACGCGGTCGCGTCCCTGCTCACCACGCATCCGGACGTCGACGCGGTCACCTTCACCGGCTCCACCGCGACCGGCCGCCGGGTCATGGCGGCCGCCGCCGACACCGTCAAGCGGGTGACGCTGGAGCTCGGCGGCAAGTCCGCGGCCGTCGTGCTCGACGACGCCGACCTCACCGCGGTCGTCCCGCGCCTCGCCGGATCGGTGTGCATCCACGCGGGGCAGGGCTGCGCCTCCCTGACCCGCCTGCTCGTGCCCCGGTCCCGGCACGACGAGGCGGTGGACCTCGCCGCCGCCGCGATGGCGCACATCCCCTGGGGCGACCCGACCGACCCCGGCAACCTCATGGGCCCGGTCGTCAACGCCCGGCAGCGCGACGGCGTCCTCCGGTACTACGCCTCGGCGGCCCGCGACGGCAGGATCGTGCTCGGCGGGAAGCCCACCGAGCGGTTCGAGCGCGGCTACTACGTCGAGCCGACCCTTGTCGCCGACGTGCCGCCGACAGCGGCCGTCGCCCAGGAGGAGATCTTCGGGCCCGCGCTCGTCGTGCTGCCCTACGACGATGACGACGACGCCGTGCGGATCGCCGACGGCACCATCTACGGCCTGTCCTCGGCGGTCTTCAGCGCGGACACCGACCGGGCCCTCGCCCTCGCCCGCCGCTTCCGCGCCGGGACCGTCGGCGTCAACGGCGCCCAGTGGTTCGACGTGGAGTCGCCCTTCGGCGGCTACAAGCAGAGCGGCATCGGGCGCGAGTGGGGCACCGAGGGCCTTGAGGACTTCCTGGAGACCAAGACCATCGCCGTCCCGCCCCGGAGCCAGCCATGAGCGACGCACCCCCGCCCGTCCCCGACGACACCGCGCGGCGCAAGCCCGCGATCAGCCTCGACCGGCTGTCTCCCGGCTACCGCCTCGACTTCGAGCGGCTGTCGGACGACCTGCACGCCCGCTGCCCCGTCGCCTGGAACGACACCCACGGCGGCTACTGGTACGCCAGCGGCAACGCCGAGCTGTTCGACCTCGCCCGGCGCGCCGACGTGCTGTCCAACGACAACGACGTCACGAACGTCCGGCGCGGCTACGTCGGAATCACCATCCCGCCGCCGCCGCGCGAGGGGGCGATCCAGGGCGGCTTCCTTGAGATGGACCCGCCCGACCAGCGCTACTACCGGCAGGCCCTGAACCCCTATCTCTCCCCGGCCGCGGTGGCGCGCTGGAAGCCGGTCATCGAGGAGCTGACCCGGGCCTGCCTCGACGAGAAGATCGAGTCCGGGCGGATCGACTTCGTCGACGATCTCGCCAACGTCGTCCCGGCGATCTTCACCCTCGCCCTGCTCGGCATGCCGCTCAAAGACTGGGACGTGTACTGCGAGCCCATCCACGCCGCCGTCTACACCCCGATGGACTCGCCCGACTTCGGACGGATCCGTGGCCTCCAGGTGGAGATGGGGATGAAGATGATGGGCGCGATCCAGGAGGGCAGGCGCACGCCCCGCCCCGGCCTGCTCGACGCGCTCGTCGGCCTGGACCTCGACGGCCGCAGACCCGGCGACATGGAGCTGTTCGGGGTCCTCATGCTGATCCTCGGCGGCGGCTTCGACACCACGACCGCGCTCACCGCGCACTCCCTCGAATGGCTGTCGGAGAACCCGGGCGAGCGGACGAGGCTGAGCCGCGAGCGCGAAGACCTCCTCGACAGCGCGACCGAGGAGTTCCTGCGCTTCTTCACCCCGGCCCAGGGAGACGGCAGGACGATCGCCGAGGACTGCGTCATCAACGGGACGGAGTTCAAGGAAGGCGACCGGCTCTGGCTGTCCTGGGCGATGGCCAACCGGGACGCCAAGGTCTTCGAGGAACCGCACCGGGTCGTCCTGGACCGTCAGGGAAACCGGCACAGCAGCTTCGGCCTCGGCATCCACCGCTGCATCGGCTCGAACGTGGCCCGCGCGGTCTTCAAGATCATGCTCACCGCGGTCCTCGACCGGATGCCCGACTTCGTCTGCACGCCCGGCGCCGCGGTCCACTACGACACGATCGGGATCATCAACGGCATGAAGAGCCTGCCCGCCTCGTTCACCCCGGGCCCGCGCCTGGGCCCCGGCCTCGCCGAGACCATCGACAGGCTCCAGCACGTCTGCGACGAGCAGCGCCTCGCCGAGCCCGTCACCGTCCGCAAGGCCCGCGCCCGCCTTGACGACTGACCTGAGGAGGCCGATGTGACGACGATCAGGACGCGGGCGGCCGTGCCACCGCTGGAAGGCGCGCGCGGTCGGCCCGCCGTGCACCGGGTCGCCCGGCCGCTCGCGGGCCGCTCCCTGCGCCGCCGCCTCGTGGTGGTCGCGCCGGACGTGGTCGAGACCGCGCGGTTCGCGGGCGGCTGGCTCGTCGACCGGGTGCTCGCCGGCTGGGAGGCGACCGTCTTGTGCGCGGAAGAAGGCGACCCCCTTCCTCTGCGCATCCTCGGCGCGGCGTCGGCTCCGCTCGGCCCGGCGGTGTACTCGGCGGTGCTGCGGGCCAAGCCGCACGCCGTCGCCGTGCACGCCGCCCTGTACGGCCGCGACCCGCGCATCCGAAGGCTCGTCGACGAGGCGGCCGCCGCGGGCACCGACGAGGTCGTCCTGTGGGGAGGACCGCGCCTTCTCGATCCGGCCGCCGCGGGCATGATGCCGCACCGGCCCAGCCGTGCCGCCCGTGTGTTCAAGGCCCGCGCCCTCCTCGCCGCGGCGGCGGACCCGGGTTCCGTCGAGCCCGTCGAGATCTTCCGCAAGGCGGGCCCGCTCGCCTGGCCGTGACGACCTGAGGAGACCCGATGGACGAGCCGAGGAGCTTCGGCGCGCAGCTCGCCGACCTCGCCGCGCGGCGGCCCGACGACGTCGTGCTGCGGTTCGCCGCACCCGGCGGAGCCGAGACCGCGCTCACGGCCGGGGGAGCGCACCGGCGCGCGTCCCAGATCGCCGTGGCGCTCGACGCGCGCGGCCTGCGCCGCGGCGACCGGCTGTCCCTCGCGCTGCGCAACACCCCGGAGTTCGTGCTGTCGGTGCTCGCCGCCTGGAGGCTCGGCGCGGTGCCCGTCCCGATGCGCTGGGACCTGCCGGACTGGGAGCTGAGCCGGGTCCGCGCGGTGGTCCGCGCGAAGGTCCACCTCGCCGCAGAGGACGCCGGGTGGCTCGCCGCGACGGCCGCCGACCCCGTGCCCGAGCTGCGCGATCTCGTGCCGCCGCAGTGCCACGGCATCTGCTCCAGCGGCTCCACCGGCACGCCCAAGGTGATCCTGGCCGACCGGCCCGGCTACTTCGACGCCCGCCGCGCCGCCCCGTTCGCCGCCGCGTGGGGCCCGGTGCCGCGCCCGGAGACCATTCTCGTGCCCGCCCCGATGTACCACACGAACGGCTTCTTCACCTTGCAGAGCCTGCTCGCCGGAGACCGCCTCGTCGTCCTGGAGCGGTTCGACGCGGCCCAGGCCGTCGACCTGATCGAGCGGCACGCGGTGACCACGTTCACCGCGACGCCGACGATGCTGCGCCGCCTCGCCGCGCTGCCCGGCATCGAGGAGCGCGACCTTTCCGGCCTGCGCTGGATCCTCCAGGGCGCGGCCCCGCTGCCGCCCGCCCTCGCCCGCCGCTGGTGCGGCCTCGTCGGCCCCGAGCGGATGTTCACCGCGTACGGGATGACCGAGGGCTTCGGCTTCACCGGGCTGCGCGGCGACGAGTGGGCGGGACACGAGGGCAGCGTCGGCCGCCCCGTGCGCGGCACCGAGATCCGCATCCTCGACGACGACGGCGAGCCCGTCCCGGCGGGCGAGCCGGGCCTGGTCCACCTGCGCTGCACGACCAGCGGACAGCACCGCTACGTCGGCTCCGCCCCGGACGCCCCGGCGACCTCCGACGGCTTCGCCACCGCGGGCGACATCGGATACCTGGACGAGGACGGCTACCTCTACCTCCTGGACCGCGCCGTCGACCTCATCGTCACCGGCGGCGCCAACGTCTACCCCGCCGAGGTCGAGCACGCCCTCCTCGACCATCCCGGCATCGCCGACGTCGCCGTCATCGGCCTGCGCGACCCCGAATGGGGCCGCCGCGTCCACGCCGTCATCGAACCCGCCGCGCCGCTCACGGCCGCCGACGTCATCACGTACGCCAGAGCCCGCCTGGCCCCCTACAAGGTCCCCAAGACCGTCGAGTTCGTCGCCGCCCTGCCCCGCTCGGCCGCCACCAAGCTCAGCCGCACCGCCCTGGTCGCCGAGCGGGGCGGCTGAACCGCACGGTCGTGGAGGCCGATGGGTCGAGGTCTTCCGGCGACGTCAGGCGTCCGCGCCGACGCGGACGTCGGCCGCGGGCGCGTCGGGGCGCTCGATGGTTCCGGCGGTGCGGGCGTGCGTGGCGTAGAGGGTGAGGCCCACGAAGGTCAGGCCGCCCACGAGGTTGCCGAGGACGGTCGGGAGCTCGTTCCACAGGACGTAGTCGCCGATGGAGAAGTTCCCGCCGAGCATCAGACCGGACGGGAACAGGTACATGTTGACGATCGAGTGCTCGAAGCCCATGTAGAAGAACAGCAGGATCGGCATCCACATCGCGATGACCTTGCCCGACACCGACGTCGACATCATCGCGGCGACGACGCCCGTGGACACCATCCAGTTGCACAGCACGGCCCGGACGAACAGCGTCAGCATCCCGGCGGCCCCGTGCGCGGCGTATCCCACGGTCCGGCTCTCGCCGATCGTGCCGATCTTCTCGCCGATCTCGTTCGGGTCCATCGAGAAGCCCGTGGTGAAGATGACGGCCATCATCACCGCGACCACCATCGCCCCGGCGAGGTTCCCGACGAACACCAGCCCCCAGTTCCGCAGGACGGACTTGGCGGTGACCCCCGGCCTCCTGTCGATCCAGGCCAGCGGCGTCAGGGTGAACACCCCGGTCAGCAGGTCGAAGCCGAGCAGGTACAGCAGGCAGAACCCGATCGGGAACAGCACCGCGCCCAGCAGCGCCTCCCCGGTCTGCACCGTGACGGTCACCGCGAACGCCGCGGAGAGCGCGAGGATCGCGCCCGCCATGAACGCCCGGATCAAGGTGTCCCGGGTGGACATGAACGCCTTGGCCTCCCCAGAGTCGATCATCTTCCGCACGAAGTCGGGCGGCGACACATAAGACACGAGACCTTCACTCCTCTGGGTGGGTGGCGTTCCGCCGGAACGCCCGGCGCGGCACTCCGGCGGAACGGAACTCACGCGAAGTCTGAGATCCCTTTGTTACCGGCGTGTGACGTGAGGCGGCCCCCGGCGTCACGTCGCGTTCACGCCCTGACCCGCCCCGTGTGAGACACCCTTCCCCCGTGCCCCGCCCACCGGTGAGGCGCCGGGATTCCTTGTGCGGCGCCACAGAGGTGCTGTGCGCGGAGCCGGGAGGCCGGGGCCCGCACCCGAGCGGTGGGCCAGGTCAGCGCGGTGCGTGGTCGAGAACGGTATTTCTGTGTATATCGCATGGGGTTGTCCTGGAGAGAGCCGCAACTTAGCCTCTTCCGCGAAGAGGGATTCTCCGTTCAGAAAATAACATTCTTCCTTTCGAGAACTTCGCGTCTGCGGATGGGTGCCCGTTGGGCCCACCCGATCCATCCACCGGATGAGCAGGAGTCGAACCATGTCCTCAGTCCTTCCCCCCACCCCGGCCGTCGGCCGGCGCACCGTGCTGGGCGCAGCGGCGGTCGGCGGCCTCGGCCTCGCCGTCGGCGTCGCCCCCGGGCGCGCCCGCGCAGCCGTGCCGGTGACGGAGTCGCGTGAGCGCGCCGTCATCGTCGGCACCGGCTTCGGCGGCGGCGTCACCGCGCTGCGGCTCGCCCGCGCCGGGGTCCGCACGCTCGTCCTGGAGCGCGGCCTGCGCTGGCCGACCGGCCCGAACGCGACGACCTTCCCGCGCATCGCGAACGTCGACCGGCGCTCGGCCTGGCTGAGCGACCACAGCGGCATCCCCGGCGTGCCCGGCACCTGGAAGCCCTACACCGGCCTCATCGAGACCCTGAAGGAGCAGGGCATGACGGTGAACTGCGGTGCCGCCGTCGGCGGAGGCTCGCTGATGTACCACGGGATGACGCTCCAGCCGACCGAGGAGTACTTCGCCGCGTCGATGCCGTTCGCCGCCGACGACTACGCCGCGCTCGACCGGTGGGCCTACCCCCTCGTCGCGCAGATGCTCAAGATCAGCACGATCCCCGACGACATCCTGGCGACCGACCCCTACAAGTCGTCCCGGCTGTTCCTCGACGCCGCGCCCAAGGCCGGCCTGGACACCTTCAAGGTGCCGCTGCCGATCGACTGGTCGTACGTGCGCGGCGAACTCGACGGCAGGTACACGCCGACGTACACCACGAGCGACCTGGCGTTCGGGGTGAACAACGGCGGCAAGAACTCCATCGACGTCACCTACCTGAAGGCCGCCGAGGCCACCGGACGGGTCACGGTCGAGGTCCTGCACGTCGTCAAGGACATCTCGCTCGACGCCCGCAGGCGCTGGGTCCTGCACGTCGACCGGATCGACACCGACGGCGTCCTGCTCGAGCAGAAGCGCATCACCGCCGACGCGGTGTTCCTGAACGCCGGATCGGCCGGCACCACCCGGCTGCTGGTGAAGGCCCGCGCCAAGGGGTTGGTCCCCGACCTGCCCGACGCCGTCGGCACCGCCTGGGGCAACAACGGCGACCGGATCTACTCCTGGCTCCAGATGAACGGCGACCCCGGCACCCGCCAGGGCGGCCCCGCCTGCGTCGGCGGCCGCGACCCCGACGCCGCCATCCCGTACACCATCATCCACGCGGGCTCCCCCATCGCCCCGCCGAACGGCGCGAAGATGATGACGGTCGTCGGCTTCGGCGTCGTCGACCCCGTCGGCACCTGGGCCTACGACCCGGCCGCCGACGACGCCCGCCTCACCTGGTCCGACTCCGGCGACGCCGCCCTCCAGGCCCTCCTCAAGGAGCGGATGACGGCGTTCACCACCGCGGCCGGCGGCATGGTGATCGACACCAACGCCGCCGAACGCTCCACCTGGCACGCCCTCGGCGGCGTTCCCATGGGCCCCGCCGTCGACCGCGCGGGCCGAGTCCGGGGCCACCGCGGCCTCTACGTCCTCGACGGCTCGCGCATCCCCGGCTCCACCGGCGCCTGCAACCCGTCCATGACCATCGCCGCCCTCGCCGAGCACAGCATGGCGGCCATCCTCCTCCAGGACCTCGGCCGCGTGTTCTGACCCCGCCCGGATACCGAGCCCGCCCGTCATCCCAGACGGGCGGGCCGTCCGCGTGCGGGGGGAGGAGATCAGCGCGGGCCTCCTCCTCCGCCCTTTCGTGGCAGGCGAAAAGGCGCAGCGGGACGGCGAGGACGGCGGCGAAGACGGGAGCCATAGGACACGGTGGGGACCACCACCGGCCGTGTGGTGCCGGAGGCCGGCGTGGCCGTCAGGACTGGCGGATGCGGTTGCGGGTGCGGGGGGAGGCGGCGTCGATGACGCGGTGCTTCAGGGAGCGGAGCACCCAGCGCTGGGTCGCGGTGAGGTGTTCGGTGGCGAGGCGGGAGGCCTCGGTGGCGTCGCCCGCGGAGATGACCTCGGTGAGGCGTTCGTGGGCGTGCTGGGCCTTGGCGCGCTCGGCGCGGGAGGGGTAGGAGCCGCGGGACATCTGGGCGTCGGCCCAGGACTCCTCCTGGACGGACCAGAGGGAGGTGAGGCTCTTGACGACGACGCGGAGCGTGGCGTTCGCCTCGAAGCCGACCAGGGCGTCGTGGAAGTCGCGGGCCGTGCGGGTGAACGCCGCGCCGTCGTCGAGGTGGGACTCGCTCGCGGCGAGCAGCTCTTCGAGGCGGGGGACGATGACCTCGTGCCGGTCCTCGCGCTCCGCGCAGTGCGCGGCGCAGATCGGCTCCAGGACGGCGAGGGCCTGGCCGAGGTCGGGCACGTCGACCTGCATCGCCTGGAGGGTGAGGCCGAGCGCGTATCCGGCGGTGCCGATGTCGGGGGCGTGCACGGTCGCGCCGCCGCGGTTGCCGCGCCGGACGGTGACGAAGCCCTCGGTCTCCAGGATGCGCAGCGCCTCGCGGACCGACGGGTAGCTGACGCCGAACTGGGCGACCAGCTCGTCCTGCTTCGGCAGGGTCGAGCCGTCGGTGATGCCGCCGGCGAGGATTCTGTCGCGCAGCGCGGAGGCGACCAGCTCGGCCATGCGCAGCTGCCCGATCTTGGTCGGCGCGGGCTTGACCTGCTCGGTTCCGGCGGGCTCCATGTTTATAAGGTTATCAGTGATGGCCGTCCCGCCTCACGGGGTCTCGCCCGCGCTGCCGACGAGGTCGGCGAGGGCGGTCCGCTGCACCTTGCCCATGGCGTTGCGGGGCAGGGCCGGGACCTGGGTCCAGAACTCCGGGACCTTGTAGGGCGCGAGCGTCCGGCGGCAGTGCTCGGCGAGCGCGCCCGCGTCCAGCGGGCCCCCCGCGGTCTGCACGACCGCCGCGACGCGCTGGCCGAGCCGGGCGTCGGGAACCGCGCACACCGCGGCCGCGGCGACCTCCGGGTGGGCGGCGAGGACGCGTTCGACCTCGGCCGGGTAGACGTTCGCGCCGCCGCGGACGATGACGAGCTTCTTGCGGTCCAGCACGGTCAGCCAGCCATCGCCGTCCACGTGCCCGATGTCGCCCGTCGAGACGGTGCCCTGCGCGAACGGGCGGACGCCGCCCTTCTCCCAGTGGCCGAGCAGCGGAGTCCATGCCCCCGCCCAGGGGCCGGAAGAAGCCCCGGCAAGGCGCAGTTCCCCGGACTCACCCGGAGGCAGCCGGTTCCCTTGCGCGTCGTAGGCGGCGACGTCGAAGTGGGGGAGAAGGCGGCCGCTCGCTCCCGGCCGCCACTCCTCGCCCGGAGGGTCGATCGAGACCACGGTCGGCGCCTCCGTCAGCCCGTACGTCGCCCGGGGGACGAGCCCGTGCGCGGCGGCGAAGGCACGCCGCAGCTCATCGGGGGTGTCGCTGCCGCCGCTCCACACCTCGCGCAGCGACGACAGGTCGAGTTCCGGGCGCGCGGCGAAGTCGTGCAGCTGCGCCGGAGCGCCGTTCCACACCGTGACGCGGCGCGTGGAGATCCACTCGGCGACGCCCGAGGCGTCCCGCCGGTCCATGATGACGGCCCGGCCGCCCGCCTGGGCGGTGAGCAGCGTCGACAGGACCATGAGGTTGAGGATGGTGAGCGGGAAGCTGTCGCCCTTGCGCAGCTCGGGCCCCCAGCCGCGGCTCGCGACCAGCGCCGCGCCCGGCAACAGGAGGTTGCGCTGGCTGTGCACGACGGCCTTGGGCCGTCCCGAGGTGCCGCTGGTGAACGCGATCCCGGCCGGCGCGTCGGGATCGGCGGCGACGTCCGGGGCGTGCTCCGCGCGCGCGGTCAGCGCCGCCCAGGCATCGGCGTCGACCCGGCCCGGCACCTCGATGCGGCAGCGCGGCCCGGCCAGCACCACGGTGGGCTCGCACAGCTCGTGCAGGTCCCGCTGCTCTGCCTCGGTCAGCGCCTCGCCGATCCCCGCCCAGACGGCGCCGACCCGCTGCGCGCCGTGGAAGGCCGCGACGATGTCGAGGTCGTTCGGCAGGCAGGCCGCGACCCGGTCGCCGGGCCTGATCCCGCGCGCCCACAGCGCCCCGGCGGCCCGTCGCGCCCGCTCGTCCAGCTCGGCGTAGGTCAGCGTGCCGGAGGCCGCTTCGACGGCGATCGCGTCGGGCCGGACGGCGAGCGCCGCGTCCAGGACCCGGGCGATCGTGCCGGGTCCCGGTGGGCGCCCCGGCGTCCGACCGGTGAGGTGCTGTTCCTGCGGAAGGCCGCCGCCGTCGCTGCTCACACCTCAGTTCGTACCACTATCCTTATAATGATTCAACAGATACGATCGCGGCTGCGGTGGCCGTGCCGGTGCGGGCGCCGCGCAAGGGAAGCCGAGGACACCGGTAGGAGACGGCAATGCAAGTCGGACGCGCCCATCGGACCCGTCACCCCAGAACCCCGGACCGCCCGGCCGCCCGGAGCCGCGCATGACGCACCGGGGACCCCTGTCCGGCATCCGCGTCCTCGACCTGACGACCATGGTCATGGGCCCTTACTGCACCCAGATGATGGCCGACATGGGCGCCGACGTCATCAAGGTCGAGCCGCCCGCGGGCGACGACACCCGCTATGTCTCCGCGGGCCCGGAACACGGCATGGGCGGCGTGTTCGCCAACGTCAACCGCGGCAAGCGCAGCGTCGTCCTCGACCTCCGCACCCCCGACGGCAAGGCGGCGCTGCGCGCCCTCACCGAGCGCTGCGACGTGTTCGTGCACTCCATGCGCGCCAAGGCGATCGCTCGTCTGGGCTTCGCCTACGCCGACGTCGCCGCGCTCAACCCGTCGGCCGTCTACACCAACTGCTACGGCTACGGCCGCCGCGGCCCGTACGCCGATCTCGCCGCCTACGACGACACGATCCAGGCCGAATGCGGCATCCCGTCGGTCCAGGAGCGGCTGACGGGCGAGGCCGGGTACGTCGGCACGATCATGGCCGACAAGGTGGCCGGCCTGACCGCCCTCTACGCCACGACCGCCGCGCTGTTCCACCGCGAGCGCACGGGCGAAGGCCAGGAGGTGGAGATCGCCATGTTCGAGACGATGGCCGCCTTCATGCTGGTCGAGCACGCGGGCGCGGCGCTGTTCCAGCCGCCGCTCGGCCCCGCGGGCTACCCGCGCGCGGTGGCCCCGAACCGCAGGCCCTACCGCACGAAGGACGGGTACCTCTCGGCCCTCGTCTACAACGACAAGCAGTGGGCCGCGTTCGTCGGCGCGGTCCGGCCGGCGTGGGCGGGCGAGCACTTCGCGACGCTGGCGCGCCGCGCCGCCCGGATCGACGAGGTCTACGCGCTGCTCGCCGAGACGTTCCGGGAACGCACCACCGAGGCGTGGCTGGACCTGCTGCGCTCGCTCGACATCCCCGCCGCGCCCGTCCGCACCCTGGACGACCTCCTCGACGACCCGCACCTCGCCGAGACCGGGTTCTTCGAGACCGTCCGGTCTCCCTACGGCGACGTCCGCTTCCCCGGCCCGCCCGCCTGGTTCTCCCGCACCCCCGGCCGTGTCGCCGGACCCGCCCCCCGCCTCGGCGCCGACACCCGCGACGTCCTCGACGCCCTCGGCAGGTTCTGACCCCCACCCCCAGGAGAACACGATGGATTTCTCCCTCACCGAGGACCAGCAGAGCATCCGCGACGCCGTCCTCGACTTCTGCACCACCCGGTTCCCCGACGAGTACTGGCGCGACCTCGACGAGCGCGCGGTGTTCCCGCACGACTTCCACAAGGCGATGGCCGACGCGGGCTGGCTGGGCGTCGCGATGCCCGAGGACGTCGGGGGCGCGGGCCTCGGCATCACCGAGGCCGCGATCATGATGCAGGCCGTCGCCGAGTCGGGCGGCGGGATGACCGCGGCGTCGAGCATCCACGGCCCGGTGTTCAGCATGCAGCCCGTCGCCCTGTTCGGCACCGAGGAGCAGAGCAAGCGGATGATCCCGTCCGTCCTCACCGGAGAGCACCGGATCTGCTTCGCGGTGACCGAGCCGGACGCCGGGCTCGACACGACGAGGCTGCGCACCCGCGCCGAGCGCCGCGAGGGCGGCTACCTGGTGAACGGCGAGAAGATCTGGATCTCCGTCGCGCAGGTCGCCGACAAGATGATGCTGCTCGCCCGCACGACGCCGCTGGAGGAGGTGACGAAGAAGACCGAGGGCCTGTCCCTGTTCTTCACCGACCTCGACCGGGCCAGCATCGACGTCCGGGCGATCAAGAAGATGGGCCGGCACGCGGTCGACTCGAACCTCCTGTTCCTCACCGACGTGTGGATTCCGGAGGAGGACAGGATCGGCGCGGAGGGCGAGGGCTTCAAGATCATCCTGCATGGGCTCAACCCCGAGCGGATCCTGCTCGCCGCGGAGGCCATCGGCCTGGGCCGGGCGGCGCTCAAGCGCGCGGCGCGCTACGCCCGCGAACGCGTCGTCTTCGACCGGCCGATCGGGATGAACCAGGGCATCCAGCATCCGCTGGCCAAGTGCTGGGCGCAGCTCGAAGCGGCGAACCTCATGGTGCTGAAGGCCGCGACCCTGTTCGACGACGGGGCGGACTGCGGCGTCGAGGCCAACGCGGGCAAGTACCTCGCGGCCGAGGCAGGGTTCGAGGCGTGCCACACCGCGATGCTCACGCTCGGCGGGATGGGCTACGCGCGGGAGTACGACGTCGAGCGCTACCTGCGGGAGGTGATGATCCCGCGCACCGCCCCGGTGAGCCCGCACATGATCCTCAACTTCCTCGCCGAGAAGGTGCTCGGCCTGCCCAAGTCGTACTGAGACGTACCGAGCCGTTCGCAACGAGGAGAGACATGCAGAGCTTCAGCGCGCGATCCTGGCTGTTCGCGCCCGGGGACAGTCCCCGGAAGATGGCCAAGGCCGCCGACGGGTCCGCCGACGCCGTCATCCTGGACCTGGAGGACGCGGTCGCCGAGGAGGGCAAGCCGGGCGCGCGCGCGGGCGTCGCGGAGTTCCTCGCGGGCCGCCCCGAGGCGGAGCGGGGCCGCCTGTGGGTGCGGATCAACCCCTTGGACGGCCCGCACGCGCTGTCCGACCTCGCCGCGATCGTGCCCGCCCGGCCCGGCGGCGTCATGCTGCCCAAGGCGCGTGGACCGCAGGACGTCGAGGTGCTCGACCACTACCTGTCGGCGCTGGAGGTCGCGGCGGGCACGGAACGCGGCGCCATCCGGGTGATCGCGCTGGTGACCGAGACCGCCGAAGGCATGTTCACCACCGGGGCCTACAAGGGCGCGCCCCGCCTTACCGCGCTGACCTGGGGGGCCGAGGATCTCGCCGACGCCGTCGGGGCCAGCGACAACCGGGGCCCGGACGGAGGCTACGGCTTCACCTACGAGCTCGCCCGCAGCCTCTGCCTCCTGGGCGCGGCGGCGGCGGGCGTCGCCGCGGTCGACACCATCCACGGCGACTTCCGCGACCTCGCGGGCCTGCGCGCGCGGGCCGAGAAGGTCCGCCGCGACGGGTACCGCGGCATGCTCGCCATCCATCCCGACCAGGTCGAGGTCATCAACGCCGCGTTCGCCCCGACGGAGGCGGAACTCGCCGAGGCGCGCGAGATCGTCGAGCTGTTCGCGGCGCATCCGGGCGTCGGCGCGATCGGCCGCAACGGCGCGATGCTCGACCGGCCGCACCTCGCCCGCGCCCGGGCGCTGCTGGCCGCAGGCGGCCTGACATGACCGTGCACTGCGCGCCGGAAGACCTCGACCTCTCCCGCTTCCTCGAGCCCGGTGACCGGATCGTCCTCGGCCAGGCGTGCGGGGAGCCGACGACCCTGGTCGAGGCGCTGATCGAGCAGGCGGCCGGGATCGGCGGCCTGTCGGTGTTCATCGCGACGAGCTTCTCCGGCCTGCTCACGCCCGAGGCCGCCGACGCGTTCGAGGTCTCCAGCATGGGGGCGATCGGCGCGTTGCGGACCCTCGCCAAGGCGCACCGGCTGAGCGTCGTGCCGTGCCATGTCAGCCAGGTCGGGCCGATGATCGAGTCCGGCGTCCTGGCCTGCGACGCCGCGTTCGTCCAGGTGAGCCCCGCCGACGCGGAGGGGGACCACGGCTGCGGCCTCATCAGCGACTACGTGGGCGCCGCCGCGGCCCGGGCCCGGGTCGTCATCGCCGAGGTGAACGACCTGGTGCCCCGGACCCACGGTGAGACCCTGCCCGGCTCGGCCTTCGACTGCGCCGTCCACGTCGCCCGCCCGCCCGTCGAGGTGCCGCCGGCCCGGATCGGCCCGATCGACGAGGCGATCGCCGCGCACGCCGCCGCCTACATCGGCGACGGCGCGGTCCTCCAGACCGGGGTCGGCGCGGTCCCCGACGCGCTGCTCCGTCTCCTGCACGACCGCCGTGACCTGGGCGTCCACTCCGGCATGATCGGTGACGGCCTGGTCGACCTGGTCGAGGCGGGAGTCGTGACGAACGCCCGGAAGAAGACCGACCAGGGCGTCTCCATCAACGGTGCCCTCATCGGCACCCGCCGCCTCTACGATTTCGCCGACCGCAATCCCGCCCTCCGCATGTGCGCGACCTCCTACACCCACGACCCTGCCGTCCTCGCCCAGGTGGAACGGCTCGTCACCGTCAACTCCGCGCTGGAGGTCGACCTGACGGGCCAGGTCAACGCCGAACAGTCCGGCACCGCCTACCTGGGCGGCACCGGCGGCCAGGTCGACTTCGTCCGCGCCGGCTCCCGCTCCCCGGGGGGCCACGCCCTCATGGTCCTCCCCTCCACCGCCAAGAACGGCACCGTCAGCCGCATCACCACCGCCCTGTCGGGCCCCGTCACCACCGCCCGCTCCGACATCGACGTCGTCATCACCGAATACGGTGCGGCCGAACTCAAGGGCCGCACACTCGCCGAGCGGGCCCGCCGCCTCGTCGCGATCGCCCATCCCGACTTCCGCGAGACCCTGGAACGGGAGGCGGACGCCCTCCGCAGACGTGGCTTCTGAGCCGAGTTCGCCGGGCGGGGCCCGCCTGCCTTGCGGGCGCGGCACGACGGCCGGGCCCGCCGGATCGGGGCCCCGTCACCGGATGGGGATCAGCGTGCGCAGCTCCGCGCGGGCGGTGATGCCGAGCTTGGGGAAGATCCGGTACAGGTGGGAGCCGACCGTGCGCGGCGACAGGAAGAGCTGGGCGCCGATCTCGCGGTTGGACATGCCCTGTGCGGCGAACCGAGCGATCTGCAGTTCCTGGGGGGTGAGGAGCCGTTCGGCCGAGGCGCCGCGCTCGTTCGGCGCCACGCTGTCCCCGGTGGCGCGCAGCACGGTACGGGCGCGGTCGGCCCACGGTGCGGCGCCGAGCGTCTCGAAGCCGTTCAGCGCGGCGCGCAGGGGGCCGCGCGCCTCACGGGGACGCCGCTCCCTGCGCAGCCACTCGCCGTAGAGCAACCGGGTCCTCGCCAGCTCGTAAGGGTCACCGAAGCCTTCGGCCGCCGCGAGCGCGGCGCCGAACGCGGCGTCGCCCGGTTCGAGGAGCGCTCGGGCCCGCAGCGACAGCGGGTCGTCGCGCAGCGGCAGGTCCGCGGGGAGGTCGGCGCGCGCGTCGGCCCGTACGGCGGCTTCGACGACGTCGGCGAGCGCCCGGCGGGAGATCCGGAAATGCGCCGCGACGTCGTGCGGCGAGACCAGGCGGATCAGGTGCCGGTGCGCCGCGGCCGGGTCCGCGCCGGCCAGGTGGAGCAGGCCCAGCGCCCACACCGCGCGGGACGCGACGCTGCGCACCTGATGGGGCGCCGCCCAGTCCAGGGCGGCCGAGGCCATCTCGGAGGTCCGCGCCGCGTCGCCGGAGCGCGCCGCCGACAGCGCCAGGAGTGAGCGGAAGATCGCGGCGCGCAGGTGCCAGCCGGTCTCCTCGGTCAGCAGCAGCCCTTGCTCGGCCGTGGCCTGGGCGCTGCGGGGATGCCCGGAGTCGGCCTCCCACTGCGCGATGACCTCCAGGGCCAAGGCCAGCTCGCCGAAGGCGCCGCGTTCCCGCAGCTCCGCTTCGAGGCGGGTCGCGTATCCCTCGGCCGAGGGCCGGTCGCGCGCCCCGGAGTACCACTCGGCGCTGTCGGCCGCGTAGTGGAGATAGACGGGCTCGCCGTGGGAGAGCGGCCGCCACTCCGCCGCGGGCCGCGGCTCCTCCTCGGCCAGCACCGCCACGGCCCGCTGGAGCGGGGGCACCGGCAGAGCGCGCAGCCGCTCGGCGATGTCGCGCAGCAAGGGCAGGTCACCGGCGTTCCAGGCGAACCACATCGCCCGGCTGAGGACCTGGGCACGGGCCCGCGGGTCGGACAGCCCGAGCTCCGCCTGGCTCAGCGTGACCCCGGCCCCCGCCACCTCACCGGTCTCGCTCTGGATCGAGGCCAGCGTGTAGGCGAGCTGGGCCCGGGTGGTCTCGTCGGCGGTGTGCGGACCCGCGGTGGAGGCCAGGGTCCGCGCCCAGCTCGGGCGGCCGGCCAGCCGCGCGGCCTCCGCGGCGCGCGCCTGCCGCGCCGCCGCGACCGCCGGGTCGGGTGACAGCTCGGCGGACCGTGCCAAGGCCGCGGCGGCGGCCGCCGCGCCGCTGCGCTGCTGCGCCCGGTCGGCGACGGCCTCCAGCGCGTCCGAGACCTCCGCGTCACGGCCGCCCACGGCCGCGGCCCGGTGCCAGGCGGCGCGGTCGGGGTCGGCGGCCCGCACCCGGGCCAGGCACAGGTGGACGGCCTGCCGCTCGGCGAACGTGGCGCTCTGGTACACCGCCGAGCGCACCAGCGGATGCCGGAAGGCCAGGTAGTCCCCGCGGACGTGGACGACGCCCTTGCGTTCCGCCGGGTCGAGGTCGGCGGCCGCGATGCCCAGCAGTTCGCCCGCCTTCAGGAGGTCGGCCATCTGGAGCGCGTCGTCGGCGGCGGCCAGGAGCAGCAGCGTCCGGGTGCTGGGCGGCAGGCCCTGGACCCGGTCGACGAACACCGTCGTCAGGCGGGTCGCCCAGTAGGGGCGTTCGGGAAGCGGGACCGTGCCGGACAACTGGTCGGGGGTGAGGCCGGCGGGCAGCTCCAGCAGCGCCAGCGGGTTTCCGGCGGCTTCGGTCAGGAGTTGCTCGCGGACCGGCGCGGCGATCGGATGCGGCACCCGCCGCGTCAGCAGGAGGGCGGCGTCCTCGGCCGCCAGCGGCCCGACCGGCAGCTCGGCCAGTCCGCTGCCGCCGAACGCGTGCTCGTGGCCGTCCCGCACGCCGAACAGCAGGCAGATCTGCTCGCCGGCCAGCCGCCGCGCCGCGAAGCGGAGCGCGTCGGCCGAGGCGTGGTCGAGCCAGTGCGCGTCATCGACGATCACCACCGCCGGACTCGCCTCGCTGAGCAGGCCGAGCACCGCCAGCGCCAGGACGAACCTGTCGCCGGGGACGCCGCCGCCGACCGTCATGCCCAGGACCCGGGCCAGGGTGTCGCGCTGTGACGCGTGCAGGTCCCCGATCCGGTCGAGGACCGGGTAGAGGAGCTGGTGCAGCGCGGCGTAGTCGATCTCCGCCTCGGACTCCACGCCGGCGGCGCGCAGGACCCGCAGGCCGCGGCTTTCGGCGTGCCGCTCGGCGTGGTCCAGCAGCGCGGTCTTGCCGCAGCCCGCCTCGCCGCGGACGATGAGCGCGGCGCCGCGCTCGCCGACGCCCGCCGTCAGCAGCTCGATCGCGGCGATCTCGCGCTCACGGCCGAACAGGACTTCTGGCTTCAGCACCACCAGATCATGACATACGGTGATCTTTTCGTGCAGTCGCCAGGTCCAGGTCCGGCACTACCAGGACCGGCGTCGTGGCATGGTGCAGGAGGTAGTCCGCGACGCTTCCCGTCACCAGCGCACGGGAGCCGTCGAGGCCGCGTGATCCCGTCACGATGAGGGCGGCGCGGATCTCCTCGGCCACCCGGTCGATCGCGGCCCACACCGCGCCGGGTTCGGACACGGGCCGCGGCACCGCCTTGACCCCCAGTTCGGTGGCCCTGGCCGCGCCCCGCTCGCACACGCGCCCGGCCGCCGCCTCCGGCGCCTCGCCGTCCGGGGCCAGCAGCGGCTCGAAGACGGTGACCACGACGGCGTCCCTGCCGCCGAACAGACGTCCGGCGAACTCCAGGGCGGCATCCGCGCTGGCGGACCCGTCGTACGCGATCAGCAGGGGATTCATGGCACTCACCTTCCGAGGGCTCTCAGGACGGACGGCACCGACTCTGCCTCCGCCTTCAGCTCGCGGCATCAGTCGAAGTGACGGTACTTCGACTGAGCCGGGCCCCGCCGGTCCGTGCGGCGGGGACGGCGCGGCGGGCCCGCCGCACGCCGGTGAGGGGCGCCGTGACCTGCGGCGCAGGCGAACGGAGGCGGCGTTCACGAAGGCCGGAACGTCGGGTCGCCGGCGGGAAGAGACGGTCGGCCCGGTGCGCCGACCGGTGCGGCGGACGTCAGTCGTCCGACTCAAGCGGGGCGACGGACCGGCGGCACATGATGTGCCCAAGCCCTTACGAAACGGAGACCCCCGTGAACTCTGCCAAGCCGCCCGTCGTCTTCATCCACGGCCTTTGGCTGCACGCCACCTCCTGGACCCCGTGGCGTGAGCTGTTCACCGCGGCCGGATACGAGACCTTCGCCCCGGGCTGGCCCGGGATCCCCGACACCGTCGCCGAGGCGCGCGGCGCCGCGGCCGCGATCGCCGGGCACGGCATCGACGACGTCGACGCGCACTACACCGCGCTCATCGACAAGCTCGGCGTCAAGCCGATCCTCGTCGGCCACTCGTTCGGCGGCATGATCGCCGAGAAACTGCTCGGCGAGGACAAGGCCGCCGCCGCCATCGCCATCGACGCCGCGCAGATCAAGGGCGTCCTGCCGTTGCCGCTGTCCAGCCTGCGCTCGACCCTGCCGGTGTTCAAGAACCCCGCCAACATCGGGCACGCGGTCTCCCTGACTCCCGAGCAGTTCCGCTACTCCTTCGGCAACGCCGTCAGCCAGGAGGAGTCCGACGCCCTGTACGAGAAGTGGACGATCCCCGCACCGGGCAAGCCCCTGTTCGAGGCCGCCGCCGCGAACTTCTCCCTCCACTCGCCCGCCAAGGTCGACACCGCCAACGACCACCGCGGCCCGCTCCTGCTCATCGCCGGAGGACGCGACCACACCGTCCCGGAGGTCATCACCAAGTCCACGCTCAAGCAGTACCGGGGCTCCACCGCCGTCACCGAACTCCTGGAGTTCCCCGACCGAGGGCACTCCCTCACCGTCGACGGGGGCTGGCGCGAGGTCGCCGACGCCGGCCTCGCCTGGCTCGCCGCCCAGGGGTTGTGACCGCCGCCGACACCTCACACAGGGCGGCCTTCCCCGAGCACGAGAGGGGGAGGCCGCCTTTCGC
Organism: Actinocorallia herbida; assembly: GCF_003751225.1. Classification (NCBI taxonomy): domain Bacteria; kingdom Bacillati; phylum Actinomycetota; class Actinomycetes; order Streptosporangiales; family Thermomonosporaceae; genus Actinocorallia; species Actinocorallia herbida. Next base: position 2,897,712 of record NZ_RJKE01000001.1, read on the forward strand.
GTTCTCGGGAACCGGGCGAGGTGAAGACGGCCTGCGGTGGCGGTGGGCTGGGAGGGGTTGCGAAGGGCTGTTGTCGGTCATATTGTTGACAATCTCGTATTGGATCGCGTTGATGTTCCTGCGGGGAACTTCAGCGACGATCAGGTGAACGGGCTCGGCGATGGGTCGGGCCAGGGAAGGACAGCCATGTCGGGACCGCTGCTGGTCGTCAGCGCGCATCCGGGGGACTTCGTGTGGCGGGCCGGGGGTGCGATCGCGCTCGCGGTGCACCGCGGGCAGCGGGTGGTCATCGCCTGCCTGAGCTTCGGAGAGCGCGGGGAGTCCGCCAGCCTCTGGCGCAAGGGGTGCAGCCTCGACGAGGTCAAGGCCGTGCGCCGGGAAGAGGGTGAGAAGGCGGCGGGCGCGCTCGGCGCCGAGGTCGTGTTCTTCGACGCGGGGGACTACCCGCTCGTGGAGACGCCCGAGCTGACCCGGTCGCTCGTGGACCTGTACCGGGAGCTCCAGCCGTCGGTGGTGCTCACCCACGCGCCGAACGACCCCTACAACGTCGACCACCCGGTCGCGGGCGAGATCGCGCGCCGCACCCGGATCCTCGCGCAGGCGGCCGGCGTGCCCGGCCCCGGCGACGTGATCGGGGCGCCGCCGGTCTTCTGCTTCGAGCCGCACCAGCCCGAGGTCTGCGACTTCAAGCCCGACGTGCTGCTCGACATCACCCCCGTCTGGGAGGCCAAGCTCGCCGCGATGCGCGGGCTCGGCGCGCAGGGCCACCTCGTGGAGTACTACACCGACCTGGGCCGCCGCCGCGGCGTGCAGGCCAAGCGCAACAGCGGTCCGAACCTGGGCCTCCCGGTCGACGCCTACGCCGAGGCCTACCAGCGGGTCTACCCGCAGGTCGCCTCCGAACTGGCCTGAGAGGGGCGGACATGGCAGGGCACTACGTCGTACGGAACATCACCCGGCCGGACGCCGACGTCGTCGCGGGCCTGCGCGAGGCGGGCGTCGCCACGGTCCACGAGGCGATGGGCCGCGTCGGGCTCGTCTCCCCGGAGGTCGTCCCCCGGCAGAACGGCTCGGCGATGGCCGGGCCCGCGGTCACCGTGGCGAGCCACCCCGGCGACAACCTCATGATCCACGCGGCGGTCGAGACGTGCCGTGAGGGCGATGTCCTGGTCGTCACCACGACCTCTCCGTCGACCGACGGCATGTTCGGTGAGCTCCTCGCGACCTCGCTGCGCGCCAGGGGCGTCGTCGGACTGGTCACGGACGCGGGCGTCCGCGACATCGCCGAGCTGCGCGCGATGGGCTTCCCCGTCTGGGCGCGCGCGATCAGCGCGCAGGGCACCGTCAAGGCGAGCCCCGGCTCGGTGAACGTGCCCGTCGTGTGCGGCGGGCGGCTGATCCGCCCCGGCGACGTCGTGGTCGCCGACGACGACGGGGTCCTCGCCGTCCCGGCGGCCACCGCGCCCGACGCGCTCGCCAAGGCGCGCAAGAGACTCGCCGCCGAGGAGGGCAAGCGCAAGCAGTTCCAGGAAGGCGTCCTGGGCATGGACATGTACGGCCTGCGCGAGCTCCTCGACAGGCTCGGCGTCGAGTACGTCGACGACCTTCCCGAGGACTTCCGGTGACGCCGCACATCGCGTTCCTCGGTCTCGGCGAGGCGGGCTCCGCCATCGCGGGCGGCCTGTCCGCGCGGGTCACGGGCTACGACCCGGTTTGGGACGGCCGCCCCTCGCCGTTCACCGCGGCGGCCACCCCGGCCGAGGCCGTCGCGGGCGCCCAGGTGATCGTCGCGCTGACGGCCGCGGTGGACGCCCCCGCCGCGCTGGAGTCCGCGCTCGGCCACACCGCGGAGGGCGCGGTCTACCTCGATCTGTCCACCGGCGGCACCGACCTCAAGCGGGAGCTCGCCGACACCGCCGCCGCGCACGGCCTGCTCTTCGCCGAGGGCGTCCTCATGGCCCCGGTCCTCCGGCTGCGCGAGCGCACCCCCGCGCTCGCCGCCGGGCCGGGCGCGGCGAAGGCCGCGGGCGTCCTGACGTCCTGTGGCATGGACCTGACCGCGCTGGGCGCCCGGGTCGGCGAGGCCGCCGCCCGCAAGCTCCTGCGCAGCATCGTGGTGAAGGGCCTGACCGCCCTGATGGTCGAGTCCCTGCGCGTCGCCGAGTCCGAGGGCCTGGGCGACTGGTGCTACGACCACCTCGTGGAGACGCTGACGGAGCTCGACGGCGACGTCGTCGCCAAGCTCCTCGACGGGACGGTCCGGCACAGCGTCCGCCGTGTCGAGGAGATGGAGGCCGCCGCCGCCATGGCCAAGGCCGCGGGCGAGTCCGGCGCGATGGCCGAGGCCACGGTCGAGATCCTGCGGACGGTCCCGCTCCGGGGCGTGCCGAAGGCGGCGCCATGACCCTGGGAATCCCCTGCATGCTGATGCGCGGCGGTACCTCCAAGGGCGCGTACTTCCTCGCGGAGGACCTGCCCGCGGACGCCGCGGCCCGCGACGACCTCCTGCTCCGCGTCATGGGCTCGCCCGATCCCCGCCAGATCGACGGGATCGGCGGTGGCCACCCCCTGACCAGCAAGGTCGCCGTGGTCTCGCCCTCCGCCGATCCCGAAGCCGACCTGGACTACCTCTTCCTCCAGGTCCAGGTCACCGAACCGCGGGTCTCCGACCGGCAGACCTGCGGGAACCTCCTCGCCGGAGTCGCCCCCTTCGCCCTGGAACGCGGCATCGTCCCGATCGACGGGGACACCACCCGCGTCCGGATCCGCATCCGCAACGGAGGCGGCCTCGCCACCGCGACGGTGGACACCCGCGACGGCGCGGTCCGCTACGCGGGGGACACCCTCATCTCGGGCGCCCCCTTCCCGGCGGCCCCGATCACCCTGGACTTCGCCGGGACCGAGGGCTCCACGTGCGGGGCCCTCCTGCCGACCGGCGAGGTCCGCGACGTCGTCGCGGGCGTTCCGGTGACCTGCGTCGACAACGGCATGCCCGTCGTCGTCGTGGCCGCCGCCGCGCTCGGCGCCACGGGCTACGAGGAGCCCGCCGCCCTGGAGGCGGACGAGAAGCTGACCCGGAAGGTCGAGGAGATCCGGCTCGCCGCGGGCGAGCTGATGGGCCTCGGCGACGTCGGCACGACCACCGTGCCCAAGGTCTCGCTCGTCGCCGCGCCCCGTGACGGCGGCACCCTGTGCACGCGGACCTTCATCCCGCACCGCGTCCACGCCTCCATCGGCGTCCTGGGCGCGGTGTCGGTCGCCACCGCGGTCCTCCTGGACGGGTCGGTGGCCGCAGAGGCGGCCGGGCCCGTACCGTCGGGCGGACCCTTGCGGATCGAGCACCCCACCGGCTTCTTCGACACCTCGGTCGAGGTGACCGGGAGCGGCACGGACCTACGGGTCCTGCGCTCCGGCGTCGTGCGCACCGCCCGCAAGCTGTTCGACGGCGCCGTCTGGCCCCGCCGCCCCCAGGCCTGAACCAGAGGAGACACCCCCTTGCAGCCCGAAGGATTCCGCGACCTCGCCCATCTGGGCTCGGTCGAGCTCTACACCGCAGTGCCCGAGGAGACCCGGGACTTCTTCGTCGACCTGATGGCGATGAAGGAGGTCCACCGGGAGGGCGACTCGATCTACGTCCACGCCTGGGACGACTACGAGGCGTACACCGTCAAGATCACCGGCCGGGAGCAGGCGGGGATCGGCCGCACGTATCTGCGCGCCTCCAGCCCGGACGCGCTGAGCCGCAGGGTCGCGGCGGTCGAGGCGGCCGGGCTCGGCGACGGCTGGCGCGACACCGAGTACGGTCTCGGCCCCGTCTTCCACTGCCGCGACACCGACGGCCACGAGCTCGGCCTCTACTTCGAGACGAAGCGGTACGTGCCGACCGAGGAGCACAGGCCGTCGCTGAAGAACCAGGCGTCCCGCTTCCCCGGGCGCGGCGCGAACGTGCGCCGGCTCGACCACCTCAACTTCCTGGCGGCCGACGTGCCGGCCGCGTCGGACTTCATGTTCGGGACGCTCGGGGCCCGCGCCACCGAGCGGATCGTCACCGACGCGGGCGAGACCGCCGCGATCTGGTACTCCATCAGCGACAAGTCCTACGACGTCGTCTACACCTCCGACTGGCTCGGCGCGCGCGGCCGGCTGCACCACGTGGCGTTCGCGACGGACACCCGCGAGGACATCCTGCGCGCCGCCGACGTCTTTCTCGAGGCCGGGATCCACATCGAGACCGGTCCGCACAAGCACGCCATCCAGCAGACGTTCTTCCTGTACGTCTGGGAACCGGGCGGCAACCGGATCGAGCTGTGCAACGCGGGCGCCCGGCTGATGCTCGCGCCGGACTGGGAGACCATCACCTGGACCCAGGCCGAGCGGGCCAAGGGCCAGGCGTGGGGGCTCAAGACGATCGAGTCGTTCCACACGCACGGCACGCCCGTGATCACCTAGCGGTCCACTCGGCGATCAGCGGCACAGGGTCCGCACCTATAATGTCGACAACTTCGGTCACCGTGCGTCGGGCCTCCGGCGTGCGGTGCCGCGCTATCTCGGCGAGGAGAGCAGACGGATGAACGCGGGTGATCCCCGGGAGCTTGTGGCGAAGATCCGTCGCGCCGTGCTCGACGGGCAGTTCGCGGCGGGCCAGCGCCTTGTGGAGTCCGAGCTGTGCGAGCTCTACGACGTCAGCAGGTCCACGGTGCGCCAGGCGCTGCGCGAACTCCTCGCCGACGGCCTGGTCGAGGTGCAGCGCAACAAGGGCGCCAGGGTCCGGGTGATCTCCACGGCCGAGGCGGTCGAGATCACCGAGGTCCGGATGGTGCTGGAGGGCCTGCTGGCGGCCAAGGCGGCCGAGCGGGTGACGCCCGGGCAGGCCGAACGGCTGCTGGAGATCCGGCGCGCGATGCGCGAGCGGGTCGAGGGCCATGACCCGCTCGGGTACTCCGACCTCAACGCGGTGCTGCACGCGCTCGTCCAGGAGATCGCGGGCCAGGACACCGCGCGCACGATCCTCGCCCGCCTCCAGGGCCAGCTCGTCCGCCACCAGTTCCGGCTCTCGCTCCAGCCCGGCCGCTCCACGGTCTCCCTCGTCCAGCACGAACGGATCATCGACGCGATCGTCGCCCGCGACCAGGAGGCCGCCGAGGCGGCCATGCGCGCGCACCTGCGCGACGTCATCACCCAGATCTCGGGCTTCACCCCGCCCCCGTCACCCACGGGCGTCCTCTCCCGATCCTGATCGATAGGCCCCTGAGCAGGGGTTCCCGCGACCGTCGGACGTTCCGCGCCGGCGGTCGCGCAGCCATGCCCGAGGATCTCCGTGGCGTCCGATTGTGGATACGAGGTTGGCGCATTAGTTGGTGTGCAAATCGTTGACAATCTGGTCGGCACATTCGTAGCATCAACGGCACCACCCGGCCGAGCCCTCGGGGAGGCACGGCCCACGCTCCACACCCCATCCCGACCTCATGGAGCAGCACCGTGAAAAGAATCAGCGCGGCCCTGGCCGCCTTCTCCCTTCTCGCCCTCACCGCCTGCGGCGGCGAGACCGCGACCAAGGACGCGTCCGGCGAGACCACCGTCAAGGTGAGCGTCATCCCCATCGTCGACGTCGCGCCGATCTACCTGGGCGACAAGCAGGGCTTCTTCAAGGAGCAGGGCCTGAAGCTGGAACTCGTCTCCGCGCAGGGCGGCGCCGCGATCGTCCCGGCCGTCGTCAGCGGCCAGGTGGAGTTCGGGTTCAGCAACTTCACCTCCCTGCTCATCGCCAAGTCCAAGAACCTGCCGCTCAAGGTCGTCGCGCCCGGCGCGGGCTCGACCGGCGCGCAGGGCAAGGACTTCGGCGGCGTGCTCGTCAAGGCCGACAGCCCCGTGAAGACCGCCAAGGACCTCGCGGGCAAGAGCGTCGCGGTCAACACCCTGAACAACATCAACGACACCACGGTCCGCGCCTCGATCAAGGCCGCCGGCGGTGACGCCTCGGGCGTGAAGTTCACCGAGCTGGCCTTCCCCGACATGCTCGCCGCGCTCGACAAGGGCGACGTGGACGCCGTCCAGGTCGTCGAGCCGTTCCTGGCGACCGGACTCAAGGCCGGAAACCGGCTCGTCGCCTCCAACTACGTCGACACCGCGCCGAATTTGACGATCGCCGGCTACTTCACCTCGGAGCAGACCGCCGAGGCGCAGCCGGAACTCGTCACGAAGTTCACCGCGGCCATGCAGAAGTCGCTGAAGTACGCCGCCGACAATCCCGACGCGGTGCGCCAGATCCTGCTGACCTACACCAAGATCGACGCCGCCCTCCTCCCCGACCTGACGCTGCCGAACTTCCCCGCCGAGGTGAACAAGGACTCGCTGGACACCCTGGCGGCCCTCGCCGTCCAGGACGGGCTGATCGAGACCGCCCCCGACACCGCCGGGCTCCTGCCGTGAGGTCGGCGGTGACGGCGGACGCGCCGGGCCGGGGCGGACGCCGTCACCGCCCCCTGCCCGCCTGGGCGCTCGGCGCGCTCGGGCTGGCCGGGCTCGTCGCCACGGTCGAAGCGGCACCGCGGATCGGCCTGGTGGACGAGCGGTACCTGCCGCCGTTCAGCGCGATGGCCGCCGCGCTCGCCGAGCAGACCGGGCAGCGCGAATTCTGGGTCTCCCTCACCGAGACCCTGCGCGGCTGGGCCCTGGGCCTGGTCCTCGCGACCCTCGCCGGGGTGGCGCTCGGCCTGCTCGTCGGCGCGCTGCCGCCGCTGCGGGCCGCGCTGACCTCGACCATCGAGTTCCTGCGGCCGATCCCCTCGGTCGCGCTGATCCCGCTCGCGGTGCTGCTGTTCGGCACCGACATGCGCTCGACCCTTCTCCTCGTCGTCTACGCCTCGTTCTGGCAGGTCCTCGTACAGGTCCTGTACGGGGTGCGCGACGTGGACCCGGTCGCCCGCGAGACCGCGCGCTCGTTCCGGTTCCGGCAGTTCACCCGGATCCGGACGGTGCTCTGGCCGACCGCGCTGCCGTACGCGATGACCGGGTTCCGGCTCGGCGCGGCGGTCGCGCTCATCCTGGAGATCACCGGCGAGCTGGTCATCGGCTCTCCGGGACTCGGCGCGCAGATCGCGGTCGCCCAGACGTCAGGGGCGGTCGCCGCGATGTACGCGCTCGTCATCGTCGTCGGGCTCATCGGGGTCGCCGTCAACGCCGCGGCTCGCGCCGCGGAACGCCGGGTGCTGCGCTGGCACCCGTCCGTCCGCGGAGAGGCGGTCGCATGACGCTCCGGAACCTCGCGGCCCGGGCCGTCGCGCTGATCGCGGTGCCGGTCCTGCTCGTCGCGCTCTGGTGGGCGACGACGGAGAGCAGCACCGACGTCTTCTGGCCGCCGCTCAGCACCATCCTCGGCGAGTTCGCCGACACCTGGTTCACCGGGCGGCTCACCTCCGACGTGCTGCCCAGCCTCGTCCGCCTGCTCACCGGCTACGTGCTCGCGGTGGCGCTCGGCGTCGGCCTCGGCGTCGCGATCGGCTCGTTCCGGACGCTGCGGGGCGTGCTGGAGCCCGTCCTCGAGTTCTTCCGGGCGATCCCGCCGCCGGTGCTCGTGCCCGTCCTGATGCTCTTCGCCGGGATCGGCGACGGGATGAAGGTGCTGGTCATCGTGTCCGGCTGCGTCTGGCCGGTACTGCTCAACACGGTCGAGGGCGTCCGGGGCCTGGACGAAGTCCTGCGGGACACCGCGCGCTGCTACCGGATGCGCCCGGCGACCCGGCTGCTCCGGCTGGTGCTGCCCGGGGCGTCGCCGCAGATCTGCGCGGGCGCCCGGCAGGCGCTGTCCATCGGGATCATCCTCATGGTGATCAGCGAGATGTTCGCCGCGAGCAACGGCGTCGGCTTCACCATCATCCAGTTCCAGCGCACCTTCGCGATCCCGCAGATGTGGACCGGGATCATTCTGCTCGGCCTCATCGGCATCGTGCTGTCGGCGCTCTTCCAGCTCGTGGAGGCACGGGCGCTGCGCTGGTACACGGGCCTGCGCAAGGTGCAACGAGAGGGTTGACCATGACCACCGACATTTCCGCCGCGCCCGCGCTGCTCGACGTCCGGAACCTGAAGAAGGTCTATCCGGGACGGGGCGGCGGCGTCGAGGCCGTCGGCGACCTGACCTTCTCCGTCGAGCGGGGCGAACTCGTCTGCATCGTCGGACCGTCGGGCGCGGGCAAGACGACGCTGCTCAAGTGCGTCGCCGGCCTGCTGGACGCCACGGGCGGCCACGTCGTGCTGCAAGGCGACCGGGTGAAGGGCCCGCCGCCCGGCATGGCCGTGGTGTTCCAGGAGTACGGCCGTAGCCTCTTCCCGTGGATGACCGTCCGCCAGAACGTGGAGTTGCCGCTCAAGGAGAAGCGGGTTCCCAAGGCCGAGCGCAAGAGGCTGGTCGAGAGCGCGCTCGAGGCCGTCGGCTTGGCCCACGTCCACGGGTCGCACCCTTGGCAGCTGTCGGGCGGCATGCAGCAGCGGGTCGCGATCGCCCGCGCCGTCGCCTATGAGCCGCAGATCCTGATCATGGACGAGCCGTTCGCCGCGGTCGACGCGCAGACCCGCGCGGACCTCGAGGACCTGGTCCGCTCTCTCTGGCGGCGCCTCGGTGTCACCGTCCTGTTCGTCACCCACGACATCGACGAGTCGGTCTACCTCGGCCGGCGCGTCATCGTCCTGTCGAACGCGCCGACCGTCGTGCTCGCCGAGGTCGCGGTCGACCTGCCGGAGGAGCGCGACCAGCTCGGCACCCGCTCACTGCCCCGCTTCGCGGAACTTCGCAGCGAGGTCTACCGCCTGATCCAGCAGGCCAAGACGGGCGCCCGCCCCTGACCCCCGTCCTCCCCCACCCGGGAGGACGGGACCGCGCCCTCCGGGCCGTCACGGCCGGGGGGAGCGGTTCCCCGCCGGTCGTCTGCGAAGGCTGCGGGCGGTGGCGGGGGAGGCGTGGGAGAGGCGCAGGACGAGGGCGACGGCTTCGGTGGGCGGGACCGCCAGGAGGGTCAGGAAGCGGTCGCGCAGGGACGCGAGTTCGGGCGCGAACGCCGGGGCGGCCGCGGCGATCTCGGCGGGGGTGGCGGCGTAGAGGAAGACGGGGGAGACGGGCTGGACGGCGAGGCCGTGGCGGTCTGCCTCGATCCAGACGCGCTGGACCGCGGCGCCGGCCTTCACATAGTCGGTGAGGCCGGGTGCCGGGCCGTCGAAGCCGAAGCAGACGGCCAACAGGGCCGAAGAGGCACGGATCCGGCCCAGGGTGTACGCGCCGAGGGCGGCGCCGCCGCCGAAGGCGTGGACCCTGGCCATGACGTCCGGGCGGCCCACGACGCCGAGCGTCGCGAGCTCGTCCGGGGCCAGTTCCATCGTGCGCAGGTCCAGGCCGGTCTCCAGGTCGTCCTGCGGACCGCGCAGTTCGGCGAACATCTCGGCGTGCAGGGCGGGGGTCAGGTAGCGGATCCGGTCGGAGGCGGCCAGCAGCGTCGCCGCCTCCGCCAAGCCGTCGGTGATCGCGCGGATCGTGCCACCTGCCGCCCGCGCCGCCTGTGCCAGGGCCTCCAGGACCTCCGGAGCGAGCACGCCGCCGCCCGGACGCCGGTTGGTGTGGCGGGAGAGGACGTGGGGGAGGTCGCGGGCCAGGTCGGGGTCGGTTCGGGTGCCCCAGTGGAGGGTGGCGGTCAGTGCGGTCGGGCCCTCCGTGATCTCGGTGTGGCCGAGGAGCCCGTAGGACGCGGCGGCGATTCGTGCGTTGTGCAGGGCGGCGCCGATGGCGATGGCGCTGCCGCGGTGGCCGGTGTCCATGGCGGTGGTGGCTTTCGGGTCGAGTTCGATGCGGAGCGCGTCGTCGTTCGTGGTGATGGTCCAGGGCTGGACGTTGCCGCCGGACGGGGCGAGGCCCGCGCAGACGGCGACCGCTTCGGCGACCGGGAGTTCCGCCAGGTCGGCCGCGGTCGGGGGCGCGGCCGCGGCGGCTGCGCTCCAGTCCGGCGCGGGCGGGGCGACCGGGACGGCCAGCTCGTCGAGGGAGCGCTCGACGTCGACCCTTGTGCGTCCGGACGGCAGCGGCCGCTCCAGGCCGATACGGCGCACGGCCGCCGCGACGGTGGCGCCGCCGAGCTGGACGTCGCCGCCGAGCTGCGGCCAGCTCGACAGGGTCCGGTCGATCTCGACGAGGCTCGCGGCGGCGTCGGCCGACATGCCCTGGGCGTCGACGACGCGCAGCACGTACGGGGCCTTCTCCCGGGTCGACAGGCCGTTCAGCTCGGCCCGTCCGACGCCGTCGAGCAGGCCGTGGAAGGGCTCACGGTCCGGCTCGAGGTCGTAGCGTTCGACGTCCAGGAGGCCCCGGTCGCTGGTCTCCATCAGCAGCGGGATCCGGTACCGGCGTGCCGCCTCGCGGACGGCGAGCTTGACGTCGAGGGAGTCGCATTCCTCCACGACGATCGACAGGCCGGCGAAGAACGCGTCGATCACCTCGTCGGTGATGCCCGTGGGCAGAACGGTGACGGGTAGGTAGGGGTCGAGTTCGGCGATCCGCCGGGCCGTCACCACCGCCTTGTCGAGGCCGAGGTCGAACAGGGTCGCCGGGACTCGGTTGAGGTTGGCGAGTTCGAGGGTGTCGAAGTCGGCGAGGCGGAGTTCGGCGCAGACGCCCTCCAAGGCGAGGGTGTGCGCGATGGCGTGGCCGACGCTCTGGCCGACGACGCCCACGATCAGCGAGCCGAGCCGGTCCTGCTCGTCGCGGGTGAGCTTGTTGCGATTGCGGTCGAGGCGGACCAGGCGCAGGGTGCGCGGGCCGGGCAACGCGATGAGGCTCCGCCGCCACGGGTAGTGCACCCACCGATCGGCCTCCGGACCCTCCCCGGTCTCGGGACGATCGAGCAGCCCGGCGGCCTCCGCCCGGATCCGCTCCCGCAGGTCCCGCACCTCCAGGTCCCCGCGCGAGCGGAGGCCGTCGAGCACGGAGCCGTCGCGGGCATCGGACGGGTCGAGGATCAGCGGTCGGTACTCCTGCTCGTCGGTGTCGGTCATCAGAGGCCGCCTCGGCTCGTCGTCTCGGTCGCGGATCGGATCAGTTGCGCGCGTTCGTCGTCGATCAGCGCGGCCTGGTCGGGCAGCGCCGTCTCCCGGTAGGAGAGCAGGTCCCACCACAGCGGGACGGTCTTGTACCGTTCGTCCGGGTACGGCACCGGCGACACGTTCGCCGCGACCTCCGCGCCCGCGTCCAGGTACCGGGTGAGGGAGTGGTCGGAGGAGGTCAGCAGGCTGTAGCGGACGCCGTGCAGCCAGGCCCCGTGCGCCATGCAGCGGGACAGGGCCGCGCTCAGCCCGGGCAGCCGTCTGCCCCGGTCGGTCCAGCCCGCCTTGAGCTCCACGATTCCGTCGGCGAAGCGGGCGGCGAGCGCGTCGCGGAACTCCTGCTCGCCGGGCCGCCCGGCCCACGCCCGCAGCGCGTGCACGTCGTCGAGCCGCCGGTACGGCCAGAGGACCCTCGCGCCTCCCACCACCTCGCCTCGCGGGTCCATGGCCACGGCGAAGTACGACGTCGTCCGGCCGTCGCGCACCCCCGGATACTCCACGGCGGCCTCCACCCCGAAGGACCGGTATGCCGCCAGGACACCGGCCAGGCAGCGTTCCCACAGTTCCGGCCAGGCCGCGGGCTCCCCGAAGCGGAACACGCATCCGCTCACCGCGTCCTGGAACTCGGCCGCTCTTCCGACGCCGAAGCGCCCGTCCATGCAGACTCCCTGAGAGTGCGGATTCCCCAAAGCAAGCGCCCGTTCTCCTGTCTTCCTACGTGGCGCAAGTTGCGATCGCGGGGCGAACGAAAGTCGGCGCCATGAACGACTCCGGGTGGTCGCGGCAAGGGGATCCGGGGCCGGGGCTAGAAAAGGGAGGGTCCCTCAGGTTAAGGTTCCGAGGCATAAGGTGAGGGTGCCTCATCCTCGTGTCGCAGGGCTGTGGAATCGGAGGGTCGATGACCGCTGAGAGTGCTACCGACAGGGCGGGTGAGCCCCGCACGAGCGCGTGGGCACTGGCCCTCACCGCGATCGTCGGCGCGGAGTTCCTGCTGCAACTCGACGGCACCGTCGTGAACGTTGCGCTGCCGACCCTGCAATCCGATCTCGGCGTCGCCGTCGCCGAGGGCACGTGGGTGCCCAACGCCTTCTTCCTCGCCTTCGGCGGCCTGCTCCTGTTCGCCGGACGGCTCGGCGACGTGCTCGGGCACCGCCGCGTCTTCCTCACCGGCATCGGCCTCGTCGTCGCGGCCTCCCTCATCGCCGGACTCGCGCCCGCCTTCGAGGTGCTGCTCATCGGGCGCGTCCTGCAGGGCGCGGGCGCCGCGCTGGCCGGGCCGACCGGCCTCGCCCTGCTCGCCCAGGTCTCGGCCGACGACCGCAGGGAGCGGGCCTTCGGCCTGTACTCGACGGTCACCGGCCTCGGCGCCTCGGCCGGCCTGATCCTCGGCGGCCTGCTCACCTGGGCGGGGGACTGGCGCTGGAGCCTGCTGGTGAACGTGCCGCTCGGTCTCGCCCTGATCGCCGTCGCCGTGCGCGCGCTCGGCCTCCGCGACCCGCGGACCCGGACCCGTCCGCTCGGCCTGACCAGCGCCGTGCTGGTGACCGCGACGGTCGGCGCCGCCGTCTACGGCCTCGTGCACGCGGCGGAGGCGGGCTGGACGGACCCGTGGACGATCGCGGCGCTCACCGCGGCGGCGGTCCTCGCCGCGCTGCTCGTGTTCTCCGACGCGCGCTCTCCGGAGCCCCTGCTCCCGCTGCGCGTCTTCGCCTCCCGCGAGCGCGCGGGCGCGGTGCTCGGCCTGCTGCTGCTCGCCGCCGTCCTCACGGGCTTCCTGGTCTACCTCGTCCAGTACCTCCAGACCGTGCTCGGCCTGGACGCCCTCCGCAGCGGCCTCGCCGTCCTCCCCTTCGGCCTCGCCCTCCTGGTCGGCACCCAGTTCCTCACCCGGCGCCTCAGCGGCATCGACCTGCGCGTCCGCGGCGTCGTCGGCCTGCTCCCCGTCCTCGCCGGCGTCGGCCGGCTCACCGCACTCGACGGCGACAGCACCTACCTCACCGGGATCCTCGCCCCGATCATCCTCATCGGCCTGGGCGTCGGCGTCGCCATCATCCCCTTCAACATGATCGTCCTCACCACGGCCCCCGCCGAGTACGCGGGCGTCGCCGCGGGCCTCCTCCAAACCGCCCTCACCATCGGCGGCTCCCTAGGTCTGGCCCTCCTGCTCGTGCCCTACGCCGGCCCGGGCGGCCCCGCCGAGAACATCTCCGCCGTGTTCACCGCGGCCTCCGCCCTGGTGCTCCTCGCCCTGCTCATCACCCTGCTCGCCTGGTTCGGCCCCCGCTCGCCGCGCACGAGACAGAGTGTCAGCGGGCGTTCGTAGGCTGCCGGGGGATCTCCAGGCGCCCCGCGGTGTCCTCCGCGCGGTCGCCCGCGGGTACGCGACGGACGTCGTCCCGGTGTTCCGCACGCTGTGGGAGGACTCGAACAGGGGTCCGGGGCGACGCGCCGCGCGGCCGGTCGCTCCGGTCCTGGACCAGGCGGAGGCCCGGCCCATCGCGGTCGGGGCGGTGCCGACCGGCACCGACGCGATGAAGGCCGGCGCGGTCGCGGCGCCGACGGGCTAGGAGGGCGGGAGGGTGATGCCTTCCAGGGCGAGGCGGAGCATGCGGGTGGAGCCGTCGTGGCCTGGGGCGGCGTTCTCGCGGATCCAGGCGGCGGCGGTGAGGAGGTCGAAGAGGTCGGTGGGGGTGAAGTCGGGGCGGACGGTCCCCGCGGTGTGGGCTCGGGTGAGGAGGCGGGCACCGCTTTCGTGCATGGCGGCGCACATGGCGTGGGAGGGGGTGCCCTCGTCGTACATGCTGCGGGAGAGGATGCCGACGAGGCCGCGGAAGACGCTGAAGTGGCGGACGGCGTGCGTCATCCACTCCTGGAGCGCCGGGAGGGGGTCTTCGGCCTCGGTGAGGCGGGTGGCCTCGGCGACGAGGGAGGCCAGGCCCTCGCGGGTCGCGGCCTCCACGAGGACGGCGCGGGTCGGGAAGTGGCGGTAGAGGGTGCCGATGGCGACGCCCGCGTGGGCCGCGATGTCCTCGAGGGACGCTTCGGAGCCGTCGGCCTCGAACGCGGCGCGGGCGGCGGCGAGGATCGCGTCGTAGTTGCGGGCGCCGTCCGCGCGCTTGGGGCGCCGGGCTATGTAGGGCGCCGCCTCCGCGGTGGATCCGGCCATGGCGCCCCTCCCGTGCCGCCCGCCGGTGAAGGGTGAGACGCCCTCGGCGCGGGCGGAACCTGAGGGCGTCTCACCATCATAGGCGGCCGGGCAGGTGGGGGAGGAGTTCGGTCTCGGGCTGGACGCCGAAGGAGCGCAGCGCCATGGCGAGGAGGCCGTAGGCGCCGACGGTGAAGACGAGGTCCATGAGCCCCTGGTCGTCGAACTCCGTGGCGAGGGCCGCCCAGGTGGCCGCCGAGACCTCGCCGTCGGCGAGGAGCTCGTCGGCGGCGGCGAGCAGCGCGCGGTCGGTGGCCGCCCACTCGGACGAGCCCGGATCGTCGGCGACCCGGGCGATCTCCTCGGGGGAGAGGCCCGCGCGGGCGCCGAGGACGGCGTGCTGCGCCCATTCGTACGCGCAGTCGCGCAGGTGCGCGACCCGAAGCACGAGCAGTTCCCGCTGCCGGGGGCTGAGCGCCGAGCCGTTCAGGAGATGGCCGTTGAAGGTGAGGTAGGCCTTGGCCAGGGACGGGTGGCGGGCGAAGGTGCCGAGGAGGTTCGATCCCGGCTGGCGGCCCTCGGCCGGGCTGCCGGCGTGCACCGCGGACTGGAACCCCGCGACGAACTCGGACATCTCCGCCGACCACTCGGCCCGGGGCACGGGCGGGATCCGGGTCTCCCCGGTCCCGCCCTCCGGAATATCGGCACAGGTCATATGTTGCGCCCTCCGTTGACGCCGATGATCTGGCCCGTGATGTAGGAGGCGTCCTCGCTCACCAGGAACGCGCAGGTCGCGGCGACGTCCTCGGGCCGGCCGACCCTGCCGACCGGGGTCTCCGCGATCTCGTCCTCCAGGGCGAAGAGGCCCTGGGCGACGGTCGCGCGCAGCATCGGCGAGTCGATGAAGCCGGGCGGGACGGTGTTCACCGTGATCCCCTTGCCCGCGAACTCCCGCGCGAGGACCTTGGTGAGCCCGACGACGCCCGACTTGGCCGAGACGTACCCGGCCATCGCGGGCGCCCCGCTGTGCACGCTGGACGACGAGATCGTGACGATCCGCCCCCAGCCCTCCTCGACCATGTCGGGGAGGACCGCCTGGCAGCAGTCGAACGTCCCGGTGAGGTTCACCGCGAGCGTCCGCTGCCAGTCCTCGGCCGTGATGGTGAGGAACGGGTGGATCGGGGCCGCCCCGGCGCTGGTCACCAGGATCACCGGACGGCCCAGCCGGGTCCGCGTGTCGGCCACCGCCGCGTCGATCGCGGCCCGGTCGGTGACGTCCACGGCGAGCCCGATCGCGGTCCCGCCCTCCTTCTCGATCTCCGCGGCCGCCGTCTCGGCGGCTTCCCCGTCGAGATCGAGCAGCGCGACCCGTGTCCCGTCGGCGGCCAGCCGCCGCCCGACGGCGGCCCCGATCCCGGACCCGCCGCCCGTGACGATCGCCGTGCGCTCGCTCACGCGATCTCCTCGTCGCCGACGAGGGTCGTGCGGTGCATCCGGCGCGGCTCGGTCCGGTCGAACGCGCAGGCCCGGTGGACGAGCCCGCGGTTGTCCCAGATGACCATGTCGCCGACCGTCCAGGTGTGCCGCAGGATCCGGTCCGGCGCGGTCGCCCGCGCCTCGAGGTCGGCCAGCAGCGCCCGGCCTTCCTCGAGGTCCATCCCGGCGATGTGCGACGCGGTCGCGCCGAACACCACCGACCTGCGGCCCGTCCGGTGCTCCCACACGAGCGGGTGCTCCCGGACGGTCCGCGAAGCCCATTCCGCGATCTGCGCGGGCGTCGGGTCGGGGTAGGTGAGCCGCTGGATCGCCTCGAAGGTGTGCACGACGCGCAGGTCGGCGAACCGTGCCTGCTCCGCCTCGGTGAGCATGTCGTAGGCCGCGTAGGTGCTCGCGAACTCCGTCTCACCGCCCACCCGGGCCGTCACCCGCGCGCTGAGGATGGACGCCTTGGCGGGGATGTCGTCCAGGGCCCCGTCGATGTGCCAGTAGTCGTTGCTGGCGAAGTACTCGACGTTCGGATTGCCGGGGTCGAAGCTGATCTCCATGACGTCCGGGTTGGCGTACTTCGGGAACTGGACGAGGTCGCCCAGTCTCCGGCAGAACGCCACCTGTGCGGCGTCGTCCACGTGCAGTTCCCGGAAGAGGAGCACCCCGTGCTCCTCCAGCGCCTCCAGGCACGCCTCTGGCAGATCCTCGTCACCGAGCAGTCTGTCCAGATCGACGTCCAGGACCTCGGCGCCCACATGCTCGCTCAGTCTCCGCGTGGCGATCGCGCCCATCTCGTTCCTTTCTCCAGGTGGGGCCGCTAGGAGGCGGCGTCGTCCGGCGCGTAGCCGAGGATGCCCTTGACCTCCAGGTACTCCTGGAAGCCGAAGTCGCCCCATTCGCGGCCGTTGCCGCTCTTCTTGTAGCCGCCGAACGGGCAGCCGAAGTCGAAGCCGTCGTTGATGTTGACCCAGCCCGCGCGGATGCGCCGGGCCAGGGAACGCGCGGTGTCCAGGTCCTCGCCGTTGACGTACGCGGCGAGCCCGTACTCGGTGTCGTTGGCGATCTCGACGGCCTGGTCGAGGTCGGCGTAGCCGAGGATCACCAGGACGGGGCCGAAGATCTCCTCGCGGGCGATCGCCATCTCCGAGGTGACGTTCGCGAAGACCGTCGGCTTCACGTAGAAGCCGCGCTCCAGCCCGTCGGGCCGGCCGGTGCCGCCCGCGACGAGCGTCGCGCCCTCGTCGATGCCCTTCTGGATGAGCGCCTGGATGTGGTCGAACTGCGATCCGGCGACGACCGGGCCGATCGTGAAGTCGCCGTGCGGGTCGCCGACCGTGACGGTCGCGGCGGTCTCCTTCGCGATCGCGATAGCCTCGGCCATCCGCGCGGCGGGCACCAGCATCCGGGCGGGCGCGCTGCACGTCTGCCCCGAGTTGCCCATCATCGCCCCGACGCCCCCGGCGACGTTCGCCGCGAAGGAGGCGTCGTCGAGGACGATGTTCGGGCCCTTGCCGCCCAGCTCCTGCGTCACCCGCTTGACGGTCGGGGCCGCGTTCCGCGCGATCTCGATGCCGGCCCGGGTCGAGCCGGTGAACGACACCATGTCCACGTCGGGGTGGGCCGACAGCGGGACGCCGACGCCCAGGCCGTCGCCCTGCACGAGGTTGAAGACGCCGGCCGGGACGCCCGCGGCGTCCAGGATCTCGGCGAAGATCTGCCCGGTGAACGGCGAGCGCTCCGACGGCTTGAGCACCACGGTGTTGCCGGTCGCGAGGGCCGGGAAGAGCTTCACCGCGATCTGGTTCATCGGCCAGTTCCACGGGGTGATGAGCCCGCAGACCCCGATCGGCTCCTTGACGACGAGCGTCGGGCCGCGCTGCTCCTCGAAGGAGAACTCCTCGAGCAGTTCGATCGCCTTGACCAGGTGGCCCGCCGCGAGCTGCACCTGGAAGCCGTTGGCGAGGGAGGCGGGCGCGCCCATCTCCTCGGTGAGGGCGGCGCCGAGGTCGGCGGAGCGCTTGCCGTAGACGTCGAGGACGCTCTGGAGCAGCGCGATCCGCGCGGCCACGGTCGTCGCCGACCAGGCCGGGAGCGCGGCGCGCGCGGCGGAGACGGCCCGGTCGACGTCGGTCGCGTTCCCCGCCGCGACCTTCCCCGCGACCTCCTCGGTCGCCGGGTCGATCACGTCGAACGTGGTGTCCGAGGCCGGGTCGACCCACTGACCGCCGATGTAGAACTTCAGGTACTCACGCATGGTCTGTCCTTCTCGTCGTCATCGGGGAGGTCACTGGGTGCCTTCGGCGTACCAGGTGCGGAACTCGTCGTAGCTGGGCATCTCCTCGGAGTTCGCCTTCGGGTCGACCGCGACGTGGATCACCGCGGTCTTCCCGCTGGCGTACGCGCGCTTGATCGCGGGCGCGATGTCCTCGTCCCGCTCGACGTACTCGCCGTAGCAGCCGAAGCCCTCGGCGACCTTGTCCAGCCGGGTCGCGGTGCTCCAGTGCGTCCCCGTCTCCAGGGAGCCCTGGCCGAAGGTCCGCTTGTAGACGCCGACCTCGAGGCCCCACGCGTAGTCCACGGCCACGACGCACACCAGCGGCAGGTTCAGCCGCGCCGCGGTCTCCAGTTCGGCGATGTGGAACTGGAAGGAGGAGTCGCCGGTGATGAGCATCATCGGGCGGCGGCCCCCGTCGGCGACCCCGGCCCCGACGGCGTAGGGAAGCCCGGTGCCGAGGTGCCCGAAGTTCTGGTTCCACATGACGTCGTGCGGTTTGGCCTGCGAGTAGGTCCAGCCGAAGATCGTGGTGGCGCCGCCGTCGCGGACCATGATCCCGTCGGCCGGGAAGACCTTGGTGGCCTCCACGATGAGCCGCGCCGGGTGGACGGGCGACAGGCCCGACGGAGCCGTGGCGGCGAGCTCGGCGAGCCGCTCGGCGTCCTCGCGGATCCAGCGCTCCAGGTCGGGCGACGCCTCGCGCGGCGTGTCGGACAGCGCCGCGACGAGCTGCGGCACGATCGCGCGCAGGTCGCCGACGAGCGGCACGTCGATCGCCCGGTTGACGCCGATGGCCTCGGGATCCTGCTCGATGAGGATCCAGGACCGGTTCGCCTCGCCCGCGACCCAGTGCCGTCCCCGTCCGTAGTGGACGGGTTCGCCGAGCTCGGTGCCGATCGCCAGGCACAGGTCGGAGCCCACCACGGCCTCGATCGCCGAAGGCGAGAAACCGTAGGGGAACGTCCGGTCTTCCAGGCCCTTGATGTAGGAGGTGCCGCCGGACGTCTGGATGACGGGGCAGGCCATCAGGTCCGCGAGCGCCTTCACCGACTCGCCGGCCCGCGAGGTGTGCACCCCGTGCCCGACCAGCAGGATCGGCTTCTCCGCCGCCCGGATGAGCCGCGCCGCCTCGTCGATCCCGTCCTGCCCGGCGGTCTGCCCGACCAGCCGGTACCGCGACGGCGGCAGCGCCTCGGGCACGTCGAGCTCCTCGAGGATGACGTGCGAGGGGTACTCGATGTAGACCGGTCCGGGCGTCCCGCTGAGCGCCTTGCGCAGCCCTTCCCGGATCACCTCGTCCGTCTGGTCGGCGTACTCGATGCTCGCGGAGTACTTCACCGAAGGCTCGAACAGCTCGGCCTGCTTGACGAACTGGATCCGGCCGCGCCGGACCCGCTGCTCGGTGATCCTGGCCCGCTGCCCGCCGAAGAAGATGACGGGCGAGTTCTCGACCTTCGCGCACATCATCGCCCCGGCGAGGTTGGCGACCCCGGGCCCGAGCGTCCCGATGCACACGGCGGGCCCGCCCGTCATCCGGGAGACCGCCTCGGCCATGAATCCGGCCGACTCCTCGTGGTGCGGTGCGACGACGTTCCAGCCGCGCTCCTCGGCGAGGTGGAACATGTGCACGAAGTTGGGATCGGGGATCCCGAAGATCGTCCTGATCCCCTCGGCCTCCAGGAGGTCGAGGATGCGTTCGTAGACCTTGACCGTCATGATTCCCCTTGCCTTCCCGCGCTGCCTTGCGCGGCCATCGCGAAGCTGGTGCGGATGTGGTCGATGTGGGCCGACGGCACGACCGGCAGGACCCACGGCTCGGCGGCGTCCCGGATCGCGGCGAGGTTCCCGGCGACGTCCTCGACCGTCCAGGACGGCAGATACACGCCCGGCGTCTCGCCGACGAAGGCGCGCGCGACGCGGCCGGCGATCGAGACGAGCAGCTCGCCGGTGATCGAGCAGGTCTCGTGCGCGAGCCACCCGACGACGGGCGCGACGAGGTCGGCCCCCATCGGCGGGTAGGCGGAGGTGTCGATGCCCTCGGCCATCCGGGTCAGCGCGCCGGGCACGATGACGTTGCACCGGACGCCCTCGGCCGCGCCTTCCAGCGCGACCACGTTGGACAGCCCGATGATCCCGGCCTTGGCCATGCCGTAGTTGGCGACCCTGTGGTTGCCGTACAGCCCGCCGATCGAGGACGTCAGGACGATCCGCCCGTACCCGGCGTCGCACATGAGCGGGAACGCGGGCCGCACGACATGGAACGCCCCGCGCAGATGGACGTCGAGGACGGCGTCGAAGTCCTCGTACGTCATCTCCTTGAGCGAGGCGGGCCGGACGATCCCGGCGTTGTGCACCAGGACGTCGATCCGCCCGTAGTGCTTCACCGCGGTCTCGACGATCTCCCGGCCGCCGTCGGCGGTCGCGACCGACGCGGTGCTCGCGACGGCCTCGCCCCCGGCCTCGGTGATCTCCCGGACGACGTCGTGCGCGGGCCCGTCGTCGGATCCCTCTCCGGTGAGCGCCCCGCCCGGGTCGTTGACGACGACCTTCGCGCCCCGGGACGCGAGCAGCAGCGCGTACTCCCGCCCGAGCCCGCGTCCGGCGCCGGTGACGACCGCGACCCGGCCGTCGAAGCGCAGATCAGGCATGTTCCTTCTCCTCGGCGGAGCCCTTCAGGGAGAGCCCTTCGAGGTCGCCCTTGCCGCGCCACCCTTCGAGCAGGTCCTCCAGCACGTAGAAGCCCGGCCAGTAGGGGTCGCCGAGGTGCGAGCGGATCTTCGTCTCGCCTTCGTTGTTGTAGTAGCCGGGGGTGCACTCGCGCTGGAAGAGGCTGTTGTCGACCGCGCTCTCCCGGATCGTCGTCACCCACGCGTCCTGCGCCTCCGCGGTCGGCTCGACCGTCGTGGCGCCCCGCTCCAGCGCGGCGCCGATGATGTGGCCGATGTGCCGGGCCTGCTGCTCGAACATCGCGGTGGTGCTCGCGGTGACGCCGCCCTGGATGAAGCCGGTGAAGAACTGGTTGGGGAACCCGTGGCTCATGACGCCGTGCAGGGTCTTGTAGCCGTCGGCCCAGTGGTCGTACAGGGACAGGCCGTCCCGTCCGGTGAAGGGCGCGATGCCGAGGCGGCGGTCGAGGTCGGTGGTGATCTCGAAGCCGCTGGCGAAGATGACGCAGTCCACCTCGTGCTCGACGCCGCCCGCGACGACGCCCTTGGCGGTGATCCGCTCGACGCCCTTGCTCGCCGACACGTCGATGAGGGTGACGTTCTCGCGGTTGAACGTGGGCAGGTACTCCTCGGAGAAGCACGGCCGCTTGCACAGGAAGCGGTAGTAGGGCTTCAGGGCCTCGGCCGTCGCGGGGTCGTCGACGATCTCGTCGATGCGGTCGCGCAGGCGCTGCATCGTCCGGTAGTCCTCGATCTCGCGCAGCTCCATGAACTTCGCCGGGTCGGCGAGCGCGGCCCATCCGTTCGTCTCGTCCAGGCGGGCGGCGAGGTTGCGGCTCACCTCGGTCCAGCCGTCGCAGACGAGGTCGGGCTGACCGGGCGCGAACGCCTCGAACGCGGCGGTGTGGAAGTTGCGGCGGATCTCCTCCTGCCAGCCGGGCTTGAGCGTCTTGACCCACTCGGGGTCGATCGGCTCGTTGCCGCGCTCGTCGATGGACGAGGGAGTGCGCTGGAAGACGTAGAGGTGCTCGGCCGACCGGGCGATGTGCGGGACCACCTGGACGCCGCTCGCGCCGGTCCCGATGACGGCGACCTTCTTGCCTTCCAGCCCGGTGAGGCCGCCGTGCGTGTCGCCGCCGGTGTAGGCGTAGTCCCAGCGGGCGGTGTGGAAGGTGTGGCCCTGGAAGTCGGCGATGCCGGGGATGCCGGGCAGCTTCGGCTTGTTGAACGGGCCCTGGCACATCACCACGAACCGGGCGCTGATCCGGTCGCCGCGGTTGGTGCCGATCAGCCACCGCTCGCTCGCGGCGTCCCACTCCAGGGACTTCACGAGCGTCTGGAACAGGGCGTCCTCGTACAGGCCGAAGTGCCGGCCGATCCTTTGGCAGTGCTCGAACACCTCGTCGCCGCGGGGGTACTTCTCCTTGGGGACGTACCCGACCTCCTCCAGCAGCGGCAGGTAGCAGGTCGCGTCGTTGTCCACCTGGATGCCGGGGTAGCGGTTCCAGTACCAGACGCCGCCGAAGTCGCCGCCGAACTCGATGACCCGCAGCGAGGACGCCCCCGCCTGCTTGATCCGGGCCGCGGCGACCAGCCCGGCGAAGCCGCCGCCGAGCACCGCCACGTCGATCTCCTCGACGACGGGCTCGCGCGGCGTGACCGGCGTGTACGGGTCGGCCTCGTAGTAGTCCTCGAACTCGCCCTCGGTGACGACGTACTGGGCCTGGCCCTCGGGCCGCAGGCGCTTGTCGCGCTCGGCGAGGTACTTGGCTCTCAGCGCGTCATGGTCGATCTCGGGGGTGGCCGTGGGTGCGCAGTTCTGCTGCATGGGGGTCCTCGGGCTCGGTCGTGGGGTGTCAGTCGAGGTCGCGCGGGGCGCCGGCGCCCATGTACTTCGCGAGGTTGTGGTGCAGGTTCGCCACTGCGCGCTCGCGGTACGGGTTCGGCTTCGGGCCGGTGAAACCGCGGGCCTTCATGCCCTTCTGCACAGCGGCCATGTTGGAGAAGTCCTGCGGCAGGACCGTCCGCCAGTCCGGGTGGTCCGGGGGCGTGAAGACCCACTCGGTCTCCGGCTCCTCGCCCGGCGCGTACAGCTGGTAGACGGCGACCTCGAAGATGCACTTGTCGGGGTCGTAGCCGTAGGGGCGGGCGCTGTAGCAGAGCATGTTGTTCTGCCCGTGGCCGATCTGGAAGTTGGGGAAGATCTGCCAGGCCGTCCCGCTCGCCGCGACCGCCTCGGGGTCGACCGTCGGCCAGACGACGCCGCGGTCGGCGTCCTCGCGGCGGGCCGTCTCCAGCCAGTACTTCGCGACCTGGTCGGGCGGGGTGCCGTCGGGCAGCTCGGCGGCGAGCCGGTTGGCGACGTCCACCAGGGTCTCGGTGGTGTTGGTGTTGGCGTTCTCCCAGATGAAGTTCTGCATCTCCGCGGTCGAGACGCGGGCGTCGACGCCGCCGCCGATGCGCAGCTTGCCCTGGTTCTCCTCCAGGCCCTTGGGGGCCTCGAAGCCGATGTTGCTGTGCCTGCCCTGGACCCGGGACCAGCCGAGGAAGCTGCCGAAGGGGATGAACTCCGGGTGGGTGTAGGGCACGTGGTACGTCTCGTTGAACGCCTCGAGCGCGACCTTCCAGTTGCAGTCGAAGACGAGCCAGCGCCGCCACCGGTAGCGGAAGCGCTCGAGATCGAACGACTTGAGCAGGGTCGGCGCGGGCTCCAGGTAGGTCCACAGCGGCTCGGCGTCCGGATCCATGGTGATCCAGATCCAGCCGCCCCAGGTCTCCAGCCTGACCTCGCCGAGCTTGATCTTGTCGTCGGTCAGGGTGCCCTGCCAGTCCTCCCGCTCGGGGACGCGGGTGCACCGGCCTTCGAGGTCGTAGCGCCAGCCGTGGAAGCCGCAGACGAACTGGCGGCCCCTGCCCCGTCCGTCGTGCGCGCCCTCGGGGGTGTCGACCAGGCGGCGGCCGCGGTGCGAGCAGACGTTGTAGTGGGCGCGGATCTCGTCGGGCGACGTCCGGACGACGATGATCGAGTCGTCCAGGATGTCGTAGGTGAGGAAGTCGCCGACCTCGGGCAGCTCCTCCACCCGGCCGACCTGCTGCCACACCTTCGCCCACAGCCTGTCGCGCTCGGCCCTGGCCCACTCCTCGGAGATGTAGGCCTCGACGCCGATGGTGAGCGGCCGCGACAGGTCCTCGGCCGCCGTGTCCGTGTGGTCGGCGGTTTCGCTCATGACTTCCTCCAACCCGTCGGCGGACGGGGTGCGGTTGCGGGTTTGCTGACGTGTGGGGCGTTCCGCTAGAAGCGGGTGATCTCAGTACGGAACGCCTCGTCCTTGAGGAACAGCGAGGTGTTGTCGGCGGCCAGCCAGGTCCACTTGAGGTTCAGACCGCCGTCCACCAGCAGGGTCTGGCCGGTGACGTAGGACGACAGGTCCGAGAGCAGGAAGAGGATCGCGCCGGCCTGCTCCTCGGGGGTGCCGCGGCGCCCCATGGCGATCGCGCGGGCGTCCCGCTCGGGGTCGGCCTCGACGTAGGTGAGCGAGGCGGGCGTCGCGGTGACGCCGGGGGCGACCGCGTTCACCCGGATCTCGGCCGACGCGAGTTCGACCGCCATCGTCCGGGTCGCCGCGACCAGCGCGGCCTTGGCGGTGCCGTAGCCGATGTGGAACGGCGCGGTGTTCATCCCGCTGATCGAGGAGACCGAGACGATCGAGCCCTTGCGGCCCTGGTCCTTGAGCTCGGCGGCGACCGCCTGGCTCATGAAGAACATCGTTTCCAGGTTCTGGGCGAACAGGGACCGCCAGGACTCGCGGGTGACCCGGGTGGAGGGCCGCCAGTCCGACGGGGCGGCGCCGCCCGCGACGTTGACGAGGCCGTAGAGGTCGCCGTCCGCTCCGCGGGCCGCCGCCAGGGCCGTCGCGATGCCCTCGTCCGTCGCCGCGTCGGCCGCGACGGGCACGACCTTGAGGCCCTCCTTCGCGAGGGGGGCGACGTGGGTGTCGAGGTTGTCCTGGGATCGGCTCACCGCGATGACCGTCGCGCCGGCCTGGGCGACCATGCGGGTCACCGTGGTGCCGATGCCGCCTCCGCCAGCGCCGGACACGATGACGACACGGCCTGCCATGCCGAGGAAGTCGGGGGACATACCGGTCAGCCCTCCTTCCGGAAGGAGAGGACGCTGCCTTCGGCGTCACCGGAGACGTAGAGGGTGCCGTCCTGCCCTGCGGCGATCCCGGCGAACAGGCCCTGCGGGCCGCTGAAGGGCGGGAGGCCCTTGAGGGGCTTGGGGTCCACGCCGGGAGGGGCGCCGACCGGGAGGCCGGAGGCGATGGTGGTGCGGACCTTGCCGTCGAGGTCGATGTCGAGGAGGGTCTTGGCGCCCGCGTCGACCACGAGGAGGCGGGAGCCGCGGACCAGGATGCCCTGCGGGGTCTCCAGGCCGTCCGCGACGGTGTCGACGCCGGATCCGCGGAGCGCGACGACGCGGCCCGCGCCGGACTCGGACACCAGGCAGGTGCCGTCGGCGGTGAAGGCCACGCCGGTGGGCCCGTCCAGGCCGGACGCGAGGGTCGTCACCTGGCCGTCGCGCACGGAGACGACGCGCCCGGTGCCCTGCTCGGCGGCGACCACGGCGCCGTCGGGGGCCAGGGCCACGCCGTAGAGCTGGTCGAAGGGCTCGGTCTCCCCCGCGAGGATGTCGTGCTCGCCTTCGGCGGGCCGCCAGCGCGCGATCTGGCCGTTGGAGGTGGTGACGACGAAGGCGCCCGCGCCGTCGGCGGTGACGCCCCGGATGTAGCCGGGCCAGCCGGGGCTGAACAGCATGCCGAGGGTCTGCAGGCCGCCCTCGGGCGTGCGGGCGTAGAAGTAGGTGCCGTCGGAGATGTACAGGGTGCCGTCGGGGCCCACGGTGAGGTCGAGCGGCCAGGTCAGCCCGCCCGGAAGCACCTCGCGGGTCTTGCCGCCGCCCAGGACCTCGGTGATGTGGCCGGTGAAGCCGGAGACGAACAGGCGGCCGTTCACGAACGTCAGGTTGTCCAGTCCGGGCGCGATCGTCGCCAGGACCGTGCGGTCGCCGCTGCGCGGGTCGATGCGGAGCACCTCGCCGGTGGCGACCTGGGTGGAGACGATGAAGCCCTCGGCGTCGAACTTCACCGCGTCGGGGACGCCGAGGTCACCGGCGACGCGCTCGGGCTCGCCGCCGTCGGGGTCGATCCGCCAGATGTCGTTCGTGCCGAGCACCGGGTAGTAGAGCTTGCCGTCCGGGCCGAACTCCAGCGCGTTCGGCATCGGCAGGTTCTCGACCAGGACGCGGGGGGCGCCGCCGTTCGGGTCGAGCTCCAGGAGGCGGCCGCCGATCCGGCACTCGTCGATGAACAGCCGGCCCTGGTGGAAGGTGATGCCGTTGGCGCCGGGGACGTCGTCGCGGAGCACCCGGGTGCGGCCGTCCGCGGAGCGGACGCTGACCCTGCCGTCGTAGTACTCGGTGGCGTAGAGATCGCCGGCGGCGTCGAAGGCGAGGTCGTCGGGGGCGACGATCTCCGAGCCCATCGCGCTGACGGTCTCCAGCACGCCGGTGTCGACGTCGAGCGCGCTGATCTGGCTGCCCGCCACCTGCGCGACGTAGATGCGGCCGTCCGGCCCGGTGCGCAGGCCGTTCGCGCCGAACAGGCGGCTCGGCGGGGTGATCCGCGCCAGCGTCCAGCCTTCGGCGAGTGGAATCGAGGCGGGACCGGTATGACGCGCGCTGTTCTGTGCCATGGCGACTTGCTCCCAGGAAGCATTCGGGCAATGCGGGGGGAAGACCGGGAATTAATCACGAGAATTGTCTTTTTAGAGAGCGAGAATCCTGCTCTCGTTGTGGCGAACGTAACACCAGATCCGGCGACCGGGCAACAGGTCTGTTTATGCGTATGGTCCATTACTTGAAGTAATGGGACGTGTGCATGGGGTACTGGCGCGCGGAGGAGGGGTCGGTGCTCGGGGGTGGGGTGTCAGGGGCCGCTCGGCCGGATGGTGTGGCGACGGCCGTCGTCACGTCCCCCTTGCTATCACAATCATTATAAGGATTCAACAGATGGGAACGAGGTGGGAGAGGGCTGCCCGGCGGGTGGTCCGCGAGGCGTCCACTGCCATGGAAGGCCAGGTCATCAGGGATTTTCGGGACCGTGATGGGGCCTGTTCGCGGGGGTGGAAGGGCTGGGCGGGTCCCGTTCCGGACGCGGCACGCGGTCTTCGTCGTCGGGTTTCGGGGAGGCTGGGAGGGAGCTCGGGATCCTCGCCGGGGTGTCGGGTGGGCGGACCGGGAAGGAAGGGGGTGCGCGTGGGGCGGGGCCGGGACCTCGCGTCCGCCGATCGGCGCCCGGGTGGGTTGACGCCCGCAGCGTGCCGTGTAAAAATCCCGAATCGCACGAGAATTATATTCTCGATATTGAGATCGTAATGACCAGAGTGGCAAAGGGTGGTGCGCCGGAGGCCGGTGAAGTAGGCCGTCGCGCGCAGCTCCGTGAAGTCGGACGAAGAGGATTCCTCATGTTCTCCGCATTGCTGATCGAGAAGGACGAGGCGGGCCGGCGGGTCGCCGTCGCCGCGCTGGACGAGGAGCGCCTCCCCGAAGGGGACGTCACCGTGGACGTCGCGTACTCCACGCTGAACTACAAGGACGCCCTGGCCATCACCGGCGCGTCCCCCGTCGTCCGCAAGTTCCCGATGGTCCCCGGCATCGACTTCGCGGGCACCGTCACCGCGAGCGGCCACCCCGACCACAGGCCCGGCGACTCCGTGGTGCTGAACGGCTGGGGCGTCGGCGAGAGCCACTGGGGCGGGCTCGCCCAGCGCGCGCGGGTGAACGGCGACTGGCTCGTGCCGCTGCCCACGGCGTTCACCGCCCGTCAGGCGATGGCGATCGGTACCGCGGGCTACACCGCGAGCCTCTGCGTCGACGCCCTGCTCGCCTATGGCACCCGTCCGGATCAGGGCGAAGTCCTGGTGACCGGCGCGACCGGCGGCGTCGGCAGCGTGGCGATCGCGCTGCTCTCCCGGGCCGGATTCCAGGTGGCCGCCGTCACGGGCAAGCCCTCGGAGGCCGACTACCTCCATGCTCTCGGCGCGACCACCGTCCTGGACCGGGCCGCGTTCGCCGAAGCCGGAAAGCCGCTCCAGAAGGAGCGCTGGGCCGCCGTCGTCGACACCGCGGGCAGCCACATCCTCGCCAACGCCTGCGCGCAGATCCGCTACGGCGGCGCGGTCGCCGCCTGCGGCCTCGCCCAGGGCATGGACTTTCCTGCCAGCGTCGCCCCGTTCATCCTGCGCGGTGTCAGCCTCCTCGGCGTCGACAGCGTCATGGCGCCCAAGGCCCGCAGGCTCACCGCCTGGGAGCGGCTGTCCCGCGACCTCGACGCCGCCGCGCTGGAGTCGATCGCGCGGGAGGTCCCCCTGGCCGAGGCCATCGACGCGGCGGCCGGCTTCCTGGACGGCAAGATCCGGGGCCGCATCGTCGTGGACGTCAACAGGTAGAGGAGAGCATCAGTGAGCGAGTCCCTCGAACTCGACCTTTCCGACGTCGACCACCGGGTCGGCAAGCCCGTCGGCGGCGGCCAGCTGTGGGAGCCGTGCAGCGCCTCCGACGTGCGGCGCTGGGTCATGGCCATGGACTACCCGAACCCGCTGCACTGGGACACCGAGTTCGCCCGCGAGTCCCGCTTCGGCGGGATCGTCGCGCCGCAGTCGATGGCCGTCGGCCTCGACTACGGGCACGGCGCGCAGCCCGCCTGCGTCGGCCACATCCCCGGCAGCCACCTCATCTTCGGCGGCGAGGAGTGGTGGTTCTACGGCCCGCGCGTCAAGGTCGGCGACCAGCTCTTCCAGGAGCGCCGCTTCCACGACTACAAGGTCGCCGAGACGAAGTTCGCCGGGCCGACCATGTTCTCGCGCGGCGACACCGTGCACACCAACCAGCGCGGCGACCTCGTCGCCAGGGAGCGCTCGACCGCGATCCGCTACCTCTACGAGGAGGCCGCGAAGCGGGGCATGTACGACAACCAGGCCGGTGACATCCGGCGCTGGTCGGCCGCCGAACTCGACGGGATCGAGCGGCTGCGCCACGAGTGGATCCTGTCGAACCGGCTCGGCGTCTCCCCGCGCTTTGACGAGGTCAAGGTGGGCGACACCCTTCCGCGCCGCGTCATCGGCCCGCACAGCATCGCCAGCTTCACCACCGAGTACCGCGCCTTCCTGTTCAACATCTGGGGCACCTTCCACTGGACGGCCCCGCCCGGCCTCGTCGACCCGTGGATCAACCAGGACCCAGGCTGGGGCCCCGGCTTCGGGTTCGACGAAGAGGGGGCCAAGATCGACCCCCGTAAGCGGGACGGCCTGTACGTCGGCCCGTCACGCGGCCACATCGACGCCGACAAGGCGAGCGACGTGGGTATGGCCCGCGCGTACGGCTACGGCGCGACCATGGGCGCCTGGTGCACCGACTACCTCGCCTACTGGGCCGGCCATGACGGCATGGTCCGCCACACCAAGGCCGACTTCCGGTTCCCCGCGTTCGAAGGCGACGTCACGTACTTCGACGCCGAGGTCGTCGGCAAGGAGCCCGCCTCGGCGTGGGGCGTGCCTCTCGTCCAGGTGAAGCTCAAGCTCACCGACCAGAACCACGCGGTCCTGGTGAGCTGCACCGCCGAAGTCGAACTGCCCCTCTGAACCACCCCCCGAACCAGGAGCAGATGAGCGATGACCACCCCGCCCGCACTCTCGATCGCCGCAGGCCCGCCGCTCGACGGCGAACCAGGGCTCGGCGCGCTCACTCTGCCCGGATTCCTGCGGGAGGTGACCGAGGCCTACGCCGAACGGGAGGCCGTCGCCTTCCCTTCGGCGGGCGGCGTCGTCCGCTGGACCTACGCGGAGTTGTGGGAGCGCTCCGTCGAGGTGGCCCGCGCGCTGCGGGCCTCGGGGCTCGGGCAGGGCGCCCGGGTCGGCGTCCTCATGACGAACCGGCCGGAATGGCTCGCCGCGGTCTTCGGCACCTCCCTGGCCGGGGGCGTCGCGGTGACGCTCTCGACGTTCTCCACGGCGCCCGAGCTGGACCACCTGCTCCAGACGTCCGGGGTGTCGTTCCTGCTGCTCGAGCGGCAGGTGCTGAAGACCGACTTCGCGGCGATCCTGACCGAGCTGGAACCCGCCCTCTTCGAGGCCGGGGGAGGGACGCTGCGGTCGACCCGGTTCCCGTTCCTGCGCCACCTCGCCGTCGTCGGGGAGGCGGTGCCGGGCATAGAGACGTGGCGGGACTTCCTTGCGAGAGGCGCGGGCGTGCCTAGCGCGCTGATCGACGCGACGGCCGCGGCCGTACGGCCCAGCGACACGGCCGTGGTGTTCTTCTCCTCCGGCACGACCAGCCTCCCCAAGGGCGTCCTCAGCGCGCACCGGGGCGTCACCGTGCAGATGTGGCGGTTCCGGCGCATGTTCGGCTTCGGCCCGGACGACACCGTGCGCTGCTGGACGGCGAACGGGTTCTTCTGGTCGGGCAACTTCGGCCAGGCGCTCGGCGCGACCCTCGCGGCGGGCGGCAGCCTCGTCCTCCAGCCCGTGTTCGTCGCCGAGGAGTCCCTGGCGCTGATGGCGGCGGAGCGGGTGACGTTCCCCGTCGCGTGGCCGCATCAGTGGGCGCACCTGGAGAGCGCCGCGACCTGGGCGGAGACCGACCTGAGCGCCTTCGTCTACGCCGACCGGGCGACCCCCGCGGCCAAGCACCCGACGGTGACGGCCGACTGGACCGAGCCCGGCCGCGCCTACGGCAACACCGAGACCTTCACCATCTCGACCTGCTACCCGGCGAACACCCCCGAGGAGGTGCACGCGGGCAGCAGCGGCCTCCCGCTCCCCGGCAACACGATCAAGATCGTCGACCCGCTGACGGGGGCCGTCGTCCCCCGCGGCGACCACGGCGAGATCTGCGTGAAGGGCCCCACCCTCATGCTCGGCTACCTCGGCACCCCCCTGGACACGACCCTTGACGGCGAGGGTTTCTTCCCCACGGGAGACGGCGGCCACCTGGACGAAGACGACCGCCTCTACTGGAAGGGCCGCCTGACCGATCTCATCAAGACCGGCGGCGCGAACGTCTCCCCCCTGGAGGTGGACGAGGCCCTGTCCGCCCACCCGTCCGTCAAGGTGGCCAAGACCGTGGGCGTCCCCCACGACACGCTGGGCGAGATCGTCGTGGCCTGCGTCATCCCGCACTCCGGCCAGGAGACCGACCCGGAGGCCCTGCGCGCCCACCTCCGCACCCGCCTCGCCGCCTACAAGGTGCCCCGGCACATCCTCTACTTCGCCGAGGCGGACCTCAGCCTCACCGGCAGCAACAAGATCAAGTCCACCGATCTCCGTACCCTCGCCGCGGCGCGCCTGGCCCCCTAGCACCGGTCCGCCCGTCCGCGCCGAGCGCCGGTGATCCCACCCGCGGTTGGACAAGAGGCCAATGGTCCTTTATTGTCGAGAGGCATAAGGTTCCACTGGCCTCTTATTTGGGGCCGGTACGGCACGGAAATCGGGGCGGTATCCATGAGCAAGACCTGGCTGATCACCGGAAGTTCCCGAGGGCTGGGACGTGCCCTTGCGGAGGCGGTCCTGGACGCGGGCGACGAGCTCGTCGCCACCGCGCGGCACACCGAGTCCCTGCGCGACCTCGTCGTCGAGTACGGCGACCGGGTCCGGCCGGTCGCGCTGGACGTGACCGACGCGGCCGCGGCCCGGGACGCCGTGCGGGAGGCGGTCGCGGCGTTCGGACGGCTGGACGTGGTCGTGAACAACGCGGGCTACGCCGACGTGGCCTCGATCGAGGACACGTCCGAGGAGGCCTTCCGCGCGCAGATCGACACGAACTTCTACGGGGTCGTGAACGTGACCCGGGCGGCGCTGCCCGTCCTGCGGGCGCAAGGGTCCGGGCGGATCATCCAGATCTCGTCGGTCGGCGGGCGGGTGGGCGGCCCCGGCCTGGGCGCCTACCAGTCCGCGAAGTGGGCGGTCGGGGGCTTCTCCGAGGTCCTGGCCAAGGAGGTCGCGCACCTCGGCATCAAGGTGACGGTCGCCGAGCCCGGCGGGATGCGCACCGACTGGGCGGGGTCCTCGATGGAGACGCCGCCGGTGAGCGGGCCGTACAAGCCGGTCATCGATCCCGTCATCGCCCGTCAGCGGCAGGCCGATGGAAACCAGCCCGGAGACCCTGCGCGGATCGCACGGATCCTCCTCGACGTCGCCGCCTCCGCGGAACCGCCCGTGCGGCTGCTGCTGGGCAGGGACGCCGTCCGGGTCGCCGGCGCCGCGGCCGAGGCGCTCGCCGCCTCGGACGCCAAGTGGCGCGACGTCAGCGCGTCGGTGTGACCGGGACGGCGAACGACCGGCCGCCGGACTTCCAGCGCGCCCGCAACGCCGAGCAGCGCGAGGCCCGCAGGCAGACCATCCTCGAAGCAGCCGCGCAGCTCCTCGCCGAGCTGCCCGTCGGCGACATCAGCCTGCGCGAGCTCAGCCGCAGGGTCGGCCTGTCGAAGACCAACGTCGTGCGCTACTTCGAGACCAGGGAAGCGGTCTTCTTCGCCCTGCTCAACCAGTCCCTCGAACAGTGGATCGCCGACCTGCCCGCCGACCTGCCCCCGGCCCCGGCCGCACCCGAAGCCGTCGCGGACGCCCTGGCCCGCTCCCTCGCCCGCCGGACCCTCCTCTGCGAACTGCTCGGCTCCCTGGGCACCGAACTGGAACGCAACATCTCCGCCGAGTCCGCCCGCACCTTCAAACTCGCGCACATTCGCCTCCTCGCCGACCTTGCCGCCCTGCTCCAAGACCACGTTCCCGCTTTGACCCCGTCCACGGCCCGTGAACTCGTCTCCCTCACCGTCATCTGCACCGCGGGCCTCTGGCCCTTCGCCCACCCCTCGCCGGCCGTGGCCGAAGCCCAGCGGCATCCCGACCTGGCCCCCACCAAGGTCGACTTCCCCTCCCGGCTGAGCCGCGCCCTCCAAGTGACCCTCACCGGTCTCCTCACCCTCGCCTGATGCCGACGCCCGCCGTTCGGCGCTCGGTCCGGTGGCGGGCCGGCGAATGTCGGTGGGGTGCGGCAGACTGCGCCGCAGAGGTGAGGGAGGGCGTGCGGTGCGGGTGAGGTGTGCGAACTGCGGGCGGCCGCCGGCTCCACCGGATACGGGCGCTGCCCACAGGGCCATGGGAAGAGCCTCGACCCGTTCTGGAGCCCGGACTGACGCCGCCCGGGTGAGGCCGGGGCCGCGCGGGAACGTGGGATGTATGGGAACCACTGCCCTGCTGGTCATCGACATGTTCAACCCGTACCGGCACGAGGACGCCGAGCGGCTGCAGCACAGCGCGGCCGGGATCGTCGGGCCGCTCGCGGGGCTGGTGCGGCGCGCGGCGGCCTCGGGGGAGGGGCTCGTGGTCTACGTCAACGACAATCTCGGGGACTTCTCGGCCACCCGGGACGACCTCGTGGAAAGGGCGCTCGCGGGAGCGCGCCCGGATCTCATCGAGCCCCTGGTGCCCGCGCCCGATTGCGCGTTCCTCACGAAGATCCGCCATAGCGCCTTCTACGGCACGCCGCTGGAGTACCTGCTGAGCCATCGGGACGTCGACTCCGTCCTGCTGACGGGACAGGTCACCGAGCAGTGCGTCCTGTACACCGCGCTGGACGCCTATATCCGGCACATCCCGCTCGCGGTCGTCACCGACGCCGTCGCGCACATCGATCCGGAGCTGGGCGCCGCCGCGGTGCGGATGATGCGGCGGAACATGCGGGCCGACCTCGTCACGGCCGGCGAGTGCTTCGCCTGACGGGTCAGCCCAGGGCGTCGAGTTTGCGGCGGAGCACGCCGCGTTCGGCTTCGCCCGCGCACAGCTTGAGCGCGTGTTCGAACTCGGTGCGCGCCTCCTCGGGGCGGTCGAGGCGGCGGAAGAGTTCGCCGCGCACGGACGGCAGGAGGTGGGAGTGGGGGAGGGCGCCGGAGGCGGCGAGCGAGTCCACGAGGGGGAGGGCCGCGGCGGGGCCTTCGGCCATGGAGACGGCGACCGCCTTGTTGAGCTCCACGACGGGGGAAGGGGCGAGCGTGGCGAGGGCCTCGTAGAGGGCGACGATCCTTGCCCAGTCCGTCTCGGCGACCGAGGGGGCGACGGCGTGGCATTCGGCGATCGCGGCCTGGAGGCCGTAGGCGCCGAGGCCGCGGCCCGCGCGGGAGGCGTGCGCGAGGGCGGCCCTGCCGCGCGCGATCGCGCTGCGGTCCCAGCGGTGGCGGTCCTGGTCCTCCAACAGCACGGGGGAGCCGTCGGGGGCGGTGCGGGCGGGGAAACGGGCCGCGGTGAGCTCGAGGAGCGCGAGCAGGCCGTGCGCCTCGGGCAGCTCCGGGACGAGCCGGGCCAGCACCCGCGCGAGCCGCTGCGCCTCGCCCGCGAGGTCGAGCCTGATCACGGCGCGCCCGGAACTCGCCGACGACCCCTCGGTGAAGATCACATAGATGACGTTCAGGACCGAGGTGAGCCGGGCCGTCCGCTCCTCGGCGTCGGGCACCGCGAAGGGGACGCCCGCGAGCGCCTTCTTCGCCCGGGTGATCCTGGCCTGGACGGTCGCGGCCGGGACGAGGAAGGCCTGGGCGATCTCGTCGCTGGTCAGGCCGCCGACGACGCGCAGGGTGAGCGCCACCCGGGACTCGCGCGACAGCACGGGATGGCACGCGGTGAACATGAGCGCGAGGGCGTCGTCGTCCATCCGGTCCGGGTCCCAGAGGACCTCCTCGGCGGCGCGCGCCGGATCGGCGGGCGCGCCTCCGGCGGCGGCGCCGCCCTCGCCCAGCTCGCGGGCGAGGGCGGCGTACCGCTCGTCGAGGGCGGATCGGCGGCGGAACCCGTCGATCGCGCGGCGCCTGCCGACGGTGAGCAGCCACCCGGCCGGGCTGCGAGGCACCCCGTCGCGCGGCCAGCTCACCAGGGCCTCGGCCAGCGCCTCCTGGGCGAGGTCCTCGGCGAGCGCGAAGTCGCCGGTGTAGCGGGCGAGCGCGCCGACGATCCGCGCCGACTCGATCCGCCACACCGCGGCGACGGCCTCACGGCCGGTGGGGTCCGCCATCGTCACGTCCCGTTCAGAGCTGGCCGGTCTCTTCCCGCCACGCCCGCTCCTTCTGGACCCAGACGTTGTCCTGCGGGAACTCGTCGATCGTCGGCACCCGCCGGATCTCGGTCTTGAACCCGTCCCCGGAGATCGGCGCCCGCTTCGCCCACTCGACCGCCTCCTCCTTGGACGCCACGTTGAGGATCCAGTAACCGCCGAACAGTTCCTTCGTCTCCCCGTACGGCCCGTCGGTGACGATGGGCGGCTCGGTCGAGTAGTCGACCACGACACCTTCCGCCGCGTCCTCCAGCCCCTCGGCGGCCAGCAGCACCCCGGCCCGGATCAACTCGTCGTTGAACCGGCCCATCGTGTCCAGCATCTCCCCGAAGTCCACGTCCGCGAACTTCGCAATGGCCTCGTCGGTGGCGCGCATGATCAGCATGTACTTCACGGTTCGTCTCCTCGCTCGTCCGGGCCCCTTGCGGACCCTTCCACCCTAGGTCGAACGGCGAACCCGGCGGATCGACATGGGTCTCGAACAAATCCCAGAAGTTCTCCCCAAGGGCTCCGCCGGGCGAGAATGGACGCCATGCGCGCCCGCCCGATCTCCCCGGAACACCTGGTGGACGCACTGCGTGACCGCATCGCGTCCTTCCCCCGGGATCGGCGCGTCCGCGTCGCCATCGACGGCCCCGACGCCGCCCACCCGGCCGTCCTGGCCGACGCCCTGGTCCAGCCCCTGCGCGCGCTGGGCAGAGAAGCCGTCCGCGTCTCCGCCCGCGACTTCCTCCGCCCCGCCTCCCTCCGCTTCGAATCAGGCCGAGAAGACCCCGACGCCTACTACGACGACCGGCTCGACACCTCCGCCCTGGACCGCGAGGTGCTCGGCCCCTTGGAACCCGGCGGAACGGGCAAGGTACTGCCAAGCCTCTGGGACGCCGACCGTGACCGGGCCACCCGTGCCCCGTACGTCGACCTTCGGGAAGGCGGCGTCCTGCTTCTCGACGGCACCCTTCTCCTCGGCCGCCGGCTCCCCTTCGATCTGACGGTCCACCTGAGCCTGTCGCCCGCGGCCTTGTCCCGCCGCACCCCCGCCGCCCTGGCCTGGACCCTCCCGGCCTACGACCGCTACCGCGTCGAGGCCGAACCCCTCGCCACGGCCGACATAGCCGTGGTCGTCGACGACCCCCGCCACCCGGCCCTGGTCGTCGACCCCGCCTGACGCCTCCGCCCGGCCCGCGCCGGGCGGAGGCGACGGGGTCAGGGGGCCGTGTCGGCGCCGAGGTAAACGGACTGGATGGCCGGGTCGGCGGCCACTTCGGCCGCCGGGCCGGAGAGTGCCACCGTTCCGCGTTCGAGGACGTAGGCGCGGTCGGCGAGTTTGAGGGCGACCATGGCCAGTTGCTCGACCAGCAGGATGGGGAGTCCCTGGTCGGTGTTGAGGCGTTTGATGTGGGTGAAGACCTCGGCGGCGCGGAGGGGGGCCAGGCCCAGGGTCGGTTCGTCGAGGACGAGGAGTTTGGGGCGGCTCATGAGGGCGCGGGCCACGGCGAGCATCTGGGCCTCACCGCCGGAGAGGGTGCCCGCGCGTTGGTCGCGGCGTTCGGCGAGACGGGGAAAGAGGTCGAGCATCTCCGTCAGCAGGCGCTTTTCCGCGGTGCGGTCCCGGCGGAGGCCGAAGGCGCCGAGACGGAGATTCTCCAGGACGGTGTGGTCGGGGAAGATCTGGCGGCCTTCGGGGACGTGGCCGAGGCCGAGGGCGGGGCGGCGGTGGCCGGGGACCCTGGTGATGTCCCGGCCGGAGAGCCGCACCACCCCGGCCGACGGCTTGAGCAGGCCGGACAGGACGCGGAGCGTCGTGCTCTTGCCCGCGCCGTTCGGGCCGAGCAGGACGACGAACTCGCCCTCGCCGACGGTGAGGTCCACCCCGCGGACGGCCTTGACGCCTCCGTATCCGGCGTGGACCCCGGACAGTTCCAGCACCGGGGCCATCAGGCCACCTCCTCGATCAGGTCGGGGCGGCCCAGGTAGGCCTCCAGCACCTTCGGGTCCCGCCGCACCGTCTCGGGCGGGCCGGCCGCGATGACCTTGCCGCCGTCGATGACGGTGATCTCGTCGCAGAGGCCCATCACGAACTCCACGTTGTGCTCGATGAGGACGACGGCCAGGCCGCGGTCCCGGAACGTCCGGCAGAGCCTGCCGAGCGCGTCGATCTCGGCGGGCGTCAGGCCGGTCGCGGGCTCGTCGAGGATGAGGACGCGCGGTCCGGACGCGACGGCCCGCACCACTTCGAGCAGCCGCTTCTGCCCGTGGGAGAGCGAGCCGGCCAGGCGGTGCGCGCGGCCGGAGAGCCCGGCGAAGGCCAGTAGCCGCGCGGCGGCCTCCCGCCCGGCCCTCTCCCGACGCCGGTAGGACGGCAGGCGCAGCACCGCCGCGAGCCACCCGTAGCCTTCACGCCGCCGCATGCCGGTGAGCACGTTGTCAAGGACGGTCTGCTGCTCGAACAGGTGCGGGACCTGGAAGACCCGGGTGACGCCGAGCGCGGGCACCTGCCACGCCTTGGCCGGGGAGGGTTCCCCGAAGACGAGGACCTCGCCCGCGTCCAGGGCGTGGAACCGGGTGAGGCAGGACACGGTGGTGGATTTGCCGGATCCGTTCGGCCCGATGATCCCGTGCACGGTCCCCGCGCGGACCGCGACGTCGACCCCGTCGACCGCCTTGACACCGCCGAAGTGCTTGACCAGGCCGCGTCCTTCCAGCGCCGGGTGGTCGGTCTCCGGTGGCTCTGGCAGGATCCCGTCCGGTAGGCTGGCCTCCGGCTCGGCCTCGCCGGACACCTCGCCGTCGTCGACCCTGCCGAAGCGGCTCGCCCGAAACGTCCCGACGATCCCGCGTGGCAGCACGATCATCGTCATCAGCAGCGCGACGCCCAGGATCAGCGTCGTGTAGCGCCCGTAGTCCTTGATGAGTTCGACGAGCAGCGCGACGACCCCGACCCCGAGGACGGGTCCGACGAGCGTGCCGATGCCGCCGACGAACAGTCCGACGAAGAAGGTGAGCCCGTTGTCCAGCAGCCCGACGTCCGGGTTGATGAAGCCGAGCTGGAGCGCGTAGAGCGCGCCCGACACGCCCGCGATGCCGCCCGCGACGGTGAAGACCAGCAGCCGGGTGGTCGCGGGCCTGACCCCCATCGCCGACGCGGTGTCCGGGCTCTCCATGACGGCGAGCGAAGCCCGTCCGACGCCGCTGCGCATGAGGTTGCGCTGGACGAGATAGGCGAGACCCAGGAACACGAGCACCACGTAATAGAAGGCGACCTTCGACAGAGACCCCGGGGCGACCCCGACGACGCCGTTGACGCCGCCCGTCACGTCCTCCCAGGCCCGTCCCGCCTCGATGACGATGAGGTTCGCCGCCAGGGTGATCATGCCGAAGTACAGCGAAGTGGCTCGAAGGCTGACGAGCAGGACGGCCGCCGCCAGCCCCGCGCCCACCGGCACCGCCAAGGCGATCCCGACGGGCCAGGGCAGCCCGGCCTTCACGGTGAGGGACGCCGCGGCGTACCCGCCGACGAGCTGGAGCCCGGTGTGCAGCATCGACATCATCCCGCCGTACCCCATGGCGAGGTTGAGCGAGATGGTGAGGATGCCGCTGATCGCCGCGGCCGCGACGACCCCGTTGTAGTAGGAGGCGTTGTAGCTGTAGAAGTCGGTGATGAATGGCCAGGCCAGCAGCACCGCGCCGAGGACGGCGCTGAGCGCGGCGAGGCCGAGCCGTACGGGGCGCGGCATCAGTGCGCCTCCCTTCGCTTGCCGAACAGGCCCGCGGGGAACAGTACGAGGATCAGTCCGAGCAGGACGAATCCCACGAAGTTGCCCGCGGTCGGGCTGACGAGGTTGCGGACGACCGCGTCGAGCAGGCCGACGACGAGGCCGCCCGCGAGCGCGCCGCGCGGCGAGCCGACCCCGCCGATGACGGCGGCGGTGAAGCCCTTGATGGTGAAGACCAGGCCGCCCGCCGGGCCGATGAACAGCACGGGCGCCGCGAGCAGCCCCGCGACCGCGCAGATCACCGCGGCCATGGCGAAGCTCAGCACGACGATCCGCTGCACCGGGATCCCCATGATGACCGCGGTGTCGCGGCTGTGCGAGACGGCGCGAACGGCACGGCCGTAGGCGGTCCGGTGCAGGAACGCGTCGTACCCGGCCATGACCGCGACCGCGATGACGATCGCGCCGAGCTGCTGCCAGCCGACCATCGCGCCGAGCACGGTGAAGCCGCCCTCGACGACCGGCGCGGGCCGCAGCGCGTCGACGTCCCAGTAGCGCAGGGTGAACAGCGACTGGAAGATCATCGCGGTGGCGAGTGTGGCGACGATCCAGGCGTAGCGGGAGCCGGAGAGCTTCACCGGGAGCATGATCATGCGCTCCTGGGCGAGGCCGGCCGCGATCCCGACCAGCACGGTGATCGCGAACGCGGCGGGCCAGCCCCAGCCGGTCAGCGTGACGACCTGGTAGCCGACCGCCGCGCCCAGGACGAGCGTCTCGCCCTGGGCGAAGTTCATGACGCGGGTCGGCTGGAAGACGATCGCCAGGGCCAGCGCGACCAGGGCGTAGAGCGCACCGGAGAACAGGCCGTCGATCCAGACCCCGGCGCTCATGCGGACACCTCGGGCACTTTGGCGCCTCCTTTTTCGCGGTGGTGGGGGATCGGGTCAGGAGCCGGCTTCGACGTCCTTGACGAACCAGCCCTGGGCGTCCTTCTGCCACTCATAGAGGTGGATGTCCTCCAGGGAGTAGAACTCGTGGGAGGAACCGGGGGCGATGGAGTTGCCGGACGGCGTCTCGTCGGCGGACAGGTCGAGGGACTCGATCGCGGCGGCGACCTTCGCGGTGTCGTCGGCGCCTCCGGCGGCCTTCACGGCCTGGGACCATGCGTAGACGCAGTCGGCGGCCATGGCCGTCCCCTTGGGGGAGGTCGCGCCGCTCTCGGGGCCGACGTTCTTGCCGTAGGCGGCCTCGACGGCCTCGATGTGCTTCCGGTACCCGGGCCGCCACGCCGCCCTGTCGCGCATCGGGTACTGGTAGTTGGGCGCGGGGAAGATGGCGCCCTGCGCGTAGTCCCCGGCGGCCTCGATGAAGGTGATGTTCTGCATGCCGGAGCCCGCGCCCGCGAGTTCCCCGTCGTATCCGACCTCGGCGGCCGCTGCCATCGTCTTGGCGCCGCCGACGTTGGACGACAGGAAGATGAGGTCGGCGTCCTTGAGCTTCTCGACGTACACCTTGTGGCTCTGGTCGTCGGCGCGGGTCTGCTGGAAGCCGAGGTACTCGATGCCGTACTGACCGGCGGCCTCTTTGAGCATGGCGTCGAGGTTCTTGCCGGAGTCGTCGTTCTCGTAGATGAGGCCGAACGACCTCACGCCCGCGTCCTTGTAGTGCTGCATGAGCTTCTGGAGGTCGAGCCCGGTGGGGTCCTGGGAGCGGAAGCCGTAACCGAGCCCCGAGAAGTCGCCGGTGGAGACGCCGGGCTGGCAGTTGACCTTCCGCGCCTGCTCGTAGACGCCCTTGGTGGCCTCGTAGAAGCTGGTCAGGCTGGGTCCGACGACGAGCTTCACCTGCTCGTCGCCCGCGAACTCGTTGGCCGCGGAGACCGCCTTGGCGGGGTCCAGCACGGTGTCGCGGACGACCAGCTCGACCTGCGAGCCGTCGATGCCGCCCGCCTCGTTGATCCGGTCGATCTCGACCTGGAGCGAGTTCTGCTGGGAGATGCCCAGGACCGCGAAGGCGCCGCTCATCGGCCCGGCGAGGCCGATCTTGATGGCCGGCTTGTCCGCGGCGGACTTGCCGGAGCACCCGGCCGCCGTGACGGCGAGCACGGCGACCGAAGCGATGATCTTGAGGGAAGAGCGCACGAACTGACTCCCAAGTACTCAAGCATTCCGTCCACAGGAACGCTGTTTCGTACTGGGAGACGTTAAGAACATGATCATATGACTGTCAATAGGTCGGAACGTTTCCTGTTGTTACGGTCCAAGCCGCCCGGGGGTGACGAATCGCGCGGATCACCCCTCGGGAGAAGGCGCGGCGGGACGCGGGACGCTGCCGTCGTCGTGGTCGTAGGGGGTGCCGGTGACGCCGGACCGGCGCGCCGACGCCACCGCGGACCGCATGGCGAGGCGCTGCCAGGGGTCGCCGTTCGAGGCTCGGATCGTCGCGCGGGTCGCGGCGCTGGGGAGACGGTCGCCGATCCTTCGGAGGAGGACGTTGAGGTGGGTGGTCGCTTCGGCCAGGCGTTGCCAGGGCCGGAGCCGTGTCCCGGCCAGAGGGGAGTCCTGGAGCAGGGCACGGACCAGGGGTTCGCCCACCAGGGCGGAGAGCAGGCCGAAGAGGGGTTGGAGGGCTTTCGCCCGGAGGCGTCTGCGCAGGGGGCCGCCGCTGAGGATCTGCGCCAGGGCCGCGTTGACGGTGAGGGAGGTCCAGGGGGTGGGGCCGCCCGCGGTGAGGATCATGTGGTGGGCGAGGTGGAGGGCGTCGGGTGCGGTGCGGGGGATGAGGGCGGGGGTGACGCCCATGAGGTGGGCTATGCAGGACCAGTAGTGGAGGACGTCGTCGAGGGCGGCGGGGGTGATGCGCCTGCCGTGGGCGTGGTCGAAGAGGACGGGGTAGAGGCCGAAGGTGATGGCGGCGCCCATGGTCATGGCGTTGGAGATGGGGTTGCCGTGGTGGGCGAAGTGGGCGTCGCCCCAGGCGCGGCGGAGGGACAGCCGGGCCTGGGCGTGCATGAGGCGGACGCGGATGATGTCCTTGAAGACGGGCGAGCCGCGGTCGACACCGCCGGGGCGGGTGACCTGGTGGAACCAGGTGACGGTCTCGAGTTCGCGGCGGCGGAAGTCGGCGAGGAACCGGCGGGTCTGGCCGGTGGCGGAGGAGACCTCGGCGCCGACGAACGTGCCCATGGCGTCGCTGAACAGCATGGCGAGTTTGCCGGACAGGGACGCGTTGATCCACAGGCGGCGGCCTCGTTCCCACCGGTCGGCGTCGAACCAGCCGGGCGGGGCGTCCAGGTCGCGGAACAGGGCGACGAGTGCGGCGGGCGGATCGGGGACCGCGTCGATGCCCTGGTCGAGGGCCTGCTCCAGCATGCGGCGCCCACGGGCCATGCCGGTTGCGGAGAACGCCAGGACGACGGCGTCCATGAGTTCGTCGCCCTCCCAGCGGTGGTCGTCGAAGAGCGCGGTGAGCGGGGTCCGCTCGGGGGAGGCGCGCACGGTGATCCAGGGGGAGAAGAGCCGGTGGTGCGGTTCGGTCAGCCACAGGGCGGAGGGGGCGGCGGCTTCGGGGCCGGGACGGAGCGGCCTTCCCGGACGGTGGTGATGGTCGAAGGGATGCGGGTCGGCGGGCGTCGGGTTCGTCGACATGCGGCGCTCCGAGGACGTGACGTGACGTGACGGGGGCGGACGGGCGGTCAGCGGGTGAGCCGGTAGTCGGCGGGGTCGAGGAAGCGGGTCCTGCGGCGGTAGGAGGTCATCGAGCCGGGCCAGTTGTTGGTGTTGCGCCGGGCGGGGTCGAGGTACCAGCTGTCGCAGCCGCCCTGGTTCCACACGGTGGTCGCCAACCTGTCCTGGACCGACGCGTCGAAGGAATCGAGGACGTCTTCGCGCACCTCCATCGTGGTGATCCCGTCCCGCAGGAGCCGGGCCGCCTGGACGATGTAGGCGATCTGGCTCTCCAGCATGTGCACGATCGAGCCGGATCCCACGTTGGTGTTCGGGCCGTACATCAGGAAGAAGTTGGGGAACCCCGG
Organism: Actinocorallia herbida; assembly: GCF_003751225.1. NCBI lineage: Bacteria > Bacillati > Actinomycetota > Actinomycetes > Streptosporangiales > Thermomonosporaceae > Actinocorallia > Actinocorallia herbida. The sequence goes on from NZ_RJKE01000001.1 coordinate 2,940,266, forward strand.
GACGGCGAGGCCGAGATGGGCCCGTGCCCCGGACTTCCACACCGTGTTCAGCTCCCGCCCGTACAGCCCGGTGACGCGCATCGGCGCGACGAAGTCCTGGGCGCGGAATCCCGTCGCGAGGACGACCACGTCGGCGGAGTGCCCGCGCCCGTCGGCGGTGCGCAGGCCGTCCCGCTCGATCCCGGTGATGGCCGAGTCCACGACGCGGACGTGCGGCCGGTTGAGCGCCGCGTAGTAGTCGCTGGAGGTGAGGATGCGCTTGCATCCCGGCTCGTAGCGGGGGGTGAGGCGGCGCCGCAGCTCGGGATCGGCGACGGTGCGCAGCGCGAACAGGCAGAGCGCGCGGATGTGCAGGGAGAGCAGGAACCGGTGCGCGGGCGCGATGAGCGCGGGGTTGAGCAGCAGCTCGAACCAGAGGAAGATCCCGAGTCGGGAAAGCCGCTGGACGAACGGCAGCCTGCGGTTGACCGCCTTGCGCATCCGGGGGTAGACGCGGTCGGGCTTGCGGCTGATCCAGTGGTTCTCCTGCTGGAAGATCGTGATCTTCGCGGCGCTCGTGGTGAGGAGGGGGACGAACTGGATCGCGCTCGCGCCGTTGCCGATGACGGCGATCCGCTTTCCGTCGAGGTCCGCGTCATGATTCCAGCGGGCGGAGTGGAAGAGGTCGCCGCCGAAGTCCGCCATGCCGGGGATGGGCGGGTAAGCGGGGTTGGAGAGCTGTCCGCAGGCGCTGACCAGGAGGTCGAACCGCAGGAGACCGCCGTCCGCCGTGTGCACGGTCCAGCGCGCGGTGTCGGGGTCGAAGACCGCGTCGGTCACCTCGGCGCCGAACCTGAAGTGCCGGCGCAGTCCGAACGTGTCGGCGCAGCCCTCCAGGTAGGCGAGGATCTCCGGCTGCTCGGCGAAGCGCCGGCTCCAGTCGGGGTTCGGCGCGAACGAGTACGAGTAGAGGTGCGACGGGGCGTCGCACGCGGCGCCGGGATAGGTGTTGTCCCGCCAGACGCCGCCGGGTCCCGCGGCGCGCTCCAAGATGGTGAGGTCGGTGAATCCGGCGCGTTTCAGCGCGATGGCCAGGCCGATGCCGCTGAAGCCGCTGCCGACTATCCCGACGGACAGATCATGACGTCCCATGAGTGCCCCCAAAGATTGGGTTAGATTTACCGACACTTGTGTCGGTTGGCGTGACGCTAACACACGAAGGAGAGCAGTGACAGAGTCCTCACCCCGGGCCCGGATGCGCGCGCCGGAACGCCGGGCGCTCATCACCGCGGCCGCGCTGGAGAGTTTCGCGGTCAAGGGCTACGAGGGGACCTCGCTCGGCGACATCGCCAAGGCGGCGGGGGTCTCTCGCACGGTCATGTACGACCACTTCCCGTCCAAGCGGGTGCTGCTCCTGGCCGTCCTGCACGAGGAGAACGCCAAGCTCGTCGAATTCGTGGCGTCGCGGATCACCGCGTCGGGCTCGGCCAGGGAGCGGATGCGCGGCACCGTCGACGCCTATTTCAGCTTCGCGGAGTCCCGGCCCAAGTCCCGAAGAGTGCTGTTCGACCTGGTCATCGAGGATGATCCGGAGATCTCGACGGTCCGTCAGGGCATCCGCGACGCGCGGCTGCGGGCGGTGGCGGCGATGCTCGCCTCGGACATGCGCGAGATCGGCGTCGACCCGGCGGAGCCGGCCGTCGAGGCGATGGTGGAGTTCATCATCAGCGGGCTCGACGGGGTGTCCCGGTGGTGGGAGCGCAAGCCGCAGACGCCCAGGCAGTCGTTGGTGGAGGGCGTCATGTGGCTGCTGTGGACGGGTCTGGAGCCGCGGTCCTGAGGCCGGATGCGGACGCGTCCTCGTCCGCGCGGGGCCCTTGACCGTCGCGCCATCGGCTTCTCATAGTGGGGCTCGGTAACCGACATGAGTGTCGGTTAGCTCACCCCCCAACGCAGAGGAGCGACCATGGAGGACAGCACCACCTCCGGCGCGAACGACAACGGCGGCACGGCGAATCCGATCGGACGGCGCGGGTTCGTCGCGGGCACGCTGGCCGCGGCCGGCGCGGCGGGCCTGACCTTCGGCGGCGGGTCCCCGGCCGCCGCCTCCTCGTCCCGCAGCGGCCGCGCCGCGGCCCCCGGCAAGCGGGTCGCGGTGTTCGGCGGCGGCATGGGCGGCCTGACCGTCGCGCACGAGCTCGCCGAGCGCGGATTCCAGGTGACCGTCTACGAGCGCAAGGCGTGGGGCGGCAAGTGCCGCAGCATGCCGTTCGCCGGCACCGCCACCGGGGGCCGCCAGGACCTCCCGGCCGAGCACGGGTTCCGGTTCTTCCCCGGCTTCTACCAGAACCTGCCCGACACGATGTCGCGCGTCCCGCGGCCCGGCGGCGGCACCCTCAAGGACAACTTCGTCGACGGCAAGGAGGTCTCGGCCTTCTACAACGGGACGAAGCTCGTGCTGCCCGCGCGCGGCAGCATCCTCGGCACCCTCAGCCCGGACTCCCTGCTGACGTTCCTGAACACCGCGGTGAAGGTGTTCGGCAACGTGCCCGCCGGGGAGGTCGCCTTCTTCCTCGAGAAGATGATCGTGTTCGTCACCAGCGGGCCGCAGCGGCGGCTCAAGCAGTGGGAGAACATGAGCTTCGCCGACTACGTGAAGGTCCAGGGCAAGTCCGAGCGCTACCGGGAACTCCTGGTGGAGATGTTCACCAGCACCCTCGTCGCGGCCAAGCCCGACAAGGCCAACGCGCACACGATGGGCCTGATGGCCGAGGCCTGGGTGTACAGCACCCTCGGCCTGGGCGGCTACGGCGCCCCCGACCGGCTGCTCAACGCGCCCACCAACGAGGCGCTCATCGACCCGTGGACGGCGTACCTGAGCGGCCTCGGGGTCGACTTCAAGATCGGCAAGACGCTGACCGAGCTGAAGGTCGCGAACGGGAAGATCTCCGGCGCGGTCATCAACGGCACCGAGCCCGTCGACGCCGACCACTACGTCCTCGCGGTGCCGCTGGAGCGGGCCGTCCCGCTGCTGAACAACGACATCCTCACCCTCGACCCGGGCCTCCGGTCGCTGAGCAGCCTCACGACCGACTGGATGAACGGCATCATGCTCTACCTGAAGAAGCCCATCGACCTCAGCGAGGGCCACGTCGCCTACGCCGGGCAGCCGTGGGCGCTCACCTCGATCAGCCAGGCCCAGTTCTGGAAGAAGGACTTCGCCAAGACCTACGGCGACGGCACCGCCAAGGAGTGCCTGTCCCTCGACCTGTCCGCGTGGGACCGCCCCGGCATCCTCTACAACAAGACCGCCAAGGAGTGCACCCCCGACCAGATCATCGAGGAGATCCTCGCCCAGCTCCGCAAGGCGATCCCGTGGGGCGCGCTGCGCCTGACGGACTCCAATGTGCACTCGTACTTCATCGACCCGGCCATCACCGGTCTCGCCACCTCCCAGGTCGCCAACGACGAGCCCCTGCTCATCAACAGCCCCAGTTCCTGGAACTACCGGCCCGAGTCGACGACGAAGCTCCCGAACCTCTTCCTGGCCGCCGACTACGTCCGCGCGGGCATCAACCTCGCGACGATGGAGGGCGCCAACGAGGCGGGCCGCAAGGCCGCCAACGCCATCATCGACGCCGCGGGCTCGGGCGGCGCCAAGGCCACCCTCCAGGACCTCTGGCAGCCCCCGGCCTTCAACGCCTTCTTCAACCAGGACGACGCCCGCTTCGCCGCCGGCAAGCCCAACGCCTTCGACGTCCTCGACCCCTACCGCCCCTGAGACCGGGGTGGGGAGTACGCGCCGCACCGTGCGCCCCGCCCTCCACCGGCCCCGCCGCCCACTCCCGGCCCACAGCCGGGCGGCGGGGCCGGCTCCTTCGCAGCCGACCGGACGACGCGCTCTTCGACGGCCAGGTCAGGAGGACAGATGAGGAATGAGGAGGCCCGTGGAATCCAAGAGCGCGCGGGTACCGAGGGGCTCCGTCAGCGGAACGTCGACGTAAGCGGTGGGGGACGTGCCCTCGGCGGGCGGCGCGGCGGCCTTGGGGAAGCACAGGGTGACGGTCACCTTGACCTCGTCGCCCTTCTCGGCCGCCTTGACCTTGCAGGAGCCGGTGTCCTCGGTCGGCAGCGCGACCCACATCCGGACCGTCCTGCCGTCCGGCTGGACCTCGTAGTCCAGGACCTCCGCGGGGATCTTCTGCATCTTGGCGGCGGCCTTCACGGTGGGAAGCGCCCTCGTGCGGTCGAGCGTGTTCGCGGGCGCCCCGGTCGCCTCGGGCTTCGACTTCTTGGGCGCGGCCGCCTCATCTCCGTCCCCGCTGGAACAGCCCGCGGCCACGAGGGCCGGGAGCAGCACAGCGACGACACCGATGCGGGACCGCGTGAGGAGAGCCGAGAACGCCACGATTACATCGAACCCCTGAATCCGAGTAGGTGCCGCCGACCCCCGGCGGCCCCAGAATTCTAGATCATCACGGTGCCGCACCCGCCCGGATCGCCGTTCCTGACGGTTTCCCACTCGGGGCGGGCTCGCACCCGGCGTGGATCGCCGGACGCGAGCCCGCCCCGGCGTCATGCGAGGGAGGCGAGCACGGTGCGGAGGTGGGCCGTGCTCTCGGTGATGAACGCGAAGCGCTCGGCCACCGGGACGGGCCGGGACAACTCCTCGTATCCCGGACGGGTGCCCTCGGCGACCGCGCGGCCGTAGGAGTCCGACAGGCGGACGAGTTCGGCGAGGTCCCGCGTCGTCAGGTCCGGGTGGCCGTCGTGCCACAGGGGGTCGTAGATGGACAGGGGCAGAGGGAAGCGCTTGCCCATGACGCCCTCGATGGAGAGCGTCAGGCGCGGCGCGTGCTCCACCAGCGGGCGCAGCAGCGCGGGCCAGTCGATGACGCCCTGCCCGCAGGGCATCAGGAAGCGCCGGATCCCGTCGGGGGTGAGCAGCAGCGCGGCGTCGCGGACGTGCGTCTGGCGGACGTACGGGGCGACGCGGTGCGCGGCGGCGACGGGGTCCTCGCACCGGAGCAGCACGTTGGCGGTGTCGAAGGTGATCCCGAAGGCGTCCGGCCCGGCCTCCTCGACCAGGCGGACCAGCTCGAAGGTGGTGATCTCCTCGTGCGTCTCCAGGTTGAGGTGCACGCCGAGGTCGCGCAGGAGCGGGCCGAGGCGGGCCATCACCTTCGCGGTCGCCTCGAGCTGCTCGCTCCAGGTGACGTCGGTGCGGAACCTGTCGCAGCCGAGGCGGCCGGGCAGCGCGAACTTGTAGTTCGCGGTGGCCGACCACAGCTCCCGCACCCCGGCCTCCGCGCAGGCGACGATGAGCCTTTCCAGTCCCCGCAGGTAGTCGCCTTCGCCGAGTTCCCTCACCTCGGGGGCTTCCGGCGCCGCGAACGGGTTCACCTTCGCCGTTCCGACCTCGACGTACAGGCCGAGCTCGTCGGCGAGCTGCACGATGGCGCGCAGTTCGCCTGGGTCGAGGGTCGGGCTCAGCTCCAGCGCCGACCGGAAGAACACCCCTTCCAGCCCCGCCTTGTGCACCTCGCGGAGCGTCCACTCCGCGCCGTTCTCCGGCGCCCCGGGGAACTTGCTGCTGTCCGTCCCGACGGGGACGGCCCGGACGTCACGCATCGGTGCCGCCCGAGAGGTCCACGAGGCCGCGCCGGAACACGTTGCCCGGGTCGTACTCCCGCTTGATCTTGACCAGCCGCTCGTACTTCTCGCCGTAGATGTCGCGGGCCTCCATCGCGCTGACGATCTCGCTGGTGAAGTTCACGTACGACCCGGCCTTGTACTCGTCCATCGCCGCGTCGAACTGCCGCGTCCACTCGATCAGCTCGGGCCCCTCGGACGGGAACACCCACTCCGCGCCCGCGCTGGACATGAACTTGGCCTCGACCCGGTCGCCGACCGCGGTCGTCCACGGGTCGACGCGGGCCGCCTGGCCGCCGCGCGGGAACATCTGGAACGGGCACGCGAAGTGCGGCGCGATGGTCGACCCGGCCTGGAGCGGACGCCCCGGGTACCTGTCCGACCAGTGCAGCACGGTGTCGATGGCCTCGTCCGGGAACTCGCGGAGGTTGCCGTTGCGCCAGTAGCGCCGGATCCCGTACCGGAAGTCGTCGTCGCAGGCGCGCTGGAGCTCGACGTGCGGGACGCTGTAGGAGGTGTCCCACACGGCCTTGGCCTGGGCGAACATCGGGTCGGTCACCGACGGGTCGTCTTCGCCCCACTGGACCGTCGCCACGCTGACGATCTGGGTGCCGCGGTGCTCGGTCGGCACGACCGTCCAGTACTCGGGCACCTCGACCGTCCGGGCGTAGGTGACGACGTTGTCGGGCGCGTCGTACGACCAGTCCCGGAAGAACCGCAGGACGGCGTGCCGGTCGTCGGTCGCGAAGAACGCCTGCCGAACGTTCGCGAGCTTCTTGAAGGGCACGTACCTGTAGGTGAACGACACCGCGACGCCGAAGTTGTGCCCGGCGCCGCGCAGCGCCCAGAACAGCTCGGGGTGTTCCTCGTCGGACGCGGTGATGATCCGCCCGTCGGCGAGGACGAGTTCGATCGACAGCAGGTGGTCCACGGTCAGCCCGTACATGCGTGACAGGTAGCCGTTGCCGCCGCCGAGAGTGAGGCCCGCGACGCCGGTGTGCGAGACCGTGCCGGCCGGGACGACGACGTCCTCGTCGGCGCAGGCCCGGTCGAGGTTGCCCAGCCGGCAGCCCGCGCCGACCTTGACGGTCCCGGCGGCCCGGTCGAAGACGACCTCGCGCATGCCGCCGGTGTCGAGCATGACGGCGCCGTCGGAGACCGCGCTGCCCGCGAGGTTGTGCCCGCCGCCCCGCACGGTGACGTCGACGCCCTTGTCGAGGCACCAGGTGAGGGCCCGCGCGACGTCGGCGGCGTCCCGGCAGGAGACGATCGCCGCGGGTTCGCGCTCGATGTCGGCGTTCCACACGTGCTTGGCCTGGTCGTAGCCGTGGTCGCCGGGGAGGATGACGGGGCAGTCCATGACGTCGCGGAGGCGGGCCGCGGCGGATGCGGTCAGAGTGCTCAAGGGGGGTCCTTTCAGGATCGGGAGGAGTACTGGCCGGGGGCGAAACCGCCGAGGCGGGAGGCGCCGTCCGGCTGGGGAAGGCCGAGCACGTCGCGCAGGTGGCGGGCGCTCAGCGCGGTGAAGTCGTCGCGGGTGTAGGGGGAGCCGTCGCGCCACGCGTCCCGGCCGGGTGCGGCGCCGGCCTCGACGAGCGCTGCGTAGGCGGCGACCTGGCGGTCGATCTCGGCGAGTTCCGCCTCGGCGAGGTCGGGGTGCGACTCCCGCCAGACGGGCAGGGCGCTGTGCACGGTCATGTCCCGCTGGCCGCTGCCCGCCGGCTCGATCGTCAGCCGCTCGACGCCGGACAGCGCCCCGAGCAGGGCCGGCCAGTCGATGACGCCTAGGCCGCAGGGCACGAGGTAGCGGCTGAGCCCGTCCGGGCAGGGGAACAGCGCGACGTCCCGCAGGTGCGTGGCCCGTGTGTAGGGCGCGACCCGCCGGGCGGCCGCCAAGGGGTCCTCGCCGTGCACGTAGACGTTGGCGGAGTCGAAGGTGACGCCGAGGACGTCGGGCCCGACGCTCTCCACGAGCCGCACGATCTCCCACGAGGTGATCTCCTCGTGCGTCTCCAGGACGAGCCGCGCCCCGTTCGCGCGCAGGCACGGTGCGAGCCTGCGCAGGAACCGCTCGGTGGCGGCGAGCTGGTCGGCCCAGGGCGCCTCGCCGCGGTACCGGTCGGTGGCGTGCACGCCGGGCAGATGGGCCTTGTAGTTGCCGGTCGCGGTCCACAGGTCGGTGCAGCCGATCGCCGCGGCCGCCTCGATCATCGCCTCCATGCCCGCGAGGTAGCTGCCGCCGCCCAGGTCCCGCACCTCGGGCAGCTCGGCGATCATGTACGGGTTGACCTTGCCGACGCCGAGGTCCAGGTAGAGCCCGAGCGCGTCGGCGTGCGCCCGCAGCTCCCGCAGGAAGCCTGGGTCCAGGGACGGGGCCAGCTCGGCGAGGGTGCGGAACAGGACGCCGTCCAGGCCCGCCGCGCGGACCTCGTCCAGGATCTCCAGCGGGGGAGTGGCGACGGCGCCCTTCACGGGCCGTAGCGCCGACGGCAGCTTGACGTCGAGACCGATCCGGGTCATCGGGCGTACTCCTCGTTGTTCCTGAGCGCGTTCTTGCGGCGGCGTTCCCGGTCGGCGGCCGGGTCGGGGATGGGCACGGCGGCGAGGAGCTCGCGCGTGTAGGGGTGCCGGGGAGAGCCGTAGACGGCGTCCCGGTCGCCCTCCTCGACGACCCGGCCGTCCTTGAGCACCGCGATCCGGTCGCAGAGCTGGCGGACCACGGCGAGGTCGTGCGCGACGAACAGGATCGTCAGCCCGAGCTCGCGCCGCATGCCGCGCAGCAGGTTGACGACCTGGGCCTGCACCGAGACGTCGAGGGCGGAGACCGGCTCGTCGCACACGAGCACCTCCGGCCCGGACACCAGCGCGCGGGCGATCGCGATGCGCTGGCGCTGCCCGCCGGAGAACTGCGCGGGACGGCGCGGCAGGGCCGAGCCGGTCAGCCCGACCCGCTCCAGCACCTCCACGACCCGGTCCCGCCGCTCGGCGCGGGAGGCCTTCGGCTCGTGGACGCGCAGGGGCTCGGCGACGAGTTCCTCGACCGTCATCCGGGGGTTGAGGCTGGCGTAGGGGTTCTGGAAGACCATCTGCACCTCACGCCGGAACCTGCGCAGCTCCGACCGGTCGGCGCGCAGCGCGTCGAACCCGGCATAGGTGACGGTTCCGGCGTCGGGCCGCTCCAGGCCGACGAGGCAGCGCAGGATGGTCGACTTGCCCGACCCCGACTCCCCGACGAGCCCGAGGGACTCGCCCTTCGCCAGCGTCAGCGACACGTCGTCGACCGCCTTGTGCGCCCCGAAGGTCTTGGTGAGTCCGGCGATGTCCAGGAGGGCGCTCACGCGACGGCCCCTTCCTGGCCCGTCACGTGGCAGGCCACGGAGCGGTCGCCGGGCAGCAGCGTCAGCAGGGGGCGGTCGGCGAGGCAGCGCTCGTCCCACCGGTCGCAGCGGGGGTGGAACGCGCAGCCGCCGGGCGGATCCGACGGGTTCGGCGGGACACCCGGGATGAGATCGAGGTCGGCGGCGACGTCCCGGTCCACCCGCGGCACCGAGCGCAGCAGCCCCTGCGCGTAGGGGTGGCGCGGTCCGGCGAAGAAGGCGTCCACGGCGCAGTCCTCGACCTTGCGCCCGGCGTACATCACCGCGACGCGGTCGGTGTACCCGGCGACGACGCCGAGGTCGTGCGTGATGAGCAGGACGGCCATGCCGCGCTCGGCGGCGAGCTCGTCGATGAGGTCGAGGACGGCCTGCTGGACGCGGACGTCGAGCGCGGTCGTCGGCTCGTCGGCGATGAGCACCTGCGGGTCGCCGATGATCGCCATCGCCAGGCAGACGCGCTGCCGCATCCCGCCGGAGAACTCGTGCGGGTAGGCCTTGAGCCGGTCGGAGGCGCGGGCCACGCCGAGCCGGTCGAGGGTCTCGCACGCCTTCGCCCGGGCCGTCGCGCGCGGCACCCCGCGCAGGGTGAGCGCCTCGGTGAGCTGGTCGCCGATGGTGAGGACGGGATTGAGCGTGGTCTGCGGGTCCTGCATGACCATCGCGATGCCCGCGCCGCGCACCGCGCGCAGTTCGCGTTCGCGCAGCGCCAGCAGGTCGCGCCCGCCGAAGCGGACCTCCCCGCCGAGCGCGGCGTGCCGGTCGAGCCGCAGGAGAGCGCGGGCCGTCACCGACTTGCCCGAGCCGGACTCGCCGACGAGCGCGACCCGCTCGCCCCGTCCGACGGCGAGGTCGAGATCGCGGACGATACGTACGGACCTCCCTCTGGAGGAGGAATCGGCGACGGGGAAGTCGACCGTCAGTCCTCTGACGTCGAGCAGGGGCCCGGTGCCCGTGGTTTCGAGGGCCGCCTCGGCATCGAGGACGGCCTTCACAGGATTGATCTTCATCGAACCTCCTGGCCGGTGCGGGCGCGCAGGGCGTCGCCGGCGAGGGCGAACGCGAGGGCGGTGAGCGCGATGACGGTGCCGGGGACCAGGGCGGTCCACCAGGCGTTGGTGAGGAAGCGGGACCCGGTCTCGACCATCGCGCCCCACTCGGCGCTCGGCGGCTGGGCGCCGGCGCCGATGAACGACAGGCCGGCCATGATGAGCGTCGCGCCGCCGATCTCCAGCGTGACCTGGACGTACACGCTGTCGAGCGAGTTGGGCAGGACGTGCCGGGTCATCAGCCGCCACTTCGAGACCCCGGTGATCCGGGCCGCCTCGACGTACGTGGAGGCCATGGCGGTGCGCATCTCGGCGCGGGCGAGCCGGGCGAAGCTCGGCCACCACGACAGCAGCATCGCGATGATCGCCGAGCGCAGGCTCGGGCCGAGCGCGACGGAGATGCCGAGCGCCATCACCATGATCGGCAGGGACAGGGCGATGTCGCAGAGCCGCATCAGCGCCTCGTCCAGCCAGCGCGGGGCGAGCGCCGCGACCGCGGCCACGGTCACGCCGACCAGCGCGGACAGCACGACGGCGGTGAGCGAGCCGAGGATCGTCGGCCTGGCCCCGACCAGGACGCGGCTGAGCACGTCCCGGCCCGAGGCGTCGGTGCCGAACCAGTGCTCGCCCGACGGCGGCAGCAGCGCCTTGCCGAGCTCGACCTGGTAGGGGTCGTGCGGGGCGAGCAACGGGCCGAACGCCACCACGAACAGCAGCAGCCCGACGGTGAGGAACGCGGCCCGGTCGAGCGGCGCGAAGCGGCGCAGCCGCAGGAAGGACGGCAGCCGCAGCACGGGGCGGTGCGGGAGGGCGGGGGCGGTCATGCCTTCGCTCCGAGCGGGGAGGCGCCGAACCGGTCGGCGCGGACCCGGGGGTCGCTGACGAGGTGGAGGAGGTCGACCAGCAGGTTGACCAGGGTGATCGTGACGCCGGTGAAGAGCACCACGCCGAGGACCGCGAACGTGTCCTTCTGCTGCACGGCCTCGGTGAGGTAGGCGCCGACGCCGGGCCGTCCGAAGACGCCCTCGACGAGGACGGCGGCGCCGACCATCCACCCGGCCTGCATCCCGAAGAGGGTGACGACGGGACCGATGCAGGTGCGCAGGCCGTGCCGGGTCATCACCCGCCACGGGGGCGTGCCCTTGGCGCGGGCCATGACGACGTGGTCGGCGTCCAACGCGGTGATCATGCTGCTGCGCACCAGCCGGACGGCGAACGCCACGAACGGCACCGAGAGGGTCGCGGCGGGCAGCACGAGGTGCTGGACCGCGTCCCACCAGGCGAACAGGTCACCCGCGAGCAGCGCGTCGAGCGTCGTGAGGCCGGTGACGCGCGGCACGTCGACGCCGAGGGAATGCGTGCCGGAGATCGGCAGCAGCCCCCACCGCGCGCCCAGCACGTGCTGGAGGATCAGCCCGAGCCAGAACAGCGGCAGCGCGCCCCCGGCGATCGCGCCGAGCCGGATCGCCGCGTCGGCCTTGCGCCGCTCGTACGCCGCGGCCAGGACCCCGATCGGGATGCTGAGCGTGACGAGCAGGACCAGCGCGGTCGCGACGAGTTCGACGGTCGCGGGCAGGGCGGTGCCGAGGTCCGCGGTGACCGGCCGGAAGGTGAAGATCGAGCTGCCGAGGTCACCGTGCAGGAGCCGGCCGAGGTAGGCGAGGTACTGGCCGAGCAGCGGCCGGTCGAGACCGAGCCGCTCCCGGACCGCCTCGACCTGCTCGGGGGTCGCCGTGATGCCCGCGGCGCTCTGCGCCTCGTCGCCGGGGATCGCCTTGATCATGAAGAAGACCAGGGTGGCGAGCCCCCAGACGGACAGGGCGGCGAGGCCGAGGCGCTGGAGCAGATACCGTGTCAGGCGCCGTTCCATGGATCAGCCGACCTTGTAGGACTGCGGCACGTAGCCGACGTGCGCGGGGTGGAACTCGATGCCGGTGACGCCCTTCGGCGCGACGACGGCGGTCTCGTGGTCGGCGATGTTCATGGTCGCGGCGTCGGCGTCGATGAGCGTCTGCGCCTCCTTGTAGGCGGCGCACTGGACTTCGGCGTCACCGCTGCCGACGGCCTTGTCGAGCAGGGCGTCCACGGCGGGGTTGCTGTACTGGCCGTAGTTGGTGCCGGAGCCGACGAACCTGGAGCTGTAGGTCCGGTAGAGCAGCGAGCCCGCGTCGGGCGTCGGCGGGTTGTCCCACAGCAGGGACAGCTGCGGGGTCGTCTCGACCTTCTTCAGTGAGGCGATGAAGTTCGGGTAGGTGACCGGCTTCAGCTCCAGCGTCACGCCGATCTCCTTGAGCGACGACTGGAGCGCGGTCGCGGCCTCGGCGTGCTCGGTGAACATCGACTGGTAGGCCATCGTCAGCTTGACGCCCTTGTTGCCGGACTCCTCCACGAGCGCCTTCGCCGCGGCGAGGTCCTGCTTCGCGGGCGCGATGTCGGCGCGGCACCCCATCGTGTCGGGCAGCGGGCCGGACGCGACGCCGCCGAAGCCGCGCAGGATCGTGTCGGTGTGGCCCTGGTAGTCGTAGGACAGCCGGATCGCCTCGCGGAGCTTCTTGTCGGTGGTCGGCCCTTCCTGGGTGTTGAAGAAGACGTAGAGTCCCTGCGGCTTCTTGAGCCGGACGACCTGGCGGTCCGGGTCGGCCTCGAACTCCTTGACGTCGATCGGGTCGATCGCGTCGGACACGTCGATGTTGCCGCTGGCCAGCTCGTCGCGCTGGGTCGCGCTCTCGGGGATGAGCCGGTAGATGACCTTCGCCGCGATCTTCGGGTCGGCGCCGTCGACGCGGTGGTACTCGATCTGCTGGTTGGGCGCGTAGGAGGCGAGCTCGTACGGGCCGCTGCCCGCGGCGTGCGTGGCGAGCCAGGCCTGGCCGTTGTCGTCGCCCTCCTGCACGGCGTCCTCGTTGAGGATGTAGACCTTGCTGAGCGCGCCGATGAACAGGGACGACGCGGACCCGAGCCGGATGGTGAACGAGCTGTCGTCGGTGATCTCGGTCTTGTCGTAGGCGGCGATGGAGTCCGCGACGCCCACGCCGAGGGTCTTGATGCGGTCGAGCGTGTAGGCGACGTCCGCGGAGGTGACGGGGCTGCCGTCATGGAACTTCGCGCCGTCGCGGAGCTTGACGGAGATCGAGCGGGCGTCGTCGGCGACGGTCCACTCCGCGGCGAGCACGCCGACGATCTCGTTGGTCGGGCTGTAGTCCAGCAGCGCCTCGTACATCGGCACGACGGCCTGGTCGACCGTGGAGTTGACGGCCTGGACCGGGTCGAGGTTCGGCAGGGTGCCGTCGACGCCGAAGACGAGGGTGTCGCGGGCCGCGGCGGAGTCGGCCGCGCCGCCGCCTCCCGCGGTACAGGCGGTGAGGGCGAACGCGGAGAGCACGGCGATCGGGACCGCGCGTCTGAAGTCCTTGCCGAGGAGGGTGCTGCGGCGAGAGTTCACGGGTTGTCCTCCGGGAGGAGCAGGGGGCGTTTGGTATACCTTCTTCTAAGTCTTGGGCCTAAGACAAGGGCCTCGTGTAAACAAAACGAGCAAACCATGTTTCAGGACGGTAACTTGACCAGGGGAAACGTGGAAGTTTCGCGCGAACGTCTGGTTTGTCGCCTGTAGCACGGCCTAAGATCTGGCATACCAAACCCTCCCCCCGGGGACCTCAGAGAAAGGTGGAACGTCGTGGTGGACACCGGCTTCCCCACCCTCACGCTCGCTGAGCGCGACCGCCGCTACCGCGCGCTGCGCGCCCTCATGGACGAGCTCGGCCTCGACGCGCTGCTCGTCGCAGGCACCGGCCGTGACCAGCTCGACCGCTACCTCACCAACGAGGGCACCCGCGGCCTCTGCCTGCTGCCCCGCGACGGCGAGCCCGTCACCATGGTCCCCACCGGCAACACCACCCTCGGCCGCCACGACGTCCCGGGCCGCGCCTACGAGCGCTGGGTCGCCGACCAGCGGCTCACCGGCCGCGCGCTCGGCCCCGCCGACGTCATCGCGGAGAAGGGCCTGGCGAGCGCGCGGATCGGCGTCGTCGGCCTCAGCAGCCGCGCGCCCGCCAGCGTCGCCGGGACCATCCCCTACAACACCTGGAAGCGGATCCTCGACGCGCTGCCCGGCGCGGAGTTCACCGACGTCTCCGGCCGCTTCGAGATGGTGATGGTCGTGCATTCGGCGGAGGAGATCGCGATGCTCCGCAAGTCCGCCGAGATCGGCGAGCACGCCACCGCGGCGATGGTCGCGGCCGCCGGACCCGGTGTGCGCGAGAGTGAGATCGTCGCCGCCGGGATGCACGAGGTCACCCGGCGCGGCGGCCTGTGGATCACCGGGCCGCAGCGCAGCGGGCCCGAGCGGCTCGGCTGGTCCGGCGCCGACTGGATCTGGATGGGCGGCGGTGGCCGCGTCCTGGACAAGGGCGACGCGTTCGGCGCCGAGCTGTTCACCCTCTACGGCGGCTTCGAGACCCAGCAGCAGGTCGACCTGTTCATCGGCGAGCCCGACGCGGACCACCTCTTCCTGCACGAGGTGGCCGAGGCGTCCTACCGGGCGGGCGTCGCCGCGCTGCGCCCCGGCGTGACCTTCGCCGAGCTGTGCGCGGTGATGGAGGCGCCGCTGCGCGAGGCCGGCTGCTGGAACATGGGCCCGCTGGTCCAGACGGTCTCACCGGTGATCTACAACAGCGCCACCCATGTCGGCCTCGACACCCAGCCGGGCCTCGCCGGGCTGCCGCTGCCCCCCACGACCCCGCGTGACGGCGACTTCGTCATCGCGCCGGGGGTGGCGTTCGCGTTCGAGCCGAACGCCTGCCGCGACCGCAAGCGGGTCTGCCTCGGCGGCACGGTCCTCGTCACCGACGACGGAGCCGAGGAATTGAACTCCCTCTGCAACCGCCTGAACGTAGTGTGATCCACATGGAGACCACTGCGGCCGTGGGCGTGCGGACCGGTGAGCTGAAGTCGCTGCCCGAGCAGATCTGCGACCACATCCGCGAACTCATCATCGCCGACGAGCTGGAACCCGGGAGCTGGCTGCGCGAACGCGACCTGGCGCAACGCCTCGACGTCTCGCGCATCCCGGTCCGGGAGGCACTGCTCATGCTGGAGACCGAGGGGTTCGTCCGGCTCGTGCCCCGGCGCGGCGCGATGGTGAGCACGCTGACCCTGGCCGAGGCCGAGAACCTCTTCGACGTCCGCGAGGCGCTCGAGGTGCAGGCCGCCAAGCTCGCGGCCCGGCGGCTCGGCGCGGGCGCGCAGACCCCGCTGCTCGACCTCATGGCCCGCGCGGAGGCGGCGGCCGAGGCGGGGGACCGGGTCGCGCTGGAGGCGGCGAACGCGGCCTTCCACCACGAGGTGCTGGCGCTGTCGGGCAACCCGATCCTGGAGAGCCTGATGAGGTCCATCGCGGGGCGCGTCCGCTGGCTGTTCCGCAAGCTCCCGTCGCGGGACCCTGCCTCCCAGCTCGCCAAGCACCGGGAGCTGTGCGACGCCATCGCCAGCGGCAACCCCGACCTGGCGGCCGCGGTGGCGTTCGCGCAGATCAGCCGGTCCAGGATCAACGCGATGAAGGTGCTGCGGCCGCTGCTCAAGGACGGGTGACGGGAGGCGGCCCGGCCCGGTGTACCGGGACCGGACCCGCCGCGGCCCTGTCCGCTCAGGCGTCCCGGGGGTTGGTCCAGGCGGCCATGACGGACTGGCGGAGCTGGGTGAGGACGGCGGGGTGGAGCCGCGCGACATCGGTGGCCTCGGCGGGGTCGACGGCCAGGTCGTAGAGCTCCCACTGCCAGTTGGGGCCGGGTCGGCGGTACTCCTCGGTGCGGCCGAAGCCGATGGCCTTCCAGCGGCCCTGGCGGGTGGCCGCGGCCGTCCGGTCGCCGCGCCCGTGGTCCTCCTTGACCTGCGACGGGGTCGTGCCGAAGTGGTTGCGGAACCAGAACAGCGGGCGGTCCTCCGGGACGTCGCCCTGGCCGGTGAACAGCGGGCGCAGGGAGATCCCGTCGAGGCCGACCGGCACGGCCGCGCCGGCGAGGTCCACGAGGGTCGGCCGGAGGTCGTAGTGGACGGCGGGCCGTGCCGTCGTCCGCCCGGCCGACCCGGCGAGCAGGCGCGGCGACCAGACGATGAACGGGACCCGGATGCCGCCCTCGTAGAGGTTGCGCTTGTATCCGCGGAACGGCCCCGCGGCCTGGAAGAAGTCGGGGTCGACCCCGCCCTCCTCGTGCGGCCCGTTGTCGCTGGTGAACAGCACGATCGTGTTCTTGTCGAGGCCGCGCGCCTTCAGCCTGTCGATGATCCGGCCCACGCAGGAGTCGAGCAGGGTGACCTGGGCGGCGTGGCCCTTGGCGGCGTCGGTCCAGTCCTGCGCCGCGTACTGGCCGACCTCGGGAACGACCGCGGGCGCGTGCGGCAGGTTGGGCGTGAGGAACAGCAGGAAGGGGTCGTCGGCCTGGACGTCGAGGAACGCCTCGGCGTGCCGCAGGATCAGCTCGGGTCCGTAGTCGGTCCCCGCCCTCCCGGTGTTGCCCGGGTACCGGACGGCCTCCTTGTTGTGCCACAGGCGCGTGGGGTAGTAGTCGTGCGCCGCGTGGTGGGTGAGGTAGCCGTAGAACTCCGAGAAGCCGTGCTCGTTCGGGTGGTCGGGGCCCGGCTTGTCCAGGGAGAAGCCCCACTTGCCGAACAGGCCGGTCCGGTAGCCGTGGTCGCGCAGCAGCGTGGCGATCGTGGGCAGCGGTCCGAGCGGCAGGTCGCCGCCGCGGCTCGGCGGGTTGCGCCGGACGGGGCTGTGCCCGGTGTGCAGGCCGGTGAACAGGCAGGCCCGCGCGGGCGCGCAGACCGGCGCGGAGGTGTAGGCGTCGGTGAACCGGAGGCCCTCGGCCGCGAGCCTGTCGAGGTTCGGCGTGGCGATCTTGCGCTGCCCGTAGGCGCCGAGTTCGCCGTAGCCGAGATCGTCGGTGAGCACGACGATGATGTTCGGCGGCCGCACCGGCGGCGGCTTGGGCGTCGCCGCCTTCTTGGTCCCCGTGCTGCATCCCGCCGCGGTCAGCGCGAGTGCGCCCAGCCCGGCGAGCACCCTCCGCCGCGCCCATTCCGCCTCACCCACGCCGCGGGACCTCTTCGACGGATGACGGGGGGACGCACACGGAGAACTCCTTAGATACCAGGACGAATCACGGCACCCTACCGTCATGATCGGCGGCCTCGCAGGACGAACCGGGAGTGATGCGACACAGTCCCCCGCGCCCGGCGAGATCCCCTATCCTTCGTGACCGCGTGCCCACGGGGGACGCCCCCACAGGAGGAAAGGCACGGTCCATGACGGTTCTCGCGATCGACATCGGCGGCACCAAGTTCGCCGCGGCCCTCGCCGAACCCGACGGGACGCTCCGCGCCAGGTGCGAAGTCCCCGTCGGCGGTGACCCGTCGGCGGTGCTGCACACGTTGCTCGACCGGTTCCCGGCGGACGCGGTCGGCGCCGTCGGCATCGGCTCGGCGGGCCCGCTCGACCTCGGGGCGGGCACGGTCAGCCCCGTCAACATCCCCGCGTGGCGCGGCTTCCCGCTCGTCGCGGAGGTCGAGGGGAGGCTGCCCGGCCGTCCGGTGCGGCTCGCCGGGGACGCCCAGTGCATGGCGCTCGGCGAGTGGTGGCGCGGCGGGACCGGCCACGACTCCCTGCTCGGCGTCGTCGTCTCGACGGGCATCGGCGGCGGCCTCGTCCTGGACGGCCGCCCCTACTTCGGCCCGGCCGGCAACGCCGGATTCCTCGGCCACGTGGTCGTCGACCCCACCGGCGACCCCTGCGGCTGCGGCGCCACGGGCTGCCTGGAGACCATCGCCAGCGGCCCGAGCATGGTCCGCCGCGCTCTGGCGCGCGGCTGGGCGCCCGGCTCCGTCCCGCCCGACGCCCGCGCCCTCGCCGACGCGGCCCGTGCGGGCGACCCGCTCGCCCTCGCCGTCTTCGCCGAGGCGGCGGCCGCCCTCGGCGCGGTCATCGCCGACGCCGCCACCCTCCTGGACCTCCGCCACACCGTCATCGGCGGCGGCCTCGCCGCCGCGGCCGACCTCCTCCTGGACCCCATCCGCCGCACCCTCACCGCCCGCCGCCCGGCCACCCTCTCGCCCGTCACCGTCTCCGCGACGGCCCTGCGCCGCGACGCGGGCCTCTACGGCGCCGCGGCCCTGGCCGTCCTCCCCACCTGACGCCCCACCGACCCGGCACCCGGCTCGCAGTCCTCCGCCTCCGCCACTTCTTCTTCACCTACTCCGGGGACCGACGCCGTCATCCCGGCATCGGTACTTATGCCATCTGGGTGAATCGTAATAAGGGCTATAAAGCGGACGAACATCTCGGAAGGTATAAAAACCACTACTTGTCGGTAAGTTCGTGGGGAAAATACCTGAATGTGGAATTGTTGCTAGGGTTCTGACCAGTCAGAAACCACTCCTCGGTGGAGGCGGCCCTGGCGTCCGGCCCCTGTCGTCCCGCCGTGCGCGGACGGTTCGGCCGGGGCGGGCACGATGGAGCGAGATGCCGACCGGCCAGAGCAGTGACGGGTCCACCGCGTCGAAGAAGGCGAACGGCCGCTCGGTGCGGGGAGGACTCGCGACGGCGGCCGCCGAGCCGCTCATGACCGCGGACTTCGCCGACGACCTCGGCCCCTTCCTCGACGGACTGCGCGACCGGCACGGGCCCGTCGCCCCCGTCGGCCTGTACGGCGTCCCGGTCTGGATCGTGCTCGGCTACCGCGAGGTCCTCGAGGTCCTGCACAACCGGAACCGGGTGTGGACCAAGGACACCGCGCGCTGGAAGGCGCGCGCCGAAGGCAGGGTCCCGGCGGACTGGCCGTTCCTGACCGCGCCCGAGGCGGACGGCGTCCTGTTCCTCGAGGGGCCCAAGCACACCGAGCGGCGCGGCACATGGCTCGCCGCGCTGCCCCCGTTCCAGGACCAGACCCACCCCGTGGCCCGCGACCTGCAAGAGCGCTGCCGCGCCTATGCCGACGAACTCGTCGACCTCCTCGCCGACGGCGCCACGCGCGGCTCCGCCGACCTCGCCGCGCAGTACGCCCGGCCGCTGATGCTCATGCTCTGCCAGGAGATGATCGGCGTCACCGCGGTGACCGACGACCTCCTCCTCGACGTGTGGCGCACCATGGACATGGGGCCGGAGTCCCGCCCCGCGCTCGCCCGGGTCACCGCGCACGCCGTCGCCGCGGTCGCGGAGAAGCGGCGCAGGCCGGGCGACGACCTGCCCTCCCTGATGCTCGCCGCGGCCGGGCCCGACCTGACCGACGAGGAGATCGCGGTCGACATGGTCGCGCTGATCATCCACCTCGGCGACATGGCGTCCTCCCTCATCTGCTCCACCGTCCTGGAGGTGGTGAGCGGTGACGCCGGCGCGCGGGCCAGCCTCGCGGGCGGGCTGGTACGCGAGACGGTGAACCGGGCGGTCCTCACCGAACCGCCCAACTCCCACCTCACCCTCCGGTTCGCGGTGGCCGACACCGTGCTCGGCGGTGTGCCGGTGGCGGCTGGCGACCCCGTCCTGCTGTCGGTCGCCGCGGCGCACCGCGACCCCGCGTTCGCCCAGGCCAGGCAGGGGATCTACAGCTCGCGCGCGCATCTGGCGTGGGGCGCGGGCGCGCACCGGTGCCCCGGCGCGGAACTCGCGATGACCCTGGTGGCGATCGCCGTCGAGCAGCTCTTCGAGCGGCTCGCCGCGCTGGAACTCGTCCTGCCGCCCGAGGAGCTCTCGTGGCGGCCGTCCCCCGCCGTGCGCGCGCTGCGCGCCCTGCCCGTCAACTTCCGGCTGCACCCGCCCGTCACCGGGACGCGGCCCTTGCCGATCATCCAGGCGGTCGCGCCGGCCGAGGCGCCCGCCCCGGCGCCGAAGCGGGCGCGCCGGTCGGTCAGCCGCGCCCTCCTCGGCAGGGTGGTCCGGGCCGTCCGCGGTGACTCCGCCCGCTGACCCTTGACCAACGGCGTGCCCCCGGCCGCCCCTGACGGCCGGGGCCCCGGTGCGGGGCAGGGCGGGATCGTGCTCATCGCCGTGGTCTGCGTGGTGCTCGTCGCCGTCCGGTGGGGACGGGGAGGAGGCCGACACCGCGGTCCGCCGCAAGCGCGACGACGCCGCTCTGCGGCTCGCCCTCGTGTCGTGCGAGCGCGCCACGGTGCTGCGCCTTCGGGACGATCGGGAGATCGACGACACGGTCCTGCGGCAGATCCGGGCGATCCTCGACATCGAGGAGGTCCGCCTCAACCGGAACCCGATCTCGGAGTGAAGGTCCGGAACCTCCTGGAAACGACCTGCGTCTTTTCCCTGTAGCGTTACGCCGCTGTTCCGCCGGTGCCAGAGAAAGAGCCCCCCCATGACCGACGACTTCGCGAAGTTCGACACCGTGTTCACCTGCGGGACCCTGCTGTTCGTGGCCGTCGGGCTGCTGGTCGCGCTGGGCGGAGTGCGGGGGGTCTTCAGCGCCCGGTCGTTCGCGCGAAAGGCGCACCGGGTGCCGGGCGTCGTCAGCGATGTGAAGACGCGGATGACCGGCAGCGGCCGATCGCTCAGGGCCGCCAACCGTCCCGTCCTGGTCTTCACCACGCTGGAGGGACGCGACATCACCGTGGAGTCGAGGGAGCCGTCCGACCACGGGGTCGGCGCCGAGGTCGAGGTCTTCTACGACCCGGCGAACCCGACCAGCGCCACGGCGGGCGCGCCGGCCTCCGGCGGGTTCGGGCCGATCATCGCGGGACTGATCTTCGCCGCGTTCGCCTTCGGCATGTTCTACGCCTCCGGCGGACCGGACGTGGTCGGCTCCTGGATCGGCGGTTCCAGCGAGTGCTTCGTCAACGATGTGCCCGTCGACTGCGGAGACCTCGACTGGTAGGCGTCAGCCCGCGGCGGCCCGGCCCGCGGTGATCGACCGGCAGAGGACGCCCAGCTCGTCGACGACCGCGTCGAGGGGCGCGGAGGAGCGGCGGGCCTGGGCCATGACCAGAGCGCCCTCGAGCGCGCCGATGACGAGCACCGCGACGGACTCGGCGCGCTCCCGGTCGGCCCCGTCGGCGACGAGCTTCTCGGTGATCATCCCGCACCAGGAGCCGAAGGCGTCGCCCGCGACGTCCCGGGCCGTCCGCTCGGTGCCCAGGGCGGCCGCGACGATCGGGCAGCCGATCTCGTAGTCGCCCGCCTCCAGGCCGCGCCTCCAGATGCCCACCAGCGCGCGCAAGGCCGACGGGGTGTCGGAGGCGTCGAGGATGCGGCTCACGGCCTTGTCCAGATAAGCGGCGGCACTGCGGGTCGCGTCCTCCATCAGCTGCGCCCGGCCGCCGGGGAAGTGGTGGTAGACCGAGCCGCGCGGGGCCCCGCTGTCGGCGAGCACGTCGGCGAACGACGTCGCGGCGACGCCCTGCCTGCGGATCATCCCGATCGCGCTCTGGATCATCGCCGCCCGGGGTCCGTCCGGGTCCTTGCGTCGCGGCATGGCCACCCTTCCCTTCTGCGCGCCCAGGTTCCTATGTATGGTTGCATACATAGGAAAACTTGTCTTCCCCGCGAGGAGCATCCGTGACCACGACCGACGCCCTTCACCCGTTCGACGCGGCCATCGCGCTCACCGCCGAGGCCGACGGCCGATTCCACGGCAAGACGGCGCCCGCGTACGCGAACATGGTCGGCCCCTTCGGCGGCATCACCTCCGCGACCCTTCTGCGCGCCATCGAGCAGCACCCCGAGCGGCTCGGCGACCCGCTGTCCCTCACCGTGAACTTCGCGGGCCCCATCGCCGACGGCGACTTCGAGATCGCCGTGCGGCCCGCGCGCACCAACCGGACGACCCAGCACTGGGTGATCGAGCTGTCCCAGGGCGGCGTCGTCACCACCACCGCCACCGCGGTCTTCGGCATCCGCCGCGACACCTGGGCGGACGGCGAGGCGACCATGCCCGTCGTGCCCGCGCCCGAGGACGTCGAGCGCTCAGGGTTCCCCGACTTCATCTCCTGGGCCGGGAACTATGAGATGCGGTTCACCGAGGGCGCCATCCCGGAGAAGGAGGGCGAGAACCCGGACTCCACGACCACCATGTGGGTCCGCGACACCCCGGCCCGCCCGCTGGACTTCGCTTCCCTGACGTCCCTGTGCGACGTCTTCTACCCCCGCGTCTTCCTCCGCATGGGCACCTACCTGCCTGCGGGCACCGTCTCCCTCACCATCTACTTCCACGCCGACGCCGCGGAACTCGCCGCCCAGGGCACCGACCCCCTCCTCGGCACCGCCTCCTCCGCGCGTTTCTCCCGCGGCTACTTCGACCAGTCGGCCCAGCTCTGGTCCCGTACCGGCACCCTCCTCGCCACCACCCACCAGATCGTGTATTTCAAGGGCTGACCCACCCCGCCCCGGGTCCCGCCTTCCCTCCCGGAAGCGCGGGGCTCGTCGTTCCCGGCCCGTGCGGAGGCGGTCAGGGGCGGTCACGGGGCTCGAGGACGACGAGGGGGATATCGCGGGACGTCTTCTTCCGGTAGTCGTCATAGAGGGGGAAGATCTCCGTCATCGTCGTCCAGAGCCGCCGCCGCTCGTCGGGCGCCGCGGTGCGGGCGACGGCGGGGAACCTGTCCGAGCCGACCTGGACGTCGGCCTCGGGATGGGCGACGAGGTTGAGGTACCAGGCGGGATGCCGGTCCGCCCCGGCGTTCGACGCCACGAGCAGGAAGCGGTCGCCGTCGCGGCCGTAGATGAGCGCGGTGCGCCGCGCCTGGCCCGACCTGCGGCCCCGCGTGGTGAGCAGCAGCGTCGGCCACCCCTGGTACAGGTGCCCGTCCGCGCCGTCGCTCGCGACGTAGGCCCGGATGTGCGCGGCGACCCAGCCCGTCGGGCTGTCGGAGACCTGCTGATTCATGCCGGTCGGTTCGGACACGCCGCCATCTCCTTCACTCACTAGATTGTTCAGTTACTGAAGTACTTTGGGACCGTAGCAGAAGCTTCAGTCACTGAACAGTCCGCGGTGTGAAATGTTCTATGCTGTGGGCATGAGCACTCAAGGTGGCGAGGCGGTGGTGGAGCTGACCGCGCTGGTCACCGAGGTCACCGAAAGGCTGCGGGACGACTTCCGCGCGATCGCCGCCGACCTCGATCTGAACCCCAGCCAGGCGATCGTCGTGAACCGGCTGACGGAGCCGGTCCCGATGCGCGCCCTGGCCGGCTGGCTCTCGTGCGAGCCGTCCAATGTCACGAACATCGTCGACGGCCTGGAGCGCCTCGGCCTCGTGGAGCGCCGCGCCGACCCCGCCGACCGGCGCGTCAAGCAGGTCGTCCTCACGCCCGAAGGCGAGCGCCGCCGCGATCTGCTGCACGCCCGTGGCCTGGCCGGCGCCACGGCCTTCTTCGACCTGGACGACGCCGAGAAGTCACTCCTCCGCGGCCTTCTGACCCGCCTCCTCCGCACCGGCCCGTCCTGATGGCCTCGCGCCCGTCCCGTCCCCGAGCCCGGCCCGCCGTGGGCGAGGGGCCCGGGTGCGCGGGGCCGGCGGGTCAGGCGGGTCAGGCGTCGGGCTGGCGGGCTTCGCCGGCGCGCTGGGCTTCGACGCGGCGCCGGGCTTCGGCCCAGTCGACGGGCAGGGCGGTGGTGGGGGAGGTCCAGAAGACGAAGGTGGACTCGCGCATGACGCGGCGCTTGGCGCGCATGACGGACTTGTGGGGTTCGGTGGCGGCGTAGGCGCGGACGGCGGCTTCGTCCTTCCAGGCGGAGAGCGTCCAGAAGGTGCGGTGCAGGAGGTCGGCCTTGAGGGCGACGCCGTGCGCGCCGGGGGAGCGGCGGGCCTGGCGCCACAGGGCGAGGGAACTGAGCAGGAACCCGGGGACGTGGCGGAGGGAGCGGACTTCGAGCCGCGAGGCCATGACGAGCACGGACGGCGCGGCGGGCGGTTCGGGAGTGGTCCAGGGAAGAGTCGGCACGGGAACGCCTTTCGTCGGCTGACTCGGATCTAGTCACTGTCTAGATTAGCCGTCGGGTGCAACGAACGGCTCGATATATTCATTCCTGAGAGAAGGGGCGCACATCAGCGAGCGCAGCTACCACCACGGCAACCTCCGCCGCGCCGTTCTGGACGCGGCGGTCGCGGCCATCGGCGAGTCGGGCACCTCCGGGTGGAGCATGCGGGAGCTGGCCCGCCGCGCGGGCGTCTCGCACGCCGCGCCCGCCCACCACTTCGGCGACAAGCGCGGCCTGCTGACCGCCCTCGCCGCCGAAGGCTTCACCCTGTTCGCCGAGACCCTGACGGCGGCCGGAGAAGACCTCGTCGACCTCGGCGTCGCCTACGTCCGCTTCGCGGTCGCGCACCGTGCCCACTTCGAGGTGATGTTCCGCCCCGACCTCTACGACCCCGCCGACCCCGAAGTCCTCGCCCCCGCGACCGCCGCCCGCGCCATCCTCGACGAAGCGGCGGCCCGCGCCCTCGGCACCCCCGACACCGCCGCGGCCTCCGCCTCCGCCTGGTCCATCGTCCACGGCTTCACCGAACTCTGGCTCCGCGGCGCGCTCCCCGCGGCCCTGGGCCCCGATCCCGAACAGGCCGCCCGCCGCACCCTGACCCTCCTCACCCGCCCCTGACCCCCCGCCGCCGATCCTAGGATCCGAGACGCCGAAGGAGGAGGGTTGAGCCCGACGCCCTCGCCGGACGCCGCGGCGGTCCTCCGGGACGCGCCCTCGCTCCGGCTGGTCGAGGTCCCGCCGCCGCCCGTGCCGCCCCGGCACCGGGAGGCCGCCGACCTGCTCTGGGAGGCCGAGACCCGGGCGCGGCCCGAAGCCCTGTTCGACGGGCCGGTCGTCGTGTGCGCGTCCCTGGCGCGGGAGGCCGACGGCGGCTGGGCGCTCGCCTGGGCTCCGGCCGCCTACCGGCACTTCACCCTGCGCCGGGTCCCCGGCGCGACGCCGCTCCCCTCGGTCTTCGTGACCGTCGTCCAGCCCGACGAGGACGGCGCCCTCCTCGTCGGCCGCACCGGGCCGGCGACCGCGGTCCCCGGCCGGTGGCAGCTCCCCGGCGGCTCGGTCGAACCCCCCAACGGAGGCCCGCTCGACCTGGCGGAACTGGGCCGTCAGGCGGCGCGGGAACTCGCGGAGGAGACCGGAACCCGTACCCCGCCCGGCGACCTGGTCCTCTGGGCCGTCAGCGAGGGCGAGTACGGCAACGTCGGCGTCCACTTCCGCGCGCCGCCCCTCCCGGCGGCCGCGCTCCGCGCCTCCTTCGCCGACCTGCTCGCCGCGGAACGGGCCGCGGGCCGCCGCCCGGAGTTCGCCGCCTGCGCCCTGATCAACGCGGCCGCGGACCTCGCGACCTTCCCCCACCCGCACGCGGACTACCTCGCCCCCGTCCTCCACCGCTGGACGCACTCCTGACCGAAGGCCGACCGCCGGATCGCGCACCGGTTGGCAGATGGTGATATGTCGGGTGATATGGACTGGCGGTCCATGATGACGAGCACGGCCCTGTGGTCATTCGCCCTGGTGGTCGGCCCTCTCACCCTCACGCCCGGTCTCGACACCGCGCTGATCCTGCGGACCTCCGCATCCGCCTGGCCGCAGCCGGGCGACGGTCCCGCACCACTTGCCGGTGCGGGACGGTCAGGGGAGCGGTCCGGTGTCAGGGACGGCGGCCGGGCGCGGGGTGGGGGCTGAACTTGATCCTGGGCGGGGCGGGCCGGTTCCAGGCGGCGTCCCGGATCGCGCGCATGGCCGCCTTGCGCCGTGCGGTGTCCATGCGGTCGATGAACAGGACCCCGTCGAGGTGGTCGGTCTCGTGCTGGAGGCAGCGCGCCAGGTGCCCGGTGCCGACGATCTGGACCGGGTCGCCGTGCAGCGTGAACCCCTTCGCCACGACGTTGAGCCGCCGGATCGTGTCGAAGTAGAGCCCGGGCATGGACAGGCAGCCCTCCGGTCCGTCCTGCTCGGCCTCGTCGGGGAACTCCAGCACCGGATTGACCAGATGCCCGGACACCTGCGGGTCGTGGAAGGCGAAGACCCGCAGGCCGACGCCGATCTGCGGCGCGGCGAGCCCCGACCCCTGCTGATCCCGCAGCGTCGCGTCGAGGTCCCGGACGAGATTGCGCAGTTCGGCGTCGAAGTCCGTCACCTCCCGCGCAGGCGTCGTCAGTACCGGATCACCGAAGAGGCGGACGGGCATGACGGTCATGAGGGCTCCCCCTTCGCCGAGGCTGCTTTGCAAAGACTATAGTTTGCAAGGTGGAGAACGCACGGCCGACCGCCCGATCCCGCGACCTGCCCGAGCATCCCGTGCGGGTGGCCCTGCTCGGTCTGCTTCGCCGCGATGGCGTTGTGACGGCCACCGGCGCGGCTCGGGAGCTGGGCGGGAGCACGGGGCTCTACTCGTTCCACCTGCGCAGGCTCGCCGAGTTCCGGCTCGTCGAGGAGGTCCACGGGGGGAAGGGCAGGGTGCGGCCTTGGCGCCTCGTGGATCCGGCGGGGGAGGGCCCGCCGCCCGCCGGCCGGGACGAGGTGCCCACCGACGCCGAGCTGAGCGCGGTGAACCGGGGGCTTGAGGACGAGAGCTACCGGCACTGGCTGGCGACGCGCGACACGGCGCCGGAACGCTGGCGGCACGACGAGGTCTTCAGCCAGGTCGTCCATCTCACGCCCGAGGAACTCGCCGGGATGGCCGACGTCATCCGCGCGCTGATCGCCCAGTACCGGCATCGGGACGACCGGCCTTCGGCGCGGCCTCCCGGCACGGAGGCCGTCGCCGTCGTGGCCCGGTTGTTCCCGCTGCTGTAGGGGTCAGGGGGCGTCGTAGCGCCGACGGGAGGCGGCCACGTAGGGGCGGTGCTCTTCGGCCCAGGTGATGAGGCCGGCCACCTGGGCGGAGAGGGTCTCGCCCACGGGGGTGAGGGCGTAGTCGACGCGTGGGGGAGAGGTGGGCGTGACGGTGCGGGAGACGAGGCCGTCGCGTTCCAGGCTGCGCAACGTGAGGGTGAGCATGCGCTGGGAGATGCCTTCGATGGCGCGCTGCAGTTCTGAGTAACGCCGGGGGCCGTCGCCGAGCAGGTTCAGCACCAGGACGCTCCACTTGTCGCCGACGCGGTCGAGGACGTCGCGCAGCCGGCAGGTCGGATGGTCCTCGGTGACGCGCACATCGGTGTGCCTTGGGTGGGTTGAAGTGCCTTCTTCCGCCATGACGGCATTGTGAACCAGACTCGAAGCGCACACAAGAAGTGACCAACGCACAGAAGGTGCTGTGGCAATGAGCCTCGATCTGACCGACCCTCCGCCCCGTCCAGGACCGCGTCCGCGGACCACGGGCCTGGAGATCCCGCACGACCAGCTCGACCAGTTCTCCCCGCCGCACATCAGGGCCGCCCTGGTGGCGGAGGCGCGGGCGCTCGACGGCGTGTTCACCGGCCCCAGCCAGGTGTCCGAGCCGTCTTCACTGGCGCTGCGGCTGCACGACCCGGCCGGACCGTGGGAGGCGTATCTGCATCCCAGTCGCGACGAGTTCGCGCACATCCACCGCTCCGGCTTCCTCCACCTGACCGTTCCCGCCGCGCTGGCGGCGCCGCTGGAGCGGGCCGGATGGGCCGAGCCGCATCCGATCAGCCGCCGTCCCGAGTGGCCGGACGCGATCGTGATGCTCTACGCCCCGCGCGACGAGGCCGATCTGGCCGTCGCCCGCGCCGTCCTGCGCGCCTCGTGGCGGCAGGCCGCCGCGACGTCCCCCGAAACGGAGTGATCAACATGCGTGCCATGGCTTTTCCCGGGTTCGGCGCGGACCTGGCGGCCACCGACCTCCCCGTCCCCGAGCCCGGCCCCGGCGAGGTGCTGGTCCGGGTGCTGTCCTCCTCGGTCAACGGCTTCGACCTGGGCGTCCTCGCCGGAGGCCTGCAAGGCGTGTACGAGTACGAGTTCCCCGTCGTGCTCGGCAAGGACTTCGCCGGCACCGTCGCGGCCGTCGGGCCCGGCGTGACCGGGTGGACGCCGGGCGCCGACGTCTTCGGGGTGGTGATGCGCCCGACCCTGGGCCAGGGCGGCTACGCCGAATACGTGGTGGTGAGCCCGCAGTACGGCCTCGCCGCGATCCCCGACGGGCTCGACCACGCCCGTGCGGGCGTGCTGGGACTGGCCGGGACCGCGGCGCGCAACGCGGTCGACGCCGTCTCCCCAGAGGCGGGGGAGACCGTGCTGGTCTCGGGCGCGACCGGTGGCGTCGGCTCCTTCGCCGTCCAGCTGGCCGCCGCGCGCGGTGCCCGGGTGATCGCCACCGCCCGGCCGGGAGCCGAGGCCGCGTTCGTCACCGGTCTGGGCGCCGCCCGGGCCGTCGACCCCGCGGACCTGGAGGCGGGGGTGCGCGCGCTCGCGCCGGGCGGGGTCGACGCCGCCCTGCACCTGGCGGGCGACGGCCCCTCCATCGCCGCCCTCCTGGCCGAAGGCGGGCGCCTCGCCTCGACGGTGCACTTCACCCCCGAGGAGACCGGCCGGGGCATCAAGGCCACCACGGTGATGGCAGACCCGAGCCGGGAGACACTGGAGCGGCTCGCCGCCGAAGTGGTCCGGGGAAGCCTGCGGGTCCCTCTGGCCCGCTCCTATCCGCTGTCCGACGCGCCGCGAGCCCTCACCGACTTCACCGCCGGAACCGTCGGCAAACTCGCCATCGCCCTCTGAGGACACGGCGCTCCCGCCCGCTTCGCCCCGTCCTCCGCCGGAGGATCTCCTGAGGCAGGCCGCAGGGCCGATACCCGCTACCCGTCGGCCCGCAGCGAGGACGTCAGCGGGTCGCGGGCACGGGGAGGACGGGTTCGGCGGTGCGGATGCGGCGAGGGCGGTGGCGCGGCGCTTGAGCACCGCCCGTCCCCGGGGACGGGTCGGGGAGATGCGACCCGTGACCGTCCGGAGCGGCTGCGCTCCGGACCCGTCAGAGGGGAGGGAAGAGCGAGGCCGCGTAGGAGCCGGCCGTGCGGGGTGGGTGGGGGAGGAGTGCGGCCAGGTCGGAGGTCTGGAGTTCCAGGGCGCCGGAGGCGGCCAGGGATTCGAGGAAGGCGAAGGCGGCTGGTGCGGGGGCGCTGCGGGGGACCGCCTTCACGGGGGTGCCGGACGCGTGGGAAAGGGAGGCGGCGAGCTCGGGATGGGTCCACAGGGGGCCGGTGAGGTCGTAGGCCCGGTTCGCGGGCTCGGCGGAGGTGAGGACCCGCACCGCGGCTTCGGCCAGGTCGGTGCGGAACGCGGTGTTGAGGCCCCGTCCGGCGGTGCCGTCGGGGAGTTCGCCGGAGGCGACGGCGTCCAGCAGGGACGGGTTGAGGAACGCCTCGCTGTAGAAGGGGTTCCGGAGGAACGTGCAGGGCAGGCCGCTGTCTTCGATCAGGCGTTCCGTCGCGAAGTGGGCGGCGGGGACTCCCGTGGATCGGGTGTCCGCGCCGAGGAAGCTCGTGTAGACGAGCGTTCCGACGCCCGCCGCGCGGGCCGCCTCAACGGCCGCGCCGTGCTGGGCGATGCGCCGGGCGGGGTCGATCTCCGGGGACGAGATGAGGAGGAGCCGTTCGGCGCCGGCGAAGGCCGAGCGCAGAGAGGCCGGGTCGTCGTAGTCGCCGTGGCGGATCTCGATGCCGCGCGCTGCCAGGTCGGCGGCCTTCGCCGGGTGCCGGACCGCGGCGACGATCCGCTCTTCCGGCCGCGTCCTGCGCAGGCCGTCGAGGACGAGCCGGCCGAGTGCTCCTCCGGCCGCGGATACGACGATCATGCTGCTCCCTTTCGCCCCGGATGAGGTGCTCCGCCCGACCGCCGGACGGAAGATCATCACTTTCTCCGGTGCGACCCGGGCCGTCAACGGAATTTCCGGCCGCCCACGGTGGGCCGGCCGGTCAGGTCTCGTCGGGGGCGCGCAGGACGGGCAGGGGCGCGGACGGCTTGATCTCCTCCAGGTGGAGGAAGGTGGTGATCCGCTGGGCGCCGTGCAGGGAGAGCTTCAGAAGAATCCGCTGGAGGTCGGGGACGTCGCGGGCGGCGATGACGATCACCATGTCGGTCTCGCCCGCGATCACGTCGGCGGTGATCACCTCGGGGACGGCCCTGAGCGCCTCGTAGAAGGTGCGTTCGAACTTGGGGGTGTGCCGGGCCAGTGAGATCGTCACATAGACCTTCAACGGGAAGCCGACGAGGGCCGGGTCGAGATCTGCCCGAATACGACGGATCACCCCCGATTCCTTGAGCTTCCTTATACGGTGCAGCGTCGCCGTGGGGGAGAGACCGACGAGGCCGGCGAGCTCCGCGTTGGTCCGGTCGGCGTCGTGCTGGAGCTCGTCCAGCAGTCTGCGGTCGATTTCATCCAGTCCAGCGGCCATCTCACGCAGTTTAGTAGCGTTTCGGCCGCTGACATGCGGATATTACGGTCGTCTTTCCGATCCTTGGGACATGCGAAACCTCCGTTCCGGTCCCTTGAGCGCCCTGATCGTCTCGGGCGTGCTGTGGGGAATCACCGTGCCCCTGACGAAGGTCGCCCTTGACGGGCTGGGGCCGATGTGGCTCACCGTGGTGCGTTTCGGGATCGCCGCCCTGCCCCTTCTCGTGATGGCGGGCCGTACCGAGCTGCGCAAGGCGTGGAGACCCGAGATCCTCGCCTGGGGCGCGGTCGGCTACGGGGCGGTGATCGTCCTGCAGAGCGTCGGCATCGGCCGGACGTCGGTCGCGCACGCGTCGCTGATCGTCGGGCTGATCCCGGTGCTCGGCGCGATCGCGGCGGTGGTCCTCGGCCGGGGAGGCGCCGGCCGGACCGGCTGGATCGGGTTCGGCGTCGCGTTCCTCGGCATCGCGCTCGTCGCAGGGGCGGGTGGCGGCGGGGCCACCCTGTCCGGTGACCTCTTGGTCTTCGTGAGCGCCGCGCTGTCCGCCGCCTTCCTCATGGTCCAGCCCGGCCTGCTCGCCGGACGCCGCCCGCTCGCGGTGACCGCGGTCCAGTTCACCGCGGCGGCACTGGCCGCCGTGCCGGTCGCCTGCCTGACCGAAGGCGCCCCGGCGGTTCCGGCCGCCCAGGGCCCACTGCTCGCGCTCGCCGGCCTGATCATCGCGGGCACGCTCATCCCGTACTGGCTGTTCGCCTACGCCCAGGCTTGGGTGGCCCCCGACCTCGCGGGCGCGTTCCTCAACATCGAGCCCGTCATCGGCTTCGGCATCGGCGTCGTCCTGTTCGGCGACCCGTTCGGCCCGCTTCAGATGGCCGGCGGTCTGGCCGTCATCGCGGGCCTCGTCCTGACCACCCTCCCGCAGGGCGGCGCGGTTCCGCCGCCGCCGGAACCGGGCGCGGTGCCGGAGCCGCGGCCCGAACCCGTCCTCGTCGGCCAGGCCACGGCAGGCGTGTGACGCGGGCCGACACGATTCGGTCACGGCCGTCGCGATCCGTCCACGAGTGGATCTTCCACCTACCTCCATTCGGCCTCCCCAACCCGTCCGTTGGAGGGCGCCGAGGTCGTCCGGGCACGTTGGCGGCCCGGCCCTTCGTCGGTGCGGGTTGGCGTTTGGGCTGGAGCCTGGTGGAATGGGCCCGTGGACGAGGTCGAGGGCGCGCCCGTCGGACGGCGGGTCGTGCTCGGGATGCTGGGTCTGGGGGCGCTGGGCGTCGCCCTGGGCTCGAGGGCGCAGGACAAAGTCGGCGACGTGCTCGCGCCGATCTCCGGGATCATCCCCGCGGCGGGCGGATTCCGCTACTACACGGTGACCTCGTCCGTTCCGGAGGAGACCGCGCAGACCTACCGGCTCGAGGTGTCCGGCCGGGTCGCCAAGAAGCGGACGCTGACCATGGCGGATCTCGCCGCGCTGCCCCAGACCTCCCTGACCCGCGATTTCCAGTGCGTCACCGGCTGGCGCGTGAAGGACGTCGCGTGGAGCGGCGTCGCGCTGCCCGATCTCCTGGACGCCTGCGGCGCCGACCCGAAGGCCGCCGCGATCACCTTCACCTCCTTCGACGGCGTCTACACCGAGTCCCTGACGATGGAGCAGGCCCGCCGGCGCGACATGCTGGTGGCCACTTCGATGCTCGGCGGCCCGGTCACGCACGACCACGGCGGCCCCGTCCGGCTGTTCACGGCGCCGATGTACGGCTACAAGTCGCTCAAGTGGCTCGGCGGCATCGAGGTGGTCGACGAGGTCGAGCCCGGCTACTGGGAGCTGCGCGGCTACGACGTGGACGCCTGGGTGGGCCGATCGAACGGACGGACAGATGCGCCGACTTCCTAGGTTCGGCCGCGCCGAACGCGCCGTCCACCACGTGACGGCCCTGCTGATGTTCGTCTGCCTGATCACCGCGGCGCTGCTGTACTTCCCCGCGCTCGCCGAGCGCGTCGGCCAGCGCGATCTGCTCAAGCCCGTCCACGTCTGGGCGGGTTTCCTGCTTCCGGTCCCGATCCTCCTCGGCCTGCTCGCCAAGGCGTTCCGTTCGGACCTGCGGCGTCTCAACCGGTTCGTCCCGGCCGACTGGGCGTGGCTGCGCAGCCGGGACCGCAGGGCCGTCCGCGACGGCCTGGGCGTCATCCCGATCGGCAAGTTCAACCCCGGCCAGAAACTCAACGCGGCCTTCACCGCGGGCGCGATCCTGGTCATGCTCGGCACCGGCGCGATCCTGACCTTCCCCGACCCGTGGCCCGACGGCTGGCGCACCGGCGCGACCTTCGTCCACGACTGGCTCTTCCTCGCCATCGCCGTCATCGCCACCGGCCACCTCTGGTACGCCCTCCGCGACCGCGACGCCCTCACCGGCATGGCCATCGGCACCGTCCCCCCGTCCTGGGCCGCCGAACACCACCCCACCTGGTACCGCGAACTGACCGACGACGACCAGACCCCGGCCGAGCCTCGGTCCTGACCCGGCTCGTCCTTCGCACCGGTGATCCAGCCGATCCTCGGCACCGGCGGCCACGTCCGCGCCAGGACGTCCACGGTGACCGTCCGCCGGTCAGAGATGGACGAGGAGCGCCGGGACGTCAGAGAGGCCGCGGAGGGCGTCGTTGAGGTGGGTGCAGCCGGCGACGCCGGGGAGGGCGCGGTGGACGGTTCCGGCGAGGTCGGCCAGAGGCAGGCCGAGTAGGCGGGGGAGCGTGCCGACGGCCAAGGGGCATTCGGTGTAGGGGAGAATGCGGGGTTCGGCGGAGAGGGTGCGTAGGACGAGCGTCGAGGGATCGGCAGTGGCGCGGACCCGGTACTCGTGGACGGCGACGCGGCCGCCTTCGGGGATCGTGGTGCTGTCCTGGAACATCGCGTCGATCATGACGGCGTCGGCGGTGCGCGTCACGTCGAGGCGGCGGGCGCGCCGGGCGGCGGGGACCTCGTGGTCGGGCAGGGCATGCCAGGCCCACGGGTCGGCGTGCGCCGAGAGCGCAGCGACGGGTCGCTGGTTGGCGAGCTGGAGGGCGGGCGCCTCGGGGGTGAGGGCGCTCGATCCCGGCTGGAAGCCGGTGCAGACGCCCGTCATCGGCAGCGGGTCGGTGACCAGCCCGGACGACGGGTCGGGCAGCCACCGCGACCGGGCCATCGGCGCGACGAGTGAGGCACCGCCCAGGTCGTCCAGGAGGAGGTGCAGGGGGGTGCGCGCGGTCCGCTCGGCCGGAAGGGCCTGGCCGACGAGCGCGCGCAGGCCGCCGCCCGCTCTGCCGCCGACGAGTCCGGCGAGCCCGGCCCGTGCGGGATCCGCCGCGATCGCGGTGATCGTCCGGCTTCCGGGCGCGAACCGGACGGTCAGCGCGTCCTCCGCGACGACCTTCGGCCCCTCCTCCTCGAAGGTGCGCAGATCCCGTGCCCGTCCCCGGGTGAGCATGGGCCCGTCGAACCCCCCGGGCCAGGTCGTGTCCAGGGTCGAAGTCCGCCGGACCGACCCGGCCACGCGCGCGGGGGCGGGCCCGAGCGGGCCGAGGACGGTGGGCGCGCTCACAGGTCGAGCACCAGCTTCGCCGACCGGGCCCGCGAGACGCACGGGAAGATGACGTCCCCGGCGGCCTGCTCGTCCTCGGTGAGCAGCGAGTCCCGGTGGTCGGGCGTCCCGCCGAGCACGGTCGTCTCACACGATCCGCAGGTGCCCTCCCGGCAGGAGAAGGACGGCGCCGTCCCTTCCCGCTCCAGCGCCTCCAGCAGGGTCTCGCCCGCGCCGACGGTGATGGTCCGCCCGGCCCGCGCGAGCTCCACCTCGAAGGAGCCGTCCGGCCCGTCGAGGACGATCTCGCGGGGCGTGAACCGCTCGGTGTGCAGGTCGAGCAGCGGGAACCGGGAGCAGGCCGCCTCGAGCGCGCCGAGCAGTGGCTCAGGACCACAGGCGTAGACGGCGGTCCCTTCCGCGGCTTCGGCCAGCGCCGCGTCCAGATCGAGCAGCCCGTGCGCGTCTTGCGGCCGCAGCGCGACCCGCTCGCCTCCCAGGGCGACGAGTTCGTCCGCGAACGCCATCGAAGCCCGGGTACGCCCTCCGTAGAGCAGCCGCCAAGGCAGGCCGCGCCCTTCGACCTCCCGGATCATCGGCAGCAGCGGTGTGATCCCGATGCCGCCCGCCACGAACAGGTACCCGGGCGCCTCCACGAGCGGGAAGGCGTTGCGCGGCCCGTCTATCTCCAGGGTCCCGCCGACCTCAAGCGCGCGGTGGACGTGCAGGGAACCTCCGCGCCCGTCGGGCTGCGCGAGCACCGCGACCCGCAGCGACCCCCGGTCGGCGGGATCCCCGCACAGCGAGTACTGCCGGACGAGCCCGGGCCCGAGCAGCAGGTCGAGGTGCGCGCCCGGCGTCCACTCCGGCGCGCCGCCGGAGGGCCGCAGCGTCAGCAGGCAGACCCCGTCGGCGACCTGCTCCTTCCCGGTGATCTCGGCCTTCAGCGCCGTGCTCATCGGCCCGCCGCCGTCTCCACGAGCCGCGCGCACAGCTCGGCGCGCGGCCAGCCGCCGAGGACGAGCGTGGTCAGGCAGGTGCCGAGCCAGCGGGCCTTGAGGTCGTCGCAGATCTTCTCGGCCGGGCCGACCAGCGCGACGTCCTCCACCATCGCGGTCGGCACGGCGTCGGCGGCCTCCTGCTTGCGGCCCGCGAGGTAGAGGTCCTGGATGCGGGCGCACTCTTCGCCCCAGCCCATCCGCTCGAACACGTCGAGGTGGAAGTTCGTGCCCTTGGCGCCCATACCGCCGACGTACAGCGCGATCGTAGGCTTCAACTTGGCTGCCGCGGCCTCCACGTCCTCGCCTTCGACGGCCCAGACGACGCCCGCCACCTCGAAGTCCTCCGCGCCGCGCCGCGCCCCGGGCCGGGCGAACCCTTCGGCCAGCGCCGCCCGGTAGAAGTCGTCGCTCTTGGGCGAGAACCACAGCGGGATCCACCCGTCCGCGATCTCCGCGGCCAGCGCGACGTTCTTCGGCCCCTCGGCCCCGAGATGGACGGGGACGTCGCGCCGCACCGGGTGCACGGTCGAGCGCAGCGGCTTCCCGAGCCCGGCGCCGCCCTGGTAGGGCAGCCGGTAGTGCTTCCCCTCGAACCTGACGGGCTCCTCGCGCGCCCAGACCCGGCGCATGATCTCCACGTACTCGCGGGTGCGCTCCAGCGGCCGGGGATAGGGCTGCCCGTACCACCCTTCGACGACCTGGGGCCCGGACGCGCCGATGCCGAGCACCATCCGGCCGCCGCTCAGGTGGTCGACGGTCTGCGCGGCCATCGCGAGGGCCGTCGGGGTGCGGGCCGACATCTGGCAGACCGCGGTGCCGAGGCGCATCCGCCCCGTCCTGGCGCCCCACCACGACAGCGGCGCGATGGCGTCGGACCCGTAGGTCTCGGCGGTCCAGAAGCTCTCCACGCCGGCCTCCTCGGCGGCGGCCAGGCGGCCGTCGACGTCGCGGGGCGGGCGGGAGGTCCAGTAGCCGGCGGCGATTCCGATCTTCACGGGGGTGCCTCTCAGTGGTTGCGGTAGACCGGCGGGCGCTTCTCCAGGAAGGACGCGACGGCCTCCCTGTGGTCCCTGGTCAGCGCGCTAAGGATCTGGGTGCGGTTCTCCAGCGCGATCGCCGAAGGCAGCGAGGCGGTCTCCAGGTTCGCCCACAGGACGTCCTTGGTCATCCACACGCCGAAAGGGGAGTGCTCCGCGATCGCGGCCGCCTTGGCGAGCGCCGCGGGGAGCAGTTCGCCGGGCGCGTGGACGGACGAGGCGAGCCCGATCTCCAGCGCCTCGGCGGCGTCGACGCGGCGGCCGGTGAGCATGATGTCGGCGGCCCGGGAGAACCCGGCGATCCGCGGGAGCAGCCAGCTCAGCCCGACGTCGCAGGCCGACTGGCCGCGCTTGATGAACGACGCCTCGAAGGCCGCGCCGTCGGCCATGAGCCGCAGGTCGGCGGCCAAGGCGAGGGACATGCCTCCGCCGTAGGCGGGCCCGTTGACGGCGGCGATGATCGGCGCCCGGGTCTCCCGGAACGCGGCGGTCAGGGAGGCTATGTGCTCCTGGACCCGCATCCCCGCCTGGACCCTGCCCTCACCGTCGGACGCGCCGGGCGGCACGCCGTACCCCTTGAGGTCGATGCCCGCGCAGAACGCCCGGCCCTCACCGGTCAGGACGATCGCGCGGACCGAGGCGTCCTCGCGGACCCCGCCGAGGAGGCCGTGCAGCTCCTCGACGAGCTCGGCGTTGAGCGTGTTGAGCGACGCCGCCTTGTCCAGGCGGATCAGCAGGACCCCGGGGGAGGGTTCTTCGGTGCTGATGAACTGGTTCATTTTCGGCCTTTCTCTACCGCTCCCGCGCTGCTCGGAGCGGCCCACTTATCCTAAAGGCTTTAGATTTAAATCTCAAGGGAGTAGGTAACCGATGGGCCGTAAGGCCCTGGTGCGGACCGGGTGATCGGCTAGGATTCGGGCATGCCACGTCCCCGTCAGCCGCTCATCAGCCGGACCGGCGCGGTGGCCGCGGCGATCGAGATCATCGACACCGAGGGCCTCGAAGCGCTCAGCCTCCCGCGCCTCGCCCGGCACATGAACGTCCGGGCGCCCTCGCTGTACCACCACTTCGCCGACAAGTCCGCGATCCTCGCCGCGGTCTCCGCCGCCGTGGTCGCCGAGACCGTCGTGCCCCGCAAGCCCGACCCCGAGCGGTGGGTCGAGTGGTTCGTCCAGCTCAGCCTCAACCTGCGCCGGGCCGTGCTGCGGCACCGCAACGCCGCGCCGCTGCTGCTCTCCTACCCGCCGCGCGACATGCTGACCGACCTCTACGAGGACGCCGCCAGGTACCTCGCGGCCTGCGGCGTCCCGGCCGAGGTGCACGTCCAGATCCTCGACAGCATGGACACCCTGACGCTCGGCGCCTGCATCTCCGAGGCGGTCAAGCCCGCCGCCGCCCGCCGGGCGATCTTCCCCGTCGACGCCGAACGTCAGCCCGTCCTGGCCGAGGCGATGGCCGCGAACACCTTCACCCAGGCCAGGCTGTACGAGGAGATGATCCGCAGCTTCCTGCACGGCGTGATCCACTTCGCCGCGGAACGCCGGGCGCAGGCCGAGGCCGCGTCCTAGCGGGTGAGCTTCGCGACGTCCTCGGCCAGCACCGTGTGGAACATCTGGCCCGGCAGTTCGTTGCGGCCGTAGACGAGTTCGCCGACCCCGCCGGTCGCGATGTTGCCGGTGATCGTCCCGGCCACGTGCCAGTCCTCGTCGAGGAGGGTCTTCATCAGCAGCTCCCAGTTCTTGTCGAAGAACCTGACCTGCCTTTCGGTCTCGGGCTTCGCCGGGGAAAGGAGCCGGATCGTGGTGCGGCTCCGGTTCGGATCGTCCGGGTGCGGGGTGATCGTCCAGATCTCGAAGTGGTTCGGCTCGGTCACGAGCATCGTGCCGGGGTAGATCGTGTAGTTCGCCAGGGTGTAGTCGCGGACGTCCACCTCGTCCGGGTCCTTGCCGCGGATCTGCTCCAGCGTCTTGCGGGCGACGACCAGCCGCCAGGACTTGCCGTGCGGGTCGAGCGCGTAGATGTTGCCGTGCAGCAGCGGGCAGACGGTCGTGGTGTGCAGCTGGCACAGGTGGTAGCTGTCCTGGACGCCGTCCACGACGACCTTCCAGTTCATGTCGAGATCGAACGTCTCGAACCTGTGCTGGTGAGACGCGCCGATCCCGGTCTGCTCGAGCTCGCCGTCGTGCTTGTCGCCGAGGATCGCCCTGACGTCGAGGTCCTCGCCCGCCGTCGGGATCACCCAGACAAGGCTGTGCCTGACCTCGCAGGGGAACTCGACGAGCCCGAACTCGGCCTTGTCCAGGCCCGGGAAGTCCTCGGCGTGCGGCATCGCGCGCAGCTCCCCGCCGCGTCCGTAGGCCCAGTTGTGGTACGGACAGCTGAAGATCCGCTTGCAGCCCTTCTCGGCGAACTCCACCCGGGCGCCCCGGTGCCGGCAGACGTTCGAGAACGCCTTGACCGACCCGTCGTTCTGCCGGACGACCAGCAGCGGGGTGCCGATCAGCTCGGTGGTGAGGAAGTCGCCGGGATTCGGCAGCTCGTCGGTGTGCGCGACGATGTGCGGATGCCTGCGGACCACCTCGACCTCGCGTTTCGCCAGTTCGGGGTCGTTGAAGGCGCCGAACGGGACCCGCATGAGGCCGTCGGCGTAGTCGGTCGTCCCGTTGTCCACATGGGCCAGCAGGCGGCTGGTCAGCGAGAGCTTCTCCGTGCGATCCATGGCCGCAACTTATAGACAAAGTTCGTCATCTGTCTATAAGTCTCTTCTGTGGATCATCGGAGATCGGTATCGTGACCGGTATGAGCAGGTCCACCCGCACCCGGCTGCGCGGCGCAGAGCTGGAGGAGGCCATCCTCCGGGCCGCCGAGTCGTGCTTCGCGCGCTTCGGCATCGCCAAGACGACGATGGACGACGTCGCGCGGGCCGCCGAGGTCGCGCGGGCGACCGTCTACCGGTACTTCCCTGATCGCGAGGCGCTGGTGCTGGCGTCGGTGCGGCGGCGGGCGCGGCTGAACATCGAGCCCGCGCGGGCGCACATCGCCAAGTTCGACACGTTCGCGGAGAAACTGGTCGAGGGGATCTGCCACAACGTCCGGCGGGGCCGCCGCGACCCGATGGTCGACCGGCTCGTCTCTCCGGAGGAGATGGCGCTGGCGTCGTCCCTGCTCGGCGACACCGGCATCGCGGTGGAGCTGACGCACGCGCTGTGGGCGCCGATCCTGGTCGCGGCCCGGGAGTCGGGCGAGCTGCGCGCGGACGTCGAGCCGCTGGAGCTGTCGGAGTGGATCTCCCATCTGGAGATCATGTTCATCGGCCAGTTCGGCCGCGACGAGGCGTCCTTCGCCCGGTTCCGGGCGATGATCGAGAAGTTCCTGGTGCCCGCCGTCGTCGCGGCGCCCTGAGCATCCGTGCAGGTCGGAGCCGGAATCCCGGGTCCGGTCTTGCCGTCATAAACCTAATGGCTTTAGTCTTAGGAACCCCCGAGGAAGGAGCGCCACGATGGCTGAGAACGAGGTGGCGGAGTTCCGCGCCCGGTATGAGCGGCACACGCAGTTCGTCCTGGACGGAGATCTGAAGTCGGCCCTCGCGGACATGGTCCAGGAGAACCTGCCGAAGGTCTTCGAGGGGGTGCGGACCCCGGGCAAGGGTGTCAGCGCGCGGCGGATCGTGGACGTCCGCAGGGAGGGCGACACCTGGATCGGGGACACCGTCTACACGACCCCCGAGGGCCTGATCGGGCTCCGGTCGATCTGGGAACTGCGCGACGGGGTGTGGCTCGCCGCGGCGCTGGCGAACTTCCCCGTCCCGGAGGAGGCGTGAGCGCGCCGGCCGTCGAGATCCCCTGCGGCCCGGCCGCCGACGGGCTCGACACGCCTTACTGGGAGGGGCTTCGCGCGGGTGAGCTGCGGGTCCAGCGGTGCGCGGACTGCCGCGCCTGGCTGTGGGGGCCCCGGCACATCTGCCCGCACTGCCACGGCTTCGACCTGGGCTTCGAGCCCGTGGAGATGACCGGGACGGTCTACTCCTGGTGCCGTACGCATCATCCGTACATGGCGGAGTACGCGCATCTCGTGCCTTATGTCTCGGTCGTCGTGGAGCTGCCGCAGGCCGACGGGGTCCGGCTGCTCGGGCTCCTCGACGGCGACTCCGTCGCGATCGGGGACCGGGTGACCGGGTTCCTCGAACGGCCGGAGAACGCCGCGTGGCCGCTGCTGCGCTGGCGGATTGGAGAAGGCGCATGAGAACCTCCCCGATGCGGGGCGCGGCGGCCGTCGTCGGCGTCGCCGACCTGCACTACAAGCGTGGCCAGGCCCCTGCGGGGGAGCACCGGATGGCCCTGGAGGCGATCCTGGCGGCCTGCCGCGACGCGGGCGTCTCACCCCGTGACGTCGACGGGTTCGTGTCCTATGCCGGGGGAGACCTCTCCGGCCCGGTCCTGGGCGCCGACCTCGGGATCCACGAGCTGCGCTGGTCGTCCATGGTCTGGGGCGGGGGCGGCGGAGGCGCGGCGGCCGCGATCACGACGGCGGCGGCCGCCATCGCGACCGGCCAGGCCGAGTGCGTCGTCGCCTACCGGACGATGGCCCAGGTCGACACCGGCCGCCTCGGCTACGCCCGCTACTTCTACGACAACCACTACCTCGCGCACGGCGTCGGCGCCCCCGCCCAGGTCTGCGCGCTGCGCACCCGGCGGATGCTGGAGCACGACGGCGTACCGGCCGAGACCCAGCGCGCGCTTGTCCTCGCGGCGTATCACCACGCGCAGAGCAACCCCACCGCCGCCGGATACGGCAAGCCCCTGGACGCCGACGCCTACGCCGCGTCCCGCCCGATCGTCGACCCGTTCCGGCTGTTCGACTGCTCGCGGGAGAGCGACGGGGCCGTCGCGCTCATCCTCGTCTCGGCGGAGCGGGCCCGGGAACTGCGTGCCGACCCCGCGTTCGTGCTGGCCGGAGCCCAGGGCGCGCCGGGCGGGTACTCCTCGCTGACCGAGAACGACGACGCCTACGCCACCGCCGGTTTCGGCGGACGCCCGGACTGCCGGGGCGTCGCAGGACGGCTCTTCGACGCGGCGGGGATCAAGCCCGGCGACGTCGACGTGGTCCAGGTGTACGAGAACTTCAGCGGCTCGGCCGTCGCGTCGCTCATCGACCACGGGCTCGCCCCGTCCGGGCCTGCGGCGGGGGAGGTCCTCACCTTCGAGAACCTCATCGCCCAAGGCGGGAAGCTGCCCGTCAACACGAGCGGCGGGAACATCGCCGACGCGTTCGTCAACGGGATGGGCCTGGCCGTCGAGGCCGTCAAGCAGATCCGCGGCACGTCACCGAACCAGGTGACCGGGGCGCGGACCTCCCTGTTCGCGGGCGGCCCGATGGCCCCGCTCGTCAGCTCGGTGCTGTTCGCCCACGAGGACGTGCTGTGACCGAAGGGAACACGATGGACCGAGACACCCTGTACATCGGCGGCGCGTGGACGGCTCCGCGCGGCGGCGCCGTCGACGTCGTCGAGGCGTCCACCGGCGAGGTCTTCGCCCGCGCGGGGCTCGCCGGGACCGCCGACATCGACGACGCCGTCGCCGCCGCCCGCGGCGCGCTCGAGGGGGCGTGGGGCGCCCTCGACGCCCCCGCCCGCGCCGACCTCATCGACCGCTTCGCCCGGGAGCTGAAGAGCCGGGGCCGCGCGACCTCTGCCCTGGTGAGCCGCGAGAACGGCATGCCGATCACCCTGTCGGCCGGGGCCAACGGCTTCGCCGCCGCCGGGATCATCGCCTACTACGCGCGGTTGCTGCGCGACCTGGAGTCCGAAGACGTCAGGGCGAGCGTCTTCGGCGGCCGGACGATCGTGACGCGCGGCCCCGTCGGGGTCGTCGCCGCGATCACCCCCTGGAACTACCCGCAGGCCCTCGCCGCGATGAAGCTCGGCCCGGCGCTGGC
This sequence comes from Actinocorallia herbida, assembly GCF_003751225.1. Taxonomy (NCBI): domain Bacteria; kingdom Bacillati; phylum Actinomycetota; class Actinomycetes; order Streptosporangiales; family Thermomonosporaceae; genus Actinocorallia; species Actinocorallia herbida. Next base: position 2,982,163 of record NZ_RJKE01000001.1, read on the forward strand.
CGCGGGCTGCACGGTCGTCCTGAAGCCGCCGCCCGAGACCGCCCTGGACGCCTACGCGTTCGCCGAGGCCGCCGAAGCCGCCGGCCTGCCCGCGGGCGTGCTCAACGTGGTCCCCGCCGACCGCGAGGCGGGCGCCCACCTGGTGGCCCACCCCGGCGTCGACAAGGTCGCCTTCACGGGCTCGACCCCGGCGGGCCGGTCCATCGGCGAGGTGGGCGGCCGCCTGCTACGGCCGGTCACCCTGGAGCTGGGCGGTAAGTCGGCCTCCCTCATCGCCGAAGACGCCGACCTGGACCTCTTCGCCGCCAAGCTCCTCGAGGTCTCCCTGCCCAACAACGGGCAGACCTGCCACGCCTGCACGCGCATCCTCGCCCCCCGCTCCCGGTACGCCGAGGTGGTCGAGGCCGTGACGGAGACGGTCCGCGGCCTGCGGATCGGCGACCCGCTGGACAAGTCCACCGAGATCGGGCCCCTGGTCAGCAGGGCCCAGCAGACCCGGGTCCTCGGCCACATCGAAGAGGGCAGGCGCAGCGAGGCCCGCCTCACCACGGGCGGCGCGGCCCCGGACGGCCCCGGCTGGTACGTCGAGCCGACGGTCTTCGCCGACGTCGCCAACACCGACCGGATCGCCCGGGAGGAGATCTTCGGCCCCGTCCTCGCCGTCATCCCCTACACGACCGAAGACGAGGCGGTGGCCATCGCCAACGACTCCGACTACGGCCTCGGCGGCACGATCTGGACCACCGACGAGTCCCACGGCATCGACCTCGCCCACCGCATCGAAACGGGCTCCGTCGGTATCAACCACTACGCCCTGGACTTCTCCTCTCCCTTCGGCGGCGTCAAGTCCAGCGGCCTGGGTCGCGAACTGGGCCCCGAAGGCCTCACCCCCTACCTCCAGACCAAGTCCATCTACCTGTCCTCCCGCCTGTAGCCGAAACTCATGACGCCCCGGTGCCCGCGTGACGGACGCCGGGGCGTCTCGCGCCGGCCCGCGGCGCGCACGGCGCGCCGCTTCGGCGCAGGTGAGGGCTACGGGTGGGCGGACTGCGCGGGCGCGGTTCGGGCGCGGAACGAGAGGGCGGCGTAGGTGAGCGCGGCGGCCAACTGGGTCGCGGCGGCGGTCAGGAGGGCCAGGGGGAGGGAGCGGGTGGCGAGGGGGCCGGCGAGAGCGGCGCCTCCGGCGAAGCCGGTGATCTTGAGGCTGGCGCCGGTGGTGAAGATCTGGCTGAGGAGGTGGGCGGGCGCCTCGCGGTGGCGGACGGCGAAGAGGGAGGTGAGCTGGGGGCCTTCGCCGAGTCCCGCGACCACGGCGGCGGCGATGAGGGCGGCAGGGTGGACGGTCGCGGCGAGGAGCAGGGCGGCGGCGAGGACGAGGGTGCTGACCCAAAGGACGGTGTCCGGGCGCATCAGGGCGGGCCACCGGGAGAGGGCGAAGTTGGCGGCCAGTGCCGAGGCGGCGAGGACGGACAGGAGGAACGCCCCGTGGTCGGCCGAGCCGAAGGCGCGGGCGCCCAGGAGGGGCACGCAGGCGACCAGGATGCCCTGCCCCGCGCAGGAGACGACCGTGGTCGCCGTCGCGCGGGCCAGCGGCCGGGTGCGGACGATGGCGCGGACTCCGGCGGCGACGTCGGCGCGGACGGTGGACGAGGAGGGCGGGCGTGGCGGCGGCGAGGGCAGCACCAGCGCCGACGGCAGCGCGAGGCAGATCAGCACGACCGCGACGACCACCGCCGCCGACGCCCCGGCCGTCCCCGCCACGGCCCCAGCGAGTGCGGGCCCGGCGAGACTCGCCACGTTGAACGTCATCGCGTCGAGCGCGGTCGCGCGCGGCAGCCCCGCGCGCGGCACGGAGTGCGGCAACTGCGAGGTCCATCCGCCCGACAGCGCGGGACCCAGCAGCCCGGCGCCGAGCGCGACGAGCACGCTCGCCCACACCGGAACCCGTCCCAGGCTCACCAGGATGACCGTGAGCGCCCCCGCGTAGACCGCGAACGCCATGGCCAGCAGCCGCCCCGGCCGCGCCGCCCGATCGAGCAGCGCCCCGAAGACCGGCCCGCCGACCGCCGCCGAGACCGTGATGCCCGCCAACAGCGACGACGCGGACGCGACCGACCCGGTGGCCGCGAGCCCCGCCAGCAGCAGCGCGGGCCCCGACATCGCATCCCCGGTCCGCGCGGCGACCGCCCCAGGAACATAAGACCACAACGCATACCGCTTACTCACTCGCAGGACGCTACCGGTCATCACCCCCAAAAACGACGCCCCGACCGCACGCACGGACAGCGGTGTCCGTGCCCGGCACCCGGCCCCTGGTCCCGGCCGCCACCGTGCCGGGATCAGGGGCCGATCTTCTCCCTCGACGGACGGGAGCGGCCGTGCGTGAAGTGCGAGGATCGGCCGTGGCCTCAAGCGCTCCCTCGCTGACCGTGGTCGGCGGCGACGGCTACCGCCCCGCCCTCCCGGAAATCCTCGCCTTCGCCACGGCCCCGGCCTGACCGTCCGGCACGCTCACTGCCCGCCCGGCTGCGACCTTCCCGGGCGGGTGGGCGCCGCTGGGTACGCTGGCCCGATGGGCATTGATCGTCGTGGGGGTGCGTGGCGGGCGCTGGGCGGGGTGGCGGCGGGGGACGCGCTGGGGTCGCAGTTCTTCGTGCCGGAGCATCGGGGGGCGTTCGAGCGGCGGGAACCGCCGGAGGGTCCCTGGCAGTGGACCGATGACACGGAGATGGCCTGCGGGGTCGTTCGAGTGCTCGAGGCGGCCGGGCGGGTCGACCAGGACCTCCTGGCCCGGGTGTTCGCAGAACGCCATGATTTCGACCGGGGATACGGGCCGGGGACCAACCGTCTGCTGCGCCTGGTGCGGGAGGGCGGGGACTGGCGGAAGCTCGTCCGGGAAGGCTTCGGCGGCCAGGGGTCCTGGGGGAACGGGGCGGCGATGCGGGTCGCGCCGCTCGGCGCGTGGTTCGCCGATGATCTCGGGACCGCGGCGGAGCAGGCGGTGCTGTCCGCGGAGGTGACGCACGCGCATCCCGAGGGCGTCGCCGGGGCGGTGGCCGTCGCCGTGGCGGCCGGTGTCGCCGCGGGCACGGACCGGCTCTCGCCGGGGCGGTTCCTCGACGCGGTCCTGGAGCACGTGCCCGGAGGCAGGGTCCGGGAGGGCGTCGAGGAGGCTCGGCGGCTGCTCACGATCGCGGACGCCGCGACGGCCGCGGCGGTCCTCGGCAACGGGCGCCAGGTGGCGGCGCACGACACGGTGCCCTTCTGCCTGTGGGCCGCCGCCCGCCACCTCGACGACTTCGAGGCGGGCTTCTGGGCGACGGCGTCGGCCGGTGGCGACGTCGACACCACCTGCGCGATCGTCGGCGGCGTCATCGCCGCGCGGCCGGGGGGCGAGGTTCCCGCGCGCTGGCTGCCGCGCATCGAGGAACTGCCCGAGTGGGTTCGGGCTCCGCTCCGCGATCGGGAGGAGGTGCCGGACGGAACCGCGTGACGAGGCCGAGCGGGTGCTGCGCGCGTGGAACGCGCTCGAGGTGGCGCGGGGTGCGGGCCCGATCATCGATTTCGACGGTGCGCCGAGCGCCGACCCCGTGGAGCCCGCTCACGACCGGTCGGGGGGCTACCGGCGGCCCCGGCCGCTGAGGGCCGCGCCTACCGCCGCACGCGGAAGCGGAGCGTCGTGACGGCGCCCGACTGGGTGTTGCTGAAAGGCTCCAGCTCGATCCTGCCGAGGCCCGGGGGCGAGAAGCGGACACCGTCACCGAGGAGCACCGGCAGGACGTACACGAGGATCTCGTCGACGAGCCCGCGCCGCAGGCACTGGGCGGCCAGGTCGGCGCCGAGGATCTCCAGGTTCTTGCCGCCCGCCGCGTCGCGCGCCGTGGCGACGGCTTCCTCAAGCGCACAGGTGAGGAACGTGACGGAAGGGTCCGGCTCGGCAGGAGGCCTGTGCGTGAGGACGAACTGCGGTCCCCCGTCGTAGGCGGCGCCCTGATCGGACATGCGCTTGGCGACCTCGTACGTGCCCCGGCCGACGAGCATCGCGCCCGTGGCCGCCATGACCTCCGGCACCGCGTCCGCGGTCAGGTGGTCGGCGATCCAGTCCATCGAGTGGCCGGGACCGGCGATGAAGCCGTCCAGCGACATCGCCCTGTTCACGACCACTTTGCCGACGCCGACGCGCACATCACTCATCTGTCTCTCCACGGCTCAGGGAGGCCCGAGGCCGAGCATAGTTCGACGGGAGAGGCGGGCACCACCGTCGCCAGGCCCCCGCCGGTCGGCGCGGGCGGTTCAAGTGGTGCGGGTGTCGTGGGTCGCGCGGTTGGCGAGCACCTCGTCCATGTGCGTCTCGGCCCAGGTCTTGAGGCCGCGCATCATCTGATGGAGGGAGAGGCCGAGGTCGGTCAGCGCATAGGAGACGGTGACGGGTACGGTCGGCGTCGCGGTGCGGGTGAGGAGACCGTCCCGCTCCAGGGAGCGCAGGGTCTGCGTGAGCATCTTCTGGCTGACGCCGGCCAGCGTGCGGGACAACTCCGAGAAGCGCATCGACCGGGGCGCGTCGGCGCAGCCGTCGCCGCCCAGCGCGGCCAGGATCAAAGTGACCCATTTATCGGAGATCCGGTCGAGCAGCTTGCGGCTCGGACATGCCGCCAGGAAGGCGTCGTACTCCGCCTTGGCCCGTGCTCTCTTCTCGGCCGCCGTCGTCGTCGCCATCGATCGCTCCTTCCACGTGGGTGACCTACGCACTTTCAGGTGCCTGCTTCCCGTTGGGAAGTCACCTGCCCATACTGGGGGAAAGATCGGTCGGACACCATCTTCCCAGCTCACGAGGGTAGGCAGACTTCCATGAGTACGCTCTCCGCGCCGCTTCCCGGCGGCACCTGGACACTCGGCGACCTGACCGTCACCCGGTTCGGCTACGGTGCCATGCAGCTCGCCGGCCCCGGGGTCATGGGCCCGCCCGCCGACCACGACGGCGCACTCGCCGTCCTCCGCGAGGTCGTCGACCTCGGCATCACCCATCTCGACACCAGTGACGCCTACGGGCCGCACCTCACCAACCGGCTGATCCGTGAGGCGCTGCACCCGTACCCCGCATCGCTGCGCATCGTCACCAAGGTCGGCGCGACCCGGGACCGGCAGGGCGGCTGGCCCACGGCCCGGGCGCCGGAAGACCTGCGCCGGTCCGTCCACGAGAACCTCGAGAATCTCGGCGTCGAGGTGCTCGACGTGGTCAATCTGCGCCTCGGGGACGCTCAGGGGACCCAGGCCGGCTCGCTCGCCGAGCCGTTCGAAGCGCTCGTCGAACTCCAGCGGCAGGGCCTGATCCGGCATCTCGGAGTGAGCAACGCGACGGCCGAGCAGGTCGCCGAGGCGCAGGCGATCGCGCCGATCGTGTGCGTGCAGAACATGTACAACCTCGCGTACCGCCGGGACGACGAGCTGATCGACGCGCTCGCCGAAGACGGCGTCGCCTACGTGCCCTTCTTCCCGCTCGGCGGCTTCAGCCCACTGCAGTCCTCGGCGCTCTCGAGCGTGGCCGCCCGCCTGTCCACGACGCCGATGTCCGTCGCCCTGGCCTGGCTCTTGCAGCGGTCGCCGAACATCCTGCTCATTCCCGGCACCTCGTCGGCGGCGCACCTGCGCGAGAACGTCGCCGGAGCGGGGGTCCCGCTCACCGGGGCGGAACTCGCCGAGCTGGACGAGATCGGCCGTTAGCAGGGCCCGGACGTCACTCGCCCCTCCCGCCCGAGCCCGACACCCGAGGAACCGGATGCCTCACACCTGCTGGAGCCCGATCACCCGCAGCATGTCGAGCATCGTCGCCCCGGGGGATCCCGGCTCGGCCGAGTACACGAGCACGGTCTGGTGGCCGTCCGGGAGCAGCATGACGTCGCAGTCGAGCGAGAACGTGCCCAGGCCGGGGTGCCTGACGCTCTTGGTCGCAGTACGCCATTGGGAGGAGCGCCCTTCCCGCCAGAGCTCGTCGAACCGGGTGCTGCCGCGACGCAGTTCCGCGATCATCCGGGTCAGGTCGGGGTCGCCCGGGTACCGGGCCTGTGCGGCGCGCAGCGTGCCGATCGAGGCGCGGGCGGCCGCGTCGTCCTCGTCGGGGCCCGCGGCGACCTGGCAGCGGCTGCTGCCGAGGAAACGCTGCCAGATGAGGTTGCGCCGTCGCCGCGGCCACGCGGACATGTCGCCCTGCAGCGCCGCCGCGAGGGGGTTCCAGGCCAGCACGTCGCCCTTCGCCGACAGCACCAGCACGGGCAGATCCGCCATGCGGTCCAGCAGCCGGAGCACGCTCGGCTGGACGACCATCGCGATGCGCCCGGCCTGCGGCGGTTCGTGGTCGGCGAGCCGGAACAGCAGGTCGCGGTCGTCGTCGTCGAGCCGCAGGGCCTGCGCCAGCGCGGCGATGACCTGACCGGAGGGCCGCGGTCCGCGCCCCTGCTCGAGCCGGACGATGTAGTCGACGCTCACGCCCGCGAGCAGGGCCAGTTCCTCGCGGCGCAGACCCGGCACCTGGCGGCGTGTTCCCGCCGGCAGCCCGACGTCCTGTGGTCGGACACGGGCTCGGGCGGTGCGGAGGATTTCGGCGAGTCCGGCGCGGTTCACCGTTCCATCATGCCCGCAGACCGGGCAGGCCGGGTGGTACCGCGGGTCCTAGGCCTCGGCGGTCCTGGCGGGCCTTGGGCGGTCGACCCGAGGATCGGTGCCATGACGGAGACGAAGACGGTGGCCCTGGTCACCGGAGCGAACAAGGGGCTGGGCCGGGAGACCGTGCGCCGCCTGGCCGGCGAGGGATGGCGGGTCTTCCTGGCCGCGCGGGACCGGGAGCGCGGCGTCCGCGCGGCCGACGAGCTGGCGGGCGCGGGGCTCGCAGTGGAGTTCGTCGAGCTCGACGTGACCTCGGACGAGTCCGTGGCGGCGGCCGCGAAGGCCGTCGCCGAGCGCGTGGAGCGCCTGGACGTCCTGGTCAACAACGCCGGAGTGGGCGGCCCGATGCTGGATCCGGCCGACATGGACGCCGACGCGCTCCGGGTGCTGTACGAGGTGAACGTGTTCGGTCAGGTGCGGGTCACCCACGCGTTCCTGCCGTTGCTCCGGAAGTCGGCACAGCCCCGCGTCGTCATGGTCTCCAGCGGTCTCGCCTCGCTGACGCACGCCGGTGATCCGGCCCGCCCCGAGCACGGCTTTCTGAGCCTGGACTACGCCTCGTCGAAGGCGGCGCTCAACATGGTCGTCTCCCAGTACGCCCGGGCGCTGCCCGGGTTCCAGGTCAACGCCGCCGATCCGGGCAACCCGGCCACCGACATGAACCATCACACGGGTGTCCACACGGTCGAGGAGGGCGCCTCGGCGATCATCAGGCTGGCCACCTTGGACGCCGGTGGGCCGACGGGAGGCTTCTTCGGCAGCGACGGCCCGGTTCCATGGTAGGAGTGAACATGACCAAGATCCTGACGATCGGGCTGCATCCGAGCACGATCGACTACACCGGACATCCCGGACTTGACGCGGCGACGCTCACCGCACGGATCGAGCGGGGCGACGCGGCCGTGCGGGCGGCGGGCTTCGACGCGGTGTCCTGCCTGGTCGGCACCGACCCGGACGAGGCTGAGAAGGCCGTCCGCGAACGGCTGTCCGAGGGGCCCTTCGAGGTGGCCATGATCGGGGGAGGCGTGCGCATGGCCCCCGAGCGCACCCTTCTGTTCGAACGGCTGATCAACGTACTGGCGGCGACGAATCCCGGAATCCGGTTCTGTTTCAACACCTCGCCGGAGACGACGATCGACGCCCTTCGCCGCTGGGTCTGACCCGCGGGGCGCAGGCTCCGGCATGCATCGCGCATGCCGGAGCGGCCGCGCCATCGGCACGCCTCCCACGGTCGCGCCACGGGCTGTCGCAGGCTGAATTCTCGGGATATTCGGTCGAGTCGGCGAACTTTTCGTGTCGTACAGGCATCTCACTCGCAACATCCGTGATCGAGAGGTCGCCACCGTGAAGACCGTCGCCCTTCCCTCGCTCGCCGCCTTGGCTCTCACGGCGGCGCTGATCCCCGGATCCGCCGCGCAGGCCCGACCGCACCCCGCGCGGCCGGGCGACTACGACGGCGACGGACGCCGCGACATCGCGGTGACCCTCGAGCGGGCCAAGGGGCAGAAGTCCGCGATCCTCGTGTACTCCGGCGGCGCCAAGAGGGTCTCGCGCAATCCCGACGTCATCCGGCGGCCCAACGCGACGGGTCACTTCACCGCCCTGGCGACCGGCGACTTCGACGGCGACGGCTACGCGGACCTGGCCGGCCTGCTCGAACGGGAGCCCGTGCCGGGCGACGTCCAGGGCGGTCTGGTCGTCTACGCGGGCTCGCGCAAGGGCCTGGGCAAGAAGGCCAGGACCCTGCTGCCCTGGGGCGCGGCCGAGCGCGTCGCCCCCGTCGCCGCCGACTTCAACGGTGACGGCTACGCCGACGTGGCCGTCCGGGTCCCGATGGGGGTCCTGGTCTTCAAGGGCGGCGCCAAGGGCCTCGACGCCGACCGCTACAAGATCCTCAAGGGCGTGACGGGGCGGCTCGCGGCGGGTGACGTGAGCGGCGACAAGCTCGCCGAACTCGTGGCGGTCGGCGCCCGGGCCGTGACCTTCCGGAGCAAGAAGGGGTACTGGCCGGATCCGTCCCGGTCCTGGACCTCGGACGGGTTCCAGGACGGCGAGGGCCCGGCGCACCTCGCCGACATCACCGGCGACGGCCGCGCCGACCTGGTCGCCACCCGGCTGACGGGTCCGGGCACCGGCCATGTCGACGTGCGCCTGGGCACCGGCCGGGGCTTCGGCCTGCCGCTCGCGCCGATCCCCTTCACCGGGTCGGTGACCGTCGGCGACGTCACCGGCGACGGCCGCGCCGACGTGGTCGTCGCGCCCGACTCCCGGACCCTCCGCGTGATCCGCGGCACCCGCAAGGGTCTCGACACCGCCCACGCCAGGACCATCAAGACGTCCGCGTTCGGCGCGAAGGAGATCGACGCACAGGACATGGTGGTCCAGAACCCGGTCGGCGGCCCCGCCAAGGAGCTCCTCATCCCCGACAGCGCGGCCCCGAACCTCTGGGTCGTCCCCGTCACCCGCCCCAAGACCGCCCAGAAACTCCCGGTCCCCCTCTCCGGCCTCCTCGGCCAGGGAACCGCCCGCCCCTGACGCCGAAGACCGGTGTCGACGCCATCGAGCACGGCGCCGTCGGCATGGGTCACCGAGCCGGGCCTGCGTGCGGCGTGCAGCGGGAAACCCCCGGCCCCCGCACGACGGCCGCGGATACCGGCCCGTCAGGATTGTTGACCACGGTCAAGAAAACCGGCATGCTTCAGACTCGCTAAGCATCTTCCCAAATAATGAGATCGCCACTTCGCATTCGCGAGAAGAGGATTCTTACGGGTGACCGCCTTCACGACCACCTAGCCGGCGATCCCCCAGGCGAGAGGCCGGCCGGACACCGTCGAGGACCTGACATGCCGGAGCATCATGTTCCCCCCACCCCGGACGCACCATGCGCCCTGCCGTCGAGCATCGTGGAAAAGGTCATCCGTCCCCAGCTGGCGTCCCTCGCCGTCGACGTCATCGCGGCGATGGGCGAGCAGGTCCCCGGACTCGGCGAGCTGCTCGGAAGGCAGGCCGGGCAAGGCGCTCGGCAGAACTTCGTGGACGTCTTCGAAGAGTGCGTCGAGGGCGCGATCTCAGGCGGGCCGGACGCGCAGGGCCAGGCCCGCAGGATCCACCGGGCCTTCGTGACGCAGGTCTTCCTGGCGGGCCACACGCTGGGCACGCTGCTGGCCGCCTGCCAGGTCGCCGCCCGTGTCGTGTGGAACCGGCTGTCGGTGGCCGGACAGGAGACCGGCGCCGCACCCACCGACATGTACCTGCTGGCCAGAGTCATGTTCGACCGCCTGGAACACCTGTCGGCGGTGTCCACGGAGATCTTCGAGCGGCTCGGGGAAGATCCCCTCAACGTCATGAAGGAGAGACGCCTCGCCCTGATCAAGGCCCTGGTCGGAGAGGGGGTCTCCGACGGGCGCCCGGTGCCGGACCTGGCAAGGGAGGCGGCCTGGCGCCTGCCCGAGACCCTGGCCTGCGTCGCGCTCGGGCCCAGGCCGGGGGACGCCCGCACGCTCTTCGGCCTGACGCCGGACGTCCTGCTCGACGTGGAGCGCCCCGACCCTTACCTCTTGGTGCCCGCGCCGGATCTCCCCGGGCGAAAGGCGATGTTCGAGCAGTGCCTCGGCGGGATCACCCACGCCCTCGGCCCTTCCGTGCCGTACACCGACGGGGCGGTGTCCCTGAGACTGGCCCGCCGCGCCCTCGTCCTGGCCGACGAGGGCATGATCCAGCCCGACGGGGACTGCATCCGCTGCGACGACCATCTGGCCACGCTGCACCTTCTCGCCGACGACGACTGCGCACGGCTCCTGGTCGACAGGACGCTCAACGCGTTCGCCGACGTCTCCGACAAACGGCTCACCCCGCTCCTGGAGACACTCCTGGCCTTGCTCACCAGAGGATCATCGGCACCGGAGATAGCCGAACACCTCAACGTCCACCCGCAGACCGTCCGCTACCGGATCCGCCAGATCGAGAACTACTGCGGCATCTCGCTCAACGACCCCCAGTGGCGCATCGAAACCCAGCTCGCCCTGCGCATCTGGCGACTCCACCGCACCCGCGAACAACGACGGACCACCACGCCCACGAACCCGAACAGAACCTGAGCGCACGCAATGAGCGGATCAAGCGCCCACGTGAGCGTGTCGATCCGTGCCGTCCGTAGGGAGCCGAGGGCGGCCCTCTCCGCGGGCGGCGACCCTGCCGTCGCCGGAACGAACCGCGGGAGGAAGATGGACGAACGGCCACCGCCGCGACCATGCGCCACCGGCGCGGCGAACTCGCGCCGTCGGGTCGGCGCGAGCGGCCGCTGCGCATTCACCTCGGGGGAACGGCATGAAACATCCGCTGCTCGTGTCCGGCACGCTCATCGTGTGCTCCGTGTTGGCCGGCTGTACGGCTCAGGAACCTTCCGAGCCCACCTCTGCGCCGTCAGGGACCTCCGCCGCTTCGGCGCCCGCCATCGGCGGTGCGCCCAGCCCGTCCGGCGCGCCCTCCACGCCTTCCGCCGCCGGTGAAACGCCCTCGGGGCCCGCCACCCCGGCGGCGGGGGAGCGTTGCCACACCTCTGAGCTGAAGGCGTCCATCGGGCCCAACAGCCCCGGCGCCGGCCAGTCGAACTTCGCGCTCGTGCTGACCAACGCCTCCGACCGCACGTGCACGGTCCGCGGCTACCCCGGGCTCGCGTTCGTCAACGGCAAGGGCGAGCAGATCACACCGGATCCCGAACGGGAGCCGAGCGACGTGCGGCGGACCGTGACGCTGGCGCCCGGGGCCGGCGCCTGGTCGGGCCTCACCTACGGCAGTCCGGCGATCTCCGGCGTCACCACGGTGACACCGGAGGCCCTGCTCATCACGCCCCCGGACGAGACGACCTCGATCTCGGTCCCCTGGACCGGCGGCGAGGTCTCCAACACGGGCAAGGCCTCCGTGCCCCGCGTAAGCCCCCTGCGCCCCGGCGACGGCCCCTGACCCCTCAACGGCGAGACCGCCCGAAGGCCCGGGCTCAGGCCAGCAGCTCCCGCTGGATGATCTCCTTCATGATCTCGTTGGTGCCGCCGTAGATGCGTTGGATGCGGGCGTCGATGAAGGCCTTGGCGACGGGGTATTCGAGCATGTAGCCGTAGCCGCCGTGGAGTTGGACGCCGGTGTCGATGACGTCGTGCTGGAGGTCGGTGGCCCAGAGTTTGGCCTTGGCGGCGTCGACCGCGGTGAGGGTGCTCTTGTTGTAGGCGAGGACGCAGCGGTCGAGGTAGGCACGGGAGACCTCGACGGCGGTGCGGAGTTCGGCGAGCTGGAAGGCGGGGGCCTGGTTGTCGGCGATGCGCCTGCCGAAGGCGCGGCGCTGTTTGACGTAGTCGACGGTCCAGCCGAGGACGGTCTCCGCGGAGAACTGGGCGGCCAGGGCGATGCCCAGGCGTTCCAGGGGGAGGCTCTGCATGAGGGCGGGGAGGCCCTCGCCGACCTTGCCCAGGAGGGCGCTCGCGGGGAGGCGGGCGTCGGTGAAGAAGAGCTCGGCGGTGTCCTGGGCGTGCAGGCCGACCTTGTCGAGTTTGCGGCCCCGGGTGAAGCCGGGGGTGCCGGTCTCGACGACGAAGAGGCTGAAACCGCGGGAGCCCGCGGCCTCGTCGGTCTTGGCGAAGACGATCACGAGGTCGGCGAGGATGCCGTTGGTGATGAAGGTCTTCGAGCCGTTGAGCACCCACTCGTCGCCGTCGCGGACCGCCGTCGTGCGGATGCCGCGCAGGTCGCTGCCCGCGGAGGGCTCGCTCATCGCGATGGCGCCGATGGTCTCGCCGGTCGTGAAGCCGGGGAGCCAGCGCGCGCGCTGGGCGGCGTCGGCGTGGCGGAGCAGGTAGTTGAGCGCGATGTCGTCGTTCGTGGTGAATCCGGACTGGAGTGAGGAGGCGCCCACGCGGGCGATCTCCTGCTGGACGACGGCGCGGAAGCGGTAGTCGGTCTCGGCCGCGCCGCCGAACTCCTCGGGCACCGACAGGCCCAGGAGGCCCTGGGCGCCGGCCTCCTTCCAGGTCTCGCGGTCGATGATCCGCTCTTCGTCCCAGCGGGCCATGTTCGGCTCGACCTGGCGCTTCACGAACTCCCGGACGGTCTGCCGGTAGGCCTCGTGATCGGCGGTGAACAGTTCGCTCTCCATGCCTGCTCCTCCTCGGATCGGGTTCTGGTCTTCCCCCATTAATCTAATGAGAGTAGGTTTACCGGCACAAGACCCGAGCTGGGAACGGAGGCCGGACATGACACTGGACGAGCGGGGCGGCCGGATCGAGCGGCTGCTCGACCTGCTGCGCGAGGACGACACCGACAAGTTCGAGGGCGTGGTGCCCTTCGGACCACAGGAGTTCACCGATCCCGGAATCGCCGCGCGGGAGCGGGAGATGATCTTCGGACGGGTGCCGTCGATCGTCGCGCACTCGGCGGAGATCGCGCGGCCGGGGGCGTTCCTGACGCTCCAGATGCCGCGCAACAAGGTGATCGTGGTGCGCCAGCGCGACGGGGGCGTGAAGGCGTTCGTCAACGCCTGCCGCCACCGGGGCGCGCTGCTGGAGGACCAGCCGTCCGGGCAGTGCCGGATCTTCTCCTGCGGCTACCACCGCTGGTCCTACGACACCGACGGCAGCCTGCGCACGGTCACCTATGACCACACCTTCGGCGAGGTCGACAAGTCGGCCTCGGGCCTGATCGAGCTGCCCGCCGAGGAGCGGCACGGGTTCATCTGGCTGGTCGACAACGCCGCGGCGACGATCGACGTCGGCTCCTGGCTCGGCCCCGAGATGGACACGATCCTCGCCTCCTACAGCCTCGACACCCTCCTGACCTACCAGGCCGAGGGCTTCGACGAGCCCGTCAACTGGAAGGTCATGCAGGACGCCTTCCTCGACGGGTACCACATCAAGTACGCCCATCCGAACACCGCCGGGAAGATCATCCACACCAACGTCCTGGCCGTGGAGGACTACGGCGCGCACGCGCGCTTCCTGTCCCCGCGCAAGAGCATCGACCGCTTCCTGGAGGAGGACCACGGGGACGCCGATCTCGGCAGGCACGTCACCGAGTCGCACTTCCTCGGCCCGAACAGCACCCTGCTGCGCCAGCCCGACCACTACCAGCTGCTCACCTTCCGCCCGCATCCGACGGACCCGGGCCGCAGCCGGATGGAGATGCGCGTCATGGTCCCCGACGTCGAGGCGTCCGGGCTGGACGAGGCGGTCTGGGAGCGGCGCTGGGCGAAGAACTGGCAGATCCTTCTCGATGTCCTGCACGCCGAGGACTTCCCGCTGCTGCGCGCCAGCCAGGAGGCCCTGGGCAGCGCCGACGCCGGCGGCATGCTGCTCGGCCGCAACGAGGTGATCAACCAGATCTTCCACCGCCAGGTCCGCGCCCTGACGGCCGACCGGTGATCGGCGCCGCCTGGCGCGCGAGGCTGGACGGGGAGGACCTCAAGGAAGCCTTGGAGCTCGTCCGCATCTGCGCCGAGTTCGACGCCGAAGCGGGCTTCACCGGCGTGACCGAGGAGGCCGGCACGGGCCCTGGCCCGCACCTCCTCGTCCGGCGTGACGCCGACGCCTCCCTGGTCGCCTACGCCTGCTTCACCACCGAGGACGGGATGACGGACGGGCGATTCGTCGTCCATCCCGGGTTCCGCTCGATCGGGATCGCGACGACCCTGCTGGAGCTCCTCGGCCCGGACGCGGCCTCGTGGCCGGTGCCCGGACCCGTCGGCGGCTGGGCGGACGGCCACCATCCGGCGGCCGAGCGGCTGGCCCGCAGGTTCGCCCTACCGGAGACCGGCCGTGTCTGGCGAACTCTGCGGCCGCTGACCGGCCCGCACGCCCGCCCGCTCCCCGAGCCGCCCAGCGCGCTCACCCTCACCGAGGCACCCGCGCCCGGCGAGGCCGTCAGGCTGTGGGAGGAGTCCGGCCTGCCGGCGCGCTACCGCCCGCCCGTGGACGGCTCGGCCCGCCTCCTGTTCGCCGCCGGCCCCGGCGGCGGGCTCGTCGGCTACGCCTGGCTCGACCGCCGTCTGCGGCGGGTCGAGGGACTGCGGACGGGCACCCTGAAAGCGATCGTGCCCGCCGCGCGCGGGCGCGGCACCGGCCTCGCTCTGGCGTCCGGCGCGCTCGCGCTGCTGCGCGCGGACGGCGCCCGCGCGGCCGAGGCACGGGTGGACCCCGCGCTGTCCCGGGTGGTGCGGATGAGTCGTCTGCTCGGCTTCGAACGGACCCAGGATGATGTCAGATACGGCCTGAACATGGGCATCTAGCTGGGAATCCGCGATAACGCACCCGCTGGGTCTTGCGCCCAGAGACTAACGGCTTTAGATTAATCGGCATGTGAGGCAGGGCACAGTCCGGCCGTCGCGGGAGGAGCCGCGGCGGTGCGTGAGCCCGCCCATCGAAAGAGACAATCGGAAGGTTGCCCCATGAGCGGAACCGTCAACGACGCGCTCGTCTTCTGGTCGAGGATCAACCCGGACAAGGTCGCCGTCGACTTCGACGGCGACGCCGTCACCTACCGCGAGCTGTCCTCGTGGGCGGACGGCGTCGCCGCGAAGCTCGCGGCCGAGGGAGTCCGGGCGGGCGACAGGGTCGCGCTGCTGGGCAACAACAGCCTCGAGTGGTGCGCCGCGACGCTCGGCGCCTGGCGGCTCGGCGCGATCGTCGCCCCCTTCAACCACCGGATGCTGGCCCGCGAGCTGACGGCCCTGGTCGAAGACTGCGAGCCCACCGTCGTCTACGGCGACGCGGTCTTCGCCGAGCGCCTCGGGGAAGTCCACGCGGCGTCCCCGACCTTCGTGCCCGGCGTCCTCGGCGACCTCACCGCGCTGCGCGGGGCGGACCACGCCCCGGTCACCGCGCCCATCGCCGACCGCGACGACGTCGCCGCGATCATCTTCACCAGCGGTACCACCGGACGGCCCAAGGGCGTCATCTTCAGCCACGCCACCATCGCCGGGATGACCCAGGAATGGTCGCTGATCGAGCCCGTCCCGCCGAACGACCTCAGGCAGCTCCTGGTGCTGCCGATGTTCACCGCGGCCGGTGTCATCTGGGCGTTCGCACGGGTGCTGATCAACGGCGGCACGCTCTTCCTCCAGCCCGCGTTCAACCCGGCCAGGGCCGTCGAGGTGGCCGCGGCGAACCGCGTCACCACGATCATGGGCCCGCCGATCATCTTCCAGGGCATCTCCGGCGCGCCGGGCTTCGCCGAGGCCGACCTGTCGAGCGTGGTGACCGCACACGTCGGCGGCGCGCGCGTCCCGGTCGACCTGCTGCGCGCCTGGCAGGCCAAGGGCGTGCTGCTGCGCCAGATCTACGGGCAGACCGAGATCGGCGGCTCGGCCACCGTCATGCCGCGCGACCTCGCCGCGGACAACCCCGAGAAGTGCGGGCGCGGCGGCATCTTCACCAAGGTCCGCGTGGTCGACCCCGAGGGGACCGACTGCCCGGCGGGCACCGCGGGCGAGATCCTGCTGCGCGGCCCGGCCATGATGCCCGGCTACTGGCGCAACAAGGAGGCCACCGAGGCGGCGCTCAAGGACGGCTGGCTGCACACCGGCGACATGGGCGTCCTCGACGAGGAGGGATACCTCACCTTCGTCGACCGCATCAAGGACATGATCATCTCCGGCGGCCTCAACATCGCCCCGCTGGAGATCGAGAACGTGCTCACCGAGCTGCCCGGCGTTCAGGAGGTGTCCGTCATCGGCGTGCACGACGCGAAGTTCGGCGAGACCCCCGCGGCCCTCATCAAGACGACGGCGAAGCTCACCGAGGCCGAGGTGATCGAGCACTGCAACGCCCGCCTCGCCGACTACAAGGTGCCGCGCTATGTCGTCTTCGTCGAGGGCGAGTTCCCGCGCATGGCCAGTGGCAAGATCGCCAAGCGCGAGCTGCGCGACACCTACCGGGACGTGCCCGACACGCATGGAAAGGTGCGCTGATGCCCGTCGCGGTGGTCACCGGGGGAGGGCGGGGGATCGGCGCCGCCGTCAGCCGCCGCCTGGCGCGCGACGGGTACGCCGTCGCCGTCAACTACTCCCGGAGCCGGGCCGATGCCGAGGCCGTCGTCGCCGGGATCGAGGCGGCGGGCGGCCGGGCGGTGGCGCTCGGCGCGGACGTCGGGCGGGCCGAGGAGGCCGCGGCGCTCATCGAGCGGACGACCGAACTGCTCGGCACCCCGACGGTCCTGGTGAACAACGCGGGCGTCAACCACAGCGGCAGTGCGCGCAGGCAGGCGCCCGAGGAGTTCGACCGCGTCCTCGCGGTGAATCTGCACGGCGCCTACTACTGCACGCACGCGGCCCTTCCCGGCATGTACGAGGAGGGCCGAGGGCGGGTCGTGTTCTTCGGCAGCCCCAGCGGCGGCCGGGACATCGTCCCCACCATGGGCGCGTACGCGGCCGCCAAGGCGGGGCTCGCGGCGATGGCCAAGGTGATCGCCAAGGAGACCGCCCGAAGGGGCGTCACCGTGAACACCGTCGTCCCCGGCTTCGTGGAGACCGACATGGTCCGCTCGGCGGGGGACAAGGCCCTGGAGAACCTCAAGGCGACGTGGCCGGAGATCCCCGCCGAGGCCGTCGCGTCCACGGTGTCCTTCCTGGTGTCGGACGAGGCCGCGTACGTGTCCGGTGAGGAGATCGGCGTCTGGCTCGGCGGTCCGGTCTCCGCCTGAGCCCCCGGCCGGATCGGCCCACCACCGGCTTTCCCGAATTCCCTGCTTTGGAGATCAGTATGAGCGGTTATCCGATGCTCGCCGGGCTGCGGATCCTCGAGGTCGCGCAGCTCGCTCCCTCGTCCGTCGGCGGGCACCTCGCCGACCTCGGCGCCGAGGTGCTCAAGGTCGAGTCCGGGCCGCTCGGCGATCCCGTGCGGGTCGGCGGGGCGCTGGCCGTCGGGGGCCCGGACGGACCGGCCTTCATGCACCTGCGCTGGAACCGGGGCAAGAAGAGCGTCCGCCTCGACCTGCGCTCCGCGGAGGGCAAGGAGGCGTTCCTCAAGCTCGCCGAAGCCAGCGACGCGGTCATCGAGGGCACCCGGGCGGGCTACCTCGACTGGCTCGGGCTCGGGCACCCCGTACTCGCGGAGCGCAATCCCGCGATCGTGCTGTGCTGCGTGTCCGGCCTCGGCTCTGACGGGCCGTATCGGCGGCTCGGCTCCGGCGGGCCGGTCTTCGACGCCTACGCGGGCCTCCGCGAGGTCACCACTCCCGACGAGCCTCCTACGCGGGGCATGGCGGGCGCGACCTCCCCGTCGATCGCGATGTACGCCCTCGGGGCCTACGGGGCGATGGGGCTGCTCGCCGCGGTGCACGAGGCGCGGAACACCGGGCGCGGGCGGCAGCTCGAGATCGCCGGGATCGACGTCGCGGCGACGTGGATCCCGGACGAGATCGACGCGGCGCTCAACACCGGGCGGACCGTGCCGCGCGACGGGTGGCTCCCCGATGGGCGGCTGCCCGACTGGCCACGACTCGAGGCCTACCGGACCAAGGACGGCGGCGCGATGCTCATGGGCGCGCACGTCGAGAAGTTCTGGCGGAACTTCTGCCTCGCCGTGGGGCGGGGGGATCTGCTGGAGATCGACCTGTCCTCCGCCGACGAGGGCGCGGTCGGGCGTGCGGAGACGGTCTGGCGGGAGCTGCGCGGGATCTTCCTGGAGCGGACGCGGGCGGAGTGGATCGACCTGTTCCTCGCGCACGACGTGGCGGGAGGTCCGGTGAACACCTTCGCCGAGCTGGTCGAGGACCGGCACTACAACGCGCGGGCCACCACTTACACGGTCGGTGACGGGCGGGGCGGGAGCTTGCGGCTGCCCGCGTCCGCCGTGCGGCTGCCGGGCGAGGAGTTCGCGCCTGAGCTCGCGCCGCTGCTCGGGGCCGATACCGCGGCGGTTCTCCGGGACGTCGCGGGCTATTCCGACGAGGAGGCCGCTCGGTTGGCGGAGGGCTGAACCGGGCCCTTCTCTCCCGTGATCGCGCGGCTCCCCGGCCGCGGATTCCTTCCACCCCATCGGGTCGCACCGGATTCGCCCCTTGTGCGGCCTGGCATTTCGGACTCGTCCCACATCCCCCGTCATCCGCGAGGAGCCGTCCGTTGCACATCAATGACCTCGTCCGCTACTGGGGCCGCACCCGCCCCGAGCACGACGCCATCGCCTTCGAGGGCACCGTCCGGTCCTGGGCGGAGGTGGACGCCGCGTCCGACGCGCTCGCCCGCGGCCTCGCCGCGCGCGGCGTCCGCAAGGGCGACAGGGTCGGCCTGCTCCTGACGAACAAGCCGGTCCTCGCCGAGCTGATGCTCGCCACCGTGAAACTCGGCGCGATCTGCGTCCCGCTGAACTTCCGGCTCATCGCGGCGGAACTGCTGCCGATGCTCCAGGACTCCGCGCCGTCCGTCGTCGTCGCGGACGCGGGCCTCGCGCACCTGCTGGAACCCGGCCAGGCCGACGTGGGCTTCGAGATCTACACGGTAGGAGGCTCCGACCTGCCTTCGATCGACCTCCTGTACATCACCTCTGGCGCCGTCCCTGACGTCGAGGTGGCCGACGACGACCCCGCGTTCATCTGCTACACCTCCGGCACGACCGGCGTGCAGAAGGGCGCGCTCCTGACGCACCGGAGCATCCTGTCGGTCGGCCAGTCCGCCGCGGTCACGCACGGCCTGTCGTGGCGCGACCGGGTGCTGGCCTGCGCCCCGCTCGTCTACACCGGGTCGGGCATCTCGGTCTTCATGCAGTTCGTCGTCTACACCGGCGCGACCCTCGTCCTGCTCGCCGACTTCGACCCCGACACCGGCCTCGACGTCATGGAACGCGAGCGCGTCACCGCGACGACCATGGTCCCGGTCATCTGGGAGCGGATGGCCTCGGGCCTGGCGTCCCGCGAGCTCGCGAGGTTCACCTTCGCGGGCGCGGGCGGCGCCCCGGTCTCCCTCGACCTGCTGGAGGCCTACCGCGCGCACGGCATCCCGCTCACCCAGGTCTACGGACTCACCGAGGTCTCCGGTCTCGCCGCGACCATGCGCTACGAGGACGCGCGGACCCGTCCCGGCTTCGCGGGCCTGCCGCTGGTCGGCACCCGCATCCGGATCGGCGACGAGCAGGGCGCGGCCGTCGGCGCGGACGAGGTCGGCGAGATCATGGTCCAGGGTCCGCACGTCATGCGCGGCTACTGGAACCGGCCGGAGGCGACCGCCGAGGTGATGTCCGGCCCCTGGCTGCGCACCGGGGACCTCGGCCTCCAGGACGGCGACGGCTTCCTCAAGCTCGTCGACCGCAGCAAGGACCTCGTCATCTCCGGCGGCATCAACGTCTACCCCGCCGAACTGGAGAAGGCGCTCGCGGGCGTCCCCGGTGTCCTCGACCTCGCCGTCATCGGCGTCCCCGACGAGCGCTGGGGCGAGGTCCCGATCGTCGTCTTCCACACCGAGAAGGACGCCGCCGAGACCGCCGCTCTGCTCGCCGAGCGTTCGAGCGGCAACCTGGCGCGCTTCAAGCAGCCCAAGCACGCCGTCGCCCTGGGCGAACCGCTCCCGCGCACCTTCTCCGGCAAGCTCGCCAAGAACGTGCTGCGCGAGCGCATCCCCGCCACCCCGTCCGACGCCCTGCCCCTCGACCGCTGACTCGCACACCCCGATGGGAAGCACGATGACTCGCACCCTCGCCAACTTCATCGACGGCCGGTTCACCGCGGACCCAGGCCCCGTCCTCACCTTCGACGACCCCTCCACCGGGGAGCCCCTGGGCACCGTCCCCGACAGCGGCGCGGCCGAGATCGACCAGGCCGTGGCCGCGGCCCGCCGCGCCTTCGCCGAAGGCCCCTGGCCCCGGATGACCGTGGCGGAGCGGGCGGACGTCCTCCGCTCGATCGCCGGGGTGCTGGAGTCCCGGTTCCCCGACCTGGCGGCCGCGCTCGTCGCCGACACCGGCAGCACCGTCCGGCTCGGCCCGATCCTCCAGGCGGGCAGCCCGATCGCGCACCTGCGCGACTTCGCCGGGATGGCGCCGCTGCTGGAGCGCCCGGTCTCCCACCCCGTCGACACCTTCCCCGGCTTCGGCCAGTGGGAGCTGCACCGCGAGCCCGTCGGTGTGGTAGGCGCGTTCACGCCGTACAACTTCCCGCTGTTCATGGCCGTCTGGAAGGCCGCGCCCGCGCTGCTCGCGGGCAACACGATCGTGCTCAAGCCCTCGCCGCTCACCCCCGTCGGCCTGGACGAGCTGGCCTCGGCCGCGGCCGAGGCGGGCCTGCCGGAAGGCGTCCTGAACATCGTGCACGGCGACCGGGCCGCGGGCGAGGCGCTCGCCGCGCACCCGGACGTCGATCTGCTCAGCTTCACCGGCAGCACCGCCGTCGGGCGGCAGATCATGGCCGCCGCCGCGGCGAACCTCACCGACGTGGTCATGGAGCTGGGCGGCAAGTCGCCCGCGATCGTCCTCCCGGACGCCGACGCCGAACTCGCCGTGCGCGGCACCCTCTACAGCAGCATGATGCACTCCGGGCAGGCGTGCGTGGCCACGACCCGGATGCTCGTGCCCGAGTCCCGGTACGCGGAGTTCTGCGCGCTGCTGGCCGAGCGGGCGGGCGCGCTGGTGCTCGGTCCGGCGACCGACCCGGCGAGCGATGTCGGCCCGGTGGTCAGCGCCGCCGCGCGCGACCGGATCGAGAAGCAGATAGCGGCGGCCGTCGAGCAGGGCGCGCGCGTGCTGGTCGGCGGCGAGCTGCCGGCCGGGCTGCCCGAGGGCGGCCACTACGTCGCCCCGACCGTGCTGGTCGACCTCGACAACACCAACGTCGGGGCCCGCGAGGAGTTCTTCGGCCCCGTCCTGGTGGTGCTGAGCTACCGCGACATCGACGACGCCGTCGCCCAGGCCAACGACTCGCAGTACGGCCTGGCCGCCTCCGTCTGGGGCACCGACCTGCGCCGGGCCCGCGAGGTCGCCTCCCGCATCGAGAGCGGCCTCACCTGGATCAACGAGGCGGGGGCCGCCGACGTCGCCCGCACCCCCCTGGCCGGCCGCAAGAACAGCGGGGTCGGCGCGGAACTCGGCCCCGACGGCCTGTTCGCCTACACCCGCGTCAAGAGCCTCTACACCGGCCTCGACACCGACCCGGCCACCCGCGCCTATCCCCTGGTGGGCTCCCGGTGGCCGTGACCCGCGCAGTACCCCCACCAAGAGCCATCAGTCTGACCTCACCCTAAGGACGGCCATGAGCACGAACCCCCCGCGTGACTCCTCCGACCCCGGCATCCAGACCGACTTCGACATCCACGACCCGGCGATCGCCGACACCGTCTACGCCGAGTACGACAAGCTCCGCTCGGCCTGCCCCGTCGCCCACTCGTCCGCCTACGGCGGCCACTGGGTGCTCACCGGCTACGACGACATCCAGGCGGTCTGCCGGGACGCCGAGACCTTCTCCAGCGTGAGCGTCAACGTTCCGCCGTCCATCGGGCAGGACGGCCAGATGATCCCGCTGGAGACCGACCCGCCGGACCACACCGGCTACCGGCAGATCCTCACGCCGGTCTTCTCGCCCCGCCGGATGGCGGCGCTGGAGGAGCGGATCCGCGAGATCGTCGCCGAGCTCCTCGACGCGATGGAAGGACGGGCGAAGGTCGATTTCGTGGCGGCCTTCGCCAAGGAACTGCCCACCCGCGTCTTCCTGGCCCTCATGGGCTGGCCCCTGGAGGACGCGGCCCGCTTCCACACCTGGGTCGACACGATCGTCGTCGGCGTCCCCGGCGGCACCGAAGAGGAGTCGATGGCCGCGCGCGGCGAGGCGGCCATGGCGGTGTACGGCTACTTCTCCCAGATGATCGACGCGCGGGCCGCCGACCCCGTCGAGCGCGACGACGTCACCGGGCTTCTGCTGCACGGCACGTTCGGCGACCGCGAGCTGACCCGGCACGAGATGCTCAACATGCTGTTCGTGCTGCTCATCGGCGGGCTGCACACGGTCGTCGGGCAGCTCGCGCACAGCGCGATCTTCTTCGCCGAGAACCCGGACAAGCGGCGCGAACTCGTCGCGGACCCGGGCCTGGTGAACACCGCGGTCGAGGAGATGCTGCGCTGGGAGTCGGCGGTCGCGCCGGCCCGCGTCGTCACCCGCGACACCGTCGTGGGCGGGGTGCGGATGAGCGCGGGCGACAGGGTGCTCATCCCGCTCGGCGCGGCGGGCCGCGACCCCGCGAAGTTCCCGGGCGCGGACGAGGTGGACCTCGCCCGCGAGCCCAACCCCCACCTGGCGTTCGGCGCGGGGCGACACCGCTGCCTCGGCTCCCACCTGGCCCGCGTGGAGCTGCGGGTCGCGTTCGCCGAACTGCACCGGAGGTTCCCCGACTACCGGCTCGACCCGGCCGACCCGCCCGTCCGACACCTCAGCCAGGTCAAGGGCGTCGTCCGGCTGCCCCTGCTCCTCGGCGTCTCCGCCTAGCCACCCCGTATCGAGAGGAACAATGACATGAAGTCGAAAGCAGCGGTCCTGTGGGAGTCCCCCGGCCAGTGGGACGTCATCGAGGTCGACGTCGACGAGCCCCGGGCGCACGAGGTCCTCGTCAAGTTCGCCGCGGCGGGCCTGTGCCACTCCGACGACCACGTGGCCAAGGGCGACGTCCCGGCAGGCCACCTGCCCTACTGCGGCGGGCACGAGGGCGCGGGCGTCGTCGTCTCCGTCGGGCCGGGAGTCCGCGACCTGGAGGTGGGCGACCACGTCGTCGCGGCCTTCATTCCGGGCTGCGGCAGGTGCCGGTGGTGCGCGAGCGGGCAGCAGAACCTGTGCGACAACGGCGCGTTCATGATGCTCGGCACCCAGCTCGACGGCACGTTCCGGCTGCACGCCAAGGGCCACGACGTCGGGCAGGCGTCCCTGGTCTCGACGTTCTCGGAGTACAGCGTGCTGCCCGAGTGGGGCGCCATCAAGATCGACAAGGACATCCCGCTGGAGGTCGCGGCGCTCGTCGGCTGCGGCGTCCCGACCGGCTGGGGTTCCGCGGTCAACGCCGCCGAGGTCCGGCCGGGCCACACCGTCATCGTCATGGGCGTCGGCGGGATCGGGGTCAACGCCGTCCAGGGCGCGAAGCACGCGGGCGCGACCCGGATCATCGCGGTCGACCCCGTGGAGTTCAAGCGGACGACCGCGCTGGAGTTCGGCGCGACCGACGCCGTCGCGGACATGGCCGCGGCCGCCGACCTCGCGCGGTCCATCACCGGCGGTCAGGGCGCGGACTCCGCGATCGTCACCGTCGGCGTCGTGAAGGGTCAGGACGTCGCCGAGGCGTTCGCCGCGATCCGCAAGGCCGGGACGGTCGTGGTCACCGCGGTCGGCAACGTCCAGGAACCGAACATCCCGGTCAGCCTGTTCGAGACCGCCATGTTCCAGAAGCGGATCCAGGGCGCCCTGTTCGGGATGATGTCCCCGAGCCGGGACATCCCCTACTTCCTTGATCTGTACCGGTCGGGCCACCTCAAGCTGGACGAGCTCATCACCCGCAGGTACCGGCTCGAGGAGATCAACGAGGCGTACGCCGACCTGCACGCGGGCCGCAACCTCCGCGGGATCGTCCACTACGACTGAGCCGGCTGGACCCGGCCCGGTGCACGGGGGCCGGGATGCCGTCTCCGCCGGGCCGTCCGCTCTTTCGAGCGGGCGGCCTTTTTCTGGCGACTTTTACATATACATTATTCTTTTTACTGGCGGTGGGCAGGCAGGAGCGCGGCGATGTTCATGATGCGGTTCGACATGCGGGCGCCGGCGACCGGCGCGCCCGCGGCGGAGCTGTACGCGGCCGCCCTGGACATGGCCGAGTGGGCGGAGCGGCACGGATGCGTGACCGCCATGGTGTCCGAGCACCACGGGGCCGAGGACGGGTACCTGCCGTCGCCGCTCGTCCTGGCCGGCGCGATGGCGGCACGGACGAAGACGCTGCCGATCACCGTCGCGGTGGTGATCCTGCCGCTGCGCGACCCGATCCGGCTCGCCGAGGAGATGGCCGTCATCGACGTCATCAGCGGCGGCCGTGTCATGTACGTCGCCGCGATCGGCTACGTCGAGCAGGAGTACGCCATGTTCGGCGTGGACTTCCGGCGGCGGGGCAAGATCGCGGAGGAGAAGCTCGGCGTCCTCCTCAAGGCCAAGACCGGCGAGCCTTTCGAGCACGCGGGGCGGCGCGTGCGCGTCACGCCGGCGCCCGTCACGCCCGGCGGGCCCATGGTCTCCTGGGGCGGCAGCAGCCTCGCCGCGGCCCGCCGCGCTGGACGGCACGGCATCGGGTTCTTCGCGCAGGGCGGCGAACCGGGACTCGCCGAGGCCTACCGGGACGCGGCCCGCGCCGCCGGGCACGAACCGGGCCTATGCTTCGTGCCGACCGTCGACACCCCGACGACCGTGTTCGTCGCCGAGGACGTCGACAAGGCCTGGGAAGAACTCGGCCCGTACCTGATGCACGACGTCCGTGCCTACGCCGCCTGGAACGAGGGCGCGACCACGACCGCCAGCCTTTCGTTCGCGCGGACCGCGGAGGAACTGCGCGCGGAGAACCGCAGCCACCGCATCCTGACCGTCGAGGAGGCCGTCGCGCTCGTCCGCGGCGGCACGATGCTCGCGCTGCACCCGCTGCTCGGCGGCCTGCCCCCGGAGATCGCCTGGCGCTACCTGCGGACGGTCTCCGACAGGCTCCTTCCCGCCCTGGCCTGACGGGATCGGTCCGTTCGTCTGCCTGTTGTTCACCTTCTGGCCGTATGCTCAAGCGCCGAACGTCATGGGGCGCGAGTGCGGGGAGAGCTGAAGCGTGATCAGTGTGGTGGGCGAGGCGCTCATCGACGTGCTGCTGGTGGCGGGGGACAAGGACGCGGTCGCGCGGCCGGGCGGCAGCCCGCTGAACGTCGCGGTGGGTCTGGGCAGACGGAACGTGCCGGTGGCGCTGCTGACCAGGTTCGGGAACGACGCCGACGGCCACGCCCTCGCCGCACACCTCGAAGGCAGCGGGGTCGGCCTGATCGGCGAGCCGCACGACGACCTCGCGACGAGCAGGGCCACGGCCCGCATCGACCTGCTCGGCGGCACCGAGTACGAGTTCCGGCTGGACTGGCGCATCCCTGACGTCCCACTGCCGGAGACGACGACCTGCCTTCACACCGGGTCGCTCGCCGCGCACCTGGAACCCGGCGCCGGCCGGGTCGTCGACCTGCTGCACGAGTGGCACGGCAAGGCGGTCATCTCCTACGACCCGAACTGCCGGCCGTCGCTGATGGGCGACCCGGCCACCGCGCGGCTCCGCGTCGACGAGTGCGCGGCGCTCGCCGACATCGTCAAGGCGAGCGCGGAGGACCTCGCCTGGCTGCACCCGGAACTGCCCGTCGAGCAGGTCGCCGCGGGCTGGCTGACCATGGGCCCGTCCCTCGTCGTGGTGACGCGCGGCGAGAAGGGCGCGACCGCCTACCTCGCCGACGGCACGGTGCCGCAGCCCGCCGTCCGCGTCGAGGTCGTCGACACCGTGGGCGCCGGGGACGCCTTCACCTCGGGCCTCCTCGCGGGCCTGCACACCCGCGGCCTCCTCACCCGGGACGCCCTCCGCTCCCTCTCCCGCGCCGACCTGGCCCCGGTCCTCGCCGAAGCCGCCTCCCTCGCCGCCGCCACCTGCACCCGCCCCGGCGCGGACCCGCCCCGATGACCGCCCCGCTCATCCTCGGCATCGACGACCTCCGCCCCCTGCCCCACTGCACCCACGTCGCCCGCACCAGCCAGGACGGCCTCCGCCTCCTCCAGGAACACCGCGACACCCACATCACCGAACTCTGGCTCGACCACGACCTGGGCGGCGCCGACACCATCCTCCCCGTCCTCACCCTCCTGGAGCAGGCCGCCTTCGAAGGCGAACCCTTCGCCATCGGCACGATCTTCGTCCACAGCGCCAACCCCACCGGCGCCGACACCGTCCTGAGAGCCCTGCACCGCTGGAACTACCGCGCGCGCCGCGCGACGGCCTGACCCCGCATTCCCTTCCGCACGGACACGGCGGCCTCGACCCGCGCGGTGCGGGTCGGCTCCGGAGGTGGTGCCGTCCGGAGCCGTAGGGCGGTGACGTCAGGGTTCGCCGCGTCACGCAGTGGCCCTTCGGCGAGGGACGCGCGGGGTCAGGTCCAGAGGCGGTGCCAGCGGGCGCCGAGGGCGTCGACCCAGGCGGGGGCGCGGTCCGGGTCGGCGGTGAAGGCGGTGAGAGGGACGGTCGCTTCGGTGACGCCGGCGTCGGAGAGCGCCGCGGTGTGGTCGAGGGTCCTGTCGAGGTCGGGAGAGCCGTCGGTGCGCGCGACGGGCAGGGTGTGCCGGACCCGGGGGACCGCCCCGCCGCGGCCGGCCTCCGCCCACGCGCGGCGGATCCGCGCGACGCCTTCGGCCACGCCGGCCACGGGCTCGCCCATGATCGGGATCCAGCCGTCGCCGAGGCCGGTGATCCGGCGCAGGTTCCGGGCGGTCAGCGGGCCGCTGAACAGGATCGCCGGGCCGCCCGGGGCGACCGGTTTCGGGTCGCACCACAGGCCGTCGAAAGAGAGCGTCGGAAGGTCGACGCTCGCCGGTCCGCCCTCCGCCCACAGCGCCTTGCAGGCGGTGACCGTGTCGTCGAGGATCTGGGCCCGCTCTCCGAACTCCAGGCCCATCGCCTCGTACTCCTCGCGCTGCCATCCCGTGCCCACGCCGAGTTCGAGGCGCCCGCCCGACAGCGCGTCCAGAGTCGCCGCGGTCTTGGCGAGCAGCGGCGCGCGGCGCAGCCCGGCGATGAGGATGCCGGTCGACAGGCGGACCCGGGACGTCGCCCCCGCGATGACCGCGAGCGTCGTCAGCGGCTCCAGCCAGGGCGATCCGTCGGGGAACGCGAACGTGCCGAAGGGGTAGCGGTCGGTCCGGCCGCCCATCACGACGTGGTCGCTGTGCACCAGCGTGTCGATCCCCGCCGCGTCGGCGGCCCGCGCGATCTCCACGATCCTGTGTTGCTGGTCCGCCTTGTACAGGGTCGTCCCCACCGGGAGCCCCAACGCCAGCCGGGGCCGCCCGCCCGCCTCGTCCATCCGTGCCTCCCGGCCCCGTCCGTCATGTCCGTCGGCGGCATTCTGTGCTCCGCCGGCCCCGCGCCTCAAGCGACGCGGAGGGCTCGCCGAGACGTCGGGTACCGCACCGGGGCATTCCCGGATCGTCCGGCCGGACCAGGCCAAGTCATGTGCTGACGGGTCAGGTCTGGAGGGACAGGACGGAGCGGACGGCGGAGAGCTCGGTGCGCCAGTCGGCGGGGGAGTGGAGGGGCGCCAGGACGAACTTCGAGAACCCGGCGTCGATGTAGCGGCGGAGGGTCCGTTCCAAGGCGTCGAGGGACGGGACCAGGTCGTCGAGGTCGGCGTCGCTCAGGTCCTTGCGGGGCAGCCGGCGGACGGGCAAGGCGGCGCCGTGCCGGTATCCGACGGTGACGCCGAAGTGCTCCGGGTCGATCGCGCGGCCGTGCTCGGCTGCCGTGCGCTCGATGAGGAGCCGGCCCCGTTCGGCTTCCGCGGGGGTCACGAAGGCGGCGAGCCAGCCGTCCGCGAGCCGGCCCGTGCGGCGCAGCTCGGTGTCGGCCGTACCGCCCATCCACACGTCGAACGCGCCCCTGACGGGCTTCGGCCGGACCTCGATACCGTCGAAGGAGAACCGGGGGCCGCGATGCGTGACGCTCTCCTCGCTCCAGAACCTGCGCAGCAGCGGCAGCAGCTCCTCGAACAGCGCGACCCGCTCGCCGCGCGCCACCCCGAACGCCTGGTGCTCGGCGTCGAGCCGCTGGCCCAGCCCGAAGGCGGGCAGCAGCCGCCCGCCCGACAGCCGGTCGAGCGTCGCGAGCTGCTGGGCGAGCAGCGCGGGCTGCCGTCCGGGCAGCGTCATCACCGCGGTGCCCAGCTTGATCCGCTCGGTCACCGCGCTCGCGTGCGCCAGCAGCGCGACGGGATCGCCGCCCGGCCCGGTGGCCCGCTCCGTCACCCAGAGGGAGTCGAAGCCCAGCTCCTCGAGGCTCCGGCAGAGCGTGGTGAAGTCGTCCCTCTCGGGCCCGCGGGCCCCCGGCGCGTAGCCGATCCGGATTTTCACTCCCCGATGCTAACTCCGCGACAGAACGCCCTCCAGGGGCTGAACCCGGCTCGCCGGGAAGGGGCGGGGAAGGGGCGGGTGAGGGCCGGGGCGTCGACGGCCTCCGGGCGGCCGCGGGTCCTTTTCAGCGCGCGCGTCCGCGGGGCTTGGATTCGAGCAGTGCGCAGTCACCGCATTTGCCTCCGCCGGGGATCCGGTAATAGAGGCAGCAGGTGGTCCGGGTGAAGAACGCCTCGCCCGGGGCGGACTCGGTGAACGTGCCGGTACCGCGCAGTCTTCCCGAGCCGAGCAGCGCGTCACCCAAGGCGAGCGCGTCGGCGGAGAGGTGAGGCCGGGCCGATGCCAGCGCGCGCACGGCGCCGCCCAGAGCGGACGCGGTATTGCCCCAGAGAAGCCGCGGCGCGAGCTTCACCTCGCCGAGGACGAGACCGTTGAGCCGGTCGAGCAGGGGCTCCACCGCGGCGTAGAGAGCCCCGGCCGCCTTGACGGGATCTTCCACCGGCCGTCCCGTAGGGGAGGGAAGACGCAAGGGAAGCGGGCCGCCGAGCGCGTCCTTCCACTCCAGGGTGTCGGCGCTCCAGTCGAGCAGCACCCGGTGCGCCACCAGCGCGCCCACGACGGGGGACCAGATCCGGGCGGAGATTCCCAGATGGGCCACGGACGCCGCGATGCGGAGCTCGTCGGTGCCGAGATGCGCGGCGACCATCGCGATCCGTGCGGCGAAGGCCGGGCCGTCGTCGAGGAGAGTGCCGAGCGGCCGCCAGGGTCCGGGAGGGGCGTCGGCGGTGTAGAGGTGGAAATATCCGCTGATCTCCGCCAGGTCGGCGATCAGCGATTCCAGCGCTCCCGATGCCATCCCCGCGAGTGTAGTCCCCGGTCCCGCGGTGAGATCGGCCCGCATCCCTCCCCGCGGCCTTCACCGTGCGGCGAGTGCCGGGTGAGCAGAACGTTGCACGGAGAGACGATCGCCGCGTTCTCCCCGAAACGAGACCCGCCTACCGTCGGGTGGCGACGC
The DNA here is from genome assembly GCF_003751225.1 of Actinocorallia herbida. Taxonomy (NCBI): domain Bacteria; kingdom Bacillati; phylum Actinomycetota; class Actinomycetes; order Streptosporangiales; family Thermomonosporaceae; genus Actinocorallia; species Actinocorallia herbida. The sequence goes on from NZ_RJKE01000001.1 coordinate 3,011,948, forward strand.
ACCCCGAGGCGACGGGAGACCGAACCGCATGAGCATCTACGACTCGATCGGCGGCGCAGAGGCGGTCAAGGCCGCAGTCGACGATTTCTACGTCAGGGTGACCACCGATCCAGAGCTCGCCGGCTTCTTCGCCGACACCGATTTGAACCGCCTCAAAGCCCACCAGCGCGCCTTCATCGCCGCCGCCGTAGGCGGCCCGGCCATCTACGCGGGCCGCGCCATGGCCGCGGCCCATGCTCCCCTCGCCATCTTCGACGCCCACTTCGACCGGGTGGTCGCCCACCTCGTCGCGACCCTCGACGGCCTGGGCGTCCCCGACGCGACCATCGCCGCGATCGGGGAGACCCTCGCCCCCCTCCGCCCCGAGATCGTCACCAGCCCCGCCGGACTCAAGACCTGACCGGCCCGACAGCGTCCCGTGCCGGGGCGCGGACGGCCCCGCCCGTGCGCGCGGTCAGCCGATGCTCCCGGCGCCGGAGCGCGAACGGCGCCGATGCGCGAAGCCCCGGACGGGGCGGTCGGTACGCGCGGCGTGCGGAAGCGCGGTCAGGCGCCGTGCTCGGTGATCCAGGTGGAGAGGGCCGCGATGTCACCACGGGTGAGGGCGTGGCCGCCGGGGGAGCGGAGCGCGGTGACGAGCGCGCCGGACTCGTCGTGGAGGTACTTCCAGGTGCGGGCCTGGAGGTCGACGGGGATGACCGTGTCGGCGTCGCCCTGCGCGACCAGGACGGGCACTCCGGTGAGGCGTCCAGGGGTGGTCGGGATTCCGGCGTCGAAAGGCAGCGTGGCGTACAGGGTGGCGAGGCCGGCGAAGCGTTCGGGCGCGTCGAGGAGAAGGCCGCCCGCGAAGGTCGCGCCGCCGCTGAAGCCGACGAGGAAGACGGGGCGGCCGGACTTCGCGACGCCGTCGAGCCACGCGCGGAACCATGTGATGCCCTCGGCGAGGGACGCGGCCAGGGGGCGGCCGATCCCGCGGTTGGCGAACCACGCGTAGCCGCCGCCTTCGCTGATGGGCGCCCGTACGGCCGTGTAGACGGCGTCGTCGGGGAGCAGGTCGGCGAGCCCGATGATGTCCCGCTCGTTCGAGCCCCGGCCGTGCAGGAGCACGACGAGCGGCTTGTCGGTCTTGTCTTCGCCCTGCCAGAGCACGGTCGGCCGCACGTCTGCGATCACGCACTCCACCCTTCGGGGTCGTCCGTTGAAAATGCTTCAATCTTGAAGAAAGCTAGCCCGAATTACTTCAAGCGTCAACTAAGCTTGGCGCGTGACGGAACACGTGCGCCCCGAGGCGGGGGGAGACGGCGTCCGGTGGCTCACCCCGGACCAGCGCCTGGCGTGGCTCGACATGGTCCGCGTCATCACGACCCTGCCCGCCTCCCTCGACGCTCAGCTGGCACAAGACGCGGGGCTGAGCTTCTTCGAGTACCACGTGCTCTCGATGCTCTCCGAGCTCCCCGACCGCACCCTTCGGATGAGCCGCCTCGCCCAGCTCACCAGCTCCTCCCTCTCGCGCCTGTCGAACGTCGTCAAGCGGCTGGAGGCCCGTGGTCTGGTCCGTCGCGAGCCCGACCCCGACGACCGTCGGGCCACCCGCGCCGTCATCACCGACGAAGGCGTGCGCCTCATCGAGGAGGCCGCCCCCGCGCATGTCGCGCACGTCCGGGAACTCCTCATCGACGCGCTCTCGCCCGCCCAGCTGGCGCAGCTGCACGAGGCACAGCAGCGTGTCCTGGCGCGGCTCGATCCGACGGCGGCCACGAGGCCGGAGTGGCTCGACACCTGACGCGGATGGCGCCGGGCCCTTGTGTCCAGCGAGGAGGACGGGGTGTCGGAGATTTTTTGCGCATTTATTTTCGGGGCGAATGCGGATGTGTCCCGATTTGATGAAGAATGTATTTTGCTAGTGTCGGGATTGCCGTCGTGAATGTGTGGCGGGTGGTTCGGTTTCGCTCCTGTGTTGAGGTGAATCATGTGCGGTTCCGGATTCGTTCGTATCGGCCTGGTGGTGCTGGCCGTGGCCTCGCTGTTCTGCGGCGTCCTCGCCGCACCCGCCCAAGCCGCCCGATTGCGGAAATACGTGGCGCTCGGGGATTCTTTCGCCGCAGGACCGGGCATTCCACGCGAACTCAATGAGAAATGCGAAAGGTCGAGCCGCAATTACGCCCAGGTGCTGGCCGAAGGCCGCCTGGCCCTGACGGACGTCACCTGCAAGGGCGCCACCACCGACGCGCTTTTCCACCGCCAGAAGGCGGGCGTCGCGGCCCAGCTCGACTCGCTCGCCGCCGACACCGAGCTCGTGACCCTCACCGTCGGTGGCAACGACATCGGCTTCGGCGGCATCCTCAGGACCTGCGTCTTCGCCTCGTTCCTCCGGGGCTGTAAGCGGATCTTCACCGCCAACGGCAAGGACAGGATCGAGGCGAAGATCGCCGCGACCGCGCCGAAGATCGACAAGGCACTCGAGCGGATCCGCGCCAAGGCCCCGCACGCGGTGATCGTCGTCGTCGGCTACCTGCGGCTGCTGCCCGACACCGCGAACTGCGGCAAGTCGATCGCCGTCGAGCCCGAGGACATCCCCTACCTGGCCGCCAAGGAACGCAGCCTGAACACGATGCTGGCCCGTCGCGCCGCGGCCTTCGGCGCCCTGAGCGTCGACCCCTTCGAACCCAGCACCGGCCACGACGCCTGCCGCTCGCGCACCACCCGCTGGACCGAACCCATGCGCGACCCATCCGGGGCCATCGCCATGCACCCCAACGCCAGAGGCATGCACGAGGTGGCCAGGCTCATCTACACGGCTCTCGCCGGCTGACCGAACTCAAGCCCCCGTACACCCCGAGACGCCCCAAGAGCCGACCACCGCCAGCTCCGCCACGAAGTTCATCGGCCACAGCTGACCGCCATGGGTGTGCCCCGACAGCTGCAGGTCCACCCCGTGCGCCACGGCCTCATGCGCACATCACGACCCATCGAGCCCGAAGCGGCCATGCGCCCCCGACGGCCTGCCCCGACCCGTCGAAGCCCGAAGCCCGAAGCCCGAAGCCCGAAGCCCGAAGCCCGAAGCCCGGGAGCCCCGCGCCTGGTACACCGTCGGGGCGCTGGGCGCTGGGCGCTGGGCGCTGGGCGCTGGGCGGCCGGGTACGGGGCAAGGAGGCTGCGGGGTAAGAACTGGGGCACGGTGGGGGCAGGGTGCGGGGCGGGGTGAGGGGAAGGCGGGATCACCTGGTGTTCGCTCGGTCTGGTCTTGTTCGGCCGGCCTTCGGGCGCAGAGGTGTATGCGGTGAGGGCTCAGTGTGGGGGAGGGGTCCAGGTGGGAGGTGAGGGATTCGAGGGCGTTGAGGATGGACTCGTTGCCGAGAGAGGGGAAGAGGCCGAACGCGCGTTGGGCGGCGGGGCTGAGGTTAGGGGCGGACGAGTCTTGGTCGAGCAGGGTGATGCCGCGCACGGTGGGTTCCGTTGTGGGGTTGGGCTAGCGGCGGGGGAGGGCCGGGATGAGGACGGCGGCCACGGCCAGGTGGAGAAGGGTCAGGGTCGTGTTGGTGCCGGTGCTCGGCAGGGAGAGGGGGCTGAGGAGGGAGAGGGCGAGGACGGTGAGGGCGGTGAGGGTCCAGGTGAGGCGGGGGCGGGGGACGAAGCGCTCCAGGAGGGCCAGGAGGGCCCAGCCTGCGAGACCTGCGGCGATGCTCGCGGAGGCGATCGCCAGGGGGCCTACCGGGCGCGGGCCGCCGTGTGCTGCGACGTCCAGGGACACGCCTGCGCCGGGCACGGCGAGGGCCCAGAGGGCGAGGGCGGCGAAGGGGGCGGCGAAGACGGTGATGAGGAGGCGTCGCGAGGTGGTGTTCATGGCCGAAGGTTCGCCTGCCGGGCGAGGGTTCCGCATCGGGCTTCCGGTCGTGACCTCCCCGTCCAGGGAAGGGGCCGCCCCCTACTTTGGTAGGTGACGGTGCGGTCTCTCCGGTGGTTAGCCTGGCGCGGTGAGCGAGATGCGGCATCCCCCGTCAGCGGCTGTGGCCTCCGTGGTCGTCGGGATCGGCGGGCTCACCGCCGGCACGGTGTGGGGGCAGTCGGACGGGACGTTCCTGACACTCGATCTCCTGGCCGGGGCCGCGGCCCTCGTCGCGGCGCTCGTCCAGCTGTGGCGGCCGTTTCCGGGAGCGCTCGCCGCGGTGCTGCTGGCCGCGGTCTCTCCGGCGGCGACCCCCGCGGCGACCTTCGGCGCGCTCCAGACGGCGCGGCGCGGGCCGTTCGGGCGGGCGGCGGGCGTCGCGGCGCTGGGCGTGGCGGCCCACGTCGGCCAGGGGCTCCTGCGTCCCAACCCGGGCATCGCGCTCGGCTGGTGGCTGCTGCTCGTCTGCGCGGCCTACGCGGCGCTGCTCGGCTGGGGCGCGCTGGCCCGTTCCCGGCACGCGCTGCTCGTCTCCCTGCACGAACGCGCCCTTCGGGCCGAAGCGGAACAGGGAAGGCGGGTCGCAGAGGCGCGCATGGCCGAGCGCCGCGCGCTGGCCCGCGAGATGCACGACGTGCTCGCCCATCGGCTCACGCTGGTCGCCACCTATGCCGGCGCCCTGGAATACCGCACGGACGTCTCCCCACAGCAGGTCTCCCAGGCCGCCGGGGTCGTCCGCGCGGGGGTGCACGCGGCCCTGGAGGAGTTGCGGCAGGTGATCGGCCTGCTGGGCGAGGAGGACGAACACGACGACCTCGTGCCCCCGCCCACCCTGGCGGACCTCGCACGGCTGGCCGACGAGGCCCGCCACTCCGGGCAGAGGGTGCGACTCGTGGACGAGACGGAGGGCGCCGTGTTGCCTTCCGGTGTGGGACGGACGGGCTACCGGGTCGTCCAGGAGGCGCTGACGAACGCCCGCAAGCACGCGCCCGGACAACCCGTCGAGGTGCACGTGCACGGCGAGCCGGGTGAACGCCTGCGCATCGATGTGCGGAACCCGCTCGCCGATCCCGTCCAGGAACCCGCCTTCCCGGGGAGCGGCACCGGCCTCGTCGGACTCACCGAGCGGGTGCGCCTGGCCGGGGGGAGGCTCGACCATCGCGCCGGAGACGGGGAGTTCGTCGTGAACGCCCGGCTACCATGGCCCGCATGATCCGCGTCCTTCTGGTCGACGACGACGCCCTCGTCCGCGCGGGCCTGGCCATGATGCTCGACGGAGCCGCGGGCCTCGCCGTCGTCGGTGAGGCAGGGGACGGTGCCGAGGCCGTCACGGCGACGGACGCGCATGCCCCCGACGTCGTCCTCATGGACCTGCGGATGCCGCGCGTCGACGGCATCACCGCCACCCGCAGGCTGCGCGCCAGACGCCGCCCGCCCGAGGTGATCGTCCTGACCACCTTCGACACCGACGAGAACATCCTGCGCGCGCTGCGCGCCGGGGCGAGCGGCTTCCTGCTCAAGGACACCCCGCCGCCGAGGATCGTCGAGGCGGTCACCCGCGTCGCGGCGGGCGACCCGATCCTTTCCCCGGCCGTCACCCGGCGTCTCATGGAGCGCGCCGTCGTCCAGACAGGTGCCCACGACCGCGCCCGCGCCGCCCTCGCCGTCCTCACGCCCCGCGAACGCGACGTCGCCGTCGAGATCGCCCGCGGCGCCGCCAACGCCGACATCGCCGCCGACCTCGCGATGAGCGTCACCACGGTGAAGGCGCACGTCTCCAGCATTCTCACCAAGCTCGACCTCGACAATCGCACCCAGATCGCCCTGATCGCCCACGACGCCCAACTCGCCTGAGCCGCCGGACCACGACGTCCGCGGAGCCTGATCGTCCGCCGTGGAACTGCCGCCACGGCGTCCGCCGACGACGACGCTGCAGCGTCGCGCGGAGCCCGCCGTTCCGGCCGTGGGCCGATGGTCCGGGCGCGGAGTCTCAGACGGACGGCTCGGGGTCGCGCGGTGGTCGCTGTTCGGTCCGGGGTCGGTGGTTCCGACCTGGCCGCGGACGCGTTGGGGCGCAGGTCGGGCGGGCTTTCGGCCGAGGGGACGACGGGTTCCCGGAAATGTCGGTGGTGGGCGCTAGCGTGAGCGGCAGTCGGTTCGGACGGGTGCGGGGCGGTCGGGGATCGTCGCGGGGAGGAGGGGGCATGCCTTTCGCGGAGGAGCTGCTGGGGCGGGAGGCCGTCGTGGGTCTCGCGGCGGTGCTCGACGGGATAGGGCGGCGCCGCGCGGCGGAAGCGGTGCGGGCGGTCGCACCAGGGCTGGACGGGATGGCACTGCGTGAGCGGAGTGATGCCCTCAGCGCGGTGCTGCTCGCGGAGCTGCCCTCCGGGCACGTCGGCATGCGCGAGAGCGTGCGGGCCGCGCTGGCGGATCCGGCGTTCGCCGGGTGGATGACCTGGCCCGTCACCGAGGCCGTGGCGTCGCGGGCCCTGGAGGAGGGCACGCCGGAGGCCTTCGACGAGGGGCTCGCTCTGCTCGCCGCGCTCACCCCACGGCTGACGGCCGAGTTCGCGATCCGGCGGATGCTGATCGCCGACCTCGACCGTGCGCTCGGCGTCATCACGGAGTGGACGGCGCATCCGGACGAGCACGTGCGCAGGCTGGCGTCGGAGGGCACCAGGCCACGGCTGCCCTGGGCCGTCCGGGTCCCGGACATCCTGCGGCGGCCGCGGGCGACCCGGCCGATCCTCGACGCCCTGCACCGGGACGAGTCGGAGTACGTGCGCAGGTCCGTCGCCAACCACGTCAACGACATCAGCCATGCCGAGGCGGCGCTGGCCGTCGAGATCACCGCCGGCTGGGCGGCCGACCCGGGGCCGAGCACGGCTCAGTCGGTGCGGCACGCGCTGCGCACCGCGGTGAAGCGGGGGGACCCCGGCGCCCTGGTCCTGCTGGGCTTCGCCCCGGACGCGCCGGTCGCGCTCAGCGGCCCGCGTCTCGCCTCGTCCGACGTCGCCGTGGGCGGCTCCCTCGATTTCGCGTTCGAGGTCGCCAACACCGGGGATTCCACGACCCGCCTGGTGATCGACTACATCGTCCACTACCGCAAGGCCACGGGACGAACCGCCCCAAAGGTCTTCAAACTCACCACCCTTTCCCTGTCCCCCGGCGAACGCACCACCCTGACCCGCCGCCACCCGCTCAAGCCCCTCAGCACCCGGCCCCTCCACCCGGGCCCCCACACCCTCGTCCTCCAGATCAACGGCACCACCCACCCCCCGACCCCCTTCACCCTCACCCCACCCTGACCCCGAAGGCCCACCGCCCCCCAACGGCCGCCCCTTCCGGGCCGAGGTCGCGGCCGCGTCGATCTCCCGCGCCCCGCGCCGTCCACAGCGTCGCGCGCCGCCCCGGGGCCTCGCCGCCGTCCCCGCCCCGACCGCCCCGACGCCCGCACCCACGCGGCCGAACAGAACCGAACACGCCACCCGCCCCTTCCCGATGTACGTCGGTCACCTCTCCGCTGTGGGCAGATCCGGCGGAACGGGGCGTGCCCCGGTCCGGGCAGATGGTCGGCAGGGGGCGAGCACGGTCACTCCGCTGGTCGGCGCGGCGCGCGCGTAGGTCGCCCGCCTACGGCGTGAGGCGCCGCTGGCACGGGGGTTCGCGGAGCAGACGGCGCGGGGCGCCGGCATGGCGCGAGGAGGCGGGTCGCCCGCCCACGGAGTGGCTCCGTTGCCAACGGGGCCAGGCTGCCGGAGCCAGGTAGCGGTGGCTCTCGGCAGCGCGGACCGGGCTGACGGCGTGCCGGCCTCCCACGCCGGTCGGGTCGCCCTCGTGGGGTGGCGCTCGTCGCGCAGCCCGTCGCGGCTTCGACGTACGTCATGCGGTGCGGTGCGGTGCGCGGATCGTGGTGAACCTGGGGGAGGCGGGGGGAGTCGGATAGGGGGAATCCAGGTCCCCCGTCCTGTCTTGTGGGCGTTGTGCCTGTGGAGGGGTGGATGAACGGGAACTCGGGAGCGGGAGGGCGGCGGGAGCTGCCGTGGAGTGTGGTCATCGCGAGGTTTCTCATGGGGCTGCACGCTGTGGTGCTCGCCGTTGCCGGGATGTTCCTCGGTGGTCTGTTCCAGGGGGACGTTGAGGTGGGGTTCGCGCCGCTCGTGCCCGCCTTTCTGCTGGCCGGCGTTTCGGGCCTGCTCAAGAAGGGCCCGCGCGGGGTTCGGGTGGTCGCGCTGGTGCTGCTCGGCGGGCTGCTGGTCGCCCAGTGCGTGGTGTACCACCGGGTGTTCTTCGCCGACGGCGGCGGTGCGGACGGCGACATCTTCCTGGATCCGGCGTTCTTTCTGATCTGGCTGCTTCCGCCGCTGCTCCCGGGTCTCCTGGCGCTCGTCCTCCTGTGCACCCCGTCGGCCCGGGCCGCGTATCGCGTGCCGCCCACCGGGCCAGGGCGCTGACGGGACAGGGGAGACCGCACGCGATATGGGCCGGTTCGGGGAAAATTCCGGACTCGTCAGATCCGTGGGGAAGTGGGGTATCGCCAACGGATGTGCGGGGGTTCGCCAAGGCGGCCCCGGGGCGCGTTTGGCCGGGGGCGGCCGGGAGCAGGCCACACTGCGTGACCGCCCGCGCGGTTCCCGGAACCGGGCCGCCGGGCCCAGGCGCGCGCGTAGGGGCGGGCGCCGCACCTCGCAAAGGAGACCACCCATGACGCAGCAGCCTCCTCCGCTGACCCCGTTCCTCGAGCCCGCGGCGCAGGCGCTCGCCGAGGCGACGGCCCCGCACCCGCGCATCTACGAGGTGCCGCCGGAGAAGGGCCGGGACATCCTGGCGGGCCTCCAGAGCGGTGAGGGCGTGGCGCGCCCCGACGTCGACGAGCAGTGGGTCGAGGTCGACGCCGGGGAGTGGGGCAAGGTGCGCACCCGGATCATCCGGCCCAAGGGCGTCTCGGGGAACCTGCCCGTCGTGCTGTACATCCACGGCGCCGGATGGGTCTTCGGCGACGACAAGACGCACGACCGCCTCTTTCGCGAACTCGTCGTCGGCGCCAACGCGGTAGGCGTCTTCCCCGTCTACGACCGCGCGCCCGAGGCGAAGTACCCGACCCAGGTCGAGCAGAACTACGCCGTCGGCAAGTGGATCGCCGAGAACGGCGCCCAGTACGGCGCGGACACCTCCCGCATGGCGGTGGCGGGCGAGTCGGTCGGCGGCTGCATGTCCGCGGTGTTCGCGCTGATGGCCAAGGACCGCGGCGGCCCCGCGCTCAAGGCCCAGGTGCTGCTCTACCCGGTCACGAACGCCGACTTCAGCACCCCGTCCTACGTCCAGTTCGCCGACGGCTACTACCTCACCCGAGACGGCATGATCTGGTTCTGGGACGCGTACACGGCCGAGGACTCCCAGCGCAAGGAGGTCTACGCCTCGCCGCTCCAGGCGAGCCTGGAGGAGCTGAAGGGCCTGCCGCCGACCCTGGTGATCACCGACGAGGCCGACGTCCTGCGCGACGAGGGCGAGCAGTACGCCAACCGGCTCCGCGAGGCGGGCGTGGACGTCACCGCGGTCCGGGTCGCGGGCATGGTCCACGACTTCCTGCTGCTGGACAGCCTGCGCGACACCCGCGCCGCGAACGTCGCCCGCCACCTGGCGATCGACGCGCTCAACAAAGCGCTCAACTGAGGCGCCCCGTGACGGCGCCGCACGGACCACCCCGTGCGGGGCCGTCACGCGTTCAGGGCGCTTCGCCGTCTATCAGCGCGGTCAGCACCTTGAAGGAGTCGTGCGCGGCGACCCCGGCGACGGCGCGGGCGACGCCGGTCCGGGAGACGTCGCGCGGCTGCATCCGCTCCCCGGCCTCGGCGGTGCAGACGGCGGCGAGGTACGCCTCGGTGACCGCCGCCCGGTAGAGCGTCCACTGCTCGTCGGTGTCCGCGGCGACGCCCAGGTCCCGCAGCCGCGCCGCGTAACGCTCGACGAGCGGCCGCTCGATCTTGCGGAGCAGGTCGGGCTCGACGGACGTGGTCGCGAAGTACGCGATGTCGCGGATGCCGGGTCCGGCCATGGCGACCTGCCAGTCGAGGAAGCCGGGCGCGGATCCCTCGAAGAACAGGTTGCCGAGGTGGGTGTCGCCGTGGATCAGGGTCTGGGGCCGCGCTTCCCAGAAAGCGTCGATCTCGGCACTGCGCTGGTAGAAGACGCGGCACTGGAGCTTCATCTCTTCGGGGATGAGATCGGCGGCGTGCCCGTTGATCTGCTCCAGGAAGCGGCGGCGGATCAGGTCGCCGAGGCGCAGCGCGCCGGGGGAGCGCCGGGCGAGGGGCGCGAGGTCGGTCTTGAAGCGGTCGGTGCCCCAGAAGGCGGCGTGCAGGCCAGCCAGGGCGTCGACGACGGACTCGGCCTCCTCCCGGCTCACCGAGTCGACGACGGTCCGGAACGTGGCGGTCTCCGACAGGTCCTCCAGCACCAGGACCGAGCGGCGCCTGCCCTCGTCGGCCTTGGCGGCGTGGCAGCGCGGCACCCGGACGGGCGGGGTCTCGCCTAGCGCGCGGTAGGCGTGGATCTCGCGGAGGCCGAGGTCGAACAGGTTCATCAGGACGTGCTGGAGGTAGTTGCGCGGCGGCAGCTTGAGGAACAGGTGGTCCGGCAGCCCGTCGGCCTCGACCGCGAGGCGGACGCGCGCGGCGGTCCCGGAGTGCGCGTCGGCGATGCGCACGGAGGTGACCGTGCCGGGGGCGAGGCCGAGTGCGTCGCTGAGCCATCGCTCGTCGATCCCGTCGGCGCGCAGCGGCACCGAGCCGCCGGGCAGGGTCCGGTCGAGTCCGGCGCGGAGCGCCTCTTTGACGGCCATGCCGAGGCCGGATGCGGTGACGAGGAACTGTGCGGTCATGGGGGGACTGCCTCCTTGGGAGCTTCCGGATCCAACCACGTCGAAGATCGATAAGTCCGGAATTAGCCAAGCGTTGACCGATGTAGGCCGTTCGGCGACCGCGTGTCGTCCGGTCACCGCGGCTCCAGACCGCGCAGCGTCGCCGTGATGAACTCCGCGAGGAGCCCGGCCCGGACGGCCTTGGCCTCGCGGATCGTGGCGAGCAGCGCGTACAGGCCGAGGAAGAAGAAGTAGCCGCTGTGCGCGGGATCGGCCTCCTCCCGGACCTCGCCGCGTGCCCTGGCCTGCGCGATCTCCTCGATGATCATGACCATCACCGGGTGGCCGTCCCACTCGTCGATGTCGGGGCGCGAGGGGGAGAAGTAGAGCGCGAGGACGTCCTTGAAGAGGGTCTTCCCGACCCTGCGCTCGGTCGCCAGGACGAGCCGGACCACTTCGCCGAGCACGTCGCCGAGGCCGTGCGGGGCGGTGAGGAACCGGGTGAGGCCGTCGGCGACCCGGCGTTCCTCGCGCCGCACGACCTCCGCGAGGACGTGCTCCTTGGTGGGGAAATGGAAGTAGAAAGTGCCCCGCGCGACCCCCGCCGCGGTCGCGATGGCGCCGATGTCCGCGCTCGCGGCACCCGCTCGCCGGAACTCGGCGAGCGCCGCCTCGAACACCCGCTGACGTGTCTCGACGCGCTGCGCGTCCCGCCGGGACGGCCCCTCCCGAAGTACGGACATCGCCTTCCCTTCCGCCCCGATCCGTCGATGAACGTCAATGACGAACGTCAGTGACACATGTCGATGATACCGCAGGGGCCCTTGACCGCCTTGGAAAACCGGTGGTAGACAGCATGGGCGGGCAATGCTGAGCGACCGCCCAGCATGGAGTGCGCCGTGCGCTCGCGAGCCATGGAGGGAATGACGGTGGGCACTGAGGAACCGATCCGCTGGGACCCCTACGACCCGGTCATCGGGAAGGACCCCTATCCGGTGTACCGGCGGCTGCGCGAAGAGGCGCCGCTCTACTACAACGACGCCCATGACTTCTACGCGGTCAGCCGGTACGAGGACCTCGACCGGGGCCTGCCGGACTGGCAGACGTTCTCTTCGGCGCGCGGCAACATCCTCGAGCTCATCAAGTCGGGCATCGAGATCCCGCCGGGCACCCTCATCTTCGAGGACCCCGACGCGCACGGCATCCACCGCCGGCTGCTCACCAGGATGTTCACGCCGCGGCGGATCGGCGCGCTGGAGCCGATGGTCCGCGACTACTGCCGGCGCACCCTCGACCCGCTGGTCGGGGAGAAGGGCTTCGACCTGGTCGCCGCCGTAGGCACCGAGCTGCCTATGCGCGTCATCAGCGCGCTCCTCGGCATCCCCGACGAGGCGCAGGAGTCCATCCGCGACTCGGCGGACAAGTTCATCACCACCGAGGACGGCGGTCAGATGGACTTCAGCGCGGGCGCGGTGATGGACACCGAGCAGCTCAGCGCCTACATCGACTGGCGGATCAAGAACCCCTCGGACGACCTGGTGACGGAGCTGCTCACCGCCGAGTTCGAGGACGAGCACGGGGTCCGGCGCACCCTGTCCCGCGACGAGGTGGTCACCTACATGACCGTCGTCGCGGGCGCCGGGAACGAGACGACGGGGCGGCTCATCGGCTGGATCGGCTCCCTGCTGGCCCAGAACCCCGACCAGCGCCGCGACCTCGTCGCCGACCCGTCCCTGATCCCGAACGCGGTCGAGGAGGTGCTGCGGTACGAGCCCGCGGGCCACGCGATCGCCCGCGCCGTCATGACGGACCAGGAGTTCCACGGCCAGACGGTCCCGGCGGGCAGCGCCCTGCTGTTCATCGTGGCCGCGGCGAACCGGGACGAACGCCGCTACCCCGACCCGGACCGCTTCGACGTCCGCCGCAAGATCCGGCACCAGATGACGTTCGGGTACGGCATCCACTACTGCCTCGGGGCCGCCCTCGCCAGGCTGGAAGGCAGGGTGGCGATGGAGGAGATCCTCAAGCGCTTCCGGGAGTGGGAGGTGGACTGGGACAAGGCCAACCTCGCCTCGACGTCCACGGTCCGCGGCTGGGAGTCGCTCCCGATCATCCTGCGGTAGCCGGCCGCCGGTCCAGCAGCTCGACGGGTATGTCCACGACGCGGGCGAGGAGGTACTCGCCCACGGCCTTGCCGACCTGGTCGACCCGCAGGTTGCTGGACCCGCCGACGCCGAGGAGCCCGCGCAGCACGAAGTGGACCGCGCGCAGGTGCGGGAACTCGTGCCGGACGATCTCCAGGTCCGCGGTCTCGGGAAGGAGGCCGCGGATCGCGTCGGTCCCGAGCGCGGCGCGCAGCCAGGGCCACGCCTCGGGGTCCGCGGTCCACACGCCGACGTTGCTGTTGCCGCCCTTGTCGCCGCTCCGCGCGAAGGCGATCCGGCCGAGCGGCGCCCGCTCGGTCCGGCCCGAGGGGTATGGCGCGGGCTCCGGCTGGACGGGCTGCCCGGCGAACCCCTGGGTGATCTTGGGCGGTGCGATGCCGATGCGGCGCCCGTCGTCCAGGACCGCCCTGTGCTCGACCGCCTCCAGGGGAAGCAGGCCCGGCCAGTACTCGATCCGCGGCTGCGGTGCGAGCGCGGGCGCGGCGGCGGTGTCGATGAAGAACCCGGGGACGCTGCCGAGGAACAGCGCGTTGACGCGGGCGGCGAAGTTCGCGTACTCCAGGGGTGCCCGCTCCTTCGCGGTGGCCATGATCCGCACCGGGACCGTCGCCTCCCACTGGCTGCGCGGGTCCGCGGCGGCGGTGCCGAGCAGCGTGACGTCGAGGTCCTCGACGCCCGGCGCGGCCAGGTCGCGGATCTGGGCGGCGAGCAGCGCGTGCTTCTCCGCGATGCGCAGGCCGGTGAGGTAGGCCGTCATGACGATCTGGTGGCCGATCGGCGCGAACAGCGCGACCTTCGTGGTGGGCGGCGGCGCGGACCCGGTCGTGCCGGACACCTCGACGCGGTCGGGCCCGGCCTGGCGCAGGCGGACGTCCGCGAGATGGACGGTCACGTCGGGATTGAGGTAGTCCGGCCCCTGGATCTCGTAGACGAGCTGGGCCGTGACGGTGTCGACGGTGACCGCGCCGGGGTGGTCCGCGTGCTTGGTGATGACGCTGGACCCGTCTGCGGCGACCTCGGCGAGGGGGTAGCCGGGCCGGAGCGCGCCCGGGACGTTCGCGGATCCACCCGGAATCACGGCGAACCCGGTGAAGTTGCCGCCCGTGGCGTGCGGCCCGCACTCGATGATGTGCCCGGCGAGGACCGCCCCGGCCAGCGCGTCCCAGGCGTCCTCGGCCCAGCCGTGCCACCAGGCCGCGGGCCCCGAGGTCAGCGACGCGTCGGTGACCCGCCCGCAGATCACGATGTCCGCGCCCGCCTCCAGCGCCGCGGCGATGCCTCGGCCGCCGAGGTAGGCGTTGGCGCTGATCGGCTCGGCCCCCCAGGAGGCCAGCGGCGCGCCGGTGTCCAGGTGCGCGAGGTCGTGCCCGGCCTCCCGCAGCTCCGCCAGATGGGGGAGCAGGTTGTCGCCTTCGATGTGCGCGACCCGCAGCGGCAGGCCCTCCGTGGAGATCACCGCACGCAGGGCTTCCGCGAGCCCTGCCGGATGGAACGCCCCCGCGTTCGTCACGACCTTGGTCCCACGCTCGGCGATGGCCGCGAGATGTGGCCGGATCTGCCCGAGGAAGTACCCGACGTATCCCTTGGCCGGATCCGCCCGGTGCCGCGCCGAAAGCGAGGCGAGCGTGACCTCGGCGAGGTAGTCCCCGACGAGGACGTCCACCGCATCCCCGGCCATGACCTCGTCCAGCGCGCCATGGCGGTCGCCGAGGTATCCGGAGAAATTGGCGATGCGCACCGGCCGTCGGGTCATGGGATTCCTCTCTGAGCACGGCGCCGGGGCGGTGCGCCGGGCTTGCGATGCTAGTCGTGCCGAGCGAAAAAAGTCAGGCTTGACGGTTTGTTTCGGCCGTGGGCATGATGCCGCGCGTGTCGTCTTCCGCGGCGGGCCGGGTCCCGCAGGGTGAGCGGTCGCAGGCCATGCGCCGGCGGCTGCTCGACGCGACGGTCAGGTGCCTCGTCGAGTACGGCTGGAGCGGGACGTCCACGGTGCTGGTGTCCGAACGGGCCGGGGTCAGCCGCGGCGCGCAGCTCCACCACTTTCCGACCAAGAACCACCTGGTGCTCGCCGCCGTCGAGCATCTGTGGGAGTCGCGCGCGGAGGCGCACCGCGCCGCCTTCGCCGCGCTGCCCGACGGCCCGGACAAGGTCCACAGGGTCGTGCACCTGCTCGGCGAGCACTTCTCCGGCGACCTCTACACCGCGGCCCTCGAGCTGTGGGTGGCCGCGCGCAGCGACGCCGCGCTGCACGAGGCGGTCGTCCGGCTGGAGCAGCGGATCGGGCAGGCCGCCCACCGCCGGACGGTCGAGGCCCTCGGCGTCGACGAGTCGGTGCCGGGCGTGCGCGAACTCGTCCAGGCGACCCTGGACCTCGTGCGCGGCCTCGGCCTCGCCAACACCCTCACCGACGACTCCGCGCGCCGGGCCCGGATCCTCGACCGCTGGGCGCGCACGCTCGATCAGGCACTGCGCACCGCCACCCCCTGACCCCCGAGGAGCCCCCTTGCGAGCCTGGACCCCCGAGCAGGAACTGCTGCGCGACACCGCGCGCCGCTTCACCGAGCGCGAGATCGCGCCCCACCTCGACGCCTGGGAGGACGCGGGCGAGATCCCGCGCGCGCTGCACCGGGAGGCCGCGAAGCACGGCCTCATGGGTCTCGGGTTCGCCGAGGACAAGGGCGGCGACGGTGGCACGCTGCTGGACGGCATGGCCGCGCAGGAGGCGATGTTCGAGGCGGGCATGTCGAGCGGCCTCGCGGCGGGCCTGTTCACCCATGGGATCGCGCTGCCCCACATCGCCGCGCGCGGCAGCGCCGACCTCATCGACCGGTACGTCCGGCCGACCCTCGCGGGCGAACTGATCGGCGCGCTCGGCATCACCGAGCCCGGCGGCGGCTCCGACGTCGGCGCGCTGCGCACGACCGCGGTCCGCGACGGAGACCACTATGTCGTCAACGGGGCCAAGACCTTCATCACCAGCGGCGTCCGCGCCGACTTCATCACCACCGCGGTCCGGACGGGTGGGCCGGGCTCGGGCGGCGTCAGCCTGCTCATCGTCGACAAGGACACGCCGGGCCTGACCGTCGACCGGGCGCTGGCCAAGATGGGCTGGCGCTGCTCCGACACCGCGGAACTGTCCTTCGTGGACGTGCGGGTGCCGGTGTCCCATCTCGTCGGCGAGGAGAACGCGGGCTTCGCCTACATCGCCGAGCAGTTCGTGGTGGAGCGGCTCGGCCTGGCCGTCCACGCCTACGGCATCGCCGCCCGGTCGCTCGCCCTCACCGCGGCCTACTGCCGGGACCGCGCGACGTTCGGGGCCCCGCTCGTCAGCCGCCAGGTCGTCCGGCACAAGCTCGTGGAGATGCACCGGCAGGTCGAGGTCGCCCGCACCTACGCCCTTTCCGTCGCCGAACGCCATGTCTCGGGCGGCCTGGACGCCGATGTGATCGCCGCGGCCTGCCTCGCCAAGCAGACCGCCGTCGAGTGCGCCACGCACGTCTGCCACGAGGCGGTCCAGCTGCACGGCGGCACCGGCTACATGCACGGCACCGAGGTCGAGCGGCACTACCGCGACGCCCGGCTCCTGCCCATCGGCGGCGGCGCCACCGAGGTGCTCACCGACCTCGCCGCGAAGCTCCTCGGCTACACGCCCTGACGCCTCACTCCCGCTCGCGCTCGGCGGCGTAGGAGCCCAGCGCGCGGACGAGGACGGCATGGTGCGTGTGCGGAAGGAGGCCCTGGAGGGGCTGCCAGGCCCGGTCCACCAGCCCGCGCGCCTCGTCCGTGCAGGCCTGGACGGCGCCGTGCCCTTCCAGGACCGCGGCGATCTCCCGGACGGCCTGGGTGTCGGCCCGGCCGTCGCGGACGGTGTGCCAGATCTCGCGGACCAGCCCCCGGGGGACCAGCGCGACCGCGTGCGCGAGCGGCATCGTGACCTTGCCCGCGTGAAGGTCCTCGGCGGCGTGCTTGGTGGCGACGCGGCCGCCGGCGGGGTCCGGGGCGGTGAGGCCGCGCAGGTCCATGACGTCGTCGCTGATCTGGTAGGCGAGCCCGACCGCCTCGAAGTAGGCGCCGAGCGCGCGGTACGTGTCGCCCGTCGCCCCGGCGATCAGCGCGCCGATCTCGGCGAGGCCCCGGACCGGCGTCGCGGTCTTGAGCAGGTGGACGGTCCGGATCCGGCGCAGCAGCGCCTCGGCGTCGCCGGTCTCGACCGCCGCGTCCATCGCGGCCCGGTGCCCCGCGATGTCCAGGGCCTGGCCCGCGTGCCCGGCCCGCATGACCCGCAGATACGTCTCGTAGACGTGGCGGCGCAGCAGGTCGTCGTCGGGCAGGACGTCGCGAAGCACCTGGTCCAGGACG
The DNA here is from genome assembly GCF_003751225.1 of Actinocorallia herbida. Lineage (NCBI taxonomy): Bacteria > Bacillati > Actinomycetota > Actinomycetes > Streptosporangiales > Thermomonosporaceae > Actinocorallia > Actinocorallia herbida. The sequence goes on from NZ_RJKE01000001.1 coordinate 3,029,217, forward strand.
AAGTAGGCGGCCGTCCCCGCGTTGATCGCCGCCGCGTCGCCGTACACGCTGTGCACGGACGGCACGCCGCGGCGGGTGGGGGAGCGGTCCTCGACGTCGTCGACGATGAGGTTGCCGGTGTGCAGCACCTCGATCGCGCCGAGCAGTGGCCGGTAGGGCTCGCTGTCCACGCCGAACAACTCGATCGCGGCGGTCGCGATGTAGGCGCGCAGGCTCTTGCCGAGGCCGTCGGCGGCGTGCCGGAGGGGGCGGACGAGGGCGGCGTGGAGGTCGGCGGCGAGGTCCGGATCGAGTGCCTCCGGCCGGTCCGAGAGGCCCGCGAGCGCGGCCAGCGCCGACGGGTCGGGCCGGTCGGGGAGCAGGCGGCGGATCTCCTGCCCGGTGACCTCGCGGGTCCGGGCGACATAGCGCTCGATGTCCCCGATCCGGTTGGCCGGGACGATCTCGGCGAGCCCCCGCCCCGTCACCGGCCGCCCCGCCATCGTGCCCTGGGCTTCGACATGGGCGGCGAGGGCGCCGGTCCGAAAGACCAGCGAGCGCACCTCCTGCGGGAACCACGCCCGGACGCGCAGGGCGGCCTCGTGCCCGGGGACGTCAAGCTCCCAGACCGTGTCATAAGTGTTGAAAGTGGCCAGGGAGGTCCACGGCTCCGCGCCCATGAGGGAGGCCTTGGCCTCGTGGCGCTCCCCGTCGGGGGAGCACAGGACGGCGCGGCAGTCCCGCGGCTCGGTCGCGCCGGTGACGACGTCGGTGCGGCCCGCGGTGAAGACGGAGAGCTCCCAGCCGTTGTCCAGACGGAGGGCGGTCCGGGCGCACGACCAGTCGGCGCCGTCCTGGCCGTCGGGGACATGCCAGGCGTCGCCGAAGGAGTGCTCGTACCAGGCCTCGCCGGTCACCTCGGCGGTGCGCCCGCCGCGCCGGAGGCCGCCCTCGACCGTCAGCCGGGGGACGAAGTAGGTGTACAGCCAGCCCGGGACGTCGTCGTCCGTGCCGACGGTCTGGGTCACGGCGCCCTTCCGCGGGGCCAGCCGCAGGGAGAACGCGCAGCCCGTCCCGTCGGCCTCGATCCGGTAGGCGCCGTCGGGGTCCTTGCGCAGCCGGGCCACCCCGCCGAAGTCCAGGTCGAGGCCGCCCAGCCCGATCCGCGCGGGCCTGGGCAGAAGCCGGTCGGGAAGCGGCGGCTCTTCGGCGGAGGACGCCAGGAACGCCCGGCGGACGCGCGGGTCGGTGGCCGGGTCGGTCGCGGCGAGCAACCGGGACAGTTCGAGGCTCTCCCGGTCCAGCCACGACGCGCCCGACTCGCCGGTCATGGACGGGCGGGCGCGGTCGCCGAGCTGCCAGTACACCGCGTGCGCGTCCAGCGGGGTCCCGTCGGGCCGGGTGCCGCCCTGCCGCAGGAAGGCGATGACGAGTCCGTGCTCGGCGGCCCCGTGGTGCAGCCGGGCGGTGAACCACCACCGCTCGGTGCCGCAACCGCGATGCGGTGCGTCGTGCACGGCGAGGTCGGGGACCGCCCCCGGCACCGGCCAGTCGGCCCGCCACAGCTTCCCCGCCATCACGATCACCCCGTCCTGTCTTTCCGCGACTATATGATCACTCAAGGTATCGGAGTGCGGATGATCGGGGAGGTGCGCGCTGTTGCGAAGCCGCGGCCGGCGGAGGCGGCCACAGCCCCGGCCGTCCATCCGCCCGCGCCGCTTCGCCGCGGTGCTCGTCCCGTCGCTGGCGCTCGGCGGCGTCCTCGCCGCGGCGGTCGGGCAGGGCGCGCTCGCCGCCTCCTTCGCCGTGTCCGGGCGTGACATGAAGGTCTCCGCCGACCGGATCGAGGGCACCGGCTACGTCACCTATCCGTCCGTCGCCCGTTCCGCCGACGGCACGGAGCACGCGGTCACCGTGCTCGCGGTGAAGACGGCCCGGGTGCGCGCGCTGTGCCAGTCGTCGGTTCTCGACACGCCGCTCGGACGCTACGTCCTCAGGCTGAGCGCCGCGCCGGACGGCCCGCCCGTCCGGGTCAGCGACCTCGCGCTCTCGGCGACCTCGATCGACGCCGACCTCGGCTTCACCAGCCTCCAGCTCAACCGGGACGCCGCCTCCCTGGACGCGGTGCCCGGCTACAGCGGGGCCCCGGGCCACTACGGAATCCAGGCGCTCGGCTTCGCCGTCACGAACGTCCGGGTGCGGTCGTGGTCGGTCTTCAGCAGCTCGATCCACGTGAAGGGCCTGCGGCTCGCCGTCGGCCGCGACGAGGCGGAGTGCTTCTGATGGGTCTGCGCGCCTGGGTCGACGGCCGTCCCTTCGCGGCGGGCCTCCTCGCCGTCCTCGCCGGCGCCGAGATCCTGCTGACGCCCGTCGTCGGCGCGGGGATCCTCGTCCATACCGGGCTCGCCGGACAGCTCAGCTTCCTGCTCGGCCTTCTCCTCGTCGTCTTCGGCCTGCTCTTCTGGACGGCCCCTTCCCTCCGCGTGGTGGTCGGCGCCCTGACGATCGCCGTCGGGCTCGCGTCCTTCCTCACCGCCAACCTCGGCGGCTTCCTGGTCGGGCTGCTGCTCGCCCTCGTCGGCGGGGCCGCGGGCATCTCCTGGGCGCCCGCCGAGGTCCGCCCTCCCGGGCGAGGCCGGCACCGGTCGGCCGTCTGACGGAGTCCAACCGGATCCCAACACCCTGCTGCCAGGCTCGCGGCATGCGCACGACGAACGGACCCCGGGCCTGGCGGCTGCCGGACGGCGACGTCCTCATCGAGGGACCTGCGTTCGACCTGCCCCCGCACTTCCACGGGCCCGGCACCGGCGACACGCCCGGGCTGACGGAGACTCGCACCTACTACCGGCTGCGCGACGGCGACCTCGTCGGCGTTCACGAGCCGATCCCGTGGGCCGAGGGGTGGGAGTGCGGCATCGTCACCTACCGCGTCACCGGGGACGCCCTGACGCGGCACAGCATGACCGTCGAGACCGGGCCTCCCGAGCACCGGGCCGAGGTCGCGCTGCCCGGGCTCGCCGTGCTTCCGCCCGCGGAGACGCCCACCGCGGCGCAGGTCCACGCCCTGGCGCGCCGCCACTGGCGGGAGGCGGAGGCGCGCGGACAGCGGGTCGAGCACGGGTACTGGCCGAGGGACGCCTACCGCACGGACTCGTAATCCCGGTCACCGAGGGTAGTGATCTTCCCGGAAGATGTGGTCCTTTCTCCCCTGGGGGTCGCTGTGAGCGTGCGGTCCAGCGCAGAAACCGTCGCCTCCTCCTCCGGACCGGGAAAGGCGGGCGCCGCGTTCGTCGGCCCGCTCGTCCTCGCGCAGTTCGGGGTCTACCTGGCGTTCATCACGCCGCTGGCGATCTCCCTGTCCATCCGGGTGGCCCAGATCGCACCGGGCAAGGTCGAGTACCTCGGCTACATCACCGGCAGCGGGGCCCTCGTCACCGTGCTGGCCGGGCCGCTGCTCGGCGCGCTCAGCGACCGGACCCGGTGCCGGTTCGGGCGGCGGCGGCCGTTCGTCGTCGGCGGGGCCGCGGTCGGCGTCGCGGGGCTCGTCGTCATGGCGCTGGCGCCCGGCGTCGGCGTCCTCGGGCTCGGCTGGGTGCTCGCCGCGCTCGGCTGGCAGCAGGCGCTGACCAAGCTCGTCGTCGTGCAGGCCGACCTGCTGCCGCCCGCGCAGCGCGGCAGGGTCGCGGGGCTCGGCGGCTTCGCCACCATGGCCGCGCCGTTCGTGGGCGTCTCGCTGGCGAACGCGGTGAAGGGCGACCCGCTGCCCCTGCTCGTCCTGCCGGGCGTGATCGGCGCCGCCGCGGTGCTCCTGTTCGCCCTGATGTGCGGGGAGCCCGACAGCCGCGGGCTGCCCGCGCCACCGCCTTTGACGGCGGGCGCCGTGTTCCGGTCGTACCTGTGGGACTGCCGCAGGCACCGCGACTTCACGCTCGTGTGGCTCGGGCGTTTCGCGTTCTACTTCGGCCTGACCCTCGTCACCACCTTCACCGCGTTCTTCTTCGCGGCCCGGCTCGCCGTGCCCGTCCCCGAGGCCGCGGGGACCCTCGCGGCGCTCGCCGGAGCGGGCGCCGCCGCGACCGCCGCGGGATCGCTGGGCGGCGGGTTCCTCTCCGACCGGCTCGGCCGCCGCCGCGTCTTCGTCCTGCTCTCCGGCACGCTCTACGCCGCGGGCGCGGCCACCATGGCCCTTTCGACGGGCCTCGCGCCGCTGGTGACCGGGTCGCTCATCTGCGCGTTCGGGCTCGGCCTGTTCTCCGCCGTCGACCAGGCCCTCGCCCTCGACGTCCTGCCCGAGCGGGCCACCGACGCGGGCCGCTACACCGCGATCCTCCAGTTCGCCACGTCCATCCCGCACTCGGCGGCCCCGGCCGCGGCGCCGCTGCTCCTGAACCTCGCGGTGGACGGCACGGCGAAGAACTACACGCTGCTCTACCTCGTCGCCGGGGCGGCCACCCTCATCGGCGGCCTCATCGCCCTCCGCGTCCGCTCGGCCCGGTGACCCGCGGAACTGGAGATCAATCGTTATCCGGACGGGTCTGGATGATCTTCGTCGGGTCCGGGCGATCACTACTATTTCCGGATGATCACCGCACGACGATGGGCGGCCGGTCTGCTCGGCGCGCTCATCGCAGTGGCGACGCCGGGCGCGGCCGTCGCCGACGAGACCCCCGCCAAAGAACCGCCGCGCGTGGAGCTGGTGCTGGACTCCAGCGGCTCGATGCGCGCCGCCGACATCGAAGGACGCACCAGGATGTCGGTCGCCAAGCAGGCGTTCAACGACGTCGTGGACGCGCTGCCGGCCGAGACGAACCTCGGCATCAGGCTGCTCGGCGCCCAGCACCGCTTCCCCGGCAGCCCCAAGTCCGTCGGGTGCAAGGACACCAACCTGCTGTTCCCCGTCGGCGTCGTCGACAAGGTCGAGGCCAAGACCGCGATCGCCACGCTCGCCCCGACCGGCTGGACCCCGATCGGCCGGGCGCTGCGCGCCGCCGCCAAGGACCTCGGGACCGGCGAGACGACCCGCCGGATCGTCCTCATCACCGACGGCGAGGACTCCTGCGGGCTCCCCGACCCCTGCGACGTCGCGCGCGAGCTCGCCGCGCAGGGCACCCACCTCGTCATCGACACCCTCGGCCTCTCCCTGGACGCCAAGGTGCGGCAGCAGCTCTCCTGCATCGCCGAGGCCACCGGCGGCACCTACACCGCGATCACCGGCCAGGCGCAGCTCACCGACCGGCTCAACCAGCTCATCGACCGGGCTGAGGCCACCTACCAGGAGGCGCCCCTGCACGTCGCGGGGACCGAGGGCTGCGCCACCGCGCCCGTGCTCGGTCCGGGCGTCTACAGCGACCGGGAGGAGATCGGCGAGCACCGCTGGTACCGGGTACGGCTCGCCCCCGGGCGGGAGCTGCGCGCCTCGGTCAGCCTCTCGCTCGACCGGCGTCTCAACCGGGACTACGGGGTGCTGCTCCGCGCGACCGCGAGCGGTGGCCGCGAACTCGTCCGGGGCTCGGACGCGGGCAGCGGCAGGACCGACGTGCAGTCGGCCGGCCTGCGCTGGTCCGACGGCCGCTCGGCCGACGATGAGGACGCCGAGCCGCGGACCGTCTGCCTCGTGGTGAGCAACTCCTTCGCCGCTCCGTCGGGTGTCCGGACGTCCCCCGGGATGCCGCTGGAACTGACCGTCGACCTTGTCGCGGCCTCGCCGGACCCCGGTGAGCCCGTCCTCGGCAAGGGCTGGGCCCTGCTCGGCGTGCTCGCCCTCGCGGGCCTGGTCGCCGGGCTGCTCCTGGGCTGGCTGGCCCGCTGGCGGATCTCGATCTGGAGGGAGAAGTGATGCGCGCACGCCTGATCCTCGCCTTCGCCGCCGGGGCCGTTCTCGCCTCGTCGGCGCCGTTCCCGGCCGCGGCCGACGAGAAGGACGAGACGGTTCCGCAGCTCGAGGTGAAGACCGCGGGACCGTCGTTCCTCAGCGCCACGGAGATCGCGCCGGGCAACCTCGTCCGGGTCCCCGCGACGACGGGCGACTACCTGTACTGGTCGTTCGCCGCGGCGGCGGGGGAGACCCACAAGGTCGCCGTGAAGGTCACGCTGCCGCCCGCGGCGCAGCGGCACGGCGCGATGACGTGGACGCTCGACGTCTTCGACGGCCTGCGCCGCCGCCAGTCCTGCACGGCGGGCGCGCAGACCGCGACCACCAAGGGCGGTGAGGCCGATGTCGCGGTCGGCTGCACGCTGCGCCGCGTCCGGTCCTGGGCCGACCCGTGGTCGGCCGACCCGCTGCCCGGCACGTACTATCTGCGGCTGTCGGCCTCCGGGCTGCCCGAGCGCGACCTCGGCCGGCCCGTCCAGGCCGAGGTGGAGCTGACCGTCAAGGAGGGCGCGGCGCAGCCCGCAGGGGCGCGCATGGAGGCGCCGCTCTCCCCGCCGGTCAACGCGGGCACGACCCTGGCGCCCGACGCCACGCCGACGGTGAGCGCCCTGGACTCCGCGCCGAAGCCCACGGCCAAGGCCGAGAGCTGGTTCAGCCGGCTCACCGGTCGCTGGACCTGGACGATCGTCGGCGGGGTCGTCGCGGCCCTGATGGGCGTGCTCGGCTACACCCTCACCCGCCACCCGCGCCGCTGGTTCGGCCGCTGACCCACCGCCCCGCCGGGACTCCGCGTCCCGGCGGGGCGGGGCTCCCGGCGCGCCCGCGGGCGTGAGAATGAGCGGATGAGAGTCGTCGCGATCTCCGACACGCACGCCCCACGGCGCTGGAAGGCGTGCCCGCCCGCCGTCGCCGCGCACCTGCGGGAGGCCGACGTGATCCTGCACGCGGGCGACGTCTGCACGGCCGCGGTGCTGGAGGAACTGTCGGCGTTCGCCCCGGTGCACGTGGTCCTCGGGAACAACGACGGGCCCGACGTCGCCGCCTGGGGCGCGCCGGAACGCCTGGAGATCGAGCTCGACGGCCTGCGCGTCGGCATGATCCACGACAGCGGACCCTCCGCCCGGCGGCACGCCAGGCTCCGTCGCGCCTTCCCCGACGCGGACCTGGTCGTCTTCGGGCACTCGCACATCCCCTGGAACGAGTCCGCCGACGGCCTCCGCGCGCTCAATCCGGGCTCGCCCACCGACCGCCGCCGCCAACCCCACGGCACCCTCGGCCTCCTCACGATCGAGGCCGGGCGCCTCCTCTCCGCCGAGATCGTCAACGTGACCTGAGCACCGGGCACCTACTGCATGAACGTCAGCGGCGGGTGGTCCGGGGTCGCGGCGCAGCGGTAGACCTGGAGCGTGTAGCCGCGGCCGATCTCCACCATGGTGGCGCTGTCCGCCGTGATGAAGGGGGCGGGCTCCGCCGAGGCGTCCTCCAGCGGGAACCAGCTCCTGCTCTCGCCGTCGTACTCCCGGCCCTCGATGGTGAGCAGCGCCTCCACCGGCCCTCCGCACGCGCCGCACCTCAGCTCGGCGGGCTCGGGTGGGTCGAGGAAGGTCCAGGGGTGCGGCCAGCCGCCCACCTTCCAGCCCGGCGCGGTCGAGAGATCACCGCGATAGCTCAGGCCCCGGTCGACGGCCCAGGAATGGACGGCCTTGGCGAGTTCCCCGTCGAGTTCGTGCGCGGGAGGGTACTCGCGGACCCGCTCCGGATGCAGGACGCACCGCTCCGGCACATAGTCGTCCGAGCCGACGAACGCGGGCACCGGGGGACGGGTCAGGACCTCTCCGACGTCGGCGGACCGCCGCCAGCGCAGCCGCACCGCCGAGGACAGCTCCATGACCTCGTTGAACGGGCACCACAACACCTGGAGCAGGTCCGTGCCTTCCGGGCACGGCAGGTCCGGGACATCCCTCGCGTAGAACTGGGCGACCGCGAGCAGCGGCAAGGGACCGGCGGGCAAGGACGACGGCTCGTAGCCGGCCTGGACGCGGTCGATGACCGCCTGCTCCTCGGGGGTCAGGAGGTTCGCGCGCGGTGCGCGCGGGCGGGCCCAGGCCTCGGTGAGGATGCGGCGCCGGGTGCGGACGTCCTCGACCGTCGTCAGCCCGAACACCTCGTGTCCGTCGCCGCAGACCGGCCACGGCTCGTCGGCGGGCCACAGCAGCGGACCGCCGACCGAACTGTCGTGCACGGTCGGCGCGCCGGTGCGCGGGTGCAGCCGGGTGGCGGTCCTGGCCAGCGCGGCGAGCTCGGGGAACGCCGCGGCGGGATCGACCGGGCGCGGCGGCGTGGTGCGGGTCATCTCTCCCCCTCTGATCGGCCGCGATCAACGTCGAGCCGCAGTCAACCAGGCGGCACCGACAGAACGCTCGCCGTTCCGGCCGGGCGGAGGTCAGGTGTTGTAGGTGAGGAAGCCGCGGACGGCGTCGGTGAAGGCGTCGGGCTCGTCGGACAGGATGCTGTGGCCGCTGTGCTCGAACAGGCGCAGGTCCGCGCCGGGGATGCCGCGGGCGATCTCGGCGGAGAACTCCGGCGCGCAGATCCAGTCGTGGAGGGCGCCGATCACCAGCGTCGGCGCGGTGATGCGGGGCAGGTCGGCGGTGACGTCGTAGCCGCGCAGGAAGCCCGCGAACCCCTCGTTGAGCGCGTCGGGGCTGAGGATGCGGCGTTTCTTCCTGGCCTCGGCGAGGTCGTAGGTGCGGGAGTAGAGGGGGCCGAGGATCTCGAAGTACTCGCGGAGCTGGTCCTCGCTCTCGAAGGTGCCCGTCCAGAGCGGTTCCGCGGCGGCCCGCTGCGCCGGCGTGCCGCGCTCGGCGAGGATCTCCCGGGCGCGGGGGAGGAAGCGGTGGCTTGCCGTCGTGGCGACCGCGATCAGATGGGAAAGGTGCTCGCCGTACCGGGCGGCGTAGGAGAGGGCGACCATGCCGCCGTAGGAGGCGCCGAGCAGAGCGATCTTCTCCAGGCCGAGGTGAAGGCGGAGCGCCTCCAGATCCTCGACGTTGTTCTCCAGCGTGTAGGTCTCGCGGGGGCCGCGCGCGGAGCGGCCGCTCCCGCGATGGTCCAGGTAGACGATCTGCGCCTTGTCGGCGAGCCGGGAGAGCACCGGCTTGTAGGCGCTGTGTTCGCCTCCCGGGCCGCCGTGCAGCGCGATCAGGACGGGCTTCTCCCGCATCTCGCCCTTGTAGTGGACGAGCCCGGCACCTTCAACGTCGAAATACAGACTCGTGTCACGGACCCGCGCGTACATCGGCCGCCCCTCGGTGCTCAGAAGACTCTTCGTTGTCTACCGCACCGGGTCCCGTCCCGCCTAGTGCGCTTCCCACCGGCCGGGACGGGCTCGTCAGCCGGAGGAGCCGCCGAGGCGCGCGGCGAGGGCGGGGCCCAGTTCGCGGAGCACGTCGAGGAGGAGGTCCACGTCGTCCGTCGTGGTGCGCCAGTTGACGATGGCCGGACGGAAGACCTTCCTTCCCCGGTAGGTCGACGTACCGGCGTACACCCTTCCGTCGGCCAGGAGAGCCTCTCCCAGAAGGGCGTTGAGCTCGTCCAGCCTGTCGTCGGGGACGCCCGGCGGGCGGTAGCGGAAGCACACGATGGACAGGCGGACCGGCGCGCGCAGCTCGAGGTCGGGGGCCTCCTCGATCCGCCGGCCCAGGTGGGCGGCGATGTCGAGATGCCGCTCGACCATCGCGCGGTGCCCTTCCCGGCCGTAGGCGCGCAGCGTGGCCCAGATCGGAAGCGCGCGCGCTCGGCGTGACGACTCCGGACCCAGGACGTTGTAGTCGACCTGCCCGCCCGCGGCCTCCGGCAGGTACGAGACGCCCCAGCCGCCGAAGGCGCGGGACGGGAAGGCCGCGTCGCGGACGAAGGAGAAACCGCTCTCGTAGGGCACGTTGAGCCATTTGTGCCCGTCGGCGGTGACGGAGTCGGCGCGCGCCACGCCGTCGGTCAGGTGCGCGGTGCGGGGAGAGAGCGCGGCGAACAGGCCGAAGGCCCCGTCCACGTGCAGCCAGCAGCCGTAGCGGTCGCGCAGGTCGGCGAGCGCGCCGATCGGGTCGGAGTCGCCGCTGTGCACCTCGCCGACATTGCCGACGAGGATCGCCGGGGCGCCGTCGAGGTCGGCGAGGGCGCCCTCCAGGGCGGCGAGGTCGAGCGCGCCCGTGTCGTCGCGAGAGAAGGTGCGAAGGGTGTCCCGGCCGTGGCCGAGGATCTGGAGCGCCTTGCGGGTGCTCGGATGCACCAGGCCGCTGCTGAACACGGGCATCGGCGGCAGCCCCGCGAGGCCCTGGGAGGCGACGTCGGCCCCGTGCCGCTCGGCCCACCACGTCCGCGCGCACGCCAGGCCCGTCACGTGCGCGAGCGTCGCGCTGGGCGTGAGCACCCCGCCGAACGAGGCGGGCAGCCCGAACAGGTCCTTCAGCCATCGCAGGACCGTCGTCTCCATGTGGGCGGCCAGCGGGGAGGACACCCACAGCCCGCTGACCTGGTCGAGGAGCGAGGCGGTCCAGTCCGCGGCCATCGCCGCGGGCGTGGCGCCGCCGACGACCAGATGGAAGAACCGCGGACCCGAGGAATGGGTCGCGGCCCGGGTGCCGATCCCGAGCAGCCTCTCGATGCTCTCCGGCCCGCCCTCCCCCTCGTCGGGTAGCGGCCCGTCGAGTTCCGCGAGCAGTCCGTCCACCGACCTGTCGTGCACCTTGCGATCGCCCAGGCCGTCGAGATAGGGCCCGGCGGCCCGGAGGACGAGTTCGAGCGGCGTGGCGGCACCGGCGATTTCGGAGAGCGGATCACCCATGCCGCAAGTGATACATCATCGCGCGCAGCACGTCGACGCCGTGGCCGGGGACGCCGTCGGGATCGGCGGCCGCGCCGCCTCGGCCGAGCCCCTGCAGAGGCCATCTCGCGGACACCCGGCGGCCATCTGCGGGTGGGATTTTTCCGGGATGAAGAGGATTCTGGCGCTCGGTGCGCTGCTCATTCCGTTCGCCGCCCTGCCCGCGGGCGCGGCACCGGGGCTTCCCACCGTCCTTCCGCAGGCCGAGACGCGGCCGATGCTCGACGACGAGGCGGGCGGCAACGCCAACGCCGACGACCCCGCCATCTGGGTCCACCCTTCCGACAGCGGAAGGAGCCTCGTTCTCGGCACCGCCAAGGAAGGCGGCCTGGACGTCTACCGCCTCGACGGCTCCCTCGTGCAGCACTTCGCCGCGCCGCCCGCGCCGGGTGAGGACGACGAGAACGGCAGGTTCAACAACGTCGACGTGGTGTACGGGCTCGGCGGGAGGGACGTGGCCGTCGTCACCGACCGGGGCCGGGACACGCTCCGCTTCTACGCGATCGACCCGTCCCGTCCGGGCGGGCCGCTGTCCGACGTGACGGACGGGGACGTCCCCTTCCTGTTCAACGCGACCCAGGAAGAGGTGAACGAGCAGCGGACCCCCTACGGACTCACCACCTGGAAGGACAAGGGCCGCTCCTACGCGCTGCTGAGCCGCCGCAGCACCACGACGGTCGCGCTCGTGGAGATCGTGAAGTCCGGACGCGGCCTCACCTACCGGCTCGTCCGGCAGATCGCGCTTCCGAAGGAGTTCCCGATCCCCGGAGGCATCTGGACGCCTTGCGGCGACCCGGGGGACGAACCCCAGGTCGAGGGCATGGTCGTCGACCAGGATCGCGACGTTCTCTACGCCGCGCAGGAGGACGTCGGGATCTGGCGCATCCCCGCCGACCTCAAGGGCGAGCCCCGCCTGATCGAGCGCGTCCGCGAGTTCGGCACCCCCGCCGCCTACGACGCCGAGGCCGACGAGTGCCTGCCCACCGGCCCGAACCCCGGGACCGGCGGCGCGCACCTCACCGCGGACGCCGAAGGGCTGACGATCTACGAGACCCGCGGCGGGGGCGGCTACCTCCTCGCCTCCAGCCAGGGCGACAGCACCTTCGCCGTCTACTCCCGCACGTCTCCGTCCACCTACCTGGGCGGCTTCGTGGTCGGCGGTCCGGACGGCGCCCAGCACAGCGACGGCGCCGCCGTCGTCAACGTCCCCCTCGGCCGCGCCTTCCCCACCGGCCTCATCGCGGTCCACGACGGCGAGAACACCCCCGTCGAACTCGACGGAGAGGGCGAGGCCCGCGAGAACACGAACTTCAAGTTCGTCCGCTGGGACGCCGTGGCCAAGCCCCTGCACCTCAAGGTCGACCTCAGCGGCGGTCCTCGCCACTGACACCGCCCTTCGCGCGCCCGGTCCGCCCTCACCACGGAAATGTCGGTGGGGGCGGTTAAGGTCCCGGGCATGGCGAGCAGCGGCGACGAAGTGGCGTGGGAGCGGGTGCGGGCGGCGATCGCGCAGGGTGATGCGCGGAAGGTCGCCGCGGTCGTGGGCGGGTTCGGCGAGGAGACGCGCAAAGAGGTGGGGAAGCGGCTGCCCGAGGCGCTGCGCGGCATCGACGACCGCACCAGGTGGACGGATCAGCGGCTCGGGCCCCTGCGGGTCGCCGGGGCCGGGTGCCTCGGGGGCGCCGCCGCGGCGGCGGCCTGGGTGGCGCGGCGGGATCTTCGAGGATGGCGCGACAGGGACGGGCTCGGTGCGGCGATCGCGGCGGCCGTCGCCGGGCGGCCGAGCGAGTGGCGGCTCGATTTCGCGCGCCGCCTCACCGATCGGATAAGGCTCACGGACCTCTTGGACTGGCGCGCGGACCGGGTCCTGTGGGACGCGTCCGCGGCGCTGCTGCGCGCCGAAGGCGGCGCGCCGCCCGCGAGCGCGGCCTTCGCCGCGGGATGGCTGCTCTGGCGGCCCGCCGAACCCCTCGCCGAGGACCCGTTCTTTCCCGTGCTGCTGCCCGCCCTGTTCGACGCCGACGGGATCGGGCCGCTGCTCGGCGGCCGAGCGCCGTTCGGCACGGCCGGCCCGCCCGAGCCCGGTGCCGTGCCCGCCCTCGGCGCGCAGATCCTCGCGCACGCCGACCGCGCCTTCCTGCTCGACGGATGCGTGCGCAGGTTCCTGCGCGGCGGCGACGGGGCGCGTATCGCCTGGTACGTCGCGCTGCACCGCGCGCTCGCGCCGGCCCCGGAGGAGTCCGCGCCACGGCTGCGCGACTACGTCAGGCTGCTCCCGAATGCCGCGCCGCCCATCGCCGAGACCGCCTTCGAGCAGGTCAAGGCGGTCGACGCGCTGGCGCCGCTCGCCCCCGAGATGTTCACCGAGACCGCGAACGCGCTGCTGTTCCGGCCGGAGCGCAAGCTCCTGAAGGCCGCCTTGATCTGGCTCGACAAGACCGCGAAGGGCAGGGAGACCGCCGCGGTGGCGCAGGCCGCCGTCGCGTTCGCCATCGAGCACACCGACACCCGGGAACGGGCCGTGCGCCTCGCCGTCCGGCACGCGGCGGCCGTCGATCCGCTCACCGCCGAGACCGTCCGGGACGCGGCCGGGGCCTTGCCCGGCCCGCTGCGCGCGAGGATCGCCGATGCCTACGGGGGCGCCGTCGAGCCGGAGGCGCCGATCGAGGCGCCGGTGCTGTACGCGCCGGCGCCCAGCGAGCTGGATCCGCCGATCGCCTCGGCCGCCGAACTCCGCGAAGCCGTCCTGGCCCATCTGCACGCGTCCCGGTCGACGCGCTGGCCCGAGGTGGAGCGGCTGCTCGCCGGGCTCGTCGTGTACGGCCCCGACATCATCGCCGACCTGCGCGGCTACGGGGCGCGGTTCCCCTGGATCGTGCACCCCGACTTCAGCCACCTGGACGGCGCCTTCCTGGTGATGCACCGGCTCGCCCAGGGAAGCGCGCGGCGCGGCGTGGTCGACTACCTCCGCCACCGGCACGGCAGGACGAAGCTCCCGGATCGTCCCGCCCCCGCCCAGTTCGTCTATCGGCGCCTCATCGACGCCACCGCGCGCTTCGGCGCGCCGGCCCTGCTCGCCACGCCCACCGTCTCGACGGGCCACGTGGATCCCGAGGTCTTCGCCGAGCGCGTGCGCCTGCTGGAGGAGGCCGGCCGGGAGCCGGGTGCCTACGACCTTGATCAGGCCCTGCTCCGGCTGCCCGGCGACGCCTCCGCGAGGGTCCTTGACGGCCTGGTGTCGCCCGCCGCCAAGAGCGCGCGAGCCTGGATCGAGGGCGGCGGCCTGCCAGAGCCCGCGGTCTCCTATGAGGTCGTCGGATTCCGCAGGCGCAAGCTCGAATACTGGGAGGAACAGCCGAAGAAGGAGAACGGGAAGCGTCTGCGCACCGTCCTCAGGGGCACCGCGACGGGTTCCGCCGGCCTCCTGACCGACCTGGACACCGGTGCCTTGGAGGACAGCAGGGCCGTCCGCGCCGTCGCCCGGTGGTGGGCCCCGATCCTGCCTTCGCACCGCGAGCTGACGGCCGCCCACCTGCTCCGCCAGGCCGAACGCTGGCCGCTCGACCGCTACGAACAGGGCGAGGCGGTCCTCGACCTGGCCGACGCCACGGGCAAGACCGGCGCGGCGACGGCCGCCCTCCTTCTCTACGCCCTGTCCTCCCCGCACTCCGCCGACCGTGCCGGAGCACTCGACGCCGTCCTGTCCTTCGCCGCCCAGGACGCGCTCCCCGCCGCCGCCATGGGGGAACTCCTCCCCGTCTTCGTGAAGTCCGGCGACGTCTCCCTCTCCCGCGTGGTCCAAGGTCTCACCGAAGCCGCCCGCGCGGGCGCCCCCCTCTGGCCACTCTTCGCCAACGCCGTCCCCACCCTCCTCCCCACCGCCGACGAGTCCACCCCCGCCCCTCTGGCCGACCTCCTGGCCGCCGCCTCCACCACCGCCACCCTCCACCACATCCGCACCCCCCTCCCCGCCCTCACCACCTGGACCCCCAAGTCCCCCACCTCCCGAGCCGCCAAGGAAGCCCTCCACCTGACCGCCCTCCTCACCACCCCCTGACCCCCGGGCCCGCGAAAGCCACCGGCCAAGCGCCCGTCCCGGGCGTTTCCGGCCTTCCGGTCGGGCGGCGAGGCGTGGGGCGTGTGCGTCCCTCGGGCGTCCGGTGCGCGGGTACGGCGGGGCGGCTGCGTGTCCTGCCGCGTGTGGTGAGTGGGCGCGGTGGGCGCCGCGTCTGCTTCGGGCGGCTCCTTCGGCTTTGCTGCACGGACCGGTGCGCTGCGCGGTCGCTTCGCGTGCGGCGGGGGACGGAGTGGGAGGGGGGCGACGGCCGCCGCGCGGGCCGCCCGTGCTCGGCGAAGCCGCGGGACCGCGCGGCGGTATCGCGCGAGGCGTCCGGGAGGGGGCACGGAGCTCAGGTGGGGTTCGGCCGTGTGGTCGGGTCGGTGCGAAGTACGCGGTTCGGTCGGCCCCGTCCTGGGGCTCGAGACGCGGTGAGGTCTCGGGCGGGCACGCGCTGCGTGGCCGCCGGACTGGAGGAGCCGTCTTCCGCGCAGGTGACGACGTAGAGATCTCGGGCGGGCATGCGTGGCGGCCGGAGGTGCCCGGGGCGCCGAGGAAGCGCGCTCGGCCGGGTCCGAGGCGCGGCGTCGGGCGATGCGGGACGGCCTCGGCCCGGCAGGCCGTCCCGCGGGTCGTGGTGGGCGTGAGTCGTGGGGACGGGTGCCCCACGACTCAAGGGGCGTGGGTGGTGGGGAGCCAGGGCCAGGTGGCGGAGCGGGCGGATTCGAGGAGGGGGATCATGCGGAAGGCGGCGTCGGTGAGGCCGCCGAGCTCGTGGCGGGTGCCGGAGCCGGTGGGGATCGCGCCGTGGCGGTGGCCCGCCAGGTTGAAGGCGTACATCGGGATGCGGGCCGGGGCGGCCTCGGTGACGCTGCGGCGACCGTGGAACGTCTGCATGTCCGACAAGATGACGACCCTGTCGTGGCCGCGGTAAGTCCCGCTGACGGCTTCGGCGATCCGGGTGCCGTGGCCCACCTCGCCGATCCGGCGCACGAACGCGGCGACCTCGGCGAGGACGGCGCCGCCGGGAGCGACCCGGTGCGGGAACGTCCCGTCGGCGAACCCGTGCAGATCGACGTCGGCGCCGCGCAGGGTGAGCACGACCCCGAACAATGCGGCGGCCTGGGCGTGGGTCATCTGGGACCGCCCGGACAGCCGGGTTTCCATCGACGAGGACGTGTCGACCAGGACGAGCGTCCGGCCCGGAAAGCGGGGAACGTTCTGCGTGGCGAGTCCCAGCGCCGTCTCCAGCGCGTGCCCCCAGCCTGCGCTCGGTGCCGCCGCGTACGCCTGAAACCAGCGGAACGGGAACATCCGCGACCTGGCGATGGTCACCGGATCGGTGAAGCGCCGCGCGACGGCCTCGGCCGCCTCGTCGCCGACACCCGCCTCGTCGAAGTTGCGGAGGTTGCGGGCCAGCGCCATGACGCCCATGCCCGGGATGACCGCCTCCCACGCCCGCGCGTCCATCGGCCCCTGGAGCCAGCCGGCGAGGGCTTCCCAGGTGATGCCGGCGGCCTGCAGGCGCGCCGGGCCGTCCGCGGAGAGGAGGACGGCACGCCGCTCGGCGACCGGGAGCGCGAGCAGCTCGGCCCGGGCGCGGAGCAGCGGGAGATCCTCCGGCACCGGCCCGCCCCGCTCGTGGCGCCGGTCGAGAGCGTGCCGGTACAGGCTGGACCGCCAGGTGCCGCGCACCTCCGGGTGGTGGTGGGCGGGCGTGACGAGGTCGACCACATCGCCCATCCGGACGGCCCGGTCGACCGGGTCGTACTTTGCCAGGGACCGCTCCGTGTAGAGGCGCACGACGGCGTCGGCGACGCCCCGCTTCAACGCGATGGGGATCGGCTTGCCGTAGGTCGTCAGCCAGTAGGCGAGGATTTCGGCCGGCTCGTCGGCGCGCTGCAGCACCGCGTCGACGACGGCCCGGGTGCGCATCCCGGACGGCCTGGCGCGCACCAGCTCGGCGGCCGCGACGAGTGGCGCGGACCGTACGTTGCCCTCGCCGCGCAGCCAGGTCAGGAACGCGACGGTCCACTCCGGGTCCTGCGCGGCGGCCTCTACGACGAGCCGCCGGAACCGTTCCGCGCGCTCACGGGCCTTCTCGTAGAAGGCGTCCTCGGCGACCATCGCGGAGACGCCGAGCAGGAACAGCTCGGACTTGACGTCGCGGCCGTGCCCCGGCGCGCCCTCATGGGTGGTGCCGGTGACGCCGGTCGTGGTGATCGGGCTCGTCGGGCCGCGGCGCCCGACGCGCGCGGCGGACTTGGCGTTGAACCTGGTCATCTCGATTCCCGGGGAGAACAGAGGAGACGGCCCGGGCCGCCGCCGGCGGGTGCCCGAGAACGGAGTCGGAGGTGGAGACATGGTGCTCTGTCCAGCTGAGCCACCGGCTCCCAGGGAGCCGGACGGGACTCGAACCCGCGACCACCCGATCTCAAGTCGAAGTATCCATCGCCTGCACTTCGGGCACCGCCGACGGCGGCACGGACCTCTCCGAGAACAGAAGTGGCGACGGCCTGAAATGACCCGTCGAATGTGACAGGTGAAGTATCCGTCGCCGGCACTTCGGAGAGGTGCTGAAGGGAACGCTAACGATCAGCGATCCGGAGCGCATCCGATTACTTCCCGGACGGTCCGGGTTCACGGTGGCCACCGCGAGTACGCCGAAGAGCGGGGACCACCGGCCGAAGAGAGCGCGGACCACGGCGTCGACGCCGGGTCGCGCGAACTCTTCGCAGGCCACCACGAAGGGACCGGAGATCTTCCCGGCGCTGTTCTGTCGGTGCCGGGAGATAGCTTGCGGGCCGTGACGGATCAGCGAGTGCCGATGGCCTGGGAGCGGGTCGAGAAGGCGATCAGGGCGGCGGACCCGGCGAGCACGGCCGCGGTCGTCGCCGGTCTCGACGCGGCGGATCGCAAGGAGGTCGGGGCAAGGCTGCCGGGGCTCTTGCGGGAACTCGCCAAGGACCCGTGGGGCTGCGACCGCAGTTCCGGCGCGTTGCGCGCGGCGGGCGCGGGATGTCTGGCCGGCGCCGCCGCCGCGGCCGCGTGGCTCCATCGCAGGGAGCTCCGGACGCCCATGTGGCGTGAGCCGGGCGAGGAGGAGGACACCTCACGGGCCGTCCTGTCTGTGCTGGAAGGCCGGCCGAGGGTCTGGCGGCTCGACCTCGCCGCGCGGCTCGCCGCCCGCCTGCGGCCGTCCGAACTCCAGAACTGGAACGCCGACCGGATCCCGTGGGAGGTCTCCGCCGGACTGCTCCGGGCCGAGGGCGAGCCGCCGCCCGCGACGGAGGCCTTCGCCGCCGGATGGCTGCGCTTCCGGGAAGCGGAACCGGCGGCGGCCGATCCGTTCTTCCCCGTGCTGGTGCCCGTCCTGTTCGCCGCGGACGCACTCGGTCCGATCCTCCTGGAAGACGCGCCCTTCGCGGACCCGGATCCCTTCGAGGAGAGCGCTTCACGCGGCCTCGCCGAGGAGATCGTCGCACTCGTCGCCCGCGAGGACCTGCTCGAAGGGTGCGTCCGCAGGCTCCTGCGCGGCGGCGAGGGACGGGCCGTCGCCTGGTACGTCGGTCTGCACGAGCGCCTCGCGCCCATCGCGGCGGAATCGGCCGGCCGCCTGCGCGACTACCTCCGGCTGCTGCCCGCCGCCGCCCTTCCCGTCGCCGAGGCCGCGTTCGCCCAGATCCGGGTGGTCGACGCCGCCGCGCCGCTCGCGGAGGAGGCGTTCGCGGAGGCCGCGGGCGCGCTGCTGTTCCGGCCGGAGCGCAAACTCCTCAGATCCACTCTCGGCTGGCTCGACAGGACCGCCGCCGGACGCGAGCGCGCGACCGTCGCGGCGGCCGTGGCCGCGTTCGCGATCGAGCACCCCGACACCCGCGAGCGGGCGGTGCGCCTCGTGCTGAAGCACAAGGACGCGGTCGATCCGCGTACCGCCCAGGAGGTCCGGGAGGCGTCCGCCGAACTGCCGGCCCCCCTGCGGGAGAAGGTGGCCGCGGCGTACGGAGGGGCCGCCGAGCCCGTCCGGGCCGAGGCGCCGGTCCTGTACCCGGTGGCGCCGCGCGAACTCGACCCGCCGATCGCCTCGCCCGCCGGCCTCCTCCCCGAGCTGATCGCCTACCTGCACGAGTCCGACGACGTGGGTCCCTGGCCGGAGGCCGAGCGCCTGATCGCGGGGCTGGTGGCGCACGGCGGAGGCGTCTTCCGTGAGGTGCGCGCCTATGCGGAGAAGGAGAGGCCCTGGCTGCTGCGCAAGGACGCCCACGGCCACATGGAGGGCGTCGAACTCGTCTTCAACGCGCTCGTGCGGGACCGGCCGCGCGGCACCCTGGACGACGAGCTCCGCACCCGTCTCGCGAAGGCGGGACGGGCGTCCTCCAGTCCCGCCCCCGCGAGGTTCCTGCGCCGGCGGTTCCTGGAGGCCGCCCTGCACCTGGGCGACCCGGTCCTGCTGGCCACCCCGACGAGCTCGACGGGCCACGTCGATCCCGAGGTGTTCGCCGCCAGGCTGCGCGCCCTGGAGGAGGCGGGCGCGGAGCCCGGTCCGGTCGACCTGGCCCAGGGGCTGCTGCGCCTGCCACGCGGGACGGGCCCGCTGCCCGCGCTCGCCGGGCTGGGCTCGCCCGCGGCGAAGACCGCTCGCGCCTGGCTCGCCGCCGACGGCCTGCCCGACCCGGACACCGCGTTCGCCTCCGCCGTCGCCGAACGCCTGGACGGGTTCGTGACGCGGTCCTCACCGCGCTTCCCGGCGGCCCTGCGATACCCCGAGCCGCCGGAACCGCTCGCTGAGGCGGCCCCGCTGCTGGAGGCCAAGCCCTGGTTCTTCGAGTTCCAGGCGACGGCCACCTGGTGGCCGTCGCTGCTGCCCTCGCACCGGGAGCTGACCGCCGCGCACCTCCTCGGCCAGCTCAGGAACTGGCCCGAGCGGCGGCTCGGCCAGGGCACCGCCGCCCTCGGCCTCGCCGACGCGACGGGCCCCACGGGCCGGGCGACCGCCGCCGTCCTGCTGTTCGCCCTGTCGTCCCAGCACGCCCCGGAACGCGCCGGGGCCCTCGACGCCGTCATCTCGTTCGCCGCCCAGGACGCCCTGCCCGCCGCCGACCTGGGCGCCCAGCTCGGTATGTTCGCCGAGTCCGGTGACATCGTCCTGTCCCGTGTGGTCCGGGGCCTCTCCGAAGCCGCCCGCGCGGGCGTCCCCCTGTGGCCTCTCTTCGCCGAGGCGGTCCCGGCCCTTCTCCCCGCCGCCGGCACATCCCCGGCCCGCGGCCTGAACGACCTCCTGTCCCTCGCCACCCGCACCGCGGAGACCCACGGCATCCGCACTCCCCTCCCCGCCCTCACCACCTGGACCCCCACCTCCCGAACCTCCCGCACCGCCAAGGAGGCCGCCACCCTCCACGCCACCCTCACCGCCCCCTGACTCCCGCGCACCCACGCTCACCGTCTGGGAAGCCGCCGCCCTTCTCACCGCGCGTCACCGCCCCTGACCCTCATCGCGCCCACGGCGTAGCCGGGCGGCCGTTTCATGGGAGGCGCCCGCGCCATCTCCGCCCGCGCGGCCATGGGAGGTGGTGGCGCTGAGGACGGTGATCGGCGGCCTTCGACGCTGGGGAGGGGTGGCGGAAGTGGGGGACTTTCGGGTGTCGGCGCAGGCTCGGGCGGTGGCTGGGGTGGCGTGACCTACGCGTTATCTAAGTTTCCCTACCTGGTCTGTAGGTTATGGGCGTGACCAGCGCACTTGATCTGAATGACGCACGGCGGCTGCGGTCGGACCGGGCCCGGCAGGTGGCCGATCTGCTCCGGTGCCAGATTCAGCGCGGCGCCTTCGAGAGCGGGGTGCTGCCGAAGGAGGAGCGGATCGTCGCCGAGTTCGGCACGACCCGCAACGCCGTCCGCGACGCCCTCGACCTGCTGCGCGCCGAAGGGCTCGTGGAGAGGCTGCCCGGGGTCGGCACGCTCGTGACCGCCGTCAAGGTCCCGCACGGGCTGCACCGGCTGCTCGGCCTCAACGAGACCCTGCACGAGCACGGCGACATCGTCAACGAGCTGCGGGCGGGCGGCCGCATCACCCCGCCCGCCGCGATCAGCGCGCGGCTCGGCCTGCCCGAGGGCGAACCCGTCGTCTACATCGAGCGGCTCCGCAGGCTGGGCGGAGTCCCGCTCAGCCTCGACCAGACCTACCTGGAGCCCGAGCTGGGCACCTCGCTGCTGGCGCAGGACCTCGAACACGAGGACGTCTTCGTGCTCATCGAGCGCCTGTCCGGCCCCCTCGGCCGCGCCGACCTCACCATCGAGGCCGTCAACGCCGACCCCCATTCCGCGGCGGTCCTGGAGGCGCCGCGCGGCGCGGCGCTCCTCCTGGCCGAGCGGCTCACCCATCTCGCCGACGGCCGGCCGGTCGACCTCGAGTTCATCCGCTTCCGCGGCGACCGGCTGACCATGCGCGGCACCCTTCACCGGAGCCTCTGATGCCCCTCGTCCCGCACCGCCAGGACGTCCCCGTCACCATCGACGCGAGCCTCTGCATCGAGGGCTGCACCCTCTGCATCGATGTCTGCCCCCTCGACTCCCTCGCCCTCGACCCGGAGACCGGCAAGGCCCACATGTACGTGGACGAGTGCTGGTACTGCGGCCCGTGCGCCGACCGCTGCCCGACGGGCGCCGTCACCGTCGACATCCCCTACCTCCTGCGCTAGGCGGACCCATGAAGAACAGATCCCTGCTCACCCTGCTGATCGCGCCCGTGCTCGCCGCCTGCACCGTCGCCGGGAACGCCGCCGACGACGACGGCAGGATCGAGGTCGTCGTCGGCTACCAGTCCAAGACGATCAACACGGTCACCGCCGGGACGCTGCTGCGCTCCCTCGGCTACTTCGAGAAGAACCTCGGCGACGAGTACCGGGTCGTCTGGCAGGACTACGAGTCCGGCGCCCCGATCACCGCCGAGATGCTCGCCGGGAAGATCGACATCGGCTCCATGGGCGACTACCCGCTGCTCATCAACGGCTCCCGCGCCCAGGCCCAGGGCGGCGACGCGCGCACCGAGCTGGTCTCCATCACCGGCTACAACCTGCGGGGCGCGCTCAACGGCGTCGTGGTGGCCGAGGACTCGGACGCCGGGACCCTCGCCGACCTCAAGGGCGGGACGGTGTCGGCGAGCGTCGGCTCGGCCGGGCACGGCACCCTCGTGCAGGCGCTCGGCCGGATCGGCCTGGACCCGGCCGAGGACGTGAAGATCGAGAACCAGCAGCCGTCCGTCGGCGCCTCCTCGCTCCAGTCCGGCGGCGCGGCGGCGCTCGCCCAGTTCGTCGCCTGGCCGGGGCAGCTGGTCCAGGCCGGGCAGGCCAGGCTCCTGTACGACGGCGGCGCCCTCGACGTCCCGACGTTCCACGGCGTCGTCGTCCGGAAGGGCTTCGCCGACGTCGAGGGCGACGTCCTCCAGGCCTTCCTCAAGGCCCAGATCGAGGCGACGACCTACCTTCACGAGCACCCGCTGGACGCGGCCGAGTCCGTCGCGAAGGAGACGGGACTGGCCCCCGAGACCGTCTACCTTTACAACGGGGCCAACGGGATCGCCACCTTCGACGTCACCGTCAAGCCGGAGCTGCGCGCGGCGTTCGAGCAGGACGTGCCGTTCCTGAAGTCCATCGGCGTGCTGGAGCAGCCCCTGGACGTCGCGGCCTTCTTCGACGACTCCCACCTGCGCGAGGCCTACGGTCCGTCCTACGACGCCGACACCGGGAAGAAGGCCAATGGCGCCGCCCTGCCCGGCGACCCCCTGAAGGCGGGCGAGGTCTGGCTCGACGGAGAGACGGCCACCCATCCCGTCGCCGATCCCGCGGCTCTGCTCAGGTTCGTCCGGGAAGCGGGGGAGAAGGGGCAGAAGGTCCGCGCCGCCTACGTGCCCGACGCGCGGACCGGCACCCGCTGGTACGCCGACCACAGCGTCTGGCTCCGCGACGGCGACGCCCTGCTGCCGTTCGCGACCCGAGAGAACGCCGCCGCCTACCGCGAGGACCACGCCGGAACCCAGGAGGTCTCCTACGAGGCGGCGGTGAAGGCCGCATGAGGATCCTGCTGCGGACGGTGTCCCCGCTGGCCTTCCTCGCCCTGTGGCACCTGCTGACCGCCCACGATGTCGTGTTCCTCCTGCGCTTCGACCGCTTCCCCGGCCCCGCCGACGTCCTCGCCGAGTTCGGCCGCCAGCTGGGCACCGGGGTCTACTACCAGGACCTCGCGCAGAGCCTGGTCCGGATCCTCACCGGCTTCGCGCTCGCCGCGGTGCTCGGCGGACTGCTCGGCACGGTCGTCGCCCGGTCCCGCCGGGCCGGGGACCTGCTGCTGCCGCTGGTCGAGTTGGCCCGGCCGATTCCCGCGATCGCGCTCGTGCCCATCGCGATCCTGCTGTTCCCGGCGAACGAGCAGGGCATCGTGTTCATCACCTTCGCCGCCGCCTTCTTCCCGATCATGGTCTCGACCCGGCATGCGGTCCGCGCGCTGCCGACGGTCTGGGAGGAGGCGGTGCGCACCCTCGGTGGCGGGCCGCTCCGGATCCTGCGCAGCGTCCTGCTGCCGGGCATCCTCCCCGGTGTGTTCGGCGGGCTGTCGGTCGGCATGGGCGTCGCCTGGATCTGCCTGATCTCCGCCGAGATGATCTCCGGCCAGTTCGGCGTCGGATACCGGACGTGGTCGGCCTACACCGTCGTGGACTACCCGGGCGTCATCGTCGGCATCATCACCATCGGCCTGCTCGGCTTCCTCACCTCGGCGGCCGTCGAGGTGCTCGGCCGCCGCGCCACGCGCTGGCTGCCCGCGGAGGCACGCCGATGACGGGTCTCGCGCTCCACCTCGAAGACGTCACGGTGACCTACGGCGGCAAGGCCGTCCTCACCGGCCTCGATCTCGACGTAGCCCCCGGCGAGATCCTCGCCGTCACCGGCGCGTCGGGCTGCGGGAAGTCCACGCTGCTGCGGGTGCTCGCCGGGCTGCTGCCCGTCGCGGCCGGCACCGTGCGCGCCGACGGCGAGCCCGTGCGCGGCACCTCCCCGGACCGGGCGCTGATGTTCCAGGACGACGCGCTGCTGCCCTGGCGCACGGCGCGCGCCAACGTCGCGCTTCCCCTGGCCATCCGCGGCGTCCCGCGCGCCGAGCGGGCCGTCCGCGCCGACGCCTGGCTCGCCCGGGTCGGCCTCGCCGGGCTGGAGCGGCGGTTGCCGCGCGACCTGTCCGGCGGGCAGCGCCAGCGCGTCCAGCTCGCCCGCACGCTCGCCGGGGCGCCGCGCACCGTCCTCATGGACGAGCCGTTCGGCGCGCTGGACGCGCAGACCCGGCACGGCATGCAGCGGCTGCTCGCCGAGGTGTGGGATACGGGCACGACGGTCGTGCTCGTCACCCACGACGTGGACGAGGCGCTGCTGCTCGGCGACCGCGTCGCCGTCCTCGGCGAGGGCGGCCTCACCGAGCTCGTCGAGGTCGCCCGCCCCCGCACCGTAGTCGACCCCTCGCTCCGCGCGCGCGTCCTCGCCGCGCTGGGCGCCCCCACCCTGGAGACCACCTGATGGACACCGCCCCGCTCACGATCCCCCCGCTCAGCGAGCGGACCGAACTGACCTGCGACGTGCTCGTCGTCGGCGGAGGCACCGCCGGGACCATGGCCGCGATCGCCGCCGCCGAGAACGGCGCGCGCGTGCTGCTGCTGGAGAAGGCCCACGTCCGGCATTCAGGGGCGCTCGCGATGGGCATGGACGGCGTCAACAACGCCGTCATTCCCGGCATCGCCGACCCCGAGGACTACGTCGCGGAGATCACCCGCGCCAACGACGGGATCGTGAACCAGCGGACGGTCCACCAGACCGCCACCCGGGGCTACGCCATGGTCAAGCGGCTGGAGGGCTACGGCGTCAAGTTCGAGAAGGACGAGCACGGCCAGTACGCGGTCCGGCGGGTGCACAGGTCGGGCGCGTACGTGCTGCCGATGCCCGAGGGCAAGGACGTGAAGAAGGTCCTCTACCGGGTGCTGCGCCGGAGGGACATGCGCGAACGCATCCGCATAGAGAACCGGGTGATGCCCGTCCGCGTACTGACCTCGGAAGGGCGGGCCGTAGGGGCGGCGGGATTCAACACCCGTACGGGCGAGTTCGTCGTGGTGCGCGCCGGAGCCGTCATCCTCGCGACGGGCCCTTGCGGACGTCTCGGGCTGCCCGCCTCCGGCTACCTGTACGGCACCTACGAGAACCCCGCCAACGCGGGCGACGGGTATGCGATGGCCTACCACGCGGGCGCGGAACTGAGCGGTCTGGAGTGCTTCCAGATCAACCCGCTCATCAAGGACTACAACGGCCCTGCCTGCGCGTATGTCGCGAACCCCTTCGGCGGCTACCAGGTGAACGCCGACGGCGACAGGTTCGTCGACTGCGACTACTGGTCCGGCCAGATGATGGCCGAGGTCAAGCGGGAGATCGACTCGGCGCGCGGCCCCATCTACCTCAAGACCACCCACCTGCCCGACGAGACCCTGACGGCGCTCGAAGGCATCCTGCACACCACCGAGCGGCCGACCCGGGGCACCTTCCACGCCGGACGCGGCCACGACTACCGGACCCACGACATCGAGATGCACATCTCGGAGATCGGCCTGTGCGGCGGGCATTCCGCGTCGGGTGTGTGGGTGGACGAGAACGCCCGCACGACGGTCCCCGGCCTCTACGCGGCGGGCGATCTGGCGTGCGTGCCGCACAACTACATGATCGGCGCGTTCGTCTTCGGCGAGCTGGCCGGGACCGACGCCGCCGCCTCCGCCCGGCCCGGTGAACCCGACGAGGCCCAGATCGCCGAGGCGCACGAGCTGGTCTACCGGCCGCTGCGCCATCCGGACGGGCCGCCGCAGCAGCAGGTCGAGTACAAGCTCCGGCGCTTCGTGAACGACTACGTCGCCCCGCCCAAGACCGGGACAAGGCTGGAGCTCGCCCTTGAGGCGTTCACCCGGATGTCCGGGGAGATCGCCGGGATGGGCGGCCGGACCCCGCACGAGCTGATGCGCTGCGTCGAGGTCTCCTTCATCCGGGACTGCGCCGAACTCGCCGCGCGCTCCTCCCTGGTGCGGACGGAGAGCCGCTGGGGCCTCTACCACGACCGCGCCGACCTGCCGGGACGCGACGACGACGCCTGGTTCGCGCATCTGAACGTCCGGCGGGCGCCCGACGGGCGGATGGAGTTCGTCCGGGTCCCGGTCGCCGACTACCTCGTCGACGTGGACGGCTTCACCGTGCCGAGCGGCGGGGCCAGGACGGTGCTGGAGCGCTTCGCGCCGATGGAGTTCACCGCGTCCGGCCACGTCCCCTCGGGCGGGGGAGCCCCCGCGGCGGCCCGCTCGCCCCGCATCCTCGAACTCCTCGCCCTCGCCGAGACCGCCCCCGGCGTCGACGCTTTCGCGCCCTACCTGGCCGACCCCGATCCGAAGGTCCGGCGCGCCGCGGTCGCGACCCTTACCGAGACCGTCCCGGAAGGGTTCGCGCCGGTCCTCGCCGCGGCGCTGGACGACGCGCACGCCTCGGTCCGGCACGCGGCGGCCGCCGCGCTCCGGGAGCTGGTCGAGGTGGTTCCGCCAGGCCCCGGCCTGGCCGCCGCGCTGCGCGCCCCGCACGCCGATCCCGTCGCCCGCGCGGCCTGCCTCGACGTGCTGCGCGCGCTGCGCCTCGGCGACACCGCCCTGTTCGCGGACGCGCTGGCCGACCCCGACCAGCGGGTCCGCCTCCAGGCGGTGCGCGGCCTCGTCTCGCTCGACGCGGCGGACGGCGTCGCCAGGGCCGCCGCGGACCAGTCCCGGGAGGTCCGCATCGCGGTCGCCGCCGGACTGGGGCAGCTCGCCGCCCCCGAAGGCCCGGAGGCGCTGGGCGCCCTGGCCGCCGACCCCGATCCGCTCGTCCGTGCCGCGGCCTTGAAGGCGTTCGCCGGATATGACGGCGCCCCCGGGATCTCCGTCGCGGCCCTGGCCGACCCGTCCTGGGAGGTCCGTGCCGGAGCCGCCGCCGCCCTGGCCGTCGCCTCGGCCCATGGCCGGGACCTCGCGCGCGCGCTTGCGGACCCGCACCTCGATGTCCGCAAGGCAGCGGTGATCGCGCTCTCCGCCCACCCCGCCGCCCCAGCCAGGGACGAGGTACTCACCGGGGCCCTCGCCGACCCCGACGCCGACGTCAGGGCCTACGCGCGAAGGGCCCTCGCCCCCTGACCCGCCGGGTCGGCCGCGGATCGGCTCGCCTCCGGCGGATCCGCCCGCCTCGGCCGGCTCCGGGACACGGGGTGACCCGCCTTCCCGGACGTGAGGCAGAGGCTAAAGGGCGGGTTGCCGGGCCGGGGCGGTGATCGGCGCGCGGTGCTGCCAGACGACCCCGGCGATGGCGAGGACCAGCAGGAACGGCACGATGAGGAAGGCCGGGTGCGGCCCGAACCCGTCGGCGAGCGCGCCGAGGACGAACGGGCCCGCGCCCACCCCGACGCCCGCGAACAGCGAGGCCCGCGCGTTGGCGAGGTCGGTCCGTCCCCCCGACGCCTCGCCGAGCATGGCCACGCACATCGGGAAGTGCAGCGAGACCCCGAGTCCCGACAGCGCGAGCCCCGCGTACCCGAGGACGGGGTCGGTCGCCAGCCAGAACACCAGCCAGCCCGCCCCGGTGACGCCCAGCGCGCCGACCAGCAGGAAGGCGGGGGCGTACCGCAGCGCCAGCCGCGCGCCCGCGAACCGCCCGACGGCGAGCCCCGCGGTGAACGCGGTGAGCCCGGTCGCCGCGGCCTCCAGGGTGAGTCCGGTCCGTCGCGCGAACAGTTCGGCCCCCCACAGGTTGAAGCAGAACTCGACGGCCGCGACGCAGAGCAGCACCATGCCCATGATCTGGAAGCGCGCGCCGAGCGCGCCGCCGCTCCGGCCCGCGGTCTTCGCGGCGGGGCGCTCGCGCACCCAGCGCCGCCCGAGCACGAGCGCCAGCAGCACCGACGCGATCGGCGGCACGAGCAGGCCGGCCCGCCATCCGAAGGCGGACTGGGCGAGCACGCTGAGCAGGAAGGTCGAGCCGATCCCGATGGTGACCGCGACCGCGTTGGCCTCGCTGATGGCCGCCGCGCCGCGGCCCGCCCCGTGGTGCTCGGTGAGCGCGGCCATGCCCGCGTAGAGCACGAGGGAGCCCGCCGCGTTGGCGAGGCAGTAGCCCGCGAGGGTCACCGGGAGCAGCGGCAGCGCGGCGATCAGCAGCACCGCCGCGTTCATGATCGCGAGCCCGGTCCACACCACGCGGCGCCGCCCGAAGCGCCGGGTCAGCGGGCCGAGCGAAGCGCCGCACAGGATCGTGCCGACCGCGAGCGCGGTGCCGTGCAGCCCGGCGACGGCCTGGGACGCCCCCTGCTCGGCGCGCAGGATCGGCAGGGCCGCGCTCAGCCCGTACAGCATCGTGGCGTAGACGCCGACCTGCAGATATACCAGCCAGGTGGCGCCATCTCTGGTGAGCCCCCCGTTCGCTCCGCCCACCGAACCCCGCTTCTTGAAATGGCTACCGGGAAATAGTACCGGTTAGTTACTAATTCTCCTGGTGCGCAGTGATTCATTGGACCGTGCCAAAGGGCTGTGGTCAATGCCTTCGCCGTCCCGGCGACAGCACGTTCCGCGCTCTGATCGGCGAGCCCGGGGTCGCCGGGTGCGCATGGCCACGCTGTGTCGCAGGGCGAAGTGGCGAGGGGAAGGATCACGGGCCTGACGCGTCCGTCGACGGACACGGAGCCGGCCTCACCTGGCAGAGGGCCGCCGTCGGGCGTGTGATCCCGGCCTGCGCGCGTGTGCGGTGGCCCGGGCGGATCCTGCTCTGCCCGCACTACCCGGCGGCCGTGCTCACCTGCGGGGGCGTCAGGTAGGGCGCCCGGGCCGCCGTGGAGGTGGCCAGGGAGCCGGGCTGAGGGGCGTCAGCCGTACCAGCGGACGACCCACTCGCGGTCCAGCTCGACCTGGTCGGGCAGGGGCTCGCCGTGCTCGAGGACGGGCTGGGCGGCGACCATGTCCTCAGGCCGGACGCGATCGGGGAGTCTGGTGAAACGCGCGTCGTCGCTCATGCCCTCAGGATGTCACCCGAGCATCCGGGTGGCCAGAGCCACGACGGCCTGGGTGAAGGTGTAATTGTCCGAGCCCGCGGCGGTGTGCCCGGCGTCGGAGAGCTCCACCACCTCGGCCTGCGGGGCGATCTCGCGGAAGCGGGCGAGCGCCTCCTCGCCGACCACGTCCGACAGCGCGCCCCGGATGACGGCGAGCGGCACGGTCAGGTCGCGGGCGGCCCGGTCCATGTCGGCGACGTAGCGCTGGTAGGACTGGATGTCGCCGTCGTGCGGGGTGAGGAACGCCGGGTCCCAGTGCCAGTACCAGCGGCCGTTCTCGCGCTGGCGGAGGTTGCGGCGCAGGCCGTTGGCGCTCTTGGGCCGCTCCTGGTGCGGCAGGTAGGCCGAGACGGCGTCGGCCGCCTCCTCCAGGCTGGCGAAGCCGTCCGGGCTGCTGCTCATGAACGCCACGACCCGCTCGCCGCCCGCGTTGTCGAACCCCGGCACGATGTCCACCAGGACGAGGCCGGCCGCGCCCTCGGCGCCTAGCCTGTCGGCCAGCATCAGGCCGGTCAGCCCGCCCATGGAGGCGCCGACGACGACCGGGCGGCCCGGCACCGTCTGGAGCACCCGCTCGACGTCCTCGACCATGGAGACGCCCCGGTAGTCGCCGTCGGCGACCCATTCGCTGTCACCGTGGCCGCGTGCGTCGAGGGCCAGCGCCCGGACGCCCTCGGCGGCCAGGGCGGCGCCCGCGCGGCGCCAGGAGTGCCGGGTCTGGCCGCCGCCGTGCAGCAGTACCACCAGCGGACCGTCCTCGGGCCCCCAGAGATCGCCGACGAGCGTGTTGCCCGTCGCGCCGGGGAACCGCAGCGTGCGCGGGGAACGTTCCGTTTCGACGATGGCCATGGCCGTCACCTCCGGGGGGAAGGGGCACCGGGGTGCCCGCACGCGCCAACCGGTGTGAGCTGGCGCACATTATGAGACCGTTGTACTCAAATCATACCCGCGGACTCTTCCCGGGTTGGCGGGAAGGCGTCCATCCGCGCGGCGCGGGCCGGGGCGTCCGTGAACGGTAGACGATGTACGGCCTGGTCAGGTACCCGACCGGGGCCGTCAGCACATGGACGAGGCGGGTGAACGGCCAGATGACGAACAGGGTGATCGCGCTCAGTGCGTGCGCCTGGTAGAGCACGGGGACGCCGGACATCAGATCGGGGTCGGGTCGCAGCAGGAAGATCGACCGGAACCAGGGCGAGACGGTGTGCCGGTAGTCGTAGCCGCCGACCGCGACGTTGGCCAGCGCGGTCGCGGCGAGGCCGAGCAGGATCGTCACGGCCAGGACGAGGTACATGAGCTTGTCGTTCCAGGTCGTGGCGATGAAGACCGGCCCGACGGTCCGCCGCCGGTAGATCAGGATCGCCATCCCGCAGACGGTGAGCACTCCGGCGACGGCCCCGAGGACGATCGCGATCCAGTGGTAGGCGGTCTCGCTCAGGCCGATCGCGTCGGTCCAGGACTCGGGGATGAGCAGGCCGCCGACGTGGCCGAGGAAGACGAAGATGATCCCGAAGTGGAACATCGGGCTGCCCCAGCGCAGGAGGCGCCGCTCGTACAGCTCCGACGAGCGGGTCGTCCAGCCGAACTTGTCGTACCGGTAGCGCCAGAGGTGCCCGAGGACGAAGACGAGGATGGCGACGTAGGGCAGGACCGCCCAGAGCAGGATCGAGGTCACGGGCGGGCTCCTGTTGAGGCGGGTGCTGAGACGGGCTCGGCGTAGGCCGCGGCGTCCGGGCCGTATCCCGGGAGGCCGACCTCTTCTTCCGGCGGCCCCTCTGCGGCGAGCCTGAGGACCGCGTCGGCGGCCCTGCCCGTCAGCGGAGGCAGGGTCGCGTGGACGCCGTCGAGGACGTGCGCCCAGGGCGAGGCGGACTCCTTGAGGGAGCGCCGCAGCAGCTCCAGCCCCGCGCGGTGCTCGACGAGCAGGTTCCGGCCCGCCCCGTCGAAGGCCGCGAACTCCAGCACGACGGGCAGGTGGTCGGCGATCTCCTCGCCGGTGAGGACGAGTCCGGCGGCCCGGTAGGCCCGCTGGAACCGCAGCAGGGCCATCCCGCGCTTCCGGGTGTCACCGTAGGCGTAGTAGGTGAGGTACAGGCAGCCGCGCTTGCGGTGGTCGAAGGTGTCCACATAGGCGACGGTCAGGTCCTGCGGCCTGGTCGCGGCGACGTGGTCGAGGAACCGCCCGAACGGCTCGGCGATGGGGCGCGGCAGGCCCGCGAGGACGTCGCGCAGCTCGGGCACGAGCGCGTGCAGCTCGTCGGGGTACCGCAGCAGCACCGACGCCGTCTGCCAGGCCGCCGCGGCCTCGGCGGGGGCCGGGCCCCGGGGCCTCACGCCTCGTCCTTGCGCTCGGGGAACATGCCCGTCGGCGTGCCCTTGCCGTCCCAGTTGAGCAGGTTGACCCGGGTCGCCCGGTCGAACGAGCCCGTGGGCGCGTCGCTGGTCTGCCGGTCCTTCAGGACCTGGAAGTTCTCGACGGCGACCGGCACCGGCGCGCCCGAGGCCTCCCCGAACGGGCCCGAGCCGCCCATGCCGGGCCCGCCCTCGTAGTTCAGGGAGCAGTCCGTGGCCAGCTCCTCCAGGTGGTGCGCCTGCTCGGCGTGCGCGGCGGGGATGACGTAGCGCTCGTCGTACTTGGCGAGCGCGAGCAGCCGGAACATCTCGTACATCTGCTCCGGCGCCATGCCGACGCGCTGCGGAATGCCCGCGTCGGGCGCACGGCCGAGGTTGATGTCGCGCATGTACGCCCGCATCGCGGCGAGCCTGCGCAGCACGGCCTCCACGGGCGCGGGGTCGCCCGCGGTGAACAGTTCGGCGAGGTAGCCGATCGGGATGCGCAGCGCGTCGAGCGCGGCGAAGAGGTTCCCGGCGTCCTCGGCGTCGTGCCCGGTCTCGCGCACGACGTCCACGACGGGGGACAGCGGCGGGATGTACCAGACCATCGGCAGCGTCCGGTACTCCGGATGCAGTGGCAGCGCCACCTTGTAGGTGTTGATGAGCGCGTGCACGGGGGAGCGGCGGGCCGCCTCGATCCAGTCGTGCGGGATGCCCGCCTCCTCCGCGGCCCGCTGGACGCCCGGGTCGTCGGGATCGAGGAACACGCTCCGCTGCGCCTCGTAGAGGTCGGTGTCCTCAGGCGTGCAGGCCGCTTCGAGCACCTTGTCGGCGTCGTACAGGACGAGGCCGATATAGCGGAGCCGTCCTACGCAGGTCTCGGAGCACACCGTAGGCAGGCCGACCTCTACGCGCGGGTAGCAGAAGGTGCACTTCTCGGCCTTGCCTGTGCGGTGGTTGAAGTACACCTTCTTGTACGGGCAGCCTGTGACGCACATGCGCCAGCCGCGGCACTTGTCCTGGTCGACCAGGACGATCCCGTCCTCTTCGCGCTTGTAGATCGCCCCGGACGGGCAGGACGCCGCGCAGCTCGGGTTCAGGCAGTGCTCGCAGATCCGCGGCAGGTAGAACATGAAGGTCTGCTCGAACTCCAGCTTCACCTGGTCGGAGATCTTCTCCAGCACGACGTCGCCGCGCGCGTGCTCCAGCGAGCCGCCGAGGTCGTCGTCCCAGTTGGCCGACCAGATGATCTTGGTGTTCTCGCCGGTGAGCAGCGACTTCGGCCGGGCGACCGGCATGTGCTCCTGGAGCGGCGCGTTCGTGAGCGTCGCGTAGTCGTAGGTCCAGGGCTCGTAGTAGTCCTGGATGCGGGGGAGCACGGGGTTGGCGAAGATGGTGAGCAGCTTCTTCAGCCGGCCGCCCGCCGTGAGGGTCAGCCTGCCGCGCTTGGTGAGCCGCCAGCCGCCGCGCCACCGGTCCTGGTCCTCGTACGTGCGCGGATAGCCGAGCCCCGGCCTGGTCTCGACGTTGTTGAACCAGACGTACTCGACACCTGTCCGGTTCGTCCAGGTCTGTTTACAGGTGACCGAGCAGGTGTGGCACCCGATGCACTTGTCTAGGTTCATCACCATCGCCATCTGGGCCATGATGCGCATCAGTAGGTGACCTCCTGGCTTCTGCGGCGGATTGTGGTGATCTCGTCCCGCTGGTTGCCTGTTGGGCCGAGGTAGTTGAAGGCGAACGCGAGTTGCGCGTACCCGCCGATGAGGTGGCTCGGCTTGATGAGGATCCGCGTCAGCGCGTTGTGCACGCCGCCGCGCTTCCCGGACGTCTCCGCCAGCGGCACGTCGATCAGCCGGTCCTGCGCGTGGTGCATGTAGACGGTGCCCTCGGGCATCCGGTGCGAGACGACCGCGCGGGCGACGACCACGCCGTTGGCGTTCACCGCCTCGATCCAGTCGTTGTCGCGGACCCCGACCTTCGCGGCGTCCTGAGGGCTCATCCAGATGTTCGGCCCGCCGCGCGACAGGGAGAGCATCAGGAGGTTGTCCTGGTATTCGGAGTGGATCGACCATTTGTTGTGCGGCGTGAGGTACCGGACGGTCACCCCCATGCCGCCGACCGACCCGATCTCGGGCTCGCCGCGCAGCCCCGCGACGTTCAGGGGCGGCCGGAACACCGGGAGCTGCTCGCCGATCTCGGCGATCCAGTCGTGGTCGAGGTAGAGGTGCTGGCGGCCGCTGAGCGTGTGCCAGGGCTTCAGCCGCTCGACGTTCACGGTGAACGGCGAGTACCTCCGGCCGCCCGACTCCGAGCCCGACCACTCCGGCGAGGTGATCACCGAGACGGGCCTGGCCTGGGTGTCGGCGAACGTGATCCGCTCGCCCTCCCGCTCCGCGGCGAGGTCGGCGAGCTGGACGCCGGTCCGCTTCTCCAGCTGGTGGAAGCCCTGGACGGCGAGGCGTCCGTTCGTCGTCCCGGAAAGGGCGAGGACCGCCTCGCACGCCTCGATCTCCGAGCGCAGCGAGGGTCGGCCGTCGGCGGGGCCGCCCCGGATCACCCCGTTCTTGGACCGCAGGTACTCGACCTCGCGCTCCGGGTGGAACACCACGCCCTTGGTGGCCGCGCCCAGTTCCTCCACCAGCGGGCCGAGCGCCGCCATCTTCGCGCCGACCGCGCCGTAGTCCCGCTCGATCACGCTGAGCTTCGGCATCGTCCTGCCCGGGACGGGCTCGCACTCCCCGGCCGCCCAGTCGCGGACCCTGCCGTGCGGAGTCGCCATCGCGTCCGGCGAGTCGTGCAGGAGCGGGGCGGCGACCACGTCCTCGCGGACGCCCAGGTGGCCTTCGGCGAGCCTGCTGAACTCGCGGGCGATCGTCTGGAAGGCCGACCAGTCCGTCCGGGTCTGCCAAGGCGGGGCGATCGCCGGATTGAAGGAGTGCACGAACGGGTGCATGTCGGTGGTGTTCAGGTCGTGCTTCTCGTACCAGGTCGCGGCGGGCAGGACCACGTCGGACAGCAGGGTCGTCGAGGTCATCCGGAAGTCGAGGGTGAGCAGCAGATCGAGCTTGCCGACCGGGGCGTCCTCCCGCCAGACGACGTCCTTCGGCCGGGCCTCGGGCGGCGCCTCCTCGGCCCGCAGCGCGTCGGCCGCGCCGAGCAGGTGCCGCAGGAAGTACTCGGTGCCCTTTCCGGACGAGCCGAAGAGGTTCGCCCGCCAGATCGAGAGCACCCTGGGGAAGTTCTCCGGGGCGTCGGGGTCCTGGCAGGCGAAGCCCAGCCTGCCCGCCTTCAGCTCGTCCACGACGTACTCGCCGACCTGTCGGCCCGACGCTCGGACGTCATCGGCCAGATCGAGCGGATTGCGGTTGAACGTCGGATAGGACGGCATCCAGCCGAGCCGTGCCGAAAGCGCGATCACGTCGGCGGTCGTCCGGCCCGCGAGGGTGCCGCCGGGCCTTGCCGCGGCGAGGGTGTCGGCGCCGAAGTCGTCGTAGCGGAACTGGTCGGCGTTGAGGTACCAGTAGGCCGTCTGCACCATCTGACGGGCGGGCCGCGACCAGTCGAGCGCGTTCGCGACCTGCGCCCAGCCGGTGATCGGCCTGACCTTCTCCTGCCCGACGTAGTGCGCCCACCCGCCCCCGTTGACGCCCTGGCAGCCGGTGAGCGTGGTGAGCATGAGGAAGGTGCGGTAGATGGTGTCGGAGTGGAACCAGTGGTTGGTGCCCGCGCCCATCACGATCATCGACCTGCCGCGGGACGCCTCGGCGTTGGCCGCGAACTCCCGGGCGATCCTGGCCGCCGCCTGCGCGGGGACGCCCGTGATGGGCTCCTGCCAGCCGGGCGTGTAGGGCACCGACGCGTCGGCGTAGTCGCGCGGCCAGAGGCCGGGAAGCCCGTCCCGGCCCACCCCGTACTGGGCGAGCAGCAGGTCGAACACGGTGGTCACCAGATGCCCGGCGACGGTCCTGGCCGGGACGCCGCGGCGCAGCTCACCGGGCTTGTCGAACCTGGCGAGGGTGATCTCGACGCCGTCGGAACCGTCGCCGAGGAGGGTGAGCACCGGCCGGGCGCCGCCGAGGTCGAGGTTCCAGCGGCCCTCGCCCTCCTCGCCGAACCGGAACCCCAGCGAGCCGTTCGGGACCAGCGGCGAGCCCGTCGCGGCGTCGAGGACGACCGTCTTGAAGGCGGCGTTCTCGCTCTGCGCCAGGTCGCCGGGCAGGTCGGCGGCGGTGAGGAACTTGCCGGGCCGGTACCCGCCGGTCCCGTCCTCGTCGAGCCGGACCAGGAACGGCAGATCGGTGTACTTGGTGACGTACTCCGTGAAGTACTCCACCTGGCGGTCGACGAAGAACTCCTTGAGCAGCACATGGCCCATCGCCATGCCGAGCGCGCCGTCCGTGCCGGGCGCGACCGCGAGCCACTCGTCGGCGAACTTCACGTTGTCGGCGTAGTCCGGTGAGACCGCGATGACCTTCTGGCCCCGGTAGCGCGCCTCCGCCATCCAGTGGGCGTCCGGCGTGCGCGTCACCGGGAGGTTCGAGCCCCACATGATGAGGTAGGAGGCGTCCCACCAGTCGCCGGACTCCGGCACGTCGGTCTGGTCGCCGAACACCTGCGGCGAGGCGACGGGCAGGTCGGCGTACCAGTCGTAGAACGACAGCATCGTGCCGCCGATCAGCGACATGAACCGGGCGCCGGACGCGTGCGAGACGATCGACATCGCGGGGATCGGCGAGAAACCGGCGATCCTGTCGGGGCCGAACTCCTTGATCGAGTGCACATGGGCGGCCGCGACGATCTCGACCGCCTCCTCCCAGGACGCCCGGACGAGACCGCCCTTGCCGCGGACCGATTTGTACCGCCGTGCGGCCTCCGGATCGGACACGATCGACGCCCAGGCCGTCACCGGGTCGCCGGTCGTGGCCTTCGCCTCGCGGTACAGGTCGAGCAGGACGCCCCGGACGTACGGGTAGCGCACCCGCGTCGGCGAGTAGGTGTACCAGGAGAACGCCGCGCCGCGCGGGCAGCCCCGCGGCTCGTACTCCGGCTTGTCCGGGCCCACCGACGGGTAGTCGGTCTGCTGGGTCTCCCAGGTGATGATCCCGTCCTTGACGTAGACCTTCCATGAGCAGGAGCCCGTGCAGTTCACCCCGTGCGTGGAGCGGACGATCTTGTCGTAGGACCAGCGGTCGCGGTAGAAGACGTCCGCGTCACGGCCGCCCTCCTTGCGCAGAGTCCGGAGGTCCCCGGAGACCTCGCCCTTGGTGAAGAACCTTCGAGTCCGTACGAGGACGTCGCTTACCGGCCCGTCCAGGCCCGCCTTCTCGTCAGCGGCCACCGGGGCTCCCTTCCGTACTTCGTCGGGCGACCGCCTTGGTGACGTACGTCGCGGTGAAGACGGTGGCCGCGGCGGCCACCAGGGCGAGCAGGACGAGACCGATCCCGTAGCCGCCCGTGGCCTCGTAGACCGCGCCCATCACCAGCGGCGGGACGAACCCGCCCAGACCGCCCGCCGCACCCACCACGCCCGTCACCCCGCCGACCTTCCCGGCCGGGGCGAGCAGCGCGACCAGCGCGAACACCGCGCCGCTGCCCGCGCCGAGCGCGGCCGCCATGAGCAGGAACGCGAACGTGCCGAGCGGCATCAGCGGCGGCGTGAACGCCTGGATCACCGCGCCGACCGCGACCGCCGCGAGCACCGCCGAGAGGACCTTGACGGCGCCGATCCGATCCGACATCCAGCCGCCGACCGGCCGCATGACGACCGCGAGGATGACGAACCCCGCCATCCGGTTCGAGGCGTCCGAAGGCGTCAGCCGGTAGGCGTTCTCCAGGTAGGTCGGCAGATAGACAGAGAACGCCACATAGCCGCCGAAGGCCACCGCGTACAGCGCCGACGCCTGCCAGGTGACGCCGAGCCTGCACGTCTCCTTGAGTCCGGCGAGTGCCGACCCCGACGGCACGGGCCGGGCCGGCGAGTCCCGCAGCACGAACCACGCCACCACCGCGTACACCGCGAGGACCGCGGCGACCAGCAGGAACGGCGCGGCGAGGCCCCACGCCTCGGCGAGCCGGACCGTGGTGAACGCGCTGATCGCGGTGCCGCCCATGCCCATGCCGAAGATGCCGATCGCGGTGCCGCGCCGCTCCGGCCGGTACCAGGCGTTGACGAACGGGACGCCGACCGCGAAGGCGGTGCCGCCGACACCGAGCAGGAACCCGAAGACCAGCAGGCCCGCGAGCGAGGAGTGGCCGAACCAGGCGAGGCACAGCACCGGGATGATCGTCACCGCCGACACCACGGTGAACATCGCCCGGCCGCCGTACCGGTCGGTGAGCAGCCCGACCGGGATCCGGCCGAGCGATCCGACGATCACCGGCACCGCCACCAGCAGCGACTGCTGGAACGGGCTCAGCCCCAGGTTCTCCTTGAACCGCGACGCGAGCGGGCTCAGCAGCGACCAAGCCCAGAAGTTCACCGCGAAGCCGATGGTCGCCAACGCCAGCATCGCCCCGGGCGAGCGCCGTCCCCCGGTCGGTCCCGCCGTACTTGCCGTACTCGCCGTACTCATCCGTTTCGGCCCTCCCGCTCCAGGCCGGTCATGCCCTTGAGCGGGTGGAACGGACGTGCCGCCGCAGAATCTTGGCCCGCGCGGGCGAAGATCTTGACCCCGGGCGGCGCGTCCCGCGCGGCGCGCAGGGCGGGCACGGGTAAGCGGCGGCCTGCCCTTCGCTACCGGACGCGGGTGGTCCGGCGGGCGTCAGCGGTGCGGGCGGGCGTGGAGCCGACCGGGCAGGGGAGCGCGGTGCCCCGGCGGTTCGGGCGTCAGGACACCGAGGCGCGGAGCAGGGTGAGAACCTGGTCGAGCTTGGCGTTGGTGGCGGCCAGCTCGCTCTCGAGGCCGGTGACCTGGCTCTGCAGGGCGCGGACCTTCTTGTCGACGTCGGTGAGGACGCTGCTGGGCTTCCAGGTCGGGTTCGACTTGGAACCGTCGGGGGCCGCCATGACGTCCTGCTCCCAGACGGCTTCGTAGATCTCCTTGGGCGACGGCATGTCGTCCTCCTCCTTGATGAGCTGCATGAACTTCGCCCAGGGGAACGGCCCGGCGACCTCGGGATCGCCGTGGTCGGACTGCCCGAACGCGTCGCTGACCGCGACATGCGAGCAGATGCCGCGCTTGCCCGCCCTGAGCTGCGCGGCGGTCACCCGGACGAGCGGCACGTCGTGCTTCGCCGCGAGTTCCCTGACGAGCTTCGCGGCGAGCACGAGCATCGCCTGGTGGGCCTCGTTGCTCCACCGCTTCGGCGATCCGGCCTGCGGGTCGCACAGCTCGATCCCGAGCGTTCCGGTGTTGGGCGGCGCGTGGTAGGCCACCACGTCGTCCTTGACACACTGGATGATCTCACCGGGATCCACCACGTAGTGGGCGCTGCCTCCGGCGGCTGAACTCTGAAAGTACTTCGCGACGTTCCGGGCACCGCCCCGCACACAGGGCGAAACCGTGGCATGGATGACGATCCGCTGGATCTTGCCCTGCTTGCCGCCATGCTTCAATGCCCCGATATAGGGATAGGCCACCCAAGCCCCCTCGGATCTTCGGCCGATCCCCGATCATAGGCACCTTAGCGCGTGCACCCTCGCCGATTCCGGCAAATAGCCACAGTCTCCTCACCTTCCCGTCACTTGGCTAGCGCGCCTCGGGGTGCCCGAGCGCCCCGCGTCCCAGCACTTCCGGCAGCGCCAGATCAACCCGGGTGAACGCGGCGAAGTGCCCGCAACCCGGGAGAACGGCGACGTCGCCGTGGGGGAGTACGTCGGCGGTGCGGCGGATCGTCGTCAGGTCGTCGTCGTGCTCGCCCGCCAGGAGCAGCACGGGATTCGGCGCCTTCGCCAGATCCGCCAGCGCGCTAGGACGCCGGGGCAACGCCTCGGCCAAGGCGGCGAGCGCAAGGGGATCGGCGGCCCGCATGGTCGCTGCCATCCATCCGGGCACGTCGCCCAGTTCCGGGATGAGCGGCGCCACGCCCCGGGCGCGAAGGGTCCGCGCCAGGTCGTCGTCCTCCTGCGAGGGGACGGCGTCGCCGTGCGCTCCCGTGGCGACGACCCTGTCCATCCGCGCCGGATGCCGTGCGAGCAGGTGCAGCGCCACGATCCCGCCCATCGAGGATCCCCACACCGACGCCTTCGCGATCCCGAGCGCGTCGAGCACCGCCAGCACGTCGTCTCCCTGCCGTGTCACGTCGTAGGCGCCGGGGTCGTGCGGCCTCCCGCTCTCCCCGTGCCCTCGCCCGTCGACGAGGACGAGCCGGAATCCCGCGAGCCCGGCGACATACCCGGCGTCCCGCCATGTGCTCCGATCCCCGAAGAACCCGTGCAGCAACACCACGGGCGGTCCTTCCCCGACCACCTCGAACCCGATCTGCACACCGTCGTCGCTCATCACCCGCATCCGGCCATCCTCCCGCGCGCCGCCCACCCCGGCACACGCCCCCGCAGATCTCCGGACCCCCGCTCCTCGGTTGCGACGGATATGTCGGGAGACCGCGTGCCATGATCCTTCACATGACACGGCAGGAGCACGGACCCGGCGGACGCGCGCTGCGGGCCGGGGGGCAGGGCGCGGTCGCGGCGGCGGCAGCGGGAGCATTCGCCGGGCTGGTCTTCATGGCGGGTTTCGCGGTCGAGACCGGCGGGACCTTCGCCGCCGACGGCCGGGACTTCGTCGGCTGGCTCTCCCTCATCGCCGCGTCCTGTTCGAGCGTGGTGGCCTTCCCCGTGTTCGCCTACCTGCTCTTCCGCAGGAACCGCCTCGGCCGGGAAGCCGGTGCGGTGCCGGCTTCGGTCGTGGTCACGTACGCCGCGGGCGGCAACGCGATGCTGCTGTCCGCCACCTGGCCGCACTCGCCGACGGTCGTCGTGCTCGCGGTGGTCGGCGTCGCCACTGCGGCGCTCTGCTTCGCCGCGGTCGCGCTGGGCCTGGACGAGCGCGCGGCCGGCCGCCGGCGCGCGGTGGCCTTCGCGGTTCTCGTGATCGTGCTCGCCCCGAGCCTCTTCCGGATCTTCTGAGCACATGCGGAAACGATCCCGGCGTTCTGCTTCGGGAGTCAGATCAGGTCGAGGACGCGGGCGAGGGAGTCCGGCCTGAGGTCGACCGGCAGGTGGTCGACGAGGTGCACGCGGCAGCCCAGCGCGGCGGCGCCCGTGTCGGCCTGGCGGTCGTCCCCGACCATGAGCACGTCCGCGGGCGGGAGGCCGAGCTCGTCGCAGGCCGCCTGGAAGATCCGGGGATCGGGCTTCTCCACCCCCACCTCGTAGGACAGGATGAGGACGTCGAAGTACCGGTCGAGTCCGTGGAACTTCAGGACGGGCCGCGGGTCCCAGCCGATGTTGCTGACGACGGCCAGCCGGATGCCCCGCTCGCGCAGGGCGTGGAGCGTCTTCTCGGCGTCGGGGTAGGGCCGCCACGCCACCGGCAGCGAACTCCGGTCATAGAGGGCGTCCGCGAGCGCGGGGTCGGGCAGCCCCGCCGCGCGGGCGAGCCCCGTGTAGCAGGCCCGGTGGAACTCCGCGCTCAGGTCTTCCCGGTCCCGCCAGAGCGCGGCCACGTGGGCGGGCACCTCGCGGGGCGGTGCTCCGCCCGGAATCGCCCCCATGGCCTCCAGCCGCCCGGCGCACGCCGTGAACTCGGCGTCGTCCATCTTCGGACCCGACGAGCCGAGCACGCCCCGCAGCGCCTGCTCGGCCGATTCGACCCGCATCAGCGTGCCCGAGAAGTCGAACATCACCCCGCCGACCAACTGCCCTCCCCGCTTCGTTCGCCGATCCGGGGCAAGCCTGCCACGCCGCGGGCTCGGGCGCGGTCAGGCGGGCGTCCAGTCGGTGTTCGCGCCGCAGAGGACGAGGCAGGGAAGGGCGCCGGGGACGCGGCCGGCGAGCCAGGCGGCGAACGGGGTCGCGGCCGCGGGTTCGACCGCGACGCGGAAGTGCTCCCAGAGCAGGTCGCGGGCCGCGCGGATCTCGTCGTCGGAGACGAGGACGGAGCGGACGGAATCGGTGGAGAGCAGAGCATAGGGAAGGACGCCGATGCGGGTTGCGCCGAGGGCGGAGGAGGCCACGGAGTCGATCTCGGTGTCGACGGGGCGGCCCGCCTCCAGCGCGGCGGCGAGTGCCCGGCAGCCGTGCGGCTCGACGGCGACGGTGGTGCGCGATCCGGCGGCGAGCACGGTTCCCGCGGCGAGGCCGCCGCCGCCCACCGCGACCGCGATCGCGTCGACGGCGGGCTCGTCCGCGACGATCTCGGCGGCGAGCGTGCCCTGGCCCGCGATCACGGCGGCGTCGTCATAGGCGGGGAGGTACCTGTGGCCGGGCCGGGCGGCGGCCTCCTCCGCGGCGGCGGCGGCCTCCGCGTAACTCGCCCCGAACCGGACGAGCCGGGCGCCCGCCGCCTCGATCCGGCGTGCCTTGCCCTCGGGGACCGTCTCCGGCACGTACACGGTGGCCCCCACCCCGAGCAGCGACGCCGCGGTGGCGACGCCCAGTCCGTGGTTGCCGCCCGAGGCCGTGACGATGTGCAGGTCCTGCGGCCCGGCGAGGATGGCGTTGACCGCGCCCCGCAGCTTGAACGACCCGCTGCGCTGGAGGTACTCGAGTTTCAGCAGGATCCGGCGCCCGTCGACCTGGGCGTCCAGCAGCGGAGTGCGGCGGACATGAGGAGCGATCCTCGCGGCGGCGGCCGCGACGTCCGCGGCGTCCGGCAGCGGCATGGTGACGGTCATGACCCCATCCTGCGCGGCTCGCGGCCATTAGCACCAGCGACCATTCCTGAGGTCCCGTTAGCATTGCTTAATGACCCTTGACGTCGGGAGGCTGCGCGTCCTGGTCGAGGTGGCCCGCGCGGGCTCGATCGCCGAGGCCGCCCGCCGCATGGCCTACACGCCTTCGGCCGTGTCGCAGCAACTGGCCAAGCTGGAAACGGAACTCCAGACCCGTCTGGTGGAGCGCACCGGCTCCGGCGTGCGCCTCACCGAGGTCGGCGCGGTCCTCCTCCGGCACGCCGAACGCGTCCTGGGCGAGCTCCGCGAGGCGGAGGCCGCCGCCCGAGCCGCGATCGGCGCCACCCAGCACCGGATCGCCCTGGGCACCTTCGCGACGGCCGGGACCGCCCTGGTTCCCACGGTCCTCGCCGAGCTCCGCCTCCGCCACCCCGAGACCCACCTGACGCTCCTCGACCTGGAGCCCCCCGACGGCTACGCCCTGGTGACCTCCGGCGACCTCGACCTCCTCATCACGCACCGCTACCCCGGCGTCCCGGCGGTCCCCACCCAGGGACTCACCCGCAGCCCCCTCCTCGCCGACCCCCTCCGCCTGGTCCTCCCCGCCACCCACCCCCTGTCCGCCCACTCCGGCCCCATCCCCCTCGCCGCCCTCCGCGACGACCACTGGATCTCCGGCACCCCCGGCGTCCCCAACCGCGTCTGCCTCACCACGCTCACCACCGCCGCGGGCTTCACCCCCCAGGTCAGCTACGAGACCCGCGACTACGCCCTCACCCTCGCCCTGATCCGCGCCGGCCTGGGCATCTCCCTCATCCCCTCCCTCATCCTCCCCACCCCCACCGACCTCACCGTCCACTCCCTGGCCGACGCCTCACCGACCCGCAGAATCTCCCTCATCCACCGCTCCCGCCCCACCCCCCTCACCACCGAACTCATCACCCTCCTCCGATCCACCGCCCGAACCCTCTGACCCCCGCAGAACCCGCCCAGCCGCGGAAGCCCCCGTCCTTGACGAGTGCCACATGACGGCGACCTGCGGTGGAGACCCGATGCCGCCTCGAGGCCGACCCTCGAAGTCCCGGGGCAGGGCCCCTCGGGACCCGGGTGGGCCGTCTGCGGGTTTCGCCGGAGGGCGGCCGGGTCGGGAAGCGGGATGGAGCAGGGAGTCAGGCGGCCTTGGGGGTGGCGGGGGTGCGGGGGGTTCTGGGGTGGAGGCGGGTGATGGGGGTGGGTGGGGCCAGGAGGGTTTCGAGGGGGGTGAGGTCGCCGGTTCGGGAGGCGGTGCGGAAGGCGGTGAGGAGGGGGCGGGGGTCGAGGGTGGCGGACCTGGTGCGGGGGGCGGCGAGGAGGCGTTTGCGCGCGCGGCTGACGAGCTGGCGGGTGGCGGGTTCGGTGAGGTGGATGATGGCGGCGATGTCGGCGTAGGGGTAGTCGAAGGCTTCGCGGAGGATGTAGGCGGCGCGTTCGTTGGGGGAGAGTCGTTCGAGGATGAGGAGGACCGCGGACTCCAGCGCTTCGGCGCGCTCCGCGCCGAGGTGGGGGTCGGCCGAGGTGTCGACGGGGTCGGGGAGCCAGGGTCCGATGTAGGTCTCGCGGCGGAGGCGGGCCGACTGGGCGGTGTTGATGGCGAGGCGCGTGGTGGTCGTCGCCAGGAAGGCCGCCGGGTTGGTGACGGCGGCGCGATCGCAGGTCTGCCAGCGGAGCCAGGCGTCCTGGACGAGGTCCTCGGCTTCCTGGACGCTGCCGAGCATGCGGTAGGCGATGCCGAAGAGGCGCGGACGGACCTCGTCGAAGATCCGCGCGGCGTGCCCTAGATCGTCAGGTCCGGTGGTTTCCTTTCGCGGTGCGGCGAGCGCCACGGTGTGCCCTTTCTGCGAGCTGTTGAAGAGGAGTGGACGGGCGCCGCTTGTCCCCGCCCCCGAGCCGGGGACAAGCGGGCGGTTCTGCGGACGGCTCAGCGGGCGGCCTTCTCGATGACGTCCGCGACGGCGCCCGCCTTGGTGATCAGCGCGACGTGCGAGGCGTTGAGCTCGAGGGTGTGGGAGCCGGCGCGGGCCGTCATGAAGCGCTGCGCGGCCACCGGGATGGCCTGGTCGGTCTTGGAGATGACGGCCCAGGACGGCAGCCGCTTCCAGGCCGGGGTGCCCTGGGCG
Organism: Actinocorallia herbida; assembly: GCF_003751225.1. Classification (NCBI taxonomy): domain Bacteria; kingdom Bacillati; phylum Actinomycetota; class Actinomycetes; order Streptosporangiales; family Thermomonosporaceae; genus Actinocorallia; species Actinocorallia herbida. Next base: position 3,073,400 of record NZ_RJKE01000001.1, read on the forward strand.
GGCTCGGACAGCGCGCCGTAGGTGATGGGCCGCTGGGTGGCGCCGAGGAGGCGGGCGGTCTTGGCGGACAGGCCGCCCGCGAAGACCTCGGCGAACGTCTCGGTGCGCAGGTAGATGTCGGCGTCGCCCGACGGGAGCGGGACGGTCCGGATGGTGTCCGGGCCGATCTTGCTGCCCGGGAAGCGGGCGGAGATCGAGAAGGCGTCCTCGCCCGTGTCGGGGATGAAGGCCGAGACGTAGACGAGGGACTTCACGTCGGGGTCGGGGGTGGTCTGGCCGATGACCTCGCCGCCGTAGGAGTGGCCGACGAGGACGATCGGGCCTTCGATGCTGGCGATGACCGTGTCGAGGTAGGTCGAGTCGGCGGCGAGGCCGCGCAGCGGGTTGGCGACGGCGACGGCGGTGTAGCCGTCCTTCTGGAGGCGCTCGATGACGCCGTTCCAGCCGGAGGCGTCGGCCCACGCGCCGTGCACGAGCACGATGGTCGGCTTGACGGGCTTCGGGCCGCCCGCGGTGGCGGGCCCGCTGGAGAAGGACAGGGACGCGGCGGTCAGCGCGAGGCCGGTGAGCAGCCCGGCGAAGCGCAGCGGACGGGTACGGCGTGTGGTGTTCATACGGGTTCCTTGTTCTCGTGTGGTGCGGAAGGCGCGGTCAGCGGAGGAAGTCGATGAGGGCGGCGTTGACCTCGTCGGCGTGGGTCCAGCCGATGGCGTGCGGGCCGCCTTCGACGACCTCGTAGCGGAGGTCGTGGAGGTGGCCCTTGAGCCGGTCTCCGGTCACGGCGATCGGCATGATCCGGTCGTCCTCGCCCTGAACGGCGAGGACGGGGATGTCGAACTTCGCGAGGTCGTCGCGGAAGTCGGCGGTCCAGGCGGCGACGCTGTCGTGGGTGGCGGTCGCGCTCGCCGCGGCGGCGACGGTGAAGAACGCCCGCAGCGCGTCGAAGCCGATCCGGGAGCCGCCCAGGACGTCGGCGTTGTGCGCCTCTTCGAGGAAGTTCTTCAGGAAGGCGAACCGGTCGGTGCGGATCTCGCGCCGCATGTCGGCGAAGATGGACCAGTCGATGCCCTCGGGGTTGTCGTCGTCCCAGCCGAGGCAGGGCGGCAGCGGCGCGAGCATCACCGCCTTGGCGACCCGCGCGGAGCTGTACGTCCCGATGTAGCGGGCGACTTCGCCGGTGCCCATGCAGGACCCGACGAGAACGCCGTCGCGCAGGTCGAGCGCTTCCATGAGGACGCTGAGGTCGGCGGCGAAGGTGTCGAAGTCATAGCCGAACGAGGGCTGGTCGGACTTGCCGAATCCACGCCGGTCGTAGGTGATGACGCGATGCCCCTCGTCCAGCAGCGCCGCCGTCTGCTTCTCCCAGGCCGCCCCGCTCAGCGGGAAGCCGTGGACGAGTACCACGGGAGTTCCCGAACCGTGGTCCTCGTAGAAGAGATGAATCGCCTTGCCGTTCTCTTCACCGACTTTCACGTACGGCATTTGCGTCTCCTTCGGGCCGGCGCTCCACCCGGACGTTCCGGGCTTGCCACCTCACCATCCCTGTTTCGCGGGAGAACGGCATGACATGAACGAATGAGATCTCCTGCCGCAGTTCGGGGGGACTTCGGTCCCGACGGAACAGGGTGTGGCCAAGGGCTTTCGCGGGCACGCGAAGGACCGGAACCGCCCGTCAGGGAATGGTCCCGGTCCTTGTCGCCGTTCCGTCAGTCGACGGTTCCGTCGCGCTCCAGGTAAGCGCGGGCGAGTTCCACACGGGAATTCACGCCGATTTTGTGGAAGATGTGCATGACGTGGGTGCCGACGGTCGCGGGGGAAAGGAAGAGCCGTTCCGCGGCCTGCCGGTTGGTCGCGCCCTCGGCGACGAGCGCGGCGACCCGCCGTTCGGCGGGGGTGAGCGCGCCCCAGCCCCGCTCGGCGCGCCGCCGGGTCCTGCGCCGCCGGTGCCCGGCCGCGCTCAGCCTGCGCCGGACCTCGGCCGCGGCGTGCTCGGCGCCGGTGCGCGTGTAGCCGCTCTCGGCCCGGGTGAGGTGCTGGACGGCGGCGGCCTGGTCGGATTCCAGGAGCAGTCTTCCGGCGTCCTCCGCCGCGGCGGCGAGCGGCAGCGGGCAGGGCAGCCCGTCGAGGATCCCGACGGCCCGCAGGACGGCGTCGGCCTCGCCGTCGAGGAGCCCGCGGGTGTGCGCCGCGATCGCCGCGAAGTAGGGGACACCGGGGTTGAGCCCGGCCCGGAGCTCCGCCTCGGCGACCAGGGCGGCGGCGTGGTCGCGGAGGCCGCCGTCCAGGAGGGCCCGCACGAGATGCGGATCGTCGGCCGGGTCCGCGGGGAACCCGGACGCGGTCGGGGGCCCGCAGGTCGTCGCGGCCTCTTCCAGCAGGGCGCAGGCCCGGTCGGGGGCGGCGAGGAGCGCCGCGGACCGGGCGCCCGCCCGGCGCAGCGGTCCCGCCCCGTCGCTCAGCCGGGTAGCCGCGAGCTCCGCCGCGGCGTGGTCGCCGGTGAGCGCCGCGACCCGTCCGATGACGGCGAGGGCCTCGAAGGCGACGGCCTCGCCCGAGCCGGATTCCTCCGCCAGCGCGAGCGCGGCCTCGGCTTCCGTACGTGCTTCGGCCAGGCGTCCGGTGGTGAAGAGCAGCCGGGCGCGGACCGCGCGCCAGAGGTCGAGCCCCTGGCCGTGGCCCGGCCGCTGCGCCGCCGCGACGCCCTCGTCGGCGGCGCGCAGCCCGTCGTCGACCCTGCCGGTGATGCCGTGCAGCGCCGCCGCCCAGACCGCGGGGAAGAACAGCGCGGAGGAGTCCGGAGCCGCGGCGACGGCCGCCGCGGCCAGGCTTTCGGCCTCGGTGAAGTCCAGCCGGAAGGCCCGCAGCAGGGAGTCGGCGGTCCGCAGCAGCGCGACGGCCGGGTCGCTCCCGGCCCGTGCGACGGACTCGCCGGCGGGCGCGAGCAGCAGTTCGGCGGCCCCGTCGTCCCCGGTCAGAAGGGTGGTGAGGCAGTGCAGCGCCGTGAGCTGCGCGCGCGGCTCGTCCGGCGCCCCGTCGAGGCGGGCGCCCGCCCGGCTGTGCCGCAGCGCCTCGGCCGACGACCCCCGCAGCGCCGCCATGGCCGCGCCCAGCCTGACCCGTGCTTCGACGGCCACAGGCAGGGCGCCTTCCAGGACGGACTCCGCGAGCGCCAGCCCTTCGCCGGCCCGGCCGGTCCGCGCGAGCAGGGGAAGAGCGTCCGCGACGGCGTCGGCGCGTTCCGCCGAGCCTTCGGGGGCGAGCTTGACGGCCTGGAGCGCGATCGGCACCGCGGCCTCGGGTGAGCCCTCCGACAGGTCGGCGAGCGCCCTGCGCAGCAGCGCGGCGGCCTCGGCGTCGCCGGGCTCCGCGGTCTCCGCCATGGCCAGCGCGACCTGGGAGAGTGCCGCGCCGCGCGCCAGGCTGAGGTCGGCGGCTTGCTTGCGCAGCGCCCGGCGCAGCGACACCGGCACGGTCCCGCGGATCGCCTCGCGGACGAGGTCGTGCCGGAAGGTGAGGGGGTCGGTGGGCCGGACGAGGTCGGCGTCGACGGCCTCCTGAAGGGCCGCGACGAGTTCGGCGATGGTCCGGCCGCTGAGGTCGGCGAGCCGGTCGGCCTCCAGGTCGCGGCCGAGGACCGACGCGAGCTGGAGCACCTCCCTGGCCAGCGGGGAGAGGTGGCCGAGGAGGCGCTGCGCGGAGCCGTAGGAGTGGATCGGCGAGTGCCGCCCGGTCAGGTGGGCGACCGCGTCCGACCGGGTGACGGCGCCCTCGCCGACGAGCCCGCGGAGGGTCTCGGTCACCTGGAGCGGACGTCCTTCGGCCTGCCGGAGGAGGGCGAGGATGTCCGCGTCCGGTTCGGCGGCCAGCAGGTCGCGGGCGATGAGGGCGACCTCGTCGTCGGGCAGGGGGTCGAGGCGCAGGGTGCGGGCGCCGCTGTAGGTGAGCTTGGCGACGGTGGCCCGGACGTCGGCGTCCGGCGAGCCGGTACGGACGGTGGCCAGCCACAGGACGGGCTGGCCGGTGAGCCGGTCCGCGAGGGTGCGCAGCGCGAGGAGCGTCCCGGCGTCGCACCACTGGAGGTCGTCGATGACGATGAGCAGCGGCCGGTCCTGCGCGGCCCGCCGCAGCTGGTCCTGTACCGCCTGGAACAGCCAGAACCGCTGGTCGGCGGCCTCCGACAGGGTCCGGAGCACCCCGGCGTCCACGACGGGCCGGCCGTCGGAGACCAGCGCCTGGAGCAGCGCGCCGAACGGGATGATCTGGTGGTCGCGCTCGCCGGTCCCGGCGAGGACGCGGACCCCGGTGGACTCCGCGAGCGCCCGCGCCTCACGGGCGAGACGGCTCTTCCCGACGCCGGGGCCGCCCTCCACGAGGAGGACACCGCCGTTCCCTTCGCACAGCCGCTTGATCAGTCCGGCCAGGTGGGCGACTTCCCTATCGCGTCCCCTGAGCCGGGGCTCACACAGAGACCCTTCCTCCACCGACTGCATCGGTCTCCCTCTCTCCTGCTCGCCGGGACGGCTTCGTGCCGTCCCGTCCACCGCTCCGCCGAACTGCCGGCGGGGCGTCACGCCAAAAAGTCCGGTCGGTCCAGCACCAGCCGCGTCAGTTCCACCCGTGAGACGACCGCCAGTTTCTGGAAGGCGTGCCGCAGGTGGGAGCTGACGGTGTGCGGGGAGAGGTACAGGTGCGCCGCCGCCTCCCGGTTCGTCGCGCCCTCGGCCACGAGCCGGACGACGTCGAGTTCGGCGGGGGTCAGCCCGAGCGGGCCCTCCCCACCCCGTTCCGCCGGCGAGGGGCGGCGCACGCCGAGGCCGCGCAGCCGCCGCCGTACGCGGGCGGCCTCCCTGGCCGCGCCGCTCGTGGTGTGCCGGTCGAGCGCGGCGTCCAGGAGGGCGACGGCCCGGTCGGTGTCCCCGCCGAGGGCGAGCAGCCGTCCGGCGTCCTCCGCCGCGGAGGCGTGCAGTGGCCTTCGTTCGGCGTCCGCCAGCAGCGCGACGGCCTCCTCCGCAAGGTCGCCGTCCACCTGGAGCAGCGCGCGGGCGTGCCGGGCCAGCCCCCGCACGAGCCGCACGTCAGGGTTGCGCGCGGCGAGCCGGTCGAGTTCCGCGACGGCCTGGGCGGCCCGCTCCGGCGCCCCGGCCCGCATGGCGATCCGGGTGAAGACGACGAGGTCCGCGAGGTCGGGCGGGGTCGCGAAGCACGGTTCGAGCCCGCCGACGACGGACCCGGACAGGAGGTCGAGGGCCCGGACGGAGTCGTCTTCGGCGTCGGCCGCGAGCGCCGCCATCCACGCGCCGGTGCGGTGCGCCGCGGGGAGGGGGTCGGCCAGGAAGCGCGTCCCATCGGCGGCGCACCGCCGGATGCCCTCCTTGTCGCCGACCGCCAGCGCGACCCGGCCGAGCACATAGCGCGCGGTCACCTCGGTGAAGACGCCGGAACCGAGGTCACCGGACATGGCGAGGCCCGCCTCGGCTTCGGCCTTGGCGTCGGCGAGCCGTCCGGCGTCCAAGAGGAGCCTGGCCCGGGTCATCGTCCACAGGCACAGCGCGGGGGCCTGTCCGGTCTTCTGCGCCCGCGCGATGCCGGCCTCGGCTTCGCGCAGGCCCTCGCCCGTCCGTCCCGCCGCGCCGAGCAGCAGGGTGTGCCAGCAGGATTCGGGGATCCACCGGGCGTCCGGCACGTCGGCGGAGGCGGCGAGGCCGACCGCGCGGTGCTGGAGGCGGAAGGCCTCGGCGAGGTCGCCCCGGTACAGCGCGACCACCGAGGACGCGGCGAGCGCGGTCGCCTCGGCGACCCGGTCTCCGCAGGCCAGCGCCTCGGCCTCGGCGAGCCGCGCGGCCCGGTCGGTCTCGCCGATCTCCGCGCAGAGCGAGAGGTTCAGCGCCTGCACGGACAGGAGCGCCGCGCGCATCCGGGTCGACAGGCCGGGCAGGTCCAGCGCGGTCCGGCACTCGCGCACCGCGTCGGCGAAGGAGTGCCTGCCGGACAAACGCGCTACGCCGAGTCGTACCCGTGCCTCGGCTTCCGGCTCCAACCGGCCGCTCAAGGCCCGATCTGCAAGCGCGCGCGCTTCGTCGGCCTGCCCGTCCCGCCACAGCAGCATGACCGTCTCGCCGACGACATCGGCCGTCTGCGGGCCGGCCGGACCGGACAGCTCGAGGGCGCGCCTGCTGACGGCGGCGGCCGCCGCCGGGTCGTGCGGCGCGAGGTCGGCGGCGGCGCCGCGCAGCAGCTCGACGGCCCGGTGATCGCCGGGCAGCGCGGTCGCGGCGAGTTCGGCGGCCACCCGGGCCGGGGGCTGCCCCTGGTCGAGCCGGACGTCCACGGCGCGCCGCCGCAGGCTCCGGCGCAGCGCGGCGGGAAGGGTGGCGGCGACGGCCTGCCGGATGAGGTCGTGCCGGAAGACGAGCCCGTCGTGCCCGTCCACGAGAAGGTCGGCCGCGACCGCCTCCCGGGTGGCGGCGGTGAGTTCGAGCGCGGACACGTCGAGCAGCGCGGCGAGCTCGCCGACGGTGACGGTCCGGCCGAGCGCCGCGGCGATCCGGACGGCGTCACGGGTCGACGGCGCGAGTTCGTCGAGGCGGTGGCGGATCGAGGAGCCGAACCGCAGGGGCAGTCCCTCGCGGAGGGGCCGCGCCGACGGGCCGCGTTCGTCGCGCAGGCCGCGCAGCAGCTCGACCAGCAGCAGCGGGTTCCCCTGGGCACGGCGGGCCGAGCAGAGCAGGTTGGCGTCGGCGTCGGCGCCCAGGACGTCCCGGGCGAGCGCGGCGACCGCGTCATCGGGCAGCGCGCCGAGTTCCAGCCGGACCGCGCCGGTCTCGCGCAGCCGCTCGGCGAGCAGGCCGAGGGAGGCCGTCGGGGCACAGCCCTCGGCGCGCGCCAGGGATCCCGGCCGCAGCGCCAGCACCCAGAGGATCGCCTGCCCGGCCAGCCGCTGGGGCAGCGTGCGCAACGCGAGCAGCGACGCGGCGTCGCACCGGTGCGCGTCGTCGATGAGGACGACCAGCGGCCGCTCGGCGGCGCGCTTCTCCAGCCGCTCCTGGATCTCCTGGAGCACCCAGAAGCGCTGGTCCTCGGAGGTGAGCCCGCGCAGGACCGCCTCGTCCAGCACCGGGTCGGGGCCCGAGAGCAATGCCTCGAAGAGCGCCCCGAACGGCGTCATCCGGCTGTCGGGCACCCCCGTGGCGCACCTGCGGTCGATGCCGGCGGCCCCGGCCCGTCGGCTGATCTCGGCCAGCAGCCGGGTCTTGCCCGCCCCGGGCGCGCCTTCGACGACCACCACGCCGCCCGAGCCCGCCGCGAGCGCGGCGAGCCGGGCGTCGATCAAGGCGAGTTCGGCGGCGCGGCCGCGCAGCGGACGGGAGGACAGGTCATCGGCCTGAGGCGGGAAGACGCACGCGACGGCCCGGTTCATGAGGGAGCTACCGCCTTTCGGGGGAGTGGCGCAGGGGAGGGTCAGGACAACCGGCAGAAACGGGACACCGAGGGGAAGGTGATGAGGACCATCAGCACGGACACCGCGGCGAGCGCCGCGATGACGGAGGCCGCCCCGGTGTACGGGGCCGCCAGGGGAAGCAGGAGGAGGGCGGCGACCCCGCAGCCGACCACGATCGGACGGAGCACGTGGTCGGCCAGGATCGGCGTGTGGATCAGCCACAGCAGCCCGACGAAGATCGCGGCGGGCACCGCGACGGCGTAGCAGATCGCCAGGGGTGAGGCCGCGACGCCGTGTCCGGTCTGCTCGACCGCCACCTCGAGTCCGGCCCCGAGGGCCGCGAGGGCCGCGAACACGCCGTAGTGCCCGTACCCCCACAGGTAGGAGGCGTGCCGCCGGGCGCTCAGCCCCTCCCCGGAGGGCAGGAGGAAGTAGAGCCACCACAGCGCGAACAGCAGGACCAGGCTGGACGCCGCGATGACCACGAGGGTGCCGCTGACATCGGCGGCCTCCAGGGCGGCGCGAACTCCGTTGGACGAGGCGAGCACGCTCTCGCCGAAGAGGATGATCGTGAACAGCCCGTAGCGCTCGGCGATGTGGTGGGGGTGCCACGTCGTCGGCTGCTCGCGCTCGGCCCACCGAGGCACGCCGAGTTCCAGCGCGGCCAGCAGCACGAACGAGGGGACCTGCGCCGCGGACGGCAGTGCGCCCGCCTCGGCCAGCACGAGGCGGAGGATCCAGCCGCCCTCCAGCACCGTGATCCCGGCGGCGTACCGCAGCGCGGTCCGGCGGCTCGCCGGATGCTCGGCCGCGGCCCGCAGCCACTGCGCGACGAGCGCGACGCGCATGATCAGGTAGCCGATGGTGATCAGCAGGAAGTCGCCGTGGTCGGACGCCGCCGGCACCCCCGCGGCCAGGACCAGCACCCCGCCCATCTGGACCATCGTCAGCAGCCGGTAGGGGGCGTCGTCGGTGTCGTAGGACGAGGCGAACCAGGTGAAGTTCATCCACGCCCACCACACCGCGAAGAACACCTGGAGGAACGGGAGCACCCCGTTCAGCGCGTGCCCCTCGGCGACGTGGTGCGCGAACTGCGCGGTGACCGCGGCGACCGCGACCACGAAGGTCAGGTCGAAGAGCAGTTCGAGCTGGCTCGCGGTGCGGTGCGGCTCGTCGACGGCGCGCGCGGTCATCCGCACCCGGATCCGGTACTCGGCGCCTGCGGGGGGCATGGCCTCTCTCCTTCCGTCGGTGGAGTCCCCTTGGCGACGGCCTTCGCGGGCCGTCGAGACTCCGTATGCCGAGAAGACAAGGCGGCGCGCGCTCCTGTGACACGGGTCGTGGATCGTTTTTGATCTGCCTTCGATTTCCGCCGACCTGTCACAGCGGGTGGCGGTGCCCGGTCATAGCTGTCGACCGGGCACCAAGGGAGTCCCGGCGGACACAGAAGGGCCTTGGCATGAAGATCGTGGTCATCGGCGGCACCGGCTTGATCGGCTCGAAGCTCGTCACCAAGCTCGGTGAGCACGGGCACGAGGCGATCGCGGCCTCGCCGAACACCGGCGTGAACACGCTCACCGGCGAAGGGCTCGCGGAGGTCATGAAGGGCACGGACGTCGTGATCGACGTGTCCAACTCGCCGTCGTTCGAGGACGCCGCGGTGCTGGAGTTCTTCACCACCTCCACCCGCAACCTGCTGGCCGCGGAGAAGGAGGCCGGGGTCGGCCACCACGTCGCGCTGTCGGTCGTCGGCACCGGCCGGCGCCCCGACATCGGCTACTTCGCGGCGAAGGTCGCTCAGGAGAACCTCATCAAGGAGTCGGGCATCCCGTTCTCCATCGTGCACGCGACCCAGTTCTTCGAATTCGGCCAGCGCATCGCCGATGGCGCCACCAAGGGCAACGAGGTGTACATCGCACCCGTCGCCTTCCAGCCGATCGCGGGCGACGAAGTGGCACAGAACGTCGGCCGGACCGCGGTGGGCACCCCGCTGAACGGGTCGATCGAGATCGCGGGCCCGACGCGCTACCAGATGGACGAGTTCTTCCGGAAGGCGCTCGCGGCATGGGGCGACCCGCGCGAGGTCGTCACCGACCCGCACGCGCACTACTTCGGCGCGGAGATCGACGAGCTGACGCTGGTCCCGGGCGAGGGCGCGACCCTCGGCCAGATCACCTACAAGGACTGGCTGAAGACCGCCTGACACGGCACGTCCGTGCCCATTGCGGGGGACGCGGCGGAGCCTGGCGCAGAGTGTGCCGCCGTGTCCCCTCCCACCCCGACCCCTGACGCACCGAGGAAGCGCACGGCCGCCGCCGCAGCGGCGCCGGAGAGGTAAGGACAGGCCAGATGACCGCAGTGGCGATGGAAGCCGAGTTCGACGACATCGCGGGCTGGACCGCGGACGCCGTCGCGCAGCTGGGGGAGCGCTACGCGATCCCGGCGGCCTGCCGCGGCAGCGCGAGCCCCGCCGCGCTGGCCTGGCTGGCCGAGGCGTGCGAGCTGTCGACCGGGACGGTCCTGCTCGACGTCGGCGCGGGCGCCGGGGGCCCCGCGGCCTGGGCGGCCAAGCGGTTCGGCGTCCGGCCGATCCTGGTGGAGCCGATGCCGGCCGCGTGCCGCGCCGCCGCCCGGATGTTCGGACTGCCCGTCATCATGGCGGACGGCCGGGACATGCCCCTGCGGTCGGCGTCGATCGACGTCGCCTGGTGCCTGGGCGTGCTCGACACCGTCCGGGATCAGGCGGGGCTGCTCGCGGAGATCCACCGGGTCCTGCGGCCCGGCGCGTCGCTGGGGCTGCTGGTGGTCGTCGCCCGGGATCCGGGGATCTCACCGGTGCCTGAGGGCAACCACTTCCCTACCCAAACCGCACTTGCCGCGCTCCTCGACGCCGCGGGCTTCGACCTGGTCGAACAGGTCGAGCGGCCGAGTGACGCGCCCCTGTCCTGGTCGCGGCGCGCCGCGCAGGTCGCCGAGGTCGTCGCGACCCGGCACCGCGCGGACCGCGCCTACGCGCTCGCGGCGCACCAGAGCGCGAGCTTCACCCGCCTGTTCGCGTCCGGACAGGCCTCGATTCAGCTGATCCATGCGGTCAGGCGACCGGATCGCCGGACGCAGGGCCCGACCCCCCATGGAGGAGAGATGAGCACGCAGAACGGCGACGACGACGTCGAGTTCGACCTCGAGATCGAGATCGAGGTGGAACTGAGGGAGGCCGTGGCGAGCCACGCGGAAGAGGTCATGGCGCAGCCGCCGGAACAGTGGCTGTTCGACCCGGTCGAGGAGCAGGCCTACGAGGTCGAACTGCGCAGCCTTCTCGGCGCGGTCGTGGAGCTGAAACACGGCGCGCCGGAACCGGCGGACCAGCCGGCGCACCCCGACCCTTCGACCGATGAGACGAGACTCCCGTGAACGCCCCCGTACAGCACCTCACCGTGCCCGTGCCCGCGCCCGACCCGGTCGCGCCCGCCCGCATCACCACGCTCGACGACCTGCGCGAGCACCTCCAGTGGGCGATCGAACTGGAGCACGCGACCCTCCCGCCGTACCTGTGCGCGCTCTACTCGCTGGACCCCGAGCGAAACCCCGAGGCCGCCCAGCTCGTCGCGGGCGTCTTCGTGGAGGAGATGCTCCACATGGCGCTCGCCGCGAACCTGCTCAACGCGGTGGGCGGCCGGCCGGAGCTCGACACGCCCCGGATGCTGCCCCGGCACCCCCGGCGGCTGCCGCACGGCGACCCGTCCCTCGAGCTGTCGCTGCTCCCGTTCGGCCCCGAGGCGCTCGACCTGTTCCTCAGGCTCGAGCAGCCCGCGCCCTTCGACGCCCCGGCGCAGGCCGACGGCTACGCGACGATCGGCCAGTTCTACGCCGCGATCGAGGAGGGCTTGCGGGACCTGTGCGCCCAGCTCGGCGAGGAAGCGGTGTTCTCCGGCGACCCGGTACGCCAGGTGCAGAACCGCCACTTCCGGCACACCGCGGGACGGATCATCGCGGTCACCGACCTGGAGTCGGCGCTGACCGCGCTCGCCGAGATCGTCGAACAGGGCGAGGGCCTGCTCCGCAACGAGGTCTGGGACGGCGACCGCGATGTGCACCACCCCGAACGGGACGAGGTCGCGCACTACTACCGCTTCCACGAGCTCAAGGTCGGGCGGCGCTACCGGCGCGGCGACACCCCGGCGTCGGGCCCGACCGGCGAGGCGATCGGCTTCGACCCCGACGGCGTGCACCGGATGCGGCGCGACCCGCGGCTGGACGACCACGAGCCGGGCGACCCGATCCGGGACGCGCAGGAGGAGTTCAACCACACCTACTCCGCGCTGCTGCACCTGCTGGAGCAGGCGTTCAACGGGAGCCCGCGGCTGCTCTCGGTCGCGACCGGCACCATGTACGGGCTCCAGGAGCAGGCCGAGGCCCTGATGCTGATGCCCGACGGCGACGGCATGACCTCGGGCCCGACGTTCGACTACGTCCCGCCGGAGGAACGCGGCTGGAGCCAGACCGACCGGCGGCGCATCGCGGTGCTGCCCGACGGCCCCTACCTCGTCTACGGCAAGGTCCCGCTCCGCCGCAAGACCAAGATCGTCGGCCCGGAGAACAAGGACGCGCTGACCTGGAAGACCGGCGAGCGGCTGGAGACCGAGGAGACCTACGCGCTCTGCCGCTGCGGCCGCTCCGCCTCCAAGCCCTTCTGCGACGGGACCCACGCGGTCGTCGGCTTCGACGGCGCCGAGAACGCCATCACCACGCCGTACCGGGAGCTCCAGCACGTCCACGACGGCACCGGCATCTCGCTCCAGCGCGTCGGCGAACTGTGCGTCCACGCGGCGTTCTGCATCGGGCACACCAGGCCGATCGCCAAGATGCTCGACGACACCGCGGACCCCGACGTGCGCTCCAACATCATGGGCCGCGTCGACCACTGCCCGTCCGGGTCCTACACCTACGCCCTGGAACGCGGAGGGCAGACCGTCGAGGTCGACCTCCCCGAGGCGATCTCGGTCCTCGAAGAAGAGGACGGCCTGGCCAGCGCGCTCTGGGTCACCGGCGGCGTGCAGGTGCACCGCTCGGACGGCAAGCCCCTGGAGACCCGCAACCGGATGACCCTGTGCCGGTGCGGCCACTCCGCCAACAAGCCTCTCTGTGACGGAACACACCGGTCGATCGGCTTCCGTGAGGAGCCGGTCGGCGATTTCGGCCGGGCCACCGATGCCCCGGCCACTACGGAAGGAAAGCCGGAATGAGCAAGCACATCCTGGAGCCGGCGGCGCAGGCGATCGCCGACGCCACCTCCAAGCCCCCGTTCCTCTACGAGCTGGGCGCCGAGGGCGCGCGCAAGGTCCTGGACGACCTCCAGAAGACCCCCGTCACGCTGCCGGAGGTCGACGACAAATGGCTCACCGTGCCGTCGGAGGTCGGCGAGGTGAAGGTCAGGATCGTCAAGCCCGCCGGGACCGCCGACGAGATCCTGCCGGTCGTGCTGTACGTGCACGGCGGCGGCTGGGTGATCGGCAACGCCGGCACCCACGACCGGCTCGTCCGCGAACTCGCCGTCGGCGCGCACGCCGCCGTCGCGTTCGTGGAGTACGACCGCTCGCCCGAGTCCCGCTACCCGGTCGCGATCGAGCAGGCCTACGCGGCCGCCCGGTTCCTGACCGCCAACGGCGCGAAGGGCAACCTCGACGTCTCCCGCATGGCGATCGCGGGCGACTCCGTCGGCGGCAACATGACCGCGGCCCTCACCCTGATGGCCAAGCAGCGCGGCGACGTCAAGTTCGTGCACCAGTCGCTGTACTACCCCGTGACCGACGCGGGCCAGGACACCGACAGCTACCGCGAGTTCGCCGACGGCCCCTACCTGACCGCCAAGGCCATGGCCTGGTTCTGGGACGCCTACACCACCGACCCCGCGCAGCGCGCCGAGATCACCGCGTCGCCGCTGCGCGCCACCCTCGACGAGCTGGCCGGCCTGCCGCCCGCGTTCATCATCGTGGACGAGAACGACGTGCTCCGCGACGAGGGCGAGGCCTACGCCCGCAAGCTCACCGAGGCGGGCGTGCCGACCATCAGCGTCCGCTACAACGGCACCCTGCACGACTTCATGATGCTCAACCCCCTGGCCGACTCCCGCGCCGTGCGCGGCGCCGTCGCCCAGTCGATCGTGGTCCTCAAGTACGCCCTGCACTCCGGAAAGGCCAACTGATGAGCACCACCGAGAAGCCCGTCATCGTCCTGGTCCACGGCGCCTTCGCCGAGTCGGCCAGCTGGAACGGCGTCATCCGGAACCTGCACGGTCGCGGCTACCGCTCGGTCGCGGTGGCGAACCCGCTGCGCGGCCTGGACGGCGACGCCACCTACGTCCGCGACGTGATCAACGGCCTCGGGGGCCCGGTCGTCCTCGTCGGGCACTCCTACGGCGGCATGGTCATCACCGAGGCCGCGGCGGGGCTCGCCTCCGTGCAGTCCCTGGTCTACGTGGGCGCGTTCGCCCCCGAGACCGGTGAGAGCGCGTTCGAGCTGTCCGGCAAGTTCCCGGGCAGCTCCCTGGGCGCGGCGCTGGTGTCCTACCCGGTCTCCACCGGCGGCGACGAGTTCCGCATCGACCCGGCCAAGTTCCACTTCCAGTTCTGCGCCGACCTCGGCGCCGAGGAGGCGGGCCTGATGGGCGCCACCCAGCGCCCGGTGACCGAGCGGGCCCTCACCGACGGCCTGAGCACCGCCACGCCGGCGTGGCGCACGACCCCGTCGTGGTTCGTGCACGGCGAGCGGGACCTCAACATCCCGGCCGAGGCGCTCCGGTTCATGGCCGAGCGCGCCTCCTCTCGCGGGACCCGCGAGGTCGCCGGCGCGTCCCACGCGGTCGGCGCCTCCCGGCCCGACGAGGTGGCCGCCGTCATCCTCGAGGCCGCGGGCGAGAAGGCCTGAGCGCACCACCCCGTCAGCGCGGGCACCGCCTGAGCTGACGGAACGAGAGCGGCGCGCCGCGTGGATCAAGGGAGGATCCACGCGGCGCGGCCGTTTCCAGGATGGCACCCCACCGGGCGGGGCGTCCCCACCGCCTCATACGTCGCCCGGACCGGAGATCGACCCGTTCCCGCGCGGGTGCGCGTCAGAGGGGCCGGAACCGCCCTTGCCGATCTCGTCACAAATCGCGGGCCTGTCCGGTCATTCCTTGACCATGGGCGGGCGAGTGCCGGATCCGCCCGCGACCAGCGCGAGGAGACGATCACCATGGCGGACGCCGGGCAGGCGCACACCGGCGGGCCGGAGGATCCCGACAAGGCGGCGGAGGTCTTCACGGCCGCACGGCCCCGCCTGTTCGGCATCGCCTACCGGATGCTGGGCAGCGCGACCGAGGCCGAGGACGTGCTCCAGGAGGTGTGGCTGCGCTGGCAGACCTATGACCGGGCCTCGGTGACCACCCCCGTCGCGTTCCTGACGACGGCGACGACCCGGCTCGCGATCAACGTCCTGCAGTCCGCGCGGGTCCGGCGCGAGACCTATGTCGGGCCCTGGCTGCCCGAGCCCGTCGCCACCGGCGGCGACCCGTTCCTCGGCGCGGAGCGCGCCGAGGCGCTCGGCCTCGCGGTCCTGATGCTCCTGGAACGGCTCTCGCCCACCGAACGCGCGGCGTTCATCCTGCGGGAGGCGTTCGAGTATCCGTATCCGCAGATAGCCGACATCGTCCAGGTGAACGACACGGCGGCGCGGAAGCTCGTCAGCAGGGCGCGCCGGCACCTGTGGTCCGAGCGCCGGGCGCCGGTGAGCGACGCCGAGCACCGCGAACTGCTGACCGCCTTCGTCGCCGCCGCCCGGATCGGGGATCTCGCCGCCCTGGAGAAACTGCTCGCCGCGGACGTGGTCAGCTACTCCGACGGCGGAGGCGGCCACCGGGCGGCCCGGCTTCCGGTGGTCGGGTCGGCGCGCGTCGCCTACTTCACCGCCTCGATCGCGACCCGGGCGTGGCCCGGGGTCACCGTCGACTGGGGTGAGATCAACGGGGAGCGGGCGGCCCTCCTGCGCGACGACGGCCGGCTGATCGCCGTACTCGCCGTCAGCGCCTCCGCCGAGGGCATCGACCAGGTCCTGTGGATGGTGAATCCCGTCAAGATCGCCGCGGCGTCCGCGGACTTAGCCGACCGCCTCACCTGGGGTGGGTCACAGCGCGACCGGGTGCCCGGTCATAGTGGCGAGCGAAGGAGGACGACGTGCGCATGATTCCGACGGCCGGAAGCCGCCCCGCCCCATCGGGCCGGGCGGGAGGTCCCCGCCCGCCGGTGGCCGCGGCGAGGCACGGGGACGGTGGGTCGTGACCGGCGCGAGCGCGGTCTCCCTGGCCGAGATGCTCGACGAGCGGCGCCATCTGCTGGAGATCGCGACCTGGCTGTTCGATCCGGCGGCCGCCGACGAGATCGTCCACGCGACCTACCGCCGCTGGTACGCGCTGGCCGACCGGGACCGCGCGGGCATCGCCGTGCCCCGGGCATGGCTGACCAGGACCGCGGGGGGCATCTGCCTGGAACTGCTCGCCTCCACCGCGGCGGTGACCGTGCCCGAGGGGCTGCTCCCGGACGTCCCG
The DNA here is from genome assembly GCF_003751225.1 of Actinocorallia herbida. NCBI lineage: Bacteria > Bacillati > Actinomycetota > Actinomycetes > Streptosporangiales > Thermomonosporaceae > Actinocorallia > Actinocorallia herbida. The sequence continues at coordinate 3,089,416 of NZ_RJKE01000001.1, forward strand.
GGCGACGTGGAGCACCGGCCTGAGCCGCGCGGAGGTCCCGATCCCGTCAGCGAGTGGCTGCGCCGCAACCCCCCTCGGGACGACGCGAACCCCGACCTGCTCGCCGGGCACGACGCGGTCGTGCGGCGGTTCGCCGGGGCCTGCGCCACCGGGGACGCGGCGGCGCTGCGGGCGGTCCTGGCGGCGGACGCGATGGTGGTGAGCGACGGCGGCGGCAAGGTGCGCGCCGCGTCGGAACCCACCCTCGGCGCGGCCGCGGTCGCCCGGTTCGTCACCGACCTGCTGGGCGGGGAACCGCGGCCCGCGGTCGCCCTCGGCTCGGTCAACGGCAGGGCGGGGGTGCTCCTCCGCGCGGAGGAGCAGGTCGTGGCGGTGGTCAGCGCGAGCGTCGCGGGCGATGACGTCACCGCGGTGTGGATCATGCTGAACCCCGACAAACTGCGGCGCTGGCAGCTCGGGCTGGCGGGCGACGCCTCCCACCGGACGCCCGCGGGCCCCGGAAGGGGGACGGGAACGTGAGCGACCCGACCGCGGACGGCGCGCCCGGCGGCACCCGGTTCAAGCCGCTCTACGAGGCCCGGGTCGCGGTGGACGGCGGGATCCTCGCGCACGGCCGGGCGACCGGCCGCGCCAGATCCGGTGACGGCGCCCTCGCGTTCGACCTGCGGATGCCCGCGGAACTCGGCGGCGACGGCGGCGGCCCGAACCCCGAGCAGCTCTTCGCCGCGGCCTTCGCCGCCTCGGTGCACGGCGAACTCACCCTGGTCGCCCGCCAGCACCTGCTGGACCCCGCCCCGATCACGGTCCAGGCGACCGTCGCCGTCGGCCGCGACCCCGCCGATGGCGGCTACCTCCTCCAGGCGAACGTCGAGGTCGCCTGGCCGGGTGTTCCCCGGGCCACCGCCCGCCGCCTGCTCGCCCGCGCGCTCACGCACTGCCCGTACACGAAGATGACCGCCCGCGGCATCCCCGCCACCGTCGCCCTCGCCCCGGAGCCCGGCGCCGGATGATCCTTCGCGGTACCCGATGAGCCGCCGGCCCGTCGGGTACGCGTCGGGCACGGCGGGAGGATGGGGGACAAGAGGTTGTGGGACGGGCGCGCGGATGTTACAACGACATCCTGTATAAAGTATTTAGTCAGGAGTCGTGCTGTGACCGAGCGCGTGAGGTTGGACGTCGACGGGCCCATCGCCACCATCACCAACGACAACCCGGGCAAGCACAACGCCTTCGACGACGAGATGGACGCGAGGCTGTTCGCGATCCTGGGCGAGTTGAAGGCCGACCCCGGTATCCGGGCCGTCATCTGGCGCGGTGAAGGCAAGTCGTTCTCTTCGGGGCGCGATGTCGGGGCCCTCGGCGGGGGAGAGGTGGCGCTGACCCACCACGAGCTGATGAAGCGCGGGCACCGCGGCATCCAGCAGCTCTTCGACCTCGAGGCGCCCGTCATCGTGGCGATGAAGGGCTGGTCGATCGGCGCCTCGTTCCAGCGCGCGCTGCTGTGCGACATCCGGATCGCGGCGGAGGGCGCCCGGATGATGCTGCCCGAGACCGGCCACGGCGTCATCCCCGACACCGGAGGCATGGCGCGGCTGTTCCAGATGTGCGGGCACGGGGTGGTCGCCGACCTGGTGCTCACCGGCCGCGCCATGCACGCCGCCGAGGCGCTCGGGCACGGTGTGGTCTCCCGGGTCGTTCCCGAGGCCGACCTGGACACCGTGGCGCGCGAGATGGCCGAGAAGATCGCCGCCGCGCCCAAGGCGACCGTGAACATGGCCCGCCGGGTCCTGTCCCGTCTCGCCGAGCCCGAGGTCAGGGCGTCGATGGCGGACGAACTGATCTACCAGACGTTCCTCAGCGCCTCCCACGACCTCGCCGAGATGCGCGGGGCCCGCGCCGAGAACCGCGCACCGCACTACACCGGGAGCTGACCATGACCGAGCCCACCGCCGCGACCCCTACCCCCGGCCTGCCCGAGCCGCCTCCCATCGGCGCCGCCGCGCTGCCGCCGGGCACGTTCGCGGGCACGAGCGTGCTGGTCACCGGCGGCGGTACCGGCCTGGGCCTGGCGATCGCCGTCGAGTTCGCGAGGCTCGGCGCCGACCTCGTCATCGCCAGCCGCAAGCGGGAGCACCTGGAGCAGGGCGAGGCGGTGCTCCGCGAGCTCGGCGGGCGGGTGCTCGCCGTGCCCTGCGACATCCGCGACCCCGAGCGGATCGCGGCGGCCTTCGACACGGCGGCCGAGGCGTTCGGGCCGCCCGGCGTGCTCGTCAACAACGCGGCCGCCAACTTCCCCGTCCCGGCCGAGGACATGTCGCCGAACGCCTGGCGGACGGTCGTGGACATCACGCTCAACGGCACGTACTTCTGCGCCAGGGAGTTCGCCCGCCGCCACCTGGAGGCCGGGACGCCCGGCTCGATCGTCAACGTCGGCGCGTCCTACGCCTGGACGGGCGGGCCGGGGTTCGCGCACAGCGCCGCCGCGAAGGCCGGGGTGAAGAACCTCGTGGAGACCCTCGCCGTCGAGTGGGGGCCGTACGGGATCCAGGTCAACGGACTGGTGCCGGGGATGTTCCCGCACGAGGACATGACCGCCGACATCAAGGGCAATCTGGACCGGACGCAGGTGAAGGACGCGTGCCAACCGGCCCTGCGCGTCGGACGGCTGCGCGAACTCGGCTGGGCCGCGACCTTCCTCGCCTCCCCCTATGCCCGGTTCGTCTCCGGGCACACCCTGGTCGTGGACGGCGCCAACTGGCAGCGGCGGAGCCTCACCAACCCGCCCGTCGTGACCGTCCGCGAGCAGATGGGCCGCGGCCCGTTCCAGCCGTAGGGGAGGACCGATGGACGCGCGGCTCACCGCCGAGCAGCGGATGCTGGACGAGGTCGCCGCACGGTTCGCGGTGGACCTCGCCGGGCACGAGGTCGCCGATCCCGGCGCCTGGACGGACCGGGACGCCCGGGGCTGGGCGGATCTGTCCGCGACCGGGCTGATCGGCCTGCACACGCCGGCCTCAGTCGGCGGAGGCGACGCGGGAGTCGTCGAGACGGCCTTGGTCGCTGAAAGGTTCGCCGCGGCCTTGTCGGCTGCGCCCTTCCTCGCCGCCTCATGGAGCACCGCGTCGCTCGCCGCCGCGGGCGCCGACGCGGCGCTCCGGGCCGTCAACGAGGGCGGGCTGCGGCTCGCGCCGGTGCTGCGGCCCGACCTGTCGGGCCCGGCCCTGCGCGGCGAGGACGGCATCGCCGTCGACGCCAGGGGAGCCCGCGCGGGATTGCTGACGGACGCGGACGGCGCCCTGCACGCGGTGGCCCTCGGTCCGCCGACGCGGGGCGCCGACCTCACCCGGACCCTGTGCCCGGTCGCGGCCGACGCGGCGGAGATCGACCTCGGCGTGCCACTCGGCTCTCCGCTCGCCCCGGCGGATCTGATCCGCGTCGAGGCCACGGCCCTCGCCGTCCTGTCCGCCGACCTCCTCGGCACCATGCGCCGGGCCCTGGACGACGCGGTCGCCCATGTCGCGCGCCGAGAGCAGTTCGGCGTTCCCGTCGGGTCCTTCCAGGCGGTCCAGCACCTCGCCGCGCACGCCGCGACGCGTACCGAGGGATCGCGCGGCGCGATGTGGCACGCCGCCTGGGCCGCGACCCGGCTCGCCCCCGATGACGCGCTCCTCGCCGCCCGCCAGGCCAAGGCCTACTGCGCGGAATCGGCACTCGAAGTCGCCGAGACCGCGGTGCAGCTGCTCGGCGGCATCGCGCTCACCCGCGAGCACCCCGGCCATCTGCGGCTGCGCCGCGTCCTGCTGTCGAGGGCGCTGCTCGGCGACGAGAACGCTCAGTACGCCGCCATCGCCGCTCGGCGGCTCGCCCCCTCCGGAACGGGCTGATGGACTTCCACGACACCCCGCAGGAGGCCGCTTTCCGGGGCGAACTACGCTCCTGGCTCGCCGCCCACGCGCCCGCCGACCTGCCCCGTGACCCCGACGAGCGGGCCGCCGCGCTGAACGGCTGGCACCGGGCCCTCGCCGGTGCCGGATATGTCGGCCTGTCCTTCCCCTCCCGCTACGGGGGCCGCGGCCTGCCCCCGACCTACGAGGCGATCCTCAACGACGAACTGGGCGCGGGCGGGCACCCTCCGCCCCCGGCCATCGGGCACCTCACCAACGCCGTGCGGCTCTTCGGCACCGAGGCGCAGCGGACCGGGCACCTGCCCGGCATGCTCGCCTGCACCGAACGCTGGTGCCAGGGCTTCAGCGAGCCCGACGCGGGCAGCGACCTCGCCTCGGTGCGCACCCGGGCCGTGCTCGCCCCGGACGGGTCCGGCTGGGTCGTCACCGGGCGGAAGATCTGGACGAGTGAGGCGATGTGGTCCGACTGGTGCCTGCTCCTGTGCCGGACCGGGTCCGACGGCCGGGGCCACCACGGCCTGTCGATGCTGCTCGTGCCCCTCGACGCCCCGGGCGTCACGCGGCGGGCCATCACCACCGCCTCGGGCACCAGGGAGTTCGCCGAGGTCGCCTTCGACGGCGCCCGCGTCCCGGCCGGGCACGTCCTGGGCGAGCCGGGCCAGGGGTGGGCCATCGCGATGCGGCTCCTGGGCTACGAGCGCGGCCCCGCCGACATCGGCTGGGTGGCCCGCCTCGGGCGCATGCTCACCCTCCTGGAGCGGGACATCCGCACCGGAACCGTCGCGGCCGATGAGGCGGCGCGGCTCTCCGTCGCGCGCGCCTGGGTCGCTCTGCGGACCCTGGAACTGCACGTCCAGCGGACCCTCTCCGCGCGCTTGGACGGCTCACTTCCCGGGCCCGAAGGCTCCCTCGACAAGCTCCTGCTCACCGAGGCAGATCAGCTCCTCAACCACGTGATCATGAACGTCCGGGGCGCCGCCGCGCTGATCGAGGAGGATCCCGTCCTCGACGCCTACTTCTGGTCCCGCGCCCAGTCCCTCTTCGGCGGCACCCAGCAGATCCAGCGCACCATCGTCGCCCAGCGCCTCCTCCACCTGCCCCGCTGACCGAGGCCCGAGGGGTCGGCCGGGTACGCGGGTGGCGGGCCGGCGCCGGAGAACGTGCGGGGCCGTGCGCTTTCGGCGGCTCCTCGATTCGGGAATTGAAACGTGTTCTAGGTTGGCCTAGGTTGGGGGCATGATCCTTGAGCGGTTTGCGGTGTCGGGCAAGGTCGCGGTGGTGACCGGGGCGGGTCGGGGGATCGGGGCGGCGAGCGCGGTCGGGCTCGCCCAGGCCGGCGCGGACGTCGTCCTGTCGGCCCGGACCGAAGAGCAGCTGCGCAAGGTGGCGGCGGAGATCGAGGCCTTGGGAAGACGGGCGCTCGTCGTCCCGGCCGACCTCAGCGACCTGGACGCCGTCGCCGGGCTGGCCGACGCCGCGGTGGCGGAGTTCGGCCGGCTCGACATCGTCGTCAACAATGTCGGCGGGGCCATGCCGAACGCGTTCACGGCCACCAGCGGACGGGCGCTCAAGAACGCGTTCCACTTCAATGTGGCGACCGCGCACGCTCTCACCCAGGCCGCGGTTCCGCACCTGCTGGAGACGCAGGGCGGCGTCGTCAACATCTCCTCGGCCATCGGCCGGATCGCCGGGCGCGGCTACCTCGCCTACGGCACCGCCAAGGCCGCGCTCGCCCACTACACCCGGCTGGCCGCCCTCGACCTGGCCCCGAAGATCCGGGTCAACGCGATCGCCGCCGGATCCGTCGCCACCTCCGCGCTCGACATCGTCATGGCCAGCGACGAACTCCGCATCGCGATGGAGGACGGCACCCCGCTCGGCCGGATCGCCGCCCCCGAGGACATCGCCGCGGCGGTCCTCTACCTCGCCTCGCCCGCGGGCTCCTACCTCACCGGCAAGGTCCTCGAAGTCGACGGCGGCATCGGCGCGCCTCCGCTCGACATGGGCATCCCGGATCTTTAGCGCGGAATTCCGGTACAAGGGCGAACCTCGCCGGGCACATCATGATCCAAGACGGGTGAAAGCCCGGGCCGCACGCAGCCGGCCCGGGCTCCGATGAGGAGGAACGATGTCCTATCCCGACGCCCTCTACCTGGCGGACAAGGGCGAGGTCAGCGCCGTGCTCCGGGCCGCGACCGCCGCGCCCGACCTGTCGATGTTCGGCATGACCGACGTGCACTACCTCGCGACCGGCGCGAGCACCGGCGGCCAGTACGGGCTCTACCGGTGGGAGATGAGCGACGGCGCGCCGGGCCCCGCGGCCCACTTCCACAAGACCATCTCCGAGGCGTTCTATGTCCTGGACGGCACCGTCGGCATCTACGACGGCGAAACCTGGCACGACGCCGCACCGGGCGAGTTCGTGTTCGTCCCGCCCGGCGGCATCCACGCCTTCCGCAACGCCCAGGGCCCCGCCACCATGCTCATCCTCTTCGCCCCCGGAGCCCCCCGCGAGGCCTACTTCGAGGACCTCGCCGACATCATCACCAACGGCACCGAGCTCACCCCCGACGAATGGACCGCCTTCTACAACCGCCACGACCAGTACATGCTCTGACCCGGCCGCGGTCGCCGTCGCGGGCACGGGCGCGCATGGTCTCGGCCCGCCGCGCCCGGTGAAGCAGGTACGAGACCGTCCCGGCGCCGTTGGACCCGGCTGGTGAGGCGGGCGTCGGGACAGGGTTCAGGGTGACCCGGGGCGGGTGCGGAGCTCACGGCGGAGGAGCTTTCCGGTGGCCGTCTTGGGGAGGTCGGGGAGGATGGTCACCCGTCTCGGATACTTGTAGGCGGCGAGGCGGGGCTTGCAGAAGGCGATGAGGTCCTGCTCGTTCGCGTGGTGGCCGGGGCGGAGGCTGACGAAGGCGGCCACGGTCTCACCCCGGTAGGGGTCGGGGACGCCGACGACGGCGGCCTCGTGCACGGCGGGGTGCTCGTAGAGGACGTCCTCGACCTCGCGCGGCCAGACCTTGTATCCGCCCGCGTTGATCTGGTCCTTCTTGCGGTCGACGATGAAGAACCAGCCCGCGGCGTCCATGTATCCGACGTCGCCGGTGTGCAGGCCGCCGTCGCGGAAGGTCCCGGCGGTCGCCTCGGGCTTGCGCCAGTACCCGGGCACCACCTGCGGGCCGGCGACGACGATCTCGCCGACCTCCCCGGCGGGCAGCGGCACGCCGTCGTCGCCGACCACGCGCACGACGGTGCCGTACACCGGCACGCCGACCGACAGCGCGCCGGTGGCCTCGTCGACGGGGGCGGCGGAGCGCAGGGGTACGGCCAGCGCGGGCGAGGTGGTCTCGGTCAGGCCGTAGATGTTGTGGATGTAGGTGCCGAACCTCTCCACGAAGGCCTTGACGACGGCGGGCGGGATCGGCGCGCCGCCGGAGTAGATCGTGGTCAGGCCGCCGAGCGCCGCGCGGTCGGCGTTCGGGGCGTTCATGAGCGCCAGGAACACCGTGATCGAGCCGACCGTGAACGTCGCGCCGGACTCACGGACCGTGTCGACGGCCAGCGACGGCTCGAACCGGTGGAAGAGCACCAGCGGGCAGCCGACCAGGAGCGCGAGCCCGATGTGGCCGATCAGCCCCGTCACGTGGAAGAGCGGCGCGACCCCGAGGATGACGTCCTCGGGACCCGTCTCCGTCCAGTCCCGGTAGACCGAGGCGGTGAAGACGATATTGCCGTGCGTGTTCAACGCGCCCTTCGGCGGCCCGGTCGTCCCGGAGGTGTAGGTGAGCACCGCGACGTCGTCCGGTCGGGGCCGCACCTCCGGCGGCCGCCGCCCGGCGTACCGGGCGATCGCCTCTTCCAGGTCGAGCGCGTCCGGACAGGCGAGGCGTTCGACACCCGCGAAGGCGCGCGGGTCGTTCCGGCTCTGGTGGCGCAGTTCGGAGGTGGTGAAGACCGTCCCGTCGAAGACCGCCCGGACGTTGGCGTACAGCCCCTCCAGGCAGACGACGGCCTTCGCCCCGCTGTCCCGCAGCAGCTCGTCCAGTTCGCGTGGTCTGTACATGGGGTTCACCGAGACAACGATCCCCCCGGCCTTCCAGACGCCCAGCAGCGCGACCACGAACTGGGGCACATTCTGGAGATAGAGGGCGACGCGATCGCCGTGCGCCACCCCGGAATCGAGCAGCCCGCAGGCGAACGCGTCCGAGAGCGCGTCGAGTTCGCGCAGCGTGGTGACCCCGTCGAAATAACGGAGGATCGGGGTCTCCGGCGCGCGTCCCACCGCCGCCGCGAACATCTCCAGCGCGTTGGCGAACTCCGGCCCGGCGTCGGCTGGGCGGCTCGTGTAGAGGCCGAGCCAGGGACGGCGGCTGTAGACGTCCATCTCGCACCCCTTCGCACGACGGCGTCGCCCGGACGCCTGACCGATCCCCACTCCCGGCCGCGGGGAACCGCGTCCGTGGCACGTTCAAAACCCTAGTCCCGCCCTCGGACGCTTCCGCGCCCGGCACCGCCCGGGCCGTCCGCTCAGGCCCCTGGCCAAAGGGCGCCCGGCCACCGCATGCCCTGACCCGGCTCACCTGATCGTCGGAAGGCCGTGCGGTGCGGGCGCTTCAGCGCTGGGACGTTCCGAGCCCGGTCGCGCGTCAGGGCACGCGCTTCTCTGGTGGGCGCTTCAGGCGTGACCGGGACGTTCTGAGCCCGGTCGCGCGCCGGGGGGCCGGCCGGGCCGGGGGCGGCGCCGCGAGCCGGGAGGCCAGGGTGCGGCCGTCTCCTGCGCCGTGCAGGGGCGGTACCGACCTGGGGTACGGGCGGCGGAAGCCGCCGAGCCGGGCCGGACCGGCGCGGATCGTCCTCGTCCGTGGCCTCGTGCCGCGGCCGTGTCGCCGTTCATCCGGCGCAGGCGGGGTGCCGGGCCACCAACGTCAGGCCGGGCAGGCCCTCCCACCCCACGAGCCTCATCAGCTCCATGAGATGCGGCGCCACCGAGCGAAGGATCAGGCCGCAGTCCCGGGCCGCCAGCCGACGGGCGGCCGCGATGAGGGACCGCAGCCCCGCGAGGTCGATGAAGTCGACGCGCCCCAGGTCTATCCGCACGCTCCCGGCCGAGCCCTCGACCACGGCGGCCACCGCGCGGGCGAACAGCTCCGCGGTCGAGTGCTCCACCCGTCCGTCGACTCGCAGCGATCCCGGATCGAACGTCCCGTCCATCCGCAGGAGCGCCGTGCGCACCCGCACGCCGTCCGCCCCGATCCCTCGCGGAAGCGCGGCGGACGGGCCGGCCGGGACGCGGTTCCCGTCCGTTCCCACCGCCCCCGCCCACCGCGCCATCTGCCCCCTGTCCATGTCCCGAACGATCCCGCGCCGACGCGCCGCCGCGCATCACACGAACCCATGAATCCCAGGCAAGGTGGGGAGGGCGCCCCCCCGCGCTGAGGCGGCCTCGCGGGCGAGTCCGCCGCGTGGGAGCACGGCGGCATGGTTCCCCGCCCGCGAGAACGTCCCGGCCTGCCTCGGCGAGTTCGACTTCGCCGCCGTCCACGACACGTTCGCGCTGCCTGCCCTCGGCACCGACACCTCGGCCGCGGGCGCCCCCGGCCCCTGGGCGCTCGAGCCGAGCTCCGCTCGCGGCCCAAGCCCCTGCCGGGGCCGGCGCCACGAGATCCTCAACGGAGCCTGTCGTGAGTACCGCGACGGAACCGACCTCCCGGCCCGGCTCCGTCAGCGCCGGAGACACTGTCCCGGCCCACGGCCCGCCGTGCCGGTGGGCGTGCTGGACTCATGGTCTGCCGGGCCGTCGGGTGTGCTGGACCACGCCCGCCGTGCCGGTGGGCGTGCTGGACTCATGGTCTGCCGGGCCGTCGGGCGTCCCCCACGGCTGTCGAGAGCCGCCGGGTGTGCTGGACCATGCCCGTCGTGTCGCTGGGTGTGTTGGGCCATGCCCGCCGGGAGCGGGCCCGCGGTCTGCCGGGGCGTCGCGTGCGCCTGGCCTCAAGGGCGTTCCGCAGGTTCGTTCGATGCTCCGTGGGACGCCGAGGGCGTCGGGTTTCGGCGAGTCGGGTGACGCGAGGGCGGGGGCGCATGGTGTGGAGACCCGTTCCGGGTGGGTGCCTCCCACGAAGGTGGGGGCTGTTCTTAGCGCGCGGGTGATACCGCGGGCGCGGTAGGCGGCGGGGGCGAATGACCGCGGATGGGGGACGTGGATCGGGGGGCCGGCTGCATAACGTGATCTGCGAGGAGTCGCGGAAAGTGAGGTGGCGGTCGTGAGGAGTGGTCAGGCGTGGTGGGGGCGGTGCCCGCGGGCGGTCGACGCGGCGGTGGCGTTCGTGACGCTCTTCCTGCTCATGGGAATCCTGCGGTTCGGCAGGCCCGCGGCGTCGCCACAGGTGTTGGGCCCGGCCGATCAGGCCTATGCGCTCTCGGCGTGCCTGGTCCTGCTGGCTCGGCGGCGGTGGCCGGTCGGGGTGCTCGTCACGGTGACCCTGCTGGCGGCCGTCCACGGGTGGGCGGAGGGGCCGGGGGCGCACCAGATCCTGCCGGCGCTCGTGGCGCTGTACACGGTGACGGCGGCCAGGGGGAGCAGGTTCGGGCTGATCACGGGGGTGGTGCTCGTGGTCCTCGCGGGGATACAGGTGCTGATGGCGGAGGCCGGCGGGCCACCGCTGGGCGCGGTCGGGCTGGTCACCTCGACCGGGTTCGCGGTCGCGGCGGGGGCGGGGGTGCGGGCGCAGCGCGCCTATGTGGCGGCGCTGGAGGAACGGGCGGAGCGGGCCGAGCGGCAGCGCCGCGAGGAGGCGGACCGGCTCGTCGCCGAGGAGCGCATGCGCATCGCCGGGGAACTGCACGATGTGATCGCGCATCGGCTGACCCTGATCAACGCGCAGGCGGGGGTGGCGCTCCATGTGAACGGCGCCGGGGCGCCGGAGCCGGCCCGGCTCGCCGAGACCCTCGCGCACGTGAAGCACGATTCCAAGGAGGCGCTGACGGAACTTCGCGCGATCGTGGGGCTGCTGGGCGGCGCCGAGGCCCCACGGGAGCCGATCCCGGGCCTGGGCCGGCTCGACGATCTGGCCGCCTCCTTCGCCCTCGCGGGCCTCGACGTCCGGGTGCGTCGCAAGGGCACGGTCGTCGCGCTGCCCTCGGCCGTGGACGTCTCGGGCTACCGCATCGTCCAGGAGGCGCTGACCAACGTCCGCAAGCACGCCGACACCCGCACGGCATGGGTGCGCCTGGACTACGGCCCCGACACCCTCCGCATCCGCATCGAGGACGAGGGTCCCGGCACCTGTCTCGGCGCCGTCCCAGGACGCGGCACCGGCCGGGGCCTGATCGGGATGCGCGAGCGCGCGTGCGCCGTCAACGGCAGCGTCCGCACCGGCCGCCGAGAGGGGGGCGGCTTCCTCGTGGAGGCGGACCTCCCCCTGGGGACCCGCTTACCGGACTTCCCGTCCCGTCGGCACCCGGGGCGTGGACTGGTGTTCCTGCGCGCCATGCCGGTCGTGCGGGTCGGCGGAGGGCGTGCCCGGCCACCGCGAAGGGGTGAGCGTGCGATCGAGGGCGGCCAGGTCACCGGACCGGATGGGACGGTGCTGGCGTACCTCACGGTCGGGAGCGGTCCGGACCTGGTGATGGTCCAGGGCACGATGAGCGACGGTCTGGAATGGCCCCGGTCGCCTCGCTGCTCCAGGACCGCTTCCGCGTCATCATGCCCGACCGCCGCGGCCACGGCCGTTCCTCGGCCGGGGGTCCTCATCGGTACCGGGAGCCCGGCCGTCGCCCGCACCGCGGAACAGGCCCTCACCGGCGGCTCCCGCCTCACCACGGCCCTCCTCGACGGGCAGGGGCACACCGCCCACCAGACCGATCCCCGCTCTTTCGCCGCCACCCGCACCCGGTTGATCCTGGGATCTGGTGAAGTGTGGTAGCTTCGCGAAGCCAGTGCACCGCACTGCGCCGACTTCGAGGAGGTGAGACCGATCAACGCTGTGACAGGTCGGGGCTCCCTCTCGCGCATCGCCTAGGGAGCGCCCGCACAAGGCATCCCGAAAGGCTTGAAAAGCGCATGCGCTTCACTTCGCAGACGTCGGCCGACGGCGTCACCGAACGCTCCTTCACGCTCGGCGAGATCCCCGGTGTGCTGTGGACTCCGGAAGACGCCGAACCCCGTGCCCTCGTGCTCATCGGACACGGCGGCGGACAGCACAAGCAGGCTCCCGGCGTCACGGCCCGGGGGCTCCGGCTGGCCGCCGAGCTCGGCTTCGCCGCGGCGGCGATCGACGCTCCGGCCCACGGCGACCGGCCCAGGACCGCCGACCACGACAGGCTCGTCACCGAACTGCGGGCCCGGATGACCGGCGGGGGAGACCCCGTTCCGGTGCTGGCCGAGTTCCACACGCTGCTGGCCGCGCAGATCGTCCCGGACTGGTGCGCGGTCCTCGACGCGCTCGGCGACCTGGGACCCGTCGGCTACTGGGGCATGTCGCTGGGCTGTGCCCTCGGCCTCCCCCTCGTCGCCGCCGAGCCGCGCATCCGCGCGGCGGTCGTCGGTCTGAGCGGCACCTCACTGGCCTCGCCCGAGGCCGCCGCCAAGGTCACCGTCCCGGTGAGGTTCCTGCTCCAGTGGGACGACGAACGGGTCCCGCGCACGGAGGCCCTGGCCCTCTTCGACGCCCTGTCCTCCCCCGAGAAGACCCTGCACGCCAACCCCGGCGGCCACGACGCCGTCCCCGCCTTCGAGGCGGACAGCGCCTCCCGCTTCCTCGCCCGCCACCTCGGCTGACCTGCAACCCCGCCCCGCCGATCGGGCCTCCCCCGATCGGCGGGACCCGCCGTCCCAACCCCGCCCCGTCGGCCCGCCCGCGACGTCAGCCCGACCTGTGTGCGTACGCGTGGTGGGGGGCGGCCGGTCCGGGCCCGGCCCGTCGGTCCGTCTGGGACGTCAGCCCGACCTGTGTGCGTACGCGTGGTGGGGGGCGGCCGGTCCGGGCCCGGCCCGTCGGTCCGTCCGGGATGCCCGCCCGACTCGCGTGCACATGGCTGGCCCGTCCCTGGCGGCGGGTTGTCGGCCCGTGCCCGGCTCATCGGCCTGTCCCGGGATGTCCGCCCGACTCGTGTGGGTATGCCCGGCGGGGGCCGCCCGTCGGTCCCGTTCGAGAGATCCGGCCGGCTCACGTGCGTATGCGCGGTCTGTCCCTGGCGGCGGACTGTCCGTGCCGGCCCGGACGGTCGGTGCGTCCGAGACGTCAGGCCGTCTCGTGCACGCGCTCGGCTCGTCCCCCGTGGTGGACCGCCGGTTCACGCCTCTGCGACGGTGGGCGTGACGCGGCGTGGTCTTCAAGGTCGGGACCCGTGGCTTCCGCCTGCCGCTCCTGGGATCCTCCTGCGCGGCCGCGAGGCCGCGCTCGGTCGGTGTGCGAGCGCTTGCCGGGCAGGGCGACGGATCTCGTGGGAGGTCCCGCGTCGGTCGGAGGGCGGGGCGGACTCCGGTGGGAGTGCGCGAAGCCGGTATCTCGGGGTCAGTAGGCGACGGTGAAGCGGGTTCGGTGGTGGGCGGGATGGTCGAGCTCGTCGGCGAAGGCGATGGCGTAGTCGGCGCCGGAGATGAAGGAGCGGCCTGCGGCGTCGGTGATGAGGACGTCGGTGCCGAGGCGGAAGGCACCGGTTCGTTCACCCGGGTCGAAGGAGCCGAAGGACCCGGCCGGGCTGAGGTAGAACCAGTCGGCCTTCGTGTCGGCGTCTTTCAGGGCCTCCAGCACGCGCGCGTGCGCCTCGGCCTCCGGCCGGTACTCCTCGGGGAACCCGGTGTCGAGCACGCGCGGCCCGCCCTCGGCGACGAGCAGGCTCCCGGCTCCGCCCACCACGCCGAGCCGCGCGCCCGCCTTCGCCGCGGCGTCCAGCAGGCCGGGCACCGCCTCCACCAGATCCGGCTCATCGCCCTGATGCGCGTGAACCGCGATGACGACGGCGTCCGCGCCCCGCACGACCTCGTCGACGAACGCGGGGTCGTAGAGCGACCCGCCTCGGACGGTCAGGCCCTCCCGCGGAGCGACCTTCCCGACATTCCGCGCAACCCCGACGACGGAGTGCCCCCGATCCAGCAGCTCCCGAGCGATATGCCCGCCCGCATAACCGGTGACGCCGAAGACGACGACCGTGGACATGAGATCCCCTTTCCCCTGACGCAGGCGACCCGGGCGGCGGAACCGCACCTCCGAGCCCAGCATCGAACCTGCCCCGCACCGGGAATCCCCCCGGACTCGGCCGAGTCAAGAACCGACAGATCACCACCGGATCCTCTAGCCGGTCGCGCCCTGGCACCGGCCGGACGTCGGCCCGGCCACTCCGGAAGCGGCGGGCGGGGCGCTGCGCGATGGAATCCCCTGGGCGAAGAGCCGTCATGCGACGGTCGGTTCCGCTTTCGAGCAGGCCATGCGGAAGACGGGCGACTCGGTATCGGAGATCTGCATCCCGGCAGGGACGCTGCTGAGGACGGGGCGGACGGACCCGGCGTCGGCGGACCCGGTGCCGGGAACCCCGACGATCAGGACTCCGACGGCGCCCTGAGCGCTTCCGATGGTGGCGGTTCCGGCGACGGCGGGGCCTTCCAAGGCGGTGCGCCAGGGACCGGCGAACGCCCGGAGCCGGTGGTGAGGACGTCAGGGGGCTGGGTAGGCGCCCGTGGTGCCGTCGAGGAGTTCGCGGAGGATGTCCAGGTGGCCGGTGTGGCGGGCGGTCTCCTCGATCATGTGGATGAGGGTCCAGCGGAGGGAGACGCGGCGACCGTCCCAGGAGGTGCCCAGCGTGTCGAGGGGGAGGGCGGCGATGGTGGCGTCGGCGGCCGTGCGGGCACGGGTGTAGAAGGCGACGAGGTCGGCGGCGGTCTCGGACTCGGCGGCCGCCATGTCCTCGGTGGCGGGGTCGAACCACAGTGGCTCGGACGGGCGGGCGAAGGTGTCGCAGAACCAGGAGTACTCGACGCTCGCCAGATGCTTCACCAGGCCCAGGAGGCTGGTGCCGGAAGGGGTCATCGGGCGGCGGAGGTCCGCGTCGGTCAGTCCTTCGAGCTTCCACAGGACGACGTCGCGGTGGCGGTCGAGACTGGCGTGCAGGCTCTCCTTCTCACCTCCGGCGAACGGCACGATCTTGCTCATGCGCCGACCGTACCCGACCCCACCGACGGTTCGGTCCCGCCGAAGGCCGATCGCCCGGCCACCGGCCGACGTGTGCCGACCGGCCGCCCCGCCGACGGCGTCGGGTGGGCGGCCGGGGACGGGTCAGCCGCCGGTGGCGGGCGTCTCGCGGGCGGTCTCGAAGAAGTGGGACAGTGGGGAGGCACCCGGTTCGACCGCGGGCGGGGCCTGGTCCACGGGAGCGGTGCGGGCGGCCTCGGCGGCCTGGCGGAGCCGGTCGGTGTGCGGGCGGACGGGCTTGCCCGCGCCCGTCCGGCAGGGGTTGCCGGGCTGGGCGGCGCACCGTGGGCAGCCGACCTGGTAGGGCTTCACGTCGGTCGGCTGCGGGGCGGGGCGGCGCTCGCGCGTGCGTCTCGCGGGCTTGGGCGGAGGCGCCTCGATGACCGCCTCCACCGCCTCGGCGACCTCGGCCGCCCGGACCGTCACGACCTCCTCGACGGGCCGGTCTTCGCTCGTCTCCAGGCCGAGCATCCGCTGGTACTCCGCTTCGCGCTCCGCCCATTTGGCGAGGAGTCGCGCCTTCGTCTTCCCCATGAACGGCACCGTAGGGCAGAAAGCGGCCCGCGCGGTGAAGAAATGCCACGTCACTCCGCATTCCCGGTCGATTTCTGCCGGAGCGGCCGGGACGGCCCGGTTCGTCGGCGCGGTCCACGAGAGCGGCGGAAACGGCAGAGCGGGACAGACCCTCGCCTGCCCCGCTCTGTTCAGGTGTTGCCAAAGGTCACTGGTAGAGGGCCACCGACTTGACTTCTTGGGCGTTGAGCGCGCGGTTCCAGACCTGGACGTCGCTGATGAGGCCGGGGAAGAAGTCGGCGGGGTTGCCGTTCCACTTCCCCCGGCCGAGGACGAGCGGGCCCGTGGCGCTCCAGGGGTTCGCGACGGCCACGGGGGTGCCTTCCGCGGTGCCGTTGACGTAGAGCCGGAGCGTGGTGTCGGCGGCGTTGTAGACGCCGGTGAGGTGGGTCCAGGCGGCGGTGGGCGTGGTCGTGCCGTAGGTGCCCGTGTTGTTGGTGGGGTTGGCGATGTCGGCGCTCATCCGGTTGAAGCCCCAGGCGTTGAGGCTGCCGCTGTACTGGAGGTAGAAGCCGCTCTGCTGGGCACCGTCCTGGCTGACCGCGGTCTTGTTGCCGGTGAGGGGCACGCCGGGCAGCTTGACCCGGGCCGAGACGGTGAAGCTCTGCCCGGTGTTGACCACCGGACCGGTGCCGGTGGCGCAGGACTGGGCGCCGCTGAACTCCGCGACGGTGCCGCGGACCGCGTCCGGGGTCCAGGTCACACCGGACGCGCAGGCGGCGTGGTTGGCGTTACGGGAGAAGTCCTTGGCCGTGGTGCCCGTGCCGTCCGTGAGCCTCCAGTGGTTGGTCGGGCCCGCGGGCACGCTCCACGCCTGGCCGAGGGCGGGGCCGCATGGCTGGATCTCCAGCTGGGCGCCGGTGGCGGGGACCTGGAGGCACTTGCCGCTGGCGGAGTGGTAGAGCTGGGCCATCTTGACGCTGCCCGACTGCGCGCCCATCTCGACCCGCCACTGCTGGGTCAGGTCGTTGGGCACGCAGGCCCTTGCCTCGGCCTTGCTGCCGGGGGCGGTCGCGGGAACGGTCAGGCAGGAGCCGAAGGCGCGGATGGTGCCGTCGGTGGCGAGCGTCCAGGTCTGGGGCTGGGTGCCGTTGCAGGTGTACTGCTGGATGACGGTGCCGTCCGGCGGGTTGCTCTGGGCGACGTCGACGCACTTGTCGTTGTGGTTGGTGATGGCGCCGACGGCGTTCACCTTGGGCGCGGTCTGCTGGTACACCCGGACGTAGTCGATGTACATCTGGGCGGGGAAGGGCGTGGTCTCGTCCGGCGGGCCCGGCCAGTCGCCGCCCACGGCGAGGTTGAGGATCAGATAGAAGTCCTCGACCAGAGGCCACTGCTTGCCCAGCGACTCCACCTGCGCGCGGTAGATGGTGTGGTAGGAGACACCGTCGATGGAGTAGTTGATGTGGTCGGGATACCAGTCGGCGGCGAAGAGGTGGTAGGCGTCGGAGAAGTTCCCGCTCGCCAGCGTGTAGGTGCTCGTCAGGTGCAGGTCGTCGGTGCCGTGCAGGGCGCTGTGCGCCTTGCCGGCCTCGCCGTTCGCGTTCCCGATCTGCTCCATGATGTCCATCTCGTTGACCAGGGTCCCGGTGCCCTTGCCCCAGAACGCCGGCCACAGGCCCTTGCCCGCCGGAACCTTGATGTTCGCCTCGAACCGGCCGGCCTGCTGCGAGAACTTCTGATAGGTGTCGAGCCTGGCCGAGGTCGCGGCGCAGACCGTCGCGCTCTCCTGGTTCGGGCAGCGCAGGTTCGGGTCGGTGTTCTCGTACGCGGTGATCACCAGATGCCCGTTGCCGTCGAGTGAGGCGTGCTTCTGCGCGGCGTTGTCCGGGTCGTTCAACTTCACATAGCGCTCAAGCTCGTTGTTGCCCACCCCGCCCTCATAAAATCGCCATTTACTCGAGTTCGGCAGCGTCCCCGCCGTTCCCGCGAACTCATCCGACCAGGTCAACTCCCAGGTGGACGGTCCACTGGACCTGCTCTCCGTCCAGGTCACCACCGCCCCCGCCCCGGATCCGACCAGGACGGCCCCGCTAACGCCCATGCACACGGCCACGACGGCTCTTATCAGCCGCCCGGTGAAACCCCGGATCATCTGCGCTGTTTCCCTTTCTGGTGATCCCGCGGAACGGGATCGAAGGAAGGCCGATAATTGCATTAGTCGACATTTCATAATGTCGACTCGATGATCTTAAACATGGGCTCGGTGCAACGTGGGGGTGGGGCAGGGGCGTCTTGGAGGTATGACACTTCGTGGTTCGGGGGCGGCGGGCTGCGCGCTTCTCTTCGCGGTCGGTTGCGCCGGGGCGGTGCCGAGGGCGGGTGACGTGCCGGTACCGCCGACCCGGGCGGCGGGAACGGTGCGGGTGCTGCCGGGGGCGCCGGTCCCCGGCCGGTCGTGGAGCGGGGCGGTCTGGACGGGTCGGGAGATGGTCGTCTGGGGTGGGGTGACGGAGCGGGAGGAGACGGACGGGAAGAAGGTGCGAACCGTCGTGGAGGAGCGGGCGGACGGGGCGGCCTACGATCCGGCGACGGATCGGTGGCGGGTGCTCCCGGTCGCGCCGCTGTCCGGGCGGGAGCGGCCGGTGATGGTGTGGACGGGGGAGCGGGTGCTGGTGGTCGGCGGGCGGGTGCGGCGGCGCACGGACGGGGTTCGGGACGGGGCGGCTTATGACCCGGTGGCCGATTCCTGGGAGGTGCTGCCCGGCGCGCCCGAGCCGCCGTCGGAGCATGTGGTGTGGACGGGGGAGGAGGCCGTGTTCGTGTCGGAGCTCGGCGGGGTCGCCTACCATCCGGGGCGGAGGACCTGGCGGACGCTGGCCGGCGGGCCGGGGCTGGAGTGGGTGGAACAGCTCGTCTGGACGGGGTCGGAGGTGATCGTCCTCGGGTCGGACGGAGGGGAGGAACTCGCCGGGGCGGCCTACGACCCGGGGGCCGACCGGTGGCGGGAACTGCCGGAACCGGGCGTCTCCTCGTCGTCCGGGCGGGTGGCGGTATGGAGTTCCGGCAAGGTTCTCGTGGTTTCGCCGTCTTCGGAGCGGGTCGACGGGGGTGAGGTGGACCCCTTTCCGAAGCCGCTCGATCCCGGTGGAGTCTACGATCCGGCGACGGATCGGTGGTCGGCGCTGCCGCTCGCGCCCGCCGGGCTGGGGGCGACCTACCGAGGGGCGCTCACGCCGAGGGGCGTGCTGTTCTGGGACGGCGGGCCTACCGTCGCGCGCTTCGATCCCGCCACCGCGCGCTGGAGCAGCCAGCCCGTGCCCGGTCGGCCCGGCCGGTCCTTCGGCGTCCTGATCTGGACGGGTGCCGAACTCGTCGTCTGGGGCGGCGACGGGTGCCCGCCGCTCGCGGACTGCGTTCGCCTGGTCCCTCCCCCCGAGGCCATCGCCCTCACTCCTTGACCGCCATGTCCTTGGCCGGGGGCTCCGGGGCGTCGGGTTCGGGGAGGCCGGTGCCCTGGAGGTCGGCGTCGGTGAGGTCGGCGCCTTCCAGGTCGGCGCCGGCGAGGTGGGCCTGGGAGAGGTCGGCGCCGGGGAGCCTGGCGTTGCGCAGGGTGGCGCGGCCCAGGTTGGCGTTGGTCAGGTCGGCTTGGGCGAGGTTCGCGGAGGTGAGGTCGGCGCGGCGGAAGGCGGCGTCGCGCAGACGTGCCGCGCGCAGGTCGGCGTGGGACAGGTCGGCGTTGCGCAGGTCGGCTTCGGTGAGATCGGCTCCGGCCAGGAGGGCCCCGCGCAGGTTCGCGCCGCCCAGATCCGCGCCCTGGAGCTGCGCGTCGGTGAGGTCGGCGCCGCGCAGGTCGGTGCCGCGCAGGTGCGCGCCGGGGAGGCGGACGCCGCGCAGGCGGCTGCGGTTGAGGTCGGCCTCGGTGAGGTCGAGCGGTTCGACGTCGAGGTCGGGGTCGCGGCGGGCCATGACGGACAGGGCGGCCTGGAGGTCGGGGCGCAGCCGGGTCCGTGGTGAGCGGGCGTCCCCGGCCCCGGCCGCGCCGGGCCGCGCGGAGTGCGCGTCGTCGTCGTGGGAGTGCTCGCGGAGGAACGCGGCGAGGACCGCCATGACGGTCGGGTGGTCGCGCGCGGAGTCGCGGGCGATGCGCTCCAGGGCGTAGATGCCGCCGAGCCGGATGTCGATGGTGGCCGAGCCGAGCTGCTCGATCGCGGCGGTGTACCGGGTCGTCACCTGGCCCTGCTCGGTGGCGACCGCGGTCTGCCGGGCCGCGGCGCTGCTGTCGAGTGCCGCCTGGGCGGTCCGCGCGGTGAAGTAGATGGCCGCGACGGCGAACAGGCCGGTGCCGATCGAGACCGCGCGCCCCCGCACCCGGTCGATCGCCTCCGCGAGCGCGGCCCCCTCCAGGCCGCGGACCCCGTCCGCGTGCGCCAGCACCCAGACGGCTCCGGGCCCGAGCGCCACCCACAGCACGAGCCCGGTGACCACCACCCCCGCCACGCCTCCGACGATCCCGCCCACCAACCGCAAGTGCCACATACCGCTCAATCTAGACACCTGTCCGCGGCCTGTGACGTGTCCGGGCGGGCACAGTCCCTTCCCCGTCGGCCGGGCCGGAGGCGACGGGCGGCTCGGCGCGTCAGGGGATACGGGCCGTCCATTCGGGGTTGGCGAACTTGGTGGCGGCGAGGTGTTCGGCGCGGGCCATCTCCTCCGGCGTCACCTGGCCGGAGCTGAGGCCGTGGCGGGCGGCGAAGGAGGCGAGCATGCGGTCGATGACGGTCTCCCGGGGGAGGCCGGTCTGACGGCGCAGGGGATCGACCCGCTTCTTGGCGCTCTTCGTGCCCTTGTCGGACATCTTCTCGCGGCCGATCCGGAGGACTTCCAGCATCTTGTCCGCGTCGATGTCGTAGCTCATGGTGACGTGGTGGAGGACCGCGCCGGGCCCGCCGTCGATCGGGGCGAGGCGCTTCTGGGCCGCGCCGCCGATCTTGCCCGCGTCGGTGGCGATGTCGTTGAGCGGCTGGTACCAGGCCTTGATGCCCATGTCGGCGAACGCCTGGAGCACCCAGTCGTCCAGGTAGGCGTAGGAGTCGGCGAACGACAGCCCGGAGACGAGCGGGGCCGGCACCGACAGCGAGTACGTGATGGTGTTGCCGACCTCGACGAACATGGCGCCGCCGCCCGAGATGCGGCGGACCACGCTGATCCCGTGCCGCTCCGCCCCCTCCGGGTCGACCTCGTTGCGCAGCGACTGGAAGCTGCCGATGATCACCGAGGGCTCCGCCCACTCCCAGACGCGCA
The DNA here is from genome assembly GCF_003751225.1 of Actinocorallia herbida. Classification (NCBI taxonomy): domain Bacteria; kingdom Bacillati; phylum Actinomycetota; class Actinomycetes; order Streptosporangiales; family Thermomonosporaceae; genus Actinocorallia; species Actinocorallia herbida. Next base: position 3,110,333 of record NZ_RJKE01000001.1, read on the forward strand.
GGGTCGGCGGTCTGCGGCCCGCCGCGACCTCGGTGGTGATGACCTCGTCCAGGGCCATGTGCAGCGCGGGCGGCTGCGGCGCGTCGCGGATGAGCTGCCACTCGTAGTCGCTCCAGTCGGTGGCCCGGGCGAGCGCCCGCCGCAGCGCGACCGCGATGCCCTCCGACGTCACCCCGTACATCACCGTGCCTTCGGGCAGCGCCGCGTCGATCCGCGCCGCGAGCCCTTCCGTGGCGGTCTCCGCGGGCGCCCCCACCAGCGCCGCGTCGATCGCCGCCAGCGCCTCGTCGGGCTCCAGAAAGAAGTCCCCCGCCACCCGGACGTCGCTCAGCAGCCCGTCGACCACATCGAGGTCGACGACGACGAGCTTGCCCCCGGGAACCTTGTACTCACCATGCATTTCGGTGTGCCCCTTCCTTGCCCTTGAAGCAACACCAGGCCCTTCTTGTCGCTTCCCGTCCCGCTCGACCTGAACCCGAGGTGAATGTTCGAACGAGGTGGCCACAGCACCGCAGCGGGCTGCCGTTGCATGTCCGGCTCCCGCTCAGCGAGGATCCGTTCGGGTACGGCGATCCGGCAGAACGGACCTTGGGGCGTCCTCTCGGTGGTTCTGAGCGAGGAAGTCAAGGAGTTCGCGGTGGACGAAGATGTAGCCGTGCCCCACCTGCCGAAGAATCAGGCACTCGGTCATGAAGTCGAGGAACGGCAGGCACGGCCAGGGGACCCGATCGTGCCGTGCGAGGTTGGAGCGCAGGATCCATTGCTCGACAAGCGGTCCGCCACCGATCGAAACGAAGGTGAGCAGGAACGCGGCCGTGCCGAGGAGTACGCCGTAGTTTCCGGGCGCAACCGACTCGGCGGGTGCGGCAGAGGCGATGTAGGACGTGAGGAAGCCCGTCATCAGTCCCCAGGCAGACCCCACCCGCAGCGCGAGGCGCACCCGCGGACGCAGCGCCGGGCTCGGTACTTCGGAGCGCCGGAAAATGGTTCGGCCTGAGTTCGCCAGTTCGAACATGAGGCCATCGATCATTCCGGAGACCAGAACGTAGAAGACGAACAGTGCGATCGCGTAGACGGGTCCTGCCGGAGCCTTTTCGTGCACGCTGAGGCTGACGCCGACGCCGATGGTGATCGGCAGCGCTGCGATCTTGTCTCGCTGTCCGCTGTCGAGGAAACCTCTCACGGTCATGATGAACGATTTCATGACAGAGTTGGAGGTAATGTCTCCGCGGACAGGCAACTCTCGGGGCGGCCGGATGATGTCGACGGAGTTCCTTTGATTTTCTTGACTGCGCCAGGAGATGCCAGCGGCATCCTCGTAATCCTCGCTGGACATTTGGATGATCAATGCGATGCCGAGGGCCGTGGTCGCGATGAACGCCACAGTCGTGCCCGCGAGTACCTGGGAAGTGAGGAACATGACCGCACAGGCCGGTATTGCGGCCAAGGCCATGATGTACCAGGTATTGCTGAAACGCCGTCCTGTGAAAGCCCAATTGGTGCCCAAGAGGTCGAGGGTGAATACCGTTTGCCGGTCGCTCTGCAACCGGTGGGCCAGGAGCTTGAGATAGCGGTGAGATTTATCGGGAGGATATAGTCGGTTCTTCCGCCATCGAAGCATCGTACTGACATATTGCGCATAGAGACGGTGGCGTGGGCCGGCGGACCGGTTCGCGGACGTCGTCTCGGGGCCGTCCCTGTAGGCGAGAGCCATGATGCTGAGAAGCAACGGTGAGTCCGCGAGCTGCCGGAGTTCGGGATCGGAGGTCAGCGCGGCCTTCAGACCGTCGAGGCCGGGGCCGGCAGCGGCGAGGAAGCGTTCGGTCTGAGCGGGGCTCAAGCGCTGGATCGTGACCATGCCATGAAACTTGATTCCGCCCTCGAGAAGCCTGTATTCCTGGCTGCGGCAGCAGACCGCACTGCTTGTGGGGTTCTCATGCAGGTACCGGTTGAGTGCGCTGACACACGCTTTGCGATGCTCGAGGGCGACTTCGTCCAGTCCGTCGAACAAGGGTAGGATCTGGTGGGCGCGCAGCCAATCTCCCGCGAGACGTCGCGGCATGCCGTAGCTTTCGACGAGTTCGTCAACGATCCATTCACCGATAGACCTACGCTGCCGTGCCCAGGAGGCGAGCGGCAGGACGACAGGCACAGGATCTGTCTCGTTCCCCGCTTCGGACAAGAGGGCCTTGGCGAGTTCCAAGAGCATGGTGGTCTTGCCCGCACCCGGATCGCCGAGGATCACGATACGCCGGTCCATTCGCGCAAAGACCTCGGCCATCCCCGTTCCCGGCGGCAACTGTTCTCGTGTTCCGTTCGACCAGGTGACCGTGATGTCGAACGGGCGGTCGGTCGAGTCCTCGACAACGAGGTCGAGTTCGATCCTGGCTTCGTTGTACAGGGACTTCTCCAGGACACCGGTCACCCAGAAACGTCTCACTCGGCGGAGGAGTTCGTCCCTCGCCTGGTGTGAAGGAAAGTCCGGTGAGGGTTCGTCTTTTTGGCTGACCTCCAGCACCGCCGCTGCGATGAGGATGACGATCAGGAGCGGCCACGCGACCCACAGTCGGCCTTGCCACGACGACGGAAGGACTCCGGTTGCGATGTTGGTCGCGATACCGAGCAGCGCGACGAACATGACCGAGAGGATGATCTGGGCGCGGCGCAGCATGGATCCCATTTTTACCGTCTCATGTGTCGATCGGGCCACTGGTCGTGGTGATCTCTTAGAGACGGAAGCAACGGGTGTGGGCCGAGGAAGATCCGACCGAATGGCCCTGAACGCTTTATCGCGAAGGGTGCTTGGCAGCGCTCTGACGGAGGGACCCGCGACCTGTGCCGCGCCTGTCATCTCCCGCCGTCCGTCAGGGGACGGGGTGGAGGCGGGCGTGGTGGACGAGCTGGTGGTGCAGGTCGCGGACGGCGCTGGGGAGGCGGGGGGAGGGGCGGCCCTGGAGGAGGAGGAAGACCTCGGTCTGGGGGAGGGAGAGGGGGCGGATGGTGATGGCGCCGAGGCGTTCCAGGGGGTCGCCGCGCACGCTGTAGTCGGGCAGGAGGGTGACGCCCATGCCTTCGGCGACCATGAGCTTGCCCATCTCGGCGCCGTCGGTGGAGTAGGAGAACGGGACGCGGCCGTCGTAGAGGCGGTGGACGTACCGGTGCATGAGGTAGCCCGCGCGCATGACGATGAGCGGCTCGGTGAGCAGGTCGTCGGTGGTGAGCGTGTCCAGCGAGGCCAGGGGGCTGTCGGCGCGGACGCAGGCGACGACCCTGCCGCGCAGCAGGAGGGTGGAGTCGAGGTCGTGCGGCGGGTCGTCGCCCGCGAGCACGTTGACGAGGCCGAGGTCGAGGCCGCCTTCGAGGAGCGACCGGTGGATGTCGGCCTGCTGGGCGGGCATCACCTCGACCCGGGTCTCGGGGTGGATCCGGCGGAACGCCTGGACGGCGGGGGCGAGCAGCGAGACCGTCGCGGCGTTGACGGTGCCGAGCCGGACCATCCGGTTGCTCTGGTGCTGCTGGTCGGCGGCCCGGTTGAGCCGGTCGACGGCCTCCAGGACGCCGGTGATGTAGGGCAGGAGCTCCCGCCCGTCGCTGCTGATGCTGGCGCCGGACCGCTTGCGGTCCAGGAGCGTCACCGACAGCTCCCGCTCCAGGTTCCGGATGGTCTCGCTCAGCGCGGGCTGGGAGACGTGCAGTTCCTGGGCCGCCCTGCGCAGTGATCCGAGGCGGGTGACCGCCGCGAGGTACTCCAGCTGCTCGATCCGCAAATGCCGCTCCTGTCGTCGCCGGTGGAAGGGATTCCCTGCCGCCCTCTCGACAGCGCCTATTTGACGCTGCGTGAGGCACGGGACAATACTAACCATGTCCACCTGAAAGGTAGGGATTGTGTCGGCGCAGGTCATGGGCCATCGAACCGGTCACGGTCAGGGCGCCTCGGTCGCCTGCGAAGGTCGCTCCCCGCGACCCGGGGTGTACCGGGGTCCGGGCGCGCTGCACGCGTCACCCTGTCTCCCCGCGCGCGGGCCGGCCCGCGCGTCCCGGTATGGAAAGGTCCCCATGAACGCAAGCGCGACGCACCTCCACCGCGGTGGAACGTTCCGCGGAGCCGCCGCGTGAGCGCCACGGTGATCCGCACCGGCGACCAGGCCGTCGCGGCGGCCCGCGACCTCGCCGCCCGGCTGGCCGAGGGCGCCTCCGCCCGCGACCTCGACCGCCGCCTCCCGCATGCCGAACTCGACGCGCTGTCCGAAGCCGGGATCTTCGGGCTGACCGTCCCCGCCCGCTTCGGCGGCGCCGACGTGCCCGTCACCGCGCTCGCCGAGGTCTTCCGGCTGATCGCCGCGGCGGACCCGAGCATCGGCCAGATCCCGCACAGCCACTTCGTGTTCCTCGAGGCGCTGCGCCTGCGCGGCACCGAGGCCCAGCAGGCGCGCTTCTTCGCCGAGGCGCTGGCCGGGCGCCGGTTCGCCAACGCCCAGTCCGAGCGGTCCGGCCGCACCATCACCGACGACGCGACGACCCTCACCCCCGATGGCGCGGGCGGCTTCGTCCTGGACGGCGAGAAGTTCTACGCCACGGGCTCGCTGTTCGCGCACTGGCTCGTCGTCCGCGCCGTCCTCCCGCACGAGGCGCCGACCCCGTCCGGGGCCCTGCGCAAGGCCGTCGCCTACATCCCCGCCGACGCCCCGGGCGTCACCATCGAGGACGACTGGGACGCGCTCGGCCAGCGCACCACGGGCAGCGGCACGGTCCGGCTCGCCCGGGTCGCGGTGCCCGCCGACGCCGTCGTCCCCTACACCGAGATCTTCGACGTGCCCACCGCCTACGGCTCGTTCGCCCAGGTCCTGCACGCCGCCCTGGACGCCGGGATCGCCCGCGCCGCCCTCACCGAGGCGGTCCGGCAGGTCGCCCGCGCCCGGCCGTGGTTCGAGAGCGGCGCGGACCGGGCCGCCGAGGACCCGCTGCTCGTCCAGCAGGCGGGGGAGCTGGAGATCACCGTCCGCGCCGCCGAAGCCCTGCTGCGGGAGGCCGCCGAGGCCGTCGACGCCGCCCGCACCGCCCCCGACGAGACGACCACCGTGCACGCCTCGGTCACCACGGCCGTCGCCAAGGTCGCCACGGCCCGCGCCTGTGTGGAGGCGTCCTCCGCCCTGTTCGAGCTGGCGGGGACGCGCGGTGCCCTCGCCGGGCTCAACCTCTCCCGGTACTGGCGCGACGCCCGCACGCACACCCTGCACGACCCGTCCCGCTGGAAGGTCCAGCACATCGGCCGCCATCTGCTCGACGGCGCCGCGCCGCCCCGGCACGGCCTGCTCTGACCTTCGCCATGACCCCGTTCGATCCCGGCACGACCCCTGAGAACAGAAAGACCACCAACGTGCGCAGAACCCTTCCTTCGCTGTCCGTCGCCCTCCTGAGCACGGTGCTGCTCGCCGCGTGCGGCGGGGGCGGCGGCGAAGACACCGCGAACCTGACGCCGCAGCAGGGCGGGACCCTGGTCTACGCGACGGGTGACGACGAGCCGGCCTGCCTCGACCCGCAGACCCGCGGCAACGTCCCGCAGGCGCTGCTCGGCAGCCAGTTCCTGGAGAGCCTCTTCTACCAGGACGAGAAGGGCGAGATCCAGCCGTGGCTGGCCTCCGCCTGGAAGGTCTCCGAGGACGGCAAGGCCTGGACGGTCGACGTCCGCCAGGACGTGAAGTTCTCCGACGGAACCCCGCTCAACGCCGAGGCCGTCAAGGTCAACATCGACCGCGTCCTGAACCCCGACACCCAGTCGACCACCGGCCGGCTCGCCCTGTCGAAGGTCGACAAGGTCGAGGTGACGGGCGAGTACACCGCGGTGATCCACCTGCTCCAGCCCGACGGCGCCCTCCTGGAGTCCCTGTCGCAGGTGTGGCTCCCGATCGAGTCGCCGACGGCCCTGAAGCGGAGCAACGAGGAGAACTGCCTCTCCCCGGTCGGCACCGGCCCGTTCAAGATCGAGTCCTGGACCAAGCAGGACAACGTCACCCTCGCCCGCAACGACTCCTACAGCACGCCGCCGCCCGGCGCGTCGCACACCGGCCCCGCCTATCTCGACAAGATCGTGTGGCGCTTCGTGCCGGACGGCACCACCCGCTTCGCGGCCCTCCAGAGCGGCCAGGTCAACGTGGTGGACGTCCTGGAGCCGCAGAACGCGGTCGCGGCGAAGAACATCCCGACGCTGGGGACGCTGATCGCCTCCCGGCCCGGCGAGCCCGTCGAGATCAAGCTGAACACCGGGCGCGCCCCGTTCGACGACGCCAAGGTGCGCGAGGCGTTCTTCTCCGCCGTCGACGTCGCGGGCGCGCTCAAGAGCGTCTACCTCGGCACCGTCGAGCAGGCGAAGTCGCCGCTCAGCTCCGCCACCCGCTACCGCGCCGACACCGTCAAGCAGGCCTACGACCCCGACGCCGCGAACCAGCTCCTCGACGAGGCGGGCTGGACCGCCAAGGACGCCGACGGCATCCGCAGCAAGGACGGCAAGGCCCTGACCGTCGTCCTGCCGTACGCCGCGACGATCCCGCTGGAGCCCGGCTTCTACGAGCAGGTCCAGGCGACCGCGAAGAAGGTCGGATTCGACGTCAAGCTCCAGCCGCTGGAGACCGCCAAGTGGTGGGTCGCCAACAACGACTGGGAGTACGACGCGCTCCCGATCTACTACACGAAGAACTCCGCCGACGTCCTGCGCATCACCTCCCTCAGCTCGGCCAACACCGCGACGACGGTCGGCGGCTACCACTCGGGCAACACGGCCCTGAAGAGCCCCGAGCTCGACGCGCTGCTGGAGAAGGCCGGCGAGAGCACCGACGACACCGAGCGCGCCGACCTCTACAAGCAGGCCCAGGAGCTGCTCTCCAACGGCTACTACGTGCTGCCCGTCTACGACCAGCAGACGCGCCTCGGCTACGAGACCAAGGTGAAGGGCCTGCGCCTGCTCCCGTCGCTGAGCATGCCGACCTTCTACGACGCCTGGATCAACGACTGATGGGAAGGATCGTCGCACGCGTCCTCGGCGCGGTCTTCGTCCTCTGGGCCGTCGTGACCCTGGCGTTCTTCGGCGCCTACGCGATCCCGGGAGACCCCGCCGAGGCCGTCGTGGGCGGCGCGGGATCGCGGTCGACGCCCGAGCAGCTCGCCCAGATCAGCGCGCAGTACGGGTTCGACCGGCCGCTGTGGGTCCAGTACCTCGACACGCTCGGCGACCTGCTGCACGGCGACCTCGGCACCTCCTACTCGCTGAAGACGCCGGTGGCCACGCTGATCGGGCAGACCGTCGGCGGGACCCTGGTCCTCGCGGCGGCCTCCCTGGCCGTCGCCTGGGCCGTCGCGATCATCGTCGCGCTCGGCTCGACCCGCGACAGCAGGCTCGGCACGGCGCTGGGCTCGCTGCTGGAGGTCACCTCCGTGGCGGTGCCGCACTTCTGGCTCGGCAGCGTGCTGATCCTGCTGTTCAGCGTCGGCCTCGGCTGGCTGCCGCCGATCAGCACGCCGGGTCCCTCGGGGCTGGTGCTGCCGGTGCTCAGTCTGGCGCTGCCGCTGGCCGGGTTCCTCGGCCAGGTGATGCGCGAGTCGTTCATCGCGGCCCTGGACGCGCCGTTCACCCTCTCGGCGAGGGCCCGCGGCGAGACCGAGACCCGGGTCCGGCTGGTGCACGCGCTGCGGCACGCGGCGCTGCCCGCGATCAGCCTGTCGGGCTGGGCGTTCGGCTCGCTCATCAGCGGCGCGGTCGTGGTGGAGACGCTCTTCTCCCGGCCCGGCCTCGGCCGGACCCTGCTCGCCGGGGTCCTCGCCGGGGACATCCCGGTCATCGTCGGCGTGGTCCTCGTCATCGCGGCCGTGTACGTCCTGGTGACGTTCGCGACCGAGGCCGCGGACCGGATCGCCGACCCGCGGCTCAAGGCGGCCGCCCGTCCGACGGAGGCGGCGGCATGGTGACCTTGACGAAAACGGCGGGCCCCGCGAGGCCGGCACGCCTGCTGAAGTCGGTGCGCCCCGGAGAGGCGGTCGGCGCCGTCCTGGTGCTGCTCCTGCTCGTGGCGATGGTCGCCCCGAGCGTCCTCGCCCCCTACGACCCGTTCGAGATCAACCCGTCCGAGGCGTTCCAGGGCCCGTCCTGGAGCCACTGGTTCGGCACCGACGAGTCGGGACGCGACGCGTTCAGCAGGGTCATCCACGGCACGCAGTCATCGATCCTCATCGGCCTCCTGGCGATGGCCATCGGGCTCGGCCTCGCGGTCGTGCTCGGCACCCTCGCAGGGCTCGGCAACCGGGCGCTGGACTTCGCCGTCGGCCGCGTACTCGAAGTGCTGTTCGCGGTGCCCGTGCTGCTGCTCGCGCTGCTGTTCGTCGCGGTGCTCGGCAGCGGCGTGGTGCCGTCCGGCATCGCGGTCGGGCTGGCGACCGCGCCGGGGTACGCCAGGCTCATCCGCAGCCAGGTGATCAGCGCCCGGACGTCCGGGTACGCCGAGGCCGCGACGGTCCTGGGCCGGAGCCGGTGGACGTCGCTGCGCCGGCACATCCTGCCGAACATGGCGTCCCGGCTGTTCGTGCTGGCCACGCTGGGCGTCGGGCAGGCCGTGGTGTGGGCGTGCTCGCTGAGCTTCCTCGGCCTCGGCGTCGCCCCGCCGAACACCGAGTGGGGCGCGATGCTCGCCGCGGGCCGCGACTACATCTCGAACGCCTGGTGGCTGACGGTCTTCCCCGGGGTGTTCATCGTGCTCACCGCGGCGACCCTGACGCTGCTCGGCCGCTCCCTCCAGAACCGTTCCCGGGAGGCATGACATGACCCAGCCCAGCGATCCCGTCCTGGAGATCGGCGGTCTCAGCGTCGCGTTCGGCGGGGCCGAGGCGGTCTCGGACGTCTCCCTCACGCTCGAGCGCGGGCGCTGCCTCGCCCTGGTCGGCGAGTCGGGCTCGGGCAAGAGCGTCACGGCCCGGTCGGTGATCGGCCTGGCCGGGGCGCGCGCGACGGTCCGTGCGGAAACCCTGCGGGTGCTCGGCAAGGACGTGCTCGGCCTGTCGGCGCGCGGGCTGCGGGAGCTGCGCGGCCCGTCGGTCGGCCTGGTGCTCCAGGACGCGCTCGTCTCGCTCGACCCGCTACGGCCGGTCGGCAAGGAGATCGGCGACGCGCTCGCCCGCCACACCAGGTCGACGCGGGCCGAGCGGCGCGCGAAGGTGGTCGAGCTGCTCACCTCGGCCGGCGTGCCGAACCCCGAGCAGCGGGCCGCGCAGCGCTCAGGCGAGCTGTCCGGCGGGTTGCGGCAGCGCGCGCTCATCGCCTCGGCGATCGCGCTCGACCCCCCGCTGCTCATCGCCGACGAGCCCACCACCGCCCTCGACGCGACGGTCCAGGAGCAGATCCTCGAACTGCTCCTGAGCCTCAAGGAGGCCGGTACCGCGGTCCTGCTCATCAGCCACGACCTCGCCGTGGTGAACCGGATCGCCGACGACATCGCGGTCATGCACCACGGCAAGGTCGTCGAGCGCGGACCGGCCGCCCAGGTGCTCGGCGACCCGCGCGACGACTACACGCGGCGGCTCATCGCGGCCATCCCCGGCGACCGGCCGCGCGGCGTGCCGCTGTCCGGGCCGCGGCTGGAGACGGCCGAGCGGACGCCGCCCGCACCCGGGTCCGACGCGGAGATCATCAGCGCGACGGGACTCGCCAAGTCCTACACCGGACCGGACGGCGTGCTGAAGCCCGTCGTGGAGGGCGTGTCGTTCACGCTCGGGCGCGGCCGGACCCTCGGGCTCGTCGGCGAGTCCGGGTCGGGCAAGACGACGACCGCGCGGATGGCGCTCGGGCTCGTCCGGCCGGACGCGGGCGAACTGAGGCTCGCGGGCCGCCCGTGGAGCGCGCTGACCGAGCCGGAACGCCGCCCCGAACGGTGGCGGATCGGGGCGATCTACCAGGATCCGCTCGGTTCGTTCGATCCGCGGCACACCGTCGGGCAGATCCTCGCCGACGCCGTCAGCCGGGGCAGGACCACCCGGGCCGGGCAGCACCGCAAGGAGATCGAGGAACTGCTCGACGCGGTCGGGCTGCCCACGTCCGTGGTGGACCGGCGGCCGCTGCGGCTGTCGGGCGGGCAGCGGCAAAGGGTCGCGATCGCCCGCGCGCTGGCGCCGCGGCCCGAGCTGATCGTCTGCGACGAGCCCGTGTCGGCGTTGGACGTCCTGGTCCAGGCGCAGGTCCTCGACCTGCTGGACGACCTCCAGCGCGACCTCGGCCTCGCCTACCTGTTCATCTCGCACGACCTCGGGGTCGTCCAACACGTCAGCGACGACGTCGCGGTGATGAGCGACGGCCGGATCGTCGAGTCGGGACCGGCCGACCGGGTCTTCACCGCGCCCGAGCACACCTACACGCGCAGGCTCCTGGACGCCGCGCCCCGGCTGGCCGGCGCCTGACCGCCGCGCCGCCTCACCCTTTCCTGACCCCCTTTCTCCCGAAGGACAGAGGATGACCCTTCACTTCAACGCGTTCGTCATGAACACCGCATCGCACATCCAGCACGGCCAGTGGCGGCATCCCGACTCGGGCCAGGTCGACTTCGACGACGTCGATTTCTGGGTCGATCTCGCCAAGCGGCTGGAGGCGGGCCGCTTCGACGCGATCTTCTTCGCCGACGTGTCCGGGCTGTACGGGCCCGCCGACGGCGACTACGAGGTGCACGCCCGCAACGGGCTCCAGATCCCCAGCAACGACCCGGCGGTGCTGCTGTCGGCGCTCGCGGTCAACACCGAGCACCTCGGTCTCGCCTACACCAGCGGCATCCTCCAGATGCCGCCGTTCACCTTCGCCCGGCAGATCTCCACCCTCGACCACATCTCCCGCGGCCGGGTCGCCTGGAACGTCGTCACCGGCACCCAGGAGAACGGCGCCCGCAACCTCGGGCTGCCCGGGCTCATCCCGCACGATGAGCGCTACCGGCAGGCCGAGGAGTTCGTGGACGTCACCTACCAGCTCTGGGAGGGCTCCTGGGACGACGGCGCGCTGCTGAAGGACCGGGCGCGCGGCGTCTACGCGGACGCGTCCAAGATCCACAAGATCCGGCACAAGGGCGAGTTCTACTCCGTCGAGGGCCCGCACCTGCCTTCGCCGTCGCGCCAGCGCACCCCTCTGCTGTTCCAGGCCGGCGCGTCGGCCACCGGGCGGTCCTTCGCCGCCCGGCACGCGGAGGCCGTGTTCATCGCGGCGCCCAGCCCCGAGGTCGCCGCCGAAGGCATCACCGAGACCCGGCGGCTCGCCGTGGAGGCGGGACGGCTCGCCTCCGACATCAAGTTCTTCCAGGGCATCTCGTTCGTCGTCGGCAGCACCGAGGAGGAGGCGAGGCGCAAGGAGGCGGACCTCGAGGAGTACATCAGCGCCGAGGGCATGCTCGCCCACATGAACTTCGGGACGCGGCCCGACGGCACCGCCTACCCGCCCGAGACGCTCCTCAAGGACATCGACACCGAGACCAGCAAGGGCATCCTGGAGTGGCTGCGGCGCAGCGTCACCGACCGGGAGCCGACCGTCGCCGACCTCGCCGACATCGTCGCCAGGCGGGCCACCCGGCTCGTCGGGACGCCCGAGCAGATCGCTGACGGCCTCCAGGTCTGGAAGGACGCCGGAGTCGACGGCATCAACGTCGTCAACTGGCGGCTTCCCGGCTCCTACCAGGAGTTCATCGACCACGTCATGCCCGTCCTGCGCAAGCGCGGGCTCGCCCAGGAGGAGTACACCGAGGGCTCGCTGCGCAAGAAGCTGTTCGGCACCGACCTGATCAACGACCGCCACCCCGCCGCCCGCCACCGCGGCGCGTTCAAGGAGTCCCGATGACCGCCCCGCTCCCCGTCGCCGATGACGAGGCCGCCTACGAGCGGCTCGCGGCGCGGTTCCGCCCCGTCTTCGCGCGGATCGCGGAGGGCACGGTGGACCGGGAGCTCCACCGCGGCCTCGCCCACGAACCCGTCGCGTGGTTGAAAGAGGCCGGGTTCGGCGCGGTGCGGGTGCCGGTCGAGCTCGGCGGGTCCGGCGCGTCCGTCACCCAGCTGTTCCGGCTGCTCGTCGAGCTCGGCGAGGCCGACTCCAACCTGCCGCAGATCCTGCGCGCCCACTTCGGCCTGCTCGAAGAGCGGCTGCACGACGCCGACGGCGACGCCCGCGAACGCTGGCTGAAGCGGATCGGCGCGGGCGCGATCATCGGGAACGCCACGACCGAGATCGGCGGCGGCGCCCTCGGCGCCGTCGGGACCACGCTCACCGGCGACGGGCCGACGTGGGAGCTGACCGGCACCAAGCACTACAGCACCGGCAGCCTGTACGCCGACTGGATCGCGGTCCTCGCCCGGCGCGGCGAGGAGGCGCAGGGCTTCGCGCTGGTCGCCGCCGACGCCCCGGGCGTCGAACGGATCGACGACTGGGACGGCTTCGGCCAGCGCCTCACCGGCTCGGGCACCACCGTGCTGGAAGGCGCCGAGGTCGAGCCCGCCGACGTGTTCTGGTTCGCCGACCGCGGCCCCAACTACATGATCGCCTTCTACCAGCTGTTCCACCTGGCGACGCTCAGCGGGATCGGCCGGGCCGTCGTGCGGGACGCCGCCGAGTACGTCCGCGGGCGCAAGCGGGTGTTCAGCCACGGCAGCGGCCCGTCCCCGGCGGAGGACCCGCTGGTCCAGCAGGTCGTCGGGCGGATCTCCGGGCTGGCGTTCGCGGCCGAGGCGACGACCCTCGCCGCCGTCGCCCGGCTCGAGGCGATCAACGCGCTCCGCGCCGCGGGGGAGGTGCCGCAGGAGGTCTTCGACGCGGCCGAGATCGCCGCGTCGCAGGCGCACATCACGGTCGCCGACACCGTCCTGCGGGCGGCGAACCTGCTGTTCGAGACCGGGGGCGCCTCGACCGTCCAGCGCACCAAGGCGCTCGACCGGCACTGGCGCAACGCGCGCACCCTCGCGGTGCACAACCCGGTCATCTACAAGGAACGCGTGGTCGGCGACCACCTGGTGAACCAGGCGGCCCCGGCCTACTCGTGGATCGTGGGAGTACGGAAGTGAACGAGCTGGACCTCATCCCGGACCCGAGCGTCCCGGACGACCCCGCGCTGCGCCACTGGACCGGCGTCGCCGCCGAGGTCGCCGCGAAGCTGCGCGCCGACGTCATCGAGCGCGACGCGGCGAACATGGAGCCGCACACCGAGATGGCGCTGCTGCGCGAGCACGGGCTGCTCTCGCTGACCGTCCCGGCCGAGTTCGGCGGGCACGGGCAGCCGTGGCGGACGGGCCTCCAGGTCTCCCGGCTCATCGCCCGCACCGACGCCTCCGTCGCGCACATCCTCGCCTACCACTACGCGTGGCTGCGGGTGCTGGAGTACTTCCGGACGCCCGAGTCCGACGGGCAGCTCCGCGAGACCGCCGCGCGCGGGCTGGTGTGGGCGAGCCCGGGGCACAACCGGGCGGGGTTCCCCAAGCTGATCCCGGTCGAAGGCGGCCAGGTCGTCACCGGTGACAGCGGCTTCGCCACGGGAGCCCCGGTCTGCGACCGGATCTTCACCCGCGTCGTGCACGCCGGGACCGGGCGTGCGATGGCCGTCGCGCTGGACGCCGCCGCCGAGGGCATCGCCTACACCGGGACCTGGGACGTGCTCGGGCAGCGCCTCACCGCGAGCCGCGAGATCACGCTGACCGAGGTGCCCGTCCCCGACGCCGCGATCCTCGCCGACCTCGGGCCACTGGACGCCGCGCCGCCGCCGTACCAGGCGCTCGGCGTGCTCAACTTCCAGCTCATCTTCGGCACGCTGCAACTGGGCGTCGCCGAGGGCGCGCTGCTGGAGGGCGCCGAGTACACGCGGACCCGCACCAGGCCCTGGTACCACTCGCTCGTGGAGAAGGGCAGCGACGAGCCGTTCATCCTCCAGGGCTACGGCGGCCACGTCGCCCGGCTCCAGGCGGTCTCCGCGCTGGTCGACCGGGCCGAGAAGGCGCTGCTCTGGCTCTACGAGCGCGGCGAGGAGGCGACACCCGCCGAGCGCGCGGCGGTCGCCGAGACGATCGTGAGCTTGAAGATCTCCTCCACGGAGGCTTCGCTGACCGCCGCGTCGGAGCTGTTCGACCTGACCGGCGCCCGGTCCACCGCCACCGACGTCGGCCTCGGCCGCTTCTGGCGCGACCTCCGCACCCTGAGCCTCCACGACCCGGTCGCCTACAAGCAGCACGAGCTGGGCCGCTACTTCGTCAACGGCCACGAACCCGAAGCCTCCGGCTACCGCTGACCCTTTCCGATCTTCCGGCCCGGGCGCCGTCCCAGACGGCCCCGGGCCTTCGGTCGTCCTCAGGCGGCCCCGTCGAACAGCTCCTCGGCCCACCGCCACATCCGCGACTCCGCCGGCGGATCCAGCACCCCGAGCACATCCAGAACCGCCCTGAGCAGCCTGTCGTCCTCATCCACATACCCCGTCGTCATGCCCGCGACAATGCCGCCACCCCCCACCCCGCCGCTCCCCACATGACCACCCCTTAACCCCCGCCCACAAGAACCCGGAAGAACCCCCTCCCCCCAGAACCTCCACCTGACCCACCCCAGACACCACCCGGAACGGAACTCGAGGATGGTCGAGCGCGATCGGACCATGGCCTGCGCCCGCCGACGCCCTGTACGGTCGGCCTCTGCTCGGGAAGGTGCGGAAGATGCCGAATGCGGGCGTGCAGAGGATCGCAGACGCCGTGCGGGTCCGGGACGGGGCGGGCGCGTTAGTGGGGGTCGGCGAAGAAGAGATCCTCGCGGTCATGGCAGACCAGGGACTGGGCCGGTTGCCGGGCGCCTATCGTGAGTTCCTCGCCCTGATGGGGCGCCGCGCGGGAAGGCTTCTGGCGGGTACCGACGCGTTCCATCCCGCGATCTTCGGGCTCAAGAAGAGCGCACCCGAACTCTCCGAGGGGACGGCGTTCGAGGGCATTCCGCCCGGGGCGCTCGTCTTCGCCATGCACCAGGGCTACCAGGTCTACTGGATGGAGGACGTGTCCGCCGACGACCCGAAGGTCTTCTTCTACCAGGAGGGCGACGACGGGATCGCCCGGGAATGGGAGTCGTTCACCGAATTCCTGAACGCCGAGTTCGGGGACGGCGGGGCGCTGGTTTCCCTGGTGGAGGCGGCGGTCACGGGGTTCGTCACGATGGAGATGGCGGACGGGATCGCGCGCGAGTATCCCGAGGTCGTCGGGTCGGTGGTCGGGTGGATCCGCGATGCGGCCGCTGCGGGGAACTGGCGGAGGGTGGAGAGGCTGGCGAATCTCGCGGCTCCGCTCGCCCCTCCCGGGCTGGGTGCGGAGCTCTGCGGGATCCTCGAAGCGGATCCGGTCGGGCTGGGCGTCGAGGACGAGCTCGGTTTCGATGAAGCGCGAATGCCGGAGTGACCTGTCCTGCCACGGGTGTCGGACCGCCGGTGGCCCACAGCGGACAGGCGCTTCGGCGGGGCGTCCGGCACCACCACAATGCGACCATGGCGTGGCACGCGGAGACGGCACCGCTCACCCCTGAGGATCCACGCGCGCTAGGTGGGTACCGCCTGCACGGCAGGCTCGGCGCGGGCGGCCAGGGTGTCGTCTACCTGGGCGCGGACGGGAGCGGGCGGCACGTCGCGGTGAAAACCCTGCGCGCTCCCAGCGGCATCGCTCGGGAGCGGTTCGCGGCCGAGGCCGAGCACGTCATGCGCGTTCCCCGGTTCTGCATCGCGGCGGTCCTCGCGGCCGACGCGTACGCGGACCCGCCCTACGTGGTCAGCGAGTACGTTCCGGGGCCGTCGCTGGCGGCGGCGGTCCGCCGGAGGGGCCCGCACACGGGCGGCGACCTGGACCGGCTCGCCGTCGCCACGGCGACCGCGCTGATCGCCATCCACCAGGCGGATGTGGTCCACCTCGACTTCAAGCCCGCGAACATCATCGTCGGCGCCGATGGCCCGCGGGTGATCGACTTCGGCATCGCGCGGCTGCGGGAGACCATCACCGGTGGCGCGGCCCGCATCGGCACGCCCGCCTACATGGCCCCGGAGCAGGCGCACGGGGACGTCCTGCCCGGCCCCGCCACCGACCTGTGGGCGTGGGCGCTCACGATGGTGTTCGCCGCGACCGGCCGCGATGTCTTCCGCGGCGGCTCGGTGCGCGACATCCTCGCGAAGGTGGGTGCGGGCGCACCCGTCCCGACCGCCCTGGACCGGCCGCTCGCCGACGCGGTGGCCGAGTGCCTGTCGGCCGACCCGCGGCGCCGGCCGACCGCACGGCGGGTGCTGGGCCTCCTCACCGGGCTGCCGGGGACCCTGACGGACGGCCAGGCGATGAGCCAGGGCGCCGACCTGGCCTCGGGATCCGCCGGGTTCGCGGCGATGGCCGAGGAGGCCCTGCGCAGGGGCCGCTACGCCCTCGCGATCCGGTACGCCGACCAGGGCCTGGCGCGCGCCGACGGCCAGGAGGCCCTGCGGCTGACCCGGGACGAGGCCCGCTGCCACCGCGTGCGCGGCCTCGCCGAGCGGGCGCTGCGCGAAGGCGACGGGCTCGAGGACCTCGAACTCGCGTACGAGATCGACCCGGAGGACTCCGAGTTCACCCTCACCTACGCCCGGGCCCTGGACGAGGACGGCCACCACGACGAGGCGTTCGCCCTGGCCCCCGACGACCCGGGGATCGCCGGGGCCTGGGTGGAGGCGCTCGTCGAGCGGTACCGGACCGATCCCGGCGAGGTGAACGACACCCAGAGCGGGACCGCGCTGCGGCTCTGCCCGGACGATCGCCGGGTGGTCCTGATGCGGGCCGGGGTCCTCGCCCGGACGGACGGGGGCCTGCCCGAGGCGTCCACGCTGGTGTCCGGGGATTCGGATCTCTCCTGGCGGCTCGCCTCGTCGCTGGCCCAGGGCCGGCCGAGCCAGATCCGGGCCGCGGCCCGCCTGGCGCCTAGCCTGGCCACGGACGCCTACTCCGCGCTACTGACCGACCCCCTGGAGAGCGAGCCGACCTTCGCCCACCTGCGCGGCCTCTGGCCGGACCTGCCGGAGGAGGAGCGGCAGCGGCTGTCCGACGCGGTGGCAGACCGCCTCGCCACGCTGGTCCCCTCCCCGTCGGCGCCGTTCGACCGCGACACTCTGCACGCCTTCTCCCGCGAGGTGTGCACGGGGATGCTCGACCTAGGGCCGCCCGACGGGCTGCGGCTGCGCGGCCGCCGCGTTCTGGCCGGGGTGGGCATCTGGATCGGGGTCTTTGCCGTCGTGCTGGTGACGGCGGCGTTCTGCTCCTGGATCGCCGTGTTCTTCGGCGTGGCCTTGAAGGTGGGCGATGGTGAGACCACGGACGCCGACAACACGCTCTTCGTCGCGGGCCTGATCGGTGCGAGCGTCCTGAGCCTCGTGGCGTCGCTGTGGTTCGCCACCTTCTACCTGCGGCGGCTGCGCGCCCGCGGCGCCCGGACACTGACCCTCCACCGGGCGAACCCGCCCTGGGCCCCGTACCTTCGCGCCCACGACACGGGCTCCTTCGACGACCCCTTCCTCGGCGACGCCCATTTCGACTGACGACTCGGCTTCCTTGAACGTGCGGACCGCCCGGAAGGGGTTCTGAACCGTTGCCCGTTGAGTGTTCAGGAGTGTTCGGAAGCGCCCACAAGGTCGTGTCCGTGGTGTCCGTGGTGTCCGTGGTGCTGATCGTCGTTGTCTCCCTGGCCGGGGTGCACGGCCGCTGGTTCCGGCAGCATGGCAGGGAATGTGTGTTGCCCGATTCCCCGGACATGGCCCCGGCACCGGGAGTAGGTTCTCGATTGATCACATTGAGTGATATCGGCCGGGTGAGGGGGTCGTCTGCTGTGGGTGGGGTCGATGCCGCTCCGGTCGATGGCGGCGCCGTTCGTGATCTCCGAGGCCTGCGGGGTGTCGGTGCGGACCCGTCTGAAAGGCCTCACCGCCCAGGACGAGGAGGTGCTGCGGAGGGTCGGCGCGCATCTGGGATCGCTCGCTTCCCGGGACCTCAAGGCGCGGTGCGCTGACGGTCTGGGGCACAGTGGACGGCGGAAAGAGCCTCGCTCGTGGCCGGCATCATCTGGAGGCGGCCGGGGTGAGTGAGCAGGAGTGGAGGGGTCGGTGGGAGGCGGCCCGCTGGTTCCTGTCCGCCGACGGTGAGACCGGCAAACGGCACGGCAACGAAACCCTCCGCATCACGCCCGACGGACAGGTCTTCATCAAGCTGCCCGCCCCACTGGCGGACCTCGCGAACGCGCCCCACGGCCGGTACACAGTGTCCGCCCGCGCCTCCTTCGCCCATTGCGGCCGGGAGTGGGCAGATCGGGTCGAGGCGGACCGGGCGGTGGCCTACCGCATCCACGTGGACCCCGCACGGGGCCGCTGGTACGTGGACGTGTCCTGGCAGCGCCCGCCCGTGCAGACGATCTCGCTGGAGGCGGCACTGGCTGCGGGTGTGATCGGAATCGACACCAACGCCGACCACCTCGCGGCCTGGCACCTGGACGTTCACGGTAACCCGGTGGGGAGGCCGCGCCGGTTCTCCTACGACCTGTCGGGCACCGCCTCGCACCGCGACGCGCAACTCCGCCACGCCCTCACCCGGCTCCTGAACTGGACCCGCCACCTCGGCGTCGCGGCGATCGCTGTGGAGGATCTCGACTTCACCGACGTCAAAACCCGCGAGAAGCACGGCAGACGGCGCCTGCGCCAGGTCGTCCACGGAATCCCGACGGCCCGGTTGGAGGCCCGGCTGGTGTCGATGGCCGCCGAACACGCGATCGCCTCGGTGGCGGTGGATGCGGCCTACACCAGCCGGTGGGGAGCCCAGCATCGGCAGCAGCCCACCAGCACACCCGCACACAAGACCAGCCGACATGAGGCCGCGAGCCTCGTGATCGGACGGCGCGCCCAAGGACATGGCGCCCGGCGACGGACGGCACCGCCCCGACACCACCAGAGCGATGGTGCCGGGCATCGGACCCTCCAGGCCCGGCACCACGGCCTCGGGTGTGAGGAACCCCGCCCCGCTCGAACCGGAGGGCGGACACGATCCGCCGCTCCACCGGGCGCGTGAAAGCCGGGGACCAGTCTGTCCAGCACCGTTCGGGACAGACGCACTGGCCCCGGGAGGAACACTCCTGGACAGTGCTCAGGAACGGTTGACCCTGACGTGCGGGTGAGGGGTTACGGTGCCGGGCGCCGGGTCCGAGGGGCGGGCCCGGGACGTCAGGGAGGTTCGTGATGGGTGCCGTGGTGCGGGGTGACGTGATGCGGGAGATCCGGGTGGCGGCGGTGCGGGAGGGGCTGCCGTCGGAGGAGGACTTCGCGGTGGTGGAGGCGCCGGTTCCGGCGGTGGGGGAAGGGGAGATGCTGGTGCGGAACCGGTGGTTCGCGGTGTTCCCCGCGGTGCGGACGCTGCTGGGGGGAGGGGTGCCGGGGACGCCGTTCCCGGCGCTGCGGGTGGGAGACGCGCTGTTCGGGCCCGCGGTCGGGGAGGTCGTCGCCTCGGCCGCGGGCGGGCCGGTGCCCGGGACGCTGGTGGCGCACTTCCTGGGGTGGCGGGAGTACGCCGCGGTGCCGGTGGCGCAGGCCGTTCCGCTGGACGACGTGCTGCCCGATCCGGCGGCGGAGCTCTCGCAGGGGGCACTGGCGTACGCGGCGCTGACGCGGGACGCCGATCTGCGGCCGGGCGAGACGGTGTTCGTGACGGGCGGGGCGGGGGCCGTCGGGTCGATGGCGGGTCAGGTGGCGCGGCTGCTCGGTGCCGGAAGGGTCGTCGGGAGCACGGGGTCGCCGGACAAGGCCCGGCGGATGAAGGCGGAGCTGGGCTATGACGCCGTGGTGCCGCGGGATGCGGAAGGGCTCGCCGAGGCCGCGCCGGAAGGGCTCGACGTCGTCATCGACACCGTCGGGGGAGCGCAGTTGCGCGCCGCCGTCGCCGCCGCGCGTCCGGGGGCGCGGATCGTGCTGGTCGGCACGCTCGGCGGCCAGCTCGCCCCGGGCCGGACCGGCACCGACGCGCCGGTCGAGCTGGACACCTTCCAGCTCGTCGCCAAGGCGGTCACGCTGCGCGGGTTCCGCGGCCTCTCGCCGGACGAACGCCGATCGGGCACCGAGCGGCTCGGCGTGTGGCTGCGCGAGGGCCGGATCTCCTTCCCGCACACCCGGGTGGCGGGATTGTCCGGCGCGCCCCGGGCGTTGACCGAACTGCTGGCGGGCGTCCACCTCGGCGCCGTCATCGTGGAGCTGTGACCCGGGAGGGGCCATGCGCATAGGCGACGCGGCGGCGGTCACCGGAACGACGCCGCGAGCGCTGCGGTTCTACGAGGAGCGCGGCCTGCTGACGGTGCCGCGCACCCCGTCCGGTCAGCGCGAGTACGGACCACCCGAACTCGGTCGTATCCGCACCATTCGCCTCCTGCTTTCGCTCGGCCTCACCGTCGAGGACGTCCACTCCTCCGCCGCGCGGCTGGACGCCTTCGAAGGCGACGGACTCCCTGCTCACGGCGGCCCCGCCTGCGACGCCTCCCAGGGCATCGCCGCAGCCCGCCTCGCCGCCCTCGACAGCGAGATCGCCCGCCTCACCGTCCTCCGCACCCGTCTGGCCGAAGCCCTCGCCCTCCCCTGCCGGCCGACGACGGGGGGCGTCCCGGGCGGACGCGAGGCAGCGGATCCTCCCGTCCGCGAGGGCCTACCGGGTGCCTTCGGGACGCGGCCGCCGATGCTCCGCCCGTGACGTGCCCGCACGCGGTGCCGGGGCTCAACGGGCTCCGGCGGCTTCGAGGAGGGCGGCGATCCCGGTCTGGCGGCGGGCCTCGGCGTGGCGCCGAGGGGTGATGCCGTCGTCGTCGGCGATGGAGAGGTCGGCTCCTGCGGCGATGAGGAGGGTGACGATCTCCACGTAGGGGCGGGAGCCGTCGCCGAGGATGATCGCCTCGAGGAGGGCGGTCCAGCCCAGGTCGTTGACGTGGTCGACGTCGATCGCGGTCTTCAGGAGTTCGCGGACATAGGGGACGTGGCCGCGTTCGCAGGCGGGGATGAGAGCGATGCCGCCGTAGCGGTTGCGGATCGTCAGGTCGGGGCGGGCCGGGAGCAGGGTGCGCAGCATGGCGACGCTGCCGGTCACGCCGGTGACGAGGAAGGGGGTGTCGTGGCGGCCGTCGAGGGCGTCGGGGTCGGCCCCGGCCGCGACGAGTGCTTCGGCGGCCTCGACACGGTCGTAGGTCGCGGCGAGGAGGAGCGCGGTCCGTCCCGCGGGGTCGCGGGCCTCGAGCTCGGCGCCGTCGGCCAGCGCGACCCTGACCGCCCGCGCGTCGCCCGCCGCGGCGGCCTCCAGTAGATCCACGCCGGTGCTCCCTTCGTTCCGCGGGGCCGCGCCGCAGCCGGTCAGCGCGACCGGCGACGCGAGGAACGCCCGCCTGCCCATCGTCACATCTTCCCCTCTCGTCCCCGCGAAGAGGGGCCGCGGGAGGACCCGCGGCCCCTGGCAAGGTCAGTTCAGCCCGCGCTGGATGGCCTTGAGGCCCTCCTGGGCGAGGCGCGCGTCGATGTCGCCGGACGGCGCGCCCGCGACGCCGATCCCCGCGATCGGGGCGCCACCCGACGCGATCGGCAGCCCGCCGCCCAGGAACAGGGTGCCCGGAATGTCGCGGAGGGTGGCCCCCGAGCCCGTGACGTTCGCGGCGAGTTCGGCGGTCGGGCGGCCGAAGCTGACCGAGGTGAACGCCTTGCGCTTGGCCGACTCCTCGGTCTGCGGGCCCGCGCCGTCCCCGCGCAGGATGATCTTGACCGCACCCGAGCGCTCCACGATGGCGACCGTCACCCGCTGGTTCTCCTTGCCCGCGGCCTTCTGCACCGCGTCGGCGGCCCGGAGGGCGGCCTCGGCCGTCAGCGTGCTCCCGGTGACGACGGTGTCGCGGTCGGGCGCGGCGGAGGCCGAAGCCGCCGTGAAGGCCGCGGTCCCGGCGGTGAGGACGAGCCCTCCGGCGACGGCGGCGACCAGCTTCTTCATGGGGTTCCTCCAGTTCTGCGAGGGCCCCTGCGGCCTCGCACCTCCCACTCTTCGCCCGGACGCCTCCCGATCCGTCGGGGAAAAGGCCGATCCGAAAACGCCGGTAGGTGGAGGTCGATATCGGCCGTAAGGTGGATGCGCCGACGTCCCGGATCTGGTCGGCTACGGAAGGTGATGATGGGTGAATCGGACAAGAGGCTGACGGCGGCCGTCAGCGCGGGCTTCTACCTGCTGCTCCTCGCCTCAGTGCTGCGCATGATCACCCGGCACGGGGCGGTCGAGTACACGGTCCTGCCGCTGACCCTCTCCGCGGTCCTCGCCGTCCTGTACGGCGCGGGCGTCCTGTGCTGGGAGGCGCTCGGCCGCCACCGCGTCCGGTGGCTGCTCGCGCTCGTCGGCTGCTGGCTGGCGCTCACCGAGATCGCGCCGAGCTTCAGCTGGTGTGCGATCCCGCTCTTCTTCGTCAGCCTGCGGGTGCTGCCGCACCGGTTCACCGCGGTCGTGGTGCTCGTCCTCACCGTGGCGGTGATCTCGGTGCAGATCCAGGTCGCCGACAGATTCGACCCCAGCCTCGTCCTCGCGCCGATCGGCGTCGCGGCGATGACGTCGACGGTGTTCGTGGTGCTCGAGCGGCTGATCGACGATCTCACCCGGACCCGCGGGGAACTCGCCACGGCCCAGCGCGCGGCGGGCGTCCTGGCCGAGCGTGAAAGGCTCGCCAGGGAGATCCACGACAGCCTGGCCCAGGGCCTGACCAGCATGGGCATGCTGCTCCAGGCCGCCGACCGGGCCTTCGACCACGATCCGGCACGGGCGCGGGCCCTCGCCGCCCAGGCCGCCGGCACCGCCTCGGCGAGCCTGGAGGACGCCCGCCGGTTCCTGCGCGGCCTCAACGCGCCGGAGGGAAGCCTGCCCGACGCCCTGCGCGCGCTGGCGGGCCGCGGCCTCGCCCCCGTCGAGGTGCGGACGGAAGGCGCCGAGTACGACCTGCCACCCGATCAGCGGGAGGCGCTGCTGCGGGTCGCGCAGGGCGCGCTCGCCAACGCCGCCGAGCACGCGACCGCCGAACGGGTCGTGATCACCCTGTCCTACCTCGACGACACCGTCACGCTCGACGTCTACGACGACGGCTCGGGCTTCGACCGGACCTCCGTCACGAGCGCCCCCGGCCGCGGCTTCGGGCTGCGCGCCATGCGGGACAGGCTCGACGCCGTCGCCGGGACCCTGACCGTCGAGACCGCTCCAGGCGAGGGCACCACGATCGCCGCGACGGTGCCCCGGAGGACGCCGTGACCGTCCGAGTGATGATCGTCGACGATCACGCGGTCGTCCGGGCCGGGCTGCGGGCGCTCCTGGCCGGGGAGGACGACCTCGAACTCGTCGCCGAGGCGTCCGACGGGGAGGAGGCCGTCCGGCGCGCCGCCCTCGACGCGCCCGACGTCGTCCTCATGGACCTCCGGCTCGACGGCGGCATCGACGGCGTCGAGGCCACCCGGCGCGTCCTCGCCCTGCCCGCCCCACCGCACGTCCTCGTCCTCACCACCTACGACTCCGACGCCGACCTCGCCCGCGCGATCGACGCCGGCGCCACCGGCTACCTCCTCAAGGCGGGCCCGCCCGACGAGCTCTTCGCCGGCGTCCGCGCCGCCGCCCGAGGCGAGACCGCGCTGTCTCCCAAGGTCGCCGGCAAGCTCATGAACCGCGTCCGCCGCCCGTCCGTCTCCCTCACCCCCCGCGAGATAGAGATCCTCACCCTCCTCGCCGAAGGCCGCACCAACCGCGACCTGGCCCGCCACCTCTACATCAGCGAAGCCACCGTCAAGACCCACCTCCTCCACATCTACGCCAAACTCGGCGTCGACTCCCGCACCGCCGCCGTCACCACCGCCGCCGACCGCCGCCTCATCCGCCTGACGGACTGACCGGCGGGTCGGCGGACACGGCCGCCGCGTCCGGGCATCCTCGAGGCATGGACGACGACGCGGAAGAGGCCAGGGGAGCCGGGGCGCTCGTGGTGAACGACGCGGGCGAGTACCTGCTGCACCTTCGGGACGACATTCCGGGCATCTGTGATCCGGGTGCCTGGTCGCTCATCGGCGGGAACCGCGATTCCGGGGAGACCTCCGAGGAGACGATCCGCCGAGAACTGAAGGAAGAGGCCGGGCTGGACCTGCCGGATCTCGTGCGGTTCACCGTCGCGGAGAGCGTGGGGCACGACGGTCTCGCGAAGGGGCGCGTCCAGGTGTTCCGCGCGGTGTGGAACGGCGACGCGGCGGCCCTGCCCGTCGGAGAGGGCATCATGTTCCACTGGTTCGCCCCGGACGTCGTGCCGCGGTTGCGGATGAGCGGGTGGGCGCGCGCGGCGATCGCGCGGGACCAGGGGCGGGAACCCGATGAGGGGGGCTGACGCGCGGGTTCGGGAAACCGCCGGAGGGGGCTGATACCTCGGGGGAGCGGACGGTTCTCGGCGGGATGCCGGGAGCACCCGACGTGGTGAGGGGGAGGACATGGCGCTGGGGTGGAAGGTGGTCTTCGACGCTGCGGAGCCGTACCGGCCGGCGGTGTTCCGGGCGGGGGCGCCGGAGCACGTGGTGGAGGACAACAGCGCGCTGATCGAGCGGCTGCCGTCGGTGGGGGGATCGACGGGAAGGCTTGGCCGCCATGTCGCCTAAACTGCCGTGATGAGCCCCGCCCGAGACCCTGAGCCCTCCGAATACCAGTTGCCGCACGGCGTGAATCTCGTCTGTGTGGTCTGCGCGCACGAGCTCTTCGAGCGGGACACCCGCAAGCTCAACTCCACGGGCATGGAGTTCATGAACCTCGCCTGGGCCAACCGGAACGCCACCCTCCTCATCTGCGCCCGCTGCCGCCACATCCACTGGTTCGACGCCTGACGCCCCGGCCGACCCGCGTCCGCCGGCGGCCGGGCCGAGGCCGGGGGCTCGGGTACTCGCGCCGTGCGGCGATGACGCATCCCGCCGTCCCCGTGCGGGCTGAGCCCGGCCACCGGACCTGACGGTCCGCACCCTCGGCTCCGCGAAGCCCGGTCGGTTGAGCGGCACATGTATGCGGCCCGTCCTGGGGATGCCGATTGCGGGGAGGAATCGGCGGCGCTCGGTGACCGCTCCGGGGCGCGGGCCCCGTACGGCCATACGGTCGGGACTTCGGCCGACGTTCAGCGGGGGGCGCTGTGGCGGGCATCGGGCGGGGCGACGAGCCCGTGGAGGAGACGCGGCCCGGGGGTGGACGCCGTCGGCGCCGCGCGTTGAGGATCACGGCGGGTGCCGTCGCCGGAGCGGTCGTCGCGGTGGCCTTCGCGCTGCGCGCACCGTCGCCGGTCGGGCACTGGAACAGCGCCGAGGGCCGCGCGGACTTCCTGGCCGCCTATGACCGGGCGATGGCCGCGATGCCGCGTCCCGCGGCGACGCTCGATGTGCCGACCGATTTCGGATTCGTCCGGGTCTATCGGTACGCGGGTGCCGCGGGCCGGGCGGAACCGCTCGTGCTGCTGCCGGGCAGGGCCTCGGCGTCACCGGTCTGGGCGGACAACATGCCGTCCCTGCTCCGGATCGGCGACGTTTACACGCTCGACCTGCTCGGCGAGCCGGGCCGGAGCGTCCAGGACGCGCCGATCACCTCCGCGGCCGACCAGGCGGCCTGGCTGGACCAGGTGCTCGAGCGACTGCCGGAGCACGCCTTTCACGTCGTAGGGCTGTCGATCGGCGGATGGGCCGCGGTGCACCTCGCGCTCCGCGCGCCCCGGCGCGTCGCCACCCTGACGCTCATCGACCCGGTCTACACGTTCTCCGACATCCCGTTCGCTACGGCGCTCCGCGCGATCCCGGCCGCCGTCCCCTGGCTGCCCAAGTCCTGGCGCGACTCCTTCACCTCCTACACCGCAGGCGGCGCCGCCGTCACCGACGTGCCCGTCGCCGCGATGATCGAATCCGGCATGCGCAACCACACCCGGCGTCTCCCGCAGCCCGCCCTCCTCCCCGAGAAGGATCTGCGCCGCCTCACCATGCCGGTCCTGGCGATCCTCGCCGGCGACTCGGTGATGCACGACCCCGCCACCTCCCGCACCGTCGCCGAACGCGCCCTCCCGCACGCCACCGTCAAGCTCTACCCGCACGCCTCCCACGCCCTCAACGGCGAGCACCCCGCCGAACTGGCCACCGACCTCACCACCTTCCTCATTCCCTGACCCCGCCCACCGGCCACGTCGTCCCGTTATTTGCCGAAACAGGGTGATTGGACGATTCTGGGTGGTTCGGCGGTTCGTGGACGAGACTCGGGTCGTGGGTGGTTATGTCATTATTTTGATCATCAGGGAGAGATCGGGCTCGGGGGTTTGGTGACGCATTTTCGGATCGGCCTGTTCGGTGGGTTTCGGGTGGAGGTGGACGGGCGTGCCGTCCCGCCTGAGGCGTGGTCGCAGCGGAAGCCCGCGGCGCTGGTCAAGCTGCTGGCGCTGGCACCGGGGCACCGGCTGCGCCGGGAGCAGGTGATGGACGCGCTGTGGCCGGAGCTCGACCAGCGCGCGGCGGGGGCGAATCTCCGCAAGGCATTGCATTCTGCACGTCGCAGTCTGCACGCCGACAAAGGCGCAGATATAATCTTGTCTGCGGGGGATCTGCTTTGTTTGCCTTCCTCGGGCCTTTCGGTGGACGTCGCCGAGTACTGGTCGCTCATGGCCGCCGCCCGCAAGACCCGGGAGGCCGACTCCTACGCCGCGGCGCTCGAGATCTACCGGGACGGGCTGCTTCCCGAGGACGTCTACGAGGACTGGGCCGCCGCGCCGCGCGATGAGCTCCGGCTCGACTGGATGGCCGCCGCCGAGGAGTTCGCCGGGCTGCTGGAGGCCCGCGGTGATCTCAACGGCGCGGCGCGGGCGGTGCAGCGCATCGTCGCGGCGGACCCGCTGCGCGAGACCGCGCACGTCTGGCTGATGCGGCTGTACGCACTCGCCGGACGCCGCGACGAGGCCCGCCGCCAGTACGCGCGGCTGGAAGAGGTGCTCGACACCGAGCTCGGCGTCGAGCCGAGCCCGGAGACCCAGCGGCAGCACGCGGAGATCAGCAGCGCCGAGACCGCCGAACCCGACCTGACGACGGAGCTGTGGGAACGCGTCGGCGACCTCCGTGTGCAGTCGGGCGACCCGGACGGGGCGGTGAAGGCGTTCGACCAGGCGCTCACCACCGCCGCCGACGACGCCACGGCCGGGCGCATCCACCGCAAGTCCGCGAGCGCGTGGCTGATGCGGCACCGGCCCGACGCGGCCGAGCCGCACCTCACGGCCGCCGAGGGCCGCGCACCGGACCCCGCCGAGCGCGGACGGCTCCTCTGCCTGCGCGCGAACCTCGCCTGGGAGCGCGGTGACTTCACCGCGGCCCGCGGTCTCGCCGAGCAGGCCCACGACATCGCCCGCGCCGAAGACGACCCGAGCGACGTCGCCGCCGCCCTGGAGGCGCTCGCGTTCATCTCGCACGTCCAGGGGGACTGGCGGCCCGGCCTGCACGCCCAGATCGAAGGGCTCGCCGGCGTGGCCCTCGGCGTCCGCGTCGCGAGGTTCTGCGACTTCAACCACTGCCTCGCGCAGTACCAGCTGCACGGCGACGACTTCGCCGACAGCGTCGAGGAGTACGCCAGGGAGACGCTCGCCGTCGCCGAGCGGACCGACGCCGTCCCCGCGCAGGCGTTCGCCTGGTGCCTGCTCGGCGAGTCGCTCCTGCTGCGCGCCGTCTGGGACGAAGCGGACGCCTGCCTCGAACGGAGCTGCGAGCTGTACACGCCGCTGGGCAGCCGCTCGGTCGCGCTCCCGTGGCTGCGCCGCGCGGAACTCGCGGCCTGCACGGGCGCGCACGCCGACGCCTCGGCCTACCTGCGGCGCGCGACCTCGATCGCGATGGTCACCCCGATGGCCAGGCACGCGTGGGCGCGGCTGCACGCCACCGCCGCGCTGGCGGCCATGGAGCGCGGCGCGCCGGAGGACGCCATCCGCGCGGTCCGCGCCACCCAGAAGGCGGCAGCCCGTTACGGCGACTGCCCCACGTGCAGCGCGCTCCTCAATCCCGTCGGCGCGCAGGCCTTCGCCCTGGTCGGCGACCGGGAGGGCGCGCACGCCCTCGCCCTGTCCGCGGCCCAGTTCGCCGAGTCCTTCCCCAGCTCGGCGTGGAGTGCGATGGCCGAGGCGACCTCCGCGAGCGCCGCCGTCACCGACGGAGACCTCGACGCGGCCCGCGCGCGGTTCCAGGCCGCGGCGGTCCTCTACGAGAAGGCGGACCACCCGTTCTGGGCGGCCCGTTCCCTCGCGCAGCGGGACACGGTCGGCGCCGGATAGCCCGAGGGAACGCTCAGGGAACGCGGAGTCCGTAGGTTCTTCTTCAACAGGGCGGTCCGGCCCCATACGGGGGCCGGACGCCTTGACGAGACGGAGAATCTCATGAGCCTCACCATCGGCGACACCGCCCCCGACTTCGTCGCGGCCACCACCGACGGCGCGATCTCGTTCCACGAGTGGATCGGCGACTCCTGGGCGGTGCTGTTCTCGCACCCCAAGGACTTCACCCCGATCTGCACCACCGAACTCGGCTACATGGCGAAGGTCAAGCCCGAGTTCGACCGGCGCGGCGTGAAGATCATGGCGCTGTCCGTCGACCCCGTCGACAAGCACGCCGCGTGGGCCGCCGACATCGAGGAGACCCAGGGCACCGCCCCGAACTACCCGATGATCGGCGACGCCGACTTCACCGTCTCCAAGGCCTACGGCATGCTCGGCGCCGACGTCAGCGGCGACCCCGCCGACCGCACCGCCGCCGACAACCAGACGGTACGCGGCGTCTTCGTCATCGGCCCGGACAAGAAGATCAAGCTGATCATGCTCTACCCGATGACCACGGGCCGCAATTTCGACGAGATCCTCCGCGTCATCGACTCGCTCCAGCTCACCGCCAAGCACAAGGTCGCCACCCCGGTGAACTGGCAGCAGGGCGAGGACGTCGTCATCGCCGGCTCGGTCTCCAACGACCAGGCCAAGGACATCTTCGGCACCTGGGCCGAGCCCAAGCCCTACATCCGCATCGTCCCCCAGCCGAAGTAGCCCCGCGCCTTCCCCGACCGCCCGCCCGCCCGCCGTCCCGGCGGGCCGGTGGGCCGGGAGGGGCCGCGTACGGTCCGGCCCGGCGTCGCGGGCCCGCCCAGAGCGATGGGCTTCGTTCTTCGGGTACCGGCGACCGGCGGGGGCCGGGGGAGCAGAGCCGACCGCGGTCGCCGGGCAAGGGCCGCGGTCTTTTCCGTGAGAGACAGGTGGAGGGACAGGATGCGAGTTCTCGTGCTGGGCGCCGGCTTCGGCGGCCTCGAGTTGACGGCGCGGCTCTCGGAGGAGCTGGGGGACACCGCCGACATCGTGCTCATCGACAAGGCCGAAGGATTCGTCTTCGGCTTCTCGAAGCTCGATGTGATGTTCGGCCGCACTTCCGCCGAGGAGGTGCGGCACGCGTACGCCGACGTGGTCAAGCCGGGCGTGCGCTTCATACGGACCACGATCCGGGTGATCGACCCGGAGCGGGTGCGGGTCGAGACGGACGCGGGCCCGTTCGAGGCCGACGTGATGGTGGTCGCGCTCGGCGCCGACCTCGACCCGTCGGCGACGCCCGGCCTCGTGGAGGCGGGCCACGAGTTCTACACGGTGCCCGGTGCGTTCGCGCTCCGCGACGTCCTGGCCTCTTTCGGGGGCGGCCGGGTCGTCGTGGGCGTGACCTCCACCCCGTTCAAGTGCCCGCCCGCCCCGAGCGAGACCGCGCTGATGCTGCACGACTTCCTCACGGCGCGTGGATTGCGCGAGACGTCGGAGATCGCGCTCGTCATGCCGCTCGGCACCCCGATCCCGCCCTCCCCGGCCGCTTCGGCGGCCCTGCTCACGGCCTTCGCGGAACGAGGCATCTCCTGGCACCCCGAACGCCTGGTCCGCGCCCTCGACCCGGACCGCAAGGTCGCCGTCCTGGCCGACGGCGCGGAGCTGCCGTTCGACCTGTTCCTCGGCGTCCCCGTCCACCGGGCCCCCGACGTCGTCCTGGCCTCCGGGATGTGCGAGGACGGCTGGATCCCGGTCGACCCCCGCACCCTGGAGACCCGCTACCCGAACGTCTACGCCGTAGGCGACGTCACCAGCGTCGGCACCCCCAAGGCGGGCGTCTTCGCCGAAGGCCAAGCCGGAGTCGTCGCCGCCCGGCTCATCGCCCGCGCCCGCAGCGGCGCAGACTCCGCGACGTACAACGGCACAGGCACCTGCTATCTGGAGTTCGGCGCCGACCGAGTCGCCCGTGTGGAAGTGACCTTCCTCCCCGGACACCCCCCGAACGGCACCTTCGACCCCCCCGACCGCACCACCGCCCACGACAAATCCTCCTTCGGCACCACCCGAGTCCACCGCTGGTTCGACCGCCCCTGGACCCCCCACTGACCCGCACCTCCACGAACCCCACCGCCCCGCGCACCGCCTACGGAACAGCCCGGGACTCCGCTGACCCCCGCCCCCCACGAACCCACCACGCATCGCTCACGGCTCGGCCCGAGGGCTCCTCGATCTGTGCGCGGGACCCACCTCGCGCATTGCTCACGGCTCGGCCCGAGGGCTCCCCGATTCGTGCGGGACCCACCCCGCAAGGCGAGTGCTGCCGACCGTGCCGCTACCGTCGGCCCGGCTTTCGGCCGGGAAGGGTGTCGGCACCGGCGCCATCATCTGGAACCCGATCACCTGGCGGTTCGGCCTCCCCCTCCTCGTCCCACGTCCTCATCAGCGAATCAGGCCCCCGAGGCGACCGCCTGGCCGCGGGGCTCGTCGTAAGAGCCGACGAGGTGCCGTCGGACGGTCGCCACCGGCTCCAGCACCGAGTCGGCCCCGCTACTCGAGCCGGGCGAGCCCGTCGTGTTCGCCAGACCTCCGTGCTGAGACATCGGGTTCGCGAGTCCTCCGCGCTTGCGGCGTCGGGGTCGCGGACCCGACGGGGCCGACGGCGAGCGGTGTGGCCGGGGGAGGGTCAGCGTTGGCCGGGGTTGAGTTGGACGGAGAGGCCCTCGAATTCGGAGCAGAGGGTGGTGTCGTGGAGGAGGCGGCCGTGGGCGAAGCGCTTGCGGCCTTCCTCGCGGGTGTAGTCGAGCTCGAAGTGGAGTTCGGTCTCGATGGGGGTGATGGCGCGGAACGAGGTGTTGAGGTAGGCGGTGCGCGAGGGCGGGCGGGTGCCGGAGGAGTTGGCCAGGTGGCCGAGGAGGGCGTCGAACAGCAGGGTGATGGCGCCGCCGTGGACGGCGGAGGCACGGCCCAGGTAGTGGCGGCCGAAGGTGACCCGGCCCCGGAGGGACGTGGCGTCGCAGTGGTCCACGGCGTAGACCGGGACGAAGGTCTGGCCCTGACCCGGGGCGTCGAGGTGCCCGACCACCTGGAGGGACTCGGGGACCCGGTGCGCGGCGAGTTGCGCCGAGATCCGCTCGAACTGGCCCCGCATCTCGGCGGCGAGCGTCGGCGGCACGTCGGCCGCGATCAGCCGGTCGTTCAGCACCCGCAGCGCCTCGATCATCGGCGCGAAGTCCGGGCCGCCGTGATCCGCGGGCCAGATGACGCCCCAGCTCTCGGGCGCGGAGGGGTGCGGCATGGTCTGTTCGCTCATAGCCCGCATTGATATCTGATCGGTCAGGGATCACCGACCGCCGGGTCGCCCCCAGGACGTCCGTTCGCGCGGGGGCGGAGGGCATCCCGAGTGCCCTACCGGGGTCCGGTCTCCCGTCAAGCCGGAGCAGCCTTCGACCGAAGCGCAAGATCCTTCGCCATGTGCCCATTTCGTCCCCCCGATGCGTTCCCCGGCGTCATCGCCGATGAACCCATGTCATCGCGGCTGGACGGACCCTCGCCTCCCTCGCGCGAGTGATCTTGCGGGCGGGAGATCTCGCGTCAGGGCTCAGTTCTCTTCGGCGATGGACTGGATCCGGAGGTCGAGGCTGCGCTGGAGGTGGCCGCGCATCTCGGCGCGGGCGGTCTCGGCGTCGCGGGCCCGCAGGGCGGCCATGATCTGCTCGTGCTCGGCGTTGAGGAGGTCGGGGTCGCCATAGGAGGCGGGCGGTCCGCTGTCGTAGATCCGCAGCCGGGTGGTGAGCCGCTCCAGCAGTGAGGTGATCGTCACATTGTGCGCGGCCTGCCACAGGGCTTCGTGGAAGCGGAAGTGCCCGGCCCGGCCGGTGGCGTCGTCCGGTGCGGTGCGGCACAGGTCGTGTTGCCTGGCCAGCCGGGCCAGGTCGAGATCGGTGCGGCGCAGTGCCGCGGCCCCGGCGGCCTCGGCCTCCAGGGCGATCCGGGCCTCGTAGATCTCCACGACGTCCTCGGGCCGCCCCGATCGGACCCGGTACCCGCGGACGGCCCGCTCGATCAGCCCGTCGTGCTCCAGCAGGCCGAGCGCTTCGCGGATCGGCGCCCGAGACGTCCCGTAGCGGGCGCTGAGCGACGTCTCCAGCAGCGGGGAGTCGCGCGGGAACGCGCCGTCCAGGATGTCCTGGCGGAGCTGCCAGTAGTGGGTGAGTCGGTCGGGGTGCGGCGTCTCGGTCAAGCGGGCCTCCGGGAGGGTTCGGGTAATCCTACCAACTGTGTAGTCTTATGGAGGCATGTGTCGACACGCGTCGACATGGTTCGACACACTCAGACACAAGGGGGAGTTTCCGGAGTGCAGGCGTTGATCTCCGCGGCCGAGCTGGCCGCCACCACCGACGCCCTCGTCCTCGACGTGACCGTGCAGCTGGCCGCGCCCGAGTTCGACGGCGACTACCGGTCGGAGTCCGGCCGGGGCCTCTGGCTCGACCGGCACATCCCCGGTTCGGCGCACGTGGACCTGCGGACGGTCTTCGCCGACCCGGCCGCGTCCTACCACTTCGGAAAGCCCTCCCCCGCCCAGGTGGCCGCCGAACTCGCCGCTCTCGGCGCCGTCCCGGGCACCCCCGTCGTCCTGTACGACGCGGGATCCATGCAGTGGGCCTCGCGCGCGTGGTGGACGCTCAGGGACGCGGGATTCGACGCCCGCATCCTGGACGGCGGCCTCCCCGCCTGGCAGGGCCCCTTCGCCTCGGGCGAGGAGCCCGCCCGTTCCGCCGGGCACCTGCCCGACCCGGGCGAGAGCCGCGGCCTGTGGGCGGACCGCGCGGAGGTCGAGGCGATCAGCCTCGGCAAGGTCCCCGACGAGCTCGTGTGCGCGCTGGGCCCCGAATACCTCGCCGGCACAGTCCCCACCCGCTACACCCGCCGCGGCCACATCCCCGGCAGCCTGAGCCTCCCCGCCAAGAGCCTCATCGGCCCCGAAGGCACCGTGCTCTCCGGCGAGGCGCTCTCCTCGGCGCTACGGCCCGTCGAGGGACGGCTGGACGAGCCCATCGTCGTCTACTGCGGCGGCGGCGTCTCGGCCTGTCTCACCGCCCTCGGCCTCGTCCTCGGCGGGTACAGCGATGTGCGCGTCTACGACGGCTCCCTCGACGAGTGGAGCGCCGACCCGTCTCTGCCTCTCGTCTTCTCTTGATCCCCCCGACCTCCCCTACCGAAGGGAACCTTCCATGACCTCCACCGCCGCCGTGACGCCCTCCGCCGAGACCTCGGCCGTCGCGCTCGAGCGCCTGCGCGAGACCGTCCCGCTCGTCCAGTCGCTCACCAACATCGTGTCGGCCAACTACCTGACCAACGTGCTCCTCGCGGCGGGCGCCACCAACGCCGTCATCGACAACCCGCACGAGGCCGCGTTCTTCGCCGGGATCGCCGGGGGCGTCCTGGTCAACCTCGGCACCCCGACCGACTTCCAGGCCGCGGCCTTCGAAGAAGCCGCGCGGACCGCGCACGAGAAGGGCACCCCGTGGGTGCTCGACCCGGTCGGCGTCGGCGGCCTGCCCTGGCGCACCAAGCTCGCCGCCGAGCTGCTGACGCACCGGCCCACCGCGATCCGCGGCAACGGCTCGGAGATCGCCGCGGTCGCCGGGCTCGGCGGCGAGGGCCGCGGGGTCGACAGCGCCGCCGACGCGGCCGACGCGGTCCCCGCCGCGCTGGCCCTCCTGGACGTCGCCGGGGCGGTCTCGGCCTCCGGCCCGGTGGACTACGTCGTCGGACGGGTCGGGGACGCCCCGCAGACCGTCCGGGTCCTCGGCGGGAGCGACCTCCTGCCGCGGGTGACCGCCACCGGCTGCTCGCTCGGCGCGCTCTCGGCGGCCTACCTGGCCGTCGCCGACCCCTTCACCGGCCTGGTCGCCGCGCACGCGCACTTCGCCGTGGCGTCCGAGCTCGCCGCCCAGAACTCCGCGGGCCCCGGCACCTTCGCCCCGGCCTTCCTCGACGCGCTCGCCTCGGTCACGCCGGACGACCTGCGGCGCAGCGCCCGCATCGAACGGGTGATCGCATGACCGTCAAGACCTTCTGGTACCTCAGCGCCGCGGACGGCGAGTACCCGTGGAGCCCGGACGGCCTCTACGAGTTCGACCCAGCGCGCTATGTCGGCCTGGCGAAGGCCATCGACCAGGGCGGCTTCGAAGGCGCACTGGTCGCCACCTGGCCGAACGACCCGTTCGTCTCGGCCTCCATGGCGGCCCTGCACACCACGTCGATGAAGTTCCTGGTCGCGGTGTACGCCCGGATGATCCCCGCGCGGCTCCTCGCCGAGAAGGCCCTGACGTTCGACGCGTTCAGCAACGGTCGCCTGCTCATCAACTCGGTCAACGGGCGCGACAACATCCTCACCAAGTACGGGATGGAGACCGAGCACGACGAGCGGTACGAGCTCGGCCGCTCCTACTGGGAGGACTTCCGCCGCCTGTACGGGGAGGGCGCGGACTCCAACTTCCCCAACACCCCGCTGCGGATGGAGCCGACGGCCACGGACGGCGTGCCGGTGTGGGGCGCGGGCGACTCCGAGGCCGGTCTGGCGAACTCCGGTCAGGTCCTCGACGCCTACCTGACGATGATGCGGCACCCCGACTTCCTCGCAGAGAAGTTCGCGACGGCCCGGGCGTCGGCCGAGGCCGCGGGCCGCGAGCTCACGGACTACGGCGCCCTCGCCGGGGTGATCGTCCGCCCGACCGAGGCCGAGGCGCTGGACCGCCTCGCGTCGCTCTTCGAGCGGACCGGCATCGAGCGGATGACCGAGGTGCTCGACCAGGCGGTCCGCCGCCGCACCCACGGCGCACAGGACCTGAAGACCTTCACCGCGCGCGACCCGCTCCGCCAGAAGTGGGTCGACACCCTGCTCGCCGGGCAGCTCCCGCACCCTCGCGACCTGAAGATCGGCGACAACCTCTACGCGGGCATCACCGCCTGGTCCCCGCTGGACATCTTCAGCACGGGCTCGTCCGCCGTCTATCTCGTGGGCACCCCGGACGGCCTGACCGGCACCGTCGCCGATCTCCGCGCCCGCACGGGCCTGACCGCTCTCATCCTCGGCGGCTGGCCCCTCACCGAGGAGGCCGCGCAGGTGGCCGAGCACCTCATCCCGAGGTTCAGCGCCCTGCCGTAGCACCCGGCGCGGTTACTCTGACCGCGTGCACATTCTCGACGATCCGGATGTCCCGCACCGGGTCCGGGCGCTGCTCGCCGGGGCCCGCAGGTATCCGGCGATGCCCGCCGACCGGATCAGGGAGACCGGGCGCGCGAAGGCCGCGGACGGGTCCGTCGGGCCCGCGCCGGCCGAGGCGGTCGTGGCGATGATCCGCTTCGAGGAGAGGTACGGGGGACTGGCCTACCCCCTGCTCAACTCGAACGGCATCGAATACGGGCTGGAGTGGGACGCGACGGTCCACGCCGACGGTGACGGCTGGTCCTTCCCGGGGATCTCGGACGGCGACTGGACGTGGCCGCTCGACGTGCTGATCGACGGGCGCACGACGATGACCCTCCAGGGGCGTCGCAGGGTCGTCAACCGGGACGTGGCCCAGCGGATCGAGGCGCACGCGCTCCTGGCGAGCGTCCGCCGCCTGCCGCACGCGACCTTCCGGGTCAGGACCGCGCCTGAGGTGGCGCCGGTCCTCGCCGAGGCGTTCCTCCCGCCCCGCGACGACGCCGCTACGGGCCCCGCCGACCTGTGGTGGTCCGACGGGGACACCGCCGTCCATCTCAGCCTTCACGGCTGGTGGTACGGCGACGACGACTGGACCGCCAACTGCTTCACCCGGACCGCCGCCGACCTCCCGGCGGCGGTCGAGTCCTGGAAGCGAGCGACGGCGGGAGCCGACGCGTCCGACGCAGACTGGTGCACCCTGTGCAGCCGCCGCCTGAACTCCGCCGAGCCCTGCCCCGACCCGCCGCAGCAGCCGATCCGATTCCCCGGCTCTCCGGGCTGACGGGCGCCGCACCGCGCTCTCGCCGTGTGCGAGCCCCGGCCGAGCCGGCGGAACCGCGCCGGGACGCCGCTCGCGGCCGGACCGGCTAGGCTCGTTCGATCATGGAATCGTCGGTGCGGGTCGAGATGATCTCCGTTCCGTCGGGGCGGGTGTCCCTGTCGGATCGGCGGACGGAGCGCGGTTGGTCGGTCGAGTTCGGGCCCTATGCGCTCGGGGTCGTCCCGGTCACGCAGGAGCAGTACGAGCGGGTCACCGGGGTGCGGCCGAGTACCGCGAGGGGGGATCGCCTGCCCGTCGAGGGCGTCTCCTGGTGGGACGCGGTCCGGTTCTGCAACGCGCTGTCCGAGCGTGAAGGGCTCGCGCTCGCCTATCGCATGGACGGCGACAACGTCTCGTGGGATGCGGGAGCCGACGGGTACCGGTTGCCGACCGAGGCAGAGTGGGAGTACGCCTGCCGCGCGGGATCGGAGGGGCCGCGCTACGGGCCGCTCGACGAGATCGCGTGGCACCGGGGCAACTCGGGGGAGCGCGTCCATGAGGTGGGCGGCAGGCTCGCCAATGCCTGGGGCTTCCACGACATGCTCGGCAACGTCTGGGACTGGTGCTGGGACCTGTACGACCCGGAGGTCTACGGCGCCTACCGGGTGCTCCGCGGTGGCGGATGGTTCGACGAGCACTGGAGCTGCCGCGCGTCGGCCCGCCGCCGCAGCCACCCGACCTTTCGCATCGACGACGTGGGCTTCCGCCTCGCCCGCTCCCTCGCCCCCTGATCTGTGGCCCACGCGGAGGTGCGCTGTTGAGCCGAAGGCCGTCGACGGGCTACATTAAGTTTGATTTTCAAACTTATGAGGGAGTCGGCATGGGTCTCGACGCGTCGTTCGATCTGCTGCGGGTGCCGAGCGGGGAGGCGGTCGTACCGCCGAGGGAGTTGTGGGGTTTCGGCGGGCTGCACGGAGGCCTGGCGCTCGGGCTGCTGGCGGAGGGGATGCGGGAGCACGCGGCGGGCGGCGCGCTGCGGTCGGCGACCGCGCGGTTCCACCGGTCGCTCTCCGACGCGTTCCAGGTGCGGACGTCGCTCGACCGCGCCGGGCGGACCCTCACCGAGGCGTCCGCACAGGCCGTAGGCGAGCGGGGAGTCCTCGTCGACGCGTCGGCGGTCTTCGCCCACGCGCGCGAGGAGGCATGGCCGCCTTTCGCACCGGCGATGCCCGCGGTGCCGCGCCCGGAGGAATGCGAGGTCTTCGAGATCCCGCCGGAGTTCGTGCCCGTCGGCCGGTACAGCGAGATCAGGGCCGTCGGGTCGAACCGGCCCTACGCGGGCGGCACCGAGCCCGCGCTGACGGCGTGGATCAGGCCGGCGGGCAGGGACACCCCGCCCGACGCCGCGCTCTTCCTCTTCCTCATGGACGCGCTGGCCCCGTCCTACGCCGCGGTGCTCGACACGCTCCTGTTCGTTCCCACGGTCGAATTGTCCGTCCGGATCGGCCCCGCCCTCGACGCCATGACCACGCCCTGGGTCCTGCTGCACGCCAGGACGCACTCGGCGAGCCCTGGCGGCTGGATCGACGAGCACATCGACGCCTGGTCCGAGGACGGCGCCCACCTCGGTTCGGCCCGCCAGCTCCGCCTCGCCCTCCCCGCCCGGTAGCCCGGGCGCGGGACCCGGGCGGGCGTTCTAGGCGACGGTTCGCACGGTGGCGAACAGGCCGCGGGAGCGGGTGCCGTCGGGCCCCCGCCAGGGGCCGGAGACGTGGCCGGCCGTGCCCGGCGGGAGGACGGGGACGCCGTCCGGCGCGGGGCGCAGAACCCGGTGCAGGTGGAGCGTGGCACCAGAACGTCCAGACAAGTCGGTGCCTTCCGGGGTGTCGGTCGCGGCCGTGAAGCCGGCGAGGTCCGCGCCGGGGAGGCAGGACCGGGTGACGTCCCGGTCGGGGACATCGCTGGTGTCCTGGTCCTGGGCCTCGACGCGGCCTTCGATCAGCGCGAGCAGCTGGGCGACCATGACCGGGTCGTGGGCTCCGTCGTAGGCCCAGCGCCGGCCCAGCACCCCGTGTTCCATGACGCCCACGAGGGCGTGTTCCGCGCCCGTGAGCGGCGCGCCGCGGTAGGTGAGCGGCACGAGGTAGGCGGCGGTCGGGTCGGCGGCGATCAGGAACTCGATGCCGACCTCGCCGTCCGGGTCGTCCAGCCGGAAGCCGCCCGCCTTGGCGAGGTCCGGCGCGCCCGCGCCGCCCGCGTACCACGGACGCGAGGGCAGCCAGGAGGTGAGCAGTTCGAGCTTGGACGGCTTGAGGGTGGTGCGGTGGATGACGGCCATGCCGATCATCCTTTCACCGGGCGGCTAAGCCACGGGGCGCTGGGCTTCGAGGAGGGCGACGGTCTCGGCGGGGTCCTCGCCGCGGCGAAGGGCGAGGCCGAGGAGGACCGTGGTGATGTGGTCGTGGAAGGGGGGCGGGGCGTCCAGGGCGCCGGTGGAGGCCAGCGCGGAGAGGTGGGGGAGGGGGCGGCCGTCGGCGATGAGGCGCCGGACGTCGCGGGTGAGGTCGCGGCCCGCGGAGGCCGCGGCGTCGGCTCGGATGCGGGCGACCGCGGCGCCCAGGGCGCACTCGGAGACGAGGTCGTAGGCGTGCAGGGCTTCGGCGGGGGTGAAGCCCTGGCGAACGCACAGGTCGAGGGCCGCGTCGATGTTGTCGGCCATCGCCTCGACGCTGATGGCGCCGTCGATGTACTGCTTGAGCAGACCGGGATCGGCGACGAAGGCCCGCTGGATGTAGGTCGCCCACTCGTGGAACCAGACGGCCCAGTGCTGCCCGTGGTCGGCGGGCAGGGTGAGCCGGTGCGCGGTCTGCTCGGCGGCGAGGGCGAACAGGTCGTCGCGTCCCGCGACGTAGTGGTAGAGGCTGGAGACGGTCACGCCGAGGCGTTCGGCGACCGAGCGCATGGTGAGGTCGGTCAGCGGGAGGGCGCCGGCCGCGGCCGCGATGGCGGCCCGGTCGATGCGCGGCGGCCGGCCCTTGCGGGTCGAGGCCCGCGCCGGGGCCGCCCGGTCCGCGGGGCCGGGCGGCTGGCGTTCGCTCACGGTGCTCCGAAGGTAGCGGGACGGGGTCCGGTCGTCAGGATCCCAGACCCGCCTCCAAGGTGGGGTGCCGCCCCTCCGCGAGCCGGTCGGCACGGGCGTGCAGCCTCCCGACCTCCGCGCCGAGATCGTCGGCGACGCAGTAGACGCCCTTGAGGACGCCTTCGAGGAGTTCGGCGGCGAGTTCGTCGAGCGGCTTCAGCTGGAGTTCCGCGCCGCGCTCGGCCATGAGCGCCTGGAACTCCTTGACGGTCATGCCGGGCCGCGCGCGGGGCCGCTCTCTGGCGAGGTCGGCCGGGCGGTT
Organism: Actinocorallia herbida; assembly: GCF_003751225.1. NCBI lineage: Bacteria > Bacillati > Actinomycetota > Actinomycetes > Streptosporangiales > Thermomonosporaceae > Actinocorallia > Actinocorallia herbida. Next base: position 3,150,076 of record NZ_RJKE01000001.1, read on the forward strand.
GCGGTCGGCGGTCCACAGGCCGGTGTCCAGGACGCCGCCGCCCGGAAGGAACAGCGAGACGCCGATCGGCGCCGCCTCGGCCTCGAGCTGGGCGGCGAGGCACTCGGTGAGCGTCGCCACGGCGGCCTTGCTCGCCGCGTACACCGACGCGTCCGGCAGCGGGTTCACCGCCCCGTCGGACGACGCGGTGTTGACGACGTGCCCGGGCTCACCGCTCGCCAGCATCCGCGGCACGAACGCCTGGACGCCGTGGGCGACCCCGAACACGTTGACGGAGTGGACCCAGCGCCAGTCGTTGGGCGTCGTCTCCCAGGGCCTGGCCGACGGGGCGCCCACGCCGGCGTTGTTCACCAGCACGTGGACCGCCCCGTGGCTCGCGAACACCCCTTCGGCGAGCGCCTCGACGGACGCGGGGTCGGTGACGTCGCATCGCACCCCGACGACGTCGTGCCCTTGCGCGACGAGTTCGGCGACCGTCGCGGTGAGCGCGGCCTCCTCGACGTCGGAGAGGACGACCCGGGCCCGCTCCGCAGCGAACGCCTCGCCCAGCGCGCGGCCGATGCCGGAAGCGCCCCCGGTGACGACGACGGTCCGGCCCGCGTAGCCGGTGAGATGGGCGGTCATCGTTCGGACCCGTGGATGTCGGCGACGGTCGGCCCGACCCGGTCGACGTGCGGGGCCAGCGCGTCGAGGTCGAAGCCGTACACCTCCGCGGCGGTGAGCCCGAGGATCTGCCGCACGTCCTCCTGCGGGACGCGCCCGAACCGCTCGGCCAGCCACGGCCGCGTGTTCGGCCAGGTGCCTTCGGGGTGCGGATAGTCGCTGCCCCACATGAGGTTCCCGACGCCGATCTCGTGCCGCCGGTCGACCTCGACGTCGCCCATGACGGACGCGGCCATGAAGCAGTTCCGGCGGAAGTAGTCGCCGGGTTTCATGGTCAGGCCGGCGCGGAAGGCGGCCGGGCCGAACTTGCGGGTCGCGTGGTGGCCCTCCCACTTGCTGTCCATCCGGCTGACGATGTCCGGCGTCCACCAGGCGCCGTTCTCGGCGACGACGTACTTGAGCGCGGGGTGCCGTTCGAAGACGCCGCCGAGGATGAGCGCCCACAGCGGCCGCGCGGCCCACCAGTAGGCCTCCGTCGCGTAGATGGCGATGAGGCCGGGCGTGTAGCCGTAGTCATCCGGGTCGGGTCCTACGCCGGAGTGGGTGTGCACCGGAAGGCCGGTCGCGGAGGCGGCCGCCCAGACGGGGTCGTAGACGGGGTCGTTGTACGACGGCAGGGCTCCCCACTTGGTGGGGATCATGATGCCGCCGCGCAGCCCGTGGTCGGCCGACCACTCGATCATCTTCACCGCGGCGGCGACGTCGTGCAGGGGCACGATCGCGACACCCGCGCGGCGCTCGGGGCTGTCCTGGCAGAACTCGGCGATCCACCGGTTGTGCGCCCAGGCTCCGGCGAGGGTCATCTCGGCGTCGTCGTCACCGGTGGAGCCGAGGCCCGCGGCGAACGGGGTCTTGGCGACGCCGCCGACGCCCGCGGAGTCGGCGTCGGGGAAGACGACCTCGGCGGCGACCCCGTCGTGGTCCATCTCCTTGGTGCGGACGGCGGGGTCGTAGGCGCCCTTCATGCCGCCGTGGTGGCCGATCTCGGCGTTCCACTCGGCGAGGAAACTGCGGTGCTCGTCGTTCTCGGCGAGCTGCCGCATCGCCTCGGCCTCCTCCTGGGCAGCGTCGAACGCCTCGCGGTACTCGGCGTCGATGTAGTCGCGGTAGCCCTCGGCGGGCAGGCCCGCGTGGGAGTCGGTGGAGATGAGGACATAGCTATCGCTCATGAGGTGTCCTTCACTGGTACCGGATCGGGGCGAACGGGGCGAACGCCACGGGGTCGAGGGGGCCGACCACCTTCGGCGTGTTCGCGCTGGACCTGAGCTGCCACGTCAGGGAGACGAGTTCGCGGACGGGAAGGTCGACGACCGGGCAGCCGGGCAGCTCCCGCAGGACGAGATCGCCCTCGACGCGCTCGATCGCGTGCGGCGTCCGGGTCTGCTCGACGACGATCAGCAGCGGATCCCCGTCGAAGCCGGCCCCGGAGACCGATGGCGAGAACTTGATCCAGAACTGCCGGGCCGGATAGGGCGCCGGAGTCGGGAGTTCCCCGGTGACCCGTCCGGACATCTCGAGGAAGGCGACGCCCTGCCGGGTGACCGTGCCCGCGACGTCGGCGCCGTTCCGGGTGAGCGTGAGGTCCGCGAGCTTCTTCGGCTCGCCGAACCGCTCCCGGCTGATCGCGATCGCCGGTTCCAGGTCGATCGGGATGAGCAGCGGGTACTCGCCGGGCTCCCCGTCCAGCTCGGCCTCGACCGCGAAGTAGCCGACGAGCTCCTTGTGCCGGTGGGTCCCGAAGCCGAGGTCGATGTCGGTGATCCGGACGTGGACCCGGGGTTCGGCGGGCGGCTTCAGCGGGGGCGGCAGGACCTCGGCTAGGGCCGCGGGGTCCGTGAGGTAGACGGCCTCCAGGGAGGGCAGCGGGGGCAGCCCGTCCGTCAGGCTCGCGGTCGGCTCGCTCGGGGGCTGGACCCAGCGGGTCAGGCTCATCGCGTCTCCTGCTCTGCGTCGACCGGCCGAGCGTCGACCGGCTTCGAATAGAACTGCGCGGACCAGCGGCGGTGCTCGCTGATGTCCTTCTCCATGGGCCGCAGCACGGGCGGGTCGCGATAGACCTTGTTCTCCCAGATCGGGATGTCCTGGCTCAGCCCGGTGCAGAACATCTCGGCGGCCTGCTCGGCCGCGTCCTCCCCGCTGCCGCGCGGTGCGGTGAAGATCCATCTGACGTGCACGGTGTCCTCGTCCAGCGGGGTCGTGCTCGACAGGAACGTGGTCAGGCCCCGCACCCGAAGAACGCCGAGGCCGAGCCCGAACCCTTCGCGGACGAACGCCCCGCCTTGCCCGACGGCCCGCTTGTAGGCGCCGTCCACGTGGAACTCCTCCTCCGGGACGGCGTCGGTGCCGTGTACGAACTTGAAGTGCGCCCGGTCCACGTTGTTCTCCGCCATCTCCTGGCAGCAGGTGGCGAGCTGGAACTCGCGGACGGCGATCGGCAGCCAGTCCGGATCGTGGAACTCCGGCACCTCGGGCACGTCGTAGAACGGCGCGCCGCCTTCGAGGTGGTGCCAGGCCCAGATCATGTGGTTCCGCTCGAGCGTCGGATACGCCCGCATGGCGGCGCGCTGGGGGATGTGGTCGACGTCGTCGTAAGGCACCTCGACGCACTCGCCGGTGGCACCGTGGAACTTCCAGCCGTGGAACGGGCAGCGGATGCACGAGTCCTCGACCTGCCCGCCGACGGCGAGATGCGCGCCGAGGTGGGAGCAGTGCGCGTCGAGGAGCCGCGCCGCGCCGTCCAGCCCGCGGAACAGGACGAGTTCGCGCCCGAAGCAGTACAGCGGCACCACGTCGCCGGGCGCGAGATCGGCCGACGCGGCGACGATGAACCAGCCGTTCGGGACGGGAAAGGGGAAGCGGCCGCGGGACTCCTTGAGCACCCGCGGCCTGCGCTCGGGCTCGAACAGCAGGCGCGGATCCCCCGGCATGGGCAGGCCGGGGAGGTTGCGCGGCGGTGGCGGTTCCGGAGGGGAGAGGAGTTCGGTTGGCGGGGTGGTCACCTGCGACCTCATTTCCGAATGATTTTTTGAAATCGCTTCGAAAATACATCGCCGGACGCGCCCGTCAAGGGCCCAACTTTCGGCGTGAGGACTCAGCCCCAGGTGGCGAGCGCGTCCTCGGTGCGGACCACCTCGGCGATCGGCTTGATCGTGTCCCCGACGACCATCTCGGCATGCATGGCCCTTCGGCGGGGTGGGGCGTTCGTGCGTTCCCTCTTTCGTGGTGCGGCCGGGGGCGGACGGGCGGCGACACGGGCCGCCCGCCCCGCACCTCCACCGGCATGAGCGGCATCTTACGTATATATGGCATGAATTATTAAGATGACATGACGTGTCAACTTCTCCCGCGGAAGATCGGAGGGGGCGGGGGCGACGTGCCAGAATGGGCCGTCCGTCGCCGCGAGAGAGGCCGTCAGGGTGACCGCGAACCGGGAGGCAGCCCGGCCGACGCTGCGCGAGCGGCGCAGGGCCGAGCTCCAGCACGTGATCGGCGTGCGTGCCGCCGAGCTGTTCCAGCGGCAGGGTCTCCAGGCGACCACCGTCGAGGAGATCGCGGAGGCCGCGGGCATCTCCCTGCGGACGTTCTACCGGCACTGCGCCGTCAAGGACGACGCCCTGACCCCGCTGCTCGCCCAGGGCGTCCACGACATGGTCGCGCTGCTGGCGGCCCGTCCCGTCGGCGAGCCCCTGGCCGTGTCCGCGCGGGCCGCGCTGGTGGAGTCCATCGCGCCCACCGGGGAGGGCAGCCGGAACATCGCCCGCGTCATGCTCGGCGAACCGTCGCTCAAGGCGCGCTGGCTCGCGGCCGGCAGGCAGGCCCAGGACCTCCTCGCCCCCGTCCTCCGCGACAGGCTCGGCCCCGGGACCGGGGAGCTCCGGGCCGCGGTGACGGCCGGGTTCCTCATCAACGTCGCCACCACGGCCCTCGAGCACTGGGCGCTCCACGACGACGCGGGCCCGCTCGAGGCCGTCGTCGAGGAGGCCTTCGACGGTATCGCCGACCGCACCGGCCTCTGACGGCCCGCCCGGTGCGCTTCCGGAGATTCCGGGTAGGGGTGGAATGTGATGAGTGTCGGATTCCCCCCGTCGGCGCCGGGCGACGCGAGGAGGGCGACGGACATGCTGGAACGGCTGGAGGGGCTGCCCGCCGGGGTCTACGGGGTCAGGGCCGTCGGCACCCTGTCAAGGGAGGACTACGAGACGGTGATCGTCCCGGTGGTCGAGGAGGCGCGGAAAGAGGGCAGGAAGCTCCGGGTGCTGTCGGAGGTGGGACCGGATTTCCACGGGCTCACCCCGGGTGCCATGTGGGAGGACCTCAAGGTCGGGTCGAGCGCCCTGCGGCTGTTCGAGGGCTGCGCGATCGTCACGGACACCAAGTGGATCCGCGAGTCGACCAGGCTCGCGTCCTTCTTCATGCCCTGCCCGGTGCGGGTCTTCCCGCTGGGCGAGCGCGAAGCCGCGGCCGCGTGGCTGAGCACCCTGCCCGAGGGCCCCGGAGTCTCCCACCGGCTCGTTCCCGAGTCGAACGTCATGGTCATCGAGGTCGCGGCGCCCCTGCGGGCGCAGGACTTCGAGGCGCTGGCGCAGACCGCCGACACCTGGCTCGCGACGCACGCCGAACTCGCCGGGATCGTCGTGCACGTCCGCACGTTCCCCGGCTGGGAGAACGTGAAGGGACTCCTCAAGCACGCCCGCTTCGTCCGCGACCACCACCGCAGGGTCAGAAGGGCGGCGCTGGTGTCCGACAGCAGGGTCGCCGACCTGGCGCCCGCTCTGGTGAACCACTTCGTCCACGCCGAGGTGCGCCACTTCGACTACGCCGATCTCGACGCCGCCATCGCCTGGGCCGGTGCGGCGCCCGTCCAGAAAGTGGGCGACGCGGGCTGACGGACGCGCCGCCCCACACACGACGCCGAGGCTCGCGCCGACGGAAGAGCCGCCCTCGCACGCGGGGCGGCTCGCCGCGGCGTCAGCCCGACGCGAACTGGCACACCGTGGACACGGTGACGGTGATCTGCGCCCCTCCCGCGAGCGACAGGACGTTGTACTGCCAGCGGCTCCCGTTGTTCGAGTCCCCCAGCAGATAGGGAACTCCCATGCCCGTGTACGTCATGGTCCCGTTGACGGGGTAGTAGTCGTCCGGGCACTCGCCCCCCTGGACGATGGCGCTGGCGCCGGCGGCGATGTTGGTCGGCTGCGCCGGAGGCACGATCACCGGCGGGAGCGTGGGCCCGGCGACCCCTTGTTCCCCGGGCAGGCCCTGCGGGCCCCGATCCCCCGGGAGCCCTTGCGGGCCGCGATCGCCCGTCAGCCCCTGCGGGCCGCGCGGGCCTTGTTCGCCCTGTGGCCCTGCGGGTCCCCGAGGCCCGGTGGCGCCTTCCGGCCCGGCCGGCCCGCGCGGTCCACGCGGGCCGCGCGGGCCGCGGGGACCCGGGCAGCGGTCGTTGTCGAAGTCGTCGTCGAGGTTCGTCACGGTGGCGGGCCAGGGGCACGGGGTGCCTTCCGGGGCGCGCGCCTCGGCGGTGCCCGTCAGGGCGGTGGTGATGGCGAGAGCGGCAAGGGAAGCGCCCGCCGTCCTAGTGATGATCATGCACGGATCATCACCGCGTCCATGATCACTCAATCCGGGATGGCCCAGACACACCCGCTCCCTTCCAACATTTGACGATCTTCCGCACCGCGGTTCCGCGACACGCCCGACGGGGTCAGCCGGTCCCGTGGTGGAGGTCGAACGCGGGACGGTTGCTGCGGATCGGGGGGATGGCGTCGAAGTTGTGCCGGGGCGGCGGGCACGAGGTCGCCCATTCCAGGGAGCAGCCCGCGCCCCACGGGTCGTCGACGCCGACGGGGACGCCGCGCCGGTGGGTGATCCAGACGTTCCAGAGGAAGGCGAACGTCGACGCGCCGAGCAGGAACGACCCGAGGGACGAGACGAGGTTCAGGGCGGTGAACTCCGACGCGTAGTCGGCGTACCGGCGCGGCATGCCCTGCGCGCCGAGCACGTGCTGGACGAGGAACGTCACCTGGAATCCGGTGAACAGCGCCCAGAAATGGACGCGCCCCCATTTCTCGTCGAGCCTCTTACCGGTCATCTTCGGCCACCAGAAGTAGAAGCCGCCGAACATCGCGAAGACGACGGTGCCGAACAGGACGTAGTGCAGGTGCCCGACGACGAAATAGCTGTCGGTGGTGGCGAAGTCAAGCGGCGGCGAGGCGAGGATGACGCCGGTGAGCCCGCCGAACAGGAACGTCACGAGGAAGCCGACCGCGAACAGCATCGGCGCCTCGAACGTGAGGTGGCCGTGCCACATCGTGCCGATCCAATTGAAGAACTTGATGCCGGTGGGGACGGCGATGAAGAACGACATCAGGGAGAAGAACGGGAGGAGCACCTGGCCGGTGGCGAACATGTGGTGCGCCCAGACCGTCATCGACAGGCCGGTGATGGCGATGGTCGCGCCGACCATGCCGAAGTAGCCGAAGAGGGGCTTGCGGCTGAACACCGGAAGGATCTCGGTGACGACTCCGAAGAACGGCAGCGCGACGATGTAGACCTCGGGGTGGCCGAAGAACCAGAACAGGTGCTGCCAGAGGATCGCGCCGCCGTTGGCCGCGTCGAAGACGTGCGCGCCGAACTCGCGGTCGGCGTACAGCATGAGCAGCGCCGCGGCCAGCACCGGGAACGCGATGAGCACCATGAGCGCGGTGAACAGGACGTTCCACGTGAAGATCGGCATCCGGAACATCAGCATGCCCGGCGCGCGCATGACCGTGATGGTGGTGACGAGGTTGACGGAGCTGAGGATGGTGCCGAGCCCGGACAGGACGAGGCCGGCGATCCACAGGTCGGGCCCGGCACCGGGGGAGCGGGAGGAGTCGGACAGCGGCGCGTATCCCGTCCAGCCGAAGGCCGCGGCCCCGCCTTCGATGAGGAAGCCCGACACGACGAGCAGGGCGCCGAACAGGAAGAGGTAGTAGCCGAGGGTGTTGAGCCGGGGAAAGGCGACGTCGGGCGCCCCGATCTGGAGGGGGATGAGGACGTTGGCGAATCCGGAGAACAGCGGGGTGGCGAACAGCAGCAGCATGATCGTGCCGTGGATGGTGAGGAGCTCGTTGTAGCCCTGGTGCGTCACGAGCTGCATGCCGGGTTCGAGGAGTTCCGCGCGCATCACCATCGCCATCAGTCCGGCGAGGAGGAACATGGTGAAGGAGGTGGCGAGATACAGGTACCCGACGACCTTGTGGTCGGTGGTCGCCAGCACGTTCCTCAGCCGGGCCCCTTTGCGGTGCGAGGTGAGCGCCTGGGGCGGACTCGCCGCGGGGGTCTGTCTCGTCACTCGCCGCCTCCTGCGCCACGGGTCTCCGTCGCGACGACACTGTCACATTCCGAAGTGCATCACTCACTAAGAGTGCTGGTGTGTTCTCGAGTGCGGGTGGTGACGGTGAAAAGTGGCAAAGATGGCTTTTGGTGCGTTTATCGCCGGGCATGGTCCGCATGTCCGAGGAACGCATACGACGGGGTGATCCCGACCGGTCTGCGGCGGGATCTCACCGGCTGAGGGGTCGCGCGGCATGGCCGACCGTCCGGTCTGCACGGTAGGAGTCGAGGAGGAGTTCCTCCTGGTCGATCCGGAGAGCGGGGAGACGCGGGGGCGGGGGCCCGAGGTGCTCGCCGCAGTGGCCGACCACGGGCCGCGACCGCCCGGCGGATTCCACGCTGAGCTCCAGGCGACCCAGGTCGAGTCGGCCACCGAGGTGCACACCCGGCTCACCGACCTGAGGCGCGATCTCGTGCGCGGCAGGGGCATGCTCGCCGACGCGGCCCGCGCGAAGGGCCTCGTGCTGATCAGTTCGGGGACGCCGGTGGCCCCTTCGCCGGATCCGCCGGTGGCGCCCGGTGAGCGCTTCTCCGTGGCCCGGCGCGCCTTCGCCGACGTCACCCGGCGCTATGAGGTGTGCGGCTGCCACGTCCACGTCGGGGTGCCCGACCGGGACACCGCGGTGGCCGTCGTCGGCCATCTCCGCCCGTGGCTGCCGACGCTCCTCGCGCTGTCGGTGAACTCGCCGTACGACCGGGGCAGGGACTCGGGATACGCGAGCTGGCGGATGATCGAGCAGGCACGCTTCCCCGGTGGGGGCGCGCCGCCCTGCTTCCGCTCGGCGGCGGAGCACGACAGGGCGGTCGACCGGCTCGTCGCGTGCGGCATTCTCATCGACGCGGGGATGACCTTCTGGACCGCCCGGCCTTCCCCGCGCTACCCGACGGTCGAGGTCCGGGCCGCGGACGCCTGCGGCACCGTCGACGAGGCGGTCCTGCAGGCGGCGCTGGCCAGGGCATTGGTCGCCACGGCCCTCGCCGAACTCGCCGCGGGACGGGAGGCGGTCCCCGTCGACCCGCAGATCTGCGCGGCGGGCCAGTGGAACGCCGCGCGCCACGGGCTCGCCGGCGCCGCCGTGGATCCGGTCGAGGGAAGGCTGGTGCCGGCTCGGACGCGGGTCTCGGCGCTCCTCACCGCGGTCCGTCCGGCCCTGGAGGAGGCAGGGGACTTCAAGGAGACCGATCGGCTGCTGCGGCGCGTCCTGGACCGAGGCACCGGCGCGGAACGGCAGCGCAACGCGGGTGCGGCGGGGATCCCCGCCGTGCTGAGGATGCTCGCCGAACAGACGAGCCAGAAGGAGACCGAGGACGAGGGGGAGACATGACCTCGACACCGGTGAGGCCGGACCGCACGCACGGCTCCGCGCGCCTGCCCGCACCACGCGGACCGCTCTCCGCGGCGGTCGTCACGACGCTCGGCGCACCGCCGGGGACGGCGCCGCCGTCCGTGCCGCGCGTCGCCGACCCGCTGGGAGAGGACGCGCAGCTCGCCCTGTACACCTGTTACGAGCTGCATTATCGCGGTTTCGCCGGGGTGGATCCCGAGTGGGAGTGGGATGTCGGCCTGCTCGGATTGCGCCGGACGCTGGAGCGCGGCTTCCTCGACGCGTTGCGCGGGAACGTCCCGGACGGCGTGGACGTCGAGGCCGCGCTCGCGCCATTGCTCGTGGTGGATCCGGCGGCGCGCGGGCCGTCCCATCACCTCGCGCGGGAGGGTTCGTGGCGGGAGCTGCGCGAGTTCCTCGTCCACCGCTCGGCCTACCACCTCAAGGAGGCGGACCCGCACGCGTTCGTGATCCCGCGCCTGGAAGGCCAGGCCAAGGCGTCCCTGGTGGCGGTGGAGTACGACGAGTACGGGGGCGGCCGGGCCGCGCGCGTGCACGCCCGCCTGTTCGCCGACCTCATGGAGGCGACCGGCCTGGACGGCTCTTACCTGCGTTATCTCGACCTGGTCCCCGCGGTCTCCCTGGCGATCGTGAACATGATGTCCCTGTTCGGCCTGCACCGGGCGCTGCGCGGCGCGATGGTCGGCCACTTCGCCGCGGCCGAGATCTCCACCCCGCCCAGCGCCCGGCGCATGGCCGCCGCCCTCGCCCGCCTCGGCGCCGACGAGCGGGCGCTGGTGTTCTACACCGAGCACATCGAGGCCGACGCCGTCCACGAACAGGTGCTCAGGCACGACGTCATCGGAGACCTGCTGGCGCGGGAGCCGGACCTCGCGGGCGACGTCGTCTTCGGCATCGGGGCCACCGAGTGGCTGGAGGACCGGCTGGGCGCCCATCTGCTGGACCGATGGCGGGAGGGGGAGTGCTCACTCCTCGCGCCGCCGTGACGGGCGGGCCCGCCGGTGGCTGGTGTCGCAGAGCGGATAGATGCGGCTGCGATGGCACTGGCAGATCGCGACCACGAACCTGTCGCAGACGACCTCGGTGCCGTCGGGCAGCACGATCTCCACCGGGCCCTCGATCAGCAGCGGCCCGCGCGGGACGATCCTGACCCGGCGGCGCGGCCGGTCACCGGCGCTCGGCACGGATCACCACAAGGTCGTCGCGGTCCTGCCCCGGCTCGATGAGCCCGCGGGCGAGGAGATCGGAGGTCCTGGGCCCGATGATCGGACCGAACCGCTCGGGCTCGCGGTGCACGACCGCCGCGCGCAGGCCCGCGGCGCGGAGCGCGGCCAGGGTCCGGCCGACGCCGCAGAGGTCGGAGTGGACCAGGAGCAGGACGCCTCCCGGCGTGAGGAGGTCGGCGGCCCCGGCGCAGATGCGGTCCACCGCGGCGCGTCCGTCCGGACCCGCGTCCCAGGCAAGGGCCCTGCCGTGCCTGCGCGGACGCCCGCGGGCGCGCGGCACGTAGGGCGGGTTCGCGGTGATGAGGTCGAAGCGCTCACCGGTGACGGGCGCGAACAGGTCGCCGCACCGCACCCGCACCCGGAGTCGTCGGAGAAAGCCGTTCAGCGCCGCGCAGAGCACCGCCCTGCGCGAGATGTCGACGGCGGTCACCCGGGCCGCCCCGCGCCGCGCCGCGGCGATCGCCACCCGCCCGGTCCCGGTGCACAGGTCCAGCGCCCGCGCGCCCGGCGGCATGGCGACCTCGCCCACGGCCCGGCACAGGATCCAGGTGTCCCGGCGCGGCCGGTAGACCCCAGGCAGCCGGACAAGCCTCATAAACCCGAGATACCGCACATATGACCAGGGGAAACACCTCGAGCGCCAGGACGGCGAGCCCGATCGGCACGTTGACGAGGAAACGGCCGCGCAGGCCGCGTCCGAACGGCCGACCGCGATGATCACGCCGCCGACGAACCGGCCGAAGACCGCGGCGGTCCCCGGCATCAGCGCGATGCGTCCCGCCACTCTGCCCCCGCGGCCTCGGCGGGCCGGCGTGCCGGCGGGTCAGCGCGGGGGCATGGGCGGGTAGGGGATCCAGAAAGGCGGGTAGGCGATCGGGCTGCCGTCGGGATGGAAGTCGTGCCTGCGCAGCATGCTCCGGCGCCTGTAGCCGAAGAGCCGAGGGAACAGCCTGTCCAGCGCGGTCTCGAGGAGGACCATGCCGACCGGGACGGTGACCGGCCACCAGATCGGTGGGCCGAGGTACTCGAACTCGCCGTACTGCAGGAACATGGCCACGGCGACCCCGAAGGGGATCAGCACGCCGTACACCACGAAGATGACCGGAAAGAGGACGAGGGCCTGGCGGGTCGCGAACCCCGGGCGGAGCACGTCGTCGCGGACCCAGTACCGGTTCTGGTAGGGCACACGCACGCCGAGCAGGCGGTAGGCCAGGAGCCGGTGCAGCGCAGGGCGCACCGGCGCGGTCGGAGAGTACATGCAAGGCTCCCGGGAGGTCCGGACGGTTCGGCGCCGATCCAGAAATCCCGGCAAACCTCGCAAAGTGTATAAAACGCCACAATCAGACCTGCCGCGGTCGTGGCCGGGGTCAGTCCCGTGGGGACAGGTCGCGGGGATGGGGCTGGCCGGGCCGGAGGGCGACGATGGAGAACGAGAGCGTCGCGACCGCGGCGACGAGGTCGCGGCCCTCGTCCCGGACGGTGACCTCGACGACCGTGAGGTTCCGGCCGCGGCGCAGGACCCGCGCGGCGGCGACGGCCGGGCCGACCGAGACCGAGGACAGGTAGCGGATGTTCAAGTCGGCGGTGGCCGAACTCTCCCCGTCGCCGAGTCCGAGGGCGACGGCACGGGCCGCGGCCAGGTCGACGAGCGTGGCCACGAGCCCGCCCTGCAGCCCGCCCCTGGTGTTCACGACGCGCGGGGTGAGCGCCATCGCCATCGCGAGGTCCGCCCCTTCCGGCGCGGGCACGTCGTAGAGGCCCATCACCTCGAGCACATGGCCTTCCAGCTCGAAGGCGACGCCTCCGGCCCGTCCGTTCCCCTCCGCCACCGCGACCTCCCGCACCCGGCCTCCGGCCCGCCCGGAAGCACCTTTCCCGAAATTCCAGAAGCATGCTCTCACGCCGTGTGAGCCCCATCCCGGGTGGTCGCCGCCTCCGGGCGTCCGGTCAGCCAGGAGTGACGTTCCGCCAGCGGGCCTCGCAGGCGGAATAGACGCCGAAGACGGTGAGCCCCGCGGCGACGACGGCGAGGAGCCACGGGCCGAACGGGGCCGCGGCCAGCTCCCGGAGGGTTCCGTCGACGCCTTCGGCCTTGCCGGGGTCGACGGTCGCGCCCGCGTACGCGAGGAACACGCCGACGCCGGTGAAGACCGTGCAGCGCGCGGCGTAACCGACCCGGCCCAGCGTCTCCACCACGGGCCTGGCCTGCCCCGACACGTGAAGCTTATCCATGAAGTCGCGCTTCACCACCGACTTGTACGCCATCCACAGCGCGCCGCCGACGAGCACGACGCCCGCGAGCAGGACCAGCCAGCGGCCGCCCGGCAGATCGTGCATCGCCCGTCCGGTGAGGTCGCGCGACTGCTCGTCGGAGGACTTCTGGCCGCGCGCCCCGAGGACGAACAGCAGGGTCGTCGTGCCGAGCCCGGTGTAGAAGACGCCGCGTCCGAGCGACATCGCGCGGGCGGACGCCTTGTGCCCGTCGGGTCCCGCGGCGCCGAACGCGGCCTCGGCCAGCCGCCACAGCGCGAGCCCGAACAGCCCCGCGACGAGCAGCCACAGCATCACCTCGCCGCCGGGCTGCCGGGCCAGCGTCTGCACCGCGCCGGAACTGTCGGCCTCCTGCCCGCCGGCGCCGAATGCGACGCGCAGTGCCAGCACCCCCATGAGCAGGTACAACACCCCTCTGCCGGCGAGCCCCAGCCGCGCCGCGGCCCCCATCGCACTGCCGCGCGACGCGCTTCGCACACTCCGTTCCGCGTTCGTAACCATAGGTGATCCCTGCCCCAGGTCAGGGTAAAAAAACCCAAAACACCTCAATCGGTTACATGTCACCCACGCAGGCTTTCTTGATCGTTATCGTCGCGGCCGACCCGAACGTGGTCATCGTCCGGATGATGAGACCCACCTCGAGAAGGGGGCCGGTCGTTCCGGCCCCCTGTCCCGTGCCATGCCTTCTTTGCCGGTTCGCGGTATCCGGCGGGCCGCGCTCAGGGGAACGAATCATGGGCGTGGTCCAGCCGATTCCCGAGGAGATGCCGTGGCCGTCCTGCCGTCGTTCGCCGACCGGACCGACTTCCACTCCGCCGAGCGCGGGTTCGTCGGGACCACCTCGGATCAGGTGATCAAGGACGCCCAGGGCCGCGTCGTCTGGGACTTCGCGGCCTACGCCTTCCTCGACGGCGAGTGCCCGGACACGGTGCATCCGAGCCTGTGGCGGCAGTCCAGGCTCACCGCCAAGCACGGCCTCTACCGGGTCGCCGAGGGCGTCTACCAGGTGCGCGGCTTCGACCTGTCCAACGTGACCTTCATCGAGGGCCGCCACGGCGTCGTCGTGGTGGACCCGCTGCTGTCCACCGAGTGCGCGGCCGCCGCCCTCGCCCTGTACCGGGAGCACCGGGGCGGCCGCCCGGTGACCGCGGTCGTGCACACGCACTCCCACGCCGACCACTTCGGCGGCGTCCGCGGCGTGCACGACGGCTCGGCGGACGTGCCCGTCGTCGCGCCCGCCGGGTTCCTCGAGCACGCGGTCGCCGAGAACGTCTACGCGGGCACCGCGATGAACCGGCGCGCGATCTTCATGTACGGGGCCGAGCTGGCCAAGGGCCCGGCCGGCCAGGTCGGCGCGGGCCTCGGCCAGACGACCTCGACCGGGACGATCTCGCTGATCGAGCCCACGCTGACGGTCACCGAGACCGGTCAGGAGGAGGTGCTCGACGGCGTCCGGTTCGTCTTCCAGCTCACCCCGGGCACCGAGGCGCCCGCCGAGATGAACTTCCACCTCCCCGAGCGCCGCGCGCTGTGCATGGCCGAGAACGCGACGCACACCCTGCACAACGTGCTGACGCTGCGCGGCGCCCAGGTGCGCGACCCCCGGGTGTGGGCCCGCTACCTCACCGAGGCGGTCCAGCTGTTCGCGGGGGACTCCGACGTCCTGTTCGCCTCCCACCACTGGCCGACCTGGAGCACCGCCGCGCTCACGGAGTTCCTCACCCACCAGCGAGACCTGTACGCCTACCTGCACGACCAGACCCTGCGGCTGCTCAACCAGGGGTACACCGGCACCGAGATCGCCGAGCTGATCGAGCTGCCGCCGGCCCTCGAAGGCGCCTGGCACGCGCGCGGCTACTACGGCTCGGTCTCCCACAACGTCAAGGCGATCTACCAGCGCTACCTGGGCTGGTTCGACGGCAACCCCGCCCACCTGTGGGAACTGCCGCCCGAGGAGTCGGCGCGCAAGCACGTGGAGTTCATGGGCGGCGCCGAGGCGGTCCTGGTGAAGGCCAGGGCCGCGGTCGAGGCGGGCGAGCTGCGCTGGGCCGCCCAGGTCCTCGACTACGTCGTGTTCGCCGATCCCGGCGACACCGACGCGCGGGAGCTCCTCGCCGAGGTGTACGACCGGCTGGGTCACGGCAGCGAGAACGGCACCTGGCGGAACTTCTACCTCCAGGGCGCGGTCGAACTGCGCGGGCACAAGCCGGTGAACACCCTCGACAGCGCCAGTCCCGACGTCATGGCGGCGCTGAGCACCGACCAGCTCTTCGACTCCCTGGCGATCCGGGTGAACGGCCCGCGCGCCTGGGACACCCGGCTCAGCATCGACTGGAACCTCACCGACCTGAAGGAGGAGTTCCGGCTGAGCCTCGCCAACGGCGTCCTCACCCGGAGCCGCGCCCACAACGGCACCCCGCCCGATCTGGCCCTCACGCTCACCAAGCCCCAGCTGCTGGGCCTGCTCGCCACCGGGAGTCTCGACGGGATCCAGGCCGAGGGCGACCGCGGCGCGCTCGGCACCCTGCTGGGCCTGCTCGACGAAGGTGACCGCGACTTCGACATCGTCACCCCGTGACGCCGCACCGGGCTTCCCGGGGAAGCGGCTTTCCTCGGGCGGCGGGACGATGACGGGGAAGGTGCGGGAGTGGATCGTCCCCGCGGCGCAGCGGCGGACGCTCGCCGAGCTGGACCACGATCTGGACCTGGCCTCCCCCGACCGCACGGCCGAGCGGTCGGCGTTCTGGACGATGCTCCTGCTGTCCTCGGTCATCGCCGCCTCCGGCGTGCTGTCGGACTCGACCGCGACGGTCATCGGCGCCATGATCATCGCGCCGCTGTCGACCCCGATCATGGGCGTGGCCGTCGGGCTGGTGCGGAGGGCCAGGGGCGGCGCGGGCCGGTTCGTGGTCGGCGGGGCGGTCGCGGTCGTCGCCGTCGGGCTCATGGCGTCCCTCGTGGTGCCGAAGTCCTACGATCTGCTCTCGAACGGCCAGATCTCCGGGCGGACGTCCCCGGGGCTGACCGATCTGCTCGGCGCGCTCGCGACGGGGCTGGCGGGGGCCGTCGCGCTCGCCCGCCGCGATGTCGGCGCGGTCCTGCCCGGCGTGGCGATCGCGATCTCGCTCGTCCCGCCGCTGGTCGTGGTGGGCGTCTGCCTCGGGGACGGCGCCGTCACCCTGGCGCTCGGCGCGTTCGTCCTGTTCCTGTCCAATGTCCTGTCGATGGTCCTCGCCGGGGCCTTCGTCTTCGCGGTGCTGGACCGGGCCTCGTCCGTCGTCGGCACGGCCGCGCGAGGGCGGACCGTCTTCGCGCTGGGCGGCCTCGGTGTCGTCGTCACCCTGCTCCTCGTCGCGAACACCGCGCTGACGTGCCTCATGGCGGTCTGGGAGAACCGGGTCAAGACCGCGGCGACGGCCTGGCTGGCGGGGACGCCCGGGGCGTCCGTGACCGGGGTGAGCACCGCTGCGACGACCTTCCGCGTCTCGATCACGACCCCGGCGGAACCGCCTCCGACCGCGGACCTCCTGGTCAGGCTCGACGGGACCGTGCCCGACCGCTTCTCCGTCGTCGTGGAGGCCACCCGGGGCAGGACGGAATCCGTCGGGACCGTCGGGGAGGGCTGATCACGCGGGGCCCGGCCGAGTCGTGGGGCGGTTCTTGCCTGACCGAGGGACGGCCTTGGGGATAAGTCCGGAAAAGTCAGTCTTGGTGGGGTGGGACTCGTCCGGGAGGCTCGTGATGTTCCGCAACAAGGCCAAGACCGCGCCGACCACGACGGTGCAGTTCCAGATGCAGCAGCGGATGCTCTCCTTCGGCGACGACTTCTGGATCGAGAACGGCGTCGGCGAGCGGGTCTACCGGGTCAACGGCAAGATGCTGCGGCTGCGCCGGACGTTCCTGCTGGAGGACGTGCACGGCGCCGAACTGCTCAAGATCCACGAGAAGGCGCTGCGGCTGCGCCAGACGTTCGTGATCGAGCGGGCGGGCGAGACCGTCGCGACCCTCCACAAGGCCCTCGTCGGCATCCGCGACCGCTTCCGCGTCGACCTCGGCGAGGCCGGCGAACTGCGCGTCCAGGGCAACATCCTCGACCACGACTACAGCCTCACCCGTGACGGCACCGGCGTCGCCCAGATCGCCAAGCGCTGGATCCGGGCCCGCGACACCTACACCGTCGCCATCGCCGAAGGCGAGGACTTCCCCGTCATCCTCGCCGTAGTCGTCTGCATAGACGCCCTCACCCACGGGGGCCGCTGACCGCGCCTCCGGCCCCGCGGGTCCGCCGCGGCCGCCCGCGCCCCGACCCGCGCGGGCGGCCCTCACGGGAAGAGCGGTTCGACCGGCGTTCCACGGTGTGTCGCCCCCCGGATCCCCTCATCTCGCCGAGGTCGAATCCCTCGGCCTCGGCGAACGCCGTGCGGAGCCGGTCGAGACCGCTGTAGGAGAAGCACGCGTCGGGTCCGTCGACCTCGCCGTTGTCCGGGAACAGGCACGGTCCCAACGTCCGGGCCCGTCAGGTCGGCGGGGCGGGGAGGAGGGGGGCGAAGCGGGGGCGGAGGGTCTCTTCGGTGAGGGAGAAGTCGGCGGGGGCGTAGCGGTGGGTGCCCTTGGCGGTGCGGGGGTGGGCGGCGTGGTAGGCGGTGATCATGGCGCGGAGGTCGTCGGGCGGGGGGAGGGAGGCGGCGTCGTAGATGCGGCGGAGGACGGGTTCGGTGGCCGAGACGAGGTCGCGGTAGGCGAGGTCGAGGAGGGTGATCGAGGAGGCTGCGGGGGAGGCGCGGAAGGCGTGGGCGCGGCGGAGCCAGAGCTCGGTCTGGTCGGTCTGGAAGCGGGCGACGTCGGCGGGGTCGACCTCGTCGCTGTAGGTGGCGCGGAAGACGGAGAAGAGGCTGGCGCCGGAGGTGACGGTCTCGACGATGTCGCGGTGGAGGAAGACCACGCACGCGCCGGGGAAGGCCTCGGCGAGACGGGCCAGTTCGGGGGTGTGCGCGGGGGCCTTCAGCAGCCAGCGGCGGCCGTCGCCCCGGTCCAGGGTGGCGAGGGCGTGGCGGTGGGCCGCGTAGGTGCCGGAGAGGTCCTGGTCGGCGAGCCAGGTGCTGTAGGAGTCGAGGCGCACGGTCGAGCTGAAGCCCCAGTTGCGGAACGATCTGCCCATGCCGACGACGCACTCCTCGGGCAGCCGGGCCCCGAAGTCGTGCACGGTCGCCAGGTCCGGGTTGAGCGTGTCGAGGAACGCGGAAGCCGCGGCGCTCTCCTCGATGAGCCGCTCGCGGCGCGCGTCGTCGGCGCCCGCGAAGCGCCATGGGGCGCCCAGTTCGGCCGACAGCGGCGCGCGCAGCCTCGGGTCGGCGGCCAGCAGCCGGAACAGGAACGTCGTCCCGGTCCGCCAGCCGCCGACGATGACGATCGGCGGGGTGGGCAACGGCTCGTCCGCGCGCGGCAGCCGGGCCATCGCGCGCCGCGCCCTGAGCTGGCCGACGGCGGTGGCGCCGACCATCTGCACGCCGAGCGCGTTGAGGCGTCCGTCGTTCCTGGCGGACGTTAGGTAATTCTCGAGCCCTTCGCGCCAGAGAGCCGGATCGCCGAGTTCATCCGGATCCGAGCCGCGCAGAGCCCGGACGACCGCGTTGTCGGGATCGAGCGTGTACTTCTCCGGTCGCGCGGCCCGGTCGGCCTCGGCCGCCGCGTAGATGCCCTGCACCTGCGGGCTTCGCGGGCTCGGCCGCCACGTCATCGGGGCTCCAGCGCGCCGACCGGGCACACCCGCACCGTCGGAAGGACGGGTTCGCGCTCGGCCTGGAGGAAGCGCAGCACGAACAGGCCGGACTCGCGGCCCTCGGTGTCGAGCCAGTCGGGCACGCCCGGGTCCTCGGCGGCCAGGACGAACCGGTACGTTCCCTCGGGCGCCGTGGCGGTGCCGCCGGTCCGCGACACCTGCCGGTGCCGGTGGTCGAGCGAGTTGAGGAACCTGCTGTAGAGCAGCACGCTCCAGTGCCGGCAGGGCACCGTCGCGCCTTCGACGACGAGGGCCTGTCCGGGCTCCAGCTTCCAGGCGCCGCGCAGGTAGTGGATGCCGGGCTCGGTGTAGGCCGCCCCGTTCGCCATCTCCGCCCAGTGGTGCACCGCGTTGGCCGGCACCTGGCCCTGCACCGCGCCGAACACCCCGGGCATGAACCCGACGGTCTTGGCGAGTCGGCTCAACCCGTGCGAAAAGCGCGCGGGGTCGATCGGGGGCGGTGGCGCGGCCGGGGCGGCGACGGGCTCGATCGCGGCCCATCCGTGCGCGTCGGCGGCCACGTCGTCGTGGAAGTGGCGCACCCACAGCTGCTTGGCCCCCTCGGGGAGGGGCAGCCAGGCCGTTCCGTCGCCGGGCTCCGGCCCGCCGACGAGGAGCGTGAACCCCCCGTCGGCATCGAGCGCGATCGCGTCGGAGTCGATCCGGGCCGTCGTGCCGACCCCGCCGGACGCCGACGCGTACGCCGTCACCGACTGGTACACCGACCCGCCCGGATGCCCGGTGATCCGGTAGCACCGGTCGTCCCGGACGTCCGCGACCCAGTACCGGGTGTCCGGGTTGTCCATGAAGAACTTCTGCCGCCACCCGTTGAACTCGACGAGCTCGGGCCGCTCCCGGTCCACCTCGAACCGCGCGAGCTGGTGGTGCAGCCCGCGCAGCAGCGCCCGGAACCCGTCGGCCCTTTCCTCCTCGCCGAGGCCCTCGGTAGAGGCGGCGATCTTCTCGCCCGCCGTACGCAGCGCCTCCACGACCTCCGTCCAGGCCTCGACCTCTTGCCGCCCGTTCATGAGGCGGCCCCTTCGAGGGTGACGCGGGCGTCGTGGACGTAGCGCGGGCGCGGGTCGTCGGTGAGGATGCCCGGCGCGGCCGCGCAGACGGCGGGGAGCGCGTCCAGGACGGCCTGGACGGACGCGCCGGTGATCGGATTGGTCCGGTCGGGGTTGGCGCCCGCCCGGTTCTGCTCGAAGGCGACCCGGGTGCGGACGACCGAAGGCTCGCCGGTGATCTCGATCGTGTAGTTGATCGGGCCGGGCGTCCCGTGGTCGGCGAACGGGAGGTCGTCGCCGAGGTAGGCGTTCTCCGGGCCGAGGTACCAGCACTCCTCGTTGGTGAAGAAGTGGTGGTCGCCGATGAAGCCGCGGTGGGTGAGGTGCAGCGCGGCGGTCTGGCCCGGCTCGACGGTGAAGCCCGAACGCGTCGTGTAGCGCTCCTCGGCGGGCAGGCCCCGTAGGTCGTGCACCACCTTCACCTCGTCCATGCCGACCCCGTACAGGTGATGGGCCACGTTGCCCGTCAGGTCGCCGTAGTAGAGGTCGCCGAACAGCGCGAGGGGCGCGCCCGCCTTCACCTCGGCGGGGTCGAGGCCGAACCCGAGGCGGCGCAGCCCTCCCCACATCGAGCCGGACGCCGCAGCGAAGTCGACGGCTTCGACGCACCGGACATGGGTCACCTCCGACAGGGCCCGAGCCAGCGTCATCGCGACCCGCTCGACCATGAACGTCGGATGCACCCCCGTGCCGTGCAGGGTGACCCCGCCCGTGTGGCACGCCTTCAGCAGCCGTGACGGCGGCGGCCGGGTCGCCGACAGCCAGTTCGGCATGGCCGGGTTGTGGTACGAGGCGGTGGAGATGACGTTCTTGCCTGATTCGAGCAGCGCGATGACGTCGGTGTCGAGTTCGTTGCCGAGCACCCCGGGCCGGGGCGTCACGATGACGACGTCGCAGTCGAGCGCCAGGATCTCCGCGCGCGAGGTCGTCGCGGCGACCCCGATCGGGCCGATGCCCACGAGTTCACCGAGGTCCGCGCCGTGCTTGCGCTCCCGGAACACCTTGGCGCCCACGAGCGCGGTGTCGGGGCGGCGGTGGCAGGCGCGCGCGATCGCGCCGCCGACCTCGCCGGGACCCCAGATGGCCACGCGGTAGGGGGTTCCCATCGTTCACCTGCGCCTTCTCCCCGGCACCGGGGCTGGACGGCCGATGCGCCGGGCGCTAACTTACAGAATGTAACTTATTCGGACAAGGGGGAGATCGTGGGCGCGAGGAAGCGGCTGAGCGGCCCGGAGCGGCGTGCCCAGATCCTCGACGTGACCCGTGCGCTCGTCGTCGGCGAGGGGTACCACGCGGTCGGGATCGAGCGGGTCGCCGAGGCGTGCGGGGTCACCCGGACCGTCATCTACCAGCAGTTCACGAGCCTGCCCGGCCTGCTCGTCGCGCTCATCGACCGCGAGGTGGACCTCGCCTTCGCCGGGTTCCGCAAGGCCGCGGCCAGGCCCGTCCCGGAGGGCGAGGACCCCTTCACCTGGGCGCTCGCGGGCATCCTCGAAGCCGTCGCCGCTGCCCCGGACACCTGGCGTCTGTTCCTGCTGCCCGCCGAGGGCGGCCCGCCCGCGCTCCACGAACGGCTGGCCCAGGCCCGCGCCGTCACCCGGGCGAGCCTCCAGCCCCTCACCGCGCAGCACCCCGACCCGGCCCTCGCCGGCCGCGTCCTGCACGCGGTCGCCGACGAGCTGGTCCGCCTCCACCTCACCGAGCCGGACACCTACCCGGTCGACCGGCTGCTCGCCCAGGCGCGGCCGCTCGCGCGCGCGATCCGCGCTCCGGCCTGACGTCAGGGCTCACGCACGGTGGCGAGGACGCCATCGAGGCGCCGGAGGGACGCGGCGATCCAGGGGAGCGCCTCGGGCTCCGGGGAGGCCAGCGCGGCCAGGCGCTGCTCGGTGTCGCCGTACAGGAGGCTCGTCGCGACCCGGAAGCGCAGCGCGGCGGGGTCGTCGCCGAAGACGTCGCCCGGGAGCAGAGCGAGGCCGTGCCGGTCCAGGAGGTGGCGGCCGAGGTCGGCGGCGGTCGCGAGGCCGAGCGCGGTGACGGCGGGGCGCAGCGGCGCGAAGTCCGGGTAGAGGTAGAAGCCCGCGCTCGGCGGCCGGACCAGCGCCCCGGACGCCTCGAAGACGCTTGCGACGGCCCGCGCGACCCGCCCGTGCAGCCGCCGGCTCTCCGCGACGCGCCGGAGGATCGGCTCCGGCTCGTCCAGCGCGTACTCGGCGGCGGCCTGCATCGGGGCCGCCACGTTGGACCAGACCTCCGAGGCGATGCCGCGCAGCGCGTCCCGCCGGCGGTGGCCCTCGGGCGAGTCGGGCGTGCGCAGGAAGCCGACGCGCCAGCCGCCCAGCGCGAGGTTCTTGGAGAGCCCCGCGGTCACGATCGTGCGGTCGGGCAGGAGGCTCGCCGGGCTGAGGACGCCGCTCCCGTCGTGCACGAGGTCCCGGTAGATCTCGTCGGAGACGACGACGAGCCCCTGCCGGTCGGCGATCGCGCAGACCGCCTCGACGACGGACGGCGGGGCGAGCGTGCCCGTCGGATTGTCCGGCAGCGTCACGACGAGGATCCGCGGGTCCGCGCCCTCGGCCCGCGCCCGGTCCAGCGCACCGGCCAGCAGGTCCGGATCCGGCACGCCGCCGCACCCGGCCGGGACCGGCACCCCGATGACGCGCCTGCCGAGCAGTGCGGCCTGCGCCGCGTACGTCACCCACGACGGCACGGGCAGCACGACGTCGCCGTCGAGGGCCGCGAGCGCCGCGAAGAGCAGCGGCTTGCTGCCGGGGGCGAAGAGGATCTGGTCCGGATCGGTCGCCAGCCCGCGCCGAGTCCAGTACCCGGCCGCGGCCCGCCGCGCGCCCTCGTCGCCCGCGACCGGCGCGTACCTGTTGTCCGCGGCGTTCTCGCGCAGCAGCTCCACGAGCCGCGGGTGCGCGGGCAGCCCGGCCTCCCCGAACCCCAGATGGAGCACGTCGCGCCCGTCCCGCCGCAGCGCCCGCACCCTCTCGTTGATCTCCAGCGTCGCGGAATGGGGGATCACCGGCAGCCTCCTCACCGAAGCACATGGGGACTGGTCCCGCCCCCTCCCATGGCTACCCGACCCCCCGCGCCACCGCCATGGTGATCTTGACCACCGGCACGGCCGGGACCGGATCGCTCAGCTCAGGCCCGCGCAGGCCGCGGCCACGAGGAGGAACACGAGGGCCGCGAGCAGCCAGAGCATCGCCACCCGCAGCCTCCGGTAGCGGTATCCGTGCAGGCGGCCGCATCTCCACAGCTCGGCGACCGCCTGATCGAGCACGTCCGCGGAGGGCGCTTCCGTCGCCATGCGCCGGAAATCCTCGAAGGACTCGCCCGCCCTCCCGTATTCGGCGAAACAGTAAAGGGGCGCGGTGGGCGTGTCCGGTTCGCCGAAGTGCCGCTCCCAGGAGCGCACGGTCACCAGGGCCAGGACGGCGTTCGAGGCCGAGATCGCGACGCAGCCCAGCACCGTGAGCGCGAGCAGCACGAGGACGATGTCGGGCTTCCCCCCGCTGAGCGAGAGCACCACCGCGACCCCGGCGACGACCAGGGCGTCGGTGCTCAGGACCGTACCGCCGCGGGCGGCCACCCCGGCGCGCATCTGGTCCCCGCGCAGCAGGTGCCAGTGCACCCGCGCGAGGCCCTCGTCGACGGACAGGGCATCTTGCCGAGGAATGGGACCGGAGGAGGGGGAGGCCACCACGCGCAACTCCTTTGGTCGGGATCGGGAGGCACCCACTTCGACCCCGACGCCCGTCCATCCGGTTTCCCTGACGGCCTGCCTGTCCGTGTCCGGACAGGCAGGCCGGTTGCCGACGGGACCGGCGGGCGCGGCGGCCGGCCTCCGCCGTGCGTGAGCGCGGACGGCGGAGGCCGGTGAAGCGGGTCCGTCAGTGCCCGCAGCCGAAACGGAACAGCCCGGAGGGGTCGTACGCGGCCTTGACCGCGCGGAGGCGGTCGCGGACGGCGGGGGGCCAGGCCGCCGCGATGTCGGCGGGCGAGGGAGCGGAGCCCAGGAAGTTGGGCAGGGCCGCGTCGCGCGAGCAGGGCCGGAGGGCGTCGATGACGCGGGCCCCGGCGGGCGCGACGAGGGAGGTCAGCTCCTCGGGCGGCGGCGCGCCGACGACGAGGAGGGAGTAGACCGCGTCGCGGCCTCCGACCGCGTTGCCGCCCTCCGGCTGACGGGACAGGGCCCCGCCGAGCTGCCGGATCTCCACCATGAACGGCGGCTCGTCGGCGTCGGCGCCCGCGGTCTTCACCAGCGCGCCGAGCGCGGTCTCGGGCAGGTCGTCGAAGAGCAGGCCGCGCTCCCACACGGGCATCGGGTCGGTCGGATCGGCGTGGACGGAACCGATGGCGGCGAAGGGGATCTCGCCCGTCCCGTCGAGGACCGGCCGGACCTCGCCGAGCGCGCCGTGCAGCCGGACGAGCAGCGCCGCGCCCTCTTCGGGCGCGCCGACGTGCGCGTACCTGACCGCGACGACGAACCTGCCGCGCAGCGGCTCGGGCAGCTCGGGCAGCGGCGGCAGGCGCAGCAGCGCGACCGAGGTCGTCGACCGCTCCGGCAGCTCGGCCGACCAGTTCCGCCAGGCGCGCAGGACCTCGGGCGCGTCCTCGCCCGCGTAGTACACGGCGCCCGCGAACAGGCTCCGCACCGAGAACAGCCCGACCGTCATCGACGTGACGATCCCGAAGCCGCCCTTGCCGCCGCGCAGCGCCCAGAAGAGGTCGGGCTCGTGCGCGGCGTCGACCTGCCGGATCCGTCCGTCGGCGGTGACGACCTCCAAGGCCCGCACGTGGTCGGCGGCGTACCCGAGCGCCCGGCCGACGGGGCTCAGCCCGCCGCCGAGGGTGTAGCCGACGACGCCGACGGCGGGCGCGGAACCCGTCAGCGGGGCGAGCCCGTGCGGCGCCGCGGCCTCCAGCAGCGCGCCGAACCGGACGCCCGCGCCGATCCGCGCGGTCCGCGCGACCGGGTCGATCGCGATGTGGTCGAGCGCCGCGGTGTTGACCAGCAGGGCCCCTTCGTCCGGCCCGACGGCGCCGTGCCCGGTGGCCTGGACGGCGACCGGGAGCCGGTGCCGCCGCGCGAACCGGACGGCGGCCGCGACGTCCGCCGCGTCCTGCGCGACGGCGACGAGCGCGGGCCGGCGCGGTACCGCGAGGTTGAAGGGGGCGACCGCTTCCGCGTACCCCTCCTCGCCGGGCGCCAGGACGGCCCCCGCCATCAGCGCCCGCAGGTCGGGCGCGGCGGCCCCCGAGAACGTGTGCATGCTGCTCCTCCTTCGACGCCCCCGGTGGGCGTCTGTCACATTTCTCGCAGGAGCCACTTGCTGTTCGATGGCATCCCACTTGCGGTCCGAAGGTGCGAAAGCCGCAAGCGGGACGGTGGATCATGGGGGCATGACCCCCGTTCCGTTCCGGGTGCTCGGTCCGCTCGAGGTCGCCGACGCCGCAGGCACGCCCGTCAAGCTCGGTGGCGGCCGCCGGACCCTGCTGGCGCTGCTGCTGTCCGAGCCCGGCAGGGTCGTGTCGATGGACCGGATCGCCGAGGCGCTGTGGCACGGCAGCCCGCCCCCGTCCGCGCACGGCGCCGTCCTCGCGCACGTCTCCCACCTGCGCCGCGCGCTCGACCCCGGCCGCGCGGGGCCCAGCCGGATCGTCACACGCGCCCCCGGCTACGTCCTCACCGCCGAACCGGCCGAGCTCGACGCCCTGCGGTTCGCCGACCTCCTCGGGGAGGGCGAGGCGAAGCTGGCGGACGGTGACGCCGCGGGGGCGCTGCGCCGGCTGGGCGAGGCGCTCGGCCTGTGGCGGGGTGGACCGTTCGCCGGAATCGAGGCCGACCCCGAGCTCGCCGTGCGCGTCGCGGAGCTGGAGGAACAGCGGCTGCGCGCGGTGGAGCTGCGCACCGAGGCGCTGCTGCGGCTCGACCGCACCGCCGAGGCCGCCGCCGAGGCCGAGACGCTGGTCCGGGAGCGGCCGCTGCGCGAGCGGTCGTGGGAGCTGCTGATGCGCGCCCGCTACCGGGACGGCCGCCAGGCCGACGCGCTCACCGCATACCAGGAGTGCCGCGACCTCCTCGACGCCGAACTCGGCCTCGAACCGGGACCCGCGCTGCGCGACCTCCAGTTCGCGGTCCTGCGCCGCGACCCCGCCCTGGACGCCGTGCCCGCGCCCGCGATGCCGGAACCGGAGTCGCGGCTCGTCGGACGGGAGCGCGAACTCGCCGCGATCGCCGACGCCGTCGCCGGGGCCGCGCGCGGAAGCGGGCGGATGGTGCTGCTGGAGGGCGAGGCGGGCATCGGGAAGACCTCGGTCGCCGAAGCCGGCGCGGCCCGCGCGCGCGGTGTCCGGGTCGTGTGGGCACGGACCGTCGAGGACCTCGGCGCGCCCGCGCTCTGGCTCTGGGAGCAGGTCCTCGCCGACCTGGGCCTGCCCGCGCGTCCCGCCCTCACGGCCGACGGGGACGGCACGGCGGACCCCGCGGTGGCGCGGTTCCGGCTGCTGGAAGGCGTGGTCCGAGCTCTGCTCGCGGCAGTCCGGGAGCGGCCGCTGCTGCTGGTGCTCGAAGACCTCCAGTGGGCCGACGCCGGCTCGCTCCAGGTGCTGCGGCTGCTCGCCGCGCGGCTCGGCACCGCGGCGTGCTCGGTCGTCGCGACGAGCCGCGAAGGGGACGCCGCCGACCCGTCCGCGCTGGACGCCGCCCGCACCGCGCTCGGCCGGGAGCGGGCCGTCCGGCGGATGTCGCTCCGGCCGTTCTCCCTCGCCGAGGTCGAGGAGTTCCTGGGCGAGGACCGCGAGCACGCCGACGTCCTGCGGGAGAGGACCGGAGGCAACCCCTTCTTCCTGACCGAGATGGTGCGGTTGCTGTCCGGACGGGACGCCGCGGCCGAGGACGGGCCCGTGCCCTCGACGGTCCGGGACGTCGTCGAGCACAGGTTCCAGCGCCTGCCCGTGGCGACCCGGCGGGTCCTGCGGCTCGCCGCCCTCGCCGGGGCCGACCTGGACCCGCGCGTCCTCGGCCACGCCGTCTCCGGAGAGGTCACCGAGGCGCTGGAGCCCGCGCTACGGGCCGGACTCCTCCAGCACGATCCGGACGACTGGAGCTGGCGGTTCGCGCACGACATCGCCCGCGACGCGCTCGCGTCGGCGCTCAGCCCCGTGCACAGGGCCGAACTGCACGGGCTGCTCGCCGACGCCGTCGCCGCGGTCTACGGCGGTGTCCCGCAGCACGCCGAGGAGCTGGCCAGGCACCGGTTCCACGCGGCGCGGGGCGGCGCGTCGGAGGCCGCCTACCTGGCTTGCACGGAGGCCGCAGACCTGGCCCGCCGCCGCCTCGCCCCCGACCAGGCGGCCCGGCACCGCGAACGCGCGCTCGCCGCGCTGCCGCCGGGCGACGACCGGCGCTTCGCCGCCCTCATCGCGCTCACCGAGGAGCAGCGGCTGTCCGGCGACCTCCAGATCGCCTTCGCCACCTTGGACGAGGCGCTGGCCGAGGCCGGCGGCGACCGGGAGCGCGCCGCGCGGGCCGCGGGCGTCCTCGGTTGGGTGACGCTGTGGAACTGGCGTCCCTTCGGCGTCGTCGATCACGCCATGGCCGACCGGCTGCGTGATCTCCTGACCGACGAGCACGGGCCGCGCCGCCGCGCCGAACTGCTCGGCACCCTCGCCGTCGAGCTGTACTACGGGCCCGAGCGCGTCGACGGGCGGGCCGAGGCACTCGCCGCCGAGGCCGTGGGGCTGGCGCGCGGGCTCGGTGATCCGGAACTGCTCGGCAGGGTGCTCAACAACCACGTCATGGCCGCCTGGACCCCGGAAGCCGACGACCGCCGTCTCGCCTCGCTCGACGAGTCCCTGGCCCTGGCCGGGAAGGGCCTGCCGCGCGCCACCGAGGTCGTCGCGCGGATGCACCGGCTGACCCTGCACCTGCGGCACGGCAGGGCCGCGGAGTTCCGGGCGGACCTGGAGGTCTGCGCGGCCCTCGCCCCGACGCTCGGGGTCACCGAGATCGAGGTCCAGACCGATTACCAGCGGGCCTGCTTCGCCGCGCTCCAGGGCGACTGGGAGACCGCAGAGGAGATCGGCGCCCAGGCGTTCCGCACCCACCGCAGGACCAGCATGTGGGGCGCGCTGTTCGCGCACCGGATGCAGCGGGTCGCGCTCGCCTACGCCCGCGGCCGCGAAGCCGACCTCGCCTCCCTCGCCGACGAACTCGCCGAAGCCGCCGTGCGGGACGAGCACGCGGTGCTGCGCCCGACGGCGGTCCGGCTGCTCACCGACCTCGGCGAGCACACCCACGCCCGCACCCTGCTGCGCCGCTGGGGTCTGGACCGCCTCCCCGACGCCCACGACTGGCACTCCGACTTCCAGCTCGCCGAACTCGCCGCCACGGCCGCCGCCCTCGGCGTCCCCGACCCCGCCGCGGCCTACCGCGCCCTGCTCCCCTTCGCGGGCCGCCTGGTCGTCGCGGGCAGCGCCCTGGCCTGCCGCGGCTCCTTCCACCGGATCCTCGCCGACCTCGCCGACCGCCTGGACGAACCGGAGGCCGCCGCCCGGCATCGTGCGGCGCCGCCGCCGCCCTTCCCTGCGTTCACTCCCTGAGGTCGGCCGTCCCGTCGGCGCGGTCGAGGCCGCCGGTGAGGTAGCGCTGGAGGGTGGGGCCGAGCCAGGCGATGACCGTCTCCCGGCTCATGGCGACGACCGGGGGCAGCCGCAGCAGGTAGCGGGTGAACGCCAGGCCGAGGACCTGGGTGGCGATCAGGCCGGCCCGGGTGGCGGGCGCGTCGGGGGCGACCGCGAAGACCGCGGGGGCGAGCTGGACGGTGAAGATCTCGCGCATCCGGTCGGCCGCCGCCGGGTTGGTGACGGCCGCGCGCAGCAGCGCCTTGAGCGCCTCGTCGTGCTCCCAGCGGTCCATGATGTGCGCCGCGACGGTGCGGCCCAGCTCGTCCGGCGGGACGTGCGCGGCGTCGGGGAGACGGAGGTCGAACTCGGCGGCGGCGGCGAAGAGCTTGTCCTTGCTGCCGAAGTACCGCATGACCATGGAAGGGTCGATGGCCGCGTCCGCCGCGATCGCGCGGATCGTGGCCCGCTCGTACCCGTCCTCGGCGAAGCGCTCGCGCGCCGCGTTGAGTATCGCTTCCTTGGTGGCGTCCGAGCGCCGTGCCTTGCCCGCCTTCTCCATGCCGTCGATGGTAGGCCAACAAGCGTTGACACCGCTCCTTCGCGGTGTTCGAATAATGCCAACGGTCGTTGACCAACAGGCGTTGACCCAAAGGAGGAGTCATGGCCGAGGTGATCGTGGTGGGGGCCGGACCCACCGGACTGCTGCTCGCGGGGGACCTGGCCGAGGCCGGGGCGGCCGTCACGCTGCTGGAGCGCAGGGACGGGCACATCTCCAACCTCTCCCGCGCGTTCGGCGTCCACGCCCGGACGCTGGAGCAGCTCGACGCGCGCGGACTCGCCGACCGGCTCGTGGCGACCGGCGCGGCGCTGCGGCGGCTGCGGCTGTTCGGGCGCCTGGAGGTCGACCTGGGCGGGCTGCCCAGCCGCTTCCCCTACCTGCTCGTCACCCCGCAGTTCCACGTCGAGGAACTGCTCCTGGAGCGGGCGCTGAAGGCGGGCGCCGAGATCGTGCGGAATGCCGAGGTCACCGGTCTGGAGCAGGACGGCGCCGGCGTCACGGTCACGACCCCCGGTGGGACGTACCGGGCGGACTACGCGGTCGGGGCCGACGGCTTCCACAGCGCCGTCCGGCGGCTTCTCGGCCAGCCGTTCCCGGGCAGGTCCGTGCTGAAGTCGATCATGCTGGCGGACGTGAAGGTCACCGAGGAGCCCACCGAGACCCTGACCGTCAACGGCGTCGGCGACTCCTTCGCGTTCATGGCCCCGTTCGGCGACGGCTACTACCGGATCTTCGCCTGGGATCGCCGCAGTTCCGTCCCCGACGACGCCCCGCTGAGCCTCGAGGAGGTCCGCGATGTCGCCCGCCGCGCGCTGGGCACCGACTTCGGAATGCACGACGCGCGCTGGCTGGCCCGCTTCCACAGCGACGAGCGGCAGGTGCCCGACTACCGCGTCGGGCGCGTCTTCCTGGCCGGCGACGCAGCCCACGTCCACTCGCCCGCGGGCGGCCAGGGCATGAACACCGGCCTCCAGGACGCCGCGAACCTCGGCTGGAAGCTCGCCGCCGTGCTCCGCGGCGCGCCCGATGGGCTCCTGGACACCTACCAGGCCGAGCGCCACCCCGTCGGCCGGGCCGTTCTGCGCAGCAGCGGCGCGATCATCCGCGGCGCGATGATCGAGTCGCCGGTCGGCAGGGCCGTCCGCGGGCTCGTGGCGCGCGCGGCCCTGGCCGTCCCGCCCGTCCTGGCCGGGCTCATCGGGCAGATCAGCGGCGTCGGCTTCGCCTACCCCCGGCCGGCCGGCGCGCACGAGTTGGTCGGCACCCGCGCCGCCGACGTCCCCCTCACCGACGGGACCCGCCTGTACGAGGCGCTGCGCGGCGGCCGCTTCGTCGTCCTCGGCGCCGCCGACGTCACCGGCTGGGCCGACCGCGTCCGCACGGCCCATGCGCTCACCCCCGACGCCCCCCTCGTCCTCGTCCGCCCCGACGGCTACCTCGGCTGGGCGGGTAAGGACCCCGCCGGTCTCCGCGCCGCGCTGACCGCCCTCGCGGGCGCCCCTTCCTGAGGAGAGGGCGTCAGAGGCGGCGGACCTCCGGGACCGGCTGGCCGCGGCGGGCCGCCTCGGCCCGGATCCGGTGCCGCAGCTGCCTGCCGTGCGTCAGCAGGGAGACCATGCGCTTGAGCGGATGCTCGGGCAGGCTCCAGTCGGGCAGCGCCCGCTCGACGGTGACGGAGAGGAGGTCGCCGCCTCGGGCGGCGGCCCTGCCGAGCAGCACCACGTTCTCCTGCCACTTGAGATCCGGATCGTGCCTGTCGAACGTCAGGCAGACCGGACCGGACGCGGCGGCGATCCCGGCGGGCAGGGTGAGGTCGTAGCCGGTCGCGGTGCGGGTGAACGCGCGCGCGGGCACCGTCACCGGGAGGCCGTCACCGGTCAGGGACACCAGCGGACGGCCCAGGCCGAGGGCGCGGTCGGCGTAGGGGCGCCAGTCGGCGGGAGGCGCCGAGCGGCCGGGCAGCCGCCCGCCGGAGGGGGCCGGGTCCGATACGGGGGCAGCGGTGCCGGGCGGGCCGGTCCAGACCTCAGGCGCGCGGCTCAGGTCGCCGCCCGGCCACCAGGTGATCCGCTCGGGCTCGACCTCCACATAGATCCGCGCGAAGTACCAGGCGCACCGCTTGAGCACGAACCAGGGCGCCCCCGCGAGCGCGTCGGGGAACTTGGCGGCGGACTCGCGGACGTACCGGTCGGTGTTCGCCTGGAGGTCGGCGTCGCGGACCGCCGCGCGGCCCTGCACCAGCACCACCGGATCCCCCTCGAACAGCAGCGCGACGCGCGGGTCGCGCCGGGCCCGCTCCGCCTTGTCGGGATAGGCGAGACCGGTGCTGACGTCGATCGTGCCGTCCGGTCCCGGATAGGGCGTGACGGGCCAGCTGACGGGCCGCCCGTCCCGGGTGAGCGAGGTGTAGGCGCAGGCCGCGGCGTCCTGGAACACGGCGGCGGGAAGCGTGAGTGTCATGCCGGGAACGCTAAGGACCACGACTTGCGCCCTTCTTGGGGTCCGTTTGCCAGAACCGCCCAAGAGCGGGCCCCCACGATGGCGCCGTCCGCACCGCACCGAGAACCCGCAGTACCGAGAAGGAGCACCGCCATGCAGGCCGCCGCGCCCCCGCACCTCCCGCAGATCACGCTGCCAGGCCAGGCCGCCGCCGCGCCGGGACCGCTCGACATGGGCAACATGTACCTCGCCCACTACGGCTTCCGCCGCGACCTCGGCCGGCTGATCACCGCCGTAGGCCGGGTCCGGCCGGACGACCGCCGCCGCGTCGCGGCGCTGCGCGAGCACCTCGGCTGGGTGCTGTTCGTGCTGCGCCACCACCACACCGCGGAGGACGAGGCGATCTGGCCGCTGCTGCGCGACCGGGCGCCCGAGGCCCGCGGCACGATCGACGCGCTGGAGGCCGAGCACGCGGCCTGCGACCGCTGGATCCTCGAGAGCACCGACGCGTTCCGGGAGTTCGAGGGCAGCCCGGCCGGGGAGGCCGGGGAACGGCTCATGACGGCGCTGCGCGGGCTGGCCGACGCCCTCGGCGCGCATCTGGCGCACGAGGAGACCGAGGGCATCCCGCTGATGATGGCCCACATCGCGCCGGCGGAGGACGCGGCGATGCACAAGGCGATCTCCAGGAGGTTCGGCCCGGGCAAGATGATCACCTTGCTCGGCTGGCTCACCTCCGAGCTGCCCCCCGACGTCGAAGAGCACCTGCGCCGGACGTCGCCCAAGCCGATGCTGCTGCTCCACCCCCTCGCCGCGCGCCGCTACCGCCGCCGGGCCGCCTACCTGTGGGGCTGACGCAGCTCGCGCTCCACCCGCTCGGCATGCGCGGTGTGCCGCCGCGCCGCCTCGGCGTCGCCCAGCGCCCCGGCGAGCTGCGCCAGCGACCGGCTGACCGGCCACATCAGCAGGCTCAGCCCGGACATCCCCATGCGGTCGGCGTACGGGGTCGCCTCCGCATAGAGGGCGGCGCAGGCCGTCCGGTCGCCCAGCGCCGACCAGACCTCGCAGCGCATGACGAGCCAGAACAGGTACACGAACGTGCGGGGGAGCGGCGGCTGCCGCTCCCACGGGCCCAGCGCCGCCCGCGCCTCCTCCAGGCGGCCCGAGACGACGAGGTGGTGGGCGTGCCCTTCGAGGTTGAACCGGTCGAGCTGCTCGTGCTCCACGACCTGCGGCGCCCGCGGCGCGTCGCCGCGGCGCAGGCGCGCGAGCCCGACCTGGTAGGCCGCGCCCGCCGCGCTCGACTCCGCGCCCCACATCGAGGTGGCCCGGTGCTCGGCTTCGGTGGCCGCGAGCAGCGCCTCGGCGGCCGCGAGGTCGTCGTGGTGGAGCAGCACGCCGATCCGCAGCCAGCCCAGCATGACGCGCACGTACGGCAGCCGGGCACTGCCGACCAGGAGCTCCGCCTCGGCCAGCGCGTCGAGGGCCTCCGGCACCCGGCACAGCTCCAGCAGCGACCCGCCGTGGCAGGTGAGCCCGATCGTGCGCAGCTCGTCGTCGCCGGACTCCAGACCGGCGCGGGCCATCTCCGCGCCCGCCTCCAGCCGCTGGTGCGCCGAGTCCGGGTCGAGCAGCGCGTAGAAGCGGGCGAACAGCACGCGGCCCAGGAGCGTCGCGTCCTTGGCGGCGCGGGCGAGCCGCACCGCCTCGGCGCTCCAGCGGTCCCGGTCGGCGGGGGAGCACCCCGGCTGGTAGTACGTCTGGACCGCCAGGCACGCCAGCACCCGGGCCCGGTCCACCGGCGCCAGCGCGTCGTCGGCGGCCAGGGCGCGCAGATCCGCGATGAGCTCGGCGTCATGGTCGCCGTAGACCTTCCAGGGCTGGAGGACGCGGCCGCCGTAGCCCGTCGCGGCGTCGATCCACCGCCGCCGGTCTCCCGCCCGCGCGGCGAGGCGGCGGATCCGTGCGAGCTCTGCCTCCTGGCCGAGGGAGTCGCCCGCGCCGAACCGCGCTTCGGCGAGTGCGAACAGCAGGTCCATCCGTTCAGCGGGGTCCGGATCCGGGTCGTCGTCGGCCACGCGCACCGCGCGTTCCAGCAGGTCGACGGCCGCGTCGTAAGCGCGCAACCGCTTGGCCTCCTCCGCGGCCCGCCACGCCGCCCGCCAAGCGCGCGCGGCGTGGCCCGCGGGGATCGCCTCGAACCAGTGGTGGGCGGCGGCGGCCAGCCGGTCCGAGACCGCGCCGCCGCCGCGCGCCTCGATCGCGGAGGCCACGGCGGCGTGCAGCCGCGCCCTGCGCAGCACCGGCACGACCTCGGTCAGCGCCTCCTGCACCAGCGCGTGCACGAACAGGAACCGGCCGGGCCGCCCTTCGGCGACCAGACCGGCGGCCAGGGCGGGCTCCAGCCCGTCCAGCGCCGCGTCCAGGCCGAGTCCGGCGGCCTCCGCGACGATCGCCGCGTCGAACTCCCGGCCCGCCACGGCCGCCGTGCGCAGCAGCTCGGCGGACGGCGCGGGCAGCCGGCTCACCCGGCCGAGGACGACGTCCCGGACGCCCAGCGGAAGAGCACGGCCCCCCGACGATCCGGCTTCGAGATAGCGCAGCAGCTCCGTGACGAAGAACGGGTTGCCGTTCGTCCGGTGCCGGAGCGCGCGCACGTCGGTGCCCGCCGGGGAGAGCTCGGCGAGGTCGTCCTCGGACAGGCCGGGCAGGTGGCACCGGACCGCGCCGCGGCGGGCCAGCGCCTCGCACGCCTCGGCCAGCGCGCCCTCCGGCACCGGATGGTCGCGTGCCGTGCCCACCACGGCGAGCCTGCCGTCCCGGACGTTCTGGGCCAGGTACTCCAGCAGCCTCAGCGACGACCGGTCGGCCCAGTGCAGGTCGTCCAGGACCACCAGCACCGGCCCGGGGCCCGCGGCCAGCGCCTTCGCGGCGGCCTCGTAGGTGCGGAACCTGGCCCCTTCGGGGTCGGTCCCGGTCGCCGAGCCGACGCCGGGCAGGTTCGCGCGCACGTCGGCGGGCAGCGGAGGCGACGTGTCGGCGAGCCGCTCCAGCACCGTCACCCAAGGCCAGAAGGCGGGCGCCCCCTCCGTCGCGGCGCACCTCCCCACCGCCACCGTGAAGCCGCGGGCGCGGGCCCGGCCCGCCAGCTCCTCGGTGAGCCGGGTCTTGCCGATGCCGGGCTCCCCGGTGATCAGCGCGAATCCGGGGGTCCCCGCGGCGGCGGACCGCAGCAGCCCGTCCAGCGCGGCGAGCTCCGTCCGGCGGCCCGCGATCCCGGCGAGCCGCGGCTCCGGGGCGGGCGGACGGGCGGGCAGCAGCGAGGGGGACTGGCCGAGGATGTCACGCTCCAGCGCGCGCAGCCGGTCGCCGGGGTCGACGCCGAGCTCCTCGGCGAGGACGCGGCGCGCCGTGCGCAGCGCCTCCAGCGCCTCGCCTTGGCGGCCGCTCCGGTACAGCGCCAGCGCGCGCAGGGCCCACAGCCGCTCACGGAGAGGGTGCTCGTACGTCAGCGCCTTCAGCTCGCCCAGCACCTCATCGTGGCGGTCCTGCCGTACGACCGCGTCCACCCGCAGTTCGCGGGCCCGCTCCCAGGCCTCGGTGAGCCGCACCCGGACGGCCGCGGCGTGGTGCCCGTCCCCGAGGTCCTGGTAGGGCTCACCGCGCCATAGCGCCAGCGCCTCGTCCGCCAGCCGCTCGGCCTCCGCGGGCCGTTCGGCCTGCTCGGCCCGCCCGACCAGCCGCAGGAACCGCGCCGCGTCCACCTGCCCGGGGTCCACGGCCAGCGTGTACCCGACCGGCCCGAACACCAGCCGGCTCTGCGCCCTGGCCGTCCGTCCCGGCTCCAGTGACCGCCGCAGATTCGACACGTACGAGTGCAGCGACGCCTGCGCCTCCGCCGGCGGCTCCTCCCCCCACAGCCCGTCGATCAGCGCCCCCGACCCGACCGGCCGCCCCTCCGCCAGCACCAGCAGGCACAGCAGCGCCCGCACCTTCAGCGGCCCGACCCGGCACGGCCCTCCGTCGTCCCCGACGACCTCCAACGGCCCCAGCACCCGGATGTCCACCCCACGAGGGTAGAACCCCTCCCGCCCCGCCGACAGTGCCCGCCGCCCTTTGGCGCCGCGCGGCCCGGGCGGGTGCCGGGCCGCGCGGCCGCGGGTCACTCCAGGACGACGAGGAGGTCGCCCGCCTCGACCTGGGACGGGCCGGGCACGACGACGCGGGCGACGGTGCCGTCCACGGTGGCGGTGATGGCGGCCTCCATCTTCATGGCCTCGATGAGGGCTACGGCGTCGCCCGCCGCGACCCGGTCGCCGGGGGAGACCTTCGCCGTGACGGAGCCGGAGAAGGGGGCCGCCACCTGGCGGGGGTCGGCCGTGTCGGCGCGCTCCGCGCGGGGGGTCTCCGGGGCGACCGAGCGGTCCCGGACGGTCAGTGTGCGGATCTGGCCGTTGACGGTGCAGATGACCTGGCGGCAGCCCGCCTCGTCGAGTTCGCCGACCGCCTCCACGGAGGTGAGGACGCGTACGCCGGGTTCGAGGTCGAAGGTCACCTCCTGGCCCGGCCGGATCCCGTAGAGGAACGCGCCCGTCGGGAGGACGGACAGGTCCCCGTACGCGGCCCGGGACTCGGCGTAGGCCTTCGCCGGGCCCGGGAAGAGCAGCCTGTCGAGCGTTGTGCGGACGTCCGTTCCATTGAGCGCCTTCTCCTCCTCTTCGGTGAGGTCGGCCTTCGGCGGAGTGTACGTCCGGCCGCGCAGCGCCGCGCCGCGGAACGGCTCGGGCCAGCCGCCGGGCGGGTCGCCGAGCTCCCCGGAAAGGAACCCCACGACGCTGTCGGGCAGGTCGAAGGCCGCGGGGTCCGCCGCGAACCGGGCGGGGTCGGCGCCTGCGGCCACCAGATGGAGTGCCAGGTCGCCTACGACCTTGCTTGACGGAGTCACCTTCACGAGCCGTCCGAGGATCCGGTCCGACGCCTCGTACAGCCGCTCGATCTCCTCGAACCTGTCGCCGAGGCCGAGCGCGACGGCCTGCTGGCGCAGGTTGGACAGCTGCCCGCCGGGGATCTCGTGCCGGTAGACCCGCCCCGTCGGCGCCGGGAGGCCCATCTCGAACGGCGCGTACAGCCGCCGCACGGCCTCCCAGTAGGGCTCCAGCGCGAGGACCGCGTCGAGGTCGAGGCCGGTGGCGCGCTCGGTGTGGTCGGTGTGCGCGACGATCGCCTGGAGCGGCGGCTGGCTCGTCGTCCCCGACAGCGGCGACGACGCCCCGTCCACCGCGTCCACGCCGGCCTCGATCGCGGCGAGGTACGTCGCGAGCTGGCCGCCCGCGGTGTCGTGGGTGTGCAGGTGGACGGGCAGGTCGAAGCGCGCGCGCAGCGCGGTGACCAGGGTGCGGGCGGCGGGCGCGCGCAGGAGCCCGGCCATGTCCTTGACGCACAGGACGTGCGCCCCCGCCTCGACGAGCTGCTCGGCGAGCCGCAGGTAGTAGTCGAGTGTGTAAAGGCGCTCGGAGGGCGAGGAGAGGTCGCCGGTGTAGCACAGGGTGCCTTCGGCGATCGCGTGCGTGTGGAGCACCGCGTCGATGGCCGGGCGCATCCGCTCGACGTCGTTGAGCGCGTCGAAGACGCGGAAGATGTCGACGCCGGTCTTCGCGGCCTCCGCGACGAACGCCTTGGCGACCGCGTCAGGGTAGGGCGTGTACCCGACGGTGTTGCGGCCGCGCAGCAGCATCTGCACGTTGGTGTTCGGGGCGGCCTCGCGCAGGGAGGCCAGCCGCTCCCACGGCGACTCGCCGAGGAACCGCAGCGCGACGTCGTAGGTGGCGCCGCCCCACGCCTCGATCGACAGCAGCTCCGGCAGGGTCCGCGCGACGTGCGGGGCGGCCCGCAGCAGGTCGGCGGTCCGCACCCGGGTGGCCAGCAGCGACTGGTGGGCGTCCCGGAACGTCGTGTCGGTGACGGCCAGCGCGCTCTGCCCGCGCAGCCCTTCGGCGAAGGCCTTCGGCCCGAGGGCGAGCAGGAGATCCCGCGATCCCCGCGGCATCGGCCCGCCCGGCAGCGGCGGAAGCTTGACCGCGGGGTCGAGCTCGGTGGGCGCGTCGCCGTAAGGCTTGTTGACGGTGACGTCGGCGAGGTACCGGACGAGCCTTGTCGCCCGGTCGCCGCTGGACCGGGCCGTCAGCAGCTCGGGGTGGTCGGCGATGTAGGCGGTCGTGACGCCTCCGGCCCGGAAGTCCGGCTCGTCCAGCAGGGCGAGCAGGAACGGGATGTTGCTGGCCACTCCCCGGATCCGGAACTCCGCGACGGCCCGGGCCGCGCGGCGCACCGCCTCGTCGAAGGTCCGGCCGCGGGTGGTGAGCTTCACCAGCAGCGAGTCGAAGTGCGGGGAGACCTCCGCGCCCGCGTAGGCGGTGCCCGTGTCGAGCCGGACGCCCGCGCCGCCGGGGGAGCGGTAGGCGGAGATGCGCCCGGTGTCGGGGCGGAAGTCCCTGGCCGGGTCCTCGGTGGTGATGCGGCACTGCACGGCGAACCCGGAGACGGTCACCTCGTCCTGGCCGATGCGCAGGTCGTCGAGGGTCGCGCCGCCCGCGATGCGCAGCTGCGCCTGGACGAGGTCGATGCCGGTGACCTCCTCGGTCACGGTGTGCTCGACCTGGATGCGCGGGTTCATCTCGATGAAGACGTGGTCGCCGCGTTCGTCCACCAGGAACTCGACGGTCCCGGCGTTGACGTAGCCGACCTCGCGGGCGAAGGCCACGGCGTCCGCGCAGAGCCGCCGCGCGACCAGCGGGTCGAGCCCGGGCGCCGGTGCGATCTCCACGACCTTCTGGTGGCGGCGCTGCACCGAGCAGTCGCGCTCCCGCAGGTGGACGGTGTGCCCCGTGCCGTCGGCGAGGACCTGGACCTCGATGTGCCGGGGCCGGTCGACCGCCTGCTCCAGGAAGACCGTCGCGTCGCCGAACGCGCTGATCGCCTCCCGGCGGGCCGACTCGACCGCTTCGAGCAGGTCCTCGCGCCGGTCCACCCGGCGCAGGCCGCGCCCGCCCCCTCCGGCCGCCGCCTTGACGAACAGGGGAAGCCCGACCTCGTCGGCGGCCTCCAGCTCGCGGCCGGGCTCGGGTGTCACCGACCGCAGCACGGGCAGTCCGGCCCGGTGCGCCGCCGCGACCGCCTCGATCTTGTTCCCGGCGAGCCGCAGGACGGCGGCGGGCGGCCCCACGAAGACCAGGCCCGCGCGTTCGCACGCCTCGGCCAGCTCCGGGCTCTCGGACAGGAACCCGTAGCCGGGGTAGACGGCGTCCGCGCCCACCCGCAGCGCCGTCGCGACGATCTCCTCGACGTTCAGGTAGGCGCGGACCGGGTGGCCCGGCTCGCCGATCGGGTACGCCTCGTCGGCCTTCTGCCGGTGCAGGGAGAACCTGTCCTCTTCGGCGTAGACGGCGACGCTCGCGATGCCCAGCTCATACGCGGCGCGGCAGGCGCGCACGGCGATCTCGCCGCGGTTGGCGACCAGCAACTTGGTGATCATGCCACTGCTCCTCGTCGTCGGTTACCAGCGACGGTCACATGACCGGCGCCCGCGCGAGAAGCAAGCCGCCGGGTAAATAAGTGAAATCTGTGCCGTAAGTGATGAATTACCGAAAGATGCCCAAGTCTCTACCGAGAGTGGTGCCCGGACGGCGCGGCCGGCATGCGCGGTTCAACGCTCCTTGGCGATCGCTTCGCGGACCGCGGGGGCGATCTCGCGGGCCCAGCGGCCGAGGGACGCGTCGTCGTGGGCCGCGTGGCCGGGCGGGAACAGGAGGAAGCCGGAGGCGCGGTGGTCGAGGACCGCGGTGGTGAGTTCGTCGGCCCATTGGGCGGGCGAACCGCCGATCCAGCGGCCGTCGCGGTCGCGGGTGGCGGGCAGTGGGCGTTCGGTGATGCGGCCGGGGAGGTTGAAGACCGTGCGGATCTCCCGCGGATCACGGCCGGCGGAGCGGGCGGCCTCGTCGATGAGGGGGCGGGAGGCCCGGTAGCGCTCGCTCAGCCAGTCC
This sequence comes from Actinocorallia herbida, assembly GCF_003751225.1. Classification (NCBI taxonomy): domain Bacteria; kingdom Bacillati; phylum Actinomycetota; class Actinomycetes; order Streptosporangiales; family Thermomonosporaceae; genus Actinocorallia; species Actinocorallia herbida. The sequence continues at coordinate 3,189,479 of NZ_RJKE01000001.1, forward strand.
GCCGCGTGGCCGGGAATCCAGCCGTCGGCCACCCGGCCCGTCGCGCGCAGCGAGGAGGGGCCGACCGAGCCGGTCCACACCGGCGGGGCGGGCTCGGGGGACGGCTCGATCCGCTCCACCTGGTAATGGCGGCCCTGGAAGGTGACGGGCGGGCCGCCCCCGGACAGGAGCTTGACCAACGTGATCGCCTCCTCGAAGGCCTCGACCGCGGCGCCCGGGGAGAGGCGCGGCACGCCCATGTCGGCGATCCGGTCCCACAGCCCGCCCGCGCCCATGCCGAGCACGACCCGGCCGCCCGAAAGGGCCGACAGCGACGTCACCGTGCGGGCGAGCATGGGCGCGGGCCGCGTCGGCAGGTTGGTGACGTTGGCCAGCCCCGCGATGCGCTCGGTCCGTCCGAGCAGGAAGCCGAGTGCCGCGTAGGCGTCCACGCGGGAACCGAGGTACGGGTGGTCGGAGACGGAGAACAGGTCGAGCCCGTCGCGGTCGGCCCGCTGGACCGCGCGCAGCAGTTCCGGCGTCTCGTCGAGGCCGGTGTGCCCGCCGAAACCGAAGTGGACTTCTGGAGTGGACATGCGTGCGCACCTCGCGAGATAGAAGTTCGTACCACGAACAGTATTAGTTCGTGGTACGAACTTCAACCCCGTGGCGCCATCCGGGTGCCGCCCGCTAGGGCTCCCGGCTCGCGGGCTCCGCCTCGGACGCGGCGAAGACCGCCGGGACCTCGTTGTCCACGATGACGCGGCCCAGCAGCCCGGCGAGCACCTCGCGCTCGGCGGGGTCGAGTCCTGTAGCGAGCGCGTCGACCCGGCGGCAGGTCTCGGCGTAGAACTCCTCGGCGAGCGAGGCGCCGCGCGCGGTGAGCGAGACCCGTACCGCGCGGGTGTCCCGCGGCTCGGGCTCCCTCCTGACCAGGCCGTTGCGCTCGGTCCTGTCCACCAGCCCGGTGAGGCTGGACTTGGCGAGCCCGAGCGTCGCGCCCAGCTCGCCCATCCCGTACGGCTGCCCCATGAGCACGCACAGCAGCTGCCCCTGCTGCTGGGTCAGCCCGAACTCCCGCGCCGACTCCACGTACACCGCGTTCACCAGGAACGTCGCCCGCACCAGCGCCGGCACGATCCCGATCCGCTCTTCCAGACCCTTTCCCATCCGCCGAGAATACCTTCCGGCATCGGGAAATTCGCAGGACGAACTGCCCCGCGTCTCCCGGATCCGCCGCTCGGCCGCCCGCGCGGCGGACTCGCCCGGAGGCGCGGACGGCCCCGCCGTCCGGGGGGACGACGGGGCCGGGGCGGTGCTGAGCCCGGTTCAGCCGGAGATCAGTTCAGCTTCCATTCGCCGGTCTGCGGTCCCATGCCGCTGTCCAGGGTGATCTGGAGTCCGGCCGGCTTGACCTTCTTCGGCATCTCGAAGACGACCCAGCCTTTCCGCTTCTTTCCAGGGGCCATTTTCAGGTTGTCGACGATCGGCCCCGCCGAGATCTTGGTGAGGATCGTGGTGTTGTACTCCTGGCCGTCGGCGTCGAGGAGTACCGAGCTGGTCAGGAGCGAGTCGTCGTACACGACGGTGCCGACGTTCTCCAGGGAGATCTGCACGGCGACGAATCGGTTCCCCTTTTCGGAAGGCTTGAATCCGTCGGTGGCCTTGACCGTCTTCGGCGGCTTCAGCACGGTGATCGCGACTTTCAGATTATCGTCCATGCCCTTCAATGTGATCTTGTCCCCGACCTTCGCGGACGACGGCGCACCCTGCTCCTGCCCGGTGCCGCCGCCCCCGCCGTCAGGATTGGTCGTCACCTCGGCCGGGGCGCATCCGGACAGGCCGAAGACGAGCGCGACGGCCAGCATGAAAAAGGACTTCTTCACAGAGTTCTCCGAAACACGAGTCGACGCATGAGGCATGCCGACACTAGAGCTTTTCGAGTGGTGGCTCTGTGCTCGGTGACGCACATGTGCTCGTGTTCGCGGAGTGGCGGGTTGACGTATTCCCTTGATATGTACAACCGGCGATCGCGGCCGGGAACTTAACGCAAAAATGCCCCGGAGCGACTCAACCGGCGGGTGGGAAACCACCGGTGGCGACCGGACCCCAGGAATCGATGGTGATGCGGATCAGGGATTTGTTCTGGCGGGCCATGGCCTCGCGATAGTCGTCCCAGTCCGGGTGCTCCCCGGCGATGCAGCGGTAGTAGTCGACCAGACCTTCGAGGGCCTCGGGCATGTCGAGGACCTCGGCCTGCCCGTCGACCTGGACGTAGGGGCCGTCCCAGTCGTCGGAAAGGACGCAGATCGACACCGCCGGGGTGCGCCGCGCGTTGTGCGCCTTCGCGCGGGACGGGTAGGTGGAGACGACGACGCGGCCCTCGGCGTCCACCCCGCAGGTCACGGGGGACATCTGCGGGGTGCCGTCGGACTTCGCGGTGACGAGGACGCCGTGGTGCCGGGTGCGCAGAAAGTCCAGGAGCGCGGCGCGGTCCACGCGGTCGGCGGTGGCGATACGAGGCATGGGAAAAGGCCCTTTCGGGTGGTGTGGAAAAGAGATCGCGGCACGGGCTCGGAGCGGCCGAAGCGCGTCCCGGAAGCCCGGCCGTCAGGGGATCCAGTCGAAGGTGTCCGGGTCGGGGCCGACGCGCCCCGCCTCGCCCTGGTCGAGGGCGTCGATCGCGGCGGTCTCGGCCTCGGTGAGTTCGAAGTCGAAGAGCGCGAAGTTCTCGTCCATCCGGGCGCGGTGCGTCGACTTGGGGAAGATCACGTCGCCCCGCTGGATGTGCCGGCGCAGGATGACCTGCGCGTTGGTCCTGCCGCGTTCGTCCGCGATCCGCGCGATGACCGGGTCGTCGAGGACCTTGCCCTGGCCGAGCGGCCCCCACGCCTCGACGATGACGCCGTGCCGCAACGACGCCGCGCGGGCCGCCTCGTTCCCGAAGTACGGGTGGACCTCGATCTGGTTGACGGCCGGGGCGACGCCGGTCTCGGCGATGATCCGGTCGAGGTGCGCGGGCTGGAAGTTCGACACGCCGACGCTGCGCAGGCGTCCGTCGGCGACGAGTTCCGTCATCGCCCGCCAGGTCGAGACGTAGTCGCCGTCGTACCGGGTCGGCAGCGGCCAGTGCATGAGGAACAGGTCGAGCCGCTCGACGCCGAGCCGCCGCAGCGTCTCCTCGAACGAGGCGCGCACGTCGTCGGGCCGGTGGCTGTCGTTGTTCAGCTTGCTGGTGAGATAGATCTCGTCGCGCGGGATGCCGGAGGCCGCGACCGCCCGGCCGACGCCCTCCTCGTTGCCGTACATCTGCGCGGTGTCGATGTGCCGGTAGCCCGCCTCCAGGGCCTGGCCGACCGTCTCCGCGGTCTGCTCCGGCGGCACGAGGTAGGTGCCGAAACCGAGCTGCGGAATGGTCGTCTCGTCGTTGAGCGTGATCGTCGGAACCATGTCTCCCACCGTAACCGTGGACGCCCAGGTCAGCGACGTGCGGGCGGTGCCGATGACCGAGATTTCACCTTCTGTACCGGGCTAGAGCGCGAAGAGGGCGGCGGCGTTGTCGTGCACGACGGAGCGGAGCCAGGCGTCGCCGAGGCCGAGCCGGGCCAGGGACTCCAGGGAGTGCAGGTAGGGGTAGGGGATGTTGGGGAAGTCGCTGCCGTGCAGGATCCGGTGCTGGAGCGCGCGAAGCCGGGAGAGGTCGGCGGCGGGGAACGGCTCGGTGAAGTCGGGGAAGTCGGTGAAGGCCATCGTGGTGTCGAGGCGGACCTCCGCGTACCGGTCGGCGAGGTCGAGGAACGCGGTGTACTCGGGCATACCGAGGTGCGCGACGATCAGGGGCAGCCGCGGGTGGCGGGCGAGGACCTCGCCGATCGGCCCCGGCCCGGTGAAGTTCCCGGGCACCGGCCCCGACGCGCAGTGCGCGACGACCGGCACACCCGCCTCGGCGAGCAGCCCCCAGACCCCGTCGAGCAGCGGGTCGCGCGGGTCGTAGCCGCCGACCTGGAGGTGCGCCTTGAAGACGCGGGCGCCGCCCTCGATCGCGTGGCGCACGTAGTCCACGGCGCCGGGCTCGGGGAAGAACGTCGCGGTGCGCAGGCAGTCGGGGGTGCGGGCGGCGAAGTCCGCGGCCCAGGAGTTGAGCCACCCCGCCATGTCCGGCTTGTGCGGGTAGACCATCGCGGTGAACGCGCGGACGCCGAAGGACCGCAGGGCCGCCAGCCGCTCGTCCTCGTCGGCCCGGTACCGGATCGGCCAGGCCACCCCGGTGAGCGGCCCCACCCCGTCGAAGTAGGCCCACACCTTGTCCATCACGTTCTTCGGAAGGAAGTGCGTGTGCACGTCGATGACCCCGGGCAGCCCCAGCCGCTCCCAGAACCGCACGACCTCGGCCGCCTCGTCCACCACGTCCCACCGATCTCCGCTCACCCGAGCGACGGTACTGAACCGCCGGCCCGGAACGCCCCCCGGCCCCCCGCCGCGCAGGCCCGGCAGGCGTACACGATCGTGGGGTACGTGCGGTCGCCGTGGGAGACGGGGAGGGGAACTCGTTGCGGAGCGCCCGCCCGTGGAGGTCGGTCGGCCGTTCCGTCGGAGGGTTCATCTGCTGGTGGAGGGCGATCGCCGGGGACCCCGTCGCGGACGGGTCGTCGGCGTGCAAGGACGGCCAGGGCTTCGCGCTCCTCGGGCGGGCCCTGTCGCCGGCGCGGAAGTACTCCAGGACGGACTCGCGCGTCTCGGGCATGGTGATCGGCCCGTCGCCGCCGACGGGTGCGCCCAGGTCCGTGGCCGGCGTGCGGAGCGGGATGTCCTGCCGGTCCAGGTCGCCCAGGACGTGGACGCGCCGGTACGCCGGAATCGCGGGATACGGCCTGCCCCACGTCATCCCGGCACGCTCACGCCCGCTTCCGCCCTCCGCCCGCGGATGTCAGCGCCGCGAGGCGGGCGGGGTGTCCGCGGTGAGGGCGGAGGGCCAGCGGCCTTCGTGGACGGTGGCGTGGACCTGGGTGGTGAGGAGGGTCGCGACCGCGGTGACGGCGGGGGACGAACGGGCGGCGCGGGAGGTGCCCAGGACGAGGGCGCGCCAGACCTCGGGGTCGCGGAGCGGGGAGGCGGTGAGGGTGCCGTCGCGGACGTCGGCGGCGATGCCGATGCCGGGGAGGACCGTCCAGCCGTGGCCGCCGAGGACGAAGAGCTTCTGGAGGCGCATCGAGTTGGTCTGGACGGTGATGTCGAGGCGCTCCCCGGCCTTGGCCGCGGCCGCGTCGACGAGCGCGCGCAGGCCGCTGCCCGCGGCGGGCATGACGAGCGGGTGGCGGGCCACCTCGGCGAAGGGCACCGGTTCGTCGGGGCGCAGCCCGGCGGACGGCGGCGCGACCACCCACAGCTTCTCCCGGACCAGGGGGCGGGCGTTCAGCGGAGGCGCGGCGGCGAGGTCGTAGAGGAGGCTGACGTCCACGTCGCCGTCGTCGAGCCACTGCTGGAGGTAGCTGGAGTAGCCGGTGAGGACGCGCAGCTCGATGCCGGGATGGTCGTGGGCGAGCGCGGCGACGAGGCGTTCGGCGAGGAGGTCGGCGGAGCTCTCCAGCAGGCCGACGGTGACGATCCCGGTGATCTCCCCGGGCGCGGGCTGGATCTCGGCGCGGGCGCGGTCCAGCTCCGTCAGCGCGCGGCGGGCCCGTTCGATGAGCTTCGTCCCGGCCTCGGTCGGCCGCATGCCCTGCCGGGTCCGCTCGAAGAGCGTCACCCCGAGTTCCCGCTCCAGGCCGCGGATCTGCCGGGTGACGGCGGGCTGGACCAGGTGCAGCAGCTCCGCGGCCCGCGTGACGCCGCCGACCTCGGCCACGGTGATGACCGCCCTGAGCTGCTTGAGATCCATCCCGGGCCTCCTTCTGCCATCGCGCCGACGCATGATCCCATCAGGAAATGCTATTTCACTTTCGCTCCCATCATCACTGATGATGGGAGCGAGGTCCGGAGATGTCCCGGGCGTCCCTTTCGGCCGTATCCCAGGGAGCACACCGCATGACCGAGCGTCCGCTGTCCGGCGTCACCGTCGTCAGCCTGGAGCAGGCGGTGGCCGCACCGTTCGCGACGCGTCAGCTCGCCGATCTGGGCGCGCGGGTGATCAAGATCGAGCGGCCCGGCGAAGGCGACTTCGCCCGCCGCTACGACGGAACGGTCCATGGGCATTCCAGCTACTTCGTCTGGCTCAACCGCTCGAAGGAGTCGGTGACGCTCGATCTGAAGGACCCGCGGGGCGGGGACATCCTGCACGGGCTCCTGGCCGGCGCCGACGTGTTCGTGCAGAACCTCGCACCGGGCGCGGCGGCCCGTCTCGGCTTCGGCGTGGACGACCTGACCGCGCGCCATCCCGAGCTGATCCCCTGCACGATCTCCGGCTACGGCACCGACGGCCCGTGGGCGGACCAGAAGGCCTACGACCTCCTCGTGCAGTGCCAGACCGGCCTCGTCTCGCTGACGGGCACGCCCGAGGGGACGGCCCGGGTAGGCGTCTCGGTGGCCGACATCGCCGCCGGGATGTACGCCTACAGCGGCATCCTCACCGCGCTGTACACGCGTGCGGTCCAGGGCCGCGTGCGCCCCGTGGAGGTGTCGCTGTTCGAGGCGCTGGCGGAGTGGATGAGCCAGCCCGCCTACTACACCCGATACGGCGGGACGCAGCCTCCGCGCGTCGGAACGCAGCACGCCACGATCGCCCCCTACGGGGCCTACACCGCGGCCGATGGCGAGGAGGTGCTCTTCTCCGTCCAGAACGAGCGCGAATGGGCGGCGCTCTGCGCGCGCTTCCTCGACCGTCCCGAACTCGCCGGAGACCCGCGCTTCGCCACCGGACCGGACCGCGTCGTCCATCGGGACGCCCTGAACGCGATCATCGCCGACCGCGTCGGCGCGTCCCCGGCCCGGGACGTCCTGGCGCGGTTGCAGGGGATCGGGATCGCCGCCGCTGAGGTCAACGACGTCGCGGCGTTCCTCGACCATCCCGTGCTCGCCGGGCGGGACCGGTGGCGGGACGTCGGCGTCCCGGGCGCGACGATCCAGGCGCTGCTCCCGCCGGTCGACCTCGCGGGCGTCGACCCCCGGATGGACCCGGTGCCCGCCGTAGGCGAGCACACCGACGCCGTCCTCGCCGCCCTCGGCCACACCCCCGCGCAGCGGGCCGCGCTCCGCGCGGACCGCGTCATCTGACCACCGTTCGTCTTTTCCAGGAGCCTTCTGTGAGTGTTCTCGACGTCCTCTCAGGCGACGAGCGCATGGTCGTGCAGACCGTGCGGGAATTCGTCGACAAGGAGGTCAAGCCGGTCGTCCGCGACCTGGAGCACAGCGACACCTATCCCGAGGCGCTCATCGAGCAGATGAAGCGGCTCGGCGTCTACGGCCTCGCCATCCCCGAGGAGTACGGCGGCAACGCGGTGTCGATGTCCTGCTACGTCCTGGTCACCGAGGAGCTCGCGCGCGGCTGGATGAGCCTCGCGGGAGCGATGGGCGGCCACACCGTCGTCGCGAAGCTCATCCTTCTGTTCGGCACCGAGGAGCAGAAGCGGCGGTACCTGCCGGGCATGGCGACGGGCGAGATCCGCGCGACGATGGCGCTCACCGAGCCCGGCGGAGGCTCCGACCTCCAGGCGATGCGCACGACCGCCCGCAGGGACGGCGACGCCTACGTCGTGGACGGCGGCAAGACCTGGATCACCAACTCGCGCCGCTCCCAGGTGATCGCCCTGCTCTGCAAGACCGATCCCGACACCGTCCCCGGCCACAAGGGCATGTCGATCCTGCTGGTCGAGCACGGCCCCGGCCTGACCGTCTCCCGGGACCTGCCGAAGCTCGGCTACAAGGGCGTCGAGAGCTGCGAACTCGTCTTCGACGGCCATCGCGCGCCCGCCGACGCGCTCCTGGGCGGCGTCGAAGGCAATGGCTTCGCCCAGATGATGAAGGGCCTGGAGACCGGCCGCCTTCAAGTCGCCGCCCGCGCGCTGGGCGTCGGCCGCGCCGCCCTGGAAGACGCCCTCGCCTACGCGCAGGAGCGCGAGTCGTTCGGCAAGCCGATCTGGCGGCACCAGTCGATCGGCAACTACCTCGCCGACGCCGCGACCTCCCTCACCGCGGCCCGCCAGCTCGCGCTGTACGCGGCCCGTGAGGCGGACGCGGGCCGCCGCGTCGACATGGAGGCCGGGATGGCCAAGCTGTTCGCCTCTGAGACCGCCATGCAGATCACGCTGAACGCGGTCCGCATCCACGGCGGCTACGGCTACTCCACCGAGTTCGACGTGGAGCGCTACTTCCGCGACGCCCCGCTGATGATCGTCGGTGAGGGCACCAACGAGATCCAGCGCAACGTCATCGCCGCCCAGCTCGTCAAGCGCGGCGGGCTCGACGCCTGACCCGCCCGCGCCCCCTCCCGGGTGGCCTGATGCGGCCACGGCGATGGCGGCCGCGTGATCACGCCCGAATGTGTCAGAGGGTCGTGATTCCATCACCGGGTGAGGTCGCGTGAGAGGGGGCGGGCGGGATGGGATCCGAGCGGGTGCGGGCCGTACGACGAGGATCGGCACCGGTGGCTGATCCCGGGCTGGGCGGGCCGGGTCAGGGCGCCGCGGAGCGGTGCGGGGTGGCTGCTCGTCATGCTCGGCTGCGCCGCCGTGTTCCTGGCGGGCCGGCTGGTGCTGCGGGAGGCGGTGGCGCACTGGTACTTCGCGGTTCCCGTGCTGGCGGTCCTGTGGTTCCTCGCGGACCGCTGGTTCCGGGGACGGTGGCGGGCCGAGCAGGAGCGGCGGGAGCGGTTCGCGGCGCTGCGGTGGACGATCGGGCAGCTCGACGCGATGACCTGGCTGGAGTTCGAGGTCGCGGTCCGTGACCTGATGCGGCGCGACGGGATCGCCGCCGAACACGTGGGGAAGCCGGGCGATTTCTCCGGTGACGTCGTCGGCGCCGATCCCGTCCTGGGCAAGACCTGGATGGTCCAGGCGAAGCATTACGGGGCGAAGTCCAAGGTGCGGTCCGAGGACGTGCAGAAGGTCGCCGGGGCGGCCTGGCCCGTCTACAGGGCGCAGTTGACGCTGGTGGTCACCACGAACACCTACACGAGGCAGGCCAGGGACTTCGCGGGCCTGTCGGGGATGCACCTCATCGACCGGAACGGCCTGATCGACTGGGCGGCCCGGGGCGTCCACCTCTACGACGTGCTCGGCATCACCCCACAGGCGGCCGGACGCCCCGCCTCCTTACCAGGTGCCCCCGCCAGGCCGGGTGCCCCCGCCAGGCCGGGAGGGCGCCGTGCGCCGGAGTCCTTGCCGTGCGCGCCGGAGCAGAAGAGGATGCCGTCGTACAGGGCGCCCCGCATGAGGCGGGCGCGTTCGACGGGAACTCGTCGGGGCGGTCGGGCCCGGCCTGCGGACGGCCTCACGCCGTCCGTCCGGGCCGGCGCGAGCGGGTCCCGGCGGGGAAGAGGATGGCCGGATGTCCGGGCTGTTGGTGAATCCGCTTGACGCGCACGCGCTGCTGGTGGCCTTCGGGGTGATCGGGGTGGGGGTGATCCTCTTCGCGGAGACCGGGCTGCTCATCGGCTTCTTCCTGCCGGGTGACTCGCTGCTGTTCGGCGCGGGGCTGCTGTGCACCGCGGGCGCGAGCACCGATGTGCAGCTGTCGCTGCCGTGGGTGCTGGTCTCCGCGGTCACCGGGGCGCTGCTCGGCGCGCAGACCGGATTCGTGCTGGGGCGGCGGGGAGGGCGGATGCTGCTCGCCCGCAAGGAGAAGGGAAGGCTCCACGACGGGGTGGCGCGGGCCGAGGAACTGCTCGCCAGGTACGGCTACGGAAAGGCGATCGTCCTCGCCCGGTTCATCCCGATCGTGCGGACCGTCGTGAACCCCGTCGCCGGGGCGCTCGACGTCCCGGCCAGGACCTTCCTGTTCTGGCAGGTCACCGGCGGCCTCGTGTGGACGGTGGGGCTCATCGTCGCCGGATACCTGCTCGGCGGCGTGGTCCCGGGCATCGACAGGTACCTGCTCCCGGTGCTCTTCGCGGGCGCGGTGCTGTCGATGCTGCCCGTCCTGCGGGAATTGCGCCGCACCCGCCGCACCTGAACCGGCGCGGGTCCCGTCGGCCCCGGCCGCTCTTCCGCCGCCCGGACGAAGCTGAGGTGATCTTCAGGGGGCTTCAGGCCGCCTTCAGCCGCCGTCACGGAGTGTGGTGCCGATGTGCATTCGCGTCCAGGGGGAGTATTCGATGCCTGCCAAGACCGTGCTCGCGCTAGCGTTCGCCGCCACCACGGCCGCCGGGATGTCCGGGGGTGCCGTCGCCGCGTTCGCCGACGACGCCGTCCGGGCGCCCGGCGCCGTGCAAGCGACCGAGACCGCGTCACCCATGCCGTCGTCGCCGGAGAGCCCGGGGGCGAGCCCGTCCGCCGGCCCGTCGGAGTCGTTCACCGCGCCGGACGTCACCGCGGAACAGGCGATCTCCAAGGCGATGGAGAAGCAGCAGGACTCCACGATCGCGTCCGCGAAGCTGGAGAGCGAGGCGGGGACCGAGACCTGGCAGGTCGAGACCCTGACCAAGGACGACAAGTGGCACCAGGTGACGGTCGACGCGACGACCGGTGAGGTCACCGAGGACAAGGAGTCCTCGGAGTCCAAGCAGTCCACGGCGGTCAAGGACGCCAAGATCAAGGCCACCGACGCCATCGCCAAGGCCACCGAGCAGCAGCCCGGCACGGTCAAGGAGCTGGAGTTCAAGGAGAAGGACTCGAAGGGCTCCTGGACGGTCGAGGTCGTCGACGACCAGGGCATGACGCACGAGGTCAAGGTCGACGCGGAGACCGGCGAGGCCACCATGCAGCCCGCCGAGACCCCGACCATGAGCCCGACCGAGAGCCCGGCCACCTCACCGACCCCCTGACCCGTCCCGGAAGGCCCCGGCCCGCCGTCGCACCGAAGAACGCGACGCGCACCGGGGCCTTCCGGTCCCCACGCGCGGCGCGCCGCCCACCCGACGGACCTTTAGGGTGCGATGAGAGAGGGTCCTCGGCGCGGGGAGGTCGCGGTGGAGATACGGGCGTTCGAGGCAGGGGACGTCCCCGGCCTGCTCCGGTGGATCGACGGGTTCGAGGCACTGGTCCTGTGGACCGGGCCGAACAGGTTCCGGTGGCCGCTGGACCGGGCGCAGCTCGCCCGGTACGCGGCGGAGGCCGGGACGGACCTGCTGATCTGGTCGTTCGTGGATCACGGGGCCGTCGTGGGGCACGCGTCCCTGGCCGTCGACCGGGCGGCCGGGACGGCCCGGCTGGGCCGCGTCCTGGTGGCACCGGAAGCGCGCGGGCGGGGCCTCGGGGAGGCCGTCGTGAGGGCGGCGCAGCGTGCCGCGTTCGCCGATCCGGGGACGCGGCGCCTCACGCTCGGGGTCTACGCCCGGAACACCGGGGCCGTCCGGCTGTACGAGCGGCTCGGGTTCGTCCGGGAAGAGGGCGCGGGGACGCAGGTCCTGGTGAACGGCGTCCCGTGGTCGTCCTTCGAGATGGCGGTGACCGCCGACGCCTGGCGTTCCGCCGGGCCCGATGAGCACGCCGCCGACCGGTCAGGAATCGAGAAGCGGCGTTGACCTGGCCCGGCCTAGCGTGGAGGGCATGGACATCACCATTCATTCCACGTTCCTCCCGCACGACGACCCTGAGGCGTCCCTGGCGTTCTACCGGGACGCGCTCGGCTTCGAAGTCCGCCTCGACGTGGGCCAGGGCAGGATGCGGTGGATCACGATCGGCCCGAAGGGGCAGCCCGACACGTCGATCGTGCTGACCCCGCCCGCCGTCGACCCCGGCATCACCGAGGACGAGCGCCGCACCGTCACCGAGATGATGGCCAAGGGCACCTACGCCAGCGTCATCCTGGCGACCCACGACCTCGACGGGACCTTCGAGCGGGTCGCGGCGTCCGGCGCCGAGGTCGTCCAGGAACCGACCGACCAGCCCTACGGGGTGCGCGACGCCGCCTTCCGCGACCCGGCGGGCAACATGGTCCGCGTCCGCGCACTGGGCTGACCTTCCGGTAGATACCGCACGTACCGCGGGGGTTCGCGCATATGCTCGAAGGCCGATCGAGCCGGGTCACGCCGGCCGGGCCTCCGCGGCCCCGCCCCACCGACGATGGAGAGACGATGACCACGGACACGCCGCCGTCCGCGCAGCACGCCGCCGACACCCACGACCTGATCCGCGTGCAGGGGGCGCGCGAGAACAACCTCAAGGACGTCAGCGTCGAGATCCCCAAGCGCAGGCTGACGGTCTTCACCGGGGTCTCCGGCTCCGGGAAGAGCTCCCTGGTGTTCAGCACGATCGCCGCCGAGTCCCAGCGGCTGATCAACGAGACCTACAGCGCCTTCGTGCAGGGCTTCATGCCGACCCTGGCGCGCCCCGAGGTCGACGTCCTGGAGGGGCTGACCACGGCGATCATCGTCGACCAGCAGCGCATGGGCGCCGACCCCCGCTCGACGGTCGGCACCGCCACCGACGCCAACGCGATGCTGCGGATCCTGTTCAGCAGGCTCGGCCGGCCCTATGTCGGCTCGCCGAACGCGTTCTCCTTCAACATCCCGACGGTCCGGGCGAGCGGCGCGATCACCGTCGAGAAGGGCGCCAACGCCAAGGCCGAGAAGGTCGTCTTCACCCGCACGGGCGGCATGTGCCCGCGCTGCGAGGGCCGCGGCAAGGTCTCCGACATCGACCGGACCGGGCTCTACGACGCGTCCAAGTCGCTCAACGAGGGCGCGCTGACGGTCCCCGGCTACAGCATGGACGGCTGGTACGGCCGGATCTTCAGCGGCTGCGGCTTCTTCGACCCCGACAAGCCCGTCGGCGAGTTCACCGAGCAGGAACTGCACGACCTGCTCTACAAGGAGCCGACCAAGATCAAGGTCGACGGGATCAACCTCACGTATGAGGGCGTGGTCACGAAGATCCAGAAGTCGTTCCTCTCGAAGGACGTCGAGGCGCTCCAGCCGCACATCCGGGCGTTCGTGGAGCGGGTCTCGACGTTCAACGCCTGCCCCGAGTGCGACGGGACCCGGCTCAGCGAGGCGGCCAGGTCGTCGAAGATCAAGGGGATCAACATCGCCGAGGCGTGCGCGATGCAGATCACCGACCTCGCCGCCTGGGTCCGCGACCTCGACGACGCCTCCGTCGCGCCGCTGCTCGCCAAGCTCGGGCACACCCTCGACTCGTTCGTGGAGATCGGCCTCGGGTACCTGTCGCTGGACCGTCCGGCGGGCACCCTGTCGGGCGGCGAGGCGCAGCGCACCAAGATGATCCGGCACCTCGGCTCCGCGCTCACCGACACCACCTATGTCTTCGACGAGCCGACCTCGGGCCTGCACCCGCACGACATCCAGCGCGCCAACGACCTGCTGCTCCGCCTGCGCGACAAGGGCAACACCGTCCTGGTCGTGGAGCACAAGCCGGAGATGATCGCGATCGCCGACCACGTCGTGGACCTCGGCCCCGGCGCGGGGACGGGCGGCGGCACCGTCTGCTACGAGGGCACCCTCGAGGGGCTGCGCGCCAGCGACACGATCACGGGCCGGCACCTGGACGACCGCGCCAAGATCAAGGAGTCGGTCCGCAAGCCGGCCGGCGCCCTGGAGATCCGCGGCGCGACCGCCAACAACCTCCAGGACGTCGACGTGGACGTGCCCCTCGGCGTTCTCGTCGTGGTGACGGGCGTCGCGGGGTCGGGCAAGAGCTCGCTCGTGCACGGCTCGATCCCGGCGGGCGCCGGGGTCGTCTCGGTCGACCAGAGCCCGATCCGGGGCTCGCGGCGCAGCAACCCCGCCACTTATACGGGCCTGCTGGAGCCGATCCGCAAGGTGTTCGCCAAGGCCAACGGGGTCAAGCCCGCCCTGTTCAGCGCGAACTCCGCGGGCGCCTGCCCGGCCTGCAACGGCGCCGGCGTCATCTTCACCGACCTGGCGATGATGGCCGGGGTCGCCAGCACCTGCGAGGAGTGCGAGGGCAGGCGGTTCGACTCCTCGGTGCTGGAGTACCGGCTCGGCGGCCGCGACATCAGCGAGGTGCTCGCGATGTCGGTGACCGAGGCCGAGGCGTTCTTCGGCGCGGGCGACGCCAAGATCCCGGCGGCGCACAAGATCCTCGAGCGGCTCGCGGACGTCGGTCTCGGCTACCTGAGCCTGGGCCAGCCGCTCACCACCCTGTCCGGCGGCGAGCGGCAGCGGCTCAAGCTCGCCACCCACATGGGCGAGAAGGGCGGCGTCTACGTCCTGGACGAGCCGACCACGGGCCTGCACCTGGCGGACGTGGAACAGCTCCTGGGGCTGCTCGACCGGCTGGTCGACTCCGGCAAGTCGGTCATCGTGGTGGAGCACCACCAGGCCGTCATGGCGCACGCCGACTGGATCATCGACCTCGGTCCCGGGGCCGGCCACGACGGCGGCAAGATCGTCTTCGAGGGCACCCCGGCCGATCTCGTCGCGGCCCGGTCGACCCTGACCGGCGAGCACCTGGCGTCCTACGTGGGCGCCTGACGCGCGGCTTCCAGGCGGCCCCGGAGCGATCCGGGGCCGCTTTCGCGTCTCCGGGTGACGCGGGTCACCCGCCGGGGGCGTCACAACGGGGAGGGCTATCCCGTCAATTGTGTGAAGCCAAGGACAACGGCAAAGGAGCCGATCATGGAAGCCCGACTGAACGCCTTCGCCAACCCCCTCACGGGCAAGGTGCTGAAGCACCTCATCGCGGCGGGCAAGGCCGCCGAAGAGGTCCTCCCGCACGCGACCGCGGAGCTGGTGAAGATCCGCGCGAGCCAGGTCAACGGCTGCGGGTTCTGCCTCGACATGCACACCAAGGACGCCATCGCGGCCGGTGAGACCTCCACCCGCCTCAACCTCGTCGCCGCCTGGCGCGAGGCCACCGTCTTCACCGAGCCCGAGCGCGCCGCCCTGGAGCTCGCCGAGCAGGCCACCCGCCTCGCCGACGGCACCGGCGTCACCGACGAGGTCTGGGCCAACGCGGCCAAGCACTACAACGAGGACCAGCTCCTCGCCCTGGTGTCCGCCATCGCCGTCATCAACGCCTTCAACCGCCTCAACGTCACCCTCCGCCAGCCCGCGGGCGACTACCAGCCCGGCCAGTTCGGCTGACCCCGCCCCTGACGCCGGGAAGGCCCATACTCCGGGCCGTCCCGGCCTTTCGCCGTCCCGGCCCGTTTCCGGTCGGCGGTCCTGCCGGGGCGGGCATGCCAGAATCGGGGGATGGGGAGCAGGTCCGCCGAGGAGCGGCTGAGTGATCTCGCGCGGTTGCGCCGGGTCCGGGATCGGATGGACCGGGAGTACGCGCAGCCTCTGGACGTCGAGGCGCTGGCCAGGGGTGTGCACATGTCGGCGGGGCATCTGAGCCGGGAGTTTCGCCGGGCTTATGGGGAGTCGCCCTACTCCTATTTGATGACGCGGCGGATCGAGCGGGCGATGGCCCTGCTGCGGCGCGGCGACCTGTCCGTCACCGAGGTGTGCTTCGAGGTCGGATGCTCCTCCCTCGGCACCTTCAGCACCCGCTTCACCGAGCTCGTCGGCATCTCCCCGAGCGCCTACCGCCACCAGGCCGAATCCGGCACCGAGGGCCTTCCCTCCTGCGTCGCCAAGCAGGTCACCCGCCCCGTCCGGGAAACCCCGACCCGTACCTCCCGGTCCGGCTAGGGGACGAGGAAGGCGGTCGGCACGGACGTCGCCAGCGGGGCGAGGACGCTGAGCACGCTGAGGGGACGGCGAATGCGGAGCGCCCCCACCGTTCGGGAGCCCGGCGCGCGGTCGACGAGGCCGAGCGCCTGGGCGCGCCAGGCGAACAGCAGCGGGAAGACGACGGCGGCCACCACGACGGAGAACAGGGCACCGTAGCCGAGGATCCACCAGGAGGAGAAGTCCTCGGCTGCGACGGCCTCGGCGTCCACCAGGGAGCAGCGCAGCGCACCGGTGGTCAGCACCGAGGTCGACCCCAGGACGGCCAGTGCGAGAGCCGAGCGCTCGACGCGTTCGCGTATCTCGACGGCGCCTCGGGCGATCAGCGCCACAGGATCGTCCTCCCGGCCGGGCGCCGGAGCGCCGACGGCCGCCGTCGCCACGGCGAGGTCGCGCACGCGCTCGTGGCCCATCCAGACCATCAGGATCCAGGGTCCGGCGGCGCACCAGCCCAGCGCGGTGAGCCCGTCGACGATCTCGCTGAAATGCCGGATCGGCACGCTCGCGCTGCCGCCCGAGACCACCAGCCCGATCGCCACGGCGGTGAGGACCCCGAGCACCGCGTAGGCCGCGAGGTTGCCCGCCCACCAGCGACGGGAGCGGCGCCATGGCCCGGACAGCGCCCGTATCTCGCCGACCCCTCGCTGGAACAGCAGTACCCAGACCAGCAGCGAGACCGTGGCCACCGCAGCCCAGATCCGGAAGCGGCCGTCGCCGAACGCCGTGTTCCCGGTGCCGCCCGCACCGAATCGGTGCAGGAGCCCGAACACGGCGAGGACGAACAGCGCGGACGCCGCGGTCGTCGCGGAGGGATACCGGCGCCGGTCGGGTCTCGCTGCCAACACGGGCCTCCCTGACTCGGAGGAATCCAGCCGTCGTTCGCCAGAAGCTTCGTACACCACGGCGAGGGCCAGGCGATAGATCCCGGTCGAAGGGGTTTCGGCGGGAGGGCTCAGCCGTCGAGGAGCCGTTCCGTCTCGTCCCAGAGGAGCGCTTGGAGGGCGGGGTCGTCGGCGGGTGCGGACGGCCGGATCAGGCGGGTGCCGCGCACGGTGTGGTAGCCGCCGGTGCGTCCCGCGAAGGAGGGGTCGGCGGCGAGCGCGACGATCAGGCCGGCGCCGCGGGCGGGATCGCCGATTCTCAGGCGGGTGAGGATCTTCTCCAGCGGGGCGGCGAAGCGGAGCTCACGGCCGAGGCCCGTGGTGTTGAAGCCCGGGTCGAGGCAGTTGGCGGTGACGCTCGTGCCGGCCAGGCGGCGGGCCAGTTCTAGCGTGAACATGATGTCGAGCAGCTTGGTCTTGCCGTAGTGGGCCGAGGAGCCGCGCGCTGAGAAGGGGACGGTCTCCGTCAGGTCGTCGGGGAGGCGGAGGGTGCCGTGGCGGCGGGACGCCTGGGAGGCGACGTTGACGATCCGGGCCGCGGGCGCCCTGCGCAGTGCGGGCAGGAGCTCGCGGGTGAGCAGCCACGGCGCGAGATAGTTGACCGCGACCATCTCGGGGAACCCCTCGGGGGTCGTGCGCGGCGTGAACGCGTGGAGGCCCGCGTTGTTGACGAGCCCGTCGATCCCGGCGAACCGATCGGAGATCTCGCGCCCGGCCCGCCGGACGTCGGCGAGCCGCGTGAAGTCGGCGCGGAACACCTCGACCTCGGTCCCCGGCGCGTGCGCGCGGATCTCCCGCCGGGTCAGCTCTCCCTTCTCGGGGTCGCGCGCGGTGATCGCGAGCCGTGCCCCGCGCCGGGCGAGGTCGAGTGCGGCCAGACGGCCCAGGCCGCCGGTGGCACCGGTGATGACGTAGAGGGGCTGCAACTGACGGATCCCGTTCGAAGTAGTTTGCCGATGCCCATCACTCTAGGCAGCTATAGTTTGTATATGCAAACTACTTCGGCCGGTGGAGAGCGTCGTGACCTCGAACTCGCGCTGGGCGAGCAGATCAACGCCCTGCTCGGCGCGACCCGAGCCCTGAGTGAGCGCAGTGCCGCGCACTTCCACCCGGGGCTCCAGCCCGCCGCGTTCCACATCGCCCGCTGGCTCTACGCCTTCGGCCCCGCCCGCCCCAGCGCCGTCGCCGAGGCCGTCGGGATGGACCGCAGCTCGACCAGCACCCTGATCGGCAAGATGCGCTCGCTCGGCCTCCTGGAGAGTTCCCCGGCCGCCGGCGACCGGCGCGGCGTCGTCGTCGGGCTCGGCGCGGAGGGCCGGCGACGCGTGGCGGTGACGCTGGAGGAGCGGGGACGCGAGTTCTCCGCGCGCACCCGCGACTGGTCGGAGGCCGACCTCGCCCACCTCACCCGGCTCCTCGCCCGACTCACGTCGGGTGAAGCGGGCGGATGACGGTCAGGCGAGGCCGTCGATCCAGGCGATGAGCCGCGCGCCCCGGGCGGCCATGATGCCGGGGTCGCGCAGGGTGTTGGTGAGCACGGACATGCCCTGGTAGGCCGCGACGAGTTCGACGGCCAGGTCCTGGGCGTCGGGGCGGCCCATCTGGGTGAACTGACCGGAGACCCAGGCGATCAGGGCGCGCATGACCTCGGCGGCCGCCTGGTCGAGGCCGTCGTCGCGTTTGTCGAGTTCGGTGGCGAGGGTGCCGAACGGGCAGCCGAAGCGCGCCGCGGTCTCGCGCTGGTCGACCCAGCCCGTGATGAGGGCCTTGAGGCGGTCGGCCGGCTCGGGCAGCGCGTCGAGCCGCTCGGTGAGGGCCGCGAGTCGGGCGCGGTGGGCGCCGACGGCCGCCTCGACGAGCTGGTCCTTGGTCTTGAAGTAGTAGTAGACGTTGCCCACGGGCACGTCGGCGAGGCGTGCGATGTCGTTCAGCGTCGTCTTCTCCACACCCTGCCGGTGGAAGACCTCCGCCGCCGCGTTGGCCAGCCGCTCGCGCTTCGCGCCGCCGCGGCGCCGGACGGGTCGCGTCGGGGAATCTGAGTCAGTCACCTGACTAAGGGTAGACAAGATCCACCGTGCTGGCTATCGTCCTTCTTAGTCAGTCGACTAACTTAAAACCGGACGCGGCATGGCGCCGCGTCTTCCCGGAAAGAGGAACGAACATGATCGTTGTCACGGGCGCCACCGGAAACGTCGGCCGGACCCTGGTCCGGACGCTGGCCGAGGCGGGCGAGCCGGTGACCGCCGTGTCCCGCCGCGTCACCGAGACCGACGTCCCGGCCGGCGTGCGCGCCGTCGCCGCGGACCTCGGCGACCCGGCGAGCCTGGCGGCCGCGCTGGACGGGGCGAAGGCCCTGTTCCTGCTGGTCGCGGGGGAGGACCCGGCCGGACTGCTGGCACGGGCGAAGGACGCGGGGGCCGCGAAGGTGGTGCTGCTGTCCTCGCAGGGCGTCGGCACCCGGCCCGGCGGGGCCTACGCGCACGCCGCGGGCTTCGAGAAGGCCGTCGCAGAGTCCGGCTTGGCTTACACGGTCCTGAGGTCGGGCGGCATGGCGTCCAACGCCCTCGCCTGGGCCGAGCCCGTCCGCGCCCACCGCGCGGCGGCCGCCCCCTTCGCCGAGGTCGGCCTGCCCTTCATCGACCCGGACGACGTCGCCGCGGTCGCCGCGGCGGTGCTCACGGGCGACGGCCACGACGGCGCGACCTACGTGCTCACCGGACCCGCGCCGACGACCCCGCGCGAGCGCGCCGAGGCCATCGCCTCCGTGATCGGGGAACGCGTGGCGTTCGTCGAGCAGACCCGAGAGGAGGCGCACGCCCAGATGTCGGCCTTCATGCCCGCCGCGGTGGTCGAGGGCACCCTCGCCATCCTCGGCGAGCCCACCCCCGCCGAGCAGGCCGTCAGCGGCGACGTCGCGCGGATCCTGGGCCGGCCTGCCGCGCCCTTCGCCGCATGGGCCGCCCGCAACGCGGCGGCCTTTCGCTGAGGTGCCGCACCTTCTTCCGGAAAGCCTGACACTGGCTGGCAGGTTTTCCGGGGAGGGTGGAGGTATGAACGAACGGAAGATCGCGTTGGTGGCGGGGGCGACCCGGGGAGCGGGCCGGGGAGTGGCGATCGCGCTCGGCGAGGTCGGGGCGACGGTGTACGTGACGGGAAGGAGCGGGGGAGGGAAGCGGTCGGAAATGGACCGGCCGGAGACGATCGAGGAGACCGCCGCGCTCGTCGACGAGGCGGGCGGGGTCGGGATCCCGGTCGTGGTCGACCATCTGGAGCACGCCCAGGTGAAGGCGCTGATCGACCGGATCGATGCCGAGCAGGGCCGGCTCGACGTCCTGGTGAACGACATCTGGGGCGGCGAACTGCTGTTCAGCTGGGACTCGAAGGTCTGGGAGCACTCCCTGGACGACGGCCTCCGCATCCTCAGGCTCGCGATCGACACCCACATCGTCACCAGCCACTACGCGCTCCCCCTGCTGATCAGGAACCCGGGCGGGCTCGTCGTCGAGATGACCGACGGCACCGCCGAGTACAACGCCGACCACTACCGGGTCTCCCTCTTCTACGACCTCGCGAAGGTGTCCGTGAACCGGCTCGGCTTCGCCCAGTCCAAGGAACTCGAACCCTTCGGCGGGACCGCCGTGTCGCTGACCCCGGGCTGGATGCGGTCGGAACTCATGCTCGAGCACTACGGCGTCACCGAGGCGAACTGGCGGGACGCGCTCGAGGTCCAGCCCCACTTCGCCATCTCCGAGACCCCGCTGTTCGTCGGCCGCGCCGTGGCGGCCCTCGCGGCCGACCCCGACCGCCGCCGCTGGAACGGCGAGTCCCTGTCCAGCGGCGGCCTCGCCCAGGTCTACGGCTTCACCGACGCCGACGGCAGCCGTCCCGACGCCTGGCGCTACCTCGTGGAGGTCCAGGACCAGGGTGGACCGGCCGACGTCACCGGCTACCGCTGATCCGGCCCGTACCGCGCGGCCATCCGCGTGACGGCCGCCCGCACTCGGGCCCGGAGTTCCGGAGGTGCCAGCACCTCCGCCTCCGGCCCGAGCCGCATCATCTGGTCGAACGCGACATCGAGCCCCTCGACCGGCAGCACGGTCGTGACCCACCCCTGTCCGTCCGGCGCACCGACCTCCGCCAGCGCCCGTGCGACGGCCGGTGGCTCGGCCACCCGCCGCAACGCCCCCATCCCGGCAGGACTCAGCCGGACGGTGATCTCGCTCCGATGCATGCCCGCGACGAACCGGGCGGCCTGCTCGGCCCAGACCCCCGCCAGATCGAAGTCCTCCTCCCGCACGAACGCCGCCCCGGTCTCGGCCAACGACGAGATGCGATCCACCCGGTAGGTCCGGAACCGCCCCCGCACCGAGGCGACCAGATACCAGACACCCCCTTTGAGCACGAGCCCATAGGGCAGCACGGTCCGCGGTTCCCCCCGGTAACCGATCTCCACCTCCCGATCCGTCCACACGGCCCGGGCCAGCGCCACCAGCAGCACGGGCGCCTCGCCCCCGACCCACCACCCCGGAACGTCCAGGTGAAACCGCCGGCTGGTCCACTCCGGCGCCCCCCGGAACCCCTCCGGCAACGCCGCCAGCAGCTTCAACCGCGTGGACGCCACGACCTCGGCCAGCCCCAACTGCTCCGCCGCCTCACCCAGCCCCGCAAGGAACAACGCCTCGGCCTCCTCCCGCGTCATCCCCGTCAGCCGAGTCCGAAACCCCCCGACCAGCCGATACCCCCCATACCTCCCCTGCTCCGCATAAAGCGGCACCCCCGCCTCCACCAGCGCCGCGACATCCCGATACACCGTCCGCTCCGACACCCCCAGCTCCCCGGCCAGCTCCGCCGCCGTCAACACCCCCCGCCCCTGCACCAGCAGCACCAACGAAATCAACCGAGCCGCCCTCACCCCACCAACCTAACCCCCGCCCCACGCAACCCATCCCGCTCCTCACCCCGGAACGTCGCACGCCCCGGCCGGGCGCTGGGCGCGGAGCGGGGCGTGTCTGTGAGAGGGGCGTGACCCTCGGCCGAGAAAAGGTGAGGTGGGTCAGGGGGTGAAGGTCGCGGTGGCGGAGGAGAGGACGGGGCGGTCGGCTATGAGGGCGGTGTAGGTGGCGCCCTCGGGGGTGCGGTGGGCGGTGAGGGTGAGGGGATCGCCGGGGGTCACGGGGGCGGTGAAGCGGGCGGAGGTGGAGTGGAGGTCGGCGGGGTGGGCGCCTAGGGCCCGGGCCAGGCCTACGGTGGTGGTGGCGAGGGTGGCGAGGCCGTGGAGGATGGGGTGGTCGAAGCCTGCGGTTCTGGCGGCCTCGGGGTCTATGTGGAGGGGGTGGAGGTCGCCGGAGAGGCGGTAGAGGGCGGCTTGGTCGGGGGAGGTGGGGATGTCGATGGTGAGGGGAGGCTCGGGTGAGGGGGCGGGGCGGGGGGTGGAGGGGCCCCGGTCGCCGCCGAAGCCGCCTCGGCCGGGGGCGAAGATGGTCCAGGTGGCGGTGAAGCAGCGGGATTCGACCTCGATGTCGAAGACGGCGGCCGAACCTTTGTCCCAGACCGCGGATACGCGGGAGGAGAGGGTGAGTTCGCCGCTCGGGGGGAGCGGGGCGGACACTTCCAGGCGCTGGGAGCCGTGGAGGGCGGTCGACTGCTCGAAGGCGCCGTTGGCGCCGGCGACGTCGGGGGCCCATTGGGCGAGGGTGAGGCCGAAGGTGGGCAGGACGCGGAGGCGGCGTTCGTAGACGAGGTCGAGGTCGTCGGCGTGGGCGCCGACGGACAGGGCGTAGAGGATGGCGTCGCGTTCGGTCCAGGTGGCGGTGCGCTCGCCGAGGTGGACTCCGGTCCAGGCGCCGGCCGGGTCCTGCGGGACGGGAAGGCTCATGCGAGCCGCTCCACGATGAGGGCCATGCCCTGGCCGCCTGCGGCGCACATGGTGACGGCGCCGTAGCGGCCGTCGCGGCGGCGGAGGCCGTTGACGAGGGTGGTGGTGAGGCGGGCGCCGGTCATGCCGAACGGGTGGCCGAGGGCGATCGCGCCGCCGTGGACGTTGACCTTGTCCTCGTCCAGGCCCAGATCGTCGCAGACCGGGAGGACCTGGGCGGCGAACGCCTCGTTGATCTCGACCAGGTCGAGGTCGGCGGCGGTGATCCCGGCGCGGGACAGGGCCTGGCGCATCGCGTCGGTCGGGCCGAGGCCCATGATCTCCGGCGAGAGCGCGGACACCCCGGTGGAGACGAGCCGGGCGAGCGGCGCCAGGCCGAGCTCGGCGGCCTTACGGTCGGACATGATGACGAGCGCGGCGGCCCCGTCGTTGAGCGGGCAGCAGTTCCCGGCGGTCACCGTGCCGTCCGGCCGGAACACCGGCTTGAGCCCCGCGACGGACTCGGCGGTGACCCCCGGCCGCGGGCAGTCGTCGCGCGAGACGACGGTCCCGTCGGGCAGCGTCACCGGCGTGATGTCGAGGTCGAAGAACCCGTCCGCGACGGCCTTCTCGGCGAGGTGCTGGCTGCGGACCCCGAACGCGTCCTGCCGCTCCCGGCTGATCCCGCGCAGCTGCGCGACGTTCTCGGCGGTCTGCCCCATCGCGACGTAAGGGTCGGGCAGTTCCCCGGACTCGCGCGGGTCCCGCCACACCGGAACCCCCGCCCCCGTCCGGGACGCGCTGCGCTCCTCGGCCGCGGCGTACCGCGGGTGGTGGGTGCCCTCGGCCCCGTCGGACTTCCCGCGCGAGTACCGCGACACGCACTCGACGCCCGCCGAGACGAACGCGTCGCCCTCACCGGACCGGATCGCGTGCAGCGCCATCCGTGTCGTCTGCACGCTGGACGCGCAGTACCGCTGCACGACGGTGCCCGGTACCGCGTCGAGCCCCAGTCCGATCGCGGCCTGCCGGGCGATGTTGTAGCCCTGCTCGCCCGCGGGCTGCGCGCACCCGACCATCAGGTCGTCCAGCGACGCCGGATCGAGCGCGGGTACCTGGGCCAGCGCCGCCGTCACCATCTGGATCAGCAGGTCGTCCGGCCGCAGGTCCTTCAACGAGCCCTTGTACGCCCGCCCGATCGGCGAGCGGGCCGTCGCGACGATGACCGCCTCAGGCATTCGATGCACCTCCAAGCTCAGGGGGCGGGCACGGCGCACGCACCGCGGTCAATGTAGCAAACGCTAGGTTGGTACCGGGCGTCCGCCCTGCCGTGCGCGCGCGGCCCCCACCCGGGAGCGGGCGGGGGCCGCGGTGGGGGTCCGGGGTCAGGAGACGGGGGTGAGGGGCGCGGGTTCCGGGGGGCCGATGGTCGGGCGGCGGCGGAGCGACCAGGTCCGATCGTTCAGGAGGGACAGGGCGGCCGGGAGGAGGATCACCCGGATGAGGGTGGCGTCCAGGAGGACGGCGACGGCCAGGCCCACGCCGAGCTGCTTGAAGTCCTGCATGGAGAGGGTCGCGAAGACCGAGAACACGGCGACCATGATGAGGGCGGCGCTCGTCACGGTGCCCGCGCTGGAGCCGATCCCGTGGAAGATCGCCGAGCGCGTCGGCATGCCCTGCCGCCAGGCCTCGCGAATGCGGGAGACGACGAAGACGTGGTAGTCCATCGACAGCCCGAAGAGGATGACGAAGACGAACAGCGGCAGCCACGCCTGGACGGCCCCGGCACCGGTCGTGCCGACGAGTTCGTCGCCCCACCCGTGCTGGAAGATCGCGACGATGACGCCGTAGGCGGCCCCCACCGACAAGAGGTTCAGCACGACCGACACCGCCGCTATCGCCACCGACCGGAAGGCCAGGAGCATGATCAGGAACGCGGCTCCGGCGACGAAGGCGAACACCGGGAGCACGGCGTCCTTGAGCCGGGCGTTGTAGTCGTCGCTGAAGGCGAGGTCGCCGTGGATCGCGGCGTCCGGACGGTCCTCGATGGCGGCGCGCGCCCGGTCGAGGTCCGCCTCGGTCGCGAGCGGGATCGTGATGCGGGTCAGCCCGTTCTGCTCCCGCGCCTCCCCGAGCGCGGCCAGGTCCCCGGCCGGTCCCTTGACGAGGATCTCGCCGGTCTCGGCCTTGGCGGGGAACTCCGCGGCGATGTGCTCGTAGGCGGTGATGAGCGGATCGCTCGCCGGGATCGTCTGGCGCAGCGAGAGCAGCTCGGTCCGCATGCCGAGGGCGGGCAGGGCGAGCGCGACCAGGAAGGCCACCGCGAGCGCCGTGGCGAGGCCCGGCTTGGCGATGACCCCGCGCAGGATCGCGGGCAGCACCCTTCCCTGACGGCGCGGGCGGCGCCGCCGGATCAGCCGCCCCGCGTCCACCTTGTCGCCGAGCAGTGACAGCAGTGCGGGCAGCACGGTGACCGAGCCGGTCATCGCGACGAGGACGACGAGGATCGTGCCGACGGCGAAGCTCTCGAACATCGGCATTCCGGATAGGAAGAGGCCCGCCATCGCGATGGTGACCGTCGCGCCCGAGACGAGGACCGAGTGTCCCGACGTCCGCGCGGCGATCCGCAGCGCCTCCTGCGCCGAGCGGCCGAGTTCCCGTTCCTCGCGCTCGCGCCGCAGGTAGAACAGGCAGTAGTCGACGCCGACGGCGAGCCCCATGAGCAGCATGACCGAGCCGGTGGCCTCGGCCGCCGGGAACTGGTGGCTGGCCAGGGCCGCGAGCCCGGTCGCCGCGACGAAGGCCGTCAGGGCGAGGGCGACGGGCAGGACCGCGGCGACGAGGGCGCCGAAAGCGACGAGGAGGATGCCGAGCGCGAGTGGGACGGCGGTCCACTCGGCGCGCTCGAAGTCCTCGGAGATCGCCTTGCCGAACCAGAGGTCGACCGTGGCGCTCCCGAACGTCTCGGTGCGCACCCCGGTCGCGGCGAGCGCGTCGCGCACCGCCGGATAGTGGTCCATGGCCTCGTCCGGGTCGCCCTTCCAGTCGAAGGAGACGAGGACCTTGCCGCCGCTGCGGGCCGCCTCCTTCACGCGCACGGCCTGCCCGGTGCCCTTGACGGCGGCGATCACGGGGCCCGCGTCGGTCCCGTGCACGAGGACGAGTTCGCCGGCGGGGTCCTCGATCCCCGCCGCGTCCAGCATCTCGATCGCCTGGCGGGACCCGCCGAAGGAGTCCTCGGCGCTGCTCATCTGCTGCTGGCCCGCCATCCCGCCGAGGACCGACGACGCGACGACGAAGAGCAGCCACAGCACTATTGCGGCGATCCGGTGGCGCGCGCTCCAGCCACCCAGCCTCTCAGCGATTTCCATGGCCCCGACGCTAGAAATCGGGGCGGCCACTGGACATCCGGCGAGGTGGCGTCTCCGGGGTGGGTCTAGACCCACCCCGGAAGGGAGAATAGGTCCAGTGCCCGAAGACCGCCCCCGAGCCAGAGTGAAGGCATGAAAAAGACATTCCAGGCCATGGGCCACGGTTTCGTGTGGTTCTGGCTGAGCATCGCGCAGCTGTTCGTCTGGACGCTCGCGGTCGTCGCGATCTGCCTGATCCCGGTCGGTGTCGGGATCTACCTGACGCCCCCGCTGGTGGACGCGCACCGGCGCTTCGCCGACCGGGCGCGGCTGCTGGCGCACGACTGGAGCGGCGTCGCCATCCCCCGGCCCTACCTTCCCGAGCCCGTCCAACGGCCCGGGTTCCTCGGCCGGGCGGAGCGCTGCCGGCACCTGCTCACGGACAGGGCGACCTACCGCGACCTGCTCTGGGGCCTCACCGACCCGGTCGTCGGCGTCTTCCTCGCCGCGATGACGTTCGCGCTGCCGCTCTACGGGATCGAGGGCATCATCATGCCCGCGATCTACGAGGTCTTCGGCGACATGGGCTTCAACGACTGGTACACCGGTATCCACGTCTGGCACGGCGACCCCGACGCGGCCTGGTGGTGCGTCCCTGTCGGCGTCGTGCTGCTCGTCCTCGGGCTCAAGGCCGCGCCGTGGTTCGAGCGCGTCCACGGGCGCTGGACCGGCGGCCTGCTGGCACCCGCCGACGCGGCCGCGCTGGCCCGCCGCGTCACCGAGCTGACCAGGTCGCGCGCCGAGACGATCGACGCGTCCGCCGCCGAGCTGCGCCGGATCGAACGCGACCTGCACGACGGCGCCCAGGCGCGCCTCGTCGCGATGGGCATGACGCTCGGCGCGATCGAGCACCTGCTGGAGAAGGACCCGGCGAAGGCGCGGCTGCTGCTCGCCGAGACCCGGGAGACCTCGGTGCGGGCGCTGAACGAGCTGCGCGACCTCGTCCGCGGCATCCACCCGCCCGTCCTCGCCGACCGGGGCCTGTCCGACGCCGTCCGCGCCCTCGCGCTCGACAGCGGCATGGACGTCGAGGTCACCGGGGCGCTGCCGAGGCTGGAGCCGCCGCTGGAGTCCGCCGCCTACTTCGCGGTGTCGGAGATCCTCGCCAACGCGGGCAAGCACAGCGGCGCCCGGCGCGTCTGGATCGACCTGCGGCTCGACGAGGGGCTGCTCAGGATCGGCGTCACCGACGACGGCATGGGCGGCGCGTCCCTGGAGACCGGCAGCGGCCTGCGCGGCATCGAGCGGCGGATCGCCGCGTTCGACGGAGTGCTCGCCCTCAGCAGCCCGCCCGGCGGGCCCACCCTCGTGACCCTGGAGATTCCTTGCGCGCAGTGATCGCCGAAGACCTCGCCCTGCTCAGGGAAGGGCTCGTCCGGCTCCTCGAAGCGCACGACTTCGAGACCGTCGCGGCGGTCGACAACGGGCCGTCCCTCCTGCGGGCACTGGTCGAGCACAAGCCGGAGGTCGCCATCGTGGACGTCCGGCTGCCGCCCTCGTTCACCGACGAGGGCATCCGCGCGGCCATCGAGGCGAGGCGCCGGGTTCCGGGGCTGCCCGTGCTGGTGCTGTCCCAGTACGTCGAGCAGCTCTACGCGCGCGAGCTGCTCGCCGACGGCACGGGCGGGGTCGGCTACCTGCTCAAGGACCGGGTCTTCGACACCGAGGAGTTCGTCGGCGCGGTTCGGCGGGTGGCGTCCGGGGGGACCGCGATGGACCCCGAGGTGATCGCCCGCCTGCTGACCCGCGGCCGAGCCGTCCGCCCCCTGGACCGGCTGACGCCCCGGGAGTCGGAGGTCCTCGCCCTCATGGCCGAGGGCCGCTCCAACGCCGCGATCGCCGCGGCCCTCGTCGTCTCCGAAGGCGCGGTCGCCAAGCACACCACCAACATCTTCCACAAACTCGACCTCCAGGCCTCCGACGACGACAACCGCCGCGTCCTTGCCGTCCTCGCCTACCTCAACGGCTGACGTCCCGGCACCCTGTCCGATCGGCGGGGAAGATCGCGATATCGTGCCGTTCGGCGTGCCAGAAGGGCCGCAGGGAGTCGGCGCGCTGGGCGCGGGCAGGGGAGTGGTGCGATGTCCGGGCGCGGGGAAGCGCTGTCGGCACGGCGGCGCACGGCGATCGGGCTGCTCGGGGTGGCCGCGGCCGCCGCGACGCTGGTCGCCTACCGGAACGACGGCGGCACGGGCCGGGTGGACGCGGCCGAGCCCTCCCGCCACCCGCGGGTCGAGATCCCGGCCGCCGAGCCCGGCATGCGCACCCTGCTGGTGACTCCGGTCCGGCGCGGCGACCTGATCCTCGACCCGATCGACCTGCGGGAGGGGCGTGAGATCAGCATCATGGTGATCTGCGGCGGCGATGGCTCGATCCGCGTCGAGCTGGGCCTGCCGGAACCGGACCGCACGAACTTCGTCAACGACTTCGAGTGCGAGGGCGCCGACGCAGGGGCGACCGCCTTCCAGGGGCCGGTCCACTTCACCGCGACCGTGGCCCCGAAGGTCGTCGCCACCGGAGACGTCAATTGGGCGGTGCGCATCCAGGAGGCTCCCGCCTCCCGGTGACGCCGACCGGGTCCGGGGTCAAGGGGCGGGCACGATGTCACAGGCGTTCGGGCGACTCGCCCGCCGGGCCGGGAGAACGCGGTTAGTGTCACCCTGTGACGACGGACGGTGTGCGCGCGGAGTCTCCGGAATCTCTGCGGGCGGCGATGGTGGGGCGGCTCCGGGAGCAGGGGCACATCCGCAGGGACGAGGTGGCCGCCGCGTTCGCCGCGGTGCCCCGTGAGCGGTTCTGCCCCGAGGCGTCCGTCGCCGCCGCCTACTCGGCGCGGGACACGGTGCGGACGAAGGCCGACGAGTCCGGGCGCCGCGCGAGCTCGCTCAGCGCGCCCTGGCGCCAGGCGGACCTGATCGAATCGGCCCGAATCGGCCCGGGGATGCGGGTCCTGGAGATCGGGAGCGGCGGCTACAGCGCGGCGGTGCTCGCCGAACTCGTCGGCCCCGCCGGGACCGTGGTCACGGTCGACATCGACCCGTGGGTGACCGAGCGGACGTCGCGTTTCCTCGCCGACACCGGGTATACCGAGGTGCGGGTCCTGCTCGGAGACGCCGAGCACGCGGTCGCCGGGCACGGGCCGTTCGACGCGATCCTGGTGACGGCCGGGGCCTGGGACGTGCCCTGGACGGGGCTGCTCGCCGAAGGAGGCCGTCTCGTGGGCCCGCTCGACCACACGCCCTGAAAGGCCGGCGCGCCGAGGCGTGGACCGGTGGGCGCTGAGCGGTGCCGGCCGTCAGAGGTCGGGGAGGCCCACGGTGACGGCGGGGATCCGGCCGCCGACGAGGGTGCCCGCGTGCGCGGCGTCGGCGAGGGCGCGCAGGATGGTCTCCGGGTCACGTCCCGGCGTGGAGAGCAGGCCGGTGAGCCCGGCCCACAGGGTGATGCCGCCGGAAGCCGCGATGTCGAGCCAGGCCCGGTCGACGCGGATGCCCAGTCCGTCGCCGACGGTGAAGGGACGGGGGCTCTCCGCCCGGCAGACGAGCGTCACCCGGATCTGGTCGGGCGGGTCGCCCGGCATGAGCACGGCCCGCCACTCCGGCACGTCCGGGCCGGGGTGCAGGAGGTCGCTGACGGACAGCAGGTGCAGGCCCTCGCGCAGCCAGGCCTGCACGTAGGCGTTGGAGTCCGTGCTCCGGTTCTGCAACGCCGGCATCACCGGCTCCATGATCAGCGCCGTGCGCGGCGCGGTCTCACTGCCGAGGAGCAGCGGGATCAGATGCTGGCTGCGGAAGTAGTGGTGCAGGCTGACGGGGGTGTCGCGGTCCTCGACCGTGGACGGCGAGCACGCCTCGTGCGCCCAGATGATGTTCAGCAGCGGCCGCTCGGGATACTCCGCGACGGGGAAGCGGCGCACCAGGACCGAGGTCGGCTCCCGGTCGGCGTCGCCCGGCCCGTCACAGATGACGCACTCGTACTCCCCGGGCTCGGGCCCCGCCAGCAGTTCGGCCACCTTCTCCGGCCCGAGCACCGCGGCGACCTCCGCGCCGATCACCACCTGCCGGGCCGGCTGCTGCCCCTGCACGTCGCTCATAACGGTCACCGTAATCCCGCCCGCCGCCGCGGACCAGCGCCACCTCAAGGGAAGATCCGCACCAAGGCGGATTCGCCGACCCGCCCGCCGCCGCCCTCCCCGGGCAGCCTCAGACCGGGAGGCGCCAGACGTGGTAGCGGCGCTTGGTGGCAGAGCCGGCCGGGGCCTTGGCGGTGCCCACGGCGAAGACCCGCCCGGACGGGGCCACGGACAGCCGGTGGAGATCGACCCCCTTGGCGGCCCGGTGTAGGGAAGGGCGGTGACGTCGCCGGTGGGCGAGACGCGCAGGACTTCGCTGTACGGCAGTGCCCGGTAGTTGAGGCCGATGGACCAGAAGGCCCCGGCGCGGTCCCGGGTGAGACCGCCGAACAGACCGCGCGCGAAGAGCGACCAGCGCGCGCCGTCCCAGCGCAGGACGCGGTCGGAGTACCCGACGAAGACGTTCTTCTTCGAGGTGGCCTCGACCTCCCAGATGAGCCGTTCGCCGTACCCTCCGTCCTCGTCGGCGGGAGTGCACCCGAGCGTGGACTCGACGGGCTGCTTGCGCCGGCCGCCGCCGTCGTTCCGGAAGAGGAACGACTCATCTTCCCCTCCGGTGGTGTTCGCGGCCCACATCGTCCCGTTCGGGAGGACCTCGAACGCGCTGAGGAACCGGCTCTTCCTCGACTTCCAGGCGCGGCCGTCGTACCGCCACGCGGTCGTGGACCGCTGCCCGTCGCGGGTGAAGACGCGGACGTCGTTCCGGCCCAGGACCGTGAGGCCGGTCGGGGGGTAGGCGGCGTCGCGGGCGCGCGGGAGGCGCTTGGCGACCGCCCATCGGCCGCCGTTCCACCGGACCAGGCCGTCCCAGCCCGCGCCGGACTGGTCGTTGTTCATGCGCCCAATGCCGCCGTCACGCGGGCCCCGCGCCTCCACCTGATGATCACCGGGGGAGCGTAGCGGGACGGCCTCCGGCGGATGGAGCGAATGGCTGGAAACGGTGCGAAGGGGAGAGGGTGGTTCCCGGTCATTGAAACAGGAACCTCGTTCTTATAGTTTCGGTGCCGTCGGTCCACCCCCTTCATGCCCGACCTGAGGAGAGAGCCCCCGATGTCGCTCAAGCTCGATGTCATGCTCGCCGACTCCGTCGTCACCGCAGCCGAGCGCGCCCGCGCGCTGGAGGGCTGCGGGGTGGACGGGGTGTTCACGTTCGAGAACTCCCATGACCCGTTCTTCCCGCTGGTCGCGGCGGCGCCGGCCTGCTCGCTCGACCTGATGACGAACGTCGCGATCGCGTTCCCGCGCAGTCCCGTGCATCTCGCGCACGCCGCCTACGACCTGCACCTGATGTCCGAGGGCAGGTTCCGGCTCGGGCTGGGCTCGCAGGTGAGGGCGCACGTCGAGAACAGGTACGGCGCGCGGTGGGGGAAGCCCGTCGCGCAGATGCGCGAGTGGGTCGAGGCGACGAAGGCGATCCTGAACTGCTGGCAGGACGGCACCCGCCTGAAGTTCGAGGGCGAGTACACCAGGCACACGCTGATGACGCCCGCGTTCAACCCCGGACCGAACCCCTTCGGCGTCCCGAAGGTCCTCGTCGGCGCGCTCGGGCCGAAGATGAACCAGATGGCCGCCGAGGTCGCCGACGGCATCCTCGTCATGCCGTTCAACAGCGCCCGGCACATGCGCGAGCGCACCAGGCCCGCGATCCAGGCCGGCCTCGACGCCGCGGGCCGCTCGCGCGGCGACATCGAGGTGACCGCCGAGGTGATCGTCGGCGTCGGCCGCACCGAGGAGGAGCTGGAGGCCGCCAAGGCGATCCGCTTCCTCCTCGCCTTCTACGGCTCCACTCCCGCCTACAAGGCGGTCCTCGACGTCGAGGGCATGGGCGACCTCCAGCCCGAGCTGAACGCCCTGTCCAAGCAGGGCCGCTGGGCCGAGATGTCCACGCTCATCGACGACAAGGCGATGAACGTGCTCGCCGTCCACGGCACCCCGGAGGAGGCCGCCGCCGAGGTCGTCGCCCGCTACGGAGACTGCGACCGCGTCTGCGCCTACTTCCCCCACTACAACGCCCCCGACGACCTCGTCGCCGACTTCGCCGCGGCCCTCAAGGCGGCTCGGTCCTGACCGCGCGGCCGCCGCGGCGGCCGCCGGGCCGGGGCTCTTGACACTGTTTCACGGCTGGCAAGAATTGAAATCTGATTCCAGGAGGCGTTGATGGCGACCGAGTTGCCGTTCGAGTTCTTCGACTGCGACAACCACTACTACGAGGCGGTCGACGCCTTCACCCGGTACGCGGAACCGGAGTTCCGGCGCCGGACCGTCCAGTGGGCGGAGATCAACGGCAGGCAGCGGCTGCTGGTGTCCGGCAAGGTCAACCGGTTCATCCCGAACCCGACGTTCGACCCGGTCGCCCGGCCCGGCGCGATGGACGAGTACTTCCGGGGCCGCAACCCCAAGTCGTCCGACGTGCGGCAGTTGTTCGGCGAGCTGGAGCCGGTCCGCCCGGCCTACCGCGACCGCGACGCCCGCCTCGCCCTCATGGACGAGCAGGGCATGCGGGGCACCCTGCTGCTCCCGACCCTCGGCGTGGGGATCGAGCAGGCGATGCTGCACGACCTGCCCGCGCTCGGCTCGGCGTTCCGCTCCTTCAACCGCTGGCTCGACGACGACTGGGGCTACGCCTACCAAGAGCGCATCTTCGCCGCCCCGTACATCACCCTGTCCGACGTGGAGGGGGCCGTCGCCGAACTCCAGCGCGTCCTCGACCGGGACGCGCGCTTCGTCGTCATGGTGGCCGGCCCGGTGATGACCCGGGAGGGCCTGAAGAGCCCCGCCGACGCCTACTTCGACCCGTTCTGGCAGCTGGTGAACGACTCGGGGATCACCGTCGTCTACCACTCGGGCATGACCTACTACAACAAGTACATGACGGACTGGGGTGAGTCGTCCGAGCTCGAGGCGTTCAAGGCGTCCGCGTCCTTCATGGCCCTTTCGTCGCCGGACCCGGTCCACGACACGTTCGCCAGCATGATCGCCCACCGCCTGTTCACGCGCTTCCCGCGGCTGCGGATCGCGGTCATCGAGTCCGGCGCGTCGTGGGTGCTGCACCTGTTCGCGAAGCTCAAGAAGGTCTACGGCCAGGCCCCGTTCCGGTTCCCCGAGGACCCGCGCGAGACCATCAAGCGGCACGTCTGGGTCTCCCCCTACTACGAGGACGACCTGGGCGAGCTGAAGCGGCTCATCGGCGTCGACCGGATTCTCATGGGCTCCGACTTCCCCCACGTCGAGGGACTCGCCGAACCGGCGTCGTACATCAAGGACCTGGAGAACTTCCAGTTCACGCCGCAGGAGTGCGAGCGGATCATGCGGCACAACGGGTGGGAACTCGCCTCCCGCCTCGCCTGACGCGCCCGGCTACGCCCGGGAGCCCATCACCGGCCGTGCTCGTTGGGTCCGGTGGCGGGCTCTTGGGGGCCTGGCTTCGCCGGGGAGCCCGAGACCGGACCGTCCCGCGTCTCCAGGACGAGCGTGATGAAGTCGTCGACCAGGCGGTACACCTCGCCGAAGGCGCCGCCCTGGTAGATGGCCGACGAGAGCAGCGAGTGCAGGATCGACCAGAGCATCGTCGCGTCGTCGCGCGGCTCGGCGACGGACAGGGCGGCGAAGTCGCCGGTGAGCACCTCCTCGGCGAGGGCGGAGACCTCCCCGAGGATCGCCTCCACCTCAGGGTCACCCGACCCGTACAGCAGCAGGTGGGTCTTGAAGAACTGCGGCTGCGCCTCGAAGGCGCCGATGACGCCGCGCAGCCGGGCCCGGATGCGCTCCTCGGGCGTCCGGCCCGGCATGGCCGCGTCGAGGCGCTGCCGGTGCACCCACTCGCGGAGCGCCACCGCGTACAGCAGCTCCTTGGAAGGGAAGTAGCGGTACAGCGTCCCTAGGGCGACGTCCGCGCCTTGGGCCACCTCGGCGATCCGGATCTGCTCGAACTCCTGCCCCTGGAGCGCGCCGAGCGCGGCCTCGAGGATGCGGGTGCGCCGCTCGCGCTTGAACGCCGGAAGCCCTGCCCCGGACGCGGCGGGCGACGCGGAGGGCGCCGGTCGGGAGTTCGTCATCGTTGCCTCTCGGAAGACCGCCCGGACGGCGGCGGACGGGTCGGTCAGGGACGCCGCGCGGCCTCGGCCCGCCGCTCGCACAGGTCGAGGAAGCGGTCGGCGAGCCGATAGGCGTCGGCGAAGGGCCGCCCGTGGTAGACGGCGCCGGTGAGCGTCGAGCCGCTGATCGCGTACAGCATCCGGGCGCGGTCCCGCGGCGCGGGGACGCCCATGCCCGCGAAGTCCCCGGCGAGGAGCATCGTGGCGGTGGCGTCGGCGCCCGCGAGGAGGGCGCGCACCTCGGGGTCGGTGCTGGCGCTGAGCAGCAGGGTGAGCCGGTAGAACTGCGGCTGGCGCTCGAACGCGGCGATGATGGCGTGGATCCGGCTGCGGGCGCGGTCGCGCCGGGCCGGGGCGGGCACGGTCTGGCGGTGCCGGTGCCTGTCGCGCTCCACCCATTCCTGGAGGACGACGGCGTACAGGTGCTCCTTGGAAGGGAAGTAGCGGTAGAGCGTGCCGAGGGCGACCTCGGCGGCCTGCGCGAGCTCGGCGATCCGGATCTGCTCGTACGGCTGCCGCTCGAGCGCGGCCAGCGCCGCGTCCACGATCCGCTGCCGCCGCGCCCACCTGACCGACGGCGCGCGCTCGGCGCCGGGCCCGCCCGCGGCCCGTTCCGTGCCCTTGGCCCTGTCCGCCTGCTCGGTCACCGTCGCGTTCCGCTCTGAAGGCCGCCCGGCCGGACCGTGCCGCCTGCGGCGCCGGGCGCGGGACATGGTGGGATCAAGCGGCATGTAATGAGAATGCAATTATAGGTGCGGGGTCCCAGGCCCGCACGTCGCCGCGCGATCCGTCAGCTCACAGCAACCAGACCGGGAGCCCGGTGCCGGAATCCGCGGGCAGCCTGGTCAGTTCGCCTTCGCGTGCGGTGAGCGCGGACGCGGTGAGGTCCTCCGGTCCGAACAGGGCGAAGCCGACGCCCG
Organism: Actinocorallia herbida; assembly: GCF_003751225.1. Lineage (NCBI taxonomy): Bacteria > Bacillati > Actinomycetota > Actinomycetes > Streptosporangiales > Thermomonosporaceae > Actinocorallia > Actinocorallia herbida. Next base: position 3,224,497 of record NZ_RJKE01000001.1, read on the forward strand.
TCGCGGGGGCGTCCCGCCAGAGCTCGGGGGCGCACGGCGTCGCGGCCGCTTCCCGGACGAGCAGGGCACGCCCGCGTCCCCAGGTGACGAAGAACCAGCCGTCCCCGTCCTCGGTCACGTCGCCGAGCAGCGCCCGGCCGAGGAGGTCGTGCGCCCGGCCGAGGTCGGCGGCGGTCAGCCCGACGAGCGAGACCGTGCGGGACTCCGCCGCGGGGGAGGGGAAGTCGGCGGGCGCGACCGTCAGGGCGTGCGTCTCCAGGAGGGAGTCGTCGGACTCGATGACCTGGACCAGCGTGCCGATCGCGGCGTCCTTCGGATGGACGAAGGTCTCGCGCCGGCCAGGGAGGTCGGGGTGCCCGCCGAAGGACGGGAACTTCAGGCGGGCGAACTCCTTGGCGGTCTCGTCCATCGAGGGGACCTTGAACGTCAGGTGGTGCGGCGCCGGGCCCCGGCGGCTCAGGAAGCGGTCCATGAAACCGCTCTGCTCGGACGGGGCGATGAACTCGAGGCGCATTCCCGTCCCGAACTCGAGCTGGCAGGGGGCGTACTCCGGTGCCTCCCCGGCGTGGTGGAAGCGGCCGCCGAGGTGGGTGGCGAACCGCGCGTAGGCGTCGGACCACCTGCGCACGCCGATCGCCAGATGGTCGAGGAGGGGCCACGGCACCGCGTGCGCTCCGGCGAAGGTCGCGTCTTCTGCGGGCAAGGCGGTGCTCCTGACGTGCGGGCGGCGGTGCCGCGGGGGGCGCGGACGCCACGGGAAGTGCCGTCACGCCGCGTTCGGCCGCATTCTAACTCTGGAACGGGAATCCCGTTCAGGCGGCCTCCGCCCCGCTCACCGGCCCGTCAACCGGCCTCGGCGGGGGAGCGGCGGTGGCCCGCGCCGTCGAGGATCGTGGCGAGGCCCGCGGTGAAGGCCGCGTCGCCGGTGAGGTCGATCGAGATGCCCTCGTGCTGCACCAGGCTCGCTATCAGGGGGGTGCCGTCGGGGTCGAGGAGGCCGAGCTGGCGCAGGCCCTCGGGGGGGAACGCGGTCGCGGCGCGGCGACGCTCGGCCCCCACGAAGCCCTCGGTGTACAGGGAGAGCGACGAGTACAGGTGCCATGCGTCGAGCGCGCCGAAGCCCGCCGCGACCAGGTACCGGATGACCGCTTCGAGCCCGCGGTAGGCGGTGTCGAAGCCCTCCTGGTCGTAGCGGGCGTCCTTCACGGCGGTCAGGTCGGACAGCAGCGAGTCCTGCGCGAGGATCGCGCGCTGGAGTGCGAAGTACTCGGCCAGGTAGGCGCGCCACTCCTGCGGCGGGCGGCCGTCGGGCCGGGGGAGCATCTCGTCCAGCCGGGCGATCGCCTTGGCGGCCATCCGGCGCAGCAGCTCGTCCTTGTTGGTGACGTGCCAGTAGATGCTGGTGACGCCGACGTCCAGACGGGCGGCGAGTTCGGCCATGCTCAGGTTCGCCAGGCCCGTCTCCCGGGCGAGCGCGAAGGCCCCGTCGAGGATGCGCTCGGGGTCGATCGAGCCGCGGGGACGTCGGGAACGCGCGCTGGATGCCACCCGCCCATTGTCCCCGACCTGCCGGGGACCACGGCACGGCCGAGATACCGAAGTCCTTCAGTATGGGCTACCGTACTGATTCAGTAAGTGTCGGAGTCCACTTACCGCAGGGGTGTCAGCCGTGGTCCGGTCCCCGCCGGACCGCCAGAAGAAGGAGTACGCCGATGGCCGGCCGTGTAGAGGGCAAGGTCGCTTTCATCACCGGAGCCGCACGGGGACAGGGCCGCAGCCACGCGGTCCGCCTCGCCGAGGAGGGCGCCGACATCATCGCGCTCGACCTGCTCGAACCCCTCCCGTTCGTCGCCTACCAGGGCGCGATCCAGGAGGACCTGGACGAGACGGTCCGGCTGGTCGAGAAGACGGGCCGCCGCATCATCGCCCGCAAGGGCGACGTACGGGATCTCGCGGGCATGAAGGCGATCGTCGACGAGGGCGTCGCGGCGTTCGGCCGCCTCGACATCGTGTGCGCGAACGCCGGCGTCATGGTCCTGCGCGAATGGCAGGACATCACCCCGGAGATGTGGGACGACACCATCGCCACCAACCTGACCGGCGTGTGGAACACGGTGATGGCGACCGCCCAGCACCTCATCGACAACGGCGGCGGCTCGATGATCCTCACCAGCTCGGCCGCGGGCCTCAAGGGCCAGCCGTTCCTCAACCCCTACGTGGCGGCCAAGCACGGCGTCGTCGGCGTCATGCGCGCCTTCGCCGCGGAGCTCGCCGAGCACAACGTCCGGGTGAACTCCCTGCACCCGACCGGCGTGAACACCACGATGGTCGACGGCCTCCAGGACATCTACCCGGGCTTCCTCCAGCGTCACCCGGCCCTCGGCGCCACCCTCGGCAACCTCCTGCCCGTCCAGGCCTCCGAGGCCATCGACCAGTCCCATGCCGTCGTCTACCTGGCCAGTGACGAGTCCCGATACGTCACCTCGACCACCTTTCGCGTGGACGCCGGCACCGTCGCCGTCTGACCTGGCCCCGTCCCGGCACGCCGTGCCCCGCCGGGACGGGACCGTCGAAGGCCCCCGCGCGCGGGGGCCTTCGTGCCGTAGAGGGCTATCCACCCGCCGAGCCTCTGCCCGACGACCTCGGCCTTTTCGATGCCGTTCGCGTCCATTGGGTGTAGATCTCGGGGTTGCCCACCCGAGGAGCGTGACGAGGTTGCGCATGGACAGCGCGTTCAGCCCGAGGCCGACGAGCCGGGCGGCGTCCAGGTCGAGGATCGCCGCGCGTTCGTCGGCGCTGAGCCGGTAGCGGTCGAGGGAGCTCTCCGGGGCCGCCTTGACCTCCTCGGCGAACCCGGGAGCCCGCTCCAGGTCCCAACGGCATCGACCACGCGGGCCCGCACGAGATCGAGATGGAGGTCGGCTAGCGCCCGACCGTCCCTGAGCGGGGCCTCGGCTTCCGGGTGCGCGGGAGCCGGGCCTCCTCACGGTCAGCCCTGGAGCCACCAGGGGCTGCTGTAGGCGACGCCCCAGTCGTTGCAGGCGTGGCCGGCGGGGCCGGGGGAGGCGTTGGCCTGGGAGGGGTCGGAGACGCGGAGGACGACCCAGTCGCCGTCGGCGGTGTTGAGGGGGACGGTGAACCGGGTGACCTGTCCTGCGGTCGTCTCGATGACGTCGACGACGTTCGCCGCGTCGGCGAGGGTCGCGGTCCGCTTCCACTCCGCGGAGCTGAGGCCGCCGATGCCGAACACGCCGCTGTGGTCGGTCAGCGCCGCGACGTCCAGGCCCGCGCTGCGCATCGACGCGAAGGCCAGCGTCGGGTCGCCGTCGCCGTCCGACATCGTGGTGTGGTTGTGCATGTCGGCGTGGACCAGGGTCGTGCCCTGCGTGATCAGCGAGGTCCGCCCCGCGCCGCCCGCGGCCAGGGCGGCGACCCCGGGCGCCACGGCGGTGCCGGTCGCCGCGGCGCGCGCGCTCCCGGGCGAGGCGGCGAGGAACAGAAGGCCCCCGGCCGCCGCGCCGAGCGCCGCCCGCCGGCTGACGCCCCTGTCTTCCGCCACCTCGTATCCGTGCCCCTGAGGGCTGTGCGAGTGAGGGTGGCCGTGGTGGTGGTCGTGTCCGTGATCTCCCATGGCGGACATCACACGCGCACGGCAGGAACATGAACGGAATTCCTATCCCTCCCCGGATGAACGTTCCGTGAGGGACGGTCCTTCGGCGGCGCGGAGGTAGCGGCGGCCCAGGGCGGCGACGTGGTCGGCGAGTTCGGGAGGGGCGGCGACCTCGAAGTCCAGGCCGAGCATGCCGAGGTAGGCGGCGACGGTCTCGAGGGTGTCGGCGCCGGTGGCCAGGACGCAGCGGTCGGCGTCCACCGACTCGACCACGCCGACCGTCGCGTTGATGCGGGCGAGGACCTGCTCGGCCGGGGCGAGGACGATGACGCGGGCGTGGACCTTCCAGCCCGTCGCGGCCACGTCCCGCAGGACGAAGGAGGTGTAGTCGCCGCCGGGCAGCGGGGTGGGGGCGAAGGCGCGGCCGGGCAGGAGAGGGGTCATCCAGTCGGCGCGGTAGGACGACCAGGCGCCCGAGGCCGGGTCCCGCGCGACGAGGTACCAGCGCCGTCGCCAGCTGACCAGCCGGTACGGCTCGGCGAGCCTGCGGCCGGACGGGGCGGCGGTCGCGGACGGGGGTTCGCCGTCACCCGGTTCGGTCGCGGCCACCGAGTAGTCGAAGCGCATCTCGACCCGGTCGCGGATGGCCGCGGCGATCGCGGTGAGGACCGCGGCGTCGGTCTCGGGATCGGCGGCGTCGGTGTCCAGGTTCTCCGGCGCCCGCGAGGTGGCCTCGTGCAGGGCGACGACCTGCCTGCGCAGCCGGTGCGGGAGCACCTGCTCCAGTTTGGCCAGGGCGCGGGCGCCGCTCTCGGCGATCCCGGCGACGCCCGTGGCCGCGCGCAGCCCGATCGCGACGGCGACGGCCTCCTGGTCGTCGAGCAGCAGCGGGGGCAGTTTGGTGCCCGCGCCGAGCCGGTAGGAGCCCGCCGCGCCCCGGGTGGCGTCGACCGGGTAGCCGAGGTCGCGCAGCCGCTCGATGTCGTTGCGGACGGTGCGGGTGCTCACGCCGAGGCGTTCGGCGAGTTCCCGGCCCGTCCAGTCGGGCCGGGACTGGAACAGCGAGAGCAGCGCGAGCAGTCGTGCGGACGTCTCCAACATTTTCTCAGTATCGCGGATATATAGGAATCAAATCTTCCTATATGGCTCCTAACGTAAGGGACATGACGAAGACGCAGAACCGCCCCGAGATCCGCTCCTTCACCGTCGCGATCGAGCAGGCCGAGCTCGACGACCTGCACGCGCGGCTCGCCCGCACCCGGCTGCCCCGGCCGGCGGCGGCCGACGACTGGGCGCTCGGCACCCCGAACGGCTACCTGCGGGAGACCGCCGAGTACTGGCGCACCGCGTTCGACTGGCGGGCGCAGGAGGCCCGGATGAACGCGTTCCCGCACTACCTGACCGAGATCGACGGCCAGACCGTCCACTTCGTCCATGTGCCGTCGGCGGAGAAGGACGCGACGCCGCTCCTCCTGCTGCACACCTACCCGGGGTCGTTCATCGACTTCCTCGACATGATCGGCCCGCTCACCGACCCCGTCGCGCACGGAGGCAAGGCCGAGGACGCGTTCTCGGTCGTCGTCCCCTCGATCCCCGGCTTCGGCTTCAGCACCCCGCTGGAGGGCGGCGGCTGGACCCAGGCCAGGGTCGCCCGCACCTTCGACGCCCTGATGCGCCGCCTCGGCTACGACTCCTACGGCGCGCACGGCAGCGACATGGGCGCGATGCTCTGCCGCGAGCTCGGCCTGCTGGACCCGCCCGGTTTCCTCGGGATGCACGTCCTCCAGCTGTTCTCCTTCCCGTCCGGCGACCCCGCCGAGTTCGAGGGGTTCGGCCCGAAGGAGTACGCGGCGCTGGAGCACATGCAGTGGTTCCAGTCGGTCGGCGGCTACAACGCGATGAACGCCGCGCGGCCGCAGACGATCGGCGCGGCGGTCGCGGATTCGCCGGTCGGCCAGCTCGCCTACAGCGAACTGCTCAACTCCTTCGGCAACGGCACGAGCCTGGTGACCATCGACCAGGTCCTGACCCAGGTCTCCCTCTACTGGTTCACCAACACCCAGGCCACGGCGAGCCGGTACTACTACGAGGAGGCGCGCTCGGGCGCGGAGCCCGCGATCAACACCGCGCCGACGGGAGTCGCGGTCTTCGCCGACGACTTCCAGACGATCCGGTCCCTCGCCGCCAGGGACAACACGAACATCGTGCACTGGAGCGAGTTCCCCAAGGCCGGGCACTTCGCCGCGATGGAGGCCCCCGGCGACGTCGCGAAGGACGTCCGCGCCTTCTTCGCCGGGCTCCGCACGGCCTGACGCCCCGGGCGGGCCGGGAGCACCTCCCGGCCCGCCCGCGCCGGCGGGTCGCTAGCATCGGCCCGGCGGGACCGGCGGCGGACGGAACGAGGGGCGGCGTGCGATGGCGGACTGGGCGGGGTTCCGGGAGACGGCGGGGCGGCGGGTCGGCGGGTTCGGGCGGGTGGCGCTAGGGGACGCCGACGGGGTGCGGCGGGCGGCGGTGGTGCTGTGCGTGGCGGAACGGGACGGAGAACTCGGCGTCCTGGTGATCAAGCGGGCGAACCGGGGGCGGAACCCGGGCCAGTGGGCGCTGCCCGGCGGGCGGGCCGAGGACGGCGAGACGCTCCAGGAGACGGGGTTGCGGGAGTTGCGCGAGGAACTCGGGCTGGAGATCGCCGAGGCGGACGTGCTCGGCATGCTGGACGACTTCCCCGCGGCGTCCGGGTTCGCGATCACCCCCGTGGTGGCCGTCGCGCAGGGCGCGGGGGAGCCGGTGCCCGACGCGCGGGAGGTGCGGTCGGTGCACCATGTGCCGCTGCGCGTCCTGGCCGCCGACGGCGCCGTCAACTGGGTCGACCGGCCTGACGGCGGGCGGCTGCTCCAGATGCGGCTGGGCCCCGGCATGACGATCCACGCGCCGACCGGCGCGATGCTCTGGCAGTTCCGCGAGGTCGTCCTCCTCGGGCGTGACGTCCGGGTGGCCGACCTGATCCAGCCGGACTGGACGCGCAACTAGCGCGCGACGTCGGCGGCCTTCCGGCGGATCGCGTCAGGCGGCTTCCGGGAGAAACGGCTCCGGAATGTCGGTGGCCGGTGCTACGTTCCCGGCCATGTCGACGAGGTACGTGTCCTGGGATGAGGCGGTCGCGCTGTTCGAGCGGCGTGGCCTGCCGGAGAGCAGCTACGAGAACCTGTACGACGAGGAGTACATCCTCGTCGAGGGTCCGGTGGTCGTGCGCGGCGACCTGCCGCTGGACGATCACGAGGCGACCCCATGGGCTGAGGACACCCCCGACGCCGCCACCGGCTACATCGTCGACGGCGACCTGACCGTCGAAGGGAGTCTCGTGGACATCGACGACGGGTCCGCGGCCCTCGTCGTCCTGGGCGGCCTGACCGCGCGCGACGCCTACTTCGAGGGCGACGCCAAACTGATCACGCTCGGCGACGCGGTCTTCCGCGCCTTCGTCGGTCACATGACGGACAAGCTCGTCATGGTCCACGGCGACCTGCGCACCTCGGTGGCGGTCTTCCTCGCCGAGTTCTTCCCCGACCTGGTCGCCGGGACCCTGTCCGGGAGGCTCCTCACCGACGGCTCCGAGGACGACGCGGTCGGCGGCTACGCCGACCCGTCGCCCGACGCGCCTCTGACCGACCTCCTCGTCCCCGAGGTCCTCGCCGCCCCGGACGCCGCTCCCGGCGACTTCGCGTTCTTCGCGAAGGTCGGGCTGGACGGCGGGGCCGTCCGCGACCGCGTCATGAAGGGCCTCCCGCTCACGCCCGCCCCCTGATCGTCAGTCCTGCGCGGTCTGCTCGATGAGGGCGCGCAGGCGCAGCGGCATCTCCTCGGTGAGGGAGATGACGGTGCCCGTGCGCACCACGCCGGGGGCGAGGACGATCTCCCCGGTGAGGCGGTGGAGGTCGGCGGTGTCGCGGGCGACGACCTTCACCAGGAGGTCGGCGTCACCGGTGGTCGAGTGCATCTCGATCACCTCGGGGATCGCGCGCAGTGCCTCGATCGCGCCCTGCGCGCTGTGCTGGCTCAGCTCGATCGAGACGAACGCGAGCAAGGGGCGGCCGAGCAGCGCGGGGTCGACCCGGCGGGCGTAGTCGCGGACGGCGCCGGACTGCCGCATCCGCTGGAGGCGGGACGTCAGGGTGTTGCGGGCGATGCCGAGCCGTGCGGCGAGGGCGAGGACCGTGGCGTCCGGATCGTCGTCGAGTGCGAGGAGGATCTTGGCGTCGAGGCTGTCCATCTGAACATTCTGACAGGTGAACGACGGATTCAGCGTCAGTGTGTTCAGGAGGATGGGCCTCGGTTGCGCAGCCCTCGAGAATATCTACGATGTCCTGACATGTCGCAATCTTGTTCTCCGGGCCCTCGCCTGCCCGCCGCCCCGCGAGGAGCCGCACGATGACCGCCGCGGCCCTCGATGCCCGGAGCGCCGTCGTCCGGCACAGCCTCCTGGAGAACGTCGTCGGCATCGCCGTCGGCACGCTCGTCGCCTCTTTCGGGCTCTACCTGATCGACGCGTCCGGGGCCGTCACCGGCGGCACCGCCGGACTCGTCCTGCTGCTCGCGAAGGTGCTGCCGCTGCCGTTCGGGGTCATCTACGCCGCGGTGAATGTGCCGTTCGTCGTGCTCGCCTGGAGCCGGAAGGGAGGGCGGTTCGTGGCGGCCTCGATCGCGTCCGTCGTGCTGCTCTCCGCCTTCGCCCCGCTCCACTCGAGGTACATCGAGGCCGCGCACATCGACCCCCTCTACGCGGTCCTCGGCGGCAGCCTGATCTCCGGGATCGGCATCCTCATCGTCCTTCGTCACCACGCGAGCCTCGGCGGCTTCAACGTCGTCGCCCTCGTCTGCCAGGACCGCCTCGGCTGGCGCGTCGGCCATGTCCTCCTGGCCCTCGACGCCCTCGTCATCGCCCTCTCCGCCCTGGCCTCCCCGCCCCGCACGGTCCTGCTGTCCGCCGCGGGCGTCGTCGTCCTGAACCTCGTCCTCGTGATGAACCACCGCCCCGGCCGCTACCCCGCCGCCCTCTGACCGCGCGCCGGCCACGCCGTGCGCGGCTCCCGGCGCGTCAGCGTCGCTCGGGGTCGCGCGGAGGGGTCGGAAGGTAGGGCAGGTACTTGTGCGCCTGGTAGGCGAACTCGGCCTGGCGGACGACGCGGCGGGACACGGCGAGGCCCGCGCCGACGAGGACGAGGACCGCGGTGCCGGCGAGGGGCGCCCGGCCGGGAACGCCCGCGAGCAGGAGCGACGCCGGCGGCAGGAGGGCGCAGAGGCCGAGGGCGGGCGCGGCGACGGCCCGGATCCGGCGCCGGACGTAGGCGAGGTAGTCGTAGGTGTTCGGGCCTGGGCGGATCCCGGGGACGAAGCCGCCCTCGCGCTGGAGCCGGGCGACGGTGGCGTGAACGTCGATCCGGTCCCCGGAACCGGTCGGCGCGAGGAGCGCGGCGAGGACGAAGAGGGCGGCGAGGAAGCGCGGGTCGCCCTGGTCGGGGCGCGTCCAGACGCCGTCCGGGACGCCGCCGCCGGGGATCAGGCGGGCCACCACGGCCGGGACGTGCAGCAGGAGCAGCGCCAGGAACACCGGGAAGAGCTCCCCGGAGTTGACCCGGAAAGGGAGGTATGTCGGGGCGGGGCCGCGCCGCCGTACGCCGACCATCCTCCGGGCGAACTGGATCGGGATCCGCCGCTCGGCCTGGCCGAGGCCGATGACCGCGGCGAGCACGAGGGTCCCGGAGACCACGACGGCCGCCGTCGCCGCGGCGAAGGTCCCGGTGCCCGCCGCGTCCCGGACGTCCCACAGGAGCCGGGGGAAGACCGCGGTGAGTTGGGCGAGGAACAGGACGCCCACCCCTTCGCCGAGCCCGCGCAGGGAGACGAGCCGGATCAGCCACGCGGTGACCATGGTCCCGGCCGTCATGCCGATCACGACGAAGAGGACGGCCCGTCCGTGCGGGCCTGTGAGGACGCCGTCGTCGCCGCGCGCCGCCGCGAGCACCGCCGCCGTTCCCATCGGCGCGCCGAACGCGACGGACAGCAGCCAGGTGCAGCGCAGCAGGACCTTCGCGCCGTCCGTGCCGGCGGCGGAAAGGGCCCGCAGGCGCGGCCACGTGTGCACGAGGAGCCCGACGACGAAGGTCGCGGCGACGTAGGGGAGCACCCCGAGCCCGAGGAAGGAGAGCCGGAGCAGGCCGCCGCCGGTGAGCAGGTCGACGAGCCCCGCGAACGGGTCGGCGCGGACGGCGGCGTCGGCCGCCTCGCCGATCGCGGCGACGTCCGTACCGGGCACCGGCAGGTGCTGGCCGACCCGGAAGAGGGCCACGGCCCCCGCCGTGATCGCGATCCGCTTCGCCAGGCCGGGAGTGCGCAGGTATCCGCTCACACCGCCGACGGTATCCCGGCGATTCTCAAAAAAACAAGAGCGTCTATTGGCCTGGCGCCCGGTCGAGGCGGGCGCGGAGCGTCGCGGCGAACTCCTCCGCGCGGGCCAGCTGGACGCGCAGGTCCGCGACCCGCCGCGTCGCGGCCTCCTCGTAGCCGCGCACCCGTTCCAGAAGCGCGGCGTGCTCCTCGGGGGCGGGTCCCCCGGCGGTGTCGAGCCGGTCGGTCGCCTCCAGGAGGTCGCGCATCTGATCCAGCGAGAACCCGAGGGGCTTCATCCGGCGGATCACCATCAGCCGGTCCACGTCGCGCTCGGTGTAGAGCCGGAACCCGCCCTGCGAGCGCGCCGATGGCACGACGAGCCCGGCCTCCTCGTAGTGCCGGATCGTGCGCAGGGACAGTTCGGTGCGCGCGGCGACCTCGCCGATCTGCATGTGCCCGCCGTCCATGCCCGTCCCTTCCCCGGCCGTCTCGGCGCCCCGGATGGGAGGCCCGCCGCTCATCTCTACCCTAACGTTAGGGTAGAGTTCCCGCGGCGCAGGCCCAGGTCGGGTCGGACGTCCCACCCCGCCTCTGCCCATCCGGCGCCCTGTACCGGTGTGCCCGAGCACGACAGGTTCTCTTCTCCTTTGTCCTCTTCGCTGTCTCCCGCCGTGCGCCTGCGCGGACTCAAGCCCGTATGGCTGTCGGATCCCCGCGTCTGGCGGACCGAGGTGCTCGCCGGGCTCGTCGTCGCGCTCGCGCTGATCCCCGAGGCGATCTCGTTCTCCGTCATCGCCGGGGTCGATCCGGCGATCGGGCTGTTCGCGTCGGTCACCATGGCCGTGGTGATCTCGGTCGTCGGCGGCCGCCGGGCGATGATCTCGGCGGCGACGGGCGCGGTGGCGCTGGTCATCGCGCCGCTCAACCGGGAGCACGGCCTCGGCTTCCTGGTCGCGGCGGTCATCCTCGCCGGGGTGTTCCAGATCGTGCTCGGCGCGCTGGGCGTGGCGAAGCTGATGCGGTTCGTGCCGCGCGCGGTGATGGTCGGGTTCGTCAACGCGCTGGCCATCCTGATCTTCCTCGCCCAGCTGCCCGAAGTGCGGGACGTGCCCTGGGCCGTCTATCCGCTGGTCCTCGGCGGGCTCGTCCTGATGGTCCTCTTCCCGAAGATCACCAAGGTGGTCCCCGCGCCGCTGGTGTCGATCGTCGTCCTCACCGCGATCACCGTGGGCGCGGGCATCGCGGTGCCGACCGTCGGCGACCGGGGAGACCTGCCCTCGTCGCTTCCCCTCCCGGGCCTGCCGGATGTGCCGTTCACGCTCGGCACCCTCGCGATCATCGCCCCGTACGCGCTGGCGATGGCGCTCGTCGGGCTGATGGAGTCGCTGATGACCGCCCAGTTCGTCGACGAGATCACCGGCACCCGCTCCAGCAAGAGGCGCGAGTCGATCGGCCAGGGCGTCGCCAACGTCGTCACGGGGTTCTTCGGCGGCATGGGCGGCTGCGCGATGATCGGGCAGACCATGATCAATGTGAAGGTCTCGGGCGCGCGGACCCGGCTGTCGACCTTCCTCGCCGGGGCCTTCCTCATGGTCCTGTGCATCGTCTTCGGACCCGTCGTCTCCGACATCCCGATGGCCGCGCTCGTCGCGATCATGGTCATGGTGTCGGTCGCGACGTTCGACTGGCACTCGATCGCGCTCACGCGGCCCCGGCGGATGCCGGCGGCGGAGCTGACGGTCATGCTGCTCACCGTCGCGGTCGTCGTGGCCACGCACAACCTCGCGATCGGCGTCATCCTCGGCTCCCTGACGGCCATGCTGTTCTTCGGCAACCGGGGCAAGCCCATCGGGGATGGATCGGATCAGCAGGAAGTACTCAGCGGGGAGCTTTCGGGACGTCGCTGACGGCGTCCGGCGCGGCCGGGGCGTCGAACAGGAGGTCCGCGCGGTCTTCCGGCAGCGGAAGGCCCTGGTCGAAGGCCTCGACCAGGGCCGCGGCCCCGCGGATGTCGCCGACGAGGGTCGCGCCGATGAGCCGGCCGTCCCGGACCACGACGCTCCGGTGCACGCCGAGCCGCGGGGACGAGGTGACGACGTACTCGTCCTCGGGCCATTCGGGTTCGGCCACGCCCATCGCGACGACGTCGACCCCGGCGGCCGACACCCGGGTCACGATCCGGGACCCGTGGTAGGCGGCCGAGGCGGCGCCGGTGATGTGGTCGGCGAGCACCCCCGCCTGCTCCCACAGCGCCGCGAGCGCGCCGTACACCTGTCCCCGGTGCTCGGCGCACGCGCCGACCGCGTAGATGTCCCGCTCGCCCGCCGCCCGCATCCTGTCGTCCACCACCACCCCGCGCTGGACGACCAGGCCGCTGGCGCGGGCCATCGCCGAGTCGGGCCGGACCCCGGCCGCCACCACGACCATGTCACAGGGCAGGTCGCGGCCGTCGGCGAGGCGCACCGCCATCACCCGCCGCCGCCCGAGCACCGCGACGGGGCGGGCGCCCAGTTCCACGCCGATCCCGAGCCCGGCGATCCGGTGCTTGAGCACGAGCCCGGCGCGCGCCCCGAGCTGCTGGTCCATCAGATGGGTCGCCCCGTGCACGACGGTGATGTCGAGTCCGTGGTTCTGGAGGCCGCGCGCCGCCTCGAGCCCGAGCGGTCCGCCGCCGATCACCACCGCGCGCTGGTGCCCGCGCGCGTACCTGATCATGTTGCGGGTGTCGTCGAGGGTGCGGAGGGTGAAGACGCCCTGGTGGAATCCGCGGTCCGCGACCCGCATCCCGGCGATGTCGGGGATGAAGGGGACACCGCCGGTCGCGATGACCAGTTTGTCGTAGCGCAGGGGCTCCCTCCCGTCGAGCCGCACGCGGTGGGCGAATCTGTCGATCCGCTTCGCGCGCACCCCTGACAGCAGGGTGATCCCGTGCTCGGCGTACCAGGGGAGCCCGTTGAGCAGGATGTCGGATTCCTCGGCGGCCCCGGACAGGACGCGGGAGAGCGCGAGCCGGTCGTAGTTCCCGTGCGGCTCGTCGCCGACCACGGTGATCTCGAACCCCTCCCCGTCGCGCGCCAGGATCTCCTCAACGGTCCGGATCCCGGCCATCCCGTTGCCGATCACGACGAGCCGGGGCATCACACCTCGACCAGGCCGAGGTCCACGACCACGGTCCCGGCCACGCCGTCGGGCGCCTGGAGGCACAGCTCGAGAACGGTGCCGGCCTCGAGGTCCTCGACGATCCGGAGCGACACGTGCGTCGCGTCCTTGGCCCCGACCGGGAAGTACCGCATGGGCAGCCCGTCCCGCATCAGCACGACGCAGGCCAGTTCCCCGCTGCTGTTGCCCGCCCGCAGGTAGACGGGCTGCGCGACGGCCCCGGGCGGCACCGTGTACCGCAGCGCCGGCGAGATCGGCACGGCCGTCTCGAACCCCTTCCCGACGAACGGGAACGCCCCCTGGAGAAAACGCGGCTTTGACTCCACGTCCGCCATCGTGGTTTCCCTTGGTTAACGCATGGCTCGCCATATGTTACCCGCGGGTTAAGAACGGCTCCTCGCCCGTGTCCTCCCCGGTGCGGAGGGCCTTCGGTCGGCCCGGTGATTCGGGTGGTCACAAGGTTTATCGCGGAATTGGCCGATCCGTGGTGGATTTCGGTCTTTCGCTCGGCGAAATCGCGGAAACCAGCTTCGAGGCGGGTCCGCGCCGTGGACCCGGGGGCGACAGCGACCCGAGCCGGCCGCCCGGGCTGAGAAGGAGCGAGACCTGTGTCATCCGCGGCTGTGCCTTCCGGACCGGTGCCGCCCGCCAGCGGGCGGCGCGGCCTCGACTACCTGCTGACGATTCCCAAGGGCGTCGCGCAGGTCGACTTCCAGGCCAATCCCTGGACCGGCCTGGTGTTCCTCGTCGCGCTCTTCGTCGGAGGCTGGCAGTTCGGCGTCTTCGGCCTGCTGGGCACGGTCGTCGCCACGCTCACCGCGCACGTCCTGGGCGTCTCGTGGCACGACCGGGTGGCGCTCGGCCTGGAGGGATTCTGCGGCACGCTGATCGGGATCAGCCTCGTGCTGTACCTCGACGTCCGCTGGATGACCGTCCTCCTCGTCGTCTTCGGGGCGATCGCGGGGAGCGTGCTCACCGCGGCGCTCAACGTGCTGCTGAAGCCCTATGACCTGCCGACCTTCACGGCCCCCTTCTGCGTGATCACCTCCGTCATGGTGATCGGCGGGCCGTCGTTCACCCGGGTCTGGGACCGGCACGCGGGCACGGCGCCGCCGTCCGCGTCAGCGCCGGGGACCGCGCTGAGCTGGACCGACTTCTGGCAGGGCTCGCTCAGCGGTGTCGGCCAGGTGTTCTTCCAGGACCAGTGGTACGTCGGGGTGATCTTCCTCGTCGGCCTGCTCATCGCGGGCTGGCGGACGGGGCTGGTCGCCCTCGTGTCCAGTGTCATCGGCCTGCTCACCGGCTGGGTGCTGGGCGCGCAGGCCGCCGACCTGGGCGCCGGTCTCTACGGCTACAACTCGGTGCTGACCGGGGTCGCCCTCTTCAGCACCTTCGTCCTCGCCACGCCCATGAGCGCGGGCTACGCCGTGCTCGGCGCGGTGGCCGCGGCGGGCCTGACCGCCGGGATCGGCAACCTGTTCGAGGTGGTCGGCGGACACACCCTCACCTGGCCGTTCGTGCTCGTTACCTGGGTGTTCCTCGCCGCCGTCCCGATGCTCTCCAGGATCGAGCGCGCGTGACCCGCGCCCGTCGGTGACCAGAAAGGATCCCTGATGAACCTCACTCCGAGGGAGATGGACAAGCTGCTCATCTTCACCGCGGCGCAGATGGCGCAGCGGCGAAAAGACCGCGGCCTGAAACTGAACTACGCCGAGACCGTGGCGCTGATCAGCTCCGCGATCGTGGAGGCGGCCCGGGACGGCAGGACCGTGGCCGAGTGCATGGAACTCGGCAAGCAGCTGCTCGGACCGGACGACGTCCTGCCCGGGGTGCGCGGCATGCTCAAGCTGATGCAGATCGAGGCGGTCTTCGACGACGGGACGAAGCTCGTCTCCTGCCATGACCCGGTGGGCGGCAAGTGAGTCCCGGAGGCCGCGCGATCCTGCTGGCCGCCGGGCCGGAGAGCGCGGACGGCCGGTGCCTGCCGCCGCCGCCCGGCCGCGACGGACCCGAGGTCCGCGTGGCGGGACGCGATCTCGCCGCCGGGGTCCGCGGCCACTCGCGGACCGTGGTGGTGCCGATGACGCTGGGCCGGGACCCTGACCTGCCGGTCGCCGCCGCCCAGACCCTGCGCTGGGCCGCGCGGGACCGGGCGCCGGGCGACCTGCTGCTCGCCCCGCCCCTGGGCACGACCGGGCATCTGGTCGGCTGGCTCAGGAGCGCGGTCGTGCGCGCGCTGCGCGGGGCTCCGCCGCGCCGGGCCGTGCTGCTGGTCGCGCCCGCCGGCGGACCGGAGCAGGACGCCGAGCTGTTCAGGGTGGCCCGGCTCGTCCGCCAGTACACCTCGGCGCCCTGGGTCGAGGTCGCGCTCACCGGCGGCGACCCGGACGTGTCCGAGGCGATCGACCGCTGCACGAGGCTGGGCGCCGCCGACGTCGTCCTGGTGCCCGCCTCCTTCGTGCCGGCGCCCGTCAGACCGGACGCGCTGACGGCGGACCCGCTCCTGGGCGCCGCCGCCCTCGCCGCGCTGGTCCGCGCCCGTGCCGCCGAGGCGGAGCACCGCTGGACCCGGCACGGCGACGACGGCCTCGCCGCCGCGGCACGGCATTCCCACACTCACGACCATGACCATGACCACGACCACCACCACGACGACCGCCGCCGGGACCTGACGGTACCCGCCGCGGCGTGCCCGAAGGAGGCGCAAGCCCATGTCGGATGACGTCTACCTCTACGGCGAGGGGAACATCGAACTGAACGCGGGCCAGCCGCGGGTGACCCTCACCGTCCACAACACCGGCGACCGCGCGGTCCAGATCGGCTCGCACTTCCACTTCTTCGAGGTGAACCGCGCGCTGAGCTTCGACCGGGACAAGGCGTTCGGCAAACGCCTGGACATCCCGGCGGGCACCGCGGTCCGGTTCGAGGCGGGGGACACCAAGCAGGTCACCCTCGTCGAGTACGGCGGCGGGCTGCGGCTCGTGGGATTCGGGGGCCTCCTGAACGGCAGTGTCAGGTCGCACGAGGCGCACCGCGAGGCGCTGAAGCGGATGCGCGAGCGCGGCTACCTCGACGAGCCGGGCACGGCCGCCGACGGTTCGGCCGGGAAGCCGGCGAAGAAGTCGAAATCCGGGAAGAAGGGCTGAGCCGCCATGACGAGCATGAGCCGTCAGCAGTACGCGTCGATGTACGGCCCCACCGTGGGCGACAGGATCCACCTCGCGGACACCAACCTGATCGTCGAGGTGGAGAAGGACTACACCGAGGGGCACTACGGCGACGAGGCCCAGTACGGCGGAGGCAAGACCGCCCGCGACGGCATGTCGGCCGATCCGGCCTCCGGCCGGTCCGTCGCCCTCGACACGGTGATCACCAACGCGGTGATCATCGACCCGGTGCTCGGCGTCATCAAGGGCGACATCGGCATCAAGGACGGGAAGATCGCCGGGATCGGCAAGTCCGGCAACCCGCACACCCAGAACGGCGTCGACCGCCGGCTGATCATCAGCGCGTCCACCGAGGTGATCTCCGGGGAGAACCTCATCGCGACGCCGGGCGGCATCGACACCCACGTCCACTACATCTCGCCGCAGCAGGCGCAGCACGCGCTGAGCAACGGGATCACCACCCTGGTCGGCGGCGGCACGGGACCGGCCGACGGCAGCCGCGGCTGCACCACGACGCCGGGCGGGTGGAACATCGCCCGCATCCTCCAGGCCTATGAGGACATCCCGATCAACATCGGGGTGCTCGGCAAGGGCAACAGCAGCCTGCCGACGTCGCTGGAGGAGCAGATCCGGGCCGGGGCGTGCGGCTTGAAGGTGCACGAGGACTGGGGCAGCACGCCCGCGGTCATCGACTGCGCGCTGTCGGTCGCCGACGAACTGGACATCCAGATCACGATCCACACCGACACCCTGAACGAGGCGGGCTTCGTCGAGGACACGATCAACGCGATCAACGGGCGGGCCATCCACACCTACCACTCCGAAGGCGCGGGCGGCGGGCACGCCCCGGACATCCTCCGGGTGACGGGCGAGCCGAACGTCCTGCCGGCCTCCACCAACCCGACGCTGCCCTACACGGCGAACTCGATCGACGAACTGCTCGACATGACGATGGTCTGCCACCACCTCAGCTACGACGTGCCCGAGGACGTGGCGTTCGCCGAGAGCCGGGTCCGCGCCGAGACCATCTCGGCCGAGACGGTGCTGCACGACCTGGGCGTCATCAGCATCATCGGGTCGGACTCGCAGGCCATGGGCCGGGTGGGCGAGTCGTTCACCCGCGCCTTCCAGGTCGCCCACCACAACAAGGACAAGCGGGGCCCTCTGCCGGAGGACTCCGGCCGCAACGACAACTTCAGGGTCCTGCGCTACATCGCCAAGCTCACCATCAACCCGGCCCGCGCCTCGGGGATGGCCGACACGATCGGCTCCCTGGAGGACGGGAAGCTCGCCGACATCATCCTGTGGCCGGTGCACTCCTTCGCCGCGAAGCCGTCGATGGTCGTCAAGGGCGGGCTGATCAGCTGGGCGCCGATGGGCGACCCGAACGCGTCGCTGCCCACGCCCCAGCCGATCTACTTCCGGCCCATGTACGGCTCGTTCGGCAAGGCGCTGTCGAGCACGTGCGTCACCTTCATGTCGGGGGCGGCGATCGAGGAGGGCGTGCCGGAACGGCTCGGCCTGAACCGGCTGATCCGGCCGGTGCGCCAGTGCCGGACCGTCGACAAGCGGCACATGCTCCGCAACTCGACGCTCGCCGACATCCGCGTCGATCCGGAGACCTACAAGGTGACCGTGGACGGCGAGCCCGCGCACATCGAGCCCGCCAAGAAGCTGCCGTTGAACCGGCTGTTCTTCCTGGCATGAGCGCCGCCATCGAGGACCTCGGCCCGCTGCTCGCCCAGTTCCAGCTGACGGACTCCGGCTTCCCGAGCGGGATGTACACCCTTTCGCACGGGCTCGAAGGGTACGCCCAGCTCAAGCTGGTGGGCCCGGACGACCTGGGCGCGCTGCTGACGGATCTGCTCTACCACTCCGTCGGCCCGGGGGACGCCACGGCGCTGGTCCTGGCCCACCGCGCGGTCCGCGCGGGCGACTGGGACCGGCTGGCCGAGGTCGACCACCGGCTGCACGCGATCAAGCTCAGCCGCGAGCAGCGCACGGCGTCCGTCCGCACGGGCCGCCAGGTGCTCGACACCGCGGCGTCCGCCTTCCCGATCCCCGAGGCCGCCAGGCTCGCGGGACTCGTGGCGGACCGGGCGACGCCGGGCACCCACGCGGTGGTCGTCGGCGCGCTCTACGCGGGCCTCGGCGTTTCGGTCGAGCGGGCCGTCGCAGGGGACCTGTACGCCTTCGCCGCGAGCTGGGCCGCCGCGGCGGTCCGGCTGGCCCGCACCGACTTCCGCAGGGCGCAGGCGCTGCTGTGCGAGGTGCGGCCGGACCTGGAGGCGGTCGCCCGGATGGCGCTCGCGGCGGAGGACCCCGGGGACGTGCACGGCTCGGTGCCCATCGCCGACACCGTCGCCGCCGCCCATGAACGGGCCACGGCCCGGCTGTTCGTCACCTGATCGGCGATTCGACGCAGAAGGAGAGACATGGAACTGGAGAACGTCTTCAAGGTGGGGATCGGCGGGCCCGTCGGATCGGGCAAGACCGCCCTGATCGAGGCCCTGGTCCCGATGCTCCAGGACAGAGGGCGCCACGTCGGGGTGATCACCAACGACATCTACACGCAGGAGGACGCCGAACACGTCCGGCGCACCCTGGCCGGGGTGCTCGACCCCGAGCGGATCGTCGGCGTGGAGACGGGCGCCTGCCCGCACACGGCGGTCCGGGACGACCCGACGATGAACCTCGCGGCGGCGGCCGACCTGCTCGACCGCTTCGCCGACATCGACCTGCTGCTCTTCGAGAGCGGCGGCGACAACCTGACCCTCACCTTCAGCCCTGTGCTGGCGGACATGTACATCTTCGTCCTGGACACCGCCGAGGGCGAGAAGATGCCGCGCAAACGCGGACCGGGGACGACGGACTCCGACCTGCTCGTCATCAACAAGATCGACATCGCGCAGTACGTGCGGACCGACCTGGGGGTCATGGAACGCGACGCGCGGGCGGTGCGCGGCGACGGGCCGGTCATCCTGACCGACTGCCTCCTCGGCACCGGGGTCGCCGAGGTCGCCGACCTCATCGAGACGCGGGCGGGCGCGGCGTGTACCGCTCCGGCGTAGCGGCGGCGGGCGGTCCGGCGGTGGCCGACCGGCTCGCGCCGGAGCGCTACCAGCCGCGCTGGGTGCCCGAGCCGGTGCGGCGGCACGCGTGCGACCCGGACATGCTCCCGGTCGGCAGCCCGGGCAAGGTGGGCGTCCTCGAGCTCGCGTTCGAGCGGATCGGCGGCCGGACGGAACTGACCGGGCACTTCCAGAAGGCGCCCCTGCACATCACCCGGCCGCTCTACTACGACCCGGCGCGGCCGGACCTTCCGTACGTCATGCTCATGATGTCCGGCGGCGGTGTGCTCCAGGGCGACCGCTACCGCGTCGACGTGTCGTGCGGCGCCGGGGCGTCGGTGCACCTGACCACGCAGGGGGCGACCCGTCTCTACCGGATGGAACAGGACTACGCGACCCAGCTGGTCGACCTGACGGTGGGGCCCGGCGGCTACCTGGAGTACCTGCCCGACCCGACGATCCCGTTCGCCGGCTCCTGCTACTACCAGCGGATCGGCGTCACCGCGGCGGAGGACGCCACCGTGGTGCTGGGCGAGACGCTGCTGGCCGGGCGGCTCGCCCGGGGCGAGCGGCACGCGTACACCGCGTACTGCGGCGACATCGAGGTCCGCGATCCCGACGGCCGGCTGATCTTCGCCGACCCCGTCCGGCTGGTGCCCGCGGAGCGGCGGGTCACCGGACCCGCGGTGATGGCGGACTTCGGGGTCCTGTCCTCGCTGTACGTCGTGACACGGCTCCGTCCCGCGCAGGAGGTCGCCGACGTCCTGCACGAGGCACTCGCCGCCACCGGGCTGCGCGCGGGGGCCGGTGTGCTTCCGGGGGACCGGGGGGCCTGGGCGCGCATGCTCGGCGACCGGTCGCCCGAGGTGCTCGCCGCCTTCACGCTGGCCTGGGACGCCGTCCGCAGGCTGCTGCTTGGCGTGCCCGCGCCGGACCTGCGCAAGCAGTGACGCGGCCGCGCCGACGAGGACGAGGAGGAGCAGCACCGTGGCAGAAGCGGGTGAACACCTGGGGCGCAGGCAGCGTGCCGAGGCTTCGGCCCTGGACCGGACGGGAAGCCCGATGGTGCGGCGCCTGGGCGCACCGGGCGCGGCCCTGCTCGACGTCGCGATCGGCGGGGCGATCGGGGCACTGGCCCGCTGGCTCATCACCGAGGCGATGCCGGGGGCGCAGGAGGGCTTCCCGTGGGGGACCCTGCTGGTGAACCTCCTCGGCTGCCTCTTCATGGGCGTCCTCACGTCCTACCTGCTCAAAGGGAGCCCGCACGCCTTCGTCCGGCCGCTGCTGGTGACCGGTTACCTCGGCGGCTTCACCACGTTCTCCCACCTCATCGACGGGATCCACGCGCTCGACCGCACGACGGGCTGGGAACTCGGCCTGGGCTACGCGGCGGCCAGCGTGCTCGGCGGCTGGATCGCCATCGTGGTGGGCCTCTGGGCGGGCGCCCGGGTGCCGCACCGCCGCACCGGGGGAGGGGGTGCCCGGTGATCGCGCTGCTGATCCTCATGGGCGGGGCCTTCGGAGCCGTACTGCGCTATGTGCTCGACACGGCCGTCAAGAAGCGGGCGGGCAAGGCGTTCCCCTGGGGGACGCTGACGGTCAACGTCCTGGGCGCGGGCATCCTCGGGGCGCTGCACGGCGCGAGCGTCGGCACGGACTCCGAGGCTTTGCTCGGCACGGGCTTCTGCGGTGCGCTGACGACGTTCAGCACGTTCGAGCTCGACACCGTCCACCTCTTCCAGGACGGCAGGTTCCTCAGGGGCGCGGTCAACGTCGTCGCCTCGCTGGGGCTGGGGCTCCTCGCCTTCACCCTTCTGCACGCCCTCTTCCGGTGGGTCTGACGGCTCGGCCGCGGCGGAGGAGGGGGCGGGGACATGGCGACGGGCGGTTCCCGCACCGATACCCGGGGCTGGCTGAGCCGGGCGGTCGCCTGGTCCGACGCGCCGCCGGCCTGGTCGGAGGCGGTCTGCGCGGCGATCGGCCTCGGCGTGGCGGCGGCCGTCTCGACGGGCACGGGAGACCCCGTGGCTGGATTGTTCCTGGCGTCCGGGATGGTGCTGGCGGCCGTCCGCGCGGACACGGGGTCCCGCCGCGCGCGCCTGCTCGGCATCCTCGCGGCCCAACTGGCCGGCGCGCTGGGCCTGGTCATCGGACAGCTCACGCACGGGCACGGCTGGGGGACCGTGGCCGTGACGACCCTCGTGGCGCTGGTCTGCGGGCTGATCAGCCCGATCGGGAAGATCGTCTCGACGGCGGCGATGAGCCTGCTGTTCCTCGACGTCACCGGGACCGGCCTGCCGTCGTCGGAGTCCTGGTGGACGCCGCCCCTGCTTCAGCTCACCGGTGGGTGCCTGTATTCGCTGCTCGTGGTGCTGAGCTGGCGGGTGCCGGGCGCGGAGGCCGACCCGGGGCGCCGGTCCGTCGCCGCGGTGTACGCCGGGATCGCCGATCTCGTCGCCTCCCCGGTGCGTCCCGGCGGTGCGGAGGCGGCCGTCAGCGAGGCGGTGGACGCCGCGGAGGACACGCTGCTGCGCTACCAGATCCCGGTCGCCGGAAGGCGCGACTCCGAGACGCGGTGGCTGATCGCCCTGCTGAACGCCGCTTCGCCGCTGATGGAGGCGGTCACCGTGCTCGTCCGGTCCCGGAGCCCCGCGCCGCCCGGCCTAGCCGAGGCCGTGCGCCTGCTGGCCGACGCCGTCAGGTCCGGGCACAGGGACGCCGCCATCCCGCCGTTCGAGGGCGACCCCACCTTCGCCCGGCCCGTCGGCGACGCCCTGCGGGTGCTGCGCGGCGACTTCTGGGACGGGCCCGACGCGGTCGGCATGCCCCGGCCGCTGCCGGAGCGGGCCGGAGAGGCCGTGCGCACGGCCCTCTACTCCGCCTCGTCCTGGAGGTACGGCTTCCGGCTCGCCCTGTGCATCGGGATCGCCTCGGCGATCGTGGAGTTCCAGGGCGCTCCGCACTCCCTCTGGATCTCCGCGACCCACTCCTTCTGGATTCCGCTGACCGTGGCGATCGTCCTGAAGCCCGATCTCGGCTCGGTCTTCGTCCGGGCGCTGCTGCGCGCGCTCGGCACGGTGGTCGCCGCGGTGCCCACGCTGCTGCTCCTCGTCGTCGTCCCGCGCGGCTGGG
Source organism: Actinocorallia herbida (assembly GCF_003751225.1). Taxonomy (NCBI): domain Bacteria; kingdom Bacillati; phylum Actinomycetota; class Actinomycetes; order Streptosporangiales; family Thermomonosporaceae; genus Actinocorallia; species Actinocorallia herbida. Next base: position 3,247,023 of record NZ_RJKE01000001.1, read on the forward strand.
CCGCGGTCCCGCTCGCCGCGTTCTTCGGCGGGCTCATTCCGCTGCTCAAGGGCAGGTCCTACGCCATGCGCGCGGTGACGGTCACCCCGGTCATGCTGTACCTGCTGGACACGGTCTCCTCCCTGCCTCCCGAGGAGCTCGTGCTGGCGCGGCTCGCCGACACCCTGCTCGGCTGCCTGATCGTCCTCGTCTTCGGGTACGCGCTGTGGCCGCGGAGCTGGCGCGTCCGTCCGCGTGAGCGGGCCGCCGACGCGCTCCAGGAGATCGCGGCCTACCTGGAAGAGGCCTTCACCGCCCCGGACGCCGCGAGGTCACGGGACCGGCGGAGGATCCACCGCTCCCTGAACGTCTTCCGCGCGCGGATCGACCGGATGCTGGCAGAACCGCCCCCGGCCAGCCGCGCGGGGGCCGGGTGGCGGCCCGTCGTGCTGGCGCTCGGCCGTCTCGTCGACGCGGTCACCGCCGCCGCGGTGCGGGTGGAGAGCGGGCACACGCCGCCGTCGCCCGCCGAGGTCCGGACGATCGCGGCGGAGCTGCGGGAGAGCGCGGCGGACGTCCGCGCGGGCCGGCCGCCGCGGGCCGGGGAGGGGCCGCCCGCCCAGGGGGTGCTCCGCGACGTGGTCGCGGAGATCGGCGTGGTGCGCTCGATCCTGCCGCGGTGACGCGTTCCGGCTCCTCACCGCCAGCGTTCGGCCCCGGGGCGCCCCGCCGCGACGAAGGCGGTCACGGCGCAGGCGGCGAGGACGAGGACGGCGGCCCAGAGCGGAGCCGTCGGGTGCACCGCGCGGCGCAGTGCGCCGGAGGCGAAGGCCCCGGCCAACAGCGCGCAGATCGAGACGAGCCTGCGGCTCTGCCTGACCGGTGCGACGGACTCGGCGAACAGCGAGGTGAGCGTGGTGGTGACGACCGTCGTGTTGAGGTCGCGCACCCGTAGGGCGCGCACGATCGCGTACTCCCAGCCGAGGGAGAAGGCGAGCATCATGATCACGGCGCGTCTCGGCAGTTCGTCGGCGAACCCGTAGCGGGTGCCGACGACGACGGCGCCGCAGACCAGGGCGGCCTGGACCGCGGTGCCCGCCGCGAGCCGCCGCCCCCGGTGCAGCGGCCGCAGCCGGGACCGGGCGGCCCGGCCGGCGCAGATCGCCCCGGCCGCGAAGGACAGCAGGGAGAGGGCGGCGGACAGCGGCGTGCCGAAGCCCGCGATGCCCAGACCGAGGATGATGATGTTCCCGGTCATCGCGGCGACGAAGACGCTGCCGAGATCGAGGAAGCTCGTCGCGTCGACCATGCCGGTCGTGAACGCGAGCAGGACGAACAGCGCGGGAAGCGGCCCGTCCTCGCCGGCGGCACCGGTCACGGCGGCGCTCCGGCGCTCATCCGATGCGCAGCTCGGTGTCGAGGCCCTCGGCCTCCTCGCGGGCGCTCGGGCGCAGCGCGCACAGCTTGTCCACGATCACGCCGATGAGGTAGGTGAGGACGAACGTGTAGCAGCCGACGGCGATGATCGCGACGATCTGCTTGCCCAGCAGGGAGATGGAGCCGCCGTAGAACAGCCCGGCGGTGGGGCTCCCGTACTTGCCGGTGGCGAAGAGCCCGAGCAGGACCACGCCGACGATGCCGCCCGCCCCGTGGATGCCCACCACGTCGAGGGTGTCGTCGTAGCCCACGGACGTCTTGACCTCCACGGCCCAGGTGCAGACGAGGGCCACCACGATGCCGATGACCGTCGCGCCGAACAGGTTGACGTACCCGCAGGCGGGCGTGATGGCCACCAGGCCGGCGAGCGCGCCGGTGGTGCCGCCCAGGCGGGAGAACCGCCCGAACCGCCACCGCTCCAGCATCATCCAGACGAGCATCGCGACGCAGCCGCACATCATCGTGTTCACCACGGCGTTGGCCGCCAGGGCGCCGTCGGTCAGCGCGGAACCGCCGTTGAAGCCGAACCAGCCGAACCACAGCAGGCCCATGCCGGTCATGACGAGGGTGACGTTCTTCGGCTGGGGCGGACCCTCGCGGCGGAACCGCAGGCTCGGCCCGAGCACCAGCGCCAGCGCCAGCCCGGCGATGCCCGAGTTGAGCTCGACGACCAGGCCGCCCGCGAAGTCCAGCACGCCCCACTTGTTGATCCAGCCGCCCTTGGAGAAGACCCAGTGGGCGATCGGCAGGTAGACCAGCGTCACCCAGATGACCCCGAAGACCATCCAGGGCCCGAGCCGCACCCGGTTGGCGACCGAGCCGCTGATCAGGGCCAGCGTGATGATCGCGAAGACCAGCTGGAACAGGGAGTAGACGTAGAGCGGGATGACGCCCTGGAGCACCGACGGGGTGGTCTTGAAGAACTCCCAGTCTCCCCAGCCGATGAGGCCCAGCCCGCCGGCGTCCTTGCCGAAGGCGAGGCCGTAGCCGTAGAGGAACCAGACGACGGTCACCACGGCGATCGACACGAAGCTCATGTAAAGAACGCTGATCAGGTTCTTCGACCGGACCATTCCGCCGTAGAACAGCGCGAGCCCCGGCGTCATGAGCAGCACCATCGCGAAGCTCACGAGCACCCATGCCGAATCCCCGGTATTCAGCCCAATCGACATGCCGCGCTCCCCGTCCCTGGCCGTTTCCCAAGATCATGGCCCCGGAAAGCGGCCGGAAAACGCCGAGCCAGGGCGACACGGAGGAAAATTCCCCCAAGAACCGTTGCCCGACTCCGGTTCTGTGATCGTGTGCGGGTTTCGCCGGGGCGGACGGCGGCGGGGTCCGGTGGCCTGGCCCGCCGCGCGTCCGGGCCGTCAGGCGCCGTCGTAGGCGGGGTCCTCGGCGCGGAGCATCCAGTACTGCTTCTCCAGCGCCGCGGTGACGGAGATGAGCAGGTCCTGGGTGACGGGGTCGGCGGTCCCGGTGTCGGAGATGCGGCCGCGCATGCGGGGGATGAGCGCGCCGTAGAGGGTCGCGAAGACCTCGAGCGCCTCGGCGACCGTGATCGGCCCCGGGGGGAACGGGCGCGGGCCGCGCGCGGCCACGGTGACGGGACGGCCGTCGGGCGAGACCCCGAGGGCGGAGGCGCGTTCGGCGACGTCGTCGGCGAACGCGCGGGTGGTCTCCACGATCTCGTCGAGGTGCAGGTGGAGCGAGCGGAAGCCGGGCCCGCGCAGGTTCCAGTGGGCCTGCTTGGCGTTCGAGGAGAGGTCGAGGAGGTCGACCAGCGAGTCCTGGAGGGCCTGGCCCGCGGTCTTCCGGTCGGCGGGGGGCAGCGGCAAGGGCAGGTCGTTCATGGCGGAGTCCTTCGCGTAGGGGAGGTCGATGGGAAGCGGCGAAAGGCTCACTGGACGTAGTCCTTCACCTGGGAGGCGGGGCGGACCTGCGCGGCGGAGGGGTCCGCGCCGAACTCGCGGAGGGCGCGCCGCCGGCGCAGGAGGTCCCAGCACTGGTCGAGCTCGAGCTCCAGCGCGCGCAGGCGGTGCACGGTCCCGCCCTGCGGGGCGCTGCGCAGCGCGTGCTCCTCGGCGAGGACCTCGTGGACGCGCTCGAGGATGCTTTGGTCGTTCATGGCACTCCAATCGAGGGGAGGTGTCATCGGGCGGTCCCCTTCCCGGCGCGGGCGGCGTGCGACGCGGTCGGCGCGCGGCCCGGCGACGTCGGTCCGTACGGCGGGAACCCGGGGAGCGGCACGACGGGCGCGGCTCCCGTGCTCCGCGCCGCTCTCACGTCCGGCATGGGCCCTCCGCTCCGGCGCCGTCCGGACCGTCCGGGCGGCATCCCACCACGGTGGCCCGGGAGGACCCCGCAGGGCATGACATGAATGAGTGAGATCGTGGGGTCCGCGGTGCGGCGGCGCGGTCGAGGAGCGGCCGGTGTACAGCCGTGTAGTCCTCGCCACCTGCCTTGGCCGGTCGGCGGGAGCGGAACGCGTGGGAAGGGGATCGGATGACGGGCGGGGCACAGTGGCCGAGTCGGCTGCGGATCGCGCAGGCGCCGATGGCGGGCGGGGCGGCCACGCCCGAACTCGTCGCCGCCGTGTGCGGGGCGGGCGGTCTGGGCTTCCTCGCCGCCGGCTACAGGTCCGCGGCGGCGATGCGGGAGGAGATCGCGCGCACACGGCGGCTCACCTCGGGCGCGTTCGGCGTGAACGTGTTCCTGCCGACGGCCGACGCCGCCGACGCGGAGGCCGTGTCGGCCTACGGGGCCGTGGTCGAGCCGGAGGCGCGCAGGCTCGGCGTGGGCCTGGGGACGCCCGCCGGGGGAGACGACGACTACCCGGCGAAGATCGAGGCGCTGCTCGCCGATCCGCCCGCGGTCGTCGGCTTCACGTTCGGCCGTCCGGATCCCGAGGCGGTCCGGCTGCTGCGGGAGCGCGGGGTCCTGGTCCTCGCGACGGTCACGTCGGCGGAGGAGGCGCGGCAGGTCGAGGGCGTCGACGCGCTGTGCGTGCAGGGGGCCGAGGCGGGAGGGCACCGGGGCTCCTTCGCGAACGGCCCGCTGGAGGGGGTCCCGCTGGACCGGCTGCTGCGCGAGGTCCGCGCGGCGGTGCGGCTACCGCTCGTCGCCGCGGGCGGCCTCGCCACGGGCCGGGACGTCGCCCGCGCGCTCGCCGCCGGAGCCGACGCGGCGATGGCCGGGACCGCCTTCCTCCTGTGCCCGGAGAGCGGCACCGGCGCCACCCATCGGCGCGCCCTCACCGACCCGGCGTACGACCGCACCGCGATGACCCGGGCGTTCACCGGGCGGCCCGCCCGCGGCCTGGCCAACCGCTTCCTCGACGCCTACTCGGCGCTGGCGCCCGCGGCCTACCCGCAGGTCCACCATCTGACGTCCCCGCTCCGCAAGGCCGCCGCAGCCCAGGGCGACGCCGACGCCCTGCACCTCTGGGCCGGGACCTCCTGGCGCGGTGCCCGAGCCGTCCCGGCGGCCGAGGTGGTGGCGGAACTCGCCGGCTCCTGACGCTCGGTGGCGCACGCTCAGGCGGTCCGCAGGACGCCGCCGACGGAGGTGTCCCGGGCCCGGCCGAGGGGCGCGACGGGACGGTCTCCGGCCGCCCGGTCCCAGCGGGGCGCGGACGAGGAAGGGTGCCGCGCCACGATGAACAGACCGGGCACCTTGTCCCAGCCGACGAGCCGGAGCACCCGCACCAGGTGGGGCGCGACCGAGCAGAGCACGAGTTCGCGGCCCTCTTCGCCGAGGCGCCGCGCCGCCTCGGCGAACAGCCGCAGCCCCTCGAGGCCGCAGAAGTCCACGGTCGCGAGGTCGAGGTAGATCTCGCGGTTCCCGTGGCGCACCGCGGCGTCGACGGCCTCCGCGACCTCTCCGATGGTGCAGGAGTCGATGTCGCCGAAGAACCGGAGTCCCGACCGGCCCGCGAAGGCGGTGATCCGCAGCAGCGCGGAGTCCGAGACGACCGCGCCGTCCGGCGCGTCCGAGCCGAGCACCTTGTCCGTGTTCGTGATGAGTTCCATGTCCGTGCCTCCCGTTCGGTGTGCGACCCATTTTCCGCAGGCCGACGCCGGACGGCATCGTGCGAACGATTGATAGTTCAACCGAACTCGCGTCCCACCGGACCCGCCCGCGCCCAGCGGGGCGTCAGGATTCGGGGGGCTTGGGGAGGGGGGTGGTGAGGTGGACGATGGGGAGGGCGCCGTCGGTCCGGCGTTGGCGGAGCGCCTTCTTGTCGAGTTTGCCGACGCTGGTGAGGGGGATCTCGGGGACGAAGGACCAGTATTCGGGGATCCACCAGCGGGCGACCTTGCCGGTGAGCCAGGTGCGGAGTGTCTCGCCGTCCAGGTCGGCGCCTTCGCGGGTGACGACGATGGCACAGGGTCGTTCGTCCCACTTGGGGTCGGGGACGCCGATGACGGTGGCCATGGTGACGTCGGGGTGGGCGGCGATGGCGTTCTCGAGTTCGACCGAGGAGACCCACTCGCCGCCGGACTTGATGACGTCCTTCGCCCGGTCGGTGATGCGGACGTGGCCTTCGTCGTCGAGGGTGCCGATGTCGCCGGTGCGGAGCCAGCCGTCGTGGAACTTGTCGCCGTCGTCGTCGCCGAGGTAGCGGCCGGTGATCCACGGGCCGCGCAGTTCGAACTCACCGATCGTGGCGCCGTCGGCGGGCAGGATCTCCAGCGTCTCGGGGTCGGCGATGCGGACCTCGACGCCGGGCGACACCCGGCCCTGCGACAGCCGCCGGGACATCGCGGTCTCCGGGTCGGTGCCGCGCGGCGTCTTGGCGACGGTGACGAGCGGGGACGTCTCGGTCATCCCCCAGCCCTGCACGATCGAGACGCCGACCTCCTCGAAGCCCTCCACGAGGGCGCGGGAGACCGCGGCGCCGCCGATGATCACCGCGCGCAGGGCGCTCAGGTCGTGGCCGGGCTCGGCGCGCACGACGGTGAGGACGTCGTTCCAGACGGTCGGGACGCCGTTGGCGAAGGTGACCTTCTGTTCTTCGACGGCGCGGACGATGTTGGGGGCGTTGAGGAACCTGTCGAGCAGGACGATGTCCGCGCCGAACCACCAGCAGGTGTAGGGGTATCCCCAGGCGTTGGCGTGGAACATGGGGACGACGATCAGGTTGCGGTCGTCGAAGCCGATGTTCACCGCGTTGTAGGTGCCCTGCGACATCGAGTGGATCGCGATCGACCGGTGGGAGTAGGCGACGCCCTTGGGATTACCGGTCGTCCCGGTGGTGAAGCACATGGTGGCGGCGTCGCGCTCGTCGACCTCGACCCAGGCGCGCTCCGTCGGTCTGCCTTCGAGGAGCTCGGCATAGGTGAGGACCTTCTTGCCGGACCCTTCGAAGTGGGCGGGGTCGATGGTGCCGTTCACGATCACGGTGTGGACGGTCGGGAGCTCGTCCCACAGGGGCGCCAGCGTCCCGGCCAGGGACTCGTCCACGATCAGCACCCGGTCCTCGGCCTTGGTGATCGTGTAGACGAGCTGGTCGGGGAACAGCCTTATGTTCGCCGTCTGGAGCACCGCGCCCATCGCCGGGACCGCGAGGTAGGCCTCCAGATGCTCCTGGTTGTTCCACATGAACGTGCCGACCCGCTGGTCCCCGGTGACCCCGAGGGCCTCGAGCCCGTGGGCGAGCTGCGCGGCCCGCCCGGCGACCTCCGCGAACGTGGACTCCCGCCACGACCCCGGCCCGGTCATCGTCACGACCTTCCGCCGTGCGTGCCACCGCCGCCCGTGCCGCAGGATCGTCGCAATGCTCAGCGGCACGTCCATCATCGTGCTCTTCATCGTGGCCTCCCCGTCCTCAGTACTCGCCGATAAATCGGTCACTCGACACTAGTGATGGCGTTTTCTGGACAGATGGCCGACCCGTAAGCAGCTGCTTTCGCCTGGGGGCGCCTCTGTCGGCGGGGGAAGGGCACGATCTCGGGATGCCCGCTCATGGTCCCGGATCACCATGTGGAAACAGGGCGGCAGGGCACGGGCTCCGTCACGGGGCGCGGAGGGGAAGTCCGGTGGCCGCCCGCGCGGCCGGCGGACTACGGGACGTTCCCGCGCGGGTCGTAGGACGCGACCCCGTGCTCGGCGGCCAGGGCGCCGGCGATGCCGTCGTAGGAGGCGGCGTCGCCTGCCCCGCCGGGGATGAGGAGGAGAAGCGGGCCTTCTCCGCGTACCTCGTAGCGCAGGACGGCTCCGTCCACGTCGAGGCGTCCGGTGACGCGATCCGTCATGACGGGTCTCCTTCGGCGGGCGAGGGCCAGTGCTCCAGGAGGGTGTGCAGGGCGTCGAGGCAGCGCGCCCACGAGTCTTCGGGCGAGCGCGAGTGCGCGAACCCTCCGGCGGCCTCCAGGGCGGTGAAGCCGTGCAGGGTGCTGCGCACGAGGCGGACGGCGTCGGTCAGGTCGGGCTCTGCGAGCGTGTAGGCGCGCAGCATCCCGTAGGTCAGCTCGACCGCACGGCGCGGCCCCGGCGCCTTGGCGGCCACCTCGGGGTCGATCCCCACGGGGATCTGGGTCGCGGTGTAGCGCCCCGGATGGTCGTGGGCGTAGCTCCGGTAGGCGTTCGCGTACGCCAGGAGGGCGTCCCGCCCGGACCGCCCGGCCATGGCCTCGGCGATCCGGATCGTCTTCTCGTCCGCCGCGAGCAGCGCGATCCGGCCGCGCAGGTCCTCCAGCCCGCGCACGTGCGCGTACAGGCTCGCGTCCTTCACTCCGAGCCGGCGCGCCAACGCCGACATCGTCACATGCTCGAGCCCGACGTCGTCGGCGAGTTCCGCCCCGGCCAGCGTCACCCGCTCGGCCGTCAATCCGGCGCGCGCCATCGGCACCACCCATTCCTAGACTCCCTAGAACATAACTAGGGGTCCTAGTTCGTGTCCAGGGATATGAGGAATTGCCGGATGGGCTACGGACGTCACCGGACGGAGGGGGAGGCGGCACCGTTGGTTCTCCGTCTTGACGAGGACTCGCAGCGCGATCAGATCACTCGTGCGAGTGATGACGGGTGGTGCGCCGCCGCACGACCATGGGACGAGTTCCCGATCGAGAGGGAGCCGAGCAGTGAAGGGAGTGCCGCCGTGCGCAAGGTCGTGATGGCCCTGGCCCTGGTCATCGGTCTGCATCTCGTGGGCCGTGCCTTCGCCGAGCCCTTCGTCATCGACATGGGCGACCCGACCACCTACCAGGCGGATTGGGGCGGCCCCACTCTCCCCGGCGTCCTCTTCGTCCACTGTGCCCCAGGCGCCGTCTCCGCCTACCTCATCACCCGGATCGCCCTCAGGAAGTTCCGCCCCATGGCGGCCGTGGGTTGACCTCGCGGATCGCGGGGCGGGCAACGCCTCAGGGTGTCCCTGTTCGGCGGTCGCCTCGGACTCCTCCGGCAGCGCGGCACAACGGAGGCGCGGCCCGGGAGCGTCGTCGATGAAGTCAGGTGTTCGTGGGTGGTTAGCGGGCGTTCGGGTGTTTAGCCTGAGGGTGGTCGCGAGGAGCGGGGGACTGATGCGGGGCAAGGCTGTGGGGGCGGTCGTCGCGGGGGCCGCGGTCTTGTGGGGGCTCTCCTCTCCCGCGGGGGACGGAGTCCGGGCGGTGCCTTCTCCGTCGATGGGGTCGCCGGCCCCGGGGCGGGATGCGGAAGGCGGAGCCGCCGGAGGGACGGCACCGGTGGCCCCTTCGCCGGAGGTGAGCGACGCGGGACCGGGGCCGGTGGCGCCCGCCGAAGCGGTGGAGAGCGATGCGGGAGAGGTCGAGGCGGTGGGGCCGGAGGACCGGGCGGCGGGCGATGGAGCGGGGGCGGAGAAGGTCGACTGCCGTAAGCGGAAGTGCCTGGCGTTGACGTTCGATGACGGGCCGGGGCCGTACACGCGGGATCTGCTGCGGGTACTGCGGAAGGCCGAGGTGCGGGTGACGTTCTTCGTGGTCGGGCCGCGGGCCAGGACACGGGAAGGGGTGCTCGCGCTGGCGCACGCCGACGGGCACCAGATCGGGGTGCACACCGAGAACCATCTGGAGCTGACGAAGCTGTCGGACTCCCGGATCCATCGCGAGATCGACCGTACGCTGCGGACGATCCGGACCCAGACCGGGGAGCGGCCCGTGCTGCTGCGTCCGCCCTACGGCGCGACGAACCCACGGGTCGCGGCGCAGGCGCGCAGGCTCAAGGTCGCGCAGATCCTCTGGGACGTCGACCCGGTCGACTGGCGCGACCGCGACACCGCGGTCGTCACCCGGCGCGTCATCGCCGGGTTCCACCGCGGCGCCATCATCCTCATGCACGACATCCACCCGACGACCGTCGCCGCCGTCCCGCGCGTCCTCAAGGCCGCCGAGGCCAAGGGCTACACCCTCGTCACCGTCTCCGAACTCCTCGGGACCACCAAGCCGGGCAAGGTCTACACCGACGCCCGCCCCTGACCGGCCGCCCCACCGACGACCACCCCCGACAAGGCCACCCCACCCCACCCACCCCACCCACCCCACCCGCGCCCTGCCGCAGTCGGCGGCCGCGGGCCGCCCCGGCCCGCAGCGCAGACCGGGGCGGGCGGGCTCTCACCGGCGCCCCCAACACGATCGGGGCACCGTCGACAGGAATGCGCCGGTGCCGTCCGGCACCTCTTACCGGCACCGCCGACGGGTGCCGAACGCGGCGATTGCCGGGCGGGGGAGGTCATGGGTGCTCGGGGTGCCGGGGTGCCGGGGTGCCGGGATGGCGGCCGGTGCGGGGCGGGCTCAGGAGAGGCGGTCGGCGGCCAGGCGGGAGACGAGGCCGGGGATGCCCCAGGACTGCTCGTCCTGGGGGGAGGCGCCGTACAGCTTGTTGACGAGCTGGTACGGGTCATCGGCGAGGTCGTAGTACTCGCGGAAGACCACGCGGCCGCTGCCGACGGGGACGCCCGCGGGGCCGGTCTGCAGCGCGTAGTACTCGGTGTACTGCTCGGTCTTGCTCACGTAGGAGGCCCACGAGTGGGGCGGGCGGCGGTCGCCGCCCTGCCGCCAGAACTCCAGGAGGAGGTGGTCGCGCTCGTCCGGGCCGAGGACGGACCTGCCGTCCTGGGGCGTGCTCGGGGTGACGCCCGCGGCGTCCAGGACGGTCGCCGAGACGTCGATGTTGGCGACGATCCTGTCGTCCTTCGTGCCGGACGCGAGGCCGCCCGCGGGCCACGACAGGAAGAAGGGGACCTCGTAGGCGGGACGGTAGGGCACCGACTTCCGTCCCCAGCCGTGGTCGCCCCACAGATAGCCGTTGTCGCCGATGAAGATGACGAGGGTGTTGTCGAGCTGCCCGGTGGCTTTCAGTTCGTCGTGCAGGGCGCCGACGGTGTCGTCCACCGACATGAGGGTGCGGGCCTGCTCACGACGGACGGTCCGGCCCCGGGACAGGGAGGTGTGGGCGTCGCGGAGGTACGGGGGTTTGTCGCTCTTGTCGGTCTCGGCGACGGACGGCCGCCCCTGCCACGCGGAAACGGGCGCGTCCGCGTACTGCTCCTCGGGGGTGAAGGGCGCGTGCGAGCCGTACGGGGCGACGTAGGCGCACCAGGGCCTCGGGTCACGGGTGCCCTGCCGGACGAACTCGAGGGCGAAGTCGCGGATGTGGTGCGTGGTGTACCCGGGGAGCTTGGCGATCTCCCCGTTGCGGTTGAACCTGCCGTCGACGTACCCGACGGGGCTGAGCACCGCGAAGTCCTCGAAGTGCTCCGGCGGCATCTTGATCCGCCATTCGTTCAGGTACTTGCCGAACATGCCGTTGCGGTACCCGGCGTCCTTGAGATGCCGCTGGAAGGTGGTGTTCTGGTCGAGGTTCAGCTTGAGGTAGTTGTCGCGGACCCCGTGGTTGTGGGCGTAGCGGCCGGAGAAGATGGACGACCGGGACGGGCAGCACAGCGGGGTCGTCGCGTGCGCGCTGGTGAACTCCACACCCTGGTCGACCAGCCAGCGCCGGGTCTTGGGCAGCGCCTCCGCGAGGTACTTGGGCTGGTCGTCGGTGACGATCACGAGGATGTTCGGCCGGGAGTCCACGGGCTGCGCCCCGGCCTCGTGGACCTCCGCGACCTCCTGCACCGCCTGGACGGGGGGTACGGTCGCCGAGGGCGCGCACGCCGTGCTCCCGGCGGCGGCCACGGCGGCGGCGGCTCCTGTCAGGAACCCGCGCCGTCCCAGCTGTACTTCCGCACCCAAGAGGTCACCTCATCTTTTCCGCAGGGCGAGATCCCGGCGCGTCGGCCATACACAGAGTGCTGCAAAAGCGAAGAATCGCCTAGGCCCTAAACCATACTTTTCCGGTATGGAATACGTCAATCTTGGCCGCGGGGGAGCCTGCGGGAGCACGGGTGCGCATGGCCGCCGGGTCCGGTCCGGTCTGAGCCTCAAAGACCATATCGGTGCGGTGCGAGCCGGGGTGGGGTGTTGCGAACGTAGATCGAACGACTTGCTCGGCGCTCCGCCGGGGCGCCGGTGCGTGCTCCCGGTCCCGTCGCGAGAGGGCGCCCTTCGGGCCGCCGCGGCACGTCCGCTAGGCTATGACCATGAGTGATCGGATGGTGACTTGGCGCAATGTCGCCTCATCGTGCGTTTCGCTCCTCCTCGTCCTGGTGTGCGCGATGCTGCTGGGGCAGGTCACCGGGAGCGGCGCCCACGCCGCGTCCCATCTGCCGGCGCCCGGAGCCGCGGTCGCCCGGTCCGCCGCCGCCACCGCGACCATCGCGGAGTGCCAGACCGGGCACCACCACCACGGCGAGAGCTGCGCCGCGGAGTCGCCCGTCGCCCTGGCCGCGGCCGAGCAGTCGCCGTCTCCCACGGCGTCGGCGCGCTGCCCGCTGCCGGCCGAGCCGGGCCCATCGCCCGCCCGGAGGACCCTCGAAGACCGGGTGGTGTTCCGCACCGGCGCGGATCACCTGGTCCTGCTGTGCACAAGGCTGACCTAGCAGCCGTCCGCGCCCGCTGAGCCGACGCGCTCACCGGACCTCGACGCGCCTCGCGTCCCGCTTCCCGCATCGCCGGCCTTCCGTCGGCCATGGCGCCGCCGCCCGCGTTCCCGCGGACGAGCCCGCGCCCGTCAGCCTTCTGCCACGCCTTCCTTTGGGGTGCCTTCATGTCGGTCTTCACCTCTTCCGCCCTCCCGCTTCCCGACCCCGCCCGTCCCGCCGCGTCCATCCCCACCGGTGGTCTCCTGACCGCGGGACGGGCCTGTCGCTCGCCCCTCGAACTCGTCGGCGACACGCCGGTGCTGTGGGTGAGCGAGCCGTTCTCCGGCGCGGACCGAGGCTTCTGGGCGAAGCTCGAAGGCGGTAATCCGGGCGGGATCAAGGACCGGGCCGCACTGGCGATGGTCGCCGCGGCCCGCGCCCGCGGCGACCTCGCGCCGGGCGCGCCGATCGTCGAGTCCACGTCCGGGACCTTCGGGATGGGCCTCGCCCTCGCGGGGATCGTGCACGGGCATCCGGTCACCATGGTGACCGACCCGGGGCTGGAGCCCATGATGGCGGGGCTGCTCGCCGCGCACGGCGTCCGCGTGGTGATGGTCGACACCCCCGACCCGGTGGGCGGCTGGCAGGAGGCGCGGCGCAGGACCGTCCAACGGCTGATGGCCGCCGAACCCGGCGCCTGGTGGCCGGACCAGTACAACAACCCCGACGCCGCCGCCGGGTACACCGGCCTCGGCCTGGAACTCCTCGCCCAGCTCGGCCGGGTCGACGTCCTGGTGTGCTCGGTCGGCACCGGAGGGCATTCGGCGGGGGTGTTCGCGGCGGTGCGCGACCGCTTCCCCTCGGCCCGGCTCGTCGGCGTCGACACCGTCGGCTCCACGATCTTCGGCCAGCCCGCCCGCAGCAGGCTCATGCGCGGCCTCGGTTCCAGCATCTATCCGCGCAACGTCGCCTACGACCTGTTCAGCGAGGTGCACTGGGTGGCGCCCGCCGAGGCGGTCTGGGCCTGCCGCGCGCTCGCCGCCCACCACTACGCGACGGGCGGGTGGAGCGTCGGCGCGGTCGCCCTGGTCGCCGGCTGGCTCGCGCGAACGCTGCCCGCCGAGACGCGCATCGCCGCGGTCTTCCCCGACGGCCCCGCGCGCTACGCGGGCACCATCTACGACGACGCGTACTGCGCGTCCCACGGCCTGCTCGGCTCGCCGCCCGCCGAGCACCCGGACGTCATGGACCATCCGAGCGAGCGCGAGGCGATCCGCTGGACGCGCTGCCGCGCCGTCACCGACCCGGCGCCGGCCCCGAGCGCGGAGGACGAGCCCCGATGACCCGTCAGGCGAAGCGGTCCTTCAGCCGATCGGCCCGGCTGCTGATGGTCAACCAGTTCGGCATCAACCTCGGCTTCTACCTGCTGATGCCCTTCCTCGCCGACCACCTGTCCGAGGGCCTGGGCCTGACCGGCGCGCTCGTCGGCATCGTCCTGGGCGTGCGCAACCTCAGCCAGCAGGGCATGTTCCTGGTCGGCGGGACCCTCGCCGACCGGTTCGGCCCGAAGCCGCTGATCGTGGCGGGCTGCCTGCTGCGGACCGGCGGCTTCGCCCTCCTGGGCCTGGTCGACACGCTGCCGGGCCTCGTGCTCGGCGCCGCCGCCACAGGGCTCGCGGGCGCCCTGTTCAACCCCGCGGTCCGCGCCTACCTCGCCGCGGAGGCGGGGGCGCGGAGGGTCGAGGCCTTCGCCGCCTTCAACGCCTTCTACCAGGCGGGGATCCTCGCCGGGCCCGTCGTCGGGCTCGCCCTGACGGCGGTGGGGTTCCGGACGACGTGCCTGACCGCGGCCGCGGTCTTCGCCGTGCTGACCGTCGCGCAGCTGACCGCGCTGCCGCACCGGCCGCCGACCCCGTCGGGCCGGCTGCCCGTCCGCACCACGTGGAGGCAGGTGCTCGGCGACCGCCGCTTCCTCGCCTTCTCCGCCGCGATGTGCGGCACCTATCTCTTGTCCTTCCAGACCTACCTGGCACTCCCGCTCGCCCTGCGCGCGCTGGATCCGGGCGGGGGCCGGGCTGCTGTGGCCGTCACCGCCATGTTCGCCGCGGGCGGGCTGCTCACCGTGCTCGCGCAGACCCGCCTCACCGCGTGGTGCGCCCGGCGGTGGAGCCCGGGCCGGGCGCTGGTCCGGGGGAACGCGCTGCTGTCGGCGGCCTTCCTGCTGCCCGCGCTCACCGGCGCCGCGGTCCCGGCCCGGCCCTCGCTCGCCGGGTTCGCGGTCGCGGCGGCGCCCCTGCTGGCGACGGGCGTGCTCATCGCGTGCGCGACGATGATCACCTTCCCGTTCGAGATGGACGTCATCGTGACGCTGTCCGGCGACCGGCTCGTCGCCACCCACTACGGCCTCTACAACACCATCGCCGGTGTCGGGATAGCCCTGGGCAACCTGGGCGCGGGGGCGGCCCTGGACCTGGCCCGCCGCCTCGGCGCGCCGGCCCTGCCCTGGCTCGCGCTGGCCGCCGTCGGCGCCACCACGACGGCGGTCCTGCACCGGCTCGGCAGCACAGGCCGCCTGACGGCCGGGCACCCCGCGCCGATCGAGGCGAACGCGCCCTGACCCGCGCTCGACCGCCGATGAGCCTTACGGAACAAGGCTTGTCGGCGGTCGAAGCGCGCGCTCGCATCGGCCTGGAGCCGACGACGGATCACGCTCCGAAGTCGCGGACGGACCGTCCGCGCGGAGGGCGGGCACGGCGTTCCGCGGACGCACGCCGGTCGCGCCTTCCTCGCGCGGACGCGGTCACGCTCACCGGAACGCTCCGAGGTGAGGGGCACCTGGGTAAAGACCCAGAAAAAGATCCAGGTAAGGTAAGCCTCACTTAACACCTGTTTCATCTGTTTGGAGTGCCACCTTGCTCACCGTCGTTCGGTCGCCCCGGGCCGCACTCGCCGCTTTGGTCACCGTGACCGCCCTCGCGCTTTCCGGGTGCTCCTCGGCCGAGCCGGAGACCGAGACGAGCGCGTCCGCGGCCGCCGCCGACGCGTTCCCGGTCACCATCACCAGCGCCCTCGGCGACGCCGTCATCCCCGCGGCGCCCGAGCGGGTCGTCACCCTCGGCTGGTCCAGCCAGGACGCCGCGCTGGCCCTCGGCGTCGTGCCGGTCGCGATGCCGAAGAACACCTACGGCGGCGACGCCGACGGCTTCCTCCCCTGGGACGCCGACAAGATCAAGGAGCTGGGCGGGACGCCCCCGGCCCTGCTGCCCGAGGGCACCGACGTGCCCTTCGAGGAGATCGTCGAGGCCGAGCCCGACGTCATCCTCGCCCCGTACTCCGGCATCACCCAGGACGACTTCGACAAGCTCAGCAAGGTCGCCCCGGTCGTCGCCTACCCGGAGAAGCCCTGGTCGCTGGCGTGGCAGGACCAGATCGAGATCGTCGGCAAGGCCCTCGGCAGGAGCGGAGAGGCCGCCGACCTGCTCGCGCAGACCCAGGCGTCCGTCAAGGCGCTCGCGGACGAGAACCCCGGGCTGAAGGACAAGACGTTCTTCTACGCGGCGGCCAACGAGGCGGACCTGCTCAACGTCTATCGCGAGAACGACCCGCGGGTCGGCATGCTGGTCGACCTCGGCCTGACCCCGGCCGCGAGCGTCAAGGACCTCGACGCCAAGCCGACCGAGGGCGACTTCTTCTACCAGCTGAGCTACGAGAACGTCTCGAAGATCGAGACCGACCTCCTGGTGATGTACTTCGCGAGCCAGGCCGACGTCGACAAGTTCGTCGCCGACCCGGTCATCGCCGCGCTCCCCGCCATCAAGGAAGGCCGCTTCGCGCCGATCGTCGGCGAGTCGTTCGTCATGGCGACCAGCGCGCCGACCGTGCTGTCCATCCCGTGGATGCTCGACCAGTACGTCCCGCAGCTCGCCGAGGTCGCCGCGAAGGCCGCCGAGTAGGTCCGGGCGACCGGAAACCCGAGTAACCGGAAGAGCTCTCCGTGTCCGACCTTCCCGTCACCCGGGGCACGACCGAACCGCCGGCGCAGGGCGCCCCGGCCGGACCGGCGCTGCGGCGCCGCCGGCTCGGGCCCCTGGCCGCCGGTCTGCTCGTGCTCGTCGCGGCCCTGGTCGCGGCGTGCGTGCTCAGCCTCGCCGTCGGCGCCAACGCGCTGCCATTTCGCACGGTGTGGCAGGCGCTCACGCATTACGACCCGGCGAACCCGCACCATCTGATCGTCGTAGAGAAGCGGCTCCCCCGCACGCTCGTCGGCATCACGGTCGGCCTCGGCCTCGCCGTCGCCGGAGTCGTCATGCAGGGCCTGACCCGAAATCCGCTGGCCGACCCGGGACTCCTCGGGGTCAACGCGGGCGCCTCCCTGTTCGTCGTGCTCGCGCTCGGCGTGTTCGGCGTGCAGGGCTCCGGATACCTCTGGTTCGCCTTCCTCGGCGCCGCCGTGGTGACCGTCGTCGTCTACGGGGTGGCGAGCGCCGCCGGGCGCGGCGGGGCCACCCCCGTCACGATGGTGCTCGCGGGGGCGGCGGTCACCGCCGCGCTCACCTCGCTGGTCACCGGGATCCTGCTCACCGACCGCGCCGCTCTCGACGAGATGCGCTTCTGGCAGGTCGGCGCGCTCTCCGCGCGGGATTTCACGATCTTCTGGCAGACGCTGCCCGGCATCGCCGCAGGGCTCGTCCTCGCCTTCGCGGTGAGCCGGGGCCTCAACGGGCTCGCCATGGGCGAGGAGGTGGCACGCGGTCTCGGCCAGAAGGTAGGGCTCGTCCGCGCCTTCGCCGCGATCTCGGTGGTCCTGCTGTGCGGCTCGGCCACCGCGGCCGCCGGCCCCATCTCCTTCGTCGGCCTCATGGTCGCCCACTTCGCGGTCCGTATGGCGGGCCCCGACCACCGCTGGAGCATCCCGTACGCGGCGCTCGCGGGGCCGACGCTGCTCATCGGCTGCGACGTGCTCGGCAGGGTCGTCGTCCGGCCGGGCGAACTCCAGGTCGGCGTCGTGGTCGCCGCCGTCGGCGCGCCGCTGCTCGTCGCCCTCATCCGGATGCGCGGGAAAGGACGCCGATGACCGTATCCCCCTCCCCGGTGGGCCGCCAGTTCCGGCGGGCACGGCTGCGCGAGGCCCGGGTCGCCGGCGCGCTCGCCGTGGTGATCGCCGCGCTCGCGGTGCTCGGACTCACGATCGGCAAGGCGTCCGTCAGCCCCCCGGAGGTCTTCTCCGCGCTCATCGGCCGCGCCGACGCGATGACCCGGTTCGTCATCCTGGAACTGCGCATGCCGCGCATGGTCACCGCGCTCCTCGCCGGGGCGTGCCTCGGCCTGTCCGGCGCCGTGCTCCAGTCGATCCTGCGCAACCCGCTGGCCAGCCCCGACATCATCGGCGTCACCAACAGCGCCAGCGCCGCGGGCGTCATCGGCCTCATCCTCCTCGGCATCAGCGGGCTCGCCCTCTCCGGGATCGTCCTGGCCGGGACCGTCGCGGCGACCGCCGTCGTCTATCTGCTGTCCTGGCGGCGCGCCGCGCACCAGCTCGTCATCGTCGGCATCGGCGTTTCCGCCGTGTGCGCCAGCGTCGTGTCCTACGTCTTCACCCGCAGCGACATCCGCGACGCCCAGGAGGCCCTGGTCTGGATCAACGGCAGCCTCGGCCGGTCAGGCTGGGACACCGCGCTCACCCTGGCGGTCTGCGCCGCCGCGCTGCTGCCCGCGTCCCTCGCCTTCGGCCGGCGGCTCACCGTCCTGGAACTCGGCGACGACCCGGCCGCCGCCCTCGGCGTCAAGGTCGGCCGCACCCGCACCCTGATGCTCGGCCTCGCCGCGGCACTCGCCGCGGCCGCCGTCGCCGTCGTCGGCCCCGTTCCGTTCGTCGCCCTGGTCAGCGCCCCGATCGCCCGCCGCCTCACCGCCACCGGATCGGTCGCCCTGCTCCCCTCCGCGCTCATCGGCGCCGCCGTCCTCCTGGCCTCCGACCTGGTCGCCCAGTTCGCCATCCCGGACGTCCCCCTCCCCGCAGGCGTCGTCACCGGCGTCGTCGGCGCCCCCTACCTCCTCTGGATCCTCGTCCGCTCCGGCCTACGGCGCGGCTGACCTCCCGTTTGACGCGGCTCTCCCGCCGGGCATAGGACGGTGCCGACGAAACGGCTGACGAACGGGGTGCCGATGGACGCCGGAGCAATCGTGCCGTGGGGCGAGGCCGGCTGGCTGAACCCGCCTCCCTCGGCGGAGCCTGACGGGGCCTCCCTGGTCGTCACCACCGCGCACGGCAGCGACTTCTGGCGGCACACGGGCTACGGGTTCGTCCGTGACGACGGGCACGCGCTCCTTGCCGGATTCCCAGCGGGAACGGCCGTCGAAGTCACCTTCGAGGCCGCCCTCACCGCGCTCTACGACCAGGCGGGAGTACTGGTCAGGGTCGACGCCGAGACCTGGGTGAAGGCAGGCGTGGAAGCCACCGACGGCACCCCGCATCTCGGCGCCGTCGTCACCCACGGCACCTCGGACTGGTCGCTCGCCGCCGTACCCGAGTGGGCCGGCCTGCCCGTCACCGTGCGCGTCAGCCGGTCGGGCGACGCCCTGACCGTCCGCGCCCGAGCCGCCGACGGCCCTTGGCGCATGGTCCGCCTGGCTCATCTCGCCCCCGACGCGGCGGCCACCGCGGGCCCGTTCTGCTGCTCACCGTCACGCGGCGGCCTACGAGTCCGCTTCACTCGTTTCGTCCTCGGCCCCGCCGACACGGGCCTCCACGACGCACCCTGACTCCCGGCTCGGCACAGCATCCGGTCGTCGCGGTCGAACCGAAGCGCGGTCACGGCGGGGGAGAGCGCGCTGTCGCCGTCCGCCGGTGCGGCGGGCGGCGTACCGCCGTGCAGGTCGTTGAGCGCCTGGACGGTGCGCCTGTCCGTGCCGCTCAGGATCTTCAGTTCGTCGGCGGAACTCGTCGTGTTCGGCTCCGGATCACGATCTTAGATTCGGCAGGACCTATCCGGAACATCTCAGATCGGGGTGTCCGGATCAGTCGGCGAAGTCCTGGACGAGCCGGACGATGCCCCTGGAGCCGTGGTGGACCCGGAGGCCGGTGCGGTTGAAGTTCCTGGTGGGGAGGTCGCGGTGGTGGCTCGTCGTCCGGGGCGGCTCGGCGAGCATCGTCTTGGTGGCGGCGATCGCGGAGAACTGGCACGGCCAAGGAACAGAGGCGGGATAAAGGGGGTTCCGGGGGACCGAGCGACAGAAGGCCCCGATCCTAAAGCCAAATCTCGGTAAAATCAGATGATTGTGGTGGTAAAGATAAATATCCGACCACATTGCTGAGGATCATGTGATTGGCCGGTTGTTTGAAGAATCGCTGAATTCCGCGCCTTGCCTGGCGGGGAGGGCTGCGCGAGCGCCTGGCGAAGGGCCCGCTCCGGGCTCCGTTCCCGTGGCGTCCGGTCGGTGAGGGGCGGGAAGGCCCGGCCGGCGGGACGGCGGGGAGGCGACCGTCGCGTGCGCGATCAGTTGCGACCTGATGGCGGGGGCGTGGTAGAGTTAGACCAGTTGCAGTTGTGGTACCCATGAACTCTGTGCACCTGCTGATACTACGCGGTTGCGTGTTTTGTTTTCGACCGGTCATCTCCGGATGGGATTCATCGCGGCGACGCGGGGATCGCAAGGTGCGGTTCCCGGCACTGCCTCTCACCTAAGGAGAAAATATGGCTACCGGTACTGTGAAGTGGTTCAACGCGGAGAAGGGCTTCGGCTTCATCGAGCAGGACGGCGGAGGCTCCGACGTCTTCGCCCACTACTCCAACATCGCCGCTCAGGGCTACCGTGAGCTCCAGGAGGGCCAGAAGGTGTCCTTCGACATCACGCAGGGCCCCAAGGGCCCGCAGGCCGAGAACATCGTCGGCATCTGACGTAAGTCAAAGAAGCCTGACGTAGGTCAACGAAGCCGGGTCCCGCGTTCACGCGGGGCCCGGCTTTTCGCGTTCCGGCACGTCCTCCTCGGAACCCGAGTCCCAGCTCTCAGTTCGGGCCGCATCATGCCGGGTCAGGGGCGGTGGGATACTCGGGGGATGGAAGAACGGCTCATCGGACGGCTGAATCGTCGGGTCTCGGTGGTGGGGCTCGGCACGTGGCAGCTCGGCGCGGACTGGGGCGAGGTCGAGGAGAAAGACGCGCTCGCCGTCCTTGAGGCGGCCGTGGCATCGGGCGTCACATTCCTCGACACCGCCGACGTCTACGGGGACGGGCGCAGCGAGCGCGTCGTCGGCAGGTTCCTGCGCGACGATCCCGGGGTGTTCGTCGCCACCAAGATGGGACGGCGGATGCCGCAGGTCCCCGAGAACTACACGCTCGACCACTTCCGGGAGTGGACGGACAGGTCGCGCGCCAACCTCGGCGTCGACAGGCTCGATCTCGTGCAGCTGCACTGCCCGCCGACCGCCGTGTACTCCTCGGACGCCGTGTTCGACGCCCTTGACACGCTCGTGGCCGAAGAGCGGATCGCCGCCTACGGTGTCAGCGTGGAGACCTGCGCCGAGGCGCTGACGGCCATCGCACGGCCGGGCACCGCGACGGTCCAGATCATTCTGAACGCGTTCCGCCGCAAGCCGCTGGAGCAGGTCCTGCCCGCGGCCGAGGCCGCCGGGGTGGGCATCATCGCCCGGGTGCCGCTCGCCTCCGGCCTCCTGTCCGGCCGCTACCGCCACGACACCGCGTTCGCCCCCGCCGACCACCGGAACTTCAACCGCCACGGCGAGGCCTTCGACGTCGGCGAGACCTTCTCCGGCGTCGACTACGACACCGGCGTGGACGCCGCCCAGGAGTTCGCCGCGCTCGCCCCCTCCGGCGCGACCCCGGCCCAGACCGCCCTCCGCTGGATCATCCAGCAGCCCGGCGTGAGCACGGTCATCCCCGGCGCCCGCACCCCCGACCAGGCACGGGCCAACGCTTCCGCCGCGGCCCTACCGGCCCTCTCACCCGGCACCCTCACCGAGATCGCCGCCCTCTACGACCGCAGGATCCGCCCCTCGGTCCACCACCGCTGGTAGCCCCGGACCGCACCCGTCATCTCCACCGCCCTCGGCGGGCCACCGCCTCGTCGCTGTCTCGGGCGCGGCCCTGACCCCGCCCGCCGCCCGAGCACGCCCGGCCGGCCGTGCCGCCACGCACTCGCTCGCCGAGGACGGCCCCCGGCGGCGGCCCCGGCCGCGCCTCGTCGCGCCGCGGCGCCATCGGGCCTGTCGACGCCGACGTTGGCGCGCGATCCGTCCGTCCACTCCCGGAAGTGGTCGAGCGTGTGGTTCTCGGGGACCTGCGGCATCCGCCGCCCATGCGCCGCCACCGTGTAGCCCGACCGTCCCGGGCGCGCGGCCCCCGTCGTCGCCACGCCCGGCGCGGTCTCCAACAGGACGGAGACCACCGTCCACCTCAACGCCCCGGCTCGGCATGCACTGCCCGCATAGGTCGGGCCCGCCCTCTGGATTCCGGCGCGGCGCTGCGCGGAGCGCGGGGCCCGCGGGTGGGCGGTACCACCCAGGCGCGCTCCGATAACGGGATCGCCCCCTGGGGGCGAGTTGCGCCCCGCCTTCTGCGCCCCGCCTTCTGCGCCCCGCCACCTGTCGTCGCGGGCCGTGCGCAGGGCGAGCCGGAGGGCGCGCGGCGCGGCCTCCTGGGAGCGGGAGCGGCTCGCCGATTCCAGCAGGACGAGGCGGGGATCGTCGGGGTCGGCCTCCATGAGGGCGACGTTCACACCGGCGACATGGAAATGGTCGTGCGCTGCTGCCTGTGTGCTGCTGCCTGTGGGTCGCCGCCTGCGCGCTGCCGTCTGTGCGCCGCCGCCTGGGCGCGGACGGGCGTGTTGCAGGTGTCCACCCGGTTGTGGGGGAGGCGGTCAGGTCCTCGGGAGGCTTCCGACTGGGCGGGTGTCTTGCCTGGCGGGACGGCGCAGGCGCAGGGGCCGGAGTCCCGGGTGCTGTTGCCCCTGGGCGGGTGGTTCTCCGGCGGTGCGGGGGCCGCCCCGGTGGGAGCTCTTGGGCTGGTGGCGGGGCGGGTCAGGGGGTTCGGGCGGCTCGGGTGGCGAGGCCCTGGAGGAGGGAGGCGGCGGTGGGGGCGTCGGCGACGGTGACGAGGAAGCGGGGGCCTGAGCGGCGAGTGATCTGGAGGGCGTCGCCGGTGCGCAGGACGACGCCGAAGGCGCCCGGGATGCGGCGGAGGCCCCAGCCCCCGAACTGGCCGAGTGGTCGGACCGGCACCACCTCGACCGAGGCGATGTCGGCGAGTGGCACCCGGAAGCGGGGCAGGCCGAAGACCGACACGACGGACAGGCCCCTGCCGTCGACCCGGACGCGGAACGTCATCGTCGTGAGAGTGGCGACGAGGACGAGCACGGCCACGCCCACGGCCATCCAGGTCTGCTCCGGCGCGGTGAGGAAGACGGTTGCCCAGGAGCCGGCGACGAGGAGCCCGATGAGCACGAGTCCGATCGGCGAGAGCGTCGCCCGGCCCGTCCAGACCACGCGTTCGCTGGACGTGAGCGGGCGCGGCGACACCGTGGATCCGGGCGCCGAGCCGGCCTCGCGGGGGAGGGCGAACCAGGAGGCGACCCCGACGGCGAGGGCGGCCGCGAACGGCACGAGCACCCAGGCCGGCGCGAGCCTGGACTCGCGGGCGGTGGCCAGGTCGAGCTGCGCCACGGTGGTCAGGATCATCAGCACGCAGATGAACAGGGAGATCGCGGGGGCGAGCGCGCCGGACAGGCGGTACGCCCCGCCGCCGTCTCCCCGGCGCAGCCCGGGCAGCGCATTGGCGACGACCAGGGCGGGGAGGCCCGCACCGAGCAGACCGGCGAGGAGCGGACCGATCCAGCGGGGGCCGAAGGAGTCCGGCAGGCCGTTGAAGCCCCAATGGGTGGCGGCGGGATCGGGCAGCCGCGGCAGCAGGATCAGCTGGGCGACCACCGCGATGACGGTGAAGAGGGCGGGCAGCCCCGCTGCTACGGCGAGGAAGCGCGCGGTGGGCGGCGGGGAGGCGGTCATCGGGATTCTCCTTCGGTGTGACGCGATACGCGACCTGGTGCGGGGACGGGGACCGTCGCGGCCATCGGTGAGTCCGCGAGGTCGCGCGGGTAGGACTCCCTGATCAATCGGGCGAGGGTGTCGGCTGAGACGCCGAGGGCACGGGCCTCGTCCACGAGGCCGCGCACCGCGTCGGACAGCCGGGCGAGCGTGCCCGCCCGCTCGGTGATCGTCGCGCCGCGGCCCCGCCGCAGCTCGAGCAGCCCCTCGTCGCGGAGCATCTGGTAGGCGTGCAGCACGGTGTTCCGATTGACCCCGAGCGAGGCGCAGAGCACCTTCGCCGTCGGCATCCGGTCTCCGGCGCTGATCGACCCGTCCATGATCCCGGACCGCACCGACGCCGCGATCTGCTCGAACAGCGGAGTCTCCTCCGCCGGATCGATCGAGATCAGCACGTGCCCTCCGCTTCACAGAACGTATAGTCCTACTCCAACTAGGACTATACGCGATTCCTCCGCCCATCCCGACCTCCCCCATCACCGCTCCACCCGTGGTCCCGAAAACCACCCGTGGTCCTGAAAACCAGCCGTGGTCCTGAAAACCAGCCCTGACCACTGCTTTCACTCATGCTTACGCACCCCGCCCCCACCTGGCATCCCTCACGTGAGGGATCTTGAGCGCCACGCCCCGATCGCCACCCGTCAGGGCGTCCGTAGGCCGCTCTCGCGGGTGCCGGAGAGCGGCGAGGTCCGGCCCTGAGGCCTGGCCGGACAAGGAATCCGACGGGCCGGCGTCAACGGGCACGGGACAGGGGCGCCATGGGTCGCACGCCATGATCCGCCGCACGGGCGACATCGAGCGAGGAGGCGGGTCGTCGCGTCGCTGAACAGGTGCGGGACGCGGGTGTCACGCGGACGGTGCGGGGGTCGTCAGGGGGCGGGGTCCGCGGCGGCCCGGATGGATTCGGCGAGCTTCCAGAGGGGGGTGGTGCGGGGGGCGAGGATGATCATGATGTCGTCGGCCGGGGTGGCGGCGGGGGCTGCGGTGCCGGAGTCGAGCCAGGGGGTGAGGGCGGTGAGGACTTCGGTGATGGCCGCGGTGAAGAGGGGACGGACGTCGCCGGGGGCGGTGGCGCGGAGCCAGGTGCGCAGGACGTGGTTGTGCGTGGCGGCGACGGCGGAGGCGGCGACCTCGTGGTGGAGACGGAAGCCGTCGAGGTCGGCGGCCGGGCGGCGGGCGTTCAGGTAGGTCACGAAGGCGCGCTGGTAGCGGCTGGTCGCGGCGATCTCCCACTCGCGCAGGGCCGGGACGCGGCGGATCACCTCGTACCGCCGGACCGCGGTCTCCGGGTCCGCGGCGTACATGTCCAGCACGAGTTCGGCGGCCCGCGCGACGACCTGGAGCGGCGGATCCAGTGGGGAGGCCGCGTCGAGGAAGGCGCGGACCCGTTCCAGGCAGGCGTCGTGGTCGGGGAGGACCGCGTCCTCCTTGGCCCGGAAGTGCCGGAAGAAAGTACGCCGGGCCACCCCGGCGGCCGCCGCGATCTCATCGACGGTGGTGGCCTCGAAGCCGTGGGCCAGGGACAGGCTGATCGCCGCGGACATCAGTTCGCGCCGCGCGTCGCGCCTTCCGGACATCGCACTTCCTCCCGCCCCCGAGCCGGGCGATCCACCGTAACACCGGCCCCGGCGCACGGTCGGGGCCCACGGTCGGCCGGTCCGGTTCCCCTGGGTCTAGTCGCATGGCACTGAGTGCCTTAGTCTATGTCACATAGTGACACCCCTTGAGGAGAATGCGATGAGCGAAGTCGGCGGGCTGTACAACGTGTCCGAAGAGCACGAGATGCTGCGCGAGGCCATCAGGGCCCTCGCCGACGAGAAGATCGCCCCGCGCGCCGCCGAGACCGACGAGAGCGGCGAGTTCCCCTGGGACGTCTACAAGGACCTCGTCGAGGCGGGGTTCCACGCCGTCCACGTCCCCGAGCAGTACGGCGGCGAGGGCGCCGACGCGCTCGCCGCGGTGATCGTGATCGAGGAGGTCGCCCGCGCGTGCGCCTCCTCCTCGCTCATCCCCGCCGTGAACAAGCTCGGCACCGTGCCGCTGCTGCTCTCGGCGTCCGAGCAGATCAAGTCCACCTACCTGCCGAAGGTGGCGAGCGGCGAGTCCCTGTTCGCCTACGCCCTCTCCGAGCCCGAGGCCGGCTCCGACGCCGCGGGCATGAAGACCCGGGCCGTCCGCGACGGTGACGACTACGTGCTCAACGGCGTCAAGATGTGGATCTCCAACGCGGGCGTCGCCGACTTCTACACCGTCATGGCGGTCACCGAGCCCGGCATCGGCGCTCGCGGCATCTCCGCCTTCGTCGTCGAGAAGGCCGACGCGGGCGTCTCCTTCGGCCCAAAGGAGAAGAAGCTCGGCATCAAGGGCTCCCCGACCCGTCAGGTGATCATGGAGGACGTCCGGATCCCCGCGTGGCGCATGATCGGTGAGCCCGGCACCGGATTCAAGACCGCCCTCGCCACGCTCGACCACACCCGGATCACCATCGCCGCCCAGGCCCTCGGCATCGCCCAGGGCGCGCTCGACTACGCGATCGGGTACGTCAAGGAGCGCAAGCAGTTCGGCAAGGCGATCGGCGAGTTCCAGGGCGTCCAGTTCATGCTCGCCGACATGGCGATGAAGCTGGAGGCCGCCCGGCAGCTCACCTACGCCGCCGCCGCCAAGTCCGAGGCCGCCATGCACGGCGCCCAGATCAAGGATCTCACCTTCTTCTCCAGCGCCGCAAAGTGCGCCGCCTCCGACGCCGCGATGGAGATCACGACCGACGCCGTCCAGCTGCTCGGCGGCTACGGCTACACCTCCGACTTCCCGGCCGAGCGGATGATGCGCGACGCCAAGATCACCCAGATCTACGAGGGCACCAACCAGATCCAGCGCATGGTCATGGCCCGCCAGCTCCTCAAGTAACGGCCGCGAGTCTCCCCACCCCTCCAAAGACCCAAGGAGCCCGTATGAGCACCCCCGAGCGGATCGTCATCCTGGACGGCGCGCGCACGCCCGTCGGCGGCTTCGGCGGCGCGTTCAAGGACGTGCCCGCCCATGAGCTCGGCGCCGCCGCGGCCAGGGCCGCCCTCGCCCGCGCGGGCGTCGGCGCCGAGGACATCGGCGAGGTCGTCATGGGCTGCATCGGCCAGGTCGGCCCCGACGCCTACAACGCGCGCCGGGTCGCGCTGGCCGCGGGGCTGCCCGTCTCGACGCCCGCCTACACCGTGAACCGCCTGTGCGGTTCGGGCCTCCAGGCCGTGTGGTCGGCCGCGATGCAGATGCGCTGGGACGGCGGCGTCGACTTCGCCCTCGCGGGCGGTGACGAGAACATGTCGCGGATGCCGTTCTACGACTTCGGCGCGCGCTCGGGCTACAAGCTCGGCGACCGCACCCTGGTCGACGGCACCGTCGGCATGCTGACCGACCCGTTCCACGGCATCCACATGGGCGTCACCGCCGAGAACGTCGCCACGAAGTACGGCATCGGGCGCGCGGAGCAGGACGCGTTCGCCGCCGAGTCCCAGCGCCGCGCCGCGACCGAGCAGGCTCGCGCGGCCTTCGCCGAGGAGATCACCGCGGTCTCCACCGGCGGCCGCAAGCCCGTCACCGTGGACACCGACGAGCACCCGCGCCCCGGCACGACCGTGGAGACCCTGGCGAAGCTGCGCCCGGCGTTCGTCAAGGACGGCACGGTGACCGCGGGCAACGCCTCCGGCATCAACGACGGCGCGGGCGTCGTGGTGCTGGCCCGTGAGACCGCCGCCGCCGAGCGCGGGCTGACCGGCCTCGCGGTGATCGAGTCGGTGGCGACCGCCGCGATCGAGCCCGAGCTGATGGGCTACGCGCCGGTGCCCGCGCTGGCCAAGCTGTTCAAGCAGACCGGGCTCACCCCTGCCGACGTCGACGTGATCGAGCTGAACGAGGCGTTCGCCTCCCAGGCCGTCGCGGTGATCCGGGACGCGGGTCTCGACCCGGCGAAGACCAACCCTTACGGCGGTGCGATCGCGCTCGGTCACCCCGTCGGGGCGACCGGCGGCATCCTCACCCTGCGCGTCGCGAAGGACCTGGTCCGCCGCGATCTCGAGCTGGGCGTCGTCACCATGTGCATCGGCGGCGGTCAGGCGCTCGCGGCCCTCGTCCGGCGCGTTTCCTGACATCTCGTCCCCTTTCTCTACCGAGGCCCGGAGCGGTGATCCGCTCCGGGCCTCAGCGTATGCCGCAGGTCACCGGCCGTGCTCGCCGATGATCTTCTTCCTGTGGATAACGCGAAGATCACCAACGCGCCCCACCTGATGTGGTGAGGTGTTCTCCGGTGGGATTGACGGCCACGCCGCGCCGTGGAACGCTGATTCCCATTGTTGAAGAACATCGTTCTCGCAAGTGAGACCGGGATCTTCGCCCCCCAAGGCCCCCAGGTGACGCCTCCGCACTCGGTGCGTCCCGCCCCCGCAGGAGGAGCTTCATGACCGAACTGCACGAGTACGACAGCAAGGACTTCTTCAGCGACGAGAGTTTCGTGGGCGATCCGTACCCGTACTTCGACGCGCTGCGCAGCGAGTCCCCGGTCCGGCGCGAGCCCCACCACGGCGTCATGCTCGTGACCGGCTACGACGAGGCGGCCCAGGTGGCCCAGGACGCCGACGCCTGGTCGTCCTGCATCTCGGTGACGGGCCCGTTCCCCGGCTTCCCCGTGCCGCTGGAAGGCGACGACGTCAGCGACCTCATCGCCGAGCACCGCGACAAGCTCCCGATGAACGACCAGCTCCCGGTGCTCGACCCGCCGGAGCACACCAAGCACCGCGCGCTGATGATGAAGCTGATCACCCCCAAGCGCCTCAAGGAGAACGAGGACGAGATGACCGGGGTGGCCGACAGGCTCCTCGACGAGTTCCTCGCCAAGGGCTCCGGTGAGTTCATCAGCCAGTTCGCCGCCCAGTTCAGCCTCCACGTCATCGCCGACCTCCTCGGCGTCCCCGACGAGGACCGGATCGAGTTCGTCGAGGCGCTCCAGCGGCGTCCGCAGGCGCAGTCGACCCTCGGCCAGATCAAGTCCGAGCTGTCGCACTCCCCGATGGAGTTCCTGTACCTGCGGTTCACCGACTACATCAACGACCGCCGCGCGAACCCCCGCCAGGACGTCCTCACCGGCATGGCCACCGCGACGTTCCCCGACGGCTCGACCCCTGAGGTCATGGACGTCGTCCGGATCGCCGCGAACGTCTTCTCGGCGGGCCAGGAGACCACGGTCCGGCTGCTCAGCTCCGCGCTGCTCATCATCGCCGAGAACCCGGACCTCCAGGCCAGGCTGCGGGCCGACGCGTCGCTGATCCCGAACTTCATCGAGGAGACCCTGCGCACGGAGAGCCCGATCAAGGGCGACTTCCGGCTCGCCCGCAAGACCACCGAGGTCGGCGGGATCGAGCTGAAGGCCGGGACGATGGCGATGATCCTGAACGGCGCCGCCAACCGCGACCCGCGGCACTTCGAGGACCCGAACACCTTCGACCTGGAGCGCAAGAACGCCCGTCACCACATGGCGTTCGGCCGCGGCATCCACACCTGCCCCGGCGCGCCGCTCGCGCGGGCCGAGGCGCGCACCTGCATCGAGCGCATCCTCGCCAAGACGACCGACATCCGCCTGTCCGAGCAGGCCCACGGCCCGGCCGGCGACCGGCGCTTCATGTACCTCCCGACGTACATCCTGCGCGGCCTCGCCTTCCTCGGCCTGGAGTTCGACCTGGCGGAGGAGGGCGCCTGATGAAGGTCCGGATCGACGAGGACAACTGCCGCGGCCACGGCATCTGCTGCACCATCAGCCCTGACGTGTTCGACATTTCCGACGATGGATACGCTGTCGCCCTCGTGGCCGAGGTGTCCGCCTCGCAGGAGGAGTCGGTCTCCACGGCCGCGGCCCGCTGCCCCGAGCGGGCGATCATTCTGAGTTAGGAGCTCTGCCATGTCGAAGGTTCTCGTCATCTTCACCGAGGACATCAAGGACGCCGAGGGCATGGCGGCCTACAGCAAGGCCGCCATCGCCACGATGACCAAGGGCGTCAAGGTGCTCGCCGTGGACTCCTCGCCCCGCAACCTCGAAGGCGAGTGGCACGGCACCCAGACCGTCGTGCTGGAGTTCGAGTCCGAGGAAGCGGCTCGCGCCTGGTACGACTCGCCGGAGTACCAGGAGGCCGCGAAGCTGCGCCACGCGGCGGCCGACTCCAACGCCGCGATCATCACCGCCTTCTGACGACCCTTCAGCGGTCCTCTGGCGGCACCGCCCCGCCCGTCCGGCCGGACCCCTCCGGCTCAGGACGGGCGGCGGCTCACCGGCGCGTGCCAGATGCCGACGATCGCGTCGACGAGGTCCGCGGCGAGGTCGTCCCAGCCCGAAGGGTCCGTCGCCCCTTCGGCCATCTCCCTTTCGCGCTCGGCGCACAGGTGCACCGTCAGGTGGCGCCCCATCGCCCAGCGCCGCATCCGCGCCTCCGGCGGGATGTCGGGCAGGCAGCGGTTCATCCCCTCCAGCAGCAGCCTTAGCGACGGCGAATCGAGCGACTCCTCGACGGCGATCCTGTGCAGTGCCGGGTCGGTCGACACCTGCGCGCCGAAGCGCGCCCACCAGGTCGGGCTGCCGAGTTCCGCGAGATGCGCGGTGATGGGGACGACGAGGCCGCGCACCCAGTCCCGCGTCTCGGCCGAGCCGAACGCCTCGGCGACCAGCACCGCGCGATGCCGTTCGACGTCCTCGGCGTGGCTGCGCGCGATGGCGCGGACGAGGTCGGTCTTCGTGCCGAAGTGGTAGCCGACGGCCGCGCTGTTCCCCTGCCCGGCCGCCTCGCTGATCTGCCGGTTCGACACCGTGTACACGCCGTGCTCGGCGAACAGCCGTTCGGCGGTGCGCAGGATCAGCTCCCGGGTCGCGCCGCCGCGCTCGGGCCGGGTTCCGCCTGTCACCGTTCCAGCAGACATCGCTTGCCATCCTCGGGTTCTTCACCTGTCAGACCGCCACCCTCCGGGCATTCTGCGGCTCCGTCAAGTCAATCACGTGATTTAATCCGATCAATCACCTGGTTTAACTCGCTCGTGACGCAGGGCCCGTGCCCTACCCGCGACATCCGTCGGACGGAGAACCCCCCATGTCCCAGGCCCCAGCGGAGCCTCTCGAAGCGAGGGCGGAGATCCCGACGCGCCATCCCGGCGTCTACGTCGCGATCCTCGCCTTCGCCGGCATCACCGTCTCGCTCATGCAGACCCTCGTCATCCCGCTCGTGCCCCGGCTGCCCGGCCTGCTGCACGCCTCCACCGCGGACACCGCCTGGACCGTCACCGCGACCCTGCTCGCCGCGGCCGTCGTCACGCCGGTCATCGGCCGCCTCGGCGACATGTACGGCAAGCGGCGGATGCTGGTCCTCAGCCTCGGGATCCTCGTCGCGGGGGCCGTCGTCGTCGCCCTCTCGGACTCCCTGGCGCCGATGCTCGTCGGACGGACGCTCCAGGGCCTCGCGGGCGGCGTCATCCCGCTCGGCATCAGCATCATGCGCGACGAGCTGCCGCCGGAAAGGCTCGGCTCGGCCACCGCCACGATGAGCTCGTCCCTGGGCGTCGGCAGCGCCCTCGGCCTGCCCACCGCGGCGCTCATCGCCGACCACGCGCACTGGCACGTGCTGTTCTGGATCGCGGCGGCGCTCGGCGCGCTCGCGATCGCGCTCGTCCTCGTGTTCATCCCCGAGTCGCGGGTGCGCAGCGGCGGGCGCTTCGACCTCGTCGGCGCGCTCGGCCTCTCGGTCGTCCTGGTCTGCCTGCTGCTGGTCGTCTCCAAGGGCACCGATTTCGGCTGGACCAGCCCGGCCACGCTCGGGCTCGGCGCCGCGGCGGTCGCCGTGCTCGCCGCGTGGATCCCGTTCGAGCTGCGCGTCCGCGGCCCGCTGGTGGACCTGCGCACCTCCGCCCGTCCCCAGGTCCTGCTGACGAACACCGCGTCCGTGGTCTTCGGGTTCGCCATGTTCGGGATCGCCCTGGTCCTGCCGCAGATCCTCCAGCTCCCCGAGGCCACCGGGTACGGCCTCGGCCAGTCCATGCTCTCGGTCGGCCTCGTCATGGCCCCGCAGGGCCTGGTGATGATGGCGATGGCCCCGCTGTCGGCCCGCATCTCCCGGGCGCGGGGGCCGAAGGCGACGCTGATGCTGGGCGCCTTCGTCGTCGCCTGCGGGTACGGGCTCGTGCTGCTGATGTCGGATCACCTGTGGCAGCTCATCCTCGCCTCCTGCGTCATCGGCGCGGGCATCGGCTTCGGGTACGGCTCGATGCCGGCGCTCATCATGGGCGCGGTGCCGGTCTCCGAGACCGCCGCCGCCAACAGCCTGAACACGCTCATGCGGGCCGTGGGGACCTCGGTCTCCAGCGCCGTCGCGGGCGCCGTCCTGGCGGGCATGACGGTGGCCGTCGGGTCCGCCGTCTTCCCCGCCTTCGACGGGCTCAGGCTGGTCCTCGCCGTCTGCGCCGGAGCCTCGCTCCTCACCGTGGCGATCGCCTCCTGCATACCGGGCAGGCCCCGCGAGGACGGCGCGGTCTCCGCCGGGGCGCAGGCCGGAGCGGAGCCGCTGCCCGCGCGCTGACGGACGCGTCGCCGCCCGGCCTCCCCCCGTCTTCCGCCCCCGTCTTCCGATTCCTCGGCGGTGAGTGCTCGAAGGCGAGCGGAATGGGCATGTCTTCCCGTACAGGCCGACCCGAACCATGGTTTCGGGCCGGTTTGTACGGATCTGGTGGGCATGTCAGCGCGTGCGAAAAGAGGAAGCACAGATGACCGACTCCCTTGAGGCGACCGCCGACGTCGCGGCGAAGACGGCGCGTCCGCAGAACGGGGCGGAGTACATCGAGAGCCTGCGGGACGGCCGGGAGGTGTGGATCTACGGGGAGCGCGTCGACGACGTCACCACCCACCCGGCGTTCAGCGCCTCGGTCCGGTCGATCGCGCGCCTGTACGACGGTCTGCACGACGGGACGGTCCCGACGGTGCCCACCGACACCGGCAACGGCGGCTACACGCACCCCTTCTTCCGGACGCCCCGCTCCTCCGAGGACCTCGTCACCGCCCGCGACGCCATCGAGAAGTGGGCCCGCCTCACCTACGGCTGGATGGGCCGTACCCCCGACTACAAGGCGGCCTTCCTCAGCACCCTCGGAGTGAACGACGCCTTCTACGCCCCGTACGACGCCAACGCACGGCGCTGGTACAAGGAGTCCCAGGAGAAGGCCCTCTACTGGAACCACGCGCTCATCAACCCGCCGGTCGACCGGGGCAGGCCCGTCGACGAGGTCTCCGACGTGTTCGTCCACGTCGAGAAGGAGACCGACAACGGGCTCGTCCTCTCGGGCGCGAAGGTCGTGGCGACGGGTTCGGCGACGACCCAGATGACGTTCATCGGCCACGGCGGCGCACCCGTCCAGGACAAGCGGTTCGGGATCATCGCCGCGGTCCCGACCAACGCCCCGGGCCTCAAGCTCATCGGCCGCGCGTCCTACGCGCGCACCGCCCACCTCACCGGATCGCCGTTCGACTACCCGCTGACCAGCCGGTTCGACGAGAACGACGCGATCCTCGTCCTCGACAAGGTGCTCGTGCCGTGGGAGAACGTCTTCCTCTACGGCGACCTCGACAAGTTCAACGGCTTCCTGCGCTTCTCCGGCTTCAACGCCCGCCTCACCCTCCAGGCCGCGACCCGGATGGCGGTGAAGCTCGACTTCCTGTCCGGCCTGCTCCTGAAGTCCCTCGCCCTCACCGGCACCAAGGACTTCCGCGGCGTCCAGACCCGGCTGGGCGAGGTCCTCGCGCTGCGCTCGATGGTCTGGTCGCTGACGGAGTCGATGGTCCGCAACCCCGAACCCTGGGTGGGCGGCAGCGTCAACCCCGACCCGCGCGCGGTCGACGCCTACCGCTGGATCAGCACCGTCGCCTATCCGCGCGTCCGCGAGGTGATCCTCAAGGACCTCGGCTCGGCGCTCATCTATCTCCCGTCGCACGCCCGCGACTTCGACAACCCGGAGCTGCGCCCCTACCTCGACCGCTACGTACGCGGCTCCGGAGGGGTCGACGCCGAGGAACGCGTCAAGACGCTCAAGATGCTCTGGGACGCCGTGGGCACCGAGTTCGGCGGCCGCCACGAGCTCTACGAGCTCAACTACCAGGGCAACCACGAGCAGGTCCGCATCGGCGTCCTGTTCAACCACGAGGGCCGCGGCTGGAACCGCGACCTCATCGACTTCGCCGAACAGGCCATGTCCGAATACGACCGCTCCGGCTGGATCCACCCCGACTCGGCCGGGCCGGCCGTGTGAGCCGCCGCAGACGACCCCGTGGGCGGGCCCGAGGCCCCGCCCACGGGAGGGATCAGGCGTAGGAGGCGACGAGACGGCCGCCCGCGCCAGGGGTGAGCCGCTCGGGCCGAGCGGGAAGCGGGACGGCGGCGTCGAGCAGTCCGGCGTCGCCGAGGCGACGACGAGTCCGCTACAGGCCGAAGGCCAGGTGGCCGGTCAGCCAGACGCACCCGGTGAGCAGTACGGCGCGCAGCACCCAGGTCAGCGCGGTGGGCCGGGGGTCCTTGACCCGGAACCAGCGCCAGACGTGCTCGGAAAGGGTGTCGCCGGGCGCTCGTCGCGCCAGCGCCGCCCCTTCGAGCAGCACGAACGCGAGGATCCAGATGACCCAGGAAAGGGTGAACGGCATGGTCGCCTCCAGGGGGTGAGGCCTCCGCGAGCGCGTGCGGACACCGGCGTTCCCGGCAGACCGGCCGCGAAGGAAAGGGGGTGGGTTCGGAGGGCGCCCTCCCCAAGATCATGCCCGTCCGGTCCGCACCGCAACCCCGCCGCTCCGGCGCGGGTTCTGGACTCGGCCGGGTGGCCGCCGGGTGATCGGGGCGGGTCGGGAGGAAGGGCTCTGCCGAACGGGGTTCTGGCAGGTGAGTAGGGTGCTGCCATGAGTGACGCGTTGGGGACCCTGCTTGATCTGCTCGATCTCGAGCGGATCGACGACGACGTGTTCCGGGGGAGGTCGCCGGAGAGCGCGGCGCCCCGGGCGTTCGGGGGCCAGGTCGCGGCGCAGGCGCTCGTCGCGGCGGCGCGGACGGTGGGGGAGGGGAAGCTGCCGCACTCGCTGCACGCCTACTTCGTGCGGGCGGGGGACCCGGGGCAGTCGATCCTCTATCTCGTCGAGCGGGTGCGGGACGGGCGGTCGTTCGCGACGCGCCGGGTGGTCGCGCGGCAGCACGGCAAGACGATCTTCATGACGTCGGTGTCGTTCGCGGCGGACGGGCCCGGGCCGGACCACTCGCTGCCGTTGGACGTCCCGCTCGGCGACCCCGAGGCGCTGCACGGGGCGCATCCCCGGTGGATGGACGAGATCCCTTCGACCGGGTACCAGATCTGGGACCCGTTCGAGATCCGGATGGACCCGCCGGCCGAAGGCGACGGGGCCACCGGGCGCTCCCGCATGTGGCTGCGCGCGGCCGGCGCCCTTCCTGAGGACCCCGCCCTGCATCTGGCGATCCTCACCTACGCGAGCGACCTCACGCTGCTGTCCGCGACCGCCCTCTCCCACGGCCACCTCCCCGGTCCGAACAGCGGGGTCGCCCTGGTCTCACTCGACCACGCGGTCTGGTTCCACCGGACCTTCCGCGCCGACTCCTGGCTGCTGTTCGACCAGGGCTCCCCGACGACGGCCGGCGGCAGGGGCCTCGCCCACGCCCGGATCTTCACCCCCGCCGGGGAGCTCGCCGCCTCCGTCACCCAGGAGGGCCTCCTGCGCACGCCGGACCACTCCGCCTGACCGCTCACGGGGCCGTCAGCACGGCGAGGCAGGTCCTGCGCAGGTCGGCCGCGGCGGCCTCGGCCCGCGCGTCGTCGAACCCGGGTTCGGCGAACCGCTGCTCGATGTCGGCGAGGACCGCCACCATGTGCAGGAACATCACGCGCAGCCGCTCCTCGGTGAGGCCGGGCACCCGGGCGAACAGCAGCGGCAGCAGCTCGGTCATGCCGGGGTAGTGCTCCTTGGAGAACGGCCAGAGGCGGTAGCCGCCGGACAGCACGTAGCGGCTGGTGAAGCGCAGGTACCAGCTCTCGCCGCGGTTCGCCAGGACGTGTTCGGCGAGGGGGCCGAGGAACGCCTCGACCAGTGACGGCAGGTCGGCCTCCCGCCCCGAGCCGCGCAGCTCGGCGATGAGCTCCTGCCGCCGCGCGTTGAGCGGCGCCATCCGGTACTCGTACAGCGCGTCGACCAGCCCGGTCTTGTCGCCGAAGTGGTACTGCACCGCCGAGTTGTTGCGCTGGCCGGCGGCCGCCGCGATCTCCCGCAGGGACACCTCGAAGCCGCGTTCGGCGAACAGCCGTTCGGCCGCGCCCAGGATCTTCTCGCTCGCCCGCATTCTCGCCTTTCCCTACCGGCTCTGCATAGTATCTGTGGCCCTGGCAAATTAAGACAACCTGTCTTAATCTCGTGGGCACCATGGTGAGGAGAGCCGCATGTCCCTGATTTCCCGAGGCCGCGCGTGAGCGCGGCCATGATGCTCATCATCGCGGTCCTGATGCTGGGCCTCGGCCTCGCGCTGACCGTCGACGACTTCCGCCGGGTGCGCCACCACCGCCCGACGATCGCCGTGGCGCTCGTCTGCCAGTTGCTCATCCTGCCGATCGCCTGCTTCGGCATCGTCACCCTGTTCGCCCTGCCGCCCGTCGCCGCGGTCGGCATGATGCTGGTCGCCGCCGCCCCCGGCGGCCCGCTCGCCGGGCTGTACTCGCACCTGTTCGGCAGCGACGTCGCGTTCAATCTGACGCTCACCGCGGTCAACTCGGTCCTCTCGGTCTTCACCCTGACGATCATCACCAACCTGTCGCTCGACCACTTCCTGCCCGACGAGGACGGCATCGGCCTGCACGGCCGGGAGATCGCCACGATCTTCGCCGCCGTACTCGTCCCGATCGCGATCGGCATGTCCGTCCGGACTCGGAGGCCCGAACTCGCCGCACGCGCCGAACGCCTGTTCCGGATCATCTCCGTGCTCGGCCTCGGTCTGTTCGTTCTCGCCGGGCTCCTGACGAACGGCTCGGACCTCGCCGACAATCTGACCTCGGTGTCCCCGGCCGTCTTGGTCTTCGCCCTCGTGAGCCTGACGATCGGGTACGCCGCGGGCCGGATCACCCGCGCCGGACGCCGCGTCTCCATCGCCGCGGGAATGGAGATCGGCTTCCACAACGCGGCGGTCTCCCTGTCCCTCGCCCTAGGCATCTCCGACGACTTCGCGATCGCCGTCCCCGCGAGCATCTACGGCTTCGCGATCATGATCATCGCCACCGCGTTCGGCTTCCTCATCCGCCGCCTCGCGCCCGGGGAACCCGCCCCCGTGAACCGACCTCCCCGACCCTGCCAGGAGCACCGCGCACCATGACCACCGAACCGATCTTCCGCCGCGCCGCACACCCCCCGAAGGCCGCGCCCAACATCGTCGCCATCGTCCTGGACGACACCGGCTTCGCCCAGCTCGGCTGCTTCGGCTCCGACATCGCGACCCCGAACATGGACCGCCTCGCTCAGGGCGGCCTGCGCTACAACCGCTTCCACGTGACGGCCCTGTGCTCTCCGTCGAGGGCGTCCTTCCTGACCGGGCGCAACCACCACGCCGTCGGCTTCGGCTTCCTCGCCGACATCCCGCTCGAGCACCACGGCTACACGACCCGCATCCCGCGCTCCGCCGCGACGCTGCCGCGGATCCTGCGCGACAACGGCTATTCCACCCTCGCCGTCGGCAAGTGGCACCTCACCCCGCGCTTCGAGCGCTCGGCCGCGGGCCCGTTCACGCACTGGCCTCTGGGCGTCGGCTTCGAGCGCTACTACGGCTTCCTGCACGGCGACGCCAATCATTACGCGCCGAACCTCGTCGAGGACAACCACTACATCGACCCCCCGAAGACCCCGGAGGAGGGCTACCACCTCACCGAGGACCTCACCGACCGTGCCATCGGCTACCTCGACGACCACCGCCACGCGGCCCCCGGCAAGCCGTTCTTCCTCTACTACGCCCTCGGCGCGATGCACTCCCCGCATCACGTGACGCCCGAGTGGGTGGCGCCGTACCGGGGGAGGTTCGACCAGGGCTGGGAGGCGTGGCGCGAGCAGGTCTTCCAGCGCCAGGTCGAGTCCGGCGTCGTCCCGGCGGACACCGTCCTCACCGAGCGCCCCGAGTGGGTGCCGGCGTGGGAGGACCTCAGTGGCGACCAGCGCCGCATGTACGCGCGCCAGCAGGAGGTCTTCGCGGGCTTCCTCACGCACACCGACGCCCAGATCGGCCGCCTCCTGGACCACTTGGAGGAGACCGGGGAACTCGACGACACCATCGTCGTCCTGTTCTCCGACAACGGGGCGAGCGCCGAGGGCGGCGTGGACGGCAGCGTCAACGAGCACAGGTTCTCCGCGCACGTCGCCGAGTCGCTGGAGGAGAACCTGGCGCACTACGAGGACTGGGGCGGCCCCCGCACCTACAACCACTACTCCTGGGGCTGGGCGTGGGCGGGCAACACCCCGTTCCGGCTGTGGAAGCGCTACACCTGGCTCGGCGGCACCCGGACGCCCCTCGTCGTGCACTGGCCGAAGGGGATCGAGGCGGGCGGCGCGGTGCGGAGCCCGATCGTGCACGTCAACGATCTGTTCCCGACCCTGCTCGAGGCGATCGGGATCACCGCGCCCGAGACCGTCGACGGGATCGAGCAGCAGCGGGTCGACGGCGCGAGCTTCCGCGACTCCTTCGCCGACGCCGGGTCCCCGTCGGCGCGCGACACCCAGTACTTCGAGATGCTGGGCTCCCGGTCGCTCATCCACGGGAGATGGAAGACGACGACGGACCACATCTCGCAGGGGATCCTGGACGAGGAGCGGCTCGTCACCGGCAGCCGGAGGTTCGAGGACGACCACTGGGCGCTGTTCGACCTGTCCACCGACTTCTCGGAGTCGGCCGACGTGTCC
This sequence comes from Actinocorallia herbida, assembly GCF_003751225.1. Taxonomy (NCBI): domain Bacteria; kingdom Bacillati; phylum Actinomycetota; class Actinomycetes; order Streptosporangiales; family Thermomonosporaceae; genus Actinocorallia; species Actinocorallia herbida. The sequence goes on from NZ_RJKE01000001.1 coordinate 3,285,409, forward strand.
GCCGAGCACCCGGAGGTCGTCGCGGAGTTGCGCGCGCTGTGGGACCGCGAGGCCGAGGCCAACCACGTCCTGCCGATGTTCGACGGCCTCACCGGCCGCTTCGAGGCGCTCATCGGCCCGGCCTGGCCCGCGGGCGACGACCGGACGTTCAAGCCGGGCGCCGCACCGGTCTGCGACGAGTCCCTGCCGATGCTGTTCGGCGGGTTCCGCTTCACCGCGGAGGTCGAGGCCACCGACGCCCCGGACGGCGTGATCTTCGCGCTGGGGGACTGGTTCGGAGGCTATGCCCTGTTCGTCACCGAGGGAAGGCTGGCGTTCGCCTTCGCCAAGTCGGACGGCATCCTGGAACTGACCGCCGACCGCCCCCTGACGGCGGGCCGCCACTCCGTCGGTGTCGCGCACACCCTCGCCGCGGACGGGGCGGCCTTCCACCTCTTCCAGGACGGCGAGATCGTCGACCGCCTGAGCTTCCCCGGCATGCTCCCGCTGGCGCTCCAGCACGGCGGCGCCAACCTCCGTCTCGGCGACGACATCGGCCTGCCCGTCTCCGAGCGCTACACCACCCCGTCGAGCTGGAACGGCACCCTGCTGTCGGTCGGCCTCCGGACCCCGGGCGCGGCCCGGCGCGACCCACTGGAGGACCTGCGCACCGCCCTGCACGCCGACTGACGTGACGGCGCATCCCGGCCCCGCGTGAACGCACGGGGCCGGGTGTGCGCTGGGTCACATTGACGCCGGTCCGGGAGTGAGACATATTCATGCGGATGTCTCAGCGCTGACGAGGTGAACCGTGTCCGCTCCTGCCGTGCCCCCGGAACTGCGTGAGTTCGAACTCACGGGAATGACGTTCTGGACGAAGCCCGAGTCTTTCCGGATGCAGGCCTTCGCGAAGATGCGCCAGATGGCGGCCATGCCCTTCGTGCCCCTGGTGAAGATCCCGTTCACCAAGTCCGCCCCCGGCTTCTATGTCGTCTCCCGGTACGCCGATGTGCTCACCGCGAGCCGCAACGCCGAGCTGTTCAGCAGCGAGCCGGCCTCCAACACCCTCATGGAGATGCCGCTGTGGGCGAGCCGCTTCTACGGCTCGATGATCAACATGGACGATCCGGAGCACGCCCGCATCCGGCGCGTCGTCTCCCGCGCGTTCAGCCCCCGCATGCTGGAGCGGCTGGACGACGACCTGGTCCGCCGCGCCGTCCGGATCGTCGACGACGTCATCGCCGAGGGGCCGCGCGACTTCGTCGCCCAGGTCGCGGCCCGGCTGCCGATCGAGATCATCTGCGACCTCATGGGCATCCCGGACTCCTACCAGGACATGATCCTGCGGCACACGAACACGATCCTCGGCTACACCGACCCCGAGTACAACGGGATGAAGTCCGACGACCTGGACAAGCCGCCGGGCGTCGCGGACACGCTGCGCGGCGCGTACCGCATCGTCAAGGCGGGCAGCGACCTGTTCCGGCTCGTCCGCCGCCTAGGCAGGGAGCGGGTCGGCTCGGGCGGCGAGGACCTCATCACCAAGCTCGTCACGCCCAACGCCGAAGGCGAGTCCCTGACGTCGCAGGAGATCGGCTCGTTCTTCGTGCTGCTCGTCGCGGCGGGCAACGAGACGACCCGCAACGCGATCGCGCACACGCTGCGGCTGCTCACCGAGCACCCCGGGCAGCGCGCGCTGCTGCTCGAGGACTTCGAGGGCAGGATCGGCGGGACCATCGACGAGGTGCTGCGCTACTCGCCGCCGGTCATCCAGTTCCGCCGCAACGTCACCCGGGACACCGAGCTGCACGGCGTGCGGCTGAAGAAGGGCGACATCGTCGTCATGGTCTACCCGTCGGCGAACCGGGACGAGACGGTCTTCACCGACCCCGATGTCTTCGACATCACCCGTTCGCCCAACCCGCACGTCGCCTTCGGCGCGCCCGGCCCGCACTACTGCATGGGCACTCATCTGGCCAAGCGCGAGATGACCGTGCTGCTCCGCGAGCTGCTGACCCGGCTGCCCGACGTCCGGATGGACGGCGAGCCCGAGTTCCTCGCCTCCTACTTCCTCAACGGCATCAAGCGGATGCCGTTCGCCTTCACCACGCCGGACGCGTCTTCGTGACCGCGGTCCTCGACCGGCTGGCGTGGGCCCGTGCGAGCGCCCGCGCCGGCCTGCTCGCCCCGATGGGCCCCGGCACCGCGCGCAAGGTCGCGCGTGCGCTGCGCGCGTACGGGGCGCTCGGCGCGGCGGCGGCCGTGGGCGCCGCGCGTTTCGGCGACCGCACCGCCGTGGTCGACGACTTCGGCACACTGACCTACCGCGCGCTGGACGAGGCGGCGAACGGCGTGGCGACGGCCTGGGCGCGCCGGGGGATCGGCCTGGAGGACCGGGTCGGCGTCCTGTGCCGCAACCACCGAGGGTTCCTCATCGCGCTCACGGCGGCGGCCCGGCTGGGCGCCCGCGTCGTGCTGCTGAACACCGACTCCGCGGGACCGGAACTCGCCGCGATCACCGCGGCCCAGGGCCTCACCGCGCTCGCCCACGACACCGAGTTCGCCGCCCGCCTCGACGGCCTGGAACTGGTGCACGGGACCTTCACCGCCGACGGCGAGGACAGCGACCTCGCCCGGCTGGGCCGCGAGCCCGGCACGACCCCGCCCGCGCCCGCCGAGCCCAGCACGCTGGTGATCCTGAGCAGCGGGACGACCGGCAGGCCCAAGGGCGCGCGGCGCTCCTCCGCGCCGCCCGACCCGCTGGCCCTGCCCGGCGGCGTCCTCAGCCGGATCCCGTTCCGGGGCGGCGAGCCGGTGTTCGTCGGGCCGCCGCTCTTTCACGGATGGGGCCTGACGACCGCGTCGCTCGCGCTCTCGCTCGGCTGCCCGCTCGTGCTGCACCGCAGGTTCAGCGCCGGACGCGTGCTCGGCGTGCTCGCCGCGGAGCGCTGCGCGGCCTTCGTCGGGGTCCCGACGATGCTCGGCCGGCTGCTCGCCGAACCGGGTCTCGCCGAGGCCGATCTGGGCGCGCTGCGGATCGCGGTGAGCGGGGGCGGCCCGCTCGGCCCGGAGCTGAGCCGCCGCGCGCTGGCCGCCCTCGGCCCGGTGCTCTACAACTTCTACGGCTCGACCGAGGCGTCGTGCGTCGCGATCGCGACCCCCGCCGACCTCGCCGCCGCGCCGGGCTGCGCGGGCACCCCGCCGCCCGGGACCCGGGTGCGCGTCCTCGACGCCGAGGGCGCGCCCGTCCCGTCCGGGACGATCGGCAGGCTGCACGTCACCAGCCCGACCCGGTTCGAGGGCTACACGTCGGGCGGGGGAGAGACCGACGAAGGGTCCGGCCTGGCCCTCGGCGACCTGGGCTTCCTCGACGACGCGGGCCGCCTGCACGTCACCGGACGGGCCGACGACATGGTCGTGTCCGGCGGCGAGAACGTGCACCCGGCCGAGGTGGAGGAGCTCCTGGAGCGGCACCCGGACGTCGCCGAGGCGGCGGTCGTGGGGGTGCCGGACGAGGACTTCGGCCGGAGGCTGCGCGCTTACGTCGTGACGTCCGGGGAACTCGACGCCGAAGGGGTCAAGGCACACGTCGCCGCCCACCTCTCGCGGGCGAAGGTCCCGCGCGACGTGGTGTTCCTCGACGCGCTTCCGCGGACCGCCACCGGCAAGGTGATCAAGCGCGACCTGCCCTGACCGGCCGGCCCGGTGGCGGGCTCTCCAAGAGCCTGCCACCAGGGCCCGGTGCGTACGGCCCGGGTCGCGGACGCTCTAACCCGCGAGGGCGTCCTGCCGGATGCGGTCGAACTGGGCGCCCATCGCCTCGGCGAGGGCGTTGGCCCCGGACAGCGGCCGGACCATGACGGTGAGGTCGTCGATCTTCCCCTCGGCGTTGAAATGGAGGAAGTCGCAGCCCTGGATGACCTTGCCGTCGACGGCGGCCTCGAAGACCAGGGCGTGGTCGGGGCCCGCGTCGTCGCCGATCTCGCGCAGGTAGCGGAAGTCCTCGAAGACGCGCATGACGCCGCGCAGGATCGCGAGGGTCATCGCCTTGCCCTCGTAGGGGTGGAACGCGACGGGGCTGGTGAAGACCACGTCGTCGGCCAGCAGCGCCGCGAGGGCGTCCAGGTCGCGGGCCTCGACGGCGGCGCGGAAAGTGGTCATGGCTGCTCCTCGATCGTCGTAGGACGCGTGGTCCCCTCACCTTCGAGCCTAGGCACTCCTGCTCGGATATGTCCAGCGTTGAATACTGAACAAGTTGAGTAGTAACCGTTGTGGGTATGATCCGAGCATGGCACTGCGCAACGCGATCATGGCCGCGCTCCTGGAGGGCGAGGCCTCCGGCTACGACCTGGCCAAGGAGTTCGACGCCTCGTTCGCCAACTTCTGGATGGCGACGCCGCAGCAGCTCTACCGCGAACTCGAGCGGATGGAGTCCGACGGGCTCCTGTGCGCCCGGGTCGTCCAGCAGGACCGCCGCCCCAACAAGCGGCTGTTCTCCCTCACCGCGCAGGGCCGCGCCGCGCTGCACGCCTTCACCGCCGCGGCCCCCCGCCCCGGCGCGATGCGCGAGGAGCTGATGGTCCAGGTCCAGGCCGTCGACGCGGGAGACCCCGCCGCGGTACGCGCCGCGATCGACGAGCGCAGGCAGTGGGCCGAGGCCAAGGCCGCCCGCTATGACCGCCTCCGCGTGCGCCTCCTCGACGGCCGCACCGAGGAGGAGTTCCTCGACCAGTCCGACCGCGTCGGCCCGTACCTCAGCCTCCTGCGCGGCCTGTCCTTCGAACGCGAGAACGTCCGCTGGGCCGAGCACGCCATCGCCGCCCTCGACCGACGGGCCAGCCGCGTCTGATTCCCGCTGTACAGAGCGGCGCGAGGTGTCAGGGGGAAAGCACCACGGGTCGCGGGAGGTTCGTCTCACCGGCCGATGAACGGGCGGGGGCGGCCCGTGGATCCTGTGCCGCATGAGAATGCGCAGCATCACCCTGGCCGCGGCCATGGCGTCGATCGTGGCGGTGCCGACGGCCGCCCACGCGGGCCCCGAGGACACGTGGCGCCATGTGTACTTCACCCCGATGAGCTCGATCGGCGACTTCGAGGCGGCCGGTCCGCACGACGTGTGGCAGATCACCCAGAGGCAGGTCGCGCTCTTCCCGGCGGTCTCCCACTGGACCGGCGGTTCCACCTGGCAGACCCACTCCCTTCCCGGCCTGACGTCCCTGCTGGGGAACTGGCTCTCCGACGTCGACGCCGTGGGGCCGGACGAGGCGTGGATTCAGGGCTCGTCCCTGGTCAGCATCAGCATCTCCCAGTGGTCCACGTACCTCGCCCGCTGGGACGGCACGTCCTGGACCAAGGTGGCCCCGCCCACGCCCCTGCTCAACGGAGGCGGGGGCATCCTGACGGCGAACGCCGGAGGGGTGTGGTTCGCCGAGGGGAACCGCATCGCGCGCTGGAACGGCGCCGACTGGACGATCACCGGGACGCTCGACGCGACCGTCCGGCAGGTCCACTCCTTCGCCGCGGACAGCGCCCTGGCGACGACGAGCGACGGCGGCCTGTGGCGGTGGGACGGCGCCGTCTGGACCGAGGCGCAGGGCCAGTGGCCGCAGTCGGCGCGGATCACCGGTCCGGACGGCGCCTGGTACGTGGACCCGAGCGGCCTGCACACCTGGGACGGCGCGTCCTGGCGGACCGTCGCGTTCGAGGGCGGCCGGACGGTGGACGCCGCGACCGCGATCTCGGAGTCCGACGGCCTGTGGATGCGGCTGGAGGAGACGAACGGCCCGGATCTGATCTGGCGGTACAAGGACGGGACGTGGACCTACCACGCCGATACGGTCTACCCGGTGAAGCAGGTGATCGTCGACGACGCCGGCCGGATCTGGGCGGTCGAGCGCGTCACCCGGTACGTGCCGAACGGCGGGAGCAACTACACGCCTGAGCACAAGGGACGGCTGCTCCGTCTCAGCGCCAACCGGCTCGAGTGGACGGCCGTCGGGGTGCCCGAGGCCGACTACCGCGTGATCGCGCTTCCGGGCAGCGACCGCGTCTACGCCTACGGCCGCAACGGGTGGACCGGCACCGACCACATCACCACCAACGCCGCGCCGCCGCCCTGACCGGCCGCGGCGGTGGCGGGGCGCCACCGCCGCGCCGGGGGTCAGGCGAGACCGAAGAACACCGAGGCGTGGTACGGGCCGCAGATGGCGGCGTGGCCGGTACCGGGCTGTCCGCAGTTCGCGAGGCCGGAGCCGGGGTTCACCGGGGCCTCGTGGCCCATGCCGCCCACCGTGTAGGTCTCCACCTGGCCGCCGCCGTAGACGCGCTTGGTGACGCCGGAGACGGGCGTGGTGGTGGACGTGGCGATCCGGCTGATCCCGAACACGTCGGTCCACTGGTCGCGCTGGTAGTCCAGGGAGCGCGGCGAGATCACCGGGTCGTCGGCGCCGTGCCAGAGCTGTACCTTCGGCCGCGGGCCGGTGTAGCCCGGGTAGGCGCCGCGGGCCCGCGCGCCCCACGCGCTCGCCGTGGTGAAGTTGAGCGGCCCGGAGCACTGGCCGAGCGGCGGGGTCGTGAAGTAGGCGCTCTCGGTGTCGGCGCAGCCGTAGGCCATGCCGAAGAACACCGCGCCGGCCTTGAAGAAGTCGGGGTAGGCCGCGAGCATCACGTTGGTCGCGGCGCCGCCGCCGGAGTACCCGGTGACGAACACGCGGCCGAGGTCGGCGTCGTGCTCGGCCGCCAGGTGCCGGACCATCGTGACGACCGAGGCGGCCTCGCCCTGGCCCGCGCGGGTCCGGTCGGCCTGGTTCCAGGCGCTGAAGCACTTGTGCGGGATCAGCCCGCCGGTACCGACGTTCTCGGGCCTCTGCTCGGGCATGACGAGGGCGAAGCCGAACGCGTCGGCGTACTTGCGCCAGCCCGTGTTGACGTCGAGGTTCTGCGCCTGGCCGCCGCAGCCGTGGAACAGCACGACGACGGGCGCGTGCGCGGGCAGGGACGGCGGGACGTAAGCGAACATGCGCAGGTCGCCGGGGTCGGCGCCGAAGTCCGCCACCTCGTGGAACCCGGTGGCCGCCGACGCGCGGACGGCGAAGGCCGCCGTGCCCGCGACCGCGGTGATGAGCACGGCGAGCAGCACGACGACCCTGCGCAGGGCCCGGTCGGGGGAGATGCGTTCGTACATGGGGTGGGACCGCCTCTCAAGGCTTGAGGAACGGGACGGGGACGCCGGCCGACCAGCGCGCCGGGCGGCCTCCCGGCTCCCTTTGTCCCGGTGCCGCCTCCCCTCGGGCAAGGGCGTGCGGGCAACGCGGGGCCGCCGCACACGACCCCGGTGCCTCCGCCCCCGAACCGGGCCCGGAAGCCTTCGCGGGCTAGTGTGTCCGTTGAGGAAACTCTGTTCCTGTAGTGGAAACGTGCTTATGCTGTGGGGTCGGCTCGCGCGGGCCGGCCGAACGCCGGGAGGAAAGCGCATGACGAACTCCGTGGGGCCCCGCGCCGTCTTCGGCGTGATCGTGCCGAGCACGAACACCGTGGTCGAGCACGACTACTGGAGGGCCGCGGTGCCCGGGGTGGCGTTCCGGGCCGGGTCGATGTACATCCCGGATCCGGTCATGGGCGACGACCACGCCTTCCAGGCGCTGCTCGGCCAGATCCGCGCGTCCATCGACGTCGCCGTGCGCGACGCGCTCACCGCCGAGCCCGACCGGATGGTGATGGGCATGTCGGCCGAGACGTTCTGGGGCGGGGTCGCGGGGAACGCCGCGTTCGAGCGGCGGCTGCGCGACCGGACCGGCCTGCCCGTCACGACCGGGGCGTCCGCGTGCAAGGCGGCGCTGGAGGAGATCGGCGCGCGGCGGATCGCGGTCTTCTCCCCGTACCAGCCGGTCGCCGACGTCGAGGTGGGCCGGTTCTTCACCGAGGCGGGGTTCCGGGTGGAGGCGATCACCGGGCTGCGCTGCGCGACCGCGATGGACATCGCCCGGGTCCCCGAGGACCGGCTGCGCGAGATGGTCGCGGAGATCGACGGCCCGGACGTCGAGGCGATCGTCCAGGTCGGCACGAACCTGTCGTTCGTGGAGCTCGCGGGCACCCTGGAGGAGGAGCTGGGCAAGCCCGTCATCCCCATCAACACCGCGACGCTCTGGCACGCGCTGCGCGCGCACGGCATCGGCGACCGCCTCCCGCACGCGGGCCGCCTCCTGCGCGACCACTGACGCGGCGGCCGCTCAGAACCCGGCGAACCACCAGGTCTCTGGATCTTCGGGATCCTCGGGGTCGAGGGGTTCCGGGCGAAGGCCGGTATCCGGTGCGTCGTCCAGCGCGCGGGTGCGGCGGACGACGGCGCGCAGGTCGCGGACGGGAGGGACCTCTGCCAGCTCGTCGGGAAGGCAGTGCCACCACGGGGATCCCTCGAGGAGGGCCTGGGCCCCGAGGGAGTACCAGAAGGCGATCAGGGAGACGTCGCCCTCGGCCTCCGCGGCGGCGGCGACCTCGGCGACCGCCTCGATCAGCGGCAGCCGGACGGGCGGCACGGCGTCGGCGCCGGTCAGCGCCCCGCACTCGACCATGCGCCGCCACAGGTCGGTGCCCGCCTCGCAGTACAGGTGGGGCGGGTCGACGTAGCCGTCCTCGAGCCAGGAGTCGTATCCGGCGAAGTCCTCGGCGTCCTCGTCGAACTCCCGCAGCCCGGTGAACTCGGTGATCCCGGCGAAGAACTCCCGGCGCGCGGCGTGCTCGGGATGGGCGTCGAGCGGAAAGCGGTAGGCGAAGCCGTGCCTGAGCAGGACGTCCATGAGCCGGAAGCGGGTGAAGGAGGTGTCCCAGGAGTCGTGGTGGCGGTAGAGCGCCGCGATCCAGGACCGCACGCGCGGGTCGCCCGCGGAATGGGCGGCATCCAGCAGCCGGATGGAGTCCGCGACCGCGTCCTCGATCTCGTGCATCGACATCGCGGGTCTCGCTCCTCGAGGGTGGGATTCGCTTCAGGGGGAGCCGCGTTCTCCGCGGGAAGGACGGGGCCTCATGATGAGCATAACGCCGTTCGGTTTCCCGCCGGGGCGGCACTGAAGATCGAGCCGCACAGATTGTGATCACCCTTTTGACGCAGCACACAGAGACCACCACGCCGGCTCCCGGCGACGGGATCGAGGCGTTCTTCGCCCTCGAAGGCGACACCTTCTTCCCCGGCCGCCACGCGATCGGCCCGTGGGGCGCCGACATGATGAACGGCCGCACGGTCGGCGGCATCCTGGCGCACCGCCTGGAGGATCGGCACGGCGACCCGGCGTTCCAGCCCGCGCGGCTCACCGTCGACCTGCTGCGCCCGACGGGGATGGCGCCCTTCACCGTCCGGACGACCTCGGTCCGGGAGGGCCGCCGGATCCGGATCGCCGACGCCGAACTCGTCCAGGTCGGGCACGTCACGGCGAGGGCGAGCCTCGTGCTGCTGCGCCGGTCCGAGCAGCCGCCCGGCGAGGTCTGGCAGGCCGCCGACCCGATCGGCGCCCCGCTGCCGCCCGCCGAGGTGCCCGAGAGCCGGCACGAGCTGCTCATGTGGCCGTTCGGGCACGGCGAGTTCGACGCGGGCAACCGCATGTCCGTCTGGGAGGGGGGCGCGCGCAAGGGCGCGTGGCTGCGGGAGAACCGCGCCCTGGTCGAGGGCGTCGAGCTCACCCCGTTCGTGCGGGCCGCGCTCGCGGGCGACGTCGCGAGCCCCCTCACCGGCTGGGGCACCGCGGGCCTCCAGTACATCAACGCCGACTACACGCTCACCCTGAGCCGCCTGCCCGAGGGCCCCGACATCGGCCTCCAGGCGGTGTCCCACCTCAGCGTGGACGGCGTCGCCACCGGATCCGTCACGGTCTACGACCGGCTGGGGCCGATCGGCACCTGCTCGATCATCGCCCTGGCGAACTCGGCGGCGGCCTTCTACATCCCGCGTCCGACGGACGGGGCCGCGGCCGGGTAGGCCCGGTTCGACCTTACTGCGTAAAGGCGTCGGATCGGTGTACTCCCCGGGTCGCACGGCCACCGGTCCCGCGTACCTCCGGGGACGTAGGCGGCCCGCTCCGTCCGGAGGAGACATCGGCGCCCCGGACTTCCTAGGCTGGGGGGATGCTCGAGAGGCTGCCCCGAGGGCGACGGAACGACTGGCTCGTCGCCGCCGCGGTGTTCGTCGTCCTCGCCACGGGCACCCTCTGGACGTTGAGCAACGAGGTCCGCGACAGCTGGCCCGTCACCGTGCTCGACTGGGCGCTGATGGCCGCCGGATGCGCGGCCCTGGGCCTCGTCCGGACCAGGCCCGTCACGGTCGCCGCGTTCGTCCTCGCGGTGACCATGGCGTTCTATCTGACCAGCACCGCGGACGGGCCGATGATCCTCGCCCTGGCCGTCGCGCTGTTCTGGGTCGCGGCCGAAGGCCATCTGGACTGGGCGGTCTCCCTGACGTGCGTGACGCTCCTGCTCACCGCCGCCGGGACCCACCAGGGCAGCGGCGACTTCAACAACGTGGCGCTGTTCATGATGGCGGGCTGGTTCATCGCCGTCGTCGCGATCGGCTGGCTCCGGCACAGCCGGCACGCCTACGGGCTGGAACGGGAGCGGCTCGCGGCGACCGAGGAGCGGTTGCGGATCGCGCGGGAGCTGCACGATGTCGTCGGCCACCACCTGTCGCTGATCAACGTGCAGTCCACGGCGGCGCTGCGCAGGCTCGCCCGGCACCCCGACGGCGGCACCGCACAGGCCGAGGAGGCGCTCGGGGCGGTCCGGGAGGCCAGCGGGGAGGCGCTGCGCGAGCTGCGGGCGATGCTCGGGATGCTGCGCGAGGAGGGAGAGGCGGCGCCGACGGCCCCCGCGCCGGGGCTCGCCAGGATCGACGACCTCGTCCAGGCCGCGCGGGTCGCCGGGCTCGAGGTGACCGCGGAGATCGACGGGTCGGGCGAGCCGCCGACCGAGATCGGGCTCGCCGCGTACCGGATCGTCCAGGAGTCCCTGACGAACGTGGCCCGGCACGCCGGCGCCCGCCGGGTCGAGATCCGGATCGGGCGCGCGCCGGACGCCGTCACCGTGGAGGTCCGCGACGACGGCCGCGGCGGGCCCGCGGGCCCGTCCGGCAGCGGCATCCGCGGGATGCGCGAGCGCGCCCACGCCCTCGGCGGTGACCTGCACGCCGGACCCGACGAGCGCGGCGGGTTCGCCGTCCGCGCCCGGCTGCCCTACCGGAACGGAGCCTCCCGATGATCAGGATCCTGCTCGCCGACGACCAGCGCCTCGTGCGGGCCGGGTTCCGCTCGATCCTGGAGGACGAGGACGACCTGACGGTCGTGGGGGAGGCCGGCGACGGGGACACCGCCGTCGCCGTGTGCCGTGACCTGCGGCCCGACGTCGTGCTCATGGACGTCCGGATGCCCGGGACCGACGGGCTCGAGGCGTCGCGCCGGATCACCGCCGACCCGCGCCTCTCGGACGTGCGGATCGTCATCCTCACCACCTTCGACCTCGACGACTACGTGTACGGGGCGCTGCGGGCCGGGGCGACGGGCTTCCTGCTCAAGGACACCGATCCCGACGAGCTGATCCAGGCCGTCCGGGTGGCGCACCGGGGGGACGCGCTCATCACGCCGGGCGTCACGCGCAGGCTCATCGCCGAGTTCGCGGGCAGGGCCGCGCCGCCCGTCCCCGGCGTCCGGCTGAACGCGCTCACCGACCGGGAGCGCGAGGTGATGGCTCTGGTCGCCGGAGGACTGTCGAACGACGAGATCGCCGCCCGGCTCGTGCTCAGCCCGGCGACCGCCAAGACCCATGTCAGCCGGATCATGACCAAGCTCGGCGTGCGGGACCGGGCCCAGCTCGTCGTCCTGGCGTACGAGTGCGGGCTCGTCCGGCCGGGCTGGCTGGGCGGCTGACCGACATCCCCGGGAGTACGCCTGGCGGGGCCGCCGCGACCCGGGGAGTAGGGCCGAAGCCGCCCGGGGGCCGACGCGGCGGGCGGTGCCGGGCCCGGAGGCTGCGGGCATGGAAACCGAACACCTGACCCCCGGCGGCTTCTTCGCCCGGCTCGGCGGCTGGGCGCAGCGCCGCCGTTGGCCGGCCCTCCTGCTCTGGCTCGTGACCGTCGCCGCCGTCACCGTGGGCGCCCAGGCCGCGGGCGGCGCCTGGCAGAACGACCACTCACTCCCCGGCACCGACTCCCAGGCGGCCCTGGAACTGATGGAGGAGCACGGCGCGGCCCAGGCGGGCGCGGCCGTGCAGATCGTCTTCCAGGACCCGTCGGGAGTCGCGGAAGCGGCGGTCGCGCCGCTGCTCACCGGGGTCCGCGCGCTGCCGCACGTCGCCGCGGTGGGCGAGCTGACGTCTTCCCGGGACGGCACCATCGGCTACGCGACGGTGACGCTCGACGCGCAGGCCACCCACGTGCCGAAGGAGGACGTGCGCGAGATCATCGACACCGCGCACGCCGCCGCGACCGGTGACCTGCGGGTCGAGCTGGGCGGCGAGGCCGTCGCCGGGGCCGAGGAGGCCGAAGGCGGCGCGGCCGAGGGCGCGGGCCTGCTCGCCGCGCTGGTGATCCTGGTGCTGCTGTTCGGCTCGCTGGCGGCCGCCGCCGTGCCGCTCGTCATCGCGGTCTTCGCGGTCGGCGGCGCGGTCGGGCTCATCACGCTGGCCTCGCACGCCTTCACCGTCGCCGACTTCACGCCGCCGGTCATGATGCTGGTGGGCCTCGGCGTGGGCGTCGACTACGCGCTGCTCATCTTCGCCAGGTTCCGGCAGGAGCTGACCGAAGGACGCGAGGCCCCCGACGCGATCCGCGCGGCCCTCGACGCGGCGGGGCGCACCGTGTTCTTCGCGGGCTGCACCGTCATCATCGCGATGCTCGGCCTCGTCGTGCTCGGGCTCGGGTCCCTGCAGGGGGTGGCCCTGGCCGTCGCGCTGACCGTCCTGGTGACGATGGCGGCGTCGCTGACCCTGCTGCCCGCGCTGCTGGCGTTCTTCGGCGAGCGGGTCCGCGGGCAGGTCCTGCGCAGGCACGCCAAGGCCACGGCCAAGGGCAAGCGGGAGGGAGCGCGCTGGTATGCGTTCGCGGGCGCCGTGCAGAAGCGGCCCGGCCCGATCCTCGTCGTTGCGGTCGCCGCGCTCGCCGCCCTCTCGGCGCCCGCGCTGGACCTGCGGCTCGGCTTCGCCGACGAGGGCACCAGGGCCCCGGCGACGACCTCCCGGCAGGCCTACGACCTCATGGCCGAGGGGTTCGGCCCCGGATTCGCCGGGCCGCTCGCCGTGGTCGTCGAAGGGGACGCGGCGGCCGCGGAACGGCTCAGGACCGTGCTCGCCGGGACCGACGGGATCGCCGCGACCACGCCCGCGCTGCCGTCCGGCGACGGGTCGGTCTCGACGGTCCTCGCCTTCCCCGAGACCGCGCCGCAGGACGCGGAGACCGCCGAACTCGTCGACGCCCTCCGCGACGACGTCCTGCCCGCACTGGGCGCGGAGACCGGGGCCGGGTACCTGGTCGGCGGGCCCACCGCCGCCGCCCGCGACTTCGCCGGCGCGGTCGCCGACCGGATGCCGCTGTTCGTCGCGGTCGTGGTCGGGCTGTCGGCGCTGCTGCTGATGCTGGTCTTCCGGTCGCTGCTGATCCCGCTGAAGGCCGCGGCGCTGAACCTGCTGTCGGTGTCGGCGGCGCTGGGCGTCATCGTCCTGGTCTTCCAGCACGGCCTGCTCGGCGCGCAGCCCGGCCCGGTCGAGGCGTTCGTCCCGGTCATGATCTTCGCGATCGTGTTCGGGCTCTCGATGGACTACGAGGTCTTCCTCGTTTCCCGAGTCCATGAGGAATGGGAGCGGACGGGCGACCACGCCCTCGCCGTCCGGGCGGGCCTCGCCGCGACCGGCCGCGTCATCACCGCGGCGGCCGCCATCATGATCGTCGTCTTCGGCGCGTTCCTCCTGAGCCCCGACCGGATGCTCCAGCAGTTCGGCCTGGGCCTCGCCACCGCGATCCTCCTCGACGCCCTGGTCATCCGCTGCCTCATCGTCCCGGCCGCGCTCCAGCTCTTCGGCGCCCGCGCCTGGTGGCTGCCCCGCCCCCTCGCCGCGCGCCTGCCCCGCCTGGCCCTGGAGAAGCCCTCCACCTGACGCCCCGGGCCCGGCCGCTCCCGCAAGGCGTCCGGGCCGGTCACCGCTCAGGGGCCCGGTGTGTCGGGCTCTTGGGGGTCCCGGCTTCGCCGGGGAGCCCGTCACCGGGCTGTGTTCATGCGCCCGGTGTCGGGCTCTTGGGGAGCCCGTCACCGGGCGGGTCCCGCTCCGATCCGGGCGATCGCCGCCGCGTACTCCCCGGGACCCGGGCGGAACCCCTCAAGCCACCAGGTGGCCCCCGCGGCCTCGATGGCCTTGACCTCCGCGATCGCCCGCGCCGGATCGTCGGCCGGAGTCCGGCCCGTGATGACCACGTCGAAGGGCTCTTCCGGCGCCGCGCGCAGCGCGGTCACGGCCGCCACGAGCTCCGCCACCGCCTCCGGCGTCGCGTTCCACGTCCCGGTCGCGGGATCGGTCATCATCGGCGCGACGCCGTCCCAGCGCGCGGCCCGCCGCAGCGGCCTGCGGTGCGGCCAGTCGCACCCGATCCACACCGGCGGCCGGGGCCGCTGCACCGGGGTGGGCAGGAACCTCACCTTCCGCGCGGTCAGGAACTCGCCCGTGCGGTCGACCTCGTCGCCCGACCACAGCGCCGCGAGCAGATCGAGCCCCTCGTCGAGCCTGCGGGCCACCTCGCGCGGCTCGCTCGATTCGCCCCAGGTCCCGTACTCGGCGTCGAGGGTGAACCCCAGGCCCGCCCCGAACACGAGCCGTCCCCCGGACAGCCGGTCCAGCGAGGTGGTCTGCCGGGCGAGCGTGCCCGGTCTGCGCCGCGCGACCGCGGTGACCAGCGGCCCGAGCAGGATCCGGTCGGTCGCGGCGGCGGCCAGCGTCAGCGCCGTCCACGGGTCGCCCACCTCGAGTGGGGCGAACGGGAAGACCACGTGGTCCCAGACGAAGAGGCCGTCCCACCCCGCGTCCTCGGCACGCCTCGCCAGCTCCGCGACCCGTCGCGCGTCGGCGAACTCCCCGAGATTCGGCACACACAGTCCCTGGCGCATGCCCGCGACGCTAGCCGGATCTCCCTGGATCGGCTAGGCCCATTCTCATATTCGAGAATATGACTTCCATATGGTCCGGGGCGCGTCCGAAAGGGTGGCGCGGGGAGCGGTACGCTCGGCGCCGGGCAGAGGTGCAGCGGGCGGAGGAACGCGTGGAAGACGGTCATACGCGGCTAGTCGCAGGTGTCCTCTGCGCGGTGCTCGTCCATGTACTTCTGCTGTTCTTCGGCCTGCCCTTCGTCGCACCCGTGCTCGCGGGCGTGGTCGTCCCGTCGGCGCTCGCCGCCGTCGGCGCGCTCGTGTGGGCGGTGCGCCGGAGCTTCGGCGCGTTCTGGCTGGCCTGGGGCGCGGGCCACGCGGGAATGTTCGCCGTGCTCGGTGCGGGCGTGCTCTAACCGGTCCTCGGGCGGAAGCAGGGTGCCGAGCGGGCCGAGATCGAGGTTGAGGTCGGCGCGGTCCAGGTGGAAGCGCTCCTCCAGTTCGGTCATCGCCTCCTCCAGCCGCATCAGGGCCAGGCCGAGTTCCTCGACCTTCTCCTCCGGCAGGTCGCCCGCGTCGACCCGGCGCAGCGCCTGCCGCTCCATGAGCTGGCGGATCAGCTCGACCAGGGTGAGGACGAGGCGGACCAGATCACGTTGGACGGCCTCGGGATCGGTCTCCAGGCGGTGCGCGAGCCTCCGCCCCTGTACCGCACGGCGTCCGGCACCGCCCTCCTCTCCGCTCCGCTGGGGGCGGTTCACGGCGGCGCGTCCTCCACCGGCTCCCCGGCGATCCGCGCGATCTCCGGACGGACCGAGGCGATCACCGCGCGCAGAGAGATGTGCACGAGGTCCACGTCCGCGATCGAGATCACGACGTCCCCGGCGATGACGACGCCGCCCGCCAAGAGCCGGTCGAGCAGATCGACCAAGGCCACGGGTTCGCCGCGCACGTAGCCGTCGCGCTGCGGCTCCAGGGCCCGGCTGACGGTCATGGCCCCTCCCGCGCGGCGACGGCGAACGAGTAGGGGGCCCACGGGCCGGTGATCCGTACCCGCAGCCGCGGATGGCGCGCCGCCTCGGCGGCGACCGAGTCCCGGAACCGCGCCCCGCCGGAGTCGTCCACGAGGTAGGCGGCGTTGAGTACCATCCAGCCGCGTTCGCCGGACAGCCCCGGGTCCTGGGCGCGGTGCCGTCTGCCGTCCACCGCCGTGTCGCGCAGCGCAGCGTCGATCTCCTCGGCGGCGCGCAGCGCGGCGACGCGCTCGTCGCGTTCGGCGTGCCGCTCCGCCTGCCGCCGCCGCAGATACGACGTGCCGGGGCGCGCTCCCGCCTCCCCGGATCCCGTCGCGGGCGCTGCGTGCTCGGGCGGGTCGGCGTAGACCTTGACGCCCCACTCGGTCCGGCCGCCGACCCGGTCGAGCGCCTCGGCGAACTCCGGGCCGCGCTCCCGCAGCGCCGCGCGCACCCGCTCCGCGGAACGGTAGACGGTGGCGAGGCCCAGGGGGACCAGGGCGGCGGACGCGGCGAGCGCGTCGATGACGCCGTGGTGGGCGCGCGCGGTGGACTCCAGCCAGTCCAGGCTCTCCAGGTTGCGGCGCAGCGGGTCCTCCCCGAACTCCGCGAGGCCGACCGGGCTGACGACCGCGGTGATCCCGCCCTCGTCGACCAGCCCGACGGGTGCGCCGCCGACGCCCCGCACCTCGGTGACGGCGTCGGGGGACAGCCCGCGGCCCACGCCGTAGACGTACCAGCCGGTCTCCGGCGTGCCGGGCCCCGGTCCTCCGGGCTCAGCCACGACGGTCCTCCTCGGTCTCCTCCGCGTCCTCCACGGAGTAGTCGTCCTCTTCGTAAGACTCCGCCCCGGCCTCCAGTTCGGCGACCCGGTCGGCCTCCAGTTCGGCGATCCTGTCGCGCAGCCGCCGGTTCTCCTCGTCCATCGACGACCTGGCCCCCGAGGAGAGCGTCGGATCGTGCTCCCACCAGTCGATGCCCATCTCCTTCGCCCGGTCGACCGACGCGACGACCAGGCGCAGCTTCACGGTGAGCAGTTCGATGTCCAGCAGGTTGACCTGAATGTCCCCGGCGATGACGATGCCCTTGTCCAGCACCCGTTCCAGGATGTCGGCGAGGTTCGCGGGCTCGCCGCCCCCGCGCCGGTAAGGGGACGGAGCCGAAGGCCGTGCGTAGGCGGACAGTTCGCTTCGGGTCACGGGTTCGCTCATCTCGGCCTCCGCGGGCTCAGGTCATCGGCCTCCGGCCGGTCAGCCGGTCCAGGAGCGCCTGCTCCAGTGCGTCCGCCTCGGCTTCGGTGAGTTCATCCGCCTCCCGGGCGCGGGCGACCTCGGCGAGTTCCCTGCGGATCTCGGCCGGGTCGTAGAGCTGTCGTTCCGCCTCGTCGCGGAGGCACTCGGCGAGCCAGACGACGCCGCGCACCGGGGCGAGCGGGAGGGTGACCAGCCCGGTGACCAGACCCATCGCTCACACCTCCTCCAGGATCGGTACGAAGTCATAGGGGGCCAGGGGGCCGAGCAGCCGCAGCGAGACCCGGTCCGCCCAGCGTTCGCCGAGCGCGTCCACGGCGTCCTCGAAGGAGGGCCGGTCGTCGTCGGCGACGAGGAACGCGACGTTGGCCGCGGCGGCCTCGCCCGAGGGGTCGCGCAGCGCCGCGGCCACCGTGTGCGGCTCCAAGGCCGCCAGGAGGGTGTCCGTGTCGACGGCGCGCTTGTCGTCCAAGGCCCGCACGACGGCCTCGCCGAGCTGGATGCGCTCGCCGTACGAAGCCTCGACGGGCAGGTCCCCGATCTCCGCGCGCAGGTCCGCGACCTCGGGCCGCTCCGTCATGATCTCGCGCAGCACGGCCTCCTCCCGGTAGTCGCCCGTGACGACGAACTCGCGCCGTCCGCGCAGGTCCGACAGGACGTCGGCGAACCACGCGTGGTGGGGTGCGAGCAGCTCCTGGGCCACCGCGTCGTCCGCCGTGACGACCGCGCCGAAACGGAACGGAAGGATCACCTCGGCTTCGGCCGCCGCGGCGACCACGTCCTCATGGGCGAGCAGTTCGTCCCGGGCGCCCAGCGGACCGCGCGGGGCGATCCCGCCGACGATCGCCGCGACGCCGCCGCGCTCGACGAGCCGTACGGGCTCGCCGTCCAGGCCGAGGAGATCGTCGGGCAGCCGCGTTCCGGCGGGCACGATGCCGAAGACGTAGCAGGCGGTCTCCTCCACGGGCGGCCCTTCTCCGGCCGGTCGCGCTCCATTGGCCGATGCGGTCATCGTTCTCGCCTCCTCTCACGGCGGCGTGCCCCCGCCTCCGCGGGCGCGCGCTCCTCGTCCATCTCGGCGTACTCGGCCTCCCGGTCGTCCTCGTCGTCCGGCGCCAGGTCCGAGACGGCCTCCTTCGCCGCCTCGATGACCCCGTGCGCCTTGCTCTGCGCGACCTTGCGCGTCCCGCCCTCGGTGACGTCCTGGACGAGTTCGGGAAGCCCCTCCCCGCCTTTGCCCTCCTCGTAGAGGTTCAGCCGGTTCGTCGCCTCGGCGAACCGCAGGAAGGTGTCCACGCTCGCCACGACCACCCGGGCGTCGATGGTGATCAGTTCGATGCCGACCAGCGACACCCGCACGAACGCGTCGATGACCAGGCCCTTGTCGAGGATCAGCGCGACCACGTCGGCGAGGCCGCCGCCCGGTGCCCGCTCGACGGGGGAAGGCGCCCCCCGGTAGGACGAAACCGTCATGGATGCTCACCTCCGTGGCCGAGCCGCGTGCACGCGGCTCACCTTCCCGTCCGGGGCGTCGGCTGCTTCGTCCGCGCCGACCGGTCCTCGGCGTCGGCGGGGCGCCTGCGCGCGGGCTGCCGTGCCGACTCGGCGGGCGGCCTGCGCCGGATCCGGCGCGGTTCGCGCTCCTCGCGTTCCTCGGCCGGTTCGTGCTCCGCGTGGTCGGGCGGGCGCCGACGCCGTTCGTGCTCCGCGAACTCCTCGTCCGCGGCGGGTGCCCGCCGAGGGCGGGCCTTGTGCTCCTCGTGCTCTTCGACCATCTCCTGCTCCGTGGCCCGCCGGGGGCGCGCGAAGTGCTCCTCGTGCTCCTCGGCGGTCTCGTGCTCCTCGGGCGCCCGCCGCGGGCGCGCCCTGTGCTCCTCGTGCTGCTCCTCGTGCCCGCGCCGCGGGCGTTCGCCGCGCTCCTCACGGGCGGCGCGCTCCTGCTCCTCCTCGGCGGCCTCCTCGCCGGTTCGGACGACCTCGCCGTCGCGGATCTCGCCGCGCCAGCCCTCGACCTCGTCGGGGTCCGCCAGGGCGTGCACCATGACGTGCCGCGCGAAGTGCTTGAGCTCCAGCCTCGCCCGCCTGCCCTGGGCCCGCCACAGGTTGCCGGTGCGCTCGAAGAGGCCCTGCGGGTGGTACTCCATGACCAGGCAGATCCGGGTGAGGTTCGGGCCGAGGCCGGTGAACGACACCGCGCCGTCCGCGTGGCCCTTGGCCCCCTTGGAGCGCCAGATGATGTGGCTGTCGGGGACCTGCTCGACGATCGTGGACTCCCACTCGCGGTGCGACCAGAAGACCTGGGCCTTCCAGCGCACCTCCCCGTCCTCGGGCTGCTCGGCGTGCTCGACCTTCTTCATGAAGGTGGGGAAGTCCTCGAACCGCGTCCACTGGTCGTAGGCGAGCCGGACGGGCACGCCCACATCTATCGTCTCGACGATCGCGGTCAGCTTCAGCTTCTTCTTCCCGCCGCCGCCCTTGAGCTTCGCGGTGAGGCCCGCCATGCCCGCGCTGAGCGCGGCGCGTATCGGCCCCTTGCCGTCGCTGAGGGCGCCGAGCCCGGACATCGCGGCCTGGACCCCCGGGCCGCCACCGTCCTCCCGGCCCGCCTTGTCCATCAGGCCGTGCGCCGTCTCGTCGATCTTGTGCGAGACCTTGTCGGCCGCCGCTCTCAGCGCCTTGTCCGCGAGTCCCGTCAGGAGACGTCCGGCCGCGTCGGCCGTCCGCTCGCCCCGCGCGTGCCTGTCCTCGGCCATGTCGGCCTCCCCCTCGCCGCGCCCGTCACCGGGCCGCCGTCGTCTTGCGCGAGGCCGCGGCTCTGCGGGCGTCCCGCCGCCCGACCTCCGCCGCCCGAGAAGGCGCGCCGCGGGCCGGCTCCTCCTCGTCCGGGTACTCCTCGCTCTCGGCGTAGTCCTCGTACTCGTCGTCGTAGCCCTGCTCATACTCGTCCCGGTCCTCGTCGCGGTGCCGCGCGCCGGACGGCCGGCGGGCCTTGCCGGATTGCTCCGCCCTGTCGGACTGCGCAGCCTTGTCGGACTCCTCGCGGTCCGCGGAGCCGGAGTCGCGGGAACCCAGCAGGGAGTCCGCGAGTTCGCTGAGCGAACCCGTGCCCGCCGTGCCGGCCTTCTCCGCGATCCCCTTGCCCGTCTCGGCGAGCTGCCCGCGCAGGTCGGTGAGGACCTTGTCGAATCCGGCGCGGCGCAGCATCTCGGCGATGTCCCCCGAGGAGCGCCCCGCCGCGACCATCAGGGCGAGCATCGCCGCGGTCCTGGCCTTGTGACTGCGTCCCAGCAGGTAGCCGAAGAGCACAGAGAGCGCTATCTGACCTCCGCCTTTCATGCCTGCCCCCTCCACGTCGGGCATGTCAAGCCGTCCTTTTCAGGCTATGCCCGGAGGCCTTGATCGAAGTGGAGTCCAAACCCGATGAAGCCGACGTTTTGGCGGTCCGGTGAATGCGAGGAGGTGGATCACCCCGCAGTTGGCCGTGGGATGAGCGCGGTGCGGGACACGCGGATTCCGCACGGGGGACGTCATGGGCGGCACCCGACATCCGTATTGCTCGTTCACACCCGTCTCCATGGCCGGTTCACGTCCGTGTGCGAGGGTGGAGTTTCCGGATCGCTCATCCATGATGAGGAGGAACCGAAAATGATGTCTTCCACGACCGTGCGCCGGATGCTCGCGGCAGGAGCCGTCGCGGCCGGGGCAGTGCTCGCGGCGGCGTCAGGAGCTTCGGCCGGAGACGGACCGGGCGACGGATACCACGGTGATCACGGAAACTACGACAACGGAGGCTGGCACGGAGACTGGGGCGGCGGCCACGGTGACTGGGGCGGCCACGGCGACTGGGGCGGCGATGGCGGCTACGGTGGCTGGGGCGGCGACGGAGGCTACGGTGGTGGCGGAGGCTACGGCGGCTGGTGACCACCGGAGGCCACGTCCCTGATCGCTTCGTAACAGCCCACCCATGAACGACAAGTCTGAAGGGCACCTCTCTCGAGAGGTGCCCTTCGGGCATTCAGGGCACCGATCCGCTTGACATCCTGAGGATACCTCGACTTCTATGCCGGGGAAGATGAGGTTGCCTCAGGATGGAGGATTCCCGGTGTTCGTATCGGTGCACGACACGGTCCCGGTGTGGCGGGGCGACACCAATGGCGCGGCCCTGTGGCGCAGCGTCGAGTTGGCCAAGGCCGTCGAAGGGTTCGGCTACCGCAGGTACTGGGTCGCCGAGCACCACGCGACCCCCGCGCTGGCCACGTCGGCCCCTGCCGTCCTGGCCGCGCAGATCCTCGCGTCGACCTCGACGCTGACCGTCGGCTCCGGCGCGGTGCTGCTGCCCAACCACGCGCCCTACGCCGTCGCCGAGCAGTTCGGCGTGCTCGCCTCCCTCCACCCCGGACGGGTCGACCTCGGCCTCGGCAGAGCCACCGGGGGAGCGCCCCGCGCCGCGGCCCGGCTCGGAGATCCCCGCCGCTCCGCCTTTCCCGCGCAGATCGCCGAACTGCGCGCCTACCTCGCCGGCGGAGACGACGGGCTGCGGGCCGTGCCCGAACCGGAGACGCCCCCGCGCCTATGGCTCGTCGGCTCCAGCGCGTCGAGCGCCGTCACCGCCGGAAGGCTCGGACTTCCCTACGTGTACGCGCACGCGATCGTGCCCGGCGGCGAGGACGAGGCGCTCGCCGCCTACCGCGCGGCGTTCGCCCCGTCGGCCGATCTCGCCGAACCCTACGCGGGCGTCGCGGCGATCGTGGTCGCCGCCGATGACGACGCCCGGGCGCACCGGCTGGCCCGCGCCTTCGTCCTCGGCCAGATCCGCATGCGCACCACCGATCCCGACACCCTCCTGCCGACCGAGGCCGAGGCCGCCGCCCACCGCTTCACCCCGGCCGAGGAGGAGTTCGCCCGGCAGCGCGTCGACCCCCAGTTCATCGGCTCGCCCACCGCACTGGCCCCTCGCCTGTCCGACCTGGTCTCCCGCACCCGCCCCGACGAACTGTTCGCCCTCACCCAGGTCCCCGACCACACCGCCCGCATCCGGTCCTACGAACTCCTCGCCGAACTCAACGCGTCCCTCTGACCAGCGCGTTCAGCGCTTCTTCAGCGGCCGGCTCCACCGTGGGCGGGAACGACGGGCGACACGAGGAACGGCGATGCGGACGAGCAGACGGTGGAGAACGGCGGCGGGCGCCGCGGCGGCACTGGCACTGGTGACGGGCTGCTCCGGTGGCCCGAAGGAGACCGGGACGGGCGGCGGGCAGCCCCGCGACGGAGGCGTGCTCACCCTGGCGCTGGAGAAGGAGCCGGAGTGCCTCGACCCGCACCAGACCCCCACCCAGTCGGGCAGGCTGCTCGCTCGCCCGATCCTGGACTCCCTGGTCCACCAGGACGTCCAGGGCGGCCTGCACCCCTGGCTCGCCACCGCATGGACGGTCGCGGACGACGGGCTGAAGTACACCTTCACCCTCCGCGACGGCGTCACCTTCACCGACGGCACGACGTTCGACGCCGCCGCGGTCGTCGCCAACCTCGACCACGTGGTCGATCCGGAGACGAAGTCCCTCCTGGCCGCGAGCCTCATCAGCGCCTATGCCAAGGCCGAGGCGGTGGATGCCCGGACCGTCGCGGTCACCCTGCGGGAACCCGACTCGGGCTTCCTCGCCGCCCTCGCGTCACCCAACCTCGGCATCCACTCCCCGGCGACGCTCAAGGGCGCCCCGTCGGACCTCTGCGCAAAGATCGTCGGCTCCGGGCCGTTCCGGAGCGAGGGCGGGTTCGTCCCGCAGCAGGGCATCACCTACACCAGGAACCCCGCCTACGCCTGGGCGCCGGAGGACGCCGCGTACCGGGGACCGGCCCGGCTCGACGGCGTCGAGGTCAGGATCGTGCCCGACGACCCGGCCCGCGCGGGCGCCCTCACCAGCGGCCAGGTGGACGCGGTGACGGCGCTGCCGCCGACCGAGGTCCGCGCGCTCAAGGGCGACGCGGCCTTCCAGGTGCACTCGGTGCTGTATCCGGGCGCCAACTACAGCTACTGGCCCAACACCGCCGAGGGACCGCTCAGCGACGTGCGGGTCCGCAAGGCGCTGCGCGCCGGGGTCGACTGGGACCGGATCGTCCAGAACGTCTTCTTCGGCGTCTACAGCGGCGCAGAAGGGGTCCTGTCCAAGACGACGCCCGGCTTCGACCCGTCCGTCGGGCCCTCCTACGCCCATGATCCCGCCGCCGCCGCGCGCCTCCTGGACGAGGCGGGCTGGACCGGCCGCGACGCCCAGGGATACCGGACCAAGGACGGGGTCCGCCTCAAGCTGCGGCACCTGTGGTCGGAGCCTTCGGTCGAGACCCTCGCGGTGCAGGTCCAGGCCGCCGCCAAGGACCTCGGCATCGAACTCGTCGAGGAGAACCTCGACGGCGGCACGTTCGTCGAACGCCTCCTGGCGGGGGACTACGAGCTCATCGACACGAGCTTCTCCGCACCCGGCCCCGACGTCCTGCGGGTGCTGTTCGGCGCGGCGAACATCCCGACGCCCGAGCGCGGCATCAGCAACAACATGGCGAGATACGACGACGCCGACGTCGAAGCCGACTTCACCCTGGCGCTGCGCGCCACCGACCCGGCCGAACGGCTCGAGGTCTACCAGCGGATCCAGCAGCGGATCACCGAGGACGCCGCGGTCCTGCCGATCTACTCGCCGCAGTCGTCCCTCGCGGTCCGGACGGGCGTCCAGGGCGTCTCCTTCTCCATCGACGGCACCCCCGACCTCACCGCGATATGGCTGGAGTCCTGAAGACCGCCCCGGCGGGGAACGGCGCCCCCGCCGGGGCCGCGGCCGGGATCGTCCGCCCGGTGCTGCTGCGGGCGGGCGGCGCGGCGGCGGTCCTGTGGGGCGCCGCCACCGCGACCTTCGTGCTGCTGCGGGCGATGCCGGGCGGCACCGCCGACGTGCTCCTCGCCCGCTCGACGGTCTCGCCGGAGATCCGGGCCAGGCTCATCGCCGACTACCGGCTCGACGACGGACTCGGCACCCAGTACCTCGCCTACCTGGGGCGGCTCGCCCGCGGCGACTTCGGCGACTCCCACGTGCTGCGCAGGCCCGTCACCGAGGTCCTCGCCGCCCAGGTCCCGCACACCTTCGCGCTGCTCGGCACGACCATCGCGGTCACGATCGGGGCGTCGCTCCTGCTCGCGGTCGTGAGCGCGCGGGCGGGCCGCCTCGTGCGCGGCGCCTTCGCCGCCGTGGAGGCGCTGCTCGTCGCGGTGCCGCCGTTCTGGCTCGGGCTCGTGCTGCTCACCGCGTTCTCCTTCACGCTGCCGCTGTTCCCCGCGGTCGGCTCCTCGGCGCCGAGCGGACTGGTCCTGCCGACGCTCGCGCTCGCCGCGGGGCCCGTCGCGCTCGTCACGGGCGTGCTGCGGGAGGGCATGCTGCGCGCGCTGGAGGAGCCGTTCGTGCTCACCGCGCGGACCCGCGGCATCGGCGAGACCGCCGTGCACGTCCGGCACGTGCTCCGGCACGCCCTGCTGCCCGCGGCCGGGGTGCTCGGCTGGGTCGGCGGCACCCTGCTCGGCGGCGCGGTGATCATCGAGATCGTCTTCTCCCGGCAGGGCGTCGGCAGGCTCGTGCTGTCCTCCGTGCAGAACAAGGACCTGCCGGTCGTCGTCGCCGTCGTGCTGCTGTCGGCGCTGGTGTTCGTGCTGTTCAGCGTGCTCGTCGACGTGCTGACCTGGCTCGCCGACCCGCGCACCAGGCAGGAGGCCCCATGAGGGCGGCCAGGCCCGGGTTGTGGCTCGCCGTGGGAGGGCTCGTCGTCCTCGCCGCCATGGCCGCGATGCCCGGCCTGTTCACCGGCGCCGACCCCGACGCCGCGGACCTGTCCGGAACCTTCGCGCCGCCGGGCGCGGGCCACTGGCTCGGCACCGACGAGAACGGCCGCGACCTGTGGGCCCGCATCGTCTACGGGGCACGCCCTTCCCTGCTCATCGGCGCCGGGTCGGTCCTCCTCGCGCTGGCCGCCGGGACGGCCATCGGGGTCGGCTCCGCCCAGCTCGGCAGGTGGGCCGACCAGGTGCTCGGCCGTGCGCTCGAGGTACTGCTCTCGGTGCCCTGGCTACTGCTGGTGTTCCTTGTCGTCGCCGCGATGGGCCCGGGCACCTTTCCGGCCATGGTCGGACTCGCCCTGGTCTGTCTGCCCGGCTTCGCCAGGGTCGTGCGGGCGGAGGTGCTCCGGCTGCGCGCGGCCCCCTTCGTCGAGGCGGCGCACGGGTTCGGCTGGAGCCGAGCGCGGGTGACGCTCCAGCATGTGGTGCCGAACGCGCTCGGGCCGGTCCTCGCCCTGGCCACGGTCTCGCTCGGCGCGATGATCGTCGCCGGGTCGTCCCTCGGCTTCGTCGGGCTCGGCCCGCAGCCGCCGACCGCGGAATGGGGCGCGATGCTCGCCACCAGCAGGCGCACCCTGTCCGTCGCCTGGTGGCCCGCCGCGTTCCCCGGCATCGCCCTCACGCTCTCCGTCCTGGCCGTCACCGCGGTCGGGCAGGAACTCCAGCGACGGGTCTCCGGGAGGCGGCCATGACCGAACCGCTCCTGGACGTCCGGGACCTGACGGTGCGGTTTCCCGGGCCCGTCGAGGCGGTCCGCGGGGTCTCCTTCACCGTCGGACGCGGCAGGATCGTCGCGATGGTGGGGGAGTCGGGGTCGGGCAAGAGCGTCACCGCCCGCAGTCTCGTCGGCCTCGCCGGGGACCGGGCCGAGGTGAACGCCGCCGCACTCTCCTTCGCCGGGCGCGACCTGCGCGGGCTCGACGCGCGCGGCTGGCGGGCGGTGCGCGGGCGCCGTATCGGCTTCGTCCTCCAGGACGCGCTCGGCTCGCTCGATCCGCTCCGGCGGGTCGGCGCCGAGATCGCCGAGCCGCTGCGCGAGCACCGGACGGTTCCTCCCGCGGGGATTCCCGCCGAAGTGGCGCGGCTGCTCAAGGCGGTCGGCGTGCCCTCGCCCGGCACGCGCGCGCGGCAGTACCCGCACGAGCTGTCCGGCGGCCTGCGCCAGCGGGCACTGCTCGCCTCGGCGCTGGCCGCCCGGCCCGACCTGCTCATCGCCGACGAGCCCACCACCGCCCTCGACGCCACGGTGCGCCGCCAGGTGCTCACGCTGCTGCGGGCGCTCGCCGACACGGGCACCGCGGTCCTGCTCATCACGCACGACCTCGGGGTGGTCGCCGAGATCGCCGACCACGTGCACGTCATGCGCGAAGGCGGGTTCGTCGAGAACGGGCCCGCCCGGCGCGTTCTCGACGAACCCGCGCACGCCTACACCCGGAGCCTGGTCGGGGCGGCCTCCGGACCGCGAGCCGAACCCGCGATCGGCCCCGCCCGGACCGTCCTGCGGGGAGAGAACCTGGTGAAGCGGTTCCCGGTCCCCGGCCGAGGCGTGCTGACCGCCGTCTCCGGGGTGTCCCTCGATGTGCGCGAGGGCCGGGTCCTCGGGCTCGTCGGCGAGTCGGGCTCCGGCAAGACGACGGTGGGGCGGATCCTCGCCGGCCTCGCCCGTCCGGACTCCGGCGCCGTCCGGCTCGACGGGAGGCCGTGGGAGGCGCTGCGCGGCCGGGCACGGCGTGCCGCCCGCCGTCGCGTCCAGATGGTCTACCAGTACCCGCTCGGGTCCTTCGATCCCAGGCGTACCGCGGGCCGGCTGCTGGTGGAACCGCTGCGCGCGGGCGGCGTTCCGGCGGACGAGCGGCCCGACCGCTGCGCGGCCCTCCTGGACGGCGTCGGGCTGCCCGCCGACGTCCTGGGCCGCAAGGGCAGCGAGCTGTCCGGAGGGCAGGCCCAGCGCCTGGCCATCGCCCGTGCCCTCGCCTGCGACCCCGACGTGATCGTCTGCGACGAGCCGGTCTCGGCGCTCGACGCCTCGGTCCAGGCCCGCGTCCTCGACGTGTTCGCCGAGATCCGCGCCCGCCGATCCGTAGCGTTCGTCCTGATCTCCCATGATCTGGGGGTCGTACGGCGGCTCGCCGACGACGTCGCGGTCATGAAGGACGGCGCCGTCGTGGAGTCCGGCCCGGCGGACCGGGTGCTCGACGAACCCGCGCACCCCTACACGCGGGAGTTGCTCGCCGCGGTCCCGAGGCTGGACCGGTCCGGGTGAGGGGCGCGCCCGGCATCGCGCAACGCCAGCGCGAGCTGCATCCGGGAGCGCACCCCGGCCTTGCGGTACACCCGGGTGAGGTGGACGTCCACGGTCCGCGGGCTGATGGTCAGGCGCGCGGCGATCTCACGGCGGCTGAGTCCAGCGCAGAGCAGCAGCGCCACCTCGCGCTCCCGCCCGGTGAGGCGCCCGTAGGACTCCCAGGCGGTGACCGGGTCCCCGTCCTCCGGCCCGCCGATCCGGGCGCGCAGCCAGGCCGTCAGCCTCTCCGCGCCCACCCGCCGCGCGATGGCCAGCGCGAGGTCGACCGCCTGTGCGGCGTCCCCGGCACGGCCGAGCCCGGCGAGGACGGCGGCCCTATGGCCGAGGGCGCGGGACTGCGCGACGGCCATCCCGGCCGACGCGAACGCGGCGGCGGCCTCGAGGTAGCGGCGCTCGGCCTCCGCGAGGGAGCCGCGGACCCGGCACAGGTGCCCCTGCGCCAGAGCGGCATGGCCGCGGTGGTGCGGCAGCGGAGCTTCGGCGGCGTGCCGGACGCACGCGGCCACCCAGGGCTCCAGCGCGAGCCCCGCATCCATGCCCGCCGCGCACAGCAGCTCCCACACCGCGGTCCGCTGCCCCGACGGCACCCCGGACAGCCCCGGGCCGCGGCCCTCGTCGAGCAGCAGCGCCACGCAGTGCCCGGGATCGCCGTCGAGCCACGCGGCCTGCGCGAGCGCGAACACCGCGAGCGCGGCGCTGCCGTTGGCGTTCACGCGCAGCGGCGTCTTGCGGGCCAGCGCCTGCTCGGCGAGCGCCCGCGCCCGGCCGCTGCCCGCCGGCTGCGCCCACACCTCCGCCGCGGCCTTGAGCGCGAGCGCCTGAGCCTGCCGCAGCGTGTTGCCCGCCGGAGACTCGATGACCGCGGCGTCGGCGGCGTCACGCGCGGCGGAGAGCAGGCCGAGATGCCGCTCCGCCTCGCTCGTCAGCACCAGCAGCGTCGGGAGCAGGTGCGTGCGCTCCCTGCGCCGCGCTACCGCGATGGCCCGGCGGAGCTGCCTTTGCGCCTCGCCGTGGCGGCCCAGGTAGAGGGTGGCCAGCGCGTAGGCGCAGACCGTCTCCAGATATCGCGCCGCCTGATGTTCGGGAAGACGGTCGAGGAGCCTTCCGGCCTCCCCGGCCTGCTCCGCCGCCGCCGAGGTCCTGCCGTCGGCGAGCGCGGCGAGGGCCGACAGCGCGAGCAGCCCCGCGCGTAGCGGGGAGGTCGCGCCGCACGCCGCCAGCCCTTCGGCGACCCCGGCCGCGTCGGGGGGACCGCCGACCATCGCGCTGCGGAACCCGAGCGCGAACAGCAGGAGCGGGCCGACCGGGCCGCCGCGCAGCTCCGGCCTGCCCGCGTACTCCTGGAGCAGGTCGAGCGTCTGGACGTCCTGGCTCAGCACCGCCTCGGCGCCGGACACGAACGCGACGGCCGCGGCCAGCGCCTCCGCGTCGGCGTCCGGCCGCGCAAGGCACGCCTCGTGCACGGCGAACAGGAGGTCGCGGCTCTCCGCCAGCCGGCCGAGCCGCCCGAAGGCGGTGCTCAGCGCCAGGCGCGCCCGCGCCCCGAGCGGATCGCCGGCCGCGGTCTCGGCCAGCACGGGCGTCAGGCAGTAGACGGCCTCGGCGAGGTCTTCGTCCATCAGTTCTTCGGCTGCCGAGAGGATCCTGGCGGGTTCCCCGGTGCGCGGGGGCAGGCTGGCGAGGTGGAAGCCGAGCCTCCGCCCGTCCTGGGCGCGCGCCGACAGCAGCCCGACCGCCCTGCGGTGCGCCCGCTCCGCCCGGACCGGGTCGATCGTGCGGCGCAGAAGGGTGCCGAAGACCTCGTCGCGGATGGCGAACAGCGTCTCGACCGGCTCCTCGACGCGCAGGAGTCCGCGCCGCACGAGCCCGCGGGCCGCGGCGGCCGCCACGCCTTGGCCGACCTCGGCGACCTCGGCGAGCAGTGCGACGTCGAAGCCGTCGCGCAGGACGGCCGCGGCGTGCAGCACGGCGCGCTCGTGCCCGCCGAGACCGCGGGTCTCGTGCAGCACCGCGAACTCGAAAGGGGCGACCTCCGCGGCGTCCCCGGTTCCGGCCGCCCGCTCCAGTGCCTGGAGCGCCAGAAGTCGGAAGGGGTTGCCGCCGCTGCGTCTGCGCAGTTCGAACGGGACAGGCGCGAGCGCCGTCATCTGCTCGTCGGTGAGGGGCGGCAGCTCGATGCGCACGGTCCGGCCGAACGCCTCGGTGAGCGCGATCGCCTCGGCGAGTTCGGGGGCCGCCTGCCCGGGGCGCAGCGCCAGCACCACGTCCACCGGCGGGGCGGGCGCGGCATGCGCGTGCGCGACGAGGTCGCGCACGGTCGCCGCTCCGGCGAGATGCGCGTCCTCCAGCACCACAAGGGGCCTGACGGGTTCGGGGCGCGGGGCTGAGGCGGCGATCGTGGTAGGCGCGGAGGAGGGGCGCCGTGCCAGGTCGGCCGGCGACGGCTGGTCCGCGCCTTCTCCGGCGCACCGGTGAAAGGCGGCGGGAAGGGCGCTCCACCGGCGCTCGCGTACCAGTGCCGCGAGCAGACGCGTCTTCCCGGATCCCGGCTCGCCGACGACGGCGATGAGACGTCCCTCCTCACCAGGGGCCGAGGTGAGCGCATGGAGCCGGTCGAGAAGGCCGACCCGGACGGTGCCCGACCCGCCGTAGAACACCTCGACCGTCATGGCCCCTCCACTCACTGACCCGCGCATTAATCCAACTAAAACAGTAGATTTAGTAGAATTTACGTCATGGGCCGGCCGCTTGTCTTCCCCCATGGGGGTCGCCTCGTGCGGTGGAAACGTCTCCGCGGTTATCTGAGGCGGCCTCAGCCTACCCTCCCGGGCACTAACCTGAGGAGACCTCAGGATACTCGGGCGCCGGATTCGGGTTCAGCCCGCGACGGGGAGTGCCGCCTCGTCGGCGATCTGCGACCGGAGCCGCAGCATCGCGGCGCGAGGGCCGATCCCCAGCTCGGTCCGCAGCACTCTCTCCGCCTGGTGGAACGCCGCCAGCGCCTCGGCCCGCCGCCCCGACCGGTGCAGCGCGAGCATGAGCTGCTCGCGCAGCGTCTCGTTGAGCGGATGCTCTTCGACCCATCGCGTCAGATCGCCGACCAGCTCCCGATGTCGGCCCGCGCGCAGCGCACAGGAGGCGATGCCCTCCAGGCACTCCAGCCTGCACTCCTCGGCCCAGCGCGCGAACGCCCCCGCCACCGGTCCGTACGGAACCCCCGCCAGCACAGGTCCGCGGAACAGGGCGGCGGCCGCGCTGAACCGGTCGAGCGCGAGCACGGGATCGGCGATGCTCGCCGCCACCGCCTCCCCTCGCAGCCGCTCCAGTCTCGCCGCGTCGGTCACCGCACCCACGAGCGCGTATCCCCGGGCCCCCGTCACGATCCGCGCCCCCTCCGGCGGCAGCACCCTGCGCCGCAACTGCGAGACGTAGACGTGCAGCGCCGCCCGCGCCCGCCGCGGAGGGCCCTCCGGCCACAACTCGTCGATGAGCTCATCGAACGAGACGGTCTCACCTGCCCGGACCAGCAGCACCGCGAGCAGTGCCGTCACCTTGGGCGCCCCGACCGTCCCACCCCCCGGCCCTCCGGCCCGAAGCGGCCCCAAGACCAGGAACTCCATGCTTCCTCCCCACGGGCCACCCCAAGACCCGCGGTGGCCCAACCACCAAGAATCCTCCCTCTCCCTCCACCCCGCCACATCAGCGAAACCACCTACACCCCCGTCTCCCGTCCCTGCTCACCTGGAGAAATGTGGGCGGAACCCGGTGCGCCGGCGTGCGCGTCGAAGGTCAGGGGGATCCGGTGGACGGGCGGGCGGGCCGTTCGAAGAGGAGTTCAAGGCCGTCCTCTTCGTCCCATTGCCGGCCGACCTGGTGGAATCCGGCCCCGGCGATGGTCGCCAGCGAACCCGCGTTGTCCGGGCTGATGGCGGCCCTGACCGTGGTGACACCGGGTTCGGCGGCGGCCCAGCGCAGGAGTTCGCCGAGCATCGCCCTGGCGAATCCCTGCCGACGGTGCAGCGGATCCACCGAGTAGGAGATCTCGGCCGTGCCCGCCGGATCCGGTGGGCCATGGAACCCGGCGAAGCCGACCACGGTCGCGGTGTCGCCCGTCGTCGCCGCCCGCGCGATCCAGTGCGCGGCGCGGGGATCCGCCGCGATCTGCCGCAGCCGCAGCGCCCAGAGCGCACGTGCCTCCCCTGTCACGAAATACCCCCCGAGCGCCAGCCCGGCCACCTCGCCGGCGACCGCGAGCTCCCCGGCGGACAACGCCTCGATCGCCCGCACGGGCAGCCCCACCAGCCGAACCCCTTTCACCCCTCCCACATGAACCCCCGTCCTCGCGATCCCGATCCGAAAGACCCCATCCTGCCCTCCCGCCCCCACCTTCGAGCCCCTTTCCACCCGAACGCCCCGAGACCACCACCCGGCCCGTCACGGGCACGCCCCGGAGACCACCCGGGCCCACGCTCTCCCCGCGACGCGGCCCCGGCCGTAGCGGCTCATTCCGGGGCGGTGGGTTCGGGGAACGGCGGCGCGGTCCTCATGTGGGCCGGGGCCAGGGCCCGGAGGGCGTGGTAGCCGATGACGACGATCAGCGTGCCGAGGGCGATGCCGCTGAGCTGGAAGTTGTCGGTGAACTTCAGGCTGACGTCGCCGATGCCGATGATGAGTCCCGCGGCCACCGGCACGAGGTGGAGGGGGTTGGCCAGGTCGACGCGGGCGCGGATCCAGATCTGGGCGCCCAGCAGGCCGATCATGCCGTAGAGGATGACGGTGATGCCGCCGAGGACCCCGCCGGGGACGGCGGCGACGACGGTGCCGAACTTGGGGCAGAGGCCGAACAGGATCGCGAAGCCCGCGGCGCACCAGTAGGCGGCGGTCGAGTAGACGCGGGTGGCCGCCATGACGCCGATGTTCTCGGCGTAGGTGGTCGTGGCGGGGCCGCCGACGGAGGTGGACAGCACGGTGGCGGCGCCGTCGGCCAGGATCGCGGTGCCCAGTTCGTCGTCCAGCGGGTCTCCGGTCATCTCGCCGACGGCCTTGACGTGCCCGGCGTTCTCGGCGATGAGCGCGACCACGACGGGCAGGGCGACGAGCGCCGCGGAGAGGGAGAAGCTCGGGGCGTGGAGGGCGGGAAGCCCGATCCAGTCGGCCTTCTCCACCGGGGAGAGGTCGAGCCGCCAGTGGTCGACCGCTTCCGTGCCGCCCGCGGGGGAGTGGATCCTGCCGAGGACGCGGTCGAGGACCCAGGAGACCAGGTAGCCGAAGGTCAGGCCGAGGAAGATCGCGATCCGGGACCAGAAGCCGCGCGGCACGACTAGGGCGAAGCCGGTGAAGAGCATGGTGAGGAGCGCCGTCCACTGGTCCTGGGGCCAGTAGGTGCCCGCGGTGACGGGCGCGAGGTTGAACCCGATGAGCATGACGACCGCGCCGGTGACCACCGGCGGCAGGACGGCGTGGATGACACGGGCGCCCAGTGCGCGGATGACCGCCCCGCACAGGATGAGGACCGCGCCGACGACCAGCAGCGCGCCGGTGAGGGTCGCCGCGTTCCCGCCCTGGGCCGAGATGACGGCCGCCACGCCGACGAACGACAGGCTGCTGCCGAGATAGCTGGGGATCCGGCCGCGGGTGATGAGCAGGAAGACGATGGTCGCCACCCCGGAAGCCATGACGGCGAGGTTGGCGTTCAGCCCCATCAGGATGGGCGCGACGAAGCAGGCCCCGATCATGGAGACCACATGCTGCGCGCCCAGCCCGACCGTGCGCCCCCAGGTGAGCCGCTCGTCCGGCTTCACGACCTCGCCCGGCGCGAGGTGCCTCCCGTCCTCGTGCAGCTTCCACCCGAAGCCCGCCATGCTCCCGCTCCTTGAATCCGAGGGGCCGACCGTCAGGTCGCCGACGCCGGGTCAGGTCTGGACGAGACCGACCTGTCCGGCCGCCGAGCACGGCCGGTAGCGGCTGTCCTGGGCGGTGCTGCAGATCGCGGGTGTGTACTGATAGCCGGGACCGGCGCTCGGCGTGGTGATCTGAAGCTTGGTGAGGAGGAGTGCGTACGCGTCGGCCTGCCTGCCCGTGAACTCCTGGAACGGCGTCTGCGGCTGCGCCATGACGTCCGTCAGCGACGAGGACGGCACGGTGTACCAGGCCATGCCCACGTAGCTGGCGCCCCCTTCCACCAGGACGGGGTCGTCGTCCTGCAGGACGCTCTGGAAGTAGACCCACTTGGCCATCTGCGGAGACGGCGTCGCTGCCATGGTTGCTCTCCCGGTGTCCGGCGAAGCGGTGACCGGGTGAGGATGCCCGCCCGCCGCCGCGCCGCAACGCCGGGTCCGCGATCTTGACCGGAAACCGGCGTTCCACTGGTCACGCGGGTCGCGGCGGGGCCGAGGCGGCCCCGCCGCGCGGGGTCAGGCGGTCCGGGACAGGGCGTTGCCGATGATCCAGGCCATGCCGAAGGCGGACAGAAGGCCGTTGCCCGACATGTAGCCGTCGGAGTGGGCGCCCGCGAGGCCGCAGGCGGTGCCTCCGCCCGCGAACAGACGGGGGATCGGGGTACCTGAGGCGTCGAGGACGCGCCCGGACGGGTCGATGACGAGGCCGCCCTGGGTGGCGAGGAGGCCGTGGGTCACCCAGGCCAGGTGGTACGGGGCGGTGAGCGCGCGGCGGCCGGGCAGCGGGGCCAGGAGCCGCTCGGTCTCCTCGACCGTGCGGCCCAGGTCGGCGGCCACGTCGGCGAGGGCCGCCCGGTCGCGGATGGCGCCCGCGGCCAGGCATTCGCGCATCATCTCGGACTCGCGGGTGGCCTCCATGGCGGTGGCGTCCCAGATCATGGCCGCCCGTTCGCCGGGTTGGCGCTGGAGGACGCCCGCCATGGACGAGTAGCCCTTGGTGTCCTCCTCGACGAAGCGCTCGCCGTCCAGGTTGACCAGGACCGCGCCGTTGAAGGGGAGGGCGGGGGAGACCCGGGTGCCGTGGTCGACCACCACCAGGCCCGAGCGCAGGCCGGCGCCCATGTTGCGGAGCCGGGCGCCGAGCGGGAGCACCCAGGCCAGGGCGTCGCCGGTCGCGGTGGAGACGCCGCCGTAGAACGGCGCGCCCAGATGGGACAGGTGCTCCTTGACCAGGGCCGGGGAGCCCGCGAAGCCGTCGGAGGCCAGCACGACGGCGTTCGCGCGCACCCGCTGCGTCGTGCCGTTCTGCTGGACGACGACGCCCGCCACCTCGCCGTCCTCGACCACGAGGTCGACGACGGGGGCCTCGTCGACGAACGCGACGTTGTCGCACGCGTCGAGCAGGGTGCGCAGATGGCGCATGAGCCTGACGCCGCCCAGCCGTCCCACGTCGGTGTGCAGCCGCGGCACGGACATGCCTGCGCGCGGCATGTCCGTGCCTATCTCCATCGGGTAGCCGGTGTCGGCGATCCACTCGACGAACTCGGGGGCCGCCGCGCACAGGGCCTCGACGACGGGGCGCCATTCCTCGTCGCCGCTGGCCGCGATGATGTCTTCGGCGTGCCGCTGCGGCGAGTCCTCGATGCCCGCCGCCGCCTGGAAGCGGGTGCCTCCGGCGGCGAGGGAGCCCGAGGAGATGGCGGCGTTGCAGCCTTCGCGGGTGGACTTCTCGAAGACGGCGATGACGAGGTCCGGATTCCGGGCCGCGCGCAGGGCCGACATCACCCCGCACGCCCCGCCGCCGACGACGGCGACGTCGACCTCGGAGTCCCACCCGCTCATCCGAGCGCCCCGTCGGTGCCGTAGAAGCGCCGCGCGGCGTCGATCAGCGGCCGGGCGGGCTGCGCGCCGTAGAACCCGACGCGCGACGGCTTCAGTCCCGTCGCCCGGTACTGCGCCGCCCGCAGTTCCGCGACGCGGACGCAGGTGCCGAGCGAGTCCAGCACCGGCACGTCGTCCACCCGGGAGACGCCCTGGTCGGCGAGGAACACGTTGAGCGGCCCCTCGCCGGGGACGATCACGTTCGCGCCGTCCGCGATGGCCCGTCGCGCGGCCCGGGTGAACGCCTCGATCAGCGGCTGCGGGTCGGCGTAGGCGCCCATGACGTCGTGGAACTCGGCCTCGACCTGGACGATCGGGCCGACCAGCGCGTCGAGCCGGTAGTTGCGCAGGTTGCGGCGGAGCTGCGGCTCCAGTGCGGCGATGAAGTTGACGATCCCGATCCGGTCGCCCAGCGCCCCGGCCATCAGCACCGAGGTCTGCCCGAACGCGACGACCGGGATGTCCACGACCGTGCGGACCTCCTCGTAGGCGGTGTCCGGGATCGTGGCGATCAGGAAGGCGTCGTACCCCTCGTCCTGCGCCCGCAGCGCCGCGTGCACGAACTGCTCGCGGTGCAGCCCCGCGAGGTAGGCGTAGCCGATGTGGGTGCCGGGATAGTCCGACGGGTAGGTGCCCGGCTTCATCCCGTGAAAGTCGATCTCGGTGCCGGGCGCGGCCTGCGCCCGCAGGTGCCGGGCGAGGGCGTCGCGGTAGTGCGGGACGTCGTCCAGGACGGTGAAGGACTGGTGCCAGACGCGCATGCTCACGCCTCCTTCGCCGCGGCCGCCGCGGCGTTCGCCCCGGCGATCCGGCCGAACGTCGCACCGCGCAGCACCGAGGTGGAGCCCGTGTAGTTCGAGTAGTACAACCCGGTCAGCTCACCGGCCGCGTACAGCCCGGTCATCGGGTCGCCGTCCCGGTCGACGACCTCGGCGTCCGGCGTGGTCTTGAGACCGCCGAAGGTGAAGACGTTCGCCGCCATGATCGGGTAGGCCGCGAACGGGCCTTCCGCGATGGGCAGGCTCCAGTTCGACTTCGGCGGGACCAGCCCGTCGGTCGCGAGCCCGTCGGTCCGCGCGTGGTCGAATCCGGACGGATCGGGGCATGCCGCGTTGTAGGCCGCGATCGTCTCCTCCACCACCGCGACCGGGAGCCCCAGCTTCGCCGCGAGTTCCC
This sequence comes from Actinocorallia herbida, assembly GCF_003751225.1. NCBI lineage: Bacteria > Bacillati > Actinomycetota > Actinomycetes > Streptosporangiales > Thermomonosporaceae > Actinocorallia > Actinocorallia herbida. Next base: position 3,321,890 of record NZ_RJKE01000001.1, read on the forward strand.
CGACCGTCGCCGCGGTGACCGGCGCGATATCGGTGCGGATGCCCGCCGTCAGGTTCGGCACCGCGAGGCCCCGCTGGTCGAGGACCACCCAGGCGATCCCGTCGGTCTGGTCCTGGATCGCGCGGGTGGTCCGCTCGTACCAGGCGTCGACGGTACCGCGCGCCTCGTCGACGAACCGCCGCCCCTCGGCGTTGACCAGCACGCCGTACGGGAAGCAGAAGATCGCGGCCTCGGCCTCGCCGCTGCGCGGGTCGACGGGTTCGGCGTGGAAGAGCGCGAAGTTGCCGGCGGTGGCGGCGCCGAGCGCGAGCGCCATCTCCAGGCCCTCGCCCTTGTTGAAGTTGCCGCCCCTGGCGACCGGACGGCAGGTCAGCGCCCGCTCGCCGTGGTAGCGGGCCATCAGCTCGAAGTTGCCCTGGTAGCCGCCGCTCGCGAGCACCACGGCGCCCTGGAAGACCGCGGGGCCGTTCGGCGTGTGCGCGAAGACGCCGTCGATGCCCTGGTCGCCGAAGGTGAGCCGCCGGGCGGTGGTCTCGAAGTGGAACTCCACGCCTAGCCCGCGGGCCGCCTTGCCCATGGTCTCGATGATGGCGAGACCGCCGCCGACCGGCGCCATCCGGGTCGTCGACTGGGTGAGGAACGGGGTCGGCACGAAGTCGAAGCGCACCCCGTGGCCGCTCATCCAGGCGAGGGCCCGCGGCGCCTCCTCGGCGAGCGTCGACACGTAGTCCGGGTCGATGGTGTGGGTCGCCCGGTAGAGGGGGCCGCGCCGGTGCGGCGGGAGCGCCGCGTCGTGGACGAGCGACGGGTCCGGGTGGCCCATGAAGTCGTCGACGAGGACGTCCGCGAAGCCGTCGGCGACCTCGTCGACCGACTGCATCCGCAGGAACGCCTCGGTGTGCCGGGTGTTGCCGCCGGTCTCCGCCTCGGTCGAGCGCTCCAGGATCGCGACGCGCGCGCCCTTCTCGGACGCCGCGACCGCGGCCGACAGGCCGGCGACGCCGCCGCCGACCACGACCACGTCATAGCTGTGGATCTGCTGGGTCATGAGTGCGGTCTCCCTCAGAACTTGAGCTCGGCGGAGCCGATGACGGCGCCGAACAGCGGCAGCATGTTCTCGACGGAGAACGCGTGGAAGTCGGCGCGGAAGGAGGCGCACATGTCCTCCACCACGGTCACCTGGAGACCGGAGTCCGAGGCGTGCCGGGCGGCCGACTCGACGACGAGGTTGGTCGCGACGCCGCCGAGCACCACCTCGGTGACGCCTTCGGCGGCCAGGACCTCGCGCAGCGGGGTGCCGACGAACGGGTCGACGCAGCCCTTGTCGATCACCGGCTCGCCCGAGATCGGCGCGAGCGCCTTGACGATCTGGGCCTCGGGGGAGTCCGCGAGCATCGCCCTGTTCTGCTCGTAGGGGTCGAACCGCGGCAGCCGGTTCGTTCGCAGCCGGTACGACGGGTCGAAGGCCAGCCGCACATGGACGACGAACACGCCCGCGGCGCGGGCGGAGGTCAGCACCTTCTCCGCGGTGGCGAGCACGCCGCGCTCGGCGATCTGCGCGGCGAGCGGGGGCATGCGGAGGTACGGGCCCTCCTCGCACAGCGCGACCTGGTAGTCGAGCATGAGCAGGGCCTTCTTGGTGGGAGCCGTCGTGGCGGTCATCGCGATGTCCTCAGAGTTGACGCGGAAGGGGTGGGGTTACCAGGCGGACCAGCCGCCGTCGACGTAGACGACCTGGCCGGTCATGTACGCCGAGGCGGGGCTCGCGAGCAGGAGCAGCGGTCCTGCGAAGTCGGTCTCGGGGTCGCCGAGGCGGCCGAGCATCGTGCGCTCGCCGAACCAGCGGAGCCGGTCGGGCTGGGCGCCGAGCGGGGCCGTCATCTCGGTCGGGTAGAAGACGCCGGGGGCCAGGCAGTTGACGGTGATCCCGTGCGGTCCGAGCTCCCCGGCGAGCGCCCGGGTCACGTTCACGACCCCGGCCTTGGAGGAGTAGTACGCCGATTCCGGGAGGGGCCCCACCCGCTCGGCATAGACCGTGGTGAGGTTGACGATCCGGCCGCCGCCCCCCTGCCGGGTGAGGGTCTTGCCCGCCTCGCGGCCGACCAGCCAGGTCCCGGTCAGATTCACCCGGACGACCCGCTCGAACTCCTCGAGCGTGGTCTCGTCATAGGCCTTGCGGAGCATGACGCCGGCCGCGTTGACGACGATGTCGAGCCTGCCGTGCGCGGCGACCACGTTCTCGAAGAGCGCGGCGACCGATCGCTCGTCGGTCACGTCGACCCGGTGCGCGCTCGCCTGGTTCTCGACGGCCTGGTGCCCGCCGGTCCAGGTAGCCCGAGCCGTCGTCGTGAGCGCGTCCCTTCGGTCGGCGAGGTCCGCGACGGCGACGATCGCGCCCGCCGCGGCCAGCGCCTTCGCGGCGCGCTCACCGAGCCCGCCGGCCGCCGCGCCGACGACCAGCGCCACCTTCCCCGACAGGTCGAACAGGTCGGTTCCGGTCACCATTCGAGGTCACTCTCCTCTGCTGCCGCGTGGATTCCGGCGATCCGTCCGAAGACGCCGGACTTTCCGATGGACGTGCCGGTCATGTAGCCGGCCCCGTGGAATCCGCCGGTGATCTCGCCCGCCGCGTACAGCCGCTCGATCGGCTCGCCCCACCAGTCGAGGACCCGCATCCGGGTGTCGACGGTGAGACCGCAGTAGGTGGCGAGCACGACGGTGCCGGACGGGTGGGCGTAGAACGGGCCCTGATCGATGGGCGTCGGCCGTCCGACCCCGCCGGACAGGTGCGCCCGGCCGTGCGGGTCGTCCCCGCCTCCGGCGAGCGCCGCGTTGTACTCCGCGACGGTCTCTTGCAACGAGCCCTCCGGCAGCCCGATCGCGGCTTCCAGCCCGGCGATCGTGTCGGCCTTGAGGAGCATCCCGGCCCGCTCCCGGCCCGCGAACTCGTAGATCGGCACCTCATCGTTCGACAGGGCCATGGTCCGCGCGTCGAAGACCTGCCAGGTGGTCACTCCGGGCTGGACGAGCGCGGCGTCGCCGATCTCCTTGTAGTTCCGCGACTCGTCGACGAACCTGCGGCCCTCCCGGTTGACCGCGATCGCGCCCTTGTAGACGGCGAGGATGCCTGTGCCGTCCTCGTCGGGGTGCTCGGTGTGGAAATGCCCGTAGGTGCCCTTGATGTACGGGGTGTCGCGGAGCCCGGCGCCGAGCGCCATCGCCATCTTCAGGCCGTCGCCCTGGTTGCCCGTGCCGCCCTGGCGCAGCGCGTGCGCCATCTGCGGCGCGAACGTCGCGAGCAGGTCGGGGTTCATCGAGAAACCGCCGGTGCCGAGCACCACCGCGTCGGCGAGCACCTCGCGGCCGTCGGCGAGCCGGACGCCGGTGACCCGTGCCCCGTCGTGCAGCAGCCGCTCGGCCGGCGCGTCGAACACGATCCGCGCGCCGAGCTCCCCGGCCGCCCTGAGCAGCTGGACCAGCATGCGGGTCGTGTCGGTCGGGTGGCTGCGCGGGGCCGACTGGCCCGACGCCGCGTGGATCTCGCCGTAGACGACGCCGTGCGCCTTCAACCAGCGGTAGGTCTCCAGCTGGTGCGCGCAGTACAGCTCGACGAGCGCGGGATCGTTGCGCTCCTTGCCCACCTCGAGGAGGTCCTTGCGGAGCAGCTCGACGGAGTCGGCGATGCCCTGCTCGGCCTGCTCGTCGGTCCCGGCGAACGCCGACAGGCCCGCCGATTTCACCGTGGAGCCGCCGATCTCATCGGTCTTCTCCAGCAGCAGGGCGTACTGCCCCGCCTCGGCGGCGGCCAGCAGCGCGGCGCAGCCCGCGAGACCCGCGCCGAGCACCAGCACACCGACCCGTTCCGGCAGCTCGGTGTCGACGGGCAGCCCGGGGATCTCGCTCACTCGACCCTCCCGAGCTCCTGGTCGAGCGCCGTCTCGGCGGCGCTGAACGCGGGCAGGTTGAACAGGCTCTGCCGCTCCTGCCAGCTCGCCATCCGGTCGGCGCGCGAGGCGGTCTCGCCGTGCTCGCGCAGGTGCGCCAGCGCCTCGCGTCCGGCCAGGTGCATCGAGCGCATCAGGTAGTTGGCGAACAGGACGACTCCGAAGCCGAGCTCGGCGTACTCCTTGAGCTCGAGCTGGGGCGTCTTGCCGCCCTCGACCACGTTGACGATCAGGGGAGTCCCGGCCAGCTCGCGGCCCACCAGGGCGAGTTCCTCGACGGTCCGGGGCGCCTCGATGAACAGCGCGTCGGCTCCGGCCGCGACATAGGCCCGGCCGCGCTCGATCGCCTCGTCGATCCCGTAGGCGGACCTCGCGTCGGTGCGCGCGATGATCACCAGCGCGTCATCGGCGCGCGCGTCGCAGGCGGCGGCGATCTTCGTCTCCATGTGCCCGGACGGGATCAGCGTGTGCGCGTCGAAATGGCCGCACCGCTTGGGCATCTCCTGGTCCTCCAGCTGGAGTCCGGCCACCCCGGCGCGCTCCAGCAGCCGGACCGTGCGCATCGCCGAGAGGGGGCCGCCGTAGCCGGTGTCGGCGTCGCAGATCAGCGGGATCCCGGTCGCCTCGGACAGCCGCCCGGCGTGGTCGACCACCTCGGTCTGGGAGATCAGCCCGAGGTCCGGCAGGCCGTAGACGGCGTTGGCGAGACCGGCGCCCGTGGCGTAGACGGCGGCGAATCCGGCCTGCTCGATCAGCCGGGCGCCCAGGGCGTCGGTCGCGCCGGGCAGCACCAGCGGCTCGATCGGCAGCCCCGGACGCGCGGCGGCGCCGGCCAGCGCGGCGCGCAGCGAGAGGCGCTTGTCGTGGGCGCTCGGGCCGGGCCCGACGCCCGTCAACGACGCGGTGAGGCTCGGGTCCCAGGGGTGGGTGTGCGACACGGACACTCCAGGCTTTTCCATCTAGGGGCTCCTCCATGTAGCGATCGCTACAGGAGTGAACTGTGACACCAGTCACCGGTGGTTGGCAAGTGCAAGGGTGCTGATCAGAGGGCTTGTGGTCGCAGTCACAGAAATTTCGGAAGACCTCTTGCACTCCCTGGAGCGATCGCTCTACTGTTCCGTGTAGTGACTGCTACAGAGATTCACGTCACCTTTACTTCGCCTTTCGTCTCACCCCCGAAGGACTGACGCCGATGACCGTCTTGGACGAGATTCGCCGGCTCGAACCCGAGTTCCGCGCCGAGGAGGAGCTTTCGGCCGAGCAGCGCTCGCTGACCGACCGGACGTTCAAGCACATGCAGGAGACCGGCCTGATGCGCGGTCTGCTGCCCGAGCGCTGGGGCGGCGCCGAGCTCTCGCTCCGCGAACACCTCACGTCCGTCTACGAACTGGGCCGCGTCGCCCCGTCGGCGGGCTGGGTCGCGGGCGTCATGGGGTCCCACCCGTGGCAGCTCTCGCTCTTCCCCGAGGAGACCCAGGCCGAGATCTGGGAGGGGAACCCGGACTGGAACGCCTCCTCCTCCTACGCCCCGACCGGCAAGATCGAGCCCGTCCCCGGCGGCTACAAGGTCTCCGGCCGCTGGTCGTTCTCCTCCGGCAGCGACCACGCCCAGGGCGTCATCCTCGGCGGATTCGCCGGGAAGGTCGAGGTCGCGCCGGGCGTCGAGGTGCCGAACTACGGGTCCGCGCTGCTCTTCCGCGACGAGTACGTCATCGAGGACACCTGGCACGTGCGCGGCTCGCGCGGCACGGGCAGCAAGGACATCGTCGTCGCGGACGTCCTCATCCCCGAGCGCCGCTTCCTGTCCAGCCCGCTGTACGAGTACAACCCCGAGCGCCCCGCGCCGGGCATGCTGACCAACCCCGGCAGCCTCTACAAGCTGCCCTGGGCCGTCATGTTCAACCTGGTGCTCGTCGCGCCGATGCTCGGCCTCGGCCGCCGCTTCCTCGACGACTGGACCGCCGAGACCAGTGTCCGCAAGGCCAACTGGGGCGGCACCTACGCCGACGACGCGCTCATGCAGATGCACCTGGCCGAGGCCGAGTGGATCCACGACGCCGCCGTCGCCAAGATGTACAACGCGATCGACACGATCACCCAGGCGGCCGAGGCCGGCGTCCATCTCGAGCGCCAGGAGCGCGCCCGGATGCGCTGGAACATCACCAAGGGCTGCCAGGAGGTCGGCTTCTCGATCAACAAGCTGATGCGGGTCGCCTCGGGCCGGACGGTCTTCGTGGACCACCCCCTGCACCGCCTCTACCAGGACGTGGTCGCCGAGCTCGGCCACGCCTTCCTCGTCTCCGACGGCTGCGGCCAGTACTACGGCGCCGCGCTTCTCGGTTCGTCCGCTCCGGAGGTCATGCTGTGATTTCGCAACTCGCTTACCTGGGAATCGCGTCCCCGAAGGCCGAGGAGTGGCGTCAGTACGCCACCCGCCTGCTCGGCGCCGTCCTCGCCGAGGACGGGTCCGACGGCGCGGTCCGCGTCAAGGTCGACGACGCGGGCTACCGCATCGCCGTGCACCCGGCCGCGGAGGACGAGCTCCGCTACGTCGGCTGGGCCTGCAACAACGAGACCGCGCTGCGGTCCTACGTCGCGGAGCTGCGGGCCAAGGGCGTCGAGCTGCACGAGGGCGACGCGGAGGTGCTCAAGGAGCGCCAGGTCGCCGAGCTGTACTGGTTCACCGACCCGTTCGGCAATCGCCACGAACTCGTCTGGGGCCAGCACTCGACCCCCAACTCGTTCTTCCCCGGACGTCCGATGCGCGGCAGGTTCGTCACCGGCGACCTGGGCCTCGGGCACGTCGTGCTGATCGTCCCCGACCTCCAGGCGGCCGACGACTTCTACGCCGCGACCCTCGGCTTCCGCCTCTCCGACCGGGTCAAGAGCGACATCTTCAACCTGCGCTTCTACCACTGCAACGGCCGCCACCACTCCCTGGCCGTCGCGGAGATCCCCGGCATGACCGGCATCAACCACCTGATGCTGGAGGTCGAGTCCTTCGACGACCTGGGCACCGCCATCGACCTGTTCACCGAGGACGCCGACCGGGAGATCCTCCTGTCCCTGGGCCGGCACACCAACGACCTGATGACCTCGATCTACGTGCAGACGCCGTCGTCGCTCCAGATCGAGTACGGCCATGGCGGCATCGCCGTCGACGACCTCACCTGGGTCGCCGGGTCGCACGACCTCCCGTCCATCTGGGGCCACCACCGCTCCCAGGCCTACATCGACGGCCCTCCCGGGATCTTCCGCGAGCTCGAAGGAACGGAGGCGGCCCAGTGACCGCCGAACTGCGCGTCTCGGACATCGCGATCAAGGGCGGCCGCCACCTCCGGGTGAACGAGACCGGCACGCCCGGACAGCCCGCCCTGCTGTTCCTGCACGGCTCGGGCCCCGGCGTCACCGCCGCGTCCAACTGGCGCGAGGTCCTGCTCGGCCTCGGCGACACGTACCACTGCGTCGCGCCCGACATCCTCGGGTTCGGTGACTCCTCCTACCCGGACCCGCAGCCGCAGGGCTTCGCCGCCCAGGCCGAGGTCCGCATCGAGGCGCTGCTGGAGCTGGTCGACGCGCTCGGGCTGGAGAAGGTCGTGCTCGTCGGCAACTCGATGGGCGGCATGTACTCGCTGCGCATCGCCCAGCTGCGGCCCGAGCTCGTCGACCGGATCATCCTCATGGGCTCCGGCGGCATGCCCGGCCTCGCCCCGGCCCCCGGCCTGATCAAGCTGATCACCTACTTCGACGACCCGACCGTCGAGGCGATGGCCGATCTGCTCATCCAGTTCGTCCACGACAAGTCGGCCTTCGGGGACAAGGTCGAGGAGGTCGCGGCCGAGCGGATGCCGATCGTGCGGCGGCCGTGGATCGAGGAGGGCCACCGGGCCATGTTCGCCCCGGAGATGCTCACCTTCGCGCCGGAGGAACTCGCCGAGATCGACCTGCCGACCCTGGTCGTGCACGGCCGCCAGGACGTCATCGTGCCGATCGAGTGCAGCTACTACCTGGCGGAGAACCTGCCGCAGGCGGACCTGTACGTCATGAACAAGTGCGGCCACTGGACCCAGATCGAGCAGGCCGCGCGATTCCAGGCGATCGTCCGGGACTTCGTCCCGAGCGGCCGCTAGAGGGGGAACCGACACATGAGCATGATCGACAAGGCGAGGGCGGCGGCGCCGACCCTCGCCGCGGCCGACGCCGAAGGCGCGGCCCAGGGCCGCCTCACCGACGAGGCGGTCGCGGCGCTCGACTCGATCGGGGTGCTCCGCGCCCTCCAGCCCGCCCGCTGGGGCGGCGGCGAGGTCCACCTCACCGAGTACGCCGAGACCGTCATCGAGATCGGCCGCAGCTCGGCCTCCGCCGGCTGGGTGGCGTCGGTGGTCGGCGTGCACCCGTGGCAGATCGCCCTCTTCCCCGAGGAGACGCAGACCGAGATCTGGGGCGAGGACCCGGCGCGCAAGATCGCCTCCTCCTACACCCCGACCGGCAGGATCGAGAAGGTCCCCGGCGGCTACCAGGTCTCCGGCCGCTGGAGCTTCTCCTCCGGATCCGGCATCTGTGACGGCGTCATCCTCGGCGGCATCGCCGGACGCCGCGAGGTGAACGGCGTCGAGTACCCCGACTTCACCTCGGTGATCCTCGACCGCGCGGACTACCGGATCGAGGAGACCTGGAACGTCGCGGGCCTGCGCGGGACCGGGTCGAACGACATCGTCGTCGACGGCGTCTTCGTGCCCGAGCACCGCGGCCAGTCGCACGTCCTCTACACGCACGGCCTCGGCACCCCGCTGCCCGGCCAGGAGCTCAACGACGGCCCCCTCTACCGGACGCCCTGGGCGGTCACCTTCAACCTGATCATCGCGGCCGGGGCCGTCGGCGCGTCGCTCGGCTTCTACGACCAGTGGGTCGCCGAGACCCGCGCCCGCCGCACCAACTACGGCCAGCTCCTCCGCGAGGAGCACCTCGTGCAGAACCACCTCGCCGAGGCCGCCTGGCAGCTCGACGCGGCGGTGCTCAAGGTCAAGCGCGCGGCGGACGAGCTGATGGAGGCCGCCTCCCGGCACGAGATCCCCTCCCTGGAGCAGCGCGCCTTCTGGCGCTGGGACGTCGCCCGCGCGGCGAACGGCGCCACCGACGCCGTCCAGGAGCTGATGCGGGTCTCCTCGGGCCGCGCGGCCTTCGTCGACCACCCGCTCCAGACCAGGTTCCAGGACGCGATCAGCGCGAGCAGCCACGCCTTCCTGTTCGACGACCCGCTGGCCAAGGCCTGGGCCGGGCGCCATCTCGGCGCCGAGAAGCTCGAGGCGGTGCACCTGTGAGCGCCCTGATCACCTCCGGCGACGTCACGGTCTCCGTCCGCGGCGAGTCGCTGACGTTCCGCCTGCACGAGAGCGGCGAGCGGAACTCCGAGGCCGTGCTGTTCCTGCACGGCTCGGGCCCCGGCGCGACCGGGCTGTCGAACTGGGAACGGGTCATCGCCGACCTCGGGCACCGGTTCTGGTGCCTCGCGCCCGACCAGATCGGGTTCGGCGACTCCGCCCACCCGCTCGACGCCCCGCGCGGCATGGGCCCGTTCAACGAACTGCGCGCCGAGGCGCTGCTGGCGCTGGTCGACGCGCTGGGCCTGACCAAGGTCCACCTGGTCGGCAACTCGATGGGCGGGCAGCTCGCGCTCCTGATGACGCTGGCCCGTCCCGAGCTGGTCGGGAAGATCCTGCTCATGGGCAGCGGGGGAGCGCCGGGGATGCCGGTCAGCCCGGGTCTCACCCACCTGCGCGAGTTCTACGCCGATCCTTCCGCCGCGTCGCTGGAAGGCCTCCTCACGGAGTTCGTGTACGACCTCGAACCGCTGCGCGGCACCGTCGACCGGGTCGTCAAGGAGCGGATGTCCTACGTGACCCGCGAGGACGTCCGCCGCTCCCACGAGGCGTCCTTCGACCCGCAGGGCGCGCGCCGCTTCTTCACCCCCGAGGAACTGGCGACCGTCACCCACGAGGTGCTGTGCGTGCACGGCCGCGACGACCGCATCATCCCGGTCGACGCGAGCCGGTACTTCGCCGACAACCTCCCCAACGCCGACCTCTACGTCCTCGCCCAGTGCGGCCACTGGACCCAGATCGAGCACCCCGAGAAGTTCGAGACGCTCCTCCTGGCCCTCGTCGACGGACGCATCTAAAGGAACCCGCACCATGCGCATCGCCAATCACGCGGGCCGCGCCGTCCTGGTCCTCTCGGACGACAAGGCCGCGGACATCGCCACGGCCTCCCGCGGCCTGTTCAGCCCCCGGATCCAGGGCGTCTACGACCGCTGGGCCGAGTTCACGGCCTGGGCCGCGACCGCAGACCCCGTCGCGGACGTGGACCTCGACAAGGCCCGGCTCGGCTCGCCTTCGCCGACCCCTTCCCAGGTCGTCGCCATCGGCCTGAACTACGCCGACCACGCCGCGGAGACGGGCTTCGAACCGCCGAAGGACCTTCCGCCGGTCTTCACCAAGTTCGCCTCGTCGATCACGGGTCCCTACGGCGACATCGCCCTCCCCGAGGGCGGCCACACCGACTGGGAGGTCGAGGTCGTCGCGGTCATCGGCAAGAAGGCCCACAAGGTCCCCGAATCCGACGCCTGGTCCTATGTCGCGGGCCTGACCGTCGGCCAGGACCTCTCCGAACGCATCCTCCAGTTCGTGGGCCAGGCCCCCCAGTTCGGCTTCGCCAAGTCCTACCCGGGCTTCGCCCCCATCGGCCCCTGGCTCACCACCCTGGACGACGTCCCCGACAAGGACGACCTGGCCCTCGGCTGCTCCATCGACGGCGAGACCGTCCAGGACGGCCGCACCTCAAAACTGATCTTCTCCATCCCGAAGACCATCGCCGAACTCACCGAAGTCATCACCCTTCACCCCGGCGACGTCATCTTCACCGGCACCCCCGACGGCGTGGGCCTGGGCATGACCCCCCAGCGCTTCCTCCAGCCGGGCGAAACCCTCCGCACCTGGGTCGAGGGCCTGGGCGAGATGACCCACACCTTCCACTGAGAACCTCCGCACGACCCGGGCCCCGGGGCGCCCTGCCCCGGGGGCCGGGTCGGGCGCGGTCGAGGAAGCGCTGGAGCCGGGAGGACGGAGAGGAGCGGGCCGCGGGGACTTGGGGGAGGGGGCGCGGGATGGACGGTGCTGCGCGCTCACCATGCGCGCCACTGTCCCTGCGCGGGAGCCGGAAGCGACGGCTGTGCGGGGAATCTCCCCGACCGGGAGAGACCGATCGCCCTGTGGCCACCGCCCACCGACGGTGGCCACGGCGCGAGCACCGCTGCCGACGGCGGCCTTCGACGACGAGGGCGCAGGCCCCTCGGGCGGTCAGCCGACCAGGAGGGCGGCCTTGAGGTGCTTCAGTTCGGCGGCGGTGAGGCCGAGGCCGTCCTTCTCGTAGGCGGGGAAGGTGCCGAAGGTCTCTTTGACCTGGTCGAAGCCGGCGTTGAGATAGGCGGGGCGGACGTCCAGGAGGGGCTTGTAGACCTTCGCCAGGAACGGGGGAAGGGCGTCGAGGGTCGAGGCGTTGGCGGCGGCGCGGTAGTCGTTGCTGGCGAGGTAGTCGCGCATGATCGTGGCGCGGGGGACGCCGAGCGCGGTGAGCAGCGCGGCGGCGGCCCAGCCGGTGCGGTCCTTGCCCGCGGTGCAGTGGAAGAGGACGGCGTGGGAGCCGGTGCCGGCCAGGCCGTCGAAGACGCTGGTGTAGGCGGCTCGGCCGCTGTCGGAGGCGACCATGGCCCGCTCACCGTCGATCATCATCTGCTCGGCGGCCTGCTCGCTCGTCGGCAGGGTGTAGCCGGAGCCGCCGCCGGACACGTCAGCGATCACGAGGCGGATGCCGGAGGGCAGCTTGTCACGGCCGAGGGCGCGCTCGAAGCCGGTGCGCAGGTCGTAGGCGAGTTCGATGCCGAGGCGCTTCAGTTTCGCCTGGTCTGCGGTGGTGAGCTTGTTGAGCGCGTCGGTCCGGTAGACCTTGCCCATGCGCACCCACTTGCCGTTCTTGGTCCGGTAGCCGCCGGCGTCGCGGAAGTTGACGGTGCCGGAGAGCCGCACGAGGCGGTCGGCGAGGTGCAGCGAGCCGCCGTGGTCGGGGACGAGGGAGAACCACCGGCGGTCGGCGGCGGGCAGGCCCCGCACGGTGACGGTCGCGGCGCCGTCGCCGCGGGCCACTGTCCTGCCGACCGCCTTGACGGCCACGCGCTTCACCCCGGGGGCCTTCCAGGAGACGGTGAACGAGCCGTCGTCGTTGGCCGTGACGGTGGCCGCGGTGAAGGGGATGCGCGCGGCGCGGAGGTCCTGGGGGAGTCGAGGGGCGGCGAGCGCGCCGGTGGCGACGCCGTCGAGGATGAGGACGGCCACGGTCAGGGTCGATGCGGCCGATGCCAGGTTCTTCATGGGTGGGAAGGTTCCTCTCGGCGGATGAGACGACGGGGAACTCGCGTCCACGGGATCTTAAATGTTGGAAGATCTCCAGAAAATAGCCGTTATGCGAAGGGCGGGCTACGGGTAGGAGAGACAGGTGGTGCCGTTCGCCCGGACGTTCGGTTCGGCGGGGAAGAGCCAGCGGCACACCGTCGTGAGGGGGATCGCCTTCGAGCCGTTGCCCTGACAGGTGAGGGAGCCGTTGAGGTAGAAGTACACCGGGTAGCCGTGGGACGAGCAGTACCGGGCCATGTCCTGTGTGGCGACGGTGCCGAGCGTTCTCGGGTTCGAGGACGGCGACGGCGAGGGCTTCGGGCTCGCGGAGGACGACGGCTTCGAGGGGGACGGCGTGGTGGCGCCGGTGCCGCCGCCCGGTTTCGGTGTGTTGTCCGGAGCCGGGGCGCCGCCCTGGCTCTTCGGGGTCTTGGACGGGCGGGGCGTCTTCGTGGGCGGAGGCGTCACGACGGCCTGCGCCGCCGCGGAGCCCGTGGGGCTCGTGGGCTCGACGGCCGCGTCGAGGGCGGTCCGCGGCGGGTCGGCGGGCTCCTGCGTCCGGAGGGCGGGGACGGCGAAGTAGCCGATTCCGGCGAGTGCCAGCGCGGTCAGGGCCGCGGCGGCGAGCCGGACGCGGCGGCCTCGCCCGCCCAGGGACGCGAGTGCGCCGGGCCGTGCCCGCTCGTCGGCGCCGGGTTCGGGGGCGGGGCCGTCGCCGGTGACCCAGGCGGGCGCGGGAAGAGCGCGGAGGAGCTCGCCGACGTCGACGGCGGTGGGGCGCCCGGCGGGGTCCTTGTCGAGGCAGGACCGGACGATCGCTTTGAGCCGGCCGTCCAGGCCGTCCAGGTCCGGTTCGCCGTGGAGGACCGCGTACATGACGCCGGAGATCGTCGTGCCGCCGAAGGCGGGCTTCCCCGTGGCGGCGTAGGCCATGGTCGCGCCCCAGGCGAACAGGTCGCCCGCCGGACCCGCCTCGTCCCCGCGGAAGTACTCGGGGGCGGTGTATCCGGGGGTGCCCACGGTCTGGCTGCCGGTGAGCGACTGGCTGAGGTCCAGGGCGCGGGCGATCCCGAAGTCGATCACCACGGGTCCGTCAGGGCCGAGGATCACGTTGCCCGGCTTGAAGTCGCGGTGGACCACCCCGGCGCCGTGGATCGCGGCGAGCGCCGTCACCGTGTTGAGGGCCAGTCGCTCAAGGGCCGCCCCGCCGCGCACTCCGTCGGTGTGCACCGAGAGCTGCAACGACGGTCCGTCCACGAACTCGCTGACGATGTAGGGCTGCCCGTCCAGGACCCCGCTGTCGAGCACCTGGGCGGTGCAGAAGGGCGCGACCCGTTTGGCGAGCTCCACCTCATCGAGGAAACGTGTGCGCGCGACCTCGTTGGCGATCAGATGGGCGTGCAGGAGCTTGACCGCGGCACGCCGACCGCCCTCGGCGCACCCGAGGAAAACGGTCCCCTGCCCCCCGGCCCCGAGCCTGCCCTGCAGAAGATACGGCCCCACACTCGTCGGATCCGCCGACAGAAGCGGTGACGGTCCAGCCACACATCCTCCACAACTCGGACGATTCCAAGATCCTATCCACCCCCGAACCCGGTTCGGCGACGATCGGAGGACTCCGCACTCCGTCTGGTCCCGGCCATGAGTCGGCCAAGCGCGATTACCCGGCGCTCGATCCGGGGGATCTGTACCGAGCACGATCGGAGGTGGGCATGGAGGTCGTGACCGGCCGGCGGACGCCGCCCCTGCCCCCCGCGCTGGCGCTTCTGCTGGGCGGGGCCGCCGCCGTCATCGTCCTCGCCGGGTTGAAGGCCGCGGCGGGGATCGCCGGACCCGCCTTCGTCGCCCTCGTCCTGACCCTCGCCGTGGCGCCGTTGCGCCGGCTTCTCGCCGAACGGAACGCCCCGGCTCTCGTCTGCGTCGTCGTGCCGCTCACCGCCGCGCTCGCCGTGCTCGTGCTGATCGGCGGGTCGCTCGCCTACTCGGCGGTGCGGCTGGCGACCGAGCTGCCCGCCTACGAGGAGCAGCTCGCCGCGCTGGGCGCGTCGGTCACCGGCTTCCTGAACCGGCACGGCGTCGGCGGATCGCAGGCGGCGGAGATCACCGGGACGTTCGACCCGGCCAAGCTCGTCCCGCTCATCGAAGGGTTCCTGTCGGGGCTCGCCGGGGCACTGGCGGGGGCGGTGCTGGTCGTCATGCTGCTCTACGCGATGAGCCTCGACGCGCTCGGCCTGCGCCGCGCGCTCGCCGACCTCGCCGGGGAGCGCCCCGCGATGGTCGGCGCGCTGCGCGGCTACGCGACGGACACCTGCCGCTTCCTCGTGGTCACCACGGCCTTCGGCCTGGTCGTCGCGGTCGCCGACACCACCGCGCTGGCCCTGCTCGGCGTCCCTCTCCCGCTCCTGTGGGGGCTGCTGTCCTTCATCACCAACTACATCCCCAACGTCGGATTCTTCATCGGCCTCGTCCCGCCCGCCCTCATGGCACTCCTCGACTCCGGGGTCGGCACCATGCTCTGGGTCATCGCCCTGTACTGCGTGCTGAACTTCGTCATCCAGTCGCTCATCCAGCCGAAGATCGTCGGCGACGCCGCGCGCTTGTCCGTCACCCTCACCCTGCTGTCCCTCGCCGTTTGGAGCTACGTTCTCGGCCCCGTCGGCGCCGTTCTCGCCGTCCCCCTGACCCTGTTGGTCCGCGCCCTCCTCATCGACGCCGCCGCGGGCCGGGGCTGGGTCGACCGCCTGCTCGCCGCGTCCTGAACCGCGGGCACGGGAGGACGCCGACGAGCTCCGGCGCGGTGCGCGATCATTCCCGCGGATCGCCATGAACCCGGGTGAAGCGCCGGATAGGTTGGGCCGATGCCCTTCACGGTGAGCCATGTGGCCGCGGTCCTGCCGTTGCGACGGGGGCGGCTCGTGCCGTCCGCCCTGGTGGTCGGGGCGATGGCTCCGGACGTGCCGTTGTTCGCACCGGTCAGCGATCGCCCCGCGACGCATCGGGCGCGGGCGATCCTCACCGTCGACCTGCTGTTCGGGGTGGTGCTGCTCGGCGTGTTCCACGCGGTCAAGCGGCCTCTGGTCGCGTTGCTGCCGCGGTGGGTCCGTGCGCGGGTCGGGAAGCCGATGCGGGGCTTCCGGATGCGGGGGATCGACGACGCGTTCTGGACGCTGGTGTCCTTGGCGCTCGGTTCGGCGACCCACGTGGTGTGGGATGCGTTCACGCACGAGGACGGGAAGGTCGTGCTCGAGTTCCCCCTGCTGGAGCGGCCGGTCCTCGGGATGCCCTTCTATCGGTGGGCGCAGGCCGGGTCGGGGGTGTTCGGGCTCGTGGTCCTGGGTCTCTGGTCGGCCCGCTGGCTGGAGCACGCGCCGGCCGGCGCGCCCGTGCCGGGCGTGCCGACCCGGGTCCGGGTCTCGCTGGGAGGGCTGGTGCTGGCCTCCGCCACCGCGGCGGCGTTGCACGGGGCGTTCGTCCGGGAGCCGAAGACGTTCTTCACCCGGATCCCGCACGCGGTGGCGGGGGCGATGTCGGCGGCGTTCTGCTGCGTCCTGCTCTACGCGGTCCTCTGGTGGGCGCGGCCGACGGACGTCAGTCGTCTTCGTCGGCGGTGGTGAGGGAGAGGATGCCGGGCAGGTCGGTGAGGGTGGTGACGAGGTCGGTGAGGGGGCGGCGGCCCTGGACGAGGAGGGCCACGGTGACCCGGGCGTGGGGGTCGGGGGAGCGGTCCACGTCGGTCTGGGTGACGGAGTAGCCCAGGTCGCTGCAACTGACGAGGACGTCGCGCAGGACGCCGTTGCCGGGGGCGTAGGTGAAGGTGACGCGGTGGGCGGGCCGGGTGCCGAGGGACAGGCGGCGGGTGAGCCGGTCAAGGCCGAGGACGATGACGAAGTGGCCGACCGTGACCGCGACGGCCAGCACGGGAAGGCCCGCCCCGCAGGCCATTCCCACAGCGGCCGTCACCCAGACGACGGCGGCGGTGGTCAGGCCGCGGACGGCGTCGCGCCGGACGAAGATGAGGCCGCCGCCGATGAATCCGATCCCGGACACGATCTGCGACGCCACCCGGGACGGGTCGAGCGACGCGTTCTCGTCCGAGACCGCGGAGAACCCGTAGATCGACACCAGCATGAACAGCGCGGAACCGACGCCGACCAGCGTGTGGGTGCGCAGGCCCGCGCTCTTGTTGCGCAGCCCCCGCTCCAGCCCGATCGACGCCGACAGCAGCAGCGCCAGCCCGAGCTCGCCGAGCTGCGCCCAGCCCTGCCCGGGACTCAGTACCATCCGCCTTTCCTATCACTCAGGTAGGTTTTTCCGGAAGTCTCGGAAAGGTGGAAAAATGCTGACTCCCGCGCCGGGCCCGCTCCGGTGGGAGCGACCCGGCGCGGGCGTCCGCGGTCCGGGTCAGAAGAGGTCCCAGAAGTCGGGGCGGTGGCGCATGTTCTCGGCGGTCTCCTCGAGGATGACTTCGCCGGAGCGCATGACGTAGGCGCGGTCGGCGATCTGGAGCGCCTGTTTGACGTTCTGCTCCAGGAGGAGGATGCCGAGGCGTTCGGTGTCGGCCAGGTGGCGGAGCCGGGCGAAGATGCTCTCCACCACCGACGGGGCCAGGCCCAGCGACGGCTCGTCCAGGAGGAGCAGGCGGGGGCGGGCCATCAGGGCCATGCCGAGGCTGACCATGCGCTGCTGGCCGCCCGACATGGCGCCCGCGGGCTGCTTCGACCGCTCCTCCAGGATGGGGAAGAGGTCCTGGACGGTGGCGAGGCGTTCGGCGGTGTCGGACCCGGAGGGGGCGTTGGCCGCGCCGAGCAGCAGGTTGTCGTGCACCGACAGGTCGGGGAAGACGAACCTCTCGGACGGGATCAGGGCGACGCCCGCGGCGACGACCTTGCGGACGGGATGGCGGGTGGTGTCGGCACCGGAGATGCGGATGGTGCCGGACCGGGGGCGCAGCGCGCCCAGGACGGTGCGGATGGTGGTGGTCTTGCCGGCGCCGTTGTGGCCCATCAAGGTGACGATCTCGCCGGCCTCGACGCGGAGGCCGACCCCGTGCAGGACCTGCTTGCGGCCGTAGCCCGCGGCCAGGCCCCGCACGTCGAGCAGCGGTGCGGCGGAGGGCGGGGCTTCGTTCGGTGTGGTCATCGTGTCTCCCCTTACTGGGCGCCGAAGTAGGCCTCGGCCAGGCGTGCGGACCCGGTCAGGTCGGCGATGGTGCCGGACGCGGTGATCTCGCCGAGTTCCATGAAGTAGGTGTGGTCGGCGAGCTCGCGGACGACGTCGAGGTTGTGCTCGACGAGGCAGACGGTGCGGCCTTCGGCGCGGACGGCGGCGACCATCTCCAGCATGGTGCCGACCCAGGTGGCGTCGACGCCGGAGGCGGGCTCGTCCAGGAGCAGGACGTCGCCGCGGGTGGCCAGCGCCCGAGCCAGGGACACGAGCTTCGACTGCCCGTAGGACAGGGCGTCGGCGGGAGTGGCCGCCTGGTCGGCGAGCCCGACGAAGTCGAGCCATTCCATCGCCTCGGCGGCCACCTCGCGGTCGGCGCGCCCGACACCGGGCGTGCACAGCCGGCCGATCCTCTCCCCGGCCTGGTCCGGCACGGCGAGCATGACGTTCTCCAGGCACGTCAGCCGGTTGAGCAGCCGGACGTCCTGGAAGGTGCGCACCAGCCCGGCCCGGACGATCCGGTCAGGCCGCATGCCGACGAGCTCCACGCCGTTCAGCAGCACCGACCCGGTGTCGGCGACGACGGTGCCGGTGAGCAGGTTGAACGCGGTGGTCTTCCCGGCCCCGTTCGGTCCGACGAGCGCGGTGATGGTGCCGCGCCGCAGTTCAAGGCTGATGTCCTTGGCCGCGGTGATGCCCCCGAACCGCTTCGACAGCCCCTCGGCCCGCAGCACCACCTCGGCGTCCGCGTAGGCCGCGGGCGGCGCGACCCGGTCCGCGACGACCGCGCGCGGCCTGTCCCCGGGGGAGGGCGGCGCGACCCGGCGGAACCGTTCGGCGAACAGCCCCTGCGGCCGGACGATCATGACGAGCACCAGCAGCACCCCGTACAGGACGAGCTGGAGCAGCGCCGCCTGCGAGCTCTGCACGCCGAGCCCCTCGCGCAGCGCGGGCTCGATCATGGTGAGCACGACGCCCGCGACGACCGAGCCGAGCAGGTTGGCGTTGCCGCCGACGATCACCATCGCGAACACCGCCATGGCCAGCGGGAAGCCGAACGCCGACGGGGTCGCCTGGCCGAGCCAGCCCGAGTACAGGCCGCCGATGAGCCCCGCGAGACCACTGGTGATCGCGAAGACGCCGATCTTGTAGCCGAAGGTGTTCTTGCCCAGCGCGCGGGTGGCGACGGTGTCCTCGCGGACGCCCTTGAGCACCCGTCCGTAGGGCGACTCGCCGAGCCGCCAGCAGACGGCGAAGACCAGCACGAGGACGAGCGCCGACGGGATCAGCCAGTCGCGCGGCCCGTCGAGCTCCAGTCCGAACAGGCTCAGCCCGTCGACGCCGGTGAGGCCCATGACGCCGCCGAGGGAGTCGAAGGTGGCGAAGATGCCGATGACCGCCAGCGAGAACGCCAGCGTCATGAGGATGAGGAACTCCTCGGGCAGGCCGAGCGCGATCAGTCCGACGACGACCCCGAAGGCCGTCGCGAGGACGATGGCGACGCCGAGCGCCGCGGCGTAGGGCCAGCCGTGCACCCCGGCGAGGAAGCAGATGGTGTAACCGCCGATGCCCGCGAAGGCGGCATGCGCGACGGAGACCTGCCCGGCGTAGCCGACGAGCAGGTTGACGGTGACGGCGAGCGCCGCGAGGAGCAGCGCCTGGTCGAGGTAGTTGATCCACATGGCGTCAGGCCTTCTGGAGCGAGGCGGGTCGGAGGGGCCGGAGCCGGGGCATACGGCCCTTCCCGGCGAGGAACGCGAGGTAGACGGCGAGCACGGTGAAGACCGCGGTCTGCGCCCACTGCACCGACAGCCAGATCGACGCCCACTGCTCCAGCAGCCCGAGCCCGATGCCGACGGGCAGGGCGCGCAGCGGCGAGGTGCGGGTGCCGGCGAGGAACGCGACGACGAAGCCGTAGATGACCGTCGAGTCGCCCATCGTCGGCTGGACGGTGTAGAGCAGGCCGTACCAGAGCGCGCACGCGCCGGAGACGAGCCCGGCGATCGCGAAGCACGCGAGGTTCACCCGGCGCACGCTGATCCCGAGCACGCCCGCGAGCCCGGGGTTGCTGCGGACCGCCTTGACCGAGCGGCCGAGCGGCGTGAACGCCAGGAAGGCGGCGAGGCCGAGCACGAGCACCAGCCCGGTGCCGGCGAGGCCGAGCTCGAACGTCGAGATCCGCACGGGGCCGAGGTCGAGCAGGACGACGTCGGGCCCGTAGAACGGCAGGCTGCTGGTGCCCAGCCACAGTTGCAGCAGCGCGATGCCCGCGGTGCTGACGCCGAGCGAGGTGACCAGCACGGCCAGCATCGAGCGGTCTCCGGCGCGCCGGGCGACGGGCTCATAGACACCGAGCTCGAGCAGGACGCTCACCACGACGGCCGTGGCGAGCCCGGTGAGGGCCGCGGGCCAGAACGGCATGCCGAGCGCGTCCATGACCCAGTAGGCGGCGTAAGGGGCGACGGTGTAGGTGAGCGCGTAGGCGAAGTGGAAACGCGTGGTGACCCCGATGACCAGCGCGAGGCCCGCGCCGAGTGCGGCGTAGAACGCGCCCCGGGTCAGGCCGTTGGCGGTCAGCTGCCAGAGGTCGGCGTCTAGCAGGTCGTGCATGGATCCTCCGGAACCGAGGGATGGGGGACGGCTCGTACGGCCGTCCCCCGGACTGCAGATGCGCGTCATTCCGCGAGGCGGAAGTCCTTCGCGCCGACGTCGTAGGTGGCCAGCGGGGTGACCTTGCCGGCCTTGTACTCGAAGACGCCCATCGGACGGTGCGCGACCCCGTGCGTCTTCAGGTCGATCTCCAGGGCGCCGACGGTGGCGTCGTCACCGCCGTAGACCGAGGCGAACTTCGGGTCCTTCTCCAGCGCGGCCTTGAGCTGGGCGCTGTCGGTCGCGTCGCCGCCCGCGGCGGTGACGCGACGGATCAGGTCCCACACCATGAGGGTCTCCTCGTAGGCGTTGGCCGCGTAGAAGTCGGGCTCGGCGTCGTAGGCCTTGCGGTAGGCGTCGACGAACAGCTTCGCCAGCGGGTTGGCCGGGGTGGCGGCGTCGAAGTAGTCCATGGCGAACTTGAAGCCGTCGCTGTCGAACGCGCCCTTGGAGGCCTTGGTCGCCTCGTCGGTGAACTCGATGCCGAGGAGCTCGCTGCCGATGCCCGCGGTCTTGGCCTGGGCGGCGAACGCGCCGGGGGCGGCGCCGCCGAAGGCGACCCAGAGGAGGTCGGGCTCGTTCTTCTCGACCTTGGCGATCACGCTCGCGTAGTCCTGCGAGGTCGGCGCGACCGTCTCCCACAGGCCGTTGAAGGTGAGGCCCGCGGCTTCGATCTTCGCCTTCACGTCGGCCTGGATGGCCTGGTTGAGCGGGCCGAGGTCGACGCCGACGAGGCCGACGGTCTTGCCTTCGGGGTGGGCCTGCTTGAACCACTCCAGGGCCCCGGGGACGGCGTCGGACGGGGCGACCTCGCGGGTGCCGTAGAAGTACTCGGTGCCCTGGGTGAAGACCTGGGCGCCGCCCACGCCGTCGAGGCTGAGGATCTTGTCCTTGTCGGTGTCGGCGAGCATCGAGCCGAGGCCGTCGCCCATCGAGGTGATCTTCGCGGGGACGCCTTCGGCGGCGAGCTCCGACGCGGCCTGCTTGGCCGCGACGGGGTCGGGGCCCTTGATGTCCTTGACGCTGAGCTGCAGGGCGGGGCCTCCTGCGGCCTTGATCTGCTCGATCGCGAGCTCGATGGCGTTCTGCATCGAGGCGCCGTTGGCGGCGGACGCGCCCGAGAGGGTGAGCGCCGCACCGAGCTTGAACTGGACGTCGGCGCCGAGGTCGCCGTCGATGCCGAGGATCTGCACCAGGTCGGCGGCCTGGCTCTTGGCGTCCGCCTCGCTGACGCCGGAGTCGGCCGATCCGCAGGCGGTGAGGGCGAGTGCCGTGGTGACGGCGAGGACGGGGGCGATCAGCCGCCGAAGGGAGGTGCTGCGTGGGGTGGGCATATTTCCTTCTCCGTTTCGCTGACCAACGCGGTGCGCGTTGCCAGGAACCAAGCACGCGAGTCCGTATTGATCGCTACAGTGATTGGAGCGATCGCTACAGGGACGCGGCTGTGACGGTACCCAGAATGTGACCGCTGACACAAGCCCTGATGGGGTCGAGTTTCTGGCGGTCGGTTCGGGAGGCACGGGAGTATGGGCAGATGAGGAAGACGACGCGACGCCACCAGCAGGGCGAGGAATCGAGGCTGCGGATCCTGGAGGCGACCCTCGCCATAGCCGCGGAGCGGGGGTACGACGGCACGTCGATCGCTCTGGTGACCGAGGCCACGGGGCTGCCCGCGAGCTCGGTCTACTGGCATTTCCGCAACAAGGACGAGCTGCTGGCGGAGACCCTCGAGTACAGCTACCGGCGCTGGCGGGAGACCGCCCCGACCTGGCGGGACCGGGTCGGCATCGCCGACCCGGCCGAGGAGGTGCGCGACCGGCTCCAGCGGGCGTCGCGCGCGATCGTCGAGAGCCCCGAGTTCTGGCGGCTCGGCCTCATGCTCGGCCTGCTGAACCGGCAGCACGTCCCGGCCGCGCGGCTGCGCTACCTGGAGGTCCGCGAGGAGACCAGGCTCGCGATCCAGCAGTGGTGGGAGCAGATCCTCCCGGGCGGTGATCCCGCGGCGCGGCGCGACGTGGCGGGCCGGGTGGCCCGGTTCCACCTGTCCGTCATGGACGGGCTCTACCTGGGCGTCCGCTCCGACCGGGGCTGGAAGCTCGACCGGCTCGTCGATCTGATCGCCGCGGGCGTCCACGCGCAGGCCGTGAGCTGGCTGGAGGAGGCCGCGTGAGCACCAAGGAGAAGCCCGGACCGCAGTCCGCCGACCGCGAGGTGTCGCGCATCCGCATCGTCCGGGCGGCCGCGGAGATCGCCGCGGAGAGCGGCTACGAGGCCACCACGATCTCGAAGGTCACCAAGCGGTCCGGGCTGCCCGCCAGCTCGGTCTACTGGTTCTTCCGGGACAAGGACCACCTGATGGCCGAGGTCGTCCGGCACAGCTTCGAGCAGTGGATCTCCAGCCAGCCGCGCTGGGAGCGTGACCCGCGCGACGAGCGCTCGCCGACCGAGGGGCTGCGCGCGATCCTCTCGCGGTCGGTGCGCTCCCTGGTCGACTCGCCCGACTTCGTGCGGATCGGCCTGATGCTGCTGCTGGAGACCCGGGACGTCGAGCCCGAGGCGCGCCAGTACTTCCTGGCCACCCGTGACGAGGTGACCAGCAGCATCGCGGCCTGGTTCACCTCGTACTTCGACACCGCGCTCCGGGCCCGCCGGCCGGAGCTGGCGATGGACCTCGCCCGGGTCGTGCTCGCCGCCACCGACGGGTTCTTCTTCTCCCGGCAGATTCACGACGACCTGGATCCGGAGGACGTCGTGGCGATCGTGGTGGCCGTCGTCGAGCAGGCGATGGCGGGGGAGTGACCGGGTTTTCGGCCCGCTGTTCGGGTTTTCAGTGAGGAGACGGTTGTCACAGTGGGGTCTTGCGTGGCAAGCTCTGTAGCGATCGCTACAGGGAGGAGCCCGTCATGCCACTGACCGTTCAGAGGTCCGGGGTCATCGAGTCGGCCCGCTACCGGCAGGTGCTGGGCCAGTACCCCACCGGCGTCGTCGTGGTGACGGCGCTCGACGCGGCGGGCACCGCCGTCGGCATGGTGGTCGGCTCGTTCACCTCGGTCTCGCTCGACCCGCCGCTCGTGGCGTTCCTGCCGGACAAGAACTCCAGCTCGTGGCGGTCGCTGCGCGAGTCGGGCGACCGGTTCTGCGTGAACGTCCTCGCCGCCGCGCAGGAGGACGTCTGCCGGGCCGTCGCGACCCGCAAGACCGACAAGTTCCACGACATCGGCTGGCAGCCGTCGCCCCAGGGCAACCCGATCATCGACGGCGCGGTCGCCTGGATCGACTGCGTCACCGAGCAGATCCACGACGCCGGAGACCACGACATCGTCATCGGCCGGGTCCTCGACCTGGATCTCGGCGACGGCGAGCCGCTGCTGTTCTACCGGGGCGGCTACGGCTCGTTCATGCCGCACTCGCTGGCCGCGGGCGACGCCGACCTTCTCGACCAGCTCCGCCGGATCGACCTCGCCCGTCCGCACATGGAGGGCCTCGCCGACCTGTTCGGCACCGAGGTCACGGCGATCACGCTGGTCCGCGACGAGCTCGTGCTGGCCGCCTCCGCGGGCCGCACCGAGCTCGCGGCGAGCCCGACCCGGGTCGGGCAGCGGCTGCCCTTCGCCGCGCCGCTGGGCAGCTGCTACGCGGCCTACGGCGACGCCGCGCTCCGCGAGCGCTGGCTGTCGACGATCAGCGAGCAGCTGACCCCGGAGCAGCTGGAGCGCTTG
Source organism: Actinocorallia herbida (assembly GCF_003751225.1). NCBI lineage: Bacteria > Bacillati > Actinomycetota > Actinomycetes > Streptosporangiales > Thermomonosporaceae > Actinocorallia > Actinocorallia herbida. Next base: position 3,345,809 of record NZ_RJKE01000001.1, read on the forward strand.
CGCGAGGTGCCGGACACCGTCCGCGGCCGGGGCTACGCGATCGCGCTCGGCCACTCGGAGCTGAGCGACCTCGAGCGGATCAGCACCCTCCTGCACGAGCGCGCCCCCGACGTCTCCCCGGAGACCCTGCGCGAGGCGATGGCCCGGGTCACCGACGGCTACAACCCCGCCGACCCCATCCCGGCCGACGTGGAACTGCGCTCCCTCAGCGCCCCGGTCTTCGCCCCCGACGGCACGGTCGCCTTCACCCTCACCGTCTGGGGCCCCGCCGAGCCCGTCGCCCCCGAAGAGGTCACCCGCTACGCCAACGCCCTCCTCGCGACCGCGACGAACGCCACCCGCGCGATCGCCTGACGGCCCGGGGCCGCCGCCGCGGCGGGCGCTCCGGGACCCGCCCGACGGGCTCGGCGGCGGTCGCGGCCGGCGCCGTCGCGGCCTGGCGGATCGGCCCGCGATCGGATCGTCGGCCGCCGTCCCGATCGGCCCCGGCCGGGTGGCGTGCGGTCAGGCTCCGGGCGGTAGGCGGCGGGCCGCGTCGGCGAAGTAGGCGCTGAGGAGGCGCCGGGTCTGCTCGATCATGGCGGGGTCGCCGTCGCGGGAGGTGCGGAAGGCCAGGTCGATGCCGACGGCGGCGGCCTGGATCGCGAGGCTGGTGACGCGGTAGGGGTCGGCGAGCGGGGGCAGGCCGGCCTCCTCGACCGCGAACCGGTAGAGCGACTCGGCCATGATGTCGCCCCCGGCCTCGGTGGTGCCCTCGGGCAGGTACTTCTCTCCGCCGGGACGTGCCTCGCCGAAGTCCACGACGGTGAAGCCCGGGATCACCCGGCGCATCCGCACCGTCTCGTCGATGACGATCTCGCCCGCGCGCGGCCAGGTCAGCCCGGGTTCCGCCGCGGCGCGGGCGCGCAGCCGGCCGAGCAGGATCTCCAGATGCCGCAGGGCGAGCTGCCGGAGCAGACCGAGCCTGCCGTCGAAGAACTGGTAGACGGTGCCGGACGGGACCCCGGCCCGGCGGGCGACCTCGGTGACGGTCAGGCCCTCGGAACCGACCTCGTCCAGCAGTTCCGCGCAGGCGTCGAGGATGCGCTCGACCCGTTCCCGGCTGCGCCGCTGCACCGGAGCGCGCCGTACCCCTTGACTCTCCACAGAACAGTCATAACATGACGAACCGTCATGTTCTAACGTGGCGACCCCTCATGTTCTCGTAAAGGCAGGTGACGCCGTGTCGGAGCAGACCGCGCCCACGGGTCGTACCCACGGGCCTGGTGACCGGCCCCCGGACGTCTCGTTCCGCTGGATGTCCCTGCTCGCCCTGGTCCAGCTCGGGGTGATCATGGCCTCGAACGCGTCGACGCAGATCCTGCTGCCCTCGCACGTCGAGCGGATCGACGCGGCGCACAAGGAGTCTTCGCTGGCCCTCGTGTTCGCGGTCGGCGCGATCGTCACCGCGATAGCCAACCCGCTGGCCGGAGCCCTGTCGGACCGCACCCGCACCCGCTTCGGCCGACGGCGGCCCTGGGTGGTCGGCGGATCCCTGCTGGGTGCGGCCTCCCTCGGGTTCCTCGGCGGGCAGGAGTCCATCGCCGGCCTCGTCCTCGGCTGGTCGCTGGCGCAGCTCGCGTTCACGCTGGTGCAGGCCACGGCGGTCGCCGCGGTGCCGGACCAGGTGCCGGTCGGCCAGCGCGGAAGGGCGTCCGCGCTGGCCGGCGTGGCGGTGCTGATCGGGCCGCTGATCGGCGGCGCCGTGGTGACCTTCGCGGTCCAGGACCTGTTCGCGGGCTATCTGGCGATGGGCGCGCTGCTGCTGGTGGCCGCCCTGCCGTTCCCGCTGCGCTACCGCGAGCCCGCACTGCCGCCCCCGGGCCCGCGCCCCTCGATCTGGTCCGGGCTTTGGGTCAGCCCGCGCCGGCATCCGGACTTCGCCTGGGCCTGGCTCAGCAGGTTCCTGGTGAACCTCGCGCTCTCGATGGGGATCGGCTACCTCCTGTACTACCTGAGGGATTCGGTGCAGTACGAGCGGCTCTTTCCCGGCTCGACCAACCAGCAGGGCGTGCTGATCATGGTGACGGTCTTCTCGCTGAGCAGCGTGCTGCCCGGCCTCGCCGCGGGCTGGTGGTCCGACCGCAGCGGCAGGACCCGGGTCGTGGTCTTCCTCGGGGGAACGGTGATGGCGCTCGCCGCGCTGACCCTCGCCGTCGGCGACAGCTGGACGACGGCCCTGGTCGCGGCCGGGCTGCTGGGGGCGGGGACCGGCGTCTTCGTCTCCGTCGACCAGGCGATGGTGACCCGGCTGCTGCCCGCCGGCGCCGATCGCGGCAAGGACCTCGGCGTGATCAGCCTGGCCACCGCCCTCGGCTTCGTGCTCGGCCCGGTCGTGGCCGCGCCGCTGGTCACCTCGCCCGGCGGCTACCCCCTGATGTTCGGCGTCGCGGCGCTCGCCGCCCTGACCGGAGCCGCGCTGGTCTGGCGGATCCGGGGCGTCCGGTGAAGAACGGAGAACCCGTGCTCGACGAGTACCCGCGGCCGCAGCTGGCCCGCGACGGCCATCTGAACCTGAACGGCAGGTGGGACTACGCGATCACCGCGGCGGACGCCGCGGAGCCCGTGGAGTACGACGGCGAGATCGTCGTGCCCTACTCGCCGGAGGCCGAACTGTCGGGCGTCGGGCGTACGCTGCTGCCGGACCAGGCGCTCTGGTACCGGCGCACGCTGGAGCCACCCGAGGGCTTCTTGAAGGACCGGGTGCTGCTGCACTTCGGCGCGGTGGACCAGAGCTGCGAGGTACTGCTCAACGGGGTCGCGGTGGGCGGCCACGTGGGGGGTTACCTGCCGTTCGCGCTGGACGTCACCGAGGCGCTGACGCAGGGGGAGAACACCCTCGTGGTGAAGGTCCGGGACATCTCGGATGCCGCCCATCACTCGCGGGGCAAGCAGCGCGGCAAGCACGGCGGGATCTGGTACACCCCGCAGTCGGGCATCTGGCAGACGGTCTGGGCGGAGTCCGTACCGACGGCACATGTCCGGGATCTGGTGATCGTTCCGCAGCTGGCGGAGGGGTGCGTGGAGATCACCGTGTGCGCGGAGCGGGCCGAAGGGCTTCCCGCCCGCGTGGACGTGCTGCGCGACGGGGTCGTCATCGCCGGTGCGGAGGCCGTGCCCGGGGAGCCGGTGCGGCTGCCCGTCGCGGACGTGCGGCCGTGGACGCCCGAGGATCCGTTCCTGTACGACCTCGAGGTCCACCTGGGCGACGACCGAGTGCGCTCCTACTTCGGGATGCGGTCGTTCGGGGTCGGCCCGGACGCTTCCGGGCTGCCCAGGCTGCTGCTCAACGGGCGGCCGTACTTCCACGCCGGGGTGCTCGATCAGGGCTACTGGGAGGGCGGCCTGTACACGCCGCCGTCCGACGCGGCGATGGCGCGCGACATCCAGGCCATGAAGGACCTCGGCTTCACCATGCTGCGCAAGCACGCCAAGATCGAGCCGCTGCGCTGGTACCACCACTGCGACCGGCTCGGCATGCTGGTCTGGCAGGACATGGTCAACGGCGGTGAGGGCTACCGGCCGGCGGTCGTGACGGTCCCGGCCGTCGCCCCGTTCGTCCGGTTGCGCGACAGCGGGGCCCGTGCGCTCCGCCGTTTCGGCCGTGCCGACGCCGAGGGGCGCGCGGAGTTCGAGCGGGAGCTGCGGGACACCGTCGAGCACCTGCGCAACGTGGTCGGCCTCGCCGTCTGGGTGCCGTTCAACGAGGGCTGGGGCCAGTTCGACGCGGCCCGGATCGCCGCCGACCTCGCCGCGCTCGACCCGACCCGGACCGTCGACCACGCCAGCGGCTGGCACGACCAGGGCGGCGGCGACCTCCACAGCCTGCACGTCTACTTCCGCCGCTTCCGCGTGCCCGCCCGCCGCGCCCGGCTCCCTCGCCGGGACACCCGGGTGCTCGCCCTGACCGAGTACGGCGGCTACAGCCTGCCCGTCGAAGGGCACCGCAGCAGCGCCCGTCTCTTCGGCTACCGCCGCTACACCTCCCCCGACGCCCTGACCCGCGCCTTCGTCCGCCTCCACGAACAACAGATCATCCCGGCCATCCCGCACGGCCTGAGCGCCACCGTCTACACCCAGCTCAGTGACGTCCAGGACGAGATGAACGGCCTCCTCACCCAGGACCGCGAGGTCACCAAACTCGACGCGGAAGCCGTCCGCGCCGTCACCTCCCGCCTTCGCTACGAGTGACCCGAGGGCCGGGAAGGAAGGGCGGGGGCGTGGTGTTGGGCATGCCATGACGATCGAGGCGTGCGGGCATGAGGACTGCGGGATCCGGGATGTGCTGGACCGGTTGGGGGATCGGTGGTCGGTACTGGTCATCGTGACGCTGGCGCAGGAGCCGCGGCGCTTCCGGGAGCTGCAGAGGGCCGTCACGGGGATCTCCACGCGGATGCTGACGGTCACCACCCGCCGCCTCGTCCGCGATGGGCTCGCCACCCGGACCGTCTACGCGACGGTGCCGCCGCAGGTCGAGTACCGGCTGACGGACATGGGGCTCAGCCTCGCCGCCGCGATCGCCGCGCTGTCCGACTGGTCCCGCACCCACAAGTCCGCGATCTCCGACGCCCGCGCGGCCTTCGACGCGGCCGAAGCGCCCCGGCAGGCCCTGGCGCGCTGACGCCGGGGCCGCACGGGACGTCGGGTCAGCGGGCCGCCAGGGCGGCGCGGACCAGGGCGTGCGCGGAGACCGGCGCGCGGTCGAGGAGCGCGGCGAGGTCGCCGGGGGCGGTCGACTCCAGGAGGCCGGAGCGGATGGTGTTGAACATCGAGACCGTGTGGCCCACCTGGTAGGGGAGCAGCGGGGTGGCGGTGAGGAAGGCGCGCAGGTCGGCGGTGCTCAGCGAGCGGTAGGCGACGGGGCGGGCCACCGACTCGGCGAGGAGTTCGGCGAGGTCGGCGCCCCCGATCGGCGCGGGCCCGTCGAGTTCGTAGGTGCGGCCCGCGTGCCGGACCGGGACGCCCGCGTCGAGGTCCTGTGACGCCTCGGCGGCCACCCGGACGGCGACCTCGGCAAGATCCTCGCGGGCAGCGAGGGAGACGCGCCCGGTGCCGAGCGGGGCGGTGTACTCGCCCGTCGCGGCGGCGGTCTCGGCGGCGGACGTCGCCCAGTCGACGGCGAGTTCCGCGTACAGGCCGTTGCGCAGGACCGTCGTGGTGAACGGGGCCTCGGCCAGCCTCCGCTCGGTCCAGCGGTGCGGGAGCGCGATGCTCAGGCGGTCGGCCGCGCCGACGAGGCTGGTGTAGACGACGTGCCGGACCCCGGCCCGCGCGGCCGCGTCGACGAGGGCCCCGTGCCGGTCGAAGACCACGTCGTCCTCGGCGTATCCGGCGGAGACGAACACCAGCACGTCGACGCCGGAGAGCGCGGCGGGGAGTGTCGCGGGGTCGTCGAAGTCCACTCGCCGGTCGGCGTCCGAGCGGCTTCCCGAGACCGCCGTCACGTCCGCGAGCCGCGCGAGCCCGCCGTGGACGAGCCCGCCGAGCGCTCCGGAAACACCGGTGACCAAGATCATGATTTCTCCTCAGGTTCGGCTTCGAGCCTCGCGCGCGGGCCGTTCGCCCTGGAAGAGGGCACTTCCGCGGCGCCTGGGCACACCGCGGTAACCCCCCAGGTCCACGCCCTGCCCGCCCCCGCGCGCATGACGGCCCTCACACCGCGTCCGACGGACGTGCGGGAGAGTTCACAGAATCTTGACTCCTCTGACGGTGATGGTTCGGTCATACGTGTGACGATGGCCGGGTTCCGACCCCCTTCGAAGGAGACCGCGTTGCCCACCCAGCACCGTCCCCGCTCGATCCGGATCACCCTGTCCGCCGCCGTCGTCGCCGGGGCCAGCGCCCTGAGCGGCGTCGTGGCCGTCACCCCCGCGCACGCGGCGGTGTACAGCACCTGCACCCTGTCCACCTGCGCCGCCGCGCGCACCGCCCGCGCGAACTGGTCCGCCAAGGGCTTCCCGACCACGGCGGGCTGGTACTCCTGGCCCGACGGCAAGTACAACTACACCGGCGGCCGGCACTACAACCGCGAAGGCCAGCTCCCGACCAACGCGACCTACTATGAGTACGACGTGTACAGCCGCGCGCAGGGCGCCGCCCGCGACGCCTACCGCATCGTGGTCAACCGCAGCACCGGCGCCACCTGGTTCACGCCCAATCACTACACCGACTTCTACAAGCTGTAGGCCGCCGATGACGTCCGCCGACCGCCCGCTGCCCGCGTGGCTCACCGTCACCACCGCCGCGCCCGCCGCGGCCGGGACCCTCGACGGACGCGCCTGCTGTACCCGCGCGGCCTTCTTCACCGAGGCCGCGCGGGCCCTGCCCCTTCCGCCGTACTTCGGCCGCAACTGGGACGCCCTCTACGACTCCCTCCGCGACCTCACCCCTCGCGCGTTGACCGTCACCGACGCCGAGCACCTGCTCGCCGACGAGCCCCCGGCCCAGTTCGCCGCGCTTCTCGCCCTCCTCGGCGACGCCCGTTGCACGGTCACCCTCGTCACCCCCGCCCCGGCGGCCCTCGAAACCCGTCTCCTGGCCGCCCTCTGACCCCCGAGGCCACCGGTCCGGTGCCGGGCTCCCCGGCGAAGCCGGTCCCTCCCAAGAGCCCGTCATCGGTCCCTTGGGCACAGCCCGGTGGCGGGCTCCCGGCGTGGCCGGGTTCCCGAAGAGTTCGTCCTCGGGTTCATGGGTGCCGCCCGGTGGTGGGCTCTCCGGCATAGCCGGGTTCTCGAGGGGCCGTCATCGGGCCTAGTGAGCAGGGTCCGGTGGTGGGCTCTCGGGCGTAGCCGGGTCCCTGAAGAGTTCGTCCTCGGGTTCATGGGTGCCGCCCGGTGGTGGGTTTCCCGGCGTAGCCGGGTTCTTCGACAGGCCGCTACCGGGCCCGTGGGCGCGGTCCGGGTTCGTGAGGGGTCCGGAGACCCCATAGGGGAGCAGGGCCGTGCGGATCCCGTCGAGGTCCTCTTCGCGCAGGCCCAGCGCGCGCAGCGCGGCGGGCTCGCAGGCTGCGAGCTCGCGCGCGGTGTAGAGCCGCGCGCGCCAGATCCTGTTGAAGACGCGGACCGGGAGGTCGAGGCGTTCGACGTGGGTGTCGCCGAGCGGGTCGAGAGAGTGCTCCGAGACCATGCGCCGATCCTGCCACGGCGCGCCGCGGCCGTCCTGTCAGTCGTTGGTCGGGAAGGCCAGGGCGAGGCCGGTCGACGGGTTCGTCGCCGGGTCGGGCCAGCGTGAGGTGACGACCTTGGCGCGGGTGAAGAAGCGGACGCCCTCCATGCCGTGCGCGTGGGTGTCGCCGAAGAGGGAGGACTTCCAGCCGCCGAACGAGTAGTAGGCGGTGGGGACCGGAACCGGCACGTTGATGCCGATCATCCCGGCGTGCACCTCGAACTCGAAGCGCCGGGCCGCCCCGCCGTCGCGGGTGAACAGCACCGCGCCGTTGCCGTACTGATTGGCGTTGACGAGGGAGATGGCCTCCTCGTAGGTGCCGACGCGCAGGACGCCGAGCACCGGGCCGAAGATCTCGTCGGTGTAGACGGTCATGTCCGTGGTGACCTGGTCGAAGAGGGTCGGGCCGAGCCAGAAGCCGTCGGGCCGGTCGGCGACGCGCAGGTCCCGGCCGTCGATGACCAGCTTCGCCCCGGCCGCCACGCCCGCGTCGACGTACGCGGAGACCTTGTCGCGGTGCTCGCGGGTGACGAGCGGGCCCATGTCGCAGCCGAGGGTGCCGTCGCCCACCCGCAGGGTGCCGACCCGCTCGACGATCCCGGCTATGACGTCGTCGGCGATCGGCCCCACCGCGACGAGCACGCTGACCGCCATGCAGCGTTCGCCCGCCGAGCCGAAGGCCGCGTTGACGGCGGCGTCGGCGACGAGGCCGAGGTCGGCGTCCGGCAGCACGACCATGTGGTTCTTCGCGCCGCCGAGCGACTGGACGCGCTTCCCGGCGGCCGAAGCCCGCTCGTTGACGTACCGGGCGATCGGGGTGGAGCCGACGAAGCTCACGGACTGCACGTCGGGCGAGTCGAGCAGCGCGTCGACCGCCTCCTTGTCTCCCTGGAGCACGTTGAAGACGCCGTCGGGCAGCCCCGCCTCCTGCCACAGCCGGGCGATCCACAGCGACGCGCCGGGATCCTTCTCGCTGGGCTTGAGCACCACGGTGTTGCCCGTCGCGATCGCGATCGGGAAGAACCACATCGGCACCATGGCGGGGAAGTTGAAGGGGCTGATGACGGCCACGACGCCGAGCGGCTGCCGCTTGGAGTGGGTGTCGACGCCCGTCGACACCTGCTCGGAGAACTCGCCCTTGACCAGGTGCGGGATCCCGCACGCGAACTCCACGACCTCGAGCCCGCGGCTGACCTCGCCGACCGCGTCGTCCAGGACCTTGCCGTGCTCGGCGGTGATGATCGCGGCGAGTTCCTCCTTGCGCTCGTCGAGGAGGTCGCGGAAGCGGAAGAGCACCTTGGCGCGCTTGGCGAGGGACGTCGAGGCCCAGCCCGGCACCGCGCGCTTCGCCGAGGCGATGACGGCCCGTGCGTCGGCGTCGCTCGCCAGCCTGACCTTCCCGGAGACGGCGCCGGTGGCGGGGTCGGTGACGTCCGCGGTCCGGGGCGAGCCGCCGGAGAAGGGTGCGTTGTCCAGCCAGTGCTCGGTGATGTGCTCGGTCATGCGGCTCATGCTGGGGCGATCCGGCACCGCGCACAACCGACACTGTGTCAAGCCGGAGGGACGGCGCTGGAACATGTTGTCAAGCCGTCAGCCGTGGAAGGTGAGGTACAGCAGCACCGTGTTCAGCGCGATCACCAGCGCGGCGACGCAGCTCGCGGCCACCGTCGTGCCCCATTTGTTGACGTGCTCCCCCATGACGTCCCGCCGGCTGGTGAGCATGACGAGCGGGACGAGCGCGAAGGGGATGCCGAGCGAGAGCACGACCTGGGAGAGCACGAGGGTCGCGCTCGGCTCGGCGCCCAGCGCCAGCACGACGACCGCGGGCACCACGCTCACGATCCGCCGGGCGAGCAGCGGGACGCGGCGGTGCAGCAGCCCGCGCATCACCTCGGCCCCGGCGGCGCTGCCGACGGACGTCGAGGCGAGCCCGGAGCCCAGCAGCGAGACCGCGAACAGCAGCGCGACGCCCGCGCCCAGCTCCGAGGTGATCACCTCGTGGACGCCCTGCAGCGTGCCCGTGCCCGGCGCACCGTGCAGGTTCGCCGCCGCGACGACGAGCAGTGACAGGTTGAGCACTCCGGCGCCGAGCAGCGCCGCGACCACGTCGAGCCGCGTCGCCGCGAGGAGGGCCGGGATCGAGAGCCCCGCGCCGCGCCGGTCCAGCCGGGTGACGGTCAGGCTCGAATGGAGGTAGATGACGTGCGGCATGACGGTGGCCCCGATGATGCCGGACGCGAGCAGCACGCTCTCGTTCCCGGCGAAGGTCGGGACGAGTCCGCGGGCGAGCTCTCCGGGATCGGGCGGCCCGACGAACAGCCCCGCGACGAACCCGACCGCGATGAGCGCGAGGAACCCCATGATCACGCGCTCCAGCGCGCTCTGCCCGCGTTTGTCCCCGACGCGCAGGACGGCGAGGGAGACCACGGCCGTCAGGACCGCGCCGAGCACGAGCGGAAGGTCGAAGAGCAGCCACAGCGCGATGGCGCCGCCGACGACCTCGGCGAGGTCGGTGGCGATGACGACGGCCTCGGCCTGGAGCCAGTAGAGGATCCTGGCCGGCCGGGGGAGCCGGCGGCCCAGTTCGCCCGCGAGGGAGTGCCCGGTGACGAGGCCGAGTTTGGCCGAGAGGTACTGGACGAGGACCGCCATCGCGTTCGCGAGCACGACGACCCAGACGAGGGTGTAGCCGTACTTCGCGCCCGCGGTGACGTTCGTGGCGACGTTCCCGGGGTCCACGTACGCGACCGCGGCGATGAAGGCGGGCCCGAGCAGGATGGCGGGGCGCGGCCGTGTTCCCATGAGCATGGCGACACCCTAGCCCGTGACCAACTATTTGCTCCATATTCGGGAGTGGGATACGTTCGTGGAGTGCCTACCGCAGTGATCCGGGTGATCGTCGACGCCGAAGGCGCGCTGACCCGAGCAGAGTACGAAGCGGGAATCGGGCGGCTCGCCGCCCTCGACCTCGAGGTCATCGCCGCCCCCGGCGCGCGCCTCGCCGACCGCCGCCGCGAGATCGAGTTCATCGCGGAAGACCTCGACCAGGGCCGCTCGGCCCAGGACTACGCGGACCTGTGCGTGTCCGCCTTCGGCCTCCCCGCCGAACTCGGCGTCACCACGTACATCAGCCGCGGCACCGACGACGACGCCCTCGGCGTGCTGAACCGCTTCGGCGTCGTCGCCGACGTCACCCGCAGCTACACCGACGACGACGAGCTGGTGACGGTCACCATCGCCCGCGCCGAAAGCCGCCGGGTCCCCGAAAGCCGCCTCCACACCGCCCTGGAGGCCGCCCTCAACTGCGAAGTCCGCATCCGCTTCGCCTGACCCCGCCCCCGAACCCCCGACCTCGCCGGAACGTTCCGGCTCAAGACGGCCGGATCGGGATGGACGCGCTCGGACGCCGTGTCCGCCGCATTCGGCTCCGGGCGGCCTCTTCCGGGCGGCGCTCTCAGCGGCGGGGGGTGAGGAAGCCGCGGAGGAGGGAGCCGCGGAGGAAGGCATGGGTCCGGGGGGCGCTGGTGCGGCCGAAGTCCTGGTAGGGGAGCCAGACGACGGCGCGGACGTGCGGGCCCAGCTGGCCCGGGTCGCTGATGGGGCGGACCGACCGGTCCGCGATGCCCTGGGTGAGCAGCCGCTCCAGGAGGCGGAAGCGATTCTGGGTCTGCTCGAAGTACTCCTGGAAGGGGGCGCTGGGGGCGCGGAGGCCGCGGGAGCTGAACTTCACGATGTCCGACTCCTGGCGGAAGCGGCGCTTTCCGTGCACGAAGACCAGCGCGAACGCGTCGACCGAGGCGGCGACCGAGGTACCGGTCGTCAGGACGCTGCGCAGCGCCAGGTCCATGCTCGAGGTGTAGCCGCCGAGCACCTCCTTGAGGAGCTCCTCCTTGGAGTCCACCCTGCGGTAGAGCGTGCCCATCCGCACCTCCGCGGCCTCGGCCACGTCGCGGATGGTGGTGGCGCTGTAGCCGCGTCGGGCGAACTCGGCGCGGGCCGCGGCGATGATGTCCTCCCGGGTGCCCGACCCGGTGGGCTCGTGCAGGGCCGGCCACTCGGCCATCGCCGCGCGGGCCGCATGCATCGCCGCGGAGTCGTCCAGGGTCCGGTCGTCGGGGCAGTCGGTGACCAGCCCTTCGAGCAGGAGGTCGCAGGTCTGCCGCGCGATGTGCACGGCGTCGGCCTGGGACGGCACGTTCAGCGCCGCGTTGAGCGTGAGGTGGTGCAGGGCGAAGCGCAGCAGCCCGAGATCGCGGGCGCGCGCCTCCGACGCGGGGACCAGGCCCTCGGTGGCCCGCTTCCACACCTTCTCCAGCGCGGGCGCCTGGAGCTTGAGCGCGGTGCGGAAGCGCTCGGTCGCCACGCTCGGCGCCTCGTAGGAGTAGAGGCGCAGGGCGGCGCGGCTGCGGATGGACAGCTCCGTCACCTCGCGGGCGACGTACCTGAGCCGTTCCTCCGGCCCGCCGTCGATCGAGGTCAGCCGCCGCGACGTCTTCGCCGCCAGCGCGCTCAGCTCCTGGTCCAGCTCCGTGAGGATCTCGACCGCGATCTCCTCTTTCGCCGCGAAATGGTGGTAGAGGCTGCCGGGCAGGATCCCCACCGCGTTGGCGATGTCGGTCATGGTGGTCGCCGAGTACCCGGAGACGGCGAAAAGGCGCGCGGCCACCCTGCGGATCTCGTCGGTCCGCTGGCGCGAGACCGGGGATGCGGCGGCGTCGACCAAGCGAGACGACGTAGTCACGGAACCAAGTATGCCCCCTCGGCGACGCGTGGTGACACCCGATCCGGTCGGTCGCGACCAAACGTCCGATCGGATCAACTATTTGGTCCGCCCTCTATCGGAGTGCCAGGTCCCGGGGCCATACTCGGAAGATCCGGAGCTCGATGAACGTGGAAGGGAGCGCCAAGTGCGCGAGGGTGCGGCGGTTCTCGCCGACGTCGGCGGCGGCGGTCCGCGACGGTCGGGGACGGGGACGAGACCGGCAGACGGCCTCGGATCCCTCACCATCGCCGACTTCCTCGCGCTGCCCCTGACGGGCGAGGGACTGCCCGCGGTCCTCGCGGGCGCCGACGGGCTCGGCCGGAGCATCCGGTGGGTGCACGTGCTCGAACTCGCCGACACCGAGGGCCTGCTCCAGGGCGGCGAGCTGATCCTCACCACGGGCATCGCGCTGCCCCAGGAGCGCGCCGAGATCAGGGCCTACATCGACGGGCTCGTCGCCCAGCGCGTCGCCGGGCTGGTGATCGAGCTGGGCCGCCGCTACGCGGAGGTGCCGCCGGTGATGGTCCGCGCCTGCGAGCGCAGGGGCCTGCCGCTCGTCGCGCTACGGCGCGAGGTCCCGTTCGTCAGGCTGACCGAGGCGGTCCACTCCGCGCTCATCGACGGCCAGCGCGAGCTGCTCCAGCGGACCGCCGCCGCGCACGAGCGCTTCACCGCGCTGACCCTCGCCGAGGCCCCCGCCGAGGAGCTGGTGCGCGCGGCGGCGGAGCTGGCCGGGGGGCAGGTCGTGTTCACCGACCGCCTGCACCGCCTCCTCGCGCTGGACGCCCGCGACGGCTCCGCGGAACTGCTGCTCGGCCGGTGGCGCCGCCGCACCCGCACCCTCGCGCCCGCCGTGGGCGCGGAGGCGGACGCCGAGAGCTGCTCGGCCACGGCTCCGGTCCAGGCGCGCGGGCGCGGCTGGGGCAGGCTCACCCTGTTCACCGCGCACCCGCCCGGTCCCGCACAGCTCATGGTCCTGGAGCGCGCCGCCGCCGCCCTGGCGATCCGGCTGCTGATCGAGGGCGAGGACGAACTCGTCGCCAACGCGCGCCGGTCGGTGCTCGCCGACATCATCGCCGCGCGGCACGGCTCGCCGGAGGCGGTGCACGCCCGCGCCGAGGCGCTCGGGCACCCCACCCGCGACCGCACCTACCTCCCGCTCGTGGTGCTCGGCGCCGGCGCGGACCTGACCGAGCCGGTGCGCGGCGCGCTGGCCGACACCCGCCTCCACGCCCTGCACGGCCCGTTCGTCGCGGACCGCTGGGGCGTCCTCCTGCTGCTCCGCGACGATCAGTCCGACGAGCACGTCGACGCGTTCGCGCGCGGCCTCCACGCGAGGTGCGCCGACCTCGGCCTGCCCCCGGTGACGATCGCGGCAGGGGGCGCGGTGACCGACTTCCCCGGTGTGCGTCCCGCGTTCGGCGAGGCCGCCGACGTCGTGCTCGCCGCCAGGGCGGGCGGGCCGCACAGCAAGCCGCGTTCCTGCCACCGCATCCAGGACATCCGGCTCCGAGGGCTGCTCTACACCCTGCGCGACGACCCGCGGCTCCAGGCGTTCGCCGAACGCACCCTGGGCCCGCTGCTCCTCCGCGACGCCCGGGACGGTGGCGGCCTCGTCCGCACGCTCGCCGCCTACCTCGGCCTCCGCGGCAACAAGTCCCTCGCGGCCCAGGAACTCGGCATCTCGCGCCCGACGCTGTACGAGCGCCTGGCCCGGATCCAGCGCCTGCTCCAACTGGACCTCGACGACCCGGAGGCGGCCACCTCGCTCCACGCGGCGATCATGCTGATCGAGACGCGCGCCGCGGGCCCGTCCGAGGATCCGGTCTTCGCTTCCTGACACCCGACGACTTCCCGGTACCCGACGACAAGGAGAAGGAATGGCAGAGATAGAGGTCAACGGCGGCATCGTCGTCTACGACCTGATCGGGCCCGAGGACGGAGAGGTCCTCACCGTCACCCCCGGCGGCAGGTTCAGCAAGGACTACCCCGGGGTGCGCCCGTTCGCCGAGGCGCTGGCCGACCGCGGCAAACGCGTCCTGATCTGGGACCGGCCGAACACCGGCGCGTCCGACGTCCAGCTGTACGGCAGGTCCGAGTCGCACATGCGGGCCGAGACCCTGGCGGGCATCGTCACGCGGCTCGGCCTCGGGCCCGTGGTCGTGCTCGGCGGCTCCGGCGGCGCCCGTGACTCGATCGTCTTCGCGATCGAGTACCCGGAGCTGGTCCGCAAGCTCCTGGTCTGGTCGATCGTGGGCGGCGCGTTCAGCTCGATGAGCCTCGCCAGCGTCTACGTGCTCGACGAGATCAGGACGATCCGGCGCGGCGGCATCGACGGCATCCTCGCCCTCAAGGGCAAGGCCGGCAGCTGGTCCGACCTCGTGCGGGCCAACCCGCGCAACCTCCAACGCCTGCGGGACCTCGGCGCGGCGGAGTTCGAGCGGGTCATGTGGCGGTGGTTCGAGGCGTACGTCCCCAAGGCGACCGAGGCGATCCCCGGCGTGGCCGACCACGAGATCCGCGGCATCGACGTGCCGACCCTCATCGTGCGCGGCGGCGAGGCCGACATCGACCACCCCAAGCGCACGTCCTTCGAGGTGCACGCGCTGATCCGGGGCTCGCGGCTGATCGAGCCGCCGTGGCCGGAGGACGCCTGGGAGCGCGCGCAGGAGGCGCGCGACGCGGGCAAGGGCGGCATCTTCGACCCCTGGTTGAAGGCCGTGCCGACCTTCCTGGACTTCATCGACGAGCCCGTGGAGCCCGCCGAGGGGGCCGCGCCGTGACCGGTGTCGGGCCGTCCGGGGGTCTTCCCGTGGCGACCCGCTTGAGCCATACTGGCGGAGCAATAATTTGGTCCACTGAGGAAGATGACCGAGATGAATGAGGCAGCCATGACCACTGCGGCGGGCCACCCGAAGGTCGACGCCAGCGTCCACCCGTTCTTCAGATCGGACGCCGACCTCCGCGAGTACCTCGGCGAGCCGTGGGCCAGCCGGGGCTTCCCGACCCCGGACGTCACGTTCACCGCGCCGCTCGGCAACCGCTACGCGCCCGGCACCAAGCCCGAGGACGGCGCCCACCCCGGCTCCGATCCCGACCAGACCGGGCGGGCCGTCTTCGACGAGCGCGGCTTCGACTACGCGATCCTGCACCCGATGACGGTCGGCATGCTGCCGGACTGGCACCTGGAGTCGGCGATCCTCGAGGCCGCGAATCGGATGCTGGTCGAGCGCTGGCTGGACTCCGACACCTATGGCGGCCGGTACTTCGGGACGATCCGCGTCAACCCGAACGACCTGGACTCCGCGGTCAAGGAGATCCAGCGCTGGAAGGAGCACCCCCGGGTCGTCCAGATCGGCCTGCCGATGCAGACGCAGGCCCCGTACGGCCGCCCGCACTACAAGCCGCTGTGGCGCGCCGCGTGCGACGCGGGCCTGCCGGTCGCGATCCACTGGGAGATGGGCCAGGGCATCACCCACCCGCCGACGCCCTCGGGACCGGCCCGCACGTACCAGCAGCTCGTCGGATTCCAGCCGCTGACGTTCGTCTACCACCTGATGAACATGATCGCCGAGGGCGTGTTCGAGGAGTTCCCCGACCTCAAGGTCGTCTTCGCCGACGGTTCGGCCGACATGCTCACGCCGATGATCTGGCGGATGGACACCTTCGGCCGGCCGCACCTGGAGCAGACGCCCTGGGCGCCCAAGATGCCCAGCGACTACCTGCCGGGGCGCGTCCACTTCGTCAACGGGCTGCTCGACACCCCCGGCGACGTCCCCTTCGCCGCGGAGTGGCTCCGCATGACCGGCAAGGAGGACATGCTCATGTTCGGCTCCAGCTATCCGGACTGGCAGCTCGCGACGGTCGAGTCCCTGCCGTCCGGCTGGACCGCCGAGCAGCGCGAGAAGGTCCTGTGGCGCAACGCCGCCGACCTCTACCGGCTCCCCGTTCCCGCGACCGCCTGACCGCGTTCCCCCACGAGAACACAACAAGAGAGGGCAGACCATGACGCAGATGGACATCCGCCAACTGAGCAGCAGTGAGATGTCGCCCGTGCGGGTCGTCGACTGCGACGTCCACCCGTACCCGCGCCGCGGCGTGATGCACCAGTTCCTCGACCCCAAGTTCGTCAAGGAGCAGCGGCTCCGGGCCGAGGGCGCCAACAACGGCATCTTCTACGACGCCCCCGACTTCAACTTCGCCAAGGCGATGCGCGTCGACTCCTTCCCCAGCGACGGCGAGTTCGCCTGCACCGACCCGCACATGGCGTTCCGCCAGCTCGTGCTGGACTCCGGCTCCGACGTCGTCATGCTGGGCCCGACCTCGGGCGGCATCGGCGACACCGACGAGGAGGTCTCCGCGATGGCCGCGGCGACCAACCTGTGGCAGGAGGCGTGCTGGCTCGACCCCGAGAACAACTGGCACGGCCGCTACTTCGGCTCGATCTGCGCCAACATCTCCGAGCCCGACGTCGCCGCCCGCGAGATCGAGAAGTGGGCCGGGCACGAGAAGTACAAGCAGGTCCTGATCCACGCCGAGCCGCGCCCGGCCTGGGGTCACCCGAAGTACGACCCGGTGTGGGCCGCCGCGGTCAAGCACGGCATCCCCGTCGCCTGCCACCTCGGCCGCGGCAAGCACAACCTGCTGCCGATGAGCCCGGTCGGCTTCATGTCCTACAACCACGACTTCATGGTCACGTACTCGATGCTCGCCGCGAACCAGATCATGAGCCTGGTCTTCGACGGCGTCTTCGAGCGGTTCCCGACCCTCCAGATCGTCTTCATCGAGCACGCCTTCTCCTGGATCCTGCCGCTGATGTGGCGGATGGACGCGATCCACGCGGCCCGCGGCAACGAGCTCGGCCTGTCCAAGAAGCCGTCGCAGTACGTCAAGGACAACATCTGGTTCACCACCCAGCCCCTCGACTACCCCGAGGACAAACTGGAGCTCACCAACGCGCTGGAGTGGATGGAGGCGGACAAGATCATGCTGTTCTCGTCCGACTACCCGCACTGGACGTTCGACGAGCCGCGCTGGCTGGCCAAGCACCTGCCCGAGCCGATGCGCGACGCGGTGATGTACCAGAACGCCGTCGACCTGTTCAGGCTGCCGAGCCGTCTCCCCGCGCTCGCCGGGCAGGTCAGGGCGTACTGATGACCGACGGAACACGGCCCCGGCTGGCCCGGGGCCGGGAGCACATCGTCGCCACCGTCGACGAGATCGAGCCGGGGGACCACAGGGTCTTCCCGATCGGCAGGTACGGCGTGGGCGTCTACAACGTCAACGGCAGGTTCTACGCGATCGCGAACTACTGCCCGCACGAGGGCGGCCCGCTGTGCGTCGGCCGGACCAAGGGCCAGACCGTCGCGGACCCCGACCGTCCGGGCGGGGCGAAGGAGATCCGCGAGGGCGAGTTCATCTACTGCCCCTGGCACCAGTGGGGTTTCGAGCTCGCGACCGGGACGACCGCGGTCAAACCGGAATGGAGCATCCGCACCTACCCCGTGCGGGTGGAAGACGACAAGGTCATCGTGACGGCATGACGACGACAGCTGACATGACTCTCGGCATCGCGACGGCGGTCTACCCGGGAGCCGAACCCCGGCTGCTCGGGACCGCCGGGCGCGAGGACGTCCAGGCGTATCTCGCGCGCGGCGGCTACGCGCCGCTGCGCGACCCCGAGGCGCTGCTCGGGGCGGTCGAACGGGCGGGGCTGCGCGGCCGCGGCGGCGCGGCCTTCCCGTTCGCCAGGAAGGTCCGCGCCGTGCGCGCGGGCGTCGCGGCCCCCGTGCTGGTCGCCAACGGGGAGGAGGGCGAACCCGCCTCCGTCAAGGACCGCTGGCTGATGCGGCACCGCCCCCACCTCGTCCTCGACGGGGTCCGCCTCGCGGCCGCGCTCGTCGGGGCTCAGGACGTCTACCTCTACGTCTCCGACGCGGCGAGCGCGGAGAGCCTGGCCGAGGCCCTCGCCGCCTTCCCCGCCGAGGGGTGGAACGAGATCGCGATCCGGATCCACCGCGTCGAGCCCGCCTACGTCGCGGGGGAGGAGACGGCCGCGGTCCGGTCCATCGAGGGCGGCCCCGCGCTGCCGCAGGACAAGCCCCCGCGCCCGTTCGAGTCCGGTGTCGGCGGCCGGCCGACCCTGGTGAGCAATGTCGAGACCCTGGCGAACCTCCCGGCCGTCCAGCGGCTCGGCGCGGACGCCTACCGGGCGCTCGGGACCGACGATTCCCCCGGAACGTTCCTGATGACCCTGTCGGGAACGTCGCGCGACGGACTCTACGAGATCCCCTTCGGCACCGGGCTCCGCGACGTGCTCGGCTGGCTGGGGGAGGACCCGGGAGGGGTCCGGGGAGCGCTGGTCGGCGGCTACTTCGCCGGCGTCATGAACGAGCGCGTCCTCGACCTGCCGCTCGCCTACGGCGCGTTCGCCGAGGCGGGCAGCGGCCTGGGCTGCGGCGGCATCGCGGTCATCGGCGACCGGGGCTGCCCGGTGGCCGTCGCGGCGGCCGTCATGGACTACTTCGCGCGGGAGAACGCGGGCCAGTGCGGCTCGTGCTTCAACGGCACCTCGGCGATGGCCGCCGTGCTCGACGCGCTGCGGGACCACCGGGCCGTGGCGGCCGACCTCGAGCGGCTGCGCCACTGGGCGACCGACCTGCGCGGCCGGGGCGCCTGCGGCACCCTCGACGGCGCCACCAACGTCGCCGCGTCCCTGCTCAGGGAGTTCCCGAAGCAGGTCGACGGCCATCTCGACGGAGCATGCGGCACCTGCCCGGAGGCCGCCGCCGCGCTCGGCGACGCCCCCTACGCGGTGGTCGCGCACAAGGAGGGGGAGACATGAGGATCAAGCTGGACAGGACGGTCTGCGACGGGTTCGGCGCCTGCGCCGTGCACGCCCCCGACCTCTTCGACATGGACGACTGGGGCTACCCGACGCTCAGGGGCGGCAACGACATCGCCCCCGAGGACGAGGCGGCCGCCCGGCGGGCGCTCCTCGACTGCCCCGCCCACGCGATCATCGACCTGGACGACCGCGTCCCGCTGCTCGCGGGCGGGGAGGCGGCGGTCGCGCGCACCTCCCGGCCGGGATCTTCCGCCGAATAACGGTCGCGCCATAAGCACCCTTGTCCCCAGGTGTGATCTGGGTCTACGTTGAGATCACCCGAATGAGAGCAAATATTTGGTCTCATCGGGATAGACCCCCTCACCTGGTCATCCACCCCGAACGAGAGGAGTGCCGGCACATGACGGTGACCGATCCGCGGCACGCGCGGGACATCGAGTCGGCTCTGGCACCGGGTCCGAACGGCCCCGAAGTCAACGCGAAGATCCCCTTCCCCATGAACGGCTGGCTGCGGGTCCCCGCCGACCGCTACCACTCGCGTGAGTTCTTCGAGCTGGAGAAGGAGAAGCTCTGGCCTCACGTCTGGCAGATGGCCGCCCGCGAGGAGGAGATCCCGCACCCCGGCGACTTCGTCGAGTACGAGATCGTCGGCCAGTCGCTGCTGATCGTCCGCCAGCAGGACGGCTCGGTGAAGGCGCTGCACAACGCCTGCCGGCACCGGGCGACCGAGCTGGGCAGCGGCTGCGGCCGCTTCCCCGGCGGCCAGATCGTGTGCCCGTTCCACGGCTGGCGCTGGAAGATCGACGGCTCGATCTCCCACGTGTTCGGCCGGGAGGGCTTCGACGCGGAGACCGTCCGCCCGGAGGACATCGCGCTGCGTGAGGCCCGGTGCGACACCTGGGGCGGCCACGTCTGGGTCAACCTCGACCTCGACGCCCCGCCGCTGCTCGAAGCGCTCTTCCCCGCCGCGAACATCCTGCAGCGCAACGGCGTCCAGCGGATGCGCGCCAAGTGGTGGAAGGAGACCATCCTCAACTGCAACTGGAAGCTCGCTCAGGAGGCGTTCTTCGAGGGCTGGCACGTCAAGCAGACGCACCCGCAGCTCTACACCTACAAGGACGGCGCCGACAGCGAGACCAACCTGCAGAACACGGTCTACACGCCGTTCGTCAACGGCCACGGCAGGTTCCAGAGCGGCGACGCCAAGGAGGGCTACGGCGGCAAGCCGGACTTCCTCCAGGCGGCCAGGCTCAACTGGTCCGGCCAGGACGCGATGACGCTGGAACGCGACATCACGGTCTTCGAGAGCGTCGCGGGCGGCATGGACACCAGCGACCCGGCGTACATCGCCAAGGCCTTCGACGCGCTGTACGACTTCTGGGAAGGGGCCGGGATCCCGGCGCCCGACCGCACGCCCGAGGTGCTCAAGATGTGGGGTGGGGACATCCACCTGTTCCCCAACTACCTGATGCTGCCGATGTACGCCAACAGCCTCGCCTACCGGGTCCGTCCGTACAACGACGACCCCGACTGGTGCAGGTTCGAGGTGTGGTCGCTGACCACCTACCCCGAGGGCGAGGACCGCGGCCGGCTCGAGCTGTCGGGCCGCTTCGACAAGGACGACACCGACAACTGGGGCCTGATCCCGCGCCAGGACTTCGCCAACCTCGAGCGGATGCAGCGCGGCATCAAGAACCGGTCGCTGAAGGAGATCCGGCTGTCGGAGAAATGGGAGGCCACCATCGCCAACATGCACCAGGAACTCGACCGCAGGCTCGCGGCCGGCTCCTGAGCGGCACCGGACGACGGAAGGAGGCGCGCGATGCCGTGGGTCAGGATCCAGCCCTCGGGCACCGAGTTCGAGGTCTTCGACGGCGAGGCGGTGGCCGAGGCGGCTTGGCGTCAGGGCCACGGCTGGCCCACCCAGTGCTGGGGGCAGGCCGACTGCATGTCCTGCTTCACCCGGATCCTCGACGGCGAACTGTGCGCGCTCCCGGCCGAGCAGGACGAGCTCGACGCCGTCAGCCTGAAGATGAGCCCCCAGCTACGGAGCAATCATTTGATTCGGCTGGGGTGCAGGCTGCGCTGCGTCGGGGACGGACTCGTCCTGGAGAAGCAGGGATTCCGCCCCGCCGACCGCACCGGCGAAGACACCGCGGACCCCGCCGGACCGCCTCCCCCCAGCCCGGGCGCCGAAGCCCGGGCCGAACCAGGAAGAACATGACATGACAGTGACCGATACCGGAGCGGTCGGGCTGGGCAGGGACCAGCTCACGACGCTCTACGAGACGATGTGCACGGCGGCGGCGCTCGACACGCGGCTGCTCAACGGCATCAAGCGCGGTGAGTTCGCCACCGTGACCTGGCCCTCGCGCGGCCAGGAGGCGATCCCCGCCGCGCTGGGCCTCGCCCTGCGCCCCGACGACCGCCTCGTCACCACCTACCGCGGCCTGCACGACCACGTCGCCAAGGGCGTGCCGCTGACCGAGATCATCGGCGAGGTGCTGGGCACGTCCGTCGGCGCCTCCAAGGGCAAGGGCGGCACGATGCACATCTCCGACCCCGCCCACGGCGTCATGATGACGACCGGGATCGTCGGCTCCGGCGTGCCGGTGGCCGTCGGGCTGGCGCTCGCCGCGCAGAAGCAGGGCGGCGACCGGGTCACCGTGGTGACCTTCGGCGACGGCGCCACCAACACCGGATCGTTCCACGAGGGGGTGAACCTCGCCGCCACCTGGAAGCTCCCCGTGGTCTTCCTCTGCCAGAACAACCTCTACGCGGAGATGACCCCGGTCGAGGAGACGATGGCGATCCAGCACGTCGCCGACCGGGCGATCGGCGTCGGCATGGTCGGCGTGACGGTGGACGGCAACGACCCCGTGGCGACCTACCGGGTCATCAAGGAGGCGGTCGACCGTGCGCGCGCGGGCGGCGGGCCGACCCTGGTCGAGGCGGTCACCTTCAGGTTCGAGGGCCACTACGCGGGCGACTCGGCCAAGTACATCCCGGCCGAGCAGCTGGCGGAGATGCGCGAGTACGACCCGATGGTCACCTTCCCTGTCACGCTGCTCGACTCCGGCTTCACCCGGGCAGAACTCGACGCGATCAAGGCGGCGGCCGAGCAGGCCGTCGAGGAGGCCGTGCGGACGGTCCTCGCCGCGCCCGCGCCCGACCTCGCCGAGATCCAGCTCGACGTCTACGCCGACGGATTGGTGGTCACCCATGACTGAGCAGAAACTGAGCATCCGCGAGGCCATCAACCAGGCTCTCGACGAGGCCCTGCGCACCGACCCGCGGGTGTTCCTCCTCGGCGAGGACCTCGCCGACCCCGCCGCCGGCGTCAACGCGGTCACCCGCGGCCTCGCCACCGCCTACGGCACGGACCGCGTCATGAACACGCCGATCTCCGAGGCCGCGATCCTCGGCGCGGCGGTCGGCGCGAGCATGGAGGGCTACCTCCCGGTCGCCGAGATCATGATCATGGACTTCATCGGCATCGCGATGGACCAGATCGTGAACCACGCGGCGAAGCTGCGGTACATGTCCGGCGGCCGGACCACCTGCCCGATCACCGTGCGGACCTCGGTCTTCGCCGGGACGGGCTCGGGCGGCACACACTCCCAGTCCCTGGAGGCGTGGTTCATGCACGTGCCGGGGATCAAGGTCGTCTACCCGAGCACCCCGGCCGACGCCAAGGGCCTGCTCCTGTCGTCGATCTTCGACCCGGACCCCGTCCTGTTCATGGAGGCCTCGCGCCTGTACGCGCTCAAGGGCCCGGTCCCGGAGGGCGACGGGATCCGGATCCCGATCGGCAAGGCCGACGTGAAGCGGGCCGGCCGGGACGTCACGATCATCAGCTACGGACTGGCGATGAGCCAGTCCCTGGAAGCCGCGAAGATCCTCGCCGCGGACGGCATCGAGGCCGAGGTCGTGGACCTCCGGACCCTGCTGCCGCTCGACATGGAGACCGTGCTGGCCTCCGTCGCGAAGACCCGCCGAGCCGTCGTCGCGCACTCCGCGACCACGGTGGCGGGGCCGGGCGCCGAGGTGGCCGCCCAGATCTCCGCGAAGCTCTTCCACGAACTCGCCGAGCCCGTCCAGCGGGTCGGCGCCAAGTTCACCCCCATCCCCTCCCGCGCGTCCGAGGCCGCCGTGACGCTCAGCACCGGGGACATCGTCGCCGCGGCCCGCAAGACCATGGGAGCGGTACGTGTCTGAACGAGTGTCGGTGGCCATTCCGAAGGTCGCGATGAGCGTCGAGGAAGCCGTGTTCGTCGAGTGGCTGGTGCCCGACGGAGCGACCGTGCAGGAGGGCGACAACATCTACTCGGTCGCGACGGACAAGACGGACGTCGACGTCGAGGCCGCCGCCTCCGGCGTGCTCCGGCACGGTACGGCCGAGCCGGAGGAGACCTACCCGGTGGGAACCGAGATCGGCTACATCGAGACATGAGCACGCACTGGGATCACTCGTACGACGTCGTCTCCGTCGGCAGCGGCGGCGGCGGCCTGGTGGCGGCGCTCGCCGCGCGCGACGCCGGGGGCACCGCACTCGTCCTGGAGAAACGCGATCTCCTCGGCGGGTCCACCGCGATGTCCGGCGGTGTCGTCTGGATTCCGAACAACCCCCTCATGCAGGACGAGGGGGTGCCGGACTCCGACGAAGCGGGCATGCAGTACTTCGAGGCGACCGTCGGCGACGTCGGCCCCGCCTCGACCGTCGAGCGGCGCAGGGCCTTCATCACCGAGGGCGCGGCCATGACCCGGTTCCTGACGGGGCTCGGTGTGCGGCTCGTGCGCTGCCCCGGCTACAGCGACTACTACTCCGACCAGCCCGGCGGCAGCGCCGAGGGCCGGTCGATGGAGCCGCCGCCCTATGACGGCAAGCAGCTCGGCCCGTGGCTGGCCAAGGTGCAGCCGGGCATGGCCGCCGGGATCGGGCTCGTCGTGAAGACGAACGAGCTGCGCGACGTGCAGTACTTCAACCGGTCACTGCGCTCGTTCCTCATCGCGGCGCGGGTGCAGGCCCGCACCACGATCGCGAAGGTCACCGGGCGCAGGCTCCTCACCAACGGCACCGCCCTGGTCGCCCAGATGGTCAAGGCCGCCGCGGACCGCGACGTCGAGCTGTGGACGGGTGCGGCGTTCACCGAGTTCGTCGTGGAGGACGGCCGGGTCACCGGGGTCGAGGTCGTCAAGGACGGCGCGCGGCTGCTGATCGAGGCCCGGCGCGGCGTCGTGGTGGCCGCGGGCGGGTTCGCGCACAACAAGGCGCTGCGCGAGCGGTACAGCGGCGACCAGAAGGTCACGGGGGAGTGGTCGTTCGCCAACCCGGGCGACACCGGCGACGCCATCGAGGCGGCGCTGAGGCTGGGCGCCGCGACCGACCTGCTGGACGAGGCCTGGTGGCTGCCCGGACCGTCGCCGCTCCTCGGCGTGAACACGCTGAACGCGGCGCGGAACCGCCCCGGAGCCATCATCGTGGACGCGTCGGGGAGCCGGTTCGTCAACGAGAGCAACTCCTACGTCGAGGTCGGCAAGGCGATGTTCGCGCGCGACAAGACCGCGCGGGCGGTCCCGGCGTGGGTGGTCTTCGACGAGGGCTACCGGAGGCGGTACGCGCACCGGCGCTCCCTGAACGTCGGGAAGATCCCCGCCGAGTGGCTGGCGAAGGGCCTGGTCAAGAAGGCGGACACGCTGGAGGACCTGGCCGGGATCTGCGGCATCGACGCGGCGGGGCTGACGGCGCAGGTCAAGCGCTGGAACTCCTACGCGGAGAAGGGCGAGGACCCGGACTACGGGCGGGGCAGGTCGGCCTACAACGACTGCCTCGGCGACCCCGGATACCGGATCAACCCGTCCGTCGGGCCGCTCACCGAGGGGCCGTACTACGCGTTCGAGCTGTTCCCCGCGGACGTCGGCACCTGCGGCGGCCTGGTCGGCGACGAGCACGGGCGGGTCCTGCGCGAGGACGGCGCGCCCATCCCGGGCCTGTACGCGACCGGCAACGGCACCGCGACGGTGACCGGGCGGCACTATCTGGGCGCGGGCGCGAGCATCGCGTACTCGATGGTGTACGGGTACATCTCGGCCCGGCACGCGATGGCCTCGGGCTCCTAGCGGAACCGCACGCGCAGAGCCGGGGGAGGACTTCCTCCCCCGGCTTTCCGCTGTCGTCAGGCCGTGAGGTCGGCGGTGAAGTCGGCCTCTTCGAGGCGTTCCTTGACCCAGGTGAGGAAGCGGGCCGCGTCGGCGCCGTCGATGATCCGGTGGTCGTAGGTGAGCGCGAGGTAGACCATCGAGCGCAGCGCGATGGACTCGGCGCCGTCGGCGTCCCGGACGCCGGCGGGGCGGCGCACGACCGCGCCGGTGCCGAGGATCGCCGACTGCGGCTGGTTGATGATGGGGGTGTCGAACAGGGCGCCCCGGCTGCCGGTGTTGGTGATGGTGAAGGTGCCGCCGGACAGCTCGTCGGCGGAGATCGTGCCTGCGCGGGTGCGGGCGGCGACGTCGTCGATGCCGCGGGCCAGTTCCGCGATGGACCGCGCACCCGCGTCCCGGAGGACGGGCACGAAGAGGCCCTTGTCGGTGTCCACGGCGATGCCCAGGTGCTCCCCGTCGGGGTAGGTCACCTTGCCCGCCTCGATGTCGAGCGCCGCGTTGATCACCGGATGGACGCGCAGGCCCTCCACGACGGCCTTGGCGAAGAAGGGGAGGAAGGACAGCTTCACGCCCTCCCTGGCGAGGAACGCGTCCTTGTGGGCGGCACGGAGTTCGGCGATGCCCGTGACATCGACCTCGACCACGGTGGTGAGCTGGGCCGACGTCTGAAGAGACGCCATCATCCGGGTCGCGATGATCTTGCGCAACCGGGACAGCCGGGTCGTCGTCCCGCGCAGCGGGGAGGGGGTGAAGGGGGCGGTCGTGGTCATGGCTTCCTGTCTTTCTCGTCGGGGGGTCAGGCGTGGCCGTGCAACGGCTTGCCCGCGAGGGCGAGCGCCGCCTCGCCGAGCGCCTCGTTCTGGGTGGGATGGGCGTGGAGGAGCCCGCTCAGGTACTCCGGGGTCAGTCCCGCCTTGACGATCAGCGCGGCCTCGCCGGACTGCTCGCCGAGCCGGGCGCCGATCATGTGCACGCCGACGATCGCGCCGCCGGGCCGCCGGACGAGCTTCACCATTCCGGCGGCGCGCAGGATCTGGCTGCGCCCGTTCCCGCCGAGGTCGTACTCGGCGGTCTCCGCCGCGCCGAACTCCTCGACGGCCTGCGGTTCGGTGAGCCCGACGCTGACGATCTCGGGATCGCCGTAGGTGACGCGGGGGACGCCCAGGTCGTCGACGGGCTCGGGATCGAGTCCCGCGATCCGCTCGGCCACGAAGATGCCGTGCGCGAAGCCGCGGTGGGCGAGCTGGGGTCCGCGGACGAGGTCGCCGACCGCGTAGACGCCCGGGACGCCCGTGGCGAGCGACCGGTCGGTCCTCACCCAGCCCTGGTCGGTGTCGATTCCCGCTTCCGCGAGCCCGAGTCCGTCGGTGAAGGGGGCGCGTCCGACGGCCACGAGGACGTGGTCGGCCTCCAGCTTCTCGCCGTTGCCCAGGACCACGGCCGCCCCGTCCTCGCGCTGCTCGACCGCGGTGACCGAGACCCCGGTCCGGACCGCGATCCTGCGCCGCCGGAACGCCCGGCCGAGCTGCTGCGAGATCGCCGGATCCTCCGCGGGCACCAGCCTCGCGGCCGCCTCGACCACCGTCACCTCGGCCCCGAACGAGCGCCACAGGCTCGCGAACTCCACCCCGATGACGCTTCCGCCGATGATGACGACGCGGCCGGGCACCTCGTCCAGCTCCAGGGCCTCCGCGCTCGTCAGGACCCGCCCCCCGATCTCCACCCCGGGCAGGGTCCGCGCGACCGACCCCGTCGCCAGCACGAGGTTCGCCCCCGTGTACCGGACCCCGCCGACCTCGACCGTCCGCCCGTCGACGAGCCGCCCTTCCCCCGCGACCCGCGTGATCCGCCGGGCGCCCCCGACCAGCCCTTGCAGCCCCTTGTGCAGCCGACCCACGGTCGCCTCTCTGAAACCCCGCACCGCCGCCATGTCGATCCCGTCGACCGTCCCCCTGACACCGATCGCCGCGCCCTCCCGCGCCTGGTCGGCGACCTCCGCGACGTGCAGCAGCGCCTTGGTCGGAATGCACCCCTGGTGCAGGCACGTCCCTCCGAGTTCGCCCTTCTCGATGAGCGCGACCTCGAGCCCGAGCTGCGCCGCCCGCAGCGCCGTCGCGTACCCCCCGCTCCCGCCCCCGACCACCACGACATCGAACGGATCCGCCGTGAAACTGCCCATGGAAACTCTCCTACCTGACTGGACCGGGGACGGCTCATGCTCTCACGGAACAAAGATTAGGTCCACCGCGAAGAACGCCGCACGCCAGCCCCCATGCCGGAGCTCAGCTACGTGCCGGAACGCCCTTCACCGAGTGCCGCGCCGGTGCGCGGCGGAACAGGGCGCGCACCGGACGAGCCACGCGCCGCCTTCCCTGAGGAGCTCGCCGGCCTGCGCCGGGACGTCCGCCGAACATCGGGCGCACGGCCCCCCGAACCTGTTGGCCCGCACTCCCTGCGGGCGCGCAGGGAGTGCGGCGCCGCCGGCGGGCGCGGCGGCCTCCCGCGGTGCGGGGCGCGGCTGCTCCCGGCGCGTCGGGGAGGCCGCCGGAGCGGCGGTCGCGGATCGCTCCGAGCGGGCGCGGACCATGATCTGCTTGACCCGGGCGCAGGCCGCCCGGCTGGTGACGCGCATCATCAGGTCGGTCGGACCGCCGTTGGCGAGCAGGTTGAGGGAGCCGTGCCAGAGCACCTCCGCGTCGACGATCATCACCTTCTCGTGCATGTGGGGCCTGGCGTTCACCTCGCAGCCCGCCTCCCGCAGCCGCACGGAGAGCCTGCCGCCCTTCTCGTTCGGCTTGTGCGCCCTGGTGTGCACGACGACGCGGACCCCGGCGGCGATCCGCGGCCGGAGCCGCCCGATCCAGTAGGAGACGGCCTGGTCGTCAAGGAACGGGCAGTAGATGTCGAGGGAGACCGCCGCGCGCTCGATGTCCCATTCGACCGCTCGCCGCACCTCGTCCTTGGGGAAGAACGCGGGCCGCACGAGTTCGTCCGCGCTGAGGTCCCGCAGGTCCGACGCCATCCGGACGGGGACGAGGTCGCCGACCGGCAGCCGCTGGGCGTGGTCCAGGAGGTAGTCGAGCATCCGCCGGGTCTCGCTGCCCGGGGGGAGCGTCCGGCTGAGGAACTCGACGTCGGCGACCACGATGACGTGGTCCTGCGCCCGGCTGAGCGCGACGTTCAGCAGACGGCACGTGTGCGAGGACAGGCCCGACCCTTCGTAGAAGAACCCGGGCTTGTCCCCGGCCCCCGCCACGGTGTCGATGATGACCACGGGCCGCTGGCTGCCCTGGAACCGGTGGACGGTGTCGACCAGCCCGTCGAAGGCGGTGCCGAAGCGCTGGGAGATGCTCTTCTGGAGCGCGCCCACCTGGTCGCGGTAGGGCGCGATCACGGCCAGCCGCTCGGTCGGGACGCCCTCGTCGGCGCTGCGGAAGGCGGGCAGCACGGTGTCGGCCTGGAGCCCGCGGATCAGTTCGTGGATCACCGCCTCGTGCACGGGATTGCTGGTCCGCGAGCCCCACCGGGGATCGGGCGACAGCGACTCGCGCTGCTCGCTCGTGTCGACCAGGACGAGGGGGCTTTCGATGAGCGGCGACGCGGGGAGCCGGCTGGTGTCGTCGCGGCCTGTCGTCAGCGGCGCGTCGGGGTAGGCGACGGTGTTGACGAGGGCGCAGATCGCCGGACGCATCCGGTACTGCTCGACCAGGGACACGAGGCGGGCGTCGCGCCGGACGGTCCCGCCCTCGTCGACCAGCCCCGCCGCGTGGAAGACGTCCCGGTCCATCCACTCGCGCGAGTGGGCCTGCTCCTCGGCGCTCGCCTGACGGTCGCCGGAGCCCCTGGTGACGGCGGGGAGTTGCCGGAAGTCGCCGGAGACCACGACGCGCTTGCCCGCGAGGCCGGACAGGTACCAGGCCGAGGGGAGGTCGACCATGCCCGCCTCGTCGATGACGACGACGTCGACGGTGTCGAGGAGCCTGCGTGACTGGACGGCCCTGGCCACCGTCGTCCCCATCACCCTGCAGCGGCCGCGCACCACGTCGCCGATCTTGCTCAGCTCGCCGTCTATCCGCTTCTGCTCCTCGCTCAGGCGGGTGACGGCCTCTTCGAGCGCGGCGAGCGGGGGCTGCCCGGCCACCTGCCCGAGCGCCTCCTGGAGCTGCGGCTCCACGGCCGCGAGTTCCTCCCGTGCCGTCAGACCGGCCCGTCGGTTCCGCTCGACCCGGTGGGTGAGCTGAGCCTGGGCCGCCTCGCAGGAGGCGATCTCCTGGCGCAGTTCGTCGAGCCGGCGCTGCTTGCGCTGGGCGAAGAGACCGCCGGGGACCCCGATCTCGGCCGCTTCGGCCCGCGCCCGCCGGGACCGGGCCTGGAACCCGGTGAGGTGCCGCCCGGCCTCGACCTCCTCTTGGGCGAGACCGTCGGCGGTGGACCGGAGCCGCTGATAGCGCTCGGAGAGGTGGGCGGCGCGTGTGTGGAGGCCGACCGTGCGCTGCGCGTCGGCGAGCGTCGCGGCGACGGCCGACCGCTCCTGGTTCAGCCGCGCGGCGAGGCGCTCGGCTATCCGGTCGGGGATGACGGCGTCGCCGAAGCGGGCCTCCAGGGACGCGACGGCCACGGTGCCGGATCGCTGCACCAGGCCGTCACCGAAGCCGTCCTCCCCGGCCAGGCGCTCGCAGACGCGTTCGAGTGCCTGGTCGACCGCGACGTTCGTGGGCGCGACGAACAGCACCCTGTGCCCCTGCCGGTGGCACCCCTCGACGATGAGGCTGACGACTTCGGTCTTCCCGGTGCCCGGAGGGCCCCACACGAACGTCGACTGGCTGCCCAGCGCCTGCTCGATCGCCTGCCGCTGATGGGCGTTCAACCGGAGCCCGCGATAGCCGCGCACTAGGCGCTCGGTGTCGCTCGCCCTCCCCACCGAGGGATGGCCACGGCCTACCATCCAGCTCGCGGTCGCGACATCGACCACCTTGTCGCCGGCGCCGATCCGCTTGAGCTTCCCCTCCAGAAGGAGGAGCCCTGACGTCTCGTCCTCTTTGACCCGTACTTCCGCGACCTGCTGCCCGAAGGCCGCCTCGGTCGTCAGCTTGACCTTCCGCCCGGGCGTCCAGACCGCCTCACCGGCCACCCATTTCTGTGCGCCCGGACCTCTGACCAGCACCTCCGCCCTCGGGAAGGGGCTCCGCTCCATCGTGGTCCCGAACAGGTAGTCGTGCTTCGCCCCACCGCCCCCGACCCGCCGCCCTTCGCGCAGGACGACCCCTTCGTTCTTCGCCTCCGCCCGCAGTACCGCCTCGACCTCCGCCCGCACGGCCCGGGCCAGCTCGCCCACCGGAAACGGACCCCCACCGGCCATCAGCCCTCCCTGGCAATCCATCTCCCTCTGAGAATCTACACACCGAATAGGGCGTCGGCGATCAAGATTTCCCGCCCGGACCCACTACTTCTCGCATGAACCAGGGCAAGGGTCCGCGAGCGGTCTATTCTTCGCAGCGTCGAGAGCTTGATCGCCGGGAAACTTCCAGAAAGGTGCCTTCGTGCGCAAAACCGTCGCAGTGCTGATCGCGTCCTGTCTCTTCTTCGCCCTGCCCGCGCCGGCCGCCTCCGCCGCCGCCGCGCCCAAGCTCACCTCGTACGGCTACGGCAAGCTCAAAATCGGTCAGACCAAGGCTAAAGCGCTCAAAACCGG
The DNA here is from genome assembly GCF_003751225.1 of Actinocorallia herbida. Classification (NCBI taxonomy): domain Bacteria; kingdom Bacillati; phylum Actinomycetota; class Actinomycetes; order Streptosporangiales; family Thermomonosporaceae; genus Actinocorallia; species Actinocorallia herbida. The sequence goes on from NZ_RJKE01000001.1 coordinate 3,376,475, forward strand.
CCTTATCAAGCTGACCGGCAACGCGGGCTCCGGCTGCACCACGTTCGTCTTCAAGAAGAAGCCGAAGGCCGCCAGCGGTTACCTCTCCAACAAGTACGGCGTCATCGCCATCTTCGCCGCCAAGTCCATGAAGACCCCCAAGGGCATCGGACTGGGCTCCACCAAGTCCGCCGTCAAGAAGGCCTACCCCAAGCTCACGCAGGGCCCCAACGTCTACTCCGCCCCCGCCCCCGGCAACAAGACCGCCGAGTACCTCTTCCTCTTCGGCCCCGACAACAAGGTCTACGAGATGGGCCTGGTCCACAAGAAGCAGCACTGCTTCAACTGACCCGGGACGACCGACGCCCCTCCCCGCCGCACGGACGTCGGCGGTGAGGGGCGCCGCGGACACGGTGCCGTGATCCGCGTGGGCGATCGCGCCGTGTGCCGTCGTCCCCGCCGGTGCACGCCGGCGGGGACGACGGCGCGGTCAGCGGGGGAGGGGCGCTTCGGCGTCGCGGAAGGCGGCGAGGGAGCGGGCGGTGGCGGTGCGGAGGCTGCTGAGGTCGGCGTCGAGGGTGCCGAAGTCGGCTTCGGGGTCGAAGCCGTAGCCGAGGGGGGCGCCGATGCGGACGCCCGCGGCATGGGCGACCGAGGCGACGTGGCGCCAGATCTCGATGAGCCGGTCGGCGTCGGCGAGCATGTCGATGCCGAGGTCCTGCGAGAGGTCGGCGAGGCCGAAGAAGATGTGGTCGACGCCTTCGACGGCGGCGATCTCGGCGATGTTCTCGACGCCCTGCCAGGTCTCGATGAGCGGCATCAGGATGACGTTGTCGTTCGTCTCCTTGCTGAAGGTCGCCCAGTCCTCGCCGCTGAAGCCGGTGCCCGCGACGACGGGGCACATGCCGCGGCCGCCCGCCTGGTAGCGGCTCGCGGCGACGGCGCGCCGGGCCTGGTCGGCGGTGCCGACCTTCGGGACCAGGACGCCCTGGGCGCCCGAGTCGAGCGCCTGCTGGATGAGCGCCGGGTTGTTCTCCAGGACCCGGACGATCGGCACGATCCCCCCGGCTTCGGCGGACCGCAGGTGCCCGATGAGGGACGCGAGGTCGATGATGCCGTGTTCGCGGTCGATCACGACGAAGTCGCAGCCCGCCGCGCCGTAGATCAGCGTGGTGTTCGGGTCGCTCGACATGACGAACCCGCCCACGGGCCGACGGCCTTCGGCGGTGACGGCGTCGAAGGTCGAGCGCGCGCGGTTCTTGGACATCTCACTTCTGCTTTCTGGAGGGGGGAGCGGTCAGGAGGCGGGCTTGAGCGCGACCTTCACGGGGCGTTCGGCCCGCTGGTAGGAGGCCAAGGCGATCGCCTCGGCGGCCTCTTCGAGGGGGAAGGTGTGCGTGATCCAGGAGCCGATGTCGGTCCCGTCCGCCAGCAGCCCGGCCGCGACGGTGAACGCCCGCTCGACCGTGTGCGGGTGCGACAGCGGGTTGACGATCGTGATCTCCTTCTGCATCAGGGCCATCCAGTCGACCGGCTGCGCGGCGGGCGACGGCACCGAGACGTTGACCATGACGCCGAGCGGCCGCAGCAGCCGCACCGCGAGCTCCTTCGCCGAGCCCGCGCCCGCGGTCTCGATGACCCCGTCGACGGGTCCGGAGGAGGCGGCCACCCGTGCGACGGTCGTCGCGAGGTCCTCGCCCGGCTCGATCGCGAGCGTCGCGTCGGCGCCGAAGGAGGCCGCCATCTCCAGCCGCTCGGCGTCGGAGGCCAGCCCGATGACGGTGACCTTCGCGCCGAGGCACCGCGCGGCCAGCGCGCAGGCCAGGCCCTGGGTGCCGGGGCCGATCACCGCGACGTGCGCGCCCGGCGCGGCCCCGGCCAGGCCGGCCCAGCGCAGCCCGTTGGCCAGCGGCGAGCAGGCGATGAGCGCGGTGGTGTCCGGCAGCGCGTCCGGGACCTTGTAGACCAGGGCGGACTCGGGCACGAAGGTGTGGGTGGCGTACCCGCCCCACAGGTGCGGCGGCTCTCCGCTCGGCATGGTGCCGTAACCGAGGAAGACGTTGCCGCGGGTCTCGCACAGGTAGTACTGCCCGGCGGCGCAGGTCCGGCAGCCGTCGCACGGCCAGCGGGACTCCACGACGACCCGGTCGCCGACCTTGAGGCCGCGCTTCTCACTCGCCGCGTCGCCGATCGCCGAGACCCGGCCGAGGATCTCGTCGCCGAAGATGACGGGCGCGACCTCGTTCAGCCAGGGGAACTCGCCTCGGTACATGTGCAGTTCCGAGCCGTCGACGCCGCACAGGAGGACCTCGATGAGCAGGTCTCCGGATCCGAGGGCGGGCAGCGGCAGGGTCTCCAGGGAGAAGGTCTCCGGGCCCTTGTAGACGACGGCGTGTGCTGTTGCGGACATGGCTGTCCTTTCGTTCGGGGTGGTGGGGTCAGACGGGGGCGACGGCGAACACGCCGGTGAGGAGCGCCGGGTCGAGGGGAGCCCCGACGCCGTAGACGTCGCCGAAGGCGCGGACCCCGTCATAGGTCAGCGTCGGCGCCAGCCGGCGGCCGCCCGCGGCGCGCACGGGCGGGTCGAAGACGGCGATCTCGGCGCGCACGCCGGTGGCCTCTCGATAGGCCGGATGCATGATCGTCAGGCAGCCGCCGGTCTCGCCGAGGACGACCCAGGGATCGCGGACGCGGACCAGGAGGACGCCGGAGTAGGCGCGGAACACGACGCTCCCCGCGAAGCGGAGGGTGCCGAGACCCGTCGCCGGATCGAAGTCCGCGGCGTCGGCGAGGGGGAAGGCGAACTCGCCCGACGCGGTGCGCCGCGCCCCGTTGCCGAAGGTCTCCGAGCCGTCGTCGACCTCGGCGACGTACTCCCGGAAGCTCCGCTTGACACCCCAGGTCAGGGTGTATCCGTCAGTGCTCATGGACGGTCTCCCGGCGGGCGAGCTCCTTGAGCGGGACGGAAGGGTCGGCGAGGTCCGCCGCGTCGGCCCGGACGCCGATGAGGGCCTTGGCCTGGGCGTAGTCGCGGACGTTGTCGATCGTGTCGACCGCCGCCACCTCCCCGTCGCGCAGGTAGACCACGCTGAACCGGCCGGACGCGGGCTCGCCCCGGACGACCGCGGTGTCATAGGCCACGGGCACGCCCATGGTCTTGAACCTGACGTCGTACTGGTTCGACCAGAACCACGGCACGGGCGGCGTCGGTGGCTGCGGGACGCCGAGGATCGCCCGGGCGACGGCCCGGCCCTGCTCGACGGCGTTCTGCACCGATTCCAGGCGCATCCGGCGGCCGCCCGTGTAGGCGTTGGACGTCGCGGCGCAGTCGCCCGCCGCGTATACGCCGGGCAGGCTCGTACGGCCCTCCCCGTCCACGTCCACACCGTCGGCTCCGGCGGCTCCCGCCGCGCGCAGCGGACCCACGGCGGGCACCAGGCCGATCCCGACGACCACGAGATCGGCGGGCAGCACCCGGCCGTCGCCGAGCACGACCCCGGAGACGCGCCCGCCGGCTCCCGCGATCTCGCGCACCCCGGTCCCGGTGAGCACGGTGACCCCGTGCGCGCGGTGCACCGCCGTGCAGTGCGCCGACACCGGGCCGCACGTGACCCGGCCGAGCACCCGGTCGGCCGCCTCGACGACGGTCACGGTGAGGCCCGCCTTGACGAACGCCGCCGCGGCCTCGAGCCCGACGAACCCACCGCCGATGACGACCGCGTTCCGGGCTGTGTTCGCTGGGTCCGGAACGTGGGCGCTTTGGGAGCCCGGCTTCGCCGGGGCGCCCACGTTCCGGGTCGTGTTCGCTGGGCCCGGAATGCGGGCGCTTTGGGAGCCCGGCTTCGCCGGGGCGCCCGCGTTCCGGGTCGTGGGCAGCGCGGCCTTGAGCGCCTCGGCGTCGCGCAGCGTCCGCACGAAGTGGACGCCCGGCAGGTCCGCGCCCGGCACCGGGAGCGCCCGCGGGGAGCCGCCCGCCGCCCACACCAGGGCGCCGTAGCCGATCAGCTCGCCGTCGGCGGTGGTCACGGTCCGGGCCGCGGCGTCGACGCCGACGACCTCGCAGCCGAGCCGCAGGTCGAGGCCCCGCGCGTCCCAGAAGTCCGCGGGCCGCAGGAGAAGGTCGGCGAACTCCTCGGTTCCGGCGAGGAAGCCCTTGGACAGCGGCGGCCGCTGATAGGGCGGCACGTCCTCGGCGCCGAGCAGTCCGATGGGCCCGGGATGCCCCGCCGTGACGAGTTCGGCGGCGACCTGGGCCCCGGCCTGCCCCGCGCCGACGATGAGCACCTCGTAGTACCGGGGTGTTCCGGTCATTCGGGAACGACCTCGGCTTCGAGTCCGTCGAGTGCGGCGCTCATCCTGATCTGGCAGCCGAGGCGGCTCTCCGGCCGGACGCCGTCGACGGCGTCGAGCAGGTCCCGCTCGTCGGCGGACGGCTCGGGGCACTTCGCGGCCCAGCCGTCGGCGAGGGCGACATGGCAGGTCGCGCAGGACAGTTCGCCGCCGCACTCGCCGATGATCCCGGGGACACCGGTGCGGACCGCCGCCTGCATGAGCGACTCGCCCTCGCGGGCGTCGACCTCGTGGACGCGGTCTTCGGACGTGAAACGGATGATGGGCATGCTGCTGCTCCGGTCAGGCGCGCCCGAGAAGGCGGGCGGGGTCGTCGGTGGGGGTGAAGGCCACGGGCATCCGGGTGAAGCCGGTGACGCTGGTGTCGGCGATCCAGTCGGGCTCGCCGGCTTCGGTCCGGTGCAGGTCGGGGAAGGCCTTCAGCACCCGCGGGATCAGGGTGGCCAGCTCCAGCCGGGCGAGGCCGCGGCCCAGGCACAGGTGGATGCCGGTGCCGAGCGCCAGGTGGTCGTTGGGGGTGCGGGTGATGTCGAACCGGTGCGGGTCGGGAAAGACCGTCTCGTCCTTGTTGGCCGAGGCGAGCAGCCCGATCACCCAGTCGCCCGCGCGGATCCGCCGGCCGTGCAGGTCGAGGTCCTCGTTCGCGATGCGCAGCCGGTTCTTGGCCGGGGTCGTCCAGCGCAGCGCCTCCTCGATCATGGGGTTCACCAGATCGGGGTCGTTCATCAGCAGCTCGCGCTGGTCGGGGTTCGCCATGAACAGCCACAGGGCGACCGCCGCGGCGTTGCGGGTGGTCTCCAGGCCGCCGCCGATGAGGGTCACGAACCAGACGCGCATCTCATGGATGCTGAGCGGGTCGCCGTCCATCTCGAGGTTGCCGACGATCGTGGCGAAGTCGTCCTTGGGGTTCTTCCGCCGGTCCAGAGCCAGGTCGGTGCAGTAGTCGATGAGGCGCTTCTGGCCGTGCAGCGAGGTCTTGACCGGGTCGCCGTCGATCGTCCAGCGCGGGTCGGCGGCGGCCAGCCACTGCCAGGAAGCCTCGCGCAGCATCGGCCAGTCCTCCTTGGGGACGCCGAGCATCCTCAGGATGACGCGCACGGGCAGTTCGGCGCAGAGGTCCTCCACGAGGTCGACCTGGCCGCGCGGCGCGGCGTCGGCGATGATCTCGTCGACGATCGCGGTGACGTCGTGGCCCAGCTTCTTGATCGCGGGCACGCTGAAGTGCTTGTTGATCGGCCTGCGGTAGGCGGTGTGCAGCGGCGGGTCGATCGTGGCGACATTGATGTCCCAGCCCTGGGCGTGCTGCTCCTCCGGGGTGCGGCGCTTCGGGCTGCGCGGCACCCGGGTGTCCCAGCGGGAGCTGAACCTCCCGTGGTCCAGCAGGTAGTTCTTGACGTCCTCGTGCCTGCTCAGCACCCAGTAGTTCCGGCCGAAGCTCTCGTCCTCGGCCCAGTGCACCGGGTCCTCGTCGCGCAGCGCTTTGAACGCGTCGTGATAGGCGGGGGTGGTGTACCAGGCGGCGTTGAGGATGTTGTTGTCGAGAGCCTTCCAATCCCTGCTCACGGCGGGCTCCTTCATGACGTGCGGGGTGGTGCCGCGGGTCCCGATCCGGGCCGCGGCCATGACGTGGGCCACAGTCTGGACAGGCATCACCCAATACGTCCAATACATCTGTTAAGAGTTACTTATGTATCAAACTCATTAGATGGCCGAATGATCGCCAGGCTACTTGGGAAGACCCGTTAAATATGCATTACGCTCATGTTTCAAGTGTCAAATATCTATTGGACGCACTGTGACGCGCGCCTCTTGACTGAGGTCGCCGGACGGCACCCCGACCGCCGGCGAGACACGACGACGAGGAGAACTGATCATGGCCGGACGCATGGAGGGCAAGGTCGCTTTCATCACCGGGGCGGCCCGCGGGCAGGGCCGCAGCCACGCGGTGCGGTTCGCCGAGGAGGGCGCCGACATCATCGCGGTCGACCTCTGTGAGGACATCGCGTCGGTGCCGTACCCGCTGGCGACCGAGGAGGACCTGAAGGAGACCGTCCGCCTCGTCGAGGCCACGGGCCGCCGGATCCACGCGGTGAAGGCGGACGTCCGTGACATCGACGGCCTCAGGAAGGCCCTCGACGAGGGCGTCGCGGCCCTCGGCAGGCTCGACTTCGTCAGCGCCAACGCGGGCATCGTCAGCGGCTTCGTGAAGGCCGACGTGCTGGAGCAGCAGACCTGGCTCGACATGATCGACGTCAACCTGACCGGCGTCTGGAACACCTGCAAGATCGCCATCCCGCACCTCAAGGCCGCGGGCGCGGGCTCGATGGTGCTCACCAGCTCGGTGATGGGCCTGTCGGTCGCGGAGAACACCGTGCACTACGCGACGGCCAAGCACGGCGTCGTCGGCCTCATGAAGGCGCTCGCGCTGGAGCTCGCGCCGCATCGGATCCGGGTCAACAGCGTCCACCCGACGACGCTGGCCAGCGACATGACCTTCAACCAGCCGACCTACGACATCTTCCGCCCCGACCTGGAGCAGCCCACCAAGGAGGACTTCCTGGTCGCCGCCGCCACGCTCAACCCGATGCCCGGCGACCTCATCGAGGACATCGACATCACCAACGCGCTGCTGTTCCTGGCCTCCGACGAGGCCCGCTACATCACCGGCGTGGCCCTGCCCGTCGACGCCGGCAACCTGCTCTAAGGATCAAGAAGCATGACCCACCCCTACCGTTTCACCATCGGCGGCGCACAGGTCTCCGGTGAGCAGACCTTCGACGTCGTCAACCCGAGCACCGGCGAGGTGTTCGCCCAGGCGCCCGCCGCCACCGCGGCGCACGTGGACGCGGCCTTCGACGCCGCGCAGCGGGCGTTCCCCGCCTGGGCCGCCGACGCCGCGGCCCGCCGCAAGGCGCTGCACGCCGTCGCCGACGCGACCGAGGCCGCCGTCGACGAGGTCGCGCACGTCCTCTCGCTGGAGAACGGCAAGCCGTTCACCGACTCCCAGTGGGAGATCAAGGCGGCCGCCGCGTGGTTCCGCTACTACGCGGACTTCGAGCTGGCGCCCGAGGAGATCGTCCAGGACGGCTACCGCGCGACGGTCTTCCGGCGGCCCCTCGGCGTCGTCGCGGCGATCAAGCCGTGGAACACGCCGCTCATCCAGTTCGCCTGGCCGGTGGCGCCGGCGCTGCGCGCGGGCAACACCATCGTGCTCAAGCCGTCGCCGTTCACCCCGCTGTCGACGCTGCTGCTCGCCGAGCGCGTCGCCGGCGCGGCCCCGGCCGGGGTGATCAACGTCGTCGCCGGGCCCGACCCGCTGGGCGCCGCGCTCACCGGGCACCCGGTGCCGCGCAAGGTCAGCTTCACCGGCTCCACGGCGACCGGCCGGAAGGTGGCCCAGGCCGCCGCGGCCGACCTGAAGAGGTTCACCCTCGAGCTCGGCGGCAACGACGCGGCCCTGGTGCTGCCCGACGCGGACATCGCGACGGTCGCGCCCGGGGTCTTCTGGGCGGCGTTCATGAACAACGGCCAGATCTGCGGTGCCGTCAAGCGCGTGTACGTGCACGAGAGCAGGCAGGCCGAACTCGTCGAAGCCCTCGCGGACATTGCACGGTCCGTGAAGATCGGCGAGCCGTGGGACGAGGGCGTCCAGCTCGGCCCGGTCTCCACCCGGCCGCAGTTCGAGCGGGTCACCTCCCTGCTGTCCGACGCCCTGGCGAACGGCGCCCGCGCGGCCTCCGGCGGGGCGCCCCTGGACCGGCCCGGCTTCTTCCTCCCTCCGACGATCCTCGACCACGTCGACGACGGCCTGGCCATCGTCGACGAGGAGCAGTTCGGCCCGGTGCTCCCCGTCGTCTCCTACCAGACCGTGGACGACGCGGTGGCCCGCGCCAACAACTCCCCGTACGGCCTGGACGCCTCGGTCTGGGGCGCCGACACCGAACTGGCGACCCGCGTCGCGACCCGGCTGGAGGCCGGCGTCGTCACGGTGAACCAGCACTCGTTCGGCGCCCGCCCCGACCTGCCCTACGGCGGCCACAAGGCCAGTGGCTTCGGCGTCGAGAACGGGCACTGGGGCATCGAGGAGTACACCCAGATCCAGGCCATCGGCAACCCCGAGGCCGCCCCCCGCCCGTCCTCCGACTGACGGGTCCGCTCCACCTGCGAAGGACGACGCGCAGGGACCGTTCCTGAGCACTGTCCCGGGGTGTCCCCCCGGGGTCAGTGTGTCTGTCCCGAACGGTGCTGGACAGACTTGCCCCCCTGCTTTCACACACCCGGTGGAGCAGCGGACCGTGTCCGCCCTCCGATCCGGGCCGGGCGGGGTTCCTCACACCCGGGGTCGTGGTGTCGGGCCTGGGCGGTCCGATGCCCCGCATCATCACTCCGGTGGTGCGGGGGCGGTGCCGTCCGTCGCCGGGCCCCATGGCCTTGGGCGCGCCGTCCGATCACGAGGCTCGCTGCCTCATGTCGGCTGGTCTTGATCTTGCGCGTGCTGGTGGCCTGCTGCCAATACCGCGCTCCCCACCGGCTGGTGTAGGCCGCGTCGACCGCCACCAACGCGATCGCGTGTTCGGCGGCCATCGACACCAGGCGGGCCTTCAACCGGCCCGTCGGGATCCCGTGAACGACCCGGCGCAGACGCCGTCTGCCGTGCCTCTCGCGGGTTTTGACGTCACCGAAGTCGAGATCCTCGATGGCGATTGCCGCGACTTTGAGCACCCGCGCCCAGTGCAGAAGCCGGGTGAGGGCGTGGCGGAGTTGCGCATCACGGTGCGAGGCGCTATCCGATGACGCTCCGCCCACCGCTGTGCGCTGTGGCCAAGCCCGTCACCGCAGCGGACCTTGAGGTCCCGGGATGCGAGGGATCCCAGATGTGCGCCCGGCGCAGCACCTCCTCGTCGGCCGCGGTGAGGTCTTTCAGGCGGGTCCGCACCGACACACCACAAGCCTCCGCAACCAGAAACGGCGCGGCCATCGACCGCAGCGGCATCGACACACCCACAGCAGACGACCCCCTTCACCTGGCCGAAGTCACCGAACGTGACCGATCGAGAACCTACTCCCAGCGCCGGGGCCATGTCCGGGGAATCGGACAACACACAATCCACGCCATGCCGCCGGAACCAGCGGCCACACCCCGACCCGGCGACACGACGACCAGCACCACCGACACCACGCACACGACCTTGTGGACGCTTCCGAACACTCCTGAACACTCAACGGGCAACAGTTCAACACCCCTCGCCCGGGGCCCCTGCGCGTCTCGCGTTCCCGGGCTCAGCCGGTGATGGAGACGTAGCTTCGCTTGAGCTCGGTCTTCATCCGGGCGGCGAAGGGGGAGAGGTCGAGGCCCTTCAGGGAGAAGAAGTAGACGGGGGCGGGCTGGGTGGGGACGTCCACCGGGAGCTGGACCAGGCGGCCGGTGCGGTCGCCGAAGGTGGAGACCATGAGGGCGTCGGACTCGGAGACGATGTCCACGAGCAGGCCGTAGTTGTCGATCTGGAGGCGGGCGGTGAGGAGGTCGTACAGGCGCTCGTCGTCGAGGGTCGGCACGATGCTGCGGTTCCACGCCTCGCCGGCCGCGACGAGGTAGCCCGCGATGTCGTCGAGGTCGACGTGTTCGCGTCCGGCGAGCGGGTGCGCGGGCCTGACCCACAGGCGGGCCGAGGCGGTGCCGAACAGCTCCTGGCGGACGCGCGGGGAGACGCCCCCCGCGGGCTCCTGGCCGACATAGAAGTCGAGGTCGCCGTGCAGGAGCAGCCGCGTCATCTCGGCGGGCGACTCGGTGACCACGCTCACCGCCGACGGCCGTCCGGCGACCGAGATGAGCGAGCCGAGCATCCCCGGCAGCAGCACCGACGCCAGCATCGGCCCCATCCCGACCGCGATCCGCTCCGCGGCGTCCCGCTCCCCCTGCCCGAGCTCCCGCTCGACCTCCGCGGCCCGCCGCAGCAGCTCCTGCGTCCGCCCCAGGATGCGCTGCCCGGCGTCCGTGAGCTGAAGCCCCTTCCGCCCGCGCTCCCGCTCGATCAGCGTCACCCCGTACTGCTTCTCCAGCGCCTGGATGTTCCGCGTCAGCGCCGACTGCGACAGATGCAGCTCCTCCGCCGCCCGCCCGTAACTCCCCGTGCGCACCAGCACCGCGAACTGATGCAACTTGTGCAGGTCCAACATCACCGCAGCGTACCGGCCCGACCGCCCGGTGCGAGCGCCCCGCCGGCCGGGCGGGATCCCGCAGGGCCTGCGCGGACCCGGTCAGCGGTCTGCCGGGTGCTTCGCCGGGGGTCGAGGGCGGGAAGGGCGGCGGGCCCAGGTGGGGGCGTGTTCGGGGAGGAGACCTACGCCTACGAGGTAGGCGGGGACGACGGAGAGGGCCGGGAAACGGGCCACGACGGCGAGGAGCCCGGCGGGTGGGGCGGCCGCCTGGCCGGTGAGGATCGGGGTGATGAGGCGGCGGTGGAGGAGGCGCTGGAGCGCCTGGACGGCGATGGTGGGGGCGAGGCGGCGGCGCTGGACGGAGGCGAGGTCGCGATCGGTGAGCCGGTGCCGGCGGAGGGGGCGGGCGAGACGCGTGGCCGCGGCGACGGCGTCCTGGACGGCGAGGTTGATGCCGACGCCGCCGACGGGGGACATGGCGTGCGCCGCGTCGCCGATGCACAGGAGGCCGGGGATGTGCCAGCGGTGCAGGCGGTTCACCCGGACGTCGAGGTGCTTGACGTCGTCCATGGAGGTGAGCGCGTCGACTTCGGCGCCGGGCAGCAGCGTGGAGATGTCGCGGCGGAAGGCCTCGATGCCGCGGGTGCGCAGGTCGGCGTCGGTGCCCTTGAGGCCGAGGTAGGCGATCTGGAGGTAGCCCTCGCGGGGGATCGGGATGAGGGTCCGGCCGGGGGCGGTGCGGGGGGTGAGGGCGGGCAGGGTCTCGCCCGTGGTCGGGATACGGAACCACCAGGCGTCGATGGGGACGGGGTACTCGCGGACGGTGAGGCCCGCCTCCCGCCGCGCGAGGGACCAGCGGCCGTCGCACGCGACGGTGAGCTCGGCGCGCAGCTCGCCGGGCCCGTCCGGACCCTGGTAGCGGACGCCGGCGACCCGGCCGTCCTCGTGGACGAGCCCGGTGGCCTCGGTGTTCATGCGCAGCGAGAAGGTGGGCTCCTCCCGGGCGGCGTCGGCGAGCAGATCCAGAAGATCCCATTGGGGGACCATCGCGATGTACGGGTGGGCCATCCGCAGCTTGCTGAAGTCGGACAGGACGAGCCGCCTGCCGTCGCTCAGCGGGAACGCCGCCTGGCGGACCTTGCTGTGCGGGAGCGCCGCGAACCGTTCGCCCAGGCCGAGCTCGTCCAGCAGCCGCATGGTGCTGGGGTGGACGGTGTCGCCCCGGAAGTCCCGCAGGAAGTCCCCGTGCTTCTCCAGCACGGTGACCCGCACGCCCGCCCTGGCCAGCAGCAGCCCGAGCACCATCCCGGCCGGCCCCCCGCCGATGATCGCGCAGCCCGTCGTGCTCCCCGTGGCCCCGTCCATTCCCGCCCCCCGGTCGTCGTCGGCTCCCCTGAGGTGGTCGTGCCCCGGATCACCGGGTTTCACCGCATCTCAGCTGGTCGGAGTCGGAGAGGGGGTCGGGGCCAGGGAGAGGCCGGTGTAGATCTCGTCAAGGACGGTGGGGAGCAGGGCGATGGCCGTGGCCTTGCCGTCCAGGGACACGGTCAGGTTCGTCCAGACGACCAGGGTGACGTCGTTGGCCGTGTCGTGGCCGATGAAGGAGTTGAAGCCCGGGAGCTCACCGCCGTGGTAATGCATCGCGGCCTGGGGACCGAACCGCTGGTAGGCGATGCCGTAGCCGTATTTCTGCCCGTCGGGGGCGGCGGGGTCCTCCGGGCGGAGGCCGCCGATCCAGCGGCGCTGGGAGTCGGGATTCAGCACCTTTCCCGTGGTCAGTGCCCGGATCCAGGTGGCGAGGTCGGCGGCCGTGGAGACGGCGCCGCCGGCGGCGGTCGCGTAGGACGGGTTCTGGTGGGTGTAGTCGGTGGGCTGGAGCGTCCCGGCCTCGGCCGCGGCGCGCAGGGCGGCGGGGTACTGCTGGTCGACCAGGGCATAGGAGGTGCCGCCGTACATGTAGCCGTGGGAGTAGGGGGCCGGGAGCGAGGTGTCGGTGGGGGCGGGCAGCGACGTGCGCCGGAGGCCGAGCGGGCGGAGCAGCCGGTCCTCGAACTGCCGGGCCAGGGGGCGTCCCCCGGCCTTCTCGGCGATCAGCCCCAGCAGCACGTAGTTGGTGTTGGAGTAGCCGTAGGACGTGCCGGGCGGGAACTCCGGCGGGTGCCGGAAAGCGAGGTCCAGCATTTCCTGCGGGGTGCGGGGCCTTTTCGGATGGGCGTCCAGGGACTTCGCCAGCGCGGGGGCGTCCGTGTAGTTGTAGAGGCCGCTGCGCATGGTGAGCAGCTGCTCGATCGTGATGTTCCGCCCGTTCGGCGTCTCCGGCACCCACGCCGACACCCGGTCGTCGAGGCGGAGCGCGCCGTCCTGGGCGAGGAGCAGGACCAGCGCCGATGTCAGGGTCTTGGTGTTCGAGGCGATCCGGAACGCGGTGTCCGCCGTCGGCGGCGTGCTCTTGCCTCGTTCGGTGGTGCCGGTCGCGGCGGTGAAGGCCCCCTGCGGGGTGCGCACCAGGACGACGGCCCCGGGCACGCGGAGCGCCTTGGCCGCGGTGTCCACGACGGCCTGGAACGCGGCGGGATCAATGGTCTTCAGTGCCGGGGGCCGGGGCGTCGAATTCCCCGGAACCGCCCTGTCCGGGCCGTTCGGGTGCGGGATCGCGGCAGCCCTGGAATCGACGCAGCCCGCGGTCAGGACGACGGCGCAGAAGGCCGCTCCGGCCCTGCGGCCGGCACGGGAGTTCCGGCACTTCTCCGCCTGGGAGATCCACATGGTGGGCACCACCTGCCTGCCCGGGATCCGAGGCCGCTCTTTCGAGCGATATCAGCCAGACTGCGTGATTCATCACTATTTTAGCAACCCGGCCACTGCCGACCCGCAGGGTGGTGCCGGGCCCGGGATGCGCCCGGGGCTGGAGGGTGAGATATTGCATCAGATGAACGTTCGTCCCGGTGTGACCGGCGTTGCGGTGTGTGGCAGGGGTGTCTGGCATGTCTGATGGGTTCCGCTCGGGCGGGGGGCCGCTCCTGGGCCGGGGCGAGGAGTGCGCGGCTCTGGAGGACCTGCTGCGGGGGGCTCGCGGCGGAGAGAGCCGGGTCCTCGTTCTGCGCGGTGAGGCGGGCGTCGGCAAGTCGGCGCTGCTGGAGCACGTGGTCACGACGGCCGCGGAGTTCAGGGTGGTGACCGCCACCGGCGTCCAGGCCGAGATGGAACTGCCCTTCGCGGCCCTCCACCAGCTCTGCATGCCGCTGCTGCACCTCCTCGACGCCCTGCCGGAGCCGCAGCACGACGCGCTCGGCACGGCGTTCGGGATGCGTTCCGGCCCGGCCCCCGACCAGTTCCTCATCGGCCTCGCCGTGCTCAACCTCCTTGCGCAGGCCGCCGACGAGGGCCCCCTGCTGTGCGTCGTCGACGACGCACAGTGGCTGGACCGCGCCTCCTCGCACGTCCTCGCGTTCGTCGCCCGCCGCCTCCTGGCCGAGCGCGTGGTGTGCCTCTTCGCCGTCCGCGACTCCGGGGCGGCCGAGGTCCTGCCGGGCCTGCCGACGCTGGAGGTGGGCGGCCTGCCCGACGGCGCCGCGCGGATGCTCGTCCGCCGGGTCGTCCCCGGCCCGCTGGACGAGCGGGTGCGCGACCGCATCCTCTTCGAGGCGCGCGGGAACCCGCTCGCGCTGCTGGAGCTGCCCCGCACCGCCTCGCTCGGCGGATATCCGGCCGCGCCGACCGGGCAGTCGCTGGCGGGCCGGCTGGAGGACGGCTTCCAGCGCCGGCTGGGCGGCCTCCCGGCCGACGCCAGGACCGTGCTGCTGCTCGCCGCCGCCGAGCCGCTCGGCGACCCGGCCCTGCTCTGGCGCGCGGCCGCGACGCTCGACGTCGCCGGCACGGTGGTGGACGACGCCGACGAACTCGTCGACTTCGGTGAGCGGGTGCGCTTCCGGCACCCTCTGGTCCGCTCTGCCGTCTACAGCGGGGCCACCGTGCGCGAGCGCAGGCAGGCCCACCGGGCGCTGGCGGAGGCGACCGACGCCGCCACCGACCCGGACCGGCGGGCCTGGCACCGCGCCCACGGCGCCACCCGCCCCGACGAGGACATCGCCGCCGAGCTGGAGCGCTCGGCCGAGCGCGCGCTGGCCCGTGGTGGCCTGGTCGCCGCCGCGGCCTTCCTGGAGCGGGCGGTCGGGCTCACCCCCGACGCCCACCGCCGGGCGGAGCGGGCCTTCGAGGCGGCCCGAGCCAAGTACCTCTCCGGCGCGCCCGAGGCCGCGCTCTCGCTGGTGGCGACGGCCGAGGCCGGCGCCGTGGACGAGCTGCGCGCCGGCCAGGCCGAGACCCTGCGCATCGAGATCGCCATGTCGGCCGGCGAGACCACCGTCGCGCCCGCGCTGCTGCTGGACGCCGCCCGCAGGCTCGCTCCGCTCGACGCCGCGGTGTCCCGTGACATCTACCTCCAGGCCGTCGCCACGGCCAACGTCGTCCTGCCGGACTGGGGCGAGATCAGGCGGATCGCCGAGGCCGCCCTGGCGCAGGCGCCGCCCGCGCCCGACGACCCCCGCATCACCGACCTCTGCCTCGACGCGTCGGTGTTCTACACGCGGGGCATGGCGGAGGCCGCGCCGCTCTGGCGGCGCGTCATCGCCGCGGGCCTGGACGAGACCGTCGACCGCGCCGCCCGGCTCAGGTTCCTGTGGGCCGTCAACTTCGCCGCCCTTCTCCTCTGGGACGACGACGCCTGCCACGAGCTGGCCGAGCTCTGCCTGCGCCTGGTCCGCGCCTCCGGCGCGCACGCCATGCTGCCCGCCGGGCTCACCAACGCGCTGATGCAGGCCCTGTTCGAAGGCGACCTGGCGGAGGCCGCGGCGCTTGACGAGGAGGCGCGCGCGTACGCGGCGGCCGCCGGGAACCGGACCACCGTCGGGGTCCCGACGCAGCTGCGCGGCGACCTCGGCCTCGCGGTGTGGCGGGGGGACCGGAACGAGAGCGAGCACCTCGCGGACACGATCGAGAAGGACGCGACGGCCCGCGGCGTGATCCGGACCGTCGAGGTCTGCAGGTGGGCCAGGTCCGTCCTCTACAACAGCCTCGGCGAGTACGAGAAGGCCCTGGACGCCGTCCCGCGCGGGGCGCTGCCCGACGCGGGGGGCGTCCCCTGGGCGCCGCTCGAACTGATCGAGGCGGCCGTGCGCACCGGCGACCGGGACCTGGCCGCCGAGTGGCTGGCACGGCTCTCCCGCGCCGCTCAGGCGAGCGGCGCGGAGTGGGGGCTCGGGCTGGAGTCCCGCTGCCGGGCGCTGCTCTCCGAGGGCGAGGAGGCAGACCGCCTCTACCGGGAGGCGATCGAGCGGCTCGGCCGGACCCGGATGCGTCCCGACCTCGCCCGCGCCCACCTGCTCTACGGCGAGTGGCTGCGCCGCGAACGCCGCCGCGTCGACGCCCGCGAGCAGCTGCGGACCGCGTTCGAGATGTTCACCGAGATCGGTATGCGGGCCTTCGCCGACAGGGCCGAGCGCGAACTCCTCGCGACGGGCGAGACCGCGCGAAAGCGTACCGTCGAGACCACCGACGAGCTCACCCCGCAGGAGGCGCAGGTCGCCCGGCTCGTCCGGACCGGCCTCACCAACAAGGAGATCGCCGCGCGCCTGTACGTGAGCCCCCGGACCGTCGAGTACCACCTGCGCAAGGTGTTCACCAAGCTCGGCGTCACCTCCCGGCACCAGCTCGAGGGGCTCGGCTGACCCCGGTCCGACCCGCCGCCCGAGAGGCGTGACGATTCTGTCACCGTCGGTGGCTAGGGTGCGGTCATGGGTTCCGGGGGGAGCGCGGTCGGGTTGGTGCTGCATCCGACGCGGCAGGTGGGCGGGTCGGTCGAGACCATCATGGCGTTCGCGCGCGCGAACGCGGTGCGGGTGCTGGTGCGGGAGGGCGATCGGGGGCGGGTGCCGGAGGGGGTCGGGGTCGTCTCGGACGCGGACTTCGTGGCGGGAGTGGACGCCGTCGTCGCGCTGGGCGGAGACGGGACGATGCTCGGCGCGATGCGGCTGCTGATCGACCGGCCGGTGCCGGTGCTGGGCGTCAACCACGGCGACCTCGGGTTCCTGGTCGAGGTGACCCCGGCCGGGCTGCCCTCGGCGCTGGCGCGGCTCACCGAGGGCGATTTCACGATCGAGCGGCACGCCTGCCTGGAGGTCGGGCCGGACGACGCGGCGATCTCGACCCGGTTCGGATTCAACGACGTGGTGCTCGGCAGGCCGGGCCGTGGAGGGGCCGTCTCGCTCGACCTCGCGGTCAACGGCCTCCGGTACGGCTACTACCGGGGCGACGCGGTGGTCGTCTCGACCCCGACCGGCTCCACCGCCTACAACTACGCGGCGGGCGGCCCGGTCCTCTCGCCCTCGTGCGACGCCGTCGTCATCACCCCGGTCGCGCCCATGTCCGGCATCAGCCGCCCCGTGGTGCTCGGCGCACAGGACCGGATCCGCTTCACCGTGGCGGCGGACGGCACCCCCGTCGTGGTCGACGTCGACGGCGTCCCCTCCGGCGAACTCGGCCACGGCGCTCCCCTGACCATCGGGTCCCGCCCGGAGGCCGCCGACGTCGTCCGCCTCTCCACGGCCGAACACGCCGGCCGCAGCAGGATCAAGCTCAGCCTCCTCGACCTCCCCCTGCGCCCCGACCAGCTCCTCGACCTCATTCCGCCGAGCCTCCGCCGCGACGTCGAGTCCCTCCACACCGAGGAGGCCGATCCGACCCCGGACGCCGCCGACCCGCCCACCTGAGGCCCGCCCACGCACCCGGACCGCCCCGGCGAAGACCTGCCTGACCCCGGTGCTCACCGCTGCGGTCTCGGCCTGGGCCGACCGCCGTGCCACCCTCGTTCAGTCGGCCCGGATGGTGATCGCGGTGAGAACGACTCCGAGGATCGAGACGCAGAGCATGGCGCTGTCGTACGGCCGGCTCTGCGGTCCGAGAGGCACGGCCGCTTCGGAGCCTCCCGGAGGGGGCATCCGGCGGTGCTTCCTGGCCCCGCCGTGCGCTGCCCGATGGGGCTGTAGGCGAGGACGATCACCGTGCCCGCCTCGGCTGCTTTGCCCGCGCCGATTCGCCCAGGGGGTCATCGCCGTTCCTTTCTCGATCGAAGGGGACGGGCGCCCGGGTCGTCGGGCGCCCGGCGGGATCGTCGGGTCACGCGCCCTTTGCGGCGAGCGCCAACAGGACGACGAGAAGAATGATCCAGAATGCGGCCGATGAGGAGGGCCCTCGGCGGTGGTGCGCGCGAACGCGGCGTCCGTTGCGCAGGTGTTCTCGAACGTGGGGCATGGTCCGTCCTCTGCTAGGGGGATGCGATGCGTCGCCGAAAATGGGCATGCGAAATCGACGGGTATGTGGATGTGCAATTCCTGGAGGCGGTGTGCGTGATGCAGGCGGAGCATGTGCCACTTGACCGCTCGGCGCCGGCCCTGATGCTTTTCGGGGCTTTGTCGGATATTTCGGAGGAGTCTAGCGGACGCGTGAATGGCCGGATGGGTTTACCTGAATTATCGCTTTTCTGGGATATTGGTCTATCTGGTTGATGATTTCTTCTTAAGCGGTAGTCCGAATGCGTGTGTCGTGGTGATGTCGTGGAGGCGGTGGCGGGTGCGGCGTGGGAGAGGGCTGTCGGGGCGGGGTGCGGGGGTGCGGGGACTCCTGGTCGGGGTGGTTGGTTCTGGCCGGGGGCGGGCGATCTGTGGCGTGAACCAAGTTCCGAGCAAGTAAGTCACAAGTCGCGTATCGGATGCTTTGGGCGTCGGATCGGGGGCGGCGGGCCGCGGAGTGCGGGACCGCGCGTGTGGGTGGCGCCGGAAGGGCGTCGAAGGAGAAGGGGAGAGATGGCGGGGAATGTGAGCGGGCGGTGCGGGGAGCACGCGGTCGTGATCGGGGGGAGCATCGCGGGGCTGCTGGCCGCGCGGGTGCTCAGTGACGGGTTCGCGAAGGTGACGGTGCTGGACCGGGACGGGTTCAGCGGGCGGGACGTGCCCCGTAAGGGGGTGCCGCAGGGGCATCACACGCACGGGCTGCTGGCGAAGGGGCGGGAGATCCTCGAGGAGTTCTTCCCCGGGTTCACCGACGGGCTGGTGAAGGACGGGGCGGTGCTGTGCGACGCGCAGAACGACTGCGTCTGGTACAACGACGGCCTGCGGATGCGGCCGGCGCCGTCGGATCTGCAGGCTCTCGCCGTCGGCAGGCCGATGCTGGAGAACCGGCTGCGGGTCCGGGTCGCGGCGCTGCCGAACGTGGAGATCCGCGCGCGGCACGAGGTGACCGGGCTGCTGCTCGGGGCCCGCGGGGTCGGCGGGGTCAGGGTCGTACCGGTCGGGGGCGGTGCGGAGGCGGAGATCGAGGCCGACCTCGTGGTCAACGCGTCGGGGCGCGGTAACAGGGGAGCGGTCTGGCTGCGGGAGCTCGGGTACGAGCCGCCCGCCGAGGAACGGGTCGACTCCGGGCTCGTCTACGTGACCCGTGAGTTCCGCGGCCACCCCGGGGACGCCGAGGTGACCGCGATCCTGTGCGCGCACTCGACGGCCTCGCCGCTCGGCGGGTTCGCGATCCGTGCCGAGGGAGACCGCTGGCTCATCACGGTGCTCGGCATGGGCGCCGACATCCCGTCGACCGATCCCGCGGAGTTCACCGGGTTCGCCGCGCGGCTGCCCGTGCCCGAGATCCACCGGCTGGCGTCCCGGCTGGAGCCGCTCGGCCCGCCGCGGCTGATGCGGATCCCGACGAGCGTCCGCCGCCGGTATGAGCGGATGCGTGCGTTTCCCGATGGCTATGCCGTGATCGGTGACGCGCTGTGCCAGTTCAACCCGTCCTACGGGCAGGGCATGACGATCGCGGCGTGCGAGGCCGTCGCGCTCCGCGACGCGCTGCGCGGCGGGACGGCCGGGCTCGCCCGCCGGTTCTTCCCCGCCGCGGCGAAGGTCATCGACGTCCCGTGGGACATGGCGGTCGGCGCCGACCTGCGCTTCCCGCACATCGAGGGCGCCCGCACCCCGAAGGTGAAGCTCCTCAACGCCTACGTCGCGCGCATCCACGTCGCCGCGCAGGTCGACCCCGTCGTCGGCAACGCCTTCCTCCAGGTCAGCAACCTGGTGAAGCCGCCGCAGAGCCTGTTCGCCCCGCGCATCCTCGCCCGGGTCCTCCGCCGCCGCCCGGGCCGCACGACCCCGCCGGTCCTCCCGGACGCGGTCCCGGCCGAAGCGCTCCTCGCCCACACGGCCGAGGCGGGCTGACGAAGACCGCGGCGCCCGCCCCTGCAGAGAGGGGTGGGCGCCGCGCCGCGCCGGTCCGCCTGGTCGAGGCGGGTCGACGACGATCGTGGCGCCCGCTCCGTTCCGATGGGGCGGGCGCCACGGCCTCGGTCCGCCTGGTCGAGGCGGCCGACGATCATGGTGGCGGTCAGCAGGCGGTGGGGTCGGTGGCGGTGCCTTCGGCGCAGGCCGCGGCGAGCAGGGTCGCGCGGAGGTCGGCGAGGGTGGGCGCGTCGGTCGGCTCGGTGACGGGGGCCGCGGTGGGGGACGGGGCGGTCGGCTCCTCGTCCTCGGTGAGGGGGACGGAGGTGGCCCAATCGGTGGGCTTGGTCGTCTTGGTGGGGGTGGGGCAGATGCCGTCGTCGTCGCAGGTGGCCGTGGTCGCGGGCTCGTCGATGACGCCCACCTCGTCCTCGGGGACCGCGGCGTAGCCGAGCAGGTCGCCGGCGCGCGCGGGGTCCATCAGCGGGGCGATCACCGGGCTGCCCACGGACTCCGCGACGAACAGGCCCTCACCGATCGGCACGTGGACCGTCCCGGCGTAGGCCAGCAGGGTCGGGTCGGTGATGGGCCGCCCGACGAGCGCCTGTCGTTCGGCGAGGTTGTGCACGTACATGAGCCCGGTGCCCGCGGTGCCGATCGAGTCCTTCAGTTCGGCGAGCGTCACGGTGGCGGGGTGCTCGATCTGGAGCCGGATCCTGCCGTCGGTGTAGCCCCGGCCGAGTTCACCCGCCAGGACCGCGTCCACCCGGACGACCAGGGACGCGTACCGCATGGCGGCGTCCTCGCTGTCGTAGGGCACGACGGTGACGGTGCTCTCGGCGTCGTCGGAGGCGAAGGCGATGCCGGGCTCGATGTCCTCGATCGTGCCCTGGATGAGCGCCTCGGCGGCCTTGAACGCGCCGGAGTCGGCGGCGCCAGGGGTGATGTCGGCGACGGAGTCGAACAGGTAGTCGCCGTCGTTGACGCCGGCGCCGTAGCGGATCTTCGCCCAGAACGGGCGGTCGGGCGCGCCGGAGGTGAGGGCCTGGCCCGTCAGCGCGCCGACGGTGACCGCGGCGATCAGGGCGAACGCGAGGAGAAGACGCCTGGTCATGGTCACCACGCTCCGTTCACGTGGCCGCGGTCGTGGCTGCTGTAGACCTTCGTGCTCGACGCCTGCTTCATGCAGGAGGTCAGGCCGGTGTGGCCGAGGCCGATGGCGTGCCCGACCTCGTGGCAGGCGGTGTGCTGCCGCTTGGCCACGGTCGTCATGTCGGCGAGGTCGAAGCGGATCTCCGCCCGGTCGCACAGATATTCGCCGCCCACCTGGGCGAGCACCCGGACGCACTTGGTGGACGCCGTGATGTTGACGCCGGTGCTGGAGCCGTCCCAGTCCTTGCCCCAGTAGTCGGTGTAGTAGGCGTCGAACATGACGATGTCGGTGTGGGTGCCGGCGGGGCTGTCGTAGCCGCCGATCCTCAGGTCGGTCTGGTAGTCCAGGTTGGCCATGCCGTAGTCGGCCCCGGTGATCATGGCGCTGGTGAGCGTCGACCCGTTCCAGTAGACGTCGCGGTTGTCGGTCTTGGGACAGCACCAGGTCGGGTGCCAGGCGTAGAAGCCGAACGTGTTGGCACTGGCGGGCAAGGCCGCCGTCAGCGCCGCCGACACCATCGCCACAAGGACGAGCAGCACGGCAAGGGGGGAGGTGCGCATGAACGATCAAGCTAGATCGCCACCGCACCCCCCTCAAGATCACGATCATGAACGCTCGGCGAACCCCGCATGAACCGGGCACCGCACCCGGTCAGTCCGGGAGCCAGTTGCCGTGGAAGCCGGTGGGGACGCGGACGGGGAGGTGGACCGCGGCGACGGTGTCGAGGGTCTCGGCGTCGAGGACGGCGAGGTCGGTGCTGCCTTCGGCCAGGTGGGAGACGAGGCCCATGAGGTGGCCGTGGCCTTCGGGGGAGTCGGGGGCGGCGGGCTCGAAGACGAACTCGCCGATGGCGGTGCCGGGGCCGAAGGAGCGGGTCCGGGCGGTGGCCGCGGCGAGGTCGTGCTTGATGAGGGTGTGGCTGACGGGGGCGGGGCCGGAGGCGATCTGGACGGTGTAGCCGTAGCGGTGGCGGCGGCCGAGGAAGCGTTCGTCGACACGGGGGAAGTCCTGGGAGCGGTCGTCGAGGAGCGCGCGGGTGAGGCGCCCGGTGCGCAGGTCGGCGGTCCAGCGTTCGAGGGTGGTGGTGACCTCGCCGATCGAGGCGTCGTCGTTGTCGAAGATCTTCGGCATGCGGGCGACGTCGAGGACGACCGCGTCGCCGTCCTCGTAGGCGTTCAGGGGGTGCATGACGTAGCAGGCGTCGATGTCGAACCAGCGGACGTCGGCGTTGCCGCCTTCGCGGGGCATGATGCCGACACGGGCCCGGTAGCCGTGTTTCCAGCTGTAGGGCATCGCCGCCGCCTTGGCCGTCTTCGCCGCGGCGGCGACGGGGTCGGGGACCGTGATCCCGCCGAGCGCCGCGCCCGCGACCAGCCTCGCCTCGTCCGACAGCGGCACCGGCGCCCGGACGCGCTTGGGCGGCATGACCCGGTCGAGGTCGAACGTGACGGGCAGATCGTAGATCACGACGAAGTTCTCGGTGAGGGAGAAGTCGTGCATCATCGTGCTGCCGCCGACCTCGATGTCGACGGTCCGGCGCGCCCGTCCGTCCGTCCCGATCACCGAGTACTGGACCTCGCTGCCGCGCGCGAACGAGTACGACACCGCGTGCAGTTCGCCCGTGGCCGGATCCCGCTTGGGGTGCGCGGTGTAGCCGCCGGTGATGGTCCCGCCGAAGTCGCAGGCCCCGACGGTGTCGAGCTCGTAGCCGAGTTCCATGTTGGCGATGCCGCCCTCGGTGAGCGCCAGCGTCCGTCCCGCGTGCGCGAGGACGTTGGTGTTCGGCGCCACCAGGTCCATTCCGGCGGGCCCTGACGAGGGCCGCGCGCCCTCGCCCAGCTTCCGGGCCGCGGCGGGGCCGCGCACCCACCGGTTGCGGTACCACTCGGCCCGCCCCTCCCGCAGCCTGATCCCGTGCACCATCGCGTCGCCACCGAACCAGTGGTAGACGTCGGGGTCCACTTCCCCGATCGGGTTCGGCCCGTTGCGCAGGTACCGCCCGTTGAGGCTCTCCGGCAAAACGCCGGTGACCTTCAGGTCGGTGAGCGTCAGCTCCTCGGATACCGGGGCGTGCGGGCCCTCCAGGTAGGGGTGTGCCATGGATGCCTCTTCTCCTCGACGAACCAGCCCGACGGTCGCACACGGAGGCCGTCCACGCCAGGGTCGAGGGGGCGGAGCGGCCGGCGGGCCGCTCCGCCCCGGTGCGCCGGGCTAGAACAGGTCGTACTGGGTCTGCGGGTTCAGCTGCCGGTACTCGTAGCGGTCGGCGTGCTTGGTGAGGGGATCGGTGACGTCCAGGACGTCGAAGCCCTTCTGGATGTCGTTGGAGAAGATGTGGCCGTTGTAGTAGTAGGCGGACCAGGAGCCGCCGAGGACGAGGGAGGTCGCCGACAGGGGGCCGCGTTCGAAGTAGGCGAGCTCCTTCGGCTTGCGGGAGTTCGTGAAGTCCCAGACGGAGATGCCGCCCTGGTACCAGGCCTGGACCATGATGTCGCGGCCCTTGACCGGGATCAGGTTGCCGTTGTGCGCGACGCAGTTCTCGGTGTCGGCGTTGGCGCGCGGGATCTTGAAGTAGCTGCGGAAGACGAGCTTGCGCCTGTCGCCCTTGCCGACGATGTCGTAGATGGCGTCGGCGCCCTTGGACGATCCGATCGTCTCGTTGCAGGTGGCCGTGCCGCCGCCGCCCAGTTCGTCGGTGAAGACGACCTTGTCGGCCTTGTTGTTGAACGTCGCCGAGTGCCAGAACGAGAAGTTCACGTCGTCGCGGACCGCGGTGATGAGCCGCGGATACTCCCGGTCGGAGATGTCGAACAGCGCGCCGTCGCCCATGCAGGCGCCGGCCATCAGGTCCTTGTCCGGGTAGACGGTCAGGTCGTGGCAGCCGGTGGTCGCGTAGGTGGTCTCGGGGTAGGCGAGGCCGTCGCCGGGGTTGCCGCCGTCGCTGAACAGGACGGGTTCGGCGACCAGCGCCGCCGCCGTCGGGTCCTTGACCGGCACCTTGATCACGGAGATCTTGTCGTGCGGGTACGTGCAGTCCGCGCCGACGCTCGCCGCGCTCGTCAGGTAGGACGAGACGTACAGGTAGACGGTCTTCCTGCTCTTGGACGGCACGAGGGTGTGGGTGTGGGACCCGCACTTGGTCTCGACCGACTTGACGTACCGCGGGTTCGCCGGATCGCTGATGTCGAAGATCTTGATGCCCTCCCAGGCCGTCGGGTCGGTGACGGGCTTGGCGACGCTCTGGCACGAGTCGTCGCTGCGGGAGGAGTCGGTCGATAGGAACAGCAGGTTCCCGGTGACGGAGATGTCGTTCTGCGATCCGGGGCAGAGGACCTGGCTGACGATCGTCGGCGCGGCGGCCTTGTCGATGTCGTACACCGTGAAGCCGTTGTAGTTGCCGGCGAAGGCCAGGTCGCCCTTGAAGGCGAGGTCGGAGTTGTAGGCGGTGGGCGAGGCGAACGCCCCCTGCTTGGGGAGGTTCGCGAGGTGCTTGAGGTCGGGGCTCGACACGGCCTCGTCGACGCCCGGGATGACCGGGTCGGCGGACGCGGGGGCGCCGCCGAGGACGAGGGCGAGCGCGGCGAGCAGGGCGGTCACGAGGGAGAAGGTCGGTCTGTGCAGGACTCTGGAGGCCATACGGGAGCTCCTTTGCGGACACTGATCGATCGCCGTGAGTATCGCCCGGATTCCGTTATGGAGATAAGTCCGAACACCCTTGTGATGATGTTGATATGACCAGATATGTCGTCTTGGCGCCGCAGGTTGTTACCTTCGCGTCTCAGAGGGACGGAAGGGAGTGCGTCGAATGGGTGTGCCGAAACGCGGTGCCGGTGCCCTTGCCGTCGCGGGCTTGACGGCCGCGCTGCTCACCGGGTGCGGTGGTGGCGAGGACCCGGTCCCGGGTCCCACCGCGACGATGCTGGCCCCGGGCCGTCCCGGCGAGCCGAACGCGACGGTCACCGCGGGCCCGACCGCCGACCCCGCGCCCGCGGAGGCCGACGTGACCTTCATGCGCATGATGATCGTCCACCACGGCCAGGCGATCGAGATGTCCGAGCTCGCCCCCGGCCGCGCCGCGGACCCTCGCGTGAAGTCCCTGGCGTCCCGGATCAGCGCCGCCCAGACCGGCGAGATCACCCTCATGCGCGACTGGCTCCGCCGCCACAAGAAGCTCCCCGCCACCGACCACGACCACCACGCCATGCCCGGGATGATCACCCCCGGCGAGCTGGCCGCGCTCAAGGCGGCCCGCGCCACCGAGTTCGACCGCCGCTACCTCACCCTCATGATCAAGCACCACGAGGGCGCCCTCACCATGGCCGACACGGTCCTCGCCGGGGGCACCGACACCGTCGCCCTCCAGCTGGCCAAGGACGTCAACACCACCCAGCAGGCCGAGATCAACCGCATGCGCGCCCTGCTCTAGGCCGCGCCGACGGCCGCGCGGTGCTCGGCCGGGGTCAGCCCGCGGACGCGTTTGAAGGCGGTGCTGAGCGCGAAAGCCGTGCCGTAGCCGACCCGCCGGGCGATGGCGTCGAGGGTGAGGGACGGGTCGGCGAGGAGGTCGGCGGCCAGGTTCAGGCGGTGCCGGGTCAGATGGGCCATGGGGGACGCGCCCACGAGCGCGGTGAAGCGGCGGGTCAGCGTGGAGCGGGAGACCGACAGGCCGGCGGCCAGGGCGTCGACCGTCCACGGGTGCGCGGGATTGTGCTCGAGCAGGCGCAGCGCCCGGCCCACGAGCGGGTCGGACTGCGCGCGGTACCAGCCGGGCGGGTCGCCGTCGGGACGGGTGAGCCAGGCACGCAGCAGGGTGACGGTGAGCAGGTCGAGGAGGCGGTCCAGGACGGCGGACTGGCCCGGCGCGTCGGTGGTGATCTCCGCGGTGAGCGCGGTGATCAGGGGCTCCCGGGCGGTGTCGGCGGGGAGCACCAGGAGCGGCGGCAGCGCGTCGAGGAGGTCCCGGGCGGTCTCCGCGGCCGTCTCGTAGGTGCCGGTGAGCATGACCGTCCGGCCGTCGGGGCTGTTCCCCCAGGTCCGCACGCCCTGGGACATCCGCTCCTCGAGCCGGGTTCCGTCCAGGGAGGCGCAGACCTGTCCGGGGCCGATGGAGATCTGCGCGGGGGTGCCCGGAGCGTCCGCCACGGTGTACGGGGAGGGGCCCCGGGCCAGCGCGACCGCGCCCGGTGTCAGCTCCACCGGCGCACCGGACGCGGGCGTGAGCCAGGCGGTGCCGCGGGCGAGGACCACGACGGTCAACGGCGCGCCGTCCTCGATCAGCATCGACCACGGCGGGTCCATGAGCGAGCGCAGCAGGAACGCGCCGCGGGCGCGCTGGGCGTTCAGCAGGGCGGCGAGAGCGTCCATGCCAGGACGGTAGCGCGTGATCCGCACACGTATGCCGCTGCGCCTCCGGACCATGGCGACCCGGGCGCCCGGCCGGTGGGATGGAGGTACCAGAACGTCGCGCCCCCTCAAGGAGAGTCCCATGATCCGCGCTCTGCTGCTCGTCTCCGCCGTCGGCGCCGGGGTCGGCGCCGGTGTCTTCTTCGCCTTCTCCACCTTCGTCATGCGCGCGCTAGGCACGCTGCCGACCGTCCAGGGCGTGGCCGCGATGCAGGCGGTCAACCGGGCCGCGCCGCACCCGCTGTTCATGCTCGTGCTGTTCGGGACCGCCGCGACGGGCGTCGCCGCCGGGGTCTCCGCGCTGCGCGACCCGTCGGCGCCGGGGGCCGCGCCGGCGATCGTGGGAGCCGGGCTCGCCCTCGTACCGGTGATCCTCACGATCTGCTACCACGTGCCGTACAACGACCGGCTCGCCGGCCTGGACCCCGTCGCCCCCGCCACCGCCGACTACTGGGCCGCCTACCTGTCCCGGTGGACGGCCGCCAACCACGTGCGCTGTCTGACCGGCATCGGGGCGGCGACCTCCTTCGCCCTGGCCTACCGCGGGCTGCGGTGACGGGCGCGGGCCCGTCACCGCAGCCGCGCGGAGCGGGTCCCGACGACGGGGCGGGGATCAGTTCCCCACGCCGAGGCCCGGCATGAAGACCGCGTTCCCCCCGACCGGCGCCCCCGCGCGCTGATCCGCCCGAGGGCGGCCCGTGCCCGGCGCTCCAGGCCGGGCACGCGCCGCCCGGCTCGTCATGCCGGGGCGTCCGTCGGGACGGCCTCGGGCCGGTCGGCCTGCGGGGTGCCGGGGTGGCGCAGGACGATGAGGGCGACGAGGACCGCGGCGAGGAGGAGGGCCGCGCCGAGGGTCAGGCCGAGCCCGTAGCCGTCGGCGAGGGTCTCGGGGGTGGCGGCAGGCCCGGTGCGGTCGGCGGCGGCGGTGCCGAGGGCGGCGAGGCCGAGCGCGGCGCCGAGCTGGCGCGCGCTGTTGAGCAGGGCCGAGGCGGTGCCGCTCTCGTGGGACGCGACGCCCGCGGTGCCGATGGAGATGAGCGGCCCGAGGCACAGGCCGAAGGCGATGCCGACGGTGATCGACGGCCCCAGGACGTCGGTGGTGAACGCGCCGTCCGGGCTGAGCAGGCCGAACCAGGCGAGCCCGGCCGCGCTCAGCAGCCCACCGCCGACCAGCAGCGTGCGCGGTGCGACCCGGTAACCGAGTTCGACGGCCAGCACGGAGCCCGCGACGGTGCTGAGCGCCATCGGCAGGAACTCGACGCCGGTCAGGGCGGGTCCGTGCCCGAGAACCTGTTGCAGGTAGAGGGATGCGAAGTAGAAGGAAGAGGACATGGTCGAGCCGACCAGCAGGGTGTAGAGACTCGCGCCGAGGACCGAGCGGTGGGCGAACAGGCCGAGCCGGACGAGCGGTTCGCGCCGGGTGGTCCGCTCGACCAGGACGAAGACGGCGAGCAGCACGACGGCGGCCGCGAGCGTCGTCAGCGTCTCCGGCGACGTCCACGCGTACCGGTCCGTGCGGACGATGCCGAACACCAGCAGGGTCATGCCCGCCGTGGCCAGCACCGCGCCGAGGACGTCCGGCCGGCCGCCGCGCGCGCCGGACCGGTCCGCGGCGACGCCCCGCCAGGCCATGGCGAGAGCGGCGACGGCCATCGGCACGTTCACGAACATCACCCAGCGCCAGCCCGCGTACTCGGTGAGCAGCCCGCCGATCAGGACGCCGAAGGCGGCCCCCGCGGCGTTCGTCGCGCTCCACACGCCGAAGGCCCGGACCCGTGCCCTGCCCTCGGGGAACGTCGTGGCCAGCAGCGCCAGCGCGGCCGGGGCCAGCGCCGCGGCCCCGATCCCCTGGACGGCGCGGGCGGCGACGAGGTGGCCGGGCTCCTGGGCGAGCCCGCCGAGCAGCGAGGCGAGCCCGAACAGGCCGAGCCCGAACACCAGGACCCGCTTACGGCCGTACCGGTCGGCGGCCTTGCCGCCCAGGAGGAGCAGCCCGCCGAAGGTGAGCGCGTAGGCGTGGATCACCCAGGTCAGGCCGACGGCGCCGAAACCGAGCCCGGCGGCGATCTCGGGGAGCCCGACGTTCACGACGGACAGGTCGAGGGACACCATGAACTGCACGATGGCGACCGCGGCGAGGGTCAGCCCGGGACGGGCGGTCGAGGAGCCGCGGAACCCGTGCTCGTTTTGAGTTCTGTACATGCCGGACATCGTGGGTTTCGGACGGGTGCGCGGTCGTCCTGCACGGGGAGACTCCTCCGTCTGACGCCGGGGAAGCAGAACCGGCCCGTGTACTCCCCGGGGAGTAGCCGTTTCCTCCGACGGCCGGAGGATGATCTCCGGCGAAACGCGTCCTAACCTACGCACATGGGGTTCATGGACCGGAGGAGACCGCTCGTCCAGGACTGCCTCCTCGCCGTCGCGATGGCGGTCCTGCTGGCGGTCGTCGTGGCCGTCACGCCGGGCGCGGACGCGCTGGACTGCGCGGCGGCCGTCGTGGGCTCGCTCGCGCTCGTCGTCTGGCGGCGGGCGCCCCTGGCGGCGCTGCTCGTCGCCACGGCCTGCATGCTCGTGGTCGAGGTGCGGCTTCAGCCCGGCCCGCCCGCGGCGTTCCCGGTGATGGTCGCGGTGTTCGGCGCGTCCGGCGCGGGCCATCGCCTGGCCGCGGTGTCGGCGAGCGCCGTCTTCCTGAGCGCCGACCTCTCCGTGCAGCTGCCCGACGCCGACGGCACCTTCCGGAACCTTCCGAGCACCGTCCTGCTGCTCGGCTGGTTCGTCGCGTGCGGCGTGGCGGCGACGGTCGCCCGGCACCGGCAGGCGTACCTGGAGGAGGCCGAGCAGCGCGCCGCCGAGGCCGAGCGCACGCGCGAGGAGGCGGCCCTGCGCCGCGCGGGCGAGGAGCGGCTGCGCATCGCCAGGGAACTGCACGACTCCCTCACCCACAGCATCTCGGTCATCACGGTCCAGGCGGGAGTGGCGGTGCACCTGGCGCGGCGGCGCGGGGAGGAGGCGCCGCCCGCGCTGCTGGCCATCCAGGAGGCCGGCGGCGACGCCATGCGCGAACTGCGCGCGACCCTTGAGGTGCTGCGCGCGCCCGGCCACCCCGACGGCGACGGCAGGGCCAGCGGCCTCGACCGGCTCGACGACCTGGTCGGGCGGGCCCGCTCGGCCGGCCTGCCCGTCACCGTGACGGTCACCGGCACCCGGCGGGAACTCCCCGCCGAGGTGGACCGGGCCGCCTACCGGATCGTCCAGGAGGCGCTCACCAACATCTCCCGGCACGCCGGGGAGGCGACCGCGGACGTCCGCATCTCCTACGCGGACGGGACCCTGGTCGTCCAGATAGACGACGACGGCAAGGCCGACCCGGACGCCCCGCCCGTCCCCGGCACCGGCCTGCTCGGCATGCGCGAGCGCGTCGCGGCGCTCGGCGGCAGGCTGCGGGCCGAGCCCCGGTCCGAGGGCGGCTTCACCGTCCGCGCCGAGCTGGCCCTGGGCGGGCCCGCGTGATCCGGGTGCTCCTCGTGGACGACCAGGCGCTCATCCGCGGCGGCTTCCGGGCCCTGCTGGAGATCGAGGACGACCTGGAGGTGGTGGCCGAGGCCGCGAACGGTGAGCAGGGCGTCGCGCTCGCCCGCGCGCACCGGCCCGACGTCGTCCTCCTCGACATCCAGATGCCGGTGATGGACGGCATCGAGGCGACCCGGCTGATCGCCGCCGACCCCCTGCTGCGCGGCGTCCACGTCGTGATCCTCACCAACTACGGCCTCGACGAGCACGTCTTCAACGCGCTGCGCGCCGGGGCCTGCGGCTTCATGGTCAAGGACACCGAGCCCGCCGATCTGCTCTAGGGCGTCCGGGTCGCGGCCCGCGGCGACGCCCTGCTCTCCCCGGCCATCACCCGCCGCCTCATCGGCGAGTACGTGGCCCGCCGCCCCGAGACCGCCCCCGCCGCCCTCGACGTCCTCACCAACCGCGAACGGGAGGTGACCGCCCTGGTGGCCCGCGGCCTGTCCAACGACGAGATCGCCGCCCACATGGTCATCAGCCCCGCCACCGCGAAGACCCACGTCAGCCGGGCCATGACCAAACTCCACGCCCGCGACCGCGCCCAGCTCGTCGTCCTGGCGTACGAATCCGGCCTGGTCACCCCCCGCCATCCCTGACCCCGCGGCGTGGACGCGCTCTCGATGATCTGAGAGACTGATGGTCTCATGATTGAGTATCGATCTGGTTTATGGAAGGGCGCCGGTGCAGCTGGAAAGTCTCGACCTCAACCTGCTGATGGCGCTGCACGCGCTGCTGGAGGAGCGGAACGTCACCCGGGCGGGGCGCAGGCTGGGGCTCAGCCAGCCCGCGATGAGCGCGAACCTGGCCAGGCTGCGGCGGCACTTCGGGGACGAGCTCTTGATCCGGGTCGGCAACGTCTACGAGCTGACGCCGCTGGCCGCCGCCCTCATCGACTCGACGATGCACGCCGTCAACGTGGTCGAGCGGGTGTTCTCGGCGCGCCCCTCGTTCGATCCGGCGACCAGCGACCGCGAGTTCACCATCGTCACCTCGGACTACGCCGTCAGCGTGATGGGCGAGGAGCTGATGCGGATCCTCGGAGAGCGGGCCCCGCACGTCCGGATGCGGTTCCTCCAGATCAACGTCCCGCGCATCGACGACGTCGACACGACGCTCCGCTCGACGGACGGCGTCGTCATGCCGCACGGCTTCATCTCCGGCTACCCCTCCGTCGACGTCTACGCCGACCGCTGGGTGGTCCTCGCCGACCCGCACAACCCCGCCCTCGCCGACGGCCTGACCATGGACCACCTCGGCACCCTCCCGTGGGTCGCGACCTTCCGGGGCCCGACGGCCAGCGCCTCGGCGGCCCGCCAGCTCAACCTCCTCGGCGTGAAACCCCGCGTCGAGATGGTCGTGGAGAACTTCCAGTCCCTCCCCTTCCTCGTCGCCGGCACCGGCCGTATCGCCCTCATCCAGGAACGTCTGGCAAGCAAACTCGCCGCGTTCACCGTCTGCGCCGTCCACCCCTGCCCCTACGAGGCCGTCCCCGTCCTCGAAGCCCTCTGGTTCCACCCCGTCCACCACTCCGACCCCGCCCACCGCTGGCTCCGCGACACCCTCATCGAGGTGGGTCGGCACATCAACTGACCCCCCTTTCCCGCCCTGCAGGGCGGAAAGGAGTGACCGCCGCCGGGGGCGGCGGCGGTCACTCGGTCAGGGGCGGGTTCGGGTTCGGGGGCGGGCTCGGGGAATCGGGACGGGCTCTGCTCCTGGGACGATGTGGTTGGTGAGGGTGCCGAGGGCCTCGGCGGTGAGGGTGATCCTGTCGCCTGGGGTCAGGGGCGGGGGGTCGGGGGTGCCGGTGCGGCCCCAGAGTTCGGCGAGGCAGCCGCCGTTGCCGCAGGTGCCGGAGGCGAGGACGTCGCCGGGGCGGAGTTCGGCGCCTCGGGAGGCGTAGGCGATGAGGTCTTCGAAGGGCCAGGCCATGTTGGACAGGAGGTCACGGCCGATGACCTTGCCGTTGACCTCCGCGGTGAGGGCGAGGCCGAGGAAGCCGTCGGAGTCCCGGTAGGGGTCCAGGTCGGCTGCGGGGACGATCCAGGGGCCGAGCGTGGAAGCGAAGTCCTTGCCCTTGCAGGGGCCGAGGCCGACCTTCATCTCCAGCGACTGGAGGTCGCGGGCGGACCAGTCGTTGAAGAGGGTGTAGCCGAAGATGTGGTCGTGGGCCTGCTCGGGGGTCAGGTCGCGGCCCGCCTTGCCGATGACGACCGCGACCTCGAGTTCGAAGTCGAGGACCGCGCTGCCGGGGGCCATCGGGACGTCGTCGCCGGTCGCGACCAGCGAGTGCGGGTTCGTGAAGTAGAACGTGGGGGCCTCGTACCAGCGGTCCGGCACTCCCGAGACGCCGTCGACGCTCTTGCGCACCCCCTCGACGTGCTCCTCGAAGGCCACGAAGTCCCGGATCGTCGGCGGCTCCAAGGGTGGGAGGAGCCGGACCTCCGGAAGGGGGACGCCGGGCCCGCGCAGCGCGCGGGAGACCGCTGCGTCCCGCTCGGAAGGAGCCCAGCCGAGGAAGTCCCGCAAGGCGGGGGCATCGAGCGCGTACACCGTCTCGTCCACCGCGACACCGCACCGGGTACCGCCATCGTGGACATACGTGAGGTACCGCATCAGACGGGGGGAGCGACGAACACGCCGCGGTCGACGTCGTTGAACGATTCCTTGGCGACGAGCTCGTTCATCGGGTTCGCCGTCCCCCACTGGTCGGTGACCTCCGGCTGGGAGAAGTCGTAGACCGACGGGTGCCAGGTGTCCTCGTCCAGCCGCTCCAGCTCCGTCGTGTACTCGACGGTGTTGCCGTGCGGGTCCAGGAAGTAGGTGAAGGTGTTGTCTCCCGCGAGGTGGCGGCCCGGCCCCCATACCTTCTTCGCGCCCGACCGGATGATCCGGCCGCTGCCGCGCATGTACTCGTCGACCCCGCGCAGCTCGAACGACAGATGGTGCAGCGACGCGTGCGGGCCCTTGGCGATCGCGAGGCTGTGGTGCTGCGGGTTGCAGCGCATGAAGTGCATGACGTCGCCCATGTACGGGCTGGACAGCGTGTCCGACAGCGCGAAGTCCAGGTGCCGCTCGTACCAGGCGCGGGTCGCGGCGAGGTCGGGGGAGTTGAGGACGACGTGCGAAAGCCGGACCGGCACCGACTCCTTCTCCTCGAGCTTCCGGTGCGCCCGCACGGCGACGTCGGCGGAGATCTCGATGGTCCGCCCGTCGAGGTCGAAGAAACGGAAGCCGTAGCCGCCGCCGGGCGTGTCCAGCGTGCCCGGCTCGCGGACGATCCGCACGTCGGCGGCGCGCATCCGCGCGGCGAGCGCGTCCACGTCGGCAGGCGTCTCCGCGCCGAACGCGACGAGGTCGAGCCTCTTCTCGGCGGCCTCGCGGATCCGCACGACGTACTGCTCGGGCGAGCCGACGGCGGCCAGGAACGACAGGCCGGTGTCCGTCGCGACCTCTTCGAGGCCCCAGACCCCGGCGTAGAAGTCGCGCTGCTCGGCGAAGTCGGGCACGGCGAGGTCGACGTGCCGCAGATGGGTGATGAGACGGGTCACAGCGCCACTTCCTTGATTCCGAAAAGACGGGCCGCGGTGCCTCCCGCGACGGCCGCGCGCTCGGCGGCGGTGAGTCCCGCCGCGTCGAGCCGGTCCAGTGGGTCTTCGACGCCCATGTCGAAGGGGTAGTCCGAGCCGAGCACGACCCGGTCGGCGCCGACGGCGGCGACGAGGGCGCGCAGCACGCCCGCGTCGTGGACGAGCGAGTCGCACCAGATCCGGCGCAGGTAGGCGCTCGGCGGCTCGGCGCAGGTCCGCGCCTCGGGCCGCACCCGCCAGCCGTGGTCGGCGCGGCCCAGGTACGTCGGCAGGTAGCCGCCGCCGTGCGCCGCGACGATCTTCAGCGCGGGATGCCGGTCGAGGACCCCGGCGAAGATCAGATGCGAGAGCGCGACCGCGTTCTCCACCGGCTGCCCGACGATGTTCGACAGGTAGTACCGGTCGAGCCGCTCGTCCAGGGTGCAGCCGAAGGGGTGCACGAAGACGACGGCCCCGGTCGCGGCGGCGTGCGCCCAGAAGGGTTCGAGACGCTCGTCGGAGAGCTCGACGCCGGGGGCGTGCGAGGAGATCTCGACGCCCTTCAGCCCGGCGGACAGCGCGTGGTCCAGCGCCTCGGCCATGAGCGCGGGGTGCTGGAGCGGCACCAGCCCGAGCCCGTACAGGCGGTCGGGTGCCTGCGCGCAGTGCGCGGCGGTCCCCGCGTCCGCGAGTTCCCAGACGGTCCGGGCCGCCGCCTCGTCCGTCCAGTAGTGGTAGTGCGACGGCGAGGGGCTGACGATCTGGACGTCGACGCCCTGCCCGTCCATGTCGGCGAGCCGTACCGGCACCTGGGTCAGCTTGGGGATGCGCGAGCCGACCATCGGGCCGGAGACCGCCAAGGACGGGGCCCCGTTACGGCGGGCGTCGAGCGCGCGGTGCTCGGCAAGGCCGGGCAGGTCCGCGACCGCCGCCTCGATCTCCGGGAGGATGACGTGCGCGTGCACGTCCACGACGGTCACGGGAGTTCCGTCAGCAGCGCGGAGGTACGGGCCATGGTGCCGGGCACGTCGCCCTGCTCGCCGGCCAGCTGCCACGCGCAGATCTGCACGGACGCCTCCACGACGGCCCGCACGCGCGGCAGCCGCCGGTCGGTGTAGCCGTCGAGGGGCTGCCCGGCGAGGATCAGCTCGGCGAGGACCGCCGCGTCCTCCAGGCACATCGCCGCGCCCTGCGCGATGGTGGGCGGGCAGGCGTGCGCCGCGTCGCCGATGAGCACGACCCGGCCGCGGTGCCACGGCCCGTCGACGAGCAGTGCCTCGAACCAGGTGTAGTTGACGCGGGCGCCCTCGACGAGCCCCGCGCGGATCTCCGTCCAGGCGCCTCCGTAGCCCTCGGCGAGCCGCCGCATCTCCGCGATCGGGTCGAGCCCGGCGACCTCGTCCTTCGGACGGGCCTTCTCGACCAGGTAGGCGTACATCTCGGTCGGGCTCGTCGGGCAGTAGCCCGCGATGTAGCAGGGGCCGCCGTACGCGAGGTCCGTCCGGGTGACGCCCTCAGGCCGCCGCGTGTGCACGCGCCAGATGCCCATCCCGACGGGTTCGGGCCGCGCCTCGACGCCGATGAGGTCCCGGACGTGGGAGCGGATGCCGTCGGCGCCGGCGACGAGGTCGTAGGAGCCGGTGGAGCCGTCCCGGAAGACGACGTCCACGCCTTCACCGGTGTCGGTGAGAGCGTCCACGGTGGTGCCGAAGCGGATGTTCACGCCGGCCTCGCGGACCGCCGCATGCAGGATCTCGGCGAGCTCGGGGCGGTTCATCCCGAGGGTGGCGGGCAGGTCGGGGCCGCCGGTCCTGGCGTCGGGGAACTCGGCGACGATGGTGCCGTCGGGCGCGGCGATGCCCAGGTCGTCGAAGGGGAAGCCCCCGGCCCGCACCGCGTCCCACACGCCGAGGGCGCGGAGCTGGCGCAGGGCGTTGCCCTGGAGGGTGATGCCGGAGCCGAGCGCGGACACGTCGGCGCTGATCTCGGCGATCTCGACGGTGACGCCGCCGCGCGCCAGCAGGACGGCGAGGGCCGACCCGGCCACGCCGCCGCCGACGATGAGGACTGTGCTGATGGGGTGGTCGCTCATGTGGGGTGGTCGCTCATTTCACTTGAGTGCGAGGGGGTTCACGGGGGAGCCGACCGCGCCGGTGATCGGCAGCGGCGGGGCGGCCAGGAGGAACTCGTACGAGCCGTCGGCCGCGCAGTCGGCGGCCAGCTCCTCGAAGTCCCACATCTCGCCGATCAGCAGGCCCATGTTGGGGATGGCGACCTGGTGCAGCGGCTGGAAGGCGTCGTCGAACTCGTTGGGGCGGACTTCGAAGCCCCAGGTGTCGGTGGCGATCGCGGCGATCTCGGTGCGGTGCAGCCAGCCGGCGGTGGTGAAGGACAGGCCGGGGGCGGGGCCGCCGGCGTACTCGCCCCAGCCGTCGCGGCGGACCCGCGCGAGCTGGCCGGTGCGGACGCACACGAGGTCGCCGGAGCCGATCGCGACGCCGTGGGCCTCGGCGGTGGCGGTCAGGTGCGCCTCGGTGATGGCGAAGCCGTCGGGCAGCTCCCCGTCGGCGCCGATCACGCGGCCGACGTCCAGCAGCACGCCGCGTCCGACGACGGGCGCGGCCAGGGTCTCGATCCCGGTGACGAGGTCGCCGTCGGAGGTCACGACCCGCTCCGCGGGGCGGCCGTTCCACGCCTTCCCGTGGTCGAAGATGTGGCCGAGGCCGTCCCACTGGGTGGAGCACTGGAGCGGCATCGCGATGACGTCGTCCGCGCCGCCGATCCCGTGCGGGAAGCCCTGGTTGCCCAGGGCCGCGTCGGTGCCGGTGTCGAGCATGGTGTGCACCGGGTTGGTGCGCCGTCGCCAGCCCTTCTGCGGCCCGTTCATGTCGAACGACTGGGCGAGGGAGAAGCTGACGCCGCGCCGCACCAGCGCGGCGGCCTCGCGCCGCTTGACCTCGGTGAGGAAGTTGACGGTGCCGCGCACGTCGTCCTCGCCCCAGCGGCCCCAGTTGGAGTACTTCGCGGCGGCCTTGGCGATCTCGCCCTCGGGATCGGTCCGGTCGAGCATCAGCCGGCCTTCCGGACGATCCGGTTGCGCTGGGCGCCGAGACCGGTGATCGAGCCCTCCATGACGTCGCCGTCCTGGAGGAGAACGCCCCAGTGCATCCCGTTTCCGGCGGGGCTGCCGGTGAGGACGAGGTCGCCGGGCAGGAGCCGGGCGGACTGGGAGATGTACGACACGAGCCGGGCGATGCCGAAGATCATGTCCCGGGTGGACTCGGCCTGGTACGTCGTCCCGTTCACGTCCAGGCGGACGGTGAGGCCGGTGACGTCGCCGACGAACGCCGAGGGCACCAGGAACGGGCCGAGCGGGGTGAAGCCCGGGATGTTCTTCGACCGCTGCCAGTCGGTGCCGATCTCGGGCATGTCACGCCGGAACACCGCCTCGCGCGCGGTCAGGTCGTTGGCGATCGTGTAGGCGGCGACGTGCTCCAGCGCCTCGGCCTCGGAGACCCGGTAGGCCTCCTTGCCGATGACCGCGGTGAGCTCGAGCTCCCAGTCGGGCTTGGCGACCCAGTCGGGCACCACGATGTCGTCGTACGGGCCGGTGATCGCGCTGGGCAGGCCGGTGAACACGTACGGCAGGTCCTCGGCGGCGCGGCGGTCCATCAGCGCGGCGGTGTCGGCGCGGATCTCGTCGTCGGTGCGCGGGTCGCCGGCGGAGCGGTGCGCGACGGCGAGGTCGATGACGTGCGTGCGGTAGTTCGCGCCGGACTGGAAGACCTGCCGGGGCTCGACCGGGGCGAGGACGCGCAGATCGGCGAGGTCGAGGCGGGGACCGTCGGCCGCGGCGAGCGCGGTGAGCCGGGGGAGCGCGGCGGCCCAGTCGGCGAGGAGGCCGCGGGTGGTCTCGGGCAGGCCGGACCCGGTGAGGTCCACGACCCGGTCGCCGGCGACGAGCCCGGCGAACTCCCGGCCGTCGGCCGTCGCGAACGTGCCGACCGCGAACGGCGCGGCGGGTGACTCCTGAACGGTCATGAGGTTTCCTTCCGTGATTGCGGTTCCACTGTGGCCGCCGTCACGTGATTTGGGAAATCGATTGCAGGTATGTGTTTCATCCACATCATGGATGGCTTGGGGGGTGCGGGCCCTTCGCGGACCCGCACCGAAAGGTCAGGCCGCGGCCCGGCCGAACGCCGCGGCGTGCTGCCCGGACCCGCGCTTGAGCAGCACCGCGACCACCAGGGCGAGCACGATCGAGGCGCCGCCGACGATTCCGAGCGCGCCGCCCAGCCCGGCCGACGCCGCGGCGAGTCCGCCGACGACGAGCGGCGACAGGAACTCGCCGAGGAACAGGGCCGACGTCCAGACGCCGGTGCCGCGCCCGCGCTGCGCGAACGACAGCCCGTCCACCGCCCAGGTGAGCAGCGTCGGCAGCAGCAGCCCCGTCCCGAACCCGGTGAGCACCGCGCCCGCGACGACCACCGGCACCGACCCGGCCGTCCCCACCAGCACGAGCCCGGCCCCCGCCACCGCGAACTCGCCCGCGAGCAACGGCCGCAGCCCCAGCCGCGTGGCCTTCGCGAACAGGCCGGCCCCGATCGCCGTGGCGAGCGACATCAGCGCGGTGATCCCGCCGATCGCGGCCGAGTCGGTGACGCCCGCGTCGTCGAGGACATAGGAGAGCTGCACGATCAGGGTGTAGAACACGAGGCCGCCGACGATCGTCACGAGGACCGGGACGGCGAGGCGTCCGGCGGAGACCGGCTCGTCGGCCTCGTGCTCGGGCCGCACCGGCTGCCATAGGAAGCGCGCCATCGGCACCGCCACGACCGCCGCCACGAGGTACAGCCAGAACACCGTTCGCCAGCCGCCCGCCCCGAGCGCCCCGCCGAGAGCGAAGAACAGCGTCGCCGACACGGTGGTGACCAGCGTCTGCACCCCGAGGTACCTGACCCGTCGTGGCCCCGACCAGTAGTCCGCGATGAGCGTCGTGCAGCAGGTCATGATCGCCGCCTCGCACACCCCGACCAGCGCCCGGCTCGCGAGGATCGCGTACAGCGAGTCGAGGTACAGCGGCGCCGTGCCGCACACCGAGTACGCGAGCATCGCCCAGACCAGCAGGCGCTTCCGGTCGAACCGGTCGGCGATCACCCCGGCGAACGGCGCGCCGATCGCGATGAACAGCGCGGGCAGCGTCAGCACGACGGGCACGAGCACCTCCGCCCCGCCGACCGCCGCGAACTCCTCCTCCATCCGGGGCAGCACCGGTGAGAGCAGCACCGCCCCGAGCACCGGCATACAACTGCCGACCAGCAACAACACGAGCTGCACCGGCCCCGCCGCACGGGCGGGGGCCGAGGGTGACCGAGACACGGGGTGGCCTCACAGAATGATCCGGGGATGTGATGGCCATCACTATGTGCCGCGTCCGCCCCCACCGGAAGACGGAGATTCCGTATGACGCACATCCACCGCATGGATACCGTTCCTGAGCACTGTCCAGGAGTGTTCCCTCCCGGGGTCAGTGTGTCTGTCCCGAACGGTGCTGGACAGATTGGTCCCCGTCTTTCACGCGCCCGGTGGAGCGGCGGATCGTGTCCGCCCTCCGATCCGGGCCGGGCGGGGTTCCTCGAACCCGGGGTCGTGGTGTCGGGCCTGGGCGGTCCGATGCCCGGCATCATCACTCCGGTGGTGCGGGGGCGGTGCCGTCCGTCGCCGGGCTCCATGGCCTTGGGCGCGCCGTCCGATCACGAGGCTTGCGGCCTCGTGGCGGCTGGTCTTGTGTGATGCTGTGCTGGTGGGTTGCTGCCAGTGCTGGGCTCCCCACCGGCTGGTGTAGGCCGCGTCGACCGCCACCAAGGCGATTGCGTGTTCGGCGGCCATCGAGACCAGGCGGCTTTCAGGCGGCCCGTCGGGATTCCGTGGACGACCTGGCGCAGGTGCCGCCTGCCGTGTTTCTCGCGGGTTTTGGCGTCGGTGAGGTGGCGGGTCCAGTGCAGGAGTCGGGTGAGGGCGTGGCGGAGTTGGGCGTCGCGGTGCGAGGCGGTGCCCGTCAGGTCGTAGGGGAACCGGCGTGGTCTTCCGATCGGGTCGCCGTGAACGTTGAGGTGCCAGGCGGCGAGGTGGTCGGCGTTGGTGTCGACCCCGACCACACCGCAGGCCAGAGCGGCCTCCAGCGGGATCGCTCGCGCGGGCGTCCGCTGCCAGGATGCGTCCACGTACCAGCGGCCCCGTTCGGGGTCCAGGTGGATGCGGTAGGCCACCGCCCGGTCCGCCTCCACCCGATCCGCCCACTCCTCACCCCTGTGCGGGAAGCAGATGCGGGCGGCCAGCACGTAGCGGCCGTGGGGGGCGGTGGCGAGACCGGCCAGCGGGGTGGGCAGTTTGATCGACACCTGCCCATCGGGGGTGATCCGCAGGGTTTCGTTGCCGTACCGCTTGCCGGTCTCACCGTCGGCGGACAGGAACCAGCGGGCCGCCTCCCACCGACCCCGCCACTCCTGCTCACTCACCCCGGCCGCCTCCAGCTGATGCCGGCCACGAGCCAGGCTCTTTCCGCCCCGCACGATGCGCACCCTGCCCTCGGCCCGGTCCGCTACGACCTGCTCCCGGCGCTGTCGCAGGACCGTGAGGCGACGGGATTTGCCGAACCACTCCGCTGCTGACCGGTACCCTCCCGGCACCCCCTGGGCGCCTTTCTGCCCGACCGGCAGGGCGAGCCGACCGTTGATCGTGGTGATGGCGGCGTCGAGGGTCGTGATGTGGGAGGTCTGGGAGCGGCGGGCCAGCGCCCACTGATCATGGGAGGCTTTTGTGATCGCACCCGCCCACCTCGATGACGATCCCGCGGTCAGCTCCCGTTTGCGCTCCGCCCACCGGCGAGCGCTGTGACCCAGGCCGTCACCGCAGCGCGCCTTGAGGTCCCGGGATGCGAGGGATCCCAGATGCGCGCCCACCAGCCGCAGCACCTCCTCGTCGGCCGCGGTGAGGTCTTTCAGGCGGGTCCGCACCGACACACCACAAGCCTCCGCAACCAGAAACGGCGCGGCCATCGACCGGAGCGACTTCGACTCAGCCACGCGCGGTCGTCCCCCACCTCAGTCGGCACAGGCGTACCAGCAGCATACGAACCCCCTCCGACCCGGCCGATGCCACCGAATGTGACCGGGCGAGAACCTACTCCCGGTGCCGGGGCCACGTCCGGCGAATCCGGCAACACGCATTCCCTGCCGTGCCGCCGGAAGCAACGGCCACACCACGACCAAAGACACCACGACCAGCACCTCCGGGCCGCAATCCCCGCACACCACGGGCAAGAACCACGCAACGAGACAGCCTTACGAACACTCTCGGACACCCCTGAACACTCAACGGGCAACAGTTCAATCCGGTGGGGCGTCCCCCGGAAACGTCAGCGGGGGAGGCCCAGGCGCTGGAGGGCGAGGGCTGCGAAGCCCATCAGGGGACGGGTCCATGGGAGGGGGAACACGGCCGAGGGGATGGGGTGGGAGGGGGCTTCGACGAGGAGGGTGAGGGCCTTGTCGGGGAACGGAGTGGCGGCGCGGTAGGCGAGGGCCACGGCGGCGGTGAGGCGGACGGCCGGGTGCGGGGCATCGAGGAGGGTGATGAGGAGCCGTGGGACGGCGGGGCCGGTGGCGGGGAGG
Source organism: Actinocorallia herbida (assembly GCF_003751225.1). NCBI lineage: Bacteria > Bacillati > Actinomycetota > Actinomycetes > Streptosporangiales > Thermomonosporaceae > Actinocorallia > Actinocorallia herbida. Next base: position 3,417,585 of record NZ_RJKE01000001.1, read on the forward strand.
TGCGCGAGAGCGAGGTTGGCGCTGGCCCGGGGGAGGTCGCGGCCTTCTGGGACGGCGAGGAGGGCGGCGACGGACTCGGAAGTGGCGGGCAGCCAGGCGAGGAGCTCGGCCGCGGTCGCGGCCACGACGGGGTCGGGGTCGCGGGTCCAGGCGATGAGCCGGGGCTGGAGCGCGGCGGCGGCGCGGTGGCAGTCGCGGGCCCAGGCGACGGCCGAGTCGTTCATGTCGTCCTCGTCGCACTCGGGCGCGTCGTCGTACTCGTAGAGGCAGAGGACGGCGGCGCGAGCCCGGTCCGGGGTGAGCCGGTCGGCCCGCGCGAACTCCAGGACCGGGTCGAACGGGAGGCCGGAGTCGTCGGCGTCACCGAGCGCGACGGCCCGCAGGAGCTCGATGACGGAGCCGCGCTCGGGCGTCCCCGGGTCATCGAGAAGCCACCCGAGGAACGGCACGACGTACGGGCTGGCCTCCCACCGGGTGCCCTGGTGATACACGTTCCCGTACAGCCGACGGTAGGCGTTCCGCCGCTCGTCCACCTCGGCCGAGGCCAACGCCCGGAGCTGCCCCGGCACGTCCTCGGCCGTGCCGTACGCGTGGTGCACGGATCCCCAAGCGACCTCGTCCAACCCGGGCAGCGAGTCCCCGCGCCCTGCTCCCGTTTCCACCCGAGTGAGGGTATCGCCCGTGGATCTGCCGGTGAGATGACTTTTGAATCGGTCTTCGACGGAGTGTAGTTCGCACCGTGGTCACTGCGCTCGCCGTGCTCCTCGCCGGGTTCCTGCACGCCGTGTGGAACGCCCTGGCCAAGGCGGTTCCGGACAGGTACACGGCTTTCGCCATCATCGGTCTGGCCTCGGCGGTGGTCGGCCTGCCACTGGCCCTGACGGGCCTGCCCGCCGCCGCCGCGTGGCCGTACCTGCTCGCGTCCGTGGTGATCCATGTCGTCTACACGCTGCTGCTGGCGCGCAGCTACACGCTCGGCGACTTCAGCCAGGTGTACCCGGTGGCGCGGGGAAGCGCACCGCTCGTGGTCGCGCTGATCGCCACGCTGCTCGGGGAACGGCTGAGCGGTACCCGGCTGGTCGGACTCGCCGCCGTGTGCGGGGGGCTGGGCGTCCTGGCGCTGGTCGGGCAGCGTGCCGCGCCGTCGTGGCGGGCACTCGGGGCGGCGCTGGCGACGGGGCTGTCGATCGCCGCCTACACCGTCGTGGACGGGCTGGGGGTGCGGGTGGCCGATGGGGCGGTGGGGTACACGGCGTGGCTTTTCCTGGTCGAAGGGACCCTCGTCGTCGCTGGGGTGGTCGCGCTGAGGGGCCGCCGGGTGCTGGACGCGCCCTGCGAGGTCTGGGCCATGTCGGCGACGGGCGGGGTCATCTCCATGCTCGCCTACGGGATCGTCATCTGGGCGCAGACGCGCGGGGCGCTGGCCGAGATCGCGGCGCTGCGCGAGACCGGGGTCATCTGGGGCGCGGTCATCGGGGTGCTGTTCTTCGGGGAGCGGATGGGCCCCCGCCGTGTCGCGGCCGCCGTCGTGGTCGCCGGGGGCGTGGTGCTTCTCAATCTGCACCATACCTAGGCGCGGGTGATTTGGGAGCGCTCCCAAATCACCCCTTGTGTCGTGGCTCACGTTGGTCTACCTTCTGTCGAAGCGCTTCGAATCGAAGCGCTTCGACAGAAGACGTCGGGGGCGCTACCCACCCCTGGAGGACCCGATGCAGAAGAAGAGCAGGATCCCCGTCCTGCGTGGGCTGGCCGCCCTCGCGGTCGGCATGATGGCGCTCGCCGCGTGCGGCGGCGGGAGCGACGAGAACGGTCCGTCCGGGGCCAAAGAGCTGCGGCTGTGGCACTACGAGAGCGCGGACGGCGCGATGGGCAAGGCCTGGTCGGCCGCCATCGCGAAGTTCGAGGAGACTCACCCGGGCGTCAAGGTGAAGTTCGAGGAGAAGTCCTTCGAGCAGATCAACCAGAGCGGCGCGATGGCGCTGAACTCCAACGAGGCGCCGGACATCCTCGAGTACAACAAGGGCAACGCGACCGCGGGCCTGATCGCCAAGCAGGGCCTGCTGACGGACATGTCCGACGAGGTGGTGAAGCGCGGCTGGGACAAGCTGCTCAGCCCGTCCCTCCAGACGACGGCCAAGTACGACGACCGCGGCATCATGGGCGAGGGCAACTGGTACGGCATCCCCAACTACGGGGAGTTCGTCTCGGTCTACTACAACAAGGATCTCTTCAAGAAGTACGACCTCGAGGTCCCCACGACCCTCGACGACTTCACCAAGGTGATGGACGAGTTCGTTGCCGAGGGCGTCACCCCCCTGGCCAACGCGGGCGCGGAGTATCCGGCGCAGCAGTACCTCTACCAGCTCGCCCTGAGCAAGGCCGACCGCGCCTGGGTCGACAGGTACCAGCTCTACAAGGGCAAGAACGACTTCAAGGACCCCGCCTGGACGTACGCCGCGACGACCTTCGCGGATTGGGTGTCCAAGGGCTACATCGCGAAGAACTCCGCCGGGACCAAGGCCGAGGACATGGGCGTCTCCTTCATGAAGGGCGACTTCCCGATCCTGGTGTCGGGCAGCTGGTGGTGGGGCCGGTTCCAGACCGACGTCAAGAACTTCGAATGGGGCTCGTTCCTGTTCCCCGGCAACACCCTGCACGCGGGATCGAGCGGCAACCTCTGGGTGGTGCCGGAGAAGTCCAAGGCCAAGGACCTGGCCTATGACTTCATCGACATCACGATGAGCAAGGAGATCCAGAACCTCCTCGGCAACTCCGGCGGCGTCCCCGTCGCGGCGGACCCCGCCGCGATCAGCGACCCGAAGTCCAAGGAGCTGATCGAGCTGTTCGGCAAGGTGAACTCCGCCGACAGCCTCGCGTTCTACCCGGACTGGCCCGCGCCCGGCTACTACGACGTGCTCGTGCAGAACACGCAGAAGCTGATCAACGGCAGCGCGGCCCCGAACGCCTTCCTCGACGCGATCGCGGGACCGTACGACGAGAACCTCCAGGACCAGGGTCTTGGCGACTGAGATCCGCAAGGGCGAGCGGGCGGTGGCCGTCTCCAAGGACGCGCCGCCGCCCGTGCGCCCCTCGCGCACCGTGTCCTACTGGCTGTACCTCGTCCCCAGCGGGGTGCTGTTCACCGTCGTCATCGGCGCCCCGTTCGTGGCGAGCGTCGTGCTCGGCTTCACCCGCTGGCAGGGGATCGGCGCCCCGACCTGGATCGGGCTGGAGAACTACCAGAGGTTGTTCCAGGACGAGCGGTTCTGGCAGTCCTTCGAGCACAACCTGGTGCTGATCCTGGCGATGGCCGTCATCCCGACGTTCCTCGGCCTGGTCCTCGCCTCGGTCCTGTTCGACTTCGTCGGCAAGCGCTACGGCGCCCGGACGGCGAGCGGCCTGCGCGCGGCGTTCTACCTCCCGCAGGTGCTCCCGGTCGCCGTCGCCGGCGTCGTGTGGACCTGGATCCTGAAGCCGACGGGCGGCGCGCTGAACGCCGTGCTCGAAGCGATCGGCCTGCCCGGCCAGGACTGGCTGGGCGACGAGAGCCTCGCGCTCCCGAGCGTCGGCGGCATCCTGGTCTGGCTCCAGATCGGCTACCCGGTCGTCATCTTCATGTCCGGGCTCCAGCGGGTCGACCCGTCGCTGTACGAGGCGGCGGAGATCGACGGCGCGGGCTGGTGGCGCAGGTTCCGGCACATCACGGTCCCGCAGATCCGGCCCGAGATCTACGTCGTGCTGCTGACGTGCACGATCGCCGCGCTCAAGGTGTTCGGCCCGATCTACGTGCTGACCCGGGGCGGCCCCGGCGGGGCGACGAACGTCCCGTCCTACTTCTCGTATCAGAACTTCTTCCAGAAGACGCAGGTCGGATACGGCTCGGCGATCGCGACGGTGCTGACGCTCGTCATCGTCGCGGTGACGTTCCTGTTCCTGCGCGCCCAGCGACGAGGGGAGGAGACGTCGTGATCGCCCTGCGCAGGCACGCGGTCCTCACCGCGCTCATCGTGCTGGCCGTCGTCATGCTCGTGCCGTTCGCGATCGTGCTGATCAACGCGGTGAAGACCCCCGCCGAGTACTCCTCGGGCGGCCCGCTGGCGCTGCCGGAGTCGATCCACCTCGACGCGCTCCGGACGTTCTGGGAGCGGGTGGACTTCGGCCGCAAGCTCTGGAACAGCGCGCTCATCGCCGGGACCGTCGCGTTCCTCGCGGTCGTCCTGTCGGTGCTGAACGCCTACGCGTTCGGGATCGGCAGGGTGAAGGGCAGCACCTGGATCCTCGCGGTGTTCCTGCTGGCCAACACGCTGCCGCAGGAGCAGCTGGTCTATCCGCTGTACTACGGCGCGAAGTGGCTCGGACTGTACGACACGCGGCTCTCGGTGATCATCATCATGACGGTCATCCAGGCTGCTTTCGGGACGTACCTCCTGTCCGCGGTGTTCGGCACGTTCCCGCGCTCGCTGCTGGAGGCGGCGGAGCTCGACGGGGCGGGCCGCTGGCGGATCCTCTGGCGGGTCGTGGTGCCGATCAGCCGCCCGACGCTCACCGTGCTGATGATCTTCTTCTTCATCTGGACGTGGAACGAGTTCTTCCTGCCGCTGGTCTTCCTCATCTCGAACGACAACCAGACCGTCCCGGTCGCGCTGGCGACCACGGCGGGCGACAAGTACATGGACGCCACGATGCAGAGCGCCGCGTCGCTCCTCGGCGTCCTCCCCGCGATCGTCTTCTTCCTGCTCTTCCAGCGGACGCTGACGCGCGGCATCACAGTGGGGGCCATCAAGTGAAGTTCACCGACGGGTACTGGCTCATGCGCGAAGGCGTGTCCGCGGCCTACCCCGCCGAGATCCTCGACGCCTCGGCCGGTCCGGGCGCGCTGACGCTCCGGGCGCCGGTCGTCCACGTCAGGCACCGGGGCGACCTCCTCAAGGGGCCGATGCTCACCTTCGAGTGCACCGCGCCCGCGCCCGACGTGGTGGGCGTGAAGATCACGCACTTCGCCGGGGGCGGCGACCGCGGCCCGCACTTCCCGCTGGACACCGCGCCGCCGGAGACGTCGGGCGAGCTCGGCGACGAGTACGCCTCGCTCACCTCCGGCGCGCTGACCGTCCGGTTCAAGCGGGGCGACGCCGCCTGGCGGATGGAGGCCGTCGCCGGAGGAAAGGTGCTGACTTCCACGTCGGCCAAGTCCACCGCCTACCTGACGAGCCCCGAAGGAACGTTCCTACGCGAGCAGCTCGACCTCTCGGTGGGCGCCCATGTCTACGGCCTCGGCGAGCGGTTCGGGCCGCTGGTGAAGAACGGCCAGACCGTCGACGTGTGGAACGCCGACGGCGGCACCGCCAGCGAGCAGGCCTACAAGAACGTCCCCTTCGTCCTGACCGACGACGGGTACGGGATCTTCGTCGCCCATCCCGGGCACGTCTCCTTCGAGGTCGCCTCGGAGAACGTCTCGCGGCTCCAGTTCTCGGTGCAGGGCGAGTCGCTGGAGTACTACGTCATCTACGGGCCGACCCCGAAGGACGTCCTGCGCAAGTACACCGCGCTGACGGGCCGGCCGCCGCGGCTCCCGGACTGGTCGTTCGGCCTCTGGCTCTCCACCTCGTTCACCACGTCCTATGACGAGGACACCGTCACCTCGTTCATCGACGGCATGGCCGAACGCGACATCCCGCTCTCGGTCTTCCACTTCGACTGCTTCTGGATGAAGGAGTTCCAGTGGTGTGACTTCACCTGGGACTCCCGCACCTTCCCCGACCCGGCCGGGATGCTCAAGCGGCTGAAGGACCGGGGCCTCAAGATCTGCCTCTGGATCAACCCCTACATCGCGCAGGCGTCCCCGCTCTTCGAGGAGGGCAAGGCTCGCGGCTACCTGCTGAAGCGCCCCGACGGCTCCGTTTGGCAGTGGGACCACTGGCAGCCCGGCCTCGCGATCGTCGACTTCACGAACCCGGGCGCCCGCGACTGGTACCGCGAGAAGCTCGCCGCGCTGCTCGACATGGGCGTCGACTGCTTCAAGACCGACTTCGGCGAGCGCATCCCCCTGGACGTCGCCTGGTACGACGGCTCCGACCCCGAGCGGATGCACAACTACTACGCCCAGCTCTACAACGAGGCGGTCTTCGACCTGCTGCGCGAGCGGCGCGGCGAGGGCGAGGCGATCGTGTTCGCCAGGTCCGCGACGGCCGGGGGCCAGAAGTTCCCCGTGCACTGGGGCGGCGACTGCGAGTCGACGTTCTCGGCGATGGCCGAGAACCTGCGCGGCGGCCTGTCGCTCGGCATGTCCGGGTTCGGCTACTGGAGCCACGACATCGGCGGCTTCGAGGGCACGCCCGACCCCGAACTGTTCAAGCGCTGGACGGCGTTCGGCCTGCTGTCGTCGCACAGCCGCCTGCACGGCAGCCAGTCCTACCGGGTCCCGTGGGCGTTCGACGAGGAGGCCGTGGACGTCCTGCGGCACTTCACGCGGTTGAAGGAGCGGCTGATGCCGTACCTGCGCGAGGTCGCCCGCGAGGCGCATGAGGAGGGGCTGCCGATGATGCGGGCGATGGTCCTGGAGTTCCCCGACGACCCCACCTGCGCGCATCTCGAGCGGCAGTACATGCTCGGCGCCGACCTGCTCGTCGCCCCGGTGTTCACCGCTTCGGGCGATGTCACCTACTACGTCCCGGAGGGGGAGTGGACCCACGTCCTGTCCGGCGCCAAGGTGACGGGGCCGCGCTGGGTGACCGAGAACCACGACGTGATGAGCCTGCCCCTGCTGGCCCGTCCCGGGGCGGTGCTGCCGTGACCGGGGTCTTCCCTGACGACTTCGTCTGGGGCGCGGCCACCGCCGCGTTCCAGATCGAGGGCGCGCTCGACGCCGACGGCCGGGAACCGTCGATCTGGGACGCCTTCCCGCACGTTCTCAACGGGGACACCGGCGCGGTCGCCTGCGACCACTACCGCCGCTTCCCCGAGGACGTGAAACACCTCGCCGATCTCGGCGTCACCGCCTACCGGTTCTCGCTCTCCTGGCCGCGCGTCACGCCGGGCGGCCGGGTCGAGCCGCGCGGCCTCGACTTCTACTCCCGGCTGGTCGACGCGCTGCTGGAGCAGGGCATCACCCCGTACGCCACGCTCTACCACTGGGACCTGCCGCAGCGGCTCGAAGCGCGCGGCGGCTGGACCGACCGGGAGACCGCGTACCGGTTCGCCGGATACGCCGCGGTGGTCGCCGGGGCGCTGGGGGACCGGGTCTCCGACTGGATCACCCTGAACGAGCCCTGGTGCTCGGCCTTCCTGGGCTATGAGACCGGTGACCACGCGCCGGGCCGGAGGTCCCAGGCCGACGCCCTGGCCGCGGCCCACCACCTCAACCTCGCGCACGGCCTCGCCGCGGGGGTCCTCCCGGGACGGGTGGGGGTGACCCTCAACCCGCACGTGTTCCGGGGCGACCCGGAGGAGGTGCGCCGGGCCGACGCCCTCGGCAACCGGATCTTCTTCGGCCCGATGCTCGAAGGCGCCTACCCGGCCGACCTCATCGCGGACACCGCGGCCGTGACGGACTGGTCGTTCGTCCGCGACGGCGACGAGGCCACCGCGCACGCCCCGCTGGACTACCTCGGCGTCAACTACTACGCGCCGAACCACCTTTCGGGCGGGGACCCGGACGCACCCGTGACCGACATGGGCTGGCCGGTGGACCCCTCGGGGCTGACCGACCTCCTGGCCCGGCTCACCCGCGAGTACCCGGACCTGCCCCTGCTCATCACGGAGAACGGGGCGGCCTATCCCGAACCCGTCTCCGACGAACGCCGGGTGGCCTACCTGCGCGACCACCTCCAGGCCGTCCTGGACGCCAGGGCCGCGGGCGCCGACGTCCGGGGCTACTTCGTGTGGTCGCTGCTGGACAATTTCGAGTGGGCCTTCGGTTATGCCAAGCGATTCGGCATCATCCACGTCGACTACGCGACGCAGCGCAGGACGTGGAAGGACAGCGCGCACTGGTACCGCCGGGTCATCTCCGCCGGACACCTCTGACGCCCTAGGGTGCCGATGACGGAATGAGGACGGGACTTGGTCAAGATCAGTGATGTGGCGCGGCACGCGGGTGTCGCGCCCAGCACGGTGTCGTACGTGCTCAGCGGCAAGCGCACCATCTCCGAGGACACCCGGCAACGGGTGCAGGAGAGCATCGAGGCGCTCGGCTACCGCCCGCACGCCGGGGCGCGGGCCCTGGCCAGCAACAGGTCGAACGTCCTGGCGCTGATGCTGCCGCTGCGGCCCGGCATCCACGTCCCCGTCGTCATGCAGTTCGCGGCCGCCGTCGTCACCGCGGCCCGCGCGCACGAGCACGACGTCCTCCTCCTGACCCAGGAGGAGGGCGCCGACGGGCTGCGCCGGGTCGCCGGGAGCGCCCTGGCCGACGCGCTGATCGTCATGGACGTGCAGTTGCGCGACGAGCGGATCCCGCTGCTGCGCGAGCTGAACCGGCCTTCGGTCCTGCTCGGGTTCCCGGCCGAGCCCGACGGCCTGACCTGCGTCGACCTCGACTTCCGGGCGGCGGGCGCGCTGAGCGTCCGGCATCTCGCCGAGCTCGGGCACCGGTGCGTCGACCTGGTCGGCTCCCCGCCCGAGGTCTACGAACGTGAGACGGGCTTCGCCCAGCGCGTCGCGGAAGGCTTCGCAGAGTCCGCCGCCGCCTATGGCGTCGCCAGCGCGGTCCACCCTTGCGAGGCGACCCCCGAGGCGGCACGCGCGATGGCGGAGCGCCTTCTCGCCCTGCACCCCGAGCTCACCGCGGTGGTCGTGCACAACGAACCGGTCGTGGCCCCCCTCGTCGCGGCCTTCCGGGAGCTCGGCCTCCGGGTCCCGGAGGATCTCTCCGTCGTCGCCCTCTGCCCCGACGAGATCGCCGCGCAGGCCCCCCTCCCGATCACGTCCATCGCGATCCCCGCCGACGAACTGGGCGCCCGAGCCGTCACCCTGCTCATGTCCAAACTCAAGGGCGTACCGGTGTCCGACGCCACGCTCCTCCCTCCGCGTCTCACCATCCGGGCCAGCTCAGCCCCCCGGCACTGAGGGAAACCGGCGTCGACGGCGCCTGTGACAAGACCCACACTCTCAGCGTTTTCCCAAGATGACCTTCGTTGTCATGTGCATGATACATATGCATTGCATGATGCAAAGGCCGGTCGCCCTCGCGGCCGGCCCGGACCCGGATCCAGCCGGATCGTCCAACGAAGCGCCACACGGAATCCCGCGCCGGCGGAGCCGTGGGCACGATTTCTAGGGATTGCCATGAACACCCCCCAGCCGTCGGCTCGGTCAGGAGGCGTGGTTGCCACGCTGGCCCTGGCGGGCACCACGGCCGCGATCATGCAGACGCTGGTCACCCCGCTCATCGCGGAACTGCCGAAGATCCTGCACACCACGGCCTCGAACGCCACCTGGGTCATCACGGTCACCCTGCTGGTCGGCGCCGTCTGCGTGCCGGTCACCGGCCGCCTCGGCGACCTGCTCGGCAAGCGCCGCATGCTGCTGGCCTGCTCGGTGCCGCTGATCGCGGGCTCGGTGGTGTGCGCGCTGGCGTCGTCGGTGGTGCCGATGATCGTCGGACGTGGCCTCCAGGGCATGGGCATGGGGATGGTGCCGCTCGGCATCGCCCTGCTGCGCGACGTCGTCGAGAAGGAGAAGCTCAGCTCGTCCATCGCGCTGGTCAGCGCCTCCATGGGCATCGGCGGCGGGCTCGGACTGCCGATCGCCGCGGCGGTCGCCGAGTACGCCAACTGGCGGGTGCTGTTCTGGGCGTCCGCGGTCCTGGCCCTCGGCATCGCGGTGCTGATCTTCCTGACGATCCCGAACGTCCCGGCCGCGGCCAAGGGCGAGCGGTTCGACGCGCCCGGCGCGATCGCCCTCGGCGTCGGCCTGGTGTCCCTGCTGCTCGCGGTCTCCAAGGGCGCCGACTGGGGCTGGTCCTCGGCCGTCACGCTCGCCCTGTTCGCCACCGCCCTCGTGGTGCTGCTCGGCTGGGGCTGGTGGGAGATCCGCACCCGGCAGCCGCTCGTCGACCTGCGCACCACGGCCCGCCCGCGGGTCCTGCTGACCAACCTCGCCTCGATCTTCGTCGGCTTCGGCATGTACGCCTCGATGCTGATCGTGCCGCAGCTGCTCCAGTTCCCGAAGGAGACCGGTTACGGCCTCGGCCAGTCCATGCTGGCGGCGGGCCTGTGGATGGCGCCCGGCGGCATCATGATGATGCTGGTGTCCCCGTTCGGCGGCAAGCTCACCAACCGGCGCGGTCCGAAGTTCACCCTGCTCAGCGGCATCCTCGTGCTCGCCGCGGGCTACGGCGCGTCCCTCGCGCTGATGGGCCACGCCTGGGGCCTCATGATCGCGATCATGATCATCAACAGCGGTGTCGGCCTGGCCTACGGCGCGATGCCCGCGCTCATCATGAGCTCGGTCCCGCTCTCGGAGACCGCGTCCGCCAACGCCTTCAACACCCTCATGCGGTCTCTCGGCACCTCGGTGGGCTCCGCCGCCATCGGCGTCGTCCTCTCCCAGATGACGATCAGCCTCGGCGGCTACAGCCTCACCTCCGAGGAGGGCTTCCGGGTCGGCCTCATGGTCGGCGCCGGCGTCGCCCTCGTCGCCGCGGCCATCACGGTCGCGATTCCGGCGGCCCGCCGCACCCCGGCTCCCGACGCCCGGCCGGTGGCACCGGCCCCGGTTCCCGTCGACGCCTGACCACCGCGCCCGCGGCCCCGGCCGGATCCCTCCATCCGCGGGGGGCTCCGGCCTTCCGCGTTCGAGGGGTCAGGAAACGGCGCCCCGTGGACGGCCGGGACATCCGGTCAGCGCCGCCAGTTGGCGTGCAGGTGGGCGACGAGCCACGCGGTGGCGGCTTCGACGTCGAGGTCGGCGTGGTCGAAGGTGTAGGGGCCGTAGATGCCGGTGGTGAGATCGAGCGAGTCGGCGCGGGCGAGGAAGACGATCTCCAGCCGGTCGTCGTGCCGCCGGTTGTAGGAGGCGGGGAAGTGGGCCTCGATCTCCTGCCGATAGGGGAGGGTCTGCGCGGTGCCTCCCCTGAGGCGTCCGTGCTTGACCTCGGCGTCGCCGAGCCGGAACCCCAGGTCCGTCAGCGCCTGGAGGAACGCGTCCTGGGCGGGCAGCGCGTGCACGGCGATCTCGTCGAAGTCCCCCCGGTCGATCGCCGCGTCGATCTTCATCGTGGTGCGGAGGGCGGCCCGCGCCCCGCGCAGCCGCCGCCCTCCGACATGCGTCAGCGGCATCTCCCATGGCAGTACGCAATCCACCTCCCGCACGACCGTCTCCCCGGGGGACAGCGTGAACGTGGGAAGAGAGAACGCCGACACCACCCCCGGCTGCCGCCAGGCGAGTTCGGTCCCGCCCTCCTCCAGCCCCTCCACCCGGGTCACCAGCTCCATCGCCAGCCCCTCGACCCGCACCGCCGCTCCGCCGCCCTGAACCGTCACCGTCGCGGTGAGCCGCTCACCCGGCCGCCCCACCACCCGGTCCAGCACGGTCTCGACCTGCGGAGCCCGCGCCCCCAACGTCCCGAAAAACGTCCGAAGCCCCACCGAGCACCCCCGTCGCCGCCGAACTCCCGCGCCACCCTAGACGCCTCACCATCCCGCCCGCATGAGGCAGTGAGCCGCCCCGAAGGTTCCGGACAGTGGCCCCACTAGAATGGGGTAGTCCGGAAAGGTAAGTGATTTGGCTCGTTCGAAGAGGAATTACTCTCCTGAATATCGGCAGGAAGCCGCCAGGTTGGTGGTGGATTCTTCCCGTCCGATCGCACAGGTCGCGAAGGAGCTCGGCATCAATGCCGGGACTCTGGCGAATTGGGTGAGTGCGTACCGGCGTGAGCATGCCGGGGAAGAGGCTCCTTTGACGCTCGATGAGCGGGTGCGCCTGAAGGAGCAGGAACGCGAGATCCAGGAACTCAAGATGGAGCTCGAGTTCGTAAAAAAAGCGGCGTTGTACTTCGCTCGGGAGCAGCGGTGACCTCGAAGTACGAGTTCATCGACGCGGAGTACGCCAACCCTTCGGTCGTCATCGGCGATAGATCGCCGGCAATCGTTCAGATGTGCGCATGGCTGGGTGTCTCGCGCTCGGGATTCTACGAATGGAGAAGCCGGCCGGAGTCGGCGACCGCGCGGCGCCGCGATGAGCTGAAGGCGTGGGTGAGGCACTTCTTCGACGTTTCCGATGGGACGTACGGGTATCGGCGGATCCACACCGATCTGGTGGAACAGGGCGTGCCCGCCGGGCCGGAGCTCGTCCGCTCGGTCATGCGGGAGCTGGGGCTGGAGCCCTGCCAGCCCAGGCCATGGCGCGTCGGGCTGACCGAGCAGGACGGCCAGGCCCACCACGTGCCCGACCTCGTGCAGCGCGACTTCACCGCGTCCGCCCCCGGCGAAAAACTCGTCGGCGACATCACCTACGTCGAAACATGGGAGGGCTGGATCTATCTGGCGACGGTGATCGACTGCTATTCCAGAGCCGTCATCGGCTGGGCGATCGGCGAGGACTACAAGACCCCGCTGATCGAGAAGGCGATCGGCATGGCGGCCCGAAACCACCGGCTGGCCGAAAGCGCGATATTTCACAGCGACCGCGGAAGCAATTACATGTCCAGGCAGTTCGCCGAGACCCTGCGGCGCCTCCGGCTACGGCAATCGACCGGGCGGACCGGAGTCTGCTGGGATAACGCACTCGCGGAATCCTTCTTCGCCGCACTGAAGAACGAGCGCGTCCATCGGACGGAATATCCCACTCGAGAACACGCACGCCGGGACATCATCAAATACATCGAGCTCTGGTATAATCCCCGGCGACGGCATTCAGCACTCGGCAACAAGAGCCCGGCCCAGGTTCACACTGAGTACCTGAACTCCCAGCTCTCAGCGTGAATTGACCGCAAATAGAGCTGTCCGGAATCAGCGGGGCACATCACAGATGTCCCGCCTTTCCCGGCCGGAGAGCGCTCCGGCCGGGGGACGTCGTCATCGGGCGGTGAGGGTCTGGGTGAACCAGCGGACGGTGGTCAGGTTCTCGGTGGGGGCGGGGGCGGGGTCCGGCCTAGGGTGAAGAGGAGGAGGTCCTGGAGGTAGGTGGGGGCGGCGACCAGGGAGATGGGGAGTCCGCCGGACAGGCGGGGATTGACTTCGACGACGTGGGCGGGGGTTTCGGGGTCGGGGGAGAGGAAGCCCTGGACGTTGCAGGCCGTCGTCAAGGAGAGGGACTTGCCCAAGGTCGCGGGAGCCGCGGCCGAAGCGCGGCTTGAGCACCCAGGGGCCGGGCACGCCCGCGGCGGAGCCGTCACCGGTGACGGGCGCGGGCACGGCGAACGCGTCGAGGCGGGCGGCGAAGGCGAGCTTGTCGAGGCAGGTCGCGACGGTCTCGCGCGCGGGGAACCAGGCCGCCGTGCCCTGCGCGGCGAACGCCTCCTCCAGGCCCGCGACGGCCAGCAGTTCCTCGGCCACGGTGACGAGCACCGCGTCGCAGCCGCGCGCCGCCTCGAGCAGCCGCCCGGGGAGGTCAGGGTCGTCGGCGGACGGCAGCACGACCGACGGGTGGCCCTGGTGCAGCCCGGCCGCCAGCGGGTCGCGGTCGGCGGCGACGGGAAGGCAGCCCAGCCGGGTCAGTTCGGCGAGCACCGCGATCCCGGCCGGCCCTCCGCAGCCGGTGACCAGGACCCGCAGGCCGGAAAGGGGGGAGGTCATCGGCGGGCCTTTCTGCCGGGAAGCCGGGTGGCGATGAGGAAGACGACGGTGGTGAACAGCAGAACGTAGGAGAAGACGGTCCCCACCCAGTCGTGGAAGGCGACCATGGTCGGAACGCCGGCGGCGCCGCCCACCCGGATCACCGCGACCAGCCGCGGGAGGTTGCCCGCGGCCATCAGCGTCAGCGCGGCGAGCGCGCCGCCGATCCGCCGGCGCAGCGTCCCGCCGAGCAGGAACAGCGAGACGCAGACCGCGGCGGCGCCCATGGGCAGGACCGAGCACGACGGCGTCACCTGGATGAAGAACGCCTGGTAGCCACAGGCCACCGCCCTGCGGGGCCGGGTGCTCGGATCGCCGCCACCGTTTATCGGTTGACCGAAAAGCGACGACGTCGCAGAGCATGGGGGACCTTTGCGCAGCGCCTTCGCCGGTCACGACGAATGACCAGCGGGGACCCTCGACGGGTGTAGGAGGCGTTGGGCGTTCGATGCGAGGCGCGTCGTCCTCGGCCGGGAAATGTCAGACCAGGGCGGGAGGATGGAGGCATGAGCAACGTTGCGCCGACCGCCATCGTCGATGAGGCCGCCTACACCGCGGCCGTCGAGCTTGCCGTGTCCTCGTCCGCCGCCTACTACGGCGATGGATCGTCCACCGTGGACGATGACACGTACGACCAGTTGGTGCGGGCGATCGCGGCGTGGGAGGCGGAGCATCCAGAGCAGGTGCGGGCTGATTCGCCGACGGGGAAGGTCGCCGGAGGGGCCGTTACGGGGGATGTGCCGCATACGCGGCCGATGCTGTCGCTCGACAACGTGTTCTCGGGCGAGGAGCTTCTCAAGTGGGCCGAGGGGCTGGAGCGGCGGCTCGGCGGGCCGGTGGCGGGCTGGGCCGTCGAGGCGAAGCTGGACGGGCTGGCGATCTCGGCACGGTACCGGGAAGGGCGGCTCGTCCAGCTCGTGACGCGGGGCGACGGGCTCGCGGGGGAGGACGTCTCCCATGGGATCGGGCAGATCGTGGGGCTGCCCGCGGAGCTGGCCGAGCCCGTCACGGTCGAGGTCCGCGGTGAGGTGCTGTTCACGACGGCGCAGTTCGAGACCGCGAACACGCTGCGCATGGCGCACGGGGGCACGCCGTTCGCCAATCCGCGCTCGGCCGCCGCCGGAAGCCTGCGCGCCAAGGACAGGCCGTACAAGGTGGAGTTCACGTTCTTCGGCTACGGCGCGCTGCCCCTGGCGGAGGCGGGCCCCGAAGGGCTCCTGGCGCTGCCGCACACCGGGGTCATGGAGTACGTGGCGAGGCTCGGCGTGCAGACCAGTGCCGCCGCGCTGCCGGGCCCGCTCGGGTACGGCGATCTCGAAGGCGTCACCGCCCGGATCGCGGAGATCGCGGCGGCCCGCGCGGAGCTGGCGTTCGGCATCGACGGCATCGTCATCAAGGCCGACGGCGCCGAGGACCAGGAGAAGGCGGGGCTCTCCTCGCGGGCGCCAAGGTGGGCGATCGCCTACAAACTGCCCGCCGACACCCGGACGACGGTCCTGCGCGGCGTCGAATGGGCCGTCGGCCGGACGGGGATCATCGCGCCCCGGGCCGTGCTGGACCCGGTCGAGATCGACGGCGTCACCGTCACCTATGCGACGCTGCACAATCCAGCCGATATCACCCGGCGGGATCTGATGATCGGCGACACGGTCAGTGTGAAGCGGGCCGGGGACGTCATCCCGCGCGTCGAGGCGCCCCTGGTGCAGGCGCGGACGGGGGAGGAGCAGCCGATCGCGTTCCCCGAGACGTGCCCGCGCTGCGGCGGCGCGATCGACCGGAGCCAGGAGCGGTGGCGGTGCGAGCTCGGGCGCGCCTGCAACACCGTCGCCTCCATCTCCTACGCGGTCGGCCGCGACCAGCTCGACATCGAGGGGCTCGGGCAGACGCGGGTCGTCCAGCTCGTCGAGGCGGAGCTGATCGCCGACTTCGCCGATCTCTTCGCCCTCACCCGCGAGCAGCTCATCGGCCTGGAGCGCATGGGCGACACCTCGACCGACAACCTCCTTGCCGCGATCGAAGCAGCGAAATCCCGTCCGCTCAGCCGGGTCTTCGCGGCCCTGGGCGTGCGGGGCACGGGCCGGTCCATGTCCCGCCGGATCGCCCGGTACTTCGCCACGATGGACCTCATCCGCGCCGCCGACGTCGACTCCGTCCAGAAGGTCGAGGGCATCGGGCCGGAGAAGGCGGTCGTCCTCGTCGCCGAACTCACCGAGATCGCCCCCCTCATCGACAAGCTCGCGTCCTTCGGCGTCAACATGACCGAGCCGGGCGCGACACCGCCGTCTGCGGAGGAGGAGACCGTGCCAGAAGCCTCCGGCCTGCCGCTCGCCGGCATGTCCGTCGTCGTCACCGGCGGCATGACGGGCCCGCTGGAGAGCCTGTCCCGCAACGAGATGAACGAGCTCATCGAACGCGCGGGCGGCAAGGCCTCCTCCTCGGTCTCCAAGAAGACCGCCCTCGTCGTCGCGGGGGAGAAGGCGGGCTCCAAACTCACCAAGGCCACCGACCTGGGCATCCCGGTCATCACCCCCGACGAGTTCGCCGAACGCGTCGCGGACTTCCTCGGCTAGCCCGTTCCCCCCGGTCGGGGGTACATCCCGTTGGGGAGAGAACGCATGGGCGCCCGGCTCGTCCTGTCCGACCCGGACGGCGCGTTCATCGCCCGGTATGACGGCCCGGCCTGCGCCGACGACGCCCTGACCCCGAACCCGGACGGCACCGTCCGCATGGAGCGGGCCGCGGAGCACCCTGGGCCAGGCACGGCGTCCCCGGCTCCCTGACGGGCCGGGTGCGAGCTCTGCCCGGGTTCCGGGCCGCGCCGCGGTTTCGCTCGGGCGGGCCACGGGGCGCACGCGGCGCATGCCGGCACGGCCAGGCCGAGGGCGCAGCCGGGCCCGTCCGCCGCCGGCGCGCGTGGCCGTTCCCCGGCAGGGGTCGTGGTGGTGTCGCCCGTACCTGACGGGCGCGGGCAGGTCGTACCTGTCGAACGGTTGTGGCGGCGCCGGGAAATGCTCGGTGCGGTGGTGCGGGCGCGCGCTAGCGTGGGGGGATGTGCACTTACGCGGAGCACGTCTACAAGCTGCACTACGTGTGCGTCGACTGCCGGTGGAGCTGCAAGCGGTCGTGGAGCGCGGAAGGCGAGCTGTGCACGCGCTGCCGCAGGCCCATGGCCTGCGCCGGGCACGACTTCGCCGCGCCCCGCAAGGGCGACGACCGCCGCTGGTCCGCGGTCGCCGCGGTGCTCGCCGCGGGCCTGCGCTACGAGGGCTTCGAGCCCTGCGGCTGCGGCCGCGAGCCGAAGTACCGCCCCCGCACCGGCGCCGATGTCCGAGCCCGCCGCCGCATCATGGCCCGCACGGCCCTCCCCGAGCACGCTGCCCTCGCCCTGCGCGACCCGTCCGACGCACTCCCCGCCCCACCCGACGCCTGACCTCGCCCACGGCGCCGGCGCACCCCTGCCGAGGCAGGGGCCCCGGGCCCCGTTCTGCCCCTGCCTACCGTGGGCGGGTGCGCGCCACACCCGGTAGGCAGGGGCCGCACCACCGCGACCCGCGGGCGAGTACGGCAACGCCTGCCGAGCGGGGTACCGCGGCCTCTCGACCCGGTTCCGTGCGGCGGGCCGCGAGCGCTGAGGCCGAGGCCCCGGCCTCGCGTGCATTCCACGTGTTCTCCTTCTCCGATCGGGTCGACCTCTGACCGCTCCCGTGGGCGCGGTCGGGTCGCCCGTGTCGATCTTCGGTTGGGTCATGGTGCTGCGGGTGCCGTTCGGTGGGCTCGGTCTTCGGGTGGGTCGTCGGCTGATCCGGGGCTGTGGGGCTGGGCTGGGCTGGGTTGGGTGAGGTGCGGGCGGGCCGTGCGGTGGAGAGGGCTCGAGCGGGCGTGTGTGCGCGAGAGATGGCGGTGGAGGGGCGCGGGTGGCGAATTTCTGCCCGGGATCGGGCAGGGAGCGGGGTTCTCGCGGGAGGTGGGGGAGGATCGCGGGGTGGCGCATGAGGATCTGATCGCTCATCTCCGTCGGACGAGCGGGCTCGGGGAGGGGGAGGCGGCCCGGGTCGTGGACGAGGTGCTGTTCTACTTCGGGGAGCCGGTGGAGGAGTTCGTCCGGCGGCGGCATGTGGAGCTGCGCGAGCAGGGGCTGCGGAACGAGCAGATCTTCGAGCTGGTGGCGGCGGAGCTGCCGGTGCGCCTGGTACTTCCGCCGGAGCTGTCGCTGCGGCAGATCCGGCGGATCGTCTACGGGTGAGAGGGGCGGGCGCATGTGCGGGATCGTCGCGTACATCGGGAGCAGGGACGCGGTGCCGCTGCTGGTCGGCGGGCTCCAGCGGCTGGAGTACCGGGGGTACGACTCGGCCGGCGTGGCCGTCGTGGGCAGGAACGGCGAGCTGAGGGTCCGCAAGGCCAAGGGACGGGTCGGGCAGTGCCTCGCCGACCTGCCCGCGAGGTTCAAGGGTTCGCCCGGCATCGGGCACACCAGGTGGGCGACGCACGGGGAGCCGAGCGACGCCAACGCGCACCCGCATGTGGCGGGCACCGTCGCGGTGGTGCACAACGGGATCATCGAGAACGCCGACGAGCTGCGCGCCAAGCTGGCCGCAGACGGCGCGGTGTTCGCCTCGGAGACCGACAGCGAGGTGCTCGCCCACCTCATCGCCCGCGCCCAGGCCGACGAGCTGGAAGAAGCCGTCCGCCAAGCGCTCCAGGAGGTCGTGGGCACCTACGGGATCGCGGTCGTCGACGCGGCGCGGCCCGATCGGATCGTGCTCGCCCGCAACGGCAGCCCCGTGGTGCTGGGCATCGGCGAGCGGGAGATGTTCGCCGCGTCCGATGTGGCCGCCCTGGCCGGGCACGCCCGCCAGGTCGTCCATCTCGACGACGGGGAGCTCGCGGTCCTGGAACCCGGCGGGTTCCGTACCTTCACCCTCGAGAAGCGGGCGACGACCAAGCTGCCCAGCGAGGTCGGGCTCGACGAGGAGTCCTACGAGCGCGGCGAGCACCGCCACTTCATGATCAAGGAGATCCGGGAGCAGCCCGCGGCCGTGGCCCGCGCGCTCACCGGCCGCCTCGACACGCGCTTCCACACCGCACACCTGGGCGGGCTCAACCTCGATCCGCGCGAGGCCCGCGCCGTCCGCCGGGTGAAGATCATCGGTTGCGGTTCCGCGTACTACGCGGGGCAGATCGGCGCCCAGCTCATCGAGGAGCTGACCAGGATCCCGGCCGACGCCGAGCCCGCCTCGGAGTTCCGCTACCGTAACCCGGTCGTCTCGCCCGACACGCTCTACGTGGCGGTCAGCCAGTCCGGCGAGACCTATGACACCCTCACCGCCGTGCAGGAGCTGCAGCGCAAGGGCGGCAGGGTGCTCGGCCTCGTCAACGTGGTGGGCAGCGCGATCGCCCGCCAGTGCGACGGCGGCATCTACCTGCACGCGGGACCGGAGCAGTCGGTGGCCTCCACCAAGGCGTACACGTCGATGACCGTGGCCTTCGCGCTGCTCGCCCTCTATCTCGGCCGCATCCGCGACCTGTCGCCGGACGCGGGACGCCGCATCGCGAACGGGCTCAAGGCGCTGCCCGGGCAGATCGAGCGGATCCTCGCCCAGGAGGACCGCATCAAGGAGGTCGCCGGAGCGCTCGCCGAGTATCGGAGCGCGTTCTTCGTCGGACGGGTGCGCGGCTATCCCGTCGCCCGCGAAGGCGCGCAGAAGCTCAAGGAGATCTCCTACATCCACGCCGAGGCGTACCCGGGCAGCGAGCTGAAGCACGGTCCGCTCGCGCTGATCTGCCCTGAGCGCCCGACCGTCGCGATCGTCCCCGACGACGAGCTCCTCGCCAAGAACCTCACCACGCTGGGCGAGATCCGGGCCAGGCACGGCCGCATTCTCGCCGTCGCGCACACGGCTCCCGGACCCGCGCTCGCCGACGACGTCATCCTCGTGCCGAAGAACGAGCCGGAACTCGACCCGATCCTCCTGTCCGTCCCGCTGCAACTGCTGGCCTACCACGCGGCTCTCGCACTCGGCCATGACATCGACAAACCGCGCAACCTCGCCAAAAGCGTCACCGTGGAATGACACGGGCGCGCCGCCACCGGTCCCGCGGGTGCGACGCGCCCGCGGTGGCCGCGTCCGGCCGGACGCAGGGGTTCTCGCGTCGTTGACGGCCACCGAGAGACGCCTGAGGATGGTGGTGCCCGCTTTGTATGCGTACGAGAAGGGGCTGCCGGATGGCTGCTCGGGCAGGTACGCAGATGCTCGGCTTCACGATGGGCTGCTCGCTGATGCCGTTCGGCCTCGGCGGGGCGACCGTCGTCGTGCTCCTCCTGGAATGGCTCGCGCCCGACGTCATCCCGTTCACGCTCACCGCCTTCTGGACCCTCCCGCCGGACGAGACCGCCGCGTTCGGCGACGCGGTCGTCTCGGCCTGGCCGGTCCTGCTCGCGGGCCTCGTGTCGTCCCTCCTGCGGATGCCCGGCGCCATCGCGATCCGGCGGAACATGCCGAACCTGCCGCCCAACGCCGTGGTCCATGTGCTCTCGCCCGGGCGGATCCTGGTGACGAGCACCCTGGAAGAGGTCTTCAACCGCTGGCTGCTGTTCTACGCCGCGATCGCGGGCGCCGCCTTCGCGGACTTCCTCGTGCTCGGTTTCGCCGGCGCCCACCCCGTCCGGTGGCTGTTCGAGGACGTGCTGATCCCGGTGGCCGACTGGGCGACCTGGCACCAGGCGCACGACATCCTCACCGGCTACTCCTGGACGGTCGGGGCGGCCCTTCTCTCCAGTAACGCGAGGTTCCGCAATGGACACGCCTATCAGGGGTGGTTCGGCTGGATCTGGTCGTGGTACTTCGGCGTGGCCCTGTTCGTCATCACCTTCGACCACGGCCTTCCGGTCGCGATCGCGGTCCACGTCGCCTACAACCTGGTCCTCGTCGCCGCCCACCTCCTGATAGTGCGCGCCCACCCCGTCATCATCGAGTTCCCCGACGCGGCGCGGGACCCTTACGCCTGACCCGCGCCGCGCGATCCGCCCGGGGACGAGTCCCGGTGGCGCCCGACGCCGTCAGGTGATCCTGGCCAGCAGCCAGTCGACGAGCTCCTCGGTCACCGCGGTGTGGGGGGTGGTGGTGGAGGAGCAGAGGTACTCGTCCAGCTCGCTGTCGGGGTCCTCGGGGTCGACGGGGGCGTAGAGCTCGTCCTGGTCGTCGAGGTCGCGGAGGGCCACGGCGCTGACGGTGGGCACGAAGCAGACGTCCGGGACCTTGAGCTGGACCCCTTCGGTCGAGCCCAGGGCGTTGGCGACGATCTGGTAGGTGCTCAGCGTGCCGCCGGGGGCGCCGTCGACCTCGGGGAAGCCCTCAGTGATGATGATCTTGTCGGAGGTGAAGGGCCAGGCCCGGTGCAGCTCGGCGACGACGTCCTGGCCTTGCGCCTGGTTGTAGAACGAGGTGTTCGGGAAGGTGGGCCCGGTGAAGCGCAGGGCGAGGTCCCCGGGTTCCGCCGCGGCCCCGGTGCCGTCGGCGGCGCCGTTGGCCACGCCGACGCGCAGCTCGGGAGTGCGCGGCCAGCCGCCCAGCCCTTCCAGCGACGCCAGGAAGGCGTCGCGGTCGGGGTGGGCCGTGGCGGACTCCCCGGTGGCGAGGTCGTAGTACCGCCACAGCATCTGCTTCGCGGCGGGGCTGTCGATCATCTGCAGCAGCGGGTTGAGGAGGGGCACGCCGAGGAAGTGCGCGAACGCCTGCAACGCGACGGGGACCACCCCGCCGCGGTGCGGGGTGTCGTAGGAGAAGTACACCTTGGTGTTGTGCGGCTCGTCCTGGTGGTCCAGCTTGGTGAGCGCGTAGCGGGTGATGAGCCCGCCCATGCTGAACCCGCCGACCGTCAGTGGCTCGGCGCCTCCGGTGGCGGCGTGGGTGCGCCGGATCGCCTCCTCGGCGGCCTGGGCGTTGTCGAACAGGGAGGCGGTCCGGTTCCGGTAGCCGAGCAGGATGACGGTGTTGCCGCGCTCGCGCAGCCGGGTGAGGAACGGGACCGGCTCGTTGAGCCCCCGGTACAGCTTGTCCAGGTCGGTCGCCTTGAGCTCGAACCCGTCGGAGATGATCACGGGCCGCTTGATCTCGCGGTCGTCCCCTCCGTAGTAGACCCGGGCGAACCCGAAGGGCAGATCATCCCATTCCTCATCGAAGGGGACGGGCTCGACCTCCTCCGCCAGCGGCGCGTTCACCCCGCTCCCGATGGTGATGCTCGCGATCGCCTGCTCGATCTGCTCCTGCTCGGACATGGGACCTCCCGCTCGTCGGAACCGGCTCGGGTCACCCGGGCCCCACTGGTGCCACAGGGCGACCCGCATCACTCGTCCATAACGTAAGGCGATCGGTCGGTCATTATCTGTAGTGGTCCGGTACGGCCGGTGTCGCCTTTCCGGAAGAGAATTGCAGCCTCACGTTCCGTAACGGGGGGCGGGATCGGGGGAGAGGAAGCCGGTGAGGGCGGTGGCGGTCTCGTCCGGCGCCTCGACCTGCGGGTAGTGGCCCACGTCGTCCAAGGGGGTGAACGCGGCCTTGGGCAAGCGGGCGGCGAGGTGCTGGAGGATGTGGTCGCCGCTGACGGGATCGCGACGCCCCCAGATGAAGGCGTAAGGGGCGGACGACTCCTCGAACGCGGTGACCCAGCGGTCCTTGTGCTCCTGCCTTTCGCGGATGTAACCGAGGAGGAGGTGGAGGTTGCGCAGGCCCTCCACGCTAGGCAGATCGGTTCGATAGGACACCGTCCCGGGCCCGGTGGGCGCGCGCCGTCGCACCGGCGGTCGCGGGGTCGTGCGAGTTCGTCGCGTGGTCGGTCATGGGCTTGCTCCCGGGTCGAAAGGGATCCGTGTTCGCTAGGAGGGAGGACATCCAACGTCCTATGTAGCTTGTGGGATGTCCTCTGGTCAAGGGGGTTCGGAAAGGTTGACGATTGCGCCGAAACCCCTCTAGCGTGAGCCCACCGCCCGCGACATAGGACGTGGGATGTCTGGTGTGACCAGGGATCATGTGCGGCACAACCCCCCAGGGAGTCTGGAATGAGAGATACCTTCGCGGACACGCCGACCGCCGGTTTCGACCGGAGGAGCTTCCTGCGGATCGTCGGCGCGCTCGGCGCCGCGACCGCGATCACCGCCGGGCTGAGCGCGTGCGGGTCCGATGCCGACGGCGGCGGCGCCGCCGGCGGGACGCGCGAGATCGAGGCGACCCTCGCCTTCACGCTCTCCGGCGGCTTCGACCCGATGAACGCGTCGAGCGCGGTCGCGACCGCGGTCAACCAGCACATCTTCGAGGCGCTCATCGACCTCGACCCGGTCACCCGCGAGCCCTACCTCGCGCTCGCCGCCGCCCAGCCGAAGGCGAGCGCGGACGGCCTGACCTGGACGGTGGCGCTGCGCGAAGGCGCCGTGTTCTCCGACGGCTCGCCCGTCACCGCCGAGGACGTCGCGTGGTCGTTCACCCGCGCCCTCGACCCGGCCAACAAGGCCCTCATGGCCGGCTTCATCAGCTTCATCGACCGGGTGAAGGCGAAGGACGCCAAGACCGTCGAGTTCGAGCTGAAGGCCCCGTTCAGCCTGTTCGCCCAGCGCATCGCCGTCATCAAGATCGTCCCGAAGGCCAAGACCGGCGACGCCGCGGCCGCCAAGGCCTTCGACACCGCGCCGATCGGCTCCGGCCCCTTCACCCTGACCAGCGCCGACGCGACCTCCGGCGTCGTCATGGCGGCGAACCCCGCCTACAAGGGGAGCCGCCCCGCCAAGGCGGACAAGATCACGCTGCACACCTCCCCGGACAACACCGCGCGGCTCAACGACCTGCGCAGCGGCCAGGCACAGGCCATCGAGGCGGTGCCCTACCTCGACGCCGGGACGCTCGGCGACGAGTTCAAGGTCGACGAGAAGCAGGCGTTCAACCAGCTGTTCCTCATGTTCAACTGCTCGGCCGCGCCGTTCGACGACAAGCGCGTCAGGCAGGCCCTGCACTACGCCATCGACACCGACAAGGTGATCGCCACCGCGCTCCAGGGGTACGGCGTGGCCGCCACCTCCTACCTGGACGAGAGCAACCCCGGCTACCAGAAGGCCGCGACGAGCTACGGCCACGACCCGGAGAAGGCCAAGGCCCTCCTCGCCGAGGCCGGGGTGCCGAACCTGTCGTTCGAGCTGGTCACCACCGACACCGGGTTCGTCAAGGACAGCGCGCCGGTGATCATCGACGCCTGGAAGCAGATCGGCGTCACCGCCACGCTCAACACCAACCCGTCCTCGGCGGTCTACGGCACCCTCGTGCCCTCCGACGACTTCCGGGTGCTCGCCGCCTCGGGCGACCCGTCGGTGTTCGGCCCCGACGCCGACCTCCTGCTCCGCTGGTTCTACTACGGCGAGACCTGGCCCGTCGCCCGGGCGCGGTGGACGGACGCGGGCGCGAAGAAGTGCGCGGACCTCCTCGATGAGGCGGCCGAGTCCACCGACCAGAAGCAGAAGGACACCTGGAAGAAGGCGCTCGACGTGATCGCCGAAGAGGTGCCGCTGTACCCCGTCTTCCACACCAAGGTCATCACGGCCTCCGACCCCGACGGCCTGACGGGCTTCCAGGGCGCGTCCACGACCGGTCTCTACTTCCTCGACGTCGCCCGCAAGGGCTGACCCGCACCTTCCGATTGGAGCCCGTCGATGGCCGCCGTCCTCGGCATGATCCTTCGCCGGTCGCTGACCCTGATCCCGCTGATGCTCGGCATCATCCTGTTCGTCTTCCTCGTCATGGCGCTGTCGCCGAACAGCACGGCGGTCTCGGTGCTGGGCAGCCAGGCCGGTGCGGACCAGATCGCGGCGTTCAACGCGGCCAACGGCCTCGACGACCCGCTGTGGTCGCGTTATCTGTCGTACATCGGCGGGCTCTTCCACGGCGACCTCGGGCACACGTTCTCGCTGAACGCCTCGATCGGCTCGATCATCGGCGACGCCCTGCCGGTCACCGTCCAGCTGACCGTGCTGGGCGTCGCCGGGGCGCTGGTCGTCGCGCTGACGCTCGGCATGGTCGGCGCCCTCTACCGGGACCGCTGGCCCGACCAGGTCACCCGGCTCGTCTCGATGGCCGGGATCGCCGTCCCGACGTTCTGGCTGGCGATCCTGCTCATCCAGCGGCTGTCCAAGATCGGCGGCGGACCCTTCCCGAGCGGCAGGTACGTACCCTTCTCCGACTCGCCGTCCGACTGGTTCCTCAGCCTCGCGCTGCCCGCGATCTCCCTCGCCGTCCCGGTCGGGTGCGCGCTGGCGCGGGTCGTGCGGACCGCCATGGTCGAGGAACTCGACCGCGACTACGTCCGCACCGCGATCGGCGCGGGCCTCCCGCCCGTCGTGGTCGTCGGCCGCAACGTCCTGCGCAACGCGCTGGTCACCCCGCTCACCGTGCTCGGCGTGCAGATCGGCTACCTGATCGGCGGCACCGTCATCGTCGAGGCGATCTTCTCGCTGCCCGGCATGGGCACCCAGATCATGAGCGCCGTCCAGCAGAACGACGTCGGCCTGGCCCGCGGGCTGGTCATCACCATCGCCCTCGGCTTCGTGGTCGTGAACCTCGTCGTGGACATCCTCTACCTCATCGCCAACCCCCGACTGCGAGGAGCACTGTGATCCTCCGCGCGCTCCGGCGCCTTCCCACGGCCTCGAAGGTCGGCCTCGGCTTCGTCGGGCTGATCGTGGCGGTCGGGATCTTCGCCCCGCTCCTGATCACCCACGACCCGACGTCCCCCGGGCAGGCGCCCACCCTGACGGGCCCGAACGGCGACTTCTGGTTCGGCGTCGACCGGCTCGGCCGCGACGTGTACTCCCGGCTCGTCGCCGGCACGCGCCGCTCCCTCGTCATCGGCTTCGGCGCGACGTTCCTCGCGCTCGCGGCGGGCTCGGTGCTCGGCGCGATCGCGGGCAGCAGCCGCAGGGCCGTCGACGAGACCGTCATGCGGGTCCTCGACGTCGTGATGGCGTTCCCCACGATCGTGCTGGCCGCGACCCTCGTCGTCGCGTTCGGCAAGGACAGCCTCCTCGTCCTCATCGCCGCGATCGCGTTCGTCTTCACCCCGCAGGTCGCCCGGGTCGTCCGCGCCAACGTCGTCGCGCAGTGCCGGGAGGACTACGTGGCGGCCGAGCGCGTCATCGGCGCGCGGATGCCGTACATCCTCGCCCGGCACGTCGTGCGGAACACCGCGGCCCCGGTGCTCGTCTTCGCGACGGTCATGGTCGCCAACGCGATCGTGTTCGAGGCCTCCCTGTCGTTCATCGGCGGCGGCCTGGAGCCCGAGGCGGGCCCGTCCTCCTGGGGCAGCGTCATCGCCTACGGCCAGTACCTGCTGGCGAGCCACGGCTGGTGGGCGACGTTCTTCCCCGGCCTGCTCATCCTGCTCACCGTGCTGTCGCTGAACCTGCTGTCCGAGGGAATCCTCGACGCCTGGGCGGCCCCCGCCGCCCGCGCCGCGACCGCCGCCCCGGGCGACGTCGACCGGCTCGAGGCCGCCGCGCCCGGCAAGGGCGAGGTCACCGAGCTGCCCGGCCTGGCCGCCGCGGCGGCCAGGCTCGCCGAGCGGGCGCGCCCGCTGCCGTCCGCGGAGCCGGTGCTGACGGTGCGCGACCTGCGCGTCGGGTTCGCCGACCGGCACGCAGGGGTGGACATCGTCGACGGCGTCTCGTTCGCCGTCCGGCCGGGCGAGGTGCTCGGACTGGTCGGCGAGTCCGGCTGCGGCAAGTCGCTGACCGCGCTCACCCTCATGGGCCTCCAGCCCGCGGGCGCGCGGATCGGCGGCCGGGTCGAGTTCGACGGCAAGGACCTCGTGACCCTCCCGGCGCGGGAGCGCCGCGGCTACCTGGGCCGGCAGATGGCGATGATCTACCAGGACGCGCTGTCGGCGCTCAACCCCTCGATGACGGTCGGCGCCCAGCTGAAGCAGCTCGTCCGCCGCGGCGGGACCCGGTCGGAGACCGAGCTGATGGAGCTGGTCGGGCTCGACGCCGCGCGCACCCTCGCCGCCTACCCGCACGAGCTGTCCGGCGGGCAGCGGCAGCGGGTCGTCATCGCGATGGCGCTGTCGCGCGACCCGAAGCTGGTCATCGCCGACGAGCCGACCACCGCGCTGGACGTCACGGTCCAGGCCCAGGTGATCGCGCTGCTGCTGCGGCTGCGCGCCGAACTCGGCTTCGCGCTGATCCTGGTCTCGCACGACATCGCGCTCGTCAGCGACGTGTGCGACCGCGTCGCGGTCATGTACGGCGGCCGGATCGTCGAGGAGGGCGTCATGGCCGACGTCCTCGCCGACCCCGCCCACCACTACTCGCGCGGGCTCCTGGGCTCGGTCCTGTCCCTGGAGTCGGGCGCCGCGCGGCTCACCCAGATCATGGGCACGGTCCCCGCGCCCGCCGACTTCCCCTCAGGCTGCCGGTTCGCCGACCGCTGCCCGATGGCCACCGGCGTCTGCCGGACGACCAGGCCCGTCCTGGACGGCGACGCGGAACGGCACCTCGTGGCCTGTCATCACCCCGCCGAGCGGGCCGACCGAGAGCTGGTGGCCAAATGACGCAGGTACCCGTCCAGGCGGGCTCCGCCCGGGTGGTCGAGCTCGAGGACGTCGACGTCGTCTACCGGACGCGCGGCGGCGGCCCGTTCAACGCCGAGCGGGTGCACGCCCTGACCGGGGTCGGCCTGACCGTCGCCGAGGGCGAGACCGTGGGCATCGTCGGCGAGTCGGGCTGCGGCAAGTCGACGCTCGCCAAGGTGCTCGTCGGCCTGGAGCGGCCGCGGTCCGGCGAGATCCGGCACCGCGGGCAGGACCTGTGGCGGATGAGCGCGGGTGAGCGCCGCCGCCGCATCGGCCGGCACGTCGGGATGGTCTTCCAGGACCCGAGCACGTCGATGAACCGGCGGATGCCGGTCCGGCAGATCCTCCGCGACCCGCTGGACGTGCACCGGTGGGGCACCCCCGCCGAGCGCGACGCGCGGGTCGCCGAACTGCTGTCCCTGGTAGGCCTGCCGACCTCGGCCGCAGGGGTGCTGCCGAGCCAGCTGTCCGGCGGGCAGCGGCAGCGCGTCGCCATCGCCCGCGCGCTCGCCCTCGGCCCCGACGTCCTCATCGCCGACGAGCCGACCTCCGCCCTCGACGTGTCGGTGCGCGCGCAGATCCTCAACCTGCTGCTCGATCTCAAGAGCACGCTCGGCCTCGCGATGATCTACATCTCGCACGACATCCAGACCGTCCGGCGGGTCTCCGACCGGATCCTCACCATGTACCTCGGCAGGGTCGTGGAGGAGACGCCGGCCGCGTCCGTCGAGGACACCCGGCACCCCTACACCCGAGCGCTGCTGTCGGCGACCCCGTCGCTGCTGCACTCCATCACGCCGATCCCGCTGACCGGGCCCGTCCCCTCGGCGGTGCGCCCGCCGAGCGGCTGCCCGTTCCGCACCCGGTGCTGGCGCGCCGACGACCGGTGCGCCGAGGCGATGCCGGAGATCGCCGCCGACCACTCCGCCGCGGCGCACCGCTACCGCTGCTTCCATCCCGTTCTCGGCGAGGCCGATCTGGCCGACGCCCGCGCCCAGGAGCTCTCATGACCACGACCACCCGGACCCGTCTCACCGGGGTCATCCCGCCCGTCTGCACCCCGCTCACCCCCGATCTGGAGATCGACGTCCCCTCGCTGGAACGGCTCGTCGACTTCCTCATCGACGCGGGTGTGGACGGCCTGTTCACGCTCGGCTCTACCAGCGAGGTCGCCTACCTGCCGGACGGGCACCGCCGCCGCGTCCTGGAGACCGTGGTCGCCCGGACGGCGGGCCGGGTCCCCGTCCTCGCGGGCGCCATCGACATGACCACGCTGCGGGTCGCCGAGCACATCGACGACGCGGTGAAGGCGGGCTGTGACGGCGTCGTGGCCACCGCGCCGTTCTACGCCCGCACCCACCCGGTGGAGATCGAGCGGCATTTCCGGTTCCTCGCCGAGCGCTCGGCGGTCCCGGTCTACGCCTACGACCTGCCCGTGTCGGTGCACTCCGCGCTGGACTCCGCGATGCTGCTGCGGCTCGCCGCCGAGGGCGTCCTGGCCGGGGTGAAGGACTCCTCAGGCGACGAGGGCGGGCTGCGCAGGCTGCTGCTCGCCCGCGACGCGGCGGGCGCCGCGGTCGCGGACTTCAGCGTGCTGACCGGCTCCGAGCTGACCGTCGACTCGGCGCTCGCCATGGGCGCGGACGGCGTCGTCCCCGGCCTCGGCAACGTCGACCCGCACGGGTACACCGGGCTCTTCCGGCTCTGCCGTGAGCAGGACTGGGCGGCGGCGCGGGCCGAGCAGGAGCGCCTGGTCCGGCTGTTCGACATCGTCGACGTCGGCGGAACGGCCCGGATGGGGCGCGGCTCGTCCGCGCTCGGCTCGTTCAAGGCGGCCCTGCACCTGCGCGGGGTCATCGACCACCCCGTCACCGCGCCGCCGCAGATCCAGCTCGACGCGGCGGAGACCGCGCGCGTGGCCGACCTGCTCAAGGGGGCCGGGCTCCTGTGACCCCCGTGAACCTCGGGATCGACGTGGGCGGCACGAAGATCGCCGTCGGCGTGGTCGACCAGGACGGGCAGGTCGTGGCGCGCGGCGCCGGGCCGACGCCGCGGACCGGCGGCCGCGCGGTCCTGGACGCGGTCGCCGGGCTCGCCGCGGAGGTCGCGGCGGGCCTGCCGGTCCGCGCCGCCGGCGTCGGCGTGCCCGGCGTCGTCGACGGCGGGGGGACCATCGTCTCCGCGACGGACACCCTGCCCGGCTGGGCCGGGACCGAAGTCCGCGCGGGGCTCGGCGACCGGCTCGGCGTGCCGGTCGCCGTCGACAACGACGTGCGGGTGATGGCGCTCGGCGAGGCGGTCCTCGGGGCCGCCCGCGCCGCCGAGGAGGCGCTGTTCGTCTCCGTCGGGACCGGGATCGGGGGCGCGTTCACCCTCGGCGGCAGGCCGCGCAGGGGCCCGCACGGCACGGCCGGGGAACTCGCCCATCTACTCGTTCCCGAGGCCGGTGACACGGCCTGCGGCTGCGGTCGCCGCGACCACCTCGAGGCGGTCGCGTCCGGTCCCGCCATCGCCGCCGCCTACCGGCGGCGGACCGGCGGCGACCTCCTCCCGCTGACGGCCGTCGCCGAACGGATGCGCGCCGGTGACCCCGACGCGCGCGCCGCGGTGACCGGCGCCGCCCGCCTGCTCGGCCGTACGCTCGCCGGAGTGCTGTCCGCGATGGACGCCGACCTCGTCGTCATCGGCGGGGGTGTCGCCGGCATCGGGGCCGCCTTCCTCGACCCACTGGCCGAGGCGTTGCGCGCCGAGGTCCTGCCGCCCCTGCGCGCGGTCCCGGTCGTGGCCGCGGAACTGGGCACGGACGCGCCGCTCGTCGGCGCGGCGCTGCTCGCCGGGGACGTCGAGGCGGTGGCCCGGTGAACCGCGACGCGTTCCTCGCCGCCGTCTCCGGACGGCTGATCGTCTCCTGCCAGGCCGGCCACGGCCATCCGTTCCGCGACACCTCCGCGATCGTGCGGATGGCGCTCGCCGCCGTCGAGGGCGGCGCAGCGGCGATCCGGTGCGGCGGCGTCGGCGGCGTCGCCGACGTGGCCGCGGTCCGCGCCGCCGTGGACCTCCCCGTGGTCGGGCTGACCAAGGACCCAGGCGCGGACGTCTTCATCACGCCGACCGTCGCTGCCGCCCTCGCCGTCGTCGCCGCGGGCGCCGACGTCGTCGCGGTGGACGGAACCGTGCGGCCCCGCCCCGACGGGCGGTCCCTGCGCGACACCGTCTCGGCCGTGCACGAGGCGGGGCGGCTGGTGATGGCCGACGTCGCGACGTTCGAGGACGGCCTGTACGCCGCGGCGGCCGGAGCCGACGTGGTCGGGACGACCCTGTCGGGGTACACGACCGGTGGGACTCCTCCGGAAGAGCCCGACCTCGACCTCGTCGCGCGGCTCGTGCAGGCGCTGCCTTCCGTGCCCGTCATCGCCGAGGGCAGGTACCGCACCCCGCACGAGGCGGGCGCCGCGATGCGGACGGGGGCGCTGGCGGTCGTCGTCGGCACCGCGATCACCGATCCGGTGCGGATCACGCGGGACTTCGTCCGCGGGGTCGAGGACGGCCGCCCGGAGGCCGGGAGATGACGGGTTCGACCGTCCGATTCATCGGACATGCCCGGCCTCCGCCCGGGCACTAAGGTGCCAGATGAAGGACGTCCGACCTTGTCGAACAGATGAAATACCTCGGGGACATCGTGGAGATGGTTTCGCACTACAGCCCGGCCAAGCGCTCACGTGAGGCGCAACGGGCCATCCAGGAACAGATCAAAGAGTGGATCCTGGCCAACAACCTCGCCACCGGCGACCCCATGCCCACCGAGGCCGAACTCGTCGACCACCTCGGTATCAGCCGCAACTCGGTCCGCGAGGCGCTGAAGGCGCTTCAGGCGCTGGGGATCGTGGAGATCCGGCATGGTTTCGGGACCTATGTCGGAGACTGCTCGCTCGATCCGTTCGCCGACGCCCTGGTGTTCCGCGGCCGCAAGTCGCTGCGCGGCGACCGGCAGGAGATCTACGAGATCATCGCCCTGCGCCAGGCGCTGGAGGCCGGGCTGATGGGGCAGCTCGTCGCGGTCGTCTCCGACGCGGACCTCACCGCTCTGAGGGAGTGCCTGGAGGAACTGGAGCGGCACGCCGGGCAGGGCGAGGCGGGGGACGCCGCCGACCGGGCGTTCCACGACCAGCTCTACGCCCCCCTCGGCAACCAGCTGATGAGCCAGCTCCTGCGGGTCTTCTGGGACGTGTACCACGACCTGAGCCACGAACTCGCCCCGGCCGACCGCGATCCGGCGGGCATCATCGCCGCCCACCGCGAGATCTACGAGGCGGTCGCGGCCCGGGACGCCGCCCGCGCCGGCGCGGCGATCCTGCTGCACTTCCAGGGCATCCGGGAAAGGCTCGGTGAGACCTCGTGACGGCCCCCGTGTTCGACCCGGACATCGCGGCGTGGCTGGCGGCGCGGGCCGCCGACCCCACGGCCGCCGACACCGGCATCGACGGCGTGCGGGCGCACTCCCGCGCGGTGAACGACCGCGCCCGCGCGCTCCTGGAGGCCCCGGCCGTGCCCGCCGCGGAGTCGGCGATCGTCCTGGACACCGAGGCGGGCACCCTGCCCGCCCGGCTCCTCCGGCCCGGCGTCCAGGGGCCCTGCCCGACGATCGTGTACCTCCACGGAGGCGGCTGGATCGCCGGAGGCACCGACACGCACGCCCAGCACGTCCGGCGGCTGTGCGTTGAGGCGTCGGCGGTCGTCGTCTCGGTCGACTACCGGCTGGCGCCCGAGCACGTGTTCCCCGCCGCGTTCGACGACGCCCTCGCCGCGACCCGGTGGGCGCACGCGCACCTCGCGGAGCTGGGCGGCGATCCCGCCCGGGTCGTCGTGGCGGGGGACAGCGCGGGGGCCCAGCTCGCGGCCTCCGCGGCCCTGGCCTGCCGGGACACCGCGACGCCGCTCGCCGCGCAGCTCCTCATCGTCCCGGTCACCGACCTGCTCGGCGGCTACACCGACCACGAGGTGAACGCCCTCTACCCGTCCCGGGCGCTGGAGGGGTACGGCCTGACCACCCCGGCGATGGCCGACTTCACCCGGGCCTACGGCGTGGACCCGGCCGCCCCCGACTGGCGCTCCTCCCCGCTGCGGGCCGCCGACCTGTCCGGCGCGGCGCCCGCCGTCGTCCACACCGCGGGCTTCGACCCGCTGCGCGACGAGGGCGCCGCCTACGCCCGCCGCCTCACCGCCTCCGGCGTCCGCGTCATCGAACGCCGCTGGCCCACCCTCAACCACGGCTACTTCAGCCTCGGCGGAGTCTCCGCCGCCGCCGAGACCGCCGCCCGCACCGCCGCCCGCGACCTCACCGACCTCCTCTCCGCCTGACCCGCCGCGCTGCGGCTCCGCCCATGGAAACGGTGTCCGCCCGTCCCCGGGTGCGGGACGGGCGGACGTCCTGTGGCCGTGCGGGGGAAGTTCGCCCGCCATCACGGTGAAGTCCGTCGGCCTCATGCGGCGGAGGCGGTGCTCCTGGCCGAGGACGTCACTTCCAGAGGGCGGTGAGCTCGGTGGCGCGGTGGAGGTGGGGGGCGGGGTCCTTGCCGAGGAGGGAGGCCAGGGCGGCGAGGGTGGCGGCGGGGGGCGGGAGGGCGAGGGAAAGGCTTTCCAGGCCGGCGGGAGGGTCGTCCCGGTGGGGGAGCAGCGCCTCGTACAGGTGCGCGGCCTCCTGGACGTCGCTCAAGGCCAGGGCCGTCATGGCGCGGAAGGTGCAGAACGTCGTGAAGAAGTAGTCCGGCTGGATCGGGGCGGCGGACGCGTGGAGCCGGCGCGCCTCGTCGAGTCGGCCCGCCGCGGCGTGCGCGGCGGCGAGCACGTCGGCGAACACGGGGACCAGTGCGGGGGGCACGTCCTCGGTGGCGAACTCGGCGAGCCCGCCGCGCGTCACCGCGAGGCTCGCGCGCGCGAGCAGGCGGAACCCGGCGGCGTGCAGGGATCCCTGCGCCTCCATCGCGGCGGTCGCCGCGGCGTAGTGGCGTTCCGCGTCGTCCAGGCGGCCTCCGGCGTGGGCGAGGGCGGCCTGCGCGATCTCGTTGACGGCGGACGCCTCGGGCATCCGGTAGCGGCGGGCCACTTCCGCCGCCTCGGCGACCAGGGCGCGCACCTCCCCGGGGCGGCCGTGCCGCACGATGGCCCCCGCGAGGTTGTACGTGCCCGCCCACAACGCGTCGGGCATGTCGTGTTCGGCGCCGAGGGCGCGCAGCTCGTCGGCGTGCGCCGCCTGGTCGCCGACCGTGCGGTCGTCCTGCTCACGGCCGAGCGTGAGGAGCGTCAGCACGCGCAGCTTCGGATCGCCCACACCGCGGGCGATCTCGACCGCCTCCCGGGCGGCGGCCCGCCCTCGCGGGTCGCCGGTGCCCGACAGCTCGGCGGCGTAGGCGTCGAGGAGGCGGCACCGCACGTCCGGGGCGAGCCCGGGGCGCGTCAGCAGGCGGGACAGCAGGGCGACGAGGCGGTGGTCGACGACGCCGTAGGGGCGGAGCTGCCAGGGGGCGGGTTCGGTCCACGCGGTGAAGGCGGCGATCAGCAGGTCGTCGCGCAGGGCCCGCTCGGCGAGATCGACCGCGACCTCCCGGGTGGCGCGGGCGTCCTGGATGGCGCCCGCCCGGGCCTGGGCGCGCAGCAGCCGGCCCAGCAGGTCGACGCGGTCGGCGTCGTCCCGGCTCGGCAGGCGTTCGAATGACGCGAGGGCCTGGGTGAGCAGGTCTACCGCGGTCTCGTGCGCGTAGCGGGCCTCGGCCAGGTCGGCGGCCCGGACGGCGTACGCGACGGCCTTGGCGGCGGTCGCGGCCGAGGCGGCGCGGTGGAAGTGGTAGGCCAGCGCGGGCGCGTCGCCGGGCGCGAGGCGTTCCAGGGCGGCGCCCAGGCGGGCGTGCATCCGGGCGCGGCGCGGCGCGCTGAGGTCGGCGACCATCGTGTCCTGGACGAGCGCGTGCGTGAACCGGATCCCGCCCGTCGCCCGTTCGGCGAGCAGCCCGGCGACGAGCCCGGCGTCGAGCGCGTCGAGCACCCCGTCCTCGTCGGTGTCGGCCGCCAGGATGAGCGTGTCCACCTCGGTTTCGCGGCCCGCGAGCGCGGCGAGGCGCAGCACGGCCACGGCCGCCTCCGGCAGGCGCGCGAGACGGCGGCGCAGGACGTCGCGGACGCCCTCCGGGACCTCCGAGGTCGCCACGAGCGCGCCCTCGCTGCTGAGCAGCCGCGCGCTCTCCCGGACATAGAAGGGGTTGCCTCCGGTGCGTTCGGCGAGCGCCGCGACCGTCGCGGCGTCCACGCCGGCGCCGCACTCGGCGGTGATGATCCGGGCGACCGCCTGCGCGGGCAGCCCGCGCAGCGCCAGCCGGAGTGGGGAGCGGCGGGCGAGGACGGCGAGCGTGCCGGTGAGGCGCGCGCCGATCTCGTCGCCCCGGAAGGCGGCGACCAGGAGTACGGGCGCGTCGCCGGAGACGGCGGCCAGCAGCGTCAGCGTCTCGGCGTCCGCCCAGTGCAGGTCGTCGAGCAGGACGGCGAGCGGCCGCCGCCGGGCCGTGTCGTTCAGCCAGGCCCAGACGGCGCGGTGGAGCCGGAACCGGCCCGCCGTGCTGTCCAGGGGAACCGCGGCGGACGCGTCCCGCAGCAGCGGCGCGATCGCCTCGGGGGCCGGGACGTGCCGGGCGAGTGAGGTCAGGGCCTCCGTCCAGGCCCAGGCCGGTGGAGCGCCCTCGCTTTCGGGGCAGCGGCCGGCCACGACGGACCAGCCGCGCTGCTCCAGCACGTCGGCCAGCCGGGTCAGCAGCGCGGTCTTGCCCAGCCCGGCCTCGCCGGTGACGAGCGCGACCCGCGGGCCGCCCTGGGCCGCGAGCCCGATCAGCGCGGCGAGTTCGTCGTCGCGGCCGAGGAACAGGTCGCGGTCGGGGGCAGGCGGGGGCGTGGGCGAGGGGACGGGCCCGGGAAGGCCGGTGCGCTGCTGGAGGATCGCCCCTTCCAGGTCCGCCAGCGCGGGGCCGGGATCGAGCCCGAGTTCGTCGGCGAGCGTCGTCCGGGCCCGGCGCAGGGCGGCGAGGGCGTCGGCCTGGCGGCCCGCGTTCCACAGCGCCAGCGCCAGCAGGCGCCAGCCCTCCTCGCGCAGGGGATCGTCGCCGGTGAGGAGCTCGGCCTCGGGCACCGCGCCCGCGGCGTCGCCCGCGCGCAGGAGGGCGGCGACGTGCCGCTCGCGGACGGCCAGGCGCAGCGCGGCGAGCCTGCCGATCTCGGCCTGGGCCCACGGCTCGTCGGCGAACTCCGCGAAGGCCGGGCCGCGCCACAGCGCCAGCGCTTCGGCGAGGCGCCCGGGATCCTGAGCGAGGGCGTCGAACCACCAGGCGTCCACGGCGGCGTCGGGGAGGCGCAGCGCGTACCCGGGCGCGACGGAGACGAGCACCCGGGCGGGGGCGCGCGGCGGGCGCTCCGGCTCCAGCAGCCTGCGCAGGTTGGAGACATAGGCCTGCAGGGACGTGACGGCCTGGGCGGGGGGCTCGCCCTGCCACAGGTCCTCGATCATGCGGTCCACCGAGACGACCTGACCGCGCGCGGCGACCAGCAGCGCGAGCACGGCCCGCTGCCGTGGCCCGCCCAGCGCCACCCGAGCGCCCGACACCTCCGCCTCGAACGCTCCGAACACCCGAATGCCTACCATCGCCCATGATCGTAATATCCGCGGCGGCCTCTGCGGCCTCCAAGTGAGGTTCCATGTCGGCTCCAAGACGGCCCGGGCAGCCTTACGGACATGAACACCGACACGCTCCCCGCCGCCCGCTCCTTCACCCACTCCATGGTCGTCATCCACCGCGGCCTCCGCCGCGAGTCCCGCGTCCTGGCCGAGCTGGTCGGCGCCACCCGGCCCGGCGACGTCCGCCGCGCGGGCGCGATCGCCGCGCACCTCTCCGACTACCTGGTCGGCCTGCACAACCACCACCACGGCGAGGACGAGCTGATCTGGCCGACTCTGCTGTCCCGGGTGGACCTGGACGCCGACATCGTGCTGCGGATGGAGGCCCAGCACGCGAAGGTGGCCGCCACCATCGAACGGCTGCGCGGCCTCGTCGGGCCGTGGACGCGGTCGGCCGACGCCGCCGCCCGCGACGCCCTGGCCGCCGCGCTCGCCGAGCACCGCGCCGTCCTGGTCGAGCACCTGGACGACGAGGAGGCGCACCTGCTCCCGCTCGCCGAACGCCACCTCACCGAGGCCGAATGGAACGCCCAGGGCGACCACTTCGCCGAGCACACCCCCAAGACCAAGCTCCTGACGCTCCTCGGCGTCGTCCTGGAGGACGCGACCCCGCAGGAGCGCACGGAGATCCTCGCCGGGCTGCCCGCGCCGGCCCGCGCGGTGTGGCGGCTCTACGGAGCGCGCCACCACGCCCGCCGGATGCGACGGCTCCGCGAGGACGTCCGGACGTCCCGCACCGGCACCGCGCTCGCCGCCCTCACCGGCGTCGGCATCACCTATGTCGGGCTCTCCTACCTCCTCGACCCGATGGGCACCGCGCCGGGCTTCGGCCTCCCGGCCTGGCCGGAAGGCGACGCCGCCGCCTGGCTGAACCTCAAGGGCGTGCGCGACCTCGCCACGGGCCTCACCGTCTTCGCGCTGCTGGCCGCGGGCCGGCGCGAGGCGCTCGGCTGGGTGATGCTCGCGTTCGCGACGATCCCGGCCGGGGACATGCTGACGATCTTCGCGCACCGCGGTTCGACGGCGACCGCGCTCGGTGTCCACGGCCTGACGTCGGCGGCGGTCCTCGCCTCGGGCCTGCTGCTCGTGCGCGCCGCCCGCCGCCGCTGACGGGGCCGGGGCCGGGCCTCCGGGGCCGACGGCCCCGGAGGCCCCGGAGGCCCGGCCGTGGCCTTCGAAGGAAGGCGAGGGCGGGGAGGAGGGGCCGGGGAGCCCTAGACTTGGGGCATGCCGATCGACCTGTGCCTGCTCGACGGTGTGCGGTGGCGCGGGCAGCCGGTGGTCGGGGAGCGGGCCCAGGCCCTGCTCGCGGCCCTCGCGCTCGACGCGCGGGCGGTGAACGCGGACCGCCTCGTCGCCGAGGTGTGGGGCGTGGACGAACCGGCCAACCCGCTGAAGGCGCTCCAGGTGCTGGTGTCGCGAACCAGGGCGGTCGTGGGGGCGGAGACGCTGGTCACCGAGGGCGGCGGCTACCGGCTCGAGGTGCCTGCCGAGCGGATCGATGCCGGGCTGCTGCGCAAGCTCGCCGCGCGCACGCGGGCACTGCTCGCCGAGGATCCGGCCGGGGCGGTCGCGGTGGCGGAGGAGGCCCTCGCGGTGGGGGCCGGGACACTCGCGCCCGAAGGCGAGGGGCCCCTGGCCGAAGTACGCTCTCGCGCGGAAGACGATCTCGCCGGGGCCCGCGTCGTGCTCGCCCGCGCCCGGAGCCGCAGCGGCGATCATGAGGCCGCGCTGGTCCAGCTCGAAGCCGCGGCCCGGATCCACCCCGAGGACGAGGCGCTGCTCGCCGATCTGCTGCGCAGCGAGGCCGCGGTGCGCGGCCCGGGCGCGGCCCTCGAAAGATTCGAGGCGTACCGGGTGGGCCTGCGCGACAGGACGGGCGCCGACGCAGGGCCGGAGCTGCGCCGCGTCCACCAGGAGATCCTGGGCCTCGACAGCCCCGTGCGCGCGGGCGTCCGCTTCGACACGAACCCGCTGCTCGGCCGCGACGACGACCTCCGGCGGGTCCGGGCCCTGCTCGCGACGGCCCGGGTGGTGTCGATCCTCGGTCCGGGCGGGCTCGGCAAGACCCGCCTCTCCCACGTCGTCGCCCGTGCCGCCCCGCAGCCGGTCGTGCACTTCGTCGAACTGGTCGGGGTCACCGCGCCCGAGGACCTGCTCGGGGAGGTCGGCTCGGCCCTCGGCGTCCGCGACTCGGTGACCGGGCGCCGCGCCCTCACGCCGCAGCAGCGCGCCGACGTCCGCGCCCGGATCGCCGGGCAGCTCGACACGGTGCCGACCCTCCTGGTGCTCGACAACTGCGAGCATCTCGTCGAGGCGGTCGCCGATCTCGTCGCCCATCTCGTCGCGACCACGCGGGAGCTGCGCGTTCTCACCACCACCCGGGCGCCCCTGGCGATCGCCGCCGAACGCGTCTACCCGCTGCCGCAGCTCGGCACCGGCGACGCCGTCGCGCTGTTCCGCGACCGGGCGACCGCGGCGCGGCCCGGGGTCCGCCTCCTCGAACTCGATGTGCGCGCCGTCGTCGACCGCCTGGACGGCCTGCCCCTCGCGATCGAACTCGCCGCCGCCAAGGTCAGGGTGATGGCGCCCACCGAGATCGCCCGCCGTCTGGACGACAGGTTCGCGCTGCTGCGCGGCGGCGACCGCAGCGCCCCCTCCCGGCACCAGACGCTCCTCGCGGTGATCGACTGGTCCTGGAGCCTGCTGGGCGAGCCGGAGCGCCGGGCGCTGCGCCGCCTGTCGGCCTTCCAGGACGGCTTCACCCTCGACGCCGCCGAAGAGGTCCTCGGCGACGACGCCCTGTCCGGCATCGCGGAACTCGTCGACCAGTCCCTGCTGACGGTCGTGGAGACCGCCGAAGGCGTCCGGTACCGGATGCTGGAGACGGTCCGCGAGTTCGGCCGGATGCGCCTGGACGAGGCGGGGGAGGCCACCGGGGCACGCGCCGCGGTGCGGGCGTGGGCCGTCGGCTACGCCGCGCGGGAGAGCCTCAAGCTCTACTCGCCGAGCCAGTTCGAGGGGATGGACCGCATCCGCGCCGAGGAGACGAACCTCTCCGACGTGCTGCGCGAGGCTCTCGCCGACCCCGACCCGGAGTCCGCCGTCGTCCTGCTGTCGGCGTTGGGCGGATTCTGGGGCATCCGCGGCGACCACGCGCGCACCATCGTGCTCGCCCCCGCCGTCGTGGCCGCCCTGACCGGCTGGACACCGCCCGACCGGCTCCTGGACCGGACCCGGGTCTCCGTGGCCGTCGCCCTGTTCAACACGCTGGTGCTCTCCCTCGACACCGTCGAGACGCTGACGGGGATGCTCGCCGATCTCGGCACCGAAGGCGCCGACCCGGCCGTCCGGGCTCTGGTGGTCTCGCTGCTGGCCTGGGTCGCCGCGCCGGAGGGGGTCGACGAGGAGCTCACGAGGGACCCCGATCCGCTGATCCGCGCGATCACCCTGCACTGGGCGAGCCACGGCCTGGAGAACGCCGGCGACGTCCCCGGCGGGATCGAGGCGGGCGAGGCGGCCTTGGCCGTCGTCGGCGAGGAGGGCGGCCCGTGGCACCGCGCGTTGCTGCACACCCATCTCTTCGGGCTGTACGAGCACGTCGGCGACTGGGAGGCCGCCTCACGGCACGCGGCCGCGGCCCTTCCGGTGCTGGAACGGCTCGGCGCGGTGGACGACCTCCTGCAGATCCGCGCGGTCCTCGCCGGGAAGGCCCTCAAGGCGGGCCGCCGCGATGAGGCCGTCCGGATGATCGACGAGCTGTCGGAACTCGCCCGCCACGGCCACCACGGCGAGGCCCTGACGGTCGCGACCGTCCGCGCGGAGCTGGCCTTCGCGGACGGCCGCAACGCCGAGGGTCTCCAGCTGTACCGGGAGGCCGCCGCGGCGCTCAAGAACATGCGGGTGCCCGGCGTGCGGACCGAGACGTTCCCGTGGATGATGCTCGGCGACGCAGTGGCGCTCTCGGCGTTCGCGCAGTACGGGGAGGGCGACGACGGAGCGGACATCTTCACCACGGTGCGGGCGCAGCTCCCGATGATGTTCACGCAGGAGGAGCTCCCGCGGGACATCCCGATGACCGGCATGGTGTTCGCCGGGCTGGGCATCTGGGGCCTGCTGAAGAAGGCGATGTCCGCCGAGGACGCGATCCGGCTCCTCGTCCTCGCCGACCGCTTCGCCTACAACCGGTTCGCCTCGACGCTCCAGTGGCCGGTCCTGTCCGGGCACGCCGAGCGGATCGCCCCGGGCGTCCTGGCGCGGATCGAGGCCGAATACGGCGAACGGCGCGGCCTCGACCTGATGGACGAGGCGCGCGCCGTGCTGGAGCGGGTGCTCTGAGTCACATCTTGCGGGAGTAGGACCGGACCGCGAGCGGGGCGAAGATCGCGACGACCACGACGCAGCCGACGAGCGCCCAGCCGACCTGGGCCGTCACCCGGCCCTCGTTGAGCAGGTCGCGCACCGCGGAGACGACGTGCGAGACCGGGTTGACCTTGACGAACGCCTCAAGCCAGCCGGGGAGCGTGGAGGAGGGCACGAACGCGTTCGACAGGAACGTCAGCGGGAACAGGATCATCATCGAGATGCCCTGGACGCTCTGCGCCGTCCGGGCGATGGTGCCCAGCCAGGTGAAGATCCAGGCCATCGACCAGCCGGCCGCGACGGTCAGCAGGATGCCGCCGACGCAGCCGAGGACGCCGCCGCCGGGGCGGTAGCCGATGGCGATGCCGGTGGCGAGCGTCAGGATCGACGCGACGCCGTAGCGGATCAGGTCGGCGATCATCGGCCCGGCCAGCGGGGCGATCCGCGCGATGGGCAGGGACTTGAAGCGGTCGAAGACGCCCTTGTCCATGTCCTCGCGCAGCTGTACGCCCGTCGCCATGCAGGCGGTCAGCGACGTCTGGGCGAGGATGCCGGGGATCAGCACGGGCAGGTAGTCCGAGACGCTGCCGGAGACCGCGCCGCCGAAGATGAAGGCGAACATCGCGGTGAACAGCAGCGGCTGGATCAGGACGTCGGCGAACTGCTCGGGGTTGCGGCGCATCTTGATCGTGGCGCGCCACGCCATCGACAGGATCTGGGACCAGGTCTCCAGCGGCGAGTTGCGGCTCGTGGTCCGGGCGAGCACGGTCGCCGGGTCGATCCGAGGAACGGTGGGGGCGGGGGCGGTGGCCGTCGTCATCGGGCCGTCTCCTTCTGGGTCTCGTCGTCGGCGCCGTGGCCGGTCAGCGCAAGGAAGACCTCGTCCAGCGTCGGCTTGGCGACGCTCACCGAGGAGATGGCCAGGCCCGCCTCACGCAGGCCGATGAGGACGTCCGCGGCCCGGTTCGGGTCGGGGAGCGACACGTTCATGCGGCCCGACTCGGGCGTCAGGACCGGCTCCTCGGCCAGCAGCCTGCGGACGACGGCCGCGGCGAGCGCGGTGTCGGCGCCTTCGGCGAGGCCGAGCTGGAGCGTCGAGTCGCCGACCTGGGTCTTGAGCGCGTCCGGGGTGTCCTCGGCGACCTTGCGGCCCCGGTCGATCACCGCGACGCGGTCGGCGAGCTGGTCGGCCTCGTCGAGGTACTGGGTGGTGAGCAGGATCGTGGAGCCGTCGTTGACGAGGTCGCGGATCGTGTCCCACATCTGGCCGCGGGTCCGCGGGTCGAGGCCGGTCGTCGGCTCGTCCAGGAAGATCAGCGGCGGGCGGGTGATGAGGCTCGACGCGAGGTCGAGCCGGCGGCGCATACCGCCGCTGAATTTCTTCAGGGCGCGGTCGGCGGCTTCCTCAAGCCCGAAGCGTTCGAGCAGGTCGCCCGCGACGGCCTTGGCCCGGCCGCCGGACAGGCCCTGGAGCCGGCCGAACAGCCGCAGGTTCTCCAGCGCGGTCAGATCCTCGTCGACCGAGGCGTACTGGCCGGTGAGGCCGACGAGCTGCCGGACGCGGTGCGGCTCCTTGCGGACATCGACCCCGAAGATCTCCGCGTGCCCACCGTCGATCGGCAGCAGGGTGGCGAGCATCTTGAGCGTGGTGGTCTTCCCCGCCCCGTTGGGCCCGAGGACCCCGAAGATCTCCCCCTGCCGTACCTCGAGGTCCACCCCGTCCACGGCCCGGACGTCCCCGAACCGCTTGACCAGGCCCTCGGCCTTGACGGCACTGATTTCCGCCACAGCGCGCCCCCTTTCGCCGCCGGGCCCATCCCGACGTCTGAGGAGAGTCTGTACGGATCCGCCTTCACCCCGCTTTCACCCCGGTTTCACCCCCACCTTGATGGTTTCACCGGACGCTTCGGGGGAGGGCGACGGCGGGCGTTCCGCCAGGACGGCACGGGCCCTGGCCGAGTCGAGTGCCCCGCTCCACTTGGCGATGACCAGGGCGGCGACGGCGTTGCCGGAGAAGTTCACCAGGGCGCGGCATTCGGACATGAACTTGTCGATACCGAAGATCAGCATGATCCCGGCGGCCGGCACCGTGCCGAGGGCGGAGAGGGTCGCGGTGAGGGCGAGGAAACCGGCGCCGGCGACGCCCGCCGCGCCCTTGGACGTCAGCAGCAGCACCGCGAG
Source organism: Actinocorallia herbida (assembly GCF_003751225.1). NCBI lineage: Bacteria > Bacillati > Actinomycetota > Actinomycetes > Streptosporangiales > Thermomonosporaceae > Actinocorallia > Actinocorallia herbida. The sequence continues at coordinate 3,460,215 of NZ_RJKE01000001.1, forward strand.
CAGCGCGATCTGGTCACCGAGGCCGAGCGGGGTGTCGGTGGCCTGGGCGATGTAGAGGGCGGCCAGGGACAGGTAGATCGCGGCGCCGTCGAGGTTGAAGCTGTAGCCGGTGGGGACCACGAGGCCCACGACCGCGCGGTCCGCGCCCAGGTCGGTCAGCTTGCGCATGAGGCCGGGCAGCGCGGGCTCGGACGTGGAGGTGCCGAGGACGAGGAGGTACTCCTCCTTGAGGTGGCGGATGAGCCGGAAGATGTTCAGCCGGACGTAGGCCGCGAGCACACCGCCCAGGACGACGACGACGAAGAGGATCGAGGTCGCGTAGAACAGCGCGACCAGCGAGCCGAGGCCGGCGAGGGCGGCGAGCCCGAACGCGCCGATCGCGTAGGCCATCGCGGCGAACGCGGCCACCGGGGCCGCCTTCATGACCAGGCCAAGGACCTGGAACACGACCTCGGTCAGCCGCCGCACCCCGTCGAGGAGGGGGGCGCCGACGGGCCCGACGGCCTGGAGGCCGACGCCGAAGAGCACGGCGAGGAAGATGACCTGGAGGACGTTCCCCTCGACGAACGCGCCGAAGAAGCTGTCGGGCACCAGCCCGGTGAGGAACTCCCACCACTTCCGGGACTCCCCGCCGGCGACGTACCGCTGCGCCGTCGCGCTCGTCGCGAGTGCCGCCGGGTCGGCGTGCACCCCCTCGCCCAGCCGGAGCACATTGCCCGCGACGAGCCCGGCGACCAGTGCGATGAGCGTCCCCACCTGGAAGTACGCGAGCGCCTTGACCCCCGTCAGGCCGACCTTCCTGAGGTCGGCGACCCCGGCGATCCCCCCGACGACCGTCAGGAACACCAGCGGCCCGATGAGCATCTTCATCGCCGCGACGAACGTCGTCCCGACCGGCTCCATGGCCCGTCCCGCCTCCGGCCACCGCCACCCCACGACCACCCCGGCCACGATCGCGACCAGCACCTGCACGTACAGCCGCCTGAACCAGCACCCGCCCACCCCGGTGCCCCCGAACCCCATGGCCTGCCCCCTCCCGCACCCGGTCCCGCCACACACCGTGACCCACCCCGCACCTCCCGTCAAAGACCGACGCCGCCATCCCGAAGCGAGCAAGCGGTCGGTACCCTGCCGGGCACGCCGGGCACGCCGGGCACGCCGGGCCGCGGCGGTCCCGGGTGCTCGCGGACGTGCCGGAAAGCACCCCTCGGCCACGGTTCGGCCGGCGGGAACTCGGGCAGGTCGATCGCGGGACCGGGGAGACCGAACCGGTTCTGCGGGAGCAGCGGGGAAAGGGATGTCCGGTGGACGAGTTCATCGTGGGGTTGCCGAAGTGCGAGCTGCATCTGCACATCGAGGGAACGCTGGAGCCGGAGCTGAAGCTCGCGCTGGCGGCGCGGAACAAGATCGAGCTGCCGTACGCGTCGGTGGAGGAGGCGCGGGCGGCGTACAGCTTCGACAGCCTGTCGTCGTTCCTCGTGGGCTACTACGAGAGCATGCGGGTGCTCCAGCACGAGCCGGACTTCTATGACCTGGCCTTCTCGTACCTGGAGAAGGCGGCGTCGCAGAATGTGCGGTACGCAGAGATCTTCTTCGATCCGCAGGCGCACACGTCGCGGGGGGTGTCCTTCGAGACCGTGATCCGCGGGCTGCGCAGGGCGGTTCTCGAGGCCGAGCGGACGTTGGACGTGCGGGCGCAGCTCATCATGTGCGTCCTGCGGGACTTCAGCGCCGAGTACGCGATGGCGACGCTGCTGGAGTCGCTGCCGTACAAGGAGTGGATCGTCGGGGTCGGGCTGGACTCCGACGAGCGGGGGAACCCGCCGGTGAAGTTCGAGAAGGTCTTCGCGCGGGCCCGGCAGGAGGGGTATCTCCTGACGATGCACTGCGACGTGGACCAGGAGAACTCCACCGAGCACATCCGGCAGTGCCTGGAGGTGATCGGCGTCGATCGGATCGACCACGGCGTCAACATCCTGGAGGATCCCGCCCTGGTCGCCGAGGTCAAACGGCGCGGACTCGGCCTGACGGTCTGCCCCGTCTCCAACCGGTTCGTCACCGACGGGTCCAAGTCCGCCGCGATCCGGCGGATGCTGGACGAGGGCCTGCGCGTCTCGGTCAACTCCGACGACCCGGCCTATTTCCTCGGCTACGTGGCGGAGAACCTCCAGCTCGTCCGCGACGAACTCGACCTGTCCCACGCCGACCTCGTCCAGCTCGAACGCAACGCCTTCGAGTCCGCCTGGCTGCCCCGCCGCGGCAAGGACATCTTCCTGTCCGAACTCGACGCCTACGCCCGCACCTTCACCTGATCGGAGCCACCGGGCCGGCCGAGCGGGCGGACCCGGTGCCTGATGGTCCATCCCCGCCCGCGCCCATGTTCCGCGGCCTGGCCCGTTCGCGATCGCGGACGAACGGGTGGGCGGGGCGGTTCGCCCTGCCCGGAGGAGGGGTCCTCAAGCGGGGGCGGTGAGGGATCCGAGGTCGGTGAGGGAGGCGTGGAGGAAGGCGGTGAGGGCGGGGGCGTCGGGGGTGTCGGGAGCGGAGATCCAGTGGGCGAAGCCGACGCGGAAGACGGCGACCGCCACTTCGGCGGTGAGGGCGGGGGCGGGGGTGCCTCGGTCGCGGAGCGCGGCGGCGAGGGCGGTGGCCAGGGAGTCGAGTTTGATGAGCTCGCGTTCGCGGAGGCCGGGGTGGGTGTCGATGACGGCCTGACGACGGAGGGCGTGGGGGCGGCGGTCCTCGAAGAAGGCGCCCGCGCTCTCCAGGGCGAGGACGACCAGCTCGATCGGCGGCGTGTCTTCGGGGGCTCCGGTCACCGCTTCGACGAAGCGGTTCTGCAGGGCGTGCGAGGGGTCGAAGAGGACTTCGCGCTTGTCGCCGAAATGCCGGAAGAAGGTCCGTTCCGTCACTCCGGCCCGTTCGGCTATCTCGGCGACCGTCGTCTGGTCGTAGCCGTTCTCGCCGAAGAGCTCCAGGGCCGCCCGTTCGAGTCTGCCGCGCGCGTTCGGCTCCCATCTCGCCATGGACAGATCATAGTTGATGTCAGTGCCTGACATCGTCTACGCTGAATGATGTCAGGCACTGACATCGCCTATTCCTGGAGTTCTGTCATGCGCGTTCTCGTCACCGGGGCATCGGGCTGGATCGGCTCGGTCCTCGTTCCCGAGCTCATCGAGGCGGGCCACCGGGTCACCGGCCTCGCCCGCTCGCCCGAATCGGCCGCCGCACTGGTCGCGGCGGGAGCCGAGGTCGTCGAAGGGAGCCTCGACGATCTCGTCGTCCTGCGGGAGGCCGCTTCCGCGGCGGACGGCGTCGTCCACCTCGCCTTCAAGCACGACATCGCCTTCGCCGGCGGCTACGCCGAGGCCGCCGCGGCCGACCGCGCCGCCGCGGAGGCGCTCGGCGGAGCGCTGGAAGGCTCAGACCGCCCGTTCGTCATCGCGGCAGGGCTGCTCGGGCTCGCGCCGGGCCGGGTCGCCACCGAGCGGACCAACGCCGATCAAGCGGGGGATCTGGGCGATCGCCAGGCCACGGCCCAATGGGTGGAGGCACTCGCCGACCGGGGTGTCCGCACCTCGGTGCTGCGGCTCCCGCCGACCGTCCACGGCGAAGGCGACTACGGCTTCATCCCCCAGGTCGTCGCGGCCGCCCGCGCCAAGGGCGTCGCCGGATACGTCGGCGACGGTTCCCAGCGCTGGCCCGCCGTCCACCGCGCCGACGCCGCCACCCTGTTCCGCCTGGCCCTGGAGGAGGGCCCCGCCGGATCCGTCCTCCACGCCGTCGCGGAAGAGGGCGTCCCGCTGCGCGACGTCGCCGAGGTCATCGCCCGCCACCTGGGCGTCCCGGCCGTCTCGATCTCCCCGGCCGACGCCCCGGCCCACTTCGGCTGGCTGGGCGCCGGCCTCTCCACTGACAGCCCCGCCACCTCCGAGCTCACCCGCGCGCTCCTCCCGTGGCGCCCCTCCGGCCCGACCCTCCTCGAAGACCTCGACAAGGGTCACTACTTCACCTGACCCGCCGGCCCCTGCCGGGCGAACCACAGCGCGCCTCCGCCGCACGCGAGTGCGGCGAGCGCGATCGCCCGGCCGGGGCCGAACGCGGTGGTCACCGAGCCCATCGCGGCGACGCCGACGGTCGCGCCGATCTGGCGCACCGCGTTGAGCAGCCCGCCCGCCGAGCCCGCCGCGCCGTCGGGCGCCGCCCGGACGATCGCGGTGGCCAGCGCGGGCAGCACCAGCGAGACCCCGTACCCGGTGGAGAAGAGGCCGACGGCGAGCCACGGATACGACGCTCCGGTCCCGGCGGAGATCGCCAGGACCGTCCCGCCGCACGCCAGCGCGCTCAGACCCGCGAGGATCGGCGGACGCGGCCCGAAGCGGGCCACCAGCCGTCCCGTCACCGGCGGGTTGACCGCGAACGGCACGGTCAGCGGCAGGAACGCCCAGCCCGTCGCCGCCGCGGACAGGCCCCGGTCGCGCAGCAGCAGCGGCAGCACGAACAGCAGCCCGTTCAACGCGAAGCCCACCGCCGCGCCCGCGGCGAGCCCGGCCCGCGCGCCCGCCGACGCGAGCAGCGCCCGGTCCGCCACCGGAGCCCGGCTCGCGCGCTCCCGCACGGCGAACAACGCGGCCGCGACCAGCGCGCCGAGTCCCGGCCACACCGCCGCGCCGGGATCGGAGCCCGCCCGCACCAGCGCGTCCGTCAGCAGCGCCAGCGCCGCGCACGCCGCGAACTGCACCGGCCAGTCGATCCGGCGCGCCGACCCCGGCACGGCGACCGCGCGGCCCGCCGTCGCCGCCAGCACCAGCACCGCGATGGGCGCGTTCACCACGAACACCGCGCGCCAGCCCGCCGCGTCGACCAGCAGGCCGCCGCACACCGGGCCGAGGGCGACCGCCGCGCCGCTCACCGCGGCCCAGGTCGCCACCGCGCGGGCCCGCTCCCGGCCGTCCGGGTACAACCGGGCGATCACCGCGAGGGAGGCGGGGACGCACGCGGCGGCCGCCGCGCCCGTCACCGCCCGCAGCACCGCGAGGACCTCGGGGGACGGCGCCGCCGCGCATGCCAGCGAGCCCGCCGAGAACAGCACGATCCCCGCCCGGAACACCCGGTGCGCGCCGTACCGGTCGGCCAGCGCGCCGGCCGCGGGCAGCAGCGCCCCGAACGTCACCGTGTAGGCGGCCGCGGCCCACTGGAGCCCCGCCACGGACGTGCCCAGCGACGCCGCGAGATCGGGTTCGGCGACCGACAGGACCGTCAGATCCAGCAGGACCAGGAAATAGCCGAGCGAGACGCCCCACAGGGCCACCACCCGCCGACGACGGGAAACAGAGATGTTCACGGCGGCCACTCTGCGTCCGCGCCGGCATCCGGCTCGACCGCGCGGGCCGCACGCGGCGTTCGGATCCTCCGAACGCGAGGCGCCGGGCCGGGGCGTGCGGCGTTAGTCTGACGGCGGTATGGACCTCACCGAACTGCGGGTGTTCCGGGCGGTCGTGCGGCATCGGACGGTGCACGGCGCGGCGGTCGCTCTGGAGCTCGCGCCCTCGAGCGTGTCGGCGCGGATCAGGGGACTCGAGGAGTCTCTGGGCGTCGCGCTGTTCGCGCGGACCTCGCGTGGCATGCGGCCGACCGAGGCGGGGGAGCGATTGCTGCCTTGGGCGGTGCGGCTGCTCGACCAGGCCGAGCAGGCGCGCGCCGACGTGGTCGGAAGCGGTCCGGTACTGCGGCTGGGGGCGTTGGAGAGCCTCGCGGCCGCCTGCCTGCCGGGCGTCCTGGCGCGGCTGGCCGCCCGCCGCCCCGACGTGCGCGTGCGGGTGGTCTCCTCGGTCGACCGCGCCGAGTTGCTCGCCGACGTGTCCTCCGGGGAGCTGGAGGCGGCGCTCATCCTCGACAACGGCACGGCGCTGGGCGGCCTCGGCTTCCCGGTGCCGCCCGATCCCGTCGCCTTCGTCGACGTGGACGACGTCCCGCTCGTGCTCGCCGCGGCCCCCGGCCATCCGCTGGCCGGACACCCCCGGCTGACCCCGGACGACCTCGCGCGCGAACGCCTCCTGGTGAACGCGCCGGCCTGCTCGTTCCGCCTCGCCGCCGACCTCCTGCTCGGCCCGGGACCGGAACGGGTACCGGCGGGCGGCCCGTCCGTCATGCGGGCCTGGGCCGAACAGGGCCTCGGCATCGCGCTCCTTCCGGACTTCGCCGTCGCCTCCGCCCTCGCCGCGGGCTCCCTCGTCCGCCTCCCCCTCGACGTCCCCCCGCTCGCCCTCCGCCTGGTCTGGCACTCCGCCCGTGAGACCCTGCCGGGCCTCCGCGACGTCCTGTACGCCGCCGCCTCCTGACGACCTCTCAGGGCAGGGCCCTGGGAGCGGACACCGGCACCGCCCCGGACGGGGCGGCCGCCGGGACCTGGGCATAACCGTGGTGGGCCACGTGCCGAGAGCGATCCGGGTGGCGGACGCCTTCCACCATGGCCTTGCCCGGATGCGCGCATGATCTCGAAGGAGCCGAAGGGCATGAGAAGGAACGTGAAAGGCGGTCTGTGCGCCGTCGTGCTGGTGATGGCGCTCGCGGCCTGCGGTGGTGCGGAGCCCGGCGGCCCGGCGGGCACGGCCCCGGCCGGGACGCCGGGGGCGGGCCCGTCGGTGACCGGGACCAGCGAGCCCGGCGGCGCGCCCGATCTCGGGGCCGTCGAGGAGGTGTCCCGCGATATCAAGGCACCGTGGGGGCTGGCGTTCCTGCCGTCGGGGGACGCGCTCGTCGCCGAGCGGGACAGCGGGAAGGTGGTGCAGGTGCCCGCGGGCGGCGGGGCGGCACGGGAGGTCTACCGGGTTCCCGGGGTCCACGCCGAGGGGGAGGGCGGTCTGCTCGGGCTGGCGGTGTCGCCGTCGTACGCCGCCGACGGGTACGTGTACGCCTACCTCACGACCGAGTCCGACAACCGGATCGTCCGGTTCCGGCTGGACGACCGCACGCCACAGGTCGTCTTCGACGGCATCGCGTCGGCGTCCTTCCACGACGGCGGCCGGATCGCGTTCGGCCCGGACGGCATGCTCTACGCCGGGACGGGCGACGCGGGGGAGTCGAGTTCGGCACAGGACCCGGCGAGCCCCAACGGGAAGATCCTCCGGCTGACCCCGGAAGGCGAGCCCGCTCCGGGCAACCCGACACCGGGCTCCCCGATGTACAGCCTCGGCCACCGCAACGTCCAGGGGCTCGCCTGGGACGGGCAGGGCAGGCTGTTCGCCACCGAGTTCGGCCAGGACACCTACGACGAGGTGAACCTCATCGAGCCGGGCCGCAACTACGGCTGGCCGGAGGTCGAGGGCAAGGGCGACACCGACGGCGGCAGGTTCACCGATCCGCTCGTGACCTGGTCGACCGCGGAGGCGTCCCCCTCGGGCGCGGCCATCGCCGGGAACACCCTCTACGTCGCGGCGCTGCGCGGTGAACGGCTCTGGACGGTGCCGCTCGACGACGGCGGGACGGGCGCCCCGCGCGCCGAACTGGAAGGCCGCTACGGACGCCTCCGCACGGTCGCCGTCGCGCCCGACGGAGCCCTGTGGGTGACCACGTCCAACACCGACGGCCGCGGCGAGGTACGCGAGGGCGACGACAGGATCCTGCGCTACCCGGCCCGCTGAGCGGGGTGGGCCGGACCGTCCGGGTGGGAGGTCCCGTCCGCCTGGCGCGTCACGACGCGTCGGGGCGAGGACCGCCCTTCGTCGTGGGGTCCTGACGGGGCGGAGGCCGTGCGGTGGTCATGGGGAGGGCTCAGGGGGCGGGGCGCCAGTGGGGGTCGCGGCCGGTGAAGGCCAGGAAGCGGTGGGCGGGCGGGGCGTCGGCGGGGAGGTGGATCTCGGGGGCGAAGGCTTCGGCTTCGCCGCGGGGGAGGGGGAAGGCCAGGGCGGTGGTGAGGGCGGCTTCGGCGAGGTCGGGAGAGGGGGTCCAGGGGCGGCCGAGGGCGCGGGCGACGTCCCAGGTGTGGGCGGCGTTGTCGATGAAGTGCATGCGCAGCGCGATCGCGCCGCTGAAGGTGCCGAAGGCGTTCACCGGGACCTTGCGGTCGAGCGCGGCGGCCTCGGCGAAGGCCGCGACGACGGCGTCGGCGGTAGCCCGGAAGGTCGCGGCCGGGTCGGCGCCCAGGGCGGCGTCGGTCCAGGTCGGGGCGCCGGCGAAGCCGCGGTTCTCGGCGACGAGGTGGCCGAGGAGCGCGCGCAGGTCCCAGCCCGCGCACGGGGTCGGGAGGGCGAGGTCGGCGGGGCTCACCCGGACGAGGTGGGCGTGGAGGTCGTCGAGCGAGCGGCGGTGCAGGTCCCTTATGTCCATGATCGTGAGGCTAGAAGCCGGAATGGACCGGCAGAAGTGCCGATTCCAGGCGAAACACAATGGGCCGATTTAGGCTGGCCGAGTGGAAGTACACCTCGCGTTGGACGGGCGGGACGACCTCGCGGGCCGGCTCTACCGCCAGATCAGGGACGCCGTCCTGGCCGGGCGGCTGCCGCCGGGCACCGCGTTGCCCGCGACCCGCGGGCTCGCCGCCGACCTCGGGGTGGCCCGGGGCACCGTCGCCGCCGCCTACGAGCGGCTGGCCGCCGAGGGGTTCCTGCGCACACGCGTCGGCTCCGGCACGTTCGTCGCCGAAGGGTTCGGCGGACACGCGCCGGCCCGCGCCGCTGGAGCGCTGCGCCCGCTCCCGGTGTGGGAGGGGCGGCGGGCGCCCGTCGCGCTCGCCGAAGGGCTGCGCCACGACTTCCGGCCCGGCCATCCGGACGTCGCGCTGTTCCCCTGGGCGACGTGGCGGCGGCTGCTGACGGCCGAGCTGCGTGCGGGGGCCGTCGGCAGCGGCATGTACGGCGATCCGGCCGGGCACCCGGGCCTGCGCGCGGCGATCGCGGCACGGCTGGCGGCCTCCCGGTCGGTGCGGGCCGACCCGGACGACCTCATCGTCACCGCGGGCGCCCAGCAGGCGATCGGCCTCATCGCCCGGGTGCTGCTGCCGCAGGGCGCGACGGTCGCGGTCGAGGAACCGGGGTACCCGCCCGTCCGGCACGCGCTCGTCGCGGCGGGCATGCGGGTGGTCGGCGTCCCGGTCGACGCGGCCGGCCTGGTCGTCGACGCGCTGCCCGGCGACGCCCGGCTGGTCTACCTCACCCCGTCGCACCAGTTCCCGCTCGGCATGCCGATGGCCCCGGCGCGGCGGGCGGCGGTCCTGGACTGGGCCGACCGGCACGACGCCTGCGTCGTCGAGGACGACTACGACAGCGAGTTCCGCTTCGCGGGGCGCCCCCTGGAGCCCCTGCACACCCTCGACACCACGGGCCGCGTCCTCTACGTCGGCTCGTTCTCCAAGACGATGCTGCCGACCCTCCGGCTCGGCTTCCTCCTCGCCCCGTCCGGCCTGCGCACCGCGCTCCGGGCCGCCAAGTACGCCGCGGACTGGCACACCCCCCTGCCCGAACAGAAGGCACTCGCCGCTTTCCTCACCGAAGGCTCCTTCGCCCGGCACATCCGGAGAATGCACCGCGTCTACGCCGACCGCCGCACCCGTCTCCTGGCCGCCCTCCCACCCCACCTCGTCCCCGTCCCCTCCGCCGCGGGCCTCCACCTGGGCGCCTGGCTCCCGCCTGGCACCGACGACACCGCGGCCGCGTCCGCCGCGGCCCGACACGGCGTCTCCATCTACCCCCTGTCGATGTTCGCCCGAGCCGCCCCACCCGGGCTGGTCCTGGGCTTCGGCGCCCTCCCCGACGTCGAATCCGCCACCGCGGCCCTCACCTCCGCCCTCTCCCCTATCCGGCCCGGCTGACGCCGATCCGTCCGGCGGCTCATCCGGGTGGCCGCGATCCGGTGGAGGGGAAGGACGGCCTTCCGCTAGAGTGCGGGAAGCGTCGCGTGCCGGTGGCGGACCGCGTCAGGCATGGAGGCGCCGGATCCGGAAGGCGGTCATCATGACCCTTTCCCCGTTCCCCACCCGTGGGTGAGGGCGACAAGAACAGGCTTCTGGCCTGGAACCGTGAACTGCAGACCGCGCATCAGCGGCTGCGGGAGGCACTGCGTGTGACGCGCGAATCCCTGGAAGCCGGGGACACCGCGTCGGCGCGTGCCGACCTCCTGCTGTACTGCAAGGGATTCTGTGCGGCCCTCGACGGCCACCATGTGCGCGAGGACGTCGGGCTCTTCCCCGAGCTGGCCGAGCGCCATCCGTCGCTCCGCCCGGTGATCGCCAAGCTGAAGCAGGACCACGCGATGATCGCGACGCTGCTCGGCCAGTTCGACCGCGCGATCTCCTCGGCGGCGCCGCCGGGCGAGCTGTCGGGACACCTGGAGGGACTCGCCGCGATCATGGAATCCCATTTCCGCTATGAGGAACGGCAGCTCCTCGGCGTGCTGGCCTCCCTGGAGCTCGACGCCGACCCGCACGACCTCCTCGGCCCGCTCTGAACCCGGTGTCCCGTCCCGTCGGGCCGCCCGCGATCCGACGGGGCGGGACGCCGGCCGTCGCCGTGATGCTCGCCGGGTCGGTGCCGTCGCTGTTGTGTGGGAATCGATGATTGCGGCGGTTCATCCGGGTGTCTACGGTGAGCCGGTGTGTCGTGCGCTCGGCGCGGGACGGAGAGGTGTCACGGTGACCGAGGAGTATGCGGTTCCCGCCGTCGTGGCCGCGCCAGGGCCGCACGGGGAACCGGAGCGGCCGCTGGCGCGGTGGCTGCTCGCGCACCGGGTGCAGCCGGTGGGGCCCGCGGCGGCGGAGCAGGCCGACCAGCACCCGTGGTGGAAGGTGATGTGCCTGACGGGGGTCGACTACTTCTCCAGCCTCGCCTATGTGCCCGCGATCGCGGTGTCGGCGGCCGGGGCGCTGTCGCCGCTCGCGACCCTGCTCATCGTCGCGCTGACGCTGCTGGGGATGCTGCCGATGTACCGGCGGGTCGCCCGGGAGAGCCCGCACGGCGCGGGCTCGGTGGCGATGCTGGAGGAGCTGCTGCCGTTCTGGCGCGGAAAGATCTTCGTGCTCGTCCTGCTGGGCTTCGTCGCCACGTCGTGGATCATCACGATCACGCTGTCGGCCGCCGACGCCACCCTGCACGTCCTGGAGAACCCCCGCGCGCCGGAGTTCCTGCACGGCCACGCGGTCGCGCTGACGGTCGTGCTGCTGCTCGTTCTGGGCGGGGTGTTCCTCCTCGGGTTCAAGGAGGCGGTGAGCGTCGCGATCCCCCTGGTCGCGGTGTTCCTGCTGCTCAACGCCGTGGTCATCGCCGTCGGGCTGGCGGAGCTCGCCGGCACCCCCGGGGCCTGGACCGCGTGGACCGACGCGCTGGGCGCGCTGGGCGAGCAGCGCGGTGGCATCGGCGACTACCTCGTGCCCGCGCTCCTCGCCTTCCCGCTGCTGGTGCTGGGCCTGTCGGGGTTCGAGACCGGCGTCAGCATGATGCCGCTCATCGCGGCCGAGGGCGACGACGACCGGCAGCGGCTCGAATCGCGGATCGCCAACACCCGCAGGCTCCTCACCGGCGCGGCGGCCCTCATGAGCGTGTTCCTGCTCGCCGCGAGCCTCGTCACCACGGTCCTCATCCCCGCCGACGCCTTCGGTCCGGGTGGCCCGGCGAACGGGCGCGCCCTGGCGTGGCTCGCGCACGAGAGGCTGGGGGACGCCTTCGGCAGCGTCTACGACCTCAGCACCGTGCTGATCCTCTGGTTCGCGGGAGCGTCGGCGATGGCGGGGCTGGTCAACATCGTGCCGCGCTACCTGCCCGGCTACGGCATGGCGCCGGAGTGGGGCCGCGCGGTACGTCCGGTCGTGCTCGTCTACACGCTGATCAGCGTGGTCCTCACGATCGCGTTCGGCGCGGACGTCGACGCCCAGGCGGGCGCGTACGCGACGGGGATCCTCGCCATGATGGTGTCCGGGGCGTTCGCCGTCACCGTCTCGGCCCTGATGCGCAGGCAGCCCCTCGTGGGCGCGGGCTTCTCTGTGCTCACCGCGGTCCTGCTGTACGCGCTCGTCCACAACGTCGTCGACAAGCCCGACGGCCTGGCGATCTCCGGCATGTTCATCGCCGGGATCATCGCGGTCTCGCTCGTCTCCCGGGTCGCGCGCACCACCGAGCTGCGCGCCGACCGGATCGAGTTCGACCCTGCCGCCCGCCGGTTCCTCACCGACACCCTCGCCTACGACGGCCGCATCAACCTCGTCGCGAACCGCCGCCAGACCGGCGACGCCGCCGAGTACGCGGAGAAGGAGCACGAGCAGCGCGGCGACAACCCCGTGCCCGGCACCGCCGACATCCTGTTCCTCGAGATCGACATCATCGACCCGTCGGACTTCGGCGGCGTCCTCGTCGTCCGCGGCGTGGAGGTCGACGGCTACCGGATCCTCCGCGCCGACGCGTCCGCCGCCCCCAACGCCATCGCCGCGATCCTCCTCGCCCTCCGCGACACCACCGGCGTCCGCCCCCACTGCTACTTCGCCTGGGCCGAAGGCAGCCCCCTCGTCCACATGGTCCGCTACTTCCTCCTGGGCCGCGGCGACACCGCCCCCGTCACCCGCGAGATCATCCGCGAACAGGAACCCGACCCCGCCCGCCGCCCCGGCATTCACGTGGGCGCCTGACCCCCGTCCATCGCCCGCCGGTCCGCGGCACGGCGGTCTCCGGAGGCGAGCGGTCAGGCCGGTTCGGCCGGCTCCGGCTGTGCTGATTTCCGGCACCGTGAACCTGTTGACCCTTGCATGCCATCGTCATACATTCACTCATAATCTGTATGAATGGAGCGTCGGATGCGCGGACGGACTGCTGTGGTGCTCGGTGGGAGTGTGGCGGGACTGTGCGCCGCCGGGGTGCTGGCGCGACACTTCGATCAGGTCGTGGTGCTGGAGCGGGATCGGCTGCCGGAGGACGCGGAGCATCGGCGGGGGGTGCCGCAGAGCAAGCATCCGCACTTTCTGCTCAACTCGGGGCGCAGGGCGATCGGGGAGATCTTTCCGGGCTTCGAGGAGGCGCTGATCGGTGCCGGCGGGATGCATCTGATGCCGTCGATGGACGCGGCGTACTGCGAGAACGACGGCTGGGCGCCGCGCAAGTCCGGATCGATGACGATGGTGTACAGCTCCCGGGTGCTCATCGAACGGGTGCTGCGGGAGAAGGTCAGGGAGCTTCCGACGATCGAGATCCGGGAGGGCGTGACGGTCACGGGGCTCCGGTCGAGCGGGGGCGGGACCGCGGACGGGCGGGTCGAGGGGGTCGAGTTCCAGACCGAGGAGGGGGTGCGGCACCTGGCGGCCGACCTCGTCGTCGACGCGCTGGGCCGGGGCTCGTCGGTGATCGACTGGCTCGCCGCGGCGGGCTGGTCCGCGCCGCCGGAGAAGACCCTCGACGCCAAGGTCACCTACACCTCGCGCTGGTACGACCTGCCGGAGGAGCCCCCGGCGTCGTGGTGGTGGAAGCACCTGGTCGTCACCCCGACCCAGGACACCGGCGAGCACCCCGACGAGCACGAGTTCCTCAGCAACTTCTTCCCGATCGAGGGCGGCCGCGCCATCGTGTGCATGGGCTCGTGGGGCATCGAGATGCCGCGCAAGCCCGACGCGTTCGAGGCCGCGGCCGACCGGGTGCGGGCGGCGACCTTCGGCGCGGCGACCCGCGCCTGCACGCCGACGTCCGAGGTGCACCTGACCCGCTCGACGGGCAACAAGTGGCGCCGCTTCGACCTGCTCGACGCGCCCCCGGTCGGGCTGGTCTGCGTCGGTGACGCGATCTGCGCGTTCAACCCGTTCTACGCCCAGGGGATGAGCTCGGCCGCGCGCTCCGCCCTGATCCTCGGCGAGATGCTCCGGACCCGTGACGCCTTCGACATCGCCTTCTTCCGCGCGTTCCTGGCGGAGCAGAAGAAGTCGCTCGACGTCCCGTGGATGCTCGCGATGGCCCGCGACCAGGCCTACGACTTCGCGACGGGGACCGAGGTCACCGCCCCCTGGCGCCGGAAGCTCGCCGCGCGGTTCAGCTGGCCGATCTTCAACGCCATCAACGCCGCGAGCCGGGAGGACGCCTACGTCGAGCAGACCTTCGCGCACGTCTTCAACCTGGACAAATCTCTTCGAGAGATGGCGACCGATCCCCGGTTCTGGTTCGGGATCGTCCGCTACAAGGTGCGGCAGCGGCTCGGCCGCACGGTCGTCCCCGGCGGCTTCGACGATCAGGGGGACCCGCCCGGCACCGACTTCACCGGATACACCGGCCCCGCCCGCACGGGCACCGACCTCGTCGAAGCCTGAGGAGCACCATGGACCACACCTGTGACGCGGTGGCCGAGCGCGTCGCCGAGGGACTCGGCTTCTCCTGCCACGACGCGAACCCCGTGGTGGACTTCCGGAACCCGCTCGGGCTGGAGAACGGCACCATGCCGGTGCTCGAACTGCTCATCATCGGGGGTGCGGTCTTCGCCCTCGTGCACGCGTGGCGGCGCTGGCGGCGTGACGGCGACCCCGTCAACCTCTCGCTGTGGTTCGCCTCGGTCGTGTACCTGGCGGTGATCGAGCCGCCGCTGTACTTTCCCGGCTGGTTCGGGCTCGAGGAGCACGTCGGGTTCATCTTCTCGCACAACGTGTTCAGCGTGCAGTTCATGTACGACAGGCTGCCGCTCTACATCGTGGCGTTCTATCCCGCTCTGTCGCAGCTCGCCTACGAACTCGTCCGGGCGCTCGGGGTCTTCGCGCGGCGCGGGCCGTTCATCGGCTCGGTGACCGTGGCGTTCGCCTGCCAGGTCTTCTACGAGATCTTCGACCACCTCGGCCCGCAGCTGAAGTGGTGGGCGTGGAACCCCGACAACGCGATGATCAACCAGCCGGCGCTGGACTCCGTGCCGATGAACAGCATGCTCCTGTTCGCGTCGGTCTCCTTCGGCGCGATGACGTACCTCGTCGTCCGGCTCGTCGGCGTGCGGGACGGGCACGGGTCGCTCTCCGGCTGGGGCGTCGGCTGGCGGACGGTCGTGGCCGGTGCCGTGACTCCGCTGGCGATGATGATCGTGAGCGCGCCGACCGGGGCCTTCCGGGGTGAGGACCGGCTCGGGATCCAGCGGACGATCCTGAGCGTCGAGCTCGCCGTCGTCTGGATCGTCGGGCTCTATCTGCTCGTGGACGCCTGGCGTGCCGTGCGCGCGGGCGCCGTGGCGCCCGCGGCGTCCCCGGTGTTCGTTCGGATCTATCCCGCCGCGTATCTCGGTGTCCATGTCGTCCTGTGGCTCGTCGCGCTGCCCGCGTACTTCGCGGCGACCGACGGCGTCACCGAGCAGGGCACACCGGTCGGGAGCCTCTGGTACGCCGCGCTGTGCGCCGTCGCCGCGACCGCGTTCCTGCTCGCCGCGCTCCCGGCGACGAGGAGGCGGCCCGCTCCGGAGCCTGTGCGATCCTAGGATCATGGGGCACCACGGCTGGGGAGGCCGGCCACCCGCGTCGAACGCCGAGGCCAGACAGCGCATCATCGACGCGACGGCCCGGTGCATCGACCGGCACGGCGTCACGAAGACGACGCTGTCCGACGTGGCGAACGAACTCGGCGTCACCCGCCAGACGGTCTACCGCCACTTCGCCAGGATCAGCGACATCGTCGGCGAGGTGGCGGCGCAGGGCGCCGAGTCGTTCGTGGACCAGCTCGTCGCCCATCTCCGGGGCGTCACCGACCCGGCCGAGGCGGTGGTCGAGGGCATGGTCTTCTGCGTCCGCACCATTCCGACCGAGCCGCACCTGAGCCTGCTCCTCCAGCTCGGCGACTCCGGCGCCTTCGGCCGGGGCGCCACCACCGGCGACGCCATCGCCTACGGCGCCCGCATGCTGCACCGCTTCCCCGTCGACTGGGCCGCCGCGGGCCTCACCGAGGACGACCTGGGCGGCCTCGCCGAGATGATCATGCGCCTGTTGACCTCGTTCCTGCAGAACCCGAGCGATCCGGCTCCCGATGAGGCCCGGCTCCGTGCTCTCCTCACCCGCTGGCTCGCCCCCGCCCTCGCCCGCCCCTCGGCGTCGCTCCCCGGCTCCGGCTGAACGCGGCCCCTCCCGGTCCCCGTCCCCGGGGGTTCGGGTCGGCGTGGCGGGGCAGGAAGATCACGAACCGGCCGTGCCATGGCGTCTGACCTGCGCGGACGGGATCACGGAAGCCGTCACGAGCACCAAGCGACGTCGAAGGACATGCCATGTCTTCCTGCACCCAGTCGAGTGCGCACCTGCCCACGTTCGATAAGGCCCCGCTCATCGCCGGTTCCGCGCTCATCGGGATCGGCGCCCTGATCTGCATGGGCGGCGCGGCCCTGGCCGGAGCGCACGTCTTCGCCGCGACCCGCCAGTGGCTGCACGAGACGGACCGGCCGCCGACCGAGATGGCCAAGGCCCAGTGGGCGAAGACCCGGGCCGCCGCGCACGCCGGCGCCACCGCCTGGCGGGAGAACGCCATGACGTGACCGAGCCGGGCCTTCCGGGGCGCGCCGGTCACCGCGCGCCACCGGAGAGCCCGTAGGCCGGACGGGTGGGCCAGGGTCACTCGGCGAGGTAGCCGCCATCGACGGGGAGGGCGACGCCGGTGACGAAGGAGGAGTCGTCACCCGCGAGGAAGAGGGCCGCGGAGGCGATCTCGTCCGGGGTGCCGAAGCGCTTCATCGGGAAGGGCAGCGCGACCTCGGGGGCGGCCGCCCGGTTGTCGGGGTTCGCGCCGGCGAGGCCGGTGAAGACCATGCCGGGGCAGATCGCGTTCACGCGGATGTTGTCCTCGGCGTAGTCGAGGGCGGCGGCCATGGTGAGCGCGACGACGCCGCCCTTGGCGGCCCCGTAGGCGGCCAGGCCCTTGCGGCCGACGATGCCCATGGCCGAGGCGGTGTTGACGATCGAGCCGCCGCCGTTGGCGCGCAGGGCCGGGATCGCGTACTTGATGCCGAGGAAGACACCCTTCAGGTTGACGGCGTAGAGGCTGTCCATGAAGTCGTCGTCGGTCTCGTCGAGCGGCTGGTGCGGGCCGCTGAAGCCCGCGTTGTTGAACACCACGTCGAGCTTGCCGAAGCGGCGCACGGCGGTGTCGATCATGCGCTTGACGTCGTCGGTCCTGGCGACGTCGCACCGTACGGCCACGGCGTTCTCGCCGATCTCCGCGGCGGCCGACTCCTCATGGCCGCTCACGTCGGCGCAGACGACCTTGGCGCCCTCGCGTGCGAAGAGCAGCGCGGACGCCCTGCCCATCCCCGAGCCCGCGCCGGTGATGATGGCGACCTTGCCGTCGAGCTTTCCCATGGTGGTTCCTTCCAGTTTCGAGGCACAGTGTGCCAGATGGCATACTGTGCCATGAGCCGGAATGGGATACAAACGGGGGGACACCGATCCGCTCCGACCTCAGGGAGGCGCCCCATCGACGGGTTGCGCGAACGCAAGCGCGCGGACAGCCGGGCGGCCACCGTCGAGGCCGCGTTCCGGCTCTTCGGCGAGCACGGCTTCGACGAGGTCACGGTGGCCGACATCTGCGCCTCCGCCGACATCGGCCGCCGCACGTTCCACCGGTACTTCGCCTCCAAGGAGGACCTGCTGGGCGTGCCGGTGCAGGAGATGGCCGAGCGGCTGACCGACGCGCTCGGCGCGGTGCCCGACGGGACCTCCGACGCCGCGGCGCTCCGGGCCGCCCTCACCGAGATCGCCCGCTATGTCCTCACGCACCGTGCCCAGCTCGATCTCTACCGGCGGATCACCGCCACCTCGCGCACCCTGCGCCTGTCGGCGTTCGGCCATTTCCCCGAGCAGGAGCAGGAGCTGACCCGTCGCCTCACCGCCCGCAGGGGTGAGACGGGCCCTCCGAGCCTCACGACCCGGCTGCTCGTCGCCCGCGCCGTCGCCGCGTTCCGCGTCTGGCTCGAACGGGTCCTGGAGACCGGCGTCTCCGGCGCCGACGCCCTCGCCCTCTTCGACGAGGCCTTCGACGCCGACCCCTGGCTCCGCAGCCCCTGACCGGGGCCTCGACCGAACCGGGACGCCTGCCCTGGCCGCCTCCCGGACACCGGTCGCGCCACGTCGGTCACCCGGCGGTCGCGATGGCGCAGTAGCGCTGCATCGACAGGATGACGGCCCCGGACTCCGGGACGTCGCCTTCGCGCAAGGCCGCGACCGAGGCTCGGGCGAGCGCTGAGGCGACGGGGTCGTCGGTGGAGGCGTACCGGACGGTGTAGCCGGCGTAGACGAGGCCGAGGCTGCCGGTGACCGTCGTGTGCACCCCTCCCGAGTTGATCTCCGCCTCGACGTCGCGGCAGGCTCGTGCCAGGGAGGTCGCGCCGGGCCGGATGCCCGCGAGCACCTCCTCAAGGCCGACAGGGGGAGTCCGGGAGGGCGGGCCCGCCTGCTCCGCGCCGGTGGCGAGCGCCGCGGCGGCGACCGAGATCGCGGCAAGGGTCCACGCGAGTGCGGCGGGCACGGCCTTCGCCGCCGCACCGACCCGGCCCGACGGACGGGAAGGCGGCCTTCGCCGCGGACGTGCCCTGGCCGTCACCGCCTGGAGCAGCGCGACCACCGCCAGCGCGGCGGGCAGGGCGAAGGCCAGGGTCCACAGGGAGAGCCCGGCGAGCGACTTGAGCGGCGGGTCGGCCGCCCGGAGGCAGGTGTAGGCGCCGGACCAGCCGCAGAAGGACGCGAGGAGATGCACGAACATCAGGGGGCCCGCGACCGCGGCGCCCGCCATCGCGCCGAGGACCGCGGCGGGGAAGCGGTGCCGGGCCAGCCAGTGCCCACGCGCCGAGAACGCGGCGGCCACCGCGACGGCGGCGGTCACGGCCGCGGCGAGGATCGCCACCGGCAGGAGGGGCAGGACGGCCGCGCCGTCCCCGACGGCCCCGGAGCCGACCTGCGGGGCGAGGGCGGTCATCTCCTCCCGGAGATCCCGGTGCAACGGGTTCCCCGCGACCAGGTGGACGCCGATCCCGAGGACCGCCGCGACGCCGATCGTCCAGGCGCGCGGCGCGGCGACGGGGCCGAAGGCCGGGCGGCGGCCGAGCAGCCGGACGACGGCAGGGGGCGCGAGCGGGAGGAGCGCCGCCGCCAGGACCACGAGGACGAAGCGGGTGTCGATGATCAGCAGCAGCCCGTTGACGCCCAGCCCTTCCCACGGGTCGTCGAGCGCGCGCAGCTGCTGGAGGCCGTGGAACCAGAACCCGATCCAGACCCCGAGGACCGCGCCGCCGCTGAGGATCAGGTAGGCGGTGCCCGCGCTCCACCGGACGAGTCCCGCGCCGATCCACGCCTCGGTCAGGAGGACCTGCCACGAGCAGAACGCCCAGAGCAGTAGGAACAGGACCACGGCCCAGCACAGGCCCACGACGGGGTGATGGCGGAGCACATCGGACCAGGCCGTGAGCGGTGTGTCCGTGAGCGGGAACGACTGGCCGGCCAGGACGCCGCAGGCGAGGGCCGCCGCCATCGTGTGCGACCGGGGCTCGGCCATGCCTTGGAAGCGCGCGCCCCACATCGCGCGGGCCAGGGAGACGCCCGCGATGCCGGAGAGGAGCACCGCGAACGGCAGCCCGGCCAGCCAAGCGGTCAGCGCCGTGTCGCGGGGACCGATGACGCCCGTGGCCTGCGCGAACGGCAGATAGGAGAAGCCGACGAGCATCCCCGCCGCGAACCCGTCGAAGGCGGCGGGGCGCAGCAGGAGCCCCGGGGACTCGCGCCGCTTCGCGCGCTCGCGCCACGGCGGATGGAAGTCGAAGAGGACCTGGATCGGGGTCTTCGGCCGCGCCTTCTCCATGTCCCGGAGCACCTGGACGAAGTCCGGGTCCTGGACGGCGGCGTCGGCGTGGTACTCACGGGCGCGCAGGACCGCGGCGTATTCGAGCCACAGCAGAGCCGCGGAGAGCGCGACCGCGAGGAGGATCGCCGGGCTCTGCGGCCGCGTCGTCCAGGCGAGGAGCGCGGGCAGGGCCGCGGTGCCGAGCACGGACCGGCGCAACGCGATCGTGAGCTGGGTGACCCCGACGTCGCGGTTGCGCAGGTGGGCGAGCTCGTGCCGCAGCACCCCTCGCAGGCGCTTCAGATCGCGTTCCGGCGATCCCGGCTCGCCCTCCAGCAGAGCGTCGGAGAGCTCCACCCGGTAGGAGCCGGGCAGGCCGTAGGTCCGCCCTTCCGCACCGGTCTGGTTCAGGCGGAACAGGACGGTCGCCTCGACGTCGCCGTGCTCGGCGAGAACGTCCCTGACGTGTTCGACGGCCTGCCCGTCGGTGGCGGCGACCGCGTCCAGCGAGGTCAGCGGCCACCGCGCCCGGGAATGCCGGAGGTACAGCGCCGCGGCCACTCCGAAGGTCACCACGACCAGCCCGAGCCGCACGAGGACGTTCAGGACTCCCGCCCGGTACAGGCAGACCCGGAAGTCCGCGGCGAACTCGCCGGGTGGGACCCCCTCGTGGCGGACCCCGTCGACGCAGCCGCCGGAGAGATCGCCCCACGGCAGGTCGAAGGCCGCCGAGAGCGCCGTCAGGGTGAGCCCGTGCAGGAAGTAGGCCGTCACGGTGGCGGTCACCGCGAGCAGCGCGAACCGCGACGTCGTGTTCGGACCCGGGCCCGGCGTCACGGAGGCGTCAATTCGGCGCGGACGGCCTCGGCGATCGCGTCGGCCTGCTCCTCGGTGGTGCCGTGGTGCAGCGCGAGCGTGCGGCAGAGCTCGGAAAGGCCCTGCACGTCCACTCGGCCGAGGTCGTCTTCGGGGTCCGCCGGGACCGCGCGCCGCAGCAGCCACCATCGGCGGATCCTGGCGAAGACCGAGGTGAGGCCCCGGTTGATCCCGTCCTTCACCTGGTCCTGGGCGACCCCGACGAGGATCGCCAGGATGATCGGGGTGAGGACCTCGACGACCTCGGGCGTGCCGAATCCGGTGGGGGTGCGCCGCCGGCGCGGAACGAGCCGCACCTTCTCGCGGGAGAAGAACTCGTCGGCCCGCAGGTCGAAGAGATGGCTCTCCCGCGGCGCCGCCCGCGCGACGACGCGTCCCGCGACCTGGCGCAAGCGCATGTCCCTGTCCGCGGCCTCGGCCATGATCGCCCTCCAGGAGTGATCGGGTTCTTTCCCGGTCCCATCGCCGGAATCCGCGCCCCTGTTTCACGGCGAATTTCCGGCACGGGCTCGGAATCTGCGAATCGGACTGACCGGAGAGTCTTCTCCATACAGCTCGGGTGATTTCCCTCAGATGGGGGTGCGCGGAGGGTCGGGGTGGTGCGGATAATCGGGTCCGCGACTGCCCAGGGGGTTCGGGATGAGGGGAAGAACATTCTGCGCGCTCCTTCTGTGTCTCGCCTTGGCGATCGGCGGATGCGGCGGAGTGGAGAACACCGCGTCGACCGGTGCGGCACCCGACGTCTCGGAGACGTCCGTGCCGCTCTCCTCCGCCCTTCCGACGAGTGAGCCGAGCGAGCCGGCGGAGGAGACCGAGGACACCGGAATCGGAGGCGCCGACGGCGAGGACGTCGACCCGGTCGAGGAGGACACCGCACCGGTGGACGTCCCGGCCGACGACGAGGACGTCCCCGCCGAGACCCCTTCTGAGGATTTCGAGACCGATGTGGAAGGGGCGATCGACGCCGCCACGGCGTACTGGGACTACTATTTCCCGACCATCGGATTCACCTTCGAGGAACCTCCGATCTCGCCTTACGGGCCGGGCGACCCGGCGTACTGCGACGGCACGGAAATGGCGCTCAACAACGCCTTTCACTGCCCGTCGGAAGAGGCGATCTTCTACGACGAGAACTGGATGTCAGAGCAGTACGACGCGATCGGCGACGCGTTCGTCTACATGGTGATCGCGCATGAGGTCGGCCACAACGTGCAGTACCAGCTCGACCTTCCCTATCCCTCGAGCATCGCCTACGAACTGCAGGCGGACTGCCTGGCCGGCGCCGTTCTCGGCAACCCCGACTTCGTGCTCATCGAAGAGGGCGATCTGGAGGAGCTCATGGAAGGGCTCGCCGCGGTGGCCGACGCGCCGGGGACGCCCTGGTACGCCTCCGACGCCCACGGCACGGCCGACCAGCGGAGCACCGCCTTCTTCAGCGGAGTCGAGGACGCCTCGACCTGTCTGTCCTGACGACCTGACGACCTGGCGGGCCGCCTTCCCGCCCCGTGACGGGGCGGGAAGGCGGCCGGCGGTCTAGCGCGCGATGTCCGCGAGGTTCCAGCGGTCGAGGTCGCGGAGCCAGGCCTTGGCGGTGGAGTCGGACGG
Source organism: Actinocorallia herbida (assembly GCF_003751225.1). Taxonomy (NCBI): domain Bacteria; kingdom Bacillati; phylum Actinomycetota; class Actinomycetes; order Streptosporangiales; family Thermomonosporaceae; genus Actinocorallia; species Actinocorallia herbida. The sequence continues at coordinate 3,482,438 of NZ_RJKE01000001.1, forward strand.
GGCGCGCCAGTCGCCGCGCGGGGACAGCGAACCGCCCGCGGAGACCTTCGGCCCGTTGGGCATGGCCGAGCGCTTGAACTGGGCGAAGGCGAAGAAGCGGCGGCAGAAGACCTCGAGCCAGTGGTGGATCTCGGTGAGGTCGTAGGAGACGCGCTTGGCTTCGGGGAAGCCGGGGGGCCAGGCGCCGGTGTCGGCGTCGTGCCAGGCGTGCCAGGCCAGGAAGGCGATCTTCGAGGGCCGGAAGCCGAAGCGCAGCACGTGGAACAGCGTGAAGTCGTGCAGCGCGTACGGGCCGATCTTCGACTCCGTCGACTGGAGTTCCTCGCCCGGCACCAGCTCGGGGCTGATCTCGGTGTCGAGGATCGCGGTGAGGGTCTGCGCGGTGTCGTCGCCGAACTGGCCGCTGCTGACGACCCAGCGGATCAGGTGCTGGATCAGCGTTTTCGGCACCCCGGAGTTGACGTTGTAGTGGCTCATCTGGTCGCCGACGCCGTAGGTGCACCAGCCGAGCGCCAGCTCCGAGAGGTCACCCGTGCCGAGCACGATGCCGCCGCGCTGGTTGGCGAGCCGGAACAGGTAGTCCGTGCGCAGCCCGGCCTGCACGTTCTCGAAGGTGATGTCGTACACCGGCTCGCCCTCGGCGAACGGGTGGCCCATCTCCTGGAGCATGAGGCGCGCGGTCGGCGTGATGTCGAGCTCGGCGGCGGTGATGCCGAGCGAGCGCATCAGTTTGTGCGCGTTGTCCTTGGTGTGCTCGCCGGTCGCGAAGCCGGGCAGGGTGAAGCCGAGGATGTCGGTGCGCGGCCGGCCGGCGCGGTCCATCGCCCGCGCGGCGACGATCAGGGCGTGCGTGGAGTCGAGCCCGCCGGAGACCCCGATGACGATCTTCGGGTTCCCGATCGCGGCGAGCCGCTGCTGGAGCGCCGCGACCTGGATGTTGTAGGCCTCATAGCAGTCCTGGGCGAGCCGGGCGGGGTCCGCGGGCACGAACGGGAACCGCTCGACCCGGCGCATCAGCCCCAGGTCGTCGGTCGGGGGGTCGAGCCGGAACCCGACGCGGCGGAACCCGTCGGTGCGCGCGGCGTGGGCGCGGCGGTTGTCGTCGAAGGTGCCCGTCCGCATGCGCTCCTGGCGGAGCAGGTCGAGGTCGACGTCGGCGAGGGCGTACCTGTCCTCGAGCGGGAACCTGTCGGTCTCCGCGAGCAGGGCGCCGTTCTCGTAGATCATGGTCTGGCCGTCCCAGGCCAGGTCGGTGGTCGACTCGCCGAGCCCGGCCGCCGCGTAGACGTAGGCGGCGACGCAGCGGGAGGACGCCGAGCGGCACAGCAGCCGCCGGTCCTCGGCCCTGCCGACGGTGATGGGGCTGCCGGAGAGGTTGGCGAGGATCGTCGCGCCCGCCAGGGCCGCCTCGGCGCTGGGCGGGACCGGCACCCACATGTCCTCGCAGATCTCCGCGTGCAGGACGAGGCCGGGGACGTCCTCGGCCGCGAAGAGGAGGTCGGTGCCGAACGGCACGTCCACGCCGCCGACCCGGATGGTGCCGCCCCGCTCGTCGACGCCCGAGGCGAGCTGCCGCTGCTCGTAGAACTCCCGGTAGTTCGGGAGGAAGGTCTTGGGGGAGACGCCGAGGATCCGCCCGCGGTGCACGATCACCGCGCAGTTGTAGATCCGGTGGCGGTGCCGGAGCGGGGCGCCGACGACGAGGACCGTCATCAGGTCCGCGGATCCGGCGACCACGGTCGCCAACGCCGCCTCGACCTCGTCGAGCACCACGTCCTGGAGCAGGAGGTCCTCGATCGAGTAGCCGGTCAGACAGAGTTCGGGGAAGACGGCGACCGCGACCCCGTCCTGCGCGCAGCGGCGGCCCTGCCGCAGCACGGCCTCGGCGTTGGCGGGCGGATCGGCGATGGCGGCATGGCCGGTGCAGGCGGCGACCCGGGCGAATCCGTGCTGATAGATGGACCAGAAGTTCACGGGACCACCGTATCCAGCCCGGACTCCCCGCCTCCGCCCGGCCGGACGGGCGGCCCTGCCGCAGCCCGCGGGTGAAGGGTTTTTTAGGATCTTTCCAGAAAGTGTCACGAACCGGGGGCCCGGCCTTGTCTCAGTCAGGCACCGGCCCGGACGGCGGACGACCCACCCGTCGCCGAGCCGGGCGGCAACGCAGGGAACAGACGAGACGAGGGCGATGAAGATGGCGGACGTGGGACCGAACGGCGGACCGGATGACCTCGAGTACGCCGCGGAGGTCTTCGGGGAGGTGCGGCCGCGGCTGTTCGGGATCGCCTACCGGATGCTGGGCAGTGCCGCCGAGGCCGAGGACCTGGTCCAGGACGTGTGGGTGCGCTGGCAGACCTGCGACCGCGCCGTGGTGGAGAACCCCGAGGCCTTCCTGACGACCGTGGCGACCCGGCTGTCGATCAATGTCGTCCAGTCGGCGCGGGTGCGCCGCGAGACCTATGTGGGCCCGTGGCTGCCGGAGCCCGTCGACACCAGCGCGGATCCGCATCTGGGCGCAGAGCGGGGCGAGGCGCTGGAGTTCGCGGTCCTGATCCTGCTGGAGCGGCTTTCGCCCAAGGAACGGGCGGCCTACGTGCTGCGGGAGGCCTTCGACTACCCGTACGGGCAGATCGCCCAGATCATCCAGCTCACCGAGCCGGCGGTGCGCCAGCTCGTCAGCCGGGCGCGCAAGCACGTGGTCGACGGCCGCCGCACCGAGGCGTCCTCGGCCGAGCAGCGCAGGCTGCTCACCGCGTTCGTCGCCGCCGCCCGGGCGGGGGACCTGGAGGCGCTGGAGAAGATCCTCGCCGCCGACGTGATCAGTTACTCCGACGGCGGAGGCATCGTCCGCGCCTCGCGGATCCCCGTGGTGGGCGCGCTGCGCGTGGCCAGGTACCACCGGGCGTTCGCGAGCCGCTTCTGGGACGGGGTCGAGGTCGAGTTCGCCGAGGTCAACGGCAGGACGTCCGCGCTGCTGTCGTCCGGCGGACACATGTTCGCGGTCCTCACCGTCACCGCCTCCGACCGGGGCATCGACCAGGTGCTGTGGATGATGAACCCGTCCAAGATCACCGCCGCGCAGCCCGCGTCCTGACCCCGCCCGGCCCGGCCTCCCCGACCTGTGAGGCCGGGCCGGGGAGGGGTGACCCACGCGTACTGGACCCCAAACCAGGACATATCGGCCAGATCTGGACGGGGTCGTTTCGGAGAGTTCCATGGCGATCACGGGAAGTCTTCGTCTATGGCACATCAGATCATGATCTCGTTCGAGAGCGGAGAGAGGCAGTCGCTGTTCCTTGCGGACTGGGCCGACGGCCCGCTGCTCGACTTCGCCACCGACCTGGAGAAGAGCGACCACGTCTACGGCGTCACGATCCTGCCGGGACCGACCCCGCCCGTCATGCCCGTGGCCCCCTACCAGGGCGACCTCGCGGCGCTGGACCACGGCGTCCCCGTCCGCGAGGCGGTCGGCCGGATCCTCGCGGGGGTGGTCGGCGTCCTGCTGTCCCTCCTCGGCCTTCTCTTCATGTTCGGTCCCGACGTCGCCGACCCCGAATTCCGCCTGCACGGCCTGGCACTGCTCGTCCCCGGCCTGCTCCTCCTGTCCACCGCGATCCCCTTCCGCCGGCGCTGACCCGGCCGTGTCCTGCCGTCCGCGCTCCCGTCGAGCGGGCCGGCAGGACACGGCCGGATCGGCCTCCCAGGTCAGGTGAGGCGGCCGTCATGCGAGAGGCTCAGGGGGCGGGAAGGACGAGGACGTCGACGGAGCGCAGGTCGCGGTGGGCGGAGTGGAGGTCGATGAGGTCGGCGTGGGCGTCGCGGCCCAGGGATCGATAGGCGGCGGTCAGCAGAGCCCGGGACTCGGCTCGATAGGCGTCGTGGTCGAGCCAGTGGAGTTCGGAGCCGACGGCGAGGGCCAGAGCGGGGGCGCCGGAGGCCAGTTCGCGTTCGGCGCGGGCGATCCACTCCGCGGCCTCGGGGGCGCCGGTCTGGAAGCCCTTCAGGCGGGCGGCCGATTCGGCGAGGAGCGGGTCCCCGCTGTCCGGGGGGAGGGCGGGGAAGACGGAGACCGCACTGAACGAGCGGAGTGCGGACGCCCGGCGAGGTGCGCCATCGGCTTGCAGGGCGTCCCGCTCGGCGGGGGCGAACCAGTCGAGGGCGGCGAGGAGCGGACGGACCAGGGGCGCGTCCTCGCTGTCGGCGCCGTAGTCCAGCGAGGCCCGGTGGACGAGGTCGCGCAGCTCGGCCAGGAGGGTCGGGCGGCCGTCGGACCAGGTCTCAGCCGAGTCGCGGGCGTGGTTGTGCACGACGAACGAGGGGAGTTCGGCCGGGTCGTCGTACCAGAGGCCGTAGTGCAGGCCGTCGGAGTGCCCGGCGAGCACCGTCACGAACTCGGCGGGATCCTGCCGGAACCTGCCGTGGAGGCGCTCGTCCAGCCCGTCGCGGCCGACCAGCCGGGGGCCGCGGTCGCCGAAGTAGTCGGTGACGCCTATCAGGCTCAGGCCCAGCGCGTCGAGCGCCGCCCGCTCGGCGTCGTCGGCACTTCGCCAGAAGGCCCAGAACACGCCGAGATGGCGGGGGACCCGCAGCCCGTACACCCGCCCGACCCTCTCGGCGACGGCCGGGAAGCGCTCCCAGGCCGTCGCGAGCGCCGCCTGCCTTCGCCTGTCATCGCTCATCGCGGCAGGCTACTCGCCGGACTCCGGGTATGCGGTGCCTCGGCGGAGGCCGCCGGCGCCTCGCGGCACCGGCGGCCCCGGCAGGGGTTCACCAGGGGAGGGGACCGTCCTGGCCGGTGAAGGAGGCGGTCGGGCCGTCCGGTCCCAGGGTGGCGAGACGGACGATGATCGCGGCGCCCTGCGCCGGGGTGAGGAAGCCGGTGTGGTCGTTGATCTCGGTGTCGACGAAGCCGGGGTCGGCCGCGTTGACCAGGACGCCGTCCTTGCGCAGTTCGTTGGCGTACTGGATGGTCAGGGCGTTCACCGCGGTCTTGGAGGGGGAATAGGCCGCGGAGGCGGGAAGGGCGGAGAGCGGGCCGTCCGGGATGGCGTTGACGGCCAAGGAGCCCGCCGTGCTGCTGACGTTCACGACGCGCGGGGAGGGGGAGCGACGCAGCAGCGGGAGCAGCGCGTTGGTCACCGCGATGACGGCGAACACGTTGACCTCGAACACCGCACGGACCATGTCCAGGTCGACGGTGCTCGGCACCTGGTCGAGGGCGTGCTGCGGCATGACGCGGCCGGATCCGGTGACGCCCGCGTTGTTCACCAGCACGTCGAGGCGGCCGAAGCGCTCCTCGACCTGCCGTGCGGCCTCCGCGACGGACGCCGGGTCGGTGACGTCCAGGGCGATCGCGTGCGCGTCGCCGCCCGCGGCCCGGATCGCCGCGGCGGCCTCCTCGCCGCGCCGCACGTCCCTCGCCCCGAGCAGGACGGTCATGCCGAGCGCGGCGAGCCCCTCGGCCGCGGCCCGTCCGATGCCCCGGTTCGCCCCGGTGACAAGGGCCACCGTCCCGTCGATGATGTTCTGGTTCATGCCTGATCTCCGATGCTGAGGAATCCGTCCCCCCGATGACGAGACGGGCGGTCCCTCCTGTGACACGAGGATCCGTCGGGTGGCGATGTCACATCCGGCCCGGCCGTCTCGTCTCAGGTGGGACCGGCGGAACTGGAAGGCGAGGGGGCCCTGTGGACGACCAAGGCGGACGGGCGGGGATCGGCGTGACCCGGGACGAGGAGTTCGAGGAGCTCAGGCCGCTGCTGTTCTCGATCGCCTACCGGATCCTGAGCAGCGTCAGCGAGGCCGAGGACGCCGTCCAGGAGACCTGGCTGCGCTACGCGGATTCGGCGACCCGGCCCGTGTCGCCCAGGGCGTTCCTGTCGGCGGTGGTCACCCGGATCTCGATCGACGTGCTGCGCTCGGCCCGCGTCCGGCGCGAGGAGTACCCCGGGACCTGGCTGCCGGAGCCGCTGCTCACCGACCCCTATGCCGATCCGGCGCGTTCGGCCGAACTCGCCGACTCGGTGTCGACGGCGGCCCTCCTGCTGCTGGAGCGGCTCAGCCCGTTGGAGCGCGCGGTCTTCGTGCTGCGCGAGGTGTTCGGGTTCGGCTTCCCGGAGATCGCGTCGGCGGTGGGCAGGTCGGAGGCGGCGTGCCGTCAGCTCGGGGTGCGGGCCCGCCGCCACATGGACGCGGGCCGTGCCCGTTTCGCGGCGGACCTCCGGGAACGCGAGGAACTCGCCGCCCGGTTCTTCGACGCGCTGCACGAGGGCGACGTCGCCGGGCTGCGGGAACTGCTGGCCGCCGACGTCCAGATGGTCGGTGACAGCGGCGGCAAGGCCCCGCAGTGGGGCGCGGGCGTCTTCGGCGCCGAGAACGTGTCCCGCGTCCTGGCCGGGCTCATCGCGCCGTTCGTCGGGATCGGCGGCTCGGTGCGGCCGCAGCGGGTCAACGGCCAGCCGGGCGCGGTCCTCCGCGACCGTGACGGCAGGGTCGTCAACACCTGGACCCTCGACATCCTCGACGGCCGCGTCCAGGCCATCCGCGCCGTCCTCAACCCCGACAAACTCGGCCATCTCGGCCCCGTGGCCGATGCCTGGGCCGTTCTCCGCGAGACGAACCAGGCGCGCCGCCCTACCTGACCCGAGCTCCCGGATGATCTCCGCGAGTTCCGTGGTGGCGGCTGTGGGCGGGCATTTATCCCGGGCTGGGGACGGGCCGTAAAAGGCCCGGCGTTCTCTCTTGCCGAAAAGGCTCGTACAGGACGAGGGCGAGCGGGTACCTTTTGCCGGGAAGGTGGACGCATTCCGGGAGCCGCTGGTGTCGCGACGTGTGCCTTGGCAGATCATCGGCGGGGTTCTCGCCATTCTCGCGCTGGTGGCCGCCGCGGCCCTTTACGGGGTCTTCCGGAGCGCCGATCAGGTCCGGCTCGCCCTCGCGTCCGACACGGGTGTGGTGGTCATCGAACTGCCCGGTGAGAATTCCGGAGACTGCGACGGCGGTGCGTGCCGGTCGGTCCTTTCCCTGGACCGGAGCGACACCGCGAAGAAGGTGCGCGCGGACGTGCGCGATCCACTGCCCGAGGGCGTCACCCTCGTCTACTGGGGGTGCGGGGAAGGTCCGGGGTCGCCCACCTGCACGATCACGCCGGACCGGGACTCCTCGGTCTGCGTCACCACGACCGCGCCCGCGGACCTCGGCCGGGCGCCCTGCGGGCCGGTGCCGCGGCGACCCCCGGAAGCGGCGCCCACCGGGAAACTGAAGATCGCGCTCCGCACCCGCTGGAATGCCCGGGTCTCGGGCGGCACCCTCGACGACCAATCGGTCGTGTGCGCCAATGCCGGGGCGGAGGAGAAGTTCTGCGAGATTCCGATCACCGAGGGCCGGATCTACTATCTGCGCGCCGCGGTGGACGATCCCAAGGACGACCCTTATGGGAATCGCGGGCTGCCCTTCATGTCGATGAGTTTCCAGGGCTGTGACAGCGGGGCCGGGCATAATGTTGGGATTGTCTGTGTGGTCTACGGGGAGGCGACGGAGAAGTCCATCTGCGCGGTCACCAGCGACACCTTCGAGACCGGCCTCCTCGACAAGTGCGGCGAGACCGTCAAGGAGCCCGCATGAGGACCTGTGCCGTCCTCGCCGCGCTCCTGCTGACGGCGGCCTGCGGCACCTCGGACGGCGGCGACGTCCGCCTCGTCGTCTCGGCGAACCCCGGCGCCGCGGCCGGCGCCGCCGAGGTCCCGCTCACCGTCATCCTCTCGACGGCGTGGAGCGGCGGCATCGGGTCCGACATTCCGGGGCAGAAGTTCTGCCGAGACCTCCGCGAACGCGGCGGGAAGCCCGTCGAAGGCCAGGTCTCATGCCGCTTCACCGCCCCTCGCGGCACGGTCGTCAACCTGACGGCCACCGTACGGGACCGGCATCCGAGCCTTGTCGTCGACGGCTCCAACGAGCGGCTGACCCTGTGCGAGAACGGCTCCTTCTCGGCGGCGACCCGCACCGCGACGTGCACGATCACCCTCACCACCGGAACCGTGCTGTGCCTGGAGGACGGCATGGGCGAGCCCATCGCGTCGGGCTGGGTGCGCGGCGGCCACGCCCGGCTGCCCGCCACGGCCCCGCCGGGCTTCGTGTTCGGCCCCTACACCGCGCCCAGCCTCGAAGGCCTCCTCGGCTGACCCCATGACGCACTCCGACGCGCAGGACCCCGCGCCCGAGGAGCCCGGCGAACCCGACGCGAGAGGCAGGCTCGGCCGCCGGACGGCGGAGGCCGGCGCCGGGATCCGCCGCAGGGCCGCACCCGGGCTCGTGTTCGGGATGGCGGCGGGCGCCTTCGCCACGGTGCTCGCCCCCGCGGGGCTCGTCGTCACCGGGTTCCCCGACGCGCTCGTCACCGTGCTCGCCTCGGTCGGCGCGAACGTGCTCACCGAGGTCCTGATGAACGCCGTTCGGAAGCTCCGCCCGGACGCCACCAGGGAGGAGGCGGAGGCGGAGATCCAGCGGTCGCTCGACCAGGCGGTCGGCGACGAGACCCGGGCCGCGCTGCTGCTGCGCGAGCTCGCGGACGTTCCGCAGCAGATGCACCTCGTGCGCACGCACCTCGAGGAGGTCGTCTCCGAGCGGTTCAGCGAGAACTCCGCCTCTCTGCCGGTCGCCTTCCAGGACCTCAAGGACACCCTCGAGGAGATCCACGCCCTCGTGCTCGCCGACCGGGCGCCCGCACGGCACGGGGAGTCCGCCGCTCCCGCAAGGTGGACCGCCGAGCCGCCCTACCGCGGCCTGGCGATGTTCCACGAGGGCCACGCCCCGCTGTTCTTCGGGCGCGCCGCGCAGACCGCGGCGCTCGTCCGCAAACTGCGCGGCAGGCTCGGCGGTCCCGGCATCCTCGCCGTCACCGGCGCGTCCGGCGTGGGCAAGTCGTCGTTCCTGCGCGCCGGGCTGCTGCACGCGCTGGCCGACCCGGGCGCGGTTCCCGGGAGGGAGCGCGAGGACGCCGCGGAGGTCGGCGCCGCGGAGATGGCCGCCTGGCCGAGCGTCGTCATGACGCCGGGGGAGTCGCCCCTCCGGGCACTCGCCCAGGCGCTGGCGGGCGCCGCCGCGGGCAACGCCGTCGGCTTCGCCGAGGAGCTGGCCGCCGATCCCGCGCACGCGAGGCAGCTCGCGGGCCAGGCGCTCGTCCAGACCCGGGTCACCCGGTCCACGGCGGACTCGGTCGGTCCGCTCCGCCTCCTCCTGGTCATCGACCAGTTCGAGGAGCTGTTCCTCCACCCGGAGATCTCCGAGGACGATCGGCGCGCCTTCGTGGCCGCGCTGGAGGCCTGCGTGACGGCGCGGCCCGGCGCGGATCCGCCCGTGGTCGCGGTCATCGGCCTGCGCAGCGACCAGAAGGGGCGCTGCGACGACTACCCCCTGCTCCGGGAGATGCTCCAGGAGGCCGAGTTCATCCTCCCGTCGTTGAGCCGGTCCGGCCTCCGCGTCGCGATCCGGGGCCCGGCGCAGGCCGCCGGGCTCCGGATCGGCGGCGGGCTCGTCGCGCACATCCTCGACGAGCTGGGCCCCGCCGGGGAGAGCGGCGGATCGACGGTGCTGCCGCTGCTGTCCCAGGCGATGCTGCGGACCTGGCACCACCGGCGCGACGGCGAGATCGACCTCAGGGCCTACGACCTCGCGGGCGGCGTGGGGGAGGCGGTCGAGCGGAGCGCGGAAGAGGCCTACGCCGAGCTGGACGAGGCCCATCGAGAGGCCGCCGAGCGCGTCTTCCGCAAGATCACCCGGATCACCGCCGCGGGCGCGGCCCCGCGCTGGGCGCCGCACAGCGTCCTGACCGACGTCGACCGCGCCGTGCTGCGGCCCTTCGCCGCCCGCCGCCTGGTCCTGCTGACCGGGTTCGGGGCGGGCCCCGCCCACCAGGTGCTCCTCGCGGCCTGGCCGAAGCTGGCGGGCTGGCTGGCCGCCGACGCCGCGGACTGGCGGCGGCACGCGGAACTCGCCGCCGACGCCCGGCGGTACGCGCCCGAGCGCCCCGACGCCTCCTTCCTCTACACCGGCACCCTCCTGCGGGAGGCGCTCGACGCCGTCGAGCGCTGGGACGGAGATCCGGGCCGCTATCCGGAGGCGGGAGCGCACGAACGCGTGTTCCTCCGCGACTCCGTCCGGGCCAGGGAGGCGGCGGCCGCGGCCGAGGCCGCGCGGCGGGAACGGGAGCGGCGCCGCCGCAGGATCCGCGGTGGTGTCTTCGGCGCGATGGCCGCGCTGCTGCTCGCGGCGGTCCTGGCCATCGTGCGGATCGGCGGCGACTCCGGCGAGGTGCGCGCCGCCGGGCTCTCCCGGCAGCTCGCCGCGCGGAGCGCCGAGACCGCGGATCCCGTGCTGTCGGCGCTGCTGGCCGCCGCCGCGTGGCGCACCGCGCCGACGGCCGAGGCGCGCTACGCCCTGCGCGAGATCCTGGCCGGGCCGCACCGCCGGACGCTCGAACGGCATCTGGGCGCGGTCACCTCGGTCGCGTACAGCCCCGATGGCCGCCATCTGGCGAGCGCGGGCACCGACAGCGCCGTCCAGCTCTGGGACGCCGGCACCTACGCGAAGGCGGGGCCCGCGCTCCTCGGGCACGAGGACGCCGTGACCGCGCTGGCCTTCGCCGACGGCGGCGCGACGCTCGCGACGGCGGGCGCCCGCGGACTCGTCCAGCTCTGGGACGTCGCCTCGCGCCGGCGCACCGCGACCCTGGCGACCGGCGCCGCGCCCGTCGTGTTCAGCCCCGACGGGCGCCTGCTCCTCGCCGGGGACCGGATCTGGGACGTCGCCGCCCGGCGGCCGTCCGGCGAACGGCTCGGGGTCCCGGTGCGGACCGGCGCGTTCAGCCCGGACGGCCGGACGCTGGCGACCGTCGAAGGCGAGGACCGGGTCCGCCTCTGGGACACCACGGCCCGCCGTGAGATCCGGGCCCCGCTCGACGGCGCGCACGTCGCGTTCTCGCCCGACGGATCGCTCTTCCTCGCGGCCTCGGCGAAGGGACGGGTGCGCCTCTGGCGGACGTCCACCTGGCGCGCCCTGCCGGACCGGACGGGCTGCGCGACGGGCTCGTCGGTCCTGGCCGCGGCCTTCGCGCCGAAGGGGACGGTGTTCGCCCTGGCCTGTGCGGACGGCTCACTCGCGGTCCGGGACGCGTCCGGGCGGCCGGTCGTGGCGCCGATCCCCGTGGGCGCCCGCGGTCTCGCGTTCAGCCGGGACGGCGGTTCGATCGCGACCGCGGGCGACGACGGCAAGGTGCGGGTCTGGAGCGCCTCCGCGCCGCTGCACTCGGTGCTCCAGGAGCGCAGCGCGCCGCTCGGCTCCGACGGCGTCCACCTGGTGACCGGCGCCCCGGGGAACGGGGACTGGCGGCTCCGCTCCTGGCACCTGCCGTCCGGGCGCACCACCGCGCTCGACGGCCAGCAGGGGTGGACGCGCGCGATCGCCTTCACCGCCGACGGGGCGAGGCTCGCGACCGCCTCCGACGACACGATCCGGCTGTGGGATCCCGGGTCGGGCAAGGTCCTGCTGACGATCGACGGCGCGGAGAGCGTCCACGACCTGCGGTTCAGCCCCGACGGCCGCACCCTTCTCGCCGCGGAGGCGGTTCAGGGCTACCGGGTGCGTCGCTGGGAGGTCGAGACCGGCCGCCTGCTGAGCGCCCTGGTGCCCAAAGTGGATCCGGCGGAGTCCATCGGGTCGATGGGGTACCTGCGGCTCAGCCCCGACGGATCCCGCCTCGCCGCGATCGAGGGAGACGATCTCCTGCGCGTGTGGAACCTCGCGCGAGGACGGCCGGTCGGGCGGCCGTCCTCGGCGGGCGATGGCAGGATCGAGGCGCTCGCGTTCAGCCCCGACGGCCGCCGGATCGCCACCGGGGGGTCCGACCGCGCCGTACGGCTGTGGGACGCGGACGGCAGGGCGCTCGGGCGGCCGCTGACCGGGCACACCGACGACATCCGCACCGTCGCCTTCTCCGCCGACGGGCACACCGTGGCGTCCGGCGGCCGCGATGGAACCGTGCGGCTGTGGGACACCGGCGTGTACCGCCCGGTCGGCGAGCCGCTGACGGGCGCCGAGAACTTCGTCTCCGACCTCGTCTTCCCGAAGGGCACGGGACTCGTCGCGGCGGCCACCGACTACGGGACGCTGCGGGTGTGGCGGACCGGGGAACCCGCCGACCTCGTCGCCGCCGTGTGCGCGACGGCGGGCCGCGCGCTGACCCGGGCGGAATGGACGCGTCACGGCGGAGGCGAGGACTTCCAGCCGGGCTGCCCGGCGGGGGCGGTCTTTCCCGCGCTGCCGGAACCACCGGCGCCCTCGCCGCTCTCCACCGCGGCCCCGGGGGAGCCGAAGGCGGTGCCCGCGACCGCCGCGCAGTTCGCCCCGCGCTACCTGCTCGCGCTGGACGGGCCCGCGACGAAGGCGGCGTTCCGCCCCGAAGCGCCCGACGCCACGTATCCGCTCCAGCGCGACCTCGACCAGAAGGCCGGGATCTACCAGGCGGACCGGCCCGTCACGCTCGCGCCGTCCTGCCCCGGGGCCGACTGCGCCCTCGCCCTGTCGGGCTTCGCCCTGGACCCGGCCGCGCTGACCTTCACCCCGGACGGACCCGGCGTCTTCCGCGCCCGCGCCGGAAACCGCTCCTGGACCCTCCGCGCGACCGGCGTCACCACCTCGGTCACCACCTTCACCGTCACCTACGAGATCACCGACCCGTCCGGCGCGTACTCCGGCTCCATGGTCTTCCACGCCGTCCCCGCCGCCTGACCGCGGGCGCCTTCCGGTGCCCGCGGGCCGGCGGCCGGGGTCAGGCGTCGGCGGGTTCCGGGTCAGCGGGCGGGGGGAGGAGCAGGCCGAGGGCCAGGGCGGCGAGGGGGATCGCGCAGAGGATGGTGAAGACGCCCTGGGGACCCCGGGCTTCGGCGGCCGCGCCGAGGGCGGGCGCGATGAGGCCGCCGACGCTGACGGCGAGGCCGAGGGTCACGCCTGCGGCGGTGCCGGGGCGGCTCGGCAGGTAGTCCTGGCCGAGCTTGACCAGGACCGCGAAGGGGATGTTGAGCGCGATGCCGGCGAGCAGCGCGAACACCAGCGGCAGGTAGGGGCCGGGGGCGACGCGCAGGGCGATGAGGGCCGGGACGACCAGCGCGCCGCCGAGCTGCACGGTCCGCACCATGCCCATCCGGTCGGCGATCCGGCCGCCGAGCAGGGTGCCCGCGACCCCGCCGACCAGGAAGACGGCGAGGGCGGCGCCCGCGACGCCGCGGCCCGCGCCCAGGTGCCTGATCCAGTACAGCTCGATGAAGGTGAGGACCCCGAAGAACACCACGGACCTGACGATCTCGACCGCGGTGAGGACCAGGAACGGGGGCCATCGGTCGGTGCCCGTCCGGAGGGCGGACCGGGCCGCGGCGACGTCGGGCCGCCGCCGGATCAGCAGGAACGCGATGAGCACCGCGGGCGGGATGAACACGACGGTCGCCCCGACGCCCATCGAGATGAGCAGGGGCGTGGCCAGGACCGGCGCCAGGAAGAACCCGACGCTGCCGCCCGCCGCGAAGATGCTCATCGCGGTCGCGCTGTCCCCGGCCGCCTCGCGCGCGGCCTTGCCCGCCGCCGGGTGGAACATGGCGACGCCGAGCCCGGAGACCAGGATGAGCGTCCACACCGCCGCGTAGGACTGGACGAGCCCGGAGAGCCCGAGCCCGAGTCCGGCCGCCGCGACGCCGGCGCCCGCCATCCAGCGCAGCCGGAACCTGTCCACGGCGAGGCCGATGAACGGCTGCGGGATCGAGCTGCCCAGGGCCGCCGCCAGGGTGAGCCCCGAGGCGGCGACGTAGCTGTAGTGCCGGTCGAGCACGAAGTACGGCACGCAGGCCGGGACCAGCCCCTGGTACAGGTCGTCGACGGCGTGGGCGGCCGCCCAGAGCCGCATTCTCCGCCACGGGGACGCGCCTTGCGCGGCCCGGGCGTCCACCGAAATCTGTGTCACTGCCGACCTCCTTGGATTCGCTCAGCCGAGCCTTCCGGAGGACCCCGTCAGCGGGATAGCGATATTCTGCCGACCTATGTCGATGATCAGCCATCAGGGCGACGTGCTGCCGAAACGGGTGCCGCTGGCGCACCGCGACCGGGTCGACTGGCACGACCACGCCGACCACCAGCTCATCTCGCCCCGGCACGGGGTGCTGCGGATCTCCACCCCGTCGGGCGTGTGGGTGGTGCCGTCGCACCGGGCGGTATGGGTTCCCGCGGGCGTCGCGCACGCGCACGAGGCGCACGGCCGCACCGAGATGCAGTGCCTGGTCTTCGACCCCTCGATCAACCCGCTGCGGCTGGACCGGCCCACCGTGCTGGCCGTCACGCCCCTGCTCCGGGAGGTCCTGGCCGCCCTCACCGGCGACGAGGACTTCACCGGCGAGCAGCGGCACAACCTCGAACGGGTGCTGCTCGACCAGCTCCGGAGGGTCGAGGCGGTGCGCGTCTGGCTGCCCTCGCCGTCCGATCCGCGGCTGCGCGGGATCGCCGCGATCCTCACCGCCGACCCCGCCGACGACCGGACCCTCGCCCGGTTCGGATCCGTCGTCGGCGCGTCCGAACGCACCCTCAGTCGCCTGTTCCGCGCCGAGACGGGGATGAGCTTCCCCCAATGGCGCGCCCAGCTCCGCCTGCACCACTCCTTCACCCTGCTCGCCTCGGGCGCCCCGGTCACGTCCGTCGCCGCGGCCTGCGGCTACAGCGGCCCGAGCGCCTTCATCCAGGCCTTCAAGCACGCCTTCGGCATGACCCCCGGCGACTACGCCCGCACCTGACCTCCGCCGTACGATCCTCGACATGACCGTCGCCTTCACCGCAAGCCTGGACACCGCGGACGCCGAGACGGTCGCGGAGATCCTCAGCACCTGGCTCGACCTGGACCTGCGCGTCCGAACCCGCCTGTTCGGCTGGGAGATCCACCACGACGACGCGGCGATCGAGCTCTACGCCCACGAGGCCCTGGGCTCGTCCACCCCCCTCACCCTCCTCTCCGGCACCGCCCGCCTCGACTTCGACCGCGCCCACCCCCTCTTCGAGTCCCTCCACACCCGCTGCACCGCCGGCGGCATCCCCCACGACCTCGAATACGAGGAGGAGGACGCCGCTTCCGACGACCGCGTCCGCATCCTGACCCACCGCTGAGCCCGGGTCCGGCGCGCGCCCTCGGCCGCACCGGTCGTGCGATCAAGTGGGGGCGTCATGCGATCAACCGCGCGGGGGCGCGGCCGGAGAGGATGCACGCATGACGACACGGCCCTCTTCGGCTCCCTCCGCACCCGTCGCCTCTTCCGCCGCGGAACGCACGGCCTGGCCGCCGATCGTCGCGCTCGCGGCGGGGATCGGGGCGCTGGTGGCGAGCGAGTTCCTGCCTGCGAGCGTGCTGCCCGCGATGGCCGCCGATCTCGGGGTCAGCGAGGGGACGGCGGGGCTCGCGGTGGCGGCGACGGCGATCGCGGGGGCGGTCACCGCGCCGAGCATCGCGGTGCTGCTGCCGCGGACGGACCGGCGGACGGTGCTGGTCGGGCTGCTCGTGGCGGCGGTCGTCGCGAACCTGGCGGTGGCGGTCGCGCCCGGGTTCGGGGTGCTGCTGCTGGGGCGGCTCGTGCTCGGGATCGCGATCGCCGGGTACTGGTCGTTCGCGTTCGGCGCGGGCACCCATGCCGTGCCGGGGCGCGACCATTTCGTCTCTACGTCGATCGCCCTGGGCGTCACGCTCGCGACGATCGCGGGGGTCCCCCTCGCGTCGCTGGCCGGTGACGCGGTCGGATGGCGTGCGGTGTTCGCAGGGGCGACCGTCGTCAGCGCGCTGAGCGCGATCGCCCTCGCGGTGACGCTGCCGTCGGTGCCCGCGCACCCGTCCGCAGGGTTCGCCATGCTGCGGCGGGCCGTCGCCAACCGGCGGCTGATGACGGGAGCGCTCGGCGTGGTCCTCGTCGCGTTCGGCAACTTCGCCGCCTACCCCTACATCAGGATCGTCATCGAGAAGGTCGATCCCGGCAGCACCACCTGGCTGCTGCTGGCCTGGGGCGTCGGCGGCATGGCCGGCAACCTCGCGGCGGGCAGGTTCGCCGGACGGCTGCGCGTGGTCGTCGCGGCGGCCCCGCTGCTGCTCGGCGCGAGCCTCCTGCTCACCCTGACGGCGACCGCGGTGCCGTTCCTGGCGGTGGCGGTCGTGCTGTGGGGCGTCGCGTTCAACGCGGTCCCGGTCGCCACCCAGCTGTGGGTGACCAGGGTCGAGCCGGAGCGCACCGAGTCCGCGATCGCGCTCCAGGTGACCGCCTTCCAGGTGGCGATCACGCTGGGCTCGGCGTCAGGAGGCGTGCTCCTCGACGCGCACGGCGTCACGGCCGCGCTCGTGCTCGGCGCCGTCGCCGCCGTCGCGTCGGGCCTGCTCTTCGCGCTGCTCCGCGTCCCGCGCGGGTGAGGAGTCCCGCCACGCCTGCGGCGCCAGCCCGTGGTGCGCGGAGAACGCCCGGCTGAACGCCGCGGCCGACCCGTACCCGACCGCGAACGCCACCTGTTCCACCTGACGGGAGGCGTCGCCGAGCAACCGGCGCGCCTCCCGCATCCGCACCTCCCGCAGCACCTCGACGGGGCTCCGCCCCACCGCCCGCCGGAACCGCTCCCCGAGCGCGGACCGCGACAGGTGCGCCACCTGCGCCATCCGCTCGACGCTCCAGTCCGCACCGGGCCGCGCGGCGACCGCGGCCACCACGGCCGCGACCACCGCGTCGGCCTCCCCGCCGCTCCCGGGCTCCGAGTCCTCCAGCCAGGAGGTGGTCATCGCCGCCCCGATGAGGTTCCCGTAGCTCGCCGCGAACAGCGACGCCCTCTGCTCGTCGACCTGGCAGATCCCGACGAGCGCCGCCACCCCGTTGTGCCGCTCGCCGAAGTCCCGCACCACCAGCGGGCTGGGCATCCGCCGCGCCGCGACGACCAGCCGCAGATCCGACACGACGAGATCCGACTCCTCGATCCCGATGATCCGGTGCGCGGTCCGCGGATCGACGAGCACCGCGTCGCCGACCTCGAGCCGCTCGGTTCCCCGCGCCGTCTCCACCACGACCGCCCCGCCCAGCACCAGCGACCACCGCGCCCCGGGATCCCCGAGCACCCCGCCGCCGCCCACCCGCACCCGGCACAGCCGCGACATCTCCCACTCCGCCATCGGCCCCGCCTCGACCCGTGTGATCCCCGCGACCTCTGCCACACGCGGTGCAGCATCCCGCGATCCACGGAATATTCCCGGCCCGCGCGCCGAACCCGTCACCTTGTCATGCGGGGCCGGACCGGGCGCTCCGGGTGAGGACGCCGTGCATCATGTCGACCCAGGTGGTGACGAGGGCGTCGTCGTCGATGGGGAAGGGGTCGGTCGACAGCAGGGCGCGGAGGAGACGGGAGGACAGGAGCGCGCCCAGGCCGACGGACGCGATGGCGTCCGCGCGGTCGGCGGGGACGTCGGCGGAGTCGCGGAGCCAGGAGGAGAACGCCTCGAAGGTGGAGCCGATGAGCTGGTGAACGGCGTCGCCCACGAGTTCGGGGCGGGATCTCGCCTCGGACGCGACGACGCGGAGCAGTTCGGCTTCGTGGTCGAGCTCGGTGAGCGCGTAGCGGGCGGTGAGGGTGAGTTCGGTGCGGAGGTCGCCGACGCCGGCGAAGACGTGCCGGATGTCGCGGAGCGCGGAGACACGGTCGAGGTGGCGTTCGATGCCCGCGGAGAGGACCGCCTCCTTGCTGCGGAAGTGGTGGTAGATGCCGCCCGCGCCCGGCGTCAGGCCCGCGGCGCTCTCGATCTGCGTGATGCTCGTGCCCTTGTATCCGTTCCGCCCGAAGAGCTCCATCGCGGCGTCGATGATGCGGTCACGGGTTGACGTCGTCATGGTCCTAAGTAAACACTGAGGAGGCCAAAGAAGCTACTTTCTGGGGGCCGGGATGGCTGAACGGAAAGATCAGGGAAGGCCGTCCGGCGGACGGATCGCGCGCACCGCCCCGCTGGTCGGGCTCGCGGGCCGGACCGCCGCCGAGTCGGTGGTCGCCGCGTTGCGCGGCAAGGCCCGCAAGCGGGAGTTCCACGAGAAGGCCGCCGAGCGGTACGCCGAACGGCTCGGCCGTGCCAAGGGCGTCCTGATGAAGGCGGGGCAGATCATGTCGTTCGTCGGCTTCGCCGTGGACGACGAAAATCTCTCGGTCTACCAGCGCGCGCTGGCACGCCTTCAGGATGACGCCCCGCCCATGCCGTTCGAGATGGCCGCGGAGATGGTCGAGTCGGAGCTGGGCGCCCCGCCCGGTGAGCTGTTCGCGAGTTTCGACCCCGCGCCGATCGCCGCCGCGTCGATCGGGCAGGTCCACCGGGCGGTCACCCGCGACGGCCGGCAGGTGGCCGTCAAGGTGCAGTATCCGGGCGTCGAGCAGGCGATCCGCGCCGACCTGGCCAACACCGAACTGCTCGCCACGTTCTTCCAGATCGGCCGCGGCATGGTCTCCGGGCTCACCCGCCTGGACGTCCGGGCGGCGGCCGCCGAGATCGCCGACCGGATCGGCGAGGAGATCGACTACCTCAACGAGGCGCAGAACCAGCGGGAGTTCGGCGACCGGTACCGGGGCCACCCGTTCGTGCGCATCCCCGGGGTGCTGCCGGAGCTCTCGACGCGGCGCGTCCTCACCATGGAGTACGCCGAGGGGCTGCGCTACCGGCAGGCCGTCGACGCACCGCAGGAGCTGCGGGACCGCTGGGGCGAGGCGATCTTCCGGTTCACCCTCGGCAACATCCGACGGTTCCATCTGTTCCACGCCGATCCGCACCCGGGCAACTTCCTCTTCCACCCCGACGGCACCGTGACGTTCCTGGACTTCGGCTGCGTCAAGCGGTTCAGCGCCCACCGGGTCGGGTTCCTGGTCGCCGTCTCCGAGGCCGCGGTGGCCGGCGACGCCCGCGCGATGATGGACCTGCACCTCGCCGAGGGGTTCTTCGACCCCGCCGACGCGCCGTCCCCCGAAGTCGTGCTCGGCTGGTGGCGGAGCAGCCTCGCGGCCTGGACGGAGCCGCAGCCCTACAGGTTCACCCCCGAGAACACGAGCCGCACCGCGGCCACCGAGTTCAGCCTCACCGGCCCGTACTCGGAGTACCTGCGCCGCTGGAACGCCGATCCCGGCATGACCATGCTGACCCGGATCCAGCTCGGCATGGCCGCGGTGCTGGGAGGACTGCGCGCCGAGGGGGAATGGGAGCTGATCCGCCGGGAGTGGGACCGCGACGCGCCGCCCGGCACCGCGCTCGGCGAACTCGACAAGCCGTTCTGGGGAGGCGTCGGTGTCGGCTGAAGCGGCGACGCGCGAGGCGGTCCGCTGGGACGCGGCGACGGGCACCTGGCTCGTCTCGGGTCATGCAGAGGCGGCCGCGGTGCTGCGCGGCCAGGGCTGGAGCAGCGACCCGCGCCGCCTGCCCGGCGCCCCGCCCGAGATGGCCGAGCTGCCGCCGGGGAACCTCCTGTTCACCGACCCGCCCGACCACACCCGGATGCGGCGGCTGCTCGGCCCCGCGTTCACCCCGCGCGCGCTGGAGCCGCTCCGGCCGCGGATCGCCCAGATCGTCGACGCGGCCCTCACCGGCCTCGACGACGAGGCCGACCTGCTGCGCGACGTCGCCTATCTCATCCCGGTCGCGGTGATCGCCGAACTGCTCGACGTCGGCGCGGACGGCGCGGAACTGCTCCTGGAGCTGACGCCCGAGCTCGTCCGGATGCTGGAGATCGACGCCGACGGCGAGGCGATCGTCGCGTCCTCGGCGGCGGCGACCGATCTCGTCATGTTCCTCACCCCGCTGCTCGCCGAGCGGCGGGGCAGGCCCGGCGACGACTTCATCAGCGCGATGCTCGCCGTCCCGGACGGGCTCGATCCGGCCGAGATCGCGGGCACCTGCGTCCTCCTGCTCGCCGCCGGACACGAGACGACGGCCCACCTCATCGCGAACGCGGCCCTCGCCCTGCTGAGCGACCCGGCGCAGATCCCGCACCTGCTCGCCGACCCGGCCCGGGCCGTCGAGGAGTTCCTGCGGGTCGAGGCCCCGATCGCGCGCGCCGTGCGCGTCGCCACCCGCGACCACGAGCTCGGCGGCCACCGCGTCGAGGCGGGCCAGGCCGTCCAGCTCCTGCTGCGCGAGGCGAACCGGGCCGGACTCCCGCTCGACCTCACCCGCGACCCGCTCCCGCACCTGGCCTTCGGCTCCGGCGCGCACTACTGCCTCGGCCAGGGCCTCGCCCGGATGGAGGCCGTCGAGACCCTGCCCCGCCTCTTCACCAGGTTCCCCGAGCTGCGCCTCATCTCCTCGACCCGGCGCGTCTCCGCCACCTTCCACGCCCTGGCCGACCTGCGCGTCGCGGGTCTGACCCCCTGACGCGGAGGTTCCGCGCCCGTCGGAGAGACGGGCGCGGAACCTCGTGTCAGCGCGCGGCGTTGCGGATCGCGCGGAGCCGGTGAAGGGGCCCGTTCGGGGGCCCGAAGTGGTCGTGGAGCTCGGTGTAGAGGGCGTAGAGCGGGTCGTAGGCGTCGGCGCGGGCCGGGTCGGGGAGATAGGCGTTCCGCCGGATCTTGCCCATCGCGGTGGACGCCGTGCGGAGGTCGGGGTGGGCGCCCGCGGCGACGGCGGCGTGGATGGCCGAGCCGAGGGCCGGGCCCTGGGGTGAGTCCAGGGTGGAGAGGGGACGGCAGGTGATGTCGGCGTAGAGCTGCATGAGGAACGGGCTGCGCAGCAGGCCGCCCGCGACGACGAGTTCGGTCACCGGGACCCCGGCCCGCTCGAACGCGTCGATGATGGTGCGGGTGCCGAACGCGGTGGCCTCCAACAGCGCGCGGTAGACGTCCTCGGGACGGGTCGCGAGCGTGGTGCCGATGAGCACGCCCGACAGATCGTGGTCGACGAGGATCGAGCGGTTCCCGTTGTGCCAGTCGAGCGCGACGAGCCCGTGCGCGCCGACGGCCTGGGCCGCCGCCTTCTCGGTGAGCAGCTCGTGCCCGGACAGCCCGCGCTCCCGCGCCTCCTCGACGTACCCGGGTGGGAGGCCGCAGCTCAGATACCAGGCGAAGATGTCGCCGACACCCGACTGGCCCGCCTCGTACCCCCACAGGCCGGGCACGATCCCGTCCCGCACGACCCCGCACATGCCCGGCACCTCGCCGAGCACCGCGGAGTTCATGACGTGGCAGGTGCTCGTGCCCATGACCATGAGCATCTGGCCGGGATCGACCGCGCGCGCCGCGGCCGCCGTGACGTGCGCGTCGACGTTGCCGATCGCGACCGCGATCCCCTCCGGCAGCCCGGTCAGCGCGGCCCCCTCGGCGCTCAGCCCGCCCGCCCGCTCGCCCGCCCGGCTCAGCGGATGGTCGAGCTTGCCCAGCAGCGCCGAGAAGCCCGGCGCCAGCGCGTCCAGATACTCCGCCGACGGGTATCCGTCCTGGTAGACGCCCTTGTAGCCCGCCGCGCAGAGGTTGCGGCTCTCGTGCCCGGTGAGCTGCCAGATGATCCAGTCCGCGGCCTCGATCCAGCGATCGGCGCGGGCGAACGCGTCGGGATCCTCCTCGAACACCTGGAGCGCCTTCGCGAACTGCCACTCGCTGGAGATCTTCCCGCCGTAGCGGGCGAGCCAGGGTTCGCCGCGCTCGGCGGCGAGCGCGTTGACCCGGTCGGCCTGGCCCTGCGCGGCGTGGTGCTTCCACAGCTTCGGGTACGCGTGCGGCCGGTCGGCCAGGTCGTCGAGCTCGCAGAGCGGCGTGCCGTCCGCGAGCGCGGGCAGGACCGTGCACGCGGTGAAGTCCGTGCCGATCCCGATGACCTGATCCGGCCGAACTCCCGCGTCCCGCAGCGCCGCGGGGACCGTCTCGCGCAGCACCCGCCGCCAGTCCTCGGGCACCTGGAGCGCCCACGAGTCGCCGAGCGGAACACCGGACGGCAGCCGCTGCTCGACGACCCCGTGGGGGTAGTCGAACACGGCCGTGCCCAGCTCCGCGCCGGTCTCCACCGACACCACGACCGCGCGTCCGGAGAGTGTTCCGTAGTCGACGCCGATCACTACCCGCTCGTTCACCTGAAGGCTCCTCGTCGCCGGGGGTCGGGGCAAGATTGTTAGCGGTATCACCGAAATGCGTCAATGGTCACGCAGCAGAAACCGGCCAGCGGCGAGGTATTGACACGACGTCCGGTTATCGCAAACATTCGTGACACACGCCACACCGACCCGCGAAGGGAGGCGAGATGGAAGAGGCGAAGCGTTCCGGCGGCGTCCGTCGTCCGGTGGTGATGGAGGACGTCGCGGAGCGCGCCGGCGTCTCGGCCATGACCGTCTCCCGCGTCCTCAACACGCCGGAGAAGGTGCGGCCCGCGACCCGGGCCCGCGTCCTCGCCGCCGTGCAGGAACTCGACTACCGTCCGAACGCCGCGGCGCGGGTCCTCGCGACCGGACGCTCCGGCATGCTCGGCGTCGTCAGCTTCGACACCACCCTCTACGGCCCCGCCTCGACCCTCTACGGGATCGAGCGCGCGGCCCGCGAGCACGACTACCTCATCAGCATCGTCAGCCTCAGCGCGCTCAACCGCCGCACCATCGGCGAGGGCGTGGACCGGCTCCGCGGCCAGAACGTCGACGGCATCATCATCGTCGCGCCGCACGAGTCGGCCGCCGAGGGGCTGCGCGATCTGCCCCCCGAGCTGCCGATCGTGGTGGTGGGCGCGGCCGACGAACTGCCGTGCCCGCTCGTCTCGGTCGACCAGTACGCCGGGGCGGCCCGCGCCACCCGGCATCTGCTGAGCCTCGGCCACGAGACGGTCTGGCATCTCGCGGGCCCGTCCGACTGGGTCGACGCGCACGCCCGCTTCGTCGGCTGGCGCGAGACCCTGGAAGCCGAGGGACGCGAGATCCCCGACGTCCTGTTCGGCGACTGGTCGGCGCACTCCGGCTACCGGCTGGGCCGCCAGATCGCCGACGTCCCCGACCTGACCGCGGTCTTCGCCGCGAACGACTCCATGGCCCTCGGCCTGCTGCGCGCGCTGCGCGAGGCGGGCCGCCGGGTTCCGGGGGAGGTGAGCGTCGTCGGCTTCGACGATGTTCCCGAGGCCCCCTACTTCTCCCCGCCCCTCACCACGGTCCGCCAGAATTTCGGCGAAGTGGGCAGCCGTGCCCTCGCGATGATGCTCGACCGCATCGGCGGGTCCGCCGCCGACGCACCCCGCCGAAGAGGCGTCGTCGAACCGGAACTCGTCGTCCGCGAAAGCACCGGCGCCCGCCACTAGACCATTCCCGGACCACCCTCGGGTGGCCCTTCCGGCCCTGAAATGTTAACGCTAACACTTCGAGGTTCCCTTGAACGCGACAGATCACGCCCAGCTGCGCAGCGCGCTGGTGGACCTCCACCGGCTGCTGGTCGACTCGGCGCTCGTCGTCTGGACGGCGGGCAACGTCTCCGCCCGGACGGACGACGGCCACTTCCTCATCAAGCCGAGCGGCGTCCCCTACGACCGGCTCACCCCGGAGTCGATGGTGCTCTGCGACCCGGACGGAAACCCCGTCGGGCCGGGCTTGAAGCCGTCGAGCGACGTGTTCGCGCACGCCTACGTCTACCGGCACCGCCCGGACGTCGGGGGAGTGGTGCACACCCATTCCACCTACGCGACGGCCTGGGCGGCGCGCGACGAGGCGATCCCCTGCGTCCTGACGGCGATGGCCGACGAGTTCGGCGGGGAGATCCCGGTCGGCCCGTTCGCCCTCATCGGCGGCGAGGACATCGGCAAGGGCGTGGTGGACACCCTCGAAGGCAGCCGGAGCCCCGCGGTGCTGATGCGCAACCACGGGGTCTTCACGATCGGTGCTTCGGCCCGCTCCGCGGTGAAGGCGGCGGTGATGTGCGAGGACGTCGCCAGGACCGTGCACATCTCCCGGCAGCTCGGCGCGCCGCTGCCGATCCCCCAGTCCGAGATCGACTCCCTCTACGACCGCTACCAGAACGTCTACGGCCAGTGACCGGCCGCCCCCCGAAGGAGTTCCCGATGCGTGAAGTGTGGTTCCTGACCGGCAGCCAGGGACTCTACGGCGAGGACACGCTCCGGCAGGTCGCCGAGCAGTCCCGGGAGATCTCCGACCGGCTGGCCGAGGGGCTGCCCGTCCGCGTGAAATGGCTCCCGGTGCTGACCGACGCGTCGGCGATCCGCCGGGTCTGCCTGGAGGCCAACGCCGACGACTCGTGCGTCGGCCTCATCGCGTGGATGCACACCTTCTCCCCGGCCAAGATGTGGATCGCCGGCCTGGACGCGCTGTCCAAGCCGCTGCTGCACCTGCACACCCAGGCGAACGTCGCGCTGCCGTGGGCGACGATCGACATGGACTTCATGAACCTCAACCAGGCCGCGCACGGCGACCGCGAGTTCGGGTTCATCCAGACGCGGCTCGGGGTGGCCCGCAAGACCGTCGCCGGGCACGTGTCGGACCCGTCGGTGGCCGTCCGCGTCGCCGCCTGGGCGCGGGCCGCGACGGGCGCCGCGGAACTGCGCACGCTCAGGCTGGCGCGGTTCGGCGACAACATGCGGGACGTCGCGGTGACGGAGGGCGACAAGGTCGAGGCCCAGCTCAGGTTCGGCGTCTCGGTCAACACCTACGGCGTCAACGACCTGGTGGACGTGGTCGACCAGGTCCCAGACGCCGACATCGACGCGCTGGCCGCCGAGTACGAGGACGCCTACGACGTCGTCCCCGAACTCCGCAAGGGCGGCGAACGGCACGCGTCCCTGCGCTACGGCGCCCGGATCGAACTCGGTCTCAGGGCCTTCCTCACCGACGGCGGCTTCGGCGCCTTCACCACCAACTTCGAGGACCTCGGCGGCCTCCGCCAGCTCCCCGGCCTCGCCGTCCAGCGGCTCATGGCCGACGGCTACGGCTTCGGCGGCGAGGGCGACTGGAAGACCGCCACCCTGCTCCGCACCCTCAAGACCGCCGCCGCGGGACTCCCGGGCGGCACCTCCTTCATGGAGGACTACACCTACCACCTCGCCCCGGACGAGCAGGTCATCCTGGGCGCGCACATGCTGGAGGTCTGCCCGACGATCGCGTCGGGCCGGCCCTCCCTGGAGATCCATCCTCTCGGCATCGGGGGCCGGGAGGATCCGGTGCGGCTCGTCTTCGACGCCGAGCCGGGCCCCGCCCACGTCGTCGGCCTCGCCGACATGGGCGACCGGTTCCGGCTCGTCGCCAACGAGATCGAGGTCGTGCGGCCGCTCGCGCCGCTGCCGAAGCTGCCCGTCGCGCGGGCGGTCTGGAAGCCGCTGCCCGACCTCGCGACCTCGGCCGAGGCGTGGATCACCGCGGGCGCGCCGCACCACACCGTGTACACCGCGGCGCTCGGCGCCGCCGAACTCGAGGACTTCGCCGAGATCGCCGGAGTCGAGCTGCTGACCATCGACGCGGCCACCGAAATGCGCCGCTTCACCCGCGAGATCCGCTGGAACCAGGCCTACTACCGCCTGGCCCAGGGGTTCTGACGGGTCCCACCCCTCTCACCCCCACCCCGGATCGGCACCCGCCGATCATCCCCCCGGAAAGAAGGAATCCCATGTTCAAGCGCCTTGTCCTCGCGGTCGCGGGCGCCTCGCTGGCGCTCACCTCGCTGACCGCCTGCGGTGGCTCCGACGACACCGGATCCGGCTCCGACGCGCTCGTCCTCGGCTTCTCCCAGGTCGGCGCCGAGTCCGGCTGGCGAACGGCCAACACCCTGTCCATCCAGGAGTCGGCGAAGTCCGCGGGCGTGGAGCTGAAGTTCTCCGACGCCCAGCAGAAGCAGGAGAACCAGATCGCGGCGATCCGGTCCTTCATCAAGCAGAAGGTCGACGTCATCGGCTTCTCCCCGGTCGTGGTGACCGGCTGGGACGCCGTGCTCAAGGAGGCCAAGGCCGCGGACATCCCGGTCGTCCTCACCGACCGCGCGGTCGACTCCGACCCGTCCCTGTACGTGACGTTCCTCGGCTCGGACTTCGTCGAGGAGGGCCAGAAGGCCGGCCAGTGGCTGGTCGACGAGTACGAGGACGCCAAGGAGCCGGTGAACATCATCCAGCTGGAGGGCACGGTCGGCTCCGCCCCGGCGATCGACCGCAAGAAGGGCTTCGAGGACACGATCGCGGCGAACCCGAACCTCAAAGTGGTCGCGTCGCAGTCCGGCGACTTCACCCGCGCCAAGGGCAAGGAGGTCATGCAGGCCCTGCTCAAGGCGAACAAGGACGTCGACGTGCTCTTCGCGCACAACGACGACATGGGCCTCGGCGCCCTGCAGGCCATCGAGGAGGCCGGCCTCAAGCCCGGTGAGGACATCAAGATCGTCACCATCGACGCGGTCAAGGACGGCATGCAGGCCCTGGCCGACGGCAAGTTCAACTTCATCGTCGAGTGCTCCCCGCTGCTGGGCGACCAGCTGATGGAGGTCGCCAAGAAGGTCGACGCGGGCGAGACCGTGGAGAAGCGGATCATCACCGTCGAGACCGTCTTCGACCAGGCCGCCGCCAAGGAGGCCCTCCCCAACCGCAAGTACTGACCCATCCCGTGCGCCCGCCGGGACCGCGACCGCGGTCCCGGCGGGCGCCCGACGAGAAACGAGGAGGACGGCCATGGCAGCCGCTCCCGTCTTGGAGATGAACGGCGTCTCCAAGGGATTTCCCGGAGTCCAGGCCCTCGACGACGTCGCCTTCCGGCTGTTCCCCGGCGAGGTCCACGCGCTGATGGGGGAGAACGGCGCGGGCAAGTCCACCCTGATCAAGGTGCTGACCGGCGTCCACGAGGCCGACGCCGGAACCGTCGTGATCGACGGCGCCGCCACCCGGGTCCGGGGCCCGCTCCAGGCGCAGCGGCTCGGCATCAGCACGGTCTACCAGGAGGTGAACCTCTGCCCGAACCTGTCGGTGGCGGAGAACATCTTCATCGGGCGCGAGCCCCGGCGGTTCGGCCGGATCGACTGGGCGCGGATCAATCGCTCGGCGAGAGAGCTGCTGGCCCGTCTCGACCTCGACCTCGATGTCACCGCGCAGCTCGGCTCCTACTCCCTGGCCGTCCAGCAGCTCGTCGCGATCGTGCGCGCGGTGGACCTCCAGGCGAAGGTGCTCATCCTCGACGAGCCGACCTCCAGCCTGGACCGGGGCGAGGTCGCGCAGCTGTTCGCGGTCATGCGGCGGCTGCGCGAGGACGGCGTGGCGATCCTGTTCGTCTCGCACTTCCTGGAGCAGGTCTACGAGGTGTGCGACCGGGTCACCGTGCTGCGCAACGGCCGCCTGGTCGGGGAGTACCCGATCGACGAGCTCGACCGGTTCGACCTCGTCGCCAAGATGACCGGCCAGGAACTCGCGGCGCTGGAGGAACTGGAGGAGGCGTCCCCGGATACCGGCAAGGGCGAGCTGCTCTTCCGGCTCGACGGGGTCGGCCGCGCGGGCGCGATCGCCCCCGTGCGCCTCGACCTGCACGCCGGTGAGGTGGTCGGGATCGCCGGGCTCCTCGGCTCCGGCCGCTCCGAGCTGGCCAGGCTCATCTTCGGCGCGGACACCGCCGACTCCGGGCACATCCAGGCGGGCGGCGAGCCCGTCGCGATGAAGAGCCCGCGGGCGGCCATCGACCGGGGGGTCGCGTTCTGCCCGGAGGACCGCAAGGGCGACGGCCTGGTGATGGATCTGACCGTCGCGGAGAACATCGTCCTCGCCCTCCAGGCCGCGCGCGGCTGGACCCGCCCCCTCGGCCAGCGCAAACGCGACGAACTGGTCGACCGGTACATCAAGACCCTGCGCATCCACCCGCCGCACCCGGACGCCCTGGTGCGGAACCTGTCGGGCGGCAACCAGCAGAAGGTGCTGCTCGCGCGCTGGCTCATCACCCGGCCCAAGCTCCTCATCCTCGACGAGCCCACCCGCGGCATCGACATCGGCGCCAAGACCGAGATCCAAAAGCTCGTCGTCTCCCTCGCCGGGGACGGCATGGGCGTGGTGTTCATCTCCGCCGAGCTCGAGGAGGTACTGCGGATCTCGCACAAGGTCGAGGTGCTGCGCGACCGCAGGCTCGTCGCCGAACTCGACAACGACGGGACCCTCACCCCCGAACGGATCCTGCGGACCATCGCGAACGGAGCCGCGGACTCATGAACACCGCATCCCTGGCCAAACGCCTGATCGGGCACGCCCTCTTCTGGCCCGTGACGGTCCTCGTCGTCATGCTGCTCGCCAACATCGTCTTCACCCCGGGTTTCCTGGACATCCGGATCGAGCAGGGGCACCTGTACGGCAGCCTCATCGACATCCTGCTGTTCGGCGCCCCGCTGATCCTCGTCGCGATCGGCATGACCATGGTCATCGCGACCGGCGGCATCGACCTGTCCGTCGGCGCGACCGTCGCGATCTCCGGCGCCCTGGCCTGCGACCTCATCAGCAAGGGGCACGGCCTGCCCGTCGCGATCGGGACCGCGGTCGGCGTGTCGGTGCTGCTCGGGCTGTGGAACGGGCTGCTGGTGACGCGGCTCGGCATCCAGCCGATCATCGCGACCCTCATCCTGATGGTCGCCGGGCGCGGCATCGCGCAGCTCATCACCGGCGGCCAGATCATCACCATCAACGACCAGGGCTACAAGCTGATCGGCGGCGGCTACTGGCTCGGCCTGCCCTTCGCGATCATCCTGGTGGCCGTCGCCCTGGCCGTCACGGCGGTCCTCACCCGGCGGACCGCGCTCGCGCTGCTCATCGAGGCGGTCGGCGGCAACGCCGAGGCGGCCCGGCTGACCGGGATCCGCTCCCGCGGCCTGATCGTTCTCGCCTACGTGTTCTGCGGGCTCTGCGCGGGCGTCGCCGGATTGATGATCAGCTCCAACACGCTGTCGGCCGACGGCAACAACGCGGGGCTCTGGATCGAACTCGACGCGATCCTCGCGGTCGTCCTCGGCGGCACCGCGCTCACCGGCGGGCGCTTCTCGCTCGCCGGGACCGTGCTCGGCGCGCTCATCATCCAGACGCTCGACACCACCATCTACACGGCGGGGATCCCGCCGCGGACCACGCTGGTGTTCTCCGCCGCGGTCGTCACGATCGTGTGCCTCATCCAGTCTCCCGCCTTCCGTGCGCGTTTCTCCCGGAAGAAGCGACGACGTCCCGCACCGCCCGTCCCGACCAACCCCCAGCAGGAGGTCGCCGCATGACCGCCTTCGTCCTCCGCCGCGCGGCGCCCTTCGCGCTCGGCCGGCGGCACGTTCCCGTGCTCGTCACGCTCGGGCTGTTCGTGCTGGCGTTCGCGATCGGGGCCGTCCGGTACGAGAACTTCGGGAGCGCGCAGGTCTTCCTCGACCTGTTCATCGACAACGCGTTCCTCATCGTCGTCGCGCTCGGCATGACGTTCGTCATCCTGACCGGCGGCATCGACCTGTCGGTCGGCTCGGTCGTCGCCCTGTCGGGCATGCTCTGCGCGATCGGCACGATGAAGCTGGGGCTGCCGGCCCCGCTCGTCATCGCGGGCGTCCTGGTGATCGGAACGCTGTTCGGGGCGGGAATGGGCTATGTCATCCACGCGTTCCAGGTGCAGCCGTTCATCGCGACCCTCGCCGGGATGTTCCTCGCCCGGGGCATCTGCCTGACCCTCAGCGAGAACCAGATCTCGATCGACGACGGCTTCTTCGACGCGGTCGCGCTCAACTCCCTCCCTCTCCCGGGAGAGAACCGGTTGTCCTGGGGCGCGGTGGTCTCGCTCGTCGCCGTCGCCGTCGTGGTGTACGTCCTCCAGTGGACGAGGACAGGACGCAACGTCTACGCGGTCGGCGGCAGCGAGCAGTCCGCGGTCCTCATGGGCCTGCCCGCCGCCCGCACCAAGATCCAGGTCTACGCGATCAGTGGTTTCTGCTCCGCCCTGGGCGGCGTCCTGTTCGCCCTTTACACCCTCTCCGGCGACCCCACCCACGCCCTCGGCATGGAGCTCGACGCCATCGCCGCGGTGGTCATCGGCGGCACCGTCCTCACCGGCGGCTCCGGCTACGCCATCGGCAGCGTCCTCGGCGTCCTCGTCCTCGGCGTCATCAAGACCATCCTCAGCTTCGAAGGCACCCTCAGCTCCTGGTGGACCCGCATAGCCATCGGCGTCCTCCTCTTCGGCTTCATCGCCCTCCAGCGCCTCATCGCCTCCCGCCGAAAAGCCACGACGCCGGTCTAGCGCGCCGGGGCCGTCCGTGCCGAGGAACGGACGGCCCCGACGTTCTTGATCGACCGGTCAACTATCGGCTATCTTCGGCGGGTGCCCAGGACGAGTGACGCGCGGGAGCGGCTGGTGCGGAACGCCGCCCGGCTGTTCCTGACCCGCAGCTACCAGACGGTGGGGGTGGAGGAACTGTGCGCCGCCGCGGATGTGCGGCGCGGCAGCTTCTACCACTTCTTTCCCGGCAAGTCCGACCTGGCCAAGGCGGTCATCGACCTGCACGCCGCCGCGCTCTGGACCAGGCTCGACGCGGCGGGCGCGGTACCGCAGCGGGGCGACGCGGCGGAGGCGGCCGCGCGGCTGCACGCGGCGGCCGACGCGGTGGGCGAGATCCAGGCGGGGTTCGAGGCGCGGTTCGGACAGGTCGTCGGCTGCCCGTTCGGCAACCTCGCCGCCGAACTCGCGACCACGGACGACGAGCTGCGCGCCCACCTCGCCGCGGTGTTCGCCGCGTGGGAACTGCGGCTCGCGGATCTGTGCCGGGCGGCGGCCGAGCAGGGCGCGCTGCGCGACGGCGTCGACCCCGGCCTGCTGGGCAGGATCCTCGTCGCCCAGGCCCAGGGCGCGATCCTGCTGGCCAAGACCGGCAGGTCGGCCGCCGCCGAGATCCCCCGCGCCCTGCACCAGGTGATCGGCGCCCATCTGAGGGAGAACGCATGACCGCGGCCGTGGACTGCCACATCGATCCGATGTGCCCCTTCGCCTACGCGACCTCGCTCTGGCTGCGCGAGGTCCGTGATGCCCTCGGCGTCGAGCTGAACTGGCGGTTCTTCAGCCTCGAAGAGGTCAACCGCGCCGAGGGCAAGAAGCACCCGTGGGAGCGGCCGTGGTCGTACGGCTGGTCGCTGATGCGGATCGGCGCGCTGCTGCGGCGCCGCGACATGGCGGCGCTCGACGCCTGGTACGGCCTGATCGGCGCCGAACTGCACGAGCGCGGCGGCAAGCCGCACGACCCCGACGTCGCGCGGCGGCTGCTCGACCGGCTCGGCTTCGGCGCCGCGACCCTGGACGAGGCCCTGGCCGACGAGACCACGCACGCCGACGTCCTGGCCGACCACCGCCGGGTCCTCGACGCCGGAGGCTACGGCGTGCCCACGCTGTTCTTCCCCGACGGCCAGTGCCTGTTCGGCCCGGTGCTGATCGACCCGCCGGCCGGCGTCCGCGCCGTGCGGCTCTGGGACGTCGTCACCGGGACGCTGGAGTTCCCCGACCTGTACGAGATCCAGCGGCCCAAGGGCACCGCGGAGAAGCTGCGGATCCACCACGCGCTCCAGCCCTATCTCACCGGCCGCGACTGGATCAGCGTCGATCGCGGCGAAGTCATCGAGTTCCCCGAGTCTCCCGGAGGTGCCCAGTGAGCGGCGAAACCGATAAGAAGCAGGTGACCGCCACGCTCGTCGGCGAGTGGGCGGCGCTCGACGCGCTGCTCGGCGGGCTCTCCGCCGAGCAGTGGGCCGCCCCGACCTGCCTTCCCGGCTGGCGGGTGACCGACGTCGTCGCCCACCTCATCGGCACCGAGGCGATGCTCGCCGGGGACCCGACCCCGGAGACCGGCGTCGACGTCAGGGCGCTGCCCCATGTCCGCAACGACATCGGCGCGTTCAACGAGCAGTGGGTCACCGCGCTCCGTTACGAGGAGCCCGCCGCGATGCTCGCCAGGTTCCGCGACGTCACCGTCCGGCGCACGGCCGCGCTGGAGGCGATGTCCGAGGAGGAGTTCGCCGCACCGAGCTGGACCCCCGCGGGCCAGGCGACCTACGCCAGGTTCATGCGGATCCGCGTCTACGACTGCTGGATGCACGAACAGGACATCCGCGCCGCCCTCGACATCCCCGGCCACGAGGCCGGCCCGGCCCCCGAAGCCGCCCTCGAAGAGGCGTCCCACGCCCTCGGCCTCATCGTCGGCAAGCGCGCCGCCGCCCCCGACGGCAGCACGGTCCTCGTCGACCTCGTCGGCCCGGTCCATCGCGCCCTGACCGTCAAGGTCGACGGCCGCGCCCACCTGGTGCCCGCCACCGACGACCCCCCGACGGCGGCCCTCCGCCTCACCTCGTCCCTCTTCCTCCGCCTCTGCGGTGGTCGCCCCGCCCCGGACCCCGCCGTCGATCTGTCCGGCGACCGGGAGCTGGCCCGGCGGGTCCTCGACGAGCTCGCCTTCACCATCTGACCGATCCGGCGCCCGGCGACGAACGTGTGCGGCGGGCGCCTTTCAAGCTCGGGGCGTGACTACGGGGAGGTCCATCCGGTCGACCGGGAGCGGGTGTCGGGGACGACGCCGACGCATCCGCTCGATCCCGTCCGGCGCCGCGCCGAGCCGGAGGCCGCCGCCCCGATCGTGATCGAGGAGAACGCGTGGCTCGCCGGCGTGACGATCGGCGCCGACGGCGTCGTCGGCGCGGGCGCCGTCGTCACCGAGGACATCCCCCGAACGTGGTCGCCGTGGGCAACCCCGCCCGCGTGGTCCGCGCCCTGACCTGACCGCGGCCCGGTCCGTGAACGCCGAGGCCACCACCGGCCGGGGGCGGGTGGTGGCCGGGGGGCGGGTCAGCCGGCGGCGGCGCCGGTGTAGAGGTCGGCGGTGAAGTAGGTGGACGGGTCGGGGGACTCGGTGATCTTGCCCATGCCGACGAAGATGTCCGCGAGGCCCTTGAACCAGCCCGCGACGGTGCCGTCGTCGGTGAGCTCGACCAGTTCGTCCGTCGAGAGGATCTTCGTGACGGCGGACGCCCCCTTGAGCTGGCCGGACGGCGCCTTGAGGAACTTCTCGGTGAGGGTCTCGGCCTCGGCCGGGTGCGCCGCGATCCAGTCGTTGGCGGTCTGGACGACCTTCAGGACCTTGGTGACGGCCGCCGGGTCGTCCGCGACGATCTCGTTGCGCGCGACGAACGAGCTGGGGAAGCTCAGCGCGGGGTAGAAGTCGTCGCTCTTGGCCAGCTCGACGAGGTCGGGCGTGTTCTTCTTGATCGTGTCGATGAGCGGGTACCACAGGGCCGCGGCGTCGATCTGCTTGCTGGCGAAGGCGCTCACCACGGTGCTCGGGTCCATGTTCACCTTCTCCACGTCCTTCGCGGTGAGGCCGGCCTGCCGCAGCGCGAGTTCGAGGATCAGATCGCCGGAGGTGCCCTCGGGGACGCCGATCTTCTTGCCCTTGAGATCGGCGACGGTCGTGATGCCGGTGCCGGGGCGGGTGATGACCCGGTCGGCGATGCCCAGCATGTTCGGCGCGATGATCTTCGCCTTGCCGCTGGCGGGCAGCCAGGCCGCGCCGGAGCCGATGTAGCCGAAGTCGAGGTCGCCGGAGCCGAGCGCCTGGATCTGGAGCGGGCCGTTGGTGAAGACCTTCAGTTCCGGCTCGAGGCCCTGGCCCTTCCAGAGCCCCTGCTCGTCGGCGACGGCCAGGGTCGCGGCACCGGCGAAGTCGGCGATGTAGCCGAACTTCACCTTGGTGGCCGACGCGTCGCCGTCGTCGGAGGAGGAGCAGGCGGCGAGGGGGAGGAGGAGAGCGGCGGCGCAGAGCGCCGTCGCCTTGCGGAGGAGATGGTTCATCGGGGGGCTGCTTCCGGTGCGGAGGGCTGGTGGTGGACGGAGTGCCAGACCTGGTTGCGGATCTCGGCGAACTCGGGGGAGAGGCGGATCTCCTCGGTGCGGGGATAGGGCAGGTCGACGTCGATGATCCGGTGGACGCGACCGGGTCGTGCGGCCATGACGATCACCCGGTTGGCCAGGTAGACCGCCTCGTCCACGTCATGGGTGATGAAGAGGACGGTGCGGCGTTCACGGGTCCAGGCGTCGAGGAGCGAGTCCTGGAGCCTGACCCGGGTCAGTGCGTCGAGCGCGCCGAACGGCTCGTCCATGAGCAGGACGGCGGGGTCCACGGCGTAGGCACGGGCGATCGCGCAACGCTGTTTCATCCCGCCGGACAGGGTCTTGGGGAGCGCGTCGGCGAAGTCGGTGAGGCCGACCAGCTCGATGAAGCGTTCGGCGCGGGCGCGCCGCTCGGCCTTGCCCATGCGGGCGATCTTCAGCCCGAACTCGACGTTCTCGCGCACGCTCATCCAGGGGAACAGCGCGTACTGCTGGAAGATCACCCCGCGCTGGGGGCTCGGTCCGCGCACCCGCCCGCCGTCCACCAGGACCTCCCCGCCGGACGGCTCCAGCAGGCCCGCGGCGACGTTCATCAGCGTGCTCTTGCCGCACCCCGACGGTCCGACGACGGTGACGAACTCGCCGTCGGCGATGTCGAGGTCCACCTCGTCGAGTGCGGTGAAGGGGTTCCCCGCGACGTCGAAGACGTGGTGGACGCCCCGGAAGGAGATCTTGGGCGAGGTCCCGGTCATCTGCGCTCCTGCCAGTGGGTGAGGCGGCGCTCGGCGAGCAGCAGCGCCCGGTCCATGAGCAGGCCCGCGAGGCCGATGACGATCAGCTGGACGAAGATCGTCGGGAGGTCGTAGTAGAGCTGCGCCTGCTGCATCCGGTAGCCGAGTCCGGCCTGCGCGGCGATGAGCTCGGCGGCGACGACGGTGGCCCAGGAGGCGCCGAGCCCGATCCGCATGCCGACGAGGATGAACGGGGTGGAGGCGGGCACGACCACGCTCGCGAACACGGTCCGGTCGGTCGCGCCCAGCACCCGGGCCGCGTTGATCAGGGTGGGATCCACCGAGATCACGCCCTGGTAGGTGGAGACCACCGAGGACAGGAACGCCGCGAGGAAGATGACGAAGATCTTCGGGGTCTCGTCGATGCCCATGAGCACGATGGCCAGCGGGATGATCGCCAGCGGCGGCACCATGCGGAAGAACTGGAGCCACGGGTCGAGCAGCCCGCGCGCGGTGCGGTACCAGCCCATGAGGAAGCCGACGGGCACGGCGAGGCCGACCCCGAGGACGAACCCGGTGAACACCCGGCGCAGGCTCGCCGCCAGGTCGCCGAACAGGGTGCCGTCGGAGATCAGGTCGACCGCCCGCTCGGCCACGGGGACCGGGCCGGGGAAGCCCTCGATGCCGCTGGCGGCGAGTCCCGCCCAGACGAGCATCCCGAGGACGCCGGACGCGACGGTGAGGGGCCAGCCGCGGCGCTTGCGCGGTGGCGAAGGAGGGGACTTCACTCCGTTCTTCACGAGGCCACCTCGTCGGCGACGCCGTCGACGTCCGGGGCCCGGTCCGTGCCGATGTCCGCCATGTAGCTCATCCACGTGTAGGCGGGGTCGCCGCGCTCGACCAGCTCCCGGTACAGCCGGACGGTCAGGTCGCGGCGGACGCCGGAGTAGGCGGGCGCGTCGTAGACGTTGTGCAGCTCGTGCGGGTCGGTCTCCAGGTCGTACAGCTCGTGCACGCTCTCGGGGTTGAACACGAGCTTGTGGCGGCGGTCGCGGAACATCCGCTGGGAGTAGGGGAAGTGGTGGCCGTGGAACTCGGCGACCACGTGGTCCCGGCCGCCCGCGCCGGACCCGGTGATCAGCGGCAGCAGGCTCGTCCCGTCGCAGGGCCGCTGCGGGGGGAGCCCGGCCAGCTCCAGGAGGGTCGGGTTGAGGTCGATGAGGGTCGCGAAGTCGTCGACGACGCGGGGCCCGGCGCCCGGCACGCGGACGATGCCGGGGATCCGGTAGATGTCCTCGTACATCGCCGGCCCCTTGTCGTTGAGCCGGTGCGCGCCGGTGAACTCGCCGTGGTCGGCGGTGAAGACCACCGCGGTGTCGTCCCAGAGGTCGAGCTCGCGCAGCCGGTCGAGCAGCCGGCCGACCTGCGCGTCGATCAGGCTGACGTAGCCGCGGTAGACGGCGATGAGCTTGCGCCACGCGGCGGCGTCGAAGCTGTCGGCCGACCAGTACTCGGCGTAGCGGCGCTGGACGTCGGGCTTGCCCGCGAAGGTCTCGGCCATCGACGCGGGCAACTCGACCTCGTCGGGGTCGTGCAGGTCGTAGTAGGCGTCCGGGATCAGGTACGGCAGGTGGGGGCCGTACCAGTGGCAGGACAGCATGAAGCGGCGGGCGCCGGAGTGGAAGTCCTCGGCGTAGCGCTCCAGCAGGGCCAGGGCCTGGTCGGTGAGGAACGCCTCGACGGTCGCCTCCGCGGGCTGGGCGAGCCGTCCCGCGATGAGGTGGCCGCGGCCTGACGCGTTGGCGGCGCGCCCGTACACCGGATCGCGCACCTCGAACGGAGGGTGCCCGTGCTCCTTGAGCCAGCGCTCGTAGGACGGGTGGTGGAAGGGGTTGAGCGCGCCGGGCAGGTGTTCGCCGTCCATCGCGTAGAACTCGGGGCCGCGTTCGCGTCCGATGTGCCATTTGCCGACGTGCCCGGCGTTGTAGCCGGCCGCCAGCAGCGGGACGGAGAGGACCGGGTCCTCCTCGGCGACCTCGTCGCGGCCGCCGCCGTTGCGTTCCGGGTTGACCAGCAGGCCGTGCCGGAACGGGTGCAGCCCGGTGAAGAGCGAGGCGCGCGCCGGGGTGCAGATGGCGGTGGGCGTGTAGAAGCGGTCGAACCGGGCGCCCTCCGCCGCGAGGCCGTCCAGCGCGGGGGTGGACGCGCCGGAGCCGCCGTAGCAGCCGAGGGTGTCGACCCGGTGCTGGTCGGTCATCAGGAACAGGATGTTGCGGGGGCTGCCCAACGGAACTCCGATCATGTTTTTTCCCGAGCATTGACATTAATGGGGACGGTCGAGGCCGGTCAAGACTCCGGCTACGGGGTTCAGGCAGGGGAGGGGGCCGGGCGGAGGTGGTCGGGGATGTCCGGGTCCTCCTGGAGGAGCAGGGCGATCGCCCCCATGGCCGAGGCGTTGCCGCCCAGGTCGGCGGAGACGACGTCCAGGGAGTGCGCCGCGTTCGGCAGCGCGAGCCGGGAGATCTCGGCGCGCACCGGGTCGAGCACGAGGCTGCCCAGCGCGCCGAGCTCACCGCCGAGCACCACCCGCCGGGGGTCGAGCTGGACGACGGTCCCGGCCAGGACCCGGCCGATCCGGGTGGCGGCGGCGGTGATCAGCGCGCAGACCTCGGGCACGCGGTCCCTGGCCGCCTCGACCAGTTCGTCGAGGCCGGCGACCGCGACGCCCCGCGCCGCGCACGCTTCGAGGAGCGCCTGGCCGCCGGCGCGCTCCTCCAGGCAGCCCCTGCCGCCGCAGTGGCAGATCGGGCCGCCCGGGTCGAGGGACACATGGCCCAGCTCGCCCGCCCCGCCGTGGGCGCCGCGCACCAGTCGGCCGCCGACGACGTAGCCGCCGCCGATGCCCGTCGACCAGCGCACGTAGACCAGGTCGGAGACCGCCTTGGCGGCTCCCCAGGTGCTCTCCGCCAGGGCGGCGAGCCGCGCGTTGTTGTCGACCGCGACGCGCACCCCGAACTCGGCGGCGAGCCGTTCCGCGGCGGGGTTCGCACCCTCGCCCGCGGGCCTGGCCGGTTCGTCGACCACGCCGTGCAGCCCGAGCCCGATCGCCTCCAGCGAGCCGAGCCCGATCCCGCGCTCCCCGATCACCCGCCGGATGAGGCGGACCGCGGTCTCGGCGCGCTCGGCCGCGTCCGCCCGCTCGGAGACGTCGGCGGTCCCGGTCGCGACGACCTGGTGCGCGACGTTGGCGACGGCCAGATGGACCCGCCGGCGGGCGAGGTCGAGCCCGATCAGCTGGCCCGCCTCGGGGGCGAGCGCCACGAGCGTCGGCGGCCTCCCGCGCGCCCCCGACGGCCGGGCCTCGGCCTCGGTGACGGCGCCGCGCCTGACCAGGTCGGCGATGATCGCGAACAGGGTGGTGCGCGACAGCCCCGTGCGCTCGACGATGTCGGCACGGCTCAGCGGCCCCGTCGCGCGGAGCGTGCCGAGCACGAGGTCCTCGTGGACCCTGCGGAGCCGCTGGAGCGCGTCGGGAGGTCTGGTCATGGATAGATCATGCCAGCCGTGTCTATTATGTCAATACTTCGGATTAAAGATCTCCACGGGCGCGCTGTCCCCGCATGGCGAAACCCGTCGGCGACACCCCTGGCCCGGCTTGGGTCGATCTTCTCGCCGACGCGCTCGGGCGCTGACGGTCAGATCGGCATGGGCTGCGCGGTGGGGCGGTAGAGGCCGTGCAGGACGAGCCAGAGGTGGCGGGCGGCGTTGCGCAGGTGCTCGTCGGTGGACAGGGTGGCGCGGGTGATGGAGGGAAGGGCCGGTTCCGCCGCGTCGCCGATGTAGGTGAGGGCGTTGAGCGCCTGGAGCCGGACCTTCGTGTCGGGGTGCTCGTCGAGGGTGTCGGCCAAGTGGGGGACGGCGTCTCCGGTGCGGCCGAGGCGGGCCAAGGCTTCGGCGGCGACGATCCGGACCTGCGGGGACGGGTCGTCGGACAGGCACAGGGCCAGCGCGTCGGCGGCGGGGGAGGCGGCGTCACCGAGCATGAGCAGCCCGGAGGCCGCCCAGTACCGGACGACCTCGTTGGCGTCCGCGAGATCCTGGACGAGGCGGGGCAGGTTGCCGGGTTCGCGCCGGATGGCGGCTCCGGCGAGGTCCAGGACGCGGCGGAGCGGGTAGGCGCCGGTCGCGCGGCTCTGCTCGTACCCCTCCAGGGGTGAGCCTTCGGGGATGAACCCGTTGTCGTTGACGTCGAGGAGCCGCCGGTCGAGGGCCGCGCTCAGCCGGTGGAGGACGGCACGGTGGCCCGGCTCGTTCGCCAGGTCGTCGACCTCGTCGGGATCCACCCGCAGGTCGTAGAGCTCTTCGGCGGGCTTGGGCCGCCAGTACCTGTTTTGGACGGGGTCGAGGACGCCGTCGAGATGCGCCTGCTCCCAGTCCTGGTAGCCCTTCTGCTGCCAGGCGAACGCCTGGTGCTGGCCGTAGGGGCGGTGCGGGCTGTAATTGCGGATGTAGCGGTACCGCTCATCCCGGACGGTGCGCACCATGTCGTACCGCTCGTCCATCCGATTCCGCACGCCGAAGGCATAGGACGGCCGGGGCCCGCCCGTCAGTGAGGAGCCGCGCATGTGGTCGGGCGCGGGCAGCCCGGCCAGGGCGAGAACGGTCGGGGCGAAGTCCAGCGACGTGACGGGCGCGGTGACGACCGACCCCGGCGCGGCGGGCGCCAGATGTGCCCATTTCTCGGGGAACCGGACGATCAGCGCCGTGCGGAGTCCGCTGTCGTAGCAGTGCCGTTTGCTGCGCGGCAGGGCACCGCCGTTGTCGGAGTAGTAGAAGACGACCGTGTCCTCCGCGAGCCCGTCCTTCGCCAGTTCGTCGAGGCGATCGGCGACCTGCCCGTCGAGCTGCGCCATGAGGTCGTAGTAGCGGGCGCGGTCGGCGCGGATCGCCGGCGTGTCGGGCAGGTAGGCCGGAACCCTGACGTCCTCGGGCCTCGTCCGCCCGGCGCCGCCCAGGAACAGCGCGCTCTCGTGCGTGGTCATGTAGTTGAACACCGAGAAGAAGGGAGCGTCCTTCGGCCGGTTCCGCCAGTGCGCGAGCAGGCCCGACGCGTCCCAGACCTTCGCGGGGTCGAACGGCGCGTTGTAGTCGGTCTTGTTGTTGTTCGTACAGAAGTAGCCGGACTCCCTCAGGTATTCGGGGAATCCGCGGAGGAAGCCGGGGATGTTCCCCTCGGCCCGCATGTGCTCGGCCGGGCCGCAGGTCTCCGGCGGAAGGCCGGTCAGGATCGCGAACCGCGAGGGCGCGCACACCGGGGCGCTGGAGAAGGAGTTCTCGTAGCGGATCCCCTCGGCGGCGAGGCGGTCCAGGGTGGGCGTGCGCGCCAGCGGGTCGCCGTAGGCGCCGATATAGGGGTTGTTGTCCTCGCTCACCAGCCACAGGATGTTCGGCCCCCGGGCCGCAGCCTCCGCCCGCGCGGGCGGCCCGGCCGCGAGCAGCCCTCCCGTCACCCCGGCCAGCACCTGCCTGCGGGACACCCGGTCCAGATGCATACCGAACCTACCTTTTATATAGGTAATATCGGATGCCGATCGTCTCACAGACCCGGCCGCATGTCCCGTCCGCGCGTCAGGCGTGGCCGCCCGTGGTGACGGGGCCGAGGGTGAGGGTCGGGACGGCCTCCAGGATCTCGCCGAGCCGGGCCGTCTGCCGGCCGAGGTCGTCGAGCCGGGCTGGGGAGAGCCCGGTGAAGGACTCGACGGTGACGGCGAGCTTCCGGCCGGACCTGCGCTGGTGCCAGCGGCCCGCGACGGTGCCGTCGACGAGGAGGAGCTGGAAGTTGCCGCGCCGCGCCCGGTCGGCCGCCTCTCCGGGGTACAGCAGCGCCGGGGGCTGGTTGCCGACACGGTAGGCGTAGCCGTCGAAGTACGGCAGGAGGCGGACGCCATGAGGAGCCGTCTCGGGGACGGCGAGGTCCCCGGCGGCGACCCACGCGGCCTCGCCCTCGACCAGGACCGGCTCGAGCGCGTCGCCGAGCGAGGCGAACAGCTCCTTCGCCCAGGCCGGCGGCACGTTCGTCCAGTGCGCGAACCGCTGGGGCGTGGAGGGGCCGTAGGCGTGCAGGTGGCTTCGGACGAGCCACGGCAGCGCCTCCTCCGGCGCGGCGGGCACGAACCCCGGCACTGACCGCCGCGGATCGGTGAAGGCCGCCTTGCGTCCCCGGTCGGGCGCGAAGCAGAGCGCGCCGCGCATCCCCGCGAGATGCATCGCCTGCCGCCACCGCGGCCACTTGCCCTGGAACGCCTCCATCACCAGGTCGCCCGCCCACGGACCCGTCCGCGCGACGACCTCATCGGTGAGCTCGTCCACGGTCAGTTCCGTGTCGGCCAGCGCCTCGCGGATCGCCGCGACGACCTCCTCGGTCTGTCCCGGCGTGAGCCCGGTGTCCGGCCGATGCCTTGGCTGGATGAGGGGAAGCGCGGAAAGCGCCCCGACCCACAGCGCGAGGTCCCGCGCGGGCACGAGGTGCACCGTTCCGCGCAGCCCGTACGTCTTCACGAGGCTGCGCTCCTTCCACAGCGCGTCCCGCACGTCCTGCCGCGTCCCGGTCCCGAGCCGCATCCCGATCCCGACCTCGGCCGCCGACATCACCTGCGCGTGCACACCCGCCATCGCCCCCGCGACGTCGGCGGGCCGCGCGTCCTTCAGCGGCGCGGCGAGCCCGTGCCTTTCCAGCCGCCGAGCGCACACCTCGGACCAGGAGAAATCCCGCAGTTCCGTCACTCTTCCCCATCCCGTTCCCGGCGGAGCCGTCCGCCTCGGCCGACTCTAGGGGCCGATGAGGACGCTTCCCGTCCGCGTTGACCGGGAGGCGGGGCTACCGCTTCCGGTCCGCGGCGATCGTGTCGTAGTCGGGGATGCGGGACGCGATGGGGTCTCCGGTGAAGTTCCCGACCCAGCCGTCGTCGTCATGGAAGAACCGGATCGCGGCGAAGTCGGGGGCGGTGCCCATGTCGAACCAGTGGGTGGTGGCGCGGGGGACCGTGAGGAGGTCGCCCGCCTCGCACAGCACCGCGTGGACCCGGTCGCCGACGTGCAGGTAGAAGATGCCGGATCCGGAGGCGAAGAAGCGGACCTCGTCGTCGTCGTGGGTGTGCTCGGAGAGGAACTTCGCGCGCGCGGCGCGGGCGGTCTCCGGGTCGGCGTCGGGGCCGAGCGCGACGACGTCGACCTGGACGAACCCCTCCTCTTCGGTCAGGGCGGCGACCCGCTCGCGGTAGGCCGCCAGGACGTCCCCGTCCGCCTCGACCACGGGCCAGTGCCGGAGCACGACGTCGAGGGGCTTGAGGGCCGCGGCGATCTCCGCCGCGTCGTCGGTCGCGAACACCTCCACCGGGGTGTCGCCGTCGGTGTAGACCGTCAGGTACGTCATCGTCTTTCCTTTGCTTCGCGGGATATCCATGGTAAATCAGTAGGAAAAATAAACAATCCCCCCTGGAAGACTCATGAAGATACGCATGGCCGTCGCCCTGAGCCTGCTCGCCGCCTCCGCGGCGGCCTGCTCACAGGGCGGATCCGAAGCCCCCGCCGCCTCCCCGGCCGCGACCTCCGCGGCGCCCGCCCCCACCGAGACGGCGCCCGCCGCGTTCGCCGACGGGGGCCTGCGCGTCGCACTGGTGAGCCAGCTGTCGTCCGGCGACTACTTCCAGCAGCTCGTCGCGGGCGCAGAGGACGAGGCCAAGGCGCTGAACATCGAGCTCGACGTCTCCAGCGCGGGGGGCGACAACGACAAGCACGCGCTCAACCTGGAGCAGGCGGTCGCCAAGAAGGCCGACGCGATCATCGTCGACCACGGCTTCGCCGAGACGATCCAGCCCGCCGTGAAGAAGGCGGTCGACGCGAAGATCCCGGTCGTGGCGTTCGACGTGGACCCCGGCGACAGCGAGGTCACCACCCTCGACCAGGACGACCACGAGATCGCCGGCCAGGCGCTCGGCGCGCTCAAGCAGGACACGGGCGGCACCGCCGAGGTGCTGTACGTCTACGTCGCGGGATTCGAGCCGCTCGATCGCCGGAACGAGACCTGGACCCAGTTCAAGAAGGACAACCCGGGCGTCACCCAGACCGCGCAGATCGGCGTGGTCAACGGCTCGACCGCCGCGGCCGTCGCCGACCAGGCCAAGGCCGCGCTCCAGGCGCACCCGGAGACGACCTCGGTCTTCGCCCCCTACGACGAGTTCGCCAAGGGCGCGACGCTCGCGATCAACGAACTCGGCCTCCAGGGCAAGGTGAAGGTCTACGGGGCCGACATCTCCACCGCCGACATCGGCGTCATCACCGCCCCGGACAGCCCGTGGGTGGCGACCTCGGCGACCGACCCGGCCAACGTCGGACGGGTCGCGGTCCGGGCCGCGGCGCTCCGCATCGCCGGCCGTGACCTGCCGAAGTCCGTCGTGGTGCCGCCGACGCTGCTCACCCGGGACAGGCTCGTGGAGCGGAAGATCACCAATGTCCAGCAGCTGACCGAGTCGTTCCCCGAGCTCGCCACCCCCGACCTCGCCCGGGTGCCCTGGAAGTGAGCCCCGTCGTCGCGGTCTCCGGACTGACCAAGCGGTACGGCGGCACGACCGTCCTGCACGACGTGGGCCTCGAGCTCGCGGCGGGCGAGATCGTCGGGCTGGTCGGGACGAACGGCGCGGGCAAGTCCACCCTGATCAAGATCCTCTCGGGGGCGGTCGCGCCCACCGGGGGCGAGATCCGGGTGGCCGGGGCCCGGGTCGTCCTGCGCGATCCACTCGCCGCCAAGGCCGCCGGGATCCAGACCGTGCACCAGGACATCGACGCGGGGATCGTGCCCGGGGCGTCGGTCGCGGAGAACCTCACGCTCGACGGGCTCGCGACGGGCGGCCGGTTCGTCACCGGGCGCGGCACGCGCGCGCGGGCTCGGCGGATCGCGGAGGCGGCGGGGTTCGACGCGCCGCTCGACGCGCCCGCCGAGTCCCTGCCGCCCGGTCCGCGGCAGCATCTCGTCATCGCGCGGGCGCTGCACCGCCGACCGCGGCTGCTTATCCTCGACGAGCCCACCTCGAGCCTCGCCCGCGCGGAGGCCGACGCGCTGCTCGACCTCGTGCGCGGGCTCGCCGCCGACGGCGTCGCGGTGCTCTACGTGACGCACCGGCTCGCCGAGGTCGGCGCGCTCTGCGACCGGGCCGTCGTGCTGCGGGACGGGGAGATCGGGGCGGTGTTCCCCGCCCCGTTCGATCCCGCCGTGCTCGTCTCGGCGATGCTCGGCGCACGCTTCGCGCCCGCCGCGCGGGAGGCGCCGGTGGTCGGCGGGCCCGTGCTGGAGGCGACCGGGATCCGGGCGCTGCCCGAGGGGACGCCGTTCGATCTGACGGTCCGGGAGGGTGAGGTCGTCGGCGTCACCGGGCTCGTCGGGGCGGGCAAGACCGAGCTGCTGGAGCAGCTGTTCGGCGCGCGGCCGCTGCTGTCCGGGGTGCTCACGCTGGACGGGCGCGGCCATCTGCCGCGTGATCCGGCGGCCGCCGTCGACGCCGGGGTGGCGCTGGTCGCCGAGGAGCGGGAGGCGCAGGCCGTCGTGCCGGGCTGGTCGGTGCGCGCGCATGTCGGGCTGCCGAGACGGGCCGCCAGGTTCGGGGTGCTCTCCGGGGCGGCCGAGGCCAGGGCCGCGGTGCGGACGATCGCCGCCTTCGGCGTCACCCCGGCCGACCCCGCCGCCGATTTCGCGACGCTCTCGGGCGGCAACCAGCAGAAGGCGCTCGTCGGCCGCTGGTTCGACGGGGCGTCCCGGCTGCTGCTGCTCGACGAGCCCTTCCGGGGCGTCGACGTGGGGGCG
This sequence comes from Actinocorallia herbida, assembly GCF_003751225.1. Taxonomy (NCBI): domain Bacteria; kingdom Bacillati; phylum Actinomycetota; class Actinomycetes; order Streptosporangiales; family Thermomonosporaceae; genus Actinocorallia; species Actinocorallia herbida. The sequence continues at coordinate 3,526,897 of NZ_RJKE01000001.1, forward strand.
CGCGCCGAGATCGCCCGACGGGTCAGGGCCGGGGCGGCCACGGTCGGCGTGCTCGTCGCCTCGGCCGATCCGCACGAGGTGCTCCAGCTCGCCGACCGGATCGTGGTGCTGCGCGACGGGGGCGTCGCGGGGGAACTGCCCGCCGCCGAGGCCGCGCCGGAAAGGCTCGCCGCGCTGCTGGCGGGCGCGGCGGAAGGAGAAAAGGAATGACCGCACACGCCCTGACCGGGGGGAACGGCCGGCTCGCCGCGCTCGGCTACCGGTACGGGCTGCTCGTCGTGCTCGCCGCGGTCACCGTGGTGTTCTCGCTGGGCAGGCCCGCCTTCGCCACCTACGACAACCTCCTCATCGTGCTGCAGTCCGTGTCGATCGTCGGGATCGTCGCCTTCGGAGTGACGGTGTCGATGGCCGCGGGAGGGTTCGATCTCTCGGTCGGGGCCAACGTCGGGTTCACCGTGATGGTGACGGCGTTCGCGATGGTCCGGCTGAACCTGACCGGCGCGACCGCCGTCGGGTTCGGGCTCGCGGCCGGGCTGCTGGTCGCGGCGGTGAACGTGCTGCTGGTCGTGGTGGCCCGGATCCCGGACCTCATCGCGACGCTCGGCACCATGTTCCTGTTCCAGGGACTCGCGCTGATCCTCACCTCGGGGCAGTCGATCGCGCCCGGCATGGCCGTCGGAGACGGGACCGCGCCCGGCCGGTTCACCGAGGGATTCGGCCGGCTCGGCACCGGACGGGTGCTCTCGGTGCCCGTCCCGGTGCTCGTGCTCGTCCTGCTGGCAGGGGCCGGGCACATCCTGCTCGTGCACACCCGCTGGGGCCGCGCGCTGTACGCGATCGGCGGGAACGCCGAGGCGGCCAGGCTCGCCGGGATCCGGGTGGCCCGGCACCGGGCGCTCGCCTACGCGGTGTCGGGGCTGTGCGCGGCCGTCGCGGGCATCCTGCTGACCGCCCGGCTCGGCCGCGGCGACGTCGGCGCGGGCGACGCCTACCTGCTCCAGTCGGTCGCCGCGGCGCTCGTCGGCTTCGCGGTGCTCGGCGCGAACCGGCCCAACATCCTCGGCACGGCGGTCGGCGCGCTGTTCATCGGCGTCGTCGTCAACGGCCTGACCATGCTCGACGCCCCGTACTACGCGCAGACCTTCGTGCAGGGCGCGCTGCTGGTCGTCTCCCTCGTCATCAGCTTCACCCTCAGCCCAGGACGGCGCAGATGAGCACCTATGACCTCCTCGACGTCACCTCCGTCCCCGCCTACATCGCGTCGCGGCCCCGGCTCGCGGCCCGGGTCGATCCCGCCGCGATCACCCGGGTCCGCGAGGTCGGCGACGGCAACCTCAACCTGGTCTTCGTCGTCTCGGCGGCCGCTGGGCCCGGCCTCGTCCTCAAGCAGTCGCTTCCGTACGTGCGGGTCGATCCGACGTGGCCGGTGACGCCCGACCGCAACGGCTTCGAGGCCGGGGCGCTGGCCGCGCACGGGGCGCTCGCGCCCGAGTACGTGCCCGCGCTGTACGACGAGGATCCGGCGCGGCATGTGCTGGCCATCGAGGACCTGTCCGACCACCGGGTCTGGCGCGGCGCGCTCAACGAAGGGCTGCGCTTCGAGGGCACGGCCGAGGACCTCGGGCGGTATGTCGCGAAGGTTGCGTTCGGTACGTCGGTCTTCGGGCTGGATCCGCAGATCCGGAAGGGGGAGCTGGCCCGGGCCGTCAACCCTGAGCTGAGCGGGATCACCGAGGATCTGGTGTTCACCGAGCCGTATGTCGAGCACGAGCGCAACCGGGTCCTGCCGGGGAACGTCAAGGACGTCGCGGACTTCGCGGGCGATCCGGCCGTACGGGCGGCGGTGGGCCGCGCGAAGCTCACCTTCATGACGCACGCGGAGTCCCTCATCCACGGTGACCTCCACACCGGCTCGGTCCTCGTCCGAGCGGCCACCCCCGACCGTCCCCGCTCGACCCGTGCCTTCGACGCCGAGTTCGCCTTCTACGGCCCCGTCGGCTTCGACCTGGGCGCCCTGTGGGGCAACTTCCTCCTCGCCGCCGTTCGCGCCATGGTGCTGGACGCCTCGACCCAGGCCGCCTGGCTCCTCACCCTCCCCGCCCTCTCCTGGACGGCCTTCGAGACCGAGTTCCGCGCCCTCTGGCCGGACCGGGTGGACCCCCGGGTCTTCGAGGACGACACCCTCGAGTCCTTCCTCACCAAGGTCCGCACCGACGCCGCGGTCTTCGCGGGCGCCAAGGCCGCCCGCCGCGTCATCGGCTTCGCCAAGGTCTCCGACCTGGAATCCCTCACCCCCTACCGCCGCGAACTCGCCTCCCGCCAAGCCCTCCACGCCGCCCGGATCCTCCTCACCGATGGCCGCACGACCCCACTGAACACCCTCTTCGACCGCGCGGGCGACACCCTCACTCCGTGAGCACGTGCGGAGGCCCGCGGTCCGGATCCCTCCTTGCGGGCCACCGTGAGGCAGGCCGGATCCTTGTTCGAGCGGGTGCGCGACGTTCTGCTCTGTGGGCGCCTGCGGCGGATCCGAGACCCGGATCCTCCTCGTGGATTGTTCGCGAGACGGGTCGGACGCCCTGGTCGGGCGGGTGGACGACGTGGCGTTCGGTGAGCATGTGCGGAGGGCCCGAGGTCCTCCTCCCCGCGGACGGCCGAGAGGCGGGCCGGATGCCCTCTTCGGGCGGTGCGCGGCCTCTCGCTTTGGAAGCACGGAGAAGGGGACGGCGCAGGAGGGTGTGCGGCGGGAGGACGTTGGCACGTGGCTGACCCGGAGATGCCGGAGGTCGCCTGGGCGGCGGCGCGCCGGGCTCGGGCGGCTCTTTGTGGAACGTCGGGGTTCACCCGGTTCGTGTGGGGTGCTCTGCCCGGATGCTCTTGTGCGGGTGGGCTCTTCGATGGGGCCGGGCGTCGGCGGGCCCCGGGGCGTCAGTCGGTGAGGGTGTAGGTGAACATCCAGTCGAGGAGCTCGGCGATGTGGCGGGCGGCGGCGGGGGTGGGGCCCCAGGTGTAGAGGCCGTGGGCGGCGAGGACGACGGCGGGGACGGCCGGGTCGTGGGCCGCGGCGAAGCGGTCGCCGACTTCGGCCATGTCCTGGCCGTTCGCCAGGACGGGGACCACGACCCGGTCGCCGTGGGCGGCCCGGCCGAGGCCCTTGAGCATCTCCAGGTCGTGCAGGACGACGCCGTCCGGATGGCGGCGGGCGGCGCGGACGGCGGAGAGCTGGTGGACGTGGACCACGGAGTCCGCGCCGGTCACCTCCGCGATGCGGGCGTGCAGGCCCGCCTCCGCGGACGGCCTCGGTCCCGGCCCGGTCGCCCGGCCCGTCGCGTCGACCACGGCGAGGTCGTCGGCGGTGAGGTCGGCCTTGTCGAGCCCGCTCGCGGTGACCGCGAGGCGGAACGGGTCGCGGGTCAGGACCCGTGACAGGTTGCCCGAGGTGCCGCGCATCCAGCCGAGCCCGGCCAGCCGCGCCGACTCGACGGCCAGGGCCGCGCCGACCGCGTACCGGTCGGGCAGGGCCCCGGGCGCGAACTCCGCGAGGACCGGGTGCGCCCCGAAATCGGCGTGCTCCTGCGGTTCGCCGGGACGGGCCACCCCGGCCGTCCGCCATCCCGCGGCGCGGGCGGCGTCCAGCTCGGCGGGCACGTCCGACAGGAACAGGGGAGAGGGGTCGTCCAGCGCGTCGGCGATGCGGCGATAGGAGGATTCCTCCCGCTTCGGGCCCGCGGTGACGGTGTCGAAGTACCGGTCGATCCCGGTGCCGAGGTCGCCGAAGGCGCTGTGCCCGAACCAGGGCCGCTGGCTCGCGACCGAGCCGGAGGAGAAGACGGCGAGGCGTGCGCCCTCCCGTCGCCAGCGGGCGAGCGCGCCGGGGACATCGGGGAAGAAGTGCGACGTCAGCTCGCCGGCCGCGAACCCGTCGGCCCAGATGAGGCCCTGGAGCGTCTTGAGCGGCGTCGCCTTGACGTCCCGGTCCATCCAGTCGTGCAGGACCGCGAGGGGATCGTCGTCCTCGATGGCCGCTCGCACGGCCCGCACTTCGGGAGTTTCTGAACGTTCCGTGAGGTATCGGGCGAGGCGGGGTCGAGCGTACGCGTAGAGGTCGCGGTGGACGGCCTCCGTCGCGCTCGTCGTGCCCTCGATGTCCAGGACGATCCAGCTCACGCGTCCTCCCGGAAATGGTCGGCCAGCCGGTCGGGGGCGAAGACGCCGCGCTCGGTGACGATCCGGGTCACCAGCCGGGGCGGCGTCGCGTCGAACGCCGGATAGAAGCCCCGGGTGCCTTCGGCGGCGGTCCGGTGCCCGAGGACGTGCAGCACCTCGGCCCCGTCCCTGTCCTCCATCGCGACGTCGGCGAGGCCGGGCGCGTGAGGGTCGGGGGCGTGGACGAGCGCGTAGTAGGGCACGCCGAACTCCCGGGCGGCGAGGGCCACGGCGAGGGTGCCGACCTTGTTGACGACATGGCCGTCGAGCGTTATCCGGTCGGCTGCGGTGAGCGTGACGTCGGCGAGGCCCGCGGCGAGCGCGGCGGGCACCATCCCGTCGGCGATGACGGTCGGCTCGTACCCGTACTCGACCAGGGTCGCCGCCGTCAGCCGGGCGCCTTGGAGGTAGGGCCGGGTCTCGGTGCAGACGAACTCGAGTCGCTTGCCCGCCTTCTGCGCGGCCTCGACCGCGCCCATCAGGTAGAAGTCGCCCCAGCAATGGGTGAGCACCTTCGCGCCGTCCGGCAGCAGCCGCGCGGCGTGCTCGCCGAGCGCGGCGCTGCGGTCCCGGTAGCGCCGGTCGTCGGCGGCGGCCGCGGCCTCGACGACCGGGAGCAGTTCCTCGCCCGGACGGTCGTCCACCACCGCGAGGACCGCCGCGATCGCGTCGCGGATCCCGTTGTTGGTCGGCCGGGTCGCGACGAGCCGCCGTCCGGCCTCGCGCAGCGCCTCGCCGGCCGCCCCCGGGCCCAGCCGGGCCGCGTCCCGCGCGGCGAGCACCATGCCGGCCGTCGCCGCGAACTTCGGCCCTGAGCTCTGCGTCACCATCTCCTCGACGGCGACCGCGACCTCCTCGACCGTTCGGCACAGCACCCAGCGGTGTCGCAGAGGGAACACGCGACGGTCCAGAATCGTGACGCCCTCCTCGGTGACACGGACGGAGTCGGCGAGCAGCGGCATATTCCTACTATATAGGTAGAGTAAAGATCGATCTTCGACAGGTGGTGGCCATGACCGCAGACCCGCATCCCCTCGACGACCCGATCCGCGCCGCCCTGACCGGGCCGCACGCCCACTTCGCCGAGTGGCGCGGCGGCGTCGTCCGCTACCCCGTGGACGTCGCGCCTTTCCTCAGCCTCCCCGACCCCGCCACCGACGCCGACTGGGCCGACGCCGCGGCCCTCGCCGGTCCCGGCGGCCTGGTCCCCCTCGTCGGCGGGTCCGCCGCCCCCGAAGGCTGGGAACTCACCATGGACCTCGCCGGAGTCCAGATGACCGGCGAATCCGTGGCCGCCGTCCCCGACCCCGAAGCCGTCCGCCTCACCCCGGCCGACGTCCCCGAGATGCTCGCCCTGGTCGCCCGCACCAACCCCGGCCCCTTCCGCCCCCGCACCATCACCATGGGCTCCTACCTGGGCATCCGCCACAACGGCCGCCTCATCGCCATGGCCGGCGAACGCCTCCACCCACCCGGCTGGACCGAGATCAGCGCGGTCTGCACCGACCCCGCCCACCGTGCCCAAGGCCTCGCCACCCGCCTCATCCACACCCTCGCCACCCAGATCCGCGCCCGCGACGAACTCCCCTTCCTCCACGCCCTGGCCACCAACACCCCCGCCATCCACCTCTACCGATCCCTGGGCTTCCACCTCCGCCGCCCCACCACCTTCACCGCCGCCAAAGTCCCCACCCCCTAACCCCGCCGGCGGGGGAACACGGCTACACGGACAACAACAAGGCCGACCCGGACAGAACACCCCGCCCGTGCGGGGAGAACCGGAGCGAGGTGGCACCGCGTCCGCCGAAGGTGGGACACCCGCTCGTGCGGGGGAACCTTGTGACCTGGGGTTCAAGGGGGCGTTGCGGTTGGAGATGTCGTTGGGCCGGGTGGGGCGCGGGGGTGCGGGACGAGACCGGCGTTCACATGGGTGAGGTCCGCCCGGCGGGGGGAGCGGACCGCCGGGCGCGGCGCCCGGGCGTTTCCCCGATCCGACGCGGCGTGGCGCTCGGAAATGGCGGACGGGCGCTCGCCGAGGTGGCAAGGTGAGGGCGCCGGGCCTCACGGGCGGCGGCCGGTGCCGGGAGACCGGCGCCGAAACAGGGGGACGAGGGGACTCATCTGATGCCCACAGGCACAGTGAAGTGGTTCAACGCGGAAAAGGGCTTCGGCTTCATCGCGCCGGACGAGGGCGGTGCGGACGTGTTCGTGCACTTCTCCGCCATCCAGAGCAGTGGCTACCGCACGCTGGACGAGAACCAGCAGGTGTCGTACGACATGGTCCAGGGCTCCAAGGGCCCGCAGGCCGAGAACCTCACCTTCGTGTAGCGGGCGGGTGGCGGCCCCGCCCCCAGGCGCCGGGCCGCCGTCTCCCCCTATCGAGCACGTCACCCGCCCTCCCGCGCCGCCCGAGAGCCCACGCGCCCCGCAGCCCGCCCTCCTCCCGATCGCCGCACACCCGTGCCCCCGCACAACGCCGCAGGCCCGAGGCCGCCCCGCCCTCACCCGTCCAGACCTGGACAGCCCGGCCGCGCCGATCGCGTCGCCGAGCGGTTCCACCGCGTGCAGGGTGCGGCGGCGTACGGGATCGGCATGTTCCGGGCAAGTGCGGAGCCCGCACGGCCTGGTGGTGAGCCGGGTGCGGCCGCTCGGCCGGACGGCGGTCGTGCCGGGATCAGATGGGTTCGCCCAAGGTGGTGGGACCGGTCCAGGTGAGGTCGGCGACGTTGATGACGATGGCCTCCTGGGTGGTGCGGGCGATGACGACGACGGCCGGGTCGTCGGGGTCGGGGTTCTCTTCGCGGTGGGGGACCCAAGGGGGGACGTAGACGTAGTCGCCGGGGGAGGTGCGCAGCCGGATTTCGCCCTCGGTCTCATGGTGGAAGACGAACTCCGGGTGGCCGCTGACGACGTAGATGCCGGTCTCGGACGCGCCGTGATGGTGGTCGCCGGAGGACGTCGCGGGCGCCACGAGGGTCTGGCCCATCCACAGCCGGTCCGATCCGACCGTCGTGCCGGAGATGGCCTCCAGCCGCTGCATGCCGCCGGTCTGCGCCGTGTGCCCGGACAGCGACGCCGGGGTGATCCGGTGCAGCCGCCGATGGAATGCGTCAGCCACTTCCACGCTTCCCTTCTAACTAGACTTTTCCGACCTGCTTACCATAGATGCGGTGACCCCTACCGCGGCGGCGAATAGGGGGCGGATACGGGTAGTCCGGCGGGCCCGCGGGTTCCTAGGGTCGCCGGTGTTCGGGTGCCGCCCGGCACGACCGGGCGGCGCGGCGAGGACGGACCGGGCCGTCCGGGAGACGGGGTGGGGGACACGGTGGAGATCGCGATCGTCGGGGCGGGCCCCGCCGGGGTGCTGGTGCTGGAGCGGATCTGCGCGAACGCGCCGGAACTCGCGGCGGGAAGGCCGATCACGATCCACATGGTGGATCCCTACCCGCCGGGCGGGGGCAGGGTGTGGCGCGGCGCGCAGTCGGCCCTGCTGTGGATGAACTCGACGGCGGCGGGCGTCTCGATGTTCACCGACGAGACGGTGGTCATGGAGGGGCCGGTGCGGGCGGGACCGTCGCTCGCCGAATGGGCCGCCGAAGGGACGGACGCGGAGGTGACGGAGAAGACGTTCGTCGCACGGCCCGTGCAGAGCGAGTACCTCGGCTGGTGCTACCGGCGTTTCGTCGAGACCGCCCCGCCCGGCGTCGTCGTGCGGGAGCACGCGGCGCGGGCGGTGGACCTGACCGAGGCCGACGGGCGGCAGCGCCTCCGGCTGGAGGGGCGGGCCACGCCGCTGACCGTGGACCTCGTGGTCCTGGCCCAAGGCCACCTGGACGCCGAACCCGGAGGCGAGGAGGCGAAGCTCGCCGCCTACGCCGCCGCGCACGGCCTGACCTACCTTCCGCCGCACTACGCGGCCGACATCGACCTCGGCCTGCTCGGCGCGGGCGAGCCGGTGCTCGTCCGGGGCATGGGCCTCAGCTTCATGGACCTCGCGGTGCTGGTCACCGAAGGCCGCGGCGGCACCTACGCCGAGACGCCCGACGGTCTGGTCTACCGGCCGTCCGGCCGGGAGCCCGTCCTTTGGGCGACCTCCCGACGCGGCGTGCCGTACCGCGCGAAGCCCACGATCACGCTGAAGGGACCCCGCCCGGAGGGACCGCGGTACCTGACGCCCGAGGCCGTGGCGGCGCTCCACGCGGACCGCGGCCCGCTCTCCCTGGACGACGACCTGGCGCCGGTCGTCGCGAGGGAACTCGCCTGGCACCACTACCACGAGCTCTTCCTCGGCCACCCAGACCGGGTCGCGCTGCCGTGGCCGGAGTTCCAGGACCGCCTCGCCACCGCGGAAGGCGCCGATCTCGACGCGCTGACGGCCGAGGCGGTGCCCGATCCGTCGGACCGGTTCGACCTGCCCACGCTGCTCGACCCGCTCGGCGCCGAGGAGTTCGCCGACCTCGCCGCGCTGCGCCGCCGCCTGCTCGACCACATCGACGCCGACGTCCGGCGCAGCGCGGACCCGGCCCGCAGCCCCGATCTCGCCCTGGTGCAGGGCATGCTCACGGTGTTCCTCGCGCTCGGCCGCGCGCAGGCCGACGGGTTGCTTTCGGCGCGGACCGAGGCCGTCGAGCTCGGTGTGTGGGCGCAGCGCGTGTTCAGCTACCGCGCCAGCGGGCCGCCGCCGCGGAGGCTGCGGGAGCTCGCCGCGCTCACCGACGCGGGCGTGGTGCGCCCGCTCGGCGGCCGGAGCCGGATCACCGCCGGGGGCGGGAGGTTCCGCGCGGTCGCCGGTGCGATCCCGGGCCTCAGCGTGGAGGCCGCCGCGCTGGTCGAGGCGCGGCTGCCGGGACCGACGCTCCGGCACACGAAGGATCCGCTGCTGCGCGCGCTGCGCGATCGCGGCGAGATCCGCGAGGAGACGCTGGACGGCGCCGACGGGACGATCCCGCTCGACCGGGTCGCCTCCCGGGGCAACCGGCTCGTGGACGCGGCCGGCAGGGTGCACCCTCGCCGGTTCGCGCTCGGCTACGGGGTCGGCGGCGCCTTCGTCCCTGTCGGGTACAGCCCGCCGCGAGCCAACGGGATCGCGTTCCGCAACGCCGACGCCCTGGCCCGACGCGTCCTCACCGAGCTGTCCGGGGCATGACGTCCGCCCCGGTGCCGGAGCCGACGACTCCGCGCGCACCGGGCGGCCACGGCGCGGCGCGCTCCCGCGCCCGCCGCATCGACGGCACCCGCCGTCCTCACGGAAGGAGAACACGACATGACCCGGCGAGAAGGTCTGCACCTTGCCCTGGCGCTCGAACCCGGCGGGTGGCACCCCGCCCTCCGCGCCGCTGCGGACCCGGCGTACCTCCGGGCCGGCCACTGGACGGACCTGGTGGTCGAGGCCGAGCACGGCCTGCTCGACTTCGTCACCTTCGACGATGTCTTCACTCCGGGCGGCCCGCCCACCGGCCGTCCGGATCCCGCGCTGCTCGCGGCCGCCGCCGCGGTCCGGACCCGGCGCGTCGGCCTGGTCACGGGGGCGGCCCTCACCCTCACCCAGCCCGCGCACACCGCCTCCGCCGCGGCGACGCTCGACCACCTCAGCGCGGGTCGCGCCGGGATCCGGGTGCGGCCCACCGCCCGCCGCGCCGACCTCGACCTGTTCGGCCTGGACGACCCGGGCGCCTACGACCTCCCGGTCGCCGACCTCTACGAGCCGGGCTTCGTGGCGATGATGGACCGCACGTTCGGCGAGGCCGCCGAGCATGTCCGGGCGGTTCGGGCGCTGTGGTCCGGCGAGCCGGTCGACCATGCCGGCGCCCGCTACCGGGTGCGCGGGCAGGCGGCGTCCCCACGGCCGCTCCAAGGGCTGCCGCCGGTGGTCGCGCTCGGCCACCTGACCATCCCCTACCGGCTGGGCGCCGAGGTCGCCGACGTCCTGTTCGTCACCCCGCACGACGCCGCCGAAGCGCGCGCCACGCTCAGCGAGGTCCGCGCCCTCCAGGCCGAGGCGGGCCGCGCCGACGACCTCCTGCATGTCTTCGCCGACCTGCTCGTCTATCTCGACGAGACGCCCGGCGCCGCCGCGGCGCGCCGGGAACGCCTGGATGCCGACTCCGGCGCCCCGAGCGAATCCGACGCCCTGATCTTCACCGGCACCCCCGCCGACCTCACCGAGCTCCTGCTCGCCTGGCACGAAGCGGGCCTCACCGGTTTCCGCCTCCGCCCCGGCACGGTCCCCGAAGACCTCACCGCGATCACCCGCGGCGTCGTGCCGCTCCTCCAGAAGGCGGGAGTCTTCCGCACCGAATACACGACCACCACCCTCCGCGACCACCTGGCCCTGCCCCCCGTCCCCTGAGAAGCCCCGCTCCGGTTCGCCCCGCAGGCCACGAGCGGCCCGCTTCACCGCACCCCGCACTCGGGCCCACCACCCCACCCGCTCATCCCCGCCCGCCGCCCGCCGCCGCACGCCGCCCGACCCGGGCGGCTCGCCCGGGGGGAGCCGACACACGATGTCCTCCGGCCAGGCCGGCGGGCCCGCCACTCCGCGCGGCATCGCCGGTCCGGCCTCATGGTGCGCCGCCGCGAGCCCTTCCTCCTCGTTCACGCCTTCCCCCGTCCTTCACCGCGCTTCACCGTCACCAGGAAGTGGTCCCGCAGCACCCATCGTTACAGCCGTTCATCCGGTAGCTCCGTGCCGACGATCGTCACCGCAGATCGCGTCGGCCTGCGGTCCGTGCTCCGCGGGGCGGTGGCGTAGGGCTCGGCCCGGCGTGGCCCGCGCCGGTGCTCTGTTCGGCGGCGGCCGGGCGCGGCGGCGGGACCGGCACGGACGGGGCGTCGGGGGGGGAAGGCGGTGGTGAGGTCGGCGCGGCCGGGGATGTCCAGTTTGCGGTAGACCCGGGTGAGGTGCTGTTCGACGGTGCTGAGGGTGACGAACAGGGTCCGGGAGATCTCCCGGTTGGTGCGGCCCTCGGCGGCGAGCCGGGCGACGCGCAGTTCGGCGGAGCTGAGCGCGCCGACGTCGGGGCGGGCACCAGGGGCGGACGCGACGGCGACGCGTCCGGAGGCCAAGGGCACCCGGACCTCCGTGATCGGGCGGCCCGTCCTGCGGGCGGCCACCGGGGAGGGCCCGGGGCGTCGGAGGGCGATGCCGGGGACGTCCGGTGAACGGGTGGTCCTGGCCCGTCGGCCGTCGGGATCCAGCAGCGCGGCCGCCTCCTCCCACAGGTCGGTCCGTCCGCGTGGGGCGGGCCGCGAGCCGAGGAGGGGCAAGCCGGGCCCGCGTTTCCGGGTCGCCCCAGGCCGGGCGCGCTGCTCGGCCGCGAGGGCGCGGGCCTCGTCAGGCCTGCCGAGGCGCAGCAGCGCCGCCACCGCACCCGACCGCCACGGCACGAACGACGGGACGTCGGCGCCCGAGGCGGCGAGCAGGCGGCCCGCCTCGGTGAGACCGCGCAGCGCCGCCTCCGCCCGGTCCTCGGCCAGGTGCCGCAGGCCGACCGCGTACAGGTACTGCGCGCCGTAGCGGGTCCCGAACACCGCCTCGGGCAGGCCGCCCCGTTCTTCCGGAACCCTCTCGCCGACGCCCAGGGCAACGGAGGCGAGGACCAGGCAGGACACCGGTAGGCCGATCGCCACCCCCCAGCCGCGCCAGGAGACGAGCGACAGCGCATCGCGCGCGTGCGCACGGGCCTGCGACGGTTCCCCGTCCCGCAACGCGATCTCCGCCCGCACCGCGGCCAGCAGAGCCTGCCAGGTCGGCGCGCGCCGGGCCACCGCCTCCCGCGACAGTGCGTCGCACCAGTCCGCCGCGCGGCGGGTGCGCCCGGCGTAAACCAGGGCGAGCAGGGCCGAGTGGAGCGCCCAGAAGGTGTCGTCGTCCAGGGACAGGGACTGGAGCACGGTCTCCGCGCTCCCGGCGGCGCCCTCCGTGGGCCCGTCGCGCAGCACCTCGGCGAGCGGCCCGGCGCTGGGGGCCCTGTCCACGAGCGCACGCCCCGCCGCGGAGTCCTCGAACGTCCGCGTCGGCTTCCGGAAGGCCGGGGAATGCCCCGACCACGCCATCTCCCACGCGGTCTGGAGCGCGGTGACGGCCCGCTCGTCGGGGACACGGTCGCCGAGCGCGTCGAGGATCCGCGCCGCATCGTCCGTCCTGCCGTGCCACAGGAGCGGCGGGATCAGGTCCGCGCCTTCCGGGCCGACCGATCGACGGTCGACGAACGGCGTCAGGCGCCGGAACGCGGCCAGGGGGTTCGCGCGGAACTCCACGCGGGCGCGCAGCAGCGCGGTCCGCAGGCGTTCCGGTTCCTGGACGCCCGCCCGTTCGGCGAGGTCGAGGCAGACGCCGGAGAACTCCGGGTCGTCGGCGCGCAGGGCCTCGGCGGCCGCGGCGTACAGGATGTCGAAGGCCCAGTCCTCGGCGGCGTGGCCCGCGGCGACGAGATGACGGGCGACCCTCTCCGGAGAGGCCCCGTCGCGGTGCAGCAGATCCGCGGCCTTGCGGTGCAGCGCGGCACGTTCCGCGGTCGGCATGTCGGCGAGCAGGGCCGGGGCGGCAGACGGGTGCCGGAATCGCGACGCGTCCAGGACGCCCGCCGCGCGCGCCGTCTCCAGCAGCGCCACGACGTTCTCCTCCGGCAGGTCGAGCAGCTCCCGCAGGAGGTGCCGGGCGGGGCCGTCGCCCAGCACCGCGAGCGCCCGCGCCAACGTCAGCAGGTCCCGCCCGCCCCTCCTGACGCACGCGACGACGGATCTGCCGTACTCCTCACCGACGGCCGGCGCGTCCGCCAGGAGCGCGAGCACGAGCAGCGGGTTGCCTCCGGTGAGCCGGGTCCACGGGCCGGTAAGGCGCCGCGCGGTCGCCGGGCCGAGGCGGCGGGCCGCCATCGCCGTGACGCCCTCCTCCGACAGGAGCGCGACCCGCACCTGGTGGAACTGCGGCTGGCGCAGCAGGTCGGTGAGCCACACGCCGTGCCGCCGGTCGGCCGCCGCGCGCGTCTTGGCCGTCGCCGCGACCACGAGGATCCGCGCCGTGGCGGCCCGCTCGCAGAAGTGGCTCAGCGAGTGCAGGGAGGCGTCGTCGGCGTGGTGCAGATCGTCGACGGCGATGACGACCGGGACGCGTTCGGCGATCGCGCGCAGCACGGTCCACAGGCGCCGGTTGGCCAGAGTCGGCAGCCGCAGTTCCGGGGCGATGTCCAACGCGCTCGGCCGGCACAGTTCGGCGGAGGTCAGCAGCCCGTCGACGGCGGCGCGTTCCGCGTCGGCGAGCGGCGCGTCCTGGAACAGCTGGCGCAGCACGCCGAGCGGTATGTCGCGCTCCAAAAGGAGCCCTTCGGCGTCGAGGACCAGCGCGCCCGACGCGCGGGCCCGTCCCGCGAAGGTCCGCAGCAGGACCGACTTGCCCGCGCCGAGCGGCCCGGTGATCAGCGCGGTCCCGCCGGTGCCCCCGGCGCAGTCCTCCAGAAGCCGGAGGAGATCGGCGAGCTGGGTCTCGCGCTCCACCATCTGCACGTTCTCGGCCCCGTTCCCGAGAGGCGGGAATGGTTCGCCCCCGTATCCTTCGGACGGTTGGAAAGGCAAAGAATAGGCTTCGTCATTCGCATTGGTCAAGGCGCTATGGCCCGGTCGCGCGGGCCCTTCTCTGCTGCTTGAGCTGCGGTGGAGCGAGGACATCGCCATCTCTTGACATTTCCTACCGGTTTTATGTAGAATGTACTTTCGCCATGGCGACGACCATTCCGTGCATGGCTTTTTCCGCGCCGTTCCGAGCGCCGCCCGATTATTTCCCGATCCCCTTTCGGTTCCGGTGTCCCCGGTCGGTCGAGTAGGGGGGTGGCCCCGCGTGCGGAGGTAGGGGGGTAGGGGTGGCCGACCCGTCCATCTGGCGGGTCGAAGGTAGGGGGCGTGCTGGGGTGTCGCCGCGGGAGGAGGGCGAAATAGCCTCGCCGCATCCCTGCTTTTCCTGTCGGAACAACAGGGAACCTAGCCCCCGTTCCCCTGGAGCCGTCACGCATGAATCTCTCCAGACCCGCCTCCGTTCTGGCCGTCCTCCTCGCGCTCACGCTGAGCGCCTGCGCGTCGGGAGAAGACACCGGAGGAGCCGCCGAGACCAGCGCCCCCGTCAAGGGCGGAGAGGTGATCTACGCGGTGGACACCGAGCCGCTCTCCTTCGACGTGCACGTCAGCCAGCAGGACATCACCGCGTCCATCCTGCGGAACGTGTTCGACTCCCTGGTCTCCCTGGACGCCGAAGGCGAGTTCCAGCCTTGGTTGGCGGAGTCGTGGGAGGTGTCCGACGACTTGAAGACGTACACGTTCAAGCTGCGCAAGGATGTGAAGTTCACCGACGGGACGCCGTTCGACGCCGAGGCCGTCAAGGTCAACTTCGATCGGATCCATGATCCGAAGACCAAGTCCCAGCTGGCCGCGAGTCTCCTGGGCCCGTACACCGGTACCGAGGTCGTCGACGCGAGCACCGCGAAGGTCTCGTTCTCGGCGCCCTTCGCGCCCTTCCTCCAGGCGGCCAGCACCGCCTACCTCGGCTTCTACTCGCCGAAGACGATCAAGGAGAACGGGGAGCATCTCAGCGCGGGCGGGACCGTCGGCGTGAGCACCGGGCCGTTCGTCTTCAGTTCCTACACCAAGGGCCAGAGCGCGACGTTCACCCGCAACGAGGCCTACGCCTGGGCCCCCAAGGGCGCGGCGAACACCGGCGCCCCCTACCTGGACAAGCTGACCGTCCGCTTCCTGCCGGAGGCCTCGGTCCGGGTCGGCGCGCTCACCAGCGGGCAGGTGCACGTCGCCGCCGCGGTGCCGCCCGCCGACGCAGCGGGGGTCAGCGGCAACGCCGCGCTCGCCCTGGAGACCCGCGACTACCCGGGCAGCAACTACAACCTCTACCTCAACACCTCACGCCCGCCCTTCGACGACCTGAAGGTCCGCAAGGCACTCCAGCAGGGCATCGACATCGACACCGACGTCAAGAACCTCCACTTCGGCAGGTTCAAGCGCGCTTGGAGCCCACTGTCTCCGGTCACGCCGACCTACGACAAGTCGCTGGAGAACACCTGGCCCTACGACCCCGAGGCCGCGGGCAGGCTCCTGGACGAGGCGGGCTGGACCCAGCGTGACGCCGAGGGCTACCGGACCAAGAACGGCGAGCGCCTCGTCGTCGAGTGGCCGGCGCTGCCCGCCCAGTACGTGCGTGAGCAGCGGGACATCCTCGCCCAGGCGTTCCAGGCCGATCTGAAGAAGATCGGGGTCGAGGTCGTCCGCGAGAAGCTCGACGTCGCGAGCCACATCGCCGCGGTCTACGGCGGCAAGGCCGACGCCACGGACTACAGCTGGGCCCGCTTCGAACCGGACGTGCTGTGGCTGCTGTTCAACGGTGCGAGCGAACCGGCCAAGGGCGGCGCGAACACCACGTTCCTCAAGGACGCCCAGCTCACCGAGTGGACGGACAAGGGCCGCACCACCCTCGACAAGGCGGTGCGCGACGACCTCTACGGCAAGGTCCAGAAACGCGCCGTCGAGCTCGCCCTCGTCATCCCCCTCTACACCCAGTCCGCGGTGCTGGGCCGCAGCAAGTCCGTCGGCGGCCTGGCCTTCGACGCCAATGCCTGGCCTCAGTTCCAGGGCGTCTGGCGGACGGGAGCCTGACCCCGTTCCGGGCCCCGCCCAAGGTGCCGTGCCTGCGCGCGGCACCTTCGGTGTTCGCCGCACAGGCCGCCCGGAGTATCCGGGCTCAAGCGGTGAAGGGCCGGAAGCGGGGTGGGGTGGGGTCGATGCCGAGGACGTGGTCGGCGGTGAGGCGGCCGAGGAGTGGGGCGAATTTGGCGGCGTGGCCGGAGCAGGCGGCGAGGAGGGTGAGGTGGTCGGCGGTGTCGATGACGAAGTCCTCGGTGGGGGTGCTGGTGAAGAGGCAGGCGGCTTCGGCGTAGGGTTCGGGGTGGAGGCCGGGGAGGAATTCCTGGACGTAGGCGGTGACCCGGGCGCGGTTCGAAGGGTCGATGGTGCGGTCCGGGTCGGCGGCGGAGGACAGGACGGGCCCGCCGTCGAACACGGCGACCTTCTGCCCGGCGAAGCCCGCGTCGCGGCCGCCGGGCAGCCCGTAGACGAGCGTCCCCGACTCATCATGGATGAACGTTGGCCATGCCGCCGCGGGGTCGCGCCACCGGAAGTGGAAGACCTGCTCCTTGCGGACCGTGAACGGCGGAAGGCTCGCCCGGAACGCCGCGGGAAGCGGCAGCGCCGGAAGCAGCCGGGGCAGCCAGCCGCCCGCGGCCACCACCACGTCGGTCGCGTGCAGCGTGTCGCCGACGGAGGGCGCCGCGCCGGACGGGCCCACGTCCACCGCGAACCCCGATCGGGTGCGGCGGACCGCGCCGGCCTCCGTACCGGTCCGGACCTCGGCACCGGACTCCGCGGCGAGCCGAGTCATGGCCTCCGCCGCGGTCTGCGCGTCGACGACGCCCGCGTCCGGCTGCCACAGGACCGGCGTGCCGAACACCATGTGCGGCCACCGCCGCCGCGCCTCCTCGGGCGGGAGCAGTTCGCTGCGCACCCCCAACGACGTCAGCACCTCGGCCAGCCGCGGCGTGTCGCGTAGCGACCCATGATCCACCGCGCCGTGCGCGGTGAACAGCGGTACCCCCGAGGCCTCCTCCAGCTCGGCCCAGTCGGTCCGGGCCCGTCGCACGAGATCCGCATAGAGCGGATCAGGATAGGCGTAACGGAAGATGCGCGCAGATCCGTGTGAACTGCCCAGCACGCTCGCGGGTGCGTCGCGCTCCAGGAGCGTCACCCGGATCCCGTGCCGGGCGAGCCGCCAAGCGGTCGCGGACCCGGTGAGCCCCGCCTCGATGACGACCACATGCCGCCCGCCCATCATGCCGCCGCCGGCTGCCGGAGGCCGTCCGGGATGTCGATGCTCAATATGAACTCCTTCGAGAGGCGAGCGCGTGGAGGGCCCCGGAAGGCTCGGTGCTTCTTACCGCGGCCCTGCCGTCTGGCGCCGGTCGCCGATCGTCATCGGGTCGTGCGACCGCGGAACGCACCGGGGGAGTCCTGGATCGCGCCGACCGTCCCAGTGTTCCATGATCGACGGCTCCCGGCGGGCGGCATCGCGTCCCGACGCCGGGTGCGGAACCCTCGGGGCTTCTTTTCATACCGGTCGGTTGGTATTATCTGCGCCATGAAGCTGGAGACGGTACGGATCGAGAGGCGCGGGGCGGTGGCCGTGGTCGTGGTCGACCGCGCGGAACGCGGGAACGCCATGGACACGGCGACGCTGGAGGCGCTGGTCGGCGCCGTCGAGGAGGCGGCGGCCGATCCGGAGTGCGCGGTCGTCGTGGTCAGGCCGGCCGGGAGGCACTTCTGCGCCGGATGGGACACCTCGGCCTTTCCCGACCTCGCTCGGGCCTCGGCGGAGGACCTCGCGGCGGAACTGAGGGGGGTCCACGCCGCCCTGGACCGGCTGTGGCGGGTTCCCGCGGTGACCGTCGCCGAGGTGAAGGGGATGACGGCCGGGTTCGGGCTCGGGCTGCTCGCCCACCTGCACCTCGCGGTCGCCGCGGCCGACGCGCGGTTCGCGCTGCCCGAGGTGGGGCACGGGATCGCGCCCGCGGGCGTGCTCGTGGACCTCGCGCGGGCGCTGCCCCCCAAGGCCGCGCTCGACCTCGTGCTGACGGGCGAGCCCGTCGGCGCGGACCGGGCGCGCGAGCTCGGGCTGGTGTCGCGGGTCGTCGCCCCCGAGGCGCTGGAGGCCGAGACCGCTCGGCTCGCCGGTGTCGTCGCGGGGCATCCGGCGTCGGGCACGGGCAGGGCACTGGTGTCCTACCGGCGGGCGACCTCGGTCTCGGTCGAGGCCGCGGTCGCGGCCGCCGCGATGGACGCCGCGTTCAGCGTGCGAGAGGCGATGGCCGCGCGGCGGCCGGAAGGGAACACGTGATGAGGACGACCGACCTCGTGGGGGCCGCCGAGTTCCGGCGGGCCTGCGGCCAGTTCGCCACGGGCGTCACCGCGGTGACCGCGGCGGACCCTGCCGACACGATCGCGGCGCTGGCGGTGAACTCCTTCACCTCGGTGTCGCTCGATCCGGCGCAGGTGCTCGTCTGCGTCGGCGTCACCACCTCCAGCTATCCGGTGGTGTCCCGGGCGGCACGGCTCGCCGTGCACGTCCTCGCCGCCGACCAGGAGGCGCTGGCCAAGCGGCTGGCGACCTCCGGGCTGACCGGGGCCGAGCGGCTCGCGGACGTGGCCTGGACGCCGGGCCCGGGCGGCGAGCCGCTGCTGGCGGGCACGGCGGCGCGCCTGGCCGGGACGGTCAGCCGCAGGGTCCCCAGCGGGGACCATCTCATCCTCATCGTGGACGTGGACCACGTCGAGAACGGCGCCGCGGACTCGGGGGCGCTGGCCTTTCACCGCGGCACGTTCGCGGTGCTCCCGTCCGCGCAGGGCGCCGAGCCCGTACAGCACCCAAAGGGAGACACGGAATGAGCACGACCCAGCGCACCTCCACGACGGTCACGGTCGGCGGTCTCGCCGGTCTCGCGGGCGCCGGCCTCGGCACCTCGGACTGGCGCGAGGTCACCCAGGAGGACGTCGACCTCTTCGCCAGGGCCACGGGCGACCACCAGTGGATTCACGTGGATGCGGAACGGGCGGCGAAGGGCCCGTTCGGCGGGACGATCGCGCACGGCCATCTGACGCTGTCGCTGATCCCCGTGCTGCTCGCGGAGATCCTCGTGGTCGAGGGGGCGAGCCTCGGGATCAACTACGGGATGAACCGGGTCAGGTTCCCGGCCCCGCTGCGGGTGGGTTCGCGGATCCGCGCCACCGCCGCCCTGACCTCGGCGGAGCAGGTGCCGGGCGGGGTCCAGGCCGTCGCGACGGTGACGGTGACGGCCGAGGACGCGCCGCGCCCGGTGTGCGTCGCCGAGGTCGTCTTCCGGTATCTGGAGTGAACGGCGCCACGGAATTCCTGAGAGTTCCGCCATTCCTACCGTTCGGTCGGTATGATGTCCGCCATCCTGCCTACCAACGGTGACCAGAGGTGAAGAGCATGGCAGAGACGACAGCCGCGCGACGCCGCCGCTGGCCGGATGGCTACGACCCTGAGGCGACCCGCATGTCCATCATGGACAGCGCGCTCGCGCTCTTCCAGGCGCAGGGGTTCGACGGCACCTCCATCCGCGAGATCGTGGACCGGGCGCACCTCACCAAGGGCGCCTTCTACCACCACTTCGCCACCAAGGAAGAGCTGCTCTGGGAGATCCAGAACGCCTACATCGAGGCCCAGCTCAACGCGATCACCGAGATCATGGCGGCCTCCGACGACCCGCGGGTGCGGGTCAGGGAGCTGATCCGGGTCAGCCTGACGAGCATCGCGGAGTTCCACCCGCACGTCACGATCTTCTACCAGGAGCGCCGGCACCTCGCGGGGCCGCGGTTCACCGAGGTCGCCGCCAAGCGCGACCAGGTGGAGGCGGCCTTCAACGGGGTCATCCGCGACGGCATCGAGCAGGGCCACTTCCGCAGTGACCTCGATCCGAAGATCACCACCTTCGGGCTCGTGGGCATGTGCGCCTGGGCCTACCAGTGGTACAACCCGGGCGGCACGTTCGGCACCGAGGACATCGCGCGCCACTTCAGCTCGATGGTCCTGAGCGGCATCTCGATCGTCGACGACGGCACGATTCCGGGGGGCGGCGCGCTCGCGGAGGACGCCACGGCTCCGGAGACCGAGATCATCTGATCCGGGGGAGAGCCCCCGCAACACCTTTCCGGCCCTCCGCGCGTCCGCGCGCGGAGGGGTCGGACTCTTCCGACCGCCGTGTCCGCCCTGCGCCGCGCGGTCCTTTCGCATGCCCTTTTCGCCTTCGCCGACCGGTCGGGTCGGGCCCGTCGTGTCCTGGGGCACGGTTGTGAAATCCGACAAACCACCCCTTGACCATAATTCCGTCCGGTCGGTATCTTTTCGAAGCCCGGGGGTGGAGTGACGGACACCACATCGGGCGAGAGAGAGGAAATCCCTGATGAGACACAGCAGCTTCCGGCGCGGAGGCGTCGCGGCCGCGGTCGGGACGGCCCTGGCACTGGCCGCCACCGCCTGCGGCGGCGACACGGCGACGTCCGGCGCCGGTTCGGCCGGCGGCGTCCTGCGCGTCGTCCTGAACTCGCAGCCCGCGACCCTGGACCCGGTCGTCGGCGCCAGGTCCGACCAGTACGTCTGGGGCACCATCGTCGAGCCGCTCATCGGCACCGGCGACGACCTGGAGCCCGCCAAGGACGGCATCATCACCGACTGGGCCCGCGAGAACGACACCACCTGGACGTTCGAGGTCCGCCCCGGCGTCGAGTTCAGCAACGGCGAGAAGGCCGACGCCGCGGCCGTCGCGGGCTCGATCCTGCTCAACCGGGACGGCGAGAAGGCGATCCTCAAGTCCTATCTGGGCAACGTGGAGTCGGTGGAGGCGCGCGACGCCGACACCGTCGAGGTCAAGACGGGCACCCCGCAGTACAACATCCCGAACCTGCTCACCAACATCTTCCTGATGCCGCCGAAGTACTACGCGGAGCAGGGCACGGCGGGCTTCACCGCCCACCCGGTCGGCACCGGCGCCTTCGTGTGGAAGGAGCAGCAGCCGGGCCGCAGCATCTCGGTGACGGCCAACGACGCCTACTGGGGCGCGAAGACCGCGCTGCCGGGAGTCACCTTCACCTGGTCGCCCGACGCCGCCCAGCGCCTCGCCCTGCTGCGCAGCAAGGCCGCCGACGTGGTGTTCGACCTGCCGCCCGCCCAGGCCAAGGAGGCCGAGGACGCGGGCCTCGACGTGCAGCGCGTGAAGTCCGCGATGAAGATCGTCGGCTTCCTCCAGTCCGACAAAGCGCCGTTCGACGACCCGAAGGTGCGCGAGGCCGCGGCCCTCGCCGTCGACCGGGACGCGATCGTGGCGAGCATCTTCGAGGGCCAGGCCACCGCCGACGCCGGTCTGCTCAACGTCAAGCCCGACGAGCAGCCGACCGCCTCGGTGAAGGCCGATCCCGAACGCGCCAAGAGCCTCCTGAACGGCAAGGTCACCATTCCGCTGACCTACCCGGCCAAGAAGTACACCTACATCGACGAGGTCGCCCAGGCCGTCGGCGGGCAGCTCGAGGAGGCGGGGTTCACGGTCGAGTACAACCCGGTCGACTACGGCAGCCTCACCACCGAGGTCGTCACCCGCAAGATCTCCGGCCTCTACCTGTTCGCCGGGGTCCCGAACGTCGCGGCGCCCGACTACTTCGCGCACGGCTTCCTCACCTCCGACTCCATCACCGCCAACTGCGCGTCGCCGGAGTTCGACGAGCTCGCCGCCGCGGCGCTGGAGAAGGCCGACCCGGCCGCGGCGCAGCCGCTGTACGACGAGCTGAACACCAAGGCCGTCGTGGACGAGCACTGCTACCTGCCCCTGTACAAGCAGACCTTCAGCTACGCGACCTCCGGCGTCACGGGCATCGAGTACAACGCGCTGAACGCCGTCCTGTTCGACCGGGCGGAGATGCGGTGATGAAGGGCGACGACTTCCCCATCACGACCGCGGAGGAGGCCCCGGTCGTCGAGGTCGACGGGCTGACCGTGCGCTACCGCACCGGGGCCCGCACCCGGCACACGGCGGTGGACGGGGTGTCGCTGCGCGTCGAGGGCGGCGAGATCGTGGGCGTCGTCGGCGAGTCGGGATCGGGCAAGACCACGCTGGGGATGGCCGTCGCCGGACTCGGGCCGCGCACCGCGGGGGAGATCCGGGTGCTCGGCCGCGACCTCGCCGCCCTTCGGCCCGCGGAACTGCGGCGCCTGCGCCCGGAGGTGCAGGTGATCTTCCAGGATCCGCACGGCTCGCTCGACCCGCGCCAGTCGGTGCGCTCGGGCCTGCGCGAACTGCGCGGGCTCCAGCCCGAGCGCACCTCCTGGGTGAGCGACGAGGAGCTGATGGCCCAGGTGCGGCTCGCGCCGGACCTCCTCGGCAGGCTTCCGCACCAGCTCAGCGGCGGCCAGGCCCAGCGGGTGTGCATCGCCCGCGCGCTGCTCCTGCGCCCCCGCCTGCTGGTGGCCGACGAACCCACCTCCGGCCTCGACGTCTCGGTGCAGGCCGAGGTCCTCGGCCTCCTGCTGCGGCTGCGCGAGACGACGGGGGTGTCCGTGCTGTTCGTCAGCCACGACCTGTCCGTCGTCCGCCGGATCTGCGATCGCGTCTACGTCATGCTGCACGGCCGGGTGGTCGAGGAGGGCCCGGCCGCGCGCGTGCTGGAGGACCCGGTCCACGACTACACGCGCAGGCTCGTCGCCGCGGTCCCCGGCCGGCGGCTGCGCGCGGCGCACGCCGCCCGCGAACCCCAGAACACCGGGAGCCCCACATGATCCGGTTCATCGCCGGGAAGCTCGGCGCGGTCCTGGTCACCCTCTACCTGGCGCTGACGGGAGCGTTCCTGCTCGGCCGCCTGTCGGGCGACCCCGTCACCAACATCCTCGGGCCGTTCGCGACCCGGGAGCAGGCCGACGCGCTGCGCGCCACGCTCGGGCTCGACCGGCCCCTGATCGTGCAGTACCTCGACTACCTGGCGAGCACCGCCGTCGGCGACCTCGGCGACTCACTCCAGTTCTACCAGCCGAACCTCGGCATGATCTTCGACCGGCTGCCCTTCACCTTCCAGCTGCTCGGCGCGGGGATGGTGCTCGCCATCCTCGCGGGCGTGCCGCTGGGCGTCCTCGCGGCGACCCGCGAGGGCGGCCTGTGGGACCGGACGGCCTCCGCCCTCGCCGTCCTCGGCCAGTCGGTGCCGGTCTTCTGGCTCGGCATGATGCTGGTCGCCGTCTTCGCGGTGCGGTTCGGGCTGCTGCCCGCCGGGCAGGCGGGCGGCTGGCGCAACCTCGTGCTGCCCGCGCTGACCATGGCGATGTACCCGATGGCGCACATCGCCAGGCTCACCCGCTCGGCGATGGCCGAGGTGCTGCGCGAGCCGTACATCGCCGCGGTGCGGGCGCGCGGCCTCACCGGATGGCGCGTGGTCTTCGTGCACGCGCTGCGCAACGCCTCCCCGCCCGTCCTCACCGTCGTGGCCCTGCAGACCGGCATGCTGCTGTCCGGCGCCGTCGCGGTCGAGTACGTGTACTCCTGGCCGGGCCTCGGCTCGCTGGCTCTCCAGGCGATCCAGTTCCGCGACTTCCCGCTGGTCCAGGCGATCGTCGTGGTCGGGGCGGTCAGCTTCGTCGTCATCAACCTCATCGCCGACCTGCTCTACGCGGTCGTCGACCCACGTCTGAGGTAGCCGCCATGACCCTCACCACCCCGACGGAACAGCCCGTCCGCAAGGCGAAGACCGCCCCGATCGGCACCGCCCGGCGCAGGCCGGGCGTGCACGGCAGGCGCGGCGTCGTGCTCGTGGCCGCGCCGCTGCTGCTCATCGCGCTCGCCGTGCTCATCCTGCCGGCCACCGGCCTGCTGCCCGACCCCGACCGGCAGGACCTGGCGGCGGCGCTGCGCCCCCCGGTGTTCGCCGGAGGCGCCTGGGACCATCCGCTCGGCACCGACAAGCTCGGCCACGACCTGCTGGCGCGGCTCGTGCACGGCGGCCGGCTCACCCTGATGATCGGTCTGCTCGGCGCGGTCGTCGCGATCGTTCCCGGCACCCTGGTCGGCCTGCTCGCGGGCTACCGGCGCGGTCTCACCGACACCGTCCTGTCGCGGCTGATCGACGCCCAGCTGGCGCTGCCGTTCATCCTCATCGCCCTCTCCGTGATCTCCAACCGCGGAAGCTCACTCGGCGTGCTGCTCATGGTGCTCGCCCTCACGGGCTGGGCCCCCTGCGCCCGGGTCGTCCGCGCCTCGGCGATGGTGCTGCGCGAGCGGCAGTTCGTGCCCGCCCTGCGCGCCGCCGGGGCCTCGGAGACCCGGATCGTGCTGCGGCACCTGCTGCCGAACCTCGCCGGGACCGTCGTGGCCCTGGCGACGCTCCAGGTCGGCACCGCGGTCCTCGTCGAGAGCGCGCTCAGCTTCCTCGGCCTCGGCGTGGTCGCGCCCAGCATCAGCTGGGGCGCGATCCTCGCCTCCGGCCAGTCGCTGATCACCCAGGCGTGGTGGGTCGCGGCGCTGCCGGGCGTCGCCATCACCGTGGTGGTGCTCCTGGTGAACCTGCTGGGCGACGCCCTGCTCAGCCACTACGACCCGAGGAAGGGAGGGCACCGATGACCGCGGTGCTCGAAGTGGGAGGGCTGCGCGTCGAGGCCGAGACCGCGGCCGCCGACCTGCTGCTCGTCGACGGTGCCGACCTGCGCGTCGGGAACGGCGAGATCGTCGGGATCGTCGGGGAGTCCGGCTGCGGCAAGTCCACGCTCGTGCGCACCCTGATCGGGATGCTGGAGGGCAATGTGGCGGTCGCCGCGGGCGAGGTGCGCCTCGGCGGCGACAGGGTCCTCGCGCCCGGACACGACGTGACGGCGAGCGTGCGCGGCGCACGCGTCGGCACCGTGTTCCAGGACGCCGCCCGCTCTCTCGACCCCCTGTTCAAGATCGGCTACCAGCTTCGTGAGGTGCTGGCCAGGCACCGGCCCGGCCTCACCGCGGCGCAGGCCGCGGAGAAGTCGGCGGCGGTCCTGGGCCGGATGGGCATCACCGAACCCGACCGGGTGCTCGGCAGCTACCCGCACCAGCTCTCGGGCGGGCTGCGCCAGCGCGTCGCCATCGCCCTCGCGGTGATCACCGACCCCGAACTGGTGCTGGCCGACGAGTGCACCACGGCCCTGGACGTCACCACGCAGGCCGAGGTGGTCGCCCTGTTCCGCGACCTCGTGCGCGACACGGGCGTCGGCCTGGTGTTCGTGACCCACGATCTGCTCCTGGCCTCCGACCTCTGCGACAGGATCGCCGTCATGTACGGAGGTCAGATCGTCGAGGCCGGGCCGACCGCGCGGGTGCTGGAGTCGCCGCGGCACCCGTTCACCGCGGGGCTGCTCGCCTCGGTGCCGAGCCGGCACACCGAAGGGCCGCTCGTCGGCATCCCGGGTGCGGCCCCGCGGGTCACCACGGCGTTCCAGGGCTGCCGGTTCGCCGACCGCTGCGCCGCCGCCTCCGCCGCGTGCGCCGACGACGTCGGCTGGACGGGCGCGGACGACGAAGGCGTCAGATGCCGCCACCCGCTGGACGGTGCTCCGCACCCCCCGACCGGGCAGCCCCCGACCACCACAGACAAGGAAGGGCACTGACCATGGCGGGAGCGACGATCACCGCGTATGCCGTGTACCTGCCGGGATACGCGCTGTCCACGACCGATTTCCGGGCGGAGGCGGGATCCGGCGGACGCCGGGCCCGCTCCGTCGCGGCCCATGACGAGGACGCCGTGACGCTCGGCGTGGAGGCGGGCCGCCGCCTCGACGGCGCGGCCCGGGACGTCCCGGTCCTGCACCTGGCGACGAGTGAGCCGCCGTACCTGGACAAGTCGTCGGCGGCGACGGTCCACGCGGCGCTGGCGCTGCCGGCGAGCGTCGCGGCTCTGGACCTCACCGGCCTGCGGGCCGGGGCCGGCGCGCTGCGCACCGCTCTGGCGGCGGGCGGCCTCGCCGTCCTGGCCGACCGGCGGACCGACGCTCCGGGCGCGCCCGGCGAACTCGCCCAAGGTGACGCCGCCGCGGCGTTCGCGGCGGGACCGGACGGCCCGATCCGGCTGCTGGCCGCCGCGTCCGGCACGGTGGAACTGCTCGACAGGTGGCGGGCGCCCGGCGCGCCGCATCCGACGGTCTGGGACGAGCGCTTCACCGCGGGCATCCTGCGCGACCGCGCGCTCGACGCCGCCGCACGCGCGCTGGCGGACGCGGGCCTGGGGAGGGCCGACCATGTCGTCGTCGCCTGCGCCAACCCGAGGGCCGCGGCGGCCGCGCGGGCCGCGCTCGGCGGCGGAGCCGACGCCGAGGTGGAGGGCCTGACCGGGTACACCGGCGCGGCGCACCTCGGCCTGCTGCTGGCCGACGCCCTCGACCGGGCCCGTCCCGGCGAGACCGTTCTCGCGGTCAACGCCGCGGACGGCGCGGACGCGTTCGTCTTCGCGGTGGGGGAGGGGCTGGAGGCGGCCCGGTGCGGCCCGCGCGTCCGCGACCAGCTCACCGGGCGCGTCCCGCTGACCTACGACCGGTACCTGCGCTGGCGCGGCCTGTTCACCGTGCAGGGCCCGAACCGGCCGGACCCGGCGCCGCCCGCCGCACCGCCGATGGAACGCCGCCGCGCGTGGAAGAACGCCCTCGTCGCGGTCCGCTGCACGAAGTGCGCGGCGGTCACCGCCCCGCCCGGCCGGGTCTGCGCGGGCTGCGGCGCTCACGACGCCCTGCGGCCCGAGCCCCTGCGGGACCTGCCCTGCACCGTCGTCAGCCTCACCGAGGACCTCCTGGCGGTAGGACCGGACGGGCCGACGGTCCAGGCCGTCGTCGACGTCGAAGGCGGCGGTAGGCGTAGCGTGCACGTCGCCGACGTGCCCGAAGGGGGACTGGCGGTCGGCGACGTCCTCCGGCCGGTGTTCCGGAGGATCTCCTCCACACAGGGCGTCCACAACTATTTCTGGAAGGCACGGCCGATGGAGAAGGTGCGTCATGGCTAAGGGACTCGGCGACAGGGTCGCCATCGTGGCCATGGGCTGCACGCCCTTCCGCGAACACTGGGACAAGTCGGCCGACGACCTGCTCGTCGACGCCGTCACCGAGTGCATGGACGGCGTGCCGGGCCTGGCCCTCGACGACGTCGAGGCGTTCTGGGTCGGCACCCAGGGGTCGGGGATGAGCGGCCAGACCCTGGCCAAGCCGCTCGGCCTGCGCGGCAAGCCCGTCACCCGGGTGGAGAACTACTGTGCGACGGGCTCGGAGGCGTTCCGCAACGCGGCCTATGCCGTCGCTTCCGGCGCCTACGACGTGGTGATGGCGACCGGCGTGGAGAAGCTGAAGGACTCGTCGTTCTCCGGCCTCACCGCGACCTGGCCGCCGTCGGACGGCACCGATGTGGAGTGGACCGCGCCCGGCGGCTTCTCCCTCCTGGCCCCCGCCTACCGTGCGCGCTACGGCCTCACCGAGCGGGAGTTGCGCGACGCCCTCACGCACATCGCCGTCAGGAACCACGCCAACGGGGCGCTCAACCCCAAGGCCCAGTTCCGCAAGGCCGTCTCGAAGGAGGCGGTCGAGCGGTCGCCCCGGATCGCCGGGAGCCTCAGCGTCATGGACTGCTCCGGCGTCGCCGACGGCGCGGCGGCCGCGCTGATCGTCCGGGCGGAGGACGCCCATCGCTATACCGACCGACCGGTGTTCTTGAAGGGCATGGGCTTCGTCGCGGGGAACGGCGACGGGCTCAGCACCGACGGCTACGACTTCACCACCTTTCCCGAGGTCGTCCAGGCCACGGCGGAGGCCTACGCGCAGGCAGGGGTGACCCGTCCGCGCGAGCAGATCGACGTGGCCGAGGTGCACGACTGCTTCACCCCGACCGAACTCGTGCTCATGGAGGACCTGGGCTTCGCCGAGCGCGGCAGGGCCTGGGCCGACATCGTGGCCGGATCCTTCGACCGGGACGGGGCGGTCGCCGTCAATCCGGACGGGGGATTGAAGTCGTTCGGGCACCCCGTCGGCGCGACGGGCCTGCGCATGTTCTATGAGTGCTTCCTGCAACTGCGCGGCGCGGCCGGGGACCGGCAGGTCCCCGGTGCGAGGCTCGCCGTCGCCCAGAACCTCGGCGGCCAGCCCGGCTCCTGCGTCGCCTTCACCGCAGTCATCGGAAACGAGGCACCGTGAACGAGATCGACTTCACCGGACGGGTCGCCGTCGTCACCGGCGCGGGCGGCGGCATCGGCCGGGCCCACGCCCTGCTGCTGGCCGCGCGCGGCGCGTCGGTCGTGGTCGCCGATGTCGGAGGCGCCGAGGAGGTCGTCGCCGAGATCGAGAAGGCAGGCGGGTCGGCGGTCGCGGCGACCGCGAGCATCGCCACCGCGGAGGGCGGCGCCTCGGTCGTGGCGGCCGCGCTGGCGGCCTTCGGACGGCTCGACGTCGTGCTGCACAACGCGGGCATCCTGCGCGACGCCTCCTTCGCCAAGATGGCCGAAGCCGACGTCGCCGACGTCATGGCGGTCCATCTGGACGGCGCGTTCCACGTGCTGCGCCCGGCCTGGCCGGTCATGCGGGCGCAGAACTACGGGCGGGTGCTGCTCACCACGTCGGCGTCCGGCCTGTTCGGGACCTTCGGCCAGGCCAACTACGCGGCGGCCAAGGCGGGGCTCGTCGGGCTGATGAACGTCCTCGCCGTGGAGGGCGCGCGGCACGGCATCCAGGTGAACGCGCTGTCCCCGACGGCGGCGACCCGGATGACCGAGGGCCTCCTCGGTGATCTCGCCGACCGCTTCGACCCGGCGCACATCGCGCCCGTCGCCGCCTACCTGGTGAGCGAGCGGTGCGCGCTCACCCACCACATCCTGTCCGCCGGGGGCGGGCGCGTCGCACGGATCTTCGTCGGCACGACCCCGGGCGCCTACCTGGGCGCGGACCCGGCGACGCCCGAGGCCGTCGAGGCCGCGCTGGACGAGGTTCTCGACCTGGACTCCTACGTGGTGCCCGAGGACGGGACGGGCGAGGTCGCCCTCATCCGCCGCGCCCTGCTCGGCGAAGCCTGAACGTCCAAGACAAGATCGAAAGGTTGAATCCATGCCGGTGAGCGAAGTCCACCACGTCGCGGTGTCGGTGGCGGACCTGGAGCGGGCCGCCGCCTTCTACGAGAAGGGCCTCGGCTACCGAAGGACGCTGCGCGCCGAAGTGGGCGGGCCGGAGATGACGGCCTCCCTGCGGCTGCCCGACGGGACGCGCGGCAGGGTCCAGTACCTCCAGGGCCCGTCGCGGCTCGGCCAGCTCGAACTGATCGAGTGGGAGGGGGAGAAGCTGCCCGCGCGGCCGGTGGACCACCGCCGTCCCGGCGTGTTCCTGCTCAGCTTCCAGGTGCCCGCCGACGAACTGGAGGACCTGCACGACAGGCTGGCCGACCTCGGCGCCGAGTGCGTCTCCCGGCCGAACCGGGTGCTGCTGGAGAACTACGGCCATATCCGGGCGTTCGCCGCCTACGACCCGGACGGGAACCTCCTGGAGTTCGTGGCGCTGCCGACCCGCGAGGAGATCCTCGCCTACCGCGCGGCCGCGGCCGAGGGACCGGCGTGATCGGGCCGAGCGGAGTGGTGCGCAGGCAGGCCCTGCGCCGTGCCGCCGCCGTCGCGCTCGTCGACGACGGGCGCTCCTGGACGTACGCGGAGCTGGACCGGGCCGCCGACGCCCATGCGGCCGCCCTGCGGCGGGCCGGGGCCGCCCCCGGCGACGTCGTGGCGATCCTCGCGCGCAACCACGCGACCTTCGTGCTCGAGTTGATCGCGCTCGACCGGATCGGCGCGGTGTCGCTGCCGCTCAACTGGCGGCTGCACGCCGAGGAGCTGCGGTACGTGTGCGGGCACGCCGGGGTCGCGCTGGTCCTGGCGGACCTGGAGTTCCACGAGAAGGCCGAGGGCTGCGGCAGGGGTGTCGTGCACGAGGAGGGCACGACGCCGGAGGGCTGGCTGTCGCTGCCCGCGCTGCTGCGCGAGGCCGGGGGAGACCCCGCGATCCCCGACGCGGAGACCTCCGAGGACGGGGTCCAACGCGTCCTGTACACCTCGGGCACCACGTCCCGGCCGAAGGGCGTGACGCACACCCACGGGAACATCGACGCCAACCAGGTCGGCCAGATCCTGGAACTCGGCCTCACCGACGCGGACCGGACGATGGTGTCCGCCCCGCTGTTCCACGTCAGCGGCCTCGAGGCGCCGGGCCTGGCGACCCTTCGGGCCGGGGGCACGATGGTGATCGCGCGGAGCTACCGCGGCGAGGACATCGTGCGCCTCGCGGCGCGCGAGCGGGTGACCGGACTGGTGCTGGCCGCCCAGATCGTCCACGACATCCTGAAGATGCCCGACCTCGCCGACCACGACCTGTCGGCGCTGAGGTTCATCGTCTTCGCCGGGGTGCCGGAGGGCGTGCGCCGCGCGGTCCACGCGGCGTTGCCGCACGTCAGGCTGATCGACACGTTCGGCATGACGGAGCTGTGCAACGGCGCCTGCTACATGGACGCCGCCCACACCTGGACCAAACTCGGCTCCCAAGGCACCCCCTTGCCTTACGTCGAGCTGCGGGTCGCCGGGCCGGACGGCGCCGCGCTGCCGCCGGGCGAGATCGGCGAACTGCTGGTGCGGGGCCGCAAGGTGTCGCCCGGGTACTGGCGCGATCCGGAGGCGACGGCCGCGGCCTGGCGGGACGGCTGGTTCCGCACCGGTGACCTCGCCTCGCTCGACGCCGAGGGTTATCTGTGGTTCGTCGACCGGCGGGCCAACATGATCAAGTCGGGCGGCGAGAACGTCGCGGCGGCGGAGATCGAGCGGGTCCTCGCCGCGCATCCCGAGGTGGCCGAGGTGGCCGTCATCGGGGTGCCCGACGAGAAGTGGGACGAGGTCCCCAAGGCGTTCGTGCTGCCGCGCGAGGGCTCGGCGGTGGACGAGGCGGCGCTGCGCGCGCACTGCGAGGCGCACCTGGCGCGCTTCAAGGTCCCCAAGCACTTCGCCCTGGTCTCCGCACTGCCGCGCAACGACTCGGGCAAGGTGCTCAAGCGCCTGCTCACCGAGGAGGGCTGAGCCGCCGTGACCGCAAATCTCAGCAGGATCCTCGACTGGGCGCGGCATAGGTTCGCCGACAAGGACGCCCTCGTCTTCGAGGACCGCCGCTGGACGTACGCCGAGCTCCACCAGGACGTCAACGCGCTCGCCGCGGGCCTGCTCGCCCGCGGCGTCGGGCGGGGCGACCGGGTGGCCGTGCTGGCGATGAACCTGCCCGAATACCTGATCCTCGGGCTCGCGCTGGCCAAGACCGGCGCGGTCATGGTGCCGCTGAACCACCGCCTGCACCCCGAGGAGATCGCCGACGTCCTGGCACGGTCCGGCGCGGTGGGGCTCGCGGCGGAGACCGAGTTCGCCGAGACGGCCCGCGCGCTCGCCGACCGCCTTCCGCGCCTGCGCGTCCTGCTCGGCCTCGACGCGATGGGGGAGGGCTGGACCGGGGTCGGCGCGCTCATCGCGGCGCACCGGGGCGCGGAGGTGCCCGACGCGCACCTTTCCGACGACGACCTCCAGCGCATCCTGTTCACCTCGGGCACGACGAGCCGGCCGAAGGGCGTGCGGCTCACCCACGGCAACGTCAACGCCAACATGAACGCCCAGGTGGTGGAACTCGCCCTCACCCATCGGGACCGGGTGCTCAACTTCGCCCCGCTTTACCACGTGGGCGGCCTGGACATCCCCGGCTACGCCACCTGGTACGTCGGGGCGACGATGGTGCTGATGCGCAGGTTCGACGCCCGTTCGATCCTCGCGGCGATCGAGACCGAGCGGATCACCGGCATGGTGATGGTCGCGACCATGCTCCAGCTGATCCGGCGGCTCGGGCCCGACGCGGTCGGGGACACCGGGTCCGTCCGATGGATGATCTTCAGCCAGGTCACGCCCGCGCTCTTCCGCGACACCCTCGAGCTGTTCCCCAACGCGTCGCTCGTCGAGGGCTACGGCATGACCGAGACCTGCAACGGCGTCACCTACCTGGACACCGCGCACATGCTGAGCAAGCAGGGGTCGGTCGGCCGTCCCGTGCACGGGGTCGACGTGCGGGTGGTCGGCGAGGACGGGGCCGAAGTCCCGCCCGGGACCGAAGGCGAGATCGTCGTCCGGGGCGCGAAGGTCTGCCCCGGCTATCTCGACGACCCCGAGGCCGACGCGAGGGCGTTCCGGGACGGCTGGTTCCACACCGGCGACGTCGGCAGGTTCGACGAGGACGGTTACCTCTACGTGGTGGACCGGCTCAAGGACATGATCCGCAGCGGCGGCGAGAACGTCGCGGGGCCGGAGATCGAGGCGGTGCTCTGCGACCACCCCGGCGTGCACCAGGCCGCCGTCGTCGGCATCGCCCACCCGACCTGGGTGGAGGTCCCGGCGGCCGTGCTGGTGGCCGAGCCGGGCCTCGACCCCTGGGCCCTGCTCGCGCACTGCAACTCCCGCCTGGGGCGGTTCAAGGTGCCCAAGGCCCTCTACCTGGTGGACGAGCTGCCGAGCAACCCGTCCGGCAAGATCCTCAAGCGGGAGCTGCGGACGGGCCTGGCTCAGCTCGAGCCCGTCTGGGTGGAGGCCGGCACCACCCCGCCGCGCTGAAGGGCGCGCAGGAGCCCGAGCGTCTGGACGACCGCGAAGCGCTTCGCGGTCGTCCCCATGTCCGGCCACGGCCGGGGCCAGGAGAGCAGCGCGGCGATCTCCCAGGCGGTCCCGGCGCGGGCGGCGGCCCCGGTGACCTCCGCGAGGCGCGCACGGTGCGCGGTGAGCACCGCGCGGGCCCTTCGGGCGTGGTCGGCGATCGGGTACTGGTGGCCCGGGAGGACCAGGTCCGCACGCAGGCCGGCGATCCGGTCGAGGGAGGCGGCGAGGTCGGCGCCGGGGTCGTCGGCGGGCAGGGAGGCGGGCGCGAGCTGGGGCTCGCCGGTCGGCATCAGCAGGTCGCCGGTGAACAGCAGCCCGCGGCGGTGGTCGCGCAGGGAGATGTGGCCGTAGGTGTGCCCGGGGGTGTGCAGCACCTGCAGCGTGCCGCCGACCGCGTCTCCTTCGGTCAGCAGCAGATCGGGGACCAGGGACTCGCTGTGGGCGGCCAGCCGCCGGGCCGAGCGGAGCATCGGCGCGCGGTCGGCGTCCGGCACGCCCGCCCGCAGCAGGGTCCGTTCGAGCTGGTCGAGGAAGCCGCCGCGGACGGCGCGCTGGGTGGCGAAGCAGTCGAGCGGGTGGATCGCCACGGCGGCGCCGCCTTCCGCGCGCAGCCTGTCGGCGAGGCCGATGTGGTCGGGGTGGTTGTGGGTGAGCACCGTCGCGGCGACCTCCGAGGGGGCCGCGCCCGCCGCGCGCAGCCCGGCGAGAAGCGCCTGCCAGGCGTCCTCGGCGTCGAACCCCGCGTCGACCAGGACGAGGCCGCCCGGCGTCTCGACGAGGTACATGAACATGGAGACGAGCGGGCTGCCCGTGAGCGGGACGGGGATGCTCCAGACGCCGTCGGCGACCTGACGGGCCGGGGGAACCGAGCCGCGAGCGAAAGCAGCGCTTTGTTCGGTGATGAGCGGTATGGACATGTCCACGGCACCTCGCATAATCTGGGTCCGTCAAAAGATACCGAACGGTCGGCATTAATTTGAGGAGGAACGGGTGAGCGAGGAGCGCATCGGGTTCCGCTGGTGGGCCGAGGCCGAGCCTGACCGTCCCGCGATCGTCGACGCCTGGGGCGCGAGCCTCACCTACGGTGAGCTGGGCGCCGAGGTGAACCGGCTGACCCACGGCCTGCGCGATGTCGCGGGCCTGCACCGCGGCGACACCGTCGCCTGCGTCATGAGCAACTCCATCCGGATGCTGACGCTCTATCTGGCGGCCATGCAGAGCGGCGTGTACCTGGTCAACATCAACTACCACCTGACCGCCGAGGAGATCGCCTACATCGTCGACGACTGCGCGGCCGCCGTCGTCGTCTGCTCCCAGAAGTCAGCCGGCCAGACGGCGGCGGCGGTCGCGGGCCGGGTGCCCCTGTTCGTCGACGGCGCGCACCCCGCCGCGCGCCCCTTCACCGACCTCACCGACGGGCGGCGCGCGGACCTCCCCGCCGAGCGTCCCGCAGGCTCCCTCATGCTCTACACCTCCGGTACGACCGGGCGGCCCAAGGGCGTCAAGCGCCCGTTGCCCGAGGCCGACGCCGACGCGGGCGCCCGCACCTACAAGTGGCTGTTCGACGAGTACGGGATGGCCGACGCGTGCGCGGTCTGGCTCGTGTCCGCGCCGCTCTACCACTCGGCGAACCTCACCCCCGCGGCGGGCACGCTGCACCTGGGCGGCCGCCTCGTCCTCATGGACGGCTGGACCGCGGAGATGTTCCTGGAGACCGTCGCCCGGCACGGCGTGACCGGCACCCACATGGTCCCGACCCAGTTCCACAGGCTGCTGCGCC
Organism: Actinocorallia herbida; assembly: GCF_003751225.1. Classification (NCBI taxonomy): domain Bacteria; kingdom Bacillati; phylum Actinomycetota; class Actinomycetes; order Streptosporangiales; family Thermomonosporaceae; genus Actinocorallia; species Actinocorallia herbida. The sequence continues at coordinate 3,561,182 of NZ_RJKE01000001.1, forward strand.
TGCCCGAGGCGGTGCGGGAGGCGGCCGACGTGGGCTCGCTGCGAGCCGTGCTGCACGGCGCGGCGCCCTGTCCCCGGCCCGTGAAGGAGCGCATGCTCGCCTGGTTCGGGCCCGTCCTCTACGAGTACTACGGCTCCACCGAGGTCGGCACCACCATCGCCCGCCCGCACGAGTGGCTGGCCCGACCCGGGACCGTCGGACGGCCCGCGTCGATCTCCACGCTGAAGATCTTCGACCCCGAAGGCAACGAGGTGCCCTCGGGCGTCGAAGGCACCGTGTACATGCGGCAGGGCGCCGACGTGGTCGAGTACCACAACGACCCCGAGAAGACCCGGCACGCCCGCAGGGACGGCCTCCTCACCGTCGGCGACCTCGGCTACGTCGACGCCGACGGCTACCTGTTCCTCACCGGCCGCTCCAGCGACCTCATCATCGTCGGCGGGGTGAACGTCTACCCCGCCGAGATCGAGGCGGCGCTGCTCACCCACCCGCAGGTGGCCGACGCCGGCGTGGTCGCCGCCGCGGACCCCGACCTCGGGGAGGTCCCCGTCGCGTTCGTCGAGGCGGTGCCCGGCCCGCTGGACGGCGCGGAGCTGCGCGCGTCGATCGCCGCGCACTGCGCCGGGAAGCTGGCGCGGGTCAAGTGCCCGGCCCGCCTTCACCTCGTCACCGGGCTGCCGCGCGACCCCAACGGCAAGCTCTACAAGGCCCGTCTTTCCGAGGACGCCGTGGCGGTCGCCGCCGACGGCGCCTCCGCGTGAAGCAGGAGTTGAGACTGTGGATTTCCGAGACAGCGCCGAGGACACGGCGTTCCGCGCGAAGGTGGGCGGCTGGCTGGACGCGGCGCTGGCCGACGTCCCGCAGCAGGACGGCCTGGGCCAGGAGGAGCGCGAGCACTGGTCGCGCGTCTGGCAGCAGCGGCTGTCCGACGGCGGGTGGACCGGCCTGTCCTGGCCCGTGGAGTTCGGCGGCCGCGGCCTCGACCCCCTCGCCCAGGCGATCTTCAACGAGGAGGCCGAGAAACGGGGCGCCCCGTACGCTCTGAACGGCGTCGGCTCGATGCTCGCGGGGCCGACGATCCTCGCGCACGGCACCGCGGCGCAGAAGGCCCGGTACCTGCCCGCGATCCTCGACAGCCGCGAGTACTGGTGCCAGGGCTTCAGCGAGCCCGGCTCCGGCTCGGACCTGGCGAGCCTGCGCACCGCGGCCCGCAAGGTCGACGGAGGCTGGCTGATCAGCGGCGAGAAGGTGTGGACGTCCAACGCCCACAACGCCACCCGGTGCATGCTGCTGGCCCGCACCGACCCCGCCGCGCCCAAGCACGAGGGGATCACCTACTTCCTCGCCGACATGCGCGACATCAAGGTCCGGCCGCTGGTCATGCTCAACGGCGACACCGAGTTCAACCAGATGTTCCTCGACGACGTGTTCGTGGCCGACGGGGACGTCCTCGGGCCCGTCGGCGGCGGCTGGAAGGTCGCGCTCACCACCCTCGCCTACGAGCGGGCGAGCATGGCGCTCAACCTGTGGGTGTGGGCGCGCCAGGCCGTCGACCGGCTCGCGGTGGTCGCCGCCGAGCGAGGGCTCGCCGCCGACCCCGGCGTGTGCGAGGCCGTCGGGGCGCTCGACGCCGACGCCGAGGCGGTGCGCATCGGCTCGCTGCGGATGATGTCGGAGATGCAGGCGGGGGCCGCGCCGGGGCCGGAGACGTCGGTGATGAAGCTGCTGTGGGCGGGGGTCGTGCAGGCCACCAACCGGTTCGCGGTGCGCCTCCAGGGCGCCGAGGGCGTGCTCGTCGACGGCCCGGGCGCGGCGGTCCGGCTGCACCACTACCTGCGGGCCCGCGCGCACACCATCGAGGGCGGCACCGACGAGGTGCAGAAGTCCATCCTCGCCGAGCGCGTGCTCGGCCTTCCCCGTTCGCGTTGAGACACCAAGGAGCGCAGGATGCCCGCGATCTTCACCCCTGAACAGCTCGATCTCGAGCGCACCCTGCTCGCCCTCGGGGAGCAGGGGCCGGTCCTCGCCCGCGCCGGGCACGAGCAGGGCTGGCGTGAGCCTTCGTTCGAGAGCGTCCTGATGGAGGACTACGGCCTCGTCGGGGTGCCCGAAGAGGCCGGCGGCGTGGGGTCGGGCCTGGTCGACCTCGCCGTCGCCGTGGAGGCGCTCGGCCGGAGGCTCGTGCCCACCCGTTTCGTCGCGCAGGCCGCGGCCGTCCAACTCGGCCTCGCGGCGGGGATCGACGTCTCCGCGGCCGTCGAAGGCGGGGCGCGCTGGTCGCCCGCGGTCGACGAGCCGGGCCGCGACGGGTTCGCGGACCCGGCCACCGACCTCGTCGACGGCAGGGTGCGCGGTGCGAAGACCCTCGTCGCCTTTCCCGAGGGCGCCGACGCGCTCGTGGTCTCCCTGCCGGGGCGCACCGCCCTCGTCCCCGCCGAAGGTGTGCTGGTCCGTGCGTCGCTCGACCCGAGCCGCCCCTACGGCGCGGTCTCTCTGGACACCGAGCCGCTGGCCGTCGGCCCTGCGGGGGACGGGCTGCTGCGCGGCGCGGTCCTCGTCGCCGCCGACCTGTGCGGGGTGGCGCGGGGCGCGATCGAGCTGGGCGCGGCCTATGCCCGCGAGCGCAGGCAGTTCGGCCGGCCCATCGGCGCGTTCCAGGGTGTGGCGTTCCAGCTCGTCGAGGCCTTCGTGGGGCTCAAGGCCGCCTGGGACCTCACCCTCTACGCCGCGTGGGCGGTGCAGGAGGGCGAGGCGGACGCCGCGGCCCACGCGCACGCCGCCAAGGCCCGCGCCGGCGAGGCCGCGGTGTTCGCGGCCGAGCGGGCGATCCAGGTGCACGGCGGCATGGGCATCACCCACGAGGCCGACCCGCAGCTCTACCTGCGCCGCGCCCTGGCCACCGAGCCCTGGTTCGGCGCCCCCTCGTGGCACCGGCGCGCGCTGGGCCGCATCCGCTTGGGCGGCTGACGCCCGCGCCCGACCGGGACGGCCTTGCCGTCGACCCGGTCGGGCACCTAACATACCGTCCGGTCGGAATTAATAAGGAGTGCAAATGAAGTTCGGGATCATGAACCTGTTCCCGGTGAGCGACGGCGTGTCCGACCAGCAGGTCCTGCGCGACACGCTCGAGGAGATCCAGATCGCCGACGAGCTCGGATTCGACTCGGTGTGGCTCGCCGAGCACCACTTCTCCAAGTACGGCATCCTCGGCAGCCCGCTCCAGTTCGGCATGGCCGTCGCCGAGCGCACCAAGCGCATCACCATCGGCACCGCCGTGCTCGTCCTGCCGTTCCACGACCCGCTGCGCCTCGCCGAGGACGTCGCGGCCCTCGACGTCATGAGCGGCGGCAGGCTCGTCATCGGGGTCGGGCGCGGCTACCAGCCGAAGGAGTTCGGCGGCTTCGGCATCCCCCTGGACCAGTCCCGCAAGCGCTACGAGGAGACCCTCGACGTGCTGCGCCTGGCACTCACCACGGAGAACTTCTCCTACCACGGCGAGATCTTCCACTACGAGAACATCACCACCTACCCCCGGCCGCTCACGCCGGGCGGACCCCAGATCCTCCAGGGGACCGTCTCGCCCGAGAACTTCCGGCAGCGCGGCGCGGTGGGCGAGCCGATCATCACCTCGCCGAACTTCACCCCGCTGACCCTGATGAAGCGCAACTTCGAGGCCTACCGCGACGCGAGCCTCGCGGGCGGCCACGATCCGTCCCGCCACGACCTGCCCTTCATGCAGCAGGTGTGGGCCGGGCACGGCGAGGAGGGCCTGCGCGAGGCCGCCGCGGCCGCGCTGGACTACTACCGGTCCGTCGGCAAGGTGATCCCCGGCTCCGAGGAGGCGCTGGAGGCCGAGCGCGGCTACTACGAGAAGGTCGCCGCGAACATCAAGCTGCTCACCCTGGAGCAGACCCTCACCCACGGTGGCAACTTCGGCTCCCCGCAGCGGGTCGCCGAGACCGTCGCCGAACTGCGCGACCAGCTCGGTATCAACCACTACATATCCTGGATGCGCATTCCGTCGCTGCGCCGCGAGGAGGCCCTGCGCTCCATGGAGACCTTCGCCGCCGAGGTGATCCCGCAGTTCCGCGCCGCCGGAGCGCCCGGCGAGACGGCCACGGAGAACGCGGCCCCGGCCGGAGCGGCCGTCTGATGCGCGTCGGAATCTTCCTCAGCGCCCAGTTCGACCCGGACACAGACCCGTCCGCGGGGCTCGCCGCGATCACCGAGCAGGCGGTCCTGGCCGACAGGCTCGGCTTCGACACCGTCTACCTCGGCCACCACTACCTCGCCCACTCGGCCTTCCTCCAGCCGCTCCAGCTCGCGGGCTACCTCGCCCACGCCACCGAGCGGGTGCGGATCGGCTTCGGCGTCCTCCTCGCGCCGCTGCACAACCCGATCGCGCTGGCCGAGGAGCTCGCCACGCTCGACGTGCTGAGCGGCGGCCGGATCACCGTCGGGCTCGGCGCGGGATACCGCAAGCGCGAGTGCGCGGCGTTCGGCGTCGAGTGGGGCGACAGGATCCGGCGGCTGCGTGAGTACGTCCCGTTGCTCCGCGCGCTGTGGGCGGGGGAGAAGGTCACCGCGGAAGGCAGCTGGGGCAAGGTCGAGAACGCCCACCTGGCGCTGCGACCCGTCCAGGCCGGCGGCCCTCCGCTGTGGATCGGCGCCTTCGCCGACCCCGCGATCAAGCGCGCGGCACGCCTCGACGCACCATGGCTCATGGGTCCCGAGGGCGGCGAGGAGGCCATCGCGGAGCGGCTCGCCCTCTACCGCGACGAACTCCGCGCCCACGGGCACTCCCTGGACCGCGCCTACCCGATGAGCCGCGAGGCCTGCGTCGCCCCGACGACGGAGGGAGCGGTCGCGCTCGTCAGGCCGCACCTGGAACGGCAGTACTCGGGCTACAAGTCCTGGGACACCGCTCAGGGCATCGATGTGGACCGCTACATCGCCGAGGACTGCCTGGTCGGCGACCCCGCCCGCGTCGTCGAGCGGATCCGCGGCCTGGAGCGCGTGCACGGCATCACCCACCTGTCGCTCCGGCTCCAGTTCATGGGCATGCCGCACGACCAGGCCATGGCGCAGATCCGCAGGTTCGGCGAGGAAGTCCTCCCGCACGTCGGCTGAGCGACGAGACGAGAACAGAAGGAGTCTGAAGTGAACCTCGCTCGCGACCTGGAACTCCGCGCGGCGGAGGCCGGCGCCCGCACGGCGCTGACCCACGAGGACGGTCGAACCTGGACGTTCGCCGAGCTGGACGGTGAGGCCGGCGCGGTCGCGCGGGCCCTCGCCGGGCACGGCGTCGGCCGGGGCGACCGGGTGGCCATCTACACCCGGAACGGCCCCGACATCGTCCGGGTGCTCTACGCGGCCTGGAAGCTCGGCGCCGTACCGGTGACGATCAGCGGCCTCTACAACGGCGCGGAGCTCGCCGAGTCCCTGGGCAAGACCCGGCCCCGGCTCCTCATCGCCGACGACCACGACCTGGTCGCCCTCGACGAGGCCGTGGCCAGGACCGGCACCGCCGCCCTCGTCGTCGACGGGGCGCTCGCGCCCGGCCGGACCGCGCTCGGCGCCGGCGCGCCCGAGACCGTCTCCGCGGTGGAGGTCGCCGCCGGGGACGAGGCGTGCATCCTGTTCACCGGCGGCACGACCGGCAGCCCCAAGGCGGTCAGCGTGACCCACGGCGGGGTCCAGGAGTCCCTGGCGCGCCTCGCCCGCGTCTCCACCGGACGCGAGGGCCCCTACCCGCCGGTCGCCGAGGGCGTCGCGCCGAACCTCATCGCGCTGCCGCTCTTCCACAGCGGCGGCCAGCACTCCCTGCTCTTCGCCTTCCGGGTGGGGCGCTCGGCCGTGCTGTGGGACCGCTTCCGCGTCGAGACGCTGCGGCGCCTCCTCGCCGAGCACCGCTTCGACAACCTCTTCCTGCTGCCGACGATGCTGTTCGACCTCGTTCACGCCGAGGAGGCGCTGGACCTGTCGACGGTGCGCTCCGTCCTCATCGCGGGCCAGGCGCTCGGCCCGCACCTGCGGCGCAGGTTCGAGGAGCGGTACGGCGTCCCCATCGTCATGAACTACGGCTCGACGGAGACGGGGCACGTGGCGGGCTGGACGTCGGCGGACATGCGCGCCGGGCGGTGGAAGCCGGGTTCGGCGGGGCGCGTCTACCCCGGTGTGGAACTCGAACTCCGCGACGACGACGGTGCCGCCCTGCCCCCGGGCGAGCCCGGCGAGATCGTCGTGCGCAGCACCATGGCCAAGGGCTACGTGGACGACGCCGAGGCGACCTCCGAGCTGGTGCGCGACGGCTGGGTCCATTCCGGCGACATCGGCTACGTCGACCCCGACGGGGTGCTGTTCCTCGTCGGCCGCAAGCGCGACATGATCAAGTGCGGCGGGTTCCAGGTCTGGCCCGAGGAGATCGAGGAGGAGCTGCGCGCGCACCCGCTCGTCACCGACCTCCGGGTGATCGGCGTGCCGGACGAGCGGCTCGGCGAGATCCCCCGCGCCGAGGTGGTGCGGGCCGCGGACCCGGCGGTCGCCGACGACGCGCTCGCCGCGGCCCTGGTGGCCCTGTCCCGGGAGCGCCTCGCGCACTTCAAGGCGCCGCGCGAGGTGGTGTTCGTCGCGGCGATCCCGCGCAGCGCCACCGGCAAGGTGAGCCGGACCGGCGGCGCCGCGGCGCCCGTCACGGAAGGGGCGGCCCGGTGAAGTTCGGCATCATGGCCCCGCACCAGTACCCGTTCGAGGACGACCTGCGCACCCGGTTGCGGGAGCTGACCGGCCTCGTCGAGCACGCCGCGGACCTGGGCTACCACTCGGTCTGGACGATCAACCACTTCCTGTCCAACCTCGCCACCCCGCAGCCGATCTCGATGATGGCGCGGCTCATCGAGTGCAGCGGCGAGATGCGGATCGGCAGCGGCATCCTGCTCCTGCCGCTGTTCCACCCGGTGCACGTCGCCGAGGAGTTCGCCACCCTCGACCAGCTCTCCGGCGGCCGGGTGTCCCTCGGCGTGGCGGCGGGCTACCGGGAGCACGAGTTCCAGGCGCTCGGCGTGGACATGGACGGCAGGTTCCGCAGGCTCGACGAGGGCGTCCGGCTGATCAAGGCGCTGTGGTCGGGTGAGACCCTCGACTTCGAGGGCGAGTTCACGACGCTCAAGGGCGCCCGCTGCGGGGTCCCGCCGCTCCAGAAGGGGGGCCCGCCGATCTACATCGGCGCGGGCGGCAAGAAGGCGGTGCGCCGCGCGGCCCGGTTGGGCGACGGCTGGTACGCGCCGGGGAACTCGCCCAATCCGCGGTACCTCGCCGAGCACACCGCGGTGTACGACGCGGCGCTGGCGGAGTACGGCAGGACACCCGTGGACCGGCCGATCGGGGTCGAGCTGTACTGCGCCCCGACCACCGAGCGGGCCGTGGCCGAGGCGCTGCCGCACGCCCGCCGCGAGTACTACTCCTACGCGGAGTACCCCGCGCTGAGCTGGCAGCGCGACAGGTTCGACGAGCTGGTGCGGCACACGCTGCTGCTGGGATCGCCGGAGCTGCTCATCGAGCGCATCCGCGAGTACGAGGCGCTCGGGTTCGACCACCTGATCTTCCGGCCGATGTGGCTGGGGATGCCGGTGGAGGACGCCAGGCGCTCGCTCGAGCTGTTCGCCCGCGAGGTGATGCCCGCCTTCGCCTGAGGGCGGGCGCCACCTCGTGGCCCCTTGACAGTGACCCATGACACCTCGTACATTCCGACCGGACGGTATGAAGAAGGGCTGAGAGATGAAGAAGACCGAAGCTGAGCTGCTGTCCCAGCAGTGGGACGCCGACAACATGATCCTCGACGAGGAGCTGCTGGAGAAGTACGTCAGGTACGACGTCGACCCCGAGCGGGCGGTCGCCACCATCACCTTCGACCGGCCCGAGACCCTGAACGCCATCCCCGTCGCCGCCTTCGAGCGCGTCGGCGACCTGGTGCGCGAGGCCGAGACCGACGACCGCGTGAAGGTGATCATCTTCAAGGGGGAGGGGCGGCACTTCGGCACCGGCGCCGACGCCGCGGAGCTCGGCCATTACATCGGCTACCGCAGCGGCACCGACAAGGCCTCGCGTCGCCGCCCCGCCCAGCGCCAGCGCATCCTGCCCGACCGCAACGTCCTCACCTCGGGCTTCACCCGCCCGATCGTCGAGTCGCTCAAGGCGACGATCTGCCAGGTCCAGGGCTACTGCTACGGCGGGCACTTCCAGATCGCGCTGTCGTGCGACATCGTCATCGCCACCCCCGACGCGCGGTTCACCCACCCGGCCTTCCGCTACCTTGGTCCGGCCCCCCAGGACATGTACCACTGGATCGAGAAGCTGGGCCTCACCAAGATGAAGGACCTCATGCTCACCATGCGCCCGCTCGGCGCCGAGGAGGGCGAGCAGGCCGGCCTGGTCACCAAGGTCGTGCCGCACGAGGAACTCCAGCAGTGGGTGGACGACTACGCCGAGGCGATCGCGGTCACCCCGCTGGACTCCTTGATGATGGGCAAGGCCATGATGCAGGTCGTCATGGAGGCGCGCGGCAAGGGTCTCGGCGCGATGACGGGCTGGGTCGGCCACGGCTGGGCGACCAACGTCTCCTTCGAGGACGGGGACTGGAACTTCCTCAAGCAGCGCCGTGAGAAGGGCATCGCCAAGGCGCTGGCCGACCGGGACAACATGGTCGCGCCCTACTTCCGGCTGAGCGAGCGCCGCTCCCGCGACGGCGGGCAGGGCTGACCTTTGCGCTTCGGGATCCTCCTCGACCACCAGTACGCCAAGGGCGAGGACGTCCGGGCGCGGATCGGCGAACTCGTCGAGCTCGTGCAGCATGTGCGGGACGCCGGATACGACTCGGTCTTCGGCGTCCACCACTACCTGTCGAACCTGGCGACCCCGCAGCCGCTGCCGGTGCTCAGCCGGATCGTCGAGCACAGTGGGGACATGGCCCTCGGCACGGGCATCCTCATCCTCCCGCTCGGCCACCCGGTGCACTGGGCCGAGGAGGTCGCCACGCTCGACCAGATGTCCGGCGGACGGTTCGTCCTCGGGGTCGGCGCGGGCTACCGCGAGGACGAGTTCGCCGCCTTCGGCCTCGACCTGAAGCGCCGCTCGTCGCGGATGTTCGAGGCACTGGAGGTGATGGAGAAGCTTTGGACGGGTGAGCCGGTCCACCACGAGGGCGCGCACTTCCAGCTCGACGGAGTCCGGTGCAGCGTGCTGCCTCATGGGCGGCCCCGGCCGGAGATCTGGGTCGGCGCGAACGGGCCGCTCGGCATCCGGAAGGCGGCCCGGCACGGCTACTCGTGGCTGGCGCCCTCCAACGTCAAGCGGAACTGGGCGGTCGGCAACCTGGAGACGCACCGGCAGGAGAGCGGTCCCGCCGGAGCGTCGCTCACCCGGCCGATCCAGCGGGACCTGTGCCTCGCCGACTCCCGGGAGGAAGCGTTCGCACTGGCGGGGGAGTACGCGCGCCGGTCCTATTCCTCCTACGTCGAATACGGCATGGACTACTTCGAGACGATGTGGCAGGAGCTCTGCGACAAGGCGCTGTTCTTCGGCACCCCCGAGGAGATCACCGCCAAGATCCGCGACTTCGCCGCCGCGGGCTTCGACCACTTCGTCTTCCGCGTCCAATGGCTCGGCTGCCCGCCCGAGGTGTCCCACGGTATCGTCGAGCGGTTCGCCCGTGAGGTCATGCCCCACTTCAAGGAGTCGCCCCGATGACCGATGGCATGCGGCTCGGCCATGTCCTGCTCCCCGTCGCCGACCTGGAGGCCGCGCTCGCCTTCTACCGAGACGTCCTGGGGCTCACGGTGAAGTTCCAGGACGGCGACCGGTACGCCGCACTCGACGGCCGGGGGGGGAGCACCATCGCCCTGGCCGCCCTCTCCGAGCAGCCCGTGGCGGGCCTTCCGGCGCTGGGCCTGAAGGTCTCCGATGTCGCGGGCACCGCCGCCGCCTTGCGCGCCGCGGGAGCACCGGTGGGCGAGGTCACCGAAGGCGGCCACGAACGGCGCGCGGTTCTGCGCGACCCCGACGGCAACGTCCTCGTCGTGTACGGCCCGTCCTAACGGACGATCCGGGCACGTCCGGAGGAGGCGGAAGGAGACCCGGTCTCCTTCCGCCTCCTCCGTTCGGCCTCGGCTTGACCTTGATGAAGGTTGAGGTTCTACGGTCGCGGTAATCCGAAGGAGGTTGCTCGTGACCGAGAAGAAGCTACGGCTGGTGGTCGTCGTGGGGAGCGTGCGCGGCGGAAGGCTGGGCGGGACGGTGGCCGCGTGGTTCGCGCGGCGGGCCGCGGAGTTCGGCGGGTTCGACGTGGACGTCGTCGATCTGGCGGAGGTCGACCTGCCGCTGGTGTGGCCCGCGTACGGGGAGGAGCCGCCGCCCGGGGTGCGGGCGGTCAGCGAGCCGCTGGCCAGGCGGTTCGAGGAGGCCGACGCCTTCGTCGTCATCACGCCCGAGTACAACCACAGCTACCCCGCGGTCCTCAAGAACGCCATCGACTGGCACCGGAGGCAGTGGTTCGGCAAGCCGGTCGGCATCGTCTCCTACGGGGGGCTGTCCGGAGGGCTGCGCGCGACCGAGCACCTGCGCGGGGTCTTCGCCGAACTGCACGCGGTGACCGTCCGCGATACCGTCAGCTTCCATGACGCGTGGGGCCATTGGGACGAGGCGGGCACCTGGCCGAAGGACCCGAAGGCCTGCGACGCCGCCGCTGAGACCCTGCTCGTGCAGCTCACCTGGTGGGCGCGGGCGCTGCTCGACGCGAAGGCCAAGAGCCCGTACCCGGCCTGACCTCCGGAGAGGCGCGAGCCCGCTCGCGCCTCTCTCGCGGTCCAGCGCACGATCTTGATGTGTTCCCCGACACCTTCGCCCGTTGGTTCGTTGCATCGGACAAGTCGCCGATTTCGGCCAAGTACTGCAAGGACTGTTTCTTAGTAATTAAGGTGACTCCTGCTTGTTTGGTCCGTTGCAACAGAGCAGTGAGGTGGCGAGCAGTCCATGAAACGATTTGCCGGCAGGTCGGCGCTGTCCGTAGGTGTCGCCGCGGGGCTCGCCTTGACGGCCTCCCCCGCGCTGGCCTCCCCGGGGGGCCCCGGCGTAGAGGCCGTCGTGGTGCGGCAGGGCACGGTCTCGGGGAGCGAGCTGATCGCCCAGGCCGCGCGTGAGGGCACCCCCTACAGCGCGGCGGAGGCCGCCGCCATCAAGAAGGCGCCCTGCCGATGGGTCGAGCGGCAGGCCGGCTACCGCAAGGGCAAGAAGGGGTACTGGTACTTCTGGGTCAAGGAGCGCCTGAACTGGTGCTACGACGGCGCCGAAGTGGTGTCGGCGAAGGCCAAGTACCGCAGCTACACCCGCAACAAGAACGTCTACCGCTGGCGCGGGTGGTCCAAGAAGAAGCTCGTCCACACCGGTTCGTGGAGTTCGGTCACCGCCCGCGTGAAGGGCAAGTTCTACTACACCGGCGACGGCCGCACCTACAAGCCGTGGGCCACCATCACCGGTCGCTACGACGGCTCCGCCAGCTGGTGGTCCGCCTCCAACTGACCTCCGCCGCCCGCGCCTGACGCGCGAGCGGCCCACGCGCCCGCGGCGCTCCCGGCCCGATGCCGGAGCGCCCGGGCGCTTTCGCGTTCCCGGAGGAGGGCGGCGCACCTCGCCCGCCACGCGGCGGTGGACCGCGGGAAGCCCGGCGTGGCAAGGCTCGCAGCGGTGGAAAGGGGTTGATCCGAGGAGTTGGGGGCTCCTAAGTTATAGGGGGTAACTTAGCTCTGGGCGGATGATCGGAACGGAGTGCGCGGGATGGGAAAGGGAGGCTGCCGGTGGTGCGGCATGGGGGAAGGGCCCGGGTCGTCACGGTCCAGGAGATCGTGCGGGTGGGGCGTGAGCTGGGCCTGCGGCGGCTCAGCGTGAAGGCCGTCGCGAACGGACTCGACGTGTCCGCCGCGGCGCTGTACCGGCATGTGGAGAGCCGGTGGGAGCTGGAGCGCCTCGTCGGCGAGAGCCTGCTCGCCGGACTCGACCTGCCCGACGACCCGGCCGAGGGCCCCGAACGGCACCTGCTGTCGTTAGCGCTCCGGCTACGGGAGTACGCGCTGGCGCATCCGGGCCTCGCGGCCTACCTCCAGGTGCTGTTCCCGCGCGGCGAGGAGGGCATGCGGCTGCTCACGGCGGAGGTCGAGGCGCTGGGCCGCCGCGGGTACACGCCCGATGTCGCGGTGGTGCTGAGCGGCGCGGTGGCCTCCCTGGCGATCAGCCTCGCGGCGTCGGAGGAGAGCGACACCGCGGCCCGGCAGGGCGAGGAGTACGCCAGGGAACAGCGCACCGCCACGGAGCGCCTGCTCGCCGACGACCGGCTGGGCCCCGCGCACGCGGACCTGCCCCGGATGTCGACACCGGACTTCGTGCGGCTGCTGCTCGCGGCGTCGATCCGGGGCCTGGTCTCGGTGGCCAGGCCCGGCCGCCCCGTGCACGAGATCGTCGCGGACCTCTCCGGCGGCGGGGAGGGCGGCTGATGTCCCGCGGATTCCAGGGCGCGCTCATGCGCGGCCTCGGCTCACAGGACCACGAGGTCACGGTGGTCGAGTCCTTCCTGCTCGCGCCGAAGTTCCTGCGCGTCCGGATGAACGCGCCCGGCCTGCTCGCCGACCTGGACCCCGGACCGGCGGCCTACCTGCGGTTCTGGTTCCCCGACCCGGAGGGCTCGGACACCGAGTTCCAGCGCGGCTTCACCCTCACGGAGTGGGACCGCGACACCGGTGACTTCGCCGTCGACTTCGTCCTGCACGATCCGCCCGGCCCCGCGACGGTCTGGGCGCAGGCGGCGGGGCCGGGCACGACGGTCCCGGTGAGCGCGTTCGGCTCCAAGAAGTTCACCGTCGCCGACGAGGTGCCCGCCGGATACCTCCTGATCGGGGACGCGGCGTCCATTCCCGCCATCAACGGCATCCTCGGCGTGATCCCCGCCAAGACGCCCGTCGAGGTCGTCCTGGAGTGGCACGACGAGGACGACAGGCTGATCCCGGTCACCGCGCATCCGCGCGCGCGGGTGCGCTGGGTGCCGCGCGGGGACACGGCGTCCCTGAGCGAGGCGCTGGAAGCGCGCGACTGGTCGAACTGGTACGCGTGGGCCGCGGCCGAGCTGGGCTCCATCAAGCAGGTCCGGAACCGGCTGCGCAAGGAGTTCGGGTTCCCCAAGTCCGAGGTGCACGCGCAGGGCTACTGGATGCGGGGCAGCGCGCTGAGCACGCTGCGCCGCGACAGGAGCGCCGAGCGGCCGACGCCCGAGACGTCCGCCGCCGTACCTGAGCAGGCAAGGGCCGAGGTCCCGTCCTCCGCCGAGGGGGCTCCGGCCGAGGCGCCGTCCGGGGAGCCCGTGCGCGGCGCGTGGAAGGCGCAGGCGGCGGGCCGCCTGATCGCCCCGCTGAGGCCGACCCTCATGCTCGCCGGACTGCTCCAAGCGCTCGTCACCCTGGTCCAGCTCGCCCCGTTCGTCCTGCTCGTGGAGCTCTCGCGACGCCTGCTGGACGGTGCGGGACCGGACGCGCTGCGGGCCGTCGGCGTCACGGCGCCGGCCCTGCTCGGCGCGGGCACCGCACTGGGCGCGCTGCTCCTGCTGTGGCTGCACGGGGTGGACGCGCGGTTCGCGCGCGGACTGCGCGAGCGGCTGCTCGGCAAGCTCGCCCGGCTGCCGCTCGGCTGGTTCACCGCGCGCGGTTCGGGCGCGGTCAAGCAGCTCGTGCAGGACGACACCCTCGCGCTGCACTACCTGATCACCCACGCCGTCCCCGACGCCGTCGCGGCGGCCGTCGCCCCGATCGCGGTCCTGGCCTACCTGTTCTGGGTGGACTGGCGGATCGCGCTCGCGCTCCTCATCCCGGTGCTGGTCTACATCGTCACCATGGCGGTGATGACGGCGCAGTCCGGCGCGAAGATCGCCCAGGCGCAGCGGTGGGCGGAGCGCATGAACGGCGAGGCCGCCGAGTACCTGCGGGGCCAGCCGGTGATCCGGGTCTTCGGCGCCGCCGCCGAGGGGTACCGCCGGAGCCTCGACGGCTACATCGGCTTCCTGAACGACTGGCGGCGCCCGTTCATCGGCAAGAAGACGGTCATGGACCTGGCCACGCGGCAGGGGACGTTCCTGTGGCTCATCGCCGTGATCGGCACCCCGCTGGTCGTCGGCGGCCGGATGGACCCGGTGGACCTCCTGCCGTTCCTGCTGCTGGGCACCACGTTCGGCGCCCGCCTGCTGGGCGTCGGGTACGGGCTCGGCGGCCTGCGCGACGGGCTGCTCGCCGCGCGGCGCGTCCAGGTCGCGCTCGACGAGCCGGAACTCGCCGTGCGCGACGTCCCGGACGCGCCGGGGGAGGCCGTCGCGGGCCTCGTCGAATTCGACCGGGTGACCTTCGGCTACCAGCCCGGGGTCCCGGTGATCCACGACGTCTCGCTGACGCTGGAGCCGGGCACGGTGACCGCGCTCGTCGGGCCGTCCGGGTCGGGCAAGTCGACCCTCGCGGCTCTGCTCGCGCGCTTCCACGACGTCGGCTCCGGCGCGATCCGCGTCGGCGGCGGGGACCTCCGCGGCCTCACCTCCGACGAGCTGTACACCCGGGTCGGGTTCGTCCTCCAGGACCCGCAGCTCGTGCACGGCACGGTCCGGGAGAACATCGCCCTCGCCGTGCCCGACGCCGACCGGGCCCGGATCGAGCGGGCCGCCCGCGACGCGCACGTCCACGAGCGGATCCTCCGCCTGCCGCAGGGCTACGACACGGTGCTCGGCCCGGACGCGCAGCTGTCCGGCGGCGAACGCCAGCGCCTCACGATCGCCCGCGCGATCCTCGCCGACACCCCCGTGCTCGTCCTGGACGAGGCGACCGCGTTCGCCGACCCGGAGTCGGAGTACCTCGTGCAGCGGGCGCTGACCCGGCTCACCCGGGGCAGGACCGTGCTCGTCATCGCGCACCGCCTGCACACCATCACCGGCGTCGACCGCATCGTCGTGCTCGACCACGGCCGCGTCGTGGAAGCGGGCCCGCACACCGCGCTGCTCGTCGCCGACGGCAGGTACCGCCGCCTGTGGCGGGCGGGCGGACACGGCACTTCGAGGACCGAGGAGAGCGTCCGATGATCCGCACCCTGGTGGGGCTCCTTCCCGGGGACCGACGCGGCCGCGCGGTGGTCCACACGGTCCTGACCGTGGTGAGCGTGGCGCTGCGCGCCGCCGCGGCGGTCCTGCTCGTGCCCCTGGTCGGGGCCCTGTTCGGCGACGACCCCGGCGCCGCGTGGCCGTGGTTGGGCGCGCTCACCGCGGTCACCGTCGCGGGCTGGACGACCGACGTGATCGTGGCGCGGATCGGCTTCGACCTCGGCTTCGCGCTGCTGGACCGCACCCAGAAGGACGTCGCGGACCGGCTCACCCGGGTCCGCCTGACCTGGTTCACCGTGGCGAACACCGCGAACGCCCGGCAGGCGATCGCCGCCACCGGACCGGAACTCGTCGGTCTCGTCGTCAACCTGCTCACGCCGCTCGTCGGCGCGACCCTGCTGCCGGTGGCGATCGCGCTGGCGCTGCTGCCGGTGTCGTGGCAGCTCGGGCTCGCCGCGCTGGCCGGCGTCCCGATCGTGCTGGGCGCCTTCTGGGGAGCGGGCGCGATCGGCCGCCGCGCCGACCGTGCGGCGGCGGAGGCCAACGGCGCGCTCACCGAGCGGATCTTCGAGTTCGCCCGGACCCAGGAGGCCCTGCGCGCGGCCCGCCGGGTGGAGCCGGCCCGCAGCCACACCGGGGCCGCGCTCGCCGCCCAGCACGGCGCGACCGTGCGGCTGCTGCTCCTCCAGGTGCCCGGCCGGCTCCTGTTCGGGCTCGCGGCCCAGCTCGCGCTCATCCTGCTGGCGGGCACCGCCGCGGTCCTCGCCGTGCGGGGCGACCTCGACGTGCCCGAGGCCATCGCGCTCATCGTCGTCGTCGCCCGCTACCTGGAGCCCTTCACCGTGCTCGGCGAGCTCGCCCCGGCGATCGAGAGCGTGCGCGGGACGCTCCGCCGGATCCGCGCGGTGCTCGACGCGCCCGTCATCCCCGAGGGCACGGCCGCCGCGCGGGCGACCACCGCGCCCCGGATCGAGTTCCAGGACGTGGTGTTCCGCCACGGTCCGGACGAGGAACCCGTCCTGGACGGCCTGAACCTCACCCTGGAGGCGGGCCGGCTGACGGCGATCGTCGGCCCGTCGGGATCGGGGAAGAGCACGATCCTGGGCCTCGCCGCCGGCCTGTACGAGCCGGAACGCGGGCGCGTGCTCGTCGACGGGATCGACCTCGCGACCTTCGACGCCGACACCCGCCTGTCGCTGGCGAGCGTGGTGTTCCAGCACCCGTACCTGTTCGACGGCTCGATCCTGGAGAACGTCCTCAGCGGCCACCCCTACGCGGAGGAAGGGGCGTTCACCCGCGCCCTCACCCTCGCCCGCGTCGACGACCTCGTCGCGCGCCTCCCCGACGGGCTCGACACCCCGGCCGGCGAGGCGGGAGCCGCCCTGTCCGGAGGGGAGCGCCAGCGCGTCGGCATCGCGCGGGCCCTCCTCAAGCCCGCTCCGCTCCTCCTGGTCGACGAGGCCACCAGCGCCCTGGACACCGAGAACGAGACCGCCGTCGTCCAGGCGCTCACCGCCGATCCCGAGGCCCGCACCCGCCTGGTCGTCGCCCACCGCCTGTCCGGCATTCGCCACGCCGACCGCGTCCTGTTCCTCGACGACGGTCGCGTCATCGAGGAAGGCACCGTCGACTCCCTCCTCGCCGCGAACGGCCGCTTCGCCCGGTTCTGGCGCCACCAGTCCGACACCACCCACTGGCAGCTGACCCCCGCTCCCTAGGCGAGGCGCCACCCGCGCCGGGCCGCCCGAGGACCCTCGACGGCCCGGCGCCCGCCGATGAGGGCCCCGCGCACCGGTGCCGGCGCTTCCCGAGAATGCGTCGTCGGCCGCCGGCCGCCGGCCGGAGCGTCCACGGGCGCGCCGGACCGCGTGGTGTCCCTCCGTGAGGGACCGGGGCGTGCCCAGGTGAGCGGCCCGTGTTCGCAGAGGGCGACCGCGCTAGGCGTGGTCCTGTGCCGTGCCCGTGATGACGGCGTACGCCTCCGCGAGGTCGCGGAGCTGGGCCGTGCTCGATTCGGCCTGCTTGCGGGAGATGTACTCCGCCCGGCCTTTGATCGCCTTGAGGATCGCCAGGCGCGTCTCGTCCCGCGCCCTCTGCTCGCTGCTCGTCACCGCCATGCCCGCACACTACGGCCCGCCGTCGTGGCCGAGGGGTCACCGTACGGGTTCCGTTCTCATTGCCCGGCGGGGGTGCCCGAGGCCGCGCCTGTGCCGGTGCGAAGGGTATGGGCTTGGTCACTTGACGCGATTCGGGGCGTGAGTTGGGGAGTTGGTGGGCATTTGTCCGGCATATCGACTTTGGGTGTTGAGAGAGATGCAGGAGAGACCGGAATCCGTCGCCGTCGGAGTAGAGGAGGAGTTCCACCTGGTGGACCTGCGGACGCGGCGGCTCGTGCCGCGCGCGGACGCGGTGCTGGAGAGGTTGCAGGCCGAGCGGTTCTCCACCGAGCTGCAGCGGTCGGTGGTGGAGACGAACTCCAGGCCGTTCGTATCGCTCGCGGACCTCGCGGAGGATCTCGCGGCGCTGCGGCGCGGGGTCGTGGAGCAGGCCGAAGGGGCCGGGCTGGGCGCGGTGGCGGCGGGAACCGTCCCGATCGTCGACATGGAGGCGCTCGACGTCACGCCCGACCCGCGCTACGAGAACATGCTGGAGGAGTACCAGCTGCTCGCGCGCGAGCAGCTGATCTGCGGGACGCAGGTGCACGTCGAGGTGCCGGACCGTGACCTCGCGGTGCGGGTCGCGCACCGGGTCGCGCCGTGGACGCCGGTGCTGCTGGCGCTGTCGGCGTCGTCGCCGTTCTGGCTGGGGGAGGACTCCGGCTACGCCAGCGCCCGGACGCTGCTGTGGTCGCGCTGGCCGACGACGGGGCCGCCGCCGCGGGTGGAGAGCGCGCAGGAGTACGACGACCTGATCGCCGACCTCATCCGGACGGGCGTCATCACCGATCCGGGGATGATCTACTACGACCTGAGGCCGTCCTCCCACCTTCCGACGCTCGAGCTGCGCATCCCGGACTCGTGCCCCCGTGTCGAGGACGTGACCCTGCTCGCCGGGCTGTTCCGGGCCCTGGTCGTCGCCGCGCTCCAGGATCTCGAGGAGGGGCGGCCGCCGATCCGGTCGCGGTCGGAGCTGGTCCGCGCGCAGACCTGGCGGGCCGCCCGCGAGGGACTCGAAGGCGAACTCGTCGATCCGGTCGGCGGGCGGCCGTTCGCCGCGGCGCTGGTCGTGCACCGGCTCCTGGACCGGCTCAGGCCCGTCCTGGAGGAGAACGGGGACTGGGACCTGGTCGCGGAGCTCGCCCACGCGTCGCTGGAGCGGGGCAGCTCGGCGGCCAGGCAGCGCGCCGCGTTCGCGGCCGGCGGGCTGGAGGAGGTCGTCGACCTGCTCGTCGCCGAGACGCGCATGCACACCGAGAGCGGGCCGGAGAAGCCGCGCACCCGGGTGATGGAGATGCTGCGGGGCTACGACAGCTCCGCCGACGAGGCGATCGTGTTCGACCGGACGGCCCGCCGCCCCTATGGCCTCGTCCTGACCGCGTTCGACCGGCTCGGTCCCGAGGGCGTCGCCGCACGGGAGGACCGCCGCGACGAGGTCCAGCGCGGGCTCGGCATGTTCTTCCGCACCGGCGACGCCGAAGACCGGCTGTTCCCCTTCGACCTGTTCCCCCGGATCGTCGCGGGCCAGGACTGGGGCGCGGTCTCCACCGGGCTCGCCCAGCGCGCCAGAGCCCTCGAGGCCTTCCTCGACGACGCCTACGGCGATCGTGAGATCGTCAAGGACGGCGTGGTGTCCGCCGCACTGATCGACTCTTCGCCCGGGATGCGGCCGGAAGGGCGGCTGGTCGTGCCCGGGGTGGTCCGGTGCGCGGTGACCGGCACCGATCTCGTCCGTACCAGCGCGGGCCGCTGGTACGTGCTGGAGGACAACCTGCGGGTCCCGTCGGGCATCGGGTACGCGATGGCGAACCGGTGGCTCGCGGCGCGGGTGCTGCCCGAACTCGTCAGGGCGGCGCCGACGTCCTCGCCGCGCCGGGCGGTGGCCGTTCTGCGGGAGGCGCTGACGCACCAGTCGCGGGCGCTCGCGCTGGTGAGCGAGGGCCCGGCGGACGCGGCGTTCTACGAGCACCGGCTGCTGGCCTCCGAGCTCGGTGTGCCGCTGGTCGTCCCGGGCGACCTGCGGGTGGACGCGCGGCACCGGGTCTTCGCGGGCGACGTCCCCGTCGAGGTGCTGTACCGGCGGATCGAGGAGGCCGACCTGTTCGCGGCGGTCCCCGGCCTCCGGGACGCGCTCGCCGAGGGGACGCTGACCCTCGCCAACGCGCCCGGCAACGGACTCGCCGACGACAAGGCCCTGTACAGCTACGTTCCCGACTTCATCTCCTATTACCTGGACGAGACGCCGATCCTGGACAACGTGCCGACCTTCCTGTGCCGGGAGCCCGACCGGCTCGCCGAGGTGCTGGACCGGCTCGCCGAACTCGTCGTCAAGCCCGTCGACGGGTACGGCGGCAGGGGCGTCGTGATCGGCCCCGACGCGTCGCCCGCCGAGCTGGCCGAGGTCCGGGCCCTGATCACCGCGGATCCCGCGGCCTGGATCGCGCAGGAGACGATCGAGCTCTCGACCCACCCGACCTTCGCGGGCGGGCGGCTGGAACCCCGGGCCGTCGATCTGCGGGCCTTCGTGTGCATGGGCGCCGAGACCGAGGTGGTGCCGCTCGCCTTGACGCGGGTCGCGGAGGCGGGCAGCCGGATCGTCAACTCCTCGCGCGGCGGCGGCTCGAAGGACACCTGGCTTCTCTCCTGAGGACGAAAGGACAAAAAGTAAAATGTGTGGCTTTTGTGGTGAAATCCGATTCGACGGCAACCCCGCCGACGTGGACGCCGTGGCGCGGATGAACACCTGCCTGGAGTCCCGCGGTCCGGACGGCTCCGGCGTCTGGGCGTCCGGCGGGTTCGCGCTCGGACATCGGCGGCTCAAGATCATCGACCTGTCCGACCGGGCCGCCCAGCCGATGATCGACAGCGAGCTCGGCCTCTCCGGCGTCTTCAACGGCTGCGTCTACAACTACAAGGAACTGCGCGATGAGCTCCAGGCCGACGGCTACCGGTTCTTCTCCACCTCCGATACCGAGGTCCTGCTCAAGGGCTACCACCGGTGGGGGCGCGACTTCGTCTCCCATCTGAAGGGCATGTTCGCCTTCGCCCTGCGCGAGCGCGACACGGGCGTGGTGATCCTCGGCCGCGACAGGCTCGGGATCAAACCCCTTTACCTCACTCGGTCGCCGGACCGCCTGAGGTTCGCCTCCACCCTTCCGGCGCTGCTGGCGGGCGGGGGAGTGGACACCTCCCTCGATCTTGTGGCTCTGCACCACTACATGACGTTCCACTCGGTCGTCCCCGCGCCCCGGACGATCCTGGCCGGGGTCGAGAAGCTGCCCGCCGCGACGGTCCGGACGGTCCAGCCGGACGGCTCGTTCGAGGACCACGTCTACTGGCGGCCCTCCTTCACCCGGCATGTGGACCTCCCCGAGGAGGAATGGCCCGGGGCCGTCCTGGAGTCCCTGCGGACCGCCGTGGCGCGCCGGATGGTCGCCGACGTGCCCGTCGGGGTGCTCCTCTCCGGTGGGATCGACTCCAGTCTGATCGTCGCGCTGCTCGCCGAGGCGGGCCAGCACGGGCTCGCCACCTTCAGCATCGGCTTCCAGGCCGCGGGAGGGGAATCGGGCGACGAGTTCGAGTACTCCGATCTCGTGGCCCGCGAGTTCGGCACCGACCACCACCGGATCCACATCGGCGACGACCGCCTGCTCGGCGCCCTGCACGGTGCCGTCGGGGCGATGAGCGAGCCCATGGTCAGCCACGACTGCGTGGCCTTCTACCTGCTGTCGCAGGAGGTGTCGAAGCACGTCAAGGTCGTCCAGTCCGGGCAGGGCGCGGACGAGATCTTCGCCGGATACGACTGGTATCCGCCGCTCGCCGGAACCCCGCGAGGGCGGGCCGCCGAGGACTACGCCAAGGTCTTCTTCGACCGGCCGCACGCCGATCTCGCCGGCCAGCTGAGCCCCCGGTACCTGGGCGAGGATCACAGCACCGCCTTCGTGCGGGCCCGTTTCGCCGAGCCGGGCGCCACCGAGGCCGTCGACGCGGCCCTGCGGCTGGACAGCACGGTCATGCTGGTCGAAGACCCCGTGAAGCGCGTCGACAACATGACCATGGCCTTCGGGCTCGAGGCCCGCACGCCGTTCCTCGATCACGAGGTCGTCGAACTGGCCGGAGCCTGCCCGCCCGCTCTCAAACTCGCCCAAGGCGGCAAGGGCGTGGTGAAGCGGGCGGCCCGGGGCGTCGTCCCGGACGCGGTGATCGACCGGACCAAGGGCTCCTTCCCCGTCCCGGCGATCCGCCACCTTTCCGGTCCCTATCTGGATCTCGCCAGGGAGGCGCTGACCGACCCGGCCGCCAAGGCGCGCGGCCTGTTCGATGAGGACTATGTCACCCGGCTTCTGGCCGCGCCGACCGAGCACCGCACCACGCTCGGGGCGAACGCGTTGTGGCAGCTCGCGCTGCTCGAGCTGTGGCTACAGAAGCATGGGATTTAGCGGTCTATCCTGCGTGTGGAAGCAGTCGTCAACGTCTCGGGGGAGGCCGCATTGTGCCGTCATTTCGTCTGGCTGGGAGTCGAACGCACGGTCGAGGACCTCGTCCTCAAGCCGGCCTACGGGCTGCCCCGGCAGGCCGATAGGCCCCGCTGGCAGCACATCGACCTGATCAACCGCGACGGCTTCGGCATCGGCTGGTTCGCCGCCGACGGCCATGCCGTCACCTACCGGCGCACCGGCCCGTTCGAGGCGGACCCGGACTTCCCGGCCTTCGCCGCCGAGGTCCGCGGCACCTGCGTCGTGGGCGCGGCGCGCGGCGCGAGCCCCGGCATGCCGATCGAGGAGGCCGCCACCGCGCCCTTCACCAACGGCAAGGCGCTCCTCTCCTTGAACGGCCACCTGAACGTCGCCCTCGCCACCCACCTCCACGACCCGTCCTACGTCCCGGAATCCACCTGCGACGCCGCCTTCCTGGCCCAGCTCCTCTGGCAGCGCCTGGACGCGGGCACGGCCCTGGTGGCGGCGGTCCCCGACCTGGTCCGCGACATCGCCGCGAACGACTCCAACGCCTGCCTCAACCTCCTGGCGACCGACGGCTCCGTGGTCGTCGCCACCACCTGGGGCGAGACCCTCTGCTACCGCGAGGCTCCCGAGGGCGTCATCGTGGCCAGCGAACCCCACGACTACGAGCCCCACTGGGTCACCGTCCCGGACCGCCACCTCCTGATCGCCACGCCCACCGGCGTCAAGGTCACCGCCCTCGACCCCGTGGCCGCCCCCGCCCTCACCGACCCGGTCTGACCGGTCCGCGCGCGGGCCCTCCCCTGATCGACAGGGGGACGGCCCGCGCGGCGTCGTGCATTTTTGTGATCCTCTCATATGCGGGTGCCCTCGTTCGGGTATCAACCATTCGGCATGGTTTCCGAATGGAGGTGAGCGAGCATGCCGGACACCCCGTGAGACCTCCGGAGATCATCGTCCGGATGAGGGCCGGATCAGCGGTCCGAGGGCTGGTCGAGAACCTGGGTGTCGCGCTGGAGCCGCTGTACCCGGGCGTGGCCGACCCCGAGATGGCGACGTGGTACCACGCCGTCCTCAGCGAGAGGGCCGACGCGGACGCCGTCGTGGAAAGGCTGCTCGACCAGGCAGATGTGGCATCGGCATATGTGAAACCGCAGGCGAGCGCGCCGTGACAGCGAGCGGGGGGCCACGATGGCGGAAAGGTCAATGGCCGGGCAGGGAAACGAAGGCCACGCGGAACGGACGACTTATGGAAGCGCCGAACTGATCTGTGTGACGAAAGCCGATTCGGATGTGCGGATAACCCCGCGGGAGGCGTTCTCCCCGAGAGGGGAGAACGTCCAGGGCCTGCACGAGCTGGCGTCGTCGCCGGACGTCGTGATGACCCCGCTCTTCGGGGCCGACGCCGAACGCCTGCGTGGCCGGTCGGCCGAGGCGAGCCCGAACGGTGAGGTGGACGTCGCCACCGAGAACCTCGACCGGATGGCGCGCTGCTACCACGTGGACGCGCCGGAGTCCCGCTTCGCGGAACTGGCCGACCGGCTGATGCGGCTGGAGGTCGTAGAGGCCGCCTACGTCAAACCGCGGAGCGAACTGGCCCGCGTCATGGAGGACGAGCGGACGACCGAGGCGATCAACGAGATGCTCCCGGTCGTCGGCGAGGCCCCCGCGGTGACACCCGACTTCACGTCGCACCAGGGCTACCTCGGTGCGGCGCCGGCCGGAGTGGACGCGGCTTTCGCGTGGACGCGGCCGGGCGGCAGGGGCACCGGGGTGCGGATCATCGACTGCGAGTGGGGCTGGCGCTTCAGCCATGAGGACCTGGTGCAGAACCAGGGCGGGGTGATCGCCGGGACGAACAGCAGCGACAGCAACCACGGCACGGCGGTCCTCGGCGAGATCAGCGGCGACGCCAACACGATGGGGATCACGGGAATCTCCCCGGACGCGGTGATCAGCGCGTCCTCGTTCTCCGAGCCGACCGCGACGGCGATCAAGTCCGCGGCGGACCGGCTGTCTCCGGGGGACATCCTGCTGCTGGAGATCCATCGGCCGGGGCCGCGCGCGACGGGCTCAGGCCAGCAGGGCTTCATCGCGGTCGAGTGGTGGCCCGACGACTATCTGGCGATCCGGTACGCCGTGAACAAGGGCGTGATCGTTGTGGAGGCGGCCGGCAACGGCGCCGAGAACCTCGACGACACGGTCTACGACGCCCCGGCGGCGGGGTTCCCCGCATGGTGGCGGAATCCGTTCCGGCGTGACGGGCTGGACGCGGGTGCGGTGCTCGTCGGCGCGGGCGCGCCGCCGCCCGGAACCCACGGCCGCGACTGGGGACCCGACCGGTCCCGGCTCGACTTCTCCAACCACGGGGCCTGCCTGGACGCCCAAGGGTGGGGCCGGGAGGTGACCACCACCGGGTACGGGGATCTTCAGGGCGGTATGAACCCGGACTTCTGGTACACCGACCGCTTCAGTGGGACGTCGAGCGCGTCGCCGATGGTCACCGGGTCGCTGGCGTGCGTGCAGGGTGTCCTCAAGGCCGCGGGGCGGGTTCCGCTGTCCCCCGCGCGCGCCAGGGAGATACTGCGCGCGACGGGCGCGCCGCAGCAGGACGCGCCAGGACGGCCCGCCTCCCAGCGCATCGGCAACCGTCCGGACCTGCGCGCCCTCATCCCGATGGCGTTGCGGACCCAGCAGTGGGGCGGGGTGCAGTTCCACGGCACCCTCGCGGCCGGACAGACCGCCCGCTGGTTCACGCACAGCTGGCCCGCGCACTGGCACGTCGTGTGGACGGTCGTGCCGACGAGCCCGCAGCCGGGCGCGCCGCAGCTGACGTGGCGGGTCAGGACCGAGCGGTCGAGTGACAGGTTCGCGGCCTACTGGATCGACGTGACCAACAAGACCGGAGCGCCGGTGGACTTCGAGGCGCGTTTCGACGTCCTCGGCTGGTGAAGGGAGAAGAGCATGCGCGTGGGCACGCAGTTCACCGGGGCCCTCGGCCCCGGGCAGACCGGCCAGTGGTTCACCCACAGCTGGCCCCAGGATTGGCACGTCACCTGGAACTTCATGCCGACCACCCCGCAGCCCGGTGGCCCGCAGATCGAGTGGGAGGTCGACGTGGAGCGCGCGTCGGCGACGTCGGTGACCTACTGGTTCACCGTCAAGAACCTAGGGTCCGCGCCGACGGACTTCGAGGCGCGGTACGCCGTCCTGAACTAGGAGAACCCCATGCACGTGAACATCACCATCACCGATGCCGGGCGCCCGTCAGAGGGGCCGGATTCCTGGGGCGCGGGGACGCCGTCGGCCGTCGAGGTCCTCGACGGGGGTCCCGCGCCCGCCGGACCGCCGGAGCAGGCCGCGGACCGCGATCGCTCCTTCGGCACACCGCTGCTGCGGGCCATGGACGCCGGAGCGGCCCCGTCTCCGAACTGAGTTCGAGTGGAGCGGGCCGCCCGCCCTGGCGAGCGGCCCGCGGAGGGCACGGAATGTCGGCGGGGGGTTCCTAGGATCGGGTCGTGCGGGGCAAGGGGTTCGTTTTGGCGGTCTCGAAGAGGTGGCGGGAGCACGGCCTGACCCGCCCCGGGCGGCTTCGGCCTGGTCCCGGACTCGCTCGTCGGCGGTTTCGGGGTCGTCGGCTGCGGCTTCGCCCGCCGGGGCGTCGAAGGTGAAGGTCGCGGGCCGGTCTTCTCAGTTGTTGTTGGTGCGGTGGAGGGCGGGTTCGACGAACCAGAGCCAGCCGGCGAGGAGGACGATGCCCGCAGCCGTCAGGGAGGGGAGCGGGCCTTCGAAGAGGTGGGCGGTGACGAGCCAGGTGGCGGAGGTCATGGAGAGGGCCAGGGCGGCGGTGCCGATGAGGCCGTAGAGGTTGGCGCGGCGGACCAGGTCCTCTTTGAGGCCCTGGCGGAAGAGGATGCGGTGCTGGGCCACGGGGGCGATGAAGAAGAGGGAGGCCAGGGCGGCGGAGACGAGGGCGAGGTAGAAAAGGGTGCGTTCGCCTGTGGAGACGTCCTTGAAGCCGGCGGAGAAGGGGACGGTCAGCAGGAAGGCGAAGAGGACCTGGACGCCGGTGACGGCGACGCGGATGCCCTGGAGGAATTCCACGAAATTGCGGTCGGCGCGTTCCGCCGGGGTCTCGTTGACCTTCTCGTCGGGGAGTTCTCGGGTCACGGGGGCGGCTCCGGGGGCAGGCGGTGGCTACCTCTTCCTATTGCCGGGAATGCCAGAAAGATTCCTCTTGGGGGGATCTTGATGTCCCGACCGGCCCGCGGACAGGCCGGTCGGGCGGGGTCACACCAGTGAGGCCAGGTAGGGGCGCCAGCCGCCGAACGAGGTGATGTCGGCGGCGTCGGTGAGCGCGGAGGGCTCGCAGAGGAAGCCCGGGACCGACGTGCCGTCGGCGAGTTCCACGCTGCCGAGGGCCATGGGACGGGGGAGGGCGGCCAGGAAGGCGCCCAGGCCCTCCGGAGGCAGGGCCCACACTTCGGCTTCGATGGCGGAGCCGTCTTCGGGGACCCGGACCAGGCCGGGCTTGGGCGGCTCGGTCGCCAGGGCGTAGAGGCGGTAGGCGGGGGCGGTTCTGACGGACCGGGAGAAGCGGGCGCCCAGGGCGAGGAGCTGGCCGTTCAAGGGCTGGCCGGTCAGGTGGGCGCCGACTACGGCGATCCGGGCGGAGGGGGTGAGAAGGGCGGCGACGCGGGCCAGCCGGTCGTCGGTGTGGGCGGGGCCGATCAGCATGACGCCGAAGGGAAGGCCCGAGACGTCGCCCGCCGGGACCGCCACCGCGGCCAGGCCGAAGAGGTTCGTGGAGTTGGTGAACCTGCCCAGGCGGGCGTTGGCGCCGAGCGGGTCGGCGGCGACGTCGGCGAGGGTGGGGTGGCCGGGCGCGGTGGGGAGGAGCAGGGCGTCGGCGTCGGCGAGGGCCGCCATGGCGCGCGAGCGCAGGGTCGCCAGGCGTTCCCGGTCGCTGTAGAGGCGGTGGGCCGGGACGTCGCGGGAGCGCTGGACGATGCCGGTGACGGTCGGATCCAGGCCGTCGCCGCCCTTCTCGGCCTGGGCGTCGATGAAGGCACCGACGGCGGTGTAGCGCTCGGCGACGAAGGCGCCCTCGTAGAGCATCGCGGCGGCCTCGGTGAAGGGGACGAGGTCGATGGGCTGGAGGATCGCTCCGGATTCCTCCAGCCGGGCCGCCGCGCGCTGGAAGGCGTCGGTCCATCCGGCGTCGAGTTCGCCGAGCTGGGCGAGGTCGGGGACGGCGACGCGCCACGGGCCAGGGGCACGGACCGGTGCCGCGCCCGCGGAGACGACCATGTGGGTGAGGGCCTGTTCGGCCTCGGGGAGGGTGCGGGCGAAGACGGTCACGCAGTCGAGGCTCGCGCAGGCCGGGACGACCCCTTCGGTGGGGACGAGTCCGCGCGTCGGCTTGAGCCCGACGATGCCGTTGAAGGCGGCCGGGACGCGGCCGGACCCCGCGGTGTCGGTGCCGAGGGCGAGGTCGGCGATGCCGAGCGCGACGGCGACCGCGGATCCGGAGCTGGAACCGCCGCTGATGCGCGACGGGTCGACGGAGTTCCGGACCGCGCCGTAAGGCGAGCGGGTGCCGACGAGGCCCGTCGCGAACTGGTCGAGGTTCGTGGTGCCGATGACGAGCGCGCCGGCCGCGCGGAGGCGGGCGACGACCGGGGCGTCACGGTCGGGGAGGTAGGCGTACGACGGGCAGCCCGCCGTGGTCGGGAGCCCGCCCACGTCGATGTTCCCCTTGACCGCCAGGAGCCGCCCGGCCAGCGGGAGCGAGGGGTCGAGCGCCAGCGCCTCGGCCTCCACGTCGGCCTGCGGGCGCAGGTCTATCCAGATCTCCGGGCGGTCGACCTTGGCGATGCGGTCGTAGGCGGCGCGGACGCGCGCGAGGATGCGTTCGGTCATCGATGGACCCTTTCGGTGGTGCGGGCCGGGCGGGCCGCCCGCTGACGGGGCGGGCGGCCCGCCCGGCTGGGATGTGCCGCCATCGCGGGCGGGGTGCTCAGACGGGCGGGCCGAGGACGATCAGGGGGGTGCCCGCCTCGACCTGGCCGCCGGGGGCGGCGAGGACCTCGGTGACGACGCCGTCGCAGGGGGAGTGGACGGGGGCCTCCATCTTCATGGCCTCAAGCACGAGGAGCGGGTCGCCCGCCTTGACGGTGGCGCCGGGCGAGACCGCGACCTGCCAGACCGACGCGGCGAACTCGGCCTCGACCAGGTGCCCGCCCTCGGGGACGGTGATCTCGGCGGGAGGCGGGGGCGGCGCGGAGGCGGCCTCGGCACGGGCGAACTCGCCCGCGGCCTCCCACGCGTCGCGCTCGGCGCCGAACGCGGCGGCCTGCCGCGCCCGGAACTCCGCGATGGACCCGGCGTTGCCGGCGAGGAACCGCTCGTGGTCGGCGAGCGCGAAGACGCCTTCCTCGATGTGCGGGGTGAACCGGCCCGCCGCCATGTCGGCGCGCAGTTCCAGCAGCTCCTCGGGCCCGACCTCGTACCATTTGATCCGGTCGAAGAACCGCAGCAGCCAGGGGTCGCCCTCCGGCTGCCAGCTCGACCACACCTGCGTGGTCCGCCCGACGAACTGGTATCCACCGGGTCCTTCCATCCCGTAAACGCACAGGTAGGCGCCGCCGATGCCTACGGAGTTCTCCGCCGTCCAGGTGCGTGCCGGGTTGTACTTGGTGGTGACGAGCCGGTGCCGCGGGTCCAGGGGGGTCGCGACGGGCGCGCCCAGGTAGACGTCCCCGAGCCCGAGCACGAGGTATTCGGCGTCGAAGACCGTCCGGAACACGTCGTCGACGGACTCCAGCCCGTTGACGCGCCGGATGAACTCGATGTTCCACGGGCACCACGGCGCGTCGTCCCGCACCCCGGCCATGTACCGCGCGATGGCCTCGCGCGTCGCCGGGTCGTCCCACGACAATGGCAGGTGGACCGTCCGCGACGGCACCACGAGCTGATCGCTCGGCGGCAGCCCCGCCTCGATCTCCCGCGCCAGATCGAGCAGCGCCTCCGGTGCGACGGCGTCCGGATCGAACTTGATCTGGAGGGAGCGGATCCCGGGCGTCAGGTCGAGCACGCCGTCGATCCCCGCCGCGACGACCGCCTCTTGGAGCGCGTGCACCCGCATCCGCAGCGCGAGGTCGAGTTCCATCTCCCCGAACTCCACGAGGAGGTTGTCGTCGCCGCTGCGCCGGTAGGTGACGTCGCCGCGACGGTCCAGCACCCCGCCGTCGGCGATCGCCGCCCGGTCGGCGACGGGCCGGGCCTGGGGCGTCCGGCGCAGCGCGCCGGCGGCGGCCGCCGTGAGCGGCACGAACCGCAGCGTGTCCCCGGGCCGGAGCTGCCCGAGTTTCCAGCGCTGCCCCGACGCGATCGTCGCCGGGCACACGAACCCGCCGAGTGATGGCCCGTCCGGTCCGAGCAGCACGGGCATGTCGCCCGTGTAGTCCACGGCGCCGACCGAGTAAGGCGTGTCGTGGATGTTCGACGGGTGCAGCCCCGCCTCGCCGCCGTCCTTGCGCGCCCACCGGGGCTTGGGCCCGACGAGCCGGACCCCGGTCCGCGCGGAGTTGAAGTGGACCTTCCAGTCCGCGGCGTAGAAGTCGCGGATGTCGTCCTCGGTGAAGAACTCGGGCGCGGCGTGCGGCCCCTCGACCGCGCCGAGCTCCCACTCCCGCCCGAAGACGGGCCGGTCGGCTTCCGGTACGCAGGCCCCGGCGTCGTCGGCGGTCCCGCCGCGCAGCACGTCGCCGGTCCTCAGCGCCCGCCCGCCGTGCCCACCGAACCGGCCGAGCGTGAAGGTCGAGGCGCTGCCCAGGAACTCGGGCACGTCCAGCCCGCCGCCCGCGAACAGGACGTACGTCCGCAGTCCGTGCTCTTCGGGCGCGTCGATCCGGAGCGTCGCTCCCGCCGGAACGGTGACCGGCGCCCACTGCGGCACCGGCGACCCGTCGACGCTGACGGGCGCGGGAGCCCCCGTCACGCACACGGTCGTCGCTTGGGTGAAGCGCAAGGACGGCCCCTGAAGGGTGCACTCCAGGCCGGGCACCCCCTCAGGGTTGCCCAGCGCGCGGTTGCCGAGCCGGAACGACAGATCGTCCATCGGACCGCAGGGCGGCACGCCGACCTGCCAGTACCCGGTCCGTCCCGGCCAGTCCTGCACGGTCGTGAGGGTCCCGCCGGAGACGACCTCGACGCGCGGGGTCGGATCGGCGACCTCGGCCAGCGTCGCCGTCGAGTGGGAGGCGGCCTTGACGTCCGGGTGGGCGAGCGCGGCGCGCACGAGCCCGAGGTTGGTCTCGATGCCGTCGACCCGGCTCGCCGCGAGCGCCGCGTCGAGCCCGGCGAGGGCCTCCTCCCGGGACGCGCCGTGCGCGATGACCTTGGCGAGCATCGGATCGTAGGAGGTCGTCACCTCGGTCCCCGTCCGCACCCAGGAGTCGACGCGGACGCCGACGGGGAACGCCACGCGCGTCAGCCGGCCCGCACTGGGCCGGTGGTCGCGCGAAGGGTCCTCGGCGTATACGCGGGCCTCAACGGCATGCCCCCGCGCAGCCCCCGGCTCCCGGACGACCCCGGTGTCGCCCTGCGCGAGCCGCAGCATCCACTCCACGAGGTCGACCCCGTAGATCTCCTCGGTCACCGGGTGCTCGACCTGGAGCCGGGTGTTGACCTCGAGGAAGTAGGCCTCTTCCCGCGCCGCGTCGTAGACGAACTCGACGGTTCCGGCGGACCGGTACCCGACCGACGCGCAAAGGCTCCGCGCCGCCTCCGCGAGCTCCGCCCGCACGTGCGCGGGCAGCCCCGGTGCGGGCGCCTCCTCCACGACCTTCTGGTTCCGCCGCTGAAGCGAGCAGTCCCGGTCCCCGAACGTGACGACCCGCCCCGCCCCGTCGCCGAACACCTGCACCTCGACGTGCCGGGCCTGCTCCACGAGCCGTTCGAGGAAGACGCCGGCCGAGGAGAACGACGCCGCGGCGACCCGCTGCACCCGCTCCCACGCGTCGGCCAGCTCCGCCGCGCCGCGGCAGGCGCTCATCCCGATCCCGCCGCCGCCCCCGGTCGCCTTGAGCATCACGGGATATCCGATCCGCCCGGCGGCCTCCAGCGCCTCCGGCAGATCGGCCAGAAGCCCCGTCCCGGGCGCGAGCGGCACCCCCGCGGCCTCGGCCGCGGCCCGCGCGGTGTGCTTGGCCCCGAACAGCTCGAGCTGGTCCGGGGTGGGCCCGACGAACACGATCCCGGCCTCGGCACAGCGCCGGGCGAACTCCGCGTCCTCCGACAGGAATCCGTATCCCGGGTGGATCGCCCCGGCGCCGGTCTCGGCCGCCGCCTTGAGCACCAGCTCCACGTCCAGGTACGACTCCTTGGCGGGCGCCGGCCCCAGCCGCACCGCCTCGTCCGCCAGCCTGACGTGCTCGGCGTCCCGGTCCGGGTCGGAGAACACCGCGACCGTGCGGATTCCCAGACGCCGTGCGGTGCGGATGATCCGGGCGGCGATCTCGCCCCGGTTGGCGACGAGCAGGGTGTCGAAGCTCATGCCGTGGCCCCGTCGGTGATCGTCATCTCGACGGGAGTCGGGTCGAAGCCGTTGCACGGGTTGTTGATCTGCGGGCAGTTGGAGACCAGGACGAGCACGTCGGTCTCCGCGCGCAGGACGACCTGGAGCCCGGGGGAGGAGATGCCGTCCACGATCCCGAGCGTCCCGTCGGCCTCGACGGGCACGTTCATGTACCAGTTGATGTTCGACACGAGGTCGCGCTTGCCGAGCCCGTACTTGGCGCCCTCGGCGAGGAAGTTGTCGACGCAGGCGTGCTGCGACCAGGTGTGGTGCCCGTACCGGAGGGTGTTGGACTCCTTGGAGCAGGCCCCGCCGACGGTGTCG
This sequence comes from Actinocorallia herbida, assembly GCF_003751225.1. Lineage (NCBI taxonomy): Bacteria > Bacillati > Actinomycetota > Actinomycetes > Streptosporangiales > Thermomonosporaceae > Actinocorallia > Actinocorallia herbida. The sequence goes on from NZ_RJKE01000001.1 coordinate 3,592,871, forward strand.
TGCCGCCCGCAGGTGTCCGCGACGACCGTCATCAGCGGCGTGTGCTCGTTGGACAGGAGCACCGAACCCGTCGTCAGGAAGATGCCGCCCTGGCCGTGGATCGTGTCGGGCGCGCTGTACCGGACGGTGGTGTCCCGGGCGTCGTAGACGAGGAAGTCGACGGCCTGGTTGCCGTGCAGGTCGGTGATGGTGAGCAGGTTCCCGGCCGGGACGATCGCGGACCAGGCGGCGCGGGCCGGAACTGTCGAGGTGGTCTCGGTCGGAACGGTCATGCGAGCCCCCGGGCGGTGTGGAAGTCCGCGGTGTTGAGGAAGGCGCGGCGGCCTTCGGGACTCGCCTCCCAGAGCGGGTCGCCGGGCGCGGTGGCGCGGCCCTTCCAGGCGAGCACTTCGAGCGGCGTGCTGGTGTACTCCGGGCGAGGATCGGCCGGGTGCGGGACGTTGGCGATGAGGACGGTCAGATCCTGCTCGGCGCGCAGCGTGAGCGACGCCCCCGCGCCCGCGGATCCGGTGAACTCCAACGCGCCGTCCTCGCCGACCCGCACGCCCTGGAAGAACGACAGGGACGGTGGCAGGTCGCGCGGCTCGAGCCCGTTCTTGAGCGCGGCGAGCTTGAACAGCTCGCGGCCGGCCGGGCTCGCGGACTGCGGAGTCCCGTCGCCGTACCTCGCCGTGTTGCGGACGAGCGTGGAGGTGCCGCACAGCGCGTCATGGCGGCCCGAGGAGTCGGCCACGACGGAGGCGAGCACCCGGCCCTGGTCGGAGAGCAGCAGCTTGCCTTCGCCGAGGTAGGCGTTCCACTGCACCTTGACGGTGTCGGCGACGTTCAGCCGCTCCCACGGCCGGTCGGCGACGAACAGGAGCAGATGCGCGCAGGCGTCGCCGCGCAGGTCGGTGAGCCGCAGCTCGGTGCCCCTGGCGAGGGCCCTGTGCGTGTAGTTGCCGCCCGCCACGGTCTCCGCCCAGACCAGGGGACCGGCCTCCCGGGGCGGGTCGGGCCATGCGGTGGCGGGGACCACCGGCATGGCCTCGGCCTGCGCCCCTTCCTGCGCACGGGCGTGGTCCCGTGCGCCGAACGTCGTCGCCGTCTCCATCGCTCGACCTCCTCAAAGCCAATTTCTGTCGCACGACAGAAACTAGGTGGGCGGAGCTTCCGGGCGATTGCTCCCTCGTTACGGTGATATTGCTGGATCCTCACCGGCATCGCCGTCCGGCTCCCGCCCTGCGGCGATGTGGCACGATCGGGCCATGAGCACCACGGGCAGACGGGTGGGCAGGCCCCGCGCGGAGCGGCGTCCCGACAGCGGGCTGTCCGCGCGGGAGGAACTGCTGGCCGCCGCCGCCGAGCTGTTCACCGTGCAGGGGTACGCCGCGACGTCCACGCGGGCCGTCGCCGAGCGCTCCGGGATGCGCCAGGCGTCGATGTACCACTACTTCGGCGGCAAGGAGGATCTGCTCGCGGTGCTGCTGGAGGGCACGGTCAGGCCGTCGCTCGACCTCGCCCGCGGTCTGCTCGCCGCCGAAGGGTCCGCCGAGGCCCGGCTGTGGCAGCTGTGCCGCTCCGATGTGGTGCTGCTCTGCGGCGGCCCGCACAACCTGGGCGCGCTCTACCTGCTGCCCGAGGTGCGCACCGAGCGGTTCGCCGGGTTCGCCCGGATGCGCCGGGAGCTCAAGGAGGCGTACGGGCGGCTGCTCGCCGACGCCGCCTGCTGCACGGCGCTCGACGCGGGCGAGGTCGCGGTCCGCACCGACCTCGTCTTCGGGCTGATCGAGGGCGTCATCCTCATCCACCGCTCGGACCCCGACCGCCCCGTCGAGGCCTTCGCCGCCGCCACGGCCGATGCCGCCCTCAGGGTGGCCGGGGCGCGCGAGGAGGACCTCGCCGAGGTCCGCGCCCGGGCGGCGAAGCTCGCCCAGGGCTGAGGACCCGGAACGGCGAAGGACCCGGAACGCCCGCACGGGGTTCCGGGTCCCTGCCTGGTCCTAGTCGGCGACGGCCGCGGCCGGGACGACGGCGCGGCGGCGCAGCGTCCGGTACACGGCCCCGATCACGACGGTCGCGCCGACGAAGAGCACGGTGAACCACTGGAAGTACCAGTGCCCGCCCGCCGGGTCGTACACGGCGGCCCGCGGCCACGCCAGGTTGACGGTCATGAACAGCCCGTAGACCAGGGCGAGGACGTTGATGGGGAGCCCCCACCGGCCGAGGGAGAACAGTGGCCGGCCCGTCTCGTCGGTCCCGGTCTCGGTGCCCCACGCGCCGCGCAGCCTGCGCACCAGCATCGGCCCGGTGACCATCGCGTACGCCAGGTACAGCATGGCGATACAGGTGGTTCCGATGGCCAGGAACGCCTCGGGTGAGGCGAGGTTGAGCAGGCAGAGCCCCGCCGCGACCACGCCGACGACGATCGCGGGCGCGGCGGGCATGCCGGTCCGCGGGGAGACCCTGGCCAGCGGGCCGGAGGCCGGGAGGACGCCGTCGCGGGCCATGGAGAACAGCATCCGGGTCGCCGAGGTCTGGATCGCCAGGGTCGCGACGGTGACGGCCACGGCCACGTCGACGAGCAGCGCCTTGCCGACGCCCGAGCCGAGGCTGCTGGTCAGCACGTAGGACAGGCCCTCGGTGGCCAGGCGCCCGTCGTCCAGGCTGGGCGCGGCGAGCAGGCCGCCGAACACCATCAGGGTCGCGAGGACGCCCGCCGCGATCAGCGCGATGAGGATCGTGCGCGGCGCGGTCCGGCGCGGGTTGCGGGTCTCCTCGCTCATCTCGCCCGCGCTGTCGAAGCCGATCAGCACGTAGGCCGCGGCGAACGAGCCGACCAGCAGCGCGCCGAGCGCGCCGCCCTCGCCGCCGGTGTGCAGGGTGACGCCCCCGCCCCGCTCGGAGTGGGTGAGCAGCAGGACGATGATGAGCACCGCGCCGATGATCTCCGCGGTGACGCCGATCCGGTTGACCGTCGACAGGACCCGGTTGTCCAGCACGTTCACGATCGTGGTGAGCACGAGCAGGACGACGGCGAGGATCGCGGCGTTCGCGGCCCCGGTCGCGGTCGTCGGCGCGGGGTCCCCGCCGACGAGCTGGAAGCCGCTCCAGATCGCGGGCAGCACCACCTGGAGGGCGAGCGCGGCGGCGGCGACCACGACCATCTGGCCGATCACCATGATCCAGCCGGCGAACCAGCCGAAGACCTCGCTGCTCAGCCGGGTCGACCACTGGTAGATGGCTCCGGAGAGCGGGTAGCGCGCGGCGAGTTCGGCGAAGCACGCGGCCACGAGCAGCTGGCCGATGAGGACGGCGGGCCACGTCCAGAAGAACGCGCCGCCGCCGAAGGCGTATCCGAAGGCGAAGAACTGGAAGACCGTCGTGAGGACGGAGATGAAGGAGAAACCCGCCGCGAACGAGGCATAGCGCCCCATGCTGCGGTGCAGTTCCTGGCGGTATCCGAACCCTGCGAGGGCTGCGGCGTCGTCCTTCCCGCCGGCCGGGGCGGGCGGCGGTGGCGCTGTTGCGGTCATGGCGGCGGCTCCCGTCTCGTCATTTCTGTCAAGCGACAGAAATAACCCCGCCCTGTTTCCCCCCGATGTCCGTGCCGTATCCACCTCGGATCCACCTCCTCACCGCGCGGATGGCGGCCGGAACCGGGAGAGCCGCTCGCATCCGCAGAGGGCCTCCGCCGTGCGAGGGTGGTGCGGCGGGACGGCAGGTGCCCGTGGGGCGTCGGGAAAGCGGGGATCATGCGAGTGCTGGACCGGGAGCACGCGGGGCGCGTCCGCGCGGGGTCTCAGGCGGTGGGCGGCGGCGTTCGGCTGGACGGCCCGGCCGGGATCGTCGCGCGGGTCTTCGCGCTCCAGGCGCAGGACGCCGGAGCGGCGGCGCTGGGGCTGCGGGCGCGAGGCAAGGACCTGTCCGCGGCGGACGTCGAGGAGGCGGTGGCGCGCCGCGAACTCGTCCGGGGCTGGTTCATGCGCGGTACCCTGCACCTCGTGCCGGGGGCGGACCACCGATGGCTGACCGCCCTGCTGGGTCCCGTCTTCCGCAAGGCGGGCGCCCGTCGCCTCCGGGAACTCGGCCTGGACGAGCCGCTCTGTGAGAGGGCCGAGCGCGCCATGGAGGGGACCCTCGGCGCACGGGGCACGGCGACTCGGGCCGAACTGACCGAGGTGCTGGGCGGGCTGGGCGTCGACACCTCCGGCCAGGCGCCGTTCCATCTGATCCGGCGCGCCGCGCTCGGCGGCCGGATCCGTTTCGGCCCGGATCGCGACGGCGCGCCCGCGTTCCTCCTGACCGAGCCCGGGGCGTCGCCCGGCGACCGCTGGTTCGAGGGGGACGCCGCGGTCGGGGAGCTGGCCCGGCGCTACCTGCGCGGCCACGCCCCGGCGTCGCTCCGGGACTTCGGCACCTGGTCGGGGCTGCCCGCCGCGCCCGTCCGACGGGCCTGGCAGGCCCTCGCGGCCTCCGGCGAGGCGTTCCCCTGCCGGGTCCTCGACGACGACTGCCTCATGCCCGCCGACCGCGTCGCCGAACTCGACGTCCCCGGTGGGACTTCGCCGGACGTAAGGCTGCTCCCCGCCTATGACGGGTACCTCGTCGGCTACCGATCCCGCCAGGCCGCCGTCCGCCCGGAGGACGCGCACCGGGTCTGGCCGGGCGGCGGGCAGATCCGCGCGACGGTGCTCGCCGACGGCCAGGCCGTCGGGACCTGGTCCGCGAAGGCCGGCGAGATCGAACTCGCCCTGTTCGGCTCGGTGACCGTGCCCGGGGAGGCCCTGGCCGCCGAGAGGGCCGACGTCGTCCGTTTTCTGCGCGCCGCGAAGACCCGCTGACCTTCGGAAGTGGAGTCACCGGACCGCGCGCGGGGTAGGAGAGGGTTGTGGCATTCGCGGATTACGGCGTTCTGGCGGGCGTGCTCACCGCGCACGAACGCGACCGGCCCGACGACCAGGGCCATTGGTACCACGTGAAGCTGTCCCTGACCGCGCCCGCGGGCACCTACCGCGGAGCCGTGGACGTGGACAGCCACCAGTCGACGACCGGCGTGCAATGGAAGACCCTGACGATCCCGTTCGACGCGCTTCCCGGCGTCGCGGGCCTCCCCGGCGGATTCCACCGCGTGCTCCGCTCGCTGAGCGGCGGGGCCGTCGACCTGCACCGGCACCCGGCCTTCGCGCACCCGTGGAGCACCGGCTCCCACCTGGAGGCGTCCGTGGCCCTGGAATCCGTCCTCATGATCGGCGCCCGCACCCTGGTCTTCGGCGAGCCTTTCGACGAGGGCCTCGGCGTCCACAACATCCACCAGAACCAGGGCGACCCCCGGGGCAGCCAGTGGTGGTCCGAGAACGGCACCTGGCAGGACGGCGCGGTCCTCACCGCCCACCCCGACGGCACCTTCCAGGCCTTCGTCTCCAAGTTCACCAGCCAGATCCTCCCGACCGACGACGCGGGCCACCCCCTCGCCGCCGCCTTCCCGTCCCCCTGAGCACGGGAGCGCCCACCGGACCCGGGCCGCAGGCGAAGCCGAACGAAGACCCCCCGGACGCCCTGTTCGGTGCAAGGTCCCAGGGAAGGCTCTTCGCCGTGCTCTCCAGGACCCGCGACAGCATGCCGGGGTCGAGGTGGTTGCCCGAACACACCGCGCCGCTGCCCGTGGCCGATGAGCAGGGCGACGATCGCGTTGAACGGCTCCATCGCGGCGAGCACCTCGCGGTCGGCCCCGCGCCGCGCCCGTGCAAACATCGGGTGACCTTTCCGCTATCCCAGGGCGGTGCTCGAACCGGGTGCCGCCGCCCCGGGAAGAAACCGATGGGGGCGCACGGCCCGAGCGGCTCTCGACGGCGCGCGTTCGCGTCGGCTCGTTGTGAGGGACCGGAGATTCCCGAAGGGGCGCGGGCGGGGGAACGGCCCGGCGAGGCGGGGGGAGCGTCCGCTCCTCTCCACTCTCAACGTATAGCGGGTACGGGGGCTTGCCACAAGGCCCCGGGGGTGGGCCAGAATCGCGGGGCCGAGCGGAGGACGAACGAGGAATGGGGGCCTGTCATGCGGGTTCTGCTGTCGGGTTATGACTCGCGCGGGGGAGTGGAGCCGCTGGTGGGGCTGGCCGCGGTGCTGCGGAAGGCCGGGGCGGAGGTGCGGGTCTGCGCGCCGCCGGATGAGGAGTTCGCGGCGCGGTCGGCCGAGGTCGGGGTGCGGTTCACGCCGGTCGGGTTCTCGGTCCGGGCGCTGATGACGGGAACCGTCGCGCCGTCGCCCGCGGACGTGCCGCGGCGGGGGGAGGCGCTGATCGCGGAGCAGCTGGACCTCGTCGCGGGGGAGGCCGAGGGGTGCGACGTGGTGCTGGGGACGGGGCTCCTGCCTTCCGTGGCGGGGGCGGCCTCCGTCGCGGAACTGCTGGGTGTCCGGTACGTATACGCGAGCTACCAGTCGATCAGCCTGCCGTCGCCGCATCACCGGCCGATGGAGCGGCCGCTGCATCCGCTGCCCGCAGACCTCACCGACGACCGGGCGCTGTGGGAGTTCGACGACAGGGCGGCGAACGCGCTCTTCCGCGCGGGGCTGAACACCCATCGGGCGGCGCACGGGCTGCCGCCGGTGGAGAGCGTCCGGGATCTCGGGTTCACCGGGCGTCCGTGGCTCGCCTCGGATCCGATCCTGGACCCTTGGCCGGAGTCCGCGGACCGTGCCGTCGTGCAGACGGGCGCGTGGATCGTGCCGGACGAACGTCGGCTTCCGGAGGGGCTCGAGGCGTTCCTGGACGCGGGGGATCCACCGGTCTATGTGGGATTCGGGAGTTCGGCGATGCGGTCGTCGCAGGGCCTCGCGCAGGTGGTCGTCGCCGCGGTTCGGGCGCAGGGCCGTCGCGCGGTCCTTGCCCGGGGCTGGGCCGATCTGGCCGCGGTCGACGGCGCCGAAGACTGCTTCGTCGTCGGCGAGGCCAACCACCAGGCGCTGTTCCGCCGTGTCGCCGCGGCGGTCCACCACGGGGGCGCGGGCACCACGACCACGGCGGCGTTCGCGGGCGCGCCCCAGGTCCTGGTCCCCCAGCTCGGCGACCAGCCGCACTTCGCCGCCCGCGTCGCGGCCCTCGGCATCGGCGCGCACCACGACGGCCCGGTCCCGACATTCGAGTCCCTGTCGGCCGCGCTCAAGATCGCCCTCGCCCCCGAGACCGCGGAACGGGCGGCGGAGGTCGCCGCCGAGGTCCGTGCCGACGGCGCCGCGACCGCCGCCCGGATGCTGCTCGACGGCTGAGCGGCCGCGCTCAGCTGCGGCGCAGCGACCAGGTGAACGAACCGCGGCAGACGACCTTGCCTTCGGCGTCGGTGATGTCGGCGGAGGTGGTGAGCCGGGTGCGCGGTCCGGTGCCGGACAGGACGCTGCGGACCGCGGCGCGCTCGACGGGGCCGAGTTCGGTGACCGCGGTGAGGCGGCCGCGGGCGGGGGCCAGGAACTCCAGCGAGGCCGAGCGGCCCAGCGCGAGGACCCCTTCGGTCTCGGCGGGCGTCCGCGCGACCGAGAGGATCGCGGCGAGGCCCGCGGCGTCGATCAGGGTGATGAGGCCGCTGGAGTGCATCGAGTCGATGACGTTCGCCAGCGGCCCGGGGCCCGGCACGGCCACCTCGCCGCGGCCGTCGGCGGACCGCAGGACCTCGAGCCCCGCGGTCCGGTGCACGGTGACCGCCATCAGGAGGGAGCGCGCGTACCCGGTCGTGTCCATGTCGTCCGTTGTGTCCATGCGGTCCATGGTGGCAGTCTCAACGCCGGGCGTGTCGGCCGGGTGAACGGCGGGCGAGCGGGTCGGTCCGTGATCCGGCGCGCCTCGCGGCGATGGAGCTTCCGGCATCTGCGGTCTTCAAATAGACGTATTTGGCTACTTGACGGGCGCGCGTGGCGTCTGCGACGCTCGCGGCGCTGGTCCTCATGCCGGTTTCCGGCCCACCCCTGAGAGGATTCTGGTGCGAAAGCCCCGTTTTGTACTGCCCGTGCTCGCGCTCGCGCTCATCGCCGCCACCGCCGGCCCCGCGTCCGCCGAACCCGCGCCCAGGATCGAGGTGCGGCACGCACCGGCCGAAGCCGCCCGCACAGGCGAGTACCTCGTCGCGCTCGCCGACGGCGCCTCGCCGGACTCGGTCCTCGCGCGCGCCCGCGTCACCCGCACGACGTCCCGATGGAGCGCCGCGCTCAACGGGTTCGCCGCGCCGCTCTCGGCCCGGCAACTCGACCGGCTGCGCCGCGACGCACGGGTGCTGCACATCGTCGAGGACGCGGTCGTGTCGGGCATGTCGGGCGCGTCCTCGGCGGGCGTGCAGCCGAATCCCGGCTGGGCGCTCGACCGGATCGACCAGGCCGTGCTCCCGCTCGACGGCTCTTTCACCACGGCCTCCACCGGCGCGGGCGTCAACGCCTACGTGATCGACACGGGCATCGACACCGCCCACCCCGACTTCGGCGGACGGGCCTCGGTCGCCTACGACAACGTGGGCGACGGCTACAACGGCCAGGACTGCGACGGCCACGGCACCAGGGTCGCCGGCGCCCTGGGCGGCGCTCAATACGGCGTCGCCAAGGCCGTGAACCTCTTCTCCGTCCGCTTCAGCGACTGCAACGACGACTTCACCCTCGGCCAGTACACCGGCGCGCTGGACTGGGTCGCCGCGCACCACCAGAAGCCCGCCGTCGCCAACATCTCCACCAACTGGTCGCCCGCGATGGCCTACCTGATGGGCTCCTACCTGCGCCTGGTCGCCAACGGCCTCGCTGATTCCGGGGTCTTCGTCACCGCTTCCGCCGGCAACGACAACATCGACGCCTGCCAGGCGCCGCCCGCCGACGCCGCGGGCGCCTTCGCCGTCGCGGCCTCCGACGCGACCGACGCCAGGGCGTCCTTCTCCAACTGGGGCTCCTGCGTGGACCTCTATGCCCCCGGCGTAGCCGTCGACCTGCCTACGATCGGCGGCGGCCACGCCGCGGCGAGCGGAACCTCCTTCGCGGCCCCCCTGGCCGCAGGGGTGGCGGCCCTCTACAAGGCGACGTACGGAGACACCTCCTACTCGACCATCCGCACCTGGCTGCTCGCCCACGCCACCTCCGGCGTGATCAGCGGCAACACCTCGCCCACCCCGAACCTCCTTCTCAGCACCGGCGGCCTCTGACGCTCGGCTCCGGCCGCCGGAATCCGCGTGTTCGGGCGGCCGGGCGGGCCTTTGGGTCTTGACGTCCGGGTCCACGCGGTCTGAGGTGGGAGCCCGAGGTGGGGAGATCACATGTCCGATGTGGAAGTGGCGCGGGCGTCCGTCGAGACGTCCGGTGCGAAGGTCGCGGCGGCCAAGGCGGCGTTCTCCGACGGGCGGACCAGGCCGCTCGAGTGGCGGCGCGCCCAGCTCGAGGGGCTGCTCCGGATGCTCAAGGAGGAGTCGGCGCGGATCGAGGCGGCGCTGCACGCCGACCTCGGCAAGAGCGGTGTCGAGGCGTACTTCACCGAGGTCCAGGCCGTCGACATGGAGGCGCGGCACACCCTGCGGAACCTGCGCAAATGGACGGGGGAGCGGCGTGTGCGCACCTCGTGGGCCCTCGGGCCGAGCCGCGCGTCGATCCGGCGCGAGCCGCTGGGCACGGTCCTCATCATCGGGCCGTGGAACTATCCCGTCCACCTGCTGCTCATGCCCCTGATCGGGGCGCTCGCGGCGGGCGACGCCGTCGTCCTCAAACCGAGCGAGCTGACGCCGGAGTCGTCGCGGCTGATCGCCGAACTCGTCCCGAAGTACCTCGACGCGGAGGCCGTCCAGGTCGTCGAGGGCGGGGTGGCGGAGACGACCCGGCTCCTGGAGCATCCCTTCGACCACATCTTCTACACCGGCAACGGCACCGTCGGCGCGATCGTGATGACCGCCGCGGCCCGGCACCTGACCCCGGTGACCCTCGAACTCGGCGGCAAATCGCCGGTCTGGGTGGACGACTCGTACCCCCTGGAACGGGCGGCCCGGACGATCGCGTGGGGGAAGTACACCAATTGCGGGCAGACCTGCGTCGCGCCCGACTATGTCCTGACCACCCCGGAGCTCGCGCCCGCTCTGGCGGCGGCGGTCGGCGAGGCGGTCGCGGAGTATTACGGGAGTGATCCCCGCGAGTCCCCGGATTTCGGCAGGATCGTGAACGAACGGCACGCCCAGCGGCTCGCCGACCTGCTGGACTCCGGCCGCGCCGTCGTCGGCGGTACCGCGGACGTCGCCGCGCGCTATGTCGCCCCGACCGTCCTGCTCGACGTGCCAGCGGACTCACCCGTCATGCGGGAGGAGATCTTCGGCCCGATCCTCCCGATCGTCACGGTGCCCGACCACCGCGCGGCCGTCGCGTTCATCAACGCCCGCCCGAAACCCCTCGCCCTGTACGGCTTCACGAACCGCGCCGAAGTCCGCGAAGCGCTCCTCACCGGCACCTCCTCCGGCGGCATCGCCTTCGGCGCCGTCATGGTCCAGCTCGGCGTCCCCGCCCTCCCCTTCGGCGGCGTGGGCCCCAGCGGCACCGGCGCCTACCACGGCGAACACACCGTCCGCACCTTCAGCCACGAACGTGCCGTCCTCCGCAAACTCCGCGGCCCCGACCTGGCCGCCCTCATCCGCCCGCCCTACACCCCCCGCAAGTCCAGACTCCTACGCGGCCGCTGACCTCCGCCATCAGAGCGCTTCGCCGGGCGGGGCGTCGACGGCATCGCGGGGCCGAACTCCCGCGCGGTACCGGCCGGTCGCGTCGGCGCGCGTCGGCGGGCGGGGCACCGGCACCGCCGCGGAGCCGACCTCGCCCTCGCCCTCGACGCCGACGCCGACGCCGTCATCATCCGCGACGACCTGGCCACGCTGCCGACGGTCATCGCCCTGTCCCGGCGGGCCCGGCGCGTCGTCGCGGCCGACCTCGCCATCGCCGGAACCGCCATCGGCGTCCCCGTCCTCTGGGACCATGTCGGTGACCTCCCCCTTCCGCTCGGTGTCCTCGGGCACGAGGGCCGCACCGTCATCGTCGGGCTGAACGGGGCTGCGCCTGCTCCGCCGCTCGGCCTGGCACAAGGCGGCATCAGACGGCCGAAACGGGGAGCCTTCGCGCTCTTGACCTGATCGGCGGCCTCCGTCTGAGATCATGCCCTTCGGGGATTTCCAAGGTGCGGAGGCAAGCGTGGCCGTCGGCCAGGTTCTCAACGACCGGTACCGCCTGGACTCCGTGCTCGGACGGGGCGGCATGGGGGCCGTCTGGCTGGGCCTGGACACCCTCCTGGGCCGCCGTGTGGCGGTGAAGACGTTGCAGGTCGAGACGCCAAGGGCCGCCGACCGCTTCCTGCGCGAGGCCCGCACCCTGGCCGCCGTCCGATCCCCCGACGTGGTCCGGATCCTCGATTTCGGGACCTCGGGCGACGGCACGGTCTTCATGGTCATGGACCACGTGGCCGGGCTGACCCTCGCCACGAGACTCGCCGACGGCCCGCTCACCGAACCGGAGACCCTCGGCCTCGTCGGCGCGATGGCCCGGGCCCTGAGCACCGTGCACGCCGAAGGCATCGTCCACCGGGACGTGAAGCCCGCCAACATCATGCTCAACCCCGACGGGACCGTCATCCTCGTCGACTTCGGGATCGCGCTGGCCCAGGGCGGCCCCAAGCTCACCCAGTCGGGCGTGCTCGTCGGCACCCCGTCCTATCTTGCGCCGGAGCAGGCCGACGGCGGTCCCATCACGCCCGCCACGGACGTCTACGCCCTCGGCGTCGTCGCCTATGAATGCCTCACCGGACATCCTCCCTTCGACGGCTCGACGCCGATGGCCGTCATCTCCAAGCACCTCACGGAAGAGCCGCCGCCGCTTCCCCCGGGCGTCTCCACGGCCGCGGTCTCCCTGATCGAGCGCGCGCTGGCGAAGGCTCCCGCCGACCGCTGGCCCGACGCCGCGGCCATGGCGAGGGCGGCCGAAGACCAGGCCGCCGCCACCACGATCCCCGGCCCCCGGGCGGTGCCGCCCGAGCCCACGGGGCGCGGGCGGCGGGCGCTCATCGCGGGCGCCGTGACCCTCGCCGCGGTCGCCGCCCTCGCCGTGGCGCTCCGCCCCGACGCATCGGATCCGCAGACCTCTCGGTCACCGGAGGCGGCCACGGGTTCGGCGCCCGCCGTGCCCTCGGCGGCGCCCGCCACCGCTCCGGCGACCACCGCGGCGAGCGCGCCGCCGCCCGTCGCCGGCCCGGCGGCCTGGTGGCAGTTCAGCGCGACCGACGCCCCCGCGCCCGAGCTGCTGGGCAACGCGACGCTGAAGGACGACGCCGCACACGACGGGGTCCTCACCTTGGACGGCCTCTCCGGCGTCGCCTCGGCGCGGATCCCCGCCCTGGACCCCGCGAAGCCCTTCACCGTCGCCGTCTGGGCCCGTTTCTCCGGATTCGGGAGAACCGAGCGGCGCGACGTCACGCTCGCCAGCATCCCCGGTGAGAACACCTCGGCCTTCCTTCTCCAGTACAAGGCCGCCTGGGGCGCCGACGGCTGGCAGTTCATCATGCCCCGCGCGGACCGGATGGAGCCGCCGGTGGACACCGCGGCCTCGGCCGTCGCGCCCAAGCCGGGCCGCTGGTACTTCATCGCGGGCGTGCACGATCCCGCCACCAGGCGGATCAGCCTCTACGTCGACGGCGAACTGCAGGATTCCGCCCGGCACACGGCCACCTGGGGATCGGCCGAGCCCCTGCGTCTGGGCGCGCATCTGTGGGCCCGTCTCGAAGGCGGATTCTGGCCGGGCGCGCTCGACAAGGCCGCCGTCTACCGCCGAGCGCTGACCCCCGGCGAGATGAAGGCCCTCGCCTCCTGGTGACCCGGCCGATCGACCGACCGGGAGGACCCGGCCGGGGAGATTCGGGCACCGCCGCCGAGCCATGATCCCCTGCTGCCGTCTGCTTGTGTCTCACCATGGATGCAAGGATGTATGCTTGGCGACATGAGCGTCGATTCCGCAGCCGAGCGCGTGTACCGCGAGACCAAGGAGCTGATCCTCTCGGGGCGGATGCCGCCAGGCCGGCTGATCTCCGAGGGGGACGTCGCGGTGCGGATGGACGTGAGCCGTACACCCGTGCGGGAGGCGTTCGTGCGGTTGCAGAGCGAGGATCTGCTGGAACTCATCCCCAAGCGGGGCGCGGTGGTGACGCCGGTGCCGCTCACCGAGGCCGCCGACGTGCTGGAGTCGCGCGCCGCGCTGGAGGTCGCCGCGGTGCGCCGGATGGCCGCACGGCAGGACGACACCGCACCGCTGCTCCGGCTCCTGGCGGAGCTCGTCGCCGAGCAGCGGCGTACGGCCGACGGCCGGGACGTCGCCGGGTTCGCCGAACTCGACGCGCGGCTGCACCGTGAGATCGTGACCGCCGCGGGGAACGGGCTCGCCGAGCGTTTCTACGCCACGCTCGCCGACCGGCAGCGCCGGATGAACGTCTGGGCGATCATGCCGGATCCCGGCCGCATGCACACGCTCGCCGACGAGCACGAGACCCTCGCCCGGCACATCGGCGCCCACGACGTCCCGGGATTCGAGGTCGCGCTGCGCGCCCACCTGATGGCCACGCACGGCGCCGCGGCGCAGTGGCTGGCATGAGCGCGCTGCGCACCGGCCCGGCGCCCGCGCCGCGTCCGGAGACCGCCGGATTCGGCGGGGAATGGGTCGTGGTCGCCGCGCTGATGGCGATGGTCGGCTGGGGCGGCAACGAGTTCACCCCGCTGCTCGCGGTCTACCGGGAGCACGGCTACTCGGCGGTCGGCGTCGACGCGCTGCTCGCCGCCTACGTGGCGGGACTCGTGCCCGGCCTGCTGATCGCGTCGGCGCTGTCCGACATGCTCGGACGGAAGCCGGTGATGCTCGCCGGGGGAGCGGCGGCCGTGCTGGGCAGCGCGCTGATCGCGCTGGGGCCGTACGGGCCGGTGTTCGTTGCGGCGGGAAGGCTGCTGTCCGGGCTCGGCATCGGCATCGCGATGGCCGTGGGCACCACCTGGGTCAAGGAGCTCTCGGCCGGGGCCTCACCGGACGCCGGAGCACGCCGTGCCGCCATGGCGATGACCGTCGGCCTCGCGACCGGTCCGGGCGTCGCCGGGCTCCTCGCCCAATGGGCGCCCTGGCCACGCGTCCTGCCCTACGCCGTGCACGTCGTGCTCACCCTGCCGGTCCTGGCCGCGGTGGCCGCACACGCCGTCGAGACCCGCGCCCGTGACGACGGCCCACCCTCTCTGTTCGGCCGTCTCCGCGTCCCGGCCGCCGCAGATTCCTGCGTGTGGTGCTGCCCCTCGCACCCTGGGTCTTCGGCACGGTCTCCATCGCCTATGTGGTCCTGCCACAGCTCGTCGAAGCCCGCACCGGCGGCCACGGCCTCCTCCTGGCGACCGCGCTGACCGTGCTCACCCTCGCCGCGGGCGTCCTGATCCAGCCGCTCGCCCGCAGATTGGACGACATCTCCACCGCGCGCGCCAGCGTCGTCTCCATGCTCCTCGTCGTCGCGGGCATGATCCTCGCCGTCCCGGTGGCCGTCACCGAGAACCCCTGGCCCGCCTTCCTGGTCGCGCCGCTCCTGGGTTGTGCCTACGGCATCGCCGTGGTCTCCGGACTCCTGGAAGTCCAACGGATGGCCGCCCCCGACGAACTGGCCGGCCTCACCGGCGTCTACTACTCCCTCACCTACTCCGGATTCCTCCTCCCCCTGCTCCTGGCCACCCTGACCCCCTGGCTCACCTACCCGACCATGCTCCTCGCCCTCGCCGTCCTCGCCCTGGCCTGCGCGGCCCCCATCGCGACCGCGCAGGCCAGGCCGACCCCACCCCGCCCAACCACCCCACCATCACCCTGAGCACTCCCTCCCGCCAGGACTCATGGCTCCTGAGGCAGGTCGATGCCGACACCGGCAGCGTGCCGACTTCGGAGCTCCGCCGGCGGCGGGCGAGTCCAGGTCGGCCGCCCGCTCGGGCGCGGCGCCGACGCCGCATGCCACCGGTGGCGCGATGGCGCGGTTCGCACGCGCCCAGGCGCGCGCACGGGGCGGGACATGACGGTCTCCACAAGAGCTTGTATCGATATCTGTCTATTCAGTTGCACGGTGAATCGAAGTCCGTCAATATAGAAGAATGCCGAAACAAGAGCTGCACGTCCTCGGGCAGGACGGCGCGGACGGGTGCGGCCCGGCCCTGCTGACGGCCCCGCTGGCCGCCGACGAGGCCGGGGAGCTCGCGCGGGTGTTCAAGGCGCTGGGCGATCCGGTGCGGCTGCAACTGCTGTCGATGATCGCCTCCCGGGCGGGCGGCGAGGTGTGCGTCTGCGACCTGACCCCGGCCTTCGACCTGTCCCAGCCGACGATCTCGCACCATCTGAAGCTGCTGCGCGAGGCGGGGCTGATCGAGGGGGAGCGGCGCGGTACCTGGGTGTACTACCGGCTCATCGCCGAGACGACCGACCGGCTCGCCGCGATCCTCACCCGGCCCGGCGGACGCTCCGGGGCCGAGGCGTGACCGCGGTCCCGGTCCGGCTGTCGTTCACCGACCGGTACCTCGCGGTCTGGATCCTCGCGGCGATGGCCGCCGGGCTCGGCCTCGGCCGGATGGTCCCGGGCCTGGGCGACGTCCTGGCCGCGGTCGAGATCGGCGGGATCTCCCTGCCGATCGCCTTCGGCCTGCTGGTGATGATGTACCCGGTGCTCGCGAAGGTCCGTTACGACCGGCTCGACGCCGTCACCGGCGACCGGCGGCTCATGGTGTCGTCGCTCGTGGTGAACTGGCTCGTCGGCCCGGCCGTCATGTTCGCGCTCGCCTGGCTGTTCCTGCCCGACCAGCCCGAGTACCGGACCGGACTCATCATCGTCGGGCTGGCCCGGTGCATCGCCATGGTGATCATCTGGAACGACCTGGCCTGCGGGGACCGCGAGGCCGCCGCCGTCCTCGTCGCGCTGAACTCGGTGTTCCAGGTGCTCGCGTTCGGGCTGCTCGGCTGGTTCTACCTCGACCTGCTGCCCGGCCGGCTCGGCCTGGGCGAAGGCGAATCCCTCGACATCTCGCCATGGAAGATCGCCGCGAACGTCCTGGTCTTCCTCGGCATCCCGCTCGTCGCGGGCTTCCTCACCCGCCGGCTCGGCGAGAAGAGGCTCGGCCGGGAAGCCTACGAGACGCGGTTCCTGCCGAGGATCGGCCCGTGGGCGTTGTACGGCCTGCTGTTCACCATCGTGGTCCTGTTCGCCCTGCAAGGCGACACGATCACTGCGCGGCCGCTGGACGTCGCCCGGATAGCCCTGCCTCTGCTGGTCTACTTCGCCGTCCTGTGGTTCGGCACTTTCGCGCTCGGCAAAGCGCTCGGCCTGCCTTACGACCGGACCGCGACGCTCGCCTTCACCGCCGCGGGCAACAACTTCGAGCTCGCCATCGCCGTCGCGATCGGCACGTTCGGGGTCACCTCCGGGCAGGCGCTCGCCGGCGTCGTCGGGCCGCTCATCGAGGTGCCCGTCCTGGTCGGCCTCGTCTACGTGGCCCTCGCCCGGCGGGGCCGCTTCACCAGACCCGAAGGGAGCCTCGCCGGTGTCCGGTAGGCCCAGCGTCCTGTTCGTCTGCGTCCACAACGCGGGTCGCTCCCAGATGGCGGCGGCGTTCCTGGCGCGGCTGTCCGGCGGTGCCGTCGAGGTCCGCTCTGCGGGGTCCGCGCCCGCCGCGACCGTCGACCCGGCGGTGGTCGAGGCGATGGCCGAGAAGGGCATCGACCTCTCTTCCGAGTCCCCGAAGATCCTCACCCACGACGCCGTCCAGGCCTCCGACGTGTGCGTCACCATGGGCTGCGGAGACACCTGCCCGGTCTTCCCCGGCAAGACCTACCTCGACTGGACCCTGGACGACCCGGCAGGCCAGGGCGTCGAGGCGGTCCGGCCGATCCGCGACGAGATAGAACGCCGCGTCCGCGCCCTGCTCACCGGGCTCGGCGTCCCCCGGATCGCCCCGATGCTCCGCGGGCACGCCCCCGAAGTCCTGGCCATCTATCAGGTGGGCATCGAAGAGGGCGACGCCACCTTCGAGACCGCCGCCCCCACCTGGCCGGAGTTCGACGCCGCCAGGCTCCCCGAACACCGCCTCGTCGCCCTCGCCCCCGACGACCGCGTCCTGGGCTGGGCCGCCGTCAGCCCCGTCTCAGACCGCTGCGCCTACGCCGGAGTGGTCGAGCACTCCGTCTACGTCAGCCCCGACGCCCGCGGCCGAGGAGTAGGCCGGGCCCTCCTGAACGCCCTCTTGGCGTCCACCGGAGCCGCCGGAATCTGGACCGTCCAATCCGGCATCTTCCCGGAGAACACCGCGAGCCTCACCCTCCACGAACACGCGGGCTTCCGCGTCGTAGGCACCCGCGAACGCCTGGGCCACCACCACGGCCGCTGGCGCGACGTCGTCCTCGTCGAACACCGCACCCCCACCGACCCCATCGCGTAGCGCCGCGCCCGACCCGGAAAGACCCGGCGCCCGACAGGTCCACCGGTCGGTGGACCGGCGGTTCCGTCGGTCGCACGTGTCGGGCCGGACCCCGCCGAAACCAGCATGGGGGCATGACGATCCAGGTGTTCAGGGTGGTCCGGTGGAGTGCCGGGAACCCGTGGAAGGCGATCGTCGGCTGGGCGCTGTTCGGCTCGGTGCGCCTTGCCGTCGGCATAGGGGTGGGCGGCCGTCCTGCCACGGCCGAGGACTTCCGGATCGGCGGGGCCGGGCGGGCCGAAGCGATGGCCGCGGAAGGCGGGCTCCAACAGCGGGCGGCCGAGCGGGTGCTGATCACCGCGCCGGGAGGGACCGTCCTTGACGCGACCGCCGCCGACGCGGCGGTTCGGGACGTCGCGCGGAGGACGCCGCCGCCGGAGGTCGAGGCGGTGGGGGAACCCGTAGCGTCGAAGGACGGGACGGCCCTGCGAGCGGACGTCACGCTCAAGGGGCCGGAGCCGGAGGGCAGGAAGCACGTTGCGCCCCTTCTCGCGCAGACCGCCGAGGCCCGGGCCGCCCACCCCGGGCTGCGGATCGAGGAGACCGGCGGCCCGTCCATCAGCAAGGGCGTGGAGCGGCTGCGGAGCGAGGACCCCGGTGTCGTCGCGCTGCTGTCCGCCGACCCGACCAGCACCGTCCTGGCGCCCCGCGTCGCCGAGCGCCTCGTCGCCCGCATCCGGCGGCCGCCGGTCTCCCTCACCCCCGCGAGATCGACGTCCTCCGGGCCGTGGCGGACGGTCTGTCCACCCCGGAATCGCCCAGCGCCTCACCATCGGCGAGGCCACCGTCAAGTCCCACCTCCTGAGGGTCTTCGTCGAACTCGACGTCGCCGACCGCACCCATGCCGTCGTCAAGGCCCTTGACCTGGGCCTCCTCAGCCGCTGACGCCCGGGGCCGCACGGACGGCTCTTCGCTGCCCTCGATGTCGCCGATGCCGTCCGGGCGGAACCGTCGGTCACTTGGGGGCGGGCGGCGGGGTGCGGCAGGTGAGGACCTGGTAGCCGTCCTGCTGCCAGACGGGGGTGCACCGGGAGAGAAGGTCGGCGGCGGCCTTCCGCTGGTCGGGGAGGGTGGGGAAGGGGGTTTGGAGGCGGCTCGTGTCGATGATGGCCCAGGGGGCGTAGTGGGGGGCGCCGTCCCAGAGGAGGACGCGGGCGCGGGAAGAGAGGAAGGGGCCCACGGAGCTGACGGCGTCGACGGTGGCGCCGTCGGGGATCCGCGCGGCGGCCTGCTTCGCGGCGGTCGTGTGCGGGGGCGTCCGGTAGAAGGACGGGGAGACCAGGTGGGCGAAGGGGGTGGTGGGCAGGAAGGCCAGGGAGGCCGCGACGAGGGCGGGCGGCCACCAGCGTTCGGCGCGCAGGGCGGGGAGTCTGCTCGCGCCGTCGATCGCGGCGAGGAAGAGCGGTGCGAGGATGAAGACGTTGTAGTGGAAGTCCGTGCTCCACCAGTTCGGCCAGCGGTCCGACAGCATGCGCTCGGCCAGCAGCGGGAGGGCGGCCAGGAGGTGCGGTGAGCGCAGCGGGACGAGCAGGAACGGGAGCAGCAGGAGCAGGATCGTCCAGACCTTCGTGGACGGGGTGACGAGGGTCGCGGCGATGTCCCACGGGTGGGTGACGGCCCGCAGCGCCAGGCCGGAGAAGGAGTCGGCGAGCCCTCCGTAGCCCCAGTAGTAGTCGGGATTTCCGCCGAAATGGGGGACGACGACCCGGGAGGCGAAGACCGCCCAGCCGAGGCCCGGGACGATGAAGGCCGCCGCCCATCTGCGGTCGCCGCGCCGGGTGAGGAGGTAGAGCCCGAACCCGGCGACGAGGAGGCCCGCGTCCTCCTTGATGAGCAGGATCGGCAGGCACAGCGCCAGCGCCTGGAGGCGTCGGCCCGCCTGCCACCGCTCGAACATCCAGAAGTAGAGGAGCGGCGCGAAGGCCGTCTCGTGGAAGTCGACCCACAGCGCCTCGGCGACGGGCCAGGCGATCGAGTAGGCGACGGCCGCGCACCACGCGCCGACGGTGCCGAGGATCCGGCGCGCGACGACCCAGAGCGGGATGACGGCGAAGGCCAGCAGCAGCCCCTGCGCGACGAGGAGCGTCTCCGGCCCGTCATGGATCCAGTAGAGCGGGCCGAGCGCCGCGATGATCGGGGACACGTGATCGGCCAGCAGGTTGTAGTCGATCCCGTACCCTGCCCGCACCCCCTTGATCGGCGTGATGGGCGCCCCGAACCCGCTGTACGCCCGCACCGCCTGATCGAAGATCACCAGATCCCACGACCGGGTCCGCCCCGTCTCGAACCGCACCAGGGCGAGGACCGCATAGACCACCGCCGTACCAACGGCGAAACACAGGATTCCGACGCGCTCCGGTCGGAGGAAACGGCTGGTGATGACAACTCCGGACGTCGTCTGGCAGGGGGCCGCACCAGCATAGGGCCAAGATCTCCCCACCGTTCTGCCCCCGCCGTCTCCGGACGGCAGGCGAGGCGGACCGGCACTCGCCCCGCATACCCAGGTTCGTCCCGCGCCCGGAAGGCGCCGTCAAGGCGGCCGACGCCCGACTTCGTGCCATGCCACTCCAGGGCACGGCACCTCCCTGGCGGCGATGCCGTGGCCCGGCCGCCGGGCCGCGCAAGGCTGAAGCCCGGCTCCCGACGAGCTGACGCTCCTGCCGGAACCGGCGCGGCCGGGGTCAGGCGGGTGGGGTGTCGGGGTCGGTGACGGGTGGGACGCGTTCGATTCTGAAGCCGGTGAAGCCGTAGAGGACGCTGAGGATCGGGCTGAAGATGTTGAAGAAGCAGAAGGGGAGATAGGAGAGGGTCGACACGCCCAGGACCGCGCTCATGAAGGCGCCGCAGGAGTTCCAGGGGACCAGGGGGGAGGTGACGGTGCCGCTGTCGGCGGCGAGGCGGGACAGGTTGGTGCGGGCGAGGCCGCGGCGGGCGAACTCGGCGCGGAAGACGCGGGTGGGCAGGACCAGGGCGATGTACTGGTCTCCGGCGACGATGTTGAGGCCGAAGGCGCAGGCGAAGACCGTCAGGAAGAGGCGGCCGGTGCCCTTTGCGGCGCGGACCATCGGGTCGATGAGGACGTTGATCAGGCCGAACTCCTCGAGCAGGGTGCCGAAGGTGACCGCGCCGATGATGAGCCAGACGGTCGGCAGCATGCTGTCCATGCCGCCGCGGGTCAGCAGCCGGTCGACGTCGGCGACGCCCGAGTTCATCTCGAACCCGGTGGCCATCGACTGCCAGACGCCCTTGATCCCGGTCGCGACGGGGCCGAGGCCGGGATCGGCGACGAACGCCCTGACCACGTCGAACTGGGTGAACAGGCCGAGGACCCCGGCGAACAGCGCGGCGGCCATGAGGGCCAGCGTCGGCGGGGTCTTGCGCACGGACAGCACGACGAGCAGGACCAGCGGCAGCAGGTTCAGCGGGCTGATCCAGAAGATGCCGTCGAGCGTGTCGAGGTCGGTGGTCGTCTCGGCGGCGCTGTGCGTCGGCGCCGGGCCCCACACGAAGCCGATCAGGAGGAACAGGACGAATCCGATGAGGAACGCGGGGATCGACGTCCAGAGCTGCCGCTTGATGTGCTCGTAGACGTCGGCCTTGACCATCTGCGCGGTGAGGACGGTCGTCTCGGACAGCGGTGAGGACTTGTCGCCCAGGTAGGCGCCCGAGATCACCGCGCCGGCCGTGATGGCCGAGGAGACCCCGAGGATGGACGCGATGCCGACGAGCCCGACGCCGACCGTCCCCGCCGTCGTCCAGGACGAGCCGATGGACATGGCGACGATGCCGCAGATGAGGGTGGACGCCGCGTAGTACCAGCTCGCGGACAGCGCCTGGATGCCGTAGTGGACGAGCGTCGGGATGGTCCCCGACATGTTCCAGGTGCCGATGAGCGCGCCGACCGCCAGCAGGATGAAGATGGCGCTGGTGATGGACGACAGGGCCCGCTGCCCGCTCGCCTCGACGTCGTGCCACGAGTGCCCGAGGCGCAGCGCCACGAGCATCGCGACGAGCGCGCACAGCACGAGTGCCACCTGGATCGGCCCGTCCAGCGCGTCGAGTCCGAACAGCGCGAGCGACCCCGCGATCAGCACGACGAGCGTCACCAGCGGGATCACCGCATGGATGACCGACGGCTCCCTGGGCCGCCGCTCCGCCTCCGGCGCAGTCATCCCGCCACCCCCGTTGCTCCGACCCGGCCGGCATCACCCCCGGTGATCGTCCGATTCCCCCTCGTCCTCCCCGTCCTCCGCCCCCGTCACACCCGCACCACCACCCGTCCGGGGGCGGGCGAGGGCGAGGCTGAACCTTACTGCGTAAAGGCGTCGGCTCGGACGCGCGGGACGGGTCGGCGCGGGAGCCGTTCAAGTCTCGGGCAAGGGGGGCTCCGGGGATTCCCGAAGGACTCCGGCACGGTCGCGGGCGGCGTTAGTCATGGACTCCCATCAGTCGAGATGAAGGAGAACCGCTCGATGTCTTCGCGTTCACGCCGCTGGGGCGGACTGCTGTCGGCCGTGCCGCTCGTCGCCGTCCTGGGCGGGCCCGTCCTCGCCGCGCCGGGTGAAGGGGAGGGGGCGCGGCTGCGCCTGGGCGACGTCTCGTGCACCGGCACGTACCGGATGTCGGCCAGTCCGGCGATCCAGTCGGTGGTGCTGGCAGGGGAGCGCGACACCACGTTCACGGGCACGTTCGACCTGGACGCCTGCGAGTCCGTGAAGCACCCGAAGATCACCAGTGGCCGGATGTCGCTCAAGGCGACCGGCCAAGCGGCCTGCGACATCACGCACGCCGACGTCTACGTCAAGGACGGCACCGGCCGCGGGGACATCACCTGGAACACGGGTGAGCGCTCCACCTTCTCCGCCGCGACCTGGAAGGGCAAGACCGGCGCACTCTCCCTGAGCGACGGGACCATCGCCGACGGCCTCATGAAAGGCGGCCGGCTCGACCTGACCGCGGTCCCCGACACCGGCATCGTCTCCCTCTCCTACGGCTGCTCCGTCCCCGGCGTCAGCCGCCTCGACGGCTCGGTCCGCACCGCGGACATCTCCGCCCCCTGACCCCCGACCCGATGGCGGGGCCGCCACGACACGGCCACGGCCCCGCCGTCGCGACCTCGGCCCGCGGCCGTCCACGCGAACAACGCGCTTCCGCTCTCGGGGTCGAGGAGGCCGAGGAGCGGGCGCAGGGCCTCGGCGTGGGCGGCGAAGGCGGTTCCGCACGGGGCGCGCTGCTGCTCAGGCCAGGTCTCCGTGCTGTGCACGCGCCCCCTCCCGGTCGGCTGTGAGGCCGCCCGGGAGGGCACAGGGGAGGGCTAGGGGGCGGAGGTCAGGGAGGCGGTCTCCCAGGCGAAGCCGTCGGGGTCGCTGGTGGGGGCGGCGGGGCCGGTGAGGACCAGGTGGTGGGAGCCGGTGCCGTCGTCGGGGAGGCCGACGTCCTTGGCGAGGGCGCGGCGGCCGTAGAGGGCGAGCTTGACGGCGCCGGAGTCGGTGGCGAACTCGGCGTACTTGCGGCCGAAGCTCTTGGCGACGGTGAGGCCGCGCTCGGTGTAGAAGCGCTTGGTCGCGACCATGTCGGCCACACCCAGCAGGAGGACGAAGTCGTCGAACTCGCGGGCGGCCGGGGCGGTGTTCTTCTTCGCCGACGAGGCGACCTTCCAGACGGTCCCGTCGGGGGCCTGGACGACGCCGCCGTAGCCCCAGAAGGACTTCGCGGCGGGCTTCAGCACGGTGGCCCCGGCCGCGATCGCGGCGTCGAGGAACGCGTCGGCGTTCGCGGGCTGGGACACCGTGAGGGAGAGGGAGAAGCCGCGGAAACCGGACGTCGGCGCGTCCGAGGCGCGCAGTTCGACCAGGTCGGCCACGCCGAAGGCGGTGTAGAAGCGGTCGGCGGCCTCGACGTCGGCCACTTCGAGGATCACGGATGCGATGGAGTTCATGCGGACAACGCTAGATTCGGCACCCCTTCCGGTGCTTCTCGATTCCTGACCGGTCCGCGCTCCGCGCGCCGGAAGGCCGCGGGCGTCATGCCGACGAGCTCGGTGAACAGGGCGTCGAACAGGGCCGGCGAGGTGCAGCCGACGGCGAAGCAGACCTCGGCGGCGCTGTGCTCGGAGTGCCGCAGCAGCGCCGCCGCGTGCGCCACGCGACGGCGCATCAGATAGCCGTAGGGGTCCACCCCGTAGGCGACCCGGAACTCTCGGCTCAGGCTCCCGGCGGGCATACCCGCCGCGCGCGCGAGCTCCACGAGGTCCAGGGGCCGCGCGTACTCCCGGTCGATCGTGTCGCGGACCCGGCGCAGCCGCGCGAAGTCCTTGAGCCGCTGCGCCGCGATCAGCGCCCGCGACCACCCGGGATGGCACATGAGCCGGCCTCCTTCAGCTGACCTCTTGGATCCGGATCAGGTTGCCCGCCGGGTCGCGGAAGGCGCAGTCGCGCACCCCGTAGGGCTGCGCGGTCGGCTCCTGGACGACCTCGACGTCATAAGACTGCACCTTCTCGAAGGTCCCGTCGAGATCCGGGGTGGCCAGCAGGAGCCACCCGTAGGTCCCCTTCGCCATCATCTCCGCGATGGTGCGCCGCTCGTCCTCGGTGATCCCCGGGTCGGCCGCGGGCGGCGCCAGCAGGATCGACGTCCCGGGCTGCCCGGCGGGCCCTACCGTGATCCACCGCATCGTGCCCTGCCCGACGTCGCTGCGCACCTCGAACCCGAGCGCGTCACGGTAGAACGCCAGCGAGGCGTCCGGGTCGACATGGGGCAGCGCGGTCGTATGAATCGTGATCTCCACCCCCCGATCCTAGTTCTCCGCGCCGCGCGCGGCATCGCCCGAGGTCGGCGCGGCGGCACCGCCGGTCGATGTGGCGCGCAGAGAGCAGGGTCCGGCACGCAGAGCGCAGAACGCGAGGGACGCGCGGGCGACGATTTCGTGTCATGGGGGCGGCCGCCCCGTGGGGATCGGCACCGTGATCCGGCGCGGGGCGGCCATCGGTCAGATGACTGCAACGGAGGAAGACATGAGCGACCAGCTGATCGTCGGCCGCGCGCGTGAGCTGGCGCAGCTGCGGCGTGCGATCGACCGGGCGCCCGGGGCGCAGCCGAACGTGGTGCTGCACGGCGACCCGGGGGTGGGCAAGACGGTCCTGCTGAACGAGGGCATCGCCTACGCGCGGCGCCAGGGCATGCGGGTGATCGGCGGGAGCGGGTTCGAGAGCGAGGCGCAGCTCGCGTTCGCCGGGCTGCACCAGCTGTTCGCGCCGATCATGGAGTACGTCGACCGGATCGAGCCGTTCCACCAGGACGTGCTGCGGCGGGTGCTCGGCCTGGCCGACGGGCCCGCCCCGGACCGGCTGGCGATCTCGGTGGCGTCGCTGGCCGCCGTGGCCGCGATGGCCGAGGACGGGCCGGTCCTGATCGCGGTCGAGGACGCGCACTGGGTCGATGTACCGACCCGCGAGGTGATGATGTTCATCCTGCTGAGGCTGTCTCGCTGGGACCTGCGCGCCATCTTCGCGCGCAGGCCGCTGACGGCGAGCGAGCGCGTCACACCGGGCATCAACACGATCGAGGTCGGGCCGCTGCCCGACACCGAGGCCGGGGAACTGCTCGATCTCCTGCATCCCGGACTGCCTCCCGCCGTCCGGGGCCGGGTGCTCGACGACGCGGCGGGCAACCCCCTCGCGCTCGCGGAGCTGCCGGCCGCGCTCGGCACGGACGCCGCGACCCCGATGGAGATGCTCCCTTCCGGGACCTCGGTCCGCACCCGTCTCGAGGAGGGTTTCGCGGGTCGCGCCCTCACCCTGCCGGACGAGGTCCGCGCCGCCCTGCTCGTCACCGCGCTGGACGGCGACGGCCTGGAGAACACGGCGCGGCCCGTCGCGCTGACCGCCGCCGACGTCCTGGAGATCGAGCGGCTCGGCCTGGTCACCCGCGACTCGACCCCGTCGGGCATCCGCTTCCGGCACCCGCTGGTCCGCTCGGCGATCACCGGAACCGCCTCGCCCGACGAACTGCGCACCGCGCACACACGGCTGGCCGACCGCTACCGGACCGATCCCGAGCGGCGGATCTGGCATCTCGCCGCCGCCGCGGTCGAGCCGGACGAGACGGTCGCCGCCGAGATCGAGGCGGCCGCCCGCGCGATCGGCGTCCGCGGCGGCTCCGGCCTCGCCGTCGCGGCGCTCGGCAAGGCCGCCGACCTGACCCCCGATCCCGCCGACACCGCCCGACGGCTCCAGCTCGCCGCCGAATACGCGGGCGAATCCGGCCAGATGGACCTCGCAGCCGGTCTGCTCGACCGGGCCAAGCAGACCGGCAGCGATCCCGGACATGTGCTGCAGGGGCAGACGACCCGAGCCCGGATCCTCCTGCTGCGCGACGGCGATCTGGTCGCCGCCCGAACGATCCTGGGCCGTCTCCCCGACGACGGGGGAAGCGCCCTGGACCGCGCCCTCCTCACCCGTGTCACCACCGCCTCCTATCTGGAGGATCCCGACTGCTGGGCCGACCTGGAAAGGTTCCTCGCCACCCGGGAGCCGGATGACGGCGATCTCGTCCGGATCACCAGCGAAGCCCTGCGCCCGGTGCTCCCGCCCGTCGCCGGGCAGGCCGAGCGGCTGCGCCGGGCCTTCGCGACCCTGTCCGACCAGGCGCCGCCCGGGCACGTCGCCGAGCTGTGCCGGGCCGCGACCTGGCTGGACACGCTGCACGAGCACCGCGCGCACCTGCACGCCCTGATCGACCAGGAGAGCGGGCGGGGCGCGGTGACGCACGCCGCGAGCGGCTACTGGTTCGCCGCGCACGAGCGGTTCCTCGCCGGGCAGTGGGACGAGGCCGAGACCGCCGCGACCAGCGGCCTCGACCTGTCCATCAGGCACGGCCTCGAACTCCTCGCGCACGACCTGCGGCTCGCCCTGGGCTGGATCGCCGCGGGCCGGGGCGATGAGGAGACGGCCCGCGAGTACAGCCGGACGGTCGAGCGCTGGGCCGGACCCCGTGAGGCCGGGCTGCACCTTACGCTCTCGGCCCGCAACCTCGCCCTCGCGGCCCTGTCCGCGTCCGACTACGAGACCGCCTACCACTACTGCGTCCAGGTCACCCCGCCTGGCGACTTCCCCGGAGACGTCGCCTACGCGCCCTGGCTCGTCCTCGACCTGGTCGACGCCGCCGTGCACACGGGGCGCGTCGCGGAGGCGAAGGCCCATCTGCGCGCGGCCGAAGACGCCGGTGCCGGGAAACGCACGGCGAGGCTGCGGCTCCATCTGGCCGCCGCGCACGCGATGACCGCCGACGGACCTGACGAGGCCGTCGCGCACTTCAGAACCGCGCTGTCCCTGCCGCAGATCGAGCGGTGGCCGTTCGACCACGCCCGGGTGCGGCTGGCGTTCGGCGAGCACCACCGCCGCAACCACCAGCCCGGCGACGCCCGACCCGAGCTGCGCCGCGCGGCCGACATCTTCGCCCGCATCGGCGCGACGGCCTGGCAGCAGCGCGCCGAGCAGGAGCTGCGCGCCGCGGGCGTCACGGTGGCGCCGCGCCAGCACCGCCCGGCGCCCGCCGCCGCGGCGACGGGAGTGCCGGGCCTGACGGCGCAGCAGCTCGAGGTCGCCGAACTCGCCGCCTCCGGCCTGACGAACAAGGAGATCGGTGAACGCCTCTATCTCTCGCCCCGCACCGTCTCGGCGCATCTCTACCGGATCTTCCCCAAACTCGGCATCACCTCGCGGGCCGCGCTCCGGGACGCCCTGGCCACCGTCACCGACGCCACCTGAGCGCCGCAGGTGCAGTCAGCTGACCGATGGCACCCGCAGCCGCCCGATCTAGTTTCGAGCACCACGGGCACCGCACCACCGCGGCCGCCGCTCTAGAAAGGACCAGCGCCATGCCGTTCGTCACCACTCAGGACGGGACCGAGATCTTCTACAAGGACTGGGGCACGGGTCAGCCCGTCGTGTTCAGCCACGGCTGGCCGCTGAACGCCGACGCGTGGGATCCGCAGGCGCACGCCGTCGCGTCGGCCGGGTACCGGGCGATCGCGCACGACCGGCGCGGCCACGGCCGCTCCGCCCAGCCCTGGCAGGGCAATGACATCGACACCTACGCCGACGACCTAGCGACGCTGATCGAGACGCTCGACCTGCGCGAGGTCGTCCTGGTCGGCCACTCGACCGGCGGCGGCGAGGTGACCCGCTACATCGGCAGGCACGGCACCGGGCGCGTGGCCAAGGTGGTCCTGCTCGGAGCCGTGCCCCCGCTGATGCTCAAGACCGACGCCAACCCGCTCGGCCTGCCCATCGAGGCGTTCGACGCGATCCGCGCCGGGGTCGCCGCCGACCGGTCGCAGTTCTACTACGACCTGTCCTTCCCCTTCTACGGGTTCAACCGAGAAGGCGCGGAGGTCTCCGATGGAGTCTCCCGCGCCTTCTGGGCCCAGTCGATGCAGGTCGGGATCAAGGGCGCCCTCGACTGCATCCGCGCCTTCTCCGAATCGGACTTCCACGACGACCTCAAGAAGTTCGACGTTCCCACGTTCATCGCACACGGCGACGACGACCAGATCGTGCCGATCGTCGCCGCCGGGTCGAGGTCCGCCGAGATCGTGCCGAACGCCGAGCTGAAGGTCTACCCCGGCGCCCCGCACGGCCTGGTCGGCGCGTTCGAGCGGGAGTTCACCACCGACCTGCTCGCCTTCCTCGCGTCCTGACCGCGCGGGCGCCGGGCGGCCCGCCCGGCGCCCCGCGTCGCGCCCCCTCCGCCGCGACCCGATGGAGCACTCGATGCACGCCGGCCCAGCCCCGGACACGATCGTCCTCGTCCACGGCTCCCAGTTGACGCCCCTCGGCTGGGAGCGCTGGATCGCGTACTACAAGGCGCAGGGCTTCCGGGCTCTCGCCCCCGCCCACCCCGGCCTCGACCTCGATGGGTTCGTGCGGTTCCTGCGCGGCCTCGACACCGCGCCGATCCTCATCGGGCACGCCGAGGGCGGGGCGTTCGTCCAGATCCTCCTGGACCGCGGCTTCGGCGCCTGCGGGGTCGTCCTCAACTCGGCGCCCGCCGAGGACGTCGACTTCCGCAATCCGCGCCGGGCTCCGCTGCTGTTCCTGTCCGGCGGCACGGACGGGCTGACGCCCCCGGAGGCCCATGCCGCCGACGCCCGGCGCTACACGGCCCCCGGTACCGTCACCGAGCACGTCACCTTTCCCGGCCGCTCGCACCTCATGCCCGTCCAGGACGGCTGGCGCGAGGTCGCCGACTTCGCCCTCGCCTGGGCGACCGACCCCACCTGAACCCCCGGAGCGCGAGATGACCGACGTCAAGTTCACCCATATCGGCGGCCCGACCGTCCTCATCGAGGTCGCGGGAGTACGGCTGCTCACCGACCCGACCTTCGACCCGCCCGGCCGGACCTACCGGTTCGGCTGGGGCACCTCGTCCCGGAAACTGACCGGCCCCGCCCTGGCCGTCGCCGACCTGCCGCCGCTCGACGCGGTCCTGCTCACCCACGACCACCACGCCGACAACCTCGACGACGCGGGCCGCGCCCTGCTGCCCTCGGCCGGAACCGTCCTGACCACGGCGTCGGGGGCCCGGCGGCTGGGCGGCGGCGCGATCGGGCTGCGTCCCGGCGACACCCACGAGCTGACCGTCCCGGGGCGGCCGGCCATCACCGTCACCGCCACGCCCGCCCGGCACGGTCCGCCGCTCAGCCGCCCCATCAGCGGCGACGTCATCGGCTTCGCCCTCACCTGGCCCGGCCAGGCCAACGGTCCCCTCTGGATCACCGGCGACACGGTGAACCACGGCTCGCTGCGCACCGCCGCCCGCGCCCTCCAGCCCGGGACCGTGCTCCTGCACCTCGGCGCCGTGCGCTTCCCGCAGACCGGCCCGCTGCGCTACACGATGGCCGCCGCCGACGCCCTCTCCCTCCTCGACGGGCTCGCCCCCACCACCGTCCTGCCCGTCCACTACGAGGGCTGGCAGCACTTCAGCGAAGGGCACGACACGATCGCCGACACCCTCGACGGAGCGCCCTCCGCCCTCGCCCGGCCCTACACCTGGCTGCCGCTCGGCAGCCCCCACACCGTGACCGTCTGACGGGGCCGCGCGGCCGGTGCCGTCAGGATTCGGAGTCGTGGGAGGCCAGGGACTCGGCCAGCCTGCGCCGGGAGGAGACGCCGAGCTTCTGGAACACCTTGCGCAGGTGGTAGGCGACGGTGTGGGCGGTGAGGAACAGGCGCGCGCCGATCTCGGCGTTGGTGGCGCCGCCCGCGGCGAGGCCGGCGATCGCGAGCTCCTGCGGGGTGAGCAGGTACGCCGCGCCCGTGCCGCGCGGTGCGGTCCGCCTTCCGCCCGTCGAGGCGAGCTCGTGCGCGGCGCGCGCGGCGAAGGCGGTCGCCCGCATGCCCTCGAACAGCCCGACCGCGGCGCTCAGGTGCTCGCGGGCGTCCCTGCGCCGCAGCCGACGGCGCAGCCACTGCCCGTACAGCAGGTGGGTGCGGGCGAGGTCGGAGACGGCCCGGGTGCCGGCGAGCACGGAGAGCGCCTCCCGGTAGTGCTCCTCCGCCGCGTCATCGGGGGTGAGCAGGGCCCGGGAGCGCGCCAGCAGGCCCAGACCCCACGTGCTGCCGGCCGCCTTCGCGCGGGACTCCTGGGTCGCGAAGGCCCGCTCGGCCTCTTCGGTCCGGCCCGTGCGGACCGCGGATTCCACGAGCAGCGGAAGCACCCGGGTGTGCATGCCGGTGGTGTCGTCGGCGATGACGCCCGCGGTCTCGGTGTAGGCGGTCTCGTGGTCGCCGCGGCCCAGCGCCAGCACGGCCGTCCCGATCCGGGCACTGCTCACCATCGCCCCCGAGCCGAGCCACGTGGCGGAGGCCAGGGAGGTGCCCAGGGTCTGGTCCAGGTCGGGCAGGTCGGCGTGCCAGCCGAGCAGCTCGGGTACGAGGTAGAGGTCCCACATCTCGTCGGTCGCCTGGATGGAGGCCCTGACCTGGTGGCTCTCCAGCCGCACGGCGTCGGCGTTCGCGAGGTCCCCGAGGTTCGTCTCGTGCATGAGCTCGCAGAACAGGGCGGAGTTGAGCTCCCACAGCGCCCCCGCGGCCCGGCTCGCCTCGATCGCCCGCCGGATGATCGCGGACTGGATCCGCTCCTCCCACAGCATGTTGTGGATCGTCACGCCGCAGGTGTACCGGGACCTGACGAGCGCGTCGGGCGTCGCGGGGTCCAGGAGCACGTCCCCGACCCGCCGCAGGAACGGGACGGCCCGCTCGATCCCGTCGGTGAGGAACCGGGCGAACCCCTCGAGCAGTACGTCGGCGGGTCCGCGCACGCCGGTCTCGGCGAGCAGGCCGAGCGCTTCGGCCGCCAGTTCCCTCGGGGTCGTCCCGGCCATCAGATGGTCGGCCGAGGTGAGGCTCTCGAACGCTTCGAGCAGGGCGTCACGGGCCCGCTCCGGCTCCTCGGTCCGGTAGGCCCGCGCGGCGGCGAGTTCGAGGCGGGCCCGCTCGGCGAAGGCGTTCTCCAGCCCGCGCGCGTGCCGGGCGGCGCCGCGCACCGCGCCCACCCGGGCCAGGTCGACGGGCGACAGATCGGTCGGCGCCACCGCGTCGAGCAGCGTCTCGACCCGGATGGGGGTGCCCGCCACCAGCGCGGACTCGGCCGCGACGAGCAGCCGCCGGGCGCGCCGCGGCCCGGCCGGGGTCACGTCCGCCGCGCGGGCGAGGAACGCGGCGCTCGCGGCGACACCGCCGCGCCGCGCGGCGGCCTCGGCGGAGCGTTCGAGGCCGGCCGCGACGTCCTCGTCGGGCCCGGTGACGGAGGCGGCCCGGTGCCAGGCGAGCCGGTCGGCGTCGTCGGGCCGGTCGGTGGCCCCGGCGAGCGCGGTGTGCGCGGCCCGGCGTTCCACGCTCGTCGCCCCTCCGTACACGGCCGACCTGACCAGCGGATGCCGGAACCGGAGCCCGTCGCGCAGGTCGATCAGCCGGGCGCTTTCGGCGGGTCCGGAGGCGTCCGGGCCGAGGCCGAGCCCGGTCGCGGCCGCGGTGACGTACCCGAGGTCGCCGGACGGCTCGGCCGCGGCGAGCAGCAGCCAGACGCGGGACGCCTCGGGCAGCGCGTCGACCTGCGCGCGGTAGTGGCGTTCCAGGCGGCCGCCGATGGGAAGCGGGTCGGGCGTCAGCAGGCCCCCCGCCAGCTGGGCCGCGGACAGTTCCCGGCCGAGGTCGGTGAGGGCCAGCGGATTGCCGCCGGTCGCCGCGACGATCCGGGTCGCGACCTGGGGATCGACGGGGTCCGCGACGACCTCGCCGAGCAGGGCGAGCGCGTCGGCCTCGGGCAGTCCGGCGATCTCGGTGACCGGCAGTCCGGCCAGCTCCGGAACCTCCGCGCGGCTCGCGAACAGCAGCACGATCCGTTCCGCGTGCACGCGCCGGGCGACGAACGCGAGCGTGGCGAGCGAGTCGATGTCCACCCACTGGGCGTCGTCCACGCAGGCGAGCACCGGTGCCCGGTCCGCCATGCGGTCGAGCAGCGACAGCACCGCGAGGCCGACCGCGACGGGATCGGCGGGCCCCTCGGCGAGGCCGATGGCGACGAACAGGGCGGTCCGCAGCCTTGGCGGCAGGGATTCGGCGTCGGAGAACACCGGCACGAGCAGCCGGTGCAGTGCGGCGTAGGGGAAGCGCGCCTCGGCCTCGACCCCGGTGACCCGCAGCACCCGGACGTCCTCGGCGGAGGCCGCGTCGTCCAGCAGGACCGTCTTGCCGATGCCCGCCTCACCGAGCAGCACCGCGACACCGGCGAGCCCGTTCCTGGCGCGCTCGACCAGCGCTTCCAGCGCGCGGCGCTCGTCGGCACGTCCGGTCAGCAGCATGCTCTCTCCGCCCCTCCGCCCGCAAACACCGCTGATCATCCCATGACTACACGTTGTTGGGGATTCGCGTGCGGTGGGCGCCATCGGAACATGGCCCTGGAAAGGGGCGGTCCGGGGGTTTCATGCTGATCATAGACACCGACGAGGTGCCGATCGGGCGACGCAGGGAGGCCTACCTCCTCGCTGCCGCGGGGGAGAGCGGGAGCTCCACGACCGAGATCGAGGCGCCCGAGGATGCCGTGCGGATCCGTCTCGAGACGTGGCGCTTCGGCCCGATCACGCTGTTCGCGACGCACGGGAACGGCATGCGCATGGTCCGCACCGCCCGCCAGGCGCGCGCCGACTCCCTCGACACCGTCTCGGTGATCACCCAGCCGCAGGGCGAGGCCTGGTACGCGTGGAGCGGCGGGCAGCGGCGGTTCGGCCCCGCCGGGCTCGCCCTCGTCCACCGGCAGGGCGGCTACGAGTACCGCTCCACCGGAACCGGTCTCTCCGTGGCGTTCATGGCCGACACCGACCGGCTAGGGCTGCCCGAACACCTCGTCCGGGAGGCCATCCCGACGGCCGCGGGCAGCCCCGTCGCCGGGCTGCTCCTCGGGCATCTGCGGGACCTGCACCGCGACGCGGACCGGCTCGCGGAACTGCCCGGCGCCGAGTCCGTCGGCCAGGCCGTCCTGGACCTGACCCGCGCGCTCGTCGCCTCGGTGGCCCCCGACCGGATCCGCCGGGGGGTCGCGGAAGAGACCCTCCTGACCCGTGTCCTCGCCTATGCCCGGGCCAACCTGGCCGACCCCGACCTCACCGCGCGGCGCATCGCGCACGTCCACAACATCTCCCTGCGCAGCCTCTACCGCCTGTGCGAGGACGGCGGCCTCAGCCTCGAACAGTGGATCATCCGGCGCCGGCTGGACG
Organism: Actinocorallia herbida; assembly: GCF_003751225.1. Classification (NCBI taxonomy): domain Bacteria; kingdom Bacillati; phylum Actinomycetota; class Actinomycetes; order Streptosporangiales; family Thermomonosporaceae; genus Actinocorallia; species Actinocorallia herbida. The sequence goes on from NZ_RJKE01000001.1 coordinate 3,626,132, forward strand.
AGGTCCGCCGCGCCCTCGCCGCCCCCGAGCACGCGCACCGCACCATCGAGGCCATCGCCCGCGCCTGGGGCTTCCCGAACGCTCCGTACTTCACCCGCCGCTTCCGCCAGGCCTACGGCGAGACCCCCGGCACGTGGCGCCGCCGCGCCACCGATCGGGGCCTGGCCGGGCCCCGCTGACGCCGGGCCCGCCGTCAGGAGGCCTGGGGGTCGCCGCGGAGGGGGCCGCCCATGCGGTCGGAGATCTCGGTGAGGGCCGCGCGCTGGGCGGGGGAGAGGGGTTCCAGGAGCCAGCGGCGGATGTGGGCGGCGCGATGCGGGAACGCCGCGGTGATCGCGGCGCGTCCCTCGGGGGTGAGGGTGATGATCGCGGCCCGGGAGTTGCCGGGATCGGCCGAACGGGTGATGAGGCCGCGGCCGACCATCCGCGTGAGGTGGTGGTGCAGCCTGCTCTTCTCGAAGTCGGTGACCTCGCTGAGCTCGTACGGGCGGAGCGATCCGCCCGGGGCCTCCAGGAGCGCGGCGAGGAGGGCGAAGTCGGGCTCGGACAGGCCGGTGTCCTGCTGGAGCTCGCGCGCCATCCTCCGCCAGAAGAGGATCTGGGTCTCGAAGAACGTGCGCCAGGCGCGTTCCTCCTCCGCGCTGAGCCATGCGCCGGGGGCGTCGTGCATGGGGGCAGCCTACAAGTCGGGGTCGGGGAAGGCGGCCGCAGTCGGACGGGAGGGGCCGCGTCGGGCGGCGGCGATCCGCGGGGCCGGCAGCGGCGCCTCCAGGTCGACGAGCAGGCCGGACAGGGCGTACACCGCGGCGCCGAGCAGGACCATCCCCTGGACCGCGAGGTCCTGCTGGGCGACCGCCGAGGTCGCGAGCCGGCCGAGGCCCTGCCGGGAGAAGACGGTCGCCCCCACGACGGACCCCGACAGCGGCCCGCCGACCACGACGCCCGTCATCGCAGCGTCGGCAGGACCGCGTGGCGCAGCCCGTGCCGGAGGACGACCGCGCGGAGGCCGAGTCCCTTGGCCCGCGCGGTGCGGGCGTACCCGGCGGCCATGCCCTCGCCGAGGCCCCGCGCCAGCAGCTGGGCGACGAGCGCGGCGACCGGCACGGCCAAGGTGATCGCCGGCAGTACCGGGCCGCCCGGCCCGTCGCCGCCCGCGGCGGGGAACAGCGGCCATCGGAAGGAGGACTGCCGGATCAGCAGCAGCCCCACCCAGACGGACGGCAGCGCCACACCCAGCGGAGGCAGGGCGAGCAGCGCCTCGCGCGGCCGGCGGCCTCGGGCCGGGGTCGCGCCCAGCGCCAGCGCCGCCCCCAGCAGGACGCCGAGGGCCAGCGCGGTCGCGGCGAGCGCCACGGTCGGCGGCAGGGCCTCGGCGAGCAGCGCCGCGACGGGGCGGCGCTGTTGCACCGAACGGCCCAGGTCGCCGGGCAGCAGCCCGGTCAGCGCGGCGGTGTACTGGTCGGCCAGGGCCCAGCAGGCGGCGTGCCACGCCGCTACCGGCCCGCCGCCAGCGGGCGGCTCGGCAGTTCCCGGCGCAGCACCGGGGCGATCTCGCTGAAGAACAGCTCGAGCGTGGCGCGGTGCTCGGCGGCGCCGAGGATCTCGGCGTCGACGTGGACGTGCAGCGCCTCGTGCCCGAACAACGCGTGCTGGGCGTGCACCTTGTCGATGATCTGCTGCGGGCTGCCGACGAGCACCGAACTCTGCTCGACCCACTCATCGACGTCGGAGTACCGGATCGAGCCGCCGTCGTACCTCCTGTTGACGGCGAGCCTGGCCTCGAACACCGCACGGTACTTCGCGACGGCCTCCTGGGACGTCTTCGCACCGAAGTATCCGGAGGTGCCGATGCCGACGAGGGCGTCCGCGGGATCGTGTCCGTAGTGGTCCCATCGGTCCCGGTAGTGGCGGATCAGCTCGGCGTACGGTTCGGGCCTGCCCCGTCCGTTGGAGGAGAAGATCGGGTCGCCGCACCGGGCTGCGAAGTCCGCCGATTCCGGACTCGTCGCACTGCCGTGCCAGACCCGCAGCCGCCGCTGGAGCGGCCGCGGCAGCGCCTCCGCCCCGTCCAGCGACCTGCCGAGCTCGCCTTTCCAGGTGACGTCGCCGCTCTCCCACAGGCGCCGGAACAGCGCGTAGTTCTCCTGGAGGAGCGCCCACTGGTCGTCGGCGGTGACGTCGAACAACCGGGACGTCCGGGGGTATCCGCCCTTGCCGATCATGAGGTCGAGCCGGCCGCCGGACAGGTTGTCCAGCGTCGAGTAGTCCTCGAACGCGCGCAGCGGATCGAGCATCCCGAGGGTGGTGACCGCGGTGAACAGCCGGATCGCCGACGTCCGGGCCGCGATGTGCGCGAGGAGCACGGGCGGCGAGGACGACACGGCGGGCCGGTCGTGCCGCTCGCCGACGCCGTAGCCGTCGAAGCCCAGCTCCTCGGCCAGGACGGCGTTCTCCACGAGCTCGAGCAGTTGGATTTCGTCAGATTTGTCCTGGCTGGGCACATGCGGCAGCAGCAGGAACTTCATGGGTCCTCCGGACGCTCGGGGACGGTCAGGAAAGCCAGGCGTTGCGCAGCCGGCCGAGACCGGGGTCGGCGGTGAACGCGACGCCGTGCACCTTCGGTCCAGAACAGGTCGTACTTCGCGACCTTGACCGCGAGCGGGTCTGCCCCGGCGAACCACGCCGGGCGCAGCGCCGCCGCGCCGACCGGCGCCGGCCAGGCCGGCGCGGGCACCGGACCGCCGGGGAGCACCCGCATTGTCTTTCCAATCGATAGGAAAAGTCGGAAATTGAGCCCGGGGCCGCCCCTGAACGCGGACGGGCCGGGGACGATCTACCGGCCATGATGCGCCGATTCGGGGTGACACGTCAACTCAAATCGGGATGGCATATCGACCCGGTTCGGTCGCGGTGCCGGGTCGTGGCGCATCACCGCAGGTCCGCCTGGGGGCGCTGCGGCCGCACCCGCACGGAAAGAGCGGCGGGAGACGCGTCTCCGGGCCGATCGCGGGAACGGAACCTGAGAAGGTTGCCGAGATCCGGGGGCGAACATGGTCGGCACGGGCGTGCCCAAGCGGTCCTACTGGGTGGAGAGCGAGCCCGCGTGGGGCGGGGCGGAGGGCGGTCCGCCCGCGAAGGCGGACGTCGTCGTGCTCGGGGCCGGGATCGCGGGGCTGACGGCGGGCTATCTGCTGGCGCGGGCGGGCCGCTCGGTGACGGTGCTGGAGGCGGCCCGGGTCGCGGAAGGAGTCAGCGGGCACACGACCGCCAAGGTCACCGCGCAGCACAACGTGATCTACGCGGACCTCATCCGGCGGTTCGGCGCCGAGAAGGCCGAGCTGTACGCGCGGGCGCAGCAGGGCGCGGTGGAGTGGATCGCCGAGCGCGTCGAGGAGTGGGCGGCAGGCTGCGACTTCCGGCGGCGCGACGCCTACGTCTACGCCGAGACCGCCTCCTCCGCCGAGAAGCTGCGGGAAGAGGCCGACGCGGCCGCCTCACTGGGCCTGCCCGCCGAGTACGTCACCGCGACCGGGCTGCCGTTCGCCGTCGAGGGCGCGGTGCGGTTCGGCGGACAGGGGCAGTTCCACCCCCGCCGCTGGCTGCACGCGCTGGCCGACCGGCTCGTCGCCGCGGGCGGCACGATCCACGAGGGGGTGCGGGCCACCGGGCTGTCCGGCACGACGGTCCGCACGACCGCGGGGGAGATCCGGGCCCGTGACGTGGTCGTCACGACCCACTCCCCGGCGTTCGACCGGGGCCTCTACTTCGCCCGCCTGGAGCCGCGCCGCACCCTCCTGATGGCCGCGCCCCTCGCCACCGCCGACGAACCGCCCGGAATGTACATCTCCGCCGACAGCGGGCACACCATCCGGGCGACGCCGGCCCGGGACGGCGGGGCGATGCTCCTGGTCGGGGGCGAAAGCTACCCGCCCGGCGAGGACGACCATGTCCAGGGCAGGTTCGACGCCCTGGCCGCCTGGGGGGAGGAGACCTTCGGCGTCCAGGAGTTCCCCTACCAGTGGGCCTCACAGGACAACACCACCCTCGACGGCCTCCCTTACATCGGCCGCTACCACCCGTTCGCCGACCGCCTCTGGGTCGCCGCGGGCTTCGGCTTCTGGGGCATGACGAACGGGACCGTCGCCGCCCACCTGCTCACCGACCTCATCACCGGCGCAGAAACCCCCTTCGCCGACCTGTTCGACCCCGGCCGGCCCACGATCCGCCGCTCGGCCCCCGCCCTCGTCGGCCTGGCCCTGCACACCGCCAAGCACTACGCCCTCGACTACCCCGCCGCCTTCCACCCCACCGAAGGCCCCGACCCGCTCAGCCCCGGCGAAGGCCGAATCACCCACTTCGGCCGCCACCCCGTGGCGGTCTCCCGCGACCAGGCCGGCCATCCCTACGCGGTCTCCGCCGTGTGCCCCCACCAAGGCTGCCTCGTCGCCTACAACGACGCCGAGCAGACCTGGGACTGCCCCTGCCACGGATCCCGCTTCGCCCACGACGGGTCGGTACTCCACGGCCCCGCCACGCAGCCCCTCACCCCGGTGGACCTCGACGGCGCCGCGCACCCCGAGGCGGAGGCGGGGGCCTCACTCTGAGCCGTCCGTCCCGTCAGAGGACGCCGTCGGAAAGGGCGCGGTGCAGGAAGGCGCGGGTCTCCGGCTGCTCGGGCGCGGTGAAGAGCCGGTCCGGGGGGCCCTGTTCCAGGAGGATGCCGTCGGAGAGGAAGCAGACGGTGTCGGCGATGGAGCGGGCGAAGGACATCTCGTGGGTGGCGATGACCATGGTCATGCCCTGGTGCTTGAGGTCGCGGATGAGGGCGAGGACCTCGGTGACGAGGGCGGGGTCGAGGGCGGAGGTGACCTCGTCCAGGAGGAGGAGGTCGGGGTGGCAGGCGAGGGCGCGGATGACGGCCACGCGCTGCTGCTGGCCGCCGGAGAGGCGGTCGGGGTAGTCGGCCGCCTTGTCGGCCAGGCCGAAGCGGGCCAAGAGGGCGCGGGCCTCTTCGACGGCCGCCTTGCGGGGCTGCTTGTGGACCTTGACGGGGGCGAGGGTGATGTTCTCCAGGACCGTCATGTGGGGGAACAGGTTGAAGGACTGGAAGACCATGCCGATCCTCCGGCGGACCGCGTCCTCGTCGGCGTTCACCGCGGTGATGTCGGTGCCGTCGAGGAGGATCACGCCGTCGTCGACGGTCTCCAGGAGGTTGACGCAGCGCAGGAGCGTCGACTTGCCCGAGCCGGACGCGCCGATCAGGCAGACGACCTCGTGCGGCTCGACGGCGAGGTCGATGCCGCGCAGGACGGGATCGCCCCCGTAGCACTTCCACAGTCCGTCGATGGTGAGCAGGGGCATCAGCGGTCTCCGGGGGCGCGACGGCGCTCGGCGCGGGCGGCGAGCCAGTCGGTGAAGCGGGCGAGCGGCACGGTGAGCAGGACGAACAGTAGCGCCGCGGCGAGGTAGGGCGTGTAGTTGAAGGTCAGCGCCGAGTGGATCTGCGCCTGCCGCAGCGCCTCGATCACGCCGAGGACGGCGACGAGCGCGGTGTCCTTCTGGAGCGAGGCGAAGTCGTTGAGCAGCGGCGGTACCACGGTCCGGATGGCCTGCGGCAGCACCACGTACCGCAGCGCCTGCGGCCGGCTGAGCCCGAGCGAGCGCGCCGCGGCGAGCTGGCTCGGGTGGACCGACGCGATCCCGGCCCGGAACACCTCGGCCACGTAGGCGCCGTACGAGAGCACGAGCGCGATGACGCCGAGGGCCAGCGGACTGGAAGGCGCGCCGGACAGGTTGAGCGCCGGGACGCCGAAGCCGACGAGGTAGACCAGCAGGATCGTCGGGATGCCGCGGAACACGTCGGTGTAGGCGACGGCGAGGGCCCGGAGCGGGAAGAACGCGGGAGTCCGGACGCCCCGGGCCAGCGCCACCGCGAGCCCGACGACCAGGATGATCGGCTCGGCGATCAGAAAGATCTGGACGTTCACCCAGAAACCGCTCAGCACATCGCCGAACGAGCCGGCGAACTCCGACCAGGAGAAGAACGTCTCCCGGACCCGCGGCCACCCCGGCGAGGACACCAGGGCCCAGACGGCCAGGCCGAACACCCCGACGGTCGAGGCGGTGGCGACCGCGCCCGACCGCCGCGCGTCCCGTCGCCGGAGCCGTTCGCGCTCGCGCTGCCGGTCGCTCTTCGCCCAGGTCGTCGCCGTGCTCACCGGAGGACCGGTGCGCCCGCCGCCGCGGCGAGCCACTGGTCCTGGATCTTCGCGAGGTCGCCGGACGACCTGAGCTCGCCGAGCGCCTGGTCGAGGCAGCCGACCAGGGCGCTGCCCTTCTCCAGCACGAGCCCGAACCGCTCGGGCGTGCCGCCCGCTGCCGGGAGCTGGCCGATGATCTTGGAGCCCTCGATCTGGGCCGCGGTGACGTAGAACGCGGTCGGCAGGTCCACCACGATCGCGTCGACCTGCTTGTTCTTCAGCGCGTTCACCGCGTCGATCTGGTTGTTGAACACCTGCGGCTGCGTACCGGGCTTGATCTGGTCCTGGACCGCGGTCAGCGACGTCGTGCCGACCTGGACGCCGATCTTCGCGTCCTTGAGCGCCGCGACACCGGTGGCGGAGGCGAACTTCCCGTCCTCCAGCCCGACGACGGCCTGGGCGACGTCGTAGTACCCGGCGCTGAACGTCACGGCCTTGGCCCGCGCCTCGCTGATGGACACCTGATTGATGTCGAAGTCGAACGTCTTGGGGCCCGGCGCGTAGGAGGAGTCGAACCCGACCGTCTCCCACTTGACCTCGGTCTCGGCGAACCCGAGCTTCTCGGCGACCGCGTACGCGACGGCCGACTCGAACCCCTTGCCGTTCGTCGGGTCGTCGTCGGAGAACCACGGCTCGTACGCGGGCTTGTCGGTGCCGATGGTGAGCGTGCCCGCCGTCTTGAGCGGCAAGCTCTCCTTCGCACACGCGGCGGTGCCGGACGCGGACGGCGCCGCCGCGGTCGTGTCGTCGGCCGGGGCACAGGCCGCCGCGGCGACGAGCACCGCAAGAACGGGCAGAACGGTCAAACGACGCAGCAAGGCAGCCTCCGGCCGATATTTCACATCAGTTTGATGGGAATAGTCCGATCTTAACCAAGCCCGGCCCTCCACACGGAGTGCGCCACACCGCCGCAGGCGACCAGTATGTAATTCCTACCTGTTTAGTTGACTTCTTTACGGTCGGGTGCTTATGCTCCATTTGTGCGAGTAAAGGAGTCCCTGACCAGCCGCTACCACGTGGACCTGTGCCGCGTGGCGAGCGCGCTGTGTCCAGGCTGAGACGTCCGAATCTGAGACCGCGTATCCAAGACTCCGTCCGCCCATCGCCTCGCTGAGCCCCACGGACAAGCCCGCCGCACCCGCGCCCTCGCCGGGACGAGCGGTCCTCTTCAGCGTGCCCGCAACAGCCGGCGCCGCACCGCGCACGACGGCGCGGCACGACCGCCGGCCGACGCGGTCCCCGGCCGGCCTCTTCGCCGGAACCGCCCCCTGAAAGGCCCAGAATGCCCCGGCCCGACCCCCTGATCCTCTCCGCGTTCACCATGTCGACCGCGTCGCACGGCAACGCGGGCCTCTGGCGGCATCCGGACGACCGGACCGCCCGCTACCCGGAGCTGTCCTACTGGGTCGACCTCGCCCGCCGCCTCGACGCGGGCGGCTTCGACCTGCTGTTCATCGCCGACGCCGTCGGGCAGCTCGACGTGTACGGAGGCAGCGCCCGCGAGGCGCTGGCCCGCGCCGTTCAGACGCCGGTGACCGATCCGCTCCTGGCGGTCTCGGCGATGGCCGCCGCGACCGAGCACCTCGGCTTCGGCGTCACGGTCTCCACGACCTACGAGTACCCGTACCTGCTGGCCCGCAAGTTCAGCACGCTCGATCATCTGACGGGCGGCCGGATCGGCTGGAACATCGTCACGTCCCTGCTGGACAGCGCGGCGCGCAACATCATCGCCCGCGACCGGCAGATCGGGCACGACGAGCGCTACGCCATCGCCCAGGAGTTCCTCGAGGTCGCCTTCAAGCTGTGGGAAGGCTCCTGGGAGGACGGCGCGGTGCTCCGCGACCCGGTGCGCGGAATCTTCACCGATCCGGACAAGGTGCACGGCATCGAGCACTCCGGACGGTACTTCTCGGTGCCCGGCGCGCACCTGGTCGAGCCGTCGCCGCAGCGCTCGCCGCTGCTGCTCCAGGCCGGGACCTCGACCGCGGGCCGCGAGTTCGCCGCCCGCAACGCCGAACTCGTCTTCGTCGCCGATCCCCGTCCGGAGACGCTGCGCCGGAACATCGACGATGTCCGGCGCAGGGCCGTCGGCCACGGGCGCAGGCCGGAGCACCTCAAGTTCATCACCTCGGTGACCGTCGTCGTGGCCGAGACGGACCGGGCCGCCGCGGCCAAGGCCGCCGACCTGCGGCGGTTCCGCGACACCCGAGGCGGGCTCGTCCTGCTGTCGGCGCTGAGCGGCGTCGACTGGTCCGCGCACGATCTCGACCGGCCGATCGAGGAGTTCGAGACCGACGCCAGCCGCTCGGTGCTCGCCGCCGTCGCCGACCCGGCCGAGCGCAAGCGGCTGACCCTGCGCGACCACGTCGACGGACTCAGCGGATTCGGCGGCGAGGTCCTGGTGGGCGGCCCGGCGACCGTCGCCGACCAGCTCGAGGCGTACGCCGGGGCGACCGGCGTCGACGGCTTCAACTTCGTCTACCTCATCACCCCGGGCAGCTTCGACGACCTCGCCGCGCACCTGATCCCGGAACTCGCGAAGCGCGGCCGCGTCCGCGAGCGCGGCACGCCCCGCCCGATCCGCGACGCGCTGTTCGGCACCGGCCCGACCCTCCCCGCCGATCACCCCGGCACCGCTTTCCGCCGCGCCACCTCCTCCGCGCCCCGTCCGGAGTGAGGCCCGCGCCCCAGAACGTCCCGCAGACCCCCTTCCACGAAAGAGCGGAACCCGCATGACCACGAGCAGACGCGCCTTCCTCGGCTGGACCGCCGGACTCGCCGCCTCGGCACTCGTCGCCGCCTGCGGCGGCGGCACGAGCGGCACCACGACCGCGGGATCGCAGCCCCGCGACGGCGGCACCCTCATCGTCGGCCAGTACCAGGAGGTGACGCAGTTCGACCCGAACCGCCAGTACTCCTGGGAGACGTGGCGGATCGACCGCAACATCTACGAGACCCTCGTGGACGAGGACCTGACCTCGCCCACGGGCGTGCCGAAGATCATCCCCAAGCTGGCGACGTCCTGGGAGGTGTCCGACGACGCCACGACCTACACCTTCAAGCTCCGCCAGGGTGTGAAGTTCTCCGACGGCACCCCGTTCGACGCCGAGGCGGTCCGGTTCAACGTGCGCCGGTTCACCGACCCGGAGTTCGAGTACTACGACAAGGTCAGCGCCGCCACCATGTCGCTGGTCTACGCCGACCTGGCGAAGTTCGAGGTCGTCGACGCGTTCACGGTGAGGTACACCTTCGAGCACCCGTTCCTCGACTTCCTCCGCCAGATCCCCAACAGCGGCAACGCGGCGTCGGGCATTTTCAGCCCGGAGGCGCTGAAGAAGAACGGCCAGGACGGCCTCGCCCTCGACCCGGTCGGCACCGGCCCGTTCACGTTCCAGGAGCGGGTCCGCGGCGACCACACCACGCTCGTGCGCAACCCGGACTACTGGGGTCCGCGTCCCCACCTGGACAAGGTGATCTTCAAGCCGATCGGCGACGACCAGAGCCGCGTCGCCGCCTTGCGCAGCGGCGAGGTCGACTTCATCAGCCGGGTCCCACCGGACTCCGTGCAGACGCTGGAGCAGGCCGGCTTCGACGTGCCGAAGAACGAGGGCGTCCCGCAGATCATCTACTACAAGTACAACTTCAAGAACACCTACCTCCAGGACAGGCGCGTCCGGCAGGCGATCATCCACGCGATCGACCGGGCGCAGCTCGCCGAGAAGATCTACAAGGGCCACGCCAAGGCGGCGACCTCGATCATCAACCAGGGAAACGAGGCGTACGACCCGGCGGCCGTCGACTACCCCTACGACCCCGAGGCGGCGAAGAAGCTGATCGCCGAGGCCGGGTACGAGCCGGGCGAGATCAAGTTCACGATCCTCAGCGACACCACCGGCCAGCCCACCGCCGAGTTCATCCAGCAGGGCCTCAAGAACGTCGGCGTCGACGCCCAGATCGAGTCCTTCGAGTGGATCACCTTCGGGACGCGCGCGGCGAACCTCACCCCGACCGACGGACTGATCCTCGGCGAATGGGGCTACGTCGCCCCGAACTGGGTCCAGATCGCGCACAACTACAACGTCGCGGTGCCCGGCGGAGACAAGTACTCCGACACCAGTGGCGACACCCTCAAGGCGATCGAGGCGGCCGCGCACAACAGCGACCCCGCCAAGGCGAAGGACCTGTGGCAGGAGGCCGCCCAGACCTGGGCGAAGGACGCGACGGTCATCCCGGTCCTGTCGTTCAACCGGTACTACGCGGTCTCCCCGCGCGTCGGCGGGTTCGTGTGGCCGCAGCAGGACCACTACGACCTGTCCCGCGTGTGGGTGGCGGACTGACCATGGCACGTCGAATCCTGTGGCGGCTGACGGGCCTGGTCCCGATGCTCTTCATCATCAGCCTGCTGGTGTTCTTCATCTCCAAGGCCGGCCCCGCCGACCCGGTCAAGGGCGCGCTCAGCCAGAAGATGTCGCCGGAGCAGATCGAGCAGATCCGGCAGGCCTACGGCCTGGATCGGCCCGCCTGGCAGCAGTACGCGGGCTGGCTCGGGGACATGGTCACCGACGGCGGCGGCATCTCGCTCAGCGTGCGGAGCCCCGTGTCCGAACTCGTCTACCCGGCGTTCCGCAACACCCTCATCCTGGGGGCTGCCGCCACGCTGCTGACCGTCGTGCTCGGCGTGGCGATCGGGTTCGCCTCCGGCCTGCGGCACGGCAGGCCGACCGACCGGATCGCCATGCTGTTCGTGCAGATCGGGAGCAACCTGCCGATCTACTGGTTCGGACTGATCATCATCTGGCTCACCGCGGTCCGGTGGCAGTGGCTGCCCGCGGGCGGCATGCACGACCTGCGCGGCGAGGGCGGGTTCGGCGACCTGCTGCTGCACCTGATCGCTCCGGCCTTCGCGGCGTCGCTGGTGTCGATGCTCATCATCGCCAGGTTCGTCCGGGCGGCGGTGATCGAGAGCGAGCAGTCGGACTACATCCGCACCTACCGCTCCCAGGGCTTCGGCCGGGCCGCGATCGTCGGCAGGCACATCGGCCGCAACGTGCTGCCGCCGATCGTCAACACCACGGGCCTCACGGTCGGCTCGGTGATCACCGGGGTGGTCTTCGTCGAGACGATCTTCTCCTGGCCGGGGATCGGGAGCGTCCTGCTCAACGCGATAGCCGGGTCGGACTACCCCGTCATCCAGTCGGGCATCCTGCTGGTCGCGGTGACGTTCGTGCTCGTCAACCTGGTCACCGACATCGCGCTGGACCTGCTGAACCCGCGGCTCAGGCACGGTGGCGCATGACGGCGATCCTCGCGGACGACCAGGTCCGCAAGACCCCGCCGCGGCTGCGCCGCTCGGCCCTCGCACGGTTCGCCCGCAACCGGGAGGCCGTGCTCGGGCTCTTGGTGCTCGCGCTCGTCGTGCTGGTCTCGGTGCTCGCCCCGTGGTTGGCCCCGCACGACCCGAACGCGGGCGACGCGGAGAACGTGCTCGCGCCGATCGGGTCGGCCGGGCATCTGCTGGGGACCGACGACCAGGGCAGGGACGTGCTCAGCCGGGTCGTCCACGGCGGGCGGAGCGCCCTCATGGTGTCGACCGCCGCCGTGGCAGTCGCCCTGGTCGCGGGAACCGCGCTCGGGCTGTTCGCCGCCTTCGCGGGACGGCGGGTCTCCGGCGTGCTGATGCGGGTCGTCGACCTCATGTTCGCGTTCCCGGTGATCCTCGTGGCGCTCTCGCTCGCCGCGGTGCTCCGGCCGGGCTCGTGGGTGCTGATCGGCACGGTCGTCTTCGCCGCGCTGCCCTACGTCACCCGCATCGTCTTCGCCGAGGCGAAGGTCGAGCGGGAGAAGGACTACGTCGAGGCGGCCCGCTCCCTCGGCGCGTCCGAGTCCGCCGTCGTGTGGACCGAGGTGCTGCCCAACCTCGTCTCCTCCGTGGTGATCTACGGGACCAGCCTCGTCGGGGTGAACATCGTGTTCACCGCGAGCCTCAGCGCGCTCGGCCTGGGCATCCAGCCGCCCGACCCGGACTGGGGCCGCATGATCTCCGAAGGCGCGAAGGTCCTGGTGACGGGCAACCCGGGCGTCGCCACCTTCCCCGCCGCCGCCATCCTGCTCGTCGCCCTGGCCTTCAACTGGCTCGGCGACGGACTGCGCGACGTCCTCAACCCGTGAAGGCGACAGACATGACGACACCCATCCTCAGCGTCGCCGGACTCGGCGTCGACTTCACGCTGCCCGGCGCCGTGGTCCACGCGGTCCGGGGCGTCGACCTCGAACTCCGGCCCGGCGAGGTGCTGGCGCTCGTCGGCGAGTCCGGATCGGGCAAGAGCGTGACGGCCGCGGCGATCCTCGGCCTGCTGCCGCGCGAGGCGCGCGTGACGTCCGGGGCGATCCGTTTCCGCGGCGACGACCTGGTCGGCCTTCCCGAGCGGCGCCTCAACGTCCACCGGGGCTCCGGCATCGGGATGATCTTCCAGAATCCGGTCACCTCGCTCGATCCGTCGTTCACGATCGGCAGCCAGCTCGGCGACACCGCCCGGCTCCACCTCGGCGTCTCCCGCAGGGCGGCGACGGGCGTCGCGCGGGAGTGGCTGGAACGCGTGCGGATCGACGACCCGGACCGCGTGCTCAAGGCGTATCCGCACGAGCTGAGCGGGGGCATGCGGCAGCGCGTCATGATCGCGCTCGCCGGGCTGTCGAAGCCCGCCGTGCTCATCGCCGACGAGCCGACCACCGCGCTCGACGCCACGGTGCAGAAGCAGATCCTCGACCTGCTGCTCGACCTGTCCGGCGAGACGGAGACCGCGGTCCTGCTCATCACGCATGACTTCGGGGTCGTCGCGCACACCAGCACGCGGGTCGCGGTGATGCGCGAGGGCGTCATCGTCGAGACGGGGGAGACCGACCGGGTGCTGCGCGCGCCGTCGCACGCCTACACGCGCACGCTGATCGACGCGGTGCCCGAGATCGGGCAGCGCGGGCTCCACCCGGGCGGGGCGCGCCGGCTGCTCGGCGGCGAGCCCCGCACGCAGCGCGTCCACCTGACGCAGCGGCGCGCGACGCCGCCGCCGGAGACCCCCGCGCGGAGGGAGGACCGGCCGATCCTCGAACTCCGCGACGTGTCCAAGGAGTTCGTGCTCGGCGGTCTCGGCACCGGCCGGCACAGGTCGGCGGTGCGGGCCGTCGACGGCGTGTCCTTGAGCCTGCGGCGCGGGGAGACCTTCGGCCTCATCGGCGAGTCCGGCTCGGGCAAGTCCACCCTCGCCCGGCTCGCGGGCGCGCTCATCCCGCTGACGGCCGGATCGGTCGTGTTCGACGGCGCCGACGTCGCCGCCGCGGACGCCGAGGGCAGGCGTGACCTGCGCCGCCGCTTCCAGTACGTGTTCCAGGACGCGGCCACCGCGCTCAACCCCCGCCTCAAGGTCGGCGACCAGATCGCCCGGCCGCTCCTGCGGCTCGGCAAGGCCGCGAACCGCAAGGCGGCCGAGGATCTGACGGGCAGGGCACTCGACCTGGTCGGCCTGAGCGCCGGATACGCCGACCGCTACCCCCGCGAGTTCTCCGGTGGCCAGCGCCAGCGGGTCGGCATCGCGCGGGCCATCGCCCTCGAACCCGACCTGCTGATCCTCGACGAGCCCACCTCCGCCCTCGACGTCTCGACCCAGGCGACCGTCCTGAACCTGCTCCTGGACCTCAAGGACGAACTCGACCTCACCTACCTGTTCATCGGCCACAACCTCGCGATCATCGAGTTCGTCTGCGACCGCGTCGGCGTCATGCGCGGCGGCTCGCTGGTCGAGACGTTCCCGGCCGACGACCTCTTCCATCCCGAACGCCATCCGGCCACCCGCACCCTGCTCGACGCGGTCCTGCCCGTCGGTGTCGGCGCGTTCGCAGCCAAGGAGACCTCATGACCACCCCGCTGATCCTCAACGCCGTCGAGATGAACACCGCGGGCCACCTCGCGTTCGGCCTGTGGCGGCGGCACGCCGAGACGGCACGCGAGTACACCGACGTCGAGTACTGGGTCGAGCTCGGCCGGGTGCTGGAGGGGAGCGGCTTCGACGCCCTGTTCCTCGCCGACGCGCTCGGCCAGCTCGACATCTACGAGCGCTCGGCCGACCGTTCGCTCATCGACGCCGTCCAGACCCCGCTGGACGACCCGCTGCTGGTCGTATCGGCGATCGCCGCGACCACCCGCACCCTGGGCGTCGGCGTCACGGTCTCGACGACCTACGAGCACCCGTACCTGCTCGCCCGGAAGTTCAGCACGCTCGACCACCTCACCCGGGGGCGGATCGGCTGGAACATCGTCACCTCCCAGCTCGACAGCGCCGCGCGCAACCTCGGCCTGGCGCGGCAGCTCCCGCACGACCAGCGCTACGAGCTCGGCCAGGAGTTCCTCGACGTCGTCTACAAGCTCTGGGAGGGCTCGTGGGACGACGGCGCGGTCGTCAAGGACCGGGCACGGGGGGTCTACGCCGATCCCGCGAAGGTGCACGCGATCGGCCACGCGGGCGAGTACTTCTCCGTGCCGAGCGCGCATCTGTCCGAGCCGTCGGCCCAGCGCACGCCCGTCCTCTTCCAGGCGGGCTCCTCCCCTCGGGGACGCGCCTTCGCGGCCCGCAACGCCGAGGTGGTCTTCGTCGCGGGGGTCGAGCCGCCGGTGCTGCGCCGGAACATCGAGGACATCAGGCGGCTCGCGCGGCTGGAGGGCAGGGACCCCGGCGCGATTCGGTTCCTCGGGCTCGCGACCGTCATCGCGGACGCGACCGACGCCGCGGCCGAGGCCAAGCTGCGCGACTACCAGCGCTACCGGAGCGTCGAGGGCGCGATCGCGCACTTCTCGGCCATCACCGGGATCGACTGGGGGCAGTACGACCTGGACACGCCCCTGGAGTACCTGGAGACCGACAGCAACCGGTCGATCCTCGCGAGCGTCACGAAGGACGCGCCGGACCGGTCGTGGACCCTCCGGAAGCTCTTCGGCTCCGCGGAGTCGGTCGGAGGCTACGGGGCGCCCATCGTCGGGAGCGGCACGACCGTCGCCGACCGGCTGGAGGAGCTCGCCGCGGAATCGGGGCTGGACGGCTTCAACATCGCGGGCGCCGTCGCGATCGAGGACTACCGGGCGTTCGGCGAGCACGTGACCCCCGTCCTCGCCGAGCGCGGACGAGTCCGGGACAAGGTGCCGGGCCGGACGCTGCGCGAGTCCCTGTTCGGCGCGTCGCCGCTGCTCCCCGCCGACCATCCCGGAGCGCGCTACCGGGGCGCCTTCGCCGGGCTGCCTTCGGCCGCCCCCTCCCTCCTCACCGCCGACAGCACGAAGGGCTGACCATGACCATCGTCGACGCCTCCGCCGACACGACCTACCTCCGCCCGGCCACGGCCACCGACGACGAGCTCGCCACCTTGTTCCAGCCGGTGTTCGACCGCGTCGCGGCGGGCAACGTCGCCCGTGAGAAGGAACGGATCCTCCCGTACGAACAGGTCGACTGGCTCAAGGAGGCGGGTTTCGGGCGGGTGCGGATCCCCGTCGAGTTCGGTGGCTTCGGCGCCTCGCTGGAGCAGACGTTCGCGCTGCTCGCCGCGCTGGCCGAGGCCGACCCGAACGTCTCCCACATCTGGCGGAACCACCTCGCGTTCGTCGAGGACCGGCTGAACGCCGTGCCGTCGGAGACGAACGACCGGTGGATCCGGCGGTTCCTGGACGGCGAGTTCGTCGGCGGCGGGTGGACCGAGGCGAACAACGGGACCTTCGCCGACCTCAAGACCACGGTCCGCGCGGACGGCGACCGCTGGCTCGTCAGCGGCGCCAAGTTCTACGCCACGGGCAGCCTGTACGCCGACTGGCTGGACGTGCTCGGCAAGGGCGACGGCGACACCGTGCTGACCGCGCTCGTCCGGCGCACCGACCCGGGCGTCCGCCTCGTCGACGACTGGACGGGCTTCGGCCAGCGCGCGACCGCGAGCGGCACCGCCGAGTACACCGACGTCCCGGCCGAACACGGCGACGTCTTCCCGGCCGGGGAGCGGTTCGCCTACCAGGGGCACTTCTACCAGACCGCCATGCTGTCGGTCCTGGTCGGCATCGCCCGCGCGGCCCAGCGCGACGGGATCGCCGCGCTGAGGGCACGCGGTCGCAACTACCCGCAGGCGCTCGATCCGGTGCCCGCCGCCGACGCGCAGCTGCTCCAGGTCGTCGGGCAGGTGTCGGTGCACGTGTTCGCCGCCGAGGCCGCCCTCAGCAGATCCTCGCGCACCCTCGACCACGTCGCCGCGGCACACGCCGCGGGCGACGCCGACGCGCGCAAGGACCGCGTGCTGCGGGCCGAGGTCGCCACCGCCCAGGCCCAGCTCGCGATCATCGAGGCGGCACTCCAGGTGACCACCACGGTCTTCGACGCCCTCGGCGCCTCCGGAGTCTCCGAGAGGCTCCTGCTCGACCGGCACTGGCGCAACGCCCGCACCCTGGCCTCCCACAACCCCCGCGTCTACAAGGCCCGCATCCTCGGTGACTGGCTCGTCAACGCCACGGACCCGGTCCCCGACCTCGCCGCCTTCGGCCGCGGCGGCCAGGGAGACTGACCCCGCCCCGCTCCCCGGCGCCGCCGCCCGCGGAAGGGGCGGCGGCGCCGGGCCGTGAGAACGACGGTGACCGGCGCAGCGGAGAAGTGCGGCGCGGCCGTCGCGCTGCTCCACCTCGGCGATGTTCCCGGCTACTGGAGACCGGTGCGGATCGAGGTGATGCGGTGGGTGTTGAAACCGAGCCAGTGCATGCGGCCGAGGTAGCGGGCGTGCTCGATTTTGAGGCAGAGGTCCATGATGACGGTGGTGCCGGAGTCTTCGGCCAGGTGGGCGGCGGCTTCGTTGATCACGCCGAACTGGCACCAGAGGGTGCCTGCGCCGATGGAGACGGTGTCCTCGGCGATGGCGGGGAGGGCGTCG
Organism: Actinocorallia herbida; assembly: GCF_003751225.1. Classification (NCBI taxonomy): domain Bacteria; kingdom Bacillati; phylum Actinomycetota; class Actinomycetes; order Streptosporangiales; family Thermomonosporaceae; genus Actinocorallia; species Actinocorallia herbida. The sequence continues at coordinate 3,643,336 of NZ_RJKE01000001.1, forward strand.
GGGGCGCGGAAGACGTTGACGACGTCGACGGGGACGGGGATGTCGCGGAGGGTGGGGTAGGACTGCTCGCCCAGGATCTCTGGTTCGCGGGGGTTCACGGGGATGACGCGGTAGCCGTGGCGTTTGAGGTAGTAGCCGACGAAATGGCTGGCGCGGAGTTCGTTGCCGGAGAGGCCGACGACGGCGATGGTGCGGGCCGTGTGCAGGACGCGCTGGATGGTCTTCGGGTCCTGGTAGCGGGTCAGGTCGGTCATCTCGGCTGCGCCTTCCCTTCGGCGGACGTGGCGGCGGCGTGGGCGAAGCCCTGTTCCAGGTCCCAGATCAGGTCGGCGACGGATTCGGTGCCGACGGAGAGGCGGACCGTGCCGGGCCCGACCCCTGCCGCGCGCAGTTCGGCGTCGCCGAGCTGGCGGTGGGTGGTGCTCGCGGGATGGATGATCAGGCTTTTGGCGTCGCCGACGTTGGCCAGGTGGGACCAGAGGGAGACGCCCCGGATGAGGTCCTGCCCGCCTTCCCGGCCGCCCGCGCAGTCGAAGGAGAACACCGCGCCAGCCCCGAGAGGCAGGTACTTGTCTACGAGCGGCCGGTACCTGCTCGAAGGCAGGCCCGGATGCGTCACGTTGGAGGCGAGCGGGTGCCCTTCGAGGAACTCCGCGACGGCCAGGGCGTTCGCCACGTGCCGGTCCATCCGCAGCGACAGCGTCTCCAGGCCCTGGAGGAACAGGAACGCGTTGAAGGGCGAGAGGGCCGCGCCGAGGTCGCGGAGGGTCTCGGCGCGGAGCTTCATGAGGTACCCGTAGGTACCGAACGTCTCGTGGAATTTCAGCCCGTGGTAGGCGGGCGACGGGTCGGCGATCACCGGGAAGCGGCCGTTGGACCAGTCGAACTCACCCGACTCCACCACGATGCCGCCGATGCTCGTCCCGTGCCCGCCGAGGAACTTGGTGGCGGAATGGACGACGATGTCCGCGCCCCACTCGATCGGACGACACAGGTAAGGCGTCGCGAACGTGTTGTCCACGATCAGGGGAACCCCGTGCTCGTGCGCCACCTCCGCGAGGGCCGCGACGTCCAGCACGTTCCCCGACGGGTTCCCGATCGTCTCCCCGTAGAACGCCTTGGTGTTCGGCCGGACCGCCTTGCGCCACGCGTCCGGGTCGTCGGGGTCGACCCACGTCAGCTCGACGCTCAGCTTGCGCAGCAGGTGCTTGAGCTGGTTCACCGTCCCGCCGTAGAGCGCCGAGGACGACACCACGTGGTCCCCGGGCTCCAGCAGCGTGAACAGCGCGGCGGCCTGGGCCGCGATCCCGCTGGCGAACGCGACGGCCCCGACCCCGCCTTCGAGGTTCGCCACCCGCTCCTCGAACACCGCGACCGTCGGGTTCATGATGCGCGAGTAGGTGTTCCCGTACTCCTGGAGGTTGAAGTACGCGGCCGCCGACTCCGGATCCTCGAAGACGTAGCTCGTCGTCTGGAAGATCGGCACGGCGCGGGCGCCCGTGTTCGGGTCGGGCCGCTGCCCGGCGTGCAGCTGCCGCGTCTCGAACCCGAACTCGCGGGCTTCCTCGGCGCGGGGTGTGTCGGTCATGCGGTCTCTTTCGTCGGGGTCCGGTCGAGGAAGCGGCGGATCAGGGGGGTCTGCCGGGCTTCCTCCAGCAGGAAGCAGTCATGCCCATAGGGTGCGTCGATCACATGCGATTCCACCGGCTTGCCCAGCGCGCTCAGCGCCTCGGCTATCTCGGCCGACGCGGCGGGCGGGTAGAGCCAGTCGGAGCTGAACGAGATCAGCAGGGTCCGCGCGGTGAGGTCCGCGAACGCCGCCGCGAGCGAGCCGCCGTGCTGCCGCGCGAGGTCGAAATAGGTGAGCGCGCGCGAGATGTACAGGTAGCTGTTGGCGTCGAAGCGTCGCACGAACGCCTCGGCCTGGTGCCGGAGGTAGTTCTCGACCTCGTACTCCGGCTCGGTGAGCGTGTGCCGGATGTCGTCGGCGAACTGGAGCCGCCGCCCGAACTTCGCGTCCAGCGCGGGGGCCGACAGGTAGGTGATGTGGCCGACCATCCGCGCGACGCCCATGCCCGCGTCCGGTCTGTGCCCTGTGCCCTGGTAGCGACCGCCCTGCCAGGCCGGGTCCCGCATGATCGCCTCCCGCGCGATCGCGTTCCAGGCGACGCCCTGGGGGTGGAGCGCGTGCGTGCTGGCGATGACGACGATCGCGGCCACCTGGTCAGGGTAGGCGATCGCCCACTCCAGCGCGCGCATCCCGCCGAGTGAGCCGCCCGCGACCGCCGCGAGCCGCTCGATCCCGAGTGCGGCGAGGAACGCCCGCTCGGCGCGCACCATGTCGGCGACGGTCACGACGGGAAAGTCCGGCCCGTACGGTGCGCCGGTCTCCGGATCGAGCGACGACGGCCCCGTCGTGCCGCCACAGCCGCCGAGCAGGTTCGTCGCGACGACGAAGTACCGGTCGGTGTCGAACGCCTTGCCGGGCCCGATCATGCCGTCCCACCAGCCGAGCCCCTTGCCGGCGCCGCCGTCGCGGTCTTCGGCCGCGAACCCGTCACGGGTGCTCGCGGCGGGCGGGGTCGCGGCGAACCCTGCCGCGTGGGCGTCGCCGCTGAGGGCGTGGCAGACGAGGACGACGTTGTCGCGTTCCGGCGCGAGCACGCCATAGGTCTCGTAGGCGACGCGCACTCCGCGCAGCTCCCGGCCGCAGTCGAGCGGAAGCGGCCCGGGGAGGTCCAGGTGCCGGGTGGTGACGGTGCCGACCGATCCGGCCTTGCGGGTGGGTGCCGGGTCCGTCATAGGGGCTATGTTGCCCGCCGCACCCCGTGTATTGTCAAGTAAGCCGGTAGGGAATACCGAAAAACAGGACAAAAGGGGCATTGCGCGATATGACCACGATCTCCAACGGAGTGAACGTGCAGGCGCTGCTGGACGCGCGGGAGGCGCTCAAGGACGCGCCCGAAGCCGCCCAGTTCACCTGGAAGGCCACGTCCACCTGGCAGAACGGCGTGCACAGCACCACCCGCATCCAGAACTTCTACGGCCTCGGCCAGGAGCAGAGCCACAAGAACGAGACGGTCTTCGACGCCGACCACCCCGCGGTCTTCGCGGCCGAGGACAACGGCGTCACCCCGATCGAGTACCTCCTCGTCGGCCTCGCGAGCTGCCTCACCGCGGGCGTCGCGTCCGTCGCGCAGAACCGCGGCATCCAGCTCCGCTCGGTCGAGGCGTCCGTCGAGGGCAACCACGACATCCGCGGCATCCTCGGAGACACCGACGTTCGCAACGGCTACAACGACATCAAGGTCACCTTCCACATCGACGCCGACGCCACCCCGCAGGAGATCGAGGCGCTCGTCGCCCAGTCGCAGAAGCGCTCCGCGGTGTTCGACGCGCTCACCAACCCGACCGACGTCACCGTCAGCGTCGCCTGAGGAGCAGGGCCATCGAGCACGTCACCGTCGTCGTCATCGGCGCGGGCCACGCCGGCCTCGCCGCGAGCCACTTCCTCACCGCGGCCTCGGTCGACCACGTCGTCCTCGAACGCGGTGAGGTGGCGAACTCCTGGCGGTCGGAGCGCTGGGAGTCACTGCGGCTGCTCACCCCCAACCGGCTGAGCGGACTGCCCGGCCTGCCTTACGACGGCCCCGACCCGGACGGTTACCTGACCGCGGGAGAGACCGCCGACCTCGTCGAGCGCTTCGCCAAGGTCTCCGGCGCCCCGGTCCGGACCGGCACGGCCGTCACGTCGGTCCGGCGCGCGGACGACGGCTACGCGGTGGCGACGAGCCGGGGCCCGCTCCGGTGCCGGGCCGTCGTCATCGCGACCGGCGCCTGCAACCGTCCGGTGGTGCCCGGCCTCGCCGAGGGAGTGCCGGAGGCCGTCGCGCAGTACACGCCGTTCGACTACCGCGACCCCGATGGGCTGCCCGACGGCGGCGTCCTGGTGGTCGGCGGGTCGGCTACGGGCGTGCAATTGGCCGCGGAGGTGGCGCGTTCGGGCAGGCCCGTGACGCTTTCGACCGGCGAGCACGTAAGGCTGCCGCGCACCTACCGCGGCCGCGACGTGCTCTGGTGGATGGACGCCTCCGGCGTGTGGGACGAGCGCCACGACGAACTCGACGATCTCGCCCGCGCCCGTCGCCTCCCCTCGCCGCAGCTCGTCGGCACCCCGGAACGGGCCACCCTCGACCTCAACGCGCTCACCGCGCTGGGCGTCGAGGTCGTCGGCCGCCTGGCCGCGATCCGCGACGGCCACGCCCTCTTCTCCGGCGGCCTCCGCAACGTCTGCTCCCTCGCCGACCTCAAGATGGCCCGGCTCCTCGACACCTTCGACGCCTGGGCCGCTTCGACCGGCGTCGAGGCGCCCCCGCCCGAACGCTTCGCCCCCACCGAGCTTCCCGCCCCGTCCCGCCTCCGCCTCGACCTGCGCTCCGGCGAGATCCGCTCCGTCATCTGGGCCACCGGCTTCCGCCCCGACTACCCCTGGCTGGACGTCCCCGTCCTCGACCCCAAGGGCGCCCTCCACCACACAGGCGGAGTCCTCGAACCCCCCGGCCTCTACGCCCTGGCCCTCCCGGTCCTCCGCCGCCGCAAGTCCACCTTCCTGCACGGCATCGAACCCGACGCCCGAGAGGTCATCACCCACCTCGTCTCCCATCTGGCGGGCTCCCACTGACCCCGTCCCGCGGCCCCCGCCGTGGTCAGGCGGCACGCGGGGCCGCGGGACGGAGACCGAAGCGGTCGGCCGGGAGCGCGTAGGACGTCGTGCGGTCGGCCGGGTCTGCGGTCAGCGTGTTGACCATGGCCTCCCGGACCCCGTGGGCCTCGGCGAGGGCGGTGAGCCGCTCGTGGAGGCTCTCCGGTGTGCCGTGCAGGACTGCGGGGGAGCGGAGCGCGGCCAGGCGGCGTTCGTCGGCGGTTCACACGTGCCGGTCCAGGGCCGCGAGGGAAGGGACCGGGGCATCGGTGCCCAGATCCTTGCGCGCCCGCCAGAGCAGCATCGCGCGGGCGAGCGCGGCGGCGCGCTCCGGGTCGGCCGCGGCGACCGCGCGGACGGCGAGCAGCGGGCCGCCCCGCGCCGCGCCCGACGGCAGGTGCGCCCGATATCCGGCGAGGACCGCCCTGCCGCGGGAGGGCGCGAAGAAGTGGCCGAACGCGTACCCCGCGCCGAGGCTTCCCGCGAGCGGCGCGCTGGATCCACCCGCCCCCAGCAGCCACAGGTGCGCGGCGGGCTCGCCGGGGTCGGCCGAGCCCGCGGCGGCGTCGAGCAGCAGCCCGCGCAGGTCGGAGACCTTCCGGTCGAAGTCGGCCGCGGGACCGCCGCCCCGTCCGATGCCGACGTCGACCCTTCCGGGATGGACGAACGCGAGGATCCCCATCGTCTCGGCGACCTTGTCGGGCCGATGGCGGGGGAGGAGGATCCCGCCCGACCCGACCCGACCCGACCCGACCCGACCCGACCCGGCGCGGATCCGGGAGGTGCGCTCCAGCGCCGGCGCCGCCATCGTCTCCGGCGACGTCCCGGCGAACGAACCGGATCGGTGGTGTCCGGCGAACCAGACCCGGTGGAAGCCGAGGGAGTCGGCCTGGCGGGCGAGGTCGAGGGAGCGGGCCAGCGCGTCGGCGGGTCCGGCGTCCCCGGTGAGCGGCGATTGGTCGAGGACGGACAGGCGCAGCGGAACGGACATGTCGGGCTCCTTTTCTGTGGGCGTTCGGGGGATAGGCGGGGACGATCTGGGCCGTGCCGGTCGGCGTCGAGGCCGCGCAAGCGCGGGGAGGGGCTCGGCGGCCCGGCCGGCGGTGCCGAGCGGCGCTCAGGCTTCGTGCAGGGCCGGCACGATGCGCCAGTCGCGTTGGAAGACCAGGTTGTGGAGGTCGGCGGTGGCGATGGCGCGGAGGGTCGGGAGGAGTTCGGCGGCCTGGGCGGGGGTGGCGACGTTGAGCGGCCATTCGCCGAGGGTGGCGCCGTGCAGGTGGGGGTGGTGGAAGCCCGCGCCGTAGTGCGCGGTGAGGGTGATCGGCGAGAGGTCCGCGGCGCGCTGTTCCGGCCAGGTGAGGTGCCAGGCGGCGAGGAGCCCGCCGTGGGGATCGCGGCGCACGCCGGTCGCCTCGATGGCGCCGGTGGCGCGGAGCAGGTGGGTGTCGACCTCGGTGAGGACGGTGCGGGCGGGGGCGTCGAGCAGGGTTGCGGCGGCGCGGAAGGCCGCCTCCTTGCCTGCGCGGCTGCGCTGCCCTGCGTGGGTGCCGTCGCGCAGGTCGGCGAAGTGCCGGAGGAGTGCTTCGAGCGGGGCGGGCGGGCGAAGGGTGGACGAGGTCATGACGGGGTCCTTTCAGGAGGTCGGGACGGGGAAGCGGAGCGCGTCGGCGAGGGTGTCGAGGACGCGGCTGCCGGTGCGCAGGACGTCGCCGTGTTCGGCCCCGGCCACCCGCAGCAGCCGGACCGGGACCCCGTCGCCGCGGAGCCGGCGCGCGTACTTCTCGACGTCGTCGCGCACCGGGTCGTCCGTGCCGACGGCCAGGACGGCGGGCGCGGTACCGGCGAGGGAGCAGGCGTCCAGCGGCGTCGAGTGCAGGCGGGTCCCGTCGGTGTCGTGGACCGGGGCGCCGTCTCCGCGCCAGGCCCGCCACGCCTCCCGCAGTGCCGCCGGATCGGGGAACCGTCGCGGGTCGGCCTGGAAGGACGGAGCCGAGCATTCCGGATCGACCGGGGGGTAGGCGAGGAACTGCGCGGCCAGGGCGCCGCCCCGGTCCCGCACCGCGAGCGCGGCGCACGCGGCGAGGGTGCCGCCCGCGCTGTCGCCGCCGACCGCGACCGGCAGCCCCGCCGCCCGATCGGCCGCCCAGGTCAGGACGGCCAGGACGTCCTGGAGCGCGCGCGGGTGGCGGTGCCGCGGCGCGAGCCGGTAGTCGGCGCTGAGCACGGCCCAGCCGGACGCCGCGGCGAGCCGAGTGGTGGCCCGCCGCCACTCGACCGCCGAGCCGAACCGCCAGCTCCCGCCGTGGGCCCACACGATCCAGCCGCGCGGGTCCGCCGGCACGTGCGCGAGGACGGGGACGGCAGGGCCCCCGGCGGGCCCGGGAACGCTGACGAGGGATGAGGCGGTCATCTTCGGTCTCCTTTCCGGGGTCGGGCGGGCGGCCGGGCGGCCGCCCGCCGTGCGATGCCTCAGGAGCGGGGCCGCAGGAACACCGCGGCGATCACGACGCCGAGGAGCACCAGGGCCGCGTTGACCCCGATCGCGACGGTGACGCCGTGGTGGACGGCCCCCGCGGTGACGGCCCCCGCGCTCGCCGCGGTGACGACCGCGGACATGACCGGGGTGCCCAGGGTGATCCCGATCTGCTGGGACATGCTGGCCAGTCCCGTCGCCAGGCCCTGCTCCCGGTCGGGCAGCCCGGTGGTGGCGGTGAGCATGAACCCGACGATCACCAGCATGTTGCCGACGCCGCCGAGGAACGTCGCGGGCAGCACCAGCCACATCGCGGCGGGGGAGTCGCCGAGCAGGAGCAGGACCGCGGTGAAGACGGCCTGGAGCAGTCCGCCCCAGACCAGGACGGTCCGGGTGGAGGTGCGGCCGACGGCCTTCGGCGCGAGCAGCCCGCCCAGGACGGTGCCGAGGCCGAGGACACCGAAGGAGACGCCCGCGGTCAGGGCCGAGAAGCCCAGCGTCTTCTGCATGTAGAGGGTGAGCAGGTAGACCAGGGAGGTCTCGGTGACGAAGGCGAGCACCCCGAGCACGTTGCCCCAGGCCACGGTCCGCTTGCGCAGCACGTTCAGCGGCACGAGGGGTTCGGCGGCCCGGCGCTCGACCAGGACGAACACCGCGAGCAGGACCGCGCCGACGGCGAGGGCGCCGAGCGCGGCGGGGTCGGTCCAGCCGCGTTCCCCCGCGAGGGTCAGGCCGTAGACGACGCCGAGCAGGCCGAGGGTGACGCTGAGGGCGCCGGGCACGTCGACCCGGGGCCGCCGCTCAGGCCGGGATTCGGCGATGACGCTCGGCGCGGCGAGCAGCACGGCGAGCGCGACGGGCACATTGATGAAGAACGCCCACCGCCAGGACAGCAGGTCGGTGAGGACGCCGCCGAGGACGGCCCCGGTGGTGAACCCGGCGGACATCAGCGCGCCGTTGAGACCGAGCGCCTTGCGCCGCAGCGGCCCTTCGGGAAACGCGGTGGTGAGCAGTGCCAGCCCGGCCGGGGTGGCGGCGGCCGTCGCGAGGCCCTGGGCGACGCGGGCGATGATCAGCACGGTCGGGTCCGTGGCCAGGCCGCCGACGAGGGAGGCGACGCCGAGGAGGCCGAGGCTGCCGAGGAAGATCCGCTTGCGGCCGATGAGGTCGCCGATGCGGCCGAAGAAGAGGGTGAACCCTGCGGCGGACAGGGCGAACGCGGTGGCGATCCACTGGAGGTGGGACAGGGTGAAGCCGAGGTCGTCGCCGATCGCGGGCAGCGCCACGTTGAGGATGGAGAAGTCGACGGCCAGCATGAACTGGGCGGCGAGGAGGACGGCGAGGGTGACCTTGAGACGGCCGGTGAGCCGCTGCGGCGCGGGCCGTGTCGCGGCGCCGGCGCTCGGCGCGGTCTGGGCGGTGGTCATGTCGGTAGGTTCCTTTCAGGCAGACGGGAGGGCGATCCACAATCGGTACCGAAGTTCCGTTTACAATGGGGACCGTAGCACCGTTAGGCCGTTAAGGGAACCAGAGTTCCTATAGTTGGTCCGCGAAGGTAAGGAGACCGTTCATGGAGGCGACCCCGCAGCCAGGCACCGTGCGTCCAGGGGGGCGTACCGCCCGAGTCCGCGAAGCCGTCTTCCAGGCGGCCGGGGACGTGCTGGCCGAGAAGGGCTTCGACGCCCTCGACCTCGCCGAGATCGCCCGGATCGCCGGGGTCGGCAAGACGACCGTCTACCGCAGGTGGGGCACCGCGGGCGCGCTGGCCGCCGACCTCCTGGACGACATGGCCGAGCAGTCACTGCCGCGCGCCCGCACCGGCAGCGTGGACGACGACCTGCGCGCCAACGCCCGGCTCGTCGTGAAGACGCTCACCGACCCGCGGCAGGGCCGCCTCTTCAAGGCCCTCATCGCCGCCTCCCTGTGCGACGAGCAGGCGGCCCGTGCCCTGCACCGCTTCTACGCGGTGCGCATCTCCGAATGGGCAGGCTGCGTCACCGACGCCGTCGGGCGCGGCGAGCTCCCCGAGGGGCTCGACGCCCATCGCGTCATCGCCAACGTCTCGGCGCCCCTGTACTACGCGCTCCTCAACACCGGCGCCGCCCTCGACGACGCGGCCGCCGACCGCGCCGCCGCGGCGGCCCTCGCCGCGGCCCGCGCGGGCATCGCCTGACCTGGCGCGCGGGCCTCCGACGGCTCCCGACAAGCCGTCGGAGGCTCGGGCCGTTCTACAGGGGGCGGGTGGCCAGGGTCCTGGCCAGCCTGGCGTTGGCCCGGGCGGCCTCCCGGGCCTGGTAGGCGATCGGCATGTAACGAACGCGTTCGGGGAGCAGGGGGGTGGTCCGGGAGATGGCCCGGCCGACCGCCTTGAGGGCGAGATCGTCGGACCTGGTCCACGTGAGGCCCAGCTTGTCGCGGGCGGCGGGCGGGAGGGTGCCGGTGGCGACGAGACGGCCCAGGGATCCGACGCCGCGATGCAGGGGGGCCAGGACAGGCCGGAGCGAGCGCGGGACGGACGGGGGGACCTTGTCCATCATGTCCAGGACGTCGTGGGCCACCGGGTGGTCCACGAGGACGTTCTCGACCATGTGGTCGAAGTACGTCCAGTAGTCCTCGACGGTCGGCGGAAGCAGCCGCTCGGGGACGCGGAGGATCCGGCCGAGGTCGAGGAACTCGGTGTAGACCTGGTCGGCGTAGTCGTCGGTCCACTTGCCGGGGTCGAAGTACCGGGCCGCGGAGGCCGCCGCCTGGAAGCCGGTGAGGTGGACCCAGGCCCAGGGCTCGCCGGACAGGGCGTGATGGGTGGTGCCCTGCTCGTCGACGGCCTTGAGGTCCTTGTGCATCTCGCGGAGGCGCCGGCCCTCCTCGATCGCGGTCTCGCCGCCGTAGATCCAGGTCTGCACCGACGCGAAGCTGCGCCTGGCCCGTCCGACGGGATCGCGCCGGAAGCTCGACAGCTGGTCCACCACGGTGCCGATCGACGGGTGCATCACCTGGAGGAGGAACGCGCTCTGGCCGGCGAACGCCGACGTCCACAGCCCGAACTCCTCCCAGAGGACGGATCCGGGCCCGAACGTCCGGATGTCCGGCTGTTCCGGGGCCGCAGGCGGGACTTCGGTGCGCATCGCCATGGCTCGCTCCTCGTTCACGGGGTGGCTTCCAGTGAACTGGCATAAGTGTCTACTTACAAGACCTTGGCCGAAATCCGTCTGAGACACGTCACGCCGGCCCAGGTCAGCGGGCGAGATCGGCGGCGAGAAGATCCTCCAGCGAGGCGAGATCACCGGTCTGCGCCGCGGCGAGGAAGGACTGGACGAGGCGGCGGTGCGCGGCGGCGTCGACCGGCCGTCGCCGTCCGGTGGCGAGGTGGCCGCCGGCCCGGCGCGAGAGCTGCCTGGCGTGGTCCTCCCGCAGGCCGAGGACCACGGAGATCCGCTCGTAGGGGTAGGCGAACGCCTGGCGGAGCAGGTACACCGCGCGTTCCGCGGGCGTCAGCCGCTCCGCGAGCAGCCGGAGCGCGTCGTCGATCTCCGCGTGCCGCTCGACCGCGCTCTCGGGGCCGAGGCCCAGGTCCAGCGTCGCGGGGAGCCAGGCGCTCGCGGGCGTCTCGCGCCTCCTCCGGGGAGCCAGGGAGGCGTTGATCGCGAGCCGGACCGTGGTCTTGGCGAGGAACGCGGGCGGGCTGACGACCGCCGCGTGGTCGGCGCGCCCCCACCGCAGCCAGGTCTCCTGGACGACGTCCTCGGCCTCGCCCGCGTCCTTGAGGAGCCGATGGGCGATGGCCAGGAGCCGAGGCCGCACGGAGGTGAACACCGAGGCCGCCGCCTCCGGGTCGCCGATCCGTACCGCGTCGTCTCTCTCCGACTCCAAAAGGTTCATGGGGGCCCCGGCTCCGTTCAAGGGCGGCATCCCCGCGATGCCGTCACCCCCACCGTCTCCCGGCGGACCCCGGTGCCGCGCCCTGGGAACCCCGTGGTCCGTACCCTGGTCTCCCCCTAGGCGGGCCCTGGTGCCGGGGCTTCCTCGACCGGTGGAGGTGATCGGCGCCGCGACGCCGCGTGGGTGCGGAAACCCTATAATTCGGAGGTCACACGTCAATAGGCACAGAGTCACCGGAGGTCACGCCGATGGTCGGCGGAAGTGCCAGAGGCCCGCTGCGCGGGCGGCAGCTCGAGTGCGAACGGCTCGACCGGCTCGTGGCCACGGTGCAGGAGGGCCGCAGCGCGGTCCTGGTCGTCCGCGGCGAGGCGGGCATCGGCAAGTCGGTCCTGCTGGACTACGTGCGCGGCAGCGCGTCCGGCTGCCGGATCGCCCGGGTCGCGGGCGTCGAGTCCGAGATGGAGCTCGCCTTCGGCGGCCTCCACCAGCTCTGCGCCCCCTTCCTCGACCACATCGGCCGGCTGCCCGGCCCGCAGCGCGACGCGCTGGAGACGGCGTTCGGCCTGAGCGCGGGAACCCCGCCGGACCGCTTCCTCGTCGGCCTCGCGGTGCTCAGCCTGCTCGCGGACGTCGCCGAGAAGGAGCCGCTGCTCTGCCTCGTCGACGACGCCCAGTGGCTCGACCAGGTCTCCGCGCAGGCCCTCGCCTTCGTCGCGCGGCGCCTGCTCGCCGAGCCGATCGGGCTGGTGCTCGCGGTGCGCGAGCCCGGCCTCCAGCACGAGCTCGCGGGGGTGCCTCAGCTCGAGGTCGGCCGGCTCGGCGACGCCGACGCCCGCGCCCTGCTGAACTCCGTGACCCCCGGACGGCTCGACGGTCGGGTCAGGGACCGGATCGTCGCCGAGACCCACGGCAACCCGCTGGCCCTCCTCGAACTGCCCCGGGGACTGACCGCCGCGGAGCTCGCGGGAGGGTTCGCCCGCCCCGACGCCCGGCCGCTGATCACCCAGATCGAGCAGAGCTTCCTGCGCCGGGTCGAGGCGCTGCCCGCCGGGACCCGGCGGCTCCTCCTGATCGCCGCGGCCGAACCCGTCGGCGACGTGACCCTGCTGACCCGGGCGGCCGAGCTGCTGGGGATCGACGCGGCGGCCGCCGCGCCCGCCGAGGCGGCGGGGCTGATCAGCATCGGCACCCGGGTGCGGTTCCGGCACCCGCTCGTGCGCTCGGCGGCGTACCGTGTGGCCGCGCCGGAGGACCGGCAGAGCGTGCACCGCGCGCTCGCCGACGCGACGGACCCCGCGTCCGATCCGGAACGCCGGGCCTGGCACCTCGCCAACGCCACGGCCGGCCCCGACGAGTCGGTGGCCGCGGAACTGGAACGCTCGGCCGAGCGGGCGCAGGCGCGCGGCGGCGTCGCGGCGGCCGCCGCCTTCCTGGAGCGGGCCGCCGAGCTGACCCCGGACCCCGCGCGCCGCGGCGTCCGCACACTGGCGGCGGCCCGCGCCAAACACCGGGCCGGAGGGTACGACGCCGCGCTCGAACTGCTGGACTCCGCCGAGCTCGGCCCCCTCGACGAACGGCGGCTCGCCCAGTCGAACCTGCTGCGCGGCCAGATCGTGTTCGCCTCCCGGAGTGCCAGCGCCGCCCTGCCCCTGCTGCTCAAGACCGGCAAGCGGCTGGAGCGGCTGGACCCCGGGCTGGCCCGCGAGACCTACCGGGACGCCCTGCACGCGGCCCTCACCGCCGGACGCCTGCCCAGCGGCGGCGTCCAGGTGGCGGACGTCGCGGCGGCGGCGCTCGCCGCGCCGTCAGGGCCCGAGCCGGGACGCAACGAGCTGCTCCTCGACGGGCTGGCCGTGCGGAGCACCGAGGGCTACGAAGCGAGCGTGCCTCTGCTGCGGCAGGCGGTCGACGCGTTCCGGGCCGAGGGCGTCTCCCGCGAAGAGGGCCTCGGTTGGCTCCCGCTCGCCTGCCGCATGGCCCACGACCTCTTCGACTTCGACGGCTACGCGGCGCTCTCGACCCGGCTCGTCGACCTGGCCAGGGAGACCGGCACGCTCGCGGTGCTGCCGTCGGCCCTCCTGCTGCTCCTGTCGAACCGGGTCTTCGCGGGGGAACTCGCCTTCGCCGAGACCCTGGTCGCCGAGTCGATGACGATCGGCGAGGTGACCGGCAGCCGCTTCTTCGCCCGCTACGGCGCCCTGGTGCTCGAACCGTGGAAGGGCAGGGAGGCCGAGACCCGGCAGGCGATCGACGTGGTCACCCGCGACCTGCTCCTGCAGGGCGAGGGCAAGGTGCTGAGCGCCACCCAATGGGCGAGCGCCGTGCTCTACAACGGACTCGGCCGCTACGAGGAGGCGTACGCCGCCGCCGAACGGGGCTGCGAGCACCCCGAGGAGTACGGGCTGTCCACGTGGTCGCTGGTCGAGTACGTCGAGGCCGCGGTCCGAAGCGGACGGCCCGCCCGCGCGGCCGACGCGGCACGCCGACTCGACGCGCGGGCCCGGGCGAGCGGCACCGACTGGGCCCTCGGCACCTCGGCGGCCGCCCGCGCCCAGGTGAGCGACGGCGACACCGCCGAGGCCCTCTACCGTGAGGCGATCGACCGGCTGGGCCGGACCGACGTCAAGGTCCTGCTCGCCCGCACCCACCTGCTCTACGGCGAGTGGCTGCGCCGTGAGAACCGCCGCGTCGACGCCCGCGAACACCTCGGCACCGCCTACGAGATGTGCACCCGGATGGGCGCCGCGGCCTTCGCCGAACGTGCCCGCCGCGAACTCGGCGCCACCGGCGAGACCATTCGCAAACGCCCCACCGACGGCGGCCCCTCCCTCACCACCCAGGAATCCCGCATAGCCCGCATGGCAGGCGAGGGCCTCACCAATCTCGAAATAGGCGCCCAGCTCTTCATCAGCCCCCACACCGTCGAATGGCACCTCCGCAAGGTCTTCGTCAAACTCGGCATCGCCTCCCGCAAACAGATCCGCCCCGCCCTCCTCGACGACCCCACCCCCGCCTGACCCCGAACACCGCACGAGCCCCATCGAGGAACTCTCGCTGTCGGCAGGAGAGGCCGTCCGAAGAGAGGCGAAGAGACTCGCCGCCACGGGCGCCGCTGTCGGCCGGGGCCGCCCGGCGGTCGGAAGGGCCTGCGCGTGCTGGGTCGTCTGGCCCCCGAGGCGCCGGGCGGTTACTATTAGTATATGTCTAGTTACGGAATGATTCGGGAGGTTCGTACCGTGGCGTGGGGAGTGCTCTTCGGAGTGCCCCTGGCGTTCGGTGCCCTGTTCGTCTCGGCGACCTCGGCCGGGGCGCCGACGAAGCCGGACGGTGAGCGGAGCCTGGTGCTCACCGCGCCCGCCGTGCTCGGCCCCGACGGCGCGGGCGCGGCCGCCCTCGGGCGCTAGGCGCCGGCGAGCGCCCCGGGCGGGGCGCTTTCGGATGATCAAGGTCCGGCGAACGTCGGCCGGCCTTCACATCGGGTTCGGGCGGTATTCGGACGGGAGTTCTGGCTGCGGCGCCCTTTGGGGTCCGCTGGAGGACGCGTCCGCCGGTCCGGGCGCGGCGGGTCGGTGGTATTCCTGCGCCCGGCCTGAGGGGCTCGGTGGACGCGCCGGGCGCCGCCGAGGCCGTTCGGGTGCTGCGGCTCGTCCTTGGAGTCCGAGGGGCATGGGGCAGGGGATAATGGGCGGGTGCCGCGCCCCAGTCATCCGTTGCTCCAGCGGGATCGTGTGATCGCGAAGGCGCTGGAGATCATCGACGCCGAGGGGCTCGCGGCGTGCAGTCTGCCGCGGCTGGCCAGGGAGTTCGAGGTGAAGGCGCCGGCCCTTTATCACCACTTCGCCGACCGGGCCGAGATCATGTCCGAGGTGGCGCGGAGCGTCGTGCTGGAGATCCCGGCGCCGCGCCCCGGCGCGCCGGGCGACTGGATCGAGTGGCTCGTGGCGCTGTGCGTCGATCTGCGCCGGGCCGTGCTGCGGCACCCCCACGCGGCGCCGCTGCTGCTGGAGTTCGTCCCGCGCGACCTCCTGACGGCCCACTACGACGAGGCGATCGAGGTTCTGGCGGAGGCCGGCGTGCCCGCGGAACGGCACGCGCTCATCCTCGACGGCATGGAGAACCTCACCCTGGGGGCGGCGCTCACCCAGGCGATGCGGCCCGAGCCGACCCGGGGCGCGATCTTCGCGCACGCCGATCCGGTCCGTGAGCCGAGGCTCGTCGCGGCGGTCCTGGCCAACCGGTGGCGGACCCCCGAGCGGCTGTTCGCCGAGTCGGTCCGGGTCTTCCTCCAGGGTGCCGCCGCCCAGGGCTGAGGCCGGCCCGTTCTCGTTTCCTCCGGGACGGGACCATTGACCCCGTTATTTAAAGCCATTAAGTTTAGCGCCAGGCGCCGCCCGGGACCTCTGTGACCAGGGCCGACGCCGCATTCCCAGCTGCACTGTGACCCGTCTTTCCACCCCTCTGACAGGAGCGCAATGCGTCAAACCACCGTGCTGAGAGCCCTGGACGCCTGGCGCGTCCGCACGCCCGACGCCGTCGCGCTGCGCTGCCGCGCAGACGCGCTCACCTGGTCCGCGCTCCTGCGCGAGACGGACCGGGCCGCGGCCAGGCTGCTCGCTGAAGGCGTCAAGCCCGGCGACCGCGTCGCCCTGCTCGGCGGCATGTCCCTCGACTGGGCGGTGACCGCGCTCGGCGCGATCCGCGTCGGCGCGATCCTCTGCCCGCTGAACGAGCGGTACCCCGCGAGCGAGCTCGCCGACGTGCTGCGCGAGCTCACCCCGGCCGTCCTCGTCGTCGGCGCGGCGCACCGCGAGACCGCCGAGCGGGCCGCGGAGGCATCGGTGCGCCTTCCCATGGAGTCCTTCGCGGACGGCGCCCCCGCCGCGTTCGACCTCCCCGGGCTCGCCGCGGACCCCTCGGCGCCCGTCTGCGTCATCCCCACCTCGGGCTCCACCGGCCTGCCCAAGGCGGTCGTCTACACCCACGAGTCCCTGCTCGGCGCGTTCTTCGAGTGGACGCTCCAGGCACCGGAGCTGATGCGGGCGACCACGCTCAACATCAGCGCGATGTCGTTCGCGGCGGGCCTGCTCAACGGCTTCCTCGCCCCGCTGGTGCTCGGCGGCCGCGTCGTCATGATGCCGGTCTGGAACCCGGACGACGCGCTCGGGCTCATCGAGGAGCACGAGGTGACGTGCATCGCCGCCACCACGATCTTCTTCGAGCAGATGGCGGCACTCCCGCGGTTCGCCGACGCCGACCTGACGTCCCTCGCGGTCGTGTTCACGGGCGGGAACCCGGTCACGCCGACGCTGGTCGAAGCCTGGGCGAAGAAGGGCGTGGGCCTGCGGCAGGCCTACGGCCTCACCGAATCACTGTCGATGGTGACCTTCCCGACGGCCGAGCTGGCGATGCGCAAGCCGGAATCGGTGGGCCTCGGCGGCGTGCTGACCGAGGTCCGGATCGTCGACGTCGACGGCACGCCGTGCCCTCCCGGGACGCCCGGCGAGATCTGGATCTCCGGACCCGGCGTCGCCGCGGGCTACTGGCGGGACGACGCGCTCACCGAGGCCGTCTTCGGCGGCGGCCGGCTGCGCACCGGGGACATCGGGGTCCGGGACGAGGACGGCACCCTGCGGATCGTGGGCCGGACCAAGGACCTCATCAAGTCCGGCGGCATGACGATCTACGCCGCCGAGATCGAACGGGCGGTCCTGGAGCTGCCCCAGGTCCTGGAGGCCGCCGTCATCGGCGTGGCCGACCCGGAGTTCGGCGAGACCCCCGCGCTCCTGCTGACCGCGAAGGGGCTGACCGTCCAGGACGTCATCGAGCACTGCAAGGTCAAGCTGGCCGCCTACAAGGTGCCCCGGTACGTCGTCTTCCGCGAGGAGCCTCTGCCGCGGACGTCCAGCATGAAGATCGACAAGCGCCCGCTGCGCGCGGCCGGCGCCGACATCCCCGAACGGCACGAGCGGATCGGCCGCACGCCGCACCCGCACGGCCAGGGATAAGGAGGAATCACCCATGAGCGTGGACAACGACCTGCCGGTCGCCGCCGAGCTGCGCGGCGACGCCGTGCACCGGCTGCTCGGCCACCTGCGGGACGAGACGACCGACGGCTTCGCGGCGATCGAGCGGTTCAGCCCGGCCGACTACCGCGACCCCGCCCTCGCCGAGCTGGAACGCGACAGGATCTTCGGGGCGGTGCCGTTCATCGTCGCGCACGGTTCGGAGGTCGCCGAGCCGTTCGACTTCGTGTCCGTGCAGCTGCCGCGCAACAACGTCATCATCGTCCGACAGCGGGACGGGGGCCTGCGCGCCTTCGTCAACGCCTGCCGCCACCGGGGCGCGCAGCTGGTGGAGGAGTCCTCCGGCCGCTGCCGGCTCTTCTCCTGCCCGTACCACCGGTGGTCCTACGACCCCGACGGATCCCTGCGGACGGTCACCCTCGACGGCACCTTCGGCGAATTCGACCGGGCCGAGTTCGGGCTCGTCCGGCTGCCCGTGGAGGAGCGGCACGGTTTCGTCTGGCTGATCGACGACGCGCGCGCCGAGATCGACGTCGCCGCGTGGCTCGGGCCGGAGACCGACGCGCTCCTCGCGGGCTACCGGATCGAGGACCTGGTGAGCGTCACCCCGCACACGTTCGACCGGCCGACCAACTGGAAGATCATGCAGGACGGCTTCCTCGACAACTACCACGTCAAGTACGCCCATCCGAACACGGCGGGCAAGGTGCTGCACACCAACGCCGTCGCGCTCAAGGACTTCGGACGGCACTTCTGGTTCCTGGCGGCCCGCAAGAGCATCGACAGGTTCCTCGGCGAGAGCCCCGGGGACGCTCCGATGGACAAGCACGTCATCGAGAGCTGCTTCATCGCCCCGAACAGCATGCTGCTCAAGCACGCCACGCACGTCGAACTGCTGACCTTCCGCCCGCACGGCGCGGATCCGGGCAGGTCGACGATGGAGATGCGCATCATGGCGCCGACTCAGGCGGAGACCGGGCTGGACGAGGACGCGTGGCGCGCGCGTTGGGAGAAGAACTGGCACATCATGATCTCGATCATCCACGACGAGGACTTCCCGATCCTCGCCGGTTCCCAGAACGCCATGTTCAACCAGGACACCGGGCCGATGCTCCTCGGCCGCAACGAGCTCGCCAGCCACCTGTTCCGGCGCGAGATCCGACGGCTGGTGCACGGAGGGTCCGCGGAGTGAACGGGCCGGAGGTCCTGTCCGGCGGCGCGGGACCGGTCGAGCTGCGCCGGTCCCCGCGTCCGCCGGACGCCGCGGTGCGCTCGCTGCTGGCGCGGGCGCGCCGGGCCGACGCGGAGATGGGGTTCGCCGCGCCGGCCGGCGCCGCGGCGGCGCGGACCACCACGGTCGAGGTGTTCACCCGGTTGCGCCGGGGCGGTGTGGCGGCCTCGCCGGAACCCGGGCTCGCGGCGGTGCTGGTGATCGCCGAGACACGGCCTTCGCTCGGCGTGGCCGACCTCGTCGTCGCGCCGGAGTACCGGTCGATGGGCGTGGCGACCGCGGTGGCCGAGACGCTGGGCGCCGGCCTGTCCGGCGCGCGCGGGTTCGGCACTGACCTCGGCTCCGTCCTGGCCTGCGCGTACGGGACCCACCCCGCGGCGCTCCGCCTCGCCCGCCGCTTCGGCGTCGCGCCGACCGGGGAACGGCACCGGCTCGTGCTGCCCTCCCGGCTCGACCACGCGGGTTCGCCGCTCGCGCTCGCCTCGGCGGCGCCGGGCGTCACCGTCCGGGAGTCGGAGCCGGATCCGTCCGACGCGCCGTCGGCCTGGACGGCGCTGGACCGCGGACCGGGGGAGCCGACCGCGCTGGTCGTCACCGGCCCGGACGGCGGGGTGCGCGGCCGGGTCTCGGTCGGGATGTCCCAGGACGGCGAGCACGGCCCGCTCGGCACGATCCGCGAGCTCACGGCGTCGACCCGGACCCACCGGGACGACCTGCTCCGGCTCTCCCTCACGTGGCTGTGGCGGCAGGGGGCGCAGGCGATCACGACTGCGGTCGAGGTGACCGACCTGGACGCGCTGGACCTGTTCCGCTCGGCGGCCTTCCAGCACGACCGCACCGACACCCTGTTCACCCTCCCCTGACCGCGGGCCCCGCCCGTGCACGGTTCGGACGGGCCGCGGCACGACCCGTCGCCCGCATGCGGCGCCCGCCTCCGGGCGCGTGCCGTGCCGGAGGGCATCAGGTGCCGAGGGAGTTCGCCAGGTTCGTGAGGACCCCGGAGACCGGGCCGAGGGTGAGCAGGCCACTCGCCGCTCCGGCCAGTTCGGCGGCGGCCGGGAGCAGCGCGGCACGGGCACGGCGCTGGGCGGATCGGTCCTCGAGGGACACCGCGGCGTGTGCGAGGAGGGTCCACAGGGCCTCGGCCAGCAGGTCGTGCGGAGGGTCGGGGGCCCCGCGCAGGGCCTCGGCGGCCTGTGCGGGGCGGCCTTCGGCCAACAGCAGGACGGGCCGGGTCCAAGGGACGTAAGGGCCGTAGGCGTCGTCGTCCGGGCCGGGCGCGCGGCCGTGGCGCAGGCGGAGGCAGAGGAGGGCGAGGGGGAGCAGCCCCTGGGTGAGGCCGGGCATGCCGGCCGTCTCCAGGGCGGTCCCGGCGGCGACGTAAGCGGCTTCCTTGGCCGCGAACGGCACGGTGTCGTCTTCGGCGAGGCGGAGTGCGCGGTACCAGGTGGTGAAGACCGCCGTGAGCGGCCGGTCGTGGCGGGCGGCCAGCAGGTCGAGGCGCGCGGCGTGGGCGTCGGCGCGCGGGAGGTCGGCGACGGCACAGGCCGACTGGAGCCTGATGAGGTGGCCCAGCACCTCGTAGGTGGGCAGGTCATGGCGTTCGGACAGGGCGACGATCTCGGCGCCGACGGCGTCCCGTTCCCCGGACAGGCCGGTGCGCGCGAACGTCTGCATGTAGACGCCGTTCAGGGCGAAGGCCAGCAGCGCCGGATCGTCGAGCGAACGGGCGATCCGCTCGGCCTCCTCGGCCGCGGCACGGGCGCGGGGGGAGGCGGTGCCGCGCGACTCCAGCGCGATCGTCGCGAGCAGCCGGGCCCGCGCGCCGGGCGGGGTGCCGGCGGGGAGCCGGGCCAGGGTGCGCTCGGCCGCCGCGACCACCCGGGAGTCCTGCGCGGGATCGTCGGCACGGGTCCAGTTCGCCGGGACGTCGTAGGCGCCGATGACGCGCGCGGCGAGGTCGGGGTCGCCCATCTCCTCGGCGGCCTCGATCGCCGCCGCCCGGTGCTCGCGGGCCGCGAGGAGGCCGCCGCCCCCGGTCACCGCGAGGCCGCGCATGAGCCCGACCGTGGCCTCGAGGCGCAGGCGGGCGTCCGGCGCGGCGCGGTCGTGGGCCGCCGTCGCGCTCGCCCAGACCCGGGCCGCCGCGTCGGGCCGGGCCAGCCTGTCCTCCTGCCGGAGGATGTCGGACTCCAACTCGCGCAGCCCCGGGCCGGGGTCGAGGCCCAGTTGTTCGGCGAGCGCGGTCCGGGCGGCGCGCAGCACGGAGAGGGCGTCGGCCTGGCGTCCCGTCCGGTAGAGCGCGAGGGCGAGGAGCCGCCACGCCTCCTCCCGCCACGGGTGCGCGTGGGCGTGCGCGTCGAGATCGGGGACCGCCTCGGCCGCACGGCCGAGCGTGAGCAGCGCCTCGGCCCGCCGTTCCACCGCGCGCAGCCGCATCTCGGTCAGCCGGGACCGCTCCGGCAGCGCCCACGGCGCCTCGGGGAAATCGGCGTAGGCCGGTCCGCGCCACAACGCGAGGGCCGTGTCGAGCACCGGGAGCAGGCGGGCGGGCG
This sequence comes from Actinocorallia herbida, assembly GCF_003751225.1. Classification (NCBI taxonomy): domain Bacteria; kingdom Bacillati; phylum Actinomycetota; class Actinomycetes; order Streptosporangiales; family Thermomonosporaceae; genus Actinocorallia; species Actinocorallia herbida. The sequence goes on from NZ_RJKE01000001.1 coordinate 3,664,199, forward strand.
GCTCATCCGACTCGACGGCACCGGCGAACCGCCAGGCGTCGACGGCGTCCGGGTCGGCCCGCAGCGCGTACCCGGTCCCGACGGTGACGATCAAGGCGGGCGGTGTCCTGGGCGGCCGGTCCGGCTCCAGGGCGCGGCGCAGCGCCCCCACAAAGGTGCGGATCGAGCCGACCGCCCCCTCCGGCGGGTCCTCCCACAGGTCGGCGGCCAGCAGATCCACGGGCACGACGCGCCCCCGGGCGGCGACGAGCCGGGCCAGCACCTCCCGGTGCCTCGGGCCCTTCAGGGAGATCACCTCGCCCGCCCCGTCCCAGGCCTCGACAGGTCCAAGAACCCCTAGGAAAACGCCCATCCCGCCCCCCGTTCCCCGCACACCCCACGCTAGCGCTGATCGGATGCTGATCGGCGCCCGGCAGCCTGAGGGCATCAGGTCGTCACCGAGCCTTCCGAGGAGAGAAGACCATGTCACCGGTCATCCAGGACTTCACCTACCACCGTGTCCCCGTCGCCGACGGCGTGTCGCTCAACGCCGCGGTCGGGGGTTCCGGCCCGGCCGTCGTGCTCCTGCACGGCTTTCCGCAGACCCACCTGATGTGGCGGCACGTCGCGGCCGACCTCGCCGCTGACTTCACTGTGATCTGCCCCGATCTGCGGGGCTATGGCGCCAGCGACAAGCCCGTCGAGAACGGCCAGGACACCTACTCCAAGCGCACGATGGCCGCCGACGTCGTCGCGCTCGCCCGCGCGCTGGGCCACGACCGCTTCGCGCTGGCCGGACACGACCGAGGCGCCCTCGTCGCCTTCCGGGCGGGCCTGGACCACCCCGCCACGATCACCCACCTGGCCTGCCTGGACGTCCTGCCGACGCTCGACATGTGGGACGTCATGCACGGCGTGTCGGCGGCCGTCGGCTGGCACCTGTACCTCATGGCCCAGCCGCCCGGCCTGCCCGAGAAGATGATCGCCGCGGTGCCCGACGCGTTCTTCGCCGCCTTCCTCGACGACTGGGTGAAGGACCCGTCCGCGATCCCCGCCGAGTTCCGCGCCGCCTACCTCGCCGCCTGCCGCGAGGCGATCCCCTCGATCGTCGCCGACTACCGCGCCTCCGCGGGCGTCGACGTCGTCCACGACACCGCCGACCGCGCCCGCGGCGCCCGTCTCCGCATGCCCGTGACCGTCGTCCAGCAGGACTGGGGCGCCGCCCTCGGCTACGACGCCGTGGCCCTGTGGCGTCCCTGGACCGACGACCTGGTCCACCGCACCACCACCGCCGGCCACTTCATGGCGGAAGAGGCTCCCAAGGAGGTCGCCCACCACCTCCGCGAACTCCTCGCGCGCTGACCCCGCCGGACACTCGAGCGGAGCCGCGCCCGTCCAAGGACAGGGGGCGGCTCCGACCGGCGGTGAGGGGAGCCGACGCGGTCGGGGTCCGGCGTGGTGGCGTTCTCGGCGTCGCGGGCGGTCCGGGGCGCGGCTCAGGTGCGGAGTTCCGGCGGCAGGCCGATCGCGCGGGACTCGAGGAAGCTGTTCAGGCCCTCGGGGCCCAGTTCACGGCCCAGGCCGGACTCCTTGAAGCCGCCGAAGGGGACGTGGGGGTAGGGCGGGTAGACGCCGTTGAGAGCCACGCCGCCGGTGTGGAGGCGGCGGGCGGTCCGCAAGGCGCGGTGGGGGTCGGCGGACCAGACGGCGCCGGACAGGCCGTACGGGGAGTCGTTGGCCATGGCGACGGCTTCGTCTTCGGTGTCGTAAGGAATGAGGCAGACGACGGGGCCGAAGATCTCCTCACGGGCGACGCGCATGGTGTTGGCGACGTCGGCGAGGACCGTCGGCTCGACGTACCAGCCGCGCGGTAGGTCGGCGGGGCGTCCGCCGCCCGCGGCGATCCGGGCGCCGGCCTCCACGGCGATCGCGATGTACCGCTCGACCCGGACACGCTGGCGTTCGGCGACGAGCGGGCCGACGACCGTCGCCGGGTCGTGCGGATCGCCGACGGGCACCGCCGACGCCGCGGCGGCGGCGGCCTCGACGGCCTCGGCGTACCGGGCGCGGGGGAGCAGGATCCGCGTGTGCGCTCCGCACACCTGGCCCGACAGATGCATCGCGCCGGAGACGATCGCGGGCACGACCGAGCCCAGGTCGGCGTCGTCGAGCACGACCGCGGCCGACTTGCCGCCGAGTTCCAGCGACACCCGTTTCACCTGCTCGCCGCACAGGCTCATGATGCGCTTGCCCGCCGCCGTCGACCCGGTGAAGGCCACTTTGTCCGTGCCGGGGTGGCGCACCAGCAGCTCGCCGACGTCCCTCCCGCCCGGCACCAGGTTGAAGACGCCGTCCGGCACGCCCGCCTCGGCCAGCGCCTCGGCGAGGAGGTAGCCGCTCAGCGGCGCTTCCGGCGGCGGCTTGAGGACGACGCTGCATCCCGCGGCGAGCGCCGGGGCCGCCTTCCACGCCGCGAGCGTGACGGGCGCGTTCCACGGCACGATGAGCGAGGCGACGCCGACGGGTTCATGGGTGACCAGCCCCGCCCGGTCCCCGGCGCGCACCTCTCGGTCGAACGGGTGGGTCCGGACGAGGTCGGCGTAGTAGTCGAAGAGCGGCGCGACCAACCCGGTCTGCGCCCGCCGCGCCTGGCTCACCGCGCAGCCCATCTCGTCGACGGTGACGCCCGCGATATCCGGTTCCCGCTCGCGCAGGAGGACCGCGGCCTTCGCCAGGATGTCGGCGCGCTCCTCGGGCGACATGCGCGGCCATGGGCCCGCGTCGAACGCCCCGCGCGCGGCGGCGACCGCGTGCTCCACGTCCGCGCCGGTGGCGGACGGCACCTCGCCGACCGCTTCCTCGGTGGACGGTGAGACGACGCGGAGCCTGGCGTCGCCCGCCGGCCGGGTCCAGGCGCCGCCGATGAAGAACTCTCTCCGGTACATCAGCCGGTCGTCCACGAGGGCCCTCCCGTAATCGGAACCCGGAGCCTAGTCTCCGGAGTGAACGCCCGCTATCCTAACCTAAGTATGTGAGCATTCACTTGTTAGCCCGAATGCTCGCCTCGATCGCTCGTCACGGTCCGGCCGCGTCAGTGCGCGGAGCCCGGACCGCCGGTGCCGACCTCGCGAGGTGTTCATGGATCTGCTGCTGCGCGGTGCCTCACTCATCGACGGCACGGGCGCCCCCGCGCGCCTCGCCGACGTCGGGGTGGAGGGAGGACGCGTCGTCGCCGTGCGCGACCCGGGCGTCCTGAGCCCGGACGACGCCGCCGAGACCGTCGACCTCGGCGGCCTCACGCTCGCCCCCGGCTTCATCGACGTGCACACGCACTACGACGCCCAGATCCTGTGGGATCCCGACCTGACCCCGTCGAGCTGGCACGGGGTCACCAGCGTCGTCATGGGCAATTGCGGCTTCGGGGTCGCGCCGACCCGACCGGAGCACCGCGACGTCATCGTGCGCACGCTGGAGAACGTCGAGGGCATGTCGATGGAGGCCCTGGAGGCCGGGATCGACTGGTGCTTCGAGACCTTCCCCGAGTACCTCACCGCGATCGACGCGCGGCCCAAACGCCTCAACGTCGGCGCGTTCCTCGGGCACACGCCGCTGCGCCTGTTCGTCACCGGCGGCGAGGAGCGGGCCGCGACGCCCGCGGAACTCGACGCCATGCGCGAGGTCGTCCGCGAGGCGCTGGAGGCGGGCGCCCTCGGGTTCTCCACCTCGCGCCAGCCCGCCCACCAGGGCGCCTTCGGCCGCCCCGTGCCGAGCCGCTTCGCCGAGACCGACGAGGTCCACGCGCTCGCCGCGGTGCTGGGCGAACTCGGCAAGGGCGTCCTTCAGGTGTCGATAGGCCCCGGCCTGTTCGTCGACCAGTTCTCCGACATGGCCACCCGCTACGGCATCCCCGTCACCTGGACCGCGCTGGTGGCCCGCGCCGACAAACCGGGCGCCGCGCTGCGCACGGTCGAACGGGGCGCGGCCCTGCCCGGCGAGGTCTACCCGCAGATCGCCTGCCGCCCGATCGTCATGCAGATCGGCATGGCCGACCCGACGCCGCTCGCGGAGATCGACGAGTGGAAGGACGTCCTCGCCCTTCCCCGCGCCGAGCGGGAGGGCCTCTACCGCGACGGGTCGTGGCGCGATCGCGCCCGCGAGAACACCCTCAAGGCGTGGGCGCACCGCTGGCCGAAGACCAGCGTCGAGGAGACGAACGCGCACGCCGACGCGGTGGGCGTCCCGCTCGACCGGCTCGCCGAGGAGCGCGGCACGACCCCGTTCGACCTGATGCTGGACCTCGCGCTCTCCGACGGCATGGCCACGCGGTTCCGGATCGTCCTCGACAACGACGGCGACGAGGAGGTCGGCCGACTGCTCGCCGACGACCGGACCCTGCTGGGCCTGTCCGACGCGGGCGCGCACGCCACCCAGCTCTGCGACGCCTGCTACTCCACCCACCTGCTCGGCCACTGGGTGCGCGAGCGCGGCGCGATCTCGCTGGAGACCGCGGTCTGGCGGCTCACCGGCCACCCCCACCGCGCGTTCCGCATCCGCGAGCGCGGTCTGGTCCAGGAGGGGTTCCACGCCGATCTCGTCGCCTTCGACCCCGCGACGATCGGCACCACGCCCGTGGAGCGGGTGCACGACCAGCCGGGCGGCACCGACCGCCTCGTCGTGCGCAGCACCGGCGTGGCGCACCTGTGGGTCAACGGCACCGCGGTCCGCGCAGGGGGAGTCGACCTCCCCGGCGTCGCTCCAGGCCGGCTCCTGCGCTCCTAGCCTTACCGCCACCCCGTGAGGAGAGCCTAATGACGGACGTGTACTACGACCCCTACGACGTCGAGATCGACGCCGACCCCTATCCGGTCTATCGGAGGCTGCGGGAAGAGGCGCCGCTCTACTACAACGACAAGCACGACTTCTACGCCGTCAGCCGGTACGAGGACGTCGAGGCGGGCCTGGGCGACCCGGCGACGTTCATCTCCGGCCGCGGCGCGATCCTCGAGCTCATCAAGGCGAACATCGAGTTCCCGCCCGGCGTGATCATCTTCGAGGACCCGCCCCTCCACACCGTCCACCGCAGGCTGCTGTCCGGCATCTTCACCCCGCGCAAGGTGCTCGCGCTGGAGCCGAAGATCCGCGACTTCTGCGCCCGCAGCATCGACCGGACGGCCGGGACGGGCAGGTTCGACTTCGTCGCGGACCTCGGCGCGCGGATGCCGATGCAGACGATCGGCATGCTGCTGGGGATCCCCGAGGCCGACCAGGAGGCCATCCGCGACCAGGTCGACGACTCCCTGCGCACCGAGGAGGGCAAGCCGATGGAGCTCGACCTCGATTTCCTCGCGGGCGAGGCGTTCGGCGCCTACATCGACTGGCGGGCGGACCACCCGTCCGACGACATCATGACCGACCTGCTCCAGGCCGAGTTCGAGGACGAGACGGGCACCCGCCGGAGGCTCACCCGCGAGGAGATCCTCACCTACGTGACGATCGTGGCTGGCGCGGGCAACGAGACCACCAACCGGCTCATCGGCTGGGCGGGCAAGGTCCTCGCCGACCATCCGGCCCAGCGCGCCGAACTCGCCGCGAACCACGCGCTCATCCCGAACGCGATCGAGGAACTGCTCCGCTTCGAGCCTCCGGCCCACCACATGGCCCGGTACGTCACCCGCGACGTCGAGGTGCACGGCAGGACCGTTCCCGAGGGCAGCGTCATGATGTTCCTCGTCGCCGCCGCCAACCGCGACGGGAACCGCCACACCGACGGCGACGCCTTCGACATCCACCGCACGGTGGGCCCCCAGCTCACCTTCGGCCGGGGCACCCACTTCTGCCTCGGCGCCGCCCTGGCCCGCCTCGAGGGCAAGATCGCGCTGGAGGAGATCCTCAAGCGCTACCCCACCTGGGAGATCGAGACCGGCGCCAAGCTCGCCCCCACCTCCACCGTCCGCGGCTTCGAGTCCCTGCCCGCCCGCGTCTAGCACCCCGCACGATCGCGCTCCCCGCCGTCCCGAGGACCGGACGGCGGGGACCGGCTTGCCGCGCGGAGGCGACCCTCGCCGAGGGCACCGCCACCGTAACCTGCCGGTCCGCCCCTTTCAGGGGCCGGCGCGCGGCCGCCGGGCGGTCACGGGCCGGCGGGGGACGGGCCGCCCGGTCCTCCGGCGCGGCCGCGCAGCCAGAGGGCGCGCAGGGCGGTCTCGGTCGCGAAGCGGTTGTCGGGCTCGGTGAGGTCCTCCCGCAGGATCCCTTCCAGGACCCGCATCCGGTAGCGGACGGTCTGCACGTGCAGGCCGAGGTCGTCGCTCATCCGGGCGGCCGGGCCGCGGGTGCGCAGCCAGGCCCGGAGGGTGTCGGTGAGCCATGGGCGCCGCCGCTCCTCCACCCCCGTCAGGAAGGCGAGCCGCCGCTGGGCGATCTGGTCCATCAGCGGGCCGTCCGCCAGCAGCCACGTGCTCACCAGGTGGTCCTCGCACAGGGTCAGCGTGCCGTCGTCGAGGACGCCGTCGGCGACCAGCGCGAGCACCTGCCTGGCCCAGCGCAGGGAGTCCGCGGCACGCGCGAGCGGCACGGTGAGGCCGACCGCGGCCCGGGAGTCGGCCAGCGCCGACTCCAGCATCGTTCTGCGCGGCTCCGTCAGCGGGCCGGGCACCAGCAGGTAAGGCTCGGGGTCGTGAAGGTCGAGCAGCAGGTCGGGATCGAGCAACGGGCGCACGACGGGCGCGCCCGTCGGGAGGGCGACCAGGGTCACCTGGTCCGGGGCCGCCCAGTCGGCGGCCGGGTGGAGCGTTGCAACGGCGGCGCAGTCCGTGTCCGGGCCGCGCACCAGGTCGCGCAGCAGGAGCCGCCGCGCCGCCTCCCGCTTCTCGTGCTCGGCTCCCTTGACCTGGTCGTAGCCCTCGCGGGACAGCTCGGCCGCGTCGTCCATGTACCGGAACAGGGAGGCGGCGAGCGCGGACACCGCCGCCGCCGACAGCTCCTGCCCGGACAGCACGTCCCGGATCCGGGACCAGGCGAGCTGTGCCCCGATCCGGTACGCGGACTGGAGCACCGCCAGCGGGCGCCCCTCCATCGCCTCGAACGCGCCGAGCTTGCGGCAGAGCTCGTTGCGGCGGTCGTGCGGCTGCGCCGGGTCGGCGAGCCCCGCGACGAAGCCGAGGACGTTGCGCTCCACCCCGGAACGGATCACCTCGTTGTAGGGGCTGCCCTGCGGCCGGTCGTAGTCGGGGATGGCGGCGCGGACGCTGTCGACGATCTCGCCGACGAGTCCGGGGACGAGCTTGGTCAGGCTCGGGAGAAGCTCGGAGTACATGCTCTGCGCGCCAATCGTCCAGGAAAGCCCACTACGTCACTGTGATTCGCGCCACGTTGACGTTAGATGACGGATCCCGTCTCGGCAATGCCCGTGAGGGCGACGGTCAGGAGACCAGCCGCCCGCCCGGGCCGGACGCGGCGCGTCCGCGGTCGCGCAGCCGCAGGGCGCGCAGCGCCGCCTCCAGCCTGAACCGCGCCTCCGGATCGTCCATCTGGTCGCCGATCCGCTCCCTGATCTGGTGCAGCCGGTAGCGCACCGTCTGTGGGTGGAGGTGCAGCCGCCGCCCCACGTCCGCCGCGGTGCTCCAGCTCTCCAGCCACACCCGCAGCGTCTCGGTGAGCGCGGCGCCCTTGGCCGCGGGCAGGTTCATGAGTCCGCCCAGTGACCGCGCGACGATCTCGTCCAGCAGGGCGGGGTCGGCGGTCAGCCAGAGGTCGAGCAGGTGGTCCTCGCTGAGCAGCACGGGCGCTCCGCCGATCACCCCGTTCTCCGCGAGCGCCGACACCCGGCGGGCCCACCGCAGCGAGTCCGGTATCTGTTCCAGCGGCACCGTCAGCCCGACCGACAGCGGGATACCGGGCAGGGCCGATTCCAGCGTCGTCCGCCGGTCGCCGTCGAAGGGGCCGGGGAACAGCAGGCACGGATCGCTGCCGTCGAGATCGAGGAGCACGTCCGCGGTCACCGCGGCGCGCGGCCAGACCGCGCCGGGCGGCACGGCGACGGGCGTGGCCGCGGCGGGCAGGGGCCAGCCGGCCCGGTCGGCCAGCTCGGCGACACCGCCGGACCGCCCGCCCCCTTCGGCCAGCCGGTGCAGCAGGCGCCGCCGGAGCTGCGCCCGCTCCTCCTGCGGTTTGGGGTCCGCCTCCAGGTATCCCTGGACGACCGGGCCGATGAGCTCGTCCATGTACGCCATGTGGTGCTCGGCGAGCTCGGCCAGCACGTCACCGGAGTACCGGTGCCGGGTGCACACCTCGGCGATGCGGTGCCAGGACGTGCGGAAGGCGACGCGGAACGCGGTGTGCAGGGAGTCCAGGCTCCGCCCGCCGTCCGACTCCTTGCGGCCGAGTGCTCGGAGCAGCTCGGTGAGCCTGTCCAGGGGAACCGCCGGATCGGCGACGCGGGCCACGAAGACCGCGAGCGCCTCGTTCACGACGACCGCTATCGCGGGCGGGCTGGGATCGGCGATCGCGTAGTCGGGGACGGACGCGTCGATCTCGGCATAGATCTCTTTCGCGAGTCCGGGCAGCCCTGCCCGCAAGGCCTCCGCGAGCTGCGGAGACGGCGGATTCTCGTGCTCTCGCCGCACGCTCCGTCCTTTCTCTCCCGGCCGGGGTCGGCGGCCGTCCACCGATCTCGCCCGGCGGCGCGGTGTTCGCCGCCTGTCGGGGAGAAAGGGATTTCGGTCTTACCGAAACTGCACTGGAGTCGGCCTGGGGGATGTCTACGTACCCGTTGGAAAGGAGGATAACCGTGCGGTCGATCGGATTCGTCAACTCTTTCTCACGAATAGGCATCGGGTCCTGGATCGTCACTGGCGATATGAAACGGGAGCGGGTATTACTCATCCGTTGACAGACTTCCAAAGGGTGGTGGTCTGGCATCCGTCGAGCTCTTGTCGAGTCAGAATCCCGTACCTAAGCTCATCCACGAGTGACCGGTTTACCCCTGATGAGCTGCCAGTTATTCATTCTGTAATTGGTCGCTCACCATTCCACCCCGAATGAAAGGCCACCCCCCATGCTGCGCAAGATCGCGATCTCCGCCGCCGGCGCGGGCGCCATAGCCCTCCTCGTCAGCAACCCCGCCATGGCGGTCGGGACCTTCCCCCCGTCGGCGCCGTACGGCATCACCTCGTGGACGGCGACGGGCGCCTCCGCGGTCACCGCCTCCTCCACCAACATCAGCTTCCAGGACGTCACCGCCGGCATCACGGCCAACTGCACCTCCGGGTCCGCCAGCGGCACCCTGAACGCCTCCGGCGGCCCGACCGACCCGGTCGTCAGCGGCCTGTCCATCTCGACGAGCGGCTGCGCCAGCACCTCTCCCGCCCTCAGCTTCACCCTGACCCCGAACACGCCCGGCGGCGCGTGGGAGCTCTACGCCACCGGTCCGACCTCCGGCGGCGTCACGCCGGGCCAGATCAGGGGCGTCTCCGTCAAGGGGACCGCTCTGGGCGGCCTGTGCGTCGTCCAGGTCGACGGCCCCGGCGGCGCCAACTCCCAGACCGGTGTGATCAACGGCAGCTACAGCGCCGGCGTCATCACTGCGAGCGGCTCCAGCAACATCACGATCGCCAGCGCGAGCATCGGCTGCTTCGGTGCCATCAAGAAGGGTGACGTGGCCACCCTGAGCGGCACCTTCAACGTCACGAGCAGCCCCGTCCCGACCATCAGCGCGGTCTGATCGCGCGGTCTGATCCGCCGGATCGACAGTACAACGGCCGCACAGCCGCTCCGGCTGTGCGGCCTCGCCGCGCGTACCGACTCGGAACAGGCCATCCGCCTTTTCGCCGGTGCTCACCGTCATGAATGAGGACGGGTTCGAAGGGGTTCGATCGTCGAATTCCACCCAGTCGCGCGAATTGAAGCGGCTGGTCGGATGAGTCTTTGAACGTGTGCGGTGAATGCGGCTGATCGGGACCGGTGGAAATGGTCGACGTGGATCGGTTCGGGCTTGATCCGGGCCGTGGATGAAGTTTTCGACAGGGCCGATGCCGCAGGGTCCTTGTGTGCTGGTGCGCTGGTCAGCAGGGCGGGAGGCCACTCGAATTTCGGCAAGGTTACGGCGGTGATCTCTCGGTTTCCCGGCAGCGCGAAAGGCCGGTTCTGGTTTGCAGAACCGGCCTTAGGCCATCGGTGAAGTGCGCTATCGGACCGGCGGGTCCAGATTGTACAGCTCCGTGGCGGTGTGCTGGAGCACCTTGCCGATGGTCTCCTCGGGGAGGCCGGTGAGGGCGAGTTCCATGACGTCGCGGGGGCTGGGGGACTCCGACGCGGGGCCGGGGGAGAGGCTCGTGGCGTGCGGGAAGTCGGTCTCGAACATGAGGTTGTCGCCGAGCTGGTCGATGACCGAGCGGACGGACTGGCGCTCGAACCAGAACATGCCGTAGATCTGGCGCTTCATGTACTCGCTCGGCAGGAGGCGGTCGGGGTACTCCTTGTGGGCGCCGACGTTGAGCCACTGCCAGTCCATCGTCTCGGAGAAGAACGGCAGCCAGCCCGCGCCGTTCTCGACCGAGACGAACTTGAGGTCGGGGTAGCGGTGGCAGACGCCGCTGAGCACGACCTCGGCGATGTTCTGGGCGTTGCCGAGCAGGACCAGGGAGCTCTCCCGGGTGAAGTCGATCTTCTTGGACTGGTCGACGGCGCCCTTCAGATCCTCGTCCGAGGCCAGGAAGCCGACGTGGAAGTTCATCGACAGGCCCATCTCCTGGGCCTGGCCGAGCACGGGCTCCCAGTAGTCGTCCATGAGGCGGGGGAGGCCGACCTTGTCGTAGCGCGCCGCGAACAGGACGCCCTTGTGGCCCATCTCGTGCGCCCGGCGCATCTCCGCGACGGACTCGTCGATGTCCCAGAACGGCAGCATCATCATGGGGATGAGCCGGCTCGGGTCGGCCGAGGCGAACTCCGCGACCCAGTCGTTGTACGCCTGGACGCACAGGGTGGCGAGCTCGCGTGGCATCTGGTTGAGGAACCTGTGGCTGTGGAAGCCCACGATGTTCGGATAGAGCACCTGGTAGTGGACGCCCACCCGGTCGTTGTAGGCGAGGCGTTCCTTGGCGTCGATCGCGGCGGGCAGCGCCTCGGACAGCCGTTTGGGGTGCGAGGGCGGGAACTCGGCCCAGCCCGCCTGCGCGAACGCGCCGACGCCGTAGAGCTTGCGGTCGCCGATGTACCAGACGTCCTCCTGGCGGCGTTCGTGGAAGCGGACGTGCGGTACGAGGTCTCCCCACTTGGCGGTGGAGATCCGCGACGTCCACAGGTCGGCGGGCTCGATGATGTGGGAGTCGACGTCGGCCACCGCGTAGCGCTCGCACAGAGCGGTCTCACGGAGAGCGGTCGCCGCCGCGTCCTGGTCAGCCATTGCGCGTGAACTCCTCCGCTTTGAGAGTGGGTACTCACTTACATTAGGCGGGCGGGGCCTCGGCACGCAACCGCTCAATCGGTCGGCGCGGGAACGCCGCGGAGATGCGGCGCCATCATCAGCGGCGTCACGCTGAGCACGCCCGACTCCACGGGCAGCGTGACGCCGGTGATCCAGCGCGCTTCGTCGCCGGCCAGGAACGCCGCGGCGAAGGCGACGTCCCAGCCGTCGCCGGGGGTGCCGAGCAGGCCGGCCTCGCTGCGCATGGTGTTCATGAACTCCGCGCGCGACCCGGGAGTCGAAACCGACATCACCATCGGTGTCGTGATGTGGCCGGGGGCGACCGCGTTGACCCTGATGCCCTGGCGGCCGTGCGCGTAGGCCATGTCGACGGTCAGCGCGATCATGCCGCCCTTGGCCGCGGAATAGGCCGCGGTGCCGTCGCCGCGCAGCGCCGAGATCGACGCGACGTTGACGATCGAGCCCGACCCCTGCCCGGCCATCACCGGCACCGCGTACTTCGAGGCCAGGAACGCGGTGCGCAGGTTGATGTCCATCGCCCGGTCCCAGTCCTCCTCGGAGGTGTCGACGACGGTGCCGAGCGCGGCGCGGCCGATGTTGTTGACCAGGATGTCGACGGTCCCGTACCGCTCGACGGCGGTCGCGACCATCTCCTCGCAGTCGACGGCCCGCGTGACGTCGGCGGCGAACACCGAGGCCTCGCCGCCCTCCTTCTCGATGAGCCGCAGCGTGTCCTCGGCTCTCTCGGGATACAGGTCCACGAGCAGGACCCGTGCCCCTTCCCGGGCGAGGACGACGGCCGTGGCCTTCCCCGTCCCGATGCCGGGTCCGGGCGTCGAGCCCGCCCCCGTCACGATCGCGACTTTGCCTTCGACCCGTCCAGGACGCTCCACCACTGTCGTTCTCCTTGTGTCGTGATACGAGATGTCTGCTACCAGCGGGCGAGCAGTGCCGCGCCCGCCTCGAACCCTCCGACGTTGCCGATCGCGGCGACCTCCGCGCCGCGTACCTGCCGGTCGCCCGCCTCGCCGCGGATCTGCCGCACGGCCTCGGCGGTGTGGCCGAACGCGGCGTGCAGGCGGCCGCCCGAGAGCTGGCCGCCCCAGGTGTTGAGCGGCAGTTCCCCGTCGAGCGAGATGCGCGCGCCGCCCTCGACGAACGCCGCGGCCTCGCCCACCCGGCAGAACCCCAGGGCCTCCAGCCACCAGACGACCTCGATGGTGAAGCCGTCGTAGAGCTGCGCCACGTCCACGTCACCGGGGGAGAGGTCGGTACGGGCCCACATCGCTCGCGCGGCCCCGTGCCCGACCCGGCCCATGTCCTCCCACTGCTCCCACGACGGCCTGCCCTCGACGACTCCGGCCGCCGCCTCGATCCGGACGGGAGACCGCAGGTCGGGCACGGTCTCGGCGGCGGAGACGACGATCGCGGTGGCTCCGTCGGCGGGCACGTCGCAGTCGTAGAGGCACATCGGTGTGGAGATCATCCGGGAGCCGAGGTAGTCCTCGACGCTGAGCGGGCCGCGGTAGACGGCGTCGGGATTGAGCGCGGCATGGGCCCGCTGCGTCACCGGGATCCACGCGAGCTGTTCCCTGGTCGCCTTGTACTCGTGCATGTAACGCGCCGCGTAGGGGGCGACCTGGCAGACAGGCGAAAGCATCCCCACCGGGAGCAGCCATGCCAAGGGGCCTTCTGCGACGGGCTTGGTGGAGCCGTAAGCAGGGCGTCCGCCTGCGTTGCGCGCGGCGCTGCCCTCCTTGACCGTCCGCCATACGACGACGTGGCGGGCCTGCCCTGTGGCCACGGCCATCGCCGGTCCGTAGAACGGCAGCGCCATCCCCTCGTTGATGCCCTGCCGCCAGGTGGTCGTGATGCCGAGCGCGTCCTGGACCTCGTAGAGGTTGCCGTTGGCGTATCCGGGCAGGTTGGCGGCGCCGCCTCCCGGGAACATGGCGAGCCCGTCCACGTCGGCGACGGTCAGGCCCGCGTCCTCGACCGCCGCGAGGATCGCGTCAAGGGTGAGCTGGAACCCCGACCGGTCGAGGCGGCGGCCGATGGCGGACTGGCCGACGCCGGAGATGACGGCTCGGCGTTCGAAGAAGTCGGTGCCCACGGGGGCCCTCCAAGGGGACGGGCCGCCTAGCGCGCGGCGACGAAGCTGGGGATGGCGAAGCCGCCGGGACCGGGTTCGAACCCGATCTCGACCTCCATGCCGATGGCGGCGTCCTCGGGCGGGCAGCCGCGCAGCCGCCCGGTCACGCGCACACCCGGCCGTCCCGGGAACTCCACCAGGACGACGGTGTAAGGCACCTCGAGATCCGGCATCCACCGCTGGTGGTTGACGGTGAGGCTGTAGACGACGCCCCGCCCGGTGACCTCGGCGAACCGGGTCGGCCTGGCGTGGCAGGACCGGCAGATCCCGCGCGGCGGGAACGACTCCGCACCGCACGCGGGACACTGCTCGACCAGCAGTCTGCCCTCCTTCGCGGCGGTCCAGAACGGCTCGGTCTCCTCGCTGACGGCCGGGGGGATCCCGACTGTGGCGTCCACTCAGCAGTCTCCTTCCGAGGTGCTTCCGGGGGCGTTTTCGCCCGCCCCCACTGTCTACATAAAAAAGTGAGCATTTGCTATCTTCCGATCGAACGCCGTCCCTCCGGCGGTGTTCGAGGGGAGGAGCAGTGGCAGACGACCGCGTCGTCCTCGGGGCGGCGGCGATTCCCGAACCCGACCGCGACTGGCTGGCCGCCGTGGAGCGGCTGCCCATCGCGTCGGTCTGGCAGGGCGGGCATGTGCTGCCGCCGAGCGCCACCGGCGAGGCCATCACGAGGCTCGCCCTGATGACCGCCTGGACGGAACGGGTGAGAGTGGGCACGGCGGTGCTGATGCTGCCGCTCTACCACCCGGTCCTGGCGGCCAAGCAACTCGCCGACCTCGACAGCAGGTCCGGTGGCCGGGTCGTCGCGGGGGTGGGCATCGGCGGGGAGTTCCCGCAGGAGTTCGCCGCGATGGGCGTCCCGGTGAAGGAGCGCGGCGCGCGCGCCGACGAGGCGATCGACGTGCTGCGCAAGCTCTGGCGAGGCGGCCCGGTGAGTCACGGAGGCAGGTTCTTCGCCTTCGACGACGTCGACCTCCGCCCGGTCCGGCACGGTGCCGGCCCGGGGATGCGGCCGGGAGGCCCGCCCCTCGTGGTGTCCGGCCGGAAGGAGCCCGCGATGCGGCGGGCCGCGCGGCGCGGCGACGGGTGGATGCCCTATCTGGTGTCGCCCGAGGCCTATGCCAGGTCCGTTCAGACGATCAGGGACGAGGCGGACGCCGTGGGCCGTGACCTCACGGGATTCGAGTGGACGGTCTACCTGTACTGCTCGGTGCGCGCCGACCGGGAGCGGGCCCGCGCGGACGTGGCGGGGTTCCTCGGGTCCGCGTACGGCGACAAGCCTCCGGAACTGCTCGATCGCATAGCCCCTTCCGGGACTCCCGAGGAGGTCGCCGCGCGCGTCCAGGCGTACGTGGACGCGGGGGCACGGCACATCGTGATCTCGCCCGCGGCCAAGGAGGACACCCTGGGGATCGTGCGGCTCGCCGCCGAGGAAGTGCTGCCGCGGCTGTCCGTCCCGGCCGCCGCCGTGCCCGGAGCGTCGGCGTGAGCGCGGCGCCCTGCGCGGGGCTGCGCGTCGTCGAACTCGCCGTCGGGGTGAGCGACCTCGGCCTCGGCCTCGCCGGGGGCGTGCCCGGCCTGCTGCTCGCCGATCTCGGCGCGGACGTCACCAGGATCGTCGGCGCCGTGCCCGTCCCGCTCGACGCGGACGTGCCATGGGGCCGTGCCTGGCACCGCGACAAGCGGATCGTCGCCACCGACGACCCGGGGACGGCCTTCGCGCTGCTGCGAGAGGCCGATGTCGCGCTCGTGTACGGGCCGGAGGAGGTGGTCGAACGGCGGGGACTCGGTTACCGCGACCTCGCGGAGGCCGATCCTTCCCTCGTGTACGCGCGGTGCCGTCCGAGCCGCACGGGCAAGGGCGAGACCGCCGACTACGGGTTGCTCGTGGAGGCGTCTGCCGGTCTCTGCACCCAGTTGGCCGGGCACCGCTCCGGCCCGGTGTTCGTCGACGTCAGGGCGTCCGGCGTCGGCACCGCCTCCCTGCTGAGCGTCTCGGTGCTCGGACTGCTGCGCCGCCGCGCGCTGACCGGCGAGGGCGGCTGGGCCGAGACCTCCCTGTACGACGGCATGCTCGCCACCCTCGGCTGCATGATCGGCCGTTCGCAGGCCGCGCCCCCCGAGGTCGAGTCCTACTGGGAGAAGGGCTCGACCTTCCCGAACTTCCTCTACCGCTGCGCCGACGGCGAACTGATCCAGGTCTGGTTCGGCGGCAAGGGCATGTACGCGTCCCTCCTCGACGTCCTGGGCGACGAGCCCAGCGAGGAGGGCTACTACACCGACCAGATGACCGGCCGTCTGGGCGTCCGCGCCCAGCGCTGGTCCTCCCTCTTCTCCCGCCGCCCGCGCGCGGAGTGGATCGAGGCCCTGCGCCGCGCGGGCGTGGCCTGTGAGCCGGTCCTCGCCCCCGGCGAGGTCCTGGCCGAACCGCACCTCGCCGAGATCGGCCTCGCCCTCACCCGCGATGAGGACGGCCACCGCTACGTCCTGCCGGGCTCACCGGTCTCGGTCTCTCCGCTCGCCGAAGCCATTTCGCCTCCGCCGAGTGCGGTCGAGGGCCCCGGCCTGCTCGCGGGACTGCGGGTCGCCGACTTCTCGGCCTTCGTGGCGGGGCCCCTCGCCGCCGAGGTGCTCGCCGATCTGGGGGCCGACGTCGTCAAGGTCGAGCCGCCCGGAGGCGAGGCGATGCGGGCCGCCGCCTACGCGGTCGCCGCCTGCCAGCGGGGGAAGCGGAGCGTGGCGCTCGACATCGGGGCGGCCGAGGCCCGGCCCGCGGTCGAACGGCTGCTGGAGTGGGCCGACGTCGTCGTGCACAACTTCCGGGTGGGGGTCGCGGAGCGGCTCGGGATCGGCGCGGACACCGTCGCCCGGATCAACCCGGGCGCGGTCTACTGCCACGCGAGCGCTTTCGGCGACGTGGGACCGCGCGCCAGGTTCCCGGGCAACGACGCGCTCATGCAGGCGGTCACCGGGTTCGAGACGGCGATCGGCGGGGCGGGCAACGACCCGATCGCGGCGACCTGGATCCCCGTGGACATGGCGGGCGGCTGGGTCGCGGCGGGCGGCATCCTGGCCGGGCTGGTCGGCCGCGCCGCCGACGGCAGGGGCCGCCGCGTCGTGACGAGCCTGCTCGGCGCGGGGATGCTCGCGCACAGCGGCGTCCACCTGCGCGACGGCGAGCTCGTGCTCGGTCCGTCCCTCGACGGGACGCAGACCGGATACGGGCCCGGCTACCGCATCTACGAGTGCGGCGACGGGGCGTGGCTGGCCGTCGTCGTCCCCGGCCCCGAGGTCTGGGCACGGCTCGGAGAGTCCGTCGGCGGACTGCCCTCCTACGCGCCGCTGCGCGGAGGAGCCTCCGACGAGGCGGCCCGTAAGGCGGAGGCGATCCTTGAAGCCGCGTTCGCGAGCGCGTCCGCCGCCGTGTGGACGGCCCGGCTGCGCGCCCTCGGCGTGCCCGCGGAACCGGTCGAATCCCTCGACCGGGACGGCTTCCGCGGCGCGATCCTCGACGATCCGGTGAACCGACAGACCGGACGTGCGGTGACCTATCAGACGGCCGATTGGGGCGGATTCGAACAGATAGGTCCGCTCCTCCGCTACGGCCCCTCCGAGGCACCGCCCTCCGCCGCCGTCCGGCTGAGCCTTCCGCGCGTCGGCGAGCACACCGCCGAGGTCCTGGCCGAGATCGGCCTCCCCGAACCCGACATCACGGCACTGCTGACCGCCGGGACCGCCCGGCAACTCGAGGAGGACACGTGAGCACAGAGGCGGCCGACGTGGTGGCCGAGATGGGGAAGCGCTTCACGGCCGGCGACGTCGAGGGGGCGTTCGCGCTGCTGCATCCGGAGTTCCGGATCGAGCAGCCCGCGTCCCTTCCGCACGGCGGTGTGCACCGGGGCCGGGAGGGGATGGCGGCGATGGGCGCGCTGTTCGCGCGGCACTGGGACCGGGACATCGCCGATCCCCGGGTGCTCGGATGCGGCCCGGAGCAGGCGGTCCAGGTGACCACCCAGACGTGGACGGCCAAGGAGACGGGCCGTGCCCGGACCGTCGACGTGGTCGAGCTGTTCACCGTCGAAGGGGGCCGCGTCCGGGAGATCCGGGTTTTCCAGCAGGACACCCACGCACTGCTGGGCACCCTCGGCGACGCCTGATCATCCGGCTTGACAGCCTCCCGCGCGGCGGGGAGGATAAATAACTGGGCGTTCACTTACTTACGCGGGTTCACTGGGAGCGCGGCGATGGACTACCGACTGATCGACGCAGACGGCCACTACTACGAGCCCGACGACTGCTTCACCCGGCACATCGAGGCGAAGTACCGGGACGAGACGGTGCGGGTCGCACGCGGCACGGACGGGCTCGGCCGGATCTTCCTGCGCGACCGCCGCACCTTCATGAGCGTCATGCCGGGCGATCACGCCTCCGCGCCGGGCGCGCTGGCCGGGTTGTTCGCGGGAGAGGTGGCCGAAGGCTTCACCCACCGCGAGGTCATCAACGCCAAGGACCATCCGGAGTTCACCGAGCGCGGGGCCCGCCTCGCGCTCATGGATTCCCAGGGCGTCGAGGCGACGATCCTGCTGCCCACGATGGGCGTCGCCGTCGAGAACGACATGCGCGACGATGTCGCCCTCACCTATGCCAGCCTCCGCGCCTTCAACCGCTGGCTGGAGGACGACTGGGGCTACGGCGACGACGGCAGGATCTTCGCCGTCCCGATGCTCTCCCTCCTCGATCCCGGCGAGGCGATGCGGGAACTGCACAGGGTCCTGGCGGCCGGCGCCCGGCTCGTCCACCTCTGTCCGGGGCCGACCGGGGGCCGCTCACCCGCGGACCCGGTCTTCGACCCGTTCTGGGACACCGTCGCCGAGGCCGGCGTGCCCGTCGTCTTCCATGTCTCCAACAGCGGCTACCAGCACTTCTACGGGACGATGTGGGGGGAGGCCGCCGACAACCCCTCGCACCGGCAGTCGCCGCTGCAATGGGCGCTGTGCAACACCGAGCGACCGCTCGTCGACACCCTCACCGCGCTCGCCCTGCACAATCTCTTCGGCAGGCACCCGAAGGTCAGGATCCTGTCGATCGAGAACGGGTCGAGCTGGCTGCGCGCCCTGTGCAAGACCGTCGACAAGGCCGCCGCGCTCGGCCGGCGCGGGCCCATGATCGGCGGATCGCTCCCCGACAGGCCGAGCCGGGATCTCACCGAACACCTGTGGGTCTGCCCGTTCCCCGAGGACGACGTGCACGACCTCCTTGAGGCGCTCGGCCCGGACCACGTCCTGTTCGGCTCGGACTATCCGCATCCCGAGGGGCTGCGGGAGCCACGCGACTACGTGCCGAGGCTCGAAGCGTGTCCGCCGGACGTCGCGCGGCGGGTGCTGCGCGGCAACACCGCGGGCCTGCTGGGGCTGCGCGACCGCGCCACGGCGGCGGGGTGAGGGCATGAAGGTCGCGATCGCCTATGAAGCCGGTGAACCGCCCGTGCTGGAGGAGCTGCCCGTCCCGGCGGTCGGGCCGCGCGACGTGCTCGTGCGGATCGCCGCCAGCGGCATCTGTCACACCGACCTCAATGTGCTCGAAGGTCTTTCGGCGCTGCCACTGCCGATCGCGCTCGGCCACGAGGGCTGCGGAACCGTCGAGGAGGTCGGCGCGGAGGTGCGCCGGGTGAAGCCGGGCGACCGGGTGCTGGCCTCGGTCGCGCCCGCCTGCGGCACCTGCTGGAACTGCGTCAACGGCATCTCCAACCAGTGCGAGCTGAACCCGCTGGTGAAGGCGGCCGAGCGGTTCACCCTGCCGGGCGGCGGCCGGGCCGCCGCGGTCTGCGGCTGCGGCACGTTCGCCGAGGCCATGGTCGTGCACGAGGCGTCCGTGGTGCCGGTCCGCACCGACCTCGCCGACGAGGAGCTCGCGCTGCTCGGCTGCGGTGTCACCACGGGACTAGGCGCGGTGCTCAACACCGCGGCGGTCACGCCGGGGGCGAGCGTCGCGGTCATCGGCTGCGGCGGCGTCGGGCAGTCGGTGGTGCAGGGCGCGCGGATCGCGGGGGCCGCGGTGATCATCGCGGTAGACCCGGTGCCGGGACGCCGTGCGGCGGCCCTCGCCGCCGGGGCCACCCATGCGGTGGATCCGGGTGCGGGTGATCCCGTCGTACAGGTCCGGGAGCTGACGTCGGGGCGGGGCGCGGACTACACGTTCGAGGCCGTCGGACGGACCGAGCTGATGGTCCAGGCGTTCGCCATGGCGCGAGGGCACGGGACGGTGACCCTGGTCGGGATGCCACCGGTCGGGTCGGCGCTCACGCTGCCGGCCGTGCAGGCGGTGTTCTCCGGGAAGCGGCTCGCCGGGTCGGTGCTCGGCGGGGCGCAGATCCTGCGCGACTTCCCCCGGTTCATCGCGCTCGCCGAGTCCGGGCGGCTCGACCTCGGGTCGATGGTGTCGACCAGGATCGGGCTCGCCGACATCGCGCACGGCATCGAACTCGTCGCACGGGCCGAGGGCGTGCGGACCGTCATCGTTTAGCTGAAATTGTCCGGGTCATCGTCCAGGAGGTCGCGCTCGTGTCGGAGTCTTCACCGGAATCGCCGCCGGACGCCCTGCGGGCCTTTCGGCTCGACGGGCGGGTCGCGATCGTCACCGGGGCGTCGTCCGGCCTGGGCGAGGGGATCGCGCGGGGGCTCGCCTCGGCGGGGGCCCGGGTCGCGGTCGTCGCGCGCCGCCGAGACAGGCTCGGCAAGCTCGCCGAGCAGATCGGCGGGCTCGCCGTCGGCGCCGACCTGGGCGACGCCGACCAGGTCGCCGGGGTCGTCCCGGCCGTCGCCGAAGGGCTCGGCCCGCCGACGATCCTGGTGAACGCCGCGGGCGCGCTGCTCAGCCCGGACAAGGCCGAGGACGAATCCCTGGACGGCATCCGCCGCACCCTCGACCTGAACCTGGTCGCCCCGTTCCGGCTGGCCCAGGACGTCTTCCCGCACATGCGCGACGCGGGCGGCGGCGCGATCGTGCACATCTCCTCGATCAGCGGGCGGGTCGGCATCCCGGGCATCCCGCAGGCCTCCTACGCGGCGAGCAAACTCGGCCTCTCCGGTCTGACGTCGGAACTCGCCGTCCAGTGGGCCCGCCACCGGGTCCGCGTCAACACCGTCGCCCCCGGCTTCTTCCGCAGCGAGATCACCGAGGATCTCTTCGAGAACGAGCGCAGCCGCGCCTGGCTCAGCCGCAACACCCCGCTCCCCATCGACGGCACCCCGGCCGACTACGTCGGCGCCGTCCTCTGGCTCACCTCCGAGGCCGGCCGCTACGTCACCGGCCAGACCATCGTCATCGACGGCGGCTGGACCGCCCGCTGACCCGTGCCGCACATCCGCGTGCCCCGCCGCGACGCACCGCTTCCGGACCCGGAGACCTGTCGCGAGGGCCGGACGCCCCCTCCGCCCGCCCGCCGTCGCGTCGTGAGCGGGGCGGGCACCCGCCACCGCACCACCAGGGAGGTCCTCGATGCGGACGAGTCGCGGCGGACGCGAAGGGAGCGACGGCGGACGAGGACTCGGCTCCGGGCGAGTTGAGGCGAGGCCCAAAGTGCAGGTGCCCTGCGGCGGAGGGGCGGGGCCCGGTGAAGGAAGAGCGCGGACCGGCATGCGCGCCGCGGAGCCCGGGTGCGGTGCGCGGCGGGGGCGAAGTCCGGAGCGGCAGGACGGGCGTTCGTCGGAGCGCCGCGACGCAGGGGGCCGTGGCGCGGTCGGGGTGCGGTGGGGAGGCGGCCCGTCGGTGGTGGGCGCGAAGTGCGGAGCGGCCGGACGAGCGTCCGACCGCGGACGAGCGACGCGGGGAGGCGAGGGCGAGGGGCGTTGGGGTGCCGGGTCGGGAGGCCGGGGGAGCCGGGCAGGCCCGACGGCGAGGACCCTGCCTCTCGGGAGGCCCCGGCGGGCGGCGGGGGTGCGCGGCGGGGTGCGGCCGGGTGGGTCACCGAGGGTCGGACGGTCGCGGGCGCGAGGGGGCAGGACGAGGGTCCGGTAGCGGGTGAGGGCGGGCGACGGGGCGGGGCGCGCTGGGGGCGGGCGGGCGCTTGACGCTCGGCGCAGCGCGGGAGTTCCGCGGTCGGGGGTGGGCGGTCGCCCGGCGGCACGGCGTTCGCGGGGAGGCCCGCGCGGCGGGGAGGAAGGGGGGCGCCGGGACGGGACGGACGGGTACCCGGTGGGGCGAGGGCGGGTGCCGGAGGGCGGGCGGGCCGTGGGAGGCGCGGGGCGCGGCGGCTGAAGGAGAGGTTTTGGAGATGCGAGAGTTGTAAGTATTGCAATCCTTATAAGGATTGCTTACCTTCGGAGTATGGACTTCTCAATGGGTGCGGCGGCCGGAGGGCTCCGGGAGGAGCTACGGAAGCTGGTGGGTGAGCATGTGCCGCCGGACTTCCTGGGGGCGTTCACGGATGATCCGGCCGATCTGGAGACGGCGCAGCGGTTCTGCCGGACGCTCGCGGACCGGGGGCTGCTGTGCATCGCGTGGCCCAAGGAGTACGGCGGGGAAGACGCCTCGGTGTGGGAACAGACCGTGGTGCGCGAGGAGATGTGGGCGCACCACGAGCCGCGCGGCGCCCAGTACATGGGCGTCAACTGGGTCGGGCCCACGATCATGCGGCACGGCACCGACGAGCAGAAGCGCACGCACCTGCCGCCGATCGCGCGCGGCGAGATCATCTGGTGCCAGGGGTTCAGCGAGCCCGACGCGGGCTCCGACCTGGCCTCCCTGCGCACGACCGCGCGCCGTGAGGGCGACGGCTGGCGCGTCACCGGCCAGAAGGTCTGGACGTCTTATGCCGGGATGGCCCAGTGGTGCTTCCTGCTCGCCCGGACCTCGACCGGCGAGCGCAGGCAGCAGGGGTTGACGATCTTCCTCGTCCGGATGGACGATCCGGCCGTCGAGGTGCGCCCGATCGACTGCCTGATGGGCCCGCACCACCTCAACGAGGTCTTCTTCACCGATCTGAAGGTCACCGAGGCCGACGTCCTCGGCACGGTCGACGAAGGCTGGAACGTCGTCCAGGAGGTGCTGGCCTTCGAGCGGGTGGGCATCGCCCGGTACGCGCGCTGCGAACGCCTCCTCATGGACGCGCCCCGCGCGCTGGGCGACGCCTGGGACGACCTGCCCGAGGAACTGCACGTCCGGTGGGCCCGGATGCTCACCCACTGCCGTCGCGCACGGCTCCTCGCCTACAGCGTCCTGCACCGGCAGAGCGAGGGGAAGGTCAGGCCCGGCGACGCGGCGGGCTACCGGATCGCGGTCACCCGCCTCGACCAGGACAGCGCCGAGGTGCTGATGGACATCATCGGCCAGGCCCCCCGGGAGGGCGAGGACCTGCGAAGGTTCCGCGCGGCGGTCGCCGACCACTTCCGGTACGCGCACGCCTCGACCGTCGCCTCCGGCAGCATCGACGTCCAGCGCATCCTGCTGGCCCGGCACATTCTGGGGAAAGCGTGAACATCGACCTGAGTGATGAGGCGTTCGCCTACGGGCGCGAGGCCCAGCGCGCGCTGGGCGCGGCCGGAGGAGACCTGCTCGTCCAGCGCGCTGAAGCCGACCCGGAGATCAGGGCCTCGCTCGTGGAGCCACTCCTGCGGGACCTCGGCGCGTGGGACCTCGATCCGCGCGGCGACGCCGACGATCTCGAAGCCGCGGCCGCCCTCAGCCGGGCCTTCGGCTACTGGGCGGCGCCCTATCCGGTCGCCGAGCGGCTCGCCCGTCCGGCCGGGTCGGACGGCCTGATCGTCGTCGCCGACCGGCACCCCGAGGCCGCCGTCGCCGGCCTCGATCTGCGCTGGACCACCGTGGCCCTGGACGGCACGCGCGGCACCGCGCGGGCCGTGCCCTCGGACGAGCCGGCCAGGACCTCCGCATTCGTCACCGGCCTCGACCTCACGCCGGACGGCGCCGCCGAGGCCAGGGACATCGCCCTCGGCCTCGTTCTGCCGTGCTGGACCCTCCTCGGCATGCTCGACCGGGCGATGGAGCTGACCCGCGAGCACGTGCTGGTCCGCCACCAGTTCGGCAAGCCGCTGTCCGCCCAGCAGGGCGTCCAGTTCCAGCTCACCGACGCCGAGGTGGAGCGGGCCGGGATCGCGATGCTCGCCAGGTACGCGCTGTGGAGCGTGCAGGACGGGCGGGCCGAGGCCGTCGAGGACGCGCTCGCGCTGCGCCTCGCCGCGATCGAGGCGTCGGAGACGGTGTTCCGCACCGCCCACCTGCTGCACGGCGCGATCGGCTTCTGCGACGAGACGGCCCTGTCCTGGACCTCCCGGTACAGCCAGCCCCTCCGGCGGCTGCCTTACGGGATCTCCGGCACCCGGGCCCGGTTCACCCGTGCGATCGGCCGCCGGGGGCTCACCGGACTGTTCAGCGAGGTGACGGCGTGAGCGGGTACGACGCGCTCCCGCCCGACCTCGCCGTCGAGCGGGACGGGCCCGTCCGGACCGTCATCCTGAACCGCCCGGCGGAGCTGAACGCGGTGAGCAAGGACCTGCACCGTGCGCTGGCCGAGGTGTGGGAGATGCTCGCGGCCGACAGCGAGGCGAAGGTCGTGGTCCTCACCGGCGCGGGCAAGGCGTTCAGCGCGGGCGGCGACCTCGGCTGGATCACCTCGTTCCTGGACGACCCGGCCGCCCGCGACGCGAGCCTGCGCGAGGGCGCGAAGATCATCGAGGAGATGCTGCGGTTCCCGCTCCCGGTCGTCGCCGCCGTCAACGGGCCCGCGGTCGGGCTCGGATGCAGCCTCGCCGTCCTGTCCGACATCGTGCTCATCGGCGAGGACGCGCATCTGGCCGACCCGCACGTCAGCGTCGGCCTCGTCGCGGGCGACGGGGGCGCGGCGTTCTGGCCGCTGCTCACCCCGATCCTGCGGTCCCGCGAGTACCTGTTCACCGGCGCCCGCATCCCGGCCGCCACCGCCGTCGAGCTGGGCCTCGCCAGCCGGACCGTCCCGGCCGCCGACCTGCCCGGCGCGGCCAAGGACCTCGCGCTGCGGCTCGCCGCCCAGCCCGCCGCCGCGCTGCGCGGCACCAAGCGCGTGGTGAACTCCTACCTCGCGCAGGCGCTCGCCGGGGCGGTCCAGGCGGGGTTCGCGGCCGAGGCGGAGACCATGCGCTCGCCCGAGCACCGGGACCGGCTGCTCGCGCTCGCCGAGAGGGCCGGGCGGTGAGCGCGGCCGACCTCGCGGACTTCCGCGCCGACGTCCGCGCCTGGTGCCGCGCGCACATCCCGTCCGACTGGCGCGCCGCCCAGACCGGCGCGACCGACGCGGAGTTCGTCGCCTTCCAGCAGGCATGGTTCCAGGAGCTGCGCGGTGCGGGCTACGCGGTCCCGCACTGGCCCGCGGAATGGGGCGGCGGCATGTCCGTCGCGCAGCAGACCGTGCTGTACCGGGAACTCGCCGCGCACGACGCGCCCCGGCTCGTGCTGGCGTTCGTCGCGATCCACCACGCGGCGGCGACGCTGCTCGCGGCGGGTACGGACGCACAGCGCGAAAGGCACCTTCCGGCCATTCTCGACGGCGAGATCTGGGTGCAGGGCTTCTCCGAGCCGGATGCCGGCTCCGACCTCGCCGCCCTGCGGACCACCGCCCGCAGGCAGGGCGACGCCTATGTCGTCAACGGCCAGAAGGTGTGGGCGAGCGGCGCGGCGCACGCCGACCAGTGCCTGCTGCTGGCCCGCACCGACCCCGCCGCGCCCAAGCGGCGCGGCATCTCCTACCTGCTGATGGACATGCGGTCGCCCGGTGTCGAGGTGCGGCCGATCCGGCAGGCCACGGGGGAGTCGCACTTCTGCGAGATCTTCCTGGACGACGTCGTCATTCCGGCCGGGAACCTCGTCGGTCCGGAGCACGACGGCTGGCGGGTGGCGCAGGAGACGCTCGGCACGGAACGCGGCATGACCATGCTGGAGCTCGCGGAACGGCTCGGCAACGGCGGCTTCCGGTGGCTGGTCGAGGCGTGCGCCCGGCCCGGCCGGGACGGCACCGCGCCGCTGGACGACTCGCGCGTCCGGGACCGGCTCGCCGAACTCGAGACCGAGGTGACGGGGCTGCGCGCGCTCTGCGCCGACCTCGTGGCGAACGACGCGCCGGGTCCCGCCGACGCCTCGATCGTGAAGCTGTACTACAGCGAACTCCTCCAGCGGATGACGGACTTCGGCGCCCAGATCGCCGGACCCGCCGCGCACACCGTCCTGCGCAAGCCGCTGTCCAGCGGATGGGAGTCCGGCGCCTGGGTGCTGGACTTCGTCGGCTCCTGGGAATGGACGATCCCGGGCGGCACCAGCGAGATCCAGCGCTCGATCATCGGGGAACGCGGCCTCGGCCTGCCCCGCGAACCCAAGGCGGTCTGATGCCGGAGGAACACGCCGAGCTGCACGCCGAGCTGCGCGCGGTCGTCCGCGACCTGCTCGCCAAGACCGGGCCGGACGCCGCGCCCGACTGGCGGACCCTGGCCCGCTCGGGGTGGCTCGGCCTGGAGGCCCCCGAGGAGCTGGACGGCGCGGGCGCGTCGTTCGCCGAGACCGCGGTGGTGCTCCACGAGTTCGGCCGGGCCGCCGCGCGCGGCCCCTACCCGGCCGTCGCGGCGCTCGCGCTCGGGGCGCTCACCCTGCTGGAGCCCTCGCCGGGACGGGACGGGCTGATCGAGGCGACCGTCGCGGGGCGCACCGTGCCGATCCTGGCCTTGGACGGGGAGGCCGAGCACGTCCCGTTCCGGCTGCTGCGGACCGCGACCGGCCTCGCGCTGCACGGTGCCGCCCGGTTCGTCCAGGAGGCTCCCGCCGCGGACCGCCTGCTCCTGCCCGCCCTCGATCCCGCAGGAACGCCGGTGCTCGTGGACCTTCCGGCGCGAACCGCCGGATTGACGGGCAGCGCGATCCCCGTCCTGGACGAGACGAGGACCTTCGGCGAGATCTCCGCCCAGGGCCCCACGGTGCCGGAAGACTCGGTCCTGAGGTTCGCCGACGAGGCGAAAGCCGTCCGCCGCCTCCACGACCGCGCGGCCGTCGCCCTCGCCTGCGACAGCCTCGGCTCCGCCGAAGCGATGCTCGACGCCACCGTCGCCTACGCCGGCACCCGCGAGCAGTTCGGCCGCCGGATCGGCTCCTTCCAGGCCGTCAAGCACCTCTGCGCCGACATGCTCGTCAAGGTCGAGGTCGCCCGCCACCTCGTCGGAGCCGCGGTTCGCGCCGAAGCGGGCGAAGGCGACCCCGTCGCCGCGGCCATGGCGAAATCCCACGCGTGCGCCGCCGCGGTCGAGGTGGCGGGGACGGCCATGCAGCTGCACGGCGGCATGGGCTACACGTGGGAGAGCGGCATCCATGTCCATCTCAAGCGCGTGACGCTCGACCGCGAGCTGTGCGGATCCCCCGCCGCGCACCGCCGCCGGCTCGCCGACCGCTATCCGGCCCTGGCGCGGGGGGAGGCCGAGACCTACACTAGTAGGTGAGCGTTCGCTTTCTTATGGACGGAGCCCCCACCATGGCGTTCACCTGGTTCGTCTCGGTCGACGACCATCTCATCGAGCCCGCGCGGCTCTGGCAGGAGCGCGTCCCGCAGCGGTTGCGCGAGGCCGCGCCCAGGATCGTGCGCGAAGGCGACGCGGAGTTCTGGGTCTACGAGGACCGTCAGATCGTCACCACAGGACTCAACGCGGTCGCCGGCAAGAAGCGCGAGGAGTTCTCGCCGGAGCCCATCACCTATGACGAGATGCGGCCCGGGTGCTACGACCCGGCCGCCCGCGTCGCCGACATGGACCAGGGTCACGTCCTGTCGTCCATGCTCTTCCCGTCGTTCCCGCGCTACTGCGGCCAGGTCTTCCACGAGGCCAAGGACAAGGAGCTCGCGCTGCACTGCGTGCGCGCGTGGAACGACTTCATCCTCGAGGAGTTCGCCGCGGCCTACCCGGGCCGCTTCATCCCGATGATGATCATCCCGTTGTGGGATCCGGTCCTGGCGGCGGCCGAGATCGAGCGGACGGCGGGGCTGGGCGCGAAGTCGATCGCCTTCTCGGAGAACCCGACCAAGCTCGGCCTGCCGTCCATCCACACCGGCCACTGGGACCCGGTGTGGCGGGCCTGCCACGAGACGGGCCAGGTCGTGTCGATGCACGTCGGCTCGTCGTCGAACCTCCTGCGCACCTCCGACGACATGCCGACGCTCGCGTTCTTCGCGTACTCGGCCGCCGTCAACCAGGCGGGCACCCTGCTCGACTGGCTGTTCAGCGGGAACTTCCAGCGGTTCGGCAACCTCAGGATCGCCCTGTCCGAAGGCTCGATCGGCTGGATCCCGTACTTCCTGGAGCGGGCCGAGCAGGTCATCGACAAGCAGAAGTACTGGGCGTCGGAGTTCGACATCGACATGAACGCCGCGCACGAGCGCGGCGAGTCCAAGGGCGCCGCGAGCTTCGACCTGAACACCGACATCCGCCGGCTGTTCAAGGACCACGTCTTCGGCACCTTCATCGAGGACCAGGCGGGCCTGCGCCTCCTGGACATCATCGGCGAGGACAACGTCATGCTGGAGTGCGACTACCCGCACTCCGACTCCACCTGGCCCGACACCGTCGCCCAGGCCAACAAGTGGCTCGGCCACCTCCCCGAGGACGTCCAGCACAAGATCACCGTCGGCAACGCCGCCCGCGTCTACGACTTCACCCCCGCGGACCCGGCGACCATCGCCGTCCCCTGACAGCCCCCGATCGCCCCCGGACCGGTGATCCGGTCCGGGGGCCGGATCCCGCCGCCTGCGCTCGGTGGACGCCGAGCCGGCCACAGCCCTTTCACGCTCCCGGCCCGGGCACCGCGCGGAAGAGCGGGGAACCCGAGGGGCCGGCGGGCGCGTCTCAGGAGTGGTGATCCCTCGGCCGGGATCCCGTGCTGCGGAGGATGCTGCCTTGACATCGGCGCTCGCGCTCAACCTGCTGTCCTCGCTGCTGGCGTTCCTCATAGGGGCGGCGACGCGGGAGGTGTACCAGCGGCGCAAGGCGCTCGGGCCCGCGCGGCGCGTCTGGAGATGGAGGGGGAGCGAGACCGTCGTCGTCCAGTCCGACGGGCCGGGGAGCGGCACACCGCTGCCGACCCTGTACCAGGGCGACGCGGCCGCCTCCGACGCCGTCGCCCGGTACCTGCGCGACGGACTGCACGTGCCGTCGGTCCGCACCATCCGCGCCTCGGAGTTCTCGCGCTGCCGCGACGAGCAGTGCGACCTCGTCGTCGTCGGCGGGCCGAACGCCAACGAGCTCTACCTGGCCCTCGACGAGCTCGTGGAGTTCCCGTACGAGTTCGCGCTCTACCCCGACCGCGCCGATCTCATCCGGCGCTCCGACGGCATGCTCCTGCGTCAGGAGGTGGAACAGGGCAGGACCGTCCGCGACTTCGCCTGCATCAGTCTCATGGCAAGCCCGTACGCCCCTGGCCGCGGCCTCGTCGTCCTGGCCGGCTGCGGCACGTGGGGCACGCTCGCGGCCTCCCGCCTGGTCACCGACCCCGGTATCGCCCGCCTTGCGGCGCTGCGGCCCTCCGCGCCTGCCTTCACCGTGGTCATCGAGATCGAGATCATCGACGGCCTGGCCACCCACGCCCGTTTCGTCGACCAGCTCGCCTGGACCCCGCGCACGCCCTGACGCCGCCCGCGTCCACGACTTCACCCCGGCGACCATCGCCGTCCCCTGAGAAACGCGCGAGCCCGCCGCAGCGCGGGGCGGCGGGCTCAGGTGTCTCCGGGGCTAGACGAGGGCGATGGCGCGCTCGGGGCAGTTGCGCTGGGCGCGACGGGCGAGCTCGGCGTGTTCGGCGGGGACCTCGGCGGTGAGGGCCTGGCCGTGGCCTTCCTCGTCGAGGCCGAACACCTCGGGTGAGATCTCCCAGCAGCGCGCGTGGCCCTGGCAGCGGTCGGGATCGACGACGGCCTTCATGCTTTCTCCTCCTGGGTGGGGTGGGGTGGGGTTCAGAACGTCGCGGACAGGGCCCAGGGGCCTTCGGTGAACGGGCGGCCCAGGACGTCCATGCTGTAGGCGATCCGCCCGGTGACGGCGCCGGGCGCGGCCCCGCACAGGACGAGCGCGGCGGCGGCCATCGCGTCGTCGTCCTCGACGGGGGCGTTGTCGGGCGTGTGCGGGGAGACCACCGCGACGCCGGGGGTCATCACCAGCCCGGAGGTGCCGAGCGCGTTGACGCTGACGCCGGTGCCGTGCACCTCGGCGGCGAGGCCCGTGGTGAGGCGATCGAGCGCCGCCTTGCACATCCCGTACGGGGTGCAGCCGTCCGCCGCCCACTCGGGGTAGGGCGGGCCGACCGGGTGCCGCGCCTGCTTGGAGGTGATGTTCAGGATCCAGCCCCGCTCGCGCTCGATCATCCCCGGCACGGCGAGCTGGCAGAGCCGGAACGGGGTGTGCACCATCATCTGGAACATCAGCCCGTATCGCCTGGTCCGGACGTCGAGCGCGGGCCCGTAGAAGTTCACGCCCGCGTTGTTCACCAGCGTGTCGACCGGGCCGAGCGCCGCTTCGGCGCGGACGACGACCGTCTCGACCTCCTCCGGCCGGGTGAGGTCGGCGCGGATCGCGGCGACCGTGCCGCCCTTGGCCCGGATGCCCTCCATGACCTCCTCCAGCGAACCCGGCAGCGCCGACTCGCCGGGCACGGCGGTGCGCGCCACGAGCGCGACCGCGGCGCCTTCGGCGGCCATGCCCTCGGCGATGTACCGCCCGATGCCGCGGCTCGCGCCGGTGACGATCGCGACGCGGCCCTCCATCGATCCTGACTGTCCCGATCCCGCAGACGTTCCCACTGGACGAACTCCCGAGGTGAGCCGGAGGGCCGTATCCGGCCCCCGGAGATCCAGCCTAGCAAAGTGAGTGCATACTTTCTTATTCTCGCATCGTGCGGCACGCTAGGGTAAGTGAGTACCCGCTTTTTTATGGCGCAAGCCGAGAGGGGCAGCCATGCACGACATCGTCATCCGCGGCGGCGACGTGGTCGACGGGAGCGGCGCGCCGCCACGCCGCGCCGACATCGCCGTCGACGGCGACCGCATCACCGAGGTCGGCGCGGGCATCGGCCGGGGCAGGCGGGAGATCGACGCCGACGGCGCCCTGGTGACGCCCGGCTTCATCGACGTGCACACCCATCTCGACGCGCAGCTCTTCTGGGACGCCGCGGCCACCCCTTCCTGTTACCACGGCGTCTCGACCGTCGTCATGGGCAACTGCGGCGTGACCTTCGCGCCGGTCCGCCCCGGGCAGGAGGGCTACCTCGCGGCGATGATGGAGTCCGTCGAGGACATCCCCGCCGACACCATCATGGCCGGGCTCGACTGGGGCTGGGAGAGCTACGGCGACTACCTCAAGGCCCTCGGGCGGCGTCCCCTGGGCGTCAACGCGGGCGGCCTCGTCGGGCACTGCGCGCTGCGCACGTACGTCATGGGGGAGCGCAGCCTGGAGCAGGCCCCGGCCACCGCCGACGACATCGCCGCGATGGCCGCGCTCGTCGGCGAGGCCGTGGAGGCGGGCGCCCTGGGCTTCTCCACCTCACGCACCTTCATGCACACCGTCCCCGACGGCCGCCCCGTCCCCGGCACCTACGCCCTCCCCGACGAGCTCGCGGCCATCGCGGGCGCGATGGCCGCACGAGGCAGGGGCACCTTCCAGGTCGTGCCGCGCATCGGCGAACGCGACGGCGCGACCCGGCAGAACTCCGTCGCCGAGATGGCCTGGATGGAAGAGGTCAGCCGCGCCTCGGGCCGCCCGTTCGCCTTCTCCATCATGCAGAGCGACCGCCGCCCCGGCCTCTGGTCCTGGGTCATGGACGCCACGGCCGAGGCCCGCTCCCGGGGCGCCGACCTCCGTCCCATGACGGCGGTCCGGGGCAGCGCCATCGTCTACGGTCTCGTCAGCCGCACCCCCTACGACACCCTGCCTTCGTGGTCCGAGCTGATGGCGCGCCCGATCCCCGAGCGCCTGTCCGCCCTCGAGGACGGGTCCTTGCGCGCCCGGCTGATCGAGGAGGCCGACCGCCCGGCGGATCTCAAGGGCCCCCTCGCGCCCAAGGACCCGTCGAAGATCTACCTCATGCCCCCCGGCACCGCGCGCTACGACGTCAGCCCGTCGAACAGCCTCGCCGCCGAGGCCGCCCGCCGCGGCCTGACCCCGCCGGCGGCCTTCCTCGCCTACCTCCGCGAGACCGACGGCGCCGGCCTCCTCTACTACCCCGTCCTCAACCAGGACCTCGACGCGGTGGCCGCCATGATCACCAACCCCGACGTCGTCCTCGGCGTCGCCGACGCGGGCGCGCACGTCGCCCTCACCATGGACGCCGGCAACACCACATACTTCCTCACCCACTGGATCCGCGACCGGGGTCTTCTCGACATCGGACCGGCCATCAAGCGCCTCACCTCCGACGCCGCCGACCTCTGGCACATCCCCGACCGCGGAATCCTGGCCCCGGGCATGCACGCCGACGTCAACGTCCTGGACCTCGCCTCCCTGGAACTCCACACCCCGGAGATGCTCACCGACTTCCCCCTCTCCGCCCCCCGGTTCACCCAGCGCGCCCGCGGCTACGTGCACACCCTCGTCAACGGCGAAGCGCTCATCGAGCAGGACGAACTCACCGGCGCCCTCCCAGGCCGGCTCGTCACCCCCGCCTGACGCCGCCCGGCCGAGCCGGGAAGGCCCGGTCCAAGGAGGGGACCTGAAGATCATTTACGGTCGTGCGGGATTCCGCGGAGCCGAAGAAAGAAAGCACCAGGGGTGTCGGTACGACAGTGCCGCCGGTTCCCAGCGAGTGATCCAGGATGCCGCGCCAACACGCGGGGCCGAGGCCCCGGCCGAGGCGGGCGCCCTCGAGGACCGAGGGCGGCGGCTTCCTGGACAGGGGGATCGATGGGCCTTGCGGTGTCCGTGCGACGCCTCGTGCGGAAGGCGGCCTCGGCCGTCGGCCGCCCGGGCGGGCGGCATACGAAAGTCGGGACGCGAGCGTCGAACGGCGGCCGAAGGGGGCGGTCGACGCGGCTGCTCACGGTCTGCGCGGCGGCGACCGCGGTCATCCTGCTCGCGCCGGACGCCGCGATGGCCGGCCTGAACCCGGTCGGCCAGGCCGCGCAGGGGCGGGACCTGCTGACCGAGGCGACGATCACGGGCACCGGAGCGGGGACCGCGGTCCCGGGCTTCATCGCCCCGGTCGGCTTCGATCCGCTCGCCGGCTACCCTGCGACGATCCCCACCGGCTCCACGGCGCACAACGCGAGCTTCGCCGGGCTCATCCGGATCGCCGATCCCGTCTCCGGACGGACGGGCCTGACGTACTGCATCGACCTGGAGACCGACACCCAGATCGGGGTCAACTACGAGCTCGGCGACTGGACCGAGGCGAACGTCCCGAACCTCGGTTATGTCGAGTACATCCTGCTGCACTACTTCCCGACGACCGGAGAACCCGCGTCGGCGGCGAATGACAACATCAGGGCCGCGGCCGTGCAGGCGGCGATCTGGTACTTCAGCGACAGGTTCCTCGTCGCGACCACGAGCACCGCGGTGCTCGCGCTGGTCCAGCAGATCGTCTCGGACGCGCTGGCGAACGGGCCGAGCCCCGAGCCGGTCGAGCCCGAGCTCGAGGTCATGCCGGAGACGATGGACGCGCCGTCGACCGGCGAGATCGTCGGCCCGTTCCGGGTGTCGGGCACCGTCACGGGCATCCTGCGGACCAACGGGGTCGCGGTGTTCACCGACGCGGAGGGCCGGAACGCGCTCGTCGACGGCGCCGAGGTGGCGCCCGGGACCTCGTTGTGGGCGCGCAGCGCGTCGGCGACGAGCCCGCCGGGATTCGTCCTGGAACGGGTCTCGACGATCCTGACCGGGACCGTCCTGCTCTACGACGGGACGAATCCCGATCTCGAGGAGGCCCAGAAGCTCATCCTCGCCCAGCAGGCCGAACTCGTCGTCCGCGCGGGCGCCGAGCTCAACCGGTTCGCCGCGGGCGCCCTCGAGCTGACCAAGACGATCGCGGGCGCCGCCGCCGGGCTCCAGGGCAGGGTGGTCGTGCGGATCGAGTGCGTCGACGAGGCGGGCGGCCGCGACCGGAGCTTCACCGCGGTCTTCCCGCGCCGTGCGTCCGCCGGGTCCCACCCGCGGACGTTCAGCGGCATCCCGGCGGGGAGCGCCTGCACCGTCACCGAGACGGCCACGGGCGACAACGCGCTCGTCGACATCGTCGGCGACCCGGAGATCGAGCCGGTGACCGTCACCATCGTGGCGAACGAGACGGCGGAGGTCTCCGTCACCGACACCTACGCGCGCGCGACGGGCGATCTGGAGGTCGTCAAGAAGATCTCAGGTCCGGGCGCGGGCCGCCAGGGCGCGATCGTCCTCGCGCTGGACTGCACCGCCGACGGGTTCGACCGGACCTTCACGATCCCCGCGGGCACCCCCGCCGGGATCCACCGCCAGCCCGTCGTCACCGGCATCCCGACGCGGACCCGCTGCCGGGTGCGGGAGACCGAGACCGGCGAGAACGCGGACGTCGAATCCGTTGGACGGCCGCGGATCCACCCGCGCACCGTGGAGATCCGGGAGAAGGGCACGAACCGGATCGTCGTCGAGGACCGGTACGTGAAGCGCCACCGCGACGGTCACCGCGACCACGAGGACGACTGGTTCGACCGGCTCGCGTTCGACAGGTTCGTGTTCGGCCACCGGGACTCCGACCACGGGCACCGCGGCGGCCATCAGCACGTCAGGCACAAGCACGGCGAGCACTGTGGCCACAAGAACTTCAGGCGCCACGGGCACCGCGGGCACCACAGGTTCGGCAGGCACCCCAGGTTCGGCGAGCGCACCCGGTTCGGTGCGCGCCGCGAGCGCTTCGCGCACCGCGACCACCGCAGGTTCGGCAGGCACCTCAGGTACGAGCGCTGACGTAGGCCCGGCCGGGCCTACGGCGGAGTGTTCGAGGGCGCGTCCCTGACGGGGCGCGCCCTCGGCGCGCGTGAGGGGGCGGGCGATGCCGACCCGCGCCGGGCCGGGGTTCCAGCAGCCGCCGCTGAGCAGCGCGGTGACGGCCGAGGTTTCGACCTCGGCGGTGAGCCGGGAGAGGCGTTCACCGAAGGTCTCCTCGCCGGCGGCGTCGGCGAGCCCGAGCCGCCGGGCGAACGCGCCGGGATCGGCCTTGGGCGCCGCGAGATCCCCCTGAGGGTCCCGCGTCCGCGCGGACGGGCACCCGACGGTCGCGAGCCCGGAGAACTCCAGCAGACGGGTACGGTTCGGCCTGGCCCCCGAGGAAAGCACGCCGAAGCCCGGGGCCGCGCAGGTTCGGGGATCTCCGGACGTCAGCCGCCCCGCGCGGCCCGCATGGCGCCCCGGTTGACCTTGGTGGCGGCACTGCGGGGGATCTCGGTGAACTCCACGGTTTTGGGCACCTTGTACGCGGCGAGTCTGGACTTGGCGTAGGCGATGACCTCGTCGGCGGACGGGGGCGAGGCGGGGTCGGCCGGCTCGACCACCGCATGGACCCGCTGCCCCCACTCCTGGTCGGGAAGGCCGAGGACGACGACGTCGGCGATGGCCGGGTGGTCGATGAGGGCGGATTCGACCTCGGCGGGGTAGACGTTCGCGCCGCCGGTGATGACGAGGTCGGCGCGGCGGTCCAGGAGATAGAGGTAGCCGTCGGCGTCGAGGTGGCCGAGGTCGCCCGCCGTCTGGAAGCCGTCGGGGGTGGTGGGGAGGCGCGGGGCGTCGCCCAGATAGGTGTAGCCGTGGTAGCTGGCGGAGCGGAGGTAGATGTCTCCGGGCCTGCCGGGAGGCAGGTCGTCGCCCTTGTCGTCGAGGATGCGGATCTCGGTGCCGCGCAGGCCGCGGCCGACGCTGCCGGGGCGGGCCAGCCACTCGTCGCCGCGCAGCGCGGTGATGCCGAGGGCCTCGGTCATGCCGTAGGCCATGGCGAGGCGCTCCGGGCCGATCAGGGCGCACCAGCGGCGGGCCAGGGACGGGGGCATGGGGGCGGCGCCCTGGAGGATCCAGTCCAGGCTGGACAGGTCGCGGGCGTCGATGCCGGGCAGGTCGGCGATGCGCTGGAGCATCGTCGGGGTCGCGGTGAACGTGGTGACCCGGTGCCGCTCGATCGCGTCGACCGCGCGGGCCGCGTCGAACTTCGCCGAAAGGACGAGCCGGTCGCCCGCGAGCAGCCCGAACAGGGTGGTGAAGCCGTTCGCGTGGTACATCGGCGCGAGGACGAGGATCGTCTGTGGCCGGGCCACGGGACGCCACATCTGCATGAGCGGCGTGCTGAACACCGGATCGTGGAACGCGGGCCGGTCGCTGAGGATCACCTTCGGCAGCCCCGTCGAGCCGCTGCTGCAGATGCCGTGCCCGTGCGGGGAGACGACGTCGGGGAGGTCCGGGACGGGTCCGTCCGCGGTCGTGTCGATCCAGGCCAGGTCGTCGGCGGAGAGGTGGACGCGCGCGGCGACGACCTCCCGCAGCCGGGCCAGCTCCCACTCCGGCAGGTCCCAGCGGACGGGGACGGGCACCGCGCCGAGCTTCCAGGCGGCGAACACCGCGAACACGAACTCGGGGGAGTTGCGCAGGCCGATGCCGAGCCTGTCGCCCGCGCCCAGTCCCCGCGCGGCGAGAGCCCCGGCGAGCCGGGACGACCGATCATCGAGTTCCCGCCAGGTGAACGCCTGCTCCGCGCCGTCGAGCGCGACATGCCGCAGCACGGCCTCCCCGGCGCACGCGTCGGCCAGGACCCGGATCCGCTGCGCGTTGCTCTCGCCCATCACGCCTCCTTGAACGCGGGGAGAACGGACTCCGCCCAGTCGTGCAGGAGCGGTGCGAGCAGGGGCCAGCGGACGAAGAGCCCCGGGGCCTCGCCGGAGGCGCGGGCCGCCTGCCGTTCCGGCCATTCGGCGTCGCCCCACGGCGGTTCGACGAGCCGGGCGCCGGGCAGCAGCCGGGCCAGCTCCTCGGAGGTCTCGCGGCGGTGGTGGATGTCGGCGGTGCCGCTCCGGAAGACCAGTGCCGGGAGGTCCAGCTCGCGAGCCCGCCCGGCGGTCAGCCCCGGGACGGGTTCCGCGGCGGACGGGCAGTAGACCGCGAGCCAGCGCTCCATCGTGGCGATGAACGCGGCGGGGTCCTGCGCCAGGAAGCGCGCGCGGTTGCCGGGGTTGCGGGCGAGCACCTCCGACCAGGACGGCAGGTCCGCGACCGCCTCCATGCCGCCCTCCCAGGCCGCGCGGACGGACTCGCCGCAGTAGTGCATCCCCACCGACAGGAGCCCGTAGACGCCGCCGCTGATCCACCAGACGGCGAGGGCCGACGCGACGTCGGGGTGCCGCGCCGCCGCGAGGAGCGAGACCCGCGACCCGCCGGAGCCCGCCGCGATGACGGCCGGGCCGAGCCCGAGGTGCCTGAGCAGCGCCGCGAGCGTGTCCGCCTGCATCGCCGACTCGGACTCCCCGGTGAAGCACACATCCGATTCGCCGGTGTTGGGGCGATCCCAGATGAGGACCCGGTTACCGCGTTCGGCCAGCGCCCGCGCCGTCTCGCGGAGCCCCGGCGTGTCCTTGGAATCGCGGCCACCGGGGGTGAGCACCCAGGGGCGCCCCGCCTCGCCGATCACCTCGTAGCCGACCGTCAGTCCCTGCACCCTTGCTGTCGCCATACCCCGAAGCTACTATCCCAGGGGACATAAGAGAATGCTCACTTACTTGATCCCGCCTTCGCGGACGGGGAGACGAGGAGCGGGAGATGAGCCGAGAAGCGGTGATCGTCGCGGGCGCCCGGACGGCGATCGGAACGGCGTTCCGGGGCTCCCTGGCCGACGTCGACGCGATGGACCTCGCGACCCTGACCGTCGCGGAGGCGGTCCGGCGGTCGGGCATCGCGCCCGAGGAGTTCGACGACGTGGTGCTGGGCGAGTCCCTGTACGGGGGTGGCGCGATCGGGAGGTATGCCGCGATCGAGGCGGGTCTGGTCAACGCGCCGGGCCTCGCGCACAACCGGCACTGCGCGTCCGGCCTGGCCACCCTCCAGACCGCCGCGGCCTCCATCATCGCGGGCATGGACCGGGTCGTCGTCGCGGGCGGCGTCCAGTCGAGCTCCACGATGCCGAAGGTGAACCGGCGCGTCCCGGGCACCGAGGCGTGGACCGAGGACTGGCTCGCGCCCAGCCACCGCGAGACGCCGGACGCGCCCATCCGGGACATGACCATCACGGTCGGCTGGAACACCGCGGTCAAGGCCGGGATCACCCGCGCGGAGATGGACGCCTGGGCCGTCCGCTCCCATGAGCGGGCCGTCGCCGGGATCGACGCGGGCTCCTTCGCCGCCGAGATCGTGCCGATCGAGGTGGCCCGCCGCGACGGCACGTCCTTCACGTTCGAGGTCGACGAGCACCCCCGGCGCACCTCCACCCTGGAGAAGCTCGCCTCCCTGAAGCCGCTGCATCCCGAGATCGAGGGGTTCGGCATCACCGCGGGCAACTCGGCGGGCGTCAACGACGGGGCCGCGGCCCTGGTCGTCACCGACCGGGAGTTCGCCGAGGGCGCGGGCCTGGCGCCCCTGGCCTTCGTGCGTTCCTGGGCCTCGGTCGGCGTGCCGCCCGCCGAGACGGGACTCGCCCCGATCCGCGCCATCCCCAAGGCGCTCGACCGCGCCGGACTCAAGGTCTCCGACGTCGACCTCTGGGAGGTCAACGAGGCCTTCGCCTCCGTCGCCGTGGCCGCCACCAAGGCCCTCGGCCTGCCGGCGGACACCGTCAACGTCCTCGGCAGCGGATGCAGCCTCGGCCACCCGGTCGCGATGACCGGCACCCGCATGGTCCTCACCCTGATCCACGAACTCCGCCGCCGCGGCGGCGGCACCGCCGTGGCCGCCATGTGCGCGGGCGGCGGCATGGGCACCGCCCTCGTCCTGGAGGTCCCGGCCCCGAGCTAGCCGTCCGGCTTGCAGGGATTCCTGCGGGGTGCCGTCGTGGTCGCGGCGGCATCCGGCGCGGTCGTCGCCGTGGTTCCGGCGTCGGCCGTGCCCAAGTGCGCGACCGGTTCTTGGCGGCTCGCCGCGGAGCAACCCGTGCTCACGTTCTGGGCCGACGGGATGAAGACGGTCGTTCGGGTCAACGGAAGGTCGGGCCGGCGGGCCGCCGCGCGGGTCACTGCCTGCGGCGGGCCGGCTCCAAGGGGGGGAAGAACCCCTTGACGGTGCCCTCGCTGATGAGCGACACGGCCCGGTGGCGGTCGAAGCCCTTGCCGTGGTGGCTCTCCAGGGCGAGGACGAGGGCGATGCCCATGACGGCGCGGGCGGAGATGTCGGGGGACTCGAACGGGTAGCCGTAGCGGTCCTCGACCTGGCGCCAGGCCTCGGCCAGCCGGTCCATCGCGACGGTCAGGTTCTCCTGGTAGAAGCGCCGGGCCACCTGTGGGTCGCCGAACAGCACGAGGCCGAGCAGCGGGAGGATCTCTTCCAGCGTCGAGATCAGCTGGCGGTACAGGCCGGTCATCGTGCGGAGCTGGCGCTCGGGGGTGAGCGGCTGCTCCCGGTCGACCGCCTCGGTGGCCGCGACGAGATCGTCGACCGCCTGCTTGAGCGGTTCCACGACGGCCTCGAAGAACAGCTGTTCCTTGCTCTCGAAGTGCCGGTAGATGACGCCCTCGCTGATGCCGCTGTGCTCGGCGATCAGCTTGATCGTGGTGCCGTTCATGTCGCCGGTCTCGATGAACGCGCGGCGTGCCGCGGCGAGGATCGAGCTCTTACGGGCCGCCGCGGTGAGGCGCCGCCGCGGCCGCTTCTCTGCGGCCTGCTGCGCGCCCTCGTCGGCGGGGTCCGCCGAAGGCTCGACCGCCGCTGTGGAGCCGACCGGCTTGGTGCTCATGCGGGTCTCCCGGTGACTGCTCCTCCACACGCGCGGAGGCCGCGGGCGCCGGAGGTGAGTGGGCACATACTTACATAGTAGTACGCGCGGTGCCCTGCTGGTCCGGGCACACGCGGGGGACCCCGGACGGCCGATGATCGTCAGGTTACTCCGAAAACGGCGCAGGACGCGTCATGGCCCCGCCGGACGCGTCCGGCGGGGCCATGATCGGCGGGGGAACGAGGCGCGGGATCAGCCGCGCGCGGCGGCGCACTCCTCGGCGAAGGAGAGGACCCGCAGGTGGTAGGCGAGGGCGGTCCTGCCGAGACTGAGGTTGTGCCCCGCGTCGGCCTGCATCTCGGCGACGACCCGCGGCGCGGCGGTGAACAGCGCGGCGAGGTCGGCCAGGGCTTCGGGTCCGGTCTGCCACCACCGCTCGTGGTCGCCGAGGGTGAGATGGACGGGGACCCGCACCGCGGCGGCGTACCTGGGGAGCATCTCCTGCCAGCGGGGCCCTTCGACCGCCTCGTACGACGGGTTCGGGGCGAAGACCCGCAGTCCGCGGGCCACGGACTCCGGGTAGAGCCGCTCAGGCCCCCACAGGACGGTGTCGAGGCCGCTGGGCCGCTCACCGCGCCGGTGCCTGGCCATCACCTTCTCCGCTTCGGGGTGCAGGCGCCGTCCGGTCGCCGCGATCTCCACGCCGAGCAGGTCCGCGCCCCGCTCGTCCGCGGCGAGCTGCAGCGCCAGCTCCGTGCCCCGCGAGTGCCCGACGACGAACAGCCCCGCACCGCGTGATCCGGGCGGGACGAGCGCGTCGAGCAGGCCGTGGACGAGGTCGACGCGGCGCCGCGCCGAGTCGGCGAACAGCCGCTCGTGCGGCGCGGAGGCGCCGACACCCGGCCGGTCCGGCGCCACCACGGTGAACCCGAGCGCGGAGGCGGTGCGCAGCAGTGACTGCCGGGGCAGCTCGGGCACGTCGAAGTACCGGCCGGTCGTCATGCCGCCGTGCATCGCGACGATGACGGCCCGGGGCGCGGGTGCCCGGCTGACCAGCGCCGACATCGGGATGCCCGCGACGTCGACGATCTCGGGGGCGCCGGGCACACCGCGCGGCCGGGCCGCGCGGTCGGCCGGACGGCATGCCACCCCACGGGACATGCCGTCCGGAGACCGGCTCACTGGCCGCTGAGCTCGGCCGCGGCCTTCCGCACGGTGACGGGTTCGGCGAGCCGCTGCTCGTCGCAGGCCTTCTGGAGGAGTTCGAGGGTCTCCGCGAGCCCGGGCCCGAGCCGCTTGCCGGGGGTGAACGTGGCGGGCAGGAACCGCATGCCGTTGATGACCGAGATGGTCTCGTAGTGCACGGCCCCCTCGGGGTCGCACACGAAGTCCGGCATCCGGTCGAGGACGGCGAGCAGCATCCGCTTGAAGACCGTCCGCGCGACGTTGGAGCCGATGCAGCGGTGGATGCCGAGGCCGAAGCTGGCGTGCCGGTTGCCCTCGCGGCCGAGTTCGATCTCGTCGGGGTTCTCGAACACCGCGGGGTCGCGGTTGGCCATCGCCCACGACAGCCAGAGGCGCTCGCCCTCCTTGAAGCTGATCCCGCCGACCGTGCAGTCCGCCGAGATCGTGCGCCCGTCCCCGACGGCCGGGGTGTAGAAGCGCAGGAACTCTTCGGTGGCCGAGTCGAGGAGCTCGTCGCGTTCGGCGCTGAGCCTCGTGCGCTCCTCCGGGTTCTCCGACAGCCACTCGATGGCGTGCGCGGTGAGCGCGGTGGTGGTGTCGAAGCCGCCGCCGATGAGCAGGCCGAGGACGCCGCGGATCTCGTCGTCGGGCTGGGCCTCGCCGTTGATCCGCGCGTTGATGAGCGCGTCGATCAGGCCGGGCCGCGGGTTCTCGCGGACCTCGGTGAGCTGCCGCGCGATCTCCGCCTGCATCGCCATGTGCAGCCCGCCGACCCGCATGATGTCGGGCGAGGTCATCGGGGTGTAGATGACGGCGTGGGCGGGCTCGCAGTAGACCTCCCAGTCTTTGACGGGGATGCCGAGCATCGCCAGCGTGAAGACCGCCGGCACGATGTTGGCGAGGTCCTCGACGAAGTCGATGGAGCCCGACTCGATCTTCTCGTCGAGGCAGGCCCGGACCAGCTCGTCCAGCCAGGGGATCCAGCGGTTGATCGCGGCGGGCGACAGGTACGGGTTGAGCGCCTGCCGGTAGTGCCGCTGCTCGGGCGGGTCCATCTCCAGGAAGCCGCCGCGGCTGCCGCGGGCGCGCTGCGGAGAGGGGATGGAGATGCCCTTGTACCCGCGGCGCTCGCCCTTGACGTCGTGGTCGTTCGACAGGTGGTCGGCGTTGCGCGCCGCCAGCTCGAACACCTCGCGGTTCCCTGCGGCGACCCAGTGGCCGCCGTGCGTCTCGCTCCACGCGACGGGGCACTTGGCGTGCATCTCGTGGGTGATCTCCTCGAACCGCTCGCGGTAGCCGGGCGCGTGGCGGTCGAAGGCGTACGAAGGGCTCTTGCGCTCCTCGTCGCCCGGGAGGTCGTCGGTGCTCACGGGGCGTCCTCCACGGAGATGGCCTGCTCGGGGCAGGATCTGACGGCGGCGATCACTTTGCCCACCTGGTCGGCCGGGACGTCCGGGCTGACCGGGGAGGAGTGGCCGTCGACGTCGTCGAGCTCGAACATGTCGGGGGCCTTCATCGCGCAGAGGGTGTGCCCCTGGCAGCGTGTCTGATCGACGGTGACCTTCACGGTGTGTCTCTCTCCTTCGCGCTCAGACGTGGAAGTCGTGCCACTTGAGGTAGCCGCCGGCGTCGACCCGCAGCTGGAGGCCGGTGACGTAGCGGGCCTCCTCGGAGGCGAGGAACAGGATCGCGTTGCTGATGTCGACCGGCTCGATGTACGGGACGGGCATCGCCTGCTGGACGTAGAAGGCGCGTTCGGCGTCCTCGCGCGTCGGGTTCTCCAGGTCGGGCCGGAACGACTTGTACATCGGCGCGCTCTGGAGCATCTGGGTGTTCACGTTCGTCGGGTGCACCACGTTGGCGCGGATCGAGCGCGGCGCGAGCTGGCGGGCCAGCTCGTGGGTGTAGTCGGCGAGGATGCGCTTGGCCCACGCGTAGCCGCTGCCGCCGGGGTTGGTGCCGGGGTTCTGCACCATGCCCTGCGACATGAGCGCGGCCGCGGACGCGACGGTGATGACGGACCCGCCCTCGGTGAGGTGGGGGAGCGCGCTCTGGACCGCGTTGATCGAGCCGAGCAGGTTGACGTTGACGACGTCGCTCCACGCCTGGAGCGGGGGGTTGCCGTGCAGGGGCGCGATACCGGCCTGGGCGACGACCACGTCGACCTTGCCGAGCTCGGCGATGCCCTGCTCCAGGGCCTCGCGGACCTGGGCGGCCTCGCGGACGTCGGCCTGCACGGTGACGATGCGCCGGCCCTGCTCCTCGACGAGGCGGGCGGTCTCCTTGAGGTCGTCGGGGGTGGACATCGGGTAGTCGACCGTCGCGTAGTCCTGGCAGAGGTCGACCGCGATGATGTCGGCCCCCTCCTGTGCCAGGCGGACCGCGTGGCTGCGGCCCTGACCGCGGGCGGCTCCGGTGATGAAGGCGACCTTTCCTTCAACGCGTCCCATGGGGTGGCTCCTTGCTCGGGGCGGAAGAGGGGCGGCGGTCGAGCACATGTTCGAGTCTGAAATTTTCGTCTCGAAAGAAGCTCGATTCCGATTGCGAGAACCATACTCTCATGTAGGACGGAAAACCAGGC
Organism: Actinocorallia herbida; assembly: GCF_003751225.1. Classification (NCBI taxonomy): domain Bacteria; kingdom Bacillati; phylum Actinomycetota; class Actinomycetes; order Streptosporangiales; family Thermomonosporaceae; genus Actinocorallia; species Actinocorallia herbida. The sequence continues at coordinate 3,707,387 of NZ_RJKE01000001.1, forward strand.
TTGATGAGTGTCCGCTCACTCCATTAAATGGTTCCCACCCATATCCGAGGAGGACCGGTGCCACCCACGCCAAGACGGGCGAAGCTGCTCATCGACGGGCGGCTCGTCGAGACGGAAACGACGTTCTCGTCAACGAACCCCGCAACCGGGGACATCGTCGGCCACGCCCCCGACGCCACGGCCGCGGAGGCCGAGGCGGCGGTCGCCGCGGCCCGCCGTGCCTTCGACACGACCGCCTGGTCGACCGACGTGGACCTGCGCGTACGGTGCCTCAGGCAGCTCCACCAGGTGCTGCTCGACCACGCCGACGAACTGCGCGAGCTGCTCATCGCCGAGGCCGGCGCGCCCCGGATGACCACGCACGCCACCCAGCTCGACGAGCCCATCGGGATCGTCGCCTACTATGCCGACCTGCTCGGCACGTACCCGCTCACCGAGGAGCTGGGCGTCATCGAGAGCCGCGGCCGCAAGCACCGCCGCTGGGTCGAGAAGGAGGCCGCGGGCGTCGTCGCCGCGATCACCCCGTACAACTACCCGGTCCAGATCGCGCTGGCCAAGATCGCCCCGGCGCTCGCCGCGGGCTGCACGATCGTGCTCAAGGGTCCCCCCGACACGCCGCTGGTCACCCAGGCGCTCGGTGAGCTGATCCACGACCACACCGACATCCCGGCCGGGGTCGTGAACGTGCTGTCCGGCGCCGGGCCCGAGTCCGGCGAGGCGCTCACCAACCACCCCGACGTGGACATGGTGACGTTCACCGGCTCGACCGCGACCGGGCGGCGCATCATGGAGGCGGCTGCCAAGACCGTCAAGCGGACGTTCCTGGAACTCGGCGGCAAGTCCGCGATGATCGTGCTCGACGACGCCGACCTCGGCCTGACCGCGATGGCGTCGGCGTTCATGATCTGCAGCCACGCGGGCCAGGGCTGCGCGATCACCTCCCGCGTCCTCGTGCCGCGCGACAAGCACGACGCCTTCGTCGAGCAGGCCTCGACCTTCCTCCAGGGCATCAATCCCGGCGACCCCAACGACCCGGCCACCTACATGGGCCCGCTCATCAGCGAGCGGCAGCGCGACAAGGTGCACGGCCTGGTCGAGCGGGCCGTCGCGGCGGGCGCGAAGCTGGTCACCGGCGGGGAGAAGGTCGATCCCGGCTGGTTCTACAAGCCGACCCTGCTGACGAACGTCGCCCCCGACAGCGAGATCGCCCAGGAGGAGGTCTTCGGACCCGTCCTCGTGGTCATCGCCTACGACACCGTCGACGACGCCGTGCGCATCGCCAACGACTCCATCTACGGCCTGTCCGGCGCGGTGTTCGGCGCCGACAACGAGCGCGCCATCGCGGTCGCCCGGCGCATCCGCACCGGGACGCTCAGCGTGAACGGCGGCTACTACTTCGGCGGCGACGCGTCCTTCGGCGGGTACAAGCAGTCCGGCATCGGCCGGGAGGGCGGCGTGCCCGGCTTCGAGGAGTTCCTCGAGAGCAAGGTCTTCGCGGCGGTCGTCGGATGAGCGGCGGACCGCTCGAGGGAGTCCGCGTCCTGGAAGTGGCGATGTACGGGTTCGTCCCGTCGGCGGGCGGGGTGCTCGCCGACTGGGGCGCCGATGTCGTCAAGGTCGAGCACGCGGTGCACGGCGACCCGCAGCGCGGGCTGCGGCAGACCGGCACCATGCGCGTCGAGGGGGACCCGAACCCCAACTTCGCGCACGCCAACCGGGGCAAGCGCAGCATCGGGATCGACATGTCCCACCCGGACGGCCGCGAGGTCATCTACGAGATCGCGCGCAACTCCGACGTCTTCCTCACCAGTTTCCTGCCCGGCCACCGCGCGAAGTTCGGCATCGACGTGGACGACCTCCGCGCCGTCAACCCGAAGATCATCTATGCCCGGGGCAGCGCCCTCGGCCCGCGCGGGCCCGAGTCCACGCGCGGCGGCTACGACATGACGGCCTTCTGGTCGCGCGCCGGCACCGCCGCGAGCCTCACCCCGCCCGACGTCGAGGGCATGATCAGCCCGCCGGGTCCCGCGTACGGCGACACCATCTCCGGCACCAACCTCGCCGGGGGCATCGCCGCGGCGCTGGTCAAGCTCGGCAGGACCGGCGAGCCGTCCGTCGTGGACGTCTCCCTGCTCGGCAGCGGCGTCTGGGCGCTCGGCCACGGCATCGCGCTCTCGGCCCACCTGGGCGAGCCGATGGTCGCGGCCAAGACGGGCGTGCACGGCTCCCCGGCGAACCCGCTGACGGGCCTGTACCGCACCGCCGACGGCCGCTACCTGTCGCTCGTCATGCTCCAGGCGGAGAAGTTCTGGGCCGACGTGTGCCGGCACATCGACCGCCCCGACCTCATCGACGACCCGCGCTTCGCCACCGGCGCGGACATCACGGCCAACACCGGCCAGGCCGTCGAGATCCTGCGGGAGGTCATCGCCACCCGCACCCTCGCGGAGTGGAGCGAGCGGTTCACCACGCTCTCCGGCCCCTGGGCGCCCGTCCAGGATTCGTACCAGGTCGTCTCCGACGGCCAGGTCACGGCGAACGACTACCTGGTCGACACCGGGGAGCTCAAGGTCGCCGCGAGCCCCGTGCAGTTCGACGTGGTCAGCGCGGCCGCGCGCCCGGCGCCGGAGTTCGCGGCGCAGACCGAGGAGGTACTCCTCGAACTCGGCCTCACCTGGGAGCGTGTCATCGAGCTGAAGACGACGGGCGCGATCACATGACCCCGCGGTGGCGCGGCCGGCGCTCCGGCGCCGGTCCGCGCCCCGTCCCGCGGTCAGTCCGAAGCGGCGGGCGCCCAGGAGGTGAGGAACGCCGCGGCGGAGCCGATCATCCCGGAGCGCAGGTCGGCCGCGCTGGAGCGGACCCGCAGGTGCACGTCGACCCCGGACCGCGCAGCCCGGCCCGCGAACGCGAGGGAGTCGTCCAGCAGCGGGTCGGTGCCCGCGGTCTGGAGCTGTACCGGGGGCAGCCCGTGGAGGTTGCCCAGCAGCGGGCTGAGCAGGGGGTCGGTCGGCGCGGCGTCCCCGGCGTAGGCCCGTGCGCGGCCGCGCAGGTCCTGCAGGTCGAACGAGGGGTCGGTCGCGCCGTTGAGCAGCAGGCTCTGCGCGGTGAGCCGCAGGTCGAGCAGGCCCGACAGCAGCACCGCGCAGTGCGGCGGGGGAGCGCCCTCGTCGCGCAGGCTGAGCAGCAGCGCGGCGGCGAGCCCGGCCCCTTCCAGCCGGCCCGCGAGCGCGACCTGGCCACGCGTCCGGCAGTGCCCGTAGGCGGCGCGGACGTCGTGCAGCGCGGCCGGGAAGGCGGGCCGGTACCTGGCGCAGAAGACCTCGAAGCCGGTGCGCGCCGCGAGGTCCTCGGCGAGGCCGAGTCCGGCTTCCGGATCGCCCGCCAGGCTGCGATCGCCGTGCAGGTACAGGACGACGCCGCCGGATCGCGTGCGCGGCAGGACCGTCAACCCGAGTCCGTGCGCCAGCACGGAGGACTCACTGGCCATAGTTCATTCTCCAAATATGGATATGATGTTCTCGTTCATGGAGAACATCATATCCACACCGGATCCCGGTCCCCCAAAGGAGATCTCCATGCCTTCGCGTGAACTTCCGTATCCGCTCTTCGACGCCGACAACCACCTGTACGAGACCGAGGAGGCGCTGACCAAGTACCTGCCGGAGAAGTACAAGGGCGCCATCAAGTACGTCCAGGTGGACGGCCGCACCAAGATCGCGGTGCGCGGCCACATCAGTGAGTTCATCCCCAACCCCACCTTCGAGGTGGTGGCCAGGCCCGGCGCTATGGAGGACTACTTCCGCGTCGGCAACCCCGAGGGCAAGAGCCGCCGGGAGATCTTCGGCAAGCCGATGAAGTCCATCCCTGCGTTCCGCGAGCCCGCCCCGCGCCTGGAGCTGATGAACGAGCTGGGCATCGCCCAGACCCTCATGTTCCCCACGCTGGCGAGCCTCATCGAGGAGCGCATGCGGGACGACCCCGAGATGATCCACGCGGTCGTCCACGCCCTCAACCAGTGGCTGCTGGAGACCTGGTCCTTCAACTACCAGGACCGGATCTTCACCACCCCCGTCATCAGCCTCCCGTTCGTCGACAAGGCCATCGAGGAACTCGACTGGGTGGTGGCCAACGGCGCCCGGGCGATCCTCATCCGTCCGGCCCCGGTGCCCGGCGTCCGGCACTCGCGCTCCTTCGGCCTGCCGGAGTTCGACCCGTTCTGGGAGCGCGTCGTCCACCACGGCGTCCTGGTCGCGCTGCACTCCTCCGACAGCGGTTACAGCCGCTACGTCGCGGACTGGATGGGCGTCGACCAGGAGATGCTGCCGTTCGTCCCGAACGCCTTCCGGGGCGTGTTCGAGTGGCGGCCGATCCAGGACGCGGTCGCCGCCCTGGCCTGCCACGGCGCGATCTCCCGGTTCCCCGACCTGAAGATCGCCGTCATCGAGAACGGCTCGGTGTGGGTCGGCCCGCTGCTGGACCAGCTCGCCAGCATCTACAAGAAGATGCCCGACGCGTTCATCGAGGACCCGGTCGTCGCGGTCAAGCGCTGCATCCACATCTCTCCCTTCTGGGAGGACGACATGGGCAAGCTCGCCGACCTCATCGGCGTCGAGCGGGTCCTGTTCGGCTCGGACTACCCCCACCCCGAGGGCCTGGCCGACCCCGTCACCTACGTGGACGAGCTGAACGGCCTCAGCGAGGAGCACAAGGCGCTCATCATGGGCGGCAACCTGGCCCGCCTCATCTCAGCGTGACCCCGCGCCCGCCGGCCGGTCCGTCCGGCGGGCCGCACCGATCTAAGGAGAACCCGTGAAGCGCGCAGCGGCCCGGTGGGCCGGACCCGGCGGTGGCCGCCGTGATCTTTGAGTTCGACGAGGACCAGCGGTTCTGGCAGACGACCGTCCGCGAGGCCGTGGCCAAGGAGTGCCCGCCCTCGCTCGTGCGGAGCGTGGTCGACGGCGGGGTGGACCCCGCGCCGGTCTGGGCCGCCTACTCCCGGCACGGCTGGACCGAGCTGACCGAGCGCGGCGAGACCGTGGAACTGGCGATCCTGCTGGAGGAGCTGGGCCGGGCCGTCGACCCTACGCCCTACCTGGCGACGATGACGCAGTTCGTCCCGTTCTTTCCGGAGACCGCCGCGCGCGGCCAGGCCGGGACCGCCGTGTTCGAAGGCGTCACCGCGACCCCCGACGGGGACGGCTGGCTGCTCTCGGGCACCGCCCGGCACATCCTGGACGGCGATCGCGCGGACTGGTTCGCGGTGGCCACCGACGCGGGCGTCTTCGCCGTCCCGGCGGCCCGCGCGACGGCCGTCGCGACGCCGGTCTTCGACCCGCTCCTGCACGTCGCGGAGGTCTCCTTCGACGGCGTCCGGGTCACCGCGGCCGGGCGCAGCGGGGTCGGCGTCGCGGAGGTCAGGCCGCTCGCCGTGACCGGCATCGCGCTCAGCATGGTCGGCGCCTGCCAGCGGGTGCTGGACCTCGTGCTGGAGCACGCGCGCACCAGGCAGCAGTTCGGCGTGCCCATCGGCTCGTTCCAGGCCGTCAAGCACAAGGCCGCCGACATGCACGTCGCGATCGAGCGCGCGCGGGCGCTGGCCTACTACGCCGCGCTGGTCATCGCCGGCGAAGGCGACAATCCGGCCTACGCCGCGTCGATGGCCAAAGCGGCGGCGGGGGAGTGCCAGGGACTGGTGTTCCGGCACGGTTTCCAGCTGTTCGGGGCCATGGGCTACACGTGGGAGAACGATCTTCAGTTCGCGCTCAAGCGCGCCAAGTCCGGCGAGCTGCTGCTCGGCGGCGCGGCGGAGCACCGGGCGCTCATCGTTGAGGAGCACCTGTGCGGCTGACATTCGACGCCGACGTGGAGGCCTTCCGGGCCGAGTTCGCCGCGTTCCTCGATGAGCACGCGCCGAGCGGCGCGGAGACCGCCGAGCGGTCCCGGTCGAGCTCGCACGTGCCGGAATGGGCCCGCCGCTGGCAGCGCAGGCTGTTCGACGAGGGCTGGCTGCTGCCCGGCAACCCGCCCGAGTTCGGCGGGCGCAACGCCGGGATCATCGAGCAGTACGTGCACCTCGCCGAGATGGCGAAGCGGCGGATCTACCACAGCTTCAACCCGCAGGGCCTGGGCATCATCGCCGCGTCGCTGCTGTCGTTCGGCACCGAGGAGCAGAAGCGGCGGTGGGCCGTGCCGATCCTCCGGGCCGAGATCACCGCGTCCCTCGGGATGAGCGAGCCCGGCGCGGGCTCCGACCTGGCCGGCCTGCGGACCCGGGCCGTCCAGGACGGCGACGAGTTCGTGGTCAACGGGCAGAAGGTGTGGACGTCCGGGGCGCATGACGCCGACGTGCTCCTCACCTTCGTCCGGACGGACCCGGACGTGCCCAAGCACAAGGGCATCAGCGTCCTGCTCATCCCGACGGACCTGCCCGGCGTGACCCGGCGTCCGTTCGGTTCCATCGCGGGACGCGACGACCTGGACTTCAACGAGGTCTTCTTCGAGGACGTCCGGGTGCCCGCCGCGAACCTGGTGGGTCCGCTGAACGACGGCTGGCGGGTCGCGAACGGCTCCCTGGGCCACGAGCGGACGCTGCTGTGGCTGAGCTTCGCCGCCCGCCTCGAAGAGGAGATCCGCGACTTCACCCCCGAGACCCCGCTCGACCGGGACTGGTACGCCACCCTCCTCATGGACGCGCAGGCGCTGCGCCTCATGGGCTCGGCGGCGCTCGCCAGGGCGGCGCGCGGCGACCAGGACGTCGCGGCGCTGTCGGTGCTCAAGGTGTTCGGCTCCGAGGCCGCCCAGAAGGCGCTGGAACGGATCCTCGACGCCCAGGGCGTCGAGGGCCTGTACCCGACGCCCACGGCGCAGCCCGCGCCGCTGCACCTCGACGTGTTCACCACGAGCTGGTTCGAGCGCTACGCGCGCAGCTTCGGCGGCACCATCGCGGGCGGCACCTCGGAGATCCAGCGGACGATCATCGCCGAGCGCGTGCTCGGCCTCCCCCGAGCCTGAGGAGCCTCCATGGGATACATCGAATACCACGTCGCGGACAAGATCGCGACGATCACCCTGAACCGCCCCGAAGCGGCCAACGCCCAGAACATGCAGCTTCTGGACGAGCTCGACGCGGCCTTCACCCGGGGCGCGTCGGACGAGGACGTCGCGGTCATCGTCCTGCGCGCGGAAGGCAAGCACTTCTCCGCCGGGCATGACCTCAAGAGCGGCACACCCGCCCCGGAGAAGATCACCCTCGACTGGATCTATGCCGCGGAGGCCCGGCGGTATCTGGAGTACTCGCTGCGCTGGCGGAACATCCCCAAGCCGACGATCGCGGCGGTGCAGGGCCGCTGCATCGCGGGCGGTCTGCTGCTGTGCTGGCCGTGCGACCTCATCATCGCCGCCGAGGACGCGCTCTTCTCCGACCCCGTCGTGACGATGGGCATCGGGGGAGTGGAGTACCACGGTCACACGTGGGAGCTGGGCGCGCGCAAGGCCAAGGAGATCCTGTTCACCGGCCGCCCCCTGACGGCAGAGGAGGCGGAGAAGGTCGGCATGGTCAACAGGGTCGTCGCGCGAGCGGACCTCGACGCCGAGGCGCGCGCCCTCGCCGCCCAGATCGCCGAGATGCCGTCGTTCGGCCTCCGCCAGGCCAAGCGCGCGGTCAACCAGACCCTCGACGTCCAGGGCTTCTACGCCGCCATCCAGTCCGTCTTCGACGTCCACCAGACCGGCCACGGCAACGCCCTGTCCGTCGGCGGCTACCCCATCCTCGTCCGGCTCGAGGAGATGAAGACGAAGATCAAGTGAGGACGGCCCGCCGGGCCGGTGTCCGCGTCGTGCGGACCGCGGCAGCCCGGCCCGCGGGCGGTGGGGCGGCGGATGGGGCAGGGCGCGAGGAGCGGCGCCCGGCCCTGTCCGCCGCATGCGTAAAAAAGCCCGCTGACCTGCGGCAACGTGTTCCGATCGTGCCCCGGCGGCCTCTTGACGGAAGGCCCTGGAGCCCACGATGGTGAACGGAGTGAGCGTTCGCGAACTTATGCTCCGCTGAGGGACCCGTGAACGCTCCGCGGTGCCGTGCGTCCGCCCGTCGGGCGGTGCGGTCCGCCCATCCCGGCTCGCGCGTGAGCCGGGACCACCCGCCGAATTCGGGGGCCACATCATGAGGAGCGACCCCGTGAGACAGCATCGTTTGAGACACCACAGAGCGCTGGCGGCCATCGCCGCCCTCGTCCTCGTCGTGAGCGGTTGCGGCCGCGACGGCTCCGGCGGCACCGAGGACGGCGCCCCGGTCGCCGGGGCCTCCGCCGACTTCGGCACGCTCAAGGGCCTGTGCGGGCCCGGCAAGCAGACGCTGGCGCCGGTCCAGGGCGTCACGGCCGACGAGATCAAGGTCGGCACGCTGACCGACCAGGGCTACGACAAGCGGGGCGACTACGCCGACGCCGCCAAGGTCTTCACCTCCTGGTGCAACGACGCCGGCGGCATCAACGGCCGCAAGCTCACCGCGACGATCCGCGACGCCAAGCTGATGGAGGTCCGCCAGCGGATGCTGGAGGCCTGCCGGGAGGACTTCTTCCTCGTCGGCGGCGGCTCCGCGCTGGACTCGCTCGGCGTCAAGGACCGGCTGAGCTGCATGCTCCCGGCGCTCCCCGCGACCACCACCATGGTCGAGAACACGGGATCCGACCTGCAGGTCTCTCCGTGGGGCGGCGCGTCCTACAGCCGCTACGCCGGCTACTTCACCTGGCTCCTCAAGGAGGCCTATCCGGGCTCCGCGGGCGCGGTCGGCAGCATCGTGGGCGACTCGCCCGTGACGAAGGTGCTCAACGAGCAGGTCAAGGAGACGGTGGAGTCCGCGGGAGGCACCTTCTCCTACAGCGACACCTACCCGACCGCGGGCATCGCCGACTGGACGCCCTACGCCCAGGCGATCAAGAGCAAGAAGGTCAAGGGCCTGGTCTTCTACGGCAACTTCACCGACCTGGTGAAGCTGGAGCTGGCGCTGACCAACCTGAACTACAGGCTCGACTGGATCGACGCCAACGCCTACTCCTACGGCCCGGCGTTCCTGAAGCTCGCCGGCAAGGCCATCGGCTTCCAGAACAACCTCGCCGACATCGGGGGCGTCCACCCGCTGGAGAGCGCGTCCAGCAGCCCCGCGACCCAGCAGCTCATCGACCTGTTCGCCAAGTACGCCCCGGGCGCGCCGGTCTCCCTCGGCGCGGTGCGCGCGTTCACGGCGTTCGTCCTGTTCGCCAAGGCGGCCGGGTCCTGCGGTGACGACCTCACCCGCAAGTGCGCCTACGAGGCCGTGCTGAAGGAATCGGCCTGGACGGCCGGCGGGCTGCTCGCGCCGATCGACCTGAGCCAGATCGACGCCCCGCTCAAGTGCTTCAACGTCGAGCAGGCCACCCCCGACGGCTGGAAGCCCGCCGACTTCAAGCCGAACCAGGGCGCCTTCCGCTGCGACGCGCCGGTCTACAAGCTGACCAGGTCGTACGTGAAGCCCATGAAGCTCGAGGACGTCGGCAGGTCCATGGCGGACCTGGAGACGAGGTAGCGGTAGGTCATCCCGCTTTCCGGGCCGGGCACCTCGGTGCCCGGCCCGGGCCCGTACCAGGGGTTCACCCTCTGCGGAAATGCAGTTCTCCAAAATGACTAAGGGTCTTGCCGCCAGACGTGCACGCCTTTATGTTGGGCCCGGTGCTCCCTCCGCGGCCCGACCCGTCGCGGTCCCACCCCGAACCTTGGAGCCGCCGTGCCGCAGCCCCCGCACGCCCCGCAGCAGTCCGGCCCCGCGCCGGAGACCACCGAGCACCACGCGCGGGCCGTCGTCGTCGGCACGGGTTTCGGGGGAGGGGTCGCCGCGCTGCGGCTCGCGGAGGCGGGCGTGCCGACACTCGTGCTGGAACGAGGCGTGCGCTGGCCGACCGGGCCGGACTCGACCACCTTCCCCCGGGCAGCCGACCTCGACGCCCGCGCGGGCTGGCTCACCGACCGGAGCACCACCCCAGGCGTCTTCACCCGCTGGGCGCCCTACACCGGTCTCATCGAGACGCTGCGCGGGCGGGGCACCGCCGTCAACTGCGCGGCGGGGGTCGGCGGCGGCTCGCTGGTCTCCCACGGGATGACGCTCCAGCCCGCCGAGGAGCACTTCGCCCTGTCCATGCCGGAACTCGCCGACGCCTACGGCGACCTCGACCGGTGGGCCTACCCGGCCGTCGCCCGGATGCTGCGGCTCGGCACGATCCCCGACGACGTCCTCGCCGCCGACGCCTACCGCTCGTCCCGCCTCTTCCTCGACACCGCGCGGAAGGCGGGCCTCGAGACGTTCCGGCTGCCCGTCCCCGTCGACTGGGACCATGTGCGCGGCGAGCTGGAAGGCGAGCACACTCCCACCTACATCACCGGAGACCTCGCCTACGGGGTGAACAACGGCGGCAAGCACTCGGTGGACGTCACCTACCTCGCCGCCGCCGAGGCCACCGGCCGCGTCACCGTGGAGAGCCTGCACCTCGTGCGCGACCTCGCCCTCGACGACCGGGGCCGCTGGCTTCTGCACGTCGACCGCCTCGGCACCGACGGCACGGTCCTCGAACACAAGCGGATCACCGCCGACGCGGTGTTCCTGGCCGCCGGATCTCCCGGCACCACCCGGCTGCTGGTGAAGGCGCGCGGCAAGGGACTCGTGCCCGGCCTGCCCGACGCCGTCGGCACCGGCTGGGGCACCAACGGCAACCGCGCCTACGCCTGGGTCCAGATGGACGACGACCCGGGACGTCCCCAGGGCGGCCCGTCGTGCGTGGGCGGCCGCGACCCGCGAAGCCCGATCCCGTACACCGTCGTGCACGCGGGCTCGCCGATCCTGCCGCCGAGCCCGGCCCGGATGATGGCGCTCGCCGGCTGCGGGATCGTCCGCCCCGAAGGCGTCTGGACCTACGACCCCGAAGCCGACGACGCGGTGCTGACCTGGCCGAGGTCGGCCGACGCCGACGTGGCCAAGCTGATCGCCGAGCGGATGGACGCGTTCGCCGAGGCGGGCGGCGGCTTCGTCGCCGACACCTCCCCGGCCGAGCCGGCCACCTGGCATCCGCTCGGCGGCGTGCCCGTCGGCGGCGCGGTGGACCGGCACGGCCGCGTGCTCGGGCACCGCGGCCTCTATGTGCTGGACGGCTCACGGATCCCCGGCTCCACGGGCGCCTGCGGACCCGCGATGACGATCGCCGCACTCGCCGAGCACAGCATGGCGGCCCTCGTCCGGACCGACCTCGGGGAGGTCTTCTGAGGTAGTCCGAGCCGTACTCATCGGGCCCGGTGGCAGGCTCTCGGAGAGCCCGTCCCCGAGCCGTACCCATTGGGCTCGGTGGCAGGCTCTTGGAGAGCCCGGCTTCGCCGGGGAGCCCGCCACCGAGCCGTCCGCACCGCCGCGCGCCCTGTCCGAAGGCGCGGCGGCGCTGCCGCGTTCCCGGGGCGCCCCGATCGCCGCAAAGCCCGCTCCCACCAGGCTTTTCGCGTTTTCACCGGGCTCCGCGCAGTCGACCTTGACGGCCTCTTGGGCGGGTGCTAAGCATGTGCTCAGCGATGTTGTGCGCATGCTCAGCATCCGGGCCGGACAGGATGTCCGGCCCAGGTGCGACCACCCCGCGCACCCGGTCAAAGGAGGCCCTGAGTGAGCGAGCCCGGTCCGGCCGACCAGCTCACCGAAGAACGCCCGAGCACCGCGGCGCCCGACGCCGCCGAGTCCCCCTCAGGGGGGAGCCGGTACGCGGGCACCCGGGTCCGCCGCGTCGAGGACCGCAGGCTGCTCACCGGCCACGGCTCCTACGTGGACGACGTGACCCGGCCCGGCCAGCTCCACGCGTGCTTCGTGCGCAGTCCCCTCGCCAGGGCCAGGATCGAGGGCATCGACGCCGCCGAGGCGCTCGCGCTCGACGGCGTCCACGCGGTCTACACCGCGGCCGACCTCAACCCGGCGGTGCGCGAGGCCTGGTTCACCCTCATCGGCCAGGTCGAGGACGTGCCCAGGCCGCCGCTCGCCGAGGACGAGGTCCGGTTCGTGGGCGACCCGGTGGCCCTGGTCGTCGCCGACGACAGGTACATCGCCGAGGACGCCGCGGAACTCGTCATCGTGGACTACGCGCCTCTGCCGCCCGTGGTCGACTACAAGACCGCGGCGGAGTCCGGCGAACTCGTCCACGCCGCCTACCCGGGCAACGTGGCGATCGAGCTGGCGGGCCTGCCCGTCGAGTCCTTCCCGGTCTTCGAAGAGGCCGCGTACACGTTCCGCGAGACGATCTACCAGCAGGCGTACGCCGCGGTCCCGATCGAGACGCGCGGACTGCTCGCCGAGTGGGAGCCCGCGACGGGCGAGCTGACGGTCTGGGCGGCGACCCAGTCCCCGCACGAACTGCGCCTGTTCTGCGCCCGCCTGCTCGGCCTGGACGAGCACCGGGTCCGGGTCATCATGCGCGACACCGGCGGCGGGTTCGGCCAGAAGGTGCTCCCGCAGCGCGAGGACATGTGCGTCCTGCTCGCCGCGATGCGCACCCCCGGCCCGCTCAAGTGGATCGAGGACCGCCGCGAGAACCTCCTGTCGGCCGGGCAGGCGCGGCACGACCACGCCGACGTCCGGGTCTCCTTCGACGCCGACGGCACCATGCTCGCCACCGCGATCGACTTCGTGCAGGACGTGGGCGCCTACCCGATCCCGTACCCGATGAACACCTGCGTGGTCGTCGGCATCCTGTTCCCCGGCCCGTACCGCGTCGCCCAGGGCACCTTCGCGACCAAGGCGATGTTCTCCAACACCGTCGGCCGGACCGCCTACCGCGGCCCGTGGCAGTTCGAGTCGGTCGCCCGAGAGGTGCTGCTGGACATCGCCGCGCGCGGCATGGGCGTGGATCCCGCCGAGGTGCGCCGCAAGAACCTGCTGCGCCGCGAGGACCTGCCCTACACCAACCACAACGGGATGCCCTACAGCGACGTCACGCCGCTGGAGACGTTCGAGCAGGCCCTGGAGATGGTCGGCTACGACGCGTTCCGCGCCGAGCAGGCCAAGGCGCGGGAAGAGGGCCGCTACATCGGCGTCGGCACCTGCACGTACGTCGAGCCGACCACCGACAACCTCGGCCTGCACTCCACCGAGGGCGCGACGATCCGGATCGAGCCGTCCGGCAAGGTCAACGTGTACATGAGCGGCGGATCGACCGGCAACAGCCTCGAGACGACCGCGGTCCAGCTCACCGCGGACGCGCTCGGCGTGGACATCGACGACGTCGGCACCATCCAGGGCGACACCGCGGTCACCCCCTTCGGCGGCGGCACGGGCGGCAGCCGGTCGGGCTCGATGACGGCCGGGGCCGTCGAGGTCACCGCGGCGATCCTGCGCGAGCGGATCGCGCGGATCGCGGCGCACAAGCTCGACGCGGCGCCCGGCGACATCGAGATGGTCCGCGGCAAGGCGGGGGTGCGCGGCAAACGCGACAAGGAGATCAGCCTCGCCGAGATCGCCGAGACCGCCTATTTCCAGACCGACGCGCTGCCGCCCGGCGTCCCGCCCGGCCTGGAGGCCAGCGGCAGGTACAAGGCCGAGGCGCCGGTCATCTGGGCCAACGCGACCCACCTGTGCACCTGCGAGGTGGACGTGGAGACGGGCGCGGTCAAGCTGCTGCGCTACATCGTCAGCGAGGACTGCGGGCCCATGATCAACCCGACGGTCGTCGAGGGCCAGATCGCCGGCGGCGCCGTCCAGGGCATCGGCGGCGCGCTGCTGGAGCACCTCGCCTACGACGAGGACGGCAACCCGATCACCACCACGTTCATGGACTACCTGCTGCCCACGAGCACCGACGTGCCCGTCATCGAGTACGGCCACGTGGAGACGCCCGGACCCGGCCCCGGCGGCTACAAGGGCGTCGGCGAGGGCGGCGCGATCGGGGCGCCCCCGGCCGTCGTCAACGCGGTCGCCGACGCGCTCGCCCCGCTCGGCGTCAAGCTCACCCGCCTGCCGCTCACGCCCGAGTCACTGGTCACCGCGATCCGCAACGCGGCGACCCCTTCGACAGGAGAGAAATGACCCACCCGCACCGGTGCCGTGAGGCGGTGGCCGGATGAAGCCCCCGCCGCTGTCCTACCACGCGCCCGAGGACGCCGCCGAGGCCGTCGGGCTGCTCGCCGAGCTCGGCGACGAGGCCAAGGTGATCGCGGGCGGGCAGAGCCTCGTGCCGATGCTGGCGCTGCGGCTCGCGGTCTTCGGCCACCTGGTCGACCTGCGCCGCGTCGACGGCGTGCGCGGGATCGAGCGGCGCGACGGTCGCGTCTGGATCGGCGCGGCCACCACCCAGGCCGAGGTCGGCAGATCCGAGACCGTCGCCGCCGACGTGCCGCTGCTGGCCCGCGCGACCCCGCTCATCGGGCACTTCCAGATCCGCAACCGCGGCACGCTCGGCGGCTCGATCGCGCACGCCGACGCCGCCGCCGAGTACCCGGCCGTCGCGCTCGCGCTCGACGCGGAGCTGGAGACCCTGTCGCCGCGCGGCACCCGGACGCTGCCCGCCGCGGAGTTCTTCACCGGCATGTGGAGCACCCTCCTGGAGGAGGACGAGCTCCTGACCGGCGTCACCTTCCCCGTGCGCGGCCCGCGCAGCGGCTTCGCCGTCGAGGAGTTCGCGCGGCGCAGCGGCGACTTCGCCATCGCGGGCGCGGCCGTCGCCGTCGAACTCGACGGGGCGGGCCGGATCGCGCGGTGCCGCATCGGCCTGTTCGGGCTGGGCCCCACGCCCCGCCGCGCCACCGCGGCCGAGGCGGAGCTGACGGGCCGGGACGCCGCCGGGCGGACCCCGGAAGAGGTCGCCGAGGCCGCCCTGGCGGAGGTCGCGTCGGTCCCCGCGGACCTGCACGCGTCCGCCGACTACCGCAGGCACATCGGCCGGGTGATGGTCGCGCGCGCATGGAAGCGCGCCGTGAAGGAGGCGAGCGATGTCTGACGTGGTCGAGATCCGGCTCAGGATCAACGGACGGGAACGGCGCGGTCGCGTTCCCGCGCGGCTCACCCTCGCCGACTTCCTGCGCGAGCACTGCGGGCTCACCGGCACCCATCTGGGCTGCGAACACGGCGTCTGCGGCTCGTGCACGATCCTCATGGACGGCGCCGCCGTACGGGCCTGCCTCATGTTCGCCGCCCAGGCGGACGGGGCCGAGCTCACCACCGTCGAGGGGATCGCCGCCCCCGACGGGACCCTGTCCCCGGTCCAGGCGGCGTTCCGCGACCACCACGGCCTCCAGTGCGGCTTCTGCACGCCCGGCTTCGTCGTCACGGCCACCGCCCTGCTCAAGGACAACCCCGACCCCACCGACGACGAGATCCGCGAGGGCCTGTCCGGCAACCTGTGCCGCTGCACGGGCTACCAGGGCATCCTCAAGGCGGTCCGGGCGGCGGCGGACGAGATCAGCGCCGAGGAGGCCCGGTGAAACTCCAGAACGACCTGCGCATCCCCGTGCCCGCCGCCGAGGCGTGGGCGGTGCTGCTCGACATCGAGCGGATCGCGCCCTGCGTGCCCGGCGCGACCCTGACGTCCCACGAGGGCGACACCTTCGGCGGGAAGGTGAAGGTCAAGCTCGGCCCGATCGGGCTCACCTACAGCGGCACCGTCGCGTTCGTCTCGCTCGACGAGGCCGCGCGCGTCGCCGTCCTGGAGGCGAGCGGGCGGGAGACGCGCGGCGGCGGCACCGCCAAGGCGACGGTCACCTGCACGCTCACCGGCGACGGATCGGGCACCGACGTGCTCATCGACACCGACCTCGCCAT
This sequence comes from Actinocorallia herbida, assembly GCF_003751225.1. NCBI lineage: Bacteria > Bacillati > Actinomycetota > Actinomycetes > Streptosporangiales > Thermomonosporaceae > Actinocorallia > Actinocorallia herbida. The sequence continues at coordinate 3,723,195 of NZ_RJKE01000001.1, forward strand.
CACCGGCAAGCCCGCCCAGTTCGGCCGCAGCACCCTCGCCGACGTCGCGACCTCCCTGATCGGCCAGTTCGCCGCGAACCTCGCGGCGCACCTCGCCGAGTCGGGGAGCGCGGCCGCGGCGCCGGAACAGCCGCCGCCGGAGGAGAAGGACGCCGCTCCCGCCGCGCCCGCCCCGCGTCCCACGCCGGCCGCCCCCGCGGCCCCGATAGACCTGCTCCAGCCGTCCACCGGACTGCTGCGCCACCTCGCCCCGCCCGCCGGGGCCGCCGCCGTGCTCCTCGTGCTCATCGCCCTGCTACGCCGCCGCCGCTCACGGGGCCCGGCCTAGCGCGCTGAGCCGCGGACCACGAACGCCGTCCGGGGCCGCGCGACGCGCCCGCCCGGCTCCGGACGGCACTCCCGAGCGCTCCGCCCACCACCCCCGTACCTCCGCCCACGTACCTCCACCCACCACCCCCGTACCTCCACCCACCACCCCCCTGAGTAGTGCCATAGAGAAGAGGTAGCGATGCCCGGACGACATGAAGGAAAGGTCGCGTTCATCACGGGCGCGGCGCGCGGCCAGGGCCGCAGCCACGCGGTGCGGCTGGCCGAGGAGGGCGCCGACATCATCGCCGTCGACATCTGCAAGCAGATCGACAGCGTCCCGATCCCGATGTCGACGCCGGAGGACCTCCAGGAGACGGTCGAGCAGGTCGAACGACTAGGCCGCCGCATCTACGCGGTCGAGGCCGACGTGCGCGACCTCGACGCGCTCACGGCCGCCGCCGACGAGGGCGTGAGCCGGTTCGGCAGGCTCGACATCGTCATCGCCAACGCGGGCCTCGCGGCCTCCGGCGACGCGGTGGAGAAGATGGACCCGAACCACTGGAAGGACTCCGTCGACGTCAACCTGACCGGTGTCTGGCACACCGCGAGGGCCACCGTCCAGCACGTCATCGACGGCGGCCGGGGCGGCTCGGTCGTGCTGACCAGCTCCGTCGGCGGCCTCAAGGCCCACCCGTTCATCGCCAACTACGTCTCCACCAAGCACGGCATCGTCGGGCTCATGCGGACCATGGCCGTGGAGCTGGCGCCGCACAGCATCCGGGTCAACTCCGTGCACCCCACCCAGGTCAACACGCCGATGCTCATCAACGACATGACCTTCCGGATGTTCCGCCCCGACCTGGAGAACCCGACGGCCGAGGACATGGCGCCGATCTCGCAGATGATGAACTCGCTCCCCGTCCCGTGGGTCGAGGCCGTCGACATCAGCAACGCGATCGTGTTCCTCACCTCCGAGGAGGGCAGGTACATCACCGGCGTCACCCTGCCCATCGACGCGGGCGCCCTGCTCAAGTGACCCGATCCCGCTGACGAACGCCGTCCGTGCCCCCTTCCGGATCCGGGAGGGGGCACGGTGGGAGAAGGGCTCCGCGCATGCGTGAGATCGCCGCTCAGCTCCTCGCCTGGAGCCGGGAGGGCACCCGGTACGCGCTGGCGACCGTCGTGGGCGTCGGCGGCAGCGCCCCGCGTCCGGCGGGCGCGGCGATGGCCGTCAGCGAGCACGGCGAGGCCGTCGGCGGCGTCTCCGGCGGCTGTGTGGAGGGCGCCGTCTACGAACTGTGCCAGGAGGTCCTGCGGACGGGCGTGGCGGTGCGCGAGGCCTTCGGTTACGCCGACGACACCGCCTTCGCCGTCGGCCTCACCTGCGGCGGCACCGTCGAGGTCTTCGTGCAGCCCGCACCCCCGCCCGAGGTTCTCCAGGCCGCGGCAGGCCCCTCCCCGGTGGCCGCCGCACACGTCCTGGCCGCCTCCGGCGCCACCCTGGCGATCCGTCCGGACGGTGTCCTCGGCACCACGGGCGACCCCGAGGTGGACGCCGCCGTCGTCGCCGAAGCCCGCGCCCTGCTGGAGCTGGGCCGGACCGGTGTCCGCGCGATCCACTGCCGTCCCGGCCTTGAGGTCTTCGTCGCCTCGGCCGCGACCCGCCCCCGCCTCCTGATCTTCGGCGCGATCGACCATGCGGCGGCCATGGCGACCCTCGGCCGCTTCCTCGGCTACCGCGTGACGGTCTGCGACGCCCGCCCCGTCTTCGCCACGGCGGCCCGCTTCCCCGACGCCCACGAGGTCGTCGTCGACTGGCCCCACCGCTACCTGGCCGCCACCCCCGTCGACTCCCGCACCGCCGTCGTCGTCCTCACCCACGACCCCAAATTCGACCTCCCCCTCCTCGAAGTGGCCCTCCGCCTCCCCGTCGGCTACATCGGCGCCATGGGCTCCCGCCGCACCCACACCGACCGCCTGGCCCGCCTCCGCGAAGCGGGCCTCACCCCCGCCGACCTCTCCCGCCTCCACTCACCCATCGGCCTCGACCTGGGCGGCCGCACCCCCGAGGAGACGGCCCTCGCCATCGCGGCCGAAATCGTCGCCACCCGCCACCAAGCCACGGCCCGACCCCTCCACGCCACCACAGGTCCCCTCCACCACGACCTCCCGATCCCCTGACCGGCTCCGGGTCAGGGCTCGGATCTCGCGGGGCGGACAGGTGGGGGCGGGTGGGCCTCCCAGGACTCGGCGATGCCGCCGTCGGTGTCCCAGCCGTACCGGTAGAGCCGCTTGGCCTCACCGGCACTGCCCATCTCGCGCAGGATCCGCCGGGCCTCGAAGAGCGGAGACCGCGCGTCGATCTCGGGAAGCGGCCTGCCCGGCACGGCCGTCGGCGCCTTGGCCGGCCGCACGGCGCGCCTCGACGCGGTGGTCTCCACGACCCGGCGGAACAGCGCCATCGCCTCCTCCTCCCGCGCGTCCCCGGCGAGCAGGTCGACCGCAGTCCGCAGCGCCTCGACGTCCCCGGCCGCACCCCGGTCCTGGAGCCAGAGAAGGGCCTCTTCCCGCTCACCGGACGACCAGTGGATCAGGGCGACTCCCGCCGCAGCCGCGGAGTCGCCCGCCTTGGCGCGGTCGCGCAGCCAGTCCGCCTCCGCGCCGCCCTCGCCGGTGTCGGCGACCAGCCGCGCCAGATCCTCGACGGAGTCGCGGTCCCCGGACTCGATCGCCTTCCGGTACCAGAGCGCGGCCTCGGCGAACCGGCCCCCGGCGCGCAGCAGATCGGCGGCGATGCCCGCGGCGTCATCGGCACCGAGGGCCGCGGCCTTCTGGTACCAATCGACGATCTTGTCTTCGCCGCCTTCCTCCGCCGCGACGCGCGCCAGGAGTCCGCGGACTCTGATCAGCACCTCCGGGTAACCGCGTTCGAGAGCTACGAGCCACCATTCCAGCGCCTCGTCGTCGGATCCCTCCCGGGTCAGAGCCGCGGCGAGCCTTCCCGCGCCCTGGATGTTCCCGCCATCAGCGACCTCGCGAAGCCACGAGAGGAAGGAATCGCCGGACAGCAGCCCCTTGGCGTGATCGATCGCGTGGAAGTCCCCGAGGTCCGCGCCGTGCCGGATCAGGTCGAGCCCGAGCCCCTTTCGCCCGGATTCCCACTGGGACACGCCCGCCTGAGTCCAGGAGCCCGGTAGATCCGCGTCGATGTCGCCCGGCTCGATGAGCCCGGCGACGGCCGCCCCCGCACCGCCCTTGCCGGAGCGCAGGAGATCGAGGAACCGAGAGCCCGCCGCCCGCAGCGACGGGTAGGCACGCTCCGGAGGCGGGTCGTCGTCGGAGTCCTCGACGTCTTCGGTGAAGGACTCACCGGCACGACGTGCCCGCTGGGCCTCCTCCAGCGCGGTGTCTCCGCCCGCGGCCTCGTAGACGGCCAGGTGCTCCTCGTTCTCGTCGTGGCCGAACCCCAGCCAGTAGTCCGCGTCGGCCTGCGCGGCCATGCTCGTGCAGTTCAGCCGGCTCGCGGCGTCCCACACGAGGGAGAGGCGCCGCGCCCGCGCACCGGGCTCGCCGGCCTCCGCGGCCGCGGCCGCCCATTCCGCCGCCTCGAGGTCGCGTCCGGAGGAGGACATCAGCCGCGAGATCTGGAGCCGCCCCGCGGACGGGTCGATCTCCATGGCTTTGAGGCAGAATCGGACCGCGGTCCGCAGCAGGCCGCGCTCGCTCGCGGAGGCGGAGATCCGGAGCAGGGCCTCCGGCTCTGCGTGATCGTGCAGCGCGTCCCACAGCGCCGCCGGCGGAAGCCTTCCGTGCCGGGTGACACGGCCGGTCTGCTCCAGATAATCGGCGAGCGTGTAGGCAGGGCCGTCGGGGCCGGGCATGGAGGGGCTGAGAGGGCCGCGGATTCCGCGGATCGGCGGCGACACCTGGGCGAAGGCGCCGTCGGCCCAACCGACCGGGAGCGCGTCTTGCTGCGCGGCGTCGAGGTAGCCGAGCGCCGCGGTCTCCAGCAGGGTCCGGGGCAGCACCGTGCCGAAGCCGAGCCGACGTGCGTCGACGGCGCACTCGATCAGCGCCTTGATCTCGGGCGGCGCGGTGAGGTAGCGCTCGACGAGCGCGGGTGCGCCCGCGAGGAACTGCGCGACGCGGCCGCCCTCTGCGCGGGCCGCGGCCTCGGCGAGGCGTGCGTCCCTTCGGGTGAGCGCCCGCAACGCCTGCTCGTCGCGGCCGGTGAACGCGGTGGGCACGCTCAGAGCTCGGCCGACGAGCAGTCTCCGAGCCTGTGCGTGAAGGTCATCACCGCTGTCAGGGGGCGGACCGGTGAGCCGCTGCCACGGACGGGGCCAGATCGTGCCCAGGACGAGGACGGGACGGCGGTCCCGGTCCCGCAGGAGCGCGCGCAATGCCGCCGCCGCACGCTCTCCGTCCACGGACCCCGGTGTCAGCAGATGCTGCTGGGCGTCGTCGAGCCAGAGGACGGTGTGCGAAGCGACGGCGGTGACGCCCCGCAGCAGTTCCCCCGCGTCGGAGGGGTACCACAGGGTCCACGGCTCGGGCAGGTCCTTGACGGCCTCCCACGCGGCCCGTGTCTTCCCCGTGGACGACTCCCCGACGAGCAGCACCGCCGCGCTCCTGCCGGAGCGTGTCTCCCGCACCCGCTCGTCCAGCGCGGCGTCATGGCCGCGCCGGACGTACACCGGCAGCGCCGGAAGGTCGCCGGGCACCGCGATGGCTTCGTGGACGTCAAGGTCGAACGGGTCGTGCTCGGTGATCGGGTGGCCGGGCGGCTCCGGGGGAGCGGCTGGTCCGGGCGCCTCGATCACGACTGTGGCGTCGCCCTTGGTGCGGTTCACCACGACCACGTTGCCGCCGATCCCGGTCGGCCCGCGCGACGCTGCAGTGCTTCGGCGGAGGAGCGACCACCAGGCCATCAGGGCTGGTCCTCGATGCGCACCGATCCCTTCGTCCGCCGCACCCGGTCGTGGTCACCCGCGACGGCGGGGCCGGTCCCGGGAGGCCCCCTTCGGCCCCGATCCCGGCGCCGGATGACCACGTCCCCCTTGGTCCGGCCGACGTCGGTGAGGGAGCCGCCGACCCGGAGATCGCCGCCGCTTCCGGACGCGACGGCACCCCAGACGGCGAGTGCCAGGCCGATGAGCGCGACGAACAGGCTGATCACGCCGGCGATCTTGTCGGCTTCGTCCCAGCCCACGGAAGCCAGGTAGACGGCCAGGGCACCCGCCGCCGTCGAGGCGATGGCGGCACCGCACCAGAAGATCACCTTCGCCCGCTGCATGGGACTCCTCGGGTTCTGTCGAAGGGAGCGGGTGGACCCGAGGGCTGGTGTGCCCCTGGGGAAGCCGGTGCCTTCATGAGTGGCCGCATCCGGACGGCGGTCAGGGGGTCTTTTCGTCGGTGGCGTCGGTGGCGTCGGTGGCGTCGGTGGCGTCGGTGGGGGTGAGGGCGGCGTCGCTGTCGGCGGTGGAGGTGGTGTTGCCCTGGGGGTCGGTGAGGACGTCTTCGTCGGCGGGGAGGGTGATCATGGAGTCGACGCGCCATTCGCCCTTCTCCTTGACCAGTTCGAGGAGGAGCTTGGCGCCTCTGACGCGGCGGACGCCCAGGGTGCTCTTGACCTCGCTGTCGAGGACGACGAGGGTCTTGGCGAGCTGGCCGTCGACCTCGGTGAGGTAGATGTCGCGGATGGTGGCCGTGGCGTCGGCCTGGTACTTGGTGATGATGCCCGAGAGGGGGGCGAAGGCGGTGTCGTAGGTGCTGCCGAAGTCCGCGGAGGCGAAGGAGAGGATGCGGGACTGCGCGGCGGACATGTCGGTGTGCTCGTAGGCCATGAGGGCGCGCGCGAACTCCGCCGATCGGGTGCGCACCTGCTGCTCGATCCGGTCCTGGGCGGCGAGCCGGTCCGCCTCGCGCCACTGGATCCCGGCCGTGGCGACCGCGGTGAGGAACACCAGCACGAGCACCGCGACGGTGAGCCGCCGCGACGGCAGGCCGGGCGCGCGGAGCCGGAACTCCCTCCGCCTCTTCGCCGGGGACGGCTCATCATCCTCGGCGACGGCCGGAACCCGCTTCTTCACCGCCTTCTTCGGCTCCGTCTCCGGCACGGCTTCGGCTGCGGTCTCCTCCGCGACGTCCTCGACGGGGGAGGCGGTGGTCCCGGCTTCGACGGCGGTCTCCTCGGCGTCACTCGCCGTGGCCGCGTCTTCGGCGGCCTCGGCGTCGGCCTCGCCGGACGTCTCCTCGAGCGAGTCCGAAAGGAGTGCCTCGTCCGTGGTGCCGGGGGCGGGGGCGCCCGCCGGGGACGGGCCGGCGGGGGCGAGCTCGGGGTCCGCGGAGGTCCTCGTCTTCATGATCTTCTCCTGGTCGAGTAGAGCTGGCGGACGGTGTGGGCCGCGGTGCCGAGCAGGATCAGCCCGGCCGCGGCGAGGAGCAGCCAACGCGCCGGGAACCCCGAAGGGCCGCGCGCGGGGTCGGCGGCCTCGGGACGGGACGTCTCGAAGACCTGCCGAGGATCGGTTCCGGCGGGCCGGGCCGCCTCGTCGGTGGCGCCGGGCGTCGCGCTCGGCGAGCCCGGGTCCGCCGGGCTTTTCGCGCTCGCGGCCTGGTCGGTGCGGCAGGTGTAGACCGGCGGGATCTCGGTCTTGGGCAGGGAATTCGCGTACTCCTCGGCGTTCGGGACGGGCCCGGCGAGGCTGATGAGGGGGACCGCCCGAATGTAGGATCCTTCGGACCGGGTGATGACGACGTCCTTGACCATCTTGGGGAACACGTCGCGCAGGTTGAGCAGCCCGTGTTCGAGGGTCTTGGCGTTCTTCGGCGTGAACACCGGCGGGCCCGGCGTGCCCATCGCGGTCAGCACGCAGCGCAGCCCCGGCCGGGAGTCCTCCAGCAGGCCGTTGACCTGCTCCAGGAACCCGGGCGCGCGGGTCAGGATCCCGTCGACCTCCTTGAGCGAGGTGCCGAGGGTCGCGGTGAACGCGGCGAGGTCGTTCATCCCGGACGCGAGCTGCGGCCCCTCGTCGGCGAGGGTGCCCGCCAGGGCCGTCAGCTGGACGGCCAGGGCGTCGAGCACCCCGGCGTCGTCGGCCACGGTGCCGGCGAGCCGGTCCAGGTCGGCGAGCGCGTCGTGCAGGTCCTGGCCGCGCCCGTCGAGACCGGCCGACAGCTCACGGGTGATGACGCGCAGATCCGCGGGGTCGACCGAGCGGAGCATCTTGCCCGCGCTGTCGAACAGCTCCTGGTACTCCACCGTGACCTCGGTGCGTGAGAGCGGGATGGTGTCGCCGTCCCGCAGATTCGGCCCCGCGGCCGCGGCCACGGGCGGCTCCAGCTCCACGTACGGCTCGCCGACCGCGGACTTGCGCAGCACCGCGGCGGTCACCGCGGCGGGCAGCTTCGGCTCGGTCTCCAGCAGGAGCGTGACGGCGACCTTGCCGGGCTTCAGCCGCACCTCCTCGATGCTGCCGACGCGGACGCCCAGGTAGTCGACTTCCAGTCCGGCGCGCAGCCCGGGGGAGGAGGCGAACTCGGCCTCCACCCGCAGCGCGGGCGCGCCGAACCTGAGCGGCAGCAGGGTCAGCAGCGCCCAGGAGACCATGACGGCCGCGAGCGCGGTGAAGACCGCGAGGTTCAGCAGGATGCGGGGTCTCATGGCGGGGTCCTCACTTCGGTCCGAGGAGCCGCTTGAGCTGGGCGGCGAAGTCGCGCTCCGGCGCCTTGCCCGTGGGCAGGAACCCGGCGAGGTAGGCGTAGGCGAGCGCCTGCCCCTCGTGGGTGACGCGCGGAGCCTTCATCAGCTTCTCCAGCAGGTCCCTGGTGACGGTCTTGAGGTCTTCCTTGCCGCGCAGGACCGCGCGCAGGACGCGGTCGAGCCGTTTCAGCAGGGTGTGCAGCCGGGCGCCGTGCTCCTCCCGGATCACCTTGTTGGCGGTCTCGGCGAGCGACGTCAGGTCGGTGAGCGTCTGCTTGAGCTGCTTGCGGTCCTTCTGCACCCGCCCGGTCAGCTCCACCACGTCGTCCGGCAGCTTCGCCAGTTCCGGCGCGCTGCCGGACAGCGCCGAGCCCAGCCGGTTCAGCCCGTCGACGAGATCGCGCAGGTCCTCGCCCGCGTCGGCGTACGACTCGGAGACCGCCGACGCCTCCCGGATGATCTTCTGGAGCCGCGGTCCCGACCCGTCGAGGCCGGTCGCGAGGCCGCCGACGATGTCCTCCAGGCTCTCGCCGCCGAGCGCGGCGAGGACCGGGCCGACCCGCGCGGTGACCCGCTCCAGGTCGGGCTCGACCGAGGTCTGCGCGAGCTCGGCGCCGGACGCGAGCGGCTGCGCCGTCCGGGGCACGGCCCCTTCCGGCGGGGTGAGCTTGACGTAGTTCTCGCCGAGCAGGCTCGTCTTGGCGATCGTCGCCGCGGTGCCGACCGGGATCCGGGTGCCGTCCACGAGCGACAGCGTCACCTTCGAGCGGTAGCCCTGGAGGGCGACCGCGGTGACCGAGCCGACCCGCACGTCGTACATCTGCACCCCGTGGCCGGGCACCAGGTTCTGCACGTCGTCGAAGACCGCGTACAGGGTCAGGTCGCCCTTGGGCGCGCCGAGCGTCTGAAGCGAGCAGCCCGACACCGCGGCCGACATCGTGACCAGGACGAGTACTGCGGTTGGCGCGCGCTTCACGACCCCGCCTTCCGCTCGACGGACGGGCAGTTCCCGATGGGTTCGTCCAGGCACGGCACCTCGCCCCAGTTCATCGCGTCGAAGATCGGCTGGAGCCAGATCCGCAGCGTCGCGTTCAGATGGACCCGGATCTTGATCGCGTCGATGCCGGGCTCCCACGCGCCGCTGATCGCGTCGGTGACGCCGGCGAGGCCGACGATCCCCTGCGCCAGCGACCCGCTGTTGGCCTTGAGCGTCATCACCAGGGACGAGGTCTGCGCCATCGTCTCGGGCAGATCCTCCCGGTACGCGGTGACGATCACCTCGCCCTTGCGGATCAGCGCCTCCAGCCCGACCAGGAGGTTCTTCAACCGGGTCCGCTCCGACGCGAGCTGCCCGCTGGTCTCGCTGAACGCGTCGATGAGCGCGCGCAGCTTCTTGTCGCGCTTGTTCAGGGACGCCGCGAGATCCTTCATCCGCGCCGCCACCGAGACGATCTTCTCGTCCTGCGCGGCGAGGTCCTCGGCGACGTCCGCGGTGGTGGCGAGCGCGTCGTTGATGCCCTTGCCCCGCCCGTCGACGAGTTCGGCCCCGGTGTGCAGGAGACCGCGCACCTTCTCGGGGTCGAGCGCCTCGGTCAGGCCGGTGAAGGAGTGCAGCGCCTCGTCGATCTCGACGGGCGGCTCGGTCCGCTCGACCGGGATGACGGCCCCCGCCTCGGCCTTGGCCGCGCCCGGCTTCCACGGCGGGTACAGCACCACGCTGCGCTCGCCGATGACCGTTTCGGCGCTGATCGTCGCCCAGGCGTCGGCCGGGACCGGGACATGGCCGTCGATGAGCACGTCGACCCTGACCCGGTGGTCCTCGATCCGCATCCGCTCCACGATGCCGACGTTCGCGCCCATGACCTTGACGCGGGACCGCTCGTACAGCGACGGGGACTTCGTGAAGTAGACCGTCATCCGGTAGCCGTCGGACACCCCCGGCAGGGCGCATCCCGAGGCCAGGCCGGCGACGAGCGTGACGGAGAGGAGCGCGGCGGTCAGCGCGCGGCGGGGCGTCACTTCTTCCCCCCGAGCAGTTCGGCGAGGTCCTCGGGCGCGACAGGGCCGATCTGGGTGCCGACCGCGTCGAGCCAGGGGCCGTAGGAGCCGATGGTGGAGAACGCGCCCATGGCCGGGCCGAGCCAGGCCAGGGTGGTGTTCATGTCGTCGAGGCCGGGCCGCAGCGTCTCGACGGTTCCCCCGAGGTCGTCGATCAGGTCGATGAGCGCCTGCTGCTGGGTGTCGATCAGCTTCGACAGCCGGGTGACCGCGCTGCTGCCGCTGCCGAACAGCACGGCGAGTTCGGCCTCCCGGTCGCGCAGCTGGTCCAGCAGCGCCTGGATGCCCTTGGCGAGCCGCGACAGCTGGGCGTCCTTGGCGGTGACGACGGTGAGCAGCCGGTCCGCGCTGTTGACGAGTTCGCGCAGCTCCGGGCCGGAGTTCTCCAGCGCGTCGGCGAGCTGGGTGAGGCCGTGCAGCGCGTCGGCGAGGCGTTCGCGGGTGCGCGGAGAGATCCCGCCGAGCTTGTCGATGACGTCGCCGATGAGCTTCGCGTCGAGCTGGCCGAGGGTCTTGGTGCCGGTGGAGATCACGTCGCCTGCGGTGACCGGCAGCCGGGTGCGGTCCTGCGGGATGGCCCGCTCGCCCTCCGGCAGGTCGGCCAGGTACGGCTCGGAGACGGGCCCGCTGAGCCGCAGGTACCTGCCCCCGAGGATGTTGGACGTGCTGATCTCCGCGCGCGTCTGCGGCCCGAGGTTCACCTTGCTGTCCACCTTCCAGGCGATCCGCACGAGCCCCTGGGCGAAGTCGGGCTCGACCGCGGTGACCTCGCCGACCTTGATCCCGGCGACCCGCACCTCGTTGCCCTCGTGCAGCCCGCCGGTCCCGGCGAACACGCCGGTGACGGTGTAGCGGTCGTGGAGCAGCCCGGTGGACCCGGCGAGGAAGACCGCGACGAGCCCGACCACGATGACCAGGAGCGAGGCGACGCCCACGACCGCCTGGTCGCGGTCACGGAACGACTTGAGCGCCATCACGTGCCTCCCACGACGAGGTCGGGAAGCGCGGGCGAGACGTCTTCGCCCGTGTCCCGCTCGGGCACCTCGCTGAGCTTGACGTCGTACGGGCACGGGCCCGGTGCGAGCGTCAGGCACGGGACCGCGCCGATCAGGAACCGGCCCTCGTTGACCATGTCGAACATGTCCTCCAGCTTCGGTCCGGTCGTTCTCATCAGGCCTTGGAGCGGACCGAGGTTGCGCCGGGTGCCGTCCATGACGGCGCTGAGCCTGCCGAGCATGTCCGCGAGGTCGTCGGCGTTGTCCCCGGCGACCTTGTCGGTGGTGCGCAGGGTCTTGGCGAGTTCTTCGATCGCGTCGTCCACGAGCGCGCGGTTGTCGGCGAACGCCTCGGTGAGCGTCGCCAGGTCGTCGACGGCCTGGGCGATCTGGTCGTCGCGCCTGCCGAGCACGCCGCTGACCGTGGAGAAGTCGGCGATCAGGTTCTCCAGGGTCTGCTTGCGGCCGTCGAGGGTGTCCGACAGCCGCTCGACGTTGGCGAGCAGCGCGACGGCGTCGTCCTCGGTGCCGTCCATCGCGGTGTAGATCGCGGCGAGGATCGCGTTGACCTGGTCGGGGTCGAGGCCCCGGGCGAGCGGTTCGAGCCGGTTGATGAGATCGCCGACGTCCACGACCGAGCGGGTCTTGGCGATCTCGTCGCCGTCGCCGAGCATCTCGGGGTCGGCGCCGGGCACCAGGTAGACCACCCGCTGGCCGACCGCGTCGCGCCACCGGATCGCCGCCTCGCTGTCGCGCGGCACCCGGTGGGCGGTCTCGACCTTCAGTTCGACCTCGGCCTTGCCGTCCACCACCTCGATCTCGCCGACCTGGCCGACGGGGGTGCCCGCGATCTTCACCTTGTCGCCGGATCGCAGGCCGCTGGCGTCGTCGAAGACCGCGGTGAGCCGGTAGGTCTCGCCGAAGCCGAGGCGCACGATCTGCACCGAGATGAAGGCGGTGAGCGCCCCGGTGAGGAGGAGGAACACGATGACCTGGGTGACGGAGCCGATCCGCAGGCGGGTCCTGGCGTTGGAGGGGAGGCGTCCGCGCATGTCAGTTGCCTCCCGTGCTGCCGGGGCAGATGCCGATGATGAGCTCGCAAGGGTCGGTGGGCAGCAGGATCTCCGCGGACAGAAGGTGCTTGCCCTGGGGTCCGGGAGCCCAGCTGATCGCCTTGAACACCCACAGGAGGTCGATGACGGTCCGCACCCCGTCGCCCGCGATGGGCAGCACGTGGTCCAGGAAGGCCGTCGCGTTCTCGCCGGAGCGGAAGGCGGCCCGCAGGTCGCCCTCGTGCCGGGAGAGACCCGGGCCGAGGAGGGCGGAGAGCTGGGAGACGCCCGCGGCGGTCTTCAGGCCACGGTCCTTGCCCGAGGTCAGGGTCTCCATCAGCGCCGTCGAGTTCGTGACGACGGTCGCGGTGTCCGCGCCGATGCCGCGCAGCCGGGCGAGCCTGGCCAGGTCGGCGAGGAACGACTCGGCCCTGCCGCGCTGGTCGTAGGCGACGCCGAGCAGGGTCTCGGTGCTGTCCAGCAGGCCGGCGAGGTTCGGCCCCGCGCCGCCGAGCCCCTGCGCGAGGGCGTCGACGACGACCGCCACCTGCGCGGGGTCCATCGCGCCCACCGCGGCGTCGGCCTCGCCGAGCAGCCCGGTGAGGTCGAGGCTGTCGGACGTCCGCTCGATCGTCGCGCCGTCGGCGAGGAACGGTCCGACCTCCTCGTGCGGCCCGGGGATGAGGTTGACGAACTTCGGGCCGAACATCGACTCGGGCTCCAGCGACGCCACCGCGGAGTCGGGCACCGGGACGTGCTCGTCGATCCGCAGCGTCAGCCGGGCGCCGCCGCCGGGGGCGAGTTCGATCTCGCTGACGCGGCCGACGGTCACGCCGCGCATCTTCACCGGGGACGACTTGGTGAGCCCCTGCCCGGCCGCGCCGAAGTCGGCGGTGATCAGCCGGCCCTTGGCCGCGAAGGGCTTGGCGACGGCGAGGTAGCCGAGCAGCGCGAGGACGACCACCGTGGCCAGGGTGATCGCGATCCGGCGCGCCTCCGAAAGCGTCCCGCTCATCCGGCGAGCCTCACTGTGCCGCCCTGACCCCAGAACACATAGCTGAGCAGGAGGTTCAGGGTCACGATGGCCACGATGGACAACCGGATGGCACGGCCCGCCGCCCGTCCGACGCCCACCGGGCCGCCACTCGCGTAGTAGCCGTAGTAGCAGTGGATGGTGACCACGGCGAAGGCGAAGATGCCGACTTTGGCGGCGCTGTAGAAGAGGTCCTGCGGTGGCAAATAGAGGTAGAAGTAGTAGTCGAAGACTCCTGGCGCGAGCCCGAAGAACTCGGTGCTGATCGTCCGGGTCGCGAAGATGCTCGCGAACAGCGCGATCAGGTAGAGCGGCACCAGCGCGAGGAGCGCCGCGACGACCCGGGTGCAGATGAGGTAGACGAACGAGTTGATGCCCATCACCTCCAGCGCGTCGATCTCCTCGGAGATGCGCATCGCGCCCAGCTCCGCGGTGAAGGACGAGCCGCACTGGGCGGCCAGCGCGATCGCGGCGATGATCGGGGTCGTCTCGCGGACGTTCACGAAGGCCCCGACGAGGCCCATGAACGACTCGGCGCCGATGACCTGCAGCCCGGTGTAGACCTGGAGCCCGACCTCGGTGCCGAGGAACAGCGACATGATGAAGATGACGAAGACCATGCCGCCGCCGACGACGGTCGCGCCGACGCCGATGACGATGTCGCTCACCTGGATCAGGACGGTCTTGCCGTACCTGAGCCGCAGGACGATGTCGCGCAGCGAGTAGAACACGACCTTGAGGACGAAGACCGGCCACTCCGCGAGGGAGGCCGTGCGGTGCGCGGCGGCGGCCGACACCTTGATGACGCGTACCGCCGCGGTGCGCTGTGCGTCGATGAGCATCAGCCCTCCGGCGGGTATGCGAGGAAGTAGATGGTGCTGATGATGTAGTTGAAGGCGAAGACGAGCATGAACGCGACGACCGTCGCCTGGTTGACCGCGCGGCCGACCCCCACGGGGCTCTTCTCGCAGTTCATGCCCTTGTGGCAGGCGACCAGGGCGGCGATCATGCCGAACATCCAGGCCTTGAAGAGGGTGACGAACAGGTCGGACACCCGGAGCAGGCCGAGGGCGCCGTCGAAGTAGGCCCCGGGCGTCACACCCTGGAGCAGCACGTTGAAGACGAACCCGCCGACGGCCCCGGACATGATGACCAGGGAGGCCAGCATCGTCGCGACGATGCTGGCCGCCCACATGCGCGGCGTGACGAGGCGGTGGATGGGATTGATGCCCATCACCTCCATCGCGGCGAGTTCGTCGCGGATGTTGCGGGCGCCCATGTCGGAGGTCATGGCCGAGCCGCCGGCCCCGGCGATGATGAGCGCCGACGCGATCGGCGCGACCTCGCGGACCAGGCCGACGATGACGGCGCCTCCCGTCGCGGACTGGGCGCCGAGCTGTCCGGCGAGGTCTCCGACCTGGAGGGCGACCGTCGCGCCGAGGGGCAGCGCGACCATGATCACGGGCAGGGTGGTGACCCGGGCGAGGAACGCGAACTGCTCGATGAACTCCCAGAACCAGCGCCGCACGTCCCACGTGCGGCGGAGCCCTTCCAGCCCGATCGAGAACAGCTCGCCGAGCGAGGTGAGGCCGCGGTGGGCGCGGCGGGGGGAGAGCCTGTCGCCGAGGAGACGAGGCAGCGAGGACGGGGGTGAGGCCATGTCGCTCCTTCACCAGGGGGGTGGGAGAAGGCACTGAATCAGCTGACCGTGCAGGTGAACGGCCGGTAATGGCCCTTCACTCAAAGAAGAATGCAATTTCCGTATAGTGATGCTGGGCATGTGCCCAGTATTGCTGAGCATATGCTTAGCATGGCGGTATCCTGTGGTCAAGGTCACAGCGGAGGGTGACGATACGATGTGAGCCCGCACTGCCCGGCGTGATGATCACGCAGCCAGGAGGTCGACCAGATGGCATCGCCGCGCCGCATCGGCGCGCCCGACGCGAAGAACCGCGGTGTCCTCCTCGACGCCGCCGAGCGCCTCCTCCTCGAGGAGGGGCACACCGCCGTCAGCTCACGCAGGGTCGCCGCCCGTGCCGGACTCAAACCGCAGCTCGTGCACTACTACTTCCGCACCATGGACGATCTGCTCATCGAGGTCTTCCGCCGCCGTGCCGAGGAGGGCCTCGCCTTCCAGGCCGCGGCCCTCGCCTCCGAACAGCCCCTCTGGGCCCTGTGGCGGTACAGCACCGACCCCGCGGCCGTCGCCATCACGATGGAGTTCACCGGCCTCGCCGCGCAGAGTGAGGCGGTCCGCACCGAGATGGCCCGCTACTCGGAGCTCTTCCGCCGGGCCCAGATCGCCGCCCTCGAGAAGATCCTCCCGCGCTACGGCCTCGCCGAGTCCCTCTCCCCGGTCGTGCTGACCGTCCTCATCTCCAGCCTCTCCCGCATGCTCTCCCTGGAGACCGCGCTGGGCTTCGACACCGGCCACGCCGAGACCATCACCCTCATCGAGTCCCTCCTCCTCGACCTGGAAGGCGAACCCCGCCTCGCCCCCACCGCCTGACTCCGCGGGCGACCGACGCGGAAAAGCGCCCCGTGAAGGGGGTATCGCTCGTCGGCGGGAAATTCGGATGACTTCCGGTGCGGTGAGGATGCATTCTCAGGGGACGAAAGCGTCGCCGCACAAGCCGACGGGTTGAGGCATCTGCCTTCCGAGCAGAAGGACGGGGTTCGAGTCCCCGGTGCGGCTCGAACCTGACTGCGGCCGAGCGGAGCAACGACCCTCGGGTGGTCGGGCCGGCCCTGACGGCGCGGACACCACCGCACGTCGAGGGAGATCCGCGACGAAGAGGGGAGGGGAGCCGAAGTGAAGAGCGACGGGCGGGGGAATGCGCGCCCGCTCCCGCGTCTGCGACCGCGAACTCGAACGAAGGCTCAGCGCGGATCCTCCGCTGGACGGGGTCTCTTGTCAGGGATTTCCTGACGGATTTAGGGTGTCAGGGAGACCCTGACACCTGGAGTGCGCCGTGACCGCTATCGAAGCCCTGCTGTGCTCTTTCTGCGGCAAGCCGAGCACCGAGGTCGGGAGGCTGGTGGCCGGTCCCGGCGTCTATATCTGCGACGAGTGCGTGGCCCTCGCCGCGTCGGTCGTCGAAGGGACCTCCGACGATCCCGAGCGGCGGCGGGCGCCCGTGTGGGGCGCGCTGAGCGACGAGGAGATGCTGGCGCACATCCCGCGTGTCGCCGCGCACATCGACGAGGCCGAGGCCGACCTGCGCTCATGGGTCCGGGAGCTGCGGCGGCGCGGCGTCACCTGGGTCAGGCTCGGCGAAGCGCTCGGGACCACCCGGCAGTCCGCGTGGGAGCGGTTCTCCGGCGAGGAGTGACCCGCGCGGAGCAGCCCGGCCTCGCCGGCCCCCCTCGGGGAGGTCCGGAGGCGCACCCCCGTCGGCTGCGCGCCTTCAGGGCGACGGGGGTGCGCGGGCCCCGGCTCAGGGGGTGCCCGGAGCCGGGAGGTCGGCGAGCTCGGCGAGGTGGGCGCGGTGCGACCCGGGGGAGCCGAAGGCGATCTGGTCGGCCTTGGCGCGCTTGAGGTAGAGGTGGGCGGGGTGCTCCCACGTCATGCCGATGCCGCCGTGGAGCTGCACCGCCTCTTCGGCGGCGCGGACCGCCAGGTCGGCGTTGTAGGACTGGGCGACGGCCGTGGCGAGGTCGGCGTCGGGGGTGTCGGCGGCCAGGGACGCCGCGGCGTTGCGGGCGGCGGCGGAGGCCGACTCGACGTCGGTGAAGAGGTCGGCGAGGCGGTGCTTGAGCGCCTGGAAGCCGCCCACGACCCGGCCGAACTGGCGGCGCTCCTTCAGGTAGGAGATGGTCGTGCTCAGGCACCACTGGGCCAGGCCGGCCTGCTCGGAGGCCAGGAGTCCCGCCCCGGCGAGGAGCGCCCGGCGGATCGCGGGCTCCCCGTCGGCGAGGACGAGTTCGGCGGCGGCCCCGTCGAGACGGAGATCGGCGAGCTGCCGGGTCATGTCGAGGGAGACGACGGGGGTGCGCGTGACGTCGGCGGCCGGGACCGCGTAGACGGCGATCGCGTCGCCCGTGCGGACCGGAACGAGGAGCACGTCGGCCTCCAGCGCCCCGGCGACGCTGCTGACCGTCCCGTGCAGATGGGCGTCCGGCTCGACCCGTGCGGTCGCCGGGACCGGGTCGTGCGGGGCCGCGGAGAGCGGGACGGCGAGGGCGGCGGTCTTCGCACCCGAGGCGAGGTCGGCCAGGAGCGGCCCGCCCGTCTCGGCGAGCACGACCGTCGCGACCACCGCGCTGGTCAGGAACGGCACCGGCGCGGCGTACCTGCCGAGCTCTTCCAGGACCACCCCCGCCTCGCGGGCCGAGGCGCCCGCGCCGCCGGACTCCTCGGGCACGAGCAGCCCGGCGAGGCCGAGGTCGACCGCGAGGGCCTTCCACAGCCCGGCGACGATCGTGCGGTCCCCGTCGTAGAGCGCGGCGACCGACGCCGCGTCGCACCTGTCGTCGAGGAGGGCCCGGACGGAGGCGCGCAGGTCGTCCTCGACGTCGGTGTAGAGCAGTTCGAGGTCGCTCACTTCGCGATGTCCTTCCAGGGGATGTCCTTGTCGGCGCGGGCTTCGGCGGGCAGGCCGAGCACCCGCTCGGCGACGATGTTGCGCAGGATCTCCGAGGTGCCGCCCTCGATCGAGTTGCCCTTGGCGCGCAGGTAGCGGTAGCCCGCGTCGCGGCCGGTGAAGTCGACGCCGTCGGGGCGCACGAGCGTCCAGTCGGAGTAGCGCAGGCCGTCCTCGCCGAGCAGCTCCACTTCCAGTCCGGAAAGCTGCTGGTTGAGCCGCGCGAACGTCAGCTTCATCGCCGAGCCCTCGGGGCCGGGCTGGCCCTGCTTGAGCTTCTGCCGCAGCCGGGAGCCGGTGATCCGGGCGACCTCGGCCTCCACCCACAGCTTGAGCAGCCTGTCGTGCAGGTCGTGGGTGCGCCGCTCGGGGTGGTCGCGCCAGGTCTGGGCGACCACCCCGATCATGCCGCCGCCGCGGGGCGCGCCGCCGCTGCCGATCGCGACCCGCTCGTTGTTGAGCGTCGCGTTGGCGACCTTCCAGCCTTGGCCCTCGGCGCCCAGCCGGTGCGCGTCGGGGATGCGCACGTCGGTGAGGAACACCTCGTTGAACTCGGCCTCGCCGGTGATCTGGCGGAGCGGCCTGACCTCGACCCCCGGGTCGGTCATGTCGCACAGGAAGTAGGTGAGTCCCCCGTGCTTGGGCACGTCAGGGTTCGTCCGGGCGACCAGGATCGCGAAGCGGGCGTTGTGCGCGTGCGACGTCCACACCTTCTGCCCGTTGACGATCCAGGAGTCGCCGTCGCGGACCGCGCGGGTGGCGATCGCCGCCAGGTCGGAGCCCGCGCCGGGTTCACTGAACAGCTGGCACCAGATCTCCTCGGCGGTCCACAGCGGGCGCAGGAACCGCCGCTTCTGCTCCTCGGTGCCGAAGGCGAGGATCGTCGGGGCGGCCATGCCCAGGCCGATGCCGTTGGCGCGCGGGTTGTTGGTGGGCGCGCCCGCGCGGGCGAACTGCCGGTCGACGTCGGCGTGGAGGCTCTGCGGCAGGCCGAGGCCGCCGTTTCCGACCGGGTAGTGCACCCAGGCCAGGCCCGCGTCGTAGCGGGCGCGCAGGAACTCCAGTGGTTCGGTGGTCGCCGGGTCGTGCTCGGCGAGGAAGCCGGCCACCCTTTGCCGCAGGTCCTCGCGCGCTGTCTCGTCGGACATCCTTCTACTTCCTCACGGGGTGGGGGTCGGGGGGTTCAGGGCACCAGGACGCTGACGGCGTCGACGACGCAGACGGGCTTGGCCGCGCCCTCGCGCTCGATCGCCACCCGGGCCGTCAGGCGGTACCCGCCGCCGCCCTGCTCCAGCGAGAGCAGCTCCACACCCGCGCGGATCCGGGAGTCCACGGGCACGGGGGCGGGGAACCGGAGCCTGTCGGCGCCGTAGTTGACGCCCATGGAGATCCCCTCGACGCGGTAGACGCGTCCGGCGAGCAGCGGCACGAGCGACAGGGTCAGGAAGCCGTGCGCGATGGTCGCGCCGAACGGCCCCGCCGCGGCCTTCACGGGGTCGGTGTGGATCCACTGGTGGTCGCCGGTGGCCTCGGCGAACGTGTCGATCTGCTTCTGGGTGACGGTGTGCCAGTCGGAGTACCCGAGGTGGGTGCCGATGGCCGCGCGCAGCTCTTCGATGTCGTGGAAGACGTTCATCCCTAGTCCTTCGGTCCGCCGGCGACGTACAGGACCTGGCCGGAGACGAACCCCGCGCCCTCGCTCGCGAAGAACGCGACGGCGTGCGCGATGTCGTCCGGGGTGCCCGTGCGTCCGACCGGGATCTGCTTTGCCGCGCCGGCCTTGAAGTCCTCGAACGGGACGCCGATCCGCCGCGCGGTCTCCTCGGTCATCTCGGTCGCGATGAAGCCGGGTGCGATGGCGTTGGCGGTGACGCCGAACCTGCCGAGTTCCAGGGCGAGGGTCTTGGTGAAGCCCTGGACGCCGGCCTTGGCGGCGGAGTAGTTGACCTGGCCGCGGTTGCCGAGCGCGGAGGTGCTGGACAGGTTGACGATCCGGCCCCAGCCCGCCTTCGTCATGTGCGCCTGGACGGCCCGGGTCATGAGGAACGCGCCGCGCAGGTGGACGTTCATGACGGCGTCCCAGTCGTCCGCGCTCATCTTGAACAGCAGGTTGTCGCGGATGATCCCCGCGTTGTTCACCAGCACGGTCGGCGCGCCGAGCTCGGCGGCGATCCGCGCCACCCCGGCCTGCACGGCCTGCTCGTCGGCCACGTCGATCCCGACGGCCAGCGCCCGGCCTCCGGCCGCCTCGATCGCCTCGACGACGGGCTTGCAGGCCGCCTCGTCCAGGTCCACGACGGCCACGGCGAAGCCGTCGGCGGCGAGCCTCTGCGCGACGCCCGCGCCGATGCCGCGCGCGGCCCCGGTCACGATGGCGGTCTTCTGGATGCTCATGGGTTCGCTCCTCCTCGGAAGCGGCGGTCAGACGCCGCCGGTCAGGGTCAGGCCGCCGTCCACGACGAGGATCTGGCCGGTCAGCCAGGCCGCGTCGGGCGACAGCAGGAAGGCGACGGCGCCGCCGATGTCGTCGGGCACCCCGAGGCGCTTCAACGGGTAGGGCGCCGCGACCTCCTCCTCGCGTCCCTCGTAGAGCGCGGTGGCGAACCTGGTCTTGACGACCGCGGGGGCGACCGCGTTGACCCGCACGTCGGGGCCGAGTTCGACCGCGAGCTCCTGGGTGAGGTGGCCGAGCATCGCCTTCGTCGCGCCGTAGAAGCCGATGCCGGGCGACGGCTTCACCCCGGCGACCGAGGTGACGTTGACGATCGCGCCGCCGTGCTCCTTCATCCACGCCCGGTAGGCGTGCTGCACCCACGAGAGCGTCGCCAGGCAGTTGACTTCGAAGGTCTTGCGGGCGGCGCCGAGTTCGATGTCGAGGAGGGGACCGTAGGCGGGGTTGATGCCCGTGTTGTTGACCAGGAGGTCGGCGCTCCCGAACGTCTCGATCGCGAGCCGGACCGTCTCGGCCTGGTGCGCGATGTCGTCGGCGTGCCCGGCGACGCCCAGCGCGTGCTCCGGGCCGCCGAGCGCGCTGACCGCCTCGTCGAGGGCGTCCTTCTTGCGCGCCGTGATCACGACCTTGGCGCCTTCGGCGACCAGCCTTTCGGCGATGGCGAGGCCGATGCCCCGGCTGGCGCCGGTGACGATCGCGGTGCGTCCGTGAAATCGGGTCATGGTCAACTTCCGTGGTGCGAGGTTACTAAGCGCTTGCTTAGAATCGGGGTGGGGTTCAGGGTGCAGCACGACGACGTCGCAGGTCAAGCCCCCGGTGATCCGGCCCATCAGGACTGGGCGCGGACACAACCGTGGTATTGCTGGAACACCGCCCCGCCCGCATCGGAAAGGAGAGCCGCGCGATGCCCGACACCTCCGACCTTCCGCGCGCCGACGCCACCCGCGCCCGGCTGCTGAAGGCGGCCGTCACCGCGTTCGCGGAGAAGGGCTTCCACGGCACCACCACCCGCGACATCGCCACCGCCGCCGGCATGAGCCCGGCCGCCCTGTACGTGCACCACAGGTCGAAGGAGGAACTGCTCTTCCTGATCTCCAAATCCGGCCACGACCGCACCCTGCGCCTGGTCAGGGAGGGCATCGCGGAGTCCACCGGCCCCGTCGAGGCACTGCGCCGTGTGGTGCGCGACTTCGTCGTCCACCACGCGCGCGACAACACCGGCGCCCGGATCGTCAACTACGAGCTGTCCGCGCTCAGCCCCGGGCACATGGCCGAGATCCGCGAGATCCGCCGCACCGTCGACGGCGAGATCCGCGCCCTCGTCGAACGCGGCGTGGCCGAGGGCGTCTTCGACACCCCGCACCCCAAGATCGCCGCGACCGCCCTGCTCTCGCTGGGCATCGACATCGCCCGCTGGTACCGCACCGCGGGGGAGTGGACCCCCGAGGACATCGCGACCGGCTACGTCGAACTGGCCCTTCGCATCGTCGGCGCCCGCCCCTGACCCACGGCACGGGCGGGCACGGCGATCGGCCGGCCTGCCGAGCGGGCCGGGTGGGCGGCTTTCGCGAAGGGCGCCCACCCGGGGGAGCCGGATCAGGCGGGGGCGGCCGCGCGCCGGGGTCGGTCCGGGTTCCGGAGCGCGGCGAGCCGCCAGGCGGCCTTGACGAAGAGGGCCCAGCCGAAGAACGGCACGAAGTAGAAGAAGGCATCGCGTCTGCGGTAGCCGACCAGAGGCAGGACGACGAAGAGGATCGCGAGGGGCCACAGCTCGGGGATCAGCGGCACCGCGTCCCTGATCAGGTAGTAGGGGCCGAAGTCTCCCGCTGCGGACCTGTGCATCAGCTTGATGCGGAGATATCCGGCGATGCCCGGACCGGCGATCCAGATGAGCAGGGCCGTCGTCAGGCGCGCGAGCGTGCGCATCATCCGTTCACTCCCTGTTTTCCGACCGGGCGGCGGCCTATCTTCCCAGAAGTCCGCATGGTCGGGTACCTGGTCCGTGTTCGGGCGGGTGGTTGACCGGACGGCGCCGGAGGCTTAGCCTCACGTTCGGTAAGCGAGCGCTTGCTTCGGAGGTGTGCGGTGGACGTCGTGATGGAGAGCCGGTCGGGGATCGGCCTGCCGGCCCGGGTGTTCCTCTTCCTGCTGCGGTTCTGGCTGCGGCCGCTCATGCGGTACGCGCCGTTCACACCGAGAGTGCTGCGGCACGCGGCCCGGATGGACACCCTCACCGCGGTGATGCTGGCGCCGCGCGGGACGGTGAAGGTCCCCGTGCCCTTCGACGGCTTCCCCGCCGAGTGGGTCTACGGGCCGGGCGTCAGCCGCCGCGCCGACGGCACCGGCAAGGTGATCCTCTACTTCCACGGCGGTGGCTTCATGGTCGGCGGGCTGCGCTCCCACCGGCGGATGATCGCGCGCCTCTCGGCGGCGGCCGGCGTGCCCGCCCTCTCGGTGGCCTACCGCCAGCTTCCCTCGACGACCCTGCCGGGAACCGTCGAGGACTGCGTCGCCGCCTACCGGTACCTGCTCGACCAGGGGTTCGCCGCCGAGGAGATCATCATCGCGGGCGACTCCGCGGGCGGCTTCCTCACCTTCGCGGCCCCGCTCCAGGCGATCGGGGAAGGGCTGCCCGCGCCCGGCGCGCTCGTCGCGATCTCCCCGCTCACCGACCTCGACCACGCGGCGAAGCTCGCCCACCCGAACCTGCGCATCGACCCGTTCATCCCCGGGCCGCGCCTGCCGGAGATGAACACCCTCCTGCTCGGCGGCGCCGCACTCGACCCCCTGCACTCGCCCGTCAACGGCGCCCTTGCCGCTCTGCCCCCCACCCTCATTCACTGCGGCTCGACCGAGATCCTGCGGGTGGACGCCGAGCTCATGGCCGAACGCCTCGCCGCCGCAGGAGTGCCCGTCACCCTCGTCGTCTGGGAGCGCCAGCCCCACGTCTTCCAGATCTTCGCCGACTTCTGCCGCGAGGGCCTCGTCTCCCTCGCCGAACTGGGCGCCTTCATCCGCGAGGTTCCGGCCGCCGCCGAGCGCGCCGCCTGACCCGTCGAACGGAGCGGCGAACGGCAGGCCGCGACGGACGGGCGGAGCCCGGGACGGGGCGCGTGGGAGAATCGGGAGATGGACGCGCCGCGTGACGACACAGGGGCCCCGGTGCCGGTTCCGGCGAACGTGGCGCGGGTCGTGTCGCTGGTTCCGTCGCTGACGGAGTCGGTGGCGGCGACCGCGCCGGGGCTGCTCGTCGGCGCGACCGACTGGTGCGCCCATCCGGTGGACCTCGATGTCACGCGGATCCGGGGAACGAAGAATCCCGATGTCGCCCGGATCGTCGCGCTGCGGCCCGATCTCGTGCTGGCCAACGCCGAGGAGAACCGGGAGGCCGACCTCACGGCCTTGCGCGCGGCGGGCGTGCCGGTCTGGGTCACGGTGATCCGGACCGTGGACGAGGCGTTCGGCTCCCTGCGCGGGATGCTCACCGAAGGCTGCGGGCTGCCCGTTCCGTCATGGCTGGAGGCCGCCGAGCGCGCTTGGGCCCCGCACTCGTCCGACGGCCGGGGGGCGCCCGTTCGCGCGGTGGTCCCGATCTGGCGCCGCCCCTGGATGGTCCTCGGCCGCGACACCTTCGCGGGCGACGTCCTGGCCCGCCTCGGCGTCGCCAACGTCTTCGCCCGCCACGCGGACCGGTATCCGAAGATCCCTCTGGACGGGATCGCCGCCGCCGGTCCCGACCTCGTCGTGCTGCCCGACGAGCCCTACCGGTTCACCGCCGACGACGGCCCGGAGTGCTTCCCGGGGCGCCGGATCGCCCTCGTCGAGGGCCGCGACCTCACCTGGTACGGCCCGTCCATGGTCGAGGCCCCGGACCGGCTCTCTCGATCACTCTTTGCGATCTGATCATCACGGAGGGTTTCCCTTGATGGATTCCGGTGATCACCATGGTGATCGCTTTGCGCGGCCCGCCCGGCCGCGGAATCGGAAAGGAAACCCCTGCATGCGTCAGCTCCTCCGCACCTCCCTGTGCGCGCTTCCCGTCGCGGCCGCCCTGCTCGCCGCGACCCCCGCCCAGGCCGCGGTCGGCAAACTGCACGTCGGCCAGATGACCTACTTCAACCCGGGCGGCTGCTACCCCGCCTATCTTTGGCCGCTCACCGTCCGCAACGAGACCAACGAGCTCGTCCGCGTCCACGACGACGGCGACTGCGACGGCAAGGTCCTCGCGGTGGTGAAGCCCGGCGGCTCCACGGTCCAGAAGTACGGCGGCAGCGTCTCCATCGACTAGCCGTCCCCAGGGCCCCGCCTTTCCGGCGGGGCCCCTCGCCTGAAGTGCGGCCTTCCCGGTGCGCGGACCGATAGAGTGGCTTTTTCCTGGATGGGGCGTGCACGCGTTCGGCGCCCCGGTCTCCGGCGTGCCGAGCCGCGCGGGGCCACCGCCGTGCACTCCGTGGAGTGCGGCATCACGCGTCGGAACCTAAGGAGACCCGCGATGTTCGACCTCCGCGCCCAGCTCGACGCAGTCCGCCGACGGGTGCACGCGGGCGAGGGCGGTGACCGGCTCGTCGTCCGGCTGGAACGCTCCTGCCCGGCCGCCCCCGGCGCCCTCTGGGCCGCGCTCACCGAGCCCGCGCGACTGGGCCGCTGGTTCCTGCCGGTCAGCGGCGATCTGCGCGAGGGCGGAAGCTTCGCCGCCGAGGGCAACGCCGACGGCACGATCCTCACCTGCGACCCGGCGAAGCGCCTCGTGCTCACCTGGGGCGCCGCCGAGAGCGTCGTGACGATCGAGCTGGCCTCGGCCGGAGCCGGCTCGACGGACCTGGTGCTGGAGCACTCGGTCCCCGCCGCGTTCGTCCCGGACGCGGGCGGCGCCCTGTACGTCGGGCCCGGCTGGGACGGCGCGCTGCTCGGCCTCGGCCTCTACCTCGACGGCTTCGAGCCCGAGGACCCGTCGGCCTTCCAGAACTCCCCGGAGGTCCTGGAGTACAACGCCGGATCCATCGCCGAGTGGGAGAACGCCCTCCGGGCCTCGGGCCTCGCCACCGACGCGCAGATCGACGCCGCCGTCCAGGCCGCGACGGCCAACTACACGGTCCTCCCGGAGGGGTGAGCGTCGGCCGCCTCGGTCCCGGCGACGAGAACCCGTGACCGCCGCGGACGGCGGCCGCGGGGGCTCAGGGCGCTTCGAGGGTCGCGAGTGCCCGGTCCGGCTCCCAGTGGGCGCGGATCGAGGTGAGCAGCCCTTCGGGGTTCACCGTGTAGACGATCACGCAGTCGACGGTCATCCGCGAGCCGTCGCCGAGGGTGGTCGTGAGCCTGGTGACGTTGGCGCAGGACGGGCCGTTGGCGAACGACTCGGTCGTGCGGGCGTGGAAGCCCTTCATGAGGCCGACATAACCCTCCCAGAACGCCGAGATGGCCTCCTTGCCCTTGTGACCCTTGCCTTCGGGGTCGAGGAACGAGGGGCCCACGGGGTCCTCGATATGGGCGTCGTCGGCGAAGAGGGCGAGCCAGCCGTCCTTGTCCCGGGCGGCGACCCGGCTCTGCGAGTTCTTGGCGGCGGTCCTGGCGGGGTGGGGGGCGTCGGGCGCGTCCCAGGTGTAGCCGGGGGTGTCGGTCAAAGCGAGAACCTGTTCTAGTTGCACCGTGTGATGACGGACTCGGCGAACGACTCGAGGTTGCGGATCTTGGTCTCCAGTGGCTCGGTGTCCGGGCCCTTGATGTAGGGGAGGCGGAAGCCGACGATCACGTCGGTGATGCCCTTGTCCTCCAGGCGCCTGACCCCGTCGACGGTGTAGGCGTCGAAGGAGATCGCATGGATCTCGAACGGGTCGTTCGCCTTGCCCTCGGCCTCGCGGATGCCCTGGAGCCTCGTGAGCAGGGCGTCGAGCTCCTCCCCGTCACCGCCCGCGTGCATCCAGCCGTCGCCGCGGATGACGGCCCGGCGCAGTGCGGCGTCGCTGTGCCCGCCGACGAGGATCGGGATCGGCTCGGTCGGCGCGGGGCACATCTTCATCGACTCGACGTCGTAGAACTCGCCCTTGTAGGAGAAGTACTCCCCACTGGTCAGCCCGCGGACGATGTCGATGCACTCGTCCATGCGCTTGCCGCGGCGCGCCCAGGGCACGCCCATGGCGGCGAAGTCCTCGGGCCACGGGCTCAGCCCGACGCCGAGCGACAGCCGGTTGCCGATGAGCGCCGCGATGGAACTCGCCTGCTTGGCGACCAGGACGGGCGGACGGATCGGGAGCTTCAGGACGAAGGGCGTGAACCGCAGTCGTGACGTCACCGCGCCCATCGCCGCGGTGAGGACGAACGTCTCGATGAACGCCTTGTCCTCGAGGAACGCCCTGTCGCCGTCCTCGGTATAGGGATAGGTCGAATCGGACACCTCGGGATACATCAAGGAGTCCGGGACGGTGATGCTGTGGTAGCCGGCGTCCTCCGCCGCCTTGGCGAGCGGGAGGTAGTAGGACGGGTCGGTCATCGCCTCGGCGTAGGTGAACCGCATGCGCCGAGCCTACTAGAACACGTTCCAGTTTCAATGCCCGTGCGGGGTCAATGCCCGCGGGGGCCGTCTTCGGGCCATGGGGCCACCGCGTGCACGCGTAGGTCCACCCAGGTGTGCAGTTCGGTGTGGAACGCCCGGAGAGCGTCGCCGTCGTCGGCCGGGCGGCGGTTCCCCGCGGCGTCCGGGAGGCCCGTGCGCACGAAGCCCTGGATGAGCCAGATGACCGCCCAGGCGACGAAGCGCAGGTCCACGTCGGCCCGGACGCCCGCCCACGGGGAGCGGACCAGCACGGACTCCAGCGCGGGGACCGCGCCGTCGGGGAAGTCCAGGTCGCTGGCGTCCTTGAGGCCCCGGTGCTCCCAGACCGCGTTGATCTCGGGGTGGGAGAGGGCGAAGTCGAGCGCGGCGTCGATCAGCCGGTGCAGTCCCCGGACGTCACGGGAGACCTCCTGCGACGCCCGGTCGAAGTACCGCTGCTCCACGTCGTGGAAGTACTCGATCACGGCTCGGTAGATCTCGGGCTTGCCTTCGCGGAGGAGATCGGAGCGCGCGGCGTCGGGTCCCGCCGTCTGGGTGATCATGTCGAGGGTCGTCGCGTCGTACCCTATTTCGGCGAACAGCCTGACCGCCGCGCGCAGGACCTGTTCGTCGGGAAGGATCTGGACGGCAGGTTCGGCAGTCATGACGGGTAGAACAATCCGCGCGGGTACGGGCATCCGGATCACGGCAAAGGCCGAGTCTTATCTGTTTTGTCAGTTCTGGGGAGAGGGGGCCGTGGCCGCGATGGGCGACCTCGACGCGTATTGGGGCCTGGAGCGCTACCGGCTCGGTCCCGTCGACCTGATCGAGCTGGAGGAGGCCGTCGTCCTGCGGCGGCGCGCGGCCTTGCGGGAGAAGGGCTGGATCGTCGCCCCGGGGGAGCCGCCCGGCCTCGCGCCGTGCCCGTTCCGCGACAGGCTCGACGGGTTCGCCGCGGGCCGCTCCGACGGCGTCCTCGTGGTCCGGGGCCTCGGCGAGGCCGGCACCCGGTCCGGTGGGATCACCGAGACCGGCCCGGACGTCCTGCACCTCATCGCCGACCGGCTCGGCGCCCCGCTGGGGGACTCCCGGGAACCGGCCGCCTTCGCCGTCTGGCTGTGCCCGCCCGGCGCCCGGCCGCAGCGCTTCGCCGTCATCGCGGACGACGGGGCCTCGACCGAGGCGGAACTCGATCCCGGTGAACTCCTCCTCGTGGATCTCGCGCGCGCCGCCGCCCGGCCCGTTCCGGACGGCGGAGACGCACTCGCCGTCCGGGTCGCCGCAGGCGGTCCCGTCTGATCGGGGCCATCGGCCCGGTCTTCGGGCCTTCCGGCGGCGGTTCGCACCGGGTTTTCCCGATAGCAAGGGCTTCTCCGGGGAATGAGCCCGGAGGCGTGGTCGGCGGGCGCCGATGCCCGCCGCGCGGCGACGAAGGAGGACGGACGTGGGAGCGTATGCCGAGGCGTACCGGCGGAGCCTCGCCGACCCGGAGGGCTTCTGGGGCGAGGCGGCGGGGCTGATCGACTGGACGCACGATCCCTCGCGGACCCTCGACGCCTCCTCCGCGCCCTTCTACCGCTGGTTCCCCGACGGGGAGATGAACACCAGCGCCAACGCCCTCGACCGGCACGTCGAGTCGGGCGCCGGGGACCGCCTCGCGCTGATCTGGGACTCGGCGATGGTCCCCGCCAAGCGCACCTACACCTTCGGTGAACTGCGCGACGAGGTCGCCGGGGTCGCCGGGGCGCTCGCCGCGCTCGGCGTCGGAAAGGGCGACCGGGTGATCGTCTACATGCCGATGGTGCCCGAGGCGCTGATGGCGATGCTGGCCTGCGCCCGGCTCGGCGCCGTGCACTCGGTGGTGTTCGGAGGGTTCGCGGCCAAGGAGCTCGCCGCCAGGATCGAGGACGCGCAGCCGAAGGTCGTCGTCGCGGCGTCGTGCGGGCTGGAGCCCGGCCGGGTCGTCGCCTACCAGCCGATGCTGGAGAAGGCCCTGGGGATGAGCGCCCACCGGCCCGCGCACACCCTGATGCTCCAGCGCGAAGGCCATCCGGCCGACCTGTCGCTGCCCGGGTACGTCGACTGGGCGGAGGCCGTGTCTTCCGCCGCGCCCGCGGCACCCGTCCCGGTGGCCTCTACCGACCCGCTGTACATCCTCTACACCTCGGGGACCACCGGGAAGCCGAAGGGCGTGCTGCGCACGGCGGGCGGCCACGCGGTCGCCCTCGCCTGGACGATGGGGGCGATCTACGACATCCAGGCGGGCGACGTGTTCTGGGCGGTCTCCGACGTCGGCTGGGTCGTCGGGCACAGCTACATCGTGTACGCGCCGCTGCTCATCGGCGCGACGACCGTCGTCTACGAGGGCAAGCCCATCGGGACTCCGGACGCGGGCGTGTTCTGGCGGGTCGTCGAGGAGTACGGCGTGAAGGCGATCTTCACCGCGCCCACCGCGTTCCGCGCCATCAAGAAGGTCGACCCGAAGGCCGCCGAACTCGCCAAGTACGACGTCTCCACGCTGAAGACGCTGTTCCTCGCGGGAGAGCGGCTCGACCCCGAGACCTACCGCTGGGCGTCGGAGATGCTCGGCGTGCCCGTCGTCGACCACTGGTGGCAGACCGAGACGGGCTGGCCCATCGCGGCGAACCCGCGCGGACTCGAGCCGATGCCGACCAAGCCCGGCTCGGCCACCGTGCCCGTGCCGGGCTGGGACGTCCGGATCCTCGACGAGTACGGCGAACCGGTCGGCGCGGGCAGGGAGGGCGAGATCGTCATCGGGCTGCCGCTCCCACCCGGCGCGCTGCACACGCTCTGGGGCGACGACGAGCGCTTCATCGCCTCCTACCTGAGCCGCCACGAGGGCTTCTACCACACGGGCGATTCGGGTCACTTCGACGAGGACGGATACCTCTTCGTGATGGGCCGGATCGACGACGTCATCAACGTCGCGGGGCACCGCCTGTCCACGGGCGCGATCGAGGCCGCGCTCGCCACCCACCCGGCCGTCGCGGAATGCGCCGTGATCGGCGTGCCCGACCCGCTCAAGGGCCAGCTCCCGTACGGGCTCGTGGTCCTCAAGGCCGGCGTCGAGCAGGACGAGGAGTCCCTGGCCGCGGAGCTCATCGCCGCGGTGCGCCGCGACGTCGGCGCGGTCGCCGCCTTCCGCGACGTGTCGGTCGTCCCGGCCCTGCCGAAGACCCGCTCCGGCAAGATCCTCCGCAAGACCATGCGGGGTATCGCCGATGGTCGCGAGGAGCCCGTCCCCGCGACCATCGAGGACCCCTCGGTCCTGGACGCGATCGCCCCCGTCCTACGGCACCGCGCCGAGCGATAGGGGGACTAGCCCTTGACCTGGGGGTAGAGGTCCGCGAGGTCGCCGGAGAGGCGGGACTTCACCCAGCGTGAGGTGTCGTCGGCGAGCACCTCGGCGGCGTCGGCCTCGACGCCGTCGAGCGCCGCGCGGGCGATGTCGGCGGGGTCGGCCTTGGGGGCGGTGACGGCCGCCGTCATGTCGGTGTCGACATAGCCCATGTGCAGCCCGGTGACGGTGATGCCGCGCGGCAGGAGCTCCAGCCGCAGCGAGTTGGTCTGCGACCACAGCGCGGCTTTCGCGGCGCTGTAGCTGCCCGCGAGGGCGAGCCAGGACAGGGCCGAGTGCGCGGTCAGGACGTGCCCGCCGCCGTTCCGCTCGATGACCGGAGCGAACGCCCGGGTGACCAGCAGCGGACCGAAGAAGTTGGTCTCGAACTCGCGGCGCACGTCCTCGATCGGCCCGCTGAGCAGCGAGGCGTTGACCGATGCCCCCGCGTTGTTCACCAGGATCGTGACGTCCCCCGCCCGCGCGGCGGCCGCCTCGACCGCCGCCGGGTCGGTGATCTCCAGCGCGAGCGGGACGGCGTCCGGATGCGTGACGGTGCGCGGGTCGCGGGCCGTCGCGTAGACCTTGGCCGCGCCGCGCGTGTACAGCTCGGCCACCAGCGCCCGGCCGATGCCCCGGTTGCCTCCGGTGACGAGGACGACGGAGTCCTTGATCGCGGTCATGCTTTCCTCCCGTGGTGGAAACCGATCGGTTTCCCTCCACTGTAAACCGATCGGTTTCCTGGTGCGACCACGGTGAAACCGATCGGTTTTCGGCGGGGTATCCTCGCGATATGAGCGGATCGAGCGGAGACCGGGCGGGGCCGTCCACCCGCGACAGGCTCCTGGACGCGGCGGGCGAGCTCTTCTACCGGGAGGGCGTGGGCGTCGGCGTCGAGGCGCTGTGCCGGGCGGCGGGGGTGTCCAAGCGCTCGATGTACCAGCTGTTCGACGGTAAGGACGAGGTCATCGCGGCGAGCCTGGCCCGCCGGGCGCCGGACCACCGGCGGGCGCTCCTGCCCGTCGCGGAAGGACCGCCGCGCGAACGGATCCTTCACGTCTTCCAGCGCCTCGAAGAGCTGTCCGCAGAGCCGGAGTTCCGCGGCTGCCCGTTCGTCGCCGCCGCCGTCGAGCTCAAGGACCCGGCGCACCCCGCGAGCACCGTCGCCCGCACCGCCAAGAACGCCCTCACCGCCTTCTTCCGCACCGAGGCGGGCCGCGCGGGCGCCCCCGATCCGGACCTTCTCGCCCGCCAGCTCACCCTCGCCTTCGACGGCGCCAACAGCACGGCCGTCATCCAGGCCGCCCCCCTCGACGGCCTGGCCACCGCCACCGCGACCGCCCTGCTCCAAGCCGCAGGACTCTGATCCCGCCCCGGCCGCACTCCACATGGCCGGTCCACCCGCAGCCGGACATCCCGCCGCGTTCCCATCCCGCCGGAGCGTCCCGTCTCGGCCGCTCCCGTCCGGGACCTCGAGCCTGGACGGGAGCGGTCCCGGTCCGGCCGACCGTCACCGTCGCCGCGGTGCCCGCTCCGCACCGCCCCGCCTTCGTGACCACGGGTCCGCCGGGATCAGGGGCGTGGGTTCGGGTCGTCTTGGGGGTGGTCGGCGAGGAGGGTGGCCAGGCGGGTGTGGAGGGAGTCGGGGGCCGGGTCGGAGATGGCGGGGGCGTCGGAGGTGCGGCGGCGCTGGGGGAGACCGCTGGCGGCCTTGCCGACGACGTGGGGGCGCTCGGGGCCGACGGGGGCGCGAAGGGCGCGCGGTTCGGGGCGCTGGGGCGTGACGGGGGCGGTCACCAGGCTGTCGGGGATGCGCACGACGGCGCGCAGGCCGCCGTGGGAGGCGCGTTCGAGGCGGACGCCGAGGCCGAACCGGCGGGCATAGGTGCCGACGACGGCGAGGCCGAGCCTGGGCAGCGGGCCGAGCGCCGTCAGGGAGGCCGCGCGGGCACCGGAGGCGATCTCGCCGAAGCGGGCCAGGGCGACGTCGTCCATGCCCATGCCCGAGTCCTCGATCCGGACCGCGTACCCGCCGTCGGCCCGCTCGACCGCCGCGCGCACCGCGACGCTCCCCGGCGACGACTGCGCGGCGTTGGCGAGCAGCTCGGCGAACGCGTGGACCAGCGGCTCGATGACCCGGGGCCGGGCCGCGACGTCCTGGCCGCCCACCACCTCCAGCCGCCCGCCGGTCACGACGCGCCCGGCCGCCGCCGCCAGCACGTCGCCGAGGGCCAGGGGGCGAGGCCAGTTCCGTCCGGCGCGCCCGCCGCTCAGCACCACGAGGCTCTGCGCGAGCCGCGTGAGCTGGGCGGCCTGCCCGGCGATCCGCGTGCACTCCTCCAACAGGTCGGGCCGCTCCCTGACCCGCGTCGCGAGCCGGTCCACCGACTCGCGGACGCGCAGCACCCCGGCCTGGGTGCGCTGCGCCACCGACACGACCATGCCCTCCATCGCCCGTGCCGCCTCGGCGCGCGCGGTCTCGGTGCGGGAGAACGCGGCGTCGTAGACGGCGGCGGTCTGCTCCGCCCAGGACGACGAGGCCGGGACGTCGGGGCGGCGCGCGGCGACCGACACGTCCCAGGCGAGCGTGTGCAGCAGCTCTCCGAACTCCGTGTGCTGCCGCTCCGCCGTGCCGCGGGCGTCGCGCAGGTCTCGTTCCAGCCCGAGCACGCGGGCGCGGGAGCGGCGCAGGGCCTCGGCGAGCACCAGGACGGCCGCGGCGCAGAGCGCGCCCGCGGCCAGCGCGGCGGTCGGCGGGCGGGCGGCCGTCAGGAACACCAGGATCGCGACGGGCGCCGCGACCACCGCGGTGGTCAGCACGGGCCACAGGGGCGAGGGACGCGCAGCTTCTTCCATGATCTGCTTCCGGGTCCGGGGCACCGCGTCCGGGCCTCGGCCGCCGGGACCCCGGGCGCTGCGCCTGTCGGGCACATCGGGCACGCATGGTCAACCTGGCGGTGTCGGCCGAACTCGTCATCGCCACCCCGCTGCGCGGGAACCGAGACCCCAAACTACGCCAGGAGAATCCCGCGGGCCACCCACCACGAGAATCCCACCGAAAGATGTGATCTCGCGTTAATCCTGCGATACCTCAGTTGTGCGGACACACCATGTTCCAGGTGAAATGCCGTGTCTGCTGGGATGGGAGCGTACACGTCCGCGCCTATTACGGTCTGTCGTTTCCTTCAGATGCCTGGGCTATTAGTCCTTTTAATGTGGTATTGGAGCGATTTGTACCAGGATCGGAGTCGGCAAACGCGACAACGTGAGAGCGGCCACAATCCAGGTTCGGGCGATCGTCATGGCCGGGCGAGGCCGCGCCCGGGATTCCGGCGCGCCGGGCCCTCCGACGGACGGGCCGGGCGGCTACCGTGCGTCGGGGAAGATCCGGATGGGCGATCATGGGGTGGGCGATGAGCGGCGAACGGGTACCGGTACAGGTCTTCGGCGGGCCGACGGCACTGATCGAATACGGCGGGCTGCGCTTCGTCACCGATCCGACGTTCGACGAGCCCGGCGAGTACCCGCTCGGCCCCGGACTCGTCCTCACCAAGCTGGAGCCGCCGACGGCGGGCCCCGACGACCTCGGCCGCGTCGACGTGGTCCTCCTCTCCCACGACCAGCACCCGGACAACCTCGACAACGCCGGCCGCGCGTTCCTCGGCCGGGTCCCCCTCGTCCTCACCACCCCCACCGGCGCGGCCCGGCTCGGCGGTGCGGTCCGGGGCCTCGAACCGTGGACGGAAGTGGTCCTGGACCGGCCGGACGGCGGCACCGTCACCATCACCGCGGTGCCCGCCCTGCACGGGCCGGAGGGCGCCGGCGTGCTGGAGATCTCCGGCGAGGTCACCGGCTTCGTGCTCACCGGCGAGGGACTGCCCGTGGTCTACGTCAGTGGTGACAACGCCTCCCTCGACCTCGTCCGCCAGATCGCCGTACGAGTCGGCCCCGTCGACACCGCCGTGCTGTTCGCCGGGGCCGCCCGGACGCCGTTCTTCGACGGCAGGCCCGTCACCCTCGACAGCGCCTCGGCCGCGGAGGCCGCCCGGATCCTCGCGGCCCGCCGCGTCGTACCCGTCCACGTCGACGGCTGGGGGCACTTCACCGAGGACCGGGAGACGCTCGTCAAGGCGTTCACCGAAGCAGGGCTGGCCGACCGCCTCTCCTGAGCGCCCTCCCCCCGGCACTCCGCCGTCCCTGCGACCGGCGGCCCCGGGCGACCTCGTGTTCGCCAAGCCCTCGCGGCGCCTGACACGGATCCGAGCGCACGCAGGAGATCGGAGGCAGGCGGCCAAGACCGACTCGCGGCGTAGGAGCGGGTCGGTGTGTGCGCGTGGGAGATCGGACGGCAGACGGTCAAGGCCGCTCGCGGCGCATGAGTACGGGTCGGAGAGCGGGCAGGAGAGCGAACGGTGGGCGGCCGAGGCCGACCGGCGGCGCCTGCGTACCGGTCCGAGTGCCGCTGAACGCTAGGCCGGTGGTCGGAAGGAGCCGATGACTTCGACCGGGCCGAGGAGGTGCGCGTTGAGCGCGGGCAGGTCTTCGGCCGGGATCCACAGTTCGAGATGCCCGGACCCGCCCGCCTGGCGCGTCGGATAGCGCCGCGCGAAGTCCGTGGCCACCCGGAACCGGGTGACATGGCCCTCGCCCGAGGCGTCCACGTTCCAGTCGCGGGCGATCTCCGCCGCGTACTCCTCGCGGAGCACGGGGTAGAAGATCGGCTGGTCCGCCAGACGCGGCGGCCACTCCCGCATCCCGGAAGCGCGCAGCAGTTCAAGCTCGGCGGGGCCGACCGGACGCCACAGGGTGGTGCCGCCGTCGGCGTCCTCCTCCCGGCCCCGGTGGACCTCCGCGAGGAGCGCGCGCAGGTGGGGGTCGGCGGGCGCCGGGCCATCGATCCGGTCGGCGAAGACCGCGACCGCGGAGCCCTTGCCGTCGAGCGCCTCCCGGAGCAGCCGCCACGCCCACAGGTTCGGATGCCGGAGCGCGGTGCACGCCTCGGCCGGGGCCAGTAGCTCGATCGCCCGGTCCAGCTCGGCGGTGCTCAACGGCAGCGCGGCGCCCCCCGCCCGGTACCCCGTGACGGTCGCCAGGATGGCCGCCGGCAATGGACCCTCGCCCTCGAGGTTCACCCGGACGACCTCGAGCCGCCCGTCGGCCTCGTGCACGAGGCCGTGCGCCGCGGGTCGCCGCCAGCCTCCCAGCGCCGCCTCGAACTCCGCCCGCTTGGCGTGGACCTCCTCGGCCGTCACCCACTCTTCGCTCATGGCCCCATGATCTCATCGCCCGTGGGCAGCTCAGAAACGGTTTTCCAGCGCTGATAGTTCCCAAAACCGGTTATAAGCGGAGGGAACTATCTGGTTTACTCGGCGTCGTGAACGACGCGGTGCCCTTGGCGCAGACCCTGA
This sequence comes from Actinocorallia herbida, assembly GCF_003751225.1. Classification (NCBI taxonomy): domain Bacteria; kingdom Bacillati; phylum Actinomycetota; class Actinomycetes; order Streptosporangiales; family Thermomonosporaceae; genus Actinocorallia; species Actinocorallia herbida. Next base: position 3,758,677 of record NZ_RJKE01000001.1, read on the forward strand.
ACGCGCCGTCGCTTCGGCGGTCCGCCGGGGTGATGGCCGCCGTACCCGTGGCGGGTGCGGCATGACCGGCGGCGATCACGGCCCCGCCTGGCGCACGATTCCGGCCCTCGCCGCGGGGCTGCTCGCCACGATGATCGGGGCGCTCGCCGTCCTGCTCCTGCCCCTGCGCGGAGAGCGGCGACGCCGGGCCGTGGACGCGATCCTGCGGACCTGGGCCCGCTTCTGGTGCCTGGCCACGGGCGCGCGCATCACCGTCGACGGCCTGGAGCGGCTGGAGCGTTCCGCCACCTATGTGGTGGTCTCCAATCACACCTCCAACCTCGACCCGATGATCCACCTCGCCGTCTTCGGCGGCGGCCTGCGCATCCTCGCCAAGCGCGAGCTGTTCCGGGTGCCGCTCCTCGGCCCCGCGATGCGCGCGGCCGGCCTCGTCGAGGTGGACCGCCGCAACGCGGACCAGGGCTCCATCAACCGCGGCGTCGCCGAAGCCTTCGCCGCGGGCAGCTCCCTCCTCGTCTACCCCGAAGGCACCTTCTCCTACGAAACGGGCATGCGCCCCTTCAAGTCCGGCGCCTTCATGATCGCCATAGCCCACGGCGTCCCCATCCTCCCCGTCACCCTCCGCGGCGTGGATACCGTCTGGCCCGCCCACCGCCTCCGCATCCGCCGCGCCGAAGTCCACATCACCATCGGCACCCCCCTCCCCACCAGGCACCTCACCCCCCAGGACGCCCCGGCCCTCACCTCCGTGGCCCGCACCGCCATCACCGAAGCCCTGACGACCCCCCTCCCGAACGGCCACTGACCTCCTTTTTCAGGTCCGGCCCAGGCCACGGGAAGGGGGCCTCGGCCGGACCTGAGCGCGCCGGTGATCGCCTGTCCGCTCGCGGAGTCCCGCAGCCGCAAGACGCAAGATCGAGCCTCCGACTCGGCGGGCACCATGACACGGCCCGGCTCGATCCCTCTCCGGCACACGCTCAGCTGCGCGGCACCGCACGGTCCGCTTCAGCCGTCCGGGAGGTCTCGGATCGCGCCGGTGGAGGCGGATCGGGCGAAGGCGGCGTAGGCGCGGAGGGCCTTGGAGAGGGGGCGGCGGGATCTCGGGCGGTGGCCGGTGGTGGATTCGAGAAGGGCGCGGCGGGTGGTGAGGGTCCCCTCTGGGACGTCCAGGGTGATCGTGCGGGCGGGGACGTCGATGGTGATGGTGCCGTCGTCGGCGACCAGGGCGAGGGGGCCGCCCGCGGCGGCTTCGGGGGAGACGTGGCCGACGGAGAGGCCGGAGCCGCCTCCGGAGAAGCGGCCGTCGGTGAGGATCGCGCAGGAGCCGGCCAGGCCCCGGCCCTTGAGATGAGCGGCCGGGTGGAGCATCTCCTGCATGCCGGGACCGCGGCGCAGGCCCTCGTAGCGGATGACCGGGACGGTGCCGGGCGCGACGCGGCCCGACAGGATCGCCTCGGTGGCCTCCTCCTGTGACTCGGTGACGATCGCCGTCCCGGTGAGGACCTCCACGCCGACAGGGACCCCGGCGGACTTGACGACCGCGCCGTCGGGGGAGAGCCCGCCGCGCAGGATCGCGAGACCGCCGTCGGTGGAGTAGGCGTGGGGGCGTTCCGGATAAAGCCGCTCGAGGCGTCGACGTCGAGGGACTCTCGGCGGCGGACCGGGAGAACGCCTCCGAGGAGCGGACGCCCCCGGGAGCGGCGTGGAAGAAGGTCGACGGCCCGAGCCGGAGGGGAGTCCCCCGGACCCCCACTCCGTGAGCCACTCCCTCAGCGACCCGGAGCGGACGGTGTGAACGTCCTCGTCCAGCAGCCCCGCCCTGTGCAGCTCGCCGAGCAGTGCGGGGATGCCGCCCGCCCGGTGCACGTCCTCGATCAGGTAGGGACCGTTCGGGGCGACCTCGCACAGGTAGGGCACGAGGTGGGAGCGGGCCTCGATGTCGGTGAGCGAGTATGTCGGTGCGCGAGTAGTCGAGTTCCGCCTCGTGCGCGGCGGCCGGCAGGTGCAGCACGGTGTCGGTCGGGCCGCCCATCGCCAGATCGAGCGTCATCGCGTTGTCGAACGCCGCACGGGAGGCGATCGAGCGGGGCAGCACGCTCGCGTCGTCGTCCTCGTAGTGGCGCCGGGTCAGCGCGACGGCCGTCCGCCCGGCCTCCTCGTACGGGGCCCGGCGCGCGGTGGCGGGTGGCCAGGACCGTCCCGTTGCCGGGCAGCGCGAGGCCGAGCGCCTCCACCGGGCAGTTCATCGAGTCGGCGGTGAACATGCCGGCGCACGAGCCGCACGTCGGGCAGGCGTTCGCCTCGACCGCGGCGAGGTCGGCGTCGGAGACCGCGGTGTCGGCGGCGTCGGCCATCGTGGTGACCGGCTCCAGGCGGGTGCGCACGATCCCGTCGGTGAGGACGGCGCGCCCGCCCTCCATCGGGCCGCCGGACACGCACACCGTGGGGATGTTCAGGCGGAGGGCCGCCATGAGAATCCCGGGCGTGATCTTGTCGCAATTGGAGACGCACACCAGCACGTCGGCCCCGTGCGCCTGGACCATGTACTCGACGGAGCCGGCGAAGAGCTCGCGGGACGGCAGGGAGTACAGCGTCCCCTCATGGCCCATCGCGATGCCGTCGTCGACCGCGGTTACACGCCCCAGCCCGAGTCGACCGACGCCTCCGCGGACGCCGCCCCCGCTGCGGCCTGCTGCGCTTCGAGCACCACCGCCCGGCCCCCGCAGACCACCCCGATCTCCACCGGGTACCCCTGGCGGCCCGCCTCCCAAGGCCGCTCCCCGCTCCCCGAGACCGCACCCCGCACACGTACGGCCGGTGCCGGGGCACCGCTCTCCGCTGCGCCGCACACCGACAGAGGGCCGGCACCTCCTGTACGTTCGCCGCCGCTGCGGCATTTCTGGTGACCGGGTCGCGTCCTCTGGACGGCTGGGGTGGCGGTGCCGGAAAACCTGTTGAGGGGGTGGGCGGGGCGTGCGTAGGGTCGGGGGCCGTGAAACCGGGTGGAGATCCGGGCCGGGGGCGGAAGTTTTTCGGTGATCTGGATGTTCACCTGGGAGTCGAACCGTTCGCTGCGGTTCGGCGACGGGGGAGGGCACCATGGCGGGAAACCGACAAAGCGCTCGCTAAGCCTCGTTCGGGCCGGTTTTCGGCCCGTTTTTGTGTTCGGGCGGGTGCACCGCCTCCGGAACAGCCGCACGCGAGATGAGAAAGGCCACGTACGACTGTGGAGCGACCCGAGACCCTGGCTGAGCCCAGCCACATAGCCGAGGCCGCCGATTCCGGGGAGCCGATGCCCCGGCACGTCAAGATCGCGATCGGGGTCCCGATCCTCGCGGCCTTCGTGATGATCCTGAACGAGACCGTCATGGGCGTGGCGATCCCGAAGCTGATGACGGAGTTCGCCGTCACCGCGACCGCCGCGCAGTGGCTGACCACCGGCTACCTGCTGACGATGGCGGTGGTCATCCCGACGACCGGCCTGATCCTCCAGAGGTTCAGCACCCGGTCCGTCTTCATCACGGCGACCTCCCTCTTCGCGTTCGGCACGCTGCTCGCCGGGCTCGCACCGCACTTCGGCGTGCTGCTCGTCGCGCGGGTCGTGCAGGCGTCGGGGACGGCACTGGTCCTGCCGCTGCTGATGACCACGATCCTCACCCTCGTCCCCGCGTCGCGGCGCGGCCGGACGATGGGGCTGGTGTCCGTCGTGATCGCGGTCGCCCCCGCCGTCGGCCCGACGTTCTCCGGGCTGATCCTCGCCTCCCTGAGCTGGCGGTGGCTGTTCCTCGCGGTGCTGCCCATCGCGGCCGTGACGGTGATCATCGGTGCGGCCCTGGTGAAGAACAGCGGGACGCCGCGGCCGGTCCGGTTCGACCTGCCTTCCGCGCTGCTGTCGGCCGTCGCCTTCGGTGGCCTGATCTATGGGCTCAGCGCCATCGGCGAGTCCGCGGGCGGCCACGCCCCGGTCGCCCCGGTGTTCCCGCTCGCCGCCGGGGCCGTCGCGCTCGCGCTGTTCGTGGCGCGCCAGCTGAGGCTCCAGCGGGAGGACGCCGCCCTGCTCGATCTCCGCCCGCTGCGGAACCGCTCGTTCGTCATCGGTGTACTCCTGCTGCTCGTCGCGATGGGCGCGCTGTTCGGCGCGCTGATCCTGCTGCCGATCTACCTCCAGACGATCCGCGGTCTGACGACCTTGGAGACCGGCCTGATGCTGCTGCCCGGCGGCCTCATGATGGGGCTCGTCTCGCCCTTCGTCGGTCGGCTCGCCGACCGCTTCGGCCCGCGCCCGCTGGTCATCCCCGGCACCCTGGCGCTCGCCGTCTCGCTGGTGATGATGAGCATGCTCGACGCGTCCACGCCCATCGGATTCGCGATCACCGCTCATGTCCTCACCAGCCTCGGGCTGGGCTTCGCGATGACTCCGCTGATGACCTCAGCGCTCGGCTCCCTCGACGCGGACCTGTACTCCCACGGCAGCGCGATCATGAACACGCTCCAGCAGCTCGCCGGCGCCGCGGGAACCGCCCTCTTCATCACCATCATGACGATGAGCTCCACCTCATCCGCCGAATCCGGTACTGCCCCCCTCGCCGCACAGTCCACGGGAATCCAGGACGCCTTCCTCTGCGGCGCGGTCCTCGGCCTCCTCGCCATAGCGCTCTCCTTCCTCATCAAGCCCGTCGACAAGGCCCTCACCAAGGAAGTGGCGTTCCACTAGCGATCGTTACGGCCCCCGCGAGAATTTCTTCGCGGGGGCCGTCCCGTTCTCAGGACGCGGCCGGTCGCGCCGCGCTTCCCACGATCCTGGCGAACATCAGCATGTCCCGCCGCTCGCCGCCGACCTCGCCCCAGGACCGCAGCAGCCCTTCGCAGGTGAAGCCCGCTTTCTCCGCCGTCCTGACCGATCCGGCGTTCCACGGCTCGATGTGCAGCTCGACGCGGGCGGCGCCCAGGTGCGCCCCCGCCCATTCCGCCAGCGTCCCGACGGCCGCGGCCGCGATGCCCGACCCGCGCGCCGACGCCACGACCCAGTACCCGATCGACACCCGCCCGAGGTCCAGGTCGCGGATCCACACCCCGACGTGCCCGACCGTCCGGCCCCGCTCATCGACGATCGCGAACGGATAGCCCGTCCCGTCCTCCGCCCGTCGGAACTGCCGCTCGACGAACGCCCGCCCCGCCTCCTCGCTCCACTCCCGCGGCACCGTGGTGATGACCGGAATGTACGGATCCTCCGCCGCCTCCCGAAGCACCTCGGCGTCCCCGTACGCCCACTCCCGCAGCACCCGCTCCCCGAACCGGATCCGCGGCACCGCCAGCCCGCCCACCACGCCTCCCCCTCCGGAACGCCCCACCGCACGCGGAGACTACCGACCGGTCGGCGCCCGATGTGCTTCCAGTACTGGTAGAAGGCCATCTGCCGCGCGACTCCACCCGCGGAAACCGATGCGCGAACACCGCCAGAAAGTCCGAAAACTGCCGAGACCAAGCATCAACATCAACAACGACCACGGATCAATAAATACACGGAGGCACATATTGATCACCACCTGTCGTTGCAATGCTAGGCCACGTCCTGTGAATCTTGGTGTTCGGCTCGTCATGAGCTGACCGATGCCGCCTGGGCGAGGGTGGAGCCTCTTCTTCCCGTCCAGGCGGCTCGTGGTGGCCGGCGGCCGGATCGCCGGACGGTGTTGAACGGGATCTTGTGGAAACCGGCGTCGGGCTTCCGTGGCGGGGTCGCTGCATCGAACGGCTCAAGCAATGGCGCGCCATCGCCACCCGCCACGGCAAACCCGCCCACCACTGCCAAGCCGGGATCACCCTGGTCGGCGCACTCCTCTGGATCGACCGAGATCCACCGGACACTCTCTGGCCCGAGCGGCGCCCGCGCCGCCGCGGAAAGGCTCGGGCGGGGACTCGCGGCCGGGCCTTCGGTGGCGGTGCGGCCAGGAGGGGCGGGCCGCGGCGCGACGCCGGCCGCGCCGCTCGCGCCGTTGTCGCCCATCACCGAGACGCGCGCCCGCTCGTCGGCGTGCGCGGTCCGGTTCTGGAGCAGGACCGCGACCGGGCGCGAGTCGCCCGCGCCGATCGTGACGGTGCCCTCGGCCGGTGTCGCGGTGTCGCGGTGTCGCGGTGACGCCGTCGTGGCGACCTTCGCCATGAGAGGTCCTGCCTCTGAGGTCGAGGATCCTGAGCCGTGGGGAAGCAGGGCTCGTCGGCCGGTCGGGACCGGGCGGGGCGAGGGCCCGACGGCGTTGACGACGGAGGCCTCCGGCCGGGATATGTCATGATGTGGGCGTTATTGGCGAGCGGGGACTGAGGAAGCCGGTGTGAATCCGGCGCGGTCCCGCCACTGTGAACGGCGCGCCTGCCCGCCGTCCGAGAGGACGGGGACGGCGGCGAGCCGGAAGCCAGGAGACTCACCCGTCTCGCCTCCTCGCGACGTCTGGGGCGGATCTCCCCGGAGGGGAGTCGGCCTCGTGCCCGTGGAATGTGCCCGGAGCCTGCCGTGCAGGGTCACGGTGTGCCGTGACTGCTGCTGCGGCAGCCCGAAGATCGCCGGTGTCGACCACGACGCGCAGCTCGCCCGGCTGCGCGCCGAGGCCGAGGTCCGCGTGTCGGACTGCCTCGACGTCTGCGAACGCGCGAACGTCATCGTCGTCCAGCCCTCCGCCGAAGGCCGCGCCGCCGGAGCCCGCAACATCTGGCTGGAGTTCGTCAACGGCGCGGCCGCCACCGAGGACGTCGCCGCCTGGCTGCGCGCCGGAGGCCCCGGCGTGGCCCCCATGCCTCCCATCCTCGACCTCCACCTCTTCACCCCGCCCCGCCGCCGCTGACCTCGCGGGGTCCGTCACCGGCGCGCGCGTCCCTCGAGGAACTCGTCGATCGTCCGGTGCGCTCTCGTGCGCCCCGGCGCGCGGCCCAGGAGCAGCGCGTCGACCAGCAGCGGCGAGATGACCGAGGTGACGACGTCCTCGGCCTCGTCCTCCGGCACCGCAGCGTCGCCGAGCGCGGCGTGGAAGGGCGCCAAGAGGTCGGTGATGTAGCGGCGGCGCAGGTCGGCCACCGACGGATCGAGCGCGACCGCGGCGACGAGCGCCTGGAGCATCCCGCCGACGGGTCTGTCGCGAAGCCTGTCGCAGAGCCGGTCGACCTCGGCGTGCAGGTCGGTGCCGAGGTCCCCGGCCGGCTCGCGCGGGGTGAGCGGGGCGACGGCGACGAGCGCCTCCAGCACGGACCGCGGCGACGGCCAATGCCGGTAGACCGTCGAGCGGGAAACGCCGGTGACGGTGTGCAGTCGCTGCGGGGTCAGCGCGGCGGCGCCCTCGCTCAGCAGCAGCTCGAGGGCGGCGGTGAGGACGACGGCCGTGGTGTCCCCGGTGGGTCCCGTGGGGCGTCCTGGTCTGGTCACGAGGGTTAACACTACAACTTGTCCCGGAATTCAATTAACGGTACGTTCTGCACCGCAAACCCCTGGACGTGAAGGAGGGCCCATGCGCCCGCACGTGGAACTCGTCGACGAACGCGACCTCATCTGGCACCTTGCGGAGTTCCAGCACGCCACCGGTGCCGCCGAGCAGCGCAACCTCAGCTACGACGAAGAGGACGGGTCGGCCTCCCTCAAGGTCCGGTTCGCCTCCGACTGGTCGCGGCCCGCGGGCGTCCACAGGGCCGACACCGAGTGGTACGTGCTGTCCGGCAGCGTCACCGTCGGCGGCACCGTCCTGGGCGCCGGCGGATACTGGACCGCTCCCGCGGGCGTCTGGACGCCTCCCGTGTCCGCCGCCGAAGGGACCGAGATCCTCCTGTTCCGCGAGTACGGCGACTGGCACTTCGACCTCGCCGCGGAAAGCCTGCCGGGAGTCCGCGACGACCAGGCCCTCGTCGTCCTCGACACCGCGGCGATGCCGTGGATCGATGTCGCGGACGGCAGCCCCATGCGGTTCGACCTCGGCGGCACCCCCGTGCCCGGCCTCTACATCAAGCTGCTGCACCGGGACGAGAAGACCGGTTTCTACACACGGCTCATCAAGGCCAAGCCCGGCTGGCGTGAGGAGCCGCTCGCCCACCACCCGTGCAGTGAGGAGGCCTACTGCCTCGACGGCGGCTTCGACTACAACTACGGCAGGATGTGGCCCGGCACCTACTTCTGGCGGCCCGCCCTCATCCGGCACGGCGACTTCACCGCCGACGCCGAGCTCGGCTGCACCTGGATCGTCCGCTCCGACGCCGACCTCGTCGACTGGTACACCGACGATGCCCGCGTCGTCATGACCGGCGACCCGACGAACTGGGGCGACGGATTCCCGCAGAGCGTCGGTCCCCGGTACGTCGAGCCGGTCCGCTCCCGCAGCATCGGCCCCTGGCAGGATCCCTCCTACCAGTGACCCAGGTCCGGTCCCGGCCGGTACCCGCGCCCGCAGACCGGGTGCCGGGAGCGGTGGCCGGATCCCGTCGGCCTTGAGACGAGCTGGCCGCCCGGCGTCGCGGCGCCCGTCCCGGCGCCGTCGGGACGAACACAGCGAGCACCCTGCCGGGGCAGGGCGCTCGCTGTGTTCCCGGTCGGTCAGGCGAGGAGGGTCTCGCCCATCCAGCCGTCGGGGCCGCAACCCGGGGGCAGGGCGAAGACGGCGGAGCCGATCGTCGTCGTCCAGAGGTTGAGGAGGTCGGCCTCGGCGAGGCGCCGCTGGACGGGGATGAACTGCCGGGCGAGGTCGGCCTGATAGGCGGCGAACAGCAGGCCCGACTCGACCACGCCGTCGTCGGACAGGCCGTCGTCGTAGTTGTAGCCGTGCCGCAGCATTCGCTGGGCGGGGTCGTCGACGCGGGCCAGGCGGATGTGCGCGGCGGCGTCGATGACGGGGAGGCCGAAGCGGTCCGCGGCCTGGAAGTCGGGCTCGTCGTGCTCCTTCCGCCCCGTCAGAGGGGCACCGTCGGTGATCTTCCTGCCGATCGCGAACTCCTTGGCCGCCTCGTCGGCCTCATCCCATTTCTCGAGGTTCATCTGGATTCGCCGGAGTGCCACGAGGGTGCCGCCGCGCAGCCATTCCGGGCCGCTGGAGATCCAGACGGCCCGGTCGAGGTCGGTGGGCTGGACCGTGCCGTCGAGCTGGCCCATGAGGTTGCGCTGGGTCTGCCCGACCTCCTGGGACGATTCCGGCCTCCGGAAGCCCCGCTGGGTCCACTTCACCGTCGCGAACGCGCGGGCGTCCTTGGCGATGAGGCGGAGCGCGTGGGTGAGGGTGACGGAGTCCTCGCAGCGAAGCTGGACGAGCAGGTCGCCACCGGTCCACCGGTCTTCGAGCCGGTCGGTCCTGAAGGCGGGCAGCGCGGTGAGCGGCCGTTCGTGCTCGAGCTTCGCGGCGGTGAACAGGCCGGGGCCGAACCCGAACGTCACGGTCAGGCGGGCCGGGATCGCCGCGAGTTCCGGCTGCGCGTCGGCCAGGCCCGCCCGGCCCTCGGTGAGGCGGCGGGCGTCGTCGGTGAGCAGCCGCATCAGCCGGCCGAGGGCCTCGCGGTCGGTGCCCGGCCTCAGCTCGAGGCCGAGGAACACCGCGTGCGCCTGCGGGTAGGTGGAGACACCCGCTTGGTGCACGCCATGGAACGGCTCGCGCTCCGGGAGGCCGTTCGGGGCCGGGGTTTCCGGGCCTCCGCCGCGGCCCGCGAGGTGGCCGCCGGCGGCGGCGAGGGAGCCCGCCGCCACCGCCCCACCGACGAACAGGCCGCGCCGGGTCAGGGTCTGCCGGTCCATCAGTGGCCGCCGCCCGTGTAGTTCTCGTTGCCGCCCTTGAACTCCTTGGCGAGCGCGGTGAACTCGATCTTCGACCCGTCGGACAGGGTGAGGGTGAACGCGACCTCCGCACCGGCCTTGAGCGGCTCCTGCACGTCCATGAGCATGAGGTGGAGGCCGCCCGGCTCGAGCTCCAGGCTGCCGCCGGCCGGGACGACGAAGCCGCCCTCCTTCGGCTGCATCTGCATCTCGCCGCCGTCGCCGACGACCTCGTGGAGCTCGACCACGGCCGAGGCCGGGGTGGCGGCGGAGGCGACGGTGACGTCGGCGCCGGTGGTGTTCTTCAGCGTGCCGAAGGCCGCGGTCATGCCCTTGTCGACGATCTTGACCCATGGGTCGGTGACGGTGAGGGCGGCCGCGGGCGCCTGCGCCGAGGCGGTGGCCGACGGAGCGGAGGCGGCCGCCTCGGTGGTGGTGCCCTCGGCACCGCAGGCCGCGATCGGCAGGGCGAGGAGGCTGAGGGTGGGGACGATCAGACGCTTGTCCATGAGGAGATTCCTTGGGGGAGAAGTGAGGAAGGCCAGAGGGCCTCGGCGGCGACCTCGTGAAGGTCGCCGCAGAGGCGGCCGCCTCAGCCGTCCACCCGGGCTCCGCGCTTCTTGATCGCGCCGACGACGGCGTCGATGAGGAGGAAGGCGAAGAGGGTGCAGCCGAACAGGGGGATGAGCCAGGCGGCGAAGAGGGCGCCCGCCGCCAGGAGCGCGAGCAGCCGACGGGGCGCGCCGCGCCAGGCGCCGCGCGGGATCGGGCGGCCGAAGCCGTGCCTGCCGCGCCGCCACCACATCCGGTAGCCCAGGACGATCAGGACGATCAGCGAGAGCGCCAGCAGGGCCAGCAGGATCTGGTTGGCGAGGCCGAACAGGGCGCCCATGTGGGCGGAGATACCGATCGCGGTGAGCTTGGCGAGCGGTGGATGGTCCGCGAAGCGGAGGGTGTCCAGGACTTCGCCGGTCGTGGGGTCGAGGGCCTTGGAATCCTGCCGGATCGGCCATGCGCGGTCGGTCTGCTTGACCACGAACGCGTCGTCGGCCTTCGCGGGGTAGACGGCCTCTACCCGGCCGTCCAGATCGGCGGACGCGAGGATCGCGTCGAGGTCGACCGAGGAGGCGTGGTCGTGGCCGTCGCCGGCGGCGGAGCCGTGGTGGGCCGTGGTGGTGCCGGAGAGGGTCGGGGTGACGCCGTTGAGCTTGGTCTGCAGGACGTCGACGCGCTTTCCGGCGTTGGCCGACCAGGTGAGCCCGGTCGCGGACAGGAACAGGAACCCGACCGCCGCCCAGATGCCGACGGTGCCGTGCAGGGACAGGGTGCGCTTGCGGCCCTTCGCCTTCAGATCCGGGACGGCGAGGTCGCGGCGGCGCCTGCGTGTGCGGGAGATCCACAGGACGAGGCCCGCGAGGACGACGACCCACAGCCAGGACGCGGCGGTCTCGCTGTAGTAGCGGCCGGGCTCGCCCAGGTGCAGGTGGCGGTGCAGCTGGGAGATCCAGGCCCGGAACGGGGTGGCCTCGGACCCGCCGTAGACGACGAGTTCGCCTTTCACCTCGCCCTTGTACGGGTCGACGTAGACGGCGAGCCGTTCCGACTCGCCGAGGCCGGGGGCGTCCATGAGGACACGGGTGGTGGCCCCGTCCTCCACCGACGGCCGGACGGCCAGGACCGTCGCGGTGGGCTTGGCGGCCCGGGCGGCGTCGACCTGCCGCTGGACGGGCAGGCGGTCCCCGGAGACGGGGACGGCCAGCCGGTCGGCGTAGATGATCTTCTCGGCCTGCCAGGAGCACGCGTAGAGCAACCCGGTGACGGCGGCGACGAGCAGGAAGGGCGCGATGAGCACGCCCGCGTAGAAGTGCAGGCGCAACGCGAGCGCCTGGAGCCCGCCGACGGAGGCGGGCCTGGTGGACCGCTCAGCCGCAGGCTGGACGGGCGTGGGGGAGTGCACGGACAACGAAGGTCTCCATGGCGGTCTCTCATGGCGCGCGGGCACCCGGCCACACGGCCATGGGCCTCCGGCATGCGCGCCGAAGGCCTGACAAAAGGGGAAAGGTCAGAGAGAGAACGCCGCGGGCGGCCCGCGCCGGGAGACCTCGGTGACGACCGCCACGGAGACGCGCACCATCACCGGAGCCGGCACCGGCGCCTTGCCGAACGGGGTCGCCGGGAGCACGGGCCTGGGCAGCCGGAGGATCCGGGCCCCGAGGCGCCGGACGAGGGAGCAGAAGAGCTCCTCGCCCCGGCGCAGCCAGGCCGCGGACAGGAGCGCCACGATCACGTGGCTGAGCAGCATCGAGCCGTGCGTGTGGTCCATCGTGACCAGGCCCGACCCGTCGAGGGCCTCGACCGCCGCCGGGGGATACAGCTCGCCGAACAGCGTGTGCAGCCCGTACTGGGCCGCGAAGGTCGCCGGAAGGATCACGCCCATCCCGCGCTCCCGCCCGACGAGCAGGAACGCCCCGGCCGTCAGCGCGAGCACCGCCGGCGCGAACGCCCCCGGCCCGATCAACGCCCCGCCGCCGTACCAGTGCGCCCCGGCCGAGATCACCGTGCACACCGAACCGAACCCCGTCGCGCGCAGCAGGCGCAAACCCCAGTCCGGTCGCACCCGCCCATTATGACGACCCCGCGGCCCCCGTGGCCCCCGCACACCGAATCCTCCCCCCGAAGCACCTGGTCCGCGCCGCCCGTCGGCGCACCGAACACGACCCGGATCACTCAAGCCCGCAGCCCACCTCCCGCATGCCTGATGTCCCGGTGGAACCCGGGACCCGAAAAGGGACGTGGGCCCCGGGCCCGCCCAGCGCGGCGTGCCTAGGGTCGGCGCAGCGGAGCGGACATGTGCGGAGGCGAGGGGTGCCGATGTCGATCGAGCGCGGATCGAGCGGGGGGCGAAGGGCGGCGGCGTTCCTCGCCGTGGCGCTGCCGGTGTCGGCGGTGCTCACGGGAGGCGCGCCGAGCGCCGTCGCCGCGGAGTCCGACACGGTGCGGCGCCTCGTCCACTACCGGTTCCAGGACGCGGCGGGCAGGTGCCTGACCAAGAGCGCCTTCTTCGGCAAGGCCGCGATCGCCGCCTGCGACGGGAGCATCTCTCAGATCTGGGAGATCGAGTGCAACGCCGCGACGGGAACCCCCTGCACGTCGGTGCTCAACATCTCCGCGTTCAACCCCGACGGCCCCGACCGATGCCTGCGCCGCGCGGACGCCACCGCGCAAGTCCCCACGGTCACCAGTTGCAGGTTCTGGTCGTGGCGCACCGAGTGGTCCCCCGACTTCAACCGGCTCCTGCTCGTCAACCTCGACGGACCCGGCAACGTCCCCGCCTACCTGGGCGCGGCAAGCCTGTCCGGTGTCCTCTCTTATGCCACCTTCTCGGAGATCCCCGGCGAAGCCCACCAGTGGCGGGCCCTCGCTGCCTCCTGACCCCGCAGCCCCCGTTCGCCCCTGCGGACGGGGGCTGCGGCGCACCTGCGGTGGGGCAGGGCGGCGGGCGCCTCGGCGGCGGCCCGCCTGCGGCGCGTGACGGTCGGGGAGGACAGTGCGGCGGGAGGCTTGGCGGTGGCCCTCAGGTTCTGTGGGGTTCGAGGTTCTTGAGGTAGTCCGTTAGGCGGATTCCGGCTTCGAAGGCGAGGTCGGCGTCGGGTTCCGGGTCGAGCCACAGCTCGGAGATCCGACGCCAGGCCGGTGGTCCGAGGAAGGGGCCGACGACGGGTTCGGCGCCGAGTGCCGGACGCCACCGGTCCTCATGGTCGAGCAGGCGCCGGAGCACCGCCTCGTTGTCGGCCGGCTTGGGATGCTCGGTGTGGAAGCCGATCTCCAGTGCCTGCTCGCGGGCGTCCTCGACGAGATCCGCCCTGATCAGCTGGGCTTCGTAGTGCTCCTTGGCGGGGGCGGGATCTCCGAACCACACCTTGACCCCGTTGCGGTGCACGACGAGGCGGAGCGGCCCCAGATCGCGTGGCGCGGCGCCGCGCACGACCTCGCCGACGTGTTCGAAGAAGTCGGGTTCCATGGCATCGCTCCCTTCGGCCGGGTCTCCCGTCAGGGTACGGAACCGCACTGACATTTCCGGGCCGTCAGGGGGGCGGTTCGAGGCCGGTGATGACGGCCTCGCCGTGATCGGTGACGCGGATGACCGCGGTGAGGCCGCCGGAGGCGAGGGACTGCTCTAGCGCGCGGGCGCGGTCCTGGGAGGTGAAGAAGGTGCGGAGACCGCAGTCGAGGGTGCCGCCGTGGGAGGCGCAGGTCAGGTAAGGGGCGGACGGACGGGTACGCGTCGGCGTGCCGCCCCTCCACAGGGCCCCTTCGCGCACGAGGGGGACGTGATAGGTGCCCGACCCGGCCGCCTCGTCGGGAAGCCCGGGGTAGTCGAGCTCGACGTAGGCGCCGCGGAACGGGTCGATCGGGTCGACCGGGGTGGCGGCGAGCCGGATCTGGGCGCCCGCCGCGAACGCCCACAGTTGGGGCCGGACGGCCCAGCCGGCCAGGGCGGCCTGGACGAGGACGGCCGCCGCGACGGCGAGGGAGGACTTCTTCATCGGGAGACCTCCGTGATGAGGCGGCGAGCCCTGTGGGCGGCCACGCCGGTGCCGAGGAGGACCGCGCCGAGCACGAGGAAGAGCGCCGCGCCGGAGAACAGCGGGGCGAAGATCGCGAAGCTCTGCGTGGTGACGAACAGGACGAGCGCGGCGGTCGCCAGCGGCGTCACGCCCGGCAGCCCTTTGGACGTGCCGAGCAGCGCGAACCAGGCCGCCGCGACCACGTAGACGGCGATCCCCGCGACCGCCCGGATCGTCCCGGACCCGTCGGGATCCCAGACGGCGAGCACCAGGCCCGCGCCGAGCACGGCGAGCACCGCGGCGATCTCGGCCCACGCGGAGGGCGCGCGCAAGACCGCCGCCGCGCACAGCACCGCCGCGACGCCCGCCCCCGCCCAGAGCGGCCCCGAGATCCGGAAGTCCTGGTCCGGGAAGGCGACGATGAACAGACCCACGAGCGCGAGGAGCACCCCCACGGGCCGCCAGACCGGGGCGAGGTCGGGAAGCGGCCGCTCGTGCAGGACGGCGAGGGCCGTGACCAGCGCGGCCGCCACGAGCATCGCCATCGCGACGGTCCCGTGGCTCGCGGCCCGCTCGGCGGCCCACCAGCAGTACCACCCGACGGTCAGGCCCGCCGCGACGACGAGGATCGCCCTCTCCCGGGTCGCGTAGGCGTAGGCGAGGGCACCGCCCGCCCAGGCGCCCAGCAGCCCGGAGGACCCCGCGGGCACCTGGAGGCTCTGCGCCGCCTGGAAGACCACCCCGCCCGCCGCGCACACCGCGATCACCCTGACCGCCGCCGCGACGGACCCGCCGGACCGCGCGGCGACCACCTGACCGGCCGCGACCGCCCCCAGCCAGACGGCGACGATCCCGGCGAACCGCACCGAGGGCGGCATCCGCTCATAGTTCGCCGCGACCACCCAGAGCAGCCCGACCCCGACGAACGACGCCCCGAGCACCAGCGCGATCCGCTCCAGCGCGAGCCTCCGCCCCGCCTCGTACCGCGCCGCGATCGCCTCGGCCGCCTCCCGCCCGATCACCCCCTCGGCCTCCCACACCGCGATCTCCCGCCGCAACCACGTCAACCGCCCACTCGAGACCCGCACCCTGTCCATCCCCCCAGCATCGCCCCCGCCCCGGCCCGCGTCATGAGTACTCCTACTCAGATCCCCAAGGCCTTTGGCCCCGCCACTCCCGCCGCGGCCCCTCGCGGCACCGTCGGCCGGGTCCGTGGTGCTTCCCGGCCCGCCGCTCAGATTCACAAGGCACCCTTGGCCCCCGCCACTCCCGCATGGCACCTCGCGGCACCGCCGCCCGGGTCCGCGGAACTCCCCGGCCACCGCCCCGCGTCCGGCTGTCCGCAAGGCCCGCGCATCGCGGTGTGGCTCGGCCGACCGGCCCGCGCGGTGCTTCCCCGGTCGCCGCTCGCGCGTCCTCGGGCCGTCCGTGGCACCGTTGATCGGTTGCTTGTGCCGCCCGGATCAACGTGGTGGGTCCGTACGGTGCGTCGTGGCGTCGCCGTTCGGGGTGTGTTTCACGTTTGGCCTGGTCCGGCCTACGCCGGTGGCGGTGACGGTCGGTGGGTGATGATGGCGGGATGCGCTGGGTCGTGGGCGGGGGACTGGCCGGGCTGCTGGGCGGCGCGGTGGTGTGCGTGCCGCTGGCGGCACAGGAAGGCGTGTCGGTCGCGGAGCTCGCCGCGTTCGCGGTGATCGCGGTGCTGACGGGGTGCGCGGTCGGGTGGTCGGGGAGGCACCGGCCGGAGGGCATGGTCGCGCTGGGCGTGCTGCTCGGGTTGCTCGCGTGGTTCGCGGGGGCGATGAGCCTCGAGCGGCTGGCGCAGGGCGGGAGCCTGTCCTGGAGCCTGGAAGGGGTGGCCGGGCCCTATCCGCGGCTCATCGCGGGGGTGCTCGCCGGAGGGCTGACGGGGCTGCTCGCCGGACCGATCACCCGGGTCCTTCCCGTGCGCAAGGGACGGCCCGGGGAACCGGCGCGTCCGGCACGGGTCGTCATCGTGGGCGGGGGCTTCGGCGGGGTGGCGGTGGCGCAGCGCTTCGAACGGCTGGCCAGGCGGGGCGCCGCGGTCGACGTCACCCTGGTCAGCGACTCGCCCTTCCTGCTGTTCACGCCGATGCTCGCCGAGGTCGCGGGCGGCGCGCTCGAGGCGCAGCACATCGGGGCGCCGGTGCGGGCGTGCGCGCCGCACACGAGGTTCCGGCGGGGCGAGGTCGTCCGGATCGACGCCGGGCGCAAGATCGTCGTGCTGCGCACCGGGGGCCATCGGGACGAGGAGCTCTCCTACGACCACCTCGTGATCGCCACGGGCGTGGCCCCCGCGTTCTTCGGCCTGCCGGGCGTCGAGGAGCGCGCGTTCACCCTCAAGACCCTCGGCGACGCGGCCCGGCTGCGCGCCCACGTCCTCGCGCTGCTCGACCTCGCCGAGCAGGAGAGCGACCCGCGGGCGCGCCGCCGCCAGCTGTCGTTCGTCGTCGCGGGGGGCGGGTTCGCCGGCGCGGAGACCGTCGCCGAGCTGTTCGACCTCGTCCACGGCGTGCTGCGGCACTACCCCGGCATCGACCCGGCCGAGCCTGCGTTCACGCTCGTGCACTCCGGCGACGGCATCCTGCCCGAGATGCCCGCCTCGCTCGGCGCGTACGCGCGCGAGCGCCTGGAGGCCCGCGGCATCCGCTTCCGCCTCGGCGTCCGGGTCGCCGAGGCCGCGGACAGCGCCGTGTGGCTCACCGACCGCACCGAGATCCCCGCGCAGACCCTGGTGTGGACCGCGGGCAACAAGCCGGGGCCGCTCCTGTCGGGTGACCGGCTCAAGACCGACGCCGCGCTGAGGGTCGACGGGGCCGCGGACGTGTGGGCCGTGGGCGACTGCGCGCGGATCCCCGATCCGTCCGGCGCCCCCTACCCGCCGACGGCCCAGCACGCCCTGCGCGAGGGCAGGAAGGCGGCGGACAACATCGGCGCCGTCCTGGCAGGCCGCGAGCCGGAGCAGTTCGTGTTCCGGGCCATCGGCATCCTGTGCCTGCTCGGGCACCGGACCGCCGCCGCTGAGATCCGCGGGCTGCGCCTGTCCGGCCTGGCCGCCTGGTTCCTCTGGCGCGGCATCTACCTGGCCAAACTGCCCGGCGCGGACAAAAGGGTGCGTGTGCTCTTCGACTGGTCGCTCGACCTGGTCTTCCCCCGCGACCTGACGGCGGGCCGCGATGCGTGAGGCGGCGCGCGGCGCTGGCGCAGGGGTGGTGGGCGGTCTCGTCTTCGGCGGGTGCATGGCCTCCTACGGCGCGCTGCCCACGGTCGCCTCCCTCGTCCGGACCGACGAGCCCGCCGTCGGCCTCGTGCTGCACCTGGCCATCGCCGCGGCGGTCGGCGCCGGGTTCGGGGTCGTCGCGGCCCGGGTGGACGGCAGCGAGCTGTTCTTCTGGGGCCTCGCCTACGGCGCCTTCTGGTGGTACCTCGGGCCGCTGACCCTCCTGCCGCTGCTCACCGGCGGGGAGGTCGCCTGGACCCTGCCCGCCGCCCGGTCGCTGCTGCCGAGCCTGTTCGGGCATCTCGCGTTCGGCGCGGTCACGGCCCTCGCGTTCGGCCTGCTCGCCCGTCCCGACCCGCGCGCGCACCTGCGCCCCGGCCCGCTGGTACGCGGCCTCGTCGCGGGCCTGGCGGCGGCACTGGTGCTGCTCCCCGCGACGAACCTCCTGCTCGTCGGGGCGCTCGCCGGGCTCGGGTACCCGCTGCTGTTCTCCGGCCGCCGCGAGGGTACCGGACCCGCCGTCGTGCGGGGTGTGGGCTACGGCTTCGTCTGGTGGGTGGTCGCCGCCCTCACCCTGCCGCCCCTGCTGCGCGGCGAAGGGCTCGACTGGTCGGCGGGCGCTGTCGTGGACGCCGTCGGCGAACTGCCCGGCCAGGTCCTGCTCGGCGCGGGCATCGCGCTGGTCTTCTCCTGGCTCGGCCTGCTCTCCCGGGCCTTCCTCGTGGACGACGTCCGGGCCCTGCACGACGAGGGATCCGGTGCCCGCGGCCTCCAGGCGACCCTTTCGGGGATCGTGGCCGGGCTCGTCGGCGGCACGGTGTTCGCCTTCGCCTGGGCGCAGACCGGCTCGCTCTCCCAGGTGGCGGGCCTGGTCGGCGGGGAGGGCATCGTCCTCGCCGTCGTGGTCCACCTGGTGGTGGCCCAGCTCATCGGCGTCTCCTACGCCCTGCTCTTCCGGCGTAGAGCCTTCGACCTGGCCTCCGGACTGGGCTGGGGCCTGTCTTACGGTCTCCTGTGGTGGTTCCTTGGCGCGCTCACCCTTCTGCCCGCCCTGCTCGACCAGCCTCTGCGCTGGAACGCCGCGGCCATGGCCCTCGCCTTTCCCGCGCTCGTCGGCCATCTCGTTTACGGCGCGGCCCTCGGCGTCACCCAGCAGTGGCTGGAGAACCGTGCGAACCCCTGGTGGCTGACGCGCGGTGAGGCCGAAGCCCGCCGCGTCGAGGCCCGCCGAGACCAGACCCTCTCCGCGGCCCCCGCCCTCTGGCTCCTGTCCGCCCTGCTGGCCACCGCCGTCCCGGTCCTCACCTCGGCCGTCCCCTGACGCGCGCGGTCCGCGCACGTCCGGCCTTCGCGGTCCGGGAGGACGAGGGATCAAGGGACGGGGCCGCGCGGTTTCGGGGCAGGCGCGGCGGGTTCCGAAGCCAGGTTTCGGGTGGTGGCGGCGAGGGTGAGGGGGACGAGGACGGTGAGGCCGAGGGTGAGGATGGAGACGCCGGAGTCATTGGCCAGCGTGCCGACGACCAGGGTGGTGACGGCGCCCAGCAGCCCCGCCTGGAACAGGGGAGCG
The DNA here is from genome assembly GCF_003751225.1 of Actinocorallia herbida. Classification (NCBI taxonomy): domain Bacteria; kingdom Bacillati; phylum Actinomycetota; class Actinomycetes; order Streptosporangiales; family Thermomonosporaceae; genus Actinocorallia; species Actinocorallia herbida. The sequence continues at coordinate 3,777,822 of NZ_RJKE01000001.1, forward strand.
CGAGCGAGCAGGTCCTTGGCCGGGCCGCGCAGGAGGAGGACGAGGAAGAGGACCGCCGTGAGGGCCAGCGGGGCGAACCTGAGGTCGGTGAAGCTGCGGGTCATCACGGTGAGCTTTCGGGCGACGACCGGGCCGGCGTCTCCGTTCAGCAGGTCGTGGACGAACCGGCCGATGTGGGTGCGGTCGGCGGCCGGGCGGAGGCTGTCGGCGTAGGCGACGGCGAGCACGACGGCCGCGGTGACGGCGGCCAGCACGGCGAGCTTGACGGCCGAGATCCGCCGCCGCGAGGCGACGAGGAGCGTCACGGCGAGGCCGGGGATGAAGGCGATCATTCCCCCGAAATCGCTGCCCCACAGGGGAAGCCCGTCGAGGAGCGCGGCGCACGCGCCGAGTCCTGCGATCACGCCGAGGGCGGCCCCGGGCCGTCCTCGGTCGTGGGTCCGCTGGGCGAGGACCGACGCGGCCAGGAGCGTCGCGGTCGTGAGGACGGCGAATCCGACGTTGCCCATGCCGAAGTAGCGCCAGCCGCCCAGATGCGAGTAGCCCATCAGGCTGTTGACCTGGAGGTTCATCCCGAAGAGCTGGTCGGCCGCCGGCACCGCGGCCGACAGCCCGGCCACCGCGAGGACGGGCGCGAGCGCGGAACGCCGCCGGGTGGCCGCGAGGACGGCCGTGGTGATCAGCGCGTCGCAGAGCAGGACCCCGCCGACCAGCGCGGCGCCGGGGTCGACGGACCACGGTGGGGCGGCCCAGGGCAGCAGGTTGACCAGGTAGGTCGAGACGGGCAGCGCGGCGGCGGCGAGCGCGGCGGCCCTGATCGCGGGCAGCCACCGCCCGCGCCGCCGCAGGGCGACGACGCCCAGCGCGTACACGGTGTAGAGCGCGATGACCCAGCCCAGGTGGAAGCCGAAGGAGACGCGCTTGAGCACCTCGCCTTCGGCCGCCTGGACGTTGAGACGGCGGATCTCGTCGCCGAGCCGCTCATGCGGGCCGCCGCCGGCGCGCGCCGGGGTGCCGACGAGGGTGTCGGGGGCCTGGATCCCGGCCGCGTCGAGCACCGTCGCGGTGAGATCGGGGAGGATCACGACGTCGGGCTGCCGGGTGGAGGCCGAGCCCAGGGACCGGCGGTCGAATCCGGTGCCGGAGGCCAGCACGGCCCGCAGGCGGGGGACGCCCCAGTGATCGGAGATCCCGGCGACCACCACGGTCGTCCCCTCGGGGATCCGGGCGAGAAGGGCGCCGATCGCGGTGTCCACCCGGCGCGTGGCGTCGCGTCGGCGCTCGCCCTCGCGGTGCACGAGATCATCGAAGGAGACGAGGGTGACGGCGCAGTCCGTCACGTTCGCGGCGGCGGGGTCGGCGCTGTAGCGGTCGATCCGCCCGGAGGCGTCGGCCCCGCCGAGGGCGGCGCCGGGCCCCGCGGCGGACACGCAGCCGCCCGACCGGTGCACGGCGTCCCCGAGCAGGCCGATCCTGGAGGGGAAGCCGAGGGAGTCGACGTACCTGCCGATCGAGGGCATGTCCTCGACCACGGCGCCCTGCCCGTCGGACTCGACGTTCGGCTCTCCGGCGCACAGGTTCGTCGCGGCCCGGCTCCCCGAGGAGACCGTCGCCCAGCCGTCCATCGGACAGGTGCTGTGCCCGATGCTCTTGGCGGACAGCAGTCCGACCGCGCTTCGTGCCGCGAGCCTTCGGAGATGGGGCGCCCGCCCCGGCTGGACGTCGGCCCACCGCAAGGAGGGAATCCCGATCAGCACGACCCTGCTCGCCCCGGCCGCCGAGGCAGGCGCCCAGAGCAACGGCACGACCGCCAGGACGGCGACCACCAGCCCCGCAAAACGTTTCACCCAGAACTTCCCATCTCCGACAAACGGCTGAGCCTACCCAGACTCCGGACCGGAAAATCAGCAGATGGGAATTCACGATCCAGGTGCGTTCCTCCAGCGGCGCGGCGGGGCGATCGGTGCATCTCGGTGAGGGTGGTGGTGACGGCGGCGTGAGGGAGGTCGGGGAGGGCGGCGCGCAGGTCGCGGATGTCGATGAAGCCCTGGGGCGCTGGGGCGAGGAGCCGGTAGGCGGCGCGGATGCGGTCCTCGACGTCGAGGGTGCGGCCGCGCCGGGGAATGTCGGGGGAGTTCGCGGTCCAGTGGGCCACGGTGTCGGAGGCGATCCGCCCGGTCTCGGCGACGCGCCGGGCGAGCACGCCCAGGGCACGGGCCCACAGGGCGGCTCTACGGGTGCGCGGGCGGCCTTGTGTTCGGCGTCGGCCGCGGCGGCGCGCGCCTCCGCGGCGGAACGCCGTGTCCCGGCCGGTTCCACACGGGACATCGCGCACTCCGCGCCGGGTCGTGCTCATGGACCCGGTGACGGGCTCTCGGAGAGCCCGTCACCGGGGATCCCGCCGCCGGGCCGGGCCGGGGCGTGGGGTTCCGGGGGCCGGAGTGGCGGTGGCGGGGTGGTGAGAGAAGTCTGGCGCGGGGTGCGTTACTTAGGGCTACGAATGGTGACTTTGGGTGGGTTATGTTTTCCGGAGCGCGTCAGCACGTCTCGGGACGGGCGGGGGACGGAAGGGCCGTTCCGCGGCGTCCGGGTGAGCGGATTCGGGCCTTCGGCGCGCGGGGTTCCGGGGGGAGGCTGGTGCACGGTGTCGGGACTGCCGCGCCATGTGGCGTGCGTGATGGACGGGAACGGGAGGTGGGCGGCGCGCCGGGAGCTGCCGCGGACGGCGGGGCACAAGGCCGCGGAGACGGCGATCATCGACGTCGTCGAGGCGGCGTACGCGGCGGGCATCCCGTGGCTGAGCGTGTTCGCGTTCTCCACCGAGAACTGGCGGCGGCCCGACGGCGAGGTCGACTTCCTGATGGGGCTGGTCCGGCGGACCATCCGCAAGCACGCGCTGGCGCTGCACGCGCGGGGGATCCGCTGCCGCTTCCTCGGCGACGCCGACCTCAGGATCCCCGCTGACCTCGCCCGGGACATCGCCGACCTGACCACGCTGACCCGCGACAACACACGGATGACGCTGACCGTCGCCTTCGACCACGGCGGGCGGCGCGACATCGTGCGCGCCGCGCGGTCCCTCATCCGCAGCCGGGTGCCCGCCGAGCAGGTCACCGAGGCGAGCTTCGCCGACCACCTGCCCTATCCGGACACCCCCGACGTCGACCTGGTGATCCGCACGTCGGGGGAGCACCGCATCTCCAACTTCATGCTCTGGCAGGTGGCCTACGCCGAATGGACGTTCCCGCAGGTCCTGTGGCCCGACTTCCGGGCCGCGGACTTCCGGGACTGCCTCGACTCCTACCAGGGGCGCGATCGCCGCTTCGGCTCCGTTCGTGTACCGACTCCGACGGGAAAGGCATGACATGACCGAGACCGACGCGCTCCTCGACGGCGCCTCCCTGCTCAAGAAGCTGTGCGGCGAGGCGAGGTGGGGGCTCGCCGCGACGCGCGCCAGCATCCTCGAGGCGGCGCACCCGCAGATCGGCGCGGCCCTGGTCGAGCACTCGACGTTCGTGGCGCATCCGTGGCGGCGGCTGCGCAACACCGTCGTCAGCACTCAGCGGATCGTCAGCGGCGACGAGGGGACGCGCGACAAGGAGACGGCCCGGCTGAACCGGCTGCACGGGCGGATCTCCGGTACCGACTCCCATGGCCGCCCGTACGACGCGATGGATCCGGAGGCGCGCGCCTGGGTGGTGGCGTCGCTGTTCGAGTCGACGGTCACCATGTGCCGGCTGGGCGGGCAGCCCCTGGACAGGGAGGAGCAGGAGCAGCTCTACGCGGAGTTCCGCGCCTTTCTCGGCCATATGGGCGACGAGGACGGCGGCAGCCTGCCCGCCACCCTCGAGGAGTTCTGGCCCTACTACGACCGGACGATCGAGGAGGGCCTGGAGAACACCGAGGCCGTGCACGCCGTGCTGTACCGGCTGTTCGCCGAGGTGCCCGCGCCGCCGCTGCTGCGCGAGCACCCCGCGGCGTGGGCGGCGATCCGCGCGCTCGCCGGTCCGGTGGCGACCGCGATCACCGTCGCGTCCCTGCCGGAGTCCTACCGGCGGCAGGCGTATCTCACCGCGGTCCCGGGCGCGGGCGTGCTCATGCACGGCGCCTATCTGACGGCCGGGCTCGCGACGCGGTTGCTGCCGTCGGCCTGGACCAGGACCGAGGTGCTCATGGACGTCCTGAACCTCGACTCCGGCGCCGTCTCGCCGGTGGTGGACTCGCTGCGCGACCACGCGGGGAAGGTCGGCGCCCTGGTGCGCCTGGTCGCCCCGCTGCCCGCGCGGTCCGGCGGCGACGGCTCGGCCCGCCGTTCGGCGGTGCGGTTCTTCGCCGAGGTCCTCGACCAGACCGGCGACGGCCATCTCGACTGGCCCGACCTCGCCGCGATGGCCCGGGAGATCGCCTCCCGCCTCGACCTGGACGCCCAGGGCGAGGACCGCCTCTTCACCGCCTTCGCCGCCTGGTGGGACGAGCTGCGCACCGCCCTGGACGCCGACGGCGACGGCCGCATCGACGCCCACGAGTACGCCACCGCCACCACCCTCCCCGGCCGCGCCCTCATCGACATCGCCGAGGTCCTCTTCGACGCCGCGGACGCCGACGGCGACCAGGTCATCACCCCCGACGAGTACCGCGTCCTCTTCCGCACCACCTTCGACCACGACCCCTCCGCCGGCCCCGCCGCCCTCACCCGCAGCGCCTTCACCCGCGAGTTCCTCACCTTCATGGCGGGCCGCCACCACTCCGACGCCTACGACGACCTCCTCACCCGCACCTGATCCCCGACGCCGAAGGGCCTGCCCGGGACCCTCCGCGCACGGAGGGTCCCGGGACATCGTGGGACCGCTGCCCCTGGGGACCGGGATCGGTCCGCCCCTAACCTGGGCGCCGTCGTCGAGAACACGGGAGGAGATCCATGGAATCGGGCGGGGTGGCGCGGCGGCTCGCGGAGTTCGCGCGGGTGCGGCTGGGCGGCAGGCCGGTGCCGGAGGACCTGCGGACGGTGCTGACGGAGACCTGGGAGGGCAGGCCGGGGCTCGTCGAGCAGCTGGGCGTGCGGATCCTCGAACCGGGCACGACCCACGTCCTGATGGACCATTCCTACCTAAGCGCCGCCGACCGGGCGAATCCGGACCTGATGGCGAACGTCGCGGCGATGACGGAGACCGCGGAGTACCTTCGCTTCGTCGTGGAGCTGGCCCAGGACTTCCTGCTCGGGTACTGGTTCCACCCGGCCGAGCCCGCGGACCGTCCGGCGCCCATCGTCCTCCTGGACACCGAAGGCACCTACGAACCCATGCCGGGAGCGACCCTCACCGAGGCCGTCGTCTCGTACTGGGCGGGCCGCGATGACGGGACCTACGCGGACTACCGCGCCGAACTCGCCGCCCTGGGCCTTTCGCTGTCCCCGCGATCCCTGGCCGACCTCACCGAGCCCACGCTCGCCCTCCACCCCGAGGCATACCAGGACGCCCGGTACGCGGAGGCCATCGCACGTCTCCGGTCCGGGCCTACCGGGTGACCCGGCACCCCCGGACGCCGCCTCGGCCCGCCGCGGAGGCGGGCCGAGGCGTGTCGGAGAACCATTTCCGCTCTTTCGCGGAACGACCGGTGCGCCATTCGGCGAGCCGGGAAAGCGCAGGTGGGAAAATCAGATGACTTCCCCGGCCCTCGGGATGCACCATGGACTCAGCACGACAGATGGGCGTAGCTCAACGGTAGAGCGGCGGTCTCCAAAACCGCGCGTAGCAGGTTCGACTCCTGCCGCCCGTGCGCATCACCCCACCCGAAGGCCGGAGTGAAGGGACCTATGCTCCGCCGCGAAGAAAGGCGCGGAAATGGAGGAATTCGTGCTGAGGATCGGTGCCGTGAGATATTCGGCGGCCGTCGTCCTCGGTTCCACCGGCCTGTGTAGCTCAATGGAGAGAGCACCCGCTTACGAAGCGGACGGTTCCAGGTTCGAATCCTGGCGCGGGCGCAGGACCCATCGCATGAGGCTCTCCCGCTCCCGTGCGATGGGCCCGCCATGGCGCGGTAGGGGAGCTCGGTCGTCCCCGCAGGCCTCATAAGCCTGAGACCGCCGGTTCGAATCCGGCCCGCGCTTCGCCATCCGGTGTCGCCCAGTCGGCAGGGCAACGGGCTGTTAACCCGTCAGGCGCAGGTTCGAGCCCTGCCACCGGAGCCACGCGCGACCCGTCCGCCGCGCCCGTCCGCCGCGCGTCGGCGGCGGGATCGGTCAGGTCCGTGGCGGGGTGTAGTGGCGGACGAAGGGGGCGAGGTAGAGGTCGACCAGGCGGCGGCGGGCGGCGGGGTCGTCAAGGGGGATCGCGGTCTCCGGGGTGAGGGTGAAGGAGATGACGAGCCGGACGACGAGTTCGGCGAAGGTGTCGATGTCCCGGTCGGGGACGGTGAGGCGGCCCGCGGCGACCTCGGCGCGCACCTGGTCGGAGATCCAGGCGCGGGCCTCGGCGATGGCGGGCTCGGCGCGGGTGGTGAGGTGGGGGAGGATGAACTCCGGCTCGGTGCGCAGCAGCCGGTTCAGCAGGCGGTGCGAGCGCAGGAAGTCGAGGCAGAACAGCAGCCCCTCGACGAGCCGGGCCTCCGGCGTGGCCTGGGCGGCGACGACCGCGTCGGCCTTGGTGAGGAAGCTCCGCATCTCGCTCATGAGGAGCGCGTCGAGCAGGGCGTCCTTCTTGGGGAAATAGCGGTAGATCGTCACCCGGGACAGGCCGCAGCGGCGGGCCACGTCGTCGACCGTGAAGCGGCGGACCCCGAAGTCCTCGGCCTGGCGGAGGGCGGCCTCCAGGACCCGCTGCGCGGTGCCGTCGACCAGCGGCGGCGCGGTGCGCACCCGGTGGAGCAGCCCCTTGACGATGCCCATGGTCAGCAGCTTAACGGGCTTTACATCTTGACGATACTTGTTACATCGGCTCAGTATTAGACCGAATCTCCAACAACAAGGGGTCGGTCATGCCGGAGCACGAGGTCGTGGTGATCGGCGCGGGGATCAGCGGCATCGGCATGGGCATCGCCCTGCGCCGGGCCGGGATCGAGGACTTCGTCATCCTGGAACGGGCCGCCGCCATCGGCGGCACCTGGCGCGACAACACCTATCCCGGGATCGGCGTCGACGTCCCGGCACAGGCGTACCAGTTCTCCTACGCGCCCAACCCGGGCTGGAGCCGCGTCTTCGCGCCCGGACACGAGGTCAGATCCTATGTCGAGGGCCTCGCCGACAGGTTCCGGCTCCGCCCGCACCTCAGGCTCGGCACCGAGGTCGTCCGCCGCGACTGGGACGAGGAGCTGCACCTGTGGCGGCTGACCACCTCCGGCGGCGAGATCACCGCGCGCTTCGTCGTCTCGGCCATCGGCGCGTTCGTCGAGCCCAAGCCGGTGGACATCCCGGGCATCGAGGACTTCCGCGGCGACGTACTGCGCTCCGCGTCCTGGGACCACACGGTGCCGCTCGACGGCCGGCGCGCCGCGATCGTCGGCACGGGGGCCAGCGCCGTCCAGATCATCCCCGAGATCGCCCGGCGCACCGCGCACCTCGACGTCTACCAGCGCACCCCGATCTGGATCGCGCCGAAGCCCGACGCCGCGGTGCCCGCCGCGCTGCGCCGCCTGTACGCGCGGGCTCCGCGGTTCCAGGAGGCGGTGCGGCGGGCCGCGACCCGGGGCGTGGAGTACCTGCTGATCGACAGCGTGGTCCGGCACCGCCCCGCGGTCACCGCGCGGCTGGAGCGGCTGCTGCGCGACACCTGGTACCGCACCCAGGTCCGCGACCCGGAGACCCGCGCGAAGCTCGTCCCGGACTACGGGTTCGGCTGCAAGCGCCCGTCGGTCTCCAACGCCTACCTGCGCACCTTCAACCGCCCGGACGTCGCCCTCGTCACCGACCCGATCGAGCGGGTGACGCCCACGGGGCTCCGCACGAAGGACGGCACCGAACACCCCGCCGACGTGCTGATCCTCGCGACCGGGTTCCGCCTCGCGTCCGACCCCGAGGTCTTCCGCCGCACCCCGGTGCGCGGCCGGGACGGGTTCGACCTCGCCGAGCGGTACGCGACGGAACGGCTGGCGTCGTACGAGGGCGTCACCCAGCCCGGACTGCCGAACCACTTCATGATGTTCGGCCCGTACGGCTGGGTCGGCGGGACCTGGCACCAGCTCGTCGAGACGACCGCGGCACACGTCGTCCGGGTGCTCGGCGAGGCGCGGCGACGCGGCGCGACCGCGGTCGAGGTCCGCCCGGAGGCCGCCGCGCGATGGACCGGGGAGATGCGCGGCAGGCTCGGCGGCTCGGTCTTCCACGGACGCTGCGCGACGGCCCGCAGCTACTACTTCGACCACCACGGCGACCTCCCCTACCTGCGCCCCACCAGCTCCGCCCAAGCGCGCGAGGCCGCCGCCTCCTTCCCCCTGGACGACTACCTCTACGAGACGAGGCACGCATGACCGCCCCTTCCGTCCCCGCGCAGCCCGCCCCCGAGCGGACCATGCAGGTCCGCCGCCTCCGCTTCACCCACCCGAAGGGATCGCTGCGCCGTCATTACGTGGACGACGACCTCGTCATGAGCCATGTCGTGGCGGTCCTGTCGGCGACGTTCCCGAAAGGCGAGGACTTCTTCGTCCGCTCCGTCCGGCACTACTCCGGCCGGATCACCGACCCCGAGCTGAAGCGCCAGGTGAAGGCGTTCATCGGCCAGGAGGTCGTGCACGGTCGCGAGCACGAGAGCCTCAACGCCGCGCTCCGCGAGATGGGCTACCCCACCCACTGGGTGGACGCCTTCGTCAAGCGGAGCATGGGCCTGAGCACCCGGTTCATGCCGCCCCGCGTCGCCCTCGGCCACACCGCCGCGCTGGAGCACTACACCGCGGCGCTCGCCGAGTGCCTGCTCACCGATCCACGGGCGCAGGCGCTGCTCGGCGACACCGAGGTCCGCAACGTGCTGCTCTGGCACGCGCTGGAGGAGGCCGAGCACAAGGCCGTCGCCTTCGACGTCTACCGGGCGGTCGGCGGCGCCGAGCGCATGCGGCGCCGCACGATGATCGAGGCGAGCGTCGGCCTGTTCGTCGTGACCGGCGTCTTCACCCTCCTCTCCCTGCTCAGGGACCCGGCCTTCTACAACCCGCGCCGCCTCCTCGCGAGCCTGCGGGCCCTGCGCCGCTCCCCGTTCCTGGACCCGAAGGTCCGCGCCCGCGTCCGCGCCTACCAGCGCCCCGGCTTCCACCCCGACGACTTCGACGCCACCGACACCCTCGACCGCTGGCGCGCAGAGCTCTTCGGCCCGGAGGGCGCCCTCCGAGACCGACTCACCTGACCGCACGCGTGCCCTGCCCGAGCCGGGCCGACGGGCAGGGCACGCGTTCCCCACGGCCCGTGCCGGTCATCGCCTCCAGAACAGGAGATGGGTCATGCCGCTGGGGCTCGGCACCGTGTCCAGGTGGAAGCGGTCGAGCAGGTCGGTGTGGTTCGCCCACAGCCGCTCACCCCGGCCGAGGTCGACGGGCGCGACGGCGATGTGCAGCGTGTCGACCAGGTCGGCCTCCAGGAACTCCCGGACCGTGGCGACGCCGCCGCCGAGGCGCACGTCCCGTCCGTCGGCCGCCTCCTTCGCGCGCGCCAGCGCCTCGGCCGGCTTCGCGTCGAGGAAGTGGAAGGTGGTGTCGGCCAGGGTGAAGGACGGCCGCTCGTGGTGGGTGAGCACGAAGACCGGGGTGTGGAACGGCGGGGTATCGCCCCACCAGCCCTGCCACTCGTGGTCCGCCCACGGGCCGCGCTGCGGGCCGAACTTGTTCCGCCCCATGATCTCGGCCCCGATGTTCCGGGCGTAGTCGCGGGTCAGGTAGTCGTCCAGGCCGCGGGTGCCGCCAGGGTCGGTGCGGTTCACCCAGCTCGCGGTGGCGCCCGCCCACGCCATGAGGGCGGCGGGATCCGCGTGCCCGAAGGGCCGCTCAAGGCTCTGCCCTTCACCTGAGCCGAACCCGTCCCGCGACACGGTGAAGCACTGCACCCTCAGCAACTGCGACATGCGTCCTCCTCGAATACTCCAGCGGAACGCCCAGGCCGGGCGCCCCTCGGACAGGTGGTCGGAACAGAAGGCGGATTCTTGCCGTCCCGCGCGGCACGATCTTCCGGGAATGCGATTCCCGCCGCCCGGAACGGGCTCCGTCGGCGCGATCCGCTGACCCGGCGGCGGCGGGCGTGGTGGGATCGGTGCGCATGAGGAACCTGCGATGGCCCGGGAGGGCGGAGATCGACGATGATCCGGACGGCGTCATCAGGGACTGCGTCGAGTACGCGCTGTCGTGGCCCAGGGTACTGAACCGTCCGGCCCCGGAGCTCCTCGCCGAGTGGTTCGCACCGGACGGGCCCGGGATGGTGGTGCCCGACCTCTTCGTCGCCTATCGCGCGCAAGAGGCCGGTGACCTCCCGGCGGACCGGCCGGACGCGGTGGACCCCCGGGCCGGGGAGTACTGGGTGCTCACCCGCCTCAGGTCCCGCGCCGATCCCGAGGCGTCCGCGATCGTCGCCGGCCCGGAGCTGCGCCACCTCCTCGCCCAGGGCGTCACCGCACGGGGCCTGACCCATGGGTGAGACCGTCCTGCGCCCCGGACGGCCGGGTGACGACCGTGGCCTCTGACAGGAGTACCGACCGCTGACCCCCCGATCCGAACGGATGGCCACTGATGTCCATCAGGGGTCGGCCTCCACGGCTGGAGCATCGAGCGGATCCCGGACCGACGTGAACGACGAAGCCGCCTACGGCTTCCCCGGCGCCGCCGCTCCGGCGACGGGCTGATCCGTCGGCGAAGGGCTCGTGGCGCGGGACCAGCGGGCGGGGTCGCCCTCGCTCCGGACCTCGCCGGTCCGCCGCAGGTGGTGCAGGAAGTTGACGACCTCGGTCGCGGCGAGGGCCTGGGCGGTGAGGGAGGGGGCCGTTTCCCGGTCCGCCGCCAGGACGCCCGCCACGTCCCAGGCCGTCATCCCGCCCGGTCCCCGCGGGACGGCGGCGAGGATCCGCCGTCCGCGCGCCTCGTAGTGGCGCCGCACGTCGTCGTGCAGCGCGGCGGCGTCGGCGGTGGGGCTCCCGTGGCCGGGGAGGATCAGTGCGGCGCGCAGGCCCCGGGTCCGGCGGAGGCTCTCGAAATAGGCCCCGACGGGATCGGCGCCGGTCCCCGCCTCGTTCAGGCGCGGTCTGATGCCCGGGAGGACGTGGTCGCCGGTGAAGAGCGCGCCGGAGGAGTCGAGCAGGCACAGGTGCCCGGGGCTGTGGCCCGGCGTCCAGACCGTCTTGAGCGATCGGCCGCCGCGGACCGGCACCTCGGCCCCGTCGTCGAGGAGGGTCAGCCGCGGCACGCCGACCTCGACGGACCCGAACTTGCGCGCCAGGGCCTCGTCCACGCCGGGCGGGGCGCCGAGGCGCGCCATTCCCGGGGCGTCCGGCGGCGGACCGAACCGCCGTCGGTCGGCCGGGTGGACGCCCACCCAGCACCCGGTCCGCTCCTGCACCCAGGAGGCGAGACCCGCGTGGTCCGGGTGCCCGTGGGTGAGGACGACGCCTTCGATGTCGTCGAGTCCGGCCCCGATGCCGCGCAGCCCGGCCTCCAGGGAGCGTCCGCTCGTCTCGTCCCAGCCGACGTCGACCAAGAGGAGCCGCCCGCCCGACTCGATCGCGTAGACGTTGACGGTCGGTGGCACGTTCCGCTCCACCACGACGGGCAGGTGCCAGATCCCGGGCAGCACTTCCGCGGGCGCTTCTTCGTTCATCTCTCCCCCTGATTCCTCGTGTCCGCGGTGCGCCGCCGCGTCAGCGCGCACCGGTCCAGGTGGCGACCAGGTCGGCCCAGCGGTCGGAGATGGTGCGGTCCAGGGTCGCCGCCTCGTCCGGGGTGAGTTCGGCGCGGTCGGCGGTGCCGGTGACGGCGGGGAGCATGGCGAGGAGGTCGTCCTCGTCGAGGCCGAAGGCGCGCAGGGTCGGCAGGTCCCGCCGGGTGTCGATGGTGTCGGGGATCGCGGACCTGGCGAGCAGGACCGCGGCGTCCTCCTCGCCTTCCGCCATGAGCTGGTTGATGACCGTGAGCTTGTTGAGCAGCACGACGGCTCCCTTCGTTGGTCTCCTCGCGCCGGACGGCGGCGCGGGAAGGGGGCGGAGGCCCGGTCCGCCCCCTTCGGTCCGGGTCAGACGGGGCGGCGGGTGGCCAGGTCCCAGCCGTTCGCGCGCATGACCTTCTCGCTCTGCTCCGGCGTGTAGTCGAAGTTCTCCAGGTCCTTGATGTAGGAGGCGGGGTCGGCCAGGCCCTCGACGTGCGGCCAGTCCGAGCCCATGAGGATGCGCTCGTCGCCGACCAGTTGAAGCAGGCTGCGCAGTTCGTCCTCGTAGAAGGGGGAGACCCACACGTGCCGCTTGAAGGTCTCGCGGGGGTCCTCGGGGAACAGGTGGGGAACCTGGCCGTAGGACTTCGAGAGCTTCTCGAACAGGTGGAAGACCCAGGCGGAGCCGATCTCGATCGTGGCGACCCGCAGGTTGGGGAAGCGGACGAAGAGGCCGAGCGCGAGGTGGCTGGCGATGGTGTCCTGCATGGGGTCGGTGGAGATGAGGCCGCGGAAGGCGTTGGCGCGGAACGCCTCGGTGAAGCTCGACTCGCCCCACTCCTGGAGGAACTTCGTGTAGTGGGTCTCGCCGCCGTGGTAGAGCACGGTGATGCCCGAGTCGTTGGCGAGCCGCCAGAAGGCGTCGAAGACCGGGTCGGCGGGCGCCTTCATGCCGGCCTCGGTCTGGACGGGGCCGGGGATCATCACGATGAAGCGGGCGTCGCGCTCCAGGGCCCACTCCAGTTCGCGGACGGCGTTGGCAGGGTCGGCGAGGGTGATGTACGGGGCGGAGAAGATCCGGTTCCGGTAGGCGAAGCCCCAGTCTTCGTCGAGCCACCGGTTGAACGCGCGGAAGGCCGCGGCGAGGGCCGGGATGTCGTGGGCGAGGGCGACCTCCATCCCGACGCCGAGCGTGGGCAGCATGATGCAGGCGTCCATGCCCTGCTGGTCCATCACGGCCAGGCGGGCGTCGCGGTCGCGGTACTCGGGCCGGATCGGCTCGAGTTCGCCCATGAGCGCGCCGATGTCGGCGGACTTGGGGTTGCGGCCGCGGAAGTACTCGTCCATGACTCCGGGCGCGGCGACCGGGTCGAAGGTCGGCTTCGGGATGAACTTGTTGACCTTCTCGGCCACCAGGAGCCGGGTCCTGCCGTTCATCTCGACCCACTGCATCGTCCGCTTGCGGTACTCCGGCTCGATGTGCCGGGTGAAGGCGTCGGTCGCCTCGTAGTAGTGGTTGTCGCAGTCGAAGAACCTGAACGGGAGTTCGTGCGCCATCGGGTCGCCCTCCTCGGGGAACGGGGTGGACCTGCCGCGCCACAGCGCGGCGGCGGTCACCGGAAGCTGGGCACAAATTAGAACACCATTTCTGTTATGGCAAGCGCCAGCTGGCGCGGGGCAGGCCTCACCAGGGCGAGGAGGGCAGCTCAGGGTGCATTTTGTAAAGATGTGGCGAGAACCGCGTTCACACTGCGCGGCGGGAAAGCGCGTTGGACGCGGCCGCGCCGGCGGCGTCAGAGGTCGCGCAGGACCAGGCGCGTGACCTCGGTCAGGTTGCGCTGGGTCTCGGTGAGGGTGGCGCGGCCGGTCGTCCAGGAGATCAGGCCCATGCCGAGGGTGGAGCCGATGGCGGTCTGGGCGGGCGCCGCGATCTCCTCGGGCACGCCCTCCATGAGGGCTCGCATGACCCGCTGGTTCTCCTCGCCGAGCTCGGCGAGGGTCTCGCTCACGTAGGGGTCGCTGGACGCCTCGACCAGCACCGCGAGGCGCGCGAAGTTCGGATTGCGCTGGAAGGCGCGCATCTCGCGCTGCACGAAGCCGAGGACCCTCTCGCAGACGGTGTCCCCTGCCTTCTTCCCGCCGCGGGCGGCCGTCTCGGCCATGACGCGCTCGGTCAGCTGCCGGTGCCAGTTCGCCCAGGCGGCGGCCAGAAGGTGCTCCTTGGAGGCGAAGTACCGGTAGGCGGTGCCGAGGGCGACGCCCGAGCGTTCGGCGACCTCCCGCATCTGGAGGTTCTCCGGCCCGGTCTCGGACACGATCTCGATGACCGCCTCGGTGAGCTTGCGGCGCCGTTCGAGCTGGCTGGCGGTCATCGTCGTCACCGGCGCGCGGAAGAAGTCTTGGCTCACGGCGCCAGTGTAGAGCAACGGCGTTTCAGGGCTCCGGGGCGTTCGGCGGGCCTTCGGTCCTCTGCCGGTGGGACTTTGGTCTTGACAAGATTAGAACAACGTTTCAAAATCTCGTTTCACATCGCTGAGAGGAGCCGTCATGGCGTTCCCCGAGGGCACCCCCGTCATCGACACGATGATCGCCTTCCCCGAGGCGGGTTCGGCCCGTTACGACTTCATCCGCAGGCAGACGAAGGACCTCGCCTCCAGGGAGGAGATGGAGTTCCCGGCGGAGTACATGTTCAAGGAGGTCCCCAAGGACCTGCCGACCGACGACCCCATCGCCGTCACGCTGCGCGGGATGGACGAGCACGGCATCACGCAGGGCCTGATCGGCGTCGACGACGAGGTCTCCCGGGCGGCCCTCAAGCGGTACCCGGACCGGTTCATCGCCTCGGGCAACATCGATCCCAACACCGGTATGGACGGCATCCGCAAGATGGTCCGCGAGTACGAGGAGTTCGGCACCCGGGCCGTCGGCGTCTTCCCGGCGGGGGCCTTCCCCCAGGTCCCGATCAACGACAAGAAGATGTACCCGTTCTATGCCAAGTGCGTGGAGCTGGACATCCCGATCTTCGTGTGCGCGGGTGTCCCCGGCCCGCGGCTGCGGATGGATCCGCAGCGGGTCGAGCTGATCGACGAGGTCATGTTCGACTTCCCCGAGCTGGTGATGGTGACCCGGCACGGGTGCGAGCCGTGGACGGACCTCGCGGTGAAGCTGATGCTGAAGTGGCCGGGCCTGCACTACTCCACGAGTGCGTTCTCGCCGAAGTACTACCCGAAGGACATCATCGACTTCGCGAACACCCGCGGCGCCGACAAGATCATCTACGCGGGCTACTACCCGATGGGCCTTTCGCTGGAGAGGATCTTCGAGGCGATGCCGCACGTGCCGTTCCGCGACCACGTCTGGCCCAAGTTCCTGCACGAGAACGCCCGCCGCGTCCTCAAACTCGACAAGTAGGGGCGGACATGACCCTGGGACTCACCGAAGAGCAGACCGGGCTGGCCGAGGCCGTCGCCGGATTCGCCGCCCGCCACGCCCCCCGCGCCGACACCCGCGCGGCGCTCGACCGGCTCGCCGAGGGCGAACTCCCCGGCAGCTGGGACGCCCTCGCCGCACAGGGCTTCCTCGCGGTACACCTGCCGGAGGAGTGCGACGGAGGCGGCGGCACGGGCGTCGATCTCGCCGTGGTCGTCGAGGAGATGGCCAGGGGCCTGTACCCCGGGCAGTTCCTGGCCACCGTGCTCACCAGCGCCGTGCTGACCTGGGCCGTCGACGGGCCCGCGCCGGAGGCCGCGCTGAAGCGGTTCGCGGCCGGCGCCCGGGGGACGTTCTCGCCGGCTACCGACGCGCTCATCGCCCGCGAGACCGCCGACGGCTACACCGTCACCGGGACGACGGGCCACCTGCTCTCGCCCGCGCACGCCGACCTGATCCTCCTCGGCGCCCGCGCCGAGCGGGGCGCCGTGTGGTTCCTCGTCGACGCGTCGGCGCTTGCGCCCGGCGACATCGCGGCGGCCGCCGGGGTGGACCCGACCCGCGACGTCGGCCGCCTCACCCTCAAGGAGTACCGGGTCTCCGGGGACCAGGTGGTCGCCCTCGACGAGGCCCGTGCCGCCGACGTCGTGGCGGCCCTCTGCGCCGCGGACGCCGTCGGGCACGTCCGCTGGTGCCTGGAGACCGGCCTCGCCTATGTGAAGACGCGCGAGCAGTTCGGCCGCCCCGTCGGGTCCTTCCAGGCGATCAAGCACAAGTGCGCCCGCATGTTCGTCGAGCGGGAGATGCTCGCCGCATCGGCCTGGGACGCGGCGCGCGCCCTCGGCGGCCCCGCCGGCCAGCTCGCCCTCGCCGCCGCGGGGGCGGCGGTGACCTGCGTGCCCGCCGCGCGCCGGCTGGCCCTGGAGACGATCACGCTGCTCGGCGGCATCGGCTACACCTGGGAGCACGACGCGCACTTCGCCTGGCGGCGCGGTATCGCGCTCGCCGCGCTCATCGGCGCGAACGCCGTCTGGGAGCGCAGGCTCGGCGCGGCGGCGCTCGTCGGCGAGCGCGACTTCACCCTGGAGCTGCCCGAGGAGGACCCCGCGTTCCGTGCCGAGATCGCCGCGGTGATCGGCGAGGCGGCGGGGCTCCCGCTGGTCGAGGGCCGCGCCCTCCTCGCCCGGACGGGACTCGTCGCGCCGCACTTCCCGGCACCCTACGGACGGGCCGCGACCCCGGTCGAGCAGCTCGTCATCGCCCAGGAGTACGAGGCCGCGGGGCTGGCGCAGCCGTCGATGGTGATCGGCGAGTGGGCGCTGCCGACGGTCATCGCGCACGGCACGACCGAGCAGGTCGAGACCCTGGTGCCGCCGACCTTGCGCGGCGAACTCGTGTGGTGCCAGCTGTTCAGCGAGCCCGGCGCGGGCTCCGACCTGGCGTCCCTGACGACCCGCGCGGTCAAGGTGGACGGCGGCTGGCGGCTGGCCGGCCAGAAGGTCTGGACGTCCAGCGCGCATGAGGCCGACTGGGGGATCTGCCTCGCCCGCACCGACCCGGACGCGCCCAAGCACAAGGGCCTGTCGTACTTCCTGGTGGACATGCGCGCCGACGGCGTCGACATCCGTCCGCTGCGGGAGGCCAACGGCGGCCACCTGTTCAACGAGGTGTTCCTGAACGACGTGTTCGTGCCCGACGACCGGCTCGTCGGCGCGCCGGGACAGGGCTGGACCCTCGCCCGCACGACCCTCGGCAACGAACGGGTCAGCATGGGCGGGATGAGCGAGACCTCGCTCGACCTGCGGGCCCTGGCCCGCGCGGCCGGAGCGCCCGCCGACGACGCGGTGCTGCGCGACTTCGGCGGCCTCACCGCGGCGTCCCAGGCGATCGCGGCGATGGGCCTCCGCGCGACCCTGCGCAGGGTGTCCGGGCTCAAGCCCGGCGCGGAGGCCAGCCTGATCAAGGTCGCCGCCGGGTGGCAGACCGCGCGGATCGGCGACACGGCGCTGGAGTGGGCCGGTGACGCCGCTTTGCGCGACGGGTCCGCCGACGACGTCGTGCACGCCTACCTGTCCGTCCCGCCGCAGCTCATCGGCGGCGGCACCGTGGAGATCCAGCTCAACGTCATCGCCGAACGCATCCTCGGACTGCCCCGCGGCTGAGGCCGTCCTCTCCCCGGGACGCCGCCTGCCGTCCCGGGCCCGGCGCCCCGTGCGCCTCCACCGGGCGCTCGCCCGGCTTCTCCCCCACCCCGGAGGATCGCGTGACCATGCACCATCCCCACGACCGCGCCACCGAGGCCCCCGCCACCCTCACCTGGCCGGGCGACCGGCTGCTCCCCGACCAGGTCCGCGCCGCGCTGTGCGGGCCGGGCGCCCCCTTCGAGCGCGCGACCGAGGACGTCCTAGGCGTCCCCACCGAGGTCTTCGTCCGGCGCGCCCCGCACCTGCCCGCCCTCCTCGCCCACGCCCGTGACACGACACCGGACCTCCCCTACCTGGTGTTCGAAGGGGTGGAGCCGATCACCTTCGGCCGGGCGTACGAACTCGTCGCGGTCTACGCAAGGGTCCTCGCGGGCCACGGCGTCGGCAAGGGCGACCGCGTCGCGGTCGCTGCGCCCAACACCCTGGAACACGTCCTCGCCTACTGGGCGACGGTCTCGCTCGGCGCCGTCCTGGTGGGGCTCAACGGCTGGTGGACCGGGCGGGAGATGGACTTCGGGCTCGCGCTCACCGAACCCGTCCTCCTGCTCGGGCACGGCGAGCCGGGCCTGCGCGCCGAGGCCACGCCCTGGATGCGCGCCTCCGGTACGGCCGCGCTGCTCCTGAAGGACCTCCACGGGGAGGCGCTCGCGGTCCCCTCCGGCGCCGCCCTGCCCGAGCCGGGCATCGCCGAGGACGACCCGGCCGCGATCATGTTCACCAGCGGCACGACCGGGCTGCCCAAGGGCGCGACCATCTCGCACCGCAACTTCGTCTTCTTCAGCCAGCACGGCGCGCTCGGCGGCGCGGCCACCGCGCTGCTCGACGGAGCGCGGTACCGGCAGGTCCCGCCGGACGTCCAGCGCGCGTCGCTCGTCGTGAGCCCGCTGTTCCACGTCTCGGGCGCCGGCATCACGCTGACGTCCGCCCCGGCGTCGGGACTCAAGCTCGTCTTCCCCGGCGCAGGCCGCTGGGACGCCGAGCGGACCCTGCGGCTCACCCACGAGCACGGCGTCACCCAGTGGAGCGGAGTCCCCACTCACTACTGGCGCATTCTCGCGCACCCCGACTTCGCCTCCTTCCGCACCGGCCAGGTCACGATGGCGGGCAGCGGGGGAGCGGTCTTCCCGCCGGAGCTGATGCGGCACATCCAGGAGACGATGCCGGGCGTGCAGCTCGGCAACGGCTACGGCATGACCGAGACGCTCGGCTCCGGCACCCTTCTCACCGGGCTGATGCTGGAGCGGCACCCGGGCTCGGTGGGCGCGGCGGTGCCGACCGTCCGGGTGCAGATCCGCGCCGAGGACGGCACACCGCTGCCGGAGGGCGAGGTCGGGGAGATCCACATCAAGGGTCCGGGCGTCTTCCTCGGATACTGGCGCGACCCGGAGGCGACCGCGGACGTCCTGGACGGCGAACGCTGGTACCGCACCGGCGACTACGGCAGGCTCGACGGCGACCTGCTGTACCTGGAGAGCCGCATCCGCGACCTCATCCTGCGCGGCGGCGAGAACATCTACCCCATCGAGATCGAGTACCGCCTCGTGGAGCACCCGGACATCCGGGAGGCCGCCGTCATCGGCGTCCCCGACAAGGTGCTCGGCCAGGAGGTGAAGGCCTTCGTCGTTCTCGAGGAGGGCCGTACCCTCACCGCCGACGGGGTCCGCGCCTTCGCCAGGGAGACCCTCGCCCCCTTCAAGGTGCCCGCCCACGTCGAGTTCCGTGACGCCCTTCCGTACACCGAGACCGGCAAGGTGCTCAAACGCGTCCTCGAAGAGGAGCACGCCGCGGCCGGCTGAACACCCCTCGCAGGAGCTTCGACCGGGCCGAGCCGCACAGGGGCCGCCGCCGCCTCGAACGCCGGGGCGGGGGCGGCCCGCCCAGGCAGCGGCGGTTCGTTCCGGCGGAAGGTGACCCGACGACCATTCGGCTGTGGCATTCGGGGAAACCTGCATACGATGCGCTGCGTAGGTGGCGTAGGGAAGGGGGGAATTGTGGTGACTGCTCAGCCGCCCGAGATCGACGGTGAAGGCCCTTGGGAGGTCTCCTGGGCCTGGAGCACCGGGTACAACGGGGTCGACCGGTTCGAGACCGTCGAACGAACCGTCAGGTTCGTCGACGCGATCTTCCGCAAGGTCCCCACCCACGACGGATCCGACCTGACGCATTTCAGCGTCCGCAACACGCTGACCGGCGAGTCCCTCGCCCAGGCCACGCAGCGGGAGGCCCGGGTCTCCCGGGTGGTGCCCAAGCTGACCAGCAGCCTCATGAACGCCTGCCGCACGTGCGACGGCCTGGGCGTCATCGAGAACATCAAGTCGGGCCAGCTCAAGGCGTGCACCCGCTGCCACAGCACCGGCCGCGAGACCGGCGGCCCGGCCGTCAAGCCGATCGACGCGGGGTCCTGCGGCACCTGCGGCGGCAGCGGCGAGATCCTGATCATCCAGACCGGCGACAAGCGGACGTGCAGCCGCTGCGACGGCACCGGCCAGGAGTGACCCGCGCCGGACGACGCCCGCGGTCGGTCAGGTCATGACGCGTTTGGTCTCCGGCGGGAGGTCGGGGACGTTCGGGAAGGGGCGCGGGTAGGGGCCGCCGAGGGCGAAGCGGAGCGCGAGGAGGTCGGCGAAGGCCGCGGCGATGCGCAGCTCGCCGCGCGGGTTGGGGTGGGTGCCGTCCCAGGTGTGCGCGGAGGCGACGAACTCGGTGGCGGTCGGCGCGATCGCCACGGGCGACCCGGGCGTGGACAGGTCGTCGGCGAGCAGGACCAGCCGACGGTTGAACTCCGACACGCGGGCGTTGAAGACCACGTCGTCGCGGGCCCTTTGGGTGTCGAGCACCGTGCCGAGCACCAGCCGCAGCCCGGGAGCGCCCCGCCGCGCCGCCGCGACGAAGGACCTGACGTTCGCCTCGTTCTCCTCGGCCGGCAGCCCGTGCCAGAACAGGTCGTTGATGCCGAGCAGCACCAGCAGCAGATCCGGCCGGTGCACCCGGACCTTGGACTCGATCTCGTCCTTCTCGGCGAGGAACGGCCGCCCCCACTGCGCGTCATGGTCGGGGTCGAAGTCCGGGTCGGCGTAGGCGCCGTCCCCGTCACCGGGCGCGGCCGTCGTGATGGCGTCGAGATCGTCCCGCGGCCCGACCAGATCGAGCTCCACCCCGTGCACCCTCAGGTGCTTCCACAGCCGATAGCGCCAGGTCCAGTCCCCACTGCTCCCGTGACTGATCGAGTCCCCGACGATCATGATCCTGATCATGGACCACCTCCATTCGCCACCCAAAGTAAACGGATGGTTCCACCCCGCGACATGCCCGAAGAGGTGAGTCCGCCCGAACCCGCAGGAGAGGTACGGGATCAGCAGGTCCCGCACCCTGTCGTGGCCGGGCGCGTAGACGTGGCCGCCCGGCCTGTGCTTTTTGCGCCGCGTCTTTTCCATCGGAGGGTGGAGGCGCGGCTCGGCGCCGCATATAAGGGAAGGAGCGCACGGGGGTGGTGCTTTGGTCACGCCGATGGGCGAGGTCGATGAAAGGGTCCTGGCCATGGCGGCCAGGTTGTTCGGGCGGTTGGGATACGACGCGACGACACTGGAGATGGTCCGGGGCGCGGCGGGCGCCGGCGCGGAGGATTCGGTGCTGTTGAAGTCGGGGAAGGACGAGCTTTACCTTGCGGTGCTGCGAGGCCTGTACGAGATGGAGTCGGAAAGCCTGGAGGCGGCCTATCGGGAGGGCGACGGCGGCATCGCGGGGCTGCACGGTCTCGTCGACGCCTTCTTCGACTTCGTGATCGACCATCCGGAGTTCGCCGCCATGTGGTGGCAGCGCGGGCTCAAGGACGCCTCCGACCTCCCTCCCCTCGAACAGGACTACCCGCCGCCCTTGCTCACCTACCTGGCCGAACGCCCCTGGCCGGGGCTCCCCGGCACCCTGGACCGCCACTTCCTCAGCTGGATCATCGTCTGGACCGTCAGCGGCTTCATCCACAGCGGCTACCCGGACGAGACGGGCCGCCGCCGCCACGCCGACCACCGCCCCACCGTCGCCCTGGTCCGGGCGCGGCTGCACGATCTGGTCACCCGCGCCGTCTGACCCTCCGCGCGGCGGCCTCCCGCGCGTCCCTCACTTCGGGGGCTCGGTGCCGGCCTGTTCGCTCACCATGTAGGCGGCGTACCAGTCCGGCCAGTTCGCGTCCTCCTCACCCGTGCGGGCCTCGTGCTCGCCGTGCGCGGCGGCGGCGCGGCGCAGCGCGCTCGCCAGGTCGTCCGTGGAGGAGAACGCGGTGACGGAGGGGTCGAGCCGGCCGGGGCGCCGGGCGGTGACCTCCTGGAGGATCCAGCCGTTGCCATCGGGGTCCTCGAAGGACAGGAACGAGCCGTAGCTGCCGCGGTCCGGGGCGGGTCCGGGGACGCGGGCGTCGGTGCCCGCGTGGTGGAAGACCCCTCCGGCGTCGTGGAAGACCTCGCTCGGGTCGGCGCCCTTCGCGCGCAGCTCGGTGCGGGCCGCCGCGATGTCGTCGACGATCAGTTGCAGGCCCCGGGCCGAGCCCGGCGCCTGGTCGGTGACCGACGTGCCGAAGATGACCGACGCCGGAGACCCGGGCGGGGTCACCTGCACGACCCGGAAGTCCGGCCCCGCCTCGAAATCGGCGTCCAGGCGCCACCCCAGTCCCGTGTAGAAGTCCTTGGCCCGTCCCACGTCCGAGACCGGTACGACGACGACTTCGAGCTTCATGTCCATGACCCGTGCCTCCACGTTCGCCCCCGACGCCGACCCGCCCCCACCCCCGAGGAGGAAGGGACCGAAAAGTCGGCATTACCCCCGACCTGTACCCCTCGGACGTCCCATATCCACCCCGGACCTCAGAAAGTCAATCGCCCCGGTCGGGGAATCACCGGGTCAGGTTCGGTGCGGTTCGGGGGCGCCGCTCGGGATCGCGTTGAGGAGGTCCTCCCACTCCGGGTACATCGCCAGCTTCTTCCGGTGCAGGGCGACGATCTCGTCGTCGAGGTCCGGGTCGGCGTCGTCGGCGAACCGGGTGTGGGTGAGGCGGGCCAGGTACGGCAGGATCTCGGGGTCGCCCGCCAGGTGGACCGGGTCGTGCATGTAGCGCTCCAGCGCGGCGAGATCCGGGATCGCGACGCAGTATCCGTGGGTGAGGCCGTCGGCCGGGAGGCCCAGTTCCGGCCCGACGAACGCGAAGGACGTCGACTCCACGGCCGAGGTCCGCCGCATCGCGGCGAGGACCGCCTCCCTCCGCGCCGGGGTGGTGTCCGCCTTGAAGCTGAAACGCTGCGTGATCACGATCATTCGGCTCTCCTTCATCGGGTGTGCCTGTGACCGTAGGGCCCAGAGACGGGACGACCAATGCCACGGAATCTTGATTTCATAAGCGATCGTCTTCCGCTAGCCTCGCCGCGTGGACGTGCTGAGCGATGTCATCACCGTCATGCGCACCGGCGCGCCCTCCTCGGCCCGGGTGGAGAGGCACGCGCCGTGGGGCGAGCGGTTCCGCCACGGGCCGGGCACCGCCGGATTCGAGATCGTGCTGGCCGGATCGTGCTGGCTGATCCCGCGGGAGGGCGACCCGATTGCGCTGGGCCCCGGCGACGCGCTGCTGCTGCCCCACGGCGGCGAGTACGGCATGGCGGACGCCCCCACGGCGTTCGCCGATCTCCCGCTCGTCGGCGAAGGGGAGAGCGTCCCGGAACGTCCGGCCGCGACGCGGTCGCCGAGCGCCGTCCTGCTGTGCGGTTCCTACGAGCTCGCCGCCGACCGCGGCCACCCCCTGCTGGACGACCTGCCCGGCATCGTGCGGCTCCCGGCCCGTCCGGGGCACCGATCCTGCCTGCACGCCGCGGTCGACCTGCTCGGCGCGGAACTGCGCGACCCCGGCCCGGGCTCCGACGCGGTCGTGCCGTCACTGCTGGACACGCTGCTCGTCTACATCCTGCGCACCTGGCTGGCAGAGCAGCCCGTCTGCCGGGAGACCAGCGGCTGGGCCGCCGCGCTGGCCGACCCCGCGGTCGGCGCCGCCCTCAACGCCGTCCACGCCGACCCGGCACACCCGTGGACCGTCGCGGAGATGGCGACCCGGGCAGGCCTTTCACGCGCCGCCTTCGCCCGCCGCTTCACCGCCCTGGCCGGCCGCCCGCCCTTGGCCTACCTGACCTGGTGGCGCCTGACCACGGCCGCCCGGCTGCTCCGCGAGTCCGACGCCCCCCTCGCCGCCATCGCCGCACACGTCGGCTACACCTCCGAATACGCCTTCGCCAACGCCTTCAAACGCACCTTCACCACCGCCCCCGGCCGCTACCGCCGCGCCACGATCGACGGGACGAGAAGGGACTCCAGCGCGGTCAGGTGACCGGAGCGGGAGGCGGTGCGCGCGGTGGGGAAGGAGGAAGGCGGCGGGGCCGGCGACGGCCGCGCGGTCGTAGGACCGCCAGCGCGGCCGGGTCGAGTCGAGTGACTGCGACCGGCTTGCTCACGGCGGCCGACCCGACTGAACGGCGGCGCGGGCGGCCACCGGGAAGCATGCCGGATCCGTCCGAGCGGGTCGAGGCGCGCGGGGTGGTCCTGACCCGCGGCCGTCAGGGCGGTCATGCCCGCTGACCAGGTGTTTCGGACCGGTGAGGGCGGACGGCGCGGACAGCGCGGCCGGACGGATTTCTGGTTCCGGGGTGACGGGGCGGCTTATCGTCGGGCGGTACCCCGGACGTGTGGAGGAATCTCTGTGAGAGCCGCATCCTCGCCGCTTGTCGAAGCGCTCAACTCCCTGGAGGCGCTGCGGGCGCCGCTCGTCGCGGGGACTCCGCCGCCCGTCGAGCGGACGGCGGCGGTGCTGCGGATGGCACAGATCCTGAAACCTGCGGTGGAGGCGCACCGGGAGGCGCCCGATCCGGACAAGTACGCGGAGTTCCTTGCCGCGTTCGTCGAGAGCTGTCCGGTCACGTCGGCCGCGCTCGCCGGTGTGGATCTGGCACAGGCGGACGCGGACGGGGTGGGGAGAGACTGGCTGTCGGTGCTGGCCGCCTACTTGAAGGCCGTCGTCGCCGATTGGCCCGCGATCGAGGGGAAGGCGCCCGCGGGCACGCGGCGGCGGATCCTCGCCGGGATCCGCCGGGCCTGCGTCGTCCCGGTGTCCGGGCCGGGCGGCAAGGCGCGGCACCGCGTCCTCACCTCCGCCGACGTGCGGCAGAACGAGCCGGTCACGGTGCTGCGGCGGCGCGCGGTGCACCGGCTGCTCGGCGGGCGGTCAGGCACTCCGTTCGAGCTGTACACCTACACGCAGAAGCCCTACGCTCTGCCGTCGCCGCTGCCGAGCGAGCGATCCGCCCTGGACGCCCTGGACCGGCTCGGCTTCGGCTGCGACCCGTCCTTCCTGCCCGCCTCCGAACGGGTCAGCGTGCTCGTCGCGATGACCGTGTTCGCCGGCTCGATCAACTCCGCGGACGACCGCGCGGAGCTCGTGCGGCGGCACCTCGTCCGGCCGGTCGAGGTGATCGTGCCGGGCGGCCGGGTCCGCTACGAGATCACCGTGGAGCCCGGCGACCGTCCGCTGATGCGGGCGGACCGGCTGGGCGAGACCGGGATCCGGCCACCGGCCTGGGTGACGCCCGGCTCGGGTGTCGCGGCGGCGAAGCAGGGACTCGTCACGGCGCTCGGCCTTTCCGGGATGCCCGAGAAGGGCGGCCTGCCGTGGACCGAGGACCACGTCGGGTTCGTCGCGTCCGCGCTGGTCCGGCTGCCGGTGGCGGACCGGGCGGCGCTGCGCGGCGTCGCGCTCGTCCGGCACGCCGAGCGGCCCTCCACCGCGCCCGGTTCGGTGCACGCGGCGTGCCTGCACGTCACCGAGCACGACATCGACACAGGGTTCCCCGCCCTCCCGCCGCCCCCGCACATCCACTGCTCGAACGCCGTCTTCACCGACGTCGACCTGACCTGCGCCGGGGCTCCTGGAGATCCCGCGCACGTCGGGGAGTTCACGGTCGCGCACGAGGCGGGGCACGCGGTCTCCCTCTGCTTCGACGCCGAGAATCGGGCCTCGATCGCCCGCCTGACCGTGGGTCTGCGCGGGTACCAGGACGCCCTGGCCCCGGTGCTGCCGTACGTCCGGCAGACCACGGCGAGGGCCGAGGCCTACAACGCCTTGGACGCGCTCCTCGGCCCGTTCGCCCAGGCGTACGGCCCCGCCATGACCGCCGACCGCGCCCTCGAGGAGGGAGACAGAACCGGGTACGCCGCCGCGGTGCAGGCCTACGGCGGCTTCTACCAGAACGAGGCGAAGTGCGCCGCGGTGCTCAAGGCGGCCCAGGACGCGGACGCCCTCCTCGACGCGCCCCAGCGGATCTTCGAGAAGTACACCAAGGTCTTCGTCCGGCGGCACCGGCTCCTGCACGACCTGCTGTCGTCCGGAACCGCCGCGGCACTCGTCCGTTTCGCGACCTACGCGGACCGGATCGGCCTGCCTCGCCTGACCCATTACGCTGGAACCAACGTCCAGGAGTGGTTCGCCGAGGTCTACGCGCTCTTCTGCACCGACCGCGAACGCCTCTGGGAACTCGACTGGCGCCTCTGCCGCTGGCTGGAGGACGGCCGCCCGAAGATCGCCGACTACGACCCGGCCGCTCCCTGAGCCCCTCCCGCTCCCGCGAGAGCGGTTCCCGGAAGCAGGCCACGGGCTTCCGGGACACGCCACGTCGGCACGGTGATCCGCGCCCCTCGACGTTCACCCGCGCCGGCCGGTGTTGAGGCGCGCGGCCTGACGGGTGAGGTGGTCGCGTTCGGGGAGGTTGGGGGCGGCTCGGGCGGCGAGGACGTAGAGGCGCGCGGCGGTGGCCGGGTCGCCGGCGCGTTCATGGAGGTACGCGGAGGCCGCGGTGTGCCGGGGGAGGGATGGGTCCAGGTCCGCGAGAGCGGCCAGACCGGCCTGGGGACCGTCGGCCTCGCCCACCGCCACGGCGCGGTTGAGCCGCGCGACCGGGCTCCCGGTGAGGCCGACGAGTTCGTCGTACCACTCGACGATCTGGGGCCAGTCGGTCTCCTCGGGCCGCTGCGCGTCGGCGTGGAGGGCGGCGATGGCGGCCTGGGCCTGGAACTCGCCCAGCCGGTCGCGGGCGAGGGCGGCCTGCAGGATGCCGATGCCCTCGGCGATCATGCGGGTGTCCCAGAGGCCGCGGTCCTGCTCGGCGAGGGGCACGAGCCTGCCGTCGGGGGCGGTCCGCGCGGGGCGGCGGGCGTGGTGCAGCAGCATGAGCGCGAGGAGGCCCGCGACCTCCGGGTGGTCGGTCATCGCGGCGAGCTGACGGGTGAGGCGGATCGCCTCGGCGGACAGGTCGACGTCGCCGGAGTAGCCCTCGTTGAAGACCAGATAGAGCACGCGCAACACCGTGCCGACGTCACCGGTCCGTGTTGATGGGCGCGGTGTCGGGCTCTTTGGGAGCCCGGCTTCGCCGGGGAGCCCGTCACCGGTCCGTGTTGATGGGCGCGGTGTCGGGCTCTTTGGGAGCCCGGCTTCGCCGGAGAGGGTCCGTTTGGCGCGGCTGATGCGCTGGGCCATGGTCGCCTCCGGCACGAGGTAGGCGCGCGCGATCTGGCGCGTGGTCAGGCCGCCGACCGCGCGCAGGGTGAGCGCGACGGCCGAGGCCGGAGTCAGCGACGGGTGCGCGCACAGGAAGTACAGCCGGAGCGTGTCGTCCGCGGTCTCGGCAGGTCCGGGCGCGGGCTCGGACTCGACGCGTTCCTCGCGGTGCCGTCGTGCGGCGTCCGCGCGGGCGGCGTCGAGGAACTTGCGCCAGCCCACCGTGACGAGCCAGCCCTGGGGATCGCGCGGCGGGTCGTCCGGCCACACCCGGACCGCCTCGACCAGGGCGTCCTGGACGGCGTCCTCCGCCGCCGCGAAGTCGGCGCCGCGGCGGCAGAGGATCCCGATCACGATGGGGGTGAGGGCCCTCAGCAGGGCCTCGTCCACCATGCGTCAGTCCGTGACGGCCGGGGGAGCGGTCAGGAACGGGCGCACCTCGAGCCATTCGTGGATCGGCTTCCCGCCCGCGCCCGGCGCCGCGGACAGCTCACCGGCGAGCTCCAGCGCCCTCGCGTAGTCGTCGACGTCGATCACCATCCAGCCCGCGATCAGGTCCTTGGTCTCGGCGAACGGGCCGTCGGTGACCGGCGGCCGCCCCTCCCCGTCGTAGCGGACGAACGTGCCCTCCGGGGAGAGCGCCTGGGCGTCGACGAACTCGCCGGTGCCCTCGAGCCGGGCCGCGAAGTCGTGCATGAACCGGATGTGGTCGGCGACCTCCTCGGGCGTCCACCGGTCCATCGGCACGCAGTTGGTCGGCTCCGGCGCCCCGCGGTAGTGCTTCAGCAGCAGGTACTTGGCCATCGTGTTCTCCTTCGTGAGGCGCGGCCCCTTCCGGCCGCCTTCCACACCGGGGACGGAGCCGCGCGCGGGTTCTCGACATCCCATCGCGCTTTTTTCCGGAGGACTTCGCCGACACTCCGGATCTCCTCCGTCGCCGGGGCGATCGCGCCTCCGGCCACCGGACGGGCTCGGCTCCGCGATCGCGACACTATGCCCTATCGGGCATAGCGGGAGCGCTATAAGCATTATTCGGGGCAATTCTACGGTGGCACGATTCACAAAACGCGGGCGGCGGTCGCGCCGCGACAAGTTTCCGGAGGCCCCCCATGACCGACACTCGCTCCGACCGGCCGACACCCCAGGCAGGTGACGGCCTGCGGGCCGTGATCGAGGACCACGCACTCCAGCCTGTGCCCGACGACCAGCGGGTGAGCGGCTGGAGCCTCGTCTTCAACACCACGGGGGTCGGCACCACCCTCGTCATCCTGGCCATCGGCGGCGGCGTCACCTATGTCGCGGGCACCCGATGGGGACTCGCGATGGGCCTGGTGGCCGCCGTCTTCGGCTCGCTGCTCGGCTGGGCGATCGGCCGGGTCTGCCAGGTCGCGGGCACGTCCTCGACCGTGACCAGCCGGTTCTACGGGCTCGGCGCGCGCGGCTCGTTCCTCGCTTCGCTGATCTTCGCGTTCATGGTCCTCGGCTTCCTGGCCCTGGAGAACGCGCTCCTCTACTACGGCACGCTGTTCATGTTCGGGTGGGCCCCCACGACGACGAACGCCGTCGTCATCTACGGGCTGCTTACCTTGGCCTGGGTCCTGCTGACGACCTTCGGCCTCAAACTCGTCCAGCGGACCTCCGCGGTGCTCACCGTCGTGTCCATCGTGCTGGTGATCGTCGTGACCGGGATGGCGCTGGCGAAGTCGGACCTCTCGATCTCCGACATCTGGCTCTACACGCCGGAGAACCTCGGCTCGGGTGACGTCCTCACCGGGCTGAGCGCCATCGCGGGCATCGCCGGGGCGCTCTCCCTCACCGGGGCGGACTTCGGCCGCTACGCGCGCGGCTCCCGGGACGTCGGCATCATGGCGATCGGCGGCTCGATCGTCGTCAACTTCTTCGTCGTGGCGATCGGCACGATCATCTTCCAGGCCGGGAACTCCGTCGTGGCGACCTTCCTCGAGGACCCCGCGAACGCCGGCGCCGCGGGCACCATCCCCGGCGCGAGCACCGCCGAGAAGATCGCCTTCATGACCACGAGCGACGCGGGCGCCTACTTCATCGTGCTCGGCGGGGCCATCGGCTTCATCGTCATGTACGCCGCGCAGGCCAAGGCCCAGGTCATCAACACCTACTCCGGCTCGCTCGCGCTCTCGAACTTCTTCGACGCGACCACCGGCCGGGCCATCGGGCGCTTCTGGTGGGTGGTGATCGGCAACGTCATCGGCCTGCTCGCCGTCTGGGGCGACATCCTCGGCTTCATCAACGGCTGGCTGGGCGCGCTCGGCATCCTGACCACCTCGCTGTGCACGCTGGTGATCGTCGACTTCTTCGTCGTCCGCAAGCAGGTCGCCGCGAGCACGGAGCGGGTCGAGAACTTCAACTGGGCGGGCATCGTCACGCTCCTCGCCGCCTCCGGGATCGCCTACGCCCTGGTGGAGGCCGACGTCACCGGCCTCGGCTTCGCCGTGGCCCTGGTGCTGACCGCTATCGGCTACCCCCTGCTGCGGCGCGTGCTTCCCGAGGGGTCGTTCGGTGGCTTCGCCTCCACCGCGACGGCACTGCACGAGGAGGAATAGCACCTTCCCCCTGAGATAACCCATAATCAGACACACATGAAAGGCAGCACGATGACCCGACCGCTCTTCCAGGACACCGGCTTCAAGCTCGGCCTTTTCGCCGCCAACTGCTCCAGCGGGATGGCGATCACGAAGGCGCCGAGCCGGTGGTCGGGCAGCTGGCAGGACAACCTGCGCATGGCCAAGGTCGCCGACGAGGTGGGCATCGACTTCCTCCTCCCGATCGCCAGGTTCATCGGCTACAAGGGCGCGACGAACTTCCACGAGTCGGTCCTGGAGCCGATCCCGTGGGCGGCCGGGCTTCTGTCGGCGACCGAGCGGATCTCGGTGATCTCCACCGTGCACTCGGCCTTCAACCACCCGCTGGTGACGGCCAAGCAGATGGTGACGCTGGACCACATCAGCGACGGCCGGGCAGGGCTGAACATCGTGGCCGGGTGGAACAAGCCGGAGTACGACGCGATGGGCTCCGACCTGCCGACCGGGCACGACGACCGGTACGAGCAGGCCCAGGAGTGGTACGACATCATCAAGAAGACGTGGACCACCGAGGGCTCCTGGGACCACGAGGGCCGCTTCTACCACCTCAAGGGCGCCGAAGGCATGCCCAAGCCCGTCGACGGCCTGCTGCCGATCATCAACGCCGGATCCTCGCCGCAGGGCCGGGGGTTCGCCGCCCGCAACGCCGACTTCGGATTCACCATCGTCGACGGCCCCGAGGACGCGGCGCGGATCACCACGGACATGCACGAACTCGCCCGTAAGGATTACGGCCGCGACCTCGGCGTCATCACGATCAGCCACGTCGTCGTGCGCGAGACCCAGAAGGAGGCCCGTGAGTTCTACGCGTGGTACGGAGACGAGAACGCCGACTGGGACGCGGTGGACAACCTGATGTACCTCATGGGCGCGCACTCCCAGTCGTTCACGCCGGAGATGCTCCAGATGTACCGCAAGCGGTTCGCGGGCGGCCACGGCTCGGTCCCGCTCATCGGCACGCCCGACCAGATCGCCCTGCAGATCAAGGGCCTCGCCGACGCGGGCCTCGCCGGGATCACCATGGCGTTCTTCGACTACGCCGACGAACTCCCCTACTTCGCCAAGACGGTCCTGCCGCGGCTGGCGGAGATGGGGATCCGCAGGCCGGTGGCCGAGGCGGCCTCGTGAGGGTGGCTCCGCAGCTGTTCCGCGAGGTCGCCGGGCACTTCGCGACGGGCGTGTGCGTGGTGACCGCCGAAGACCCGGACACCGGGCCGCACGGGATGACCCTGAACTCCCTGACGACCGTGTCGGCGGATCCGGCGACGTTGCTGATCTGCCTGAACCGGGCGAGCACCACCCACGAGGTGGTCGCCCGTGCCGGTCGCTTCGGCGTCAACATCCTCGCGGCAGGCCAGCAGGACGTCGCCGCGCTCTTCGCGACCCGCGACGACGACAAGTTCCGCGACCTCGACTGGACCCGCTCGCCCTCCGGCACCCCCCTGCTCACCGGCGGCGTCGCCCACCTCGAATGCGCGGTCCTGCACCGCCACGACGTGCACTCCCACACCGTCGTGATCGGCGAGGTGATCACCGCCGCCGCCGCGGGCGGCCCCCCGCTGGTGTTCCACCGCAGCCGGATGTCCGCCCCGTTCCCCGGTTAGTTCGAAGATCGCGGCCACGGCGCGCGGCGGGTCACTCCGCCTCGCGCCGTTGCCGTCTCTGGCCCGGCCGGGAGGCGTCCGCGATCTCCTTCTCCAGGGCACGGGCCGCGGTGATGAGCTTGCGGATGAAGAGCTGGACGCTGGCGGGCTGCTCCGGGTCGTACCCATGGGCCCGGTGAAGGGATCCTGGAGAGCCCGGCTTCGCCGGGGAGCCCGTCACCGGGCCGGCGAGCGTGGTGATGCCGATGGCCCGGGGAACGGTGTCCAGGTCGGTGTCGAGGACCGTCAGGCCCGGGGTGTTGCGGCCGATGAGGACGGGGAGGGGCGCGATGGCGTCGGTGGCGCGGAGGATGGCCTGGACGGTGAGGATGGTGGAGCACTCGATGACGTCCGAAGGCAGCGGGAGGTCTTCGGCGCGGAAGAGGTCGTCGATCTCGGCGCGCAGGAGGCTCGGCGCGTTCGGCAGGATCCACGGGTAGGCGAGCAGGTTCTTCAGGCCGCGTTCCTGCGCGTCGACGGCGGGGTGGCCCTGCCGGACGACGAGGCGGACCGGCTCGTCGTACAGGCGCAGCCGGCGCAGCGGCTCGGCGGCCGGATCGGTGCGGGGCTGCAACCGGCCGACGAGCAGATCGACGTCGCTGCGGCCCAGCAGGGCCGTCAGCTCCTCGTTGCCCGCCTCGATCACGGTGACCGCGACGGTGGGGTGCTCCCGCTTGAGCTCGATGAGCGCGTTGGGGATGAGCGCGTAGGCCCCGGCGAGGTTGGTGCCCACCCGGACGGGTTCTAGCCCTACCCGCTGGAGTTCGCTGATCCGGACGCCCGCGGTCCTGATGTTGCCCAGCACGCGGTGGGCGTGCGCGATGAGGATCTCCCCGGCCGGGGTGGGCCGGACGCCGCGCGGGCCGCGGGTGAACAGCTCGACGCCCAGCGCCGCCTCGACCTCGCGCAGGCTCCGGGTGACCACCGGCTGGGTGACGTGCAGGACCTGGGCCGTGCGCAGCAGCGTGCCCTCGCGGGCGATCGTGGTGACCAGGGTGAGATGGCGGAGCTTGAGCCGCCCGTCGAGGAGCCGTTCCGGATCCATCCGCCCTCCCGCGCGCTTCACCTGAATACCCTGGCGTCTGACTATGTCCTGGGAAGCATATCCAGACTCGGATAGGCATTATTCACCGCGCTTGATCACGGCCACGATGAACCCATGACCAGCCCATACACCGCCGCGACCGCCCCCGGGATTCTCGGCGCGCTCGGCGCCGCGCTGCTGGACGGCTCCGTCGAGGTCGTCGACCTCACGGCGCCGCTGAGCGCCGCCACCCCGGTGCTGCCGCTGCCGCCGGGCATGGCCCCGATCCCGCCGTTCGCCCTGGAGGAACTCGCCAGGTACGACGCGGCGGGCGGCGACATCTCCTACCAGAACGGCCTGCACACCGGCGAGCACGTCGGGACCCACTTCGACGCCCCCTGCCACTGGATCACCGGGATCGACCACGGCGACGTCGCCTCGGTCCCCGTCGACCGGCTCGTCGCGCCCGCGGTCGTCATCGACGTCACCGCGCGGGTCGCCGAAGACCCGGACTTCGTTCTGCAGGTCGCCGACCTCCGCGCCTGGGAGCGCGAGCACGGGGGGCTCCCGCGCGGCTGGCTGCTCGTCCGGAGCGGCTGGTCGAGCCGCGGCGACGACCAGGCGGCGTTCCTCAACGCGGACGAGACCGGCCCGCACACGCCGGGCATGTCCGCCGAGTGCGCGCGCTGGATCGCCGAGGAGACCCCGGTGCTCGGCGTGGGCGTGGAGACCATCGGCATCGACGCGGGCCTGGCGTTCGCCTTCGAGCCGCCGTTCCCGGCCCACCACCACCTCCTGGGCGCCGCCAAGTACGGCCTCACCCAGCTGCGCAACCTCGACCGGCTGCCCGTGACCGGCGCGGTGCTGGTAGGCGCGCCGTTGAAGATCGTGCACGGCTCCGGCAGCCCGGTCCGCGCGCTCGCGCTGGTCGCCCGCGGCTGACACCGTCCCACCCCCTGCTCCGCCCCTTTAGTGAGGAACCTCCTGAGATGCTTGTTCACGAAGCCATCGGTGACCACCTGGTGGACCTCGGTGTCCGCGCCGTCTTCGGCGTCGTCGGCAGCGGCAACTTCCACTTCACCCAGGCCATGGTGGAGCGCGGCGCCCGGTTCGTCGCCGCCCGGCACGAGGGCGGCGCGGCGACCATGGCCGACGCCTACGCGCGGATGTCCGACGAGGTCGCCGTCCTGTCCCTGCACCAGGGCTGCGGCTACACGAACGCGATGACCGGGATCACCGAGGCCGCAAAGAGCCGGACCCCGCTGCTCGTGCTGACCGCCGAGGCGACCGCGCCCACCTCGAACTTCTTCATCGACCAGGCCGCCATGGCCGTGGCCGTCGGCGCGGTCACCCTGCGGGTGCGGACCCCGCGGACCGCGCTGGAGGACATCGCCCGCGCCTACTCGATCTGCCGCGACCAGCGCAGGACCGTGGTCGTGAACGTGCCCATCGACGTGCAGGACATGGCGCTCGACTGCCTCAAGCCCCGGACCTTCCCGGCACCGGGGAACCCTGCCCCCGCGCCTCAGGCGCTCGCCGACTTCGTGCTCGCCCTCCAGCAGGCGAGCCGTCCGGTCTTCGTGGTCGGCCGCGGCGGCCGCACCGACGGCGCCCGCGCCGCGATCGGGGCGCTGGCCGACCAGGTCGGGGCCCTCGTCGCGACGTCCGCGGTCTCGCGCGGGATGTTCAACGACCACCCGTGGAGCATCGACGTGTCCGGCGGCTTCTCCTCGCCGTTGACCGCCGAACTCGTCTCCGGCGCCGACCTGGTCGTCGGCTTCGGCTGCGCCCTGAACATGTGGACCATGCGGCACGGCAGGCTGATCGCCGACGACGCCACGGTGATCCAGGTCGACACCGACCCGGCCGCGCTCGGCCGCGTCCGCGAGATCGACCTCGGCGTCCTGGGCGGCGCCACCGAGACCGCGGCCGCCGCGCTGGGCGCGCTGCGCGACCTCGACGACACCGCGCGGTCCGGCTACCGCTCGCCGGAGCTGCGGCGACGCATCGCCGAGGGCCTGCGCTGGACCCAGGTGGCCTACACCGACGCCTCGACCGGCGACCGCATCGACCCGCGGACGCTCAGCTCCGCGCTCAACGACCTGCTGCCCGCCGAACGGGTCGTCTCGGTCGACTCGGGCAACTTCCTCGGCTACGCCTCGATGTACCTCGACGTGCCCGACGAATACGGCTTCTGCTTCACCCAGGCCTTCCAGTCCGTCGGCCTCGGCCTGGCCACGGCGGTCGGCGCGGCGCTCGCGCAGCCCGGACGGCTCCCGGTGGCCGCGTGCGGCGACGGCGGGTTCCTGATGGGCATCTCCGAACTGGAGACCGTCGTCCGGCTGGGGCTGCCGATGCTCGTCATCGTCTACAACGACGCGCAGTACGGGGCCGAGGTGCACCACTTCGGCGCGGCCGCGCCCGGCATGGCCAATGTGCGCTTCCCCGACTCCGACCTCGCCGCGATCGCACGCGGATACGGGTGCGACGCGCTGTCGGTCAGATCGCTCGCGGACCTCGCGCCCGTCAAGGACTGGCTGTCGGCCGGGCCGAAGCGGCCGCTGGTCATCGACGCGAAGATCGTCTCGGACGAGGGGGCCTGGTGGCTCCAGGAAGCCTTCGGGCACTGAACCGCGAGACACCGGACCCGAGGGAGTCATTCGACATGCGTGAATACCGCAACTACGTGGACGGCGAGTTCGTCGCCGGCGTCCGCACCTTCCCGGACGTCGACCCGGTGGACGGCACCGTCGTCGCCCGGGTCCACGAGGCCGACGCCGGGCTCGTCGACCGGGCCGTGACCGCCGCCCGCCGCGCGCTCACCGGCCCCTGGGCCGCCCTGACGGTCAGGCGGCGCTGCGAGCTGATGCGCCGGATCGCCGACGAGATCGACCGCCGCGCCGAAGACCTGCTCGACGCGGAGGTCCGCGACACCGGCAAACCGGAGCGGCGCGCCCGCGAACTGGACATCGCCCGCGCCGCGGCGAACTTCCGGGTCTTCGCCGACGTGGTCGCCGCCGAGGGGGTCGAGTCCTTCCTCACCGAGTACGGCGAGGCACAGCGGGCGCTGAACTACGTCGTCCGCAGGCCGCTCGGCGTCGTCGCGGCGATCGTCCCGTGGAACCTTCCGCTGCTGCTGCTCACCTGGAAGCTCGCCCCGGCCCTCGCGCTGGGCAACACCGTGGTGGTCAAGCCGTCGGAAGAGACGCCCGGGTCGGCGACCGTGCTCGCCGAGGTCATGGCCGCGTGCGGCGTCCCGCCCGGCGTGTTCAACCTCGTCCACGGGTTCGGCAACGGGTCGGCGGGCCAGTTCCTCACCGAGCACGACGATGTCGACGGCGTGACGTTCACGGGCTCGTCGGCGACCGGCGCGCGGATCATGGCGACCGTCGCGCCCCGGGTGAAGCCCGTCTCCTTCGAACTCGGCGGCAAGAACGCGGCGCTGGTCTTCGCCGACGCCGACCTCGACGCGGCGGTCGCCGGGCTCACTCAGTCGATCTTCGCCAACACCGGCCAGGTCTGTCTGTGCACCGAGCGCGTGTACCTCGAACGGCCGATCTTCGACGAGGTCGCCGCCCGGCTGACCGAGGCCGCCGAAGGGCTCAGGCTCGGCGCGCCCGCGGACCCCGCCACGACGACCGGCCCGCTGATCTCCCAGGCGCACCGGCAGAAGGTACTGTCCTACCTGGAACTCGCGAAAGCGGAAGGCGCCAAGGTCCTCACCGGCGGCGGCGTCCCCGTGATGCCCGAGCCGCTCGCGGGCGGGAGCTGGATCGAGCCGACGCTCTGGACGGGCCTGACCAACCGCAGCCGCGTCGTGCGGGAGGAGATCTTCGGCCCGGTCGCGGCGCTCATCCCGTTCGACACCGAGGCCGAGGCGATCCGGCTGGCCAACGATTCGGACTACGGCCTCGCCGCCTCCGTCTGGACCACGGACCTCGCGCGCGGCCACCGGGTCGCGGCCCGCATGAACGTGGGCATCTCCTGGGTGAACACCTGGTTCCTGCGCGAGCTGCGGTCGCCGTTCGGCGGCGCCGGACTGTCCGGGATCGGGCGCGAGGGCGGCCGGCACTCCCTGGAGTTCTACACCGAGCAGACCAACGTCTGCGTGGCCCTCGGATGAGGGCCCTACCGAAGGAAGAGCACACCGTGACCAGCAACGACGAGGCGGTGAAGGCGGCCGCGGACCGGTTGCACGAGGCCGTCGAGACCGCACGCCCGATCATCGACGACGGCACCTGGCCGGACCTCGACCTCGCGCAGGCGTACGCCGCGCAGGCGGATCTCGTGGGCCGCAGGCTCGCCCGCGGCGAGCGGCAGAGCGGGCTCAAGCTGGGCTTCACCAGCCTGGCCAAGATGGCGCAGATGGGCGTCTCCGAGATCATCGCGGGGCGGCTCACCGACGCGATGGCGGTCCCCGACGGCGGCACGCTGGACGTCGCGGGCCTCATCCACCCGCGGGTCGAGCCGGAGATCTGCTTCCGGGTCGCCAGGGACGTCGACCTCGCGGACGGGCCCGAGGCGCTGCTCGCGGCGGTCGACGCGGTCGCGCCCGCGCTCGAGGTGATCGACTCCCGCTACGACGGGTTCAGTTTCGACCTGCCGCGCGTGGTCGCCGACAACACTTCGGCGGCGGCGTACGCGATCGGCCCCTGGTCGGCGCTGGACCGCGCCGGGATCGGCGACCTCGCCGTCTCCATGGAGCTGACGGACGCGCCCACCACGCGCGGGAGCACCCAGGCGATCCTCGGCGATCCGCTCGACGCGCTCCGCCGTCTCGCCGCCATCGGCGCGGCGCACGGCTTCACGATCCACGAGGGTGAGCTCGTCCTCGCCGGTGCCGCCACGGCGGCCGCGCCCCTGCCGCTCGGAACGGTTCGGGTCGCGGTGGCCACGCTCGGCGAGGTCGCGATCACCGTGGTCGACGGGCGGACGCCGTGAGCGGCGTCGTCGCCGGGATGGCCGTCCCGCGCGGGAGGTTCCCGCACGTCAAGGTCGTCGGCGATCTGATCTTCGTCTCGGGGACCAGCAGCAGACGGCCGGACAACGGCTTCGCCGGCGCGTCCGTCGACGCGATGGGCGTCACCGACCTCGACATCCGGGCGCAGACCCGCGCGGTGATCGAGAACATCCGGGCGATCCTCGCCTCCGTCGGCGCCGGACTCGACGACCTCGCGCAGCTCACCGCCTACCTGGTGAACATGAACGACTTCGGCGGCTACAACGAGGTCTACGCCGAGTACTTCGACGAGTCCGGCCCGACCCGGACGACCGTCGCCGTCCACCAGCTGCCGCACCCGCTGCTGCTCATCGAGATCCAGGCCGTCGCCGTCCGGCCGAAGCCCGGCCCCACCACCGACCAGGAGCAGTCATGACCGAGATCCCCCCTGTCTTCAACTTCGAGAAGTGGGTCGCCGAGCACGCCGACCAGCTCAAGCCGCCGGTCAACAACCAGCAGATGTGGGAGCCCGCCGGCGACTTCATCGTGCAGGTCGTCGGCGGCCCGAACCAGCGCACGGACTACCACCTCGACCCGTACGAGGAGTGGTTCTACCAGGTCAAGGGCGACATGCACATCAACCTGATGACCGACGACGGGCCGCGCCGCGTCGACGTCCGGGAGGGCGAGATGTGGATGCTGCCGCGCGGTGTGCACCACTCGCCGCAGCGTCCGGAGCCCGGCTCGATCGGCATCGTGATCGAGCGGATCCGTGAGACGGGCACCCTGGAGAAGTTCGTCTGGTTCTGCCTCGACTGCGACGCGCAGGTGCACGAGGTCGAGCTCCAGGTGCAGGACATCGTCGCCGATCTGCCGCCGGTCTTCGAGCTGTTCTACGGCTCCACCGAGGCCCGGACCTGCCGCGACTGCGGCGCGCTGCACCCCGGGAAGGGCTGAGGCGGACGTGACGAGCAGCATCGACGTCCATTCCCACTACGTGCCGAGGGGCTGGCCCGCGCTTCCCGGAGATGAGGCCCCGCGCCTGGAGGTCCGCAGTGAGCGCGAGGCGATGATCATGGTGGGCTCGAAGGAGTTCCGCCGGATCACCGCCGAGGCGTGGGATCCCGAGGTCCGGCTCGCCGACATGGACGCCGACGACGTGGCGGTCCAGGTGGTGTCGCCCACCCCGGTGTTCTTCTCGTACGGCGATGACCCCGCGGACGCGGCCAAGGTCTCCCGGATCTTCAACGAACTCGCGTTGGAGATCACCGACGCGTCGGACCGGTTGATTCCGTTCTGCCAGGTGCCGCTCCAGGACACCGACGCGGCCTGCGCCGAACTCGAACGGGCGATCGCCGACGGCCACGCCGGCGTCGAGATCGGCAACCACGTCGGTGACCGGGACCTCGACGACGCCGGAATCCGCACCTTCCTCCAGCACTGCGCCGCCCTCGACGTCCCGGTCTTCGTGCACCCGTGGGACATGCCGTCCGCCCCGCGCCTCGACCGCTGGATGGCCCAGTGGCTCACCGGCATGCCCGCCGAGACCCATCTGTCGATCCTGTCCCTGGTCCTCGGCGGCGTCTTCGACGACGTCGACCCCAGGCTCCGGATCTGCTTCGCGCACGGCGGCGGCTCGTTCGCCTTCTGGCTGGGCCGCATGGACAACGCCTGGCGCGAACGCTACGACGTCATCGGCACCTCGATCCATCCACCGTCCCATTACACCGACCGCTTCTCCGTCGACTCCGTCGTCTTCACCGAACCGTCCCTCCGCCTCCTCGTCGACACCCTCGGCCCGGCGCAGGTGATGGTAGGCGGCGACTACCCCTACCCCTTGGGCGAACGCCCCGTGGGCCGCGTGGTCCGCGACGCGTCCTTCCTCACCGACCCCCAACGCACCCAGATCCTCCGCACCAACGCCGAACGCTTCCTGGCCCGCCCCTGACCGGCGGACCCGGACCGCCACGCGACCGGTGGCCTCCGGCCGCCGGTCGCGTGGCGTACGCGGGGTGGCGGTCTCTTGACAGGCGTCTCGCGGGAAACCGATGCTGGTGCGGTGACGGTCCCGGGCTGGGCGATCCCGCTGATCTTCGGGTTCCTTCTCGCGGTCTTCCTCGCCGTCCACCGGCCGGCCGGAGCGCCTCGCGCAGCGCGGGTGCTCTTGGCGGGCCCGAGCGCGGTCTTCCTCACCGGTGCCGTGTCCTGCTTCGGATATCTGAGCGACGGCTGGGACGACGTGGGCGTAACGGGCGCGGGCACGGCGGCGGGCGTCCATCTCGCGGTCGTGGTCCTGGTGATGGTCGGCGCCGCAGACGTGGTGGCGCGGACGCCGAGCGGAGTCCCGCCGCCCTTCCTCTCCGATGAGGAGCGCCGCCTCCTCTCCCGGCGGCCACGGCGGTGGAGGCGGGCACGGCTCCTGGCGGAGGCGTCCGCGCTGCTGCTCATCGGGGTCGGGATGCCCGCGGAGGCCCGGTGGTCGTTCCTGGGGGGCCTGGCCTGGGTCGCGGGCGGCGCCCTCGCGGTGTGGATCGCCCTTTCGGCCTTGGCCGGGCTGCGGCTCCGGCGGATCGCCGGGGCGGCCGCGGCGGCGCCCGCCGGGTCCACCGCGATCGCGGAGCTGATGGCCGAGAGGGAGGCGGTCGAGGCCGCCGGGCTCGACGATCTCGCCGCGGTGGACCGCAAGATCGAGGTGCTCCGCCGGCTGAGCGCGGCGGCGCCGGGCAGCCTCGAAGTACAGGTCCCGGTCCTCTACGACCTGTCGACCGCGGTGACCGTCCGGTACGGGTTCACCGGAGAGCGGACGGACCTGGACGAGGCCATCGACCTCGGGCGGCAGGCCCTGGCCATCTGCCCGGCGGGCCACTTCAACCGGTACCTGCGCCGGTCGACGCTCGCGTCGAACCTGGCGGCCAGGGCCCACCTCGGCCCTGACGACCAGGACATCGAGGACGCGGTACGGATCGCCGAGGAGTCCGTCGCCGAGACGGAGGGCGGTGCTCCGGTCGCGGCGGGATGGGCGTCGTCGGACCTGTCCGACGTGCTCCTCGAGCGCTACCGCCTCGGCAGGCACCGGGCCGACCTCGACTCGGCCGTCGAGGTGGCTCGGGCGGCCCTGCGGAAGCACCCGCCCGGCCCCGAACGGCGGGTCACCGTGCAGCGGTCCCTGTTCAACTGCCTGCGGCAGCGCTACGCGGACTTCGGCGATCCGGCCGACCTCGACTACTCCGCCGCGACCGTGCGCGCGAGCCTCGACGCCGCCACCCGAGAGGGCGCCGACCCCACCGACCACCTGACGTCTTTCGCGCTCGTCCTCGGCGAACAGGCCGCCGCCCGGTTCGACCGGGCCTTCGCCGACGAGGCGGTCGACCTCCTGACCCGGGCCCTGAACGACGCGGGGGAGTCCCCCGCTAACCGGGCGCTGCTGCTCGCCGCGCTCGGAGGAGTGCGCACCTCCCGGTTCGAACTCTTCGGCGACCTCTCCGACCTCGACCGGGCGATCGACCACGGCCGGGAGGTCCGCACCCTCTGCGCCGCCGCCTCCCTGCCGGTGGAGACGCACAATCTGGCCACCAGGCTCAGCACCCGCTACGACGTCCTCCTCCAGATCCCCGACCTCGCCGAGGCGATCGAACTGGAGTCCGGCGTCATCGCCGGGACGCCCGAGGGCGCGGACCCCGACGCGTCGGTCCTGTCCAGCCAGGGCGTCAACCTCCGGCTCCGGTTCGAGCTGACCGGCGCCGCGTCCGACATCGATGCCGCGGTCGGGTTCGGGCAGGCGGCCGTGGCCGCCGCCCAGCCGGGCGACCACGGGATCAGCCTCTTCCTGTCGGTCCTGGGCGACAGCCTCATCAAGCGGTTCGAGGCGGCCGGGGATCCCGCCGACCTCGACGAGGCGGTGCGCGTGTGCCGGGAGGCCACCACCACTCCCCGGCCATCCGCCGACGACCCGACCCGGGCCAGGGCCTTCGACCACCTCGCCACCGCCCTCCAGACCCGGTTCGACCTGCACGGTCGCCTCGCCGACCTCCGCGATTCCCTGGTCGTCCAGCGACGGGCGGTCGCGCTGAGCCCCGAGGACTCCCCGGCATGGGGCATGCACCAGTTCAACCTGGGCCTGGGGCTGGAGCGCGAGTGGAAGCGGACGGGCGACCCGGCGACGGCGCGGGAGGCCGTCTCCGCCTGGCGGCGGGCCGTGGCCCAGGAGGAAGGGCCCGCGCAGGCGCGCATCAGGTCCGCCGTCGCCTGGGCCCGGGTGTCGGGCCGCCTGGCGGACTGGGCCGCCGCCACCGACGCCTTCGAAGCGGCGATCGACCTGCTTCCCCTGGTGGGCTGGCGCGGCCTCGAAGCCGCCAGCGCGGAGAACGCGCTGTCCCATTGGCGGCTGCTCGCCAGCCACGCGGCCTCGGCGGCGGTGCAGTGCGGGCAGCCGGAACGCGCGGTGGCGCTGCTGGAACGCGGCCGCGGTGTGCTGTGGTCCCAGGTGCTGGAGACGCGCTCAGAACTGGACGGCCTCCGTGCGGTCGACCCCCTCCTCGCCGAGGAGCTGTCCGTCGCCCGCCGGGCTCTCGACCGGGATCCCGAGAGCCCGGGCGGGCACGATGCGGCCCGCTCCGTCCGGCGCATGGCCGCGGCCCGCGACTGGGACCGGCTCGTCGCGCGGGTTCGCCGGATCCCCGGATTCGGCGCCTTCCCCGGCCCTCCGGCCCCGCCCGACCTGACCGGCCTCGCCGACGAGGGCCCCATCGTGTTCCTCAACGCCAGCCCGATCAGATGCGACGCCATCGTCCTCACCACGGCGGGACCGCGGGTGGTCCCGCTGCCGTCTTTGTCGATCGAGACGCTCGTGGAAAGAGCGAACGAGTACGTCGCCGCCCTCTTCGCCTTCGAGACCGGAAACCGGGGCCTCGCCGACGTCGTCCGGGTCGAGCGGACGATCGCCAGGACCCTGGCCTGGCTGTGGGACGACGTCGCCCAGCCGGTCCTCACCGCCCTGGACT
Organism: Actinocorallia herbida; assembly: GCF_003751225.1. NCBI lineage: Bacteria > Bacillati > Actinomycetota > Actinomycetes > Streptosporangiales > Thermomonosporaceae > Actinocorallia > Actinocorallia herbida. The sequence continues at coordinate 3,820,074 of NZ_RJKE01000001.1, forward strand.
GGCCGGAGCCCTCCGCCGCCGAAACCCCGCCCCGACTCTGGTGGTGCCCCACCGGGTTCTTCACGCTCCTGCCCGTCCATGCCGCGGGCCACCACCGCACCGCGGGCCGCAGCGTCCTGGACCGCGCCGTCTCCTCCTCCATCTCGACCCTGCGCACGCTGGCGGACGCCAGGGCCGCGGCCCCGCCCGCCGGACGGCCCGCGCCCCGGGTGCTGCTCGTCGCCCTTCCGCAGACGCCCGGCCGACCGGCGCTCCCCGGCGTGCACGCGGAGCGGGCGACCCTCACCGGACTCGTCCCACCGGACGCGCTCACCGTGCTCGAAGGGCCCGCCGCGACCCTCGCCGCGACGACGGCCCGGATCCCGGAGCACACCTGGCTGCACTTCAGCTGCCATGGCGCCTTCGACCTCGCGTCCCCGTCCCGCAGTGGGCTCGTCCTGCACGACGGCACGCTCACCACCGGCGCCCTCGGCGCGACTTCCGCGACGCCGGGCGAGTTCGTCTTCCTCTCCGCCTGCAGGACCGCCACGGCGAGCTCGGCCGTGCCCGACGAGGCGATCCATCTCACCGCGGCGCTCCAGCACGCGGGTTTCCGGCACGTCGTCGGCACCCTCTGGTCGGTCTATGACGGCGTCGGGTCCGGCATCACCGAGGACGTCTATGCCCGCTTGAGGAACACGTCGGGCCTCGCCGCGGAGAGAGCCGCGTACGCGCTCCACGAAGCCGTACGGCGTGCTAGGGATCAAGATCCTTTGCGGCCCGGCCGATGGGCGCCCTTCATCCACGTCGGACCGTGAGATCCCTTTTCCTCCGCATCGCCCGTGAGGAGGACAGAATGGCGGAAGGACGACGGAAGGACGGCCGGTGCCGGAACCCGACGAGTATCTGATCCTGGTCGACCCCGAAGGGACCGCGGAGGGCGCGGCGGTGCTCGACGTCTCGGCCGGTCCCGACGGCGCGGATCTCGCCGAGGCCCTGGCCGCCCTGTACGCGCGAGACGCGGAGTTCGACCACGTCGTGCTCCAGGACGCCGGGACGACCATCGGCGTCGTCACCCGCCGCAGGCTCGGCGCCCTGGCGGAATCCGGGCTCCGCGCCATCGGCGACGGAGACCACGCCGCGCTGCCCGGCCCGCCCCTCCGGTTCACGCCGGTGCGGCTCCGCTGCGACCGGGACGGCTGCGCGGGCGGACGGGTGCTGCTCGCCCTCCAGAGCCCGGACCTGCCCGGGTGCCCGCAGGACGCCTCCCACGGTCCGATGACGCTCGTGGCGTGACCGTCATTCCCCGGCCGGCGCACCGCCGGACGGAGGCGCGGACGGCTGCTGCGGCGCCGGCGCGACGAGGGGGAGCCCGGGTTCGGTATGCAGGTAGCCGTCCTGGAGCACCGGGACGTTCAGCCAGAACGCCGACAGCCTCCGGTTCGCGACGACCTCCGCCCGATGGTCGTCGGGCAGGGGAAGGTGCATAGCGGCGAGAAGGTCGAAGCGGTGCAGGTCGAACACGGTGTCCACGCTCTCGGCGTAGGCCAGCGCGGCGTGGACCGCGGCGAGATACGCCAGCCGCGCACCCGCCAGCGGGACCAGGGCCAGCGCCCGCCACCATCCGGAGTCCCAGAGCAGCCCGGCGGCCACCACCGAGGTGAGCAGCAGAGCCGCCGACCACCGGACGGAGCCGTCGAGCTGGTCGCGCCGGTCCATGACGACGGCCCGCACCCGGTCCGACGCCAGCGGGAAGATGCGCGGCCACACCACCACGGCGTCCAGCCCGTACCGCTGCCCGGCCCTGGAGTCCATCGCGGCGAGCACGTTGCCGAGCCGGGTGGGCCGAAGCAGGCCGTCGTCGGGGAACCTGCGCCGCTGCTCGAACCACGCCTGCCCGGCCGCCCGTACCGCCGCCGCGTCGTCCGGCACCGCGGCGAGGTCCACGACCGGCCCGCGCAGCCGCCGCTGCCTGGCCCGGCCGAGCCCCTCCAGCCGGGCCGCCCGCTCGGGCCAGTACCCCTCGAACAGCCGCACCAGCGGCAGTTGCAGCGGATGGCCGACCAGCGCCACCAGCAACGCGCCCAGGAAGACCACGAACACCTCGCCGGGGCCCAGCCCGGCGACGGTCTCCCACGCCTCCTTGAACCGCAGCGCCCCAGGTGCTCCGGCCCACACCAGCGTCAGCACGAAGAACAGGCACGCGACGGTCGGCAGCGCCGACACCGTGAGGAGCCGCCCCGTGAGGATCGCCGAGGCCCCGGGCAACAGCCCGCCCACCTTCACCGCCCCACTCCGCTCCGCCGAAACGACAGCATGCCCGCATCATCGCAGCGAACCACGCTCGCCCACCCATCCCCGCCGAATCCGATCCAGATCCCCACCGAACTCCACCCGACCCGTTCCGCGCAACACCTCCCGCCCTCCGCGTCGACGCCGAACGCTTCCTCACCCGCCCCCGAACGGCGAACGCCGCTGCCGGGGCCGACCGACGACGGCGAGGGCGACGCCCGCACGGCCGGAGCACGGGGACCTCGTCGGCCCGTCGGTCCGGCGGCTCGGCGGTGCCGGGAAAGCCGCGGGAGGCATGCCGTGGACCGGGGTCAGTAGTGGTCTCGGGAGGTGATGTGGTGGTCGATGAGGGTGCGGAAGGAGTCGAGGGCCCGGGTGGGGGGCGCGGTGGAGAGATGGGCGGTGGAGAGGGTCCAGGGGGTGGCGGGCGGGTCGAGGGGGATGGGGACGACCTGAGCGGCGGCTTCGGCGGGGAGCGGGGGGACCAGGGCGACGCCGATGCCGGACTCGACGAAGGACGGGATCGTGGTCAGGTCGCTCACCTCGACGGCGACGGTGCGGGTGATGCCGGCGCGGCGGAAGTCGGCGTCGGACCTGTCGCGGTTGCAGAAGCCCTGGGGCAGGTCGACGAACGGCTCATCGGCGACCTCGGCCGGGGTCGCGTGCGCGCGGCCGGCGAGCGGGTGGTCGGCGGAGACGAGCAGGCGGGGCTGGAACGTGGCGATGGGGTGCAGGTCGATGCCCGGGACCTGCGTGGTCTGGAGGCCGACGAAGGCGACGTCGAGGGTCTGCGCCCGCAGCCGTTCCAGGAGCCCATGGGTGCCCGCGGTGTCGACGCTCAGGGTGAGGCGCACCCGTGGGTGGCGTTCCCGGAAGTCGCGGACCAGCGCGCGGAGGTCGACCGCGGTGAGCCCGGAGAGCGTGCCCACGTGCAGGCTGCCGGTGACGCCCGAGCGCAGGGAGTCCACCGAAGCACGGGCCTGGTCGAGTGCGTCGAGGGCGCGGCGCGCCTCCGGCAGCAGTGTCCTCCCGGCCTCAGTGAGCGCCACCCGCGCGGTGCTGCGCTCGAACAGCGGCGTGCCGAGCGACCGCTCCAGCGCGCGGATGCTCGCCGAGACCGTCGACTGCACCGCGTGCGTGCGCTGCGCGGCCCGGGTGAAGTTGAGCTCCTCGGCCACCGCGACGAAGAACTCGAGCTGGCGCTGTTCCATCCCCGCAGCGTAACCCGGATCATCGCCCAGGGCGATCAACGGGATCGAAGGTGTTCGTTTCCCTCGAACGCGCTGGGCGGCCACTCTTGTCGTGGCACCATTCGTCCCTTCCGTACAGGAGCAGAGCACTCATGAACGTCTTTCTGACCGGCGCGACCGGCTTCATCGGCTCCGGCGTGCTGTCCGCGCTGGTCGCGGCCGGGCACTCCGTCACGGCACTCGTCCGCGACGGGGACAGGGCGGCGGCCGTGCGGCGCGACGCCGTCACGCCCTTCGTCGGCGACCTGCGCGACGGCGAGGCGGTCCGCCGGCTGGCCGCGGAGGCCGACGCCGTCATCACGACCGCCTCGCCCGGCGACGCGACGAGCGCGGCGGTCGAAAGCGCGTTCGCCGACGCGGTCCTCGCCGGACTGCGCCCCGGCGCGACGTTCGTGCGCACCGGGGGAGTCTGGGTGCACGGATCGGGCGCGGACCTGACCGAGGACTCCCCGGTCGTCGCGCCCGGTCTCGTCGCCTGGCGGGAGGCGCTCGACACGCGCGTCCTGAACGCGTCCGGCATCCGCTCCCTGCTGGTCGAGCCGGGCGTCGTCTACGGTCACGGGAAGGGCCTGCCGGGCGTCGTGATGTCCGCCCGGACGGCGGGTGAGCCGGCGGCACTGGTCCTGCTCGGTTCGGGCGCCCAGCACTGGACCACGATCCATGTCGACGACCTCGCCGAGTTGTACGTCGCCGTCCTCGAGCACGGGCGGCCCGGCGCGCGCTACCTGGGCGTGAGCGGCCAGAACCCCACGATCCGCGAGATCGGCGAGGCCGCCGCGCTGCGCCGCGGACTCGACGGCCGCGTCACCCCGGAGGACGCCTCCGACACGCTGGCCCGCCTGGGCGCCTTCGGCGAGGCCCTCCTCCTCGACCAGCAGGCCACCGGCGAGAGGGCACGCACCGAACTCCCCTGGAAGCCCACCCGGCCGTCGCTCCTCGACGTGATCGCCGCGGGCGCCTACGACCCGTCCTGACGACGGTGCTCCGAGCCGGGCGCCGCGGGAGTTCACGTACCCGGGACCAAGGCGGGACACCGGTCCTTTCGGGCCGGGAATCGTGCCGGTCGGCACCCTTGTCCGGCGAAGGAGCCCGTAGCGTCCGAGCATGGTGGTCTTCTTCCAGTACGGGAATGGGTTGTTCCTGCCTTCGGCGCTGCGGCACGTGGACGGGGGCGCCGACGAGAGCGCGGCCGCCGCGTCGGACCTCGGCTGGAGGTTCGACGCGGTGGCCGACACCTGCGAGGCGCGGTACCGGACACGGCCGGCCGGGGCCGCGTTGCAGGCGGCGTACGCGACGGCCGGGCGGCACCCGGACGTCACGCGTGTCTCCGACCCGTCCGGCACCCCCGGCCGCACCACCTTCGGGTTCACCGCGGTGCTGCGCGATGGCCTCGCCCTGCACTGGTACGGACGGGAGGGGGAGCCGCGCGAGTGGCCCGCGCTGCGGGTCGATCTGCTGACCGAGCGCAGCGGCGAGGCGATGATCTTCGTCTACGGGTGCGGCGCGGACGGGCCGGGCCATGACGACGGGGCCGCCTGGTACCGCCTCGTGGCCGACCCCTGGGACGGCCACCTCGCCGAGATCCGAGCGGCGACCGCGGCCCTGCTCTCCGGCGACGCCCGGGTGGTGCCGACGACTCCCGACGACCTCTCCGTCGCCCACCTGGACCGCGCCCTGGCCGCCGTCCGGCGCTGACCTCGGCGCGGTCAGCCGCCCTCGCCGACCGAGTTGTCCGGCGCGCCGTCGCCCACCGACGGGAGGTCGCCCCGGGTGATCGACGGGACGGGCCGCGGGGTGGTCAGGATGGTGACTCCGGCCAGGGACTCGGCGGCGAGGAGGGAGGCCCGCAGGTCGGCGGCGCTGAGCGCGTCCACCGGAGCGCTCAACCGGAGGTGCCCGCCCGGGTCGAGCGGCAGCACGTACTCGTGGAATCCACCGCTCGTGCGGTACCAGCCCGTCGCCTCGGACGCGCACTCGACGGGCACGGCGGGGTCCGCGTCGGAGATGGGGATCGCCGTGCACCGCGCGTCATCGAAAGCGGTCTTCTCGGCACGGAGATGGGCGATCGCCCCCGGGCGGGATTCCGAGGTGTACGACATGCCGAACCCGTCATCGCCGACGGGTCCCATAGACTGCTCGGCCGCGTCGAACCCCGGCACTTCGACCAGGAAGATCAGGTCGGGATCGACCCCCTGCTCCGTGAGCCGCGCGACGGTCTCCTCGTCCATGGTGACCGACCCGCACCCGCCCGCGCCCAGCACGACGACGAGCACGGCCCCGACCATCCGCCACATCACCCCCGCGACCCTACGCCGCCCGGAATCTCTCTGGCGACCCTTTAGGGATGGTCCGGGCGGAAACCGAGCGATTGGGTGCGAGTATGTAGAGCGCGTTGATCTTGTGCTGCCGATCCAAGGGCGGAAATGAAGACGATCGCCATCTTGGCGGGCTGCCTCGTGCTGGTCCTGCTCAGCTCCGCGGCCTTCGACGGCCTTCCGGACCCGGTCGAGGCAGTCGTGTTCTGCGCGTTGGCGCTGATCTTCATCCTCTGGCTTCTGCACGGGCTGCGCAGGGCGTTGATGCGGACCCTGGACGCGAGGTTCGCGATCCTCTCGGCGGCCTCCCTGCTGGTCACGGCGGCCATCGTCACGGTGGCCGACCAAGGGGTCCTGCTCGATCTCAGGTTCTTCCTCTCCCGGGGAGCGCTGGAGCGCGTCGCCGAGGAGTCCGTCGTCGTCCCCGGCTGCGAGTCCGTCGATCTGGAGAAGGCGCCGGTGACGCGGGCGGGCCTCTTCGAGATCCGCTGCGCCGAGCACGCCGACGGTGTGACCGACCTCTACCTCCTGTCCGCCGACGGCGCGAACATCTGGCTCCTCACCCGCACCGACCCCGGCAGCGGACGCCGGGACGACCGATTCGGCATCAATGCCCGATACAGCCTCACCGACCGGTGGACGATCGGCGCCATAGGCTCGGTCGTGGGCCCCTTCATCCTCCCCTCCGCCCTGAGCTGACGACCTCGCGGGCGGGTGATGCCGCTGACGGGCCAGGGCTCCTCCATTCAATGGGTAAGGTCGTCGCCATCGCGCAGGGAGGGGCGGCGAGTGGCCAGGTCATCGAGTGGGGAGTCGTTGCTCACGCGGGTGGTGCGGATCTTCGACGCGTTCGGGCCGGAGGATCCGGTGCTGAGCGTCAGCGAGATCAGCCGGCGGGCGGGGTTGCCGCAGGCGACGGCGGCGCGGCTGGTCAAGGAGATGACCGAGCACGGGCTGCTCGCGCGGGGCGAGGACCGGCGGGTCCGGATCGGGAACCGGATGTGGGAGCTGGCGGAGCGGGCGTCGCCGATGCAGCTGCTGCGTGAGACGGCCCTTCAGTACATGGGGGACCTTCAGTCGGTGATCGGGCATTCGACGCAGCTCGCGGTGCTGGACGGTCGGGAGGCGCTGTTCGTCGAGCGCCTGTCGGCGCCGGACGCGGTCGTGAACATCACCCATGTGGGCGGGCGGCTGCCGCTGCACGCGTCGTCATCCGGGCTGGTCCTGCTGGCGCACGCGCCCGCCGAGCTCCGGGAGAAGATCATCGCCGGGCCGCTGCCGGCGTTCACCGCGCAGACGATCGTCGACGGCCGGCAGCTGCGTGCGGAGCTGGCGGAGATCCATCGCCGGGGGTTCGCCTTCTGCCAGGGGCACATCCGTCCCGAGGCGACCGGCCTCGCCGTCGGGGTGCGGCGGGGCGGTCAGGTGGTGGCCGCGCTCGGACTCGTCGTGCCGAACGACGGCGCCGCGTGGGGCCTGCACCGGCCGCTCCAGCTCGCGGGGCTGGCGCTCGGCCGCGCGCTGAGCAGGTCGGGCCGACCGGCCCCGCGCTAAGTGGGCATCCATTGAACGGGTAGTCGCTGGCGGTGATGTGGCGCCCGTCACGATCCTCGTAATCCACCGAGGAAACGAGGAGCACCCATGGTGAGTGATCCCAGGGCGAGCCGGCCGGGCGCGGCCCCGCTCGATCTGCACGTGGCGCGCAAGGAGCGGGCGGCCGACGGCGTCGTGGCGCTGACCCTGCGCCGCGCCGACGGTGGCAGGCTGCCCGACTGGTCTCCCGGCGCCCATGTGGATCTCGTCCTGCCGAACGGCACGACCCGGCAGTACTCGCTGTGCGGCGACCGCTGGGACGCGCACGCCTACCGGATCGCCGTTCTGCGCGAGCCCGCCGGACGGGGCGGCTCGGCGTTCGTGCACGACGATCTCGCCGAGGGAGACCGGGTCGGCCTCGGCGGTCCCCGCAACGGCTTCCGGCTCGTCCCCGCGGGCCGGTACGCGTTCATCGCGGGCGGCATCGGGATCACCCCGCTGCTGCCGATGATCGACCAGGCCGAACGCCAGGGCGTCCCCTGGACGCTGCGCTACGGCGGCAGGACCCGCTCGTCCATGGCCTTCCTCGACGAGCTCGCGGCCTACGGCGCCAAGGCGACGATAGTCCCGCACGACGAGCACGGCCCTCTCGACCTCGCCGCCGCCCTGACCGGGCTGCCCGGCGACGCGAGGATCTACTGCTGCGGCCCCGCCGGGCTGCTCGACGCCGTCGCCGCCCGCTGCGCCGACCTGCCGCCCGGACGGCTGCGGCTCGAACGGTTCGTCGCCGCGGCCCGCGCCGACGGGACGGTCGACGACGCCTTCCAGGTCGAGCTGCGCCGATCCGGCCGCACCCTCACCGTCGCCCCGAGCGAGACCCTGCTCGACGCCCTCGGCGCGGCCGGCGTGAGCGTGCTGTCCTCGTGCGGGCAGGGCCTGTGCGGCACCTGCGAGACCACGGTGCTCGACGGCGTGCCCGACCACCGCGACGCCCTGCTCGACGACGCGGACCGCGCGGCGGGCGACTGCATGCTCGTCTGCGTCTCCCGGGCCGCGAGCGCCCGCCTCGTCCTGGACCTCTGACCCCACCCCCGAAGGACAGTTCATGACGATCACTGAGAGTCCACGCATCCCGGAACTCGATGCCGATCCCTTCTCCTCGACCGACCTGGCGAACCCGCTCCCACTCCAGGAGGCGCTGCGCGAAGCCGGGCCCGTCGTCCGGCTGAGCCGCTACGGCGTCTACGGGCTGGCCCGCTACGCGCACGTCCACGCCGCCCTGACGGACTGGCAGTCGTTCGAGTCCGGCGCGGGCGTCGGCCTCGCCAACTTTCGCGAGGAGGAGCCGTGGCGGCCGCCGAGCCTCCTGCTGGAGGCCGACCCGCCCGGCCACGACGCGCCCCGGGCCGTCCTGGCGAAGATCCTCAACCCGCGCGCGCTGCGCGCCCTGCGCGAAGACTGGTTCGCCGCCGCCGAGGCGCTGGTCGACGAGGTGATGGCCGGGCCGTCCTGCGACGCGGTGCCCGCGCTGACCCAGGCGTTCCCGTTGCGCGTGTTCCCCGACGCCGTAGGGCTACGCCGAGAAGGCAGAGAGAACCTGCTGCCTTACGGCGACCACGCGTTCAACGCCTTCGGCCCGCACAACGATCTCGTCGCCAAGGGCGAGGCACGGGTGGCGGAACTGTCGGCCTGGGTGGGCGCCCAATGCGCTCGCGACATGCTCGCGCCGGACGGATTCGGCGCCCGGATCTGGGCGGCCGCGGACCGCGGCGACATCACCCGCGCACAGGCCCCGCTCATCGTCCGCTCCCTGCTCACCGCAGGGGTCGACACCACGGTCCACGGGCTCGGCGCCGTCCTGCACGCCTTGGCGACCCATCCCGAGCAGTGGGACAGGCTGCGCGCGGACCCCGGCCTGGCCCGGGTCGCCTTCGACGAGGCGGTGCGCTGGGAGTCGCCCGTCCAGACCTTCTTCCGGACCGCCACCCGCGACGTCGAGATCGGCGGCGCGGTGATCCCCGAGGGCCGGAAGATCCTGATGTTCCTCGGCGCGGCCAACCGCGACCCGCGCCGGTGGACCGACCCGGACGTCTTCGACCTGTCCCGCGACCCGTCGGCGCACGTCGGCTTCGGCATGGGCCTGCACCAGTGCGTCGGCCAGCATGTCGCCAGGCTGGAGGCCGAAGCCCTGCTCACGGCCCTCGCCGCCCGCGTCGCGCGCATCGAGCCGACCGCGCCGCCGCGCCGCCACCTCAACAACACCCTGCGGTCATGGGAGTCGATCCCCCTGCGCCTGCACCCGGCCTGACCGCCCGGTGCGGGAGACCGGCGTCAGGAGGGGGCAGGGCCGGTGGAGAGCCGGGCGACGAGGGAGGGCGAGATGAAGAACCGCACCGGGGTGGTGCGGCCTTCGATGCGCTCCAGCAGGAGCCGCCCGACGGTCCTGCCCAGGGTGACGCCGTCCTGGTCGACGCTGGTCAGGGAGACGTGCGCGAGGCCCGCCATGCGGGTGTTGTCGTATCCGGCGACCGAGATGTCGCCGGGCACGGACAGGCCCGCCTCGTGCACCGCGGCCAGCGTGCCGAACGCGGCGAGGTCGGCGCCGGCGAAGATCGCGGTGGGCCTGGCGTCCCGGGCCAGCAGCTCGCGGGCGCCGTCGTACCCGCCGGTCTCGGTGTAGGAGGTGGTGGCGATGGCGATCTCGTCGGCGAGGCCGTGGTCGCGCATGACCCGCTTGTAGGTCTCGGCGCGGATGGTCTGGAGCGACGTGCTCACCCGGGCCAGGCCGATGTCGCCGTGCGCGATGTGCGCGATGCGCCGGTGCCCGAGCCCGATCAGGTGCTCCATGACGAGTTCGACGCCCGCCGCGTCGTCATCGGCGACCGAGTCGTAGGCGGCCGACTTGTCATGCGGGCCGAGGACGACCGTGGGGAGGATCCGGGCGACCTCCTCCAGCCGCTTCCTGGTGTTCAGCGGCGCGACCATCAGGAGGCCGTCGACCTGGCGGTCCACGAGCGCGTCGATCGCGCTGCTCTCGGTCTTGGCCGAGGCGCCGCCGCGCACGATGATCACCTGGTACTCGGTCCCGGCGATCTGCGCGTCGATTCCGTCGAGGATGTCGGGGAAGAACGGGTTGCGCAGGTCGGGGAAGAGCACGCCGATGGTGAAGGTCCGGCCGCGCATGGCGCGGGCCGCGGCGTGCGGGCGGTAGCCGAGCTCCTTGATCGAGGCGGTGACCTTCTCGCGCATGGCCGGGCTGACGCCGTAGGCGTTGCGGAGCACCTTGGAGACCGCCGTGGTGGAGACCCCGGCGTGCTGCGCGACGTCGGCGATCGTCGACCTGCGCGGACGTCCGGGCTGGGTCATGGACCACCTTCCACTGAGCGCGGGTCCCCGCCTCCGGAGGGCCCGGCCAGAGTTTAACGGGAACCCGCGGCACCGGCCGACCGGAGTGGGTAACGTTCCCCATCACCGACCCTGATACCAGGGATATTCGAGGTAGATAGCACTACAAGGTGGTTCGCAGAGTGTAAAACGTTATCCAAAACAACGCTTGACTGGCCCGTGTGTGACGCCTACGTTAACGACGGGTCGGGGGCCACCCTTCGTCTACACACCCCCTCTGGAGCACAACCATGAAGATCTCCCATCGCCGCCTCGGCGGCGCGGTGGCGGCCTTCGGCGTCGCCCTCACGGCGCTGACGGCCTGCGGTTCCGGCGGCGACTCCGCCGACGGCACCGTCGAGCTGTCGTTCCTCGTGGACAACAGCGAGACCACGCTGGCCCAGGCGAACGCCGTCGCCGACGCGTTCAACGCGACGAGCACCGACGTCAAGGTCGAGGTCGAGACCCGTCCCCAGGGCACCGAAGGCGACAACGTCGTGAAGACCCGGCTGTCGACCGGCGACATGTCGGACGTGTTCTGGTACCCGTCCGGCTCACTGCTCCAGGCGCTGAACCCCGCCCAGTCCATCGCGGACCTGACCGGCGACCCCGTGCTCAAGGACGTCGAGGAGGGCTTCCTCCCGGTCGTCTCCCAGGACGCCAAGGTCTACGGCGTTCCGATCGGCTCGGGCACCGGCGGCGGCATCCTGTACAACCGCAAGGTCTACGCGGAGCTGGGCCTCCAGGTGCCGAAGACCTGGGCCGAGTTCACCGCGAACAACGACAAGATCAAGGCGGCCGGCAAGACCGCCGTCATCTCGACCTTCAAGGACTCCTGGAGCTCCCAGCTCCTCGTCCTCGCCGACTTCTACAACGTCCAGAACGCCGCTCCGACGTTCGCCCAGGACTACACGGCCAACAAGGCGAAGTTCGCGACGACCCCGGCGGCGCTCACCGGGTTCGCGCACCTCAACGAGGTCAACGCCAAGGGCTACCAGAACAAGGGCTTCGGCTCGGCCACCGTCGACCAGGGCATGAAGCTGCTCCTGTCGGGTGAGGGCGCGCACTTCCCCATGCTGACCTTCACCCTTCCGCCACTGCTGAAGGACAACCCCGAGGCCGCCACCGACCTCGGCTTCTTCGGCGTCCCCGGTACCGACCCGGCCAAGGCCGGCGCGACGATCTGGGAGCCCGCCGCGGTCTACGCCGCCAAGGACACCGAGCACCTCGCCGAGGCCAAGAAGTTCATGGCCTTCGTCGCCTCGCCCGCGGGCATCGACGCGATCAAGGACATCTCCGCTCCCACCGGCCCGTACCGGGTCAAGGGCGCGAAGCTGCCCGATGACGCGATGCAGGCCGTCAAGGACATCCAGGGCTACATCGACGCGGGCCTCACCGCGCCCGCGCTGGAGTACCTGTCCCCGGTCAAGGGCCCGTCCCTCGAGCAGATCACCGTCGCCGTCGGCAGCGGGCTCACCCCGCCCGCCGAAGGCGCGGGACAGTACGACAAGGACGTGGAGAAGCAGGCCGAGCAGCTGGGACTCGCCGGGTGGTAGTCGACGACCGGCCGTCGGCCGGGCCCCGCGCGAAGAGCGCGGGGCCCGGCCCCTCCCGATCCGCGCGGCGGCGCACGGGAGCGGCCCAGCCCTACTCGCTGTACCTGCCCGCGGGCGTCGTCTACCTCGTGATCTTCCTGGTCCCGACCGCGATGGCGTTCTACTTCTCGCTGACCCGCTGGACGCTCTTCGAGAGCCAGTTCGTCGGGCTGCAGAACTACAAGGACTTCTTCGCGGAGCAAAGCCTGCGGATCAGTCTCCAGAACACGCTGGTCTACGCGGTCGTCACCAGCCTCCTCAAGGTCGTGTTCGGCCTCCTGCTGGGCGTCATGCTCACGAGCAGGCTGCGGACGACGGGCTTCCTGCGCTCGGTCGTGTTCTTCCCCGTCCTGGTCAGCACGGTCGCCGTCGGCATCACGTTCAGCGTCCTGCTGCGCCCGGACACCGGCCTGGTCGACAAGGCGCTCGCGCTCGTCGGCGTCTCGGGCACCGACTGGCTCGGCAGCGCGCAGACCGCGCTGCTGTCCGTCGCGCTGGTGGACGTTTGGAAGGGCGTCGGCCTGGCCACCGTCATCTACATCGCGGGCATCCTGTCGATCCCGCAGACCTACTACGAGGCCGTCGCGGTCGACGGCGGCGGCGCCTGGCAGCGGTTCCGCCACGTCACGTTCCCGCTGAGCTGGCCCGCGACCTACTCGGTCGTGCTGCTGTCGCTGATCGGCGGCCTGCGCTCGTTCGACCTGATCTGGACGATGACGCGCGGCGGCCCCGGCTTCAGCAGCGACGTCATCGCCTCGATCATCTACAAGCAGTACCAGGCGGGCTTCTACGGCCTGTCCACCGCGGGCAACGTCGTGCTGTTCGTGCTGGTGACGGCGTTGATCCTCCCGCTGTCGTGGTACCTGGGCAAGAAGGAGGTCGCCGCATGAGGACCCTTCGCAGGCTGGCCGGGGAGAGCGCCGCGCTCGTCCTGGCGGGCGTGGTCTTCCTGATCCCGTTCTCCTTCATGCTGCTGACGGCCGTCAAGGACGGGCCGCAGTCCGCGGACCTCGACTTCTCCTGGCCGACGAGCTGGCCGATCGTGGCGAACTTCCGCGAGGTGATCGAGGCGCGCGACTACATCCTGCTGCGCGCCTACGTGAACAGCATCCTCGTCACGGTCGTCGCGGTCGGGTTCATCGTGGTCTTCGCCGCGATGGCCGGATACGTCATCCAGCGCCGTCCTGGCCGGGTCGCCGCGATCGCCAACGTCCTGGTGCTGAGCGGGCTGATCATCCCGCCCGCGATCGTGCCGACGATCTGGCTGCTCCAGGGCATGGGGCTGTTCAAGACGGTCCCCGGGCTGATCCTCGTCGAGATCGCCTTCAACCTGTCCTTCGCGGTGCTGCTGTTCCGCGCGTTCGTCGCGGGCATCCCCCGCGAGCTGGACGAGGCGGCGATGATGGACGGCTGCACCGGCTGGAAGCTGTTCTTCAAGGTCGTCTTCCCGCTGCTGCGGCCCGTCGCGATCACCGTGGCGCTCACCACCTCGGTGGCGATCTTCAACGACTTCGTCAACCCGCTGTACTTCCTGCCCGGGGACGACCACCCGACCGTGCAGACCACGCTGTACAGCTTCCAGAGCCAGTACAGCACCCAGTGGAACCTGCTGTTCATGGACATCGTGCTCATCACGATCCCGCCGCTGCTGACCTTCATCTTCTTCAACCGCAAGATCGTCGCCGGCATGACCGCCGGCGCGGTCAAGGGCTGATCCCAGCCTTAAGCAAGGAGCTCTTCTCCCCGTGTCCGACCCCATCGTCCCGACCGTCACGCCCGTGACGTTCGAGCACCACCGCGCACCCCTCGGCATCGGCGAAGCCGCGCCGCGCCTCTCCTGGACCGTGTCGGGCACCGCGCCCGGCTGGCGGCAGCGGGGCTACGAACTCGAAGCCTGCGACGGCGTCGGCCGGGTGGCCGGCGCCTCCGGGCTCGTGGAGTCCGCCGCGTCGGTCCTGGTGGACTGGCCCTTCGCCGCCCTCGCGTCGAGAGAGCGGCGCGGCGTCCGCGTCCGGGCGCACGGGACCGACGGGTCGGCGACCCCGTGGAGCGAGTACGCGTTCGTCGAGGCCGGGCTGCTCGAGCCGGTGGAGTGGCGGGCCCGTGCCGCCGCGCCGCCGCGCGAGCTGCTCGGCCGGAACGACGGCCCCGCGCTGCTGCTGCGCCGGGAGTTCGGCGTCACGGGCGAGGTCGTGTCCGCGCGTCTGTACGTCACCGCGCACGGCACGTTCGACCTGGAGATCAACGGGCGGCCCGTGGGCGACGAGGTGCTCGCGCCGGGCTGGACCAGCTACTCCCACCGGCTGCGCTACCGGACCCATGACGTCACCGCGTTGCTGGCGCGGGGGGACAACGCGATCGGCGCGATGCTCGCCGACGGGTGGTACCGGGGACGGATCGGATTCGAAGGCGGCAAGACCGATCTCTACGGCGATCGGACCGCGCTGATCGCCCAGTTGGAGGTGCATTACGCCGACGGCACCAGCGACCGGATCACCACCGACGGCCTGTGGCGCTGCGCGGCCGGGCCGGTGCTCGCCGCGAGCCAGTACGAGGGGGAGGAGTACGACGCCCGGCTCCTCCCGGAAGGCTGGTCCGCCCCCGGTTTCGACGACACCGGGTGGCAGGCCGCCGACGCGCTCGACCACGATCCCTCCCTGCTCGTCGCGCCGACCGGTCCGCCCGTCCGGCGGGTCGAGACCCTGCTTCCCCAGGCGGTGCTGACCGGGCCGTCGGGGGAGACGATCCTGGACTTCGGGCAGAACCTGTCGGGGCGTCTGCGCATCCGCGTCCAGGGTCCGGCCGGGCACACCGTGACGCTGCGGCACGCGGAGGTCCTGGAGAAGGACGGGTCGCTGTCGCTGCGCCCTCTGCGCAGCGCCTACTCGGTGGACACCTACACGCTGCGCGGCGGGGGAGTCGAGGAGTGGGAGCCGCGCTTCACCCTGCACGGCTTCCGCTACGCCGAGATCATCGACTGGCCCGGCGACCTCGCCGCGAACGCCGTCGAAGCCGTCGTCTGCCACACCGACCTGCGGCGGACCGGCTGGTTCACCTCGTCCGACCCGCTGCTGAACCGGCTGCACGAGAACGTCGTGTGGAGCATGCGCGGCAACTTCGTGGACCTGCCCACCGACTGCCCGCAGCGCGACGAGCGGCTCGGCTGGACCGGCGACATCCAGGTCTTCGCCCCGACCGCGGCGTTCCTGTACGACTGCACGGGGCCGCTCGCGTCCTGGCTGGCCGACCTCGCGGCCGAGCAGGCGGAACTGGGCACGGTCCCGCACTATGTGCCATGGATCGACCTCCTCTTCCCGACTTCGCCCGCCGCCGCGTGGGGCGACGCCGCGGTCCTCGTCCCGTGGACGCTGTACCAGCGGTCGGGCGACGCCGGGCTGCTCGCGGCGCAGTACCCGAGCATGAAGGCGTGGGTCGACCAGGTCGCCTCCCGTGCCGACGCCGACCGGCTGTGGCGCGAGGAGTTCCAATTCGGCGACTGGCTCGACCCCACCGCGCCGTCCGACCGGCCGGAGAAGGCGCGCACGGACCAGGTCCTCGTCGCGTCGGCCTACCACGCGTGGAGCACACGGGTCCTCGCGGAGACCGCCTCGCTGCTCGGGTACGACCAGGACGCCGTCCGCTACGGCACCCTGGCCGACGAGATCCGCGCGGCCTTCCGCGCCGAGTTCGTCACCCCGACCGGCAGGCTCGCCGCCGACACCCAGACGGGATACGCGCTCGCGCTGCACACGGGGATGTTCGAGGCGGGCGAGGAGCGCGCGCGGGCGGGCCGCCGCCTCGCCGAACTCGTCGCCTACGAGGGCCATCTCATCTCGACCGGCTTCGTCGGCACCCCGCTCATCTGCGACGCGCTCGCCTCCACGGGCTCGGTCGACGACGCCTACCGGCTGCTCCTCCAGCGGGACTGCCCGTCCTGGCTCTACCCGGTGACGATGGGCGCCACCACGATCTGGGAACGCTGGGACAGCATGCTCCCGGACGGCTCGGTCAACCCCGGCGACATGACGTCCTTCAACCACTACGCCCTCGGCGCCGTCGCGGACTTCCTTCACCGGACGGTCGCGGGCCTCGCCCCGGCCGCCCCCGGCTACCGCCGCCTCCGGATAGCCCCGCGTCCGGGCGGCGGCCTCACCCACGCGTCCGCCGAGCACGACACCCCCTACGGCAGGGCCGCGGTCGGCTGGACGATCGAAGGCGAGACCCTGACGGTCACCGCGACCGTCCCGCCCGGCACCTCCGCCGAGATCGACCTCCCCGGCCGCGCCCCCTTCGAGGTCCCCCCCGGCACCCACACCCACACGGCGCAGATCCCGCTCGCCGAGTCACTCCCCGTCTGACCGCCCCCTCAGGAACACCGCGATGACGCCCGCAGCCCCCGGCCGCTCCGACGCGCACCCCACGCACGTCCCCGAGCGCGCCGGGGTCTCCCCGGACACCACGTGTCCTACGCCCTCGACCCCACCCCGCTCGCCTGACCCTGAAAGCCCCGGGCCCGAGCGCGCGGTCCGCACCATTCGGGGAATCGGTCTCGTCGATGGGCCCATGGATCGAACGGAGGGTTCACCCCGGACTGGCCGGGGCCGGGCCTGCGGGAGGTCAAAGGGAGGCTGATGGTCCCAGGGGGAGGAAGAAGGTACGGATGTCGGTGGCGAGGAGGTCGGGGACCTCCATGGCGGCGAAGTGGCCGCCGCGGTCGAATTCGGACCAGTGGGTGATGGGGTAGAGGCGTTCGGCGAGGGGGCGGACGGACTGGGTGATGTCGTGGGCGAAGACGGCGACGCCCAGGGGGACGGGGCAGGGGTCGATGCGGCGCGGGGTGTCGTGGTGGAGGCGGGCCGAGGAGGCGGCGGTGGCGGTGAGCCAGTAGAGGGAGATGTCGGTGAGCATGCGGTCGTCGCTGATCCGGGAGCCGGGGTCGGTCCAGTGGGCGAAGCGCTCGGCGATCCAGGCGAGCTGGCCGACGGGGGAGTCGGTCAGGGCATAGCCGATGGTCTGGGGGGTGAGGGCCTGGAGGGCCTGGAAGGGAGGGCGGTTCGCCATCAGGTGCCGGATCTTGTCCAGCCGGGCTTCGTCGGTCGCGGAGAACACGAGGCCGGCGTCCGGGTCGGGGCGGGTCGGCAGGTAGTTGACGTGCACGCCGACGACCCGCTCGGGAGCCACCGCGCCGAGGGCCGTGGAGATGCCCGCGCCGAAGTCTCCGCCCTGCGCGCCGTAGCGGGGGTAGCCCAGCCGGCGCATGAGCTCGGCCCATGCGCGTGCGATCCGGACGACGTCCCAGCCTCCCTCGTGGGTCGGCCCGGAGAAGCCGTAGCCCGGGATCGACGGGATCACCAGGTGGAAGTCGCGGGACAGCGGCTCGATCACGTCGAGGAACTCGAGGAACGAGCCGGGCCAGCCGTGGGTGAGGATCAGCGCGAGCGCGTCCGGGTTCGCGGACCGGACGTGCACGAAGTGGATGTGCTGCCCCTCGATCTCGGTGGTGAAGTGCGGCAGCTCGTTGAGCTCGGCCTCGTGCGCGCGCCAGTCGTAGCCGGTGCGCCAGTATTCGGCGAGTTCCTTGAGCCGGGCGAGCGGGAAGCCGTAGTCCCACCCGGCGTCGGCGACCTCGTTGGGCCAGCGGGTGCGGGAGAGGCGGTCGGCGAGGTCGTCGAGGTCGGCCTGGGGGACGGCGATGCGGAACGGCTCGATCATGGTGGACCTTTCATTGGTATTGCCAACGTTGGCACCACCAACAATAGGGGATCGTGGGCACCACCAACAAGTCGGTAGGCTGACGGGCATGATGACGGGTGACCCGACGCCGCTCACGCGCCTCAAGAACGCGCCGAGCTGGCTGATCAACCAGGCCGCCGCGCACAGCCACCGCCTGCTGACCGAGGGGTTCGGCGCCGCCGACCTCCGGAGCTCCCACTACCGGCTGCTGGCCGGGCTCGCCGAGCACGGCCCCGCCAGCCAGGCCGAGCTGGGCCGCCGCACGGGCATCGACCGCAGCGACGTCGTCGCGGCGCTCAACGAACTCGCCGGCAAGAGCCTCATCGAGCGTGCCCCGGATCCCGCCGACCGCAGGCGGAACGTCATCACCCTCACCCCGGAAGGCCGTCGGCGCCTCACCGAACTCGACGGAGTCCTGGCCCGGATCCAGGACGACCTGGTCGCCCCGCTCTCGCCCGCCGAACGCGAAGAGTTCGTCCGTCTGCTGACCCGCGTCAACGACCACCACGCCCAGGCCCGTACCCCGGAGCCTCCCCGGGCGAAGTAGCCGCGACCGGCCCGGGTCAGTCGCCGCGCAGGCGGTTCTCCAGGGTCTCGACCAGGCCGGGGATGACGCCTTCGGGGGACGGGCTGTAGTGCGGGACGGCCCAGCGGGTGATCCTGGCGTCGATGACGGTGGGCCTGCCGGAGGCCAGGGCCTTGCCGAAGGCGTCCTCGAACTCGTCGAGGGTCTCGACGCGGTGGCCGTCGGCGCCGCAGGCGCGGGCGTAGGCGGCGAAGTCCGGGTTGTCGAACTCGACCAGGGCGGTCTCCAGGTAGGTGGCGATCTGGTAGAGCTTGATCAGTTTGAACTCGCCGTCGTTGAAGATCACCCAGATGACGGGGATGTCGTGTTCGACGGCGGTCATCAGCTCGAACCCCGAGAGCGAGTAGCAGCCGTCGCCGCAGCCCACGACGACGGTCCGGTCCGGGTGCGCGACCTTCAGGCCGATCGCGCCGTTGACGTGCCCGGCCATCGGCCCGAACGACCCGGCCTTGCGGAAGTTCTGGCCCTCCTCGAGCTCGACGTAGTAGCCGAGCCACGCCAGGTGCGCGCCCGCGTCGGCGAGGAGCACCGCGCGGTCCGGCAGCATCCGGCCGATCGCCTGGGCGAGTTCCCCGGGATGGATCTTCCCGGTCAGATGGACGATGTGCCGAGCCTCGTAGTCCCGCCCGTCGACCTCGACGGGCGGGACCCGGCCGACCTTGCCCTCCAGCGCCTCGGTGATCGCGGCGACCCCGGCGCGGGCGTCGGACAGCAGTGCGAAGTCGGGCGGGTAGGCCTTGCGGAACTCGCCCTCGGCGATGTTGACGTGGATGAGGACCTTGCCGTTGAAGAGGCCGTCGCGGTAGTTGAACGTGGCGTGCTGGTTGAGCGCGTTCCCGACGCACAGGACCACGTCGGCCTCGCGGAACGCCTTCCAGGCGCTGGCGTGCCCGCTGTCGGCGAAGACGCCGATCGCGAGCGGATGTCCCTCGGACACGATGCCCTTGCCGTCGAGCGTGGTCAGCAGCGGGAGCTGGAACCGCTCGATCAGATGCTTGATCTCCGGCCCCGCCCCGCTGCGGATCGCGCCGAACCCGGCGAGCACCACCACGCGCCGTCCCTGTTCGAGCGCGCCGGCGAGCACCACGGCGATCTCCTCGACCCGTGACGGATCGGGCAGGACCGGCGCGACGTCGACGTGGATCGGCCGGGTCTCGACGTCGACTCCGCGCTCGGTCAGATCCTCGGGCACATGGATGTGCACGGGTCCGGGCCGTCCCTCGAAGGCGAGGTTGATCGCCTCCTCCAGGACGTCGCAGGTGTGGGCCGGGTCGCCGAGCAGGTAGGACCGCTTGGTCGTCGCGGCGAACATGGCCTGCGAGTCCGGTGTCCGGTTCAGCCCCGACGTCTCGTTGAGCGAGCCCCAGCCCTGCCATTTCCGCATCGCGTAGCCCGAGACGGCCAGCACCGGATAAGAGTCGGACATGGCTACCGCGAGTCCGGAGAACAGGTTGAACGCACCGGGCCCCGCCGTGGCGAAGCAGAAGCCGAGCCGGTTCGTGTACATCGCGTAGCCGCAGGCCATGAACGACGCGGCCTGCTCGTGCCGGGTGATGATGGGCCGGATCAGCTCGGAGTGCTTCAGCGCGAGCATCAGGCCGGCGGCGTTCTCCCCGGCGCCGCCGAACGCGGCCCGGACCCCGGCCTCCTCCAGCCCCTGGACGATGGCCTCATAGACCTTCATCGGTCGGCTCCCCTCTCAGTCATGACGGAGGCGCTTCTCCAGCGTCTCCCAGATCCCGTGCACCATGCCCTTGGGCGAGGTGCTGTAGCGCGGCAGCGCCCACCGCGTGATCTTGGCGTCGATCACGGTGGGGCGCCCGGAGCCCAGGGCGGTGCGGAACGCGTCCTCGAACTCCTCGAGCGTCTCGACCCGGAAGCCGTCCGCGCCGCACACGCGCGCGTAGGCGGCGAAGTCGGGGTTCTTGAACTCGACGAGGGCCGATTCGCCGTAGGTCGCCAGCTGGTAGAGCTTGACCAGCTTGTACTCGTCGTCATTGAAGATCACCCAGATGACCGGGACGTCGTTCTCGACAGCGGTCATCAGCTCGAACCCCGCCAACGAGTAGCATCCGTCGCCGCAGCCGACGACCACGGTCCGGTCGGGATGCGCGAGCTTCACCCCGATCGCCCCGTTGACGTGCGCCGCCATCGGCCCGAAAGCGCCGGTCTTGCGAAAGTTCTGGCCCGCCTCCAGGTCGACGTGGTAGCCGAGCCACGCGAGGTGCGCGCCCGCGTCGGCGAGGAGGATCGCGCGGTCCGGCAGCATCCGGCCGATGGTCTGGGCCAGCAGCCCGGGATGGATCTCGCCGGGCAGCCGCACGATGTGGCGCGCCTCGTAGTCCTGCCCGACGACCGGTGACGGCGCGACCGGACCGACCCGCGGCTCCAGCGCGCCGGTGATCGCCTCGACGGCCAGCCGGGCGTCGGAGACGAGGGAGAGGTCAGGGGCGTAGAACCTGCCGATCTCACTCGCCGCGATGTTCACCTGGAGGAGCTTCTTGCCCTCGAACAGGTCCTCCCGCAGCCCGAAGGTCGCGTGCTGGCTGAGGGAGTTGCCGACGGCCAGGACCACGTCGGCCTCCCGGAACGCCTTCCAGGCACTGGCGTGGCCGCTCTCGGCGAACACGCCGACGGCCAGCGGATGGGTCTCGGCGATGACGCCCTTGCCGTCCAGGGTCGTCAGGAGGGGGATCTGGAAGCGTTCCACGAAGCGCAGCATCGCGGCCTCGGCGTGCGCGCGGATCGTGCCGAATCCGGCGAGGACCACGATCCGGCGGCCCTCCCGCAGCGCGTCGGCGAGGACGTCCGCGATCTCCTCGACCCGTGCGGGGTCGGGCCGCACGGGCTTCACCTCGATCACCGGGTCCCGGTAGTCCACGCGCACCCCGTGCTCGGCGAGGTTCTGCGGGACGTGGAGGTGCACCGGTCCGGGACGCCCCTCGAAAGCGACGTTGATGGCCTCCTCCAGGACGTCGCAGGTGTCCGCCGGGTCGGTGAGCAGGTAGGACCGCTTGGTCGTCGCCGCGAACATGGCCTGCGAGTCCGGCGTCCCGTTGCGCCCCGAGGTGTCGTTCACCGCGCCGCGCCCCTGCCAGTCCAGGGCGACGTAGCCGGTGAGGGCGAGCACCGGGTAGGAGTCCGAGAGCGCGACCGCGAGCCCGGTGAACAGGTTGAACGCCCCGGGCCCGACCGTCGCGAAGCAGACGCCCAGCCGGTCGGTGTACATCGCGTAGCCGCAGGCCATGAACGACGCGCCCTGCTCGTGCCGGGTCATGATGGGCCGGATCCGCCGGGACCGGGAGAGGGCCACCGCGAGACTCGCGATGTTCTCGCCGTTGCCGCCGAACGCGGTGTCCACTCCGGCGCTCTCCAGCCCCTTGACGAGGGCCTCGTAGACCTGCATGGTGCACCCCCCGGGTCGTCCGCGTCAGTGCCAGCGCGCCTGGTGCCGCCGGTGCGCTTCGGTGGTTCCGTGCGTGAAGAACTCGGCGTAGTACTCCGGCTCGATGTGGTGGGTCTGGAGCCAGATGCCGGGCACGTGGACGGCGTCGGTGTGGGCCGGGAACCTGCCGTGCGTGGCGTGCAGGTAGGTGCAGACGTCCAGCGTGCAGTCGATCACCCGCTGGTCGTAGTCGCTGGCCTCGGCCAGATAGCGCTGCCCGTAGTCGCCCTTGTAGATGCTCGCGAAGGTCGCCCTGTCGCTGTAGATGCCGTCCGGGCCGAACTTGGCGCGCACGACGGACGCGACGGCGTGCTCCATCGACGTGAAGTTGGGCGGGCAGGCCGCCTTGATCAGGTGCTCGCCGCCCGACCTGAGCCCGATGGGATGGGAGCGCGCCGCCGCGTACTTGGGCAGCGGCACCTGCCAGCGCACGGCGTCGGCGAGCCGGAACTTCGGCACGACGAAGTCGAAGCCCAGCATCCGGCCGTACTCGGGCGCGAACTTCGGGTCGCCCAGCATGATCTGCGGATGGATGGTGCCGTGGATCCAGGCGCCCAGGCCCATCCCGTCGGCGACGAGCATCATGTTCTGCACCAGCAGATCGGCCTCGATCTGGGTGCGCATCGGCCCGAGCGCGCCGAGCGGCACCTTGATGTCGGCGTTGAGGAAGCCGCTCTTGACCCACTTGCGCACACCCGCCGAGCGGTAGAAGTTGCGGTCGTCGACGAGGGCGGGCCGCGCCCCCTCCGGCTGGGTGAGCAGGAACATCAGCGCGTTGATGTACTGGTGGGACAGGTCGACGACCGGCAGGAAGATCGTGGTGCCGGGGATGTTCGACAGGAACCGGTTGGCATCGAGGTAGGCGGGGAAGTCCCGCTTGCCCGCGGGCACGTCGAGCCGGTGGTCCAGCACCTTCACCTTGGCGAGCCGGGCCCGCGCGATCAGGGTGTCCGGCTCGAACCGCAGCTCCGGCGCGGGCGGCAGCTTGCGCAGGAAGTACGTGCCGGAGTCGTTGATCATGAAGAAGTGCGTGCCCTGCGCGTTGTCGGGGCTGGCGGCCGTCCGCCCGACCATGTTGAGATTCGGCTTGGCCATGATGGGCGAGCCGTCGCGCGGATCCTCCAGCGGCCGGTCCGGCATCGTCAGGCCGGAGCAGCCGGTGAGCGCGATCAGCACCGCCTCCTCCAGTTCGTCCAGTGGCATCGGCGGGTGCGGGGACCGGTAGCTCATCGGCCCCGCGGGCACGGACGCGCCGCGGCTGACCCGATGGGTCCTGCGTCGCCAGATGGTCTCCAGCAGGGGATGGGCGACCAGGTCGTCCAGTCCCTGCCGCCGTACGTCTCGCTGCACGGTCATCTCGAGGTCTCGCTCTCAGTCGGGTCCGGCGCCGGGGACCTGGTGCCAGGGCGCGAACGCGCCGGCGTCCCGGGGCATCAGACCGCCCAGGTCCGGGCAGTGCCGCTGGATCACGCTCTTCATCCCGCTGCGCGCGATCCAGTCCAGCCCCAGCGGGGTGTAGATCTCGGGCCGGAAGTCGACGGTGAGGAAGCGGTCGCTCTGGAGCCGCCGGCTCGCCATGAGGATGAAGACGCGGAAGGCCGTGTCGCTGAAGCCGAAGCCGCGCGGCGGGTTCTCCGCGAACAGGCCGACCATGGTGTCGACGTCGTCGACGGTCCGATAGACGTCCTGGAGCCGCGCCACCGTGTCCGGGTCGTCGGAGAGCTCCGCGAAGCTCCGGACGCGCGGCTTGTGCAGCCCGGCGCGGAAGTCGTTGTAGCGCGGGACGCCGCGGCGGCGGGTGCGCACGAGGTCGACGACGGACAGGTCGAGTATCTCCCCGTCCCGCTCGAACGCCTGGAGCGCGCGCGGGTAGTTGTGCAGGGTGATCGCGCCCGGGTGGGCGATGCCGAACGAGTACAGCGCGTTCTCGAACCCGATCTCGCGCATGGCCGCCTCGGTCCTGCGGCCCTGGAGGTCGTTGAAGCCCAGGGTGCGCAGCGACGCGCCGGACCTGAGGTCGGCGAGCTCGTAGTCGTCCGGGATGAGCGGGTGCATCCGGTAGACGGTGACGAAGTCCTCGGTGAGTGAATAGGGCGCGGTGTGGTGGTCCGGCAGGGTCTCCGGGATGCCGGTGAGCGCGTGCTCGTCCACCAGCCAGAGCCCGAGCCGGCTCAGCCAGGTGTGCGGCGGGCCCGACCAGTTCGCGGTCAGTCCGATGTCGATCACCTCGGTGGCGAGGATCGCGGGCGTCCACTCCACCGTGTGGATCTTGGCGATCAGCGCCGAGACGACGAGCCGCGCCGTGTGGTAGATCGCGTCCTCGCTCATCCGCGGGTACTCGCTCCGCAGTGCCGCGCACACGGTGTTGTGCTCGCGGGCGAACAGGGTGTGCATGATGCTGAGGCCGAGCCACCAGTTGTCGCGGAAGCCGGTGAGCGGGACGCCGCCGTCCGGGCTCGGCGGAAGAAGGCCGTCCTCCAGACGCAGTTCCGCACCGCCGTCGGGCACCCGGATCGACCTGGCGACGGCCTCGTCGCCGCCGTAGATCTCCGAGCCGTCCCACCAGTGGGAGGCGGCGTTGGCGAAGAGGGTCGGTGGCTTGCGGGATCCGTCGGCGTGCACGCCGTGGTCGTCGGCGAAGCGCATGACGTGTTCGGGCGGGCCGTCCGGGGTGTTCCGCCAGGTCATGCCCGGAGGCAGTGACACCTCGACGCTCCGGGTGCCGGTCGGGTAGCGCCGGTGCTGCACCCAGTCGTGCACCTGGAACTGGATCCAGGCGGCGGCGAGGATGTTCAGCGATCGCGCGGGAACGAAGGCGTCGCGGTGCAGCAGTTCCCGGCTGACGGTCACCGGGTTCGGCTCGCCGAACAGCTCGGGCCGGTAGACCGGCGGGAGGTTGCGGCCGAACGGCGCGCCGATCGCGCCCATCTCCGGGGCCGACAGGTCGTTGTACGTGCCGTCGTAGCTGCGCCTGGTCCGTTGTTCCTCGGTGACGTCCGGCGGCACCGGATGGGCCATCGGCAGGGACGGGCGGATCTCGGTGTCGATGAGGTTGCGCCGGCGCAGGACCTGCCGGACGGCCTCGAGGTTGAGCAGCCCCGCCCAGGTGGGCAGCCGGTGCCAGGGGACGAACCGGTTGAGCGCGTCGAATCCGGCGTTCAGGATCCGGCCCGCGATGACGTTGCGGCGCGGCGGCGTCGTGATGAACCGCCGGCCCTTCCGATGGGCGCTGGACGCCTCGTAGGCCGCCTTGCGGGCGCGGTTGAGATTGCCCAGGGGACGGAAGGCGTCCGTGGTGTTCCACGGGTCGAAGGCGAGGTCGTCCACGCGCCGGGCGAGGGAGCGCGCGGCGGCGGAGTCGAGGGTCTGCCGCGGGATCGTCAGGGTCGCGACCCGGATGACGGGCGCGTCCTGGTCGTCCCAGTCGGCCGCGCCGTTCTCGATGGGCGTGCGCCGCGCGTCCACGTAGCGCTGGACGCACAGCTCGAAGACGATGTCCGCCGCGGCGAGCCGCCCGGCGATCTCGCGGCCCAGGTAGTCGGGGTCCTTGCCCGAAGGGAAGAGCGCGGTGCGCGTGCCCGCGGCGGGCCGCAACCGGTAGCGCA
This sequence comes from Actinocorallia herbida, assembly GCF_003751225.1. Taxonomy (NCBI): domain Bacteria; kingdom Bacillati; phylum Actinomycetota; class Actinomycetes; order Streptosporangiales; family Thermomonosporaceae; genus Actinocorallia; species Actinocorallia herbida. Next base: position 3,845,791 of record NZ_RJKE01000001.1, read on the forward strand.
CCGGCCTGGCGCCCCACAGGATCGCGCCGCGGCTCCAGTACGTCTCCAGGGCCAGGCTGGCCACCTTGCGGCCGGTGCCCGCGCGCACGTTGCGCCGCATCCGCGCGGCGGCGGACCAGCCCACGCTCAGTGGCAGCTTCCCGAACAGCGCGATCCCCTTGCGCAGACCGGTGTCCGCGCCCGCCATGACCCGGGCGAACGCGACGAACTCCCGGGCGTCCCTGGCGTGCGAGACCGGGTAGTTGGTCATCAGCAGATCGTGGGACTCCTCGGGCCCGGTCTGGATCCGCAGCGCGGCGCCGCGCAGGTCGGGGGCGAAGTCCGGCTGCCGGGTGCCGCTCGCGTTCGACAGGCGGACGATGACCGGGTACCGCGCGCCGGGCCGGGCGAACCCGACCCGCAGATCCTCGGGCAGGTCCCGTGCGAACTCCAGGGTCGCGTCCTCGACGGCGAGGATCGCCTTGGCGTGGAACGTCCGCATGACGCCGGCGGCTCCGGTGCGCTTTTTGATCTTCAGCTGGACCCGCATGAGGTCCTTGGCGAGTTCCGCGAACTTCGCCCGTTCGATCTCCGGCGTGCCGCCGACATAGCGCTCGTACCACTCGGCTGCGGATTTCTTCCGGTCCGGCGCGGTCTCGCCGGCGACACGCTCGCGCTGCCTGGTCTCGTGCATGTGCCATCCCCTGCCTGTGCTCGTCATGCGATCCCATGAATCACCGGTCGAAAGGCGGCCTTACCGGCCATCATCGGCGACCGATCGCGAAATCCGGCCAAGCACCGGACAGTTGGCGAGAAACTATCTTTGACGCTCTTATCCGATTTATAGGAAATTTACTGGTGTCGGAGATTCGAGCACCGGTTCCAGGCGCACGCGCGACGGGTCTTTCAGATAGGTGACGAGTCCGCCCGGCCGATAACGCGGATCCGCGCCATAGCGCTGTTCGGCGGGCATCGCGAGGTATTCGTTCCCGTCGGGGCGGCCCCGGTCGTCCACGGCCGCGCCGATGGCCCGGTCCACCGCGTCGACCAGGCGGTAGAGGCCGTTCCGGGACGGGTGCAGGGGGCCCATCGCGTCCGGCGCGGTCGCGAAGCGGATGCTCTTGCCCGGGGCCACCGCGGCGGGGCCGTCGGGGGAGAACGCGTCGGGCAGGAAGTGCAGGCCGTACTCGCGCGCCCGGTCGGCCATCCAGAGCAGGCTCAGGTCGGACAGGCCGGACTCGCGGTACCCGCCGCCGATGTCGCAGTGCACTCCGGTGAACCACACCTGCCGCAGCTCCTGGCCGGGGGAGTCGGGCTGCTGGTGCCAGAGCGTCGGCTCGAACACCGATCGCTGCTCGTCGATGGCCAGCGCGTGGAAGGCGCCGTCGACCAGGGAGCTGAGCGTGGTGTCGTGGAACTCCCAGCGGCGGTTGAGCCGCTTGACGACCGGGCTGAGCCAGCGGGGCCCGAGTGTCGGGACGCCGCGGGTGCCGACGGTGTCGAACATGCCGAGGAAGCGGATCCTCGGCTCGTGCGCGTAGGACTGCCGGAACAGGGTCGAGGCCATGCCGCTGGGCTTCTCGTACGCGTTCCGGTACAGCGTCCAGGCCTCGTCGATGCGGCCCGCGTTCTCCCGGCGCAGGACGCCGGAGTTGCGGACCAGCCCGGCGAGGCTGCGGGCGGTGAACGCGCCCCGGCTGAACCCGAAGAAGAACAGCGAGTCCCCCGGCTCGTAGTTGTCGATGAGGAAGCGGTAGGCGTCCAGGACGTTGCGGGACAGCCCGACGCCGAACGCGCCGCCGCGCAGGCGTTCCTTCCGCTCGGTGCCGACCCCGCCGTGGTAATAGACCCGCTGGTCCGTTCCGAGCGGGTCGCGCGGCGCGACGGACAGGGCGAGCTTGGTGATGTTGGTCGGGCAGCTCTGCCCGGCGACCGCCTGGTCCGCGGTGTTCCAGGTGCCGTCGCAGCAGGCGATGAGACGTTTCTGGACCATGCTGAGCCTCCCTTGACTCCTCTCCTTCATCCCCGCGACCCCCGTCCGTCATGTGGCTTTTGTTGAAGTTGCGACCCATGTCGGAATGGAGGGGTGTTGGGTATTTAGGGGGCTTTGCCAGAAATGCCGAGGGGCATACCCGGGACGTCGCGAAGACGGCAAAGGGCATCTTCGCTCGGCTCCGAAAGGGCTTCACCATGGCAGAAACCGGGCATTTTCCGGCTCCGTCGCGTGATCTCTGCGGGACCATGGTCCTCCACCGCGCCCTGCTCAACGAGAGCATGACCTACCGGGCGCAGCGCGCGCAGATAGAGAACCGGGCACTGCAGTACGAGACCGCACGAATCTCCCCGGAGCGACGAGGGGTGGCCACCATCCCCGTCGTCGTTCACGTCGTGCACAACCCAGAGATCCCGGAACAGAACATCGGCGACGAGCAGATCCACAGCCAGATCGCCGTGCTCAACCGGGACTTCCGGGCGAAGAACCCCGATGTGTCCAAGGTGCCGCCCGTCTGGCGGTCCCTGGTCGCGGACAGCATGGTGGAATTCCGGATCGCCACGGTGGACCCGTTCGGGGAACCGACCGACGGGATCGTCCGGGTCGAGACCCACCGGCGGAAGTTCGAGATCTGCGCGTCGCCGGGCTGCCCGGCCTCCGAACGCGACCAGGTGAAGTCGTCCGCCGCCGGCGGCGCCGACGCCTGGCCGAGCGACCGCTACCTCAACATCTGGGTCTGCCAGCTGGGCTCGACCCCGGGCGGCGGGACGTTGCTGGGCTACGCGCAGTTCCCCGGCGGACCTCCGCAGACCGACGGGGTCGTCATCACGCACAGCTGCTTCGGCACCACGGGCACCGCGCAGGCCCCGTTCGACGGCGGGCGCACCGCGACCCACGAGATCGGCCATTGGCTCGACCTCTTCCACATCTGGGGCGACGACGACGGCGCGTGCTCCAACGACGACAAGGTGGCCGACACCCCGAACCAGGCCAACGCGAACGTCGGGAAGCCGGGCTTCCCGCACGTCAGCTGCCGCAACGGGCCGAACGGCGACATGTTCATGAACTACATGGACTACGTCGACGACGACGCCATGTTCATGTTCACCCAGGGGCAGCGGGAGCGCATGAACGCCTGCCTGGAGGGCGCGCGGGCGTCGCTCCTGGTCGGCGGGCGGGTCGCGCCCGAGGTCAAGCCCGAGATGGAGGTGGCCGCCGTCGGCGGCGCGCTGTCGGGCGGGAACGGTGACATGCAGCGGCTGCTCCAGGACCTCCAGGAGAGCGAGAAGCGGACCAAGGAGCTTCTCGACAGCCTGCACGACGCGCTCGGCCTCGTCGCGGGGCGCGGGGGCAGGTGACCGGCGTCACCGGTTCCTGGGTCCACTCCTTCGAGGAGGACACCGAGACCACGGCGGTCTACCGGGCCGCGGGTCACCCGTTCCCGGTCTCCCGCCGCCTGCGCCGGGAGCTGGAGTTCCGGCCGGACGGCACGTTCGTCGAACGCGGTCCGGGCCCCGACGACTGGCCCCGCGAGACCCGGGGCCGCTGGGCGAGCCCGGAGCCGGGACGGGTGGACGTCACCTTCCCCGACCGGCCCGAGGCACCGACGCGGATCACCGTGGTCTCCGTCGAGCCCGGCGTGCTCACGATCGCGAAATGACCCGGTTCGAAGGTACCTCGGAAGGAAGGCGAGAACCATGACGGTGACCGGCGACCTCGCAGCGAAGCAGCAGCAGCGGCGGCGGCAGCAGGACGCGGCGGCCGAGCGCGTGCGGGAACGCACCGAGGAACGGCGGCGGAACGAGAGGGTCCTGGAACGGCCCGGCGGTCTGGCCGACGCGGACTCTCCCGACCGCGTCGACAAGCGCATCGACCGGCTCAGCCGCTTCTACGGTGACCGCGAGCTGCTCGGCCCCGACGACCCGGCGCGGGCGATCCGGCTCGAGCGGATCGTCGGCACCGCGGACTTCGTGGGCGTCAGGTACCTCGACGCCGGGGTGGCCGCCGCCCGCGGGGTGGGGCGGGTGAACATCCGCGACGGCCGGGGGAACCTCGTCGGCTACGGCACCGGCTCGCTGGTGTCCCAGACCCTGCTGCTGACCAACCACCATGTGCTGCCCGACGCCGAGACGGCCCGCATCAGCATGGTGGAGTTCAACTACCAGGACGGGATCGACGGCAAGCCGCTGGCCTCCCGTGGGTTCGACCTGGACCCCGACCGGCTCTTCATCGCCGACGAGGAGCGCGACTTCGCGCTGGTCGCCGTCAAAGCGGCGCCCGCGGAACTCGCGGACTTCGGCTTCAACCGGCTCATCGAGGCCGAGGGCAAGGTCATCATCGGGGAGTTCGTCACCATCGTCCAGCACCCGCGCGGCGAGAAGAAGCAGGTCGTGCTCCGGGAGAACCGGCTGGTGGACGTGCCCGACAAGTTCCTGCACTACGTCGCCGACACCGAGCCCGGCTCGTCCGGCTCACCGGTCTTCAACGACCAGTGGGAGGTCGTCGCGCTGCACCACGCCAGTGTCCCCGCCGACGGTGAGGGCGGGTTCGTCAACGAGGGCATCAGGGTCAGCCGGATCTGCCGCTTCCTGCGGGAGGCCGCCCTGCCGCCGGACGGGCGCGCGCTGGTCGACGCCATCTTCGCGACCGAGCGGATGACCGCGCGGCTCGCGGGCCGGACCGACGCGGCGATGGGACCGGCCGCCGCGGTCCCCGGGATCACGGGGGTCGCCCCGCCCGTCGTCTCGGTGGGCACGGTCCCGGCGCCCGAGGCGGTCCCCGTCGTCTCCGGGGCGGACGGGGACGGCGAGGTCACGATCTCGGTCCCGCTGGAGGTGACGGTCCGGCTCGGGCGGATCGCGCAGGGCACGGCCGAGAAGGCGGCGGCCGCCCGCGACTACACCGACCGCGCGGGCTACGACCCCGGGTTCCTGTCCCATCCGCTGCCCATGCCCGCGCTCTCGCCCGAACTGGCGAAGGTGGCCTCGGCCGAGCTGCGCTACCACCATTTCAGCATCGTCATGCACCGCCTCCGCCGGCTCGCGCTGTTCACCGCCTGCAACATCGACGGGAAGCTCTCCGAGCGGCCGCGCAGGGAGAACACCCGCTGGATCACCGACCCGCGGCTGCCCCGTACCGAGCAGACCGACGACAGGGCCTACGAGCATCCGGACCTGGACCGCGGCCACCTCGTGCGCAGACTCGACCCGGTGTGGGGCCCCGTGGCCGAGGCCGCCAACGACGACACCTTCCACTTCACCAACGCGACCCCGCAGCACCACGCCTTCAACGCCGGCGCGACCCTGTGGCTCGGGCTCGAGGACTACGTGCTGAAGAACGCCGACGTCCACGACCTGGCCGTCAGCGTGTTCACCGGCCCGGTGCTGGAGCCCGACGACGAGCAGTTCAGCGGTGTCCAGTTGCCGCGCCAGTTCTGGAAGCTCGTCGCGATGGTCAAGGGGTCCGGCGAGCTGTCGGTGACCGGCTACCTCCTCAGCCAGGCGGCGCTGCTCAAGGATCTGGTGACCGAGGAGGCCTTCTCCTACGGCGCCTACCGCACGTTCCAGGTGCCGGTGCGGCGCGTCGCCGAACTCACCGGCCTGGGCCTGTCCGCCCACATCGCCGCGGATCCGCTGGCGCGGCTCGAGGCCACGGCCCTGCCCAGGGAGATCCTCCGCGCCGAGGACCTGGTGCTCTGACGACCGGCGCCGCGAAGGGGCGAGCATGAACGGAACCACGGGCGGTAAGGCACTGTCCGCAGCGGTGATCGCGGCGGTCTTCGCCGTCAGCGTGGCCGTGGTCGTGTTCTTCGTCCTCAAGGGACGCGGGAGCACCACCACCTCTTGGGCTTTGCCAGGGGCGACGCTGGAGGACCAGGACACGGTCGACGGGAGGAGTGATGGCTTCAACGGGACGAAGAAGGCGTGCGTAAATCTCAAGAACGCCAGCGCGAACCTCCCGGCCAGGATGAAGAGCAAGAAGGTCGGGCCCAAGAGCGTCTACGACGAGGATCGTTGCGACGGCGTCGCTTCGGGAGGACGGAACGGCGTGCCCGGGCTGCTGGCGCAGTGCGCGGAGGGCGTCGTCCTGCGGCCGGGCGAGAGCTGCTCCGTGGGCGTGCGGCTGGTGGCGGAGGGACAACCGAAGGGGGAGATCGACTTCTCCACCGAGGTGATGTGCACGAGCCGGAAGATCGAGCCGTGCCGGCTCCTGCGCAAGGACCTGAATCCGACGGAGGACAAGCCGCTCGCGCTGACCATCGACCAGAGGGCCGAGTTCCCCATGTCCGACACCGCCTTCGAGCTCACCACCCAGCAGGCGGAGCTGACCGCGACGGAGACGGCGCCGCTGCCGGAACTGAAGCCGGAGCCGACCGTCACCGGACCTGGACCGGAGACGCCGCCGACCCCGGGGGTCACTGACCCCCCGGCGACACCGCCGACACCTGAGGTGACGGACAGTCCGCCGCCTCCTACACCGGAGGTCCCCGGCCCGTCGGGCGAGCAGGGCGACCCCGGTGACCCGAATCATCCCGACGACGGGGGAGGCTCGGAGCCGCAGGAGCAGCCGCAGGAACCGGCACCCGCATCATGACGGAGAACGAACCCCGGACGGGCAACGAACCCCGGCATGAGGCGCCCTACAAGTCCCTCGGGGAGCGGCTGAAACCGGTGATCGGCATCATCGCGCCGACCACTCTGATCACCACCATGCTCATCTACTTCGGGTACGTGGCGACCCAGGCCAGGTTCCAGCAGTTCGGCGTCAACCTCGACCTGGTCAACCTCGCCTCGACCGACCTGCTGTTCTACGGCTCAGAGGCGGTGTACATCGGGATCCTGGGCCTTGCGGTGATCGCGTTGATTCCCGTCGGCCTCTACCTGGCGGGGAAATGGGTCATTTCAGACCCACGCCGCGATCGGGCGGCCTTCTGGATCAGCCTAGTGCTGTGCTGGGCGGGCATCCTGCTCCTGATCGGTGCGCTGCTGGCGATCTTCGTTCCGCACGTTCGCGGAATCTGGCGAGGCCGCGCCGAGATTCCGCTGGCGCTCACGCTGAGCGCTCTCCTGCTGCGCTACGCCCTCTGGCTCTGGCAGGCCAGGGCCGCCCACCGCCCGCACGCCGTCCGCACCCTCTCCAAAGAGGCCTTCGACTTCTGCCGCGGCATCCTCCTGGTCCTGCTGCTCGCGGGCCTGTTCTGGACGGCCAACAACGCCGCGAAGCGTTTCGGCGAGATGGGGGCGGAGAGCATGGCCGACAACCTCAAGGGCAAACCGCGGGTCGTCCTCTTCCTGCAAGAGCCGATCTATGACCTCGACCTGCCGACGAATGTCAAGGTCTTGGACACGGGCAAGGAGATGAAGTTCCGCTACCGCTACAGCGGCCTCCGCCTGCTCGTAGAGTCCGATGACCGCCTCTTCCTGGCCCCCGCGGCTTGGACCCCCGGGACGAACAGGGGCATCCTGGTCATCCCCAACACCTCCGACATCAGACTCCTCCTCTTCCCACCCCAATGACCCACCCGACCGCGACAGGCCGCAGCAAGACGGTCCGGGCCTGGGAAACGACGACGACGACAATTCGGCCACCGGCTGCACCTCGGCCGTCTACCGTCTTCGCCGAGCGCCCACGGCTCGCGCCGGTCAGTGGTGTTCCTTGAGGAGGCGGAGGTGGGTCCAGGCGCGGACGGAGGTGATGGAGGGGAGGGAGCGGAGGGTGTCGAGGAGGCGGAGGACGTCGTCGGGTGAGGACGCGGCGAAGGTGCAGACGGCGTCGCAGCGGCCGAGTGAGGTGGACAGATAGTCGGTCTCCGGCATCTGGAGGATCTGCGCCACCGCCTTGTCGGGGTCGCCGTTGAAGGTGAGGTCGGCGCCGAAGGTCTGGGCGGGGCCGAGGGCGCCGGGGGGGATCCGGGCGCCGACGTGCACGACGCCCGTGTCGAGCAGGCGTAGGACCCGGGCGCGGGCTCCGCTGGTCGACAGGCCCGTGGCCGCGCCTAGCTGGGCGAAGGACGCGCGGCCGTCCCGCCGCAGTTCGACGAGCAGCCTGCGGTCGGTGTCGTCGACGGCGGTGCCGGCCTGGTACGGGCGGGGCAGGAAGAAGGTGTCCTTGAGTATCGCCGTGTAGACGGCGGTCGCGACGCGTTCGACGCCGGGCAGGCCGGAGATCCGGGTGACCGCGGCGGCCAGGGCGGCCTGGTCGCGGCTGCGCAGTTCGGCGATCAGCGAGTGCTCGCCGGTGATGAGCGAGACGAACGCCGCGTCCGGCATGGCGACGATCTCCTCCGCGACGGGCAGGACGGCGCCCCGGACGGTCACCGCGATGTGCGCGTAGGCGTCGAGCCCGAACACCGACGGGTGCACGACCGCGAGGATCCGCACCATCCCGGAGTCCAGCAGGCGCAGCATCCGGGTGCGTGCCGCAGGACGGGAAAGGCCGAGGACCTGGGACAACGCCTCGTGCGTCGCTCGGCCGTCGCGTTGCAGCTCCCTGATGAGCGCGACGTCCAGCTCGTCGAGGCGGGGCCGCGTGTCTTCGGTCATCCGGAGATTGTCCCGTCCTGGAGGTTGAGGTGCGCCGATGATCTCAAGGTTCCCAGCACCCGTCCCGGCACGCGTTTCGCGCACGTAAACATTTGCGGGAATCATGTTTCGCCAGTGTTGAATCGTAAGTTCCTGGCCTAACTTGTCACCACATTCACAGCGACAAGCTAGTGATCATCAAAGTTCGTAAGTCGGGAGTTCGCGGTGCCCCACACGTTGTCGGTGTTCCAGTCGCTGTGGGCGATGGAGGGTCTGCCCTGGCGGGGCGCGGCGCCCTGGCCGCTGGAGGAGCGCGTCCGGCGGGTCGCCGAGGCGGGGTTCGCCGGAGTCGGGATCGACACCTTCTCGCCGGTGAAGACGCCCCCGCCGCACGTCATCGAGCCGCTGCTGCGCGACGCCGGGCTGCGCGTCTCGGTGACGGTCTTCGTCACCGAGACCAGGCCGCTCGCCGAAGGGCTCCGGTACGCCGCGGAGGTCGGCGCGGAACTCGTCGTGGTCTGCGGGCAGGTGTTCCCCGAGACGGTGGACGACGCCGCGGTCCTCGTCGGTTCCTGGATGGAGGAGGCCGAGGCGGCGGGCCTGCCGATGCATCTGGAGACCCACCGGTACACGCTCACGAACGACCTTGGCTTCACCGCCCGGCTCGTCGAGCGGGTCCCGGAGGTGCGGCTCGCGCTCGACCTGTCCCACTACGTCGTGGGCAACGAGCTGCCCGACCTCGACGAACCCCGGGTCGAGGAGCAGATCGCGACGCTGCTCGCGCACGGGGGGTCGGTGCAGGGCCGGGTCGCCACGCGCGAGCAGATCCAGGTCCCGCTGGCCTTCCCCCAGCACGCCCCGGCCGTCGCGCGGTTCCGCCGCTGGTGGGAGCGCGCGTTCGCCGCGTGGCGGGAGCGCGGCGAGAACGACGACTGCGTCTTCCTGTGCGAACTGGGCACCCTGCCCTACCCGGTCACCGGCCCGGACGGCCGGGAGCTGTCCGACCGGTGGGCGGAGTCCCTGGTCCTGCGCTCCTGGGCCGAGGAACTGTTCGCCGAGACCGTGCCCGCATGAGCGTCCCCACCGACCCCCTCGTCCCGCACCGGGACGGGGCGACCGCCCGATTCCCGCGCCTCGCGGGCCCCAGCACCAGGACCGGTAAATGAGCGATTTCACCGAGCTTCCCATCATCGATATCAGCGGAGACCCGCAGGAGGCGGCCGAGCGTCTCGGCCGCGCCGCCCGCGAGGTCGGCTTCATGTACGTCAGCGGCCACGGCGTCGCCCCCGAGCTGTTCATCGCCCTGGAGGACGCGGCGGACCGGTTCTTCGCGCTGCCGGACCAGGAGAAGAGGCACAGCTGGATCCGGCTCTCGCCCAACCACCGGGGCTACGTGCCCGAGGGAGAGGAGGTCTTCTCCGGCGGCACCGTCGACCGCAAGGAGGCGTTCAACCTGGCCCTCGACCTGCCCGCCGACGATCCGGACCGCCTCGCCGGCGTCCCGCTGCTCGGCCCCAACCTCTGGCCCGAGCTGGCGGGCTTCCGCGAGGCCGCGAGCGCCTACTACGCGGCGGTGCTCGACGTCGGCAAGCGCCTGTTCCGGCTGTTCGCGCTGGCCCTCGGCGAGGATCCCGAGCTGTTCGCCCGGCACGTCACCAAGGCGCCCAGCGCGCTGCGGATGATCCACTACCCGTACGACGCCGACGCCGTCGACCGTCCGGGCATCGGCGCGCACACCGACTACGAGTGCTTCACCCTGCTCCACCCGACCGCGCCCGGCCTGGAGGTGCTCAACGGCGCGGGGGAGTGGATCGACGCCCCGCCGGTGGACGGCGCCTTCGTCGTCAACATCGGCGACATGCTCGAGCTGTGGACCAACGGCGAGTTCGTGTCCACGACGCACCGCGTCCGCAAGGTGCAGGAGGAGCGCTACTCCTTCCCGCTCTTCTTCAACGTCGACTACTTCACGCCGGTGGAGCCTTTGCCCAGGTTCGTCACCCCCGACCGGCCTGCACGCGCCGGCCTCGTGGCCGGTGAGCACCTGTGGGCGCAGATCATCCAGAGCTACGACTACCTCAAGGCGCGGGTCGCGGCGGGCGAGCTCCGGCTGCCCGAAGGCGCGCACGCCCAGGCCTCCGGCTTCGGCCGTCCCATCACCGACTGACCAAGCCCTCAGGGAGGCACCACGATGTCAGGCAACCCCCCGACGAGCGGCATCGAGCGGCGCGGTATCGACACCGTCCCCGCCGCCGAACGCTCCTACTCCCCGCGCAGCATCTTCGCGGTCCTCTACGGCTCCGACCTGACGTTCGGCGTGATCGTGGTCGGCGCGCTGCCCATCGCCTTCGGGCTCGGCTGGTGGGCCGCCTTCTGGGCGATCCTCGCCGGCGGTGCGCTCGGCGGGCTGGTGCTCGCCCCGATGGGCCTGTTCGGCCCGCGCACCGGCACCAACAACGCGGTCTCCAGCGGCGCCCACTTCGGTGTCGGCGGCCGGTTCATCGGCACCATGCTGTCCCTGTTCTCCGCGTTCGGATTCGTCGCGGTGACCCTCTGGACCAGCGGCGACGCGCTCGTCTCCACGCTGGGGCGGATCTTCGGCTTCGAGGCCGGGGCCCCTGCCCGCGCGGTCGGCTACGCCCTGATCGCGATGCTGGTGCTGCTGGTGTCGATCTGGGGCATCCACGCGCTGCTCAAGGTGCAGAGCCGGATCATGGTCCCGATCATGACCGTCGTGATGCTCGCCGGCGTGATCGCCTTCGCGCCGGACTTCACGGCGGGGACGACGAGCGACGAGCCGCTGCTCGGCGGCTTCTGGCCGACCTGGACGCTGAGCGCCCTGGTCGTGGCCTCGACCGTCATCTCCTACGGACCGTTCATCGGCGACTGGGCCCGCTACATCGACCCGGATGAACACTCCACTGCCTCCGTCGTCGCCGCGACCGGCTTCGGGGGGTTCGCCGGGATCGCCCTGCCGTCCCTGTGGGGCGCGTTCATCGCGTCCTCGCTTCCCGCGTCCGCGACCGGCGTCTTCGTCCCCGACCTCGTCGCCGCCTCTCCCGCCTGGTACCTGCCGGGCATCATCCTGCTCGGCCTCGTCGCGGGCTGCGCCCAGGCCGCGGTCGGTCTGTACGGGACGGGCCTGGACACCTCGTCGCTGATCCCGCGGCTCAGCCGGGTCACCGCCACCGCGGCGATCGCGGTCGTCGCCGTCGCGTTCGTGTACCTCGGCGCCTTCGTCTGGGACGCCGCCGCGGCCGTCAGCGCGTTCCTCATCCTGCTCGTCATCGTGACGACGCCCTGGATCGTGATCCTGACCATCGGCTACGTCGTCCGGCGCGGCCACTACCACCCCGACGACCTCCAGGTCTTCACCCGCGGCCAGCGGGGCGGCCGGTACTGGTTCACCGCCGGGTTCAACTGGCGGGCGGTGGCGGCGTGGCTGCCCGCGTCCGTCATCGGCGTCCTGTTCGGCGCCGCGCCGCCGGTCTTCACCGGTCCGTGGGCGAACGCGGCGGGCGGCGTCGACCTGAGCTTCCTGTCGGCCGGGCTGACGGCGGCCGTGCTGTACACGGTGTTCCTGGTCGTCGCACCGGAACCGGCCTATGTCCACGGGCCGCGGGGCCCCCGCTTCGGCTCGGCCAACGCGGCCGAGGAGCCGCGCCCCCTCGCCGACGCGGTCGCCCGCTGACCGGCCGAAGAGAGAAAGAGGAGAGCATGAGTCTCGCAGGCAGCAAGATCATCGTCACCGGGGCCGCACAGGGCCTGGGCCGGGCGCACTGCGCCGAACTGTGCGCGCAGGGCGCCCTCGTCGGCGCGATCGACCTGGACGCCGACCTGCTCGCCAAGACGGGCGCCGACCTCGGGATCGCGACGGCCGTCGCGGACGTGTCGGCCCGCGACCAGGTGGAGCAGGCCGTGGCCCGGCTCGCGGCCGAACTCGACGGCATCGACGCCGTCGTGTCCAACGCGGGAACGATCCACACCGTCCAGGGGTTGGCCGACACCGACGACGCGGACTGGGAACGGACCTTCGCCGTCCACGTCGGCGGCGCCCGCAACCTGATCCGGGCCGCGCTGCCCTGGCTGCGGCGCAGCGCGGCGCCCCGCATCGTCGTCATCTCCTCGATGTGGGCGCAGCGCGGGCCGGGCTTCGGCCACGCCTACTGCGCGGCCAAGGGGGCGCTCGTCTCCTTCGCCCGGAACCTGGCGGTCGAACTGGGCCCCGAGGGCATCAACGTCAACTCGGTGGCGCCCGGCAGCGTCCCGACGCGGATGGCCGCCGACTACGGCCCCGCGGAGATCGCCGAGGACTGCAGATCGATCCCGCTGGGCCGCTGGGGGGACGCGGCCGAGATCTCCAGGGTCGTCGCCTTCCTGGCCTCCCCGGCCGCCTCCTACGTGACCGGCCAGGACCTCGCGGTCAACGGCGGGCAGGTGATCGCGTGAGCCGCAGGCCGCTGGGGCGCACGGGGCTGGCCGTCTCGCCGGTCGCGCTCGGCACGATGCAGTTCGGCTGGACGGTCCCCGACGTCGCCGCGTTCCGGATCCTGGACGCCTACGCGGAGATGGGTGGCAACCTCATCGACACCGCGAACATGTACGGCGGCGACCAGAGCGTCGAGTCCTTCGCGGTCAGCCGGCCCTTCGTCGGCGTCAGCGAGGACATCGTCGGACGGTGGCTGGCAGACCGGGGCCTGCGGGATCGGATGGTCGTCGAGACCAAGGTGAGAGCCCGCATGTGGGAGGGCGAGGACGGCGAGGGCCTCACCCGGCGGCACATCGTCCGGGCCGTCGAGGACAGCCTGCGCAGGCTGCGCACCGACCACGTGGACGTCCTGTACGCGCACTGGCCCGACCCTGACGCCGACCCGGACTGGCTCGACGTCTTCGGCGAACTCCAGGCCGCCGGGAAGATCGGCCACGCCGCGACGTCCAACTTCTGTGGCTTCGCCGATTTCGGCGACCAACTGACGCCGCTGCTGGAGTCGGCCACCCGGGTCGCGGTGGAGCAGCCGCGCTACAACCTGCTCAACCGGGCCGAGTACGAGGACCGGCTCCAGGCCGTCGCGGTGCGGGAGGGGCTCGGCATCGTCACCTACTCCAGCCTCGCCAGCGGCTTCCTGGCCGGGGCGCACCGGCCGGACGACTCCGGCGGCGCCGCTCGCGGCGGGTTCGTCGAGCAGTACCGCACGCCCGAGGGCTGGGCCCTGCTGGCGGCGCTGGACGAGATCGCCGCCGCGCGCACGACGTCCGTCGCGTCCGTGTCCCTGGCGTGGACCCTGGCCCAGCCCGGGGTCACCGCGACGATCGTCGGCCCGGACACCATCGGGCAGCTCGCCGAGGCATGGCAGGCGGCCAACCTCACCCTGACCCCGGCCGAGCTGGACAGATTGGACAGGCTCTCCTGGAGTGCGTCCGCACCGGAATTCGTGGAGTGGTGAACATGATCGACAACCCGCCGCCGTGGCCCGGCGGCGCCCGCTGCGCCGCCGCCGTCACCTTCGACGTCGACGCCGAGAGCTCCCTGTTCGCGGCGCTGCCCGACACGGCGCACCGGCGCGTCTCGGCCCTGTCGTACTTCGGCTACGACCAGATCGCGGTCCCGCGCATCACCCGCGAGTACCGCAGGCTCGGGATCGAGCAGACCTTCTTCGTCCCGGCCTGGTGCATGGAACGCTACCCGGCCGTCCTGGAGAGCATCCTGGACGGCGGCCACGAGATCGGCCTGCACGGCTACATCCACGAGCTCTCCTACGAGCACTCCTCGATCGAGCAGGAACGGGACTGGCTCGGCCGCAGCCTGGAACTCGCCGAGCGGCTCACCGGAAAGCGCCCTTCCGGCTGGCGGGCCCCGACCTACGGGTTCTCCGAGCACACCGCGCGGGTGCTGGCCGAAGCCGGATTCCGCTACGACTCGAGCCTCATGGGCGACGACGTCCCGTATCTGCTGGACACCCCCGCCGGAAGCATCGTCGAGCTGCCGGTCGACTGGGCCAACGACGACTGGCCCCAGTACGTGCAGAGCTTCGAGTTCGACTACTACGCCACCACCCGCGCCCCCGACCGCGCCATGGAGGTCTTCCGCGCCGAAGTCGACGCTGCCCGTGCCTACGGCGGCCTGTGGATCGGGGTCTGGCACCCCGCCGTCACCGGACGGCCCGCCCGCTTCACCCGCGTCGTCGCGCTGCTGGAGGAACTCCTTTCGGCCGGCGACGTCTGGGTGGCGACGCTGGACGAGATCGCCAGGCACGTCGAAGGCCTGATCGCACGCGGCGAATGGACGCCGCGGAGCCAGCGGATGCCTCCCTATCCCGGGCCCGTCCCGGCCGCACTCGACGTCACCGGACACTGACGAAAGGACCGACCATGCGACCGAATGTCCACCCGGAAGGCCGGGTCATCGGCCAGGTCGACGCGCTGGAGGTGCCGCGGTTCGCGGGCCCCTCCACCTTCGCCCGGCTGCCCCGACTCGACCAGGTCACCGCCCACGACGTCGCCGTCGTCGGGGTACCGTTCGACTCGGGCGTCTCCTACCGGCCCGGCGCGCGGTTCGGCCCCTCCGCCGTACGCCAGGGGTCGCGCCTGCTCAAGCCCTACAACCCGGCGCAGGACGTGATGCCGTTCGCCGCGCAGCAGGTCGTCGACGCCGGGGACATCGCCTGCAACCCCTTCGACATCTCCGCGGCCCTGGGCCAGATCGAGACGGGCCTGCGGGAGCTGACCGGAGACGGCGCCAAGGCCGTCACGATCGGCGGCGACCACACGATCGCACTGCCCGCCCTGCGCGCCGCCCACGCGCTGCACGGCCCGATCGCCCTGATCCACTTCGACGCCCATCTGGACACCTGGGACACCTACTTCGGCGAGCCGTACACCCACGGCACGCCGTTCCGCCGCGCCGCCGAGGAGGGCCTCCTCCTGCGTGACGCGTCCGCCCACGTCGGAATCCGCGGACCCCTCTACGACCCCCGAGACCTGGAGGACGACGCCCGTTTCGGCTTCACCATCGTGCACTGCGCGGAATTCGACCTCCTCGGCGCCCGCGGCGTCGCCGAACGCGTCCGCGCCCGGGTCCAGGACGCCCCCGTCTACGTCTCCGTTGACATCGACGTCCTCGATCCCGCCCATGCCCCCGGCACCGGCACCCCCGAGATCGGCGGCATGACCGGCCGTGAACTCCTGACAGTGCTCCGCGGCCTGTCCGGCCTCAACATCATCGGCGGCGACGTGGTCGAGACCTCCCCCGCCTACGACCACGCCGAACTCACCTCGGTCGCCGCCGCCACCGTCGTCTACGAAATCCTCTCCCTCCTCTGCCCGACCCCCCGATGACCGTCCGACCCGAGGAAGCCCTGGTCGTCAGGTCGACGCCCAGGGCCTCCGACCTGCCGTGGGTCCCGGCTTCCCGTTGACGACCGACGGGGGCCGGCCGGCGCAGAGGTAGGGGCGGGAGAGGGCGAGGGACCACCAGACCCAGGGCTCGCCGCGGCGCCATCCCCAGGCGCTCAGCAGCACGATCGCCACGCCCGCGGACATCAGTGCCCCGCCCCGGCCCGCCCGGTCGTGGGCGATGAAGGGCAGCAGGTGGCGGCTCGCGGCTTCGAGGGCGTCGGCGTCGTGCGGAGGAAGGCCACAGCACTCGGCACGAACACGTGGGTGAGCCCGACGACGGACACGGCGGCGCCGCCGACGAACAGCCCGAAACCCGTGACGATCATGAGGAGCCGGCCCAGCAGGGCCCGCCGGCGCTGGGGTTCGGGGCCTTCGGCCGCGAGCGTCCACCGGGGACGGGCGGGCGCCCGGCGGACGGCGAGGACGAACATCGGGAAGAGCACGACGGCGACCGCGGTGTGCAGCGGCTCAACGAACCCGAATTACAGGAGGTAGAAGAAGGTCGGGAACACGATGCCGCCGGAGGCCAGGTAGGCGTCGCGCGCCGGCGCCGGGGGTACCACCGCGCCCAGCCGGCAAGCCACGGCGACGCCGGATCACGGCCCTCCTCGACATCGGCGTCACACCCTATTCCCGACCTGGGCCTCCACCCTCACCCGGGACGGCGGGAGGTGCGGGCGCCGGGGTCGGCGCCCGCACCGGGCGCGGCGGTTCGCGTTGGCTTCCTACGGGGCCTGCGCCAAGGAAGTACCCGACCCGGACCCGCCGGCTGAGCCACGGTGCGGAGGCACTTCCACACGGCGTACCCCTTACGGGACGGCGGGGGCGCTGACCGGGCGGGATGGCGGATGGGCTGCGGGTGGGTGCCAATCGCGGGGCGGGCAGTGTGTGTCCGGTCTCGTAGAGCGGGGGTGGGGGCTGGCCCACTCTGGGACCCGTTCGAGCGCGGGACGCCGGAAAGGCGGCGGACGCGCGGAGGTCGGGTGGCCGGAGGCGGCGATGCGGGCGTCAGGCGGGGTGCGTCACGGCGCGGACGAGCCGCGGCCAGACGCGGTGCAGTTCGCGCTGCCAGGACGGCCAGTCGTGGGTTCCGTCGCGGTAGAGGTGGGTCTCGATGGGGATGCCGAGGGCGCGGAGCCGTCTCAGGAACGGGCGGATCGTCGAGCGGACGATCGGTTCGGCGAGGTTCGCGGGGCTCCAGGGGGCGGGCGGGTCGAGCGGGCCGGGGCGGCCGGTGAGACCGCAGGACAGGTAGAGGGCGGTGCCGCGCAGGCCCTCGGCCAGGTGCAGCGGGTCGGCGGCGCGCCAGTGCCGGTCGTGCAGGAGCGGGACGCCCCACATGTCGAACGGGTCGACGCGGCCGGCGATGCCCGTGGCGGCGAGCAGGGTGAGGGCGGCGGGCGGGGTGCGGATCGTGCACGGGCCGCTCAGCGCCGCCGCGAACCGGAAGCGGCCGGGATGGGCGGCGGCGCTGAGCAGCGCGCCGTAGCCGCCTCCGGAGACGCCGGCGACCGCCCGGATCTCGGAGGCTTGGAACCGCTCGCGCATGAGCGCGTGCAGGTCATGGACGTGGAAGGTCTGCCATTGCGGGCCGCGCCTCCAGTCGGCGTAGCCACCGGCCCGGCCGCCGTCCGGCATGGCGATGACGACGTCGTCGGCACGGCTGAGCTCGGTGATGTCGGTGTGCCTGAGCCAGGAGGAGGAGTCGTCGAGCCCGCCGTGGTGGAGCGTCACCAGCGGCCACGGCCCGCCCCCCGGCGACCAGTCGTGGGGCAACAGCACATGGATGTTCAGTTCCGCGCCCGGCACCGCGTCGGCGTGCACGGTCAGCCGCCTGAGCCGGTCGTTCGGCTTCGCCTCATCGAGGATCTCGATTCCCATGGTCGGCGATTCTCGCGGCCCGGAGCACGCGGAACACCGTAGGAAAAGGAGAAAAACCGCCCGTGAGAGCTCAGTTTCCGCGCCTTGGCGGGCGCGTTCGTCGGCCTGCGGAAAAGCCGTCGGCCAGGCGGCTCGGAGGCGTCGCGCCCGGTCCCGGGAGCGCGTCGTGATCGCCGGTCTCGTCGCCGTCGTCGCCCTGTGCATGACGGCCAACGCGCTACGGCTGCGCGCCCGATTGCGCGGCCTTCGTCCACTCCCGCCCTGCCCCTCGGGCACCGGTGCCGGAGAGGAGACGGACTTCGTGCTGCTCGCCGCGGCGGGCGTCGAGGTGGCGCCCGAGGTCGTGCGGGACGCCGAGCGGTACGCCGGGGAGCACGGGCTCGGGCTGGTCGATCTGCTGCCGCGCGACCTGTCCGTCGACGGGGCGCTCGACCTGGCCCGTCATCTGGACTTCCGCGCCTACCGCGCCGACCCCTTCGGGATGGGGCGCGGAGCCTGCCACGCCGTCCTCGCCTCGCGGCAGGCGGTGCGGGACGCCGGGATCGCGACGGGCACGGACCTGGACCCCGACGAGCTCGGCGCGGCCACGGCCCGGCTCAAGCTCTGCACCGGTGGCGCCGACATCGTCGTGGCCGCCGTGCGCGGCGGGGACCGGACCGCCTTCCGCCGGGCGCGGCTTCGCGCGCTCGCGCTGGTGATCCCGCAGACCCTCGCCCTGCCGCAGACCCTGTTCGCCGCCGCGGGCGGGTACCTGCTGGTCGTCGCCGGGCTGCTCCTCGCGCCGGTGCCCGGCCTCGCCCTCGCGCTCTGGTACTGCGCGCTGCCCGCCCTGGCCTTCGCGGGCACCCCCGTCCGGCCGCGCGACCTGGCGCGGGTGTGCGCGACCCGGCTGCTGCACACGCCCCGGTCGATCGTCCGGACGCTCACCGCGCCAAGGACGCGCTGGGAGCGCGGCCTCATCGCCGCCCGGGAGGAGGCGAGGCCCCGGTACCGGGCCGAGATCGACCGCGGCGTCGCCCGCTTCCTCGGGCCGCGCGCCGACCGCTGCCCCTGGTGCGGCGGCACGCCGCGCCGGCACGTCGTCGCCCGGGACCTGCTCCAGGGCAAGCCCGGAAGGTTCCGCCTCGACCGCTGCGCGGACTGCGGCCACGTCTTCCAGAACCCGCAGGTCACCCCCGAAGGGCTGGCGTTCTACTACAGGGACGTCTATGACGGGCTCGGCGATGTCCTCGCCGAGCGGATCCTCAGCTCCACCACCCCGTGGTACCTCGCCCGCGCCGCCATGGTCGCCCGGCACACGCGGCCGCGATCGTGGCTCGACATAGGCACCGGAAAAGCGCACTTCTGCCGGGTCGCGCGGACCGTCCTGCCCGGCACCCGCTTCGACGGCCTGGATTTCGGCGCCGCCGTCGAGGAGGGCGGCCGCCGCGGCTGGATCGACCGCGCCTACCGGGGCGAGTTCCTCGCGCTGGCCCCCGACCTCGCCGGCGCCTACGACGTCGTCAGCATGCACCACTACCTGGAGCACACCACCGACCCGCTCGGCGAGCTCGACGCCGTCGCGAAGATCCTGCCGCCGGGCGGCCACCTGCTGATCGAGCTGCCCGACCCCGAGTCGCGGTTCGCCCGGATCCTGCGCGGCGCCTGGGTGCCGTGGCTCGCGCCGCAGCACCTCCACCTGATCCCGATCGGCAACCTGCGCACGGCCCTGGCCCAGCGCGGGCTCGAGGTGCTCGACGAGGAACGCCGGGAGGCCGACCAGGGACCGGACTTCACCACCTCGGCCGCCGCCCTGGCCAACCGGATCGGCCTGGACGTCCACCGGCCATGGACGCGCCGGGCCCCGGGCCGTCGAGAGTACGCCCGCGCCCTCGCCGTGACCGTCCTCGCCGGACCGCTCATGGCCCTCGCCGTCCTCTTGGACGTGCTGACCCTCCCGCTCGCCCGGCGCGACAGCAACGCCTACCGGGTCCTGGCAAGGAAGAACCTCGGATGAAACGCCTCCTGGCCGTAGCCGTGCTCCTCGCCGCGCTCCTCCCCGTCCCGGCCGCGGCCGCCGAGGCCACCGAGCGGTGGCTCGGCCCGCGGACCGTCGACCTGACGTGGTACTCGCCGAACATCGGAGAGGAGGTCGTCGCGCGGGTGCTCCTGCCGCGCCGCTGGACCCGCGACGCCGCGCGGACCTGGCCCGTCGTCTACGCCTACCAGGGCGGACGCGACGACTACACGTCCTGGACCCGGGAGACCGACCTCGAAGAGCTCGCCGAGCCCTGGGACGTCATCGTCGTCACCCCGACCGGCGGCGGCAACGGCAGCTACACCGACTGGTGGAACGACGGCGCGGGCGGCACCCCGCGCTGGGAGACCTTCCACACCGAGGAGCTCCCGCGCCTGATGCGCGGCTACCGGGCGGGATCCGGCCGCGCCGCCGTCGGCATCTCCTCCGGCGGCTTCGGCGCGATGTCCTACGCCGCGCGCCACCCCGGCCTGTTCCGCTACGCGGCGTCCTTCTCCGGCCCCACCCACCCCACCCTGGGCGGCGCCCCGGCGATCCTGCTCACCGTCAACCTGCTGGGCTTCGGCCCGGACGCCTTCCGCGTCTTCGGCCTGCCCGGCCGGGACGCCGCCAACTGGCGAGCCCACGACCCCTACCTCCAGGCGGCCGCCCTGCGGGGCACCGGCCTGTACGTCGCCAGCGGCACCACGGGCCTGAACGGCCCCTACACGCCCGACGGCGCCCAGTGGCGGCCCACCCAGGTCAGCGAGGTCCTCATCGGCCGGATGAACCGGGCTTTCGTCGAACGTCTGGACGGCCTCGGCATCCCCGTCACGTCCCACATCTACGGCGACGGCTGGCACGCCTGGCCCGAATGGGTCCCCGAGCTCCACGCCGCCTGGCCCCTGATGATGCGGGCCCTCTCCGTGCCCCGCCCGGACTCGCCGTAGCCGCCGCCGGGGCCGTCGGACCCAAGGGGTCCGACGGCCCTGTGCGGCGGTCAGAGGCTGCGGGCGGTGATGTCGCCCTGGGTGGTGGTGGCGTGGATGTCGAGGGTGGTGGTGCCGTCGTTCTTGAGGGTGTTGGTGATGCGGCCGTGGGAGGTGCCGGCGTCGAGGGAGGCCGAGACGCCTGGGGCGGTGGTGATGGTGATGTCGCCGGCCTGGGTGGTGAGGGCGACCTTGCCGGTGGTGGCTTCGGTGATGGTGATGTTCCCGCGCTGGGTGGTGAGGTCGGCGGGGCCGGTGAGGCGGCCGATCTCGATGTGGCCGTCGGTGGCGGTGAGGGTGATGCGGGTGGCTTCGTCGATCTTGATGTGGTGGTAGGCGCCGTCGAAGGCGATGTCGCCGAGCCGGCCGACGGCCCGGAGTTCGGTGGCGGCGGCCTTGCCTTCGGCGCTGGAGCCGGCGGGCAGCTGGACGGTCACCTCGATGGATCCGGGGGCGCCCAGGAGCTGGTTCTTGGCGGCCGGGCCCTCGATCCGCAGGACGCCGTCGGTGTAGGCGACGGTGGTCTGCTCGGCGGCCTTGACGTCACGGGTCTTGGTGGCGTCGGCGGGCAGGACCTCGACCACGGTGTCGGTGCGGTCGGCGGCGATCAGGCGGACTCGCCCGGCGGGGACGTTCAGGACGGCGGTGATCGGGGCGGGGGTGGCGAACTTCTGCATCGTGCTCTCCTGTGCTCTCGTGTCGGTCGTTGTTTCCGACATCGCAAAAGCTACGTTGCGTTCAGGGAACTGGCAACAAGCTTGTTGCGCAAGAATCGAATCACTGCAGGTGGAAGCGTGAATATTGTTGCAATCGATCTGCGGGCTAACGCAACAACAAAAGGCGTCGCGTTGCAATGGTCCGGGTGTGAACGCTATGCTGAGGACCTCGAGAAGACATGAAGGAGGCCGTGATGCCGGGAGGCAGGCTCACCCAGCAGGAACGCCAGCAGATCGCGCTCGGGCTGGCCGACGGCCTCGCCTACGCGGAGATCGCCAGGCGCGTCGACCGTCCGACGTCGACGATCACGCGTGAGGTGATGCGCAACGGCGGCCCCACCGCCTACCGCGCCGACCTGGCCCACCGCGCCACCGAGCGCCGCACCCACCGGAGCAGGCAGGCCGCGCCCAAGGGGCGGGAGGAGGTCCCGCAGGCCCATGGCCGCGACGCCGCGGCGGTGGCCGAGTTCGAGGAGACGCTCATCACGGTCTTCATGGCCTCCGGCCTGCCCAAGATGATGGCCCGGGTGATGGTCTGCCTCTACACCACCGACTCGGGCAGTCTCACCTCGGCCGAACTCGTCAAGCGCCTCCAGGTCAGCCCGGCGTCCATCTCCAAGGCGATCACCTTCCTCGAGGGGCAGGGCCTCGCCCGCCGGGAACGCGACGAGCGCCGTCGCGAGCGTTATGTCATCGACGAGGACGTCTGGTACCAGGCGACGGTCGCCAGCTCCCGGTCGCTCGCCCAGGTCGTCGAGACCTCGCGGCAGGGCGTCGGGGTCCTCGGCCCCGGCACCCCGGCCGCCACCCGGCTGGAGAACATCGCCCGCTTCCTCGACTTCGTCATCGAGAGCATCAACCGCTCCGCGGAGCAGGCCCGCTCGGTCCTGCACGTGAAAGCCGAACCGGCCCCGGACAAGACCGGAGAGCCCTAGATCGGCACGCCACCAGCGGGTTACCCGCTCGACGGCACGGGCGGCCCTCCCGAGGTGCTGCGCGGCGAATGTGACCGTTGACACACTGTCGTGGGGGCTGTTTTCATTGCGCGACGGTGGCACCCCCCACCCGTGAGGGAAGTGAAGACGGCTGTGGACGATTCCCCCCTGATCGCGATCGGGCTTCCCATCGCGCTCGCCATCATCATGTTCGGGCTCGGGCTCTCGTTGACCGTGCGGGATTTCCGGCGGGTGGCGGCGTCGCCGCGGGCCGTGGTGGTGGCGCTCGGGTTGCAGGTCCTCGTGCTGCCGGTGATCGCGTTCGGGCTGGTGACGGCGTTCGATCTCGATCCGCTGCTCGCGGTGGGGGTCATGCTGCTCGCGGCATCGCCGGGCGGGACGACGGCGAGCCTGTTCAGCCATCTGTTCCGCGGGGACGTGGCACTGAACATCACGCTCACGGCGGTCAACTCGGTGCTGGCGGCGGCGACCATTCCGCTGATCACCAACTTCGCGATCGGCCATTTCGGGGCCGAGGGCGAACTGGGCCTCCAGTTCGGCAAGGTCCTCCAGGTCATCGCGATCGTGCTCGTGCCGGTCGTGCTGGGCATGGTCGTGCGGAGCCGGGCCGCGTCGTTCGCCGAACGGGCCGACAAGCCGGTGCGCGTGTTCTCGATCGTGGTACTCGTGGTGGTCGCGGTCGGCGCGCTGCTCGGCGAGCGCGAGAACATCGGCGACTACGTGCGGGACGTCGGTGCCGTCACCGGGTTGTTCTGCCTGCTCAGCCTCACGCTCGGCTACTTCGGCGCGCGCGTCATGCGGCTGAGCGAGGGCCAGTCGATCGCCAGCTCCATGGAGGTCGGCGTGCACAACACCACGGTCGCGCTGACCATCGCGCTGAGCGTGCTGGACAACACCGAGGTCGCCGTCCCCAGCGCCGTCTACTCCATCATGATGTACGTGCTGGCGACGGCCTTCGGCGTGCTGATCACCCGCACCCACGCCAAGGCCGCCACCCCACCGGCCCTCACCTGACCGAACGCCTCAGCGCGGCTTCCCCCTCTGCGACCTCCGCCCCCGGATGACCGCGGCGTAGGTCCCACGGGCACGGCGGGCGCGTTGGACTCGGTGCCACGAACCGTCAAAGAGAAGCAAGTCCGGGGGATCTTGTTCTCTCCGGAATACCCCCTGGGGGTATGGTGCTGAGGTGTGCACGATCACTCGGCACGAGGATGGAGAAGTCAGATGGAGCACCACGGCCACGACCACGGCGCGGGAGCGGCGGACCACGCGGGCGGGCGGCACGGCGCGTCGTGGGGGACCGCGGCGAAGGCCACCCTGCACTGCCTGACGGGCTGCCTCATCGGTGAAGTCCTCGGCATGGCCATCGGCACGGCCCTGGGCTGGGGCAACGCGCCGACCATGGTCCTGGCGATCGCGCTGGCGTTCGTGTTCGGCTACTCGTTCACCCTGTTCGCGGTCCGGCGCGCCGGACTGAGCTTCGCCAGCGCCGTCAAGGTCGCGCTCGCCGCGGACACGGTCTCCATCACGGTGATGGAGCTCATCGACAACGGCTTCATCCTCCTGGTGCCCGGCGCCATGGACGCGCACCTGTCCGACGCCCTGTTCTGGTCCACCCTTCTGGGCGGCTTCGTCATCGCCTTCGTCCTCACCACCCCCGTCAACAAGTGGATGATCGGCCGAGGCAAGGGACACGCCGTCGTCCACGCCCACCACTGACCGCCGCACCCCCGCCGCCCTCGGCCCGGCATCACGACCGGTCCGAGGGCGGCCACCGGCACCGCGTCCACCCGCGGAGCGGTGGTCCGCCCCGGCGCGTACCGCTGAACGCGCCGCCCTCGCATGCGCTGCTGAGGGCTTCGGCCCCTGACGTCCGGGCTGCCGCGTGCGCCGCTGGGCGGTCCGGTGCTTTGTGGGCGAGGCCGGGGTGGGTGTGGGTGCTTTAGGTGAGATGTCGGGAACGTCTGCGGTGGGGGGCCGGGATCCCTACGATGCGCGGCATGGAGTCGATGGGTGGACCGGGTGGCGGTGGCGGTCGGTGGGAAGCGGAGCTGGCCGGGGTTTTCGCGGGCTTTCTGGGCAGGCCGCTGGCGGAGTTCGACGGTGACGCCGTCCATGCGGCCTTCTTCGGTGGGAACTTCGTTTCAGAGGTCGGGTACCTGCGGGACGACGCCTGGGTGAAGCCGGCGGCGCTGCGCGGTGCGGAGCCCGTCGTTTGGGATTACGAGATCTTCGATGAGGGCGGGCCGCTGCTGGAGTTCGACGCGAGCCGGTCGGTCTACGAGTTCGTCGGCAAGGGGCTGCCCGAGGTGTTCGCGGCGGACCTCGCGGCGGCGTGCTTCGAGCCGGGGCTCGCGCGCGGCGCCGACGTCGCGCCGCTGCTGGACGGGCACGGGATCGACCTCCGCGCGCCCGGACTGCGGGATTCTTGGTACGTCTGCCACCCGCGGCTCGTCTCGGACGGCACGCTCTTCGACGCGATGCGCGTCGCGCTGCGCCTGGGCCGAGGCCCGGACGGCATGCTGCTGCCGCCGCTCGAGGACACCGAGCCCGACGAGGAATGGGCCGGCCTGCTCGCCGGAATCGATGATCCGGCACTCGCCGCGCACGTGTCCCACTTCTGCGCCGACGGCGACCTCGGCCTGATGTGTCTGGGCGCCGACGCCGTCATCGGCTCCCTGCTGACGGACCGGGGCAGTACGGTCCTCGCCCACTGGGAGGAGGGCCAGGACCAGATCGAGCTCACCGTCGTCCGCCTCGGCCCCCTCCTCGGCGGCCGCCCCTGACGCTCACGTTCGAACCGCAGCGGCGTCGCCCTCCCGCAGGACCTCGACGGGGTGGGCGACGGCCGTGCGAAGTTCGCCGAATCCGGGAGGTGAACCTGGGCCTGTCTGGACCCCCGCGGTGACGCGGTGGGATGCGTGGCGCGCTGATCTCACTTCTTCGTGTGATGCCGGGTGCATGCCCCTGATGCGAACATCCTGGTCATGAGGGTGCGGGCCGACCGCGGGGAAGCGGGGGCCCGCCGCGGCGGGCCCGCACCCTGGCGCGGGGGAGGGCCCGGCGGGATGAGGTCAGGGGGGTGTGGGGTGGCGTTGGAGGAGGATCGCGGCCATGCCGAACTCGAAGCGGTCGGGGAAGGAGGTGGCGTCGAGGTGGGGGAGGACGCGGGTCAGGGCCGGGTGGTCGGTGGGGTGGACGGCGGAGACGAGGCGGGATCCGCCGGGTGGCGGGGCGGCTTGTTCCTCCTGGGTGAGGCCGAGGGTGAAGTAGAGGAGGGTCCAGGCGGTCCAGGCGGCGGCCCGGTCGGGGAGACCGGAGTCCAGCAGGGCTGAGACCAGCGCATCGGCGAAGCGGAGGGTGCGGGGGTCGGCAGGGTAGGTGCCGACGACCAGGGCGGCGCCGTCGCGGTGGGTGAGGAGGGCGGCGCGGAACCGGCGGACAAGGGTCCGGGCGCGGTCATGCGGGGTGTCGGGCAGCGCGTCGAGGGAGACCTCGCCGGTGACGGCGTCGGCCATGAGTTCCAGCAGCCGGGTCTTGGTCTTGACGTGCCACAGGACGGTGTTCATCCGCACCCCGAGCCGGTCGGCGACGGCCCTGGTCGAGAGGCCCTCCAGGCCCCGGTCCTCCAGGACTTCCAGGGCGGACCGGACGACGGCCTCGGTGTCGAGCCTTCCGGTCTCCGCTTGCTTCTTGGTCACTGACCTAGTGTACGGTATGGCCATTCATTGGTCAGTGACCAAGAGTTGCGAGCTGGAAGGACACGTCATGAGTGATCAGGTGGTGGTCGTCGGGGGAGGACCCGTCGGGCTGTGGCTCGCCGCCGAGCTGGAGCTGGGCGGGGTGCGCGCGGTCGTGGTCGAGGAGCGCGCCGAGCGGGACGAGCGTTCGCGCGCGCTCACCGTCCACCCGCGCACCCTGGAGGTCCTGGCCTCCCGCGGCGCGCACGGGCCGTTCGTCGCCGAAGGCGTGCCGCTGCCCGGCGGGCACTTCGGCGTGCTGGAGGGCAGGCTCGACTTCCGCGGGCTGGACAGCCCCTTCCCCTACACGCTCGCGCTGCCCCAGGCCCGGACCGAGGAACTCCTGGAGGCGCACGCCCGTGCCGTCGGGGCCCGTGTTCTGCGCGGCCACCGCGTCACCGGGCTCACCGAGCACCCCGGCTCGGTCACCGTCCACGTCGACGGGCCGGAAGGCGCACTCGACCTCGAGGCCGCCTACGTCGTCGGCTGCGACGGCGCGCGCAGCACCGTCCGCCAGGCGGCGGGCATCGAGTACCGGGGCACGCCCTCCACCGTCCTCGGCTGGCTCGGCGACGTGGTCCTGGACCGGCCGCCCGCACCCGGATACAGCCACTTCGGCGGCCGCGGCACCCTCATGGCCGTGCCGATGCCCGGCGGCCTGCACCGCCTCGTCGGCATTACCCCCGACGACGTCACCACCGCCTGGCCCGGCGACCTCACCCTTGACGAGCTGCGCGCGAAGACCGTCTCCCTGGCCGGGGACGACTTCGGCATGCGCGATCCCGTCTGGCTGTCGCGGTACGGCAACGCGACCAGGCTGGCCGAGACCTACCGCAAGGGCCGGGTCCTCCTCGCCGGGGACGCCGCCCACCAGCACTTCCCGGCCGGAGGAGTCGGGATGAACGTGGGCATCCAGGACGCGGCGAACCTCGGGTGGAAGCTCGCTGCGACCCTGCGCGGGGCACCGGAAGGGCTCCTGGACACCTACCACGTCGAACGCCACCCCGTCGGCGCCGCCCTCACCGAGGGCAGCCGCGCCCAGGTCGCGCTCATGACGGCCTTCACCCCCGAGGGCCTCAGCCTGCGCGCCCTGCTCAGCGGGATGATCACCGGCCTGCCCGCGGTGAACGACCAGCTCGCCGCAAGGGTAAGCGCGCTGGACGTCGCCTACCCCCCGGCCGACCCGGACGCGCACCCGCTCACCGGCACCCGGGCCCCGGACACCGCCGTCCCCGGCACCGGCCTGTTCGCGCTGCTGCGCGCCGACGCCCACCTCCTCCTCGATCTGACGGGTGAGTCCGCCGCCGATCTCGACCGCCTCCGCACCCCCCGCCTGGCCGTCCACAGCGCCGCCCCCGACCGCGCACCCGCCTCCTGGGCGGGCGTAGAAGCCGCCCTCATCCGCCCCGACGGCCACGTCGACTGGGCCACCGACCACGCATCACCGGCCCGCCTGGCCGTCGCCGCCGACGCCCTGAACCTCTCCCTCCACTGACCGGGAGGACCACGGCCCGCCATCCCTTCGTTCCGCACGGCCCGTTCGCCGAGGCCATCACCTCGAACCGGCTCCCGCTGAGCCGGGTCGGCCGACGTCCAGGAATCGCACATTCGACCGAAAGGAAGTCCCATGACCATCGAGCGTGCCGACCCGCCCGGCCTGGCCTCCGCGCCCGGCCTGATCAGCCAGGTCGTCACCGTCACCGACCGGAAGCTGGTGCATCTGTCGGGACAGGTCGCCTGGGACGAGCGCGGCGCCCTCGTCGCGCCCGGCGACCACGTCGGACAGGCCGCCCGGATCGCCCGGAACGTCGACACCGCGCTGGCCGCCGTCGGAGCCACCCGCGCCGACATCGTCAAGGAGACCGTCTACGTCGTAGACCACACCCCCGAACTGCTCCAGCCGATCCTCGCCGCGCTCCGCGACGGAACCCAACCCCCGCCCGCCAGCACCTTCCTCGGCGTCACCGCCCTGTTCGCCCCCGGCTTCCTCATCGAAGTCGACATCATCGCCGCGATCTCCCGCTGACCCCACCGAGCGGGCGGTACCCCTCCCGCCCGCTCCCCGCACGCCGTCCCGGCGCCGCCTAGGCGTCGTGGCTCCCGACGTCTCCGTCGGCCGCCCGCTCCTCCAAGTCCTGAGCCGGGACGATCTCGCCGTCCCCGAGCCTGCCGTGCAGGAGCGGGACCGGGGCCCGCACCGGGATCTCGTCGGTGTCGCGAGCCGTGCAGGATCTGCGGGCGTTCCGTTGGGCGACCGGCGGGACCGCCCGGTCGGCGTGTGCGCGGTCGCAGGTCATCGCGAATCCGCTGGGAGAGCCCGCGTTCGCTCAGGACGATCGGGGGCGCGGGCACAGGCCATCGGGAACCCGGTGCGGGCGGATGGGGAGCGGGAGTGCTCGGCGGGGTCGGAGGGGCTCAGGGGCGGAGGCCGTTGAGGAGGGTGAGGATCGCGTGTTCGGCTTCGGTGCGGGCGGATTCGGGGTCGGGGGAGCCGGCGATGAGGAGGCCCGCTTCGCCGAGGGCGGCGAGGATCAGGTGGGCGAGGGAGTGGACGGGGAGGTCGGCGCGGAGGGCGCCCGCGGCGACGCCGGCCTCCACACCGGCGGTCACCAGGCCCAGGGCGTACTTCTCGTCGATGTCGCGCCACTCGCGCCAGCCGAGGACGGCGGGCGCCTCGATGAGGCCGATTCTGGCCTTGTCCTGCTCCAGGCAGACCAGCAGGAAGGTGCGCAGTCCCGCCTCCAGGGCGGCGAGGGGATCGGCGGGATCGGCTTCGGCGAGCGCGAGGGTCACCCGCTCGATCAGCTCCTGCTGGATCTGCTCGTGCACGGCGCGGAACAGTTCCTTCTTGTCCTTGAAGTGGTGGTACATCGCGCCGCGGGAGCTGCCCGCGCGGTCGACGATCTCCGTGGTGCCGACCGCCGCGTACCCGTGCTCGGCGAAGAGCGCGCGCGCTGCGGCGACCAGGTTCGCCCGGGTCGCCTCGGACTTCTCGGCCTGCCTGCTCATCGGTGGATCCCGTCACTGAACACAGGCCGCCCTATAAAACAGGCAGCCTGTTTGTTATCGTCTCGGCCATAGGTATTCTCGCCGACCCACGGGAGCGACCATGCGCGACATGACCACCGAAGCGCGAGCCTGGTGGCGTGACCCCGCCCTCGGCGCCCGCCGGGAGCTCACCCTGCCGACGGGCACCGTGGCGGTGTCCGAGACCGGATCGGGGGAGCCGATCGTGTTCGTCCACGGCCTGCTGGTCAACGCCAACCTCTGGCGGCTCGTGGTGCCGGGGCTCGCCGACCGGTTCCGCTGCCTCACCCTCGACCTGCCGTTCGGCGCGCACGCCGGGTCCGTCCCGGACGCCGACCTCACCCCGCCCGGTCTGGCCGCCCTGGTCGTCGCCGCCCTCGAGGCGCTCGACCGCGGACCGGTGACCCTGGTGGGCAACGACACCGGGGGCGCGGTCTGCCAGCTCGTCGCCGTCAGCCGTCCCGACCTGGTGGCCCGGCTGGTCCTCACCTCGTGCGACGCCTACGACAACTTCCCGCCGAAGGCGTTCGGCTATCTCAAGCCCGTCGCGGCGGTCCCCGGCGGGCTCGCGGCGTTGCTCACCGCGCTGCGGCTGCCCGCCCTGCGCAGGCTGCCGATCGCCTTCGGGCGGCTGAGCAGGCGGACCGTGCCGCGGAAGGTGAGCGACACCTATGTCCTGCCCGCCTGCGTCGGCCGCGACGTCCGCGCCGACCTGCGCCGGGTGCTGCGCGGCGTGGACCGGCGGCACACGCTGGAGGCGGCTCGCCGCTTCGGCGGATTCACCCGGCCTGTGCTCATCGCCTGGTCGGCGGACGACGTCTTCTTCCCCGCCGGGCACGCGGAACGCCTGGCGGCCGACTTCCCCGACGCGACGCTCACGTGGATCCCCGGCGCGCGCACCTTCTCGGCCGAGGACGCCCCCGAAGCGCTCGCCGCGTCGATCGCCGCGTTCGTCGGCGATAACCCCGTCGTCGATAACCCCGTCGTCGAGACGCCGGCGCGATGACCGGCCGGGAGCCGCCCGCGGCGCCGGGCGTCGAGCACCGGTTCGTCGACGTCGGTGGCCTGCGGACCCATGTGGCGCTCGCGGGCATCGGCGATCCGCTGGTCCTGCTGCACGGCTGGCCGCAGAACTGGTGGCAGTGGCGGCACCTCATCGGTCCGCTCGCCGAGCACCACCGGGTGATCTGTCCGGATCTGCGCGGTCTGGGGTGGACCGACGCGCCGCGCGACGGCTACCGGGCCTCGGTGATGGCCGACGATGTGATGGGCCTGCTCGATCGTCTCGGCGTGCACCGCTTCGGCCTGATCGGACACGACTGGGGAGGGCTGGCCGGGTACCTGATCGCGCTCCGGCATCCCGACCGCGTCACCGGCTACCTCGCGCTCAACACCGCCAACCCGTTCCTGCGCCCCACGCCGCGCGTGCTCCTGTCCGGCGCCCGGCTCTGGCACGTCGTCGCGAACGCCCTTCCGTGGCTCGGCCCGCGCCTGGCGGCGTCGGCGATCCCGAGGTGGGCGCTGCGGCACTGGACCTACCGCGCCGCCGCCATGACCCCCGCGGACCGCGAGGTCTTCCTCGCCCGGTTCCGGGAACCGGCACGCGTAGACGCCACGGTCCGCTACTACCGGAACCTCCTGGTACGGGAGATCCCCCTGCTCCTGGCAGGCCGGTACCGCGGGTCCCGGCTGACCGTGCCCACCCTCGTCCTGTCCGGCGACCGGGATCCGCTCCTGCCGCCGGCGATGATGTCGGGATTCGCCGGGCAGGCGGACGACCTGCGCGTGGAGCTGATCGAACACGTCGGCCACTTCCCCGCCACCGAGGCCCCCGCCCGCGTCACCGAACGCGCGCTGTCCTTCTTCGGCGCCGCGGCTGCCTCGGGACGGACGGGGCGCCCCGGTCGGTGAGCCCGACGGCTCCGCCCCGGCATCGCGGTGCAGGGGCGGAGCCCGAGGAGGTGGTGCGGACGGGAACGCTTTGCGTACTCTCGGGCTGGGGTGGGGGTCGAGGGGAGCCCGTTTCGGCGACGAACGAAACGAGCGGAACCGAGGCCGCTCGCCTGAACCGCGCTCGCCCGGCGTCGGCCCGGCGGGACCTAGCAGAAGGAACGTCGCCTTGACCGAGCAGCCCGGCTACGCCGTCACCGATCCCGCCACCGGAGAGGTGGTCGCGACCTACCCGACCGCCACGGACGCCGACGTCGAGCGGGCGCTCGCCGCGGCGCAGGGGGCCGTCGCGTGGGGGAGGCGCGGCACCGTCGCCGAGCGGGCGGCGCTGCTGCGGCGGGTCGCCGCGCTGCACACGGAGCGCCGCGCCGACCTCGCCGCGACGATCACGCGGGAGATGGGCAAGCCGCTGGAGGACGCCGAAGGCGAGATCGACTTCTGCGTCGACATCTACACCTTCTACGCCGACAACGCGGAGAGCCTCCTCGCGGACGAGCCGATCAAGGTCGGCGAGGGGAGCGCGGTCGTCCGGCGGCGTCCGGTGGGCGTGCTGCTCGGCATCATGCCGTGGAACTTCCCGGCCTACCAGGTGGCCAGGTTCGCCGCGCCCAACCTCGTGGCGGGCAACACGATCGTGCTCAAGCACGCGCCGCAGTGCCCGGCCTCGGCCGCCGCGCTGGAGCAGATCTTCCACGACGCGGGTTTCCCCGAGGGCGCCTACGTCAACATCTACGCCACCAACGAGCAGATCGCCGGCATGATCGCCGACCCGCGCGTGCAGGGCGTCTCGCTGACCGGCTCCGAGCGGGCCGGCGCGGCGGTCGCGGAGATCGCCGGACGCCACCTGAAGAAGGTGGTCCTCGAACTCGGCGGCTCCGACCCGTTCATCGTCCTGTCCAGCGCGGACCTCGACGACACGGTCGACAAGGCGGTCTCGGCACGGCTGGACAACACCGGCCAGTCCTGCAACGCCGCCAAGCGGTTCATCGTCGTCGAGGACCTCTACGACGAGTTCGTCACCAAGTTCACCGAACGGCTCCTCGCCAGTTCGCCCGCCGCGCCCCTGTCGTCCCAGGCCGCCGCCGACACCCTCGCCCGCCAGGTCGACGCGGCCGTGGCCGAGGGCGCGGTCCACCACACCGCGGGAGAGCGGCAGGGCGCCTACTTCCCTGCCGGAGTCCTCACCGGCCTCACCACCGACCACGCCGTGGCCCACCAGGAACTCTTCGGCCCCGTCGCCATGGTCTTCCGCGCCGCCGACGAGGCCGAAGCCGTCGACATCGCGAACGACACCCCGTACGGCCTGGGCTCCTACCTGTTCACCACCGACCCCGACCAGGCCCGCCGCGTCGCCGACCACATCGACGCGGGCATGGTCTTCGTCAACGGCGTCGGCGCGGAAAGCGCAGAGCTCCCCTTCGGCGGCGTCAAGCGCTCCGGCTTCGGCCGTGAACTGGGCAACTCGGGCATCGAGGAGTTCCTCAACAAGAAGCTCATCCGCACCGTCAAGCCCTGACCGCACCGGATCCCGTCCGCCCGCGGACGCGGCGTCCCCCGCGCGGACGGGTCCTCCGGGCAGAGCCGGGCGTAGACCGTCTTCGTCTCCATGTACGCCTCGATCCCGTCGCGGCCGAACCCGCGGCCCCAGCCGGACTGCTTGTAGCCGCCGAAGGGGAGGGCGTGGTCGTGGACGAGCCGGCAGTTCAGCGTGATGGTGTCCTCCTGGTAGAGCCGCACGGCGGGATCGACGTTGGTGAGATCCGCAGACGCAGCCCTGGCCGGAGTGCACGAAGACGCCCATCGCCTCGGTGCGGAGCCGGTCGAGGAGAAGGGCCACAGCACCTTGGCGCGCTCGCGGCCCGGCAGACCGCTCCATACGCCTGACTCGAAGGACGCCCGCGCCCTGGCCACCGCCTCGTTGACGGCCTCGGCACCGCCGTCGGTGAACTCGGTGATCTGTTCCTCGGTCGCGGGGTCGATGACCGGAATCACCGCACCGCTCCCCGGCCGCTTCTCAATGTCGTTCAACACCGACTGCACGCTCATGCCCGGCCTCCGCTGTGCCCACCGGTCCCGAGCGCCTCGGTAGTGGCGTAGGGCGATATAGAGGATCAGGTTCTCGCTCGGCGGACACTCCGACATCGGCCATGGTGGCGATCAAGGGCCCGGCTCGTGCATCGCAGAAGCGATGATGATCGGATTATCATCATTGATTCTGCTAAGTATTTGTCGCTCTGTCCCTTGCTTCTGCGGAGGGTCGATCTAGGGTGGGGGAGGGAAGGCCGTAGGGGTGGCCGTGTCTCGTGGAGGTGCGGGATGGCGACGGGGATCGAGACGGCGGAGGCCGTCGCGGAGGTCGTCTGCCTCGGAGGTGAGGTCTCGGCGCCGCGCGGCCTGACGATGGCGGATCTGCGGTCGCTGCCGCAGCATGAGCGGGAGGTGTCCTTCCTCTGCCGCAAGACGGGGCTGCGGCGGCACTCGTTCCGCGGGCCGCTGCTGCTGGAGGTCGTGTCGCTGGCCGGGCCGCTGTTCGTGCCGGGAGAGCGCAAGAGCCGGCTGCGGTTCCTCATCTCGCTGCGCGGCGGTGACGGGCACCGGGTGGTGCTGTCGTGGGCGGAGATCGATCCGGAGTTCGCCAATCAGCCGGTGCTGCTCGGCGTCGCGCGGGACGGGGTCGCCCTGGATGAGGAGGGACCGCAGCTCGCGATGCCCGCTGACGTCTACGGCGCTCGCAACCTGAGCGGGGTCACCGATCTGCGGGTCTTCTCGGATCCGACGGGCTGACCGCTCAGCCGCGCAGCGGGAGCAGGGGCACCATGGCGCCGGTCTCGGCGCCGGGCGGGATCGCGGCAAGGGCGTCGCAGAGCGCCGCGCCGTTGAGGAACGCGGGGCGGTCGCCGCCGAGCGGGCGCACGCCGGGGCCGTCCCAGGCGACGGGGACGATGCGGGTGCGGCCCGCGGGCACCGGCACGGGGGCGAGCAGCGACGCGTAGGGGAGCGCGCCGAGCGGGCGGCCGGAGAGCCCGGCGAGGAGCGGGCCGAGGATCGTGTGCGCGGCGGCCGGCGCGGCGAAGGGGTTGCCGGGCAGGCCGACGACGTAGGGGCCGCCGGGCGGCCGGGCGAGCAGCTGGGGGTGGCCGGGTCGGCAGGCGACGGCGTCGACGATCCAGTGCGCGTCGCGTTCGGCGAGCAGCCGCCGGAGCCCGTCGGTGGCGCCGACCGAGGTCGATCCGGTGACCACGACGACGTCGCGGACCCGGCCCGCCGAAGGCGGCCCGTGGTGCACGAGCTCGTCGCCGGTGACGACCGCCCGGACCGTCGGCGCCCGGTGGACCAGCAGGTCGTCGTACCCGCAGGACGCGGCCAGGCCCAGGACGGCCGGGGCCGCCGGAGTGCCCGCGGGAGCGAGGCTCCGCCCTGCGGGGGCGTCCTCCCCGGCCCGTCGGATGTGCTTGCCGTCGGGAAGGGCGGGACCGGTCAGCCTGTCATCGGCCAAGGCGGCCACCTCTCACCGCTCCTCGGCCCAGGTGAGCACGACGAACGGAACGGCGCTCGACGGATGCCACACCCGATCCCGGGTAATGCGGTACCCGGCCTCGACGCCGTCGGCACCGCCCGGATCCGCCACGGCGACGATCCCCACGTCCTGGTCCACCCGAACCAGCGCCCCGTGGAACGGCCCGCCATGGCAGATCGCGTTGACCGCGCTCATGACTCAGGACCACACCTTCGCGACAGGCGACCGGGCAGCCCTCGACCATAGCCAACCAGCATCTACTACTCATATTTGGCCTAGTTCATCTCAAATGCAAGCCTAGATGTGCCAATAAACTTGTAGATGCGATGACTCACGGCGGGTCTGGAAAACCAGTTGGAGTCCGCTCCGGTGAGGGCGCTATCGTGGTCCGGCGCCCACGGCCGGGTGATGAGCGTGTGCGGCGCACCGGGTCGTCGAGGCATGCCCGACGCCCGTGACCTCCCAGAAGTCGAGATCCGCTTGAGTGCTCCGCCCCGGCCCGCCCCCGAACTACGACCTCCGTCCGCGGTGACTACGGGCGGCGCACCGTGAGCGCCGAAGGCGCGCTGATCCGCCAGGTGCTGACGCGACGGGCCAGGTCCGCGGCGATCGGCGGGGTGGCGACGATCGTGCACCAGACGTGCGAGGCCCTGGTGCCGGTCGCCATCGGCCTCGCCATCGACACCGCGGTGTCCGGCGGGGATCCCGAGCGCATGCTCTACGCGGTCATCGGCGTCCTCGTGCTGTTCTGCTTCCTGGCCACCGGCGGCGCGGTCGGTTACTGGACGGTCGACGCGGCGTCCCTGCGCGAGGCGCACCACCTGCGGGTGGAGACCGTCCGGCGGATCCTCGGCGACGCGCGCGGAGATCGAAGCCGCAGGGCGGGCGACATCCTTTCCGCGGCGACGTCCGACGCGACGGCGACCGGCGAGGTCGTCCGGATCGTCACCTGGATCGTGTCGGCCGGGGCCGGGCTCGTCGTGTCCGCCGTCGTGCTGCTGCGGATCGACCTGGTGCTCGGGCTCGGGCTGATCCTCGTGCTGCCCGTGCTCGTCCTCGGCCTCGACCGGCTCGCCCCCTGGCTGGAGAGCAGGGTCCACGGCCGTCAGGAGGCGGGCGGCCGGGCCGCCGCGGTCGCCGCCGAGCTCGTCCGGGCGCTGCGGCCGCTGCGCGGTTTCGGCGGCGTGCCGGAGGCGATCCGCCGCTACCGGGGCGAGAACCGCGCCTCGCTCGCCGCGGCGCGCGACGCCGCCTCGGCCCACGCGGTCGTCGTCGGATCGGGGCTGCTGGCCACCGGGATCGTGCTCGTGGGCGCGGCGGGGATCGGTGTCGCCTTCGCCGCCTCCGGCCGGATCTCCCTCGGGGAACTCGTGGTGGTCGTCGCGATGGCGTCCTTCCTCGCCGACCCGGTCCGCGGCGTCTCCGAGGCGATCAAGCAGCTCGCGGTCTCGCGGGCGAGCGCCCGGCGGCTCGCCGCGCTGTGGGCCGAGTTCGACGTGCCGTCCGCGCGCCCGGGGGAGGCGGCGCAGGGACGGCTGAGCCTGCGCGGCGTCGTCGCGGCGCCGGTCCACGGCCTCGATCTGGAGGTCGGGCCCGGTGAGCTGATCGGCGTCGCCGCGGCCACCCCGGAGACGGCGGCCGCGCTCGTCGGCCTGCTCGACGGCACGCGGTCGCCCGAGTCCGGCAGCGTGACCTGGGGCGGGACCCCGCTGGCGGAGCTCGGGCCCGACGAGCGAAGACTCGTCCTGCACGTCGAACCGCACGCCGTCCACCTGCTCGGCGGCACCCTCGGCGAGGCGCTGGACACCGCGCTGGAGCCGGCGTCGGCCGCGCGGAAGATCGCAGCGCTCACCACCGCGGGCGCGGCGGACATCCTCACCGCGACCGGCCTGGACGCCCCGCTCCAGGACCACGGCACGAACCTCTCCGGCGGCCAGCGCCAGCGCCTCGCGCTGGCCCGCGCGCTGCTCGCGGCCCCGGCCGTCCTGGTGCTGCACGACCCCCTCACCGCGGTCGACGCGGTGACCGAGGACCTCGTCGCCGAGGCCCTGCGCGAGCTGCACTCCGGCGCGGCGCGCGCCTCCGTCGTCGTCACCGCCTCGCCGCCCCTGCTGAGCCGCTGCGACCGCGTCGTCTTCCTCGACGCCGACGGCCGCGCGCGGACCGGCACCCACGCCGCGCTCCTGACCAGGCCGGACTACGCCAAGGTGGTCATCCGATGACGGTCCCCGCTCCCCGGGTCGCCGACCTTCCGGAGAACAAGGACATCCTGCCCGTCGCGGCTCCCGGCCAGACCTGGCGCGTGCTGCTGCGCACCGCGCTCCGGCATCGCGGCGAGGCCGCGGCGGCGCTGGGCTTCACGGTACTGTCCAGCGCCGGGGTCGTCACGAGCCCGCTGCTGCTGGGCCTGCTCGTCGACCGCGCGGGCGCCGGGACCGCGGCCCTGGTCCGGCTCCTCGCCGCGCTCGGCGTCGCCGTCCTGTGCACCGCGGTGTTCACCGCGCTCGCCCAGCGCGCCGCCGAAAGGCTGGGGGCCCGGATCGCGGCCGACCTGCGCGAGGACACCCTGACGCAGGCGCTCCGGATGGACGCCGGGGTGCTGGAGAAGGCAGGGGCCGGCGACGTGGCGTCGCGGGTCACCGACGACGTCGAGCAGTTCGTGGAGTCCGTGCCGCTGGGCGCCGCGGTCTTCACCGCCCTGGTGACGGTCGGGGTCGCGTTCTTCGGCTTCCTGTCCCTGGACTGGCGGCTCGCCCTGGCGTTCACCGTGGTCTTCCCGATCCACGCGTTGAGCCTCCGGTGGTACCTGGCGAAGTCGGGGCCGCTGTACGCGGCCGAGCGGCGGTCGTCGGCGGAGCGGTCGCGGGTGCTGCTCGGTTCGCTGCACGGGGCGGGCACCGTCCGCGCCTACCGGATGCACCCGCTTCAGACCGCGCGGGTGGCACAGGCGTCGGCGCACTCGGTGGACGCCGCGCTCACCTCGCTCCGGCTGTTCTTCCGGTTCAGCATGGGCATGAACGGAGCCGAGGCGGTCGGGCTGAGCACGCTGCTGACCGCCGGGTTCTTCCTCGTGCGGGCCGACGCCGTCAGCGTCGGCGACGTGACGGCCGCGGCCCTGCTGTTCCACCGGCTGTTCTCCCCGCTGGGCA
The DNA here is from genome assembly GCF_003751225.1 of Actinocorallia herbida. Classification (NCBI taxonomy): domain Bacteria; kingdom Bacillati; phylum Actinomycetota; class Actinomycetes; order Streptosporangiales; family Thermomonosporaceae; genus Actinocorallia; species Actinocorallia herbida. Next base: position 3,883,597 of record NZ_RJKE01000001.1, read on the forward strand.
CGCTGCTGCTGTCCTTCGACGACGTCCAGCGGGCCGGGGCGGCGCTGGCCCGGGTCGTCGGCGTGGCGATGATCCCGATTCCGGCCGCGAAGGTCGCGCGCGCGCCGGGCGCGGCCGTCACCTTGTCGTGCGCGGGCGTGGGCCACGCCTACGACGGGCGGACGTCGGTCGTCCGGGCCGTCGATCTGCGCGTCCCGGCCGGGACGTCGCTGGCCATCGTCGGCGCCAGCGGCGCGGGCAAGACCACCCTGGCCGGGATCCTCGGCGGGGCCTTCCCCGCGACGGAGGGCACCGTGACGCTCACCGACGCCGAAGGCGACGTCGCGGTCTCGGACCTCGACCCGGACCGGCTGCGCGACTGGATCGGCATCGTCTCCCAGGAGACCCACGTCTTCACCGGGACGCTGCGCGAGGACGTCACGTTCGCCGCGCCGGACCGGTCGGACGAGGCGATCCTCCAGGCGCTCACCGCGGTAGGCGCGGCAGGCTGGGTCGGCACGCTGCCCGACGGGCTCGACACCCGTGTCGGCGAGGGCGAGCACCCGCTCACCGCGGCCCAGGTGCAGCAGCTCGCGCTGGCCCGGCTCCTGCTGCGCGACCCCGCCGTGGTCGTGCTCGACGAGGCGACCGCGGAGGCCGGCAGCTCCGGCGCGCGCGACCTGGAACGCGCCGCCGCCGCGCTCGTCCGCGGCCGCACCGCCGTGGTCGTGGCGCACCGCCTGACCCAGGCCCGCGACTGCGACGCCATCGTCGTCATGGACCGGGGCGCGATCGTCGAGTCCGGCACCCACGCCGACCTCCTCACCCGCGAAGGCCGCTACGCCGCCCTCTGGTCCGCGTGGTCCGGTGCGCCGGAGGTCGCCGGAGGCTGACACCCCGGGGCGGTGGTGCTTCGGCTCCCCTCACGTGGTGAAGGCGCTGTCCCTCGGCCGGTGGACGCGGGCCGCCAGGACCACGGCGAGCAGCAGCGCGGGATCGGCCGCACCCGTGTGGTCGAGCGTCAGCGTCCGGCTGAGCGGGGGGTGCCGCGCGGTGGCGAGCCGACGCTCCCCCGCGGTGATCTGGAAGCGGACGCCGAAGGCGCTCGCGGCGACGGTCCACGTGCCGTGCGGGCCGACGTCCGCGGTGAAGGTCTGGCCGGACAGCGTCGGCGGGCGCGGGGTGAGCTCGCCGATCCGCGCGCCCGCGCGGTGGACGAGGATGCCCTGGCCGGGCTCGGCCTGCCCGACGGTCAGGGCCTCTCCCGTGCTGAGCCGGAGCTCGGCCCGGCCGGGACCGGAACCGACGACGCGGCCGAGTTCACTCCCGTCCTGACCGTCGACGCAGCGCATGACCATCCTTCGTTGGGTGGGGAACCGCACGGTGGCCGCACGGATCCGAGACCGCGCCGCACGGCCCCACGATATCCCGCATCTACCCGATGATCCACGCTGTTGGGCTGGCATATGCCAGGTTATCTACGGCATTCGGTCCGAAACCGCGTCCGTCCGGACGGGCGTGGCCGGGTGCCGAGAAGGCGCCGGCCTGCGGAGGTTCGGGCGGCGGTGCCGTTCGCCGGGCGACGGCGAGACTGGGCATTCTCCTCTTATTAGACCTTTGGATGATCCGTAGATCACTGCCTGCGGCACGCAGAAAGCCTGGCTAGGGAGGTATCTTGGGCCTCCAAGCGGATCGGACACGAACTCATTTAAATGAATTTGCTGCAGGACCTGAAGAGCCGAGGTGATGAGACAGGTGGACGTGGGACGTTCAGCGCGCGGTCGGCGAGGTCCGGCCGACCAGCCGCAGGGTGACGCCGCAGTCGCCGTTCTCGGCGTCGGGCCGCACCTCGACGCCGTACTGCGAGGCGAGGGCGGGGGAGTACCGCTCCAGTACTCGCTCGATCATGCCCTGCTGGACGCCGATGACGATCTCCGGCGCGTCGCGCGCGATCCGGCGCAGCGGGCAGTCGCACATCCGGATCTCGTGGGTGCCGAACGCCGACATGGTCGACGACACCTGGAAGCCGAGCCGCGTCAGCGTCGTGGTGACGACGGTGACCGGGTCCGGCAGGTCCGGCGCGTCGGCTCCGGGGCCGATCAGGGTGTCCGCCCAGATCCGGCCCGCCGCGGTGGCCTTCGCGCGCCGCGCCTCGGCGGTGTCGCCGAGCTGGGCGAGCAGCGCGGCCATCACCGGCGCCGTGGGATCGGAGCCGACGGCCACATAGCCCTTGCGCGGGCGGCCCACCGTCTCCGAGGGAAGCAGGACGCCTTCGACCAGGCCCGCCTCGATCAGCGAATTGAGGTGGAACCGCGCGGTGGTGAGGTGGATGCCCAGCGTCCGTGCGACGACCGGCGCGTCCAGCGGCTCCAGGGAGTCGCGGACCAGTGCGAACACCTTGTCCCGCTGCCGCTGCGTGGTGGCCATCCCGATCCTCTCCCCTCCGTCCCCCGATTCTACGAGCGCCGCGCTCCCGGCCGAACGAACAGGAAGAAGCCGTGACCACACCTCTGCCCTTCGATCAGCGCGATTCGGCGAATCTGCCGGGACGCTGGCTGCTCGCCCGCCTCGGCAAACGCGTCCTGCGGCCGGGCGGCCGCGAGCTCACCGAGCGGATGCTGACGGCCGCCCGCCTGCGCGACGCCGACGTGGTCGAACTCGCGCCGGGGCTCGGCAAGACCGCCCTCGCCATCCTGGAACACCGCCCCGCCGGATACCGCGGCGTCGAGGCCGATGCCGTCGCCGCCGCGTACGCCGCCGAGGTCGTCGGCGCCGCCGGGACCGTCACGACGGGCGGGGCCGCGGCGACCGGCCTGGCCTCCGGCTCCGCCGACGTGGTCGTCGGCGAGGCGATGCTCACCATGCAGACCGACCCGCACAAGGCCGAGATCATCGCCGAGGCGTTCCGGGTGCTGCGGCCGGGCGGCCGCTACGCCGTGCACGAGATGGCGCTGCGCCCCGACGACATCGCCACCGAGGTCAAGACCGACATCCGCCGCGCGCTGGCCCGCTCGATCAAGGTCAACGCCCGGCCCCTGACCCGCACCGAGTGGACGGAGCTGCTCGCCGCCGCCGGATTCGAGATCGAGAGCGTCCACCTCGCGCCCATGGCGCTGCTCCAGCCCCGGAGGGTGCTCGCCGACGAAGGACCGCGCGGCACCGCCCGGATCCTCCGCAACGTCCTGCGCGACGAACCCGCCCGGCAGCGCGTGCTCGCCATGCGCGCCACCTTCCGCGCCCATCAGGACGCGCTCGCCGCCATCGCCGTCATCGCCAGGAAGCCGACCTCATGAGCACCGGAAGCGTAGCCACCGAGACCACCGCCTGGCAGCCGCGCGACGGGGCGGTCCCGCACATCCGGCGTCAGCTGGGCGGCGACGGGCTGACCCTCGTCCGCCTCTGCTTCCGGGCGGGCCAGATCCTCGACGAGCACCGCGCGCCCGGCCCGATCCTGATCAGCTGCGTCTCCGGGTCGCTCGCCCTGGACGTCATCGACGGATCCGGGATCGAGCAGTACGAACTGGCACCCGGCACCGTCGTCCACCTCGGTGGCGGCGTGCCGCACCGGCTGGCCGCGCACACCGACGCCGTGGTCCACCTCACCGTGCACCGCAACGTGCCGCCCGACCCGGCCTAGCCGCACGGCGATCTCCGCCCGGCGGTCACAAGACCGGGTCCTGTCCGGTCTTAGATGACGGGCGGGCGGCGATCGGGCGGCCCTGGCATGAAGGCGCGGCCGGTGGCGGTCGCCGTGCCGCCCGCCCGTGCCGAACGAGGGAAGGGACGCGGATGAGCACCACGCTGGAGGGCAAGGTCGTCCTCGTCACGGGGGCGTCGTCGGGGATCGGCGAGGCGACCGCGCTGGCGCTCGCCGCCGAGGGGGCCAGGGTCGCGGTCGGGGCCCGGCGCGCCGACCGGCTCGAGGCGCTGGTGCGCAAGGCGCCCGGCGAGCTGTGCGCCGTCGAACTCGACGTGACCGACCAGCGGTCGGTGCGCGACGCCGTCGCGCGGACCGTCGAGCGCTTCGGCGGGCTCGACGTCCTGGTGAACAACGCCGGGGTGATGCTCAGCGGCCCGATCGGGGGCGCGGACACCACCGAATGGACCCGCATGGTCGAGACCAACCTGCTCGGGTCGATGTACACCGTGCACGCGGCGCTGCCGCAGCTGCTGGCGAGCAGGGGCTCCGTCGTGCAGGTCTCCTCGACCTCCGGCCGGATCGCCTCGGCCGGGAACGGCGTCTACGCCGCGACCAAGTTCGGGATCACCGCCTTCGCAGAGGCGCTGCGGCAGGAGGTCACCGACCAGGGCGTGCGCGTCGTGGTCGTCGAGCCGGGCTTCGTCGCCACCGAACTCGCCGACCACATCACGCACCCGACGATGCAGGCCGCCGCGCAGAGCATCGGCGCCTCGATGCGCACCCTTCAGCCCGAGGACATCGCCAACGCCGTCGTGTACGCGCTCACCCAGCCGGACCACGTCGCGGTCAACGAGATCCTCATCCGGCCGACCGACCAGACCCGCTGACCCGGCGGGGCCGCGCGCAGGGGTTCGCGCGGCCCCGCCTTCCTCCCAGATCCGACGACCGAAGGCGGTGCGTCCTCGATGGAAGACCCCCGGCCCGTTCCCGGCCCTGATCCTCGCCTCGTGGCCGTGCCCGAGGCCCCGGCGTCCGCGTGGACGCCCCCGCGCGCGGGTCTCGCCGATCTCGCCGGTCAGGCCGGCGACGTCCTGGACGATCTGCACCGCTTCGTCGCCGCGCCGCTGCTGCGGCGCCGTCATCTGACCTGGGGCGCCACCCGGGCGGAGGCCGCCGCGGCGATGCCCGGCGACCGGCTGCTGCCGCACGCCCAGTACCGCAGCACCCGCGCGATCACGGTCGCCGCGCCGCCGGAGCGGGTCTGGCCGTGGCTGGTCCAGGTCGGGCTGGGGCGGGGCGGCTGGTACGCCGACGACCTCCTGGACAACCTCGCCAGGCCCAGCGCCAGGGAGATCGTGCCGGAGCTCCAGGATCTCCGGGTCGGCCGGCGCCTGCCGATGTTCCCGCACCCCGCCGAGCGGGCGGCGGTCGTCGTCGACGGCTTCGCGGAGCCGTCCTGGCTGCTGTGGCGTGCCCCGAACCGCACCTGGGCCTGGCGGCTGACCCCGCTGAGCGACGGGCGGACCCGGTTGGTCACCCGGATGCACACCCTGTACGAGTGGCGGCGGCCGCTGACACCGGTGACGGTGCTGCTGATGGAGTTCGCCGACTACCCGATGATGCGGCGGATGCTGCTGGGGATCCGGGCGCGGGCCGAGGCCTGAAGGAAGATTTTTTTCCAGAAGTCGTCACGTTCGCCGGGGCCGTCCGGTCTTAGTCGACGGCCGGTCGGCGCGGAGGCGCGCGGGGGCCTGTGCTTCTGGAAGGACATATGAAGAGATACCTCATGGCGACCGCGGTCACCGCGCTGGCCGCGGCGGGCCTCGGCCTGCTGCACGGGCTCGCTCCGGCGGCCGCCGACCCGGGCGCGGACCGGGCGCGGGTGATCGTCCCCCGAGCCGCGGCCCGATGCGCGGCGCTCGAGGGCGTCCGGGTGGCCGCCGCGGACATCGGCCTGCCCACCCGAGGCGGGGAGATCGGCTCCGCGACGCTCACCGCGGCCGACCCGGCGCGCGGCAGGCCCGAGTTCTGCCTGGTCCAGGGCAAGGTGCGCGGATTCGACCCGACGGCGCCCGACATCGTTCTCCAGCTCAATCTGCCGACCTCGTGGAACCGCAAGTCGGCGCAGTTCGGCGGCGCGGGCTTCAACGGGACGGTCGTCACCGGGCTCGATGTCGCCCCCGGCCTCGGCAGCACCGATCCGGCACAGGGACAGCCGCCGATCAACCGGGGCTACGCCACTTTCGGCAGCGACGGGGGAACCGCCGTCAGCGGCCCCACCGGGTCTTTCGCGTTGAACGGGGAAGCACTCGCCAATTGGTCGGGGGAGAGCGTCAAGCGCACCCGCGACGCCGCCATCGAGATCGTGCATCGGTACTACGGGAAACAGCCCGACAAGCAGTACTACGTGGGCGCCTCCAAGGGAGGGCACGAGGGCCTCGTCGCCGCGCAGCGCTACGGCGACGACTACGACGGGATCATCGCCTATTACCCGGCCGTGGCCAATCAGGCGATGGTGCTCGCCTACTACCGCATGTGGGAACAGGCCTATGGCCGTCCCGGCGGCTATCTCGATCCCGCGGAGCAGCGGCTGGTCTCCGACGCCGTCTACGGCACGTGCGACGGGCTCGACGGCGCCGTCGACGGGCTGATCTCCAACGTCCGGGGCTGCGACACCGCCTTCTCCGTCGAGTCGCTGCGCTGCCAGGACGGAACCACCGGTTCGGACGACTGCCTTTCCCCGACCCAGATCGAGACGCTCCGGACGGCCGCGTCCCGGTACGGGTTCGCGTTCCCGATGGCGAACGGCGTGACCGGGATCGGCGCCTTTCCGGTCCTGCGCGGCGGTGATCTCGCGCCCCTGCTGCTCGACGGCGAGGGCAACGGCGAAGCCTCGGTCTACCGCGCGCTCTTCGACCCGGAGATCCGCTACTTCATCCAGCAGGACGCCGACGGCTCCTCGGCGGATTTCGACTACCGGAAATACGAGAAGCGCATCAAGGAACTGTCCCGGCTCCTGGACACGACGGACCCCGACCTCGATGGTTTCGCGCGCGACGGCGGCAAGCTGATCATCGTGCAGGGCACCACCGACATGCTGGTCCCGCAGACCCTGACCGACGCCTACTACGAGGCGCTGGCCGACCGCTACGGCCCCTCGATCCGCCGATTCGTGCGCTATTACGTGCAGCCCGGCTACGCCCACGGCCCCGGACGCTTCGACCTCGCCTGGGACTCCCTCTCCGCCCTCGACGCGTGGGCGAGCCGGGGCAAGCCGCCGACCGGCCCGGTCGCCACCGACGCCACCTCCGGCGCAGGGCACCGCACCCGCCCCCTGTGCGAATACCCGCGGTGGCCGAAGTACCGGGGCCGCGGCGACGTCGGTGAGGCCGCGAACTTCACGTGTGCCGGGGGAGGGCGCCACTGACAGCGCATCGGGCGGGTCCATGACCTGCCCGGACTGACGCGTGACGCCGAGGACGGGAACCGGAGGCCGGTTCCCGTCCTCGGCGTCCCCTTGCGCGCGGCCGGCACGCCATGATCGCCGAACGTTCGGATAGGGTCGACCCGCCAAAGCCCCATGCGTCGGCGGGGCCTCCAGCGAAGGTGACACCCATGACAGAGACGGCGCCGCTCCGCGGGCGGCAGCGCGAATCGGCGCAGCTCGCCGCGATGCTGGACCGGGCGCGCGCCGGGCACAGCGGCGCGCTCGCCGTCTCCGGTGAGGCGGGCATCGGCAAGACCGCCCTGCTGGATCAGCTCGAGGCCCGCGCCGCCGGCCGGGTCCGGGTGGAGCGCATCGTCGCCTCGGAGTCCGAGATGGAGCTGGCCTACGCCGGGCTCCAGCAGATGTGCGGGCCCATGATGGACGGGGCGGAGACCCTGCCCGCGCCGCAGCGCGAGGCGATCGAGGCGGCGTTCGGCCTGCGCGAGGCCGCCGCGCCCAGCCCGTTCCTCGTCGGACTCGCCCTGCTCGGGCTGCTCACCGAGGCCGCGGGCGACCGGGGGCTGCTCTGCGTCGTGGACGACGGGCAGTGGCTCGACGTGGCGTCGGCGCGCGCCGTCGCGTTCGCCGCCCGGCGTCTCGACGCCGAGGGGGTCGCCCTCGTGCTCGCCATGCGCACGGTCGGCGAGGCGTTCGCCGGGCTTCCGCAGCTCGTCGTGGAAGGGCTGGACCACAACGACGCGCGCGAGCTGCTGCGCCTCGCGGTCCCCGGCGGCCTCGACCGGCAGATCCGGGACCAGCTGATCGCGGAGGCGCGCGGCAACCCGCTCGCGCTGCGGGAGCTGCCCCGGGCGCTGAGCCCTGCCGCGATCGCCGGCGGGTTCGCGCTGACCGGCTCGATGCCGCTGGAGAACCGCATCGAGCGGAGCCTCGTCGCGCAGCTCGAGGCGCTGCCAGAGTCGGCGCGCCGCCTGCTGCAGCTCGCCGCCGCGGACCCGACCGGGGACCCCGGGCTGCTCTGGCGGGCGAGCGTGGTCCTAGGGCTGGGCGCGGGGGACTTCGACGCCGCCAAACAGGCCGACGCGCTCGTCGTCGGCACCCGCGTCAGCTTCCGGCACCCGCTCGTGCGGTCGGCCGTCTACCGGGCGGCGTCGGCGGCCGACCGGCGCCGCGTCCACGGCGCGCTGGCCGAGGTCACGAGCGTCGACCAGGACCCCGATCGCCGGGCCTGGCACCGCGCCAGCGCGACCCTGCTCCCGGACGAGACGGTCGCCGCCGATCTGGAGCGGTCCGCGGTCCGGGCGCGCACCCGGGGCGGCGCGGCCGCGGCCGGCGCGTTCCTGGAGCGGGCCGCGGAGCTGACCCCCGCACCGGCCGACCGCGGGCGGCGGCTGATCGCGGCCGCCGAGGCCAAGCACGAGGCGGGCGCGCCCGCGGCCGCGCTGCGGCTGGTCGACACGGCGAGCGGCCTGCCCCTCACCCCGTTGCAGGAGGCGCTCGTCGCCCGGCTGCGCGCCCGCGCCGGATACGCGCTGCGGCGCGACAGCAGCGGACCGCGGCTCCTTCTCGCCGCGGCGCAGGGCCTGGAAGGGCTCGACCCGGTGCTCGCCCGCGACACCTACATCGAGGCGCTGTCGGCCGCGATCTACGGCGGTCGGCTGGGCGACGCCGAGCAGGTGGCGGCGGTCTCGAACGCGATCATCGAGGCGACCGCCGACGAGGACTCCGACCGGGCCAGGGACCTCATCCTGCGCGGCCAGGCGCTGCTCGCCGCCAAGGGGCAGGAGGCCGCGATCGAGACCCTGCGCCGGGCTCAGCGCGCGTTCCTGGAGCAGGCCCCGGACTCACTCGAGCTGCACTGGATGTGGTTCGCCTCCCGGTCCGCGCAGGATCTCTGGGAGGCCCGCACCCTCCGCGCGCTCGCCGACCGGCAGGTCGAGCTGGCCCGCGCCGCGGGCCTGGTGACGGTGCTGCCGATCGCGCTGAGCCTGCTGATGGTGGCGCAGACCGTCGACGGCGAACTCGACGCCGCCGAAGCCTCCTGCGACGAGATCGACGCCATCAAGGACGTCACCGGCAACCCGCTCCCGCAGTACGGGCGGCTCTTCCTCGCGGCCTACCGGGGCCAGCCCGCCGAGGCGGAGCCCCTGGCCGTGCGGATCCGCGCCGACGCCGCCGCGCGGGGCGAGGGCTACGGGCTGAGCGCGGTCAACTTCGGCGAGGCCATCCTCTACAACGGGCTGGGCCGCTTCGCCGAGGCGGTCGCCTCCGGCCGTCGCGAGCTGCCGTACACCCATGAGCTGAGCCACGCGATGCGCACGCTGCTCGAACTCGTCGAGGCGGCGTCGCACACCGGTGAGCGCGAGCTCGCCGAGCAGGCGTTCGAGCAGCTCGCGAGCGTCACCCGGCCGGTCGGGACGAACTGGGCGATCGCCGTGCTCACGATGGCGCAGGCCCAGGTGCGGGATGGCGACGAGGCCCAGACCCTGTACCTCGACGCGATCAGGCGCTTCGAGGAGGAGCGGATCCCGATCATGGTCGGCCGCTGCCGGCTGCTGTACGGGGAGGAGCTGAGCCGCCGCGGCCTGTCCGCAGAGGCGCGCGACCAGCTCCGCGCCGCGCACGAGGTGCTGTCGACCGTCGGCCTGAACGGCTTCGCCGAGCGCGCCGCCCGCGAGCTGCGCGCGATCGGCGAGACCCTGCGGGTCACCGCGCACGCGTCGGTCGCGCGGCTCACCGACCAGGAGCTCAACGTCGCGCGCCTCGCCCGCGAAGGGCTCACCAACCGCGACATCGGCGCCCGCCTGTTCCTCAGCGACCGCACCGCCGAGTACCACCTCCGCAAGGTCTTCACCAAACTCGGCATCAAGGGTCGCGCCGAACTGAAGACCGCCCTCGCCGACCTCGACCAGTCGACGCACCCCGACTAGCCCGGAGGCGGCTGGACGGGCGCGGGCCTGCGCCGGCACACCCGGGAGGCCGTCAGGTCCGGGCGCCGGCATCCGTAGGGTGGACGGCATGAGCGATGCACAGACGGCAGAGGCGGCCGGGACGACGACCGCGGAGGTCATGGCCGAGCTGGCCGGGCTCGAGGATCCGAAGGCGCGCGCGGTGAACGAGAAGCGCGGCGACGATCACGGGGTGAACCTGACGAAGCTGCGCGCGGTCGCGAAGCGGCTCAAGACGCAGCAGGACCTCGCGCGGGCGCTCTGGGCGACCGACGACACCGCGGCGAGGCTCCTGGCGATCCTGATCTGCCGCCCCAAGGACTTCACCCGGGACGAACTGGACACCATGCTGCGCGAGTCCCGCGCCCCCAAGGCGCACGACTGGCTCGTCAACTACGTGGTGAAGAAGAACCCGGCCGCCGAAGAGCTGCGCCTCGCCTGGATGGCGGACCCGGATCCGGTCGTCGCCAGCGCGGGGTGGGCCCTCACCGTCGAGCGGGTGGCGAAGAAGCCCGCGGGCCTCGACCTCCCCGGCCTGCTCGACGTCATCGAGGCCGGGATGAAGGACGCCCCCGACCGCCTCCAGTGGGCGATGAACCACTGCCTGGCCCAGATCGGGATCAGCCACCCCGAGCACCGCGCCCGGGCCCTCGACATCGGCGAACGCCTGGAAGTCCTCAAGGACTACCCGACCCCGCCCAACTGCACCTCCCCCTTCGCCCCCATCTGGATCAACGAGATCGTCCGCCGCCAGACCGCGGGCTAGCGGCCCCACCGGAGCGAGGCCGCGCGGCGCGGGGTCAGGAGCCGACCCGCGCGCGGTCCGCCCAGTCCAGTGCCTCGTCGATGAACGCGGCAAGGGCGCCGGGGTCCTGGGCGTGGGCGAGGTGCCCCTGGCCCGGCATCACCCGCACCCGGGCGCGGGGCATCGCCTCGGCGATCCGGGCGAACGGCTCCCCGTACGGGAGCGCGCCCTCGTTGTCCCCGCCGAGCAGTAGCGTGACAGGCTGGGCGAGCAGGCCGTAGCCGGGCAGATCGGCCTCGTGGTCGTTGAGCGCGCCGAGTTCCCTGGCCAGCGGTGCGGCGAGCGGCCGCAACACCTGCCACACCGGGGTCCGGCGCAGCTCCGCTACGTATTCAGCGGAGAAGCCGGACACGTCCCGGTTCACGATCTCGACCGCCAGGTCCAGGTCGCCCGCCTCGTCGGCCTGCCGCAGGGCGTCCAGCGCCGGTGCGCCGAAGGGCCGCACCACGGGTTCGTAGAGTGTCAGGGAGCGGATGCCCGGGTGCCGCGTCGCCGCCTCCAGCGCGATCAGGCCGCCGTAGCTCCAGCCGAACAGGTCGACGCCGTCGGCCGTGCCGAGGTCGTCGAGCACCCGGCACAGGTCGTCGACCTCGGTGCCGATCGAATACCCGTCGCCCAGCGGCCCACTGGGCCGGCGACCGCGCCGGTTCAGCACGTACACGGGCCGATCCGTGGCCAGCGCGTCGACCACGGGCCGCCACGACGCGGCGTCGGCCATGACCCCCGGCACGATCACCAGCGGCGTGCCCACCCCGCCTCGATGGCTGAGCGTCAGGACCACGCCGTCCCACTCCACCCGCACCAGCATGCGAAACCCCCATTTCGACCACAAGGACAGATCGAACCTACCTCCGGCGGGCGGGCCTTAGATCGTTTCCGGGACCAGTGCCCCAGGAGACTCGGCGGCCTTGCGCAGAGGCACGCGACGGCGTACGTCGGCGCGAGCGCCGACGGTACGGGGACCGCGCGATCTTGGGGGTGCGGGGCCCTGGCGGAGACCACGGTTCGCGCTGTAGGCCTTTTCTTTCGTCTACCAGGGAGAGGCCGTGCCCGCCGGATCCGACCTTCATGTCCGCTACCACCCGGCCTGTGGCTGGTCGCTTCTGGGGTTCGGGGTGGTCGGCACGGCGGCCGGGGTCTGGGCGCTGCTGGTCGGGATGGGGTTCGGCCAGATCCTGGTGATGGGGCCGATCTTCGTCTTCCTGGGCTACCGCTACCTGGCGGGCGAGTGCTTCTCCTACGAGCCGCGCACCCGGGCGATCACGCTCATCGGACCCGCCGGCAACGAGCGGCTCGTCCGCATCGGCGAAGAAGAACTCCTTGTCATGGAGGGTGGCCGCATCATCACCGTCTACCGTGGCAAAAGACGCAAACTCCCGCCTCGCCGTGTGTTCTGCCGCCGCGACGACTGGGACGCCGTCGCCGCCGCCATCCCCGACGCCTGACCGCCCTCACTAGGCTCCGCCGGGATGTCCTTCGGTGAAGAAGGTGACGCGCTCGGCGGTCTCGATCATCTGGGCGGCGAAGGCGGCGGGGCCGAAGTCGCGGTGGGAGAGGGCCTCGGCGAGCCGGGCGGCGAGCGTCGCGACCGGGACGGTCCGGGCCGCGCCGAGCGGCAGCGCGGGTAGGGGGGCCGCCCCGGGCGCTCGCGGGGTCTTGGTGACGGAGTCGTCGGTGGGCATCTCGACCGCGAAGTGCAGCGCCTCCGGGCGCTGGGCCAGGTCGAGCCGGGCGAGCAGCCCGCCGAACAGGCACAGCAGGGTGCTGGGGGAGAGCCGGTCCGTCCGGGTGGGCGGCAGCGGGTTCCCGGCGGCGTCGTAGGCGGTGACGACCAGGTCGGGATAGCCCGCGACCAGGTCGGACCGCAGCAGGACTCCGCTGGTGTCCGGGATGTTCACGGGCATCGGATGCGCGGCGTCGGCCTCGGCGTCGGCCGAGGTGAGCCTGCCGATGCTCGCGGCACCGTCGACGAGATGTCCGATCCACTGCCGGTCGAGCCGGAAGAACCGCAGCGACTCGGGCGGGAGGAGCCGCTCGTCGGGCACCAGGTAGCGCAGCGGCACGCCGCGCAGCGCGGCGAGGTCCGCCAGCAGCGCGAGCACGCCCGGCGGCGGGACGACGTCGATCTCCGCGACGGCGAGCGGGTGCCCCTCCAGCACGGCCCGCCGCAGTCGCTGCGCCCGGCGGCGCTTCCAGCCGTACAGGGCGGTCGCGGTGGCGGTGTGCTGGAGCGCGACGAGCCTGCCGAGCTGCCAGGCCGCCGCGTGGCTCCCGTCGAACATCCCGGCCTCGGGGTGGTACCGCAGGAGCTGGTCCGCGGCCCGCACCGGGCGGGGCCCGCCGACGGGCTGGAACCCGGTGACGAACGGCCCCCGGTACCAGGAGACCGTCCGGCCGCCCTGCCTGAGCCGGTGCCGGACCGGCACATGGCCCTGCCGCAGGAACCCGTCGGCCTTCGGATCCCCGCTGTCGGGCAGCCGGAACGGCCCGCCCCGGTCGGCCAGGGCGCGGGCCAGGCGCGGGAAGGTGTGCGCGGGGTCGAGGCAGGAGAACCGCCAGCTCGCCAACGTGACGAGCCGGACCAGCGCGCCCGGCCGGTCGGGTCCGAGGTCGAACCCGCCGGGCCCGTACCTGCCCTCGACCGACACCAGGTGCGCCGTGCTCGCGGTGCCCGCTCCCGGCAGCCGGTGCCCCAGGACGACCGCGGTGTCCGCGCCGTCCGACGTCCGCCGCACGTGCGCGAGGAAGGCAAGGTCCTCCGTCGACGGCATGATCCGGGCCAGCAGCTCGCGTGGCACGTCGATCACGGTGACGGGGTCCGCGGGCGTCTCGTGCCGTTCGTGCGCGGGCACGGGGATGTGCGCCCCGCCCCCGGAGAGCGCGCCGAGCGTGACGGATTTCGGCTCTGGCCGCTCCGCGCCGTCGAACACCAGCAGCACGAGCCAAGGACGCGTGCCCGGGCCGCCGGGCTCGCGCTCCCAGGGCAGGGTGGCCCGGTCGACGACGAGGTGGGGCAGCGTGTTGGCGTGGTCGCCGAGGCTGCCGTCGGGCGGGAAGACGGCGCGCACGAGGGCGGGCGGCAGGGCGAACCGCTCGCCCGCGACGGTGAAGTCCCGGGCCGCGGTGAACGGGGAGGCCTCGGTGGAGACGGCCTGCCGCACCTCGATCCGGTAGTCACCGGACGGGAGGCCGGGCCGCAGGTGGTCGGCGAAGGTCAGTTCGTCAGGCACGGGCCACCTCCGGGGCGGCGAGCAGGTCGGCCGAATTGAACCCGGCGAGGTCGAGGTCGGCGTCCGGCAGCAGCTTCCCCGCGATCGTCGCGCGGGTCGCGGCGCCCGACCGCGGATCGGCGACCGCGCCCGGGACGGACCGGAAGACGGGCAGGGGATGCCAGGCGGGGACATTCCGCTCGGTGAACAGCGCGGCCGGGGCGGTCAGGTCCGCGAGCAGGACGGTGACCGACCGTCCGGAGTGCGGGGGTACGGGGGTGATCGTGTAACCGGTGAGCGCGTTCTCGATCAGCGCCGGATCGGTGAGCGACGGGGTGAGCCGGGTGCCCCACAGGGCCGCGGGGAGGTTCTTGCCGGCCGGCTCGAACCGGAACAGGGACGTGGCGTCGGCGCCCGCCCGGGTGAGGGAGACGTGGTGGACGGAGGCGAAGTCGTCCGGGGCGAGCCCGACGGGCGCGACGCCGAACCGGGTGCCGGTCCCCGGCAGTTCCACCGTCTCGGAGACGGGCGAGCCCGACGCGTCGGAGAGGACGTCCGAGCCGGGCGGCGGGAAGGAGCGCGGCTCGGCGGGCCCGGCCAGGCCCCGGGTGCTGGGGACGACCGCGTCGGTGCCGATGCGGAACCCGGCCGGGTCGAGCACACCGAGGTCGTCGCCGGAGCCGGGGCGCACCACGCCGCCGCGCACCGCGATCGTCACGATCTTGCCGGCCTCGGGGAGCTGCGCGGCGCGGAACCTGTCCCAGGGCACCGGGTCGGGCGAGGCGCCGGAGGACTCGCCGAAGGCGATGGTGAAGGAGATGACGCCCAGGTCGATGGTGGCGGTCCCGCCGAACTCCGGCCCCCACAGGCTGACGTCGGTGCCCACGTGCATGGTGAGGGTCTGGGTGCCGAAGAGCCAGTACGTGTAGGAGGCGCCGACGCTCAGATGGAAGGACGCCTCGTAGTGGTAGGGCTGCCAGGCGATGAGGAAGTCGATCGAGGCGTCGAACCAGGCGCGCAGCGACCCGTCCTCCCAGGTCGCGCTCAGCGCGGCGCCCGCCATGAGCGCTGCGGGGGTCATCGCGTAGTAGGCCGAGCCCTGGAGCGACAGCTGGTCGTTCACCTGCCAGGAGAAGCCGAGCCGGGGCACGGCCGGGTAGTGGCCGGGCGGGTCGAAGTGCGGGTGGTAGCCGCCGACGGTCAGCACGAAGTCGCCGTGGTGCGCGTCGCCGAACCAGGTCGCGAAGGCGAACCCACCGGTGAGGCGGCACGCGCGCGAGAACAGGTAGGAGTCGGGCGTGAGCTGCGCCTGGAGGACGAAGAACCCGTCCTCGGGGGCGAAGACGGCCCGCAGCGCGAGCCGGATCTCCGCGACCGGCGTGACCTGGCGGCCCGCCTCCGGCGCGGGCAGGATCAGGGTGGACACGCCCAGCACGTCGAGCTCGAACCGGTGCCCGAACCCGGCGGTCACCAGCAGGAACGAGTCGATCATCTCGAACGAGGTGAAGTGGACGCCGAAGGCGAGGAAGAAGTCGCCGGGGGAGGGCGGGAGGTCGTCTTCCATCCGCTGGAGTTCGGCGGCGGGGTTCTCCGGGGCCCGGGTGCCGATCGCCTCGGCGACCAGCGGGAAGTCGGCGATCCGGTCGACGGGCGGGGCGACGAACCGCCGGTTGTAGCCGAAGCCCGCGGCGAGGCCGCGCACGAAGAAGAAGGCGGGGCCGCCTATCGGGTGGTCGAGGAACGCGTGCACGAACAGCGACGGACCCTCGTCGAGCTGCACGTAGGAGCCGAGCGCGCCGATCGAGAACGTCCCGGTCGACAGCGCCGCCGAGCCGCTGTAGGCGCGCAGGTCGTGGCCCCGGTAGGAGACGGTCCCTTCGCGGAACGCGCCGCTGATCGAGATCGGGCCCTGTGCGTAGGACAGGCCGAGCCCGGCGAGGTCGAAGTCGGGGAACACGGTCGGGTCCGCCAGCGAGATCGCGGCGGACAGCCCCGAGCAGGACAGGGTGAGGCCGCCGACCGAGATCGCGCCGTCGACCAGCACCGCCAGCCGCGCGGGATCCCCGGGCGCGTGCAGGTAGGACAGGCCGACGCGGTCCACGTGCACGGGTCCGAAGCTGCGCTGGACGGGGTGCCAGGCGACGTCGTCGGACGGGCGCGCCGGGGTCCCGTCCGACGCGGGCGGCGCGGCGACGGGCAGGGCCATCGGCTGGTCGAGCGGCCCGAGCCGCAGCAGGCCGGCGAAGGTGAACCCTTCCGGGAGATCGTGCTCGGGGAGGGGCGCGACGCTCTCGGGGAGCAGCGGGTTGAGCGCGGCGAGGTCGGTCCCGGCGAGCGCGGCCCCGGCCGCGATGACGCGCAGCGGGTCGAAGCCGACGATCCCGTCCCCGGTGAGCGCGGGCCCGACGACCGGAAGCCCGGAAAGGTCGAGCACGGCCTTGAGGTCGACGACGAGGACGTGCCCGGCACCGTCGGAGGCCAGGACCGCGTCCCGCACGTCGATGACGAGCCCGTCCGGCACGTACTCGGCGGCCGACGGCACCAGCGCCCCGACGATCTCCCTGACGGGGGGCGGAGTCCCGGTGCGCGCGTAGGACGCGGCGTACCGGGTCGTGTCGGGTCCTTGCGCGAAGTGCACGTCGAAGACCAGCGCGGGCTCGCCGACCGTGATCCGGCCGCCGTAGACGGGCCCGTCGGCTCCGCCGGTGTCGATGTCGACGGTGAGGTCGACCTCGGTCGTGTCGACGGGCAGGAGCATTCCCGCGGCGAAGGTGAAGCGGCCGTCTCCGGTGGCGAACGAGGTCTCCAGGTCGTGCACGGTCAGCGCCTGGATCGGCGCGGGCGGCGGCATCGCGCCGAACCGGTCGGCGAGTGAGGCGATGAGCTCGCCGACCGGCACCTCCTGCCCGGGATGGCTGACGCCCTCGAAGACCCAGCCCGCGGTGCCGTCATAGGACGCGCTGAGCCGCAGGCCCAGCGCGAACAGCCACAGGTCGGCGACCGCGGTGAAGTCGGCGCGCTCGCCCTCGACCTCGAGGGCGAACTCGACCGCGTGCAGCTCCACCCCCGGAAGGACGGTCCAGGTCCCCTCCAGCTCCAGCTGCCCGGAGGCGCTGAGCGGGGCCTCGTCCGGCGGCAGCGCCAGCCCGAACCGGAACTCCTCCACGGCGAGGTAGGGCAGGTGCCCGGCGTCGTCCAGGCCGGTGAAGTCCCGGTACACCTCGCCGATCTCCAGCGGCGGGTCGCCCTCGCGCAGCCCGCCGCCGAAGGAGACGCCGTCGCCGAACTCCGCGGAGAGCTCCAGCACGCCGTGCGCGCCGATGCCGACCAGACCGTCGATCAGCACGCTGACCTGCGGGTCGGACAGCGGCGTCGCGACCTGGAACGTCACGTCCACGGCCTGGAGCGAGAGCGCGCCCGCGTCCCAGGTCTCGTCGGTCTCCAGGGTGAGGGTCGCCAGGGTGAGCAGGTCCGGCCCGGCCGGGTCCAGCAGGAGGGTCAGCTCGGTGGGGACGACCGGGGCGGTGATCTCGAAGTCGCCGGGGACGTCCAGGCCGGAAGGGTGCAGGAAGGAGACGACGTCGGCGAACGCGGACCGTCCCGCGCTCCTGAGGTCGGTCGTCAGCAGGACCGGGTCGCCCCAGCCGCGGATCTCGGCGCTGATGAGGACCTCGCGCGGCGCGCCGAACGAGGTGAACGTGACGGCGCCGGTGACGACGAGCCTGCCGTCGACCGCCAGGTCGGCGAGGTCGCGGTCGAGCACCGGGTCGCCGAAGAACTCATAGCGGACTCCGCCGAGGGAGATCGGCCCGAGTTCCAGCGTCGCGCCCTCCGGCCCGTACAGGGTGACCTGCGGTACCGGGGTGATGACGAGGTCGGTGTCCGGAATCTCGTGCAGGATCACGATCCGCCCTTGGACGGTGTGCGGCACACCGGGCACCAGCAGGTCGAGCGGCGCGAGTTCTACGGTGATGACGAGATCGCCGGAGAAGTCGAATCCGCCCGCGGGGGTCCGCGCCAGCACCGGCGTCCTGAACCGGAGCGTGCCGAGAAGGCCGTCCGCCAAGGCGGGGAAGCCCTCGCGGAGCATCCAGTCGGTGCCGTCCGGGGTCCGGCCGGTGACCAGGGCGCCCTGCTCGGCGAAGACCGCGGTCACGGAGAGCCCGGCGAACGGGCCGCCTTCGGCGGTGCCCTCGACGGTCACGCCTTCGGCGGTCTCGACGCGGGTCGCGCCGGTCAGCACGAGGTGCGGCCCGAGGTCGCGGTGCAGCCCGGGATCGTTCAGCGAGGCGATGGCGAGGTCCAGCCGGGTCCCGGTGAGGACGACGGCGGCGCGAAGTTCGTCGGGGTTCAATCGACACTCTCCGGTTTGTCGGGAACGTAGTCGAACCTCCCCGTCCCGGTGGACCAGAGTGGGACATCGGTCCAGAGCTTTCGCCGGTGGAACCGCCGGGTGGCGCCACCCCTGGAGCCGGGCTGCCAGCAGTAGATCTTGTGCAGTTCGGGTTCGAGTACGGTGTCGTCGCGGCCCTCCATCAGGTCCAGGTAACGGTCCACCACCTCCCTGCGCGGCAGGTGGTTGGTCTCGATCCGCTCGGCGGAGCAGATCACCGCCTGGGCAGGATTGGTCATGGCGACGAAGGCCGGGAGCGAGGAGGTGGTGACGCTGCCGTGATGGCCGACCTGGAGCAGGCTCAGATCGGTGATCTTGGCCGGGTGCCGGGCCATGAGGTAGGCCTCGGTGCTGAAGGTGGCGTCGCCGACGATGAGGATCCGGTCGTCGAAGACCTCGATCAGGGTGACCACGGAGAAGGTGTTGACCTTGTCGCCCTTGTCGTTGCGGTGGGTCTGGGGGACCTCGGCCGCCAGGATGCTGATCTTGCAGTGCGGCTCGTCGACGATCCGGATCGCGTCGCCGATCAGGCAGTCGACCTGGCCGGGCCGGGTGCGGACCGGCACGTCGTCGCCGCCCAGCGTCCGCACCGGCAGATCGTCGTCGTCCTGGTAGTGGTACACGTGCTTGCGGTCGGCCGAGGGGCACCTCCTGCGCAGGAACCGCGCGGTCTTGCCGGTCTTGTACTTGGCGAAGGAGCCGCTGTAGTAGATGCTGCCGAAGCTCACCCCCTCGGGGAAGACCTGCGGGATCCAGTAGTAGTGGTCCTTGTCGGGGTGGGTGAGGATGAGCGCGTGGACCCTGGTGGTGTCCTGCATGTACCGCGGCTTGAGGACGACCTCCCGGCACCTCGCCAGGGTCTCCGCGCGCCGCCCGCCGGTGCCGTTGGTCCCGCAGTCGATCATGAGGATCTTGCCTTCGGGCGTCGCCATGATCGCGCAGTCGCCCTGCCCGACGGCGAGGAAGGTCAAGTAGAAGAAGCCGTCCCCGCGGGTCCCGCCGATCTTGATCTTGGCGTCCGTCACCGGCTTCGCCGAGATCGGCGGGACGTCCGTGATGTCGTCCTCGTCCTCCGACGGCGCCGGCTCGTCGTCCTGGATCATGGTGATGGTCTCCGCCAGCTGGAGCGGGCGATCCCGCTTCACCTCGTCGCGGGTCCTGCCTTTCGGGGCTTCCTCGCTCGACGACGTCGAACGGGACACTCGCTCCGTACGATTGCGCTTCACGGTCGTCTCACCTCATCCCGGGAAATGGAGCCGCCAGCGGCCCTGGTCGAGCCGGTCCCTGCGGCGCCAGGTGTAGACGTGGCGGCGGTCCGCGTCCAGGGGGTTCAGGTCCGCCGCGTAGATGTACTCGCCCTGCTTGACGTTGAAGAGGTCGAACTCCAGCTGGCCCGCCGCGAGCTTCTTGAGGACGCGGAGCTCGGCCTCGCCGATGGTCGTGCCGCCGATCCGCAGGCCCGCGACGACCGCGGTGCCGGCGTGTATGTCGATCAGGGCGTCGCCGCCCAGGTGGCCCTGCTTGAACTGAATGCCCTCGGGCCTGCCCTCGATCCGGTGCCAGAACTTCTCGCCGTGGTGGAACCGGATGCTCGGGAACGTCACCGCCGGGCCCGCGGAGGTGTCCTGGAACAGCTCGAGGAAGAGGACCTTGCCTCCGCCGCCCAGCGCGGCGTCCCGGCGCAGCTGGAGGTGGTTCTCCACGCCGTTGACGGCGAGCCGGAAGGGTTCGGGGCGCTGGGTGCCGATGCCGACGTTCGCGCCGCTGAACAGCAGCGGGGTGCGCTCTACCGGGACGGTCAGCGTGCCGTTGGCGTAGCCGGGGACGTCCTGGTAGTCCACCAGGATCGGCGCGTGGCCGAGCGAGGGCAGCGCGACGATCCCGCCGAGCGCGAGCTCCAGGTGCTCGCCCGGCGCAAGGACCAGGTCCTCCCTGGGCCGGAGCGTCCACCGCATCCGCTGGCCGAGCGCCTCGGCGGTGATCCGCCAGCGGGGGTCCGCGGTGGTCAGGGACGCCCGGGGCGCGTCGCCGGAGGCGGTGAGCGCCCACGGCCGGTCCTGGCCCGGCTGCTGGACGTCGAAGGACAGCAACAGCTCCGAGTCCTTGCGCAGGGACAGGCCGGGGCCGTCGAGGAGCGTGTGGGTGAGGTGGACGCGCAGCGCGCTGACCGCCTGGCTGTCGGCCAGCACCCGGTCTCCGCCGACCAGCCGCAGATCGAGCGGGAGGTCGCGGCGGCCCCGGTGGTTGACCAGGTCGAGGAACTGGAGCCGGGTCCCGGTGAGCTCGTCCTGCTCGCCGGGGTGGCGCCACCTGAGGTACTCCAGTTCCACCCGGGTGCCGCGGGTGCCGCCCGCGCCGTCGGCGTTCAGGCCCTCGATCCGGACCGTGGTGGACGCGCCGGGCGCCAGCGTCGCGGGGCTCTTCCACTGGAGGTAGAGCGCGGTCCCGTCGGGCTCGGCGGCCAGCGCCCAGGCGGCGCTCGCCGCGCGGGGCGCGATCCCGGCCGCCAGCGTGCCGGGGCGCAGCCGCAGCGCGCAGTGGTACTCGGCCGTGGTCGGGACCGGGACGGTCAGGGGGACGGGCTCGACCGGGTAGCGGGAGGTGTTGGTGAGCCGCAGGGTCATCGCCTGGGTGGTGGCCGCCTCGTCGATGTAGAGGACGGGGTGGTCGTCGTCGTTGACGAGGGCGAAGTCGAGCGGGTGGCTGCGCACGAAGGCCGCCAGGGCCGCCTCGTCCTCGGCCATGTCCCGCTTGACCTCCACCGGGGTCAGCGCGTCGTCGTAGATCCGCAGATGGGCGAGCGAGCCCGCGAAGAACCGTCCCGGTCCGACGCCGCAGACCGTCAGGGCCGAGGGGTCGGGGGTCCGGGTCCCGGCGAAGGCGAGCTCGGAGGCCTGGATCCCGTTCAGGTGGATCCGGGCGGTCCTGCCGTCGTTGGTGACCGCGACATGGGTCCAGAGCCCGGCCGGCACCGTCTCGGGAGCCGTCGCGAGCCTCGCCTCGAAGAGGCCGCTCAGCGGGCGGGTGACCATGAACCGGTGGGTGATCGCGCCGTTGGGCTCCAGGAGCACCTGCAGGGTGCCCGCGTTCCTGGCGCAGAGCACCACCGTCGCGGGCCTGGCGCCGGGGAGCGGCTTGATCCAGGTCTGGAAGGTGTAGGCGCGAAGCCTGTCGGCCGGGACGTTCTGGAGGAGCAGGTGGTCGTCGGAGCCGTCGAACCGCAGGCAGCTCCCGAACCTGACATCGTGGTCGGTCTGCGGATCGCCTTTGACGTCCCCGCCGTACTGGCCCTCGGCGAGGTCGGCGACCCGGCCCTCGGCGACCGCGTCCAGCGGCCAGTGCAGGACGAGCCGGGCGCTCACGCGGTCTCCTCGGCCACGGGGCTGAGGCCGATCTGGCCCTGCGCCTGTCGGCGCACCTTGTCGACCAGCTCGTACACCTGCGCGTACGGGAGCTGGCCGAGCGCGTCGAGGACGAGGTTCGTCTCCGGGATCGACAGGGTCAGGGTGATCTGCTGCTGCATCGGGATCCTCACTCGGTGACGGGGTCGAGGGTCAGCCAGCCCTCGCGCAGGGTGGGTTCGGCGGGGAAGTCGGCGGTGGGCGGGCCCCCGGTGACCTTGTGGGCGCTCCAGCCGGACCGTTCGCGCTCCCGCCACGTCCAGGTGCGGCCCGGCTCGGCGGGCACCGGGAGCGCGGCGGTCCCCGGACCGTCGTCCAGCACCGGCGCGACGAAGTGGACGGGCCGGAGACCGGCCAGCACGTCCCGGTAGTGCGCGGCGGGTATCCGCAGCGCCTTGACCGGCAGGACCCCGCTGGTGAGGTGGACGGGCGCGCGCGGATCGACCAGCATCGTCAGCCGCCGGGGCGGCAGGCCGGGCGCGGTCTCCAGGAGCGGCGCCTCGTCCGCGAGCCGGATCTCGCCCAGTCCGGGAGCGTGCTCGGGATCCTCCGCCCAGTAGGCGACGAGGCCGTCGTCCAGCCGGGCCGCGGAACCCACCCGGACGGGGAAGCGGACGAGCGGGAATCCCGTCGTCTCCCGTTCGGCACGCCGCAGGTCCTGGCGGAAGACGTTCCAGTCCTGGTGCACCGCGGGCAGGCCCATGAGCTGGAGGTCGAGCTCGGCCCTGACCACGGCGAGCGCGGTCGCCGTCAGCGGGCCCTGGAGGTAGTCGGCGGGCTCCACTCCGGCGAGCAGCGCGTCGAGGTCGCCGAGCAGCACGCCGAGCCGTTCGCGGCCCGCGTCGCGGAGGGCGGCGGCGACGGCCCGCAGCCGGGGGTGGGCGATGGCGTCCGCGGTCGGGGTGTCTCCCCCCGGCGCGGGCAGCCACGGGGCGGGCCCGGGTCCCGGCGCGGCCACGAGGGAGCCGAGCGGGGTGCCGTCGGCGGCGAAGAAGGCGAGGGCGTCGTCGAGGCCGTCGGGCATGACCCAGCCGCAGACCGGCGAGGTGGTCGGGACGTCGTTCATCTCGCGCAGGTCGTGGTCGGCGTCGAGCCAGCGGAAGGCGAGCCGGGCGGGCTGGGCCAGCCGGGGCGGGAGCGCCGCCCAGCCGGGCCGGTCCGGGACGCGCAGCCGGGTGGACGTGGTGATCTGCTCGGTGTCGACCTCGTGCGGGATGCCGAAGTTGTCGATGATCCGCAGCCGTCGGATCCGCAGTGCGCCCGTCCGGATCGGGGTGAAGTCGCCGAGCGGGTGCGGGGCGTGCAGGGCGTCCGGCCCGACCGCCTCGGCGACGGCCGCGGCGAAGCGCCGGTGGTCGGGGAAACCGAGCGGGTCGGCGACGGGCAGCTGGCGGGTGAGGCGGCGCATGAGCAGGGCGTCGTTGAAGCCGCCGAGCACCTGGGCGAGGTTGTCGTGCTCGTGCTCGCTCAGGTGGGCGTGGATCGCGACGAGGGTGCGCAGCCGACGGTCTGGGCCGTGCGCGGCGTACCAGTCGAGGACCGCGCCGGGGGATCTCAGGAACTCCTCGGGCGCCGTCGCAGCGCCGGTCGCCTCGGTGTAGGGGGCGAGGATCGTGCCCGAGAGGTAGCGCAGCACCCGGGCGGACAGGACGGGCCGCGGGCCGGGTGACAGCACGGTCGAGCCGGAGTAGACGTTCGCCGCCTTGACGGGCGTGCCGTGTCCAGGGCGGACGTGCAGGTCGACGTCGCCGAGGGTGTGGTTCGCGGTGAGGTAGGCCGGGTCGTAGTCGCGCAGGCCGCCGTCGAGGTTGCCGCCCGGCCCGACCGGGAAGAACTCGGCCTCCCACTCCAGCAGCACCGGATGCCAGGGAGCGTGCGTCCAGACGGTGTCGCGGGGACTGGGGGCGGCGACCGGGTGCCGGAGCAGCGTGAGGTTCGTGAAGTCGTCCACCCGTGCGGTCCGGCAGGCCAGGAGCCCGTCGGGCCGGTCCGCGCCGTCCCGGCCGTGCCGGTCGCTGGGGGTGGCGGCATCGCCGGTGAGCAGGACGACGGGTTCCGCCGGCACGTGGTGGCCGGGCGCGGGGACCCGCGCCAGGACGAACTCGGCGGCGACGGGGCGGGCCTCGGCCGCGTTGACCACGGAGAGCGCGGCGAGCAGCGCGGCGCGGGCGGCGGCGAGCGCTCCGGCGAGCGTGCCGGGGGCGGCCTCGGGGCCTCGGCCCGTCCGTGCCGCTCGGTCGGCGAGTGACGCGATCTCGCGCTCCAGGAAGAAGCGGACCTCGTCGGGGTCGGGGTAGGAGTCGCGGGCGGTGTCGGGCGGGTAGGCGCAGAGCTGGTATCTGTGCCAGTCCATGAACAGCCGCTCGCGCCGTGACCGCAGCTCCTGTCCGGCCCGGTCGTAGGCCTCCTGGGCGGCGTTGAGCCCGTCGAGCAGGTCGCCGATCGCGTGCGGGAGCCGGAGCGCCTCGCGGCGCTGGCGCACCGCGGGCTCGGCGGGCCCGTCCGCGCGCCGCACCGTCCACAGCGTGCCCGAGGGGACGGCGCGGAAGCCCGCGGCGTGCCGCGCCGCGGCGAGGGCCGGCCCGGCGTCCAGGGGCCGCGACTCCAGCTCCGCGGCGAAGGACAGGGACTCGAGCAGCTCCTCCACCTCGTCCGCGGTCACGCCGGGCAGCGCCGTCCCGGCAAGGGTCTCGCCCAGGTGCGCGGCGAGCGCCTCGGTGGGGCTGAGCCCGACGCAGACGCCGGAGTCGCCCGTGCGGAGGGGGCTCACAGGGTCGACGTCGGGCCGGAAGACGACCCGGGCGGAGCAGACCGTCCGCGTCGGCCGGGGCGCCGCCGGGTGGACGCTCCAGCCCAGGTCGGTGGCGAGCCGGTCCCGCCAGTCCGTGCCGGTGAGCGCGGTCACGGGGTCCTGGCGGGGGTCGGCGTACCAGCCGACCACGTCATAGGAGAGCAGCGCTTCGGGGGACAGGCCGGTGATGGCCGGGTCGTGGAACCCGAAGACGCTGCGGCAGTCGGGGTAGAAGGCCGCGAAGGCGGGCTCCCCGTACCCCACCGCCGTCAGCGGCCGCACTCTGTCCCCGCCCCCGCTCTCCCTCCACTGGGACAGGGGCGTCTTCCGTCCCAGCCGCCGGAAGGGGAGCCCTCCGGCCTCGGAACCGGTGACGGGATAGGTGACGCCGTCCCCCGCGTCGTCGAAGAGGTCGCTGTCGACCACCCACTGCGCGTCGACCCGCCCGCGCCGCGTCCGGGTGACCAGCCACCGGTTCGGCACCGTCGGCACGGAGGTCTCCCCGTCCCGCTGGACGTGCCGGGTCAACCCGTCGGGCAGCGTCCAGTGCAGGTGCAGTCCCGCGGCCAGCCGGAAGTCCCCGTCCTGAAAGGGCCGGGCGGTGACGCGCTCGCCGAGGTAGGGCGACTGCGGATGGACGTCCCGGCCGGTGTCCGGGTCCACATGGGGGAGGAGGCCGAAGTCCGCGTGCGCGCCCACCGCAGGCGTGTCGATCGCCAGGAAGAGCGCGTCCAGCCGGACCGGCACCACAAGGATCTCAGCCACGCAACCTCCGCTCCAGGCCCGTCTCGCCGCGAAATCTATACCTTCTGTCACGAGACGTGAGGTAAGAGTTATATGCCGGTTCGATTAGGGAATTGGCCCATGTTCACTAGATGCGCGGCGTCGGCTACCGAGGGTGGCGGGCGCCGTAGGCGGCGGCGAGAGGGCGGGCGGTGAGGCCGTGCGCCAGGACGCTGAGCAGGACCGTGCAGCCGATGACGGTGACGGCGTCGTCGGCGTCGGGGCCGAGTTCTTCGAGGGCGATCAGGGCGAAGACGAGGGAGGCCAGGCCGCGGGGGCCGAACCAGCCGAGGAAGAGGACCGAGGAACGGTCGAGACCGGCGCCGAGGGTGACGAGGGCGACCGGGAGCATGCGCACGACGGTCAGGCTGAGCACCGCGTACAGGACGGTCGGCGGGCCGATCCGCGAGGCCATGATGGGGAGGACGATGACGCCGAACGCCAGCCAGACCAGCAGGGACACCAGCCGTCCGGTCTGCTCCAGGTAGGCGAGTTCGGCGGGCCCGCGCGGCCCGGCGGCCGCGCCGAACGCCAGGCCCGCGCAGAAGGCCGCGATGAAGCCGTTGCCGTGCAGGGCGACCGCGCCCGTGTAGGCGAGCACGGCGAGCGCGAGGACCGCGATGCCGGTGAAGTCCTCCGAGGCCCACTCCCTGCGCCGCGCCGCCCGCAGCAGCCCGCCGCCCGCCGGCCCGAGCACCGCGCCGACGACGAGGCCGAGGGCGAGTTCGACGAGCGCCATGCCCAGGGTGGGCGCGCCGCGGACGGCCTCCGCCGACGCGGCCCCGGCGAGCGCGAACATGACGACGGGGGTCGCGATCCCGTCGTTGAGCCCGCTCTCCACGGTGATGAGCCGCCGCATGCGCGGGGGCACCCGGGGGTTCGTCACGACGGGGAGCCCGAGCGCGGCGTCGGTGGGCGCGAGCGCGGCGCCCACCAGCAGCGCGAGCCACAGCTCAAGGCCGGGGAAGAACCAGGACGCGAGCCCCCAGCCCGTGAGGATCGTCAGCGGGAGCCCGACGCACAGCAGCCGCGCGTACACCCCCCGGTCCGCGCGGACCTCGCGCCACGGCACCCCCGCCGCGTCGGAGAACAGCACCCAGACGAGGGTGACCTCGACCAGAGGCCGGAGCGCCTCCGGGGCGGTGGGCCCGGCGACCGTCCCCGTCGCCGCCAGCAGTCCCCCGACGGCCACGAACACGATCGGCGCGGTCAGGTCGGCCCGCTCCAGCCGCGAGGACACCAGCCCCCACCCGAAGATCACCAGCACGACGACCGTGACCGCCCCCACGCCCAAGGCCCCCTCCGCCCCCGCGCCCCGCCCTTTTTTCGCCCGTGCCCGCACCCGGCCCACGCCACACCCACCGGTGGTCCGCGCGGTGTCTCCCGACCCGCGCGCCGAGGGCCCGTCAGTCGGATTCGGTGACCTTCAGGGTGATGGGGAAATGGTCGGAGAACCCGGACTCGTTGACCTTTTTCCCCATGCCGCCGAAAGGGACGGGGGCGGGGTAGGCGCCGGTGCTGAAGGTGCCGGGGAAACGGAGGATGCGCACGGATTCGGGGTGGACCCGGAGCGGGGATCGGGGACGGGCCATGGGGGCGTTGACGATGAACTGGTCGAGCAGGTTCGGTTCGTTGTTGAAGTAGAAAGTGCCGTCGGGGACGCCCATCTGAGGCCACATGAGGTTCCACAGGCGGGGCGTGTCGGCTTCGAGGACCCGGCGCCGCTGGCGGGTGCTGAGGGCGTGCACGACCAGCGAGGTGTCGAACGGCTCGTCGTTGAAGTCGCCCATCGCGAGTACCGGCGTGTCGGGGCCGTGCTCCTCCAGGGTGCGCTGGTGGAAGTAGGACAGGGTCTCGCCGGCGATGTGCCGGTAGCCCGCGGACTCGGCCGCGCCGCCGCTGCGTGAGGGCCAGTGGTTGCCGAACACCGCCCACGTGCGACCCCGCCTGGTCCGGAAGTTGACCTGCACGATCTCCCGGGTCGCGTTCCGGCGCATCACCACATGGAAGAACACCTGCCCGTCGGGCACCTCGAACAGGGCCGGATCGTAGAGGAACGCGACGTCGATGCCCCGCGCGTCACCGGTGTCGGCGTGCACGATCGCGTACCGGCGCCCCGGCAGCCGGTGGTGCACCGCCGCGGCCAGCCGCTCCAGGACGAACAGGTTCTCGACCTCGCACACCCCGAGCAGATCCGGTCCGGCGCCGTCCTTCATCTGCGCGATGACCGACGCCAACCGCTCGATCTTCAGATCGCGCAATCGCGGCGTCCACCCCGTGATGTCATCCTTGATGACCCGCGCCAGCCGTTCCGACCGGCGCGGCGAATTCTCCTCGTCAAAAAGGTTCTCGACATTCCACCAGGCCACGTCATAGTCGTCCACCGCTGCACTCCTCAGCCGGCCCGATGCGACCCCGCACCCGAATTTTACCCGCGCAGCGCCACTTCGACCGGACGGCTTTGTGGATAGCGTGATACGAGCTTTGGCCGAGGCCACCGGTGCCCGGACGGGTCAGACGCCCAGGTCCAGGGTGACGAGGTCGGACCAGGCGGCGAGACCGCCCGGATGGCGTGCGACCAGGTGGAATTCCAGGGTGTCCGTGCCGAATCCGGTGCCGTCCCAGGTGTAGGTGCCGTCGGGGCCGGTGTAGAGGTAGCCGTAGCCCGACCATTCGTCCTCGGAGTCGGCAGGACGGGCGTAGACCGTGACGGAGCCCGACGGGTCGGGCTGCCAGGTCCCGCAGGTCTTGACCTCGACGAGACCGGTCAGGGTCGGCGGCGTGGTGGAGGTCGCGGAGTCGGCGCTGACCGAGACGCGAAGATCGCTCGCCGTGCCGGACGTCGGCGGGACGAAGCCGGGCTGGAGGACGACGGTCTCGGAGACGGCATGCGGGTTCGCGCCGCCGTAGTAGGCGATGACGTAGAACTCGGTGGCGCGCTGGATCGGCGCCGGCCACGAGAAGGTGCCGACGTCGGCCGTCGCCGGCACGGCGTCGTAGGCGATCCAAGGGGCGTCGGGCAGGTCGGTGGGACGGCCGAACACGTTGACCATGACCTGGGGCGCCGCGCCGATCGTGCCCCAGACGCCGTCGCGTTGGAGTTCGACCAGGCCGGTCAGGGTCGGCGGGCCGGAACAGCCCGCGGGAACCGCGGTGAGGGACGCCCGCATCCCGGTGATCGCGGCCGAGGCCGGCACCGGGAGGAGCAGGACGACGGCCGCCGCGAGGGCGATGACGAAAGCCGTGAACGCGCGCATGTAGTCCGCCTTGCCGTAGATCGGAAACACCTCACCGAGATCTACAGCGGTGGTCCGGTCCCGCCTGTGGAAAATGACGCACTCTCCCGAAATGGCCGGGTCCGGTGTGGCGCACAGGGCGTGAGATCTACCTGGTCTTCGCCCTGGGGTGGGGGGGATGTGCCGGAAAGGGCGCTTGTATTGACTTGGGGTGTGAGGGCCGTGGGAGGGCGGTATGGCGAAGACCGAGGCGGAGGTCCTGTTCGAGGCCGTCGCGGCGCCCCTGGCTTATCTGTCGGTCGAGCTGGTGTATCTCAAGGTGAACCGGGCGTATGAGCGGACGACGGGGCGGTCCAGGGAGGGCCTGCTGGGGCGGTCGGTGGCGGAGTTGTTCCCCGGTGACGAGGCGGGGGAGGAGTACCTCGCGCTGCTGGACTCGATGGAGCGGGTGCTGACGGATCGCGAGACGGACATCATGGCCGTGCACCGGCACGATGTGGAGGAGCCGGGCAGTCCCGGGGTGCTGCGGGAGCGCTACTGGAACATCACGAACACCCCGATCTTCGACGAAGAAGGGAAGATCGTCGGGATCCTCAACCAGCCGCAGGAGGTGACCACGTTCGTCCGGCGGGAACCCGACTCGGCGGAGTTCCCCGAGGAACGGGTGGAGACGCTCGAGGCGCACATGCTCGCCCAGACCAGCCAGCTGCACGAGGTCAACCAGCGGCTGCGGCGCGCCCAGGTCAAGGAGCGCCGGGTCTCGGACGCGCTCCGCAAGGCGGTCCAGGAGCAACGCGAGGCTGTCGCCGACGCCTCCCACGATCTGCGCGGCCCGCTCACCGGCCTGCTGACCCGGCTCCAGGTCGCCCTCGACGACCCTGACGCCGACCCCCGCGAGACCCTGCTCGCCACGCTCCAGGACGCCGAGCGGCTCGGCGACATCGTCGGCGACCTGCTGGAACTGGCCAGACTCGAGGCCGGGGTGCCCGCGGACACCGAGCCCGTCGACCTTCCGGTGCTGGTCGGTGGCGAACTCGTCCACCTCGCGCCGCGCAAGACCGTCCGCACCCACCTGGACGTCGGGGTGATCGTCGACGCCTCCCGCGTCCGGCTGGCCCGCCTGGTGGGCAACCTGCTGGCCAACGCCGAACGGCACGCCGCGTCCCGCATCGAGGTGGCGGTCCTCGTCCGGGACCGCCAGGCCGTCCTCGAGGTGATGGACGACGGCCCCGGCATCCCCGACCCCGACAAGGAGGCCGTCTTCCGCCGCTTCTACCGCCGCGCCGACGCTCGCCGCCTGGACCCGGGAGGCACCGGCCTCGGCCTCCCCATCGCCCGCCAGATCGCCGAGTCCCACGGCGGCACCCTCCAGGCCACCGACCGCCCCGACGACCTCCCCGGCGCCTGCCTCACCCTCCGGCTCCCCCTCCACCGACCCTGACACCCTGGTCCCGGAAAGCGCCGTGGCGCCCGCAGCCGGAACTGCGGGCGCCACGGGTGTCCCGCGGTCAGGGGAGGACGGTCACTCGGGCGGTCGGGGAGCCGTCGATCTCGACGTTCAGGAGGCCGTCGAGATCGACGGGTTCCCGGCCGCGAGGGCGATCGCGGTGACCGCGCCACCCCAGGCCGGCGTTCGTGCTGCGCTCCTGCGCCGGAAAAGGGCTCGGCGGGGGGAACCGAACGGGGTCGGGTGGCATCGAAGCAATACGTATGACGGAAGAGCGGCAGCGGCGGAGGAGATGGCGATGGGCATGTTCAAGCAGATGAAGCAGATGGTCGGCATGGTCAACCAGGCGCCGGCGATGATCGACCAGGCCAGGCTGCTCCAGCAGCAGGCCCAGGCGGCCCAGGCGGCCCAGGCGGCGCGGCAGGCGCAGTACGGGCAAGCGGGGCGGTACGGGCAGGCCGCGCAGTTCGGCGCGCAGTTCGGCGGCATGGTCCCGCAGCCCGGCATCGCCGAGGGCGACCCGCGGCTCGCGCCGATCGAGGGCGTGACCCTGGCGGACTACGCGCGGATCTCGAAGTTCGCGGCGACCCACGGGCTCGACCTCGCCGGCCTCGGCGGCTACGTCGCCTCGCTCGGGTTCGACCCGCAGGTCTACCACCGCGCCACCGAGGCGTGGAACGCGCGCTTCAAGGGCGACATGGCGCTCGCCGCCCACTACGGCGGCCTTTACCAGGAAGCGCAGGTCTGACATGGGATTCTTCAAGTCGCTCAGGCAGCTCCAGCGGCAGTCCGCGGACATCCAGCGCGACTGGGACCCGGCCGCGCAGATGCGCGCCGGCATGGCGCAGATGCAGGCGGCGACCGCGTCGCTCGCGCAGCAGAACGCGACCGCCCACCTCGCGCACACCGGCTTGCCCGGCAGCGGTATGGTCACCGCCGTCCGGGACTCCGGAACCCGGATGAACGGGCAGCCGCTCGTCACCCTCGACCTCCTCGTGACGGTCCCCGGGCGCCCCCCGTACCCCGTCACCGTCCAGTGCGTCGTCCCCCTGATCGGCCTGCCACGCCTCGCCCCCGGACAGGACCTCCAGGTCCGCGTCGACCGGGCCCGACCCGAGTCCGTCGCCGTGATCTGGGCCTAGTCCACGCCTTTCCGTCCCGCTCTCCCGCCCGGCTCATCGCGTGGCGTGGAATCCGAGGCCCGGACCGCCTACGCCGCCTCCACGGCTTTTGAAGGAGGGGATTGGTGGTAACACTGAGTTACCAGTGGGGATCTTAGAGGGACGGCCGGGGGTGCGGCGTGAGGTACGGGATCTGGGCGGTCCTGCTCGCGGTCGCGCTGGTCGTTCCCGGGGCCGCCGGGGGTGCGGACCAGGTTCGGGCGTTGACGGCGGTGGTGGCCGCGTCGGCGTCGGGGCTCGGCGGGGCGGCGCCCGCGCCCGTGCCGGACCGCCGGGACGGGTCGGCGGAGGACGTCACCGAGTGCCCGGGGGCCGCGCGGTCACGGGCCGCGATGAGATCGCGGGGCGAGAGGTACCGGGTTCGCCCGGTCGTGCCCCCGGCTCGGCCGCACCGCGCCGGGACGGTCGTCGCCGGGTCGTCGACGGGGAGGTCGGTCGCGCGGCCGGACCGGGGCGCGAGGGCGCAGGCGCTGCTCCAGGTGTTCCGCTGCTGACAGGTGTGCTCCGACGGCCCGTGCGGGGCCGAACGGAACCGAGCCATCTGTCGACCGGCACACCGAAACCGAGGAAACCATGGAGCCACTCACCCACGCCCAGACCCGCACGACGGACGCCGCCGCGGCCCGTCCGACCACGCTGATCATCGCCTGCTGTGACGCCCAGCTGGATCCCGCGCGACTCGCGGGAGCCGCCCCGGGCAGCTGCCTGGAACTGCGCACGTTCGGCAACGTCGTCCCGCCGTACCGCCCGCACCGGGTGACCGCCGAGGCCGCCACGATCGCCTACGCGACCGAGATCCTCGGCGTCCAGGAGATCGTCGTCGTCGGGCACAGCGGCTGCGGGGCCGTCGCCGCACTCCAGCCGGGCGGTCTCAGCCTCCGCGCCTTCGATGCCTGGTGGTGGCTCACCCGCAGCGGCAACACCGGCCGGGGCCGCGCCGCCACCGACGACCCGGGCCGCGCCCACCTGCGGCTCCAGGTGGCGAAGCTGCTCCGCTACCCCAAGATCAAACGTCGGCTCACCGAACGCCGCCTCGATCTCCGCGCCTACTACGCCGATCCCGCCTCGGGCACCGCCGAACTCCTGGAGCCGCCGTCGCGCACCTGACCGCGAGGGGCCCTGGGACCGGCATTCCCGGTCCCAGGGCCCGCCGCGGTACGCCGAGAGCACGGCCTCCGCCGCCGCGATGAGCCCGTCCGCCGACCGGGACGCCGAGCGTAAGGTCCTTCTTGTGGTTCCTGAGCGGGGACGGAGGGGTGGGCGTTGCGGCGGCAGGTGATGGGCGCGATCGTCGGGGTCGTGGTGCTCGGGGTGCTGCTGTTCGCGGCGCCGCTCGCGGTGGCGGTGGAGCGGCTGTACCGGGGGGACGCGGTCGGGGAGCTGGGGCGGGAGGCGGCGCGGGCCGCGGCGTGGGTGCCGGACGGAGGCGGGCTGCCGTCGAAGTTCGGGGAGCCCGTCGATGACGACGCGGTGCTCGGGGTGTACCGGGACGGCCGGAGGATCGCGGGGGAGGGGCCCGCGACGTCGGCGGTCGCCGCCGCGACGGCGGACGGCGGCATCCACGACGACGTCGAAGGGGACGACCTCGCCGTCGCGGCGCCCGTCCCGGCGGACGGCGAGGCCGAGCGGTCGGCGGTCCGGATCGCGGTGCCGTACGAGGAGGTCACCGAGGAGATGTGGGAGGCGTGGCGCACGATGCTGTTCACCGCGCTCGCCGTCCTGCTCGTCGCGGCGGGGCTCGCCTGGTTCCTCGCCCGGCGGCTCGCGGCGCCGCTGGAGCGGCTGACGGACGCGGCGGGCCGGCTCGGCGACGGTGACTTCAGCGTCCGGGCGGTCCGCTCGGGCGTGCCGGAGGTGGACGCCGCCCAGCGCGCGCTGGAGACGACCGCGCGCCGCCTCGGCCGGACGCTGGAGCGGGAGCGCGCCTTCAGCGCCGACGTCTCCCACCAGCTGCGCACCCCGCTCACCGGGCTCCTCCTCGGCCTGGAGTCGGCGCTCGACGAGCCGGATCCGAGGCCCGCGATCCGGACCGCCCTGGAGCGCGGCGACCACCTCCAGACGATCATCGAAGATCTGATCGCCCTCACCCGGGACGCGCCCCGCGCCGATCTCGACCTCGACCCCCTGCTCGCGGGGGCGGAGGAGCGCTGGCGGGCGCCGCTCGCCGTGGAGGGCCGCGCGCTGGAGATCCGCAAAGACCCCGGCCTGCCCACCGCGCAGGCCTCGGCGGCGGCCGTCCGGCAGATCCTCGACGTGCTGATCGACAACGCCCGCGCGCACGGCGAAGGCACGGTGACGGTCACCGCGGCCGACGTCGGCGCGGGCCTGTCGGTCGAGGTCTCCGACGAGGGCGCGGGCCCGGACGATCCGGAAACGATCTTCGCCCGGCGTTCTCCCGGCACGGGCCACGGGATCGGGCTCGCACTCGCCAGGTCCCTCGCCGAGGCCGAGGGCGGGCGGCTCATGCTGCGCGGCGGCGCCACCTTCGTGCTGCTGCTGCCCGAGCGGCCCGTCTGGAGCGGCTTCGGGCCAGGGGGTCGCGCGTTAGCCGGGCGCTAACCTTCGCCCGGTTAGCGTCGGCGGTCCGCTCTCGTCCGTAAGGAAGATGGGATGACCGCTCCCGCGACGCGCCGCTCCCCGGGCCCCTTCTCCGCCTTCGCGCTGGGCCCGGTCGCGGTGCTCCTGGCCCTGTTGACCCTCGCCGTCTCCATCGTCGGCGGCCTCCCGTTCGACGGCCCCGTGCACGACTGGTTCGCCGCCAACCGCGCCGCGCCGCTGACCGAAGCCGCGCGGCTGCTGACGGACTCGGCGGTCGGCGTGCCCGCGCTCCTGCTCGCCGCCGCGGCCGGGGCACTGCTGGCGGGCCGAGCGGAACTCCGCCATCGGGCGCGGTACGCCGCGGCGGCGATCGGCGTCCTCCTCGCCGGGCGGCTGGTGCGCTACGCCTGCGCGGAACTGCTGAACCGCGCGCGTCCCGAGCAGACGGACTGGGCGGTCCCCGCGTTCGGGCACGCGTTCCCGTCCGGCCACACCGCCGGCGCGACGATCATCGCGGTCCTGTTCGTCGCCGCCCTTCGCGGGACGGGCCCGCGCGCCCTGGTCGTCGGATGGGCGCTCGGCGTCGGGCTCACCCGGGTCTACCTGGGCGTGCACTGGCCGACCGACGTGCTCGCCGGGTTCTGCTTCGGCGTCCTGTGGACCGTCCCGTGCCTGTGGCTGCTGCGCCGCGGCTCCGTGCGGGACGAGGCGCGCGAGGCGGCCTAGGATCCGAGGTGTGGCCGGAGAACGCATCATGATCGTGGAGGACGATCCCGTCATCGGCGAGGAACTGCTGCGCTCCCTCGGCAAGCAGGGCTTCGCGACGGCCCTGGCGCCCACCGGCGCCGAAGCCCTCGACCACGTCGGGGAGGCCGCGCCCGACCTGGTGCTCCTCGACCTCGGCCTGCCCGACATGGACGGGGTCGCCCTGTGCCGGATGCTGCGCGCGTCGCTCCCGCACTCGGTCATCGTCGTGCTCACCGCGCGCACCAGGGAGTTCGAGGTGGTCGTCGCGCTCGACGCGGGCGCCGACGACTACCTCACCAAGCCGTTCCGGCTGGCCGAACTCGGCGCCCGCGTCCGCGCCCACCTGCGCCGCAGCGCCGCCGCGTCCGACGAGCGCCCGCTCACCCTGGGCCGCCTCCGCCTCGATCCGGCGGCCCGCCGCGCCTTCGTCGGCGGCGCCGAACTCGACCTCCGCCCGAAGGAGTTCGACCTCCTGGCCCACCTCGCCGCGCACGCCGGCACCGTGGTGACCCGCGAACAGCTCATGGACGCCCTCTGGGACGCCCACTGGCACACCTCGACCAAGACCCTCGACGTCCATATCGCCACCCTCCGCCGCAAACTCACCGCCCAAGGCGAACCCCCCGACCGCATCACCACCCTCCGCGGCACCGGCTACCGCTACACCCCCGACGCCTGACCGGGTGGCTCCCCGCTCGTAGAGCCCGACGGCGGTCACCTCGACGGGACCGGACTCGGGTCACGGTGAGAGAACCGCTCGATCCGTGACCTCGAGCCGACGGCCGGGGACGGGGTCAGGCCGGCAAGGGCGGGGCGAGGGCCGTGGTACGGGATTCGAGGTCGGTGGCGATGTCGAAGAGCAGGGGTTCGGCGAAGCGGGCGGCGATGAGCTGGACGGAGAGGGGAAGGCCGTCGGTGGCCTGGACGGGCACGGTGATGGCCGGGAAGCCGAGGACGGGCACCGAGGTCATCGGCCACATGGCGGGGAAGAGGGAACGCGCGCGGGCCGGGTCGATGATGTCGGCGTCCTGCTCGAAGGGGGGCTCCGCGCAGGCCGGGGTGAGGAGCAGGGTGTTCCCGTCGCCGCCGGTGAGGAGTTCCTGGAGGCGGGTGATGAGGGTGGCCCGGCGGGCCCAGCCCTGGATGTAGTCGGTGATGCCGACCGCGCCCCAGAGCTCGGCGGCGGCCTCGAAGCAGAAGGTGAGGTTGCGGCGGGTCGCCTCGTCGCCGATCTCGCGCATGCCGGGGGCCATCGGCTTCAGGTCCTCCATGAGCAGGAGGGACCACAGCCGGGCGGCCTCGCCGAGGAGGGGCACCTCCATCTCCTCGACGGGGTGCCCGGCGTCGGCGAGCCTGCGGGCCGCCGTGGTCACCGCGGCGTCGACCGACGGGTGGGCCCTCGCGAGCCCGACGTCGCGGACCACGCCTATCCGCACCGGGCCGCGGCGAGGCGCGAGGGAGGGCACCGCCGGGACGCCGAACGGGTCACGCAGGTCGGGGGTCGTCATCGCGGCGAGCGCGAGCCGGGCGTCGGAGACGGTCTTGGCGATCGGCCCGTGCACCGCCCACGCCTGGAACGTGAGGGGGCCCTCCAGCTCCGGTCCCCCCGGCGGCTCCCAGCCGGAGACGAGGCCGACGGTCGGCCGGATGCCGACGACGCCGCAGCACGCCGCGGGGAAGCGGATCGAGCCGGCGATGTCGTTGCCCTGCCCGATCGGCGCCATGCCCGCGGCGACGGCCGCCGCCGCGCCGCCGCTGGAGCCGCCGGGGGTCCGGGACGCGTCCCACGGGTTGAGCGTCCTGCCGTGCGGGTCGTTGCCCGAGAACCAGCGCATCGAGAAGGCGGGCGCGTTGCTGCGGCCGAGGAACACCGCGCCGGACGCGCGCAGCCCGCCGACACAGGCGGCGTCGCCCGTGGCGCGGGCCCCGGCCGCCACCGTCAGGCCATGGCTGGCGAGCTTGCCCCGCTCCGGGGTGTTGATCTTCGTGTTCACCGGTACGCCGTGCAGCGGGCCGAGGACGGCCCCTGCCGCGACGGCCTCGTCAGCCCGGCGCGCGGCCTCCAGCGCGTCCTCCGGCAGCACCTCCACCAGGGCGTTCAGCGCCGGGTTGACGGCCTCGATCCGGCCGAGGCAGGACCGGACCGCCTCGCCGGACGAGAACTCCCGGTTCCGGATCCCCGCCGCGAGCTCGGTCGCGGACAGCTGCCACAGTTCCATGCCTTCTCCAAGTCGATCGTAGGCGGGCCCGTCCTTCCAGCGCCGAAGTGACGGCGGCGCCGGGTGCGGTCCCGCATGGCATGG
Source organism: Actinocorallia herbida (assembly GCF_003751225.1). Classification (NCBI taxonomy): domain Bacteria; kingdom Bacillati; phylum Actinomycetota; class Actinomycetes; order Streptosporangiales; family Thermomonosporaceae; genus Actinocorallia; species Actinocorallia herbida. The sequence continues at coordinate 3,920,443 of NZ_RJKE01000001.1, forward strand.
CGAGGAGAGTACGTGATGCAACAGCGATGTACAACGGTGTTGTATTTCCGGTGGGGTGTTCGTTACCGTGACGCCATGCCGATGGAGATCGACCTCACCCAGCGCCTCGCGATGATCGCCGAGGCCACCCTCGACCTCGTGGCCACCGGCGGCATCGACGCCGTCAGCATCAGGGCCGTCGCCAAACGGATCGGCGGGTCGACCACGCTGGTCACCAACTACCTGCCGACCCGCGAGGAACTGCTGCGCAACGCGGTCGAGCACGCGCTCGCCGCGTGGGACGCCGAGACCGAGGGCGTGATCGAGGGCGCGGCCGAGGACGAACGCCTGGCCGTCATGGCCCGCTGGGCGAGCTCCACGACCGGAGACGACGCGGTGCTGCGCCGTCTGTTCATGGAGATCCTCGGCCGCAGCGAGCCGGAATCCGACGCCGTCGCGCTGCTCCGCAAGGACGCGCGCCGCGCCCACGAGGGCCTCAGCGCGGCGGCCGAGGCGGCGGGCGCGGCCGACGCCGCGTTCACCGCCGACATCCTGCACCTGGTGCTGCGCGGCTTCTACCTGTCGAGCCTCGAGGACCCGCAGGGCTGGCCGGGCGACCGTGTCGGACCGCTCATCGACCGCCTGGTCCGCGTGCTGATCGCGGCCGACCCCGAGACCTGAGCCTTGAAGGAGAACCCGATGCGGTGCCCCGACACGCCGGCCCAAGCCCGCCCCAGCACCGCCCGCGGCCCACCGGCCGCTGAGCTCGCGAACCGGATCATGCCATCTCGGGATGGGCCACGGAGGCCGCATCCCGTCTCACCCTGATCGGCCCCCGCCGACCGGGGCGTCAAGAACACCCGTCGTGCGGTGGCCCTGTGCTCCGTCGCGTCGCGTGCGGCGGGCTTCGCCATGCCTTCCGGCCGCCGACTTCCGCGTGCCTTCCGAGGTACGCGTCCCCCCGCCGACCCGTCCCAGCTCGAAGGGTCCTCTCGTCATGCCATTCACCCAGCGCCCTGCCCGGCGCCACCTGCCCGCACTGCTCACCACGGTCCTGCTCGGCTCGGCGGCCCTGGCCGCCTGTTCCAGCGGGGGCGACGGCGGCGGCAGGCCGACCGTCGATCACGGTATCACCACGTCGGTTCCGGCCCCCACCCAGGAGGTCGCGTCCCTCACCTGGAACGTCCCGGCCGGGGAGCCTCCGACGCTCGACCCCGCCCAGTCCGGCATCGAGTCGGTCAGCACGATCACCGCGAACCTGTGCGAGGGCCTGTTCACCCTCGGGCCCGACTACAAGCCGCGGCCCGCGCTCGCCACCGGCGTCGAGCACCCCGACCCGCTCACCTACGTGCTGTCCCTGCGCGAGGACGCGACGTTCTGGAACGGCGACCCCGTGACGCCCGCCGACGTCCTGTTCAGCGTCGAGCGGATCCTCGACCCGAAGCTCGGCTCCTCCTGGATCGGGTGGGCCGCGAACCTTCGCGACATCAAGGCCACCGGCGAGCACGAGATCACCGTCCGGCTCAAGCGGCCCGACGCCGTCGTGCCCAACTTCTTCGCGATGCCGTCGTTCTTCGTCGTGCAGAAGAAGTTCGCCGAGACCGCGGGACCGGCGTTCGGGACGGCCTCGGGCGGCCTCATGTGCACCGGGCCGTACAAGTTCGGCGCGTGGACGCAGGGCCAGGACGTCACCGTCACCCGCAACGACGCCTGGTGGAACACCGCAGCGCCGAAGGTGAAGGACATCCGCTTCACGTTCATCACCGACCCGTCGGCGCAGACCGCGGCCCTGGCGAGCGGCGACGTGGACGGCCAGTTCAGCGTCCCGCTCGCGGCCGAGCCCCAGCTCGCCGGCAAAGGACGGCTGCTGTTCGGGGCGAGCATGGCCCCGACCTTCCTCTCCGTGCTGAACTCGGAGGGGGCGCTGGCCGAGCCCGCCACCCGTCGGGCGCTCCAGGCCCTCATCGACTACAAGGGCATCCTCGAGTCGGTCTACCAGGGCACCGCGCAGCCGCTGCGCGCGCTCGTCCCGCCGGAGGCGTGGGGCTACGCCGCCGACGTCTACCGGGCCGAATACGACAAGCTGCCCGAACCGGCACAGGATCTGGACAAGGCGAAGGCGCTCGTCGAGGCGACCCCGGCCGCCAAGGAGAAGATCGTCCTCGCCTACACGACCGCGATCGACGAGGAGAGCCGGATCGCCACGGCGATCGCCGACGCCGCGGCCCAGGTCGGGATGACGGTCGAGCTCCGGCCGCTCACCGCCGAGCAGTTCGGCGCGGTGTTCATCGCGCCGACCGCCCGGGAGGGCATCGACCTGCTCTTGTCGTCGGGCTACCTGGACTTCCCCGAGCCGCTGGCCTACTACCAGTTCTTCACGACCGGCCACTTCTACAACTTCGGCGGCTACGCCGACACCGGATACGACGCCGCGATCGGCAAGGCGATGACCACCGAGGACCCCGTCGGGCGCGCCCGGGAGGTCGCCAAGGCACAGGGCATCATGGCCGCGGACCTCGCCAACATCCCGATCGCCACCCAGTACGTCCGGGTGTTCTACACCGACCGTCTGACGGGGCTCGTCCCCCGGCAGACGTACGTGAACACGCCGTGGGCCGTCTCGCTGGGCGGCGTCTGAGATGAAGGGTTCGTTCGGCCGCCGGATCGGCGGGCGCGCCGCGGGGGCGCTGCTGACCGTCCTGGTCGCCTCGGTCGTCATCTACGGGGCGCTGCGCCTCGTGCCCGGCGATCCGGTGCTCACGCTGTCCGCCGGACGGCGGCTGACCCCTGACCAGATCGAGGCGCTGCGCGAGCGCCTCGGTCTGGACCGGGGGTTCGTCCAGGGCTACCTGGCCTGGGCGGGCGGCGCGCTCCGCCTCGACCTGGGCACCTCGCTCACCTACCGGACGGGCGTCTCCGCGCTCATAGGCGCCCGGCTGAAGGTGTCGGGGCTGTTGCTGGCCTACGCGGCGGTGCTGGCCGTCGTGCTCGGGTTCGGCGCGGCGCTCGCCGCGGCCGTCAAGGGCGGCGCGGTGAACCGGGCGGCGAGTGTCGCCGCGGCGGTCACCACGGCCACGCCCCCGTTCGTCGCGGCGATCATCCTGCTGTCGGCGTTCGCGGTCGGGTTCGGCTGGTTCCCGGCCACCGGCGCGGGCTCCGGCGCGCTGCCGGACCGGCTCTGGCACCTGACGCTGCCCGCGGTCGCGATGGCGCTCGCCGCCTTCGGCGTCCTGGCCAGGGTCGGGCACGCCGCGCTGGCCGAGGCGATGGGCCGCGACCACGTGGAGGCGGCGATCGGCCGGGGCGTCGGCCGGGCCGCGGTGATCCGGCGGCATGTCGTCCGCAACGCGCTGCCCCCGCTGCTGACGGTCACCGGAGTGCTCGTCGCCGGACTCTTCGTCGGCACCGCCGTCGTGGAGAGCGCCTTCGGCCTCGACGGGGTCGGGTCGCTCCTCGTCGCCTCGGTCTCCCGCCGTGACTTCCCCGTCGTGCAGGGCATCGCGCTCATCGCCGTAGTGCTCTTTGTCGCGGTGAACACGGCGGTGGACCTGCTGATCCCGCTCATCGACCCGCGAGTGAAGGAAGGCGGGGCCGAGTCATGACGTTCTCGATCCCGGCGCTGCGCGCGCCGCGGTCCCGGCCGCGCGGGCGAGGGCGGCTCGTGGTGCGGTGCGCGCTGGCCCTTCTCGGGCTGGCGGCCGCCGCCGCGCTGCTCGCGCCCGTCCTCGCACCGCACTCCCCGGAAGCGACGAGCCTGTCGGCGTCCCTGGCCCCGCCCGGCACACCCGGGTACTGGCTGGGCGCGGACTCCACCGGACGCGACGTCCTGTCCCGGCTGCTTTACGGGGCGCGGCTCTCACTGCTCGCGCCGCTCGGTGTGGTGCTGCTGTCCGGGCTGCTCGGCACCGCGCTCGGGCTGTTCGCGGCACGCGCGGGCGGCTGGGCCGACGCCGTCGTGTCACGCTCGATGGACGTGGTGTTCGCGTTCCCGAGCCTGCTGCTGGCGATGCTGGTCGTGGCGGTCTTCGGGCCGGGACTGCTCGCGCCGATCTGCGCGCTCGCCGTCTCCTACACCCCGTTCATCGGCCGCATCGTGCGCGGCGCGGCCCTCCAGGAAGGCGCCAGGCCCTACGTGGAGGCCTACCGCGTCATGGGCTTCGGCGAACTCGCCGTCACCCTGCGGCACCTGCTGCCCAACATCGCACCTCTGCTCGCGGCGCAGAGCGCACTCGGCTTCGGCTACGCCCTGGTCGACCTGGCCTCCCTGTCCTATCTGGGCCTGGGCAGCAGGCCCCCCGACGCCGACTGGGGCTCGATGATCGACCAAGCGCGCGGCGCGATCCTCCAGGGCTCCCCCTGGAGCGCCATCGTCCCCGGCGTCGCCGTCCTGCTGACCGTCGTCAGTGTCAACGTGCTCGGCGAGCACATCAGCGCCTCGGTGGCGCGCCGCCGGGAGGTGCGCGGATGAGCTCCGGAAGCAACGGAAGACCCGGCACCGCGGGGAGCGCCGAGCCCGCCCGGGGAACCGGCGACGTGCTGCGGGTCTCCGGGCTGTCGCTGGACGTCGGGGGAGTGCCGCTGCTCGCGGACGTGTCCCTGCGGGTGGCACGGGGGGAGACCGTCGGGCTCGTGGGCGAGTCGGGGTCGGGGAAGTCCTTGACCGTGCGGGCCGCCCTCGGGCTGCTGCCGCGTGGTGCCCGTGCCTCGGGGTCCGTCGGGGTGGCGGGGACCGAGGTGCTCACCGCGCCGCCCCGGGTGCTGCGCGAGTTGCGCAGGACCCGCGTGTCGATGGTGTTCCAGGACCCGAGGGCGGCGCTCAACCCGGTGCGGCGGATCGGGGACTACCTCACCGAGGGGTTGCGGGCGCGGGGGGTTCCGGCGCGGGCGGCCGGGGCGCGCGCGATCGACCTGCTGGAGCGGGTCGGCATCCGCGACCCGCGCGGGGCGCTGCGCCGGTTCCCGCACGAGTTCTCCGGCGGGATGCTCCAGCGCGTCGTGATCGCCGGGGCGCTGGCGACCGAGCCCGCGCTGCTGCTGGCCGACGAGCCGACGACGGCGCTCGACGTCACCACCCAGGCCGAGGTCGTGGCGTTGCTGCGCGACCTGCGCGACGAGCATGGCACCGGCCTGGTGTTCGTCACCCATGACCTCGATCTGGCCGCCGCGATCTGCGACCGCGTCTACGTCATGTACGCGGGCCGGACCGTCGAGGAGGCGCCGGGCGCGGCCCTGTGCGGCACGCCCGGCCATCCCTACACGCGGGCGCTGCTGGAGGCGAGCCCGTCGGTGCGCGGTGAGCGTGCCGAGATCCGGGCCATCGCGGGCCGGCCGCGCGCGCTGGCCGAGGCCCCGTCGGGCTGCGCGTTCCGCGACCGCTGCCCGCGCGCGGCCGACGCCTGCGCCGCCGCCGTGCCCGAGGCCAGGTCACACGGCCTGTCCCTCGTCGCCTGCCTCGACCCGGAAGGAACACGATGACGGCGCCCGTGCTGCGCGTGACATCCCTGGTGAAGCGCTTCGGCGCCTTCACCGCAGTGGACGGGGTGGGCTTCGACCTGCCGCCCGGCCATGCCCTCGGCATCGTCGGCGAATCGGGCTCCGGCAAGACGACCACGGCCCGCATCCTCGCCGGGCTGGAGGCGCCCACCTCCGGAACCGTCGAGCTGGACGGCCGGGTCCTGGACACCGGATCCCGCCGCGACCGGCTCCGACAGGCCCGCCACCTTCAGATGATCTTCCAGGACCCGTACGGCTCGTTCGACCCGCGCCTCACCATCGCCCGGTCGATCGCCGAACCGCTGCGGCTGCACGACCCCGGCGGTGACCACCGCGCCCGCGTCGCCGCACTGCTGGAGCAGGTCGGGCTGAGCGAGCGGCTGGGCGGCTCGCTGCCGCGCGAGCTTTCCGGCGGCCAGCGGCAGCGCGCCGCGATCGCCCGCGCGCTGGGCATCGCACCGCGCGTCCTCGTCCTCGACGAGGCGGTCGCCGCGCTCGACGTCTCCATCCAGGCCCAGATCCTCGGGCTGCTCGCCGACCTCCGGCGTGACACCGGCATCGCCTACGTCTTCGTGAGCCATGATCTCGCCGTCGTCCGGCATGTCACCGACACCGTGCTGGTCATGCGGCACGGCAGGGTGGTGGAGCGCGGGCCGACCGAGGACCTGCTGCGCGACCCTCGGCACCCCTATACACGGCTGCTGCTCACGTCCCTTCCCGGCCCCGGCTGGGACCCCGACCGGGTCGCCCGCGACCGGCGCGCCCTCGACGCCGCCGACGCCACCACTCGCACAGAAAAGACCGGACCGTGAACTCACGCCATCCCGGGCAGTTCGCCCATCACTCCCATGGCCGCCGCCCGCCCGTCGCGCACAAGGCCGGCCCCGCGCCTGTGCCGGACGACGCCGAGCCCGTCTCCGTGCCGATGCGCGACGGAATCCGGCTCGCCGCCGACCTGTACCGGGTCCCCGGCGATCGGGCCCGTCCGGTCGTCCTCGTCCGGCTGCCGTACGACAAGGACGGCGTGTACTGCTTCATGCCGGAGATCGCGCGGTATTTCGGTGCGCGCGGCTACCACGCGGTGGTCCAGGACGTGCGGGGCAAGTACCGTTCCGAGGGCGCGACCGAGTTCGGCCTGCACGAACCGGACGACGGACACGACACCGTCGCCTGGATCGCCGCGCAACCGTGGTGCGACGGGAACGTGGTGATGTGGGGTGACTCCTACTACGGCTACACCGCGCTCGCCGCCGCGGTCGGCGGGCATTCCGCGCTCCGGGCGATCGCGCCCCGGCTGACCGGCTCCCAGCTGTCCACGGTCCTCGACCGCGGCGACGGCACGCACGAGGTCGAGCAGACGGCACGCAAGGTCTATTTCGCCTCGCACTATGTCGATCGGGACAGGTACGAGTGGGAGCCGGACTGGCGCGTCCGGCCGCTGCGTGCGGAGTTCGAGGCGTTCTATACCGAGATCGGGCGACGGTCGGTGAACTTCGACGCCGAGTTCGCCGGACCGTCCCGGTTCGTGCCGCCGCCGTTGAAGGCCCTGCTGGAGGCCCCGCCGATCCCCGTGCTCTACACGATCGGCTGGTTCGACAACTGCGCCCTCTGGTCCTGGCACGACGTGCGGGCGCTCGCCCGGCACCCCGGGTGGTCGGCCCGGCTGCACCTGCGCCTCGAGGCGATCGACCACGAGAACCACCGCCTCGCGGACGCGCCGATCGGCCCGGAGCACGACCACACGGCGTCGTCCGAGGTGCTCGGCCGGATGCTGCCGCGCTACCTCGATCCGGCGCTGGCGTTCTTCGACGCGGTGCTCGGGGGGCGTCTCGCGGAGCTTCCGCGGGTCGACTACGAGGTGTGCCACGGGGAGTGGGCGACGGCCGGGGAGTGGCCTCCGGCATCCGCCGCGGGCTCGGCGTACCTGCTGACGGCTTCGGCGGGGCTCGTCGCGGAGTCCGGAGACGTCAGCGGGGAGGAGCACGAGCTGACGTGGACCTACGACCCGGCCGATCTCGTCCCCTCTCCGGGAGCCAACCCCTTCGCGGCGCTTCATGACCGGGCGGACCTGCGGGCGGTGGGGGAGCGCTCCGACGTGCTGCGGTTCACCGGCGAGGCCGTCGAGCGGGACACCGATCTGCTCGGTCCCGCAGCGCTGCACGTCGGGTTCTCCGCCCCGGCCGGGGCACACCTGCACGTCAGGCTGCTCGACCAGGGCCCCGACGGCGCCGCCCACCTCATCACCAACGGCCAGGTCAGGATCGCCGAGGCGGCCGACCGTACCGGGATCCGGGTCGACCTCCGCGACATCGCCTACCGCCTCAGGGCCGGGCACCGGCTGGTGCTCGATCTCACCAGCAGCGACTTCCCCGACCATGTGCCCGAGGCCCCGCCCGGCACCGACCCCTGGTCCGCTCTGCCGGGCGGCCCCTCACCGCGCACGGTCACCCTCGGCGGCCCGTCCCCGAGCCGTCTGGTGATCGGAGCGGCCCGCCCGGAATCCTCGAAGCGTCCGGGCTGACCCTTTCCACCGGCCGCACGGTTCCCGGTGCGGCCGGTCCGCCTTCTACCCCGAGGACTTGCCTTGTCCGAGCTTCCCGGCCTCACCTTCGCGTTCGAGATCCGCGCCGACCTCGCCCCCACCCTGCATGTCGGGCACGGCTCGGGCGAGCGCACCGAGTTCACCCCCATCACCGGCGGCACCGTGACCGGACCGCTGCTGCGCGGCACGGTCCTGCCCGGCGGCGGCGACTGGTCCGGCACCCGCGGAAGCGTCTGCGAGCTCGACGCCCGCTACCTCCTGCGGGCCGAGGACGGCGCGGTCATCGACATCGCCAACCGCGGCTACCACCACGAGGACGACCCGGACGCCCCCGTCCAGCACGACGGCGCCCTCCGGATCAGCGAACCCGGCGTCTACTACCGGACCTCGCCGGTCTTCCGCACCGACGCCCCCGCGCACCTGTGGCTCACCCGCACGGTCTTCGTCGGACTCGCCCGTGACGCAGGCGAGCACTCCGTCGCCATCCGCATGTACGCCCTGCGCTGAGCCCGCTTCCGGAGGTCAGGAGGTGACGGCGGTCCGAGCGCGGTTGAGGTAGTCGCGGAACGCCTCGCGCTCGGTTCCCGTGAACCCTTTCAGCATCTGCTCCTCGAGCGCCGCGACCGGTTCGGCGTACTCGGCGAGGAAGCGGCGGCCGGCGTCGGTGAGGCCGAGGATGTGCCGTCTCCGGTTGGCCGGGTCGACGGACCTGCTGATGAGCCCCCGGCGCTCGATCGCCGCGATGACGTCCGCCATGGACTGCGGCGTGACGAAGGAGTTCCGGGCGAGTTCGGCGCCGGACAGCCCGCTCCTGCGCTCCAGCACGGTGAGCGCCGTGTACTGGAGCGTGGTGAGCCCGGAGGGCCTGAGCAACTCGTCGAGCCGGGCCCGGGTGGCCAGTTCCACCTGCTTGATCGAGTACAGCAGGGACGGCTGCGGCATGCCCACTCCCGTTCGCGATCTCTCAGGAACCCTGTCGAAAACAGCATATCGGGGCCTTGCCATCGGCCCGGATGCCCGGCATTATCAGGAATCTTGTTATCAGGAAACCTGATGATTTTGGAGGAGATCTTGCCCCCCTTGGCAGTGGAGACGCGCGGTAGCGTCGCCGTGCTGCGGCTGAGCCGCCCGGCGAAGCGGAACGCGCTGGACACCGCGACGATCCTGGAGCTCGAGCGGTTCTTCGCGGTGCCCCCCGAAGGCGTCGGCGCGATCGTGCTCGCCGCCGAAGGCGCGCACTTCTGCGCGGGCCTCGACCTGTCGGACCTCACCGAGCGGTCCACCTGGGAGTCCGTGCTGCACTCCCGGATGTGGCACCGGGCGTTCGACCGGATCGAGAACGGCACGCTGCCCGTCGTCGCGGCCCTGCACGGCGCGGTGATCGGCGGCGGGCTCGAACTCGCGGCCGCCGCGCACATCCGGGTCGCCGAGGAGTCGGCGTACTACGCGCTGCCGGAAGGGCAGCGCGGCCTGTTCGTCGGCGGCGGCGGCTCGGTGCGGGTGCCGCGGTTGATCGGCGCCCACCGGATGACCGACCTGATGCTCACCGGACGGGTCTACGACGCCGTCGAAGGCCAGGCGGCAGGCCTGTCCCACTATCTCGTCGGCCCGGGTGAGGCTCTGGACAAAGCGGTCGAACTAGCCGAGCGGATCGCCGGGAACGCCCCCGTCTCGAACTTCGCGGTGCTGAGCGCGCTTCCGCGGATCGCCGAAGCCGATCCGCGGCAGGGCTATCTGCTGGAGTCGCTGATGTCCGCCGTCGCGGCGGGCGGCGAGGACGCGCAGCAGCGGATGCGCGCGTTCCTGGAAGGCCGGGCCGGAAAGGTGACGCGATGACCGAGCCGCTGACGACCCCGCGGGACCCGAGCGCGAGCCGCATCGGGCAGTACGCCGCCTGGCTCGAAGCCGAACGCGGCCTGGAGTTTGCCGACTACCCGGCTCTGCATCACTGGTCCGTCACCGATCTCGACGGGTTCTGGTCGTCGATCTGGGAGTACTGCGGCGTCCGCGCGCACAACCCGCCCGCGCGGGTGCTGGAGAGCCGCGCTATGCCGGGCGCCCGGTGGTTCCCCGGAGCGACGCTGAACTACGCCGAGCACGCGCTGGGGCTGCCCCAGGACGCCGACGACGTCGCGATCGTGGCCCGATCGCAGACCCGTCCCGGCGTCGAGCTGACCTTCGGCGAGCTGCGCGAGCAGGTCGCGCGGGCCCGGGCCGGGCTGCGCCGGCTCGGCGTCGGGAAGGGCGACCGGGTCGTCGCCTATCTGCCGAACATCCCCGAGACCATCGTGGCGTTCCTGGCGACGGCGAGCCTCGGCGCGGTGTTCGCGTCGTGTGCGCCGGAGTTCGGCGTCCGGAGCGTCATCGACAGGTTCGGGCAGCTCGCACCCAAGGTGCTGCTCGCGATCGGCGGCTACCGGTACGGCACCCGCGACGTGGACCGTACGGCCGAGGTCGCGGAGCTGCGGGCGGCCCTGCCCGACCTCGCCCACACGGTCGGAGTCCCCTATGGGCCCTTCACCGTCGCGGACGCGGTGGGCTGGGACGATCTGCTGGCGGAGCCCGGCGCGGAGGGGTTCGACCCGGTTCCGTTCGACCATCCGCTGTTCGTGCTGTTCACCTCGGGGACGACGGGGCTGCCGAAGGCGATCGTGCACGGGCACGGCGGCGTCCTCCTGGAGCATCTGAAGAACCACACGCTGAGCTGGGATCTGGGTCCCGGCGACCGGATGCTGTGGTTCAGCACGACCGCGTGGATGCTGTGGAACGCGCTGGTCTCGGCGCTGACCGTGCGCGCCTCGCTGGTGCTGATCGACGGCGACCCGGCCTTCCCCGACCTGCGCGAGCAGTGGAGGCTGGCCGAGGAGACCGGCGCCACGCTGATGGGGACGAGCCCCGGCTACCTGATGGCCTGCCGCAAGGCGGGGATCAGCCCCGGGGAGGAGTTCGCGCTGCCCCGGCTGCGCCAGCTCGGCGCGGCGGGCAGCCCGCTGGCGGCCGAGGGCTACCACTGGGTGCACGCGCAGTTCGGCGACCGGGTGCTGCTGAACGTCGGTTCCGGCGGCACCGACGTGTGCACGGGCATCCTGCAGGGCTCGCCGTGGCAGCCGGTGTGGGCGGGGGAGATCTCCGGGCCGTGCCTGGGGGTCGCGGCGCAGGCGTTCGATCCGGAGGGGAACCCGGTCGTCGGGGCGCTCGGCGAACTCGTGATCACCGAGCCGATGCCGTCGATGCCGGTCGGGTTCTGGGGGGACCAGGACGGGAGCCGCTACCGGGCCGCCTATTTCGCTGTCTATCCCGGGATCTGGCGGCATGGGGACTGGGTGCGCTTCGCCGAGGACGGGCGCTGCGTCGTCGCCGGGAGGTCGGACGCCACCCTGAACCGGGGCGGCGTGCGGCTGGGCACGGCGGACTTCTACGCGGTCGCGGAGGAGCTGCCCGAGGTCGTCGACAGCCTGGTCGTCCATCTGGAGGACGCCGAGGGCGGGCCGGGCGAGCTCGTGCTGTTCGTGCAGACCGACGGGACGGACCTCGACGACGCCTTGCGGGCCCGGCTGAAGACCGCCCTGCGCACCGAGCTTTCGCCCCGCCATGTGCCGGATCGGATCGAGCGCGTCACCGCGATTCCGCGCAGCCGGACGGGCAAGAAGCTCGAAGTGCCCGCGAAGCGCATCCTGCTCGGCGCGCGCCCCGAGGACGTCGCCAGCCGTGACGTGCTCGCCGATCCGGCGTCGCTGGACGTCTTCACCACCTGGAGGCGGGCATGAAGGCCGCGATCGTCGGCACGGGCGTCATCGGGGCGAGCTGGACGGCGCTGCTCCTCGCGCACGGGCACGACGTCGTCGCCACCGATCCGGCACCGGGCGCGCAGGACGCGCTGCGGGCGGCGGTCGCGGCGCACTGGCCCGCGCTGCGCCTGACCGGGCTCGCCGAAGGCGCGTCACCGGACCGGCTCGCCTTCACCCGCGACGCCTCCGAGGCCGTCGCGGACGCGGACTTCGTGCAGGAGAACGGGCCGGAGCGGACCGAGGCCAAGGACCGGCTGTTCGCGCTCCTGGACGAGGCGGCCCCTCCTGCGACGGTTCTGGCGAGCAGTTCCTCGGGCATCACCCCGTCCAGGATCCAGCGGGCCTGTGCCCGGCATCCCGAGCGCGTCCTCGTGGGCCATCCCTTCAACCCGCCGCACCTCATCCCGCTGGTCGAGGTCGTGCCGGGCGGGGCGACCTCGGAGGAGGCGGTCCTGTCGGCGATGGCGGTCTACCGCGGCCTCGGCCGGCGGCCCGTCCGGGTCCGGCGGGAGCTGCCCGGCCACCTCGCCAACCGGCTCCAGGCGGCGCTGTGGCGGGAGGCGTACTCGCTCGTCGCGAGCGGCGCGGCCGACGTGGCCGATCTCGACGCCGTCATCGCGCACGGGCCCGGCCTGCGCTGGGCGCTGCTCGGCCCGTTCGCCAACCAGCACCTCTCCGGCGGGGCGGGCGGTATCGCCCACATCCTGGCGCACCTCGGCCCGCCCACCGAGGAGATCTGGGCCGACCTCGGCGCGCCGCGGCTCACCCCCGAGCTCGTCCGGGCCATCGTCGCGGGAGTCGACGAGGAGTTCCACGACGTCGACATGGCGGCCGTCGTGGCCGACCGGGACGCGCTCCTGCACCTGCTGATCACCGCCAAGGCCGCCACCGCAACCCTGGGAGGGACCACCCCGTGAACGTCGCCGACCTGACCGCCATCGACTTCCACGTGCACGTGGAACAGGACGCCCACGGGCACTTCGCCTTGGACGACGAGCTGATGGAGGCGTCCTCCGCATACTTCAAATCCGCCGAGCACCGCACCCCGACCGTGGACGTGATCGCCGCCCACTACCGGGAGCGCCGGATGGCCGCCGTCATCTTCACCGTCGACGCCTCGACGGCCCTGCGGCACCCGGCGCTGTCCAGCGAGGAGATCGCCGAGGCGGCCGCGCAGCACCCTGACGTCCTCATCCCGTTCGGCTCCGTCGACCCGCACGCGGGTGCGAAGGCCGTCACGAGGGCTCGCGGCCTGGTCACCGACCATGGGGTGCGCGGGTTCAAGTTCCACCCCAGCCTCCAGGGCTTCGCCCCGAACGAGACGGCCTTCTACCCGCTGTACGAGGCGCTGCAGGAACTCGGCGTCCCCGCCCTCTTCCACACCGGGCAGACCGGGATCGGCGCGGGCCTGCCCGGCGGCCGGGGCATCAAGCTGGGCTACTCCGACCCGATGCTCATCGACGACGTCGCGGCCGACTTCCCCGACCTCAAGATCATCCTCGCCCATCCGTCGGTGCCCTGGCAGGACGAGGCCATCTCGATCGCCACTCACAAGGCCAACGTGCACATCGACCTGTCGGGCTGGTCGCCGAAGTACTTCCCGCCCCGGCTCGTCCAGGCCGCCTCCCGGCAGCTCCGGCACAAGGTCCTCTTCGGCTCGGACTTCCCCCTCATCACCCCGGACCGCTGGCTCACCGACTTCGCCGCTCTCGACATCAAGCCGGACGCCCGGCCGCTCATCCTCAAGGACAACGCCGTCCGCCTGCTCGGGCTCTGAGCCGGGCGCGGAGCGCGTTCCGGCTGGTGGGGAGGATTGGGCGATCCTCCAGAGAGCGCGGCGGGAAGCGCCGAATTTCCGTAGGGCGCGGTGATCGTGCTCGGGCCGGTCGCCTTGCTTGACTGGCCGTCATGGATCTGAACGACGTCGTGGAGGTACGGGACGCGAGCCGGCTCGTGACCTGGGAGCCCGGCGACGCGTGGCTGGCCGGGGGCACCTACCTGTTCTCCGAGCCGCAGCCGCACCTGCGCCGCCTGCTGGACCTGAGCCGGACCGGCTGGACCCCGGCCGCCGCACTGCCCGGCGGGGCGGTGGAGATCGCCGCGACCTGCACGATCGCGCGGCTGTCCCGGTTCGCCGCGGCGCTGGACCGGGCGGCCGCGCCGCTCTTCGAGCAGTGCTGCCGGGCCTTCCTCGCCTCGTTCAAGATCTGGAACATGGCGACCGTCGGCGGGAACCTGTGCAACGCGCTCCCGGCGGGTCCGATGATCTCGCTGACCGCCGCGCTCGACGGGGAGTGCCTGCTCCTGGCGCGGGACGGCGGACGGCGCACCCTGCCCGTCGCGGAGTTCGTCACCGGCGCGGGCGAGAACGCTCTCACCGAGGGGGAACTGCTGCGCTCGATCACGCTGCCCGCCCGCGCGCTGAACAGCCGGACCGCTTTCCGGCAGGCGTCGCTGTACGGGCTCGGCCGCTCCGCGGTCCTGGTCATCGGCGCGCTCGATCCGGTGGACGGCGCGGTGACGATCACCGTCACCGCCTCGACGCCCAAGCCCGTCCAGGTCGGGTTCCCCGCCCTGCCGACGGCCTCGCGGCTGCGCGCGGCGCTCGAGGAGGCCGTCGGCGGCGGGTGGTTCGACGACGTGCACGGCCTTCCCGAGTGGCGGCGGCACATGACGCTGCGGAGCGCCGAGGAGATCCGCCGGGAACTGGAGGACGTTCATTGAGCATCGAGGTCAACGGCGGCGTCCACGCCGAGGAGCCGCGGCCGGGCCAGTGCCTGCGGAGCTACCTGCGTGAGCGCGGCTGGTTCGGGGTCAAGAAGGGCTGCGACACCGGCGACTGCGGCGCCTGCACCGTCCATGTGGACGGCGAACCGGTGCACAGCTGTCTGTATCCGGCGTTCCGCGCCGAAGGCCGCAGCATCACCACGATCGAGGGGCTCGCCGGACCGGACGGGGAGCCGCACCCCGTCCAGCAGCGCTTCCTGGACGCGCAGGGCTTCCAGTGCGGCTTCTGCACCGCCGGATTCGTGATGACGACGGCGAAACTCGACGGGGACCAGCTCGCCGACCTGCCCAGGGCGTTCAAGGGCAACCTCTGCCGGTGCACCGGATACCGGTCCATCGAGGACGCCGTGCGCGGCAGGTGCAACATCGAGGAGGCGGCGGCGGGGGAGACCGTGGGCCGCAGCCTTCCCGCGCCGGCCGGACCCCGGATCGTCACGGGCACCGCGCGCTTCACCTTCGACGTCGACGTCCCGGGCCTGCTGCACCTGAAGCTGCTGCGCTCGCCGCACGCGCACGCCAGGATCGTCGCGATCGACGCCTCGGCCGCGCTGCGGGTCCCGGGCGTGCAGGCGGTGCTCACGCACGAGGACGCGCCGGACCGGCTGTTCTCCACCGGCCTGCACGAGCACGCCACGGACGACCCGGCCGACACCCGGGTCCTCGACGACACGGTCCGGTACGTCGGGCAGCGCGTCGCGGCGGTCGTCGCCGACAGCGAGGCCGCCGCGGAGGAAGGGCGCCGCCTGATCGAGGTGGCTTACGAGGTGCTCCCGGCGGTCCTCGACCCGGAGGAGGCGATGCGCCCGGGTGCCCCCGTCGTCCACGCCAAGGACGGGGCCGTCGCGGGGATCGCGCGGCCGGAGGACAACGTCGTGGCCGAGGCGCATGTCGAGGAGGGCGACCTCGAAGCGGGCTTCGCCGCCGCCGACGTCGTCTACGAGGGGACCTTCCGGACGCAGCGGGTGCAGCACGCGGCCCTGGAGACGCACGGCGCGGTGGCCTGGCTGGACGACGCCGGCCGGCTCGTCGTGCGGTCCAGCACCCAGACGCCGTTCCTCGCCCGCCGCGCCCTGGCCCGGCTGTTCGACCTGCCGCACGACGGCGTCCGGGTCGTCGCGGGACGGGTCGGCGGGGGCTTCGGCGGCAAGCAGGAGATGCTGGTCGAGGACATCGTCGCGCTCGCGGTCCTGCGGCTGCGCCGTCCCGTCAAGCTGGAGTACACCCGCGCCGAGCAGTTCCACGGCGCGACGACCCGGCATCCGTTCACCGTCGCGGTCAAGGCGGGCGCGCGCGGGGACGGCACCTTGACGGCGCTCGAACTGCGGATCGTCTCCGACACGGGCGCCTACGGCAACCACGGGCCCGGCGTGATGTTCCACAGCATCGGCGAATCCCTGGCCGTCTACCGGGCGCGGAGCAAGAAGGTGGACGCCTACGCCGTCTACACCCACGCCCTCCCGTCCGGGGCCTTCCGCGGGTACGGGCTCGGCCAGGTGATGTTCGCCGTCGAGTCGGCGCTGGACGAACTCGCCGTCCGGCTCGGCCTCGACCCGCTGGATCTGCGCGCGGTGAACGTCATCGGCCCGGAGGAGCCCCTGCACGACGGCGACGAGGACGACCTGTACGTCGCCAGCTACGGGCTCGACCGGTGCCTTGAGGTGCTGCGCGCGGCGCAGGACGAGCCGGGCGGCACGCCCGCGCCGGACGGCTGGCTGGTCGGGGAGGGCACGGCGCTGGCGATGATCGCGACGAGCCCGCCGCGCGGCCACTTCGCCGATGTCCGGGCCGCGCTCCTGCCGGACGGCTCGTACCGCCTCGCGGTCGGCACCGCCGAGTTCGGCAACGGCACCACCACCGTGCACCGGCAGATCGCCGCGGCCGAGCTCGGCACGACCGTCGAGCGGATCTCCGTGCGGCAGTCCGACACCGACCTCGTGCCGCACGACACCGGCGCGTACGGCTCGACCGGCGTCATGATCGCGGGCAAGGCGACCCTGCGGGCCTGCCGCGGGCTCGCCGACCTCCTCGTGGACTTCGCCGCGGCCCGCGTCGGCGTCGCCCGTGCGGCGTGCCGGCTCACCGAGGAAGGGGTCGCGCACCCGGGCGGCCTGCTGACCCTCAAGGAGCTGCACGCCGCGGCGCGGGCCATGGGCCAGGACCTCGCCGCCGCCGGGCATTTCGACGGCACCCCGCGCTCGGTCGCCTTCAACGCGCACTGGTTCCGGATCGCGGTCGACCCGGGAACCGGGGAGCTGCGCGTGCTGCGCAGCGTCCACGCGGCCGACGCGGGCCGGGTGATGAACCCGGCGCAGTGCCGCGGCCAGATCGAGGGCGGCGTGGCGCAGGCGCTCGGCGCGGCGCTCTACGAGGAGGTGCGCTTGGACGCCGGGGGAGCGGTCGAGACCGACTCGTTCCGCGCCTACCGGGTCCCCCAATACGCCGACACGCCCCGCACCGAGGTCCACTTCGTGGACACCCTGGACCCGATCGGGCCCCTCGGCGCCAAGTCGATGAGCGAGAGCCCGTTCAACCCCGTCGCCCCGGCCCTCGCCAACGCCCTGCGCGACGCCACCGGGGTCCGCTTCACCGCGCTTCCGCTGACCCGCGACCGTGTCTGGCTCGCCCTCCGGGAAGCGGGAGTTGTGGAGTGAACTGCGCGCGGAAACTTGCCGGTTTCGCGGCGGTTTCATAGGTGTTGCTTATGATCATAAGCCTTGCCTCTGGAGGCGGGGGCGTGTGTAATGGGAGGAGCGATCCGCCGCAGTGCGGCGCAGAACGAAGGAGTCCGCCGTGGCCACACCTGACATTCCGCTCATCGACGTCTCGGTCTGGCGTTCGGGAGACGAGGCGCGTCGGGCGGAGCTGGCCGGACGGCTCGATCGGGCCATGCGGGACTCCGGGTTCTTCCTGGTGTCCGGGCACGGCATCGACGAGCGGCTGCTCGCCGAGCTGCGGGTCGAGGCGAAGAAGTTCTTCTCGCTGCCGGGCGAGGCCAAGGAGGTCTACCGCACCCAGGTCGGCGGGCGGGGCTGGCTCGCGAAGGGGGCCGAGGCGAACTCCTTCTACGGGGAGGACGCCGACCCCGCGAAGGCCGACCTCAAGGAGAGCCTGAGCCTGGGCCGCGACCACAGCACCGGGAACACCGAGATCGACCGGGCCTGGTTCGCCCCGAACGTCTGGCCGGAGGAGGTGCCCGCGCTCCAGGCGCTCGGCGAGCGCTGGATGGCCGAGGCGCGCGAGCTGTACTACGACCTCCTCGCGATGCTGGCCACGGCGCTGGGGCTGCCCGAGCGCTACTTTCTGGACCGCGCGCTGGATTCGCCGCACACCTTCAACATCAACCGCTACCCGGCCCTGGCGGAGGTGGGCAGGGCCCTCGACGGCCAGTACCGGGTGGCCCCGCACACCGACTGGGGGATGCTGACGATCCTCGACCGCCAGCCGGGATACGGCGGCCTCCAGGTCCAGACCCCCTCCGGCGAGTGGGCCGATGCTCCATACGTCGAAGGGGCCTTCACCATCAACATCGCCGACCTCCTCGCCCGCTGGACCGGCGACCGCTGGCGCTCGACCCGCCACCGGGTCCTCCCACCGAGCCCGGACGCACCCGCCGAGGAGCTCATCAGCGTCATCATGTTCATGGAGGCCGACATGGACCAGGTCGTCACCCCGTTCGCGCCACCCATCGGCGGGGGCGCGGACTACGCGCCGGTGGTCGCCGCCGACTGGTTCACCGAGCGCGCCGGCGCGGCGACGGTGTCGTGACGCCCCTTCCCGCCGACCTGCGCCTGCTGGAAAGGGCCATCGCGCTCGCCGGGGAGGCACGGGCACGGGGCCGCCATCCGTTCGGCGCGCTGGTCGCCGACGCCCGGGGGGACGTCCTCGCCGAGGCGGTCAACGACTCGCTGCCGCCCGGCGGCGACCCCACCCGGCACGCCGAACTGCTCGCGGCCGCCGCCGCGGCCCGCGCGGCGCCGGAGGGCGGGCTGGGCGGGGCCACCCTGTTCACCAGCGCCGAACCCTGCGCGATGTGCGCGGGCGCGATCTACTGGACCGGGATCGGCCGGGTCGTCTACGCCCTGTCGGAGTCCCGGCTCCTCGCGCTGACCGGGAACCATCCCGAGAACCCGACGCTCGCACTGCCGTGCCGCGAGGTGTTCGCCCGCGGTCAGCGTGTCGTCGAGGTGCTCGGCCCGCTGCTGGAGGACGCCGCGGAGGCTCCGCACGTCGGCTTCTGGACCTGACCGGCCGGGCTCACACCGTGCCCCGGGGCGCGGGAGGCGGAGTGGGGAACGGCGGGAGGTGGTGGGGTGCCGGGGCTTGGGAAGTGGAGCGGGGACGGGCGGGAGGCGGCGGGGCGTCGGCCGCCGGGCGCGGGAGCGCCTTCGCGGGCGGCGATAATCGACGACCACCACGCATCCGACGAGTGACCAGGAGGCGCGACAGTGCCGAACCCGACGCAGCCCCCGACGTCCGACGCGTACATCGCGGAGTCGATCGGCAGGCAGGTGCGGGAGCTGCGGGAGCGCGCGGGGCTTTCGGTGACGGGGCTCGCCGCGGCGTGCGGCGTCAGCCAGCCCTACGTGAGCCAGATAGAGAAGGGGGCGGCCTCCCCGTCGCTGTCGACGGTCTACCGCCTGGCGAAGGCGCTGGGCGCACGGCCCGGCGACCTGCTGCCGCCGCTGTCGGACGACGGCGAGGTCACCGTCGTGCGCAGCGACGAGGGCGAACTCGTCCCGATCAGTGACCGGCCCGACACCGGCCACGGCAGGATCCTGCTCTCCCATCGGCGGGCGCCCCTCTCGGTGTTCGAGTACGTCCTGCAGCCCGACCAGTACGTCGGCGAGTGGTTCGGCGCCCCGGGCGTCTCCGCCATCTACGTCGTCTCCGGGACGCTGGAGGTCGAGGTCGCCGGGCACGGCGTGTACACCCTGGGCCCGCGCGACTTCATCTCCCTGGCCGACAACGTCTTCGACCGCTGGAAGGTCCTCGGCACCGACCGCGTCCACCTCGTCCTCTCCTACAGCCCCCCACCCGGCGCCCCCGAGGCGCCACCGCGCGCTGCCGCCGCACCCTGAGGCCGTCCGGGTAGGTTCACCGGGTACTCGATTCCCCCGAGACGCCACCCCGCGCCGCCTCCGCACCTTGAGGCCGTCCGGGGTAAGGGTTTCCCGGGCACCCGACGACCCAGGAGACGAGGGCGCACCCGCCAGGCCGCCGCACGCGCACGACCCTGGGACGGGTCGATCGAACCCGCTCGGGCGGGTCAGGACGCGTGCGGGTCAGACGATGAGGCCGCCGGTGACGCGGAGGTTCTGGCCGGTGATCCAGGCGGAGTCGGGTCCGGCGAGGAAGGCGACGACCGCGGCGATGTCGGCGGGCTCGCCGAGCCGTCCCAGGGCGGTGAGGAGCCTGGTCTGCTCCAGGGCCTCGGGCGGGTTGGCGGCGTGCAGCAGGTCGGTGTCGGTCGCGCCCGGCGAGACGGTGTTCACGGTGATGCCCCGGGGGCCGAACTCGCGGGCGGCCACGGCGGTGAACTGCTCGAGGGCGGCCTTGCTCGCCGCGTAGAGCGCGATCCCGGGAGCGGGCAGGACCGTGTTGAGCGTCGAGATGTTGATGACGCGCCCGCCGTCGCGCAGCACCGTCGCCGCCCGGCCCATCGCCAGCAGCGGGAAGCGCGCGTTCACCGCCATCACCCGGTCGAAGTCCGCGGCGGTCACCTCGCCGATGAGCCGGGGCGGGTTGATCGCCGCGTTGTTCACCAGGATGTCGAGCCCGTCGCCGACCGGGCCGAACAGCGCGTCGACGCTCTCCGGATCGGCGAGGTCGGCCCGGACCGCCACGACGCCGGCCAGTTCCGCGGTGAGCGCTTCGGCGGCCTCCCGGTCGTGCACGTATCCGAAGACGACGCGCGCCCCCTCGTCGACCAGCCTCCGAACGATGGCCCGTCCGATGCCCCGTGAGCCGCCGGTCACCAGTGCCGTCTTCCCCTTGAGCGTCATACCGCGTGACGGTAGCCGGACACCGGTCCGGTGTCTCGCGCGAACGCGAACATCTCACCCGGGCATGGCCGCCGAGCGGGCGTCGCCGACCGATCGCGGGCCGGAGGACGGAGGCCCGCGAGTGATCCTCCCCAGTGCCGGAGGTGACGCCTCACCGCGGTTCGTCGGCGGGCGGGGTGTCCTTTAAGTGTTCGCCAAGTGGTGCGGCGCAGAGTGGGGGTCGACCGGGTGGGGAGGCCGTCCGGCGGTAGGCGAGGAGAACGAGGGAATGGTGACGTCCGTGGGGGTTCGGGGGCTGGGTGCGGGGCTGGTGGGCGGCGGGGGAGTGCTGTTCGCGGTCGGGAACGTGCTGCACCCGCTGGAGCACAACGCGGCGGCGCACGCTGCGGCCACCTGGGAGGCGGCGCACCTGATCTTCGGCCTGGGTGGGCTGCTCGTGGCGGCGGGCCTGCCGCTGGTCCTGGCCGTGGGCGGGGTCGTCAGGCCGTCGCGGATCGTCATGACGGGCGGGGTGCTGTTCGCGCTCGCGTTCGCCGCGCTCGGGCCGGGTGCCTGGTTCGAGGCCTTCGTCGCCCCGCTGCCGGGGGACGTGGCGGCCGGCCTCGAAAAGGGGGCGGGCGGCACGGTCAACGCGGTCGCGGGGAGCGTGTGGATCCTGGCGATGCTGATCCTGGGCGGCGGGCTGGCCCGGAGCGGGTCGCGCGGGTCGGTGCGGCTGGCGGGGGCCGGTCTCATCCTCACCACGGTCGTCATGATCGGCGGGCCCGGCATCCCGGTGAAGGAAGGGCTGTGGATCATCCCGGGGACGGTCGTGGCAGGGCTGTCCCTGGTGCTGCTCGCGCTGGCCGCGGTCCGGCGGCCGGAGCGGGCGGCCGCCGAGATCCCCGTCTGACGGTGGCCGTGCCGCGATGCCGGCCGGGATCGTCCGGCATCGTGTCCTTCCGATGGATTCCGCCACAGGCCCGCGCGTCACTAGACTCGCGGGCCTGTGGTGTCGCCGCCGGAGGAGGCACGGGGCATGGACATGCGGGTGCTCGGCCCCGTCGAGGTGTGGCGGGACGGCGCGGCGATCGATGTGGGCAGCCCGAAGCAGCGGACCGTGCTGGCCCTGCTCGCCGCCGTCGCGCCGCGCCCGGTCTCGGTGGACCGGCTCATCGAGGAGATCTGGGAGGGCAGCCCGCCGCCGCGCCCGCTCGGGTCGCTCCAGGTGTACGTGTCGAACCTGCGCCGCGCGCTCGAGCCCGCCCGACGGCCTGGGGCCCCCGCCACGGTCCTGGTCACCGCGCCGCCCGGATACGCGCTGCGCGTGGATGAGCGGCTGGACCGGGTCAGGTTCGAACGCGCGGCGGCGCTGGGGCACGACCTGCTCGCGGCCGGGGACAACACGGGGGCGCGCGGCGCGCTCGCCGAGGCGCTCGACCTGTGGCGCGGGGAGCCTTACGCCGACGTGCCCGTCGCGGCGCTGGGGCCGGAGACGGAACGGCTGCTCAAGCTGCGGATGCTCGCGGCCGAGGACCTGTGGGCCGCGGAGGTCGCCCTCGGCCGGCATCGGGCCGCCGTGCCCGCGCTGCGCCGCCTGGCCGTGGAGCATCCGCTGCGCGAGCGCGTCTGGGAACTGCTCGTCGTCGCGCTGTACCGGTCCGGCCACCAGGCCGAGGCGCTGAGCGCGCTCCGCGAGGTGCGCCTCCGCCTCGCCGACGACCTGGGCATCGACCCCGGTCCGGCGCTCCGCGCGCTGGAGACCGACGTCCTGCGCCAGGCCCCGCACCTGGACCCGCCACCCGTCACGCCGCCGCCCCGCCTTCCGACGGCCGGGGGACCGCCCGGCGCGGGGTCGTCCGGGTTCGTGTCGGTCGACGGATCGGCCGACGCGGGTCCCTCCCGGTACTCGACGGCCGAGGGCTCGCCCGTCGCGGGGCGGTCCTGGCCGACGTCGCAGCAGGCGGCCGAGCCCGCCGAAGTCCTCGTCGGCAGGGCGGACCCCCTCGCGGCGCTCGTGACGGCCGGGCGTACCGCACTCGCGGGACGCGGCGGGATCGTCGTCGTCTCCGGCGAGCCCGGCATCGGCAAGAGCCGGCTGCTGCGCGAGTTCACCCGGCCCGCCCCGTCCGGCGCGGCGAGACCGCGGCCGATCACGGTGGCGGGCGACCCGGAGGGCACGCCGCCGTGGCACGGGTGGCACACCGTCCTTGCGGGGCTCGGCGCCGCACTGCCGGACACGTCCGGCACCGACCCGGACGTGGCCCGCTGGAACGTCGTCCAGACGGTCCGGACCGCGCTGGCCGCCGCCCCCGAACCCGTCGCCCTGGTCTTCGACGACCTCCAATGGCTCGACAGCCCGTCCCTCCAGGTCCTCGCCGCCCTCGCCGACACGCTCCCCGATCTGCCCTGCTGCCTCCTGGCCGCGACCCGCGACACCCCGCCCGCCGACGGCCCCCTCGCCGCGGCCCTCGCCGCCCTCACCCGAGCCGGCGCCACCCGCCTGACCCTTCACCGCTTCACCCTCACCGAGACCCACCACTACGTGCGGGCGGTCACCGCCCTCCCCCTCCCCGCCGACCAGCTCGCGGCCCTCCACACCCGTACCGAAGGCAACCCCCTGTTCCTCCGCGAGATGACCCGCCTCCTCGCTGAAACCGCCCGACCCGGCGCGACCCCCGCCCCCACCGGGCCCGCTTGGACCACCATCCTCGCCGCCGCCCGAACCCGCCGCCCTTCCGACCTCGAGAGCCCCCGGCCCGCCCATCCCGAGCCGAACGACCGGCCTTCCGACCCGACGCTGGAAGCCCGAGAGCCCGACGGCACGAGTGACGGCCGGGAGCCTGGCGATCTGGGGGAGCGGCAGGAGTCCGACGGTGCGCGCGACGGGCGGATGCCCGGTGCCATCGGCAAGGGTCGGGCATCCGACGCGTCGCGCGAGCGCCGGGAGGCTGACAGTGCCCGTGAGGGCCGGGAGCCGGGCGATCCGGGGGGAGGTCGGGCATCCGACGCGTTGCGGGACGATCGAGTCTCCGGTGCCGGGAGCGGTGGGGTGGGGGTGGGCGTGGAGGTTTCCGGTGGGGGTCGGGGTCTCGTGGTGCCGGGCGATCTGCGGGGGGTGCTCGCGGGGGTTCCCGAGGGGATTCGGGATGTGGTGCGGGTGCGGGTGGCGGCGTTGCCGGAGGAGGTGCGGGGGGTGCTCCAAGCGGCGGCCGTGCTCGGGCAGCGGGTCGATGTGGAGCTGTTGGGGCGGGTTTGCGGGCTTGATCCGGAGAAGGCGTTGGATCTGGTGGACGTCGCCGTGATCCACCGGGTGCTGGAGGAGGACGCGGAGGCGATCGGGCAGGTGCGGTTCGGGCACGCGCTGGTGCGGGACGCGATCCTCGCCGATCTGCGGCCGGGGCGGAGGGCCGCCCTGCACCTGAAGGCCGCCGACGCGCTGGCCGAGGACGGTGGGCCCGCCGCCGCGCTCGCCGCGCACCTGGACGGGGCCGCCGCGCGGATGCCGCGGCTGGCGGGCCGGGCCGTCAGGGCGGCGGAGGACGCGGCGGCCGAGGCGAGTGCCCGCAACGCGCCGATCGAGGCGGCGCGCTGGCGGGAGCGGGCGCTCCGGCTGGCGGAGACGGACCGGGAGCTGGACCACGCCCGTCGGCACGCACTGCTCGTCGCGCTCGCCGCGGCGCGGCGCGACGCCTCGGACGTCGCGGGCGCGCGGGAGGCGATGCTCGCCGCGGTCGGTATCGCCGAGGAGCTGCGCGACGAGAAGGGCGTCGCCGAGGCCCTCGTCGCCTACGGCGCGGCCACGGCCCCCGTCTGGCCGGGCCCCTTCCCCGACCCCGTCGTGCTGCACCGGATGGAGGCCAGCGCCCAGGGACTCGACGCGCTCGACGACGGGCTCGGCGGCCTCCTGCTGGCGTGCCTGGCCGCGGAGACCGCCAAAACCGGCGATGTCCCCGGGACCCGGGCCGTCTCCGCACGGGCCGTCGCGCGGGCCCGCGCCGCCGGGGACGTCGGGCTGCTCGCCCGGATCCTCGGCGCCCACCTCGTCACGACCTGGGCCGCCGACACCGTCGAGACCCGGATCGAGCAGGCGCGCGAGCTCGCCGCGCTGCCCGCGGGCCCGGCCGCCGAGGCGCTCGGCCGCTGGTTCGCGGGGGTCTCCCTGCTGGAGGCCGGACGCCGCCGGGAGAGCCGCGCCGAGGTGGAGCGCAGCGGCAGGCTCGCCGAACGGCTCGGTCTGCCCGCCCTGCTCGCCCAGCAGGGGTGGTTCGCCGCGATGGAGAGCTTCGTCCGCGGCGACCTCGCCGCGGCCGAGGCGGCGACGGACCGGGCGGCGGCGCTGCACCGCAGCACCGGCATGTGGGGCGCGGACGAGTCGGTCGCCAGCCAGCTCTTCGCGCTGCGCGACGAACAGGACAGGCTGCCCGAACTCGTGCCCGCCCTCACCGCGGTCGCCGACGCCGGTATGCCGGGCATGATCGAGGGCGCCGCCCTCGGCCTGCTGCGTGCGGGCGACCTGCGCGGCGCCCGTGACGCCCTCGACCGGGCCTTCGCCGACCCCCCGCTGCCCGCCTGGGGCCTGGTCCACTCCTGGGCGGTGCGCGCCGAGGTCTGCGCCGCCGTGGGCTCCCCGGCCCAGGTCGCCGAGGCCGAGCGCGTCCTCGCCCCGCACGCGGCCCGGATCGCCCTCGCCGGCACCGGCGTCCTCTGCCGGGGTTCCGTCGTCCGCCTCCTCGGCCTGCTCGCCGAACGCCGCGGCGACCTCCCCGCCGCCGAGGCGGCCCTGCGCTCCGCGGTCGCCCTCGAGGACGACACGGGCCTCACCCTCTGGGCCGCCCACTCCCGCGTCGCCCTCGCCCGCGTCCTTCGCCTCTCCGGCACCCCGTCGGACGCGGAACCCAGCACCCTCCTGGACCAGGCCGCCACCACCCGCGGCCTCCGCCGCCTCACCCGCACCATCACCACGGCCCGGAGCCCCGACCCCACCTCATGGTGGTAGCCCGCCCGCGCGTTCCGCCGCGAAAGCGGATCAACGGGGTCGTCCGGTAGCCTTGGGCCAGGCCCGGGTCATCGACCAGGCCGCGTGCTTCGATGGCGAGTCGGGCATTCCGGACGCAGTCGGCTGGGGAGCCGACGGGCGTCCGAACGCGGCGGTATAACCCCTTTGACCTGCTCATTCTGGTCATCGGCAGGACGAACGACAGGAAATCATGGAAGTCTCGCAAGTCGCGCTGCCTGCGCCGTCCGACATCCGGCTGATCATCACGGACATGGACGGCACCCTCCTGGACGGCGCAGGGCGCGTGCCCGACGAGCTGTGGACGCTGCTGCCGCGGCTTCGCGAGCACGGGATCGTGTTCAGCCCCGCGAGCGGACGGCAGTACGCCACCCTGGCCGCCGTGTTCGCCCGGGTCGACGACGGCATGGTCTACATCGCGGAGAACGGGGCCTATGTCGTCCGGGACGGCGCTGAACTCAGCTCCGTGACGCTCGGGCCGGTCATCGCCGCCCACGCCGTCGAGGCCGTCCGGCGTCTGGCCCGGGAAGGCGCGGACGTCGGGGCGGTGGTCTGCGGGAAGCGCGCGGCCTACGTCGAACGGTCGGACGCCCCCTTCCTCGCGGAGATCGCCCGCTACTACCACGAGTACCGCGTCGTGGAGGATGCCACGGAGATCGACGACGAGTTCGTCAAGGTCGCCGTGTTCACCTTCGGCGCGGCGGAAGAGGCCGTCTACCCCGCCGTGCGAGCCGCCTGCCCCGACCAGCAGGTCGTCGTCTCCAGCGAGCACTGGGTCGACGTCCTCGACCCGCTGACGGACAAGGGCGTCGCCGTGCGCAAGCTCCAGGCGGAGCTGGGCATCGGCCCCGACCAGACCATGATCTTCGGCGACTACCTCAACGACCTCGCCATGCTCGACCTCGCCACCTGGTCCTTCGCCACCGCCAACGCGCACCCCGAGGTGCTGGCCCGCGCCCGCCACCGGGCCCCGGCCAATACCGACAACGGCGTCACCCGCGTCCTCACCGAACTCCTCGACGGCCGCTGACGATCCCGTCAGGCGCGGAGCTTGCGGGCCCCGTAGGCGGCGGCCCCAAGGGCGACCGCCCCGGCACCCCACAGGACCGACGTCACGGGGAGCGTGAAGGCGAGGACGAGGCACCCGGCCAGGCCCAGGACCGGGACGACCCGGGCAGGCCGCCCTTCGGCGGGGGAGAGGGTCCAGGCCGAGGCGTTGGCGATCGCGTAGTAGAGCAGGACGCCGAACGAGGAGAACCCGATCGCCGCGCGCAGGTCGGCGGTGGCCGCCAGCACCGCGACCACCGTGCCGACCGCGAGCTCCGCCCGCTGCGGGACGCCGAAGCGCGGGTGCACGGCGGCGAGCACGTGCGGCAGGTTCCGGTCTCGGGCCATCGCCAGGGTGGTGCGCGAGACGCCGAGGATCAGCGCGAGCAGTGAGCCGAGCGCGGCCACCGCGGCCCCGACCCGCACCAGCGGGACCAGGACCGGCGCCCCGGCGGCGCGGACCGCGTCGGCGAGCGGGGCCTCCGCGCGCGCCAGCGGCTCGGGCCCCAGCACCGCGAGGACGGCCAGCGCCACCACGGCGTACATCGCGAGGGTGATTCCGAGCGCGAGGGAGACGGCGCGCGGGATCGTGCGGGCGGGGTCGCGGACCTCCTCGCCCAGCGTGGCGATCCGCGCATAACCGGCGAACGCGAAGAACAGCAGGCCCGCCGCCTGAAGCACCCCGAGCACCCCGGCGTCCGCGCCGACGCCCCAGCGCGCGGCGTCCGCGGCGGAACCGGTCAGGCAGACGGTGCCGACCGCGGCCAGCACCGCCAGCACGAACGCGACGATCACCCGGGTCAGCCAGGCTGCCTTCCGCACCCCGAGAAGGTTCACCGAGGTCAGCGCGACCACCGCCGCGACGGCCACCGCGTGCGCCTGGTCCGGCCACGCGTAGGCCCCGACGGTCAAGGCCATCGCCGCGCACGAGGCGGTCTTCCCGACGACGAACGCCCACCCCGCCAGGTGCCCCCAGAACGCGCCGAGCCGCTCCCGCCCGTACACATAGGTGCCGCCGGACCTCGGATACCGGGCCGCGAGCCGCGCCGAGGACGTCGCGTTGCAGTAGGCCACCACCGCGGCGAGCCCCAGCCCCAGGAGCAGCCCGGACCCCGCCGCCGCGGCGGCGGGCGCGAGCGCCGCGAAGATCCCGGCCCCGAGCATCGCGCCGAGCCCGACCACCACCGCGTCGAAGATCCCGAGACTCCGCCGCAGCTCCCCCTGCCCGGCCGAAGCCGTCGACGGGCCCATGATCCCTGCCTCTCCCCGTACCGGCCACCGATCCCGGCGCACGATATCGGCCCGAGATGACGGAACGGGGTTCGGTCGCGTCCGAGGTCCCGTGCGGAGATTTCGGGCGGTATTTCGGCCTTAGCATGGTCTAGACCGCTCTTTTGGAAGGTTCCAACTCCCCATGCCCTTGGCTCTGCTCGCCCTGGCCGCCGCCGCGTTCTGCATCGGCACGACCGAATTCGTCACGATGGGGCTGCTGCCCCAGATCGCAGACGGGGTCGGGGTGTCCGTGCCGCAAGCGGGCAACATCGTGTCGGCCTATGCGCTCGGCGTCGTCGTCGGCGCCCCGCTGCTCACCGGGATCGGGGCGCGTATCCCGCACAAGCGGCTGCTGCTGATGCTGTGCGGGGTGTTCGTGATCGGCAACGCGGCGTCCGCGCTCGCGCCGACGTTCGGGTGGCTCTTCGCCGCGCGCGTGTTCGCGGGCCTCCCGCACGGGGCGATCTTCGGGGTCGGCGCGGTCGTCGCCGCGCGGCTCGTCGCGCCGGAGCGGGCGGCGCGGGCCGTCTCGATGATGTTCCTCGGGCTGACCATCGCCAACATCATCGGCGTCCCGGCGGGTACCGCGCTCGGGCAGGAGCTGGGCTGGCGGTTCACCTACCTCGCCGTCACCGTCCTCAGCCTCGTGGCCCTCGCAGGGCTCGCCCTGTTCATCCCGCACCAGCCGCGCGGGCCCAAGGCGGGCGTCCGGCACGAGCTGCGGGCCATGGGCAACACCCAGGTCGGGATCGGGCTGATCACGGCGGTCGTTGGATTCGGTGGGTTCTTCGCCGTCTACAGCTACCTCGTGCCCATGCTCACAAATGTGACAGGCATGTCCGACTCGTCGACCACGCTGGTCCTCGCGCTCTACGGCGTCGGCATGACGCTCGGCACACTCCTGGCGGGTCCGCTGACCGACCGGGCGCTGCGCCCGACGCTGTACGCGGGGTTCCTCCTGCTCGCGGTAGGACTCGCGGTCTTCTACTTCACGGTCCACAGCACGGTGCCCGCCCTCGTGACGGTCGTCTTCATCGGCATGATGGGCTCCTTCATCACCACGCCGCTCCAGATGCTGCTCATGACCAAGGCGAAGAACGCGCCGACCATGGCCGCGGCCTCCAACCACTCGGCGTTCAACCTCGCCAACGCGGGCGGCGCCTGGCTCGGCGGCCTCGCCATCACGGCGGGCTGGGGCTGGGCCTCGCCCGCCCTCGTCGGCTCCGGCCTCGCTCTGGCGGGCCTGGCCCTCGCGTTCGTCGGCGCGGCACTCGACCGGAACCCCGACCGCGCGGAGCCGCTTCCCGAACCCGTCACCGAAGGCGCGGCGGTGCTGGAGGCGAAGGGGTCGGCGCGGCCGTAGCCGTGCGGCCCCTCCGACGGGGTCGTCGGAGGGGCCCGAGGGCGCGAGGCCCGCTACGGGGTGATCGTGAGGGTCATTCCGGCGATGTTGGAGTACTGCGGCGGTCCGTAGGAGTCGGTGCAGCCGACCGAGAACCGCCAGGTGCCGGGGGCCGTCGGGGTGCCGCTGACGGTGCCGGTGGCCGGGTCGAGGGTCAGTCCGGTGGGCAGGGTGCCGGAGGCCACGGTCCAGTCCTTCAGGGGCGCGTCGAAGGGCCGCGTACCGCCGCTGGCGTGGATCTCGGCCCGGTAGGGCCTGCCGACGGCGCCGTACCCCAGGGGCTGCTCCGGGCCGATGTACGGGGCACCGGTCACGATTCCCCCGGCGAGCAGCATGATCGCCGAGCTCTCGGTGGCCACGACGTCGAGCAGGGCCGCGATGCCCGCCCGGTTCCGGCTCGCCGGGTCCTTGGGCAGCAGGTTCCAGCGCAGGAGCCCGAAGACTCCCGGCAGGCCCGACAGGATGATCTGCGCGGTCCCGTAGGGGTTCGTGTGGCTCTTCGCGCAGGCGGCGCCCGATGCCGCGAGGAACCCGATCGAGAGCGCGCCCACGATGAGCGGCCCGCGGGTGGCCGTGACGGCGGTCTCGCCCCCCTTCTTCTCGACCTTGCCGGTGTTGCGGAAGATCGGGGTGTCCTTCTGCCAGTCCTTCCTGCCGTTGTCGAGGAAGACGGTGCCGACCGAGAACAGCGTGTTCACCGCGGCGAACACCCACGCGATGGTCCACGCCCCGTCAGCGCCCTTCCAGTCGTTGCCGCCCACCGGGGGCAGGGAGCTGAGCGTGCCGTACAGGCCGCTGGACAGGAGCGCCGAGCTCATGCCGATGAACTGCTGGAGCTGGTAGGGCCAGTCGCCCGTCTCGTTGAAGCTGACGACCGGGACCAGGTCCGCCATCGCGTCGAAGCCGCCGCCGAACACGCCGGCGAATCCGGAGACGATCTGGAGGTTCTTGTAGAGGGCGTTGAGCTCGGCAGGGGGCATCCCGACGGTGTCGTCCGGGACGGAAAGCCACGGCGGCGGGGCGATCGGCGGGAAGAGGCCGCCGGGGAAGGGGGCCTCGTCGACGCCCATGACGAGCTTGTACGACGTGGTCGTGAAGAATCCCGCGATGAGGAAGATCAGCCCGCCGAGGGACAGGTCCTTCACGTCGGTGACCCCGGCCTGCTCCTGGATCCACCGGTAGAGGGTGTTGACGGGCCCGCCGAGGTCGAACGGTTCGTCGAGCGCCTTCTGGAGGTGCGCGCAGATGGTGGTCGCGAGCCGCACGACCGCCGCGACGACGTGGTCGGCCGCCCGCAGAGCGCCGAGGCTGAGCTGTTCGAGGATGTCGATCACCGCGACCACCGACGCCTTGGCGCCCGCGTCGGGGTCGGCGGGGTCGGTGACGCCCGCGACGATCGCCTCCAGGTCGGCGAGCACCCGGTCCGCGGTGTCCGACAGGTCGGTCTGCGCGAGGTCGACGAGGAACACGCCGAAGGCGTCGGTGATCGGGCCGGAGGCGAGCGCCTTCGAGGTCGCGGCCCGGGTGGCGGCGACGGTCTTGGGCCCCATGACCTGGGTGAGCATCCACGTCGACTGGGGGTTGTCCTTGATCTGGCCGTCGGCGAGCCCGTGCCCGGAGGGGTCGGTGACGGTGGGCGGCTGGTTGGCCGCGTCGCCGAGCGGCCGTCCCGCGTACTCCTCCTTGAGCGCCACGAGGGTGTCGGTGACCTTCTGCTCCTGGGCCGCGAACCACCCGGACGCCCGGCCGCCGTAGTACTCGATGGTGGAGGACGCATAGGACGTCAGGGTCCGCATCCCGGATTCGAGGGCGGTCTTGGTGTCCCAGATGTCCTTGAAGTCGAACAGGGACTTCAGCCAGTCGACGACCGCGGTGATGGTCTCGACGACCTCGCGGACGACCGCCTCGACGGCGCGGACCGTGGCGTCGACGGTGTCGAGGACGAACCCGACGAGCTCCACGATCTTGTCGCCGATGTAGACGAACACCGAGGTCACGGCGTGGACGGCGACGTGGTAGACCGCGATCGCGCCGTTCTTGACGCCCTCCCAGACGTCGCCCGCCCAGTCGAGGAAGTCGTCCCAGACGCCGCCGTACTGCGGGAGCGCGCGGATGGCGTCCAGGTGGGCCGCGACCTCCGCGGGTGTGGCGAACTCGGTGTAGGTGACCCGGCCGGCTCCCGCGGTGCCGCGCACGACGGGGGCCGAGCCGACGGCGAACCCGTGGATCGCCGGCGCGGCTCCGGCGCCCTGGAAGCGCCGCGAGACGAGGCCGGTGCCCGACGCCTGCTGGAAGACCTGGCCGATGCCGGTGTAGGCGTCCTTGATCGCGGGTGCGCCGTGCCTGGCCGGGTCGATGATCGGGACCCCGTCGACCTTGGCGGAGGCGAACGCCTCCTCACTGAACACGCCGCTCTGCGAGGGGAGTGTGCCGGTCCCGGCGAGGTAGTCGTGGACGGCGGCGGCGGGCTGGATGACCGCGCCGCTCTCCGGGCCGACGGTGTCCACGTGCAGGGTCGCGGGCAGGAGGCTGTCCGCGGTGGTCGCGATGGTGAGCTTGCCCTGGAGGTCGGTGGCGAGCGCGGCGCCGTGGCCGGGGCCGACGAGGTAGGAGGCGCCGTCGACCTTGATCTCGACGAGGGTGTCGGCGGAGACCGCCACGGGCAGCCCCGGCATCGGGGTGCCGCGCCCGTCGAGCACGGTGACGGAGCTGACGTAGTGGCCGACCAGGTGCGGGGCGCCGCCGGTGGGGAGGCGGACCTTGTCGCGGGTCCAGCGCGCGGCGGCGTCCTGGGTGTGCAGGGCGAACTGGTCGGAGGCGGCCTTGACCCCTTCGCGCATGACGAACTGGCTGGGCGAGGCGTCGGGGAAGGCGTCGAGCGCGAAGCGGGCGACCTTGGGCACGAGCGCGACGCAGGCGGGCACCGGCGTGCCGAGGACCGTGCCCTTCGTGTCCCGGGCGACGGCGAGCGACCAGACGGGCGCGCCGGTGGAGCTCCACGCGACCTGGTGGAGCACCTTGAGGGTGTTGGCCGGGACGCCGCCGGATCCGGCGGTCAGGCCGAAGACGTGGACCATGCCGTCGCCGTCGAGCCACGCCTCGGCCGAGTACAGGCCGAGGCCCGCGGTGTAGGTGTACCTGCCGTTCTGGGTGCCGTCCTCGTGCCAGGTGACGAGGTTGCCCGAGGCGTCCAGGTAGAGGCAGCCCAGGTCCATGCTGCCGTAGGCCCGGTAGACGCCCACGAGGTCGGTGGCCGTGCTCGCGATCGGCTTGGGCGCGGCCGCCGCCGGGGACACGCTGTTGTAGCGGGTGAGCTTGGCTCCGACGCGGGCGTAGGCGATCCAGCCGCTCATCGGGGCCGCGGGGGTCATGGTGGTCGGGGTGTGGCCGCCCGCGAGTTCGTCGAGCCGTCCGGCCTTGGTGACGGAGGCGCCGTTGTTGAGCGCGGCGAAGCGCCGACCGCCGCCGTTCTCGACGCGGATGGTCACCAGCGCGCCCGTGGCGGGGTCGGCGCCGGTGACGACCGGAGTGCGGCCGTCGTAGTACACGTGCAGGTGGCCGACGCCGGCGACCCCGGAGCCGCCGCCGAAGTCGATGGCCGCCGCGTCGGCCTGCCAGGCCCAGCCCGTCACCATGCCGTTCCGGGTCGTGGTGGGGACCAGGCGCAGGGCCTTGGGCAGGGTCGAAGGGCCGCCCGCGTAGATGGCCCACAGGGTGCGGTCCCGGGGGTGGACGACGATGACGACCTCGGTGGCGGGCGTGGTCGTGCCGGGTCCGAGGACCGGGGGACTGCCGCCAGCCGGTGGCCGTCCCGTTCTCGGCGATGTCGTCGGGATCGTCGCGCCGGAGGTAGGTGAGGCCGCCGTTCTCGTCGACGACGAGGGCCTCCTCCTTGCCGTCCTGGTAGGGGTTGGCGAACAGGGCGACCTTGCCCTTGCCCGCGCCGACCGAGACGAGGTCCGCGGCGACGGTGTCCTGCATGAGGAGGCAGGACACGCTCATCGAGCCGGGGCCTTCGAGTGTTCGCGAGGCCGGGTCGGCGAGCCCGGCACGCTCGGCGCGCCGGACGGTGCCGACGGAGGGGGAGGAAAGGGTCATGCTCATGGTGCGCCGCCTTTGCGGGTCGGGGGAACGAGACCCGGACGGGCGGGACCTCGAGCTACCGGGCCCTGCCGTCCGTCACCGAGGACGTTAGGCAGGCCGCGTTCCCCGAACGTTCCCTCGGCGAGGGCGGGCCGGCAGGCGGGTCAGAGGGTGAGCACGATCTTGCCCACGGGGTGGCCCTGCTCGAGGTGGCGGAGGGCCTCGGGGAGGGCGGCGAAGGGGTAGGTGCGGTCCAGGACCGGGGCGAGTCGGCGCTCCTCGATGAGGGTCGCCAGGAGGCGGAGGTCCGCGGTGTTGGGCTTCCATTGGACCGCCGCGACGCGTTCGCGGACGAAGGGGGACAGCAGGAACCCGCGGACCTGCTGCGCGGCGGGGCCGAGGAGGCCGCCCCGGGAGGTGATGCCGCCGACGAGGACCAGGGTGCCGCGCGGGAGCAGGAGGCGCCGGAGGGCGCGCAGGGAGCGGCCGCCCGCGATGTCGAGGACGAGGTCGTAGCGTTCCGTGCGCTCGGTGAAGTCCGTGGAGGTGTAGTCGACGGCGTCGGCGCCGAGGGAGCGGACCAGGTCGAGGCCGCGGGGGCCGCACACGCCGGTGACGTCCGCGCCGAACGCCTTGGCGAGCTGGACGGCGAACGTGCCGATGCCGCCGGAGGCGCCGATGACGAGGACGCGCTGCCCGTCCTCGATCCCGCCCACGTCGCGCAGGCCCTGGAGCGCGGTGTGCGCGGCCATGGACACCGCGGCCGCCTGCTCGAAGGACAGGTCGGCGGGCTTGACCGCGAGGGTCGCGGGGGAGGCCGCGACGGACTCGGCGAACGCGCCGAGCGGGACCTCGCCGAAGACCTCGTCGCCGGGGCGGAGCCCGGTCACCTCCTCGCCTACCCGCTCGACGACGCCCGCGACGTCGGCGCCGAGGATCAGACCGGGTCGCGGCCGCCGCAGGCCGACGCTGAGCCGCACGAGGAACGGGGCGGCGCGCAGGTGCCGCCAGTCGTAGGGGTTGACCGACGCCGCCCGCACCCGGACGAGCACCTTGTCCGGGGCGAGCGCGGGTTCGGGGAGGTCTTGGAGGGTCAGCACGTCGGGCGGGCCGTAGCGGTCCCAGGTCCAGGCCTTCATGGGTCTTCCTTCCGTCGGGGCGAAAGGACAGCCATACGAGATAAGGCTGCCATACGTCGTATGTTTGCCTTATCTCGTAAGTCCGTCAAGGGCGTGCCGGGAAGATGGCGTGATCGGGACAGAAAGCGGGACGCGTCAGACGGGGTCAGGAACCGGTGCGGCGGCGATCGAGCCCGTCGAGGATCAGGTCGAGCGCGAACTCGAACTCGAATCGGTCATCGCAGAAGCCCAGGGTGCCGTCCGGGTCGTCGTGGGCGGCGAGCATCCCGGCGAGGTTCGGGAAGTGCTCGGCCATCTGCTCGGCCATCGCGGCGGAGTCCTCCGTCGCGGCCGCGCCCGGATCGAACAGCTCCTGGGCGAACCCGAGGGCGCGGCTGCCCAGCACGTGCAGCGCCCGGTGGGCCAGATCGAAGGAGAACCCGCCCGCCCGCAGGATCCCGACCACGCCGTCGTAGTAGGCGACGACCGCCGTGCTCGTCGTGGTGCGCGAGGTGAGCACCTGGGGAGCCCACCGATGGCGCAGGAAGACCTCCCGCGCGGTGAGGATCCGCGTGCGCAGCGCCCCCCGCCAGTCATCCCCCGGCGCGGGCGACCCGGCCTGCTCCACCGCCTGGAAGATCTCGCCGAGGATCACCTCGACGACCCCGTCGAGGACGGCTTCCTTGTTGGCGACATGGTGGTACAGCGACATCGCCTCGACGCCGAGCTCCTGCGCCACCCGGCGCATCGTGAGCGCGTCGAGCCCGTCCCGGTCGGCGATCGCCACCGCCGCCCGCAGCACCCGCCGCCGGCTCAGCGGGATACGGGGAGCCTCGTCGGCCTCGGCGTCAATCCACAGATCCATGCGCATCCTTTCCGCCGCACCCTATCCGCCCATGGCCCTTCCGGCGATCAGCGCGAGGCAAGACCGACCGGCGCTACCGGTCCCCGCCTCCGGGCCGTGCACCGCCTATTCCCTGGCGGCCCTGGCCCTTGGCCGATGGAGCCCAGGCCGGCCGGAGGGCGCCGGTGGTGAAGGACCAGACCGGGGAGGTGGTGC
This sequence comes from Actinocorallia herbida, assembly GCF_003751225.1. Taxonomy (NCBI): domain Bacteria; kingdom Bacillati; phylum Actinomycetota; class Actinomycetes; order Streptosporangiales; family Thermomonosporaceae; genus Actinocorallia; species Actinocorallia herbida. Next base: position 3,956,012 of record NZ_RJKE01000001.1, read on the forward strand.
GGTGTCCGTCGGCGTCGGTGGCCTCCGCGTACCAGGTGTGGCGGGTGGCGGGGCGGAGAAGGCCCGTCGGGGCGGTGAACCGGGTGCCGGAGGGGACGTCGGCGAGTGCCGCGAGGGTCCGGGTCGTCTTGGCGGTGAGGGCGAGGTGGTCGGTGGTCACGGCGCGTTTCGGCGGGCGGAGGGTGATGTCCTCGGTGAAGTTCTCCAGGTCCTCCTGCCAGTGGTGGTCTCCGCCCGTCAGGACGGAGAAGGTCTGGTTGGTGAGCTTCTGGTGTTCGGTGTCGAAGGCCAGGGTGCGCATCCAGCCGCCGCCTGACGTCGGCACCTCCTGGTAGTCGGCCATCACCTCCACGACGGTCCGGTCGCCGAGGCGTCGGACGTTGCGCGCCGCGCCGGTGAAGTGGCCGGACAGCACGAGGGCGACGTTCTCGTTGGGCCGCACGAGCCGGTTGAAGATCCGCCTGCCCGGTCCGGAGTAGGCGCCGACGGTGTTGAGGTAGATGTGGGTGGCGATCACGACGTTGTGACCGGGGTGCGCCTTGATGATCCGGTCGGCCCAGGCGATCTCGGCGTCGTCCAGGCTCCAGTCCAGGTAGACGATCAGGTAATCGGCGCGGGGGGTGGACACCAGGTCGTAGTGCTGGACGTTGTCGTCTGCCGTGCCGCCGTACCAGGGCCTGCCCGCGTACCGGTCCGCGCCGAACAGCGCGCGGTAGGCGTCGTAGCGGCCGTCGCTCAGGTCGTGGTTGCCCGGGACGATGCCGTAGGGCAGGTCTGCCTCGTCCCACGTCCTCATGATCTGGGAGGCGCGGGCCCAGTGCTCGGCGGCGTCGGCGTCGTTGACGATGTCGCCGGTGTGCACGCCGTAGCCGATGTTCCCGCCATGCCGGTTCTCGATCGCCCAGTCCACCATCTTCTGGAACGTGTCGGGTTCCCGTTCCGAGTAGTGCTGGGTGTCGGTGATCCAGGCGAAGACCGCGTCCCGGTCGGAGATCACCGAGGCCGGGACGTTCTGGACCATGAACCTCGCCCTGCCCCGGCGCACGGTGTCGGCCACCTCGGCCTCGCCGCTCAGCGCCAGGTCGGCGCCGCCCTGCCCGTCGGCGAGCGGCTGCCAGGAGCGGGTGGCGTGGTTCCACACCGACAGGACGGCGCGCTGCCCGGCCGGGACCGTGCCGTGCCAGGTGACGGTGTGGCGCGGCGCGGCGAGGTCGCGGGGGACCGCCAGATCGAACTGCTGGAACGGGTAGGCGCGGTCGCTTTCGACGGTGGCGGTCCTGCCGTCGTCGGCGGCCAGGGCGGCGGTCTCGATGGCCTCGCCCGCCACGCGCGCCGGTGTGGGGGAGGTGGAGACACCCTCGGTCGCGGCGGCCGCGCGGTCGGTGAAGTCGCCGAGGTAGGCCCACTTGAGGGCGACGTCGACCGGGTCGCCCGCCGGGTCGGCGACGGTGACGCCGAGCGTGGCGCGGGTCGGGGAGACCTCGGTGGTCCGGTCGGCCGGGAACGGGTCACTCGGGGTGTCGGGGAAGTTCCCGAGGGTGCTGAACCGCACCGTCCGCTCGGTGGTGTTGCCGAGTGCGTCGGTCGCGGCCACGGCCAGAGTGTGCGCGCCGTCTTCGAGGTCGTCGGCGGTGAACGCGGCGCCGTCGTGGACGGTCCTGCCGTCCAGGGTCCTGGCGACGGACACCACGCGGTGCGGGTCGGTCACGGCGGCGTCGACGGTGAACGGCGTCCGGTACCGCTCGCCCGCCTCGGGGCTGCGGACGGTGACGGCGGGCCCGGTGTTGTCGACCACCACCCGGGCGGCCGCCTCGCGGGCGCCTCCCGGCCGGGACGCCGCGACGGTGTGCGGGCCGTCGGCGACCGCGGTGCTGTCCCAGCGCGCCGCGTGCTCGGTGCGCAGGTCGTCGGGGACGGTGAACGTCCAGTCCCGGTGGTAGGTCTTGACCGGGCCGTCGTCGCCGATCGCCAGTCCCGTCGCGGGGTCGAAGGCGGGATCGCGGAGCGTGCGGCCGGCGCCGAACTCCAGGCGGGCGTCGCGCACGATGAAATCATCGTTGTCACCCGCCCCGTCCGCGGTGGCCGTGGCGGTGCCGGTGCGGATCCGCAGGACGTTGCGGCCCGGCTTGAGCTTCGCGAGCGGAACGGGGATCCGGACTCGCGCGTAGTCGGTGACCGTGCCGGGCTCCGGCTCGGCGAGGAGTTCGCTGTTGAGCCAGACGCTGTCGCGGTGGCGGCCCGTCTCCAGGCCGTGGGCGTCGAAGACGAAGGCGGGATCGGCGGAGTCCCGTCGTGTGGTCTCCAGCGGGCGGCCGTCGACGCTGATCTGCACCTCTCCCGCGCCTCCCGCGACGAGCTCGCGGTCGCCGGAGACGGTGTCGCCGTCGGACAGATCGAGGGACACCGGGCCCGAGTGGTCGACGGCGACGCGGGCGCGGGCGACGCGCGCGCCGTCGGCCGAGGTCGCGACGATCTCGTAGGGGCGCTCGGCGAGTCCCGCGGTGTCCCACCCGTGGGACTGGAGACCGCGCACCTGGACGGCCGGGACGTCGATGTGCCAGTCGTGGTGACGGGGTCTACCGGCGACGTCGCCGATCGGGAACCGGGTGAAGGGCCGGTCGGCCGGGTCCTTGGCGGTGGTCCCGTCGGGGAACGTCACCTTGAGGTCCTGGACGGTGAAGTCGTCGTTGCCGCCGTCCGGGTCGTCGGTCGCCTCGGTGCTGCCCGTGCTCAGCCGGACGGTGTTGGCCCCCGCCCGGAACGCGGTCGCCGGGACCGGCACCGTCACCTTCGCGTACCCGTGCGCGCTCACCTTCGGCTCCACGGCCTTGACCCCGTTGACCCACAGGCTGTTCCGGTGGCCGTCGCCGGCGTCGAAGCCGTCCGCCTGGAAGCTCACCGCGATCTGCGGGACGACCGTGGTGACCGGGACGTCTTCGCCGTCGACGCGGAGCGAGACCGCCTGCCCGCCCCCTGCCCGGTCGGCGGCCAAGAGCTCGACCCCGCCGTCCAGGACGTCGCCGTCTTCGACCGACAGCCAGACGCCGCCCTCCGCCCTGGCCGCCGCGCCCGGCGCCCCGGCGAGCCCCAGCACGAGCACCACCGCCCCCGGCACCCGAAGCCCGCGCCGCACGACCACGGAACCTCCCCCGTCACGAGTCCGCACAGACACCGGCATACCCGCGCCGCACGCACAATGATCATTCCTCCCTCCCCTCGGCCAACGCCGCCACCCGCAGGAACGTCATCGTGCACAAGCCGGGCGGCTCCTACGAGACCGGCGCCTTCGCCACCATGGCGAGCTGACCCCGTCCCACGGCCCGTCCCGGGACCTTCGACCCCGGGACGGGCCGCCCCCCTTGTTCAGGGGGCCGGGCGGATGCGGACCATGGTGGCCGCGCGGGCGGCGCGCTCGAGGTCGGCGCGGAGGTATTCGCCGTCGGCGCCGGTGCGGACCCCGTGGTACTTCGCGTCGCGGGGCGTTCGGTGGAGGAACGTGCGCAGGGCGTCGACTGCGCTCTGGTGATCCTGGGTGACGACCTCGCCGACCCCGGTGAGGCGGCGGCCCGCGACGACCATGCGCACCGGGGCGGGGTCGCGGAGGTTCTTCCACCAGGTGCCGTCGGTGAAGCAGGTGAGGTTCTCGCCGTCGCGGCAGTAGCTCACCGGCAGCGTATAGGCGGTGCCCGTTCTGCGGCCGCTGAAGGAGAGCAGCATCGTGTTGCGGCTCATCAGGCGGTGCGCCGGCGAGCGCAGCACCGCCCGGACGATGACGTTGACAGAGCGCGGAACCGTCCTGGGCTGTGCGGCGGCCATGGGACCTCCTCCTTATTCAACATGTGTGCACTAAGCTAGGCCGCCTAGTGGACACGCGTCAACTAAGCTCGGGCCCATGGGCACACGACGACGGATGGCTCCCGAGGAGCGGCGCGCCCAGCTCCTCGACATCGGCGCCGCGATGTTCGCCGCGCAGCCCTACGACGAGGTCCTCATCGAGCGCGTCGCCGAACAGGCCCAGGTCTCCCGCGCCCTCCTGTACCGCTATTTCCCTACGAAGCGCGACTTCTTCGCCGCGATCTTCCAACGCGACAGCGACGCCCTCCTGTCCGCCGCGACCCCCGACCCCGGCCTGCCCCTGGCCGACCAGGTGGCCGCGGGGCTGGACGCCCACATCGACTACTTCGTCGACAACACCCACGCCGCCCTGGCCGTCAACCGAGGCCCCCTCTCCGGCGACCCCCTCATCCAAGGCATCATCTCCACCGAACTGGCCACCCTCCGCCGCCGCATGATCGACGCCACCGCCCTGGAGGGCCACGCTCGGGCCCTGGCCTCCACCGCCCTCCACGGCTGGCTCATGTTCGTCCGGGGCGCTTGCACCGAATGGGTCCACACCCGATCCATCACCCGCCCGGAACTCCACCGAATGTGCCTCCGCACCTTGGCGAGCGCCCTGGGCCCCGACCTCCTCGACGAACTCACCGGGAGCGCCGAAGAGAACCGCGACCGCTGACAGGGCTCAGCGAAAGGCCCGACCGGCTCCTGGAAGATCGGAGGCGAGCCGGTTCGGTCCGCTGCGGTGGGTCAGCGTCGTCCGGGGGCGGGGACGTGGACCCAGGCCATGCCCGCGGCCTGGGCGGATCGGATGCCGTTGTCGGCGTCCTCGAAGACGAGGCAGCGGGCCGGGTCGACGTTCAGTCGCTCGGCGGCCAGGAGGAAGGGGTCCGGGGCGGGCTTGGGGCGCGCGTAGTCGCCGGCGCAGACCATCGTGTCGAATCTGTCGAGGAGCCCGAGGGCGGTCAGGGAGGCCGTCACCGAGGCCCGGGTGCTGCCGGACACGACGGCGAAGGGGATGCGGCCGTGCGCGGTCTCGATGTGCTCGAGCACGTCGGGCACCGCGGCCAGTCTCGGGAGCATCTTCTCGTAGAGCTCCATATGGCGGGCGGCGACGGCCGCGACCGGCATGGCGAGTCCCCGGGCGGTGTTGAGGTCGGAGATGACGTCGGGCACCGTCCGGCCGCCCCAGGCGTAGAACAGTTCCTCGGAGAGCTCGCAGCCCCACTCCGCGAGCGTCTCCTGCCAGGCGAGGAAGTGCAGCGGCATGGAGTCCGCGATGGTCCCGTCGCAGTCGAAGAGGTAGGCGTCGAACTCACCGGGGGGCAGGCTGAGGGTCACCGGACCACCGTACTGGAGGGCGCCGGCGACGTCCGGGGCCGGGCGGAGCCAGTGGCGCAGCGTCGCTGACGGCAGCTCGCCGAAACGTTCGCGGTACTGCTGCGAGAAGCGCCCGGAGTGGAAGAAACCCCAGCGCACCGCGCGGGCAGCACCACCTCGGCCCCGGCCGCCGCGAGCCTCCCGGCGATCCCCAGCCCGATGCCGTCGCCCTTACCAGGACCACTCGATCCACTGATGACGATGGCAGGCTCGGCTCCGCCTGGACGCGGGGCCCGGGCGGGGCCCGGCCCGCCCGTCGCACTGGTTCGTCCTCGAACCCGCGAGCGCGGCGGGCGCCGACGCCCAGGCCCTGTTCGGGGAAGGGGCCGCGAGGTCGCGGTCCCTTCGCCGGGTGGGCTTACGGGGGCTCGGGAGTGGCCAGGAACTCCCGCATGCGCTGCCGGAGGTCGGGGTCGGGCTCGGCCGACGCCGCGGCGGCGATCCAGTCGCGGAGGTCGCTCGGGCGGCCCTCCGACGGCCAGGTCGTCAGCGTGCGGAAGGCGCTGTACCGGACCCGGACCACCCGGTTGCGCAAGGCGACCCGGAACAGTTCGAGGCCGGCCCAGGGGTGGTCGGCAAGCTCGGTGATGACGGACTCCAGCGCTCTGTCCGGCGCGTGCTCGGGACCGAGGCCGAGGTCGCCGGCGGGACCCCCGGCGAGCTGTTCGACGGGGAGCAGGCGCTGGGCCAGCGTGATCACCGAGGCGAGGCCGTCCTCGTCGGCGAGGTCGACCGCGCAGTGCCAGGCATAGGCGTCGAACGGTTCCCGTGCCAGGTGGCGGAGCGTCTGCGGGAGGACCGGCAGGTCCAGCCGGAGGGCGCACGCGAGGGCGACGTGGAAGCCGGACGGGCCGTCGAGGCCCGCGAGCACCGGCTCCAGCCAGCCCGGCCTGGCCAGCAGCGCCTCGTACCGGTCGATCAGGCGCGCGGGCTCCCCCTCCGGCCAGGTGAGGTCCAGGTCGGGATTCGACGCCCACCCTCTGATGACGAGCAGGGCGTCGAGCGCGCGAAGCGTCGGCTCCGTCCTCCCGACGAGTTCGGCGTAGCGGTGCAGGACGGGCACCGCCTCGGCGTAGTCGGTCAGGTCCTCGGCAGGGCCGCCGAGGGCGAGCGCCGAGAGGATGTCGCCCGCGCCGTCCAGGAGCGCCGCGTCCACCTCGGGTTCGAGGAGGGCGCCGTGGAGGTCCCCGGTCGTCGCGGCGAGATGAACGAGGTACTCGTCCATGATCTCGTTGCGGAACCCCTCGCGGAGCAGCCACCCTTTGATGTCCGGATCGGTACCGCCCTCGAGGCGCCGCACCGCGTGGATCCGTCCCCAGCCAGTGACCCGCCGGGCCAGCGTGTAGGCGACGCGGTGCCGGTCGGGCTGCGTCTTCACCAGGGCCACCACCGCGTACAGGGTGAACTCTTCGAGGGTTCCGAGCAGGAGCAGCAGATCGCGGTCGTCCTCGCCGCCGCACTCGCCGAGCATCACCAGGCCCAGCTTGACGGCGTCGCGGGCGGTGCCGTACTCGACGAGATGCCGGGCCACCGCGTGCAACCGGTCCCGGGGCAGCACCCTTCGGCGCAGCTCCGCGACGAGATCGTCCGCGAGATCGACCGCGGACTTCCCCGCGAGCACCTCTTCCAGCCGGTCCGGAGACGCCCGTGCGGCGTCCACGATCTCTTCGAGGAGATCGGCCACCTCGGCGGCCACCGCGGGTCGCGGCTCGATGCCGAAGTGATGCACCTGGACGCCGTCGCGCACCAGGCTCGACATGAGGGATCCGTCGTCGTGGGCCGGTTCATCGGGAAGCGGTGCGCCACCCTGCGGCCAGGGCCCGGGACCGTGAAGCGCGTACAGGGCAAGAGCGTGGGCCAGGATCGTGTTCCGCTCGTCGACGGAACCACGGTCCAGCTCCCACTCGCCGGGCACTACCGGCAGGGGCGCAGGACGCCCTTTCCAAGAGAGGTCATCTTCCGATCATGACACCACCCCACCGGAACCGGCAAGCCCCGCGCACCCGGGTGGGCGCGCGGGGAGGCTCAGGGAGCGGGGGCGGTGCCCTGGTGGGCGTGGGTGAGGAGGTCGGTGAGGTCGGGGGCGGTCGGGGGGCGGGGGTTGGCGTAGGGGGTGGCCAGGACTTGGGACACGATCTCCGGGATCGCGGACTCTCGGAGGCCGAGGGAGGCCAGGGAGGTGGGGGCACCGAGGGCGCGCGCCAGATCCCAGAGTGCGGTGGCCGGGTCGGGGGAGCCCAGGACTCGGGACAGGGCGGCGGTCGCATCCGGGGCGGCCGCCGCGTTGTAGGCGAGGACGTGGGGGAGGACGACGGTGTGGACCTCCGCGTGAGGGAGGTCGAAGGTGCCGCCCAGGACATGGCAGAGCTTGTGGTGGAGGGACATGGTCGTGGCGCCCAGGACCGCCCCGCACAGCCAGGCGCCGTAGAGGGCGCGGGAGCGGGCGGGCGGGTCGGCCGGGGCCTCGACGAGCCGGGGGAGCGACTCGATCAGGGCGCGGGCCCCGGCTTCGGCCATGAGGGCGACGATGGGGGAGAGATCGGGGGCGTAGAGGGCCTCCGCGGCGTGGGCCAGGGCGTTGAAGCCGCTGGTGACCGAGAGGGCGGGCGGAAGGGTCAGGGTGAGGTCGGGGTCGTAGACGACCGCGCGGGGGAGGACCGCGGGATCGCGGCCGGTGCGCTTGACGCCGTCCTCGGTGAGGCCCCAGACGGGGGTCATCTCCGAGCCCGCGTAGGTGGTGGGGACGGCGATGACGGGGAGGCCGTCGCGCAGGGCGAGGGCCTTGGCGAGGCCGATGGCCGAGCCGCCGCCGACCGCGACGCAGCCGTCCGCGCCGAGCCGGGCCGCCGCCTCGCGGGCTGCGGCGACGATCGGCGTGGGGACGTGCATCCGGGCTCCGGCGAACACCCCGGCGGCGCGCTCACCGAGCAGGTCCGCGACGCGCAGGGCGAGCTTCTCGTGTCCCGGCGTGGACACCACGAGGGCGCGGGAGAGCCCGAGCCGTCGCGCCTCGTCCGCGACGGCGGGCAGCCGCCCGGCGCCGAAGACGACGCGCATCGGCTGCGCCTCGTAGACGAACTCATCCCGCATCGGCGGCCTCCGGTTCCACGACGACCTCGTAGACGGCCTCGCGGAAGGGGACGGCCAAGCCGTACCGCGCGGCCTCCCTCTCGTCGGCCACCTCCGCGAAGTCGACGACGAGGCTCTGCTTCACCGCGAAGACCGCGTCGGACTCGATGTAGGGGCTGTCCGCCACGAAAAGGTGGGTGGTGAGCGCCTTGTGGCCTTCGGCGGCCACGATCAGGTGGACGTGGGCGGGCCGGTACGGGTGCCGCCGCGTCGCCTTGAGCAGCCCGCCGACCGGCCCGTCGGTGGGGATCGGGTAGTGGCTCGGCACGACCGTGCGGAACCACAGCCGCCCGTCCTCCCCGGTGCGGAAGAGGCCGCGCCCGTTGCCGAGCGGCTGCACGTCGGGCTGCTGGACGTCGTAGAAGCCGTCCTCGTCGCACTGCCAGACGTCGACCGACGCGCCGGGCAGCGGCCTCCCGTCGGCGGAGACGACCCGCAGGGACACCACGCACGGGGTGCCCCGCCCGAGCAGGTCGACGGACTCGCCCTCCTCCCGGGGCGGTGACTCGACGACGTGGAAGGGCCCGAGCACGGTGCTCTCGGTGCCCGTCTCCTGGCCGTTCAGGGTCTCCACCAGCATCGAGACGCCCAGGACGTCGGAGAGCAGGATGAACTCCTGCCGCTTGTCGTCGCACTTCTGACCGACCTCGGTGAGGAAGCCGATCGCGCGCTCCCACTCGGGGACCGTCACGCGGTGCTCGCGGACGTAGGCGTGCAGATGCCCGACCAGGCCCTCCAGCAGCTCCCTGAGCCGCGGATCGGGCGTCTCGGCGAAGCTCGCGGCGACGGCCGCGGTCGCGGACTCCTCGGTCAGATCCATGATCCCGCCTCGGCCTTCTCACGCGGCGCCTCGGGTGCGGCGACGCACTCGTTGCGCATCCTTCCGATGCCGTCCACCCAGGATTCCACCACGTCGCCGGGCGCGAGGAAACGCTGCGGCGAGCGCGCCGCGCCCACGCCCGAAGGGGTGCCGGTGAAGATGAGGTCGCCGGGCAGCAGCGGCACCGTCTGGGAGAGCCGGGCGACCAGCTCCGGCACCGGGAACACCAGGTCGGCGGTGCTGCCCTGCTGCACGACGTCGCCGTTGACCGAGCAGCCCAGCGCGAGCCGGTCGGGGTCGGGCAGCGCGTCGGGCGTGATCAGCCACGGGCCGAGCGGGCCGAAGGTCGGGAAGGACTTCGCGAGGCTGAACTGGGGCGACGCGCCCGCCGTCTGCATCCTGCGCTGCGAGATGTCCTGGCCGATGGTCAGGCCCGCGACGTGGTCCCAGCCGCGCTCGGCCGACACGCGGTGGGCGGCGCGGCCGATGACGACGACGACCTCGACCTCCCAGTCGCACGGCCCGTCCACCAGCTCGATCGCGCCGAACGCGCCGGTGAGGCACGACCGGTACTTGGTGAAGACGCTCGGGGCCTCCGGCAGCGGCGCCCCGATCTCCGCGGCGTGGTCGACGTAGTTCATGCCGACCGCGAAGACCTGCCGGGGGTCGGTCAGCGGCGGGCGGAGCAGGGAACGGTCCAACTCCCGGCCTCCGCGCAGTGCTCTGCCCTCGGCCCAGGCGCGGAACGCGGTCCAGTCCTCCAGGAGCGATCTCGGGTCGGGACCGAACCTGCCGTCCGACCACTCCGCGACGTCGTGGACCCGGAGGTCCTCCCCGACGACGGTCGCCCTGCCGTCCACGTTGGCGATGCGCAACAACCCTCAAACCTCTCAAGTCAGTCTCATGGCCGCGCGGACCCTCCCCGCGCGTCCCTTGCCCCGGCCCGCCGCGCGACGCGGCGCGCGCCGCTAGTGCGGGTAGCCGGTGTAACCGGGCGAGCAGCCGGGCGTCGGCGCGGTCCGGCCGCCGTCGACGGGCAGCAGCACGCCGCTGACGTAGCTCGCCGCCGGCGAGGCCAGGTAGAGCACCGCCGAGGCGTACTCCTCCGGCTCGGCGACCGGCCGCAGCGGGGTCGCCCGGCCGAGTTCCGCCACCACCGACGGGTTCAGCGGCATAGCCGACGAGCCCGCCCGTGACACCCCGTTGACCCGGATGCCTTCGCCCGCGAGCTGGGCCGCGAGCATGTGCACCAGGACGTGCACGCCGCCCTTGGAGGCGGAGTAGCTGACCACGTTCGGGTTGCCGAAGGTGCCGTCGATCGAGCCGGCGTGGACCATCGAGGCGTTCTCGGCGCGGCGCAGGTGCGGCAGGAAGGCGCGGGAGGCCGCGTAGACGCCCGTGAGGTTGATCCGGACCGTCTCGTCGAACTGCTCGATGGAGACGTCGGGGAACCTGCCGAAGTCGTTGGCGAAGTGGTGGGTGACCAGGGTGTTCACGGACTCCCAGGGCAGCTCGGCCGCGATCCGCTCGACGTCGTGCGGGTCGCGCGGGTCGTGCGTGAAGACGATCGGGTCGCCGCCCGCCGCGCGGACGGCCGCCTCGGCGGCCTCGGCCGACTCCTTGGTGGCCTGCGCGATGGCGACCTCCGCGCCGCACTGGGCGAACGCGACGGCCGAGGCGGTGACGAGGTCCTCGGGGCCGTTGATCCCGATGCCGGTGCCGAGCAGCACGACCTTGGTGCCGGTGAAGTCGAACGCCTGCTTGATGTCCATCTGTTCCTTCTTCTCGGGTTTCGGGAGGGCGCGCTCAGGCGGAGCGGCGCAGGGCGCCTTCGGGGTCCTGGTAGCGCCAGAGCCAGTCCTGGACGCTGGAGTCGATCGCGCCTTCGGCCACCGCCTTGTCGCGGGCGCGCTGCGCCTCGCCGTCGGGCAGGTGGAAGGTCGTCGCGTTGGCCGCGGACAGCGACTGCGCCCGGTTGGCGCGCTCCAGGCGCAGCGCCTCGAACGCGGCGAACGCCTCGGCCGGGTCGTCCAGCGCGGCGAACGCGGCGCCGAGCGCCTGGCCGTCCTCGATCGCCTGCGCCGCGCCCTGGCCCAGGTAGGGCAGCATCGGGTGGCAGCCGTCGCCGAGGAGCGCGACGCGTCCCGCGGTCCAGCTCTCCAGCGCGGGCTGAACGTAGATGTCGTACCGGATCACGCCGTTGCCCTCGGTGATGAGGCGGCGCAGCGGCTCGTGCCAGCCCTCCAGGTGGGCGAGGGTCTCGGCCACGCCGACCGGGCCGGACGTGGCGCCGGTGGACAGCGCCGGGGCCTCGATGCAGCAGGTGACGTTGATGACCTTGCCGCGCCGGAACGGGCAGTGCACCACGTGCGCGCCGGGGCCGAGCCACGACTCGAACCCGTTGCGCTCGACGAACTCGGCGAGCGCCCGGTCGGCCAGCAGCCGCTCGGCGGGCACCTGGGTGCGGAACCCGCTGTGCCCGGTGTAGGCCGGGTCCTCCGCGCCGAACAGCTCACGCCGGACGACGGAGCGGATGCCGTCGGCGCCGATGGTGAAGTCGGGCGTGAAGACCGTGCCGTCCGCGGTGCCGACCCGGCCGGTCGCGGCGTCCACCCCGGCGACGCGCCGGCCGGTGAGGACGCGGACGGGCCTGCCCGGAAGGGCGGGGTCCTGGGCCGCGTCCAGGAGGGCGCGCTGGAGGTCGCCGCGGTGGGCGAACCAGAAGGGGTGGCCGAACGCGTCGACCGTCGTGCCCAGCGGGGACCTGAACAGTTCCGCGCCGTCCTGCCAGCGGCGGCGGGTGGTCCAGGTCGGCACCGCGACGTCGGGTGCCAGCCGGTCGGCCAGGCCCAGCGCGGACAGCGCGCCGACCGCGTTGGGGCCGAGGCCGATGCCCGCGCCCACCTCGCTGATCTGGCGGGACTGCTCCAGCACGGTGACCTCGTGGCCCGCCCGGCGCAGTGCGACGGCGGCGGTGAGCCCGCCGATGCCCGCGCCGATGACAACCGCATACATGGGAGACTCCTAGATGATCGAGGTGTGGCCGCTGGGCTCGGCGTCCACCGGGCTGAACAGGGACGCCGCCGAGGGCGCTCCGGTGGTGATCCGCTGCTCGCGCGCATAGCGGACGATCAGTTCCATCGCGCGGACGTTGCCGTCGGTCAGGCCGTACTGCCACGGGTCCTTGCCGAGCAGCGCGTCCTGCTCGCGCCAGGCGTCCTGGACGAAGGCGAACGGCAGGGTCCGGGGGTTGCGCAGCCGCTCCATCGCCTGCCGCCGCGCGGTGGTGAACGCGGCCAGGAGGCTGTTCGGCACCCATGGGTGCCGGTCGACGACCTCCTGGCGGATGGTCACGACGTGCATCACGGGGAAGACGCCGGTCTTGGCGTAGTACCGCTTCTCGACGTCGGCGTAGTCGGGGAACAGGCGGGCGACCGCCGGGTCTCCGGCGAGGAACGACGGCGGGTGGTAGGCCGACACCGTCGCGGCGATCCCGCCCGAGGTGAGCAGGTCGTCGATGCGGTGGCGGGCCGCGCTGTCGGTGGGGGCGAGCGGGGCCTGCTGGCCGTCGGCGAGCCTGCCGAAACCACCGAAGACATCGACCCAGTCGACCTTGTCGAGGTCGAGGCCGTGCTCGTCCTGGAGGATGCCGCGGATCCACACCGCCGCGGCGGGCTCGAACCCGCCGATGCCGACCGCCCTCCCGGTGAGGTCGGCGACGGACTCGATGCCGCTGCCGGTGTGCACGAAGATCGAGCCGTGCCGGAACCTGCGGTGCGGGAAGACCGGGATCGCCGTCAGCGGCTCGCCCTGCTCCTTGGCGCGCAGGTACTGGACGATGTTGAACTCCGAGACGTCGACCTCGTTGCGGCGGTCGAGCCGGAAGATGCGCTCCTTGTCGTCCGACAGGGGCACGAGGTCGATGCCGTCGGGCCGGACCGTGCCGTCCAGCAGCGCGCGGGTGATCTCGTAGTCGCCGCAGGCGAGCGAGAGGGTGAGCCGGCTCATCGGGCGGCCTCCTGGTGGTGGCCGAGCGCGCTGAAGACCGAGGCGCGCAGGTCGGCGAAGGTCTCGGTGGCCTTGGTCGCGATCTGCTCGCGCGGCCGCGGCAGGTCGACCGGCATGACCTCGCGGATGGTGGTGGGCGTGCGGGTGAGGACGACGATCCGGCCGCCGAGGTAGATGGCCTCATCGATGTCGTGGGTGACGAAACCGATCGTCATCTTCCGCTCGGACCACAGCCGCTGGGTGAGGTCCTCCAGCTCGACGCGCGTCTGCGCGTCGACCGAGGCGAACGGCTCGTCCATCAGCAGCAGCCGGGGCCGGTAGGCGAGCGCGCGGGCGATGGCCACGCGCTGCTGCATGCCGCCGGACAGCTGCCACGGCTTCTTGTCCAGGTGGGCGCTCAGCCCGACCGACGCCAGCGCCTCCGCGGTGCGCTCGGCCGCCTCCTTCTTGGAGATCGGCTTGTAGCGCAGCGGCAGCCTGACGTTCTCCGCGACGCTCAGCCACGGCAGCAGCGAGCGGCTGTAGTCCTGGAACACGATGCCGAGCGTGTCGGGCGGGCCGGTGACGTCCTCGCCCGCGACCCGGACGGTGCCGGAGTCGAAGGGCATGAGGCCGCCCAGGCAGCGCAGCATCGTGGTCTTGCCGCAGCCCGACGGGCCCACGATGGAGACGAGTTCGCCCTCGAAGACCTCGAGAGTGATGTCCGCGAGGACGAGTTCACTCCCGTAGCTCTTGCGCAGGCCGTCGACCTGGAGGATCGCCTGCTCAGTCATTGACGTACTCTCCGAACTTCCGGTCCAGCAGGCGGCCGCCGAAGGCCACCAGCGAATTCACGACGACCCCGATGAGGCCGAGCAGGACGACCGCGGACCACATGTCCGCGAGCCGGAAACTGGTCGAGGTCTGGGAGATGAAGTTCCCGATGCCGTTGATGCTCGAGTAGTACTCCGAGGCGACCATGACGACGAACGCGATCGGCGTCGCCGCCCGGACGCCGCTCCAGATGTGCGGGGTCGCGGTCGGCAGGATCACGAAGCGGAACCGCGCCCGCCACGGCAGGCCGAAGACCCGGGACATGTCGTCGCGCAGCGGCTCGACCGAGCGGACGCCGTCCACGGTCGCCAGCAGGATCGGCCAGACGGCCGAGGCCGCGATGACGCCGATCTTCATCGCGTCGCCGGTGCCGAGGATCAGGATCATCGGGGGGATGACCAGGATCGGCGGGAGCGCCCGCATGAACTCGAGCTGCGGCTGCACGTACGGTTCGAGCCGCCGGACCGAGCCGACCGCCGCGCCGACGACGACGCCGAGCAGCGTGCCGATGACCATGCCGAGGCCGACGCGCCACAGGCTCGGCACGACGATGTCGACGAAGTCCGCCGTGAGCCAGTTGGCCTGGAACGAGGTGAGGATCTGGCGCAGCGGCGGGAAGAACAGCGACGTCGAGGAGTCGCTGAGCACCCACCACAGGGCGACGACCGCGGCCGTCACACCGACCGGGAGCAGGTAGGACAGAAGCCGTCTCATCGGGCCGCCCTCCGGGAGGAGTGCCAGGACAGGAGCCTGTCCTCGATCGGCACGAAGACGAAGTTGACGATCAGGCCGAGTACGCCGGAGGCGAGCGCGTAGGCGTAGACGCCGACCTTGTCCCCGTTCTGGAGCGAGGCCGAGACGTCCTTGCCGAGTCCCGGCATGCCGCCCAGCAGCTCGACCGTGATCGCGACGACCAGGGCCACCGACGCGGCGATGCGGACGCCGGTGACGATGAACGGCAGCGCGCTGGGCAGGACCAGCCTGCGCAGTCGCGCCCAGGCCGGGACGCCGAAGGAGATCAGCGTCTGCTCGGCCGTCGGGTCGACGGCGCGGGCGCCCCGGATGCACATCACGAGCACCAGCCACAGGCTGGACAGGCCGGTGAGCAGCACCGCGCCGCCCAGTCCGACGCCCGCGGTGAGGATCACCAGCGGCAGCAGCGCCACCGAGGGGATCGGCCGCAGGAACTCGATGATCGGCCGGAGCGCCTTCTCCGCGAGCGGGATCCGGCCCAGGGCCAGGCCGAGCGGCACCGCGATCGCGGTGCCGGCGGCGAGGCCGGTGAGCGCCTGGCCGAGGCTGTTCCCGACGCTCTGCCAGAAGGCCCCGTCGCCCAGCAGGGAGCCGAACCTGGCGAGCACCGAGGAGGCGAGCGGGAAGCTGTCGCGGCTGAGCACGCCGGTGACGCCGAGGAGCTGGAGCACCGCGAGCGTCACGGCGATGGACAGGAGCTGCCGCCGGCCCGGGACGGCGGGGACGCGGCGCTGCCCGGCGCGCGCGGACCCGGCCGGGACCTGCGCCTTGCCCGCGGGCCGGGCGCCCTCCTGAGCGCCCGGAACCGCGGTCGTACCGATGACACGGGACATCACGGGTTCCCCACGACCAGGCTCGCGATGTCGACCTTCTTGGTCGAGAAGCCCGCTTCGGCCATGAGGTCGGCCTCCGTCTGGAGTTTCGCGACGTCGATCGTCGTCGGGAAGTCGTAGTCCGGGACCTGCTGGGCGAGCTCGGGGGTGAGCTTGGTGTAGGTGGTGACGAACTCGCGGTACGAGCCGTCGTTGTTGAGGGCCTCCGCGGCCTCGGTGAGCGACTGCTGGAACGCGGTGACGGCTTCGGGGTGGGCCTTCACGAACGTCTCGGTCATGATGTAGCCCGCCACGGGAGAGCCTTCGAGCGCGCCGCCGTCGTAGGGGTCGACGACGAGCTTCGCGTCCTTGGCCTCCACCTGGGTGGAGAACGGCGGCACCAGGTAGGCCGCGTCGACCTTGCCCGCGACCAGCGCGTCGCCGATCGTGGCGAGCGGCAGCACCTGGAACTTGACCTTGTCGACGTCGACGCCCGCGGCCTTGAGCACGACGCGGGAGTTCAGCTCGAAGGTGGCCTTCGGCTGGTTGATCGCGACGGTCCTGCCCGCGAGGTCGGCCGCGGCGGAGATGCCGCTGGACGGCATGGCGTAGATGCCCGTCTGGTTCCCGGCCTTGCCGCTGATCCCGGGGAAGACCCCGCGCAGCGGCACGCCCTGCGCGGTGGCCTGGATGAACGTCGTCCACGACATGGACACGGCCTGGTAGTGGTCGGAGACCAGCGGGGGGACCTCCGAGGCGCCCTTCGGGTCGATGGTGACCTTCAGGCCGTGCTCGGCGAAGATGCCCTTCGCCTCGGCGTAGTAGATGGGCGCGAAGTCGCCGACGGGGGTGACCCCGACCGTGAGCGTCGTGACGCCGCCGGCTTCGGTGGTCGTGTCGTCGCTCCCGCAGCCGGTCAGTGCGGCGGCACCTACGAGCGCCGTCGCGACGAGCGCCGCGCGGTGTCTCCGGTTGAGCACAGCGAACACGCCGCCTCCTTTCAGTTCTCGGCACGGCGGGTAACCGCAGGGACCTCATGAGTCCCAGGCGGCACGGGGGTGTTCTCTTCCACCTGCCGTGAGCCGAATCCGTCACCTCGTGTGACGGAAGGTGTCCCCCATCACAGCCCTATGTTCCGAGGATGTCAAGAGATTTCGAAAATCGTTCTGAACTCCAACATCTGGTGAGATTTTCGATGCTACGCTGATCCCGTGCCACGACGAGTCGAAGAGAGACGCCCGACGAGGGGCGAGGTCATCATGCGCGCGGTGCGCGACGACATCCTCAACGGTCGCCTGACCCCGGGATCCCAGCTGGGATTCGCCGATCTGGCGGCCCGCTATGACGCCAGCACGGGCGTGCTGCGCGAGGTGCTCCCCAGGCTCGTCGAACAGGGCCTGGCCACCACGCAGGCCCAGCTCGGCTACCGGGTGGTGGAGGTGAGCGTCGAGGATCTCGTGCACCTCACCGAGGCCCGCGTCGCCATCGAGACCCAGGTGCTCGGCCAGTCGATCCGCGAAGGCGACCTGGACTGGGAGTCCTCCGTCGTCGCCGCGCACCACAGGTTGACCCAGCTGGCCACTCTGGACGTCGAGGGGGAGATCAACCACGAGTGGCTGGACGCGCACCGCCGCTTCCACCAGGTGCTCCTGGAAGGCTGCCCCAGCCTCCGCCTCCGCGAGGTCGCCGAACGCCTCCGCGACGTCAGCGAGGTCTATCGCTGCTGGTCCGTCCGCAACACCGAACACCTCAAACGCCGCGACGAGGAACACGCCCGCCTCACCGACCTCGCCGTCAAACGCGACATCGACGGCGCCAAGCAGGTCCTCGCCGACCACATCACCAAGACCACCGACCTCCTCCTGGAAGCCCAGCTCAGGTCCGCTCCGGCCACCTGACGACGGCGACCGCCGCCCGTCAGCGGCGGCGGTAGGGGACCTTCTCCGCCTCGTGCCTGCTCCAGGCGAAGGCGCCCAGGCCGATGACGGTGGCGGCGCCGGCGACGGCGTAGGACAGGACCATGCGGCGGGTTTCGTGGCGGGTGGTCCGCTCCTCCGACCAGGCGCTGAGGACGTAGGGGTGGTCGTCGGCGAGGTCGCGTTCGGCGGCGGAGAGGTCGCTCCGGTCCTCGGGATAGGGGCGGTCCATGACGACGGACGTGCCGTCGTAGACGGCCTTGCCGCAGGCGTAGAGGTGTTCGCCGGGAGGGAGGATCCACTCCTCGTACCGGTACCACTCGGCGTCGGAGGCCCCGCGGGGGAGGGGGCCGGCTTCGGCGGGCGGGACTCGGCGAAGGTCGACGCTCCTGAGCGCGCCGCGCATCTCCCTGTCGGGCAGCACGGTGATGCGGCCGGTGCCGTCGTTCAGGACGATGGGCGCGGCGGACACGTCGGTGTGGAAGAAGGAGACGCCGGAGGCGGTCTTCTGGCGGGCGACCGCCCGGTACCAGACGCAGGGGCGGCCGGACAGGGGGGCGGTGAGGGGGCCGCCGGGGCCCGGCTCCGCGGTTCCGGTGACCTCGCACAGGCCCCACGCGGGGCCGCCCGCGGTGAGCCGCGCGTAGGTCAGGGTCTCGTTCCGGGTCATCATCGCGCGACGGCCGCGCGCGATCTGCGCGAGGACCAGGGCCACGGTCAGCACGAGGGCGCACAGCAGCGCCACGCCGTAGAGGATCGCCGCCAGGTCTCCGGACCACTCCGCCTCGCTCATGCTCGGACCGTCTCGTGACGGGCGTCCCGCCGACCAGGGACCGGCGCCCCGGATCGTCAGGTGGAAATGTCGGTGAAGTCGGGCGATCTTCTCGGCCTCGGCGGTCATCTGATGGAGCAGTGCCCTCGCCACCGCTCGTTCTTGAAGGAGTTCGCGTTGTCCGCTGTCTCTGTCCGGCTCGTTTCCGCCGCCGTCCTCGCCGCCGGTCTGGCCTTCGCCGTTCCGGCGCCCGCGTCCGCGGCCGCGGGGCCGTGCGCCGTCGGCACCTGGAAGCTGACCAAGTACAAGTACAAGAGCCACATCGACGAGGTCACCGCGAACGCCAAGGGCGGCGAGGGCGCCCGGCTGACCATCACCAAGAAGTCGGCCGCCTACGACTTCTCGCGGGCCAAGAAGGTCGTCACGAAGGGCGTTGTGGAAGGCGACGCCTACACCGTGACCGATGTCTTCAAGAAGAAGCTGACCTTCAAGTCCGGCCTCACCGGGAAGAAGACCGGCAGCCTGACCCTCAAGCCCAAGTCCGCCACCGGCGGCGCGACCATCTCCAGCTGGCTCGGCGGCCAGCCGACGGGCACGGCCAAGCTCGCCAAGAACTACAAGGGCGGCCTGGAGGACCCGTTCATCCCGACCTTCGGCCAGTTCACCTGCACGTCCAAGACCCTGAAGCTCGTCCTGGAGGCCGACGGCCCCGGCACGACCATCGCGTCCGTGCACGAGTACCGGCGCGTCTGACACCCGGAGCGGGAGACCACATGACCGGCGGAGCGACGGCGGGCGGGGTCTGGCTGCGTGAGCACCTCCTCGACCTCGGGTCGGCGCTCTCCACGGGAGACCGTGCGGTGGTCGTCAGGGCGTGGGCCGATCCGGTGCGGCTGCGGGAGCCCGTCGAGGTGGGGCGGCGCGAGGTGTTCCTCGTCGCCGTCGGCGGAACCCCCGGCCTCGCCGCGGCTCCCGGATTCGGCGCGGTGCTCGACGCGTTCACGGCGGCGGGATGGTCGGCCCGCCGCCACGGGCCGGAGGCCGACGTGGCGACGGCCTCGCGGGACGCGTTCACCGTCCGCGTCCACGGAGGCGAAGGGATCCTGACCTTCACCGGCTGGACCCCGGTCGTCTTCACCGACCGGGAGCTGCGCCAGCCTCACTGCACCCGCACCACCGCCGAGGCGGTCCTGTGCCATGAGTGCGAGGGCTGGGGCGTCTGCCTGGACTGTGAGGGCACGGCCAGGGCCCCGGAGGGAGTCCGGCGCCGCTGCCGGTGCGTGAGCTCCAACGCGGGCCCCGGCCGCTGCGGCACCTGCCTCGGCACCGGGGCCGTCCCGGCCGAGGCGCTGGCCTCGCTGCGCCGCCGCCACGGCACCACCACGGCCCCGAGGCCCCGCACCGTAGAGGCGGACGCCGCCTCCCATCTCGAGGCCCTCATCACGGTCGCGCACCTCGCCTGCCCGTGCGGGGAGTTCCGCGCCCTCTGGCGCACCACCCTCACCCGCGAGCCGGGCGGCCCGTTCAGCACCTTCACCGCGACCTGCAAAGGCTGCGCCGCGCTCCGCACGCACACCTTCGCGCTCCCGGCCTGACCTCACCGATCGTCCGATCGCACGGCCGCGCAGGCAGCGGGCGTCCTTGACCGGGACGCCTCGGTGGCATGTCCCGCCGCGGGTCAGGGGGCGATGAAGGAGCGAAGGTCGGGGAGGTCCGGGGAAGGGGATTCGGCGGCGGCGCGGGACCAGAAGAGGAGGGCGATGCCTACGGCGCCGGGGTCGGGGTGGCCCTGAGCCCGGTCGCCGACGTAGCTGGCGCGGCCCATGCGGGCGCGCAGGTCGGCGGTCGCGCGGGCGCCGGTGCGGGCGGCCTGGGCGGCCTCGGTGGGGGAGCCGCCGACGCGGAGGGACTCGACGGCGGGGGAGAGGGCGTCGACCATCGTGCGGTCGCCGACCCGGGCCTCGCCCACGCGCTGGATCGCGGCGAGGCCGTCGGCCGCTCCCTCGGGCCAGCCCGCGCCCGTCTCGCCGGCGCGGCCGAGTTCCTGGAAGAGGAGGCCGAACAGGGGGCCGCTGGTGCCGCCGACCTCGTCGAGGAAGACCTCGGCGGCGACGGTGAAGGCGTCGCGGCCGTCGTCCGGCGAGCCGTCCAGGCGGGCGACGGCCAGGTCGAGCCCGGTGGTGAGGTTGTCGCCGAAGTCGCCGTCGCCCGCGAGGCGGTCGAGTTCGGTGAGGGCCGGGTGGGCCTCGTGGGCGGCCTCGCGGAAGCGGCGCAGGACGTCGGCGGATCCGGTCATCCGAGGGCCTCCTTCGTGGGGAACGCCGGGGTCAGCGCGGGCGCCGCCCAGAGCTCCGGCCAGTCGTCGCGCAGCCGGGTGAGGGTGAGGGAGAAGCCGTGCATGTCGAGGGCGGGGACGTAGGTGCCGACAAGCGAGGCGGTGACGTGGGCGCGGCCGGCCTCCAGCCGGGCGGCGACGGCGTCGAAGATGCCGTACAGCTCCAGGCGGGTGGTGCCGCCCAGGCCGTTGACGAGGACGAGGAGGTCGTCCGGGCCGGTGGGAAGGGCGGCGAAGATCCGGTCGAGCATGCGGTCGAGAAGCTCCCCGAGGGGAGGGCGGCGGACGGTCCGGGCGGCGCGTTCGCCGTGGATGCCGACGCCGTATTCGAGGTCGTCGGGGCCCAGGTCGAAGGCGTAGAGGCCGGTCTGGAGGGAGGTCTGCGCGCGGGCGGCGACGGCGAGGCTGCGCGAGGCCGCGGCGACCTCGGCGCCGAGCGCGGCGAGTTCGTCAAGGCCGCGGCCCTGGTCGGCGGCGGCGCCCAGCAGCTTCTCCACGACGACGGTGGCGGCGGTGCCGCGGCGTCCGGTCGCGGTGTCGGCGCTGTCGGTCGCCAGGTCGTCGTCCACGAGGACGCGGCGGACCTCGATCCCGTCGTTGCGCAGCCGTTCCGCGGCGATGCCGAAGTTGATCCGGTCTCCCGTGTAGTTCTTCACCACGTGGACGACCCCGTCCGTCCGGGCGACGGCCTTGCTCGCCTCGTACACCTGCCGGTTGTGCGGGGAGGCGAAGACCCGGCCGGGCGCGACGGCGTCCAGCATGCCCCGGCCGAGGAAGCCCGCGTGCAGGGGCTCGTGCCCCGATCCGCCGCCCGACACGATCCCCACCCGGCGCGCCTCGCTCCGGTCCCGTGCCGTCAGGAACAGGGGGTCCTCGGTGAGCTCCACCAGACCGCGATGGGCCCGCGCGAACCCCCGCGTACCGCCCAGCGCGGGATCCTCCCCGTCGAAGACGAACGCCCTGCTCATCCCGCTCCCCCCTCTCGGCTCCGCCCTCTCCCGATCCCCGCCCCGCCCGGCCCGAAACCCCGCGCAGGGTTCAGGGGCGCACTCCGGTCAGCGCGAAGCGCTCCACCTCCTTGAGATGGCCGCCGGTGGAGACGACGACGGTGAGCACACCGCCCCCGGGCTCGAACGCGACCTTCGCGCTCCACGGGGAGTCCTCCCCGCCCGCCGTGACGCAGCAGTACTCCCCGACGGGCTCGGTGGACCCGACGCCCAGGACCGTGACGCGCACGCTCTCGTCCACGCCGGTGATGCGCCCCCCGACGGTCATCGGCGACGTCACCCGCGACGCGTAGGCGGGGGAGAGGACCTGGAGCGTGGTGTCGTCGCTGCCGACGACCTCCCAGGGGGCGTCGCCGCCTTCGCCCGTCCGGATCAGGTGGAGTACGGCCGCCGTACCCGTCCGGGAGCCCTCGGTCCGGTAGCCGACGCCGATATGGGCGTCCCGTCCCTTGACGTCGCGGCTGGTGACCCGGTCGATCTCGGTGAACCCGAGGTGGTCGCGGGTGAACCTCAGCGCCGTCCGCTCGGCGTCCAGGTGCCAGGCCGCGGTGCCCGCCGTCCGGTAGGACCGCTGCCAGGTCCGCACCTGCGCCGCGTCGGCGAACGGCCAGAGCGGCTGGTGGCGGCCCGGCAGCATCGCCGCGGGCCCGCCGGACGCGGTCGCGGCAGGACCGGTCGGCGCAGGGCTCGCCGAGGTCGGTTCCGTGGACGCCGGCGTGGTCCGGGCCGTCCCGGTCTTCGGCGGATCGTCCGTCGTGCAGGCGGTCAGCGCCGCCCCCAGCACCAGCATCACGATCGTCGCGGCACGTCTCATGCTCTCCCCCATCGTCGGCTCCAGGATGACGCGCCGGAGCCGATCCGGTAAGGGAACAACGGCCCCTGCGCCGCCCGCGGCCTCGGTCAGAGGGTGGGAACGATCATGGGCGTGCCGGTGACGGGATCGGGGACGACGAGGCCGGGGAGGTCGAAGACCTTCTCGATGAGGGGGGCGGTGACGATGTCGGAGGGGGCGCCTTCGGCGACGATCGCGCCGTGCCTCATGGCGACGAGGTGGTCGGCGTAGCGGCACGCCTGGTTGATGTCGTGCAGGACGGCGATGACGGTGCGGCCCTCGTCGCGGAGGCGGGCGAAGAGGGAGAGCAGCTGGTACTGGTGGGTGATGTCCAGGTAGGTGGTGGGTTCGTCCAGGAGGAGGTAGGGCGTCTCCTGGGCCAGGACCATGGCCACCCAGACGCGCTGGCGCTGGCCGCCGGAGAGGTCCTCGACGCGCCGGTCGGCGAGATCCGCGACGTCGGCCGCTCGAAGGGCCGAGGCGACGGCCCGCTCGTCCTCGGCCGACCAGGTGGACGCGAAGGTCTGGTGCGGGTAGCGGCCGCGGGCGACGAGCTGGCGGACGAGGATGTTCTCGGGGGCGTCGGCGGCCTGGGGGAGGAAGCCGAGCGAGCGGGCCAGGGCCTTGGGACGGGTGCGGGCGACGTCGTGTCCGTCGAAGGAGACCGTCCCCTCACTGGGCGAGAGCAGCCGGACGAGGGCGCGCAGCAGCGTCGACTTGCCGCAGGCGTTGGCGCCGACGACCGCGGTGAAGGCGCCGTCGGGGACGTCGAGGGTGAGCGCGGTGGAGATCACCCGGTCGCCGTAGGCGAGGGTGAGGTTCTGGGCGGAGAGTCGCGATTTCATGATTTCTTGGTCTCTTTGAACAGCAGCCAGATGAAGTAGGTGCCGCCGACGGCCGTCGTCATGACGCCGACCGGCAGCGAGACCGGGGCCAGCAGCATCTGGGCGGCCAGGTCGGCGGCGATCAGCAGCACGGCGCCGCTCAGCGCGGCGGGGACGAACGGGACCCCGGCCGCACCGGTGAGCCTGCGGCCGATCTGCGGGGCGGCCAGCGCGACGAACACGATCGGCCCGGCGACCGCGGTCACCGTCGCGGTGCAGCCGACGCCGACCACGACGACCAGCGGGCGCAGGACGTTCAGCCGGACCCCGGTGGACGCGGCGAACTCGTCGCCCAGCGTGCTCTGGTGCATCGCCTGCGCGAGCACGGCCATCAGCGCGAAGAGCACCGCGAGGACGGGCAGGCCGGGCGCGAGGTCGGCCCAGTCGACCCCGTTGAGCGAGCCCGCGCTCCAGCCGGTCATGGCCATCGCGATCTCGAGTTCGGAGCGCAGCACGATCCAGGCGTTGAGCGCGGTGAGGATCGCGTTCATCGCGATGCCGATGACGATCAGCCGCAGCCCGCTCACGCCGGACTTCCAGGACAGCAGGTAGATCGCGGTGGCGGCCAGCAGCCCGCCGACGATCGACCCCGCCGCGAGGGTGGCGGCGCCGCCCGACAGCAGGACGGTGCCCAGCAGCGCGCCGGTGTAGGCGCCCGCGTCGAGGCCGATGATGTCGGGGCTGCCGAGGGAGTTGCGGGTCAGGTTCTGGAAGACCGCCCCGGCGACGCCCAGCGCCGCGCCGAAGACGAGCGCCGCGGTCACCCGGGGCAGCCGCCACTCGACGATGACGACCGAGGAGCCGCCGCGACCCGCCAGCGCGGCCAGCACCTCGCCGGGCGTGGCCCAGGCGGCCCCGTAGCAGAGGCCGAGCATGCCGAGCGCCGCCGCGATGACGACGAGCACCGCCGACACGACGACGGTCCGGCGTTCGACCCGGGCGGACACGGGTCCGGCCCGCAGCACGAGGGACGTCACAGCGCCACCGTTCCGTACCGTCGCACTGCCCAGATGAGCGCGGGACCGCCGAGGAACGCGGTGACGATCGCGACGGGGACCTCGCCGGTGGGCAGCAGCACCCGGGAGATGACGTCGGCGGCCACCAGCAGGACCGGGCTCAGCACCATCGTGTACGCCATCAGCCAGGGGATCGAGCCGGACGCCAGGCGCCGGGCCAGGTGGGGCACGATCAGGCCGACGAACGCGATCGGGCCCGCGACCGCGGTGGCCGTCGCGGCGAGCACGGTGATCAGGGCGAGGACCGCCACCCGGACGCGCCGGACGCGCGCGCCGAGCGTCGCGGCGACCTGCTCGCCGAGGGCCAGCGCGTTCAGCGGACGGGTCGCGGCCATGGCCCCGGCGAGCGCGAGGAGCAGCAGCACGAGGGGGAGCAGGAAGGGCGTCTGCTCGCGTCCGGCGAGGGAGCCGACGTACCAGAAGCGGAACTCGTCGAAGACGTCGGGCTGGAGGAGGCGCAGGCCCAGGGAGACTCCGGCGAGCAGCGAGGTGAGTGCGGTGCCGGCCAGGACGAGCCGGAGTGGCGCGGTGCGTCCGACGGCGTAGACGATGAGCGCGCTGAGCACGGCACCGGCGAGCGCCAGAAGGAGTTGCGCGGCCTGCGATCCGGCGAGCCCGACCGACGCGCCGATCGTGATGGCGAACGCCGCGCCTCCCGTGACGCCGAGGATGCCGGGTTCGGCGAGCGGGTTGCGGGTCAGCGTCTGGACCAGGGCCCCGGCCGTCCCGAGCGCCGCGCCGACGCAGAGGCCGAGGACCGTGCGCGGGCCCCGCACGTCGCGGACGATGAGGTGCTCGGCGCTGCCGGAGTGGTCGGTGAACGCGCGCAGCACCTCACCGGGCGCGATCGGCTGGGCGCCCACGCAGACGCTCGCGACCGCCACCGCGACGAGGAGGGTGAGGGAACCGGCGAGGAGGACGACCCGCCGGGTGAGGTCAGTCCTCAAGATCGGCTACTCCGCGCTTCCAGTAGCCGGTGAACAGGGAGTCGAGCCTGCCCTTGCTCCAGGCGCGGAGCGGCTTGATGTCGTCGGCCTCGCCCGCGGCGTACAGGAAGGTCGGCGTGTCGGGCAGGGTGAGGGCCCGCACGGTCTCGGCGAGCGAGGAGCGGGTGCCGGAGCGGACGAGCCAGGTGACCTCCACGCCCTCGCGGTACGCCAGCGGGTAGGCGTGGTCGGCGGCGTCGTCGGTCTCGATGACGACCTGCGCGGAGACGTCGGCGGGGGACTCCTCGAGCCAGCGGGCGACCGCCGGAACGGCGGTCAGGTCGACGGCGAACACGTAGTGGCCGTAGGTGTGCGGGAACGCCTTGGCGCCGGGTGGGCCGGCGATGGCGACGGTGTCGCCGGGCGCGGCCGAGACGGCCCAGGCCGAGCCGACGCCGCCCTCGTGCACGACGACGTCGATGTCCATCTCGCGGGCCCCGGCGTCGAGGCGGCGCACGGTGTACCTGCGGGAGGCGGGCGACGGGTGCGGCCAGTCCAGTGACAGCTCCGCGTCCTGGACGGGGAGGCGGAGGACGCCGTCCGGGTCCGGGAAGACGATCTTGAAGTGGTCGTCGGCCTGGTAGCTGTGGAACCCGTCGAGGCCGGGTCCGCCCACGGTCACCCGGACGACGTGCGACGTCACCTGGACCCGCCGCAGGACCGTGGTGGTGCGGATGCAGATGGGGTAGCCGATGCGGACCACGCCGCTTCCCTCTCGGTGGTGCAGGGCTACGCGCTCGCGGGGATCGGTGCGGTCCATGGTTCGCCGGGTCCTTCGGTGGTAGTCGGGGGTGATTAGGTTAGCCTTGCCTTTTGCGGGGCCCATATCGGTGGCAGGCCATCCTGTGTCGGTCACAGGACACTTCGCCGTCCGATCAGGGCGCCCGGGGCAGGGTCGCTCTGCGCAGGCCGGGCACGATGGCGGCCACCAGCAGCGCCGTCACCGCGCAGACCAGCCCGTTGACGACCGCGGCCCCGCCCGGGTTGAACCACCGGGCCAGCAGCGCCGCCTCGGCGCCGGCCAGGACGCGTCCGGTGGTGTCCTCGGCGCCGACGACCCCGTTGATCCGGCCGCGCAGGCCGTCCGGGGTGAAGTGCTGCACCAGGGCGTACTCCAGCACCTCGTAGACGACGCCCGCCGCCCCGGTGACCGCGAGCATCGCGAGTGCGACGGGCAGCGTCCCGCTCAGCCCGAACCCCGCGGTGGCCAGGCCGCCGAGGCACGCCGCCGCCGGCAGCACGAGCCCGGGGCGCCGGGTGCGCCCGAGCCATCCGCTGGTCGCCGAGACGGCCATCGCGCCGACCGCGGGGGCGGTGTAGAGCAGGCCGAGCACGATCTCCGCGCCGCCGAACCGGGTGGCGACGAGCTCGGGGAACAGCACGGTGGGCACCCCGCACAGGGCGGTGACCGCGCCGAGCAGGAGCAGCCCGCCCACCGTCGGATGGCGTGCCGCGAACCGGAACGCCGAGCGCAGGGTGACCGCGCCCTCTTCGTCCGGTCGTCGCCTGGGCGGCAGCGGCCCGACCCGGGTCAGCAGCAGGACGGTGAGCCCCGTGGCGGCCGCGGTGACGGTATACGCCCAGCCGGGGCTCCACAGCGCGATGACCGCCCCGCCGATGACGGGCGCGGCGATCGAGCCGATCTGGCCGGTCACCGAGATGAGCGCGCCCGCCGCCGGAAGCCGTCCGGGCGGCACCAGCGAGGGCGTGGCCGTCATGAGGGCGGTCGTGCTGACCCCGTTGGCCAGGCCGTTCCAGGCGACGCACAGGTTCACCGCCCACAGCGAGGGCTCGGCGGCGAAGGCGTTGGCGGCCAGCCCGACGAAGCCCAGCCCCGCCGCGGCCCGGGCCGCGAGGATCAGGGGGCGGCGGTCCATCCGGTCGGCCAGGACCCCGCCCGCGAGCGAGCCGAGCAGCATCGCCAGGCTCATCACCGCGGTCGTGACGGCGACGCCGAACGACGATCCGGTCAGGTCGTAGACCTGGTAGGACAGCGCGACCGCCGCCATCCCGATGCCGAGCAGCGACACGGTCCTGGCGACGAAGATCGCCCGGAAGGCCGGGCTCTCCCGCAGGGGCGCGGTGTCGAGCACGAGGTCACGCATCCGCATGTCGGTCCTTCGCGAAGGGAGGTGGGGTGCCGCCTCCCTTCGATGGGAGGCGGCGGACCTGCGGGAGTGCTCAGCCCTTGAGGAGCGGGGCGAGCGTCGCGTCGAGGGCGTCGAGCGTCATCAGCGCCGAGGGGTAGGTGGCGGCCTCGGTGTACCGCACCGGGAACGCCTTGCCCGCCTTGACCGCGGGCAGGTTCTTCCACAGCGCGGAGTCCAGGACGTACTGGACGGCCTCGGAAGGGGTGCCGTCGGCGGTCACCGAGTAGGTGATGACGTCGGCGTCGGCGAAGCTCGCGGGCAGCTCCTCGATCGAGGGGTACTCGCTGACGTCGGCGCTGCCGCCGCCCTTCTTCTTGACCTCGCCGTAGTAGGTCACACCGATGTCGGTGGCGACGTTGGTGCCCCAGGAACCGGCGAACTCGCGGTGGAAGGTGCCCGCCGCCGCGTCGCCGTAGCCGCCGACGTGGCCGAACTTCAGACCGGCCAGGGCGTCCTCGTACTTGTCGGAGAGGCCCTCGGCCTTGTCCTCGTAGGCCTGCTCGTCGGCCTCGAACTCGTCGAGGCGGCCCGCGGCGTCGGCCTGCTGCCGGGATCGGTCGCGCCAGGCGTCGGGCAGGGTCGGGCCGATCGCGACGACCGGGGCGATGGACTCCAGCCGCTTCACGTCGACGTCGGCGAGGACGGGCGCGGGCACGCCGATGACGATGAGGTCGGGGTCGACCGCGGCGATGGCCTCGTAGTTGGTCTCGGCGGCGGCCTCGCCGGCGACCTTCTCCAGCTTGTCGTAGGTCGCGCGGTCTTCCGCGGTCATCAGGGGCAGGCCGCGCTGCCAGGAGGAGATGCCGACGAGCGCGGCGTCGGCCTCGATGAGGGCGGGCACCGCGTAGCCGGTCGCGACGACCCGCTTCGGGTCCGCCGGGATGGTGATGTCGCCGTTGTCGGCGGTGAAGACACGGGTGGCGGCCGGGCCGGTCTCGTCGGCGGCCTTCTCACCGGAGCCGCAGGCGGTGGCGGTCAGGGCGAGCGCGAGGGTGAGGGCGCCGGCGAGACGCCAGGGCTTGCGAGAGGGCATGCGAAATCCTTTGAAAACCTGGGGAGAGGACCTCCGAAGAACTCGAAGGTGACACTTAGGCTAGCCTTACCTTTCTTCGGCCCGATATCGATGGGAGGTCAACCTGTGTCGGTCAGCGGTCACTTCACCACCGATCCGGACTGGTGTGAGGACTACGGCTACGGAATCGGCAGACCCGACGGCATCATGGTGCTCAAGTACGGCGCCACCAGGCCGTTGGACTTCGGCCAGGTCCGTGAGGACTTCCTGCACCAGCTCTACTGGTCGCCCGACGGCATGCTCGCCACCCTCACAGGGCAGGACGGCAGGTTCGTAGGCCCGCGCGAGGCGTTCTGGGTGCGCAAGGCGGTGAGCCACCAGGTCAGCGCGGGCGCCGACCAGACCACCTACCGGCTGTGGCTGCGCCAGATCCCCCCGGCGCTGAAGAAGGCGCGGGTCGCGGCGGTCTCGGTGGACCCCGAGGCGGCCCGCCTCATCCGGCTCCTCGCCTCCCCGGGCGTGCCCGAGGCCGACGGGCTGGAGGCGCGCGCCCGCATCATGGCGGGCCTGGGCGCGACCACCCGGGAGTTCTCCGGCGGCCGCCCGGCCGGGCGCGGCCTAGCGGTGACCGTCGCCCGCGCGCTGACCCGCGAGCCCGCCGACCCGACGCCGCTGGAGGAGTGGGCGGTCGTCCTCTGCACCAGCGTGAAGACCCTGCAACGGGACTTCGAGTGCGAGTACGGCATGTCGTACACGAGGTGGCGCACCCGGACCCGGCTCCAGGCGGCCCGGGTACTCCTCAAGGAGTCCCTGCCGGTCGCCCAGGTCGCCCACCGGGTCGGCTACGCGAGCCCGTCGGCGTTCGTCCAGGCGTTCGCCAAGGAGTACGGCAGCACCCCGGGCCGGTACGTCCGCCGCCGCTGACCGCGGGCGCTCCCCGGGCGGAGCGGCGGTCGAGCGGCGGCGGGGCCTTCACGCCGACGCGGGCACGTCGACGATGGAGGCGCGCAGGGGTGCCAGGGTGCCGCCGATCTCGGCGATCGTCTCCTCGGGAACGCCCAGGTCCTCGAGGGTGGCGACGAGGTGGTCGACCACGCGGTCGAAGTGGGCGTCGGTGATGGCGAGCCCGGCGTGCGCGGCCGCCATGTCGCGGCCGCGGTAGATCTCCGGGCCGCCGACGGCCCCGGCGATGAAGGCCCGCTGGTGCGCTTTCAGCCGGTCCAGGTCCCTGTCGGTGAAATACCCGTTCAGCTGGGGATCCGCCGTCACCCTGACGTAGAAGTCGTCCACCGCGGCCCGGACCGCCGCGGCGCCGCCGATCGCGTCGTAGATGCCCATCCGATGGCCTCCTTGATACATTGAAACTCTATTCGTACCTGAGTATCAGAGCTCCACTAGAGCACACCGGATCCGGAACCCACAAGACCCGCTTCGGCGCTCGCGGCGGCCCCGGACGGCGGCTCCGGACGGAGGTCCCGGATGGAGGTCCAGGGCGGGCGGATTCACGGTGCGGCGGAAAATGTCGGTGACGGCGGCTAGGTTCTGATCATGGTCGTGGAGCCGCCGTTTTCCCGGCCTCCCCCGGTGGGTCGTCGGATGATGAGGTGAGGGCTATGGGTCGGAGCGTCGGTGTCGAGGGCGTCGCGGAGCTGCTGGAGGCGGGGGCTTATCTGCACCCCGAGGCCGCCGACCGGGGTGCGGGCCTGCCCGTGACCGCCCGTGCGTACCGGCGTCCAGGGCTGCCCGGCCGCACGGTCGTCCGGCTCGCGCCGGAGGAGACCGGGGAGGCCGAGGACGCGGCGCTGGCTCACTTCGGCCTGACGCGGGTCGGCGGCGCGGAGGTCGTGGGGTTCGCGGCGCGGGCCCGGCTCGGTTTCCCCGACTGGGTGCTGGTGTACCGGCCGCAGGACGGCCACCACGCGATCGCGCTGGTGCCGGAGGTCGACCGGCTGTCCCGGCTCACGACGGAGAACGCCAAGCGG
The DNA here is from genome assembly GCF_003751225.1 of Actinocorallia herbida. Taxonomy (NCBI): domain Bacteria; kingdom Bacillati; phylum Actinomycetota; class Actinomycetes; order Streptosporangiales; family Thermomonosporaceae; genus Actinocorallia; species Actinocorallia herbida. Next base: position 3,986,453 of record NZ_RJKE01000001.1, read on the forward strand.
GCCTGCGAAGCCTTCCTCCGGCTGGGCGAGCGCGTCGGGGCCTATGCCCCGCACCTTCTGCCGACGCTCTACGAGCGCGCGGGCCGGGAGTTCCTCACCGCGAGGGAACGGGACTTCGCCGCGCAGATGTTCGCCGAGGCGCGCAAGGCCGAGAGCGAGCACGCCCTGCCGATCGACCAGGACCGGGCCGACGAGGTGGTCCTGGAGTTCGCCCTGGCCGGGGCGCTGCCGTACCGGGGCCTCTCGGAGTTCTCCAAGGAACTCGCCCTGCGCCTCCCCCCGGACGAGGCCCTGAGCCGGTTCACCGGTCTGCTGCGGCGGCTGGCGTCGGGCGGGGTGCCTCCGGCCGCGACGACGGCCGCCGACCTGCGTCGGCTCGCCAAGGCGGCCACCGGGAACGCCGCGCGGATCGAGCGCGACCACCTCGCCGTGATGCTCGGGTTCCCGGCGACCCTCCTCGCCCCGGAGAAATGGTGGAGGACCCATCGGACGGCCTTGGCCGCGCTGGCCGGGGAACGCCCCGAGATCCGCGGCCTCCTTCTGCGCACGATGCCGAACAGGCCGGACGAGGAGTTCCTCGACCTCTGGCTCGACCTGCTGGCGCAGACCGGCGCCGCTGCGCTGCTCGCCGACGGGGCCGTGGATTCCGGTCGCCCGGACGACGGCGCGGTCCATCGGCCGGAAGAGCACCGAGCGTCATCTGGAGCGGGGCCGGAAGACGGCGTGCTCGGCTGGCTGGAGCGCTTCCTGGTGGCCGCCGGGTGGCGCGGCGAGCGCCGGATGGAGAGGCTGGAATCCCTGGTCTCGGGGATGGCCGGGAGGCTGCGGGCCGAACTCGTCGCCCGCGGCGTGCCGTTGGCCGTCCCGCAGAGCGTCGACCTGCTCGACCTGCTGCTGGAACTCGGCATTCCCGTCGCCGACGCCCTCGCGCCCTACCAGAAGCTGCGCCTCGGCCACTGGGTGCGGCAGGAGAGCCGCCGCGACCTCGTCGCGCTGTGCGCCGACCCGCGCTTCGCCCGGGCCCTGCGTGTCGGCCTCGACGTGTCGCCGCGAGATGCTCCCGCTCCGCAGATGCTCGCCGAGACGCCCGCGCTGCGCCCGCACGTCCTCGCTTACGCCGAGGAGAAGGCCGCGCGGGTCGGTGCGGCGGGCCTGCCAGGGCTGGGGACCGCGTTGTGGAGGCTCGCGGAGGTTCACCCGAGGGCCTTGCGGAGCGCCGAGAAGGCGGTGCGCGCCGCGCTGGAGGTCGATCTGCCCGACCTGCTGGCGCGGACGCTGCGCGGCGGCGTGTTCGATGAGCTCTCGTGGCCCGCGTTCGAGGACGCCGTCGCGACGCTCTTCCCCGAGCCGGTGAAGCCGTCGGGGAAGATTCATCCCCTGCCCGGCACCGAGGGCCCGGTGATCGCGGAGGAATGGCCCTACCTGGTGGTGGCGAGCCGCACCCGCGCGCTGGTGATCGACGGCTCCGGCGTCGTGCTGGACCAACCGCTGCGGCTGCCGGACGAGGCGTTCCACCTGGGTTTCCGGTACGTCGACGGTGAACTGCTCGTGCAGTGGTGCGCCCAGTACCGCAAGGAGGTCAGCGGATACTGGCACACCAGGCCCGCCGACGTCGTGCGGCTGGCCGGTGAGCACGTGAACGGAGACGTGCTCTCGGAGGCGGCCAGGTTCCAGAAGATCAGTCTTGAGGTTCCCGGAGGCGGCCGCGCGACCGGGACCGCGGTGATCCGCAGGGGCGACGCCCTCGCGCCGGGCCGCGCGCAGTTCGCCTCCGACGGACGGGGGTACTGGGCGCGGTGGTACCTCAAGAAACGTCCGGTCTGGTATGCGTTCGACCCGGAAAAGGGGACGGTCGGCGGCCGGGCCCTGCCCGCGTTCTTCGCCGAGCCGGGCGAGGCGTTCCTCGGCGGGTTCCTCGCGCCCTTCCCGGGATCGGGCGACACCCCGGTCGGCGCGGTCCTGGACGGGCTGGTCGGACACCGGATGGTCCGCCTGCCCGACGGGACGGTGCGGGGCGAGGACCTGGCGGGGACCGTCTCACCCGCGATCGCCGTGGACCGCGACGCGTCGGACGAAGGGCTCCTCGACGCCCTGTGGCCGCTGCGCCTGCCCGGCGACGACCGGACCCGCGCCGTCGGGGCGTTCGGCGACGTGCTCCGCCGCGCCGTACCCGCGCTGTTCGGCCCGGACGGCCTGCTCCTCGCCGAACTCTCCTACCCCCGCACTTTCGCGGCCGGGAGTTCGGCGGTACCGCCCGCGCACTACTGGACGTACGCGGTTCCGCGAGACCCGCGCGGCTCCGTCGCGCTGCGCCGGGTGGACCGGGACCTCGCCGTCAAGCTCCTCGACGCGGGCGAAAGCAGCGAGCGGGTGCGCGAGCTGCTGCCGGACATCACCCATCCCGGGCTCGCCGCGGGCGTCGCCGGAGTCGTCACGGCCGCCGCGCGCGCCCGTACGCGGATCACCGAGGAGGGCCGGAAGATCCGGCACGCGCTCACCCCGGTCGCTCCCGTGGCGGGATCCGATGCGCCCAAGGAAAGGGTGCTGCTGAGCGCACTCGATGGCCTGTACGACGGAGCGTACAACCCATGGGCCGGCCGCTACCCTGCGGCGTTCGCGGATCTGCTGCGGAAGGTCGGCCGCCTGCGCACGGGTGCCCACCCGGAAACGGCGGACGATTCCGTCCTGAAGGTCGATCCGCAGAGCGCCGACCTGTTCTCGGTCGTCGAAGGGCGCGCCGCCATCGCCTTCCGCGCCGCGGCGGGCGTCTTGCCCGCGGAAGAGCGGACCGCGCTGCGCTCGGTGCTCGGGCTGCTCGGCGACGCCGGGCTGGCGGAGCCGGAACCCGGTGGATGGCGGGCTCATCTCCTCGAACTGACCGCGGACAACAAACGGGACCACCCGCTGCGCCTGCTCCCACTCGACGGCGGAGCGTTCCTGGCCGTCGCCGCGCAGCACCGGAGAAAGGACGGCACACGGGCGCTGACGGCGCTTTTCCACGACCCGTCCGGGCGTTTCGAGATTCCCTCGACCTACGAGGTCCTGGAGGAGCTGCCCGCCCCCGACGCCCTGCCGCACGCCCCCGTCGCGAAGGTCCTCGAACTCCTGGACGCCGAAGGGCACCTCCCGTGGAACCCCGCGCGCGCCGAGGAGTTCGCCCGGCTGACCGGGGTCACCCCGACCATCGCGACCCTCGTGGTGTCGGGGCTGCTCGGGCACGGCGCCGAAGACGCGCCGATTCCCGAGGAGACCCGCAAGATCCTGCGCCGCACGGCGACCGAGCTCAAGGTGGCCAGGGCCGACCTGCCGAAGATGTCCCGCGCGGCCCGCGCCGAGATCCTCGGCGCGCTGCTGCCCGCCGACCCCGCGCGGCTGTGGACCGACGGCCCGGACGTTGCGGCGGCCGCCGAGGTGTGGAACCGCGAGGTCCCGCGGCGGCTCGCCGTACCCGAGGCGCTGCTGGTCGAGGCCGAGAAGGACTTCGAGCGCAACAGCCCGACCCGCGAGCGCGCGCGTGCCCTGCTCGATCCGGCGAGCTCCCCGCTGCTGACCGTTGATCTCGCGCACAAGATCGAACGCTGGGGAGTCTCCGTGCGGGGCGAGGGCTTCACCACCAAGGAGCTGCGCGCGGCGATCGGCCTGCTCGCCTGGCTGGCCCACCGGCTGCCCGCGGGCGACCCGCTGCGCGCGCGGCTCCCGGCGGGATTCGCCGCGGTGCGCGAGCGCCTGGCCAACCCGGGGCTGGTCCAGGCCGAGGGTTACGTCGACGGGCCGAAGTTCGTGCGTCAGGCCGGCCCACCGGACGAGGAGGGCGAAGGCTGGGCCCGGTACGGCGCGGTCCTCGTCCTGCCGCACGACCATTTCCATGTCGCCGGTGTGAACGTCGCCCTCATGGAGGCCGACCCCGACGATCCCCGCCTCGTCCTGCTGGAATCGGCGAGCCGCTCCCGCTCCCAGGAGGCCGCGCTGCGCGCCCTCCGGCTCGCCCTGCGCACGGCCCGCGACGAGAGCTTCGCCGCCCTGCTCGAAGACCCGGGCGACCCGGTCGAGGGCGACCGCCTGCCCGACGGCACCTGGTACCCCCAGGACCCGTCGCGTTCGGTCCCCGACCTCGTCGCCGAGGTGGCCGCGGCACACGCGCTCTCCCCGGACGCGGCGGCACTGTACCTGATGCTGCTGGCGATGCCCGACCCGACCGACCGCAACACCGCCCGCTGGACCGGCTGGAAACCCGCCCGCCTGAAGGCCGCCCGCATCGAACTGGCCGCCACCGCCCTGGTCACCGAGGCCCGCCGCGCCAAAGCCTCCCGCACCCTGTTCCTCCCCGGCCCCTGGACCGAGTCCCGCAGCCCGAAGGGCCTCCTGGAAGCCTGGAAACACCCCCTCTACCCCATCGCCGAAGCCGGCGAGACCACCCTCTTCCCCACCCTCCCGACCGACCCGGCCCCCACCCTCTACCGTCGCGCCCACCACCGCATCACCATCGGCGACCTCCCCGGCCACGACACCCCGGCATCACCCCCACCCCCCACCCGACCGTGAAACGCAAATACACCCGTGCGGGGTCAGGCGATCGTGCTGATGTCGCCGTTGGCGAAGTAGATGGCCTGGTGGAGGCGGCCGCCCAGGGCCGTGGCGTAGCGGGAGAGGACGTCCTGGCCGGAGATCTTGCCCTGTTCGATCTGGGAGACCCGGCTCTTGGTGACGCCCATGCGTTCGGCGACCTGTTCCTGGGTGAGGCCGCGCGCTCGCCGGATCTCCGCGAGCCTGTGCCCGAGTGCTTCGGGGAGCGGTTCCCGCCTGCCCTCGGCGAGCGCGGCCTCCCCGCTCACGCCTTCGGCGCGCCCGGCCCCGAGGTCGTTCCACGGCGAGTTCCCGCTCATCCGTCGCGTTCCTCCGCTGCCCGGCGCACCACATGGACCCCTGCCGCCGCGTGGCGAAGGGAATCGCCCCTTCGTACCATTCGACCGGCGTCCGCTCAACGGGTTCGGCGAAGTTCTCCGTCCCGGCCTGGGTCTTCGGGTTCCGGGGCCGGAGGCCCGCCATGGGGATCGGGGATTCCGGCGAGGACGGCGAGACGGAACGTGGTCTCGTCCGCGGTGCCGGGGGCCGCGGCGAGGACGACGATCTCGCGGAAGACCGCCGCGGCGGCGTCGCCCAGCCGGTGCATCTCCGACGACCTCGGCAACATCATCGAACTCGCCGAGCCCGGCACCCGCCGCGCGTCCCGCCGGGACTGACCGCGCGGTTCCCCCGCCGGCTCCACGGGCCGGCGGGGGAACCGGGGCGCGGCCTCCACCGCCCGACCGGACGGGTCGGGCATACTCGACGGACATGGGGGCATCTTCGGCGGGATCTGATGACACCGGTGCGGGAGACCCCGTCGGCCCGGCCTTCGACGTCGGCGGCGGTCCCGGGGCCGATCAGGGCGAATCCACCTTCACCGTCCTCGTCGCGACCGGGGCCAACCTCGGGATCGCGGTCGCCAAGGCGATCGCGGGGATCATCAGCGGGTCGAGCGCGATGCTCGCCGAGGCCGCGCACTCCGTCGCCGACACGGTCACCGAGCTGATGCTGCTCACCGCCCTGCGGCAGAGCGCCCGCCCCGCGGACGAGGCACATCCTCTGGGCTACGCCGCGGCCCGCTACGTCTGGGCGCTGCTCGCCTCCGTCGCCACCTTCGTCGGCGGCGCGGTCTTCGCCATCTACGACGGGATCAACACCCTGGTCGTCGGGGAGGAACTCGGCGACCCGACCATCTCCTACATCGTCCTCGGCGTCGCGTTCGTCCTCGAGGGATTCAGCCTCCGCACCGGCTACCGCCAGATGCGCGGCGAGGCGGCCCGCGCGCGCGTCCCGCTCCGCCGCTACCTGCGGCACACCGCGGACACCACGGTCAAAGCGGTCGTGCTGGAGGACTCCGCGGCCCTGGTCGGCCTGGTCCTCGCCGCCGGGGGCCTCACCGGCGCCCACCTCACCGGCTCCCCGGTGTTCGACGGAGTCGCCTCGCTCCTCATCGGTGCCCTCCTCGTCTACGTCGCCTGGGTGCTGGGCCGCTCCAACGCCGAACTCCTCGTCGGCCGCCCCCTGCCCGCCCGCGTCCGCGAGGCGATCCGCGCCGAACTGCTCGCCGTGCCCGAGATCCAGGACGTCCTGGAACTGACCACCCTGATCCAGGGCCCGGCCGAGGCCCTCGCCGCCGCGAAGATCGACTTCCTGGACACCGTCACCGCCGCCCAGATCGAATGGGCCTGCGAACGCGCCGAGTCCCGCCTGCGCGAGCGCTTCCCGCAGATCCGCCGCGTCTACCTGGACCCGACCCCCGGCCCGGGCCAGCGCCGCCGCACCGGCCTCGACCCCTTCCCCGACGGAAGCCCCTGACGTCCGGGGCGGGTCGCTCCCAGGCCGTCGGCCGCTCGGCGAGGCAGCGGTCGCTGCGGGGGCCGTACGCTTCCCGGCCGTGCTCGGGCCGGTGACCTGACCCCTGCCCGGGCCGTCTCACTTCGGTCGCGGCCGGTGGCGCGCGGTGGGGCCGGGCGCGATACCTGCGGTGGTCCGGGGGCTGGGCGTGGTTCGTGAGGGGTGGGCCGTGGGTTCCTCGGGTCGGCGCACGCGGGCGGTGGCGCTGCTGCCGGCGGCCGGATGCCAGGACGACGTGCGGGACTGCCCGCTGGTGTCGGAGGCGACGCCCGTGCGGGGCCTGGTGCGGGCCGACGCGGTCAGCGAGCGCTCCTCGGGACGTCGCGCGCACGGCCCTCGCGAAGTGCCCGGAAGGCACGAAGGTCCTGGGCGGCGGCGGCCGGGTCGTCGGCGGCGGCCGCGAGGCGCGGGTGAGCGGGCTGCGGCCCGAGCCGGACGGGAGCGGCTACGCCGTCAGGGCCCGACGAGGACGCCGACGGGTACGGCAGGCCGTGGACGCTGGAGGCCCGGGCGATGTGCGCCGCGGCGCCGTCCGGCCTGGAGTACCTCGGCACGGTGGCCGGCGACTGGGACAGCGAGGTCGAGCGGCTGCCCGAGGGGCCGGGACTCGACCTGTTCGAAAGCCCGGGATCCCTGGTCGACTGCCCGGCGGGCAAGCAGCTCACGGGAGGCGGCGCGGAGGCCCCCGACGCGGCGCCGCACAGGGTCGTCGTCTGCTCGGCACCACGGCCTGGACCGTCCAGAACGGTCCGGAGCCCTCCGCCGCGGACGTCCTCGACGACCGGGACCCGCGCCCCGCGCTCTTCGGCCAGGATGTCCTCGACGGCCTCACCCTGACCGGTACCACCCTCGACAAGGATCTGCGCAGGGCCACCCTCACCGCGTCCCGCCACCCCGCCTACACCGACCGCTGGACCGGCCAGGGCGCCGACTGGACGCCGCTCACCCGGACCCTCGGCGGCTCCGCCTTCTGCGCCACCGGCTCCTGGCCGCAGCGGCCCGGCACGTGGTGCGGGACTTCTGCCCCATGCGGGCGGGACGTCCGGGAGGGGAGGATCGGAGGGCCGCGGTCGGGGACCGGATCTTCCGCTGACGCCGCGTCGACGGGAGGTCAGCTGTGGGATCGGTGCGAAGAGCGCGGTCGGTCGCGGTGCTCGGCGTGGTGATCGTCGCGCTGGCCGGGTGCACCGCAGTGCCGGCGCGGGACGGCGCGGCCGTGGCCGAGGAGGCCGCTCCGACGCGGGAGGCCAAGGCGCGTCAGGTGTTCGCCGACTTCCAGACGGCCAACAACAAAGCGAACAAGGAGATCTCCGACGCGCTGATCTCCGCGATCGAGACCGGGCCCGTGCTGGAGGCCGACCTCGCCTCCTACAAGAACATCAGGGCGGGACGAGACGCGCCCGTCCGCGAGTTCTTCTACGAGGACCCGGTCTTCCATGTGCCGGAGGGAGACGGCGATCCCGCGTGGTTCATGGTCGACGCGGCGGCGGCCGAGGACCTCCGCAAGGGGCTGCTCTTCGTCCGGGAGGACGACGGCTACAAGCTCCGCAACACCGTGTACTTCGGCCCGGGCGGCATGCCGGAACTCGCCCGCGCCGGAGGCGGCGCGGCGCCGACCGCGGTGCCCGCGCTGGACGCGGCCCGGCTGAGCCGTGAACACGCCGCCCTTCTCAACGACCCGAACAGGGCCGATGGCGACGTCCCCGGCCACTTCGTCCCCGGTGACCACACGACACGGTTCTTCCTCGACTACTGCCTGGGCGAGGCGCACCGCCAGTTCACCGGCTACGGGTTCACCGGCGGCTGCCACTGGCGGGAACGGACCGACGACCCCGACTTCGCTCTGCGCACCGCGGACGGCCGGGCCCTCGTCTGGTACTCCGTGGCGCTCACCGACTCCTACCGGCGCGGCGCGAACAAGGACACCGGCTTCGACCGCGTCTACCTGCCCGGCTGGTACAACCCGTTCGTCCCGGTCGACAAGGAGACCTACTCCTACAGCACCGAGGGGAGCGACGAGTCCTTCCTCCGCCACTTCTACAAGGACGGATACACAGGCGAAGCGGTCGTCCAATTCGCCGCGCTCGTCACCCCGGACGGCGACTCCATCGACGTCATCGCGCACAACCGCCACCCGCTGGCGGCCTCCGGAAGCTGAGGTCAGGGGGGCCAGAGGGGAGGTGCGGGGCGCCCTCGACGGCCTCATAGGCGAAGCGGATCTCCCAGCGGCCCTCGTCGCTCGCCTCGCCGTCGACCATGACGACCCCGTGCCCGCCCTCGGCGGTCACCAGGACCCACTGGTTCGGCGTCAGGCCGTGCGGGCCGAGCATCGCCCCCGTGCCGAGCGCCCGGCACAACGTCTTGGCGACCGACAGTTCCGTCGCGCCCCCGGTGCGCGCCACGAACACCCGCCCCGCGTTGAACGTGACCCCCTGGACGCCGGATCCGGGATCGGCGGTGACGAGCACCATCGGCGACTCCGGCATTCCGGCGGCGGGCTCTCCGTCGACGAGGATCCCGATCTCGTCCACCGGGAGCCCGAACCCCTCGACGACGGCAGCCCGGACGTCGAACGGGCTCGGCCCCTCGAGCAAGTGGACCAGGTGGTCCTCCGGCGGATCCTGGCCGAACATCACGAGGTCCCTGATGTCGGGCGGGCAGTCGGGGGAGAGGAGGAACCCCGTCAGCAGCCGCCGGAACTCGACCGCGTCCCCGGCCTCGGGCCGGACCCGTGCGGCCACCATCTCCTCCGCCAGGCACTCGATCGTCCACCCGAGCTCCCCGGCCCGCAGCGCCCTCTCGAGATGCTCGGCGATCTCAGTGCGGAGCCGCGGCCCGTAGACCTCGACCAGCCGCGTCGTCGCCGTCCGACGGTCGCTCACCGGGACCACCCGGGCCATGCGCGGCAGCGGGACGGAGCGGGCCCAACGGGCTGGGGCGTCGACATGGCGATCTCCGGTAGGCGCGGGGCGGACGTGAGCTGCCGCATCCTCGCAGAACGCCGGCCGTGACGGGTACGCGTCAGTAGAGGTTGCGCCTGTAGTCCATCCGGATGCCCGCGTCGGTGATGGCCGGGTTGGCCGCCTTGCGGAGGAGGGCGGCGGCGAGGCCGGTGCGCTTGTTCTGCTTGACGTGGTCGACCCAGGCGCCGCGGAGGTCGAGGCGGTCCAGGTCGGCGGGCTGCCGCGCCGGGTCCCAGGGGCCGGCGGTGGCGAGGGACGGCTGATGGACGAGCTCCGCGCGGGTGACCGTCATGAGGAGGGCGGCATGGGGGCGTTTCCCCTTGACCTCCATCGGGGCGAGGAGGTCCGCGTCGTCGGTGATCGCGGCGGTGCCCGCCAGCTCCAGCGCGTGCTCCTCGCCGGGGACGATGGCGAGGACGGTGACGCCGGGGTGCTCGACGATGTTGTGGAAGGTGTCCGTGCGCTGGTTGCCGGGACGGTCGGGGATCGCGATCGTGCCGCCGTCGAGGATCCTGAGGAAGCCGGGAGGGTCGCCCTTCGGGCTGAGGTCCGCGGCGCCCGAGGCGTCACGGGACCCGATGACGGCGAACGGGCTGCGGGCGAGGAAGCCGGTGAGGCGCTCGTCCGAGAGCGGTCCCTCGGCGGCCGCGGCGACGGAAAGCGGGGTCGCCGCGGCGTCCAGGTCCGGGGTCCACAGCCGCGACCGGATGACGCACTTGGCACAGTGCAGGAACGCCTCCTCGACGGCGAGGCTCGCCTTCCCGTCCCGCGCGGTGAGCCGGCCGTTGACGCGGAGGGTCTCGCGCAGCCCGGGGACCAGGAGCAGGAGCGCGGCGCCGGACCCGGTGGGCGGCGTGCCGAGGCCGTCGGGCAGGTCGAGCGCCACGCTCGTGTCCGAGATGACCGCGGCGAATCCCGGCGCGCCGCCGACGGCGACGGTCCGGTCCCGGCCGTCGCCGTCCACGAACGACAGGAACCCGAGCGGCGAGAGCTCGGCGAACACCCGGCAGTGTCCGTCGAGCTCGCTGATCGACTTCATCATCGGAGGGAGGAGGCGCCGCCCGACGACCGATTCGAGGTCCTTGACCGAAGTGATGGCCCGCATGTGCCCGCCCCAGCTGGTGATCGTCCCGCCTGACTTGGGCAAGCCTAACAGACGTAAATGTCTATTTAGAGGAAACCCCGGCCTGGCCCGGTCGGGTGTGCGAGGTGACGGCCAGGGAGAAGGCGAGGGAACGGGAGAAGCAGTCGGCCACGGCCTCGTCGGGTATGCCCACCCAGAGATGGTCCGCACCCTCGACGGGCCGGAATTCGACGGGGGCGCCCGCCGCCGTCAGGGCCGCGGCCAGGCGTTCGGACTGGGCGAAGGGGACGAGGGAGTCGGCGGTGCCGTGGAGGACGAGGAACGCCGGAGCTTCGCCGGTGGCCTGACGGGCGGGGCTCGCGTCCACCGCGCGATCGGGCACGTCGGCAGGGGGCGCGCCGAGGAACAGCGCCTCGAAGGTGCCGGGAGCGGTGGGGTCGAAGCTGGAGTCCTCGGCCAGGCCGAGGAAGTCGGACGGGGCGTACCAGGCGATGCAGCCCGTCACCGTCGCACCGGAGTTCCAGGGCCGGGTCAACGCGGTGAGAGCCGCCAGGTGGCCGCCCGCCGACTCGCCCCAGAGCATCGTCCGGGAGGTGTCGAGGCCCAGTTCCCCCGCGCGGGCGTGCAGCCAGTCGAGGGCGCGGCCCAGGTCGTCGCGCTGCGCGGGGTGCGCGGCCTCGCCGCTCAGCCGGTAGGTCGGGCACGCGACGGCGAAGCCCGCTCGGACCAGGTGGGCGAACGGGCCGGGCCGCCACGACCGGAAGCGCGGGCCCAGGTCGGTGCGCAGGCCCGTCCGCCAGGCCCCGCCGTGCACGAAGACGATGACGGGCACCGGGGCCGCGGCGTCGGCGGGCAGCCAGAGGTCGAGTTCCAGCGGACGGCGGCCATCGGGCACGTCGTAGACCGCCCCGCTCACGAGCCGGACTCCCGGCTCGGGCTCGGCGGCGGGAGGCAGCGGAAGGACGGCAGGGTCGGGCGGAGCGAGGAGCTCGAACGGGAAGGTCATGTGTGGCCTCCTTCGGAGGCGGTGAGGCGGGGCAGGAGGGTGCGGGCGTTGGCCGTCGTCAGGGAGCGCCAGGTCGCGCCGGGGACGGGCGGTTCGGCCGCGTCGAACGCGCCCGCGGCGGCCAGGGCGGCGGGGGAGGGCGTCCAGCAGTAGTCGGTGCCGAAGAGCAGCCGGTCCGGCTCGGCGAGCGCGAGCAGCGCCGGGATCTGGCGGGGGAAGGCGGGGCCCGCGGTGTCGTAGTAGAGGCCGCGCAGTTCCGCGAGTGCGTCCGGCGCCTCGGTTCCGGGCGGCATGAACAGCCGCATGAAGCCGTTGATCCGGTCGGCCAGCACGGGCAGCGCACCGCCGCAGTGCGGCACGATCACCTTGACGCCCGGATGGCGCCGCAGGGTCCCGGCGAACAGCAGGTCGGTGACGGTGCGGGCGGTGTCGAAGATGAACTCGACCATGGGCCGGGGCCGTCCGAGCGCCGACCGCTCCCAGCACACCGGCGACGTCGGGTGCAGGAACACCACGGCCTCGCGCCGGTCGAGCTCGGCCCAGACGGGGGCCAGCCGTTCGTCGCCGAGGTACACGCCGTGCGTGTTGGTCTCCAGCACGACGCCGTCGGCGCCCAGCACGTCGAAGGCGTGCGTGATCTCGGAGAGCGCGCCGTCGACGTCGGGCAGAGGGAGGGAGGCGAACATGCCGAACCTGCCGGGATGGTCGCGGACGACCGCCGCGCCGTCCTCGTTGACCTCGCGGGCCAGGGTCCGCGCCGCCGGGTCGTCGCCGAAGTGGACCCCCGGCGACGACATCGACAGCACCGAGACCGCGATGCCCGCGGCGTCCATCAGTTCCAGGTGCGCGGTCGCCGACCAGGTGGGCCACCCAGGGACGCCGTCGGGCCGCTCGTGTCCCGCCGCCCTCGCCCGCGCCACGTAGGCGTCGGTGACGAAATGGGCGTGTACATCGATGAATCCGGGTTCCACGGGAACCCTCCTCAGTCTCGCTCGGGTTCTTCCGGGGTGCGCAGCCCGCCGAGCACGAAGGCGCCCGCGCGTTCGCCGGCGACGATGCCGAGCAGGCCGGTGAGGCCGATCAGCGGCGGGGCGGGCGAGGTCACGTCGAGCGCCCAGTAGACACCGCCCATGATCGAGCCGAGGGCGAAGGCGAGCCCGGCGCGCCGCGCGAACGTGCTCATAGCGCCGCCGCCAGGGCCGCCTGCCCCGCGAGCATGCCGAGCAGGCCGAACAGCGCGACCGGTGGCGGCGCGGGCGAATCCACCCGGACCACCGCGTACAGCACGCCGACGAGCAGGCCCGCGGCCAGCGCCTGGAGGTACGGCATCAGGAACCCGTCCGCCATTCCTGCCCCGGAAGGAACCGGACGTCGTAGGCCCGGGGAACCGTCCCGAACTTGGCGGGCGCGGGCACGACGGGCGCGGGCGGGAGGCCGAGGGCGTCGGTCGGCGCCCCGAGGTTCTCGAAGAACCGCTCGAACGTTCCGCCCGGCCCCGCCGCGACACCGACGATCAGGCTGTGGTGCTGCTCGATCCGGTAGGCGTGCGGGCAGTTCTTCGGCACGAACCCGAAGTCCCCCGCGGACAGCAGCCTCTCGTACTGCTCGCCCTCGGTGTCCTCGACGAACAGGCGGACGGCCCCCTGCCCGATGTAGAAGACCTCGTAGGTGTCCGGGTGGGAGTGCGCCGGGATGATGTCGCCCCTCGGCCCCTCGCAGGTGAAGAAGTTGAAGGTGTTCTCGGTCTGCTCGCCGCCCGCGTAGATGGTGAACAGGTCGGTGAACAGGTGGGCTCGGTCACCTAGGCCCTTCTCCACGAAGTAGGGCTTGCCGGGCTCAGGGGGGATGAACGAGCGGCTGCGGTACCGGGTGGCGTACTCGATGGTCATGGGGTGGCTCCTCTCGGTTGTGTCAGGCTACCTGACATGGCTGGATCGGACTAGGCTGGGCCCGGAAGATCTTCCGAGGGGGCCGGCGATGGCGCAGAACCTTCCCCAGCTGCTCGGCGCCGCCCGGCACTGGTTCGAGACGGGGCTCGCCTCGGCCATGGAGGCCGACGGCGAGCAGCCGATCAGCTATGCCCAGCAGCTGGTGTTCAGCGCCCTCGACGCCGAGGGCACGACCGTCGCCGAGCTGGCGCGCCGGATGGGCGTGGCCAGGCAGAGCGCCCACCAGGCGGTGCACGCCCTCATCGGAATGGGCCTGCTCTGCCAGGAGCCGGATCCGGATTCGGCCCGTCGCCGCCGGATCCGCATGACGGCCGAGGGCCGCCGCATCGACGCCGTCGCCCGCGGCCACATCGCCCGGATGGAGGGCGCCCTCGCCGACCGCATCGGCCCCGCCACCGTCACCGCCCTCACCGAGGCCCTGCGCACGGACTGGGGCCCGCCCCTCACCCCGCGCTGAAGGCGGTACCGGCGGTGACGAGCCGGGCGGTGCCCTAGGGCGCCGCGAACGCCCGAAGCAGGAGGACACCCGCGGAGGCGGTGTCGCGCACCGGACCGGGCAGCCCCGCGGCCGCACGGCCCGGTGGACGGCGGCCCGCCGCCCGGGGCCCTCGCGCGGGGAGGGTGCGGAAGGACCGGGTGATGTCACCGCCGGGGCATGGTGCGAACGTGGGCGGAGCATCACCATTGGTCAATGATTCTGCACGGTGGATACGACGAGCCCAGCGACAGCCTCTCCGCGATCAAGTACAGCCTCGAGCTGAAGGAGACGGTGACGACGCTGGCGGCTACCGGGCCGGTGCCCGACAGGTACGCGGGGAACGTCCCGGCGGTGCGGCCGCCCGGGGGCAACTACGTGGTCGGGCACGGGGTCGTCGGGTTCTTCGCGGACCAGCCGTGGCCGGACAGGTTCGCCGCCGAGCTGGTCGCGCGGGGGCTGCGCGGCGGCGACACCCTCACCGTCGTCGGCTGCCACACGGGCGAGCCCGACGGGTTCGCCGCGCAGCTCGCGACCGAGCTAGGGATCCTCGGGGTCCTGGGCGTCGTCATCCGGGCCCCGAGCGGCTACGTGCACTGGACGTCGACCGGTCCGATCCTCGTCGACGTGTATCCGGCGCGGAACGAGGCGATGCGCAAGGCGTCGCGCGCCTATTCCAAGGCCGAGGACACGGCGTGGGCCGACTACGTCGCCTATCTCAAGGCCGCGTCCGTCAAGGCGGCGACGGCGGCTCTGCCCTCCTCCGCCGCCAAGGTGTACGACCGGCTCAAGGTGTTCGCGGACACCCGCCCGAAGGACAACGCCGACGAGCTGAACCGCTGCGTGGCCGTCGGCCGGGCCGCGGGCAAGGCCGGAGCCGCCCAGATCACCGCGGCCATGAAGGCCGCCGTCTACGTCCCCGTGCTCAAGGGCCCCAAGGACAAACCGGCCATCGACCGCACGCGGACCTACGAGCGCTACTCGGCCGACCTGCGCGCCCTGCTCACCGACTTCTACCACCTGGCCGACGCCAACGGTGGCCGGGCACGCGCCGCCCAGAAGATCGACAAGGCCCGCGCCAAGCTGCGCGCCCCCCTCGAACTGGCCTGGCCCGCCTACAGCGCGGGCTACCTGGACCAGATCCGCGCCGCGGTGGCCCCCGCCCACGCCGGCCGCTGGATCGATCGCACCAGCATGTACGCCGCCCCTCCCGTCCTTCTCCCGATCCCCGGCGAAGCCGATGCCCCCGAAGACGGGACCCTCCTCACCGGCGCGGCCTTCGACGCCGCTTTCGACGCGATCCTCGCCACCCTGGACTTCTGAGCCCGGACGAACGGGCGAACCCCGCCGGGCGTCCGACTTCCGCTCTCCGCCGGACGCGGCGGGGAGCGGCGGACGGGAGGAACGCCTCATGTGCCGCAAGTCTTGGTGCCGTTCTTGGTGAGAATTACCATCATCGGACGGGCTAAGTGATCGGCGGACACGGGTGGTCTCAGAGGGTGAGCTCGCGGCGTTGGCCGCCGGATCCGGTCGTCCCGAGACCATCGCGCGCTTGGCGGCCGACCAGGACACGCGGGTCCGGCTGCTGCTCTGGGGGGTGCACCGGCGTCATCCGATGCCCTGCGCCTACGGTCTGCTCGAGGACCTGGAAGCGCGGCATCCCGAGCCGGCGGCCGTCGTCCTGCGGTATCCGCCCGTCCGCGCCTGGGCGCGGGCGGCGTTGCTGGGTCACGCCCCGCCCGAGTTCCTCGGGAACATCGCGGCGGCGGTCGCCGTCCGGTGCGGCGAGGACGGACCCGGGCCGGCCGACGGGATGCCGCTCGAACTGCCTTCACTCGGGAAGGCGGCCGACGACCGGCCGGCGGGGGAGTGGGCGGTGCGCAAAGGCGCGGTCACCGTAGGAGGGGAAGAGCTGGATCTGGACGGGCCGGGCTGGCGCGCGCTGGGGCGGGCCGGCGTAGCGGGCGCCGACATCCTGCTCGACGACATCGCCGCGCACCGTACGCCGGGACTACCGCCCGGGAGCTTCGGCGGGCGCCGCCGGCAGTGGGAGCGGCTCCTCGGGGAGGCGGGCGGAGTGCTGCTGCGGCGGCACTGGTCCGTCGCGGCCGAACTCCGCGCCCTGGTGCGGTCGATCGCGCCGCTGCCCGGGCCGGGGCAGCGCCATGCGACGGTGCCGGGAGCCTTCGGCTGCGTCGCGATGACGCTGCCGCCCGATCCGGTGGCGGCGGCGATGACGCTCGCGCACGAGGTCCAGCACGCGAAGATGGCCGCGCTGCAAGCCGAAGTCCCGCTGGTCCGGCCGGACCACCAGGAGTTGTTCTACGCGCCGTGGCGGCGCGATCCCCGACCGGCGCTCGGGCTGCTGCACGGCGCCTACGCCCATCTCGGCGTCACCGGATTCTGGCGCCGTCAGCGCGCGGCGCAGGACGGAACGCACGCACACGTCCAGTTCGTGCGCTGGCGCGACAGCACCCTGACCGCGTGCGCCGACCTTCTGGCCGCCGGATGCCTCACCGAGGCCGGTGACTTCTTCGTCCGGACGATGCGCGGCTCATTGACGTCCTGGCTGGACGAGCCGGTACCGGACCGGGCACGGCGTCTCGCCCGCGAGCAGACGCTCGGGCACCGTCTCCGGTGGCAGGAGGAGCACCGCTAGATCGGCGGCGCGTCGAAATCGGGGTTCAGGCGGTGCCCGGCGCGGACGTCGACGATCTCGGGGTGGTCCGCGCCCCTGCGCCCGGCGAGAAGTTCGAGCGAGATGTCGAAGCCACCGTCGCCGCGGCCCGTCGCCTGGAGGTCGCGCGCCAGGTTCAGCCCGGCCACGAGCGTCGCCGGGTCGTCTGGGCCGAAAAGGGTCAGGTAGGCAGTGTGGCACCGCTGCCCGAGTTCGCACGCCTCGTCGAGGAGGCCGAGGGCGCTCAGGTCGCTCGCCAGGTTGACCGCGACCGTCAGCGTGTAGTCGTGCGCGAACCCCAGTTGTTCGCGGAGCCCGGCCAGGCTCGTCTCGTTGATGCGCCTGGCCTCCGCGACGTCGCCGCGCAGCCGGTGCAGGATCGCCGCGTTGCCCGCGGAGGCCAAGGCGTACGGGTGCCCTTCCCGGTACATGAGCGGATATCCGGTCAGCGCCAGGTACATGATCTGGGCCGCCTCGTCGAATTCGCCGACCATGCGCAGGGCGTTGGCGAGCGCGTTGGCGGAGCTGAGGATCTGCGGGTCGCGCGGGAATCGGGCGGCGTGCGAGGCATGGACCTGACGGATCAGGCTCAGCGCCTCGTCATGCTCACCGGCCCTGCGCAGCGCGATGGACAGGTCGATGCCGACCTGGAGCGTCCTCAAGTGCTCGGAGCCGAGGGCCTCCTTGCCGAAATCATAGGCGTCTTCGCTGAGGAAGCGGGCCTCGTCGAGGTCACCGCACAGCCGTAGCGCGCGGGCGAGGCCGCCCCACGATGTCAGCACCTCGATCTTGCTGACGCCCGAGGTAGCCCCGCTCTGGAGTTCGAAGATCTGCCGGTGCTGCTCCCTGGCCTCGGGGTAGCGGCTGTTGACCACGAGGTCGAGCGCCTGGTTGTGCACGATGTTCCAGGTCCGCGGGTGCTCGGTCCCGAACACCTCCTCATGCCTGCGCCGCGCCTCGGTGTCGTGGGCGAGAGCTCCCGCGAAGTCACCGAGGCCCCGCAGGTCGGTGCCGAGCGCGACCTGGAGCGCCAGGGTCACCGGATGGACGGGACCGAACTCGTTCCTGGCCTGCTGCAGTGCCTCCGCCCGGAGCCGGTAGGCCGCCTCGTAGCCCTCCTCGACGCGCAGGATGCTCGCCAGCCGGTTCCTGGCGATGAGCAGGCTCGGATCCCCGTCGAGGGGCTTGTCCTCCCACGCGGAGATGAAGTCGTCGACGAAGGCGCGCGCGCTCGCGGTGTCGCCATAGGAGATGAGATAGCGGACCAGGTTGACCGCGAACTGCCGTACCTTCGGCGTGGCGCAGGCGGCCAGCTCCGACGGCCGCACGTGCGGGACGAGCTCGGCGAACTGCGGCCAGCGGGACTCCTGATCGGGGTCGGTCGGTGCCGCCCCGGCCAGGAGCTGGTGCACATGGTGCTTGTAGGAGTCGTACTCGGCGGGGTCGATGGTGTCCTTGAGGAAGGACTGGACGAGCCGGTGCACATGGATCTGGCGGTCTTCGATCGTCGCCAGCGCGAACTTGCCGATCATGCGGATCGCCATCGAGCGGCGGACGGGGTCCGACAGGGTCCGCGACAGCAGGGAGTCATCGTGGACGGAGCCGCGCCGGAAGATGTCCACCGGGATCGGCTCGGGACCGAAGAAGGCGCACACCTTGAGCAGTTCCAGCGCCTCCGGCAGGGCCCGCTCCAGACCCTGGGTCGACAGTAGCCATGCGTCGGCCATCGACTGCGGGTAGTCGGGCGGCGCGAGCAGGCCCATCGCCTCGGTGGGCTTCTGCGCCAGCAGCTCCAGGTACTCGCCGATCTCCATGGCGGCCTCGGCCTGGAGCGCGCCCGCCTGCTCGAGCGCGAGCGGCAGGTCCCCGAGGCGCTCGGCGAGCCGGCTCGCTTCGGCGTCACCGAGCTGCCGGCGCACCCGCCGGTTCAGGAACTCGATGCTCTCGGCCCGGTCGAAGACGTCGACCTCGACGGTCTCGACCCTGGTCTTCCAGTCGGGATTGCGGGAGGTGATGAGCACATGGCCGGAGTCGGCCGGGATGAACTCGTCGAGGTCGCGCGGTTCCCCGGCGTTGTCGAAGATCAGCAGCCAGTTGCCGTACGGCTCGCCGCGGCGCAGCGCGTTGATCACCGCGGCGGCGGTCTCCCGGACGCCCTGGGCGTTGACGTCACCGAGCCCCAGTTCGGGTGAGAGGGCGGCGATGGTGGACGCGATGAGGCTCGGCTGGTCGGCGGGGATCCACCAGACGAGGTCGTACCGGTGCTTGTTGCGATGCGCGTACTCCACGGCGAGCTGGGTCTTGCCGACGCCGCCCATTCCACGCAGGGCCTGCGGCACGACCGCGGTCTGCTGCCCGACGAGGCTCTGCTTCAGAAGCTCGAGTTCGCGCTCCCGTCCGGTGAAGTTCCGGTTGCGCAGCGGGACCTTTCCCCACACACGAGGGACATATCCGAGCTCTCCGCGCTGCGTCACGCCGTCACCGTAACAAACATTCACCGAGAGCGCCCGCCATCACCGGGCGATCGGCGGGCGCGCGGCGGCTTCGATCGACAAACATGGTGCCGGGGCTGTATTCGTGTGCAGTGATGGAAGAGCCAATGCCTGATTCGGCTAGATTCCCAGGCCCGCGAGCGGGGAATCCCGTTTGCGACCCCCGAGAGGACGGGAACTCCGCCATGAACGAGAACCCGCTGTCCGGTCTCGACGGACTCACCCTTCGCGACCTCGACCGGATCGGGCAGGAGCGGCTGGGCGAGCTGGTGGGCCATGTGCTGGACGAACAGGTGACGGGCCCGTTGATCGGCAACCAGGATCCGGCTCTCGGCGCCGGCACCGCCCCTGACGAGGCCTGACCCGTGCGACACCCCCAGCCCTTTCCGGGAGGCAGGCCGTTCACCGAAGAGGATGCGCCGCTGTTCTTCGGGAGGCGGCGCCAGGCCGACGCGCTGGCCGAGGCCTGGCGGACGCATCGGCTGACCGTGCTGTCCGGACCGCCGGGATGCGGCAAGACCTCGCTGATCCGGGCCGGGGCGCAGGCGGCACTGCGGGACGCGGGCGAAGACGTCCTGCCGCTCGGCGGCGTGTCTTATGGGTCGGCTTTTCCGTCGGCGGCCCTTCCTGAGCACAATGTCATTATTCTGGCCCTGCTGTCCGCTTGGTTGGAGGCGGACCCGGCGACGCTCGCCGGAAGGTCGCTCGTTCCTTTCTTCCGGCAGCGGCCACGCCGTTCTGACGCCATTCGCTCGCGAAAGCCGTTCTTCGCCGCGATAGACCACGGTGAGGAGCTGTTCGTCGGCCGGGCCGTCAGAGAGTGGAATCGGCTGGACTTTCGCGATCAGATCATTGAGTTGCTCGCCGACCAGCCCGATCTGCGGCTGCTCATCAGCGTGCGCGCCGAGCAGTCCGGACTCGTCGACGGGCTGTTCGACGGGCTGGCGCCGGCCCACGTCGAGCTTGCGGGACTCGATCCGGAAGCCGCCCTGGAGGCGCTGGTCCGCCCCGTCGAGGCGGTCGGCGGGAGCTTCGCGCAGGGGGCCGCCGAGTCGCTGATCGCGGAGCTGACCGCGGGCGGCGAGGTCGATCCGGGACGCCTGCAGACCGTCGCCCGCGCGCTCTGGCGGGAGCATCCGGACTTCCGGCCCATCGCGGGTCCCTTCCCCGTCGCGACCTGGCTGTCGCGGTTCGAGACGCCCGCAGAACAGACCCCCGACGAGCATCTCACCGCCGCCGAGGCGGCCCTGGCCGTCGGGGACTGGCCCGCGGCACGGCGCCATGCGGAACTCGCCCTGGGGGCGAGCTCGTCGCTACGGGTGAAGGCGCGCTCGGAGGCGGTGCTCGGCAATACCGCGTGGGGCGAGAGCGACGCCGACGACGCCGAGGCGCACTACCAGACCGCGGCCAGCCTCTACGAGGCGGGACAGGACAGCTACGCGGTGGGCAGGCTGCTCGCCGCGATCGGCCAGCTCCGGCTGTTCCGCGGAAGGCTGGAGGACGGGATAGAGCAGTTGCGCGCGGCCGCCGCGCGGATGCCCGGCGACCCCGTCGTGCAGACCGAGCTGGCGCGAGCGCTGTGGTACCTCGGCGAGGGAAGGGGCGCGATCGCCCTGCTGACGAACCTTCTGCGCGCCGACGCCGACCGTCCGCTGGTCCTGCGGGCACGCGGAGAGATCCTCGCCGACCTCGGCCAGGCCGAGAACGCCCTGCGCGACTTCGACCGCGCGGGCCGCGACCTGTGGCCCACCGCCCGCGCCGCGCGCGCCCTCGCGCTGGCCACGATGAGCGACTTCGCTGCGGCCCGCGCCGAGATCGGCTCGGCTCTCGACGACGCCCCGGACAACGCCTCGGTCCTCCTGTACGCGGCCCGCGTGGAGACCCTCAGCGGCAGGGCGAACGCGGCCGCGGACCTGGCCCGCCGCGCCGTCCAGGCGAGCCGTCCGGAGCTCCCTCCGCACCAGCGCGAGATCGCGCTCAGCCTCCTCGGCGAGTGAGGCCGTCAGTCTTCGGAGGGGCGCAGGGCCCTGCGCCAGCGGGAGGCGGGGCGCTGGGCGCGCACCGTGGACAGGAAGACGGTCAGTCCCGCCTTGACCGGCGCGGTGTCGAGGGGCTCGGCGAGCTGGCCACTCGCGGCCGTCGCCTCGGGGGCCGGGGCGGCGAGGCGGGCGGTGGCCGCCGCGGTCGCGGCGAGCGTCTGGACCTCGTCCCGTAGGGCGAGGATCGCGTCGCCGATCGGTCCCGGAGCCAGGAAGTAGGCGCGGTTCGCCTCGGTGGCGACCGCGGAGGCCAGCCGCTGGAGTTCATCGAGGCGGACGCTCATGTCGTGGCGGTACTGGTCGCCGATGGCGTCCGCGGCCACGATGATCTGGCCCGTCGCGGCGGCGAGCTCGCCGTACATGCCCGCCACCCGCTCCGCGCTCCGCTGCCGCTCGGCCCGCTGCGACTTCTTGCTCTCCAGTCGCGACGTGCCCCACATGGTGGTCGCCACGCCCACCACGGCGCTGCTCGCGGTGATGACCGACGGCCAAAGGGATGGATCCGGCATACCGCATTATTGCCGGACTGTGCGCCTCTGGGGCAGGGATCGGCTCGGGCCGGGTCGACACCATCGCCGTGAGGCCGGAGGTGGTCGTGGGGAAGGCTCAGGGATTCGCCTGTTCAAGCTGAGAATTCACGGGAGATGTAACGCCTCTGATCCCCCCAGGAGGAACTCGCGTTGAACAGGCGCAGGCTTGTCGCAGCACTCACTTTTGTGCTGCTGGTCATCGGGACGGCGATGACCGGGAACACGACGGCGGGTGCCGCCGAGAGCGGCGGCACCCAGTACAAGGTCCAGGGTCCGAGCACGGCGGACGAGCGGACGCGGATCGCGCGCACGGGCGCGGCGATCGACGGCGTGCTCGCCGACCACGTGGTCGTCACGGCCACCACGAGCGAGATCGCCGCGATCAAGCGGCTCGGGTACACGGTGACCGCGCTGCCCGGGCCCGGTCCGGACGCGGGCGGGCCGAGCCCGTCGGGGAGCGTGACGACGTTCGACTTCCCGACGGCGGACGCGAGCTACCACAACTACGCCGAGATGACGGCGGAGATCAACGCGCTGGTGGCGGCGCACCCGTCGATCGTGCAGAAGCTGAGCGTCGGCACGTCCTACGAGGGACGCGACATCATCCTGCTCAAGATCAGCGACAACGTCGCGACCGACGAGTCCGAGCCCGAAGTGATGTTCACGCACCACCAGCACGCGCGTGAGCACCTGACCGTCGAGATGGCGCTCTACACGCTGCACCAGCTGCTCGACAACTACGGGACGGACTCCCGGATCACCACCCTCGTCGACAGCCGCGAGATCTGGCTTCTGCCCGACCTCAACCCCGACGGCGGCGAGTACGACATCGCGACCGGCGCCTACCGGAGCTGGCGTAAGAACCGGCAGCCCAACACCGGAAGCAGCAACGTCGGCACCGACCTGAACCGGAACTGGGCCTACCTGTGGGGCTGCTGCGGCGGTTCGTCCGGCACGACCAGCAGTGAGACCTACAGGGGGCCGTCCGCCGAGTCGGCGCCCGAGGTGAAGAAGGTCGCGGACTTCGTCCGCAGCCGCAGGGTCGGCGGCGTGCAGCAGCTCAAGGCCGCCATCGACTTCCACACCTACAGCCAGCTCGTCCTCTGGCCGTACGGCTACACCACCGCCGACCTCGGGACGGGCCTCACCCAGGACGACCGGGACGCGCACGCCGCGCTCGGCCAGAACATGGCCGCCACCAACGGCTACACGCCCGAGCAGGCCTCCGACCTCTACATCACCGACGGCACCATCAACGACTGGCTGTGGGGCTCGGAGAAGGTCTTCAACTACACCTTCGAGATGTACCCCGGCCCGTCCGGCACCGGCGGCGGCTTCTACCCGCCCGATGAGCAGATCGTCCCGCAGACGTCCATCAACAAGGAGGCCGTCCTGCGACTCCTGGAGTACGCCGACTGCCCCTACCGCGTCATCGGCAAGGAGGCCCAGTACTGCGGTGGCACCCCCGCCACCACGGTCTGGCAGGACACCTTCGAGACCGCCGCGGGCTGGACCGTCAACCCGGCGGGCACCGACACCGCCACCCTGGGCGTGTGGGAGCGCGGCAACCCGGCCGCCACCACCTCGAGCGGCGCCAAGCAGCTGGACGCCACCCCCAGCGGCAGTAACGCCCTGGTCACCGGCCCCCTCGCGGGCTCCAGCGCGGGCGCCTACGACCTGGACGGCGGCCTGACCACCGCCCGCTCCCCGGCCATCACCCTCCCGTCCACCGGCACCCTCCGCCTCTCCTTCCAGAGCTACCTGGCCCACGGCACCAACGCCACCTCCGCCGACTACCTCCGCGTCAAGGTCGTCGGCACCACCACCACGACCGTCCTCGACCTCCCCGGCGCCGCCTCCAACCGCAACGCCGTCTGGTCCCTCTCCAACATCGACATCTCCGCCTTCGCCGGCCAGACGGTCCGCCTCCAGGTGGAAGCCAACGACTCCGCCACCGCCAGCCTCGTAGAGGCCGCCCTGGACGACCTCACCATCACCCAGTCCTGACCCCTATCGGGCCGGGCCCCAGGGCCCGGCCCTCCCATTCTTCCTCCGGACGAAGCAACCGAAGCGGGGTTCCGCCGCGAATACGGGGAGGTGAGAAGGAGGTAGGGAAATGACTGTTCTGCTGCGCGCCATCGAGACGTCCGCCCCCACGGAGGCCGTGGCGCGGTACCTGACGGACTTCACGACGGCGGAGGCCTGGGATCCGGGAACCGTCAGCTGCCGAAGACTGGACGAAGGCCCTGTCCGCGTGGGCTCCCGCTTCGAGAACGTCTCCCGCTTCCGAGGCCGCGAGACCACCCTCGTCTACCGCCTCACGGAACTCGTCCCAGGCGTACGCGTCACCTTCATCGGGGACAACAAGACCGTCACCACGATCGACGATCTTCACTTCGAACCTCTGAGCACCGGCTGCCGAGTCCGCTATCAGGTCGATTTCCGCTTCAAGGGACTGGCCCGCCTGGCCGTGCCCTTCCTGCGCCCCTCCCTGGAACACCTCGCCGACGCCGGTGCGGCCCGGATGAAGACGGTCCTCGACGCGCTGCCGACGTGACCGTCGGCCGGACGCCCCGTCCGCGCACGGCTATTTCATACCAATATGACCTGTATTGTGAGGTTAGGTATCTCGGACGAAGGACGGGTCATGGCGCGGCAGCTTCATCTCGGTGGGTTTCAGATCGCTTCGCAGGTCACGCACTCGCACGCGGCGTGGCGGCATCCCGGGTCGGATCCCGGGGTGTTCGATCACGCGCACTATCACCGGGTCGGGCGGATCCTGGAGCGGGGGAAGTTCGACTTCGTGTTCTTCGCCGATCTGCTGGCGGGGCCGAGCCGGTTCGGCGGGGGGATCGAGGAGGGGCTGCGGCGGGGTACCCAGGCGTCGGCGACGCTCGATCCGGTGCTCGTGGCGTCGAGCATCGCGGCGGTGACGCAGCGGCTGGGGGTCGCGGTCACCAAGAGCACGACGTACTTCCACCCGTATGACGTCGCGCGCGCCTTCGCGTCGCTCGACCACCTGAGCCGCGGGCGGGCGGGGTGGAACATCGTCACCTCACTGAGCCAGGCCGAGGCGCTGAACTTCGGCGTCGCCGAGCACCTCGAACACGACCTGCGCTACGACAAGGCCCAGGAGTTCGTGGAGGTCGCGGCGAAGCTGTGGGAGAGCTGGGACGCCGACGCGATCGTCGCGGACAAGGCGTCGGGCGTCTTCGCCGACCCGGACAAGATCCGCAGGGTCGACCATGACGGCAAGTTCTACAGGACACGGGGTCCGTTGAACGTCCCGCGCTCTCCGCAGGGACGTCCCGTGCTCATCCAGGCCGGTGCGTCGTCGAAGGGCAAGGACTTCGCCGCGCGCTGGGCGGAGGCGATCTTCGAGATCGATCCGACGCCCGAAGGCCGCCGCGCGTACTACGACGACATCAAGTCGCGTGTGTCCGACGCGGGCCGCGATCCGGAGAAGGTGCTGATCTTCCCGGCCGTGATGACGTTCGTGGGCGAGACCGAGTCCATCGCGCGCGAGAAGCAGGCGTTCCACAACGAGCTCGCCGACCCGGTCTCCGGCCTCATCACGCTGTCGACCCACACCGACCACGATTTCTCCCAGCATGACCTCGACGCCCCGGTCGAGGACATCAAGGTGCCGGGCACCCAGGGCCTGTTCGACGTCGCGCGCCGCCTCAGCGCCCGCGACAACCTGACCCTGCGCGACATCGGCAGGCTCTACGCCCAGGGGGTCCTCCTCCCGCAGTTCGTCGGCACCGCCTCCGACGTCGCCGACCAGCTGGAGGACGCCTTCCGCGGCGGCGAGGCCGACGGTTTCATGATCTCCGCGGCCCAGACGCCGGGCGCCTTCAACGACTTCGTCGACGCGGTCGTCCCCGAGCTCCAGCGCCGCGGCCTCTTCCGTGACGAGTACACCGGCACGACCCTCCGCGACCACCTCGGCCTGGACCCGGTGGCGGGGTAGCCCCGAAGTCGCCCACCCGATCGGGGTGGCAGGCCGTCCGGCCCGTCACCCCGATCGGCACGCGTGGGCGGAACGGCGCGTGATGACCGTGCCGCGGCGTCGTTCCACGCAGCGGAGCCCGTCGGGGAGTTCGGTGAAGGGCGGCTGCGCCCGATCGCGAGGGGACGCCGGCCGCCGTCGGTCAGGACATGGTGCTCAGTGCCCGCTCGGCTTCGGTCGACCAGGCTCCTTCCCGCTTCGGGTTCTCTCCGAGCGTCCGAATGCGACTGCTGTCGATCACCGTCCGCGACCAGCCCTGCCTCCGGGCTCCGTTCGACTCGCCCGGCAGGGCTTGGCGCAACTCGTCCCGCACGCCGGCCTCATGCGATCCCGCGGCCTGCGCGGGCACGCCGCCCCCGAGCCGAACCCCGGCCGACATGGCGGGAACGCGATACCCCCTTGTGCAGCACGAACAGGATCCCGCACGGCACCGTCCGGCCGTCCGGGCGAGGGCGGCGGCGCCTGTCCGCACGACCCTGGGAGGCAGCGGCTCGATCCGCTCCCACAGGCCGTCCGGCACGGTCCGCGGTGACTGCTCACCTCTTCGGACGAACCGGATGCAACACCACGGCATCGCCACCCGTCGCCCGATGAGCGCAGCTTGTTAGGAGCCCTTAGCGGTTGCCCGGCGCCGTGGGCACCCCTCGGAGGTCGCCGACTTCGATGAAGGCCCCGCGGGGGACCCGGGTCGTATGGGTTCGGGGGTGGCGGCGCGGGGACCTCGGTCGGGTGGGCGTCGGGGTCGGGGTCAGGTGTGCGGGGTGGCCAGGGCGCGGGGGCGGGTGGTGCGGGCGGTCCAGCGGCCGTGGTGGCGGTGGACCTCGATGGGGTGGGCGAAGGCTGCGGAGACGTGGGCGGTGGTGAGGGTGGACTCGACGGGGCCTGCGGCGACGACGCGGCCTTCGGCGAGGAGGAGGGCGTGGGTGGTGGAGGCTGGGAGTTCTTCGAGGTGGTGGGTGACGAGGACGGAGGCGAGCCGGGGGCGGGTCTCGGTGAGGAGGTCGATGGTCTCCAGGAGCTGTTCGCGGGCCGCGACGTCCAGGCCGGTGGACGGCTCGTCCAGGAGGAGGAGCCGTGGGTCGCTGATGAGGGCGCGCGCGATGAGGGTGCGGCCCCGCTCGCCCTGGGAGAGGGTCGGCCAGCGTTCTTCGGCCTTGCCCGCCAGGCCGAGGTCGGCGATCAGGGCGTCGGCCTTGGCGAGGTCCGCGGGTTCGGGGCTCCAGCGCGGTGGGATCTCGATGGTGCCGGTCATCCCGGTGAGCACGATGTCGCGAATGCGCAGGGGGGAGCGCAGCGGGTGCCGTGGGTTCACATGGCCGATCATCCGGCGCAGCGCCTGGAGCTCGACGCGGCCGAACCGTCCGCCCAGGACGTCCACGGTGCCCGACGTCGGGTGGGTGACCGCGCCGCAGAAGCCCAGGATCGTGCTCTTGCCCGCGCCGTTGGGGCCGAGCAATGCCCAGTGCTCGCCTTCGGAGACCCGGAGGCTGATCCCGTGCAGGATCTCCTTGTCCACCCGGCGGTAGGTCACGTCCTGGAGTTCCAGGACGGTGGCGGTGGTCTGCTGGGGGATCATGTGTAGGCCTCCTTCAGCCCTGTCAGATGGGCGCGGCTCAGTTCCGCGGCCGCCCGGGGGTCGCGCCGCGCGATGGCTTCGGTGAGTTCCTCGTGCGCCGCGTGGTCGGCCTCGGGGGAGGCCGGCGGACGGGTCCGCATCATGTCGACCATCGCGGTGCGCACGCGTGGGACGAAGCTGTCGAACAGCTCGATGAGCACGTCGTTGTGCGCGGCGACGATCACCGCGCGGTGGAAGGCCATGTCGGCGTCCACGTGGTCTTCGGCCGACCGTCCCGGCACCGCGCGGCCCGCGAGCGCCCGGCGCACCGCGCGCAGGTCGTTCGGGGTGCGGCGGGCCGCGGCCAGCGCGGCGGCCTCCGCCTCGATCGCCAGCCTGGCCTCCAGGACCGAGGTGACCGACGCACGGCGCAGCACCGCGTCCCAGTCCTCGGTGACGTCCAGGGCGGTGACGAACACCCCGACGCCCTGCCGGGAGTCCAGCACGCCCTTGCCCGCGAGCTCGCGGACGGCCTCCCGGAGGGTCGACCGGCCGATGCCGAGCTGGGCCGCCAGGGTCGTCTCCCCTGGGAGGCGGTGCCCGAGTCCCCACTCGCCCGCGCGGATGCGGGCGAGCAGTGCCTCGGCGGCCTGCGCCGCGAGTGGATGCCGCTGGACCGGAGCCGTCATCGTCCATCCCTCCGCCCGTCGGTGATCGACCCGTCGGTGATCGATCCGTGCCGACTGATCCGTGCCGACCGATCCCGTCCGATCTTTGATCGGTGCCCACGCTACACCCGATCCAAGGGTCGTCGAACCGGATATCGCAGGTCACCGGGCATGGACCCGTCAGCTTGTCTGAGGAGTGCTGCGCGCGGAGCCGGACACGCACGAGGCACCCGGCATCGGCCGGGTGCCTCGTGCGGAGGAAGGGGTCAGCCGACGAGGAGCGACTCCTTGAGCTCCTTCAGCTCGGCCTTGGTGAGCCCGAGACCCCGCTTCTCGTAGGCGGCGAAGGTGCCGAAGGACTTCTCGACCTGGTCGAAGCCCGCGTCGAGGTACTCGGCGCGGACGTCCAGCAGCGGCTTGTAGATCTCGGCCTGGGCCGCGGGCATCGACGCGAGCGCCGCGGCGTTGGCCTCGGCGCGGTAGTCGTTGCTGGCGAGGTAGTCGGCCATGATCGTCGTGCGCGGCACGCCGAGCGCGGTGAGCAGGGACGCGGTGGCCCAGCCGGTCCGGTCCTTGCCCGCGGTGCAGTGGTACAGCTCGGCGCGGAGGTCCGTGTCGGACAGGCCGTCGAAGAGGCTTCCGTACGCGGCCTGCGAGACCGCGGACGCCACCATGCTCCGCTCGCCCTGGATCATCATGTTCGCGGCGGCCTCGGCGGTCGTCGGCATCGTGTAGCCGGAGGAGCTGCCGGACACGTCGGCGACCACGTGCCGGATCCCTGCGGGCAGCTTGTCGGGCGCGGCCGCCCGCTCGGAGTCCATGCGCAGGTCGTAGGCGATCTTGACGCCGAGCCGCTTGAGCTCGGCCTGGTCGGCGGCGGTGAGCTTGTCGAGGGCGTCGGTGCGGTAGACCTCGCCCATCTTCACCCACTTGCCGTTCGCGGTGCGGTAGCCGCCGACGTCACGGAAGTTGACGGTGCCGTCGAGCCGCACGAGGCGGTCGGCGAGGTGCAGCGAGCCGCCGTGGTCCGGCACGAGGTCGAACCACCGCCGGTCGGCGGAGGGCAGGCCCTTGACCCGGACGGTCTCGGCGCCGTCGCCGCGGGCGACGGTCTTACCGGCGGCCTTGACGGCCACGTGCCTCACGCCGGGGGCCTTCCAGGCGATGGTGAAGGAGCCGTCCTCGTTCGCCTTGACCGTCGCCTCGGTGAAGGGGATGCGCGCGGTGTGCCGTTCCTTCGGGTGGTGGTCGTTCTCGTGGTGGTTCGGGGAGGCGGCGGCCCCGGTCGCGGCGGCGCCCAGCACGAGGGCGGCCGACGCCACCAGGGTCGAGACCGCCTTGACCGATGTCAGGTTCTTCATGACCCGGGACGTTCCTCCCGCTCGATGAACGGGAAGGGAAACGAGTGAACAACGGACCTTTAACGTTCCATGGTGGAGTAAAGAAACGCATGGTGCGCGAGGGGAAAGGCGGGAAGAGGGCACCTCCATGCGGAGCCCCCTCGGTGCGCTCCTGCGGCGGCCCGAGGAAGTCCCGAAGGAGAGGCGCCATGACCGAATCGCCCGCGACGCGACCCTGCACGGCCGGACTGGACGAGGCCGAGGCACGGACCTTCCCGTTCCACGCCCCCGACCGGCTGAACGTCGACCCCGCCTTCGCCGAGCTCCGGGAGAAGGAGCCCCTGTGCCCGGTGCGGCTCCCGTACGGCGAGCCGGCCTGGCTCGTCACCCGGCACGAGGACGTGAAGACGGTCCTCGCCGACCCGCGCTTCAGCAGGGCCGCCTCCGTCGAGCACGACGAGCCGCGCATGCGGCCGTACGAGGGGCTCCCCGACAGCATCATGGCGCTGGACCCGCCAGAGCACACACGGCTGCGCGGCTCGGTCGCCAAGGCGTTCACCGCGCGCCGGGTCGAGCTGCTGCGCCCCCGGACCCGGGCCATCGCCGACGAACTGGTCGACCGGATGCTCGCCGAGGGGCCGCCCGCCGACCTCGTCGCCGACTTCGCGCTGCCGCTGCCCGTCACCGTCATCTGCGAGCTGCTCGGCGTGCCCTACGCCGACCGCGGTGAGTTCCGGCAGTGGTCGGAGGCGCTGCTCTCCACCACGAAGTACACCGAGGCGGAGATCATGGACGCCTCCGGGCAGCTCCTCGGCTACATGGGGAAGCTCGTCGCGGAGCACCGTCGCGCACCCCAGGACGACCTGCTCAGCGCGCTGGTGGCGGCGCGTGACGAGCGGGACAGGCTCACCGAGAGAGAGCTCGTCGTCCTCGGCGTCAGCATCCTCGTGGCGGGACACGAGACGACCGCGACGCAGATCCCGAACTTCGTCTACACGCTGCTCGCCGAGCCCGCCCGTCTCGCGGCCCTGCGTGAGCATCCGGAGGCGATCCCGCACGCCGTCGAGGAGCTGATGCGCTACGTCCCGCTGGGGAGCGGCGCGGCGATCCCCCGGTACGCGAAGGAGGACGTCGAGCTGAGCGGGGGCACCGTGTGCGCGGGGGACGCGGTGCTCGTCGCGCTGTCCTCGGCGAACCGCGACCCGTCCGTCTACCCCGACCCCGACCGGCTCGACCTCTCCCGCGCGGAGACGTCGCACCTGGGCTTCGGCCACGGGCCGCACCACTGCCTCGGCGCCCAGCTCGCCCGGATGGAGCTCCAGGTCGCGCTGGAGACGCTGATCGGGAGGCTGCCCGGTCTCCGCTTCGCCGACTCCGCCGGCGACGTCGTGTGGAAGTCCGCCGCCGTCATCCAGGGCCCCGAGCGCATGCCGATCGCCTGGGACGTCCCGTGACGGCCGCCGGCAGCGGTGTCAACGAGGGGTCCGCGTCCGGCGGGAGGGGGAAGTGGAAGGTGGAGGTGGACCGCTCGGTCTGCATCGGCTCGGGCGTCTGCGCGGGCAGCGTGCCCGAGCACTTCGCCCTGCGCGGGGGACGCTCCACGCCGCTGCATCCCGAGACCGCCCCGGACGACAGGCTCATCGGCGCCGCGGACTCGTGCCCGGTGGAGGCCATCAGCGTCATCGACCCGATGACGGGAGAGGTCATCGCACCCGTTGAGTGACCTGCCTTGGCCGTCGGCGGAACCGGCTTCCCTGGGCGCTCGCGCGGTGGCGGCGGGAGCGCATCGTGAAGCAGGGCAGGAGAAACCGCAGGTAGGGGCTGGTTCATGTCCGGCCGTTAGGGAAATGTTGTTTCCCTCTAAGGAACAAGGGTGTCGGGACCGTCCGGTGACGGCGTAGGATCGCGCCGTCGCCGGACGGGTGTCCGGCGGCGTTCCGCAACGCCGGGCGCGCCGGACGGGCCGCGTCGGCGGCGGAATCCGGCCCGCCTCGTCTCAGGAGTCGCCATGCGCAGGGCAGTCGTCACGGGGAGCACCAAGGGCATCGGCTTCGCGCTGGCCCGTGAACTGCTGCGGAGGGGGAACTCCGTGATGGTCACCGGACGTACCGCCGAGGCCGTCGACGACGCCGTCGAACGGCTGCGGCCGGAGGCGACGGACAAGGCCGAGGTCCACGGGCACGCCGTGGACGTCACCGACCCGGCGGCGGTCGAGGGCCTGTGGGACGCCGCGACCTCCGCGCTCGGCGGCGTGGACCTGTGGATCAACAACGCGGGCGTCGCCCATACCACCCGGCCCATCGTGGACACCGCGCCCGGCGACGTCCGCGCGATGGTGACCACCAACATGCTCGGCACCGTGTACGGCGCGCAGGTCGCGGTCCGCGGGATGCTCGCGGCCGGCGGCGGCCAGCTCTTCAACGTGCTCGGCGGCGGCAGCGACGGGAGCATCCGCCCCGGCATGGGCGTCTACTCGGCGACGAAGCGCGGCCTGGACTCCTTCACCAGCGCGCTGGTCAAGGAGGTGTCCGGGACCGCCGTGCGGGTCGGCCGGATCAGCCCCGGCATCCTCATCACCGAAGGCTGGCTCCGCGAGGCCGCCGTCGCGCCCGACCAGGTGACGAGCCAGCGCAAGATCCTCAACATCCTGTGCGACCATGTGGACGACGTCGCGCCCTACCTCGTCGACAAGGTGCTGGCGAGCGGCAAGAACGGCGACGCGATCGCCTGGCTCACCACGGGGCGGATGGCCCGCAAGTTCCTCTCCCCGGGCAAGCGCGACGTCCTCGGCCGCTACGAACTCTGACGACGGAAGAATCGTACGGGCGTGGTGGAGACCGGCTCGTCACCTTCACCGAAGGTGACTCCATGGTCACCGAATGGCCAGGCCGATGCCCCTTCGAGGCCACTGGTGCGGCCGGGGTCGCTGCGGCCACGATCTGTGTCATGGCGAACACGTTCCAGCGTGCCAAGATCGGCGGCGTCTTCACGGCGATGGACGTCGACGGCGACGGCGCGCTCACCGAGTCGGACTTCCACCGGCTCGCCGCCCGCTGGACCGCCGTGCGCGCCGACGGCGACCACGCGCGGCTGACCGCCGTGATGACGGGCTGGTGGTCCGTCCTGCGCGCCGCCGCGGACGCCGACGGCGACGGCCGGGTCACCCTCGAGGAGGTCCTGGCCGTGGCGGACACGCTGCCCGCCGCACCGGAGGCGATGAACGCCACCGCGGAGGCGATGTTCGAGGCGGTCGACGAGAACGCCGACGGACGCATCTCCCGCGCCGAGTACCGCACCCTCATCGAGGCCTGGACCGGCCGCCCCACCGACACCGACACCGTGTTCCCCAAGCTCGACCTCGACGGCGACGGCCACCTGTCCCGTGCGGAGTTCCTGCTGCTGTGGCGCGACTTCTGGGCGGGGGACACCCCGGGAACTCCGGGCGCGTGGCTCTTCGGCCCCTTCCCCGCCGAGGCCAAGCGCTTATCCCCGAAGGGCTCGGCCGCGCCGTCGCCCGGGAGAGGACCCCGCCGCTCGGACGACGGCGGGGCGCCCGGAAGGGGGCGCGGCCCTGCCCGTCGGCGCCGATGGGCCCGGTCAGGGCGTGTGCGGAAGCGCGCCGTACGCGGTGACGGACAGGAACCGGATGGGGAGTTCCCGGAGTTCGATGGGCCCGTGCGGTCCCTCGCCGTCGAACTGGAGGGAGTCGCCGGGGGACATCTCGTAGCGGGAGGTGCCGTGCCCGTAGGTCATGACGCCGTCGAGCATGTAGAGGAACTCGGTGCCCGCGTGCTGGAACAGCGGGAACACCTCACTCGCGTCGGTGAGGGTCACCAGCAGCGGCTCGATCCGCTTGTGCTCGCCGCGCAGCGACCCGAGCTGCTCGTACAGGTGGCCGACGTTGCTGCCGCGCCGCACGATCCGGGCTCCGTGTCCGGACGGCACGAACACCGCCTCGCGCTCGGCCTCCACGCCGCGGAACAGCGCGGTCACCGGCACCTCGAGCGCGTCCGCCAGACGGGCCAGCGTCGAGAGGCTGCACGAGGTCTGCGCGTTCTCGATCTTGGACAGCATCGCCTTGGACATCCCGGTCTGCTCCGCCAGAAGGGCGAGTGAGACCCGCCTGCTCAGTCGGTACTCGCGAACCCGAACGGCGATGATCTCCTCAAGCGACACCTGCCCAGGATAGGGCCAGCCCTCTCGCCGGGAAGCATCCCGCGGGCCCTCGCCGCCCTGCGCCCCCGGGCTCCCACCCGATCGAGGAGGGCCCGCCTGCCGCCCCCTCCGGGCGGCGACCCGTGCGTTCGGCCCTCTCTGGCGCCGCGCGTGCGGGAAAAGCGGGCGAAGGCTTGCCCGCTGAGGGGTGCGTGCGATGTCGTCTGTTCGTAGCGCGGGTTTACTGCGGCGCAACCCGAAGGGGTTTCATCGTGTTTATCGTTGTTTCCCCCAGGTGGATGTTCGGGTTCGGGGGACCTGTCCGGTGGTGAGGGAGGGGCGGCGGATGCGGGAACGGGAAGCGGTGGGCGTCGATCCGGGGGCGACGAGTGTGCCCCGGCTGGGACGGGAGGTGCCCGAGGTGGACCCGACGGGACGGGACTACGCGGTGCTGGCGCTCGGCCCGGCCGCCAGGCCGGTCGCCGCGGCCTGGGCACGGCGGATCGAGGAGTCCGGGGCGACCTCGTGGGTCTCGTACGCGCCCGCGCTCAGCGACGGGGTCATCGCCGCGTTCCGGGAGAGGCTCGCGGTGGCCTCGGTCGGCTGGCGGCTCATGCTTTGCGGACCGGAGCACGAGGTGCTGCGGCTGCGCGGCGAGGCGGTGCTGGCCGGGGCGCTGCCCGCCGAGATCCGGATGCACGCGACCGCCGATGGGCACCGCCGCGTCTACTGCGCGCACTGCCGCCATGTGACGTCCGGCGACATCGCCGTCGGCGAGCTGCTGGTCTGCGGAGGCTGCGGCCTCACCCTCGTCTGCTACCACCACTTCTCCCGCAGGCTCGCGGCCTACCTCGCCTACCAGGCCGACGCGGAGGCGATCGCATGAGCGAGGGCTCGGGGGGCCGCCCGGGTCGCCGGGCCGAGGCGGCAGGGTGAGCGAGGGACGGGAGCTCGTGGTCCGGGCCGCGGTGGACGCCGCGCCCCGGGTCCGGTCGCTGCGCCTGGCCAGGCCGGACGGCGGGCCGCTGCCCGCGTACGTGCCCGGCAGCCACCTCGTGGTCGAGTGCGACGGAGCGCGCAACGCCTACTCCCTGACGGGGTCGGGAGCCGCATCCGACGAGTACCCCGTCTCGGTGCTGCTCCGTCCGGACGGGGCGGGCGGTTCGGCCTGGATGCACCGGCTCCGGCCCGGCGAGAGGGTGCGGGCGTCCGGTCCGCGCAGCGCGTTCGCCCCGGTGGCGACGGCCCGGCGGCACCTGCTCGTCGCGGGCGGCATCGGCATCACACCGCTGCTGTCGCATGTGCGGTCGGCCCTCGCCTGGGACCGCGACTTCCGCCTCCTCTACGGCCACCGGAAGGGCGGCGCGGCGCACCTCGCGGAACTCCGCGAGCTGTGCGGGGACAGGCTGCGCACGTACACGAGCCGGGAGACCCTGCTCGCCGCCGCCACCGCGCGCTTGTCCGCCCAGCCCCTGGGGACCCACCTCTACCTGTGCGGTCCCGCGGGCATGATCGACGCGGTCCGCGACCTCGCCCGGGTCGCCGGATGGCCGGACGGACGCGTCCACATCGAGCGTTTCGCCGGTGCCGATCTCGACCCGGGCGCGCCCTTCACCGCCCGGCTGCGCCGAAGCGGCCGGATCGTCGAGGTCCCCTCCGGCGTCAGCCTCCTCGACGCGCTGGAGAGATCCGGGATCGCGGTGCCGAACCTGTGCCGCCAGGGCGTGTGCGGCGAATGCCGCATACCGCTCGCCGCAGGGCGGCCGGAACACCGCGACCTGTACCTGTCGGCGGCCGAACGGGCCTCCGGCACGGCACTGATGTGCTGCGTGTCGCGCGGCACCGAGCTGGAACTCGACCTGTAGCCAGGAGGCGCAGATGGCCCGCACGACGACCGCGCCCGGCGGACGCGCCGCGCGATTCCCCTTCCCGTTCACCTCGGACGGCTACCGGTACGCGGTGAACGTCGAGCCGGCCCGCGCCCCCGTGCGCACCGCGGCGGGCGGCTGGGGCGAGACCGTCGTCGACGTGGACGACGACTACCGCGCCGAGCTCGCCGAGCGTGCCCGCATCCTCGCGGCGGATCCCACCCGGTGCACGGTCCTGCCGCACATGCGCGCGGCCTCCTGGGACGCGCTCCTGTACCTTCTGCGGGAGCTCGCCGCGGGCCATGCCGGCGTGATGGCGCTGACCGACCTCGGCGGCGGGCGCATGTCCTGGCGCAACGATCTCCTCGGCGTCGACCTCGCCTTCACCGTCGGCGACGACACCGGGGTGCCGGGCGGGCCGCTCGCCTTCGCCGGGAGCCAGGTCCAGGAGGACATCGTCCTGCTCGACCAGCGCGAGGACGCCCTGTGGGCGGACGCCGGCCTGGTCACCTTCGCCGCCGACTGGTCGCTGAACTTCGACGTCGGCATGTCCTTCCTCGAGGTGCACGGCCCCGTCCCGCGCGTCCACGCGACCGGTGTCGTCCCGCGCGCCCAGGCGTTCCTCATGCGGCTCGCCCCCGGCCGGGAGTACCGGCGGACGAACTGGACGGTGACGGCGGGCCACCGCCTCGACACCTCGACCGAGGCCTACCCCGAGTGGGGACGGGAGCGGGCGCTCGCCGCCGCGTCCCCCGAGACGCTCGGGGACACCCTCCACCTGCGGGTCGAGGTCCAGCACCTGCTGCGGCTGGCGCCCTCCGGAGCCGTCCTTTTCCTCATCCGGACGCATCTCCTGGGCCTGCGCGAGGTCGCCCGCGTGCCGGAGTGGCGGCACCGCTTCGCGGCGGTCCTCACGGAGCTGCCGGACGACCTCGTGGACTACAAGGGCCTCAGCCGGTACCGCGACGGCATCGTCGCCTGGCTCGCCGCGGCGGGCGGGTCACATCGTGTTGACGATGAGGCCGATGTGGGTGAAGTAGTTGAGCGCGCCGAACAGGAGGAACAGCACGCCGGCGATCGCCCAGCACCACAGGAGCACCTTGGCGAGGCCGGGGCGGCGCCCGCCGAGGGCGAACGGGAAGAGCACCGCGCCGAAGCCGACGAGGAAGTACAGCAGTGAGATGAACACCGCCTCGACCATCGGGTGGTCGGCGAGGAGGCCCGAGATCGGCTCCTCCTTCGGCGCGGCGAACAGCTGGTACCAGATCCCCGCGGCGGCGATCCCCCAGCAGGCGAGGCCCATGCCGAAGACGAACACCGACACCGGACCGGCGAGCCCGGCGAGGTGCCGTTCGCGTTCCGGGTGCTCTTCGAGGATGCGTCCGCGCCGCCACAGATAGGCGCCCGCGCCGAGCAGCAGCACGCCGAACGCCAAGGCGGGCTCGCCGAAGACGATGTTGTCGAACGGGAAGCCCCCGGCGGCGAGCGGCCAGGTGAGGGTCATGTGCAGGCCGGTCAGCGTGAGGATCGTGCCCAGCACGCCGAACGCCAGCGCGAATCCCTCGGTGTGCAGCTCGCCGGCGGGCTCGGCCAGCCGCCGCCAGAGCCCGACGACGAGGAGCAGCCCGGCTCCCGCCGCGACGGCCATGATGGTGTTGTAGGTGGGCATCTCGGCCCAGTTGATCTTCAACGCGGCCTGGACGGCCTCCGCGTCTGAGATCCCCATGTGCGCCCCCTTTTCGGCCCCTTAGCCCGCCCGTACCCTCCGTCCCTCCCGATCGCTCCCGCCAAATCACCAAAAACCCACCATTCCGGCTTGGCGCGCCGTGCCTCGCCTCGTGCGCCCGCGATGCCCGGAACGGGCCTCCCGCCACGTCCTGGAACGGGGTACCGTGCGCCTCGGTGAAGGACTAGAGGCTCAGACCCTGGTACCGGGAGGAATCGACCATGCGCGTCACCATGCCCGCACTCAAGGAGTACAAGCGGACGGGACGGCGGTTCACGATGATGACCGCCTACGACCACCAGACGGCCCAGATCCTCGATGAGGCTGGAGTGCCGGTCCTGCTCGTCGGCGACACCCTGGGCATCTTCTTCGAGGGGATGCCGACGACCGTCGGCGTCTCCATGGACACGATGGTCCACCACTGCCGGGCGGTCTCCACCGCGGCGAAGTCTGCCCTCGTGGTCGGCGACTTGCCTTTCGGCTCCTACCAGGAGTCCGTCAGGCAGGCCGTCGGCAACGCGGTCCGGCTCGTCCAGCAGGGGGGCGCCCAGGCCGTCAAGCTGGAAGGGCCGCGGCCGGAGGAGGTGGCCGCGATCGCCGGGGCCGGCATCCCGGTGATCGGGCATCTCGGACTCACCCCGCAGTCGGTGCACGTCCAGGGCCGCAGCCGGGTGCAGGCCCGCACCGCGACGGCGGTGGAGCGGCTCGTCGACGACGCGCGGGCGCTGGCGAAGGCCGGTGCGTCCGCACTCGTGCTGGAGGCCGTGCCGACCGAGGCGGGCCGCCTCGTCACCGAGGCGCTCGAGGTGCCGACGATCGGCATCGGCGCGGGACCGCACTGCGACGCCCAGGTCCTCGTCACCACCGAGATCCTCGGCCTGTCCGCCGGACCCCGGCCCCGCTTCGCCAAGCTCTACGCCGACCTGCGCGGCGAGATCTCCGACGTCGCCCGCACGGTCGTCGCCGAGGTGGAGACCGGCCGCTACCCCGCCCCCGAGCACTCCTACGACTGGGACATCGTCGCGTCCTGACGGCGGGCAGTGCCCGGTGCGCCCGGCCCGGCGTCGGCGCGGGAGCTTCGCGGAGATGGAGGCTTACTGCGTAAAGGCGGTGGGCCGGGCGAGCCAGAGGGTGCGAGCGGTGCGGAGGTGGAGGGGGAGGTGCGCTGCGCCTTCGGTGGCGAGGTCGTCCATGGCGGTGCGGTCGGTGGGGGTGAGGCGGGACGCGAGGCGGGTGTAGAGGCGGTCGAGGCTCAGGTGGGCGTAGCGGCGGGCCTCGGGAGTGACGGGGGAAGGGAGGTCGGACTCCAGGACGCGGTGCGTCTCGATGGTGAAACCGGCCTCGGTGAGAAGGGCGGTCCAGTCGGCGGCGCGGTGCGGGAGGTGCGCGGCGTTCTCGGCGGCGAGGGCCTCGGCGACGCGGGCTTCCAGGCCGAGCGGCACGGTGTCGTCCTGGAGGAAGGTGGGGAAGCCGGGCATTTCCAGGACGGCCAGGAGGCCCCCCGGGGCCAGGAGGGCGCCGATGTCGCGGAGGACGCGGGCCGGGTCGGCGAAGTGGTGCAGGGAGTTGGAGGCCCAGACGAGGTCGGGGCGGTCGAAGTCGGGCCAGGCGCCGTCGAGGTCGGTGAGGGAGGGGGAGATCCGGCCGAGGAGGCCGAGGGCGACGGCGCGTTCGCGCAGGTGCTTGAGGTGGCGCGCGGACCCGTCCACGGCGACGGCGGACGCCTCGGGGAACCGGCGCAGCAGGGCGAAGGTGCCCGCGCCCGTGCCCGCGCCGAGGTCGAGGACCTGCTGCGGAGGGGTGTCCCCGGCGGCCTC
This sequence comes from Actinocorallia herbida, assembly GCF_003751225.1. Classification (NCBI taxonomy): domain Bacteria; kingdom Bacillati; phylum Actinomycetota; class Actinomycetes; order Streptosporangiales; family Thermomonosporaceae; genus Actinocorallia; species Actinocorallia herbida. The sequence goes on from NZ_RJKE01000001.1 coordinate 4,025,229, forward strand.
GGCGATCAGTGAGGTCGCCTCGTCCATGAGGTCGGAGAAGACCTCGGCGTCGAGGTCGAGGATCTCGAGGAGCGCGGTCTCCTCGCCCTCCCCGTCGTGGCCGTGGCCATGCCCATGGCCGTGCTCCTGGGACCGGTGATGTGTGTGGTGCTCGTGGTGGTTCTCCATGTCCCCAGCGTAAGCCGCGTTTGCAGTAGAGGCATACCATCTTGCGTATGAAGCAAGACGACGAGGTGGACGCCCTGGTCCGGGCCCGGATCCGGGGCCTGCGGACCGCCCTGGGCTGGTCCCTCGACGAACTGGCGGCGCGCTGCCATCTGAGCCCGTCCACGCTCAGCCGGATCGAGACCGGGCACCGCAGGCTCGGCCTCGACCAGCTCACCGCGATCGCCCGGGCCCTCGGCGCGACCCTGGACCAGCTCGTCGAGCCCGCGGGCGACGCCGACGTGGTGATCCGCCCGCACCACGACGCCGACCGTGGGGTCACCACCTGGCTGCTGAGCCGCGAACCCGGCCTGACCGTCGCGAAGATGCGGATCACCGGGCCGGTCCCCGCCGACCTCAAGGTCCACCCGGGCCGCGACTGGTTCATCGTCCTGGCCGGCGTCGTCGAACTGCGCCTCGCCGAGCGCTCGATCATCGTCCGGGCGGGAGAGGCCGCGGAGTTCTCGACCATGGTCCCGCACGCCTTCGGCGCGCACGACGGCCCGGCGGAGATCCTCGCCGTCCTCGATCACGACGGACGCCGGATCCACCTCCACCCCGCCCCCTGACCCGGGCCGATCACACCGTCCGTGTTCCGGCGTGACGGATCTGGGAACGTTCCCCGGGGGCGGCCGTCGCGCGGGGGCGTCGGCTGCGAGCCGCGCGGAGGGGGCGTCCGATGGGCGAGACGGAGGCTGCGGGCAGGGCGAGGGCCGACGCGCTCGTGCTGTTCGGGATCACGGGCGACCTCGCGGAGAAGATGGTGCTGCCCGCCCTCTACGGCCTGGTGAGCCAGGGTTTCGCGCTCGGCCCGGTGATCGGCGTGACCCGGAGCGCCTGGTCGCTGGACCGGTTGCGCGCCCACGTCAGGGAGGCGGTCTCCGAGCACGGGACCGTCGACGGCGGCGCGCTCGACGAACTGCTCGGCCTGCTCCGCGTCGCCCGGGTCGACTACAGCGACCCCGGCAGCTTCCAGAGCATCGCCCGGGAGGCCGAAGGCTGCCGGGTCCTCGCCCACTATCTGGCACTGCCGCCCGACCTGTACGAGTCCGCCGCGCGCTGTCTGTCCGAGGCGGGACTGAGCGAGAACTCCCGCCTGGTCGTCGAGAAGCCCTTCGGGCACGACCTGGAGTCGGCTCGCGCGCTCCAGGCCGAGCTGACGAAGTACTTCCCTGACGAGGCGATCCGCCGGGTCGACCACTACCTCGGCAAGGAGTCGGTCGAGAACCTCCTGACGTTCCGCGCCGCCAACACCATGATCGACACGATCCTGCACCGGAACCACGTCCGCGGGGTCCAGCTCACCGCCGCCGAGAACTTCGACGTCGCCGACCGCGGCGGCTTCTACGACGCGACGGGCTGCCTCCGCGACGTCGTCCAGAACCACCTGCTCCAGACACTCGCCTACTTCGTCATGGACACCCCGCGCAGTGGCTCGCCCGAGGACGTCCTCGCCGAACGCACCCGCGCGCTCAGGTCGATCCGCACGGTCCTCCCCGAGGACTACATCAACGGCCAGTACGAGGGCTACCTCGCGACCGAGGGCGTCGCGCCGGACTCGACCACCGACACCTACGCCGCGCTGCGCCTCTACGTCGACACCGACCGCTGGGCGGGCGTCCCGTTCACGCTCCGCGCGGGCAAGAGCCTCGCGGTGAGCGCGACCGAGCTCGCGGTCGAGTTCAACCGGCCCGTCGCGGGCTACCACCACACGGTGTGCGCGCAGAAGGCCGCGCCGAACCTCATGCGGCTGCACTTCGAGCCGCACGCCGGCGTCACGTTCCAGGTGCTGGCCCGGCGCGGCGCCGACGAGACCGTCGTCGACGAGCTGACGAACAAGCTCGACTTCCCGCACCTGTCCAGGTCGCGCCCCTACGAGCACGTGCTCGCCGCGGCGGTCACGGGCGACCCGACCCGGTTCTCCACCATGGAGGCCATCACCGAGTGCTGGCGCGTCGTCTCCGAGCTGCTGCCCGCCCCGTTCGCGCCCATCTCCTACGCCCCGGGCACCTGGGGCCCGCCCGAGGCCGCCCGCCTCACCAGCGACGAATCCTGGCACGCCCCGCAGGTCCCCTGACCCGGCCGACGGTCAGGGCGCCGCCACCGCCGAGGGGATCAGGCGGGGAGGCCGTCCCAGAACTCCTGCAGCACCGCCGCGGCGCGGGCGGGATCCTCGAGCATCCACCAGTGGCCCGCGCCGGGCAGCTCGGTGACGTGCGCCCCGGCGCGCGCGGCGGCGGCGCGGGTGTTGGCCTCGGGAAGGAACGCGTCTTTGGCCGGTGCGATGACCAGGCCCGGCGCGCCGACGTCCACGAACGCGGGAGCCCATTCGGCGCCGACGTGCACGGCCGACCGGTAGAGGGTGAGGATGCAGCGGGCCATCATCTCGTCGAGGCCGGTCAGCCCGTCGGTCGCGTCCAGGGGAAGACCCAGGTCGCGCAGGCCCGCGAGGTAGTCGTCCGCCGACAGCGTCGTCATGGCGGAGAGGAGGTCCTCGCCGACCCCGGGCGTCTGGAAGAGCCTGGCGTGCTCGTGCCACTCGTACGCCGGGTCCGCGAGGGCCGCGGCGTCGGTCGCCCAGGAGCGCACAAGGTCGGGGCGGAGGCTGACCAGCCGGACCACGAGGCCGCCTCCCCAGTCGTGTCCGACCAGGTCGACCGGGCCCTGTCCGCCGAGTTCGGCGACGGCCTCCGTGAGCCACGCGGCATAGCCCTCCTTGGTGGCCTGGAAGCCGGGAGGCAGCGGGCGGCCGAAGCCGGGCAGCCGGAGCGCGACGACGTCGTCGCGGCGCAGCCGCGCGCGAAGGGGGCCCCAGAGCTCGGCGGTCTCCGGCACTCCATGGACGAGGACGGCGGGCATCGCACTCCTTTCGAGCGGGCGCTTCCGGCCGGATCGAGCACGCGACCCGCCTGAGACTCGAGTCCCAATTAGTACCGGCGCACCCGACCCGGCACAAGGGACCCGGGCGAGGCGACCGGTGCGGAGCCGGGTTCCCGACGTCCAGGGCGAAACGGGCAATCGTGTACACGGCCGCGCGGGAGGAATTACGATCTAGGCGCTATGACTGTGCCGGCGGCCAGATACGAACTCGAATCCCTGATCGGCGAGGGCGGGATGGGGCAGGTCTGGCGGGCGCGCGACCGGGTGCTGGACCGGGTCGTCGCGGTGAAGCGGATCAGGTTTCCCGACGGGGTCTCGGCCGCGGAGCGGATGGTGCTCTGCCGTCGCATGATCCGCGAGGCGCGGGCCGCCGCGGCGGTGCGGCATCCTTCGGTCGTGGCCGTGCACGACGTGCTCGAGGAGGACGGCGTGCCCTGCGTCATCATGGAGCTCGTCGAGGGGCGATCGCTGCGCGCGGCGCTGCCGCTGCCGCCGGGCCAGGCCGCGCGGATAGGGCTCGCGGTGCTGTCCGCGCTGTCGGCCGCGCACGCGGCGGGCGTCGTGCACCGCGACGTGACTCCGGGCAACGTGCTGCTCGCCGACGACGGACGCGTGGTCCTGACGGACTTCGGCATCGCCGCCGTGACGGGGGAGGAGGCCCTGACCCGGACCGGCGTGCTCGTCGGCTCGCCGGGGTTCCTGCCGCCCGAGCGGCTGACGGGCGGCGTCCACGGTCCCGAAGGCGACCTGTTCTCTCTGGGCGCGACGCTGTACGCGGCGGTCACGGGCCACGGCCCGTTCCGGCGCGGCACCGAGGCGGCGACACTCGCGGCGACGGTCCTCGACCCGCCCGCGCGGCTGCGCGGGGCCGGTCCGCTCGGCCCGCTGGTCGCGCGCCTGCTGCGCAAGGACCCGGCGGCCCGCCCGCGGCACGCCGCGGTCGAACGGGCGCTGCGCCGGGCCGCGGGGGAGCGCGTGCCCTGGTGGGAGCGGGCCGCCCTACTGCCGGACGTCCGCTGGGAGTACGGCTGGCTCTCCGTCGCCGCCGCCGTCTCCCTCTGGTTCCTGCTCGCCGACACGATCCCCCACGACGCCCGCTACCGCGGCCTCGACGTGTGCGCCGTCGCCGCCGACCTGCCCGGCGTGGGGCTCCACATGGTCGGCGCGCCCAAGTGCGTGCTGGAACTGCCGGACGAAGCCGGCACCCTGACGGTCTCCTGGTGGGACACCCCGAACCCCCGGGCCGCCCGCGCTCGGTTCGCCCGGCTCCGCGAGAGCGAGGGCCTGGGCAAGGACACTCCTGTGCGCGGCCTCGGCGACGCCGCCTTCGCCGCCCCCTACGCGGTCGGCGTCTACTTCCGGGACGGCGCCCTGGTCGTCGGCGTCACCAGGGGCGAATACGACCAGGGCGCCTACCCGCGGTCCCTCTGGCACGCCCTTCAGGCGGCCCGCCCATGACCCGGCTCGCGGGGCGGTACACGCTGGGGGAGGTGCTCGGGGAAGGGGGGATGGGGCGGGTCTGGCGGGCCTACGACGACGTCACGCGGCGGGAGGTGGCCGTCAAGGAGATCCATGCGCGGGTGAGCGCGGAGCGCGCGATCCGGGAGGCGCGGGCGATGGCGCGGCTCCGGCACGCGGAGATCGTGCGGATCCACGACGTCCTCGATGTGGACGACCGGCCGTGGATCGTCATGGAACTGCTCGACGGGCGGGCGCTGGACGAGGTGATCGCCGAGCGGGGCGGGCTGCCGCCGGAGGAGGTCGCCGCGATCGGCAGGGGCGTGCTGCGGGCGCTGCGGCACGCGCACCGCCAGGGCGTCGTGCACCGCGATGTGAAGCCGGCCAACGTGTTCGTCCGCCCCGACGGACGGATCGTGCTCACCGACTTCGGGATCTCCAGCCTCGACGGGGAGGACAGGCTGACGGCCACGGGCTTCGCGATCGGGACGCCGGGGTTCGTCGCGCCCGAGCGGCTGCGTCACGCCGACCTGCCGCCGGAGCCCGCGGCCGACCTGTTCTCGCTCGGCGCGCTCCTCTACATGGCGCTCACGGGCACCGCCCCGTTCGCCCGCGCGACCCCGCTGGCGTCGCTCACCGCGCCGCTGACGGACCGGCCCGCCCGTCCGGCCGGCCCGCCCGCGCTCGTCGCGGCGATCCTCGGCATGCTGTCCGCGGACCCGGGCAGACGTGCCGCGGCCGCGCACCGGCTGACCGAGCCGCGCGTCACCGCGCCCGCCCGCGAGGCGTTCCGGGGAGTCCGGTTGCTCGGGGCGGTGCTGACCGGCAAGGTCACCGTCCGCGAAGCGCTCCGGCCGGCCCGCGAGCTCAGAGGCGTGCTGATCGGAGTGGTCGCCGTCGCCTCGGTGATGGGGCTCGGCTACGCGCTGCGCGGCGTCCCCGACCCCTCCGGAGACCCCGCTTCGCCCAGCCCGAGTTCCTCGTCCTCGCTCTCGCCCCGGTCGCCGCTCCCCGCTTCCACCCCGGTCCTCGACTTCCCCGTCCCCACCCTTGACCCGGACGACCTGGAATCCCTCATGCCGACCCGGACCTTCGACCTCCCCACGGTGGACGTATGCGACATACAGCCCGACTTGTGCTGACCGCCCTTCGCCTCCACACCTGGCTCGCCGTGCTGCTCGCGGCGGCCGCCGGCTACCCGCTGGCCGCGGCCGTCGGCGTCCCCTACGCCGAAGACGGCCGCTTTCACGACCTCGGCGCCTTCCTCCTCCTGGCCGCCGCCACCTCGGCCGTCCTCACCCGCCTGATCCGCCGCGCCATCCGCCGCCACTGGCTCCTCGCCGCGGCCGCCCACCTGCTCGTCCTGACGGTCCTGCTCAAGGCCGCCCTCTTCACCGGCCCCGCCTACGCCTGGCTCCCCGCCCTCCCCGTCCTCGCCATGACCGCCTTCCTGACGGTGACCGCCTTCTCCCTGCGCTGACTCACACCGAACGGCCCGGCATCGAGGACGTCATCCCCGGCGGTACTCGGCGAAGAGAACGGCCAGGTGCGTCGGAGCGCAGCGCAGGTTCCGGCCCCTTGGCGTTTTCGAGTCGCGCACCTCGATGAACGTGCCATCGCGTTTGAGTTCCACGCACTCGTCGTGCATGGCGGAATAGGTCGACCTTCTGAAGGAGTTCCGGCCTCGGCGCATGCGGTGCCCTACCCGGCGGACCTGAGCTCGGCGAGCGCCCGCTCCGTCTTGAGCGTGCCCGGATGGTCGGTGCCGAGCACGCGGCGCTGTATCGGGCCGAGCTCCTCGAGTCGCTTTCTCGCAGTTCTTCTTCTGCCCCGTTCCAGAAGAATCTTCGCCAATTCATAGCGAGTGCTCAGGACGTGTCCGTGCTCAACGCCGAAACCACGGACGAGTCCGGGAAGAACCGCCTGGTATTCGTCCTCCGCCGCGGTGAGCCGTCCCTGCCGGTGGAGGACGGCCGCGATGCGCTTGCGCGTGACCAGGGTGTCGGGATGGTCGGAGCCTAGAATGCGTGATTGGTCGGCGTGGACGTCACGGCATTCGCGTTCTGCCTCGTCGAGTAGTTCGGACGTGCGCGAGTGCAGATGCGCGAGAACGGCTCTGGCGATCAACGTATCGGGATGGTCCGCGCCGAGGGTCGCGTGCCGCCGCCTGATCACTTCCCGATACTGCTCCTCGGCCGTTGCCGTCTTTCCCTGACCGGCCAGACACAACCCGAGTTCGTGACGGGTCGCCAGGGTGCCGGGACCGTCGGCCCCAAGGGATCTCTCGCGGAACACCAGAACTTCACGGACGATGCGCTCGGCGCTTCCCGGATCACCGAGCAACCGGGTCGTCTGCGCCTGGACCAGGCGAAGCGAAAGGACGACCGGATGCTCGTCGCCGAGTCTTGCGGTGGCCTTCAACGTTTCCTCGATGAGCTGGGACGCGGTGAAGTACCGGCTGTTCCAGCCCAGGGCGGCCGCGATCTTCTCGGCGACCTCCGCGGCCTGTGCCAAGGAGGGGTCGTCTCCATGGGAGGCCTTCGCCTGAAGTAGCTCGGCCAGGTGGGGAAGGAAGGACGACCATGCCGGGGAATGCTCGGGATTTCGGAATTCGAGGCGGGCGACCGCCGCGGCCAGCAGGTCGAGGCAGACGTTCTCGTGGCGGTCCGGCTCGTCGTCGTCGAGGCGCAGGATCTCCACGACCAGCGGATGGACGGTCAGCGTTTCGGCACCGGATCCCGACGATCCCAGGGTGATCAGGCCCGTGTGCGCCAGCGCCCGCAGACCCGCGGCGCTCCGTGTCCCGTCGTCCAGGCCGCATCCGCGGGCGAAGACCTCGTGGTCGAGCAGTTCGCATGGGAAGGGCACGCCGCCCGCGAGCCTGGCGAGGACCCGCATCTGTGCGCCGGCGGAGGGATGCCCGTTCGCGACGAGCGCATCCAGGGTCAATCGCCAGGTGCTCCGCACAATGGATCGATCGTCGGCGCCGACCGCCATCAGCTGGGGAAACCGCTCGGTGAGCGCCTGGGCGTAAGAGGTGAAGGAGCGTTCGGGATTGAACGGCGAGGTGAGGTGGAGTCCGGCATGATGCAGTGCCAAAGGCAGTCCGCCCAGCCGGTCGGAGAGGTCGCGGGCCTCCTGAAAGGATCCCGCTCGGGGGGCGAAGTCACACAGGATCCGCGCGCCCTGTTCGGCGGGAAGCCAGCCGACGGTGTGCGGGGTGACATGCCGTCCCCAGGCCAGGGGGTCGCTGTTGCGGCTGGTGACCAGGATGAGGCCCGCAGAGGTGGGCCGGATCCAGCCCGAGTTGTCCTGTACCGCGCGTCCGTGTCGGGACAGCGTGTGCGGGTCGTCCACATTGTCGATGACCAGGAGCCAGCCGTTCCGAGATTCCAGGAACCGCCACAGCAGGTCCGCGGGATCACGTCTGCCCTGCGACACCGCCTCGACGTCCTGGGCCGTGGCGCCCAGGGACTGCGCCAGGGACATCAGATCCGAGAACAGGGAATGCGCTTCCGCTCCGGAGACCCACCACACATCGCACCCCGCGGAAAGGCGCTCATCGGCGATCTGGAGCGCGATGGTCGTCTTTCCGGTGCCGCCCAATCCACCCAGGAGATGCACTGCCTGGTCGGGTCGCTGTGCGAGGGCGCGGAGCACACCGAGGATCTCCGATCTGCCGCGCACCTGTGCGGGAAGCCTGCCGGTCGGAGGGCGGAGAATTCCCCGGGGCGCACCGGAATCGGCCGGCCGTTCCGAGGCATTCGGTGTGCGCCGCAATTGGCCCCAGGCGATCAATGTCGTCGCCATCGCGACCAGAAGACCTCCCGCAGCGATCACCGACTCGAGATCCATGGCTGAATCATAGGGCGGGACGGGTTCGAATCCGAGGTCTTGTCAACGCTTCGAAATGGGCGCTGCGCGCGCTAGGGGACCAGGACGGCGGCGCCGTTGACGCGGTCGGCGGCGAGGTCGGTGAGGGCACGGTCGGCTTCCGCGAGCGGGTAGGTGACGGTCTCGACGCGGAGGGGGAGGCGGGCGGCGAGGCGGAGGAACTCCTCGCCGTCGGCGCGGGTGTTGGAGGTGACGGAGGTGATGCGGCGTTCCTGGAAGAGATGGCGCCGGTAGTCGAGGGCGGGGACGTCGGTCAGATGGATGCCCGCGACGGCCAGGGTGCCGCCGCGGTCGAGACGTGCGAGCGCGGCGGGGACCAGGTCGCCCGCGGGAGCGAAGATGATCGCGGAGTCCAGGGGCTCGGGTGCCGGGTCGAAGGAGCCGGCCGCGGAGTCCGCGCCCAGGTCCAGGGCCAGGCGCCGGGCGGGCTCGGCGCGGGTGAAGACGTGGACGCGGGCGCCCTGGGCGAGGGCGATCTGGGCCGCCAGGTGTGCCGAACCGCCGAAGCCCCAGAGGCCGAGGCGGCCTCCCGGAGGCAGGGCCGCCAGGCGCAGCGCCCGATAGCCGATGATGCCCGCGCACAGGAGCGGAGCCGCCTCGACGTCGCCGAGTCCCTCGGGAAGGGCGTAGACGTAGGCGTCCTCGGCCAGCGCGTATTCGGCGTAGCCCCCGTGCGCGTCCCATCCGGTGTACTGCGAGTGCGGGCACAGGTTCTCGGCGCCGCGCCGGCAGTATCCGCACCGTCCGCAGGTCGAGCGGAGCCACGCGGCGCCCACCCGGTCGCCGACCGCGTGGTGCGCGCCGGGTCCGGCCGCGACGACCTCGCCGACGATCTCGTGGCCGGGCGTCACCGCGGCGAGGTGGACCGGCAGGTCCCCTTCGGCCACGTGCAGGTCGGTCCGGCACACTCCGCACGCCAGGACCCTGAGCAGTAGTTCGCCCGCGCCCGGTGCGGGCACGTCCCGCTCGACCGGTACCAGCGGTCCCGACGCCATCGGCCCCGGCCGCCGGACACTCCACGCCCGCATCCGCGTCACCATCCCCCCGGCACCGCACCGAGCGACGCGACCTTGCCCAGGAACCGGCCGACCGAGGGGTCCGAGTCCGCCTCCCACGTGGGCGCCTCGGCGACGGGGAACCAGCGGGTCGCGCAGATCTCCCCGGGGTCGGGGACGAGCGGGGCCGTCGCGTCGGCGGCGAAGAGGAACCACAGGCAGACGTCGGTGTGCGCGTGCGGAGGCACGAACTCGTTGATGGCGAGGAAGACCGGGGCGGCCCCGGCGGACGGGTGGAAGGGTGGGCGGAGTCCGAGTTCCTCGCGGAGTTCGCGGAGGACGGCGAGGCGGGGGTCCTCGTCGTAGTCCACATGTCCGCCGGGTGGAAGCCACAGGCCCGATTTGAGGTGCTCGACCAAGAGGAGGGCGCCCGCGGACTCGTCAAGGAGCGCCGCATAGACGACGAGGTGCTTGTGCGAGGTCGCGGGTCCGTCCGTGCGGAAGATCGGCGCGCCCGAGTCGAGCCACGCCAGGGTCCGCGCCAGGTGGACGGCCTCGGTGTCGTCGCCGGGCGGGATGGCCCGCACGAGGGTTCTGACGGTCTCGCGGGGGTCGCTGTCGGGGGTCATGCTGCACGCCTCCTGTCGGCGGGAGTCGGGCCGGTCGCGGCGGTGCGCGATCACCGCGGCGCGCGGGCCGGAGGGACGAGCGCGCTGCGGGACGGCAGCGGCGTCGGGTCGGGCGGGTCGAGGTGGACGGCGACCGTGGTGCGCCGCTTGGGCACGGTCCAGGTCGCGTCGGACGGGGCTGCGCCGCGGGGGTGGGCGTCGATCCGCAGCACGTGATGGCGGGTGCGGTCCCAGGCTCGGACGAGGTCGGCGAGCCGGGCGACGAGGTCGGCGGAGGCCGGGCCGCGGGCGCTGACGCCGATCTCGGCGGTGTCCCCGATGCCGCGCCGGGCGAGATAGGCGAAGGTGTCGCCGGTGGCGGCGCCCATGCTGCCCCACGGGTAGAGCGCCGCGGTGAAGGCACCGGAGCGCACGGCGTCGAGGTCGGGCATGACCCGGCAGCACTCGGGCAGCGCGGCGAGGCCGAAGTCGAGGTGGTTCTCGCCACCCGGCGGCCGGACACCCGTCCAGACCAGCGTCTCGGATCGGTCCAATGCCCGCTGGAGCACGGCCTCGTCGAGCGCGCGGTCCTCGTCGGCGCGGATCCGCAGGACGGGCGGGTCGCCGAGGACGACCTGGTGCTCGGCGACCTCGTCGTCGCCGCGCAGCGGGACGAACCCGCAGGAAAGGGCGCCGTGCCCGGTCCAGACGCCGTCGCGGCGGGTGAACGCGACGGACCGGGTGACGCCCCGCAGCCGCAGCGGCACGACGAGGACGCCGCCGGGCGCGAGCTGTTCGGCCCAGGCCGCCGGCAGGTCCCACGCGCCCCCGGTGACGATGATGCGGTCGTAGGGCGCTCCGTCGGGGTGGCCGAGCCGCCCGTCGGCCACGACCGTCTCGACGTGGGCGTATCCGGCGCGCGCGAGGCCGCGGCGGGCCACGGCGACGGCCCCGGGCAGGATGTCGACCGACGTGACGTGCCCTTGTGGCCCGGTGAGGCGGGACAGCAGCGCCGCGTTGTACCCGGTGCCCGTCCCGACCTCCAGGACGCGGTGTCCGGGCCGGACGTCGAGCTGCTCCAGCATCGCCGCGACGAGCCCCGGCTCGGACAGGGAGCTGAGCGCCGCGCCGGACTCGTCCCGGTACGTCACGACGGCTTCGTGGCCGTACGCGCGGGCCAGGGGGACCCCGGGGACGAAGAGGTGCCTGGGGACCGCGCGCAGCGCGCCGTCCACCGCCTCGCCTTGGACGAGCCCGTGCCGTCGCAGCGCGTCCACGAGGGTGCCGCGCATGGCTTCGGCGCTTCCGGATTCGATGCTGATGCCCACTACGCAGACGTTACCTTTCGGCACGCCCCGTGACACGGGACTCGCCGGATCGGCCGGTTCCGGGATCTTTTCGTACGGACGCGCCATGGTGAGCAAAGCAAGCGTTCACTCACCATGGGTCGCCCGCCCTTGTAGAGTGAGTGATTACTTGTTAGCGTCCAGGTGTGGATAGGGAAGCCCTTGAGCGCGGTCTCGTCCGCCGTCTGCTGGACCACATCGCGCATCGCACCACCGACCTCACCGACGCCGTGCTCGAGCTGCCCGCCGACATCTACTCGGCCGAGCGGCACCTTGAGGAGGCCGAGGTCCTCTTCCGGGACCAGCCCCTCGTGCTCTGTCTGTCCGGCGCGCTGCCGGAGCCCGGCTCGTTCCGGACCGTCGATCTGCTCGGCACGCCGGTCCTGCTGACCCGGGACAACGACGGGCAGGTGCACGCGCTGCTGAACGCGTGCCGTCACCGGGGCGTCCGGGTGGCCGACGGGGCGGGGGAGGCGGTCCGGCTCACCTGCCCGTTCCACGCCTGGACCTACAACCTCAAGGGCGACCTGCTGCGGATGCCGTCGGCGTCGTCCTTCGAGGGCATGTGCAAGGAGGACAAGGGCCTGATCGAGCTGCCCGTCGCCGAAGGGCACGGGCTCATCATCGGACGGCTGCGGCCCGGCCCGCTCCCGGAGGTCGAGGAGTTCCTCGGCCCCGGCCTCGCCGACGAGCTGGCGATGCTCGACTTCGGCACCTGGCTCCCGCACGGCGAACCCCATGTGCACCCGGTGCGGGCCAACTGGAAGGTCACCCTCGACACCTTCCGCGAGAACTACCACTTCGACTACCTGCACCGGAAGACGCTCGCCACCTACGCCTACGGCGGCGTCCTCACCTTCGACCCCTTCGGCCGCCACCTGCGCAACTGCTCCGCGCTGCGCTCGATCGACGCGCTCAAGGACGTCCCCGAGGAAGAGTGGGGCGACGTAGGGCAGCACTTCAGCTACCAGTACGCGCTGTTCCCCAACACCAGCCTCACCCTCGACGCCCGCCACGCCGAACTGTGGCAGATCGTCCCCGTCGATGAGGCGACGTCCGAGGTCGTCCACACCTCCTACTTCCGCCCGGATCTCGGCGAGGCCGAACTCGCGAAGGCCGCCGAGATGGCCCCCTGGATCTGCGAGACCGTCGTCGACGGCGAGGACTTCTGGGTCGCGGGCCGCACCGAGCCGGGCGTCCGCGCCGGCCTCCTCGACACCGTCGTCTTCGGCCGCAACGAGCCGGCCCCCCAGCACCTCCACCGGGGCTTCGAAGACGCCCTGCGCGAGGCCCGGGAAGGTCGCTGAGGCCCGCCGCGCGGCGGGCCTCGGCGCCGTCGGCCTCAGGCGGTGTCGATCCAGACGGATTTGGTGTCGAGGTACTCCTCCAGGGCGTGGGCGCCCATCTCGCGGCCGTAGCCGCTCATCTTCTGGCCGCCGAAGGGGACCGCGGGGTCGAACAGCAGCATGGTGTTGACCCAGACGGTGCCGGTGCGCAGCTCGCGGGCCATGCGGTGGGCCTTGCCGACGTCACGGGTCCAGACGCCGCCGGACAGGCCGTAGGACGAGTCGTTGGCTCGGGCGGCGGCCTCCTCCAGGGTGTCGAAGGGCAGGACGGACGCGACGGGGCCGAAGATCTCCTCGCGGGCGATCCGCATGTCGTCGCGGACGTCGGCGAAGACGGTCGGGGCGACGAAGTAGCCGTCGGCGAGGGCGCCCTCCTCCAGGCGGGTCCCCCCGGCCGTCGTCCGGGCACCCTCCTCGCGGCCGAGGTCGAGGTAGCCGGTGACGCGCTTGAGCTGCTCGGCCGAGACCAGGGGACCGATCTTCGTCGCGGGGTCGAGACTGTCGCCGACCTTGAGGTTCGCGGCGAACGCCGACATGCCCTCCACGAACTCGTCGTACACGGGCCGCTCGACGTACACACGGGTGCCCGCGCAGCAGATCTGGCCGGAGTTGGAGAACACCCCCCACGCCGCGCCGGGGATCGCCTTCGCGAGGTCGGCGTCGGCGAAGACGATGTCGGGGGACTTGCCTCCGAGCTCCAGGGACAGCCGCTTGAGGTTGCCGGCCGAGGCCCGGACGATCTCCTGCCCGACCGCCGTGGACCCCGTGAACGCGACCTTGTCGACGCCGGGGTGCGCGACGAGCGCCGCCCCGACCGTCTCGCCGAACCCGGTGAGGACGTTGACGACCCCGTCGGGCACGCCCGCCTCGGTCAGCAGCTCGCCGAGCCGGACGGCGGCCAGGCACGCCTCCTCCGCGGGCTTGAGCACCATCGTGCAGCCGGTGGCCAGAACCGGCGCGAGTTTCCAGATGGCGTTGCTCACCGGCCGGTTCCACGGCACGATCGCGGCGACCACCCCGACGGGCTCGCGCAGCGTGTAGCTGAACACCTCGCCGGGCAGCGAGTTCGGGATCGTCTCGCCGTGGATCTTGGTGGCCCAGCCCGCGAAGTACCGGAGGACCTCGGCCTCCCACGCGGGGCTGCGGCCGGAGCGCGGCCTGCCGATGGGGGAGCCCATGTCGAGGGCCTCGAGCAGCCGCAGTTCGTCGTAGTGGGCGTCGACGAGGTCGGCGATCCGCAGCAGCAGCGCCTGCCTGTCGCGCGGTCTGGCCCGGCCCCACGGCCCGTCGAGCGCGGCGCGCGCGGCGGCGACGGCCCGGTCGGCGTCACGCGCGCCGGCCTCGGCGAGCGCGGCGATGACCTCCCCGTTCGACGGGTTGAGGCTGGGGAAGGTCCGGCCGGAGGCGGCCTCCTCCCAGCGGCCGCCGATGAGCAGCTTCTTGGGCGGACCGCCGACGAGCGAGGCGGGTGCGGGTGCCGGCATGGGGGCTCCTTCGGGGAGGGTGGGCCGGTGAGCGGCTTCCGACGTGGAGATAAAAGAATGCTCACTTACTAGATACCGTCTCCCGGGGGTCGGCACCAGAGGTCAGCGTCATGGCACAGGCGGTCTCTAGAAAGTGATCGCTCACCCTGTTATGTTGCGGGCATGGAGAAGCCCACCCCGCCTCCCACCCCCTCGACGGCCATGGCCCTGTCTGATGAGTGGTGTTCGCGGCACTTCGACCATCTCTCCCCGGAACTTGCCGCCACCATGCCCGCGACGATGGCCCGGATGCGGGAACTGCACCCGGTCGCCCGCAGCGAGGAGCACGGCGGTTTCTGGGTCGTCAGCGGGTACGAGGAGGCCCTGACCGTCGCGCAGGACTGGGAGGTGTACAGCTCGGCGCACGGGCTCGGCATCCCCCGCGCTCCGCTCGTCGTGCGGAACCTGCCCGTCCAGGCCGATCCGCCCGAGCAGCGGATCTTCAAGCGGCTCATCAACCCGTTCTTCACCCCCGCGGCCGTCGCGCCCTGGGAGGCGGCCACCCGCGCGCTGGCCGACCGGCTCATCGACGCCTTCATCGAGACGGGCCGGTGCGAGTTCATGAACGAGTTCGCCCGCCCGTTCCCGAGTCTCGCCTTCTTCCAGCTCGCGATCAACGCCCCGGAGACGGACCTGGAGAAGGTCGCCTACATGGCGTCGAAGTCCTCCACGCCCGACGACCCCGAGGCGCGCGAATGCTGGCAGGGGCTCTACGCGTGGATCCGCGACTTCACCCGGGCCAGGAAGGCGGCCCCTCCGCTCGGCGACGTGGTGGACGCGGTCGTGCACGCCGAGGTCGACGGCCGTCCGATCACCGAGGAGGAGGTCATCGGCACCGTCCAGCTCCTCATCCTGGGCGGGCTGGAGACCACCGCGGGCGCGCTCGGGCTGATGCTCGACAGGTTCTGCGCTGACCCGTCGATCCCCGCGCTGCTGCGGGAGCGCCCCGGGCTGATCCCGATCGCGTCGCTGGAACTGCTGCGGCTCGATCCGTCGTTCGTCGCCGTCGGCCGGACCGCGATGCGCGACGCCGAGCTCGGAGGCTGCCCGGTGAAGGCGGGGGACAGGGTGCTCATCCACTGGGCGTCGGCGAACCGGGACCCCGGCGAGTTCTCCGAAGCCGACTCCTTCGACCCGGGCCGCGAGCGCAACCGGCACCTCAGCTTCGGCGCGGGGCCGCACCGCTGCGCGGGGTCGAACCTCGCCCGGATGAACCTGAAGGTCGCGCTGGAGCGGGTGCTGGACCGGATGCAGAACATCCGCCTCGCGGAAGGGGCGACGGTGAAGTACCACCGCGGCCTCACCCGCTCCCCGGACACCTTGCCCATCACCTTCACCCCCGGTCCGCGTCTGACCCCGGCCGTCTGACGCGCATGGCCGAGCGCATCCTCCTCACCAACGCACGGGTCCTCGCCTGCACCGGAGGGGCCGACGAACGGCCGGTGGCCGCCGACGTCCTCATCGAGGGCGACCGCATCGTCCGGGTCGCGCCGGGGGTCCTCCTCGATCCCGGCGCGGCCCGGGTCGTCGACCTGCGCGGGGCCACGGTCCTGCCCGGCCTCGGCGACGCGCACGTCCACCTGAGCTGGCCGCTGGACTTCGTCTTCGACCACCAGGCCATCGCGAAGACCCCGCCGGGCGAGCACATGCTCGACGTCGCCGCGGTCGTCCGCACGTTCCTGGAGAGCGGCTACACCTTCGTCATCGGCGCCGGCACCACCCAGCCGCAGGACGACCTGCTCATAGACGACGCGATCCGGCGCGGCCTCGTCCCGGGGCCGCGGATCGTGCCGAGCGGGCCGATGATCGCCGA
The DNA here is from genome assembly GCF_003751225.1 of Actinocorallia herbida. Taxonomy (NCBI): domain Bacteria; kingdom Bacillati; phylum Actinomycetota; class Actinomycetes; order Streptosporangiales; family Thermomonosporaceae; genus Actinocorallia; species Actinocorallia herbida. Next base: position 4,041,296 of record NZ_RJKE01000001.1, read on the forward strand.
GGTGGGCGGGCTCGGCGGCGACGGCGAGATGATGGAGGTCGCCGCCGACGCGAAGAGCCTGCGCGAGATCGTCGCCCGCCAGTGCGACCAGGGCGTGCGCGCGCTCAAGCTGTTCATCTCCGGCGACGGGGTCGTGCCGGAGTTCCCCTCGGAAGACGTCTACATGAACGACGCGATGCTCTCCGCGGCCGTCGCCGAGGCGGACAGGCACGGGGCGTTCCTCACCGTGCACGCGCGCGGCTCGGCGAGCGTCGCGATGGCCGCGCGGACCGGGGTCCGGATCGTGCACCACGCCTGCTTCCTCGACGACGCGGCGGTGAAGGCGCTCGAAGCCCGGCGCGACGACCTGTGGGTCTGTCCCGGTCTGCACTACCTGTACGCGATGGTCAGCGGCCACGCCGAGCCCTACGGGATGACGCCGGAGAAGATCGAGGCGTCCGGGTACCACGCGGAATTCGCGTCCCAGATCGAGGGGATGCGCCGGCTGCGCGAGGCGGGCATCGGCATCCTGTCCGGCGGGGACTTCGGCCACCAGTGGACGCGGCACGGCACCTATGCGGCCGAACTGCGGCGCTATGTGGAGTTCGCCGGGATGACCCCGGTCGAGGCGATCCACACCGCGACCCGGAACATGGGCGGGGTCTCCGGCCTGCCCATCGGGCAGGTCCGCGAAGGGTTCCTCGCCGACCTCCTGGTGGTGGACGGCGACCCATCCGCCGACATAGGAGTCCTCCTGGATCCGGCCCGGCGCAGGGCGGTCCTCAAAGACGGGGACTTCGCTTACGTCAACCCGGGGCTGTATCCGTGACCGCCGTCCTGTCGGGGGTCGACGCCCTCGTGCGGCTGCTCGTGCTGCGCCGCATCCTGGACGAGCGCGACGGCCTCAAGACCGCGACCATGGTCTCCGGCTACCCGGGATCGCCGCTCGGCACCTTCGACCTCGCGCTCGACGGGCTCGGCGACGCCCTCACCGAGAACCGGATCGTGCACCGGCCGGGACTCAACGAGGAACTCGCCGCCGCCATCGTCTGGGGCAGCCAGATGGGCGCGGCGGTCGCCTACGACGGCGTCGACGGGGTCGCGGGCGTCTGGTACGGCAAGGGGCCCGGCCTGGACCGCAGCGGCGACGCGCTCAAACACGCCAACGCGATGGGCGCGGGCCCGCACGGGGGTGCCGTCCTGTTCTGCGGCGACGACCCCGCAGCGAAGTCCTCCACTCTCGCCTGCGACAGCCAGTACGCCTTCCAGGACGCGTGCGTGCCCGTCCTCGTGCCCGGCGACCAGCAGGACGTGCTCGACCTCGGCGTCCACGCGTTCCGGATGTCCAGGTACGCGGGCGCGTGGGTCGGGCTCCGGGTCGTCACGGCGGTCGCGGACGGCGTCGGGACGCTCGATCCCGAACCCGGGAGGCACACGCCGCGCGACCCCGAGGGCGTCGTCATCGACGGATCGCCGTGGCGGCACGTCCCGCAGCGGACGATCGGGCCGCACGCGGTCCCCGGCCAGGAGGCGCTGGTCGCCGAGCACAGGCTGCGCGCGGCCCGCGCCTACGCCCGGCACAACGGGATCGACCGGGTCAGCGGAGCCGCGCCGGGTGCGCGGCTCGGGGTGATCTGCTCGGGAAAGACCTACTTCGACCTGCGGCAGGCCTGCGCGGACCTCGGCACGACCCCTGAACGACTGGGCATGCGCGTCCTCAAGCTCGGCATGGTCTTCCCGCTGGTCGAGGAGACCGTGCTGGAGTTCGCGGAGTCCGTCGCGGAACTCGTGGTCATCGAGGAGAAGCGGGCGTTCGTGGAGACGCAGGTCCGGGCCGTGCTCCACGAGGCCGGGCGCACCGTGCCGGTGCGGGGCAAGCGGGACGCGTCAGGAAAGCCGCTGGTGCCCGTGGCGGGGGAACTGGACGCGGGCGCCGTCGCGGGCGTCCTCGTGCGGCTGGCGCCCGACGCCGCGCCCGAGCCCGCGCGGCGTCCGCCGCTGCCGCTGCTCCAGCTCGCCGGACGGGCCCCCGGCTACTGCAGCGGGTGCCCGCACAACCGCTCGACCGTCGTGCCGGAAGGGGCGCTGGCCGGGGGCGGCGTCGGCTGCCACGGGATCCTCTACTTCGAGGCGCGGCAGGAGGCTTTGCGACGGCTGCCCCCGACGCCCATGGGCGCGGAGGGCGTCCCGTGGATCGGGCTCGCCCCCTTCGTCGCCGAACCGCATCTCATCCAGAACCTCGGCGACGGCACCCTCAGCCACTCCGGGACGCTCGCCATCCGGGCCGCGGTCGCCGCGCGCGCACCCGTCACGTTCAAGATCCTCTACAACGCCGCGGTGGCGATGACCGGAGGCCAGGACGTCACGGGGCTGCTCGACGTGCCGTCGCTCACCCGCGCGCTGGAGGCCGAGGGCGTCGGGAAGATCGTGGTGTGCGCGGAGGAGCCCGGCAGGTACGGGCGGCGGGCCCGATGGGCGCCGGGGGTCGAGGTCCTGCACCGGGACGCGCTCGACGCGACGCAGGAGCGGCTGCGCCGCGAGCCCGGCGTCACCGTGATCGTGTACGACCAGCGCTGCGCGGCCGAATCGCGCCGGCTGCGCAAGCGCGGGCTGCTGCCCGAGCCGCCGCGCCGGGTCGTCATCAACGAGGCGGTGTGCGAGGGCTGCGGGGATTGCAGCGCGAAGAGCAACTGCCTGTCCGTGCTGCCCGTCGAGACGGAATTCGGGATCAAGCGCCAGATCCACGACCCGTCCTGCAACCGTGACTACACCTGCCTGGACGGCGACTGCCCCTCGTTCGTCACGCTCGAGCCCGTCCGGCGAGGGCGGCGGCGCGCCCGCAAGGACGCCCGCCCGGTCCTGCCCTCCGGGCACCTCCCGACGCCCGAGCCGGCCCGGATCGAGGGACGGTTCGGCGTCTACTTCACCGGAATCGGCGGGACCGGCGTGATCACCGCGGTCCGGGCCGTCGCGCGCGCGGCCGAGATCGCGGGGCTCGCCGTCGGCGGGATGGACCAGACCGGGCTCTCCCAGAAGGCAGGGGCCGTCGTGTCGCACCTGCACCTCGCCCCGGACCGGCACGCGCTCGGCGCGGCGGCCGTCAGCGAGGGCGGGGCCGACCTCTACCTGTCGGGCGACATCCTCCAGGCGGCGTCGGCCGCGCACCTCGCGAAGGTGCGGCCCGGCCGGAGCCTCGCCGTCGTCGACCCGGCCCTGACGCCCACCGCGGCGATGCTCCAGCGGGACGACGCGGGCGCCGACGTCGCTGACCTGCGTGCCGCGATCGGCGGGCGGACCGGGGCGGATCGGACGGTCTTCGTCGACGCGCGGCGGATCGCGGAACGGGTCTTCGCCGACCACCTTCCGGCGAACATCGTGCTGCTCGGCGCGGCCTTCCAGCGCGGTGGGCTGCCGGTGCCGCTCACCGCGATCGAGGCGGCGCTGGGCGCCGGCCGTGCGGGGGAGGCCGGCCTCGCCGCGTTCGCGTGGGGGCGCTGGGCCGTGCACGATCCGGCCGCCGTGGAGAGCGCGCTCTCGGGTGCGGCGGGCGGCGGTCTGACCGATCCCTCCGCGAAGGCGCTCGCCGGGGCACGCGCCCTGATGGAGGGCGGTGATCTGCCCGCCGAACTGGAAGGCCTCCTGTTGCGCAGGACCGCCCAGACCATCGACTACCAGGACGCCGGGAGGGGGCGCCGCTACCTGTCGCTCGTCTCCCGCACCGCCCGGCAGGACAGCCCCGAGCAAGGCTGGGCGTTCACCCGCGCGGCCGCGGAGTCCTGGTTCAAGCTGCTCACCTACAAGGACGAGTACGAGGTGGCCCGCCTGCACCTCAAGGTCGACTACGACGCGCTGGCCGCGGACATGGGCATCGAAGGCGCCTACAAGGTCGTCTTCCAGCTGCATCCGCCGATCCTCCGCCGCCTCGGCCTCGACCACAAGCTCCCCCTCGGCCGCCCCTACGAACTGGGCTTCCACCTGCTCCGCCGCATGCGCCGCCTGCGCGGCACCCACTTCGACCCCTGGGCCTTCGACCGGGACCGCCGCCTCGAACGCGCGCTGATCAAGGAGTACGAGGCGCTCATCGACGACGTCCTCGCGGGCGACCTCCCGTATGCCGATCGGGTCGCGGCGGCCGCGTCGGCCTTGGACATCAAGGGCTACAGCACCATCAAGGAGGCGGCCGCGGCGGCCTGGCGCGCGAAGGTCCGCGCGTGATCCGCCGCGTTCGCTGCACCACCCGGGCGGCGGGCGTCACCCGGGTCGAGTTCGCCGCGGCGTGGCCCGCCGCGGTGGCCGCGGCCGCGCGCGCCCCCGCCGGGGTCCGCCCGCTGCGGCTCGCGGTCAACACCGTGCTGCCCGAGGCCGCCGACCCGAGGCACGACGGAGTGGAGATCGGCTGGTTCACCGATCGGGCGCACGCGGCCCGTTATGCCGCCTGGCAAGGCCCCCGGGAAGGGGACGTCACCCGCTCGGCCTCGCCGGTGTTCCTCGCGCGGGAGTCCGTGATGCGCGGGGACGACTGGCTCGCGGGGCGCTGGGCGGACCCGTCCTCCCGGCTGAAGCACCTCGCCCTGGCCACCCGTGCCGCGGACCTCACCCCCGCCGGGTTCTCCGCGCGCTGGCAGGCTCACGCGGGCCATGTCCGGCCCCAGGTCCCGATCCCCGCCGAAGCCCGCGGCCTCGCTTACGTCCAGTCCCATCCCCTGGAAGACGCCCCCCGGCCTTACGATGCCCTCACCGAGGTCTACTTCACCACCCCGGAAGCGCTGGCCGCTCGCGTCGCCTGGTTCGCCGCCGCCCCTGCGGCCGACCCCGCGCTGTTCTCCGGCTCCTGGCTCCTGCCCGCGCACGAGACCCTGATCCCGCTGGACTGAGCGGCCCGGGCGGACGGCACGGACGGCCGTCCGGCCGCGCTCAGAGGGCTCCGGCCCCGCCTTCGAGTCCGAGCCGTCCCGACGCCGGGAGGCAGGGCGGAAGGACCGCGCGGGTTCTTGACGGGCGACGGCCTTGCGGTGCAGGTCGAGCAAGGCCATCGCAGCGCGGGCGAGGGCGATCCGGTGGCCGGACAGCGCGCGGTCGGTGGGGAGGACAGGGGCTCGAGCCCCGCCACCGGCTGGGCACGGTAAGCCCCGACGAGGGGGTCGTGGTGGACGCGGACAGGGGTGAAGGTCTCGAGTCCCGCCGACCGCCGCGTCGTGCCGGGATCCGGAAGGGCCGCAGGTCTAGGGTGTGGTGCGACGTCACCACCTGGCACCGGACACCGCAGGGGACACCATGACGACCTCGTCGGATGACGCGAACGCGCTACCGGGCCGCCCGCCCGTGGTGGACCTGGCCACCTGGCAGGCCGCCCGGGACGAACTGCTGGTCCGCGAGAAGGCGCACACCCGCGAGGGCGACGCCATCGCCGCGGCCCGCCGCCGGCTGCCGATGGTGGAGTTCGACGGGACGGTCGAGGTCGTCGGGCCCGACGGCCCCGTCCCGTTCCTCGACCTGTTCCAGGGCCGCGAAGAGCTCGTCGCCTACAAGCACATGTGGTACGACGGCGCGCCGCACCAGGGGCAGTGCGAGGGCTGCACCGACGCGGCCTGGAACTTGAAGGACGCCGTCTACCTGAACGCCCGCGGTGTCTCGTTCGCCATTCTGACGACGGGCCCGTGGGAAGAGGTGGCCGCCTTCGTCGAGTTCATGGGCTACGCCCAGCCCTGGTACTCGGTGCGCGACGTGGAGGGGCCGGCCGGCGGCGAGATGGGCTACCTCACCGGCTACCTGCGCGAGGGCGACCGCGTGTTCCTCACCTACTCCACGACGGGCCGCGGTATCGAGCCCGCCAACGCGTCCTTCGGTGTGCTCGACATGACGCCCTACGGCCGCGGCGAGGCGTGGGAGGACAAGCCGGAGGGCCGGCCCGAGGGGAACGCCCCGTGCTGGTACTGGCGCTCGGACGCCGACGGCAACGCCACCTGGGGCCCGACCAGCCGCCCCGTGCCGCAGTGGACCCGCCCCGGCGCGACCCCCGTGGAGTCCCTCGGCCGATACGGCCCCCACCACTGACGCACCGCCGCCGGCGGAGCCGACGAGCACACCGGGTTCCGGTGGCCCCGTCCGGTTCCGCCGCGGCGGTGCCGTTGTCAGCTCTCGGCGGGGAGGTCGGCGTTCCAGGTGGCGGGGAGCGGCCCGTCGCAGACGGCGCAGCGATAGTCCTCGTCCTTCACGAGGTTGAGCTGGTGGCAGGCGGGACAGCGGCGGAACACGACCGGGCAGGTGAACGCCGCAGGACGGGCGAGCCCGACCCGGTCGAGGGCCGCGGCGACGGCCGCCCATGAGGTCGTGTCGGGGCAGTATCCCGTGGACTGGTTGCTGATCTCGCTGACGGACCAGGACCGGACGCCGGTGCGGGCGAAGGTGATCTCGCCGGCCCCGAGGACGGGTTCGCCGCCCGCGCACGCGACGTGCTCGCTCCGTCGTGGAGCCAGGAGCAGCGCGCCGGTCACGTCCACGACATAGGTGAACGGTTCCTCGTGGTCCGGCTCCCGGACGAGAAAGCCCGTCAGGCCGACCTGCGAGGTGATCGCGCGCCCGCGCGGCTGCGCCCGCGCCCGGTCGCCGATCTCCGCCGGACCGACGTACCGGTGGCGCCGGAACGGCGCGAGCCCGAGCGTGGCGGCGAAGTCGGTGAACGCCGGCGCGACGACGCGCCAGGAGCACTGGTGCGGGTCGGTCCAGAGGTCGCTGCCGACGACCCGGGGATCCGCCCGGTCGGTGCGGTAGTCCAGGGCGAGTGCGATGTCCTCGCCGAGGTGCCGGTTCACGGCGATGAGCACGGCGAGGTCGGTGTCCAGCCAGGGTGGTTCGACGGGAGTGCCTCGCCCGCGAACCAGCCGAAAGAGACCGTCGCCCGGATCGTCCCTGCTCAGCCGGGAGAGCGTCCCGGACTCCCGGCGCATGGCATGGATGTCCGCCAGGAAGTCCAGGGGCTCCGGGAACCAGGGGACCATCGCGCGCAGCACCTCGTCACCCGGATGACGCCAGCTCCCATCGGCCAGCAGGTCGAGGAGAAGCGCGGGCAGCCGCAGTCCGTTCACGAAGGACAACGCGACCTCCTGACGGATCGGTTCGGCCACCGACCCTGCCACGGCCGCGCCACCGCGTCGACCCGCCCGGTCAGGGGCGGCCGCTCGGTCGTTCGCGCCGCGTCTCCGGCGACGGTGCCGGGTGCTCGCGGGGCCGGATGATGAGATGCGGACCCGGGTGGTCGCGACGTATGGTCGAGGTGCTGTGGGTGGGGTCTCGGGTGACGGAGAGGCGGGGTTCGGATGGGTGCGGGGGAGTTCCTGATCGGCGGGGAGATCGCGGTCGGTCGTCGGCGGGCGGTGGAGCTCGGGGTGACGCTGATCGACACGGCGCACCTGTACGGGTGGGGGGCGAACGAGGAGCTGTTGGCGGAGGCGCTGTACCCGTATCCGGCGGAGTTGCTGATCGCGACGAAGGTGGGGGTGGCGCCGGCGGGGCCGGATCGCGAGATCGAGCTGTGCGGGCGGCCGGAGTTCCTGCGCGAGCAGGTCGACGAAGGGCTGCGGCGGTTGCGGGTGGAGCGGCTGGACCTGCTTCAGCTGCATCGGGTCGATCCCGAGGTTCCGCTCGCCGACCAGGTCGGGACGCTGCGGGAACTGCGGGACACGGGGAAGATCGGCCACATCGGGCTGTCGGAGGTCTCGGTGGCGCAGCTGGCGGAGGCGCGCGGGATCGTGGAGATCGCGAGCGTGCAGAACCGCTACAGCCTCCTCGACCGCGAGCACGAGCCGGTCGTGGCGGCGTGCGAGGAGGCGGGGATCGCCTTCCTGCCGTGGCGGCCGGTCCACCCGGCGACGCTGTCGGGTGAGGCGGACGCCGTCCGCGAGGTCGCGGCCGAACTCGGCGCCACCGCCGCGCAGGTCGCCCTGGCCTGGCTCCTGCACCGCTCCCCGGTGAGCCTTCCCATCCCGGGCACCACCTCCCTCACCCACCTCGCCGAGAACGTCGCCGCCGCTTCCCTGACCCTCACCGACCCCCGATTCCGAGCCCTCACCCCGGCACCGGCCACCGAGTCGTAGCGGGCTTCCCGAGACCGGCGCCGAGAGGTCGGTGAGGTCCGCGTCCGTCAGGAAGAAGGGCGACGTCGCCGTCCGCTCTTGGACGGTACGGGCTGCCCGGTGAGGACGCGGTCGGCGGCACCAGGGTGCGGCGACGCGCGCTCCTGATGACGGGATCCGGTTCCGCTCCGATGGGATTGGGACAGGTCCGCGGCGATGGTGCACCACGCCGGAAATAGGGACGTGCAGAGAATGGAGTGGTGCAAATGGTGTGAATGGGTCGGGAACAATAAGGGCAGTGTGGGGTCGGTTACGGGTTCTGTGGCATAAGCCATGAATCTGTCGGTGTGGTGAAATAGTCTGTCTGCGTGAGAATTGATATCAAGATCGAGGGTCTGGACGCCGACGATGAACTCGCCTCACTCGCGGATTGGCTAGAAGGGGACCCCGCGGTGAGTGCCGGCGTCCGTGTCGAACGCCGGATGGGTGCGGGGGGCGAGGAGGACCTGGGGCTCGGCACCCTTGAACTGCTCCAGTTGATCATCGAGAACGGGTTCGACCTGGGCGACCTGCTGCTCGGCTATGGCGCGTGGCGGCTGGCCCGGCGCTCGCGCGCGACCGTGGTCTTCCGGCGCGGAGACAGGGAGATCCAGCTCACCGACATCGACCCGGACGACATCGACCGGGTCATCGCCGGGCTCGAAGAGGGCGAAGAGGGCGAAGCAGAGGCATGACCGCGGCACCCGACCCCCGGCGGACGTGGGCGGTGCTGATCGGCACGGGCGAGTACGACCACGCCGGGCCGTCGCTGCCCCGGATCCCCGCGGCGGCCGGCAACCTGGCGGACCTGCGTGCGGCGCTCTGCTCGCCCCTGATCCTCGGCGTCCCGCGCGAGCAGTGCCTCGTGGTCGAGAACCCCTCGACACCGGACGACCTGCTGAACCCCGTCCGGGAGGCGGCCGGGCAGGACGCGGATCTGCTCCTGGTCTACTACACCGGGCACGGACTGGTCAGCCGCCACCGACTCGGTGAGCTGTATCTGGCCCTGCGCGGGACGGATCCGGAGGTCGTCGCGGGCGGCGTCGAATTCAAGCACGTCGGGGCGGAGGTCGCCGGGGCCGGCGCGGCGAGCCGGATCCTCATGCTCGACTGCTGCTTCAGCGCGAAGGCGACCCTCGATCTGGTGGGCGCGACCAGCCGACTGTTCAGCAAGACGGGCGACCTGGCGATCATCGGGGCCTCCGAACGGGCGGCCCGCGCGCCGAAGGGCGCACGCAACACGGCTTTCACCGGGACCCTGCTGGAGGTCGTCCGCGAGGGCGTCGACGACCCATCGCCCTATCTGACCCTCTCCCAGACGATCACGCTGACGGGGGAGCGCCTTGCCGCATCGGGCCAGCCCAAGCCCGCACCGTTCGTCTGGGGCTCGACCTGGATGCTGCCCTTCGTCCGGAACAGGGGCCACCGTTCCGTTCCGGTTCCCGCGGCCCCCGCCGCGGCGGGGGCCGCCCATCGCCGGCGTGACTTCACCCCGCCCGTCCGGGGACCCGTGGTCGGCATGGACCTGTCCTCGGCGGTGCCCGTGGCGGCGGTGCTCGGCAGGAAGGGCCCGCAGCGGATCCACCGCGCCGCCGGGCCCGCCCCGAGCGCGCCGGATCGGCCGCTCGCGGAGATCCTCGCCGGGGTGCGCAAGGACGCCTCGGCCCATCTGGGCCAGTTCGCGAGCGATGCGGTGATCGCGGTACCGGCCCGGTGGGCGGCCGCCGAAGTCGACGCGGTGTGCGACGCCGCCGAGGCGGCGGGCTGGAACGTGCTGGCGGCCCCCGGGGTCTCCGTCTGCGCGTTCGTCGCGCACCACCTTCACACGCGGGCCGGGACGACGGCGCTCGTGCTGCATCTGGGCGCGCGGCACTGCGAGGTGAGCCTCGTCGGCTCCGGTTTCGGCTCGGAGGTCGCGGTGCACGCGGATCACCATGATCCGGAGCTCGGTGGGGACCGGTGGACGGCGTGCGTCGTCGCATGGATCATCACGTCGCTGGAGGACTCCGGCCTGTCCGGGATCCGCGAGCGGTTCGGCGACGGGCTGGAGGCGGTGGCGGAGGACGCGATGGCGGTCCTGTGCGAAGGCGAGTCGGCGGTGCTGCGGCCGGCCCCTGCGGACGGGGGCGAACCCGTCGCGCTGGAACTCGGGCGCGGGGAGTTCGAGGAGGCGACGAAGGAGTTGCGCGACCGGCTCGCCGGGCTTGTGCGCCGTGTCGTCGCGGAGAAGGGGGAATTCGACATCGACGAGGTCGTGCTGTCGGGAGCGGGTGCGAGAATGCCCGCAATTCGCGATCTTGTGGAGGCGGCCACGGGGATTCGTGATCGCGGCGGACTGGCCCCGGAACTCGTCGTGGCATTCGGTGCCTGCGCCTACCCGGCCGGACCGGAGAAATGAATAGAGAAGGGCCACGGCGTAACCGGGATGCATGGTCAAGCGCAGATACTCTCGCCTAATATGGTGCGCGCGTTGAAGTGGGACTCGGGGGCATTCGAGGGGGTGGGCGTTGGGTGTTCCTGAACGTGGAGACTTCGCGTCGCGCTGCCGACGTGCCGGGGCGGTCCGGTGAGCTGGGAATTCCCGGAGGATCCGCGAGGGCTCATCAAGTGCGTCGTTCCGCGTGACGCCGGGGATCTGACCGGCCCGGAGTTCACCGGAGGCGAGGCCGAGCGGGTGTATTCGAGGCTGCGCGCATACCGGCTCGCTTACGCGCCGCCGGTCGTGCAGGGGTCTTCGCTCACGCGAATCCGGAGCCTGGACGAGGTACGGGAAGGGGAGGTCCCGGCCACCCGTCTGGAACTCGCGCTCATTTACGCGGGGCTCGCCGGGCGACGCGGTCTGCGGCCTTTCCTGATGCTGCCGCCGCCTTATTCCGAGGCCGCGCTGGAACGCTTCGAGAACGCGGTCGTCGTCATCCCGGCGCGGCCGATCGACGCGCTTCCGGCCTGGGCCGTGCACGGCGCCGCGGAGATCCGGCCGGAGATCAAGGCGCGGCTGGCCCTGGACATCGGCGCGGAGCGGTTCCTGGCCCTCGACCCGGCGGGCGCGGGCTCGGGACAGGGTTTCGCCGAGGCGTGCAGGGAAGGCGCGCTGAGGCTGACCGACGGCCTTTTCCGCCCGGAGTTCTCCGGCGCCGCCATCCTCGACGTCGAGGCAGCGTGGCGGCGGAGCGCCCTTGCCCCCGTCGTACGCCGTCCCCTGCCCGCGAGACGGGACGACCGGCCCCGGCCCTTCGACGTCAGACGGGACCGCAGATGGATGAACCCGCTGCTGGTGCAGTACCACCCGGACGCCCAGGCCGCCATGCCCGCGTTCCGCGCGGTGGGCGGTCTGGATCCGGGCCTCGCGGAGCTCAAGCGCCTCTACTACCGGCTGATGGGGAGCCGCTGGCCCGAAGCGGAGACGGAGTTCGACCTGCTGTGCCACGCGGCGATGGCGCAGAACCTTCCGGGTCCCCTCGGGGGACTCGAGCGATTCGTCCTCGGGGTCGCGGCGCGCAACGGGGCGGGCCTCGAGGAACCCGTCCTGCTGTCCTGGCTGCGGAGCAGAGCGGTGGATCTCGCCGCGGCCCGCGCCTTCTCCGACGAGCTCCGGGTCCAGGAGCTGTGGGCCGTCATCACGATCGGTGAGGACGTGCTGCACCACTCTCCGCTTCCCGGGCACATCACCGTCGACCTCTACCCCGATTCCGGGGACTTCGATCTGGGCGAACCGTGTGCGGAGGAGCGGCTGATCGAGCCGGTGCTGCGGAAGATCGTCGCGGAGCTCCAGCACAGGGCCGAGGGGAGAAAGCTCGTGGTCGACCTGGTCCTCCCGATGTCCTACCTGGAGAAGGGCATCAGAATCGTGGACCTCGCCGTCGTCCCGGACGGGAACGGCGGCTACACCGCGCTCTCCGACAGCCTGGAGCCGAGGCTGCGCTGGTCGCAGCACTATCGGGACCACGGTGTCAAGAACTACTACTTCAGCTACAGGCAGCGGAGCGGCGCGGGCCGATGGGAAGCGGACCCCGTGGTGCTCACCGAGGAGGACATGAAAGACGAGCCGACCTTTCGCAAGCGCCTGCTGGACGCGGCGGAGGCGCCCTGCCTGATCGCCGGAAAGAGCAGGCGCTTCAAACAGGCGGTGCTGCGCCGGATCCTGATGGAGGGATTCGGCTATGTCGTCTGGGACTACGGGGGCCAGCACGAGCAGGCCGCCACGGACCTGCTGGCCCGCTGGGCGGCGATTCCCGACCGGGACCTGCGCCGGAAGCGCATGCCGGAGGAGTGGTCCCGGCCGAACGGCCGCGGCGCCCGGCCGGGCGCACGGCGCGCGGTCATCTGGGCGGACGTGGACGGGCGAGGCGACATTCGGCTTCCCCCGCGGAACCCGTTGACGGATCCGAGTGGAAATGAGGCACAGTGAACTGGATGCTCTTCGACATGAACCGCAAGGACGGCGGCCCGCACCCGAGTTGGCGGGACCTTCCCGACGTGCCCCGGTGGCGGAGACGCCCGGAGGCGGGCGTCCCACCGGAGTTCGTCATGCCTCCCGGGTTGCAGGCCGCGGTCAACGCCGCGCTGCTGCTGCGCCGTCCGCTGCTGCTCACCGGTCCGACGGGCAGCGGGAAGTCCACGCTCGTCGAACTGCTCGCCGCGCGGCTGGGGCTCGGCGAAGTCCTGCGCTGGCACATCACCTCCAAGACCACGCTGAACGACGGCCTGTTCACCTATGACGCCCTGGACCGGCTGCACGAGATCCGGCTCGGGAACGAGGGCGACCGGGTGGAGCGGTTCGTGCGGCTCGGGCCGCTCGGCACGGCGCTGGCCAGCCCGGACAGGCCGCGCGCGGTCCTGGTCGACGAGATCGACAAGAGCGACATCGACCTGCCCGGGGACCTGCTCAACGTGCTGGAGAACTTCGAGTTCGAGATCCCGCCCCTGCTGCGGGCGCTGCGACCGCAGGGCGCCGGCGGTCCCGAGGGGTTCTGGGTCAAAGGGGCCGACAGGCAGGCCGACATCTTCTACGACGTCGGCGACGGCAAGGTGCGGGCCGCGCACTACCCCGTCGTCGTTTTCACCAGCAACCGGGAGCGATCCTTCGCGCCGGCCTTCCTGCGCCGTTGCGTCCGCTTCACGATGCCGCCGATCACCCCGGAACTCCTGGGCGAGATCGTCGCCAAGCACCTTCACCAGGGGGCCGACGTCGAGCGCGCGGCCATCGGGGAGTTCGCCGAACGCATCCACGCGGGCGAGGAACTGGCGATCAACCAGATCCTCGAACTGGTGTACCTGGTGACCGGGCGCAACAGTGAGTACATCGGCGGGGAGGACCGCCAGGAGCTCGCCCGCATTCTGCTGAGCGAGCTGAACGCGCAGTGATCGAGGCGCTGGCGAAGGCACTCGCGCGGGTGGGGTCGAGCCTCGGAGGGCCCGAGCTCACCGCGGACGAGATCGCGGACATCCTGCTCCTGACGGCCCGGTGGCCGACCTCCGACGACACCGGGCCGAGGGACTTCGCCGAAGCGCCCGCCTCGCCGTCGCGCGCCGTCGCCCTGCCCGGTGAGGCGGCGGAGACGCTCGTGGAGCCTGTTCCGGCGCCGCACCGCGTGCCGGACCAGCTCGTCCGTGCCCGGCGCGGCCGGACGCTCGTCGGGCTGGAACGGGCCCCGCGCACGAACCGCGCCCTCCTGGCCGGTGGCTCCCGCCGGCCGCCCCCCGGCGCGATCCGGCCGCGTGACTCGCTGGCCCTCGCCGAGGCGCTGACCCGGTTCAAGCGGCTGACCGGGCCGGGACGGCTCGAGGTGGACGTCGAGGCGACCATCGAGGCCATCGCGCACACCGGCGGGTGGGTGGTCGTGACGCACCGCCCTCCGGCGCGGCGCTCGTTCGACCTGGCCCTCGTCGTCGACGAGGGCCTTTCCCTGGGCATGTGGGAGGAGACGGCGTCCGTCCTGTCCGAGCACCTTCTGCAGAGCGGCGCCTTCAAATCCGTCACACGGTGGACGATGCGGGTCGAGGACGGCGCGGCCCGGTTGCGGATCGCGGACGGCGGGCCGGGCGCGCACACCGTCTCCCCGGACGCCCTGATCGAGCCGTCCGGGCGCCGGATCGTCCTCGTCATGACGGACGCGGTGGGCGACCGCTGGTACGGCGACGCCCCGTGGCGGGCGCTGGAGCTGTGGGCGCGTGCGATGCCCACGGCGCTGCTGCACATGCTGCCCCAGCGCTACTGGCCGGACACCGCGGTGGGCGAGCCCTACGCCCTGGCCAGGGCGACCAGGGCCGGTGAGGCCAACATCGACTATCTGAAGAAGTTCGCGTGGTGGGCGAGCCCGGACTCCGCTTCCGCGGGGGTTGCGGGCGCTCTGGTGGAACGCAGTGAGAGAGGCGTGGTCCTGCCCGTCGTCGGGCTGGACCCCCGGGATCTGGCGCGGTGGGCGGCTTCCGCGGCGGGCGGCGCGCACTGGGTCAAGGCGATCACGACGAGCAGGCCGGTGGGCGTGCCGGCGCCGAGCACCGTCGCGGTCACCCCGGAGGAACGGGTCCGCAGTTTCCGGCACCGCGCCTCGCCCGGGGCGCTCAGGCTCGCCCAGGCCCTGTCGCACGCGCGGGAACTGAACATCCCGCTCACCGACGTCCTGCAGCGGGAGCTGATCGGCGACTCCGGGTTCGGGCATCGCGCCGAGGTGCTGGTCAGCGGGCTGGTCGAGGTGACCGAGGAGGCGACGCGCAGCTACCGGTTCGTCCCTGAGGCCGTGGGCGCCCTGCAGGAGGGCGTGACGCCGTTGGAGCAGGCGCACTGCTTCGAGACCGCGCGGCACGCGCTGACCGGCGGAGATCCGGACCTCGACGACAAGCTCGACCGGATGCTGCGGGACGACTCGGCGCTCGACGACCTGCGTCCGGAAGTGCGCCCGTTCGTGGTTCTGGCCAGGGACATGGCCGCGCAGATCGGCGTGGCCATGGGTGAGCCCGCCCGTGACCGGGAGAGGGAGGCGGCGGCCGCGGCGGCGCCCGGCGAGGAGTTCACGGAGACCCCGGCCGGGTCGTTGCGCGAGGTGCTCGCCGCGTGCCTCGCGCGCCTCGAACCGAAGGGGGTCGTCAGCGTCCTGCACCTCGACGGGGCCGCGATCACCACCCACGTCCTGGAACGCGACGGCGTCGAGGTGCCGCGCGCGACCAGGGCCGCGCAGACGCTCTGGCGGCGGCTCGAATCCGCCGCGGATCCCGCCGAATCGGTCAGGGCCGCGGTCCGGCGGATGGGCGAAGCGCCCCTGGTCGTGGTGGTGACGGTACGACGGCACCCGATGGCCGGCCGGACCGTGGGATGGCTGCGCGAAGAGCGCCCCGACGCGATGGTGGTCTTCGAGGAGAACGCCGATGTGGCCGGCGAGCTGGCAGGGGCCGTCGAGAACGAGCCGCTGCGGATCGCCTACGACCTGGTCACGTTGGAGGAGGCCGGCGGGGTGTTCACGCTGCGTCCGATCCCGCTGTTCGAGCGCGGCGCGCGTCCGGGCGAGACCCGGACCGATCTGCCGGTGCGCACAGGGCCCGCGCGCGAGGGTGTGGTCCTCGCGGTCCTGCCTCGCGGGCACCGTCCGGGGGAGAGGTTCGTGGCGGTGGGGAGGGCCCGGGGGCACCCCGGCGGCAGGCTCTTCGCGACCCTGGTCCGCCCCGGCGAGGTCGCCTTCTCCGGGGCGGGCGAGGTGGTGCCGGAATCACGGGGCTGGGAGACCGTCACCGCCTCGGTGCCTCGCACGATGCGCGCGTGGTCGGTGCCGACCCGCGTCGTCCTCGCCGTCGAGCTGAGCGGCCCCGCCGAGACCGTCGCCGCACGGCTGCGCTGCGCCCGGCGGGTCATCGGGGTCCTCGGCGCCGAACTGCTCGGCGATCTCACGTTCACCCTCATCGCCTACGGGCAGCATGTCTTCGGGCGCGACCGACGTCGCGGGCAGCCCGACGTCCTCGACTGGCCCGCCGTGTCCCAGGACGCGGCGGTGCTAGCGATCCACACGTTGGAAGAGGCGGAGCCCCTCGCCGAGACGTACCGCGGCCACGCGATGGTCGAGGACGCGCTGGCGAGGGTGGCCGAACTCGGCACGGCCGCCGTGCCCGGCCGTGACGCGCTGGTGCTGATCGGGGACGGGCTGCCGCACCCGCCGCAGGCGAGCCCGTCGGACGTCCTGCCCTGCCCGGAGCGCCACGACTGGCAGGGCGTCCTCACCGAGATCGTCGAGGGACGTCCGGGTCTGCGGGTCGGGGCGGTCACCGAGCGGCCGACCGAGGACTTCTGGCGTGAGATCGGGCAGGACGCGCTCGCCCGCCCGGCCACCGTGGACGTCCGCGAGTTCTGCGCGGATCTCGGGCTGGTCCCGGCGGAGCCGCCGCGGCTCATGTTCCCGATCCGCGTCGGGCGGTGACGTCAGGCCCCGCCGCCGTCACGCTTCCAGAAGCCGCGCAGGCTCCCGTTGCCGCGGCCTCGCCGCCGCGCGCCGCCCGGCCCCCCTTGCCCCGGAGGGCCGCCTCCCGTCGGGGGCTGGCCGGGCTGCGACGCCAGGGCGCGCTTCATGGCCGGCGCGCCCTGCACCGCGTTGAGTATGCGTTGCGTGTGCTCGGCGAGCATGGCGCCCGGGTAGGCGGCCACGACCAGGCCGCGCAGCGCCTCGGCCTGGGTGCCGATCGCGCCGGGGTAGAGCAGGGCCACGGTTCCGGTGAGATGGTGATGGGCGTGCAGCGCCAGCCGGAAGGGTTCCGGAGTCCGGTCGGCCCCCTCCCGGATCAGGTCGAGGGCCATCGAGGCGATCTCAGGGTGGACCGGCTGCCGCGCCGCGGTCGCGACGAGTTCATACGGATCGAGCCCGCGCAGCCATTCCACGAGTTCGTAGATGCGCTTTCCCTGGACAGAGCCGTCCTCGTACGGCATCTCCAGGAGCCGGGCGAACAGGTCGCTCGACTTGGGGCGCGCCGCCTTCAGGGCCCGGGTCAGGCTCTTGGACGTCAGGCGCGGGCCGTAACCGACGCGCAGTACCACCCTCAGGAGGTGCTCGCGCAGGTCGTCGGGGAGATCGTCGCGGCGGGCCAGCAGCGCGCCGTTCTTGATGATCTCGTGCGCCTGGTCGTGGTCGGGACGTCCGCCCGACTCCCAGAGCGCCTCCAGGTCGGCGAGATGCCGGCGCAGCGCGGCGTGGTGCTCCCTCCACAGCGCCTCGGCGCAGGCGGCCAGCAAGGTCTCGTACTTCGGCTGCGGGGCCTGGGGCGGACGTGGAGGCGGCGGCTGCGGTGGAGGGAAGCCGGGGTCGCGCCGGTCTGGCCGCTGCGCGCCGCGGGCGACCCGCAGCGCCTCCGCCGGGTTGGCGTACGGGGAGGACGGGGCGAGGCTGTCGGCCAGCGCGGAGAGCAGGTCGGGAAGGTCGTGCGCCCGGTCGAGGAGGTCGAAGTACTCGCGGGCAGCCGGGGGGTCGGAGGGCGGCTCCACCGGCCCGTCCCACGCCAGCGAGTGGAAGTTCGCCCGAGCGTGGGGCGAGAAGGCGAGCCGGAAACGGTGGTCGCTGACGCTGTCGGCCCAGGTCGTCGCGCTGAACTTGGTGCGTGCGCCGTAGGGCAGCAGAGCCGCGACGGTGTCGAGGAAACGCAGCCGCTCCGGGAAGGTGAGCTCCTCCGCGCCCGTCACGCAGACCTGTCGGCCGGTCAGCAGCAGAGCCGCCGTCGCCTTGGCGAACCCGGTGACGCGATCGGCGATCCGCATCGGGTCGAGGACGGGGACGTCGACGACGACCGGATCCGTTCCGCGCAGCTCGCGGCCCGCCAGCGCCACGTACAGGTCCTCGTAGGAGACCGGCCGGGTGAGGTCGGCGTAGGCGATCGCGAAGTGCCGCGTGGCGGCGCCTTGCGGGGCGCCGTCGAGCTGGACGGACCCATCGGCGATGGTGATCACCATCCGGGTCTTGGGGCCGGGGTAGAGCCAGCTCACCGCCGCCTGGGGGATCCTGCGATGGTGGCTGGTGGGGAACTCGTGGGGAATGTCCTCGAAGGTCGAGGGAGTGAGGGCTCCCCGGGCGCACCGCGTCACACGATGACCCGTGGTCCACAGGGCCCATTGGGCGGACAGCCGCAACGTCTCCGCCATTTCAGTCTCCGCCCAGATTGACCATGAAGATGGCGACCCTGGAAAGGATCACGAGGCCGACCAGACAGAACCCGACTCCCACCACGAGGCGGACGGCCGGGGCGCCGCCGCGGTGCCGCTCACGGTGCCGGGCCCGAGGCCGCCAGAACCGCTTCCGCCAGAACGGGCGGGGCGTCTTCGGCGGCACGCCGGGATCGGACGGGAGGATCTGTGTCACGGCGCCGCCCTGGCCGTCGTCGTCCGGGCCTCGCGGAGGTTCGGGGGCGTCCTGATCGTTCTGGCCGCCCTGGCCGCCCTGGCCGCCCTGGCCACTCTGGCCGTCCGTGCTCTCATCGGAAGGAGGCTCGTCGTCCAGGAGCCGCTCGATGCGGCGCTTCGTCTCCGCCTCCAGCCGTGCGCGCGCCACAGGCTCCTCCACGAGGATCGTCCAGGGGGAGTAGCCCTTCAAGGTCCCGATCCGTTCGAGGGCGGCGAGCCTGAGCAGGGCCCGGTCGGGCTCCGCGTACAGACCGGTCATCCGGTTGAGCGAACCGGCGCGTGGGGCGTCCCCGTACGCCAGCCTGAGGAGCTCGCGAAGGCGCGTGTACGCGGCCTCGTCGGCCGCCGCAGGCTTCCTCGGGTCGGGCGGGGGGCTCAGGTGGAAGATCGCCGCCGAGAGGAAGTAATGCCTCTCCAGCAGCTCGATGATCTCCCCCGGGACCTCCGGGCGGAGGGCGGAGAGGTCGCGTTCCAACCGGTCGATGATCCGCGCATTGATCTGCACGGCCTTCGGCCAGCGGGTGGCGAAGGCGATCAGGTCGGTGAGGGCCATGTTGGCGAAGGCGGTGCGCGCGGCCCCGGCCGGGAGCAGGTTCGCGACGATGAGATCGACGTCCTGCGTCTTCTCGCCCATCCGCAGCATCGCGGACAGGAGTTCCTCGCGGAGCCCTCCGGCCATGCCCGAGATCTCGTCGATGTGCTTCTCGGTCAGCGGCGAGAACACCGCGGCGAGGATCGCGTCGAGGATCTGGGACCGCACGTGCGGGTCGGTCTTGTCCAGCGTGCCCTCCTGGAGGATCTGCGTCTCCCTGACCGACTCGACGGCGTCGTCGCGCTCGGTCCGGGTGGGCGAACGCGCCGCGAGACGCGTGATCTCCGTCAGCGCGTTGTCGATGCTCGGGCGGTTCCGGTTCCTGACCGCGACATTGAGCGCGGAGATCAGGAACTGGAGGGTGGGCGCGGCCTCGGTGACCGGTGGACGCACCGCGGGATGCCCCTCGACGTCCACGACGGTCTGGGCCGGTTCCTTCGGCCGGTGCGCGTGCTGGAGGAGTTCGAGGGCCCGGGCGCCGTCCTGGAGCCGGAGCGGTTCGTTCACCCGGGTCAGCAGCTCGATGGGCTCGGCGGGGTCGTCGAACGAACGGAGCCAGTCGTGGTACTGCCGGGCGACGGGGTACTCGGCGGGCACCTCCGCGGGCTCGCCGAACAGGAGATTGTGGGCGCCGGAGCGCTTGTCGTGGGCGAAGGTCAGTCTGAGGCTGTGGTCGGAGACACTGGACGCCCAGGTCGCCGCCGAGTACCTGGTGCGCATGCCGTAGGGCAGGAGCGACGCCACCACGTCGAGGAACTTGAGGCGTTCGTCCAGCGGCACGTAGTCGCAGCCGTACACGACGACCTGCCGCCCGGTCAGCAGCAGGGCGGCCGCGCTGCGGGCCTGCGCGGTGACGGCGGGCCCGATCAGCGCGGCGTTCATCGGCGCGAGCGAGCACCTTGCGGGATCGCGGTTCTCCGGCTGGTCGAGGCCCCGGATCCCGCGGTAGAACTCGGTGTAGGTGACGGGCCGGTCGGCGACATCGGCGTAGGGGAAGCAGAAGTAGCGGGTGTAGGCGAAGGCCCGGCCGAAGCCGTCGACCTGCCCTGGCGGCGCCGCCTCCTGGATGGCCATGCCGATACGGCCCTGTTCCTGTTCCCTGCCCGCCCAGCTCAGGACGATCTGGGGCAGATGTTCCGGTGTCCCGGTGCTGAACCGGTGCAGGATCTCCGCGTAACCGTCGGCGTCGATGTCCCCGGTGCTGCAGGCGAGGATCTGGTAGTCGGTGCCGGGGCGCTTGCCGTGCAGGGCCCACTGGCAGTCGAGTTCGACGGGGCGGGCTCCGTCGTTCACACGCCTGGTCCGGAATCTGCCGCCAATTTTCCGCCCAGCCATATCAGGGGCTCCATCACGTTGATCGGGCTGACCTTCCCGCGGATGACCGGTCGGGCATCGGCGGGGTCGGGGTTCGGCATGGTGTTCTGGTAGTCGTGTTCGTCGAAGAGGTTCGACGGGCCGGTGTAGAAGCCGATCGCCGAGGTGACGAAGAACTTGACCCGGTCCGGATGGAAGTTGGCCTTGATCTCGTTGATCATCTCCGCGCCGTACCCGTCGGCGGCGATGTCGCACAGCCGCTTGAAGAGCTTCTCCGCCTCGTGGTCGGCGACGCTGGGGAACCCGTGCCTGTCGTCGGGGTCGTAGGTGATGAGCCCACTGCGCAGCGCGGTCTGCATCACCCGGACGGAGTCGAACTTCGTGACGCAGACCGCCATGTGGTGCGGCAGGTACCCGTTCACGAAGTCCGCCGGGTCGGTCCGCTGGTTGAGCTGCCCGATCACGCCGTGGAAGTACTCGAAGGCGTCTCCCCGGTCGTACTCCCGGATCGGGTCGAAGAGGAAGATGATGCCGCGGCTCTCGGCGAGGTCCTCGACCAGCGCGTCCTGCCCCCGCGACGGCACGTCCCTCGACAGGTAGAGCTCCCCGCTCACGTCGACGAGGTCCAGGCTGATCCTGACGGTCCGGCTGCGGGCCTGCTTGCGGCCCCAGCCACCGACGCGCTCCACCGAATTGCCCTGCAGGATCCAGCTGTAGCGGTCGATGTTCTGGGTGGGGCTCGGGAAGGTCCTGACCTCGGCGATCATGGAGTTCGTCAGGCGCCGGAGCGCGCCGTCGGAGGCGGGGTCCCGCCCGAACAGACGCCAGGTGGAGGCGCCCGTCTTGCTGCTGAGCGCGAGTTTGAGCGCGGCGAGGAAGGTGGTCTTCCCGCTGCCGGGGGTGCCCCACATGGCGATCCGGCGCTGCGGGGCGTCCTCGCCCGGGGTCATCGGCGGCTCGCTCATCAGGGCACCTCGATCGGGAACGGGACCCGCAGGAGCGGGTCGGCGGTCAGTCCCAGGTCGGCGATGAGCGCTGCCACGTCCACGGCCTCGGCGCTGTACGGGGTCCCGGACCCCAGCCGTCCCCACGCGGGTCCCGGCGAGCCGGACGTCTTGTCCAGCAGCGCCGCGAACCGCATCCCCGGCCTGGCGTCCAGCGCGTCCGCGAGGTCCGACCAGTCGAGGCGGGACGGGCAGGGCAGCACCTCTTCGGCGTTGACCCGGGCGGGGTGCGGCGGTCTGGCGCCGACGAACAGCAGCGCGGTCAGATCGTGGAAGGGCTCCTCCGGCAGCCGCTCGTGGACCGTGTCGAGGACGCACTCGACCGCCGCCGCATGCGGGTAGCCCTGCTCGATCCCCGTGCGCTCCTCCAGCAGATGGAGCTGCTTGAGCGTCTGCTCGGGGGTCTTCCGCCAGGTCACGGGCTGCACCGGCACGTCGGAGTGGCGGCGGCGGTACTCGTGGGGGCGGTAGGAGATCAGCGAGGTCTCGGTGTTCGGGGCGTTGCGCACCTCGTGCAGGATCTGGGCGGTCCTGCGCAGCCGCTCGTCCACGTGCTCCTGCGGTCCGCTCATCTCCACGGCGCAGATGAGGTGCGCGGTCCGGCCGGCGAGGGAGGGCACGCGCATGGGCATGTCCTGCATCAGCGCGTCGAGGACGGGGCGGGTCCCGCCGGGGCTTCCCGGGAGCCCGTGGAAGCGGACCCTGCCCGGGCGCAGCAGTTCGGCCTCGAAGGTGTGCTCGCCCGAGGGGAGGATCCAGCTCTCCGCCGAGACCTCCTCGTACCTGTCGAAGCCGTCTCGGCTGACCACGACGAAGGCGGTCCCCTCCGCGGGGCTCTCCCGTGCGATCCGCACGGTGTGGAGGACCCGGGCCCCCTGCCGGGTGCCCTGGCGGAAGAGCTGGATGCCCGTCGGCTCCATGCCGCCGCTCTCGTCCGGGCGCAGGACCATCAGTTCGTAGACGCGGGTGAGGCGCTCCCGGGAGATCACGTCGCGGAGCACGTCGCCGGTGCGCAGACCGTGCCCGCCGATCAGCCGCGAGCGCGTGGCCGTGACCTCGCGCAGCCAGCGGAGGGCAGGGCCGGGCAGGGAGCCGTCAGGCGTGGACTGGACGCAGATGACCCCGATATCTGGCGATAGTGCACCAAATCCCCCTGCATCTACGGCACTTCCCCAGGTGTCGGCGAGTTCCGCCATGAGTTCTGCCCAGGGAATGGTCGCCCGGTAGCGGCAGCGCGGGACCCCGGCGGGATTGCGCCAGATCTCGAAATGGGTGATTCCCTCGGTGGCGATGTCCGAGACGACGAGGCGTTGGTTGTCCGCGAGGTCGAGAATCGCGCCGGCGAGTGCCTCGTGTGTCAGGGACTCATCCGGTCGGGTCAACGACGCCCTCCTGTCACCCGGTTCGGGATATTCCCACAGGTATGGTAGATCAGCATAGGGGCTGGAAGGCAAGTGGCGCTCTCGGGGTTCCATGGAATTCGTGTTACGTTCCACAGATGTCCTTATCCGGCCAATGCTCGAATTTGATCTTGATGTGCTGTCGCGGGAATCCCGATATTATGCCTGAGCATGGTTTCCCGCCCTCCTGGGTCCGTGTTTCGGTGCCGTCTCGAAGAGGATTCGATGGAGAACCGAGATTTCCTGATCAGACTCTCCGGTGCGCGGACCGAAATCTTGGCGCAATGTCCGGCCGAGCGGGCGAGATTCCAGGGCGTGGGTGGGGCGATCCTGACCACGAGCGTCCTGGCCGGGCTGTCGATGGCGTTCGCGCTCACCACGGCGGTCGGGCTCTCCGTGGTCCTCGCCGTTCCCGCGGCCGTGCTCTGGGGCCTGGCAATTCTCAGTCTGGACAGATGGCTGGTCGCGTCCATTCCGGGATCGGGCCCGCGCCGCTTGCGCATCGCGCTTCCCCGGCTGCTGCTGGCGCTCCTGCTGGGATTTGTGATCTCCACCCCGCTGGTGCTGCAGATCTTCCATTCCGAGATCGATGCCCAGATCGTGGAGATCCAGCAGCGGGAGGCCGAGTCCTTCGCCAAGGTGCAGCAGGAGGGTGAGGTCGGCAAGGAGGTGGCGACATTGCGCGCCTCCGTCACGGAGTTGCAGTCCGTCATCGACTCCAACGGCGAGAAGGTCAGCGATCCGGCGCAGGATCCGAAGCTGAAGGCGCTGACCGCCGAGCTGGCCGAGCAGCAGGGGCTCAAGGACGACTATTACCGGGAGTGGCAGTGCCAGCTCTACGGCGGAGACGGGTGCGCCAAGCCGGGGAATGGTCCCCTCGCCGTCGACAGTAAAGCGAATTACGACAAGGCCAAAAATCGGGTGGACGATCTCACCACCCAGATAGAGGACCGTAAGCAACAGCTCACCTCGACCGATGCGGAGGCCAGGGAATCCAGGCTCGCCGCCGCGAAGGAGGAACTCCCGGGCGTGCGGAACCGGCTCGGCGTGGCTCTCGAGAGGCAGGCCGATCTACAGGAGGCGTTCGACGCGCAGAACCACGCGAACAACGGCCTGTTGATCAGGCTCCAGGCGCTCAACGAGGTCTCCGGCAAGGACGCGACCCTGAACGTCGCCCGCCTGCTGCTGTTCCTGCTCTTCCTCGTCATCGAGTGCCTGCCGGTCGCCGTCAAGCTCATGCAGAAGGAGGGGAGCTACGAGAGGTTCGCCAGACTCGACGACGAGAAGAGGATACGGGAGGCGAGAAGCGCGCAGTCCGCTCCGGCGCGGGCGCCGGTCACCGGCGGCCCGCCCTCCGTGGCCCCGACGCGAGTACGGCGCGGAGGACGCGTCGCCGACGGCCCCGGGGCCGATCTGCTCGACCTCTGGGAACGGGGACCGAGACACGAGTACGCGTCCGCGCCGACCGTCGTGCCCGTCGAGGACGCGCGGGAGACCGAGGTCGTCGACACCCAGGCCGACGGTGACCCGTGGCCGGAGTCCGAGCCGCGGCAGGACCGAGGGATCTGGGGGATCAGGGCGCGGCCGTCAGACCGGGAGGAGCAGGACGACGGGGAGGCGCGCGACCTATTCGCCGAGGAGGAGCTCGCCGCCACCGGAGACCGCAGGGCCGCGGACTCCGGCGGCCTGCGCGACGGGAAGGCCGAACGCCCTCCGCAGTCCGGCGGGCATCCGGTCTTCGAACTGTTCCCCGAAGATGAATAGGGCACGGCCCGAGTGAGCGCCCCGGGCCGGACGCTCAACGGCCGCTACCAGATGCTCCGTCCGCTGGGCACGGGGGGCATGGGGAGCGTCTGGCTCGCCCGCGACCTGCGCTTCGGCCGTGAAGTCGCGCTCAAGGCGCTGCGCGAGTACGGACCCGCCGACGCCGTGGACGAGCGGAGGCGGCGGGCGGCGCGTGAGGCCAACGCGCTCGCCGCGCTCGACCACCCCGCGGTCGTCAAGATCCACGACGTGTTCTGGGAGCGCGACGACCCCTGGATCGTCATGGAGTACCTCGCGGGCCGGCCACTCGCCGAACCGATCGCCGACGGCCCGGTCGACCGGGCCCAGGCGGCGCGCATAGGGCTCGACGTCCTCGGCGGGCTGGAGGCCGCGCACGCGGCGAAGATCATGCACCGCGACGTCAAGCCCGCGAACATCATCGTCGAGAGGGAGCCCGCCGTCCTCGTCGATTTCGGGCTCGCCTGGATGGCGGGGGCCTCGTCGCTGACCGCCACCAACACCATCATGGGCACCCCGGAGTACATGGCGCCCGAGCGCTTCGCCGACGGACGGGCGGGACCGGCCTCTGACCTGTGGTCGCTCGCGGTCACCCTGTTCCACGCCATCGAGGGGTACTCGCCGTTCCGCAAGGGAGACCAGGGGTTCGGCTCGACGATCTGGGCGGTCATGAACGAGCCGGCGCCGGAGGCCGTCCGGGCGGGGCCGCTGGCCGGCTGCCTCGCCGCGTTCCTCCACAAGGATCCGGAGAGCCGTCCGCCGGCGTCGGCGTTCCGCAACGCCCTGCGCGACACCATCGCCCAGAGCATGGAGCGACCCGGGAGATCCGCCACCCGCCGGCTGCGGAGGCAGGAACGCGTGCCGCCGGGTTCCGGCCCGCCACGCGGGTCGGCGAAGGCAGGACCGGAGGGTTCCGCGGCCCGCGAGGCCGCCGACCTCGCGGTGCTGCCGCCGAGCAGACTGCGGGACGCGCTGCTGCGCACGGATCCGGCGAAGACGGGCATGGTGCTGCTGGCCCTGCCCAGGCCCGTCGTCGCGGAGGTGCTGTCCGTCACCGCGCCGGAGGAGGCCGCGTCGCTCCTCACCGCGATGTCGGCGGGCCCGGTCGAGGCGGCGCGCGCCCTCCAGATGCTGGCGGTGGTGCCCGCGGCCCGCATCCTCGACCACATGGACGCGCCGGCCGCGGGCCGGGTCGTCGCCGCCCTCGTCCCGGTGGGCGACGCGGCGCGCATCCTGGCCAGAGTCGACCCGAGGGCCGCGGCGGCGGTGCTCCAGGCGCTGCCGCACGCCGCCGCGCTCGGTCTGGTGAAGGCCATGCGCGAGGCGAGATCGGGACGGGTCCTCGGATTCCTTCCCCCGGAGCACGCGGCCCGGCTGCTGCGCGACCTGGATGAGGGGCTCCGCGACCGTCTGCTCACCGGGTTGGACGGCTCGGCGCGGGCGCCGGTGCGGCGGCATCTGCACGAGGATCAGTCGAAGTCGTAGGGCTTCTCACCGTGGATGGACCAGTCCAGGCCAGGTGTCTCCTGGTCGTCGGTGACCCTGGCGCCCCGGGAGAGGAACTCCTGGAGTGCCGCGATGCCCAGGGTCGCCGCGAACGCGAACGCGGTGACCGCGGCCACGACGACGGCCTGGTCGATGAGCAGGTCGATCCCGCCCCCGAAGAAGAGACCGTCCCTGCCCGCGGGGTTGATGGACCTGTCGGCGAACAGCCCGACGGACAGCGCGCCGACGACGCCGCCTATCAGGTGGATGCCGGCCACGTCCGCGGCGTCGTCGACGAAGCCGCCGATCACATGGACGGCCAGGGCGCAGAGCCCGCCCGCGAGGAGCCCGACGGCCAGCGCGCTCCGCGGGCCGACGAAGCCCGCGCAGGGCGTGATGGCGACGAGCCCCGCGATCGCCCCGGAGGCCGCGCCGACGGACGTGGCGCGGCGGCCTTCGATGACGAAGCGCTCCATCGCCAGCCAGGAGAGCATCGCGGCGCAGGCCGCGGCGTTCGTGTTGACGAACGCGTAGCCCGCCAGTTCGTTGGCGTTCAGGGCGGACCCGGCGTTGAAGCCGAACCAGCCGAACCAGAGGAGCGCGGCGCCCATCATGACGAAGGGCTTGTTGTGCCCGTCGATGTCGGCGTCCCTCGGCTCGCGCTTGCCGAGGACGAACGCCAGCGCGAGCCCGCATGCCCCGGCGTTGCAGTGCACGACCGTGCCGCCGGCGAAATCGAGCGAGCCCATGCTCGCCGCCCAGCCGTGGGGTGAGAACACCCAGTGGGCGATCGGGGCGTAGACGAGGAGTGACCATACGGCGAGGAAGACGACGCAGGAGCCGAAGCGCCAGCGTTCCGCGGCCGAACCGGTGAGCAGGGCGCCGGTGATGACGGCGAACATCATCTGGAAGCCGACGAAGACGATCGGGGGAATGGCGAGGGCGGAGTCCCCCTCGAATCCGGGCACCGGCGCGCCCATGTCGGAGAGGCCCGCGAAGTCCAGGCCGCCGAAGAACGGATTGGCGTCGCCGAAGGCCAGTGAGTACCCGAGGGCGATCCAGCAGACGCCGACGACGGCCATCGCGATGAAGCTCATCATCATCGTGGACAGGACGTTCTTCGACCTGACCATTCCGCCGTAGAGGAACGCGACGCCCGGGGTCATGAGCAGCACCAGCGCGCTACTGGCGAGGACCCAGGCCGTGGCACCGGTATCGAACCCGTCAAGCGTCATCGTCAGCGCCCGTCGCTTTCATTCGCTCGCACCCGTGTCGCTCGTCAGGGGAATTTTTCCCTATGCGAGGGCCAATGATCTTGCCGGGGAAACGGCCGACGCTGGCCATTCTTCACGGGGCATTCCGGTAACGCCGGGGATTGTTCTGCCGGGTGCCCTTGTGTCCCTTTCTGCAATTGCGGGGTGCTGGTCCGCTTCGTGCCGCCGGGACGGTGGCCGACGGCACGAAGCGGTGCTCGGGGGCGGGTCAGGCGCCGGGTCGGAAGCGGGGTGGGGTGGGGTCGATGCCGAGGACGTGGTCGGCGGTGAGGCGGCCGAGGAGTGGGGCGAATTTGGCGGCGTGGCCGGAGCAGGCGGCGAGGAGGGTGAGGTGGTCGGCGGTGTCGATGACGAAGTCCTCGGTGGGGGTGCTGGTGAAGAGGCAGGCGGCTTCGGCGTAGGGTTCGGGGTGGAGGCCGGGGAGGAATTCCTGGACGTAGGCGGTGACCCGGGCGCGGTTCGAAGGGTCGATGGTGCGGTCCGGGTCGGCGGCGGAGGACAGGACGGGCCCGCCGCTGAACTCGGCGACCTTCTGCCCGGCGAAGCCCGCGTCGCGGCCACCGGGCAGGCCGTACGTCTGCATCCCAGGCTCCTTGTGGATGAAGGTCGGCCAGTCGGCCCGGGGGTCGCGCCAGCGGAAGTGGAAGACCTGCTCCTTGCGGACCTCGAACGACGGAAGGCCCGCCCGGAAGGCGTCCGGGAGGGGAAGCCGCGCCAGCAGGTCGGGGAGGAACCCGCCCGCGGCCACCACCACGTCCGTGGCGTGCAGGGTCTCCCCGGCGGTGTCCGCGAGACCGGAGCCCGTCGAGGCGACGTCGACCGAGAACCCCGGTCCCGTCCGCCGGACCGCGACCGCCTCGGTGCCCGTCCGGACCTCGGCCCCGGCCTTCGCCGCCAGGCGCGTCATCGCCTCCGCCGCGGTCCGCGCGTCGAGAGCGCCCGCGTCCGGGTGCCACAGGACGGGCGTGGTGAACGCCATGTGCGGCCACCGGCGCCGCGCCTCCTCGGGGGGAAGCACCTCATTGCGGATGCCCAGCGACGTCAGCAGCTCCGACAACCGGGGGGCGTCCCGCATCGACCCGTGGTCCACCGCCCCGTGGACCGTGAGCAGCGGGACCCCCGCGGCCTCCTCGAGATCGGCCCAATCGGCCCGGGCCCGTCGCACGAGGTCCGCGTAGAACGGGTCGGGATAGGCGTAGCGGAAGATCCGCGACGATCCGTGCGAACTCCCGGACGTGCTCGCCGGAACGTCCCGCTCCAGCAGTGTCACCGGGACCCCGCGCCGGGCGAGCTGCCAGGCCGTCGCCGATCCGGTGAGCCCGGCCCCGATGACGAGGACGCGCCGCCCGCCCATCACGCCGCCGCCAGCTGACGGAACCCGCTGGCGTGGAACACCAGCGGATCCCGGTGCGGCTCGGCGTCGACGGCGCGCACCCGCATCAGGACGATCCGGTGGTCTCCGGCCGGAAGGCAGGCCTCGACCGCGCACTCCAGCCAGGCCGGCGCGCCCCGGAGCAGCACCGCGCCGCTCGGGGTGGCGTACAGGTCGAGTCCGGCGAACCGGTCGGCCCCCCGCGCCGCCAGGGCCCGGCACGCGGGGCCCTGGTCCGCGCCCAGGACGCTGACGCCGAGGCACGGCGCGTCCTGGAGCAGCTCCCAGGTTCGTGACTCGTTGGCCACGCACACCGAGACCAGCGGCGGATCGAGCGAGACCGAGGTGAACGAGCTGGCCGCCATGCCGACGGGCTCGCCATCGACGATCGCGCACAGCGCCGTCACCCCGCTGGGGAAGCAGCTGAACGCGGTGCGCAGCAGGGGCGCGTCGGCGCCCGGGACGATGGGGATCAACGGAACTCCTTGTCCAGACGAGGGGTGCGGTGCGGGGAGCCGGGCCTTCAGTTCGCGACCGCGGTGATGCCGCCGTTGCCCTTGACGGCGTAGCCGTCGGCGATCATCGCGGCGCCCAGCTCCCGGGTGTAGTTGTCGACCCGGTAGTGGAGGGTGAACGTGCGGGTGTCGCGGTAGATGCGCTCGAGCTCGTAGGACTTGAACATCGACCGGGCACCGCACACGTCGAGCGCGCGCTGGGTGATCTCCAGGGAGATCCGCTTGGCCACGGTCAGCGCCTGCACCGAGGCGTACTCGGCGGCGGCCGGGTCGTCGCCCTCCCACAGCCGCGCCGCCGCGAACAGCGCCTCGCGCGCGGCGAACAGGTCCGCCGACATCTCGCCGAGCTGGAACTGGATCAGCTCGCTGCCCGCGAGGTTCGGCCGGTCGCGCACCCACGCGGTCGCGAAGTTCAGCGCGCCGCGCGCGGAGCCGATGTGGTTGGAGGCGAAGCCGAGGGTGAAGGTGCGCGGGTCGTGGGTCTCCCACCAGCCGGGCTCGCCGAAGACGGCGTCGGCCGGGATGGTCATGCCGGTGATCCGGATGCCCTGGCTGACCGTGGCGCGCATGCCGAGGGTGTCCCAGTTGTCGATCATCTCGACCTCGGGCGCGTGCCGGTCCACCAGGACGGCGACGCTGCGGTGGTCGTAGTCCTCGGTGCCGGGGACGGCGAGCCAGATGATGAAGTGATCGGCGCCCGGGCCGAGCGAGGCGAAGTGCTTCTCGCAGGTGAGCGACCAGGTGCCGTCGGCGTTGCGGGTCAGCTCGGAGGTCGACGCGCCCGCGCCCTTCTTGCCGGGCACCGACTCGCTGCCGACCGACGCGACGCGCCTGCCCGCCTCGACGATCGGGATCAGGTACTTCCGCGCCTGCTCCTCGGTCGCCGCGTGCGCGAGCATGCCGATCGCGTGCAGGTGGACCTGGAGGAGCTGGGCGGTCGGGGCGTCGATGCTCGCGAGGTGCTCCAGGACCTCGTAGTACTCGACGAAGCCTTCGTCGCCCCACAGGCCCTGGCCGCCCCACTTGACGGGCAGGGTCAGCGCCAGGATCCCGGCGGCGTGCAGGTCGCGGAAGTTCTCCTCGGGGAACACCGCGTCCCGGTCGAGCTGCGGGGCGCGGGCGCGGAAGGACTCGGCCAGGCCGTCGAGGGCTTCGATCCGCTTGGTCTGCTCAGGCGTGCGCATGGAGGGTCTCCTTGTCGTCAGGGGTCTGCGCGGCGGGGCCGCGGAGGGGGTAGGTGAGGGCCGACCTGAGGTCGGCGAGGCCGAGTCCGCCGAGTGCGGCGGAGCCCGGTTCCGGGTCGAGTCCCCGTGAGACGAGGCGCAACCGGTCGGCGGCGCTCAGTTTGGCCAGCACGACCGAGGTCCAGCCGGGGTCGTCGGCGTCGCCCGCGGCGGCCGTCTCGCCGGAGGCGACGGTGCGGCCGTCGGTCAGGGTGACGGTCACCTCGCTGCGCCGGACGTGCGGGAAGCGCGCGGTGAGCGCCGGGTCGACGACGATCTCGACGCGGGACATCAGCGCCGCGACGTCGGGATCGCCGAGCCCCGTCGTGACGTCGGCGAGGCCGAAACCCCCGGTGGCGAGCATGCAGGCGATGGGCCAGGGAAGGTTGAACTGCGCCTCCTCCGACGTCCTGGGCACCCCGCGCGAGAGGCCCGCGGCCGCCTCGAAGGTGCGCACCTCGATCCGCGCGACGTCCTCGGCCCGCAGACCGGGGACGCCGAGCCCGGTCAGCAGCGAGCGCGCGGCGGCGAGCGCCGGGTGCGCCCAGCGGCAGCACGGGAACGGCTTCACGTAGACGTCGAGGATCTCCCAGCGGGAGCCGAGGCCGTCCTCCGCGCGTCCCTCCAGGAACTCTGAGCGGTGCGCGGTGAAGCCCTCGGCGGCCAGCAGCGCCGCCGCGACGCCGGCCTGCGCGCCCCAGCCCATGGCGTCCTTGGCCATGGAGGGCGCCGCGACGGCCCGCATGATGAGGTCGGTCGGGGAGTGGTACTCGGCGAGGCCGAGCGCGCTGTCGGTCCGCGCCGCGTCGAGCCCGAGCAGGCGGGCCGCCGCCGCGGCGGCCGCGACGGTGCCCCAGGTGCCGGTGGAGTGGAACAGCGGCCAGCGGTCGTGCTGCTGGACCGCGGCCCGGACGCCGACCTCGTAGCCGACGACCACCGCGGTCACGAGCTCGGTGAGGTCGGCGCCGACGTGTTCGGCGACCGCCAGGGCCGCCGGGATGACGACGGCCCCGGGGTGGCCCTTGGCCAGCGGGTGACCGTCGTCGAAGTCGAGCGCGTTCATGAGGGTGCCGTTGGCCCACGCGGCGCCGGGGGCCGACACCTTGCGTCCGTCGTACAGGCAGGTCGAGGCGGAGCCGCCGTACGCGGCGGAAGCGAAGTCGGCGGCTATGCGCGCGGCTTCGAGGCCGCGCGCCTGCTCGGCCGCGACGGAGGCGTCGAGGAAGAGCCAGGCGACGCGTTCGCGGACGGAATCCGGGACGTCTTCCCAGGTGAGGCCGCCGATGAAGGCGAGGGTCCGGTCGATCGGGGTCATCGGTGGTACCTCGCGGCGAAACCGGGGTCGGTGAGCGCCGGGCGGTCGAGGGCGAACGCCCCGATCGGGTGCGGGGTCGTCCCGCTCGCGCTCACGTCGGCGAGGATCCTGCCGAGCAGGCTCGCGAACTTGAACGCGTGCCCGGCGCCGACGAAGACCGTGACGCGCGGGTCGGTCTCCAGCGGGCCGAGGATGAAGTGCTGGTCCGGCGGGATCGTGTAGAGGCAGGTCTTGGTGTACAGCTCGGGGCCGAGGAAGTCCGGTACGTGCGCGGCGAGGAACTCCCGCTGCCGCTCCCGCCGGACGGGGTCGGGCTCGAACGTCCGGGAGTCCGCCGTCACCTCGTGCCCGCCGAGGTGCTCGCCCAGTTTGGTCGCGACCTCGCCGTAGATGGGGAAGCCGTAGAAGTTGTGCTCCCCGTGCCACATGAAGACCGGGAAGTTCTCCGGGCTGAACCGCTTGAGGTGGGGGGTGGCGTAGTACGTCACCTGCTCCTGGGTGACCTTCAGGGGGAACGGGCGCGCGCCGTCGGGGAGCAACCGGTTGGTCCAGGCGTCGGCGGCCGTGATGACGCGGTCGACGAGGTAGGTCTCGGTGTCGGTGACGACCTCGATCCCGGCCGGGGTCGGCACCAGCCTGCGCACGGGGGTGCGCTCCAGGATCGCCGCGCCGTGCGCGCGGGCGAGGGAGATGTGGACGGCGTTGGCGCGGCCGGCGTCGACGATCGCCGAGTCCCGCTGCCAGAGGATCCGCTCGGTGCCCTTGAAGCGGAACTGGGGGAAGCGCTCGGCGGCCCGCGCGGCGTCCCAGAGCTCGTATTCGACGCCGTGCCGGTCGAACAGTTCGGTGTAGCCGCCGATGTTGCGGCTGCCGGTGTCGAGGCCGGTGCGGGCCTCGACGTCCTCGATGACCAGGCCGCCCGTCTTGGTGAGGATGCGCTGCCCGGACGCCTCCTCGACGTCCGCCCAGGTCGCGTAGGCGGCGGGGGCGAGGGACGCGTAAGGCTCCTCGTGCTGGGCGAGCCGGATGATGCGCGAGTGGTCCTGGGACGCGCCGCGCGAGTGGAAGAGCTCGAACTGCTCGAAGCCGACGACGTCCTCGCCCGTGACGGCCGACCAGTAGAGCGCGGCTGAGCCGATCCCGCCCAAGCCGACCACCGCGGTGCGGAAGCTGCGGTTCATCTGACCTCCCGAGTTGTTGTCATATTTGCAACTCGATTCTTCATAGTGACAACTCATTTTTGACCTGCGTGAGCCCGTTGCGCAAGACGGGATTTCTGCGGCTTGGATCTCAGTCGTGCGGATAAGGCGCGAAACCGAGTACACGCCCCGGCACACCGTCCGGGTTGGGGCCGTAAACGGCGAGCATGCGGGCATACCCCGGCGCCGCATAGGTGCCGACGCGCCCTGCCGGAACCTCGATGAGGTCGCCCACCACACCGCGCACGGTCACCCCGTCGCACGTCACGTGGAGCTCCCCTTCGAGGACGTAGTTCAGCTCCACATGCGCGTGGGCGTCGGCGAACACCTCCCCGCGCAACTCCCACTCGGTCACCGCGACCCCGGCCCACCCTCCGGCCGACGGCGGGATGAACGCGTGGTTCGCCGGCCCGCCCCGTCCGGCCCCGAGCGCCCCGCCCCGCCGCAACACGGGTCCGGGCACGGCTCCCGGGACGGGATCCGGCAGAGGGATCGGAACGGGTTCGGGCGGGGGCTCCTGATCGGGATGGGGCGGGGAGCCCGGAGGGGCGGTCATGGCACGACCCCGTCGGATGCGACGGCCTCCGCGGCGCGGCTGAGAAGGCAGGAGAGGAGGGCCGTTCTGGGGATGATGCTCGGGACCTCGACGGTCTCGCGTCTGCTGCACTGGTCGAAGGCGAGCGGGCCCATGCCGTCGATGGCGGCCGGGGCGAACCGGGCGACGAAGCTGGCGTCGGAGCCGCCCATCTCGGCGACGCGGCGCAGGGGAAGGCCCACCGGGGCGGTGAGTTCCCCGGCCAGGGCGAACAGGCGGTCCGAGACGGTCGCGGGCATGGCCGGACGGGTGACCCCGCCCGTCACCTCGATCGTGACGCCGGGGGTCGCTCGGGCGGCGGCCAGGTCGGCCACGCGGGCGGCGAGGGCGTCGCCGGCGGAGGTGGTGGGAGCGCGCAGGTCCACGTGGACTTCCGCGAGGTCGGGGACGACCTGGCGGGCCGTCCCGGAACGCAGGATGCCGACCGTGCAGATCGTGCGCGCTGCCCGGTTCGTCAGGGCCTCAAGGCTCTCGACCAAAGGGGCCACCGCCGCTAGCGCGCTTGCGCCGGTCGTCTCGGTCGAGTGCGCGGTGCGCCCGCGCGCGGTGAGCACCATGGCGCCGACGGAGCCGCGCGAGGTGATGACGCCGCCGCCGTCGAGGCCGGCCTCCAGGGTGAAGCACACATCGGTGCGGCGGCCGAGGTCCTCGATCCACGCCCGGCTGCCGACGCTGCCCAGTTCCTCGTCGGGCACCAGCGCGTAGGTGATCCGGCCGACGCCGGGCATCCCGGCCTCCAGCGCGGCCCCGATCGCCGAGACCGCCATCGCCAGCGCGCACTTCATGTCGCCGACGCCGGGCCCGGACAGCACGTCGCCTTCCCTGGTGAAGGGCCACTCGGCCGCCGTGCCCGCGGGCCACACCGTGTCGGCGTGCCCGAGCACCAGCACCGAGACGCCCTCGCCGAGCGTCAGCGTCGCCTCGAAGCAGCCGCCCCGGTCCGGGCCGATCGACGTGCTCGACACCGCGAACCCGAGCGGCAGAAGATACGCGCCGATCAGCCCGCTGACCGCGTCGACCCCGACGGGGTCATGCGACCCGCTGTCGGTCTCCACCAGCGCGCGGGTCCGCTCCAGGATCAGCGGAAGCTCCCCCGCCAACCGGGCGATCCGCTCCGCCAGCATGTCCGCCACGGAGACCTCCGACTTCCTCTCGAACGGCCCGGACCCGACCGTGCCGACCTCGAACGTGCCGACCTCGGACGGTGCGGGAACAGATGGTCGGGACGGGGTGGGATCAGACATGGTCGCGGCCCGTCGTGTGGGTGTAGTCACGGGTGAAGATCTCGTGGTCGCCCTCCCAGGCCGTCACCGACGACCACAGGGTGAACTCGGTCGCGGTGCTCGTCATGCGGGTCCGGACGCGGATGCGGGTCCGCCAGTCGGCGCGGCCGATGCGGATCGTGCGGTCGAGGTCCACGGACGCCGAGAGAGGGTCGTCGGGGTGGATCGAGAAGTCGCAGCGCTCGTCGTCGGCGTAGCGCAGCCCGGAGGGGAAGACCCGGTCGCCGTTGAGGTCGCGGACCAGGCGGAACGTGCGCCGTCCGGATTCCGGGTCGAAGCCCGGCGTCATCTCGGGCTCGTGCGCGCGCAGGGACGAGACCGGGGGAGGGGCCGCGATCCGCGGCGGCCCGAAGGACACCGGCGCGTCGTCCGGCACGGTCGTCGGCAGCAGCAGGCGGCTTCCCTCGCCGAGCCGCACGCCCAGGGTCGGCGTCTCGGGCGCGGGCCAGATCCACGGCCAGTACTGCGTCGACAGCGCGACCCGCAGCCGGTGCCCGGCCGGGATCCGCTCGCCGACCCCGCTGAGCGGCACCCGCACGCGGTACTCCCGGCCTGGCTCCAGCGGCTCCGGCGCGGCGTGCCCGTCCCGGTGCGTCAGGTTGAGCACGCCCCGGGCGACCAGGCTCGACGCCCCGTCCGGCGCGACCGCGCACAGCCGCGCGACGACCGTCGCCACCGGCCGGTCCGCGGAGACCACGAGGTCAAGGACGGGCTCCCCGAAGACGATCGTGTCCTCGGCCAGCACGGCCGAGTCGAACGACAACGAGAGCGCGTCGTCCTCGCGCTGGTCGGTGGGCAGGTCCGTCAGGGTGCCGTAAGGAAGCCAGGAACCCGCGCTCGCCCCCAGCGTCAGCGCGCTGGAGTGCGAGACGGTACGGCCGTCGCCCGGCGCGACCGGATCAAGCCCGGCCTCCGTGAGGTACCAGGCAGAACCGGCCCCGGGCGAAGGCACCTCATCGGTCCCGTACCAGCGACCGCCGCGCGATGTCAGGTCGGCGCGCGGCTCCGCCGTGTCCTGCGCGAACCAGCGCAGCAGCGGCTCGTTCTCGACCCCGTTCGGGACGTCCTTCAGCCACCGGTCCCACCACCGGACCGTCTCCTGCAGGAAGCCGATGGACGGGCCGGGCACGGCGCGCTCCGGCCACGTGTGCCCCCACGGCCCGATGATCCCGCGGCGCACCCCGGGCAGGTCCCGGACCAGCCGCAGCGCCGAGTCGGTGTAGGCGTCCGACCACCCGCCCACGACGAGCATCGGCACCTCGATCGCGCCGGGATCGTCCCGGACCGAGAACCGCGACCAGTAGGCGTCCCGCCGCTGATGCCCGATCCGCTCGAACGAGAACGGGACATTCGCCTCGAGCCGCTCCAGCCACATCGCCCGCCAGGCGTCGCCGACCACGGCCGGGTCCGGCGTCCGGGCGTTGAAGGAGAGCATCACATGCCCCCACACCGCCAGGTAGAACGCCAGGACCGCGCCGCCCATGTAGTGGATGTCGTTGCCGTAGTGGTCGTCGGCGGAGTAGACGCTGATCGCGGCCTTGAGCGCTGGCGGCCGCCGCGCGGCGAGGTGCAGCGTGTTGCACCCGCTCCACGACATTCCGGTCATCCCGACCGCGCCGGTGCACCAGGTCTGCGCGGCGAGCCACCCGATGACCTCGGCGATGTCCTCCTGCTCCTGCGGGTGGTACTCGCCGAGCAGCACGCCCTCGGAATTGCCGCTGCCGCGCAGGTCCATCCGGGCGCACGCGTACCCGTGGCCCGCGACATAGGCCATCCGCACGTGGTCGTCGGAGAGCGCGACGTCGTCCTTGCGGTAGGGCATCGCCTCCAGCACCGCGGGGACGGGCCCGGCGCCCACCGGCAGCCACAGCTTGAGCGAGACCGAGACCCCGTCGCCCATCTCGACCGGTACATGCTCGCGGACCTCGACCTCGTAGGGCAGGCCGGTGATGATCTCAGGCTCCTCGGACACCGACGCCGCCTTCCGCCACGGGCGCGAGCCCTGTCGCCCCGTCGGGAAGCAGCGCCCGCCGGACGTACTCACCGACCGAGGGCGCGTACATCTCCCACAGTCTCCGCAGCTCCGTCAGCGGCTCGCCGTGGTCGTCGACCCGCAGGTCCACCAGCGGGAACGGCTGCTCCCCGTGGACGACCAGGGCGGCCGACCGCAACGGATCGTCCTCCCCGCCCGCGGCGAGCCCCGCCTCCAGCGCCGCGACGAGCCGGGCCGCCAGCTCCGCCGAAGGATCGGCCAGGAACGCCGCGCTCACCGCGGGCCCGACCTCAGGCGTCGCGAGGATGTTGCCCACCACCGCGTGGTCGTCGGCGAGAACCGTCGTCGCGGCCGAGGCGTCGATCCGTTCCCCGGTGAAGGCCGCCGCCGGTCCCGTCACCCCGATCGCGGCGAGCTGCCGCCAGACCGCGTCCGGCGTGGACCCGACGGTCGCGCGCACCGCGTCGGCGGCGGTCGCGCCCGCGGCGAGGACGTCCAGCATCCGCGGCCCGAGCCGGGGATCGGTCCGGTGCTGCGTCACCGTGGCGCCGACGCCGCTGCGCACCCAGGGCACCCGTGCGCCGACCGCCATGTCGGAGGTCGCCGTGGCGACGCCCAGCCGCCCCGTCCTGGCGCAGCGGGCGATGATCGAGTAGGTCATCGGGCCACCAGCCACAGGTCGCGGGCCTGCCAGCCGACCCGGGCGGTCTCGCCGGGCCGCAGCGAGGCCGGAAGGTTCCGGCTCGGCATCTCCGCCTTGACCGAGCGCCCGTCGGGCAGCGCGATCCGCACCGAGGTCTGCGCGCCGAGGAACGAGATGTCCTCGACGGTCCCCGCACAGTGGAAGTCCGTGGCTTCCGCCGGTTCGATCGCCACGACCTCGGGCCGCAGGATGACGGTGGCGGTGGCGCCCGCGGAGACCTCGCCCCGGCCGGGGATCCGCGCTCCGCCCAGCCCGGCGATCTCGACGTCGTAATGACCGTCCGAGCTGCCGGTGACCTTGGCCTCCAGCGTGTTGGAGGCGCCCACGAAGTTCGCCGCGAACAGCGTCGCGGGCTCGTGGTAGACCTCCTGCGGCCCGCCCACCTGGATGAGCTCGCCGTTCTGCATGATGCCGACCCGGTCGGACATCGCGAACGCCTCCTCCTGGTCGTGCGTGACATAGACGAAGGTGATGCCGAGCTCGTGCTGAACCGACTTGAGCAGCACCTGCATCTGGCGGCGCATCCGCAGATCGAGCGCGCCGAGCGGCTCGTCCAGCAGCAGCACGCGCGGGCTGAGCACCAGCGAGCGCGCGAGCGCCACCCGCTGCTGCATGCCGCCGCTGAGCTGGCGCGGCCGCAGCCGCTCCCGCCCGCCGAGTTCGACCAGCTCCAGCATCGAGGAGACCTTCTCCTCGATCTCGGCCGCGCCCGCGCGCCGCTCCTTCAGGCCGAAGGCGACGTTGTCGTAGACGCTGAGGTGCGGGAACAGCGCGTAGTTCTGAAAGACGGTGTGCACCGGACGCCGGTGCGGCGGCGCGTCCTGGATCTCGGCGCCGTCGAGCAGGATGCGCCCGCTCGTCGCCTGCTCCAGACCCGCGATCATGCGCAGGGTCGTCGTCTTCCCGCAGCCGCTCGGGCCGAGCAGGGAGAAGAACTCACCGCCCCGGATCTCGAGGTCCACGCTCTTCACGACGGGATTGTCCGCGCCGAACGAGCAGCACAGGGCGTCGAGTTCGAGGGAGGCGCTGCCCTCGGCGGCCTGCGCGGCCTTGCGGCTCCGCCTTCCGGCGAGGGGAGAGGTCGATGCCCCGATCATTGGGAGTCCTTTCTCGCGGTGCCGCCCTGTACCGAACGGCTCCGCCACCAGGAGGCGAGGCCGAACAGGGCCAGGGCGAGCATGGTGACGGCCATGAACGAGACGGCGATGGCGTTGACGTCCGGCGACACGCCCTGCCGGGACATGCCGAGGATGAGGATCGGCAGCGTCTCGGTCTCGGGTCCGGCGAGGAACACCGTGGAGACCACGTCGTCGAAGGAGAAGGTGAAGGACAGCAGGGAGCTGATGGCGATGGCGGGCAGCAGCATCGGCAGCAGCACCCGCACGAACGCGCGCCACGGGGGCGCGCCGAGGTCGGCGGCGGCCTCGTCGTAGGTCCCCTTCAGGGTGGCGAACCTGGCCTGGATCACCAGGGTCGCGTACGCCGAGCAGAAGATGACGTGCCCGGCGACGACCGACCACAGGCCGAGGGTCAGGTCGAGCCGCCGGATGAGCAGCAGCAGGCCGACCGCGATGACGACCTCGGGCAGCATCATCCGGGCGTAGGTGAGGGTCTGGAGCCTGCGGCGCGAGCTCTGCGAGAGCTTGGCCGCGCCCATGACCGCGGTGACCGAGAGGACCACCGCGATGACCGTCGAGAGGCCCGCGATCGAGGCGCTGGTGAGGAAGTCGTCGCGGACGCGCTCGCTGCCGAGCGCCTCCCGGAACCAGCGGAGCGTGGCTCCGCCCCAGGTGTTGAGCGACTCGTCGGCGTTGAACGCGTTGACGATCACCTTGCCGATGGGCACGTAGAAGAAGACGAGGACGGCGACCAGCATGACGTGCGGCAGGCTGACGCGGAAGCGGCGGCGTTTCACGCGATGTCCTCCAACTGGTCGAGGCGGCGCCGCGACAGGAACATCACGACGAGCATGATCGCCATCAGTGCCGAGCCGATGGCCGCGCCGAACGGGAAGTTGCCGGTGCCGAGGAACTGGTCGGCGGCGACGTTGCCCGCCATCAGCGTCTTCTCGCCGCCGAGGATCGCCGGGATCGTGTACTCGCCCGTCGCCGGGATGCCGACGAGGAGCGCGCCCGCGATCGTGCCGGGCATGGCGAGCGGCACGATGATCTTCCAGAACACCTTGGCCCGGCCGAGCCCGAGGTCGTATCCGGCCTCGATCATCGCCGGGTCGATCCGTTCGAGCGCGACGTAGATCGGCAGGATCATCAGCGGCAGGTAGCCGTAGACCATGCCGACGGCGATCGCGAACGTGGTGTACCGCAGTTCGGTGCCGTCGGGGATGAGGTGGAGCGCGGTCAGGAACTCGTTGACGAGTCCGTTCGGCGCGAGCAGGTCGAGCCAGGCGTAGGTGCGGACGACGAAGCTGATCCAGTACGGCACGACCACGCCGACGAGGCAGAGCGTGCGCAGGGGGCCGCGCAGCCGGCTGATGGCCAGGGCGACGGGGAAGCCGATGGCGACGCAGACGAGGGTCGCGGTGACGGTCAGCGCGAGCGACCTGACGATGGCGCCGACGTACACGCCGTCGACGAGCGCCCGGTAGTTGTCCAGGGTCCAGCCGAAGGACACCTCGAACGTCAGGACGTCGATCCTGCCGAGGCTGTAGACCAGCAGCAGGATCAGCGGCGCGACGAAGAACAGCACGACGTACAGCGACATCGGCGTGATGAGGAGGCGGGCCCGCCAGGCCTGGAGGCGAGGGCCGCCCCTCCGCCGCGTCGACGCTGACGGGGCGGAGGGGGAGCCGGTCTTGAGGAGCGTCATCAGGACGCCTTGACGCGCTGCCACATCGCGTTGCGCGCCTCTTCGGTCTTGGTGTCGAGGAACTCCTCGGCGAGGAAGGGAGAGGTGTCGCTGGGCTTGAGCGCGACGTTGTCGAGGATCTTCTTGTCGATCGAGCCTTCGGCGTCCTTCATCAGGAAGGAGGCGCCGGTGGTGTTGATGAATCCGGCGTAGTTCACCGGGTCGAGGTGGAAGTCGAGGAACTTCATCGACGCCGCGGTGCTCTTCGCGCCGGCGACGGGCACGACGCCCTCGATGTAGCCGGGGGTGCCCTCGGCCGGGGAGATCCAGCCGATCTTGTCGCTTTCGGCGCCCGCGTAGGTGTAGTCGTACAGGACGGCGATCGCGGCGGAACCGCCGATCAGGGGCTTGTCCTGGTCGGAGGAGGCGAAGGCGAGGAGCTTGGGCTTCATGTCGATGATGAGCTTCTCCGCCTTGGCGAGCTCATCGGTGTCGGTCGAGTTGAGGTCGTAGCCGAGGGACAGGAGGGCGATGGAGATGACGTCCCTGTCGTAGTCGGGGAAGACGATCTTGCCCTTGAACTCGTCGGCGCGGTCGAAGAGTTCCTTCCAGGACTTCGGCGGATTCGGGACCAGCGCCTTGTTGTAGGCGATGCCCACCTTGCCGGTGTTGGTCGGGACGCCCCACGGGAAGGCGTCGCGGTACTCCTGCGGGATCTTCGCCAGGTTCGGCACGCTCGCCGGGTCGAACTCGCCGAGCAGTTTGCCCTGGTCCAGGCGCTTCGCGGTGACATTGCCGGCGAGCACGAGGTCGTAGGCGCCCTTGTTCTGGGCGAGCTGGCTGGCCAGGGCCGCCGAGCCGCCTTCCGCGATCGCGGTCTCCTTGACCGTGATGCCGGAGTTGGCCTTCTGGAAGTCGGCGATCTCGGTCTCGCCGATCCACCCGGGGTAGTTCAGGAAGGAGACCGCAGCCGAGTCGGCGGAGCCCTCTTGCGAGTCCCCGCCTCCGCCGCAGGCGGCGAGGACAGCGGTCATCGCGAGTGCTCCCGCGACGGAACCCAGCTTCCGCAAAGACGGTCGGCGCATGGAACCTCCAGGTTCGATCAGTGCGTTGCCATAGCTACAACCGATGTTGGTGTTGTGGCATGGAGGCTATGGTTCGCGTTAGCTCGTGCCAAGGTCGGTTCTGTTAAGAATTGGTTTCGTTGCACTAGAGGCAAATGGAGTTGTCATAATGACATCAGTCCCGCAGCGTCCTCCCCGGTGCGCTGCGCTTCCCACGGCGAACGAGTGAGGTGGCGATGGCGCCCGAGCGCGACACAAGCATCAGAAGGGGCCTTGACGTCCTGGCCGTCCTCGAGTCGGCCGAGGCGCTCACCAAGGGCGGTCTCGGCGTCACCCGGATCGCGAACATCCTGGACAAGGACAAGAGCCAGATCTCGCGCAGCCTCAAGGTGCTCGCCGAGTACGGGCTGATCGACCGCGACCCGAAGACCCTCGCCTACCGGCTGGGCTGGCGCATCTACTCGATGGCCCGGCGCAGTGGCGACCACCGGCTGCTGGCGTCGGCGGAACCCGTGCTCGACGACCTCCTCGCGGCGACGAACGAGTCGGTCTACCTGTCCGTCATGTCGAACTACGAGGCGCT
Organism: Actinocorallia herbida; assembly: GCF_003751225.1. Lineage (NCBI taxonomy): Bacteria > Bacillati > Actinomycetota > Actinomycetes > Streptosporangiales > Thermomonosporaceae > Actinocorallia > Actinocorallia herbida. The sequence continues at coordinate 4,083,256 of NZ_RJKE01000001.1, forward strand.
CACCGTGCTGGAGCGGGTGCCGAACCACGCGGTGCAGGCGACGAGCGGCATCTGGCCGGTGTTCTCCACGTCCGTCGGCCGGGTGCTTCTAGGCGGGATGCAGGATGCGGACATAAGGCGCATGTACGACGGAACGCCCGTCCAAACGCGAGGTCTGCGCGGCATCGACGGGATCGACGACCTCCTGTCCCGCATCGCGGACGTCCGCCGCGACGGTTACGCCATCGTCACCGACGAGTTCGAAGAGGGCCTGACCGCCGTCGGCGCCCCCGTGCACGACCATCGCGGTGACGTCATCGCGGCGCTGGGCGTCTCCGGCCCGTCGTTCCGCTTCGCGGGCCGGGCCGGAGCGGCGGCCATCGCCGTGCGGGAGGCCGCCAGGCGCATCGAGGAACGCTTCGTCGAACCGCACGGCCCGGCCGTCGTCGATGAGTGAACCCGCCATGACCCGGGTGGCGGTCTGCCAGACGGAACCGGTGCTGCTCGACCTGGCGGCCAATGTCCGGCACACCACGGAGACCGTGCGCGGGTGCGTCGCGCGCGGCGCGGACGTCATCGTGCTGCCGGAGCTCGCGACGTCCGGGTACCTGTTCGACGGCGCCGACGAGGTCCGCTCGATGGCGCTGCCGCTGACCCATTCCGTCTTCGACGGCTGGCGGGCGGCGCTGGGGGAGGGCGACGCGGTTCTCGTCGCGGGCTTCCCCGAGGCGGGTGCGTCCGGGAAGGTCTACAACAGCGCCGTGGTCCTCGACCGCGCGGGGATCCGCGCCGTCTACCGCAAGACCCACCTGTGGCATCGCGAGAAGCGCTTCTTCACCCCCGGCGACCATCCTCCGCCCGTCGTGGAGACGGTCCACGGCCGGATCGGCGTGCTCGTCTGCTATGACCTCGAGTTCCCCGAGATGCCCCGCTCCCTCGCCCTCGCGGGCGCCGACCTCATCGCCGCCCCCACCAACTGGTCCCGCGCTGAGATCCGCTCCGGCACCGAACCCCCACAGGTCCTCGTGGCCCGCGCCGCCGCCCGCGCCAACCACGTCTTCCTGGCCGCCTGCGACCGCAGGGGCACCGAACGCGCCCAGCCCTTCACCGGCGGCAGCATCATCATCGACCCCGACGGCTGGCCCCTCGCCACCCCCGCCGCCGATCACATCGCCATCGCCGACCTCCCCCTCCCCGCCGCCCGCGACCGCGCCCTTTCCCCCGTCAACCACGTCTTCACCGACCGCCGCCCCCACCTCTACGCCCTGAACACCCCCTCCTGAGCCCCCACCCGAGCGAAGCAGCCCGGTTCCCGGGCTGCCTTCGCGTCCGGGCTGCCTTCGCGTCCGGGCTGCCGCGGTCGGGAGGGGGCGGGTCAGCGCCAGTAGTGGTTCGCGGCGGCTATGGTCTGGAACTCCATGCTGACGGTCTGGACGGCGGCGATGAGCTCGCCGGCGTCGGTGGCGTACTGGGCCCGGCCGGCCTGGAGCGCCTCCAGCTCCGGCTGGATCGTGTGGACGGTGTTGCGGACCATCGCGATGGCCAGGGCGCGGCCTTCCTCGGGGGTCTCGGTGATCAGGGTGCCACCGGGAACCAGGATGAGTCCCTCGTCGGGAACACGAGTCATGTCGCTGCCTCTCTCAGGGGTGCTGCGGACCGCCCCATCGTCGCCGCGAAGACGCCTGCCGCGCGTCGCACATCCGATGGATATCCGAGACGCCGCGCGGGCGCCCCGGCGCCAGCCCTCCCATGGTCATGGCGTCCTGCCTCTCACGCCTCCCTCAGCCGAGTGATATCCCGGCCGCTCCATTCACGGGGGCGTCGTCAGGTAGCGGACCAGCATGGTGACGAGTTCGTTCTCGAAGCGGTCGGTCGGTTCGGACGGGTCGCGGGCGATGAAGCGGTGGACTGAGGACTCGATCGTGGTGACCGTCAGGAAGGCCGCCATCGGGACGTCCGCGACGGTGACGGTCGGATCGGCGCCCAGGAGCGCGGCGGCGGTCTCGACGGCGCCGCGTTCGGCGTCGCGGAGGAAGGCGGCGAACTCGGGCGGGCGGGGCGCCTGTTCGAAGAGGACCGCGTGGAGGGCGGGGTCGTCGCGGTGGTTGTCCAGGGCGGCCTGGACGAACAGGCGGATCCGGTCGTCCAGCGCGTCCGGCAGTCCTTCCGCGAGGCGCTGCTCGATCGCGGAGATCCCCGCACGGGCGTGCGCGGACGCGAGCTCGAGCAGGATCGCGTCCTTGTTCGGGAAGTACTGGTAGAGCGAGCCGATGGAGTGCCCTGCCTCCTCGGCGATCCGGTTGGTGGTGCCGGCGGCGTATCCGTGCGCGGCGAAAACGCGAGCAGCCGCTTCGAGCAGCCGTCCACGCGTCTCGAGCGCACGCAGCTGACCAGGGACTTTACGCGGTTTCAGGCGCCTTTCCGGCATGTCTGGAACCTCCGTGAAAGCGAGTAGCCGCACGCCCGCGCGCGTGCCCAGAATCGTGGTCGGAAGACCGATTGAACACTCTGCGGAGGAGGACCGCCATGGCGGTGACCGCACTTGCCGTCTTCACGATCTGGGCCCTCGTCGGGTTCGGGCTGCGCGCCTGGATCCAGCTGCGGAGCACGGGCGACACGGGCTTCCGCGTCGGTGGCGTCACGGGTGCCCAGCGCGCGGTGGCCGCCCTCCTGGCCGTCGGCCTGCTCTGCTGCGCGGCCGGGCCCGTCGCCGCGCTGGCCGGCCTCGGCGGCCTCGACCATCCGGCGCTCGCCTTCCCGGGCATGGTCGTCGCGGTGTGCGGGATCGCGGCGACGCTCGCGGCCCAGCTCTCGATGGGTCCCTCCTGGCGCGTCGGCGTCGATCCGGGCGAACGGACCCACCTCGTCACCGATGGCCCGTTCGCCCATGTCCGCAACCCCATCTACACCGCGATGCTCGCCACCCTCGCCGGCCTGGCCGCCATGACCCCGAACCTCCCGTCCCTCGTCGGCCTGGCCCTGGTCCTGCTCGCGATCGAAGTCCAGGTCCGTGCCGTCGAGGAGCCGCACCTCCGCCGGATCCACGGCGTCGCCTACACCGCCTACGCCGCCAGGACCGGCCGCTTCCTTCCGGCCGTCGGCCGAGGCTGACGGGCTCCGCCGGTGGGCGGGCCGCGCATCGGGCGTGGTTGGGTGGCGTCATGGCTTACGAGCTGCGGGCGGTACTCGCATCGGGGGACGTGCTGTCCGGGCGGGCGGAGGCGCCGGGGACGCTCGGGCAGGGGCTCGCGCTCCTCCCGGTGACCGACAGGCTGCGCGATGCCTTCGGCGGGGCTGCCGCGTTGGGCTTCTGGGACTTGCCGGACGGCCTCGCGGCGGAACTGGCACGTTGGTCGATAGACGGGCCGGTGGCTTACGTCGAGGCGGAGTACTTCGGCGGCACGGGCGCACAGCGCGCCGTGGTGTGGCAGGCTGGCCGTCTGGAGTGGGGTCCCGTCCACGTCGCGGAGGGCGAGCGGTTCCCGGTGGAGGGAAGCCCGATCTCCCAGGCGCTCCGCCGACTGGGCGCTGTGCGCGGCACGGAGTTCGACGAGTTCGCGGCAGTAGGGCTCGGACGGCATCGGTGGACTTCGGGATGGATCGGAGCCGACCCCGTCGAAGGGGCCTGACGGCGGCCGGATGTCGCGATCGGTCAGGGGCGGAGGGCGTTGAGGGAGAGGACGGCGTAGCGGCGCCACTGGCGGCGGTCGCGGATGCCGAGCTCGATCAGGACGCGGCAGCAGCCGCTGATGAGGATCTTGATGTCCTGGGACGTGGCGTCTTCGCGCAGGGTGCCCTGGCGGCGGGCGGCGTCCAGGAGGCCTTCGACGCGGTCCTGGTGGCCGGTGCCGTCCGTCAGCCGGGTCTTGGGCAGGATCTCGGCGAGGACCCGGTTCTCCGCGACGCGTTCGACGATGTCGGCGAGCAGGTCGCGCAGGGCGGTGAAGGCGTCGTCGTCGGGCGTGGCGGCGATCCGCCGGGTGAGCCAGGCGATCTCGTGGCGGGCGACGGCGGCGACGAGGTCGTCCTTGGTGGGGAAGCTGCGGTAGACGGTGGCCTTGCCCACCCCGGCGCGTGCGGCGACCTCGGGGACGGTGGCCTCCAGGCCCCGCTCTGCGAAGACCTCGAGCGCCGCGGCGACGACCCGCTCGTGGTTGCGGCGGGCGTCGGCGCGGCGGTCGGACCAGTCGGCGGTGACGGGGTCCGCGTCGTGCGGGGGCGCTGGAGACATGATCCCTAGTCTGCCGTCTCCCGGGGCGCGCCGTGACCTGCGATCACGCGGCGAGGACCGTGGTGGGGGAGGACTTGCGGGGGATGAGAAGGCTCGCGAGCGCGGCGAGGGCGAGTCCTCCGGCGCCGAGCCAGAACGCATGCCCGTAGGCGGCGTCGGTCGGGACGTGGCCGGCGAGGGTCACGCTTCCGGCCAGAAGGGTCGCGACGATCTGGCTGCCGAGGGACGAGCCGAGTGACCGGATCAGGGAGTTCACGCCGGTGGCCTGTCCGCTCATCTCCCGGGGGCACGCCTCGACGATGATGTTCGGGATCGCCGCCATGCCGAGGCCGATGCCGCCGAACAGGACGGTCGACCAGCCGATCACCGCGGCCTGCGAGCCGTGCGACAGGGCGAGCGCGGCGAGCCCGACCGAGGCCAGCACGGCGCCGGTGGTCACGGTGACCCTCGGTCCGGTCTTCATCGCGATCGCCCCGGCCAGGCCGCCCGCGACGAGCATCACGAGGCAGCCGGGGAGCATCAGCAGGCCCGCGCCCGTGGCGTTGAGGCCCAGTCCGTAGCCGACGGCCCGGGGGGTCTGGGCGAGCTGTGGGATCAGCATGAACGCACCGAACATCCCGAATCCGAACATGAGCATCGTGATGTTGGTGGTCAGTACCGCCGGACGGCCCAGGACCCGCATGTCGACCAGGGGGTCGGCGGTGCGCCGCTCGTAGAGGACGAAGACGACGAGCACCGCGAGGCCGCCGAGGATGAGGCCGAGGGTGCGGGTGTCGCCCCAGCCCCAGGTCGACGTCCGGGTCAGCGCGAACAGCGGTGCGACGAGCCCGACCGTCAGCAGGACCAGGCCGCCGAAGTCGATCCGGCCGGGCGTGCGGGCCCCGTCGCCGGGCAGGAGCAGCGAGCCGAGCGCCGCGGCGACGCCCATCAGCGTGCCGCTCCAGAAGATCCACGGCCAGGAGGCGTGGTCGATGAGCAGGCCGCCCATGACCAGGCCGCCGCCCGCGCCGATGCCCGCGGTCGCGCCCACGATGCCCAGCGCCATCGGACGCCGCCGCGGTGAGAACGTGTCGCTGATGATCCCCATGCAGAGCGGGATGATGCCGCCGCCCGCGCCCTGCACGATCCGCGCGGCCACCAGCACCCACACGTTCGGGGCGAGCGCCGCGACCGCGCTGGACACCGCGAACAGCACGAGCGCCGCGATGAGCAGCCGTCGCTTCCCGTACATGTCGCCGAGCCTGCCGAACACCGGCGTCAGCACCGCCGCCGAGAGCAGATATCCGCTCATCACCCACGACATGTCCGTCGCGGACGCTCCGAGTTCCCCGCCCAGTACGCCGATCCCGGGCAGTACCGCCGTCTGCGCCAGCGCGAACGCGGCGGCGGCGAGCGCCAGGATCACCACCAGCAGCCCCTCGCGCCCGCCCTTCGGCGTCTCCTTCTCGCCCACCCGCGACTCCTCACTCCGTCGATGCGGACCTACGGGTCCACTTAGCAGCCGAGACGCTACCGCAGAACCGGACCCTATGGTCCGGTTTTGTGATCCGGATCGCCCGCCTCAGGTCGGGAGCCGCCGCGGGCGCATCGGAGTTGACAATTCCGGCGGCGTTCCGTGTAATTGTCGGCGTGCAGCGTGACGCCGGCCGAAGAGCAGTGGGCAGGCCGGCGATCGGGCCAGCACCTTTCCGCCTGAGGGGCGATTCCATGAGCGTGTATCCCGTGCGCCGCGTCTGATCCGACGTTCTCCTGGCGCGCTGCTTCGTCGCGTGCCAGCGCGCTGACCTTGCTTTCCACTCATCCGCCAGGGGCGAACTTCGCCGTGCGCGCGATTCCCTTCGGTACTTTTTAGATTTGGATTTGACATGCCCGCATCGTTCAACCAGCAGATCATCGACGAGTTCCGTGCCCATTCCGGAAAGGTCGGCGGCCCGTTCGAGGGTGGCGACCTGCTCCTGCTCACCACCATTGGCGCGAGATCCAGGGCGCCGCACACCGTGCCGCTCGGCTATGTCCGGGACGGCGACCTCCTCCTGGTCGTCGGCTCCGCGGGCGGCGCCCACCGGCACCCCGCCTGGTACCACAACCTGGTCGCGCACCCCCGGGTCGAGGTGGAGATCGGCGCCGAACGCCACGAGGCCGTCGCCGTCCCCGCCGAGGGCGAACGCCGGGACACGCTGTTCCGCCACGTCGTGCGCGTTGCCCCGGGGTACGGCGGCTACCAGGCGCAGACGTCGCGCACCCTGCCCGTCGTCGTCCTGGAGCTCACGCCCGACACCGCGCCCGGGGCCTGACCGGCGCCTCCCGCGCGGGCGGCCGGGAAGGCGAGAGGATGCGGGGATGACCGAGACGCGGGATGGATCGCAGGACGTCGAGCTGCTGGCCGCCCGCCGGGTGCGGCTGGTCGAAGGGCGGCCCCCGGAGCTGCCGGCGGAGCACCGGCGGGCCATGGACAGGGCGTGGGACGAGGCGGTGACGGCCAATCCCGCCCTGTTCGACGGCCCGATCGTGGTGCTGACGGGGATCCGGCTCGAAGCGGACCTTCTCGCCCTGACGTGGGCGAGGGCGACCTTCCGGTACGGGGCCCTGCACCGGGTCCCGGGGGCGGCGCCGCTGCCCGGGGTGTACGCCTCGGTCGTCCAGCCCGCTACGGAGGGCGGTTTCCTGGTCGGGCGGATGGCGGCGTGGACCTCGGTGCCGTCGCGCTGGCTACTGCCGGGCGGCACCGTCGAGCCGCCCCCGCCCGGCGAGGCCATGGACCTGGCGACCCTGCGCGGGCACGCGGCCAGGGAACTGCGCGAAGAGACCGGGATCGTGACCTCGCCCGACGACCTCACGCTGGTCACCGTCGTCCGCGGTATCAGCATCGGGTTCCTCTTCCAGGCCCCGCCCCGGCCCGTCGCGGCCCTTCGCGCCGCCTTCGCGGAGGCCACGGCCGCCGAGACCGCCGAGGGCCGCACCCCCGAACTCGACGACCTCGTCCTCCTGCGCTCGTCGGACGACCTCGCGGACCTGCCCGGCCACGCCGCCGACTACCTCCCCGGCCTCCTCCGCCTCTTCGGGACCCCGTGAGGTAGAGCCCGCAGGTGGCCCGGCCGAGGGGCTCACGCCCGGGCGGGCCTCGCCTGCGGAGCGGGAGCCGGAGCGCCGAGGACGTCGAGAAGGCGGGCCGCGTACGCGCGCGGGTGGGTGGTGTTGCCGTTGTGCCCGCCGGGGAACTCGGCGAGTTCCGTGCCGAGCAGGGCGGCGAGGTCTTCGGCGCAGCGGCGGTCGAAGACGGTGGGCGGGGTGGTGCGCCCCGCCGCGGGCACGATCCTGGTGGTGGAGGCGGCCAACGCGGAGACGGGGAGTGCGTCGTCGATGACCGCGGTGAAGTCGTGCTCGATGAAGTACCGGAAGTTCGCGACGCGGAGGGGGGTCATCGGCTGCGGGGTGAGGCCGGGTTCGGCGTCGGGCCGTGCGGGATCGATGCCGAGGGCGTCGGCGATCGCCCTGAGCGCGGGTGCGAGACCATCGCTGCGGTAGAGCCGCCGGATGTCGGCGAGTTCGTGTTCGTGGCGGGCGCGCTCCGCGGCGGGAAGCAGGACGGGCGCGACGGGTTCGTGGGCGATGAGGGTGTGCAGCACACCGGGGCGGTGCGCGGCGAGGCGCAGGCCGATGACGGCGCCGAGGCTGCATCCGAGCATCGCGGCGGGTTCGTCGGTGAGCTCGGCGAGGAGGTGGTGGACGTCGTCGGCGTGGTCGGCCATCGTCGCCGGGCGGCCGGGGTCGCGCGGCGTGCTGCGGGAGAGGCCGCGGCGGTCGTAGGTGATGACGGTGCGGACGTCGGCGAGCCGGTCGACCAGGTCGGTGCTGCGGCCGGCGTCGCCCTCGCCGCTCTGCGAGATGAGCAGGATCGGACCGGTGCCGCGCACTTCGTAGTAGAGCGTGGCGCCGGGAACGGGGAGGTGGCCGGTGATGGCGGCGGACATGCGGTGGCCTTTCGTGCCGACGGCGGGGTGCCGCGTTCACGATCACCATAATCCATCAAATTAGATACATCAAGACTGATGCATCTTCGTGGATGTAATCTCGGGGCATGAACGGAGTGGACCTGTTCCTGCTCGGCCGCACGCTGATGAAGATCGGTGAGGAGACGCTGGCCGCTGAGGCGCCGGACGGCAAACTCGGCGGTATCCGGACCGTGCTGATCGTGGTCGGCGACATCCGCGCGCACCCGGGCAGCGCGGTCAGCGAGATCGTCGACCGGACCGGCCTCCCGCAGAGCGCGGTCTCGGCCGCGGTCGCCCGCCTCCGCGATACCGGAGCCGTGGTCTCCGAACCCGACACCCGCGACCGGCGCCGCGTCCTCATCCACCCCGCCCCCGGGATCTCCCCCCGTGTCGAAGAGGTCCGCGCCGCGCCGATCGACACCTCCGTGGCCAAGGCCCTGGGCTCTGCCGACCCGGCCCGGCTCGCCGAGGTCCTCACCCTCCTGGACGAGCTGGCCCGCCATCTGACCCCCCGATCGCTGTCCCGCCTGCGCGACTGACCTCCGCGCCGGACTTCCGGCCGGCGGCGGGCGTGCCCGGAAGGGTGCGGGTGGGTGTGGGCTCGGCTAGGGGGTGAGGTGCCGGTGCCGCCATTGGGCGGGTGAGGCGCCGTAGGTCCGGCGGAAGAGGCGGGTGAAGCGGGCGGGGTCCGCGAAGCCCCAGGAGCGGGCTATGTCGGTGGCGGGGCGGTGGGCGTGGGCGGGTGAGGCGAGGTCCGCGCGGGCGCCTTCGAGGCGGTGGTGGGCGATCCACTGGTCCAGGTCGGCGCCGTGGTCGTGGAAGATCCGGTGGAGCGCGGCGACGGAGAGGTTGTGGACGGCGGCGACGCGCGCGGCGGTCAGGCCGGGGTCGGCGAGGTGGGCGCGGAGGTGGGCGAGGATCCGGGTGTACCGGGTCTCCTCGGCGACGGACAGGCGGGTCGGCCTCGGCGCGGAGACCGACGCGACGAGCGCGCGGACGAGGGAGACGACGGCGTCGCCGAGGGCCTCGACGCCCGCGTCTCCGCTGAGCCGTTCGGCGTCTCCCCGCATGGCCTTCAGCTGGGTGAGCAGCATCGGGGCGATCTCGCTGTGCTCGGCCAGCGGCGTCGCGTCGCGGATCATGCTCCCGGGGAGCCCGAGGCGCTCGGCGTCCAGCATGAAGGCGATGCTCTCGCCGGCGCCGGACCAGCGGGTCTCCCAGTAGCCGGCGCTCTTGCAGGTGAAGGCGAGGTCCGCGGACGTCAGCGACCGCTGCCGGTCGTTGCAGACGAAGCCACCGGTGCCGTGCACCTGGCTGAAGAGCGAGATGCTGTCCCGTCCGTCCAGGCGCAGGTGCTGCTCGGTCTGCCAGTAACGCATCCCGGAGCCCGAGTTCGCGAACAGCACGACGGGTCCGAAGTGCCAGATCTCCATGCGTTTGCGGAACCGGACGCCTTCGTCGAGTTCGTGCTCGATGGAGCAGGCGCCGGAGGTCCCGACGGCCGCGGCGTTGTAGGCGTCGACCCGGTCGCGGCGCGGCAGGTCGTCGGTGTCCAGGATCAGCACGGCACGGCCTCCCGGCGCGGGCTCCGCACCGCGTCAGTCCTCGCCGCGCCGGCGGCGCCACTGGCTGGGCGTGACGCCGAAGGTCTGGCGGAAGCGGCGGGAGAAGTAGTTCGGGTTGGTGAAGCCCCAGGCACGGCCGATGGCTTCGATGGTGCGGCGGGCGTGTTCGGGCGCGGTGAGGTCATGGCGGGCGTGTTCCAGTCGGCGGCGGATGATCCACTGTTCCAGGCTGATGCCGTTGGCCTCGCACAGCCGGTACAGGGTCCGCCGGGAGATGTTGTGGACGTGGGCGATGCGCTCGGGGGTGAGTTCCGGGTCGGCGAGGTTGGCCCGCACGTAGGCGAGGATCCGCGGGACCAGGGTCTCCTGGGCCACCTCGCGCCGGGTGCCCGCGTCGGACGTCACGGAGGCGACGAGCGCCCGGCTGAGGGCGACGAGGGAGCCGCCGATGGCCTCCGCGCCCGGGTCCTCAGCGATCAGGTCGGCGTTCCGGTGCAGGGCGCGCATCTGGTTCAACAGTAGGGGGGCGACCCCGCTGCGGGACGCGAGCGGGATGGCGTCCCGGATCGTGGCCGCGGGCAGTTCGAGGCGGTCGAAGTCGATCACGCAGGCGAGCATCATGCCGGTGCCCGACCACGTGTACTCGTAGTACGCGTCGGTGCGGTGCTCCAGGTTCAGCGTCTGCGCGCAGAGGCGGTCCTGGTAGTCGTTCCACACGATCCCGCCGGTGCCGACGGGGTGGGTGAGCAGCGAGATGGAGTGCTTGGAGTCCATCCGCATGTGCCGCGGGGTGCGCCGGTAGCGCATCCCGGTGCCGGAGGTGGCGATCATGCTCACCGGGCCGAACTGCCAGACCTCGAGCCGCTGCCAGATCTCCCCGCGCTCGTCCGGCTCGAACTCGATCGAGCAGGTGCCCGCCTCGCCCTCGGCCACGGCGTGATACGCCTCGGCCCGTTCGGCGTTCGGATGGTCGGCGGTGTCCAGTACCAGCATGGCGTCCCCAACGGTCGTCGTCGGGATGATCGTCGTGCAGGCGGCGGGCGCCGTCCTGGCTCTCCGTGCCACCCTCTTGCCCGACAGCGCCAGCGCACGCGGCGGCCCGGTGGTGGTGCTTTCCGGAGAGAACACGACATTGTTAATGCGAACGACACGCGGAGCCGTCGATACTACGAGGAGGCGGCGTGCACCGCGGCCTGACGGGTGCACGGCGCACGACGGGGGAGGGACGGAGCCGATGCTGGTCCTCGACACCGAGACCCTTCCCGTCGCGCGACGGATCGAGGCGTTCCAGGCCGTCGCCGCGACGGAGAGCGGGCTCTGCACGATCGAGCACGAGCGTCCGGACACCAGGATCCGGCTGGAACGCTGGAACTTCGGTCCGCTGACGATGTTCTCCACCCGGGGTTCGGGGATCCGGGTCGGGCGCACGCTGCGGCAGGTCAGGCGCGACTCGGTGAACACGATCTCGATCACCACGCAGAGTCATGGCGAGGCCTTCTCCGTCTGGGACGGGACGCCGCGCGGCATCGACCTTACGTCCCTCGTCATGTCCCAGAAGACCGCGGGCTACGACTACGGCTGGTCCGGGAGCGGGCAGTCGCTGGCCGTCATGGTCGACGCCGACCGGCTCGCGCTGCCCGACCACCAGGTGCGCGCCGCGATCCCCCTCATCGCGACCAGCGCCGCGGCCCCGTTGCTGCTGCACCATGTCCGCGCGCTGCACCACGACGCCGACCGGCTCAGCGCGGGTCCCGCCGCGGACGCCCTGGCCACCGCGACCCTCGAGCTCGCCCGCGCCGTCATCCTCTCGGTCACCGCACCGCCCCGGCACGTCGAGGACGACCCCACGCTCCTCACCCAGATCCTCTCCTATGCCCGCCTGCACCTGACGGACCCCGACCTCACCCCGCAGCGCATCGCCCAGGCCCACCACGTCTCCGTCCGCACCCTCTACCGGCTGTGCGGCGAGGCAGAGGTGAGCCTCGAACAATGGATCATCGAGCACCGGCTGGAGGGCGCCCGGCGCGACCTCGCCTCCCCCCGCCACGCCCGCCGCACCATCGAGGCCGTCGCCCGCTCCTGGGGCTTCACCGACCCGGCCCATTTCTCCCGCCGCTTCCGCCAGGCCCACGGCCTCACCCCCCGCGCCTGGCGCCACCAGCACCGCACGTCTTGACCTGGTAACGGGTGAAGTGCCCTGGGAGGGTGTTCGCGGGGTCTTCGGGATAACGTACGTCGGCATGCGCACGATTGCGGAGAAGAGACCCTCTGGGGTCGCGAGGATTCGGCGGCGGCGGGTGGTGGGCCTCGGGGTGCTCGCGGCGGTGCTCGCGGTCGCGGGGATCGCTTCGCTGGTGGTGGGACCGAGGTCGTTGAGCCTGTCCGAGGTCTGGTACGGACTGTGGGCCGCGCCGGATCCGGACCAGCGGCTCACCGAGACCAGGCTGATCGTGCAGACGGTGCGGGTGCCGCGGACCGTGCTCGCGATCATCGCGGGGGCGGCGCTCGGCATGAGCGGGGCGCTCATCCTGGGGCACACGCGCAATCCGATCGCGGACACCGGGCTGCTCGGGGTGAACGCGGGCGCGTCCTTCGGGGTGGTGTCGGTGATCTACTTCTTCGGGTTCAGCAACCCCTTCCAGTACGTCTGGTTCGCCTTCCTCGGGGCGGCGGTCGCGGGGGTCGTCGTGTTCGGGCTGTCGAGCCTGGGCAGGGGAGCGGGAAATCCGCTGACGCTCGCACTGGCCGGGCAGGGCATCACGGTGTTCCTCATCGCGATGGCGACGGCGCTCGCCCTGTCGAACCAGGCGGCCCTCGACGCGCAGCGGTTCTGGGACGCGGGGTCGGTCGCGGGCGTCGGCTTCGGCGTCATCTGGCCGGTGACCGGGTTCATCGTCGTCGGAGTCCTGCTCGCGCTCTTCACGCTCCCCGCGCTCAACCTGCTCAACCTCGGGGACGACGTGGCCCGCGGGCTCGGCGTGAACATCGCGCTGAGCCGGACCATCGGCATCGTCTCCATCACCCTGCTCGCGGGCGCGGCGACCGCGGCGTGCGGTCCGATCGCGTTCCTAGGGCTCATGGTCGCGCACGTCGCCCGGTACATCACGGGCCCGGACTACCGGTGGCTCGTGCCGTACGCGGGCCTGCTGGGCGCGGTCGTCCTGCTGGTCTGCGACACCATCGGACGGGTGGTGGTGCGGCCCGGCGAGTTGCAGGCGGGCATCGTCGTCGCGCTGGTCGGCGCGCCCTTCTTCGCGGTTCTGGTCTGGCGAGGGAAGTTGAAGAACGCATGAGCGAGACAACGGTGAAGCCGACGCCGCGGGTGGCGCCGGGCGTGCGGATGGGCCCGGTGTCCTTCGTCTGGCGGCCGTGGCTGCTCTTCGTGGTGCTGTTCCTGGCGGGCGCGACGTTCCTGGTGTTCTGCCTGTCGATCAGCCTGGGCGACTTTCGCATCGGCCTGCCCGCCGTGATCGCGACGATCTTCGGCCGCGGTGAGCAGATCGACGAGTTCGTCATCATGGACCTGCGGATGCCGCGCGCCCTGATCGGACTCGTCGTCGGGCTCGCGCTCGGCGTGTCCGGTGCGATCACCCAGTCCATCGCGCGCAACCCCCTGGCCAGTCCGGACATCCTGGGCATCACCTCGGGTGCGGGCACGGCCGCGGTGTTCCTGGTGACGGTGTCGGGCGGCGCCGCCGCGATGATCACCAACACGGTCGGGCTGGCGACGGCGGCCCTGCTGGGCGGTCTCGGCACCGGCCTGCTCGTCTACTTCATGGCGTGGCGGCGCGGGGTCGACGGTTTCCGGCTCATCCTCATCGGCATCTCGGTGAGCGCCGTGATGGAGGCGCTCACGGCATGGCTGCTGGTCAAGGCCGACATCCGGGACGTGGCGCGGGCACGGGTGTGGCTGGTCGGCTCGCTGGAGGCCCAGTCGTGGAACGAGGTCTGGGTGGCGCTGTGGTGCACGCTCGCCCTCATGGTCGTGGTGTCCTATGTGGCGTTCCACCTCAAGCCGCTGCACTTCGGCGACGACGTCGCGGCCGGCCTGGGCGTCAGGTTCTCGGCGGTGCGCGCGGCGCTGCTGCTGTGCGCGGTGCTGCTGGCCGGGGTCGCGGTGAGCGTGGCGGGTCCCGTGCCGTTCGTCGCGCTGGTCGCGCCGCAGGTGGCGATGCGCCTGGCCAGATTCCCGACGCCGCCGCTGGCTGCCTCCGGGCTGGTGGGCGCGCTGCTGCTGATCGGCGCGGACCTCGTCGCGCGGACCGCCCTGCCCGTCGCCCTTCCGGTCGGCATCGTCACCGCGATGATCGGCGGGCCCTTCCTCGTCTACCTGCTGGTTCGTGCCAATCTGAAAAAAGGGATATAAAAGGATAGGCTTACCTAAGTAAAGTAGGTTGTGTGACCGCTCAGCACCTCACCCAAGTCGGCACCGCGGAAGTCGCGCGGCTCTCCGCGGAACGCGTCACCGTCGGATACGGCGGACGGGTCGTCATCGACGACCTGGACGTGTCGATCCCGCCGGGCGTGATCACCACGATCATCGGCCCCAACGGCTGCGGGAAGTCCACCCTGCTGCGGACCCTGTCCCGGCTGCTCAAGCCGAGCAAGGGCACCGTCGTGCTGGACGGCGAGGACATCGCCCGGCTCAAGACCAAGGACGTGGCGAAGAAGCTCGGCCTGCTTCCGCAGACCCCGGTCGCGCCGGAGGGCCTGACGGTGTCCGACCTGGTCGCGCGCGGCCGCCATCCGCACCAGAGCTGGATGCGGCAGTGGTCGTCGGACGACGCCGAGGTCGTGGAACGCGCGCTGGAGATGACGGGCGTGGCCGATCTGGCCGACCGCGCCGTCGACTCGCTGTCCGGGGGGCAGCGGCAGCGCGTCTGGATCTCGATGACCCTGGCCCAGGGCACCGACCTGCTTTTGCTCGACGAGCCGACCACCTACCTCGACCTGGCGCACGCGATCGATGTGATCGACCTGGTCGACGACCTGCACGAGTCGGGCTGCACGGTGGTCATGGTGCTGCACGATCTCAACCTGGCCACGCGCTACAGCGACAACCTCGTCGTCATGAAGGACGGCGGGATCCTGGCGCAGGGCCATCCCCGCGAGGTGATCACCGCGGACCTGCTGCACGAGGCGTTCGGGCTGCGCGCCGAGGTGATCGACGACCCGGTGAGCGACCGTCCGCTCATCGTTCCGATAGGCCGCACTCACGTCCACGCCCATCTCGACACTGAGTAAGGTTAGCCTAGCCTAAGTTCGCGTGTTAGTGTCTTGCCTGCCTCATCCCCCCTCTAAGAACGAACAGGCGGATCCGTATGCGTCCTCAGAGAACCATCTTCAATCTGCGGAAGGTCGCCGCGGCCCTCTCCGCCGCCGTCCTCAGCCTCGGCCTCCTCGCCGCCTGCGGCTCGGAGGAGCCCGCCGAGCCCGCCGCGTCCCCCTCGGCCGCCACCGGTGGCACCTTCCCGGTCACCGTCGAGCACTTCTTCGGCTCCACCGAGGTCAAGAAGGCCCCCGAGCGCGTCGTCACCGTCGGCTACACCGACGACCAGACCGTCCTCGCGTGGGGCATCAAGCCCGTCGGCATGGTCGACCAGTACCCGAACCCGCCCGGCCAGTCGCCGGACATCAACACCCAGTGGCCCTGGGTGAAGGACCTGTGGGGCGCCACCAAGCCCGAGGTCATCATGGCCAACGGCGACGCCGGCCCGAACTACGAGAAGATCGCCTCGCTGCGCCCCGACCTCATCATCGCGGTGTACTCCGAGATCGACCAGGCCGCCTACGACAAGCTGTCGAAGATCGCCCCGACCGTCGGCCGCACCAAGACCGAGAAGGAGCCGTTCAGCGCTCCGTGGCAGGACAACGTCCTCCAGATCTCCAAGGCCGTCGGCCAGGAGGCCGCCGCCAAGGAGAAGATCACGGCGATCCAGGGCCAGCTCGACGCCGCCAAGCAGGCGCACCCCGAGTGGGCCGACAAGACCGCAGTCGCGCTGTCCTGGTACAAGGACGCCGTCGCGCCCTTCACCACCACCGACGTGCGCGGCCGGATCGTGACCGGCATCGGCTTCAAGGGCACCACCGAGATCGACAAGATCGCCGACGGCAGCTTCTACACCACGCTGTCCCCTGAGCGCATCGACCTGATCGACGTCGACCACATCTTCGTCATCAACGACCAGGCCGACATCGACGCGATCAAGAAGTTCGAGCTCTTCGCGAACCTGCCCGCGGTCAAGGCCGGCAAGGTGTCGTACCTGCTCGACAGTGAGGGCCCGGCCGTCGGTGCCGCGGTGTCGCAGGGCACGCTGCCGTCGATGCCGTACGCGATCGACGAGATCGTCAAGTCGGTCGGCTGACGATGACGTCCTCCGTGTCCCGCCCCCGGACCGTCACGGTCCGGGTGTGAGCACCACAGACACGCGCGTCGCCCCTGCCATCCTGCGCACGGCGACCGGACGCGAGGCCACCCGATGGGTCGCGGCGCACTGCCGCGAAGTGCCTTGGCTGACGGCCGCGACAGTGCTCACCACGGTGGCGGGGGCGGCGCTACAGGTGCTGCCGGTACTCCTGCTCGGCCAGGTGGTCGACGGAGTCAAAGACGGGGAGTCTCGTTCGATCCTCCTCACCGTGGGCACGTTGATGGTGGCCGCCGCGCTTCTCGGCACGGCGGCCACTGCCGCGTCCACCTACCTCATCGGACGGCTGGGCGCCGATCTGCTCGCCAGGCTGCGCGAAGGCGCGGTCCGGGCGGTGCTCGGGATGCCGAGCGCCCGGATCGAGGAGGTCGGCCGCGGCGACGTGCTGTCCAGGGTCGGCGACGACGTGGCCGTGGTGTCGAAGGGCATCCGCACGGCGGTCCCGACGGTGTTCTCCGCGGGCGTCCTCGTCGTCGTCGCCACGCTCGGCATGTTCGGGCTCGACTGGCGGCTCGGCCTCGCGGGCGCGGGCGCGCTGCCCGCCTACGCGCTGGCGCTGCGCTGGTATCTGCCCCGTTCCGCGCCTCTCTACCAGGAGCGCGCGGTGGCCCAGGCCGACCGCGCGCAGGCCTTCATCAGCGGGCTCAACGGGATCGAGACGGTTCGCGCCTACCGGCTCGAAGCGCGGTTCCGCGAGAAGGTCGACCAGGAGTCGTGGCGGGTGCGCAACCTCGGGATCGAGGTCTTCCGGTTCTTCGGCAGGTTCGTCGGCCGGGAGAACCGCGCCGAGTTCGTCGGGCTCGTCCTCATCCTCCTGGTCGGCTACGCGCTGCTGGAGAACGACGCGGCGAAGCTCGGCGACGTGTCGGCGGCCGCGCTGCTGTTCCACCGGCTGTTCACCCCGCTCGGCGCCATCATGTTCACCTTCGACGAGGCGCAGAAATCGGGTGCGAGCCTGACCCGGCTCGTCGGGGTGCTGGGCGAGTCCGCGGAGGAGCGCCTGGTGGGCGACGCGGCGGTCAAGGCCGCGGCGGCGGGGGAGTACCCGGTCGAGGTGCGGGGGCTGACATTCGGCTATCCCGATTCCGAGAGCCCGGTACTCCTCGACGTCGACCTGACGATCCCGGCGGGCGGTTCACTCGCCCTGGTGGGCGCGACGGGCGCGGGCAAGACGACGCTCGCGGCGCTGATCGCCGGCATCGGCACCCCGCAGGCGGGCTCGGTGCGCGTCGGGGAGACCGACCTCGTCGGACTCGACGAGGCGGCCACCCGCGCTCTGGTGAGCATCCTGACGCAGGAGACGCACGTGTTCTCCGGCCCGCTCGCCGAGGACCTCCGGCTCGCCGCCCCCGCGGCGACCGACGCCGAGCTGCGCGACGCGCTGCGCACGGTCGGCGCGGACGGATGGGTCGACGCACTGCCCGACGGCCTGGCCACGGTGGTCGGTGAGGGCGGCGAACGTCTCGACGGCACCAAGGTCGCCCAGGTCGCGCTGGCCCGGCTGGTGCTGGGCCGGGCCCCGGTGGTGGTGCTCGACGAGTCCACCGCGGAGGCGGGCAGCCAGGGCGCGGCCGAGCTCGAGCGCGCGGTGCTCGCCGCGTGCAGAGGCCGCACCACGCTCTTCGTGGCGCACCGGCTGACCCAGGCGATGGCCGCCGACCGGATCGCGGTGCTGGACGCCGGGCGGGTGGTCGAGGAGGGCACGCACGAGGAGCTGGTGGCCCTCGACGGCCGGTACGCACGGCTGTGGAGCGCATGGCGGGAGGCGAGTTAGGGGACCCTCATCGAGACTAGTTAGGTGACCCTTAATTAGGTTAGGCTAACCTTCGCATCTGGAAGGGATGGCTGAGTCTTCGATGGTGGAATCCAGTTCTCGTCATGTCCTGCTCACCCCCTCACGTCTGGACGACGTGCGCAGACGGATCGGCGCGTACTCCGACCGAACCATCACCGAAGCGGGCACACTGGCCCTCGCCTACTGGGCGACGGGCCGGAGCCCCGACGGCCTCCCCCTCACCCCCGACACCCTTTTCGCCGACGTCCTCGGCTGGGTCGACAACGGTGGGGGAGGCGTCGGGGGATACGCGGTAGGCGCGGACGGCGGGAGCATCGTCCTCCCCGAGGGCGTCTCCCACCCGGACGCCCAGCTCGCCCTGGACGACCTTGCGGACTTCCCCGACCGGCCCCTCGGCAGCGTCGCCCCGTCCAGCGTCGCGGCCCGGCTCGCCGCCCTCGCCGCATGGCACGACAACACCGTGGACAGGGACCGGCCGACCCTCGTGGAGCTGTTCCGCGAGCAGGCCAGGATCCGGCCCGACGCGGTCGCCATCGTGGACGAGCACCGGTCGCTCACCTACGGGGAGGCGGCCGCGCTGTCGAACCAGCTCGCCCGTCGGCTGCGCGACCTCGGGCTCGGCGCCGAGCAGGTCGTCGGCATCTCCCTCGGCCGCTCCGCCGAGATGGTGATCGGCCTGCTCGCGGTGCTCCAGGCGGGCGGCGCCTTCGTGCCGCTCGACCCCCGGTGGCCCGCCGCGCGCCGCGCCGTCGTCATCGAGGACGCCCGGGTCGTCCTGCAGCTCAACGCCTCCGGGGAAGGCGACGGGGACGAGCCGTCCGCCGTCGCGGTGGACCTGGACGACTGGAAGTTCGGTGAGTACTCGGGCGAGCCGACCGAGGTGGTGCTGTCCGGATCCGCGCTCGCGTACGTCATCTTCACGTCGGGCTCGACCGGACGGCCCAAGGGCGCGATGATCCGGCACGAGGCGATCAGCGAGCGCCTGCTGTGGCAGGTGAACCAGATCCTGCACTTCGGCCACGACGACGCGTCGCTGTTCAAGGCGCCGCTGTCATTCGACATCTCCATCAACGAGATCTTCCTGCCGCTGGTGTGCGGCGGCCGCCTCGTCATCCTGCGGCCCGGCGGCGAACGCGACCCGCACCATCTGCTGAGCGTCATCGACGAGCAGCGCGTCACCTTCGTGTACCTGGTGTCGTCCATGCTCGACGTGCTGCTGGAGATCGCGGGCGACTCCGGCCGGCTGGACAGCCTCCGGCACGTGTGGTGCGGCGGCGAGGTCCTCACCCCCGAGCTGTACGAGCGGTTCCGCACCAGGCTCGACATCCCGATGTACCACGGCTACGGCCCCGCCGAGACGACGATCGGCGTCTCGCACGTCATCTACCGGGGCGAGGCCGAGCGCCTGTCGACGTCCATCGGCAAGGCCAACCCGAACACCCAGCTCTATGTGCTGGACGACGAACTGCGCCCGGTCCCGGTCGGCGTCGGCGGCGAACTCTACGTGGGCGGGTTCCTCCTGGGCCGCGGCTACGTCAACGCCCCCGGCCTGACCGCCTCCCGCTTCGTCGCCAACCCCTTCGCGACGGACGGGTCGCGCCTCTACCGGACCGGCGACCTCGCCAGGTACGCCCCGGACGGATCGCTGGACTTCCTGGGCAGGGCCGACAACCAGATCAAGATCCGCGGCATGCGGCTGGAGCTCGAGGACGTCGAGGCGGGACTCGCCGAGCATCCGAGGGTCCGGCACACCTGTGTCGTCGCGAAGAAGAACTCGGCGGGCGGCACCTACCTCGTCGGCTATGTGATCCCGGCGGGCGGCGCCGCGGACCTGCGGGCCGCCGAGGTGAAGGCGTGGGCCGCCGAGCACCTGGTCGAGTACATGGTGCCCGCGCACATCGTCGTCATGGCGGAGTTCCCGCTCACCGCCAACGGCAAGCTGGACCGGCGCGCGCTGCCCGAGCCGGAGGTCGGCGCGGGCCCGCTGCTGGCTCCCTCGACCGACGCCGAGCACGCGGTGTGCGGCGCGGTGGCCGCGGCGCTGCGGCTGGACGCGGTCGGCGTGGACCAGAACTTCTTCGCCCTCGGCGGCGACAGCATCCTCGCGATCTCCCTGCTGAGCGCGCTGCGCGAGGTCGGCCTGTACGTCACCGCGACGCAGATCTTCACCAGCGAGACCATCGGGGCGCTCGCCGCCGTGGCGAGCCGCGACGAGGTCTCGGCCGTGGACCGCGAGGACGTCGCGACGGGCCCCGTCGCGGGCTCGCCGATCGTCCAGTGGCTCGGTGAGACCACCGGCGCCATCGACGGATTCGTGCAGTCGGTCGTGCTCACGACGCCGGAGGAACTCACCGCCGAGACCCTCGACGCGATGCTCGCCGCGCTCGTCTCCCGGCACGCCATGCTGCGCGCCAGGCTGGTGCGCGGTGACCGCTGGAGCTTCGACATCCCCGAGGCCGACGGCGCGGCCGTCGGCTGGCAGGAGAGCGATCTCCCGCTGGAGGCGTGCGTCGGGATCGCCACCGACGGCCTGGACCCGGACGCCGGGGTGATGGTCCGCGCCGTCTGGCGGCGCGAGGCCCGCCAGCTCGTCCTCGTCGTGCACCACGTGGTGGTCGACGGCGTGTCCTGGCGCGTGCTCATGGACGACCTCGCGACCGCCTGGCGGCAGCACACCGAGGGCGCGGCGATCGACCTGCCGCCGGTCGGCACCTCGTTCCGGCGCTGGACGCAGGTGCTGGAGCGGGCCGCGTTCGACGCCGACCGCGCCTACTTCCAGCGTCCGCTGCCGGGCCCGGACGGGCAGGTCGGCAGGCGTCCGCTGGGCGAGGCGGACACCGTCGCGTGGGAGGAGACGCGGCACGTCTCGGTCGCGCCCGACGTCACCGCCGCGCTGCTCGGCGAGGTCCCCGCGAAGTTTCACGCGGGCGTCAACGACGTGCTGGTGACGGCCCTGGCCGTCGCCCTCGCCAGATGGCGGAGGGATCTCGGGCAGGACCAGACCTTCCTGCATCTGGAACTCGAAGGACACGGCCGTGAAGGCAGGTTCGTGGCCGACGCCGTCGGCTTCGAGCCCGAGCTGTCGCGGACCGTCGGCTGGTTCACGACGCTCTTCCCGGTGGTCGTGGACCCCGGCGCGGCGGCCGACCTCACCGACCCCGGGTATCTGGCCGCCGCGCTGAAGGCCGTCAAGGAGGACCTCGCCCGGGTGCCGAGCAACGGCCTGGGCTATGGCGCCCTGCGCCACCTCGGCGACGCCGCGTTCACCGCGCCCGCCCCGCAGGTGCTGTTCAACTACCTGGGCAGGTTCGACGCGGGCGCGTCCCGCGACTGGCAGTTCTCCGGCGCGGCCGGGCAGCTCGGTGAGAAGCGCGACCCCCGGATGCGCCTGCCGCGCGCACTGGAGTTCAACGCGATCGCCGAGCCGGGCCCGACCGGCGCGTACGAGCTGGTCACCACGATCTCCTGGCCCGCCGGCCTGTTCACCGACGCCGACATCACCGTGCTCGGCGGGTACTTCCAGGCGGCTCTGACCGCCCTGTCCGCACTGGAGCAGGGCGGCCACTCACCCAGCGACTTCCCGCTGGTCCCCCTCACCCAGGCCGACGTGGACGCCCTGGACGGCCCCTCGCTGCGGGACGTCCTGCCGCTGACCCCGCTCCAGGAAGGGCTGTACTTCCACTCGGTCTTCGACGACGACTCGGCGGGCTCCTACGTCGAGCAGCAGCTCCTCGAGCTGGACGGCCCCGTGGACCCGGCCCGGGTCGCCGCCGCCGCGACCCGGCTGCTCGCGCTGTACCCGAACCTCGCCGCGCGCTTCGCCGTCCTGGCGGACGGCAGGGTCGTCTCGGTGCTGGAGAGCGGCGTCGAGGCCCCGTTCACCACGTTGGACCGGCCTGGAGATGGGCTCCCCGGCGAAGCCGGGCTCTCCGAGAGCCCGTCTCCCGGCCCATGGGTACGGCCTGGAGATGGGCTCCCCGGCGAAGCCGGGCTCTCCAAGAGCCTGTCTCCAGGCCCATGGGTACGGCCCGGCATCACGGACGACGGGCTCCGTGATCTCGCCGAGCGCGACCGCCGGGCCGGGTTCGACCTGGCGACCGGCCCGCTGATGCGGTACACGCTCGTCCGCGACGGCTCCCGGAACGTCCTCGTGCAGACCGTGCACCACATCATCGCCGACGGCTGGTCGGTGCCGCCGATGCTGCGGGCGCTCCTCGCCGAGTACCACGCACCCGGCAGCGTCTACCCGCGCGGCGGGTTCCCCGACTACGTGCGCTGGCTCGCCGCGCGCGACGAGGCGGAGAGCGAGCGGGTCTGGGGCGCGGAACTCGCCGGGCTGCCCGGCCCTTCGCTGGTCTCCGAGGGGCACACCCCGTCCGAGGAGTTCGCCGACACGGCCGAGGAGCCCGAGGTCG
Organism: Actinocorallia herbida; assembly: GCF_003751225.1. Classification (NCBI taxonomy): domain Bacteria; kingdom Bacillati; phylum Actinomycetota; class Actinomycetes; order Streptosporangiales; family Thermomonosporaceae; genus Actinocorallia; species Actinocorallia herbida. Next base: position 4,105,658 of record NZ_RJKE01000001.1, read on the forward strand.
ACATCGACGCGGGGGCCAGGTCGGCGGGCGTGCCGCTGAGCGTCGCGGTGCACGCCGCCTGGGCGGTGACGGTCGGCGGGATCCTGCACGGCGGGGACGTCGTGTTCGGTTCGACGGTCTCCGGCCGGGACGCGGACGTGCCGGGCATCGCGGACATGGTCGGCCTGTTCATCAACACGATCCCCGTCCGAGCGCGCTGGACCGGCACGACGACGGCCCGCGAACTGCTCACCTCCGTGCGGGACCACCAGAGCGAGACCCTTCCGTACCAGCATGTCTCGCTGGCACGGATCGGCCGCCAGGTGGGGCACACGCCCCTGTTCGACACCCTTGTGGTGTTCGACGTCGCGACCGACGTGGCCGGGCTGCGGCGGCCGGGAGACGAGATCGCCGTCACCGCGATCGTCAACGAGGGCGCGCCGCACTACCCGCTGACGCTCGTGGTCGAGCGCGGTCTCGACGGGCGGGCGCGGTTCAACCTGATCTACGACGGCGCGCTGCTCCGGGAGGAGGGCGCGCGGGCGATCCTGGGCACGTTCACCGGCACCCTCGCCGGGCTGCTCACCCGGCCGGACGACCTGGTCGACGAGCTGGTGCCCGGCCGCGGCCCGGAGCCGATTGTCCGGACTACCCTCGGCGGGCTGTTCGACGCGGCCGCCGAGCGCGATCCGGCGGCCACCGCGGTCACCCGGTGCGGGCTCGACGGGGAGACCCGGTCGCTGACGTACGGGGAACTCGCCTCGGCGAAGAACGCGCTGGCCTCGGCGCTGCGCGCGGCGGGCGTCGGACCCGGCGAGCGGGTGGCCGTGGCCGTCCCGCGTTCGCTGGAGCAGGTCGTCGCGCTCGTCGGGATCGTCTCGGCGGGCGGGGCCTACGTGCCGCTCGACCTGGCGTACCCGGACGAGCGGCTGGAGTACGTGCTCGCCGACGCCGCTCCGCAGGTCGTCCTGGTGGAGGCCGGGCAGCGGGACCGCTTCACGGCGCTGCTGGCCGAGGCGGGCGTCCCGGCGCGGGTGCTCGTGCAGGGCGAGCTGCCCGGGCTGCCCGAGGAGGCCGCCGCCGAGGCCGTCGAGCCCGGGTGGCACGACGCGGCCTACGTGATCTACACCTCGGGCTCGACGGGCCGGCCCAAGGGCGTCGTCGTGCCGCACTCGAGTGTGGTGACGCTGCTCGCCAACACTCAGCCCGAGATGGGCTTCGGCCCGGACGACGTGTGGGTGCAGTTCCATTCCTATTCGTTCGACTTCGCCGTCTGGGAGCTGTGGGGCGCGCTGGCGCACGGCGGTGAACTGCTGGTGCCCGAGTACGGCCTGACGCGCTCGCCCGTCGACTTCCACAGGCTGGTCCGCGAGCGCGGGGTGACCGTGCTCAACCAGACCCCGTCGGCCTTCTACCAGTTCATCGAGGCCGACAGGCTCGCGGCGAAGCCCCTCCCGGCGCTGCGCCGGATCATCTTCGGCGGCGAGGCGCTCGACCTCGGGCGGCTGCGCGGCTGGGTCGAGCGGCATGGGACCGCGACGCCCGAGCTGGTCAACATGTACGGGATCACCGAGACCACCGTGCACGTCACGCACCGGGTGCTGACCGACGGGGACTTCGCCGCCGGGGGCGACGGCAGCCCGATCGGAGGCCCGATCCCGGGCCTCACCGCCTACCTGCTCGACGACGCGCTGCGGCCGGTGCCGCCCGGCCGGGTCGGCGCCATCTATGTCGCGGGAGACCAGGTGTCCCTCGGCTACCTGGGCAGGCCCGCGCTCACCGCGGGCCGGTTCGTCGCCGACCCGTTCGCGGGCGACGGGTCCCGGATGTACCACACGGGCGATCTCGCCCGTCGGACGCTCGCCGGCGAGCTCGAGTTCGTCGGCCGCGCGGACGACCAGGTGCAGCTCAAGGGCTTCCGGATCGAGCTGGGCGAGGTCGAGTCGGCGGTCCGGGCGCTGGCCGGTGTGGTCGACGCGGCGGTCACCGTCGCCGACGGCGGCGACCACCTGGTCGCGCACGTCGTGGGCCGGGTGCCCGATGACTTCGCCCGGCTCGTCGCGGCCAGGCTGCCCGCGCACATGGTGCCGGGCCGGGTGCTGCCGCTCGACGCGCTGCCGCTGACCGTCAACGGGAAGCTCGACCGGAAGGCGCTGGCGGCGCGCGCCGCGGAAGAGGAGGCCCCGGCCGTCACCGGCGGCGCCTCGCTCCCCACGCTGGTCGACCTCTTCGCCGAGACGCTGGACGTCGCGGTGGACGGCGACACCGACTTCTTCCGGGCCGGGGGCGACAGCATCGTCGCCATCACCCTGGTCAACCGGGCGCGGACGCGCGGCCTGGCCGTCACGCCGCGCGACGTGTTCCTGCACCGGACGCCCCGCGCGCTCGCCGAGCACCTGGGCAGCGGGGCGCCGCAGGCCGTCGCGCCCGCGCCGGCGCGTCGCGCGGACGGTCCGCTGCCGCCGACCCCGATCATCCTGCGGCAGCGGGAACTGGGCGGCTCGCTCGCCCGGTTCGCCCAGGCCAGGACGCTCGCCGTGCCCGACGGCATCGGGCTTTCCGACGTCCGGCGGGCCGTCGACGCCGTCGTCGCCGCGCACCCGGTGCTCCGGCTGCGACTGACCGCGACGCACGGGGTGTGGGCGCTGCGCACCGAGCCCGCGCACCCGGTCCCGGTCACCGAGGCCGACGACGCGACGGCCGCCGCGAACGAGGCGGCCGGACGGCTCGATCCCGAGTCCGGCGAGGTGATCGCGTTCTCGTGGCTGGCGGCCGCGCGGACCCTGGTCGTCACCGCGCACCACTTCGCCGTGGACGCGGTGTCCTGGCTCGTCCTGCTGGAGGACCTGGCCACCGCCCTGCGCGGGGAGCCTCTGGCCCCGCCGACCACCTCCTACGCCGAGTACGCCGAGGCGCTGACGGTCCAGGCCGCCCAGACGCCCGACGGCCTCGGCGCCTGGGTCGAGACCCTCGACGCGCCCCCGCTCACGGCCGGGATCTCGGGCCTGCGCGAGACCACCGTGGACCTCGCCCCCGAGACCACCGGGCGGCTCGTGCGCACCGCGCCCGCCGCCCTGGGCGTCGGCCTCACCGAGCTGCTGTGCGGAGCATTGCGCAGCGCGCTGACCAGGGTCCAGCCTTCCCCGACCGATCTCGCGATCGAGGTCGAGCGGCACGGCAGGGTCCCGGTCGTCGAACATCACGACTACACCCGCACGGTCGGCTGGTTCACCGCGATCGCGCCCGTGCGCCTCACCCCGCACGCCGACCCCGTCGCGGCGGCGCGCGAGCTCGTCGAGCGCCAGCCGGACGAGGCGGCGCACGTCGCCTACGGGCAGCTCAGGTACCTCAACCCGCAGACCGCCCCGCTGCTCACCGCCCGTCCGCAGGTGCTGTTCAACTACCTCGGCCGGGGCAGCGAGGCCCAGGCCCTGGCGATCACCGGCGGCGACCAGGGCAGCCCCTACGCCGTCGAGGTCAACGCCTGGATCGACGAGGGCACCGGAAGCCTGCGCGCGGGCTTCACCCTCGCCGAAGGCGTCCCCGACACGATCACCGGCCACTGGCTCGGCGCGCTGGAGGAGATCGCCGAGGCCGCCGCGACGGTCGAGCGGACCGCCCCGGTCACCCCGCTCCAGCAGGGCCTGTACTTCCAGGCCCAGTTGGCGGGCGCGGCCGGGCACTACGTCGCGCAGAGCCACTTCGACTTCGACCGGCGCCTCGACACCGAGGTCCTGGCCGACGCGATGGCCGCGGTGATCGCCCGGCACCCGGTCGTCGGCGCGGGCTTCACCACCGACGCCGACGGCACCCCCGTCCAGGTGCTCAAGGCGGGCCGCCGCGTCCCCGTCACCACGATCGACCTGGCGACGGACGCGGAGGTCGACGCGCTGCGCGCCCGGGACCGCGACACCGGCTTCGACCTCGAGGCCCCGCCGCTGATCCGGCTCACCGTGATCCGCCGTCCCGACGGCCGCGACGGGCTGCTCCTCAGCTACCACCTGCTGCTCTGGGACGGCTGGTCCCGCGAGCTCGTGCTGCGCGACCTCTTCGACGCCTACGCCACGCTCCTCGAAGGCGGTGTGCCGGACACGGCCCCGGCCGTCCCGAGCTTCGAGGACCACGCCCGCGCGCTCGCCGCCCGGGACCGGGCGGCGTCGGAGCGGTTCTGGGCCGGGCACCTGGCCGGGCTGCCCGGCCCGACGCTCCTCGCCGGACCCGCGCCCGCGCTCTCGGACGGCCTGCCTCGCGCGCTCGTCCGCGAACTGTCCGACGAGAGGTCGGCGCTCCTGCGGGAGGCCGCCAAGACGCACGGCGTCACTCTGAACGCGCTGCTCACCGGCGCGTTCGGCCTGCTGCTCGGCGGGCACACGGGCCGCTCCGACGCGGTCTTCGGCGTCACGGTCTCCGGCCGCGAAGGCGCGGACCTCGCTGGGATCGTCGGCGTGCTCCTCAACACCGTTCCGCAATGGACAAGGGCCCGGCCTGATGCGACCGTGGGGGAGTACCTTTCGGCCGTGCAGGAGGCAAGAGTCGCGGCGATGGAGCACGAACACCTGGGGCTGGGCGAGATCCAGCGCGCGGGCGGCCACGACACGCTCTTCGACAACCTCTTCGTCCTCCAGAACTTCCTCGACCTCGACGCGTTCGCCGCGATGAACGCCAGGCACGGCATCACCTCCGTGCGGGCCGACGACTCCACGCACTACCCGTTCACCTGGGTCGTCACGCCGGGCGACCGGCTGACGGTCAAGCTGGAGTACCGCGACGGGGACACCGAGCGCGCCGCGCGCCTGCTGGAGGAGTACCTGGGCGTCCTCGAGGAAGTGGCGACGGCGACCGGTCCGGTGGGCGCGCTGCGGGGACTCGGGCCCGTGCCCGTCCCGGCCGAGCGCACGGACTTCGGCACCGACACCGTCGTCGACAGGTTCGACCGGGCCGCCGACCTGACCCCGGCGCGGGTCGCGCTGGTCGCGGACGGCGCGACCCTGACGTTCGCCGGGCTCAGGGACCGCAGCCGGGCGGTGGCGGGCGTGCTCGCCGCGCGCGGCATCGGCCCGGAGACGACCGTGGGCCTCGCGATCCCGCGCTCGCTCGACTCGATCGTCGCGCTGTTCGCGGTGCTGCGGGTCGGCGCGGCCTATGTGCCGCTGGAGCTGGACCACCCGGACGAGAGGATCGCGGCGATCGTGGCGGACGCCCGACCGGAGGTCGTGCTGACCGTCAGCGCGGTCTCGCCCCGGCTGACCGGCGAGCTGATCGAGCTGGACCGGCCGCTGCCCGAGACGTCCCCCTTCGTGACGTTCGCTCCGGGCGACCCGCACCGGCTCAGGCACCCCGCGTACACGATCTACACCTCGGGCTCGACCGGGAAGCCCAAGGGCGTGGTCACCGAGTACGCCGGGCTCACCAACATGCTGATCAATCACCGGCACCGGATCTTCGAGCCGGTGCTGGCCGAGCACGGGCATCGCGTCTTCAAGATCGCGCACACCGTATCGTTCGCGTTCGACATGTCGTGGGAGGAGCTCCTGTGGCTCGCCGACGGCCACGAGGTGCACATCTGCGACGAGGAACTGCGCCGCGACGCGCCCCGGCTCGTCGCGTACTGCCTGGAGCACGGCATCGACGTCATCAACGTGACGCCGACCTACGCGCAGCAGCTCGTCGCCGAAGGACTCCTGGACGACCCCGCGCGACGGCCCGCGCTGGTGCTGCTCGGCGGCGAGGCCGTCACTCCGGTGCTCTGGCAGCGGCTCGCCGCGACGAAGGGCACGGTCGGGTACAACCTCTACGGGCCCACCGAATACACCATCAACACGCTCGGGGTGGGCACCTTCGAGTGCGCCGACCCCGTAGTGGGCATGGCGATCGACAACACCGAGGTCTTCGCGCTCGACCCGTGGCTGCGGCCCGTCCCCGACGGGGTGCCCGGCGAGCTGTACGTCGCGGGCGTCGGCATCGCGCGCGGCTACCTCGGGCAGTCCGCGCAGACCGCGCACCGGTTCGTCGCCTGTCCGTTCGGCGAGCCCGGCGAGCGGATGTACCGCACCGGCGACCTGGTGATCCGGCGGCCCGACGGAAACCTCATGTATCTGGGGCGCACCGACCAGCAGGTCAAGATCCGGGGCCACCGGGTGGAGCTGGGCGAGGTCGAGGCGGTGTTCTCGGCGCACCCCGCCGTCCGGTTCGTCGCCGCCGTGGCGCAGCCCGACCCGCAGGTGGACGGCGCGTACCGGCTCGCCGCCTACCTCGTGCTGGACGGGGCCGACCTGGCGTCGGTCGCGGGCGAGGTCGGCGCGGGACTGCCCGATTACCTGCGCCCGTCGCACTACGCCGAGGTCGACGCCATCCCCCTGACCGTCAACGGAAAGGCCGACACCAAGGCGCTGCCCGAGGCCAGGCCGCTGGGCGCGCTGACGACCGGGGACGAGCGCGGCCCGGAGACCGAGACTGAGATCATCGTGTGCGAGTACTTCGCCGAAGCACTCGACCTGGACGACGACGAGGTGAGCGCGGTCAGCGATTTCACGGCCCTGGGCGGCCATTCCATGCTCGCGGTGCGGCTCGTAGGGCTGCTCCGCCGAGAGTTCGGCCCCGTGATCACCGTCCGTGATCTCGTCACCCTCCGCACCCCCGAGGCGATTGCGCGGCATGTCGATGACCACTCCTGACACCCTGCCCGTCCGGACGGGCGCAGAGATCCTCCGCGTGGCGCTCAAGCGCAACGCGGGCGCCATGACCTGGGGCACCCTCCTCATGGGGATGTACCAGGCGGGCGAGACCGCCTTCCCGATCGCGCTCGGCCTGATCGTCGAGCACACCCTGCAGGACCGGAGCCCCGGCTCCCTCGCCGTGTCGATCGCCGCGCTCGCCGTCATCATCACGACGGTGTCGTATTCATGGCGGTTCGGTATGCGGATCCTGCAGAAGGCCAACACGACCGAGGCGCACCGCTGGCGGGTCAGGGTCGCCGCGGTCGGGCTCCAGCCGGTGGACCGGGCCGTCGATCTCAAGTCCGGCGAGGTCCTCACCATCGCGACCGAGGACGCCGACCAGACCGCCGACATCGTCGAGGTCGTGCCGATGCTCGTCAGCTCGATGGTCGCGGTGGTGATCGCCGCGGTCGCGCTCGGCATCGCCAACCTGTGGCTCGGGCTGCTGGTGATCGTCGGGACCGTCGCGATCCTGTCGATCCTCAGTGTGATGTCCCGGCGGATCGGCGCGAGCACCAAGGAGCAGCAGGCCAGGGTCGCGCGGGCGGGCGCGAAGGTCGCCGACCTGATCAGCGGGCTGCGGCCCCTGCACGGGTTCGGCGGCAACCAGGCCGCGTACCTCTCCTACCGGAAGGTGAGCACCGAGGCGAAGCACCAGGCGATCACCGTCGCGCGCGTCAACGGCGCGTACGCGGGGACCGCTCTGGCGCTGAACGCGGTGCTGGCCGCCGCGGTGACGCTGACCGCGGGCTGGCTCGCTTTCGACGGCCGGATCGGCATCGGCGACCTCGTCATGGCGGTCGGCCTCGCGCAGTTCATCATGGAGCCGCTCAAGCTCTTCTCGGAGATGCCGAAGTACATCATGATCGCCCGCGCGTCCGCCGACCGGATGGCGCTGGTGCTCGGCGCGCCGCCGGTGACGGCCTGGGGCGAGGGCGCGCCGTCCGTCGGGGGCGTCGAGGTCGACGGCGTCCGGTTCGGGGCGCTGCGCGACCTGAAGTTCGAGGTGGCGGCCGGCGAGTTCGTCGCGATCGCCTCCTATCAGGCGGGTGCCGCGGCCGACCTCGCCGCGGTCCTCGCCGCGCGCGTCCCGCCGGACGCCTACGAGGGCGTCGTGCGGGTCGGCGGGCTGGAGACGGCCGACCTGGACGTCGAGGCGCTGCGCGGGCACCTGCTGGTGAACCCGTACGACGCGGAGATCTTCGCGGGCACCCTCCGCACCAACATCGACCCGTCGGGCACCGCGGGCCGGATCGACGAGGCGGTCACCGCGTCCATGCTGACCGACGTCGTGGCCCTGCACCGGGACGGGCTCGACTACCCCGTCCGGGACCGGGGCGCCAACCTCTCCGGCGGCCAGCGCCAGCGCCTGTCCCTGGCCCGCGCCCTGGCCGCCGACACCGAGGTGCTCGTCCTGCACGACCCGACGACCGCCGTCGACGCCGTCACCGAGCAGCTCATCGCCCGCAACATGGCCGACCACCGGCGCGGCCGCACCACCATCGTCCTCACCAGCAGCCCCGCGCTCCTGGACGCCGCCGACCGCGTCCTCATCCTCGACGACGGCACGATCACCGCCGAGGACACCCACCGCAACCTCCTGGCGGGCGACGAGGACTACCGCCTGGCCGTGGCCCGCTGATGTTCACGGCCCGCGGCGCCACCCGCGCCGCGGGCCTCCGGGCTCAGCCCTTCCGCGCCACCCCGCCCACGATCAGCGACTCGATCGCGCCCACCTCGGTCTCGCCGGGTTCGCGGGTCGTGATGTCGGGGAACAGTGCGCGGTCGTAGGCCGGGTCGGGCCGCCAGACGGACGCCGGCACGACGCCGGGGTCCAGCGGTTCGAGGTCCCCGAAGTACGCCGCGACCTCCTCGGTCGTGCGGAACCACCCGCTCCCGATGCCCGCGACGAACTTCCGCTCCAGTTCCTCGGCCTCGGGCGCCCCCCGGTGGAAGTGGCTGACCAGCAGGTGGCTGCCCGGCGCGGCCGGTGCGAGATACGCCGCGACGATCCCGCCCGGATCGTCGGACACCGGGAAGTGGTGCAGGATCCCGCTCATCAGCACTCCCACCGGCTCGTCGAAGTCGATGAGCCGCACCACGTCCGGATGCCCGAGGACCGCCCCGGTGTCCCGCACGTCGGCGGTGACGATCGCCGTCCGCGCGTCCCCCGCGAGCAGCGCGCCCGCGTACGCCCGCACCATCGGATCGTCGTCCACATAGACGACCCTGGCCTCCGGCGCCTCCCGTCGCGCCACCTGATGCGTGTTGTCCCGCGCCGGCAGCCCCGAGCCGAGGTCGAGGAACTGCCGAATCCCGACCTCCCCCGCGAGGAACCTGACCGCCCGCCGCAGCAGCGCCCGGTTCAGCACCGCCACCTTGCTCGACTCGGGCATCGCCTCCCCGACCCGCGCGCTGATCGCCCGATCCACTGGAAAGTTGTCGGTCCCGCCCAGCCCGTGGTCATAGATCCGCGCCACACTGGGCACACTCGGATCCACCCCCTCCGGCACCACGTCGGCCACCCTCATCCCCTCCTCCCGCCCGGACCCCGCCCGGCACGCGGCCCCCGCGCACTTCATGATCCGCGACCCGGGCCCCCGGGAGAAGCCCGTGGCGTTGCCGCTCCCGGTCATCGGGGAACCGCCGCTCCGCCCCGCACCGCTCGCCCTGCCCGTTCGGCCCGATGAACGCGCAGGCGGTCCCGCCACGGAACGTGGCGGGGCCGCCCGGTGCCGGGACGTAGCCGGGGCCGTACGAGTCCGGTGCGGGCCGCCTGCGCGGCACCTCGTGGGTCTCGGGGTCAGGTGAGGAGCCAGGCGGTGTCGCGGAGGAGAGCGTGGCGCCAGCCGGCGCGGTCGTGGGCGGAGGGGGAGCGGGAGACGCGGACGGTGGCGCCCGTCTGCCGGGTGAGGGCCTCGACCTCGGTGCAGTGGGGGAGCATGCCGTGTTCGTGTTCGCCCACGTCGAAGGCGAGGCGGAGGGCGGAGAGGTCGGGGCGGGTGCGGAGGCGGGCGGCGATGGCGCCGCCGGCGGGGCCGGCGAGGGGGTTCGCCGAGCCTCGTGAGTCGGGGGTCCACCAGAAGGAGCCGGATTGGCAGGCGGCGCCGGAGAGGAGACCGGGGAATTCGAGGGCGGCGTACAGCGCGCTCAGTCCGCCCAGGCTCTGGCCCGCCGCGATCACCCTGTCGGTGTCGGCGGGGACGTCGCCTTCGGCGAGGAGCGGGAGGAGTTCGTCGCGGACGGCCTCCCACAGGTCGGGGCGGCACTCGAACTCGGCCCGGCGGTCCTGGGCGGCGGGCAGGAAGACGAGCGTCGCGGGAGGCAGGTCGCCCGCGTCGAACGCCGCGTCGAACGCGGTCATCGCCGGGTGCAGGTAGAGCCAGTCGTCGCCGTCGAGCAGCAGGACGACGGGCCCGCCGCCGCCCACCGGGTGGACGCGGACCGTCCGGCGGCCGCCGAGCCGCGCGCTGGTCCAGCGGACCCGGGCGCGGGGGAGCGGCAGCACGTCGTCGGCGGCGACGTCGGGCCAGTGGGGCTGCGCGGGGAGGTCCGGCGTCGTCGCGATGGACCGCTCGCCGCCCGTGCCCGCCGCGTTGGCCGGGTCGGCGAACACGGCGCCGTCGTCGCCCACGAACCAGTACGTGACGCGCAGCCGGGCGGGCATGGGCACCTCGGCGTACCAGCAGTCGGTGTCGCCCCAGCGGCTCAGCGGCACCGGGTCCGCCCAGTTCTCGAAGGCGAGGGTCGCCGGGCCGCCGCGCCACAGGAACAGGGTCGCCCAGCCCCCGTCGGCGGCGGGCACCGACGCGGGGCCGGACGCCGACGCCCAGAACGCGTCGGTGCCGGGATCGCCGGCCAGTCCGTAGTCGGCGAAGGTGTTCTTCATGCTCGTGCCACTCCGTTTTGTGCGGATCCGATAGCGCTCACCGGGAGAGAGCGTAGGCGTCGAGCCCGGTGCCGCTCAGCCGTCCGGCCACCGAGGCGACGATCTCCCCGGCCCGCACCGCGGTGTTCGACAGCAGTGTCGAGGTGAGGCCGTGGGTGTGCTCGGTCGCGCCCTGCACGTAGATGCCGCAGCGGAGGTCCGGCGAGGTCGCGATCCGGTAGTCGCGCTCGATGCGGAGCGCGCCCGACGGAAGGCGCTCGCAGTGCTCGCCGGTCGGCCCCAGCAGGGTGAGCGGGTCGCCGGGCCGGTATCCGGTGCAGTACACGACCACGTCGGCCTCGATGACCTCCTGCTCACCGGTGGGCAGGAACTGGACGGTGGCGCGCACGCCGTCCCCTTCCCGGGAGGCCTCGAGGAGCCGGGTCGCGTTCAGGATGCGCAGCCGCTCCTTGCCCTGCACCTTCTCCTGGTAGTGCCTGCGGTACAGCTCGTCGATGAGGTCGAGGTCTACGACCGAGTAGTTCGTGGAGTGGTGGTAGGTCCGCAGGCTCTGCTTGACGGACTCGGGCGCCTCGTAGAAGTGGTCGACGGCGGCCGGGTCGAAGATGCGGTTGGCGAAGGAGCTGTCGTCGGCGGGGGTGTAGCCGTACTTGGAGAACACCGCGCACACCTCGGCGTCGGGGAAGCGCCCGTACAGGTGCTCGGTCACCTCGGCGGCGCTCTGCCCGGCGCCGACCACCACGAACCTGCGCGGGTCGGTCACCGTGGGCAGTTTCGCCAGGAACTCCTCGCTGTGCCAGATGCGCGTGTCGTCGGCGATCCCGTCGGGCCGCACGGGCGCGAGGCCGACCGCGACGACGAGGTTGCGGGTGCGCCGGGTGCTCAGCTCGCCCTCGCCCTGCCGGACCACCACGTCGAGGTACTCGACCGCGCCGTCCACGGTGACCGGCGTGACGCCGACGACCTCCGCGCCGTAGTCGACCTGGTCGGCGAAGGGCGCGGCGGCCCATTCCAGGTAGTCGTGGAACTCCAGCCGGGAGGGGAACATCGTCTTGTGGTTGATGAAGTCGATCATCCTGCCGCGTTCCTTGAGGTAGCAAAGGAAGCTGAACTCGCTGGCCGGGTTGCGCATGGTGGCCAGGTCCTTGAGGAAGGAGACCTGCATGGTCGTGCCTTCGAGGAGCATGCCGCGGTGCCATCCGAAAGCCTGCTGCTTCTCGAGGAAGACCGCGTCGATGTGCCGGCCGGTCTGCTCTCCGTGCTCGCGCAGCGCGATCGCCAGGGCGAGGTTGGACGGTCCGAAACCGATGCCGACGAGGTCGTGGACGTGCTGTTCGGCAGTGGGCATGGAAGGGCCTTTCGGGAAAGCGTTCCGGAGGGGGGCAGGGGGTGGAGCGTCAGCGCTACTTAGGTTAGGCTCACCTAATTGAGTGAGCGTAACCTTTTCGACACCCCCCACACAAGGAGAGCGCTGATGCGGGTCGTCATGTTCGGCTACCAGACCTGGGGACACCGCACCCTCCAGGCACTGCTGGATTCCGGGCACGAGGTGGTCCTGGCCGTCACCCACCCCCAGAGCGACCACGCCTACGAGAAGATCTGGAGTGACTCCGTCGCCGACCTCGCGACCGAGCACGGCGTGCCGGTGCTGCTGCGCAACCGCCCCGACGACGACCTCCTGCGCGAGCTCAAGGAGGTCGACCCCGATCTCATCGTCTGCAACAACTGGCGCACGTGGATCCCGCCGGAGATCATCGCCCTGCCCAGGCACGGCATCCTCAACGTGCACGACTCGCTGCTGCCCAAGTACGCGGGCTTCTCCCCGCTCATCTGGGCGCTCATCAACGGGGAGGACGAGGTCGGCGTCACCGCGCACATGATGGACGCCGAACTCGACGCCGGGGACATCGTGGTGCAGCGCGCCCTCCCGGTCGGGCCCGCCGACACCGTCACCGACCTGTTCCACCGCACGGTCGACCTCATCGCCCCGATCGTGCACGAGTCGCTGGACCTCATCGCGTCCGGCCGCACCGACTGGACCCCGCAGGACCGTTCCCAGGCGAACTTCTTCCACAAGCGCTCGGTCGAGGACAGCAACATCGACTGGACCTGGACGGCCGAGGAGATCGAACGGCTCGTGCGCGCCCAGTCCGACCCGTACCCGAACGCCTTCACCTACTACAAGGGCGAGCGCGTCCGCGTCCTCAAGGCGTCGGTCTCCGAGGGGATCTACGGCGGGACGCCCGGCCGGGTGTTCATCAAGGAAGGCGACGGGATCGTCATCGTCGCCGGGGCGGAGGCCCGCCGCGGGCGCAGCCGCGGGCTCGTCATCGAGCGGGTCCGCACCGAGGACGGCACGGACCTGCCCGCCGACGAGCTGTTCCAGAAGATGGGCGGCTACCTCACCAGGCAGCCGTGAGCGACCTGCCCGCCCCCGCGGCGGCCCTGGCCGGCCAGGCGGACGCCATGGCCGGCCTGTTGGCCGACCTGGTCCGCATCCCGAGCGTCGGCGGCGCCGAGGCCGAGGGAACGATCCAGCGGTACCTGGCCGACTGGCTGCGCGACCAGGGGTTCGAGGTCGACCACTGGCCCCTGCCCCTGGACGCGCTGCGCGCAGCCCCGGACTTCCCCGGCATGGAAGCCCCGCGCGAGCGGGCGTGGGGCCTCGTCGCACGGCTGCCCGGCACCGGCGGCGGCCGCTCGCTGATGTTCAACGGGCACGTCGACGTCGTGCCGCCCGGCGACCTCGCGGCCTGGACAGATCCGCCGTTCAGCGCGCGGATCCGCGACGGCCGCCTGTACGGGCGCGGGTCGTGCGACATGAAGGGCGGCCTGGTCTCCCAGCTGTTCGCGCTGCGCGCCCTTCGCGGGACGGAACTGCGCGGAGACGTCCTCCTCTCCTGCGTCGCGGGCGAGGAGGACGGGGGAGTCGGTTCCTTCGGGCTCCTGGAGCGCGGCTGGCGCGCCGACGCGTGCGTCATCGGCGAGCCGACGAGCCTGGACATGGTGCCCGCCAACGCGGGGGCGCTCACGTTCCGGCTGCACGTCACCGGCCGGGCCGCGCACGCCGCGCGGCGCGAGACGGGGGTGAGCGCGGTAGAGAAGTTCTTTCCTGTGTTCACCGCCCTGCGCGTGCTCGAGGCACGGCGTAACGCCGACGTGGATCCGCTGATGCGGCGCTGGCCGCTGCCTTACGCGATCGAGGTCGGCACGGTACGGGGCGGGGACTGGTCGTCCTCGGTCCCCGGCGATCTCGTCGCCGAAGGCCGGGTCGGGGTGGCGCTCGGGGAATCCCCGGGGCAGGCGCGGGCGGCGCTGGAGGCCGCGGTGGCCGAGGCCTGCGCCGCGGACCCCTGGCTCGCCGCCCATCCCGTCCGCGTCGAGTGGTGGGGAGGGCAGTTCGCCTCCGGGCGCCTCCCGGACGACGACGGCGGCCTGCTGACGGACCTCGTCAAGGCGCACACCTCGGTGACCGCGCGTACCCCGACGTCCTGGGGCGCGCCCTTCGGCAGCGACCTTCGGCTCCTCACGGGCCTCGGCGGCATCCCGACCGTCCAGTACGGACCGGGCGACATCGAGCACGCGCACGCGCCGAACGAGTCGGTCCCCCTCGCCGAGGTGGTGGCCGCGGCGCAGACCCTCACCGTCCTCGCGTCGACGCACTGCGCCTGACCGGCACGGGCCGTCCTCGTTCTTTCGCGACCTTGAACGAGGGCGGTCCGGGTAGGTTCGGCGGCATTGTTCGTGGGCGCCGTCGTGGAGGGAAGTGACATGCCGTCCGATCCGGACGCTCCGGCGTCAGGCGCCGACCGGGAGCGCCACGCCGAGATCCTGCGGCACGCTTACGCGAAGAGCCGGTTCGGCCCGGACGAACTGGACACGCGTCTGGCCGGCGTGGGCGCGGCCCGGACCGTCGCAGACCTGGAGGCGCTGACCGCCGATCTGCCGGAGAGGGACACCCTGCGCGACGGCTGGATCGCCTGGGGCGCGGTCACCGTGATCGTGGGCCTGATGTGGCTGATCACCCGCGCGACCGGCGGCCCGTCCTTCCCCTGGTTCCTCGTGATCTCCGCCCCCTGGGCCGCGGTGCTGCTGACCCTCACCCTGCGCAAGAGGTCCTCCGCGCAGGGCTGAGCCCGGCCGTCAGGGTGACGCGACGACCCGGCGGGCCGCCTCGACGGCCTGTCCTTCCAGGATGGCGGGGTCCTTGCCTTCGCAGGTGTAGCGCACCGTCAGCCGCACCCGGCCGAACCTGACGTGGACCGTCGCGGACGGCACGAGGCCCTGGTCGGTCGCCGCGCACGCCGCGTCGCCGAGTTCGGGCGGCCCGGTGACGTCGCCGAGGCCCGCCAACGCGGCGCAAGCCCGTGCGTGGTGGCCTTCCGTGGCCTCGGACGACGGCGACTTCTCGAGTTCGATCGAGAGGGACGCGGTGTACGGGGCGCTGCCCGGCGTGCCGGCCTCGCACTTCGCCGACGCGCGGCCGCCCTTCCCGCGCGGTCCGTCGTTGCCGGGCACGAGGTCCGCCACGGGGACGGTCCGGCACGGGTCGGCCAGGACGCGGGGCCCGCCCAAAGGCAGGAATCCGGTCATCTGACCGGCCAGGACGCCGAGCACGCCCATGATGACGCCGCCGAGGAGCGCCCGCACGAGACGCTGCCCGGTGGCCGTCCCGTCGCTCACCGGGCGGCCTCCAGCAGGGTCGCGGCGAGCCGGTGGATCGGTCCGCGGTCCGCGTCCCCGGTGCGGAGGGTGGCCGTGAGCAGGACGTCGCCGCGCACGGCGGTCACCCGGTAGAAGGGTTCTCCGGCACGTTCACCGGCACAGCCCGTCGCCCGGTCGCCGATGTCCGGGACAGGCTCCGGAGGGCAATCCGTGTCGTCCACGGCGGACTCGTACGCCGCCAGCGCCTTCTCGGGAGCCGTCCGGCTCACCGCGTGCCTGCCCGTCGTCGTCTGGCGGGCGTACCGCCTGAGTTCCAGCTCCAGCTCGTAGAACGCGGTCCGCTCCCGCGCGAGCCCGCACCTCGCCAGCAGCCACGGCGCGCTGCCGGGATCCCCGTAACGGCTGGTCCCGACGACCAGCGCCCCGGGCAGCACCTCGTCGAGCTGGGCCGCGGTGGCGAGATTGCACGGCAGCCGCACCTCCCTGACCGGCGGATCGTCCGGCTCGCCTCCGCCGATCATCCACCAGAGCAGCCCCGCGCCGGACGCCAGCCCGACCGCCGCCGCGACCACCGGTGGCCACGGCCACCGGAGACCGCGTCCGCGAGCGGCCCGCGGCGGTGTGATCATGGTTCGCCATTCTGGCACCACCGAAGGCCGCGAGGCCCGGAATCACCCGATTTCGATGCCGTATCCGGTCAGCGGGCGGGGCGGTGGAGCGCCTGGTCGGCGTCACTGAAGCGGGCGGCGGCGAGACGGTGCTGATGCCAGTGCGGGTAGACGAGCTCGGGGGCGCTGACCCGGTCGAGGGCGGCGAGGTCGTCCGGAGTGAGGGCCAGGTGGATCGCGCCGAGGTTCTCGGTGAGCTGGTCGTCGGAGCGCGCGCCGAGGATGAGGGAGGCGACGCCCGGCTTGGCGAGGAGGTAGGCGAGGGCGACCTGGGCCGGGGTGGCGGCGTGGCCGTCGGCGATCGCGACGACGGTCTCGATGGTGTCCAGCAGCTTGGCGGGGTCGCGGACGGCGAGCTCGGGCCAGGCGGCGAGGGTCTCCTCGGACACCCGGCCGCGGCGGTGCTTGCCGGTCAGGAGGCCGCGCGCGAGGGGACTGAACGCGATGATGCCGAGCCCCTGGTCGATCGAGGCGGGGAGGAGCTCGTACTCGGCGTCGCGGCATTCCAGGGAGTAGTAGACCTGGTTGGACACGAAGCGCTCGTAGCCTCGGGCGTCGGAGGTGGCGAGCGCCTTCATGAGCTGCCAGCCCGCGAAGTTCGACACGCCCAGGTAGCGGACCTTGCCGGAGCGGACGAGCCCGTCGAGCGTGCCCATGGTCTCTTCCAGCGGCGTCTGCCCGTCCCAGCCGTGCACATGGAAGACGTCGATGTGGTCGGTGCCGAGGCGGCGGAGGCTCGCCTCGACCTCCGCGAGCAGGTGGTGGCGCGACAGCCCCTCGGCGTTGGGCCCGCCGAACCCGACGCGGGCCTTCGTCGACAGGAGCACCCTGTCGCGCCGCCCTTCGACGGCCCGGCCGACGATCTCCTCCGACAGCCCGAAGGAGTACACGTTCGCGGTGTCGATGAGGTTCACGCCCGCGTCCAGGCACAGGTCGACCTGGCGGCGCGCGCCCGCCACGTCGGTGCTGCCGAACCTGCGGAAGATGTCGTCCTGCCCGCCGAACGTCATGGCGCCCATCGCCAGCGCCGACACCTTCAATCCCGACCGTCCCAGCGTCCGGTACTCCACCCTGTCCCCTCCCGCCCCGCGACGCCACACGGCGCCCACTTCGAGCCAAGACGGCTCACGGAGCTCCAGCAAGACAGGCTAGCGTGCCACAATCGGCACGCAACCGGGACTAACGGCCCTTATACCCCAGGTACCTAACGTGCCGGGGTAAGGCCTGACATGTCCATGTAGTCCCGGACATGCACGAGCAGCCCGTCCCGTACGCGCAGGACCAGGAGTCCGGGCACCTCCGCGACCTCGCCCGACGGGAGCACGACCACCGCCACCTGCTCGGAGACGACCACCTCGGGGTCCACCCCCGGGTGCAGCCCCGTGCGGCGGATCTCGCGCACCCGCACCGGGCTCTCGCCCCACGCCGCGCGGTACAGCCCCCGGACCGCCTCACGGCCTTCGAGCCGCGGTGGGAACGGGACGGCGAAGGGGAACTCGTGCACCGCGTCCTCCGCGTACAGGTCCGCCAGCGCGTCCGCCGACTTGTCGAGCATCGCCTGGTAGTAGCGCTCCAGGACGTCCACGGGTTCCATGGTCATGGTCTCTCCTTCGTTCAACATCTGTTGAGCGAAATTACGCCGCGGGACGCGCCCGGTCAACACTTGTAGAGTGAACTTCGTGGCATCCACCGCCGGGCCCGCGCCCACCTCACGCGCCGAGCGCCGCCGCGCCACCGAGACCCGCATCCTCGACGAGGCCCGTCGCCTGTTCGCCGAGCAGGGCTACCAGCGCGCCACCGTCCGCGCGATCGCGGCGGCCGCGCGCGTCGACCCGTCACTGGTCATCCAGTACTTCGGCTCCAAGCGCGACCTCTTCACCCGCGCCATCCAGGCACCGCCCCTCACCTCGGGCGCCGTCGCGTCGGCCACCGTCACCGAGGAACTCCTCACCACCCTCGGCGTCAAACTCGGCGGCCTGCCGGAGGGCACCCGCGCCACCCTCCGCTCGATGCTCACCGACCCCGTCGCCGCCGACCGGGCCCGCGCCGCCCTCACCGAGCAGATCACCGCCCTCGCCGCCACCCTTCCCCGCGACCACGACCCCGAACTCCGCGCCGCGCTCATCACCACGGCCCTGGTCGGCATCACCATCGCCCACCAGTTCCTCGACCTCCCCGTCCTTCGCGACACGCCCACCGACCGCATCGCCGAGACCCTTCGCCCAGCCCTCCACGCGCTCACCCATCCGTAGGGCGGGTCGCGACGGCAGGCCGCGCTCTGCCGCCTCCGGCTGACGGCCCGGCCGGGCGAGGGCCGGAAAACCATTCGCCACCGATCGCCCCGCCCGATACGGTCGCGAGAGTGTCCGCTCTCGCCGGGGCCGCTGAGATCCGCGCGCGGCCGTCCGGCGGTTCCCACGCCGAGAGTAGGTTCTGTCCATGGCATGCCGGATCGGTGAACTCGTGCTCGGTTGCCGCGACCCCGAGGCGCTGGCGCGGTTCTGGTGCGAGGTCCTGGACTTCGTGGTGCTCGGTCGCGAGGACGACGGCAGCATCGAGATCGGGGCGCGCGAAGGGTTCGGCGGCCCCCAGCCGACGCTCTTCCTCAGCCGCAGGGACGCGCCGGAGCCGGGGAAGTCCCGGCTGCACATCGACGTCAACCCCACCGACCGCGATCAGGACGCCGAGCTCGAACGCCTCCTGAGTCTCGGCGCGCGCCCCGCCGACATCGGCCAGACCGGCGAGGAGCAGTGGCATGTCCTCGCCGATCCGGAGGGCAACGAGTTCTGCCTGCTCAAGGCCCGTATACCCGCCCTCTGACGGCACCCCTCGGCGACGAGGCCACCCCGCGGGGTCGTGATCGCGAAACGGGCGAGGCGCGGTAGGGCCCGTCATTTCCGAACGGTCCGGCTGCGAGACCGATGAGGTTCAGGACCGGCGACCCGGCGACCCGGGGCCACCTGCCCCGGCCCGCCCTCTCCATCGTCGGCGTGGGCCCTCCCGTGCATCATGTCGGCCGCCGTCGGCCGCCGTCGGCCTGCCGGAGCATGCCGGCGCGGACATCCGGCACATCGCCACCCTCCGTGACGGTAGCGGTACCCACTACGCCGAGCGGGCCCTGCCGCCCACAACCCCCGCGCGGCCGATCCGCGTGATTTCAGCGGATGCGCGAATTGCGCGGCAGACGCAGGATCGCCACAAAGGTGATCAATATCTGCCCCGAGTACCGTTGACGCTCCGCGTGAGGGTGGCGACGACCGGTTGTTCTCCCATGTCGGGAGGGCCGAACTAGGGACATCACGGATGCGAACCCGGTGCCCGGGGATGGACCCTGGTCCTCATACGCTCGCACCCGGTCTCCTGGCCTTCACCGTGCGGGCGGAAGCGGAAAGGGACTGACGGTCAATGGTCGAGTTGGATTACGTGTGGCATCTTCGCGAGATCATGGCGGAGCGCGGCATGTTCTCCACGGCGGAACTGCGCCCCCTGCTGGCCGCCCGCGGCGTGGACCTGTCGCCCAGCCAGGTCTACCGCCTGGTCGTGGACAAGCCGGAACGCCTGAGCCTCCGCACCCTCATGGCCCTCCTGGACATCCTCGGCTGCGCCATGCACGACCTGATCGAACCCCTCCCCGCCCGCACCGTCGGCGAGTAGCCCGAACCGGGCCCTCGGGCGGCTGCGAGCCTCGCTGCCCGGGGAGCCGCCCGGCCGGAAACGCGCCAGCACAGGCCCGCGCAGCCGGCTTTCCGGGACGGCGACCCGAGCCCGTCCGGATGGACGCTGGGTCGGCTCCGTAGGTGGGCCCTCCCTGCCGGGCCCGCCAGGACCGGGCCTCCCACCCACGCGTGCGCGACCGCGGCCCGGGGCGGATGCGGCCCCGATGCCCGACCGCGATGGGTCCCGCGCGGCTCGGATGGCGCGGGGGAATCCCCAGCTCGAAGGAGCAGTTGATGGCCCACGGCGCGGAAGCGGCGTGACCGGGGATCCCCGCGCCGAGCCTGAGCCGGTGCGGCCTGGACGGGCGGCCGGAAGTCTCCAGCCCGCGGTCGCGCTTGCCCTCAAAGCCCAGGTCAGCGACTTGCCTGCCCGAGCTCGCCGACCCGACGCCGCGTCCTCCTCGAACCTGGCCCCCACCGGGATCGAGCCGCCTCATCCCCGCCGTGTCCGAGGCATCCGGAAGCAGAGCGGGTGGAAGTATCCCCGGCTCAGGGCCGTCTGAGAGATCCGTGAGCTGTGGGCGGGGCGTCCCCGGCGCTCGGTCGTGGGCCTCCTTCGGGGTGGGTGATACGTGGTCCGGGCGGAAGCCCCATGCGCGATTTCGCCGACCTCGACGTATCACCCGGGCTGCCGCCTGATCGAGCCGATCCTTGTCCACCGCGTCCGAAGGGCCTGGAAGCAGGGCCGGCGGAGACATGCCCGGCTCGGGGCCGAGGTTCGGGAGGATGCGGCCGGGCGGCTCCGAGGCCGCGTTGCTGCCGGGGCCTCCTCAGCGGACGGCCCCGGGCTTGTCTTTGCGGCTTGGGTGAGGCGCGGCCAGGGGTCCCGGACGGAGGTGATGGCGGCGGGGGGATCCCCGGTCCCTGGCCGCGTCCGGGTCGTTGTGGTCCGAGCGGGTGGACCAGGGTGTCCTCGGGTGCCCGGCCGGTGCGGGAATTCGCAGGTCAGTGCCATGGCCGAGCGTTCGCGAGGGGACGTGTCGGGGTCGGGTCGTGGGCGAGGGACCAGGGTCCGGAAGCCGGGAGGACCAGGGGCATCCCTAGTGGATGTTGCGTTAAGGGGCGCACGGGTGCTGGTGCGGGGGGCCACTGGGGAGTGGGGCTAGGGAGTCCATGGCGGCCTTCCCTGATGCGAGGGGAGTGGCCGCCCGGCCACAGTGAGTTCAGGTCGGCGGGCGTCCGTCGGCGGGGTGAACGGAGGGACCATGCCGGTCAAGGAGATGACGCGGAAGCGGCACGTCGGCGCGAGGCGGGTGCCGGCGGCGCCGGTCGGGCGGAGCGGGGAACCGCCGCTGCGCGGCCGTGAGGCGGAGGTCGCGGTGCTGGGCGACCGGCTCGCCGCGCTCGTCGACGGGAAGGGCGGCGTCCTCGTGATCGAGGGGCCGCCCGGCTCGGGGCGGACACGGCTGATCGCCGAGGTCCGGGCGCGGGCCGAGGCGGCGGGGCTGCCCTGCCTGCGCGGGTCGGCGACGCTCGACCGGCTCCAGGTGCCGTTCGGCCCGCTGCTCGAGGCCCTGTGCGCGGGTCCCGCCCCGCTGCTCGACGCCGCGGCTCCGAGCACCGTCCGGGTGGCCGACCTGCGGTCCTGGACGCTGCGCGAGGCCCGCGCCCGGCTCGCGGCCGCCGCGGCGCGGGGACCCCTGGTCGTCTGCCTGGACGACGTGCAGTGGTGCGACCCGATGACGCTGGAGGCCCTCGCGGCGCTCCTCGACGATCTCGCGGAGGCGCCGATCCTTTGGGTCCTGTCGGTGGGTCCGGTCCCCGACGAGGCCGCAGCGCCGGTCACGGCACTGTGCCGGAGCGGAGCGGGCGACGGGCACCGGATCGTCCTCGGCCCCCTCGCCGAGCCTGCCGTCGCGGCGATGGCCGCCGACCTGCTCCAGGCCGAGCCCGGCCTCTCCGTGCTGAACGTGGCCCGCCGGGCGCAGGGCGCGCCGCGCCTGATCGTCGAGCTCCTCCAGGGACTGCGCGACGAGGGCCGCGTCACGGTGCGCGACGGGGTCGCCTCGACGGACGGGAAAGCCCTCCCGCGCAGGCTGCGCACCCTGGTCCGGGGTCGCCTCGACCAGATGTCGCAGGCCGCCCGGCAGAGCGTCCAGGTCGCCTCGGTGCTCGACCAGACCTTCACGGTCGCCGAGCTGGCGGGGCTGACCGGGATCCCGGCGGACGAGTTCGCGGCGGTGGCGGAGGAGGCCGTCGGCGCCGGATTCCTCACCGGCGCGGGCGACCTCCTGGGCTTCCGGCACGAGCTGATCCGGCAGGCGATCTCCGAGACCCTTCCCGCCGCGCTGCGCCGGTGCCTGCGGCGTCAGGCGGTGGACGTCCACCTGGCGCAGGGCGGCAGCGCGGTCGACGTCGCCGCGGACCTCGCCGAGAGCGCGGTGCCCGGCGACCGCAGGGCCGTGGCGCTGCTGCGCGAGGCCGCCGCCCACCTCGCCGCCACCGCGCCCGGCGAGGCGCTGGCCCTGAACCGGAAGGCGCTGGAGCTCACGGGACCCGACGGGCCGCACGCCGCCGAGATCGTCGCGGAGACCGCCGAGCTGCTGTGGCGGGACGGCCGGTACGCCGAGGCAAGGGAGAAGGCGGACGCCGCTCTAGGTGGCTTCCTCACGGCCGAGGCCGAGGCCCGGCTGCGGTGGGTGATGGCCCGTCTGGTCGGCCATGCCTCGTCTGCCGAAGCGGTCCGCCAGTGCCGGATCGGCCTGGCGCTGCCGGGGGTGCCCGAGGAACTGCGCGACCGCCTCACGGCCGCCGAAGCTCTCCACCTGTCCCGGGCGGGGGACGCGGCACGGTCGATCGCCGCGGCGGGGAAGGTCGCCGAGGGGACCGCGGGCGCCGCGGGCGCGACGGTGCTCGCCGCGCTCGCCAGGGCCGAGCTGGCCCGGCTGAACCCGGGCCGCGCGCTCGCGTTCCAGGACGCGGCAGAGGCGCGCGCCGCCCGCGAGAAGGCCCCTCGTGCCCTTGAGGACTGCGGGCGGGCGTTCACGCTCACCGCGTCAGGGCGGATCAAGGAGGCCCTGCGGGAGACCGACGCGGGACTCCGCGCGGCGAAGGAGGCCGGGCACCGCGCCGCGGTGGCCCTGTGGTCGATGAGCCGGGCCAGGGTCCTGCTCGACGCGGGCCTGCTCGCCGACGCGCGCGCCGCTGCGGAGACGGCCCTCGCCCGAGCCGGGGACCTCGGCTCGGGCGACTTCGCCGACACCACGGCCCGCTACGCGCTCAACCGGGCCGTGGCGCTCCTCGGCGACCAGGACGGCGTCCGCCGCCGCGCCGCCGACGGCGCCCGGATGATGGCCGCCGAGGCGCCCGCGGTCCGCCGTACCGGCGCCTGGCTGGCCGCGCTCGCCGCCGACGCCGAGGGCGAGACCGCCCGCATGGCCGAGCTGATCCAGCGTGCTTGGGAGGGCTCCGGCGCTCCCGGCATGACGCCCGACCCCGCCGATCTGGTCGTGCTCACCCGCCTCGCGCTGCGCGCCGGCCTGCCCGCGCTCGCGGCCGAGGCCGCCGACCGCGCCGGGGCACTCGACCCCGGATCGCCTTTCCTGTGCGGCCTCGCGGACCACGCCCGAGGGCTCCTCACCGACGACCCCGACCTGCTGCGGCACGCCGTGGCACTGCTCGACGACGCCGAACGCCCCCTGGTCCGCGCGTCGGCCGCCGAGGACGCGGGCCGCGTGCTCGGCGCCCACGGCGACCCGGCCGCACGCAAGCTCCTCGGCACGGCCCTCGACCTGTACGAGGAGTCCGGCGCCGCCCGCGACGCGGCCCGCGTCCGCCGCCGGCTGCGCGCCCTGGGCGTCCGCCGCCCGGCCCGCGCCCTGGTCGGCGCCGCGGAAGGCAAGTGGGGCCTCACGGCGGCCGAGTTCAAGGTCGCCGTCCTCGTCGCCCAGGGCGCCACCAACCGCCAGGTCGCCGACCGCCTCTTCCTCTCCCAGCACACCGTCAGCTCCCACCTCCGCCACATCTTCACCAAATGGAGCATCACCTCCCGCGTCGACCTGACCCGCCTGGTCCTGGAACACGAAGCCGCGTGACCGCCGTCCGATCTCATCTCTTCACGCGATGCCCGCCCGCACCATTTCCCGCGACCATGGAGTCACGCGGGTGCGGCCCTCCGCGGCAGACCGGGAAACCCCGCGCAGGCCCGCACCCGCCCGACGAACCGCGTGCCCCGGTCCGACGAAGCACCGGGGCCACGCACCACCCCCCACGATCCGGAACCTCCCCCGGACACCTCGTCGGCCAGGGCCCTCGGCCCCACCGAGCGATTCCTCCGCGAACCTGCGTCCCCGCCCCTTGCCCGTCGGTCCTTCCGGATCCCGCGGGCGCGTGATCCGACGTCCCGTTCCGGCCGCCGCCCGGGTCCCCGCCCTTCGCTGCCCGCGAGGCGATCTCCCGGGCCGCGATCGCCGAAGGGCTCGACACGCTGTCCATGCCGGGGCGGCGCGGCGCCTCGGCGTCAGCGACGCGACCTGTACACCTACGTCGCCGACCGGGACGACCTCGTGCTCACCGCCGCGGACCTCGCCGTCGCCGAACACCCATGGCCGGACCCCGACCGGGAGCGGCGGGCGCTGCTGGAGTCGATCGCCGACGCGCTGTGGGAACTCCTGGCGGCCTATCCGGGCACGGCCAAGGCCGTCCAGACCATGCGGGGGCGCCCCCCGAGCGTGGCGGCCCTCATGCGCGGGTAAGCCGTTCGTCCCTTGGAGCGCGGCTTCACCCGCCGCGACGCCCTCGTCGCCCTGGACTTCGTGGCGGACCTCGTCGTCGCCACGTCCGCGGGCATGGCCGCCCTCGACGGGCCCGCGGGGGTCTCCACCCGCCGGGCCGCCTACCGGGAGGCGTTCGCCGAGGTCCCCGAACTCGCCGACGACACGGCCCTCACCGGCCGGGGCAGGCTCGATGACAGGAGCGCCGTCTTCCTCGACGGCCTGGCACTTCGCCGTACCTGACTCCGCCCGAGCCGGGACGACGCCCCGGTCCCGCCCGGTGCGGCCGCCGGTTCCCGAGGCGGCGTCGGGCGGACGTGCCGGGCGTGTCGCCGGCACGGGGGAGGGGCACGCCGACGGCGCGTCCCTCCCCGTCGGGTCAGGCGATGGGTGCGCGCTGGGCGAGCAGCGCCAAGGCGGTCTCGGCGGCGATGGCGTGGCCGCGGGCGTTCAGGTGGATGAGGTCGCTGCTGTAGATGGACGGGTCGGCGACGGACGGGTGGGCGCGGAAGTCGGCGAAGACCGCGCCGTGCGTGTGGGAGACGCGTTCGGTGATGTCGTGCAGGAGGGTCAGGCGAGGCTGGAACTCCGCGAGGAAGCGGGCGTCGGTGATGAGGCCGGAGGCGACGATGTCGAACAGGCCGAGGGTGAGGACCTCGGCGCCGATCGCGCGGAACGCGCCGACCATGTGGGTGAGGTCGGCCTCCAGGGCGGCGGGGTCGAAGGTCCGGCTGAAGGCGTCGTTGCCGCCGCACACGACGACGGCGAGATCGGGCCGGAACGCGAGTGCGGGCGCCAGTTGGCGGTCGCGCACCTCGCGGGCCCGGAGGTCGCGTTCGCCGAGGTTCAGGGTCTCGGTGCCGAGCGCGGTGGTCATCCGGTCGATCCAGGACAGGTCGTCGTAGCCGGCGGCGGGTTCGCGGACGCCGGAGGCGATGCTGTCGCCGATGACCGCCATCTTCTGCCAGGCGCTCATGCGGGGGCTCCTTCACTGGTGGGGACGGGCTGGGGACGGGCGGGCAGGGCGAGGCCCACGGCGCCCGCGAGGACCGCGGTGACGCCGCAGAACAGGTAGACCGACAGGAACGCGTCGAGGCCGAGATCGTCGGCCGCCAGCAGCGCGGCGAGGACGGCGACGCCCAGCGCCCCGCCGAACTGGCGCGCGGTCGTGGTGAGCCCGGTGGCGGCGGCGAAGCGCGCGGGCCCGGCCGACAGCGCCGAAGCGCCTGAGATGCCCGTCGCGAGGGCGCCCATGCCGAGGCCGACGAGCAGGCCGCAGGGCAGCCAGAAGGCGAGGAAGTCGGGTTCCGGGTCGAGCGCGAGCCAGAACCACCCCGCGGACATCGTCATCAGCACGCCGCCGAGGACGATCGCCGTGCGCGGGCTCGCCAGCCTGCTGAGCGCGATCGCCCCGGCCGCCGCGGTGATGGCGCCCGGCGTCATGGCGAGGCCCGCGGTGAGCGCGTCGTAGCCCCACAGGCGGGTGAGGACGAGGACGCCGACGAGCATCCACGGGTAGAAGGCGGCGCCGTAGAGGAACGACACGACGCTCGCCGTGGTGAACGCGGGGACGCGCCACAGCGACACGTCGAGCGCGGGCACCGGGTGGCGGGCCGAGCGGAGCAGCGTGCCCGCCGTCGCGGCGGCTCCGGAGACCAGGACGCCGAGGGTGCGCGGGTCGGTCCAACCCCACTCCGAGCCCTGGGAGACGCCCAGGGCAAGGAGGCCGAGGCCGGCCGCGAGCAGGAGGGTGCCGAGGAGATCGGGCAGGCGGCCACCGGTGCCGCCGGGCGGGAGCCGCCGTGCCCCGAACACCAGCGCGAGCGCCACGGGGACGTTCACGAGGAACAGGGAGTGCCAGCTGAAGGTGTCGACCAGGAGCCCGCCGACGGACGGGCCGACGGCCGCGGCGAGCGCGCCCACGGCGCTCCACAGGCCGATCGCGCGGGCCCGTCCCTCGGCGGGGGTGCCGTGCAGCAGGACGGCGAGGGACGCGGGGATCATCGCGCCCGCGCCCGCCCCCTGGAAGGCGCGGGCGGTCAGGAGCGAAGGCAGGTCGGGTGCCAGCGCGCAGGCCAGCGACGCGACCGCGAAGAGGCCTGTGCCGAGGAGGTACATGCGGCGCGGCCCGGCGAGGTCCGCGAGCCTGCCCGACGGCGCGAGGACCGCGGCGAACAGGACGGTGTAGAGGGTGACGATCCAGGTGAGCCCGTGCACGGGGGTGCCGAAGTCGCGTCCGAGGTCGGGGAACGCGAGGTTGGCGATGCTCGTGTCGAGCATCGACAGGAAGGCGGCGCCCGCCGCGAGAGCGAGGCTGCGTGAGGACAAACGCGTCTCCAGGGGATGAACGACCGTTCGTGCCACGAAGGACGAACGGTCGTGCTGAGCTGAGGATCGTGCCGGATGGAACAGAAGAGCGAACGGTCGTGCTGATAAGCACGAACGATCGTACGATTTCTTGAACCGGCCCGCGCTGTCAAGTGACTAGTAGAACGAATGGTCGTATTGTTTGGGTATGAACGGGACTGCGGGCGGTAGAGGCGGCGTGGCGCACAAGACGGACGGCGGCACCGGAGGCAAGACCGACGGGAGGGTGGTGCGCGGTGAGCAGACCCGGCGCCTGATTTTGGAACGGGCCATGGCGATCGCGTCGAGCGAGGGGCTCGAAGGACTTTCGATCGGGCGGCTCGCCGCGGATCTCGCGCTGTCCAAGAGCGGGATCTTCGCGCACTTCGGCTCCAAGGAGGAGTTGCAGCTCGCGACGCTCCGCGCGGCCCGCCGCGTCTTCACCGAGCGGGTCGTGCTGCCCGCCCAGCAGGTCGCCGACGGCCTCGCCCGTGCGGAAGCGCTGATCGACAACTGGCTCGACTACGTCGCCGAGGGCGTGTTCCCCGGCGGCTGCATCGTCTACTCCGTCACCGCCGAGTTCGACTCACGCCCCGGCCGCGTCCACGACGCGGTCGCCAAGGACCTGTCCGACTGGCGCGCCCACCTCGCCGACACCCTCCGCGCCGCGGTCCGCACGGGCGAACTCCCCGACGACGCCGACCCCGACCAGCTCGCCTTCGAGCTCAGCGCCTTCATCTGGCAGGCCGTGGGCGACTCCGCCCTCCACGGCTCCCGCGTGCCCCTGGACCGCGCCCGCCGCGCCGCCGCCACCCGCCTCCACCACGCCGCCCGCCCCCCGGTCCTCTGACCGGATGGGCGGCGCGGCGGCATCAGCCTTCGCGAAGGCCGCCGGGGTCGGTGAGGCAGGACGGGCGCCCACATCGCCGGTACGTGGGCGCCCGGGGGAGCGGGTCAAGGGCGGATGAGGACCTTGAGGGCACTGCGGTCGGCCATGGCGGAGTATCCGGCGGCGGTGTCGGCCAGGGCGACGGTGCGGTCGAAGACGCGGCCGGGCTGGACGCGGCCTTCCAGGACGTCGGGCAGGAGTTCCTCGATGTAGGCGCGTGCGGGGGCGACGCCGCCGGTGAAGGTGATGTTCTTGAGGAAGGAGGCGGTGCCCAGCGCCACCCGGCCGTACTGCGGGGCGCCTACCCGGCTCACCACGCCGCCCGCGCGGACGACGCGCAGCGCGGTGTTGACGGCGTCCTCAAGGCCGACGCACTCCAGGACGGTGTGGGTGCCCTTGCCGCCGGTGAGCTCGCGGACCTTGGCCACGCCCTCCTCGCCGCGCTCGGCGACGACGTCGGTCGCGCCGAACTCGACTCCGAGGTCGGTGCGGTCCTTGTGGCGGCCCAGGAGGATGATCCGCTCGGCCCCGAGCCGCTTGGCGGCCAGCACCGCGGACAGGCCCACCGCGCCGTCGCCGATGACGGTGACCGTCGTGCGCGGCCCGACCCCGGCCTTCACCGCGCAGTGGTGGCCGGTGGGGAAGACGTCGGAGAGCGTCAGCAGCGACGGCAGCAGCGCGGAGTCCTCGGCGACCGGCAGTTTCACCAGAGTGCCCTGCGCCTGCGGGACCCGGACGGCCTCGCCCTGGCCGCCGTCGACGTCGCCGACGCCCCACATGCCGCCGTGCCGGCAGGACGTCTGGAGGCCCTCGCGGCAGAACTCGCAGGAGTTGTCGGAGAACATGAACGGCGCCACCACGAGGTCGCCGCGGGCGAGCCCGCCGACGTCGGCGCCGATGTCCTCCACGACGCCCAGGAACTCGTGGCCGATGCGTCGGCCCCGCTCGGCCGCGGGCTGCGAGGCGTACGGCCAGAGGTCGCTGCCGCAGACGCAGGAGCGCAGCACCCGCACGACGGCGTCGGTCGGCTGGCGGATCGCGGCGTCGGGCACCTCCTCCACCCGGATGTCGCCCGCACCATAAATCAAGGTAGCCCGCATCAGAGCACTTCCCCTCAAATGAAAGATCCGCGTCGACCGTCCGTGCTCCGGCCGACCCCCGTGCGCCCGCCGCCGCCGGACGCGCGTCGCGGCGGCGCCGTGCCGCGCCGGGAGGGCCCGGCAGGGGCGGCGCCCCGGGTGGGCGTCCCTCGGCTCCGGCTGGGCACGCGGAGATCTTCGCACGTCGGACGGTATGCGCAAAGCGCTTGATCTCAGACAGTGAGACCTCCCAGCGGACGCCGCGTCCGGCTGGGACCGGTCCCAAACCGAACAACAAAAGGCCGCCCTCCACGCCCAGGACGGGGACGGAAGGCGGCCGCGATAAGCGCGCTCAGAAGTAGGTCGGTTCCCGAGGCGTGTAGGGCCCTTCTAGCGCGGTGATCTCCTCGAGGGTGAGCCGGAGATCGAGCGCCGCGGCGGCGTCGGCGAGGTGGTGCGGCTTGGTCGCGCCGACGATCGGGGCGGTGACGACGGGGTTGCGCAGCACCCACGCCGTCGCCACCTGCGCCATGGACACCCCGCGCGCGCCGGCGATCCGCTCGACGGCGTCCACGATCGCCTTGTCCGACTCCAGGAACAGTGGCCGTCCGGCCGGGTCGTGGGTCGGGTTGCTGCCGCCGCGGCTCGTCGACCGCTCGCCCCACGGCCGCGCGACGAGTCCTGCCGCGAGCGGGCTCCACGGGATGCTCCCGACGCCCTGGTCGGCGAGCAGCCCGAACATCTCCCGCTCCTCCTCGCGCATGATCAGGCTGTACTGGTCCTGCATCGAGACGAACCGGGTCAGGCCGTGCGCGTCGGCGGCCTCCTGCATCTTGGCGAACCGCCACGCCCACATCGAGGACGCTCCGAGGTACCTGGCCTTGCCCGCCTTGACGACGTCGTGCAGCGCCTCCATCGTCTCCTCGACCGGGACCTCCGGGTCGAACCGGTGGATCTGGTAAAGATCGATGAAGTCGGTGTCGAGCCGCCGGAGCGACGCGTCGACCTGCTCCATGATCGCCCGACGCGACAGCCCGGCGCCGCCGGGCCCGTCGCCCATCGGGAAGTTGACCTTGGTGGCCAGCACGATGTCCTCGCGTCGCGTGTAGCGCCGCAGGGCACGGCCGACGATCTCCTCGGAGGAGCCGTGGCCGTAGATGTTGGCGGTGTCCCAGAAGGTGATGCCGAGGTCGAGCGCCTGCTTGAACAGCGGTCCGGACGCGGCGTCGTCCAGCGTCCACGGCATCTGCTCCGACGGGGTGCCGAAGCTCATGCAGCCGAGCGCGATGCGGCTCACCCGCAGTCCCGACGTCCCCAGGCGGGTGTATTCCATGTCCAGACCCCTCACCGGTTTCCTGTGGCAGACCCTGTGCCGTCCCCCGGAGGAGTGCTACCCCGTGACGTACAGGCGCGAGGTATACGCGGGTAACGGTCTCGCCTGGACGGGGGCTCCAGGGCGGGCTGCCTGCGGAGGGCGCAGGAGAGCCCTGGTAGGTTCCTGCCGTTTGGCACGTTCCGCGCACGCGGAGAGGGGGCGGGCATGGCCGAGGCCGGAGACGACGTCTGGGGCGTCGAGGAAGAGCCGGCCGGAATCCTGTCCGGGCTCCGGGTCCTCGACCTGAGCCGCGTCCTGGCCGGTCCGTACTGCGCCCAGATGCTGAGCGACCACGGCGCGTCGGTCTTGAAGGTGGAAGGTCCGGCCGGGGACGAGACCCGTAGCTGGGGCCCGCCCTTCCATGCGGACGGGACCAGCGCGTACTTCTACGGACTCAACCGCAACAAGCGCAACATCGCCCTGGACCTCGCCTCCGACGCCGGAAGGCGGGTCCTTACCCGGCTCGTCGGCGAGGCCGACGTGGTCGTGGAGAACTTCAAGCCGGGCACCATGGCCCGGTGGGGCCTTGGATACGAGGACGTCCTCGCCGCGCGGCATCCCCGGCTCGTCTACTGCCGGATCAGCGGCTTCGGCTCCGACGGTCCGATGGGCGGCCTGCCCGGCTATGACGCCGTCCTCCAAGCCTACGGCGGCCTCATGAGCGTCAACGGTTACCCTGACCGGGAGCCGCTGCGGGTCGGCGTCCCCGTGGTGGACGTGATGACCGCGCATCTGGCGTTCAGCGGCATCCTCCTCGCCCTGCACGAGCGCACGGCGAGCGGCCGGGGCCAGCTCGTGGACGCAGCCCTCCTCGACGCGGTCGTCTCGCTGCTGCACCCGCACGCGGCGAGCTGGACCGCTGACGGCCGCACCCCGCGCCGCACCGGGGGAGCGCACCCCGTCCTCGCGCCCTACCAGGTCTTCGCGACCAGGTCGGGCGACTTCTTCGTCAGCGCCGCCAATGACCGCCAGTTCGCCGCGCTCGTCGGCGTCCTGGGCAGGCCCGACCTCGCCGCGGACCCGAGGTTCGCCGACAATCCGGGCCGTATCGCGCATATCGACGAGCTCGCCGCCCTGCTGGCCGGGCTCATCGACGGCTGGGACGGCGCCGAGCTCACCCGTCGTCTGATCGCGGCGGGCGTTCCGGCAGGGCCGGTCAACGACGTCGGGACCGCGCTCACCGACCCGCAGGTGCGCCACCGGGGGCTGTACGTCGAGAACGAGGACTACCGGGGTGTAGGCGTCCCCGTGGCCTTCGGCAGGTCGCGCACCCGCGCCCCGCGCGCTCCGCGACCGCGCGGGGCGGACACCACCGAGGTACTGCGGGGACTCGGCTACGACGACGCCGAGATCGCCAGGCTGGCGGAGGCCGGCGTCCTGCGCTGACCATAGGCCGGGAAAGTTAAATATTATATATATTGACAGATCTTGCCATTTTCGAGAGGGTTTCCGGCAGTGCGGCACCGGACCCACCCCCCGTCGCCGGGCCGCGCGAGGAGGATCATGCCGCACCACGCCCGGCGCGTCCCGCAGGCCACGAACGGCGGTCGTCATGGACGCTGAGAAGCTGCGGTCGCTCTTCGACCTCACCGGCCGGACCGCGCTCGTCACCGGCGGCACCCGGGGCATCGGCCTCGCCATCGCCGAGGGGTTCGCCGCCGCGGGCGCGCGGGTGGTCGTCGCGAGCCGCAAGCTCGAGGCCTGCGCCGCCGCCGAGGCCCACCTGAAGGCGCTGGGCGCCGACGCCCTGGGCGTCCCCGCCCACCTCGGCGACCTCGACGACCTGGACGCGCTCGTCACCCGGACCCTCGACGCCTTCGGCGGCCTCGACATCCTGGTGAACAACGCCGCGAACCCGCTGGCCCTGCCGCTCGGCTCCCTCACCCCCGAGGCGTTCGCCAAATCCCAGGACGTCAACGTGCGCGGGCCCGTCTTCCTCGTCCAGCGTGCGCTGGAGGCACTGACGGCCAGCCCGACGGCCTCGGTCGTCAACGTCGTCTCCGCCGGCGCCTTCCTTTTCTCCCCTTACGTCTCGATGTACGCCGCCGCCAAGGCAGCGATGGTGTCTTACACGCGAGCGATGGCCGCGGAGTTCGCTCCGCGCGGCATCCGCGTGAACGCCCTCGCGCCCGGCACCGTGGACACCGACATGGTCCGCAACAACCCGCCCGAGTTCCAGAAGGCGATGGAGCAGTCGGCCCTTCAGAAGCGGATGGCCGACCCCGACGAGATGGTCGGCCCCGCCCTCTTCCTGGCCTCGGACGCGGCGAGTTTCATGACCGGACAGGTGCTGCACGTCGACGGCGGCCTCGTGACGCGCTGAAAGAGGAAGGAACACCATGCTCATCAATGGCGACGCTTACCTGCGTGACACCCCCGCCTCAGGCCGGACCGTCCGGTCGGAGGAGCCCGCGCCCGGCGTGCGGCTGCTCACCCTCGACCGGCCGGACCGGCTCAATGCCATGTCCGGCGAGATGATCAAGGACCTGCACCACGCGCTGGACGAGATCGCGCTCGACGACTCGTGCCGCGTCGTGGTGCTGACCGGCGCGGGCCGGGCGTTCTGCGCCGGGCTCGACCTGCACGACCCGCCGCGCCGCGACCGGAACGAACCCGAGACGGGGCAGGCGCCGCGGCTGTCGAGCCCGCAGGCCGGGCTGCACGTCCAGCAGGCGATCGCCGCGCTGGTGCCCAAGCTGCGCAACCTGCGCCAGCCCGTCGTCTCCGCGGTGAACGGACCCGCGTCGGGCGGCGGTTTCGCCCTCGCGCTGGCCAGCGATGTCCGGGTCGGCGCCGCGTCGGCCAGGTTCAACGCGGCGTTCGTCCGGATCGGCCTGTCCGGCTGCGACATCGGCGTGAGCTGGCTGCTGCCCCGGCTCGTCGGCGCGGGCATCTCGCACGAGCTGCTGCTGACCGGCCGCTTCGTGGAGGCCGAGGAGGCGCTGCGCATCGGCCTGGTCAGCCGGGTCGTCGACGACGGCAAGGTCCTCGAGGCCGCGCTGGAGATCGCCGCGCAGATCGTCGCGAACAGCCCGATGGGCGTGTGGATGACCAAGGAGGTGGCCTGGAGCCAGCTCGAGGTCGGCAGCCTCCAGGCGGGCATCGACCTGGAGAACCGGACCCAGATCCTCACCTCCTACACGCGCGACCAGACCGAGCAGATCAGCGCGTTCCTGGAGCGCCGTCCGGCGACCTACACCGACTCCTGACGGTCGGTCGCCGCGTCCGTCCCGGCCCTGGGGCGGCCGCGGCGGGTGTGTCGGTTTTTACCCGTCTACGCATTTTGCAACGAAACGCCGTTCTCGCTTTTCGCGAATCTGACTCTATCCGGTGTGTAAGGGCTCACTTAAGTTACTCACTGGAAACATGCCGAGGCGGAGGGCTGGTGAGACCTGTGGCGCGACGGACGGTGTCGGGCGAGGACGGTCCCGGACGGTGGCGGCGGGCCGGAGCGGGCCTCGCGGGCCTGATCCTGGCGGTCGGGCTGGGCGCGGCCGGAGGGTCGCCCGCGGTGGCGGGCGCCGCGGTGAGCGCGAAGGTGCCGCGCGCCGAGTGCGGCCCGGGTTCGCGGCCGGAGACCGGCCTGCAAGGCCAGGTCCCGCTGAAAGACCGCAAGAGCGGCCGCAGCAAGCGCGGCTACGAGTGCAACCTCGAACTCGTCAGCCGCTACCAGAGCCAAGGGCAGGCCACCGTGGGCGCGGCCTACGGGACCTGCCAGTATCTCGGGACCATCCTGCCGAGCGCGGTCACCGCCAAGAAGCGCGGCGTGAACGTCATCGACTTCAAGAACCCGAAGAAGCCGAAGCTGACGACGTCACTGGTGAGTCCCGCGACCCTCGGCGGCACCTGGGAGACCCTGCGCGTCCACGAGGGCCGCGGACTGCTCGCCGCGGTGTCCGTGGGCGCGGCCGTCGGCGGCTTCTTCGTCTCGGTCTACGACGTGAAGACCGACTGCGCCCACCCGCGGCTGCTGAACGGGATCAAGGGCACCCAGCTCACGATGCCCGGCGCGTTCCCCGGCCACGAGGCCGCCTGGTCGCCCGACGGCCGCACCTACTGGACGACCGGCCTGGTCGGCGGTGTCGTCGCGGCCCTCGACATGACGAACCCGCGCAAGCCCAAGGTCGTCTTCAACGGCCTCACCGACACCCTCTCCCACGGCGTCCATGTCAGCCCGGACGGCAACCGCCTGTTCATCGCCAACTCCGGCATCCCCGCCGGGATCAGCGTCTTCGACTCCAGCGAGATCCAGCGGCGCAAGCCCGACGCCAGGCTGCGGCTCGTCTCCAAGGTGTCGTGGGACGACGGCATCGTCAGCCAGTACGCCCACCCGTTCACTCAGAACGGCCGCACCTACATGATCGCCGTCGACGAGCTGGGTTCGGGCGGCGTCAGGTTCTTCGACCTCACGAACGAGCGCAGGCCGAAGCTCGTGCGCAAGATCAAGCTGGAGATCAACCGGCCGGAGCACACCAACGCCCGCAAGGCCGACCTCGCCAAGAACGGCATCTTCGGCTACGACTCCCACTACTGCACGATGGACCGGACCGTGAACCCGACGGCGCTGGCGTGCGGCTGGGCCCAGTCGGGCATCCGCGTCTTCGACATCCGCGACCTCGAGCGCCCGAGCGAGATCGCCTACTTCAACCCTCCCGCGCAGGTCGGCAGGCGCGCGAAGCTCACCAACTCCGCGCACGCGTTCGTCCCGTTCGGCGGCTACTTCTCCGATCTGCTGAACCTCAGGCCGGACGACGAGCCCCTGTACACCGGCGAGACCGACATGACGGCCGACTGGTGCATGTCCCCGCCGCGCTTCGCCGGAAGCCGGCTGTACGTCGCGTGCGACGACAACGGCGCGCTCCTGCTGCGCTTCCGCAACGGCGTGTACCCGCTGTGACACGGGCGCTCGCCGGGCGGGCCTTCGTCGCCGTAGCCCTCTTCGCGCTCGGCGCGGTCGCCGCCCTCCTCGTCACCGGAACGGGCGGTGGCGACCGGGTCCGCCCGGCGGGGAAGGTCGAGATCGGGTTCGCCCAGGACATGATCGTCCACCACGGGCAGGCGGTGACGCTCGCCCAGGCGGCGCTCGGCGGCGGCGCGGGGGACGCGGTGTCCCAGCTCGCGACGGGCATGCAGCTCGCCCAGCTTCGCGAGATCGGCCGGCTGGAGGGCTTCCTCGCGCTCTGGGACGCCCCGCACATCGGTGAAGGCCGGCCGATGGCCTGGATGAACGCCGAAGGCCACGCCCACGGCGGCACCGCCACCATGCCCGGCCTCGCCACCACCGACGAGGTCAACGCCCTCGGCGAGCTGGAAGGCGCGGCCCTGGAGACCCGCTTCCTCCAGCTCATGATCCGCCACCACCAGGGCGGCCTGCTCATGGCGGACGCCGTGGTCGGCCTCACGACCGACCCGGACGTCCGCGCCTTCGCCGTCCGGATGGCCACCGAGCAGCGTCAGGAGGCCGCCACCATGACCGGTCTTCTGGCAGCCCTGGGCGCGGAACCTCTCCCGTCTCCCACCTGAGCGCGCGCAGGAGTAGCGTCGGGAGGGCGGCGCGTGCGGACGCGCGTCCGCCAGGAACGAAGGAGAACCCCGGTGGCAGCCCCCGTAGCGCGTGGAGTGGATCGGATCACGGCGAAGCGGAGGCTCGGCCCGGACGCGCAGGTGGACGACAAGGCACTGATCATCGTGCCGACGGACCCGGCGAGCACCGATCCGTTCCTGCTGCTCGCCGAGGACCGGTTCTCTTCCCCGGGCTTCGAATGGCATCCGCACCGGGGGATCGAGACCGTCACGACGGTCCTCGGCGGGGTTCTGGAGCACGGGGACAATCTCGGCAACGCGGGCGCGCTGGAGCCGGGCGACGTCCAGTGGATGACCGCCGGGCGCGGCATCATCCACCGCGAACTCGCCTACCGCGACGAGCACGCGCACACCCTCCAGCTCTGGCTCAACCTGCCGGCGGGCCGGAAGATGGCCGAGACCCGGTACCGGGACGTCCTGGCCGCGGCCAGGCCGAGGTTCACCCGTCCGGGCGCCGTGGTCGACGTCGTGTCCGGGACGGTGGAGGGCGTCACCGGTCTCGCGCTCGACCACCACCCGGTCCAGGGTGTCCTCGTCACGCTCGATCCCGGAGCGCGCTACGGGCTGCCCGTCCCGGCCGCCCACCGGCTGTTCGCCTACGTCGTCGAGGGCGACGCCGAGATAGCGGGAAGCCCCGTCGCGGAGGGCCGCACCGCGTGGTCCGACCCGGTGCCCGACGCCCCGGGCACCGTCCTCGACCTCGCCGCCGCAGACCGGGACCGCGAGGTCCAGATCATGGTCTACAGCGGCGCGCCGCTCCGGGAGCCCGTGGTGATGGGCGGCCCGTTCGTCATGAACGAACCGGCCGAGATCACCCAGGCGTTCCAGGACTTCCACGCGGGCCTGTTCGGTCCCGTCCCGCGCCAGGCGCGGCTCGCCTACGACAGGTGAGCCCGGTCAGCGCCCGGTAAAGATCAGGAGAATCCTGGATGTGACGGGCTCCAGGCGGCAAGACCCGCCCTATGGGCAGTGGGGTCGAGGTCGCGGTCGTCGGAGTCGGACGGCTCGGTGAGGCGGTCGTCAGAGGGCTGCTGCGCGGGGGCCTCCCGGCCGCCGCGATCGCCGGGTCGTCGGGGTCGGCGGACGCCGCCGCGCGGCTGACCGAGCGGCTGGGCGTGGCGGTCGGCACCGACCCGGTGACGGCGGTCCAGGAGGCCGCGACGATCCTTGTCGCGGTGCCCCCGGCCGGGGTCGCCGGGGTGCTGGCACGGATCGGGGGCACGCTGCGGCCCGGCGCGGTCGTCGTGTCGCTCGCCGCGGGCGTTTCGCTGGAGCGCCTCACCGGCGGGCTGCCCGGCGGGGTCGCCGTGGTCCGCGCGATGACGAACATCCCCGTCGCCTACGGGGCGGGCATGACCGTGCTGTCCGCGCCGGCCGGTACGGCGCCGGACATCAGGCAACGGGTCGAGGCGCTGTTCGGCAGGATGGGCGCCGTCGTCTGGCTGCCCGAGGGAGAGCAGCCCGCCGCCACGGCGGTCGCAGGATCCGGCCCCGCCTACCTCTACTACGTCGCCGACGCGCTCGTGGACGCCGCGGCCGGGGAGGGCCTCGACCGGGACACCGCCCGTCTGCTCGTCACCCGGACCCTCGCGGGGGCCGGCATCCTGCTGCGCGAGGAGGGAGCGGCGCCGGGCGAACTGCTGGCCGAGGTGACGACGCCCGGCGGCACCACCTCGGCGGCGGTCGACCGGCTCGACCGGGGCCAGGTCGCGCGGGCGGTGCGCCAGGCCGTGCGGGCCGCGGCGGAGAGGGCGGAGCCCGCCGACGCGCGGCTGCCCGGGTTCTTGCGGGCCCGGGCCGCGCTGCCCGTCACCCGCCTCCAGTTCGCCTCCGGCGGCGTCTGGGAGGAGCCGTTCGTCGTCCGGCCGCACGCGGCGTCGGTGCGGGAGCTCGACGAGTGGCTCGGCGCGGCGGGCGAGGACGTCGCGGTCGAGGTGTTCTGCACCGACGAGCTCTTCCTCGGCGCCCGCGTCGCCGACCCCGCGTTCCTGCACGCGGTCGTGGAGGCCGCGGCCCGGGGCCGTTGGAGCACCCTCGGCGACGCGCCCGCCCACTGGAGGCTGCCTGACGGGACGCCGCTGCTGTCCGGAGATCGTCCGGAGAAGCTCGAGGTGGGGGTCGTCAACGCCTGGCACAGTGTCGGCCCGTCCCTGCTCTGGCGGCGCGGCGAGCCGGGCCCGGACGCCCGGCGGCTCGGCGAGGCGCTGCGGCTCGCCGCCCACCCGACGCCCGTCGCGCTGGAGGCGGCGTGGACGGTGCCCGCGACGGGCGGGGCGGTGCCGACCTGGGTCGGCGTGAACGTCTCGGAGTCGCTGCACCGGCTCGACGAAGGCAAGCTCGCCTCCGTGGCGGAGAGCCTCCTGCACCGGACGGGCTGACGCGTCAGGGGGCGCCTTCGGCCAGCGCGGTCAGCAGCGCGACGGCCCGGTCGGCGGCCTCGTGGGGCACGAACAGGTGGTCGTGGTGGAAGCCCGCGACGACATTGCAGCTCAGCCCGGCTTCGGCGAGGACCCGCGAGACCGCCGCGGTCAGCCCGACGGCGGCCAGCGCCGAGTGGACCCGCAGCGTGATCCGGGCCGCGACGTAGTCATAGGGGAGGCACGCCGCGTCGGCCTCCTCTTGGCGCAGCACGAGCGTCAGTCCTTCGTCCTCGGCGACCGTGACGATGGGCGCGAGGCCCGCGGGGACGGGTCCGGGCACGCTCGTGAACACGTAGCGGCCCGGGGAGAGTCCGGGCCGCATGCCGGCGAGCAGCTTGGCGAGGTCGGTCTCGGGCGTCACGGGCGCCCAGTCTAGACGGCCTCCGCGCCGCCCGCCGAAGCCAGCAGCATCCGCGTGTAGGGGTGTTCGGGCGCGCCAAGGATCTGCCCGGTGGGCCCTGCCTCGATCACCCGCCCGGCGTTCATCACCGCGGTCCGGTGGGCGAGCGCGCCGACGACCGCGAGGTCGTGGGAGATGAGCAGGTACGCCAGCCCCCGCGACTCCTGGAGCTCGAGCAGCAGGTTGATGATCTGCGCCTGGACCGAGACGTCGAGGGCGGTGACCGGCTCGTCCAGGACCAGCAGGTCGGGCGAGAGCGCCAGCGCGCGGGCGATCCCGACCCGCTGCCGCTGCCCGCCGGACAGTTCGTGCGGCCTGCGCCCGGCGAACGACGGATCGAGCCCGACCTCGCCGAGCAGCGCGCCCACGTCGGCGTCGCGCCGCTGGAGCCCGAGCGGTTCGGCCAGCGACCGTCCGATGGTCCAGCGGGGATCGAGCGACCCCGACGGGTCCTGGAACACCATCTGGAACCTGGGCCGCAGCGGCCTGAGCCGCCGCCCGGACAGCCCGGCGAGCTCGATCCCGTCGAACCTGACGCTCCCGGAGGTCGGCCGGGTCAGCCGTACCGCGCAGCGCCCGAGCGTGGACTTGCCCGATCCGGACTCGCCGACGACCGCGACGGTCTCGCCCCTGCCGACGTCGAGGCTGACGCCGGCGACGGCCTCGTGCCGCCCGTAGGACTTGCGGACGTCGGTCAGTGAAAGCAGCGGCTCACTCATCGGCGGCCGCCCAGCACGCGACGCCGTTCTTCAGCGCGGGCGTCTCGCTCGCGCACCGCGCCAGCGCGATGGGGCAGCGCGGATAGAACGCGCACCCCGACGGTCGGTCCGAGGGATGCGGCGCCTGCCCGGGGATCACCGGAAGCGGTCCGCGTCCCGCGCCGAGCTTCGGCCGGGACTCCAGCAGGGCCTTGGTGTACGGGTGTCCGGGCCGCGCCGAGATCTTCGCGGCGGGCCCCGTCTCGACCAGCCGCCCCGCGTACATGACGGCCACCGTGTCGGCGTGCCGGGCGACGAGGTCGAGGTCGTGGCTGACCAGGACGGTCGCGGCGCCGGTCTCCTTCTGCGCGGACAGCAGCAGCTCCATGATCTGGGCCTGGACCGTGACGTCGAGGGCCGTGGTGGGTTCGTCGGCGATGAGGAGGCGGGGCCCGAGTGCGATCGCGACGGCGATCCCGACGCGCTGGCGCTGCCCGCCGGACAGTTGGTGCGGGTGGGCGCGGGGCCGCTCGATGCCGACCCGGGAGAGCAGCGCGACGGCCCGCCGCCGGGCCTCGCCCCGGGAGGCGCCGTGGATGCGGAACACCTCGGCGACCTGTGAGCCGACCCGCATGAGGGGATCGAGTGAGGACGACGGGTCCTGGAACACCAGGCCGACGTCCTTGCCGCGGACCTTCGCGAGCCTGGCGTCGGTGAGCGGGGTCCCGTCGAGGGAGATCTCTCCGGAGGCCCGTTCGACCCCGTCGGGCAGGAGCCCGGCGAGGGCGAGGACCGCGGTGGTCTTGCCGGATCCCGACTCCCCGACGAGCCCGAGCATCGCGCCGTGCCCGACGGAGAAGGAGATCCCGTCGACGAGGACGGTCTTCCCGGCCGTCACGCGGAGGTCGCTTACTTCAAGCACGGTCGCTCTCCTTGACGTCGAAGACGCGGCGCAGGCCGTCGCCGAGGAGGTTGACGAGCAGGACCGTCAGGGTGAGGGCGAGGCCCGGCCACAGCGGCACCCACCAGGCGGTCTCCATGAGGTCGCGCCCGTCGTTGAGGATCGTGCCCCACGACGGCGTCGGGGGCCGGACGCCGAGGCCGAGGAAGGACAGCCCGCCCTCGATGAGGATGAGCGCGCCGACCATGAACGTCCAGATGACGGCGTTCGCGCCCGCGACGGCGGGCAGCAGGTGCCGGGTGAGGACGTACCGGTGGCCGCCGCCGAACCCGACGGCCGCGCTCACGTAGTCCTCGCCCTTCAACCGTCGTGCCAGCGCGCGGGTGACCCGTGCAGGGGTCACCCACCCGGCGAGGGTGAGAAGGACGATCAGTACGGGCGTAGAGGACCCGACGACGGTGATCGCGGCGAGCGCGAGGACCAGGAACGGGAAGGCGATCCACAGGTCGCCCACGCCCATGATCAGCCGGTCGAGCGGTCCGCCGAGGTAACCGGCGACGAGCCCGGCGACGACGCCGAGCGCGCAGGCGAGGGTCGCGGCCACGAATCCGACGAGCAGGGACGTCCGGCCGCCCGCGAGGGTGCGGACGAGGAGGTCGCGGCCGAGCTGGTCGGTGCCGAGGGGGTGCCCGGAGATCGCCCCGTCCATCCAGAAGGGCGGCGCGAGCCCATCGGCGAGGTGCTGCTCCAGCGGGTCGGCGGACAGCAGCAGCGGCCCGAACGCGACGGCCGCGCCGAGGAGGATCAGCCCCGCGAGCGCGATGCGGGCGGAGGTCGTAAGGCGGGTCATCCCGCGGACTCCCTTCCTACGCGCGGGTCGGCGACCCTCCCGAGGAGGTCGCCCAGCGCGCTGACGGCGACCACGATGACGGCTACGGTGAACACGGTGGCCTGGACCGTCGGATAGTCCTGCTCGCCGATCGCGACGACGAGGCCGCGTCCGATGCCGTCATAGGCGTAGAGCTGTTCGACCAGGACGGTGCCCGACAGCAGGTAGCCCGTGTCGGTGATGAGGAACGCCAGGACCGGCGGGAACGCGTTCGGCAGCGCGTGCCGCCACAGCACCCGCGCGTGGCTGCCGCCTTTGGCCGTGACCGCGCGGCAGAAGTCCTGGGACAGCGCATCGAGGACGCCCGCGCGGGTCAGCAGCACCACCCGGGCGAGGGTGAAGAGGGTGAGCGTGACGACCGGGAGCACGGTGTGCGCGGGCGTGGTGGAACCGTAGGAGGGCAGCCAGCCGAGCCAGAGCGCGAACACCAGCAGCAGCACGAGGCCGAGCACGAAGTTGGGGACCGCCTGGCCGAGCGCGGCGGCGCCGGAGACGACCCGGCCGAGAAGGCCGTCGCGGCGGGCCGCGGCGAGGACGCCGAGCGGCAGGCCGAGGGCGAGGGACAGGGCGAGTGTCGAGACGACGAGCTGGAGGGTGAGCGGCAGCTTCGCGAGCACGGACGGGAGGGCCGCCTCGCCGCTGCCGCGGGCGTTCCCGAAGTCCAGCCGGGCGACGTCGCCGAGGAAGGCCAGGTACTGGTCGAGGAACGGGTCGTCCAGGCCGAGCTGGGCGCGGACCCGCGCGAGGTCCTCGGCGCTGCCGCCCGGACCGACGAGCACCGCGGCAGGGTCGCCCGACAGGTGCAGCAGCGCGAACAGCAGGGTGAGGATGCCGAGGACGGTGACGGCGAGGCGGACCGCCCACAGCAGGACGGTCCACGGCAGCCAGGCGGGCACGGCCGGACGCGCGCGTGACGCGTCCGGCCGCTTGAGTGAGGCGGTCGCCAAGGTCAGGACTTCTTCGAGTCGGCGAGGTCGGCGTTGCCGTTCGGGGTGAGCCCCAGGTCGACGTCCTTGCCGTGCACGTAGACGGTCTTCGGCCAGGCGAGGAACACCACGCCGGCCTCCTCGTTGAGGATCCCGGCCATCTCCCGGATCGTCGCGGCCCGGGCGTCGGGGTCGAGCTCGGTGCCGGACTTCGCGAACAGCGACGTGTAGTCGTCGTTCTCGAAGTGGCTCTGCACGCCCTTCGGCTGCGGGCCGAACCGGCTGACGCTGGCGATGTCCTTCAGGTCGAAGTAGTCGGTCTGCCAGTACAGCAGCGGCACCTCGCTCTTGCCGAGCAACGAGGTGATGAAGGTGGCCAGGTCCTGGATGATCACCTCGCTCTTGATGCCGACCGCCGTCAGGTAGCCCGCGGCGATCTCGGCCTGCTGCTTGAACAGCGCGGTCGTGGCGATGTTCAGCGTGAGTCCGTCGGCTCCCGCGCCGGCCAGGAGCTCCTTGGCCTTCGCGACGTCGAACCCGTAGCCCTTCAGGGATTCGTCGTAGCCCGGGTAGCCGGGCTGGAGGAGCTGGCCGGTCGGCACCTCGCCGAAGCCCGACAGTCCCTCCTTGACGAACTCGTCCTTGTCGATCGCGAGGTTCAGGGCGATCCTGACGTTCTTGTCGCCGAGCTTCTCCTCGACCGCCGGGATCATCGACAGGATCGCGCACGACCCCGCCGGAGGCGCCTGGACGGTGAAGTCCTTGAGTTGGGCGGCGACCGCGGGCGGCAGCCCGAACACGGCGTCGATCTCGCCCGAGCGCAGCGCCGTCGTCAGGGTGCCGGAGTCGGGGATGGCGACGAGCCGCGCGGAGGCGACCGCCCCGGGCTTGCGCCAGGACCGCGGGAACGCCTCGAGGTCGATGCTCTTGTTCACCTCGTACTTGGCGACCTTGAACGGCCCCGTGCCGGATGCGATCTTCGCCGGGTCCTTGGCGAAGATCGCCGGATCGACGATGTGGAGGCGGCTCAGCCGGTTGAGCAGCACGGGGTCGGGCTCGGAGGTGGTGATCCGGACGGTCTTGGCGTCCACCGCCTCCGCGCCCTTGAGGAAGCCCATCTCGCCCTTGCGCGCGGCGAAGGCCGGATTGTCCGACAGGACGCGCTCGATGTTGGCGACGACCGCCGCCGCGTCGAACGCGCCGCCCTCGTGGAACACCACGCCCTCGCGGAGCGTGAACTCCACGGTCAGGTCGTCGACCTGCTTCCAGGCGGTCGCGAGCGCGGGCTCGGCCTTGCCTTCGGCGCCGAGGCCGACCAGCGGGTCGTACACCTGGGTGGTGAACGTCGTGCCGACGCTCGACAGCGCGATCAGCGGGTCGAGGGAGTTGGTGATGGAGGTCGAGGCGAAGACGAACGGGGTGGCGGCCGCATCGCCGCCTTCTTCCGCGCTTGTGGCGCACCCGGTCGCCACGGTCAGGGCCGCGAGGCCACCCAGCTGGAGGAGCCGCCTGCGGCTCAAGAACAACACTTCGCCCATTTTCGTTTCCTTCTCAGAAACCGCGTTACGCTGAAGGGAACGTAAGTCAGGCGCTGGGAGGCCGTCAAGAGAGCGCGCGATGCCGACCCCGTGCCGCGATCACCCTTAACACGGCGGTTACCGGAGTGGCGGGAGTTCGCTTCTCGGGCGAGGAGTAGGACTCACAGGCAGGTTTCGGGCATCCTTGGTGCGGTGCGCGAGGTGCGCACGGGCAGCGAAGGAGCAGGCATGAGCGACCGTCCCGCCGATCTGGTCTTCACCGGGGGACCGGTCCTGACCATGGACGCGGCGCGCAGCCGGGCGAGCCGGCTGGCCGTCCGGGACGGGCGGATCCTCGCGGTCGGGCACGACGAGGTCGAGGATCTGATCGGGGACCGCACCGAGGTCGTCGACCTGCGCGGGCGGGCGCTGCTCCCCGGGTTCCAGGACGCGCACGTCCACGCGGTCATGGGCGGGATGGAGCTCGCGCGCTGCGACCTCACCGGGACCACGGACGTCGCCGAGTACCTGCGCCGGATCCGCGCCTACGCCGACGCCCGCCCCGAGCTGCCGTGGATCACCGGGGGCGGCTGGTCGATGGAGAGCTTCCCGGGCGGCACCCCCACCGCGGCGCTGCTCGATCGGGCGGTCGCCGACCGTCCG
This sequence comes from Actinocorallia herbida, assembly GCF_003751225.1. Lineage (NCBI taxonomy): Bacteria > Bacillati > Actinomycetota > Actinomycetes > Streptosporangiales > Thermomonosporaceae > Actinocorallia > Actinocorallia herbida. Next base: position 4,149,689 of record NZ_RJKE01000001.1, read on the forward strand.
GTGCTCCTCCAGAACCGCGACCACCACGGGGCGTGGGCCAACACCCGTGCGCTGGAACTCGCCGGCCTCTCCGCGGACACTCCGGATCCGGCGGACGGCAGGATCGAGCGGGACGCCGGAGGGAACCCGTCGGGGACCCTGCACGAGGGCGCCGTGGAACTCGTCGGGGCGCACGTGCCGCCGGACACCCCGCGCGAGCGGCTGGAGGGCCTCCTGCGCGCCCAGGAGATGCTGCACGGGCTCGGCATCACCGCCTGGCAGGACGCCATCGTCGGCGGCACGGACGGCTACCCGGACATCTCCGACGCCTACCTGACCGCCGCCCGCGACGGGCTGCTGACGGCCCGGGTCGTCGGGGCGCTGTGGTGGTCGCGGACCAAGGGCGCCGAGCAGATCCCCGAGCTGCTGGACAGACGCGAGCTCCTCACCGTCGGGCGGCTGCGCTGCTCGACCGTGAAGGTGATGCAGGACGGCGTCGCGGAGAACTTCACCGCCGCGATGACCTCGCCCTACCTCGACGGGTGCGGCTGCCTCACCGGGAACAGCGGCCTCAGCTTCGTCGACCCCGAGGCGCTGCGCTCGCACGTCACGGCACTGGACGCGCACGGCTTCCAGGTCCACTTCCACGCGCTCGGCGACCGGGCCGTCCGGGAGGCGCTCGACGCGATCGAGGCGGCCCGCGCCGCCAACGGGTTCCGCGACACCCGCCACCAGCTCGCCCACCTCCAGGTCGTGCACCCTTCCGACGTCGCCAGGTTCCGGGCCCTCGGCGCCCTGGCGAACCTCCAGCCGTACTGGGCCGCCCATGAGCCCCAGATGGACGAGCTGACGATCCCGTTCCTCGGCCCGGAACGCGCGTCCTGGCAGTACCCGTTCGCCGACCTCCACCGGGCGGGCGCCACCCTGGTGATGGGCAGCGACTGGCCCGTGTCCACCCCCGACCCCTTCGAGGCCCTGCACGTCGCCGTCAACAGGGTTCTGCCCGAAGCCGACGGCCCGGCCTTCCTCCCCGACCAGCGGCTCGACCTGACGACGGCGCTCGCGGCCTACACGGCGGGCTCCGCCCACGCCAACCACCTCGACGACTCAGGCTCCCTCGTGCCTGGGAAACGGGCTGATCTCGTCGTCCTGGACCGCGACCCTTACACGGCTCCCGAAGCCCTCGCAGAGACGCGCGTCGCCCTCACCTATGTGGACGGCGCCCGCGTCTACGCCTCCCCGACGGCCTGACCCCGTCGGCCCCGAAGGGTTTCCCGATCCGGCGACGACGGTAAGGGGCCCTTCAAGGACCGGGGGAGGCCACATGGACGGAGCCGGAGCGAGGGCCGACGCGCTCGTGCTGTTCGGGATCACCGGGGACCTCGCGGCCAAGATGGTCCTTCCCGCGCTGTACCGGCTGGTCCGCGACGGGTTCCCGCTCGGCCGGATCGTCGGGGTGTCGCGCGGCGGCCGGACCCTCGACGACCTGCGGCAGCACGCACGCAAGGCGGTCGAGGCCCAGGGGCCGGTGGACGACGCGGTGTTCGCCGAGTTCGCGGGGCTGCTCAGGCTCGCCGCCGTGGACTACGACGATCCGGACAGCTTCCAGAGCATCGTCGCGGAGGTCGCCGACCGCAGGTTCCTGGCCCACTATCTGGCGATCCCCCCGGACCGGTACGCCGAGACCGCGCAAGCCCTCGCCGCGGCGGGCCTGAACGAGCGGGCCCGGCTCGTCGTGGAGAAGCCGTTCGGGCGGGATCTCGCCTCGGCGCGCGCCCTGGAGGCGCGGCTGACCCGCTGCTTCCCCGCCGAGGAGGTCCGCCGCGTCGACCACTTCCTCGGCAAGGACGCGGTCGAGAGCCTCCTCACCTTCCGCGCCGCGAACACCCTCATCGACCGGACCCTGCACCGCGACGCCGTGCGCTCGGTCCAGGTCTTCGGGATCGAGGACCTCGACGTCGAAGGGCGGGGCGGCTTCTACGACGACACGGGATGCCTGCGCGACGTCGTGCAGAACCACCTGCTCCAGACGCTCGCCATGTTCGTCATGGAGACGCCCGAGACGAACGCCGCCGAAGACGTCGTCGCCGAACGGGTCCGTGCCCTGCGCGCGTTCCGGACCGTCACCCCTGAGGACTACGTACGCGGCCAGTACGAGGGCTACCGGGACACCGAAGGCGTCCGGCCCGGCTCGACCACCGAGACGTACGCGGCCCTGCGGCTGTTCGTCGACACCGAGAGGTGGGCGGGCGTTCCCTTCTGCGTCCAGGCGGGCAAGGGCCTCGCGGCCACCGCCACCGAGATCGTCGTGGAGCTGCGCAGTCCCGTGCCCGCCTCGCGCCTCACGCGGGCCGTGGCGGACGCGCCGCCGGACCTGCTCCGCCTCCGCCTGGAGCCCGACGCGGGCGTCACCGTCCAGCTGCTGGCCGCGCACGGTCCCTGGCCCGCCTTGCCCGCCCCGTCGGCCGAACTGGTCGACGGGGTCGCCGCCGCCGCGGACTTCCCCCACCTGACCGGAAGCAACGTCACCGCCTACGAGCGCGTCATGGCCGCCGTGATGACGGGCGACACCCGCCGATTCGCGAGCATGCGCGCGATCGAGGAGTGCTGGCGCGTCGTAGGCCCCCTCCTCGACCTCCCGGACCCGCCGATCCCCTACCGCAAGGGGAGCGACGGACCGGCGGAGGCGGCCCGGCTGACGCCCGGCCGCCACTGGTACACCCCCGCGCCCTAAGGCCGGGTGAAGGCCGGGTCCGCGCCGATCACCTTGCCGGGGTTGAACAGGCCGAGCGGGTCGAGGGCGTCCTTGACGGCCCGCTGCATCGCGCGGACGCCGACCGGCATCTCCTGCTGCATGCCCGCGCGCTTGAGCAGCCCGATCCCGTGCTCGCCCGTGACGGTGCCGCCGAGGGCGAGGGCCGCGGCGATGAGGTCGTCGAACGCCGCCTGGGCCGCGGCACGGGCGGCCGCGTCGCCGGGCGGGGTGATGAGCAGCGGGTGCAGGTTGCCGTCGCCCGCGTGCGCGATGGTGGCGATCCCGACCCCGTGGCGGCGGCCGATCTCCTCGACCTTGCCCAGCATCGCCGGGACCGCGGACCGCGGCACGCACACGTCCTCGGTGAGGACGGGCCCGAGCCGCTCCAGCGCCGGGTAGGCGAGGCGCCGAGCGGAGAACAGCGCCTCAGCCTCGACCGGGTCGCTCGACCGCTCGGCCCACAGCGCGCCCGCGTCGCGGAACGCCGCGGCGACCGCCTCGGCCTCCTCGTCGCCTGCAGCGCCGGGGGAGTCGACGCTGGCCAGCAGCATCGCCTCGGCCGACGGGTCCACACCGAGGTGCTTCCAGTCCTCCACCGCCTCCAGGCACGTCCGGTCGAGCAGTTCCAGCGCGGCCGGCACGAGGCCGCGCGCGGTCACCAGGGCGACCGCCCTGCCCGCCTCCACCAGGCCGGAGAACGAGCCGACGACCGTGCGCGGGGCGTCGCGCCGGGCAGGGCGCAGCCGGAGCGTCACCTCGGTGACGACGCCGAGTGTGCCCTCGGAGCCGACGAACAGCCCAGTGAGGTCGTAGCCCGCGACGCCCTTCGTGGTCCGCCTACCGAGCCGCAGCCGCGTCCCGTACTCACCGCCGGGGCCTCCGACGACGACCTCCATGCCGAGCACGTAGTCGCGGGTGACGCCGTACTTGAGGCAGCACAGGCCGCCCGCGTTGGTGGCGACGTTGCCGCCGATCGTCGACCAGGGCGCGCTCGCCGGGTCCGGCGGATACCACAGGCCGTGCTCGGCGACCGCGGCCTTCAGATCGTCGTTGACGACGCCGGGCTGGACGACCGCGAGCATGTTCTCGGGGTCGATCTCCACGATGGCGTTCAGCTTCGACAGGTCGAGCACGAGGCACCCGTCCACGGCGTTCGCACCGCCGGACAGGCCCGTGCCCGCGCCGCGCGGGACGACGGGCACGCCGAGGTCGGCGCAGGCCGCGACGGCGCGGGACACCTCGTCGGCGGAGCGCGCCCGCAGCGCCGCGAGGGGAGCCCCGACGGGGGCCCACTCGGCCTCGTCGTGGCCGAGGCCCGCGAGCACGTCGGGATCGGTGATGAGGCCGCTGTCAGGGAGGGCCTTGGCCAGGTCGTCGATGGTCGAGAGAGAAATGACGCACCTCACTTTCACCTCGAAAGTACCCCTCACCTGCACATCAACCCGCGATTTGTACAGAGTGTGATCACTGTGTCAAGGGTGATTTAACACCAGTGGAATCCCACTTAACAGTTGTGACGTTCTTGATCGGTCTAATCGGGCGCGAACCCGCGAAACATGAGCACTGCTCACCTCCCGTGTCACAGCTGTTTCGCGCTCGAAAGGAACAGAACGCATGCGAAAGGCCCCCCGGGCCTGGGCGCGCGCGGCCCTCGCAGTATCGGCCGCGACCGCCCTGACCACTACCCTGCTGACGGCTCCCGCGTCGGCGGCCCCCGGTGGCGACTGGACCGTCGCCGAGGTCGACGGCGGCCACCTGATCACCCTGAGTCTCGACGAGGCCCTGCCCGTCCGGGACGCGGCACCCGAACTCGCCGTCGACGGCGAGTCCCTCGGCCCCGCGATCGAGTCGCAGGACGGCAGGACGCTGACCCTGCTCACCTCCGACCCGCGCGCCGCCGACCCCGGCAGCGTCCAGGTCGCCTGGAACGGCGAGGTCGAGAGCCCGATCTCCGCCCGCTCCTTCGGCCTGTTGCCGAAGCCCGGCAAGAAGCCGGAGAAGGCCGACGCCGACCCCGCGGAGCCCGGCCGCTACTCGGTCCAGCACGCCGAGTACGACCTCGGCGACGAGGCCATCACGCTGGAGGGACTCGGCGGCCGTAAAGCCGAGATCAAGGCCTCGGTGTACCTCCCGGTGAACGCCAAGGGCGAGCGGCCCGTCGTCGTCTTCCTGCACGGTCGCCACTCCGCCTGCTACGACCCGGTCACGCGCCGCACCGGCAACTCGGCCTGGCCGTGCCCGACCGGCTACCAGCCGATCCTCAGCGACACCGGGTACACCGGCCCGGCGGACGTCCTCGCCGGCCACGGCTACGTCGTCGTGTCCGTCGCCGCCAACGGCGTCAACGCGCAGGACGCGAACTACTCCGAGGACCGCGGCGCGCTCGCCCGCGGCGAGGTCGTCATGCGCCACCTCGACCTTCTGGCGGAGGCGAACAGGGGGAAGGGCGACGCCCGGCTCGTCTCTCTGTTCAAGGGCAGACTGGACATGGACGACATCGGCCTCATGGGCCACTCGCGCGGTGGTGAGGGCGTCGTCAAGGCAGCCCTCATGAACGCGGGCCGCAAGCACCCGTACGGCATCGAGGCGGTCCTGCCGCTCGCCCCGACCGACTTCGCGCGGGCCACCCTGCCCGACGTGCCCATGGCCGTCGTCCTGCCCTACTGCGACGGCGACGTCTCCAACCAGCAGGGGCAGCACTTCTACGACGACTCGCTCTACGCGGACGCCGACGACACGGCCTTCAAGTCGTCGCTCATGATCATGGGCACCAACCACAACTACTTCAACACCGAGTGGACGCCCGGTGTGGCGACCGCCCCGGCCAACGACGACTGGGGCAACCAGAACGACGCGGTCTGTGGCCTGAACGCCTCGGCGTCCCGGCTGACGGCCGCCGAGCAGTACGCCGTCGGCACCGCCTACATCGCCGGCTTCTTCCGCCTTGTCCAGGGCGGCGAGAACCAGTTCCTGCCGCTGTTCGACGGCAGCGACGAGGTCCCGGCCTCCGCGGGCCGCGCCGAGGTCCACGGCGTCGCGCAGGCACCGGCCTCCGAGCGCACCGACGTGGCCGCCTTCACCTCCGCGGCCTCCTCCGCGAAGGTGTCCGGCAACGCCACCGCCGCCATCTGCGCCTCGATGCTCGACCGCTCCCCGCAGACCGGACTCCCGTCCTGCGCGACCCGCCTGACCACGTCCCAGGCCCCCTCGTGGACCCCGGCGACCTACGCCCCGAACGTCGCGGCGACCCCGGTCATGCGCTTCTCGTGGGCCGACACCACAGGCAGGCTCACCGCTTCGGTGGCCAAGAAGGACCGCAGGGCGGACAGGTCCGACTACCTGACCTTCCGGGTGGCCCGTGACGAGACCGTCGCCGCGGACGCCGAGCTGGACCTTTCGGTGACCGTCGTGGACGGCCGGGGCAGGACCGCCACGGTGAACGTCGCCGATGTCGGCGACTCCCTCACCGCCTTCCCCGGTACCGCCTCGCCGCTCGGCAAGACCTGGCTGCGCTCGGTCCGGATCCCGGTCGACGGCTTCGCGAAGGTCGACACCAAGGACATCCGCTCGATCGTCCTCGGCGGCGCGAGCGCGACCGGCGCGGTCTACCTCGCCGACCTCGGTTTCACCGACCTGCGCGTAGGCAGGGCCACCCTTGACGAGCTGCCCCAGGTCTCCGTCGAGGGCGCGACCGTCGTCGAGGGCGACGGGCCCGGTACCGCCACCGTGCGGGTCTCCCTGTCCGAGCGCACCCGCGTCCCGGTCACCGTGAACCTCCAGTCCCTGGCGACCGGCACCGCCCCGGTGATCACCCAGAACACCGCGGTCGTGACGATTCCGGCGGGCAGGACCTCCGGCACCTTCACGATCCCGCTGGTCGGCAACGACACCGTCGCCACTGCGGCGCAGTCCTACCAGGTCATCGCCACGGTTCCCGCCAACGCCACGATCGGCGCCGGCTTCGCCCGCCTCGTCGTCACCGACGACGACTGACCCGCCTCCGCCAGGCCCTCCCCCCGGGCCTGGCGATCCGCGGCCCGGGTTCGGTACCGACCCTCCGAACCCGGGCCTTTTCGTCTCCCTCGCATGAGGGATGTGCACGTTGTTCGACGGACGTTAGCGTCTGGTGATCATGTGGTGCTGAGGCGTTCGGGGGGATGGGCTGTGCGGTTCTTCAAGAAGTTCGCCGTTGGGACGGCGGCAGGTGGCGCGCGGTAGAACTGCCCGCGGTCCCCGCGCCCGCCCCGCTCGACCCGGACGCCGTCGTCGGGGCCCTCCAGTCAGCCGCCTCCTGGCCCCGCCCGGTCCGAGACCCGATCACTCGCACCGCCGTGCCCTGGTTCCGCCCACCTGGAGGCCCACTCACCTGCACGGGCATCCCGTCATCCGCATCGAGCGTCCGCCCACCTGCGGGCCGGGTGTTCGGCTTACCCGCATCCTGAGGCGGTCGCGGTGGTGGTCATCGTCGGATCCCAGGGGCGATGTGACCGGAGCCACCATGATCGCCGCCCTTCGGCCGTCGGCGCGCCGACCGCGCGGCGGATTCTCCCCGCCGGATGGCGGGGTCGGTCGCTGGTCGTCGCGCGCGATCGTCCGGCGCGGACGCGCCTGCGGGCCCGGCGCGGCTCGGCTGCGCCCGCGCCCGAGGATCGTCGAAGAGGGCCGGTCCACCCGACGGTGAAGGGCAGGTGCCACTCGGCCACGCCGCGCGGCATCCGGAGACCGTACCCGGGGGCAGGCCGGTGGGCTGCGTCGTTTGGTGGGGGATCGCGGGGGGATGGTCGGTGAGAGGACTCGGGGACACGTGAGGGTTCTGCGCTCGGGGAGGGGCCGTGGCGGACGTGCTGAGGGACATGGCGCAGGCTGGGGCGGCCCCGTCGCCGGAGATCGAGTGCGCGGGGGCCGCCCTCGGCTCGGCGGCACGGCTCGGCGTGGGCACCGTCGTGGTGAACCGGGAGCTCGTCGCGAACGGCGCGCGGTCCAAGCGGCATCTGGAGATCGCCCTGCCCGACGGCGTCTCGTACCTTCCCGGCGACTACCTGGCGGTCCTGCCGCCGAACTCCGCCGCCGTGGTGGACCGCGTGCTCGCCAGGTTCGGGCTGGCCCAGGACACCCGGCTCGTGCTGAGCGGCCGGGAGACCCTGACGGCGGGGGAGTTCCTCGCCGGGCACGTCGCGCTCGCGGAGCCCGCGACCCGCGGCGGGATCACCCGGCTCGCCGCGGCGGCTCCGGCGCACGCGGGAAGGGACGACCTTGCGGCGCTGGCCGCCCGCGAACCGGAGGCGGGGGAGCGGCGGCCCACGGTGCTCGACCTGCTGGAGCGGCACCCCGGCTGCGCGGTGGACTTCACGGAGTTCCTCGGACTGCACGCCCCGCTGGTGCCGCGCAGGTACTCGATCTCGTCCTCGCCGCGCTGGAACCCGCGCCGAGTGTCCTTGACGGTCGCCGTGGTGCGCGACCCGTCAGGGGCCTTCGCGGGGTCGGCGTCGACGTTCCTCGGGGACGCCGCTCCGGGTACGCGGGTCGCGGTGTCCGTGGCCGGGTCGGGGAAGGCGTTCCACCCGCCGGAGTCCCTGATGACGCCGATGGTGATGGCCTGCGCGGGCACGGGGATCGCGCCCTTCCGCGGCTTCCTCCAGGACCGTGCCCTGCGCGCGCTCGACGAGGGCGTGGCGCCCGCGCCGTCGCTGCTGTTCTTCGGGTGCGACCGCCCGGAGGCGGACTTCCTCTACCGTGACGAGCTGGCCGGCTGGGCCGAGGCGGGGATCGTGGACGTCCGTCCCGCCTTCTCCGCGGCCCCGGAGGACGGTGTCCGCTATGTTCAGGAAAGGCTGTGGCGGGACCGCACCGACGTCATGAACCTCCTGCGGCGCGACGCGGTCTTCTACGTCTGCGGCGACGGCCGCCGTATGGCCCCCGCCGTCGCCGACACCTGCGCCCGCATATACGCCGAGGCCACCGATGCCACCCCGGGCGAGGCCGAGGAGTGGCTGACGCTCCGCCTCGACCACGGCGGATACCGCTCCGACGCCTACCTGTGACCCACCCCGCCCGCCCGGAACAGCACCGGCCTGCGAGAAACGCAGCCCTGATTCGTCGACCGCCGGGGCGCGCGGTACAGAGGCCGGAGGGAACCCATCGGAGAGGCGGTCGGGCCCGCACCGACGTCGCTCCCGGCCGGACGGCCACACCACCGGAAGCCGTGCGCCGGAGGTCCCGATGGGCGGCTTCCCGTGCCGGGGCGGCCGCTTCCGGGTGCGGTGGGAGGTCGCGGGGGTCCGGCAGAATGGTGGAGATGGGTCGGGAAGTGTGAGAAAGGTGTCGCTGATGCAGGGGTGGATGCCGCCGTCGTTCTCGTACCGGACGTTCGTGGCGTTCTTCGGGGATCTCGCGGGGCGAGGGGCGCTGCCCGCGCGGTTCGATCTGAGCGCGGTGGCGGAGTATCCGCCGTCGATCGGCCCGCAGCTGCTGGAGTTGATGGAGCGGATGGGGCTGCTGGACGCGGACGGCGCGGTGGTGGGCGAGTCGATGCGGGCGGTCGTCGGGGGGGAGGCCCGGTGGCGCGAGTTCCTCACCGGGTGGGCGCGCGAGGTGTACGCCGAGCAGCTCGGGCTCGCGGCCGCCGGGGCGGGCGAGGAGGAGCTGCGGGCGAGCTTCGCCCGGTTCGGGTACAAGCCGCACAAGCTGCCGCGGGCCGTCCAGTTCTTCCACGCGCTCCGGGCGGATCTCGGCCTGGTCGGTACCTGAGGCGTCCCGCCCCGGACGCCATGATGGGGCCGGGGACGGGCAGGTCCGCGCGGGCCACGTCCTCGGCGGGCCGGTTCACGCGGGGCGCTTCGGCGCCGTGCTCGTGCGGGTCGTGCTCGTTCGCGGTGGGCACCGTAGGCCGGCGGGTCCGGTAGGCGGCGGCCTGGTCGTGGCACGGGACGTCGAGCGCGATCCGTCGGCTCCAGCCGCGGCCCGTCGCGGCACCGGACGAGGTCGCCGGCCGCCACCTGGGGGAGGGAGCCGGTGAAGGGCAGCAGCTCGGGGCGGGTGCGCGGCGGGGTGCCGTCCCGCGCCGTCGCGCGCCTGCGGGGCGCGGGAACCGCCGAGTCGTCGCCGGATACCGCGGTACGCATGCGTCTTCCCCCGTCGTCGCACCGTGGCGCTCCGGTGCGGCGGGACGGGCCCGGCCGAAGGAAGGCGCGCCTACCTACTGCAGGTCTGTAGTAGGTAGTGGGCCCCGGGAACTGTGCGAAACTGGCGGCCGCGACCCGCCCGAGAGGTAATGATGTTCGACCATTTCGCATACTCCGTTCTGGTTGCTCCGGTGCTGGTGCTCCTGGTGACCTGGCCCCTGGCGGACCGGCTGCGGCCCGCGTTCGCCGCGCGGGTGTTCGCCTGGTCGGCCGTCGCGGCCGCGGTGTGCACCACGACGAACGTCGTGGCGTTCGCGCTGAAGGCGCTGGCGGAACTGCCGGTCGTGGCGGGATGGGGCGGCTGGTCGGCCGAGGTCGTGAAGGCCGACACCGCGCACGTGCCCTGGGCGACCGGTCTCTCGGTGGTCTGGTTCGCGGTCAGCGTGGTCGCGGTCCTGCTCGGCTGGCGGCGCTACCGGGCGTCCCTGCGGGGCGCGTGGGAGGAGGTCGACCACCTGGACGCCGGGGAAGGCGAAGGGGACGAGGTCGTGGTCGTCCCTGACGACCGCGTCGACGCCTTCGCCCTGCCCGGACGGCCCGACGCCGAAGGCAGGGTCGTGGTCACCACCGGGTTGCGCGACGCGCTGAGCGAGCGCCAGTACGCGGCGGTCCTCGCGCACGAGCGCGCCCACCTCGACGGCGGGCACCACCAGCTCGTGTGGTTCACCCGTCTCGCCGCGTACGCCCAGCCGCTGCTGTGGCCGCTGGTCAAGAAGGTCGCCTACCTGGTCGAACGCGCGGCCGACGAGGAGGCCGCGCGGGTCACCGGCAGCCGGGCCGACGTCGCGCGGGCGATCGCGCACGCCGCCCTGGCGGTGAACGGGGCGGGGCCGAGCGCGCGGCCGCCGGGCCTGCTCGCGATGAGCTCCGGCGTCGTGCCGCGGCGGATGGCCGCGATGACGGGCCCCGAGGTGCGCCGCCGCTGGCTGCTGGGCATGCCGGTGCTGCTCGCCGCGAGCACGATCGTATGGACGGGCGAGTGCGCCTACGACTTCTACGAACTGCTCGCTTACCGCAGGTGACGCGGGCGACGCTCCCCAGCGGCTGACTCGTGTCTTGATACGTCCCGTCTTGACAGGAAGTGCGGGATCGATCCAAGCTTGATGCGACTTAGCTTAGCCTTACCTAACTGGAGGCCGCGTCCATGTCCACCAACCCCTTCGACGACGAGAACGGCACCTTCCTCGTCCTGGTCAACGCCGAGGGCCAGCACTCCCTGTGGCCGGTGTTCGCCGACGTCCCGGCGGGCTGGACCACCGCACACGGCCCCGACTCCCGCCAGGCCTGCCTCGACCACGTCGAACGGACCTGGACCGACATGCGCCCGGCGAGCCTCGCCGCCGCGATGGCGGACCGGGCGGACTGACGCCGCCCGACGGGGCCGGGCGCCGACCGTTTCAGGTCCCCGAGGGTGGGCGGCACCGACCACGGCCGGTCGCGGGCCCGCGTAACGGCCGCCGAGCACGGAGAGCTCGGCGGCCTCGGCGCGTGTCGTGTTCGGGGAGCCGTGGCTGACGGCCCGGTTGCGGGCGACGCCCGCGCGCTCGGCCGGTTCGCGCGAGCGGCCGGATCCCGCCGAAGAGGGCGGGATCCGGAAGCCGGTCATGGTCACGCGCCGGACATCGGCGGCCGCGATGCCGGTGGGGGTCCGCGGACGAGGGGCCCGTCCGGCGATTTCGGGTCAGGTGTCGGGGTCTTCGGTGTCCAGGTCGTGGAGCATCCGGCGGAGGAGCTGTTCGTCGTCGTCCGACAGGGAGCCGAGGAAACGGGTGAGGACGACCTCTCGGTCGGGGCGCTCGTCGAGCAGTTGGTGCATCCGCCGGACGGCGAGGCCCGGATCGTCGGCGACCGGGCGGTAGGCGAAGGCCCGGCCGCGCCGCTCACGTTCCAGGACGCCCTTGCCCTCCAGCCGGACGAGGATCGTGAGCACCGTCGTGTAGGCCAGGGACTCGCCGAGGGCCGAGCGGACCTCGCGCGGTGTCAGCGCTCGGTCGGCGGCGTGCAGCGCCGCCGTTATCTCCCGCTCCAGATCCCCGGGCGCCCGTTTCGCGCCGCCCATGCGCACCTCCCGCACCACATCCGATCGCAGCAGTGTGCCACGGCGATTCTCCTGGTTCGACCGTTCCGGGTTCCCGATCTCCATGTGACTTCCGGCTCATTCACGCCATGCGTCCGTGGAAACCCGTTCTCCCGCCGATTCGTTGTCACCCTGAGCGCGTGGACCGTTCTCATCATGGAACGGTCCGTCGGGGCGGACCGCCCCGGGCAGTATCTACTACAAATGTAGTAGTAATCTGGGCGCGAGGTCGTCCACCAACGAGAGAGGCGGACCCGGCAATGGCGCTGTGGGACCGGATCAGGCAGTCCACCCTGACGATGCAGGACCAGCTCGTCGCCAAGAAGAACGACCTGAAGAGCGGTGCGTTCCGCGACGCGAGCATGGCGATGTGCGCGTTGGTGGCCGCCGCGGACGGCAGTGTCGACCCCGCCGAGCGGCAGCGGGTCGCCGCCCTCATCACCGGCAACGACGTGCTCTCCGACTTCCCCGCCGACGACCTGCGCCGCAGGTTCGAGGACAACTGCGCCCGGCTCGCCGCGGACTTCGCGTTCGGCAAGGTGACCGTCCTCCAGGAGGTCGGCAAGGCGCGCAAGAAGCCCGCCGAGGCCCGCGCCGTCATCCAGATCGGCATCGTCATCGGCGGCGCCGACGGCGACTTCGACGCGGCCGAGCGGGCCGTCGTCCGGGAGGCGTGCTTCGCCCTCGGCCTCGACCCCGCCGAGTTCGACGTCTGATCCAGATCTCATCGGTTCGCCGCGGGGGAAGCCCGCGGCGAGAGAACCACCCCTACGAAAGGTGCCGCAACATGGCCGTGTCGATGGTCAAGGGCCAGCGGATCTCGCTGGAGAAGCCGGGCGGAGGCGGCCTCACCAAGGTCAGGATGGGCCTCGGCTGGGACGCGATCAAGAAGAAGGGCTTCTTCGGCTCGCGCGAGCAGGAGATCGACCTCGACGCCACGGTCGTCGTCTACGCCGGCGACCAGATCGCCGATGTCGTCTACTTCGGCCAGCTCACCAGCCGCGACGGCTCGATCCGGCACACCGGCGACAACCGGACCGGCGCGGGCGACGGCGACGACGAGACCATCCAGGTCGACCTCGCCCGCCTGCCCGTCCACGTGACGTCGCTGGTCTTCGTCGTCAACTCCTTCCAGGGCCAGACGTTCAACGAGGTCGCCAACGCCTTCTGCCGCCTCGTCGACGACCAGACCGGCGCCGAGCTGGCCCGCTACACCCTCACCGGGGGCGGCTCCCACACGGCGATGGTCATGGCCCGCATCTACCGCAACGGCGACGCCTGGAAGATGAACGCCATCGGCGAGCCGGCCATGGGCCGCACCTTCCAGGACATCCTCCCCACGCTGTCCGCGCACGCTTGACGGCCTCCGCGGCGGCTCCCCTTCCCCGGAGCCGCCGCGCGTCCTCAGGGCAGGAGGAGGGTCTTGCCGACGGTCGCCCGCGCCTCGAGCGCGCGGTGCGCGTCGGCGGCCCTCTCCAGGGGGAGGAGCTGTCCGATCACCGGACGCAGCCGTCCTGCGGCGCCCTCGGCGAAGGCACGCCGGACCAACGCGCGGATCTCCTCCGGGGTGAACTGCACGTCGGCGATCCCGCGCAGGGTGATGCCGCGCCGTGCCGCCTCGGCCGCGTCCACTTCGGCGAACCCTCCGCTCGGCGCGCCGTGCGCGGAGAACCTCCCCCCGTCGGCGACGACGGCGAACGCGGCACGTCCCACGGAGGTGCCCGCCCCGTCCAGCACGACGTCGGGCCGCCCGCCGAGTGCCTCCACCGCTCGCTCGGCCCAGTCCGGCGGGGAGTAGTCCACGGCGTAGGCCCCGAACGACTCGATGAGGCGCAGTTTCGCCCCCCCTCGCGCGGCGCCCACGACCACCGCGCCGGCGGCCACCGCGCGCTGGACGGTGAGGATCCCCATCCCGCCCGCGGCCGCCGTCACCAAGACCCGCTCACCCTCCGTGATCCGGGCTGCGTCCAGGACGCCCAGCGCCGTCACCCCGTCGTGGAGCAGTGCGGCGGCTTCGCGGATCCCCAGCCCGTCGGGTACCGGAATCAGATCCTGAGCGGGTGCCGCGACCTGGTCGGCGTACCCGCCGCCGTCCGTCCGGACGCAGACCCGGCGCCCCTCCCAGGCGCGGTCGACGTCCGCGCCCACCCGTTCCACCCGGCCGGAGACACCGCCGCCCGGCACGTAGGGCGGGGTGAAGGAGAAGTGATCCGTCGCCAGGCCGTATCTGATGACCGCCTCCACGAACAGGACGTCCACCGCCTCGACCCGCACGACGACCTCACCCGCGCCGGGCCGGAGGTCGGCTCCCTCCGCCGGCTCCAGGACCTCCGGGCCCCCGAACTCCTTGACCTCGATCTTCCGCATGCCGCCTCCCCTTTCCGCCGCCGTCACGACGATCCTCCGACCTCAAGTGACGTTGAGGTCAAGGGCTCGGCGGGCACGTCCATAGACTGCGAGGGAAAGGCGGCAGGGGAGAGGCGGGGTGCGGTGGCGGGGGCGCCGGAGATCGGGACCAAGTCCGTGCTGGGCAAGGTCGCGGCGGTTCTTTACGCGTTCACGGCGGACGACCACGGGGTGAGCCTCGCGGAGCTGGGGCGGCGGACCGGGATCCCCAAGGGGTCCCTGCACCGGATCGTGGGCGACATGGTGGAGGTGCGGCTCCTGGAGCGGGCCGGACGGGGGTACCGGCTGAGCGGGCAGGTGTTCCAACTCGGCATGCGGGCCTCGGTCGAGCGGGGGCTCGTCGAGGTCGCCACGCCGTTCATGGAAGATCTCTACGAGCGGACGCACGAGACCGTCCACCTGGGGGTGCTGGAAGGCGCCGAGGTCGTCTACGTGTCGAAGCTGGGCGGGCACCGGCAGGCGACGTCGCCGTCCCGGATCGGCGGGCGGATGCCCGCGCACTGCACCGCGATCGGCAAGGCGATGCTGGCGTTCTCCCCGCCCGACGTGCTCGCCGGGGTCCTCGACGGCGAACTCGTCCGCAGGACGCCCCGGACGATCACCGCGCCGGGGCTGCTCCGGCGCCAGGTCGAGCGGATCGCCGAGACCCGGGTGGCGTTCGAGTACGAGGAGTCGGCCACCGGGATCGTGTGCGTGGCGGCACCCGTTCTCGACCCCTATGACCGGCCCGTCGCTGCGATCAGCGTCACCGGGCCCGTCGCGCGGTTCCGGCCGGAGGCCCACCAGGTGTCGGTGAAGGCCGCCGCCGCGGGCATCGCCGGGACGCTCGCGCGCCGCGCCGCGCTGATCCCGCACGCGGACTGACGCCAGGCGGCGCGGGGTCGCACGTGAAGAGGGTTCCACTGAGTGGAACATGAGGGTGCGTGTTCCGGGGGGCCATCGGTGAAGGTGGAGTCACGCCCACCTAACCGAGGACCGTGATGACGACCGACGCACCCTTGACCGGCCAGGACCGCGAGGCCGCCGTGACCGCCGCCGCCGCGCGCTTGGAGAACGCCCAGGAGACGCTCTCCCCTTGCGCTCCCGTGCGCGACCTGCTCGGCACGACCGATCTGGCCCTCGCCTACGCCGTCCAGCAGCGCCTCGCCGAGCACCGTCTGGCCCAGGGCGCGGTCGTCTCCGGCCGCAAGATCGGGCTGACCTCCCCGGCCGTGCAGAAGCAGCTCGGCGTGGACCAGCCCGACTTCGGCGTCCTGTTCGCCGACATGGACGTCTCCGGCACCGAGGTCGACACCGCGAACCTGCTCCAGCCCAAGGTCGAGGCCGAGGTCGCGTTCGTGCTGAAGGCCGACCTCGACGGCGAGATCAACGGCGTCGAGGACGTCCGCCCGGCCGTGGACTACGCGGTCGGCGCCCTGGAGATCGTCGCCAGCCGGGTCGCGAACTGGGACATCACGATCACCGACACGATCGCCGACAACGGCTCCAGCGCGCTTTACGTCCTCGGCGACAAGAAGCTCACCCTTGACGAGTTCGAGCCGATCGAGACCGTCATGGAGCTGTACGACGGTGAGGTCCTGGTCTCTCAGGGCAACGGCGCCGCCTGCCTCGGCGACCCGCTGGAGGCCCTGGTGTGGCTCGCCCGCACCGCCCGCGACCTCGGCGAGCCGCTGCGCGCGGGCCAGGTGATCCTGTCCGGCGCCCTCGGCCCGATGGTCCCCGTCACCCCCGGCACCGTGGTCCGCGCCGAGCTGTCCGCGTTCGGCACCGTGACCGCAGTTTTCGCGAAGTAGAGGAAACCCTGATGAGCGACGTCAAGAATCCCACCGGGAAGAGCCCCTCCGGGGAGAAGACGAAGGTGGCGGTGATCGGCTCCGGCAACATCGGAACCGACCTGATGATCAAGGTCATCCGGCTGTCGAAGACCCTGGAGATGGGCGCGATGGTCGGCATCGACCCCGACTCCGACGGCCTGGCCCGCGCCCGCCGCATGAAGGTCCCCACGACCCACGAGGGCGTCGACGGCCTGATCGCGATGGACGGGTTCGACGAGATCGACATCGTCTTCGACGCCACGTCGGCGAAGGCCCACGTCGCGAACGCGGCGAAGCTCGCGCCCTACGGCAAGAAGCTCGTGGACCTCACCCCCGCGGCGATCGGCCCGTACGTCGTCCCGGTCGTGAACCTCGAGGAGCAGCTCGCGGCGGACGCCAGCAACGTCAACATGGTGACGTGCGGCGGCCAGGCGACCATCCCGATCGTGCACGCGATCTCCCAGGTGACGCCGGTCGCCTACGCCGAGATCGTCGCCTCGATCTCGTCCCGCTCCGCCGGTCCCGGCACCCGGGCGAACATCGACGAGTTCACCGAGACCACGTCGAAGGCGATCGAGCAGGTCGGCGGCGCGGGCCGCGGCAAGGCGATCATCGTCCTCAACCCGGCCGAGCCGCCCATGATCATGCGCGACACCGTGTTCGCGCTCATCGGCGACGCCGACCAGGGCGAGATCCGCGCGTCGATCGAGAAGATCGTCGGTGAGGTCGCCGAGTACGTCCCGGGCTACCGCCTCAAGCAGGACGTGCAGTTCACGCCGATCCCGGCCGACGAGCCGGTGCACACCCTCCTGCCGGAGGGCGCGCCGGCCGTCACCACCAAGGTCCAGGTGTTCCTGGAGGTCGAGGGCGCGGCCCACTACCTCCCCGCTTACGCCGGGAACCTGGACATCATGACCTCCGCCGCGCTGCGCGCCGCCGAGCGGTTCGCCGAGGTGTCGAAGTGAGCGCGGAGACTGTGAGCACGGAGAACACGAAGATGAGCCCGAAGCTGTACATCCAGGACGTCACCCTGCGGGACGGCATGCACGCCGTCCGCCACCGCATCGACCCGGAGAACGTCGCGAAGATCGTCGCGGCCCTCGACGCGGCGGGCGTCGCCGCGATCGAGGTCGCGCACGGCGACGGCCTCGCGGGCGGCTCGGTGAACTACGGCCCCGGATCCCACACCGACTGGGAGTGGATCGAGGCGGCCGCGGCGAACATCTCCCGCGCGAAGCTGACGACCCTGCTGCTCCCCGGCATCGGCACGATCGAGGAGCTGAAGCACGCCTACAGCCTCGGCGTCCGCTCGATCCGGATCGCCACCCACTGCACCGAGGCCGACATCTCCGCCCAGCACATCGCGGCCGCCCGCGACCTGGGCATGGACGTCTCCGGCTTCCTGATGATGAGCCACATGGCCCCGGCCGAGAAGCTCGCCGAGCAGGCGAAGCTGATGGAGTCCTACGGCGCCCACTGCGTGTACGTGACGGACTCGGGAGGCCGCCTGACCATGGACGGCGTCCGCGAGCGCGTCCGGGCCTACAAGCAGGTGCTGAACCCGGAGACGGAGATCGGCATCCACGCCCACCAGAACCTGTCCCTGTCGGTGGCGAACTCCGTCGTCGCCGTCGAGGAGGGCGTGACCCGGGTGGACGCCTCCCTCGCCGGGCACGGCGCCGGCGCGGGCAACGCCCCGATCGAGCCGTTCATCGCGGTCGCCGACCTCCAGGGCTGGGACCACGGCTGCGACCTGTTCGCCCTCCAGGACGCCGCGGACGACCTCGTCCGCCCGCTCCAGGACCGGCCCGTCCAGGTGGACCGGGAGACGCTGACGCTCGGCTACGCGGGCGTCTACTCCAGCTTCCTGCGCCACGCCGAGGCCGCCTCCGCGCGATTCGGCATCGACGTCCGGACCATCCTCGTCGAGGTCGGCCGCCGCAACCTCGTCGGCGGCCAGGAGGACATGATCATCGACATCGCCCTCGACCTGAAGGCCCAGGCC
Source organism: Actinocorallia herbida (assembly GCF_003751225.1). Classification (NCBI taxonomy): domain Bacteria; kingdom Bacillati; phylum Actinomycetota; class Actinomycetes; order Streptosporangiales; family Thermomonosporaceae; genus Actinocorallia; species Actinocorallia herbida. The sequence goes on from NZ_RJKE01000001.1 coordinate 4,167,906, forward strand.
GCGTCCGCCTGACCCTTCCGGCCGCCCAGAGCTCCGCACCGCCCCGGCATCCGCTACCGGGAGCGGTGCGGTTCCCTGTCCGGCGGCGCAAGGCGCCGCGAACCCTAGGATTTCGGTGGACCGGTCCCGGGCGAGGCGGCCGTGCCGGTCATCAGGGAAATCGCGATGAGGGGAGACGGCGTTGGCGAGTGCGGAGGACGGTCCCGGACTGCGGATCGGCGGGGAGGTGCGAGCGCCGGGCGTCCTGCGGATGGCGGACCTGCGTGATCTGCCGCAGCGGACGGCGGAGGTCGTCTTCTCCTGCGGGAGCAAGGGGATCCGGCGGCACACCTTCACCGGGCCGCTGCTGCGCGATGTCGTGGCCGCCGCCGATCCCGAGCCCGCGCACGGCGACCGCATGAACCGGCTCCGCTTCCGCCTGGTGCTGGAGGCCGTCGACGGGCACCGCGTCGTCCTGTCGTGGGGCGAGCTCGACCCGGACTTCGGCGCCGCCCCCCTGCTGCTCGCCGTCAGCCGGGACGGCGCCTCCCTGGACGCGGAAGGCCCTCAGCTCGCCGTTCCCGGCGACCGCTGCGGCGCCCGCAGTCTCGGCCGCGTCGCCGCGGTGACCGTCAGGTCCGACGGCCGACCCGCGCGCCGCTAGCCCGTCTGGGCGGTGTGCGAGGACTCGGCGAGGGCGCGGAGCTGGGCTCGGGTGAGGGAGCGGCCGCGGGCGTACCACGTCTGGAACTCGTCGGCGGGCAGGCCCTCGCGGACGATCGCGGCCTGGCGGGGCGCGTCGAGGGGGTCCATCTCGGCGGGGGAGAAACCGACCCGGGAGCCGTGGTGGTCGGCGGCGCCGAGCAGGGTCGCGCCGTCGGTGGGCCGCCCGGACAGGGTGAGCGCCGCCGCGAGGGTGTGCACGGCCACCACCCATGAGGTGACGTCACCGTTCTCGTCGAGCCGCAGCAGCATGTCCCAGCTGCCGGTCAGCGCCTTCTCCGGCGCGCCGAGATCCATGTCGATCTTGGCGAGCAGCCACAGCGACGAGCAGTGGATGAACACGTAGCCGCACCCGTCCGCGACCGTGACGGACTCGGCGAGATGCGCGCGGGCCTCGGTGATGAGCCCGGCGAACCGGAGCAGCATGCCGGTGATCATCAGCCCTTCGGCGACCAGCCAGTCCTCGTGCTGCTCACGGGCCAGTTCGAGGCCCGCCCTGGCGAGGTCGAGGAAGTCGGTCTCGCCGCACAGCGCGTCGAACAGGGCGCGGTGCAGCATCGCCTCGGCGATGACCTCGGGGTCCTCCAGCGCGTGGCCCGCGCGGATCGCGTCGTCGGCGGCGCGCCGGGCGTTGGCGAAGTCGCCCGCGAGGTAGGACAGCCGGGCTTCGGCGAGGAGCGTCGGCGCCCGCAGGTCGGGTCCGGCCGACGGGCTCAGCTGGATCGCCGACTTGATCCAGCCGAGTCCCTCGGCGACGATGCCCTGCGCGTACCAGAACCAGCTGAGCAGGCCCGCCAGCCTGAGCGCGTAGTCGCCGTCGCCGACGAGCAGCGCGGACGTCAGCGCCACCCGGTGCTCGGGCTGCTGCGCGTGCAGCCGCCGCACGATCGCCGCCGACCGGTGCCCGCGCAGCTGCGGCGCCGCGGCCGCGGCCTCGGCCAGCACCCAGACCCGGTGCGCGGCCTGGACGTCCGGGTCGTGCCGGCCGCCGGTGAACTCGCGGATGGTCTCCAGCAGCCGGTAGCGGCGCGGCGCGGTGCCCGCCTCGACGGTGACCAGCGACTTGCGGACGAGCCCGCTCAGCTCGGGCATCACCTGCCTGCCGCAGACCGCGATCGCCGCGTCGAGGTCGAAGGCGGAGGCGAACACGCCGAGCCGGTGCAGCACGGTCTGCTCGGCGGGGGAGAGCAGGCCGTAGCTCCACTCGACCGTGGCCTGGAGGGTGCGGTGCCGGTCGGGGCCCGGCCCGTCGCGCAGGATCGCGAACCTGTCGTCGAGCGCTTCGGCGATCTGCCGGACCGACAGCATCCGGCACTGGGCGGCGGCCAGCTCGATCGCCAGCGGCAGCCCGTCGAGCTCCCGGCAGAGCGCGCGGACCAGACGTTCCTCGTCGGCGTCGGGCGCCCAGCCGGGCAGGGACGCCGCGGCGCGGGCGACGAACAGGGCACGGCCGTCGTCGGCGGGCAGCGGTCTGACCTCGTAGACCGCCTCGCCGGGAAGATTCAGCGTCTCCCGGCTGGTGGCGAGGACCCGGAGACCGCCCGCGCGCGCCAGCAGCGTTCCGACGGCGGCGCGCGCCTCGGCGACGAGGTGCTCGCAGTTGTCGAGGACGAGGAGCAGTTCGCGGTCGCCGAGCACCTCCCCGAGGCGGTCGGCGGTGGTGGCCCCGGCGACGCCGAGGACGCCCGCGAGCGTCACCGCGAGCAGCGCCGGGTCCTCCAGTTCGGCGAGTTCGACGAGCCAGGGCCCGTCGGCGTCGGTACGGGCGCGGGCGGTCTCCAGCGCGAGCCGGGTCTTGCCGATGCCGCCGGGCCCCGTGAGAGTGACGAGCCGGTGCTCGGCCAGGAGCGCCTCGATCCGGGCGGACTCCCCGCCCCGTCCGACGAACCGGGACAGCGCGTGCGGCAGGTTGCGGCCGCGCGGCTTCGGCGCGGCGACGGGCAGGGCCTCGATCTGCTCCTCCTGCGCCAGGATCGACGCCTCCAGACGGCGTAGCGCGGGACCGGGGTCGATGCCCAGCTCCTCGGCGAGCACCGCCCGCGCCCGGCGCAGCGCCGCGAGGGCGTCCCCCTGCCGTCCGGCCCGGTACAGCGCGGTCGCCAGCAGCTCCCAGCCGCGCTCGCTGAGCGGCTGCTCCAGGGTGTGCTTCTCCAGGTCCCCGATGAGGGAGCCGTTCCCGCCCTGGGTGAGCCGCGCCTCGTACAGGTATTCGGCGGCCGTCAGGCGCAGCCCCTCCAGCCGCGCCCGCTCCGGCGCCGCGAACCCCAGGTCCCCGAACTCCGCGTACGGCTCGCCCCGCCACAGCGCGAGAGCCTTCCGGAGCACCGGCACCGCCTCGGCGGCGTTCCCTCCGGCCAGCAGCTCCGCGCCCCTGCCGACGAGGTCCGCGAACACCTCGGCGTCGACCTCGGCCGACCCCGCCCGCAGTAGGTAGCCGTTGCCCTCCCGCACGATCGTCCGCGCCTCGCCCGGCGCCTTCCCCGGTTCCAGGATCCGGCGCAGCACCGACACGTACGACTTGAGCGTCCCGCTTCCCGGAGCCTCGCCGTCGGCCCACACGTCCGCGAGGATCCGCTCCTCCGACACCGCCCGGCCGCCGGCCGCCACCAGCACCGCGAGCACCGCCCGCTGCCGCGGCCCGCCGAGCGCCACCCGCTCCCCGCCCACGGTCGCCGTCATCGGCCCGAGGACCCCGATCCCCACCACCACGCGCAGCCTTCGCCTTCTTCACTTTGCCCGGATCAGCCAAGAATGCCATCGGAGATCGACACCAGTCCACCGCGAAGCAGGCCGCCACCCCCTGACCCGGCAGCGAACGGGCCGAGGCCGGCGGACTCCGGGAGTTCCGCGGACCTCGGGCCTTCGGGAGGCGGTCAGGCTCCCGCCTTCACCAGGTCGGCGGCGGGCCGGACGGGCGGGCTCACCGGCTCCGCTTCCGGCGCGTCTCCGCGGGAGGCCTTCCGGGGGCGTGCCATGGCGGCGGAGGCGGTCGCGGCCAGGAGGACGAGGAGGACGGCGGCGCAGGTGGCGGGGGTGAGGGGCTGGGCGAGGAAGAGGGCGCCGACGAGGGCGGCCACGGCGGGTTCGAGGGCGAGCAGGACGCTGAAGGTCTTCTTGGGGAGGCGGGAGAGGGCGGCCATCTCGGCGGCGTAGGGGATCGCGGAGGCCATGACCGCGATGACGACGCCGAAGGCGAGGATCCCGGGGGAGAGGAGGGCGGGGCCCGCGCTCACGGCGCCGAAGGGGAGGGCGACCAGGGCGGCGACGCCCATGGCGACCGCCACACCGCCCGCGCCCGCGCCGGTGGCGGCCATGCGGGAGCCGGCGAGGATGTACAGGGCCCAGAAGACGCCGGCGGCCGCGGCGAAGGCGACGCCGACGGGGTCGAGCGGGCCGGTGGGCGGGTGCTGGAGGCCGAGGAGGGCGACTCCGGCGATCGCCGCGGCGACGGGCACGAGGTCGCGGGCCCGGCGGGACAGGAAGGCGGCCAGCGCGAGGGGCCCGACGAACTGGATCGTCACGGACGTGCCGAGGGGGATCCGGGAGATGGACTCGTAGAACAGGCCGTTCATCCCGGCCATCGTCACGCCGAGGAGCGCGACGGACCTCAGGCGGTGGGCGTCCCAGCGGAGGACGGCGGGACGGGTGAGGGCCAGGAGCAGCAGCGACGCGAGGGTCAGCCGCAGGACCGTGGTCCCGGCCGCGCCGACGCGCGGGAAGAGCGACGCGGACACGACCGCGCCGACCTGGAGGGAGGTCGCCGACGTCAGCATGAGGGCGACGCCGATGGCGGATCCGGCTCGCGGGACACGGACGGGCGCGGAGAGGGTCACGGCGGTGCTTCCTGATCGAGGGGTGCTGCGAACATCGTCTGACGCGGCATTAGTTCAGGTCCAGCGATGGTTTCTGCGCGATATCGTTAAGTTGTGCTGATGAATTGAAGGAGGCGCCGTGCTCGATCTGCACCGGCTCCGGCTGCTGCGGGAACTGCGCCAGCGGGGCACCCTCGCGGCGGTCGCCGAGGCGCTGTCCTACAGCCCGTCGGCGATCTCCCAGCAGCTCGCCCAGCTGGAGACCGAGACCGGGGTCGTGCTGCTGGAGCGGGCCGGTCGGCGGGTGCGGCTCACCGAGCAGGCCGAGATCCTCGTCCGGCACACCGAGAAGGTGCTCGGCCAACTGGAGCTCGCCGAGGCCGAGCTCGCCGCCTCGCTGCGGGAGATCACCGGACGGCTCAGGATCGCCGTCTTCCAGACCGCCGCGCTGGCGCTCATCCCGGCGGCGGTGACGGAGCTGGCCGCCGCCCACCCGGGGCTGCGGCTGCGCGTCCGCCAGATCGACGCCGAGGAGGCGCTGCCCGCGCTCCAGGCCCGCGACTTCGACCTCGTGGTGGGCGAGGACTACCCCGACGAGTCGCAGCCCCGGCTGCCCGGCCTGTCCTGGAGCCCGCTGGGCCGGGATCCGCTGCGCCTCGCCGTCCCCGACTCCTTCGCCGTCGAGGGCCTCGCGGATCTCGCCGGCCTCCCCATGGCCATGGAGCCGGACGGGACGGTGCCGAGCCGCTGGGCGCGGAGCGTCTGCCGCAAGGCGGGGTTCGAGGCGGATGTCAGGTTCGAGTCCATGGACATGCTGCTGCACGCCAGGCTGGTCGAGACCGGCCACGCCGCCTCGATCCTGCCCGACCTGCTGTGGGCGTCGGTCCCCGCCCCGTCCTGCCTGCTCACCCTTCCCGGCGCGCCGGTCCGCACGATCTTCACCGCGGTCCGCGAGGGCGCCGAGCGCCACCCGGCCGTCACGGCGTGCCGGGCCGCGCTGGCGAACTCCCTGGCTGCCCTGCGCGGCTCGCTGACGCTCGACGGAGCGTGAACGCCTAGAATTTCCGGGCGACGGCCTCCGCCCGGAGGCGGCGAGGACGGGGGGAACACGATCATGCCCCGTCCCGCGCGCATCCAGGACGTCGCCGCCGCGGCGGGCGTCTCGGTCTCGACCGTCTCCAACGTGCTGAACCGGCCCGAGCGGGTGAACGCCGGGACCGTCGAGAAGGTCCTCGCGATCGTCGCGGAACTCGACTACGTCCCGCATCCGGGGGCGGCCGGGCTGCGCGCGGCGCACGCCCGCTCGATCGGCCTCGTCCTGCCCGACATCGCCAACTCCTTCTACGCGCGGATCGCGCGCGGCGCGTCCGACGCGGCCTTCCGGCAGGGCTACGCGCTGTCCCTCTGCCACAGCGGCGACGACCCCGAGCGGGAGGCCGAGTACTTCTCGATGCTGGTCGCGCAGCGGGCCAGCGGCGTCGTCGTGGCCCCGCTGGGCGCCGACCCGGGACGGCTGGAGCGGCTGCGGCGGCGGGGCGTGCCGCTGGTCCTGGCCGACCGGACCAGGCCGACGGCCGAGGGCTGCTCGGTCTCCGTGGACGACGTCGCGGGCGGCGCCCTGGCCGTCGCGCATCTGCTGGAGGGCGGGGCGCGCTCGGTCCTCGTGGTGAACGGCCCGCGCGAGATCCGGCAGTGCGCCGACCGCCACCAGGGGGCCAGACAGGCGGCCCGGAGGGTCCGCGGGGCGGTCCTGGAGCAGGTCGTGACGCCCCGGATGACCGTCGAGTGCGGGTACGAGGCCGGGCTGGCGATCGAGACGGCGCCCGACGCCGTGTTCTGCACGAACGACTTCCTGGCCGTCGGGGTGCTGCGCGCCTTGACCGAGCGGGGCCTCGCCGTCCCCGGTGACGTCCGCCTCGTCGGCTACGGGGATCTGGACGCCGCGGGAGTGGCCGCCCTGACGACGGTCCGCCAGCCCGTCGAGGATCTCGGCGCCGCCGCGATCGAGCTGCTGCTCGACGAGGTCGAGGCGGGTCCCGATCACATCCACGAGGCCCGTGTCTTCGCACCCTCCCTCGTCGTCCGCGCCAGCGCCCCCTGACGCGGCCCGCCGACCCTGTCCGGGGCTTCCTCCGGCCTCGGCAGAAAACGTTTTACATCAGGTGGCGGACCGTCCGAGTACCGCACTGAGCAGGGGAGGTGTCGCCACATCGGGACCACCGGGAGTCTTGGATCATGGAACATCGGGTCGGCACCTTCACCCAAGGTCAGGTGACGGCTTGCGCCCCGCCCTTCCCGAGCTCCGAGAACATCCCGTGAAATCGATGAATCCGCAGCTCCAATGCCCTTCCCTCGGTCCATCGGCCTTCTGGAGAACGCAGACCCCGCCCCGTCTCCGGCTTGTAAAAACGTTCTACACCGCCTATCGTCCCTCGAACCGGAGCTCGGTGTCCGAAAAGTCGGTTCCCCTGCCCCGGTGCCCGCCCGCCCCGCACGAAAGGGACCCGTCTCGATGACCTCCCCCGCCCGTACCCCGGTCCTCGACCTCCTCGCCCCGGTCACCCGCCGCAAGACCCGCATCGGGCTCGTCGCGGGCGGCCTCGGCACCTACTGGCCGCAGTTCCCCGGCCTGCTCCCGCAGCTCCAGGAGAGCGCCCGGTACGTCGCCGAGAGGTTCCAGGAGATGGACGCCGAGGTGACCGACGTCGGGTTCATCTCCGACGCGAAGGAGGGCGCGGCGGCGGCCGAGCAGCTCCGCAAGGCGGACTGCGACCTCATCGTGCTCTTCCTGACGACCTACCTGACCTCGTCGATGGTGCTGCCGATCGCCCAGCGCGCGAACACCCCGGTGCTCGTCATCGACCTCCAGCCGACCGAGAAGATGGACCACACCGCGTTCGACACTGGTGCGTGGCTCGCCTACTGCGGCCAGTGCCCGGTGCCCGAGGTCGGCAACGTGTTCCGCCGCGCGGGCGTCCCGTTCCGCTCGGTCTCCGGCTGGCTGAAGCAGGACTCGGCCTGGGCGCGGATCGGCCAGTGGATCCGGGCCGCGCACGTCCGCGCGGCCCTCCGGCACGCCCGCCACGGCCTCATGGGCCACCTGTACCCGGGCATGCTCGACGTCTCCACCGACCTGACCCTGCTGCCCGCCACGTTCGGCTCGCACGTCGAAGTGCTGGAGTTCGACGACCTGCGGCACCGCGTCGAGCAGGTGACCGAGGCCGAGACCCGCGCCCGGATGGACCTCGCCCGCCAGATCTTCGCCCTCGACGACACGGTCGTGGAGGAGGACTTCGCCTGGGGCGCGACGGTCTCGGTCGCGCTGGACCGGCTGGTCGAGGACTTCGAGATCGACACCCTCGCCTACTACCACCGCGGCCTCGACGGCGAGCAGCACGAGCGGCTCGGCGCCGGCATGATCCTCGGCGCGTCCCTGCTGACCGCGCGCGGCGTCCCGGCGACCGGCGAGTACGAGCTGCGGACGACGGTCGCCCAGCTCGCCTCGCAGGCCGTGGGCGCGGGCGGCTCGTTCACCGAGATCCAGGCGCTGAACTTCGCCGACAACGTGGTCGAGATGGGCCACGACGGCCCCGCCCACCTCGCCGTCAGCGCCCGCGACCCGCTGCTGCGCGGCCTCGGCGTCTACCACGGCAAGCGCGGCTGGGGCGTCAGCGTCGAGTTCGACGTCCAGCACGGCCCCGTCACCGTGCTCGGTCTCGGCCAGGACGCCGACGGCACCCTGTCCTTCATCGCCTCAGAGGGCACCGTCGTCCCCGGCCCCCTCCTGGAGATCGGCAACACCACGAGCCGCGTCGACTTCGGCCGCGACCCCGGCGAGTGGGTCGACGCCTGGTCCGCCACCGGCGTGGGCCACCACTGGTCCCTGTCCATCGGCCACCGCGCCGCCGACTACCGCGCCGCCGCCGACCTCCTCGGCATCCCCTACCGCGAGGTCTGACCCGGGAAGATCCACCGAATTCTCGAAGATCGTTCTAAGATGCGTCGCCATGTCCGACGCATCACCTCCCGCCCGTCGCCGGTCCCGCCTCGCCGCCCTTGCCGCCCTCGTGGCCGGCGCGTGCCCGTTCGGGACCGGCGCCGTCCTGCTCACGCTGGAACCGACCCGAGAGCCGACCGCCGCGGAACTCGCCGGTGCCAAGGAGCGGGAGCGACACGAGCGCCGGCGGTTGTGGACCGCCGACGAACTGTTTCCTCCCGAGGTCTCCTATGGGGGTGGCGCGCAGGGCGGGGGTGCGCAGACGGCGCGTCGCGTCGGGGTCGCGCCGGAGGCGGACTGCAAGGAAGGGCTCGATGGCGGAGCCCTCAAAGCCGTCGCGGGGCGGGGCTGCGAGACGGTTCTGCGGGCCGGCTATGTCGACGCGTCGGGCACCGAGGTGACGACCGTCGGCGTCCTGCCCCTGCGCGACGCCGACGCGGCGCGGGAGGCGGCCGACGCGCTGGACGGGAAGGGCGGCGTGCGCGCCGCGGCCTTCCCGAGGACGGCGGCGGCGGTCACCGACGCGGCCCGCCACCCGAAGGGCGGCTACACCACGACGGTCGGCCATGGCCCCATCGACCCGGCCGCCGCCCTGGCCGTCGCGCCGGACCAGGCACTGCCCGAACCGTCGGCGTCCGGCGGGACGGCGACCTTCGGCACCCCGCCCGTCCCGATCACCGCGGTCCGCCACGCCCGGGCCGCGCTCCTGCCACCGGCCGCCCTGCTCGGCCGGGGCGCGGGCGTCCTCGTCGCCGCCTTCCTCCTCCGCAGGCGCGCCTCCCGCCCGTCGCCGCCGGCTCCGGTGGCGGACGCGGTCCCGGCCGACGGAGCGGCCGCGTGAGACTTCCGTGCGCGGTGGTGGCGCGGACGGGCTGACAGGAAGGTCCGGACGTGGTGGAGTCGGAGGCATGGGGGAGGACGCGGTTTTCGATGTGCGGGGACCGTGGGCGCCGCTGACGCCGGGTGAGGCCGCCGAGCTGCTGCGCGGCGCGGGCTTCCCGTGGTGGATCGCGGGCGGTCACGCGATCGAGCTGGCGGTCGGGGAGGCGTTCCGCGCGCACGCGGACCTCGACGTGCTGGTGCTGCACCGGGACCACGCGGAGCTGCGGCGTCGGCTCGGCGGGTGGGAGGCCGGGCTCGCCGATCCGCCCGGAACGCTGCGGGCCTGGCCGGAGGGCGGACAGGTGCCGGAGGGTGTGCACGACGTGTGGTGCCGCCGTGCGCCGGGCGAGCCCTGGGCCGTGCAGTTCATGCTCGACGGGGCCGATGGCGCCGACTGGGTGTCCCGGCGTGATCCCCGGATCAGGATGCCGCTGGCCCACCTCGGGCGGGTCACCGGGGACGGCATCCCTTACCTGCGGCCCGAGGTGCAGCTCTACTACAAGGCGAAGGCCGTCAGGGAGAAGGACGCGCTCGACTTCGCCCGGGTCTCGCCCCTGCTCGACGCCGAGGCCCGCACCTGGCTTTCCGCCGCCCTCGCCCTCTCCTCACCGGGCCACCCGTGGCGCGACGGCCTTTCGCGGTGCACCTGACCCGAAGAGTCACGGTCGGTGCAGTATCGGGAACAGGCCGGCCGTCTAGATCATTCGGCGGGTTCGCGGCTAGGATTCCGCCCCATGTCCGACGCCCCACCCCCCGCGCGTCGCAGGTCCCGTCACGTCCCGGCCGCGGCGCTCGCGCTCGTCGGCCTGGCCGCGCTGGGGACCGGCGGCGTCCTGCTCACCGGGGAACTGACCCGCGAGCCCACCCGCGCCGAGCTGGCCGCGGCCGCCGAGCGCGAAACCCACGAGCGCTGGCGGCTGCGCCCCGTCGGCGAGGTCTTCCCGGCCGAAGTGCCCTACGGCGACGCGGCGGACGGGTCGGTGAAGCCCATCGCACGGCGCGTCGGCATCGCGTCCGCCGCGTCGTGCGCGGAGGCCCTCGACACCGACGCCGCGCGGGCCCTCGCCGCGCACGGCTGCCGGACGGTATTGCGCGCCACCTACGTCGATGCCACGGGCACCCAGGTCACCACCGTCGGCCTCGTGCCGCTGCGCGACGCCGACGCAGGGCGGACGGCGGTCCGGGAGATGTCCGGCCGCGAACGCGAGGGCCTGCGCGCCGTCGGCTTCCCCGAGACCGCGAGCGCGCCCTTCACCGACGCGACGCGCCAGGCGTTCGTCGCCGGAGGCACCGGCAGGTACCTGCTGCTCCAGACCAGCGGATGGCTGGACGACCGCCCCGCGCTCCCGCCGGAGGCGGTGGTCTCCCGGTTCGGGCACGGGAGCGCCGTGCTGGCCGCCCTGTCGGCGTTCCTCGGCGACCCCGCCGCGTCGGTGTGCGAAGCGGAGCGCGTCGCATGCTGATCAGTCTCGCGGCCTCCGTCGCCGCTCTGACGCTCCTGGCCCCCGCGCCCGTCCTGGCCGCCGCCCCGGTCGACGACGACCTGCGCGCGTCCTTTGAGAAGGCTCGGCGATCCTCTCGGGGAAAGGGCGTCACCGTCGCCGTCCTGGGGTCCGGGGTGGCCCGCGACCTGCCCGCGCTCGGGGACCGCGTGCTGCCAGGCAAGAGCTTCGTGAAGCCCCATGGACGCCCGGTGCACGGCACCCTCATGGCCTCGATGATCCACTCGCTGGCCCCCGAGGCGAAGATCCTGCCCGTCCAGATCACGTGTGACGGCGGTGCGCCTTTGGACGTGACCCACTGCGGCGGCGTCGGAACCCCTTCGGACGGGCTCCGGTGGGCCGCGGAGAAAGGCGCGGACGTGATCGTGGTGAGCCGCGCATGGAGAGGGATCGACTCCGGCCGCGAGATCTCCTACGCGCTGTCGAAGGGCGCGGTGGTCGTCGCCCCCAACGTGCGGCTGCGGCCGAGCGGCGGGAGCCTGCCGGGACGCCGGGAGCCCGTGGTCCCCGCACGAGATCCCGGCGTCGTCGGGGTCGCCGTCGTGGACGCGCAGGGCAGGCCGGACAGGGACTCGGCGCTGACCAGTGCCTCGCTCGTCGCCGCCCCCGGCCACCGGCGGGCGGCCACCGGCCCGGACGGACGGACCTGGACGTTCTGGGGTGAAGGCCCCGCGGTCTCCCTCGTCGCCGCGGCAGCCGCGCTGGTCAGGTCCGAGCACCCCGATGCCGGCCCCGCCGAGGTCGCCGCCGCGCTCGCCGCGTCCGCCCGCCACCCGAAGGGCGGCTACGACCCCTCGGTGGGATTCGGCCTGATCGACCCCGCCGCCGCACTCCGCGCGGTCCCGGAAAGGACATCGACCGAGACGGAGGCCGGACTGGATCCCGCCTCCTTCCCCGCAGGGGAGCCGCCCGTCATCGCCGCGGTCGGGCACCGGCCCGTCGCCTTCGCCGTGCCCGCCGGGGCCCTCGGCGGCGGACTCGTCCTGCTCGGCGCGGCCGCCGTCCTCGGCCGCCGTGGACGGACGCGCCCGGAGGCCCCCGCCGTGGAGCCCGCGCCCTGATCCCGTGCCGCCGCGCGGAGGGCGGGGGCACGGGAGAGGCTCACCGCGGGCGATACTGGGCGGGATCGCGGCGGTGAGGAGGACTTGGGTGAGGGTCGGACGGACGCAGGAGGAGATGCGCCAAAGGCACCTTTCGGAGGTGCTGCGGCGCGTGCACGTCGAGGGGCCGCTCACCCGGGCGTCGCTCGGCGAGCGGCTCGGCCTGAACCGCAGCACGATCATGAGCCTCATCGCGGATCTGGCCGGCGCGGGGCTCGTCAGCGAGGAGAAACCCGCCGAGACGGGCCGGGCCGGACGGCCGTCCCTGGTCGTCGCACCCGAGCCGGAGCGGATCCACGCGCTGGCCTTCGACGTCGCCGTCGACGGTGTGACCGCCGCAAGGGTCGGGCTCGGCGGCCGGATCCTCGCCCGGCGCGAGGCGGTCCGGCCCCGCGCGGTCCTCGACCTCGACGACGTGGTGGGCGTCCTCGCCGAGTTCGGCAGGGACCTCGTCGCCGAAGCGGGCCCGGACACGGTGTGCGCAGGGGTGGGCGTGTCCTACTGCGGGATGGTCCGCCCCGACGGGACGGTCCGCTACGGCCCGTTCCTCGGCTGGGCGGACCAGCGTTTCGGCCCCGACCTCGCCGAAAGGCTCGGTCTCGGCCTGCCGGTCGGGGTCGGGAACGAGGCTCATCTCGGCGCGGTCGCCGAGCACGTCCGGGGCGCGGGCACCGGCCTCGACGATCTCGTCTACCTGCACGGCGACGTCGGGGTCGGCGGCGGCATCATCGTCGGCGGCAAGCTGCTGGACGGCGCGGGCGGCTACGGCTGCGAGGTCGGCCACATGGTGGTGAACCCGTTCGACGGGCGGCCCTGCCTGTGCGGGTCGCACGGCTGTCTGGAGGCCGAGGTCGGCGAGGGCGCCCTGCTCGACTACGCGGGACGCGCCCACGACCTCGTCGGACGGGCCGGGATCCGCGAGGTCGTCGCGCTCGCCGAGGCCGGGGACACCCGGGCCGTCGAGGCGATCGACAGGATCGGCGACTGGCTCGGCGTCGGCGTCGTCAACCTGATCAACCTGTTCAACCCGGCGGTCGTCGTCTTCGGCGGGATGCTCCGCGACCTGTTCGACGGGACCGCCCCGCGCGTCCGCGCCAGGATCGAGGCGCACGTCCTGCCCGTCTCCCGGGAACGCGTCCGCCTCGCCACCGCGGCCCTCGGCGACGACACCACCCTCGCCGGAGCCGCCGAACTCGCCTTCGCCGCCCTCCTCGCCGACCCCTTGACGATCCTGGAGGCCCGCAGGGCGCACGCCGTCAGACCGGCGTGACACCCGGCCCCACCTGGTCCTCTCCCGAGGGGACGGGCCGTGGCCGTCCCGGGAGCTGGGCGGAATCGCCCGCAAGGGGTGAGCGGAGGAAACGGCGCGAGGAGGCGGCCGGGTCCCTTAGGCTCGTTGCGAACAAACGAGCGAAAGGGTGAAAGAGCACAGTGGCAACCAAGACCATAGTGGTGGACGACATCGACGGGTACGACGGCGAGGACGTCACCCGGAGAGAGTTCGAGCTGGGCGGCTCGAAGTACGCCATTGATCTGGGCGACGCCAACTTCAAGCTGCTCACCGACCTGATGGCCTCCCTCGCGCCCTTCGTGGAACGTGCCGTCGAGGTCAAGCAGGCGGGGCGGTCCCGCAAGTCGGCCGCCGACACCGCGCCGCGCCTCCAGGGCTACACCAACACCGACGTGCGCGAGTGGGCGACCGCTCAGGGCATCGAGGTGAGCGTCCGCGGCAAGATCGCGGACGAGGTGTACGAGCAGTTCGTCGTCGCACACCCCGACGCCAGGCCCGACCAGGCCTGATCGCGGTCCCACGGGACCGCGGCGAGGCGGCACGGATCTTCCGTGCCGCCTCGTTCGTCTTTCCCGGCGCCTCAGCCCGCGAGCCAGCCGTCGATCCCGGAGAGCGCCGCCTCCTTGACGGCCTGGGGCGCCGCGCTCGCGGTGATCGAGCTCCGGGCGCAGGAGGCGAGTGCGGCGTCGTCCAGGCCGAGCCCGGTCCGCGCGGTGGTGTACTCGGCGAGCAGGCCGGGGCCGAACAGGGTCGGGTCGTCGGCGTTGATCGAGCAGGCCACGCCCGCGGCGAGCAGGGCGGGCAGCGGATGGTCGGCGAGCGACGGGAAGACGCCGAGCAGGACGTTCGAGGTGGGGCAGACGTCCAGGCAGGTGCCGCGCGCGGCGAGCTCGGCGACGAGCGCGGGGTCCTCGACCGCCCGGACGCCGTGCTGGATCCGGTCGGCGCCCAGCACGTCGAGCGCCTCGCGGACCGACTGCGCGCCGACCAGTTCCCCCGCGTGCGGCACCGCCAGCAGCCCGGCCTCGCGGGCGAGGGCGAACGGCGCCCCGAAGCCGGCGGCGGGGAAGCCGCGCTCCTCCGAGTGCAGGCCGAGCCCGGTGACGCCGCGCCCGGCGAACTCCACCGCGGTCCCGGCCATGGTCATCGCGTGCTCGGGCCCCAGCGTCCGGTCGATCGCGACGATCACCCCCGTCCACACCCCGTACCGGCCGGCCGCCTCGGCCGCGTACCCGCAGACCGCCTCGACGGCCGCCTCCACCGACCCGTACAGGTCCGTGTACCAGGTCGGCGTCGTGGCCAGCTCGATCACCACGGCCCCCTCGGCGGCGGCGTCCCCGACGGCCTCCGCGACGACCCGGGCCAGCCTCGCGGGGGAGTCGATGAGCGCGGCGAGCGCGAGGTACGCCTCGATGAACTCGGTGAAGTCCGCGAACACGAGGGTCTTCGGTACGGCCACACCGGACTCCGCGGCGAACTCCGCCAAGGTGCCCGGCCGTACGGTCGCCTCCAAGTGGATGTGCAGGTGCGCTTTCGGAAGGGCGCGCAGGTCGCGGGTCATAGCGGACTCCTAAGGTCGGACGTGCAGGGCCGGGGTTCAGGGGATGCGGACGGGCCTGGAAGCGACGGCTGGGTCCGGGTCTCCGTCGTAGGGGCTGTGGATTCTTCGGTGATCTGCTCCACGCCCACAAAGAACACCGGCTCCATGGCGGAAACCGAACCGGGACGTTTCGGAGAGGTAACGTGATCGAGCCGGCGGTCCTCGGCCGTCCCGTCGTCTACCTCGTGAGCCTGCGCGTCGGACCTACAGCGCCACCGCCTCGCCTGGACGACCGGTCCCGTCGAGGAGGAGCTCGCCCCGTGACCCCGGGTGACCTTACTGCGTAAAGGCGCCGGGCCGGTGCGTCTCGCGGTTTGCCGAGATCAAACGAGGGGATTTCCAGCGGTTTGTCTGATCTCGGGTACCTCCCGAAGGAAGCGGTGCCGTCTGGCGCCGGGTAGGGAAAGGGGAGTGCCCATGGCCGGGTGGACGAAGGACGAACTGCGCAAGATCGGGGAGGCCGAGGAACTGCACCTCCAGCCACAGCTGGCCGACGGATCCCTGCGCGAGCCCACGACGATCTGGGTCGTCCGGCACGGTGAGGACGTCTACGTCCGGGCCGTGAACGGGCCCAACGGCAACTGGTACCGGAGCACCCAGGAGAGTCACGAGGGGCACATCGAGGCCGACGGGATGGGCAAGGACGTCGAGTTCGCACACGCCGACCACGCCATCGACGACAAGCTCGACGCCGAGTACCGGCTCAAGTACCGCCGCTACCCGGAGGAGATCGTCGGCTCGGTCATCAGCGACAAGGCCCGCGCGTCGACCCTCAAGCTGGTCCCGCACGGCTGATCGCCGATCGCGCGCCGGGCGTCCGCGAGAGGCCCGGCCCGCCCTCGCGCACCGGCCGCACATTGCACGATCCGATTACTGCGAGCCCGTGTGAACGCGGTAAGATCGGGGGCGGGCCGAGAGGCGCTGCAACGGGCCACATGCCCGCCACGCTCGACCTGACCGACGGACAAGGGCGCCTCCCGACGAGCTGGGAGGACACCCGAATGACGGTAGCGGCGACCGAGACGCGCGCGGAGCGCACGCGGCGGCTGCGGGAGATCCTGGACGAGCGCATCGCCGTCCTGGACGGTGCGTGGGGCTCGATGCTCCAGAACGCGAACCTCAAGCCCGAGGACTACCGGGGCGACCGCTTCACCGACCACCCGATGGACGTCACCGGCGACCCGGACCTCCTCAACATCACCCGTCCGGACGTCATCCTCGACATCCACCGCCAGTACCTGGCGGCCGGCGCCGACATCACCACCACCAACACCTTCACCGCGACGAGCATCGCCCAGGCCGACTACGGCCTCGAGGCGCACGTCCGCGAGATGAACGTGCAGGGCGCCCGGCTGGCCCGCCAGGCCGCCGACGAGGCGGGCGGCAAGTTCGTCGCCGGGTCCGTCGGCCCCCTCAACGTCACCCTGTCGCTGTCCCCGCGCGTCGACGACCCCGCCTACCGCGCGGTCTCCTTCGACAAGGTCAAGGAGTCCTACGCCGAGCAGATCTCCGCGCTCGCCGAGGGCGGCGTCGACCTCCTGCTCATCGAGACGATCTTCGACACCTTGAACGTCAAGGCGGCCATCGCCGCGGCCGCCGAGGTGGCGCCGGACCTGCCGCTGTGGATCTCGGTGACCATCGTCGACAAGTCCGGCCGGACCCTGTCGGGCCAGACCGTCGAGGCGTTCTGGAACTCGGTCAAGCACGCCGGCCCCCTGGTCGTCGGCGTCAACTGCTCGCTGGGCGCCGAGGAGATGCGCCCGCACGTGGAGGACCTGGCCCGGATGGCCGGCACCTACACCGCCTCGCACCCCAACGCGGGCCTGCCGAACGCGTTCGGCGGCTACGACCAGACCCCCGAGCAGACCGGCCGCCTTCTCGAGGAGTTCGCGCTCGACGGCCTGGTGAACATCGCGGGCGGCTGCTGCGGCACCACCCCCGCGCACATCGCGAAGATCGCCGAGGGCGTCGCGGGCAAGGCCCCCCGCCCGATCGCGAGCCCGCCGAAGCGCAGCCGCTTCTCCGGCCTGGAGACCTTCGAGATCGGCCCGGACACCGGCTTCGTCATGATCGGCGAGCGCACCAACGTCACCGGTTCCGCGCGGTTCCGCCGCCTCATCGAGGCCGACGACTTCCAGGCCGCCGCCGACGTGGCGGCCGAGCAGGTCCGCGGCGGCGCGAACCTCCTCGACGTGAACATGGACGCCGACCTCCTCGACTCCGAGGAGGCGATGACCACCTTCCTCAACCTCATCGCGACCGAGCCGGAGATCGCCAAGATCCCGGTGATGATCGACAGCTCGCGGTGGAGCGTGCTGGAGGCCGGGCTCAAGTGCGTCCAGGGCAATGGCGTCGTCAACTCCATCAGCCTCAAGGAGGGCGAGGAGCCCTTCCTGGCGCAGGCGCGCAAGGTCAAGGCGTTCGGCGCCGGCGTCGTCGTCATGGCCTTCGACGAGAAGGGCCAGGCCGAGACCGCCGACCGCAAGGTCGCGATCTGCGGCCGCGCCTACGACCTGCTCACCCAGCAGGTCGGCTTCGCCCCCGAGGACATCATCTTCGACCCGAACGTGCTCGCCGTCGCCACCGGCATGAGCGAGCACAACTCCTACGCGAAGGAGTTCATCGAGGCGCTGCCGCGGATCAAGCAGCGCTGCCCCGGCGCGCTGACCTCCGGCGGCATCTCGAACCTGTCGTTCTCCTTCCGCGGCAACGACGTGGTCCGCGAGGCCATGCACTCGGCGTTCCTGCTGCACGCCGTGCGCGCGGGACTGGACATGGGCATCGTCAACGCCGGCCAGCTCGCCGTCTACGCCGACATCCCCGCCGATCTCCTGGAGCACGTCGAGGACGTGCTGTTCGACCGGCGTGAGGACGCCACCGACCGGCTCATCGAGTTCGCCAAGACGGTGTCGGGCAGCGGCACCAAGCGCGAGATCGACCTGTCATGGCGTGAACTGCCCGTCGCCGAGCGGCTGTCCCACGCGCTGGTGCACGGCATCACCGACTTCGTCGAGGAGGACACCGAGGAGGCCAGGCAGCTCCTGCCGCGCCCCCTGGAGGTCATCGAGGGCCCGCTGATGGACGGCATGAAGGTCGTCGGCGACCTCTTCGGCTCCGGCAAGATGTTCCTGCCGCAGGTCGTCAAGAGCGCCCGGGTGATGAAGCGCTCGGTGGCCTACCTCGAGCCGTTCATGGAGGCCGAGAAGGAGAAGGCCCTCGCCGAAGGCCGCGAGCAGGTGCGCAGCGGCCAGGGCAAGGTCGTCATGGCCACGGTCAAGGGCGACGTCCACGACATCGGCAAGAACATCGTCGGCGTCGTGCTCGGCTGCAACAACTACGAGGTCGTGGACCTCGGCGTCATGGTCCCGGCCGCGACGATCCTCGACACCGCGGTCGCCGAGGGCGCGGACGCGATCGGCCTGTCCGGCCTGATCACCCCGTCGCTGGACGAGATGGTGTCGGTCGCCGCCGAGATGGACCGGCGCGGGCTGAAGCTGCCACTGCTCATCGGCGGCGCGACCACGTCCCGCCAGCACACGGCGGTCCGGATCGCGCCCGCCTACACCGGGTCGGTCGTGCACGTGCTGGACGCCTCCCGGGTCGTCGGCGTCGTGTCGGACCTGCTGGACGCCGACCGCGCCGAGGCGCTGGACACCGCCAACCGCCTCGAGCAGCAGAAGCTGCGCGAGGCGCACGAGAACCGCAGGGCACAGCCGATGCTCACCCTGGCGCAGGCCCGCGCCAACGCCGAGAAGCCGTCGTTCGAGGGCCTGCCGACCCCGGAGTTCACCGGCCTGCGCACGGTCACCCCGTCGCTGACCGAGCTGCGCGAGATGATCGACTGGCAGTTCTTCTTCCTCGCGTGGGAGCTCAAGGGCAAGTACCCGGCGATCCTCGACCAGCCGGTCGCGCGCGAGCTGTACGACGACGCGCAGACGATGCTGGACGAGATCATCGCGAACGGGTCGCTGCGCGCCGAGGGCGTCCTGGGCTTCTGGCCCGCGCACGCCGAGGGCGACGATCTCGTCCTGGAGAACGGCGCGACGATCCCGATGCTGCGCCAGCAGACGGCCAAGCCCGACGGCCGCCCGAACCGCAGTCTCGCCGACTACCTCGCCCCGTCCGGCGACCACCTCGGCGGCTTCGCGGTCGCGGTGCACGGCGCCGACGAGCTCGCGGCGAAGTACGAGGAGGCCAAGGACGACTACCGGGCGATCATGGTGAAGGCCCTGGCCGACCGGCTCGCCGAGGCGTTCGCGGAGCTGATCCACCTCCAGGCCCGGCGCGCCTGGTTCGAGCCCGACGCCGCCCCCGCGCTGGCGGACCTGCACGCCGAGCGCTTCCGTGGTATCCGCCCGGCGCTGGGCTACCCGGCCTGCCCGGACCACAGCCGCAAGAAGACCCTGTTCGAGCTGCTGGACGCGAACGCGCACGGCATCGCGCTGACCGAGTCGTTCGCGATGATCCCGGCGTCGGCGGTCAGCGGCCTGATCTTCGCCCACCCCGAGTCGCGGTACTTCACCGTCGGACGGCTCGGCCGCGACCAGATCGAGGACTACGCGGCCCGCACCGGCCTGACCGTCGCCGAGACCGAGCGCTGGCTGCGCCCGAACCTCGCCTACGAGCCCGAGGCCTGACCCGCACGACCCAGCGCGACCCAGAAAGGCCCGTTCCGGCACCGCCGGGGCGGGCCTTTTCCGTGTGACGGGGCTGGGGAGATAAGCAACAGGTGTGGATTACCCCAGGTCAGAGGTACTATCTTGAGGTGAAGGTAACTCGCCCCGATCCCGCGGACCTCCGCGTCGTGCAGACCCGCGCCAAACTGCGCGCGGCGGTGCTCGATCTCGCGTCCAGGGCCCCGGTCGAGGAGATCACCGTCTCCGACCTCACCAAGAAGGCCGGGATCAACCGCTCGACCTTCTACAAACACGCCTCCAGCCCGGCCGACCTCCTGCGCCGTGTCATCTGGGACGAACTCGACGGCCTCCGCGCGGAGATCTTCGCCCTGGCGGCGCCGGGGACGGCCCTCTCCGAGGCGCTCGAACACGGTCTGCACGGCCTCGCCGAGCACGTCGTGCGGTTCTCCGCGCTCTACACGACGGGCCTGGTCGACCACTCCAGCGGCGCACTGCACGCCCTGCTGAACGAGCACTCCATCGCCTCGTTCACCGCACTGCTGGAAGGCCGCGCCGACCGCATGCCGCCCGGCGCGTCCGGGGACGCGGTCTCCGTCGCGATGTACAGCGCGTTCCTCGCGCACGGCGTCACGGGGGTCATGGAGTCATGGCTGCGCACGACGGGGACCGGCGACCCCGGCCTGTTCGTCGCGACGGTCCTGGCCGTGCTCCCGCCGTGGCTGACCGGAGCTGAAGGCACCTCCCATAGATCGCAAGAAAGAAGCACGTCATGAAGGCATCGGTCACCAAGGGGCTCGGCCAGGGATTCGTCATCGAGGACGTCGACCTCGCCGCCCCGATCGGCCACGAGGTCCGCGTAGAGGTCAAGGCCTCGGGTCTGTGCCACTCCGACCTCAGCGTCGCGACCTTCCTCGGCCAGGACTTCCCGATCGTGCTCGGCCACGAGGTCGCGGGCGTCGTCGCCGAGGTGGGTCCGGAGGTCACCCAGGTGAAGGTCGGCGACCATGTCGTCGGCAGCCTCATCCAGTACTGCGGCTCGTGCGTCGCCTGCCTGTCCGGCAGGACCTGGATCTGCCGGCGTCCCGAGCGGACCGTCCGCGGCGCCGACGAGGCCCCGCGCCTGTCCTGGCGGGGCAGGCCCGTCGCGCAGGGGATGGGGCTAGGCGGGTTCGCCCAGCAGGCCCTCATCCACGAGAACCAGCTCGCCATCGTCCCCGACGCGATGCCGTGGGCGCCCGCCGCCCTCCTGGGCTGCGGCGTCCTCACCGGCGCGGGCGCGGTGCTCAACAGCGCCGAGGTGCGGCACGGAGACTCGGTCGTCATCATCGGCGCGGGCGGCGTCGGCATGAACGCGGTCAGCGGCGCCCGGATCGCCGGGGCCGAGACGATCATCGTGGTGGACCTCGAGGACGCCAAGCTGGAACGTGCCAAGACGTTCGGCGCGACCCACCTCGTCAACTCCCGCACGACGGACCCGGTCGCCGAGGTGCGCCGGATCACCGGCCGCGGCGCCGACCACGTCTTCGACTTCGTCGGGATCCGGGCGGTCACCGCGCAGGCCATGGAGATGCTCGCGTTCGGGGGCGGCCTCTACCTGATCGGCGTCGGCAGCGCCGACGCGGGCATCGAGGTGAACTCCGTCGCCGCCCTGACCGCCTCCCAGAAGGTGCAGGGCGTCTACATGGGCTCCTCCAACCTCAAGCGCGACATCCCCCTGTACGCCTCCCTCTACCTCCAGGGTCGCTTCCACCTCGACGAGCTCGTCTCCCGCGAGATCGCCCTCGCCGACATCGACGAGGGCTACGAGTCCCTCAAGGACGGCAAGACCGCCCGCGTCGTCATCACCGACCTCGCCTGACCCCACCTTCCCCGAGGCGCCGCGTCCCCGCGCGGCGCCTCCGCCTTTCCCGTCTCCCGCGGAGTGCGCCGGACCGGTCCGGGACGCGTGACCGACGGAATCGACACCGCCCTCCCCGACGACGGCGCACCCTTTCCCCCTCGCGCGGTTTCCCTGGGCCGTGGCCCGAAGTCCGACGGCCGCCGTCGCGCGGGTGCGGGCTCCGCCCGTGTTCTGGACGGGTACCTCGCCGGGGTGCCGGCGCCTTGCCGGGTGAAGGCGCGGGTCGGGCGCAGCGTCACCCGGCCGGCCGGACGATGCTCGCACCGAGGCGTCTGGGGGCGATGAGGCGGTAGGAGTCCTCGATGAGGTCGGCGATCTCGGCCCAGTCCTGGGGAACGTCCAGGCGGGCGCCCACCCAACCCTTCGAGCCGACGTAGGGCGGCACGAAGAACTGCTCAGGGGCGTCGGAGACCAGCGCCTCCTGGACGCCTGGGCCGGCCTTGAAGGTCATGCTCAGACCGTCCTCGCTCGTCATGACGAACAGTTTGTTCCGCACCCGGAAGGCGGGAGAGGTGTGCCCGCCGAACGGCTTCTCCAGGGCCTCGGGCAGGCGCAGGCAGATCTCCCGGATCCGTGTGATCACCGTCTCGTCCATGCGGCAAGCCTAGAACGCGGGTCCGACAGAATCCGGGTCACGCGGGAGGGACCCTGACCTCGTGTTCTGTCGGATCCCTGCTCTACCTTGCTCGCATGATCTCCGACGCCCGGCTGGAAGCCGATCTCATGTCCCTGGCCGGCCCCGAGGCCGACATCGCCGAGCTGCTCTCCCTCCTGCCCGGCGGCGGGCTCATCGCCACCGAAGAGGGCGACCCGGTGCTCTGGCTGTCGGGGGAGCGGGCGACGGACGGGCTGTGGGCATCGGTCCGGGCGCTGCACGCCCGGACCGGGCTGTGGCCGCTGCTCCTGGAGCCGCTGGCACGCGATGACGATTTCCGGCCGTGGGCGTCCGGTGAACTGGCTCCGGATCGCATGGGCGCGCCCTCGTCCTATGACCCCGAACGGGTCCTGTCGGCGTCGTGGGAGGGTTGCACGGCGTCCGGCGATCCCGATGACCACCTTTCGGAGTCCGAACGCGAGGCGGTGACGGCGCCGTACGGACGCCGATGGCCGGGGCTCGCACCGGGCTTGAAGGGGGCGGACCCCGTCCTCGCGGCGGAGGAGTACGCCTCCCACTTGATGACCCTCGGCCGTGAGTGGCGGCTCGGCCTCGTCGCCACCGGCAGGGGCGCGGACTCGGTCGCGGCGGCGGGGTGGATCGGGCCGGTGAACCATGTGGAGGACACCGCGGAGATCGCGGCGGTCGTCCGCTCCTGGGAGGACCGGTTCGGCGCGATCGTGGTGGGCGTCGGGTTCGCGGACCTGTACCTCAGCATCGCGGCGCCGCCCACGACGCCGACGGAGGCCCTTCCCATCGCCGCCGAGCACTTCGCGTTCTGCCCGGACAGCGTCTGGCAGGGGCGCCACCACGACCTGAGGAGCTACGCGCGGGAACTGGTCGATCTCCATGAGTGGCGCTTCTGGTGGGATTGAATGAGAAACTTACTTTGTAAAGGCCCCGGGTCGAGAGTGCGGAACGCCACCGACGAAGATCCGGAAGATCCAAAGGACTGAAGACTCATCAAAGGGCTTCAGAGCGGGAGGAAACGGCGGCGTCAGACGATGTTCTGGGCGTAGCGGGCGGCCAGGGGAGCCAGGTCGGGGTCGCCGACGGTGTCGCGGAGGTGCTGGAAGAGGGCGACCTTGTCGTCGCCGAAGCGGGCGACCCGGGCGGCGTAGGACTCGGGGGAGACGAAGGCGGGAGGGGCGGACTTGGAGTGGAACTTGTCCGCGTACATGACAAGGCGCTCTTCCGGGGTGCCGGGCACGTAGTCGGCGACGGGGATCGGCAGGCCCTGGCCCGTCACGTCGGCCCGGGTGACGCCCATGCCGGTGTGGCAGGAGCAGAACCGGCACAGTTCCTCGGGGAAGCCCTCCTCGGCGAGGATCTCGTGGCCGAGCACCCCGTGCCGGATGTACCGCTTGTAGTCCAGGACGCCGTCGCGGTACAGCCGGTAGACGCCGAGGTCGTGCAGCAGGCATCCGGCGCGGACGAGGGCGGCGTCGACCGGTTCGGGGAACCGGGGGAGGAGCTGCTCGGCGATCGCGCACACGATCCGGCAGTGCGTGTAGACGGCCTCGAACGCCTCGGGCGTGGGCGCGTGCTTCTCGTGGAGTGCGCGGATGTCCTCGTCGGAGGGGATCATGGCCTGCCTTGCGGGAGAGCGAACGGACGGCGTCAAGCGTACGGCCCGCACCGGTCCGGATACCCCTGAGGGGTTCCGGCGCGGTCGGCGTTCTGGATCTCGGGCGGGGCGCCCCTCGCGTGGAATACCCTACGGGGGTATGGTGTTGCACAGACGTGGGGACAGGGGAGGAGGACAAGGCCGTGCACGGATACAGCGACACCGCCGAGCAGCACTTGAAGCGGCTGCGGCGGATCGAGGGCCAGATACGCGGCCTGCAACGGATGGTCGAGGAGGACAAGTACTGCATCGACATCCTGACGCAGGTCTCCGCCGCGACGAGCGCGTTGCGGTCCTTCTCCCTCCAGCTCCTGGAACAGCACCTCGTCCACTGCGTCGCCGAGGCGACCGCGAAGGGCGGGCCGGAGGCGCAGGCCAAGGTCAAAGAGGCTACCGACGCCATCGCCCGGCTCGTCCGGTCCTGATCACCGTTCTGAAAGGAGTCTTCGCCATGACCACGACCACGACCCTCACCGTCAAGGGCATGACCTGCGGGCACTGTGTCAGCTCCGTCCGCGAGGAGGTCGCCGAGGTGCCCGGGGTGACCGGCGCGGAGGTCGATCTCGCGAGCGGTCTGCTGACCGTCACCAGTGACGGCCCCGTGGACCTCCAGGCGCTCGGCACCGCCGTCGCCGAGGCCGGATACGCCCTGGTGGAGCCCTGATGAACACCCCAGTCAAGGTCGGCGCCTACGTCGCCGGTCTCGTCGCGGTCTTCGCCGCCGCCTATGGTCTCGGCGGCATGGTCGGCGACGGAGGCCCGCCGGACGACGCGCCCGCCCACCACAACGCGGCGGCCCCCGGAGCCGCCGCGGACACCCCCGGGGGGCTTCAGGTGTCGGGGGGCGGCTACACCCTCGACCTGGCGACGACCAGGGCGGCCGCGGGCACGCAGAGCCCGCTCCGCTTCACCGTCCGGGACGCCGAGGGCGATCCCGTGACCGCGTACGAGACCGTCCACGACAAGGAACTCCACCTGATCGTCGCCGACCGCGATCTGACCGTCTTCCGGCACCTGCACCCCTCCCGGGACGCGGCGGGCGTCTGGAGCACGACCGTGGATCTCCCGTCCGCGGGCAGCCACCGGGTCTTCGCGGACTTCACCCCCGAGGGCGCGGCCCAGGCCCTCGTGCTCGGCGCCGACCTCGCCGTCCCGGGCGACTACGAGCCCGCCGATCTTCCGGAGCCGTCGGCGACGGCGGAGGCGGACGGCTATACCGTGGAGATGCGGGGTTCCGTGGTGGGCGGCGCGTCGAGCACGCTGACGTTCGCGGTGCGCCGCGATGGGAAGCCCGTAGCGGGTCTGGAACCTTATCTGGGCGCCTACGGCCATCTGGTCGCGTTGCGTTCCGGGGACCTCGCCTATCTGCACGTCCACCCCGCCGAGGAGGCGGGGGAGGGGGTCTCGGCGTCTTCCGAGGTCGGGTTCGCGGTGAGCGCCCCGAGCGCGGGCGCCTACCGGCTCTTCCTGGACTTCAAGATCGACGGTGTGGTGCGGACCGCGGCGTTCACCGTGCGGGCCGGCGACGCTCCGGCCGCCCCCTCGCCGCTACCGTCGGTGTCCACCGACGACCACGGCCACACCCACTGACCGCGCGGACGAGATGAGAGGAAAGGAGAGGTGATGTCCTCCCTCACCGACGCGCCGCCGAATGGCTCGGTCGAGCTGCTGATCGGCGGCATGACCTGCGCGTCCTGCGCGAACCGGATCGAACGCAGGCTGAACAAGCTCGAAGGGGTCGCCGCGACGGTCAACTACGCGACCGAGAAGGCGAAGGTGACCTTCCCGGCGGAGCTCGACCCGCAGAGGCTGATCGAGACCGTCGAGCAGGCCGGGTACACCGCGGCGCTGCCCGAGCCGCCGCGCGCGGCGGCCGGGCCCGCCGAGCCCGCGGACGAGTCGCGGCCGCTGCGGCAGCGGTTGGTCACCGCGGTGGTGCTGAGCGTTCCGGTGATCGTCCTGGCGATGGTTCCGGCGCTGCAGTTCACGTACTGGCAGTGGCTCTCGCTGACGCTCGCGGCGCCCGTCGTCGTCTATGCGGGCTGGCCCTTCCACAAGGCGGCGTGGACGAACCTGCGGCATGGCGCGGCGACGATGGACACCCTGGTGTCGCTGGGCACCCTCGCGGCGTTCGGCTGGTCGCTGTGGGCGCTGTTCTTCGGGACGGCGGGCGAGCCCGGCATGACGCACCCGTTCGAGTTCACGATCTCGCGCGGCGACGGCGCGGGGATGATCTATCTGGAGGCCGCGGCGGGCGTCACGGCGTTCCTGCTGGCGGGCCGGTACTTCGAGGCGCGGTCGAAGCGGCGCGCGGGTGCGGCGCTGCGGGCGCTGATGGAGC
The DNA here is from genome assembly GCF_003751225.1 of Actinocorallia herbida. NCBI lineage: Bacteria > Bacillati > Actinomycetota > Actinomycetes > Streptosporangiales > Thermomonosporaceae > Actinocorallia > Actinocorallia herbida. Next base: position 4,193,952 of record NZ_RJKE01000001.1, read on the forward strand.
TCGGCGCGCGGGACGTCGCGGTGCTGCGCGATGGGCGTGAGACGCGGATCCCGACGGATCGGCTGCGAGTCGGGGATCGCTTCGTGGTCCGTCCGGGCGAGAAGATCGCGACGGACGGGGTCGTGGAGGACGGGTCGTCGGCCGTGGACGCCTCGATGCTGACGGGCGAGTCGGTGCCGGTCGAGGTCCGCCCCGGTGACGGGGTGACGGGCGCGACGGTGAACGCGGGCGGCAGGCTCGTGGTCCGGGCCACCCGGGTGGGCGCCGACACGCAGCTCGCGCAGATGGCGCGGCTGGTGGAGGAGGCGCAGACCGGGAAGGCCGAGGTCCAGCGGCTGGCCGACCGGATCTCCGGGGTGTTCGTGCCGATCGTGATCGCGCTGTCGCTGGGTACCCTCGGGTTCTGGCTGGGCGCGGGCGCGGGCGCCACCGCGGCGTTCACCGCGGCGGTGGCGGTGCTGATCATCGCGTGCCCGTGTGCGCTGGGTCTGGCGACGCCTACGGCGCTGCTGGTCGGCACCGGGCGGGGCGCGCAGCTCGGCATCCTGATCAAGGGCCCTGAGGTGCTGGAGTCGACCCGTGCGGTCGACACGATCGTGCTGGACAAGACGGGCACCGTCACGGAGGGCCGGATGACCCTCGTGGAGGTGCACCTCGCCGAGGGTGAGTCCGAGGAGGAGGTGCTGCGGCTGGCCGGCGCGTTGGAGCACGCCTCGGAGCATCCGATCGCGCGGGCCGTCGCACGGGGTGCGGCGGAGCGGGCGGGGGAGCTGCCCGTGCCGGAGGACTTCGCGAACGTCGAGGGCCTGGGCGTCCAGGGCATGGTGGAAGGCCACGCCGTTCTGGTGGGCCGGCCGCGGCTGCTCGAAGAGTGGTCGCAGCGGCTCCCGGCGCGCCTTCAGGACGCGTTGGAGCAGGCGCAGGCGGGCGGCCGTACCGCGGTGGCGGTCGGCTGGGACGGCGCGGCACGGGCCGTGCTGGTCGTGGCCGACACGGTGAAGCCGACCTCGGCCGAGGCGGTCGCGCGGTTCCGGGAGCTGGGCCTGACGCCGGTGCTGCTGACGGGCGACAACGAGGCGGTGGCGAAGTCCGTCGCGCGTGAGGTCGGGATCGACCGGGTGATCGCGGACGTGCTGCCGCAGGACAAGGTCGCCGAGGTCGCCAGGCTCCAGGAGGAGGGCAGGGTCGTGGCGATGGTCGGCGACGGCGTCAACGACGCCGCGGCGCTGGCCCGCGCGGATCTCGGCCTGGCCATGGGCACCGGGACGGACGCGGCGATCGAGGCGTCGGATTTGACGCTGGTCCGGGGTGATCTGCGGGCCGCGGCCGACGCGCTGCGGCTGTCCCGCAGGACGCTGCGGACGATCAAGGGGAACCTGTTCTGGGCGTTCGCCTACAACGTCGCGGCGTTGCCGCTGGCGGCGGCGGGCCTGCTCAACCCGATGATCGCCGGCGCGGCGATGGCGTTCTCCAGCGTCTTCGTCGTCTCGAACAGCCTGCGGCTCCGCTCGTTCGAGTAGCGGTTCTTCTCCGGCCCCCGTCTTCGCAGGAAGGCGGGGGCCTCGCCGTGTCAGGGCGTCTCGGACAGGTGGACGCGCAGGAGAGCGGTGCCGGGGAGCCCGGCGAGGTAGAGGTCGCCGTCGTGTTCGGCGACGCCGGTGACCATGGGGTAGGCGGCGTCGGGGGTCTGGAGGTCGTGCAGGACGGCGCCGTGCTCGTCGACGGCGAGGATCCAGGTGGTGGCGCGGCCTGCGGGGCGCAGCCGGTCGGGCAGTGCCCACAGGGCGCGGGCGGCCCAGGCCGGGGCGGAGGCGAGGCGGTCGAGTGCGGGGTCGCGGGGGTTGGTGAGGGCGACCCAGGCGCGGCCGTCGGTGAAGCGCGAGAGGTTGTCGGGGTAGCCGGGCAGGTTGGGTGCCACGACGTCGCGGACGCCCGCGCGGTGGCCGGTGAGGGCGACGCGGCTGAGGGTCGGTCCGATGGTCTCGGCGAGGAGGAGCGCTGCGCCGTCGGGGGTGAGGGAGAGGCCGTTGGCGAAGTACAGGGCGTCCAGGACGACGTCGACCTCGCCGGTGGGGGAGCGGCGCAGGAGGCGGCCGGACGGGCGGTGCTCCAGGATCGCGCCCATGTAGTGCGCGAAGGCGAACCGGGTGGTGGACTCGGTGAACCAGACGGTCCCGTCGGCTTCGGCGACGGCGTTGGAGCAGAACCGCAGAGGGACGCCCGCGACGTCGGCGACGAGGGTCTCGGCGTGTCCGGTCTCGGGGTCGAGCCTGAGCAGTCCGCGATCGGCGTCGCACACCAGGACCCGTCCGTCGTCGAGTGTCTCGAGGCCGAGCGGCCGTCCGCCGGTGTTCCCGACCTCCTCCTGCGCCCCGCTGAGGGGGTCGACCCGGAGGACCGCGCCGCCCTCGACCCCGCACAGCAGCCTTCCGTGCCCGTCCACGACGACGTCCTCCGGTGCCCGCCCGCGCAGCGGCAGCGCCGACGTCCGGGGGAACGGCGTGGGCCCGCGCTCTTCTCTGCTGCGCGGCGGAGCCGCCGGGATGCGCCGCTGGAACGGGTCGAGCGCGGGCTTGGTCATCGCTGCCTCCGATCGGTGTGCCGATCGTCGCACAGGGCGTCGAGGGGAGCAGAGGAACGCGGGAGGCTTCGGTGGGATCCGGGTGCCGCGGATTTCGGGCGGCCGTTAACCGGTGAACCGGTGAGGGTGAGGAGCGGAGTGATCCTTGGGCGGGGATCGGGTGGCTATGATCGGCGGGATCTGTGCGGAAGGGTGTGGCGCGTGGGCGTGTTCCGGCGTAGGCGGGGAAAAGGCGGTCAGGATCTTATGGCCGCCGCGTGGCGGCGCGTTGACGAGATGGCCGCCGAGTTCTGGGCGGAGGCACCGCGGAGCCTGGTGGAGGATCCACTCGATGCCAGGTCTCGTTATGACGGTGTCGTCGGGGTGGCGAAGACGGTCATCGCCTCGCCGCTGGCCAACGCGGACGAGCTCACCCGGTTCTGTGTGAAGGTCCTCGCGCTCTACGCGGCCGCCGATGAGCCGCCGCGGATGAGCCTCGCGGTCGAGGCGCCCGTGGTCCGGGAGATGCTCATCGAGGCGGGAATGCCGGAGGAGGAGCGCGCTCTGTCGGAGGCGGTGCTGTGGCTTGCCGACTATCACTCGCGGGTCGGCCATGAACTGGTGATGGATCTCGATCGGTAAAGCGACCCGTTCGCCTTCTTTCTCCTCACCCGCATTAACCTTACTGTGTAAAGGCGCCGGTCGGGACAAGCCCGAGAACCCCCTCAAAAACACAAAGGACTAAAGACTCATCATCGGTTAAACCGATGATCGGTGTGGTCGTCTCGTCGCTGTTCGTAGGGTTCGCGGGGTGGGTGAAGCTGCGGGATACTGCACCTGGCTTGGGGGAATCGTGTGGTGTCGCCCTTCGTGAGCCGTGCGCTGAACGTCGGGGAGGGCTGCGCCGTGGGTGTCGTGTTCGTTCTGGTCCTATTGGTGATCTTGGGTGTGCTGGGTGGGCTGCACCGGTACGTGTGGCGCAGGGTCGTCAGGGAGACGACCTCGGCCGGGACGCCGTGGCGACGCCTAGGCACCGCGGTGTTCGTGGCGGGTCCCCTGCTCATGCTCGCGACGTTCATCGGCTCCCGGGCGGGGCTGCCGTTCTGGCTGGTGAAGGTCCTCGCGTGGCCGGGGTACCTGTGGGTGGCGGTCGCCCTGTATCTGCTGCTCGGCGTGCTCGTCGGCGAGGCGGTCCGGCCCGCGCTGCGGTGGTGGCTGCGCCGGCGGGCGGCGCGGGAGACCGCGGGTGCGCAGGCTCCGGCCCCTGTCCCGATCACCGTGCCCGGCGAGGCGTCGGCCGTCGCCCTGGCCGCGGAGCCTGCCGCGGAGTCCGAGCCCGGCGCGGAGGTCCCTGCGGACCCGTCGCGGCGGGTGTTCGTGGCGCGGGTCGTGGGCGGCGCCGCGGCCGCCGTGGCGGTCGGCACGGCCGGATACGGGACGTACGGGGTGCTGCGCGGGCCGCGGGTGAAGCGGGTGACGGTACCGCTGGCGCGGCTGCCCCGGTCGGCGCACGGGTTCCGGATCGCGGTGGTGAGCGACGTCCACCTGGGTCCGATCCTGGGGCGCGGGTTCGCCGAGCGGGTCGTGGCGACGGTGAACGCGACGCAGCCGGATCTGATCGCGGTGGTCGGTGACCTGGTGGACGGGACGGTCGACGACCTGAGGTCGGCGGTGGAGCCGATCGGCGGGTTGCGGGCGCGTCATGGGGCGTTCTTCGTGACGGGCAATCATGAGTATTTCTCTGATGCGGACGCGTGGGTGGGCCACGTGCGGGAGTTGGGGCTGAGGTTGCTGGCGAACGAGCGGGTAGAGCTGCCCGGGTTCGATCTGGCGGGTGTGAACGACGTGGCGGGCGAGGACTACGGGGACGGTCCGGATCTGGCGGCGGCGCTGGCGGACCGGGATCCTTCGCGGACGTCGGTGCTGCTGGCGCATCAGCCGGTGTTCGTGCATGAGGCCGTGGCGCACGGGGTGGACCTGCAGCTGTCGGGGCACACCCATGGCGGTCAGCTGTGGCCGATGAACTTCGTGGCGGGGCTGGCGAATCCGACGGTGGCGGGGCTCGACCGTTTCGGGGACACGCAGTTGTACGTGTCGCGGGGTGCGGGCGCGTGGGGTCCGCCGACCCGGGTGGGGGCGCCTTCGGACGTGACGGTCGTGGAGTTGGCGTCGCGTCAGGCGTGACGCCGGGGCCGCTGGAGGGCGTCGCCGCCGTGTTCGTGTGAGATCCGGTAGAGGATCCAGGCGAGGATGGGTTCGAGGAAGTCGAGGTAGAGCGGGGCGCCGATGTTGCCGGGCCGGGTGTTGTCTTCGGCGAACCAGTAGTAGAGGTGGCCTGCGGCGTCGCCGAGGTACTGGATGGACATGATGATGATGACGGCGAGCCAGAAGTTGCCGCGGTACCAGATGCACAGGACGCCTGCGATGCCGATGGAGAGGTCGCCCATGGCGTTCTCGTACTGGAAGCCGCCGTTGCCGCGGGTGTAGCCGATCATTTCGGCGGTGCCGGGGCCGTCGAAGAGGTGGGCGCAGGCGCCGAGGATGCCGCCGATGCCGATGGCGACGGCGAGCCACCAGACGAGGAAGGTGTCGGCGGCTTCGCCGGGGCGGGTGGGGGTGCGGCGTTTGCGGGTCCAGTGGATCGCGGCGCCGATGAGGGCGATGGCCGCGATGGCGACGAGTTGCATGACCACCCCTGAGTGTTCACAGTAGTGATCACTGTACGTTCTGTGGTTGGTGCTGGTCGGTGCGGGGTTCGGGGGTGGGTTCGGCAGTGGTTTCGGGTGCTGGTTCGGTGAGTCGGCCGTGGCGGGCTTGCCAGGCGGCGACGAGGACGAAGGCGACGGAGACGAGGAGGGCCCAGGCGCCGAATTTGTCGGCGTGGACGAGGTTCCAGGTGTCCTGTTGGTAGGGGTAGCGCCAGGCGCCGAGGTAGGTGGCGATGTTCTCGGCGATCCAGAGGAAGAAGCCGATGAGGACGAAGGAGAGGGCGAGGGGCATGCGGTAGCGGGCTTGGCCGACGGTGAAGTGGACTGCGGTGCGCCGGGTGGCGGCGATGAGGAGGAGGGCGAGGGGAAGGCGGAGGTCGGGGAGGAAGTGGTGGGTGAGGAAGTTGAGGTAGATGGCGGCGGAGACGGTGGCCGTCGCGGTGGTGCGGTAGCCGGTGAGGCGGAGGTCGAGGGTGCGCCAGGCGCGGCAGACGTAGCTGCCGACGGCGGCGTAGAGGAAGCCGCTGTAGAGGGGTACTCCGCCGATCTTGGTCCAGGCGTCGCCGGGGTAGCTCCAGGATCCGAGGTGGACTTTGACGATTTCGAAGATGAGGCCGACGAGGTGGAATCCGCCGATGACGGCGACTTCGCCTGCGGTCTCCCAGCGCAGGAGGTAGAAGAGTCCGGTGATGGCGAGCGCGTAGAGGAGGAGTGCGTCGTAGCGCGGGAGGGGTGTGTCGATGATGGAGAAGAGGGCGAGCCCGAGGAAGAGTGCCACGGCGAAGGCGCAGGCCCGGGCCTCGGCCCAGGCGAAGCGCAGGAGTTGCGCGATGAAGTACCCCACGCTGTGTGCGACCGCCGCACCTATCGGAAAGTTCGTTTTGTGGTGGTCGGTCATGTTTATGGGGGTGCGAGCGTTCAGGCTTCGGTTCGTCCGGCCGCGCGAACGTCGGCCCGGCCCGTGTGCAGGTAGCGCGCGCGGCCCTGGCCGTCGTCCCCCAGGAACGCGACGGGCCTGTGGCCGGGCTCGGCGGGCAGCAGGGAGTCTCCTCGCCAGGCGAGCAGTTCCGTCCGGTACGGCTCGTCGCCGGTCTCCGCCGCGAGACCGAGGGGGATCTGCTCGAGCCAGAGCCGTCCCTGTTCGTCTTCGTGCACGGTGGTCTGGCTCGTGCTCGAGCGGTAGACGCCCGCGCAGCGCCGGGTGTCGGGGCGTGCCGTGGGATCCGGGACGGGGTCGGCGGGTGACTCGACGACCCTGCTGAGGATCTCCTTCATCAGGGGCTTGCGGTCGCCGCCGTTGGTGAAGATCGACCCGGCGGGTGCTTCTGCGCGCGGCATCGCCCACCTCGGATGGGAACGCGCTCTCCCACATGATGAACCTGAAGTCGGCCGACCCGGACGGAGCGGGGGCTTGCGCCGACCGGTACGGCGACGACCTCATGACGCGGATCTGGCAGGGCATCCGCGCCGATGCCACCGACTTGGCCAAGGGCTCCGAGATCCTGCTGATCGGCGCCTGGCTGCTCGGCCTTCGCACCGTGGCGGGTCTCGCGGTGCCGGTCGGTGGCCGGATGGCCGGCCAGACCCGGCGTGTCGGACTTCTGAAGGCCGTCGGCGGTACCCCGGGCCTGGTCGCGGCGGTGGCGCTCGCGGAGTATCTGCTCGTGGCCGTCGTGGCGGCCGCGGCCGGGCCGGCGATCGGGGCGCTGACCGCTCCGCTGCTCACCGAGTCCAGCGCCGGTCTCGTCGGTGGTGTGGGGACGGCGTCGTTGAGCTGGTCCACGATCGGCCTGGTGACGGCCGTCGCGCTCGGCGTCGCGGCGGCGACCTCGGTGCCGGAGGTGTGCGCGGTCCGGTCCGGCACGGTCGGCGCGCGCTGGCCGACGCGGCACGCCCGCCGCACCGCACCGGCCGGCTGATCGCCGTCTCATGGCGGCTGCCGTCCCGCTGCTGCTCGCCGTGCGGGTCACCGCCCGCAGGCCGCGGCGGGCGGTTGCCGGGCGTGGTCGGTGTCGCGGTCGGCGGGTTCTACGTTCTGCTGGTGCTGAACACGTTCCTGGGGGCCTAGACGGCACCGGTGGCTACACCGGGACCAGGTCGAGACGCTCCGGCGGGTCCTGCCGGTCTGGACGGTCGTCCTGCTCGCCCTGGCGGCGGTCCACGTCATGGTGTCGTTACCTGGGTGACGGTGCTCGGCGACCGGCAGGTGTCGGTGCTGGCGCGAAGTGCTCGGTGCCACTCCGTGGAGGTGACCGGGGTGCTGGCGGCGGTGCAGGTGCTGTCCGTGCTCGGTGGCGCAGTTCTGGGCGTCTTCCCGGCCGGGTGGATGCTCCTCACCGGCGTCAACGTCACGCTTCCGGTGCCCTGGCGGCTCGTCGGCCTGATCGTGGCGATGGTGCTGGTGGTGGCCGCGCTGACCGCCGTTCGGTCCGTCCCCGGTGGCCGCCGCCTTCTGGAGCGGGTGCGTCGACGGGGGCGGCCGTGCCGGAGCGGTGCCCGGGCACCGCTCCGGGCTGCGGGGTGTCGGGTGGTCAGTCGTTGGTGATGCGGAGGACGCCGGTGGTGGTGCCCTGCCAGTAGACGCCGGGGGTGATGGTGCCCGCCATTTGGAGGGAGTCGTAGATGAAGCCGACGCCGAGGTTCTTGGTGCGGACGGTGGCGCCTGTGGCGGGGTCTATCTCGGTGTAGGCGAAGGTGTCGAAGATGCCGGTGGAGGTGGAGCCGGAGATGACGGGTTTGCGGATGACGGTGCGCAGGAGGCCGTCGGCGAGGGAGAGACGGGGTACCGCGGCGGAGCGGAGGACGATGTCCCAGGCGACGGTGCAGCCGGTGGCGGTGACGTCGACGCGGGTGAGGCCGCCGGGGAAGTCGGCGGAGGCGGGGACGCTGGTGCCGGCGTCGTCGGGGAGGGCGGGGTAGGGGTAGCCGTAGGTGCTGGCGAGGAAGACGGCGCTGCCGGAGGCGAGGGGGGAGTTCTCGCTGCCGCTGCCTCCGGCGGACAGGACGGGGAGTTTGCAGATCTGGGCGCCGGTGGCGGCGTTGTAGACGATGAGGCTCACTTTGGGGTTGGCGTTGTCGACGATGGTGACGTAGTCGGTGCCGGTGGGGCCGAAGAAGGTGGGGGTGGAGCCGGATCCCCAGCTGAGCTGGCCGGGCTTGCGGCCGGGGCCGCGGTCGTAGGTCCGGCGCCAGATGACGGTGGGGGTGCCGGTGGTGTCGGCGCGCAGGAGGTAGGTGGCGTGGGTGGTGACGACGGCGGTGCCGTCGGGGACGGTGGAGATGCTGTTGGCGATCTTCTCGCCGGCGGGGAGGGTGGTGGTCTTGATGGTGCCGGTGGCGTCGTCTGCGGTGCCGACGACGCCCTTGCTCGTGGCGAACCAGACGCGGCCCTGCCAGTCGGGTGAGATGCCGATGACGGCGTCGTCTTCGGCGATGACGGAGTCGAGGGGGAGGCGGGAGGCGATGTGGAGCTCCCAGTCGCCGGAGGCGTTCTTGCGGTGGCCGACGCGCAGGAGGTCGCGGCTGCCGTCGATGACGACGAGGCGGTCGAGGTCGTCGAGGTAGGCGTAGACGCCGCCGAGGAGGGAGCCCTTGGTGAGGCCGAGGTCGGTGATGGACTGCCCGTCGGTGGGGTCGAGGAGGTGGACGGTGGGGTTCTGGCCGAAGATCTCGGTGCACAGGGCGACGGGGTGGCCGTCGGAGCCGACGAGGACGGTGGGGCAGGCGGAGGCGAGGGCGGCGCGGCTGGAGGTGAGGTCTCCGGCGGCGGGTCCGGCGTGGGGTGAGGTCTTGGAGGAGGCGGTGTCGCCGTGCATGGTGGCGGTTCCGGCGGGCCCGGCGTAGGGGTTGGCGGGCGGTCGGGGGTCGAAGGGTCCGGCTGCGGCGGCGGGTGTGGCGGTGGCGATGAGGAGGGTGCCGAGGGCGAGGGCGGCGGCGCGGGTGATGCCGGTGGGGCGCAAGGTGACTCCGCTTGATCGTGGGGGCGATGCGCCCATGATCATAAGTCATACTTTGCCGACTGATCTAGTCGGAATCATGCGGCTTCTCGGGACCCGCACCTCGGGGCCGCCGTCCGGGCCCTGTCCCGCGGTTTCGCACGGGTGTGGGCGCCGGTCGCGGCTGTGCGTGGTTTTCCGGGTGGGGCGGGGGGTTTTGCGCTAGCGTGACGGGGTCGTCACGGAGCGGAAGGGTACACCGGATGTTTGATTACGTGGTGGTAGGTGCCGGTTCGGCGGGGTGCGTGCTCGCGGCGCGCCTGTCGGCGGATCCGAAGGTGAGCGTCCTGCTGGTCGAGGCCGGCGGGTCGGACCGCAACCCGATGTTCCACATCCCGAAGGGGTTCGGGCTGGCGATGACCGATCCGAAGGCGGCATGGCTGTACCCGACGGCGCCGTTCGGGCCGCGCGCGACGAACGAGGTCTGGCCGCGGGGGCGGGTGCTGGGCGGGTCGAGCGCGATCAACGGGATGGTCTACAACCGGGGGCAGCGCGCGGACTGGGACGCCCTGGTGGAGCTGGGGAACAAGGAGTTCGGGTGGGACGCGGTGCTGCCGGCGTTCCGGGCGATGGAGGACCACGCGCTGGGCGGGTCGCAGACGCGCGGTGCGGGCGGGCCGCTGAAGGTGGGGGGCCCGGCGGGTCCCGAGCCTCTGTGCGAGGAGATGATCGCGGCGGGGGCGGCGCTGGGGCTGCGGGTGACCGACGACGCGAACGACGCCGACGACGAGCGGATCGGGTACTCGATCGCGACGATCCACAAGGGGCGGCGGGTGAGCGCGGCGCGGGCGTTCCTGCGTCCGGCGATGGGGCGGCCGAACCTGAAGGTGGCGACCGGTCAGACGGCCACGCGGCTGCTGCTGGAGGGCGAGCGGGCGGTCGGGGTGGAGGTGCGGGACCGCAAGGGGGCGGTGCGCGAGCTGCGGGCGCGGCGCGAGGTGGTGCTTTCACTGGGCAGCCTGAACACGCCGCGGCTGCTCCAGCAGTCGGGGATCGGCCCGGCCGCGGTGCTGAAGGAGGCCGGGGTCGAGGTCAGGGTCGAGCGGGAACTGATCGGCGCGGGCCTGCGTGAGCACCGGTGCCTGGTCGCCAAGTACCGGCTGCGCGACGACGTCGGCTACAACCGGCACCTGTCGTCACCGCTGCGCCAGGCGGTGACGGGCATGCGGTACCTGGCGACGCGCAAGGGCCCGCTGGCGACGCCGGCGTACGACGTGATCGCGTTCGTGAAGTCCGACCCGTCACTGGAGCGGCCGGACGGGCAGCTGCTGCTGGGGCCGATGTCGCCGCGGACGTTCGAGGCCGGCGAGAAGGTCGCGGTGGAGAGCGAGCCGGGGCTGAGCTGCGTCGGCGTGGTGCTGCGGCCCGAGGCGACCGGCCGGGTCGCGATCACGTCCGCCGACCCGGACGCTCCCCTGCTGGTGGATCCGAACTACTTCGGCGACGCGCGCGACCGTGCCACGGGCGCCGCGGTGTTCCGGCGGATGCGCGAGCTCTTCGAAGCCGAGCCGATCGCGTCGCGGATCGCGTCCGAGACGCTGCCGGGCCCGGCCGTCGCGACGGACGAGGAGATCGTGGAGGCGTCCCTGGACCGGGGGTACTGCGGGTACCACGCGGTCGGGACGTGCGCGATGGGACCCGAGGAGGAGGCCGTGGTGGATCCGCTGCTGCGGCTGCGGGGCGTCGAAGGGGTCCGGGTGGTGGACTGCTCGGTGCTGCCGACGATGGTCGCGGGGAACCTGAACGGTCCGATCATGGCGATCGCGTGGCACGCCGCCGACCTGATCCGCGGGTAGCGGCTACCGGTCGGCGCGGCCGGGGTGCGGCCAGGGGTTCGGGTCGCAGCCGTAGAGCGACTTGGTCTGCTGGACCATGACGGGGGCGGCGCGGCCGGGTCCCGGGCAGGTGGTGTGCCCGTGGCCCAGGCCGTGGCCGACCTCATGGCTGATGAGGTACTCGCGGTAGGTGGCGATGTCGCGGCCGTAGGACGGGGCGCCGGTGTTCCAGCGGTCGGCGTTGATGACGGCGCGGCCGCCCTGGAAGCAGGACAGGGCGAGGCCGACGTCGAGGGGCAGGCAGCGCTGCCGGGCTTCGGCCGGGCTGGTGAGCGAGACGCGCAGGTCCACGGGGCCTTCGGCGACGCGAACGAAGCGGTGGCCCCAGCCGCGGGGGTCGTTGAGGATCAGGTGAACGGCTTCGGCGAACTCGGCGGGGGTGTAGGGCAGGCCGCGTTCGACTTCGACGAGGTAGCGGACCGTGGTGCCGTCGCCGTCGTGCGCCTTGGCGGTGCCGGGGGCGGTCTTGTAGGCGCCGTCGGCGTGCGTGGGGACCATGCGCGGGAGCGGCTGGAGGCGTCCTGCGGCTTTCGTGGGCGTCGGGGTGGGACCGGGCGCGGGCGTGGATGCCGCGGTCGGGGTCGCCGACGGCGTCGTGGGCGCTGCGGCCGGGGTGCGCGCGGGATCGCCGGGTCGGGCGATGAGGGCCGCGGCGACGGTGGCGGTGATGACGATGGCGATTCCGGCCGGAACCCGCAGGGAGCGCACGAGGGGTCGTTCTTTCTGGTTGATCACTGAGCGTAAGCGATCTTACCCGTGCCGATGGGGTGCGCGAGCCGGGAATACACGGGTGGGTCCGGTGTGCCCCGCGCCGCCCGCCTCCCGGCGGGCGGCGCGGCGGCGGGTCAGCCGGAGTGGGCGGCGCGCAGCTCGTGCTTGAGCACCTTGCCCGAGGCGTTGCGGGGCAGGGCGTCGACGACGACGAGCGCGGTCGGCTTCTTGTAGGAGGCGAGGCGGTCGCGGCAGAAGTCGGTGAGGCTCTCCAGAGTGGGGGCCGGTGCTCCGGCGCGGGTGACGACGACGGCCAGGGGCGTCTCGCCCCACTTGGGGTGGGGGACGCCGATGACGGAGACCTCGCCGACGCCCGGGTGGGCGGCCAGGACGTTCTCGACCTCGGCGCAGTAGATGTTCTCCCCACCGGAGATGATCATGTCCTTCTTGCGGTCGACGACGTAGAGGAAGCCCTCCTCGTCGGCGCGCACCAGGTCGCCGGAGTGGAACCAGCCGCCCGCGAAGGCCTCCGCGGTGGCGGCGGGGTTGTTCCAGTAGCCCTGCATGGTGGAGGGGCCGCGGTAGACGATCTCGCCGACCTCGCCGGGGGCGACGTCGTTCATGTCGCCGTCGACCACCCGGGCGGACACGGTGGGGATGGGCCGGCCGATGGAGCCGATCTTGCGGAGGGCGTCGGCGGCGTCGAGGGCGCAGGTGACCGGGGACATCTCGGTCTGGCCGAAGACGGCGACGTTGGCGGCCTGCGGGAACGTCGCGGCCATCCGTTCCAGGAGGGTGACGGTGGCGGGCGCGGCGCCCCAGCTGATGATGCGCAGGCTCCCGGCCCGGCTGGACGCCGAGGGGTCGTCGCACAGGAGCTGCCACTGGGCGGGGACGAAGAACGCGTTGGTGACGCCCTCGCCGTCGATGAGGTCCAAGGTGGCGGCGGCGTCGAACGCGCCGCTGGGAACGATGACGGTGGTGGCGCCGATGAGCAGGTGGGGGGCGAGGCAGCCGACGGCCGCGATGTGGAACAGGGGCGAGGCCAGGAGGCCGACCTCGTCGTCGCCGAACAGCCGCCAGTGGCGGATGACGGTGAAGGACTGCATGAGCAGGTTGAGGTGGGTGAGCATCGCGCCCTTGGGGGCTCCGGTGGTGCCGGAGGTGTACATGATGAGGGCGGTGTCGGTGTCGGCGACCTGGACGGTGGGCGGCAGTGCGCCCTCGGCGAGCAGGGTCGCGTAGTCGAGGGTGCCGGGGACGTCGGTGGGCCCGGCGACGACGAGCGCGGCGACCGGCGCGGAGGCGCGGGCCTCGGCGGCGAGGGGCGCGAGGGCCGCTTCGGTGATGAGGGCCTTGGCGCCGGAGTCGGTGATGATGTGCACGACTTCGGGGGCGGTGAGCCGGAAGTTGACGGGCACGCCGATGGCGCCGAGGCGGCTGATCGCCAGGAGGGTCTCGGCGAACTCGGGCCGGTTGGTCATGAGGATGGCGACCCGGTCGCCGTGGGTGACGCCGCGTGCGTGGAGGGCGCCGGCGAGGGCGGTGAGGCGGGTGTGGAGGTCGCGGTAGGTGGTGGAGGCGCCTTCGAAGCGGAGGGCGATCCGGTCGGGGCGGCCGTGGGCGTGGCGGGCGACGCTGTCGACCCAGTGCGTTCCGGCCCCGTCGGGGCGCTGCGCGGTGGAGGTCATGGGACGTCTCCCTTTCTTCGGCTGACGGGTGCGGCGTCAGGTGGTGCGTGCTGGTCGTGCGCTACCGGGTCGGTAAGTGCTTACGTGCATGATGCACCCATGGCTCGGGAGACGGAAATGCGAGGTGCCCGCAGAACAGGCAAAATGTCCCCGCAAGCCTTATCTGTGATCTTTGTGAGGAGCCCCCGTGGCCGAACCCGTCATCACCGACGCCCCCGAACGCGAGCGGTTCGAAGTCCACCTCGACGGCGTCCTCGCCGGATTCGCCGAGTACATGCGCGGCCCGTCCCTCGTCGTCTACCCGCACACCGTCGTGCACCGCGAGCACGAGGGCCGCGGCCTGGGCTCCGCGCTGGCCCGCGCCGTCCTGGACGACGCCCGGGCGCGCGGCCTGAAGGTCCTGCCGACCTGCCCGTTCATCGCCGCCTACATGGCCGCCCACCCCGGGTACTCCGACCTGCACTACCGGGCCCGCAGCGTCGTCGTGGACTAGCGGGCCCGATCCGCCCGGCGGCCGGCCCCGCCGGGCGGATTGGAAACGCGGACTAGCCCTCGGCGGGGACGGGCGCCGCGGCCGGAACCGCGGCCTCGGGCACGGGGCGGGAGCGGCGGGGGACGGCCAGGACGGTCAGGGCCGCGGCGGCGCCCGTGCACGCCGCCATGATCAGCACGGTGCGCAGGCCCTCCTCGGACGGGACGGACAGCGGGCCGACCCGGGTGGTCATGTGGGCCAGGACGACGCCGACGACGGCCGAGCAGGTCGAGGTGCCCAGGGAGCGGGCGAGGGAGTTCAGGCCGTTGGCCGCGGCGGTCTCGGACACCGGGACCGCCGCCATGATGAGCGCGGGCATCGCGGCGAACGCGAACCCGACCCCGATACTGATCACCAGCGAGAACACCACCACGCCCCACGCCCACGCCATCAGCGGCAGCGCCAGCAGGTACCCGGCGCTGATGATCAGCGCGCCGGCGAGCAGGGACGTGCGGGGGCCGTGGCGGCGCGAGACGCGGGCGGCGAACGGCGAGACGGCCATCATGCCGAGCCCGCCGGGCGCCATCCACAGGCCCGCCTCGGTCATCGACAGGCCGAGGCCGTAGCCGGTGGACGGGGGGAGCTGGAGGATCTGCGGGGTGACCAGCGACATCCCGTACATGGTGAAGCCGATGAGGATGGAGGCCAGGTTCGTCACCAGGACCTGGCGGCGGGCGGTGGCGCGCAGGTCCACCACGGGCGCGGCCACCCGCAGCTCCCACCAGGCCCACACGGCGAACGACACGGCGGAGAACGCGAACAGGGCGAGGGTCAGTGGCGCGTTCCAGCCCCAGTCGCCGCCCTTGGAGATCGCCAGGAGGAGCGGGAGGAGCCCCGCGGTGAGGCCGAGCGCGCCCAGGTAGTCGAAGCGGCCGCCCGCGCGCAGCGGGGACTCCGGGACGAGGAACGCCACGAGGCCCGTCATGATCGCGCCCGCGCCCGCCGACACCCAGAACAGGGCCTGCCAGCCGGTGTGCTCGGCGATCACCGAGGCGATCGGCAGGCCGAGCGCGCCGCCGACGCCCAGGGAACTGCTCATCAGCGCGATGGAGGTGCCCAGACGCTCGGGCGGCAGCACGTCGCGCATGACGGAGATGCCGAGGCCGATCACGGGCAGGCCGAGGCCCTGCAGGGTGCGGCCGATGACGACGGGCCACAGGGACGCACCGATCGCGCACACCAGGGACCCCGCGGTGAGCAGGAACGTGCAGGCCAGGAGGATGCGGCGTTTGCCGTAGAGGTCGCCGAGGCGGCCGGCGACCGGGGTGGCGACCGCGCCCGCCAGGAGGGTCGCGGTGATCGCCCAGGAGGCGTTGGCGGCGCTGGTGTGCAGGATGCGCGGCAGCTCGGGCAGGATCGGCACGACGAGCGTCTGCATGAGGGAGACGGTGATCCCCGCTCCGGCAAGGACGGCGACGACGACCCGCGGGCGCGCCGCGGCGGTGGACTCGCTCAAGTTCGCTCCACGAGTGGGGGGATCACGCGGACCGCGCCATCATATGCATGATGCACATCCGGCCCCGCGGGCGGCCCCCGCCCGAGGCGGGCCCCGTCGGACGGGCAGGTCGGGGCGGAGGGGCGCGACGGGCACGGGGCCGCCGCGCGGGTGAAACCGGAGGTTGCGGGGTGCCCTACACTGGATACCGCGAAGGGGAGTAGTCCCGCGATACCGGTGTGTCGACATACTGGCCGTCTTTGGCGGCCCGGCCATCGGGCCACCCGCTCAGGGTGGTGGACGAGACCTTCGGCAAGGCATGACCGGCGCCCGCCGTTCGACGGGCGTCATCGTCGTGCCGGGCCGAACGGTGTCGTCTCCCCCGGGGGTTCCGTGAGGTCCGGCACCTCCGGAAAGACAGCGCATGTCCTTCGATTTCCTCGCGATGTTCACCGCGTTCGGCCTGATCTTCCTGGCCGAACTCCCGGACAAGACGATGTTCGCGTCCCTGGCCATGGGCACGCGCATGAAGCCCCTGTACGTGTGGTTCGGCACGTCGACGGCCTTCATCGTGCACGTGGCGATCGCCATCGGCGCGGGCAGCCTCCTGGGCCTGCTGCCCGAACTCCTGGTGAAGCTGGTGTCGGCGGCCCTGTTCGGGTTCGGCGCGTTCCTCCTGCTGCGCGGGGACGGCGGCGGCGACGAGGCCGACGAGGCGGGCGGCGGCAAGATCGTCACCGGGTTCTGGCCCGTCTACACGACCGCCTTCATGGCGGTGTTCATCAGCGAGTGGGGCGACCTCACCCAGATCACCACGGCCAACCTCGCCGCCACCAACCCCGCCCTGCCGACCGCGATCGGCGCCGCCGCCGCCCTCATGACGGTCTCGGCGCTGGCCCTGCTGGTCGGCAGGTTCATCGCCAAGCGGGTGCCGCTGAAGGTCGTGCAGCGGATCGGCGGCGTGTGCATGCTCGGCCTGTGCGTGTGGACCCTCATCGAGGCGTTCGTCTGATCCGGCCCGGGCGGCGCCCGGCGTCGGCCGCCCGGCCCCTGCTACAGCAGGGTGAGGATCTGTGGGCCGTCCTCGGTGACGGCGACGGTGTGCTCCACATGGGCGGCCCTGGACCCGTCGGAGGTGCGCAGGGTCCAGCCGTCGGGGTCGGTGCCGTAGAAGTCGGAGCCGCCCGCCATGAGCATCGGCTCGATCGCGAGGGTCAGGCCCGGCTTGAGGGGGTAGCCGCGGCCCGGCTTGCCCCGGTTGGGCACGTGCGGGTCTTCGTGCATGGTGCGGCCGATGCCGTGGCCGCCGAAGTCGCGCGGCATGCCGCAGCGGGCGTCCTTGGCGACGGCGCCGATCGCGGCGGAGATGTCGCCGATCCTGGCGCCCGCCACGGCCGCCGCGATACCGGCGTGCAGTGCCGCCTCGGTGCGGGCGATGAGCTCGACGTCCTCGGGGCGGGGCGTGCCGACGGTGAAGCTGATGGCGGCGTCGCCCGTCCAGCCGTCCAGGTGGGCGCCGCAGTCGAGGCTGACGAGATCGCCGTCGCGCAGCCTGTAGGCGGTGGGGATGCCGTGCACGATCGCGTCGTTGACCGAGGTGCAGATCACCGCGGGGAACGGGGTGGGCGCGAACGACGGCCGGTAGCCCAGGAACGGGGAGGAGGCCCCGGCGTCCTGGAGCACGGCGCGGGCCGCCTCGTCGAGTTCCAGGAGGGACACGCCGACCGCCGCGGCGTCCCGGGCCGCGGCCAGGGCCCGCGCCACGACCCTTCCGGCCTCCCGCATCCGCGCCAGATCCGCCCGGCTCTTCATCTCCACCATCGCGACACTCCCGCCACTCGACTGGACCAATAGTTATACCGGTATTAGTATCACGTCCATGGTGCGACCACCCCTGACCCCGCAAGAGCGGCTCCGCGGCGAACTCCTCGGCGAACTCCTGCGCCGTGCCCGCGGCCCCCGGCCCATGACCGAGATCGCCGCGCGCGCCGGCATCTCGCCCGAGACCCTCCGCAAGATCGAGACCGGCCGCGCCCCCACCCCCGCGTTCTTCACCATCTCCGCCCTCGCCGGAGCCCTCGACCTGTCCCTCGACCAGATCGCCGAGGCGACCGGCACGCCTGCCGTCCAGCCCCGCGCCTCCTGACCCGCGCCACCGCCGTGACCACGGGCACGGGACGTCCGCGCGGGCACGGCGGGCCGCCCCGTAGCCTTGCCGGGACCTGACAAGGAGGAGCGATGCCGCTCAACGCCCACGGGCAGCCCATCGGCGATCCGCTGCCCGGCTGGGAGCCGCGCCGGCCGCCCGGACCCGTCGTCCTGGAGGGGACCCGGTGCCGGGTCGAGCCCCTGGACCCCGCGCGGCACGCCGCGGATCTGCACGCGGCCTACCGGAGCGCGCCCGACGACCGCGACTGGACGTACCTGACGGCCGGCCCGTTCGCGACCGCCGCCGACTACCGGGCCTGGGCCGACGGCGCCTCCCGCAGCGCCGACCCCCGCCACTACGCCGTGGTCGCCACGGACTCCGGCCAGGCCGTCGGCACGCTCGCGCTGATGCGGCAGGACCCCGCACACGGCGTCATCGAGGTCGGCGGCATCGCGTTCTCCCCGCCGATGCGCCGGTCGCCCCTGTCCACCGAGGCTCAGTTCCTTCTGATGTCCTACGTCTTCGACACGTTGGGCTACCGCCGCTACGAGTGGAAGTGCGACAGCCTCAACGCCCCCTCCCGCGCCGCCGCCGAACGCCTCGGCTTCACCTTCGAGGGCGTCTTCCGGCAGGCCGTCGTCTACAAGGGCCGCAACCGCGACACCGCCTGGTACTCCCTCCTGGACCGTGAATGGCCCGCCGCGAAGCGCGCCTTCCGCACCTGGCTCGCCCCCGCCAACCACACCCCCGACGGCCGCCAAATCCAGCCCCTCGCCGCCCTGCGCACACCCGGCACCCGGACGGCCACCGAAGGCTGACGGCCGCGGCGTGGGGCGCTCGTCGACCGCTGACGCGGCCTTCGCCCGGCAGCGCCTTCCGCGCGCCGCGCCCTCCCCGGTGGGGCGTCTCCGTGGGGGTGCGCCGGGGATCTTGCGGGAATCTTGGCGGGGTCCGGGGCGTAGCGGGGTGCGGGTCCGGCGAGGGAACCGGACATGAGCGAGCGGGACGAGTCGGGCAAGCGCGACGAATTCGGGATCGGCACGGCGGGGGAGCCGAATCCCGGGCGGGGGCCGCACCGGGGCGGCGGGTTCACGTTCCGGCCCGACACGCACCCGACCGCCGGATGGGGCGCGGCCCGCAGCGTCGGCGAGGTCCTGTACCGCACCCGCGAGCCCCTCGCCGGTACCGGGGCGATCCTCAAGATGAACCACGAGGACGGCGGGTTCGACTGCCCCGGCTGCGCCTGGCCCGACGACCAGCACGGCCTGAGACTCGACATCTGCGAGAACGGCGTCAAGCACGCCACCTGGGAGATGACCCATCACCGGGCGGGCCGCGAGTTCTTCGCCGCGCACACCGTCACCGAGCTGCGCGGCTGGAGCGACCACGCGCTGGAGGCCGCCGGGCGCCTCACCGAGCCGATGGCCTACGACCCCGCCACCGACCGGTACGTCCCGATCGGGTGGGATGCGGCGTTCGCGACCGTCGGCGAGACCCTGCGCGGCCTCGCCTCCCCGGACGAGGCCGCGTTCTACACCTCCGGGCGGCTGTCGAACGAGGCGTCGTTCCTGTACCAGCTGTGGGTGCGCGAGTTCGGCACGAACAACCTGCCGGACTGCTCCAACATGTGCCACGAGGCCAGTGGAAAAGCCCTGGAGGCCTCCATCGGCACCAACAAGGGCACCGTCGACCTCGACGACTTCGACAAGGCGGAGGCGATCTTCGTCATCGGCGCGAACGCCGCTTCGAACGCGCCCCGCATGCTCACCGCGCTCGCCAAGGCCTACCGCAACGGCGCCGACATCGTGCACGTCAACCCGATGGTCGAGGCGGCCTCCCGCAAGACGATCGTGCCGCACGAGTTCGTCGCCATGGGCACCCTGCACGCCACCCCGACCGGCACGATGTCGATCCAGCCGCGGATCGCCGGGGACCAGGCGTTCCTGCGCGGCCTCGCCAAGGCCCTGCTGGAGATGGCCGCCGCCGACCCCGGCGCGCTCGACACCGAGTTCCTCGCCCGCCACACCGACGGCCTGGCCGCCTACCGGTCCCTGGTCGAGTCGACCCCGTGGGCGCTCATCGTGGACGAATCCGGCGTGCCCGAGGCCGTCATCCGCGCCGCCGCGCGCGTCTACCGCGCCTCCAGGCGGACGGTCATCGCGTGGTGCCTCGGCATCACCCAGCAGGAGCACGGCGTCGACACCATCCGGGAGATCGCCAACGTGCTGCTGCTGCGCGGCAACATCGGCACCGAAGGCGCCGGAGCCTGCCCCATCCGCGGGCACAGCAACGTGCAGGGAAACCGGACCTGCGGCATCGACCACCACCCCGGCGCCGACTTCCTCGACCGGCTCGCCGAGGTCTGCCGCATCACCCCGCCCCGCACGCCGGGCCTCGACGTCGTCCGGACCCTCCAGGCCATGGGCGAAGGCCGCGTCAAGGCGTTCGTGGCGCTCGGCGGGAACTTCGCGCTCGCCGTCCCCGACACCGTCCGCAGCGCGGAATCCCTGCGCGGCCTCGACCTGACCGTCCAGGTCAGCACCAAACTCAACCGCAGCCACCTCGAACACGGGCGGCGCGCCCTCATCCTGCCGTGCCTGGGCCGCACCGAGCGCGACATGCGGCCCGGCGGCGTCCAGGGCGTCACCGTCGAGGACTCCATGAGCATGGTCCACCTGTCGATCGGCCGGCGCGACCCCGCCTCGCCCCATCTGATGTCGGAGCCCGCGATCCTCGCCGGGATGGCCCGCGCGACCCTCCCGCACAGCGCCACCCCCTGGGAGGACTACGCCGACGACTACGACCGCATCCGCGACACCATGTCCCATGTCCTGTACGGGTTCGAGGACTTCAACCGGCGGGTCCGCCGCCCCCACGGGTTCCGGCTCGCCCAACCCGCCCGCGAACGCGTCTGGCGCACCCCCACGGGCAAGGCCGAGTTCGCCAGCGCGCCGCTCACCCCTGCCGTCCCGCCCGCGGGACACCTCGTGCTGGCCACCGTCCGGTCCCACGACCAGTGGAACACCACCATCTACACCGACCACGACCGCTACCGCGGCCTGGCCAACCTGCGCACCGCGCTGTTCCTCAACCGCGCCGACATGGCCGAACGGAACCTCGCCCCGCACACCCTCATCGACATCACCTCCATCGCCCGCGACGGCACCCGCCGCACCGTCCACGGCTACACCGCCCTGCCCTACGACCTCCCCCGGGGCAGCGCCATCGGCTACATGCCAGAACTCAACGTCCTGTGCGCCACCGGCGACTTCAGCACCCAGAGCGACCAGCCCCTGACGAAACACCTCCTCATCACCATCGCCCCCTCCCACCCCGCCGCCGCCCCCGCCGACCTGACGGCCGAACCGCTGTCCGCCCCCGCCGACCGAACCGCGGCCCACGTCCACGACAACCCCGGTTGAGCGCCCCCGGACGGCCGCTTCACGGCCTGTCCGGATGCCTCTCGTCCCGTGCTCGTGCCACCAGGAGACGCAGCGCCTCGGTGAGGTGGCCGACGGCGTGATCGGGGCCGCGTTCGGGAAGCGGCCAGGGGCGCCCCCGGCCGATCCAGCCGGTCGGGGACGCGCAGCAGCGCGGCGTCCGACCGAGCGCGCCCGTTCCGCCCGCGCAGCCGTCGGCAGGGCGACGAAGCGGGGCGCGGGCCGGCCAGGACATCGGCCGGCCGGTACAGCGCCGCGCTCCGGACCGAGGGGACCCAGTTCGTGGCGTGCACCGCGAACAGCGGCAGGAGGTCCTCTTCCTTCGGCAGCAGCCGGACCGCCCGCTCGTGGACCCTTCCATCGGAGGCGCAGGCGCTGATCGCCAACGCCGGCGGAGTCTCGGCCCGCCCGGCGGCCCGCACCACCACGTCGAGCGCGAGTCGCCGGCGCGGCTCGGCCAGCGGGTCGAGCGCCGCGCGGGCCGTCGTCGGCTCGGTGGCGGCCTCTCGCAGGAGATCCAGGGCCGCTCGCCGTCCGCTCGCCGCCCCGTCGGGCCTTCGGTCGTCACCGGCCCGGTGTCCCGGACGCCGCGGGGCGTCAGGTGGACAGGGGGCAGCCGCCGGTGAGGTTGCCGAGGAAGGAGTTGGGGTCGTAGTAGTGCTCGACCTCTTCCAGGCGGAGGTCGGCGCTGACGCGGGCCACGCTCATGCCGAACATCTCGATGGTCTCGCCGGTGGGCTGGCGGCCTTTGTATTCGCCGGTGAAAGCGCCCCAGTGCCGCCATTTGAAGGCGATGACGGGAGGGGGTGAGAGGACTTCGAGGACTTCCCAGTAAAAGCCGGTGGGAAATGCGGTGTGGAAGACGTGATGGGAGGACTCGAAGGTCTCGGCGGCGTAGAAGGGGCTGTCGCCGATGAGGATGTTGTAGCTGCCCTGGTCGGCGATCGCGGCGGGGTCGGCCCACGGGCCGCCGTTGACGTTGGTGCGGAACCGCTCGGTCACCATGGACACCCAGGTGGCGGGCTCCTTCTTGTAGGACACCTCCATCTCGAAGACCTGGACGATGCTTTCGACGATGGCCTCCAGGGAGCCTTCCGAGGGGAAGGACGTCCGCTGGCCGGGCATGATCTCATGCGACAGGTGGTAGTCGGGGGTCTCCCCGTCCCGCCAATGCTCGGCGGGGGTCGCGGCGATCACTGCCTCGCGGCCCCGCAGCCACAGCGGGGTCTCGGGCGCTGAAGTCATCGTTCGGTCCTTTCCGTGGGCGAAAGAAGAGCGTTTCCGTGTTCCGGTGCGACGACCGCCGCGAAGACAAGGAGTGATCATGCCGGTGGAATGGAAAGCGGGGCAAGGCCCGGCGGCTTTGTTTCTTCCGCATTTACTGCGGCGGAACGGTCCATTCATGGAGAGGGTGCGCCGAATGCGCGGAATTCCGTGCCGTTCACTCATCAAGATCACGGGCGGTCCGGCCGGGGCGCGGCGGAAAGGGCTTCGCGGTGACCTTCGTGCGGGGATTCCGGCGGTCGGGCGGCGGCGCGCCCGCGTCCTGGTGTGGCCGCGCGGGGCGCGGCGCCGGGATCGCGGGCCGCCCCGCGATCCCGGCGCCCGCAGGAGGCCTAGCCCCGCGCGGTCTTGGCGAGCCTGGCCGCCTGGATGCGCTCGTAGACGTGGGTGCGCAGCCGGGTGAACTCCGGGAGGGCGCGGGTGGTGAGCTGGTCGCGGTCGTCGGGCAGGCCGATCGCGACGTCGTCCTGGACCCGGGTGGGCGACGCCGACAGGATGAGGACCCGTTCGCCCAGGTAGACGGCCTCGTCGATGTCGTGGGTGACGAACAGGATCGTCATGTCCAGTTCCCGCCACAGCCGCCGGATGAGGTCCTCCAGATCGGCGCGGGTCTGCGCGTCGACCGCGGCGAACGGCTCGTCCATCAGCAGGACCTGCGGCTCGTAGGCGACGGCGCGGGCGATCGCGACGCGCTGTTGCATGCCGCCGGACAGCTGCCACGGGTAGGCGGCGTGCGCGTCGGGCAGGCCGACCGCGGCCAGGGCCCGGTCGACGAGTTCACGGCGCCGGCCCTTGGCGATCTTCTTGTGCTTGAGCGGCAGTTCCACGTTGTCGCGGACGGTCATCCACGGGAACAGGCTCCGCCCGTACTCCTGGAACACCACCGCCATGCCGGGCGGCGGGCCCGTCACCGGCCTGCCGTCCAGGAAGACGGACCCGGCCGTGGGGGCGAGCAGGCCCGCCACGCACCGCAGCAGGGTGGTCTTGCCGCAGCCCGACGGGCCGACCAGGCAGGCCAGCTCCCCCTGGCGCAGCGCGAACGTGAGGTCGCCTACCGCCTCCACCGTGCGGTGCCGGTCGGCGTAGACCTTGTTGAGGCCGCGGACGTCGAGCATCGCGGAGCCCTTCCTTGCTTGGAGACTCATTGCGCCCTCCGGGTGCGGCGGTGGCCGTGGTACCAGGCCAGGGCGCGGGATTCGCCCAGGCGGAACAGCAGGGACAGCGCCACCCCGAGCAGGCCGAGGACGAGGGTGCCGCTCCACATCTCCGGGATGGCGAACGACCGCTGGAACTGCACGATGGTGAAGCCGAGCCCGGAGGACGCGGCGAACATCTCGCTGATGACCATCAGGATGATGCCGATCGACAGGGCCTGGCGCAGCCCCGCGAAGATCTGCGGCGACGCCGCGGGCAGCACCAGGCTGCGCAGCAGCGCCGGGCCGGTGATGCCGTAGGAGCGGGCGGTCTCGCGCTGCACGGAGTCGACCGCGCGGACCCCCTCGACGGTGTTGAGCAGGACCGGCCAGACGCAGCCGGACACGATCACGAACACCTTCATGCCGTCGCCGATCCCGGCGAACAGCATGATGACCGGGACGAGGACGGGCGGCGGCACCGCCCGCAGCAGCTCCAGCGCCGGTTCGGTGAAGGACCGGATCGTCGGCGACGAGCCGATCGCCAGGCCCGCCGCGACGCCGATGATCGCGGCGAGGCCGTACCCGGCGAGGAGGCGGCTGACGCTGGGCAGCACATCGTGGGTGAGGCGCTCGCCGGTCCACTCCCTGCCGAAGGCCGCGAAGATCTCGGAAAGGGGCGGGAAGTAGATGTCGGTCGATCCGGCGCTGAACAGCCACCAGGCGGCCAGGAGCACGCCGGGAAGGCCGAACGCCAGAAGCGCGCGCACGGCCAGGGACTTCACGGCGCCGCCCTTGCCACCGGGCCCGGCGGTCTTCGCGGCGCTCACAGGGCGACCTCCCCGCGCACCGACTGGTGCCAGCGCAGCGCGCGCCGCTCCAGCATCCGCGCGCCGACGTTGATGGTGACGCCGAGCAGCCCCGTCACCAGGACGAGTGCGTACATGTCGGGCACCGCGCCGGAGTTCTGGGCGACCGCGATGCGGGTGCCGAGCCCGGGTGAGCCGATGATCAGCTCGGCGGTGATGGTGAGGACCAGCGCGACTGCCGCGGCCAGGCGCACGCCCGTCATCACGTACGGCAGCGCCGACGGCCACACCACATGGCGGATCCTGGCCCACCGGCCGAGGCCGTAGCCGCGGGCGGTCTCCTCGGCGACCGGGTCGACGTCCTGGACGCCGTACATCACCTGCATGAGGATCTGCCAGAACGACGCGTAGACGACCAGCAGGAGCGTCGAGCGCAGGCCGGTGCCGTACAGCAGCATGGCCAGGGGGATGAGCGCGACGGACGGGATCGGCCGCAGGAACTCCACGGTCGAGGACGTCGCCTCCCGCAGGTACGGGACCGTCGCGAGGACGACCCCCACGACGATCCCGGCGGCCACCGCGATGGCCAGGCCGACGATCCACGCGGTGAGGGTGTCGCCGACGGCCGTCCAGAACTCGCCGTCGCCCGCCTCGCCGGCGAGCGCGACGGCGATCCGGCTGGTCGGCGCCAGGTAGGCGTCGTCGACCAGGCCGAGCCTCGGGACCGCCTCCAGGACCAGCAGGAGGCAGGCCAGGCCCGCCGCGCCGAGCAGAGGGCCGCGTACCGCACCGGGCCCCTGGGCCCGGTGCGGTACGGGCGCGGATTTCGCCTTCGTCATGGAAGCAGCGCGTCGAGGTCGGGGGCGGTGGCGAACAGGCCGTCGCTCTGGCCGAGCGCCGACAGCGCCTGGAGCGAGGGCCGGTCGGGCTCGGCGGGCCAGCGCGGCATCCGCATGGTGTCCAGCGTCGCGGCGTCGATCTTGGTGTAGGTGGTGAGGATGCGGCGGACCTCGGCCGGGTTGGCGTCGGCGTAGGCCAGTGACTCCTTCATCGCCTCGGTGAACCGCCGGACGAGGTCGGGGTCGTCGGCGATGGTCTTTTCGGAGGTGAAGTACAGCGCGACCGTCAGGTTCGGCGCGACGTCGACGAAGTTCGAGGCGATCTCGACCGCGCCCGCGGCCTTGGCCTGCGACAGTGACGGCTCGACCATCCACGCCGCGTCGACCTGGCCCGCGTCGAGCGCCGCGGGCATCTGCGGGAACGCGATCTCGACGAACTCGACCTTCGACGGGTCGCCGCCGTCCTTGCGGACCGATTCGCGGACCGAGGTGTCGCCGATGTTCTTGAGGGTGTTGACCGAGACCTTCTTGCCCGCGAGGTCCTTGGCGGAGGTGATCGGGCTGCCCTTCTTCACCACGACCGCGCCGAAGTCCGCGCCGGCCTCGCCGGTGGAGGCGACGCCGTTGGCGACGGCCTTGACCGGCACGTTCTTGGTCTGCGCGATGAGCAGCGAGGTGACGTTGCTGAACCCGAACTGGAACTGGCCGCTGACGACGCCCGGCACGATCGCCGCGCCGCCCTGGGCGCTGTCGAGGGTGAGGTCGATGCCGCGGGAGGAGAAGAAGCCCTTGTCCTTGCCGAGGTAGATGGGGGCGACGTCGACGATGGGGATGACGCCGACCTTGACCTTGTCGTCGCCGTCGCCGCCGTCATCGGCGCCGCCGCAGGCCGCGGCGCCGAGCAGTAGTACGGCCGCCGCGGCCGTCCCGGCGAGTCTGGAGAAGATGCGAAGCATGGGTGGCCTCCACGAACCCTGGGGGATGTGTGCGCCGAGCGCACAAAAGTTCACGGCGAACGGTAGGTGTAAGGCGTGTCACAGGTCAACGCTGTTCCACTCTTTCGAACGCCCTTCGGTGATCATGTCCGGAACGGGGTGCGGGCCCCACCCGACCGGGTGGGGCCCGCACTCGTCGGTCCTCAGGAGACGCGGCGGCGCAGCCACCAGAACGAGAATCCCGCGAGGAGGGCGGTCAGGCCCGCGTAGACGCCGCTCTCGGCCCACTGGAGGGCCCAGAACCGGCCCGCCGGGTGGTAGACGAGACGCTGCCGGTAGCCGAGTTCCCCGATCGCGGCGATGCACTGCTCCGACGGGCCCCGCGCGCCCTCCGTCGCACACGGCCCCTCGCCGATGCGCAGCGGCACGGTCTCGCTCACCCGGCCCGAGGAGTCCACCGTCTCGTTCGCCAGCACCCAGGCGCCCGCCGGGGCATCGGTGCTGACGTGCAACGGCGTGCCGGGGCCCTGGGAATGGAGCCCCGCCAGGTTGTCCGGCGTCACCGTGACCGTCTGCTCCACCGGAACCGCCAGATGCGGGCGGACCAGCAACGGCATCGCCACCTGCACCACGGCGAACACCGCGAGGGTCACCGCCATCGCGACGAGGGCGCGCCGCGCCACCATGCCGACCGCGACCCCCAGCGCGAACGCGAACACCGCGAACGCCACGGGCACGATCCCGCGCGCGCTGAAGATGAACGGCGACATCCGCGGCAGCTCGTCGACGGCGGCCTCGTCCAGCGGGCTCGCCCACCAGAACACCGCGAGGCTGACCAGGCCCGATACCGCGGCCGAGGCCGCGCCGACCACGCCGAGCTTGACCGCGAGCCAGCGGGTGCGGGTCACGCTCTGGTTCCACACCAGCCGGTGGGTGCCCGCCTCGAGCTCCCGCGCGACCAGCGGAGCGCCCCAGAACAGGCCGATCAGCGCGGGGACCAGCAGCACCACCGTCGACAGCGCCACCCGCATGGTCTGGTGCTCGGTGAGGTACAGCCGGATGAAGGAGTCGCAGCCCGTGGCCGCGCACTCCGCGGTCCCGTCCGCC
The DNA here is from genome assembly GCF_003751225.1 of Actinocorallia herbida. Classification (NCBI taxonomy): domain Bacteria; kingdom Bacillati; phylum Actinomycetota; class Actinomycetes; order Streptosporangiales; family Thermomonosporaceae; genus Actinocorallia; species Actinocorallia herbida. The sequence goes on from NZ_RJKE01000001.1 coordinate 4,221,115, forward strand.
CAGTCGTCGGCCAGGCCGGGCCCGGTCAGCGCGAGGAGACCCGCGAGCGCCGCGAGCATGACGCCCGCCACCAGCGCCGAGGGACGGAACTGCCGCAGGGTCAGCCAGATCATCGGCGCACCTCCAGGACGGGCCGGGCCGGCGCCTGCGCGTCGGCGGACATGTAGGCCAGGACGAGGTCCTCCAGGTCGACCCCGCTGACCTTCCACGCCGGGTCGAGGATCGGCCCGGACGTCCGGACGACGAACGTGGACTGCCGGTCGGTGTGGCTCGCCGACACCACGTGCTGGTCGGCCGGCAGCCGGTCGGCGTCGCGGCGCGGGCCCGTCAGCCGGTGGTGGGTGGCCAGGAGCTCCTCGACCTCGCCGCAGACCTGGACGCGGGAGGCCACGAGCACGACCAGGTGGTCGCAGGTCCGTTCCAGGTCCGCGACCAGGTGGGACGACAGCACGACGCTCATCTCCTGCTCGGCGACCGCCTCCATGAGGCTCCGCAGGAACTCGCGGCGCGCCAGCGGGTCGAGCGCCGCGACCGGCTCGTCCAGGATCAGCAGCTCGGGCCGCTTGGCGACGCCGAGGGTGAGGGCGAGCTGCGCGCGCTGCCCGCCCGACAGCCTTCCCGCCTTGGCCGACGGGTCGAGGCCGAGCCGGGCGATGCGGTCGGCCGCCAGGGCGGCGTCCCAGCGGGGGTTGAGGCGCGCGCCGAGCCGCAGGTGCTCGGCGATGGTCAGCCCGGCGTAGGTCGGGGTGTCCTGGGCGACGAAACCGACCCGTGCGAGGTGGCCCGGGGTCGCGGCGGGCGTCCGCCCGAGCACCTCGATGGTCCCGGACGTCGGGGCGAGCTGCCCCGCGGCGAGGCTGAGGAGCGTCGTCTTGCCGGCGCCGTTGGGGCCGACGAGGCCGACGACGTGCCCTGCGGGGATGTCGAGGGTGCAGCCTTGGAGCGCGTGCCTGCGCCCGTACCTCCTGCCGAGGTCACGGGCCCGAAGGACGGGGGCGGTCATGCGGTCTCCTCCCGGGTGGCGGCCTGAAACGTGTCCTGGAACAGGGCCTCGATGCTCTCGTCGTCGAGGCCGGCCATGCGGGCCTTGGCGAGCCAGCGGCGCAGCTCCTTGCGCAGCGGCTCGTGCGCGGCGAGCGAGGCGTCCGCGAGCGTCGCGGTGACGAACGTGCCGAGCCCCTGGCGGGCGGTGACCAGCCCGTCGTGCTCCAGCTCCCGGTAGGCCTTGAGGACCGTGTTGGGGTTGATCGCCAGTATCGCCACCACCTCCTTCACCGTCGGCAGGCGATCGCCCTCCCGCAGCAGGCCCAGCCGCAGCGCGTGCCGCACCTGCCGGACGATCTGCTGATAGGGCGAGAGGCCGGAGCGGGCGTCCAGATGGAACTCGATCACCGGCACACCTCCATTCATCTAGTTAACTAGCACTATAGATGTATGGGGGATAAGGCGGAGATCAGGACAGGGACGGTCAGGCCGGACGGGACGGGCGCAGCAAGCGCAGCGTGAAACCCTCACCGGACGGGTCCAACGGGGCCGTCGCCCGCTTGAACAGGTACTCCGCGCGCCCGTACGACAGACGGGACCTGCCCGTGTCCGGGCACAGATCCCGCGGATCGGACGGGGTGCGGGCCGGACCCGGACGGCGGTCGGTCAGGAACAGGGGGCCGCGGGTACGCGCGCCCAGGAGGGCGGGGAGCAGGCGCGCCGTCCCGGCCGACCAGCCGATCGCGCCCGCACGGCGCGCGGACACGTCCACGTCCTCGACGTTCAACGCCAGCACCGCGCGGACCGGCGCCGCCGACTCCTGCAGGAGCAGCCACAGGACGCGCTCGCGCACGGCCACGCCCGGCAGCGCCCGCACCCGCGCCAGCACGGCCCCCTCCAACGGCGCGACGCGCTCCCGGCCGACCGGGCGGCGCGACAGCGACGCCGCGAGATCCGGACGGTCCGCCCACGCCGCGAACGACCGCAGCGCCGAGGCGTGCCGGTTCCAGGTCCGGGGCGCGGCGCCGCCCCACGCCGTCGCCGCCACCCGCGCGACGGACGCCGCGTCGACCCCGGCCAGCGGGAGCGCCTCGCCCAGCGTCCGGCACAGCCGGCGCAGCGTCTGGCCGTAGGAACGGGCGGTCTCGCCTTCCAGACCGGCCAGGAACGCCGCCGCGGCCGCACCGAGAAGCGGCCCCGGCGAGCGCGCCGCCCCGCACGCGGCGGCGCGGCGCGCGAGGAACAGCCGCTCGGGCCCGTTCGCGGTCAGCGCCGCGGCCCGCTCGTACTGCACCCGCGCCTCGGCCGGGCGGCCCGCCCGTTCCAGCAGGTCCGCCGCCACCGCGGGCAGCAGATGGTAGTCCTGCAACGCCGGATCGGCCGTCAGCCCGTCCAGCAGCGCCAGACCCGCCTGCGGGCCGTCCGCGCGGCCGACCGCCACCGCCCGGTTCAGCCGGACCACCGGCGTCGGCAGCAGAGCCTCCAACGCGCCGTACAGCGCGGCGATCTTCCGCCAGTCGGTGTCGGCCTCCCCGGACGCCTGCGCGTGGCACACCGCGATCGCCGCCTGCACCAGGTACGGGCCCGGCGGCCCGCCCAGATCGCGGGCCTTCAGCATCGCGGTGAACCCCCGCCGGATCAGCAGCGGATCCCACCTGCCGCGGTTCTGCTCGTGCAGCGGCACCGGCAGCCCGTCCGGGCCGACCCGCGCCGCCGACCGCGACGCCTGCAGCTCCATCAGCGCCGCCAGCCCGTGCGCCTCGCTCTCGCCCGGCGCGAGCGCCGCCAGCGTCCGGCCCAGCCGCAGCGCCTCCCGCACCAGGTCGGGCCGCAGGAGGTCGGCGCCGGACGTCGCGGAGTAGCCCTCGTTGAACACCAGGTAGACCACGCCCAGCACCGACCGCAGCCGCGTCGTGAACTCCGCGCCCTCCGGCCGGTCGAACGCCACCCCCGCCCGGGCCAGCGACGCCCGCGCACCGGCGATCCGCCGCACGACCTCGGGCTCGGTCGTCAGGAACGCCCGCGCGATCTCCGCCGCCGACAGGCCGCCCACCAGCCGGAGCGTCAACGCCACGCGCTCGCGCGTCGGCAGCACCGGATGGCAGGTGACCAGCATCAGCCGCAGGACCTCATCACCCTCGGCCTCCGCGCCCGGCTCCTCCTCCTCGCCCGCGCGGGCGACGGCGTCGCTGTCGGGCTCCGTGCGGCGCAGCCGCCGCAGGTGGTCCAGCGCCCGGCGCTTGGCGACCGCGGTCAGCCAAGCGCCGGGATTGTCCGGCACGCCCGTCTTCGGCCAGGAGTCGAGTGCGGCGAGCAGCGCCTCCTGCGCGCAGTCCTCGGCCGCGCCGACATCCCCGGCGATCGCCGCCGCGGCGGCGACGATCGTCGCGGACTCCAGCTTCCAGACCGCGTCCAGGCGGGCGCGGACGGCGTCCATCGGCGGTCAGAAGACCTGGTGGATGACACTGCGGCCGTCACCGACGATCCGGCGGAACCGGCGGGCCAGCTCCAGCGCCTCCTCGCGGGAAGTCACCTCGACCAGGGCGAACCCGGCGGCGGCCTCCTTGGACTCGGCGAACGGGCCGTCGGTCACGGTGATGTCCTCGCCCACCGAGGACAGCACGGTCGGGTCGGGGGCCAGGCCGCCCGTGGCGAGCAGGACGCCCTTGGCCGTCATCTCCTCGACGAACGCGCCCATCTCGGCGAACAGCTTCTCGTCGGGCGCGTTGCCGCCGGCCTCGGAGAGCATCAGGTAGCGCATCGTGGTGTCCCTTTCGTCGTCCTTGCCTTACACATGGACGACGCACCAGCGATGTGACAGGGAACGCGCCCGGGGAACCGGATCGTACCGTCAGGAACCCGACCGGGCCGCCCGGCGACCGGCCAGGCCGTCGACGACCAGGCCCAGGCCGATCCCCAGCAGCCACACGTCCTTGCTGACGGCCATGCCCTCCTGCGTCGGCCAGATGCTGCCCGGCTTGTGCATCCCGGGCGTCCGCCAGTACATGCCGAGCAGCCCGGCCGAGAACTTCGCCAGCGCCGCCCCCGCCACGAACGCGGGCACGAACGGCGTCAGCAGCAGCGTCCCCGTCGCGATCTCCGCCGCCGCGACCGCCTTCAGGAACCTCCTCGGCGGCACCGGCCCCAGGAACGGGTACGCGCTGGCGGCCATCCCGTGCACCCCCGCCGCCTCCTGCTCGTCCCCGCTCCACTTCCCGAGCCCCGAATGCAGGATGTACGCCCCCGCGGCGAGCCGCCCCGGCACATGCCCCGCCTTCACCGCGCACCCCCGTGCCTGCCCATGCAGTCCCCTTCGTCGAAGCCGCGTTCTCACAAGCGCGCATACCCCGCGCCGCCCCACGCGAGCGGAACGCACCCCTCAACACCCCCCAAAACCCGCCAAGGGAGCAGGAGCGGGGTCCTGCGGGGTGAAGGCGCGGGCGGGCTAGCGGGGCGGGAGGAGGGACAGGAGGTCGGGGAGGCCGCCGGTGAGGTCGAGATCGGCGTGCAGGCCCTTGAGGGCGGCGACGGGAGAGCCCGCGGCGCGGCCGGCGGCGACGCCGGGTGCGGAGTCCTCGACGACGAGACAGCGGGACGGGGGCAGGCCGAGCTCGGCGGCGGCGCGCAGGAAGCCTTCGGGGTCGGGCTTGCCCCGGCTGATCTCATCGGTGGTGATCAGGAGCGGCGGGATGATTCCGCAGGCGCCCAGACGGGCCTTGGCCAGGCGCTGGTCGGCGCTGGTGACGACGGCCCAGGGCATCGCGATCTCCTCCAGACGCGCCAGGAGGGCGTGCGCGCCGGGGGTGGGGACCACGTCGGACAGGTCCTCGTACTGGGGCGCCAGCTGACGGGCGGCGGCCTCCGCGACGGTCTCGGCGTCCCAGTCCGGGAACAGGAGCCGGATCGTCACCTCCGAGGGACTGCCGTGGGCTACCTCCAGGACGCGCGCCAACGGGGCCCCATAGGCGGCCGACCACTGCGTCCAGGACCGCTCCACCGAAGCATCGGAGTCCACGAGGGTGCCGTCCATGTCGAACAGGATCGCGTCGATCTTCGCCAGGTCCATGCCCCCGAGTCTACGAAGGGCGCCCGCGTGACCGGCCTCATCCGTGGAAGACGCACCCCTCAAAGCGTCCCGCCCCAGCACCGCGCCTTCGAACGACACGGGCCCGTGGAAGGACGCGACGCCGTCACCGGTCGAGGGGAGACGGAAATCGGCCCGCGAGGCGAACTCCGCCCCGTCGAACCGCGTGACGAAGTGGAACTGCGCGCCGGTGAAGTCCCCGTAACGGGCCCGCGCCCCCGACAGGTCGAAATCGACGAGCCGGGCGCCCGACAGGTACAGGTCGACCTTCTCCCACCCGGACGACGGCCGCGCCCGCTCCGCCAGGACGTCCTGGACGGCCCGCCGCACCGCCTCCTCGCGCCCGTGTCGCCGACGGGCCAGGGGCGGCGCAGATAGGCGCACAGCGCCAGCAGGACCGACGGCCGCAGCACGGGGGAGCGGTCCCCAGCCGCGACGATCTCGGCGACCGCCTCATGCCGGACCTCCGGGTCGGAACCGGCCGGACGGACGGGCGGCCGGGCCGGTCCAGCCGAACGGCCACAGCCCGTCCGCCTCCGGCGCCGCGCCCCCGCGAGATCCGCGCACGGGTCCGCCAGATGGACCACCTCGCCCTCGAACACCGCCCCCGCGAAGGAGACGGCACCGCCGAACCGCGCCTTGCCGAACCACGCCCACGAGCCGAACCGGGCCTCCCGGAACGACGCCGCCGCGCCGAACCTCGCCCCGTCTCCGCCCTCCAGGAGGTCCTGGTAGTCCTCAACCGGCACCGCCACCGGCCAGCCGGGATCGTCCTCCCCGGGCTCGGCGGGCCACACCGGCACGTCCTCGAGCGCCTCCCAGGCCGGATCGTGCTCCGCCAGGGACGACTCGCCCCGCCCGAACCACGCCACGTCGCCGAACACCGCCCGGTCGAACGACGCCCGAGTGCGGAACCGGGTCCGGCCGAACACCGCGGCCTCCTCGAACATCGCACCCGTGAATCGGCGCGGCCGCCGACGACCGAGCGCGCGAACTCCAGATCACCGGAGAACCGGGCGCCGGTGAACACCGCGGGCCGATGCCACCAGGTGTCGGAGAAGTCCGCGCCGCCGTCGAAGACCGCGCCGGTGAAATCGCCCGCGTCCGGGCGGCACCCGGCGAAGTCGGCCCCGGCCAGCAGCACCCCCGCCAGCTCCAGCGGCGGCGCCGTGCCCGCGGCCCGCACCGCCGCGGCCAGCCGGGCCGTGTCGCCGACCCGGTCGACGCACGGATCCGCCGACCGGAGCCGTGCGCAGATAGGCCCGCGAGGAGGATCGGAACGGATTGTGGCGGTAGCGGCCTGAGGCGGTCGAGGACGGCGGCGCGTTTGTCGTCGTCGTAGACGGGGCGGTGCCCGCCGACTTTCCCTAAGAACGGGCGGCCTCCAGGGGTCGGCTGAGGAACGGTCGTGAATCCAACGGAGTCGGTTCTGGCCTTGTGTCGATGTGTGTTCAGTGGGTGCGGCGGGGTGGGGCGAGGATGCCGGTGATCTCGGCGACGGCTTCGCCGCCGCCGGGTCGGGTGTAGCGCATGGCGGTGCGGGGGTTCTTGTGGCGGGTCTTGGCCATGATGAGCTGGAGGGGGACCTTCTGTTCGCCGAGGTGGGTGGCGGCCGAATGGCGGAGCTGGTGGGGGTCGAGGCCGAGGTGGGTGTCCATGAGGACGCGGACGCGGTCGTAGCCGAGGCGGGGCCGTCCGGTGTGCGGGCAGATGTGCTCGGGTCCGGGCCGCCGGGCGGGGACGGGGCGCCGGTCGGCGAGGAAGAGTGGTCCTCGAGTGCGGACGGGCCCGTCGGGATGGCCGTCGGGCAGGCGCAGCAGGCGGGGCAGCAGGCAGGCGGTGCCGGCGTCCCAGTAGACCCATTCGGTGTCGCCGCCCTTGGAGGTGAGCGGTGCGCGCCGGTTCTCCAGGTCGAGGTCTTGCACGTCGAGGGAGAGGACCTCGCTGGTGCGGGCGGCGGTCTCGTACAGCATCCGGTAGAGCGTCTTGTCGCGCAGCGGGATGTCGCGCCGGGACAGCAGCCGCTCCAGTCGGGTCTTCGCGACGGCCTTGGTGTGGTCGACGTTCTCCCGCCGCCGTTCGGCGTCGGCGGGGATCGACGGCGCCGCCCACCGCTTCTTGCTCGCGCACCAGGTGAGCCAGGAGGAGACCGCGGCGCGGTTGCGGTTCCAGGTCGCCGGCGCGCACCCGCCCCACAGCGCGGTGAGCGCCTCGCCGATCTCGGTGTCGGTGACGTCGGCCAGGAGCCGGTCGCGGCCGCCGACCGCGCCGATGGTCCGGTCGATCGCCGAGGCGTAGGCGCGGCGGGTGTTGTCGTTGGCGACCCGGTGCGTCGACAGGAACTCATCCGACGCGTCGGCGAGGGTGACAACGCCGCCTCGCAGGGCGGTGGCCTTCGCGCCTGCCGCGCTCATCGGCGGCCGCCCGGCGCGGGCGCGATGTACCGGATAACGTGCCCGAGCCGCGCATCGTGCGTCGGGGCGGATCCCCGGGTCGGCAACGATCGTTCGGCATTCATGTAAGCGATAATAATCCGTTATCGCGTACATGAGTGATCCGAAAGCCCGGGCTTGCGTGGGGCCGTCACCGATCCGGTCACGGCATCGGCGCGGCTCTCGTCTCCTCTTGGCCGTGCGTCGCCGGGAGGTGGCGGGGCGGGCGGGGACGTCGGCGGCGGCCGTTTCGCCGGAGGAGATGCCCGGCGGCGGTGCATTCCGACCTCGCGGAGAACTTCTCAGGAATGGAAGTCCAGTCACAGAGTTCCCGCCCTGTCTCCTCAAGAAGTCCCGGTGATCGATGTCCTTGGCGGCGAGGCCGGCTGTTCGGGCGCGGAGGGTGACGCAGTTCGGGACGCGGAGGGGTTGGATATAGGGAAATTTCGGTGTTTGTGGTGTTCGGGGAGGTGATGCACGCTGTCCGCGGACGGCCCGGAAAGTGCTCCCGTACTCACCGAAAGTGAGCATGGTTCTGGTGGCGTCGGAGCCCGACCACGCTTCGACGATGCGGTGCGCCAGGTGATCGCGTTCTTCTTTCCCGGTCGTCCCGGGCTGCCCGGCCCTGGGGCCGGACATGCCGCAGGCCGGTGGATCCATCAGGGTCTGCCGGCGATTCGCGACGGCCGGGAGGCACGGCGATGGGATTCATGCGGTACAAGAACACCGGCTTCAACTCGGCGGCGGCACTGCCGTCCGATGCGTTCCACGGGATGTTCCTGCGGGGGGACCGCCTCGTGGCGACCTCGGGAACGAACATCAGGTACGAGGGCCTGATCGGCGGGTTCGACTCGGAGAAGCTGAACGCGATCCCCGAGCCGTTCAAGAGCGCGTGCGACGGGATGCTGATGCTCCCGACCACCGGCGGATCCTGGCAGACGGTGTTCTTCAAGGGCGACCAGGCCTGCTGGTACCACTGGGACAACAAGGTCGTCAGCAACGGGCCGTGGACGGCCCTCGCCAAAGGCGGCCCGACCTGGAACACGATGCTGCCCGCCGGGTACAGGTCCGACGTCGACGCCCTGCTGATGGACTCGGTCGAGGAGTCGGCGGCCTGGCGGACGTATGTGTTCAAGGGCGACCGGGTCGCCACCATCGACTGGGCGACCGGATCCACCCGGGACTGCCGGATCTACGAGGGCGCGCAGCCGACCGCGGGCTGGGCGCGCCTGCCGGCCGAGTGGCTGCGCGACTACGACCACGTGCTGCCGCTGCCGAGCGTGGCGGGTGCCAAGCGCAGCCTGCTGATCAAGGGCGGCAACGGGTGCGTGTTCAACTGGAACACCGGCCCGGAGCAGACCGGCGCGCTCACCACGGTGCTGCCCGAGCTGGCGAAACTGCCCGCGCCCTACACCACGCAGTACAAACCGATCGTGGGCCGCTGGGGCAATTCGGCCGCGCCCAACCCGGTCACCGTGCGCGGCGATCTGGACGGCCTGGGCGCGACGCGGCAGTTCAGCGGCGACATCGACCAGATCAGCGGCGCGACGCGAAGCCCGCTGTACTCCTTCCGCGTCAGCACGCCGGACATCGCCGTCTCGGCCACCGGGGTGACCGCCACCGGCAGGGTGCAGTGGAAACCGGCTTGGGTCGGCTGCACCGCCAAGATCACCATTCCGCGGGTGGCGCAGTCCGCCTCCGACCCCGCCCTGCGGGTGGAGTTTCGTTTCGACGACGGCAACACCGCCACCTACGATCTGCCCTACCAGTCGGTGCACCTGCGCACCATCGACCTGGAGATCGACGCGATGGCCGGCCGGGCCGCGCTGGCCTCCTACAACACCGCCACCGATGCGGAGGCCGGCCCGCCCGACTACGCCGACCGGCAGCTGACCATCGCCTCCGCCTTCGCCGAGGCCGGCATCGAGTTGCGCGCCGCGGGCACGGTCAACGAGGTCGGCACCGCCGACTCCGGCATCGACCTGAGGTGGTCGGACTCCGAACTGCACACCGCCATGCTCCACAACTTCTCCGGCCACGCCGAGACCGAGCAGTGGAAGCTGTGGGCGTTCGTGGCCAGCCAGCACGTCAACAACAGCACGGGCGTCATGTTCGACGTCAACGAGGGCAAGCAGCGGCAGGGCATGGCCGTCTTCTACGACCAGATCAACAACGAACGCGGCTACTTCAAGCTGGGCCTGTACGTCCACGAGCTCGGCCACTGCCTCAACCTGCAGCACTCGTGGCAGAAGAACGACTCCGGCGCCCCGCTCGGCCTCCGCGACGGCCGCGGCGACCTGTCCTGGATGCAGTACTGGAACATGTACATCGCCGAGGACGGCAGCAGCGGCTGGGACGTCTTCTGGAGGCGGTTCCCGTTCACCTTCACCCCCAACGAGCTCGCCCACCTGCGGCACGCCTTCCGCTACGACATCATCCCCGGCGGAGCCAACTGGGCCGCGCAGGGCAGCGCCGCCTACGCCACCACCGACCGGGCGCTGGCCGCGATGGACGACCCGATCGCCGACGATTCCGGCCTGGCCCTCACCCTGTCGGCCCGGCCGTTCGCCTACGGCGAGCCGGTCACCATCGAGATCAAACTGGCCCGCGACGGCCGTGACGTCATCGTCCACCGCGAGCTGTCGCCCAAGAGCGAATACCTCACCATCGCCATCACCGCCCCCTCCGGCGTCACCCGGCCGTTCCGGCCGCTGGCCCGCCACTGCAAGGGGCACGGCGAGGACACCCTGACCAACCTGACCGCCGAGGCGCCCGCCCTGTACGAGTCGGCCTACCTGGGCTCGGGCGCCGACGGCCAGTACTTCACCGACCCCGGCCTCTACCGCGTCCGCGCCGTCTACTCCGCGCCCGACGGCTCCACCGTCGTGTCCAACACCCTGACCGTCCGGATCCGGCTGCCCCTCACCGGCGACGACCAGTTCGCCGGAGAACTGCTCATGGACGACCAGGCAGGCACCCTGATGGCCCTGCTCGGCTCCGACTCACCCGCCCTCCAGGCCGGCAACGACGCCCTGGCCGAGCTGTCGGACCGGTTCGCCGGCCACCCCTTGGCCGTCTACTCCCACCTCGCCCAGGGCGCGAACGCCGGACGCGACTACCAGCACATCGTCAACGGCCGGATCCAAGTCCGCCCCCCGGACACCAAGGACGCCGTCACCCAGCTCACCGCCGCCATCGACGCCTCCACCGGCCCCGACGGCCTCAACAACATCACCCTCAACGCCGCCATGCGCCGCCTGGCCACCGTCCACGCCAAAGCCGGCGACCTCGCCGAAGCCGACGCCGTCCTCGTCCGCCTCGTCGACCACTTCCGCGACGACGTCCCCGCCCCCGTCCTGGAAGACATCCAAGCCCAAGCCGACGCCACCCGCGAAGAGATCCTCCCCACCGACACCCCCCTTCCCTGACACGACACCCACACCCGCCACCCGGCCCTTGCCAGCGCCGCAGGAAGCTGACAGGGGCCGGTCCCAAACCGCACAGCGCCACCATTGAGAAACTCCACCAGCTACCGCCGGCGGCGGATGCCTGATCAACAGGACCTCCCGACGGGCGCGGGCGGAGACCCCGACCAGCGCGAAGAACACCCGCGAGCTCCACTTCGGCTCGGGGAACGCGTTGCGCAGGGCCCTGAACAGCAGACCCATCCCACCCGCTGCCCTTGGACACCGCGGCGCCGTCCCCGCCCTCCCGGCGAGGACGGCGCCGAACAGGTGGGTGCTGTCACTGCGGCCGGGTGAGACGTGGGGCAGCAGTGGAGCCGTCCCCTGACCGGGGGCGTCGGTCTCGGCGCGGCTTTCGTTCCACGGCTGGGCCCTGTTCAGAGCGCCTGCGGATCGTGGAACGGCCGCAGCCCGGCCGCCGCATCGGTTCGGGTGAAGGCGTAGCGGCCCAGGAAGTTGATGTGCTCGAACGCGATCGGCGACAACCTCGCGCACATCTCCTGCGTCACCGGGAACCGGCCGGCGCGGATCTGCTTGACGGCGGCGTCCAGGTAGAGGCTGTTCCACCACACGACGGCGTTCCTACCGGTGGCGGGCGGGCGGTCAGACGCGGGTCTGCAGTTCGTATCCCTCGGCCTGCCCGCCGCGCCCGTCGGCGGGCGCGATCGGCGGGAAGGACGGGCCCGGCGCGTGCTCCTCGGCGAAGTCCGGCTCGTCCTCCTCCTGCGGGATGCCGAGTGCGGCGCGCCGGTCGGCCATCGTCCGGTCGTCCTTTTCGCGGTTCATGACGGCCGCCTACACGCGGCGGTCTTCATGGCCGATGCCGAGGTCCCGCACGACCTCGGGCAGCGCGTGGTACGACCGTTCCGGCAGCTGCGACAGGCGGTCGACCGCGACGTCCGGGCCGCCCGCGTCCCGCACGTGCGTCGCCAGGCTTCCGGGGCTCGCCGGGTACCGGATCCCCGCCAGCAGGGACGCGAACGCGCTGCGCTCCTCGACCTCCTGCGGGCTGAGCCCGGGCGGGGCACCGCGCAGATCGGCGAGGGTGGCGGTGGGATCGCGGCCGGTGTCGGTGTCGATCGGCTCCGGGTCGTCCCACGGGCGGGAGCGCACCGGGCCGCCGCTGCGGGTGAGCGGCCGGGTCTCGCGCCGCATCTCCTCGTCCAGCCGGGCACCGTGCTTGTTGCCGCTTTTGTCCATGGTCTGATGCCTTTCTGGTGTTCAGGGGGACCTGCGGGGGTGGCGGCGGGACGCGTCGTGCTTCTCGGCCGCGCGCACGCCCGCCTCGTCGGCGGTGCCGGAATCGGGGGCCGGCTTGGTGACACCGCGAACTCCGGTGCCGCTCACCCCGGGTTTGTCGCGTTCGGAGGGGATCGTGCGGCCTCGAGCGTCCCCGCCGCGGGTGACGGGGGCGAAGAACTTGTCGTGGGTCTCCTCCGGCTCCCATCGCTTGTCCGCTTCGTCCATATATGAGCCCTACCCCGTGCGGCCCGGGACCAACGAGAGATCTACCCGCCCTTCACCCTCGGGCCCCCGACCACAGCTCCCGCACCCGCTCGGCCCCCGACGGGCTCGGTGCCAGGACCGGCGTCGCCGCGCCCGCCCCGTCCCGCAGCCCCTCGATCAGCTCCGGAAGGGCCGAGGCCGCCGAACGCAGCGGAGTCCAGTGCAGCTCCGCGCGGGCCCGCGCGGTGTCCATCAGCGGCAGCCGCAGGACCAGGTCGAACAGCTCGGGCCCGACCGGCGCCAGGCGCAGCCGGTAGGCGGCGGCCAGCGCGGCCCGCACCGTCCCCGCGCTCATCCGGACCGTGCGCGCGCCCAGCACCGCCGCGACCGCAGGGCCGTCCAGGACGGGCTCGGCCGCCAGGTTGAACGGACCGCGCACCGGCCGCAGCGCCGCCAGCGCGAACGCACGCGCCGCGTCGTCGCCGTGCAGGGCCTGGAACCGCAGCCCCGGCACGTCGGGGATCACCGGGACCCGGCCAGGACGCAGCAGCACCGCGGGCAGCAGCGGACCGGCGAAGACCCGCCGCTGCGCCGAGGCGGCGTGCCTGCCGAACACCAGGCCGGGCCGCAGCCGCACCACCCGGATATCGGGCCGGTCGATCTCGAAGGTGTCCAGCAGCCGCTCCACATAGGCCTTCTCGCGGCTGTAGGCCGAGGTCGGGTAGCCGAAGGTCGGCCAGTCCTCGGCGACCCGCCTGTCGGGCGGTCCCGGCGCGTAGGCGGCGACGGACGAGGCGTACACGACCGCGCCGACGCCCGTGCGCGCCGCGGCCTGGAGCACCCGCGTGGTCCCCAGCACGTTCGTGCGCCAGGTCGCCACCGGATCGCGCGCCGGATGGAACGCCCACGCCAGGTGGACGACCGCGCCCGCGCCCGCGAACAGCTCGTCCAGCGGGTCCGTGGTGATGTCGGCGCGCGCCCAGCCCGCGCCCTCCACCTCGAGATCGGGACGGCGCCGGGCGACCCCCAGCAACGAGGTGACCCCGGGTTCTGCGGACAGCGCCCGCATGGTGCTGAGACCGAGACTCCCCGTGGCGCCGATGACGACGACCCGCATCCTGACCCCTCTCCTTGATCACTCAGAGTGATTATGACCTCTCTCCCCGCGCCCGCCATCCGGAAACTCGGCGAACCGGGACGGACCTCCGGCGTCCGGGGGGCCGCACGCCCTCTAGGCTTTGGGCGGAACGCTCCCCGGGGACGCGACGGGGACCGCCCCCGACGGCACGCGGGGGCGCCGCTGAGGGCATCCGGAGGAATCAGCGCATGAAGGGCGTCCACCTGGGCATCGGGATCGCCGCGGGCGTCGCCGCGGGGGCGCTGTGCGTCGGAGTCCTGGCCGCCGTCGGCGACGAGGAGCCCGCGCCGCCCCCGACCTCGCCCACCACGACCGCGGCGCAGGACACCGGGCCCGGCGCCGCGCCGATCGCCTCCGCGCCCTACCTGCACCTCGGCTGGGGCAGGCCGCCGCAGCCGCACAAGGTCATGGACGCCACCGGCATCACCGCCTTCACCCTCGCCTTCGCCCTGTCCGGCGGCGGGTGCGCGCCCGCGTTCGACGGCAAGCGCCCGCTGCGCGGCGGGCCCGAGGCCGAGACCGCGCAGGCGATCAAGGACGCGGGCGGGCAGGTCCACGTGTCGTTCGGCGGTTGGTCCGGCCGCAAGCTCGGCCCGCGCTGCGCCACCCCGGAGGCGTACGCGGGCGCCGTCCAGAAGGTCATCGACGCCCTCGCGCCCACCGCGCTCGACTTCGACATCGAAAATGACGACGAATTGGGCAACGCCGCCGTCCAGGACCGCATCCTCAAGGCCCTGAAGATCATCAAGGCCGACAACCCCGACATCGCCCTGATCATCACCACGAGCACCGACAAAAAGGGACTCGACAAGTGGGGGCAGCGCCTCCTGGAGAGGGCCGCCGCCCTGGACGCCCCGGTCGACAACTACACCGTGATGCCGTTCAACTTCGGCGGCAGCAGCGACATGTACGCCGACACCGTCGCCGCCGCCGAGAACCTCAAGGACCGGCTGATGGCCGTGCACGGCTGGGACGCCGCCACCGCCTACCGGATGACCGGTGTCTCCGGCATGAACGGCGTCTCCGACGACGGCGAGATCACCACCCCGCAGACCTGGACCCGCCTGCGCGACTGGGCGTCCGCCCGCGGCCTCGGCAGGCTCTCCTTCTGGTCGGTCAACCGCGACCGCCCCTGCCCTTCAGGCGGCGATCCCGTCACGGACTGTAGCGGAACCGAGCAGCACCCCTGGGAGTTCGGCAAGATCACCGCAGGCTTCCGGCAGTAGGGGAGACGCGCAGCGGGATCCGCAGTTCCAGCAGGGCGCCGGTCGCGCTGTCGGCCACGTGCAGGGTGCCGCCGTGGGCGTGCGCGATCTCGCGGGAGATCGCCAGGCCCAGCCCCGTCCCCGACGGGTCCGCCGCCCGCGCGTCGGCCCGGCGGTAGAACCGGGCGAACACCGCCTCCCGGTCCTCCTCGGGGATGCCCGGACCGTCGTCGTGGACCCGCAGGACCGCGTGCCCGCCCTCGACCGCCACCTCCACCTCGATCCGCGTGCCGGCGTGCCGCGCGGCGTTGTCGATGAGGTTGTCCACGACCCGCGCCAGCCGCACCGCCGACCCCTGCACCACCGCGCCCTTCGCCAGCAGGGTCCCGATCTCCGGCTCCCCGGCCGAACGGTGCCCCAGACCCGTCCGGACGATCTCGGCGAGGTCCACCGGCGCGGTCTTCGTCGGCGCCCTGGCGTCGAGCCGGGCCAGCTCCAGCAGATCCCCCACGATGGCGCCGAGCCGCTCGGCGTCCAGCAGTGCCGCCCGCAGGATGTCCTGCGGGTCGGCCAGCGGATCCTCCAGCGCCACCTGGAGCCGGGTCTGCAGGCCCGTGATCGGGCCGCGCAGGTCGTGTGAGGTGTCGGCGACGGCCCTGCGCTGCTTCTCCATCTCGCGGCGCAACCGGTCCGCGTCGCGGGTGTCGCGCTCACGCGCGCCGTGCAGCCGCAGATTGTCGGCCTGGAGCTCGGAGGTGCGGGCGTACAGGTCGGCCTCGATGACCTGGAGGCGCGCCTCCAGCCCGAACAGGCCGCCCCGGCCCGAGGGCTCCGGGGTCGCGGCGCGGGACGCGGCACGCCGCCCGCGGACCTTCCTGACGAAGTCGGTGGCCTCCTCGCCCCGGTGGATGATGTACCTGACCTCGCCGTCCGGGCCGAAGACCGGCGCGTTCATCAGGCTCCAGTACCGTTCCTCCACCACGCCCTCCGGCGACTCCACGTCGTAGCGCAGCAGCGGCATCACATCGATGCGGTGCTCGGCGACGACCCGGGCCAGCGACGCCTGGACCGCCTCCGGGCCCTGGTCGGCCGGACCTCCCGGGAACCGCTCGATGAGCTTCGCCCCGACCAGCTCCTCGCGAGATCGCCCGGACGCCTTCTCGTAGGCGCGGTTGACCGTCAGGAACGTCCCGTCGGGCGACAGCACGCTCGTGGGGATCGGCATGGCGTCGAAGACCGCGGCGAAATCGACTTCGTCCATGCGCCCCTCCCTCCCCGTCGGACGTGCCCGCGCACACGTCCGCTAGGGAAAACCTCCCCACTTCAGGCCCACCGTCGCGCCAAGCCAGCCCCGTGGCAGCGCCAAGCCCGGATCCTCGGTTTCACCCGCACACCACAGGAAACCGGACCTGTATGGACAATCGCGACAAGCATGATGGTCGATCGCACCAGCGGCCGGGCACCGAACCCGTCACCGCCCGCAGCGCCCTCCGCTTCCGCGCGGTCCTGTCCACCATCGCCCTCGTCGCCGCCGTCATCGCCACGATCGTCTTCACCCTCCGCGCCCTGCACGGCTCAGGCCCCGGCGCCGCCCCCTGGGTCATCGCCGCCATCACCACGGCCACCGCCCTCATCGCCGCGATAGACCTCGCGGTGATCTACCGCCGGGCCAAGGAGCAATGACCCCGCCCCTGGCGAGCCGACCCGCGAGGAGGCTCGGTACAGGAATTGGCGGCCAGGCCGATGCCAACGCGGTGGACGTGTTCGCGACGATCCTCGAGGAGCCGGGCAACGTGTCGGTGAAGACGATCGAGCGGGAGGTGACCAAGCTGACCGCGATCCGCAAGGTCGGCCTGTCGGACGACCCGTTCGCCGACGTCGCCCCGAAGGTGCCAGCCCGCTGCTCGGCTCTGCGCTGACCAGGCCGATCCGGTGGGACATCATCACCAGCAGCTACGACGTCATCCTGAAGTACGCCACCGCGATCTCCGGCGGGAGACCGATTTCGGGCTGAACGTGGTGGAGAACGCGCACAGACCGGCAAGGGGTCTGCAGGCCGAGGCAAGGCCGTCTACGGCCCCTGCGGTGATCATTTCTTGGAAGGGCGCAGTGCCAAGGGGTGGAGCGGCCGTGAGGCGAGAGCTGAGATGCGATGGGTGCACGACAGGTACCGGAAGCCCGCGGCGCGGGCGTTCGCGGAGGCCACCGCAGCTCCGTCGTTCCTGTTCGATCTCGGGCCGGAGCAGGGCATCATCCACGACTTCGTGATGCCCAAGGCCCAGCGCGACACCGCTGCCGCCCGCGCCGCGATCGCCCAGGCGACCGCGTTCCTGTCCGACGTTCTGCATACCCGCTGAGAAGAGAAGAACCCATGCTCACCGACCACGAACTCGTCGCCGTCGAACGCGCGAACACCTCGGGCCGCACTCCGGTGGTGTTCGTCCACGGCCTGTGGCTCCTGCCGTCCAGCTGGGACCGCTGGGCGACCCTGTTCGAGGACGCCGGCTACATCGCGCTGGCGCCGGGCTGGCCCGGTGATCCCGAGACCGTCGAAGAAGCCAACGCCCATCCTGAGGTGTTCGCAGGGAAGGGCGTCGCGGAGGTCTCCGATCACTTCGCCGAGGTGATCGGACGGCTGTCCCGCACACCGGTCGTGATCGGGCATTCCTTCGGCGGCCTCATCACCCAGATTCTCGCCGGGCGCGGCCTGTCGGCCGTCTCGGTCGCGATCGACCCCGCCCCCTTCCAGGGTGTCCTGCCGCTCCCGATCTCCTCCCTGCGCTCGGCCCGTCCGGTGCTGGGCAACCCCGCCAACTATCACCGCGCCGTCCCGCTCACCTTCGAGCAGTTCCGGTACGCCTTCGCCAACGCCGTCGCCGAGACCGAGGCCCGCGAGCTGTATGAAACGTTCGCCGTCCCGGCGCCGGGCGAGCCTTTGTTCCAGGCGGCGGCGGCGAATTTCAACCCCTGGTCGCAGACCAAGGTCGACACCGGCAACCCCGACCGCGGGCCGCTCCTGCTGATCTCGGGCGAAAAGGACCACACCGTGCCGTGGGCGCTCACCAACGCCGCCTACAAGAAGCAGTCCGGTAACGAGGCGGTCACCGAGATCGTCGAGATCCCCGGCCGTGGCCACGCCTTGACGATCGACTCGGGCTGGAAGGAGGTCGCCGAGACCGCGCTGCGGTTCGTCCAGCGGTTCCCCTAACGGGCCGGCGGAGTCATCCTCCCGGCCGCCGGCGTCCGGTGGCCGGGAAGCTTGTCGTTCCGCCAGTCGCGCGGGGACAGGCCGTAGGCGGTCTTGAAGACGCGGCTGAAGTGAGCGGCGCTGACGAACCCCGACCGGCGGGCGACCGCCTCGATGGTCAGCCGGTCTGCGCTCGGCGCGATCAGCAGCCGCCGGGCGTGGGCGAGCCGCTGGTCACGGATCCACGGGGCCAGATTGACCCCGGCGCCCGCCATCACCGCGTACAACCGCCGCAGCGAGATCCCGTGAGCGTGCGCGATCCGCGCCGGAGTCAGCCCATGATCGGTGAGATTCTCGCGGACGAACTCGAAGATCCGTGCCTCCAGCACCGCGCCCCAGGGCTGCGCCGAGGCGCGGTCGTCACCGAGCACGCTGGTGAGGGCCGCGCGCAGCAGGTCCAAGGTCGGCGGAGCCAGCAATTGAGCCTGCCTGACGGTCAGCCGTCCCTGAGCTTCGGCCAGCCGCCGCAGATGCCCGGCCGCCAGCTCCGCGACGGGATCCCCCGCACCGAGTCTGACCGCGGTGACCGCCGCGACCGCGTCCGGGCTCAATCCCAGATCCCGCTGCCGGATCCGGAAGTAGTGCAGATCGATGCCCCCGTCGTTGAGCAGCACGTAGGGCTGCTCGGTGTCGTAGACGGCCAGGTCTCCCGCATGCAGGATCGCCTGCCGGTCCCCCTGGATCACCGCGCTGGTGCCCGACCGCTGCAGGCTCACGAACACCGACGGTTCCAGATCATCGTTGACCAGCGCCGGCGTCCGCCGGATCGTCGTCGCGTTCGATCGGATCGTGCAGATGTTCACCCCCGCGACATCACCGATCCGCCCCCACGCCGCGATCCGCTCCGGATCCCGATGGTGATCGATCTCCACCCGCACCACCGACCCCCAGATCACCTCCCTGATCGCCTCCTCGCGATCAGAGGGAGCCACCTCCCGAGTGTCGAGGATGAAGGTCATCTCCGCTCCATGCACCGAGTGTAAATCGGCACGCCGCCAGTCATGTTTCTCCGCACGAACAGACACGACCCTCGCGCATACAGACATGAACAACGTCACCCGAGTCCCACACCGAGGAGAGCCGTTCCGCGCCACCGCCCGAGATGCCTCTGATGCTGCGAGGACCATGTGGGGCGGCAGCACCAAGCGGTACCCGAGGCGTTCACCACGATCCACGCCGCCTACGCCGCGGCCCCGCCGGACGGCGACACCGACGCGCCTACGACTCCCGCGTCCGAGCCCTCCTCGCCTGGCGCGACGCGAGCGGCCTGGACGGCAATCCGCTCACCGACTCCCACGACCGCGACCTCGCCGTCCGCGACCTCGCCGTCCGCGACTTCGCCGTGCGCGACTACAAGACCCAGATGAAGACCGTCCTCCACCGCGCCTCCGACTCCGTCGACGCCCACCTCACCGCGCTGGACCACTTCTTCACCGAGCTCGGGCTCGGTCCCGCGGTCGTCCGGCGGGACGACGCACCCGAGCTCGCGGCCCGTGCCCTGGACGCCCCGCCAGCCAGCAGAAGCGGTGTCTGCGCGCCGTCGAACGCCGTCCCCTGCTCGGCCCACCGCACCGGGCACCTTCAGGTCGTCGGCCAGCTCACCTGACAGCGACTCGGCCCCTGGGATCCGACGAAACGCGTCACCTCCCCGACGTGCCGCCGGTCGCTTCGTGGCGCGGGACCCCGCGTCGTCACATCCGCACCGCGGGTCTTCCGCGGCCGGGCGGGTCAGGAGCCGGGGCGGGACTTCGGCCTGGCCCGCAGGTGGGCGCGCTCACCCTGGCTGCCGAACAGGGACAGGAACTCGACGGGCTCGGCGTCGGCCGCGCCGAACCAGTGCGGAACCCGGGTGTCGAACTCGGCGGCCTCACCGGGGGACAGGATCAGGTCGTGCTCTCCCAGGACCACGCGCAGGCGGCCGTTCAGGACGTACAGCCACTCATAGCCCTCATGGGTCTGCGGATCGGGCTCGCGTCGCGGGCCCCCGGCGATCACCAGCTTGAAGGCCTGGATCCCGTCGGCGCGGCGGGTCAGCGGCAGCATCGTCATCCCGTACCGCGACACCGGCCGCAGATGGACGCGCGGATCACCCGTCGGCGGCGCGTCCACCAGCTCGTCCAGCGTGACCCCGTAGGCACGGGCGAGCGGAAACAGCAGCTCCAGCGTCGGCTTGCGGGCGCCGGACTCCAGCCGCGACAGCGTGCTGACCGAGATCCCGGTCGCCGCCGCCAGATCCGTGAGCGTCCGCTCCCGCTCCCGCCGCAACGACCGCAGCCGCGGCCCGACCGCCTCCAACGCCCGGTCCAGATCCTCGTCCACCCTCCCGAGCTTGCCACACCGGCGACGACCCCCGTCCGGTCCCGGCAGCGCGGCGGCGGGCACACCCCATCGACGTGCGGATACCGCGGCCGGACACCCGAGCCGCCGATCGTCCTTCGGTTTGCTGGAACGGCAAGGAAGCTTGCGGGTTCTGCCGGGTTGCCCGCAGGGTGGGGGAGTGGAGGTACACGACATGAACGACCAGATCAGCGCGTCCGACACCCTCGGCGCGGACTACGAAGCCGTCGTCATCGGCGGGGGAGCGGCCGGGCTCAGCGGAGGGCTGATGCTCGCCCGCGCCCGGCGCTCCGTCGCCGTCATCGACGCAGGTGAGCCCAGAAACGCGCCCGCCGAGGCGGTGCACGGCCTGTTCGCCCGAGACGGCGTGCCGCCCGCCGAGCTTCTCGCGCGGGGAAGGGCCGAGGTCCGGTCCTACGGAGGCCACGTGGCGTCCGGCGAGGTCGCCGCGATCACCGGTGCCTCGGGGGACTTCACCGTGGCGCTCGCCGACGGCCGGGCCGTCAAGGCGCGGCGCATCCTCGTCGCGACCGGACTCGTGGACGAACTGCCCGATATGCCCGGTTTGCTAGAGCAGTGGGGGAGAGGGGTCGTGCACTGTCCCTACTGCCACGGATGGGAGATCCGCGACGAGCCCATCGGCGTCCTCGGCGTCGGGCCCATGGCCGTCCACCAGGCACTGCTCTTCCGGCAGTGGACCGCGGACGTCACCCTGTTCACCCACACCGCGGCCCCGCCGACCCCCGAACAGGCCGAACAGCTCACCGCCCGCGGCATCGCGATCATCGACGGCGAAGTGACCGCGCTGGAAGCCGACGACGGAATCCTCACCGGAGTCCGCCTCGCCGACGGGACCGTCGTCAAGCGCGCGGCGGTCGCGGTCGGCGCCCCGATGCGGGCCCGCGCCGACTTCCTCGCCCCCCTCGGCCTGGCCCCGGACCCGCACCCGAGCGGCATGGGCGAGCAGATCACCGCCGACCCCACCGGCCGCACCGCGGTCCCCGGCGTCTTCGTCGCGGGCAACGTGTCCGATTTGTCGGCACAGGTCGGGGGAGCGGCCGCCGCGGCCGCCCTCGCCGCCGCCCACCTGAACGCCGACCTGATCACCGAGGAGACCGACCAGGCCGTCACCGCCCTCCGCGCCCGCACCTGACCCCGAAGCCGAAGGCCCCGGCCGGGGAGGTCTCCCCCATGGCCCGGTGCCGGGCCGCGTGCCCGCCGTGTCGAGGACCTGTCGCACGGTTCGGGCGCGGGGAAGGGAGATCGCCTTCCGCGATGTCGGGTTCTCCGTGTCCGGTGCCGTTCGGGACGGTGGTGATGGTTTCGGTCGAGATCTCCCGGCCGGGGAACCGGGGCCGTCGGGTGGGCGTTAGGAGAGGCGAGCCCTGCGGCCCTCAAGGAGCCGCGGGAGTCCGGGGCTCGTGCAGGTGGCAATGGCGGCACCGCACGGGTTCACCCGTCAGGCGGATCGGGACCCGGCGCAGAGCGGAGAACCGGATCGCGTCCTCCTTCCCGTGCCTGATCGACCGCTCGAACGGCGACGACCCTCATGGCCCTGACGCGCCGCCCAGCTCGTACCCGACTCCCCCGGGCCTTCACCCTTCCACCGCTCCCCCAACGATTCCCTGACCGCGCCGAACGGCGATGGCGGTCGTGGGGGTCCCTTCACGCGGCAGGCATATCACGGGACGGAAGACCTCCCCCGCGGCGGTCAGCCGTCATCCGGGCGCTCCTGGACGCCGTACCGACGCGCTGACCAGCGGATTCGCGGAACTGTCGGAGGCGGGCGGTACGGTCGTCGTCCACCCCGGCCGAGGCGACGGCCGGGCCCGGCCGCTCCGGAGGAACAGATGACACCGCCGCCCCGCACTCCGGACCGGCGCAAGGCCGACACCCTGGCCCGGCTGGAGAGCGACGTCGACGCCTGGATCGCCACGGCCGACCCCGAAGGCGGCTTTCCCTACCTGGTCCCGCTGTCCTTCCTCTGGGACGGGGCCACGCTGCTCCTGTCGACCCCTGCCGGGAGCCCCACCGCGCGGAACCTGCGCGCCACCGGACGCGTCCGAGCAGGCATCGGCCCGACCCGCGACGTCGTCCTCATCGAGGGCACCGTGGAGACCCTTGGACCTGGGGATCTCACCGAGGCGCTCGGGGACGCCTTCGCGGCCAAGACCGGGTTCGATCCACGGACCCTCACCAGCCCCTACGCGTACTTCCGGGTGCGGCCACGGCTCGTCCAGGCCTGGCGCGAGGCCGACGAACTCACCGGCCGCGACCTCATGCGCGACGGCCGCTGGACCGTCGGCGGCTGAACGCGCCGCCGTCCCCGGCCTTGGCGGAAGTTTTACCGGAGAGGCCGTCGATAGGGCGTGATCCCGTTCGTCGTCATGACGTGCGGCGCCCGCCGCGCAGCCGAGCACCATCGATGGGAGCCCGACATGAAGTACCTGCTGCTGATCCACGCGGGAGCGGCCGACGAGAGCGGAGCGGCCGAGGGCTGCACGCCAGACGACTGGATGGCCTACGACAAGCAGGTCCGCGACGCGGGAATCCTCGTCGCCGGCGAGTCCCTGGCCGACCTGGTGACCGCCACGATGGTCCGGGTCGGCCCGGACGGGGAGCGGACCGTCACCGACGGGCCGTTCGCCGAAACCCGGGAGCTCATCGGCGGCTTCTACGTGATCGACGTGCCCGACCTGGACGTCGCGCTGGAGTGGGCGGCCCGCTGCCCGGGCTCCCGCGGCGGCGGCGCGATCGTGGTCCGGCCGATCGCCGACTTCGGGGCCTGACCGTGCCGGACGAGGGCACCGGCGAGGAGTCCCGGGCGAACGCCTCGGTGGAGCACGTGTTCCGGGAGGAGCGCGGACGGCTCCTCGCCGCCCTCGTCCGCAGGTTCGGCGACCTCGACCTCGCCGAGGACGTCACCTCCGAGGCGATCGAGGCGGCGCTCGCGCGCTGGCCGATCGACGGTGTCCCGGAACGGCCCGGCGCCTGGCTGCTGACCACGGCCCGGCGCCGCGCCGTCGACCGGCTGCGCCGCGACCAGGCGTACGCGGCCCGGCTGGCGATCCTCCAGGCCGAAGCCGAACGGGAGGGCGAGGCGGCCCCGGCCGAGGACGGCGGCCTGCCGGATGAACGGCTCGCCCTGTTCTTCACCTGCGCCCACCCGGCGCTGGCGGCCGAGGACCGCGGCGCGCTGACCCTGCGCTGCCTGGCCGGGCTCACCACGCCGGAGGTCGCCCGCGCGTTCCTCACGCCGACCGCGACCATGGCCCAGCGGATCGTCCGCGCGAAGAAGAAGATCAGCCGGGCCCGCATCCCGTTCCGCGTCCCGGCCTCCGACGAGCTGCCCGCCCGGCTTCCCGGCGTCCTCCAGGTGCTCTACTCGCTGTTCACCGAGGGGTACGTGGCGAGCTCCGGCCCGCACCTGCAACGCGCCGACCTCGCCGAGGAGGCGATCCGGCTGGCCCGTATCCTGCACCGGCTGCTGCCCGGCGAACGCGAGACCGCGGGCCTGCTGGCGCTCATGCTCCTCGTGCACGCCCGCCGTGCCGCCCGCACCGGCCCCGACGGCGCCCTCGTCCTGCTCGCCGACCAGGACCGCGCCCTCTGGGACCGGCCGATGATCGACGAGGGCGCCGCCCTCACCGTCCAGGCCCTGACGGGCGGCCCACCCGGCCCCTACGGCGTCCAGGCCGCCATCGCAGCCCTCCACGATGAGGCGGCCGACGCCGACGCGACCGACTGGTCCCAGATCGTCGCCCTGTACGACGTCCTCCTCGCCGTCACCCCGTCCCCCGTCATCGCCCTGAACCGCGCCGTCGCGGTGGCGATGCGCGACGGCCCCCAAGCCGGCCTCGATCTCCTCGACGCCCTCGCAGACGACCCCCGTCTGCGCCGCCACCACCCGTTCTTCGTCGCCAGGGCGGAACTCCTCACCCGCCTCGACCGCGTCCCCGAAGCCGTCACGGCCTACCGCCAGGCCCTCGACCTCGCCGGCACCGCCCCCGACCGCGCCCACCTGCTCCGCAAGATCGACGCCCTCACCCGGCCCGGCCCACCCTGAACCCGGGAAAGAACAGACGGGGAATCACCGCTCCCTGATCACAATTGTCGATCTTGACTTCTCACGGTGGTCCTCGGGGTGGTTGTCTGCCTGCGTGACACAGAGGACAGGCGGGTTCGTGGCGGGCCGCTACCGCATGCTCGAATCCATCGACGCCGGGACGGTGTGGACGGCACACGACGAACGGGTCGGCCGGCACGTGTCCCTCGCCTGGCTCGCCCGGCCGCGCGACGCCGACCCCGAGGCATGGGCCGCCGCCGCGGCCAGGGCCGCGGACCGGATCGCGGCCCTCCGCCACCCGGGCATCGCCGCGGTCCACGCGCTCGTCGCCGAGGTGGACGGCGGGTGGACCGTCACCGACCACGTCACCGGTCGCACCCTCGCCAGGACCGTCACCGAAGACGGCGTCATGACCCTCGAGGACGCGGCCCGGGTCGGAGCCCGGATCGCCGACGCGCTCGCCGTCGTGCACGCCGCCGGCCTCGCCCACGGTGGCCTGACACCCGGCCGCGTCCTGCTGGCGGAGCAGGGCACCGTCCTGATCGGCTTCGGCGGTGGCCACACCGCCACGGCCGTCGACGACCTGTGGTCGCTCGGCGTGCTCCTGGCCTTCGCGGTCTCGGGCGAACCCCGCCCCACCTCCCGCACCGGACCGCTCGGCCCGCTCATCGCCGCCCTCACCGACCCGGACCCGGCCCGGCGTCCGCCCGCGGCGCGGATCGCGGCGGCCCTGCGCCGGTACCTGCCCCCGGTGACGGCCTCGGGATGGGCCCCGCCCGCCGGGCCGTCGGCCTCCGCCGTGGTCCCCGTACCCCACGTCGCGCCCGCCCCGCCGCCGCCCCTGACCGGCTTCGTACCTGTTCCGGCCGCGCCGCTCGCCCGCCCGGTGCTCCGGCGGCGGCTGCTGATCGGCGCGGGCGCGCTGGTCGTCGTCGCGGGGGGCGGCATTCTGGCGAGCAAGGTCCTGTCCACGGCGGTGCCGATCGCCAAGGGGATCGACACCGCGATGATCCGGCCCCGCGTCGTGATGAAGGCGAACGGGGCCGGCGTCCGGGCACTCGCCTACTCACCCGACGGCTCCCTCCTGGCGGTCGCCGACGAGAACGGCGCCATCAGGGTCTGGGACATGCCCGCCGGCATCCTGGTCCGCACCATCGAGGACGGGTACGCCGGGAGCCTTCACTTCGGGCCCGGCGCGGCGCTCCTGTCCGGACCCGCGGTCTGGGATCCGCGGACCGGCGAGACCCTGCACCGCTTCCCCGACGTCTTGGGCAGCGAGTGCACGACGGCGTTCAGTCCCGACGGCCGCACCATCGCGACGGTCGACGGCAAGGGCCTCCTGGTGTTCCTCGACATCTCCACCGGCCGGACCTCCGACCGGGTGCCGACCGGTCACGGCGGGTCCGCCTCGGCGGTCACCTACAGCCCCGACGGATCCGTTCTCGCGACCTGCGGCCAGGACGGGTCGGCGTCGCTGTGGGATCCCGCCTCCGGCGACCGGCTCGGTGAACCTCTCACCGGCCACGCGGGGGGCGTCACCTGCGGGGCGTTCAGCCCCGACGGGAGGACGCTGGCCACCGGTAGCGCCGACCGCACCGTACGCCTGTGGGACACGGCCACCGGCAGGTCGCTCGGCGACCCGTTCGTGACGGAGTGGAAGGGCGTGGTCTTCGACGTCGCCTTCGACGCGGAGGGTGAGAAGGTCGCTTCGGTCGGCCAAGAACCGTCGGTCACCCTCTGGGACGTGCACGGACTCCTGCGTTCCACCGGAAGCCCGCTGCTGGGCCACGACGGCGTCATCATGTCCGTCGCCTTCCACCCTCGCGAACAGATCGCGGTCGCGGGGGGACTGGACGGTTCCGTCCTGCTCTGGGAGCTGTGAAGCCGCCCCGGGGCGGGTGACCGTTTCCGGTCCTGCCGACGGGCCCGGCGAGATGGGGTCCCCTCCGGCACGATAAGGCGAATTACTCTCACGTTATGTGGAGGACATCGCGTTTTTTCGCCGGGTTCGCCGCCTTCCTCGTGTGCTGGGGATCGGTGGCGGAACCCGGGCGCGCCGAGGCCCGGGAACCCGCCGCGGTCCTCGAGGTCGCGGCGGACGGACCCGTACGGGGCCTACTGGACGCGCACACGCACGTCGAAGGCCACGAGAACATGGGCGGCCGGATCATCTGCGGCAAGCCCTTCGATCCCGACGGGATCGAGGAGGCCCTGCGGGACTGCCCCGACCACGGACCGAACGGCGAATACGCCGTCATCGAGAACTTCTTCATGAACGGCACCCCCACCGGCACCCACGCCACCGACGGCTACCCGACCTTCGGCTACTGGCCCGCCCACAACTCCCAAACCCACCAGATGGTCTACCACGAGTGGCTGGAGCGGGCCTGGCGCGGCGGCCTGCGCATCCTCGTGGACCAGCTCGTCGCCAACCGGATCCTGTGCGACGTCTACCCGCTCAAGCTCAACAGCTGCGACGAGATGGACACCGTCCGCCTCGAAATGCGGCGCGCCCGCGAGATGCAGTCCTACATCGACGACCTGAACGGCGGACCCGGCAAGGGCTGGTTCCGGCTCGTCACCTCACCGGAACAGGCCCGCCAGGTCATCGCCCAGGGCAGGCTCGCCGTCGTCACCGGCATGGAGACGTCGGAGCCGTTCGGCTGCGGCAAGTTCCTCGGTGTCCCCAAGTGCACCAAGGCGCAGATCGACCGCGGCCTCGACGAGGTCAAGGCCCTGGGCGTGTCCAGCATGTTCATCTGCCACAAGTTCGACAACGCGCTGTGCGGCGTCCGATTCGACGGCGGCACCGCGGGCCTCCTCGTCAACGCCGGGAACTTCCTCAGCACCGGACGGTTCTGGCAGGTCGAGCCCTGCACCGGCCCCCCGGACAACACCCTCATGTCGCTGCGGTCCCTGCCCCCGCCGCTCGGCGAGTGGCTCGACGTCCCCCTCGCGGTCCTGCCCAACTATCCGGCCGGCCCCCACTGCAACAAGAACGGCCTCACCGCTCTCGGCGAGTACACCATCCGCGGCATGGCGAAACGCGGCATGATCGTCGAGATCGACCATATGAGTGCCAAAGCCGCAGGCCAGACCCTCACCCTCCTGGAGAAGATCGGCTACAGCGGCGTCATGTCCTCCCACAACTGGACGGATCGGTCCTTCCTGCCGCGCCTCTACCGGCTCGGCGGCATGGCCACCCAGATCCAGCCCCGCCCCGACAGCGCCGTCGCCTACTGGCGCACCCTGAAGGCCGCCTCCGATCCCGGACACCTGTTCGGCTACGGCGTCGGCCTGGACGCCAACGGCTTCGCCAGCCTGCCCGGCCCCCGCACCGGCAGCCAGGTCGCCTACCCCTTCACCTCGCCGTTCGACCCGTCCATCACCTTCGACCGGCTCACCACCGGTCGGCGCACCTGGGACTACAACACCGAGGGCGTCGCCAACTACGGCCTCGTCCCGGACTGGCTCGAAGACCTCCGCCAGACCGCCCCGCCCGAGATGCTCACCGACCTCGCCAACGGCCCCGAGGCCTACCTCCAGATGTGGACCCGCGCGCGCACCGGCCGCTGACCCGTCTCCGCGACGAATGCCCCGGTCCGGGGGCAGCACCCGCACCCCCGGACCGGGCCTCGCGCCCGGGACGACCGTGGCGGCCGTCCGGATCAGCGGCCCGTCGTGGCCACCGCGATGTTGGCCACGACGATCACCGCGAAGACCGCGGCGGTCGTGGGGTTCCAGACCGCGTCCGCGGCGAGTGCGGCGGCCAGGAAGAAGACCGCTTTGACGGCGAGGACCCCGGCCGCCGGGATCTTGAAGGTGGCCCGCGGCGCGGCGAACAACCCCCAGATGACGGCCCCGGCCAGCGGCGCACCCACGCCGAGCAGGGCCCGGAGGGCGAACCCGCCGTCGCGGGTGAACCCCCACCAGCCCAGTGCCACCAGCGCGGCGATCTCCAGCACGAAGGCCAGTGCCTCGTTGGCGTAGAACAACCTGCGACCCATCGTCCACCCCTCGTCCGCCCGTTGCAGGACCGTTCCATGACAACACCGACGATCATCCAGGAACCATGTGTTTCTGCGACATGGATCGCCGTAGGTCGAGTATCGGGATGGGTGGGGCAGTACGGGGCGGGCAAACGCGAAACAGTGTCATCTTCCGGTCAGAGATGAAGAACGTTCAGATATTGACCGGGCTGTCATGATTTCTTACGTTCACGTTGGCATCCCCACCCCGACCAAGGAGCCACTCATGAACACCCTTCGCAAGGCCGTCGTCATCGGCGCGGCGTCCATCGCCGCGGTGGCGCTGGCGGCGCCCGCGTACGCGGCGACCCCGGTCAAGAAGGCGGGCACCAGCACCACCTACTCCGGCAACGTCCAGGGCGCCCTGTCCGGCACCGCCTCGGTCACCACCACCCTCGGCGGCGGCACCTGCAACGCCTCGACCCTGCTCGGCACCGTCACCTCCGGCGGCGCGCTGACCATCAACACCGCGTCCTTCACCGACTGCGGCGACACCACGGTCACCGCGCAGAGCCTCCCCTGGACGGGCGGCTCGTTCGACAACACCACTGCGGTCGTCGGCGGCCGCGAGGGCACCGTCACCATCGGCGGCTTCCGCGTCCGCGCCGTCGTCAGTGTCTTCAGCATCACCTGCATCTACGCGGGCACCGTCACGGCCGACGGCAACAACAACGCCAACCTCGACGTCACCATCAACCAGTCCCTCGCCAAGCAGTCCGGCAGCAGCTTCCTGTGCCCCGGCACCGCCAACGTCACCGCCGCCTACACCATCCGCGGCGAGACCACCGCCAACTCCGGCACCTTCGACCAGGCCCTCGCCCTCTAGCCCCCGCGTGACCGCCCGGCCCTAGCCGCCGGCCCACGCCCGCGACTCGCCGGCCCCGCGCACCGCCGAGCCGCCCCCGACCGAGGAGTCCCGCTCCGCCGGCGCGACAGAGCGGGACTCCTCCACCGCACGTCGGAGACGACGCCCGCCGGTGAGGGGGTCCCCGTAGCAAACGGCGGAAATCCAACGGATATGTCTCTGAACTGCGGTTATTTGGGTTCCGGGGACGGTTGTTGATCTCCTTGGCTACGTTTCGTCATGGTTCGTGTGTTCTGTGACGTGCGAGGTGGTTGATGTCGGCTCGGTTCCTGTCGGATGAGCAGTTGGAGCGTCTGCGGTCGTTCCCGGACATCGGGCGTGAGGAGCTGACGAAGTACTTCACGTTGACGCCGCGCGAGCATGGGTTCCTGGACGCGCCGGGCCGGGGGCCGGAGGCCAGGTTGGGGTTGGCCGTGCAGTTGTGCACGTTGCCCTGGCTCGGTTACATCCCTGACGATCTTCTGGAGATCCCGCAAGCTGCGCTGCTGCGTCTGGCGAACCAGCGTCTCCTACGAGACACCCTCGCCTGGACCCAGGAGTGGTAAGTGCGCGAGGAGACGCTCCGCGAGGCCAACACCGTGCTGGTCAACCACCACTACCAGCTGGAGCTGGCCGGGAAGTTCAGCGGCGGCACCATGTCCTCCTCCGACGGCCAGCGCTTCCCCGTCCGCGGCAAGAGCCTCACGGGCCGGGACATGAACATCCACGGTGGACGCGTTCTATCGACCTACACCCACGTGTCCGACCAGTCGGTCGACTTACGGCACCAAGCAGATCGTCCCCACCACCCGCGAGGCCAACTGCACCCTGGACGAGCTGCTCGGCAACGAGACAGACTTGCCGATCCACGAGCACGCCACCGACACCCACGGCGCCACCTTGGTGAACTTCGGGCTGTTCGACCTCGTCGGCAAGTCGCTCACCCCGAGAATCCGCGACCTGGGAAAGATCACCATGCTGCGGGTCGACGACCCGAACACCACCAACACCCTCTACCCGCACACCGGGCCGCTGCTGGCCGACCGGTGGAACGAGGACCTGATCGCCGGCACCTGGGACGACATGCTGCGGATGGTGGTCGTAGCGTTGGCAGCCGCGTGGTGGCGGCTGCCGGGGGTCGTGCACCGGGTCCAGCGCGATGCCGGCCAGCCAGGCCCGGTCGGTTCCGGCGTGCGGCAGGACCTCCCGCAGGGCTCCGGTCGGCTCGCAGCCGATCAGGGTGAAGTGCTCCGGAGCCGGGGCGGCTCGGGAGCGACGAACAAGCCGTCGATCTCGGCGCACAGCGCCAAGCGCAGATCCCACCGCGCACCGGGGCGAGCGTCAACGCGTGTACTTCATGACAGCTTCGTTACCGACACCCCGAAGTCCGAACGCCGCGCGCAGGACGACGCCGCCTCGCCCGTCAGACGAGGTCGGGCTTCGCGGCGGCGACGCGGATGGCCGTTTCGTCAGCCCGGAAGGCTCCCTCGTTCTCTGCACGGCCGATGGTCCACAGGTTGAGGCGAGTGGCGGCGGCGCGTTCATCGGCACGGCTCCGCGTCGCCGGGGTTTCGGTACCGGCGCCGGGCGGAACGTGGCAAGGGGTCAGTTGAGCTGTTCGGCTAGGGCGACGATGATGCCTTCGGGGCCGCGGACGTAGCAGAGCCGGTAGCTGTTCTCGAATCGGGCCAGTTCGCCGACGAGTTCGGCGCCGTGGGTGCGCAGGCGGGCCACGACGTCCTCGATGTCGTCGACGGCGAACATGACGCGATGCATGCCCAGGGTGTTGTGCGGCGGGTTGTGCGGTCCGGAGCTGATCGCCGCGGGGTTGTGGTACTTCGCCAGTTCGAGTCGGCTGTGGCCGTCCGGGGTCCGCATCATCGCGATGTCGCAGCGGACTCCGTCGAGTCCGACGGTCTGGTCCGCCCAGATGCCCTCGATCTGCGCCTTGCCCTCCAGCTCCATGCCGAGTTCACCGAAGAACGCGACCGCGGCCTCGAGATCGTCGACGACGATGCCGACGTTGTCCATCCGTAGAATCGCCATGAGAGTGCTCCTTCTCCGTCGCGCGGCCTGCCGTGGCCGCTGCTGTACCCAGGAGGGGTGCAGCCCACAGAAGCCCAAACCCCTAATGGCGCGATCCTAAGGTGTTGAGCGGCGCTTTGAGCTGGGGTTGAAGGTCCCGAGATCGCGGTTGATCGCCGCGTCGCCGAACAGCAGAGATCGGTTCCCGTTAGCGGAGGTCGACGGTGATTCCGGTGTGCCAGAGGTCCCGGATCTCCCGCGCACCGTTGGGGAGGGGGTCGTCGGCCGAGTCGCGTTCGTGAGCAGGATGCCCATCGGCTGACGGGTAGGGCGCGGTGAACCGTGCCCTACCCGTCGACTGGGTCAGGCCGGTGGCTTGGAGGGGTCGGCCGCGGTGGGCGGGGTGTGGCGGGCTTCGGCGCGGGCGGCGCGTTCGCGCTGGGTGGAGGCCTCGGCGCGGGCCGCGGCGAGGTCTTCTTCCAGGCGGGTGCGCAGGGCCTGGTCGGCGGCGGAGCGGGCGTGGGCCGCGGCGAGGTCGCGGCGGGCCTGGTCCGCTTCGGCGCGGGCGGCGGAGACCTGCGCGCCGGACTCTTCGAGGGCGCGGGCGTCCCGCAGGCGGGCTTGGTCGGCGTCGCGCCGCGCCGCCTGCGTCGCCTGGTCGGCGGCGTCGGCGCGGGCCTGCTGGGCGGCGGCCTGTCCTTGCGCGGACGCCAAGGCTTCGCGGGACGCCGCGAGATCGTCGCGGGTTCGCCGGAGGTCGTCGCGGAGCCCGGCGGCCTCCGCGCTCTGGGCGTCGAGGCGGGCGGTGAGCGCGGCGGCCTGGGCGCGGTGCCGGTCGGCTTCGTGGTCGTGGGCCTGACGAGCCTGGACGAGGTCGGCGGTGGCGTTGTCGCGCGCCTGCTCGGCGGCGGTGAGCGCGGTCTCCGCGGTGGTGCGGGCCTGCTGGTGGGCGGCGACACGGTCGGCCGCCTCGGCGCGGACGCGCTCCGCGTCGGTGAGCGCGGCGGCCGCGCGGCGCTCCGCGGTGTGCTTGGCGGTCCGGTCGGCGTGCGCCTCCTCTCCTGCGCGCTGGGCCCTGGCCTCCGCGGCGTCGGCCCGCGCCTCGGCGTCGGCGACGGCCTGACGCGCGGAGCGGGTCTCGGCCTCGGCGCGCTCCACCCGGGCCAGCGCGCCGGTCTGCGCCTGGCCGAGCAGATCCGTCACCTGGCCGAGCTGTGCCTGTAGCGCGGCGATGGCGGCGGGGACGTGCTGGGCCAAGGCCTCGGCGTGCTTGAGCGGTTCGTCGACGAGGGCGGCATCGGCGGCGCGGCGTTCCCGGCTCGCCTGGTCGGCGTGCGCCTTGCTGCAGTATTTCGGCGGCCTTCCGCGTCCGGCTGGCGGCAGCGGAAGCTCACACCCGTCAAGCCCGCACACTCCGCGAGGCGGGGGGACGGGGACGCCGTCCGGCCCCTGTGCTGCGGTGACCTGCGGTTCTGCGGTGGTGGTCTCTTCGGTCATGACCAAGATCCTACATTTACGCGTGCAGCTCGCGCGTAACCATTAACGCGTGTCGCGATACGCGTAAGTGTTTCCGCGTGGCGACTTCACATAATCTCAATTATGTGAGACGCTTATGATCTTGAAACCGGGTCAGAACGACCCTGGGCACGAGCGAGGAGCACACCCGCGTGAGCGAAAAAGACGCCCTGGTCCCGTCCGCGGTCTTCAGCCCGGCGAGCGGGGTGCGCCCCCCGCAGACGATCCGGCTCGACGACGGCCGTGAGATCACCGCGCCCGCGCCGATGGTCGAGAGCGTCGGCGCGATCGCCGGACTGTCACCCCGCAGGGCGCGCGGTGACGGAGGGGAGGTGCCAGGCGCGGACGTGGATCTGATCGACGCCCTGCCGCGGGATCTCGCCTGGCCGACCGTCGCCGCCTGGCTCACCGCGGCCAAATCGGTGCAGACCCGACGGGCGCGGTTGCAGGACGTCGCCGCGTTCCTGCGCTGGCTCGACGCGCACGCAGCGGGTATCGGACTGCTCGCGGTGAGCGAGGACACGATCGTCGGCTACCGGGAGACCATCGCCACCGGGCGGGCGCGCGCGGGCGTCCGCGACGTGGGCAAGCCGCTGAGCGCGGCGAGCGTGGCCCGGCGGCTGTCGACGCTGTCGTCCTTCTACCGGTACGCGATGCGCCGCGCCGGGCTGCGCGCCAACCCCGCCGACCCCGGGTTCGTGGAACGCCCCATCGTGTCGGGAGAAGGCCGCACCCCGATGCGCACGAAGGAAGAAGCACAGGGCCTGACCTCCGCGGCCGCCTCCGACGACTTCCTGGTGCGCTATCCGGCAGACGCCGTCTGCGTCACGCTGCTGTTCATGACGGGCATGCGCGTCGGCGAGGTCACCGCCCTGACCGTCGGCCAGCTCCAGGACGACGCGGGCCACCGCGTCCTGGTCTTCGCCCGCAAAGGCGGCAAGACGGCGCGCGTGCCCATCCCGCCCGCTCTCGCCGTCCTGCTGCTCCCCCTCATCTCCGGCCGCCCGTCCTACGAGCCGATCCTGCGCACCGACGACGGCCGCCCCTGGGACCGGTGGCGCGCCTACACCGCCCTGCGCCGCGCGGCCACCGCCGCGGGCGTCAGCTCCCACGGCCTCACCCCGCACACCGCCCGCGCCACCTTCGCCAGCCTCCTGCGCGAAGCCGGCGTCCCCCGCGAGAAGGTCCAGGAGGCCATGGGCCACGCCTCCTCCACCACCACCCAGCGCTACGAGCGCGGCACCGCCACCCTCGCCTCCCACGCCGCCTACGACATGGAACGCCTCCTCGACGACCACTGAGCCGTCCGACCACTGCCGATACCGCCGGTAGGGGTGGGCGCGGAGTGGGGAATGGTCCTATTCTTCCCAGGTCGGGGACGGGCGAGGCGGGGAGGGCGGGGCGATGAGGAATCAAGTGCAACGGGTCGTGGTGGCGGCGGGGGTGGCGGTCGCCGCGGTGGGCGGGACGGCCGTGGTCGTGCGGGGGGACGTTCCCGGCATCGCGCTGCCCGCGGCGGTACTGGGCGGCGAGCGCGGGGTGCGACTGGTGTGGAGCGACGAGTTCACGGGGAAGGCCGGGGCGAAGCCTGCCGCGTCGCGGTGGATCATCGAGACGGGGACGCCCGACACGGGGGAACTCGAGTACAACTCGCGTGACAACGTGGGGCTCGACGGCAAGGGGAACCTGGTCATCACGGCGCGGAAGAAGGCGTCGCACGGCAAGAAGTACACGTCGGCGCGGATCACCACCGAGGGCAAGTTCAGCACGACGCACGGGCGGATCACCGCGCGCGTCAAGAGCCCCGACGGCAAGGGGCTGTGGCCCGCCTTCTGGATGCTGGGCGCGGACTACCTGAGCAACCCCTGGCCGGACTGCGGCGAGATCGACATCATGGAGCGCCGCGGCGACCACAAGCGCCGCGCGCACGCCACGATCCACGGCCCCGGCTACTCCGGCGTCGGCCTCACCAAGCAGTACAAGCTGCAGCCGGACAAGAAGTCCTTCAGCAAGGCCTTCCACACCTTCACGATCGACTGGACGGCGCAGAGCATCGTGTGGAAGGTCGACGGGGTCCGCGTGCACACCGTCAAGCGCTCCGCGGTGCCGGGCGAGTGGGTGTTCGACGATCCGTTCTTCCTCGTGCTGAACCTCGCCGTCGGCGGCCCGTTCCCGGGCAGCCCGAACACCAAGACGCCGTTCCCGGCCAAGATGCTGGTCGACTACGTCCGCGTCTACCAGTTCACCTGATCGGCGGCCGCGCCCGGGGTCAGGGCGCGGCGGCGGGGACGGGCGGCGGGAGCGCGGGCGCCGCGGGGCGGCCGACGGGGTGGGCGGGGAGCGCGTCGAGGAAGGCGCAGGCGGCGGGGGTGGGATCGGCGTCGGCGGGGGCGGCGACCAAGAGGGTGCGCGGGACGGCGGGACGCAGGGGGACCGCCCTGATCCCGTCGAAGGACTCCGGCAGGGACAGGGACGGGACGACGCTGACGCCGAGGTCCTCGCGGACCATGGCCAGCAGGGTGTCCATCCGCTGGACCCGGCGCGCGGGCGTGAACTCCAGGCCGAGATCGCGGTAGAGGGCGCTGATGAGGGGCTCGCAACCCGCCCCCGACAGCAGGAGCGGGTCGTCGGCAAGGTCGGCCAGCGCGATGCCGCATTCGGCGGCGAGCGGGTGCGCCGAGGGCAGCACCGCGAGGAACTCGTCGGCTGCCAGCGGTACGGTGCGCAGGTCGGGGCGCGGGCCGGAGACCACACCGAGGTCGATGACGCGGGTGCGGATCCACTCGTCCACTTCGGCGTCGTTGCCCTCCAGCAGGACCACCTCGACGGCCGGGTGCAGTCTGCGGAACGCGCGCACGACCCCGGGCAGGACCCGGAAGGCGCTGGGGAACGCGCCGATCCGCACCCGCCCGTCGAGCAGCCCGGACGCGGCGGCCGCCTCCTCGGCGAAGCGTTCGACGTGGTGGAGCGCCGCGCTGACATGGGGCAGCAGCCGCCGGCCGACGTCGGTGAGGCAGCACCCGGACCGCTCCCGCACGACGAGCCGCATCCCGAGCTCGTTCTCCAGGGACGTGAGCGCGTGGCTCACCGCGGACTGCGTGACGCCCAGCAGATCGGCCGCGCCGGTCACGCTGCCGGCCTCGTGCACGGCGCGCAGGGCGCGGAGTTGCGCGAGATTCATGAGCCTTCCGCATCCTCAGCATGAATTGCTTTTGTTTGCCGCGAACAATCGTAGTGGCATATCAAAGGACCGTTCCGCCGTCGCTTCCCGGGGAGTTCCATGGCCGTCATCGACTTTGTGTACCTTCTCGCCGTGGGCGCGCTGTGGGGCGCGTCCTTCCTGTTCATGCGGGAGGCCGCGCCGGTGCTCGGCCCGGTGAGCATGACCGAGGCGCGGGTGCTGCTGGCCGGGCTGGCCTTGCTCGCGGTCGGCCTGCTGCTGCGGAAAGTGCCCGATATCCGGCGGGATCTGGGCGGCTTCCTCATCCTCGGCGCATTGATGGCCGCCTTTCCGTTCACCTTGATCGGCGTCGCGGAACTGGAGATCACCGCGTCTCTCGCGGCGATTCTCAACGCCACGACGCCGCTGTTCGCGCTCGCGGTGACCGCGGTGCGCCGACGCGTCCGCCCGTCGGGTCCGCAGATCGCCGGGGTGCTGCTGGGGGTCGCGGGGGTCGCGGTGCTGGTGGGCCTGGGGCCCCTGCACATCGACGGCATGATGCTCCTCGCGGTCGGCGCCAGTCTGCTGGCCGCGCTGTTCTACGCGCTCGGCGGCGTCTACACCAAGATCAGGTTTCCTGATACCCATCCTCTGGTCACGGCAACCGGGCAGAATCTCGCCGCGGCGGCCATACTCCTGGTACCTTCCCTGGCGCTGCCGCCCCGGGAGACGCCGAGCGGCGGCATCGTCCTGTCCGTCGTGACCCTGGCCCTGGCCTCCACCGCGCTCGGGTTCTTCCTGTTCTTCCGGCTGGTGACCCGGATGGGCCCGACCGGCGCCCTGTCCGTCACGTTCCTCGTGCCGCTGTTCGGGCTGCTGTGGGGCACCGCGTTCCTCGGCGAGCCGCTCAGCTGGAGCATGCCGTTCGGGATGGCGATGGTGCTGGCCGCGGTGTTCCTGGTCACCGACCGGCGGCCGACGCCCTCGCCGCCGGTCCCGGCGCCCGGACCCGTCCCGGCTCCGGCGGAGGCCCCGGCCGCCGCCGTCCCCGACGGCGACCACGGCAAGCCCTGACGGCCCGGGTCCCGCGTGCTCACGGCGCGGGTTCCCGGCTCAGGCCGAACTCGCGGGCCCGCATCTCCTCCTCGGCCGTCTGCTCCACCCGGCGCATGGTCCACCGCAGGACGGGCGGGGCCATCAGCGACGTCACCACCGCGACCAGCACGATGATCGTGTACATGCGGGACGACAGGACGCCGATGCGCAGCCCCACGGTGGCGATGACGATCTCGATGACGCCGCGGGCGTTGAGTCCGGCGCCGAGCGCGATCGCCTCCCACCGGTTGAGCCCGGCCAGGAGCGCGCCGAGGTAGGCGCCGACGAACTTGCCGACGATCGCCAGGAGCAGCACGAGCAGGGCCCAGCCGAGGGCGGCGGGCGAGGCGAGCGCCGACAGGTCGATGCGCAGTCCCGCCGTGGCGAAGAACACCGGCGCGAGGACGCCCAGGACCACCGTGCGCAGCGGCGCGAGCAGGGCGGGTCGTGCCGCGCCGCTCGCGCGGATCGCCATCCCGCACACGAACACGCCGAAGACCGCCTCGAGGCCGAGCGCGTGGGTGCCCGCGGCCGCCAGCAGCATCAGCAGGACGACGACGCCGGTCGCGACGGGCGGCTCCCCCGCCACATCGGCCCTGGCCAGCACGGTGCGGGCGACGGGCCTGACCACCAGCCACGCGACGAGCCCCACGACCACGACGCAGGCCGCAGACAGCGCGGTCCGGCCGACGCCCGCCCCGGACGCCGCCATGGCCGAGACGACCGAGAGCAGCAGCCAGCCGGCGATGTCGTCGACCATGGCGGCGGCGAGGGTGAGCTGGCCGGTGTTGCGGTGCAGGAGGTTCATGTCGGTGAGCGTCTTGGCGATCACCGGGATGGCGCTGACGCACAGGGCGACGCCGAGGAACAGCGCGAACGCCGTCCGGTCGGCCGCCGGGCCGTGGAACGCGACGGGCAGGGCGAGTCCGACGGCGATCCCGAGGGCGAGCGGGATGACCAGGCTCGCGCCGCTGACGTAGGCGGCGGTGCGGCCCCTGCGGCGGACGAGCCCGAGGTCCATCTGCGCGCCGGTGATCCCGACCAGCAGCAGGACGCCGATCTGCCCGACGGCGTCGAGCAGGTGGAACTGCGCGGGGTCACGGGGGAACAGCCATTCCATCGCCCCGGGCGCGGTCTGCCCGAGGATC
This sequence comes from Actinocorallia herbida, assembly GCF_003751225.1. Taxonomy (NCBI): domain Bacteria; kingdom Bacillati; phylum Actinomycetota; class Actinomycetes; order Streptosporangiales; family Thermomonosporaceae; genus Actinocorallia; species Actinocorallia herbida. The sequence goes on from NZ_RJKE01000001.1 coordinate 4,259,333, forward strand.
GAGGGGCCGAGCAGCACGCCCGCCAGCAGCTCCCCGGCGACGGCGGGCCAGCCGAGCCGGACCGCGAGCCTGCCGAGCCCGACGGCGACGGCCAGCAGCAGGCCGGTCTGGAGGAGGAACAGCAGCAGGGTGTGGCTGCTCATCGGCGGGACCGCGCTCATCGGCGCCACCGCCCGGCGGCCCGGCACACCAGGGTGCGCTGCGTGCCCGGATGCAGCCGGTAGTCGGCCTCGACGAGGGAGGTCCCGATCCCCGCGGCCGCCAGGTCGGCGCGCAGCGCGGGCAGGTGCGGGTACGGGCGGCCGTCGGCGTCGGTCACGGGGTGGATCCGGACCTCGCGCGCCACCCTGACGAGTTCGGCGACCGCGCGCCGGTGCCATGCGGGGTCGAACAGGCCGGCGTAGACGAACAGCAGGTTCGGCACCAGGGCGAGGTCGAAGGCACCGTCGGGGAACGGCAGGTCCGGGAGGGCCGCGTCGAGGTAGTTCTCCCGGTCGAGGGCGTAGTCGACGAGGAACCTCTGGGCGGCCCGTTCCCTGCGCCGCACGTATTGCGCGAGCCCGCCCGTCCAGGAGAAGTCGTACAGGTGCGGGACTGCGTGGGCACGGCGCACGCCCCGGTCGAGCTCCTCCTGGACGCGCAGGGTCAGCGCCGCGGGCTCGAGCGCGTAGATCGGGTCGACGGACACGGCCCGGCCTCCGCGTTCTCTGACCCGGAATCCGAAGTCTCCCGCCCCGCCCGGGCAGTCGAGGATCCGTGCCGTGTCCAGTGTGGTGTCGTCGAGGGCGAACATCGCCCGGTACTCCGCGAAGTCGCGGGAGGTCACCAGGACGCGGTCGAGCGCCGCGGGGGCGGCGTCGACTGACTTGCTCATCGGTTCTCCTTTCCGGCCGCGGCTGCGGCATTGATCAGCGAGTCGACCGTCAGGCAGGCCTGGGCGACGCTCAGCGCGGCGAGGCCCGCGGGTTCACGGAGCTTGGCCTCGGGCAGGGGCGCGGCGCTGAGGCGGCTGCGCCACGCGAGGCGGTCGCGCAGGGCTGTGGACAGCGGCCGGTCCGCGGTCCACGCGGCGACGGTGCGGCGGACCTCGGGTGCGAGGCGGGCCGGTGCGGACACGGCGGCGGCGCGTCCGCGCACCCGGGCCAGGAGGTCCTCCAGGGCGGCGAGGTCGGCGCCGTCCCGGTCCGGCGCCCACAGCAGGAACGGGGCGACGGGCGCGATGACGAACATGACGGGTGACACCCAGGGCAGGGACTCCACCAGCGCGTCGTACATCCAGGCGGCTTTGGGGGCGTGCCGGGCGAAGTAGCCCTTCGATCCGGGCGGGTGCCCGGCCATGGCCAGCGCGCCCCACTGGACGTGCACGTCCGGCCGGCCGTCCCCTGCCGGGCGGCCTTCGGGCCGGTGCGCGCCCAGGACGGCGTAGGTGAGCGCCACGACGTCCACGCCCGCCAGCGGGACGGCTTCGGGCAGCGCGCGCATGACCGCGTCGAAGTCGTCGGTCGCGGTCGCCGCGTCCACGGCGAGCAGGGCGGTCCGCGCGACGTCGGCGGCGGACCCGTACCAGGTGTCGCCCATGCGGAAGCCCCGCCCGTCCCGGACGAGCGGGGCCCGCACCACCCGGCCGTCGCGCCGGGCGGCCCGCGAGAACACCTGGGCGAGCGCGCGGTCGTCGGGCGCCCGCTCCACGAGGGTGGTGAGGATCCGCGTGACGCGGTGTCGGTGCCGCGCCCACAGGTCGGAGTGGTACTCGATGGGCACGGGCGCCCGCTCGCGGGTGCGGTGCAGGTGCAGCAGCGGGAGCTCGGTCCCGTTCCACCGGGTCTTCACCAGCGGCAGGAACAGGGGCTCGGCCCGGTCGTGCGGGACGAACCCGCCGCCTTTCCAGCGCAGTAGCGGCAGCGTCTCGCGGATCCCGCCGCGGACCAGGGAGCCGGGAAGGAAGAGGGTGTCGCCGCCGTCGAGCGCGGCGGTCTCGGTCTGGGTGAAGTCGTACAGGAGGGGGCGGCCGGCGCGGAGGTCGCGGCAGACGACCGCGTTGTAGTCCAGCATGGTGCTGCGGCCGCTCCAGATGTCGCCCCAGTCGGCGGCGTGGCCGGTGCGCGGCGGGCTGCCGGGTGCGGCGCGCAGCGTCTCGACCGCGGCGCCGAGCGGCAGGTCGGACCTGCCGAGGTGGCGCCAGGCGAGGCCGCGCGACCGGGTGGTGAGGGCGGCCCAGTCCGCGCGGGTGGACGCGTCGCCGAACCCGAGGCCGGCCAGGAGGTCGAGTCCGTTCACGGCGGTGCCGCCCCTTCGGCCGGGGCTGCGTGCCGCGCCCGGTCCAGGACGGCGCGGGCCAGGATCCGGGACACGTCGTGCCCGCCGGTGCGCGCGGCCTCCGCGAGGGGCGACAGGTCGGTGCAGGCGATGACCAGGGCGTCGGCGTCGGCCTGCCAGGGTTCGGCGAGGACGCGGGTGAGGCGGCGGGCCGCGCCGGGCGTCACTCCCTCGGCCTTGACCTCGCGGACCAGGGCGTCGAGTTCGTGCTGGGCGGGGTCGTCGGGGTGGCGCGGGTCGAGGCCCGCGGCGCGCAGCGGACCGTCCAGCAGCGCGAGGCGCCGGGCGGGACCGGTGCCCGCGAGCGCGGGCCGCCGCACCCCGGCGCGCGCCAGTGCCGCCGCGACCGCGGTGCGGGCGTCCACGAGCGGGACGCCCACCGCGGCGCGCAACTCGTCGTAGTAGGCGTGGGTGGTGATGGAGGTGAGGGCGAGGACCCCGCAGCCCAGGCCCTCCAGGCGGCGGGCGACGGTGCTGAGCCGGGGCAGCGGGGACGGGCCCCGGCCGAGCAGGTGGTCGAGCCTGCTCGGAACGGCGGGGTCGGCGATGAGAACGGTCTCGGGATGGCCCGCGTCGTCGACGGCGCCCGCCGCCTCGACGAGGTGCCGGTAGAAGGTCGCGCCCGCCAGCGGGCCGAGCCCGCCGATGACGCCGATGGAGAGCGCGTAGGACGTCATGTGCCCAGCAGCACCCGTTTGAGGTGGCGGCGCCGGTCCAGGAACGCGTTCCTGGAGTGCAGCATCCGCCAGTTGTCCCAGACCAGGAGGTCACCGCGGGCCAGCGCGACCGGGGTGTGCGCGGCGGCGAACAGCGCGGCGCCTTCGCGCAGGTAGCGCCCGAGGAGCTCCCCGTCCGCGCCGGACGGGGAGGCGTCCGGCGCCGGGCGGACGTTGTTCTGCGAGTACCGCAGGATCGCCCTGCCGTCGTGCTCGGCGAGGATCGGGTGGCCCGCGCGCAGCGCCACCCCGCGCCGGGCCAGGCCCTCGCTGGACCGCCAGACATAGCGGGTCCGCCGCATCCGGCCCCGGTCGGCCGCGCTGAACCTGGCCAGCAGCGCTCGGCCGTCGGCGAGGGTGGTCTCGCCGCCCGGCCCCTCGGCCGGGCGGACACACCACAGCGCGACGTAGCGGGGCGGCCTTCCCGGCAGTTCATAGCCCTCGGTGTGCGGGACGAGCGCCCGGGTGTTGCGCGAGTGGTAGACGTCGTCCATGTCCGGTTCGGGGACGAGGTCCCACACCGGGCGGCCGTCGTACTGCGGGAGCACCCGGCCGAGTCCGCGCAGCAGGTCCAGGTGGTCGAAGCCGTCGGGCAGGCCGGTCAGATGCGCGTAGCCGCGGGTGTCGAGGCCGTGCCGGACCGAGGCCAGGCCGGTGGCCGGTGCGCTGGTCCGGTCCGCGTGCCGCGCGGTCATGTGCCGTCGTCCGGGCGGGTTCCGGTGTCCTCGGCGAGGAACCTCAGGACGGCGTCGGTGACTTCGGCGGGGCGTTCCTCCTGGGGGAAGTCGCCGCAGCCGGGCAGGACGAGCAGCCGGGAGTGCGGCAGGAGGGTCGCGAAGCGGCGGCCGGTCGTGACCGGGACGAGCGGGTCGGCCTCGCCGAAGACGAGCAGGGTCGGCACGGGCAGGCCGCGGAGCGGTTCGGCGAGGGCGTCGAAGCCGGGTCCGTAGCTCATCCGCATGCCGAGCCCGAAGACCGCCATCGAGTGGCCGCGCCGCCGCAGGTGGGCGTGGTAGTAGGCGAGCGCCTCGGGGTCGTGCTGGTGGCCGGGGCCGTGCGCGGCCCGCCAGCGCTCCTCGAACGGGCCGCGCGGGAAGACCCGCGCAAGGAGCCGCCCGGCGACGGGCGTGGCGAGCAGCCGGTAGAGGGTGAGGTTGGCCGCGGTCTCCCCGAGCACCCCCGCGGCCATGACGACGAGCCGGGACACCCGTTCCGGCCTGCGCGCGGCGAACCAGGCGGCGAGCGAGCCGCCCATCTGGCTGCCGACGAGGACGGCTTCGGGCAGGTCCAGCGCGTCGAGGAGGTCGGCCAGCAGGTCCGCGGACCGGTCGGCGGACCAGGCGCGGCCGCGCGGGGCCGGGGACTCGCCGCTGCCGGGCAGGTCCACGAGGATCACCCGGTGGTCGCGGGCGAGCGCGGGGCTCACGTTCCGCCAGGTGTGCGCGGAGGTGAGGAAGCCGTGCAGCAGCACCAGCGGCGGCCCGTCGGCCGGGCCCTCCTCGCGGACGTGCACGTCGGCGTCGCGCAGCCGCAGGAGGCGGCCGCGGGCCCGGTCGGGCGCGGCCGTGCTCATCGCGCCTCCTTCAGGAAGTCCAGGAGCGCGTCGTTGAACAGGCGGGGCGACTCGACCGGCGGGATGTGCGCGGAGGGAAGCAGGACGGTGCGCGCGCCCGGCACGAGGCCGGCGAGCTCCTCGGTGGCCACGACGGGGAAGAGCATGTCCTGGATCCCGCCGACGACCAGCGTCGGGCAGGGCGGCTCGGTGAGCCAGGTGGTGCTGTCGTGCGTGCGGGCCTGCCCGTAGATGCTGCGCAGCGCGGCGGTGGTGTACTGGTCGAACATCGCCTGCTTGAGCGCGCCCTGCCTGCGGTCGAGCACCTCGTAGTTGGCGGCGGAGAACAGGAAGCTCTTCAGCACCTCCCAGAAGTTCGCCAGGTCGTCGCGCTCCAGGAAGCCGTACAGCATCCGCAGGAACAGCTCGGTGGACTCGCGGGCCTTGGCGAACGTGGCGACCAGCGCCAGCGCCGACAGCCGCTCGGGATGACGGGCCGCGAAGTGCTGGGCGACGAGGCCGCCGTGGGACAGCCCGGCGACCGCCGCCTTGTCGTGCCCGAGCGCGGTGAGCAGCTCGGCGAGGTCGTCGGCGTGCTCGGCGTTCGTGGGGAACCCGGTGGTCGACGGGGAGTCGCCGAACCCGCGCATGTCATAGGTGATGACGGTGTACTGCTTGCTCAGCACGGCGGTCTGCCGCATCCAGGTGCCGCCCAGGGTGGTCAGCAGCACCAGCGGGGGGCCCTCGCCGCGCGCCCGGTAGCGGATCGCGCCTTCTTTGAGTTCGACGGTGTCTGTGATCACGGGCTCTTCTCCGTCCTTCAGCCGGTCCGCACGGGACGCCAGTGCGCGGTGCGCCCGTACCGCTCGTCGATCTTGTGCCGGCGGATCTTCATGGTCTCGGTGACGGTGCCCTCGGCGATCGACGGCAGCCGGTCCACCACGGCGAAGCGGCGGACCCGCTCCCACGGGTGCATCGCCGTGTTCAGCTCGGCGAGCCGCTCCCGGCAGGCCTCGGGGTCGCCGGGCGCCGCGGGGTCGAAGAACAGCAGCGCGCCCAGCGGGGCGTCGTCGAGCTTGGTCAGGACGCACTCGGCGGCGCCGGTGGCGCGTACGGCGGCCTCCTCGATGGGCCGGACGAAGACCTTCTCGCCGCTGCTGAGGGCCAGGAAGTCGCGGAGCCTGCCGCGGACGGTCAGGAACCCGTCGGCGTCCAGGCTTCCGACGTCTCCGGTGGCCGCCCACTCCTCCCGGTCCTCGGCCGGGACGATCTCGCCGTCCACGAGCCTGCCGTGCAGGAACGGGGTCGGGGTCCGCACCAGGATCTCGTCGGTGCCGGGGGCGAGCCGGACCGCGCCCCACGGGATGGGCCGCCCGACGGTGCCGACCCGGGTCCCGCCGGGGGTGTTGAGACCGACCATGCCGAGTTCGGTGGTGCCGTAGACCTCGAACACCGGCACGCCGGCCGCCAGCAGTTCGCCCAGCACCGCCGGGTCGGTGGCGGCGCTGCCGACGAACACCGCGCGGATCGCCGGGCCGAACACCGCACGCAGGTGCGCGTCGGTGTCCCCACCGTCGCGTTTGGCGGCCTCGCGGGCGCGCCAGTGCAGGTGCTGGAGTGAGCGCGGCACCCCGACGTGCAGGGTCGGGGAGAGCGCCGCGGTGTCGGCGGCGAAGTGCGCGGGATCGGACAGGATGAAGTCCATGCCCGCGCCGAGGCCCCAGTACAGCATCATCCGCTGGGGCAGGTGCGACAGCGGCAGGTAGAGCAGGAGCCGGTCGGCGCCGCCGAAGCCGTAGAGCTCGGCGAACCGGTCCATGGTGAACAGCAGGGGCGCCGGGTGCACCGCGAACAGCTTCGGCTCCGACAGGGTCCCGCTGGTGGACACGATGGTGAACGGGCCGTCGGGTGCGGGCTCGTCGGCGAAGAGCGGCTCGGTGGCCGGCTTGAGCTCGCCGTCGACGGCGGGGACGCCCTCCGGCCCGCCCCCGCCGAGGAAGATGACCTCGAATCCGGCGCGGGTGAACTCCGCGACGTAGGCGGCGCGGTCGGTGAAGACGATCCGGCAGCGGCTCTCGGCGGCGGTCGCGGTGGCCCGTTCGGGCGGTGCGCTGGGGTACAGGGCGACCGACACGGCCCCGGCCAGCAGGCAGCCGAGGTCGGCGAGCACCCAGGCGTAGGAGGTGTCGCCGTGGACGGCGACGCGGTCCCCGCCGCGCACCCCGCGGGCGCGCAGCAGGGCGGCGACGGCGAGGGCGTCCCGGTGGCACTGCGGGTAGGAGGCGCTGGTGAGAGCGCCGTCCCTGCGGAAGTGGAGGGCGCTGCCGGGTTTATCCGGCATCGCCCCCACGATCTCCCGCAGCCGGCAGGAGGCTCCGGTCACGGCGCTCCCCTGGTGGCGCCCTCGAGCGCGTCGGTGAACAGCTGGGCGTAGGCCCGCAGCGTGTATTCCCAGGTCGTCGTCATGAGCCGGTAGCGCTCAGGGCTCTGCGCGCACTGCTCGAACGCCTTCTTGACGGTCTCGATGTGCTCCTGGTCCTCCGCGGCGTGCACGCGCAGGAACGAGTTGGCCGTCTGCGCGAACTCGTACTGCCCCATCGCCGCCGCGGCCTGCGGGCCGAGCGACGCGCCGAGCCCCTCGGTCGCCGCCGCGAACCCGACGATCGCCGCCGGATCGGACATCCGCGCCAGGTAGTGGTTCTGGCCGATCATCGTCCAGGCGCCGAGTCCGGGCAGCCCGGACAGGTAGGCGTCGGGGTCGTAGTCGAGATGGCGCAGGTCCCGCACGCACAGCCGGTCGTGGTGCCGCTCGTCGATCGCGAGGTCCAGGAACCAGTCCTGGAGCCACTCCTCCTTGGCGTGCGCGGCGGCCGCGGACAGGAAGTACGGTGTCTGCCCGACGAGGAAGTAGGTCTCGCGCAGGTAGGCCGCGTAGACGGGCCTGGTGAGCTCGCCGTTCACGATCGTGTCGATGAACGGGTGCTCCACCACGAGGTTCTTCAGGACGGGTGCGACCTCGGCGAGGGCGCTGTCGTAGGCTCCGGCCATCGTCAGGCCACCTCCAGGATGCCGAGCTGGGACATGGTCTCGGTGAAGCGGGCGCGGGTGCGGGGGATGTAGTCGTCGCTGACGAAGCCCGCGTCGGCGGCCCAGCCGATCTTCTCGGCGAGTTCCCCGTTCAGGTAGCTTTCCAGGTGGTCCTGGTACCACTTGCAGTACTCGGTGGCGCGGCGCCGGTTGTCCTCGCTCTCGGCCAGCAGCCGCCGGGCGACGGTCACCCCGAACCCGACGTGCCGCCGCTCCTCCCGTTCGATCCGGTCGAACTGGTAGAAGTACTCGGGCTTGTTGCGGCCCAGCTGGTACAGCTCCTCCATCGCCAGGACGCCCTCGGCGTAGAGGTTGAGCCCGATGAGGACCTCGAGCTCGTCGTCGCTCTCGAACAGCTTGCGGAAGCGGTCGTCGATGTCCTGGATCCGGTACTTCTCGTGGTCGAAGCCGTCCCACGGCATGCCCAGCCGCTCGACGCCCTCCCGGAACAGCCTGGCGTGCGTCACCTCGTCCGAGGCGTGGTGCACCAGGTAGGACTTCTCCCGCAGGTCGGTGCGGCGCGGGATCCAGCGCGCGCACAGGTCGATGATCTCCAGCTCCGAGGAGTGGAAGTTGACGTAGACGGTGAGGATGAGGTTCCACACGTCCTCGCCGTAGGTCTCGATGATCTCTTCCATCGGCGTCTTGCTCATGGGGCGCTCCCGTCGCGCGCTGCGGCGTCGAAGAGGTCTTCGACCTCGATGTCGAGCGCCTTGAGGAATCGGCTGGTCAGGTTGTACATGCCGATCGCGACGACGATGTTGACGATCTCGGCCTCGCTGAACCGCGCGCGCAGCCGTTCGCGCAGTTCAGGGGTGGTGCCGTCCGGGTCGCGCGTCAGCGTCTCGGCCAGCTCCAGGATGAGCGCCTCGCGCTCCTCGAACACGGTCGCCCGGATCAGCGAGTCGCCGATCGCGCTCAGTTCCTTCTCGGCGACCCCCGCCCGGCGGGCGGAGGCCGTCATGTGCGCCATGCAGTAGGCGCACTCCTGGGTCTGGGCGGTGCCGAGCGCGGCCAGCGCGCGCAGCCTCGGCCCGATCGTCGGCGAGGCGTACACCTGGCCCCAGAACGGGACGAACGTCTGGAGCAGGTCGGGGCAGTGCGCGAGGGCGCGCAGGATGTTCGGGACGAAACCGTACTGCTCCTCGACCGCCTTGAACGCGGCCTGGACCTCGGGGGGCGCGTCGGCGCCGTCCGTCAGCTCAACGAACGCCATCGGGCGCCTCCCTGGCGGTGGTCAGGAACCCGTAGCTGACCGCCTCGTGCACCAGGGCCTGCGCCTGGTCGGGGGTGCTGACGCCGCTCTCGACCAGCAGGTCGATGAGCTGCGTGCCGGTGCGGTGGCCGTCGGCGCCCGCGAGCAGCGCCTCCAGCGCGGGCGAGAGGGGCACGACCGCCCCGTCGGGGGTGCTGAGCGAGCGGGCCTCGCGCAGGTAGGCGCCGTCGATCGCCAGGTCGTCCACGATCACCGCGGACCCTGCCGTCAGCGGGGTCTCCACATCGACGCCGACGCCGGTGGACTTGCCCTCGAAGATCCCCTCGATGGTGCCGCGCAGCTCCTCGGGGACGTCGAGCCGCTCCAGGTAGCGCCGATACCAGGACCGGTGGGTGAAGGCGCCGGCGATGAGCGAGATGAACGCCTTCTCCGGCGCCAGCCCCGGCACGTCGAACTGGCTGCGCGCGTGCCAGAAGTAGGAGTCCTTGCTGCTGCCGTGGCCGCTGTACAGGAAGTAGACCTGGGCGCGCAGCCGGGCGAACTCCTTGCGGTAGGCGTTCTCGTAGAACTCCAGCACCCGGGCGCGGTCGAGCTCCGGCTTGTCGAGCACGGTGTTGACCGTGGCCGCGGCGAGGAAGCCGCTGAGCATCGCCAGGTGCACGCCGGTGGAGAACAGCGGGTCGATGAAGCAGGCGGCGTCGCCGACGGCGATGTAGCCGTCCCCGGCGAACTTGTCGTAGATGTAGGACCAGTCGCGCTGGACGCGGACCGTGTCCACCTGCTCGGCGCCCTCCAGCCGGGCGGCGATCTCCGGGGTCTTCTCCAGGCACTCCTTGTAGTAGGCCTCGAGGCCGATGCCCTTGTTCTCGTTGAACGCCTGCCGGTCGACGACCGCGCCGATGCTGGTGATGTCATCGCGCAGCGGGATGAACCACCACCAGCCGTCGGAGAACGTCGGCAGGAAGGTGTTGCCCCGGTCCAGGCCCTCGCCCCGGTCGGCGCCGCGCCAGTAGCTCCAGATCGCCATGTTCTGCAGGGAGGTGTCCCACTGCTGCTCGTGCAGCCGCTTGGTCACCAGCCCGCCCTGCCCGGAGGCGTCGACGATCCAGCGTGCGGTGACCCGGCCCCGGCGGCCCTCGGCGGTGGCCTCGTAGTCGACGGTGACGGTGCCGTCGTCGGCGATGGCGAAGTCGGCGACCCGGTGCTCCTCACGGGCGTCGACGCCGTGCTCGCGGGCGTTGTTCAGCAGCAGTTCGTCGAACGAGGAGCGCTCGACCTGGTAGCCGTAGTCGTACGGCATGGCCAGGGCGTCCTTGAAGTAGACCTTCCAGGGCTCGCGCTGCTCCCCCCACACCCATTCGACGCCGTACTTCTTGATGTAGCCGTCGTTCTCCAGCGTCTCCAGGACGCCGATCCGCTTCATCAGGTCCGCGGTGCCCGACAGCAGGGACTCGCCGATGTGGTAGCGCGGGAACTTCGCGGACTCGAAGAGCACGACGCGTTTTCCGGCGTCGGACAGCAGGGTCGCGGCCATGGAACCCCCGGGGCCGCCCCCGATGACCACGACGTCGAATTCCTCGACAGGACTCACGATGCACTCCATTCAGTGGTAGACGTCGACGATTTCGTCGTACTCCATCAGGTACCGATAGAAGGGATTGGTCGTCCGGAAAGGGCGGGAGAACAGTTCTCCGACATCCAGGAGGAGCGCGACGCTGGTGCCCGCCTGCTGAAGTTCGGTGTCGATGAATTCTTTACCGGTCTCGGTGAATCCGAGTGCTTTCAGTGGGCCTATGGGAGTGGTCGGCGTCTCGGTGAAGAGATCGGCGAGAATATGCGTGATCCCCTTGCGGACGCACCAGTGCACACACGCCTTGACGAGCCCGCCGAGGACGCCGTAGGGCAGGTTCGGGTAGCGCTGGTTCCGGTGTTCCTCAAGGATCATCAGCCGCTGGCACTCGATGAGCCGGCGGCCCGGCGGCCGGAGCTCGTCGATGTTGACGAACTGCTCGACGGGCAGGCCGTCGGCCGAGTCCGCGACCAGTCGCATGGTGCCGACGACCTGGTGTCCGACCCGGACCATGAGATACGTCGAGTGGTCGTCGTAGCGGTCCTTGTGGCACGGTCCACCACCGGGCGGCAGCCAGCCGAACTCGGTGCCGTAGACCGCGTTCCAGAGCATGTCGACGGCCTCGAGATCGGCGTCGTCCGCGGCCGGGTAGACCCGCTGTGGAGAATCCGGGTCTTTGGGCTGTTCGATGAATGTCCAGCCGGTCGATCGGGTGGCCTGCTGTTCTTTCGGAAGAGCGGGATTCACGGATATGCCTTCCGTGCGAAATGACGATCATCCGGGGATGCGGTCACGAGTGCAACCAAAACAAATCCGGCAAAGCCATGTCAACGGCGACTTCGTGACGAGACTGTCACGGTGGGCTATAAGGGCAGTCCGGACCCGCATCCAAACGCAAGAATTAACTTGGCTGCAACACCTTGAATACATTTTCCATGAGACTTCTTCAAGCTTCGGAGAATCAATGACCCGGCCTCATGTGCACCGATATGGGGGCCGCGCCCGAACGATTCGAAATGGCGGCCGCGCTCCCCCGCGCCGGAAACCCCCGCCGGCCGCCGCCCCGGCACCGCACACGGCACCCGCACCCTGTCCGGCCCTGCGGGCCCCGTCAGGGGGCGGGAGCGGCGGCCCGGATCGTCGGGCTGAGCGTGGCGGCGGCCGCGATCGCCGCCATGAAGGCGGCGAGGCACAATCCGGTCGTCCGGGCGCCCGCCTGGTCGAGCAGGAGTCCGCCCGCGAGGGCGCCCAGCGGGATCGTCCCCCAGCTGACGAGCAGGACGACGCTCTTGACCCGGGCCAGCAGCCCGTCGGGGATCAGCCGGTACTGGTGGCCGACCATGACGACGTTCCACAGCGGCCCGCCGAACGCGATCGCCGCCGCGAGCCCGCACAGCACGGGGACCGGCGGGACCAGGGCCAGCGGGAGCAGCAGGACCGCCCACAGCCAGGTCAGGACGATCGCGACGCGCCCGGGCGAGGCGCGCCGGGTCAGCCGGGGCGCCGCCAGCGCTCCGGCCAGCCCGCCCGCGCCGTAGCAGCCCAGGATCAGGCCCGCCGTCGCACTCGATCCGGCGTGCCTCACGGCCAGGACGACGAGGGTCAGTTTCAGCGCCTCGACCGTGAGGTTGATCGCGCCGACGAGGGCGGTGGAGAGCCGGATGAACGGTTCGCGCGCGAGCCAGCGGAGCCCCTCGAGGAGTTCGTGGCCCAGACCGGCCGGAGGCTGTGCCCGCTCGACCCTCAGGTCCGTGCGGATGAGGAAGGTCGCGGTGAAGGAGACGGCATAAGAAAGGGCGTCGTAGACGAACGGCAACGCCTGCCCCATCCCGTAGAGAAGGCCGCCGAGCGGTGGTCCGGCCAGCCCGGCCGCACGCGACCTGGCCTCCAGATGCGCCACTGCCGCGGGCAGTTGACGGGCGGGCACCAGCGCCGGAACGACGCTCTTGTCGGCCACGCTGAAGAACACGAAGAACGTGCCCGCGGCAAAGGACGCGACCATCAGATGCGGAAACGTCAGCCGTCCCGCCCACACCGCCACCGGAATACCGCCCAGCGCAAGGCATCGGCCCGCCTCGCAGACCAGCATCACCTTCTTGCGGTCCCACCGATCCACCAGCACCCCGGCGGGCAGATAGAACAGCACATACGGCAGTGCCCCGCAGAACCCGGCCAGCCCCGCCAACGCCGGCGCCCCCGTCATCGCCATCACCAGCAACGGGAGCGCGACCCCCGTGGCCCGCACCCCCAGCTCCGAGACCAGCTGCCCGCCCCACAGCAGCACGAAGTCCCGGTTCCCCCGCAGCGACCCGCCCTCCCCTTCCGGCCCCGCGTCCCCGCCCATGACCCCCCTCAGCCCGCCCCCTTCCCAGCCTGCAACGCCCGAGCCCCATCGGCAACGCCCCGCGCACCCCGACGTGCAGGCCCCGCCCCGAGGGAGGCTTCGGCGGGCCGTGGTCAGGGTGGGCGGAGCCGGAGTTACCCGGGGCCGGGAGTCGGACATGGCGGACCGTCAGACCATCCGGTACGTCGAAACGCCGTCGTCTGCCTCCACGACGGCGACCGGATCGTCGGCGTCGCCTCCCATGCCGGCGCCCCGGCCCATCCCGCCTGATACGGGGCTTGACGAACATCGGAACGAAAAGTCCCGCTAAGGGCTGTGCTCGCAGGGAGATCCTTTCGAGGCTCTTGTGCTCCTGTGAGCTGGGCATTCGTGTCGGGTCGGGTGTGTTCGGGCGGCTGGGCTCGTAACAGTTCGATCTTCGGGCCGGGCGTGCGCTTGGGTGCGCTCTACTTTCTGGGCTGATGCCTGTTGAGTTCTTGAGTGATGTCGAGGCGGCTGCGTATGACCGGTTCTCGGGGGTTCCGTCGCGGGCGGAGCTGGAGCGGTTCTTCTTCCTGGACGATGCGGACCGGGCGCTGGTCTCTGAGCGGCGTGGTGCGCCCAGCCGGTTGGGGTGGGCGTTGCAGGTGTGCACGGTGCGGTTCGTGGGCCGGTTCCTGACCGATCCGCTGGAGGTCCCGCCTGAGGTCGTGGCGTATGTGGCGGGGCAGCTGGGGATCGGGGACGTCTCGGTGTTCCAGCGGTACGCCGAGCGGCGGGCGACGCCGTTCGAGCATCAGGACAGGATTCGGGAGGCTTATGGGCTGCGGGAGTTCGGGGAGGTGGAGGCTGAGTTCACCGCGTGGGTGGACGCGCGGGCGTGGACGACCGGAACGGCAAGAAGCTCCTGTTCCATGAGGGGACTGTGTGGCTGCGGGAGCGGAACGTCCTGCTGCCCGGGGTCTCGAGGTTGGCGCGGTTGGCGCGGGTGCGGGACGAGGCGACCGACCGGCTGCATGAGGCGCTGCACGGGGTGCTTTCGGCGCGGCAGCGTACGGTGCTGGAGCAGGTGTGGGAGGCGATCGACGAGATCGTCTCGCGCAAGGAGCTGCGGGAGGCGGTCGAGGCGGTCACCGACATGGTGCCGCCGCCCGGCGCCGACCCCGACGGAGAGGTCCGTGCGCTGCTCGCCGCGCGGATCTCGACGGTGTCGGGGTTCGTGAAGACCCTCACCACCGTCATCGAGTTCGGCGCCACGGCGGAGGCGCAGCGGGTGCTGGCGGCGATGAAGCAGCTGCCGCGGCTGCTGGACGGCCGCAAGAAGAAGGTCACCCAGGCCGACATCGACCCGGTCTTGGTGTCGGGGTCGTGGCAGCGGCTGGTGTTCAAGACCCGCTCCGACGGCTCGACGGTCGACAAGAACGCCTACGTGATGTGCGTGCTCACCCAGTCCACCGGCACCTGCGCCGCCGGGACATCTACCCGGAGGCCTCCGCCCGGTGGAAGGACCCGCGCGGCCAGCTCCTGGACGGCGCGAAGTGGCAGGCCGCCAAAGGGGCGGCGCTCACCGACCTGGGCCTGCCGGAAGAGGCGGGCCAGTTCCTGGCCGAGCACGCCCTCGTGCTGCACCAGGCGCTGCGCGACGTCGCCTCACGCCTCGGGGAGGACGGCGTCGGCGCGTCCGTCGACGAGCAGGGCCGGCTGCATGTGGCCGCGCTGTCAGCGCTGCCCGAGCCGCCGTCGCTGCTGGACCTGCGCAAGCGGGTCGCCGGGATGCTGCCGCGCGTCGACCTGCCCGAAGTGCTGCTGGAGACGATGGGCCGGGTGTCGGCCTTCACCGCGGCGTTCGGGTCGGCCGCGGGCGCGGACAGCAGGCTCGCGGACTTCGACGTCTCGCTCGCCGCCTGCCTCACCGCGCAGGCGCTGAACCTCGGGTACGCGCCGGTGGTGAAGCCCGGGGTCCCGGTAGCAACGGCCGTGAATCCAACAATGTTGCCGCTGACCTGCGGGAACTCTCATGACGCACGGCCATGCGGTGAACTTGAAGGAAGTCCGTCTGCGCAGGTCAGACCCATATCCGTGGGATTTTCGGCGATTGCTACCGGGACCCCGGACCGTCCGCCCGGCCTTCGATCCCTTCGTCCGAGGCGACGAGGTCGCCTACACCGCCGCCTGCTGGTCCGTCACCGCCGCGAACTCCCAGGGGTCGTGGGCGGAGAAAGGCGTCACTTCGTCCCCGTGATCGCGGACCAGGGCGCGGAGCCGGGACTGGGTGTCCAGGCGCAGGTCGCGGTCGATTTCGGAGCTGACCTGGACCAGGTCGAGGAGGGGGTGGGGCTCGGGATCGGGGTGGAGTTCGCGGTGGTAGTAGTAGGCGTCGCCGCAGTGCAGCAGCCAGCCGTCCGCGCCCCGGACGGCGACGCCGGTGTGTCCGGCGGTGTGGCCGCCGAGGGGGACGAGCAGGATGTCCGACGGCAGGCGGCGCGGGCGGATCGCGGGCAACCCGTACCAGGTTTCGGCTCCGTCCGGCGCGTAGGCGGCCCAGCGGGGGCCGTGGGCCCAGTGCGCGGGCCGGTAGCGGAAGCTCGGCGCCTGGGCGAGGGCCGCGTCCAGTTCGGGGGCCAGCACGTGGACCGTGGCGTCGGGGAAGTCCGGGAGACCGCCGCAGTGGTCGATGTCCAGGTGGGTGAGGACGATGTGCGCGACGTCCGAGGGATCGAAGCCGAGCCGGGCGACCTGGCGGACCGCGGTCTCCTCCTCGGCCAGCACCGGCTCGCTCATCCGCACCCAGTCGGCGCCCAGCGTGCCGTCGGGGTCGCGGACGTCGCCGAGGCCGAGGCCGGTCTCGACCAGGACGAGCCCGGCGGACGTTTCCAGCAGCAGGCAGTGGTTGACGGCGTGCGCGGCGGGCGGCCCGTCGTAGGTTGCCTCGATCCGGCGCACCGACCCGCAGTTGAGGTGATGGATTCTCATGTCGGATAGCCTGCTACTTGAAGCGCGGTTCAAGTCAAGGAGGTGGCGTGGCCGAGGATCTTCTGGACATCGGAGAGGTCGCCCGCGTGTCCGGTGTCGCGCCCTCCGCACTGCGGTTCTACGAGAAGCGTGGCCTGCTCGCGTCCGACGGCCGCAACGGACTCCGTCGCACTTACCGCGTCGCGGTCCTCGACCGCCTCGCCTTGATCGTCTGCGCCCGCACCGCGGGTTTCACGGTCGCCGAGATCGCCCGCTTCCTGGCCTCCGGCCCCGGCGACGTCGAGCTCAAGGCCCGCATGGCGACCCGCGCCCGCGAACTCGACGACCGGATCGCCCAGCTCACCCGCATGCGCGACAGCCTCCGCCACGCGGCGGGCTGCGACCACGAGCCCCTGGTCGAATGCCCCGACTTCGCAGCCGCCATCCGCCCCCCGGAGAGCCCGGCGTCCGGCACACTCCTTGACGGTTCCACCGCGCCGCCGTTCCTGGGGTCCCGGTAGCAATCGCCGAAAATCCCACGGATATGGGTCTGACCTGCGCAGATGGACTTCCTCAAGTTCACCGCATGGCCGTGCGTCATGAAAGTTCCTGCAGGTCAGCGGCAACATCGTTGGATTCACGGCCATTACTACCGGAACCCCAGCCCGGCACCGCGGCGCTGGAGCGCGGACGGCTCTCCCACGTCGCCCAGAGGTATCTGTCGGCTGAGACCTACACTGCCGCGAACGCGCCGCTCATCGAACGCCAGGCCCGGATCGGCTTCGCGGCGTCGCTGGGCGGCGGGCTGGTCGCGGCGATCGACGGGATGCGGTTCGTCGTCCCGGTCCCGATCTACACCCGCCCCGAAGTGCTCGTCACCGACACCGGCTCCTACTCCGACATCGTGTTCGGGCTCGTGCACCTGCTGGGAATGCGCTACCAGCCCGCCCTGGCCGACATCCCCGACCAGAAGGGATGGCGGATCCAGAACACCGACTACGGGCCCCTCAACCGGTTCGTGCGCGGCAAGATCGACCTGGACAAGATCCGCCGCCACTGGGGCGACATCCTGCGGGTGGTCGTGTCGATCTACACCGGCGAGGTCCGCGCCCACGACGTCCTGCGGATGATCCAGCGCGACGGCAACCCCACCCCGCTCGGCGACGCCATCGCCCACTACGGCCGGATCTTCAAAACGCTCCACATCCTCACCTACGCCGTCGAAGAGCCCTACCGCCGCGACATCAAGGGCATCCGCAACCTCCAGGAGAGCCGCCACGCCCTCGCAAGCCGGATCTTCCACAGCAAGAAGGGGGAGCTCTACCAGCGCTACTACAAGGGCATGGAGGGCCAGCTCGGCGCCCTCGGCCTCGTCCTGAACTGCGTCACCCTGTGGAACACCTGCTACCTCGACGCCGCCCTGCACCAGCTCGAAGCGCAGGGCTACCCGGTGCGCGACGAAGACGTGGCCCGCCTGTCGCCCTTCGTACGCGCGCACATCAACGTCAACGGCACCTACTCCTTCGCCCGTCCCGACCTCGGCCCCACCGGCATCCGCCCGCTCCGTGACCCCGACACCGACCAGGGCGACGACGAGCTCTAGCAACTCGCGACAGGCCACCAGGAGTGCTGCCAGGCGACCGTTGATCTTCCCGCTGGTAGTGCGGATCTTGCCTGGCGGCCGGCCTGTCACGTTCGAGCCGAAGCCGGACATGTGGCTTGTCTGAACTTGTCAAGCATGCTGGGACGGCGGCCGCTTGGCTTCAACGTGGTGTCGTGGTGGCGGTTGGATGAGCGGTGGCGGGCCGGGTGCGACGGCCCGGCCCGTGCGTGCGCGCCCGTTCTGCCGATGGACCGGCGGGGGTGCTGCGGCCCCTGCCGGTTGATGTCCTCGCGGGAGTGGGCGGGCTATTCGATGATCGCGGCGCATTCGATGACGACGTCGTTCTTGGGGACGTCCTGGTGGCCGGCCTTGGAGCCGGTGGGGGCGGCCTCGATGGCGTCAACGACGTCCTGGCCCTCGATGATGTGGCCGAAGGCGGTGTATCCCCAGCCTTGGGTGTTCTTGCCGCTGTGGTTCAGGAAGTCGTTGTCCGCGGTGTTGATGAAGAACTGGTCCGTGGCCGAGTGCGGGTCCATCGTGCGGGCCATGGCGACGCTGTACCTGGTGTTCTTCCGCCCGTTGCCGGCTTCGTTCTGGATCGGTTCGCGGGTTCCTTTCCGCCCCATGCCGGGCTCAAAGCCGCCTCCCTGGATCATGAAGCCTTTGATGACCCGGTGGAAGATCGTCCCGTTGTAGTGGCCCTCCTTGACGTATCGGAGGAAGTTCTCGGCCGTCGCAGGGGCGCTCTGGGCATCCAGGTGGATGGTGATGTCTCCGTGGTTGGTGGTCAGCTTGACCTTGGACATGAAGGTCGCCTCCTGTCGGATGTCTGCGCGGTGATCTCGGGCCTGGTGGCAGTGGAGCGGCCGGGTGTTCGGGCGCGGTGTTGCGGCCTCGGATCCGCAGCCGGGGTCAGGCCTGCCGCCCTCGGCGCCCCCACTACAAGATCACCAATGGATGCCCGAATCCTCTCCCACTCGCCGCTGAAGCAGTCTGCGAACACGCCACCTTGATCAACGGAGACGGCCCCGCATCCCCTGGGTCTGCCCGGGGTGCGGGGCCGTGGTGGTGCGGGTGGTGCTAGTCGGGCAGGCGGTCCAGGAGCCAGGTGGCGGCTCGTTCGGTGATCTGGGTGTGGAAGTGGTTGTCGGTGGCGCACAGGAAGTCGTCGAGCTCGGACTGCTCGGGGTCGAGTGCTTCGATGTCGGTGTGCAGGTCGGCTTCGGTGATGTCGCGGATGGCCACGGCGCTGCCCGTCGGGACGAAGCAGTGCTGGGCGATCGGGTTGTCGGCGCCGACGCCCAGGCCGTGCTCGGCGTCGATGGCGTTGAGGGCGTCGGCGAGGATCTTGAAGCCGGGCAGCATGCCGCCGGGCGCGCCGTCGACGGGTGGGACGCCGGGGGCCTGGACTTCAGTGCGGGCCTGGGCGGCAATCGGACGGGAGCGGGCCGCGTCAGTGAGCGCGACCGGCCGCGACCCGGAGCAAAGACGCGCGGGAACTGCGCGTTGAGCGCTGGCCGCCTCCTGCCGTAGGGCCCTCCACTCGGGTCGGTGCGACGAGCCCCAAAGTAGCGCTATGTGATGTTTCTGGATCGGAACGTAACGGTCAAGGGCGGGTGATAGCGCCTGGTAGTGGATTTGTTACGGATGAACTTTCTCTTGGATCTCTGGTGTGGTTCGGGAGGAAGGGCCTGCGGTGCGGCGTGAGTGGAAGTCCGGAAGACCTGATCGAGTGCTGGACGCTGGATGAGGCGGTGGCGTTCGCGGACTACCGGTGGTCGGGCAGCACGATTGGTCGGCCGTTTGAGACCGCGATCGATCCTTGACACCTCGACGCCGATTCCTCGTCCCTGCGGTGGCGGGCGTCAGGCGGGGGCGGGCAGGAGGGCGGTGAGGGTCGCGGTGATGGTGGTGGTGAGCAGGACGGGGTCGTGGCCGGCCCGTTCGCGGACGCGCAGGCCGAGGACCGTGGTGAACAGGAGTTCGGCGGTGGTGTCGGGGTCGGTGGCGGGGGTGAGTTCGCCGCGGGTTCGGGCGGCGTGCAGGAGATCGCACAGGGCCTGGCGAGTGACGTCGAAGGCGGCTTCGGTGCGGGCTGTGACGTCGGGGTCGGTGGCGCCGAGTTCGGTGGCGGTGTTGACGATGAAGCAGCCCTTGCGGGGGCCGTCGGCGGAAGCGCCGGAGCCGTCGTCGGCGGGGACCGGGCAGGTGACGAGCCAGAGCAGCCAGTCGCGCAGGGTGTCGCGGACGGGATCGTCGATGCGGTCGAGGAGGGCGCGGGCCTGGGCGGACTCGGTGGCGCGGTAGTGGTCGAGGGCGCGCAGGAAGAGCGTGTGCTTGTCGGTGAAGGTGCGGTAGAGGCTGCTGGGCGTGAGGTCGAGTGCCGCGCCGAGGTCGCGGACGGAGGTGGCGTGGTAGCCGTGCCGCCAGAACAGGTCGGTCGCCTGGACGACGGCGTCGTGTTCGTCGAACTGCCGGGGTCGGGCCATGTCCGTCACTCTAGCCGAGTTGTGGAGCGTTCGTTCCCGTACTAGGGTCCCTCGACATACGGGAGCGATCGCTCCCAAATAGTGAGGGGGTGGACGGTGACGACTGCGGAACAGGACGCCGCCGAGACCGTCGGCGGCCCGGGGCCGGAGCGAACCCGGTGGGCGGCGGTCGCGGCGGTGGCGTTCGGCACGTTCCTTGTGGTGACCGCCGAACAGTTGCCGATCGGGCTGCTGACGGCGGTCGGGTCGGAGCTGTCGGTGTCGGAGGGCACGGCCGGGCTGATGGTGACCGTGCCGAGCCTGGTCGCGGCCGTCGCGGCTCCGCTGGTGCCGGTGCTGGTCGGGTCGCTGGACCGGCGGGTGCTGCTGCTCGCCCTGCTGGCGCTGATGACCGCGGCGAACGTGGGGACGGCGCTCGCACCGGGGTTCGCGGTGCTGGTGGCCTCGCGGGTGCTGGTGGGTGTGGCGGTCGGCGGGTTCTGGGCGGTGGCCGGCGGCCTCGCCGTCCGGCTGGCGGTCCCGGCACACGTGCCGCGCGCGACTGCCGTCGTCTTCGGCGGGGTCGGCGCGGCGAACGTGTTCGGGGTGCCGATCGGCACGCTGCTGGGCGAGTTCACCGGCTGGCGGATCGCGTTCACGGCGCTGAGCGCGCTGGCGCTGGCGGTGCTGGTGGCCCTGCTCGCGGTGCTGCCGCCGCTGGCGGCCGCCCGGCCGGTGCGGCCGGCGCTGCTCGCCGCGCAAATGCGCAACCCGGCCGTCCGGGTCGGGATCCTCGCGACCTTCCTGCTAGTGACGGGCCACTTCGCCGCCTACACGTTCGTGGCCCCGGCGCTGCGCGACCTGTCGGGGATCGACGCGCGCCTGGTCGGACCGCTGCTGTTCGGGTTCGGCGTGGCGGGCATGGCCGGCAACTTCGCGGCGGGGGCGGCGCTGGCGCGGCGCGCGCACCGCACGGTCCTGGTGATCGCCATCGCGCTGGCGGCGGTGCTGCCGCTGTTCCCGCTGCTGGGCCGGAGTCCGGTCGGCGGGATCGTCCTGCTGCTGGTCTGGGGTCTGGCCTACGGCGGGGTGTCGGTGGGCCTGCAGACCTGGATGATCAGGGTCGCGCCGCGGGCCGTCGAGGCGGCCTCGGCGCTGTGGGTGTCGGTGTTCAACCTGTCGATCGGGCTCGGCGCGCTGGTCGGCGGCCTTGTCGTGGACGCGGTGTCGGCGCGCGGGGTGCTGTGGCTGGGCGGGGCGTGCTGCCTGGCCGCGGCCCTGGCCGTCTGGACGGCCCGCGCCGATCAGCGGCTGGGCTGACCGGCGCGGGGTGGTGCGCTGGGCGGGCCGGGCGGCCCGCCCAGCGCGGGTCAGACGGCCAGGGGGACGTCGTAGGCGCCGGGGCGGAGGCCGGGTGCGCTGCCCGAGCCGTCATCGCCGTCGCGTAGAGCTACTTTGGGGCTCGTCTCACCGACCCGAGTGGAGGGCCCGTAGGGCGGCCGCAGGCCCTCCTCGGGGCTGCAGGGCGCGCGACCCGGGTCGGAACCCAGGGGCCGGTGAACCGGATCGGTGTGGCGGGCGCGGCACGGGGCAAGGCGTTGCCGAAAGTGTCTGCACTCACACTTTGAGCAATGTCGTGTTCTGGCCCGGCGGAGGGCGCAGGCGCGCGGCGGAGGGGAGATCGCGCAATGACCCTGAGGCATCCCGCATCGAGGGCGGGCCGTCCGGCGAGGCGGACGTCGCCGACTTCGTTGCGTCGCCGGAGGCTCTGGAGCGGGCCAGGCGGGCTCACGACGAGCTGGCGATGCGGGGAGAGGAGATCAGGTTCGAGAGCAAGTGGTGGGGGTTCAAGCTCGTCTGCAATCAGGCCGCGATCGACACGATCGGGTCGTTGCGCGGCCTGATCGCGGACGTGGTCGGCGCGTTCCTGCCGTCCGGCCTGGCGCAGGCGATCAGCCTGGTGGTCACCGCGCATCTGTGGATCAAGTCCGTCTCCAAGGGGCGCGGCTGCACGCTGGTGTCGCCGTGGATCTCGCCCACCATGCTCATCCCGGTCGCCACTGGCGCGCCGGCCGAGGACACCAGCCTGTGGTTCACCGTCTTCGAGTCCGGCAGCGGCTGGGGCGAGGACGAGATGTAGCCCCCCCACGGCAGCGCCGCCAACCCCGCGCTGGCCGTCTACAACGGCAAGTGGTCTTCAAGGGCAACGCCGACGCCGACATCTGGTGGCGCTCCACCGCGGACGGCAGCACGTGGACCCGGCCCCAGGCCATCCCCCGCCACGGCACCGCGGCGGGCCCCGCGCTGGCGGTGTTCAACGACCGGCTGTACTGCGTCACCCGCGGCGACAAGGACGCCGACCTGTGGTGGACCGCCTTCAACGGCACCAGCTGGAGCGCCGACACGCGCCTGCCCAACCACACCAGCGCAGCAGGCCCCGCGCTGGCGGCGCGCGCGGTCAGCCACCCCGGCGGCACCGGGCCCGACGCGCCGTTCGACGTCACCTTCGTCCTCCTGCTGCCCGGCCGGACCTCATGACCCCGGTTCCCGACGACGAGGTGGCCGTGCCGTGGGCGCCGCCCGGCCCCGGCGGGGCCTCCTGCTCGCCGAGCCCGCCGGCCTGTCCGGCGCGCTCATCGGGTACGCGCGGGTCTCCACCAAGGACCAGCGCCTGGACCGGCAGCTCATCGCGCTGAACGCCGTCGGCTGCCAGCGGATCTTCGCCGACAAGAAGTCCGGCAAGAACGCCGAGCGCGAGGAACTCTGGAAGGCCTTGGACTACATGCGGCCCGGCGACACCCTCGTCGTCCCCTCCCTGGACCGGCTCGCCCGCTCCCTCCAGGACCTCATCGCCCTCGTCTCCGGCCTGCGCGGACGCGGAATCGGCTTCCGCTCGCTGAAGGAAGCCCTCGACACCACCACGCCCGGAGAGCGCCTGGTCTTCCACGTCTTCGCCGCCCCGGCCGAGTTCATCCGCGAGCTCATCATCGAGGGCACCAACGAGGGCCTGGCCGCCGCCCGCGCCCGCGGCGTGAAACTCGGCGGCCTCCCGCGATGACGCCCGAGCAGATCCGGCACGCCAAAGCGCTGCTCACCCAGCCCGACGCGACCATCGCCTCCATCGCCCGCCTCCTGAACGTCTCCCGCTCCACCATCTACAAGTACATCCCCGAACTGAAGGACGACGGCGGCCGCCAAGCCCTCCAAGCCGCACCCTCCCGGCCGGAACTCCAAGCCGCACCCGGCGAGGGCCCGACAGCCGCCCTCTGACCTGTACCAACACCGCCCCGAACGACAAACGAAAAGTCACGCTAACGAGCCCGAACCAGCCCGCTTAGCGGGACTTTTCGTTCCGATGTTCGTCGAGCCCCGATACCACGACATCCGGCCGCGACATCCCCGTCCTCCGGCTCGTCCCGGCCGCCTCCGCCTGATCCGGGCGGGCCCGGGGTCAGGGGGTGAGGTTGTCCAGGGCGTGGCGGGCGGCCTGGAGGGCGGTGTCACGGATGCTCTCGGCGAGGGTGGAGGGGCCGGAGCGGGTGAGCTGGAGGAGGAGCGGGCCGGAGCGGGCGTGGACGGTGGTGGTGGCGGTGTCGCCGAAGGAGCCGGTGGAGGTCTCGGACTGGGCGAAGGCCTCGTCACCGACGCCGGGGAGGTCCTGCGGCCGAGTGGTGACGACCTTGATGGCGGGCTCGGAGGAGGTGCCCGCCTCGCCCGCGGCCTGGCGCTTGCGGAGGGCGTAGGTGTCCTTCGCGACCTGTTCCGCGGACTTGCCGTTCTGCTCGGGCAGCACCCGGAACGTGATCTCCAGCTTGTCGTCGGCGTCGCCCCACGTGCAGGTGGTGGCGTTGGCCGCCGTGCCTTCGGGGTCGCCGATGAGGGTGCGGGCCTGGTCCTCGGTGAGCAGGGCGCACGGTTCGGGGGCCGCGTCCGGGTCGGCGGGCGCCGGGGTGCCGCCCGCGGCGGGCGGGGCCGAAGACGGGCCTCCGCCGGTCGGCGGCCGGTCTCCGTCGCCGCCTCGCAGGACGAAGAACGCTCCGGCGGCGACGGCGACCATGACGACGGCGGCGACCCCTGCGCCCACCGCCAGCAGCGCGCCCGCCCCGGAGCGGCCCGCAGACGGCCCGGCCATGGGGACGGTGGGCGGGAACCCCGGGGGCGCGGCCTGCGGCGGGGAGAACGCCATCGGGGCCGGGACGACGCCCGCCGCGCCTTCGAGGGTCCGGCGGATCTCGGCGGGGGCGGGCCGCCGGTGCGGGTCGCGGTGCAGCATCGCCAGCAGCAGCGGCCCGAGCGGCCCGGCGAGCCGAGGCGTCTCGGCGTCCTCGGTGAGGACGGCGCCGATCATCGCGAGGGCGTTGGGCCGCTCGTACGGGCGACGGCCTTCGACCGCCGTGTAGAGGGTCGCGCCGAGCGACCACAGGTCGGACGCGAGCCCGTTGACGGGTCCGTCCCCGAGTCGTTCGGGCGCCATGTAGCCGGGCGAGCCGACGATGCCCTGTTCGGCCGCCGCGCCCGGATCGCCGGCGACGGTGGCGATGCCGAAGTCGGTGAGGATGGCCCGGTCGCCCGACAGGAGCACGTTCGCGGGTTTGACGTCGCGGTGGGCGATGCCACGCGAGTGGGCCAGGAGGAGCGCGTCCAGGAGCTGCAGCCCGATCTCGGCGACGCGGCGCGGCGGCAGCGGCCCCTGCCGGGTCCTGACCGCCTCCAGGGACGGCCCGTCGATGAGGTCCATGACGATCCACGGGCGGCCGTCCTGCCGCAGCACGTCGTGCACGGTGATGATGGACGGGTGGGGCAGCGCGGCCGCGGCGCGGGCCTCGCTGAGGAGGCGTTCGCAGAACTCGGCGTGCTTGGCGGCGTCCAGGCCCTCGGGCGGCCTGACCTCCTTGACGGCGACGACCCGGCCGAGGAACTCGTCGCGGGCCCGCCACACGTCGCCCATGCCGCCGCTGCCGAGTTTGCTCTCCAGCCGGTAGCGTCCGGCGATCGGGGGGCGGTCATGCACGTCTGAGCTCCTCGGCGATCCAGTAGGCGCCGCGGATGGCGGCTTGGCGCAGGGCGGCGCTGGCGGGGCCGGAGCGGGTGAACTCCACGGTGACGACCGCGTTGGCCTGCCGGAACACGACCTCGGTCATGAAGCGGTCCCCCGAGCCCGACAGGTTCATCAGGGTCTCCTTGACGAAGCCGTCGTCGCCGGGGCCGCCGAGTTCGATGACCTCCCCGCCGCCGTAGGAGGCCATCCGGCGTTCGCTCTTCAGGCTGTCGCCCGGGTTGTTGACGAGCGCGACCTTCACGTCGAGGGAGAGGCTGAGCGTGCCGGGCAGGTCGCCGAGCCCGGTGGCGGTCCGCCAGTTGCAGGTGCCCGCCATGTAGTTCATGGGCTCGTCGGTGCCGGGGACGAGCTGCGCGATCTGCTCGTCGGTGAGCAGCTTGCAGGCGTCGGGGACCGCGGTGAGTCTCGGCGACGTCGTCGTGCTCTTGGCCACCGGGTCCGGGGAGGCGAACGCGACGGTGACGGGCACGGTCACCGCGAGGAGCGCGAGCGCGGCCGCGCCCAGCAGCGCCGGGTGGATCCGCAGGGGGCCGCGGTCCCGGGCCGAGGGCACCAGCCGGCGCAGCCCCGCGGCCAGCGCGGGTGCGGTGGCGCGCCCCGCCGGGTCGGGGTGCAGGGCGGGCTGGACCGCCGCGGCGAGGCGGGGCGCGCGCACTGCGGGGAGCGGCTGGCCGTAGCGCAGCGCGTCGGGGCCCGCGAACGGCGGACGGCCCTCGGCCGCCGCGCACAGCGTCGCGGCGAGCCCCCACAGGTCCGAGGCGGGCGTCCGGTCGGGTTCCGGCGGGGTGAAGGCGGGCGACGGGCGGGCGGTGCCGAATCCGGTGAGCGCGAACCTGCCGTCGGCGCACCGCACGACGGTGCCGGGCTCGACGCCGCCGTGCACGATGCCGAGCGCGTGCGCGTGGGCGAGCGCGTCGAGCAGGTCGAGGCCGAGCGCCGCGGCGACGGGCTGCGGCAGGAGGCCCGCGGTGTACAGGGTGGTCCCGTCGGCGGGTTCGGTGACGGCCCAGGCGGCACCCTCGTCGTCGGTGACGACGTCGTGCACGGTGACGACGCCGCGGTGCTTGAGCGCGGTCGCGGCGCGGGCGGCGGCCAGCGTGTCGGCGGGGACGCGCCGGACGGTGACGTCGCGGTGCAGGAGCTCGTCGGCGGCGTGCCAGGCGCTGCCCTCGGCATCGAGGGGGCGCAGCGGCCGGTAGCGTCCGGCCAGGGGGGCGTGGGGCGTCATCCGCTCTTCTCCAGTGCTGCCGCGACCCAGCCCGCGGCCTTCTCGGCGCAGGCCGCGAGGTCGGTGGTGAGCTGCTGCTGCGGCCCGGTCTCGGCGTTCTGTTCGCAGGTCACCCGCGCGGCGATGTTGCTCACGACGAACACGAGCCGGGTGGACTGGTCCTTGAGGCTCTCCCGGTACACGTCGTAGGCGATCGCCTGGTCGCCGATGCCGGTCAGCTCGCGCACCGGGGACACGGTGCCGCTGCTCAGCGCTTCACTCGGCGCGTCCGCGCGCTCTCCGGTGATGAATTCGCGGGCGGTGGCGGGGCCGCCGCCGAGCGGTCCGGGCCGCAGCACGTACAACTCGGTCGTCACTCCGAGGTCCTTGTCGAAGTCGCCGTCGGAGAGCCGGCAGTAGGTGCCCGCCTCGCGGTCGCTGCCTCCGCCGGTCTCGCTGCGGGAGAACTCCGGCACGAGTTCCTCGGACTGCTCGTCGGTCAGGAGGCCGCAGGCGCGGGGCGCGGCGGCGTACCGGCCGGGGTCGGCGTCGGCGGCGTCGGGTGACGGCGCGACGGCGGGGGCGGGCGGGGAGGTGAGCAGGGCGGTGGCGATCGTGGTGGCCGCCGCGACCGAGACGACCAGGCAGGCGGCGGCCGCCGCCAGGATCGGGGGGCGGACGGGCACGCGCGGCCCGCGCGGGGCGGGCGTGGCGAGCCGGTCCAGGGTCGCGGACACCTCGGGCGGGCGCTTGGCGGGGTCCTTGGCCAGGAGGTCGAGCAGGACGGGCGCGAGGTCTCCGGCCCGTTCGGGCGGGCGGGGTTCGGCGGCCAGGACGGCGCTGAGCACCGACATGGGGTCGTCGCCGGGGAAGGCGGAGGTCCCTTCGACGGCGAGGTAGACGGTCGCGCCGAGTGACCACAGGTCGGCGGCGGGGGCGGGCTTGGCCGTCTGCTCGGGGGCGGTGTAGCCGGGGGTGCCGACGAGGGAGGCGTCGTGGGCGCGGGTGGTGGCGCCGCAGCCGAAGCCGGTGAGGACGCCTCGCCCGTCGGCGGTCACCCACACGTGGTCGGGCTGGACGTCGCCGTGCACGATCCCGACGAGGTGGGCGCGGTCCAGGGCCCCGGCGAGGTCGGCGGCGATGCGGGCGGCGGCCTGCGGCGGGAGCGGCCCGGTCTGGGCGAGCAGGTCGCTCAGGGGGCGTCCGGCGATGGTCGGGCCGATGATCCACGGGTCGCCGTCGTGCACGACGGCGTCCAGGACGGGGTGGGCGGCCGGGTGCCGGACGCGGGCCGCGGCGGCGGCGTCGCGCAGGACGTCCTGGGCGAGGGTCTCGCGCAGCCGTTCGCTCAGTTCCGGTGGGAGCGGCACGTGCCGGGCGAACACCGCGGCGCCCGTGCTCTCGTCGTAGGCGAGGTGCAGGCGCGGTCCGAGCGGCTGCTGGAGGACGTACCGTCCGCCGATCCTGGTGTGCACGCCTCAGCCCCTGTCGAGCGCCGCGACGACCCAGCGGGCCGTCGTCAGCGCGTTCTCGCGGATCTTCGCGGGTTTGGTCTTGTTCGTGACGTCGGCGTAGGTGACCTCGAAGATGAGGTTGCTGACGCGGAAAACCACGTCGGTCATCTGCGCGCCGAGCCGTCCGTAGGTGTCGGTGGTGTGCGCCTCGTCGCCGAGGTCGTCGATCTTCTTGGCCTTGGTGCCGGGCCCGGAGGTGATGGACTCCCCGCCGATGCCGTCGTAATGCCAGATGATCTTGTCCGAGCCGTCGGCGGCGCGCAGGGAGCCGAGGTAGGCGTCGTGGGCCTGCGCGGGGGTCCGGCCCGTCCACGGGTCGGGGTTGTCGTAGTCCTTCTTGACCTCGACGCTGACACCGGCGCCCGGCGCGTCCCAGGAGCAGGCCGGGGCGTCGGTGTCGCCGGACGCGACGCCTTCGGCCTTCTTGTAGCGCGGGACGACCTTCCGTATCTGTTCCGCGGTGATCAGCCCGCACAGGTCGATCGGCACGGTGAACCGGGCGGCCTCCTCCGTCGGGGTCACCGCGGGGGCGGGCGGGGAGGTGACGGTCGCCGTGGGGGCGGCGGTCACGGCGGCGGCGGGCTCCCGGTCGTCGGTCGCGACGACCACGAGGGCGGCGGCGACCAGCGCGGCGGTCGCCACGACGCCGCCGGCCAGCAGCACCTGGCCCGCCCGGGAGCGGCGGGGCAGCGCGCCGGGGAGGGTGGGCGGCGGCCCCGCGGGTGCGGCGGGCGCGGCCGGGGCCGGCAGGTCGGGCAGCGCGATGTCGCCGGACGGCTGCCCCGTCGCGACCCGTTCCAGGACGGCCCGTACCACCTCGGCGGTGGGCCGGGCGCGGGGGTCGCGGCCGAGCAGCCGCAGCAGGACGGGCCCCAGCTCCCCAGCGCGCGTCGGCGGGACGGGGTCGGCGGTGAGCACCGCGGCCAGGACGGCCATGTGACCGGCGCCGGGGAACGGGTGGTGGCCCTCGACGGCGCGGTAGAGCGTCGCGGCCAGCGACCACAGGTCCGAGGACGGCCCGGGGCGCTCCCCGCGCAGCCGTTCGGGGGCGATGTGGCCGGGTGAGCCGACGAGCATCCCGGACCGGGTGATGGTGGCCTGGCCTTCGACGGTGGCGATGCCGAAGTCGGTGACGACGGCGCGCCCGTCGGAGGTGAGGAAGATGTTGCCGGGCTTGATGTCGCGGTGCAGGATGCCGACGGCGTGCGCGGCCTCCAGCGCGCCCAGGACGTCGAGGCCGACGCGGGCGGCGTGCTCGGGGGTGAGGGCGCCGCGGTCGGCGAGCACCCGGTCGAGGGTGGCGCCGTCCAGGAGCTGCATGATGATCCACGGTCGGCCGTCGTCGAGGAACGCGTCGTGCACGACCACGACCCCGGGGTGGCGGAGCCGCGCCGTGGCCTGCGCCTCCCGGACGGCCCGCTCGGCGGCCTCGGCCCGCACGGTCGCGTCGAGGTCGGGCGCGATCTTCAGTTCCTTGACGGCGACGTCGCGGCCGAGGGTCTCGTCCGTGGCCCGCCACACCGTGCCCATGCCCCCGCTGCCGAGGACCTCGAGCAGGAGGTAACGGTCGGCCAGCCTTGTCCCGATCTCTCCTGGCATGCGAGGCATCTTAGGACAAGATCACTGGGGAGATCACGGAGATGGCCCGTCCCGTCACCCGAGATCCCGTTTCCGGTCCTCCCCACCGGCGTCGGGATCTCGGGGTGCGGACGGCCGCCGGGCCGTCAGACCGTGGGCAGGGCGGGCGTCAGGGGGGTGTCCAGGCCGGACAGGAACGCCTTCTCGTAGTCGGCGTCGCCGATGGCGGCGCGGATCTGCTGTTCGCAGGCCTGGCGGGCGGCGGCGAGTTCGGGCGAGCCGAACTGGGCGGTGCCGAAGGTGGCGCGCCAGGCCTGCTCGCCGGTGCCCAGGACCGTCGCGGCCTGCTCGCTCTCGCCCAGCCCCGCGAGCGCGAGGGCGAGGGAGTCCAGGACCAGGGCCATGCCCCAGTAGTCGCCGAGCCGCCGGTTGGCCTCCAGCGCCTGGCGGGCGTGGTCGACCGCGGTCGGCAGGTCGCCGGTGCCGAGCGCGGCCAGCGCCCAGATGTAGTCGCCCCAGGACCGGTACTTGAACTCGCCGCGCCGCTCCCCTTCGGCCCGGATCCAGCGGGCGAGCGCGACCGCCTCCGCGTAGTCGCCGCGGACGATGTGGATGTAGGACACGCACGCCTGGACCATCAGCGCGGTCGCCTCCCGCATCCCCTCGGCCTCGTGCGCTCCGCCGGCCTCGGGCAGCGTGTCGAACGGCGCGACGATCCGCATCGCCAGGTCGGCGTCGCCGCGGATGGACCACGCGGTGCCGCGCAGGTAGGCCGAGGCGCGCGCGGACACCCCGGTCGGCGGCTTGTCCTCGCCGACGGCGGCGGAGGTGCAGATCTCGACGGCGCCGTTGCACGCCTCGACGTCGCCCTGGGCCAGGACGACGAGCCCGTAGGCCCAGGACGCGCGCATCCGGTGGTAGCCGGGGGTCGCGTCGTGGGCGAGCGCGCGCTCGAAGTAGTGCCGGCCTTCGCGCTGGTGGCCGCAGCAGTACCAGAAGAACCACAGCGCGCCGAGCAGTTCCAGGACCGCGTCGCCGGGCTCGGTGAAGCAGGTCTCCAGCGCGACCTGGAGGTCGGCGAAGTCCTGGGCGAAGCGCTGCGCGAGGTCGGCCTGGCCGGCGGTGAACCACAGGCCGAACGCGTGCCGGGCGGCGGCGCGGTAGTGGTCGCGGTGGCCGAGCCGCAGGGCGCGGTCCTCGCCGAGTTCGCGCAGCCAGTGCGCGCCGAACTCGGCGATGGTGTCGAGCAGGGCGTACCTGCCGTCGCGGGTCTTGACCAGGGACTTGTCGACGAGCTGGGCGAGCGTGCCGCGCACGTCCTCGGGGGTCAGGGGGCCGCCCGAGCACACGTCCTGGGCGGTGGCGGAGGTGAAGGACCCGGCGAAGACCGACAGGCGCGCCCACAGCAGCCGTTCCTCCGGCGTGCACAGCTCGTGGCTCCAGCCGATGGCCGTCCACAGCGTCGCGTGGTGCGCCGGGGCGCCTCCGCCGCGCTTGCGCTCGGTCTCCAGGGCGAACCTGTCCTGGATGCGGGCGCCCAGGTCGGCGACGGGCAGTTCCGCGACGAGCGCGGCGGCGAGCTCGACCGCGAGCGGGATGCCGTCCAGGTGCGCGCAGACCCCGGCGACGATCGGGCGGGTGGCCTCGGTGAGCGCGAAGCCGGGGGCGACGGCGGCGGCGCGTTCGGCGAACAGCTGGACGGCCTCCCGGTCGGCGGCCAGGGGCGTGAGGTCGATGCGGGACTCGCCCCGGACGCCGAGCGGCTGCCGGCTCGTGGCGATGATCTTGACGCCGGGCGCGACGCCCAGCAGCAGCATGATCATCATGGCGCAGGACTCCAGCAGGTGCTCGCACCCGTCCAGGACGAGCAGGCACCGGGCCCCGGCGAGCCGGTCGGCGAGGACCTCGGCCATCGGCCGCGTGGTCTGGTCCTGCAGCCGCATCTCCCGGCAGATGAGGTGCGGCAGCAGGGTGCCGTCGCGCAGCTGCGACAGGCGCACCACCCACACCCCGTCGGGGAAGTCGGGCGCCGCCGTGACCGCGGCCTCCAGCGCCGTCCTGGTCTTGCCGACGCCGCCGACCCCGGTCAGCGTGACCAGCCGTTCGGTGCGCAGGACCCGTTCGATCGCGACGAGTTCGGCGTCCCTGCCCACGAAACTCGACAGATCGGTGGAGATGTTGCCGCGGCGCGGGTGCGTTTCCCTGGTCATGCGTTCTCCGCTCACTGGGGGGATGGTGACGTCGAGGAATTGCGACGATACTCCCCGCAATGCCGACTTGTTCGCTCTTTGAGTCCACCGCCTCACGGACCGCTAATATGAACACTCGGCTTGGTCACGAGAGGCTGGGCATTGGAATCGTTCGACGCACAGGTGACGTCCGCGTATTGCGGATCGGTCAGGGTGGAAAGGAGACGTGCCTCCAATGGCGCCGGCACGGGCGGGACCCGGTGCGAGGTCATCCATTCGCCCTTCGGGGTGCGCGCGGCGGCCGTGCGCGCGGTCGGTCCCGATCGCGGCGCCCTCCTGCACGAGGTGCTGCGCGGCTTCCGGGAACTGGCGATGCACGAGACCTCGGTCGCGGGCATCGCGTTCCGCATCGACGGCTTCCTGGCCGACCGCGAAGAGGAGTACGCGACCGCGGTGCTCGTCGAGTTCGGCAAGCACGGCCTGGACGCCGAGGTGACCTGCTGCGGGCACGCCCCGCCCGTCGTCGTCCGCGACGCCGGCGGCGCCGACCCCTACGCGCTGCCCGCCGCGCTGCCGCTGGGTCTCCAGGCACTGGACGACGACGGCTGGTACACCACCACGTGGGTGCCGCTCAGCTCGGGCGACGGCCTCCTCCTGCACACCGGCGGAGTGCGCGCGGCACAACGGCCGTTCCCCTATCTGACCCGCATTCCCCGGCTCGCGAACGGCGATCCCGCGGTGTTCGTGGAAAGGCTCGCCGGGGAACTCGCCGGCCATTCCGAGGACGACCTCGAACTGCTCCTCCTGCTGCCCGAAACGCCGGTGTCCCAGGTGCGGCGGCCCCAGCCGCGCGTGCCGACCCTCGGCCCCGGCTGGTCTGACTTCTCCGCTTTCTGAGACCGAAGACCGGTTCCCCGCGGGGCGGGGAACCGGTCTTCGGTGCGGAAACGCGGGGTCAGGCCGCGGGCTTGGGGCGGCGCGGCGGCCGGGGGAAGAAGCCGCTGGTCCGCGCGAGGTAGTCGGTGTACTCCTGGCCGCGGCGACGCGCCATCTGACGCTCCAGGAGCGCCTTGCCGCTGCGGTTGACCAGCAGGTGGGTCATGAACGCCGGGCCGATGACGGTGAGCAGGCCGGTCCAGTGGGAGCAGGCGACGAGGAACAGCCCCCACCAGACGACGGAGTCGCCGAAGTAGTTCGGGTGCCGGGTCCAGCCCCACAGTCCCCGGTCCATCACCTTGCCCTGGTTGGCGGGGTCGGCCTTGAACCGGGCGAGCTGCCGGTCGCCGACGCTCTCGAACAGGAACCCGACCGCGAACACCGCGACGCCGAGCCAGGTGAGCACGCCGAGCGAGGCGTTCTGGTACATCGCCACCTGGACGGGCAGCGACACCATCCACATGATCCAGCCCTGCGCGAAGTAGATGTGCCGCAGCACGAACGGCACGACCGGGCCCTTGTTGCGGCGCAGGAGCGCGGCGTAGCGCGGGTCCTCTCCCTTGCCGTGGTTGCGGCGGAAGATGTAGGCGCCGAGCCGCAGCCCCCACAGGGCGGTGAGGGCCAGGACGAGCACGCGCCGCCCGGTGACGCCCTCGCCCTGCACGCCCGACAGGGCGAACGAGGTGAGCGCGATGACGACGAACCCGAGCCCCCACACCACGTCGACGACGCTGTGGGTGCGGGTGCGCAGGGCGTAGGCCATGGTGAGGCCCATGGCGACGGCGACGGCGAGGGCCGTCCCGGCGAGGTTGACCAGCAGGGGGATGAGGTTCACGGGGTGCTCAGCTCTCGGGCGAAGTCCTGGAAGGCGTCCTGGGCGTGGACGTAGGAGTGGGCGGGGCCGGAGCGGCTGAGCTCCAGCAGTGCGGCCAGGCCCGCCCCGTCGAGCGGCCCGTCGTGGCGGACGGTGCCGTACTCGACGGCGTCGGCGACGCGCAGCCCTCCGGCGGCGGCGACGATGACCTGCCCGTTGACGGTCGAGGCCGGGTCGCACAGGGCGGCGACGAGGGGCGCGACGGCGGCGGCGTCCATGAGGCCGCGGTGGTCGGGGTCCATGCCCCGGTCGGTCATCTGGGTGAGCGCGTACGGCAGGAGCACGTTGGTGAACACCCCTCGCGGGGCGCCTTCGACGGCGATGGTCCTACCGAGCGCGATGACGGCGCCCTTGCTGGCGGCGTACGCCGACACGGTGGGCTCGCCGTGCAGGCCCGCGGTGGAGGCGACGAGCACGATCCTGCCGTGTCCGCGCTCGCGCATGACCGCGGCGCAGGCGGCGGCGATCTGGGAGGTGCCGAGCACGTTCGTGCGCAGGACCGCGGCGAAGTCCTCGGGCGGCGACTTGTGGAACATGGCGGGGCCGGAGACGGCGGCGCTGGTGACGCAGCCGTCGAGGCGGCCCCAGGTGTCGAGGGCGAGCTTGACGAGGTTCTGCGCGGTGGCGGGGTCGGCGACGTCGCCGTGTTCGGCGACGGCCTCGCCACCGAGCGCCCTGATCTCGGCGACGACATGGTCGGCGGGGCCGAGTCCCTGGTCGTCGACGATCCGGTTGCGGTTGTTGACGACGAGGCGGGCGCCCCGCTCGGCGAGGTGGAGGGCGAAGGCACGGCCGAGGCCCCGTCCGCCGCCGCTGATGACGATGACCTGTCCGTCGAGGCCGCTCATGCGGGGATCCTTTCGATGAGGACCGCGACGCCCAGGCCCGCGGCTCCGGAGACCGCGGCGACGCCGTAGCGGCCTTCGCGGCGTTCCAGTTCGGCGAGGCACCCGCCGACCATGATCGCGCCGGTGGCGCCGAAGGCGTGGCCCATCGCGATGGTCCCGCCGTTGGGGTTGAGCCGGTCGGGGCCGACGCCGAGGTCGCGCCGGAGCTTCAGGCACAGGGCGGAGAAGGCTTCGGCGAACTCGTAGACGTCGATGTCGTCGGGGGCGAGCCCGGCGCGGGCGATGACGGCCTCGACGGCCTGCTGCCCGGCCGTCAGCATGATCACGGGGTCGGTGGCGGCGGTCGCGGAGGCGACGATCCGGGCGCGGGGCCGCAGCCCCGCGGCCTTGGCGGCGTCGGCGTCGCCGAGCAGGAGCAGGGCGGCGCCGTCGGCGAGCGCGGGTGAGGTGCCGACGGTGTGCAGGTGCCGGATCTCGCCCGCTTCGGGGTGGGCGGCGAGCGCGATCGCGTCCTGGCCCTGGGCGCCGAGTTCGGTGAAGGCGGGCGGGAACTTGGCGAGGCCCTCGGGGGTGGTGCCGGGCCTGATCAGTTCGTCGCGGGCGAAGACGGTGCCGTCGTCCAGGGCGATGGGCACGATGGCGCCGTCGTGGTGGCCGGCGTCCCAGCCCGCGGCGGCCTTGCGCTGGGTCTCCGCGCCGTAGGCGTCGAGTTCCTCGCGGGTCAGGCCGGCGAGGGTGGCGTTGAGGTCGGCGGCGATGCCCATGTGGACCGAGCCGACGGCCTGGATGGTGGCCGGGTCGTTCCACAAAGGTCCGCGGTCGCTGAACATCGCGACGCGCGAGACGCTCTCGACGCCGCCGGCGACGGCGAGGTTCAGGTCACCGCCGCGGATGCGGCCCGCGGTCTGCGCGACGGCGTCGATGCCGGAGGCGCAGAACCGGTTGAGCACTCCGCCGGGGACGCCGTGGCCCCATCCGGCGAGCAGGGTCGCGGTGCGGGCGAGGTTGGCGCCCTGCTCGTCGACCTGGGACGCCGAGCCGACGACCACGTCCTGGACGCGCGATGTGTCGAGGTCGGTGCGCTCGGCGAGCGCCTTCTGGAGCCGGACGACGAGGTCGACCGGTCCGATGCCGTGCAGGGACCCGCGCGGTGATCCTTTCCCGCGGGCGGTCCGCACGTAGTCCAATACGAGGGCCTCGGCCATGCGGCCTCTCCTCTCCTCCTCGGTTACTCTTTTAAATGTAGTGAGATCCACCGGTCGGGACAAGGCCCGGTTTCGCGGAGACTTCGGCTCTGTACTGGGCTCCCGCAGCGAGTACATTGACGGCTTACTCTCTTTGTTGTAGTAAGTGTTCGGGTGGCCTCCCGGCCGCACCACCCCCGGAGGGAGCGAGCAGATGACCGCTGGAACATGGGTTCTGGGCGGGTACCAGAGCGACTTCGCGCGCAACTGGTCCCGGGCCGGCCTGGAATTCTCCGATCTCACCGAGGAGGTCGCGACGCGGACCCTCCAGAACGCGGGGATCGAGCCCGGCGACGTCGAGGTGATCCACGTCGGCAACGCCTTCGGCCAGCTGTTCACCGGCCAGGGCCAGCTCGGCGGCATGCCCGCGACGGTCCTGCCCGAGCTGTGGGAGGTCCCCTCCTCCCGGCACGAGGCGGCCTGCGCGTCCGGCGGCATCGCGATCCTCGCCGCGATGGCCGACCTGGAGTCCGGCCGCTACGACGTCGCCCTCGTCCTCGGCCTGGAGCTGGAGAAGACCGTCCACGGCGACCAGGCCGCCCGCCACCTCGGCGCCGCCGCCTGGGTCGGCCACGAAGGCCAGGACGCGTCCTTCATGTGGCCGTACATGTTCAGCGCCCTCACCGACGAGTACGACCGCCGCTACGGGATCGACGACGCCCACCTGCGCGCGATCGGCGAGCTCAACTTCCGCAACGCCCGCGCCAACCCCCTCGCCCAGACCCGCGGCTGGGAGCTGACCGAGGCGAGCTTCACAGCCGACGACAAGGTCAACCCCCTGGTCGAGGGACGGCTCCGCCGCCACGACTGCAGTCAGATCACCGACGGCGGCGCCGGGGTCGTCCTGGTCAGCGACCGCTACCTCGCCCGCCGCCCCGAGCTGCGCGGTCTCGCCCGCGTCCAGGGCTGGGGCCACCGCACCGTCGGCCTGCCGCTGGGCCAGAAGACCGAGCGGTCCCGCGACGACGCCTACGTCCTGCCGCATGTGCGCCGGACCGTCACCGACGCGTTCGCCCGCGCCGGAATCGGCGGCGTGGCCGACGTGGACGCGATCGAGACGCACGACTGCTTCACCATGTCGGAGTACATGGCGCTCGACCACTTCGGGATCACCGCGCCCGGCGAGAGCTGGAAGGCGGTGGAGAGCGGCGACCTGGAGAAGGACGGCCGCATCCCCGTGAACCCGTCCGGTGGCCTGATCGGCGGCGGCCACCCCGTCGGCGCGACCGGCGTGCGGATGCTCGTGGACGCCGCCGCGCAGGTCACCGGCGCCGCGGGCGCCACCCAGGTGGACGGGGCCCGCCGGGTCGCGACCCTCAACATCGGCGGCAGCACCACCACCGCCGTCAGCCTCATCATCGGCACCGACTGAAGGAGTCCCCCCATGGACGTGGAGATTCTCGGCAGGGTCCTGTCGACCCTGCCCGATGACGACGACCACCCCTACCGGACCGGTCCGTGGCGGCCCCAGACGACGGAGTGGAAGGCCGACGACCTCACCGTCGTCGAGGGAGAGATCCCGGCCGACCTCGACGGCCTGTACCTGCGCAACACCGAGAACCCGGTGCACCCCGCCCTGGAGCGCTACCACCCGTTCGACGGCGACGGCATGATCCACGCCGTCGGGTTCCGCGACGGCAAGGCGTTCTACCGCAACCGGTTCGTGCAGACCGACGGGCTCATCGCCGAACGTGAGGCGGGCGTCCCCCTGTGGGCCGGCATCGCCGACCGCCCCGAGAAATCGCCCCGCCAGGACGGCTGGGGCGCGCGCGGCAGGATGAAGGACGCCTCCAGCACCGACGTGGTCGTGCACGCCGGGGTCGCCCTCACCAGCTTCTACCAGTGCGGCGACCTGTACCGGCTGAACCCGCTCACCCTGGAGACCCTCGGCAAGTCCGACTGGGGCGGTGAGTTCCCGTCCTGCGGGGTGTCGGCGCACACCAAGTCGGACGAGAACACCGGTGAACTGCTGTTCTTCAACTACGGCAAGGACGCCCCCTACATGCACTACGGCGTCGTGGACGCCGACGACAGGCTCGTCCACTACACCGAGGTCCCGCTCCCCGGCCCGCGCCTGCCGCACGACATGGCGTTCACCGAGAACTACGCGATCCTCAACGACTGCCCGCTGTTCTGGGACGCCGACCTGCTCGCCAAGGGCCACCACGCCGCCCGGTTCCGGCCCGACCTGCCGCTGCGCCTCGGCGTGATCCCGCGGCGCGGCACCTCCGCCCAGATCCTCTGGTTCGAGGCCGCCCCCACCTACGTGCTGCACTTCGTCAACGCCTACGAGGAGGGCGACGAGATCGTCCTCGACGGGTTCTTCCAGGGCGACCCCGAGCCGCGCGACACCGGCGACGGCAGCTTCTACCAGCGGATGTTCCGGTTCCTCGCCCTCGACCGGATGCAGACCCGGCTGCACCGCTGGCGGCTGAACCTGCGGACCGGCCAGTGCCGGGAGGAGCGGCTCACCGACTCCATCACCGAGTTCGGCGTCCTCAACAACACCTACGGCGGCCGCCGCAACCGCTACACCTACGCCGCCAGCGGCGTCGAGGGCTGGTTCCTGTTCAACGGCCTGGTCAAGCACGACCTGCTGACGGGAAAGGAAGAGCGCTACACCCTTCCCGAAGGCGTCTACGGCAGCGAACCCGCCATGGCGCCAAGGGTCGGATCCACCGCCGAGGACGACGGCTACCTTGTTACCCTGACGACCGACATGAACGAAGATCGCTCCGAGTGTCTGATCTTCGATGCCGCCCGCCCGGCCGACGGCCCGCTCGCCCGCCTCCTGCTGCCCGAACGCATCTCCAGCGGCACGCACGCCACCTGGGCGCCCGGATCCGCCATCCCCGGCTGGGCCGGCGCGGATTCTCCGGCGACGTCCGTCGGACTGTGAAAGGCGACCTTCTCTCGTGACCCGGCAGAGCGCTACCCCGGCAGCGGCGACCACCGAACTGGCGCACCCGCCGGACCGGCCCACCCGGCTCCCGCGCGGCGGCACCAACGCCGTCGGCCTGACCCTCGGGCTGATCGGCGACGAGTGGAACCTGCTGATCCTTCGGTACGCGATGCTGGGCGCCCGCCGCTACGTCGACTGGAAAGAGGCGCTGCCGATCTCCGACGCGGTTCTCACCCGCAGGCTCGCGTCGCTGACCGCGATGGGCGTGTTCGAGAAGGCCGAGTACCAGGCGAGCGCCCGCCGGTACGAGTACCTCCTCACCAAGCGCGGCCGCGACCTGTGGCCGGTGCTGCTGTGCATCTGGGCGTGGGAGGCCGCGTGGGTGCCCGACCACGGCGAGCGGCTGCCGCGGATGGTGCACCAGACGTGCGGAAAGGACTTCCGGCCGGTGTTCGGCTGTGGCGCCTGCGGCCGGCCGGCCGAGGCCCGCGACGTCACCGGCGGATTCGGGCCGAGCGGCACGTGGAGCCGCTCGGTCCCCACCGCGACCACCCGCCGCCGCTCGCAGACCGCCGGTGAGGCGGGCCTGTTCCCCGAGACGATGGCGCTGATCGGCAACCGCTGGTCCGCCGCCCTCCTGGGCGCGTCCTTCCAGGGCGCGCAGCGCTTCCGCGACTTCGAGCAGTGGCTCGGCGCGCCGCCCACCATCATCGCCGACCGGCTGCGGGTGTTCTGCGATCTCGGCGTCTTCGCCCAGTCGCCGGGCGCCGAGCGCGCCGACTGGCCCGACTACCGCCTGACGGAGAAGGGCCGCGCCTTCTTCCCCGCCGTCATGACCGCCATCGACTGGGGCCAGCGCTGGTTCCGCGCCGCCGAAGGCCCCGCCCTCGTCTACACCCACCGCGCCTGCGGCCAGGACCTGAAGATCAGGCTCACCTGCGACCAGTGCGCCGCGGTGCTGCGCGGCACCGAGGTGTCCGTGCTGCTCGACTGATCCACCCCACCCACCCCTGGTGAGGAGCACACCGTGCCGTTGTCCGTCCCCGAACTCCTCCGCCACTCCGCGTCCTCGCGCCCCGACGCCCTCGCCGTCACCGGAGACGGCCGCCCGATCCGCTACGGCGAGCTCGCCGAACGGTCCGACCGGGTCGCCGACCTGCTGTCCGCGCTGCCGCCCGGCTCCCGCGTCGGCTACCTCGACCGGAACGCCACCGAGTACTTCGAGCTGCTGTTCGGCGCGGCCAAGGCCGGGGTCGCGCTCGTCCCGCTGAACTTCCGCCTGTCGCCGCCGGAGATCCAGTGGATCCTCGGCGACGCCGAGGTGTCCCTGGTCGTCACCGCGCCCGAGCACGCACCCGCCCTGGCCGGGCTCGACGTGCCCGTCATCGAAGTCGGCGCGCCGTACGAGGCGTGGGTCGCCTCCGGCAGGCCCGTGGACCCGCGCCGCGACGCCTCCGGCGACGACCTCCTGGTCCTCATGTACTCCTCCGGCACGACCGGACGCCCCAAGGGTGTGCGGATCAGCGCCGACGGCCTCGCCTCGGCCGCCGACCTGTTCGGCGCTTGCTTCGACGTCGACGCGGGCTCGCGCAGCATGGTCCCGATCCCGTACTTCCACATCGCGGGCGCGGGCTGGGCGCTGATCACCCTCGCGCGGGGCGGCACCCTCGTGCAGTCGCGGGAGCCCACGCCGTCCTCCATGCTCGCCCAGCTGACCGAGCACCGGGTGACGCACACCGCGATGGTCCCGGCGGTGATCCAGGTGATCTGCGAGATGCCCGCCGCCAAGGACGCCGACTTCTCCGCGCTCCGCCAGATCGTCTACGGCGCCTCACCGATCTCCGAGCCCCTCCTGGCGCGGGCGGTCGCGCTGTTCGGCGCGGAGTTCTTCCAGTCCTACGGCCTCACCGAGACGATCGGCGTGACGACGCTGCTGGGCCCCGACCAGCACAGTCCTGACAACCCGGTCGCGGGACGGCTGCGGTCGGCGGGCGCGGCGGTGCCGGGCATGCGGGTCGCGGTCCTGGACCTGGCGACGGATGAGCTCGCCGGACCGGACGTCGTCGGCGAGGTCGTGGTGAAGGGCCCGTGCGTGACGCCGGGCTACTGGCGCAATCCTTCGGCGACGGCGGAGGCGTTCACCCCCGACGGCTGGTTCCGCACCGGCGACGCCGGCTCCCTGGACGCCGACGGCTACCTCTACCTGCACGACAGGCTCAAGGACCTGATCGTCACCGGCGGCGAGAACGTCTACCCGGCCGAGGTCGAGAGCGTCCTGGCGGGCCACCCGGCGGTCCTGGAGTCCGCGATCATCGGCATCCCGTCCGAGCGGTGGGGGGAGACGCCCCTCGCCGTCGTCGTCCGCCGCCCCGGCGTGGACGCGACCGAGGCCGACCTGATCGCTTGGCTCCGCGACCGCCTCGCCCACTTCAAGTGCCCGACCGCCGTCGAGTTCGCCGACGCCCTCCCGCGCAACGCCTCCGGCAAGCTCCTCAAGCGCGAGCTCCGCGAGCCCTGGTGGCACAACGCCGACCGCCAGGTCGGCTGACCCGGGCAGTGCCCGGCGGCGGCCCCGCACCCGCCGCCGCCGGGCCCTTCTCGGGGAGATCTCCGGACGGACCTGGAACCCGCCTACCAGAAATTGCCTTCGTCTCGACATAAGAAGAACCGATCTTGGCCTGGTGTCATTGACCACGGGGTAGTTGAGAATTGCATGATCACTTTCCATCTGCCCATATAGATCTGGACACCAGCCATGATCGACCCCAAGCCGTCAAAATTCACGTGGCTCACGACCCCGCTCCTGCTTCCCCTCTCAGTGGCGGCCATTGTGGTGTCGGCGTACGCTCCCGCGGCCTCCGCATTCTCGAACGAGCCCGATTGCCACAGGAAGCAGTGTCACGGCAAGCCAGGACCTCCGGGACCCCCCGGGCCCCCTGGATCCGTCGGGCCTGCCGGGCCCGACGGGCCTGCTGGACCGATGGGGCCGGCAGGCCCGCCGGGACCCGACGGGGCCACTGGGCCTAGCGGACCTGCCGGTCCCGATGGGCCTGCCGGACCGATGGGACCGATGGGACCGGCGGGTCCCCCGGGACCTGACGGGTCGGTCGGGCCTGCTGGACCCGATGGGCCTGCCGGGCCGATGGGGCCGGCGGGCCCCCCGGGACCCGACGGGCCCGACGGGCCTACCGGGCCCATGGGGCCGGCAGGCCCCCCCGGACCCGACGGGGCCACTGGGCCTCCCGGACCAACGGGACCGGCAGGTCCTGCCAAGTGCGTCGGTACAGCGGCCGCCCAAGGCCAGACGAAGGCCGTCGTGGCCGTCCGCAATGGGAAGGTGTTCGGCCAAACGGTCAACGAGGCCACAAATCCGCCTACGCCTACCCCACTGACCAACTTCACCGCGGCATTTGGTGCAATTTCGGTGGACTGCGCATCGGTGGCAATTCAGGGCAACGCCAATGTGTACGTCACCGTGCGCACCAGCACCGATCAGCTCCTTGAAGTCGGATGCACGTTGAACAACTTCCCGACCAGCTGCGGCGGGACGGTGGTCAACCTCGGAACGATACCCATGTAGGGCGCACACCGGTCGGTGCTGATGGTCTCCGTCCGCTGCATCCGCCCGCGCGCGACCGGCGGCGTGCCACCATCACCACCATGACCCTCGCGCACGGCAGGACGAGCCGGAACCCGCCACGGCGCCGGAGGGCCTCGTCCTCCCGGGTTCGTTCGAGGCGGGCCCTCGGTGTCTCCTTCCGGTGAGCGGGCGGCCGGGCACGGCCGGTTCGGCGCGGTGCGGCTCGGCGACGGGCCGGTGGTCACCCGGATGGGGTGTGCGGCGGTGGCCCCGGCGGGCGGCGCCGAGGCGGGGCGGGCGGTGCTGCGGCGGGCACTGCGGCTCGGGATCACCTACTTCGAGGTGGGCGCCGGTGCCGGGGACCTGGTGCGGGAGGCACTGCACCCCTACCCGCGGGAGGTGGTCCTGGCTGTGACGGTCGGTGCGGCGGAGGGCGCGCACGCGCGGCCGGAGAGCCTGCGCGGGCAGGTGGAGCGGATGCTGCGGGTCCTGGACGCCGACCGGATCGGCCTGGTCCACCTGCGCGCGGCCGACGGGGTGCCGGTGCGGGAGTCGTTCGGCGCGCTCGCCGACCTGTGCGCGGCGGGCCTGGTCGGCCGGCTCGGGCTGCGAGGAGCGGGCGTGGAGGAGATAGCGGACGCCTGCGCGGTGGCCCCGGTGGCGGCCGTCCACCGCGACGTGTTCCCCGGACCCCGCGGACCGCGGCGGTTCGCCCGAGCCGGGCGTGACGACGACGTCCTTGAGCTGTGTGAGAACGAGGGCATCGCCTTCGCGGTCTCCTCCCCGCTCGCTCCTGGCTCCTTGTCTCCGTCCGCCTTGGCCGTCCTGGACGGTGTGGCGGCCCGGTATGAGGCCACGCGCGCGCAGATCGCGCTGGCCTGGCTGCTGTGCCGCTCCCGCGCGACCCTCGCCGTCCCCGCGGCCGCGGACCCGGCGCGTCTGCGCGAGCTCGTGTGCGGCGCGGACCATCTGCTGGATCCGGAGGATCTGACCGTCCTGGACGGCCTGCGGTGACCCCGCCCGGTGAGGGCCGGGCGGGGCCGGGCCGGGGTCAGGGGGTGGTGAGGACGACCAGGCGCTGGGTGGCGCGGGTCATGGCGACGTAGCGGTCGACGGCGCCGGTGATGCCGTCGCCGAAATCGTCGGGGTCCAGGAGGACGACGAGGTCGAATTCGAGGCCCTTGGACAGTTCCGGGGTGAGGGTGCGGACGCGGGGGCGGGGCGGGAGTGGGGCGGTGGTGATGACGCAGGCGGTGCCGTCGGTGTGCTCGGCGAGCCAGGTGTCGAGGAGCGCGTCGAGTTCGGCGGTGGAGCCGTGGTGGACGGGGACGCCGTTGGCGCGGATCGAGGTGGGCACGTTGGCGTCGGGGAGGGCGGCCCGGATGACGGGTTCGGCCTCTGCCATGACCTCCTCGGGGGTCCGGTAGTTGACGGTGAGGGACGCCTGGGTGATCCGGTCGAGCCCGACCCGTTCCAGCCGCTCCTGCCAGGACTCGGTGAACCCGTGCCTGGCCTGGGCGCGGTCCCCGACGATGGTGAAGCTGCGGGAGGGGTTGCGGGACAGGAGCATCTGCCATTCGGCGTCGGTGAGTTCCTGGGCCTCGTCGACGACGATGTGCGCGAACGGCCCGGCGAGCATGTCCGGGCTCACCTCGGGCAGGACGGTCTCGTCGATCAGGCTGACCTGGGCGTCCTGGCCCCGCAGCATGGTGACCAGGCCGTGGCCGGACTCGTCGGGCTCGACGCGTTCGGCGGCTTCGATGAGGGTGTCGACGACCTTGGCCATGTGCTCGCGCTGGGCGGCCAGGGCGGCGTCCTGACGGCGCTTGCGGCGGGAGGACTCGGGGTCGCCGAGCCGCTGGCGGGCGGCGTCCAGGAGCGGCAGGTCCGACACCGTCCAGGCGTCGGCGTCCGCGCGCTGGAGTGCGCGGATCTCCTCGGGGGTGAGCCAGGGCGCGCACAGCCGCAGGTAGGCGGGCACCGTCCACAGGTCGCCGATGACGTCGGTCGGCTCCAGGATCGGCCACGCCGAGTTGAGCGCCATGTGGAGTTCGCGGTGGCGTTCCAGCGACCTGCGCAGCTGGTCTTCGGGGACGTCGTCGCCGCGCTTGTCGATGAGGATGGTGAGGAGTTCCTGCCAGATCCGCTCGCGGGCCTCGTTGTGCGGGGTGCCGGGGTCTGGGGCGAGGAACGCCTCGGCCCAGTCCTCGACGGTCACCCGCAGGTCCGACCAGTGGGTCTCCACGAGCAGTCCCTTGGTGGGGGGCTTCTCGTAGAACGCGACGGCCTTGTCGACGGCCTTCACCAGGTCCGCCGACGCCTTGAGCCGGGCCGCTTCGGGGTCGGGTTCGGTGCGGGCGGCGGGGCCTTCGGGGACGAGGTCGCGCAGGGTGCAGGTCTGGACGCCTTCTTCACCGAGGCTGGGCAGGACGTCGGCGACATAGGCGAGGTAGGGCTGGTGGGGGCCGACGAACAGGACGCCGCCGCGGTGGTGGCCCAGGCGCGGGTCGGAGTACAGCAGGTAGGCCGAGCGGTGCAGCGCGACGACGGTCTTGCCGGTGCCGGGTCCGCCGTCGACCACGAGGGCGCCGGTGGATCCGGCGCGGATGATCGCGTCCTGGTCGGACTGGATGGTGCCCAGGACGTCGCGCATGCGGGCGGAGCGGTGGGTGCCGAGGCTGGCGATGAACGCGGACTGGTCGTCGAGGGCGGCGTGCCCTTCGAATCCGTC
This sequence comes from Actinocorallia herbida, assembly GCF_003751225.1. Classification (NCBI taxonomy): domain Bacteria; kingdom Bacillati; phylum Actinomycetota; class Actinomycetes; order Streptosporangiales; family Thermomonosporaceae; genus Actinocorallia; species Actinocorallia herbida. Next base: position 4,303,798 of record NZ_RJKE01000001.1, read on the forward strand.
GGCGGTGAACACCTCGTCCCAGTAGTCGCTGATCCGGCCGCGGGTCCACCGGTAGCGGCGGCGGCTGGCCAGGCCCATGGGCTTGGCGTGGGTGGCGCCGAAGAACGGTTCGGCGGCCGGTGAGCGCCAGTCCAGCAGGAGGCGGCGGCCGTCGGCGTCGGTGAGGCCGAGCCGGCCGACGTAGACGGGGTCGGCGCCGTCGTCGCCGACCATGTGGCCGAGGCACAGGTCGAGTCCGAAGCGGCGCAGGGTGCGCAGGCGGGAGGCGAGCCGGTGGATCTCCAGGTCGCGGTCCAGCGCGGCCTGGCCGAGCCCGCCGGGCGCCAGCCGCAGGTCCTCCAGCCGGTCGGACAGTTCCCCGATCGCGTGCCGGAGGCTGGCGTCGATGGCGGCGAAGTGCCGCTCGTCGCCGGAGATGAGCTTCGGGTCGGCCTTGGCGGCGAGGTTGCCGGGCAGGGCGAAGACGCCGGAGGTGAGCGGGTTCACGTGATCAGCCCCGATCCGTCGCCGTGGCCCGGGTGTCCCCGTTCCCGCACGACCTGTAGGTCGCCCCTGTACTGCGCATTCCTGTCCCCCGCACGTCGATTTCGCTGAGCTCGACGATTGTCGGGCATGACGGGGGTCTTGTGGCAAGCCCCCTTATGCGCTATAGGTTAAGAGTGGAGGGGAGCGGTCTGTGCCCTTTCCCTTGATCATCGCCCGCGAGGGGGACGGAATTCCGTCCCCCTCGCGCCGTTTCCGCACTCCCGCAGGGTCAGCGGTGGGTTTCGCGGAGCCGGTTCTTCAGCAGCTTGCCCGAGGCGTTGCGGGGCAGGGCGTCGCAGAACGCGACGCCGGACGGGCATTTGAAGTGGGCGAGGCGTTCCCGGGCGAACGCGATCAGCTCCCGTTCCTCCAGCCGGGCGCCGGGCCGCCGCACGACGATCGCGTACGGGGATTCGCCCCACCGCGCCGACGGGATCCCGATCACCGCGGCCTCCAGCACCGACGGGTGCTCGGTGAGGACGCTCTCGACCTCGGCCGGGTAGACGTTCTCGCCGCCGGTGACGATCATGTCCTTGAGCCTGTCGTGCAGGTAGAGGAATCCGTCCTCGTCGAAGGATCCGCCGTCGCCGGTGCGCAGCCGCCCGTCGGGCAGGAGCGCCTCGGCGGTGGCCTCGGGCCGCCGCCAGTACCCCTGCATGACGTGCCCGCCGCCGATGACGACCTCGCCGCGCTCCCCGGCGGGCAGCTCCTTCAGCGTCTCGGGGTCGACGATCTGGATCGGCACGCCCAGCATGGGCCTGCCGGCCGACACCAGCCGCCGTTCCTGCCCGGGTTCCGGCAGGTGGTCGGCGGGGGCGAGCATGGTCACGCCGCCGGTGGATTCGGTGAGCCCGTAGGACTGGAGGAACTTGCAGCCGATCGTGCGGGTCGCCTCGTGGATCACCGGCAGCGGGATGGGCGACGCCCCGTACACGACGTACTTGAGCGCGCTCCAGTCGGCGTCCTGGACGCCGGGCAGGGCGATGAGCCGCTGGATGAGGGTGGGGACGAGCGCGGCGTGCGAGACGCGGCGGGCGATCAGCAGGTCGCGCAGGCCCTCGGGGTCGGCGGCGAGTTCCAGGAGGAGGGCTGCGCCGTTGACGAGCGCGACCATCGCGAGGCCGAATCCGGAGACGTGGAAGTACGGGATCGGCGCCATCGCCACCGACGTGGTGTCGAGTTCGATGCCGTAGTGCATGGTGGCGAGGGCCTGGCCGAGGTTCCGGCCGCTCAGCATGATGCCCTTGGGCAGCCCGGTCGTCCCGGAGGTGTAGAAGATGAGCGCGGTGTCCTCGGGGTCGGCCCGGTGGCCGGGGTCGCCGCCGTCGGGCGCGGCCGCGAGCCACGCCTCGTACCCGGTGGTGCCGGGGGCTGCGTCGGCGGTGACGACCCGCGCGAGTGACGGGACGGTCCCGGCCTCGGGGGCGAGGCCACCGTCTCCGGCGCCGAACACCACTGCGGACGGTTCGGCGTCGCGGAGGATCTGGAGGACCTCGCGGGGGTGCAGCCGGTTGTTGACGGCGGTGGCGATCGCGCCGATCTTCGCGGCGCCGTGCAGGACCTCGAGGAACGCCGCGGAGTTCACGCCGATGTAGGCGACCCGGTCTCCGGGGCCGACGCCGTCGGCGAGCAGGGCCCGCGCGACGCGGGAGGCGCGTGCTTCGAGCTGCCCGAACGTGGTGGTCCTGCCGGGTTCCAGGACGGCGGGCAGGTCGGGGGTGGCGGCGGCGCGGCGGCGCAGCAGGTCGGCGAACCGCTCGACGCGGGTGCCGTCGGCGTGCAGCGCGTAGTGCGGGTGGGGGCTGGCCTCCTGGACGGCGGTGGCGCTCACCGGGTGCCTCCCTTGAAGTCGAACGGGGCGAAGACGGGCGGCTCGAAGATGCCGGGCGGGGCGGCGACGACCTCGTGCAGGGCCCGGATGACGGGTCCGGAGGTGATGAACTGGCCCGCGGTGGTCCTGCTGGAGGGGTCGTCGGGTTCGATGAGGTTGAGGGTCATCGTCATGCCGGGCCTGCCCTGGACGGTGATGGTCCAGTGGTCGCGTCCGGCGTATTCGGGCAGGTCGGGGTCCATCGTCCAGATGATCGCGAGGGTGAGGACGCGGCGGCCGCCGCTGACGACGTGCCAGCGCCACTCGGTGGCCGCGACGGTGCCCTCCTTGATGGTCCCGGCGGGCACTTCGAGGTCGCGGACCGACGCCCGGACCTTGTGGTCGGACTCGATGCGGTCGACGGGCAGGTTCATCCGCTCGGCCATGAACGCGAGGGTCTCGCCGTACAGCATCCCGTACATCACCGGCAGGTCCCCGCCGGTGAGGTCGACGGTGGCGGGGTCGGCGCCCATGCCCATGACGTCGAACACGAAGTTCGGGTCGGGCACGCGGCTGGCGTCCAGGACCTCGTCGATCTGGACGTGCTCGACGTCCAGGCAGGCGCCGGTCAGGGCGAGGGCGATCCGTTCGCCGACGACGCCGGGGCTGATCCCGACCCCGTACAGGGTCGTGCCGCCCGCCTCGCACGCGTCCAGGAACATCCGTTCGCGGTCGGCGCCGTGGGCGCGCGGGAAGTGGTGGCCGGCGGTGGTGATGACGTTCTTGCCCGACCGCAGGAGCGCGCACAGGTCGGCGTCGTGGGTCTCGTAGGGGACCTGGAGGCGGGGCGCGTGGATGACGACGTCGGCGGGGGTCGCGAGGATCTCGGCCCGGTCGCGGGTGGCGATGACGCCGGTGGGCGCGCGGCGGGCGATGTCGCCGGCGTCGCGGCCGGCCTTGCGGTCCCCGTAGACGAACAGTCCGGCGAGTTCCAGGCCGGGGGTGTCCAGGACGGCGCGCAGGGTGGTCTTGCCGATCGCGCCGGTGGCCCACTGGATCACGCGGAGGGTCATGCGGTCTCCTTCGGGGTGAGGCGCAGGAGGAGCCCGGCGACGGTGTGCTCGGCGGCCTCGGGCGCGGCGATGTCGGCGGCGACGAGGCCGCGCCGCCCGGTGGCGGGGACGAACCTGATCACGGCGTCCCCGGCGGTGATCGCGGTGGGCCCGGCGGGCTCCGCGTCGAGGAGTTCGGCCCACAGTGCCGCGGCCTGCTCGGGTTCGGTGACGGCGAGGTCGACGGCCAGGAGCCGGCCGGTGGGGGCGTCGGCGGGCCGGGCGGGGGTGTCCCAGGTGTCGTAGTGCCAGTGGGCGCCGTCGGGCAGCCGGTCGGCCTCCAGCATCGCGCCGAGCCTGCCGGGCTTGAACTGGACGATGTCGGCGCCGTGGAAGTCCTGCCGGTGCGCGACCTCGACGCCGAGCTTCGCGGCGCGTTCCACGAGTGCGTCGGTGTCGGGGACCTTCACGCCGACGACGTAGCCGCCTTCGCCGCGCTTGAGGAACCCGTGCAGGGCGGATTCGGGCGTGGCGGGGGCGACGATCTCCAGGTAGGTGCCGTCGCCGAGCCCGAGGATCTCGTTGACGATGCCCCAGGAGGCCAGTTCGGGGTCGGGGAAGCCGGGCGGCACGCCCAGGAGGGCGCGGGCCGCCGCCGCGGCCGGGGCGAGGTCGGCGGCGGCGACGGTGGCCTGGACGAGGAGCGGCCCGCTCATCGGCCGGTCCGCAGTTCGGTGGCGTGCAGGAGCCTGGCCAGGCCGCGCTGGTAGCGGGCGGGGTCGCGGGCGAGGCGGGCGCGGGAGTCCACGGCCATCCAGTCGGTGTCGCAGACGTGCTCGCCGCGCAGCATCGCCTTCAGTCCTGCCTTGGCGATGTCGGAGGGCTGCTCCTTGTCGCCGGCGACGTGCCCGGCCATGCGGGTGTCGACGGAGCCGACGATGAGGGCGGTGACGCGGGTGCCCTGGGGCTCGAGTTCGTCCCGGGTGATGCCGCTCAGGTAGAGGGTGGCGACCTTGGAGGTGGAGTAGCCGCCCATGAAGGGGGTGGGGGCGATCGCGGCGACGGACAGCACGTTGATGATGGCGCCGCCGCCGTTGGCGCCCAGGACGGGCGCGAACGCGCGGGTGGTGTTGAGGGGGCCGAAGTAGTTGACCTCCATCTCCTGGCGGGCGGCGTCCGGGTCGTCGGCCAGGACCAGGCGCTGCCCGGCGTGGTAGCCGGCGTTGTTGATGAGCAGGGACACGTCGGAGCAGGCCGCGGCGGCCTTGGCGACCTGGTCGCGGTCGGTGACGTCGATCGCGACGGCCTCGGCGCCGGCGTCGAGGAGTTCGGCGGGGACGGAGCCGGGGTCGCGCGCCCCGGCGTAGACCTTGGCGCCGCGGGCGAGGAGTTCGGCGGCGAACGCGGCGCCGATGCCGCGGTTGGCGCCGGTGACCAGGGCGGTGAAGTCCTTGAGGTCGCTCACTGGGCGGCCCCGTTCGCCTGGGCGCGGGCGGTGCCGGCGTAGACGGGGTCGGCGGGGTACTTGGCGCCGCGGGTGAGGACGTCGGTGTCGGGGACGAGCATGCCGAACAGCCAGGTCTCGGCGGCGGCGGCGTCGTGGCTCCACTCCCACAGCAGGGCGCGGTGGGCGATGCCCCAGCGGCCGTCGTGGCGCTCGAGGCGGTCGAGGATGCGGGCGCCGACGAAGCTGCTGCCGGGGCCGTCGGGGGTGCGGACGGCGCTGAAGGTGACGACGTAGGACTCGGCGGCGGCGGTGTCGCCGTCGAGGTCGATCAGCACGTTGGTCATGCAGTGCATGGTCCGGCCGCGGGGGTGGGTGAGGACCGGGGTGATGTCGGCGACGTAGTCTTCGGCGGTGCCGGTGAACACGCCGCCGTGGTCCTCGGTGGCGCCGGGAAGGTAGCAGGCGGCGAGGCCCGCGGCGTCGCCGCGGTCGGCCGAGCGCAGGTAGCGGGTCAGCAGCTCGGTGATCTCCTGCTTGTCGAGCAGGGCGCGTACGGCGCTGTCGTGGTCGGGGTGGGACATGGGACCTCCTCCTCTTTCGCGGGGTGTGACCCCCGCCTCCCTCACGCTACAACTAAGAGAGTGAATCGGCCAAGGGGTCTCTTCGCCGAACCGGCAAGATCGACATATCGGCCTCATAACAAGCCGTTGACGTGGTCACTCTTTTTGTTGTAGCAAGGGTGTGACCGGACCCACACTCACAACTGAAGTGTGAACGGCGAGAGGAGCCCGCCGCCCATGTCCCACGATCCGCCCCCCGAACTGAGGGTCGGCGACCTGACGCTCAGCTTCGGTGGAGTGACCGCACTCGACCGGGTGTCCCTCACCGTGGCCCCCGGCGAGATCTGCGGTCTCATCGGGCCCAACGGCGCAGGCAAGACCACCCTGTTCAACTGCGTCACCCGCCTGTACCGGCCCGACTCCGGCACCATCGCCTTCGCCGGGCACGACCTGCTGCGGACCCGCCCCGACCGGATCGTCCGGCTCGGCATCGCCCGCACCTTCCAGAACCTCGCGCTGTTCCCGTCCCTGACCGTCCTGGAGAACACCCTCCTGGGCGCGCACTCCCGCGACGGATCCGGGTTCACCGCATCCCTGCTCGGCCTGCCCGCCACCCGCTCGGCGCACCGCCGCCTCACCACCGAGGCACGCGAGATCCTCGCCGACCTGGGCCTGTCCGACGTCGCCGACCAGCCCGCGGCCGGGCTCCCGTTCGGCACCCTCAAGCGCGTCGAACTCGCCCGCGCCCTCGCCGGCCACCCCCGCCTGCTCCTGCTCGACGAGCCCGCGGGCGGCCTCACCCACGCCGAGGTCGATGAGCTGGGCGAACTGATCCTGCGGCTGCGCGCCGAACGCGGCCTGGGCGCCCTCCTGGTCGAGCACCACATGGGCCTGGTCATGGGCATCAGCGACCACGTCGTCGCCATGGAGTCCGGCCGCGAGATCGCCGACGGCACCCCCGAGGACGTCCGCGCCGACGAACGGGTCCTGGCGGCCTACCTGGGGAGGACCGCATGAGCCTGCTCGAGGTCACCGGCCTGTGCGCCGGATACGGCCCGGCCCGCGTCCTGCACGGCCTCGACCTGACCGTCGAGGCGGGCGAGGTCGTCGTGGTGCTCGGCGCCAACGGCGCCGGCAAGACCACCACGATGCGCGCCCTGTCCGGGCTCATCCCGCACACCGGCGCCATCTCCTTCGACGGGACCCCGCTGGACGGGCTCGCCCCGCCCCAGATCGTCGCCGCCGGTGTCAGCCTCGTCCCGCAAGGCCGCGGCACGTTCTCGCACCTGTCGGTCCTGGACAACCTGCGGGTCGGCGCCGCCCTGCGCAAGGACACCGCCGGGATCGCCGCCGACATCGACACCTGGTGCGGGGTGTTCCCGATCCTCGCCCGCCGCGCCGGGCAGGAGGCCGGGACCCTGTCGGGCGGCGAGCAGCAGATGCTCGCGGTCGCCCGCGCGCTGATGAGCCGCCCCAAACTCCTGCTGTGCGACGAGCCGAGCCTCGGCCTCGCCCCCAAGATCGTCGGGGAGCTGTTCGACGTGCTCGCCGAGGTCAACCGGGAGCAGGGCACCGCGCTGCTGCTGGTCGAACAGAACGCCGACCTCGCACTCCGCCTCGCCTCCCGCGTCTACCTGCTGGAGGTCGGCCGGGTCGTCGCCGAGGGCGACGCCGACCGCTTCCGCGGCGACGAGTCCATCCGCCGCGCCTACCTCGGCCTGTAAGGGGAGACAGAGATGGACATCTTCCTGGAACGCCTCTTCGACGGCGTCACCAACGGAACCGTCTACGCGATCATGGCGCTGGCCCTGGTCGTGGTGTTCCGCGGCACCGGCACCATCAACTTCGCCCAGGGCGAGATGGCGCTGTTCACCACCTACATCGCCTGGGCCCTCACCACCCAGGACGTCCCCATCTGGGCCGCCGCCCTCGTCGCCTGCGCGGTCGGGTTCCTCCTCGGCGCGATCACCGAACGGACGCTGATCCGGCCCGTGCGGCGCCGCAACGACATGGCGACCCTCATCGTCGCACTGGGCCTGTTCACCGGGTTCAACGCGCTGGCCGGGCTGCTGTTCGACGCCGACACCAAGACCCTGCCCGGCCTGTTCCCCGGCGGCCAGGACGACTACCTGTCCGTCGGCGGGGCCCGCCTGTACTTCGACGCGCTCGGCGTCTGGCTGGTCGTCGCCGTCCTCATCGGCCTGGTGTTCGCCCTGTTCAACCGGACCCGCCTCGGCCTGCACATGCGGGCGGTCGCCGACAACCCCGAGTCCGCCGCGCTCAGCGGCGTCCCGACCGGCCGGATCCTCATGCTCGGCTGGGGCCTGGCCGGGGTCATCGGGTCGCTGGCCGGGATCCTCATCGCGCCGCTGTCGTCGCAGCAGCTCAGCCTGACGACGATGTTCCCGATCCTCATCTACGCCTCGGCCGCCGCCCTGTTCGGCGGACTCGACAGCCCCGTGGGCGCGGTCGTCGGAGGTCTGGCGATCGGCCTGCTGGAGTCGATGCTCACCGGCTACGTCGACGTCATCGGCGGCACCCTCCAGCAGACCGCGGCGCTCGTCGTCATCGTCCTCATCCTGCTCTTCCGGCCGACCGGCCTGTTCGGCACCCGACAGATGGAGCGGCTGTGACCACCACCTCCGCCAAACCCCCCGCCCCCGCCGTCGCCCCCGCCAAGGCCCCGCGCGGCCCGCTCCTCACGCTCGTGCGCGGCACCCCGCGCCACCGCGCGGCCGTCGCGGCAGGGCCGGTCCTCGCGCTGGCGGCCCTGTACCTCGGGTCGGGCCTCGAGCCGTTCCGGGTCGGCCAGCTCACCAGCGTGCTGATCTTCGCGATCGCGATCAGCGGCCTCAACCTCGTCACCGGCTACACCGGCCTCCTGTCGATCGGCCACTCGGCGTTCTTCGGCCTCGGCGCCTACACCACCGGCGTCATGATCGTCTCCTATCAGGTGGAGCCGCTGCTCACCCTGCCCGTCGCGGCGGTGCTGTGCTTCGTGCTCGGCTTCATCGTCGGCCTGCCCGCCCTGCGGATCCGCGGCCTGTACCTCGCCCTGGTGACCCTGGCGGTCGGCGTGGCGTTCCCCGAGCTGGTCAAGCGGTTCACCGACCTGACCGGCGGCGCGGCGGGCCTGGTGATCCGCTCCCGCCAGCTCGCCCCGCCGCAGTGGACGGGGCTGGGCGCCGGGCAGCGCTACCTGTGGCTGTACTGGGTGAGCGCGGTCGTGCTGATCCTGGTGATCGTCCTCCTCCGCAACCTCACCCGCAGCCGGCTGGGCATGGCGATGCTCGCGGTCCGCGACAACGAGCTGTCCGCGGCGTCCTCCGGCGTGCACATCGCCTCGGTGAAGACCCTCGCGTTCGGCCTGTCCGGCGCGGTCACGGGCCTGGCGGGCGGCCTGTTCGCCATGTACGTCGGCGCCCTGTCCCCGGACGGGTCCTTCACCCTCCTGAAGTCGATCGAGCTGATCACCGGCCTGTTCCTCGGCGGCGCCGCCACCCTCTACGGGCCCGTCGCCGGCGCCCTGGCGGTGGTGTTCCTGCCGTACTTCACCGCCGACCTGGTGTCCGGGCACGTGTCGGGCATCCTCTTCGGCGCCGTGCTCATCGCGATCGTGTTCCTCATGCCCGAGGGCATCGTCGGACGGCTCGGCGCGACCGCGCGCCGCCTCGTCCGGGTCGAATCCCGCCCCGGCACCCCTGACCTCCCCTCCGATCCCACCCCCCGCGCGCCCCAGGGCGACGCGCGAAAGAAATGAGTACGACCATGACAACGATGCGACTCGCCGCCGTCGGCGCCGCCGCGGCGCTGCTGCTCGCCGGCTGCGGCACCGGGGCGAGCGAAGAGACCGAGGCCGCCGCGGGCGGCGTCGTCACCGCCGAGGACTGCCTGGACCCCGCAGCCGCCGAGGCCGCGATCAGCGGCACCCTCAAGGTCGGGTGGAGCGCGCCGCTGTCCGGCCCGCTCGCCGCCGCCGCGGGCGCCGTCATCGACGGGATGAAGGCCCGCTTCGCGGTCGCCAACGCCGCGGGCGGCATCGGCGGAGTCAAGCTCGAGGTCGTCGCCAAGGACGACGCGTTCAACCCCGAGCGCGCCAAGGCCAACGTCAACGAGCTGATCCAGAAGGACGGCGTGCACGTCCTCGAGGTGTTCGGGTCGGGGCAGCTGAACGCGGCGGCCGACGACCAGAACGAGGCGTGCGTGCCCCTGCTGTACGCGCAGGCCGCGGTGCCGGAGTACCGGGACGCCGCGAACTTCCCGTGGACGACGGAGTACCTGCCCTCCAGCGAGGTCGAGATGGCCGTCGTCGTCGCGCAGCTCCAGCAGAAGTACCCGGACGGGGTGAAGGTCGCGCTCGCGGCGAACCAGACCGAGTCCGGGCAGAGCTACGCCAACGGCTTCAAGAAGGCCATCGAGGGCACGAACGTCACGATCGCGGCCGAGGCTCCCCTCACCGACCCGAACGCGGCCGTCACCACGCTCAAGGAGAGCGGCGCGCCGGTCCTGATCGACGCGGGCGTCACCACCGACTGCCTGGCCCTCAGCATGGCCGTCGGCAGGTCGGGCTGGAAGCCCGAGACGTTCGTGCAGCCCGCGAACTGCGTCGACGGCAAGAGCCTCTACGAGCCGGCCGGCGCCGCCGCCGACGGCCAGCAGGTCATGGTGTGGCTGAAGGACCCGGCCAACCCGATCTACGCCGATGACGCCGGGGTGAAGCAGTACCTCACCGACGCCGCCGCGCAAGGGGTGAAGGCGCCGCTGAACAACTACACCGTCAACGGGTGGGCGATCGGCGACCTGATGGTCGACGCGTTCACCAAGGCCGCGGCGTCCGAGGACGGGCTGAGCCGCCTGGGGATCATCAAGGTCGCCCGGACCCAGACGTACTCGCCGCCGATGTTCATCGACGGCATCGACTGGAAGATGACACCCGAGACGTCCCTGGGCATCGGCGCGTTCCGCCCGTTCACCTGGAGCGCGGCCAAGAAGGCGTTCGAGCCCGCGGGCGACGTCATCACCATCGACGGCCACTGAGCCGTCCCCTGCCGGGGCGCGGTCGGCGCGGACCGCGCCCCCCTTTCCTCCCCTCCATTCCGGACTTTGCGAAGGAGCACCTCATGCACCGCGGCCTGCATCCGGCCGACCGCGTCGCCGACTACACCGCACGCGGCTGGTGGGGCGACGAGACCATGGACGGCCTGTTCCGGGCCCGCGTCGCGGCGGGCCCCGACCGGGAGGCGCTGCTCGACCCGGCCGACAAGGAGGCGCTGACCGGCCAGAGCCCGCGCCGCCTCACCTGGCGGGAGGTCGACGCCGAGACCGACGGGCTGGCCGATCTGCTGCTGGCCCACGGGATCGGCGCGGGCGACGTCGTCGGCCTCCAGCTCCCCAACACCGTCGAGCTGGTGGTGGCCTATCTGGCGTGCTGGCGGATCGGCGCGATCGTCTCGCCGCTGCCCGTGCAGTACCGGGAGCGGGAGATCACCGAGCTCGGCACGCTGGCCGGGTTCGCGGCGTTCCTCACCGCGGCGCGGGTCGGCGAGCGGCGTCCGGCGGCGGAGATCGCGGCGCTGCGCGGGGCCCTTCCGGCACTGCGGACGGTCCTGGCGTTCGGCGACGGCCCCGACGGCCTGCCCGAAGGGGTCCTCCCGGTCTCCTACGCGCCGGGTGCGGCCGCGCGGGTCGCGGCCCACATGGCGGCGCATCCGGCGGATCCGAACGACTGTGTGACGATCTGCTGGACGTCGGGGACCGAGAGCACCCCGAAGGGGGTGCCGCGCACACATCTGGACTGGCTGGCGATGAGCTGGGCGACCGTGGACGCGCCCCGCCTGACCGGTGACGACGTGCTGCTGAACCCGTTTCCGATGGTGAACATGGCCGGGATCAACGGGATGTTCCTGCCGTGGCTGCGGGTCGGCGGCGTCCTGGTCCAGCACCATCCGTTCGACCTGCCGACGTTCCTGGCGCAGATCGAGGCCGAACGGGTCACCTACACGGTGGCGCCTCCGGCGCTGCTGACGATGCTGCTGGCGCGCGAGGAACTGCTGGCGGCGACGGATCTGTCGTCGCTGCGGCTGATCGGTTCGGGGTCGGCGCCGCTGGCCCCGCCGATGGTCCGCGGCTGGCAGGAGCGGCACGGGATCGGGATCATCAACTTCTTCGGCTCGAACGAGGGCATCGCGCTGCTCACCGACCCGCACGACGTGCCCGATCCCGAGGAGCGGGCCCTGTACTTCCCGCATTTCGGGGCGCCGGGCGTGACCTGGTCGTCGCGGATCTCCGGGCAGGTCGCGGTCCGGCTCGTCGACCCCGACACCGGCGCCCTGGTCACCGAGCCGGGGGTGCCGGGCGAGCTGCGGATCAAGGGGCCGATGGTGTTCTCCGGCTACCTGGGCGGGGACGCCCTGCCGTCGCCGTTCGACGAGGACGGCTACCTGAAGACCGGCGACGTGTTCGTCGTCGCCGGGGAGGACGGCAGGTTCCTGCGGTACGTGGACCGGGCGAAGGACCTGGTGATCCGGGGCGGGATGAACATCGCGCCCGCCGAGCTGGAGGGCCTGCTGGCGGGGCATCCGGCGGTCGCGGAGGTCGCGGTCGTCGGCTACCCCGATCCGGTGCTGGGCGAGAAGGTGTGCGCGGTGGTCGTGCCGCGGCCCGGCGCGGCGCCCGCGCTGGCGGACCTCGTGGAGTTCCTGCGGGCCTGCCGGATCGCGTCGTTCAAGCTGCCCGAGCGACTGGAGCTCCGCGCGGAACTGCCCCGCAACCCCGTCGGCAAGATCCTCAAGCGCGAGCTGCGCGCCGCGCTGTCCCGACCTTCGAGCCCCGACGATACGGAGTGACCGTGACCGACGAAGAGAAGATCGCCGCCGCCCAGGCGATGGTGGCCGCCTGGAACGCCAGGGACTGGGACGGCATCGTCGCGCTGTTCGCGCCCGACGGCGTCCTGCACAGCGTCATGCAGGAGCCGCTGCGGGGCCGGGCGGCGATCGCGGCGCGGCTCCGGCTGCTCGCGGCCGGCCTCACCCACCTGGACCTGCAGGTCCGTGCGCTGGGGGTGATCGGCGGGCGGGTGTTCGTGGAGCGGCGCGACGTGTTCGCCAACGCGCACGGCCGCACCGAGGTCCCCGTCGTGGGCGTCCTGGCCTACGACGACGCCGGGCTCGTCGCCGAATGGCTGGAGTACTACGACCGGGCGACGTTGCTGGCGGGGTTCGGCAGGACCGCCGCCACCGATTTCGACGCCTGACCGGCCCGCCCGCCTCCACTTCGGCAACGAAAGCCAGCGATCCGGGTAGCATCGGCGCCAGGCGGCGGAGGGAGGCGGGCCCATGGCGGGCGAGACGGCGCGGGCGGGCGCGGTCGGCCAGGCGCTGCTGGCGATCGGCGACCAGTGGACGCTGCTGATCCTCCAGCGGGCCTTCCACCTGAGGGTGCGCCGCTTCGCCGACTGGCGCGACGCCCTGGGCGTCTCCGAATCGGTCCTGTCGGCCCGCCTCAAGGAGCTCCAGGCCGGCGGCCTCCTGGCCCCGTCGCCCTACCGGACCGACGGCCGGACCCGCACCGAGTACCTCCTCACCGAGAAGTCCCTGGACCTGTGGCCGCTGCTGATCGCACTGTGGTCGTGGGAGCGGGCGTGGGTGCCCCGCCGCGCGGCCCTGCCCGCGCTGCTGCACCATGGCTGCGGCGCCCCCACCGACGCCGATCTCGGCTGCGCGGCCTGCGGGGCCGCGCCGGTGACCGCCCGCGACGTCGCCACCGAGCGGGGCGCCGCGACGTTCGCGCAGGTCGCGGTTCCGCGCCTGCACCGCAGGACGGTCCGGCCCCCGGCGCAGGACGATCCGCTGTCGTACTTCCCCGAGACGTTCGAGATCCTCGGCGACCGGTGGGCGACCGTGCTCCTGGCGGCCTCGCTCCTGGGCGTCCGGCGTTTCGCCGACTACGAGCGGGAGCTGGGCGTCGCCCCGTCGGTCCTGGCCGGCCGGCTGCGCCGGTTCACCGACCTGGGCGTCCTGGCCCTCGACGCCGCCGACGGCAGGCCCCGCTACCGGCTCACCGACAAGGGCCTCGCCTTCTTCGGGGTGTTCGCGCTGCTCACCGACTGGGCGCAGCGCTGGTACACCGGCCCGCCCGGCACCGACCTGCGGCTGGTCCACCGGGCGTGCGGGCGGCGGCTGCGGCCGTTCCTGCGCTGCCGGGGCTGCGGGCAGGCTCTGGAACGGACCGCCGTGGGGTTCGCGCCGGCCGGCGGGGCCGCGCCCGCCGGCCGGTGAGCGGCCCTCAGCCCGCGATGCGGCGCAGCCGCTCCAGGGTGGCGCGGCCGCCGGGGTCGCCGTCGACGCTCGCGGGGATGACCGCGACCTCCTCGACCCCGGCCGCGGCATAGGCGGCGAGCTGCGCTTTCACCTCGGTGTCGTCGCCGACCAGGCCGACGGCGGCGACGAGCGCGCGCGGGACCGCGGCCAGGAGTTCCTTGGGGTGGGGGCGGGTGCGGGCGAACGCGACGAGGTCGGCGAATCCGGCGGCGGTGAACATCTCGGCGTAGCCGGGGGCGGCGAGGTAGCCGACGACGCCGCGCCGCACCTGGTCGACGGCCTCGGGGTCGGCGGCGTCGGCGGCGGTCACCCAGGCCGTCACCCGCGGCGGGGTCCGGCCCGCCTTCCCCGCCTCCTCGCGCATGGCGGTGACGAGGGCCGCGGCGGAGGCGGGCGTGAGGAGGTTGAGGACCATCCGGTCGGCGTGCCGGGCGGCGGTCCGGACGGCGGCGGGGCCGAACGCGGCGACGGCGAGCTCGCTGCCGGGAGGGGCCAGGCGCAGGTGGTAGCCGCGGGTGGTGACGACCTCGCCGCGGAAGTCGGCCTTGTCGCCCGCCAGCAGGGGCCGCAGCGCCTGCACCGACTCGCGCAGCGCCGTCGCGGACCGCTCGCGGGGCCTGCCGTGCCAGTGGGAGACCACCAGGGGGCTGGAGGTGCCGACGGCGACGTCGACGGGCCGCCCTGACAGGTCGGCGACCGAGGCGGCGCCGCGGGCGATGAGCATGGGGTCGCGGACCGCGACGGCCAGCGGCCCGACCGTCAGGCGCAGGCGGGTGCCGGCGGCGATCCGGGTGGCCAGGGCGAACGCGTCGTAGGTGGCCATCTCGCCGATCCACAGCCGCCCGTAGCCGAGCTCGTCGGCGTGGCGGGCGGTGTCCAGGGCCTCGCCGGGCGGCCGGTCCTGCCAGAACCCCAGTGATACCGCGAGCGACGGCAGCGTGCTCATGGGCGTCTCCTTACCTTTCCGGGCGGCCCCTCCGGGCCGCCGCGTCCGCCGGGGTCAGCCGCGGCGGAAGAACAGGCCCTCCTGGGCGAGGGAGGCCGCCAGGCGCCCGTCGGCGCCGAACACGTCGGCCCTGACGAGCGAGCGGCCGTCGGCGGCGACGGGCGAGTCCTGCACGAACAGGAGCCAGTCGTCGGCGCGGACCGGGCGGTAGAACCAGACGGCGTGGTCGAGGGACACCGCGTCCCAGACCTCCCCGTCGCGCTCCTCCACGCCGAGCGGCATGCCGTGCGGGACGAGGGCGCCGGCGAGGGTCGTCACGTCCGACAGGTAGACCAGCAGGGCCTGGTGCAGGGCGGGGTCGTCGGGGGCGGCGCCGGCCATGCGGTGCCAGGCGGTGCTGCCGTGCGGCGGGGTGTCGGGGGCGACGCGGGTGTCGACCGTCGGCATGTCCCACAGGTGCTCGGGGTCGGCGCCGTGGCCGCCGCTCCACTCCACCAGGGTCGGCAGGTCGTCGGGGGGTGCGACGTCGGGGGCGGCCGCCTGGTGGTCGAGCCCTTCGGAGGGGACGGCGAACGACACCGTCATGGTGGCCAGGACCCGCTCGTCCTGGCTGATCTCGACCGACCTGCTCGACAGGCGCCGTCCGTCGCGCAGCCGCCGGACGGCGAACGCGGTGTCCTTGCGGGGGTCGCCGCCGCGCAGGAAGTAGGCGTGCAGGGAGTGGGCGGGGATCGCGCTCGCGACGGTGCGCGCGGCGGCGACGAGGGCCTGGGCCAGGAGCTGGCCGCCGTAGGAGCGGGGGGCGTCGATGCCGTGGAAGGCGGGCGCGGTGTAGGTGTCGGGGCCGGTCTCGGCGAGGTCGAGCGCCTCGAGCACCCCGTTGATCGGTGCGGTCTCGTGTGTCGCCGCCCGTCCGTCGATCCCGCCCATGCGCGCCCGCTTTCTCCAGTCCTGCCCTGCCGAAGTCACTATCATAAACAGAGCCAACCCCTGGAGCGCCAGCCCCCGGTGACGCGCGTGCCCGCATCCCCCGGCGCGTCGGGGATGCGGGCACGGGGGATGCGCGGATCAGCCGCGGGCGAGGGCGCGGGCCGTCTCACGGGCGGTGTCGAGGGCCGCGGTGCGGGCCTCGGCGGCGAGGTCGCGCAGCGGCTCCATCGCGGGGGTGGACTCGGCCAGGGTCAGCTCCCGCTTGATGAGGGTCAGGTCGGCCTCCCACACGTCGCGCACGATCCGCTCCAGGTAGCCGGTGGAGTGGTCCCAGCCCTCGCGGGGCGTGCCCGGCCCGTAGCCGCCGCCCAGAGTGGTGATCAGGATCGTCGGGGTGTCCTTGAGGACCGGGGTCGCGGCCCCCGCGCCGGCCAGGACGAGGTCGATCCACACCTTGACGTGCTGGGACACCCCGTAGTTGTACAGCGGGACCGCCAGCAGGACGGTGTCGGCGGCGCGCAGCTCGTCGGCGAGCTCGGCGACCAGGGCCAGGGCCTCCTTCTGGGCGGGGGTCCGGTCGGCCTCGGGGGTGAAGGACGCGGTGGTGGCGTTGGCCCAGGCGTCGGAGGGCAGCGGGTCGGTGCCGAGGTGGCGGCGCACGACGGGCGCGCCGGGGCGGGCCGCGCGCCACTCGGCCTCGACGACGTCGGCGAGCTCGGCCGAGGCGGAGGTGGCGGGCAGGATGCTGGCGTCGAGCCGGAACAGGGTCATGGCGGTCCCTCGAGGGGGTAGTGGCGGGCCGCTTCTCGGCGCCGCCGCACCCCCACAGCATAAGCGGACTTCACCCCGTTTTTGTAGGGCTGTGTAGATTCTGCACTGTGGACCGCCCCGTAGTGCCCTTCGGCCGCCCCCGACCCGAACGCGCCGACGCCGCACGCAACCGCGCGCACCTCCTGGAAGTCGCCCGCGCGATGATCGCCGAACACGGCGTCGAAAAACTCACCATGGACGCCCTCGCCGACCACGCCTGCCTGGGCAAAGGCACCGTCTTCCGCCGCTTCGGCACCCGCGCCGGCATCTTCCGCGCCCTCATCGACGAAGACGAACGCGCCTTCCAGCAAAAGGTCATGTCCGGCCCGCCCCCGCTCGGCCCCGGCGCCGACCCCGTCGCCCGGCTCATCGCCTTCGGCCACGAACGCATCACCTTCCTCGCCGAACGCCACGCCATCGCCCGCGCCTCCCTGGAACGCGACGACCCCGCCCCCGCCGGCGAAGGCAACATCTCCCGCATCCACCTGCGCATGCTCCTCATCCAGGCCGGCCTCACCCGCCCCGACCCCGGCCCCCTCGCCGTCCAGCTCGCCTCCGCCCTCGAAGGCCCCTTCCTCCTGCACCTCGCCGACCCCGGCCGCGACGACCCCGACGACACCGCCATCGCCCTCCTGTCCACCAGCTGGCGCTTCCTCATCGAACGCCTCACCCGCCCCTGACCCCACACGGCAGGAACGGGCCCGCCCCGCACGCCTACAGGAGCCGGTCGATCGTGATCGGCAGATCCCGGATCCGCCGACCGGTCGCATGGAACACCGCGTTGCCCACGGCCGCGGCGATCCCGACCAGGCCGACCTCCCCGACACCCTTGGTACCCGTCGCGGTCGCCCGGTCCGGGCCCCCGACGAACACGACATCGACGTCCGGCACATCGGCGTTCACCGCGATCAGGTAGTCGCCGAACGTGGCATTGGCGATCCGCCCCGTCGGATCGGTGACCGTCTCCTCCAACATCGCCTGGCCGATGCCACCGACCGTCCCGCCGACGATCTGACTCGCCGCGGTCTCGGCATTGAGGATCCGGCCACCGTCGATCACCGACACCACCCGCACGACCCGCAGCAACCCCAGCTCCGGATCGACCCGCACCTCCACGAACTTCGCACCGAACGCCCCCGCGCACGCCATCCCCAGCTCCCCGGAGTCCGGCGGGACGCTCCGGCCGTCCGCGGCCAGCTCCACCAGATCGTGCCGCACCAGGATCTCCCCGAACGCCTCGCCCCGCGACGGATCGGCCACCAGATGGATCCGGCCACCACCGACCGCCACCTCACCCGGGCCCGCCCCGCACAGCGGCGACGCCGGATCATCGCGCACCAGATCACAGAACTCCTGCACCAGCCGCAGGCACGCCGAATGGACCGCGTTCCCCAGCGCCCCCGTCAACCCCGACCCGCCCGCCTGCGGCGCATACGGCATGTCGGAATCACCCAGATCGAACCTGACCCGTCCCGGATCCAGCCCCAGCAGACCCGCCGCGAGCTGCGTCATCACCGTGTACGTGCCCGTACCGATGTCGGTCGCGGCACTCCGCACGAACGCCGACCCGTCCCGGCCGACCGACGCGCGCGCCTGACACGCCACCTGGTAGCCCGGATACGACACCGCCGCCAGCCCGTACCCGACGAACCGGCGGCCGTCCCGCATCGACCCCGGCTCCGGAGACCGCCGCGCCCACCCGAACCGGCGCGCACCCTCCGCATAGCACTCGCGCAACGCATTGCTCGACCACGGCATCCCCGACACCGGATCGACCTCCGCGAGATTCCGCAACCGCACCTCCAGCGGATCCATCCCCAGCCCGTACGCGAGCTCGTCGATCGCCGACTCCAACGCCCAGTTCCCCTGCGCCTCCGCCGGCGCCCGCATCGACCCCGGGCCCGGAATGTGCAGCCGCGCCTGCCGGTCCCGCGTCCGCACGCTCCCACACGCGTACGCACCCGCCGAACAGCGCGACACCGGCTCGAAGTCCTCGTCCTCCATCCCCAGGCTCGACACGCTCTCGTGGCTGATCGCGGTCAGCACGCCGTCCCCGCGCGCCCCGATCCGAATCCACTGGACACTGTCCGGCCGGTGCCCTACGGAGCTGAACATCTCCGGCCGGCTCAACACCAACTTCACCGGCAGCCCGACCTCCCGCGCGGCCGCCGCGGCCAGCAGCACATGCGGCCACACCCGCAATCCCGCACCGAACCCGCCCCCGACGAACGGCGCCAGCACCCGCACCCCCGCCTCCGGCACCCCGAACACCGCGGCCAGCGTGGACCGGACGTTGTGCGGCCACTGCGTCGCGTCATGGACCGTCAGCGCCTCCCCGTTCCAGTACGCGACCGTCCCCATCGGCCCGAGCGGATTGTTGGTGTTGTCCGCGGTGGTGAACCGCCCCTCGACGACCACGTCCGCGGCCGCGAACCCCGCCTCGACGTCACCGCGCACATGATCCAGACCCCACGGGTCGTCGATGAGCTCCGCCCGCGGGTCGTCCACGTGCAAAACCGGCTCGGCCGGCGCGTACCCGACCTCCAC
This sequence comes from Actinocorallia herbida, assembly GCF_003751225.1. NCBI lineage: Bacteria > Bacillati > Actinomycetota > Actinomycetes > Streptosporangiales > Thermomonosporaceae > Actinocorallia > Actinocorallia herbida. The sequence goes on from NZ_RJKE01000001.1 coordinate 4,322,743, forward strand.
CAGCGACGCCGCGTACCGGGCCTCCTCCGCGCTCGCCGCGACCACCACCGCGACCGGCTGCCCGTGATACAGCACCCGGTCGTCCCGCAGCGGAACGGGCGGGGACGCGCCGATGATCGTCATAGGGCCCGCCGCCAGACGCGGCATGTTCCGGTGCGTCAGCACCGCCAGCACCCCCGACGCCGCCCCCGCCCGCGCGGTGTCCAGCCGGGTGACCCGGCCCGCCGCGACCGTCGACCGGACCACGACGGCATGGACCATGCCCGGCACGTCCACATCATTGAAGTAACGGGCGCGGCCGGTCACCTTCAACGGCGCCTCCACCCGCACCAGGCCCTCGCCGACCATGGGACGCATCCGCGTCGACGTCATGACACCACCCCCGCCGCCGTCTCCAGGGCCCGCACCAGCGTCCGCCTGGCCAGCTCCACCTTGAACTCCGTGCCCGGCAGGGTCCGCGCCCCCGCCAGCGCCGCCTCGGCCGCGTCCCGGAACACCGCACGGTCCACACTCGCCCACGTCAGGACGTCCTCGGCGTCCCAGGAGCGCCACGGGATCGTGCCGACCCCGCCCAGCGCCACCCGCGCCCGCACGATCGTCTCACCGTCCAGCTCCAGCACCACCCCGGCCGACGCCAGCGCGAACTCATACGACGCCCGGTCCCGCACCTTCAGATAATGCGAGCGCGCCCCCTCCGGCAGCAGCGGCACCTCCACCGCCGTGATCAGCTCACCACGCCGCAGCACGTTCTCCAGATGCGGAGTGTCGCCCGGCGGCACATAGAAGTCCGTCAGCGGCACCGTCCGCGGCCCGGCCACCCCCAGGACGTGCACGACCGCGTCCACCGCCGTGAGCGGCACCGCCACGTCCGAGGCGTGCAGCGCCACACAGTGCGGGCTCGTCCCCAGCACCGCGTGCATCCGCGCCGGCCCCGCGACCGCCGCGCACCCCGAACCCGGAGCACGCTTGTTGCACGCCGCGACCGACGGATCCCGGAAATAGCGGCAGCGCGCCCGCTGCAGCAGATTCCCGCCGATCGTCGCCATGTTCCGCAACTGCGGCGACGCCCCCGCCAGCAGCGCCTCCCGCACGAACCCCAGCCGCGCCCCCACCACCGGATCCGCGGCCAGCTCCTCCATCGTGGTCAGCGCCCCGACCCGCACCACCCCGTCCCCATGGACGATCCCGCCCAACGGCAGCCGCGTGACGTCGACCAGCCGGGACGGCGCCAGCACCCCGTCCTTCATCAGATCCACCTGCGTCGTGCCGCCCGCCAGGAACGCCGCCCGCGGATCCGCCGTCACCACCGCGACGGCCCGCTCGGCGTCCTCGGCCCGCACATACTCGAACGGCCCCATCACACGCCCCCCGCCACATCGCCGATCGCCGCCCGGATGTTCTGGTACGCCCCGCACCGGCACAGGTTCCCGCTCATGAACTCCGCGATCTCCCGCGCCGACCCGGCCCGCCCCTCGGCCAGCAGCGCGACCGCCGACATGATCTGACCCGGCGTGCAGTACCCGCACTGGAACGCGTCCCGTCGCGCGAACGCCTCCTGCACCGGATGCGCCGCACCCCCACCGGACAGGCCCTCCACGGTCGTGACCGCACGGCCCTCGCACTGCGCCGCGAGCATCAGGCACGCCACCACCCTCCGGCCGTCCACCAGCACGGTGCACGCACCGCACGCCCCCTGATCACACCCCTTCTTCGCCCCCGTCAACCCCAGATGATCACGCAGCGCGTCCAGCAGGGTGACCCGGGAATCCACCCGCAACCGGCGCGCCGCCCCGTTCACCGTCAGGCCGACCTCCACCTCGAAGACCGCCCCCGCGACCGTCCCGCCCGAAGGCCGCACCTCACTGCCCGTCCTGTCCATGCCGCCCCGACTCCTCCCAGCAGGTCATACCCGACGGAAGAATCGTTGCCCGACCACCGCAAACCCCACCCCCGCCCCCGCCCAACGAATCCCGGCGAACCCGCCCGCACCCCGGCCCGGGCGGGACGGACGTCAGCGGCGCGGCACGTCGTCGCGGAACACCGGCAGATCCACCACCGTGTCCTGCGCACCCCGCGGCACCTCCGAAGCACGCGGCCGCACCACGGCACCCGCGGCATGACGGCCCGCACGCGGCGCGAAGAACGACCAAGGCGTCAGCACGAAGGTGAACACATGGCCGACCGGACCCGCGAACAACAGCAGGACCGCCGCGACCACCACGGCACCCCACACCGCGCCCGCCACCACGTCATGCGGGTAGTGCACGCCGACCAGCACCCGCAGCACCACCCCGACGACGCCCAACGGCAGCACCAGCCACGCCCACCGCGGCCGCAGCATCGCCAGGCCCGTCGCGATCGCCATCGCGATCACCGAATGGTTGCTCGGAAAAGACCAGTCACCCGCCTCCGGGCAGTGCGCCGCGATCTCCGCCGCCACCACCCGGCACGGCCGCTCCTCGGCCACCGCCTCCTTCAGCACCTCACTCGCCCCGTACGCCGCCGTCGACCCCGCCACCACCAGCGACAACCCCGCCAGACCGACCACGTCACGCCGCAGCAGCGTCACCACCGACACCAGCGTGTACAGCACCACGAGCGTGATCAGCGCCGCGTCCGTCGCCACCTCCATCACCGGCGCCGACCACGACGGCCACCCCGCCACCGCCCCCACCACCGACCCGTACAGCGACGCCGACCACCCGTCCGCCACCCGCAGCGGCGACCCCGACCCCCCAGGAGTCAGCAGCACCACCACACCCGCACCCGCGACCAGCACGGCGACCGCGCCCCACAGCCGACGGCCGACCTCACGTCCATACCAAATCCCCATGAACAACAATTGTACGAAGATCGACCATCAGCCCAACATAAACCGACAGACCCACCCGCCCCACCCCGCCCACGACCACCACCCGGCCACCACCCGACACCGGCGGTATCGTGGGACACGTGGTCAAAGCCATCCTGTGGGACGTCGACGACACCCTCTTCGACTACGCCGGAGCCGACGGCACCGGAGCCCTCCGCCACTTCGCCGCCGAAGGACTCCCCGCCGACCAGAACGCCCTCACCCACTGGCGCACCCTCACCACCACCCACTACGCCCGCTTCGAAACCGGCGAACTCACCTTCCTCGAACAACGCCGCGCACGCGTCCGCGCCTACCTCGGCCCCACCACCCCCGACACCGAAGCCGACGCCTGGTTCGCCCGCTACCTCACCCACTTCGAAGCCGCCTGGACCGCCTTCCCCGACGCCGCCCCCACCCTCACCGCACTCACCCACCCCCACCGCCACGCCGTCCTGTCCAACTCCACCACCCCCCTCCAAGAACGCAAACTCACCACCCTCGGCCTACGCCACCACTTCGAATTCCTCGCCTGCTCCGACGAGATCGGCCACGCCAAACCCGCACCAGAAGCCTTCCACCACGCCTGCGCCGCCCTCGGCCTCCCACCCGCCGACGTCGCCTACATCGGCGACCGCCTCGACATCGACGCCCACGCCGCCCGCACCGCAGGCCTGCACGGCATCTGGATCGACCGCACCCCCACCCCGCCGCCCCCACTCCCACCCGGCGTCCACCGCATCACCACCCTCACCGCGCTCCCCGCACTCCTCACCGCCCTCTGACCGGCGCGCCCCGGCCCGCCTTTGACCTTCGACCAGGTCCAAGGCCCACAATCGGCTCCCATGCACCCCATGAACCACCACGACGACCTCATGAGCATCGGGACCTTCGCCCGCGCCGTCGGACTCACCCCCAGCGCCCTGCGCTTCTACGACGACTGCGGCGCCCTCACCCCCGCACACGTCGACCCCGCCACCGGCTACCGCTACTACAGCACCCGCCAGGAGACCCGCGCCCGCACCCTCCGCCGCCTCCGCGACGCCCAGATCCCCCTCACCGACGCCACCGCCATCCTCGACGGCACACCCGACACCGCCCGCACCCTCCTGCACCACCACGCCCACCGCGCCCGAACCACCGCCCAAGCCACCCAGAACGCCATCGACGACCTCCTCGCCGAACACACCCCCCACCCCGCACACAGCGCCCGCCTCGACGGCGCAGCCCTCGCCAGCGCCGTCCGCCAGGTCGCCCCCGCCACCGCCACCGGACCCACCCGCGACGCCCACCCCGCACTCGGCGCCATCCTCCTCGAGATCGACACCACCGAGATCCGGCTCGCCGCCACCGACCGGTACCGCCTCGCCGTCCGCGCCCTGCCCGCCACCCTCCACCACGGCGAACCCCACACCCTCCTCATCCCCGTCGAAGCCCTCCAGACCGCGGCCGCCTGGGCCCTGCACCACCCCCACATCGACCTCGACACCGACCAGACCGGCAGCCGCCTCCGCCACCACGACCACACCCACCCCCTGCCCACCCTCCACACCACCTTCCCCGACTACCGCCGCATACTCGACGACCTCCCCACCCCCCGCCAACGCCTCATCACCGACCGCGCCGCACTCCAAGCCGCCCTCACCACCGCCCACGGCCCCGTCACCTTCCACACCGCACCCGACCACCTCACCCTCACCAGCCCCGACACCCCCGACCACACCCAACCCGCCCTCTGCACCGGACCACCCACCCGCCTGTCCTTCGACCCCACAGTCCTCCTCCCCGCCCTCGACACCGGACTCGGCCCCGACACCCTCCTGGAGATCACCGCCCCCGACCTCCCCGTCATCGTCCGCTCCGCCGACCAAGGCAGCTTCACCACCCTCGTCATGCCCGTCCGCGCCTGACCCCCGCACCACCACGGCACACCCCTCACCCGAAGCTGTTCAAGGCCCGTTGGCGAACCATTCGGACCACCGTGGCAAGGGTTTCGCACGTGAATGGTGGGGTGACCGCCCATGGACCTCAACAGACGGCGCTTCCTCCAGATCACCGGCGGAACCGCGGCCTTCTCCGCCATGTCCCAGAGCATCGCCCGCGCCGCACAGATCCCCGCCGCACGCCGCAGCGGCACCATCCGCGACATCGAACACATCGTCGTCCTCATGCAGGAGAACCGCTCCTTCGACCACTACTACGGCGCCATGCGCGGCGTCCGCGGCTTCGGCGACCCCCGCCCGGTCGTCCTCCCCGGCGGCAAGACCGTCTGGCACCAATCCGACGGCACCCGCGACATCCTCCCCTTCCACCCCGACGCCGACGACCTCGGCATGCAGTTCCTCCAAGGACTCAACCACGACTGGCACGGCGGCCAGAAAGCCTTCAACCACGGCCGATACGACCAGTGGATCCCCGCCAAGACCGCCCCCACCATGACCTACCTCGAACGCGCCGACATCCCCTTCCACTACGCACTCGCCGACGCCTTCACCATCTGCGACGCCTACCACTGCTCCTTCATCGGCAACACCGACCCCAACCGCTACTACATGCTCACCGGCCACACCGGCAACGACGGCACCGGCGGCGGCCCCGTCCTCGCCAACGAAGAACTCGGCTACGGCTGGACCACCTACGCCGAACGCCTCGAAGCAGCCGGCATCTCCTGGAAGGTCTACCAGGACGCCGGCAACGGCCTCGACGCCGCCGGCTACTGGGGCTGGACCAGCGACCCCTACATCGGCAACTACGGCGACAACTCCCTCCTCTACTTCAACAACTACCGCAACGCCGCACCCGGCAGCCCGCTCTACGAGAAGGCCCGCACCGGAACCGACGCCAAGAACGGCCAGAGCTACTTCGACATCCTCCGCGCCGACGTCACCACCGGAAACCTCCCACAGATCTCCTGGATCGCCGCCCCCGAAGCCTTCTCCGAACACTCCAACTGGCCCACCAACTACGGCGCCTGGTACATCTCCCAGATCCTCGACGCCCTCACCGCCGACCCCGACGTCTGGGCCAAGACCGCCCTGTTCATCACCTACGACGAGAACGACGGCTTCTTCGACCACATCGTCCCGCCCCACGCCTCCGCCAACGGCGCCTCCACCGCCGACACCACCACCGAACGCTTCCCCGGCAACACCACCTACGCCCCCGGCCCCTACGGGCTCGGCCCCCGCGTCCCCATGCTCGTCGTCTCACCCTGGAGCAAGGGCGGCTGGGTCAACTCCCAGACCTTCGACCACACCTCCCTCCTCCAGTTCATGGAACGCCGCTTCGGCGTCCGCGAACCCCAGATCTCGCCCTGGCGCCGCGCCGTCTGCGGCGACCTCACCACCGCCTTCGACTTCGCCAGAACCGACACCCGCCCCGCCCGCCTCCCCGACACCGACGCCTACGAACCCAAGGACCGCCTCCGCCACCCCACCTACTACCCGGCCATCCCCGCAGCCCCCGAACTCCCCGCCCAGGAGAAGGGCAGCCGCCCCGCCCGCGCCCTGCCCTACGACCTCCACGCCGACGGCCGCATCGACGACGGCACCCTCAACGTCACCTTCGCCAGCAAGGGCAAAGCCGGCGCCTGCTTCTACATCACCTCCACCACCGACACCACCGGCCCCTGGACCTACACCGTCGAACCCGGCAAACAACTCACCGGCACCTGGGACGCCACCACCGCCTACGCCATCACCGCCTACGGCCCCAACGGCTTCCTCCGCGAATTCGCCGGCGACACCACCACCCCCGGCCTGGAGATCCGCGCCGACCACCACGGCGACGACCTACGCCTCACCCTCACCAACCACACCAAGAACACCCACACCCTCCAGATCACCGACGCCTACACCGGCGACCACGACAAGATCCGCCTCCGCCCCGGCACCACCCGCACCACCCACCACCGCCTCGACCGCACCTCCTCCTGGTACGACCTCACCATCACCGCCACCGACGCACCCGCCTACCGCCGCCGCGTCGCAGGCCACATCGAAGACGGCCGCCCCAGCAAGAGCGAACCCGGCCTCCGCACCACCTGACCCCGCAACACACCCCCGGCCTCCGCACGCCCACCACGGGCCGCGGGGGCCCTCACCTTTCCACCACCTCCACATCCACCTTCCGGCCATCCGGATCCACCACCACATGCCGCCCCACCGACAACCCGCACGAACCCACCCCCACCACCACGCCCAACCGCAACCCCGCACCCGTCGCCGGCACCCGCTCCGACACCGGATACCACTCGCACACCACACCCGACCCCAGCTCCGCCGCGAAATGCGCCGGACCCCGCCCATGCCGCTCCGCCACCAACCCTAGCCCCAACCCCGCATAGAACGCCCGGCACTCCGCCAACCGCTCCGTGTACACCACCACCAGCACCAACCACGCTTCCACGCCCACCACCCTGCCACACCCCACCCCACCCCGCATCCGACCCTGTGGATAACACACTTCGCCCGCCCACCTCCGCCTAAGATCAACTACACGCCGCACCGCGGCGCACCGCGCACCCGACCCCCCGGAGCGACCATGACCGCCTTCGACAACGACGCCGTGCTCCCGCTCACCGGACTCGACCTCCTCACCACCACCCGCGCCGTCCGCAAACGCCTCGACACCACCCGGCCCGTCTCCCGCGACGCCCTCCGCGAATGCGTCCGCATCGCCCTCCAAGCCCCCGCGGGCTCCAACAACGTCTCCATCCGCTACCTCATCGTCGACGACCCCGAACTCATCGCGAAACTCGGCGCCCTCTACCAGGCCGGATTCGACGTCTACCGCGGCCTCGACGGCATCTACATCGGCAGCATCCACAAAGACGACCCCGCCGAAGCCGCCCAGCAAGCACGCACCGCCGCCTCCGCCGAAGACCTCGCCGAAAAAATGCCCCACATGCCCGCCATCGTCATCGGCTGCGTCGAAGGCGTCACCCGCCCCGAGAACATGCCCGGCTGGGTCACCGCCTCCATGCACGCCAGCGCCATGCCCGCCCTCTGGTCCTTCATGCTCGCCGCCCGCCTCCACGGCCTCGGCACCTGCTGGACCTCCGTCCACCTCCAGCAGGAACAAGCCGCCGCCGAACTCCTCGGCATCCCCTACGACACCGTCAGCCAGCTCATGCTCACCCCCGTCGCCCACTACACCGGCGACACCTTCCAGCCCGTCACCCGCCCCGACCCCGACACCCTGATCCACTGGAACCGCTGGGGCCACTAGACACCCTCAGGTACACTGGAAGGGTCCTGTCGTCTCCGATCGGGGGAACGTTGCTCATCTGAGGTCCGCGACCATCGCGCGGTACGGCCACGCCGTACGCCGCCACCCAACGCCCATCAGAGGCGAGTGGCCCGCGCGAACAGCGACCTCGGTGCCCACGTTCCACACAGGACCCGCACCACCCTTCTCCACCGGCCAGGTCGCCGCGTGATGCTCGCAAAACGCCGCCCACCCGCACACCCGCGCAGCGACGAGCGAGAACACCATGTCCCAGCAACTCACCGGCATCACCCTGGCCGACCTCACCTACCACCGGCCCGACGACACCCCCGTCTTCGACGGCCTCACCACCACCATCCCCCGAGGCCGCACCGGCCTCGTCGGCGCCAACGGCACAGGCAAGACCACACTCCTACGCCTCATAACAGGCGACCTCCACCCCACCCGCGGCACCATCACCACCCCGGGCACCCTCGCCTACCTCCCACAAGACCTCACCCTCGACACCACCGCACGCGTCGACGAGGCACTCGGCATCCACGCCAAACGCGCCGCCCTCACCGCCATCGAATCCGGCGACCCCGACGAACGCCACTACACCACCCTCGCCGACGACTGGGACGTCGAAGAACGCGCCCAAGCCACGCTCGGCGCACTCGGCCTCGACCTCGACCTCGACCGCACCGTCGGCGCCATGTCCGGCGGCGAGACCGTCCTCCTCCACCTCGCCGCACTCCTCCTGCGACGCCCCGACATCCTCATCCTCGACGAACCCACCAACAACCTCGACCTCCACGCCCGCCGCCGCCTCTACGACGCCGTCGACACCTGGCGCACCGGCACCCTCCTCATCGTCAGCCACGACACCGAACTCCTGGAGCGCGTCGACCGCATCGCCGAACTCCGCAACGGCGCACTCACCTTCCACGGCGGCACCTGGACCGACTACCAGAACGCCCTCGCCACCCAGGAGGAAGCCGCCACCCGCACCCTCCGCACCGCCGAAGCCGACGTCCGCCGCCAGCAACGCGAACTCCGCGACGCCCAGACCAAGAACGCCCGCCGCGAACGCCACAACAAGAAGATGGACGACCAGCGCCGCGCCTCACGCATCGTCGCCGGCGCCAAGAAGCGCTCCGCCCAGGAGAGCGCGGGCAAACTCCGCACCCTCGCCGAGGACCGCCTCACCGAGGCCCGCGAACGCCGTGACGCCGCCGCCGACGCCCTCCGCGACGACGCTCGCATCAGCGTCGACCTGCCCCACACCGCGGTCCCCGCCGGACGCACCGTCCTCACCCTCGACCACGTCAGGCCCCGGCACGGCGCCCTCCAGGACGCCCATCTGCACATCCACGGCCCCGAGCGCATCGCACTCGTCGGCCGCAACGGCTCAGGCAAGACCACGCTCCTGCGCACCCTCACCGGTGACCTCGAACCCGCCGAGGGGGAGGCCCGCACCCACGTCCCGACCCGCTACCTCACCCAGCGCCTCGACACTCTCGACCCCGCCCTGTCCGTCTACGACAACGTCAAGAAGGCGGCCCCGCAGGCCCCCGACAACCAGATCCGCGCCAGCCTCGCCCGCTTCCTCTTCCGCGGCGCCCGCGCCGACCAGCCCGCGGGAACCCTTTCCGGCGGCGAACGCTTCCGCGCCTCCCTCGCCGCGACCATGCTCGCCGAACCGGCCCCGCAGCTCCTCATCCTGGACGAACCCACCAACAACCTCGACACCACGAGCGTCCGCCGGCTCACCGAAGCCCTCGCCTCCTTCCAGGGTGCCCTCCTCGTCGCCTCCCACGACCTCCCGTTCCTCGACACCCTCGCCATCACCCGCTGGTTCGTCACGGGGGAGACCCTCACCGAGACCACCCGCGACGATCTGCTCGCCCATCTCGACCCCGAGCCCCAGGGGAGCGACCCGACCGAGCCGACAAACACCCCATAAGGGGAGAGTGCGAGCATCCCGCCATAGATCGACATCACGGACTAAGACATCTCTAATACCGCAAACCACTCAAATAACACCTTAACCCCAGGCCCTTCCCAGGGGAGTCCGCAAGCCGCAGGCCGTCCGACGACGGCCGAAGGCCGGTGCCCCGCCCCCTCACCGAGAGACGGGGAGGGGCACCGGACCTGCCGAAGGGAGCGAACCGGGCGGCCCTCCCCTATCGAATGAGTCTTTAGTCCTTTTGCATTCAGGGGTTGTGGGGTGGATCTGTGGGCGCAGCCCGCCCCGCCGCCTTTACGCAGTAAGGTTCTCAGGGGAGAACCTTGGTCCTGAAGCAACGCACAGGCGGCCTCAGGACCCGCACGGGAGGGCTGTTCGGCCGCAGGGCTCGACACGCCTCGTCACCAACGCGTCAGGAGCGGGCGGTCTTGCGGGTGAGGCCGTAGTGGGCCAGGGCGTGGAAGGCCGCCTTGGGGGTCCAGGTGAGGGTGCCCGACGGGGCGGGGAGCGCCTTGACGATGCCGAAGCTCGCGAGGTCGAAGTCGCGGGAGGGATCGTCGGAGGCGGGCATGTCGCGGCGGATGAACGTGTTGACGAAGGCCGTGTCGACGCCGTCCTCGGCGAACCACTCGAGGGAGTCGAGGACGTAGGCGGCCTGCTCCCCCTCGTCGCGCACCACCGGCTCGCGCAGCCCCACGGGACGGGCGTCGTCGCCCCACACCACGACGTCCTCGCCGCGGCCGCCCCGCGCCGCCGCGCCCCGGTAGGTCGTGCAGCCGAACTCGGTGACCGCGTACGGCTTCGGGCCCGCCGTCTGCGTGCGCAGCCGCTCGCGGTGGTCGGCCGGCGTGCGGGCGTCCCGATAAGCGGCGTCGGTGGCGACCAGGTCGAACGGCGCCCAGTCCACGCCCTCCATCGGCAGGGACGCGTACGTGATCCGGCCGCCGAACCGCGCCCGCACCTGCGGGACCACCTCGGCGAAGAACCCCCTGACCGCCGCCTGCACACCCGGAATCAGCTCCCGGAGCCGGACGGGATCGGCCAGCGCCGCCGCCCGCTCCGCCGGCGACTCCCCCGGCAGGAACCCCTCGGTGAACAGCGAGATCTCCGACCCCGTCACGAACACCACCTCCGCGCCCTCCCGGCGCAGGCGCTCGGCCCGCTCGGCCCCGTCCAGGAGGAAGTCCAGGAGCTCCGCCCGGCTGAGACCGTTGGTGAAGGGGCAGTACCAGACCTCCAGCCCGACGGCGGCGGCGTGCCGGGCGGCCGTCTCCAGCCGGTCCTGGACGCCGCCGGTCACCCGCACCGCGTCGCAGTGCAACTCCTCCCGGATCACCCGGAGGTCACGGGCGACCGCGTCGGCGTCGAACGGTTCGTGAGTGGTGGCCCCGCCGGAGCAGAAACCGGTGTCGTAGGTGAGCCCGTAGGCACGCATGGAAGACCTCCCGTTGAGAACACATAGGGTACGTCGAGTACCGTATGCGGCAAGGAGCAGATCCCGCAAGCGGCCGCCGACCGGTACGATCGAGACCCTGCGACGGGAAAGGGCCATGAGCGGAGATCCGAGCACACACCAAGGCGGCGGCCCCGCGCGGCGCCGCGGCACGGCCCTGGAGGAGGCGATCCTCGACGCCGCGGTCGCCGAACTCACCGAGTCCGGCTACGCGGGCCTGACCATGGACAAGGTCGCCGCCCGCGCCGGCACCAACAAGAACGCCCTTTACCGCCGCTGGCCGAACCGCCTCGCTCTCGGCACCGCCGCCTATGCGCGGCTCACCAGGACGGTCCCGCCCCCCGACACCGGAGACCTGCGCGGCGACGTCCTGGAACAGCTCCGCCGCGCCAACCGCTACTGGAGCTCCCCCCTGGGCGCGATCCTGCGGGAGCTCCTCGCCGCGGCCGGCGGCGCGGCCGAGTTCCTCAGCCGGCTCCAGGACCCGTCCGGAGAAACCGCCGCGGCCCCCTGGCTGACGATCCTGGGCCGCGCGGTAGCCCGCGGCGAGGTCGCGCCGGAGGCGCTCCACCCGAGGGTCGCCACCGTGGCCGTCGACCTGCTCCGCAACGAGTTCGCGGTACGCGGCGTACCGTCAGCCCCCGACACCGTCCTCATCGAGATAGTCGACGAGGTGTACCTTCCCCTCGTCCGCGTCCGGGGCGGCGCCTGACGGGCCGGGTCGGCCCGCCCAGCGGACGGGGTGGCCGGACGGGTCCGCGGTGAGCCACGACCCGTCGCCCAGGGGGACCAGGTCGTACGCGTCGGCGGCTGCCGTGGCGAGTTCAGGGCCGGGGACGCCCTCGGCCAGGTCCACGAGCCGGAAGCCGAACCAGTCCTCGCCGTCCTCGGTCTCCCCGACGAAGGCGACGACCGCGGTGCCGCCCGTCAGGAAGCCTCCGCCGAATTCGAGGTAGCGGTCCTCCTCGGGCCCGAAGTCCGCCACCTCAAGGCTCAGCAGGACCTCCCCCTCGGGATAGGTGTGGAAGGCGACGTCCTGGCAGCCGTGGTCCACCGTCATGAACCGGCTCCCGTCGGGTGAGAGATCCACGAGCACCCTGTCCGGCCACGGGAAGGGCGCGAGGTCCAGGGACCCGCCCTTCAGAGCGCCTCGGAACAGTGGCGCGCCGTCCTGCCCTTCGCCGACGGAGAGCAGCACCCGCCCGTCCGCCGGATGGACGAGCTGGGTCGCGCCGTGCCCCGACGTGCCGATCTCCGCGATCGCGCGGACGGCCCCCGTCCCGGCGTCCAGGACCAGCCAGTGGTCGGGCGTGCCCCGGCCGGCCATGTCGTCGGGCCGGAACACCCACACGTCGCGCCCGTCCGCCGACACGACGCATCCCGCGTGGTTGATGAACGCGTGACCTTCGCCCGGCTCGAACGGCACCCGCCACGACTCGGCGCCTTCGGTGACGCTCACGACCGCGTTCGAGGTGGTGTAGACGGCCCGGCGCAGGTCCGGCGTGACCGCGTGGCCGTCCACCTCGTCGCCCTTCACCGGCTCGAACACCGCCGAAGGCGACAGGACTCCATAGACGTCCCGGGCGATGACGTACGCGCACACACGCCCGTCGACGGTCCTGGTGATGATCCTGGGAAAGTCGGCCACCCCGGGAGCCTAGTGGAGCAAACCGCCAGATCGCGGGCGTTTCGCCAGCCCAGGCCACTCCCCCGGTCAATGAGTCTTCAGTCCTTTATAAGGTCTTTTCGGGGTACGTCAGGGGCGAACCGACCCGACGCCTTTACGCAGTAAGGTTACTGAGGGTGGAGAAGCTAACGATGGACACGCTGCGCGTGGGGCTGGCCCAGCTCCCGTCCGTACCCGGCGACGTCGCGGGGAACGCCCGCATCGCGGCCGAAGCCGTGACGAGGGCCGCCGCCGAAGGGGCCCGGCTGATCCTCTTCCCCGAGCTGTCCCTCACCGGCTACGACCTTGACCTGTTCCCCGATCCCGCCCTGGGCGTCACGGCCGACGACGCCCGCCTCGACCCCGTCCGGGAGGCCGCGCGATCCGCGGGCGCCACCGCCGTCGTCGGCGGCGCCTACCGCCACTCCCCCACCGGCACCTGGATCGCCTCCCTGGCCGCCCTCCCCGACGGGACCCTCCTCCCCCACGGCAAGCGCCACCTGCACGGCCGGGAACGCGACATCTTCGACCCCGCCCCGCCCGGCCCGCTCCTCGAGGTCGACGGATGGATCGTCGCCCTGGCCATCTGCTACGACGCCGGCGTCCCCTCCCACGCCGAGGAGGCGGCCCGCCGAGGCGCCGAGGTGTACGCCGCGTCGGTCCTGTACGACAACCCGCGCCGCTTCGACGTCCACTTGGCCGCGAGGGCCATGGACCACCGGATGTACGCCGTCGCCGCCAACTATCCGGGCGGGCCCGGCGCCGGCCTCGGCGCGGGCTGGGAGTCGTGCGGCGGCAGCGGCGCGTGGCACCCCGATGGAAGCCGCCTGTCCGACGCCGGAACCGCGCCCGGTCTCGTCCTGGTGGGCCTCGACCGCGCGGACCTCACCGCGCTGCGCGCCGGGGACGCCGACGCGGGTTTCCCGCGCGGCGCCGCCTGACGCCCCCGGTCGCCGACGGCCGAAGGCACGCCCGGTAACGTCGAAGCTCCGCCGTCGCGCGCCCGCTCAATCCCCCGGGGGTCTCCAGCCATGCCCGTCATCCACCTGGTCCGGCACGCCCAGGCGTCGTTCGGCGCCGCCGACTACGACGTGCTCTCGCCGATCGGGCCCGAGCAGGCCTCCGCGACCGGGCGCGCCCTCGCCGCGCGCAAGCCGCGCGACCCGCTCGTCGTCGCGGGGTCGCTCACCCGGCAGCGCGAGACCGCGCGGGCCGTGGCCGAGGCCGTCGGGGCGGCGGAGCCGGTCGGCGAGGACCTGCGGCTCAACGAGTACGACTTCATCACCATGGTGTCCGGCGGCAAGGTCGCCACCGACGGGGACCCGCAGAAGGCGCTCGATCGGCTCCTGCTCGCCTGGATCGAGCAGGACGCGCCCGACGGGTGGCAGGCCTTCTCCGGCGGGGCTCTGGCGGCCGTCACCGAGCTGGGCGCGCGCCTCGGCCAGGGCCGGGACGGCATCGCGGTGACGTCCGGCGGGGTGATCGCGGCGATCTGCGGGGCGCTGCTCGGCCTGCCGCCGGCGGGGGTCGTCGCGGTGAACCGGGTGATGGTCAACACCTCGATCACCACCCTGCTCGTCGGGGCGCGCGGCCTCAACCTGCTCACGCTGAACGATCACGCGCACTTCACCGGCGACGCCGAGAACCTCCGCACCTACCGCTGAGCGACCGCCGGCCCGGCCCCGGGCGCCGGGTCACCCCACGGCCTGGTGGCGGGCTCCCAAGAGCCCGCCACCAGGCGCGATCAGCACGACCCGCGCCGGCTCACTGCTGGTAGCCCTCGACCTCGCCGACGGGACGGGAGTGCGCCTCCCCCGGATTGGCGCCGTACTCGCGGGCGGCACGGCGCTGGCGCAGCAGGTCCCAGCAGACGTCGAGCTCCTCCTCGATCGCCTTGACGCGTGCGGCGTGCCCGGGCTCGGCGGAGGTCCGCAGCTCGTGCTCCTCGTCGATCATGCGCTTGATCCGGTCCAGGATCTGCTCGTCACTCATGTGCGCAGCATTCCCAATAGCCCCGAATCCAGACATCGCACTCGCCCGGAAACCCTTGTTCCACCGAGTCTTCAGTCCTTTCCCGGGTCTCGCACCCTTCGGAGCCGCCGCCCCAGCGCCTTTACGCAGTAAGGTTACTCTTGGCCACGGTGGGGAAGGGCGCACTGATGAACTGGACCCTCGAAGTCGTCATCGTGCCCGTGTCCGACGTCGCCCGCGCCAAGGAGTTCTACGCCGGGAGGCTCGGCTGGCACATCGACCACGAGACCCCGCTCCCCGACGGCCGGCTGATGCTCCAGCTCACCCCGCCCGGCTCCGGCTGCTCCATCGTCATCGCCCAGGGCCTCACCGACATGCCCCCCGGCGCCCTCCAGGGCCTCCAGCTCGTCGTCAACGACCTACGCGCCGCCCACGCGGAACTCCTCGGCAACGGGGTCGAGACCAGCGACATCGTGGTCCTCGGTCCCCATGGGCAGCGCCCCTCCGACCTCGGCGACGACCTCGACAACGTCGGGTTCCTCTTCTTCACCGACCCCGACGGCAACGCCTGGGCCGTCCAGCAGATCACCGCCCGCGCCTAGCCGGCCCCGGCCTCCTCGCCTGGCTGCTGGAGCGCTGGAACGCCTGGAGCGACAACGGCGGCGACGTCGAGTCCGTCTTCACCGCGGGCGACCTGCTCACCCACGCCACGATCTACTGGGTGAACAACTCCATCGCCACGTCGAGGCGCTACTACGCCAACGCCGACCGCTACCCCTGGGCACCCTCCCACGATCGCGCCCGGGTCGTGCAGGCCCCGGTCGGCCTCACCTTCGTCGCGTACGAGAATCCTCGCGGCGTCCGCACCGCCGACGAGCGCGTCCGGGCGTTCGAGCGCGGCCCGCAGGCCGCTTGGTTCGACCACGTCAACGCCCACGACCACGGCGGCCACTTGATCCCCTGGGAGTACCCCGACGCCTGGACGAGCGACCTGCGCCGCGCCTTCCACGGCCGCAGGCCCTGAAGGACCCGGCGCGCCACCCGGAAGACCCTGCGGAGCATGCCGCTCAGCAGGGTCTTCCGGGTATCGAGGTCCTCTTCGAGGCGCACTGATCGTCCTCGGCGGTGCGCAGGCCGCCGACCCCGCCCAGCTTCGCATTCCGCGCTCGGGCTTCTCGAAGGCCGGGATCCGCGTGGTCCCTCCCGTGTCAGGGCGTGAGGTCGCGGCGGCGCCAGGTGGTGAGGCCCGCCGCCGCCAGGGCGGCGGCGAGGACGAGGAGGACCGTGACGGGGAGCGGCTCGATCTCGCCGCCCGGCAGGGCCGGGGCGTGCGCGAAGGGGGAGAGGTCCAGGACCCAGGCGGGCAGGTCGAGGATGGGGGCGACCAGGGTCAGCAGGATGCAGGCGCCGAAGAGGCCCCAGGCGGCGTAGGCCTGGCGGGGCAGGGCGCCGAACAGCAGGAGCGCCGCGCCGCCGACGACCCAGGCGGGCGGGGCCTGCACGGCCCCTGCCGCGGCGAGCCTGCCGATCTGGCCCAGGTCGTCCGAGGCGAGGCCGTAGACGACGCCGCAGGCGAGACCGCCGACGGTCAGGAGCACGAGTGTTCCGGCGAGGGCGATCACGGTGTGCCCGGCGGCCCACCGGATCCGGTTCAGGCCCGTGGCCAGGAGCGGTTCGAGCCGCCCGCCGCTCTCCTCGCCGCGCATCCGCAGCACGCTCTGCACGGTGAAGACCGTGGCGATGAGCGCGAGCATGCCGAACGTCACCGCGAGGAACGCGTCGGTGAACGCGCCCTCCCCGCCCAGGGTCGCGAAGATCTCCTGAGTCGCGGTGCTCTCGCCGACCAGGTCCGCGACGCTCGGCGCGATCCCGCCGATGACGCCTCCGTAGACGGTGAACGCGGCGAGCCAGCCGAAGAACGAGCCGCGCTGCAGCCGCCACGCCAGCGCGGCGGAGCCGGAGAGGCTCCCGGCGGCCGGGCCGAGGCGCGGCGGGAAGATCCCCGCGCCGACGTCGCGGCGGTCGGCGAGGGCGAAGGCCGCGGCGAGCAGGGCGGCGGCCAGCACGAGCGACAACCCCGCGACCCACCACCGCTCGTCGGCGAACGGGCGCAGCAGCGACGCCCAGCCGAGCGGTGACAGCCAGCTCAGCCAGGCCGCGTCCGCGGTGTCCCCTGCCGCGCGCAGCAGGTAGACCCCGCCGAGGACGGCGAAGGCGATGCCACGGGCGGTGCGGGTGCTCTCGCTGAGCTGGGCGGTCACCGCTGCGACGCCGGTGAACACCAGGCCGGAGGCGAACCAGGCGAGCGCGAACGCCGCGGAGCCCGCCACGGCCATGCCGGTCCCGGTGAGGCCGAGGAACGTGGTGAGGGAGAGCACCGCGCCTGCGGTGAGGGACGTGAGCACGCCCGAGGTCAGCGGCGCCCGCCGCCCGACGGCGGTCGCGCCGACCAGCTCCAGACGGCCTTCCTCCTCCTCGGCGCGGGTGTGCCGGATGACCAGCAGCACGCTCATCACCGCGACGAGCACCGCGCCGATGACGCCGTTGCGCCAGGCGACCAGGCCGCCGACGGTCTCGGCGCCGACCGGCCCGTACAGCGCGACGGTGGCGGCGTTGCCCTTGACGCCCGCGGCGAAGACGTGCAGCTCCGCGGGGGTCCCGTACAGGGTGGCGAAGCTGCTCGCGGTCCCGGCCGCGGTGGCCGTGAGGGCGAGGACCCACAGCGGGATCATGACGCGGTCGCGGCGGAGCCACAGACGCAGCAGCGGGGCGGTGCCCGCGAGCGCGCTCATGCCCGGGCCCCGGCCGTCTCGGCGGTCTCATAATGCCGCAGGAACAGCTCCTCCAGCGTCGGCGGGCGGCTGTCGAGGCCGCGCACGCCGAGCGGGACGAGGGCGGTGAGGAGGTCGCCGAGCCGGTCGGTGTCGACCTGGCAGTGCAGCCTGGTGCCCTCTACGACGAGGTCGTGCACGCCGGGCAGGGCCTCCAGCCCCTCCGGCGGCGAGGCGAGATCGGCCTCGACGGACGTGCGGGTCAGATGGCGCAGGGACGTGAGGGTCCCGGTCTCGACGGCCTTGCCCGACCGGATGATGGTGACCCGGTCGCACAGCCGCTCCACCTCCGACAGGATGTGACTCGACAGCAGGACCGTGCGCCCGGCGTCGCGGGCTTCGCGGACGCACTCCTGGAAGACCTCCTCCATCAGCGGGTCGAGGCCGGAGGTCGGCTCGTCGAGGATGAGGAGTTCGGCGTCGGAGGCGAACGCGGCGACCAGGGCGACCTTCTGTCGGTTGCCCTTGGAGTAGGCGCGGCCCTTCTTGCGGGGGTCGAGTTCGAACCTGTCGAGCAGCGCCGCGCGCTTGGCCGGGTCGGCTCCCCCGCGCAGCCTGCCGAGCAGGTCGATGGTCTCCCCGCCGGAAAGGTGCGGCCACAGGGTGACCTCACCGGGCACGTAGGCGAGCCTGCGGTGCAGGCGGGTGGCGTCCTTCCACGGGTCGCCGCCGAGCAGGCGGGCGGTGCCGCCGTCGGTGCGCAGGAGGCCCAGGAGGGCGCGGATGGTCGTGGACTTCCCTGAGCCGTTCGGGCCGAGGAAGCCGTGGACCTCGCCCGGGCGGACGGCAAGGTCGAGGCCGTCCAGGGCCCGGGTGGGGCCGAAGTCCTTGACGAGGCCGGAGACCTCGATGACATCGCTCATGACGAATAAGCTACACAGCTTTCACTAACTTGTGAACGTTCTGAAGGCGTAAAATAGGCCTATGGAACAACGGGATGACTCGGCGGTCAGGGACTTTGTCGAGCGGATGGCACTGATGTGGGCGGACTGGGGATTCCCCAAGATGGCCGCCCGCGTGCTCATGACCTTCATGGCCTCCGACGCCGAGTCGCTCACCGCGGCCCAGCTGCGCGAAGCGCTCGACGCGAGCGCCGGCGCCATCTCCGGCGCGGTCCGCTACCTCATCCAGATCAGGATGCTGCAGCGCCACCCGCTGCCGGGCTCCCGTGAGCACGCCTACAGCCTGCACGAGGACACCTGGTACGAGGCGACGGCCAAGAGCGGCTTCTACACGGCGCTGGCCGGCCTGACCGAGGAGGGCGTGAAGGCCACCGGCCCCGACAGCCCCGGCGGCCGCCGCCTCATCGAGATGCGTGATTTCTTCGCCTTCCTCGACAGGGAGATGGGCGCCCTGATCGAGCGCTGGCACGCCCAGCAGGACACCGCCGAAGGCCCCTGAGACCCGGCGCCCAGGGAAAGCCGGGACCCGGCCGCGCGTCAGGCGTCGGCCGGGTCCGGGGTGGAGCGGGTCAGGACAGGGTGAGCGCCCCCGTCGTGGCGTTGCGCACGCACTTGACGGTCCGGGCGGCCGAGGCGACCGCGCCGCCCAGGCACTGGCCGAGGACGGCGTGGCCCGCGGCGCTGGGGTGCCAGGACTCCTGGCAGGTCTGGTAGTAGGTCACGCAGGCGGTGGCGATGCGCTGGATGTCGATCTTGTCGAACCCGTCGAGGGTGGTGAGGAACGTGCCGGTGGGCCCGTCCTGGAGCCGGATCGGGCTGGCGAGGGCGTTGGCGGGGCTGCCGTTCTTCTCGCACAGACGGGCGCCGTCGAAGGCCTGCTGGACGTTCAGGTACTGGAGGTCTGCCGCCGGGAACTCGGACCGCAGGGCGGTGAAGGAGGACTCGACGAGCCCGCCCAGCCGGGTGGAGAAGACGTGGCCGGGTGCCAGGCTCGCGCGGTGGATCGGGCAGCCCGCCTCGTAGCGCTCCGAGCCGAGGGCGCGGAACTTGTCGCGGGTGTCGTCGCGCTCGTCGCCGACCGCGTCCGCCTCGGTCAGGTAGTCGCTCGCGACGTCGAACGGCAGCGGGTTGGTGTAGTCCTGGAACACGACGCGGTGCCGGCCGTCGGTGTCGATCTCGTCCAAGGTGGTCAGCAGACTGCGCAGGGCCGTGGTGGTCTCGGTGGTGGCGGCGGCGATCTCGGCCGTGGTCGCCAGGTCGTCGTTGGTGCAGGGCTCCTGCTCGACGGGGCCGTTGATGTAGGCCCAGAACTCCCACCAGCCGGTCCAGGCGTCGGCGGCGAACCGGGTGGCGCAGCCGATGGCGACGTCGCCGAAGGTGAAGGAGCTGTTGTTCGACCCGAGGCCGACGAGGACGACGTCGATGTCGTTGGTCAGGGCGAGCGCGCGCAGCTGGGTCAGCTGCGCGGTGACGTTGCGGCCCTTCTCGCGCGCGATCGAGTTCGTGGCGATGTCGGCGGGCTTGCCGCCGGAGCACGCGATGTTGAAGCGGTTCTGGATGCCCGGCAGCGTCGCCTTGAAGATCGAGGCGTTGGCCGACCTGTGGCAGAAGAACGCGTTGGAGTTGGCCGCCGACCAGCCGGGGAAGCCCTGCGAGACGCCCTGGACGTCGGTGACGTTCTGGTAGCTTCCCGCGCCCTCGCCGCTGATGAAACTGTCCCCCACCGCCACCGCGGCCGTCGGCAGGACCGCGGAGGCGCCAGCCCCCGGCACCGCACTGACCAGACCCGCCGCCAGGACGACGGCCGCCCCGGCGATGAGTTTACGGAACACGGACACCGCAATTCACCCACAATCCCTGTAGGAAATCTATACAAACGGGATTGATCGAAACATGAGGGAAGTTCACCGTCAAGATCTCGGCCGGATCAGATCCCGCCGGAGATCGCCGGCGGGCGCCTTTACGCAGTAAGGTTCCGCGTCAGCGGCCGAACCCCGCCTGGCGCGCCCGCACGATGGCCTGCGCGCGATCGGCGACCTGGAGCTTGGCGAAGATCGCCGAGACGTTGTTGCGCACCGTCTTGGGCGACAGGAACAGCCGCTCGGCGATCTGCGGGTTGGCCAGTCCCGCCGCGATCAGCTGGAGCACCTCCCGTTCCCGCACCGTGAGCTGCGGGAACGGCTCCTCCTCCGGGGGCCGGGACCCCGCGAGCAGCGCGAAGTACCGGCTGATGCGGGCGGCGAGCGCCGGACCGAAGATCACCTCGCCGTGCGCTACCGAGGTGATCGCGCGGAGGATCTCGTCCTGGTCCGCGCCCTTCACCAGGTAGCCGCGCGCCCCCGCGAGCATCGCCGCGAAGACGCTCTCGTCGTCGTCGTGCATGGTGAGCGCGAGCACCGCGGGTCCGTCCGCCGCCGCGGCGAGGCGGCGCGTCGCCTCGATCCCGTCGAGGACGGGCATCTGCAGGTCCATCACCACGACGTCCGGGGCGAGTTCGGCGGCGAGCGCCAGCGCCTCTGCCCCGTCCCGCGCCGTGCCGACGACCTGCACCTCGCCCGTCGTGGTCAGCATCAGGCGCAGGCCGTCGCGGTAGACCGGGTGGTCGTCGGCGATCAGCACCCGCGGGGTCACGCCGCGCCGCCGACCGGGATGACCGCGCTCACCAGGGTGCCGCCGCCCGGCCGCGGCGCGATCGCGCACCTGCCGCCCAGCTCCTCGGCCCGCTCGCGCATCGCCACGAGGCCCACCCCCACCAGCGCGCGGTCGGGTACTCCCCTGCCGTCGTCGCTGACCTCCACCCGCACCTTGCCCTCCTCCGACTCCAGCCTTACCGTGCAGCGCTCGGCGCCCGAGTGCCGCGCGACGTTGCTCATCGCCTCCCCCGCGATCCGGAACAGCGCGACCTCCACCGCCGCGGGCAGCTCACCGAGGTCCCCCTCGGCGACCACGCCGATCGCCAGCGCTCCCCCGGTGAAGCGGGCCGCCTGCTGCTCGATCGCGCCGACCAGGCCGAACTGGTCGAGCGCGGGCGGGCGCAGGTCGTGCACCAGGCGCCGCACGTCGGCGAGGACCGACATGAGGTCGCCGCCCACCTCGCCGAGGGTCCGGTCGGCCGCCGCGGTGTCGCGCCTGGCGAGGTTGCGCGCCGCCTGGATCTTCAGGCCCGCCGCGGCGAGGGCGGGGCCGAGCCCGTCGTGCAGGTCCCGGCGCAGCCTGCGCCGCTCCTCTGCGATCCCCTTCACCAGTTCCTCGCGGCTGCGCTGCAGCTCCTCGGTGAGCGCCGTGGCGCGCGCGGCGGCCGCGGCCTGCCGCACCACGTCGGCGAGCAGCCGCTGGTCGGCGTCCGACAGCGGGGATCCCGGCCGCGGCACCAGCGTCAGCCGCCCGATCGGCACGTCCCGGTAGGCGAACGGCAGGACGACCGCGCCCGGCCGCGGCCCTCCCTCCTCGACCACCACCGTGGTGCCGTCGGGGCGATCCAGCTCGACCCTGACGTACGGGGACCGGAACGCCGCCCCGACGCCCCGGGCCGTCGCCTCGAGGAGTTCGTCCGGCCCCGGGGACTCCTCGAGGCGCCGCGCCAGCGCCGAGACCACGTCGTAGGGCTCCGCCCGCCCGGTGAGGAGCCGCCGGACCAGCAGCTGGAGCCGCACCCGCAGCGGCGCGTACAGCACCGCGACGACGGCCGCCGCGAGCACCCCGGCGACCCTGTCCTGCACCAGGGCGCCGACGCCGACGAACACCGCGAGATCGATCCCGACGACCGCGGCCGCGAGCGCCCCGTACAGCAGCGTCCAGCTGATGAGCAGGTCGACGTCGTACAGCCGGTAGCGGGTCACCGCGATGAGCACCGCGCCCGCCAGCAGCGCGTTCTCCATCACGAAGACCCCGTCGACGAAGACGCTGAACCCGTCGTGCCCGTCGTAGGGGAAGTGGATCTGGAGCAGCATCGTGCCGACCATCGAGGCGACCACGAAGGCCCCGGCGAGGAGCATCCAGCGCAGCTGGGCGCGCAGTTCCGCATCCGCGCCGCGGAACCGCCCCGCGAACACCGCGATGCCGCCGAGCAGCGACGCGGTGGCGACGGCGAGGAACACCGGCGAGCCGTAGGAGTGCCAGAGCGCGTCGGGCACGAACGGGGGCGTGAGCAGGTCGAGGTCGTAGCGGCCCAGGTCGGGCCCCGGTGGGTCCTGCTCGGTGTAGATCGCCCACGGCAGCATCAGGATCAGCCCGACCGCGCCGACCATCGCGACCAGCGAGGCCGCGCCGGGGAAGCGGGTCCGGCCGCGCGGCAGGCGCCCGGTCGGGAAGAGCACGAGCAGCGCGGGGACCCCGATGTGGATGATCGGCCCGAACCTGCCCCCGGTGAACAGCGCGAGGCCGGTCAGCGGCAGGTCGCCGCCCTGCGCGACGAGCGAGTACTTGGCGTACTCGGCGCCGAACGCGGCGAGGACGGAGCTGCCGCCCGCCAGGACGAGCAGCCAGCCGATCCACAGCCGCGGCAGCCGCAGCACCAGCAGCACCCCGGGCAGCACGAGGGCGAGGCCGGAGCCCGCCGAACTCCAGTACCCCCAGTCCAGCGCCCACGGAATCGGACCCGGCGGCCTCGTCTCCGACAGCCACGCCGAGGCCGCGGACGCGGCGAGCGAGCCGGCCGCGGCGAGCACGGCCGCGGCGCGCAGCGCCCGGTCCGCCGTGCTCGGCGCCGGGAGGTCCTCGGGAGGCATGGGCCCAGCGTCCCATTCCCGACGGCCCGCGCTCGCGGGAGCGGTGTCCCGTCCTGCCAGGGACAACGGCCGCCGCGGCGTCCCTCCGAAGCGGGACGGACACGGCGGCTCCGCTCCCTGGCCGCCCGGGACCGCCCTGCCCGACCGTGGAGCGCGAAGACGGGATCCGCGGAAGGAGCCGAGCATGCCCATCTGGGTCGAGCGCAGCGAGGTCTACCCGCTGCCGGAACCGCCGGACCGGGGCGCGGTCGTCGCCGCCCCGGTCACCGGACTGCTCCTGGCCGCGGGCCCCCTGATGGCGACGGTGGGCCGGACCCACGAGCCCGAAGGAGGCGGCGTCACCTACGTGGAGTACTTGACCCGGCTGCCCTACCTCGCCGCGCTCCTCGCGCTGTGCGTCCTGGCCGCGCGGAGCGGCGCGGCCGGGCCGCGCCTGGGCCGCCGGATCGCGTGGGCGGCGCTCGGACCCCTGGTCGGCGCGCTGGGCGCGACCTTCGCGATCATGCTCGTCGGCCTCGCCATGGACACCGAGGACCGGCCCGAGTGGCTCGCGGGCACCCGGCCGGTCTGGCTCGCGGCGCAGGCCGGCGTGCTCGCCGTCGGCCTCGCGATCGCCCGGACGGGCCGCTGGCACGGCCCCGCCCGCTGGCTCCCGCTCGCCGGTGCCCTCTCCCTGCCGGTCGAGCCCATAGGCCGCGTCCTCGCCCTGGAGGACGCCGCCGCGTGGCTCCTGGCGGCGTGGGCGGGCGCGACCTACACGGTCCTCGGCGTCATCCTCCTCATCAGACCGCCCGCCACCACCGTGCCGAGCGACCGCGATGGGCCATGAGATCGGAGCGCGCCCTCGGCCGGGCGCTCACCGTCATCGAGTCCGGCAGCGGCCTGTCGGCCGGCATCGCGGGAATCGGCCGCTCGATGCGGCAGGGCCGCGCGTCCCCGGTGCGGATGCGCGGCCCTGCGTGAGGTGCCCTGAGGGAGTCACTGAGGCGGGCGTGACAGGTGCCAGTGGTTCGGGTCCTCGGGCACGCCGTTCCCGCCCGGGTTGCAGTGCGCGCCCGGGCGTGGCCGGCCGGACGGGTGGTGCTCGCCGGACGGGTACGGCCGGTCGCGGTCCCAGACCCACACCTCCAGGCACTCGCTGCCGCCCGGCCAGGTG
Organism: Actinocorallia herbida; assembly: GCF_003751225.1. NCBI lineage: Bacteria > Bacillati > Actinomycetota > Actinomycetes > Streptosporangiales > Thermomonosporaceae > Actinocorallia > Actinocorallia herbida. Next base: position 4,347,477 of record NZ_RJKE01000001.1, read on the forward strand.
ACGACGTTGTGGATCTCCCCCTCGGCCGTCGCCCGGACCGTGTAGGAGATGGTGACGCTCTCACCCGGGTCCAGGTCGCCGTTCCAGGTGAGCAGGGGCGAGTCGAAGGTCAGCTCGGGCAGGGACGCCGTCGGGGTGCCGACGACGGAGGCGAACTGGAGCAGGTCGGACAGGTCATCGGTCAGGGTCTCCGCGCGGGTCTGGTCGGTGACGTTCCGCGCGGTGATGGTGAAGTCGATGATGTCCCCGACGTCGGCGTGCGTCCGGTCCGCCCGCTTCTCGACGACCAGGCCGCCGTCCGCGATCGGCACGGTCGTCGGCGTGGGCGTCACCGTGGGGGTGGGCGTCGTCACCGTCGGGCTCGGACTCGGGCTCGCCCCGCAGTCGAGGGTCGCCGCGAACGGGAAGTAGTGGAACTCGCCGCCGTTGGCCGTGGCCGAACCGTGCGTGAGCTCCGCGACGACGATGTCGCCCTCGATGTTGGAGGAGTCGAGGTCGGTCAGGTGCGCGTTCGGCGCGTACAGGGTGCCCTCAAGGCTGTCGGCGCCGCTCTCCGGCATGGTGATGGAGGTGGCGGTCGGGAAGTTCCAGAGGATGTAGGGCGCCTGCGGGCCCGCGATGTTGTCGGTGTTGACCGGCCAGGTGAACGTGTCGCCCACCCCGGTGGTGTCGACGTTGACCAGCAGCGGCGTGTCCGCCGACGGCACCGGGGAGTAGGTGATGCTCGCGATGTTCGCCAGGTTCTCGGCGGTGATGTTCAGGACGTTGGTGACGCCCTCGGTCAGTTCGATCCTGAGGTTGCTCTGCGTGGGCACCGTGTCCTGGTCGGGGAGCGGGTCCCCCGCGGTGTCGCGCAGGATCACGGTGTTCTCGCACTCGGCGAGTTCGGCGGACCTGGCGCGGAACTCCCCGAACAGGGCGGCGAAGTCCAGGCCCGTGGCCGCGCTGACGGAGGCGACCGGCTGCCGCGTCGTCAGCTCCACGTGCGGGGTGGCGTCGTACCCGGCGCCGTCGGGCACCTCCCGGGTGTCCCGCAGCGCGTTGTTGGCGTCGGTGACGAGGACGTCCCCGTTGGAGACGTCGCCGACCTTCAGGTACCCGTTGTCCAGGACCCGCACGACACCACCGGCGACGCTGTCCGCGAAGTTCACCCGGCCCCCGACGACCAGGGCCGTCGCCGCGGCGTCCCCGGGGAACGTGAACCCGCCTCTCCCCTCGTTGCCGACGTTGTAGGTCCCCCCGATCGACAGGTTCCCGCCGATCGCCATCGTCGCCTCGTTCTCGTTGCCGGTGACGCGGGCGTTCCCCTCGACGACGACGTTGAAGCCCCGGGCGTCGGCCATCGGGTCGACGGGCGCGTAGGGCACGGCGCCCGGGGACTCGCCGACGGCGCCGACGGCGATCCCACCGACCGCTGCGGCGAGCGCGCCCGCGATGGCGATGCCCAGCACGCCGCGGACGGTGTAGTTGATCTTCATCGTCCGATGATCACGCAGCGCGACCTTCCGGGCAACCACCGTGATCACGGCACGCCGGTACGGGTCAGGACCTGGGCCGTTCCGCGGTGAGCCTGGCGGTCTCCGCCGACGGCGACGCCTGGAGCAGCGCGGCCACGAGGTCGACGGTGTGGCTGGTGAACAGCCGCGCGTCGGCGCTCGGCGCGGCCTGGGCGCGCCGAGCCAGCTCGGTGATGGTGAACCGGTAGGTGACGAAGCGGCGGTGCAGCTGGAGTGAGGTCTCGTCCAGCAGCGGCGTCAGCAGCGCGCGCCACCGGAACAGGCTGTTGGCGGGGTCCTCCATCGCGGCCGGGTCGATCCAGGGGCGCGGGCGGTTGGCGAGGTCGGCGAGCAGCCGCAGATAGGACGGCCCGCCGGCGGGGTCGGCGAGCTTGGCCGCGAGCGGGCGGACCAGCGCCCCGGCCAGCGCGCGCACGTCGGGCGCCCCCGCCGCCTCGTAAGCGTCCAGGAGGATGTGCCGCCCCGCCTCCACGCCGGGCGTGTGCTTGGCGAGGACGGCCCGGACGAGCCCGTCGCGGTCGCCGAAGTGGTAGTGCAGCGCCGTCGCGTTGCGCGCGCCCGAGCTGCGCACTATCTCGCGGAGGCTGACCGCGTCGACGCCCTGCGCGGCGAACAGCTCCTCCGCTGCGGTGATGAGCCGTTCCCGGGTGCCTTCCACAGGCCCACTCCCATGCGTCCGCATTGACCATTAATACGGACGTATTATACGTTCGCGGCGCAGTGTCTTCCGCCCCAGGAGCCGGACGCTCGCGAACCCCGGTCACGCCGGGGCGCCCGGCCCCTTGGGCTCAGTGCTCCCCACCCCCAGGAGGCGCCCATGTGGGACTTCTCGACCGACCCCGAGTTCCAGCAGAAACTCGACTGGATGGACGCGTTCATCCGCGACGAGGTCGAACCCCTCGAACTCGTCTGGGGCGGCAAGGTCCACCAAGGGCTCAAGGGCGACCTGCGCCCGATCATCGAGCCGCTCAAGGACAAGGTGAAGGAACAGGGCCTGTGGGCCTGCCACCTCGGCGCCGAACTCGGCGGCCAGGGATACGGCCAGCTCAAGCTCGCCCTGATGAACGAGCTGATCGGCCGCTCCCACCTCGCCTCGTTCGTCTTCGGCTGCCAGGCCCCCGACACCGGCAACGCCGAGATCATCGCCATGTTCGGCACCGAGGACCAGAAGAAGCGCTACCTCGAGCCCCTGCTGGACGGCCGCTGCTTCAGCGCCTTCTCCATGACGGAGCAGACCGGCGGCGCCGACCCCCGCACGTTCAAGTGCGCCGCGTTCCCCGACGGCGACGGCTGGATCATCCGCGGAGAGAAGTACTTCACTTCCAACGCCGACATCGCCGACTTCCTCATCGTCATGGCGGTCACCGACCCCGACGCCGACCCGCGCAGGCGCATGTCGATGTTCCTCGTGCCGACCGACACGCCCGGCATCGAGATCCTGCGCAACGTCGCCACCATGGGCGAGCGGTCCGGCCAGGGCCACCACGCGCACATCCGCTACAACGACGTCAAGGTCGGCGGCGACGCGCTGCTCGGCGAGCGCGGCGGGGCCTTCGCGGTCTCCCAGGCCAGGCTCGGCGGCGGGCGCATCCACCACGCGATGCGCACGGTCGCCGCGGTCAACCTCGCCTTCGACATGATGTGCGAGCGGGCCCTGTCCCGCGAGGTCTACGGTGGCCGGCCGCTGGCCTCCAAGCAGCTCGTGCAGGCGACGATCGCCGACTGCCACATCCAGATCCAGCAGTTCCGGCTGATGATCCTGCACACCGCGTGGCTCATCGACCAGTCCTCCACCAAGGACGCCCGCACCCAGATCGCGATGTGCAAGGTCGCGGCCGCGCGCGTCTTCCACGACGTCGTCTACAAGGCGATGCACCTGCACGGCGCGCTGGGCGTCTCCAGCGACACCCCGCTGGCCCGGCTCTGGCAGCAGGCGCCTTTGATGGGCATCATGGACGGGCCCACCGAGGTGCACCAGAGCTCGATAGCGCGGCGCCTGCTCGCCGACCACGAGCCTTCCCCGACCGAATGGCCGACCCAGTACCTGCCCCACCGGCGCGAAGCCGCAAGGGCCAAGTACGCCGGTCCGGCCCCGACCTGAGGCAGCCGCCCATGACCACCCCGCCGGAAGCCGTCGACCTCGCCGTACTCGCCTCCTGGATGGACGAGAAGGGCCTGCCCCTCGGGCCCATCGAGGACATCAAGGAGCTGGGCGGCGGCACCCAGAACATCCTGCTGCGGTTCCGGCGGGGCGGCACCACGTACGTGCTGCGCCGCGGGCCGCGGCACCTGCGCCCGCGCACCAACGACGTGCTGCGCCGCGAGGCGCGCGTCCTCACCGCCCTGGACGGCACCGGCGTGCCCGCGCCGCGGATCATCGCGGTCTGCGGGAACGAGAACGTCATGGGCGGCGCGGTCTTCTACCTGATGACGCCCGTCGACGGGTTCAACGCGACCACGTACCTGCCCGACCTCCACGCCGGTGACGCCTCGGTGCGGCACCGGATGGGCCTCGAGGCCGTCGTCGCGCTGTCGAAGCTCGGCGCGGTCGACCACGAGGCCGTCGGGCTGGCCGACTACGGCTCGCCCGAGGGGTTCCTGGAACGCCAGGTGCCACGCTGGATGAGCGAGCTCGAGGGCTACGGCAAGCTCGACGGCTACCCGGGGCCGGAGATCCCGGGTCTGGAGCACGTCGCGTCCTGGCTGGAGGACCACCGGCCGTCCGAGTGGCGGCCGGGCGTCATGCACGGCGACTACCACCTGGCGAACCTGATGTTCTCACCGACCGGGCCCCAGGTGGCGGCGATCGTCGACTGGGAGATGTCGACCATCGGCGACCCGCTGCTCGACCTCGGCTGGCTGCTGGCGACCTGGCCGGTCGGCGACGCGGTCTCGATCGCCGGTCCGCTCGGCGCGGCGGGCGGCCTGGCCACCCGGGACGAGCTGATCGCCGCCTACGCGGAGCGCAGCACCAGGAACCTCGACGCCGTCGACTGGTACGAGGTGCTCGCCTGCTTCAAGCTCGGCATCGTCCTGGAGGGCACGCATGCCCGCGCCTGCGCGGGCAAGGCCCCCAAGGACACCGGCGACCTCCTGCACGCGATGACCCTCGGCCTGTTCGAGCGGGCCCGCGGCATCACCGGCTGAGCACCGGCACGGCGCGCCGCGCCCGGTTCGTCGACCGGGCGCGGCGAACGTCGGCGTCCGGCGCGGCGGCCCGCGCCAACGCATGTTCTGCCGCGCCCTGTGCCCGCCTGGGTGATCTCACGCGGGCGCCGCGGGACCGTGACGCGACGTGCACGGCTGCCACACGGTCAGGCAGCACCCGGGAAATACGGGGCGCCTAGCTTCCGGCGTCATGAACGCAACCTGGGAACGGCGATGAGCGCGCGGAGGCGCGCGGCGACCGCACCGGCCTCGGACGGAGAGGCACCCGCGCCCGTCCCGAACGCCACGGAGGCCCGGCGGCGCGGGCGCCGGGGGCCGCGCACCGTCCGCGCGCGGATCGCGACGGTGCTCGCGGTGCCGACGCTGCTCTTCGTGGGCGTGGCGGGCTTCGGGGTGCTCGGCCAGCCGGCGGTCCTGCGGGACGCCGCAGCGACCGCGCGCAACATAGCGCTGGTGCTGTCCGCGCAGGACCTCGACCACGCGCTCCAGCGCGAACGAGGCCTGAGCGTGGGGCTCATCGGCGGCGAGCGCGGCTACCGCGCCGATCTCGCGCGGGCCCGCACCGGGTCCGACGCGGCGAGGTCGGCACTGGAGGACCTGCTCACCGAAACCGGCTCGGCCGAAGCCGCCCGGATCCGCGCGGCCCTCACCCCGTCGGCGGAGTTCGCCGCCCAGCGCGGCGCCGTCGACGCGGTTCGCACCACCAAGGCGGAGGTCTTCGCCTTCTACACCTCCGCGATCGCCACGCTCGACGAGGCGGCGTTCGCCGGTGGCGCCGGGCAGGACCACCCGCGGCTCCGCACCGGGCTCGCCGCACTGCGCGCGCTCAGCGCGGGCAAGGAGGCCACCGGGCAGGAGCGCGGCGCGCTCAACGGCGTGTTCGCGACGGGGCGGTTCGGCGAAGGAGAGTACGCACAGGTCGCGGAGATCCGTGCACGGCGGATCGCCGGTTTCGCGGAGTTCACCAGGCTGGCCGAGCCCGCGTGGGCGCAGCGGTTCGCCTCGGCGCAGCACGCCCAGCAGGGCGCCGCGATGCTGGCGTTCGAGCAGCGGGCTCTCGCCGACCCCACCGCGCGCCTGCGGATCCGCCCAGAGAACTGGTGGAACTCCGCGACCGGGTTCATCGACGCGCTCTACGAGGTGCAGCGGCAGGTCGCCGGGGACGTCCGGGCATGGGCCGCCGAGGTCGAGGCCGACGCGCGCATCGCCCTCCTGCGCTACGGCGGCGGCGTGCTCGCGGTCCTGCTCATGGCCGTGGCCCTCGGGCTGACCACGTTCCGGTCGATCATCCGGCCGCTGCGGCTGCTGACCACCGAGGCGCACGGCGCGGCCGAGCAGCGGCTGCCCGCGGCGGTCGCGGGAATCCAGGCGGCGGACGACCCGGACGCCGTCGTGCTGGCGCACTCCCGGGCCCTGCGCGGCCGGCGCGCGGCGGAACCGACCGAACTGGCTGAGTTCACCGAGATCACCGCGGCCCTCGACCACCTCCAAGAGACCGCGGTGCGGCTCGCGGTCGAGCAGGCCGTGATGCGCCGCAACACCGCCGAGTCGCTGGCCGACCTGGGCCGCCGCAACCAGAACCTGGTACGCCGCCAGCTCGGCTTCATCTCCACCCTGGAGAAGGAGGAGGCCGATCCCAACCAGCTCGCGAACCTCTTCGAACTGGACCACCTTGCCACCCGGATGCGCCGCAACGCCGAGTCGCTGCTCGTCCTCGTCGGGGAGCACAGTCCACGCCGCTGGACCGGCGCGGTCCCCGTCGGAGACGTCCTGCGGTCGGCGTTCGCAGAGGTCGAGGACTACCGGCGGGTCCTGCTGCGCCGCGTCGACGACGGCCTCGTGCGCGGCACGATCGCCGCGGAGCTCTCCCACCTCCTCGCCGAGCTGGTGGAGAACGCCCTGTCCTTCTCCCCGCCCGACCAGGAGGTCGAGGTGTCGGCCCGGGTGACGGGCGCGGAGTACCAGATCGCGATCGTCGACCAGGGCATCGGCATGTCGCCCGAGGCACTCGCCGAGGCCAACGCCCGGCTGGCCGGGCGGCGGAGCTTCCTCATGCGGCCGACGCGCGATCTCGGCCACTACGTGGTCGGCAGGCTGGCCGACCGGCTGGGCGTCCGGGTCTGGCTGCACGAGTCGCCGCTCAACGGGGTCACCGCCCGGATCGTGCTGCCCGGCGCTCTGCTGGGCGGGCCCGAGCCGCAGGCCGGGCCGGTGCCCGAGCCCGTGGCGGTCGGCGCGGGCTCCGCCGCGGACCTCGCCGTGGCGTCCCGGCCCGCGGTGCCGACGGGCCAGACGGCTCCGGCCGGGCGGACCGCGGGCGGCCTGGCCAAACGACCTCCCCGCTCCCCCGGCGGGCACCGGCGCCGGGCCGCGCCGGAGCAGCCGAGCGGGCAGGCACCCGCGGCGGCCGACCGGACTCCCGGCGAGGTCCAGTCGATGCTCAACGGCCTGCGGTCGGGCTTCCGGCGGGCCGAGCCGGACCGTGCCACGGAGCCCGGCGCGGGACGGCGCATCCCGGCAGAGCACGACGAGGCAGGCCAAGGCTCAGCAGAGCGCCACAGGAACGCTCCCGGCCACCCGGGTTCGGAAAGGAGAGCTGGACGATGACGCAGACGGCATCGGAGGTGCAGTCCTTCACCTGGCTGCTCGCCAACTTCGTACGTGCCACCGACGGCGTCGCCGACGCGGTCGCCGTCTCCTCCGACGGGCTGCTCATGGCCCGCTCCGCGGGGCTGGACCGCAAGGGTCGGAGCGGCTGTCCGCGATCGTCTCCGGACTGACGAGCCTCGCCCGCAGCGCGTCCCACGAGTACGGGTTCGAGGGCATGCGGCTGGTGATGGTGGAGATGCGGCGCGGCTTCCTGCTCGTGTCGTCCATCTCGGACGGCAGCTGTCTGGGCGTCGTGGCGACCGCCGACTGCGACCTCGGCCTGGTCGGCCACGAGATCGCCCTGTTGTGCGAGCGGTTCGGCGGGCTGCTCACCCCGCAGATCGTCGCCCGGCTCAAGCACGAGGCGCTCCGATGAGCGGGCGCGACGAGAACGGGCCGCGGCTGCCCGATCCGCGCATGATCGAGATCCGGGAGGAGCGGCGCCGCCCCGTCCTGCCCGGGACGCCGACCGTGCCGGTGCCGCGGGACGGCGCCGAGGAGGAGTCCGGCTCCTTCGTCCGGCCGTTCATCGTGACGGGCGGGCGGACCCGTCCGGTGGACGAGCGCCTGCGGGTGGAGACCCTGGTCAGCGCGGCGCCCGCCGCACTGTCCGCGCCGCTGACGTTCGAGCGGCGCCGCATCGTCGAGCTGTGCCAGCGGCCCGTCTCGGTGGCCGAGGTCGCCGGGCGGCTCCGCGTCCCGATCGGGGTGGCGCGGGTGCTGATCGCCGATCTGGTGTCCGAACGGCTGGCCACCGTCCATGACCGGGCGGACCCGCAGGACCTGCGGTCCAGGGAACTGCTGGAAAGGATCCGTGAAGGTGTCCGCGCCCTCTGAACCGTCGCCGCTGTCGGCGAAGATCATCATCTCGGGCGGATTCGGGGTCGGGAAGACCACGTTCGTCGGCGCCATCTCCGAGATCGAGCCGCTCACCACCGAGGCCGCCATGACCGACGCGTCGGCGGGCATCGACGACACGACGGGCGTCGAACGCAAAACGACGACCACCGTGGCGTTCGACTTCGGCCGCGTCACCCTGGACCGTTCCCTGGTGCTGTACCTGTTCGGCACGCCCGGACAGGAGCGGTTCGCCTTCCTGTGGGACGACCTCATCGAAGGGGCGATCGGCGCCGTCGTGCTGGTCGACACCCGCAGGATCGACCAGTGCTACCCGTCCCTGGACTTCTTCGAGGACATGGGCGTCCCCTTCGCCGTCGGCGTCAACCGGTTCCCCGACGCCGAGCACTTCGAGGTCGAGGAGGTACGCGAGGCGCTCGGGCTGCCCGGCCACGTGCCCCTGGTCGCCTGTGACGCGCGGCGCCGCGACTCGGTGAAGGAGGTCGTCATCGCCCTGCTCGACAGCGCCATCACCGCGGGTGCCCACTGACCCCCTGCGCGCGGGCAGGGAGCCGTGGGGACGGGCGCGCGGCGCCCGTCCCCACGCGCCTTCGTCAGTCGTTGAGCCAGGTCAGCACGTCGTCGCGGTCGCCGTCGAGCTGCGGCGCGCGGGCGTGCTCGCGCGGGCCGAACGAGGCGAACCGGGCGGGCGTGCGCAGCGTGCGGACGTCCCGGCCCTCGGCGCCGCCGAACTCCAGGGCGAGTTCCGCGGCGGCGAACTGGTCGGAGTCCGCGGCCTGCCCGGTGTCGCGGACCTCGCCGGTGGTGAGGCGCGCCGCGTCGAAGCGGGCGACCCACTCGGCGGTCGGCCGGGTCTTGAGGATCGACTGGAGGATCGGCACCAGCGTCTCCCGGTGCATCACCCTGTCGCGCATGGACGCGAAAGCCGGGTCCTCCAGGCGGGAGTCGTCGAACACCGCCAGAGCCGCCTTCCAGTGGTGCGGCATGTAGGCGGCGAGGACGAGAGAGCCGTCGGCGGTCTCGTAGACGCCCGCGGGGGCGGTGACCGCAGGGAAGTTGCCGGTACGGCGGGCCGTCCAGCCCATCATCAGGTAGTCGGTGAAGTCGTGCGCGTGCAGGTGGCAGCCGACGTCGAACAGCGACACCCGGACGATCTCGCCCTTGCCGTGCCGGGTCCTGCCGAGGAGCGCCGCGAGGATCCCCTGCGCGGCGACATGGCCGGTGGACACGTCGATGGGGACCGCGCCGAGCTTGGTGGGCGGGCCGTCGGGCTCACCGGTGATCGACATCCAGCCGGTCTCGCCCTGGAGCGACATGTCGACGCCGCCACGCTCGGCGTTCGGGCCCCGCTCGCCGTACCCGGTGATGGACGCGTAGACCAGGCGCGGGTTCCGCTCCGTCATCGCCTCGGCGCCGAGCCCGAGCCGGTCCATGACGCCGACGCGGGAGGACTCCAGGAGCACGTCCGCCCTGTCGACGAGTTCGAGCGCGCGGGCCCGGTCCGCCTCGTCCGTCAGGTTGAGGACGATGGACTCCTTGTCCCGGTTGTAGGTCTCGAACATGCCGCCGAGGTAGCCGCGCTTGGGGTTCGGCCCGAGCTGGCGGGCCGCGTCGCCCTGCGGCGGCTCGATCTTGATCACGCGGGCGCCGAGATCGGCGAGGATCATCGCGGCGAGGGGGCCCGCGACGACCTGCGTGAAGTCCAGGACCAGGAAGCCCTCCAACGGCCTGCCGCCTGCGCTCATGGGGCGTCCTCCTCGTGCGTGGGGTGGGGTGTGTGGGACGAGTCCAGCGCCTCTGGGGGTCCCGCGTCCAATACGGGTTCGGGGCCGACCTATAGCGATCTCGTATACCCTCAGGTCATGGCGTCAGAGGCCGGTCTCCAGCTCAGCCTTTCGCGGGTCACGTGCTTCCTCGCGGTGGCCGAGCACGGCTCGTTCATCGAGGCGGCCGAGCACCTGCGGCTCGCCCAGCCGTGGGTGTCCACCCAGGTCCGCCACCTCGAACGGGATCTCGGGGTGCGCCTGTTCGACCGCGCCCGCCGGCGCATCCGCCTCACCGACGAGGGCGCCCGCCTCCTGCCCGCCGCGCGGCGCCTCGTCGAGGCGGCCCGCGACCTCGCCGCCGAGGCCCAGGTCGTGCGGCGCAGCCAGGACGGCCTCCGCATCGGCGCGCCCTTCTACACCACGCGCTATCCGGGAAGGCGCCGTGTCGTCTCGAGGTTCATGGCCGCGCACCCCGGCATCCCCGTCCACCTCGACTACCACTGGACGCCGCGCCTCCTCGACCTGCTCCGCGACGGGTCGCTCGATCTCGCCTTCGCCTCCGAACCCTTCGACGCCACCGGCCTGCGCACCTACGTCGTCGACACCCTCGTCCAGGCCGTCTCCGCCCCCGACGGCCACCCCCTGGCCTCGGACTCCGGCCCCCTCACCCTGGCCGACCTCGCCGGCCACTCCGTCGCCACCTTCGACCGCGCCCTCAACCCCGCCCTCTACGACGCCCGGTACGCCGCCCTCCGTGACGCCGGAGCCCTCCTCGTCACCGGCCCCGAAGCCATGCCGGACGCCCTCAGCTCGTTCGCCACCGAACGCGGCCTCCTCACCTACGGCGAGTTCCCCGCCCCCCTCCGCACCCGCTACCGCGGCACCGTCATCCGCCCCCTCACCCCCGCCCCCTCCCCGACCTCCCTCCGCCTCGTCATGCTCCCCCGTTCCCCCAACCCCTCGACCCACCTCTTCTGGACCGAGGCCACCGGCCAGGACGCGCCGGACGCCTGACTCAAACCCGCACGAGAACAACGGCCTGACCGCCGACCTCCTGCCCTGTCGCGATGACCGCGAGCATGCCGAGCAGTCCCCGCAGCCTTTCGACGGCCACCGGTGCCGGCGCACCGGAGCTCCGTAGAAGCAGGAGTGCGGTGAGCACCGCGGCCGCGGCCATGGCGACGTCGGCCGTCCGCACGGCGTGCTGACGGCGGTCCCAGACCGGCCCGAGCAGTCGCTGAGCCCCGCTGAGAAGGTCGGTCACCTCCCTGGGGCAGTCGGCGGGCAGCTCTTCCAGCGCGTGCTGGAGTGCGGCGAGTGGATCCCCCGCCCAGGGCGTCCCGGGCAGGAGCGACTCCAGCGCCGTACGGAGGAAATCCTCGAACAGGGCCGCTCTGGCGGCACGGCGCCGCCCGCCCTGTGCTTCCGTCCAGGCCCCGGTCAGGCTCTCCGCCACGGCGATCATGACCTCATCCAGGGACAGGCCCTTCCTACGGTGGGCCCGGGCCAGCGCCAGCTCCTTGAAAGCCCGCGCTCCGGTGCTCTCCTCCTCCGCGCCGTTCAGGGCATCGGTGAAAGTGCGGGCGAGCGTGAGGCCGAAGCCGCCGCCGTCCGAACCATCGATCGGGCGCTGCAGAGCGATCTCGCGCGCGAGAGCGAGCCTGGCGGGATCAGGGTCTGCCGACTCCTTGACCCGCGCACACGCAACGCTGAGGTCACGGGAGCGTCCGCGGGGCAGGCCCAGCCGAACCGTCGGCTGAAGGACGGTGCGGAGCGGGCCGAGCGGGTCGAACGCGAACCGAGGCCCGACCGACAGGTCCGAGAAGATGCCCTGATACCCGACGCCCGCCGGACCGTGGAACTCACGCAGGTAGCCGACGAGTGCGTTGTGCAGGCGGTGCAGGTCCCGGCCGAGTGCCTGGTCATAGCCACCGCCGAACCGCTGGGCGAGGCCCTCGATGCGGGTGATCTCGCGCGTGGAATCCGCGTGGAGCTCCGCCAACCGCAGGTCCCCGGCCGACGCCTCCCAACCCTGCTGCGGGACCGGGAACCCCTCGAGCAGTGTCCGAGCCCGGCCGAACGCATAGGTGCGAGCACGTAGGCCGGCGCCAGGCTCGCGAGCGAACGCGACGAGCGCTTGCACCGTGACGACGAGTTCGAGCAGGGTGGCCTGGCGCCTCACCGGTATGTCGCCGACGCCTTCGTCCAAGCGGGCGTAGACGAGCAGCTCGGGAAGACCGAGAAGCGACGAGCCTCCGGCGAGCGCGAGGGGGAAGTGCAGATGATCGGCGATCAGGCGAGCGAGCCGGACGGATACTTCGTTTCGCAGCGCGTAGGGGTGCGCGACGCCGGGCGGTACATGCAGGACGAGTTCCGCGTCGCGCCGGACCCACACCGGCCGCCTCGCCAAGGACGGGATTTCCAGAACGCCCGGGTGCGCCATCTCTTCCTGATCGGGGAAGCGGTAGCCCGTGCCGTCATCGAAGAGGCGGTTCAGCCAGTCCAGGTAGAGAACGGCGTCGGTCGCCCACATTCCGGTCGCCACCTCCTGTCCGCCGGCGTGGTCGGGCAGGCTGAGTCTGCGGCGGCGCGCGTCCGCTACGAACCGGTGCCACAGGTCACCGATCACCGGACGTGCGCAGACCCCGGTGCCGTTCGGCAGACGAACCGTCGCGTACAGGACACGGGAAGCGGCCACGGCCGAGGTCAGCCTGGTCCGCGCCGGATCGTCGGCACCCGTCTCGGTGAGGAGCCGGTTGAGGCGTTGACGGGCCGTCGGGGTCAGGCGCTCGGCCTGGTCCGCGCAGTCGAAGGCGAGCGCGAGGGCACGGACCGTCCCCGACGCCAGGCATGCCTCGACGACCGGGGTCGCATCGGCTCCGGCCGCCCATAGCAGCGTCGTCTCCCTCCACCAAGGGTCGTCCACGCCGGACGTGAGCAGGCCCGCCTCACCGGGCTCGGCCCGCAGGTGCGCCGCGGCGAGATACTCCTGGAGCGTCAGGTGGGCGAAGCCGTACAGGCCGCTCTCCCGCTCCACGAGCAGGCCGCAGGCCCTGATCCCGTCGAGGAACGCCCTCGCCGTCAGCCGCTCCGTGACGGCCTTGAGCGGCTGGTCGATCGCGTCCCAGGCCTCCCCGTCCCGGATGTCGCGCCGCTGATTCCGCATCATGTGCAGGGCCAGATGCCGGATCACCGTCTCCTTCTGCGAACCGCTCAGCTCGGTCGGGTCGGCGAGGTTCTTGGCCTCGCTCCGCCGGTGCAGGAGCACGATGCACATCTCCGCGTACAGGCCGGCACGGCTCCCCGGCAGTTCGCCCCGGTAGCGGTGCACGAGCGCGATCATCGTCAGGAGCAGCGGATTGGCCGCGAGGTCCTGGAGGGCCGGAGTGTCACGGACCCGGGCGATGAGGTCGGCGGACTTCCGGTCGGCGTGTGCCTGGACGTCGGCCGGGGAGCCCTGCCGGGCCCGCTGCTCCACCGCGCGGTACCAGGCGCGCAGGAACCGGGCGATCTGGTCGACCGTGAAGCGCTGTACCTGAAGGACATCGGCGTTCGGCAGCGGGTTCGACAGGTAGCCGTGCGGCCGTGACGTGATCACGAAGGAGTTCTCGGGATACCTGCCGATCTGATCGGTCACCCAATCCCTCACCCGCCTCCGGTCCGCCTCCGAGGCCACCTCGTCGAGCCCGTCCAGCAGGACGACGCACCTACCGCGGTCGAGCCGGGCGCGCAACCAGTTCGCCGGGATCACGCCCCGCAGCCACCGTGCCGAGGCGGCGGCTTCTGCGAGGTCCTGTGGCTTCTCGCCGAGGATCCCGGTGGCGTGGTCGCGCAGGTAGAGCAGGACGGGCACGGGCCGGTGCCGCCAGAATCCCCACGGACGCCGGCCGGCGAGATCGAGGGTGGTGTGCCTGGCGAGTGTGGTCTTGCCCGATCCCGCCGCGCCGAGGACGGCCAGCACCGACCCTCTCTTCAGGAACGAGCCGAGGGGCTGACGCCTCCCCGCGAGCAGGTCGCCCACCGAGCGGCGATCGGCTTCGCTCGGATCATTCCCCGGTTCCCCGGCGTCCGTATCGTCGGGCTCGTCGGTTCCGATGCCGCTGTCGGCGGCGATGTCGGCGGCCGGGCGAGGCTGGAGCATGACGTCCACGTAGACCTGCTCGGAACGCAGGACGAACTCGCCCTGGGTGACGACGCCGATCGTCTCCATGTCCGACACGGCGGCCCTTACCCGTCTCATGTAAGCGCGCCGTCTGACGCCCGGGGATGCAGCGCTCTCTCTCGCGGTCTGCGTCAGCGCGGTCGCGAACAGCGCGCCCGCCACCGCCAGGCCGAAGGCCAGATATGCCCAGTGCCGGCTGAGTTCGCCGTCATCGAGGATCTGGTTGACCGCGACGCCCGCCGCGACGAGGGTGAACGCCGACATCAGGGTCAGAACCGTGTACAGGATCGAGCGCATTGTGGAGGCCAGTGAGCTTTCGTCTCCGGGGGATCATCCGGCTCAACCCTCTCCCGAGGCACGGTCATCGCCCCCGCAGAGTGGCGACATCGTGACAGATCCGAAATGGCGTCTGTGTCCGGTAGTACGGATCACCGGAGACCGGGACGCGTGACGGGACCGGAGTCCCACTCCGGCCGTGCGAGAGGGACACAGGCCCCTGGAAGGGAGGGGCGAGCGCGCCTAGTGTGAGGCGGTCCCCCCATGGAGGTGCGCGGTGCCGGTCGAGGTCGTTCTCGTCATGCTCAGTGTTGTGGTCGTCGGCGCGCTGCTGACCTGCTCGGTGTACGCGGCCGTGCAGGCCGTCGTGCGGACGCGGTTGCGGGAGGGGGTGTCCCACACGTCCGGCGAGGTGCTGGAGTGCGCGCCGACGCCCCCGGACGTCTCGCTGGACGCGCCCTACCGGACCCGGGTCCGGTTCACGACCGGCCACGGCGCCCAGGTCGTCGCGGTCGCCGGGCAGGAGACGCCGGTCTTTCCGCACGACATCGTCCAGGTGCGCTACCGCAGGTCCGATCCGCGGATCGTCGTGCCCGAGCACGCGCAGTCCGACGCGGGCACGTACGCGACGATGGCCGTTCTCCTGCTGGTGATGGCCGCGCTCGGGTTCCTCCAGTGGCACCACGCGGTCTTCGACGCGGTCGCCCACTGGACCGGAGGCGAGGCGCCGGAACTGCCCTGGCTGAACCTGCACTTCCTCACCGGCCGGGAATCCTGACGCCCGGACGCGACGGACGCCGTCTCAGTACACCCAGTGCCGGGTGAAGGCGTGCCCGCACCTACCTCCGGGGATCAGCGTCCGGCAGGGCTTCGAGGGCGTGCCCGTGAAGCCCTCGCACCCGTCCTCGGACATGCAGGACGCGTCGCCGGGACCCGGCCACTCCGCGAGCCGGACCTCCAGGTCGGGCATGCGCTTGCGCACATCATCGAGGGCCTGCCCGATCGCGACCTGCGCTTCGTCGAGCAGTCTCGCCTGTTCGGGAGACATCCCGTCTCCCATGTACTCCGCCATGATGGTGCTCCTCTCGGCTGCACCCTCCCCCTCCCAGCCTAAGCCGCCCCGCGCAAAGCCCACTTCGCCCCGCCCGGAGAATGCGGCAAATCCGACTCTCGGCGGTGCTCTTCGGTGCGCTTCGGGGGAAAGGGAACCGCGTCCGGCCCCCCATAGGCCGGACGCGGTCGTTTCCCCGGGAGGGGAGTTCTAGCGGAGGAAGGCCGCCGCCACGCCGGCGTCCACGGGGATGTGGAGGCCGGTGGTGTGGGTGAGGTCGCCGCCGGTGAGGGCGAAGACCGCGTTGGCGACGTGCTCGGGAAGGACCTCGCGCTTGAGGAGGGTGCGCTGGGCGTAGAACTCGCCCAGGTTCTCCTCGTCGACGCCGTAGACGGCGGCGCGCTTGGCGCCCCAGCCTCCGGCGAAGATGCCCGAGCCGCGCACGACGCCGTCGGGGTTGATGCCGTTCACCTTGACGCCGTACTCGCCGAGTTCGGCGGCCAGGAGGCGGACCTGGTGGGCCTGGTCGGCCTTGGTCGCGCTGTAGGCGATGTTGTTCGGGCCCGCGAAGATCGAGTTCTTCGAGGAGATGTAGACGATGTCGCCGCCCATCGCCTGGTCGATCATGATCCGGGCGGCCTCGCGGGAGACCAGGAACGAACCGCGCGCCATGACGTTGTGCTGGAGGTCCCAGTCGGCGACCGTGGTGTCCAGCAGCGGCTTGGACAGCGACAGGCCCGCGTTGTTGACGATCAGGTCGACACCGCCGAAGGCGAGGACCGCCTCGGCGAGGCCGGCCTTGATCTCGTCCTCGCTGGTGACGTCCGCGGCGACCGCGATGGCGACGTCGGACGCCTGGAGCGCGCCTCCGCCCAGCTCGGCGGCGATCTTCTCGGCCGCGGCGAGGTCCCGGTCCGCGACGACGACGCAGGCGCCCTCGTCGGCCAGCCGACGGGCGGTGGCCGCGCCGATGCCGGAGCCGCCGCCGGTGACGAACGCGACGCGGGTCGCGAGCGGCTTCGGCTTGGGCATCCGCTGGAGCTTGGCCTCCTCGAGGGACCAGTACTCGATGCGGAACTTCTCGTTCTCGTCGATCGGCGCATAGGTCGAGACGGACTCGGCGCCGCGCATCACGTTGATGGCGTTGACGTAGAACTCGCCCGCGACGCGCGCGGTCTGCTTGTTCGCGCCGAAGGAGAACATGCCGACGCCGGGCACGAGCACGATCGCCGGGTCGGCGCCGCGCATGGCCGGGGAGCCCTCGACCTTGTTGCGGTCGTAGTAGCCCGCGTAGTCCTCGCGGTACTGCGCGTGCAGTTCCTTCAGCCGGGCCTTGACGTCCTCGACCGGCGCGTCGGGAGCCAGGTCCAGGACCATCGGCGACACCTTGGTGCGCAGGAAGTGGTCCGGGCAGGAGGTGCCGAGCGCGGCGAGGCGCGGGTGCTCGGCGCGCGAGACGAAGTCCAGGACGACGTCCGCGTCGGTGAAGTGCCCGACCTGCGGACGGTCGGTGGAGGCCAGGCCCCGGATGAGCGGGAACAGCTCGGCCGCGCGGGCGCGCCGGACGTCCTCCGGCAGCGCCTCGTACCCGGCGATGACCGGGCCGAAGGGCTCGGCCTTGCCGTGCTCGGCCAGGAAGGCCTCCGCGGCGCGGATGATCTCGAGGGAGTTGGCCTGGCACTCCGCGGAGGTCTCGCCCCACGCGGTGATGCCGTGGCCGCCCAGGATCACGCCGATCGCCTGCGGGTTCTCCGCCTTGATCGCCGCGATGTCCAGCCCCAACTGGAATCCCGGGCGCCGCCACGGCACCCACGCCACCTTGTCCCCGAAGATCCTCCGGGTCAGTTCCTCACCGTCGGCAGCGGTCGCGATGGCGATGCCGCTGTCCGGGTGGAGGTGGTCCACGTGCGCGGCCTCGACGAGGCCGTGCATGGCCGTGTCGATGGACGGCGCCGCGCCGCCCTTGCCGTGCGCGCAGAAGTCGAACGCGGCGACCATCTCGTCCTCGCGCTCCACGCCCGGGTACACGTCCACGAGGGCGCGCAGCCGGTCGAGGCGGAGCACGGCGAGGCCGGCCGCCTTGAGGGTGCCCAGGTCGCCGCCGGAGCCCTTGACCCACATGAGGTCGACGGGCTCGCCGGTG
Organism: Actinocorallia herbida; assembly: GCF_003751225.1. Lineage (NCBI taxonomy): Bacteria > Bacillati > Actinomycetota > Actinomycetes > Streptosporangiales > Thermomonosporaceae > Actinocorallia > Actinocorallia herbida. The sequence goes on from NZ_RJKE01000001.1 coordinate 4,365,067, forward strand.
ACCGGGTCGGTCTCGACGCCCTTGGCGGAGGCGTTCCCCCCCGCGTAGTTGGTGTTGCGCGGGTCGGCGCCGAGCTCGTGACAGCGGTTCAGCAGGTCCTGCACCACGGTGTTCACAGCGTCGCTCATCTGATCAAGCCCCCCAGCCGGCCTGGTTGCCGCCGACACGCTCGGCGGAGATCTTCTCGAGGTACCCGGACGCCTTGTAGGCGGCGATCGGGTCGCCCGCCAGGCCCTTGGCCTCGCGCCACTCGGCGAGCAGCGGACGGACATCGGTGTTGTAGGCGTCCATGAGGACGCCGTTCGCGCCCAGCACGTCGCCGGAGTTCTGCGCGGCCTTGAGGGCCGCGGTGTCGATCAGGAGGGCCTTGGCGGTGGCCTCCTGGACGTTCATGACAGAGCGCATCTGGCCCTGGACCTTAGGCTCGATGTTGTGGCACTGGTCGAGCATGAAGGCCACTTCGGAGTCGGCGTCGAGGCCGCCCCCGCGGATCACCTCGTGCATGATCCGGAAGAGCTGGAACGGGTCCGCGGCGCCGACCATCAGGTCGTCGTCGGCGTAGAACCGGGAGTTGAAGTCGAAGGCGCCGAGGCGGCCGACGCGCAGCAGCTGGGCGACGATGAACTCGATGTTCGTGCCGGGCGCGTGGTGGCCGGTGTCGACGCAGACCACGGCCTTCGGGCCGAGCGCGAGGCAGTGCAGCAGCGAGGTGCCCCAGTCGGGCACGTCGGTGGTGTAGAACGCGGGCTCGAAGAACTTGTACTCGAGCTGGAGGCGCTGGTCGTCGCCGATCCTGGCGTAGACCTCGGCGAGGGCCTCGGCGAGGCGGTCCTGGCGGGCGCGGATGTCGTCCTGGCCCGGGTAGTTCGTGCCGTCGGAGAACCACAGCTTGAGGTCGCGCGACCCGGTGGCGTCCATGACGTCGACGCACTCGAGCAGGTGGTCGGTCGCCTTGCGCCGGACCCGGGGGTCGGGGTGGGTGACCGAGCCGAGCATGTAGTCGTCGTCCTGGAAGACGTTGGCGTTGATCGTCCCCAGCTCGACGCCCTGGTCCTTGGCGTAGGCGGCGAGCGCGGCGTAGTCGTCGACCTTGTCCCAGGGGATGTGCAGCGCGACGGTCGGGGCGGCGCCGGTGTAGGCGTGCACCTGGGCCGCGTCGGCGATCTTCTCGAACGGGTCGCGCGGGACGCCCGCCTGCGCGAACACCTTGAAGCGGGTGCCGGAGTTGCCGTAGGCCCACGAAGGCGTCTCGATGGCCAGGCGGTCCAGCCCGGCGCTGATGTCAGTCATTTTCCATCCCCGAAAATCACAGGTGGTGCGGGTAGTCGTCGAAGCTCGGTCACAAAGGGGCGTTATGCCAGGTGGAACACCTCGGTGAGCGGCAGCATCCCGGTGTCGGGCGCCGCGCCGTCGAGGTCCTCGAAGAACTCGGCCATCTCGGCCTGCCAGCGGGCGTTCACCGCGGTGGCGTCCATGCCGGTCAGGGCCTTGTCGAAGTCGTCGGTCTCCAGGTAGCCGACGAGCAGGCCGTCGTCCTCCCGGAGGAAGAGGGAGTAGTTGTGCCAGCCGGTGTCGCGGAGCGCGGCCTGCATCTCGGGCCAGACCGCGGCGTGCCGCTCCTTGTACTCCGCCATACGGTCCTTGCGCACCTTCAGCAGGAAGCACACACGTCGCATCTTCGTCAGGCCTTTCTGCACTGCCAGAGGGGGCGGGCCCTCCCGGAGGAGGGCCCGCGCACGGATCAGAAGTCGAACTGGTCGATGTTGCTCTTGTCGAACGTGAACGGGTCGCCGAGGATGATCTCCCCGTTGGCGCCGATCGTGCGCTCGCCGAGCTTGCCGGCCTTCAGGACCTCGCCCTCGGCACCGGTGATCTGGCCGGAGGCCAGGGCAGCGGCGGCGTAGGAGGCCAGGTAGCCCAGGTCGTTCGGGTTCCAGAGGGCGAAGGACGCGACGGTGCCGTCCTTGACGTACTTGCGCATCTGGTTCGGGGTGCCGAGGCCGGTCAGGACGACCTTGCCCTTGTACTCCGAGGAGGAGATGTAGCGCGCGGCGGCGGAGATGCCGACCGTGGTGGGCGAGATGATGCCCTTCAGGTTCGGGTACGCCTGGAGCAGGCCCTGGGTCTGCTGGAAGGACTTCTGGTCGTCGTCGTCACCGTAGGCGATCTTGACGAGCTTGATCTTCGCGTACTCGGGCTTCTTGAGCTCGTCCTGCATGAACTCGATCCAGGTGTTCTGGTTCGTCGCGTTCGCCGTCGCCGACAGGATCGCGATCTCACCCTCGCCGCCGATCTGCTCGGACAGGAGCTGGACCTGGCTGCGGCCGATGGCCTCGGAGCTCGCCTGGTTGATGAAGATGTCGCGGCAGTCCGGGTTGGTGTCGGAGTCGTAGGCCACGACCTTGACGCCCTTGTCACGCGCGGACTTGAGCGGGCCGCAGACGGCGTTGGCGTCGTTGGCCGCGATCAGGATCGCGTCGTGGCCCTGCTGGACGAGGGTGTTGACGTAGGAGACCTGGGAGGACGCGGAGGCGTCGGACGGGCCGACCTCCTTGGCCTCGCCCTTGAACTCCTTGGCCGCCTCGATGCCCGCGTGGTCGACGATCGTCTCGTACGGGTTGTTGATCTGCTTCGGCAGGAAGGCGAGCTTCAGGCCGTCCTTGATCGGGGCGTTGGGGTCGGCGGTCGCGGTCGTGCCGCTGTTGGATCCGGCGTCGTTGCTCGCCGAGTCCTTCGTCGTGCCGCCACCACAGGCGACCAGGCTCAGCGCCAGGAAGCCGGCGGTCGCGATCGACAGCGTGGTGCGCACGCCGCGGAGGGGAGTGATCACTTTCAGTGGCCTTTCCAGGGTGGAAGGGGTGGAGGGAACCGTGTGGTTCTCGGGGAGGGAAGGTTCTCGGGGCCGTGTCAGCCCGATGCGGAGGCCTCGGCGACCGCGCGCCTTCGCGATCTGCCTTCGCGGTACAGGACCGCGAGGCGGGGCGCGAGGACCGAGATCACCAGCAGCAGGCCGGTGACGATCGCCTGGACCTCGGTCGAGACGTCGTCGAGCATGAGGAGGTTGCGCAGCACGCCGATGAGCAGGACGCCGGCGATGACGCCGCCGAGGGTGCCCTTGCCGCCGTCGAAGTCGACGCCGCCCAGGAGGACCGCGGCGATGACGCTCATCTCCAGGCCCGCACCGTTGTCGGCCCGGGCGCTGCCGTAGCGCAGGGTGAAGACGATGCCCGCGAAGGCCGCGACGAAGCCGGTGACGACGAAGAGGATCAGCTTGATCCGCTTCACCCGGATGCCGGCGAAGAACGCGGCGTCCTCGGAGTTGCCGATGGCGAACAGGCTGCGGCCGAGGCCGGTGGCGTGCAGCAGCAGGCCGGTGATGATCGCCAGGACGATGAACAGCGCGACCGAGTAGGGGATCGCGGTGCCCGGGACGGTCTCGGTGGCCCACTCGGAGTACACCTGGGGGAACTCCGAGACGGCCTCGGTGCCGAGGACGACGTAGGCGAGGCCCCGGTAGAGGGTCATCGTGCCGATGGTGACGGCCAGGGACGGGAGTCCGAGCTTCGTCACGAGCAGTCCGTTGACGAGGCCGCAGATCGCGCCGACCACCAGGACGAACGGGACGATCGTCTCGAACGTCCAGCCCGCGTTCCAGAGGTATCCGGTGAGCGCGCTCGACAGGCCGAGGACGGAGGCGACCGACAGGTCGACCTCGCCACAGACGACGAGCAGGGTCATCGGCAGCGCGATGAGGGCGATCTCGGCGAGGTCGCTCAGCGCGAACGCGATGTTGTCGGAGTTCCCGAAGTTCTCGTTGGTGCCCAGCCCCGCGCCGAAGACCGCGACGAGCATGACGCCGACGAGGACGTCCCAGCGGAGGATCTTGCCCAGCGCGGGAGCGCGGCGGGCGATGAGGTCAGGAGCCATGGCGTGCGGCACTCCTCTTGCGCAGGGTACGGGCGACGCGCAGCGAGACCAGCCGGTCCGCGCTGATCGCCAGCAGCAGCAGGAGGCCGGTGAGGGCGTCCTGCCAGAACGAGTTGACCTTCAGCACCACGAGGACGCTGCCGATCGTGGTGAGCAGCAGCGCGCCCAGCGCCGCGCCGTAGACCGTGCCGACGCCGCCGACGATGGCGACACCGCCGACGACGACCGCGCTGACGACCGTCAGCTCCCAGCCCGCGGCGTTGTCCGCGACGACGGTGCCGAAGCGGGACAGCCACAGCACGCCCGCGACACCGGCGAGGAGCCCGTTCACCACGTAGGCGGTGAGGACGCGCTTGCTGATCGGGACGCCCGCGAGGCGCGCGGCCTCGGGGTTGGAGCCGATCGCGTAGAACTCGCGGCCCGACGGGTAGGCCCGCAGGTAGTAGCCGACGATGAACATGATCGCGACGGCGATGACCGGCAGGTAGGGCACCCCGAGGAAGCCGCCGCTGCCCAGGTCCAGCAGGCCCTGCGGGACATTGGCCGCGTTGATCTGCTGGCCTTCGGCGATGTAGTAGTCGATGCCCTTGATCACGTACAGCATGCCGAGGGTGACCACGAGGGCCGGGACCCGGCAGAAGCTGACGAGCAGGCCGTTGACGAGGCCGCAGACGACGCCGATCACCAGGCCGACGATGACGGCGAAGGCGATCGAGTGCCCGTCGGTGACGAGCTTGCCGGTGACGAACGCGACCAGGCCGACGACGGAGCCGACGGACAGGTCGATGTTCCGGGTGACGACCACGAGGGTCTGGCCGACCGCGAGGAGCGTCAGGATCGAGGCGTTGAGGAAGATGTCCTCGACGCCCTGGGCCGACAGGAACCGCGGGTTGGCGATGGTCGTCGCCACGACCAGGAGGATCAGGGCGGCGGCGATGGTCAGCTCGCGGGCGCGCAGCACCTTGTCGAGCAGGCCGTCCTTGTCCTGGATCGGGGCGGGCGGTGTGGGCGGCGTCGCCGTCGGGGAAGCGGTCACGGCGGTCATGCGGCCTCCTTGCCGGGGCGGCCGGTGGCGGCCGACATGATGGACTCCTCGGTCGCCTCGGCACGCGGGATCTCGGCGGTGATCCGGCCCTCGTGCATGACGAGGACTCGGTCGGCCATGCCGATGACCTCGGGCAGGTCCGAGGAGATCATGAGGACGGCCAGGCCCTGGGCGGCGAGCTCCGACAGGAGCCGGTGCACCTCGGCCTTGGTGCCGACGTCGATGCCGCGGGTGGGCTCGTCGACGATCAGGACCGACGGGTCGGTCGCCAGCCACTTGGCCAGGACGACCTTCTGCTGGTTGCCTCCGGACAGGACGCCGACGTGGTCGGTGGCCTTGCCGTACTTGAGCTGGAGGCGCACCGCCCAGTCCGCGGCGTTCGCGTGCTCGGCGGCGCGGGAGATGAACGGGCCCTTGCTGAGCGCCTTCAGCCGGGTGAGGCCGAGGTTGCGCTCGATGGACATCTCCATGACCAGGCCCTGCTGGCGGCGGTCCTCGGGGACCAGCGCCACGCCTGCGGCCATCGCCCCGGTCGGGCTGGAGTTCTTGAGCGGGCTGCCGGCGACCTCGACGCTCCCGGCATCCCAGCGGTCGATGCCGAAGATCGCGCGGGCGACCTCGGTCCGTCCCGCGCCGACGAGTCCGGCCAGGGCGACGATCTCGCCGCGGCGGACGTCGAAGGAGACGTCGGTGAAGGTGCCCTCGCGGGTGAGCCGGGAGACCTTCAGGGCGACCTCGCCCGGGACGACGTCCTGCTTGGGGTAGAGCTCGTCGAGGTCGCGGCCGACCATGCGGTTGACCAGCTTGTCCTCGTCCAGCTCCTCGATCCGCTCGCTGGCGATCCAGGCGCCGTCCCGCAGGGTGGTGACCCGCTGGCAGATCGCGAAGATCTCCTCGAGCCGGTGCGAGATGAACAGCAGGGCGCAGCCCTGGGCCTTCAGCGCCGCGACGACGTTGAAGAGCCGAGCGGTCTCCTGGCCGGTGAGGGCCGCGGTCGGCTCGTCCATGATCAGGACCCTGGCGTCCCGCGAGATGGCCTTGGCGATCTCCACGACCTGCTGGTCGGCGATCGACAGGCCCTTGGCGGGGCGGCGCGGGTCGAGCGCCACGCCCAGGCGGCGGAACAGCTCCGCGGCCTTGGCGTGCATGGTCTTGCGGTCGATCCGGCCGAGCGCGGAGCGGGGCTGGCGGCCCATGAAGATGTTCTCCGCGACCGAGAGGTCGGGGAACAGGGTGGGCTCCTGGTAGATGACCGCGACGCCGGCGCGCTGGGCGTCGGCGGGGCTGTTGAAGACCACCGGCTCGCCGCCCAGGAGGATGCGGCCGGAATCGGGGCGGTGCACGCCCGCGAAGGTCTTCACCAGGGTCGACTTGCCGGCGCCGTTCTCACCGGCAAGAGCATGGACCTCGCCCGCATACAGCTCAAGGCGCACGCCCTTGAGAGCGCGCACGGCGCCGAACGACTTGCTCACGTCGACCAGCGCCAGCACGGGTGACTGTTCGCTCACTCGCGGCCTCCTGATCTCATAGCGGGTTCCTTCTGACGAAAATCGTTTTAATGCTGTGTTGGTGGATGAACGTAGATCCGAGGTGACCAGCCCGTCAAGTCCCACGTCACGGCAAATTTACGTACTTGACACGTTTTAAAGATGGTCTCAAAGTATGTGATGCTTTCTGCCCACGAACCCCCCGATCTACGAGGAGCCCCATGGCGACGTCACCGCCCGGCCCGGGGACCGTCGGCATCAAGCAGGTCGCGAAGGCCGCCGGCGTCTCCCCCGGAACCGTCTCCAACGTGCTCAACCGGCCCGAAAGGGTCGCCACGGCCACCCGGGAACGGGTCGAAGAGGCCATCCGGGCGCTCGGTTTCGTCCGCAACGGATCGGCCTCCAGCCTCCGCGCGGGCCAGGGCCGCCTGATCGGGCTGATGGTCCACGACCTCGCCAACCCGTTCTTCACCAGCCTCGCGCGCGGCGTCGAGGACCTGATGAGCGAGCGGGGCCACGCCGTCATCCTGTGCAGCTCCGCCACCTCGCCCGACCGCGAGCACCGCAACCTGCGGATGCTCGCCGAGCAGGGCGTGCGGGGCGTGCTGGTCACCCCCGTCGACAGCGGCGGCCCCGACCGGCTCGACCTGCTCTACGAACGGCACATCGCCGCCGTCATGCTCGACCACGCCGCCACCCGGCCGCAGCAGTGCTCGGTCACCGTCGACGACGTGGCGGGCGGCCAGATGGCCGTCACCCACCTGCTGGAGACCGGCGCCCGCGACATCGCCTACGTCTCGGGGCCGATGTCCCTGAGGCAGTGCGCCGACCGGCGCTCCGGCGCCCAGAAGGCCGTGGAGCTCGCCGGGCACGGCTCGATCCGGGACGTGACCGTCGCGGACATGACCCCGGCGTCCGGGCAGGAGGCCGCGGACCACCTGCTGGCCGAGCTGCCCGACGCCATCTTCTGCGCCAACGACCTGCTGGCCATGGGCGTCCTGCGAACTTTGCTCCGGCAGGGCGTCCGCGTGCCCGAGCGCGTGCTCGTCATCGGGTACGACGACATCGAGTACGCCACGGCGTCCTCGGTCCAGCTCAGCTCGGTGCGCCAGCCGACCTACCGACTCGGCAGGATCGCCGCCGAACTGCTGCTGGACGAGTGCGACGACCCCGAGGGGCACGCGCACCAGCAGATCCTCTTCCAACCCGAGCTCGTCGTGCGGGAGTCGACAAGACCGTGAAGATCGCCCTATTCGCCACCTGCGTGAACGACACGCTCTTCCCCGGAACCGGCAAGGCCGTGGTCCGGATCCTGGAGCGGCTCGGCCACGAGGTGGTCTTCCCCGAGGCGCAGACCTGCTGCGGGCAGATGCACCTCAACACCGGCTACCCCGAGCAGGCGCTGCCGCTCGTCAGATCGTTCACCGACACGTTCGAGGAGTACGACGCGATCGTCGCGCCGTCCGGCTCGTGCGCGGCCATGGTGCGCGACTGGCACGGCAAGACCGCGGCCCGGCAAGGCGACCACCGCCTCGCCGAGCGCGCCTTCGCGCTGACGCCCCGCGTCCACGAGCTCGCGGAACTGCTCGTCGACGTCCTGGGCGTCACCGACGTCGGCGCCGTCTTCCCGCACCGGGTCACCTACCATCCGACCTGCCACGGCCTGCGCATGCTGAAGCTCGGCGACAAGCCCCTCCAGCTCCTGCGCGAGGTGCGGGGCATCGACCTGGTGGACCTGCCCGACGCGACCGAGTGCTGCGGCTTCGGCGGCACCTTCGCGCTGAAGAACGCGGACGTGTCGGCCGCGATGTGCGCCGACAAGACCGCCGCCGTGAAGCAGACCCGCGCCGAGGTGCTGTGCGCCGTCGACAACTCGTGCCTGATGCACATCGGCGGCACCCTGTCCCGGCAGCGCAGCGGGGTGCGGGTCATGCACCTCGCCGAGATCCTTGCGAGCGACCGATGAGCGACATCGCCAAGGACGCCACCGCGTCACGGATGCCGACCTACGTCGGGATGCCCGCGTTCCCCAAGGCCGCCCACGAGGCGGTCGCCGACACCAGGCTGCGCCGCAACCTCGCGCACGCCACCGGCACGATCCGCGAGCGCCGCGCCGCCGCCGTCGCCGAACTGGACGACTGGGCCGAGCTGCGCGACGCGGGCAAGCGCATCAAGGACCACACCCTGGAGTACCTCGGCCACTACCTCCGGATGCTGGAGGGGAAGGTCACCGAGGCCGGGGGCGTGGTGCACTGGGCGCGCGACGCCGAGGAGGCCAACGCGATCGTCGCGCGGCTCATCAAGGAGACCGGCGAGACCGAGGTCGTCAAGGTCAAGTCGATGGCCACGCAGGAGATCGGGCTCAACGAGGCGCTGGCCGAGCACGGCATCACCGCGCTGGAGACCGACCTCGCCGAACTCATCGTGCAGCTCGCCGACGACCGGCCGTCGCACATCCTCGTCCCGGCGATCCACAAGAACCGGGCCGAGATCCGTGACCTGTTCAGCCACCGGATGCCGTCGGCGCCCGAGGGCCTGACCGACGAGCCCGCCGACCTCGCCGAGGCGGCCCGCCGCCACCTGCGCGCGAAGTTCCTGTCGGCGAAGGTCGCCGTCTCGGGGGCGAACTTCGCGATCGCCGACACCGGGACCATCCTCGTGGTGGAGTCCGAGGGCAACGGGCGGATGTGCCTGACTTTGCCGGAGACGCTGATCACCGTCATGGGCATCGAGAAGCTGCTGCCGAGCGCCCGGGACCTCGAGGTGTTCCTCCAGCTCCTGCCGCGCTCCTCGACGGCGGAGCGGATGAACCCCTACACGTCGGCGTGGACGGGTGTCACGCCCGGCGACGGGCCGCAGAACTTCCACCTCGTCCTGCTGGACAACGGGCGCACCGACGTCCGCGACGAGGAGGTCGGCCGCCAGGCGCTGCGCTGCATCCGCTGCTCGGCCTGCCTGAACGTCTGCCCGGTCTACGCGCGCGCGGGCGGCCACGCCTACGGCTCGCCCTACCCGGGCCCGATCGGCGCGATCCTTTCGCCGCAGATCCGGGGCATCGGCTCGAAGGTCGACGCCTCGCTGCCGTTCGCGTCGTCGCTGTGCGGCGCCTGCTACGAGGTGTGCCCGGTCGCCATCGACATCCCCGAGGTGCTGGTGCACCTGCGGGCGAAAGCGGCCAAGAAGCTTCCGGAGAAGACCGTCATGAAGGTGGCGGCGTGGGGGCTGCGCTCCCCCGCCCGGCTCGCGCTCGGCCAGACCCTCGCGGGCAGGGCCCGGTCGCTCGCGCCGCACCTGCGCTTCCCGCGCGCGTGGGCCGACACCCGCGACCTGCCGCCCATCCCCAAGGAGTCGTTCCGCGCCTGGTGGAAGCGCACCCATGGCGACTCCGCAGACCGGAAGGACGCCTCATGAGCGCGCGCGACGCCATCCTCGGCCGCCTCGGCGCGCCCGAGGGCGACCCGGACGCCGAGTACCTGCTGCTGCACCGGGGCTACCTGGAACGGCACCACGGCGACGGGCTCGTCGAGCTGTTCGCCGAGCGGGTCGCGCACTACCGAGCGATCGTGCACCGGGTGACCGAGGCCGAGCTGCCGGGAGCCCTCGCCGCGGCGTTGCGGCTCGGCGCGTACGTGGTGCCCGAGGGCGTCCCGGCCGCCTGGACCGGCTCGATCGAGCCGTCCCGGCGCCTCGGCCCGGACGCCGACCTGGAACGGGTCTCCGGCACCATCACCGGCTGCGCCGTCGGCATCGCCGAGACCGGCACGATCGTGCTGGACCACGGCGCCGCGCAAGGGCGGCGGGCGCTCACCCTCGTGCCCGACCACCACCTCGTCGTCGTGCGGGCCGACCAGGTCGCCGCCGACCTCCCCGACGGACTCGGCCGGCTGGACATCACCCGGCCGCTCACCTTCATCTCGGGCCCCTCCGCGACCAGCGACATCGAACTGTCGCGCGTGGAGGGCGTCCACGGCCCCCGCACCCTGGAGGTTTTCCTCGTATGACCGCACGCATCGCCGCCGTGGATCTTGGCGCGACCAGTGGGCGCGTCATCACCGCGCGGGTCGGTGACGGCCTGCTCGATCTGACCGAGGTCCACCGGTTCCCGAACCGGCCCGTCGAGGTCTCCGGAACGCTCCACTGGGACATCCTCGGGCTCTACCGGGACGTCCTCGACGGGCTCGCGCAGGCCGGGACCGGCATCTCCTCCGTCGGCATCGACAGCTGGGCCGTCGACTACGGGCTGCTCGACGCCTCCGGGGCGCTGCTCGGCAACCCCGTGCACTACCGGGACGACCGGACCGAGGCGGTCATCGACGACGTCCACGCCAAGATCTCGCCCGAGCGCCTGTACGCGGTCAACGGCCTCCAGTTCCTGCCGTTCAACACGCTGTACCAGCTCGCCGCCGAGCGCCTGCTGGACCGGGCCGAGACCATGCTGCTCATCCCGGACCTCCTCGCCTACTGGCTGACCGGCGAGCGCGGGGCGGAGGCCACCAATGCGTCCACGACGGGCCTGTACGACGCGAGCACGGGCGCGTGGTCGGCCGAGGTCGTCGGGGCCCTCGGGATCCCCGCGGGCCTCCTGCCGGAGCTGAGGCAGCCGGGGAGCCCCTCCGGGCTCCTGAAGGCCGCCACCGGGCTGCCCGGGGTGCCGCTGACGGCCGTCGCCTCCCACGACACCGCCTCCGCGGTCGCGGCGGTGCCCGCGACCGACGCGAACTTCGCCTACATCTCCTGCGGCACCTGGTCCCTGGCCGGGGTGGAGCTGCCCGCGCCGATCCGCACCGAGGCGAGCCGCACGGCGAACTTCACCAACGAGGCGGGCGTCGACGGGACCGTCCGGTACCTGCGCAACGTCATGGGCATGTGGCTGGTCTCGGAGTCCATGCGGGTGTGGGGCATGCCGTCGTCCGAGCTGCCCGCCCTGCTGGCGGCCGCCGCCGAGGTGCCCGGCCCGCGCAGCGTCGTCGACCCCAACGACCCGTCGTTCATGCAGCCCGGCGACATGCCCTCCCGGATCGCCGCGTACTGCTCGCGGACGGGCCAGGCGGTGCCCGGCACCCGGGCCGAGACCGTCCGCTGCATCATGGACAGCCTCGCCCTCGCGCACCGCGCCGTGCTGCGCGAGGCGGCCGCGCTGTCGGGCCGCCGGATCGACGCGGTCCACCTGGTCGGCGGCGGTTCGCGCAACGCACTGCTCTGCCAGCTCACCGCGGACGCCACGGGCCTGCCCGTCATCGCCGGTCCGGCCGAGGCCACGGCGCTCGGCAACATCGGCATGCAGGCGCGCGCGCTCGGCCTGATCCCCGATCTGCCGTCGCTCCGCGCCCTCATCGCCGAGACCCAGCCGCTGGCGCGCTACTTCCCCTCGACCCCCGAGACCCCGTGGCTGGACGCCGCCTCCCGGCTGGAGTCCTTCACCACCGTCTAGGTCCGGGGCCTCAGGGGGTGAAGGTGATCTCCACGCGGCGGTTCTCGGCGCGGCCGCTCGGGTTGTCCCGGCCGCCGATCTGGTTGGGCGCCACGGGGTCGGCTTCACCGCGGCCCCGCGCCGTGAGGTTCTCGACGCCGAGCCCGGCGAGTTCGGCCTTGACGGCCTCAGCGCGCTGCCGGGACAGCTTCCGGTTGTAGGCGGGGGCGCCGAGGGAGTCGGTGAAGCCGGCGATCTCGGTCCGCCCGCCCGTCAGCCGGGCGGCGATCCGGGCGAGGTGGGCGGCCGCCTCGGGGGTCAGCGTGGCCGAGTCGAACTCGAACAGCACGTCCGAGCTGATGCGGACGGTGGTGGCGGCACCGCGCTGCTCCTCGTGCTCCAGCGGGATCACCGACTCCTCAAGGAGCAGATCGAGCGCTTCCGGGGTCAGCGTCGTGATCGAGGACTCCGGATTCGGCACGTCCGGCTCGGCGGCGACCGCCGCGCCGGGCAGGAGCAGCAGGCACAGGGCCGCGGCGACGGTACGCCTCATCGGGTGACCGGGACGCCGCGGAACGGCGGGAAGCTCGCGAAGTACACGTCGAGGGTCCCGACGTCCCCGGGCGGGGCGGCGAACGTGTAGCTCAGCGTGTTCGGCCGGTCGATGTTGTACGCCTCGTTGCCCGCGCCGAGCATGGCGCCCGCGGAGTCCTTGACCACCAGGTACCGCTTGAGGTTCACCGGGTCGACCAGGGTGACCTCCGGGTAGACGCCGGTGAAGTAGCCGACGGCCAGCACGGACTTCTCGGCGAAGCCCGGGTAGTGCGGCGTCATCGTCAGCGTGAGGTCGGCGAGCCTCCCGCGCGCGGTGAGGCTCACGACGCCGAGCTCGAACTTCCCGCGGGGCCCGTCGAAGGTGGCCTGGGCGAGCACCTTGGCCGGGTCGGCGACCTGCGCGGACTGCGGGGCCTGCGTCGCCGCCGCGGTCTCCGGGCTCCCCGGGCTCTCCTCCGAAGGGCCGGCCGTGCTGCACCCCGCCGACAACGCCAGCACCACCGCGCACACCGGCCACTGAAGTCTCATCATGTGATCTTGGGATGCCCGACGATCTGGATAAGTTCGACCGATTCCCGAGATTCCCGGGCGACTCTTGTTCCTTTCCTATCGGAAAAGTATGCTTTAGGCCCTGACGGCCCGGGCCGAGATCCCGTGCCGCGACGGAGAGGGGTGCCGCTTGGGTGCGGAAGGAAGCCTGGCGAGGCGCGGGTTCCTGGCCGGAGCGGCGGCCGCGATCGCCGCGGCGGGGACGGCGGGCGCGGCGGCCGGGGCCCCACCGGTGCGGCGGGCGGGCGCGCGGCCGAACATCCTGGTGATCGTCACCGACGACCAGCCCAAGCAGCTGGCCTGGGCGCTGCGCAAGACGCGGAAGTGGCTCGGCGGCAGCGGGGTGGAGTTCACCCGCGGGCACGCGACGACCCCGCTGTGCGCGCCGTCCAGAGCCTCCATCTTCTCCGGCCGCTACGCCCATAACCACGGGGTCCGCGACAACTTCCACAAGCTGAACCTCGACCAGAGCACCACCTTCCAGCGCCATCTCGCCGACGCCGGATACCGCAACGGCATGTTCGGCAAGTACCTCAACGAGTGGCGCATAGCCATGCCGCCCGAGCACTTCGAGGACTACGCCCTGCTCAGCCCGGTCGGCTACGTCAACGGCAGGTTCAACCGCAACGGGAAGATCGCCGAGCTGCCCGGGTACACCACGCACCGGATCCGCGACTTCGCGCGCGCCTTCATCCGGAAGGGCGCGACGGACCCTCGGCCCTGGTTCGCCTACGTCGCCCCTTACGGCGCGCACGCCCCCTTCACCCCAGAGGAGAAGTACGAGGACCTCAAGGTGCCGGGGTGGGCGGGCCGCCCGTCCGTCACGGAGAAGGACAAGAGCGACAAGCCTCCTTACCTCCGGGAGGCGCACGCGTCGCTGTCCCGGGGCCGGACCATCCGCCGCGGCCAGCTGCGCACCCTCCGGTCCGTGGACGACGCCGTCGGGGCGCTCCACGACGAGCTCAAGGCCACCGGGCAGCTCGACAACACCCTCGTCATCTTCATCGGCGACAACGGCTACCTGTGGGCCGACCACGGCTGGACGAGGAAGTCGGTGCCCTACCGCCCCGCTTACGAGGTCCCCTTCCTCCTGTCGTGGCCCGCCGGCGGCCTCGCCTCCGGCACCAAGGACGGCAGGCTCGTCGCCAACATCGACATCTCCGCGACCGTCCTGGACGCCGCGGGGATCGAGCCGACCACTCCGCAGGACGGCCACTCGCTCCTCGGCCGGGCCTCGCGCGACCACCTGCTCATCGAGTTCTGGCGGCAGGGCGGCGACGACCGGCCGCCGAACTCCTGGGCCGCCCACGTGAGCAGGACCGGGCAGTACACCGAGTACTACGCCCTGCGCACCGACGCCGCGGGAGACGAGGTCGGCACCGGCAAGGTGCTCTTCCGCGAGTACTACGACCTGAAACGCGACCCGTACCAGCTCGTCAACAAGCTGCACCGCGCCACCCGGGCGCAGGAGCGCGCCTGGGGCATCCCCGCCCTCGCCGCCCGCCTCAAAGCCGACCGCGCCGCCTGACGGGTCCGCTCCCCGGGCGTCATGGCCCGGCCATGATCGCGGCGGCTCGGGGCAAACCCGGCGTGTCCTCCCCCGCCACGGGAAAGGCCCCCGTAGACGGGACGGGAGGTGCCGTGGCGGCGGAGCACGAGCGCACGATGGCGCTGCCCGCGCTGACGGCCATGGTCATCGGCTCGATGGTCGGCGCGGGCGTGTTCTCGCTGCCCGGCAACTTCGGGCAGGCGACGGGGGTCGTCGGGGCGGTCATCGCCTGGGCCATCGCGGGCGCGGGCATGCTCATGCTCGCGTTCGTGTTCCAGATCCTCGCGGTGCGGCGACCCGACCTGAACGCGGGCGTGTACGCCTACGCGAAGGCCGGATTCGGCGAGTGGCCCGGGTTCCTCTCGGCCTTCGGGTACTGGGCGAGCGCGTGCGTCGGGAACGTCACCTACTGGGTGCTCATCAAGTCGACGCTCGGGCAGCTGTTCCCCGGCCTCGGGGAGGGCGACACGCTGCTCGCGGTCGTCATCTCGGCGGTCGGCGTATGGGCGTTCGCCTGGCTGATCCTGCGCGGCGTCCAGCAGGCCGCGGCGATCAACAAGATCGTCACCTGGGCCAAGCTCGTGCCGATCCTCGTGTTCGTCGTGGTCGTCCTGGTCTCCCTGGACGCGGGGGTCTTCTCCGGGAACCTGTGGGGCGGCCCGGGTTCGCCGGGGCTGGTCGCGCAGGTCCGCGACACGATGCTGGTGACCGTGTTCGTGTTCCTCGGCATCGAGGGCGCGAGCGTCTACTCGCGGTACTCGCGGCGCCGCCGGGACGTCGGACGGGCGACCGTGCTCGGATTCCTCAGCGTGCTCGCGCTCTTCGCCTCGGTGACGCTGCTGTCTTATGGGATCCTGCCGCGCGGCGAGCTGGCCGACCTGCGGCAGCCGTCGATGGGCGGGGTGCTGAGCGCGGCGGCCGGGTCGTGGGGGTCGGCGTTCATCAGCGTCGGGCTCATCATCTCCGTCCTCGGCGCCTACCTCGCCTGGACGCTCATGGCCGCCGAGGTGCTGTTCGTCGCCGCCGCCGACCGCGACATGCCGACGTTCCTGTCGCGGCAGAACGCCGCCGAGGCCCCGGTGGCGGCGATCGTCCTGTCCAGCGCGCTGACCACCGTCGTCCTCCTCACGACCCTGTTCTCCGACGACGCGTTCACGTTCACCCTCAAGCTGTGCAGCTCGCTGTCGCTCGTGCCCTACCTCCTGGCCGCCGCCTACTCTCTCAAGCTCGCCGTGACCCGGGAGACCTACCGTGACGACCCGGCGCCACGGACCAGGCACCTGCTGATCGCGGGCCTCGCCGTCCTCTACACGGCGTTCCTCATCTGGGCGGCGGGCCTGGACTTCCTCCTGCTCTCCTGCATCATCTACGCGCCGGGCACGATCCTGTTCGCGCTCACCCGCCGCGAGCAGGGCAGACGCGTCTTCAGCGCCCCGGAGGCCGCGCTCTTCCTCCTGATCCTCGCGGGCGCCGCCGTCGGCGTGGTCCTGCTCGCCACCCGCGCGCTCACCATCTGACCCGCCGCGCCACCTCGGGCGGAACGCGGGAGAATCGGCTCATGAACGAACTCTCGCCGGGATTCCACGGACGGCCCAGAACCCCGTCCGGCCCCCGGCTGCCGCCCGGCCAGTACCTCACCACGGGCTTCCCCGTCCTGTCCGCGGGGCCCACCCCCACGGTCACCGAGGCGCGCTGGCGGTTCACGATCGAGACCGAGACGGGCGCGGAGCGGGTCTGGACCTGGGCGGAGATGCTGGCGCTGCCGCAGGAGGACGTGCGCGCCGACATCCACTGCGTCACCCGCTGGTCGAAGTTCGACACCCGGTGGCGCGGCGTCTCCCTCGACGTCCTCCTCGACGGGATCGAGACCGAGGCGGACTACGCGCTCGCCTACTCCTACGGCGGTTACAGCACCAACCTCCCCCTGGCCGACCTCACCGGCGGCAAGGCCTGGCTCGTCCACGCCTACGGAGGCGAACCGCTCGAACCCGAGCACGGCGGCCCGGCCCGGCTGCTCGTCCCGCACCTGTACTTCTGGAAGTCCGCGAAGTGGCTGAAGAGCCTCCGCCTGACGACCCGGCACATCGCGGGCTTCTGGGAGACGGACGGTTACCACGACTACGGCGACCCGTGGCGCGAGCAACGCCTCCAGGGCGACTGAGCCCCGCCCTCCCTCCGTTCCCCGACTTCACCGCCGACGTCGAAGCGGAATCGCCCTTTCCCCTCGGATCCGGCACCTTAATAAGGCGCCGGGCCCGAAACTCTGGATGGGTGTCACATTCCGGACACGCACCATGCAACTCTTCCAATTGACGGCATTCCACGGGTTCTTTACTTTCAATGAAAAGAGACCCGCCGCCGCGCACCCGACATGTGCGGAAATGGGTCTCACTCCCCACCCTGTCAGGAGTAGTGACACCCCATGCGCTTCTCGCGTGCCCTCGCGACCGTCGGTGCCGCCGGCGCCGCCTCCATCGTCCTCGCGGCCCCCGCCCTCGCCGACTGGAACACGCCCACCTCCGGCGCCATCAGCGGCACCTCGCTGACCTCGTCCCTGTGCAGCCCGACCACGGTCGCCGGCAGCATCTCGCCCAACGCGCTCTCGCTGAGCACGGTCAACTTCAGCTGCGCCGGCATCACGATCCCGTCGCCCTGGTCCGGCCCCCTCAGCACGGCCACGCTGGCCGGGTCCGCCGCCAAGGTCACCCTGGGCGTGAGCGTGAACGTCGCCACCCCGTCGTGCACCTACGCGGGGAGCGTCGTCGGCCACCTCTTCAACGTCTCCGGCGGCGTCGAACTGCGGTTCATCAACGCGAGCATCAGCAAGACCTCGGGCGGGTTCCTGTGCCCGAGCCCCTACACGCTGAACCACACGTTCCTGCTGAACCGGACCGCCGGCACGCCCGTCCTCTCGGTCTCCTACCCCTGACCGAACGCGGGAAGGGCGGCACCATGCCGCCCTTCCTTTCCTCCGCGCCCTCCCGGCGACAGATCCGTCCGGGAGGGCGCGATCCCGCACGCTCTCGTGCCAGGCTTTTATATGCCGATCAGTTCTGCACCAATTCAGCGGGAATGGTCGAGGCGGACGATCATCTTGCCGGTGTTGGCGCCTTCCAGGACGCCGAGAAAGGCGTCGAGGGCGCTTTCGATTCCGTCGGTGAAGGTCTCGCGGTGCTTGAGTTCGCCGGAGGCGACCTTCGGGCCCATGTCGCGGTGGAACTCGCCGGCGAGGTCGGCGTGGTCGCCGACGAGGAATCCCTCGATCCTGCCGCGGGTCTGGATCAGCCTGACGAGGTTGTTCGGGCCCGGCGCGGGTTCGGTGTCGTTGTAGCGGGAGATCATGCCGCAGACCGCGATCCTGCCCTTGAGGCGGAGCGCGCCGAGCGCGGCCTCGAGGTGGTCGCCGCCGACGTTGTCGAAGTAGACGTCGATCCCTTCGGGCGCGGCCTTGGCGAGTTGCTCGTCGACCCGGCCCCGCTTGTAGTCGAAGGCCCGGTCGAAGCCCAGGTCGTCGCGCAGCCAGGCGACCTTCTCCGGGCTGCCCGCCGAGCCGACGACGAGTTCCGCGCCCTTGAGCCGCGCGATCTGGCCGACGGTGCTGCCGACGGCCCCGGCCGCGCCGGACACGAAGACCCGGTCGCCGGGCCGAAAGTCCGCGACCCGCATCAGCCCCGCGTAGGCGGTGAGCCCGGTCATCCCCAGGACGCCCAGGTAGGCGCTGAGCGGGACGCCTTCGGTGGGCCGGAGCACGGACGCCTCGCCGGACTCCAGGAGGGCGTACTCGCGCCATCCGAGGCCGTGCCGCACGAGGTCGCCGGGGGCGAACCCCTCGGCCTCGCTCTCCACCACCTCGCCGATCGCGCCGCCCGTCATGGGCTCGTCCAGCCCGTAGGGGGCGGCGTAGGACTTGGCGTCCGACATCCGCCCCCGCATGTAGGGGTCGACCGACAGGAAGCGGTTGCGTACGAGGAGCTGTCCGGGGCCCGGCCCGGGGACCTCGACCTCGGTGAGGGAGAAGTCCTCGGGCACGGGAACGCCGACGGGACGGCGCTGGAGCCGCCATTCGCGGCCAATGAGTGAAGCCATGCCTCTACCCCTACCCCATGGGCGTCATGCCGGGGTCAAGGCCCCTCCCTGTCGGGGGTTGAGGCGGCGCAGCACGTCGGTGATCGTGACGACGCCGGCGACCTCGCCGTCCTCGGTGACCAGCACGAGCTGGTTGGCGGTCTCCCGCATCTGGGTGAGCGCCGCATAGACCGGGGTCCCCCCGTCCATGGCGTACGCCGGGCGGATCAGCTCCTCGATCGGGGCGTCGTCGGGCGAGGCGAGCGTGTCGCGGACATGGACCACGCCCCAGTCGGTGCCGGGCCCCGGCACCAGGATCCGCAGATGGCCGGACCCGCGGCTCACCTCCTGCACCTCGGCGACCGTCGCGGCGCGCTCGACCGACGTCGGCCGGACGCCGCGCTTCACCAGCTCGCCGATCCTCAGGTTCTGGAGGTCGATCGCGCCGGAGAACTGGGACGAGTAGCGCGGGTCGAGCGCCCCGACGTTCGCCGAGTGCTCCACCAGATGGCGCAGCGCGGCCGGGTCCTGGCCCGCGGCGACCTGGTCGGCCGGGTCCACGCCGACCCGGTGCAGGCACCGGTTGGCGAGGTTGTTGAGCCCGGTGAGCAGCGGCCTGGTCAGCCACATGAAGCCGCGCATCGGCAGCGCCAGCAGCGTCGCGGACCTCTCCGGGTGGGCGATCGCCCACGACTTGGGCGCCATCTCGCCGATGACCAGGTGCAGGAACGTCACGATCACCAGGGCGAGGACGAACCCCGCGGCGTCGGCGACCCACAGCGGCGCGCCCCAGTGCTCGAACACGGGGGTGAGCCAGTGGTGCACCGCGGGCTTGGTGATCGCTCCGAGCGCCAGGGTGCAGACGGTGATGCCGAGCTGGGAACCCGCCAGCAGCACCGTGAGTTCCGAGGCGCTGCGCAGCGCCGCCCGCGCCGACCTGCTGGTCTGCGCCTCGTCCTCCAGCCGGTGCCGCTTGGCCGCGATCAGGGCGAACTCGACGGCGACGAAGAACGCGCTCAGGACGATGATCGCGACGGTCACCGCGAGCACGATCCAGGGGTTGCCGGTCACGCGCTCTCGCCTTCCTTCACGTCGAGGTCCTTCAGTTCACGGTCGTCGGGTGCCGGGTCGTCGTGCACGTGGTCCTCGGGCGGGTCGACCTCCAGGCGGATGGACGACGGGACATGGTTGTCGATCTCCAGGACCTCCACGTGCACCCAGCGGGTGGGCGGCTCGTCGGTCATGGCGAGATCGGCGGGGTCGGCGGGCAGCTCGATGTCGAGCTTGACCCCCGCCTCGGGCAGCCCGCCGTGGGCGGCGATGACGAGGCCCGCGATGGTCTCGTAGTCGCCCTCGGGGAGCCGGCTGTCGATGGTCCGCTCGACCTCGTCGATGTGGAAGTCGCCCGGGATGATCCAGGCGTCGCCCGCGACCGTGGCCGAGGCCTCCTCGTCCACGTCGTGCTCGTCGGTGATCTCGCCGACCAGCTCCTCCGACATGTCCTCGAGGGTGAGGATGCCGGCGAAGCCGCCGAACTCGTCGATGGCGCAGGCGAGCTGGGCCTTGTCCGCGGTCATCCGCTCCAGCGCCGCGGGCAGCGGCGTCAGGGTCGCCAGGACCGTCGCGGGGCGCATGATCGACGTGGCGGGCAGGGTGTTGTCGGGGGCGGCGAGCACGTCCTCGAGGTGGACGACGCCGATGACGTGGTCGTCCTCGTCCAGCACCGGGTACCGGGAGTGGCCGGTGCTCATCTGCATCCGGACGTCGGCGATGGTCTCGTCGGTCTCCACGACGTCCACGCGCGAGCGCGGGATCATCGCGTGCTCGACGTCCCGGTGCGGGAAGTCGAGGATCCGGTCGAGCAGGATCGACAGGTCGGGCGGCAGATCGCCGCTGCGCCGGGAGTCCTTGACGATGTGGGCGAGGTCCCGCGCGGTGGCGGAGTGCTCCACGTCGTGCACGGGCTCGATCCGCAGCATCCTCAGCAGCAGGTTGGAGGCCGCGTCGAACACGTGGATCAGCCAGCCGAACGCCTTGAGGTAGACGAGGGTCGACCTGGTCAGCCAGCGCGCGACGGGTTCCGGCCGGGCGATGGCGAGGTTCTTGGGGAACAGCTCGCCGAACACCATCTGCACGAGGGTGGAGAAGGCGAGGGCGAGGACCGTGCCGATGGCGACGCCCGCGCCCGTCGGCACGCCGGTGCCGCCGAGGATGTCGCCGAACGCGCGGCCGATCAGGGGCTCGGCGACATAACCGACGAGCAGGCCCGTCACGGTGATGCCGAGCTGGGCGCCCGAGAGCATGAAGGAGGTGCGGCGGGTGACCTTCAGGGTGCGGCCCGCGGTCTTGTCACCGGCGTCGGCGCGCGCGTGGAGCCGCGAGCGGTCCACGGACATGAAGGCGAATTCCTGGGCCACGAAGTAGCCGGTCAGGGCGGTGATCGCGAGGACCACGGCGACGCCGAGCAGCAGGGAGAGCACTGTGATCATCGGCGGCCCGACCCGGGAGCCGAGAACGCAGGGGTCTTGCGGGGCCTGGAGTGGGGATGGTCGGGGTCCAAGATGGCTCTCTGTGATCGAACGGGATGATGTGTACAACGATCAGGTGGTTCGTCCGGTTCCCACCGGAACGACTTTGATCACTCAGGTCATACCCTGCCACCCGGCTCTCACAAGCAGCGCCCTCCCCTTTCCGCCCCTCACCCCGTTTCCCCCCTCGCCGCGGGTCGGAAAAGGTCAGATTTTTCCGCCCGGAGGCCCGATCGGCGGCCGTGGTGCGTCCCTGCGGCGCGTGCGATGATGGGGCACACGGCCGTGCGCCCGTTCTCGCGGGCCCGCCGTCTTCAACGTCTGACCTTTGCGAACCGGGGCGGAACATGGCGAGAGTGACCGAGGGGGGCGCGGCCCCGTCGCTGCCGGTGACCCGGCTGCGCCCGGCCTACCAGCAGGTGGCCGACCAGCTCCGCGACCTCATCCTCGACGGCTCCCTGGCACCGGGCGACAGGCTGCCGCCGGAGAACGAGATCGGCGGGAACTTCGGCGTCAGCCGCAGCACGGTCCGGGAGGCGCTGCGGGTCCTCACCTCGCAGGGGCTGGTGCGCACCACACGCGGCACGACGGGCGGCACGTTCGTCTGCCGGATCGCCCCGGACCAGATCAGCGACTACCTGGAGGTCGGGCTCGGCCTGATGTCCGGCTCGGACGACCTGCCCTTGGTGGCCATCCTCGAGGCGCGCGAGCTGCTGGAGGTCCCGGCGGCGGCGCTGGCGGCCGAGCGCCGCGAGGAGCGGCACCTGGAGGCGCTGCGCACCGCGATGGACCGGGAGAAGCGCTCCCGCGGCCGCAGCAGCAAGTTCCGCGAGCACCGCGACTTCCACAACGTGGTCATGGACGCGAGCGGCAACGGCCTGCTCACGATGATGACCGAGCCGGTCTTCCACGTGCTGCGCACCAGATTCCTGAAGCCCGAGCAGCCCGAGTTCTGGTCCCTCGTCGACGACGACCACCAGCTGATCATCGACCGGATCGAGGCGGGCGACGGACCGGGCGCCAGCGCGGCGATGCGCACCCACCTCGGCAACATCCGCGGGGCCTACCGGGAGTAGCCGGAGGCTTGACCCGCGCCCGGTCCGCTCCCCTAGACTCCGCGATATGTCTGACGTTGACCGTCGGACGGCTCCCATCGAACCTCATTTCCTGTAGGGGACGAGTCATGAAACTCCTGACCGATGAGGTCCGGGCGCTCGTCGGAAGCAAGCGGGTCTACACCGCGCCGGAGGAGTTCGGCGGCGCGGCCGGCCGGTACTTCGGCCTCGCCATCGGCGACCACAACCCGCTCTACTCCGACCCCGAGTACGCCCGCGCGCAGGGCCTGCGCGGCGTCACCGCGCCGCTCACCCTGATCTGCGAGACCAACCAGTACGCCAACCTGCCGATCCCGGCCGACGGCTACGCCGGGCACGAGTGGGGCATCGAGATCCCCGGCACCCGCAAGGTGCGCGGCGGGAACTCCTACACCTTCCACCGCAGGATCCGCCCGGACGACGTCGTCACCGCCACCTGGGAGATCACCGACGTCACGGGCAAGACGACGAGGTCGGGCGCCGAGATGCTGATCATCTCCTCCAAGGCGACCTACACCGACCGGAACGGCGGCCTCCTCGCGGAGAACGAGGAGACGATCATCTTCGTGGAACTGGAGGGCGGGCAGTGACCGAGGCCGGGAAGTACGCGGTCGGGACCTTTTCGGTGGGAGACACGGTCCCGCCGCTGGAACGCAGGATCGGCCTGGCCGACATGGTCGCCTACGCGGGCGCCACCTGGGACTGGTATCGGCTGCACTACGACCCCGAGTACGTGAAGAAGGCCCAGGTCCCGGGCCCGGTCGTCGACGGGCAGGTGTTCGGGGCGCTCCTGGTGGAGCAGATCCAGGACTGGCTCGGCCCGCAGTCGTTCGTGCACAAGCTGGACTTCACGTTCAAGGCGCTGGTCTTCGCCGAGGAGATCGTCAGGTGCGAGGGGTCGGTGACCGAGGTCGGCGAGGACTACCTGGTGCTGGAGCAGCGCGTGGTCGTCGTCGGGCCGGACGGCGAGGCGGCCAGGGTGGCCGCGGCGCCCGCCCGCGCGCGCGTCCTGCTGGGCACCCCTGACGGCCCCGCGGCGGGCTGACCGGCACCGATCCCGCTCGGGCACTTGATCCCGAATACCTCAGACCTTTATTCTCCGGAGTAAAGGTCTGACTTTTTACGGCCCTGTCCCAGAAGGAGACGCCATGACCGTTCACGAGGCCGGGATCGGCAAGTACTACGAGGACTTCGTCATCGGCGACGTCTACCAGCACCCCTTCGGCCGGACGGTCAACGAGACCGACAACACCTGGTTCACGCTGCTCACGCTGAACACCAATCAGAACCACTTCAACGCCGACTTCGCGGCCCGCGCCCCCTACGGCAAGATCATCGTCAACTCGGGGCTGACCGTCGCCCTGGTCGTCGGCCTGTCGGTGATCGACATGTCACAGAACGCGATGTTCAACCTCGGCTGGACCGACATCAAGCTCCCCCACCCGGTGTTCATCGGCGACACCCTGTACGCCGAGTCGATCGTGCTGGACAAGCGCGAGTCCAAGTCGAGGCCGTACGCCGGGATCCTCACCTGCAAGACCCGCGGCCTGAACCAGGACGGCGACGAGGTCGTCTCCTGGACCCGGTCGGCGATGGTCTACAAGCGCGGCGCCAAGAACGACAAGGGCTACTTCCCGAAGGCCAAGAGCGGCGAGATGACGCTGCCCGCTCCCGCCTCCGGCGACAAGGCCGACGCGTGAGCGAGCTCAAGATCACCTTCGGTCCCTGGGGCGAGACCCTGGCGGAGCTCGTCGCGGCGGGACGGGCGGCCGAGGAGGCCGGCGCGACCACCCTGTGGGTGCCCGAACTGCACCGCAGCGCCACCGTCTCGGCGGCGGCGCTCGCCGCGGGCACCACCCGGGCCCGCGTCGGCACCGCGATCGCGCTCGCGTTCACCCGCAGCCCCATGGTGACCGCCCTGGAGGCGATGGACCTCGACGAGATGTCCGGCGGCAGGTTCGTCCTCGGCCTCGGCACGGGGGTCAAGCGGCTGAACGAGGACTGGCACAACGCCCGGTGGGGCAGGCCCGTGACCCATCTGCGCGAGACCGTCGCGGCGGTCCGGGAGATCGTCGCGCACGCCGCCGACGGGGCGCCGATCGCGCTGGAGGGCGAGCACGAGCCCGTCAGGATCCGCGGCTACCAGCGGCCCTACCCGCAGGCCCGCAAGGAGATCCCGGTGTACGTGGCCGCGATGGGCCCGGCGATGACCAAGCTCGCGGGCGAGATCGGCGACGGCTGGATCTCGCACGAACTGTGCTCCCCCTCCTGGCTGGCCGAGCGCTCCCTTCCCCCGCTGGCCGAGGGCCTGGCCGAGGCGGGCCGGGACCGGGCGTCCCTGGACGTCGTGGTCTCGGCCGCCTGCTCGATCGACGACGACAAGGCGGTGGCACGCGGTAGGGCCGCCGGTACCGCGGGGTTCTACGCCTCGGTACGCACCTACGCGGAGTTCTTCGCCTTCCACGGCCTCGCCGAGGACCAGGAGAAGGTCATCGCGGCATTCCGGGCGGGCGCGGGCGCGGACTTCCTGGCCCCCGCGGTCTCCGACCGGATGACCGACGCCCTTACCCTGACGGGCACACTCGACGAGGTCGCGGAACGGGTCTCGGCCTACGCGGGCCTCGCCGACTCCGTCAAGCTGACCCCGCCGACCCACGGCCTCGACCCCGCCGACATCCGGGCCGCCCAGGCCCGCATCATCGACCTCATCAGGGAGCTGTCGTGAAGCCGCTGGAGGACGTCAGGATCATCTCCCTGGAGCAGTACGGGGCGGGCCCGTTCGGCTCGCTGCACCTGGCGGACCAGGGCGCGGAGATCATCAAGATCGAGGATCCGCGGACCGGCGGGGACGTCGGACGGTACGTGCCGCCGTACGCCGAGGACGAGGACTCGATCTTCTACGAGACCTTCAACCGGAACAAGAAGTCGATCTCGCTGGACATGTCGACGCCCGCGGGCCGCGCGGTGTTCGAGGACCTGGTCCGGGGCGCGGACGCGGTGTACTCCAACCTGCGCGGTGACGTGCCGAAGAAGCTGCGGATCACCTACGACGACCTCAAGCACGTCAACCCGAAGATCGTCTGCTGCTCGCTGACCGGGTTCGGGATGACGGGCCCGCGCGCGGCGCAGCCGGGGTACGACTACATCCTCCAGGGCCTCGCGGGCTGGATGGACCTCACCGGAGAGCCGGACGGGCCGCCCGCCAAGTCCGGCCTCTCCCTGGTCGACTACACCGGCGGGTACGTCGCGGCCCTCTCGCTGCTGACGGCGCTGCACGCGGCCCGGCGCGACGGCGTCGGCATGGACTGCGACGTGTCGCTGTACGACACGGCGGTCTCGATGCTCACCTATCCCGGCACCTGGCACCTGAACGCCGGATTCACCCCGGTCCGGACCCGGCACTCCGCGCACCCGTCGCTGGTACCGTTCCAGGCGTTCGAGGCGGCCGACGGCTGGATCGTCGTCGGATGCGCCAAGCAGAAGTTCTGGGAGCGCCTGACCGTCGTGATCGGCCGTCCCGACCTGGCCGAGGACCCGCGGTTCGCCGCCTTCGCCGACCGGCAGCGCAACGCCGGGATCCTGCTCCCCGAGCTGGAGAAGATCCTCGCGACCCGGACCGTCGCGGAGTGGCTGGCGCCGATGACGGCCGCCGCCATCCCGTGCGGGCCGATCAACGACGTGTCCCAGGCGCTCGCCGAGGAGCACACCCTCGCCCGCGACCTCATCGTGGAGACCGAGCACCCCCGGTACGGCACCCTGAAGAACCTCGCTTCACCCGTCCGGGTCGGAGCGCAGCAGCCCGAGTACGTCAGGGCCCCGCAGCGCGGCGAGCACCAGGACGAGGTGCTGTCCGGGCTCGGCTACTCCGCCGAGCGGATCGCCGCGCTCACCGGCGAGGGCGCGTTCGGGACGCCCGCATGAGCACGATCGCCGAGGAACTCGCCGCCTGGGCGCTCGCGCTGCGGCCGGAGGACGTGCCGGAGCCGGTGCGCGCGGCCGCGCTGCGGCATCTGCTCGACGCGGTCGGAAACGCGTTCGCCGGGGCCCGGGCGGGCGCGGCGGACGCCGCGGTGCGCACGGCCGGGGCGATGGGACCCGGCGACGCGCTCGTGCTCGGCGGGCGCTCCCGCGTCTCCCGGCACGCCGCGGCGCTGGCCAACGGTGTGCTCATCCACGCGCTCGACTTCGACGACACCCACGCGGGCGGCCTCGTGCACGCCTCGGCCCCGGTCGTGCCCGTCGTGCTCGCCGAGGGCGGCGCGGTGTCCGGCGCGGAGGCGGTGACGGCCCTGGTGATCGGGCTGGAGACGATCTGCCGGCTCGGCGCGGCGGCCCCGCACGCCTTCCACGCGGTCGGCCTGCACGCCACCGAGGCGTGCGGCGTCTTCGCCGCGGCCCTCACCGCGGCCCGGCTGCGCGGCCTGACCGTCACGGAGACGGTGCAGGCGCTCGGCGTCGCGGGCAGCCGCGCGGGCGGCCTGCTCGAATTCCTCAACACGGGCAGCTCCACCAAGCAGCTGCACCCCGGTTTCGCCGCCTCCGACGGCCTCACCGCCGCCGCCCTCGCCTCCGCCGGGGCCACCGGCCCGGCCACGGTCTTCGAAGGCGAGTACGGCCTCTACCGCGCGCTCGCCCGGCGCGACGCCGACCGTGCGGCGATCCTCGGCGGGCTCGGCGAGCGCTGGGAGGCGGCCCGGATCACGGTCAAGCCGTATCCGGCGTGCCAGCTCATGCACGCCCAGCTCGACGCGGCCCGCGAGGCGCGCGCGCTCGGCGTGCCGCTCGACCGGGTCGCGGAGATCACCGTGCGGGCCCACCCGGACGCGGCCAAGATCGTGTGCGGTCCGGGCAAGGAGACGCCCAGAACGTCCTACGACGCGAAGTTCAGCCTCCCGTGGAGCGTCGCGGCGATGCTCACCGACGGCGAGGTCACCATCGGCACCTATCGGCGGATCGAGCGGCCGGAACTGCGCGCCCTCGCCGCGAAGGTGCGCACGGAGGTCGTCGACTTCCCCGGCGTCGCCGCAGACCAGCCGGGCCGCGTCCTCGTCCGGCTCGACTCCGGCGAGACCGTCGCGGGCGAGGTCGGCCGCAGCGGCGGCGGGCCCGACGACCCCGCGATCGACGCGCTCGTGCGCGCCAAGGCCCTGGCCAACCTGGGGCCCGGCGGCGAGGCCGTCGTCGACGCGATCCTTTCCCTGGCCGACGCGGCGTCCCCGGCCGCCCTCATCAGCGCATTGGAGAACCATGAGCTCTAGCACCACCCGGCTGTCCGCGGTCTCGGGAGACGTCGCCGCGGCCTACGCCGGCGCGTTCACGGCGCTCGCCGAGGCGGGCCTCGGCCCGTCCGACGTCGTGTACGTCGTGGAGTACGCCACCGGCACGGCGCTCAACGGGTACGCCGAGGTCGAGACCGCCCGGACCGCGGCCCTCGACGGGCAGCTCGTGCCCGTGGCGACCGTGGGCGTGGAGGCGCTGCCCGAGGCCGGCGCGGTCCTCGCGGTGGAGCTGACCGCCTTCCCCGGCGGCGGCACGCTCATCGAGGCGCACCCCGACTCCGGCTTCCACCGGGGCACCGTCCGGATCGCGGACGACATCGTCTACCTGCCGAGCGTCCACCCGCACGACGGCACGGCGATCGTGCACGCCGACGACTTCCGCGAGCAGTACCGGTACACGCTGGAGAAGACCGGCGAGCTGCTGAAGGCCGCAGGGCTGGGTCTGGACGCCCTCGTCCAGACGACGGACTACACGGCGCGCGCGACCCGGTCGCAGTACCCGCGCTGCGGACGGCCGCGCAAGGAACTCCTCGGCGGCACCGGGAGCGACGGCAGGCCGATCCACCCCGGCGCGGCGGGGATCGTCATCGACCAGGCCGTGGTGCCGGGCGCGATGGTCTCCCTCGACGCGATCGCCACGACCGTCCCGTTCCAGGCCGTGAACCCGGGCTGGAAGCGGTACGCGACCCTGACGTACAAGCCGGGCCTGTCCAACGGTCGGACCCTGTTCATGTCGGGGTTCGGCTCCCTGGAGCCCGCCACCCAGAAGGCCATTTTCGAGGACGACCTCCTCGCGCAGGCCGAGTACACGTACGCGAGCATCGCCACCGTGCTCCGTGAGGCCGGACTGGGCGAGGACCTGCCCTACGGCTCCGTGACACGGCTCGTGGAGTACATCACCCCGGACGCGGTCCCGCGGTACCCCGAGGTCGCGGAGATCCGGCGCAAGTACTTCGGCGACACCCCTGCCCTGACGTCGGTGGTGTGCTCGGCGCTGCTGCGGCCGGAGTTCCTCATCGAGGTCGTGCCGACCGCGGTCTTCCCCGGCGGCGAGGCATGACCGTCGCGATCGTCGGGGCCGCCGAGTCCGACCTCGGGGTGACGAACAAGTCGATCCTCACCCTCCAGACGCAGGGCGTCACCCGCGCGCTCGCCGACGCCGGGCTCACCCTCGCCGACGTGGACGGCCTGGCCACTTCGGGCGTCTCCCGGTTCTCCACGCCACAGCTCGCCGAGTACCTCGGCATCGAGCCCGCCTGGTCGGACTCGACGTTCGCGGGCGGCTCCGCCTTCGAGATGTACCTCGCCCGGGCCGCGCAGGCGATCGAGGCGGGGCAGTGCTCGACCGTCGTCATCTCCTACGGCTCCAACCAGCGGTCGGCCCGCTCCCGGTCGCTCGGCGGGGTGCAGGAGTCGCACCTCCCCCAGGCCCAGTTCGAGGACCCGTACGGGCCGCTGTTCCCGCTGTCGTATTACGCGATGGCCGCGCAGCGGTACCTGCACACCTACAAGGGCGGCCGGGAATGGCTGGGCGAAGTGGCCGTCGCCGCTCGGGAGTGGGCCCTTCGCAACCCGAAGGCGTTCCGTTACGAGGCCGGGCCCTTGACCCTCGAAGAGGTGCTCGGAGCCAAGCCGGTGTCTTCTCCCCTCACCGTCGCGGACTGCTGCCTCGTCACCGACGGGGGCGGCGCGGTCGTGCTCACCTCGCTGGAACGGGCCCGGGACCTGCCTCAACCGCCCGTCGTGGTGCTCGGGTACGGCGAGTCGACCACCAACGCGGGCATGATCGCGGCGGACGACCTGCTGCGGCCCGGCTCGTTCGCCTCGGGGCACGCGGCCTTCGCGATGGCCGGACTCGAGCCGTCGGACGTGGACGTGCTCCAGCTCTACGACTCGTTCACCATCACGGTGCTGCTCACCCTCGAAGGGCTCGGGTTCTGCAAGCCGGGCGAGGCCGGCGCGCTCGTCGCCTCCGGCGCGACGCGTCCCGGCGGAGCCCTGCCGACGAACACCTCGGGCGGCGGCCTGTCCTACAA
The DNA here is from genome assembly GCF_003751225.1 of Actinocorallia herbida. Classification (NCBI taxonomy): domain Bacteria; kingdom Bacillati; phylum Actinomycetota; class Actinomycetes; order Streptosporangiales; family Thermomonosporaceae; genus Actinocorallia; species Actinocorallia herbida. Next base: position 4,394,591 of record NZ_RJKE01000001.1, read on the forward strand.
CCACCCGGGCATGTTCGGGCTGCTCCTGCTGGTCGAGGCGGTCCGGCAGCTGCGCGGCGAGTGCGGCGACCGGCAGGTGCCCGGCGCCGAGATCGCGCTCGCGCACGGTACCGGCGGCATCTTCTCCACCCACGCCACAGTCCTGCTGGGGGCCGACCGATGAGCGCTCCGGACATCCCCGTCGACGAGATCACCGAGCCCTGGTGGGAGGCCACCCGGCAGCGGCGCCTGACCGTCCAGCACTGCGTCGCGTGCGGGCGCCTCCAGCACTACCCTCGCGCGCTGTGCACCTCCTGCGGCGGCACCGACCTGGACTTCACCGACGTGTCCGGCGACGCGACCGTCGACGCGTACACGATCGTGCACCGCTCCCCCCGGCCCGACCTCGAAGCGCCCTATGTCGTCGCGCGCGTCCGGCTCGCCGAGGGGCCGATCCTGCTGACCAACCTGGAGGGCGCCGAGCCCGGCTCCTGGCGGTGCGACGACCCCGTGCGGGTCGCCTGGCGGGTGCTGCCCGACGGCCGCCATCTGCCCGTGTTCCGCCCCGCCGAGCCCGATCCCGCCGAGCCCGACCCCGCCGGGCCCGTCCCCGCCGAGAACAAGGACTGACCGATGGACTTCGCCCTTTCCGAGGAGCAGAAGCTCTTCCGCGACACGCTGCGGGACTTCGCCAACAAGGAGATCCTCCCCGTGGCGATGGAGTGGGAGGCCTCCGGCCGCTACCCCACCGAGATCGTCGAGGGCATGAAGCGGCTCGGGCTGTTCGGGCTGACCGTGCCGGAGGAGTACGGCGGCCTCGGCGTCGACATGGTGTCGTTCGCGCTGGTCTTCGAGGAGATCTCCAAGGCGTGGATGGGCATCGCGGGCATCCTCGGCAGCCACTCCCTGGCCTGCTGGATGATCGCCAGGCACGGCACCGAGGAGCAGAAGTCCCGGCTGCTGCCCTCCCTGGCGACGGGCGAGCGGCGCACCGGCATCGGCCTCACCGAGCCCGGCGCGGGCACCGACCTCCAGGGCATCTCGACCACCGCGCGCTTGGAGGGCGACCACTACGTCGTCAACGGCGCGAAGACGTGGATCACCAACGCGCGGTACGCGGACCCGCTGCCGGTGCTGGTGAAGACCGACCCGACCGCCTCGCCCGCGCACAAGGGCATGTCGGTGCTGCTCATCGACGCCGGCACGCCCGGCTTCGAGGTCTCCCGCGACCTGCCCAAACTCGGCTACAAGGGCACCGAGTCGTGCGAGATCACCATCAGCGACTGCCGGGTGCCGAAGGAGAACCTGCTCGGCGGCGTCGAGGGGCGCGGCATGCAGCAGGTGCTCTCGGGGCTGGAGACCGGGCGCATCAACGTCGCCGCGCGCTCGCTCGGCATCGCCCAGGCCGCCTACGACGAGGCCCTCGGCTACGCCGCGCAGCGCGAGGCGTTCGGCAAGCCCATCCACGACTTCCAGGCCATTCAGCTGAAGATCGCCGAAATGGGGATCAAGGTCCAGGCGTCGCGGCTGCTCGTCTACTGGGCCGCCTCCCAGGCCGACGCGGGCCAGCGGATCGACATGGAGGCCGGCATGGCCAAGACGTTCGCTTCCGAGGCCGCGATCGAGTGCGCGCTCACGTCCATGCAGGTCCACGGCGGCTACGGATACTCCAAGGAGTTCGTCGTGGAGCGCCTGTACCGGGACGCGCCCCTGATGAGCATCGGCGAGGGCACCAACGACATCATGCGGACGGTCATCGCCAAGGCGCTCATCAGCGGCAAGGGCTCCGTCGGATGACCGCCCGCTCTGCCCTTTATGTCCCGGGGGACGCGCCGGACAAGCTCGCGAAGGCGCTCGGCCGGGGCGCGGACGAGCTGATCGTCGACCTGGAGGACGCGGTTCCGCAGAGCGGCAAGGAGGCCGCGCGCGCGACCGTCGCGTCCTGGCTCGCCTCACGTGACGACCTCTCGGGGCCCGCGGTGTGGATCCGGATCAATCCGGGTGAGCAGGGGCACGACGACCTGCGGGCCGTCGTGGCGCCCGGGGTCGCGGGCGTGTGCGTGGCCAAGGCCGAGGAGCCGGACGACCTCGTGGCGCTCGACGCGCTCCTCGCGTCGTTGGAGGGCGAGCGCTCGGTGGCCCCGCTCGGCGTGGTGCCTTTGCTGGAGTCCGGCGAGGCGGTCTTCCGGGCCCGCGACCTGGCGCGTGCCCCGCGCGTCACGCGGCTCCAGCTGGGCGAGGCCGACCTCGCGGCCGACCTCGGGATCGAGCCCGGGCCCGAGGGCGTCGAGCTGCTGTGGTGCAGGTCCCAGGTCGTCGCGGCGAGCGCGGCGGCCGGGATCGCCGCGCCGATCGCGCCCGTCAGCGTGAACTTCCGTGACCTCGACGGGCTGCGGGAGTCGTCCGAGGCGCTGCGGCGGCTCGGGTTCTGGGGGCGCGCCTGCATCCACCCGGCGCAGGTCGCGGTCGTGAACGAGGTCTTCACGCATTCCGCCGAGGCGGTAGCCAAGGCGAAGGACGTCCTAGCGCGCTATGCGGTCGCGCTGGCGTCGGGCTCCGGTGTCTGCGTGGACGCCGAGGGCCGCCTGATCGACGAGGCGGTGGTCCGCTCCGCACGCCGCCTCCTCGGGTGACCTCGCGCGCCCCCGTGCGCGCGAGGTCGTCTTATGAGCCCGCCGGGGGACCCCGGCGGGCTCTCGCCTTCTCAGTCGGCGATGAGCCGGACCTCCCGGCGGCCCGACAGCTCGCGCTGCCGCCGCACCACGTAGGTGCCGGGCGCGCAGCCCGACGCGCCGTGCTCGGGGTGCAGGAGGTAGACCGGCGCGGTCGCCTCGAAGAGGCCGAGGGCGAGCCGGTCCCGGTCGTGGGCTCCCGCGATCCACCGGCAGACGCCCGGGTCGGCGACGAGGGTGTGCGGGTTCCCGCCGTCCTCGCCGCGCAGGAGGACGACGCCCTCGGGCGGAACCTCGGTCCACCCCGCCCTGTCAGGGGTCGACACGACGCCGGCGAGCATCGCCGACGGGACGACGATGAGATCGCCCTGGGCCTGGAGTCCGTCGATGACGGGGATGTCCGCCTCGAAGTCGAGGTGGTCGAGCGGCACGAGGCCGGTCTGGTGACAGAGGTCGACAAGGGTCACGTTCATGCGCATCACCATGGGGTTCTCGGCGGACCTCAGGTCCGGCGGGTGAGAGTGGCGTACTGGTCGCGGGTCAGGCCGTAGGTCCAGCCCGCAGCGGCGACGGGATCGGTGAGGTGCCCCGGCACGGTCAGGCCGTACCGGCGGCGCCGCCCGTCGCGTTCGACGGAGCCGTTCACCGCGAGGAGCACCCGGGTACCGGCGGTCTCGGTGTTGTAGAGGTGCAGCTCGAAGCCCGAATTGCCGGGATCGGCAGCCGTCGCGATCAGGGCGAGCCCGGCCTGGTCGAGGTAGTCGCCCCAGCCCATCCGCTCGATCGCGCAGCGCCGGATCTCCACGTTGTCCTCCCGGGAGATCCGTCCGGCCGACGGATCCTCGATCACCCATGACGGGACCGTCCTCCCGTGCCAGGAGTGCACCGCCCAGCCGTCGGCGTAGCGGACCGCCGGGCCGTCGGCGCGGTGAAGGCGGACCCTCCCGCCATCGCCGTCGGGCTCGGTGTGGATCTCGACGGGCCGCTCCGACACCACGCACACATGCTCGTGCGGCCACCACCAGCCCGCGGACGACGCGGCGGACATCCACAGGTCGAGGAACCGGACGGCGTCCGGTGGGAGCGCCGGATCGAAGCACCGGCGCGCTCCCTCCACCTCCGCCGCCCAGCCGCCCGACATCACCTGGTACCAGGCGCCGGAGAGGCCCCGCCGCGCGTCCAGGGCGGCCGCGACGCCCGGGGCCAGGACCGCGGCCGCGGCGGACTCGACCGGAAAGCGGATCGAGCGGCGTGCCTCGACGAGCGCGCCGTACGGCCTGACCAGGGAGTCCACGGCGTGCCCGGTGTCCAAGATCCGGCGGCGCAGCGCCATCGCCACCGGCAGCGCGTCGACTTGCTGCGGGAGGGAGCGGACGCCCGGGGGAAGGGTGCTGAGCGCCGACAGCGGCGAGTCGGCCCAGTGGAAACGCGGCGGAGCGAACCCGGCTTCTCGGTACAGCGAGGAGATGGCCGCTTCGGCGGCCGGATGATCGGCGGGCGACGTCGACAGCGTCCTGCCCAGCCATTCCTGACGGATCAGCGCGACTTCCCGTCGCAGCGATCCCGTCATCTCACTAGGGCGTGACGCCCCTTTCCATTGATCATGTGGTTCAGGGTGGCAGACATCTCCGGGCCTGTCCAGCCCCGAGGCGGCCAGGGAGCACCCTGGGAGGACAGCGGTGCTCGTTCGGGGGTCTCGACCCGGGCGGACCCATCACGGCCGCTGAGGCGCTTCTGGACGGGGCCGCACGGGCCGTCAGACGAGGTCGCGGCGGGCGGCGGGGACCGCGGAGACCGCCTCCACGAGGGGGGCCAGTTCGGGGTACTCGGCGGCTTCGGCCAGGGCCTCGCGCAGGGCGCGCTCGTTCGTGGGGCGGGCGGCCTCCAGGAGGGCCCGGCCCTCGGAGGTGACGTTGGTGTAGATGCCGCGCCTGTCCGTCGGGCAGAGGTAGCGCGCGAGGAGCCCGCGGTTCTCCAGGCGGGTGACGAGCCGGGTGGTGGCGCTCTGGCTGAGCACGACGGCGTCGGCGACCTGCTTCATCTGGAGGTGGCCTCCCTCACCGTCGTGCTGGCGGCTCAGCACGTCGAGCAGGGAGTACTCGCGGACGCTCAGGCCGTGCCCGGCCTCCAGCGCCCGTTCGATGTGGGCCTCGATCCTGCCGTGCAGCAGCGACAGCGCGCACCAGCCCTGGGCCAGCGAGGTCAGGGCGGGGTCGGTGGCGGTCATGCGGCAAGGGTATCAAAGCCGAGCCGATATACCGCGTTTGCACGTAGCCAGCGCTTGCAACTATTGTCAGCGCTGGATACATACTCGTGCAATGATTCAGGAGGGCCCTCGTGCCTCTCGCGCTCCTCGCCCTGGCCATCGGGGCCTTCGCCATCGGGACCACCGAGTTCGTGATGATGGGCCTGCTGCCGCTCACCGCCGCCGAGTTCGGGGTCTCCATCCCCGTCGCGGGCTGGCTCGTGACCGGCTACGCCCTCGGCGTCATGGCGGGCGCCCCGCTCATGACGGCCCTCGGCACCCGCGTGTCACGCAAGAAGATGCTCATGCTGCTCATGGTGCTGTTCATCGCCGGGAACGCCCTGTCGGCGGTCGCCCCCGTCTTCGGGGTGATGCTTCTCGGGCGGATCGTCGCCTCCCTCACCCATGGGGCGTTCTTCGGCATCGGCTCGGTCGTCGCCGCGGGGCTCGTCGCCCCCGAGCGGCGGGCCGGGGCCATCGCGGCGATGTTCACCGGGCTGACCGTGGCCAACGTCGTCGGGGTCCCCCTGGGCACGTTCATCGGCCAGACCCTGGGCTGGCGGGTGGCGTTCGGCGGGGTCGCGCTGCTCGGCCTCGCCGCCCTCGTCGGGATCGCCCGGCTCGTCCCGGAGATCCCCGCCCCGTCCGGGGTGCGGCTGCGGCACGAGATCCGCTCGCTCGGCGACGTCCAGGTGCTCCTGGCCATGGCGATGACCGTGCTCGGCTTCGGCGGGGTCTTCGCCGCGATCACCTACATCGCGCCGATGATGACCGAGGCCGCCGGGTTCGCCGAGTCGTCGGTCACCTGGCTGCTCGTCCTGTTCGGCATCGGCATGGTCGTCGGGAACCTCGTCGGTGGGAAGTACGCCGACCGCGCGCTGATGCCGATGCTGTACGCCTCACTCGGCGGGCTCGCCCTTGTCCTCGCCCTCTTCACCTTCACCGCGCGCTCCCCCGTGCCCGCCGCCGTCACGCTCGTCCTCGTCGGCGCGCTCGGCTTCGCGACGGTGCCGCCGCTCCAGAAGCGCGTCCTCGACCACGCGGCCGGCGCGCCCACCCTCGCCTCCGCGGTCAACATCGGCGCGTTCAACCTCGGGAACGCCCTCGCCGCCTGGCTCGGCGGCCTCGTCATCGCGGCCGGGCACGGGTACACCTCGCCGAACATCGTCGGCGCGATCCTCGCCGCGTTGGCACTCGGCGTCGCCGGCGTGTCGCACGGGCTGGAGCGGCGCGCCCCCGTCGCGCTGCCTTCGCCGGCCTGACGTCCGGATTCGCGCCCGCCCAGCCGGGCAATCCATCCGTAACCAGGGTGGAACTGAGCGGACACCGGCATGGGAGACTTTGTTCTCGACGGAATCCACGGGCCCGGCACCGCGAAGGCGCCGGAGACGAGCGGAGGTGAGACGGGTGCGGACAGCGGGCGATCTGCGGCGGCTCGTCCACCGGACCGCGTGGACCAGGGGCCGCGTGGCCCACGGGAGCCATCGGGCGCGGGCCCCGCGGGCCTGATCCGAGGTCCGGACGCGCCCGCGTACCGGCCGCAACCCACTTCTGCACCGCCCGATCCCGCCCGGAGGACTCCCATGGACGTTTCCGCACTCGCCACCTCGTTCGGCGCCCGCCTTCCCGCCTGGGTGCTGGAGGAGATGGCCGACGTGCCCGAAGCCCTGCCCACGGACCGCGAAAGGCTCGACCTCACCAATCGGCTCGCCTCGCGCAACCACCGCGAGGACACAGGCGGCCCCTTCGCCGCCCTCGTCGTGGAACGGGAGAGCGGACGCGTCATCTCGGCGGGCGTGAACGTCGTCCTGGCGTCCGACCTGTCTTCCGTGCACGCGGAAGTGACGGCCTTGTCCCTCGCCCAGACCCGTCTGGGCCGCTGGGACCTGGGCGCTCCCGGCACCCCCGACCTCGAGCTCGTCGTCAACTGGCGCCCCTGCGTCATGTGCTACGGCGCCGCCATGTGGTCCGGCGTCCGCCGCCTCCTGCTGGCCGGCGACGGCCCCGAACTGGAAGAGCTCACCGGCTTCGACGAAGGCCCCATGCGCGACGACTGGCAGGCCCAGTTCGCCGCTCGAGGCATCGAGGTCGCCTACGGCGACTCCCCCCATGAGGCCGTGGCCGTCTTCAAGGAATACGGCTCCCGCGAAGACGCCGTCGTCTACAACGCCCGGGGCGCCTCCTGACCCTTTCGCCCGCCACGTCCGCCCGGAGCCCGTCCGGGCGGACGCCCTCACGGAACCGCCGGGTCCGCATCGCTTCCGCGACGAGTGCCGTCGCCGTCCCCGGGGGGAGATCGGCCCGGCGCTATCCTCTGCGCGTGCCGACCAGCCAGTATGTGCACTTCGCACTGTTCAGCGAGCGCACCTCAGCGGCTGCGGTGACGGCCCACCTCGGCGTCGAACCCGATGAGGCCACCGTCCGCGACAGCCGCCCGGCCGTCCCCGTCACGCACCGCTGGGAGATCTCCTGCCGCGAACCGGGCCTCTGCGTCGACGAACAGATCTCCTGCGTCCTCACCGGACTGCGGCCCCACCTCGACGGCCTCGCCGACCTCGCCCGCCGGCTGCGCGGCGAGTCCCCGGGGGGCGGCGCCGTCCTCGAGATCGTGCGCTGCTTCACCGACGAACGGCCTCCGTCCGGCGAGGCGGACGGCCCCGACCTGTTCGGCCGGCACCTCGATACGGACGTGCTGGACTTCCTCATCGAGACCGGTGCTTCTTCGGACGTCGACGAATACGACCTCACCGGCGACTGACTCACCCTCACCCCCGATCGGCCTCGAACGGCTCCGCGCCGGTCAGGCCAGAGAGGCCTTGACTCGTCAAGGAAGGCGTCCGGCGCATCCGGCCGCAGCCGGAACGAGCGCGTCCACTCGCCGGGCGGGTTCGCGGCCGTGCCTCCCCGTGGTTGGACGCACCACCGTCTTCCGCCGAGCAACCGCACGGCGTCACAGGGGTGGGGGCGGGGCCTGGAGTGCGGCCGACAGCATGGCGGTGAGATCGGCGGTGAAGGCGGCGTGCGGGAGGAGGTGGGGTTCGGGGCGGGCGGCGCGGTCGGCGAGGGCCGCGGTGAGGAAGGCGATGAGGGCGGCGACGCGTTCCAGGGCGACGGGCTCGGGGAGACGCGCGGCCAGGGACTTCTCCAGGACGGAGAGCTGACGGGCGATCTCGGTGCCCGCGAGGAACGGCGGGGCCTCACGGGTGCGGACGCCCGCCTGGCCGGAGACCTGGGCGACGACGCGCAGGAAGTCCCGGCCCTCCTCGGTCTCCAGCTCCGCCGCGATCGGTTCGACGATCGCCGCGACGACCCCCCGGACATCGGCGCCCGCGAGGTCGGCGGACGCGCGGACGGGCTCCATCCGGTCCATCCCCGCGCGCAGGATCGCCTCGAGCAGGCCCTCGCGTGAGCCGAAGTGGTAGGTGATCGCCGAGTCGTTGGCCTGGCCCGCGAGCCAGACGATGTCGCGCGTCTTGGCGGCGGCCACGCCCTGCTCGGCGAACAGCCGGGCCCCGGCCTGCACGAGCCTGGCCCTGGTCTCGGTTGCGTTCCTGGCCATGGGGTGATACTAACAGAGGGCGTTAATAACGAGTGCCGTTAAATCGTGTGTCGCCGAATCCGGAACGCGAGGTCCTGCCATGCGTTACGACCCGTTCGATCCCGACTTCCAGTCCGATCCGTATCCCGCGTATCGCGCGCTGCGCGACGCCGATCCCGTCCATCGGCACGAGTCCCCGCACTATTGGGCGCTGTCCCGGTTCGCCGACATCTGGGAGGCCGTGCGCGATCCCGGCACCTGGTCGTCGGCGCAGGGCCTCACCTTCTTCCCCGACGAGATCACCGCGCTCGGCCTCGCGCCGACCATCGTCATGCTCGATCCTCCGCGGCACAGCATGCTGCGCCGCCTCGTGTCGGCGGGGTTCACGCCACGGCGCATAGGCGGGATGGAGGAGCTGCTGCGCGCGTTCGTCCGCGAGCGCCTGGCGCTGATGGAGCGCAAAGCGGCCGACGGCCGGATCCCCGATCTGCACCGCGACTACGCCTCGCCCCTGCCCACCTTCGCGCTCGCGCACCTGCTCGGCGTGCCCGAGGCCGACCGCACGCGCTTCGATCCCTGGGTCTCCGCGCTCACCACGATCCAGGACGAGGGCCTGAAGCTCGACGACGAGGCGGCCGTCACCGCGGTGGCCGAGATGTTCGAGTACTTCGGCGCCGTCATCACCGCCCGCCGCGCCGATCCCGGCGACGATCTCATCAGCGCCCTCACCGCCGCCGAGGTCGAGGGCGAACGCCTCACCGACTGGGACATCCTCGGGTTCTGTTTCGTCATGGTCGCGGGCGGCAACGACACCACCGGCAACCTCATCTCGCACGGCGTCATGCTGCTCGACGCCGACCACGCCCAGCGCGAACTCCTCGTCGCCGATCCGTCCCTCATCCCGAACGCCCTGATGGAGTTCCTCCGGCTGGAAGGCTCGGTCCAGGCCCTGGCCCGCACCACCACCCGCCCCGTCGTGCTGCACGACGTCGAGATCCCCGAGGGCGAGAAGGTGATGATGCTCTACGGCTCGGCGGGCCGCGACGAACGCGAGTACGGCCCCACCGCCGGCGATCTCGACATCACCCGCTCGATCGGCCGCCACCTCGGCTTCGCCAGCGGCGTCCACTTCTGCATCGGCTCCCACCTGGCCAAACTCCAGGCCCGCATCGCCCTGGAAGAGCTCTACTCCCGCCACCCCCACATCGGCGTCGACCTCTCCACCGCCGAACGCATCTCCTCCCCCTTCACCCGAGGCTGGCACTCCCTACCCGCCACCGGCCTCCTCCCGTCCTTACCGGCCGGGCCGGGCCGCCGTGCCGTGGCGACCCACCTCGGTCCAGCGCGGCGCGGTCCTCGGATGGACGGGCGTAAGCGTTCGGAGCCGGCCGGAGCGCACACGACGCGCCAGAGCGGGCCGGGGCACCTGTTCGCCTGCGCGAGCGAGGCTCGCGGCGCACCTGGCCTCGCAGAGGGGCAGTGTGCGATGCGGCGGGCGCGGAGCGTACCGTCGGGCGGGCGGAGAACCGGGGTGAGGGCCGGCACGGCGATGACGGTCGGCCCGTAGCCACCTGAGGCAGCCGCCGCGGATCAAGGGGCGGATCCCACGGTCGCCGGGGTGACGATTTCGGGGAGGCCGTGTCTCGGACCGCCCGGACACGGGCCCTCCGCCCGTCCGAGTGCGGGTGCGGGTGCGAGCGGGGCGTAGCCCGTGCCGAGCCGACACCGGCTGCGGATCGCGATGCCGTCGCGGGTGCGACGGGCGGGCCGGGATGGCCCGGCACGTCGACACCACCTGCAACGACGCGACGTTCACGAAGAGCCCGCGGACCTCAAGGCCCGGGCCGCCACCGAGGGCGAGAAGGACCCGCTTCTGGGCGGCGCCGCTGTGCCGCGGCGAGCTGAGGACGGTCCGGTGTCCCCGAGCGCGGCGATGGGGTCGGACTGGCGGTGCGATTGCCAGGGGCCGCTGCGGAGGGGTGCTGTCAGGATTTCCTGCGTTTGACCGTTGGGGGGCGGGTGCGGCGGCGGGTTCGGGGAGGAGGTGCCGGGGTGCGCTGCTGGGAGCGGTGTTTGAGGGTGGCGGCCAGGGAGGTGGCGGCGAAGCCGACGAGGCCCACGGCGGCGAAGCGGTAGGCGAAGTCCGCGCGGTCGTCGGTGACGAGCTGCGGCGCGACGTCGCCGCGGGGGTCGGCGAGGATGGGGAGTTCGGTGCCCTGGCCGTACAGGCGGGGCGCACCCAGGGTGCCGTCGTAGGGGCGGCCTTCGGGGTCGGTCAGGGTGTACTCGTAGTAGCAGCCCGAGGCGTTCGCATCGGTCTGCTCGCAGACGGTCCCGGCGACGGTGCCGGTCGTGCGGTCGCCGAAGGCGTTCAGGTAGGCGTCCTTGGGGATGACGCAGCCGCCGATGAAGACCGCCCCGGCGAACAGGAGACCGGTCCAGGCGGGCCACCACGCCTGCTGCCCGTCCACCTTGACCTTCGTCGCCGCCGCGAGCAGGAACGGCGCGCCGAGCGCGGCGATCCCGAGCGGCACCCCGAGGATCCACGGGACCGGCGAGGGGAACGCCGCGATCGCCCAGCCTTCCAGCAGGGAGGCCGCCGCCAGCCCCACGGTGATGAGCGCCGCCCGCACGCCCACGCTCTCCGGCACGAACCGGCGCGGCCCCGCCGCCGTGGGTGCGCCGCCGCGCGCCTCAGGGGTGCCGCGGCGTGCCGCGAGCTCACCGAGCACCAGCGTCATGGCGACGAGCAGGGTCCAGGCCGCGAACGCCACGAGGCCGAGGATGTCGTGGTCCCGGTCGTCGGTCTCGGCCGCGAGCCGGGGCTCGAGGATCCCCGCCGGATCGACGACCACGTCCAGCGGGGCCCCCGGCGCGAGCCCGTCGGCGGCTCCCTCGAGGTCTCCGTCGATCGTGCGCCCGTCGGCTCCGGCCAACCGGTAGACGTCGTAGCCTCCGCGCTTCGTCGTCACATGCTCCACGCCGACGACGACCGCCTGCGTGCGGTCTCCGGCCGCCCGCAGGTAGAGGTTCGCCGGGACGCCTGCCTGCTGGAGTGCGAGCAGGGGCAGACCCGCCAGCAGGCAGGTGGCCACCGCCGCCCACGCGGGCCCCCAGTCGTCCAGCAGCATCCACGCCCCCACCAGCGTCAACGCCGCGCCCAGCCCGATCGCGCCCCCGACGAGCCCGCCCGCCCCCGACGCCCACCCGGTGACCGCGCACACCACGAGCCCGCCGCCCACCAGCACCGCGCCCCGCGCGACGACCTTCCCCCACCCGACTCCGCCCACGACACCCTCCGTCTCATCGCCCCGTCGCCGAGTTCGGACGCCGCCCGCTCCCCCAAGGTTCGCCCCACCCCGACCCCCGTTCCCTCCGTCCACCGGGCCCCCGCCCAGAACCTCTCCGACGAGCAGCTCCTTCACCCACGACGTCCGGGACGAACTCGGCGGCGAGCGCGAGCGCCTGGAACCCGCCCAGAACACAACGCCGCCCTGAGTACGACGATCCGCACGGGACGATCCGCACGCACAAGGCAGTTCAGGAACGACGGCGCAGCGCCCCGGCACCGTTCCCCCGAAGACGACGGTCCGGGCGATCGACCCGCGCGCAGGCAGGCCGACAGCGGACCGCGCCCCCGGAGCGACGCTCCGGATGGACGGTCCGGCTCGACGGGATGGGTCGGTCGTCAGGGCGTGATGGTGCCAGACTCGCTGGGGGCGCCGAGAAAGCGTGTCATCACGGCGTCCAGGAACGCGCCGAAAGCGTCCGGGGTCTCGACCGTTGCGACTTCGACCACGATCTCGTCGGCGATCAGCAGGTCCAGGTCGGCCCAGCCACCTCGGTAGAGGACGAGCACGAGTTCGGCCTCGCCGTCCGGGCCGTGTACGCGGAGCCCGAGCGAGTCGGGATCGGTGATGAGGGCACGGTCGTTCTCCAGCCTGTACGGCCACGCCGTGCGCCCGTCCCGCCAGGTCACAGGACTGACGCCGAGCCCGACCTCCGTCCAGACGGCCGCCCGCGCGACGATCTCGGCGGCGGCTCGATCGAGATCAATGACCCGGTCCATCATGCGACCATTCTCGGTGAATCGGTACGCATACGGGCCGGTCGGGCTCGGAAGACCGGTTGGATCGGCGGGATCGGGCGGGGTGCGGGAAGGAGGGGTGGGATACGGCGTGCACGGGTTCGGGTGTCCGTTCACGGCGGTCGACGGGGGCGAGGTCGATGTGGATCCGGGACCGGAGGCTCCGTCGGTCCGGTTCGACGCCTGGCGCGGCCGCGGGTTCGCGCAGTCGATCGGGGTGGAGGCGCTGACGTCGCGGAGGTCTCCCGGGCGCTGGACGAGGTGGCCGGGGAGGGAGTGGTCGAGCGGGTGCCGTCGACGTACGGGTGGTACCTCACGGTGGGGCAGGCGGGTTCGGCGAGGAGGAGTTCGGCGTGATCGTGGTGCAGCGGGTGCGGACGGAGTGGACTTCGGCCGGGAGAGGGGCTGCGGAGGCGACGGCGCGCGGCCGACTTCCCCGGGCGTTTCCGGTTCCCGTGCCGGACAGGGTGGAGGGGGAGGTGCTCGTGCACGAGGTGATGCTTCGGGAGGCCAGGGGGTACGTGCCGCAGGAGGAGGTCCGGGTGCTCCCGAGGCCGGCGGATCTGGGGTGGTTGAGGCTGCGACCGGAAGCGGATGATGTGGTGCGCGTGGAGCGGCAGCCGGTGCGTGCCTCCTTTCCCGTGATGGGGCGGGTGCTTCCGCTGGCCGGGCTCGGACCGGGGCAGGCGGTGCGCTACCGGGCGAACTTCCGATGGGCCGGGTACTCGATGACCTGGACGTACTGCGAGTGGACGGTCCAGGTCGCGCGAGAACCGGTGCGGGCGGACCTGTTCCTCGGGCGCGCGTACGACATGGAGGTCGACGACAGGGTCTCGCTCTACGGCAAGCCCGCCCGCCCGTCATAGCGGAGGCCATGGCGGTCGCGGCCGCCCTGACCACCGCCCTCCGTCCTCCTCGCCGTCTGCCCGGCCGCGTGCGGCCGGGCAGACGGACGTCGGCGCCCAGGGGAACGGCCGAAGCGGACAGCGGCTCCGCGACCGGTGGCGGGCGGCCGGCGACGGGGACGCGGGTCAGGCTTCGGGGCCCATCAGCAGGACCGGCTTGATGACGGTCCCCTTGTGGGTGTCGGCTTCGGCCTGGTTGATCTGGTCGAGCGGGTAGGAGGTGATGAGCTTGTCGAAGGGGAAGAGGCCCTGCTTCCACAGCCCGATGAGGCGGGGGATGAAGAGCTGCGGGATCGCGTCGCCCTCGTAGACGTAGGTGACGGTCTTCCCGACGAGGCCCGCGGGGTGGACGGTGAACATGTCCATGCCCGCGCCGACGAGGATGCACCGGCCGGGACGGTTGAGGACGTCGACGGCGGCGCTCATCGCGGCGGTGACGCCGGTGGTGTCGAAGGTGATGTCGACGCCGGGACCGCCCGCGCGGATCTCGGCGGCGAGGTTCGGGTCGGCGCCGTCCACCGCACGGGTGGCGCCGAGCTCCAGCGCGGCCTCGCGCCGGGCGGGGTTGAGGTCGACGGCGACGATGTCGCTCGCGCCGGACGCCTTCGCGGCCATGATCGCGGCGAGACCGACCGCGCCGACGCCGAAGACCGCGATCGACTCGCCCGGCGAGAGCTTCGCGGAGTTGAGGACGGCGCCCGCGCCGGTCTGGATTCCGCAGCCGAGTGGGCCGAGCAGGGCGAGGGGGATGTCCTTGTCGACCTTCACCATGTTCCGCTCGGTCGCGAGCGTGTACTCGGCGAACGACGACTGGCCGAACCAGCGGCTGGTGAGGGGCGCGCCGGAGGCGTCCTTGGCCGAGCCGGTGCCGTCGGGGCGCAGGCCCGTCAGGTTGCTCAGCTCGAACAGGGCGCAGTTGGCGGGCGCACCGGAGATGCAGGCCGGGCACTTGCCGCAGTACTCGAAGGTGAGGACGACATGGTCGCCGGGCTCGACCGCGGTGACGCCGGGGCCGACCGCCTCGACGACCCCGGAACCCTCGTGGCCGAGGACCGCGGGCAGGAACGTCTCGCCGAACACCCCGGCGCGGCCGAGCTGGTCGGTGTGGCACATGCCCGCGCCGACCACGCGGACCAGCGCCTCCCCCGGTCCCGGCGCGTCGACGGTGACGGTCTCTATGCTGAAGGCTGCCGCGGTGTCACGGAGGACTGCGGCGCGGGACTCGGTCATGCGAAGATCCAATCTGGGGCGGCGGCTCGGCCCGAAGGCCGACGGGCGCACGGAGCCGGCCCGACAGCCCGGCGAACCGGTCCCCACGGCACACGCCGCGCGGTGCCCTCCTCTGGTCCGCCCCGGCCCGATGACCCACTCCACGCTGCGGCCACTCTTAACCCCGAACCCCGTTCTGTCAACGATCACTTACTCCCACCGCGCGCCGATGGCCCGCGGCTCGCGCGGCCTGAAGCCCGGCGCGTTGGCGAACGGGCCCGAGTCCGCTCTCCCCCTCCGGGCCGGACGCTCGCATCCTCCTACGAGGCGGTGCGCTCCTTCGGCATCGGGCCGGAGGCGCTGCACCCGCGCCCCTTCCCGACCCCGACCGGAGGAGCGCTGCGGGCGGTCCCCGTTCCAGGCCGCGCCCACGCCGGTGCTGCGGCTCGGGCGGACGGGCTCAGTGGTGGGCGTGGGTGTACTCGTCCAGGCGGCGGAGCATGGCGGCGAGCATGAGGAGGAACATGGCGACGTGCGCGGCGACCATCAGGCCCTCGCCGTCGATGACGTCCAGCCACAGGAGCGGGAACAGCGGGACGGCCGGGAGGAACATGGCGGCGCACATCTCCAGGGTGGCCGGCCATCCGTGGCCGCGGAAGCGCATCCAGGCGGCCATCCCGACGGACATGTCGAAGGCCATGAGGAGGTAGGCGGGCTCCGGGTCGCGTTCGTAGGAGAAGTCGAGGACTCCCAGGGCCGAGCGGAGCATGCCGAGCAGCAGCATGCCCGCGAACATCGCGAGGACCATCTCCAGGTAGTGGAGCGCGAAGCGCCCCCAGCGCCGGGCCGGCCGTGCCGGCGTCGTCTCTTCCATGCCCCGACGATCCCGTGCGGGATCCCGGCGGCCCAGCCCGCGGCCGGAACGGGTCCGGAATCTTGGACACCAGGTCCGTCCGGCGTAGGGTCCGGGCATGGACGGGCGGAGGATCGTCGTCGTGGGCTACCACGCGGCGGAGCTGCTGGACATCGCGTGCGTCACGTCGGCGTTCGCCGCCGCCAACGTCCGCGCTCGGCGGCCGCACTACGACACCGTGCTCGCGACGCCGGGCGGAGCGCCGATCACCTGCGGGAGCGGGCTGACGCTGCGGGGGCAGTGCGCCCTGGAGCGCGTCACCGGGCCGCTGGACACCCTGATCGTCTCCGGTGGCCTGGGGCACGAGGAGGCCGCCGCCGACGCGCGGCTCGTCGGTGATGTGCGCAGGCTGGCCCGGGAGAGCCGGCGCGTCGCCTCGGTCTGCACGGGCGCGACGGTCCTCGCGGCGACGGGCCTCCTCGACGGGCGGCGGGCGACGACCCACTGGAGCTTCGCCGAGCGCCTCGCCTCGCGGCATCCCGCGGTCACCGTGGACCCCGACCCGATCTTCATCCGGGACGGCGCGGTGAGCACCGCCGCGGGCGTCATGAGCGCCCTGGACCTCACGCTGGCGTTCATCGCCGAGGACCACGGCCCGGCCTTCGCCCGGGACATCGCCCGGCATCTGGTGACGTACCTCCAGAGGCCCGGCAATCAGGCGCAGATGAGCATCCACACCGCGCCCGCGCCCGTCGGCGACGGCGTGGTGGACGGGGTCGTCGAGCACATAGTCGCCCACCTCCACGAAGACCTGACCGCGGCCTCCCTCGCCGCCCTGGCCGGTGTGAGCGAACGCCACCTCACCCGGCTCTTCCGCCGCCACACCGGCCTCACCCCCGGCCGCTACGTCCGCCGTGCCCGCACTGAGGCGGCCGCCCACCTCCTGTCGGGCACCGCCCTCCCGCTCCCCTCCATCGCCGTCCGCTGCGGCTTCAAGACCCCCGAAACCCTCCGCCAGGCCTTCACCGACCGCTATGGGCTCTCCCCCAGCCGCTACCGCCACACCCAGTCCCCACCCGAAGACTGACCGCGTGCTCCACCGAGCCGTCCGCCCGCGGCCGTGGGTTCGGAGACTCAAGCGGCGGAGCTTCATGGGCCGGAGGTCGGCGAGGTCCTGCTCGTCAGAGGAGAAGGCCGAGGGCGGAAGAGGGAGGCGCAGGGCGAGGAAGGGGTCGGCCGGCGGCTCGGAGGGGTGCCCGTCCTCCGGGCCGCCGGACGTTCTCAGGGCGCGGGATCCGCCTTGGGGCGGTTCGGGCGCCAACAGGCGGCGAGGAGGGCCAGGCCGCCTCCACCGCCCAGGAGGGCCGCGACGGCCAGACCGGGGAGGCCGTCGAGGGTGAAGCCGATCAGGTGGTCGGCGGACCAGCGGCCGGGGCCCAGCGCGCCGAGGGCGCACGCCGCGATGATGATCATCAGGACGTACTCGTAGCCTTCGCCGGGGCGGAAGATGAAGAAGCCGTTCCTGATGTGGTTGGCGATCAGGGCGACGGTCATCGTGCCGACGACGGCGGCCGCGGCGAGCGCGTTGAGCAGGCCGAGGAGCAGCAGGGCGCCCGCGCCGAGTTCGGCGAGGGTGGCGAACAGGGCGTGGACGCGTCCAGGGCGGATGCCGATGGACTCGAACCAGCGCGCGGTGCCGGGCAGTTTCCCGCCGCCGAACGCGTGGTTCCAGCCGTGCGCGAGCATGGTGATGCCGAGGGTGGCGCGCAGCAGGGCCGCGGCGAGGTCGATCTCGATCATCGGCCGGTCACCGCCCCGCCTGCGCGAGTACCGCGGCGCGGTCGGCGCCGGAGGCGACGTGCGCGCGGTACCTGACGAACAGGCCGGGCGCCCCGAAGGACGCGACGCCCCTCAGCACGCCCCCGGTGAAGTACCCCAGGACGGTGCCCTTCACCGGGCCTCCTTCGAGTCCCTCACCGTGCAGCGTCACCACCTCGTCGGCGGCGCCCGTACGGCCGACCGTCTGCACCTTCATGCCGAACTGGTCGGACCACACATAGGCGGGTCCCGCAGTCGGCGCTTCGGTGCCGGCGATCCCGCACGCGACGGCCGCGGCCTGGTCGATCGTGGTCGTCCAGTGCTCGGCCCTGTGGTGGCCCGCCGCGTCGCCGTCCCACCAGGCCGCGGCGTCGCCGACGGCCCACACGTTCTCCGTGCCGACGACCCTGCCGGAGGCGTCGCAGGCGAGACCGTCGCGGGTGGTGAGGCCCGTGCCGTCCAGCCAGGCGAGGTCGGGGACCGCCCCGACGCTCACCAGGATCACGTCGGCCGTCAGGGTGGCGCCGTCGGCGAGTTCCACCGTGCGGGCGTCCACGAACCGGGCGAACGCCGAGCCGCACAGCAGCTTCACGCCGCCCTCGGTGAAGAGCCGCGCCGCGAGCCCTCCACCGCGCGGGCCCAGCGCCCGTTCGCACGGCACGGTGCCCGCCTCCAGGACGGTCACCTCGATGCCGCGTTCCGCGGCGGCGCAGGCCACCTCGGCGCCGATGAACCCGGCCCCGACGATGAGGAGCGAGCGCGCGGTCTCCAGCGCGTCGCGCAACGCGAGCGCGTCGTCGAGGGTGCGCAAGGTGAACACGCCGGAAGGCTGCTCGGGAAGAGTCCGCGCGACGACGCCGGTCGCGACGACCACGGCGTCCCCGGTGACCGATTCGCCGTCGGCCAGCTCGACCGTCGTCCCGCGCAGGCCCACGGCCCGCGCACCGAGCCGGGCCGTGACGTCGAGCTCGGCGAGCGCCGAGTCGTCGCGCAGCACGACGCGCTCGGGCTCCCACTGGCCTTTGAGGATCTGCTTGGACAGCGGAGGCCTGTCGTAAGGCGGGTGGGCTTCGGCGCCGACCAGGGTGATCGGGCCGGTGTGGCCCTCGGCGCGCAGCCGCTCGATCGTCCTGATCCCGCCGAGGCCCGCGCCGACGACGACCACATGTGCCTGCTTGGCCATCGCGTCAGTCCGACGCGGGCAGCGGCTTGGCGGACTTCTGCGCGACCTCGGCGCCGTTGACGGAGACCGCGTGGTCGCCGCCCATGACGCACAGCAGCTCCACGTCGACCCCGTCGACGGTGTAGCGCTTACCGAGCAGGACGCCGGAGCCGGCCCCGGCGAGGGCCGGGGACTTGGCGGCGACCTGCTCCTCGGACATGTCGAGCCCGCCGCAGGTGACGGCGAGGTCGTCCTCGGGGGCCCGGACGACGACCAGGGCGGTCCCGTCCACGGTGCTCCGGAGGGTCTGTCCCACACGCAGCTTCATCGGGTGCTCCTTCTTGCCTGTGTACAGGGGGTTCTAGCGGGCGACGGTGCCGACGAGCTTCACGTCGAGGTACTCGTCGATGCCCTGGGCGCCGCCCTCGCGGCCGAGGCCGCTCGCGCCGACGCCGCCGAACGGGGCCGCGGCGCCGGTCGGGTCGATGTCGTTGACACCGACGATGCCGAACCGCAGCGCCTCCGAGACGCGCTGGGCCCGGCCGAGGTCGGTGGTGTAGACGTAGGAGGCGAGGCCGTATTCGGTGTCGTTGGCCCGCCGGATCGCCTCGTCCTCGTCGTCGAAGGGGATCACCGCGGCGACGGGACCGAAGGTCTCCTCGCGGTAGATGCGCATGGTCTCGTCCACGTCGGCCAGGACGGTCGGCGCGTAGAAGGTCCCGGCGTCGAGGCCGTCCTCGGTGAGGCGGTGGCCGCCGACCAGCAGCCTGGCGCCCTTGGCGACGGCGTCCTCGACCTGCCCGGACACCTTCGCGACGGCGGCCTCGTCCACGAGCGGCCCGATCGAGACCCCGGCCCGGTCCCCCGGCCCGGCGGCGAGTTTGCCGACCCGCGCGACGAGTTCCGCGGTGAACGCCTCGATGACGGACCGGTGCACGAAGATCCGGTTCGGGCTGATGCACGCCTGGCCGGTGTTGAGGAACTTCACCAGCGCCGCGCCCTTGGCCGCGTGGACCGGGTCGGCGTCGGGGAACACCAGCATGGGCGCGTGCCCGCCGAGCTCCATCGAGACCCGCTTCATGGTGGCCGCGGCCCGTGCGCCGAGCAGCTTGCCGACCTCGGTGGACCCGGTGAACGTCAGCTTCCTGACCTCACGCGCGTCGAGCAGCCTGTCGCCGACGGCCTCGGGACGCGAGGTCGTCACCAGGTTGACGACCCCGGCGGGCAGCCCCGCCTCGGCGAGGATCTCGAAGACCGCCACCGCGCACAGCGGCGTCTGCTCGGCGGGCTTCAGCACGACCGTGCAGCCCGCCGCCAGCGCGGGGCCCACCTTGCGGGTGATCATCGAGATCGGGTAGTTCCACGGCGTGATCGCGGCGACCACGCCCACGGGCTGGCGCAGCACCGTCAACCGCTGGTCGGCCCGCGCCGAAGGGATCGAGCTGCCATAGACGCGCTTGGCCTCTTCGGCGAACCACGCGAGGAAGCCGAGCGCGTACCTGACCTCGTTGCGGGCCGCCTTGAGCGGCTTGCCCTGCTCCAGGGTCATCAGCGCCGCGAGGTCCTCGGCGCGCTCGGCCATCAGCGCGTGCGCCTTCCACAGCACCTCGGCGCGCCTGTAAGCGGTCTCCTTGCGCCAGGGCTCGAAGGCCTCGGACGCGGCGGCGATCGCCCGGTCGGTCTCGGCCGCCCCCGCGTCGGCGGCGGCGCCGATGACCCGGCCGGTCGCCGGGTCGGTGACGTCGAAGGCCAGCCCGTCGTCGGCGCCCTGCCACTTGCCGTCGATGAACAGGGTCTCCCCGGTCCGCACGCGCTCTCCGATCGACGGTTGCACATCAGTCATAGTGTCCATGATCCCCGAGGGTTCCGTCCCGGCGGAAGACCGGCCGCTCATGAGTCGGTCCGCAGCAGCAGCACCCCGCTGGGGGTGAGGCCGCCGCTGCTCACCGCGGCCACCCGGGCGCCGGCGACCTGGCGGTCCCCGGCGTCGCCCCTGAGCTGGGTGATCGCCTCGTGGACCAGGCCCATGCCGTGGGTGCGGCCGTGCGAGAGCTGGCCACCGTGCGTGTTGAGCGGCAGGACGCCGTCGCGGGCGATGTTCTTGCCGCCGTCGAGGAAGTCCTTGGCCTCGCCGATGCCGCAGAAGCCGAGCGCCTCGATCCACGACAGGCAGTTGAACGTGAAACCGTCGTACAGTTCGGCGACGTCCACGTCCGACGGCCGCAGATCCGTCCGCGTCCAGAGGTGCGCGGCCGGGCCGAGCACCTGCGGCTCGTGCGTCGAGGTGCTCTGGTCCCACTCCAGCCGTTCCACGATCTGGGTGCCGACCGCCTCGATCCGGACCGGCCGGACCCGCAGGTCCCCGGCGGTCTCGGCGGCCGAGACGACGACCGCGATGGACGCGTCCACCGGGACGTCGCAGTCGAACAGCCCGAACGGCGTGGTGATCGGCCGGGCGCCGAGGTAGTCGTCCATCGTCATCGGCTCGCGGTAGACGGCCGTCGGATCGAGCGCCGCGTTGGCGCGCTGGTTGAGCGCGATCCAGCCGAGCGTCTCGCGGGTCGTCCCGTACTTGTGGAAGTGCCGCTGCGCGGTCTGCGCGAGCGTGTGCGCCGCCGACGTGCCGCCGAAGGGCATGGTCCAGCCCATGTCGCCGGCCGAGCGCCCGCGCGGCGGGGGCGGCATCGCGCCGGTCCGCATCAGGGTCTCCGACGTGGACTGCCAGACCGTCCGGAAGCACAGGACGTGCCGGGCGAGCCCCGCCGACACCGCGAGCATCGCCGCGATGATCGAGCCGCCGGGCCCGAACGTCTCGCCGCCGCCGTTGAACCAGGTCGGCCGGACGCACAGGGCGGCCTCCAGTGCGGTGACTCCGCCCTCGCCCATGCCGTGCTCCAGGCCGCCGCCCGGGTAGGTGGCCAGGCCGTCGATGTCGGCCATGGTGAGCCCGGCGTCGGCGACGGCCGCGCGGCACGCCTCGACGGTGAGGGCGAGCGGGTCGGTCATCAGCCGCCGCCCGGACACCGACCTGCCGACGCCCGACAGGACCGCGTCGTCCTCGAACCTGCGGGTCGTCACGGCGGGCCTGACGAACTCGCGCACCCGCTCGGCGGGCAGCTCGTCCTCGGGCAGCGCCGCGGGCTCGGCGGGCTGGTCGGGCGCGGGCCGGAAGTTCGGCAGCCACACGTCCTCGACCTGCTCGAAGGCGACCTCCACGGCCATGCCGAGGTACAGGTCCTCCTCCGCGCAGTCCACCAGCCGGGTGGAGAGCTTGACCCGGGGGTCCTCGTCCAGCGCGACCTGGGCGACGATCACGGGCGAGGGGACCCCCGGGAGCTGGAACCGGTGGCTCACCGTGAAGCCGAAGAGCGTGCCGCGGCCGGAGACCTCGCGGACCTCCAGCGCGGCGCTCGGACACGACGGGCACCCCGGCTTGGGCGGGTGGACGAGGGCCGCGCACGCGGCGCACTCCTTGATCCGGAGGACGCCGTCGGCCCCCGACCGCCAGTAGTAGTCGTTCCAAGGGGTGACGAAGGGGAGCGGTCGCTCGCTCATGCGCTTGCCTCCTTGCGCGGCAGGGCCGCGACGAGTTCGTGGTCGGGCAGAGCGTCCGTCGCCATGCCGGACGCGCCACCGAGCGCCCCCACCTCGATGAAGACCTCCGCGTTGATCCTGGTGTAGGTCCCCCAGTCCTCCGGGAGGTCCTCCTCGTAGTAGATGGCCCCCACGGGGCACACCTGCTCGCAGGCGCCGCAGTCGACGCACTCGTCGGGCTGGATGTAGGCCATCCGCTCGCCCGGGTAGATGCAGTCGACCGGACAGGCGTCCACACAGGATCTGTCGAGAACGTCGACACAGGGCTGGGCCACCACATAGGCCACGACGCACTCCCCTTCGTCTGTCTTGCTGAGTTGGTGCCGGCGGCCTAGAGCTTGGCCGTCGCGGCGCGGACGGTGACGGGTTCGGCGAGGCGCTGCTCGTCGCAGACAGCCTGCATCCGGGCGATCGTCTCCACCAGGCCCGGTCCGAGCCGCTTTCCGGGGGTGAAGGTCGCCGGGAGGTGCTTCATCCCGTTGATGATGCCGGTGGTGTCGTAGTGCACCCCGCCGCCGGGCGTGCACACGAAGTCGGGCATCCGGTCGAGCACCGCGGCGAGCATGATCTTGAACACCGCGCGCGCCACGTTGGACCCGATGCACCGGTGGATGCCGAGGCCGAAGCTGGCGTGCCGGTTGCCCTTGCGGTCCAGGTGGACGTTGTGCGGGTCCTCGAAGACCGTCTCGTCCCGGTTGGCCATCGCCCACGACAGCCAGATCCGGTCGCCCTCCTCGAACTCCGTCCCGTTGATGACGCAGCTCTCGGAGATGGTGCGGCCGTCGCCCTGGGCGGGGGTGTAGAACCGGAGGAACTCCTCGGTCGCGCTGTCCAGCAGCGTGTCCCGCTCCCGGCTCAGCCGGTCGCGCTCCTCGGGGTTCTCCGACAGCCACTCCAGGGCGTGCGCGGTCAGCGCGGTGGTGGTGTCGAACCCTCCGCCGATGAGCAGCCCGAGCACACCGAAGATCTCGTTGTCGTCCGGCCGGTAGCCGTTGATCTCGACGGTCAGCAGCTCGTGGACCAGGCCGGGCTTGGGGTTGTCCCGGATGTCGTAGACGCTCTTCATGAGCGTCACGCCCATCTCCATCTGGAGCTGCCGCACCCGGTCCGCCTCCGGCGTGTTCGGCCGGGTGTAGACGGCGGCGTGGGTGGGCTCGCAGTAGATGTCCCAGTCCTTGAGCGGCAGCCCCAGCATCGCCAGGGTGAACACCGCCGGGACGATGTTGGCCAGGTCGTCGACGAAGTCGATCTGCCCGGACTCGATCTTCTCATCGAGGCAGGCGCGGGTCAGCTCCTCGATGACCGGCTTCCACCGGGCCACCGCCGCGGGCGACAGGTAGGGGTTCAGGGCCTGCCGGTAGTACCGCTGCTCCGGCGGGTCCATCTCCAGGAAGCCGCCGCGGCGGGCCTGGCCGGCCGGGGGCGGCGGGATGTTGATCCCGCGGTAGCCCCGCTTGGTGCCGGTGACGTCGTGGTCGTTCGACAGCACATCCGCGCGCCGCGCGATGTCGAACAGCTCCTTGTTGCCGCTGGCGAACCAGTAGCCGTCGTGCGTGTCGTTCCAGGCGACCGGGCACTTGCCGTGGAACTCCGTGGCGAGCTCCTCGAACTCGACGCGGTACCGCGGCGAGTGCCGGTCCAGGCTGATGACGTGCTTCTTGCGCTCCGCGTCCGCGGACCGCTCTTCCTCGGTGCTCAAGTCTCTCTCTCCTCCCCCGAGATCGGACGGGGGTCAGAACAGGACGACGGCCTGCTCGGGACAGGAACGGACGGCTTCCTTGGCCTCGCCTTCCAGCTCGGCCGGGACGTCCTCGTGCAGCGCGTACGCGTGGCCGTCCTCGTCGCGCAGCGCGAACAGCGCGGGCGCGTTCATGGCGCAGAGGGTGTGCCCCTGGCACAGTTCTCCGTCGACGCGAACCTTCATTGGTCCTCCTCCGGGATCAGACGTGGAAGTCGTGGAACTTCAGGTACGAGCCGCCGTCCACGCGGAGCTGGAGGCCGGTGACGTAGCGGGCCTCCTCAGACGCGAGGTAGACGACCGCGTTGCTGATGTCGACGGGCTCGATGTAGGGGATCGGCATGGCCTGCTGTGCCGGGAACGCCGGGAGGGCGTCCTCGCGGGTCGGGTTCTCCAGGTCGGGCCGGAACGCCTTGTACATCGGCTCGCTGTTGAGCATGTCGGTGTTGCAGTTGGTCGGGTGCACCGCGTTGGCGCGGATCGAGCGGGGCGCGAGGTTGCGGGCCAGCTCGTGGATGAACTCCGACAGGGCGCGCTTGGCGTACTGGTAGCCGGCGCCGCCCGGGTCCTTGCCGGGCTGGGCGATCTGCATGCCCGTCATGAACGCCGCGGCCGAGCCGGTGGCGATGATGACGCCGCCTTCCTTGAGGTGCGGGATGGAGGCGTGCGAGGCGTTGATGACGCCGAGGAGGTTGGTGTCGACGACGTCGATCCAGCCGGTCATGGTCGGCGGCTCGCCGTGCGACGGCATGATCCCGGCCTGGGCGACGACCACGTCGAGCCCGCCGAGCTCGGCGACACCCCGCTCCAGCGCGGCGGTCAGCTGGGAGCGGTCGCGGACGTCGGCCTGGACCGCCACGACGCGGCGGCCGAGCTTCTCCACGAGGCGGGCGGTCTCCTGGAGGTCCTCGGGGGTCGCCAGCGGGTACATGTTGGTCTCGATGTCGTGGCAGATGTCCACGGCGATGATGTCGGCGCCTTCTTCGGCGAGCCGGACCGCGTGGCTGCGGCCCTGTCCGCGCGCGGCTCCGGTGATGAAAGCGACCTTGCCTTCTACTCGGCCCATGATGGTGCCTCTCTTTCTGTGGGGGTGGTGAAGCGGGACCGCCGGGGGGATCCGGGGACCGGTCAGCCCGCGACGGGGGGACGGGAGATGGTCTTGACCTCGAGGAAGTCCTCAAGGCCCTCGGTGCCCCATTCGCGGCCGATGCCGCTCTGCTTGTAGCCGCCGAAGGGGGACTCGACGTCGAACCACTGGGCGCCGTTGACGCTGACGGTGCCGGTGCGGAACCGCCTGGCCATGGCCATCGCCCGGTCGGTGTCCGCGCTGAACACCGCGGCGGACAGGCCGAAGATGGTGCCGTCGGCGACGCGGAGGGCGTCCTCGTCGTCGTCGTAGGGCAGCACGACGAGGGCGGGGCCGAAGATCTCCTCCTGGGCGACCGACGCCTTGGGGTCGATGTCGGTGATGAGGGTGGGCTCCACGAAGTAGCCGCGGTCGAAGCGCTCGGTGGGCTTACCCCCGACGACCACGCGGCCGTCCTTCGCCGCGGACTCGTAGAAGCGGTGGATGCTGTCGCGCTGGGCGGCGTTGATGACCGGGCCCATCAGGTTCTTCGGGTCGGTCGGGTCGCCCCACGGGATGTTCGGCATGACGGCGGCGGCGAGGCCGACCGCGTCGTCCAGGCGGGAGCGGGGCACGAGGAGCCGGGTGAGCTGGGTGCAGCCCTGGCCCGCGTGCGTGCAGACGCCCCCGGCGAGGCCCGGGATGATCGCCTCGAGCGGGGCGTCGTCCAGGAGCACCGCGGCGGACTTGCCGCCCAGCTCCAGGGTGACCCGCTTGACCGTGTCGGCGGCCGCGGCCATGACCCGGCGGCCGGTGACGGTCGAGCCGGTGAGGGTGACGGCGTCGACGTCGGGATGCGAGGTGAGCAGGGAGGCCACCCGGGTGTCGCTGGTGGTGACCACGTTGAACACGCCGGCGGGCAGGTCGGTGTGCTCGGCCGCGATGGCGCCCAGCGCGAGCGCGCTCCACGGCGAGTCCGGGGCGGGCTTCAGCACGACCGTGCAGCCCGCCGCGAGCGCCGCGCCGACCTTGCAGATGTTCAGGTAGAACGGATAGTTCCACGGGGTGATCGCGGCGACGACCCCGGCCGCCTCGCGCCGGATGATCCGCTCGCTCGGCCCGCCGAAGATGTCCTTGGCCGGCAGGACGCGCTCGAACTCGTAGGTGTCGAGCAGTCCGATGTAGTGGTCGAAGTAGCCGATCGCGGCCTCCAGCGCGATCCCGCCGGTGAGCATGACGGGCACGCCGATCTCGGCGACGACCAGGCCGCGCAGCTCCTCGACGTTCGCGCGCAGGGCGTCGCGGAGCTGGACGAGGCAGCGGCGGCGCAGCTCCACGTCGGTGGACCAGCTCGTGGTGTCGAAGGCGCGGCGGGCGGAGGCGATCGCGCGCTCGACGTCGGCGGCCGACGCCTCGGGCACCGCGCCGATGACCTCTTCCGTGGCCGGGTTGATGTTGTCGAACGTGCGTCCTCCGGCGGCGGCGACCAGCTCGCCGCCGATGAACATGCGCTCACCGAGTTTGGTCACAGGTTCTCCAGGTGCGTTCGGGGTGGGGCTCAGGCGTCCTGGGCGGGCCAGAGCAGGGGGGCGAGGACCGCGTGCGCGTCGTTCAGCGCGCCGAGGTCGGCGCCGAGGTCGGCCGCCGTCTCGCGGACGACGGTGAGGTCCTTGCCGAGGAACTCCGCGACGGCGGAGGCGAACCCGGCGACCGAGCCGCGCCCGGCGATCCCGGCGAGCGCCCGGCTGGCGCCGCTGCCGTGCTCCAGCGCCTGGAGCAGGGCGGTCTCGGCGACGCCGAGCTGCGCGGCGACGGCGACGGCCTGGCCGACGATGCCGATGTTCGCGGCGAAGACCGCGTTGTTGAGCAGCTTGATCCGCTGGCCGTCGCCGAGCGCGCCGAGGTGCAGGATGGGGTCGCCGTACGCGGCGAGGAACGGCCTGACCTGCGCGAACGCCTCGGCCGTGCCGCCGACGAGGAGGGTGATCGTCCCGGCGGCGATGTCGTGCGGGCCGCCGCTGATCGCGGCGTCCACGACGGCGATCCCGCGCTTGGCCGCGTACCCGCCGAGCAGCTCGACGGTCCGGGGGCTGCACGTGGTGTGCACGATGAGCGCGGCGCCTTCGGCGAGGGTGTCGATGAGCCCGCCGTCGAGGCAGACCGACCGGACCTGGGCGTCGGTGTGCACGCACACGCCGACCATCTGGGCGTCGGCGAGGTCGGCGACGTTCGCGGTGGCCTTGGCGCCCGCGGCGGCGAGTTCCGCGCGGGCCTCCTCGGACGCCTCGAGGACGGTCACCTCGTGGCCCGCGGCGAGCAGCCGCCGGACCATCTGGCCGCCCATCCGGCCCGCGCCCACGAAGCCGAGCCTGAGCGCGCTCATCGGGCGCAGCCCATCGACTCCAGGGCGGCGTCGGCGGCGGCGAAGACCGAAGATGCCTTGACGCCGTTCGCCTCGGCGAGTTCGGCGACGATGCGGGCGTCCTTCTGGAGCAGCGGGCCCGCCTTGCCGCCCATCGGGGCGAGCACGAATCCGGCGCGGGGCAGCATGCCCGTCGCGAAGCTCGAGCCCGAGCCGCGGGACAGCACCACGGCGAGCTGCGCCGGGTCGACGCCCAGCTCGCGGGCCAGCGCGAAGGCGCTCTCGGCGACTCCGAGGTTGGCGGCCAGCAGCAGGTTGTTGATCAGCTTGGCCCGCTGTCCGGCGCCGACGGGGCCGAGGTGCACGATCGGGTCGCCGTAGGTCGCGAAGACCGGCCGGCAGCGCTCGACGGTCCCGGCCTCTCCGGCCGCCATCACCAGGAGGCTGCCCACCTCGGCGGCGGGTCCGCCGCCGCTGACCGGGGCGTCGACCAGGCCGACGCCGCGCTCGGCCGCGCGCTCGGCGAGCCGGGCGCAGGTCTCGGGATGGACGGTGCTGTGCACCGCGATCACACCGCCGGGGCGCATGCCCTCCAGCAGCCCGTTCGGGCCGGAGACGACCTCCTCGACCCCCGCGTCGTCGAGGACGCAGACGCACGCGAGGTCGCTGGCGGCGCCGACCTCGGCGGGCGAGACCGCGATCGAGGCCGCGGTGTCCGCGAAGGGCTCGAGGGTCTCGGGGCGGCGCGCCCACAGCGTGGTCGGGAAGCCCGCCTCGATGATGCGGCGCGCCATCGGCGCGCCCTGGCTGCCGAGTCCGATGAACCCGACGGACGCCACGTCGCTCATGTGACGGCACCCGCGATCTTCAGCGTGATCAGTTCCTCGTCGCTGAGGCCGAGCTCGCGCAGGATCTCGTCGGTGTGCTCGGCGAACTGGGGGGCCCGCTTGAGGCGGATCGGCTCCCGGTCGAACTGGACGGGGCTGGCGACGAGCTTCTGGGTCCTGCCCTCGGCGTCGACGACGTCGGCGATCTGGCCGATCCCGCGCAGCGCCGGGTCATGGCCGACCTCGAAGTTGTTCTGGACGACCGACCACTGGCCCTCCATGTCCTCGAAGGCCTTGACCCACTCGTCCTTGGTGCGCTGGAGCAGGAGGTCCTTGATGATCGCGACGGCCTCGGCGGAGTTCGCCGTCAGCTTCTCCGCGGTGTCGAAGCGCTCGTCGGTCGCGAGGTCGGGGCGGCCGACCTTCACGCAGAAGTCCGCCCAGTAGCGACCCGGCTGGAGCATGATCAGGCTGAGCCACCGGCCGTCGGCGGTCAGGTAGTTGTTCGACAGGGGGTTCGGCACCGCCTGCGCCTGGCGCGGGTCGTACTTGGGCAGCGGGGCGCCCGCGAGCAGCGCCATGTTCACGTTGAGCTGGTTGGCCCAGGCGCCCACGCCGAGCAGGGAGATGTCCACGGTGGGCGCGCCCTGACCCTGGCTGCGGGCGAACAGCGCGGCGGCGATGCCGCCGGCGATCGTCATCCCGCCGATGTTGTCGCCGAAGGCGCCGCCGGGCTGGGAGATGATCCGGTCGTAGCCGGGCGGGGTGGAGCTGTCGGCGTTGCCCGCGCGGGCCCAGAAGGCGGTGCCGTCGTAGCCGCCGTTGTCGGACTCGGGGCCGCTGTGCGCGAAGCTGGTGCCGGACGCGTAGACGATCTCGGGGTTGAGCGCGCGGATGTCCTCGACGTCGATGCCGAGCCGCTTGCGGGCGCCCGGCAGGAAGTTGGTGAGGAAGACGTCGGCGC
The DNA here is from genome assembly GCF_003751225.1 of Actinocorallia herbida. Lineage (NCBI taxonomy): Bacteria > Bacillati > Actinomycetota > Actinomycetes > Streptosporangiales > Thermomonosporaceae > Actinocorallia > Actinocorallia herbida. The sequence goes on from NZ_RJKE01000001.1 coordinate 4,423,610, forward strand.
CGCGGACCAGCTCGGCGAGGATCGCCTTGGACTCGGGCTTCTCCAGGGACAGGCCGAGGCTGCGCTTGCCGCGGTTGGGGCCGTCCATGATCGGCGCGAAGGTGGAGGCGTCGTCCACGACGCTCTGGCCGTAGACCTTCACCAGACCGCGCTGGGCGTCGCCCTTCTCCGCGTGCTCGATCTTGATGACGTCGGCGCCCCAGTCCGCGAGGACGGCGCCGGCCGACGGCACGAAGGTGAACTGGGCGACCTCGATGACCCGGACGCCTTGCATCGGTAGGAACACAGGAAGAGACCTCGACTTCCTCACGCCGGTCGGAGATCCGGCGAAGACTGCGGAATCGGAAGGGGTGGACGACCGGGGCCGGGCCGCTCTCGCGGTGCCCCGGGTGACCCTCGGTTCGATAGAACAATATCCATCGAACTATTTAGTGAGCAAGACCTCACCCGCCTGCTCTTGAAGAATATTTCGATGATGTTCGAAGCGTGAAAGCACGAACACCCGCCGGGGCATCCGCACGGATGCCCCGGCGGGTGTCGCGAACCCCGGCAGGCGGTCTCAGAGACTCCTAGACGTTGAAGCGGACCGCGCCGTCGACGCGGATCACCTCGCCGTTCAGGTAGTCGTTGTCCACGATGTGCAGCGCGAGCCGCGCGTACTCGTCGACATGGCCCATCCGCTTGGGGTTGGGCACGCCGGGGCCCCACTTGGCCTGGGCGTCCTCCTCGGCCATCCGGAACGCGGGCGTGAAGAACGTGCCGGGCGCGATCGACATGACGCGCACGCCGGTCGGCGCGAGGTCACGGGCCGCGGCGAGGGTCAGGCTGATGACGCCGCCCTTGGCCGCCGCGTAGTCGGTCTGCCCGACCTGCGACTCGAAGCCCGCGATCGACGCGGTCATGATGACGACGCCGCGCTGCCCCGACTCCAGGGGTTCGTTCTTGGTCATCGCCGCGGCCGACTGGGCGAGCACGTTGTAGGTGCCGCCCAGGAAGATGTCGGTGGTCTTCCGAAAAGTCTCCAGCGGGTAGAACTCGCCGTTCCGGTTCACCATCCGGCGGCCCGCTGCGGGCCCTCCGTGCACGATCACCGAGACCCGCAGCGTGCCGAGCGACTGCGCCGCGGCGACCGCCGCCGCCACGGACTCCTCGCTGGTGACGTCGGTGGCCAGGAAGCGCACCTTGTCCCCGCCGAGGTCGGCTTCCAGGGCCTTGCCCTTGTCCTCGGCCATGTCCGCGACCACCACGACCGCGCCGGCCTGCACCAGCCGCCGCACGGTCGCCTCACCGAAGCCGCCGGCCCCGCCGACGACGAGGGCGGATGCGCCTTCCAGATTCATTGCGTCCTCCTCTGGCGCGGGCGCACGCGCCCGCGGGGGTGATGTGCGCCCGGCTCGGCGCCGGGCGCAGGACCCTGCCACGAGGCAGGGCCCTTGCCTAGCGCGCTAGGCGGAGACCGAGGCGTCGGGGTGCACGAGGGCGACGAGGTCGCGGCGGAGGACCTTACCGGTCGGGTTCACCGGGAACTCGGCGAGGAACTCGACGTAGCGCGGGGTCTTCGAGCCCCGGAGGCGCTCGCGGACCCAGGCCCGCAGTTCCTCGGCGTCCACGGTCCGGCCGGGCCGGACGATGACGAAGGCGCCGATCTGCTGGCCCCACTCCAGGTCGGGCACGCCCGCCACGACCGCGTCGGCGACGGCGGGATGCCCGCTCAGCACGTCCTCGATCTCGGCGGGCGCGATGTTCTCGCCGCCCCTGATGATCGTGTCGTCGGCGCGCCCCCGGACGAAGAGGTAGCCCTCGGCGTCGAGGTAGCCGCGGTCACGGGTGGGGAACCAGCCGTCCCCGCGGACCTTGCTGCCCGCCTCCAGGTACTCCCCGGCCACCTGCGGCCCGCGCACGACGATGTCGCCGACGACGCCGGGCGCGCAGGGCGTCCCGTCCTCGCCCTGCACCTCGATCTCGACCGACGGCAGCGCCCTGCCGACCGATCCGAGCCTGGCCCGGACGTCGGGGTCCGCGGCCTCGATCGCGGTGCGGTGGTCGTCGGGCCCCAGGACGGCGATCGAGGACGCGGTCTCGGTGAGCCCGTAGGCGTTGACGAACCCCGTGCCGGGGAACCGCGTCAGCGCCTCCTCGACGACCTCGGCCGCGACCTTCGCACCGCCGTAGGACAGCGACTTCAGGCACTCCGGGCCCGGCACGTCGCGGTCGCGCAGTTCGGCGACGATCCTGGCCAGCATGGTCGGGACCACCATCGCGTGCGTCACACGCTGGCTCCCGACGGTGTCCAGCCAGCCGGCGGGCGTGAACTGGTCCAGGTAGACGATCCGGCGTCCGCTGTAGAGGTTCGACAGCGCGTTGGCGACGGCCGCGATGTGGTACGGCGGCACGCTCACCAGGGTCGCGTCGGTGTCGGGCACCGAGGCGAACTCCACCGAGCCGAACAGGTAGGCGGTGAGGTTCTGATGCCGCAGCACCGCGCTCTTGGGGGCCGCGGTCGTCCCGCTCGTCATGAGCAGGACGGCCACGGACTCGGGGTCGGTCGTCAGGGCCGCGTCGGACCCGTGGTCGCTCGCGGGCAGCGCGAGGAACTCCGCGACGCCGAGGGTCCGCGCGCCGGGCACCCGCTCGGGGGTGTCGGTGACGACGAGGGGAGCGTCCTGCCGGGCCATGATGTCGGCGAGCTGCTCGGCGCCCAGCCGGTAGTTGACCGGCAGGAACGGCACCCCGGCGAGACTCGCCGCGAACAGCGCGACGGGGAACGCCGGGCCGTTCGGGCCGAGGTAGACCAGCCGGTCGGCGCCCTCCGCGTGGAGTTTCGCGGCACCGGCCCTGGCACGGTCGCGCAGCCCGGCGCCGGTGAGCCCGCTGACGGGGTCACCGACGAGGACCCGGTCGCCCAGGCCGTCTGCGACCATGTCCAGGATCATCGAGAGGTTCATCGTGCCCGCCCTCAGCGTCCGCGCTTGACCTGGTTGAACGGGACGTCGCGGTCGAGCGCGGCCTCCCGGGGCATGCCGAGGACCCGCTCGCTGATGACGTTGCGTGCCATCTCGGTGCTGCCGCCGCCGAGGCTGCCGCCCTGGCGCATGAGGTAGCCGATCGAGGCGCGGCCGGTGGGGCCCTGCCCCCCGGCCTCGCCGAACCCGATCCGGGATCCGGCGATCCGCACGGCGAGGTCGTCGTTCAGCTGGGAGTACTCGGCGTGCAGCAGGCGCAGGAGAGAGGCCGCGGTGGGCGGCAGCGCGCCCGAGGCGATCCCGCGGGTGACCCGCGTCGCGGTCTGCTCGGCGACCTTCTCCATGACGAGGCTGCGGCCGACCATCTCGCGCACCCGCGGGTCGGCGGAGCGGCCCGACACCGCGGCGACGTCGAACGGGGTGACATGGGACATGCCGCCCTTGTCGCGCTGACCGCTGACGTACGGGGAGCCGCCGCCCATCGAGTTGCGCTCGTGGAAGAGCTGCCGGGACGCGACCGCCCAGCCGCCGTCGACCTCGCCGACGACCGCGGACGCGGGCAGGACGACGTTGTCGAAGAACTCGTCGCAGAACTCCAAAGAGCCGTTGACCATGCGGACGCGGTTCATCGTGATGCCCGGTGCCTTGGTCGGCATCAGGAACATGGTGAGGCCGCGGTGCTTCGGCACGTCCCAGTTGGTGCGGGCCAGGCACAGCGCCCAGTCCGCGGCGTAGGCCGAGGTGCTCCAGGTCTTGGAGCCGTTGATCACGAAGTCGTCACCGTCCCGGTCGGCCCTGGTGATCAGGCCGGCCAGGTCGGAGCCGCCGCTGGGCTCGGACAGGAACTGGCAGAGGATCTCCTCGCCCCGGATGGCCCCGCCGATCCGGTCGCGCTTCTGCTCCTCGGTGCCGCAGTCCAGGATCGTCGCCGCGCAGATGGCGAACGAGGGGAGGTTCAGCGCCAGCGGCATCTCGTAGCCGGCGCTCTCCTCGTTGAAGGCGAGCTGGTGCGCCGGGGTCAGGCCCAGGCCGTCGTACTCCTTGGGGAAGCAGATCCCGGCGAACCCGCCGCTGTACAGCAGCTGCTGGAGTTCGCGGGCCCGCAGCCAGTCGCCGATGTCGTCCTCGGGGAGTTCGGCGGCCTCCGCCTCGGCGTCCCGGCGCGGCATGTGCGCGGCGAGCCAGGCCCGCGCGCGGAGGCGGAACGACTCGACGCTCTCCATCGTGGTGTCGGTCATGCTGATCAGCCCTTCGGGGTGGCGGCGAGGTCGGCGAGGCGCAGTCGGTGGTCCTCAGGAGTCCCGTACAGGGCCTGGTCGACCGTCGTGCGGCGGAGGAAGAGGTGCAGGTCGTGCTCCCACGTCACCCCGATGCCGCCGTGGATCTGCACGCAGTCCTGCACGATGAGCAGGGACTTCTCGCCCACGAAGGACTTGGCGACGCTGGCCAGCTCGGCGGCCTCCGGCGACCTCTCCTGGATGGCCGCGGCGGCGGCCTGGGTGGTGGCGTGAGACGCCTCCAGCCAGGTGCGCATGTCGGCGAAGCGGTGCTTGAGCTCCTGGTAGGACGCCAGCGGGCGGCCGAAGGAGTAGCGGTCGAACGCCCACTGGACGGTCATCGCGAAGACCCGCTCCAGGACGGCGCAGACCTCCGCGCACTGGATCAGGACCGCGATCTGGAGCTGCCGCTCGATCACCTCGTCCGCTCCGGGCGCGCCCACGAGGGCGTCGGCGCCGACGCGCACGCCGGCGAAGGCGACCTCGCCGTAGGTGCGCGACAGGTCGACGTTCCACTGCGGAGTGACGGTCACGCCGTCGGCCCCGGTCGGGACGAGGAACTGCGCGACGCCGTCGGGGGTCCGCGCGGTGACCAGCAGCAGATCGGCCTGCTCGGCCTCCTGGACGCGGTCCTTGAGGCCGTCGAGGACGTAGCCGTCGCCGTCGGGGGTCGCGGTGAGCGCGGGCGCCAGGGGCGACCACTCGCCGCCGGGCTCGTACACCGCCCAGCTCGCGACGCTCTCCCCCGCCACCAACGCCTCGACCTCCGCGCTGTGGTCGGGGCCCGCGCCGTGCGTCTCGACCAGGGCGGCGAGGACGACGTTGACCGGGAGCAGCGGGCCGGGGCTCACGCCCGCGCCCAGCTCCTCGGCCAGCACGGCGAGGTCGCGGACGCCCTCGCCGGAGACGCTGCCGCCGCCCAGCTCCTCGGGCACGATGGCGGCGGCCCAGCCCAGCTCGGCGCCCTGCTGCCACCAGTCCCGGCTCCAGCGCGGCTCGCCGTCCCGCATGGCCCGGATCCGGTCCAGGGGGTACTCCTTCTCAAGGAGCCGTCGGGCCGAGGTCTGGAAGAGCTTCTGATCCGACGAGAGCGTCAACTCCATCGAGACTCCTCTCACGTGTGCACAACGAAGGGCGCGGCCTCGCGGTCCGGGGGGTGTGGGGGTGGACATCACGGAGGCCGGGCGCCACTAGCGGATATGCCCTTACTGAACACGACGGACATACACTTGTCAATGTATCGAAGTATCCGTCACTATCACTCCGGTGAGTAAGCGCGGGTCCTAGATCATCCCTGTGGGAAGGGTCACGCCCAGGGGCCGAGCCGTATGCTTTCCGTTGAGATAAGTTCATGGTTGCCGAATGCTCGAAGCATCGATCCGGAGAACGTTGCCCGGTCGGAGCACCGGCCCGCTGACCCGTGGAGAGGAGGGGCCGTCATGCCACGCGAGACCGTCGCCACCACCGAGGTCCTGAAAGCGCTGAGCGACCCGATCCGGTGGAACATCGTCCAGCAGATCGCGCAGGAGGAGGAGTTCGCGTGCAGCGTCCTTGAGGACACGCTGCCCGTCTCCAAGACCACGATCTCCTACCACACCAAGATCCTGACCCAGGCCGGGCTGATCGAGGTGCACAAGCGCGGCAGGAACTACTTCTACACACTGCGCCACGAGGTCCTGCGCGAGGTGATCGACGAGCTGTGGAAGCTGGCTCCCGGCCCCCGCCTCGTCGAGGCCCCGGCGCCCGCCGAGTCCGCCGCGCCGGCCCGTGCCGAGCAGCCGCGCCTCGCCGCCGCCTCGGGCGACACCGACGCCCCGGCCGGACTCCTCACCTGGTAGCACGCGGGACCCGCGCGGTCCTGCGATAGCGTTTCGGCCCTGACGACAGAAGGGATCCGTTCATGGCGGCCGCCTCCAGTGACGCGGTGGTGCTCAGCGATCCCGGACCCGGGGTCCGGCTCGTCACGCTGAACCTGCCGGGCGTGCGCAACGCGATGACCGAGGAGATGACCCGGGCCTGGGACCTGGCCATCGACGCCGTCGCGGCCGACCGGGAGACCAGGGTCCTCGTGGTGACCGGCGCGGGCAGCTCGTTCTGCTCCGGCGCCGACCTCTCCTGGCTCGACCAGGGATCGGCCGAGGACGTCACGATCGACCGGCTGCGCGAGCGGATGCTGCCCTTCTACCGGAGCTGGCTGCGGCCCCGCGCCCTGCCCTTCCCGGTGATCGCCGCGGTCAACGGCCCGGCCGTCGGCGCGGGCGTGTGCCTCACCCTCGCCTGCGACCTGCGCTATGCCTCCCGCACCGCGCGTTTCAGCGTGCCGTTCATCTATCGCGGCACCCACGGCGGCATGGCCTCGACCTGGCTGCTGCCCGAGGCGATCGGCGTCACCCGCGCCCGCGAGATGCTCTACACCGGCCGCGAGGTCGCCCCCGACCAGGCACTCGACTGGGGCCTGGTCACCGGTGTCGGCGACGACGCGCTCCAGCAGGCGCTGGAGTCCGCCGCCCGGATCGCCGAGGCCGCCCCGATCGCGCTGCGCCTCACCAAGACCGGCCTCGAACAGTCCGCCGCCGGCCTCGAAGCCTCCCTCCAGTGGGAGGCCCTCGCCCAGCCCGTCACCATGACCACCTCGGACCTGCACGAGGGCATCGCCGCCTTCCGCGAGAACAGGGCGCCGCAGTTCCGCGGCAGATGAGCGAACTCCGGTGTGAAAGCGCCTCCGGCCTTCGCACCGGCTGAGGCCCGAGCGGGCGGGCCGGCGAAGGCGGCGGTCAGCCGACAGCCCTGATGCGGGTGCCGTATCTGCCGTCGGTGTTGACCGCGCCGCTGCCGGCGCGACGGCCCGCGGTCATCACCGCGTGCGCGCCGGGGTCGGCGGCGTCCGCGCGGCAGGTGCGGACCGCGGCGTAGAGGCCGGGGACCGGGAGATGCCCTCCGACGAGGATCGCGCCGGTCTCCTCGTCCACGCCCAGTTCGCTCTGGACCTCGGTGAGGGAGCCGTCGCCGTGGGCGCACCAGGCGCGGACGGCGAGTTCCGGGGTGGGTCCGTCGGCCGGGAACTCGGGCCACCGCGACCGGGTGCCCGGGGCGGCCGCCTCGGCGCGGGCCGTGTGCGCGGCCGACCAGGTCGCGGGGCCGACGAACTCCCAGTGCCGGGAGTCCATCGCGAGGACGACCGATGAGCAGTCCACCTCGGCGACGCTGAATCCCGCCTCCCACACCGCCTCGGCGGCCCTGGCCAGCACCGGGCGCACCCGGGTGGTGGCCCGCTCGCCCATCCTGCGCAGTATCCGGTGGCCGAGCGCGGCGGCGCGGGACGGCAGGGTCGCGTAGCCGAGCCCGCACACCTCACCGCCCACGACGAGCAGTTCGTGCGCCCTGGCGTGCGGGCGCACCTCGACGCCGGCCTCCCGCGCGGCGGCGCGCAGTCCGGCCCGCAGCATCTCGCGGGGACGTTCGGGGCGGGGGATTCCGGGTCTCCGCTCGGTCAGGGGATCCTGGTCGAGGACCAGCACCCGGGCGTCGGCATGCGCCGCCGCCAAGGCCGCCGCGGCTCCCGCCACGCCGAATCCGACGACGACCACATCGACATGTCCGTCCAGCGCCATCGGCCAGCCTCCTCGCCAGCACGGCCCGCGGGGGGGGTGATCCCGCAGAGCTGATTCTCGTCGACGCCGCCCACCCTATGAACCTGGGTGACACGTGTCAACGGTCGGAGGGAAAGGGGCCTGACCTCGGGGGGAATCTCCGCGCCGTGGTCCGCTCCGGGTCGGGTCAGGTGGTTTCGCCCTGAACGATGCGGAAGGCCTCTTCCGCGGTGCCGACCCGGATCTCGGAGGCGCGGAAGCCGCCGAATCCCTCGTCGAGCGCCTGAATGATGTGGGAGAGGGAGACCGGGACGTCGGCGGCGATCGTGGTCAGGCGGGGGGTGATGACCTGGCCGAAGGGGGCGTACTCGACGCCGATGACGGCGAGGTCGCGCGGCACGTCGAGGCCCAGGGACTTGGCGGCGTCGGCGAGGGCCAGGGCGACGAGGTCGTTGTAGCAGGCGACGGCCAGGGGCACGCCGGTGCGGGGCAGCGCCTCTTCCAGGACCTTGCGGGCGCCCTCCTGCTCCAGGGGGACGCGGAGGTAGAGCGGGGGCGCGAGGCGCTCCTGGGCGCAGTAGGCGGCGACGGCGTCGGCGCGCATCTGGCCGTAGGGGTCGTCGCGCGCGTCGGACAGGAAGCCGTAGGCGAGCGTGGGATAGCCCCTGGCCCTGAGGTGGCGGGCCTGGAAGTCGCCGATCGCGGTGTTGTAGTCCGGCTGCTGCTGTCCTTGGCCCTCGCCGTTGACGAGCATGCAGCCGACCTCGTCGAGGAACGCGATGTCGTGCGGCGACAGGCCGCCGAGATCGACCACGCCCGCGGGCCGCAGCGTCTCGACCATGTGCTGGAGCCGCCGCGACGTGGCGGTCTGGGCGCGCGGGACGCTGAAGTGGACGACCGGGCTGAGCCCGATCTTCTCGACCTCGGACGACAGCACCTCGATGACGTCCTGGACGTTGGTGAACGTCGTGTAGGGCAGGACCAGGACGACGAAGTCGCTACGGCCCATCACCAGCGCCCGGCCCGCGGCCGAACGGACATAGCCCAGGGAGAGCGCCGCGTCACGGACCCGTTCCACGGTCTCGGCGCTGAACCGCTCCACCTGGTTGTTCAGGACATGGCTGACGGTCGCCCGGGAGACTCCGGCGGCCCTTGCCACGTCGGCGCTCGTGGCGGGGCGCGCGCGGCCGGACGGGGCGTCCTCACCCGTCGGCTGCCTGGACACATCGTCTCCTGAGGGTCGAAGCCGGCACGGCTCCGCGCGCGGCGCGGGTCCCCGACTCCGCAACTCCCACCGTACGGCAGTCGGCGGCGCCGGCGCGCGCCGGGAGGCATCGATCTTACGGATCATGTCGATGGATACATTTACGACTTTAGAAATATCGGTTATGGTTCGAGTCGTCGCCGGGCGGCGCCGCGCCCGGCGGCCACATCGACCCCCAGGAGTGAGGTGGCCCCGTGCCCGAAGCCGTGATCGTCAGTGCGGTCCGCACCCCCATCGGAACCGCGAGGAAGGGCACGCTCGCCGCGACCCCGGCCGAGGACCTCGCCGTCCACGTGCTGCAGGAGGCGGTCCGCCGCTCGGGCCTCGCGCCCGAGCGGTTCGACGACGTGATCTTCGGCGAGACCCTGTACGGCGGCGGCGATCTCGCCCGCTACGCCGCGGTCGCCGCCGGGATGACCCACGTCCCCGGCGTGGCGGTGAACCGGCACTGCGCCAGCAGCCTCACCGCGCTCGGCATGGCCGCCGCGGGCATCCGCGCCGGATCGGAGCGGGCGGTCGTCGCGGGCGGCGCGAACTCGTCGTCGCTGGGCCCGGCCCTCACCTGGGCCGCCCCGCACTCCCCCGAGCGCCGCACGCCCCCGACCTTCCCCTACACCGAGGACGCCAACGACTTCACCGACATGACCGTCGGCTGGAACGTCGCGCAGAAGTACGGCCTCACCCGCGAGCAGATGGACGCCTGGGCGCTGCGCTCCCACCAGCGCGCGGTCACCGCGACGGCCGTCGGCCTGTTCACCGACGAGATCGCCCCGATCAAGGTGACCCGCCTGGACGGCGAGATCGTCGAGTTCGCCGCCGACGAGCACCCCCGGGCGACGACCACCGCGGAGAAGATGGCCTCGCTCAAGCCGCTCCGCCCCGAGATCGAGGGCTACTCGATCACCGCCGGCAACGCCTGCGGCACCAACGACGCGGCCGCCGCGCTCGCCGTCCTCGCCGACGACCTGGCCCGCGAGGAGGGCATCCCCGTCCTCGCCGTCGTCCGGGCGTGGGCCTCGGTCGGCGTCGACCCGAAGTACACCGGTGTCGGCGCGATCGACGCCGCGACGAAGATCCTGGACAAGACCGGGCTGAGCGTGGCCGACATCGACCTGTGGGAGATCAACGAGGCGTTCGCCTCGGTCCCCGTCGCGGCCTGCCGGGAACTCGGGATCGACGAGGCCCGCGTCAACATCTACGGCAGCGGGTGCAGCCTCGGCCACCCGATCGCCGCCAGCGGCGCCCGCATGGTCACCACGCTGGTCCACGAGCTGCGCCGCAGAGGCGGCGGCCGCGGCCTGGCCACCATGTGCGCGGGCGGCGGCCAGGGCGGCGCCGTGATCATCGAAGTGCCCTGACCCCTTCGCTTCCGGCCGCACCGGCCACGGTGCGGCCGTCCACCCTGCTCACCCTGAGCTCACCCGATCGGCGAGGTATCCCACCATGAACATCAGCAAGATCGCCGTCGTCGGCTGCGGCACGATGGGCGGCGGCATCGTGCAGCTCGCCGCCCAGCACGGCCTGGAGGTCGTCGGCGTCGAGGCGTCCGAGGCCGGGGTCGCCGCGGCCCGCGAACGGATCAGCGCGGGGCTCGCCGCCACCGCGGCGCGCGGCAAGATCACCCCGGAGCAGGTCGAACTGGCCATGTCGGCCTTCACCCTGACCACCGACCTCACCGAGATCACCAAGGCCGACCTCGTCGTCGAGGCGGTCTACGAGGACGTCGAGCTCAAGAAGCGGCTGCTCGGCGAGATCGACCGGCTGGTCGGCCCCGACACCCTCATCGCCTCCAACACCTCCACCATCCCCCTGGTCATCCTGGCCGCGGCCACGTCCCGCCCCGAGCAGGTCGTCGGCCTGCACTTCTTCAACCCGGTCCCGGCGATGCGCCTCATCGAGGTCATCAAGACCCCGGTGACCGAGCAGCACTGCATCGACGCCCTGACGGAGTTCGCCACCGGCCTCGGCAAGTCGCCCGTCCTGGTCAACGACGTCCCGGGCTTCGTGGGCAACCTCCTCATCGTCCCCTACCTGCTCGACGCGATCCGGGCCTTCGAGCGCGGCGTAGCCGACATGGAGTCCATCGACGCGGTGATCACCCTCGGGTTCAACCACAAGATGGGACCGTTCCGGCTTTCCGACCTCATCGGCCTCGACATCGTCCACGACATGGCCGCGTCCATGTACGAGGAGTACAAGGACCCGCGCTACTTCCCGCCGCCGCTGCTCAAGCAGTACGTGCGGCTCGGCTGGCTGGGCCGCAAGACCGGGCGGGGCTTCTACACCTATGACGATTGATCCGCTCGCGCCCGAACGGGGCGCCGCCGAGGTCGTCGAGTCCTGGGACGACGACCTGCGCTCGGCCGACGTCCTGGAGTTCCCCGGCTACACCGCGCCCGCCTCGGCCGACGAGTCGGTGCGCACCGCCCTGGTGGACCTCGCCGGGTCCCCGGCCGTCTGGATCGACTGCGACTTCCGGCGCTCGGGCGGCACGATGGGCGCGGTCGCCGGGGTCCGGATCGTCCGGGCCTTCGACCGCGCCTCGGCGGCCGGGCTCCCGGTCGTCCAGACGGTCTCGACCGGGGGCGCGCGGCTCCAGGAGGGGATGATCTCCCTGCTCCAGATGCCGCGCACGGTCTCGGCCGCCGCGCGGCACGCGGCGGCGGGGCTCCGCTCGGCCGCCTACCTCCGCTCCCCCACGACCGGCGGCGTCTTCGCGTCGTTCGCGTCGCTGACGGACCTGCGCGCCGCCCAGCCGGACGCGACCATCGGCTTCGGCGGCCCGCGCGTGGTGGCCGAGGTGACGGGGGCGTACCCGCCGCCGACCTCGCACACCGCGGAGTCGGCGCTGGGCCACGGCCTGATCGACGCGATCGTCCCGCCGGAGGAGTGCTGGGACTGGCTCGCCGCGGCGGTCGGCGCGGCCGACGGCGGCCCGCTGGTCCTGCCGGAGGGCCGCCCGGCCGCGCCGGACACCAGCCCGTCCCGGCCCGACCCCTACGACCATCTGATCCGGGCCAGGGGCGCGCTGCGGCCGTCCGGCCTGGAGTGGGCGGCCTGGCTCACCGACTCCTGGACCGGGATCGGCGGGTCCGACCCGGCGATCCGGGCGGGGATCGCCGTCCTCGGCGGACGCCGTGCGGTCGTCGTCGCGATGGACAGGTTCGCCGGACGGACGCCCGGGGCCCCCGGCCCCGGCGCCTTCCGGCTCGCCCAGCGCGCGGTCCGGCTCGCCGACCGGCTCGGGCTGCCGGTCGTCACCCTGGTCGACACCCCCGGCGCCGACCCGCGGCCGGACTCCGAGGCGGGCGGGGTGGCGCGCGAGATCGCCAGGACCCTGCTCGCGCTCGCCGAACTCAGGTCCCCGAGCGTCTGCCTCGTGGTCGGGGAGGGCGGGAGCGGCGGGGCCATGGCGCTCGCGCACACCGACCACCTTCTGGTCCTGGACGGAGCCGTGTTCTCCGTCATCGGGCCCGAGGCGGGGGCCGCGGTCCTGTACCGCGACTCCGCCCGCGCCCCGGAGCTGACCCGGGCGCTGCGCATGACCCCCCGCGACCTGGTGCGGCTCGGCGTCGCCGACGCCGTGGTCGCCGAGGACACCGCGGCCGTCCGGGCCGCGGTCGCCGACGCCCTCGCGCACGCGCGGCCGGGCGCGCGGGACGGCAGGCCCGACGCGGCCACCGCCGCCGCCGTGACGTCCTAGGCCGCCTCAGGCCTTCCCCAGCATCCGCACATCGAGAGAAGGAGACCCGACATGGGCAGAGCAACGCTGTTCGCGTGGAGCAGCCCGGTTCCGGACGGCGCCGACGCGTTCGCCAAGTGGTACGACGAGGTCCACATCCCCGACGTCCGGGCCGCGATCCCGGCGATCGACCGGGTCGTACGCCACCGCGTCGCCGCGGAGCCCGGTTCGACGGACCAGCCCCGGTTCCTGACCGTCTACGAGCTCGCCGACGACGACGTGGCGAAGGCCGCCGCGCAGCTCGTCGAGGCCGCCAAGGCGGGACGGCTCAGGCAGTCGGAACTGATGGACTACACCACCCGTCCGCCGGTGCTGGAGTGGGCCGTCGTCGAATCGGCCGAGGACTGAGGGAGACACACCGATGAAGCAGCAGCCCGAGCTGACCGGCGACTTCGGCATCGGCCGGATGGTCCATGTCGTGCACATGTCCGATGACGCCCAGGAACTCCGCGAGTGGTACGAGCGGGTCTTCGGCGGGTTCGTCTACATGGGCGTCGAGGAGCCCAACTACCTCCCCTGGGAGGACCGACACGCGACCCTCCTCATGATCGGCGACCTGTGCATCGAGACGATGTCGCCCGCCGAGCCGGTCAATCCGAAGCTCCCGGTCGGCAAGTTCTACACGAAGTTCGGCAGGCACCTGCACTCGGTCGGCTACAAGGTGGACGACCTCGTCGGCCTCGCCGAGCGGATGCTGGAGGCCGGCATCTACATCGGCAAGCCCGGCGGCGGCCGGATCGAGACGTTCGACCCGGAGACCGCCTACGTCTTCCCGAGCCCGCGCGACACCGCCGGACTCATGGTCGAGCTGTGCCGGACGGACATGCCGCAGGACCCGCGCGACCTGGACACCTGGTCGTCGCTGGCGAAGATGTGGCAGACCCACCCGCTCACCCTCGAGAAGTTCGAGTGCGTGACGCTCGGCGTGAAGGACCTGGAGTCGGCGGTCAAGATCTACGCCGACACCATGCAGGCCGTGCCGATCCGCTCGGGCGTGGACGCCGACCTCCAGGCCAAGTCGGAGATCCTCCGGCTCGGTGACTGCCTGCTCCAGCTGGTCGAGCCACTGGAGGAGGACTCCGACCTCGGACGGCATGTCGCCCGATGGGGCAACATGATCTTCAGCCTGCGGTTCAAGGTCGGCGACGTGGACGCGGCCGAGACCTGGCTCAACAAGAACGACGTCCGCACGACCCGGCTCCGGCCCGACCTCCTGGTGACGAACGTCGAGGACTCCTTCGGGGCTCCCCTGTACTTCGGCAGCGAGGAGTTCGAGGTCGGCCCGGCCTGATCCGCGACTCCCCGCGAGGGGCGGGCCGTCCTCCGGCGCTGGTCGGTCCGCTCCTACCGGTCGTACGACCAGAAAGGCCCCTGAGACGGATTCCGTCTCAGGGGCCTTTCACTCGCCCGGTCAGGCGTTGAGGATCAAGCGGGCCGTGCCGGCGACGAGCCTGTCGCCGTTCTGGCGGTCGGCCCACACCTCGACGGTCAGGGAGACGGCTCCGTCGCGGGCGGTCTCCCGCGCGGTCACGACGCCTCCGCAGACCACCTCGTCGCCCTTGAGCGCGGGTGCCTTGAACCGGCATTCGAGGTGCTCGAGCCTGCCCCGCCCGACGACCCACTCGTCGAGCATGCAGTGCAGCCAGCCCCAGATGAGGTTGCCCATGCCGATGGCGCCCGGGTAGCCCGCGGCCCGGCCCGCCTCGTCGTCCATGTGGATGCCCACGAACTCGTCGTTGACGGCGGCGTAGCGGTTCCACGCCTCGAGGCCCGCGGTCCGGGTGAAGCCCGGGACGGAGGTGCCTTCGGTGGTCTCTTCGGTCGCGGCGGACTCCGCGAGGGCGGCGTGCACGGCGGTGTCGGTCATCGGTTCCTCCCGGAAGGTCAGTAGCGGATGAGGGTCATGCGGAAGGTCTTGACCTCGTCGCCGTCCTGGTTCGTCCAGAGAGTGGCGGTGTCGGTCATCAGCATCCGGCCGAGGCGGCCGGTGCGCTCGGAGTACCGCTCGACGGCCGACGCGGAGGTGATCACGTCACCGGGACGGACGGGCACGCCCGTGTAGGTCGCGGAGACACCCCCGTTGAGCGCGCGCTTGAGCTCGGGTGGCCGGACGCCGAGGAAGTGCTCCATCGCGCCGGAGCTGCGGTAGGAGGGGTCGAGGTCGATCTCGACGCCCGTGCCGGTGAGTTCCGCCGCGCCCCAGGCGAAGGGGTTGAAGTCCAGTGGGGCGACCAGGCCGCCCTCCTGCGCGGCGCGCGGGTCGGTGTACCGCGCGGGGGGCTTGGCCGGGAAGTGGACCGCGGCCGCCCAGCGGCGGATGTCGGACGCGCCGACCGGATAGGAGGTCTGCCGCCGGTAGGGCCTGCCGATGACCTCCAGCATGTCGGGCCGGATGAGGCTGTCTTCGCGTTCGCTCATGTGCCGTCTGTCCCTTTCCCTCTCCCCTGCGCGCCCTGGTGGCCGAAGCGCCGGGTGAGTCGTGCTTTCACGTGCTGATCGTACTGTATTGATGGATAGATGTAGAAATCTCGAATCAACTATGGACGGACCGCGTGCCGCCTTCTACGGTGGAGGCGGGCCCGAGCCGACTCGCGTCGGCCGGGCACCAGAGACCTCTCCGCGCCGCCGCGCGGCCGGAGCAGAGCCGTCGGCGACCGCGGAGCCCACCCCGAGAGAAGGGCTCCCAGATGACCGCAGAGCAGACGCACGCCGGAAGGCGCGCCCTGGTGACGGGCGCGGGCCAGGGCATGGGCCGCGTGATCGCCCGCGAGCTGGCCCGCCGGGGCGCCGAGGTGATCGTCAACGACCTCGACCGGGACCGGGCCGACGCCGTCGCCGCCGAGATCACCGCGGCCGGGGGCAAGGCCTCCGGCACCGTCTTCGACGTGACGGACTTCGGCTCCGTGCGGGCCGCCGCCGAGGCGATCGGGCCCCTGGACGTCCTGGTGAACAACGCGGGCAACGCCGGCCGCGTCACCGGGCCCACCCGCGACGACTTCGCCCCCTTCGTCGCCACCGACCCCGCCGACTGGGACGGCTTCCTCAACGTCAACCTGTACGGCGTGATGCACACCGCCCGCGCGTTCGTGCCCGCCATGATCGAGCGGTCGTGGGGCAGGGTGGTGACGATCATCTCCGACGCCGGCCGCCTCGGTGAGCCGACCATGGCGGCGTACTCCGCGGCCAAGGCGGGCGCGGCGGGGTTCAGCCGCGCGCTGGCCCGCGAGGTCGGCAGGTACGGCGTGACGGTCAACTGTGTCTCCCTCGGCACCGTCGGCCCCGACCGGGCCGAGGACGACCCCGACGCCCCGGAACTCGCCCAGGCCGTCAGCCGGTACGTGATCCGCCGCTCGGGGCGGCCCGACGAGGTCGCCGCGATGATCGCGTTCCTGTCCGGGCCGCAGGCCGGATGGGTGACCGGCCAGACCTACCCCGTCAACGGCGGCTACTCCTTCGCCCTGTGAAACGCGTCGGCGCGCGGCCCTCGCGGGTCGCGCGCCGACGGCTCCCGGCACGCTCAGGACGACGCGTGGTTCTGCGCGTAGAGCTCGCGCCATTCGTGCTTCGAACGAATGGTGGTGTCGACGTCCGGGGACTGCGCGCGCAGCGCGCCGACCGTCGCCTGCTCCTTCGGGATGACCGCGAACGGGTCGATGTCGAAGAATCGGCAGGTGTTCTGCCAGGTGATCTTATTGATCTCGTCGTCGGGCACGCCGGAGCCCTGCATCTCGTCGAGGACGAACTCGGGGGCGTTCGGCCAGATGGAGTCCGAGTGGGGGTAGTCGCACTCCCAGGCGATGATGTCGACGCCGATGTCGTGCCGGACCTTCAGCGCGGTCGGGTCGGTGACGTAGCAGGCCAGCGAGTGCTCGCGGAAGATGTCGCTGGGCAGCTTGCCGCCGAGGTCGTGGCCGAGCCACTTCTGGTTCGTGTAGTGCCGGTCGCAGCGGTCCAGGTAGAACGGGATCCAGCCGATGCCCGCCTCCGACCAGGCGATCTTCAGGTCCGGGTACTTCGTCATCGCCCCGCCCCACAGCAGGTCCTGCGCGGCGAACGTCGACACCTGGGTGGCCAGGATGATCATGTTGTCGATCGGCGCGTCCGGCGCCATCTTGATCGCGCCGAAGCCCTGCCCGATGTGCAGGCACATGACCACGCCGGTCTCCGACACCGCGCGGAAGAACGGGTCCCAGTACTCCAGGTCGTGGTAGCTCGGCAGGCCCTGGATGTGCGGCAGCTCCGGCATCGTCACGGCCTTGACGCCCTTGGCCGCGACCCGCCGCACCTCCTTCGCAAGCTCCTCCGGGTTCCACACGGGGCCGAGCGCGATCGGGATGAAGCGGCCCGGGTACGTGGCGGCCCACTCGTCGATGTGCCAGTCGTTGTAGGCCTTCAGCATGATGAGGGCCAGGTCCTTGTCCTCGGCCTCCTGGAAGAACCTGGCGCTGAAGCCGGCGAACGACGGGAAGCACATCGACGCCAGGATCCCGTTGCGGTCCATGTCCCTGACGCGCTCATGGATGTTGTAGCTGCCGGGCCGCATCTCGGCGAACGTCGAGGGGTTCATCCCCCACTCCTCGTTCGGCCAGCCGACCACCGCGTTCAGGCTGCTGGACGCGCTGGCGACACCCTGGAACCACCACTTCTCGTAGCCGTTCTCGTCCATGATGGACTTGGGCGCCTGGTCCTTGTACTTGGCCGGCACATGGTTGTCGAACATGTCGCGCGGCTCGACCACATGGTCGTCGATGCTCACCAGGATCAGGTCTTCGACGTTCACGGGGGTGTTCCTCTCTAGGTCCGGTCGGGGAGGTCGTGGGGGCGCGTCGGAGCGCCGGTCACCACTGGGAGATCTCGGGGATGACCTTGGTGCCGAGCGTCTCCAGCGGGGTGAGGGACGCGACGGCGGGAAGCGCGCAGTAGACGGTCGTGAAGCCCGTCCGGTGGAGGCGGTCCAGCTCGCCCATCAGGGCGTCGACCCAGCCGGCCTCCTCGGTCGCGACGGGCAGGACCGCGGTCTTCTCGATCTCGCGGTGGTCGCGGCCGAGCTGGTCGCAGTGCTCGAGCAGCCTGGTGATCTTCTGGCCCGCGTCGGCTCCGCCGAAGACGTTGAAGGCGTCGGCGTACTTCGCGGCGATGCGCAGGGTCGTCCGCTCTCCGCCGCCGCCGACGAGGACCCGCGGCGAGGAGACCGGGCGCGGCTCGTTCAGCGTGCTGGCGAGCTGGTAGTGCTGGCCCAGATAGGACGAGGTGCTCTCGCTCCACATCTGGAGGCAGATCTCCAGCGTCTCCTCGAGGCGGGCGAAGCGCTCGCGCTGCGGGGCGAACGGGAGCCCGAGGCCCTGGGCCTCCTCGTCGTTCCAGCCCGCGCCGATGCCCAGCCAGGCCCTGCCACCCGACAGCACGTCGAGGGTGGTGACCATCTTGGCGAGCAGGCCGGGCGCGCGGTACGTCGCCGCGGTGACGAGCGTCTGGAGCTCGATCTTCCGGGTCTGCCCGGCGAGGAAGCCGAGCGCCGTGTAGGCCTCCAGCATCGGCTCGTTCTCCTCGCCGATGAGGCTGATCTGCCACAGGTGGTCGGTGAGGCTGAGCCTGGCGAAACCGGCGTCCTCGGCCGTCCGCGCGACGCGGGTCAGCGCGCCGGCCATCTGCCGGGGCTCGCCGAAGCTCGCGTAGTCGTTGATGTGCAGGGCAAGTCTCATGGGGTGCTCCGGGCCTCCCCGCTGCGTTGCGGGATAATTCGATATGCATCCATCTATCGCATCATTGCGCACCGACCGGGGCGGACGCAATGGGTCGGGCGAGACGAGACGGGTGGATCGATGGATCACACGGGGCCAGGATCGGCACCGCCGGATGCTTGACAGACCGGACATACCGTTCCTTAGATTTAAATCTCTCGATCTGTGAGCTGAGTCACCGGAGCTGCCTCGGCCGGGATCGTCCCGACAGACCCCCACCCGGCGTGCGCTCGCGCCCGCCATTTCTTCGGGAGACCCCCCACATGCGACGCGATCCGTCAGTCCCCCGTGAACCCCTGCCCCCGGCCGCCCGCAAGGCGGCCTTCGCAGGGTTCGTCGGAACCTTCATCGAGTACTACGACTTCGCCCTGTACGGCGTCCTCACCGTCTACTTCTCGCCGCTCTTCTTCCCGGCCGACGACCCCTCGACGTCCCTGCTCACCGGCCTCGCCGTCTTCGGCGCGGGCTTCGTCGCCCGGCCCGTCGGCGGGATCATCTTCGGCAGGATCGGCGACCGGCACGGCCGCCGGCACGCCCTCGTCGCGAGCGTCCTGCTGATGGGCCTGTGCAGCACGCTCGTCGCCCTCCTGCCGACGTACGACAGCATCGGGATCGCGGCGCCGGTCCTCCTGGTGCTGCTGCGGCTCGGGCAGGGCATCTCGGCGGGCAGCGAGATGCTGGGCTCGATCACCTATGTCCTGGAGTCCGTGCCCAGGTCCCGGCGGGTCTTCATGGCGTCGCTGACCCCGATGGGGGCGCTCGCCGGCGGTACCGTCAGCTCGGTCGTCGCCGCGATCCTCGCGGGCACGCTCGGCGGCGACGCCATGACGTCCTACGGCTGGCGGATCGCGTTCTTCCTCGCGGCTCCCCTCGCCGTCTTCGCCCTGCTCATCAGGTCGCGGCTGGAGGACTCTCCCGAGTTCACCGAGATCGCCGCGCAGCGCGAGGTCGTCAAGACGCCGCTGCGCGAGATCTTCCGGACGCACCGCCGCAACCTGCTCATCGCGGGCGGCATCGCGATGGCCGCCAACGGCGCGCCGAACACCGCGATCTGGTTCCACTCCTACCTGGTCGGCGAACGCGGCATCCCCGGCGAGCAGGTGTTCGCCGCCAGCGCGCTGATGGGCCTTCCGATCGCCCTGCTCTCCCCGGTGGCGGGCCGCCTGTGCGACCGTTTCGGGCAGCGCCGCGTCCTCGCCGCGGTGCTGTGCGGCTACCTCGTGGTGTCGTTCCCGGTGCTGCACTTCATCTCGCGGGCCGACGGGGTGCTCCAGCTCATCGTGGTGATGGGCTCGTTCAGCCTGCTCGGCGCGCTCGTGCAGGCGCCCGCCTTCAGCTACATCGCCGAGCTCTTCCCCGCCCGGGTCCGCTACACCGGCGCCAACTTCGGCCAGAACATCGGCACGGTCTTCGGCAGCGGCGTCGCCCCGTTCGTCGCCGCCGTCCTCGTCACCGCGACGGGCTCGACCCTCGGCCCGGGGCTCTGGATCGTGGCCGTCTGCCTCATCGCGTTCGTCGCGCTCTCGTTCCGGGCCGTGCACTACGTCGCTGGGGTGGACTCCGCCGACCCGGCGTCCGCCGAGTCCCAGCCGGCGCCCGACCCCGTCTGACCCCTTCCACCCGGCCGGTTCCTCCTGTTCTCTGGGGGGACCGGCCCCTCTCGTCCCCCGAAAGGACTCCCCGTGGACGATCTCGAAGCCGTCAAGCAGCTCAAGGCCCGCTACTGCCGTCTCCTCGACGCCAAGGACTGGACCGCCTACGCGGGCCTCTTCACCGCCGACGTCGTCGTGGACCTCAGCGAAGGCGGCGGCCGCGTCATCGAGGGCGCCGAGGCGTTCCTCGCGTTCCTCGTCCCCCAGCTCACCGGGGTGGTCACCGTCCACCACTGCTACATGCCGGAGATCTCCTTCCCCTCCGCCTCCACCGCGCAGGGCGTCTGGGCCATGGAGGACCGCCTGCGCTTCCCCGACGGAACCGACGTCACGGGCTTCGGCCACTACCACGAGACCTACGTCCGCACCGCGGACGGCTGGCGCATCAAGACCACCCGCCTGACCCGCCTCCGTCTCGACATCGTTCCGCCGAAGTCCTGACGCGCCCCGGATCCGGCCTCGTCCGCCGTCGGAGGATGGGCGGCCGCAGAGCCGCCGGGGAGCCGGTCCGGAGTCAGTCGGGGGTGAGGGCGCGGAGGGCGCCGTGGACCAGGGCGGCGTGGGCGTCGGCGGGCGGGAGGGCGAGGTGGGTGCTGCCCGCGCTGCCCAGCAGGATCGTGCCGAGGGCCATCCAGGCGCGCATGCGGATCTGGGGGTCGGCGGACCGGCCGGAAAGGGAGGTGATGAGGAGTTCGCCCAGGTCGAGACCGTCGTCTACGTCGAGGGCGCCGGTGGTCTCCGCCACGTCGGACAGGAGGAGACCGACCTGGCGGCGGTGGCGCAGGGTGATGTCGGCGAACCCCCGGACGGTCGCCTCGGCGACCTGGTCGTCGGGGAAGAGGGTCAGGCGCGCGCCCAGCGCGAGGAACTCCGTGACGGCGGGGGTGAGCAGTTCGCGCAGGATCGCCTGCTTGTCGGAGAAGTGGTAGAGCACCGAGGCCTTGGCGCAGCCGACCTCGGACGCGATGTCCTGCAGCGAGGTGCCCCGGTACCCGCGCGCGACGAACAGGCGAAGGGCGGCGTCCAGCAGCTTGTCGTGCAGCGCCGCCCCGCGCGGATGCGCTCCGCTTCCGCGTGTCCGAGGTGCCTCCGGGACGCCCGGTGCGGTTCCGGCCTCCGGCGCGGACGTGCCCTGGGCGTCGCCCGGCTCCGGTCCGTCGGACGGGGCGGGCGGGACGAGGCCCATTTCGATGAGGGAAGGGTGGTCGGCCAGCAGGGCGGCCAAGGCGGGGGCTATCCGCGCGCTGAGTTCGGCGGGGGTCTCGGGGTGGGCGCGGTGGAGCCAGTCGGTGGCGGCGGACAGGAGGGTGCCGGCGAGGAGGGCCGCGGTCGGGTCGTCGGGGATGTCGGCCGGGTCGTCGGCGTGGCTGGCGGCGGTGGGGTGGGTGAAGTTGACGTGGATCGCGATCGTGAGGCGGCGTCGGAGATGGTCGATGACGCGGGCGCTGCCGGTCGGGCCGAGGAGGGCCCGGTAGAGGTCGGCGCGTTCGCCGATGCGGGCGAAGAGGTCGGCGAGGGCGTCGCCGCCGATGCCCAGGACCTCGGGCGGGGAGCCGGGGCCGACGACGGGCGCGGCCGCGATGATCCCGTCGAACAGCGCGGTGCAGGCGTGCGCGGCGAGATCGTGGGTGTCGGTGAAGTGCTCGTAGAAGGTCGAGCGGTTGACGCCCGCGCGCTTGGTGACGTCGGACACCGAGATCTGGTCGAGGTCGTGTTCGGCGACGAGGTCGAGCAGCGCGTCCTGCAGCCGCGCCCGGGTGCGCTGGGCGCGGGGGTTGGCGGTCGGGTGAACGGTCACGATCCCAGGGTATTATTCCGACGGCTGTTGGAAATCCAACAGATGTTGGAATTACCCGCCCCCGAAGGGAAGAATCCATGGCTGACCAGGTGGTAGTGGTCATCGGCACCGGAGGCATGGGCGAGGCGATCGCCCGCCGCGTCGGCTCCGGCACGCACCTCCTCCTCGCCGACTTCGACGCCGGGGTCCTGGAGGCCGCCGCCGCCCGGCTCTCCGGCGAAGGCCAGCGGGTGACCACCCAGCTCGTCGACGTGACCTCGCGCGAGTCCGTCGCGGCCCTCGCGAAGACCGCCGCGGGCCTCGGCGACGTCGCCAAGGTCGTCCACACCGCGGGCCTCTCCCCCGTCCAGGCCCCCGTCGCGGCGATCCTCGCGGTCGACCTCCTGGGCGTCGCGCTCGTCCTCGACGAGTTCGGCACGATCGTCGCCGAGGGCGCCGCCGGCCTCGTGATCTCCAGCATGGCCGGCCACCACATGCCCGCCCTGCCCCCCGAGGACGCGGCCCTCCTCGCCACGGCCCCCGCCGACGACCTTCTGTCCCTCCCCCTGACCGACCCCGCCAAGTTCGCCGGCAACAGCGGCTTCGCCTACGTCTTCGCCAAGCACGCCAACCACCTGCGCGTCCGCGCCGCGAGCTCGACCTGGTCCCGCCGAGGCGCCCGCGTCAACTCCATCAGCCCCGGCGTCATCGCCACCCCCATGGGCATGGAGGAACTCTCCGGCGACAGCGGCGACAACATGCGCGCCATGATCGCCGCCTCCAACGCCAAGCGCGTGGGCACCCCCGAGGACATCGCCACCGCCGCCGCCTTCCTCCTGGGCCCCGACGCGACCTTCATCTCGGGCACCGACCTCCTGGTGGACGGCGGTGCCACCGCCGGCGTGACCACCCCCGTCTGACCCCACCCCTTGTCCTGTCCGATCGGTCAATATTGGCCGATCGGACAGGACAAGACCCCGCGAGCCCCGACCGGCATCGTCGATTCGGGGCGCGTGCGGGGCAGCGGCTCGCTAGAGAGCGCCTGTCCTCCGCGGTGCGTCGAGGGCGCTGAGGAGCCAGTCGAGTTCGCGGCGGGGGTGCCTGGAGTCTCCCCAGCCGTTGACGCGGGCGAGCAGGGTGAAGTAGCGCTCGCGGCGGGGGTCGTTGGCCGCCTGGAGGTGGGCGCGGAGCTTGGCGCGCAGGGCGCGGTCCCCGGGTGGGTCGGTCAGGAGTGCCGCGTAGGCGGTGAGCACCTCGTCGACGAGCGCGGCGGCCTCCGGCGAGTCCGGGGCGGTGCCCGCGGCGAGAGCCGGCGCCGTCGCCGCCTGGATGACGGCGACGATGTGGCGGCGCGGCGGGCCGGTGTGGCCACGGGCGGAGGCGGCGTACTCCTCGTAGACGTCGCGCATGAGGTGGCGGAACCGCTCGTCCTGGATGAGTTCGGCCAGTTCCACCCAGGCGTCCAGCTGGTCGGGGGTGGGGTCGTCGGGCAGCGCGGGCGTCAGCGAGGTGCGGATGCCGCGCAGCACCGGACCGGTGAAGGTGCTGTCCAGGAAGGACGCGACGAGGGAGTCGCGCTCGGCGGCGGACAGGCGGGCGAGACTGTGCATGAGTTCCAGTTCCTCCGGGGTCGCGGACCGCCGGGCGGCGGCCGTCAGGACGGCGTGCCGCAACCGCAGCGCTCTCAGCTGGACGGCCACGGCCTCGGCGTGCGCGGCGGCGACGTCGGCGAGCCCCGTCTCCCGGTCGAGGATCTTCCGCACCGTCCCCAGGTCGATCCCCAGCTCCCGCAGGGTCCTGATCAACCCGATCCGGGCAAGGGCGTCCGCCCCGTACCGCCGGTGCCCCGACGGATCCCGCCCCTCCACCGGAACCAGTCCCTCATCCGAGTAGAACCGGACCGTCTTGACCGTCGACCCGGCCAGCCGGGCGACCTCACCGATCGAATACCGCACTCCCCCACCGTCCCACCTCCCGTAACAGGAGATGCAACCCGCGCTCCGAGAGGGTGACGAATGGCCGAATCCGGCGATGTGCCGCATCATGGGCCCATGAGACGGTGGGTTCACGCGCGGCAGGACGACGAAGACCTGTCGTTCTTCTTCGAGATCGACCACGACGGCTACTTCCGTCGCGTGGTCATGCTCGAAGGACCCGAGCGCCTCGCGGTCATCGCGTGCTCCCTCGACGAGGTGGAAGCCGCCTTCCGGAACGACACGATCAACGAGTACGGCGAGACCTACGGCGTCCCCCTCTCCTGGAGCGCGGCATCACCGGACTGGGACTACACGGACCCCGAACCCCTGTCCGAGACCGAATTCGAAGAAGCCTGGGCCGACGCCCGCCAAGCCCGCGCCACAGGCTCCCGCCGCGACCTGGACTGACTCGCCCGCATCCGCCCCGAACGACCTCGCGGCCGCGCTCATGGAGGCCGCCGAGACGCCGGCCCTGCTCAACGTACTCGGACCGAGCGCACCGGCGGCGTCGCGTAGGCCCGTGGCCTGCCAGGAGACGCACGACGACCGCGGCGGCCTGGGGAGGCCGCCGCGGTGTCGGCGTCGGAGTGCCGGGATCAGACGGGTTCTGGGGTCAGGGCTTCGACGGGGGCGGGCGCGGGCCGGCGGTGGGGGCGGGCGGTGATGACGATGAGGGCGGAGACCACGGCGAGGGCGGCGAGGGTGAGGAAGCCGTACTCGTAGCCGGATTCGGTGGGGATGCCGGTCGGCCCGGCGGTACCGGTGACGATGGCGGTGAGGAGGACGGTGCCGAGCGCGCTGCCGATGGTGCGGAGGTTGGCGTTGACGCCGCTGGCGACGCCGGTCTCGGTGGGCGGGACGTTCTGGACGACGACCGTGGTCATCGCGGCGAAGCCGGCGCCCAGGCCGATGCCGAAGAAGGCCGCCGCGGTGCCCAGTTGCCAGGCGTTGTGGTGGAACAGGGCGAGCGAGGCGGTCGGGAGGGCGAGGAGCAGAGCGGCGGCGATCAACTGCCTGCGGGGTTCGACGAACCGGGTGAGCGGGCCGGCGAGGAATCCCATCGCCGCCATGGTGATGAGCATGGGGAGCATGAGCAGGCCGGATTCGCCGACCGTCAGGCCGAGCCCGTAGCCGCTGGAGGCCGGGGTCTGGGCGAAGCGCGGGAAGTAGGCGAAGACGCCGAACATGGCGGCGCCGAAGAAGACCGCGGCGAGGTTCGTCGACCACAGGGCCGGGGCCGCGAGCGTCCGCAGGTCGACGAGCGGGGTGCGCGAGCGCAGTTCGACCAGTGCCCAGGCGGCGACCAGGACGGCGGCGAGGACGAACAGGCCGATGACGGCCGGGGAGCCCCAGCCCCACTGCGCGCCGGAGCTCAGCGGCAGCAGCAGCGCGACGAGCCAGCCCGCGAGCAGGACGGCCGCCGGGACGTTGACGCGTCCACCGGCGCGCGTGGTGGAGTCGGGCACCCAGCGCAGTGTGAGCACGGCGCCGACCAGCATCCCGACGAGCGGGATGAGGAAGAGTCCGCGCCAGCCCAGCGCCGCCGCGAGGGGTCCGGCCAGGACGGTGCCGAGTCCGGCGCCGACCGCGGTGAGCGCGGAGAACGCGCCGATGCCCGCGGGGAGCCTGGCGGCGGGGAAGGTGTCGCGCAGGATGCCGAAGGCCAGCGGGAACATGGCGCCGCCGAGTCCCTGCAGGACACGGGCGGCGAGGAGGACGCCGAGGGTCGGCGCCAGTGCGGCGACGACGCTGCCGACGCCGACGGCGGCCACGGTGACGAGGAAGATCCGGCGTTTTCCGGCGAGGTCGCCGATCCGGCCCAGCAGGGGCGTCGCGACGGCGGCGGTGATCAGCCAGGCGGTGAGGGTCCAGGTGGCGCCCGCGGCGTCGGTGTGCAGGTCCTGCTGGATGACCGGGAGCACGGGCACGAGGAGGCTTTGCAGGGTAGCGAACGTGAGCGCCGTCACCGCGAGTGCGGTGAAGGTACGTGCGGAGTTCATCATGCTCGTTTCGTCACGTGAAGGGTAGAGTGGAGGCATCCTCCGATCGGAGGGTACCTCCGTTTTGCACTATAGCGGAGGACCCCTCCACTTTGTTCCCCTAGGGGAGAATGTCCGTCATGAGCACGAGCGCCTTCGAGAAGATCACGGCCCGCAGACCACGCCGCACCGACGCCCGGCGCAACTACGAGGCCCTGCTCGCCGCCGCCCGCGACGCCTTCGCCGAGCAGGGCACCGAGGCCTCCCTGGAGGGCATCGCCCGCCGGGCCGAAGTCGGAATCGGTACGCTCTACCGCAACTTCCCCACCCGGGACGACCTCATCGAGGCCGTCTACGTGAGCGAGGTGGCGCGGCTGGCCGAGGCGTCCGAACGGCTCCTCAACGCCGAGCCGTGGGACGCCCTGGTCGCCTGGCTCGGCAGCTTCGTGGAGTACGTGGGCACCAAGCACGTGCTGCTCGACGCGCTCAACCGCGACTCCGAGGTCATCCAGAACTGCCGCACCGTCATCCTCGAATCGGGCGAGCCGATCCTCAGCCGCGCCCAGGAGGCCGGCACCGCCCGGTCCGACGCCGACATCCAGGACGTGATCCGCCTGGTCGCGGGCATCGCCGGCGTCGTCTACGAGGACGACGACCAGCGCGACCGCGTCCTCGGCTTCGCCGTCGACGGCCTCCGCCCCCGCTGACCGGCCCGTCCGCCACCCGGTAGGCCCTCGGCGCGGAAGGTCAGGGGGCGAGGGCGAGGACGGCGGGGGTGGTCAGGGCGAGGGGGAGGCCCCAGAAGAGGGCGGCGGCGCCGCCGGTCCAGGCGGCGGCACGCTGCTGGGCGGGAGTGGCGCCCGCGGCGGCGAGGGCGGCGCGGACCTCCGCGTAGTAGGTGGACTTGTCGGGGACCGCCATGGTGATGACGGGCCAGTAGAGGAGGCCGGCGAGGGCCACCACGGCCAGCGCGAGCCAGGGGGCGCCCAGCGCGTCGGCGGCCAGGGCGCCGAGGACCGCGACAGCCAGGTAGGCGAGCCCGGATTCTGCCTGCAGAGCGAGGGCGAGGAGCGCGGCGCGAAGGGTGCTGTCACGCGCGACCGGCAGCAGCGGGCGCCACAGCGCGGTCCGGAACCGGACGCGCTGGGTGTGGCCCCAGATGAGCTGGAACAGCAGGACGAAGACCAGCACCACCGCCATACCCGGCGAACCCCCTCAAAGAGCGGCCACGAGTTCGGCATCATGCCACAGCGGCGGCGCGGGGCGGTTAGAGCCAGTCGCGGCGTTTGAACAGGATATAGAGGGTGACGCAGGTGGCGGCCATGAGGGAGAGGGCGAAGGGGTACCCGACGCGCCAGTGGAGTTCCGGCATGTGGTCGAAGTTCATGCCGTAGACGGTGCCGATGAGCGTCGGGGCGAAGAGGATCGCGGCCCACGAGGAGATCTTCTTGATCTCCTCGTTCTGGGCGGTGTTGGCCAGGGCGAGGTTGCGCATCTCCTCGTTCTGGGCCTGGGTGACCAGCGTCGCGTTGACGGTGAGGATGTCGGTGAGCGCCTGGCGGAAGGTGTCGACGCGTTCGGCGACGATCGTGGCGTGGTCGGCGACGTCCCGCAGGTAGCGCTGGAGCTCCTCGTCGGTGTGGTACTTGGCGAATCCCGCCGACAGGGCCTCCAGCATGCGCAGGAGGGGACGGGTGGCGCGCTGGAACTCGACGACCTCGCGCGACAGCTCGTAGATACGGCGGGAGACGCCCGGTTCGAGGCGGAACACCTCGGTCTCGATCTCGTCGATGTCGTTCTGGAGGCCGGCGACGACGGGCGCGTACCCGTCGACCACGGCGTCCATGACGGCGTAGAGGATGGCCTCCGGGCCCAGCCTGAGCAGGTCGGGGTCGTCCTCCATGCGGCGGCGCACGATGGCGAGGTCGGGCGCCTCGCTGTGCCGGACCGTCACCACGAAGTTCGGCCCGACGAACACGTGCAGCTCGCCGAAGTCGACCTCCTCGTCGGCGTCGTCGTAGCGGGCCGCGCGCAGCACCGCGAACAGGGTGTCGCCGTACCGTTCCAGCTTGGGCCGCTGGTGCGCGACGATCGCGT
Source organism: Actinocorallia herbida (assembly GCF_003751225.1). Lineage (NCBI taxonomy): Bacteria > Bacillati > Actinomycetota > Actinomycetes > Streptosporangiales > Thermomonosporaceae > Actinocorallia > Actinocorallia herbida. Next base: position 4,451,668 of record NZ_RJKE01000001.1, read on the forward strand.
CCTCGACGGCGAGCTCGTGCAGGCCGAACCGCTCGGCGAGGGTGAGCAGCTGGGACTCGGCGGGCCGGTACAGCCCTATCCAGGCGATGCTCCCCGGCCGCTCCTGGAGGCGCTTGAACGTGTCGGCGAGCGTCGGCGGCGAGTCGATCCGCCTTCCGCCGACGTAGAGGGCGGTGTCGACGAGGCTGTTCTCGACCGGCGGGTGGTCCTCCCCTGCCTCCGGGTCCATGTCCCGCTCAGGCGCCCGCTCGGCCTTGCCTCCCGGGGTCTCCTGGCGTTTGCGCAGCAGCCCGCGCATCCGGTGCTGATCCGCCATCGAACCCCCTCGTCCTCCCCGCGCCCGAGCGCCGACGAGGACTCCGGCGTCCCCCGGACTCCGCCGTCCCGGCGGCCCCAGTCTATGCGGATCGCCCCACCCGGGTTCCTGGCGGGCCCGGACCCGCGGCCGGGATCAGCAGCGCTCCGGGAGCCGGGTGAGGACGTGGGCGGCGTAGTCGGCGAGGAAGGCCAGCGCGGCGTCTTCGGCGACGGGGTCGGGGGTGAGGGTGCGGGAGATGGCTTCGCCGTCGAAGTGGTTGCGGGCCGCGGTGACGAGGAGGGTGAGGACCGCGTCGGGAAGTGCGGCGAGGGCGGGGATCGAGCGGGCGGCCGCGGCGATGTCGGCGTGGAAGCGCTCGGCGATCGGGGCGAGGCCCGCGTGGAGGGCGGGGTCGGTGCGGGCGGCGACCATCAGCTCGAACCAGACGACGTTCTCCGCGGCCCTGTGCCGTTCGCGCATCAGCGCCAGGGCGGCGCGGGCGTCGGCCGGCGGGTCCGCGGCGATCCGTTCGCCGACCACGGCGAGGTGGCGGCGGGCGACCTCCTCGGCCGCCGCGAGCAGGAGGGCGAGGCGCGAGTCGAAGTGGCGGAACAGGCCGCCGCGCGAGACGCCGGAGCGGGCGCAGATCTCGCCCAGGGAGGTGCCCGCGTAGCCCGTCTCGGCGAGGGCCGCGATGGCGGCGTCGACGAGACGGGCCACGGTCGCCTCCTTGCGTTCGCGCTGGGTGCGGCGGCGGGGCGCGTCGGTCTGCATTCAGCCGAGCGTAGCCGCCGGGCCGGGCAGGGTGCGGGGATCGACGGTGCCGACGGTCTCGCCCGCGCGCAGGAACCGGCCCGTCCGGCGGACGCCGAAGTCGGGGCCGAACGCGCCGTCTCCGTACAGTTCGGTGCCCGCGACGAGGACCGCGGCGACCGCCGCGTCGTTCCGGTTGACCATGCGGACGAGGCCGTCGTAGGCGTCGGCCGGGGCCTCGTGGACCTCGTCCAGGCTCGCGTCCAGTCCCGCCGGGTCGACGATGACGAGGTCGGCCCGGTCGCCCTCGCGCAGGAAGCCCGCGTCGATGCCGTACCAGGCGCCGAGTTCGCCGGTGAGCCGGTGCACGGCGCGCTCGATCGTCATGAAGCCCTCGTGGTGGGCCCGGCGGAGCAGCCGGAGCCCGAAGTTGTAGAAGGCCATGTTCCTGAGGTGCGCGCCCGCGTCGGAGAAGCCCATCTGGACCTCCGGCAGGCTGCTCAGCTTGTTCAGCGCGGCGGGGCGGTGGTTGGAGATCGTGGTGTGCCAGCGGACCTCGGGGCCGTGCTCGACGACGAGGTCGAGGAACGCGTCGACGGGGTGGAGGCCCCGCTCGTCGCCGACCTGGCCGAAGGTCCTGCCGACGACGGACGCGTCGGGGCAGGCGACGATGTGGGCGTCGTAGAGATCGCGGTGCCAGACGCGCGGCGTCCACCTGTTCTCGTAGTCGCGGCGGAAGCGGCGGCGGTAGTCCTCGTCCTTGAGGAGGGCGTTGCGCTCGACCTCGTCCTTCAGGTGCAGGGCGGCCGCGCCGGAGCCGAACTCCTCGAAGACGACGAGGTCGATGCCGTCGGCGTGCACCTGGAACGGGACGGGCAGGTGCTGCCACCGGAAGTCCGCGCCGAGCCGGTTGACGAGCCGGGCCAGCGGGCCCATGAGGTGCATCGCCGCGGGGTTGGCCTTGACGTCGGCGGCGGTCAGGAAGCTCGTCTTCAGGGGCTTCTTGCGGCCCCGGCCGATGGATTCGACGAGCGCGGGCACCAGTTCGTACGGGTAGACGAGGTTCGGGATCGACTGGAGCACCCGGCCCGCGCTCCGCACGATCCGGTGCAGTCTGCGGCGCTCCTTCCGGTTCGCGAACGTGGAGGGAAGGGTGCGGGAGCGGTAGCGCTCGCCGTCGAGCTTGTCCCACGGATTGCGCATCTCCGAGAGACCGAGCATGCCGGCCTTGAGGGCGTCCACCAGGAGGAGCTCCATCTTGCGCAGCTCTTCGGCGGTCGGCTGGACCGCCTTGTCCGTCGCCCGGCCGAGGCCCATGACGGCGGCGCGCAGATCGGAGTGGCCGAGGAACGCCGTCACGTTCGGGCCGAGAGGCAGTTCCTCAAGGGCCGCGAGGTATCCGGCGGCGTCGGTCCACCCGCCGCGCTCCTCCAGCGACCGCATGACGTGCTCGCGCGGCACCGCCTCGACCCGGCTGAACAGGTCGGCGGCGTCGAGCGGCCCAACGTGGACCGTCGACAGGGAGCAGGACCCGAACACCACCGTCGTCACCCCGTGCCGCAGGGACTCCCCCAGCCCAGGGCCGAACAGCACTTCCGCGTCGTAGTGCGTGTGGATGTCGATGAAGCCCGGCATCACCCACTTGCCCGCGGCCTCGATGACCCGCGCGCCGTCGCCGTCGAGCGGCTCGGCCGACACCGCGGCCACCCGCCCGTCCTTGATCCCGAGGTCCCGGACGGCCGACGGCCCGCCCGTCCCGTCGAACCACCGTGCGCCTCTGATCACCACGTCATGAGCCATGCCCAAGAGAGAAACCGATCGGTCGCTACATGTCAATGGCCGCGCGCGGTTCCCGTCCGTACCGGGCCCAGTGAATACAGCCCGGTACGCGGGCGCCCCGGCGAAGCCGGGTTCTCAAAGCGCCCGCGTACCGGGCCCAGTGAATACAGCGTCACAGGAGTTCGTAGGACGTCTTGCCCTCGGGGTGGGTCGCGAAGGGCACGAAGTCAGGAACGGTCCGCGCGACGGCGGCGCGCAGCCGGGCGAGGGCGTCCTCCGCCGAGGGAGGGTCGACTTCGAGGAGGGCGAGGAGCCGGGCACGGGTCTCGGGGAAGTCCGGGTCGTCGTCGGCGAACTCCGCTTCGAGCTCGGCCGCCGGGTGCCCGTGCAGGAGGTCGCGCCAGTACGGGTGCGCGGCGACCAGGGCGACGGCTTCCGGCAGGTCCGCGGCGATCAGCGCGGCCTGCCCCTCGGAATCGGCGTAGAGCACGGGCCGTATGGCGCCGTCCGGCCCGCACAGGAAGAACGTGCCGCCGGCCCCGTCGCCCGCGACCGGGGTGAGCGCGAGGCCCGACGGCAGCCGCAGTTCCTCGACGGGATCGCGCCGGGCGAGGTCGAAGTCCGCGGGCCAGGCGAGGAGTTCGGCGAGTTCCGGGGTGGCCTCGATACGGCGGAGCAGGGCGTCGGCGTCAGGCATGCCCCGACCTTAGTGCCCTGCTCCGATCGCCGGCGCGGGCTACTCGGCTCCGCCGCGGGTGAAAATTCCGTGGACGTTCAGCGGACCTGAGGGCAGCCGTTCGCCCACGGCCCAGAGTGCCGTGGACCCGGGGACCCGGGCGAGGCCGAAGGCGAGGACGTCGGTCGGCATCTGCTTCCACTTGCCCGACGGGAGCCGGTGCAGGAGCCGGGTCGTGGTGCCCACGGTGTCGATGTCCCGGTTGGCGGGCTCGGCGGCGACCCACAGCCCGCCGCGGCCGTCTGAGGCGATGTCGTGGACGACCCCCGTGACGGGAATCGGCACCCGGATGCGCTTCCACCGCTCGCCGTTCCAGTGCACAACGTAGGTGCCACCGGTTTCGTCGGCCTTGTACACGTCCGCCGTGACCCAGACGTCCTTCGCGGAGGCGGCCTCCACGTGTTCCATCTCCAGGAAGTCCTTCGCGCCGACGGCGGGGAGCGCACCCACCTTGACGCGCTTCCAGGACTTCCCGGTCCAGCGGGCCAGACCCGGCCCGTTCCCGAAGACGCCGACGGCGTACCTCCCGGAGAAAGCGGTGAGATCCGCCTTCGTCTCGACCTCTTTCCACGTCTTGCCGTTGAACCGCCACTGGAGCAGCGTCTTTCCTCGCGACAGGCCGGTGACGACGACGGCCCCGCCGCCCAGCACCTTGATCGCGGGACCGCCCGACGAACGGGTGCCGGTGTTCCCCTTCCGAACGATCCGCCATTTCTTCCCGTTCCAGCGCAGAACGACGACCTTCGCCCGACCGCTCGGCTCCCGGTCGAACCCGACGGCCCAGCCATTGGTGCGGGCGGCGAAATCGACGTCGGCGAGCGACCCTTCGAACGCGGCGGGCAGCTTCGTCTTCACGAGGCGCTTGCCGTTCCAGTGCCAGACGGGTGCCTGTTCGCCGACGACGACGGCCTCCCCGTAGAACCAGGTGTCGGCCTTCCCGAAGGACTCGACCCGGTCCAAGTCGTAGTCCGGGCTCTCGAGGTGGGTCTTCCAGAACTCGGGTGCGGCCACCGCGGGCGTGGCGGCGAAGGGCGCCGTCAGAACGGCCGGCAGCAGCAGGCAGAGGGTTCGCTTCACGGACGTGCTCCAGGGGGTGGAACGGAGACGCGCGGGTGGCGCGCCCGCCAATGGCGCTCAATGGGGGATTTGCGACTTTAGATGTCCACGGGGCTCCCGCGCCGGGAAACGGTGATCTTTCCGCGGGTGCGCGAGCCGGGCATTCTCACTCCTCGTAGGCGCGGCCGATGCTGGGCATCCGCCTAGCATTGCTGAGCGGATGCCCAGCATGATGGGATGATCGCGGGCTGAGGAGCAGGTGAAGTGCCATTACGATGTTCGCGCAGCGCTCGGAAGATCATCCGGGTCGACGTACGGGAGGTCACGCCATGGCATCGCCGCGCCGGATCGGTGCGCCCGAGGCGAAGAACCGGAGACTTCTCCTCGACGCGGCCGAGCAGTTGCTGCTCGAGGAAGGGCACACCGCGATCAGCTCGCGCAGGGTCGCGGCGAGAGCGAACCTCAAGCCCCAGCTCGTGCATTACTACTTCCGCACGATGGACGAGCTCGTCCTCGCGGTCTTCCGGCGCCGCGCCGACGACGGCCTCGCCGCGCAGGCCGCCGCCCTCGCCTCTCCCCAGCCGCTGTGGGCGCTGTGGCGGTTCAGCACCGACCCGTACGCGGTCGCGATCACCATGGCCTTCGTCGGCCTCGCCAGCCGGCGCGAGGCGGTCCGCGCCGAGATCGCCGCGTACTCCGAGAAGTTCCGCACCGCCCAGACCGCCGCGCTCTCCGACGTGCTCGCCCGTTACGACCTGCCGAGCGACAGGTATCCCCCGAGCGTCATGATCGTGCTGCTGACCGCGGTCTCCCGGGTCGTCCTCATGGAGGAGGCGCTCGGATTCGTCACCGGCCACACCGAGACCCTCGCCATGGTCGAGGACTTCATCCGCGCGCTGGAGGGCGATCCCCTCCCGGAGTACGCGCCGCTGCCCCCGTCCGCGGCCTTTCCCCGCTAGGCCGCGGATCTCCCGTCCTGTACGGTTGGGGCGGTTCAGCTCACCAGGTCGACGCGGCGCAGCCGCAGTACGCTGAGGTAGGTCGCGACGATGAGCAGGCCGACGTAGACGTCGTTCTCGAACCAGCCGAAGACGGTCTGCTGGCGCAGCTCGAACATCTGCGGGTAGACGAAGACGCCGATGACGAGCACCACGACGAGGAAGACCTGCACCGTCCACTGGGCCCAGCGCTTGTCGTTGCGGGACAGGGCGGTCATCCCGAAGCACACCGCGTAGAAGATCCAGGCGAGCGGCGTCCGGACGTTGAAGTCCGGGCTCTCCAGGTCGGCGGCCCACGCGTACCCGGTGTGCACGACGGAGAGGGTGAAGGCCGCGGCGAGGACCGCGAACATCTGACGTGAGTAGGTGGTCCGGCCGGTGGGGGTGGCCGTGAGGGTGGAGGTGGTGCGCATGTCGGTTCCCGTTCTGGATCGTCCGTCGCTGTGGTCTGAGTGTCGATCGCCGCGGTCCCGCCCGACACCCACAGCGGGTCCACACCACAGCCACATCCGGTGCGCCGCGGGATGAGGCCGGCAGGCGCGTTCGCCGCGCATCTCCGCCGCTTCCGCCAGGCCGCGGCGCTCAGCCAGGAGGAACTCGCCGAACGCGCGGGACTGACCGCCAAGGCCGTCGGCTCCCTGGAGCGGGGCGAGCGGCGGCGTCCCTACCCGACGACGGTCCGGGCCCTCGCGGACGCGCTGGGCCTGGCCGACGAGGACCGCCGGATCCTCGCCGAGGCCGCGCAGGGCGGATCTCCCCCACCGGCGCCACCGGAGCCGCGGGCCGCGCCCGTCATCGGCCGCACCGCGTTCCCGGTGCCGCCGACCCCGATCCTGGGCCGCGACAGGGAGCTCGCCGAGGTCGTCGCGCTGCTGCGGACCGGGCCCGCCCGGCTCGTCACGGTGACCGGACCGGGCGGGGTGGGCAAGACGCGGCTGGCGTGGGAGGTCGCCGCGGCGCTGCGCGGGGACGGCGGCGGCGCGGCGGTGGCCGCCGAGCTGGCCTCGGTGCTTTCGGCCGAACTCGTGCTGCCGACCGTCGCCAGGGCGGTCGGGCTGCACGCCGCGACCGGCGACCCCACCGACGCCATCGCGGCGTTCCTCGGCGACCGCGCGCAGGTGGTGGTGCTGGACAACCTCGAGCACGTGCTGGAGATCGCCCCCGGCATCGCCGACCTGCTCGGCCGCTGTCCCGGGCTCGTCATCCTGGCCACCAGCCGCGCGCCGCTGCGCATCCGCGCCGAGCAGGAGTACCCCCTGGCGCCCCTGGGGCTGCCGCGCGAGGCCGACGTGAACGCCGTCGCCTGGTCGGCCGCGGCGCAGCTGTTCGCCGACCGGGCCCGGGCCGTCGCGCCGGACTTCACGATCGACCACCGCAACGCCGCGGCGGTGGCGGCGATCTGCCGTCGGCTCGATGGGCTTCCGCTGGCGCTGGAGCTCGCCGCGTCGCATCTCCGCCACCTCCCGCCCGCGCAGCTCCTCACCCGGCTGGACACCGCACTCGGCACCGCGCGGCTCCGCGACCTGCCGACGCGGCAGCGCACCATGGGCGCGACGCTGGACTGGAGCTACCAGCTGCTCACCGACGCCGAGCAGAGCCTGCTGAGGGCGCTCTCGGTGTTCCGCGGCGGGTTCGACCTCGACGCCGTCGAGGCGGTCGTCGGCGGAACGGGCGTCCTCCCCGCGCTCGACGGCCTGGTCGACCAGTCCCTGGTGGCCCCGCAGGCTCCGGGCCGCTATCGGCTGCTCGAACCCGTCCGCCACTACGCCGCCGCGCTGGCGGACCCCGTGGAGGCGGCGGCCCTGGCGGAGCGGCACGCCCGCTACCACGCCGAGCTCGGCAGGGACGCCAGGGCGGGGCTGCGCGGGGCCGACCAGGGCGCGTGGCTGGACCGGCTGGAGGAGACGCACGCGAACCTCCGCTCGGCGCTGCGCACCCTGATCGCGGCGGGCGACCTGGCCACGGCGGCGCGTCTCGGCGGCGACACCTGGCTGTACTGGGCCCTGCGCGGGCACGCGGGCGAGGGGATCCGGTGGTGGGAGCAGATCCTCGCCCTCGCCGACGAAGGCGGTCTCGACGGGCTCGGCCGGGCCGCGGCGCGCGTCGCCCTGGCCGGACTGCGGCTGGCGACCGGGGACATCGCCGCAGTGCGTGAGATGCCGGACACCGCGGTGGCCGACGCGCGGGCGGGCGGAGACCAAGGCCTGCTGGCCGACGCGCTGATCCTCTGGAGCATGGCGTCGGTGTTCGCCGGAGACCTCGCGGAGGCGGGCTCGCGCGTCGCCGAGCTGTCGGCGCTGGTGGGCCCGCTCGGCGACCCCTGGGCCGCGGCGCACGCCCGGATCGTCGAGGCACAGCTCCTGCTGCTGCGCGGCGAGCCCGGCGCGAGCGTCGCGGCGCTCGACGCCGCGGAGCGGACCGCGCGCGGCGCCGAGCTGGCGTTCACCCTCGCCACGGCCCTGAACATGCAGGCCACGCTGGCGCTGCACGCCGACGACGACGGGGCGGCCCTCCGGCATCTCACCGAGGCCACGCGCCTGGCCGTCGAGGTCCGGACGACGTGGACCCTGGTCTACTCACTGTCCGCGCTCGCCGGGGTGGCGGTCCGCCACGCGGAACCCGCGGTCGCCGCGTCGCTCTTCGCCGCCGCCTCCGCGACCGCCGAGGCGTCGCTGCTCACCGTGGCGTTCCGGCCCGACTCCGACGCGGCCGAGACGCAGCTGGACGCCCTGCGCCGGCGGCTGCCGGAGGAGGAGTTCCGCCGCGCCTGGGAGCACGGCAGAACCCTCCGCACCGATGAGGTGCTCGACCTGGTCGCCCGGATCAGCGTCCGTCGCGGACCCGGCTGACGTACCGCCGGTAGGCGCGGGCGCCCCACGTCCGCAGCAGCAGCCGCACGGGCAGGGGCAGGCCGCCGAGCAGCGCCCTGCGCTCCTCGGGCGTCGCGTCCTCCATGACCATGCCGAACATGATCGGCAGCTCCGCCTTGGTCATCTTGGCGACCCCGGCCTGCCCGATCGACGCCCATTCCTCCTGGGTCAGGCAGCGCGCCGCCAGCGGCAGGACCGACCGCTCCTCCTCGTCGAGGTGCGCCAGAAGCGTGGTGGCGAGTTCGCCCATTAGCACGGCCACCTCCTCGCCCGCCGCCGGACGGGCCTCGGCCTCCCACCGGGCGAGCGCGGGCTCGATCCGGGTGATCAGGGACTCGGCCTCACCGTGCTGCGCCTCCATCCGGCCGATCAGCTCGGCCGACGGCGCGGCCCGCTCCAGGAGCAGCGGCCACAGCAGGTCGTCCTCACTGCCGTGATGGAGGCTCAGCCCGGCGAGCGCGAGCCTGGCGTGCTCGGCGACGACGGCCGCCCTGGCCAGATCGCCGGCCGGAACGGCGCGCAGCAGCTCCGCCAGGATCCGGAACTCGCGACGGAACGCGCGGTGGACCACGACCATGTCGTGGACGTCGATGAGGGCAGGGCCGGAACTCGTGGTGGTGTTCATGGGCCAAGCGTGCGCGCGCCGCCCCCGCCACCAGAACCCACAGCACCCCACCACTGGACCCACACCTGCGCCGCACCCCACGCCGCCCGCGGGGACCGGCGCGCGGCGCCGCGCCGCCCTGCCGGAACCTCGCCCGCCTCCGCTCAGACGGCCGACGGTTCAGGCGCCGGGTGCCCGACCGGTCTCCCAGGCCATCGCGAAGGCGCGAAGCGCGAAGTCGTAGAGCACGCCGGGGCGGCGAACCCGGAAGCAGGGCGAGTTCCGCCCATGCTCCACCTCGGAGTAGAGCGTCAAATAAGCGACCCGGTCGGTCAGGATGATCCGATACAGGGCCGAGGGGTTCGTCGTTGCTACGGGTGAGCGCGACGGTTCCGGGATCGGCAGGCCCGCTGCGCTCTACCGGCGCGGGCCCGCGAGGCTGCTCCAGCCGCCGCTGTTGCGCTCGCCCGACCTCGCGGAGCCCCGGCTCGGTTCGCCGGGGCTCCGCTGAGGGGTCAGTGTCGGGAGAAGGCGGAGTCGAAGGAGGTGGCGGGGGGTTCGATGCGGGTGAGGGAGCGGATGAAGGTGAGGGCGTCGGGGGCGCCCTGGAGGCGGTCCATGCCGGCGTCCTCCCATTCGATGGAGATGGGGCCGGTGTAGGCGATGTGGTTGAGGGCGCGGAAGGCGTCTTCCCAGGGGACGTCGCCGTGGCCGGTGGAGACGAAGTCCCAGCCGCGGCGCGGGTCGCCCCAGGGGAGGTGGGAGCCCAGGCGGCCGTTGCGGCCGTTGCCCGTGCGGCGGCGGGTGTCCTTGCAGTCGACGTGGTAGATCCGGTCGGCGAAGTCGAGGAGGAACCCGACGGGGTCGAGGTCCTGCCAGACGAAGTGGCTCGGGTCCCAGTTGAGGCCGAAGGCGGGGCGGCGGTCGATCGCGTCGAGGGCCTTGACCGTGGTCCAGTAGTCGTAGGCGATCTCGCTGGGGTGGACCTCGTGGGCGAAGCGGACGCCCTCGGCGTCGAACACGTCGAGGATGGGGTGGAAGCGCTCGGCGAAGTCGGCGTAGCCGCGCTCGATCACCTCGTCCGGGACGGGCGGGAACATCGCCACGGTGTGCCAGATCGAGGATCCGGTGAACCCGACGACCGTGTCCACGCCGAGCAGGGCGGCGGCCCGCGCGGTGTCCGCGATCTCCTTCGCCGCCCGCTGACGCACCCCCTCGGCCTCCCCGTCCCCCCAGATGCGCTCGGGGACGATCGCCTTGTGCCGCTCGTCTATCGGGTGGTCGCAGACGGCCTGTCCTACGAGATGGTTCGAGATGGTCCAGACGTTCAGCCCATGCCGCTCGAGAATCTCCCGACGGCCTTTGACGTACCCGGGTTCGGCGAGCGCCCGGTCGACTTCGAAGTGGTCGCCCCAGCAGGCGATCTCCAGCCCGTCGTAGCCCCACCCGGAGGCGAGGCGGCAGACCTCTTCGAACGGCAGGTCGGCCCACTGGCCGGTGAAGAGCGTGACGGGACGCGGCATGACGGGTCTCCTCGCGAAGCTGCGGGGACGTGTGCGTCGACCACGTCACGGGTGGGCGTCCGAACGTGCGGGGCGTGCCACCGCCCGCGTCCGGAACACCGGCATTGTCACCCGACGGGCGCCGCCGGGTCAACGGCCCGCGCCTGGACGGACTGGTCGATCATGTCCGGCGCGAGCACGTGCTCGACGACCATCGCGGCGGCCCCGATGACGCCCGCGCGGTCCCCGAGGCGGCTGGCCCGGATCGTCAGATGCTGGGTGGCCAGCGGCAGCGAGCGGCTGTAGATGGCCTCGCGGACCCCGGCGAGGACGTGCTCGCCCGCGTCCGCGATGTCCCCGCCGATGACGATGACGGACGGGTTGAAGAAGTTGACGATCGCGGCCATGACCCCGCCGACCTCGCGGCCGGCCTGCCGGATGAGCCGGGCCGCGCGGGTGTCCCCTGCGCGCAGCAGCGCGACGACGTCGCGGCTGCCGTCGGCGGCCACGCCCTGCGCGCGCAACTCCGCCGCCATCGACGCCCCGCTCGCGACCGCTTCGAGGCAGCCGATGTTCCCGCACCGGCACACCGCGTCGCCGGCCGAGCCGCCATCGGCCAGGACGGCTCGGATGTGCCCGACGTCGCCCGCCGCGCCCTGCGCGCCCCGGTGCAGCCTCCGCCCGGAGATGATGCCGCAGCCGATGCCGGTGCCGATCTTGATGAAGATGAGATGGTCGGTGTCCTGCCCGACGGTCCAGTGCTCGCCGAGCGCCATGATGTTCACGTCGTTGTCGACGAGCACGGGCGCGCCGAGCCGTTCGCCCAGCCATTCGGGGACGGGGAAGCCGTCCCAGCCGGGCATGATCGGCGGGTTGGCGGGCCGTCCGGTGCCGTGGTCGACGGGTCCGGGGAGGCCGACGCCGACGCCGCACACCTGCGCGAGCTCGCGGCCGAGCCCGGCGAGCAGCGTCTCGAACTCGGCGACGACCCTGCCGAGGGTGTCGCGCGGTCCCCGGTCGACGTGCAGTTCGACGGCGCGTTCCGCGAGCACGGACATGCCCAGGTCGAGGACCGCGAGCCGGGCGTGGGTCGCGCCGAGGTCGGCGGTGAGGACGACCCGGACCGACTCGTTGAACACGAACGCCGCGGCGGGTCTGCCGCCGGAGGAGATGGCGTCCTCGGTCGCCACCACCCAGCCGTCCTGCATCAGCGCGTCGAGCCGCTGCGACACCGTCGAGCGGGCGAGCCCGGTGAGCTGGGCGAGTTCGGCGCGGGTGCGGGCCCGGCCGTCCCGGAGGATCGCGAGCAGCGCCCCCGCTCCGGCGATCTGGGGATCCTGTGGCATGACCGCCATGTTATCGCGGCCAGCCTCGGACTTTCGTTGACAAGAATCATAAGTTCTCTCTATCGTCCCGAAACATGGAGGACATAAGCAGTCCAATCCTCGTAATGACCGGCATCGTCAAGCAGTTTCCCGGGGTCCGCGCCCTCGACGGCGTCGATCTTGCGGTACTTCCCGGCGAGGTCCACTGCCTGCTCGGGCAGAACGGCGCGGGCAAGTCCACGCTCATCAAGACCCTCGCGGGCGCCCACCAGCCCGACGAGGGGACGATCCGGCTCGGCGGCGCGGAGGTCAGGCTGCCGACGCCCGTCGCGGCGCTCCGGCGCGGCATCGCGACCCTCTACCAGGAGCTCGACCTCGTGGACGGGCTGAGCGTCGCCGACAACGTCTTCCTCGGGCACGAGAAGTCCCGGCTCGGGTTCGTGCGCACCGGCGACGCCCGGCGCGCCGCCTCGGCGCTGCTCGCCCGGCTCGGGCACGGTGAGGTCTCCCCCGCCGCCGAAGTCGGGTCGCTGTCCCCGGCGGGCAAGCAGGTCGTCTCGATGGCCCGCGCGCTCTCCCACGACGCCCGCGTCATCGTCATGGACGAACCGTCGGCCGCCCTCGCCCACGACGAGGTCGCGAACCTCTTCCGGATCATCGGCGAGCTGACCGCGCAGGGCGTCGCCGTCGTCTACATCTCGCACCGGCTCGAGGAGATCCGCGAGATCGGCGACCGCGTCACCGTGCTCAAGGACGGCAGGACCGTGGCGTCCGGGCTGCCCGCGCGCGGCACGCCCACCCGCGAGATCGTCGCGCTGATGACGGGCCGGGACATGGCCGAGGTCTTCCCCGAACGCCCCGTGCCGGGCTCGCACGACGGCCGGCCCGAGGTCCTGCGCGTCGAGGAGCTGACGGTCCCCGGCGTCGTCTCTGACGTGTCGTTCACCGTCCGGGCCGGGGAGATCGTCGGCCTCGCCGGGCTCGTCGGCTCGGGCAGGTCGGAGATCCTGGAAGCCGTCTACGGCGCCCGTCCGTCCGGCGGGAAGGTGCTGCTCGACGGGAAGCCGGTGCGCGGGATCGGCGCGGCGGTGGCGCGCGGGATCGGGCTCGCCCCCGAGGAGCGCAAGGCACAGGCCCTCCTTCTGGACGAGAGCGTCACCCGGAACATCACGCTGAGCGGGCTCGGCCGCTATGCCAGGTTCGGCTGGCTCGACCGCCGCCGGGAGCGCGCCGAGGCCGTCGCCCAGATCGACGCGCTCGGCCTCCGCCCCGCCGACCCGGACCGTCCGATCCGCACCCTTTCCGGCGGCAACCAGCAGAAGGCCGTGCTCGCCCGCTGGCTCCTGGACCGCCGCAGGCTCCTCCTGCTGGACGAGCCCACCCGGGGCGTCGACGTCGGCGCGCGGGCCGATCTCTACGCCGTCATCCGCGCCCTCGCCGACGACGGGATCGGCGTCCTGCTCGTCTCCAGTGAACTACCCGAGGTCCTCGGCCTCGCCGACCGCGTCGTCGTCCTGCGCGAGGGCAGAGCGGTGCGCACCGCCCCCGCGGCCGACCTCGACGAACACCGCGTCCTCGACATGATCATGGAAGGAAGCGCGCTGTGAAGGGCTCCCCCACCCTCGCCGCCCCGAAGGCCCTCGCCGTCTCCCTCACGGGCCTCCGCGCCGGACGCCGCCACCTCGGCCTGCTCGCGGCGCTCGCGCTGCTCGCCCTCGTCGGGCTGCTCACCCGGCCCGACTCCTTCGCCACCTCGGCCAATCTCGTGAGCGTCCTCGCGCTCGCCTCGACGATCGGCGTCATCACCGTCGGGATGACGTTCGTCATCATCGGCGGCGGCATCGACCTGTCGGTCGGCGCGGTGATGGCGCTCGCCTCGGTGTGGGCGACGACCCTGGCGACCCAGTCGTACGGGCCGGTCGTCATGGCGGTCTGCGCGATCCTCGTCGGAACCGGGGCCGGGGCCGTCAGCGGGCTGCTCGTCGCCTACGGGCGGATGGTCCCGTTCATCGCGACGCTGGCGATGATGGTCGCCGCGAGCGGGCTCGCGCAGCGGCTGTCGGACCGCAAGACCCAGCTCGTCAAGCCCGAGAACGACGCGATCGTGGCGCTGTCGATCGAGCGGTTCCTCGGGCTGCCGATCCTCGTCTACGTCTTCGCCGCGGTCGTCGCGGCGGGCTGGGTGCTGCTCAACCGCACCACGTTCGGCCGCCGCACCTACGCGGTCGGCGGCAACCCCGAGGCGGCGCGGCTCGCCGGGATCGACGTGCGGCGGCACACGCTGCTGCTGTACGCGCTGTCCGGGTTCTGCTGCGGCGTCGCCGCGCTCCTCATCATGGCCCGCACGACGACGGGCTCCTCTACCCACGGCAACCTCTACGAACTCGACGCCATCGCCGCGGTCATCATCGGCGGCACCCTGCTCACCGGGGGCCGCGGCACCATCATCGGCTCGATCCTCGGGCTGCTGATCTTCACCGTCATCACGAATCTCTTCATCCTCAACGGGCTCAACACCAGCGACCAGCTCGTCGCCAAGGGCCTGATCATCGTCGCCGCGGTGCTGCTCCAGCGCCGCAGCCTCCCCGGCACCACGTGACCTCCTTCCCCTCCCCCCACCCATCAGCAAGGAGAACCATGTCCAAGCTAGGACGCCGCGGCTTCCTGTTCAGCGGGGCGGTCGTGGGCACCGCCGCCCTCGCCACCGCCTGCACCGGCAACGACCCCGAGGCCTCCGCGCCCGCGGCCCCCGCCGCCGCCGCGACGGGCGCCAACGACGAGCCGGGCGCGAAGGTCGTCATCGGCTTCTCCGCGCCCGCCGCCGACCACGGCTGGATCGCGGCCATCGCCAAGAACGCCGAGGCCACCGCCGGCCAGTACTCCGACGTGGAGTTCAAGGCGGTCGAGCCGACCAACGACATCAACACCCAGATCGCCGCCGTCGAGTCGCTCATCGCGGCGAAGGTGAACGCGCTCGTGCTGCTGCCGAACGACGGCCAGCAGCTCAACCAGATCGCGCGCAAGGCCAGCGACGCGGGCATCCCCGTCGTCAACCTCGACCGGATCTTCCCCGACAAGCTCTCCTACCGGACGTGGATCGGCGGCGACAACTACGGCATGGGCGTCGCGGCCGGGCACTACGTCGGCGCGAAGCTCAAGGAGAAGGGCGTCGCGAAGCCCGTCATCCTGGAGATCCAGGGCATCGCGACGCTCCCGCTCACCCAGGACCGGTCGAAGGGCTTCGCCGACGCGCTCAAGACCTACGGGTTCACCGTCACCGCCCAGCAGGCCGCGCAGTTCACCGTGCAGTCCGGCAACGAGGTCACCGGCAACCTGCTCCAGGCGCACAAGAAGATCGACGCGATCTGGAACCACGATGACGATCAGGGCGTCGGCGTCCTCGCGGCCATCAAGGAGGCGGGCCGCACCGAGTTCTTCCTCGTGGGCGGCGCCGGGTCGGCCAACGCGATGCGGGAGATCCAGTCGGGCTCCAGCGTGCTGGAGGCGACCGTCACCTACAGCCCGACGATGGCGTCGTCGGCCGTGAAGCTCGCCAGGCTCATCGCGCAGGGCAAGGGCATGAGCGACCTCGTCGAGCACCAGGTGCCGCAGTCGATCACGCTGGCCTCGGAGACCATCACCAAGGACAACGTGGACACCTACCTGCCGCTCGGCTTCGAATCCTGAGCCGGTTCGCATCCGGAGAAGAAAGGGACCACACGTGACCGACGACAGGCCCACGCTCGGGGTCGGCATGGTCGGGTACGCCTTCATGGGCCGCGTCCACGCGCAGGCGTGGCGCAGCGTCGGGGCGTTCTTCGACCTGCCGGTGCGGGCTTCGATGACGGTCCTCGCGGGGCGGTCGCGGCGCGTCGAGCGCGCCGCGGCCGACCTCGGCTGGGCGCACGCGGTGACCGACTGGCGCGACCTCGTCGCACGCGACGACGTGCACATCGTGGACATCTGCGCGCCCGGCGACGCGCACGCCGAGATCGCCCTCGCGGCGCTCGCGGCGGGCAAGCACGTGCTGTGCGAGAAGCCGCTGGCCAACACCGTCGCCGAGGCCGAGGAGATGGCCGAGGCGGCGCAGCAGGCCGAGGCGCACGGGGTGCTCAGCATGGTCGGGTTCAACTACCGGCGGGTCCCGGCCGTCGCGTACGCGCGGCGGCTCGTCGCCTCGGGACGGCTGGGCTCGATCCGGCACGTGCGCGCGACGTACCTTCAGGACTGGATCGTCGATCCCGCCCATCCGCTGGTCTGGCGGCTGGACCGGGCGCGGGCCGGGTCGGGGGCGCTCGGCGACATCGGCGCGCACATCATCGACCTGGCCCAGTTCGTCACGGGAGAGGCGGTCACGGGGGTCTCGGCGCTCACCGAGACCTTCGTCAAGGAACGCCCGCTCGCCGACGGTCCGGGCAGCGGGCCCGTCACGGTCGACGACGCCGCGGTGTTCCTCGCCCGGATGTCCGGAGGGGCGCTGGCGACGTTCGAGGCGACCCGGTTCGCCGCGGGCCGGAAGAACGCGCTGCGCCTGGAGATCAACGGATCCCTCGGCAGCCTCGCCTTCGACTTCGAAAGGCTCAACGAACTCGAGTTCCACGACCACACCCTTCCGCCGGAGGAAGCCGGGTTCCGGCGCATCCTCGCGACGGAGCCGGGCCACCCGTACGCCGCGGCCTGGTGGCCGCCAGGGCACGGACTCGGCTACGAGCACACGTTCACCCACGAGATCCGCGACTTCCTGGACTGCGTCGCCGCCGGGAAACCGCCCAGCCCGTCCTTCGCCGACGGGCTCCAGGTCCAGCGCGTCCTGGCCGCCGTCGAAGCGAGCGCGGCGGCCTCCAGCGTCTGGACACCGATCCCCACCTGACCCCACCCGACCCCGCCGTCCGGCCCGGTGACGGGCTCCCCGGCGAAGCGGGGCTCCCCAAGAGCCCGTCCACCGGGCCCCTGAACACAGCCCGGTGACGGGCTCCCCGGCGAAGCCGGGCTCTCAAGAGCCCGTCCACCGGGCCCCTGAACACAGCCCGGTGACGGGCTCCCCGGCGAAGCCGGGCTCTCAAGAGCCCGACACCGGGTCCAGTGAGTACGGGCGGGACCCGGGTCCCCGTGCGGCCGTCGCGTCGAGACGCCGCGCGGGGAGTGCCACCCCGGATCCCGCCCGGACCACCGGACGTTCCGGTACGTCACGGGAGCAGTCAGTTGACCGATGTACCGCGCTGCCCGATCTCCTAGCGTCATGGCATGACACCAGCCATGACGACCGCACCGCCACCGCGTCGCCTGGCCGTCCGGGCCCGGCTGCTCCCACGGGTCGAGGGGCTGCGCCTGGCCGCGTGCAACCAGGGTCTCTCGCCCGGACTCGACCTCAGCGGGGACTGGTGCCTCGTGCAGCCGCTCGAAGGCGGCGACGTGGTCCTGTCGGTGGGCGACGTCGTCGGCCACGGTCTGCCCGCGACCGCCGCCATGCTCGCGCTGCGGCACGCCCTCGCCGGGTTCGCCGCCGCGGGGCACCCGCCCGCGACCGTCCTCCGCCTCCTCAACGACGCGGTGTGCGCCCGGCACCCCGACGTCACCGCGACCGCGGTCGTCGCCCGCTTCCGTCCGTCGACCGGCACCGTGACGTGGGCCAGGGCCGGGCATCCCCCGATCCTGCTCACCGACGCCTCGGGCGCCCGTCCCCTGCCCGCGCCCGACGGCCTCCTCCTGGGCGCCTTCCCCGACCAGCGCTACGACCAGCGGGCTCTCCGCCTCCCGCCCGGCGCGACCCTCTGCCTCTACACCGACGGCATGGTCGAGCGCCCCCACGGCATCGAGCAGGGCATCGCGGCCCTCCGCGCCCGTCTGGCCGCCGCGCCCCGCGCTCCGGAGGCCGCGCTCGCCGCCCTCGACTTCACCGACCGGCGGGACGACGCGTGCGTCCTCCTCGCCCAGCGCACCTCCCCCGCCCGTCCGCTCGGCCGTGCCCTGCCCTTCCGGAGCCCCTTCCTTTCCTGAGCGCGGCGGCGCGGCGGCGCCGCTTCGGGGGCTCGGCGCAAGACGATCGAACGAAGCGACGGGTTTCGCCGTCTCCATTGTCGGGGCGTTCCCGGGCGGGGGTCCGGGCGTCCCAGAGCGCTGGGGAACGCCGTGCTCCGGCGTGCCGTATCGGCAACGGACTTTGCTGGACCGGGAGGTCAAGGGTGGGTGAGCGCGGGCTGCGCGACGACTACGACGTGGTGGTCGTCGGCGGGGGCGAGGCGGGCCTGAGCGGGGCGTTGACGCTCGCGCGGGCACGCCGGTCGGTCCTCGTGTACGACGTGGGGGGCGGCCGCGACGCGACGATGGTGGTCGAGGTGCGCAGGCACGGGGGCAGGGTCGTGCAGGGCGAGGTGGCCGCGGTCGGCCGGCGCCTCGGCCGCTTCTCCGTGCTGCTCGCGGACGGACGGCGGGTCTCGGCGCGCCGGGTGCTCGTGGCGACGGGCGCGGAGGACGAACTGCCCTCGATCGACGGGCTCGCCGCGCGGTGGGGGCGCGACGCCGTCGACTGCCCCTACCGGCACGGCTGGGCGGTGCGCGACACGGCGATCGGGGTGCTCGGCGAGGGGCCGGAAGGCGTAGGCCGGGCGCTGCTGTGGCGGCAGTGGAGCGCCGACGTCGCCCTGTTCACCGGGACCGGGAAACCGTCCGCCGAGGACACCGAGCGGCTCGCCGCACGCGGGATCACGCTCGTCGACGGCAGGGTCACCGCGATCGAGGCGGCCGACCGCGTCACCGGGGTCCGGCTCGACGACGGGACGGTGATCCCGCGCGACGTCGTCGCCGTCGACCCGCGCAAGGCCGCACGCGCGGGGTTCCTCGCCGCGGTCGGCCTCCGCCCCGTCGAGCACCCCGACGGCCACGGCACCTTCCTGCCGAGCGGCCTCGCGGGCCACACCCGCGCTCCCGGGGTCTGGGCCGCCGGCGACGTCACCGACCCGGCCTCCCCCCTCGCCGCCGCCCGCGCTCAGGGCGCCCTCGCCGCGACCGCGATCAACGCCGATCTCGTCGCCGAGGAGACCGCTGAGGCGGTCCTCTTCGCCCAGGGCCCGTTCTCCGCGGCCGTGGAAGCCCGGATCTGCGCGAACCGCGCCGACCGCCACCACGGTCTCTAACGCCGTCACGACGCCCCGGTCAGGGTGTTCTTGTAGATGCGGCCGTCTTTGACGATCACCGCGAGGCCCGTCTCAGGGGTGGCGAACATGGCGAGGTCGCGGGTGGGATCGCCCTCCACGATGAGGAGGTCGGCCCAGGCGCCGGGTTCGATGACGCCGAGGCGCGCCTCCTTGTAGGGGTCGCGTTCGCCGGAGAGGCGGAACAACTCGGCGTTTCCGGAGGTCGCCATCCGGAGCGCCTCGACCGGGGTGAATCCGAAATGCCCGGACAGGCGGGTGAACATCTCGCCCTGCCTTGCGGCGGTCTGCGGGTCGAGCAGGAGATCCGTACCGAAGGCCAGTTTCGTCCCAGACGCCCGGGCCCACTCGAAGGTCCGGGCGACGCCCTCGCACACCTGCTTGTGCTTGGCGAGCGCGGCCGGGTCGTAGCGGGCGTCGTCGCTCTCGACGAACGGCTGGGTGCTGAGCCACACGTCGTGCTCGGCGAGCAGCTCGACCGTCTCGCGGCTCCCGGCGAGATGACCGTGCTCGATCGACTTGATCCCGGCGGCGACCGCGCGGCGGATGCCCGTGTCGTTGTAGACGTGCGCCGCCACGTAGGTGCCCCAGTCGGCGGCGGCCTCGACGGCGGCGCGCAGTTCGTCCTCGGTGAACTGCACGACGTCGAGCGGGTCGTAGTACGAGGTCACGCCGCCCCCCGCCATCACCTTGATCTGGGTCGCGCCGCGCTTGAGCTGCTCCCGGACCGCCGCGAGCACCCTGTCCCGGCCGTCGGCGACGCGCATGAACCCGATCCCCTCCGCGCGTGAAGGCCGCCCGCAGAAGACCGTCGCGTCGTCGTGCGCCCCGGAGAAGTCGCCGTGCCCCGCCGTCTGGGAGAGCGCCGCCTGGCTCGGGTAGATGCGCGGTCCGGGGAAGGCCCCGGCGTCGAGGACCTGCCTGAGCGCGCTGACGTCCCCGGCCATATCGCGGACCGTGGTGAACCCCCGCATCAGCATCCGCCCGGCCTCGGCGAGCGCGCTGTAGTACCCGACCCCGTCGCCCCCGAACAGCAGCCCCTGCATCGAACTCGCCGCCGCGAACAGATGGACGTGCGCGTCGGTGAGCCCCGGCATCAGCACCCGCCCGCCCCCCGCGATTCGCAAGGGCTCGGTCGCGCTCACCCGCGCGACGATCTTCCGGCCCTCGACGCACACCTCCCGCGGTTCGCTCAGCCCCTCTCCCACCCCGTCGAACACCCGCACGTCCTCGAAGACGATCGCGTCGGACCCCACCGCGCCCTCACTCCCCGCGGATGCCCCCATCCGCCCTTCCCCTCCTCTCCCCAGCGCGCGGGCCCCGCACACGGGACCGGTGGCCCGGCGGCGATGCGGCCGCCGGGCCCGGAGACGTCAGGGGACGGTGATGACGGTGCGGCCCAGGCGGGTGCCTTCGGCGTACTCGGTGTGGAGGGCGGGGAGGTCGGCCAGGGGGCGGCGGGCGGCCACGTCCACGGTGAGCTCCCCCGCGTCGACCTTGGCGACGAGGGCCGCGAGCTGGGCGGCGTCGGAGCGGGCGAACATGCGGACCGCGCGCACCCCGCGGGCGGCGTCCTCCGGGGCGGGGGTCGTCGCGCTGACCAGGACGCCGTCGTCGGCGACCAGCCCGGTGAGCCCGACCGACTGGTCCGGACCGGTGGGCACGAGGTTCAGCACGACGTCGTATCTGTCGGCGGACTCCGCGACCGGGGTCGCGGTGTAGTCGACGAGGTGGGCGGCGCCGAACGCGGTGAGCCGCGCCGCGCTCGCCGGGCCCGCGGTCGCGGTGACCGTGGCCCCCGCCCGGGCGGCGAGCTGCACCGCGTACCCGCCGACCGCGCCGCCCGCCCCGTTGATCAGCACGGTCTGGCCCGGGACCAGGCTCGCGTGCTCGTACAGCGCCTGCCAGGCCGTCAGACCGGGCGCGGGGAGCGCCGCGGCGTCGGCGAGCGGGATGCCGGTCGGCGCCGCGGTGAGGAGCCCGGCCGGGACGAGCACGAACTCCGCCGACGCGCCGGGGCCGCCCAGCGGCAGGAACGCGAGGACGGCGGCGCCCTCCGCCCAGCCCGTCACGTCTTCGCCGAGTTCCTCGACGGTCCCCGCGGCGTCGATGCCGGGGATGTGCGGAAGCGCCAGGGGGTAGGCCTGCTGGAGCAGCCCTGCCCGGATCTGCGCGTCGACCGGGTTGAACGAGGTGGCCGCGACCCGCAGCAGCACCTGGCCGGGGCCGGGCGACGGCCGGTCGGCCTCCTCGTGCACGAGCACGTCGGCGTCGCCGTAGCCGTGGAACCGCACTGCCTTCATCGTTTCTCCAAAGAATCGCACTGCTCCGCAGGTCAAGCATGCCGCGCGGACGACGATCTTCGCCGGTCTTTCCCCGAAGCCGTGCCGCCTCGGGCGGGGCCTCCGCGACCCGCCAACCGGACGTTCAGGCATCATAGGTACATGATCGAGCACCGAGAGCTACCGGCCTCCCTGGACGAGGAGGCGCTGCTCGCCCTCGCCGACGACCACCACGACCGGGAGGTGCGGGCGTGCGGGACCCGTGAGGCGGGCGGCCATCTGGTGAAGGTGTACGGTGTCGAGGCGCCCGGCCGGTCCGTCACCGACCAGGATCTGGAGGCCGCGCTCCGCCTCGCCGGGACCCACCTCCAGCTCGGCGCCGCGCGCGGCTCCCTCGGCCTCGCCGTGCTGATCTGCCACGCGGGCGGCGACGGCGACCACGTCCTCGTCCACACGTGGATCGAGGGGCGCAGGGCCGATCTGGCGATCTTCACGGGCCCGGTGGGCAAGCCGGAACTGCTGCGGCCCGGCCACGTCGGCCTCGCCCCGTGCGTCTGGGAGGCCGCCGTCCTCGCGCACGAGCGGACCGCCTTCTCCCGGCACCTGCTCGACGGCCGCGCCTCCCTCGCCGGCCGCATCACGGCCTGGGCCGCCGACACCGTGCGCGGCCCCGTCCGCTGAACGGCGCCCGTCGCGCCGACGCCGCAGTGCCACGCCGCTCGATCTGCCGCTGCGCCGCACCCTGCGGGCGTGATCCCGTCGGCGGCACGCCGACGACGGCTCCGGCGCGGGCCGACTCTCCGCCCCGCACGACCCGTCGGTCTCCACCGACGCCGATCCGGCTGAGCGGACGGCGCTCTCGACCGTTCCACTAACGCAAGAAATTCAACGCGATCTGCGGGACCGGGATAAGCCGATCGGGGCGATATCCGCGTTGCCGGCCGCGGAGGTGGTTTCCCGAGCGGCGATCCCGCTCTGCCCCACACCGAAAACCACCATTGTCATGGCGAATTCGCCGGGCTCGTCGCGGCGGAGAACCGCGCCCCGGAGCCGTCGGCACGGGGCGCGGTACCGCCCTGTCAGGCGGGCTGCAGCCAGAGCTGCTCCGGGCGGCGGGCGCCGGAGCGCTTGCGCCAGGCGAGCGGGTCGCCCGTCGGCCGGAGCGACGGGAAGCGGGCCACCAGCGCGGCGATCGTCTCCTCGAGGATGACGATCGCGAGCCACTTGCCCGGGCAGATGTGCGGGCCCGCGCCGAAGGCCAGGTGGTCGCGGGCGTTGGGACGCGTCAGGTCGACCGTGCGCGGGTCGGGGAACACGCCGGGGTCGGAGCTCGCGCCGTACTTGCCGAGGATCAGGACGCTGCCGGCCGGGATCGCGACCCCGCCGAGCTCCAGGTCGCGGGCGGCGATGCGCGGCGGACCGTCGTCGCCGCTGGCGGGCCGGGTGCGCAGCAGCTCCTGGACCGCGTTCGGGATGAGCGACGGGTCCTCGCGCAGCGCGTCCCAGAACGTGCGGCCCGGCACCGGTCCGTGCGTCAGCAGATGCAGGACGATCGAGGTGATCGCGGTCGTGGTGGTCTCCCACCCGCCGGAGACGATGTTCGCGCCGACCATGACGGCCTCCGCCGTCGTGACGTCGGCGCCCTGCCCACCCGCGTAGGCCGACAGGATGTCGTCGCGGGACGCTCCCCCGCGCCGCTGCTCCAGCAGGCTCCCGATGTGCGCGCACATCTCCTGGACCGCGGCCCGGGCGTCGAGCGGGTCGGAGAAGTTGAGGAACCTGTCGCCCCAGCTCACGAACAGGGGCAGGTCCTCCTCGGGCACGCCGATGATCTCGCCGAGCACCTGCAGGGTCAGCGGGGTCGCGTACTCCGCGACGAGGTCGAAGCGCTCCCGTCCCTCGAAGGCCGCGAGCCGCTCGTCGACGAACCCGCGGACGCGGGCGCGGCGCCGCTCGACCTCGGCCCGCCCGAACGGCCGGGCGGAGGGCCTGCGCACCCGCAGGTGGTCCTTTCCGGTCATCGCCAGCATGGTGCCCTGGATCGGGACGACGCCGGGCATCGGATCGACCGGCTGGAGGAAGTCCTCCGACCTGGTGAACACCTCGGTCAGCAGCGCGTGCCCGTTGACGAGGAACGCGGGCCGGTCCGCGAGGTCGAGCCAGATCGGCCAGACGCCCGGCCCCAGCGCGAAGTACACCTCGTTCAGGTATGCCGTCGGCTCGCCCCCGTCGAACGGATATCTGGGCGTCCCGTTATAGGGACACGTCAACGAAGCGGCTTCGGTCACCTGGCATCCTCCGAACGGCGAGAATCCGTCTGCTTACCGAAATGATCGTAATTCGCCCACTCGATGTGATCAACAGAGCCGCGATCTTCCCCTTTTGCAGTAAGGGCCGCCCCGCACTCATTCCCTCGCCCCCCGCAACCATCGTTGTCAGACCCCGTCCCCGCCCGGCACGCCCGTCAGGAGACGCGCCGCCTCCGCCCGGCACGTCTAGCGCGCGGCCTCCGGGATCTCACGCGAGTGGCCCAGGGCGTCGTAGCTCGTGGCGACGACGTGGGGGCGCCAGGCGGAGCCCTTGCCGGCCCGATGGGCGGCGAGGACGAGGATGGAGAGGGCGCCGAGGGCTCCGGTGATGCGCATGAGGCGTTCCGGCTCGGGGTCGGGGCCCGTGCCGAAGGCCTCGACCAGCGTGCGGGTCTCGACGGCCCACGCGTCGAGGGTGGTGTGCAGGCCGAGGGTGAGGGAGACGAGGCCGGGGCGGGCCATGGCCTGGTCGACGATGGTCTCGATGGCGAGGCGGTCGCGCTCGGGGCCCGGCGGGAGGTCGGCGACCTGGTCGTGGACCTCCCGCTGCAACTCCAGGCTGCGCCGGAAGACCGCCTCGCGCAGCGCCTCCTTGGACGGGAAGTAGTGCAGCAGGCCGGCCTTGGACAGGCCGACGGCGTCGGCGACCGCCTGCACCGAGGTCTGGGTGAACCCGTGCCGGGCGAACAGCCCGGCCGCCCGGTCGAGGATGCCCTCGTCGATCTGTTGCCGGAACACTCTCGCCATGACCGCCATCTTACCTTTTGGTGAGCTTTGCGGTAGATTCACCGACCAATCCGGTCGGTAAGTCGACCGGGAGTTCGAGGAGTCGAAGCATGGCCGGAAAGCTCGAAGGCAAGGTCGCCTTCATCACGGGTGCGGCGCGCGGTCAGGGACGCAGCCACGCGGTGAAACTCGCGGGTGAGGGCGCGGACATCATCGCCGTCGACATCTGCGCGCAGATCCCGTCCTCCCCCTACGACCTCGCCACCGAGGCCGACCTGGAGGAGACCGCCCGCCTCGTACGCGAGCTCGGAAGGCGCGTGGTCACCCGCGTCGCCGACGTGCGCGAGCGGACGCCGCTGGCCACCGCCGTCACCGAGGCCGTGGCGGAACTGGGCGGCATCGACATCGTCGTCGCCAACGCCGGCGTCAGCATGGTCGGCCCGACCGTGCCCATGATCGGCTGGTTCGACACCGTCTCCATCAACCTCAGCGGCGTCATCAACACCCTGGAAGCGGCGTTCCCGCACCTGCGCGAGAACGCGTCGCTCATCTGCATCTCCTCCATGGCCGCGATGATGGCCGGCTCGGTGGACAGCCCCGCGGCGGGCCCCGGCGGCGCCGCCTACAGCCACTCCAAGCGGGCCGTCTCCCGGCTCGTCCACGACCTGGCGCTGCAGCTCGCCCCGCGGTCGATCCGCGTCAACGCGGTCCTGCCCGGCAACGTGGACACCGCGATGATCCGCAACGACGCGCTCTACCGCCTGTTCCGCCCCGACCTGGAGAACCCCACCTGGGAGGACGCCCAGCCCGGCTTCCAGTCCATGCACCGCCTCCCGGTCCCCACCATGCAGCCCGAGGACATCTCCGAGGCCGTCCTCTTCCTGGCCTCCGACGCCTCCCGCATGGTCACCGGCCTCCAGCTCAAGGTCGACGCCGGCACCCTCCTCACCCAGACCACCGCCGGCACCCCCTGATCCGCCCCGGGCGCTCGGCACCGTCGAGCGCCCGCCCTTCCCACCCGCCGACCTCGGACCCCGCCGAAGTCAGGGCCGACGGGAGCGGGGACCCGAAGCGGATCGCGCATAGGCCGACTCCTCAGGCGCGCACCTCAGGAGTCGGCATCGGCATGTCCCGATCCGGCGGCCGGGCCCGCCCGACGCGGGATCAATCGATCCAGAGGAGGAGGGCTTCGCGTTCGCGGGCGGCGGCGCGAACGAAGGCGCGGAGGGGCTCGTAGAAGGACTGCACCTCGATCAGGGCGTCCGGGGAGGTCCACTTGGCCGACGGGTAGAGGTCGGCGGCGGCGAGGTCGGCTGGGGAGAGTCCCTCGGCGAGGGTGGTGAAGGGGGTGCCGACGAGGGCTTGGGCGGCCTGGGTCACTTCGTCGGGTTCGAGGTAGCGGGGCGGGCCGTGGCCCCAGCCGTCGGCGGCGAACTCCTTGCCGCCGTGGACGAGGTCGACGGGGAAGGCGGCGCGGGCCAGGAGGAAGGCCAGGGCCTGCCAGGTCCAGGCGATGCCGAGCGTGCGGGCGCGCTCGGGTGGCGCGGGCGCTTCGGCCGCCGCCTCGGCCAGGGCCTCGACGTATCCGCGGGCCCATTTCTCGTCGACGATGGCCGCGCCGAGTTTGCGCGCCGTGATCCTCGCGTACCTGCCGTTCATGCTCACCCGGCCAGGCTACGAGCAGGGTCCGACATTTTCCGGAACCGCGCGGACACGGCCCGCGACGATGGCAGGAAAGGTGGGAGACCTGTCATTGCCGCCATCGGGCTCCGCTGCGAGGCTGACGGCATGGCAGCACGCGGTGTCCTCATCGTCCTCTTCGACGGGGTGCAGAGTCTCGACGTCACCGGTCCCCTGGAGGTCTTCCAGGGCGCGGCCGTGGCCGTCCCCGGCGCTTACTCGGTCACGACCGCGTCGCCGGGCGGGGCCGCCGTCCGCACGACCTCGGGTCTGCGCCTGCTGCCGGACGCCGACCTCGCGCGGGTCGACGCCCCGCACACGCTCGTCGTGCCCGGCGGCGCGGGCACCGTGCGTCCGCAGCCCGCCCTTGCGGCGCGCATCAGCGCGCTGGCGCAGGGTGCCGCCCGCGTGGTGTCGGTGTGCACGGGCGCGTTCCTGCTCGCCGAGGCGGGGCTGCTCAGCGGGCGTCGCGCGACCACCCACTGGGCCTACTGCGCGGCGCTCGCCCGCCGCCATCCGGACGTGACCGTCGATCCCGACCCGATCTACGTCCGGGACGGGCGCATCGCCACGTCGGCGGGCGTCACCGCGGGCATCGACCTCGCGCTCGCGCTGGTCGAGGACGACCTGGGCCGCGACCTCGCCCTGCTCACCGCCCGCCATCTCGTGGTGTTCCTGCGGCGGCCGGGCGACCAGGCCCAGTTCAGCGCCCATCTCGCCGCGCAGACCGCCGCCCGGCGCCCGCTGCGCGACGTGCAGCGCTGGATCGACGAGCACCCCGGCGAGGACCTGTCGGTGGAGACGCTCGCCAGGCGCTCGGCCCTGTCCCCCCGGCACTTCGCCCGCGCCTTCGCCGCGGA
Organism: Actinocorallia herbida; assembly: GCF_003751225.1. Lineage (NCBI taxonomy): Bacteria > Bacillati > Actinomycetota > Actinomycetes > Streptosporangiales > Thermomonosporaceae > Actinocorallia > Actinocorallia herbida. The sequence goes on from NZ_RJKE01000001.1 coordinate 4,478,597, forward strand.
GGTCGGCATGACGCCCGGCCGGTACGTCGAAGGCGTCCGGGTCGAGGCGGCCCGGCGGCTGCTGGAGGACACCGACGAAGGCATCGCGCAGATAGCGCGTGCTTGCGGGTACGGCACTCCCGAGGCGATGCGGCGCGCGTTCCTGCGCGCGCTCCATGTCCCGCCCGCGGAGTACCGCCGCCGCTTCCACCCTCACCCGACCGGAGGTACCTGATGCAGATAGCCATCCCGCTCTACGAGGACTTCACCGCCCTCGACGCCGTCGGCCCCTACGAGATCCTGTCCCGGATCCCCGGGGCGGAGGTCGTCTTCGCCGCGGTCCGTCCCGGACCCGTCAGGACGGACATGCGGAGCCTCGCCCTCACCGCGGACGCGTCCCTCGCGGAGGTGCCCTCTCCGGACATCGTCCTCGTTCCCGGCGGTCCGGGCACCGCGGAGGCGCTGAACAGCGAGCCGTACCTGGAGTGGCTTCGCGGCGTCGACGCGGGCACCTCGTGGACGACGTCGGTCTGCTCGGGATCCGTGCTGCTCGCCGCGGCGGGCCTGCTCACCGGGCGCCGGGCGACGTCCCACTGGATCTGCATGGAACTGCTCGAGGCGTTCGGGGCCGTCGCCGTCACCGACCGGGTCGTCATGGACGGCAAGTACGCGACGGCCGCGGGGGTGTCGGCCGGGATCGACCTCGCGCTGACGCTCAGCGGCGCGCTCGCGGGCGACCGGGTGGCCGAGTCCATCCAGCTCGTCGTGGAGTACGACCCGCAGCCGCCCTACGACATGGGCTCCCCCGCCAAGGCCCCGGCCTCTCTTGTCGAGAGCCTGCGCGAGAGCAACCTCGTCGTGACGGCCTGACGCGGACGGCACGGCGACGCGGGTGACGTACGGGGTCCGTCACCCGCGTCCCGTCAGATGCCCGCCTCGACCTCTTCCCTGCTGCGGAAGGGGTCGGCCTCCAGGGGCGCGGTGGAGGCGACCGGCTTGCTGGTGGTCCCCCCGGCGACGCGGCCCTTCGCCTCCTGGAACTCCCGGATGGGCCCGGCGGCCTCGTGCAGCCCGTTCAGCGCCAGCCACAGCGCGCTGCGCTTGAACTTCAGCTCGACCCGGTTGGGCGGACGGTACAGGCAGAGCTTCTGGGCCCAGCGCGGAAGGAGGTCGCGCGCGGCCCAGTCCATGAACGCGCTGCCGGGGGCCCACGGAGGGATCCCGTTACCTTCGACGTTGGGTCCGGTGGCGAACGCCTTGATGGGCGTCACCGCGAGCTTGGGCAGGTAGGACTCCAGGCATTCGAGGACCTCTGCCTTGGTCGTAGGCAGGTCGGTGCCTCCGAGCGCTTCGCCTACCCGGACGAACTCGCCGTAGTACCGATCGAGGTCGGCCCCGCGCAGCGGCCTGGCGTGGTATCGCTCGTGCGCCGTCGCCAGGCCCCAGACGACGGTCGCGTAGTTCCACCGCAGCCAGTCGGGGTCGTCGGCGTCGTAGGGCAGCCCGTCGGGGCGGACCCCCTTGACGGTGTGGTGCATCGCCCGCACGGTCTTCGCGAGCCTCTCCGCGGTCGCGGTGGACCCGTAGGCCGTCCCGACGAAGAACGACACGGAGTGCCCGAGGCGCACGGCCGCCCCTTCGGGGTCGATCCCCCCGGTCGCCTTGCCGTCCACCCGCTCGACGAGCCGCGAGTGGTCGTGTCCCATCCAGCTGATGCTCGGGTCGAGGCCCTCGATGTAGGCGGCCGCGACGAGGCCGAGCACGAGTGTCGGCAGGTGGGAGTGCACGTACCAGACGGCGCTGTCGGGCCCGAACCAGCCCGGGTCGCCCTTGGGTTCGGCGAAGTCGAGGCCGCGGAAGAACCTTCGGCGGACCTCCGCGTCGAAGGCCTTGTCGAAGCGCGTGGCTATGGGGTTCGCGACGGCCATCCCGTGCTCCCTGAATTTTGTGGCTACGAGTGTCACCAGAATAGGTTTCTGGGCACGGTCGTGTCCAGACTTGGTAGGCTGCCTTCATGGCGACACAGCGGGGCGGCGCGGCCACGCGCTGGGCGGGGGTGCCCGTAGCGCGCCGCAAGGACGAGCGGCGCGACATGCTCGTCCAGGCCGCCTTCCGGCTGTTCGGCGACGAGGGCGAGACCGCGCTCACCGTGCGCGCGGTGTGCCGCGAGGCGGGCCTGCACACCCGCTACTTCTACGAGAACTTCACCGACACCTCGGGCCTGCTCGCCGCCGTCCACGACCGCGAGGCGACGGCCCTGGGCGAGGCCCTGCTCAGCGCGCTCGAGGACGCGGGCCCCCAGCCCGAGCCCCGCACCCGCGCGGGCGTCAGCGCCGTGCTGCGCTTCCTCAGCGCCGACCCGCGCCGCGGCCGCATCCTGTTCGCCGAGGCCCGCGGCAACGAGGTGCTCGCCGACCGCCGCCGCGCCGCCCAGACCGACCTCCTCGACGGCCTGCTCGCGATGACCCGGGTCCCCGACCCGTCCCTCGCCCTCGTCGTCGCCGCCACGATGTTCACCGGCGCCATGTCGGAGCTGGCCAGGCAGTGGGCCGAGGGCCGTCTGGGCGACGACCTCGACCCCGTCGTGGAGACCGCCGTGTCCCTCGCCCTCGCCTTCCACGACGCCGCGGTCCGCGCGGCCTCCTCCTGACCTCTCGCCCCGGTGGCCCGCGCCGCCCCCGACATCGAGAACGCCGACGGGATGCGTCGTCCGATCGGACGACGCATCCCGTCGGCGAACCTTCCGTCAGTGCTGCGCGGCCTTGACGCGGGCCGGGGCGGCGGTCCGGGCGCGGACGGCCAGGACCGCGGTCGCGCCGAGGGCGCCGACGATCGCGAAGGCGTAGAAGCCCCAGGGGTAGGCGGTGCCCGCGGTGACCATCGCACCGCCCAGGATCGGCCCCGCGATGGCGCCGAGGCGGCCGACGCCGGCGACGGCGCCCATCGCGGTGGCGCGGGCGCGGTCGGGGTAGACGGCGGCGACATAGGCGTAGACCAGCACCTGGGCGCTGAAGACGAAGCAGCCGGTGAGGAACACCGCCGCGTACAGCGCGCCGCCCGGGAGCTTGATGCTCAGCAGCGCCAGGAAGACCGTCGCGCCGCCGAACCAGGCGAGGACGGAAGGACGCACGCCGATCCGGTCGGCGACGAACCCGGCGATCAGCAGGCCGGTGACGGCGCCGACGTTGAGCGTCAGCAGCAGGCCGAGGGACGCGCCCAGCGGGTAGCCCGCCGACCGCATGATCGTCGGCAGCCAGGTGTTGAGGCCGTAGACCAGCAGCAGGCCCATGAAGGACGCGACCCAGAACGCCAGGGTCGACAGGCCGAGGCCGCCGCGGAACAGGGTGCGGATGGACTCCAGGCCGGAGTGGCCGGTGGACCGCTCGAACGCCGCGGACTCCGGCAGGTACTTCAGCATCAGGGGGACCAGCACGAGCGCGGGCAGCGCACCGATCACGAACATGGCCTGCCAGTGCGGCAGGATCAGGAGGCCGAGCAGGGCCGTCAGGACGGCGCCGACGTGGTAGCCGGTCATGATCAGCGTGGTGGAGCTGCTGCGCCGCCCGCTGCTCGCGTACTCGTTGGCCAGCGTGAGCGCGATCGGCAGGCAGCCGCCCAATCCCAGGCCGGCGAGGAACCGGAGCGCGCCGAACATCGCCGCCGACTGGGCGAAGGCGCACAGGAGGGTGAGGACGGAGAAGATCACGATGGAGGCGATCAGCGCCTTACGGCGGCCGATCCGATCGGTGACCGGGCCGATGGTGAGGGCGCCGATCGTCATGCCGATCAGGCCGACCGTGGTGACCGTGGTCGCCGTGGCGGGGGTCAGGCCCCAGACCTCGTCGCCGAGCAGCACGGGCAGGACGGTGCCGAGCACCACGAGGTCGAAGCCGTCCAGGAGGACCGCCGCCCAGCACAGCAGCGTCACCGTGCGTCCGGACTGATTGTTCATGAGGACCTCTCGGGGGATGGGCGGGTGTGAGCTGAGTCCCACGAGTTGCCAGTGTTTCCAGTGATGCGGCCCACACCGTACGGAAACTTCCGCTGAGTGGAAGATCCAGGCAAAACCTGAAACTCCCCAGGGAACTTCTTGGACATGGCCCGGCGACCCGCGCCAGGAATTCCGCTCAGCGGAAGGAGGGTTCGGCCAGGATCTCCGGATTGCCCCGGGTCGCGATGTCGCGTGACAGCGCCCTGGCCTCGGCGACCACCACCGGGGCCAGCCGCCGGACGTCGACGGCTCCGCTCCGTGCCACGAGGGAGAGCGCCGCCACCACCCCGCCACGCGCGTCGCGGACCGGAGCGGCCACCGAACAGGACCCGAGCGTCATCTCCTCCCGGGTCACCGCGAAGCCCTCCCGCCGTACCTCCGCCAGCTCGGCGCGGAGCCGCGCGGGATCGGTGATCGTCTGCCGGGTGAGCGCCCCGAGACCGTCTCCGATCGCCCGTTCGAGGAGTTCGGCGGGCCCGAACGCGAGGAAGATCTTCCCGACCCCGGTCGCGTGCAGCGGCAGCTCCGTGCCCACCCGCGAGACGATCGGCACCGACCGGGGGCCCCGGATCCGCTCCAGGTACAGCGCCCGCCCCTCCCGGACGATCGCCAGCTGCACGTTCTCGTGCGTCGCCTCGTACAGGTCCTGCATGAACGGCAGGGCCAGCTCCCGCAGCACGGTCGCGGCCGACGCCTGGGCCGCGATCTGCCACAGCCGGAGCCCCACCCGGTAGGACCCGTCCCTGCGCCGCTCCAGGAAGCCCCCGGCCACCAGCTCGCCGATCAGCCGGTGCCCGGTGGCGAGCGGCAGCCCGGTCCGCCGACAGATCTCGGTCAGCGTCAGCGCCGGATCGCCCGGCGCGAACGCGTCGAGAATTCCCATGACCTTCGCCGCCACCCCGGGAGCCTTCGCCTCGTTCATCTCTTCACGTTAGGCGACCGGGGAAACCCGTTCCGCGCACGGCCGCCGCGGCCGGCCCGGGAGCCGCCGGGTGGGACGGCTCCCGGGCCGGGCCGGGATCAGATGTCCTTGGCGGCGATGTAGCCGAAGGTCATGGCGGGGCCGAGGGTGGAGCCTGCGCCGGCGTAGCTGTGGCCCATGACGGCGCTGGAGCAGTTCCCCGCGGCGTACAGGCCGGGGATCACGGCGCCGGAGCCGTTGAGGACGCGGGCGCGGGCGTCGGTGACCATGCCGCCCTTGGTGCCCAGATCGCCGGGGACGATCTTGAGCGCGTAGAACGGGGCGGTGAGGAGGGGGGCCAGGCAGGAGTTCGGGGAGACGCCCGGGTCGGTGAAGTAGTGGTCGTAGACCGAGTCACCGCGCTTGAAGTCCAGGTCCTTGCCGGAGTAGGCGAAGCCGTTGAAGCGGGTGTAGGTGTTCCAGAAGTTCGTGCGGGGGACGCCGATCGCGTCGGCGAGGGCCGGGATGTTCCAGGCCTTCTTCACCGCGCCGGCCGCGTACCAGCCGTCCGGGAACGGGTACGTCGGGGAGAGGTCCTTGAACAGGTACCGGTTCCGGTAGTTCTGGTCGACGATCAGCCAGCACGGGATGTCCGGCGCCGTCGCGTTCTGCTGGTACATGATGTGGACGACGTCGCTGTAGGGCGCGGCCTCGTTGACGAACCGCCTGCCCTGCTGGTTGACGATGAAGCCGCCCGGCAGGGTCCGCTCGGACAGGCAGAAGTACGGCTCGTCCGGCAGCGGGATGGCCGGACCCCACCAGGAGTCCTCCATGAGGGAGACCTGCGCGCCCGCCCCGATCCCGGCGAGGATGCCGTCGCCGGTGTTGGAGTGGGCGCCGACCGTCCAGTCCGTGCCGATCGGCTGCTGCTGGTACTGGGCGCGCATCGCCGCGTTGCGCTCGAAGCCGCCGGAGCAGACGATGACGCCGCGGGTCGCGTTGACCGTGGTGGCCGTGCCGTTCCGGTCGACCGTCACGCCGGTCACCCGGCCCGAGGCGTCGTGCAGCAGCTCCGTGAGCGGGCTGCTCAGCCACACGGGCACGTTCGACCGCAGCAGCCCTGCGCGCAGGCCGCCCGCGAGGGCCTGGCCCATGGTCAGGGGGTCCTTGCCCGCCGACTTCGCCGCGACCCACCGGGCGACGGTCCTGGTCGACACCGCCGCGCCCGTCGCGTTGACGAGCGCGATGTTCAGCCACCGGTACTCGTGGCTGTAGATCGTGACGCCGTCGGGAGTCGGGATGTAGGACGGGTTCAGGTTCGCCCGCTCCGCGCCGAGCAGGTTCCCGTCGAACATCGCGGGCTCGATGGACCTGCCGTTCGGCATGCCGCCCGCGAGCCCGGGATAGTAGTCGGAGTAGCCCTCCATCCACAGGAACCTGGACGGGCTGTTGGCCATGACGAAGTCCAGCATCTCCGGACCCTTGGCCAGGAAGGCCGCCTTCCGGTCGGCCGGGACGTCGGAGCCGACCACTGCGTCGAGGTAGGCCGCGGCCTTGGCCGCGGTGTCGGGCACCCCGGCGGCGAGGATGACGGAGTTGTTCGGCAGCCAGATCCCGGCGCCGGAGCGGGCCGCGGAGCCGCCGAACTTGGCGGCCTTCTCCACGACGAGCACGCTGAGGCCGCGCTCGGCCGCGGTGAGCGCCGCGGTCATCCCGGCGGCTCCCGCACCGACCACGACCACGTCGTAGGTGGCCGCGGCGGCGTGGGCCGCCGTGTGCGGAGCGACCGCGACACCGACGAGGGTGCCGATCGCGCCGCCGAGTACCTGGCGTCTGCTGGGGGTGGGGGGTCGCACGGGCACGAGGAACACCTTTCGACGCGGGGACGGAGGCACCTCGCGCCGAGTGCCGCGATCATGTGACATGAGTCACATCGAGAGCATCCGTTCTCACGGACCCACTTGTCAACACCCGCTTCCGGCCGCGCTCAGCCTCCGGGCGACGCGGGCACGGTGGGTGTGACGGGCGGGCGCGCGGTCGTCGGCGGCGTCGCGGGAGTGGGCGTCTCGAACGTCCGGGGTGACGTGGGCGGTGTGGTCCTGGGAGCCGGGGCGATCGGGGTGGCGGGCCTCGTGGGCGTTGCCGTTCTTGTGGGCGATTCGGTGGCCGTGGGTGTAGGAGAGGTCGCCGTGGCCGTCGGCGAGGCCACCGGCGAAGGCGGCAGTGTGTAGACGTGCTCAGGGGTGACGATCGAGGTGACGGCCTGGGCGAACAGGGTGCTCACCTCGTTGCCTTCGTGCGGGACGTCGGTGTTGGCGAGGACGACAAGGGTGGCGTCCTCCTCCGGGAGCTGGACGACGACCGTCTGGTATCCCGGGATCGAGCCGTTGTGGCCGAGCCACCCGTGGTCGTCGAAGATGCCGAGCCCGTACCGCAGCCCCGGAACGCCCGAAGCCGGCGCGTTCAAACGCTCGACCTGGGTCTCGGGCTTCAGGAGGGCGCCTTCGGCGAGTGCGGGAGCCCACCTCTTCATGTCGCCCAAGGTGGACGTCATGGCCCCGGCGGCCCACGCCCACGAAGGGTCCCAGTCGGTGGCGTCGACGACCTTCCCCGACTCGTCCTGGGCGGTGTAGCCGTGCGCATGGGGATTCGGGATGTCGGCGTTCGTCGGGAACGTGGTGTCTTTCAGCCCGGCCGGCTCGATCACCTCCGTCGTCAGGTAGTCCTGGAGATCCCGGCCGGAGGCCTTCTCGACGGCGAGGCCGAGCAGGACCGTGTTGGTGTTGCTGTACTGGAACCGCTCGCCCGGCGCGAACACCGGCGGATGGTCGAAGCTGTGGTCGAGCAGCTCGCGGGGCGTCCAGGCGCGCCGCGGATCCTTCTCCAGCGCCTTCTCCCAGGCCGGGTCCTCGGTGTAGTTGTACAGGCCGCTCCGCATCTCCGCGAGCTGCCTGAGCGTGATCCCGTCGCCGTTCGGCACGCCGCCCACGTAGTCGGAGATCGGGTCGTCCAGGCCCATCAGGCCGTCGTCGACGAGCTTGAGCACGGCCGTCACGGTGAAGGTCTTGGTGACGCTCCCGATCCGCATGTGCAGATCGGTGCTCATCGCGGTGTTCTCTTCCTTGTCGGCGATGCCGAAGGCACGGACGTACGGATCGCTCCCGGGCCGCCAGAAGCCCACGATGACGCCGGGGACCTTCGCCTCCCGCATCACGCCTTTGACGGCGCCGTCGAGCCGGGCCATGGTCGCGGCGTCCAGCGGCGCGGGCGACGCGGTGGGCGACTTGAGCACCTGGAGCGCCTTCATGGAGGAGTTCTCCTCCCCGCACCCCTGCGCCGTCAGCAGCAGCGCCACCGCGACGGCGACGGCCCCGCGCTTTCCCGCACCTCGAGCCATCGCGGCCTCCCCCGGTCGAACGAATCCCCTGAAAGCGGCCCGGCCGTCACGACGGGACGATGAAGACCTCGTCGTGGAAGCACCAGCCCCACTTCTCGCCGGGCTCCGTCGAACGGACGAGGGGGTGCCCGTGCGCAGCGAAGTGCGCCCGGGCATGCCCCCACGGTGAGGTGTCGCAGCAGCCCACATGCCCGCAGGTCAGGCACTCTCGCAAGTGCACCCAGCGGGTCCCGGCCCGCGCGCAGCCATCACAGCCGCGGGCCGTGCCGACGGACGCGGCGGCCGCGTCGTCCACGTGAACGCAACTCCGGTCCGTCGGCACGTATCTCTCGTCCGCCGCGACCCTCCACCGCATTGCTCCCCCTCGTGTCGCGTGACCTCCGCGCGCACCTCATCCCCGGTTCACCCGCACGTCACACGCCGGACGGACGCTGCCAGCACGATCTTGGTCGGCACCCGAACCGTTCTTGGAGCACCCATGTCCTTCTCCCGCCGCGATCTGCTGCGCACCGGCCTCGTGGCCGGGGGCGCGCTCGCCGTCCCCGGGGCCTTCGCCGCCCCCGCACTGGCCCGGGTCCGCCCGTCGATCACGCACGGCGTCCAGTCCGGCGACGTCTCCGGCGGGCGCGCCCTGGTGTGGACGCGCGCCGACCGCCCGTCCCGCATGTTCGTCGAGTACGCCACCCGGCCGGACTTCCGCGGCTCCCGGACCGTCCGGGGTCCGTGGCTCGCCCCCGGCAGCGACCTCACCGGGCAGGTCCGCCTTTCCGGCCTGCCTTCGGGGCGCGACATCCACTACCGGGTGACGCTCGACGACGGCCGGTCGGAGTCGGCGGCCGAGCGGGGCTCCTTCCGGACCGCGCCGGAGCGGCACGGGGACGTCAGCTTCGTCTGGGCCGGCGACCTCGCCGGACAGGGCTGGGGCATCAACGAGGCGTTCGGCGGCTACAAGATCTTCGCCGCGATGGCCGCGACCCGTCCCGACTTCTTCCTGTGCAGCGGTGACTTCGTCTACTCCGACGGCCCGCTCACCGAGACCGTCGCGCTGCCCGACGGCACCGCCTGGCGCAACCTCGTGACCGCCGAGAAGGCCAAGGTCGCCGAGACCCTCGCCGAGTACCGCGGCCAGTTCCGCTACAACCTCCTGGACGCGCACCTCCGCGCCTTCAACGCGCAGGTGCCGATCGTCTACCAGTGGGACGACCACGAGGTGCGCAACAACTGGTATCCGGGCCAGATCCTCGACGACGTCCGCTACACCGAGAAGAACGTCGACGTCCTCGCCGCCCGTGCCTCCCAGGCCGCCCACGAGTACCTGCCCATCACCCCCGGCAAGACCCTCTACCGCAAGCTCTCCTACGGCCCCGACCTCGACGTCTTCGTCCTGGACATGCGGACCTACAAGAACCCCAACACCGCGAACCTGGAGACCGACGGCCCCGGCCTCCTCGGCCCGGAGCAGACCGCGTGGCTCAAGCGCGAGCTCCGCTCCTCCCGCGCGACCTGGAAGGTCATCGCCAACGACCTCCCGATCGGCCTGATCGTCCCCGACGGCGCCGTCAACCAGGAAGGCGTCGGCAACACCGACCCGGGCCTGCCCAAGGGCCGCGAACGCGAGATCGCCGACGTCCTCCGCCACGCCCACCGCCACGACGTCACCGGCATCGTCTTCCTCACCGCCGACGTCCACTACACCGCGGCCCACCACTACTCCCCCGACCGTGCCACCTTCAAGGACTTCACCCCCTTCTGGGAGTTCGTCGCCGGCCCCCTCAACGCGGGCACCTTCGGCCCGAACGCCCTCGACCCGAGCCTCGGTCCGTCCCAGGAGTTCATCAAGGTGGGCCCCCGGGCCAACGCCTCCCCCGCAGAAGGCGCCCAGTTCTTCGGGCACGTGGCCATCGACTCCCGCACCAAGGCCCTGACGGTCAAGCTCATCGACCTCAACGGCACCGCCCTCTACACCAAGACCCTCACCCCCTGACCGCACCCCCTCGGGCCTCCTCACCCGAGGTCCCTCAGGGGCCCGCCTCCCACCCGGAGCCGGGCCCCTGGCCTCGCTCCCCGGCTCCCCATCGGGCCTCGTCCGACTCGAACTGCTCGCCGAGGAGCCGCTCCAGGTCTCCGACCCGGTCGGCGGTGGGCGCGCCGTGGAACTCGTCGAAGCCCCTCTCGCGCATCCGCGGCACCGCGGTCGTCATGCACATCGCGGGTGCTTCGACCTGATCACTGCCACGAGAATTCCGTTCCCGCCGGCTCCCCGCCGTCGATATCAGCCGCCTTGGCCAGTACAGCGATGCTCTGCGTCCTTGGACGGCACCCATGGCGTATCCGGCTGAGAGGCCTGGTAGAAACCACCCGCGTAGACGCTCTGATAGCGGGTGCAATCAACGTTCTGCGATCGAGCGTACGGCGGCAGGTTCTCGTAGCCGCGCAGCACGTGAAATCCGGAGACCCGAAATGGCTCGTCTGATTTCGAAGGAAAGAGCTGGGTCGTCGGCTTTCCCGCCACGATCAACTCGAGCTCGTAGCGGTACTCGCAAAAGCCATTGAATGCCCGGGCGGTGAGCCGGACGGTCAATTGCTCACCATTGTGCAGACTGTACTTCTCGTCGGCGAAGTAGGGGCCGGCGAAGCGGGGCTCGTCCTCACCCGCCCGGCGCTCCATCTTCTGCGCCACCGGAGATCTGGAGTCCAGGTCGAATCCGATCTTGACGACCTTCTCTCCCCCCTGCGGGCTACCGTCGAAGTACGTACCGGACAACGGCTCACTGCAGTCGGCGACGGCCCGGATGTCGGTGATCCTGACAGGCCCTGCACGGTTGCCCTCCAACTCCACTTCAACGGTGGAGTATCTGGCCTCGACCGCACCGAACTCGCGCATGGCCCTGTCTCCGCCCCGACTCCCCAGCCCGCCGGCGGCGTCGATCTCACGGTTGAGCGCGACGACGGCGGCGTCGTCCGTCGGACCGGGAAGCAGCCACGAATGGTCGTCCTCCCGCTCGACCGGTGTCACCTTGGTGACCTTCACGGCTTCGCCCTGGAACTTCGGAGTCGGGGTGGGCGGTGGCGGGATCACGTTGGTCACCCAGGGCTGAACGTAGAGCAGGAGCACGGTGATCACCGCCCCTACGGTGCTCGTGATGACCGCCGTGTACAGCGCATACCGCTTGTCGCCCGAAGCGGGAGGCGTGGACGGAGGAGCGGTGTTCCTGGTGCGCTGGTTCCTATTTCGTCGCCGTGTGGCGTTGCTGCGCGGCACGAAGTCAAAATAGCGGAGGCATGGCAAATTTCACCCGGAGAAGCTCCTCCACGGCCTTGGAGGCCACATGCGGCCAATCATTCGCATTGTCATCGTGACGGCGTTGGCAATCTCGCTCTCCTCCTCCTGCTCCGGCGACGAACCGGGCTCCACGACACCCACTCCCGCCGAAGAGATCACCGTCGAACTCCGCACCGTTCGCAAAAGACATGTCGACCTCGAAATCCGACAGAAGATTCAGTACGCTCAAGTGAACGGACTGAGCGACCGGGCACTGGCCGACCGCATCAACCAGCGGTTGAAGGGCGCGGCGACCGAGCCGCTGCAGAGGTTCCTGGACCAACTGGCCTTTCCCGACGACCCGGAGCCGCTCGATCCGTCGATCCCCAAGACCCGGCTGCTGACGAGCAGGGCGACCGTCGGTCTGCACGGCCCCCGCTTGGTGTCGGTCAGCTACAAGTTCGACACGGATGGAGGGGAGTTCGGCAGATACGTCAGCTGGTCGAGCACCTATCTCACCATCGATCTCAAGGATGGCCGCGAGCTGGGAACCCGCGAGCTGCTCGCGGAACGGATCGGCACTCCGGACGGCACACGAACGCTGGAGGACCTTCTGGTGCGGAACGGCGAAGGCGGAAAGCTCTGCGGGACCGTCGAAGGCACACGGCCGTTCGAACCGACGGACTTCGTGTCCGACAAGCCCGCTGAAAAGGTGGCCTCGGTCTGGCCGACGAAGCAAGGCCTCACGTTTCGCCTGGCGTTGTGGAAGCTCGGATACCCGATGTCGTGCAACAGTCAGGAGATCAAGATTCCGTATGCCGAACTGGACGGCCTGCTAGGGGCCCCTCTAGAGGACCAAATGGGTTAGACCGCTCGGCTCGGGCGGGTGTTGCGGGAGGCGGGCACGCCTGGGGTACGGGAAGCGCTTGAATCGGGACGGACGGTACCATTGCTCCCATTGTTATCGATGGGAGCAATGTGGGTTCGGTCGTTCTGACGAATGTGGATGACCGGCTTCGGTATCCGGCTTATGCACCGGCGGGTGGTGGCGGGCCGCCGTTGTTCGCGGGGGTCGTCGACCGGACGGTGAAATGCTGGGACGCCGCCACGGGGCTCCTGCTGTGGTCGGTCGCCGAGGGCCGCGACCGCAGTCGCGATCTGATGTTCGTACGGAACGCGGACGGTTCCGTCGCGTTGGCGGGTGCTACGGGCAGAGGGCTGCGGTCGTGGAACCCGTTCGTCGGGGAGGAAATCGTCTCGCCGATCGCCGGAGGAATAGGCACATCCAGCTGGGGAGGCCGACTCGGGCGCCTGAGACAGGGGGAGCTTCCTGGCGGTGACGTGGTGATCGTCGCGCCGAGCCACTTCTGTGAGGTACTGCGGTGGGACGCCCACGGAAACCCGTTCGGGGAGCCGCTGCGGACCGAATGCCCGGTTCTTGCGGTGGAGGTCCAGAAGGGGGCCGAAGGGCAGACGGTCATCATTGGCAGCTCCGACGACGAGATCGTCCGCTACTGGGATCTGGAGAGCGGTCGGCCGCTCGGCAGGCCGCTCGATATCGGGATGGCGGCGAACCGGATCGCCTTCGGCGCTCTTTCCGATGGAAAGAAGGTACTCGCCGTCTGTGAGGAGGGCGGCGTCATCGCCATTTGGGACGTCCGGGCCGGTGCGGGCGCGAAGCCGGTTCTGGTGGACTGCGATGCCGTGCTCAGCGCGGCCGTCCACGACCTGTCCTTCGTGGTCGTCGAAGGAGAGGTTCGTCTTGGTGTCTCCTTCTCTCTCGGACATGAGGTGCGGCACTGGAATCCGGTCACCGGGCGGTACCTGGGCAGGTCGTTCGGAAGCGGCTTCTTCAGGGGCGGCGCGTGGGGAGGGGAGCCGCTCGGGGGCGTCCGGCTGGCGGATCACCGGATCCACATCGGCCCGGCGGAGTCCGTTCTCTGCCACAGGGTTCCCGAAAGCGCGCTTGAGGTCCGCCTCACCTGAGGTGTCAGGGGGTTTCGGGAGGGAGGGAGCGGAGGAGGGGACCCGGTTCCACGTCCACGTCGGAAGGTTCTTCATCGCGCACGGCGACCTGTCGGTGGTCGAGCAGCCCGAGGTGCTGGCGGCGTTCGCCACCCAGGAGCCGGGCACGCTCGCGCCGCCGGCGACCCTGTTCGAAGCGATCCGCACGCTCCCGCAGATCACGATCGGCAAGGTCGCCGGACGGGCGCGCGGCGCGGGCGCGGAGTTCCTCCTCGCGCTGGACCTGCGCTTCGCCGCGCGCGGCACCGCCCTGTTCGCCCAGCCCGAGGCCGCTCGGCATGTTCCCCGGCGCGGGCGGCACCCAGCACCTGCCTCGCCTGACGGGCCGGGCCCGCGCCCTCGAGATCATCCTCGGCGGCGCCGCGTTCGACGCCGACCTCGCCGAACGCTACGGATGGATCAACCGCGCCCTGCCCGCCGACGGGCTCGACGCCTTCGTGGCCGGCCTGGCCCGTCGCATCGCCGGCCGCCCTCCGCACGCCGTCGCCGCGGCCGTCGAGGCCGTTGAAGCCTCAGCCCTTCCCCTGCCCGAGGGCTCCTCATCGAGGACACCCTCATCCGCCAGGTGTTCACCTCCCCCGAAGCCGTCGAACGCATGACCGCCGTCCTCGCCGCCGGTGCCCAGACCCGTCCCGCCGAACTCGACCTGGAAGCCGTCCTCCCGTAGGCGCCGCGCGGTGGAAGAAGAGCGGCGGGCTTCTCTCACCGGGACCTCGGGGAGGCGCCGGAGCGGCGGGCTCACAGGCCGCGGGTCTCGACGCCGGCCGCGCGGAGGAGGACGAGGACCTGCTCCCGGCCGTGCACCGGCTGCACCACGACGCCCGGACGGGGGATGAGTTTCGCCGTTCGCAGTCCCGCCTTGGCGAGGTGGCCCTGCAAGGTGGCGACCACCCGGGCGTCGGGAGCCACCGCGATGTGGGCGCTCCACCTCGCGGAACGCCGCCACGTCAGGCGGGGAGAAGCCTGCGGATCGGGGACGGGCGCGTAGACCGTCCCGCCCTCGCGGAAGAAGTGCCCGACCATCCGCAGCGCCCGGTCCCGCTCGCCGGTCCGCCGCTCCGGCGTCGGCGGCCGGCTTTCCGCGCTCCCCCAGGACTGCGGGCCGAGGCCCGGCGGCATCTCCTCGCGCGCCTCGCGCACCAGCGCGGCGACGACGTGCCTCTGGTAGATCGGCTGCACGAACCGGCCCCGCTCCCGGAACGCCGAGGCCACACTGATCCCCGCGGAGCGCATCGCGGTCTGGAGCGTCTCGATGTCCGCGGGCTCGACGGAGATCCGCATCTCCCAGCCCGTGTGGTACCGCCACCGGTCCCGCAGCAGCCTCTCCGGAATCGGCCCCCTGATGCAGCCCGATCTCCGGTAGAACCCCGCCACCGAGCGCAGCGCCTCGTCCCTGCCGCCCATGCCGTCACACTAGGCGCGGAACGGGCGGTCCGATAGGCCCAATGTGCAACGTTCCGAAATCGAATGCTCCCCTCGGGTGACCAAAGGCCAGGTGGGGATCTCGGACGAGATCGGCGCCTTCTACGGCGGAGAGGGCCTGGTGGGTCCGTCCGGGTCGCGGACCGTGCGGCCCGTGCCGGGGATCGTCACGACCAGACCCGCCTTCTCCAGGGCGGAGAGTGCTCGGCGCATCGTGTTGCGGGTGACGCCGAACTCGGCGCAGAGGGCCGATTCCGAGGGGAGCTTGGTGCCTGGGGCGTAGACGCCGTCGGTGACGCGGTGTTTGAGGGATTCCGCGATCTGCGAGGAGGCGCCCCTCGCGGTTGAGCTCATGTCGCCTTCTTCGACGTCAGGGCGTGGTCTGGGCGTGGGCACGGGTGTGGATCATCGGGGTCTCGTCGGCGAGGACGGACAGGAGGGCCAGGCGGCTGTCCGTGTCGGGGTCCGCAGGGGTGAAGACGGTGAGGCGGTGGGGGTGGGCCGGGTCCAGGAGGGTCTGGCCGTTGAGGGTGAGGGGGCCGACGAGCGGGTGGTCCAGATGCTTGGCCGGGCAGTACGGGCCGACGACGGGGCGGTCGTGCCAGAGGGCGGCGAACTCGGGGCTCGCGTCGCGGAGTTCGTCGACCAGGGCCGCGGTGCCGGCGTCCTTCGGGTCCCGGGTGCGCGCGGCGAGGAGCTGGGCGGTGAGGGTGCGGCTGTGCCGGTCGCGGTCCTCGGCCGGGGTGAGCAGACGCTCGGCGGGATCGGTGAACCAGCGGTAGGCGAAGGAGCGGGCGAAACCCTCGTGCCGGGTCTGGTCGCCGAGGAGCAGCCGGGAGAGCCGGTTCTGCGCCAGGACCTCGCCGCGCTGGTTGGTGATCTGCGCGGGCGAGTCCTCGAGCTGCTGGAAGATCTGCATGATGCCCGCGTCGACGGGATCGGCCGCGACCCGCGCCGGCACCGGGTGCCCGGCGAGGCGGAACAGGTGGTCGCGCTCCTCCGGGGTGAGCCGGAGGGCGTCCGCGATGGCGCCCAGGACCTGCGCCGACGGGCGCGGCCCGCGCTGCTGCTCGATCCGGCTGTAGTAGTCGGCGGAGATCGCGGCGAGTTCGGCGACCTCCTCGCGGCGCAGTCCGCTCGTCCTGCGATGTCTGCTCCGCGGCAGTCCGACGTCCTCGGGTTGCAGAGCCTCGCGCCTGCTGCGCAGGAATCGAGCGAGTTCGCCGCGGTCCATCCAGTTCCTCCCCGTACCGTCCGGATCTCCGTCAACGCACGGGGGCGGGTGCTTGTTCCACGCCCGCCGGCCCCGGGCGACCGGGACCGGCGGGCGTCGGTGGATCAGCGGCCGATGGCCTTGGTCTCGAGGAACTCGGCGAGTCCCTCGTGGCCCAGCTCGCGGCCGTTGCCGGACTGCTTGTACCCGCCGAACGGGGCGAGGAAGTTCAGGTCGGCGTGGTTGACGTCGACCTGGCCGACCCGCAGCCGCCTGGCGATGGCCATCGCGTGCTCCGGCTCGCCCGCGATGGCGGCGCTCAGCCCGTAGATCGTGCTGTTGGCGATCTCCACCGCCTCGTCGTCGTCGACGTAGGGGATGACCATGAGGACGGGACCGAAGATCTCCTCCTGCGCGATCACCGAGTACGGGTCGACGTTCGCGAAGATGGTCGGCTTGACGTACGCGCCGGTGTCGAGCCCGTCGGGCCGGCCGGGTCCGCCGACGATCAGGGTCGCGCCGTCGGCGATGCCCTTCTCGATGTAGGACTCGACGCGCTGCCGCTGGGTCTCCGAGGCCAGCGGGCCGATGATCGTGGCCGGGTCGGTCGGGTCGCCGACGGTGTAGTTCGCCGCGGCCTCGCGGAGGATCTCCACCGCCCGATCGTGCAGTTCCGCGGGGACCAGCATCCGCGACCAGGCGCCGCAGGCCTGACCGCCGTTGATCCAGGCGTAGGACAGGCCGCGCACGACCGCCTCTTCGAGGTCGGCGTCGGGCAGGATGATGTGGGCCGCCTTGCCGCCCAGTTCCAGCGCGACCCGCTTGACGTTCGCGGCGGCCGCCACGGTGATCTTCTTGCCGGCCGCGGTGGAGCCGGTGAAGGAGATCATGTCGATCTTCGGGTGGCCGGAGATCGCCTCGCCGACCACGGGACCCGTGCCGTTCACGAGGTTGAGCACGCCGTCCGGCAGCCCCGCGTCAGTGGTGATCTCGGCGAAGATCCGGGCGCTCAGCGGCGCGACCTCCGACGGCTTCAACACGACGGTGTTGCCGGCCAGCAGCGCCGGAACCACCTTCGTCACCAGCTGCTGGAGCGGGAAGTTCCAGGGCGTGATCGCGCCCACCACGCCGATCGGTTCGCGCACGATCAGCGAGTTCGCGATCTCCTCGGTCCACGGGAAGTCCGCGGCCGCGGCGATGCTCACCTCGGTGGCGAGGACGGGCAGCGCCGCCTGCGCGTTGCGGGCGAGGGAGATGGGCGCGCCCATCTCGGCGGAGATGGTCGTCGCGATGTCCTCCGCGCGCTCCCGCATGAGGTCGGCGACCCTCTGGAGCACGGTCGCCCGCTCCTCGGGCGAGGTGGCCGACCAGGCGGGGAAGGCGGCGAGCGCGGCCTCGACGGCGGTGTCGACGTCCGCGGCGGTGCCGGCGGGAACCTGCGCGATCACCTTGCCGGTGGCCGGGTCGGTGACGTCGATCAGGTCGCCGGAGGCGGGGACCGCCTTGCCGTCGATCCAGTGGGACGGGGCGGGGAAGACCTTGGTGTCTGTCTCGTTCATGGGTCCATATGACCTCGCGGGAACCCCGGCAACCAGGGACGACATGTCCCGTGATCGCCGCCACACTCGGAGCCGCGAGCGCCGCCGTGCCGGACGTCCGGTCACAAACCGCACCGCCCATCGGTCTCAGTGGATGACATCAGGACCGAACCGGGATGCGGGGGCGAAATGCGGACGATCATGGTGGTGGGAGGCGGTTACGCGGGGTTCACCGCGGCCCGGCGGCTGGAGCGGAGGCTCCGCCGCGACGAGGCGGAGATCGTCCTCATCGACCCGCGTCCGTACATGACGTACCAGCCGTTCCTGCCCGAGGTGATCGCCGGTTCGATCGAGGCCCGGCACGCCGCCGTCGCGCACCGCGGGCATCTGCGCCGTACGCGGCTGTTCGCCGGGACCGTCACCGGGATCGACCATGCACGCAAGACCGTCACGGTGCGCCCGGCGCGGGGCGAGGAGTTCGAGCTCTCCTACGACATCGTCCTGGTCACCGCGGGGGCGGTGACGCGCACGTTCGCCGTGCCGGGGATCGCCGAGCACGCGATCGGCCTCAAGCACGTCGAGGAGGCCGTGGCGATCCGGGACCGGCTGCTGACCGCGTTCGACGAGGCGGCGCAGCTCCCGGAAGGGTCGCCGCTGCGGGAGCGGCTGCTCACCGTGACGTTCGTGGGCGGCGGTTTCTCCGGCGTCGAAGGGTTCGGGGAGCTCCTGTCGCTGGCGGCGTCGCTGGTCCGGAAGTATCCGGAGCTCGATCCGACGGAGCTGCGGTTCCACCTGGTCGAGGCCGCCGAGCGGATCCTCCCCGAGGTCTCCGCCGGGCCCGGCGCGTGGGTGGTGCGCGAACTCGAGCGACGGGGCGGGCTCGTCCACCTCGGCACCCAGGTCGTCTCGGCGGAGGACGGGCATATCGTCCTGTCGACCGGCGAGCAGTTCGACTCGGAGCTGATCGTCTGGACCGCCGGGAACGCCGCGACCGCGCTCGTCCACCGGCACACCGATCTGCCGATCAACGGGCGCGGCCTGCTCACCGTCCGGGCCGACCTGCGGGTCGGCACCGACGACGCGCCCGTGCTCGACGCCTGGGCCGCGGGCGACGACGCGGCGATCCCCGACCTCTCGGTGCCCGACTCCTCCGCGCCCGGCGTGCTGACCGTGCCGAACGCCCAGCACGCGGTCCGGCAGGGCAGGCTGCTCGCCGACAACGTCGTCGCGGTCCTGCGCGGCAAGGAGCCGCGGCCGTACCTGCATCGCAGCCTCGGCGCGGTCGCGACGCTGGGGATCGGCCGGGGCGTCTTCGAGCACCGCCGCGTCGTCATCAAGGGCTTCGCCGCCTGGGTCATGCACCGCGGCTACCACGTGCTGGCCATCCCGACCTGGGAGCGCAAGAGCCGTGTCTTCGCGGTCTGGCTGACGGCCGCCGTGTTCGGCCGCGACATCGTCTCGCTCGCCGCAGGGCAGAACCCCCGCGAGGCGTTCGTCTCCGGCCGCTGAGGCCGCTCGGCACGCAGACCCACGAATCCAACGAAGGGAATCCATCATGGGAACGACCGACCGTCCGCCGTACGGGGCCTGGCAGAACGCGCTGACCGTGCTCCAGGAGGCCCATCCGGCGTCCATCCCCGACGGCCCGCACGTGATGACCGTCGTCATCGAGTACCCGCCCGGCGATCCCGGGACGCCCCCGCACCGCCACTCCGGTCCCGCCTTCGGGTACGTGCTGGAGGGCGAGATGCTGCTGGAGATCGAAGGCGAGGCCCCCCGGGTCGTCCGCGCCGGGGAGACGTTCTGGGAGCCCGGCGGCGACGTCATCCACTACCAGGACGGCAACAACCGGACGGACACCCGGCTGCGTTTCCTCGTCACCATGCTCTGCGCGCCGGGGCAGCCGATGCTGACCCTCGTCGAGGAGTCCGAGCTCGCCGAGCGGGCGTCGGCGCGGCGGCCGGCGTGAAGGCCGTGACGCGCCCGATGAAGGTCGCGGTCATCGGCGGGACCGGGCTGCTCGGCGCCAAGGTGGTGGACCGGCTGCGCGCCCGAGGCCACGAGGCCGTCGCGGTCGCGCCGGGCCCGGACGCCTACCCGCTCACCGGGGCGGGGCTGCGCGCGGCGCTCGACGGGGCCCGGGTCGTCGTGGACGTGATCGGGCACCCCGGCGCCGACGCGAAGGAGGTGCTCGCCCTCTGCACCGCCGCCACGCGCAATGTGCTCGCGGTGGCGGAGGCGGCCGGGGTGTCCCACCATGTCGCGCTGTCGATGGTGGGCGTCGGGCGGATCCCCGGGGACGGCTGGTTCCGGGCGAAAGTGGCGCAGGAGGGGCTGATCCGGCGGAGTCCGGTACCGCACTCGATCGTGCGGGCGACCCAGTTCTTCGAGTCCACGCCGGACGTCGCCGACACCGCGACCGAGGGCAGGACCGTCCGGGTCGCGCCGGTCCCGTGCCAGCCGGTGGCGGTCGACGATGTGGCGGCCGAGCTGTGCCGGACCGTCGAAGGGGAGCCGCTGGACGAGCCCGTCGAGGTGGCGGGGCCCGAAAGGTTCCGGCTCGATCAGCTCGTCGCCCGCGCGCTGAGCGCGCGGGACGATCCGCGCCTCGTCGTCACCGACCCGTACGCGCGGTACTTCGGCGCACCGGCGCGCGGGCGCGGGCTCATCCCCGACGCCGGACGTGCCCGGATCACCCCGACCCGGTTCGAGAGCTGGCTCCGCCTTCCGCACTGAACCTCCCGCCGGCCCCTCCAGGGACCGGACGTCAACGAAGGAGAACGACACATGAACGTCCCCGAGCGGCGGCTCTCCACCCCCGTCCTCGTCATCGGCACCGGCGGCGCGGGGCTGCGCGCGTCGATCGAGCTCGCCGAGCGCGGCGTCGGTGTGCTCGCCGTCGGCAAACGGCCCAGAACCGACGCGCACACGACGCTCGCGGCGGGCGGCATCAACGCGGCGCTCGGCACGATGGACCCGGAGGACAGCTGGCGCCAGCACGCGGCCGACACCATCAAGGAGAGCTACCTGCTGGCGCATCCCGAGGTCGTCAGGATCGTCACGGAGAACGCGGCGCGGGGCATCGACGACCTCGTCAGGTACGGGATGCCGTTCGCGCGGGAGGCCGACGGGCGGATCTCCCAGCGGTTCTTCGGCGCGCACACGTGGCGGCGCACCGCGTTCAGCGGCGACTACACCGGGCTGGAGATCCAGCGGACGCTCGTCCACCGGGCGACGGAGCTGGCCGTGCCGATCCTGGACACGGTCTACATCACCCGTCTCCTGGTGCGGGACAACGTCGTCTTCGGGGCCTACGGGTTCGACCTGAACGACGGGACCCGGTACGTCATCCACGCCGACGCCGTCATCCTGGCGACGGGCGGGCACACGCGGATCTGGCGGCGCACCTCCTCCCGGCGCGACGAGAACACCGGCGACACGTTCCGGCTCGCCGTCCTCGCCGGGGCCCGGGTGCGGGATCCCGAACTCGTCCAGTTCCACCCGTCCGGGCTGCTCGAACCGGACGACGCGGCGGGCACGCTGGTGTCGGAGGCGGCGCGCGGCGAGGGCGGGCACCTCCTGAACGCGCGCGGCGAGCGGTTCATGCGGCGGTACGACCCGGAACGGATGGAGTTGTCCACACGGGACCGGGTCGCGCTCGCCGCGTTCACCGAGATCAGGGAGGGACGCGGGACGGCGAAGGGCGGGGTCTGGCTCGACGTGTCCCACCTGCCGCGCGAGACGATCATGGAGCGGCTGCCGCGCGTGCACCAGACGCTGCTGGAGCTCCAGATGCTCGACATCACCGAGAAGCCGATCGAGATCGCCCCGACGGCGCACTACTCGATGGGCGGGGTCTGGGTGCGGCCGGAGGACCACAGCACGGACGTCGAGGGACTGTACGCGATCGGGGAGGCGGCGAGCGGGCTGCACGGGGCCAACCGGCTGGGCGGGAACTCGCTGATCGAGCTGCTGGTCTACGGGCGGATCACGGGCGCGGCGGCGGCCTCGTACTCGGCCTCGCTCTCGGCGCAGCAGCGGTCCTCGTGGGCGGTCGAGGAGGCTCGGCGGGAGATCGACGAGCTGCTCACGCGCGACGGACGGGAGAACGTGCGCGTTCTCCAGCGGGGTGTTCGCGACATCATGACCGAGCACGCGGGGGTCGTCCGGGACGAGACGGGGCTGCTGAAGGGGCTCGCCGAACTCGACGCGGTCGAGGAGCGGTTCGCGGATCTCGGCATCCACCCCGATATCGCTGGATATCAGGACCTCGCGCACGCCTTCGACGTCAAGGGGACCGCACTGGCCGCGCGGGCGACGCTCGAGGCGGCACTGGAACGCCGGGAGACGCGAGGGTGCCACAACCGGTCGGATTATCCGGCGCTCGATCCCGACCTCCGCGTCAACCTGGTGTGGGCGGGGCCGGGCAAGATCGAGCGTGAGGAACTGCCGCCGGTTCCCGAGGAGATCGCCTCGCTGATGCGCGAGGTCGACACGTCCGGGCACAAGCTCGTCGAGTAGCCGCTTCGCGCGCAGACCCACCCGTTCTCGTCGAAGCGAGGCATCCGTGCAGCACCCGGCAGCCCAGGACAGGCGCATCCGCACTCCGGAGGACCTGCGCGAGCATCTGCAATGGGCTCTCGAAGTCGAGCACGCGGTGCTGCCCGCGTACCTGTGCGCGCTGTTCTCGCTCGACGCGGGACGCAACCCCGACGCCGTCACGGTCATGGCCGGCGCCATCGCGGAGCGGCTGCTCCACCTGGCGCTGGCCGCGAACCTGCTCAACGCCGTCGGCGGCACGCCCCGGCTGGACTCGCCGCGGATGCTGCCCCACCCGTATCCGCGGCCGCTCCCCCACTGCGACCCGTCCCTCGAGGTCTCGCTCCTCCCCTTCGGTCCGGAGGCGCTCGACATGTTCCTCAGGCTCGACGACCCGGCGCCGCCCTGGGCGTCGGCGGAGTCCGGGCGGTTCACCGCACCGGCCGAACTCCACGCCGCGATCGGCGACGGCCTGCGCACCCTGTGCGCCGACCTGGGCGAACCCGAGGTCTTCGGCGGCGACCCCGCCCGCCAGGTGGCCTCCGCCCCCTTCGGTCCCGCCGCCGGACACCTGATCCGCGTCGACGGCCTGGCGTCGGCGCAGGCCGCGCTCAAGGAGCTCACCGGCCCGCGCACACGACACGGCCGCCGCCCCGGGCTCCGCGAACTCCGGTCGGGCCGCCGCTACCGCTACGGCGACACCCCCCGCTCCGGCCCCACCGGCAGCCCCCTCACGGTCGACCTCACCGCGGTCCGTCCCATGGCCGCCGACCCCCGCCTGGCCGACCACGCCCCCGGCACCCGGGTCCGCACCGCCCAGGACGAGTTCAACCACACCTACTGCGCCGTCCTCCATCTCCTGGAGCAGTCTTTCACCGGCGTCCCCCGCCTCTTCCCCACCGCCACCGCCACCCTCTACGGCCTCAAAGCCCAAGCCCAAGCCCTAATGAACACCCCCGAAACCCCCCGAACCACCGCAGGCCCCACCTTCGAATACGTCTATCCCGAATCCCGCCGCTGGGGCCCCGCCGACCCCCGCCACCTCACCGTCCACCCCGACGCCCCCTACCTCTCCTACGGCGCACCCCCACTGAAACGCCGCCTCCCCTTGGCCCCACTCCCCCGCTGAAGCCGCTGCACCGAAACGATCCTCCCCCGGCAGGTCAGCCGGTGTGCAGAATCCTGCGCATCGCCTGCCCTGCGCGGGCGGCAGGCGGTCCCTGGTCCTCGGGTGTGGCCGGGGCGACGGGTTCGGGGTCAGGTGGTCTTCAGGGTGTAGGTGGAGGTGGCGCAGGCGGTGAGGCGCCAGCCGCCGTTGAGCTCGGTGAGCTGGAGGTCGGTGAGGTTCCGGGTGGTGAGGACGGTGGGGCGGGTGGGGTACCAGGCCTCCAGGAGGCAGGAGCCGGTGTGGCGGGTACCGGAGATCTCGGTGGGGGTGGTCTTGAGGGCGGTGCCGGGGAGGGCCCGGGGGTAGGGGCGGGAGAGCGGGGCGGCGCGGTCGGGGTGGACGCCCAGGGAGGTGCCGGAGGGGCAGTCGATGCGAGAGAGGTTGTTCTGGGGGTCGTGGGTGTTGGCGTCCCGGACGGCGTGGGGATCGCCGCAGGCCTGTTTCCAGGACCACCAGGCGCCGCCGGTGTGGCGGGTGTCGAGGGCGTCCAGGAAGCGGTCGACCTTGGGGCGGTCGGTCGCGGGGTCGCCGAACCAGCCCCATTCGCCGGTCCAGAGGGGGACGCCGAGGAAGGCCGCGGAGGCATCGGCCAGGGCGAAGCCCGTCTCTATCGACGGGAAGGGCGCCACGGTGATGGACTCGTTGTACAGGTGCGGGGAGAAGACGGCGAGAGGGTCGGCGATGGAGGCGCGGGGAGGCAGCGCGTCAAGGCCGAAACCCGACCAGAGGACGGAAGGCTCGAAGATGACGAGGTGCGGGAATCCGCCCGTCTCTGCGGCGCGGATCTCGTCGATGGCGCGCCGGTAGAAGGCGCCGATCTGGCGGGCGGCCGCGACCGGGGTGCGCAGGCCCGGGTTCGGCTCGTTCAGCAGGTCGTAGCCCGCGACGGCCGGTTCGTCCCGGAACTCGGCGGCGAGCCGTCCCCAGGTGCGGACGAGGTGGGTCTGGACGCCGTCGGTGTCGTCGTAGAAGTGCTGGAAGGCGCGCGCGACGGCGGGGGAGACCTCGCGGACCAGCACCGTGCACGTGGACCAGCCGTCGGTCCTGGTCGCCCAGGCGGGGGCGCCGTCCCACCCGATCCCGGGGACGGTCCCGGACGGGCAGGTCTTGCCGGGCGGGGTCCCGACGGTCTTGCCCCAGGCGTCCTGGTGCATGTCGAGAACGGTGTAGAGGCCGTGGTCGGCGGCGTCCCCGACGGCCTGCCTGATCCGGGCGACGTACTCCGGGTCGAACGCCCCGGGGGTCGGTTCCAGCGCGGACCAGGCGAGGTTCAACCTGACGACGTTGAACCCGAGCGCGGCGATCTCCGCGAAGTCCGTCCGGTCGAGGGGCACGACGGTGGGGAGGTCCTGCCCGTTGTCGGCGTAGTCGTTCAGCTGGTTGACGTTGACGCCGCGGAGCAGCACGGTCCGGCCCGTCACGTCCTTGATGACGCGGCCTTCGACCGTCAGCCGGGGCAGGGTCCACCCGCTGTCGGCGCCCACCGGAGCGGGCGCCCACAGTGCCGAAAGGACGAGCGCACCCGTCACGAGAAGAGCCCGCAGTGTCATGTCACCTCCACCGTCGCAGTGCCGAGGGGCGGCTCATTGTGCCCCGCGTCACTCCACCCGGGAAGTGCCCTGTCCCCTGTCGGCCTCCGGCGGCGCGCCGGACGCGCGGCTCAGGGCAGGTCGACGAGCTGGTGCCGGGAGGTGACGCCGAACTTCGCGAACACCTTCCGCAGGTGGTACTCGACCGTCCGGGGGCTCACGTACAGGCGCTCGGCGATCTCCTTGTTGGTGAGGCCGGTGCGGGCGAGCCTGGCGATCTGCGCCTCCTGCGGGGTGAGCTCCTCGGTCGTCTCGACGTTCCGCTTCCTGGCGGTCTCACCGGTGGCGAGGAGTTCCCGCTCCGTCCGCTCGGCGAACGCCTTCATGCCGATCTCGGTGAACAGGTCGAACGCGGTGCGGAGCTGCTCGCGGGCCTCGACCCGGCGGCGTTCGCGGCGCAGCCACTCGCCGTAGAGCAGGTGGGCGCGGGCGAGGTCGGGACGCATCCGGGTGCGGCCGAGCCGCTCGATCGCCTCCCGGTAGAGGCGGTCGGCCTCGTCCCCCTCGCTGATCAGCGCCCGGCAGCGGGCTTCGAGGCCGAGTCCCCAGTCGACGCCGCCCGCCTGGGTCGACCAGGAGAACCGCTCGAGCGCCTGCTCGGCGAGTTCGAGGCGGCCGGTGCGCACCGCCGCCTCGATCAGTTCGAGGGGCGCCCAGTGGACGCCGACGCCGCTCGGCGCGGTGTGGTCCACGGTGGACAGGAGGACGGCCTCCAGCGCCTTGTCGTACTGGCCCAGCCCGTTGTAGAGGACCGACCTGACCCATTGGCAGATCTCCAGCGTCCGGCCCTCGCCACGGACCGCGCTCTCCTTCGCGATGGCCTCGGCGAGCTGCTCGGTCGCGGTGACCTCGCCGCGGAACGCGGCGAGGCCGACGTCACCGCCCGTCTGCACCATGGTTCCGGAGGTCGTCCAGACGTCGGCGGCGACGGCGTGCGCCTTCGCCTCCTCGTTCAGGGTCTCGGCCTCGGCGAGGTCGCCCTCGAAGATGTACATCATCGTGGAGAGGCTGAGCACCAAAGGCAGCAGCGCGAACGCGCCGGAGTCGCGGACCAGGCGGAGGGACGAGTCGGCGAGGTCTCGGCAGGTCTCGTCGTCCCACACCGCCATGGCGAAGAAGTTGATGAACCAGAGCCATCTGAGCTGTTCCGCGGGGTCGGTCTCCTCGCCCAGGACGACGGTCACGGCCCGCCGCAGCGCGGGCGCGGCCGTCAGGGCGTCCTTGGTGTAGAGCAGGGACAGGCCGTCGAGGATGAGGTCCGTGACGCGGGGGGCACCGGTCACGGGGGGCGCCGCGCGGGTCGCCGCCGCGACCTCGATGATGCCCTCCCAGGTGGGCAGGACGCTCATCGCGACGGACAGGGCCTGGAGGTACGTGTCGCGGGACAGCTCGGTGTCGAGCGGTTCGAGCTGTTCGGCCGCCTTGAGCAGGATCGCGGGAGCAGAGGCACCGCGGTTGGACGTCAGGGAGATCTCGGCGCGCAGGGACTCGGCCTTGAGGCGGCGCAGTTCGTCCGGCGGCCCCGCCTCGGCCGCGGCGAGCAGCGCCAGGGCGGGTTCCGGCGCGCCGGCGAGGAGCTTGGCGCGGGCGGCGTCCAGTGCGCGGTCGGCGCGGGCGCGGGGGTCCGGGGTGAGCCCGACGGCCCGCTCCAGGAAAGCGGCGGCGGCGACCAGGCCGCCGCGGCCCATGGCGCGGCCGGCCGAGTGCTCGAGCTCCGCGGCGATGTCCTCGTCGGGGTGGGCTGCGCTCTGCGCGCGGTGCCAGGCCCGCCGGTCCGGGTCGGTGGCGGCGTCGGTCGCCTCGGCCAGCGCGCGGTGGACCTCCCGGCGCTCCCTGGGGGCCGCCGCGTTGTAGACCGCGGAGCGGACCAGGGGGTGCCGGAACCGGACCCGGTCGCCGAAGTCGACGAGTTCGTCGGCCGCGTCGACCGCCGAGGTGTCCGCCCCGAGCACGTCGGCGGCACGCCACAGCAGGGCCGGATCGCCGAGCGGCTCGGCGGCGGCCAGCAGCAGCATCATCCGGGTGTCGGCCGACAGCCCGCTGAGCCTTCGCTGGAAGCCGTCCTCGAGGCGGCCCGACAGGGACTGACCGGTCGGGGCGGCCAGGAATCCGCCCGCGGAGGCGGACCGCGGCAGTTCCAGCAGGGCGAGGGGGTTGCCGCGCGACTCGAAGACGATCCGGTCGCGCACCTCCTCGTCCAGCGGTCCGGGGACCACCCGGCGGACGAGGGTCCGCGCGTCGGCGTCGCGCAGGCCGCCGATCTCCAGCACGGGCAGCCCGGGCAGCGCGTGAGTCTCGCCGGACTCGCGGACGGCGAAGACACAGGCCACTCTCTCGGCCATGAGGCGGCGGGCCACGAACATGAGGACCTGGGCGGACGCGCGGTCGAGCCACTGCGCGTCGTCGATCACACAGACGAGGGGACGTTCGTCGGCGGCCTGGGCCAGGAGGTTGAGGACGGCGAGGCTGATGAGGAACTGGTCGGGCGCCGGGCCTGAGCGCATCCCGAACGCGGTGCCGAGGGCGTCATGCTGCGGCTCGGGCAGGGTGTCGAGGAGGTCGAGCATCGGCAGGCACAGCTGGTGGACCGCCGCGAAGGGCAGCTCCATCTCCGACTGGACTCCCGCGGCCGTCACGACCCGGCAGTCCGAGGCCCGGGAGACGAGCCGGTCGAGCAGCGCCGACTTGCCGACCCCGGCCTCGCCGCGCAGCACCAGCACCCGGCTCTCCCCGCTCCGGACGTCGGCCAGGAGCCGGTCGAGCTTCACGCACTCGGCCTCGCGGCCCAGCAGCATCGGTTGCGGGCCGCCGCCCACCGCCGACCGTCTGCCACCACGGCCCACACCAGACATCTCGGACACCCCCGCCATATGTTCCACATCACGCATCACCGGCCAAAACCATGCCCGACTTTGCATTCAATGCAATATCTCATCACATCGGCCTGCTCAGCGAACCCGCGCCTAAAGTTCATGCGTTCCGATCCCGCGGACCCCGTCATGCACCCGGTGCATGATCCCCGGGACGGGCCGGAGCGGCGAAATCCCTGCGGACAGACGCCCACCAGCGCGCGGCCCCGGCCTTCCGGCGCACATCGTGAACCCGTATGCGCGCCGGGTGAGAGTCGCGGAGCCGCGGGCTTCGCGGGGATCCGCGAGGTCTCTCCCGAGAAGTCCGCACGCGACGCACCGACCGAGGGCGCGGATGACCGTCGGCGTAGAGGGCCCCTGGGAGCGGCCCGCCCGCCGCAAGGGCGGACGTCTCCGAGAGAGCGTGGCCGAGAGGCGTCGATCCCCGGGACGGCGGCGGATTCACCCGACGGTGCGGAGACCCGGGCCGTCAGCCGTCCTTAGAGACGGGTCGCCCGCTCCGGCCTGAAGATCGCCGGGCGGCGGTGTCCCCACTCCGCTCGGTCCGGGCACGGAGGACCGAGTGAAGTGGGGGCGCCTACGCGTGCCCCGGTGCCTCGTCGCACCGAGCCACGCGTCCCTCGACCGGGGTGCGGACCTTTCGCGGGGTTCCCCTCGCCCTCCGCGGGAGGTCCGCACCCGCATGACCTCAATGTTCGCCGGAACGCCGACCCCCGACATCACACGAAGAGATGAGATCGACAGACTCATCCGCACCCGACGCCCCGGGACCTCGGCTTGGCAGACCTGCTACGAGCGGTCCGAACGGTGGGACGAGGACGGCACGTGGGCGCGTCCGCTGGAAGAAGTCCAGGTCAAGGACGACGCGGCCGGCAGGATCGTCGGGACGTTCGCGGTCGACTCCACGATCGCCCCGGGCCCATCAGCATTCGGCGGGAGCCGCTCAAAAGGGGGGCCCTGCGGGGGACGACCGAGCAGGATGATCACGGCAAGGCACTTTCCAGACAAGGGATCGGCCGTTCCCACGGCGGACCGACGCGCAAGACGCACCTGGTCGTGAAGGGCACGGCCACCCGCACTGGACACCGATGGCCACCACGACCGCAGACCAGGTCGAGCGCTGCGTCAACCGGCTCGAGCAGTTCGGAGCCATCGCCACCCGCTACGACAAGCTGGCCGCTACCGAGCAGGCGTGCTGCCGGCCGGCCTCATCCTCTGGACCCGCGAACGATCAGACAGGCCCTAGGAGCCGGCGGGCTTGGGCAGGCCCTGGTTCTCGTGGCGGACGGCGAGGTGGCGGCGCATGAGGAGCATGGCGAATTCGGCGTCGCGGTCGAGGACCGCCTCGATGATGCGGGCGTGCTCTTCCCAGGAGCGGGCGACCGCGGCGCTCTTGCCGCCGACGAGGTGGTGGGCCTGGTTGCGGACGGAGCGGAGGGAGTCGGAGAGGAAGCGGGAGCCGC
The DNA here is from genome assembly GCF_003751225.1 of Actinocorallia herbida. Lineage (NCBI taxonomy): Bacteria > Bacillati > Actinomycetota > Actinomycetes > Streptosporangiales > Thermomonosporaceae > Actinocorallia > Actinocorallia herbida. Next base: position 4,507,954 of record NZ_RJKE01000001.1, read on the forward strand.
TGCCCCGGGAGAGAAGCTCGTGGAACTCGTCGTTCAGCTCGTCCAGCTTCGCGGCGCCGGAGTCCGGGGACTGTCCGTTGCCGGCTTCGAGCAGGGCGCGCAGCTCGGCGAGGACCTCGTCGTCGCCGCGTTCGACGGTGCGGCGGACGGCCATCAGTTCGAGGGCGACGCGGATCTCGCGGACCGTCTCCAGCTCGTCGCTGTCGAGCTGGGCGACCCGGACGCCCCGGCGGGGGATCGCCTCGAGCAGGCCCTCGGCCTCCAGGCGGCGGAACGCCTCGCGCACGGGGAGGCGGGACACGCCGAGACGTTCGGAGATGGCGAGCTCGGTGAGGTGGGCGCCCGGTTCCAGGTCGCCCCCGAGGATCAGCCGGCGGAGTTCGTCGACCGTCTCGTCGCGCAGATTGCGGTGCCGGGCACCGATCGTCGTCACTCGTGCTCTCCATCCGCCCTCCGCCCGGCCTCAGACCGGACGGCATCACCAACGACCCGTCAATTCTCTGGATACATGATGCACTAACCGCCCTACCTGTGCACAGCGTTCGGTAGTGGATCATCGCGAGACACCACCCGAAGACCGGCCCCGAGACCCCGGATCGGGGCACCCCGCGCCCCCGCTCTCAGCCGCGAAGCGACATTTCGGACGCCACGAAACAGCTTAGTTACAAACCGCGTCTTCTTCGTTCACGATCACGGGATACAAAATCCCCATGACCGCGTACACCTTCATCCCTGCCACGCCCGACACCGCCGTGGTGCGGGTCGAGCAGATCGATCACATCGTGCTCCGCGTGGCCGACCCCGAGGCGTCGGTGCGCTGGTACACGGAGAAGTTCGGCTTCATGGTGCACCGGCTGGAGGAGTTCCGCGCCGGGACCGTGCCCTTCCCGTCCGTCGAGGTGCGTCCCGGCCAGATCCTCGACCTGGACGCCCGTCGCGAGAAGACCGGCACGAACGTCTCCCACTTCGCGCTGGTCATCGGCGAGACCGACCTGTTCGCCTTGAAGGAGCGGTTCGAGGTCGCGGAGGGCCCCTACCGCCGATGGGGCGCGCTGGGCCCCGCCGACCTCCTCTACATCAACGACCCGGACGGCAACACCATCGAACTCCGCCACTACGGTCCGAGCCAGGTGAACCCGGGCGCATGACGCAGCACACTGAACTGGCGCGCCGCGCGGTCGCCTCCGGCACCCTGGGAGCGGTCGCGGCCGGCGCCCGCCCCGCCGCCGCGATCGGCACCGCGATCCTGCTCCAGGGCGGTAACGCGTACGACGCGGCCGTCGCCGCGGCCCTGGCCGAGACCGTCCTGCTGCCGTCGAAGTGCGGGCCGGCCGGCGACGTCGTGGCCCTGCACCTGGGTGCGGACGCCGACCGTCCGGCCTCCCTGATCTCCGTCGGCAAGGCCCCGGCCCGGCTCTACGGGGCGGCCGAGGCGACGGGCTGGGCCCCCTGCGTGACCGGCCCGCTGTCGGTCGGCGTGCCGGGCGCCCCCGCGGGATACAGCGCCCTCGCCGCGCGCGGCAGGCTCGGCCTCGCCGCGCTCACCCGGCCCGCGATCGACCTGGCGCGGCGCGGCATCATCTGGTCGTCCGTCAATCGGCGGCTGGTCGCCGAGTCCCTTGACGTCCTCACCGAGTGGCAGCCGCAGGGCACCCGCTACTCCCCCACCGACGGCCCCCTACCGCTCGGGTCCCGGGTGCGCCTGCCCGGCCTGGCCGATGTGCTGACCGAGTTCGCCGACCGCGGCGCCGAGCTCTTCACGGGCGCGCTCGGCGAGCGGGTCGTCGCCTACGTCACCGGGCACGGCGGCGTCGTGGAACCGGCCGATCTGCGCCCGGTCCCGCCGCTGGAGACGCCCGCGGGGCACGCGCCGATCGACGGCACCGACGTCTGGGCCACTCCGGCCCCTACCTACGGTCCGGCGCTGCTCGCGGCCCTGGCCGAGGGCGGCGCTCCGGAGGCGGTGCGGGCCGCCCTCGCGGGACTCCGCGCGCCCACGGGCCTCCCGCCCGCGCTCGTCGACGGCACCTCCACGGTCGCCGCGGCCGACGCCGAGGGCAACCTCGTGGTGCTGGTGCACTCCAACTCCTTCCCCCGCTACGGCAGCGGGCTCGTCGTCCCCGGCCTCGACCTGGTCCTGTCCAACCGGGCGGGCCGCGGCTTCACCTTCCTGCCCGGCCACCCGAACGCCCCCCTCCCCGGATCCCGGCCCCCGACGACGCTCCACGCCTGGGCGGCCAAGGACTCCTCGGGCGCCTGGGTGCTCGGCGCCACCCCCGGCGGCGAGCAGCAGGTGCCCTGGAACACCCAGACGCTGCGCCGTCTGCTCGATCTGCCCCCCGACCTGGCCCCCGACCTGGCCCCCGCCGCGCTCGCCACCGCCCTGGCCGCCCCACGCTGGGAGTTCACCGCCTCCGGCGACCTCCTCCGCGAAGGCGACCGCCTCCCCGAGTTCGGCGCCCGCTCCGCCCACACGATCGTCCGGCGCGACGCCGACGGCACCCTCACCGCAGTCGCCGACCCCCGCCAGGACACCGCGGCGGTGGCCCTGTGAACGCCATCACGACCCACCGGTCGCAGCCGACACGACCGAGCCCCGCAGGCTTCCGTCTACGGCTCCTCAGCGGCGCACCGCTCGCCGTCGCCGCCCCCCGCGTGAACACCTCGGCGGTGACACCGTGAACGCCGTCGCCGCGCACCGGCCGCAGCCGGCGCGAGCGAGGGCAGGTGCGGGTCTGCGGGTCCGGCTTCTCGGGGTCGGCGCGCTGGGTGGCACGCTCGCCGGGTTGCTCCGCGCCGGTGACGTCGCGGGCTGCTCGCTCGCGGGCGTCGTCCGCTCCACCACCGCCGGACGGCCCGCCGAGCTGCTGCGCGGCACCGAGGTCCTGGTCGAGGCGGCGGGGGCGGAGGCGGCCCGTGCCTGGGTGCCGCGCGCGGTCGAGGCCGGGGTCGACGTCGTGCTCTGCTCCTGTGGCGTCCTCGCCGACCCGGAGTTCACCCGGGATCTGCCCGAGGGACCCGGGCGGGTGCTGGTGCCGTCCGGCGCGATCGGCGGGCTCGACCTGTTCGCCGCCGCGGCACGCGCCCTGGACGGGCGGCCCGAGGGCCCGCCGGCGTCGGTGGTGCTGACCACGACGAAGCGGCCCGCCGCGCTGGGCGTCGAGGCCGACCGCCCGGTCGAGGTCTTCCGCGGTTCGGCGCGGGCCGCCGCGCTGGCGCATCCCAAGACCGCCAACGTCGCCGTCGCGCTGGCGCTGGCCACCCTCGGGCTCGACGGCGTCACCGTGGTGATGGTCGCCGATCCGGCGGCGGCCATGACCCGCCACGTGGTGACGATGGCGTCGCCACTCGGCGACTACGAGCTGAGCGTGGCCAACGCGGTCGCGCCGGGCTCCGGGGGCCGGACCTCAGCCGTCACCCCCTGGTCGGTGGTCACCCTGCTGGAGTCGCTGGCCGCCGGCCACGGCGCCGGACTGCTGGTGGCACCGCGCCGGGGCACCGATTCCCGTCACGACACCGAGGACAGAACATGAGCACAACGGCGACAGGCGCCCCGGCCGCGGCCGAGCAGGACTGGGCCCCCGACGGAACCCTGCTGCGCATGCGGGAGGTCGACATGCACTTCGGCAACGGGGTGCACGCGGTGGACGCCGTGGACCTCGCGGTGCGGCGCGGCGAGTTCGTCTCCCTCGTGGGCCCGTCCGGCTGCGGCAAGAGCACGCTGCTGCGGATCGCGGCGGGACTGGAGTCCCGGACGGGCGGAAGCATGCACGTGTCGACCGACGCGATCGGCTACGTGTTCCAGGACCCGACCCTGCTGCCGTGGCGCACGGTGCTGGCCAACGTCGAGCTGTGCACCCAGCTCCAGCACGTCGGCAAGGCGGAGCGGCGACGGAAGGCGCTCGACGCGATCGACATGGTCGGGCTCAGGGGCTTCGAGGAGAACTATCCCAGCCAGCTCTCCGGCGGCATGAAGATGCGCGCCAGCCTGGCCCGTGCGCTGACCCTGGACCCCGAGCTGTTCCTCTTCGACGAGCCCTTCGGCGCGATCGACGAGATCACCAGGGAGCGGCTCAACGGCGAGCTCCTGCGCATCTTCCGGGCCCAGCGCTTCGCGGGCGTGTTCGTCACGCACTCGATCGCCGAGGCGGTGTTCCTGTCCACCCGCGTGGTGGTGATGTCGGCCCGGCCCGGCCGGGTCGTCGGGAGCTTCGACGTCCCCTTCGACGGGCACCGCGAACCCGCGCTGCGCGCCGACGCCGCCTTCGCCCGGCTGACCGGCGAGATCGGCGAGTGCCTGCGGGACGCCGCATGAGCGCGCCGTCACCCGACCCGGAACCGGACCACATGAAAGGCGGAGCGGTGACCACCATCGACACCCCGGCCGCGGCCGCGGCGGCCATCCCGAAGGCCGCCGCCCCGAGCGTGAAGAAGCCCGGCCGGCTGACCGGCACCGTGAAGAACGTCCTGCCCCCGGTCGGCGTCTTCCTCGCCGCGATCGGCATCTGGTACCTGATCTCCTACGTGCTCCTGTCCGAGCGCCGCAGGTTCCTGCTGCCGCCCCCGCATGAGGTCGTCAGGGTCGGGATGCTCGACTGGGCGAACCTCGGCGAGATCCTCGAAGGGCTGCGGATGACGACGATCGTCGCGCTGTCCGGTTTCGCGCTCGCGATCGGCATCGGCACGGTGTTCGCGGTCATGATGTCGCAGGCGAAGTGGGTCGAACGCTCCTTCTACCCGTACGCGGTCATCCTGCAGACCCTCCCGATCCTGGCGCTGACCCCGCTGGTCGGCCTGTGGTTCGGCTACGGCACGTCGAGCCGCATCATCATCTGCACGATCCTCGGCCTCTTCCCGATCATCACCAGCACCCTGTTCGGCCTGAAGTCGGTCGAGCCGAGCCAGCGCGACCTGTTCACCCTGATGAAGGCCGACCGCCTCGAGCGGTTCTGGCGGCTGAGCCTGCCGTCCGCCCTCCCGAGCATCCTCACCGGCCTGCGCACCTCGGGCGGGCTCGCCGTGATCGGCGCGATCGTCGCCGACTTCTTCTTCCGCCAGGGCGAGCCGGGCATCGGCAGGCTCCTCGACGTCTACCGCACCAACCTCGAGACCGAGCGGCTCTACACGGCGCTGCTCTTCTCCTCCCTGCTCGGGCTCGCCCTGTTCGTCCTGAACACGGTGATCACCCACCGGGTCCTGCGGAACTGGCACGCCTCCGCCCGGGACTGACCCGTCCGAACGCGCCGAGCCGCTCTCCGTAGCGACCCGGCGGCCCGGCCGTGCCCAGAAGACCTCCCGCCCCGCCTCTCCCCCCTCCCCTCCTCCCTTTAGGAGAACCATGAAGCGCACCAAGCTTCTCGTCGTGCCGACCCTGCTGGCGCTCGCCGCGACGGCCGCCTGCGGCGGCGACGACGGATCGGACGCCGGGGCCGGCACCGGCACCGGCGCGCTGGTCGACGCGGGCTGCCCCGCGACCATCGCGATCCAGACGAGCTGGTATCCCGAGGCCGAGTACGGCGGCATGTACAACCTGATCGGCCCGGACGGCGCGTTCGACTCGAGCGCGGGCGTCTACTCCGGCGACCTCGGGGGCGTGAGGGTCGAGGTCCGCGCGGGCGGCCCGCTGACCGGCAACCAGCAGGTCACCACCCAGCTCTACACGGCCGACGACGCCGACACGATGAACATCGGCCTGCTCGCCTCGGACGAGGCGATCCAGAACTCGGCGAAGCAGCCGACCAAGGCCGTCATGAACTACTTCGACAAGGACCCGCAGGTCCTCGTCTTCGACCCGGCCACCTACGACTTCAAGTCCATCGCCGACATCGGCGAGTCGAACGCCAAGGTGCTCTTCTTCGAGGGCTCCACCTACATGGACTACCTGGTCGGCTCCGGCCAGATCAAGGAGGAGCAGCTCGACGGGTCCTACGGCGGCGGGCCGGACACGTTCATCGCCGACGCCGGCAAGGACGTGCAGTCCGGCCTGATCACCAGTGAGCCGTACAAGTTCGAGAACGAGTACGCGCAGTGGAAGAAGCCGATCGGCTCCCTGCTCGTCTACGACTCGGGCTACCACAACTACGCGTCGATGCTCTCGATGCTGCCGGACCAGATCACGAAGTACGCCTCCTGCCTGAAGGCGTTCGTGCCGATGGCGCAGCAGGCCACCGCCGACTATCTGGCCGAGCCGACGGCCATCACCGCGCGCATCACCGAGATGAACGAGGAGCTCAACTCGCCCGGCAAGACCTCGACCGGGCTGAACGCCGACGCGATCAAGGTGATCAAGGAGCGCGAACTGATCGCCGACGACGCCGAGGGCACGCTCGGCAACTTCGACGAGGCCCGGATGCAGAAGATGATCGACATCCTCCGGCCGATCTTCGCGAACCAGAACAAGCAGGTGAAGGACGGCCTCGCCCCGGCGGACCTCTTCACCAACGAGTTCGTCGACCCGTCCATCGGCCTCACCGACTGAGCACCGGTCACCCGGGCCGTCGGACGCGCCGACGGCCCGGTCCTCCCCACCCCGTCAACGCAGGAAGGAGCACCGTGCCGAGGAACGCCTCGCGGGGCCTCCGGGTCGGGTCGCGCGGTGTCCGGCCGGACGCCGCGGCGAAACTCGCCGGGGACTTCGCCTATGCCACCGGGCTGCACGCCGCAGGCGAACTGCACGGCGCGACGGTGCGCGGCACCGTCGCGAGCGGGATGCTGGACGCGGTCCGGACCGACGCGGCGCTGCGGGTGCCCGGCGCGCGGCTCGTGCTGACGGCCGCGGACGTTCCCGGCGCGCGGCATCTCGGGCTCAAGACGGCCGACACCCCGGTCCTCGCGATCGACCGGGTCCGGTACGCGGGCGAGCCCGTCGCGTTCGTGGTGGCCGAGACGGCCGAGGCCGCGCGGCGGATGGCCCTGCTGGTCGAGCCGGTGATCCGGCCTGCCGAGCCGCTGCTCGACCCGTTCGCGGCACTGGAGGCCGGAGCGCCTCTGGTCGGGGCGGAGTCGAACCTCGTCGCGGAGCTGGAGCTGGCGCACGGAGACGGCGTGCACGGGGCCGTCAAGGTGAGCGCCCGGTGGCGGACCGGACGGCAGGACGCCGCGTTCCTCGCCCCCGAGGCCGGGCTCGCGTCTCCGGGACCGGACGGCTCGGTCGTCCTCGACGTGGCCACCCAGGACGTGCACGAGGACCGCCGCTCGATCGCGCTCGCGCTGGGCCTGCCGCCGGAGAAGGTGCTCGTGCGCCTGGCGGGGGTGGGCGGGGCGTTCGGCGGACGCGAGGACATCACCCTGCACGTCCATCTCTGCCTCGCCGCGCTGCGGACCGGACGGCCGGTGCGCGCCGTGTACGGCCGGGCCGAGTCACTGCACGCCCACCCGCACCGGCACCCGGCGACGATGGACTACGCCCTGTCCGCCGACCGCGCCGGGCGTCTCGTCGCGCTCGACGCCGATCTCCTGCTCGACGGGGGCGCGTACGCCAGCACGTCGCTGCCGATCAGCAAGATCGTGCACTACTTCGCCGCGGGACCCTACCGTATCCCGTCGGTGCGCGTCCGTACCCGGACGGTTCACACGAACAATCCCGTCTCGGGCGCGCTGCGCGGGTTCGGCGCCACCCAGGCGTGCTTCGGCATCGAGTCCACGATCGACCTGCTCGCCGCCGAGCTGGGGCTCGACCCGCGCGAGCTGCGCCGCCGGAACCTCCTGGCCCAGGGCGAGCCGCTGGCCACCAGCCGTCAGCCCCTGACGGGCACGGCCGCCCCCGCCGCGGTGCTCGCCGCGCTCGACGGCGTCCCGCTGCCGCCGGACGCGCCGGGCCGCGGCGTCGGCTACGCGATCGGCATCAAGAGCGCGGGCCTGGGCGACGGCCGCCCCGACCCGGCGGGCATCGGGCTCCGGCTCGACGCGACCGGCCTGACCGTGCGCAGCGCGGCGGCGGAGGTCGGCCAGGGCATCGGCGCGGTGCTGGCCCGGATCGTCGGCAGCCACTTCCCCGACGTCCCCGTCCGCCTGGCCGAGTCGACGACCGGGCTTCCGGTCGCGGGCGGGTCCAAGGCGAGCCGTCAGTCGATGGCCAGCGGCGGGGCCGCCGACCTGGCCTGCCGCGACCTGCTCGCCCGGCTCAACGGCCTCGCCGAGGCGCGCGGGCTCCCGGACTGGCGGTCGGTCGGCCTGCCCGAACTCCTGGACGGCGCCGTGCTGACCGCCGAGGCGGTGAACCCCGGCCTGCCGACGCAGGAGACCGACGCGCGCACCGGCACCGGGCACCTCCACCAGGCCTTCCAGCTCACGGCCCATCGCGCCGTGGTGGACGTGGATCCCGAGCTCGGCACGGCCCGGCTGGTCCAGCTCGTCGCCGCCCAGGACGTCGGCCGGGCGATCGACCCGGTCGGCGTGCGCGGGCAGCTCGTCGGCGGCTCGGTGCAGGGCGCGGGGTTCGCGCTGTTCGAGGAGATCCCGGTCGACGGCGAAGGCCGCCCGCGCGCCAAGGGCTTCGGCGACTACCTGCTGCCGCTGGCCTCGGACGTCCCCGAGGTGATCGCGGTCCCCCTGGAGCACGCCGACGACCGGCTCGCCTTCGGCGCCAAGGGCATCGGCGAGGGGCCGCTGGTCTCCAGCCCGGCCGCCGTCGCCGCCGCGCTGCGCGCCGCCGACGGCTCCCCGGTGGACCGCGTCCCCGCCTACCGGCTCGCCCCCTCTCCGCCCGGCGAGGACGCCGAACGACGGGCCGGGGACGACCCGGGCCCTGGCGTCGTGCTGCGGCCGACCTCCTGGACGGAGGCCGCGGCGCTGCTCCGCGCGCATCCGGACGCCACGGTGCTGGCCGGAGGCACCGCGCTGCTGCCCCGGTTCAACACGGGCGGGCTCCGGCCGTCCACGGTGATCCTGCTCAGCGGCATCAGCCCTGAGCCGCCCCGGATCGGGGACGGAAGGATCAGGTTCGACGCGCGGACCACGGTGGGCGAGGCCCGGACCGTCGCCCGGTGCCTCCCGGAGGATCTCGGCTGGTTCGGCACGCCCGCGGTCCGGCGGAGGGCGACGGTCGTCGGGAACCTCCTGGCGGCCGAAGGCGGGCGGCGTGACCTCGCCGTTCCCCTCCTCGCCGTGGACGCCGTCCTGCTCACCCCGGAGGGCGACGTCGGCCTCGACGAGGTGCTCGACGGTGCCGCGCCGGGTCTCGTCACCGCGATCGAGACGGACGTCCCCCGGCGTCTGGGCTACGCCCGGACCGGTGTGCGGCCCTCCGTCGCGCCGCCCGAGGCGGCCGTCGCGATCGCGTGGCTGCCCCGGCCCCCGGGTGCGGACCGGGTCCGGGTCGTCGCCCGGCTGCGCGCGGCGCGGCCCGAGCGGCTGCGCGACGCCGAGCGGCTGCTCGAACGGCGCGCCCCCCTCGACGAGGTCGCCGCGGCCTGCACCGGGCACGCGCGCCCCTTCGGCGTCCTCGCACGCCGCATTCTGGAGGAGACCCCTTGAAGTTCACCCTGGACGGCCGGACGGTCGAGGCCGAGCCGCGGCCCTGGTCGAGTCTGCGGCAGCTGATCGAAGACGTCGCGCACCCCCTGCCGACCGGCTGCGACACCGGCCACTGCGGCAGCTGCACGGTCCTGCTGGAGGGCGCGCCGACGCCGTCGTGCCTGGTCGGCGCGGTCGAGGCGGACGGGCGCGCGGTCGCGACGGCGCGGACCTCCGCCGATGCCCGGCTCATCGAGGCGTTCGCCGCAGAAGGCGCGGTCCAGTGCGGCTACTGCACGCCCGGCATGCTGGTCACCCTGTCGGCGCTCCTGCGCGAGCGGCGCGGGAAGCCGCTGGCCGCCGAGACGGTCCGCCGCGCGCTGGACGGGAACCTCTGCCGCTGCACCGGCTACGCGGCGATCGTCGCGGCGGCCCTCCGCGCGCACGGAGAGGCGGCCGCATGAGCGGGAAGGCCATCGTCGGCGGCCGGGTCCTCACCATGGACGCCGAGCGCCGCGTCCTGGACCGGGGCACGGTCCTGATCGAGGACGACTCCATCGTCGCGGTCGGGCCCGCCGACACCGTCGCGATCCCGCCGGGCTGCGAGATCATCGACGCGTCCCGGTCGGTCGTCATGCCGGGTCTGGTCAACGCGCACACCCACGGGTCCCCGATCCTGCTCCGGGCGGGCGGCAACCAGGACCGCGGCCTCACCGACTGGCTCTTCAACGACCTCTATCCGGGCCTGGCCCGGTACACGCTCGCCGACCTGGAGACGGCGCTGCGCCACTTCGTCCTGGAAAGCCTCCGCGCGGGTGTCACGACCGTGGTCCTCAACGACCATGTGCACCCCTTCGACCCGCTTCCCGCGATCGACGCCGCCGTGCGCGTCCTCAGCGACACGGGCATCCGCGCCGTCTACGCCCGGATGTTCACCGATGCCCGGCGGCCCGGCTCGCCCGAGCTGATGGACACGATCCGGGCCCGCGAGCCCGGTGTGCGGCCGGCGTCCGTCCTGCGCGACACCGACGCGGTCCTCGCCGATCTCGCGGAGATGTACCGGCGGCACGACCGGGCCGCCTCGGGCCGGATCCGGGTGTGCGCTTCGCCGTCCACCGCCAGCACGGCCGGCCTGCGCGCGCTGGTCGGCAGCCGTGCCCTGGCGCACGAGCACGACGGCATCTGGGCGCTGCACCTCGCCGAGACCCCGGACGACAGGCCCGTCGGCGAGATGTCGGCCGTCGAGTACCTGGCCTCCCACCACCTCCTCGACGACCGCCTGCTGCTCGGCCACGCCGTGCACCTCGGCCCGCGCGACCTGCGGCTCATCGCGGCCGCCGACACCAGGATCTCCACCCAGCCGGTGAGCAACGGGGTGCTGGGCTCGGGCGTCGCGCCCGTCCCGGCGATGCTCCAGGCCGCGATCACGGTCGGCATCGGCACCGACGACGCCAACTGCAACGACGGCTGCGACGTGCTCGCCGACCTCAAGACCCTCGGCGTGGTCCAGCGCGCGGTCAACCGCGACGCGGGCGCCCTCACCGCCGAGGAACTGCTGGAGACCGCCACCCTCGGCGGCGCCCGCGCGGCGGGGCTCGAAGGCACGGTCGGCGCCCTGGTCCCCGGCCTCCAGGCCGATGTGATCCTGCTCGACGCCGCCGCGCCGCACCTCAATCCGGCGCCCGGCCTGCCCGCGATGCTCGCCTGGCAGGCGACGGGACGGGACGTCCGCACCGTGCTCGTCGCCGGTCGCGTGGTGATCCGCGACGGCGTCGCCGACTGGCTCGATCCAGCCGCGGAGACGTCCCTGGTGGACGAGGTGAACGAACGGGCCGCGCGGATCACCGCCGAGGCCGGCATCCCGGCCGTCCGCCCCTGGCGCAGCCGTGTCCCCCGCCGGGCTTTGGCACCGGGGAAGACCTCATCGAGTTTTGGATACAAGATCCCGTCGAGTGCTCGACCGGAAAGCTGAGAGGAGAACCATGAGTCGCACCGCGCCCCTGGACCCCCGTGTGATCGCGGAGGCCCGCCGGATCCTTGCCGACGTCGACCGTGTCACCGATCCCGTCGCCACGGCCCGGCTGCTGCCGCCCGAGGTGTACACCAGCGAGGAGTTCTGGCAGTTCGAGAAGGAGGCGGTCTTCTCCCGCGAGTGGCTGTGCATCGGGCACGTCGGCGAGGTGCCCGAGCCGGGCGACCAGCTCCCGCTGACCGTCCTCGGCGAGCCGATCGTCATGCTGCGCGACACCGAGGGCGACGTCAGGGTCATGTCGGCGGTCTGCCGGCACCGGGGCCACCCGCTGTTCGGCGGGCTCGCTGCCGAGAAGCGGGCGGCCGAAGGCAAGTCGATGACCTGTGTGTCGGCCACACGGATGGTCTGCCCGTACCACAACTGGCAGTTCGGCCTCGACGGCAGACTGGTCGCGGCCCCGTCGATGACCGAGACCGTTCCGGTGAAGCGGCTGCGCGAGACGATCCGGCTACCGCGGATCCGGCACGAGATCTTCCACGGGCTCGTCTTCATCAACTTCGACGACGACGCCGCGCCGCTCGCCCCGACCGTCGCGAAGATGGACGAGGAGCTCGGCACCTTCCACATCGCGGACCTGGTGCCGCTCGAGCCGTTCGAGTTCAAGGACCAGCGGTGGAACTGGAAGATCCACCACGACAACGCCCTCGAGCCCTACCACACCAGCTATGTGCACCGCGGCGTGCACGAGGCGGCGCCCGCCAAGAACGCCCGGTTCATCACGTTCGACGAGGGCGACGGCCAGGTCATGCACCCGACCTACCTGCTCGACGAGAACGCCGGGCTGGCCAGCACCGACGGCAGGCGCACCACGCAGATCATCCCCGGCCTCGGCGAGGAGCAGCGCAAGCGCGTCATGTTCGCGTCGATCCCGCCGATGCTGTTCTCCATCCTCCAGCCGACCTTCGTGCAGCTCGCCTTCATCCACCCGAACGGCCCCGGCTCGATGGACCTGCGCCGGGTCAACCTCTACCCGAGGAGCGCGGTCGAGGAGCCCGGATTCCACGAGGCGTACGAGAAGTTCATGGAGCGCAAGGCCCTCGCCATCCACCAGGACGCCGTCACCACCGCCGCGCTCCAGCAGGGCCTGAACTCCCGCTACGCGCCGCGCGGCCCGCTCTCCTGGATGGAGTCCAACATCCCGCAGCTCAACACCTGGCTGCTGGCCCGCTACCAGAAGGCACTCAAGGAGCTCGCATGACCACCACCACCGACCTCGCCGCCCTCGTCGCGACCCTCGCGGCCAAGGTCGACGCCCTGGAGTCCGAAAGGGCGATCGAACAGCTGATGGTCGACTACATGGCGGCGACCGACGCCGAGTCCGGCAAAGGCGCGAAGGTCGCCGTGCTCTTCACCGAGGACGGCTCCTGGGAGAGCATCGGCCCGCACGGCAACCCGGGCTGGGCGGCGACCGGCCACGAGGCGCTGACCAGGAAGTTCGACCGGAACGTCGAGCGCATGCCGTTCTCCGCGCACTTCGTGACCAACACCGCGATCCAGCTCGGCGTGGACGGCGACCCGGACCGGGCGACCGGCCAGTTCATGTACTTCCAGGCGTGCACCTATCGCGGGGACCGGCCGCTGTGGATCGCCGGCAAGTACCACAACGACTTCAGGCGCGTCGACGGCACCTGGCTCCTGTCGTACATGCGCGTCCACAACTTCTTCACCACCCCGTTCGACCAGGGCTGGGTGAAGGTCCCCCACCTGCAGACCCCCTGAACCGCTTCCACCCTGGAGAGAGAACAGTGCTTCCCTACCGTCACCAGATCCTGCGCAACCTCAAGTTCGGCGCCCTTCCCCGGTTCGTCGCGCTGCAGAAGCAGAAGAACGAGCTGCTGATCGAAGCCGGGCTGACCCCGTACGACGTCTGGGCGCCCGCCTTCGGCGGCCTGCACCACATGGTGCTCGAGGCGCACTTCGCGTCGATGGCCGCGTTCGAGACCGAGCACCTGGCGCAGAAGCAGATAGAGGGCATGGCCACGATCAACGCCGAGCAGCTCGCGTGCGTCATCGAGGGCTCGGCCGAGGACCGCCTCCAGCGCCTCGGCCTCGCCGCCCGATGAGCGCCCCCGAGCCGACGACGCCGCCCGGTCCCCCGCCCGGCGCGGATCCGGGCGGCGTGCTCACCGACCGGTCCTGGTACCGATGGCACGCCCCGTACGACGAGATCGGCTCGGCGCAGACCGACCGGCTCGACGCCGTGCAGGAGCTCATCGCCGAAGCGCTCGACGCCGCCCCGCCGGGCCCGTTGAAGGCGGTCAGCGTCTGCGCCGGCCAGGCCCGCGACCTGCTGCCGATGCTGATCACGCACCCTCGCGGACGTGACGTGGCCGCCCGGATGATCGAACTGGAGCCGCTGAACGCGTCGTTCCTCCACGGCGCGCTCGGCAGCACCGACCTCGAACACGTCGAGGTCCTGGTGGCCGACGCGGGACTCACCGACGCCTACGTCGGCGCCGTGCCCGCCGACCTCGTCCTCATCAGCGGCCCGTTCGCGCACATCGGCCGGACCGACACCCTCCGCACGATCCGCATGCTCCCCCGGCTCTGCGCCCCGCACGCCGCGGTCATCTGGTCCACCCACGGCCAGGCCCTGACCGACCTGTCCCTGGTCCTGGACGCCTTCACCACCGCCGGCTTCACCGGTGCGTCCCGCACCCCCGACGCCAACGCCTTCGCCGCCGGAACCCACCGCCTCACCGTCCCTCCCCCCGCCTTCACCCCCGGAGCCCGCATGTTCACCTTCCCCGAATGACCCCGCCCGCGCCTCCTCCATCCGGACGGCCACCCGGACGGAGGAGGCAGGGAGCGGTCAGGCCGGGGCGGCGGCGATGTCGAGGGTCCAGGTGATGCCGAAGCGGTCGGTGAGCAGGCCGTACAGGGGGGACCAGGGGGAGGGGGCGAGGGGCTGTTTGATCACGGCGTCGGCGGCGAGGCCGTCCCAGCAGGCGCGGAGTTCTTCGGGGGCGGTGCCTCGGACGGAGACGAAGAACGGGTCGCGGCCCCGGTCCCAGTCGAGGTGGGGGTAGACGTCGTAGGCCATGATGCGGAAGCCGTCGGCGGTGGCGACCTGGCCCCAGGCGACGTGATCGGCGGTCTCGGCGGCGGCGTCGCCCATGTCGGCGTAGCTGATGATCGTCAGCTCTCCGCCGAAGACCGACCGGTAGAACTCCAGGGCCGCGCGTGCGGTGCCGCGGAAGTTCAGGTGCGGGGTGACGGCGATGGTCATGATGCGCTCCGTGCTCGTTGAGTGCGCCCGGTGGATCCCGGGCGTCACGGAGCCTCGCAGCGGTGGCGGTCAGTTCCTGTCCGCCATTCGAGGGAGGATGCACGGCATGACCGGAACCCCGTCCCGCATGCTGACGCTGCTGTCGCTCCTCCAGACTCGGCGGGACTGGCCCGGCCGGGTGCTCGCCGAGCGGCTGGACGTCAGCGTCCGGACGGTGCGCCGGGACGTCGACCGGCTGCGGGAGCTCGGGTACCGGATCAGCGCGGCGAAAGGCCCGGACGGCGGGTATCGGCTGGACGCGGGCGCGGCGCTTCCCCCGCTGCTGTTCGACGACGAGCAGGCGATCGCGCTGGCCGTCGCGCTGCGGACGGCGTCTGCGGTGGGGGGCACCGAGATCGGCGAGGCCGCCGCGCGGGCCCTCGCGACGGTCCGGCAGGTGCTCCCCGCCCGGCTGCGGCACCGTGTCGACGGCGTGGCGGTCACCGCGCTCCCCGGCGGCCCCGCGCCGGATCCGGGCGTGCTGGTCGAGGTGAGCGCCGCCGTGACGGCTCGCGAGGAGCTGCGGTTCGACCACATCCCGGTCGGCCGCGCCCCGGACGGGGCGGCGGTCCCCAGACGCGTCGAACCGCACCACGTCGTCGCGAGCGGCGGCCGCTGGTACCTCGTCGCGTGGGATCTGGACCGCGCGGACTGGCGGCTGTTCCGCCTCGACCGGATGACGCCCCGCACCCCGACAGGCCCCCGGTTCGCTCCCCGCCAGGTCCCCGGCGATGACCTCGCCACGTTCCTGTCCGCCCGTTTCAAGGGCTCCGGCACCGCCGACGCCTGGGCCTGCACCGGCGAGGTCGTCCTCTCCCTCCCCGCCCACGAGGTCCTCCCCTATGTCGGCGACGGCCTGGTCGAAGCCGTGGGCCCCGACCGCTGCCGCCTGATCACCGGCTCGTGGTCCTGGGTCGCCCTCGCCGCCTCCCTGGGCCGTTTCGACGCGCCCCTCACCGTCGTCTCCCCTCCCGAGCTCACCGCCGCCTTCGCGCTCCTCGCCGCCCGGTACGGGGCCGCCGCCGAAGACCCGCACGCGAACTCCGCAGGACGCTGACGACAGTGCCGGGATCACGCCTGGCGAAATGCTCCGGTATCCGAAATGCTCTGGTATCAAGGCGTGCGTGCAGTTGCTCCCACGGCACAGCGCACAGCTCCAGCGTCGCCTCGGTGAACGCGATGGCCTGACGGCGCAGGACGGCGACGTCGACGGACGGCGATCACGGCCTCCACGTTGAGCGGGTGGTCGGGGCCGGTCATGCTGTTCGCGTCGACCCCGCCCGACGAGCCGCCGCCCTGGCCGCCCTCGCCGTCCGTGGCCTGGACCGGCACCGGGCTCTCTCCTCACTGGGCGGCGGCATCCGCGCGGCGCCCTGAGGGGCTTACTGCACCGCGAAGCGGATCAGGGCCGGGCGGTCGCCCTGCTTGATCTTGCCGACCCGGTTGATGACCTCAAGCTGCCAGGAGCCGCCGTTCCGGAAGGCGCGGCAGATGGCGTTGGCGTTGTCGGTGCCGAGGAGGGACGGCCAGATGTCGGCGACCTGGCTGCTGGAGCCGCCCGTGGCGTCGTAGATCTTGAAGGAGACGTTGTTGGCCTTGTCGAAGGAGCTTCCCCGCTTGAACGCGGCGGCGATGAAGACGATCGACGTGATCGCGGCGGGGACGTCGGCGAAGGTGACGTGGACGGTCTCGTCGTCGCCCTCGGCGGCGCCGGTCTGCTCGTCGCCGGAGTGCTTGACGGAGCCGTTGCCCAGCGGGTCCAGGGAGTCCAGGCCCGCGAAGCGCACGGGTTCCGCCCCCTGCAGGAGCACCGCGATCAGGTCCAGGTCCACGCCCTTCTTGCGGCGGGCCCGGCCGAGGATGCCGCCGCTGGCCCCCGCGGAAGGATCCCAGGAGACCCCGACGGACATGTGCGTGATGCCCGTGAGGTCGGCGGCGCCGTCTTCTTTGGTGAGGGTGATGGCCATGGGTCCTTCTCCAACCGTTCGTTGCGAGCCGTCTGGGGGGTGAGGCCCTTATTGCTGCGTGGTGCGCGCGCGGTGGGAGCCGGATCTGTGACCCAGCTCCTACTACAGGCGTAGTAACAAACGTATCCGCCCTTCGGAGAGTTCCCCACCCGGGCCGCCGGAGCCGAGCGGACGGGCGAAGGTCAGCGGGCCCAGGGGGCGCGGACGAGGAAGGAGCCCGACGGGTCGGCTCTCGCGGCGCCCAGGAAGTCGAGCCGGATGCCGTCGGGGTGGGCCCGGAGGGCGTGTTCCGGGTAGTTGTGGGAGCGGAGCGCGACCGTGCCCTTCCGGCGTCCCGGTTCGGGGCAGAAGGTGGCGTCCTCGCCGAAGAGGGCGGTCGCTTCGGCGGCGGAGAGACGGAGCCGCATGCCGGAGTGGCGCAGGTAGCGGCCGTCGGCGGCGCGCAGGGAGACGCAGCGGGGGGCGGCCAGGCCGCGGACGACGGTGTAGGTCGCGCGGCTCCTGAGGGTCCTGCCGCCGGCGCCGGTCACCGGGGCGAGGACGGGGAAATCGCCCTCGGCCACGAGGAAGCCGCCGCGCCGGCCGGCCGACTCCAGTGACCACGATCCGAGGGGCAGCGTCGTCGGCGCCGCGGGGCGCGAGGGCGTCGGCCGCGTCGAGGTCGACGGGCTCGGTTCCGGGGCCGGAGGCCGCGGCTTCGGGCGAAGCGCTCGACGCCGTGCCCGGCACGGCCGCGGTCCCGCTCCCCACCGCCCTGCTCGCGGCGGGCTCCTTCACCGGCGCGGGCGGATCACACGGCACCGCCGCCGACGCTTCCGGCGACGCGCCGAGAACAAGCGCGCAGGAGGCGAAGACCGGCGCCGGCATCTGCGCAAGGGGTCGCAGCAGCATGAGGGCTCCAGAGCCGACGAGGGACGTTCGTTCCACAGGGGCCCGCCGCTCGACCGGGCCCACTCAAGGAGGCCGCCCACCGTCCGCCCGCAGAACAGAAATCCCGCACCGATCACCGCACCCGGCCTTCCCACCGCGCGAAGGGGCGGAGCCGCCCGCACCGACGGGCGGCCCTCCCTGATGGAGGCGACCTACGGGGTGTACGGGGTGACGGAGACGAACCAGGAGAACCGGTTCGATCAATTGCGTCATCCCGCCGATCGTCCTTCGCACCAGCACCGGCCCCGCCCCGCCTCCCGCTGACCGGTGCCTCGTCCCGAACGCCACGGGCCGCCGTCCTGTCGTCGGTCGTCGCGTCGCAGGACGCGAGTCCGTCTCGATGGACGACGCGATGGCAGGGTGTGGATCGCGATCTCCGTGCCCCGTCCGGCCGACCGATCACCTCGCGCTGGACCGTCGGTGTTCGCGAGGCGGTCGTTTCAGACCGGGGTCGCCGAGGTGGTCAGGTGGGTGAGGAGGGTCTGGGCCTGGGTGCGGAAGGTGGCGATGGTGGTGAGTTTGAGGTGCTCGTAGCCGCGGATCCGGTCGGGGAGGCCGGCGAGGGTGGTGAGGGTGGCGGCGGTGGCGGGGGTGAGGTGGGGCAGGGCCGCGTCGATGAGGGTGCGGTATTCGGTGATGAGGGCGCGTTCGACACGGCGGAGCTCGGCGTGGCCGAAGGGGTCGAAGGGGGTGCCGCGGAGGAACCGGGCGGCGCGCAGAGCGCGGAAGACGGGGCCTGCGGAGCGGCGTAGTGTGATCTTGCGCTTAAGGCCCATGGCGCGCAGGAGCGGGGGGTGCAGCAGAACCGAGATGACGGCGTCGGGGCCGAACTCGTGGTCGCGGCGGGCCTTCTCGGCGGGGTCGAGGTGGAGCCGGGCGACCTCGTACTCGTCCTTGTAGGCCATGAGCTTGTGCAGGCCCCGGGCGTAGGCCAGGGCGATGCGCGTGCCGTCGTCCTCGCCTGCGCGGTCGACCGCGAGCGCGGCGACCCGGCGCACATCGTCGGCGTAGGAGCGGGCGTAAGCCGCGTTCTGGTAGCCGGTCAGATCCGCGGTGCGGCGGGACAGGACCTCCTCGAACGTCGCGGCCTCGTCGGATGCTTCGGCGGGAGGCGCGGGGAGCGCGGCGCGGGACACGGCCGCGCGGTCGAGGACCGCGGCGCGGCCCCACCGGAAGGCCGCCAGGTTCTTCTCGACGCCCGCGCCGTTGAGCCGGATCGCGTGCTCGATCGACTCGGCGGAGACCGGGACGCAGCCGTGCTGGTAGGCGGCGCCGACGAGCAGGAGGTTCGCGGGCATGTGGTCGTCGAACAGGGCCTCGGACAGACCGTGGGCGTCGAGGTACAGGTTGTCGGCGGCCCGGGTCGCGGACTCGATCCGCGCGGTCGCGGCGGCGAACGAGACGGGCGTCTCGGCGCGGCCGGTGACCATGGCGGCGGTGGGCACGACCGCGGTGTTCACCACCGCGATCGTGCGGCCGGCGGAGGCGGTCGCGAGGTTGCCGTCCGCGGCGGCGCCGAGCGGGTCGAAGCCGAGGAGCACGTCGACGGTGCCGCGCGCGGCGCGGATCGAGCCTTCGACGGGGTGCGGGGAGATCCGGACGTCGCTGACGACGGGGCCGCCCTTCTGCGCGAGGCCCGTCTGGTCCAGGCCCGCCGCGTGCAGCCCGTCGAGGTGCGCCGCCATCTGGAGGATCTGCGAGACCGTGACGACCCCGGTGCCGCCGATCCCCGGCAGGCGCAGCAGCACCGGCCCGTCCGGGAACCGGGAGACCGGCTCCGTCAGCTCGACGGGAGGGGCCGCCGGAGCCCGGCGCGGCCTGCGGGCACCGGGTTCGACGAGCAGGAACGAGGGGCAGTCGCCCTTCAGGCAGCTCAGGTCGGCGTTGCAGGACGCCTGGTGGATGCGCGTCTTGCGGCCGAACTCGGTCTCGACGGGGTGCACCGAGAGGCAGGTCGAGACCTCGCCGCAGTCGCCGCAGCCTTCGCAGACCCGCTCGTTCACCACGACCTTCGCCGTCGGCGTGGGGAGCTTTCCGCGCTTGCGCAGCCGCCGCTCCTCCGCGGCGCACCGGTCGTCGTGGATCAGCACCGTGACGCCCTCGACCTCGGCGAGCTCCCGTTCGGATTCCGGCAGGTCGTCCCGGTGGCGCACGACGGCGTTCTGGGCGATCCGGACACCGCGGTACGACTCGGGCTCGGGTGTGGTGACGATGATCCGGCGCACCCCTTCGGTGGCCAGCCAGTGCGTCAGGGCGGGGACGTCGAGGCGGCCCTCGGCCCGCTGGCCGCCGGTCATCGCCACCGCGTCGTTGTAGAGCAACTTGTAGGTGAGCGAGACCCCGGCGGCGACGGCGGCGCGGATCGCCAGGGAGCCGGAGTGGTGGAAGGTCCCGTCGCCGAGGTTCTGCACGAAGTGCGGGTCGTCGGTGAACGGCGCGAGGCCGATCCACTGGGCTCCTTCGCCGCCCATCTGGGTGAGGCCGACCTGGGTGCCGCGGCCCTCGCCGTCCAGGGCGATCATGGCGTGGCAGCCGATGCCCACGCCGACGAGCGTGCCATCGCCGGTGCGCGTCGAGGCGTTGTGCGGGCAGCCGGAGCAGAAGAACGGGGTGCGGGCCGCGACCAGCGGGAGCCGACGGCGCGGCGCGGGCGCGGGCGCGAGGACGGCGGTGGTCCGGGGCAGCCTGTCGCGGCCGACGCACACGGCGAGCGCCTCGGCCACGTCCTCGGCCGCGAGGGTGCCGCGCGCGGTCAGCAGATCCCTGCCCCGCACCCGGGGCGACCGCGCGCCGCCGTACAGCGCCTGCTTGAGGTGCCCTTCGAGGAACGGCACCTTGTCCTCCACCACGAGCACGGTGTCGAGGTCCGACGTCATGGCGGCGAGGTCGTCGTACGCCACCGGGAAGGGCATGGCGAGCTTGATGAGCCGGAGCCCGAGGTGGTCCATGGCGGCTTCGTCCAGGCCGAGGTCGTCGAGCGCGCGCTCCACGACGGCGTAGGACGTGCCGGAGGCGAGGACGCCCAGCGTGGCGTGCCGTGCGTCGAACGTCACCCGGTTGAGGGAGTGCGCGCGGGCGTAGGCGCGCGCGAGGTCGAGCCGACGGGTGAGCATGTCGTGCTCGGCGTCCAGCGAGGCGGGTCCGACGAGCGCGGGCCGGGTGCCGCGCGGGGCGCCGTCCGGCAGCGGGACGCCCTTGCGCAGGAGGGCGAGGTCGACGGTGGCGGAGGCGTCGGCGACGTCCGCGATGATCTTGAGCCCGGTCCACAGGCCGGTGGCGCGGGAGAGCGCGACGGCGTGCAGCCCGAGCTCGACGACCTCCGCCACCGAGCCGGGCGCGAGCAGCGGCATGGTGAGGCTCTGGCACATCGGCTCGCACGAGCTGGGCACGGTCGAGGACTTGCTGCCCGGGTCGTCGCCGATCCAGGCCACGGCCCCGCCGAGCGGCGCGGTGCCCGCGACGTTGCCGTGCCGGATCGCGTCGGCGGCCCGGTCGAGCCCCGGGTTCTTGCCGTACCAGAAGGCGGCGATCCCGTCGTGGCGGCGGCCGGGCAGGCGGTCGAGCACCTGGGTGCCGGCCACCGCGGTGGCCGCGAGCTCCTCGTTCAGGCCGGGCCGGAACACCACGCCCATCGGCGCGAGGTGCCGCGCGGCGCGGCCCATCTCCAGATCGACGGCGCCCAGCGGGGAGCCCTGGTAGCCGGAGACGAAGACGCCCGTGTTCAGGCCGCGCTCGGCGTCGAGGCGGCGCTGCTCCAGCGTCAGCCGGACCAGCGCCTGCACTCCCGAGACGAGGACCGTGCCGTCCGTCGCCGCGTACTTGTCTTCGAGGGTCACCGTTCGGGGCGAGACGCTCACGCGATCCTCCTGGTCCAGCGGGCCTGCGGTGTGATCCCCAGCACAGCAACCCGAAGGCCGGCACGCAAGTAATGCGCGCGAGATAGCGGACAAGACGCAAAAAATACTAGGCTGATCGCCACTTCACCGAAATCTTTTGCACCGAAAGGTGGGCCCATGCCCGAGCCCATGCCCGACGTGGACGCCCTGGACCACCGCATACTCGGCCTGCTCAGGGAGGACGGCCGCAGGACCTTCTCCGAGATGGCCGCCGAGATCGGGCTCTCCGTCGCCGCGGTCAAACGCCGGGTCGACCGCCTCCGCGAGACCGGCGTGATCACCGGCTTCACCGTGCAGATCGACCACGCCAAGCTCGGCTGGGGCATCGAGGCGTTCACCGAACTCCGCTACCAGGGCACCACCCCGGTCGACCGCATCATGCGCACCGCCACCGAGATCCCCGAAGTACAGGCCGTATTCACCATCGCCGGCGACCCCGACGCCCTCATCCGCATCCGCGCCCGCGACCTCGGCCACCTCCAGAAGATCATCGACCGCCTCCGCCGCGCCGGCGACGTCACCGGCACCAAGACCCTCATGGTCCTCGCCTCCTGGACCCGCTGACCCGCCCTCCCCTCGCGCCCTTCTCGGGGCGGGGGGAAGGCGGGGGCTTAACATCGGAGGCGACCCTTGGTCATCGGGGTCGTAACTCGGGTGCAGGAGGAATCACGTGCAGCGGTCGAACCCACTTGGATTCCGGACGTTCGTGGCGAACTTGGGGATCAAGGACGGGACTCGGGACTTCTCGGTGGTGGCGTCGGAGGTGCCGTGCGCGGCGGCGGGGGTGTTCACGCGGTCGCGGTTCGCCGGGCCGAGTGTGCTGCTGAGCCGGGAGCACCTCGGCGACGGGTCGGTGCGGGCGGTCGTCACGGTGTCGAAGAACGCGAACGTCGCGACGGGTGAGCGCGGGCGCGAGGATGCCGCCGAGGTCGTCGCGCTGGCCGCGGAGCTGGTCGGGTGCGCGCCCGAGGAGATCGCGATCGGGTCGACGGGCGTGATCGGCCGGCGCTACCCGATGGACGTCATGCGCGCCGGGATCGGGAAGGTCGAGCCCGCTCCCGAGCCCGACTTCCAGGCTGTCGCCGAGGCCATCATGACGACCGACACCCACCCCAAGCTGGTCCGCGCGACGATCGGCGGGGCGACCCTCGTCGGGGTGGCCAAGGGCGTCGGCATGATCGAGCCGGACATGGCGACCCTGCTCACCTACTACTTCACCGACGCGCGGATCCCCGCGCCGGTGCTCGACGCGATGTTCCGCCGGGTCATGGACCGGACGTTCAACTGCGTCAGCGTCGACACCGACACCTCCACCAGCGACAGCGCGGTCATCCTCGCGAACGGGCTGGCCGGCGAGGTCGACCTCGCGGAGTTCGAGGAGGCGCTGCACACCGTCGCGCTGGACCTCACCAAGCAGGTCGCCAAGGACGGCGAGGGCGCCACCAAGCTCATCGAGGTGCTCGTCGACCGGGCCCGCGACGAGGCCCAGGCCCGCACGGTCGCCAAGGCGATCGTCAACTCGCCCCTGGTCAAGACCGCGGTCCACGGCGGCGACCCGAACTGGGGCCGAGTCGCGATGGCCGTCGGCAAGTGCAAGGACGAGACCGACATCGACCCGGACCGCGTCGAGATCCGCTTCGGCTCCCTCACCGTCTACCCCGCCGACGCCCCCGACCTCGATGCCCTCACCGCCGTCATGTCCGCCGACGAGGTCCTCATCCACGTCTCCCTGAACACCGGCCACGCCCAGGCCCGCGTCTGGGGCTGCGACCTGAGCGACGGCTACGTCCGCATCAACGCCGACTACACCACCTGACCCGGCCTCCGCCCGAATCCCCTGACGGCCCGCCCTTCCTCGCACCTTCCCGGTGCCGGGAAAGGGCGGGCCGTCGTCGTCGCGCGCCCTCACTGGAGGGTTTCCTTTTTCGAGACACAAGATAGGTCTTGTCTCGCCTGACTCCGTGTGCTCTGATGGGTTTCGCTAGCTGATACGGAGATGCAATCCATGTATCACCGTATCAGTCCACCCCATTGGCTGTTGGAGGTATGCACGATGGTCGAGCGCAGTAGGCGTGATGTGCTGGTGGCGGGCGGGGCGCTGGGCGCGGTCGGCGCGCTGGCGTCGGCGATGCCCGCGTGGTCGTGGTCGCCGGCCGGTTCGGTCGTGGGCGAGGGCGCGGGTCTGGACCCCAAGTACGTGTGGGACGCCGACGCGGACCCCGTCGTCGCGGGGATCATCGAACGCGGTGAGACAGACGCGGTCAACAAGCTGCTCAAGAAGTGGACGAAGAACGGGCAGGCGCTCCCCGCCGGGCTGCCCGCCGACCTCGTCGCGTTCATCGAGAAGGCCAGGCGGCTCCCCGCGTGGACCGACCAGGCCAAGCTCGAGAAGGCCGTCGACTTCAACGAGAAGCGCGGCCTGTACCTCGGCGTCTCCTACGGATTCGTCTCCGGCATGATGAGCACGGTCATCCCCCGCGAAGCCCGCGCCGTGTACTACTCCAAGGGCGGCGCGGACATGCGCGACCGCATCACCAAGACCGCCAAGCTCGGGTACGACGTCGGCTCGGCCAACGCCTTCCAGCCCGACGGCGAGATGATCGTCACCTGCGTCAAGACCCGCCTCGCGCACGCCGGGGTGCGGCACCTGCTGCCGAAGTCCATCTACTGGCAGAAGGCCGCGGACGAGGAGATCCCCATCTCCCAGGCCGACATGATGGTCACCTGGCACAGCCTCCCCACCTCGGTCATGCAGAACCTGGTCAAGTGGAAGGTGCCGATCGAGCCGGCCGAGTCCGAGGCGTTCCTGCACTCCTGGCAGCTCACCGCGCACATGCTCGGCATCCTCGACGAGTACATCCCCGCCTCCTGGGACGAGGCCAACGCGCAGGCCGCCCAGGTCCTCACCCCGATCCTCGCGCCCACCCCCGAGGGCATCAAGCTCGCCGACACGCTCCTGGGCCTCGCGTCCTTCATCGACGGCACCGTCCTCACCAAGCCGATCCTGGCCGCCCTCACCCGGTACACCCTCGGCGAGGAGATCGCCGACTGGCTCCAGATCCGCGACACCCCCTTCTGGGACGAGGTCTTCGAGACGGCCTGGGAGCCCTTCGTGGCCGTCCGCGAAGGACTCCTGTCCCTGGAGGACGCGCCCGGCATCCTTCAGAAGTCCTACTGGGCCTTCGACGAGATCCTCCGCCTGGGCGTCCTGTTCCTGCTGTCCGGGGCCAAGTTCCCGATCAGCATCCAGATCCCCGTCATGAACAACCCGAACTACTGATCGCGCCGTGCGGCCCGGCCCTCACCCCGGGAACCAGGCCGCACCCACCGCAAGGCCCCGTCCCGACATCGGGGGTCGGGACGGCACGACGCCGAGACGAGGAGGATCCGGCCGTGGAAGGAACGGGTCTCGGCTGGGCCTTCCTGGCCGTCGCGGGAACATGCGTCTACTTCGCGTCTTTCCTTCTGTTCCAGCGAGCGGCGCGAAGGATGCCGCCTTTGCGCGGAAGCCGACCGATCCATACGACGATGTCCATGCTGAGCGACCCCGTCTGGTTCACGGGCGGGTTGCTGCTGTTCGTCGGGCTCGCCGGGCAGATCGTCACCTTCGCCATGCTGCCCTCTAACATCGCCCAGCCCCTGCTCGGGTTCAGCCTGCTGCTCCTGCTGGCCTACGCCGCGGTCGTCCTGCGGGAGCGCCTCAGCCGGCGCGAGTGGACCATGGCCGCGCTCGCCGTGCTCGCGGTGGTCCTGCTCGGTCTGTCGGGCCGCTCGTCCGCCGCCGACCTGAACACCACCGACGCGTGGTTCCCCGCGCCGCTGATCCTCGTCATCGTCCCGCCCGCCGCCATCGCCGGTCTCGTCTGGCTCGTGGGCGACCGGAAGGCCGGCGGGCGGCACGGCAGGCCGCTCGCGGGCGTGGCCTACGGGCTCAGCGCGGGGTTCTGCGCGGGCATCGCCGAGGCCGGCGCCCGCGGGATCGCCGCGATCTGGTCGGTCGAACGCTCCGTCGCCGGCGTGGTGTCCTCGCCCTACCCGCTCCTGATCCTGGGCATGGCCGGGGTCACCCTCATCCAGCTCCAGGTCGCCCTCCAGCGGTGCAGGCTCATCGTCGTCGCCGTGCTCATCGCCGTCAGCGGCCGCACCGCTGTCGTGCTCTCGAGCACGGTGCTCTACGACGAGACGTGGCCCTCCGACACGGGCGGGACCTCCCTGCGCTGGACCGGTTTCGCCCTCGCCGTCCTCGCGGTCCTCGCCTTCCCCCGGCACGAGCAGAACGGGACGGCGCTCGCGGCCCGGCGCGGCGCCGCCCGAAAGAAGATCCTGACCCCCGCGGTGCGGGCGCGGCTCGCCGCCCTCCTCACCGAAGACCCCCCGACCGCCTTCCCCGGCGACACCGTTCCCCCGGCCGCCCGGGACGGCTCGGGCCCGGAACCCCGGTTCCGGCCCGAGCCCCCCGGCCCTCCTGCCCACCGCACCCGACGGACCGAGGGCACCCAGCCGTCGCTCCCCATCCGTTCACGGAAGGACCTGCCATGACGGCCGTGCGGATTCCGGTCCGAGTGCGCGGGTGCGGGCGTGCGCGCCGCACACGAGGTCGGCCACCGGGCCCGGGTCACCAGGGCGCTGCGGATGCGCCTTCCCACCGGCACCTCGGCGACCATCGCCAAGCCCGAGAGCCCCTGCACCCGCAGGACGTCCGGCGGCCGCCCGGCGGGCCGTCGGGGCAACGTGGGCTAAAGGTCTGGGCAAGGCGGCCCCACGAACACTGTCGGTTCGGCGGACATACCCGCACAATCGGGATATAAGGTACGGCGTTCGCCGGGGACGGGTCGCCCGGCTCGACACCGTCCCGTCCCTACAGCCCCTCGCCACCGCAGGACCGAGCCGACCGAACGAGGGGCTTCGCCATGAACGAGATCACGGTCGTCCACCAGGAGGACGACGCCTACGCCATCTTCATCCGCGACCACGTCCTGCACGTCGACCAGCCGCGCGCGGGCGGGTACGACTCGGGGCCCACGCCGCTCGAACTCTTCGCCGCGTCGCTCGCCGCCTGCGTCGCCTACTACGCCCGCCACCACCTGAAGGACCACAGTCTCCCCCACACCGGGCTCGAGGTGGGCACCCACTTCACCCTGCTCGCGGGCGAGCCGCTCCGCGTCGGATCGATCTCCCTCGACGTCCGCCTCCCCTGGTCGCTCAGGCCGAGCGACCAGGAGGACCTGCTCAAGGCCATCGATCCCTGCCCGATCCTCGCCTCCCTGGACGTCGCCCCCAAGGTCACCGCGACCGTCACCTGCTCCCCCACCGACCGCGCCGCGGAACCGGCCCGCACCCCCCAGTCCCTGCACTGACCCGGCGGACCCGGGCCGGGCCCGTCGGCTCAGATCAGAAGGGGAAGTAGGCCGGGAAGCCGGGGCGATAGACGTCGTTGAGGACGAGCAGGAGATGGCGCCCCGCGTTGCGGAGGTACTCGTCGGAGGAGAAGGCGGCGCTGGTGATCGCGGGGAGCGCCGGACGGGCGGCGGAGCCGAGGTGGGTGAGGGCGTTGAGCTCCTGGAGGCGGACCCCGGCGTTCGGGTGGTGGTCCAGGGTGTCCGTCAGGAAGGGCACGGCGTGTTCGGCGCGCCCCAGGCGAGCCAGGACTTCGGCCAGGACGACGCCCACGTGAGGTGAGGTGTCGGTCTCCAGGTGCCCGGCCAGGGACTCCGCGGCGGGGGCCGCCTCGGCGTCGAGCATCAGCAGGCCGGGTAGCGGACGACCTCGTTGGCGTCGTCCAGGTCGGCCACGAGCCGGGGCGGCTCGACCGGGTCGCGCCGGATGGCGGTGGCGGCGACGGCCAGGACCCGGGGCAGGGGGTAGACGCCGGGGGCGCGGCTCTGGTCGTGGCCCTCGGTGGGAGAGCCCTCGGGGATGAAGCCGTTGTCGCCGACGTCGAGAGGTGGGCGTCGAGGACGGCGCGGTGGCCGGGGTCGGCGGCGAGGTCGCGCACCTCATCCGGATCGGTGCGCAGGTCGTAGATTCCGGCCCCTCAAGTCGCCGATGCGCGGGTCGATGAGCTCAGATGAGCCGCGGCGGCAACAGGTGTCGAGGACCGCCGCATCGGAGGGAAGCGGGGGCGATCGAGCCGTTGGAGTCGACCGCCCCCGTCATGGCCCGGGGGCGTCAGGGGACGAGGGTGTTCTTGCCGATCGTGGTGCGGGATTCGATGGCGGTGTGGGCGGCGGCGGCCTCGGTGAGGGGGCGGGTCGAGCCGATGAGGGGCTTGAGGGTGCCGGTGGCGGCCAGGGCGAAGGCGCGGTCGCGGAGCGGGGCGAGGCGTTCGGGGGGCATGAGGGCGGTGGCGAAGCCGAGGACGGACAGGGCGCGGAGGTAGACGGTCTCGGTGTCGATCGCGTGCGGCAGGCCGCTGAGGTCGCCGTAGACGACCATGCGCCCCACGGAGGGCTGGAGGAGGCCGAGTGCGGTGCGGGTGACGGGGCCGCCGATGGATTCCAGGACCGCGTGGACCGGGCCGACGCCGGCGGCCCATTCGGGGTCGGTGAGGTCGGCGATCGCGTCGGCGCCGAGGTCGCGGGCGACGGCCGCCTTGGCCTCGCCGTGGACCGCGGCGATCACCTCGGCCCCGGCGTGCTTGGCGAGCTGGACGAGCAGGCTGCCGACGCCGCCGGTGGCCGCCTCGACCAGGACGCGTTCGCCGGGCGCGACGCCGGCCTTGTCCAGGACGCCGACGGCGGTCGTGCCCTGACCGAGGAGTGCGAGGGCGTGGTGGGCGTCGACGCCGTCGGGCAGGGGGACGACGGCGGCCTCGGGGACCGTCAGCAGGTCCGCGTAGGCGCCGCCGGCGGGCGAGACGACCATGACCCGCGTGCCGATCAGGGCGGTGGCGGCCCCGGCGTCGACGACCGTGCCGACCGCCTCGTGGCCGGGGTTGTACGGCAGGGGCAGGCCGGGGGCCCAGGCGCGCAGGGCGCCGGAGCGCAGCTGGAGGTCGGCGAAGCCGATGCCCGCGGCCTCGACCCGGATCAGCAGCTCTCCGGCGGCGGGCACCGGGTCGGGGACCTCGTCCACCCGGAGGGTGTCGGGGCCGCCGTATTGGTGGAAGCGGACGGTGCGCATTAGAGTCTCCCAGATAGTGGACCGCTGGTCCGGTTAAGCATACGGACCGATGGTCCGGTTATGTCAAGGGAGTGATCGGCATGCGTGCGGACGCCGAACGGAACCGGCGCGCGATCCTGTCCGCCGCCTACCGGCTGATCGTGGAGAACGGCGCGGACCAGGTGTCCATGAACGACATCGCGGCGGAGGCCGGCGTGGGCAAGGGCACGCTCTTCCGGCGGTTCACCGACCGGGAGGGACTGATCGCGGCGGTGTTCGAGCAGCTCACCCAGGACTGGGCGCCGGGCGCACTGGCCCGGCTGGACGACCGGAGCGTCCCGCCCGTGCCGAGAATCCTCCGGTTCGTCGCCGAGCTCTACGACCGGATGACGGTGCCGGGACGGCCGCTCCTGCGCGCGATGTCCGGGGGTCCCGGGGCCGAGCGGATCAGGCACTATGTGATCTGGCAGCGCCATATGGCCGAGGTGGTCGCGGAGGCCCGGCCCGACCTCCGGGCGGAGGACGCCGAGTTCGTGGCGCACTCCATCCTCAACCTCCCCCGCGGCCAGTTCGTCGACCTGCTCGTCGAGACCCAGGGCAGGTCACCGGAGGAGATCCGGGAGGGCATCATCCGCGTCGCCCACCTGACGCTCACGGGCGCGCCCCTGCCGGACGACGCCGAAGCCTAGAACCCCTCCGGCCCGTCCTCGTCCGGCTCGCGGGAGGGTGGTCGTGCGCGCGCCAGCGCGGTGGACGTCGAGGTCAGGAGGAACGTGGCGTTCTGCGGGTCGGTGAGCGACACACCGAGTCCGTAGAGCGGGTCGGTGTAGGTGGCGATGCGATGCGCGCCCAGCTCCTCCGCGCGCCGCGCCGCGGCCTCCACATCGGGCACGCAGAAGTGCACGAGCCAGGTCGCGAGCGCCTCGTCGGGGACCTCGGGGGTGATCGGCAGCATGGAGGCCACCGGGCGCCCCTCGGTGATCCACCGGACGCGCAGCCCCTGCCTGGCCCTCCCCCAGCCGAACACCCGCGGATAGAAAGACTCGGCGGCCTCCATGTCGCGGGTGAACAGCTCGGTCCACGCCCAGGTGCGGTCCTCCGCGACGACCTCGGCGCCCGCCTTGCTCCGCGGCTGCCAGCCCATGAAGTGCACGCCCTCGGGATCGAGGTAACCGCCGAGCACCCCGTAGTCCTCCAGTTCGGTCGGCTCCATGACGACCCGGCCGCCCGCCTCCTCCACCAGAAGGGTCAGCGCCCGGATGTCCTCGACCGTGAAGTACACCGTCCAGCCCGCGGCCCCGCTCGAGGCGGGCTCCGGCCAGACCCCCGCCACCGCGGCGCCGTCGAGCGTGAACCGCAGGTAGCCCTCCCGCAGCGGAACGATCTCCCACCCGAAGAGTTCCCCGTAGAACCGCACCGCCTCCCCGAGGTCCTGGGCGGTCAGCTCCGCCCAGCAGGGTGCTCCCGGCGGATACCGGTCTCGTCGCGGCATACCTTCATCGTCACCGCCCCCGCACCACCCCGAACACCACCGAACCAGACCTTTGCCACCCCTAGCCAACCTCTCGCCCGGCCCGCGGCCCCGCGACGCGGACGGCTGCGGGCTTCGGCGGCGGTTGCGGGGCTCACGAGTGGCTTCGGGACGGTTCCGGCTCGTGCTGAGACGGGTGGTTCCTTCGGGGAAGCAGGAGCGGGGTGGTCAGGATGAGCAGTCCCGCAACCGTGAGAACGGTGCGCGGGCCGGTGGCGGCGGCGAGCAGCCCGGACAGCGCGGTGAGGACGGCGATGGCCGCCTGCTGGCCGATCGACCAGGCCGTCAGGGTGCGGGCGAGGAGATGCTTCGGGGTCTGTTCGAGCCGGTAGGTGGCGAGCACCGGGGTGAACAGGCTCATGTTGATGATGATCGCCAGCTCGACGGCCATCACGGTGACGAGGCCGACCACGCCGGGGCCGACGAAGGCCAGGCCGATCAGCCAGACGGCCCTCAGGGTGCCGACGACCCGGAACACCCGGTCCCTGCCGTGGCGGACCACGACCCGCCGGGCCAGCCGGGACCCGATGAGCCCGCCCAGGCAGGGGGCGGCGAAGGCGAGGCCGTACTGCCACGGGGCGAAGTCGAGTTCGCGCAGCAGGAGCACGGCCAGTACGGGCTCGGTCGCCATGATCAGGCCGGAGACGAGCATGTTGTTGAGGTAGAGCGCCCGCAGCCCGGGATGCCCCATGATGTGGCGCCAGCCGTCGAGCACCCCACCGGACCCGACCGTCTTGGCACCGGCCGGTCGCGGCGCCTCCTCCCCGCCGCCGATCGCGGTGACGGCCAGCGCGGAGAACAGGTAGCTGAAGGCGTCGGCCGCCACGGTGACGACCGGTCCGAACAGGCCGATCGCCGCCCCGCCCAGCGGCGGCCCGACCGCGATGGAGCTCCAGTTCGTGGATTCGAACCGCGCGTTGGCCACGAGCAGGTCATCCGGCCGTACGAGGGACTTGAGGTAGGCCCCGCCGGCCGCCCCGAACGCGATCTTGGCCGCGGCGACCACGATCGAGACCACGAGCAGCTGGACGAACCCGAGCCGTCCGAAGGCGTAGGCGACCGGGATCGTCGCCATGGCCGCGAACCGGGCCAGATCCATCATGATCATGACCGGGCGCTTGCGCCGGAACTCCACCCACGGCGCGAGCGGCACCGCGACCAGCGCACCCACCGCGGGCCCTACCGCGGACAGCGCGGACACCTCGGCGGGACCGGCGTGCAGCACCAGTACGGCGATCAGGGGCAGCGCCCCGAACCCCAGCCCGGTCCCGTACGCGCTCACCGCGTACGCCGTCCACAACCAGCCGAACCGCCGGCCCAACCGTCTTCTGCCCGCCATGCTCAGCGCACCCCTCGAAACCTCATGTGAACAACCTGACGTTGACCATTGAGAGCTAAGCGGGCGCGGCATTACTGGTCAAACAACCAATCTGCCGGTCATGCACAACCATCGGTTGTTCACTAGGGTGGGTCGGCGTGGATATCGAAGCGGTACGCACCTTCGTCGCCGTCGCGGAAGCCGGGCTGTTCCAGGAGGCCGCCGCGGAGCTCTCGGTCAGCCAGCAGGCCGTCTCCAAGCGCGTCGCCGTGCTGGAGCGCGCCCTCGGCGTGCGGTTGTTCACGCGCACCCCGCGCGGCGCCGAGCTCACCATCGACGGGCAGGCGTTCCTGCCCCACGCGCGCGAGCTGCTGCGCGCCGCGGAGCGCGCGGAGGCGTCCGTGCGTCCCGGCCGCCGTCCCCTGCGCGTCGATGTGCTCTCCTCGCGCAGCGCCCAGTCGGGCCTGATGCGCGGTTTCCATCGCGCGCACCCCGAGATCGACCTCGACGTGCTGATGCTGTTCGACCTCGAGGTGGCCGTCGCCGCCCTCCGCTCCGGTGCGATCGACGCGTCCTTCCGCGCCGTCGGCGTGCCCGGCCGGCCCCTTCCCGAGGACCTCGAGTCCGTCCGGGTGCTGAACGAGCCGCTCCAGCTCCTCACCGGTCCCGCCCACACGCTGGCGAACGCCAAGTCGGTGACCGTCGCGCAGCTCGCCGGGCAGCGGATCTGGATGCCCGGCCTCACCCCCGGCACCGAGTGGACCGTCTACTACGACGACCTCGTCGCCGAGTTCGGCCTCACCATCGAGGTGACCGGCCCCAACTTCGGCTCCGACGCGCTCCTCGACACCATCGCCGACACCCCTTCCCTGGCCACCTTCATGGGCGCGCACATGCGCCTCGTCTGGCCCGCCGACCACGGCCTGCGCCGCATCCCGGTGACCGACCCGACCCCCGTCTACCCGCATTCGCTCCTCTGGCACCGCGACAACCCCCACCCGGCACTGGCCGCCCTCCGCACCCACCTCGCCGCCACGGCGGCCGACCGGGACGCCGCCGGGACCTGGGCGCCGGACTGGGCGACTCCGCGCTGACGACCGGGGCGACGCCGGGCCGAAAGGTGCGCACCCCCGTCGTCTCGGTCAGTCGGCGACGGTGACGCCGAGGATCTGGGCGAAGGCGGGGGCCAGCCCGAGGAGCTGGTGTGGGTTCACGGTGAGACCGGCGAGGGAGTCGCGGCCCGCCTGGAAGGACAGGTCGCGGGCCTGGCGGAGGTCGACGTGCCGCATGGTCGTGCGGTCGAGGGCGACGTCGTGGAGCGTGGACCCGGGGAACGAGACGTTGGTGAGGGTCGCGCCGGTGAGGTCGACGCCGTCGAGCGAGCAGTCGGCGAAGACGACATCGCGCAGGCGGGCCTCGCGGAGGTTCACCGCGACGAGTTTGCAGCCGAAGAACGCCACCCGGGTCAGCTCCGCCCCGTAGAGGGCGGTGCCGGCCAGGGAGGCCACGCAGACCTCCGAGTCCAGCCACCGGGACTCGGCGAGATTCGTGCCGACCAGCCGCCCCGACTGCATCCACACCTCGTTGAACAGGGCGTTCCGCAGCCGGGCGTCGGTGAGGTCCACCGAGGAGAACGCGCTCTCCAGGAACCGCGCGCCGTCGGCCTGGACGCCGGTGAGGTCGAGGTCGGCGAAATGGACGGTCTCGTAGTCGCCCGACCGGACGGGCGGCCCGTCGGCGGCGGCCAGGAACCTCGCGTAGGGCAGGTCGGTGAGCGAGCGCGGCTTGGGCATGGGTCCCTTTCCTGGGCCGGGGCGGCGGGCGGGCGGCCCCGCCGTTCGGGTCCCGCGCGCGGAGCCCGTGGCAGGATGGCCACCATTGCCACCGATAAACGGAACGGCACAGTACCACTTGGTACTGTGGTGTTCCACTTGACTCCGCCGACCCTCTGCGAGCCGACCTGCCCATGACACCGCCGAACCAGCCCCTGCGCGCCGACGCGCAGCGCAACCGGGACGCCGTTCTCGCCGCCGCGATCGGCATGCTCGGGACCCGCCCCGACGCGAGCATGCAGGAGATCGCCGCGGCCTCCGGAGTCGGCCGGACGACCGTCTACCGGCACTTCCCCACCCGCGAGGACCTCGTCCGCGCCCTGTTCGGCCGGGCGATCGAGGAGCAGCGCGCGATCGTCACCGCGGCCGTCGCCGAAGGCGGCTCCGCGGCCGCGGTGCTGCGCAGGCTCGGTCCCGAGATCGTGCGCGTCGGCGAGCGCTTCCGCTTCCTCGACGCGCACCGCGACCTGTCCGTCGCCGGCCCCTGGAAGGACCCCGACCCGCAGGAGCCGCTGCTCGCCTGGATCACCGCCGCCCAGGACCGCGGCGAGCTCGAGCGCGGCCTCCCGCCCGACTGGACCTACGCGATGGTGCACGCCCTCGCCGTCGCCGCGAACGACCAGGCCCTGACCGGCCGCCGCACGCCCGACGAGGCGGGCCGCCTCCTCGCCGAGACCCTCGTCCGGTCCTTCCTCGCCAGGCCCTGACCGGTCTCCCCGAGCGCGGGCTCGACGTGGCCGGAGCCGTCCGGGCGCCGGCCCCTTCGGCCTCCCGACCCCCGGGCCCGCCCACCGGACCGGGCAGGTCCGGTGGGCGGGCCCGGCGTCCGTCAGGCGCCCGCGCCGACCACGCGGTAGTGGTAGTCGCTGTCGCCGAACATGGCGTCGATGGCGAGGAGGCGCTTCAGGTAGTGGCCGATGGCGAGCTCGTCGGTCATGCCGATGCCGCCATGGGTCTGCACCGCGGCTTCGGCGAGGGCGCGGCCGAGCCTGCCGACCTGGGCCTTGAGCACCGACACGTCGCGCCGGGTGGCCCGGCCGGCCTCGGCGAGCGCGGCGGTGTAGAGCAGGGTGCCGCGGGCCTTGGTGTGCGCGATCTTCATGTCGGCCAGCCGGTGGGCGACGGTCTGGAAGGTCGCGATCGGGACACCGAACTGCCGCCGTGACCCGGCGTACTCGCCGGTCTGGCGGAGCAGGGCCGTCATGGCGCCGACCGCCTCGGCGGCCAGGGCGATGACGGCGCCGTCCAGGGTGCGGGTGATCGCCCCGTGGGCGTCGGCCGTCAGGAGGTCGTCCGCCGGGATCTCGACCCCGTCGAAGGCGAGGTGGGCGGCGCTCCTGCCGTCCAGCGTCTTGAAGGGGGTGATCCGGACGCCGGGGGCGCCCGGCTCGACGACCAGCAGCGCCAGTCCGTCGGGGCTTCCGGGGGCTCCGTCGACGCGCGCGGTGACCACCAGGACGTCGGCGTTCGCGCCGCCGAGCACCAGGCGCTTCTCGCCGTCGAGCCGGTACCCGCCGCCCGCCTTCGTGCACGACACGGCCACCAGCGACGGGTCGGCCGTGCCCGCGCCCTCCTCGTGGGCGAACGCGGCGAGCGCCTCGCCCGCCATGAGCCGGCCGAGCCAGTGCTCGGCCCGGGGGTGGTCGCCCACCTCGGCCAGCGCCCGCCCGGCCAGCAGGATCGAGGACAGGTAGGGCTCGACCACCAGGTGCTCGCCGAACAGCTCGCCGACGGCGACGAGATCGACGACCGAGCCGCCCAGCCCGTCGAGTGCCTCGGGGAACGGCAGGGCGAGCAGCCCGAAGTCGGCGAGGGCCTGCCAGACCTCGGCCGAGAAGGGGCGATCGGATCGCACGATCGCCTGGCGCGCCTCGAAGGCGTAGTTCTTCGCGAGGTAACGGGCGACGCTCTCGCGCAGCATCGTCTGCTCGTCGGTGAAGGTGAAGTCCATCGTCGCTCTCCTGCGGTCAGCGGCTCATGAGGGAGCGGGCGATCAGGTCGCGCTGCACCTCGTTGGTGCCCGCGTAGATCGAGGCGGCCCGGCTGTTGAGGTAGTAGGGCATGGCGATCAGGTCGAAGCCGTCGCCCAGGGGCGCGGTCCCGCCGCCGACGGTCAGAGCCTGGAGCTGGAGCGAGAGCCCTTCCAGTCCGCTCACCCTGGCCATCAGGGAGGTCAGGCGCTGGATCAGCTCGGTGCCGACGGTCTTGTTGAACGAGGGGAAGGCGAGGTCGTGCGCGAGGGGGTGGCCGCTCACCGCGAGCTTCTCGACCGCCTCCACCGACGCCACGTCCGCCTCGAGCTCGCCGAGCTCCCGCTGGAAGACCGGGTCCTGCGCGAGCGTGCCGCCGAACGGAGAGGTGCGGGTCGCGGCCGCCTCACGGATCATCCGGACGAACCGGTACAGCCACGGGGCCTGCGAAGACGAGCCGCGCTCGTACTTCAGCAGGTGCTTGGCGACGGTCCAGCCCTCGTTCTCGGCCCCGACACGGCCCGACTGGGGCACCCGGACGTCGTCGAAGAACACCTCGCACTGCTCGGGGAAGCCGTCCAGGCCGACGATGGGCCTGATCTCCATGCCGGGGTAGTCGACCCGGTCCAGGAGCAGGAACGTGATCCCCTGCTGCTTCCTGCCCTCGCTGCTGGTGCGGACCAGCATGAACATCCGGTTCGCCCGGTGCGCCAGGGTCGTCCAGGTCTTGCTGCCGTTGATGATGTAGTCGTCGCCGTCGGCCACCGCGGAACAGGTCAGCGAG
This sequence comes from Actinocorallia herbida, assembly GCF_003751225.1. Classification (NCBI taxonomy): domain Bacteria; kingdom Bacillati; phylum Actinomycetota; class Actinomycetes; order Streptosporangiales; family Thermomonosporaceae; genus Actinocorallia; species Actinocorallia herbida. The sequence goes on from NZ_RJKE01000001.1 coordinate 4,544,036, forward strand.
GCCAGGTCGGAACCGGCCTCAGGCTCGGAGTAGCCCTGGGTCCAGTAGTCGTCCCCGGCGAGGATGCGAGGCAGGTACCTGGCCTTCTGCTCCTCGGTGCCGAGGTCGATGATCAGCGGGCCGATCATCTTCAGGCAGTTGGGCAGCAACGGGGGCAGGTTCCGCTTGCAGTACTCCTCGGCGAAGACGAAGCGCTCCTCGGCCGACCAGCCGGTGCCGCCGTGCTCCACCGGCCACTCCGGCGCGGCCCAGCCCTTGCCGTTCAGGATCTTCTGCCATGCCATCGTCGCGTCGAAGGGGGCGAAGACGCTCGTCGTCTTGCGCCCGGCCTCCCGGATGACGTCCGTCGGCGCCGTGTCGAGGAACTCCGCGACCTCTTGGCGGAAGGCCTCGAGTTCGGGCTTGGGTTCCAGATTCATCGCGCGGCTCCCCTCCCATCTGAAAACACAAATATCACGATGCGCACGGTACGCCCTCAGGGCCGGTGCCCCCACACCGGCCACCACCGAACCCCGCCCGGCGCCCGGGTCACTGGATGACGATCGCCGGGGCGTGGTCGAAGGAGGCCGGGCACGGGTAGACGTAGAGCGCGTAGTCGTCGCCGATCGTGAAACCGACGTCGTCGGCGTGGTGGGCTCCCCGATCCCGTTCGACGAGCCACCGGTCGTCGGAGTCGCCCTCGGTGCCGCCGAGGGTGAGGAGCAGATTCTCGTCCATGCGGGAGCCGCACTCGGGGCAGACGATCTCGAAGTGGTCCGTCAGCGACCAGTCGCCCCAGCCGCCCACCTTGACGCCCTTGCGCAGGGCGAGCACGAAGGCGTAGTCCCCGTCCACCTCCGTCTCCCACGCCTCGATGGCCCTTTCCAACGGCACGGGAAGCTGCTGCGGGTAGGGGTACTCGACGACCGTCTCCGGGTACACGGCGCACGGGCTCACCAGGTACGGCTCGGCGATCACGCGTGGCTCGGGGTAGACGGCGAGGGGATCGGCGACCGCTCCAGACTCACGCCAGCGCAGGCGGACGTCCGGTCCGTAGGCCGTGTACGGCAGGGACTCGTGATCGAGCGGGCACCACAGCACCTGAAGCAGGTCCGCGCCCTCGGGGCAGGGCAGGCCGGGCACGTCCCGCGCGTACAGCTGGGCGACGGGCAGCATCGGCACGGGGGCCTCGACCGACGACAGCGGAAACTCCCTGGACAGCAGCTCGTACATGCGGGCCCGCAGCGCGCCGGTGGGGGCGTGCCCCTGTGTCTTCACCTGGGCGAGGATCGTCCTCCGCTCCCGGGCCTCGGCCAGGCAGAACAGGGCGTACTCGGCGTGCGGCTCCGAGCAGGTGGGCCATTCCTCGTCGGACGGCCAGAGCAGCGGACCGCCCACCGAGCTCTCGCCGGTGCCCGGCGCTCCCGCCCTCGGATGCAGCCGCACCGCCTCCCTGGCGAACCGCTCGATCCCGGGGAAGAGCGCCGCGACGTTCAAGTTGCGGGGCGGGCTGACGAACCGCACGATGGCCTCCTCGCTCTGGGAGGCCAAGATCTACCAGCGGTCACCGACAGATTTCGACCCCGGGCGCGACCTGCCCGATCGTGCGCTCGGGCGGCCTCACCTTGTAGCGTCGCCGGGACGAGCGGGGCGGTGGCCCGGCTCGCCCCGGACAGAAGGGTGCACGGACATGGAAGGCCGGCTGGAGAACGGGCAGTACTGGCAGGGCTGGACGGTCGAGGCGCCGGTCGGCGTGGTGGTCTTCGTGCACGGGGTGCACGAGCACGGCGGCCGCTACGCGCCCGTCGCCGCCCGGCTGGGCGAGGCGGGCTACGCGTGCTACGCCGTCGACCATCCCGGGCACGGCCGATCCCCCGGCAACCGCGGCAACATCGACGGCATGGACACGACCGTGGCAGGCGTCGCGGCCCTCGTCACGATGGCGGCGGACCGTCACCCGGACGTGCCGGTGTTCGTGTACGGGCACAGCCTCGGCGGGCTCGTCGCCCTCACCTACCTGACCGGCGAGCGGCACCCGCGCGTCGTCGGCGCGGTCATCTCCGCGCCCGCGCTCGACACGAGCGCGTCGAACGCCGTCCAGCGCGCCTTCGCGCCCGTCCTGTCCCGTTTCCTCCCCGACCTCGGTGTGCTGGCGCTGGACATCGAGGCGGTCAGCCGGGACCCGGAGGTCGTCGCCGCCTACCGCGCCGACCCGCTGAACCACACCGGCAAGATCGTCGCCCGCACCGGCGCCGAGATCCTCACCGCGGCCACCGCCATGCCCGCCCGCCTCCGTGGCCTCACCCTCCCCCTCCTCCTCGTCCACGGCGGCGCAGACCGCCTCATGCCCGTCAGCGCCACCGAGGTGGTCCGCGCCCACGCCGCCTCCCCCGACCTCACCGTCCGCGTCTTCGACGGCCTCTACCACGAGCCCCACAACGAACCCGAGAAGGCCGAGGTCCTCACCGAGATCGTCGCCTGGCTGGACGCCCACCTCCCGCCGGCCCCCGCATAGCCCCTTCCGAACCCCGCCGACCCCTGGGCCCGATCACCACGACGGTGATCGGGCCCGTGCGTTGCCGTCAGGCGGTCTCGGCCCAGCTCACGAGCCTCCTCGGCTTCGTCGAGACCACCGCCCCCAGGCCCTGCGCACCGCCCGGCCCTCCGACTCAGCCTGGTGGGAGACCAGCCCTCCCCGAGGACACCTGGCCCCGGCGCTCGGGACACGGGCGGGGTTCAGGTGCGGGTGAGGGGGGCGGCGCCGAAGGAGACGTGGAAGCGGGCGCACCAGATGCTGACGCTGGGGTAGGCCGGCCAGTCGAGGTTCGCGGGGAGCGGGTAGTTCTGGTCGCCTCGGTTGCCCTTGAGTTCGGCCACGTCGACGTGCTTTCCGTCGTCGAAGACGGTCCAGCCTGAGCGGCCCTTCTTGACCGGGGCGTCGCTGAGCCAGACGTGCAGGTCCGGGCCGTTGCTGGTGTTCAGGCCCTCGAGGCGCAGGGTGTGCGAGCCGTCCGGCAGGCGGATGACCTTCGCGGTACCCGTCGTGGAGTGCTCGTGGCTGACGAAGGTTCCCTGCGCCACGGCGACGGGGGCCGCCGCCGGGCCGGGACCGGCCGTCGAGGTGGGGACCGCCGTGGGAAGCGGCTCCTGGACGGTCTCGTTCACCCAGAGCTTCCAGGGCTCGAAGACCAGGAGAGCGGCCACCAGCAGGGCCGTGCCCGCGATGGCGACGGCCGGCAGTACGGCCCTTCTCGTGCGGCGTTCCACCTGGTGTTCCTCCGGTTCGGACGGGGTGTCCCACCATCATGCGGCGCGCGGCGCTTCCGGGTGAGGGGTTGCGGCGCGTTATGCCGGGGGTTCTTCCCCACTGTGTTCCCCGTCACGTCCGCGCGAGTCTCGGATCGCCGGGCGGGGTCGGTGCGCCGGCGGCCAGGACGGCCGGACGGCGCGGTGTTCGGATGAGGGAGGAACGGAAATGCGCTCACGGAGCAATGGCATCAGTGGCGGTCTGTGGGGTTCTGGAAGAGCGGGCGTGCTGGCGGTCGCCGTGTGCGCGATGGCCTCGGTGCTCGCGGCCTGCGGCAGCGGCGGCGCGGACGGCGGCGATGCCGACGGCGTCGCCGCGACGGTGCCCGCACAGGTCCGGACGGACGTCGACGCGCTGCGACGGGATCCGGTGCCTATCGCGCTGCCCAAGCTGGAGAAGAGCCCGCCGAGCGGTAAGAGCGTGATCTGGCTGGGGTGCAAGTATCCCGAGTGCGCGACGGTCACGAGCGGCATCGAGCCCGCGGCCGAGGCGCTCGGGTGGAAGCTCACCACGCTGCGTCCCGAGGTCACGCCGGAGGCGATCCTGGCGGCCTGGACGCAGGCGGTCGCGGCGAAGCCCGACGTCATCCTCGCGATCGACGTGCTGCCGATCCAGGCGATCGCCGAGCAGCTCGACGACGCGGAGAAGGCAGGCATCCGGGTCATCCTGACGGCCGGGCCCACGAAGCCGGGCGAACACGGCGTCGACGCGTCCATCGGCTCGGTGGCCTTCCGCAAGGCGAACGCCACGGCGATGACCGAGTACGCGATCGCCGACTCCGGGGGCAAGGCCCACATCCTGCTCGCCTTCGACCCCTCGATCCCGCTGCAGCTCAGCGTCCGGGACGCCGCGAAGGAGGCCGCCGCGACCTGTCCCGGCTGTTCCTTCGCCGAACTCGAGGTGCAGCTGGCCCAGGCGGGCAAGACCATCCCCGGCCAGGTCATCAGCCACATCCAGCGCCACCCGGACGTGGACTACGTGATCACCACCGGATCCGGCGCGCTCGGCGTGGCACAGGCGCTGAAGAGCGCCGGGCTCGGCAAGGTCCACCTGGTCACCTCGAACGCGCAGCTGCAGGATCTCGCCGAGGTCAAGAAGGGGCTGCAGGCCGCCGCCATCCCGAACGAGGAGATCTCGGTCGGCTGGCGCATGGTCGACGCGGCGGCCCGGCTCCTGTCCGGCGCGGAACTCCCGGAAGACCTGGCCGACCCCGTCGGCCAGCGGCAGCTGTTCGACAAGGCCAACATCGACGAGGCCGACCTCGAGCACGCCTGGGACGTCCCGGACAGCCGCACCGCCTTCCTGACGGCCTGGGGACTCGGGTGAAGGCACTCGAGCTCCACTCGGTGAGCAAGGTGTTCGGGTCGCAGCGGGCGCTCGCGGGCGTCGATCTCGAACTCCACGCCGGTGAGGTGCACGCGCTGCTCGGGCAGAACGGGTCGGGCAAGTCGACGCTGATCAAGGTGCTCGCCGGCTTCCACGCGCCGGACGGCCCGGCCGAGGCGTCGGTGCTCGGCGCGCCGCTCGCCCTCGGGGACGCGGCGGCCGCCTACGCCGCCGGACTGCGCTTCGTCCACCAGGACCTCGCGCTGATCGACAAGCTCGACGTCACCGACAACCTGGCGCTCGGCGAGCGGTACGCGGGACGCCGCTGGCTGGGCCACCGCCGCGAGCGCGCCGCCGCCGCGGCCCATCTCGCCGCGTTCGGGATCGACCTCGACCCCGACCGGCTCGTCGGGGAGCTGTCGTCGTCGCAGCGCACGATGGTCGCGGTCGTGCGGGCGCTGCACCCCGCGGCCCCCCCGGCGCGGGTGCTGGTCCTGGACGAGGTCACCGCCTCCCTGCCGAAGACCGAGGTCGAGCAGGTCTTCGCCCTGATCCGCAGGATCCGCGACGACGGCGGCACCGTCCTCTACGTGACCCACCGCCTTGAGGAGGTGTTCGCCATCGCCGACCGGGTCACCGTCCTGCGCGACGCCCGCCGGGTGGCGACCTCGCCGGTGGGCCGGCTGGACCACGACGGTCTCGTCGAGCTCATCGTGGGACGGCGGCTCGACGAGTTCTATCCGGCCGCGCCGCACTCCCGGGACGAGGTCGTGCTCTCCGCGCGCGGGCTGACCGGCCGGACCGTCACCGAGGTGGACCTCGACGTCCACCGCGGCGAGGTGCTCGGGATCGCCGGCCTCGCGGGGTCGGGCCGGGAGGAGATCCCGTACCTGCTGTTCGGCGCCCGCCCGTGGACAGGCGGCGAACTGCGGCTCGGCGGCACGACGTACGACGCGCTCACCCCGCCGGCCGCGATCGCGCACGGCCTCGCCCTGATTCCGGCCGACCGCGCGGGCGAGGGCGCCACGCCGTCGATGTCGCTGCGCGAGAACCTGACCCTCCCCCGGCTGCGGAGCAACCGGGCCGGGTGGATGTCGCTCAGCCGCGAACGCCGCGAGTCCTCGGCCTGGCTCGACCGGCTGCGCGTGGTGCCGGCCGACGGGGAGGCGCCGCTGTCCCGGTTGAGCGGCGGCAACCAGCAGAAGGTCATGCTCGCCCGCTGGTTCCGGTGCGACCCGGCGGTCCTGCTGCTCGACGAGCCCACCCAGGGCATCGACGTCGGATCGAAGGCCGCGATCTACGAGCAGCTCACCGAGCGAACCGGACAGGGCCTGTCCGTCGTCGTCGCCTCCACCGACCACGAGGAGCTCGCCGCGATCTGCGACCGGGTGCTCGTGGTCGCCGGGGGGCGGATCCGGGCCGAGCTCAGCGGGCGCGCACTGACCGCCGACGCCATCAGCAAGGGGATCCTGGCGAGGCCGGGAGACCCCGTGAACCAGAGGGGCGCTGACCGCGCATGACCACCACCGACATCGCGTCGGCCGAGGAGACCGCAGGACCGCCGACGCCCAGTCCGGCGCGCCGCCCGTGGACCTCGCAACTGTCCGACTACACGGGCTTGATCATCTGGGCGGCGCTGATCGCGCTGTTCGCGGCATGGGTGCCCGACACCTTCCTGACCAAGCTGACCGTGCAGACGCTCGCGGGCGAGCAGGCCATCACGGCGATCGTCGCGATCGGCGTGCTGCCCGCCCTGGCCGCGGGCGCGTTCGACCTCTCCGTCGGCGCGACGCTCGGCCTGTCGGCCGTCATGGTCTCGGCGCTGACCGCCGACGCCGGGATGCCCCTGCTCCCGGCCGTGGTGCTGACCGTCGGCGCCGGGGTCCTCGTCGGCTCGGTCAACGCCTTCCTCGTCGTCGTGGTCGGCATCGACAGCCTCATCGCGACCCTGGCGATGAGCTCGGTGCTGGTCGCACCGGCCCGAGCGCTGTCGCACGATCAGATCATCAGCGGCGTGCCCGACTCGCTGACGAACCTGACCTCGGGGATGCCCTTCGGCGTCCCGGCGATCGCGCTCTACATGTTCGGCATCGCCGCCGTCGTCTGGTACGTCCTCGAACACACTCCGCTCGGCCGCCGGACCGGGGCCACCGGCGCGGGGCCCGACGCGGCCCGGCTGGCCGGGGTGCGCACAGGCCGCGTCGTGGCCGGGTCGCTGGTGGTCTCGTCCGCCCTCGCCTCGTGCGCCGGGATCCTGCTCGCCTCGAAGCTGAGCACGGCCACGCCGGGGCTCGGCCCGGCCTATCTGCTCCCGGCGTTCGCGGCGGCCTTCCTCGGCACCACGCAGATCAAGCCCGGGAAGTTCAACGTGGTCGGCACGCTCCTCGCGATCTTCCTGCTCGCCACCGGCGTCAAGGGCCTCCAGCTCGCGGGGACGCCGGACTGGATCACCGATCTCTTCAACGGCCTCGCCCTCATCATCGCGGTCGGGCTCTCCCTGTGGGGCGGCCGCCTGCTCGCACTCGTCAGACCAAGAAACGGAGACCTCGCATGACGACCTTCGACCCCCTCTTCCGGACCCGGCTCGACCAGTACGCACCGCATTTCGGGGAATTCTTCAAGCTCCGCTTCGAGGACGGCATCCTCGAAGTCCGGATGCACACGAAGGACGGCCCCCTGCGCTGGGGCGGCGGCCCGCACCGCCAGCTGATCCCGCTGCTCCAGGCCATCGACCACGACGAGGACGTCGAGGTCGTGATCATCACCGGCACCGGGGACACGTTCAACGCCGCGATCGACACCGACGAGTACCGTGGCCGGGGCATGCTGGAGCGCTGGGACAACTGGAACACCGGCTACGACCTGACCTACCGCGACCAGGTCCGCGAGCCGATGGCGCTGCTCGGCCTCCAGGTGCCGGTCATCGCGGCGATCAACGGCCCCGTCCTGACCCACGCGGAGCTCGCCCTCCTCAACGACATCGTGATCTGCTCCGACACCACGGTGTTCTCCGACGGCCACTGGGACGGCCTGGGGATCGTGCCGGGCGACGGCGTCCACACCGTGTTCCGCGAACTCCTCGGGCACAACCGCGGCCGCTACTTCCTGTACTCCGGGCAGGTCATCGACGCCCGGGAGGCGCTCGCGCTCGGGCTCGTCGGCGAGGTGCTGCCCGCCGACCAGGTGCTGGAGCGCGCCTGGCAGATCGCCCGCGAGTGGTTCATGACCAAGAGCCGGGTGCAGCGCAGGCTCGCGCGGGCGACCCTGATCCAGCCGTGGCGTGAGCTGTTCGTCAAGGAGATCGCGTTCGGCATGGCGCACGAGTGCCTCGGCGCGGCGATCGGCCCGCCCGCCCCGCTGAGCGGTCCGCTCCGCGAGGCGTTCGGGATCGAGTGACGGGCGGTCCGGGCCGTCAGCGCGGGCCGGGCGGGCCCGCCTCTCCGGCGGGCCGCAGGTGGCCCGACTCGACGGCCCGGGCCAGCTCGACCCGGTTGCCGCAGCCGGTCTTGGTGTAGATGCGGCTCAGATACGCCTCGACCGTCTTCACGCTGAGGAAGACGGCCGAGGCGATCTCGCGGTTGGTGAACCGCTGCTGGACCAGGCGCACGATCTGCTCCTCGGTCTCGGTGAGCAGCCGGCTCGGCCTGGTGCGCAGGCGCGGCAGCGGCATGCCGCGGCGGCGCAGCTCGGCAACGGCCCGCTGCTTCCACGGCGCCGCGCCCAGGGTCTGGAAGATCCGGGCGGCCTCGGTCAGGTGTTCCGCGGCCTCGTGGTCGAGCATCCCCAGCGCCAGCCGGACCGAGCCGCGGTGCAGGGCCAGGGCGTGCGCGTCGGCGACCCGCATCGCCTCGAGCAGCTCCGCGACGTCCCCGGTGGCGCGGCCGTGCGCGAGCCGGACCGCCACATAGGTGGGGTGGTCGACGACGTCGCGCCCCTCGTCCAGCAGGTCCGCGACCAGTTCGGCGGCGAGCCGCGACCGGCCGGCGGCGATCTCGGTGTCGGCGAGGCGGCTCAGCAGCAGCGCGCGCACCCAGCGCGGCATCGTCGGCCGCTCCAGCTGGAGCTTGAGGTCGCTGCGGGCCGCCTCCAGGTCGCCGCTGAGCAGGTGGAAGCCCGCGCGCGCCCAGACCTGGATCGCGTCGCAGTGCGCGTCGCCGGAGAGCGGCTTCTCGGCCGCGCGGCGCGCCGCGGCCCAGTCGCCGCGGTTGGCCAGGATCTCGATCTCCGCCGTGCGCATCACGCCGAGGTGCATGCGCGAGCCGGTCAGCTCGAGGTCGTGCGCGGTGGCGTCGATGATCGACAGCGCCGCCGACCAGTCACCGAGGTGGTCCGCGTTCTGGACCTGCGCGGTGGCCAGGTCGTTGTTGTAGAGGGTCCACCCGACGGTCGCCTGCACCTGCTGGGCCCGCGCGATGGCGGCCGAGGCGAGGCGGGTCTCCCCCGTGCCGGCGTGCGCGTAGCTGACGACGGCGAGCGCGGCGAGCTCGAACGGCGCGGGGGCCTCGTCGGCGGCCCGCTCCATCATCGCGCACAGCCGCGGGAGCTCGTCGACGCGCCGCTGCACGAAACGCATCCGCATCAGGTGGCCGATCGCGACGATCCGCTCCTGCGGGGAGAGCGAGGGCAGCCCGGCCTCCACCTCCCGTGCCCGGTCGAGCGCCTCGCCGGCCCGGCCCACGCCCATGTGGATGTGCGCGGCCTTGGCCAGGAACGTCAGGCTGGAGGCGGACCTGGGCAGCTCGTCGTCGATGAGGCCGACCGCGTCGTGCATCTCGCCCGCGAGCACCATGCCGTCGACGACCTGGGTCACCAGGCGAGTCCGCGCGACGCCCTCCGGCATCAGGGCCAGGGCGCGCAGCCCCGCGCCGACCGCCTCGTCGGGCCGCCCGGCCAGCAGGTAGGCGCGGGAGAGGCGCGCGAGCAGCGCCGGACGCCGTGCGTCCTCATCGGGAAGGACGCCGATCGCCTTCCGGTACCAGCCGACCGACGACCCGGGCGCGGCGTCGCAGGCCCGCTCGGCCGCCCGGGTCAGCGTCGCGATCGCCCGTTCGTCGCCGACCTCGGCGACATGCTGGATGTGGTGCGCGATCTCCAGGTCGACCGCGGGCGACGACGGCAGCGCGGCCAGCTGCTCGGCCGCCGTCCGGTGCCATCGCCACCGCTGGGCGGGGCCTATCTCCTGGTAGAGCGCCTCACGGACCAGTTCGTGGCTCACGCTGTACCCGTTGCGGTCCCGCAGGCGCAGGACGCCGCGGCTCACCAGGCTGTCGAAGGCGGTGTCGGCCTGCTCGTGGGTGAGACCGGCGAGCATGGCGGCCAGGCCCACCCGGGCGTGGCCGACCACACCGAGGAGCGCCACCGCACGGCTCAGCGCGGCGGCGGGCGGGTCGATCCGCAGCACCCGGCGCACGAAGGCGCGGCGCCGGTCCTCGGTGAACTCGATGCCCTCCGCGGCGCCCAAGCCCGCGGCCTCCCCCGCCGCCCCGGACTCGCGCACGCTGAGGCTCGCCTCGATGGCGAACAGCGGGTTGCCCGCGCTCAGCCGGTGGATGGTGTCGATCCACGCGGCGGTGTCGGCGGCGGGTCCGAGCACCGTGGCGGCGATCCGCTCGATGGCGTCGTCGGACAGCCGGCCGAGCGCGATCTCGGAGATCCGCTTCTCGCCCCGCAGGCGTTCGAGCAGCGGCGTGACGGCGGACGGCGTCCCCGGCTCGCGGTCGCGCATGTTGCCGAGCAGGACCAGCGCGTGCCCTCCGCGTAGCCGCAGGAGATGGCCGACCAGGACGACGGTGTCGACGTCGGACTGCGCCAGTTCGTCGAACGCCAGCGCCACCGGGCGCTCCGCGGTCAGGGCGGTGAAGAAGCGCGACGCGGTCGCACGCACCGAGGCGGTCGAGTGCGCGGCGGCGACGTCCAGCGCGGTGAGGAGGTCCCGGGCCGACGACGCGAGGTCGTCGTCCATGGCGGGCAGCCCCTTCACGATCGCGTGCCGCAGACCCGCGTAGGGGACCATGTGGTCGAGTTCATCGGCCTGGATGTCGAACACCGTCCAGCCGCGCTCGCGCATGGCCGCGCCTGCGCTCGCGAGGAGCCGGGACTTGCCGATGCCCGCCTCACCGACGATCAGCACCGCGCGCCCGGCCGGGTCCGCCGGGTCTCCGACGCGTTCTTCGACGGTCTTCAGATCCTCGGCCCGGCCGGTCAGCGGCACGTCGTCACCGGCCACCAGGCCCCCGCGCGGCTGCGTCGTCACCACTCTCCTCGACTTCCGGGATGAATGTAACACAGGCGTAACATCCTGTGAATGTCGAGGCTTTTCCGCCTCAGCGGCTCTTTCCCCTGGCATTGGACAGGCCCCCGCTTAATTCGCGGGTGGCACCCTCTGTGCCAGGGTGCCGGTTTCTCCGGATCATCGACTGCGGCAACGACAGCGAGGAGGCTGGCATGAGTGTGTTGGTGTCGACGACTTACGGACAGGTCGAGGGAACGGTCGAGGACGGGATCGCGGTCTTCCGAGGCATCCCCTACGCGCAGGCCCCGGTGGGTCCGCTCCGGTTCCGTCCCCCCGTCGCGCCGGAGGGCTGGACCGGCGTGCGGCCGGCCCTCGCCTACGGCGCGGCGGCGCCGCAGCCGCGGCCGGACGGCGCCGTCGGCGACATCTTCTCCCCGGGCCACCCCACCGGCGAGGACTGCCTCTCGGTCAACGTCTGGACCCCCGATCCCGGCGCGAGCGGCCTCCCGGTGCTGGTGTGGATCCACGGCGGCGCGTTCCTGTTCGGCAGCAGCGCCGACGACCTCATCGAGCGCGGCGCGTTCGCGCGCTCCGGCGTCGTGACGGTGACGATCAACTACCGCCTCGGCGTGGACGGCTACCTGTTCGTGGAGGACGACCCCGACGGGGGTGACTACGGCACGCTCGACCAGATCGCGGCGCTGCGGTGGGTGCGCGCCAACATCTCCGCGTTCGGCGGCGACCCGGACCGCGTCACCGTCGCGGGCGAGTCGGCCGGCGGCACCGCGGTGTGCGCGCTGCTCGCCGCACCGGCGGCACAGGGCCTGTTCGCCCGTGCCATCGCGCAGAGCGCCTACCCCGATCCGCTGCTCTCCCAGGAGTCCGGCCGGATCATCGCCCGCGAGCTCAAGGAGCGGCTCGCCGCCCTGGCGCCCGATCTCGACTCGGTGGGCGAGGTGCGGGAGCTGCACCCCGAATACGTGCTGCAGGCGGTCAAGGAGCTGTTCGAGGACGTCGCGAACCGCGACGCCGCCCGGTACGGCCCGGAGATCGCGGCCCAGATGAACCCGTTGATGCCCGTCGTCGGCGGCGCGGTGCTCCCGGAGCGCCCGCTGGAGGTGGCGCGGGACGGCAGGCTCGCCGACGTCGACCTGCTCATCGGCACGAACCGCGACGAGTTCCGCATCGTGTTCGCCCTCGGCATGATGTCGGTGGCCGACGAGCTGGTGGACGCGCTGTTCGAGGCGACCTTCCCGGGGCGTGGCGCGGAAGCGCTCAAGGTCTACGCGCAGGACCGGCCGGACGCCTCGAAGGTCGACCTGCTCGCGGCGCTGGAGACCGACCGCTCCTATCGGGTGGGCTCCACCCGGCTCGCCGACGCGCACGCCGCGCAGCGGCCCGGCAGCACGTTCTGCTACCGGTTCACCTGGCCGTCGACCGCGTTCGGCGGGGCGATCGGCGCGGCGCACTCGGTCGAGCTCCCGTTCGTGTTCGACGCGCTCGGCACCCCGATGGCCGAGGCGCTGACCGGGCCGGACGCGCCACAGCGGCTCGCCGACGACATCCACCGGGCCTGGGTGGCCTTCATCGGCACCGGCGACCCGAACCACGCGGGCCTGCCCGAGTGGCCCGCGTACGACGGCGACACCCGGCCGGTGCTCGAGCTGTCGCCCGACCACCGGGTCGTCGCGAACCCCGGTGGCGACGAGCTGGCGCTGTGGTCCGACACCGCCGCGTCGGGAGCCTGAGCGTTGCGTCCCGTAGGCGACATCCTCACCGGGCACGCCACGAGGCGGCCGGACGAGCTCGCGTTCACCTGCGGCGACCGGTCGATCACCTGGGCGGGGCTGGAGTCCCGCGCCAACCGGCTGGCCCGCGCCTATCAGCGGCGCGGCGTCGGGCACGGCGACCTGGTCACCGTCGCGCTCCCGAACTCCATCGAGACCTTCGCGGTCTTCTACGCGCTCTGGAAGATCGGCGCGGTCCCGCAGCCGGTGTCCGCCAGGCTGCCGGGCCCCGAGCTGGCGCGGATCGTGGCGCTCGCCGATCCGTCCCTGGTGATCGGCGCGGTCGCCGACCTCGTGCCCGGCCGACAGGTGCTCGCACCGGGGTTCGAGCCCGACCCGGACCTCTCCGACGGCCCGCTGCCGTCGGCGGTGTCCCCGTCCTGGAAGGCGCCCACCTCCGGCGGCAGCACCGGACGCCCGAAACTGATCGTCTCCGGCCACACCGGCGCACCCGACGTCGAGGCGCTGGCCCGGATCTTCCTGCTGCGGCCCGGACAGGTGCAATTGGTCCCCGGACCGCTCTACCACAACGCGCCGCTGACCCTTTCCACCGTCGGCTCGTACCTCGGCCAGCACGTCGTCGTCATGCCGCGGTTCGACGCCGCCGCGGCGCTCACGGCGATCGCCGAGCACCGCGTCACCATCGTCAACCTCGTGCCGACGATGATGCTGCGGATGCTGCGGCTCATCGACGCCGATCCCGGCAGGTACGACCTGAGCTCGCTCGAGGTCGTCTGGCACATGGGCGGCCCGTGCCCCGAGTGGCTCAAGGACCGGTGGATCGAGCTGGTCGGCGCGGCCCGGATCTGGGAGCTGTACGGCGGCACGGAAAGCCAGGCCTTCACGACCATCGACGGCGTCGCGTGGCAGCGGCGGCGCGGCTCGGTCGGCCGCCCGGTCACGGGCGAGATCGCGGTGCTCGACCCCGACGGCACGCCGGCACCGCCCGGCGTGGTCGGCGAGGTCGTGCTCCGCCGGAGCGCCGGGACGCCCCCGACGTACCGGTACATCGGCGCGGAACCCCGCGAGTTCGGCGACGGCTGGGAGTCGCTCGGCGACCTCGGCAGCCTCGACGAGGACGGATACCTCTATCTGGCCGACCGGCGCGTCGACATGATCGTGACCGGGGGCGCGAACGTCTACCCGGCCGAGGTCGAGTCGGCGATCCAGGAGCACCCGGACGTCGCCTCCGTCGTCGTCATCGGCCTGCCCGACGAAGATCTGGGCGCGCGGGTGCACGCGCTCGTGCAGACCGGCGGGCGGCCCTTGGACGAGGACGAGGTCAAGGCGTTCGCCGCGGCGAGGCTCGCCGGCTACAAGGTCCCCCGCACCGTGCGGTTCGTCGAGGAGGTCCTGCGCGACGACGCGGGAAAAGTACGGCGCAGCGCGCTGCGCGATCGAGAGGTGGCCCGCACATGACCGACCCACTCCCCGTCGGGGACCTCCTGACGGCACACGCCGCGGCGAGACCGGACGATCCGGCGGTGACCGGCGACGGCCGCACCGTGACGTTCGCGCGGCTCGAGGCGCGCGCCAACCGCCTCGCCCGCGCCTACCGGCGCCTCGGTGTGGCGCAGGGCGACCTGGTGAGCGTCGGCCTGCCCAACGGCGTCGAGTTCTACGAGTCCTGCTACGCGATCTGGAAGCTCGGCGCCGTCCCCCAGCCGCTGTCCTACCGGCTCCCCCCGGCCGAGCTCGCCCAGGTGCTGAAGCTCGCCGACCCGTCGCTGGTCATCGGGTTCGACGCCGCGGTGGCCGGTGGACGCGCCTGCCTGCCCGCCGGATTCGAGCCGGATGCCACGCTGGAGGAGACGCCGCTGCCTTCGCGGGTCTCGCCGTCGTGGAAGGCGCCGACCTCGGGCGGCAGCACCGGCGTGCCCAAGATCATCCTTTCGGGGGCGTCGAGCGCGTTCAACGTGGAGGCGTCCGCCGCCGTCTTCGGGATGCGGTCCCATCAGGTGCAGCTCGTGCCGGGACCGCTGTACCACAACGCGCCGTTCGCCTGGTCGATGCTCGGCTCCCACCTCGGCCAGCACGTGGTGGTGCTGCCGCGGTTCGACGCCGAGGCGGTCCTCGAGGCGGTCCAGCGCCACCGCGTGCAGTGGCTCAGCCTGGTGCCGACGATGATGCACCGCATCGTCCAGCTCGTCGATGAGCGCCCCGGCGCCTACGACCTCGGCTCGCTGGAGCACGTCTTCCACACCGGCGCGCCCTGCCCTCCCTGGCTCAAGCGGCGGTGGATCGACCTGGTCGGCGGCGCCCGGCTGCACGAGGGCTACGGCGGCACCGAGGGCATCGCGATCACCTCGATCGACGGCACCGACTGGCTCGCCCATCCCGGCTCCGTCGGCCGGGTCGCCGCCGGGGAGATGCGCGTCGTCGACGGGGCGGGCCGCCCGCTCCCGGCCGGGGAGATCGGCGAGATCCAGATGCGCCGTCCCGCCGGCACGCCCCCGACCTACCGCTACCTCGGCGCCGAGACCGTCGAGAAGCCGGGCGGCTGGGAGACCATCGGCGACCTCGGGCACTTCGACGAAGAGGGCTATCTGTTCCTGAGCGACCGCCGCCTCGACCTCGTCGTCTCCGGGGGCGCGAACGTGTACCCGGCGGAGGTCGAGGCGGCGATCCTCGAACACCCGCGGGTGCTGACCGCGGCCGTGGTGGGGCTGCCCGACGACGACCTGGGGCAGCGCGTGCACGCCGTCGTCCAGGCCGACGGGGAGCTGTCCGCCGAGGCGCTCGCGGAGTTCGTGGGCGAGCGCCTGGTCCGCTACAAGGTGCCGCGCTCCTTCCGCTTCGTGGACCACCCCCTGCGGGACGAGGCGGGGAAGGTGCGGCGCGCGGAGGTGCGCGAGCGTGAGCTCGCCCTGCTCTCGTCTTGACGTCAATCCGGATCGACCTGGAAGAAGGAGCCCCATGACCGAGTACCGCTACCTGAAGTACGAGACGTTCGACGACGGCAAGGTCGTGCGCATCTCGTTGAACCGGCCGGAGCGCCGCAACGCGCAGAGCCGCGGCCTCCTCGTCGAGCTGGACGAGGCGTTCCTGCGCGCCGAGCGCGACGACGTCGTCCGGGTCGTCATCCTCGCCGGGGAGGGTCCGACGTTCTCCTCGGGCCACGACCTCGGCTCGCGCGAGTACCTTGCGGAGAGCACCCCCGGCCCGTCCCAGCACCCCACCTACGGGTTCAACGGCGGGACCCGCCTCGCCGCCGAGCGACGGATGCTGCAGGAGCACCACTACTTCCAGGAGAACACGAAGCGGTGGCGCAACCTGCGCAAGATCACCATCGCTCAGGTGCAGGGCGAGATCTTCGCAGCGGGCCTGATGCTGGCCTGGGCGTGCGACCTCATCGTCGCCGCGGAGAACGCGCGGTTCGCCGACCCGGTCGGTCCCCGGCTCGGGGGCGCGGGCGTGGAGTACTTCGCGCACCCCTGGGAGTTCGGGCCGCGCAAGGCCAAGGAGCTGCTGCTGACCGGCGACGCGATCGACGCCGATGAGGCGCATCGCCTGGGCATGGTCAGCAAGGTGTTCCCGGTGGAGGACCTCGCGCAGCGGACCCTCGAGTTCGCGCAGCGCATCGCGCTGGTGCCGACCGCGGCGTCGCTGGGCACCAAGGAGGCGGTCAACCAGAGCGTCGACGCCCAGGGCTTCCAGATCGCGCTCTCCGCGGCGTTCTCGCTGCACCACGTGCTGCACGCGCACTGGGCCGAGCTGCACGGCAGCGACTGGCCGCTGGCCAAGGAGGAGGACGGGGTGCCGGACTGGCGCACCGCGCCGCCGGTGGCGCTCGCGGTCAAGGACAGCGTCGGCGGCGCCTGGGCGTGACGTCCGGCGACGCGGCGGAGGGACCGGGGCCCGGCCCCGGCTCCTCGCCGGTCTCCCCCGCTTGAACGGACGGCGGCCGGCCGGATGATCGGCCGCCGTCCGCCCCCGGGTCGCCCGGGCTCACCCGGCGTCTTCACCCCGGGTGCGCAGGCCATGCCGAATCACGACTATTCCTATCGGAATAAAAGACTTAATACCGCAGGAATCACAGGAGAGCCCCATGTCAGCCACACCCGCCCGCCTCGTGGTCATCGGAGCCGGTCTCGCGGGCCTCGCCACCGCGCTGTCCGCGTCGCGGGCCGGACACGACGTCGTGGTCGTCGAACGCGACGCGATGCCCGCGCTCCGCGACGGCGACGAGGCCTTCACGCACTGGGCGCGCCCGTCGGTGCCGCAGTGGCGGCTCGTCCACAACCTGTCCGCCCGGGTGCGCGAGCTGCTGCTGGCGGAGGCGCCCGACGTCCTCGACCTGCTCCGGGCCGACGGCATCGAGGAGGTCAACCCGATCGAGGCCCTGCTGCCGCCGGAGCTGCGCCGTCCCGAGGACGCCGCGCTGACCGGGCTGGTGTGCCGCCGTCCCGCGTTCGAACTCGCGCTCCGCCGCGCGCTCGAGCACGACGGGAAGGTGCGCCTCCTGGTCGGCAAGGTGCACGCGCTGGGCCTCACGCCGGGCGCGACGCCCGTCGTCAACGGAGTGCTCCTCGCCGACGGGACCCGCCTCGACGCCGATCTGGTCGTCGACGCCGCAGGCCGCCGCACTCCGGTGCCGCAGTGGCTCCGCGAGGCGGGGGCCGACCTCCGGACCGACTCGGAGCCGTGCGAGCTCATCTACTACTCGCGCTACTTCCGGGCCGCGCCGGACCGGCGGCCGGACTACCTGGGCATGCCGCGCGGCGACCTGGGCCACCTGCACTACTGGACCTTCGTCGGCGACCACCGGACCTACGGCGCCGTGTTCGGCGTCCCGACCTGGGACCACGAACTGCGCGAGCTCCGCCACGGCGCCTCCTGGGACGCGCTGGCCGCCGAGATCCCGGCGTTGGCCGCCTGGACCGGCAGGTTCGACGGCACCCCTCTGCACGAACCGCAGGTGATGGCCAACAACCACAACACGCGGCACCACTACGTGGTGGGCGACCGGCCGCTCGTCCGCGGGCTCGTCGCGGTCGGCGACGCCTTGAGCACCACCAACCCGATGCGCGCCTGGGGCATCGCGATGGCCCTGACGCACGCGTTCGCGGTGGCGCCCGCCCTCGCCTCGGACGACGGCGTGGAACTCGCCCACCACCGGGCCGTCGAGGCGCAGAACCGGCTCATCCACGAGATCTCCGCGGTCACCGACCGGCTCCGCCGCTACCGGTGGCGCGGCCTGCCCGTCCCGCCCGCCGACGCGGCGGCGGCCGAGGAGGAGAGCCTGCTCAGTCACGGGGTGCTGCCGTTCCTCGGCGAGCAGCCGGAGTTCCTGCGCGCGGTGCTGCGCAGCATGGCGCTCATCGACCCACCGGACGCCCTGTTCCACGACCCCGCCGTCGTCGAGCGCGCGCGGGAGGCCCGTGCCCGAGGGGTCGCCGCGGCCTCGCCCGGACCCGACCGCGCCCGCACCCTCGAACTCGTCGCGACCGCCCTGCGGGAGACCGCGTGACCGGGCTCGCCGCCACGAAGGCACGGCCGAGTTCGCGTCAGGCCCAGTCGGGCGGGCCGCCCGGCGACGCGGCCGCGCTGGTGCGCCGGGCGATCGTGCCCGTGTTCCTGATCGCCGCCTGGCAGACCGCCGCGGCCTCCGGCGTCATCGACGTCAGGCTGTTCTCCTCGCCGGTGCGGACCGCGTCCCGGCTGGTGGAGCTGACCGTCGACGGGACCCTGCCGGGCAACCTGCTGATCTCGGTGTGCCGCGCGGCGCTCGGCCTCGGGCTCGGGGTCGCCACGGCCCTCCTGCTCGGGGTCGCCGCGGGCCTGTGGACCCTGGGCGAGGAGCTGATCGACTCGACCGTGCAGATGGTGCGCACGGTGCCGGTGTTCGCGCTGACCTCGGTGTTCGTCGTGTGGTTCGGGTTCGGCGAGCTGCCGAAGATCCTGCTGATCGCGATGGCGTGCTTCTTCCCGGTCTACCTCAACGTCTACGCGGGCGTCCGGGGCGTCGACCGCGGGCTGATCGAGATGGCCGGCGCGATGGGCAAGACGCAATGGCAGGTCATCCGCCACGTGCTGCTGCCCGGGGCGATGCCCCAGACGCTGGTGGGCCTGCGCTTCTCCTTCTCGATCTCCGTGTTGGCCCTCGTCATCGCCGAGACCCTGAACGCGACGAGCGGTCTGGGCTACCTGCTGATGACGGCCCAGCAGTACGTCGACACCGACACGATCTTCGCCTGCGTCATCGTGTACTGCCTGCTCGGCATCGCGGTCGACGTCCTGGTCCGGTCGCTGGAGCGCCGCTTCCTGGTGTGGCGCGCGTCCTTCGGGGGTCGCTGATGCCGGCCTCCACCGACGGCGTCGTCCTCAGGGACGTGCACCGGTCCTTCGGCGAACGCAGCGTGATCGACGGCCTCGACCTCGACGTGCGCCCCGGGGAGTTCGTCTGCCTGCTCGGCCCCAGCGGGTGCGGCAAGACCACCCTGCTGCGGATCCTGGCGGGCATCGACGAGACGGACTCCGGGGTGGTCAGCGCGCCGAGCCCGACCGCCGTGGTCTTCCAGGAGCCCCGGCTGCTGCCGTGGCGCCGGGTCCTCGACAACGTGCTGTTCGGCGGCGGCGCGGGCGCGGACGCCCGGCCCCGGGCGCTCGCCGCGCTGACCGAGGTCGAACTCGACGGGCACGCCGACGCGTGGCCCGCCACGCTGTCCGGCGGCCAGGCCCAGCGGGTCGCGCTGGGGCGGGCCCTGGTCCGCGAGCCCCGCCTGCTCCTCCTGGACGAACCCTTCGCCGCGCTCGACGCGCTGACCCGGCTGCGGATGCAGGACCTGGTCCAGCGGCTCGCCGCGCGGCACCGCCCCGCCACCGTGCTGGTGACCCACGACGTCGAGGAAGCCGTGCTCCTGGGTGACCGCGTCCTGGTGATGTCCGCGGGGCGCATCGAGCACGACGTCGACACCCGGCACATCGGGCGCGACCCGTCCTCGGCGCCCGAGCTCGACCGGCTGCGGCGCCTGCTGCTCGCGGAGCTCGGCGCCGCGCCCACCACCGATTTCCGCTCCGGCGAAACAAAGGAAGCATCATGATCGGATCCCGGCTCCTCCTCGCGGCCGCGGCGGCCACCGCGCTGCTGGCCAGTGCCTGCACCGGCGCCGAGCCCCCGGGCGGCGGCGCCGACGACGGCGACCTCTCCTCCACGAAGCTCGCGGTCTCCGTCGGCGCGACGACCAACGCGTTCCTGAAGACGGCGAACGAGTTCGACACCCCCTACACCGTCGAGGAGGTCAACGCCTCGACGCCGAAGGACCTCGCCTCCGCGCTGGCCTCGGGCCGGGCCGACCTGCTCCTGCTCGGCGACGTGATCACCTCGACCCTCGCCGGCCAGGACCTTCCGTTCACGATCGTGTACGCGCAGCAGCGGGCGAAGGGCTTCTGCGGCGTCCTCGTGCCGAAGGGCTCGACCGCGAAGACCGTCGCCGACCTGCGGGGCAAGACCGTCGGCAACGGGGTGTCCACCGCGGGCGAGATCATCGCGATCCGCTCCTTCCAGCGGGCCGGGCTCGACTACCTGAAGGACGTCGAGAAGGTCGACCTCGCGACCATCCCCGAGCAGCAGGCCGCGTTCGTCAGCGGCAAGGTCGACGCGCTGGCCACCTGCACCCCGCCCGGCGGCTCGCTGGTGGCGGAGGGCAAGGCCCGCTGGCTGGTCACCGGCGAGGACGGCCTGTGGAACGCCCAGAACTACTGGGTCCTGTCCGACAAGGCGCGCGAGGACCCGAAGAAGGTCGAGGCCGCGCTCGACTACATCACCAGGTTCAAGAAGTCCCTGACGTACACCAACGCGCACACCGACGAGCTCCTGGCGCAGCTGTCGAAGGCCACCCAGGTCCCCGCCGAGCAGCTCAGGCTGTCGTTCGCCGACCCGATCCAGCCCGTCCCGCTCGACGCCTCGGTGACCCAGGGGCTCCAGGACACCTATGACGCCCTGGCGACCACCGGCCGGGTCAAGTCCGGCGTCGCCGTGGCCGACCACTTCGACGCCCAGTACAACGACCGGATCGGCGAGTGACGGCCGACGCCGTCGCCCGCCGCCGAGCTGAGGAGGACCCCATGTCCGGCGACCTTGAGACCCGCCTGCGCGAGCTCGTCGACGAGCACGACATCCGCGAGGTGGTGCTGCGCTACGCGCGCGCCCAGGAACGGCATGACCGCGAGCTGCTCTCGACGGTCTTCCATCCCGACGGGATCTACGAGCACTACGAGATGGAGCCGTACCGCATCAACGGCGACCTCGCGGGATTCCTCGACTTCGTCGTCCAGGCGTGGGCCGCGGCGCCCATCACGTCGAAGGGCCTGATGGTGCCCTCCACCTACGTCGAGCTCGAAGGCGACATCGCCTTCGCGGACTCGTCCGCTCTGAGCCTCAACCCGGTGAACCAGAACGGCGTGCGCCACGACTACCTGCGCTCGCTCCGCTTCCTCGACCGCTTCGAGCGCCGTGACGGTCGGTGGCGCATAGCCCACCGCCTGGTCGTCAGCGGTGGCTACGAACGCTGGGAGCCCGCCGCGCCCTCCCCCTTCACGGGCATCGCCAGCCCCGATCTCGCCAGCGGATACCACCCCGACGACCTCTGGTACACCCTCCGCGACCGGCTGCGCCCCGGCTCCGTCGCCGAACGGACCATCCAGGAGAAGCCGGTCTATCTCCAGGAGGAGGCCCGGTAGCCGCCGAGACGGCCTCAATCGACGGCGCGCCGGACAGGTCGGGATCCCCCGACCTGGGTGTCGTTCCTCGTCTGCACGGTGCTCGTCCACGTGCTCGCGGGCCTGCTCTTCGACGGCCTCTTCTTCCCGACCTGGCGGTGCGTCCTCGTCCTGCTGCCGGCGCCGCTCATCGGCTTCCTCGCCGCGAGCGTCATCGTCGCGGTCTCCGGCCGCTCCACCACCGTGCAGGGCGCCCAGGGCGCGTCGGTGCCCGTCGTCCTGCCGGTGCTCGCCCTCGTCCTCGGGCAGGCGACGGGACTGCCGCTGTTCGACGTGCGGATCGCGCTCGCCGCCTCGGCCGCGGTCCTGCTCGTCGACCTCGCCGTGTTCCGGCTCGCCGTCCGGTCCTTCGCCCGCGAACCCGTCATCACCCGCCTCTGACCCCGCACCGCCCAGGGCCCGCCGCGCGGAAGCGCGGCGGGCCCTGGGCATGTCACGGCGGCGGGAGTCGGAGGCCGGGGCCTTCGCAGGCACCGGCGTCGGTGGCCGAGACCGCGTCGCCGAAGCGGCCGCGACCGTATCGCCGGTGCGTTCAGCGGTCGGCGGTCAGGGCGGTGAGCAGGGTGCCGAGTTCGGCGCGCTGGGTCTCGGAGAGGGCGGCGAAGAGGGACTCGGCGGTGATGCGGCGGGCCTCGCGCATCCGGGCGCCCACGCCCCGGGCCTTCGCGGTGGGGTGCAGGAGGATGGCGCGGCGGTTGCCCGGATCGGGGGCCCGGGTGACGAGGTCCTCCCGCTCCAGGGCGTCGATGACGCTGGTGACCGAGCGGGGGACGATCCGCAGGGCGTCGGCGAGGGCCGCCATCCGGGGCGGCTCGGGTGCGTTGAGGATGACGCGCAGCGCCCTGGCCTGGGCGGGGGTGAGCCCGAGCGGGGCCATCGCCTGCTTCTCCCCGCGCCTGATGCGGTGCGCCGCCTGCATCAGGAGGTCGGCCAACTGGGCTGAGTCCATGGTCAGAGTCTATCTCATTGTTCGCTCCGAAGAATATGAGGTAACCTCACTAAGAGCTGAACTCATCAAGGAGGCGACGATGACCTTCCGGAAACCCCACACCGTCCAGAAACCCGCTCAGGAGACCTCCCGGGGCACCGACATCCCTCGGATCCTGCGCCTGTTCACGCCCTACCGCGGCCCACTGCTGGTCATCACCCTTTTCGTGGTGCTGTCCTCACTGGTGTCCGTGGCCTCGGCCTTCCTGCTGCGCGAGATCCTCGACACCGCGCTCCCTCAGGGCCGGGTCGGGCTGCTGAGCCTGCTCGCGCTCGGCATGATCGCCGTCGCGGTGGTCACCAACGTGTTCACGGTCCTGCAGACCTATCTCTCGACCCGCGTCGGCCAGCGGATCATGCACGACCTGCGCACGTCCGTCTACGCGCACATGCAGCGCATGTCGCTGGCGTTCTTCACCCGGACGCGCACCGGCGAGGTCCAGTCGCGCATCGCCAACGACATCGGCGGCATGCAGTCGACGGTCACCTCGACCGCCAACCAGCTCGTCTCCAACCTGACGACGGTCACCGCGACCCTCGTCGCCATGATCGCCCTCGACTGGCGGCTCACCCTGGTGTCCCTGGTGATGCTGCCGCTGTTCGTGCTGATCAGCAAGCAGGTCGGCGGGCAGCGCAAGAAGATCACCACCGAACGCCAGAAGCACCTCGCCCGGATGTCCTCGACGGTCGAGGAGTCCCTGTCGGTCAGCGGCATCCTGCTCGGCCGCACCATGGGCCGCTCGACCTCGCTGACCGAGGCGTTCGCCGCCCAGTCCGAGAAGCTCGCCGACCTGGAGATCCGCGCGGACACGTCGGGCCGCTGGCGCATCTCCAACATCCAGCTGGTCATGTCGACCATCCCGGCGATCCTCTACTGGGTGGCCGGCTTCGCGTCCGCGCACGGCAGCCCGCTGGTGTCGATCGGCACGCTCGTCGCGTTCACCAGCCTTCAGGGCAACCTCTTCCGGCCGCTGATGATGCTGCTGTCCACGGGCGTGGACCTGCAGACCTCGACCGCCCTGTTCCGCCGCATCTTCGAATACCTCGACCTGCGGCCCGACGTCGTCGAGCCCGCCGACCCCGTCGCGCTGCCCGAGGTGCGCGGCGAGGTGCGCCTGGACCACGTCGGCTTCGCCTACACCCCCGACCGCAAGGCCCTGGACGACGTGACCGTCACCGTCCCCGCGGGCGGCAGCCTCGCCGTCGTCGGGCACACCGGCTCCGGCAAGACCACCCTCGGCTACCTGATCCCCCGGCTCTACGACGCCACCTCGGGGACCGTGACGATCGACGGCGTCGACGTCCGCGACCTGTCCGCCGAGACCCTCGCCGCCGCCGTCGGGGTCGTCTCCCAGGAGACCTACCTCTTCCACGCCTCCATCGCCGACAACCTCCGCTTCGCCAAGCCCGACGCCACCGACGCCGAGCTGGAGCGCGCGGCCCGCGCCGCCCGCATCCACGACCACATCATGTCCCTCCCCGACGGCTACGCCACCCTCGTCGGCGAGCGCGGCTACCGCTTCTCCGGCGGCGAGAAGCAGCGCCTGGCCATCGCCCGCACCCTCCTGCGCGACCCGCCCGTGCTCGTCCTCGACGAGGCGACCAGCGCCCTCGACAACACCACGGAACGCGAGCTCCAGCACGCGCTCGACGCCCTCTCCCGGGGCCGCACCACCATCACCATCGCGCACCGCCTCTCCACCATCCGCGACGCCGACCAGATCATCGTCCTCGGCCACGGCCGGGTCATCGACCAGGGCACCCACGCCGACCTCGTCACCGCGGGCGGCCCCTACGCCGCCCTGGCCGGCCGCTCCCCCGACCTGGCCCCCGCCCCCTGACCCGAGCGGCCGTCCCCGGGGCCTTCGTGGGCGGCCCACCAGGAGCGGCCCGGCACGGCACCACGTGCGCGGGGACTGCGGCCGGGCCCCCGCCGAGTTCGCCGACCTCCCTCATGCGGCCCCGGATCTCTCCGGCGAGCACGGCATCGGCTCGCCCGACGCCCCTGCCTCACCGACCAGGTGCCGACCGCGGCCCACCGTCTCCGAGCGTCAGATCCGTCTTCGGCCCCGCCCACCGACCCGAGCCTGCCGGCCGGACGCACCCCGATGGCCGGGCCGGGCCCCATCGGAGGAACGGAAGTGCCCCCTGGACCGAACGAGCCGGTCGCGGGGGCACTCCGCACAGGCCGAGGTGGCCGTCCGGCCAAGGGGGTGTGCGGGTCGGGAGGAACGTTCGGGCACGTGCCATCCGGCGCGGACCGTCCGCGGGCCGGGCGGGTCAGGCCGAGGAGAGGGCCTCCGTCGGGGGAAGGCGGGAGGCGCGGATGGCGGGGTAGAGACCGGCGATGGCGCCGATGCCGAGGGTCGAGGCGACCGCGGCGAGCACGGCCCAGGCGGGGACGACGCCGGGCCACCCCTGGGCCGTGGCGTATCCGAAGGTGACCACCACCCCGATCAGGACGCCGGCGACGCCTCCCAGCAGGGACAGGAGCTGGGATTCGACGAGGAACTGGACGCGGATCTGGGGCCGCGTCGCGCCCAGGGAGCGCCGCAGGCCGATCTCCGCCCGGCGTTCCAGGACGGAGATGACCATGGTGTTGGCCACGCCGACGCCGCCGACCAGCAGGGACACCGCGCCCAGCGCGAGCAGCAGCGCCCCGA
Organism: Actinocorallia herbida; assembly: GCF_003751225.1. Lineage (NCBI taxonomy): Bacteria > Bacillati > Actinomycetota > Actinomycetes > Streptosporangiales > Thermomonosporaceae > Actinocorallia > Actinocorallia herbida. Next base: position 4,569,038 of record NZ_RJKE01000001.1, read on the forward strand.
GCGTCTCGTCCGCCGCCCGGCCCGCGGCCAGCGCGTCCGACGGGCGGGAGACCGTGACCGCGCTCGGCTCCTCGGGGTTCGCGGTGGCGCCGAGGACCGCCTGGACGTCGGCCACCGCCTCCTTCTCCGCCCGGGTGTAGATCGTCGTGGGGCGGCCGTCGAAGCCGAGCTGCGCGGCGGCCTCTGGCCAGCCGACCAGGGCCGCGGTGTCCAGCTCGGGGGCGAGCTCGTTGGGCGCGAGGATGCCGGCGACGGTGAACCAGCGGCCGCCGAGCCAGACCTGGACGTCGACGCCGACGGAGTGCACGCCGAGCACGGCGGCCGCCTCCGGGCCGAGGACCGTCACCGGGTATCCGGCGGACGCCTCGTCGAGCCAGCGACCGGCCACCACCTCGGCGCCGACCGTCGCCGGCAGGTCGGTGCGCGCCGCGTAGACCCCGATCCCTCCGGTGTGCTCGGCCCCGATCCTGTCGTTGCGGTAGACCTTGGCGTCCGTCTCGCCGATCGCGGAGACCGACTCCACGGGCCCGATCGCGCCGATCATCGCCACCGACTCGGCGGGCAGCCGCGCGTCGCCGCCGAACGACTGGCCGGTCTCGACGGTCAGCAGGTTGGTGCCGAGCGTCGCCAGCCGCCGGTTGAGCTCCTCCCGGCTCGACGTCGAGATGCCCACCACGCAGACCATCGCGGCGATGCCGATGGCGATGCCCAGTGCCGACAGGACGACCCGCAGCGGCCGGGACCGCAGCCCGGAGACGCCGAGCCCGAACACGTCGGCGGGGGCGAGCCGCGCCGGACGGGGCCTGGGCCGGTCGCGCACGACCGCGGTCATCTGACGGCCGCCGGGGTGTCCTCAGCGATCCGGCCGTCCCTCATCCGGACGGCGCGGGGCAGCGACGCGGCGATGTCGGTGTCGTGGGTGATGATGACGATGGTGGTGCCCGCGGCGTTCAGGTCGTGCAGCACGTCCATGACGATCCGGCCGGAACGCGAGTCGAGCGCGCCGGTCGGCTCGTCGGCGAGCAGCAGCGGCGGATCGCCGAGGACGGCGCGGGCGATCGCCACCCGCTGCTTCTCCCCGCCGGACAGCTCGTGCGGCCGGTGGCCGAGCCTGCCGCCGAGCCCGACCCTGCGCAGCGCCCGTTCGGCGAGCCGCAGCCGTTCGGCGCGGGCCACGCCACGGTAGAGCAGGCCGTCGGCGACATTGTCGAGCGCCGGGATCCCGGCCGCGAGGTGGAACTGCTGGAAGACGAACCCGATCGTGCCGCCGCGCAGCGCCGACAGCTCGCGGTCGCCGAGGTCGGCCACGTCCCAGCCGTCGATCCGCACCGACCCGGACGTGGGGCGGCTCAGCGTGCCGATGATGTTGAGCAGGGTCGACTTGCCCGAGCCCGAGGGCCCGACGACCGCGAGCAGCTCGCCTCGCGCGATCGTCAGATCGGCGTCGCGCAGCGCGAACAGGTCGCCGTACCTCTTGGAGACCCCGGCGAGCTCCACGACCGGAGGGGGGCTGATCACTTCGGCACCCCCACGGTCATGCCGGCGGCGAGACCTTCACCGCGGATCTCGACCAGGCCGTTCGCGAACGCCCCGGTCTCGACCCACACATAGCCCGTCGTGCCGTCCTCGCCGACCGCCTCGACCGCGTAGCCGCCCTCGCGGAGCGCGACGAGCGCGGTGACCGGGACGGCCAGGACGTCCTTGTGCTCCGCGGAGGTGAACGTCACGTCGACCGGCGAGGCCTGGTATCGGCCCAGCCCCTTCTGGTCCCCGACCGCCAGCTCGACCGCGACCGTGGCGTCCTCGGCGGCGGGCGCGGCGGCGCCCGCGCCACCCGGGGCGGCCGCGGTCGCGGTGGTGCCGACCGACGTGACGGTGGCGTCGACCCGGTCCCCGTTCGGCAGCTCGACGGTGGCCTTCGTGCCCCGGGAGACCAGATCCTCGAACCGCGGTTCGAGGTCGACCGTGACGAGGCGGGCGGTGTCCGTCCAGCCGACCACGGGGCCGGTCGCGGCGTCGCCGACGCCGAGGTGGACCTGGGCGACGCGGACGGCGCCCGGGGCCACGACCGCGTCGCCCTTGGCGAGGACGCCGGTCTCGTCAAGGCCGAGGTCCTCCTGCCAGTGGGAGACGGCGTCGGACGTGGCGGAGGTGAACTCCGCGTCGACGGTGAACCCGGCGTAGCCGAGCGCCGCGAGATTGCGCTCCAGCATCTTCACGTCCTTGCCCTCGACGCCGGAGGAGAGCGTCCGGTAGACGGGCGTGGTCCCGAACAGGAGCGGTACCTTGCGACCGTCCACGCCGTAGACGGTCCCGCCGCGCTTCACGATGTCGCCCTCCGCGGGGATCCACGTGATCGTCCCGGTGACGCCGGCCTGGCCCGCGGCGACGGAGGCGGTGTGGACGTCCCCGTAGCCGAGCGCGCCGGAGACCGTCTCGGTCTCGGTCAGGGTGCGCTGTTCGATCTTCGCGGTCGCGGGAGGCCCGGACGGGGCCTCCGGACCCGGGTCGGCACCCGCGTCGAAGCCGATCGCCGCCCAGGCCACCGCGCCCACCGCGACGAGGCCCCCGGCGGAGAGGACGAGGACGCGAACCCTTCGACGCGGTCGGGGGCTCGACGGCACCGTGGGTCGCTCCGTCTCCCCGGCTTTCGGGTCCTCGCTCAGGAGGGTCATCCGAGGCCTCCGAGGTCGGCGAAGGGGTGCTCCTTCAGGCAGGCGAGGGCGTCGTCCCTGAGCCCCTCGTCGGTTCCGCCGCCGGCGAGCTCGGTGAAATCGAAGCCGTCGGGGCCCGGGTCGGGGAAGTCATGCCCCGCGTCCCGCATGCACTGGGCGAAATCCACCATCTTCGCCTTGGTCTCGGCGTCCGGGTTCTGAAGGGCGGCCAGCGCCTCGTTCTGCTGCGGCATCAGGTCGCGGCACGCCTCCAGCGCCTTCCCCGCCTTCGCCTCGTCCACGCCGCCGAGTGAGTCTCGGTCGAGCCGCCCGGTCTTCGGGTCGGGGTCGTCGATCTGGATCCCGTTGTCCCGCAGGCACTGGGTGAACGCCCTCGCCTGGTCCGCGTCGCCCGGCGCGGCGGAGGCCGTCGCTCCCGAGGGCCCGTCCGTGGACAGGGTCGCGACCTTCGAGCCTCCGTCACCGCCGCCGCAGCCCGTCAGCAGGCCGAGCGCCAGCACGCACACCGCGGTCATCGTTCTTCGCACAGGGATTCCCTTCGTCGAAGGGGAATCCTGGTGAAGGAGGTTCAGCGGACCGTCAGACGAAGGTCAGAGCCCGCTGGGAATCGGCAGCAGCAGCCGGAAGGTGGCGCCGCCGCCCGGCGTCTCCCCGAGCTCAAGCCGCCCCTCGTGCGCCTGTGTGAGGACCGACGCGATCGCCAGCCCCAGCCCCGTCCCGCCGTCGGCCGATCGCGCCCGGTCCGCCCGGTAGAACCGCTCGAAGATGTGCGGCGCGTCGGCCGGCGCGACCCCCGGCCCGGTGTCGGCCACCTCGACGACCGCCCGGCCCGGCCGCGCCGACCCCACCCGGACGGTGACCGAGGCGTCCTCGGGCGTGTGCCGCACCGCGTTGTCGAGGAGGTTCCCGACGATCTGCCGGAGCCGCAGCTCGTCCCCCCGGACAAGGACGGGTTCGAAATACGCGCGGTCCTGGTCGAGTCCGGCGAGCCGTACCTTCCGGGACGGATGCCGCATATGCACATCACGGACGAGCTCCGCGGCCAGCGCGAGCAGGTCGACCGGTGCCAGTTCGAGCCTGCGCCGCTCGTCCATCCTGGCCAGGAGCAGCAGATCGTCCACCAGGACGCCCATCCGGGCGGCCTCCGCCTCCACCTTCGCCAGCGCCGCGTCCGCAGATCCGCCCCACCGGGCGAGTTCGGCGAAGCCCCGGATGGACGTCAGGGGCGTGCGCAGCTCGTGCGAGGCGTCCGCGAGGAACCGGCGCATCGACTCCTCGGACGCCTTGCGCGCGCCGATCTCGCTCTCGACCCGGTCGAGCATCGTGTTGATCGCGCGGCCGAGCCGGCCCGGCTCACTGTGCGGATCGGCGTCGGCGACCCGGCGCGCGTAGTCGCCCGCGGCGATCTGCGCCGCGACGGCCTCCATCCGGGACAGCGGCCGCAGCCCCACCCCGACGACCAGCCGGGCGACCAGGCCCAGCGCGCCGAGCACCCCGACCATGACCACGAGATTGATCAGCAGCATCCGCTGGAACGTGGTGTCGGCCTCCGCCAGCGACGACGCGCCGAGCGCCAGGAAACCGCCGGGCAGCGTCATCACCTCGACCCGCCAGGATCCGCCCGAGGTGCCCGAGACGGTGAACGGACCGTCTCCCGCTCGTCCTGCCAGCGCGGTCCGCCCCGGAAGGTCGGGCCCGGCCTCGGCGTCGTCCGGCGGGAGGATCCTCCTGGCTCCTTCCTCGGCCAGGAAGTAGAGCTGGAACTCCTGCGGATCGAGGGCGCCTGCGCTGAGCCGGACGGGCGCGAGCTCCACCAGGATCTCGCGCAACCGCTCGATCTGCTGCGGCGTGACGCTGGTGACGCTCGACGTCATCGTGCCGAGCCGCTCGTCGACCTGGGCGATGAGATGGGAGCGCAGCAGGAACAGCCCGGCCCCGTTGGCCGCGAGCAGCCCGCACGCGGTCAGGACGGCGGCCGTCAGCGCGAGCCGGGAGCGCAGCGACCAGCGGCCGGGACCCCGCGGCCTCATCGCGCCTCCCTGAGGCGGTAGCCCACGCCGCGCACCGTGTGGATCAGCGGCGGGCCGGTGAGGTCGATCTTCTTGCGCAGGTAGTAGACGTAGGTCTCGACGATCCGGCTGTCCCCGGAGAAGTCGTACTTCCAGACCCGGTCGAGGATCTGCCCCTTGCTGACCACCCGTCCGGCGTTCTCCATCAGGTACCGCAGCAGTTTGAACTCGGTCGGCGACAGCTCGATCGGACGGTCGCCGCGCCATGCCTCGTGCGAGTCCTCATCGAGGACGAGGTCGCCGCACCGCAGCCGCTCCCCGGCCACGCCGCCGCCGGAGACCCGCCTGAGGACCGCCTTGATCCGCAGCACGAGTTCTTCCAGGGAGAACGGCTTGGTGACGTAGTCGTCCCCGCCGGCGGTCAGCCCGGTGATGCGGTCCTCGACCGCGTCCCGGGCGGTGAGGAAGACGATCGGCACGTCCCGGCCCGACCCCCGCAGCCTCCGCGCGGTCTCGAACCCGTCGAGGTCCGGCAGCATGACGTCGAGGACCACCAGCGCCGGGGCCGTCCTCGCCGCGACGTCGACGGCCTCGCGCCCCGATCCGGCCGCCGACACCTCGAATCCGACCAGCCGGAGCGTCTGCACCAGCAGCTCCCTGATGCTCGGCTCGTCGTCCACCACGAGAATCCGCGTCGTCTCACTCACGCCCCAAGGAATACCTGAGAAACCTCAGAATCCGATGGGAGCCGCCGTGGGCCTCACCTGACGCCTCACCGGCGGGCGAGCAGCCACCGCCAGCGCGACAGCTCGGCGCACAGCGCCGCGACCGCGAGCACCGCCACCCCCGCCGCCACCCAGCCGGGCCAGACCACCCAGGACGAGACCACCGCGGCGACCAGCTGGAGCAGCACCAGCAGAACGGTCACCCACCCGGGCACCGCGACGATCACCTGCGTCTTGTCCCCCGGCGTCGCGAAGACCGTCGGCAGCCCGATCAACACCACCACCGACACCACCGCCGCCCACCACGAGTGGCCGGCCAGCGCCCAAGGCGTGCCGACCCAAGCGACGAGTTCCGTGCCGAAGCGCAACCCGGACGCCACCCGATCATCGGGCCGCCCACCCTCGCCACCCGGCCTGTTCCCCTCGATCATGCCCGGGACCATCCCACACCCCCCACCCGAAGACCAACAGCCGACATATCCGGACACAGTGCACGCTCCACGCCGATGACCGCGACGAGGCCCTGCGCCACGACCCGGCCGACCGGCTCACCACATGCGCGGCCACGTCATAGGTCGTCGATGCGCTCAGTCCAGTCGGGGTGGCCGTGATCGCATCTGCAGTTCCGCGTAAACGGTCTCCGGAGGCAGAGCGGCCGTCCGTGCCGCGAGATCTTCGAAGTACATCCAGAACTGCGGTACGTGCTCACGCCGCTCCGTATAGACGAAGGGAGCCAAAGAATCCCATAGGCGCACAATGTTCATGCCGTAAGAGCCGATCACCAAACTCTGGTCGATCACCCCGTGCGCCACCAGCTTTCCCAGGTCGTCATAGAACAACCCGATGATGTTCACGTGGGTGCGCGCCTCTTCAGGCAGGCCGCGCCAGCCGGTTTCGGCGTGGTGTTCGTGCGCCAGCGTGGTCAGCACATATTCCTGCGCCTCGAACCACGCGGTACTGCGTGAGTAGTCAAAGGTCTCCAGCACCACGGGCAGATGCAGCCCTCCACTGGCCACCCGGATCTGCCGGAGACCCAGGCGGATCGAGATGACGAGCGCCGTCAGGGAGATCGACAGCGCGGCGAGATTCAGTACAACGGTCGAGTCCACGAACCCAAACTACGGACGGATTCCGCACCTCTGCCGCGACTTTGACGATCTGCCCATAGTCGGCCCCGTTACTGGAGCGCTCTGATGTACAGCATCGGAAGGACGTCTTGCTGGGGTGTCGGGGTCGGCATTGGGCAGGTGGGCTCTGTGTTCGACGAAGCCGCAGAGGTACGGACCGGCTCCAGGCTGCGGAAACACCGTAGGCGGTGTCGGTGCCGAGCTCACCCGTTCGTGCCGGAAGGCTCGGTCGGGACCAAAGGCTCTACTCGGGGGCGGGTTGATCAGTACGGTCCTTCTATGGGCATGGACGGCGCGGTCGAAGGCGTCATCGATGAGGCGTTGCGGGATCTGGCGGCGGGGCACTGGCGTATGTCCAGGACCGAGCGGGCTCGTGCGGAGGAGCTCCGGGTGACGCTCGGGTCGTTCGGTCGGCCGTCGGCCGAGGTGGCGGGGGTGCGGGAGCGGTTGGAGGATCTGCGGGAGGGGCTGGCCGCCGCCGCGATCTGCGTCGCCTCGTGCCATGGGCCCCTCGCCTGGTGTCTCAGCCAGGTCATCCTGGCGCTCAACCCCATCCTGTCGTGGCGGTCCCTGCCCGAAGTGGCCGGCCACGACTACGGCACCGTCATCCCGACGCCCGACCAGCTCACCGACGCCGAACAAGCCATGGCCCGCCTCCACCACTTCCTCACCGACTCCGCCCACTGGCGCTGAGACCGGCGGCCTCAGCGGGCGGGTCAGGTCAGGTCAGGTAGGTGGTGAGCAGGCGGTGGAGGTTGCCGCCGAGGATCTTGTGGATGTCGGGCTCGGGCAGCTTGCGGGCGAGGAGTTCGGCGGTGAGCAGGGGCAGGCCCGAGGGTCCGGCGAGGCCGGGGAGGGTGGCCATGACGTCGAAGTCGACGGTGGCCGCGGGATCCTCGCAGCAGGGCGGGGTGAGGTCGGTGAAGACCTCGTGGACGAAGTCGGGGCCGAGGCCGACGTGGTCGACGCCCGCCACCGATGCGACGTGCTCGATGTGGTCGGCCAGCCGGGCGACGGTGTAGTCGGCCGGATCGGCGGCGAGGAAGCCCGGCAGGAAGTTCACGCAGACCACGCCGCCGGTGGCCGCGACGCCCCGGATCTGGTCATCGGTCAGATTGCGGTGGTGGTCGCGCAACGCGCGGGCGCTGGAGTGGGTGGCGAGCACCGGCCTGGACGCGAGCTCCAGGACGTGCGCCACCCCGCTCGCACCCAGGTGGGAGATGTCCAGCAGAACGCCGAGCCGCTCCATCTCGGCCACCGCCGCGACGCCCGCGGCGGTCAGCCGGCTCGCGGTCGCGTCCTCGCCGCTGCCGTCGGCGAGCGGGGTGCGTCCCCAGTGCGCCAGCGAGGCGATCCGGACGCCGAGCCGGTGCAGGGTCGGCAGGAGTTCGACGTTCGCGTCGAGCCCCGGCATGCTCTCCAGCGCCAGGACCAGCGCGATCTTCCCCTCGGTCAGCGCCGCGTCGATCTGCGGCCCGTCGAGGCAGAGCCGGACATCCTCGGCGTTCCCCTCGGCGATCACGTGCGCGCACTCGATCATCCGGAGCGTCTCGCGCAGCGCCCCCTCGGGCCTGAACCCGTCGTCGATGAACACCGGCAGCACCTGCAGGTCGACTCCGCCCGCGCGGAGCTGCGGCAGCCACCGCTCCCGGAAGAACGACGCCCACCGTGCGGGCGGACGGGCCACTACCGCCATCAGCAGGTCGTTGTGCGCGTCGGCCACGACCGCGTTCGCATGCAACTCAGCAGGCATGACCGGCACTGTAACCCGTCGGCGACGGAGGCTTCGTTACCGGGCGAGGTGCGGCAGGAGGAGGGCGGCGACCTGGGGGGCCGCCTCTTCGGGGATCCAGTGGTTGACGCCTTCGAGGGTGTGGAAGGCGTACGGGGCCGCCACGTGGCGGCGGGTGAGGGCGGCGGCCTTGGCGCCGAGGGCGGGGTCGCGGTCGCTGTGGATGTAGAGGGTGGGGACGGTGATGGTGCTTCTGGTGAGGCGGGAGGGGCCGTTGAAGGGCATGCCGCGGTACCAGTTGACGGCGGGGGTGGTGTTCGCCGGGTCGCGGAGATGGTCGACGTCGCGGAGGTTCATGCCCTTGGCCAGTCGTGACCGGACGGCCTCGGACGCGGCGAGGCCGCGCAGGACGCGCTCGGGCAGCCAGGGCAGCTGGAAGAAGAACATGTACCAGGACAGGAAGAACTGGCGGCTGGTGAACAGCGCGCGGACGAAGGCGATGGGGTGCGGGACCGAGAGCGCGGTCACCGTCGCGACGAGGTCGGGTCGTGCCGCGGCCAGCGACCAGGCGACCGCGGCGCCCCAGTCGTGGCCGACGACGTGCACCCGGCCTCCTCCAGCCGCCTCGATGAGGGCGACGACGTCCTCGACGAGCGCCGATATCCGGTAGGCGAAGCGTCCGCGCGGCCGCGCCCGCGGCGAGTACCCGCGCTGGTCCGGCGCCAGGGTCCGGTACCCGGCCGCGTGCAGGTGGGGGGCCAGGATCCTCCACGACCCGGACGTCTGCGGAAAACCGTGCAGCAGGACGACGACCTCCCCGTCCGCGGGCCCTTCGTCGACGACGTCAAAGACCAGCCCATCACGGGCGAACGAGACGATCCGACCAGAAGTCATCCATACACCGTACGACGCCGCGGTGGATCACCGGTTTCCGGGCCCTCCGCGGGCGCGTCTCAGGGGAGGTCCGCCGGGGCGGTCGCGAGGGCTCGGCGGGCGTCGGGGGTGTCCAGGGCTTCCAGGCCCCGGGCGGACCAGACGCGGATCAGGGGGTCGGAGTCTGCGAGATGGGCGGCGAGGAGGTCGAGGGTCGTGGGAGAGCGGGCCTCCGCGATGAGCTCGAGGAGGAGTCGGCGGAGTTCCGGGGAGGTCTCCGCGGTGAAGGCCTCGGCCAGCGGGGCGGCGTAGGAGTCGGCGTGTTCGAGGATGAAGTCGAAGCCCGACCGGCGGGCGGCCGGGTCCGGGTCGCGGAGGCGTGACAGGGCGCGGTCGAAGTGGCGCTGGGACATGGACAGCACGGTAGCCCGAACGGCCGACAGTCCGGTCGGGGACCCGTGGGTCTCAGGTCGTGATGACGGCCCGCGCCGGGCGCCCCGCGGACGGCCGGGCGGGCGCGCCGACGTTCCAGGCGGTTCAGCGGACCAGGGAGCGGCCGGTGGGGGCCAGCCGGAGCACCTCCACCCTCGCTCCCGCGATACCGGCCGTGGCCTCCTCCTTGACGACGGGGTGCGCCCGCACCGCGGCGAGGTGGGCGCGCGCGGCGGCCTCGCCCGGGTAGGAGGCGAGGACCGCGACGACGTTCTCACCGCTCCGCACGGGCAGCCGTGGGAAGGTGTTGGGCGCGTGCTCGGTGACGAGCACGGCGATGGGCGCGGGCCCGGTCTCGCCGAGCAAGGGTACGAGGCGGTCCCGGATCGCCGCGGCTCCCTCGGACTCCTGGACGGGGAACGACCAGACGACGATGGCGACGAACCCGTCCGGCGGCGCGGCCCCGGCCGGAGGCCGCACCGCGGAGGAGACTCCGAAACCCCCGGACACGGGGCGCAGGAGCAGCACGTCGTCGGAGTCGAGCATCGTGGCGTTCGCCCGGGGGCCGTGTTCGGCCCAGACGGGACCGCCGTAGAAGGCGGTCAGCGAGTCGCGCCGCGCCTCCATGTCAGGGAAGCCGCGCAGCCAGACGAACCGGTCGGGGTCGCCGAGGTCGCGGAACTGGCCGAGCACGCTCATCCCGGCGGCCTCCTGGGTCTCCACGAACTCCCGGTCGAACAGGTCGACGAGTTCGTCGCGCCGTCCTGGGCGCAGGGTGTAGCGGCGCAGTTCGATCACGGCGGGTGCGACGGGTACGGCGGCGGGCGCTCGCGCGGTCATGGCGGTCTCCTTCACGGTCTTCGATCGAGGACGGGGACCGACGGTACGAGCGCGGCGTGCCAGGATCTGTCAGGGTTCGTCGGGAGAATCGGTCCATGTCCACCGGTCGTCTTCTGTCGCTGCTCCTCCTGCTCCAGACACGCGGCCGCGTCTCCGCCCGGACGGCCGCCGCCGACCTCGGCGTCTCCGTGCGGACCGCCTACCGCGACTTCGCACGGCTCCAGGAGGCGGGGTTCCCCGTCTACGCGGAGCCCGGCAGGGGCGGCGGCCACCGGCTGGTCGACGGCTACCGCACCCGCCTGACGGGGCTGAGCGAGGATGAGGCGCGGGCGTTGTTCTTCGCCGGGCTGCCCGGCGCCGCGGCCGACGTGGGCCTGGCCGAGGAGGCCACGGCGGCCCGGCTGAAGCTGCTCACCGCGCTCCCGGCGGGCCCCCGCGCGGCCGCGGCGCGGACCGCCGAAGTGTTCCACCTCGACGCGCCCGGCTGGTACCGGGAGCCCGAGGAGACCCCGTTCCTGCCCGTGCTCGTCGCGGCGGTGCTCGACCGAACCGTGGTGGACGTGCGCTACCGCAGGTGGCGTACGCCGCAGGAGGTGCGACGCCGCCTTCGCCCCTACGGGCTGGTGCTCAAGTCGGGTGTCTGGTACCTCGTGGCCGCCACGCGAGACGGGGCCGCGACCTACCGGGTGGGCCAGGTGCTCGCCGCGACGCCGACGGGCGACCGGTTCGACCGACCACGGGACTTCGACCTCCGTGTGCACTGGGCCGCCTACCTCGCCGATTTCCAGGGCCGCCGCTTCACCGGCACGGCCACCGTCCGGCTGTCCCCGGCCGGGCTCCGGAGGCTGCCGGACAACCTGCCGCCGGAGGTCGTCAGGGCCGTGGAGGCCACCGCGACCGCCGTCGGCGAGGACGGGTGGGTCGAGGCGGTCATCCCGACCGAGGGCGTCGGGCACGCCTGCGGGGAACTGCTGCGGCTGGGCGCGGACGTCGTGGTGGTCGCCCCGCCCGAACTGCGCGCGGCGATGGCCGAGACCGTACGGACGCTCGCCGGGGCCTACGGCTGAGCGGGCGGGCCGCGGTCAGGGATCGAGGCGGGTGAGGCGGTGGGATTCCTCGAGGAGGAGGCGGCCCAGGGAGGGGAGGCGGTCGGGGCGGAAGCGGGGTTCGATGCCGGTGATGGTGAGGGCGTATTCGGGGGTTCCGGCGGCGGAGAAGACCGCGGCGGCCATGCCCCAGGAGCCTTCGACGACGAGGCCGGGGTTGACGGACCAGCCGTGCTCGCGAGTGGCGGCCAGCCGTTCGCGCACCGCGGGCTCCGCGTGTCCGGGGCCCCAGCGCACGGCCAGGTCGGCTCTGGCCAGGTAGTCGTCGATCTCGCGGTCGGGCAGGTACGCGAGGAGGGCGAGGCCGGCGGAGACGACGCCGAGGGGGAAGCGGGCGCCTTCGTAGAGGACGTAGGAGCGGATGGGGAAGTCTCCGTCCTCCCGGAGCAGGACGACGGTCTCATCGCCGCGGCGGACGGAGAAGAAGGCGCTCTCGCCGGTCTCCTTCGCCAGCCGGAGCACGCTGCGCCGGGCCTCCCGGGTGATCCCGTAGCGGGACGCGGCGGCCATGCCCAGGACGTAGGTCTCCGGTCCCAGGTGCCAGTGGCCCGTTCTGGCGTCCCGGTCGACCAGGCCCTCCGCCGCGAGGGACTCCAGCAGCCGGTGGGCCGTCGCGCGCGGCAGGCCCGTCTCGCGAGCCACGACCGTGGTGGTCGCGCCCTCGGCCGTGTGCCTGGACAGCTCGCGCAGCAGCGCGGCCGACCGCTGCACGACACCCGCGTCCTTCACGGTCCTTATCCTAGCGTCCACTGAGTGGACGTCTGGCCGGTGCGCCGTCTGCCAGGTGGGAGGATCTCGCTCGCTGATTGACGGTCAGTACAGCTCAGCGGGATAAATGGACCCGTCCACTGAACGGACGGTGATCCGGTCGGATCGCGTCCATCCTGAAGGGAGCGCGGATGTCGAAGCTGCGTGGCAGCGCGTCCGAGGCGCTGACCGGTGTCCTGCGCGACGGAATGGTCATCGCGGTCGGCGGATTCGGCCTCTCGGGGATCCCGAGCGACCTGATCGAGGCGGTCCGCGACTCAGGCGTGCGGGATCTGACGATCGTGTCCAACAACATGGGCGTCGACGGCAAGGGCCTCGGCCTGCTCCTGGAGAACAGGCAGGTCGTCAAGGCGATCTCCTCCTACGTCGGGGAGAACAAGCTGTTCGCCCGGCAGTACCTGGACGGGGAGCTCGACGTGGAGTTCTGCCCCCAGGGCACGCTCGCGGAGCGGCTGCGCGCAGGAGGGGCGGGCATCGCCGGCTTCTACACCCGCACCGGCGTGGGCACCGAGGTCGCGGAGGGCAAGCCGCACGAGGTGTTCGACGGGCACGTCCACATCCTGGAGCGCGGCATCGTCGCCGACCTCTCGCTGGTGCACGCCCGCGTCGCCGACGCCGAGGGCAACCTGCGCTACCGCCGCACCGCCCGGAACTTCAACCCGCCGGCCGCCGCGGCCGGGAGGGTCTGCGTCGTGCAGGCAGAGATCGTGGACCCCGGATTCCTCGACCCCGACGACGTCATGACGCCCGGCATCTACGTCGACCACGTCGTCCGCGCGTCGGACCGGCCCAAGGACATCGAGCAGCGCACGGTCCGGCCCCGCCCGGCCGCCGTGGGACAGGGGATCTGACATGGCCTGGACACGTGACGAGATGGCCGCCATCGCCGCGGGCGAACTGCGCGACGGCGACTACGTCAACCTCGGGATCGGCATCCCGACGCTGGTCGCGAACTTCCTCCCCGACGGGGTGCGGGTGCTGCTCCAGAGCGAGAACGGCCTGCTCGGGATGGGCGCCTTCCCCTACGAGGGCGAAGAGGACGCCGACCTGATCAACGCGGGCAAGCAGACCGTCACCACGGTGCCCGGCGCGTCCTTCTTCGACTCGGCCGAGAGCTTCGCGATGATCCGCGGCGGCCACGTCGACATCGCGATCCTCGGCGCCCTCCAGGTGAGCGCGTCGGGCGACCTGGCCAACTGGTCGGTCCCCGGCAAGATGGTCAAGGGCATGGGCGGCGCCATGGACCTCGTCGCGGGTACCCGCCGCGTCGTCGTCCTCACCGACCACGTCGCCAAGGACGGCACCCCCAAGATCGTCCAGACCTGCACCCTCCCCCTCACCGGCGTGGCCGTCGTCGACCGCGTCATCACCGACCTCGCCGTCCTCGACGTCACCCCCGACGCCCTCGTCCTGCGCCGCCTGGCCCCCGGCGTCGACCTCGACACCCTCCGCACCGCCACCGCCGCCCCCATCACCGACGGCCGCCCCCTCACCGGCTGACCGGTCAGCGGACTTCCGGGGGGAGGTCGACGCACAGGGTGCACTGGCAGTGGCGTCGGGCGGAGGCGTGCGCGGCGCGTTCGCCGGGGGTCAGGTCGGCCAGGGGGACGTGGGCGTCGTCGCCGAAGAGGCCGGATTCCTCGGCGATCCAGAGGCCGCGGCGGAGGACGACGAGGGCTCCGCCGGCGGTCAGGTCGGCGTAAGCCGGTGGGGAGCCTTCGAGGACGAGTCCGTGCTCCCCGGCCAGGTGGGTGAAGAGCGGCCAGCCCGCGCACAGCACGTGCTCGAACCAGTGCGCCCAGGCGTGGGCGGAGCGGCCGCAGCATCCGCCGGGGTCGCCGAACCACCACGACGCCGCGTCGCCGTCGACCGTGCGGCTCAGTTCCGCCCCCGCGTAGTAGGCGAGATCGCCGGCGGGGTCCAGCCCGACCTCCCGCCAGATCGCCTCGGTCGCCTTGTGGTGGACGGCCTCCGCCCACGCGTGCCTCGCCCCGTCGCCCGACAGCCGCACCGAGATCGCCCTAGCGCCCACGTCCCCGACCATCCCTTCCCTCGCACGCTCCTTCGCGCCCCGAAGCGCGGGCTTCCGGCGCGGATCTCCGCGCCGACGTTAGAGGCCGCCGCGCACGACCGGCAGGGTGCCCTGTCCCGAGCCGCCCGGGACAGGGTGGAATTGCGCTCAGTGGTGCTCAGGAAAGGAATTCGGGCGGTTCATTCCTGCGCTTTTGGAAAGGCCGGGGACGCGGCGCGTGAACCGCTAGGAGAATCTCACCCCTGGAGTACCATCCTGGTGGTTGCAGCTGGTGCGGTTGCGGGTGAATGCGGAATGCCGAAAGGACCGTCCGCATCGCGTGACCTTGCCGCCGAGCGCCACTGTCCAAGGGGGAGAAATTGCCGGATATCGCCATTTATGGCCTCGGTGAGATGGGTGCGGAGATCGCCCGGTGCCTGGTGCGCCGCGGGTCCGCGCTCGCCGCGTACGATCCGGTCGCCGATCCGGAGATCGTCTCGCCCGGGTTCCGTTGCGGCGGGTCGGTCGGCGAGGTCGCCGCGACGGCACCGGCGCACCTGGTCGTGGTCAAGCGGCTGCCCGACCTGGAGGCGCTGCTCTTCGCCGACGACGGTCTGGGCGCCCGCGCCATGCCGGGCTCCCTCATCGTGCTGCACACCACGGTCACCCCGCAGCTCGTGCTCGACCTGCGGCGCCGTGTCGCGGACCGCTACGGGCACACGCTCGTCGACGCCGCGCTCAGCCGCCGCGACGGAAAGATCAGCGAGGGCTCGCTGTCGTTGCTCGTCGGCGGCACGGACGCCGACCTGGCCGTCTCCCGGCCGGTGCTGGAGACCTACGCCGACAACGTCGTGCACGTCGGGGCGCCCGGGGCGGGGATGGCCGCCAAGCTCTGCAACAACTGGCTGCTCTACAGCAACCGGCACGCGGCCCTGCAGGCGCTCGAAGCGGGCCGGTCGATGGGCCTCGACGTCGACGTGCTGCGCGGGGCGCTGGCCGCCTCCACCGGATCGAGCTGGGCCCTGCTGCACTACTCGGATCTCGACGCGGCGATCCTCGACGGCCGGGGCGCGCCGGCCGTCGTGCGCGACCGCACGGCCGCGGAGCTGGGCATGGTGCGGGAGATGACGACCGCCGCGGGCGCGGTGCCGACCACCTTGGAAGAGACCTTCGCCCTGCTCGACACCATGCGGCCGGCGGAGGCGACCGCCGAGGTCGGTCTGAGCGGCCGGGGATAGGCCCATGCGGTGTCGGATCCTTGAGGACGGGGAGCTGGACGCCCTGACCCGCGAGCTGCCCGTCCAGGTGTGGAACTCCCTCGCGGCGTCCCGGCTCTACGGGAGCACCCTCGACCTGGTCTGCCTCTCCCGGCAGGGCAAGGCCGTCGGCACCTGGGTCTGTCCCCTCGACGGTCAGGACCCGGTCTTCGCACGGCGCGCGTTCCGTCTGCTGCCCTACGCCTCCCCCTGGGTCGACCCGGAGCTGCACCCGAGCGCGCGGCACCGGGTGGTCATGGCGATGGCCGCCACCCTGATGGAGCGCGCCGACGCCGTCGAGCTGCCCATGGATCCGCGGTTCGGCGAGGTCGCCGCGCTGCTCGAAGCGGGTGCCGACGTCCTGTGCCGGCACACCCGCGTGCTCGACACCACCGACGGCGCCGCCGTCCGCTCCGGTTACCTGCCGACCGTGCACAACCACATCCGCGCGGCGGCCGTCCGCCACACGGTCGAGCGGGTGCCGCCGGAACGGTTCGACTTCGCGCGGGCGATCGTGGGCCAGCCCGCGGAGGCCGTCGCCGCACGCCGCAGGTCCGGCCTGGAGGTCGACCGGGATCACCCGACGCTGTGCCTTTCCGCGGTCGACGGCGACGGGGTCTGCCGCGGCCAGGTGTTCGTCCTGCGCTCGGCGGCCACCGCGATCCTCCTGCACTCCTGGTTCGACCGCGACGGCACGCGCGGGGTGCCCAGCCTGCTCGTCGACGCGGCGATCAGCGGGTCCGCGGCGGAGCTTTCGGCCCTGAGCTTCGATTTCGAGGGCAGCGTGATCCCCGGCATCGACCGGTTCATGGCGGGGTTCGGCGCCCGCGCCGCGGCGTACCCGCAGGTGCGGTGGCAGCGGTCCGCGCGGTCCGAGGCGGAGCTCGGATGACGGGCGCGGAGCGGACGGCCCCCGCGTCCGCACGCACGGGAACGATCCAAGTGGCGGCGTTGGAAGACCTCTCGCCCGCCCGGGTCCAGCGCTGGCAGGACGCGTACGAGCGGACGGGCGTGCGGGTGCAGCAGTCGCCCGCCTACGCGCGTGCCCTGAGCGCGGCGGGGAGCCGGATCCTCGTGGCGACGGGCGACGACGTGGTCGCCGCGTTCACCCGCGGTCCGGCGATGTGCTCGGCCGTCGGGGCCGACGAGCCGCTTCTCGGCACGACGGAGCCGTGCGCCGCGCGGCTGGTGCCGGTGGTCGCGGCGGTCCGGCGGGCCACCGGCCTGCCGGTGTACCTGCCGCTGGTGGACGACCGGTACGCGGAGGTGTCCGGGCACGGTGAGTTCGCGTGCTGGGACCGGCCGCCGAACTCGCTGATCGACTGGACCCGGCAGGGCCTGGACCTGCGGGACCGGGTCCGCGAGCGCGGCACCTCGCAGCCGGACCGCAAGCGCCGCCTCGTCGAACGCGACGGGCTGGTGCTGGACCACGGGACGACGGGCGAGGCCGCCGCGCGGGACATGCTCGCCGTCGACGACCGGTCGTGGAAGGCAGCGCGCGGCCAGAGCATGCGCGAGCGCGGTGACCAGGCGGCGCTCTACGGCGGGCTGGTGCGCGACGGCGTCGTCGGCGTCACGTTCCTGCGCGACGGCGGCGCTCCCGTCGCGTTCCGGCTCGACTCCCGCGCGGGCGACCGGCTGACCTGCCTCAAGTGGTCCTACGACGAGTCCTACCGGCGCTACTCCCCCGGCCTCTACCTGCTCACCGAGGGCCTGGTCCGGCAGTGGGGCGACCGCGGGCTGCGCGTGGTCGACCTGTTCGGCGGCCCCGACACCGTCAAGGACCTGCTGCACACCCACCGGGTCCCCCGGATCGACGTCTGGTGCGGCGACCCGGAACTCGGCGCCGCGCAGGCCCGCGACCGGCGCGCGCTGGACGAGCGGACCGGACGGGCCCGTGACGGCGGAAGGGGGCTGCGCCATGCCTTCGAGTGAGCACCCGGGAGCGGTGGAGCTGGCGCGCCGGTTCGGCCAGCCCGACGTGGTCTTCACCGCCTCGGGCTCCGCCGCCCTCGAGGTCGCCTTCGAGGTGCTCGGGGTCGGCGCGGGCGACGAGGTCGTCGTCCCCGACCTCGGCTGCCCTTCGATCGCGGCCGCGGTCGTCCGCCGGGGCGCCGTGCCGGTGTTCGTGGGCGTCGGCCCTGCGCTGACGCTGAGCCCGGACGACGTGGCGGCCGCGCTGTCCGCGCGGACCCGGGCGGTCGTGGCCGCGCACCACTACGGCCTGCCGTGCGACGTGCGCGGCATCGTCGACACGCTGCCCCCGGGCATCACCGTGATCGAGGACGTGGCCCAGACCTGGGGCACCCTGGCGCGGGGGCGGATCTCGGGTTCCGTGGGCACGCTCGCCGTGACGTCGTTCGGGTCGTCGAAGCCGGTGTCGCTGGGCGGCGGTGGTGCGCTGCTGGGGCCGCCCGGCGTGCTGCGCGGGGCCGTCTCCCACGGTGACGTAAGGGACAGGCGATCGCCTCGGCCCTCGTCTCCGGCGCGCCTGCCCGTCCGGCTGCTCGACGACCTGCCCGCCGCGATCGCGGCCGCCGACCGGCGGCTCGCCGCGCGGCGGGCCGCGGTCGCCGCGTTCCTCGACAGCGACCTCTCCGCGCACTTCCGCCTGCCGCCGCGGCCGCCGGACAGCAGCGCGGGGTGGACCCGGGTGCCGCTGTACCCCGTGGGGCCCGGGTCGGCGGCGCAGGTACCGCGGCTGCGGCGGACGCTCGGCGGCGTGCAGCCGATGCACCCGGTGCCTCCCTCGGGGCTCCCCATGTTCCAGGACTTCGCCAAACGGGTGGTCCGCGGTCCCGGTAGACCGGCCGACCCCTTCCTCGTCAAGATCGGATGAGCCGACGCCATGACCTTCGTGAACCCGCACCAGTTCTTCGACCTGTCGCGCGAAGAACCCGACTCGCTGACCTGCCTGCGGTCGGTCCTGCGCGACGGGCAGCTGTTCCGTTACGTGGAGACCGAACGGGAGTCCCTCAACAGCCTCGTCGAGGCCCGCTTCGCCGAGCACTTCGGTAAGGAGGCGGCGACCGCGGTCGCCAACGGGACCGTGGGCCTGCGGCTCGCCCTGCGCGCGCTGGGCGTGGGTCCCGGCGACCGCGTGCTGGTCAGCGCCTACTCGTTCATCGCGTGCGCCATGGCGATCGCCTCCGTCGGCGCGGTGCCGATCCCGATGGACCTGGTCGAGCCGCTGACGGACAGCACCGATCTGCTGGTGGCCCCGCCGTTCCCCGTCGCGGCGGTGATGCTGGTGCACGTCCAGGGGCACTCCGTGGCGGTGCGCGGGATGCGCGACCTGTGCGACCGGCTGGGCGTGCCGCTGATCGAGGACGTGAGCCAGGCGCTCGGCGCGGGCACCCTGCACGGCGTCGCCGGCACGCTCGGGGACGTCGCGGTCACCAGCTTCCAGCAGTCCAAGCAGGTGTCCTCGGGTGAGGGCGGCCTGGTCGCCGGCCGGGCGGACCTGGTCGAGAAGGTGTACCGGATGGCCGACCTGGGCGCGGTGCGCGGCGCGGGCGGGCTGCCCGACTGGGACGACGAGCGCGCCGTCCTCGGGGACAACCTGCGGATGACCGAGTTGCAGGCGGCACTGGTCATGGACCAGGCGCGGATGCTCGACGACACGATCTCCCGGCAGCGGGCCCACCGCGCGCGGCTGCGGGAGCTGCTCGGCGCCGACGTCGCCCCGGCCGTCATCGACAGCGAGGCCCCGGACCGGGACGCGGCCACGCACACCCTGCTGCTGGCGCGCGACGCGATGAGCGCGCAGCGGTTCTGCGCCGCGCTCCGCGCGGAGCAGGTGCTGGCCCGCGTGGTCTGGCGGAAGACCTTCCCCGAATTCGGGGTGTTCCGGCGCGACGAGGGGCTGCGCAAGCACCTCGCCGCGCTGCCGGGGCCGAAGACGGCGGAGGAGCTGGCCCCGCGGATCCTCAGTGTGCCGTCGTCGAAGTACGTGACCGAGGCCGGACTGGCCGCGGTCGCCGAGGCCGTCCGCGCCAACCGGGGCCTGCTGGCCGAGAGCGCGCGGAACGGGGCGTCGTGACCGCGCGGGTGGCCGTGCTGGCCACGGCGTTCGGCTTCGGCCCGGCGGCCAAGGCCTGGAGCGTCGGCCGGGCGCTGACCGCCGGGCACGGCGTGGACGTGCGCTACTTCGGGTCCGGCTGCGCGCTGGACTTCTTCGCCGCGCAGGGCCTGTGCCCCGACGGACCGGCCGGCCCGGTTCCGGAGCACGACCCGGAGTTCCCGGCGGGATACGACGCGGTGGTCAACGTGCTGGCGCCGGAGCTGATCCCGTCGCCGGAGGTCGCCGCGCTGACCCACTACGTCGACAGCCTCGGGTTCCTGTGGCAGCCGGCCGACGTGCCGCCGGACAGTCCGCTGCGCCGGGTGCGCGCCTACTACGCCCAGGACCTCTTCGGCAGTGCCGAGAACCTGGCCCGGCTCGGGATGCCCGACGTCACCCCGGTCTCGGGGATCGTGGCCGAGACCGGGGTGCCGCCCGCCCGCCCCGGCCGCGACGGGTCACGTGCGGTGGTGCACCTCGGCGGCCTGGGCAACCCGGCGGGCACCGGTTCCGCGCGGGCGTACCTGCCCCTGGTCGAACGACTGCTGGTCGAGCTGCGCGAAGGCCCCCATGCGCTGACCGTGGCGATGAACCGGGCCATCGACGGGCTGTCGCTGACCACCGACGTACCGGTCGAGCACCTCTCCGGTGCGGACTTCCGCACCGCCGTGGCCGACTGCGCCGTGGTGTTCAGCTCGCCGGGCCTGACCACGCTGGTCGAGACGTCGCAGGCCGGCCGGGCCTACGTCCCCCTTCCCCCGCAGAACTGGAGCCAGGTCGTCATCAGCGAGCGGATGGCCGCACGGTCCGGCCTGGAGATCTGGCCGTTCCTGTCCGCCAGGTACCGCCGGATCGACGAACGCGCCGACGAGATGGGCAAGGCCGCCGAGGTGCGCGAGATCAACCGCGACCTGGCGGCCGACCCGGACTTCGCGGCGGAGTACGGAGTCCTCGCGCTCCGTGCCGCAGAAGCGGCCGAGGCGCCCGCCGTGGGCGCTCCGTTCACAGGTGCGCGCGAGATCGCCGCCGCGGTCGCCGCCGACCTGGGCGCTCGAGACGACCTACTACGAGGGTGAGGGCACGGATGCAGACCCACAACGGGCTCGACGCGGCACTGCGGTCCATCGCGGACGAGCTGACGGTCGTGCGCGACTGGCACCAGGTGTCCCGGTCACTGGAACAGGGCAGGTTCGCCACGGTCTTCGGCTCGGCCCGCACGGAACGCGGCGCGCCGTCCTACGAGATGGCCCGGGAGCTCGGCGAGGCGCTCGCCGAACGCGGCTGGGCGGTGGTGACCGGCGGGGGGCCGGGCATCATGCAGGCGGCACGGGACGGCAGCGGCGACACCCGTTCGCGGTCGGTGCGGATCGAGATCCCGGGCGAGGAGCCGGAGACGGTCCTCGACCGCACCCGGGCGATCACCGTCGCCACCTTCGCCCTGCGCAAGCTGCTGCTCATCCACGACATCGACGCGCTGTTCGTCTTCCCCGGCGGTGTCGGCACCTTCGACGAGCTCTTCGAGGTGCTGGTGCAGCAGGACACCGGCAGGCTGCGCCGCATTCCCGTGGTGCTGGTGGAGCCGGAGGGCGGACGCCTGTGGGACGCGTGGCTGCGCTTCATGGACGAGCACCTGATGCAGAGCGGCCTGGCCAGCCCGTCGGTGCTGGCGAACCTGAGGTCGGCGAAGTCCGTCGATGCGGCGCTGGCCGCCGTGGCCGAGCCGGCCGGGCGGGCCCTGGCGGAGATGGACGGACGGGCTTGAGGACGACGGCGACCGGGAGCAGCGGGAGGAAGGCGAGATCATGTGCGGCATCGGCGGCGTACTGACCATCGGCGGCGGAGAGGCGAGCGGCGCGAACTCCGCCCTGTTCGAGCACGCGCTGGGGCACCGCGGCAGGTCGGGGCGCGGTTCCTACACCGGCGGGCGGATCTCGATGCACTGCGCCCGGCACGCCGTCATCGCCCTGGCGGAGGCCGAGCAGCCGCTCCACGACGCCACCGGCGGGTTCGTCATGGTGGGCAACGGCGAGGTGCTCAACCACCGCGACCTCATCCCGCGGCTCACCCCCGAGCGGCGTGACCGCCTGCGCCCGGGGGACCTCCAGGTCGCGCTGGAGCTGTTCGCCGCGCACGGTCCCGCGGCGTTCGAGGACCTGCGCGGTCCGTTCGCGCTCGCGGTGTGGGACCGGGCGCGGGAGCGGCTCACCCTGGTCAGGGACCGGCTCGGGGAACGTCCGCTCTACTACTTCGACGACGGCGCGGAGTTCGTGTTCGCCTCCGAGGTCCGGTGCCTGGAGGCCGTGCTGCGCGGTCGGCTCACGCACGACGACACGAGCCTGCTGACGTTCCTCGGACTGGGCCGCTGCACCGGTGCGCGGACCATGTACCGGGAGATCAAGGCCCTGCCCCCGGGCGAGGTGCTCCGGGTGGACCTGCGGGACGGCGCCCGCGCCCGGCGGCGGCTCTCCCCCGTCTCCGGCCTGCGTGACGGACTCGCCGACCCGCCCGGCGACGCGGAGGTACTGGACCTGCTGGACCAGGCATGCCGCCGGGTGCTGGTCGCCGACCGCCCGCTGGCGGTGGGCTTCTCCGGCGGCATCGACTCCACGGTCGTCCTCAAGGCGGCGATGGACCGGACCGACGTCGCCGCGGTCATCACCGTGTTCTCCGCCGCCGACCCGGACGAGGACGAGAACCTGCGCCGTGCCCGCGCCGTGGCGCGCCTGCTGGGGGTCGAGGTGACGGAGGTCCCCTTCGCCCTCCCGTCCTTCGACGCGACGCTGGACGTGCTGCACACGACGCTCGACCAGCCCTGCGCCGAACCGCTGGTGCTGCACAACGACGCCCTGCACACCGCCGCCGGGGCGCACGCCGGGGTGCTGCTCGGCGGACACGGCGCCGACGAGGTGTTCGGCGGCTACGCCCGCTACCCGGTCCTGCTGGCCGACGGCGGGCGGTCCGCCACACGGGCGTGGATGGCGGCGTCGCCGTGGGAGCGGTGGAACCGCGCCGCCGGGTGGCCGCGGCTCGTCGCGGAGCTCGTCAGCCCGGAGTTCGCGGCGGCCGTGGACCTGCCGGAGGACGCGCTGGACCGGCCCGTTCCCTACGGAAGCGCCGAGGACACCGACCCCGTGCTGTTCGGGCAGGCGCTCGACCTGTTCCGGCTCATGGCCTACGACAACTTCCGCGCGACCGACGAGAACGGCATCGTCCGCGGGGTGGAGGTGCGCTCCCCGTTCTTCGACCTCGACCTGATCGCCGGCGCGTTCGCGCGGCCCGTCGGCCGGCGGGTCGACGCCGCGAACCCGAAGGGCCTGCTGAAGCGGAGGTTCGAGGGGACGCCGCTGGCTCCTGCCTTCGGCGCACGTAAAGTCGGGTTCGACGATCATTTCCCCTATCCCGCCTGGATTTCTGGGAACCTGCCGCATTTCTCGGAAATGATCGCGGAGGGCCCGCTGGTGAAGATGGGCCTGCTGCGCGACGGAGTGGTGCCCCGATTGTCCGAACTCGACTGGCGATCGCAATGGCGGCTGTTCGCCCTTTCCGCATGGTTGACGCGGTGATCAGCGAGCCCGGAACGCGACGGGCCACTGCGCTAGGATCGGCCGCGAGCGCGCCGGATCGCCATTCCCTTGATGATTCGAATCCCTTGACGACACGAACGGGTGATGTCGTGAGCCGATCGTTCGCCGTACTGATCCGCGGCCTTCCGGGGACGGGGAAGACGACGACGGCCGCCCTGCTGCGGGATGCGCTCAACCCCTCGGTGCGCGTGTCCAACGACTCCGTGCGCTACATGGCGCAACCCCGGGACTTCACCGCCTTCACCCTGGAGGCGTCCGAGCGGGCGTGCCTGGACCTCGCGATCTCCTACTGCGACAGCGGCTTCCTGCCCATCCTCGACGGCGTCTACGAGGACGTCGACTTCCTGGAGGGCCAGGCCCTGCGCCTCGAACGGCGGGGGTGCAAGCTCATCGTCGTCTCCCTGGCCGCCGAGATGGCCGACCTCGTGGAGCGCAACGATCTCCGTGACCCGCTCCAGCGGATGGACGAGACCCGGCTCCACCGGCTCCACGCCGGCTACCGGACGACCGGCTACGCCCTGCCGATCCGGGGCAAGCTCCCCGAGGAGGTCTGCGACGACCTCCTCGACATCATCGAGCGGGAGCGGCCCGCGGAGGAGGAGGCCCCGATCGGCGCCGACGAGGTCGACCTGCTGTTCATGCGGCACGGCGCCCCCGACTATCCGGCCGGGGTCTATCCGGATCCGTTCACCCTGGGTCTGTCGGCGCGTGGTCGCGCCGAGGCCAGGGCCGCGCGGCCCGCGATCCGGCGGTTCGCGCCGGACGTCGTCCTCGGCTCGGACTTCGCGCGGGCGGTGGAGACCGCCGAGCTCGCCACCGCGGGCCTCGAGCTGAAGACCGAGACCACCGAGGCGCTCCGGGAGCGCGTGTTCCACCAGCTGGTCGGCCGGGAGGTCGCCGCCGTTCTCGCCGAGATGGGCGAGGACGGCCGGCACGTCATGGGCGGGAACAGCGACCTGGTGGAACTGCCCGGCGACGAGTCGTACGCCGACGCGCGTGAACGGGTGCGCGACTTCTTCGACGGCCTGCCCGCGCGGTACGGCGGCAAGCGGATCCTCGTCGTGGCGCATGGGGGGCCGCACCAGTGGCTGGTGGAGCGGGCGCTCGGCGTCGACCTCCGAGGGGTGCGCCGGTACCGCTGGGGCACCGGGTGCTTCAGCCGGTTCACGCTCTCCCCCCGGGAGACCCGGCTCGAGGCGATGAACCTCCCCCCCGGCGCGGTGGTGTCCGGCCTGGACCTGGGCGCCGTGTAGTACTCGCCGCACCTCTCGATCCCGACCCCCTCGATGCCGGTCCCCCTGATCCCGAGCCGCGGCGCCCCCGGACCGCACAGGCTCCGACCGAGGACGATCATGGAATCTTGGGAGTCGCGGACCCGCCCGGCGTGGTTCCGGGAAGAGTTCGAGCAGCACCGGAGTTCGAGGGGCGCTCCCCTGCGCCTCGTCTACATACCCACCCACCGCGACTGCCCGGAGGTGCTGGGGGCCGTCGTGGCCGAGGTGCTGACCGCGCGGGAACGCTCCACCGACGAGTTCCGGCTCCTGCTGATCGACGACCGGCCCGCCGCGCTGGCGGAGGAGAACCGCCGGGCCGCCGAGCGCGCCGCCGAGGAAGCCCGCCAGGTCGTCACCTGGCTGGGGACCGACGCCTGGGCCGAGTTCGTCGCCGGGCTGGTGGCGCGCGCCGGGCTGTCGGACGCGGAGTCCGCGGAAGCCCGCGAGGCGCTCCTCAAGCCCACCGGTTCCTACGCAGGAGGCATGAACAAGGCCGCCCTGGTCGCCGCCCGCCTGGGTTCGGCGACCCTGCACCGGCGCGACAGCGATGAGTTCCCCGCCTACGACGCGGTCTCCGGCGCCGGCACGTTGGAGGTCGAGATCGCGATGCTGGGCACCGCCCTGCCGACCGGCTCCGGCGGGCACGCTGCGCCGTTCATGGTCGGTTCGAGCGTCGACGGCGAGCCGACGAAGGACCACCGCGACCTCGAGGAGGCGGGCGCGCGCTTCGGCGCCGAACTCGAAGCGCTCAGCCGCAGGCGCCGCGCGCCCGGTGAGGAGCGGGCGGCCGTCGTCGGGGGCGATATCGCGGTCGGGGCGGGGCTGCGCGTGGAACGGGACCTCGTCGGCCGGACCCAAGTGGGGGTGTCCGCCTCTCGGGAGGTGCACCACTGGATCCCGGAGATGCCCGCGGTGGGCGTGCTGGGCACCGACCACTTCCAGAAGGGCCTGCTCTACCAGCTCGGGCTGCCGGTGTACTGGCACCCGCTGCGCGCCTACCACCGGTACGAGCCGTGGCGCGCCGACCAGGCCGACCCGGAGCAGCTCGCCCGGTACGCGGTCTCGGAACTGCGCCACGCGGTCCTGCGGCACTACTGGAAGACCGCGAACGAGGTCATCGCCGGGATCGGGCCCGGCCTCTTCACCGGGAACGGGGCGTTCAGGTCGGATCTGTGCGCCGACGCGTTCACCGGGGCCCTCATCGCGGACCTCGGGCCCGCCGAGGCCGTCGCGGACGCGTTCGTGGACGTCTACACCAGGGCGGCGGACGCGGCCGCCGGCGCCGCCGCCGAGCGGCTGCGGATCCGGGTGAAGGCGTTGCGGGAGGAGCGCCCGCGGGCGGTCGGGTACGTGCGCGAGGCGATCTTGGAGTTCGCCCGGTTGACGCGGTTGTGGCCCCGCCTCGTCGGCGGGGCGCGCTCCCTGGGCGCGGTCGCGCGCCCCGGTCGGTAGTGTTGCCGGGAAACCCGACTGTATCGATGGAGAACCTGATCTCGCATGGGGCATGTGGAAGTCGCGCACGTCGATTACTTTCTGCCCGACGGGCGGATGCTGCTCAACGACGTGTCGTTCCGCGTCGGGGAGGGCAGCGCGTGCGCGCTCGTCGGCGCCAACGGGGCGGGCAAGACGACGCTGCTCCGGCTGGTCTCGGGTGAGATCCAGCCCGACGGCGGTTCGGTGACCATCAGCGGCGGGCTCGGCGTGATGCCGCAGTTCGTCGGGTCCGTCCGCGACGATCGCACGGTGCGGGACCTGCTGGTGTCGGTGGCCCCGCCCGCCCTGCGCGTCGCGGCCTCCGCCGTCGACGCCGCCGAGCTGGCGCTGATGGAGCGCGACGACGAGGCCGCGCAGATGGCCTACGCGCAGGCGCTCAGCGACTGGGGCGAGGTCGGCGGCTACGACGCCGAGGTCACCTGGGACATCTGCACGATGGCGGCGCTCCACACGCCCTACGAGCAGGCCCAGTGGCGGGCGGTGCGCACGCTGTCCGGCGGCGAGCAGAAGCGGCTGGTGCTGGAGGCGCTGCTGCGCGGCGCCGACGGCGTCCTGCTGCTCGACGAGCCGGACAACTATCTCGACGTCCCCGGCAAGCTGTGGCTGGAG
Source organism: Actinocorallia herbida (assembly GCF_003751225.1). NCBI lineage: Bacteria > Bacillati > Actinomycetota > Actinomycetes > Streptosporangiales > Thermomonosporaceae > Actinocorallia > Actinocorallia herbida. The sequence continues at coordinate 4,595,616 of NZ_RJKE01000001.1, forward strand.
GAGCGGCTTCGGGAGACCCGCAAGACCGTGCTGTTCGTCTCGCACGACCGCGAGCTGCTGGACCGCGCGGCGGAGAAGATCATCAGCGTCGATCCGGGCCCCGCGGGCAGCCATGTCTGGGTGCACGGCGGCAGGTTCGGCACCTACCATGAGGCGCGTGCGCAGCGGTTCGCCCGGTTCGAGGAGCTGCGCCGCCGCTGGGACGAGCAGCACGCCCAGCTCAAGAAGCTCGTGGTCGACATGCGCCAGTACGCCAAGCGCAGCGACGAGATGGCCTCCCGCTACCACGCCGCGCAGACCCGGCTGCGCCGGTTCGAGGAGGCGGGCCCGCCCGACGCGCCCCCGCGCGAGCAGAAGATCACCATGCGACTGCGCGGCGGCCGCACGGGGATCCGGGCCGTCACGTGCGCGAACCTGGAGCTGCGCGGCCTGATGAAGCCCTTCGACCTCGAGGTCTTCTACGGCGAGCGGGTCGCGGTGCTGGGCTCGAACGGCTCCGGCAAGTCCCACTTCCTGCGCCTGCTGGCCGGCGACGACGTCGCGCACGACGGGCTGTGGAAGCTCGGCGCCCGGGTCGTGCCGGGGCACTTCGCCCAGACGCACGCCCACCCCGAGCTGTTCGGGCGCACCCTCGTCGACATCCTGTGGGCCGATCACGCGAAGGCCCGCGGCGCGGCCATGAACGTGCTGCGCCGCTACGAACTCGACGGCGAGGGCGACCAGCCGTTCGAGAAGCTCTCCGGCGGCCAGCAGGCCCGGTTCCAGATCCTGCTCCTGGAGATCGGCGGAGCCACGCTCCTGCTGCTCGACGAGCCGACCGACAACCTCGACCTCGCCTCCGCCGAAGCGCTCCAGCAGGCCCTGGAGGCCTACGAGGGGACCACGCTGGCGGTCACGCACGACCGATGGTTCGCCCGGTCCTTCGACCGCTACCTGGTCTTCGGCTCTGACGGCAAGGTGCGCGAGACGTCCGATCCGGTCTGGGACGAGCGCCCCGTCGAACGCGAGCGGTAGCGCCTCAGGGCCTGCGGCGGGCGTGGTAGATCCGCCGGTGGGGCGACCGGTCGGCGCCGTAGCCGTGGTCGACGCCGGTGACGTCGAAACCCGCCCGGTCCAGTTCCGCGTCGAGGTCGAGGACGCGCAGGAACGCCCACCGCTCCTCCACCGCCAGCAGGACCGCGCCGTCCTCGGTGCGGAACGACTTCTCGAGCAGGACGTGGTCGGGCAGCACGCCGCACCGTTCCCACTCCACGACGGTCTCCCCCACCTCGGGGCAGGGCGCGCTGAGCGCGATCCGCCAGTCGGCGGCCGTCCGGGTGTCGAAGCTCCCGCTCACGTCGAGGTACAGCGGCGCGCCCGGGTCGAGGACGCGGGCGGCCTCGGCGAGCGCCCGCCCCCGGTCGTGCCCGGTGCGCAGCAGTTGCAGCGTGGAGTAGGGGACGATCGCGCCGCCGAACCCTCCGCGCAGCGGCATCGCGCGCATGTCGCCGCAGACGGGCGTCAGCCCGGGGACCGCGGGCATGCGGCGGAGCCGGGCCGCGCTGAGGTCGAGCGCGGTGACGGTCCGCGCGCGGTGCCGGGCGAGCGGCACCGCGACGCGGCCGGTTCCGGCGCCGACCACGAGCAGGCTGTCGACGCCACCGGTCATCCCGGCCCAGTAGGCGAGGTCGGCGCTTTGCGCGCTCAGGCGGTGCGTGTTGTGCCAGTCGTAGAGCAGCGCCTCGAGCTCGGTGCCGGGGCCGTCGGCCCGGTCGGGGCGAGGCGGCGCATCCGAACGTCGTCCGTTCATGGAAGATCATCCAACCAGGTGAGAGCCTTCGCACGGCCACGCCGGGCCACTGCGCGGGCGCGGATCCGGTCCGTGCATCATCCCGGCGAGTCCGGGGCAGGAAGATCAACGGCCTGCGGCGTCGACCGCTTGACCGGCGTCGAGAGAATCTCGGCAAGAACGTTCCACAGCCCGATCCCGCCGGGTGGAGGCAGCTCTAGGGAGGGGTGATGACGGGGACCGTCGGGGAGAAGTCGGTGCGGAGGGAAGCGGTGCTGCTGGCGCTGCGGCTGTATCTCGGGGAGCTGCGGCGGCAGTGGCCGAGGGCGCTGCCGGGGCTGACGCTGCCGGCGATCGGCAATGTCTGCCTGTTCTATCTCGCGCCGCTGTTCGTGGCGGGGATCGTCGGACGGTCGGCCGCGGACCGGGAGAGCTCCGCGGGCGACCTGGTGCCGTACGTGCTGGGGTTCGGCGCGGTGCTGCTCGCCGGAGAGGCGCTGTGGCGGTTCGGGTTCCACTTCCTCAGCCGGGTCGACGCCGAGGGGATCGAACGGCTCGGCATGACGGGGATGGACGTGCTGCTGGCCAAGGACCCGGCGTTCTTCCAGGACTCGTTCGCCGGATCGCTGACCAAGCGGATCCTGGGGTTCTCCGGAAGGTTCGAGGAGTTCAACGACACGTTCTCCTTCTCGATCATGGCCAACGTCATCCCGCTGGCGTTCGCCTCGATGGTGCTGTGGCGCTATGACCCGCTGCTGGTACTGGTGCTCGTCGGCCTCATCGTCGTCACCGCCGCGATGGTGGCGCCGTTCATCCGGCGGCGGCAGGCCCTGGTGGACGCCCGTGAGGCGGCCAAGGTACGGGTGTCGGGACATGTCTCCGACGTGGTGGCCAACATGGAGACCGTCCGGGCCTTCGCGGCCGAGGAGAGGGAGGCCGCCGAGTACCGGGGACGGCTGATCGAGCAGCGCCGCCTGTCGCTGCGGTCCTGGGACTACGCGAACCGCCGGGTCGACACCACCGTGTCCGTCATGTCGGTGCTCACCAGCACGGTCGGGCTGCTCCTCGCGGTGGCGCTGCGCGGCGGGCTCGGGGTCGAGACCATCGTGGTGACCTTCGCCTACTTCACCAGCGCGACCCGGATCATGTTCGAGTTCAACCAGGTGTTCCGGCGGCTGGAGAGCACCCTCACCGAGGCCGCCCAGTTCACCGAGCTGCTGCTGGCGCCGCCCACCGTCCTCGACGCCGAGGACCCCCAGCCGCTGCGCCCCGCCGACACCACCGTCCGCTTCGAACGGGTCAGCTTCGCGCACCGCGGCGCGGACCCGCTGTTCGACGGCCTCGAACTGGAGATCCCGAGCGGGACCAGGATCGGGCTGGTGGGCCGGTCCGGCGGCGGCAAGACCACGCTGACCCGCCTGCTGCTCCGTCTCATGGACGTCGAGGGCGGCCGCATCCTCATCGGCGGCCAGGACATCACCCGGATCCGCCAGCGCGACCTGCGCGGCCTCATCGCCTACGTCCCGCAGGAACCCGCCATGTTCCACCGCTCCGTCCGGGACAACATCGCCTTCGCCCGCCCCGACGCCACCGACGCCGACATCCTGCGGGCCGCGCGGGCCGCGCACGTCACCGAGTTCACCGACCCGCTCCCCGACGGATGGCACACCGTCGTCGGCGAGCGGGGCGTCAAGCTCTCCGGAGGCCAGCGCCAGCGGGTCGCCCTCGCCCGCGCCATCCTCCGCGACGCGCCCGTCCTCCTCCTCGACGAGGCGACCAGCGCCCTGGACTCCGAAAGCGAAGTCCTCATCCAGGAGGCGCTCTGGAACCTCATGCGGGACCGGACCGCCCTCGTCGTCGCCCACCGGCTCAGCACCGTCGTCCGGATGGACCGCCTGGTCGTCCTCGACCGCGGCCGCATCATCGAACAGGGCTCCCACCACGAGCTCCTCGACACGGGCGGCCCCTACTCCCGCCTCTGGCACCACCAGTCCGGCGGCTTCCTCACCGAGAACGACGACGACGTCCCGGCCCCGTCCTCATCCTGAACCCCGTCCCGCCGTGCCGCCCGGTCACGGTGCGGCTCGGCGGAGGGGGCGGAAGAAGGCGGTGAGAGGTCGGCGGAGAGGAGGTAGTGGACGGGGGTGCCGTCGAGGTCGGCGAAGCGCGACGGCAGCGCGTTGAGCGCGGCCTCGTGAGCCCGCCAGTCGTAGCCGTCCGCCCAGTACGCGACGAGACGGCGCAGCTCGGACGGATCGGTGCCGGCCTCCCCGCCGTCGACGGGCCAGGGCGTCGCCCACCGGGTGGCCCGCAACCGAGCGCGCAGGTCGGCCGGTTCGGCTTCACCAACGGCGATCAGGGGTGCGAACTCGGGCATGGTCTCTCCTTGAAGTGCCTCGGGCCGGTTCGGCCCCGTCGCGAGCAGCGCCGTGGTGGACGGCCCGCGGTGGGTCACCAGGGGAGGGGGCCGTGGGCGGAAAGGAGGGCTCCGGTGGGGCCGTCCGGGCCGATGAGGGCCATCCTGACGATGATCTCCGCGCCCTCCTCGACGGTCTGGAAGCCGGTGTTGTCGTTGAGGTCGGTCTTGGTGTAGCCGGGTTCCACGGCGTTGATCCGCATCTCCGGGAACGCCTTCGCGAACTGGACCGTGATCATGTTCACGGCGGCCTTCGACGCCGGGTAGGCGACGCCCGGGTAGGCGTAGGACGGGGTGCCGGGGGTGGTCGCGCCCGTCAGGGAGGAGAGGCCGCTGCTGAGGTTGACCACGACCGGGGCGGGCGAGCGCTGCAGGAGCGGGAGGAAGGCGTGCAGGACACGGACCATGCCGAACACGTTGGTGTCGAAGGTCTCCCGCATCATCTCGCCGGTCACGTCGGCCGCGCCGATGACGCCCCCGTCGGGGGCGCGGCCCTCGATGCCCGCGTTGTTGATCAGGACGTCGAGGCGGTGTCCATCGGCCTCGACCCGCCGGGCCGCGGCGAGAACGGACGCCTCGTCGGTGACGTCCATGACGAGCAGCCGCGCCCCGAGGCGGTCGGCGGCCTGGCGGCCCCGCTCGGGATCGCGGACCCCGACGTAGACGGTGTGCCCCTCGGCGACGAGACGGCGTGCGGTCTCGTATCCGAGGCCCTTGTTCGCCCCGGTGATCAGTGTCGTCGTCATGTACCGGACGCTACCCAGCGTGACGCGGCCCAGGCAGCCGTCCCCTCTTCCTGGGACCGGCATTACCACCCGGCCCGTCGGTCCCGGCCCGGCGCGGGGGGAGGTCAGCCCCGTTTGGGGCGGAGGGCGCCGGGGCCGCGGCGGAGCATCGAGGTGAGGGTGCGCCACCACGGGAGGGCGGGGTCGGGGTCGAGGCCCGCGGCCATGCGGTGGAGCTGGTCGGCGTGCCATTGGAGGTTCACCGCGCTGTCCACTTTCCGCAGGTCGGTGAGGCGGCCGAGCAGGGCGCGCGCGCCGGCCCGGATGGCGGGGGCGTCCAGGCGGTCCCGGCCCCGGTCGAGGAGGGCCGCGCCGGCGTCGGGGGTGAGGCAGGCGGGCCGGCCGATCCCGATGACGTCGCAGTCGCCGTCGGCGAGGGCCCGTTCCATGGCCGCGCGGGTGCGGAAGCCGCCGGTGACGGCGATCGGCACCTCCCCGGCGACGTCGCGGACCGTCCTGGCGTAGTCCAGGAAGTAGGCCTCACGGGCCCGGGTGGACTCGGCCAGCACGCCCATCATCGCCGGGGCCTCATAGGATCCGCCGCTGACCTCGATGAGGTCGACGCCCTCGGCGACGAGGGCCCGGACGACCTCCCGGGACTCCGCCTCGGTGAACCCGCCGCGCTGGAAGTCCGCGGAGTTCAGCTTGATCCCGACGCCGAAGCCGGGCGCGACGCCGGCGCGGATCGCCCGGAACACCTCGATGACGAAGGCGCGTCGGCGTTCCGGATCGCCGCCCCACGCGTCATCGCGCAGGTTGGACAGGGGCGAGAGGAACTGCGTGACGAGGTAGCCGTGCGCCCCGTGGATCTGCACCCCGTCGAACCCCGCCGCCTCGATGACCGCCGCCGCCGTGCCGAACCGGCCGATGATGTCGCGGACCTCCTCGTCCCGCAGGGCGCGCGGCTTGGCCGCGCCGGGCACCCGGGCGGCGATCGCGCTGGGCGCGACCGGGCGGTGGCGTCCGGTGCGCTGGTTGGCCTGACGACCCGGATGGTTGAGCTGCGCCCAGATCGGGCCGCCGTTCGCCTTGTAGGCCGCGGCCCACCGGGTCAGCGCGGCGAGATGGCGGTCGTCCTCGACCACGACGTTGCCCGGCTCGCCCAGGTGCCGGTGGTCGACTATGACGTTGCCGGTCACCAGGAGTCCGTAGCCGCCCGTGCTCCACCTGCGGTAGAGCTCCTCCAGCCGGGCGCCGGGCGCTCCGTCGGGCTCGGCGAGCCCCTCGCTCAGCGCCGACTTCATCAGCCGGTTGGACAGGCTCCGGCCCTCCCGGAAGGCGAGGGGCGCGCCCAGCCTGCCGCGGTCGACGGGGGTGGGACTCATGTTCTCTCCTCGCATCCTGTGCCGGGTTCACCGGCTCCGGAGGAAAACCGCTCGCCGTCTCGACCGCGATGGGTACCTTCGCTCCATGATCGGGCAGAACGCAGGCGAATCGCCATACGAAGGACGTCGACCCGTGTCCGGACCACCATCGTCACCGGGAACGCGGCGGGCCGACGGCACCGCCGTTCGGATCGGCGCCCTCGTGCCGCTGAGCCCACCGGGCTGGGTCGAGGCGGGCCGGCAGCTGCTCGCCGGACTCGAGCTCGCCGTGGACGAGGTCAACGACGCGGGCGGGATCGCCGGGAGGCCGCTCGAACTGGTCGTCCGGGACACCGCGGCGGATCCGCGGAAGGCCGAGGCGGCCGTGGACGAACTGGTCGGCCTCGGCGTGACCGCCTTGGCGGGCGAGTACCACAGCGTCGTCGCCCGCTCCGCCGCCGCCAGGGCCGACGCCCTCGGTGTGCCGTTCCTCTGCTCGTCGGCGGTGCTCGACACGCTCACCGAGCAGCCCACCCCCTGGGTCGCGCGCCTCGCCCCGGCGCAGTCCCACGGCTGGCGGATCTACGCGGACTTCCTCCTCGGCGCGGGCCACCGTCGCGTCGCGGTCGCGGCCGAGCCGAGCGTCTACTGGGCGTCCGGGGCCCGGCTCCTGCGGGACCGCCTCGCGCCGCGCGGCGGCACCGTCACCGAACTCGACATGCGCGCCCTCACCCCCGCGGACCTGTGCGGCGAGCTCGTCGCCGACGGCGCGACCGCGCTGCTCCTCCTCGTCGGCCACCCGGAGCCGGCGATGTCGATCGTCGGATCCGTCCGCCGCGACCGGCGCCTCGCCGGGATCATGATCGGCGCCCCGGCCGGGCAGCCGGAGTTCGCCGCGTGGGCGACGGCGCTGGGCGACGACGGCGCCGCGGTCCCGTTCCTGCGCTACCTGCCGGAACGCCTCGGCCCGCTCGGCGCGCGAGTCGAGGCGGCCCTCCGCGCGCGGCTGGCGCAGGCCCCCTCGTTCGTCGCCTTCGAGGGCTATGACACGATCGCCGTCCTCGCCGAGGCGCTGCGCTCGCATGGCACCGACCGGGCGCGCGTCGCCGAGTCCTGGCCTCGCGTCGCGGTCGAAGGCACCCGCGGAACGATCCGGTTCTCCCGCACGCCCGGCATCGGCGTCTGGCAATGGGCGTGGCCCCCGGTCCAGGTCGTCGACCGGGATCCGGCCGATCCCGAACGGCTGCGGATCCTGCACACCGGCTAGCGCGCGGCCGGATCGCCATGCCGTGCGGACGGGATCGCGGTTTCGGAATCCGTCCATCTCATACAAGTGCTCCGGATGGGGCCTCGGTCAGGAGGCGGCGATGCACCACCCCACCTATTTCGTGACCGTGCGGGTCGACGAGGGCGACATCGTCGAGCTCAGCGAGGTGCTGTACGAGCATCTCGGGGAGGATTTCGGGGTGATGGTCCATGAATGGGCGCACCTGAGCGGTCCGGGCGTCGCCGGGCCGCCGCTCCCCGACTTCGGTCGCGACCTCGTCGTACGGCTCTGCGTCGGCGGGCCCGACGACGCGGTGCAAGGGCTCGTCGCCCATGTGCGCGAGCACCCCTTCATGCGGGCGCAGGTTCACGGGCTCGTCACGGTCGAGCGGACCCCCGACCTCACCGAGGCCGACGTCCTCATCAAGGCGGCCACGACCCCGGACGACGCCGGAGCCCGTCGGCGCGCGGTGATCCGGCACGCCGTCCGGACCCGCGTCCGCGTCCACGGCGGCGCCGTCATCGGTGAGCGACTGCACCTGCCGTCCCCGGACGAGGACGCCCTCTCCGTGCTCACGCCCTCCCCGGAGTCCCTGCGCCGCGACCTGGTCCAGTACCTACCGGACGTCTCCACCGCCGTCCGCGAGAAGTAGGCCCACGCGGCAGGCGCAGCCGACCCGGACCCACCCGTCCTAGCCGGAGACCGGCGGGCCGGGTGCCGGGCGGTCGAGCTCCGCCTCGCCGCGCCCGGCGACGTCCCGGGCGGGCCGATCGGAGACCGTCGTCCTGGCGAGCATGCGGGTGTGGTCGGTGGTGATGGTGCGGCCCGCCGTCCAGAGGGCGAGGGCGCCCAGGAGAAGGAAGACGGGGACGACGACGAGGAGCGCGTAGTGCAGGCCCGCCGCGTCGGCGGCCGCGGCCGAAGCGGCGGGGACTATCGCGGTGAACCTGTCGGAGAGCGCTCCCGTGACGATCGGGCCGAACGCGCCGCCCAGGAGGTAGAAGGAGGCGTAGTAGACGGCCACCGCGGTGGCGCGCAGGTGCGGCTCGACCACGTCGGCGATCGCCGGGAGCGCGGTGGTGATGAAGAAGTAGTGGAAGAGCCATCCGGCGGCGAACAGGGTGAGGAAGGCGGTGACGGCCGTCGCGTCGGCGAGCAGCGCGGCGAGGGTGAGCGGCGCGGACAGGGCGACGCCCGCCGCGCCGGCCGTCATCCGGGCCGGCAGGGAGCGCCTGCCCGCCCGGTCGGCGGCGACGCCGCCCAGGAGCAGTCCGGCGATGCCGGTGAGTCCGAGGACGAGGCCCGCCGACTGGGCCGCCGCCCCGATCCCGAGGCCGAAGTGGCGTTGCAGGTACGGGACGAGGAACGTGGTCATGGAGTGGGCCGGGATCTGGACGCCGACCCCGGCGAGGACGAGCCGCCGCACGGTCGGGATCGCCAGGATCGAGCGGACCGCCTGCCGCAGGGGCGGCGCGGCCGCGCGACCGGCCGCGTCGCGCCGCGGCTCGGGCAGCGTGAGCATCAGGGCGGCGAGCACGAACCCCGGCACGGCGGCCAGGAGGAACGGGACGCGCCAGGAGCCGGTCGCCTCCACGATCCAGCCGACGCTGAGGAAGGCGGCGAGCAGCCCGACCGGGATGCCGAGCTGGAAGACCCCGATCGCGCGGGCGCGCCGCCCCGGCGGGAACACGTCGAAGATCATCGCGTTGGCGGCGGGCGCGTAGGAGGCCTCGCCGATCCCGACGCCCAGCCGGAACAGCAGCAGCGCCGCGAAGCTCCACGCGCCTCCGCTGACCGCGGTGAACAGGCTCCACACGACGAGGCCCCCGGCCATCACCCTGCGGCGCGAACCCCGGTCGGCGACGCGTCCGAGTGCGATGCCTGCCAGCGCGTAGACCACGGTGAACGCACTGGTCACCGCGCCGATGTGGCCGTCGCCCAGCCCGAACTCCGCCTTGATCGGCTCGACGACGATCGCCGGCACCGTCCGGTCGTAGAAGTTCATGAAGTTGGCCAGCGTCAGGAGCGCGAGCACGCGGTGGGCGCCGGGAACGCGTGCGTCGGCCGCGGCCGACGCGGAGCCGGGAGAGGAGATCACGATCAGTCCAGGGATGGGCGGTCGATGGCGCCTCCCAGCGTGCTGCTTCATGATCATCAGGCCCGCCCGCGACAGTCCACGATCCAGCCCGCATCTCCCCTGAGATTCTCAAAGCCGTAGGTGGGGTGGGGTCAGGGGTGACGCAGGTCCAGGAGGGCCTGGGCCGTGTGGACGGTGGCCATCCGCTCGGCTTCGGCGGCGTCACCGGCGCGGAGGGCGCGGACGAGGGCGCGGTGGCCGGTGTAGCGGTCGGCGGCGAAAGCCGGGTCGGCCTCGGCGGCGCGCCTGGTGAGTTCGCGCTGCTCGTCGGGGGTGAACGACCGGGTCTGCGCGAGCAGCCGGACCAGGACCGGGTTGCGGGCCGCGGCGTTCACCCCGTCGTTGAAGCGCGCCAGGACGTCGAGGATGCGCTCGACGTACCGCGTCACGGGCTCTCCCTCCCCCCTGCGGCGCTCGATGAGGACGACGAGGTCGTCGGCCTCGTCCAGCAGGGCGTCGAGCGCGTCGAGATCGGCCTCGGTGGCGTGCCGGGCCGCGAACCGGGCGGCGAGCCCGCGCAGCGCGGCCTCCACTTCGGCGAGTTCGCGCACGGAGTCCGGATAGATCCGGGCGACGACCAGGGTGCGGGGGCCGAGCCGTTCGATCAGGCCGTCCAGCTCCAGCCTCCGGATAGCCTCCCTGACCGGGGTGGCGCTGACGCCCATCCGTTCGGCGAGGCCGCGTTCGGTGACCTTGACGCCGGGCGCCAGTTCACCGCTGCCGATGAGGCCGCGCAGGGCGTGGTAGGTCCGCTCGGCGAGGGTGGAGGCCGCAGGGGCCTCGCTCGGAGGTGTCGACACGGGACCCCACGATACGCGATGCCACCGAAAGGAGTTTTTGCAACCCTTGCTGATTTTGCTATAGCAAAGTACGGTGAGGCCCCTCATACCCCACCCCACCCCCTCAGGAGTCCACATGCCGAAGGCGCACGCCCCACGGCAGGAACAGGCGCGATCGGGCCCCGGCGGAGCCCGGATCGTCTTCCTGGTCGCGCTCGCCGTCTTCGCCCAGGAATCGGCCTGGAACTTCTACGACGCCCAGGTCCCGCCCCTGCTCAAGGAGCACATCGCGAGCGCCGCCCTCATCGGGCTCATCATGGGCATGGACAACTTCCTCGGGCTGTTCATCCAGCCGTGGATAGGCAACCTGTCCGACCGCACCCGCACCCGCCGGGGCCGCCGGATGCCCTTCCTGCTCGTGGGGATGCCGGTCGCCGCCCTGCTGTTCGTGCTCATCCCGCACGCCCCGACGCTGCCATTGCTGGTGGCCGCGGTCTTCTGCTTCGCGCTGGTCGGCAACACCTTCAAGCCGGTGGCCGAGGCGCTGATGCCCGACTACGTCTCGCCGCGACGGCGCAGCGAGGCCAACGCGGTCGTCAAGATCGCCATCGGTCTCACGGTGATCGTGTCGGCCCTCATCAGCATCTTCCTGATCGACGACCACCCCGCGCTCGCCTTCGCGGTCCCCGCCGCCCTGATGCTGGCGTCCACCACGGTGCTCGGGCTGACGGTCCGGGACAGTGAATCGCCCGGCTACCGGGCGGCGCTCGCCGCCGACGCCGCCCGCGCCGAGACCGACCGGCACCCGACCGTCCGCGAGTCGGTCCGGGACATCTTCGCCGACCGGGACCGCAGCAGGGTCCTGCTCATCGTCATCATCTTCCTCTTCGCCGGGGCCTGGGCGGCGTCGCGGGCGCACATCACCACCTACGGCACGCAGACGCTCGGCCTGACGCGCGGCGAGGCGGGCGGCCTCGCCCTGCCCGCCGGCCTGGTCTTCCTCGCCGCCGCCTACCCCGTGGCGCTGCTCGCCCGGCGCCTCGGCCGGGTCCGCGTGATCACCGGCGGCATGCTGCTGTTCGTCGTCTCGATGGTGCTCGGCACCGGTGCGGGCGACGCGACGCTCACCATGGTCGCGATGTCCGTCGGCGCGATCGGCTACGCCGGATTCGCCGTCAACGCGGTCGTCCTGCTGTGGGACCTCGCGCCGTCGGACGAACTGGTCGGCACCTACGCGGGCATCTACACGCTCGGGTCGAGCTCCGGCGCGTTCCTCGGCCCCGCGATCGTCGGCGCGATGGTGGACCTCACCGGATGGGACCTCATGCTCCTGGACGTCGCGGCGCTCGCCGCGCTCGCCGTCATCGCCGCGCTCGGGCTCGCCGCCCACCGGCGCCGCCACGCCCTCACCCCTCAGGAAGGACTCTGATGGAACACCGTATCCTCGCGCCCACCGGCGCCCTCGGCGCGGGCTTCGACCTGACCGGCTTCAGCAGGGGCGTCGCCCTTCGGCCGCACGTCATCGCGTGCGACGCCGGCTCGACCGACAGCGGCCCGTCGGCGCTCGGCTCCGGCCGGCCCAAGCTGTCCGACGCCGCGGTCGCCCGCGACCTGCGGCATCTGCTGCGTGCCCGCGCCGACCTCGGCGTGCCACTGATCATCGGCTCGTGCGGCACCAGCGGCCGCGACGACGCCGTGGACCATCTCGCCGGGCTCGTCCGGGACCTGTGCCGGGCGGACGGCCTGCGCGCCCGCCTCGGCCGGGTCTACGCCGACCAGCCCGCCGACCGCCTGACCCGGCTGTGGGACGAGGGCCGGATCCGGGCGCTCCCGCACGCCCCCGCCGTCACCCGCGAGACGTTCGCCGACGGGCACGTGGTCGCCATGATGGGCGCGGAGCCCATCGAGGCGCTGCTGGAGGACGGCTGCGAGGTGATCCTCGCCGGGCGCGCCAGCGACACCGCGCTCTTCGCCGCCCTCCCGCACCTGCGCGGCGCCGACCCCGGACCGACCTGGCACGCCGCCAAGACGATCGAGTGCGGCGCGGCCTGCGCCGTGCCGCCCTCGGCGAACGGGCTGTTCGCCTATGTGCGCGACGACCACTTCGACGTCACGGTCCTGCACCCGGGAGCCCGGCTGACGGCCCGCTCCGTCGCCGCGCACACGCTGTACGAGAACGCCGACCCGTTCCGCGTCATCGAGCCGTCCGGCGTCCTCGACACGGCAGGCGCCTCCTACGAGGAGATCGACGACACGACCGTCAGGGTCCGCGGCTCCCGGTTCGAGCCGGCGGGCGAGTACACCGTCAAGCTCGAAGGGGCGCGGCTCGCGGGGCACCAGACCGTCATCGTGGGCGGGGTGCGCGACAGGGTCGTCATCCGGCGGCTGCCCGAACTCATCGACATGGCGCAGGGCTACTTCGCCGCCAAGATCACCGACGTGTTCGGCGGCCGGGTCGACCCCGCCGATGTGGACATCGACTTCCGGCTCTACGGGGCGGGCGCCGTGCTCGGCGCGCACGAACCGGACAAGCACGATCCCGCCGAACTCGGCGTCCTCATCACCGTCACCGCGCCCGAGCAGGAGACCGCCCGCGCCGTCGCCACGTTCGTCGCGCACGCCGCCTCGCACCTGCCCATGCCCGAGTACGACGGACTGGTCACCACGATCGCCTACCCGTTCTCCCCGCCGGAGACCGACCGAGGCCCCGTCTACGAGTTCACCCTCAACCACGTCGTCACCGGCATCACCCCGACCGAGCTGTTCCGCTCGTCGGTCGAAGCCCTCTGAGCCCGGGAGAACCTTTCGATGGCCACCCTCCTCGACTACTGCGCGCTCGTGCGCTCGAAGAACGCGGGCCCCTTCACCCTGACGTTCGACTTCATGGCCAAGGACGAGCGGACGTTCACGGCACTGTGCGCGACCGGGGCCCTCTCCCCCGGGCTGTTCGCCTCGCTCTTCCATGTGGCGGAGACCGAGGTCGTCGTCACGCCCGTGCCCGCCGCCCTGGCGATCAAGGTGTCGCTGCCCCGGCCCGTCGTCCAGGGCGCGCGCGGCGACTCCGACACGTACGCGGGCCAGCAGTACGGCCCGCTCATGGCGATGACCCTTCCGGAGCTGGACCGATGAACGCACTGCCTCCCCTGCTGCCCGCCCGCACGATCCCCCTCGACCACCCCGGCCGCGCCTTCGTGACGGGCCGGACCCCGTCCTTCGCCTGCCGGGCCGACCAGCGCTTCTCCTACGCGCTGCAGGTGCCGTCCCGCTATCGCGACGACGGACCCCCGCTGCCGCTCCTCGTCGTCGTCCACGGCACCCGGCGGCGCACCGACGCCTCCCTCGACGCCCTCACCGGCTTCGCGGAGGAACGCGGCTGGGCCGTGCTGACCCCCCTGTTCCCCGCGGGCATCGGCGACCCCGATGACCTGCACAACTACAAGTTCATCGAGTACGCCGGGATCCGCTTCGACCTCGTCCTGCTCGCGATCCTCGACGACGTGGCCGCGCGCTGGAACATCGACGTCTCCCACTTCGCCCTGCACGGCTTCTCCGGCGGCGGCCAGTTCGCGCACAGATTCCTGTTCCTGCACCCGCAACGCCTCTCCGCGGTCTCGATCGGCGCGCCGGGCCGCGTCACGCTCCCCGACCCGTCCGTCGGCTGGTGGCGCGGCGTCGGCGACCTGCCCGCCCGGTTCGGCGTCGACTGGGCGCCCGGCCTCGTGGCCGGGGTGCCGGTGCAGCTCGTCATCGGCGCGGACGACGACGGGGCCGCCCAGCTCGCCGTCGTCGAGCCGGACGGGAACGGCAGCACCCGGCAGGAACGCCTGCACGCCCTGGCCGAAGCCCTGCGCGCCCTCGGCTCGCGCCCGCACCTGGACCTCGTGCCCGGCGTCGCGCACGAGGGCCTGAAAGTCCTGCCCGCGGTCCGCGCCTTCCTCGACCGCGTCGCCAGGCCCGACTGAGACCCGTCGCAGCCGGTGAGCCCCGGGCCTCCCGGGGCCCACCGACTTGCGCTCCCCGACGCCGCAGCAAGGCGCTCGGCCATGACGGCGATCCGTTCGAGGAGTTCCGGCGGCTCGTGGACCTCGAAGGCGAGGTCCAGCAGGATCACCCAGACGATGATCTCGTCGAGGTCGTTCGGGCCGCACAGGAGGACGCAGGTGTCGGCGTCGACGGGTTCCACGGTCGCGACCGTCGGCGGCATGCGGCGGGTGACGACCTCGGCGGAGGCGTGCACGGTGAAGCGCGCCCGGTGGCGGTACGGGGCGCTGGAGATCGCCCGGGAGGTGTAGGAGGCCAGGTCTTCGGCGGGCGGTTCGCGGGGGGTGAAGCGCGGGCCGTTCGGGGTCTTCAGGCGGAGCCGGTCGACGCGGTAGGTCCGCCAGTCGCGCTGGTCGAGGTCCCAGCCGACGAGATACCAGCGGCGCCCCGAGTGCACGAGCCGGTGGGGTTCGGCCGATCGGCGGCTCCGCCGGCCGTCGTGCGACCTGTAGTCGAACCGCAGTCCCTCGTGGTCCTGGCAGGCCGCGGCGAGGGCGGGCAGCACTTCGGGATCGGGTTCCGCGCCTCCCGTCATGGGCACGGTCCTCGACCCCAGCGCGTGGACCCGGTGCCGTAGCCGCGCCGGCAGCACTCGTTCGAGCTTCGCGAGCGCCCGCACGAAGGTCTCCTCGATCCCGGCGACCGTGCCTCCGGCGGCGGTCCTCAGCCCGACGGCGACCGCGACCGCCTCGTCGTCGTCCAGCCGCGCCCGAGGAGATGGCGGGGCTCACCGCGGCGGAGCTGGAACGGCGGCCTCGTCCACCCGCCTGTACAAGGAGGGCGCGGCGGACTGGGGCCGGCCCGTGGCGAACTCCGACGTCCCGACCGGGGTGGCGGTCTTCCCGGGCGACCCCGGGGTCCGCCGCGTCGCCGAACGCGAGAACCACGTGGTGCGCTGGTCGGAGTTCGACCGGGGCGGGCACTTCGCCGCGATGGAGGCACCGGATCTCCTCGTCGCCGACGTCCGCGCGTCCTTCCGGCTGGTCCGCTGACCCAGGGCACGGCCGACGTGGGGCGGTTCTCCGGTGGCGGGCCGCCCCCGTCGATGATCATCACGGCCTCCATCACCGCGCTTCGCCGCGCGCCTCCGAGGCGGGCGTCCGGTGGGGCCGACGGTCCTTCCAACCGCGGACGGGGGCGGTCCGCGCGGGTCCCCAGGCCGGCAACGTCATCCCCACGGCGATGAGCAGCACGGCCACCGCCGGGAGCGTCACCGAGAACAGGCAGCCGAGCGGCTCGATCGGCGACCGGCATCCGAGATCGCCGACGGTCCCGACGGGCAGGGGCGGCTCGAATCCGAACAGTTGCGCCTGGACGAAGACGAACCTCTCCGCGAGGTGGACCAGCCCGAGCACCGCGCCCGCCGAGACGCTCCACAGGCCCAGCCGCAACGCCGCCCGGCTCGTCCGGCCCGCGTGGCGCAGCCCGGTGCGCAGCAGGTCGACCATCGCCACGCCCAGCATGACGAGGAAGATGTCGGCGTACCCGCCGAGCATCGGCCGCTCGCGATAGAGCTCCCCGAGCGCCCCGCCCCTCCCGGACACCGGGCTGCCCAGGAACAGATCCGACATGCCCGCGATCGCCAGCGTGTACGCGACGATCCGTGCGCGAATCGCCGTCCTGGCCTCCCTCGGCGACCGCGTGACGCGCAACAGATAAGCGACCGTGCACAACGCCACCGCCAGCGCGCACACATCGGCCAGCAACCACCCGAGATGCGGGAACACCCGCCCCTCGACCGCCCGCGCCCTCCCCGACATCAGCACGAACGCCAGCCCGAACGCCATCAGCAACGCGCACAGCTCACCCTGCCCGGCCCGCACCGGCCCCCTCCGCAACCCCCGAAGCCGCACCCCCGCCCACCCGAACGCCACCCCGGCCCCGGCGAAAAGCAGCCCGTCCACCACCGGACCTCCCCCTCCCATTCCCACGCGCCCTCCCCCACCGACGGACTCGATCCGAACGGCCCGACCCCATAATTCCAGAGTCTCCCGGCACCCCATTCCGAGCCCCGAGCAGCATTCTTCCGCACTCCCGATCACCCCCGCCATGCATTTACCGAGAACGAAATATGCCCCAAAACCAACGAGGCGCGAAATACTTCCGAATGGCCAGGACGCCGGCATCACGACGAACAACCAGAATCCCCGACAAGATCCGCTGCGCCGAAATTCACCAAGGCCCGCCGGCTTCGGAGAACCCGAGGTGGGCGAGGTCTCGCCGGACGGGGTCGGTAGGGCGCGTCGTCATGAAGTGCTCCACGGAGGCCGGCCGCATCTGGAAGTCCTTGATTCCCGAGCCGGGCCTTTCACCCGCATAGGCGGGTGAAAGGCCCGGCCGCGTCATCGTGCCCGCCTTCGCGCCTTTTGCCGTCGCCTTTGCGCAGGGTCCTCGGATGGCCGGGTGAACGTCTCCGCGCCGGAAGCATGGAGAACCACTTCGGCGTGGCGTGCTGGATCCATGAGGCGGGGACACCTGTGGACGGGCGTGCGCGCCGCGAACCAAGGCCGCGGCATCGGGTGCGACGCCGGTTCGTTAGGAGTGGCGCCAGGAGTGGAGTTTGTCTGGGTTTCGTATTGCCCAGATGTGGGTGATGCGGTGGTCGGCGGCGATCTCGAAGGCGAATACCGTTTCGGTTCTGCCCTCGGACTCGACCACCAGACCGGGCAGGCCGTTGACCGTGCGTTCGAGGATCGTCCGGGGCGGTGCGAGGCGGGCGATCGTCAGGTAGAGGTGGGCGATCCGCTCGGCGCCTTCGATGGGCAGGAGGTGGGCGATGACGCGGCCGCCGCCGTCGGAGATCGCGGTGGCGGCCGGATCGAGCAGGCCGATCAGGGCCTCGATGTCCTGCGCCTCCCAGGCCGCCTTGAAGCGTCGGACGACGCTCGCCTGCCGGGCCGCGCCCGGGCTCGTCCCGGCCCGCGCGGCGGCGATGCGGCGGCGGGCCGAGGACGCCAGCTGACGGCACGCCGCCGGGCTGCGGCCGACGATTTCGGCCACCTCGGCGAACGGGTAGCGGAAGACGTCGTGCAGCACGAACGCGACGCGCTCGGCCGGGGTCATCGACTCGAACACGACGAGGAAGGCCATGGTCACCGACTCGTCGAGGGTGATCCGGTCGGCCGGGTCTCCGCCCGCCCCTGCCGTCCACTCGGCCGGGGCGGGCACCGGCTCCGGGATCCACTCGCCGACATAGGTCTCCCGCCGGGCGCGCGCCGAGCCGAGCAGGTTCAGGCAGACGCGGCTCGCCACCGTCGTCAGCCAGGCACCCGGGGACTCGATGGACTCCTGCTCGGCCCGGGAGATCGCGTACCAGCGGGTGTAGGTCTCCTGGACGACGTCCTCCGCGTCGGCCAGCGATCCGAGCATCCGGTAGGCGAGATTGAGCAGCTGCCGCCGCTCGCCCATGATCGTGCTCAGGCCCGGGTCCCGCTCGTCCGCCTGCCGCTGCGCCTGTTCCGACGGGGTGTTCATCCGCTCTCCGGCTCCCTCGTTGCCATGTCCTCCCCGGTACGACAGATCAGCGCGGCGAAATGTCAGGTCGGGGCCCACCTCACATTCGACGGGGCCGCGTTGTCGGGTCAGTGAAGACGACCCCGTCGACCGAAGGACAGGAACCTCCCCATGAACGACTTCCAGGAGATCGCCGACCGCGTCGAGATCGAGGCGCTGCGCGCCGAGTTCACCGACGCGGCGATGATGCGCGACCGCCCCCGCATGGCCGCGCTGTTCACCCCCGACGGAGTGCTGCGCATGCCCAACATCCCGGTCGAGTTCAGCGGCCGGGAGAAGATCCGGCTCGGCGGCGAACGCCTGCAGAGCCAGTGGGATTTCTTCGTGCAGAACAGCCACCCGGGCACGATTCGGATCGACGGCGACACCGCCACCGGCCGCACCTACATGCAGGAGGTCGCACGGCTGCTCGACGGCCGCTCCGGCCAGAACTTCGCCGTCTACCACGACGCCTACCGGCGCACCCCGGAGGGCTGGAAGTTCGCCGAGCGGGTCTACGAGGTCAGGTACGTCGACACCACACCGCTGGCGGGCTCGGCGCCCGGCTCCGGCGAGTCGTCCGACGACTTCGCCGCACCGGCGTCCGCCGACCGGCTGGACCGGGCGATCGCGGCACTGCGGGCGAACGGCTTCGCCGCCGAACTCCTCGACGACGCCAAGGCGGCCCGCGCCCGCGTCCAGGATCTGATCCCGGAGGGCGCGGCCGTGTTCACCGGGGCCAGCGAGACGCTCCGGCTCTCCGGCATCGCCGACGACATCGAGGCGGGCGGTCACTGCGAGGCGATCCGGCCGCGCATCCTGAAGATGGACCGCACCACCGAGTCCGACGAGATCCGCCGCCTGACGACCGCCCCCGACGTCTTCGTCGCCAGCGTCACGGCCGTGACCGAGACCGGCTCACTCGTCATCGCCTCTGGCAGCGGAAGCCAACTCCCCGCTTCTGCGGGCGGTGCCGCGAAGGCGATCTGGATCGTCGGCGCGCAGAAGGTGGTCCCCGACCTTCCCACCGCGCTGCGCCGCGTAGAGGAGCACGCCCTCCCCCTGGAGAGCGCCCGCGCCCAGCAGGTCTACGGCCGCCCGAGCGCGATCAACCGCCTCCTCGTCCTCAACGCCGAACCCCAGCCCGGTCGCGCCACCGTCCTCCTGCTCCGCGAACCCATCGGCTTCTGACCCCGACGACCACCCCGACGACCACCCCGCCGGCCTCCCCGGCGGGCAGACCTCCTGCGCGCCCTGCCCTGCCGGCTCACCGCCGGCGACGGCGAATCCGGGGCGGGATCGAGCCCCCCTTGTTCGGAGGGCGCTGTCCGTCTCCTCGGTCAGGGCCGCAGGAGGGTCTTGATGGCACGGCGTTCGTCCATGGCCTTGTAGCCGTCGGCGGCGTTCTCCAGCGGCAGGGTCAGGTCGAAGACGCGGCCGGGGTCGATCCGGCGGGTCAGGATCAGCTCGATCAGCTCGGGCAGGTAGCGGCGGACGGGCGCGGGGCCGCCGTGCAGGTGGACGGCGGCGAAGAACAGCTCGTCGCCGGGCAGGTGGACGTCGTGGGAGACGCCGACGTAGCCGATGTGGCCGCCGGGCCGGGTGGCGCGGACGGCCTGCATCATCGACTGCTGGGTGCCGACCGCCTCGATCACGCTGTGCGCGCCGAGACCGCCGGTGAGGTCCTTGAGCTTCGCGACGCCCTCGTCACCGCGCTCGACGATGACGTCGGTCGCGCCGAACTCGGTCGCGAGCCTCTGCCGGTCGGCGTGCCTGCTGAAGGCGACGATCCGCTCGGCGCCCATCTCCCGGGCTGCGAGCACGCCGAGCAGGCCGACCGCGCCGTCGCCGACGACCGCGACGGTCTTGCCGGGTCCCACCGCGGCGGCGTCCGCCGCGAACCAGCCTGTGCCCAGCACGTCGGACGCCGCGAGCAGCGACGGGATCAGATCCGCGTCCGGCGTTCCGGGTGTCGCCACCAGGGTGCCGTCGGCCAGCGGGATCCGCGCGAACTGCGCCTGGGTGCCGATGCCGTTCATCGCCACGGCGTGCACGCAGCGGGACTGGTAGCCCGCCCGGCAGATCTCACAGGTGTTGTCGGAGGCGAAGAACGACCCGACGACGAAGTCCCCGACCTTCACGTTCCGCACCCCGGGGCCGGTCTCCTCGACCACGCCGACGTACTCGTGGCCCATCGGCGCCATGCCGTCGAGCTTCTCGACGCCGCGATAGGGCCACAGGTCCGACCCGCACACGCACGCCGCCGTCACCCGGATGATCGCGTCGGTCGGCTCGATGATCTTCGGGTCGTCGCGGTCCACCACGCTGACCTCGCCGGGACCGTTCAGGACTACTCCACGCATGAAGGATCTCCTCGCTCGCTCTCGGTCGCGCGCCGACGGACGTGGCACCGCACTCGGCCCCTCAGTGCGGTATTCCTCCCATACCGGGGCAAGCCCCACCTTGCGGCGGAATCTTTGCCACGGCCGGACGGCTAAATGACCGCGGTCCGCCGGCCGGCACACCCGCGCCGCGGCCCGGACCTGGCCCGATATCCTGCGAACCCGTTGCACCGAACCGGAGACGACCGACCCGTGTCCGATCATCAGGCCACCGAGGACCGAGGACCCGACGTGCGGCGCCGTACCGTCCCGGCGCTCACGCAGTACGCGACACCCCGCCTGGTCGCCTCCATCGTGTACGACGGGCATCCCGCCGAGGACGACCCGGAGTGGCGGACCAGCGGCGCGCCCAGCGCGGCCGACTACGGGGTCTGGGCGGGGCGCTGGTGCGGTCTCACCTGCCTGCGCATGGCGCTGCTGGCGCGCGACGGAGCGGCGCCCAGCCTGTGGGAGCTGCTGACCGAGGCGCTTCCCTACGGCGTCTACCAGGAGCGCGACGACGGCACGGTGGGGCCGGGACTGATCTACCGTCCCTTCGCCGACTTCGTGGGCGAACGCCACGGCCTGCGGGCCGAGGTCATCACCGAACTCACCGCCGACCGGCTGCGCGCCGAACTCGACGCGGGCCGGCTCGTCCTCGCCTCGGTGCACCGGGAGATCCGCCGCCCCGACCGTCCCGCCCCCGGCCGTGGCGGCCACCTGGTCCTCGCCACCCGCCACCCCGGCGACACCGTCGCCTTCCACAACCCCTCGGGCCACACCCCGGAAACCGTCGCCGCAGCGCTCCCCGCCGACGTCTTCGACGCCTTCGCCGCCCACCGGGGCGTCGCCCTCCACCTGTAGTCGCCTCGCCGCGGGTTCCGGTGGCCCGGCGACCCGGTGCCGGGGCCTCCGATCGGGGCGGGCCCGGCGCCCGGTGGCGCCGCGCCGCCGGGTCGGCCGGTTCGGTGCCCTGGCCGTGCCGCGCCGCCGACGACGCCCGGCGGGGCCCGCCTTGCGGGTCGGCGAAACGCCGGCCGACGCCTACGGGAGCAGGCCGTGGAGCCGCGCCGCGACCACGGCGGCCTGCCGGGTGGTCGCGTGCAGCCGGGCCATCGCCTCGCGCAGGTAGCTCTTGACCGTGGGGAGCGACAGCCCGAGGCGGGTGGCGATCTCCGTGTTCTTCAGGCCCAGCGCGATCAGGGCCAGGATGTCGATCTGCCGGTCGGTGAGGCGCACGCCGGAGGGCCGGGCCGGGTCCGGGTGTGGGGCGGCGAGCGCGCGGAGCTCCGCGGCGACCTCCGGGTCGGCGACGCGGTGGGCGAGTTCGCGCAGGCGCGCGTGGAGGTGCACCAGGTCGGTGGGCACGTCGTGGTGGGCGAGGTCGGCGGCACGGATGAGCCGCAGGCGGTCGTCCACTTCATCCCGAATATTCAACTCGTGGGCGATATGGGTCGCCCGGCCCTCCAGGAAACGCAGGACTTCCGGGGATCCCGACCGCGTGCGCCGCCCCGCGTAGAGCAGGCCGCGGACGCGTCGCCGCACGATGATGGGCGCGACCGCGAGACTGACGATCCCCTCACCGAGGATCTGGTCGTCGAAGTCGTGGGTGATGTCCTCGGCCGCCGCGTAGTCGTCCACCGCGAGGGCCCTGCCGATCTGCCAGCTCCGCCCGCCGAGCCCGCGGGCCGGGGCGAGGACGATCGAGGTGAGCCGGCCGCCGCCCGCGCCGGCGACCGCGGTGATGCGGATCTTGTCGTCCTTGCGCAGGCCGGCGAAGGTGACGGATCCGTGCAGCGCCTGGCGGATCTCGCGGCTCGTCTGCTTCAGCAGGGCGAGGTCGCTGGGACGCATCAGATCGACGGGCACCCCAATACCTACTTTCGGACGTGCCGAGGGCTTTGCGGCCAGTTAAGCATGTGGCGCAGACCACTTCGGCAGCCGCGTCCCCGGGCGCGGCACGCACCTCGGAGGCGATCCGCATGTCCGAACCCATCGGCTCTCACCCGCACGAAGACCGGGTGTTCGCACCCCCGGCGGGGCTCGCCGCCGACGCGAACCTCAAGGCCGACGTGTACGAGCGGGCCGCGAAGGACCGGCTCGGATTCTGGGCCGAGCAGGCCGAGCGCATCTCCTGGAGCGAGCCGTTCACCGAGGTCCTCGACTGGTCGAACCCGCCTTTCGCGAAGTGGTTCACCGGCGGCAGGCTCAACGCCGCTTACAACTGCGTCGACCGCCACGTCGAGGCGGGCAACGGCGACCGGGTGGCGCTGCACTTCGTCGGCGAGCCCGGCGACACCCGCGACATCACCTACGCGCAGCTCAAGGACGAGGTGTCGCAGGCGGCCAACGCGCTGACCGGGCTGGGGGTGCGGGCTGGCGACCGGGTGGTGATCTATCTGCCGATGATCCCCGAAGCCGTGGTCGCGATGCTGGCGTGCGCCCGCCTCGGCGCACCGCACACCGTGGTGTTCGGCGGATTCAGCGCCGACGCGCTGGCGAGCCGCGTCCTCGACTGCGACGCGAGGCTCGTGATCACCGCGGACGGCGGCCACCGGCGGGGCGCGGCGTCGCCGCTCAAGCCCGCGGTCGACGAGGCCCTCGCGAAGCTGGGCCGGAAGAACCCCGTCGAGCATGTCGTGGTCGTGCGGCGCACCGGCCAGGAGACGGCGTTCGACGGCGCCACGGACGTCTGGTGGCACGAGGTCGTCGGCGGGGCGTCTACCGCGCACACGCCCGAGGCGTTCGACTCCGAGCATCCCCTCTACGTCATGTACACCTCGGGCACCACCGGCAAGCCGAAGGGGATCCTGCACACGACGGGCGGCTACCTGGTGCAGACCGCGTACTCCTTCTGGGGCGTGTTCGACCACAAGCCCGACGACGTCTACTGGTGCACCGCCGACATCGGGTGGGTGACCGGTCACTCGTATCTCGTCTACGGGCCCCTGGCCAACGGCGTCACGCAGGTGCTCTACGAGGGCACGCCCGACACGCCCCACAAGGGCCGCTGGTGGGAGATCGTCCAGGACAAGAAGGTCACGCTCTTCTACACCGCGCCGACCGCGATCCGGACCTGCATGAAGTGGGGCGAGCGGATTCCCGCCGAGTACGACCTGTCGACGCTGCGGGTACTCGGATCGGTCGGCGAGTCCATCAACCCCGAGGCCTATCTCTGGTACCGCGACAACATCGGGCAGCGGAAGGCGCCGATCGTCGACACCTGGTGGCAGACCGAGACGGGCGGCCACATGATCACGCCGCTGCCCGGGGTGACGGCAGCCAAGCCGGGCTCCGCGATGACCCCGCTGCCCGGGATCAGCGTCGACGTCGTCGACGACGCCGGGAACTCCGTGCCCAACGGGGAGAGCGGGTACCTCGTGGTCCGCGAGCCGTGGCCCGCGATGCTCCGCACGATCTGGGGCGACGACGAGCGCTACAAGGAGACGTACTGGTCCCGCTGGGAAGGCCTGTCCCTGTACTTCGCCGGGGACGGCGCCAAGCGCGACGCCGACGGGGCCATCTGGCTGCTCGGCCGGGTCGACGACGTCATGAACGTCTCCGGGCACCGCCTTTCGACGACCGAGATCGAGTCCGCCCTCGTGTCGCACCCGAAGGTCGCCGAAGCCGCCGTGGTCGGCGCCGCCGACGAGACCACCGGCCAGGCCGTCGTCGCCTTCGTCATCCTGCGCGAGTCGGCCGCCGACGGCGGCGCCGACCTCACCACCGAACTCGCCGCCCACGTCAGAAGGGAGATCGGCCCCATCGCCAAGCCGAAGCGCATCCTCGTCGTCCCCGAACTCCCCAAGACCCGCTCCGGCAAGATCATGCGCCGCCTCCTGCGCGACGTCGCCGAGAACCGCGCCATCGGCGACGCCACCACCCTTGCCGACACCACCGTCATGACCCAGATCACCGCCGGGCTGTCCGCCTCCTCCCCCCAGGAACCCTGACGCGCCTCGGCCCAGCGGCGCCGGGAAAGCGATCCGGGCCGTCGACCCGGCCGCGCCCCTGCTCCGCGCCTACGCCGACCGAGGGCCGCTGCGCCGCCTGAACGGCACCGGCACTACCGAAAAGGTGCGACTGCGCATCCATGACGCCCTGGGACTCACGAACGCCATGTCCTGGGCGGCGATGTCCGGGCGGACCTGGCGGACAGGAACGCGGTCGCGCCGGTGGCGCGGCCGCGGCGGATGGTCGCGGTCGGGCCGGATGGGGCGGCGTGCTCGGCTCGGCGGCTCTGCGAGCGGGTGGGAGATCGAGGCCGCTTGCTCGCGTCCGGGGGACGGTCAGGGGCGGGGTGGGTGCCAGTCGGTGGTGAGGTGGGCGTGGCGGATTTTGCCCAGGAGGCGGATGGGGAGGGTTTCCGGGGTGGGGGTGGCCTTGTTGATGGTCAGGGTGCTGTGGCGGATGGAGAGGGCGTTGGCGTCCAGGGTCATGCCGGGGGCCAGGAGCAGTTCGATGGTGCCGCCGCTGACTCGTAGGTCGATGACGAGTTCGGGGGCGGTGCGCACGGCGTCGGTGAGGTCGAGCAGCACGTCGGACCAGGCGGTGCGGAGGGCCAGACGGTGCGGGAGGTGCCAGCGGCCTTCGCGGCGCACCGTGCCGTGCTTCTCCTTGATGGTGAGGAGTTCGGGGGCGGGTGCGCCGACGGGCGGCAGGGTGAGCGCGCCGCCTCCCGGGGACGCGATCAGATCGGTGACGAGCGGGGTGAGCGCGTCGATGGTGCGGGCGGTCAGGGCCGCCTCCACGCGCTCGTCGAACTCGGCAGGGGTGAGCCTGCCGTCGGCGACGGCGGCGCGCAGCAGGTCGATGGCCCGGTCGCGGTCCGCGTCGGACGCACGCAGCGCGGGTGGGCCGGGCGGGTTCGTCGGCATCGGGCCTCCTCGGCGGCGAGGTCGTGACACCCCGCCGCCAGCATCACTGACCCATCAGTCTAAGCAGATAGGTATGTTGAGTTAGGTATATAGAGTTAGGTATCGCGAGTCAGGCATCTACGCGATTTTACGGTGGTACATGCGCATCGCCAGGGCGTAGGCGACGACGAGGACGCCGGTCACGGCGAGCCAGGCTCCGACCCCCGCGCCAGAGCGGAATCCCACGAGGAGCGCGACGAGCACCACGAGCGCGACCGAGATCAGGTTGCCGAACAGCGAGGTCAGCACGTGCGCCCACAGCACGCTCGAGCGGGCGATCGGCATCGACTGGAACCGCTCGAAGATGCCGCTCTGCAGGTCGTTGAACAGCCGGTAGGACGTGTAGGAGATGCCCATCCCGATCGTGATCAGCAGGATGCCGGGCAGCAGGTAGTTCACGTAGTCGTCCGACCCGGTGCTGATCGCGCCGCCGAACACGTAGACGAACAGCAGCATGAGCGTGATCGGCATGATCGCGACGGTGATGACGGTGTCGAGGCTGCGGGTGATGTGCCGCAGGGTCCGGCCCGTCAGCAGGGCGGTGTCGCCCAGGAACCGCATGATCATCCCTGCTCCTCAGTGGTCCGTGCCGTGGTGGGACCCGCCGCGTCGTCGCCGATGATGGCGAGGAAGACCTCTTCGAGGTCGGCTGCTTCTCGACGTACTCGACCTTTCCAGGCGGGAGGAGCCGCTTCAGCTCGTCGAGCGTGCCGTCGGCGATGATCCGACCCTGGTGGAGGATCGCGATCCGGTCGGCGAGGTGTTCCGCCTCTTCCAGATACTGGGTGGTGAGCAGCACCGTCGTGCCCTGCCCGGCGAGCTCCTTGACGCTGTGCCACACCTCGAGGCGGGCCTGGGGGTCGAGCCCGGTGGTCGGTTCGTCCAGGAAGATCACCGGCGGATCCCCGATGAGGCTCATCGCGATGTCCAACCGGCGGCGCATGCCCCCGGAGTACGTCGCCACCCGCCGGCCCGCCGCGTCGGTGAGCTGGAAGCGGGCCAGCAGGTCGTCGGCGACCCGGCCGGGGTCCGCGACCCGCCGCAACCGGGCGACCAGCACCAGGTTCTCCCGGCCGGTGAGGATCGCGTCCACCGCCGCGAACTGCCCGGTGAGACTGATGGACGCCCGCACGTCCGCCGGTCGCGCGGCGATGTCGAAGCCGGCGACGGCGGCCGTTCCCGCGTCGGGCTCGAGCAGCGTGGACAGGATGCGCACGACCGTGGTCTTGCCCGCGCCGTTGGAGCCGAGCAGGGCGAAGATGCTGCCCGGCGCCACGTCGAAGTCCACGCCGCGCAGCACGCGCACTTCCTTGTAGGACTTCTCGAGGCCTTGTACGTGGATCGCCTGTCTCGTCATCGGGGGGAGGTCCCTTCGTCGGGCCGCGCCGGTGTCACTCGCAGAACACCTGCACCTTGGTGTCGGTCTCGTCGACGTCGACGACGACGTCGCCGAGCTGTTCGATGAGCTCCTCGATGTGCTGCGGCTTGAGCTCGGTGAGGTCGATCGGAACCCCCGCCTTGTCCAGCTCCGCGTTGAGCCTGACGAGCGCCTGCGGCGGGAGGAGGCTCGTGAGCCTGACCCCCGCGCGCAGGAGCTGGAGCGGGACCCGGATGTTGATCCGGGTCGGCCCGTCGGCGGAGCCGTCCGACGCGTGCACCACCACGCGCAGGTACCTGGGCCGGGGTCTCCGGTGGGTCTCGGCCGCGGGCGTGGACTCGGGCCTGGCGCGTTCGAGCGCGCCGATCAGCCGCTCGGCCTCGTCCGCGGTGATCTTTCCCTCGGCCAGCATCTGCAGGATCTGGCGCCGCTGCTCGTTCATCGGGACCGCTCCAGCTCCGTCAGCGCCTCCTGGACGCTGATCTCCCCACGTTTCAGGCGGTCGACGACGTCGGCGCCGGTAGGGGCCGGGTCGGTGTCGACGAAGTCGAGGCGCTCGGCGATCCGGTTCAGCCTGGACTTGATCGTCGGGTAGCTCACCCCGAAGATCCGCTCCATCTCCTTGATCGAACCGTGCGACCGCACGAACGCGGCGACGAACACCTGGTCGTTGACGTCGAGCTGCGCCAGCTGCGGCGGCTCGAACCGTCCCTCGATCGCGACGCCGCTCCCGGCCAGGCGCACCCGTTCGACCACGAACGGCCGCCCCTGCGTCAGGTCTGTCAGCTCGTGCCAGTCCACCCGCGCCCCTCACCCTCTCGGCGACTCACCCTCTGTGCAGTTGTATCTTGATTTTCTTCACCCTGCAACGCAAGAAACTTGATTTTCTTGAACTCAACATTCAATGAATCAAGTCTTCAGGTCGCCCAACCCCTCCCGTCACGACCCGTGTCCTCACTTCCCGTGCGGGTCCGCGTCGTTGAGGGTGGCGACCACCTGCGGGTAGTCGCCGCGGGCCTCGGCGTAGCGGAGGAACTTGACCCGTTCCACCTGGATCTCCTGAGCGTCGGGGTCGGATTCGAGCAGGGCGACGACCTCCGCCACGAACTCGTCGAGCGGCATGGCCCACTCGCTGGTCTCCTGGCCGGGCATCAGCGCGGTCCGCACCGCGGGGGGCACGAGCTCCATCACCCGGACGCCCGTGTCGGCGAGTTGCAGGCGCAGGGACTCGCTGAGCATGTGGATCGCGGCCTTGGACGCGTTGTAGCTCGGGGTCGCCTTCAGCGGCGCGAACGCCAGGCCCGAGGAGACGGTGACGATCGTGGCCGCCGGACGCGTCTGGAAATGCCCGACGAAGGCGGCGATCAGCCGGATCGGGCCGAGCACGTTCGTCGTGATGATCTCCTCGGCGGAGTCCAGGAAGGACTCGGGCTTGTGCCAGTCCTCCACGCGCATGATCCCGGCCATCGCGACCAGGGCGTCGAGGTCGGGATGCCGGTCCAGGACCTCCGCGGCCGCCGCGGCGATGCTCGCGGGGTCCGCCGTGTCGATCCGCACGGTGTCGATCCCGGGGTTCTCGGCGGCGATCCGCGCCAGCAGCTCGGTGCGCCGGCCGCCGACGATCACGGTGTTGCCCTTGTCCCGCAGCGCCAGGGCCAGGGCGAGGCCGATGCCGCTGGTGGCGCCCGGGATGAAGATGGTGTTTCCAGAGATGTCCATGCGCCGATCCTCCCCGCGTTGCGCCGCGGGATGCAGAGTCCGCTCATCGGGGGATCGGCGGTCCCTGGCCGGGCGATCGGCGGGGCCCGATAATGAGGGCATGGACCGTCCCGCCCTTGCCGAGTTTTTGCGCATCCGCCGCGAGGCGCTGCGGCCCGGCGACGTCGGCCTGCCCGACGGCGTGCGCCGCCGCACACCGGGCCTGCGGCGCGAGGAGGTCGCGTCGCTCGCGACGATGTCGACCGACTACTACACGCGGCTGGAGCAGTGCCGCGGACCGCAGCCGAGCGAGCAGATGCTCTCCGCGCTCGCCCGCGCGCTGCGGCTCACCTCCGGTGAGCGCGACTACCTGTTCCGGGTCGCCGGGCATCCGGCCCCGGAGAGGGTGTCGGCCGCGACGCACGTCTCGCCCGCCCTGCTCCGGGTCCTGGACCGGCTGACCGACGTCCCCGCCCTGATCCTGTCGAACCTGGGCGAGGTCCTGGTGCAGAACCGGATGGCCGACGCCCTCTACGGCGAACGCGCCCACCACACCGGCTTGGCCCGCAGCGAGGTCTACCGCTGGTTCACCGACCCGTCCGAGCGCGACCTCTACCCCGAGGACGACCGGGACCGGCAGAGCCGGGCCCAGGTGGCCAACCTGCGCGCGGCCTACGGCTCGATGGGTCCGCGGTCCCCCGCGGGCGAGCTGGTCCGTGCCCTGCACAAGGCGAGCTCGGAGTTCACCGCGCTCTGGGAGCGGCACGAGGTCGCCCAGCGCTTCGCCGACCACAAGACCCTCGTCCACCCCGAGATCGGCCCCATCGAACTCGACTGCCAGGCCCTGTTCACCGAGGACCAGTCCCAGGCCCTCCTCGTCCTCACCGCCCCGCCGCGCAGCGAGGCCGAGGAACGGCTCCGCCTCCTGTCGATCCTCGGCCAGACCCGCTTCGCCGCCCCCTGACCCCCCGCCCGACGGTTTGACCTACCGCACGGACCCGGCCATGATCGCGGGCGAAGACCGATCGGTGAAGCGGTACGGCCCGCCTCCGCACCGGGGCCGGAAGGATGAGGCAGCGCCATGAGGCTTGACGTTCCGGTGCTGAAGGGCGCACGCGTCCGGCTGGAGCCCCTTTCCCTGCGGCACGCCCCCGACCTCGCCCAGGCGGCCGAAGAGGACCGCTCGTCCTACGGTTTCACCCTGGTGCCCCGCGCGGCCGACGTCGAAGACGACATCCGCACGCGGCTCGGCCGTCCGGGCTGGACGCCGTTCGCCCAGATCCGGCTCGCCGACGGCCGCGCGGTCGGCTGCACCACCCTGCTCAACCCCCGTGCCCGGCCGGACCGCGACGAGCCGTACGCCGTCGAGATCGGCGGGACCTGGCTCGCGGCCTCCGCCCAGCGCACCGGCCTCAACACCGACGCCAAACTCCTGCTCCTCACCCACTCCTTCGAGACGCTCGGCGTCGCCCGCGTCGATATCAACACCGACGCCCGCAACCAGCGGTCCCGCCGCGCGATCGAACGCCTCGGGGCCCACTTCGAGGGAGTCCTGCGCAACTGGGCCCCCTCCTGGGCGCCAGGTGAGACCGGCCTGCTCCGCGACACCGCGGTCTTCTCCGTCATCGCCCCCGAATGGCCGACCATCAAGGCCGCACTCACCGAACGCGTCCTGGGGTAGCCCCTCAGGCGGGCGATCCACGCCGTCCGGGCCGTGCGGGCGCAAGATCAACGATCTGGATCGCCTCCCACACGCCCACCTGCGCGATCGGATCCTCCGCCTTCCGCCCGGCCCTGCCCCGGCCGCTTGCGGACCTCCGAAATATGCCAAAGGACGATTTCGGTAGAACCTTGATGATCTAGCATGTGCGGCTGACCCCCTTGGAGGCACCCGTGCGTTCGCCCGTGTACGAACCCCTTGCCGTCGATGATCCGCGTCAGATCGGCGGGTACCGGATCGCCGCCCGGCTCGGCGCGGGTGGCATGGGCCGCGTCTACCTCGGGCTCACCCAGAGCGGCCGAAGGCTCGCCATCAAGGTGATCCGTCCGGAGTTCGCCGACGATCCCGAGTTCCGCCGCAGGTTCGCCCAAGAGGTGACGGCCGCGCAGCGCGTGCAGAGCCTGTACACCGCGCCCGTCATCGACGCCGACCTGAACGGCCCGGAGCCCTGGCTCGCGACCGCGCACATCGCGGGGCCGTCGCTGGGCACCGTCCTGTTCGAGTCGGGTCCGCTGCCGGTCGACACGGTCCGCACCCTCGCGGCGGGCATCGCCGAGGCGCTCCAGGCCATCCACCGGGCCGGCGTCGTGCACCGGGACCTGAAGCCGTCGAACGTCCTGCTGGCGGCCGACGGGCCCCGCGTCATCGACTTCGGCATCGCGCGCGCCGCCGACGCCACCCCGCTGACCCGCACGGGCGGCGCGATCGGCTCGCCGCAGTTCATGGCGCCCGAGCAGGTCCTCGGCCATTCCTCGACCCCCGCCCTCGACGTCTTCGCCTTCGGCTCGCTCGTGCACTGCGCCGCGACCGGCCAGAGCCCCTTCGGCCAGGGCCCCGCCCAAGCCGTCATGTACCGGATCACGACCGAGGAGCCGCACCTCGACGGCTGCCCGCCGGAACTGCGCCCGCTCGTGGCGCAGTGCCTGGCCAAGGACCCGGCCGAACGCCCGACGACCGCGCAGATCATCGCCGACCTCACCGACTCACCCGATCCGGTGACCTCGGCATGGCTGCCCGAGGCGATCGTCACCTCCCTCGCCCCCTACGACCAGGTGCCCACGCCCCCTCCCCCGTCCCCGCCCTTCGCCACCACGGTCCCCCCGACCATCGGCCTGCCGCCCGCTCCGGGAACGCCCACCCCGCCCCCACCGCACGGCCAGGCCTGGCCGTCCTCGCCCACCGCGGCGCCTCCCGCGCAGCGCGGGAACTCCCCGGCCCTGATGATCCTCGCCGCCGCCGCGGGCGTGCTCGTCGTCCTGCTCGCGGTCATCCTCGCCGTCGTCCTCTCCTCAGGCGATGACGAGACCCCCAGCAGAGACATCGCCCAGAGCCCCTCCACGGCTCCTCCCCAGGCACAGCAGCCGACGGCGGAGACCACCGGCCCGCAGGAAGGCTCCTCGGAACCGAGCACCACCTCCACCCCCGCCCCCGACGCCGGACCCGACAACGGGGTGAAGCCTCCCGGCACCTTCCTCGATGAGTACAAGGGCATCGGCATCACCGGCGGGTACGGCATCACCTTCCTGGACGACCCCAAGCGCCCGAAGGAAGGCGACAGCGGCGACTTCGACTTCTACTTCGACGGCAGCTACCTGTGGGGCGACAACTTCGCCTACATCGACGTCAGCGCGAAGGGCGACTACAACACCTGCCACGACACCACCCTGTACGAGGGACACGCGATGAGCTCCCCCGGCGCCGGCTCACGCCTGTGCGTCTACACCGCGGAAGGGCTGCTCGGCATCGTCAAGATCAAGTCCCTGGACAGCTCCCACCTCGTCATCGACCTCCAGGTCTGGCAGGGCCCCGCCGACCGCTGAACACCCCCGTGCCCGCCCATGAGGCCGTCGGCGCGCGAGTGCGGCGCAAGGGATCAGGCGGTGCCGACGGCCGTGGCGACGGCCTTGACCTGGGCGGCGAACAGGGCGCGGGACGGGGTGGTGCGGGGGGCGATCGCGTCGAAGCCGTGGAAGGCGCCGGGGAAGGTGGACAGGGTGCAGGGGACGCCCGCGGCGCGCAGGCGGTGCGCGTAGTCGACATCCTCGGCGCGGAAGAGGTCGAGGTCGCCGACGCCGATCCAGGCCGGGGGAAGGCCCGCGAGGTCGTCGCGCCGCGCGGGCACCGCCTGGTGCGGGTCCGCGTCACCGAGGTAGGCGCGCCAGCCGAACGCGTTGCTCGTGCCGTTCCACAGCCGGTGGCGCGAGTCGGGGGTGCGCGAGCGGTCGTCGAGCATCGGGTAGGTGAGCAACTGGAGGGCGGGCGTGATCCCGCTGTGGTCGCGGACGTGCAGCGCCAGCGCCGCGGCGAGCCCGCCGCCCGCGCTCGCGCCGCCGATCACCAGGCGGGAGGCGTCGTACCCGGGACGGTCCGCCGCCCACTCCAGGGCGCGCATGCAGTCGAGCACCGGGACGGGGTACGGGTGCTCGGGAGCAAGCCGGTAGTCGACCGAGACGACGTGGACGCCGGCCGCCTCGGCCATCCTGCGGCACCACCCGTCCTCCTGCGCGGCGGAGCCGATCACGTAGCCGCCGCCGTGGATCCACACCAGCGTCGGCGCCGGTACGGGAGCGGGCCGCGGCGGCGCGAACACCCGGACCGAGACCCCCTCGCCCAAGTGCACGACCTCGACCTTCGGGTCGACGGGCGCGAGCCCCGTCAGCCGCCGGATCACCGGCAGCGTCCGCGGCCCGACCGCCGCACCCGGCAGCAGCAGCGCGTACGTCCGCAACTCGGGATGAAAGTCCCGCAGCCGTGCTCCCCGGCTCGCGACCCGCGCCGCCCCCGCCCTAACCCGCCCGAGCACACTGTCCCGCGATCCCTCGACCATGACGATCTCCTCTCCATGCCTCCCCGGTCTTAGCACACCCGGGCCCTTCCGCCCAACGCCCCTGCGCCGTCTCCCGGGTCACGCGAAGAGGACATGGACATGCCCTGGGGCGGCGCTCAGGACCGGCGCCCTTCAGTCCGTCCCCACCCGCCTTGGCCACCGGTACGTCCACGAAAGCCGAACCGGGTGAGGCCGACGTGAACCCTGCGTCCGCCCGGCGGGGCGGTCGGTGTGGGCGGCGGTCAGAGGGCGAAGGGTACGCCGGTCAGTTTCTCCGAGACCTCCCAGAGGCGGCGGGCGGTGTCCGGGTCGGTCGCGGAGCGGACCGGTCGGACGAGCTTGGGGTGTCCCCTGCTCTCGCTCAGGTTGGCCGGGCCGTAGAACTCCCCGCTCTGGACGCCCGGGGCGGTGGCGGCGTAGAGCTGGTCGAGCGCGCCCATGCGGACGTGCTGGGCCAGCAGCAGGTTGCCGATCCGGCCGCCCAGGCTGAGCAGGCCGGTCGGGCCGGAGGTCTGGAGGTTGGTGGCGGTGTAGCCGGGGTGGGCCAGCACGCTGATCGCGGGGCTGCCGGCCGCGCGCAGCCGACGGTCGAGTTCCAGCGCGAACAGCACGTTGGCGAACTTGGACTGCGCGTAGGCGCGGGTCGGCGAGTAGGAGCGCTCGGCGCCCAGGTCGTCGAAGTCGATCCGCCCGCGCCGGTGCAGGCCCGAGCTGACGGTGACGACCCGGGGCGCCGAACCGGCGGCGAGCACCGGGTACAGCAGCGCCGTCAGCGCGAAGTGCCCCAGGTGGTTGGTGCCGAGCTGAAGCTCGAATCCCTGCGCGGTGGCACGGCGCGGCGTCATCATGACGCCCGCGTTGTTGACCAGCACGTCGGCGCGCTCGACCCCGGCGGCGAACCGGGCGACCGACTCGAGGTCGGCCAGGTCCAGGGTGCGGACCTCCACCGATCCCGGCAGGCCCGCGGCCGCGGCCCGCCCCTTCTCCGGGTCGCGCGCCGTCATGATCACCTGTGCGCCGTGCTCGGCCAGTCGGCGCGCGGTCTCCAGCCCCAGGCCGCTGTTGGCGCCCGTGACGACGAAGGTCCGGCCGGTCTGATCGGGAATGTCGGCTGCTGTCCATTTGGTCATGGGCCTCAGCATCCCCGGTCCACCGGATCTTCACCAGCCCCCGCAGACCCGCTCCCCCGGCGCACCGCGCTGACCTGGCGCGGCGGTATCGGTGTCGATTCGGGCCGAACCATGGCCCGCGCCCACCGACCGCTTTTCCCAGCGGAGGTCGTGGGCGCCACGACTCGGAGTCAGATCTGCTCCGGCAGAGCGAACAGGAGGTCTACCGCACGGTCTTCGAGCACTTCCATGCCCTCGAAAGAAGGCACTTCGCCGAGTACACGGCGGATCTGACCTACGACCTCGCGGGAGTTCACCGACTCGCCGACGCGTTCCTCGACCTCGCCGCGCAGAATCCCCGGCTCGGCGCCCTGTGGGGACACCGGGGCTCAAGGACGCGGCCGAGCCGCCGCCCCACCCTGCGCGCCTTCCGCGCAGACCTCCACGACCTGATAGACCGATTCGCCCGACCGACCCCGTTACGCGTCCGGAGGCGCGCGGTCACCGCGGGCCGGGCCGGGAGCCGTGGCGAAATTCGGGCGGGGGATGATGGGGCCCGGGCTCGGACGGGGCGGGAGGGCGATGGGCGAGGGTGGGGAGGCTCGGACGGCGGCTTCCAGGCTGCTCGACGTGCTCGGGGCGTTCGGGGTGGAGCATCCGGATCTGTCGTTGACCGAGATCGCGCGGCAGGCGCGGGTGCCGTTGCCGACGGCGCACCGGCTGGCGGGGGCGCTGGCGGAGTGGGGGGCGCTGGACCGGGGCGAGGACGGCAGGTACCGGATCGGGTTGCGGCTGTGGGAGGTCGCGGCGGCGTTCCCGCACGACCTGGGGCTGCGGGCCGCGGCGATTCCGTTCCTTGAGGACCTCTACGAGGCGACCCACGAGAATGTGCAGATGGCCGTGCGGGACGGGGGCGAGGCCGTCTTCACCGAGTGGATCGCCGGGCGGTCGGCCGTCGGGGTGCGGACGCGGGTCGGCGCGCGCTGGCCGCTGCACGCGACCGGGGTGGGGCTCGTGCTCCTCGCGCACGCGCCCGCCGACGAGCAGGAACGTTATCTCGCCGGGCCGCTCGCCGCGTTCACCCCGTGGACGCTCACCGAGCCGGGCACGCTCCGCCGGGTCCTGGCGGAGGTGCGGAGGACCGGCTGCGCCGTCAGCGACCGGCAGATCACCACGGACGCCGTCTCGGTCGCGGCGCCGGTCCGCGACGAGACCGGGCAGGTGGCGGCCGCGGTGTCGGTGGTGGTCCCGGCCGACACCGCCGCGGTGACGGCCCTGGTTCCCGCCGTCCGGCTGGCGGCGCTCGGCATCACCCGAAGGCTCTCCCCTCCCCGCTGATTCGACTTCCGCCAGGCGGAAGTCGCGTTGTGCCGTGGCTCACGCGTTCCACATCCTGAGGTGCGACACCGGACGGCCCCACGCCGTCCGGCCCCACCCCACGATGGCCCGTTTGGAGCGACCATGACCCCTTTCGCACGTGAGCAGTGGTACGTCATCGCCTATGCGCACGAGGTCGGCCGGGAACTGATGGCCCGCACCGTCCTGGGCGAGCCGATCGTGCTCTACCGCACCGAGGACGGGAAGGCGGTGGCCCTGGCCGACCGCTGCGTCCACCGCCGCTATCCCCTGTCGGAGAGCGCGCTGGTCGGCGACACCGTCGTCTGCGGCTACCACGGCTTCACCTACGACACCAAGGGGACGTGCGTCGCCGTCCCCGGCCAGTCCCGCATCCCCCGCACCGCGCGCGTCGCCGCCTACCCGCTGGTCGAGATCGACGGGTTCGTGTGGATCTGGATCGGCGACCCCGCCCGCGCCGACGAGACGGCGGTACCGCGCGCCGAGCACCTGACCGCGCCGGGCTGGGTGACGGTCAAGGGCATGGAGCCCATCGCGTGCGACTACGGCCTGCTGGTGGACAACCTCATGGACCTGTCCCACGAGACCTACCTTCACGGCGGCTACATCGGCACCCCCGAGGTGGCCGAGACGCCGATCACCACCGAGGTGGACGCCGAGGCGGGCGTCGTCCGGGTGTCCCGCCACATGGCGGACGCCGAGTGCCCGCCGTTCTACTCACGGTCGACCGGCATCGATGGACGTATCCGTCGCCATCAGGACATCGAATACTTCGCCCCCTGCCTGTACCTCCTGCACAGCAGGATCAGCCCGGTCGGGCAGGACGCGCCGCTCTTCCGCACCGAGATCACCTACGCGATCACCCCGGGCAAGCCCGGAGAGGTCTACGACTTCTGGGCGGTTTCGCGTGACTTCGCCGTCGAGGACGCGGAGGTCACCGAGTTCCTGGCGAAGTTCAACCACACCGTGGTGATGCAGGACGTGACCGCGCTGAACCTCCTCCAGCGCGCGCTGGACGCCGAACCCGCCGGATACCAGGAGCTGAGCATCAACATCGACGCGGGCGGTCTGGCCGCCCGCCGGATGCTCGCGGGGCTGGCCGCACGATGAGCGGCAGGGTCGTCAGGATCGACTGGACGCCCGGGGGCGACCGGTTGAGCGGGACCTGCCACTGCGGCGCGAAGCGCGTGGGAGAGGACCCGGCGGAGATGTGGAACTGGTTGTTCGCCCACCCGGCGGGCCACGACGAGGAGGAGCGGTGAGCGTGCAGACCCCACAGGACGACGCGTTCGAACTCACGGTCGCCGAACGGCACGCCGAGTCCGAGACCGTCGTGTCCCTGACGCTGCGCGACCCCGCCGGCGGGGCACTTCCCGCGTGGTCCCCCGGCGCGCACATCGACCTGCTGCTGGACGACGGGGCCGTGCGGCAGTACTCGCTGTGCGGGCCGCCCGCGGACGGGACGGCGTGGCGGATCGCGGTGCTGCGCGAGCCCGACGGGCGGGGAGGCTCCGCCCACGTCCACGACAAGGTCGCGCCGGGCGGCACCCTGCGCGTCCGCGGTCCCCGGAACCATTTCGCCCTGGCGCCGGCGGAGCGCTACCTGTTCGTCGCCGGAGGCATCGGCATCACCCCGCTGCTCCCGATGGTCCACGAGGCGATCGCACGGGGCGCGGACTGGCGGCTGCTCTACGGCGGGCGCAGCCGGGCCACCATGGCGTTCCCGGACGAGCTCACCGCGCTGGCCGCGCACGACCGGCAGGTCCGGATCGTCCCGCAGGACGAGCAGGGCCCGCTCGATCTCGCGGCCTTCCTCGGCGCACCGGAACCCGGGACCCTCGTCTACTGCTGCGGCCCCGCGGGCCTGCTCGCCGCCGCGCGCGACGCCTGCGCCGCATGGCCCGACGGAGCCCTGCGCACCGAGAGCTTCACCCCCGTCGAGGCCGCGCGGGCCGGGGACACCGCGTTCGAGGTCGAACTGGGCAGATCCGGCCTGACACTCCAGGTCCCCGCGGACCGCAGCATCCTGGACACCGTCCTGGAGGCCGGGGTCTCCGTGCTCTACTCGTGCGCCGAGGGGACCTGCGGAACGTGCGAGACCGACGTCCTCGCCGGAGAACCCGAGCATCGCGACACCGTGCTCACCGATGCGGAGAGGGAGGCGAATCAGACCATGATGATCTGTGTCTCCCGCTGCCGAGGCGACCGGCTCGTCCTCGATCTCTGACGGCGTGCGGAGCAGAACCGACGAACCAGGAGAAGTCATGGAAGCATCGACTGAGTCCCCCGTTGTGCGGACACGTCCTGGTTCCGACTGGCTGACCCTCAACGTCTAGACGCCCGACCCGGGGGCCGCCGGCCGGCCCGTCATGGTCTACCTCCACGGCGGCGCCCACCGGTTCGGCACGTCGGGCGAGTACGACGGCTCCGTGCTCGCGGCGCGCGGCGCCGTCGTGGTGACGGCCGCCCACCGGGTCGGCGCCGAGGGGTACCCCGAGCCCGCCGGAGCCCCGGCCAACCGGGCGCTGCTCGACCAGATGGCGGCCCCCGCCTACGACCTCCGAACCCGCCCGACCCGCGTCTTCGACGTCCCCGGCGGCATCGCCCCGTACCCGTAAGAAGCCTCCCGCCTCCTCTGATCCGACCACCCCATCCCCGTCCTCGACCTCCAGAGGTAGCTCCAGCCGCGCGTTGGGAAATCCACGAGCCCGTCGAGGCGCCACGAAGGGGGACATAATGATCGCGTGGCAAAATCGACCGCTGCATGGGTGGGTGGGATCCTTGGCGTCGCGCTCCTGATCGTCGTGCTCCTCAATGTGGTGAAGCTCGAGGAGGCCAACCAGCTCGCAGGCGTCGTCGGCAGCATCGCCGCCG
Organism: Actinocorallia herbida; assembly: GCF_003751225.1. Classification (NCBI taxonomy): domain Bacteria; kingdom Bacillati; phylum Actinomycetota; class Actinomycetes; order Streptosporangiales; family Thermomonosporaceae; genus Actinocorallia; species Actinocorallia herbida. The sequence continues at coordinate 4,633,864 of NZ_RJKE01000001.1, forward strand.
TCGTGGGGCTGGCCGTGTCTTTGCGCTCCATGCCGCGACGCGGTCACGTGCGAAGGCACGGTTCGGATCTGCAGCCTTTGAGCGTGCAACTGGAAGGTTCACTCCGCTCCGGGGTAGGCGTCTCCACTTTCGTCGAGTTCGTCAACACCGGAGACGAAGTCGTCTCGATCCACTGGCTCGACACCGAGGGGAACCGGGTCCTGTATCGCCGGCTCGATCCCGGTGAGTCGTATGAACAGCAGACTTTCGTCACCCACCCTTGGCTCGTATGCGGCGAGCAAGCGGGTCCCATCGCCATCTTCCAACCGGCCGAAACCAGAGCCCGCGCGCTGATCACCTACCGGCGCTCTCATTAAGGTCGTGGTCATGACTCAGACCCACGCGTACGACGTCACGGTGGAATGGACGGGCGATCTCGGCACGGGCACGGACGGCTACCGCTCGTTCAGCCGGGATCATGAGCTGCTCGGAGAGGGCAAGACGGCGATCGCCGCGTCGTCGGATCCGGCGTTCCGGGGCGACCCCGCGCGGTGGAATCCGGAGGAGCTGCTGGTGGCCTCGGTCGCCCAGTGCCACATGCTCTGGTACCTGCATCTGTGCGCCACCGGCGGCGTGGTCGTCACCGGGTACGAGGACCACGCCCACGGCGTCATGACCATGGACGAGGCCGGCGGCGGAGGCCAGATCACCGAGGTCGTGCTGCACCCGGAGGTGACCGTCACGGACGCCTCGATGGTGGAGAAGGCGACCGCGCTGCACGGCGAGATCCACGCCGTCTGCTTCATCGCCCGCTCGGTGAACTTCCCGATCACCCATCGGCCGACCATTCGAGTCCATCCGAACTGAACGCGGCAGGAGGGCGTCAGGGTGGGCTGAATCTTCCGCCCTCGCCCGATGCCAGTGGTCCGGGAAGGCTCCCGACGACCTGGGTGACCGCGGAGACCAGCCCTCCGACCGGTGCGAGAAGGCCGCCCAGGGGCGAGGACCGGTCGGGATCCGCCACGTGGTCCGGCATCGGCCGGGGCTTGGGCCGCTTCTTCGTGGGGGTCACGATGGGTGCGGGCCGCTGAGCGCCGGTCCCCGAGTTCCCGCCGCGGGGCCGCACCGGGCTCGCAGCACGGTCGTCCGCTCCCATGCCCGCCGCGAGGCCGACGGCGGCGAGCGGAGAGCCCAGGGCCGCCAGCAGCGCGATGCGCGTGGCAACGGTACGTGTCCCGGCCACCGCCCACACCCTTTCAAGACCGACACGGTGAGCACTCAACGTATCGGAATGATCACCCCGTGCGGCCCGTGCCGGGTGGCGTGTCGAGCGGTCCCGGAGACCGCCGCCCTCGGAGCGCAGCGCGCTCAGGCCCGATCAGCTCGCCGGCGAGAGCCCGCTGGACGGGGAAGGCACCGGGGGTCTGCCTTCATGAACGCGCTGCGGTCCCCCGTTCCGCACCCTGGGCCCGCTCCTATGCCCCGCCCGCTACTCGGCCGGGCGGGTGGCGAGGAGGGCGGCTATCTGGGCCGCGAGGGGGGCGGCCAAGGGGTCCTTGTAGAGGAGGGCGGACCAGGTTCTGATCGCGTCGGCGACGAGGATCTGGGCGATACGGGCGGCCTGTGCGAGGTCGGTGGCCTGGGGGAGTTTTCCGTCGCGTTGCGCCTGTTCGAAGGGCTCCAGGAAGAGGAAGGTGAGGCCGGCTTCCGCGGCGCCTTCGGCCAGGGCACGGCGTTCCATCCGATAGGTCTCGATGACGGCTTCGAAGACGAGGTCCGGCGGGAAGCGGCGCATCCCCTGCTCCAGGACCCCGATGACGGCCTCGACGAGGTCGAGCAGTTCGTACGGGCGCGAGGCGACGGACCGGGCGGCAAGGTGGGCGTCCCGCATCGTGAAGATCTCGATCTCCATGAGGACGTCTTCCTTGCGGGCGAAGTAGACGTAGAACAGCGCTTTGGAGACCCCGGCCGCCTTGCAGATGTCGGTCACGGTCGTCTCGGCGAATCCCTTGGTGCGCCACAGGGCCAGCGCCCCCTGGACGATCGCGTCCCAGCTGGCGTGGGACCGTGCCCGCACCGGGACCGCCCTTCCCTGACCATGGTCATTTCTCTGGCCGTCCGGTCCTCGCACCATGCCACCGGATTCTAGCGCACGAAGATTATTGACCACCGTCAGGAAACGTTGCATGCTTCGGGCACGACAAGCATCCTCACGTATGAGGAGAACGAGATTTTCGTCCGAAGAGATGAGGAATCAATGCAGGTCCTCACCGAGAACGCGGAGTCGTCGGCCTCGGGTCTGCGGGCCCAGCAGGTGGTCCTGTGGTCCGCGCCCGTGCTCGCGCTCGTCCTGCTCGTGCTGTTCGTCGCCTTCCCCGGCTTCTTCCCGCCCATGTCGCCGGAGATGAGCGCGGCCGAGGTCGGGCGGTTCTACCGGGACAACACGCCGCTGATCCGGTTCGGCATGGTCGGCTTCAACCTGTTCGGCATCCTGATCGTCCCGTTCTTCCTGCTGATCATGGTGCAGATGCAGCGGATGCGAAGCGAAAGCCACATCTACGCCTTCTCCTACCTCACCGCCGTCGTGGCGGGGGCGACCCTGTTCGCGCTGTCGAACATCTTCTTCGCCGTCGCCGCGTTCCGGCCCGACCGGGGCGATGAGCTGATCCAGGTGCTCAACGACCTCGCCTGGATCGTCTTCATCGCGCCGATCGGCATGCTCGTCGCCCAGTTCGGGCTGCTGGCCCTGGCCGTCTACGCCGACGACCGCCGCGCGCCCGTCTTCCCCCGCTGGGTGGGGCACTACGCGTTTCTGACCGCGCTGGCCATGGTGCCGTCCGCTGGTGCCGCGGTGTTCCACGACGGTCCGCTGGCCTGGGACGGGTTCGTGTCGTTCTGGCTGCGCAACGGCGCCTTCGCGTTCTTCGCCGCGGTGATGTTCTTCGTCCTGCGCACCGCCCTGCGGCGCCAGGCCGAGGAGGCGAAGTCGTGACGGACACGGCCACCGAGGACGGCACCAGCGCATCCGAGACGCCGAAACGGGCGGGGAAACGGGAGGTCTGGTTCTTCTACTGGGCGTTCACCGTCTTCTACACCGCCCTGTCGGTGGGGATCTGCCTGCTCGGACGGGCCACCCCGCCGCCCCGTCCCGACGTCACCGCCCTCCAGGCCGCGGCCTGGTTCGACAAGCACGAACCGGGCATCCAGGCCGGCTTCACGTTCCTCCTGGTGATCGCGGGAGGCGCCGCCATCTCGAACGGCATCATCGGCTACTTCATGAAGCGCATGTCGTCAGGCGGGATGCTCGCCTACGCCTACATCGCCACCATGGGCGTGGGCGCGATCCCGGGATTCCAGGTGCTGCTGGTCTGCTGGCTCACCGCGACCTTCCGCCCCGACCGCTCCCCGGACACCCTGTACCTGCTCTACGACCTGGGCATGCTGTCCTACAACGGGTCCCTCGGCTGCTTCACCGCCGCGTACACCGTGCTCGCCGTCGCCATCTTCTATGACAAGAACCGCATCTTCCCCAAGTGGTTCGCTTACGTCACCATCTGGCAGATCGTCACCGAACTCATTGCTTCCCAGATGTGGCTGCACCATTCCGGCGCCTTCGCATGGAACGGGATGATCACCCTCTACCTCGCCGTCGTCATCTTCGGCGTGTGGGTCGTCTGCCTCCTGGCCCTCCTCCGCCACGCGGCCGGCCGGGAGACGGCGGACACCCCCGCCCTCTACGAGCCGAAGGGCACCCGATGAGCACTGCGGCCACCCGTCCGCGCCCGGCCGAGCGGCGACTGCCCGGCGACGTCGACATGTGGGTGATGGTCCTCGGCGACCTGTTCTTCTTCGGCTGCTACTTCGTCACCTACATGGTGTTCCGTGCGCAGTCCGTCGACGAGTTCACCGCGGCCCAACGGCATCTGAACGTCGGCATCGGCGTCGTCAACACCGTGGTGCTGCTGACGAGCTCGCTGTTCGCGGCCCTGGCCGTCATCGCGGTCCGGGAGGGGGAGCCGCGGCACGCCCGGCGGCTGCTCCTGGCGACCGGCGCGTGCGGGGTGCTGTTCACCCTGGTCAAGGTGTACGAGTGGCAGGCGAAGATCGGCCAGGGCCACACGATGTCGGACGAGTTCTTCAGCTTCTACTACGTCCTGACCGGCGTCCACCTCGCCCATCTCGCGCTCGGCCTGCTCATCCTCGGCGTCGCCTTCCGCGAACTGGGCCCGCTGCGCGCGCGGAGGGCCACGATCGTCGAGCAGGGCGTCCTGTTCTGGCACATGATCGACCTGCTCTGGGTCGTCATCTTCGCCCTCCTCTACCTGATGAGGTGACCGTGACCGAGCCCTCCACTCCCCCGCACCGCGACAAACGGGCCGTTCTGTCCGCCTGGGCCGTCCTGTCCGCCGCGACCGTCCTCGCCTGGCTTCTCACTCCCGGCGAGTCCCAGTCCGCCACGACCGTGGGCAACGAACTCGTCGCCGCCATCGTCGTCCTCGGCGCCGTCAAGAGCCGCCTGATCATCCGCTACTTCATGGAGGTCCGCCACGCCCCCCGCCGGCTCCGGCACGCGACGGACGCCTGGCTGATCGTCCTCTGGCTCACACTCCTGACCATCTACCTCATCTGATCCCCCGACGTTCGGGCACCGCGATCCGGTACGAACGACGAACGGCCGGCGTGAGGCGATACGTGCCCGCCCGAGCGGAGGGACACGTATCGCCTCACTTGTCGCGCTGGACGGCGAGAAGCTCGTCGATCTTCCGGTGCAGTCCCGCCGCCTGCCTGCCCGGACTCGCAGCCGCACCGGCCCCTCACCGAGCCGAGACAACGCAAGGGGCCGAACGCGTCCGTGACCGCGTCGCGCGGATCGGACGCGAACACGGCCTCTGCGCTGCACGACCTGACCTGAGCCCTGCCCTCGTGCGGGGCACTCGCACGTTCGGTGCTCCCCGCGCGGGCGGGGGCGTCCTGGCGGGTCCCCTGATCTCCGGTCGTGAGGTGGACGGGTTCGGCCCGCCCTCGGGGTTCGGGGAGGGCGGGCCTCTGCGGTCAGGCGGTGGGTGGGTAGGTCAGGCCGGTTCCGTAGGAGAACAGGGGGTCGGCGGTGTTGAAGGGGGTGTCGGGGTGGCTGGCTTCTACGGCGGCCATGGAGGAGGGGAGGTCGAAGGGGAGGGTCCCGGTGGGGGCGGCGTTGCCGAAGAGGACTTGGAGGAAGGCTTCGTCGGTGGAGCCGAAGTTGACGGTGAGGGCGGCGGCGTGGGGGGCGATTTCGGTGAGGATGGCGGGGCGGTCGAGGTAGACGTCGACGATGGTGGGGACGGTTCGGCAGATGGTGGTGATGCGCGTGATTTCGGACGTCGGGAAGTCCAGGGAGCCCGCGTGGAAGAAGGATTCGATGGTGCCCGGTTCGCCTCGCTCCTCGAAGGGAGCGGAGAGGCGGAGGATGGCGATGTCGGCTTGCTCCGGGGAGTCCACTGGTTCGGCGCGGGTGGCCAGAGCGGAGGCGGAGAGTCCCTCGGCGTAGACGCGGAGGGGGTCGGCGGCGGTCAGGGGCAGGTGGGCGGGGCCGTCGTCGTTCTTGAGCAGGACGTGGGCCGCGGCCTGGGCGGCCAGGCCCTCGGCGCGGGCCTCCGGGGTGCCGACCAGGGAGTCGGCGCGGTCGGCGTCGACGAAGGGGTCGTCGAAGAGGCCCAGGCGGAACTTCTCGCGCAGCAGGCGCCGCAGGGAGACGTCCAGGCGGCCTTCCTCGACGCGGCCGGCGCGCACCAGGTCGACCAGGACCTGGGGCCGGAACTCGCCGCCGAACTGGTCGACGCCCGCGTCCAGGGACTTGATCATCCGCTCCTCGTAGCCGAGGTGCTCCACGCCCCAGCAGGTGTTGGACAGGATGCCCCAGTCGGTGCAGACGATGCCGTCGTAGCCGAGGCGCTCGCGCAGCAGGCCGGTGATGACGCCCTTGTTGAAGCCGAAGCCGACCTCCTCGTACTCGGTCCCGACGGGCATGCCGTAGTACGGCATCATCTGGGCGACTCCGGCGTCGATGACGGCCTGGAACGGCTCAAGGTGGAGGTCGAACTTCCCGCCCGGGTAGACCTGCTCGCGGCCGTAAGCGAAGTGCGGGTCTTCGCCGTCCTTCTGCGGGCCGCCGCCCGGGAAGTGCTTGGCCATCGCCGACACCGACTCCGGCCCGACCTCCTCGCCTTGAAGCCCGCGCACGTAGGCGACGGCGAGTTCGGAGGTGGTCTTGGCGTCCTCGCCGAAGGTGGCGCTGCCGCGAGCCCAGCGGGGCTCGGTCGTCAGGTCGATCTGGGGGTGCAGCGCGACGCGGATCCCGACGGCCAGGTACTCCCGGCGGACGACGTCGGCCCAGCGGTGGGCGAGCTCGGCGGAGCCGATCGCGGCGAAGCCGAGCGCCTCGGGCCACTGCGAGAACGGGCCCGCGAGCAGGGCCGTGGCGGGATTGTTGGTGAAGGAGTGCCGGGGGTCGCTGGAGATCGTGACCGGGATGCCGAGCGGGTGTTCCCTGGCCGTCCGCTGGACGGTGTTGTGCCACTCGGCGATCTCGCGGGCGGATTTCGCCCAGAGGATGTTGAAGTGGTTGATCCGCCGGTCCAGCAGGCTGCGCATCGACGGCATGTTGAACATGCCGGGCTCGTCGAGGTCGCCGACCACGGACATCGGCTGGAACATCAGGCCCGCCTTGTCCTCCAGCGTCATCCGGGACAGCAGGTCCTCCGTCCGCTGCTCGACGCTCAGCGCCGGGTCCTGGTAGGGGAAGCGGGGTGCGGTGGTCATGTGGGCGATTCGCCTTTCTTGCGACGTTCGAGAGCGGGTCAGGCGGCGCTGCGGATGCGCAGGACGAGCAGGGCGCCGAGCGCGCAGGACACCGCGCCGACGAGGAACCAGATCGAGTAGCCCGCCCCGTCGAACAGGGCGTTGCCGAGCGGGATGACGGCGACGCCCGCGAGGAACGGGGCGAGGGACTGCGGGAGCGCGTTGGCGATGTTGAGCACGCCGAGGTCTTTGGCGGTGTCCTCGGGGTTCGGCAGCAGGCTCAGGCACAGGGCGTTGTCGACCGCGAAGAACAGCCCCGCGCCCAGGCCGAGGACGACCTCCAGCACGATGATCATGGTGAGCCCCGCGTCGCCGAGCAAGGGCGTGCCCGCGACGCCGACGAGTGCGAGGGCCATGAGCAGCCCGCCGCCGACGATGAAGGGCTTGCGCTTGCCTACCCGATCGGAGGCGAACCCGCCCACCAAACTGAACAGCACGAGGGCGAGCACGCTCGCGGCGTTGGCGACGGCGTTGAAGGCGAGCTGGTCGTCGGTGTCGGTCATGCCGAAGTCCGCGGCGAGGAACAGGGTGAGGTAGCTGGTCAGCGCACCGTAGCCGAGCATGATGAAGAACTTGCTCAGCCACGCCCAGCCGAAGTCGGGGTGCTCGCGCGGGTCGAACACGAACGAGGTGAGCAGGGTGCGCAGCCCGAGCGGCTCGGCCGGGGGCGACGTGCGGACGCGGTCGGGCAGCCGGAGCGCGAACCACAGGCCGAGGACGAGGGCCACCCCGGCGGGCACGGCGAAGCGCAGGACGTCGTTCGGCAGCACCGACAGCAGGACCGAGCCCACCAGGATGCCGACCGGCGTCACCGCGCCGACGATGCCGGAGACGCCGCCGCGGCGCTCGTCCGGGACGTGGTCGGCGATCGTGGCGCCCGAGGCGGCGAAGGCGAAGTTCGCCGCGCCCTGCGCCGCGCACCAGGCCACGAGCAGCACCGGAACGTTCGGCGCCAGCGCGCAGACGACCAGCGCGACGGCCAGCGTGACGACCCCGCCGACGAGGAACGGGCGCCGCATCCCGAACCGGGAGGCGCACCGGTCGGACAGGCGGCCGGCGAGCGGCTGGCACACCATGGCGAGCACCGCGCCGGTGCCGGCGACGAGCCCGAGCTGAGAGGGGGCGGCGTCGACTCCGACGAGGTTCTGGATCTTGACCGAAAGGCCGCCGATGACGGGCGCGAGCACCGCCATGTACAGGCCGAACTGGGCGAGGGCGAGGCGGGGGACGAAGCCGGGCGGCGTCTTGCGCGGGAGCGCCGCCTCCGGGGGGAGGGTCTCGACCATGGGGGACTCCGGGGTGTCGGGGCCTCTCTCCGTGGGACGGTCCGGAGAGACGGCGCTCACATTTCTACACTTGTGTAGGTTTTTGTCAAGCAGTGCTAGCGTCGGTCCCATGACCCCCACGGCATCGGCCCCCGCCCCCGAGGACCCGCCCCGTGGCGCCGCCCGGTCCCCCCGAAGCGGTTACGCCAAGGGCAGGGCCCGGCAGACCGCGATCATTCGCACCGCCGCGGAGTACTTCGCGCACAAGGGCTTCAGCGCCGCGACGATCCTCGACATCGCGGCGGCCTGCGGCATCTCCCGGGCCGGCCTCCTGCACTACTTCCCCGACAAGGAAGCCCTGCTCCAGGCCGTCCTGGAGGACCGCGACACCGAGGACCGCGAGCGATTCCGCCCTTATGCCCGGATCCCCGACGGACTGGGCGTCCTGCGCGGCATGGTCGACCTGGCCCAGCACAACCAGCTCGTCCCCGGCCTGATCGAGCTGTTCGTCCGGCTCTCCGCCGAAGCCTCCGACCCCGACCACCCCGCCCGGCCCTACTTCGCCGCCCGCTACGCCCGCATCCAGGACGGCACCGCCCTCGCCTTGCGCCGGGCCCGCGAAGCCGGACACGTCCGCCCGGCCGTCGACCCCGTCGAGGCCGCCGTCCGCCTCACCGCCCTCATGGACGGCCTCCAGGCCCAATGGCTCCTCAACCGCGACATCGCCATGGCCGACCACGTCCACACCGCCGTCCTCGAACTCCTCACCCCCACCGGCACCCGCACCTTCGACGCCCTCCGGCTTCCCCCACCACCGGCGCCGCTCGAGCCCTGACGCAGCGGGACGAGGTCGTTCGCCCGTATCGCAGGGTGATCACCGTGCCCGCCCACTTCACCACGATCTGTCGGTCGGTCTCCCGCGCGCTCAGGCGCGTTCGGCGGTGAGCCAGATGTGCTCCTTCATCCGGAAGGTGCTCCGCCAGACGGCCTCGCCGACCTTGCCGAGCGGATCGCAGCGCAGCCGCAGCGGCACGCGCCGAGCCGACCGGCCGGCGCAGGCGTCCGCGTCCGACGGCAGGAGGCCGCGTCAGCGGCGGGTGTAGAGGCCGGCCTTTCGGCGCTGGGCGTTGGCTTCGGCGATGGCTCGGCCTTCGCTGCGGTTCTGGGCGGCTGCTTCGGCGCTCAGGCGGACGCGTTCGCCTGCGGGGGTTTGGGAGAGGGGAGCGCGGTGGCCCACGTCGTATTTGCCTGGACCGTTGTACTTCTCGCCGATGCGTTGGGCTTCTTTGCGCATTTTGGGGGTGACGCCGCGGTAGGCGCCGGGCTTGGGGTTGACCTTGGGGGCGTAGGCCTTGCCGGCGCGGGTGCCGGTGCGGTCGATAGGGATGATCTTGTGGAGGGGGACGTCGGGGCGGACGGAGGCGGCGGCAGAGCCGCTTTCAGCGGCTTTGACAGCACTTTTCGCCGCCTGCCCGGATTCGGCGATCTTGTCGGCCACACGTGCGGCTTGGACCGCGTTCTTCGCGGTCTCCGCCGACTTGGTGACGTTGACGGCCTTGGCTCCGGCCTGTCCGGCCTCCAGGCCACCGCCCACGCCGCCCGCGCCGACGAACATGAAGGCGGGGGCACGAACGGCCCGTCGCAGGAAGGGGGTGGCGACCTCCACGGCCTTGCCCACGCCGGCCGTGCCCGCCTCGATCACCAGGTTCTTGCCGAGCTCCTTGCCGACTTCGGCCGCGCCGGCGTAGTGCTCGTCCACCTCGAACTGCGGAGCGTCGACCCAGCTCGCGGGCCCGTTCCAGAGTCCCTTGCCGAACTGGACGACGTCTCCGGCCTCGATGTGGCCCATGCCCTCCGCGCGGCGCAGCGCCTCGGGGTCGGAGACCTCGGGCTCGGACGGCTTCGCAGGGGCCGCGGGCGGCGGCGCCGCGGGCAGGGCTCGTCTGCCCGTGGTGACGGTGGACGGCCCGGTCAGGCTGGCGGACGGGACGCTCGACGTCTTGCCTTCGTCGGCGTCGAGCCAGGTCATCGAGGTCGGCTGCCCACTGGGCGTGAGGATCGGGGTGCCTTCGGTGCCGGCCGGGTCGATGATCCCGATCGGATCGTCGTGCGCGTAGCGGTAGACGTTCGTGCCGTCGCCGAGCCCGTCCGGGTCGCAGCTCGTCCAGCGGGCGAGCCATGGCGCGTAGTACCGCGCGCCGTGGTAGCCGAGCCCGGTCTCCTCATCGCGTTCCCTGCCCGTGAAGCGGTAGCGCTTGGGGGTCTCGGTCTGCCCGGCCACGGCCTGATAGGAGGTGCTGCCGTACGGGGTGTACTCCTCGTAGGAGATGATCCTGGCCTGGTCGTCGAGTTCGAGGCACGCCGAGCCGCGGTGGTCGGCGAGCTGGTACCGGATGAGCCGGTCCGGCCCGCGGTCCTGTCCGGAGGTGCGCGTCTCGACCATGGCCACGCGGACCGCGCCGACCATCACGTGCAGCGTCTCGCGGACGACGGTCTTGTCGCCCCGGATCCGCCGGTGGATTTCGAGGTCGCCGAGATAGACGCGCTCCTCCGACCCGCCGGACAGCGTGTCGGACCGCTTGCGCACCCGGCGCCCGTCCGCGTCGTAGGTGTAGGCGACCGAGCCCGCGTCGCCCAGGTCGGCCGACCGCAGCCGATCATCGTGGTCCCAGAACAGGTTCGGGTCGGTCCCGCCGCTGAGGTGCGGCAACCGCGTCAGGTTGCCGTGTGCGTCGTAGGTGTACGGCTCGGCCTCGCCCTGTCCGGTGGTGGTGCCGGTCAGCCGGTTGGTGCCGGGCTCGGCGTAGGCGAACCGACGGGTCCAGCCGGATCCCCCGACATGCCGCATCGCGAGGAGGTTTCCGGCGTCGTCGTATTCGTACTTCTCCAGATATCTCGCCATCGCGCCGCCGTCCCCGGGGTGGGGCAGCCGCACCCGCAGCGCGTCGTCCGCCGAATGCGGGACGGGCGCGAGGTTCTGGCCCAGGTGCTCCCGGCCGGTCGCCTCGATCAGCCGGTACACCGCGTCGTAGGTGTACTCGGTGCTCGGCTCGACGACCTGGTTGGCGAAGAAGATCTGCTGCTGGGCGTCGTCGCGGATGTGGACCACGTTGCCGACCGGGTCATAGGTGTAGCCGAGGTCCTGGAGGCGTCCGCCGTCCCGGGTACTGAGCATCCGGACGAGCCGGAAGGTCCGCGGATCGTAGGTGTACGACGTCGTCACCCCGTTGCCGTGGACGATCCGTGTGCGGCGCCCGTGCGCGTCGTAGTCGACCGCGGTGACGAACGGCGTCTCCACCCCGGTGGACCCGAGATCGACGTCGACGCGCTGGACCTGTCCGGCCCGGTCGTAGGAGTACCGGACTACCGCGGCCGCCATCTCCGGCGTGTGCGGCGAGGTCACCGTGACGGGCCGGTCGAGCGCGTCGTAAGTGGTCGACGCCTGGTGGCGCGCCGGCTCCAGGAACCCGGAGAGCGCCGCCTCCACCTCCGCGAGGTCGAGCACCCCGGTGCCGTCGAGGTCGGCGACCCGTGATCCGCTCGCCAGGCGATGGACGGTCCGCAGCGGATTGCCCTTGAAGTCGAACACCTCGGTCTCGACGGCGCCGGACCTGTCGAGCCGCAGGTGGACCGCGCCCCGCAGATTGCGGGCCGTCGCCTCCGGGTGCTGTTCGCCGTACACGAGGCGCTCGATCAGCACGGCGTCGACAAAGGTCCGCAGCGGACGGCGCAGGCCGTCGTACTCGGTGTGGAAGCCGTGTCCGCGCTGGTCCCAGCTGCGCAGCGGCAGGCCGAGGACGTCGCCGATCATCCAGCGGGCCCCGGAGTCCGCGCCGTGCTCGAAGATCGTGGCGCCCATCAGGTCGTACGCGCGGCGCAGCACGACCCGCCCGAGCCCGTCGGGTCCGATCAGGTCCTCGACGGCGCGCCGGTTGCCTTCGATGTCGAGGGCCGTCCGCGTGGTCAGCGGGCGTCCCCCGCAATCGGCGACGGTCAGGAAGGGCCTGCCGAGCACGTCGAGGTGGACCGCGGTCGGGGTGTCCGCATGGGCGGCGGCCTTGACGGCGGCGGCGCGTTCGACCGGGCCGAGATCTCCGTTCCCGCGCTCGGCGTGCCAGGTCCGCCACCCGGGCAGACCCGCGAAGAACCCAGCGACATACCCGGAGATATCGCGATCGGTCCGAGGGTCGGCGAGCACCGTGTCGTTCCGGTCCCAGGTGAGGTGCCGCCAGGGGTCGAAGACGAGCTTCTCGTACGTGTGGTCGGGATGCACGACGGCGACGACGCGGCCCAGCGGGTCGTAGAACGTGACGGGCCCGACGCCGACCGCAGCGCCGGACTCGAACCGGTGAGTGGCGCTGAAGAAGGGCTCGAAGGTGCGGACGGGCAGGCCCTTGTTGTTGAGGACGGTCCAGCCGCTTACGGTCCAGCGCGGGTCGGCCACGGGTCCGCCGTCCATCACCGGGCCGGGCGCCGACCGCTCCTTGCGCTGGATGATCCTGCCCAGCCCGTCGGAGTAGTCGAGGGCGAACCCGATCCGCGTCGGCGTGCCGGGGGGCAGGTCGGCGTCGTGCGTCTCCCTGGTGAGGACGCAGACCGCCGCGGGCCGCGGGTCCGGTAGATCGGCGGTCCGCAGGTAGCCGAACATGTCGTAGACCAGCCGGCTGCTCGCCCGGCCGAGCAGGGCGTGCGCGCCGGTCCCCGGCGAGTCGAGCAGCCCGGCGATCTGCGCCTCGGTCAGGTCCGGGTCGAGCCCGTCGAGTGAGTCACCCGCGTTCTCGCCCGGTCTGCCGCACACCGCGGTCGCGACCACGAACCCGAGCGCGTCGTAGGCGACCTGGGTGCGGTTCCCATTGGGATCGGTCACCTGGCCGGGCTGCAGGACCCGGTAGTCGTTCCCCTGCGCAGTGACCCGGTTGCCCACCGCGTCGCGCGTCTCGACGACGAGCAGGTCGTGGTCGTCATACCGGATGAGGCCCAGGCCGCCGAAGGGGTCCCTGGTCCGGCACGGCAGGAAGAAGTGCTCGCGGGCGTGCGCGAGTTCCTGCGCGGCGGTGTCTCCGGCGTCGGGCGACAGGAAGACCTGCCCGGACGGGACCCACCAGAGCCCATCGGGGTCGGTGGCGGGAAAGAGGCCGCCGGCCATCAGGTCCCGGCCGGGCAGGTACCCGCCGCGGTCGCCTCCCGGGCCGCGCAGGACGGTGTCGGGGTCGGGGAGCAGCGCGACGCCGTCGCGCTGGAGGACGCGGCCGAGCAGCCCGTCCGTGAGCGCCAGGGTGTACGTCTCGCCCGGCAGCGCCCGGGGCTCGAGCCGGCCGAGCGGCAGGAGCGCGGACAGGTCGTCGGCGCGGTACAGGACGCGGGTCCATTCGATCAGGCGGCGCCTCCTGACACCGTGCGCGGTCTCCTCGTACCCGATCTCCGCTTCGAAGATCGGCTGGAGGCCCGCATCGACGAAGTCGCCGGGCCGGTGGACCGGCCCGTTCCGCGGATATCCCGTCAGCTCGAAGACGCGGGTCTCGGCGGGCAGCGGGGTGAGGTGGTCGTCCGGGAGATCGATCGGCTCGGTGCGGCGGTTCTCGGTGTAGGTGAGCAGCGGGGTGTTCTGCCGGTCCTGGTCCGCGGTGTGCGGCAGCGGCGAGGGACGGCGTCGCCCGTAGCCGATCACCACCTCCTTGAGCGGATTGCCGCACGGGTCGGTCTCCAGCACGATCGAGTGCCGCACGCGCGGGTCGTCGGGGTCGCGCTCGTGCAGGCGCTCGAAGGTCTCGGCGGGATGCACGGTGAACACCGCGTGCCCGGCGGCGCCCCTGCGCTGTTCCAGCCGGACGGTGAAGCCGTGCTCGACGACACTGTAGGGATGCTCCTGCCTGGGGTCGCCGTCCTGGGCATAGATCTCCTGGCGTGCCATCGTGCCCTTGAGCGCGCGGCGGGCCTCGCGTTCCTCCTCTGGCGGCAGCCCTTCCGGTAGCGCAGGAGAGAGCGATCCGACCGGGAGCCTTGCGGTGTCGCCGGTGTGGAACCAGGTGCGGGTGAGGACGGGCGGCAGGTGCGCGGCGGCGTCCTCGTCGGCGGCGCCGGTGAGGGCGCCGATCTCTTCGGTGTCCCACTGGTCCACCGTCCCGAAGCCGCGGAACTCGCGCTCCGCGCCGTCGAAGAAGCCGTCGTGGTAGGCGTACCTGGTGACGAACCGGTTGCGGCCGATCCGGTCCCTGGTCTCCACCCGCGTCACCACATGGACGGGGAACGGCAGCCGCGTGCGCCACGGGCGGCCCTCCGACTCGTCCTGGAGCGCGAATCTCGTGGAGGGCGCGTAGTCGGCGAGGGTCTCGACGCCGAGGTTGTTGACCGTCTTGATGAGCAGGTACGGCTTGCGCTCACCGGTAAGCCGCACGTAGCGCATCCGGTGTCCGCCGTCGTCCGGCAGCGGCGAGGACCACAGCAGGCACGAGGTTCCGTCGCCCAGCAGGTCGGTGACCTGGATCGACGCCGCGGAGCCGATCGGGGGGAACCCGTCTAGAGGCCGGGCCGGGCTCCAGCCATTGCCCGACCGGTTGTAGTAGAGCCGAACTCCGTCGCGGTGCAGGTAGACGAGGTCGGCGGTACCCGTGCCGTCGATGTCGGCGAGCCGTACGCGCCGCTGGTCGAACTGCTCGGGATGATCGAGCAGCGGCGCGCCGTCCATGGTCACCTTGGCGCCGAACCTGCCGTGGCCGAGGTTGGGCCAGTAGCAGATCTCCCCGTTCTCGATCCTGGCGAGATCGAGGAGGCCATCGCCGCTCAGGTCGGCGAAGTGGACCGCCCGGTTCCGGTTTGCGAACACCAGGCGGGGACCGCGCTCCTCGTCGGACGGCACGGGCACCCGCAGCGCACGACCGAAACCGGCTTCGCCGAGGGACGGGTACCGGACGAACGCGTCGTCCTCGAGCACCAGCACGTCCGGGCGGCCGTCCCCGTCCAGGTCGATCATCCGCACCTCGTCGCCGGTGAGCGCGCGACGGGGCGAGGAGTCGAACGGACGGAAGGGAAGCCATCCCTCCGCGTCGTCACGTTCGTAGAGGCCGGGCATGGGGCCGTCGAGCACGACGAGGTCGGGCCTGCCGTCGCCGGCCAGGTCCATGAACGCGGCACGGCCGCCGTCCAGCCCTGGTCGCGGTCTGGGGTCCACCTGCCGCGTCGGCGCGAACCACACGGATCCGGTTCCGGCGGGACTCAGGTTGCGCGTGTAGAACCAGGCGCCTGCCTGCTCGGTGAGAATGCCGGGAACGCCCTCCCCGTTCAGGTCGACCCACTGGTACGCGGCGGGGTCCACGCCGGCCGGCAGGTGGCGCAGCATGCCCGGGTCGATCTCCTGGACGAGCCGGGGGCCGACCGGGCTGGAGTACTCGAACTCCAGGGGCGGGAGGCTTCGCCGGAGGAGGCGCTCCCCCGCGCGCCGGTGGCCGGTCTGGGTGACCGAGCGCAAAAGGCTGTACCCGGAACCCGTCTCCTCGGACGCGGAGTAGGCCAGGTCGGTGGAGCGAACCAGGCCGTCACAGCCCAGGTCTCCGCCGGGAATGTGGTGAAAGGTCAGGATTCGTTGGCAGCGGCGGGTGGTGCGCACCTCGAACCCCGCGCGGTAGGACGAGAAGGGGTCCTCCCGGAACGTCCACGCACCCCGGTCCCGCGGCGCCGGGTCGTCCGGGTCGTGCTCGCCGTAGTCGAAGACCACTTCGAACATGAATCCGGCGTCCGCCACGCGGTCGGCGGGGAGATCGGCGAGGAAACGGGGCCGGCGCCCGTCCTCGGTCAGCAGCGGACGGCGGTTCCCGTACTCGACGCGCTTGAGATACCGGTTGGCGGAACGGCGCGGATCGTCGGCGGCTCCCCGGTTCCGCTCCGACGGGCGGGCGAGGTCGACCCCCAGCCCGTCCTCCTTCACGTAGCGGTAGCGGACCACGTTGCCCTTGTCGTCGCGGGTCTCGCCGAGCAGCCAGGAGTAGACGCGGGCGGGGTTCTCCGGGTCGGCGATCCTCGACTCTGGATCTCCGCCGTACAGCGACAGCAGGTTGTCCTGGGTGATGACGCGCCAGTGCGTGTCGCCGTCCGCGAGCCGGGTCCAGCGCTCGATCCTGGCGTACAGGTCGTCGATCCTCGGCCGGTGGCGCCGGATGGCGAACCGCGGATCGGTGGTCGTGTCGTCCGGCCCGTGCAGCGGTACCAGATCCTCGGCTCCGGAGAGCAGAAAGACGTCCGAGTCCGTGTAGGTCGGCAGGCCCCGGTCGGTCTTGCGGCTGATCGAGGGAAGGGACAGGCTCCAGCCGAATCCGAAGGCGCCGTTGCCGGAACCCGAGTCGTAGGCCAGGGAGAGTTCGGGATCGAGCCCGGACCTGCCCTGGCTCGTGGCGATCGGCACCGTCACCGTCCCGGTGCCGGTCACGGGATTCGCCGCGAACTTCTCGCCCAGGCCACGGATGGCCCCGCCGCCCTTCGGCAGCGTCACCGCCGGGGCTTCCGGCCCGCGGGAAAGCCGGTCCCCGCGCGCGTGGCCGCCGTCCTGCCCGAGGAGATCTGCATGCGACACCGCGTCACCTCGGCTCTCTCTCCCCGCTGGTTGTACCCGGGCCGCGGCGGGCTTGCGTAATGCCCACCCGAATCAACCGTTTTGTTTCCCTAACCCGCCGGATCCCATGAACATCACGGGCGCGTCAGCGGGGATGTGATCGGTACGGAACACGACGGGTCCGGCCATGGGACTGCGAGGTTGCACGATGGGAGCTGGTTTCCAGGTCCGCGGCACGGTGCTCGACGGCACGGGTGCGGCGGTCGACGGCGTCTCCATCGAGGTGATGGATCTGCGCCTCGGCGGAGAGCACCTGGTCGGCGCCGCCGAGCTGCGGCCGGACGGCACGTTCTCGCTGGGATTCGACCCAGAACCCGTCCGGGCGGCGCCCGGCGCGAGCCTCGACCTCCTCGTGCGGGTGGTCCGGGACGGCGAGGTGATCGCCCGGTCCGACACCCGGTTCGACGCGGGTCCGGACGAGCGGATCGACGTCGAACTCCAGGCGGGCGCCGTACCCGCCGACGAGTACGGCCGCCTCGTCGCCGACCTCCACCGGACGTCGGCCCGCACCGGTGCGGGCACGGTGCGGCTCGCCGCCTTCGTCGAGAACGCCGAGCGCAGGGACGTGACCTTCGCGGCGGCCAAGAGCGGCTGGGACGCCCGCTCCGTCGCCATGGCCTCGCTGTCGGGCCGCGAGGCCGAGCGCACCGGGATCCCCGCCGCGCTGCACTACGCGCTCTACCGGGCGGGGCTCCCCGCTGGACCACGGCTTTGGACGCTCGCCCCGTCCGCGGTGCTGGAGTCCGTCTGGTCCCGCGCCGCCGCGGACGGGATCATCGCGCCCGAACTGGCGGAGGCGATCCCCGCGAGCCTGGAGACCGCCCGCGCGCTCGCCGAACGCGAGGTGCTCGACCTGCCCGGCGGGGTCGGCGACGTGCGGTTGGAGGACCTGCTGCGGACCGGCCTGCCCGAGGCGGCCGACCGGCGCCGTTTCGCCCGGATCTACCGCGAGCACCGGGACTCCCCCGCAACGCTGTGGGCCCGCGTGCGCGCGGAGTTCCCCGGCCCTGCCGCCCGGCTGGAACTCGACGGCGCGCTGGCCGCCCTTACCCGCAACAACGCGCCCCTGATCAAAAGACTCCACGACACCACGGCCCCCGCACGGGTCGGGGATCTCGCGGCCGCCGGCTACCACCGCGCGAGCCGCTGGCGGGAGGCGCTCACCGCCGAGGTGCCGGTGCCCGACGACGTCCCCGGCGACGACGAGGACGCACGCCGCGACGCCTACGCGCGGATCCTCGCCGAGGAACTGCGGCTGCGGCACCCCACCGCCGTGCTCGGCGCCGAGGTGGCCGAGGGGATGATCCCGGTCGGCGGCCCGGAAGGCACCGACCGCGCCGTCGCGGAGTTCCTCGCCGAGTACCACGACCGGTTCGAGCTGACGGTCCATCCCGTCGACGAGTTCCTCGACGCGCGGGCGATCGACCTCGAACCGTCCGTCCGCGAGGAGATCGCGACCCTCCAGCGGGTCGTCGCCGTCGCCGGGGCTCCGCAGGCCGTCCGCGGGCTGCGCGCACTCGGATTCGACTCCGCGCGGGCGGTCGCGCTGCAGGGCGAGGGGACGTTCGTCGCCCGGTTCGCCTCTGCGCTCGGCGGCGCGGACATCGCGCGGGAGACGTTCCGCCGCAGCGAGCAGGTGCACGGCGGCGTCCTGGCCACGGCCACCAGCCATCTGCTGGCGCGCACCGCCCCCGAGGTGTTCGCGGTGCCTCGCGGCGGGCCCGCCGCCGCGAGCGGCCCGATCGCCGCGGTCCGCACGGCCGGGGCGCGCGCGCTGCCGAACCTGGAGACCCTGTTCGGTTCGCTGGACACCGGGGCCTGTGAGCAGTGCGAATCGGTGCTCAGCCCCGCCGCGTACCTGGTCGACCTTCTGGAGTTCCTCGACGTCGATCCCGCCGTGCCCGGCGGCCGCAGACCGCTCGAAGTCCTGCTGAGCCGCCGCCCCGACCTCCAGCACATCGCGCTGAGCTGCGAGAACACCGAGACCGAGCTGCCCTACGTGGACCTGGTGAACGAGATACTCGAACACGTCGTGGTCAACGCCTCGATCGACGGGTACGCGGGCCACGACGTGCCGCCTGGCACCGGTTCGGCCGAACTCCTCGCATCGCCGCAGTTCGTGAACGACGCCGCGTACTCGGTCCTGCGCGGCGCGGCCTTCCCGCTCGCGCTGCCGTGGGACCGGCAACTGGCCGCGCTGCGCGCGTATGTCGCGCAGGCGGGGGTCCCGCTCGGTGAGGCGATGGGCGCGCTCGCCGCCGACGAGGAACGCGGCCGGTCGTGGCAGGACCTCGCGCGGGAGCGGGCCGGGATCGGCCCCGCCGAACGCGACCTGCTTCGCGGGCCGGAGGTGAGCGCCCAGGCCCTGTTCGGCGACGACCCCGCGCGGGTGACCGAGGACCAGCTCGTGGCGGGGGTGGGCAACGCGCGCAGGCTCGTCCGCCGCCTCGGCCTCAGCCCCGCGGATCTGGTGAGCCTGCTGCGGACCCGGTTCGTCAACCCGCACACCGGCCTGCTGGTCCAGATCGGCTCCCTCGGGGTCGGGCTTTCCGCCGTGCAGGCCCTGCACGACGGGACGATGACGCCGCAGGCGTTCCGCGCGGCGCTGCGCCCCGGCCTGGATCTGACCCCGTTCGGCGGGGACGTGGTCGAGTGGCTGGCCGCGCGCCATGAGCCGATCATGAGCGTGATCGTGCTCACCGATCCGAGCGGGCAGGAGCCGCCGGCCGGGGACGCGACCGGTGGTTTCGCGCGGCTCGAACTGCGGCGGGCGCTGCCCGACCCGGCGCGCAACCGGATCCGGCCCGTCGACCTGCTGGGCATCGCCCGGTTCGTCCGGCTGCGGGCCCGGCTCGGCTGGAGCGTCGAGCGCACCGACGAGGTCGTCACCGCACTCTGGCCGACGGAGAGACCGGTCACCGCGCCCGCCGCCGATGTCCGAAGGGACCTGGACGCCGGTTTTGACACCGTGCTGCTCCGCCTGGGGCATCTGCTGGCCGCGGCGGAGCTCCTCGGCCTCGATGTCGAAGAGGACCTGCCGTGGTTGCTCGGCTGTTTCGGGCCACTGGGTTCGCGTGGGCCGGACTCGCCGTTCCGCAGGTTGTTCCCCGCCTCCACGCTGCTCGGGACCGACCCGGTGTTCGGTCCCGGCCCGGACGGGATCCCGCCGGCCCGTCAGGACGCCAAGCTGCTGGACCACGGGCCCGCCCTGCAGGCGGCGCTGAAGCTCACCGCGGAGGAGTTCGCCGTGGTCGTGCGCGCGGCCGAGGCGGGCCCCGCGACGCCCCTGTCGGTCGCCTCGGTCAGCGCACTGTTCCGGTACGCGTTCCTGGCCCGGACACTGCGGATCAGCGTGCCCGAACTGGTCGGGCTGATCGACGCGACGGGTCTGCGGCCGTTCGCGCCGCTCGACGGGCCCGACCCCGGATTCCTGCGGTTCGTGCGTCTCGCCCAGGCGATCAGGGACTCCGGCGTCCCGATCTCGCGCGTGGTGGCGCCGGGCCTCGGCGGGGACGCCCCGGACGTCCTGCCGGTACTGCGCGCGGTCCGCGCCGCGCTCGCCGACCGGCCCGCGCCGGCGCGGTGGAGCGAGTCGGCGCTGCGCTCCGTCCTGACCTCGGTGCTCCCCCCGGATGTGAGCGACGCGTTCCTCGGCCTGCTCTCCGGGACCTCCACGTACACGGCCCCCTACGCCCAGGAGCAGGCGACGCTGCCAGAGCCGGTGGTGGCGGTCGCGTCCGGCCTGGCCTACGACGCCGCCCGCGCGCTGCTGATCCATCGCGGGGTCCTCACCCCGGAGGCTGCCGCCGCGGTGGCCGCGCTGCCCGGCCTGCCCGCGGGACTCGCCGAGGCGGTCACCGTCCTGGCCAACGCGGGGCAGGCCGAGTACCTGCCGCTGTTGCGCGCCCACCCGGTGCTGGCGCGGCGCTGGCAGGTCTGGGCGGGTTCGGCCGGCGACCCCGAGGCCAAGCGCGACACCCTGGGGAAGGCGCTGCTGGAAGAGCTGCGGCCGGAGCTGCGGAGCAGGCTGCTCGGCGAGGTGCTGGGCACCGCGACCGGCGCGGATCCCGCGGCGCTCGCGGTGCTCGTCGAGGATCCCGTGGCCATGCCGGGCACCGCGCCGGGGCGTTCGGCCGCCGACGACCTGGCCGCGGTGACCACCGCGGGGCTGCGGGCGCGTTTCTGGGCGGGTCCGATCACCGGCGCCCCGGTCAGGACCGCGACCGCACCCGCGATCGACTACGGGCCGGGCCTGGCGGATCTGCGGCAGGCGGCCAGCGTGGCCACCGGTCCGGTGGGAGGGATCTGGGACGCCTTCGTCGACCCCGCGGTCCCGGGACCGTACGTGCTGTCGGTCGAGACGGACGCCGTGGACGTGGCGCTCAAGGTCGACGGCCGCACGGTGCCCCTGCTGCGGGACGCGGGCCTCTGGACGACGGCGGACCCGGTCGCGCCGGCCGCCCTGCGGCCGCTGCGGATCGAGCTGACCGCGACCGGGCTCACCGCGCGGCTGAGGCTGCGGTGGCAGGCCGAGGGCGTCGCCCGCACGACGCTGCCCGGCTCCGTCTGCTGCCCGGCCGACAGCGTCGACGCGTTCACCGCCGCCTACCGGAGACTACTGGCCGCCCTGGAGGTCGCGGCTGCGTTCCGGCTCTCCCCCCGCGAGCTCCACGCCCTGGCCCGGCTTCCGGAACTGCGCACCGGCGGCGTCGGCTGGCTGTCCGCGGTGCCGGGTCCCGCGAGCCCCGCCGCGTCGGCCGTGCTGGCCGGCGCGATCGCCGCACTCGCCCGCTACCGCAAGCTCTGCGAACGCTGGGCCGTCACCGGCACCGCGCTCGCAGATCTCCTCGATGCCCCCGCCACCGCGCCGGCCCCCGGTCCGCTGATCGCCGCGCTCACCGGAGCCGTGCCCTCCGTCGTGGCGGACGTGGCGGCCCACCTGGGCCTCGCGGGGGACGCTCAGCGGACCCTCGACGGGCTGTGGCGGATCGCCGACGTGCTGGATCTGACGGGGCGCGTCGTGCTGCCCGTCGGTGTGCTCGCCAGGATCCTCAGGACCGAGCCGTCGGCGCAGGACGTCCGCGATCTGCGGGACGCCATCCGCGCGCGCTACGACGACGACGCGTGGGCCGAGGTGGTGCGCCCGATCCACAACGCACTCCGCCGCACCGCCCGCGACGCCCTGGTCGCGCGGGTCATGCACCAGGAGAACCCCGACCCCGACCTCGCCCTGGACGAGGTCACCGGCGGGTTCGCCACCCCCGACCGGCTCTACGAACGGCTGCTGATCGACGTGCAGATGGACCCGTGCATGACGACCTCCCGGATCGCCCAGGCGATCTCGACCGTGCAGCTGTTCGTCACGCGCTTCCTGCTCAACCTGGAACTCGAGGTCCCGCCCGAGTCGATCGACCCGAAGCGCTGGGAGGCGATGAAGCGGTACCGGATCTGGGAGGCCAACCGCAGAGTGTTCCTCTTCCCGGAGAACTGGCTCGACCCCGACCTGCGCGACGACAAGTCGCCGTTCTTCCGGGAGGTGGAATCCGAGCTGCTCCAGTCCGACATCACCGACCAGGCCGCGTCCGTCGCGCTCGGCCACTACCTCGAACGCCTCGACGAGGTGGCCCACCTGGAGATCGCCGGCATGCACGTCCAGGAGCGCGACGCCGCGGGCACCGGAGTCCCCGACCCGCTGGTCCACGTGATCGGCCGCACGTCCGGCGCCAAACGCGGCTACTACCACCGCACCCTCGACGGGACGTGGCGGCCGTGGGAGCGGGTCAACGTCGACATCCCCGATGATCCGGTGCTGCCGGTGATCTGGAAGGGCAGGTTCCTGCTGTTCTGGCTGTCGGTGTCCAGGCAGCCCGATCGGCGGCAGCCCGGACCGTTCGCCGCCACAGCCCAGCCGGGTGTCCGGCTGGGCGACCTCGCCGTGAAGGACCTCGCCCTGAAGGCGACGGCCACCTTGACCGTGAGCCTGTTCTGGAGCGAGTACTACAACAACCGGTGGCAGTCGCCGCGCACCTCCGACCCCGATCGGCCGATCGACCTGGGCGCCCAGTTCAGCGTCATCGGCGATCCGCTGACGCTGCAGCTCGCCTCCGACATCGAAACCGACGGCACCGGGGTGCGCGACAGCCTCGGCATCGTCGTGCTCAACCCCAGCCCGGGAGGCACGGGGAACTCCTACTTCCGGCTCTACACCACGCACAGCCTGCCGGTCCGCAAGCAGGACGACACCGGTGGTCCGCCGGGATTCCCCGCGGACCGGCAGTTCTCCAGCGCCGGCCCGTTCGTGGTCAGCTACCGGGACGACCCGTTTCACCCCCTGATGGTGCTGCGCAAGAGCCAGTCGCCCTACCGGGGGGTCGGGCCGATGCACCGACTCAAGGACGCGCACCAGGCACCCTTCTTCTTCCAGGACAGCAGGCACGTCTTCTACGTCCATCCCGACCCGACCGACCTCCTGCGGACCACCCCGTTCGGGCGCTTCGCCGTACCGGCGGCCGACCCTCTCGCCTTTCCCGACCTGATCGTCTCCGGCTGAACACGAAGGGACCCGCCATGGCCGACACGACGTCCTTCGTGTTCGAGAACCACTTCCATCCCTACGTCGGGATGCTGGTGGAGCGGCTCAACCAGCAGTCCGTGGACGGACTCCTGGACCTCGCGGTCCAGCAGGTGTCCGAGCCGTTCTTCGACCGGCTCTACGATCCGAACGACCCGTTGGCGGCCGGCGAGGACCCCAGTTTCACCGTCACCTCGTCGCCGAAGAACATCGACGTCAGCGAGGCGGGACCGTACTCGGTCTACAACTGGGAACTGTTCTTCCACGCGCCGGTGACCATCGCGGTGCACCTGAGCAAGAACCAGCGCTTCGCGGAGGCCCAGCGCTGGTTCCACCATGTCTTCGACCCCACCGAGACCGATCCGAGCACGCCGGTGCCCGACCGGTTCTGGAAGTTCATCCGCTTCCGCGACCCCCGGCCCGGCGACATGCCCCGGGTCGACGAACTCGTGGCCGTGCTGAGCCGCCCGCCCGCCGAGCTCACCCCGGAGGAGCGGATCCTGCTGGTCTCGGCCGCCCGCGCCTACGAGGGACTGCGTCGCGAACCCTTCCGGCCCCACCGGGTCGCCAGGACACGGGTGGTGGCCTACCAGTACTACGTGGTGATGAAGTACCTGGAGAACCTCATCGCCTGGGGCGACAGCCTGTTCCGGCTCGACACCGCCGAGTCGATCAACGAGGCCACCCAGCTGTACGTGCTCGCCGGGAACATCCTCGGTCCGCGTCCGGCGGAGGTGCCCCGGCACCGGGCCGCGCCGCGGATGAGCTACCGCGGGCTCAAGGAGGCCGGTATGGGGGCCTTCGGGAACGCACTCGTCAAGCTGGAGAACCAGTTGCCGTTCTCCAGGACGCCGCCCCCGGGCGCCGCGGGGGCGGGGGCGGGCGGAACCGCGCTGCTGGGGATCGGGCGCAGCCTCTACTTCTGCGTCCCGCGCAACGACCAGCTGGTCGGATACTGGGACACCGTCGCCGACCGCCTGTTCAAGATCCGGACCTGCCGCGACATCACCGGCACCGTGCGGCAGCTCGCGCTGTTCGCACCGGCACTGGACCCGGGCCTGCTGTCCCGGGCCACCGCCGCCGGGATCGACGTCGCGGGCGCGGTCGCCGGCACCCGGGCGCCCGCCTCGCCGGTGCGGGCCGCCCTGCTGATCCAGAAGGCGCTGGAGATCACCGCGGAGGTCAAGGCGGCCGGATCCGCCCTGCTTTCCGCGATGGACCGGCGCGACGGCGAGGAACTCGCCCGGCTGCGGCAGGCCCACGAGATCGGCATGGCCAGGCTCGGCCGGGATGTGCGCTTCCTCGCCTGGAAGGAGGCCGAGGCCAACACCGAGGCGCTGCTGCGCACGCGGGCCCTGACCTTCGACCGGTACCGGCACTTCCAGCTGCTGCTCGGCCGCCCGGAGGCGGAAGTCGACCGGCTGCGCGACGTCGCCCTCACCCGTGTGCCGGTCACCCAGGCCAATTTCGAAGAAGTGCACCAGCGGCTGGTCGGTCAGTACGCGACCGCGATCGCGCGGGAGACCAGGCCCGCGCCGCGGCTGGCCCGCGACGGCGACCCGCAGATCCAGGCGGGCGCGCAGAGCCAGGGATCCCTGAACCTGATCCCCAACGAGTTCGCCGAGCTGAACGTCCACCTGCCGGCGTCGCGGGACAAGCAGCGGGACGCCACCGACCTGGACATCATCTACGGGGTGCTCGGCATGCTGCCGAACATGGGCGTCGACATCGAGCCGTTCGGCATCGGCGGCCATGTGGAGTTCGGCGGGCCGCTGCTGTCCGCGGTGGGCAGGACGCTCGCCACCGCCATCCGCGGCGCCGCCGACCAGGACGCCCACGACGGCGGCCGGGCCTCGCGGATCGCCGCCTACCAGCGCCGGGATCTCGACTTCGTGCAGCAGAGCAACCAGGCGGCCCTGGAACTCATGCAGAACGGGCGCCAGCTCATCGCCGCTCTCGTGCACGAGCAGGTCGCGCGACGCGACCACGAGATGGCCGGAGACCAGATCCAGCGGGCCCAGGAGGTCGACGCGTTCCTCGCCACCAAGGACACCAACACCGAGCTGTACACGTGGCTGCGCGGCGAGGTGTCCCGCAGCTTCGCCGAGCGCTACCGGATGGCGATCGACGTCGCGCGCTCGGCCGAGCAGGCCGTGAAGCGTGAGGTGATGCGCCCCGAACTCGACGAGCAGACCTTCATCGGCCACCGGCACTGGGAGACCGGCAGGCGCGGCCTCCAGGCGGGCGAGCGGCTGCACCACGATCTCACCCGGCTGCAACTCGCCTATCTGGAGCACGACCGCCGCGAGTTCGAGCTGACCACCCATGTCTCGCTGCGCATGCTCGACCCGCTGGCCCTGCTCGAACTGCGGTCCCGGGGGTCATGCCAGTTCACCGTGCCCGAATGGCTGTACGACCTCGAGGTGCCCGGCCATCACCTGCGCCGCATCCGCACCGTGGCGCTCAGCCTGCCTTCGGTGACGGGCCCCTACACGTCCGTCGCGGCGACCCTGTCCCTCCAGCGCAGCTCCCTGCGCAGAGATCCGGGGCTGATCGCCGACAAGTACACCCGGACGTCCGGAGAGGATCCTCGCTTCCTCGACTATCCCGGCGCCTTGGAGTCGGTGGTGACCAGCTCCGCGGTACGTGACGCGGGCCTGTTCGACGCCGGGGCGCGCGATGACCGGTACCTGCCGTTCGAGGGAGCGGGCGCGATCAGCACCTGGGCCCTGAACCTGCCGTCCGAGCTGCGCACCTTCGACTACACGAGCATCTCCGACGCCGTCCTGCACATCGGCTACACCGCCCGCCCGGGGGTGCGGACCGACGCCGTGGTCACCGACCTGCGCGAACGCTTCGCCGCCACGGCGGGACGGGCGCTCGGGCGGTCGTTCAGCCTGCGGCACGATTTCCCGGACGACTGGGCGGCCTTCCTGGCGGGCGGCTCCGGGCCGTCGCTGCGGATCGCCAAGGACTGGTTCCCGTACTTCGCCCAATCCGCGACGATCAAGGTGACCGCGGTCGAGCTCTACGGGATCTCCGGGGACGAGCTCGTGCGGGGGCCGTCTCCGGTGGAGGAGTCCGCGCTCCAGGCACTCGACGCCCAGCTCGCGAGCTCGGGGGCGTTCACCCTTGACGTGCCCGCGGACGACACCGTGGTGGTCCGCGACCGGAAGGCCGACCCCCACCTCATCGTCCGGTACACGATCCGCCGACCGACGGATTCCCCATGAGGACAGGAGCGCACTGATGCCACCCGTCGATTGGACCAGGCTCGGCAGCCCAGGTGAGGTCTGGTGGGCGCACGTCGGCGACGCCTCCACCATCGCCGTCGGCACCTTCGGCGGCCACCTCTACCTGCGCGAACGCGCGGCCACCGGATGGAGGTGGGTGCACCTCGGGGTCCCGCCCGGCGTCGAGAAGCTGCTCAACGGCACGCTCGTCCCCGTCGACGGAGCGGACGGCCTCCAGCCCATGGTCGTGGACTTCGACGCCAAGGTCTGGCTGCACCGGAAGGGCGCGACGCCCACTCCGTGGACCGGGATCTCCGGGCCGCCACCGGGATCCTCGGGCCTGGGCTTCTTCCTCTGGCCCGGCGACATCCAGGCCAGTGCCATCCGCCGGAACACCCTGCTCAAGCACACGCTCGTGATCACCAACGCCACCATCCGGCCGTGGATCCGCCAGGGCCTCGATCCCGACGACTCGTGGTTCCCGATCCCCCTGGACGCCGACTGGGTCTCCGCCGAACTCGCCGTCGCCGCCGCGCCCGTCACGCCGGGGGCGCCTCCGCAACCGCACATCTTCGCCGTGACGCTCGACCCCGACAGCCTCGGAGAGATCGAGAAGTTCCAGATCGCCGTGCATGAGAACTCCCTCTGGACCTGGATCACACCCGGTGGCCAGGCGCCCTTTCTCAACGGACTGTCGGCCACCTCCTTCCGGGACGGCAGCGGCCGGCTCCAGGCCTGCGCCGTCGTGACGTCCAGGGCGGTCACGGACACCGTCAAGATGCTCGTCGGCTCGGGACGGGACTGGCAGTGGTCCGATCTCGGGCGGCCGAACGCGACCGGCGGCCCCGACTTCGTCGACGAGGCCCTCGTGGCGGTCAAGGGCTCCGACCCCGGACCCGGCGAGCCCGTCGTCCTGGCCCGCGCCGACGACCGCCTCTGGTCCCGCACGCCGGCCGGCGCCTGGAAGGACCTGGGCAGCACGCTGTCGGACGGGGGCGCCGTCCGCCCCGTCTCCGCCGTCGAAGTCGCGGCGGCGGAGGGGCAGGGGCGCGTCCTGACCGTGGGCATCGCCGAGAACTTCGATCTGTGGGCCATCGAGTCGGGGACCGGCGAACCTCGGTGGGAACGCCACGGCCAGCCAGGCCCCGCGGCCTTGATCGTCGGAGCCTACGACGAGGCTCCCGACCCGAACGAACCGGACTTCCTCCCGATCGGATTCCCGGTGATCAGCGAGGACGGCGCGCTCTGGAACTGCCGGCTGTGGGGAGACCTGGTCTCCGGCGGATTCGCCACGTACTTCAGCCAGGCCCTCTTCTGGACCGACCACGGCACGCCCGCGCCGAACGTCACCTGCACCGCAGGTGTGGGGATCTCCTCCCCACCCGTCGGCGCCCCTTCCGATGGCACCTCGATCTTCGTGATCGGCAGTGACGGCCACCTGTGGGCGAGAAAGGCCGACGCCGGCGGCTGGACCTGGGTCGACCACGGTGCCCCCGCCGGCGCGGCGGTCACGACGGGCGTGGCCCCGATCTCGCCCGGGCCGTCGCCCTCCCCCCTGGTCCACGTGCTGGCCGACGACGGCCGGCTCTGGACGCACTCCTCAGCCGGCGGCCCAGCCTGGACGGATCACGAGGCTCCTCCGGGCCAGCTGATCTTCGCCGTCATCGGCGCGCAACCCCTCACATCCGCGGAGGGGGATTTCACGGTCGCCGCCGCCGTGACCGCCGACGGTCACCTCTGGATCAACGTCTACGACGGCAGCGTGTCCGATTGGATCGACCTGGGCACCCCCACTCCGACCGAGCGGATCGGCGCCGGCATCGGCGTCTCGCGGGTGTCCCCCGCCGACTCCCTGGAGATCGCGGTGGTCGGCTCGAGCGAGCAGGTGTGGACCCTCCGCTGGTCCCTCGCCGGGTCGGCGCAGTGGACCGCACGCGGCCGTCCCGCCGACGCCCGCCCCCGCGCCCCGATCGGCACCCTGCAGGACGCCTCCGCCCCCGCGACCTCCCTCGTCCTCGTCGTCGGAATCGACCACCAGATCTGGCGCCTGTCCACCGGAGGCGGCGGCTGGTCCCGCTGGGACCCGCGGTCCCCCACGACCAAGGTCCTCAGCGGAAAGGCGCAGACCCTCGTCCACACGCTCCCCTGCGCCGTGATCCTGGACGGCGACCACCGAGTCCACGTCGTCACCTCCGCCATTCCCACATGACGGTCGCCCTCGATCCGGGGGTGGCGATTTCTGACCGTGAGCGGCCAATCTCCGGCGTGACCTGGCGGGCGGTGCGGCCGCTGTGCAGGAGACCGGTGGGCTCGGTCTCCGGATCCGGCGAGAACGGAATCCGATCGGTCGGCGACCTGGACTTATCACCTACCGTCCACTTCATTTACACATTCTGTAAGATCAAATTCCATCGCCCGGTCATCGCCATGCCGAATCTAATTCGGTTCTATCGTCGCGGCCCGACTACGGCTCCGACCTGGGCGAATACCGTGGTTTTATGAACCGGCGCCGGGTCTCTAGACCGGAATGTGAATTCAACGACGGGTTTCTTGCACACCTCGCAATACATCTTTAATCTACGCGAAACTCACCTCCCGTCATGAAGGGAGTTCGGGAGACCGGCGCGATTTCCGGTTTCCTGGATTTTCCATGCCGTCTCCACCCCCCTGAAATGAGGAGAAGATCATGCGAAAGAGTTCATCGGCGATGCTGGTGGCGGCCGCGGCGGCCGCGGGCGTCGTCTGCGTCGGCGCGCCCGCGTTCGCCGCGACCTGGACCGTCACCCCGGGCGGCGCGGTCACCGCGACCGCCGGCACGACCACGTTGAAGGACGTCACCTCCGGCGCGACCCTCACCTGCACCTCGTCGACGACCGACGCGACCGTGCAGAGCGGCACCGGGCTGTCCGGCACCGCCATCGCCACCATCACCAACGTGAACTTCACCAGCTGCAAGGGTCCGCTGGGCATCAAGTTCAACGTCGTCAACAACGGCGTCTCCTACCAGCTCAACGCCGTCTCCTACGCGTCCGGCGTCACCACCGGCACCCTCGACAACGTCACCGCCACCATGAGCGGCCTGCTCTGCTCGGCGTCGGTCGGCGGGACCACCGCCACCACCCCGGGCTCCGTCAACGGCACCTACACCAACAGCACCGGCGTCCTCGCCGTCAGCGGCGGCAACCTCCACGTCTGGAACGTCTCCGGCTGCTTCGGCCTCCTCCACAACGGCGACGCCGTCACCTACACCGCCAACTACACCCTCGCGCCCACCCTCACCATCACCAGCCCCTGACCCCACCCCGGCGGCCGGCCGACCGACCCGTTCGGCCGGCCGCCGGGATCCCCGTCGCGTCAGCCGGGCTTCCTGATGTGCCCCGCTGATTCCGGACAGCTCTATTTGCGGTCAATTCACGCTGAGAGCTGGGAGTTCAGGTACTCAGTGTGAACCTGGGCCGGGCTCTTGTTGCCGAGTGCTGAATGCCGTCGCCGGGGATTATACCAGAGCTCGATGTATTTGATGATGTCCCGGCGTGCGTGTTCTCGAGTGGGATATTCCGTCCGATGGACGCGCTCGTTCTTCAGTGCGGCGAAGAAGGATTCCGCGAGTGCGTTATCCCAGCAGACTCCGGTCCGCCCGGTCGATTGCCGTAGCCGGAGGCGCCGCAGGGTCTCGGCGAACTGCCTGGACATGTAATTGCTTCCGCGGTCGCTGTGAAATATCGCGCTTTCGGCCAGCCGGTGGTTTCGGGCCGCCATGCCGATCGCCTTCTCGATCAGCGGGGTCTTGTAGTCCTCGCCGATCGCCCAGCCGATGACGGCTCTGGAATAGCAGTCGATCACCGTCGCCAGATAGATCCAGCCCTCCCATGTTTCGACGTAGGTGATGTCGCCGACGAGTTTTTCGCCGGGGGCGGACGCGGTGAAGTCGCGCTGCACGAGGTCGGGCACGTGGTGGGCCTGGCCGTCCTGCTCGGTCAGCCCGACGCGCCATGGCCTGGGCTGGCAGGGCTCCAGCCCCAGCTCCCGCATGACCGAGCGGACGAGCTCCGGCCCGGCGGGCACGCCCTGTTCCACCAGATCGGTGTGGATCCGCCGATACCCGTACGTCCCATCGGAAACGTCGAAGAAGTGCCTCACCCACGCCTTCAGCTCATCGCGGCGCCGCGCGGTCGCCGACTCCGGCCGGCTTCTCCATTCGTAGAATCCCGAGCGCGAGACACCCAGCCATGCGCACATCTGAACGATTGCCGGCGATCTATCGCCGATGACGACCGAAGGGTTGGCGTACTCCGCGTCGATGAACTCGTACTTCGAGGTCACCGCTGCTCCCGAGCGAAGTACAACGCCGCTTTTTTTACGAACTCGAGCTCCATCTTGAGTTCCTGGATCTCGCGTTCCTGCTCCTTCAGGCGCACCCGCTCATCGAGCGTCAAAGGAGCCTCTTCCCCGGCATGCTCACGCCGGTACGCACTCACCCAATTCGCCAGAGTCCCGGCATTGATGCCGAGCTCCTTCGCGACCTGTGCGATCGGACGGGAAGAATCCACCACCAACCTGGCGGCTTCCTGCCGATATTCAGGAGAGTAATTCCTCTTCGAACGAGCCAAATCACTTACCTTTCCGGACTACCCCATTCTAGTGGGGCCACTGTCCGGAACCTTCGGGGCGGCTCATCCCTCGTTCGGTGGAGAGGTCCATCCACCACGGGTGGCCGTTCCGATGATCGCGTCGTCCGTCACGATCACGAATACCGGCAGATCTCGCGGCTGACCCGCCTATGCGGGTCGCCGGTCGGTCGTCAGGGTGGCGGTGCGGGTGGGGCGGGTGCGGCCGCGCACGGTGGTTTCGCCGGTTATGTACCAGTGGGCGGCTTCGGTGGGGGCGGCGGCGTCGAGAACCGGAGCGGCGGCCAGGAGGAGGGCGGGGGTGGTCTTGGCGAGTTCGGTGAGGCGGGCGGCCTCGTTGACCGGGTCGCCGATGACGGTGTACTCGAAGCGGTGGAGGGCGCCGATGTGGCCGGCGACGACCTCGCCGCCGGAGACGCCGACGGCCGCGGTCACCTCGGGCACCTCGGCGGCCAGCCGCGCGGCCATCGTGCGGGCCGCGGCCAGGGTGCGCGTCGGCGCGTCGTCGAGCGGTGAGGGGGCGCCGAAGACGGCGAGGGCGGCGTCGCCCTCGAACTTGTTGATCCAGCCGCCGTGCTCCTCGACCACCTCGACGACGACCGCGAAGAACTCGTTCAGCAGCCCGACGACCTCGATCGGCGGCCGGGTGGCGGCGAGCCGGGTCGAGCCGACGAGGTCGACGAAGATGACGCAGACGTCCCGGAGCTCTCCGCCCAGCTCGACGCCCTGCTCCAGGGTGAGGCGGGCGACGTCCTCGCCGACCTGGCGGCCGAACAGGTCCTGGATCTGTTCGCGCTCGCGCAGCCCGGCGACCATGTGGTTGAACCCTGCCTGGAGCCTGCCGATCTGGCTGCCGTCGTACACGGGCACCTCGACGTCGAGGTCGCCCCGCTCGACCCGGCCGATCGCCTGCCGCACCGAGTCGATCGGCGCGGCGACGGCCTGGGCGATCAGGAACGTGACCGCGACGCCGACGATCAGCGCCGTCGCGCCCAGCGCCACCGCCACCCAGGCCATCTGACGGGCGGTGACGTTCGCGCCGAGCAGGGTGACGGCACCGAAGATCAGCAGGCCGAGGACCGGCACCGCCGTGCCGAGCGTCCAGGCCAAGACCAGCCGCGCCACCACGCCGGGAACGCCGGACTCGTCAGGGATCCGGGTGCTCAGCGCGTCGGTGACGGCCCGGCGCAGCAGCCGCTCGGTGAGCAGGTAGATGATCGTGCAGGTGGTCAGCCCGCCCAGCAGGCAGGTAAGGCCGACCTTGAGCGCCATCAGCGGCGAGAACCACAGGTTGATCAGCGCCCAGCCGACCCCGGCGGGCCCCCACAGCGCGACGTGCACGCGCATCATGCGCAGCGGCGCGCGCAGCATCAGCCGGCGCTCCTCGTCCTCCAGCCGCCGGCCGGTGAGCATCAGCCGCCGCACCGGCCGGAACATGCGCAGTCCCCAGGCGACGCCGACCACGATCGCCACTGCCAGGTACGCGAGCAGCAGCCCGGTGTTGAGCCGGCGCAGCGCCTCCGCGTCGGCGAGGTCCACCGGATCGGGCAGCACCACGATCGCCAGCGCCAGCACCACCAGCGCGCCGCCGATGTTCGCCACCACCACGCTGGACAGCACGAGCCGCCGCGTGCGCCGCTCGACCTGTTCCCTGGACGCCCCGGCCCGCCCGTCCAGCACCCGTGTCAGCAACCGCCCCATACGCCCGACCCCACTCCGTAACGACTGCCCCACCAGCCACCGGGACTCCCTGGGCATAACGAGCCCCGGCCCAAAAGGTCACGCCGGACGGACCGCCTCTTCTCCGGTTACTCCGCTTTCGGCTCCCTCCGGCGCGGCACCACGCGCCGCCGACCGCTCCGCGATTCCTATCTCAGTTGGTCTCGGCGGCGTCTCAGGTAGGCGGTCTCCGCGGTGTTGCCCGCCAGCTCGATCGCCCTGTCGTAGGCGGCACGGGACCTCTCGCCGTCGCCGAGGCGGCGCAGGAGGTCGGCGCGCGTCGCGTGGTAGGCGTGGTAGGCGGCCAGTTTCCCTTCGAGGCGGTCGACGGCGGCCAGGGCCACGGCCGGGCCGTCGAGTTCGGCGACGGCGATGGCCCGGTTGAGGGCGACGATCGGGGAGGCGTCGAGGCGGGTGAGCCGGTCGTACAGGGCGACGATCTGGGACCAGTCGGTGTCGCGGAGGTCGCGGGCGGAGGTGTGCACGGCGTTGATCGCGGCGAGGATCTGGTAGCGGCCCGGAGGCACTCCGGAGGCCAGGCGTTCGCGCACCAGGCGGTGGCCTTCGGCGATCAGGGCCGGGTCCCAGGCTCCGCGGTCCTGCTCGGCGAGGGAGACCAGTTCGCCGCTCGGCGAGACCCGGGCGGTGCGGCGGGCCTCGGTCAGGAGCATCAGCGCCAGCAGGCCGGCCGCCTCTCCGTCCTGCGGCAGGAGGCCACGGATCAGGCGGGCCAGCCGGATCGCCTCGGCCGTCAGGTCAGGCCGGACGGGATCGGTGTCGGGACCCGTCGCCAGGTAGCCCTCGTTGAAGACGGAGTAGAGGACGGCCAGCACCCCGGAGACCCGCGCCGGGAGATCCGCCGCGAAAGGCGCCCGGTAGGGGATGCGCGCCGCTTTGATCTTGGCCTTCGCACGGGTGATCCGCTGCCCCATCGCGGTCTCCTGGACCAGGAAGGCACGGGCGATCTCGGGCACGGTCAGCCCGGCTACCAGGCGCAGCGTCAGCGCCACCCGGGCCTCCGGCGCCAGCGCCGGGTGGCAGCAGGTGAAGATCAGCCGAAGCCTCTCGTCGCCGATGGCGCCGAGAGGCTCGGGCGGGTCGTCGTCGTACAACCGCCGGGCCTCCTCCTGTTTGGCGTCGCGCTTGCTCTCACGGCGGATCCGGTCGATGGCCTTGCGGTCGGCGGTGGTGATCAGCCAGGCGCCGGGGTTGGGCGGCACCCCGCGGGCCGGCCAGCGCTCGACGGCGGTCGCGAACGCCTCGGCCGCCGCCTCCTCGGCGACGTCGAGGTCACCGAACCGCCTGGTCAGGACCGCGACCACCCGCGCCCATTCCGCATGGTGGGCCCGGGTGATCGCCGCTCGCACATCGGGCTCGCTCACAGGAACGGCCGGACCTCGACCTTCCGGTTGCAGGCCCTCGACCCCTCGGCGGCCAGCTTGAGCGCCACGTCCAGGTCCGCCGCCTCGATGATCCAGAAGCCGGCGAGGAACTCCTTCGACTCCACGAAGGGTCCATCGGTGAACAGCGTCTCCCCGCCCCGGTCGTCGATCACCGTGGCCGTGCCGGGCTCCGCGAGTCCCCCGGCGAAGACCCAGTGGCCCCCGGCCACGAGCCCTTCGTTGAACACGTCGATCGCGGCGTCCTCGTCCGGCGTGGCCAGGACGGGCTCGTCGAAGATCACGGAAACCAGGTACTGCATGTCGGATCGTCTCCTGTGCTCCGGCCGCCCCTCGCGGGCCGCCTCTCACTTCTACTACGAACGCCGCGGTCCGGATCCGACACGGCCTCGCGGACTTCTTCAAAAGACCCGGGCCCGCCTGTCACGGTGCCCGCCGCCCGTCTTACACTTGGTACCGGAATACGCTATACCTTTAATCATGTTCCAGTATCTATGAGAGCGAGCGAGGACATGACGGGTGCGACGGACGCGGCGGTGACGCCGGATCTGGTGGAGGCCGCCGTGCGGGCCGCGGAGCGGCTGGGCAAGGACGTGGCCGACGTGCCGGTCGTGGCGATCGCAAGGGAGGCCGGGATCTCGCGGAGCACGCTGCTGCGCCGTCTCGGCGGCACCCGGCACGCGCTGGACGACGCGGTGCGCGCGACGGGCGTCGATCCCGGAGGGCAGAGCCCGGTCCGGGAGAGGGCGATCGAGGCGGGCGCGGTCCTGATCAGCGGACAGGGCCTGGCCGGTCTCACACTGGAAGCGGTCGCGGCCGTGGCGCAGTGCTCGGTGCACAGCCTGTACGTGACCTTCGGCGGACGCGACGAACTGCTGCACGCGATCTTCGACCGGTACAGCCCCGCACTCGACCTGGAAGAGGCGATCGCCGAAGCCGACGGC
Source organism: Actinocorallia herbida (assembly GCF_003751225.1). NCBI lineage: Bacteria > Bacillati > Actinomycetota > Actinomycetes > Streptosporangiales > Thermomonosporaceae > Actinocorallia > Actinocorallia herbida. Next base: position 4,669,042 of record NZ_RJKE01000001.1, read on the forward strand.
GACCTCGCCCGCGCCGTCCACGGCTTCTACCGCGTCCTGGCCGCCACCTTCACGCGCGAGCCCCGGATCGTGCCCGCCATCATCGCCCAGTCCCTCGCCCTCCAGACCGACGAAGGCATAGTGGAGATGGCCCGCTACCTCGGCCCACGGCTCTTCGGCGGCCTGGACGGGTGGCTGAGAGGCGAGGTCGACGCGGGTCGCCTCCGCGACTTCCCCACCTCGCTGCTCATCCATCAGATGACCGGGCCGCTCCTGCACTACTTCCTGTTCCGGCCCGTCGGCGAGCACATCCCCGGGCTGCGACTGGCCGACCTCGACCAGGCGTGCACGGTCTTCGCCGAGTCCTTCCTTCGCTCGTTCGCCCTGCCCGGCGACTGACCTGCGGCCCTTGCCGAGCGCAGCGCCTCCCTTCGAGACTCCCGACCCCTAAGGAACTCCGATGGCTTCACACGCCCGCACCCCGGCCCCCGACGCACCCACGCCGTGGTCGCGCGCCGCCGCCGTCGTCGCGCTGCTCACCGCGGCCGTCAGCCTTGTCCTCACCGCCTTCGCCTGGCCCGCCGCCACGTCCTCCCTGCACGACCTGCCCATCGGCGTCGCGGGAACGGGACCCTCCGCCGAACGCGTCATCACCGCGCTTGAGGAAGGGCAGCCCGGCGCGTTCTCCATCACCCGCCTGACCGACACCCGGGCCGCCCGCGACGCCGTCCAGAACCGCGACGTCTACGGCGCCATCGACCTCACCACGCTCCGGCCCGAAGTGATCATCGGCACCGCCGGAAGCCCGATGGCCGCCCAGACCCTCCAGACACTCGCCCAGAACCTCACCCAGGCCAAGGGCACCGCGACACCGGCCACCGTGACCGTCCACGACCTCGCGCCCCTGTCCGCCGACGACCCGCGCGGCGCGGGCCTGGCCGCCGCCGGGCTCCCCCTGGTCATGGGCGGAATGCTCGGCGCGGTCCTGCTCGGCCGCATGGTCGAGGGCACCGGACGGCAGGTGACGGCCATGCTGGCCTACGCCGTCACCGGCGGACTCGCCCTGACCGCGATCCTCCAGTTCGGCTTCGGCTCCCTGGGCGGCGCCTACCTCGCCAACAGCGGCGTCGTCGCACTGGCCATCTCCGCCATCGCCCTCACCCTCATGGGCCTGCAGGCCCTCCTCGGCGGAGCCGGGCTCGGGCTCGGCGCCGCCCTGATGATGCTCATCGGCAACCCGCTGTCCGGCACCTCCAGCGCCCCGGAGATGCTGCCCGGCTGGACCGGCGAACTCGGCCGGCTCCTGCCCCCCGGCGCCGCGGGCACCCTCCTGCGCTCCACCGCCTTCTACGACGGCGGCGGCGCCACCGGCCCCCTCATCGTCATGCTCACCTGGCTCGCCATCGGGGCCGCCCTCCTCTCCGCCGCCGTCCTCAAGCCCCTGCTTCGGTCCCGCCGCCGACTCGAGGAAATCGAACTCCTCGCCTGACCCGACCTGCACGAGGCGGGAACCGACCGTCCACGGCTCCCGCCCCGAACGGCACCCGGTCGTCCTGACGCGGGTCGGGCAGGGGGCCGGTGAAGTAGTGCTGGAGCACCGGGCCGACGGCGTCGGCCAGGGTCTCGGCGCTGCTGGCGGCCAGGATCGGGATGCCGATGACGTAGGCGCAGATCGCCACGAACGTCACCGTCCCGCGCCTAGGGCCGCGCGCCGCCGTCCCCGTGGGCATGCTGGTAGCGGCCGACGGCCTGGTCTGGCTCACCGGCATCGGCCTCGACACCTCCTACGCGACCCACGTCCTGCCCCCTCTCATCGTCATCGGCCTGGGCCTGGGTCACGTCATGCCGCCCGCGGTCGGCACCGCCTCCGCCGACGTCGCCGCCGCCGACGCGGGCGCCGCCTCCGCCACCGTCAACACCATGCAGCAGGTCGGCGGCTCCATCGGCACCGCCCTCCTCAACACCCTCGCCACCAGCGCCGCCACCGCCTACGTGGCAAGCCACGCCCCGAGCCCGCAGACCCTCGCCGAAGCCCGGCTCCAGAGCTTCACCACCGCCTTCTGGTGGTCCGCGGCCATCTTCGCCACCGGCGCCCTCCTCTACCGCCCCCGAGGCACCGGCCCCCGGCCCGCCCCGCACAAGACCCCCGCCCACCTCTGACCGCACGATTTCACCCTCCGAGCCCGGTTCCGGCACTCCCCGCGCCGGAACCGGGCTCGTCCGGTATCGCGGCGCTCCAGGTCGACGCCGCGACGACGGACCCCACCACCGGCCGCTGTTCGAGCATCGCCTCCCGCTCCTTGAGCGTCGTGGCCGGTGACGACGATGCCGAGGTCGGCGGCGTGGGCCTCGGCGGCGGTCTCGAGGTTCATCGGACGGGCGGCGCGGTGCGGGTCACCGGCCTCGGTCGTCGAAATGGGCGACGAGGCGGCCGTGGGCTTGGCCTCGGATGAGGCGGTCGAAGCCGGCGGGGATCTCGGTGAAGGGGACAGGAGTGACCTCGGCGGAGATGGTGCCGTCGGCGATCATGGCGAGGACGCCGGCGACGTCGGCGTTGGAGCCGGTGACCGAGCCGAGGAGCTGAACCTCCTTGAGGACGAGATTCTGGACGGAGATGGTCGCGGTCTCACGGGCCAGGCCGACCTGGACGACGCGGCCTTTGCGGCGGACGGCGTCGATGGCGCCGGCGGTGGTGGTGCCGAATCCGGCGAAGTCGATGATGACCTCGAGGTCGTCGTCGGCGAGTTCGGCGACGTCCTTGACGATCTTGCGGACGCCGATCGCGCGGGCGCGGTCGTGGACGTCCTCGTTGATCTCCGCGGCGTGGACCTCCGCTCCCGCGGAGACCGCGATCGCCGCGCCGAGCATGCCGAGACCGCCGAGACCGATCAGGCCGACCCGGGTGCCCCCGGTGACCCGGCCGATGGTGCGGACGGCGTGATAGGAGGTGCGCCCGGCGTCGGTGGCGGTCGCGGCCTGGTCGAAGTCGACGCCATCGGGGATCCGGACGAGTTCGCGTGCGCGAGCGAGGACCTTCTCGGCGAATCCGCCGTCGATGAGGGTGCCGGGGCCGTCCACGTCGGCGTTGATCGCGACGCGGTCGCCGACCCGGAAGCCGGTGACGCCCGCGCCGAGTTCGGCGACGACCCCTGCTGTCTCGTGGCCGAGCACGATCGGCAGCGGACCGAGCAGGCTCGCAAGGGTGCCGTCCATGTAGCCGATGTCGCTGTGGCACAGCCCGGCCGCCCTCGTCCGGATGACGACCTCGCCCGGTCCTGGCACCGGATCGGGGATCTCCTCCAGCGTCAGCGGCTTGCCGACCTCGTGGAAGTACCAGGCTTTCATCTCAAGGGTCCTTTCGTGCCGGGAGACGTCCGCGCGCCACGCGTCGGGTCACCGGTACCCGCCACGCCGGGGTGTTTACCCAGATCGGAGCCGTGGGGGCCGTCCGGACGGGCGGGTCACAGGACGTCGCGGCGACGGAATCCGGCGAAGGCGACGGCGGTGAAGGCCACGGCGATCAGAGTGATCCACAGCAGGCCGATCCGGTCTGGGTCGGCCGCGGTGAGGTTGGGGACGTGGGCCAGGGGGCTGATGCCGAGGATCCAGTCCCAGAGCCGGAACAGGGGGCCGAGGAGGGTGAGGGCGAAGGTGGCGACGATGCCGAGCCAGCCGACGAGCCGCACCCGGGGGTTCGCGCCGACGGCGGCCAAGGCGAGCGCGACCAGGACCCAGACCGCCGGGACCGTGACCGCGGCCTGGCCGAGGACGTCGACGGCCGAGATCGCGGGTTCGGTGCGGGTGACGACCAGGCCGAGCACCCCTCCGGCCAGCAGCATGCCGAGCGCGGGCGCGAGGAAGGCCAGGACCGCGTTACTGGTCAGGTAGGTGGCCCTGCGCAGCGAGCCCGCCAGGAGCGGTTCGACCCGGTAGTCGGTCTCCTCCGCGTACACCCGCATGACGATCTGGACGCCGAAGACCGCGGCGATGATCGCGATGATCTGGAGGATCTGGGCGACGAAGCCGAACAGCAGGTCCTCCGGTCCGGCTCCGGCGCTCGCGGCCAGGAAGGCACCGGGACCTTCGGCGAACACGTCGCCGACCGGCCCGGCGAGGAACCCGAAGATGGTGCCGAGCCCGGCGAACGCGACGAGCCAGGACAGGATCGGGCCGCGGTTGAGGCGCAGCGCCAGCCCCCACACGTTCGCCGAACGGCCTCCGCGCGCGGGGCCGCGCCGGGGTGGGATGAGGCCCATGCCGAAGTCGCGGCGCGCGTTCAGCGCGAACGCGAAGGCGATCAGGACCACGGCGAGGACGAGGGCGGGCAGCAGCGCCCAGAACTCGTTGCCCGCGGCGGCCTTCACCTGGCCGAGCCAGCCGAGCGGGGTCAGCCAGGCCGTCCACTCCGGCGCCTGGGCGGCGTCGATGTAGCCGCGCGCGATGAACGCGATCCCCAGGACCGCGACGGCGAGGGTGTTCGCGGTCCGGGCGTCCGACCCGATCTGGGCGGCGACGGCGGCGACCCCGGTGAACATGAGCCCGGAGGCGGTGAAGGTCGATGACAGCGCCAGGGAGTCGACGGCCCCGCCGCCGAAGGCCAGCGTGACCAGCCACGACACGGCCCCGAGCGCCAGCGAGGCGACCGTGCCGAGGGCGACGGCGGTGGCCAGGCGGGTGTGGCGGCCCATGACTCCGGAGGCCAGCAGCTCGGCCTGCCCCGAGTCCTCGTCCGCGCGGCTGTTGCGCACGACGATGAAGACGGCCATGAGCGCGGCGAAGAAGGTGCCGAGCGCACCGGCACGCCAGGCGTTGAACCCGTCGGCGGTCATCAGGTCGCGGGCTTGGCCGAAGACGAGGCTGAGGGCGGGGTTGGTGCCGAGTGTCGCGGCGAGGTGCCGGCGGCTCTCCTGGTCCGGGAAGACCCAGGCGTAGGCCAGCACCGAGGACGCGGAAAGCGCGGTGATCAGCACGATCCAGGGCGCGATGTTGCGCCCGTCCTGGCGGACGGTGACCTTCAGCAGCGGCCGGACTCCGGTGACGGCGCTCATGCCCCGCCGCCTTCGGTCTCGCCGTAGTGGCGCAGGAACAGGTCTTCCAGCGAAGGCGGCGCCACGGTCAGTGCGCTCATCCGGTGCCGGCTCAGCTCGGCCATCGCCGCGTTGATCTGCGCCGGGTCGACGGTGGCGGTGAACCTGCCGCCTTCGAGGCGGGCGTCCTGCACGGACCGGAGTTCCGCGACGTCGGCGGGCGGGTCGCCGAGCACGGCGTGGATGGTGGTGCGGGTGCCCTTGCGGAGCTGGTCGAGGGTGCCGGTCTCGACGACCTTCCCGGCCCTGATGATGCTGATCCGGTCGGCCAGCGCCTCGGCCTCGGACAGGATGTGGCTCGACAGCAGGACGCTGCGGCCGCGCTCCTTCTCCTTGGTGATCTCCTCCTGGAACACCGCCTCCATCAGCGGGTCGAGGCCGGAGGTCGGCTCGTCCAGGATCAGCAGTTCGACGTCCGAGGCCAGCGCGGCCACGAGCGCGACCTTCTGCCGGTTGCCCTTGGAGTACTGGCGGCCCCGCTTGGTCGGGTCGAGCTCGAACCGCTCCAGCAGGTCGCGGCGCCGCTCCTCGTCGAGGCCGCCGCGCAGGTTGCCCAGCAGATCGATCGCCTCGCCACCGGTGAGGCCGGGCCACAGGGTGACGTCTCCGGGCACATAAGCCAGACGACGGTGCAAAGACACGACGTCCTTCCACGGGTCGCCGCCCAACAGCTCCACCCGCCCGGCGTTCGCCCGCAGCAGCCCGAGCAGGACCCGAATGGTGGTCGACTTGCCCGCCCCGTTCGGGCCCAGGAACCCGTGCACCTCACCCCGCCTGACCGTCAGGTCCAGGCCGTCCAGCGCCCGGAAGTCCCCATAGGACTTCACCAGGCCCTCCACCTGGATCACCGCCTCACCCGCGTGCTCGCCGTGCCCGTCGCCGGGCGCGCGCTCTGTGGTCGCCGAAACGCTCATGTCCGTCCCTTCCGCAGCGAACGGCGCGGGACGGCTGCCGCCGCCGTACCCGGCCTCACCCGACAGTGTAGAGCATGAAGCATGATTAAATGATAGCTTGAGTCATGCGTCATCGATCAGGGTGTACGAAGGGAGGCGCAGTGTCCGACACCGATCCCCGGGTGCCCGCCGAAATGGTGGCGGCCGCCCTGGCCGCCGCCCGCCGCCTGCGCAAGGACGTCGCCGACGTGCCCACCCGCGAGATCGCCAAAGAAGCGGGCATCTCCCGCAGCACGCTGGTGCGCCGGATCGGCGGCGGACGCCGGGCGCTGGACGACGCGGTGAGCGCCACGGGGGTGGATCCGGGCGGGCAGTGGCCGGTCCGGGAACGGGCGCTCGAGGCCGGGGCCCGTCTGATCAGCGCCGGCCGCCGGTACACCCTCACCCGGCCCCGCCGCCGCGGCCCCGACGCCTGGGCGGACCTCCCCGACCCCGTCTCGGTCATGATGCGGCTGCTCGGCGTCACCGACTTCATGGAGTTCGACGCCACGCCGCAGAAGTGAACGTCCGCCTACCGGCCGTCGGCCAAGATCCCGCACGGCACAATGGACCGTTGTGAGCAGCCGTGCAGCGTCCGAGCCGAGTCCCATGGTGCCCGCCGAGGTGGTGGCCGCCGCGGTGCGTGCCGCGCGGAGCCTGGGCAAGGACGTCGCGGACGTGCCGACCCGCGTGATCGCGCAGGAGGCGGGAATCTCCCGCAGCACCCTGCTGCGGCGGATCGGCGGCGCACGCCGGGCGCTGGACGACGCGGTCCGCGCCACCGGGATCGACCCGGGCGGGCAGCGGCCGGTACGAGAGCGCGCCGTCGAGGCCGGGGCCCGTCTGATCAGCGCCGACGGCCTCGCGGACATGACCCTGGAAGCGGTCGCCGCCCGTGCCGAATGCTCCGTGCACAGCCTCTACGCCGTGTTCGGCGGCCGGGACGAACTCCTCCAGGCGATCTTCGAACAGTACAGCCCGATCCTCGACGCCGAGGCCATCTTCAATGGCCCCCACGAGGACCTGCCCGACACCGTCCGCAAGGTCTACCGCATGCTCGCCGACGCGCTCAGCCGCGAACCACGCGTGATGCCCGCCATGTTCGCCGAAGCCTTCGCCCGCCCCACGGCCCCGGCCCTGAACTCCCTGGCCCGGCACTTCATCCCCCGCCTGCTGGCCGCCGTCGGCGGCTGGCTCGCCGAGGAGGTCGCCGCCGGCCGGCTCCGCCCGATGCCCGTTCCCGTCCTCGTCCAGCAACTGGTCGGCCCCCTGTTCATGCACTTCCTCACCCGACCCACCCTCAGCGCCGTCCCCGGAATCGACCTCCCCGACCCCGACCAGGTCTGCGAGCACTTCGCCGAAGCCTTCCTCCGCGCCGCCGCCCTCCCGCCCGCCGGGCACTGACGCCCCGGGCTCCCTGCTCACCCCCGTGACGGGATCGGGCAAGGGGACTGTTTCGGGCACACCCGCCGGGGACGGACGCGGCTTCGCCCGCCCCCGGCGGCGAGGACGACGCCCCCGGGTGTCAGCGGCCACGGTATTCGGGCGGGGTTCCGGTGAGGAAGGATTCGAGGCTGACGCGGAGGTCGTCGCTGGTGAAGAGTTTCTGGGCCTCGGGGGTGAGGGCGGACTCGGCGGCGGACTCGCCTTCGCGGAGGGCCAGGCGGGCGCTGCGCAGGGTGGCCTGGACGCCGAGGGGGGCCTGGCGGGCGACGCTCTCGGCGATGGCGACCGCACGGGCGACGTGGGCGCCTTCGGGGGTGACCTCCTGGACGAGGCCGATGCGGAGGGCCTCGGCCGCGCCGAACTCCTCGGCGGTGAGCATCCAGCGCATCGCGTTGCCCCAGCCCGACGCGCGCGGAAAGCGGTAGGTGGCCCCGCCGAAGGGGAACAGGCCCCGGCCGACCTCCAGCTGGGCGAAGGTCGCCCCGGCGTCGGCGACGACGATGTCCGACGCCAGGAGCAGCTCGATGCCCAACGTCAGGCACTTGCCGTGGACCGCGGCGACCAGCGGCTTCGACAGCTCCCGCCCGCCGATCCGCCAGGGATCGACACCGCCCTCGGGGTAGAGCGCGCCCCCTTCCTGCATCGCGGGCGCGACGGACAGCAGATCGAGCCCCGCCGTGAACGCCCCGCCCTCCCCGTACAGGACGCCCACCCGCGCGTCGGGATCGGAGTCCAGCTCGGCGTACGCGTGGGACAGCTCGTGCAGCATCTCGACGTTGAACGCGTTGCGCTTGCGTGGCCGGTTCAGCCCGATGACCAGCACCGCGCCCGCACGCCGCACCTTCAGGAACTCGTAGTCCACGGCCCACTCCCAGGAAGCGAGGCGGCTCATCACCGCCAGCCCGATACGCCGGAAATGAGAATACAATTATCATTCGCTGCGGAACCAGCCCGGCCTCGCGCCGGGGCGGCCGGATTCAGCGGGGGCCGGGGCCGAGGAACAGCGCGGTGCTGAGGCCGAGGAGGGCGAAGGCCGCCAGGGTCAGCATCGCGGCGGCGTAGGCGTGCGTGGTGAGGCCCGCGACGAGGATGGTGCCGGCGATCGCGGTGCCGAGGGACGAGCCGAGGTTCGAGACGCTGCGGGAAAGGCCGGAGATCTCGCCCTGCCGATCCTCACCGAAGGCCGACTGGACGATGTTGACGGACGGGGTGAGCATCAGGCCGATGCCGAGGCCGATCAGCAGAAGCCCGGGTGCGAAGGCCCAGGGGCTCGGGGACCCGCCCACCAGGGCGAGCAGGAGGACGATGCCGGCGACGGTCACCGCGAAGCCCGTGACGATGAGGGTCCGCTGCGACCGGCGTTCCGCCAGGCGCTCGGCCATCAGTGACGTCGCCAGCAGGCCCAGGGTGGCGGCCGTGAAGATGACGCCGGTCTGGATCGCGTCGTACCCGCGGACGACCTGAAGGTACGCGGCCACCGTGAACGACGTGCCCATGAGCACGAGCCATTGGACGTTCTGGGTGACCAGCCCCAGATTCGAGGTGCGGTCCCGGAAGAGGCTCGTCGACAGCAGGGGTTCCTCGCCCGCGCGTTCCCTGGCCCGGATCCAGCCGAAGAACCAGGTGAGGACGAGCGCGCCCGCGACGAGCAGCGCGAGCATGAGCCACAGGTCGGTCTTGGCCGCCAGGATGCCGGACACGACGAGGACGAGCCCGACGGCCGACAGGATCGCGCCCCGGACGTCGAACGGGCTCGTCGGATCGGGCGGCAGCGGGTCCTTGATCTCCCGGCTCAGGAAGATGATCAGCACGATCACCAGGGCCTGGAAGACGAAGGCCGCCCGCCAGCCGAGGACCGAGGTGATCAGGCCGCCGATGAGGGGTCCCGCGGCCGCTCCGACGCCGCCGAACGCCATGATCGCGCCGAAGGCACGGGCTCGCGAGGCGGTCTCGGTGAACAGCAGCGTGGTGAGGATGTAGACGGGCGGGATCAGCAGGGCGGTGCCGACGCCCTCGAGGATCGAGTTCCCGAGGATGAGGACGCCCAGGCCGGGCGAGACCGCCGACAGCAGCGCGCCGAGGCCGTAGATGAGCAGGCCGGCGAGCAGGCATCGCTTGCGGCCGTACCGGTCGGTCAGCTTGCCGCCGGGGATCATCAGCGCGGCCATCACCAGGAGGAACACGGTGATGGCGACCTGCACGCCCTCGACCGTCGTGTCGAGGTCCCGGCTGATGTCGTTGATCATCACGTTCATGTTCGAGCCGGCGAAGCTGCAGATGAACTGCGCGAGCGCGAGCGGGAAGAGCACGCGTCGCGGGCCTTCCGACGCCTGCCGAGAGATCCGGGCCTCACCCACCGCCGCGCTCCCGGGCGGTCATCGGCTCAGCGCCTTCTCGATGTGCTCGTTGAGGGTGACGGCCGCGGAGATGAGGGCGAGGTGCGTGAACGCCTGCGGGAAGTTGCCGAGCTGTTCGCCCGAAGGCCCGATCTCCTCGGCGAACAGGCCGACGTGGTTGGCGTAGGTGAGCATCTTGTCGAACCCGTACCGCGCCGGGACCAGCCGGTCGGCCTCCGCGAGCGCCTCGATGTAGAGGAAGCTGCACAGGCTGAACGTGCCCTCCGAGCCGCGCAGCCCGTCCGGCGACGCCTCGGGGTTGTACCGGTAGACGAGGCTGTCGCTCACCAGTTCCCGGCCCATCGCGTCGAGCGTCGACAGCCAGGCGGGGTCGCGCGGCGGGATGAACCCGACCTTCGGCATGAGCAGGATCGACGCGTCCAGAACGTCGGAGTCGTAGTGCTGGACGAAGGCCTCGCGCTTCTCATGCCAGCCGCGTTCGAGGATCTGGTCGAAGATCTCGTCCCGCGTCCGGGTCCAGCGGGCGATGTCGGCCGGCCGCGAGGTGGCCGTGGCCACACGGATGCCCCGGTCGAACGCGACCCACGTCATCAGCCGGCTGTAGGTGAAGTCCTTCTGGTCGCCCCGGGTCTCCCAGATGCCCTCGTCGGGCCGGTCCCAGTGGTCGGCGAGCCAGTCGAGGACCTTCGTGACGTCGCGCCAGTGCCGGACGCTGCCGATGTCGTCGGACGCCGAGAGCGCGTACAGGGCCTCGCCGTAGATGTCGAGCTGGATCTGGTCGGCCGCCGCGTTGCCCGCGCGCACGGGCGCCGACCCCCGGTAGCCCTCCAGATGGTCGAGCACCTCCTCGGACAGGTGCGGGTCGCCGTCGATCCGGTACATGATCTGGAGCGGCTCGCCGGACGCGGTGCCCCCTGCGCCGAGGCGGTCGCGCAGCCAGCGGCGGAAGGCGTTGGCCTCTTCCTCGAACCCGATGTCGCGCAGGGCCCGGACGGACAGGGAGGCGTCCCTGACCCAGGTGTACCGGTAGTCCCAGTTGCGTTCGCCGCCGATCTGCTCCGGCAGGCCCATGGTCAGGGCGGCGATCGGCGCCCCGGTGGGCGCGTAGGTGAGGAGCTTCAGCGTGATCGCCGAGCGGTTCACCATGTCCTGCCAACGGCCCCGATAGGTGGACTTGCGCAGCCAGCCGAGCCAGAAGAGGTTGCAGGACTGGAACGTGTCGCGGATCTCGTCCCGCGACATCAGGGCGGGGACCTGGGAGCCCGCCTCGTCACTCGTCAGGACGATCGCCGCGGTCTCCCCGGCCTCCAGGGTGAAGCGGGAGGTGAGGTCCCCTTCCTCGGCCTGGAGCGTGAGGGACCCCACCGCCTGGACGTGCAGGTCGAGGCCGGGGCCCCGGCAGACCGCGGATCCGTCGCCGGTCCAGGCGAACTCGTGGGACGCCCGCGCGTAGTCGAACCGCGGACGGCACTCGAAAGTGAAGGTGAGCGTGCCGCGGACCACCCGGACGATCCGGATCAGGCGGTGCCGGGCGGTCGGCTCCGTGGACTCGATCGGCACCATGAAGTCCACGACCTCGCCGACGCCGTCGGGCGACATGAACCGGGTGACGAGGATCGCGGTGTCCGACAGGTAGAGCTGCCGGACCACCTCGGCCTCCCCGTCGTCCTTCGCCGCGGCCAGTCGGCAGTACCCTCCGCGCTCGCTGTCCAGGAGCGAGGCGAAGATGCTCGGCGAGTCGAATCTCGGTGTGCACCACCAGTCGATGGTCCCCTCGGAGGAAACGAGCGCGGCGGTCTGGAGGTCGCCGACCATCCCATGCTCAGCAATCGGTACATAGGTCCCCATTGCGCCACCTCGCTGCTCATCTCGACTTCCCGCTTCGAGATCGTCCTTCCCGGATCCGCGATCCTCTCGGCCATCCCCCCATGAACCTTCGCCCATGAAACCCCTGGAGGCGGGAGGAGGGATTCCGTCGGGCTGGGTGCCGAAGAGTTCACACTGGAGCCCACCCGCGACAAGGTCCCAGCCGCCTGGGACCTTGTCCGTCGCCGCACCGCCAACGTCTCCCGGACTGCCGCCGCACCGACTCTGGCGGTGCGAGGCGGTCAGGGCGAGCGCACGTCCTCGTCACGCTGATGGTAGGCCGTGCGGCGGGCCTCGTCCGGGGCGAGGCGAGCGGCAGCCTCGAAATACCGGGCGGCCGTCGCCGGGTCGGGAGCCCGATCGACGAGCGCGAGCATGCTGATCTCGCCGAGCAGGGCGTAGGAGTCGGCGGTCAGGGTGCGCAGCCAGATCTTCCTCGTGTCGTTCTCCCAGGACGCGGCCGCGGTGCGGAAGCCCATCTCTATCCGGTCGATCGGGCCTTTTCCCCGGATCAGCAGCAGGCACAGGCGGGTGCGCGCCAGCGCGAAATGTATCCGGGGGCGAACATCGTGCCGGTCATCCTGGCTGATTTCTCCGGCGAGCTTTTCGTATCGGCCTTCCAGTTCGTCCAGGACCTTCTCCCGGGACACCTCTCTCGTGCACATCTGTCCGCTGAAGGTTCCGCCGGCTCGCAAATAGGTGATCTCGGCGAGTCCCAGCTTGGCGCGCACGGAGCCCGGATCCGCGTCAAGGGCGCTCCGGTAGGCCGCTTCCGCCTTGTGCCGCCGGTGCGCGCGGGCCTCGGCGTTCCCGATGAGCAGCCAGCTGAAGGAACGTTCGGCCGCGCCGGTGAGATCGGGCTGGAGCGCCCTCATCTCCTTGATGCTCGTCTTCAGGCCCCGCTCGTCCCCCGTCGCATAGTCTCCCGCGGCCATGAGCATCCTGGAGTAGAGGCGGACCTTACCGAGAAGGAAGTTCTGGGCATTACGGTGCGCGGAGGGATTATCCGCGACATCGCCGAACTCGGCTTCGGACAAGGACTGCAACCCACCCAGCTCGTATGCCTCGCCCAGTCGGTGCCGGTCCAGGTAGATCTCGACGCGGAGCCGGTCCACGACGCCTGGAATGAGCGTCGCGGAGACCGCGATGTGCCCGCGGCGGGAGGACAGGTCCGTGCCGAGCCGCTCAGCGCGGCCCGCTTCGGTGCGATAGACGCCGACGTCGTCGTTGTCCGCCCCTCCTACGGCGACCACCCCGGGCTCGGTGAACTCGTCCGCCACCATCTCCAGGAGCGCGTCCCCGAACGCCTCGGCCACCTCCTCGTCCTCATCGGCCTTCTTCGGAGCGTCGATGGCGATCGGTGCGACGACGATTCTCAACGCGCCTTTGAGCGGTGGCGCACCGACCCATGGGAGGCTCTGCCAGAAGCCGGGCAGATCACCTGGCAGTGCGATCACGGCGCCGAGGAAGCCGAACGCCGCGACGAAGAAGACGACGGCGGCTCGCAGCAGCTTCCCCCAGCCGCGTTGTTCCTCGCTTTGCGAGACCCTCCCACCCTCATCGACCGTTTCGCCCTCTTCATCCCTATCCTCATGCCGAGGATCGCCGGTTCCGGTCACCACGAAGACCTCACGAATAATGAGCGATCACTGTGCAACTCCCATTATCTTCTTTCTGGCAAAGCAACGACATGCTCCGGAGAAGAAATGCTGATGGGCTCCGCCGAAGGAAGACGCTTGTTCGGACTCGCCGCGCTCGGGCTGCTCCTCCTGTGCGGAGCATGTGGATCCGGCCCCAATGCACCGAGCGCGGATCCCCCTGTGCCGCCTTCGCCGCCCTCCGTCGCGAGCGAGCAGCCGCAGGCCGAGGCCGTGCTCGAAGACCCGCGTCCGGGGCAGCGGCCCGCCGGCCTCGACAAGGAACTGAGATTCCCCGTCGGCGGAGGCGGCTTCAACTGCTACCAGCAGCAGGAGTTCGCCTTGATGACGTACCTCGAGACCGAGGCGCTCGGCCTGCCCGACGGGACCATCGAGTCCGGAGAGGCGACGGTCTACGACACCCTCGACCCCCGTGGCCCTTTCATGGAGACCATTCCCTTCGAGGATTCCTTCTGCGTGGTCGGCTCGAAGTCCGGCGCGGCGGTCACCGTGACCCTGACCGACCCTTCGGGCCAGACCATGGACGAGCAGGTCGTGACCCCTTTGTCCGACCCCTCCAACGTAGTCAGCGACCAAAAGCCGTTCTTTGTGCGTTTCCTTCCCGGAGTGGCTGAAGGCACCTACACCCTCACCGCCGTTCAGGGGGGCCACACGGTGACGCGCGAGATCAGGGTCTCGCTCCCTTCTTCGCCGAAGGCATTCGCCGTCTTCGACGACCGGTACAGCTACGGTTACGACCGCGCGAAATCCACCACGGTGACCGTCGCGTTCGGCGGCCTTCCGCCGAACGAGCCGACGGAGTTCTACCTGTACCACGCGGGTCCCGACTCCTACGAGGGCGAAGGTCTCGACTCCGTCGAGGTCAACACCTTCCACTCCGCCCATACCGTCACCGGCTCCCTCGACGGCACGGCTTTTCTCGCACTGCGCATCACGCCGGGCACGCTCGTCGGGAGTTACTACCTGAGGAACCTGGACGAAACCGCCCACACGACCTGGAAGATCTACTGAGCCCCCAGGCGGTGCCGTCGGCGGTGGGGTGGCCGGCGCGGGTCCGCTCCCACAAGTCTTGACCCGCGCCGGTCTTCACAGGTCGATCGGGGAGGGGGAAAGGTTGCCGTCAGACTGAAGATTTCTCAGAAATTGCCGGTGGTGTCGTCGACGGCGTAGGTGTCGTGGGAGCTGGATCGGGGGCCGGGCTCGCGGGCGAACTGGGCGGCGAACAGATAGGTGCCGGGGGTAAGGGTGTCGCCGTCGCCCAGGGTCCAGCGGTAGACGAGGAAGCCGCCTTCGGAGGCGGACGTCGCCACGACGGTCGAAGCCGTGCTGAAGGCGCCCGCGAAGGTCTCGCCCGCGGCGGCGCGGATCCTGATCGTGACGGTCAGGGCGGTGACCGTCCGCCGGACGGTCACCCGGACGTCGGCTTGCGCCCAGTAGCCGTTACCGGAGGAGTCGGGCGAGGCCACGACATCGAACGGCCGCGCGGCCGGGGCGCTCTCGCCCACCGGCGGCGGGGGCACCTCGGAGGTCGTCCGGCCGAGGGCGTCGGAAGGAGTGACGACCGGCCGGGCGTCCTCCTGGGCGCGCAGGCTCCAGCCGACGAGGGTGGTGGCGACCAGCACGGCTGCGGCCGCGGCGGCGGCGAGCAGCGGGCGCATCCGCGCCCTGGCGGGTTCGCGGGCCTCGATCCGCGCGAGGATCAGCTCGCGGTCGGGCTCGTGGGCCGCGGCGTCGGCGCGCAGCGCGCGCCACAGATCGTCCATCAGCCCTCCACCCCCAGCCGTGCCTGGAGCTGGGCGAGGCCCCGCGCGGTCTGGCTCTTGACGGTCCCGACGGAGATGCCGAGGATCGCGGCGGTCTCGGCCTCCGACATCTCCAGCACCAGCCGCAGCACCACGCAGGCGCGCTTGCGAATCGGGAGGGACTGCAAAGCCGCCTGGAGGTCGACCAGGGCGGCGACGTCGGGATCGTGCCGGTGGCCGCGCCCGAGCACGCTGAGCTCGCGGCCGCCGCGCCGCTCGCGGACCAGGCCGCGCACCCTGGTCGCCGCCAGGTTCACCAGCATCCTCCGCACGTACGCGAGGGGGTCCGTGGCCCGCCGGACCCTCCCCCAGTGCCGCCACGCCTCCGCGAACACGTCCGCGACCAGGTCGTCGGCCTCGTCGGGATCGCCGAGCATCAGATACGCGAAACGGCCCAGTGACCGGTAATGGAGCTCGAAGAACTCATGAAACTCCCTATCCGGCCGCACATCGGCGAAATTATCAGAAAGCGGACCCCTCTCCCCAGCGCAAGAGGGCCGACGGTGTCACTCCCCGAAGAGCCGGCCGTAGTCCGCCATCGCCGGCTCGTGGCCGACCGACTCGCATGGCGGGTCTCCTCCTCTGGCAAGGTGACTCCGGCGACGGGTCAGGCGGTCTCCCGCACGATCGACTTCGTCCGCAGGACGCTGCCGGCCTCGCCGGTACGGCGACGGACCGGGCCAGGAGGTCCCGGGTCATCCGCTCGCCCATCTCCTCGACGGGCTGGCGGACGGTGGTGAGCCGGATGCGCCCAGCGCCATCAGGTCCGAGGCGACGAGCACGGCGTCGAGGTCCGGCCGCCGGGACAGCAGCCGGTTCATCGAGTGCTCGCCGGAAGGCTGGAGGATGTCGCCGTGCGCGACGACCGGGCCGAGCCCCGCCTCGTTCACGGCCTTGAGGCAGCCGGCCAGCCGGTCGCCGCCGGCCCGCAGATCCTGCGGAACTACTACGTCGGCGAACTGAGCTTCGCCCAGGCGTTCCGCACCAAACTGGTGTCGGCCGGCTTCCCGTCCGGCATCGGCATGCTCATCGACACCTCACGCAACGGCTGGGGCGGCACCGCCCGCCCGACCGCGGCGAGCACCTCCACCGTCCTCGACGTCTCCCGGGTCGGCCGCCGCATCCACGCCGGCAACTGGTGCAACCAATCCGGCGCCGGCCTAGGCGAGCGCCCCCAGGCCAGCCCGGCCACTGGTTCTCCGCCCAGTTCCAGCGGCTCATGCAGAACGCCCACCCCGCCCTCCCCTGACCGGCTCCGCCCTGTCAGTTCGGTCGCTGCTCAAGGGCCGGTTGCGCGCCGGTACCTGGCGGCCATCGCGTGGAACACCCTCTTCGGCTCCCAGCGGTCCTCGTCGATGAGCCGGGTGACGCCGTAGGAGCCGAGATCGAGGACGCCGGGTCTGCCGTAACCGGCGAAGGTGAACCACAGGGCGGTGTCCACGCCCTCCTCCTCGAAGAGGTCCAGGAGGCCGTTGAAGTAGCGCACCTGCTCCTCCTCGTCCCGTACCGCATCCGCCGGCACCCGCCAGGCCATCCCGCCGCGTTCGCTCGCACCCCGGTAGGCGCAGGTTCCGAACTCGGTGACCGCGACGGGCTTGCCGTGGGCGAAGTGAGCGCGTATCTCCTCGCGGAAGCCATCGGCGTTGTAGGCGGCACGGTAGGCGTCGACGCCGACGAGGTCGAAAGGGCTCCAGTCGACGAACTCCCAAGGAGCGCCGGCGTAGGTGACCGGCCCGCCGAAGTGCAGGCGGACGGTCGCGACGACCTGCGCGAGGAAGCCATTGAGGCGTTCCAGGACGGGCCCGAGCGAGGACCACCACTCCATGTCGGCGGTCGCCATGGCCTGCAGGCGGTCGCCATAGGTGTCACCCGCGATGAACCCGTGGCAGAAGGCGCTCATCTCGCAACCGGTCACGAACACCACCTCGGCGCCGGTCCGCCGCACCGACTCCGCCCGGCGGGCGCAGTCGGCGAAGAACGGAAGCAACCGGTCGGGCGGAAGGTCCACCGGAAACGGGGCGAACCAGACCTCAAGGCCGACCTCCGCGGCATGCCGCGCGGCGAGGCTCAGCCGCTCGGGCTCCCGCCCGGAGACCCGGACGGCATCGCAGTGCAACTGCCCGGCGATCACCTCCATGTCACGCCGCACCGTCTCTGCGCGGAACGTCTTACGCGAGATCCCCGCCCCGGGAAGAAACCCGGTGTCGTAGTTGATACCGCGCGCCCGCACGTCACGCCCTCCCCTCGTCCGACGCCCCGGCCGGACAAGGCGTCAACGGACGATATCCAGCCACAGTACGAAATCCCGCCACCTTGACTCCGCGTTCAGCTCGCCGCTTCATCTCGCGCCCGCCTCAGGGCGGGGGTTCAGGCCGCGCGTAGCGGCTCACCGCTGTTCCGGGTGCCTCGCGCACCTCATGCGCGGTCATGCGGTCGAGGCCGCCGGGTCGGTCGGGTTCAGGACGTCCCCGGCCACGCGCTCGATGATGTGGGCGATGAGCTGCGAGAGATCTGCGCAGTAGACGGACGGGTTGAGGTAGCCGGTGCCGGCCTTGTATCGGTGGGCGTAGAGGCCGCCTCCGCAGATGTCCCGGATGGGGCAGGCTTTGCAGGTGTCGCTGAGCGCGTCCGCCCCGATCTGACGGGCGACGACGCCGGGCTGGAGCAGGAGCGCGTCGAGCGCGTCGCGTGCCACGTGATGGCCCGTGATCGCGGCGCCGTTGAAGGCCGACTTGAGCTGGTGACAGAAGTCGATCGAACCGTTGGTGTCGATGGTGAGCGACTGGAAGGGCGACAGGCCCACGGTCTCCGCGCGGCTTCGGCCCCCGAGAACGAGGGTCATGATCGCGTCGAACAGCCGGATCGAGGTCGGCCGGACCGGCGCGTCGTACCACCGGTCGAAGATCGGGATCAACCAGTCGGCGTACGGGGTGGCGCCCGAGTCGCCTCCCCAGGCGGGCGGCGGCTGGGTCCAGTTCCCGTGGGGCAGCAGGAAGTCCAGCATGGGCGGTGCGTGGGCGATCAGCGCCTCGTAGACGTCGATCGGATCGTTCGCCAGGTCGATGGTGCACAGGAGGCCGGAGAAGAGGTCCCGGTACTCCGGGGCACGGAGCGCCTGGAGGCCCCGGATGGTCGCGTCGTAGCTGCCGCGACCGTTGGCGTACTTGCGGTGCCGATCGTGCGCCGTCCGGTCCCCGTCCAGGCTGACGTAGGCCCGGATCCCGCACTCGCGCATCAACCGCAGGTTGTCCGGGGTGAGCAGCACCGCGTTCGTGGTGAGTCGGAGGTCCAGGTCGACGCCCGGCGGCGTCTCGGCACGGAAGCGCTCCGCGAGATGAGTGATCATCTCAGGGCCGGCCATGAGCGGCTCACCGCCGTGCAGCACGATCTTGGCGACGGGCACCTCGCTCGCGTGGACCCGCAGGTGTTCCCCGAAGCGGGCGGCGGCCTGGTCCACGGTGGCCTTCGACATCGTGGCCGGGTTGTCCTTCCAGCTGTCGTCGGCCATCTCGTAGACGTAGCAGTAGTCGCACGACAGGTTGCACCTGCTGTGGATTTTGAGCACGAATTCGATGAACGGCCTCGGCTGCCACCGGGGATTCGCCAGCGCCGCGTCGACGACGTCCTTCGTCGGCCACTCGCAGGCGGCGCCCACGGTCTTATTCGAGGCCAGGCTGACCAGGGGAAGTTCCCGCATTTCGACCACCCTTGTTTCGTGTCCCGCAGAAGGAAGGCTGCGTGGCGAATACGGTCGTCCACCACGCAGCCGGAACTCGGTTCGGCCTGAATCCGGATCAGCTGTTGAAGGAGCCCGCCACCACGGTGACGTCACTGTCGCCGGCCACCGTGGCGATCGCCACGCTCAACGCACCGGAACCAGCGGTGGCCGCCCCCGTGGCGAGCGCCGCCGCCGCGGCGGCGGCCGCCGCCGCAAGGGCGGCGGCTCTACGCAGGTGGTCCCGCTTGGAGTCCTCGGGCATTTAACACTCCTTTTCACTAAGGAATGGATCTCCGCGAGAGTAGGCAGCGTCCCCCGCGACCGCCCATGGCAACGATTGACAAGATCACGGTCAGTGGTTCGGCTGCGGTTCCATGTTTAGATCACTGAATTCATTTCCTTCGCACGTGGGAGCCCGCATTCATCGAAGAATGCACTGCGTGGTCGACCGACACGGGACGGCCGGGCCGCCGACGTCGAAACCGGATCGCCGCGCGTGTCGATCGCGGTTGACCTTGACACGGTGGCAAGGTCTTCACTGGGGACCGAGGAGGTGATCTCGGTGATCACGCAAGGACAGGACCCGTACGTAACGCGGGGTCTCCAGGGGCTGGAGAAGAGCGACCCGTCGGTGCGGCTGCGGGCGGCGCTGGCGGTCGGCACGCATCCCGACCCGCGGTTCGTCGACAAGCTCGTCGAGCGGTGCGGGGTCGAGCCCGAGTTCTCGGTGCGCGACATGCTGACATGGGCGCTCACCCGTCACCCGACGGCGCTGACGGTGCCGAAGCTGCTCGCCGAGCTCCGCTCGGCGCGGGCTCAGGCGCGGAGCCAGGCGTTGCACACGCTGTCCAAGATCGGGGACCCGAGCACGTGGCCGGCGATCACGCGGGCGCTGCTGACCGACGCCGACGACGAGGTGGCGCGGGCCGCGTGGCGGACGGCGGTCGGCCTCGTGCCCGAAGGGGAGGAATCCGCGTTGGCCGCGGTGCTCGCGACGCAGCTCGGGCGGGGCGAGCGCGAGACACAGCTCAGCCTGAGCCGCGCGCTGATCGCGCTCGGCGAGGTGATGCTGCCTACCCTGGACGCGGCGATGAAGGGTCCCGGCCTTCGGGCGCGGCAGCACGCGATCGCCACGGAACGGCTGCTGCGCGACCCGGACGCCGGATTCGCGTTCGCGATCGAGGAGGCGAAGCGCGTCGTGGCCCTCGGCCCGACCGCCCAGGAGAGGTGACAGGCAGTGCTGATCGGTGAGGTGGCCCGGCGGTCCGGGGTCAGCGCCCGCATGCTCCGGCACTACGACGCGCTCGGCCTGATCCGGCCGACGGGCCGGACCGGCGCCGGCTATCGGGAGTACTCCAGCGACGACATCCGGCGGATCTTCCACATCGAGAGCCTTCGGTCACTGGGGCTGTCGCTGCGCGAGGTCAAGCGCGCGCTGGACGATCCCGCTTTCACGCCCGCCGAGCTCGTCGACGATCTCATCGGCCAGACCCGGGAACGCATCGCGCGCGAGACCGAGCTGCTCACCCGGCTCCGCCGGATCGGCGCCGCGGAACCCGCCGACTGGGAGAACGTCCTCCAGATCGTCGCGCTCCTGCACGCCCTGGGATCGGAGAGCGCGGGGACGCGTCAGAGCGCGGCCCTGTCCTCGGTCACGGAGGTGCCGGTCCCGCCGGAGGCGCTGGTCGAGGCCGCGCTGGGCGAAGCCGACCCGAACGTCGCCGGGGCCCTCCGCTGGGCCCTGGCGCGATCGGGCGCCGGCGTCCTGCCGCCGCTGGCCGAGGGCCTCGCCTCCCCGGCCGCCGAGGTCCGGGAACGCGCCGTCCAGGCCATCGCCGAGATCCCGCAGGCCGCCGCGACCCCGCTGCTCCAGGACGCCCTCGCACACCCCGACCCGGTCGTCCGCGGACACGCCGCCCTGGCCCTCGGCACCCGCGGCGTCGCCGCCGCAGTCCCGACCCTCATCACCATGATCGTCGACCAGACGAACGACGTCGACGCGGCCGACGCCCTCAGCACCCTGGCGAACGACCCCGCACTGGAAGCCCAGATCACCACCGCCCTCGTCACCCCCCTCACCACCCCCACCACCGACCCCGCCATCCGCCAGCGCCTGACCCAGGCCCTAGCCGACATCCCCGGCCCCAATGCCACCCAAGCCCTGAAAACCCTGACCCACGACGAAGACCGCACGGTGGCCCTCACCGCGACCTACATCCTCAAGCTCCGCGAAACCCGCTGACACTCCTCCCGCCGCGCCGTACGCCTACGGCCCTCGGGCGTGGGTCAGGGTTGTCGGGGGCGGGTGAGGTGGTCTTCGGGGCGGGATTCGGCGTAAGTCGCCCAGAGGGCGGGGAGGTTGGTCGTGTGGAGCCCGGTGCAGCCGCAGGAGGCGCAGATCCCCGCCTGGCCTGACCCGCGCGGCGACGCGCCCCCGGCCACGTGGCCGGGGGCGGCTCCGTCAGGGGTCCTTGGCGAAGAAGAGGCTGGTCAGGTGCGGGAGGTAGGAGCGGAAGCGGAGTTGGCCCGCGGGGGTCTCCGCGCCCAGGGCGGAGCCGTCCGGGCGGACGATGCCCTCGCTGAGGAAACCGCGCAGGCTCCAGCTGACGATGCTGAAGACCATCGGGACGTCGATGCGGTCGGTGATCTCGGGGCCGAGGAGGTCGGCGATGCGATGGAACATCGGCTGCCGGTAGGCGGAGTCGATGTCGATCAGGTCGGCGGCGTCGCGGAGGTAGCGGTGCTGCCAGATCGAGATCTCGGGGATGTGGTCGAGATAGAACTCCAGCATGCCTTCGAGAAGCCGGCGGACGCCGGGCTCGTCCGGGGTGAACCCTTCGGCGATCTCGTCGAGCGCGGCGATCTGCTCCCGGTAGTAGGTGTCGACGATCGCGAGGTACAGGGCCCGGCGTCCGCCCGCCGCGATGACGACCTCGCGCGGCACGCCCGCCGCGTCGGCGATCATCCGGGTGTCCGTGCCGTCGTAGCCGAGGCTCGCGAACAGCGGCAGCGCCGCCCTCCGCAGCCTCGCGAACGCCTCCTCGTCCCTTTCCCCGCCCATCTCTCCATCATCCGACCGCGTTTTCCAACCCCACCCCGCCCCAGCGGAGATCTCTCCCGACCATCCATGATTATCGTTAAATCTCCTTGTTATCGATATTCCTGCACCATGTCCTGTTAGACTTCCCGGCCATGGCCGGGGAGAAGGAGACGCGAGCGGGGCTGGTGCATGCGCGGCTCCGGGAGGAGATCTTCCACGGAGTCCTGGTGCCCGGGCAGCGGCTCCGGCTCGTGGAGCTGGCGCAGCGGTTCTCGATGAGCCAGTCGGTGGTGCGGGAGGCGCTGACGCGGCTGGTCGGGCAGGGGCTCGTGGTGGCGACCCCACAGCAGGGGTTCAGCGTGATGGCGCTGTCGCTGAGACATCTCAACGAGCTCACCGAGGCACGGGTGCGGATCGAGCCCGTGGTGTTCCGGCTCGCCATGGAGCGCGGCAGCATCGGCTGGGAGGCGCAGGCCGTCGCCGCGCACCACCATCTCGCCGCGATCCCCGTGATGGTCGACGGGCGCTTCAACGAGACCTGGTTCGAGGTGCACGAGCGGTTCCATCGGGCGCTGCTCGACGGCTGCGGCAACGACCAGCTCCTGAACGTCACGATGACGCTCCGCGACGCCGCCGCCGTCTACCGGCACTGGTCCGTCCCCGTCGGCCACGACTTCGACCGCGACGTGGCCCGTGAGCACGCGGAACTGCTCCAGGCCGCGGTCGCCCGGAACGCCGACCTCGGGGCCGAGCTGCTGGCCCGGCACCTCGACAGGACCGCCGACGGCCTCCGCGCCGTCGCCGAGGCCGACGCGACCGGCTGACGCACCCTTCACGCCGCACTCTCAGGAGCAGCCGTGCCGTACCCCGACCACAGCGACCATCCCGACGTCTTCACCGAGCACGCGTTTCCCGAACGGATCGTGGACCTCGGCGAGATCCGGATGAACTACGCGATGGCCGGCTCACCGGACAGCCCCGCCCTGCTGCTCGTCCCCGGCCAGAGCGGGTCTTGGTGGGGGTACGAGGAGGGCGGCGCGCTAGAGGACCGCCGCGCGGGTCAGGACGGGGAGTGGTCGTAGTAGGACGTCACCGCGTCCTGGCCGGTGTAGTTGGGGCCCGTGCGGTCGTCAGCGCCCAGATAAGCGAACGGGAACCGGGGGGTGTGCCGCCCGGTGCAGGTGATCCGGCGGCGACGGGCGTCGTAGGAGAAGCCGTTGGCGCGGAGCGAGGCCGCCAGAGGACGTCGGGGGGCGTGGATGCCCGCAAGGTCGAGGTTCGCGTGGAAGCTTCCGTCGGCGGTGAGCCAGGAGGCCGCGCGGCTGAGGGCGTCGAGCTTGTCGCCGACGTAGTGCAGGCCGTGGACACAGGTGATGAGGTCGAACGGGCCGTCGGGCGCCCAGTCGGCGATCGAGGCGGTCTCCAGTCTGACGCGGGGGTGGGCCGGGGCGAAGAAGCCGACGAGGTCGAGGCCCACCAGCTCCGCCGCGCTTCCGAGCACGGGCGCGGCCTCGCTCAGCGCCCGTCCCGCGCCGCAGCACAGGTCGAGCCACCGCACCGCGCCGCGTTCCTCCAGCCGCCCCGCGAGGAACCCCAGGACGTCGAACCCCAGCTCGCGCCGGTACGAGGCCGGCCCGCGTTCTCGGTTCATCGCGCAGTTCGCGACGACGCTCGACCGGGCCAGCTCGTCCGCGCCGAGAAGCTCTCCCACCCGGCCACGCTACTACGGCGGACCCGGGCTCGACGGGCGATCACGAGGGCCGTTCGACCGAATTGACCGTCTCGTTCCGGGCCAGAAGGCGGTGGGCGTTGCGGGTGGTGAGGTCTCGCCAGGATGACGTGTCCGGCAGGGGCGGGGCCGCGTCCAAGGCGTGGATCTGGGCGGTGACGGCGAAGTCGGGGGTCCAGCAGGAGTCGCTGCCGTAGAGGAGGCGCTCGGAGCCGAAGGCGGCGGCGAGGGCGGGGGCCTGGTGGGGGAAGGGGGTGCCGGCGAGGTCGTGCCAGAGGTCGCCGAACTGGTCGCGGGAGGCGGCGTCGGAGGCACCGGGCGGGACGGGGAGAAGGAAGCGGAAGAGGTCGAGGCGTTCGGTGAGCGGGGGGAGGACGCCGCCGCAGTGGGTGAAGATCCAGCGGATGCGGCCGTGCCGGGCGAGAGCGCCGGAGAGGAGGAGGTCGGCGGCGGCGCGGGCGGAGTCAAAGAGGAACTCGACCATCGGGCGGGGGCGGCCGAGCGCGACGGCGTCGGCCTGTGGCGGTGAGGTCGGGTGGACGAAGACGATGGCGCCGCGCCGGTCGAGTTCGGCCCAGAGGGGCTCGAAGCGGGAGTCTCCCGGGTAGACGCCCAGGTGGTTGGACAGGATCGCGACGCCGTCGGCGGCGAGGACGTCCAGCGCGTGGCGCGCCTCGGCGATGGACCCCTCGACGTCGGGCAGGGGCAACGCGGCGAGGTGCCCGAACCGTCCGGGATGCTGAGCCCTGGCCTGCGCCGCGTGCTCGTTGACGTGGCGGCTCAGCTCCCGCGCGGCCGCGTCGTCGCCGAAGTGGGTGCCCGGCGAGGAGATCGACAGCAGCGCCTTGCCGATCCCGCTCCCGTCCATGAACGCGACGTGTGCCGCGGCGGCCCAGGACGGCCAGGACGGCATCCCGTCGGGATGCTCGTGCCCGGCGGCGCGGGCCGCGGCGACGTAGGCGTCGGTGACGAAATGCGCGTGGACGTCGATCAGCGCGGTGGGGTCGGTCGGCATGCGTCCTCCTCGGGGAAAGTCTGCGCAGTCTGCCGCGATAAAAACGCTAAATCAATGGATTAGCGATATTTTGCCCGCCCGGCCGTATCCCCGCGCGTGCTGTACTTGAGGCGTGTTGGACGAAGCGCGCACCTGGGTGCTGCGGCTCGACGCGGACGGACCCGTGCCCGAGCCCGTCTGCGGGGCGGCCACGCTGGGCGCGGTGACCGGGTTGCTCGGCCCCGGGCCGGTCCGGTGGTCGGTGCGGGTCGCCGCGGCGATGACCGCGGAGGTCATCGAGCGGGTGCCCGAGCACGGAGGCGGCGCGGTGCCGGAGCGGACGCTGGGCCGCGCGGTCGAGGCGACGGTGTTCCTCACCCTCTTCGGGCTGCTCACCGACCGGAGCGTGTCCCCGCTGGAGGTCGCGCCGGAGGCCGTGGAGGCGAACGCCGCGCTCGTCCACCGGAACATCTCACTGGACCGGGTGCTGCGCGGGGTGCGGATCGGCCACGCCAGGCTGCACCGCGAGCTGATGGCCGCGATCGAGCGCGAGCCCGAGCCGGTCCGGTCGGCCGAGAGCCACCGCGTGTCCGAGGCCCTGTTCGAGTACGCCGACGTCCAGGCCAGCCGGCTCGCCGAGGAGTACATCGCCGAGCGCGACCGCTGGCAGGCGGGCACGGAGGCGGCCCGCCGCGCGGTCGTGGAGGACCTGCTGGCCGCGCGCCGCGTCACCGCAGACCGGGCGGCCCGGGTCCTCGGGTGCTCGCTCGACCGGCACCACCTCGCGCTCATCGTCTGGACCGACGACGCCGACGGACGGGCCGCGGACCTCGCCCGGTACGCGGGCGCGTTCGCCAGGGACACCGGAGCCGAGCAGTCCCTCACCGTGCGGGACGGCCCGTCGGCGCTGTGGGCCTGGGCCGGGTGGGCCACCCGGCCCTCCGACGACCTTCTGGCCCGCGCGCTGCGGGAGCCTCCACCGGGCATCCGGGTGGCGGCCGGGCCCGTGGCGTCCGGCCAGGAGGGGTTCCGCCGCAGCCACCTCGGCGCGCGCGCGGCCGAGCGGATCGCCCTGCGGATCGGCGACCGGGTGCGCGCCTACCCGGAGGTGAGCGTGGAGGTGCTGGCCACCGCCGACGTCGAGGAGGCGCGCTGGTACGTCGCGGAGGTCCTGGGCGAGCTCGCCGACCCGGGCCCGCGCGCGGCGGAACTCCGCGAGACGCTCCGGGTGTATCTGGAGCAGGGCCGCAGTCCCGCCCTCGCCGCGGAACTGCTGAGCGTGAGCCGTAACACCGTCACCTACCGGGTGCGGCGGGCCGAGGAGCTCCTCGGGCGGCCGGTCGGCGTAGGCCACGAGGTCTGGCTCGCGCTGCGCGCGGCCACCGCCCTGCCTCCCGGCGGTCCCTCGACGCCATGACGCCGTCGGCCCAAAAGGATCCGATCACTTTGGGCTGACGGCCCAAGCACTCCTCCTGCGGTTCCTCGTTCAATCGGGGCACCCGTCATCGAGGAGGAACCATGCGCATCGCCAATCTCGCCGGCCGGGCCGTGCTGCTGACCGGAGACGGCGCCGTGGACGTCCACAAGGCGTCCGGCGGCGTCCTCGGCCCCGATCCCCAGGCCCTGTTCGAGCGCTGGGAGGAGGCCCTGCCCGTCCTCGCGGCCCTGGAAGGTGAGGCCGTCCCCTACGCCGACGACGACCTGCGCCCGCCCGTCCCGCGGCCCAGCCAGGTCTTCGCGATCGGCGTCAACTACCGCGACCACGCCGAGGAGGCCGAGCTGGAGGCCGCGTCCTCCTGGCCGGTGACCTTCACCAAGTTCCCGTCCTGCCTGACCGGCCCCGTCGCGCGGGTCGACCTGCCCGAGGGCTGGGTGGACTGGGAGGCCGAGCTCGTCGTGGTCATCGGCCGGGGCGGCCACCGGATCGCGGAGGACGCGGCCTGGGAGCACGTCGCGGGCCTCACCGTCGGCCAGGACCTCTCCGAGCGGATCGGCCAGTGGTCGGGACCCGCGCCGCAGCAGTTCTCGCTGGGCAAGTCGCACCCCGGGTTCGGCCCGACGGGCCCGGCCGTGGTCACGCTGGAGGAGATCCCCGAGCCGGGCGACCTGCGGATCGGCTGCACGCTCAACGGCGAGACCATGCAGGACGGCAGGACCGGGAACATGATCCTCTCCGTGCCGGAGCTCATCGCCAAGCTCTCCGCCGTCACGCTGCTGCGCTCCGGCGACCTCATCTTCACCGGCACTCCCGCCGGGATCGGCGCGACCCGCACCCCGCCGCGCCTCCTCGCGGCCGGCGACGAGCTCGTCACCACGATCGAGCACCTCGGCGCCCTCCGCACGACGTTCGCCTGACGGACCGGGCAGAAAGGAGCGAACCCATGCATGCCGACCCGCACAAGGACCTGCACAGCGAGCAGGGCGCGCTGCGCGGCGAGCACCCCGGACGGGCCGCCGACCCCGTGATCAAGGTCAGGGACCTGGCCTGGCTCGACCTGGTCAAGCCCGACCTCGACCGCGCCGAGGGCTTCGCCCACGACTTCGGGTTCAGGACCGTCGAGCGGACCCCGGGCGAGCTGCGGCTGCGCGGCGCGCTCGCGGGCACCGACTGCCTGGTCATCCGGCGCGGCCCCCGCTCCCGGTTCGCCGGACCGGTGTTCCAGGCCGCCGCCGACGCCGACCTCGACCGGCTCGCGCGCGCCACCGGCGGAGGCGTCGAGGAGCTGGAGACGGGCGGCCGGGCCGTCACCGCCTTCACCCCCTCCGGCCTGAGGGTCCAGGTCGTCTACGGCGCGCCCGAACACACCGCCCTCCCGACGCAGAGCCCTCTGACCGTGAACAGTGGCGGCGGGTTCCCCCGCGTCAACGCGGCCCAGCGGCCCGAACGCGCGCCCGCCCTGGTGGAACGGCTCGGTCACGTGGTCCTGGCCAGCACCGTGTTCCTGCGCGACCTCGACTGGTTCCTCGAACATCTCGGCCTGATCGTCAGCGACTTCCTGTACCTCGACGGGCAGCGCGACCGGGGCCCCGTCATGGCCTTCATCCGGTGCGACCGGGGCGACGAGCCCGCCGACCACCACACCCTCGCCCTGCTGCTGTCCCCCGCCGCCGGATATGTCCACTCCGCGTACCAGGTCGCCGACCTCGACGCCCTGGCCGCCGGAGGCGAGCACCTGAAGGAGCGCGGGCACCGGCGCTCGTGGGGCATCGGGCGGCACATCCAGGGCAGCCAGATCTTCGACTACTGGCGCGACCCCGACCGGCTGCTGGTGGAGCACTTCACCGACGGCGACCGCTTCGACAGCTCCCTGGAGCCGGGCTGGGACACCATGACGGCCTCGGGCCTCCGCCAGTGGGGGCCGCCCGCCACGTCCGACTTCCTCGGCAACGGCCCCGCGATGCTGCGCGACGCCGTCCGGGCGCTGCGCGCCGACAACGAGCTCGACCTCCCGAGGATCCTCGCCCTCGGCAAGGCCATGAGCTCCTGACCCCGGTTCCCCACCCCGTCCCCACCCCGTCCCCACCCCGTCCCCACCCCGTCCCCACCCCGTCCCCACCCCGTCCCCACCCCGTCCCCGGCGCGACCGGCCCGACCCGTCCCGAGGAGAACCCGATGGTTCCCGCCCCGCACACCCAGGGAGACCGCCCGCTCGTCCTGCTCCCCGAGGACGTCCCGGTCATCGAAGCGGTCCCGCTTTCCGAACGCGGCATT
Organism: Actinocorallia herbida; assembly: GCF_003751225.1. Classification (NCBI taxonomy): domain Bacteria; kingdom Bacillati; phylum Actinomycetota; class Actinomycetes; order Streptosporangiales; family Thermomonosporaceae; genus Actinocorallia; species Actinocorallia herbida. The sequence goes on from NZ_RJKE01000001.1 coordinate 4,697,362, forward strand.
CCCGCCACCACCTATGCGCTGCTGAGCCGCACCGCGACGGCCCACCCCGAACGGCCCGCGCTGCACCTGCTCGGCGAGAACGGCGCGCCCTGGCGGGAGGCCCCCGTCTGGACCTACGGCGAACTGCAGGCGCGCGTGCACCAGGCCGCGAACGCCTACGCCGAACTCGGGCTCGCCGAGGGCGGCGTGGTCGCGCTGATGCTGCCCAACCTTGGCGCGACCTACGCCGCGCTCCTCGGCGCGCAGGCGGCCGGGATCGCGGCCCCGGTCAACCCGATGCTCGCCGAGGACCACCTCGTGGAGATCCTCACGCTGACCGGGCCCGACGTGCTGCTCGCGCCCGGTCCCGACCTGTCCCCCGAACTGTGGGCCAAGGCGCGGCGAATCGCCGCCCGGCTGCCCGGACTGCGCGCGCTGGCCGCCGTCGGCGGGCCGCCCGGGGCCGAAGGCGGGGCCGACTTCGACGCCGTCGCCGCGGCCCAGCCGGCCGACCGGCTGCGCACCGGCCACCGGCCCGGCCCCGGGGACCTCGCCGCCTACTTCCATACCGGCGGCACGACCGGCGTGCCGAAGGTCGCCCCGCACACCCACGCCATGGAGGTCTACATGGCCTGGGCGCTCGGCTGCTCCGGCGTCTTCCTGGAAGGGGCCGTCTCGCTCTCCGGGCTGCCGCTGTTCCACGTCAACGCCGTCCACGTCACCGGGCTCGGGCCGTTCCTGCACGGGACGGCCGTGGTGAGCCTCGGACCGCGCGGCTACCGCGACAAGGCGCTCATGGCGGACTTCTGGCGCATCATCGAGCACTACAAGGTGACGAGCTTCTCCGGCGTGCCGACCGTGTACTCCTCGCTCCCGCCGGTCCCCGAGGACGCCGACCTGTCCAGTCTGCGCGCCGGGGCCGTCGGCGCCGCGCCGCTGCCGCGCGCGACCCGCACCGCCTTCGAGTCCTCGGCGAAGGTGCCCATGCTGGAGGGCTACGGGCTGACCGAGGCGACGTGCGCGACCTCGACCACGCCGGCGTTCGCGCCGCGCCCCGGCTCGGTCGGGCTGCGGCTGCCCTACCAGCGGGTCAAGGCGGTCACCGTGGACCCGGACGAGGTCCCGACCGGCGACTGCCCGCCGGGGACCCCGGGCGTCCTGGCGATCAGCGGGCCGAGCGTCTTCCCCGGCTACCTGCGGCCCGGCCCCGACGGCCCCGCGCCCGACCCCGCGGGGAAGATCTTCGACGGGTGGCTGCTCACCGGCGACCTCGGGAAGGTCGACGAGGAGGGCTACCTCTACCTCACCGGACGGGCCAAGGACCTCATCATCCGCGGCGGCCACAACATCGACCCCCGGCCCGTCGAGGAGTCCCTGCTCGCGCACCCCGACGTGCGGGAGGCCGCCGTCGTCGGCGCGCCGGACGCGCACTCCGGCGAGGTGCCCGTCGCCTACCTCGTCCTCGCCGAGGGCGCTCACGCGGACGAGGCCGAGCTGCTGGCCTGGGCGCGGGAGCACGCCCCCGAGCCCGCCGCGACGCCCCGGTCCGTGCACGTGGTCGAGAGCCTGCCGGTGACCGTCGTCGGCAAGATCTTCAAGCCCGCCCTCGTCGAGGACGCGGTGCGGCGGGTGGTCGCCGCGGTGCTCGACGCGGCAGGGCTCGCCGACACCGTCGAGGTCGAGACCCGCGAGGGAAGGCCGCACGCCGTCGTCCGGGTCTCCGGCGACCCCGGAGGGCTCTCCGCCGAGCTCGACCGGTTCCCGTTCACGCACGAGATCGCCGGGGGGCGGGCATGAGCGAGCGGACCCCCGTCCTCATCGTCGGCGCGGGCCCCACCGGGACTGCCTGCGCGATCCTCCTCGCCCGGTACGGGGTGCCGAGCCTCGTCGTCGAGCGCCATCCCGAGGTGTATCGGCTACCCCGGGCCGTCCACCTGGACGACGAGGTGCTGCGCGTCCTCCAGGCGCTCGGCGTCGCCGACGCGTTCACCGGGATCAGCAGGCCCGCTCCCGGGATGCGGCTGCTCGACGCGCGGCTGCGCCCCATGGCGGAGTTCCACCGCGACAGGCTCGTCGGCGAGCACGGCTGGCCGGAGTCGAACCTGTTCGACCAGCCCGACCTGGAACTGCTGCTGCGCGCGGAACTCGCCGGGCATCCCGAAGCGCGGCTGCTCACCGGGGTGGAGGTCGAGAAGATCGAGCCGGGCGACGCCGCCAGGCCCGCCGTGGCCGTGCTGCGCGACGTGGACGGCGGCGCGGTCCGGACCGTCGAGGCGCAAGCCGTCCTCGGGTGCGACGGGGCCAACAGCCTGGTCCGCGCGACGATCGGCGCGGAGATGCGCGACCTGCGGTTCACCGAGCAGTGGCTCGTCATCGACGTGCGGTGCGCGCACCGGCTCGGCGAGTACGACGGCGTCGACCAGATCTGCGACCCGCGCCGTGCCGCGACGTTCATGCGGATCGGCGCAGAGCGCTACCGCTGGGAGTTCCGGATGCGGGACGGCGAGACGCCGGAGGAGCTGACCCGGCCCGAGTCGCTCACGCGCCTCCTCGCCCCCTGGACCGGGGACCTCCCCTTCGCCGAGCTCGAGGTCATCCGCAGCGCCTCCTACACGTTCAAGGCCCGGGTCGCCGACCGCTGGCGGGCCGGCCGGCTGTTCCTGCTCGGGGACGCCGCCCACCTCACCCCGCCGTTCATCGGCCAGGGCATGTGCGCCGGGCTGCGCGACGCGGCCAACCTGAGCTGGAAGCTCGCCGCGGCCGGCGCCGATCCCGTGGCGGGGGACGGGCTCCTGGACACCTACCAGAGCGAACGGGCCCCGCACGTCACGACCGTCGTCAAGACCGCGGTGTCGATCGGGCGGGCCATGACGGGGGGCCAGGACAAGACGGCCTTCGTGCGCCGGGCCCTCCTCGGCGTCCTCACCCGGATCGCCGCGGTGCGGCACGCGATGACGAAGAGCGTCTCGCCCCCGCTGGGGCGCGGACCGCTCGTGGCGGGCGGGCGGCTGGCCGGGACGTTCCTGCCGCAGCCGTCGCTCACCGTCGACGGCGCGGCCCACCGGCTGGACGACCTGCTCGGGACCGGGTTCACCGTCGTCACCCGCCTCCCGGCCACGCCGTCGCTGACCGGGCTCGCCGCGGACCTGAACGCCGTCGTCGTGCACGCCGGACCCGACCGGACCGAGATACTGCGCCCCGACGGCTCCCGCACGACCGGGCACGAGGACGTCCTGGCGGGCTGGCTGTCGGGGGGCCGGGCCGTCGCGGCGGTGGTCCGCCCCGATCGCACGGTCCTCACCTCCTTCGCGGAGCTCACCCGGCTCCCCGCCGCCGACTGGCGGAAGCTCCTTCCTCCCACCACCCCCTGAGAGCGCACCGTTGCAGAGGAGACCCCCCGAATGAGAGGCAAGAGAGTCCGGATCGCCCTGGCGGTGGTCCTCGCCCTGGTCATGGCCGTGGTCGCGACCGTCCACTTCGGCGAGGACGCCATCACCGAGGCGGTGATCCGGGCCAAGGTGACCGAGGAACAGGACCGGAGCCTCCTGGAGGACAAGGAGCACATTCAGGTCCTGCTGTGCGGGACCGGCTCGCCCGAGATCAGCGCGGCCCGCGCGCAGGCGTGCACGCTCGTCGCGGCGGGCGGGAAGATGTTCCTGTTCGACGCGGGCGAGGGCGCCACCAAGTCGCTCGCCGACTCCGACGTGCCCGTCACCGAACTCGACCGGGTGTTCCTCACCCACTTCCACTCCGACCACTTCAACGGCCTGGCGACCCTCGTCAGCGAGAGCTGGATCTGGGGCCGCAAGGCGCCGCTGCCGGTGTGGGGGCCGGTCGGCACCGAGGAGGTCGTGACGAACCTGGGCGCGGCCTACGCGCTCGACAACGGCTATCGCGAGGAGCACATGGGCCCCCAGGCGGAGAACGCCGCCGCGGCCCAGGCCGCCCCGAACGAGATCGAGATCCCCGAGGGCGCCGAGTCCGTCCGCGTCTACGACGAGGGCGGCATCACCATCGACGCCCGGCTCGTCGATCACGAACCGGTGGAGCCCGCGTTCGGCTATGTCATGACCTACCGGGGCAAAAAAGTCTTCGTCAGCGGCGACACGAAGGTCACGCCCCGCAACCTCCCGGCCATGCAGGACGCCGACCTCGTCGTCCACGAGGCCTACGCGGCCCACCTCGTCCGCCGCGCCCTGCCCATCATGCGCGAGGAGGGCCTCAGTTACGAGGCCGACGTCGCCGAACGCACCATCCCGTACCACGCCGACACGATCGAGCTCGCGAAGCAGGCGCAGCAGGCCCACGTCAAACGCCTGGCCCTCACCCACCTCACCCCCTGGCCCGACGGCCTCCTCCCCCGCCGCCAGTTCGTCGCAGGCATGAGCGACCACTACGCCGGCGAGATCACCCTCGGCAAGGACGGCCTCCTCATCGTCGTCTGACACCCCACGCCTCCGGCGGTACCCGCCGAGTCCCACCACGGCACCCTGCACGCCGCGGACCGCACCGACGACGCACCCGGCGCCCGCCTCGTCCTCCGCCTTCCCCCTGCACCGCCACTGACGTCGAGGTCGCCGACGCGGAACGCGACGACGATCGGGGCCCGATCGGGAAGGCCGGGCGCGGCGAGGTCGGGCCGAGCGGAGATCACCATGAGGAGGCCGACCCCAGGACGGCCTCCCGCGCTGCGCGTCGCGTCGCCGCGGGCTCGGGCCGCGGACCGGTGCGGGACGGCGCGGCGGTCAGAGGCGCCAGAGCCGGACGCCATCGCCGCCCGCCGCGGCGAGGAGCGAGCCGTCCCGGCTGAACGCGAGGGCTGAGACGTCCCCTCCGGCCGGGAGGGGGGACGCGAGCGGTTCGGCCTGTCCGGCGGCGATCACGCGCCACAGCCGCACCATCTGGTCGGATCCACCGGTGGCCAGGGTCCTGCCGTCGCGGGTGAAGACCACGGACGTCGTGTGCCCGCTGGAGCCGGTGGAGAGCGTGCCGAGCGGGTTGTGGTCCTCCACGCTCCACCAACGGATCAGTTCGTCGCTGCCGGTGACGAGACTCCGGCCGTCGACGGAGAACACCACGGCGTTGACCGAGCTGGTGTGGCCCACGAGCGGAATGCCCTTCTCCGCCCGCGCTTCAACGGACCACACCCGCGCGGTCCTGTCGGTGCCTCCGCTGGCCAGAAGTGTGCCGTCGGGGCTGAACGCCACCGCGTAGACCTCGGAGTCGTGCCCGGCGAGCGGCTTGCCGACCGGGGTGCGGTCGGCAAGCCGCCACAGCCGCACCGTCGCGTCGGAACCGCCGGTGGCGAGCAGGTCCCCGTGCGGGCCGAACGCCAGCGCCTCGATGGAGATGGCGTGCCCGGTCAGGGGGCCGCCGAGCCGGGTGGCGTCGGCGACCCGCCACAGCCGCGCGGTCGCGTCCCGGCTGCCGGCGGCGAGGGTCGTGCCATCCGGGCTGAACGCCACCGACGTGACCTCGCGGGTGAGGCCGGTGAGCGGTTCGCCCTTCCGGGCGAGGCCGGGGACGCTCCACAGGTGCACCGCCTCGTCCTCGCCGCAGGTGGCGAGGGTCGCGCCATCCGGGCTGAACGCGAGGGACATCACGAACCCGTCGAGCGGGAGGAAGGCGGGAGGCTTGATGGCGCGCAGCGGGGCGGTGCGGTCGCGCGGCGCACGGTTGAGCACCCAGGCGACGGGCACGCCGACCGAGGCCGCGGCGACGGCGCCCAGGCCGAGCAGGCCGCGGCGGTCCAGCCGACGGGAGGCCGGGACGTTCGGGGCGGGAGGGTCCTCCCGGGTCGGCGCGGCGGCGGGCGGATCCCCGAGCGGCCAGGCGACGGCCTCGACGGCGCGGCGCATCGTCGAGGCGTCGGGATGGCGGCGCGCGGGGTCCTTGGCCAGCGCGGTGGCCAGGACCGGATTCCAGGAGGACGGCAGCGTCGGGTCGAGCGCCGTGGGCGGGACGGGGACGCTGTGGAGGTGGTGGAAGATCAGTGCCGCGGCGGAGTCCGCGGTGAAGGGGGTCCGGCCGGTCAGGAGTTCGTAGAGCACGCAGCCGGTGGAGTAGAGGTCGGACGCGGGCCCGACGGGTTCTCCCGCGGCCTGCTCCGGCGACATGTAGGCGGGGGTGCCGATCCTCGTCCCGTCGGCGGTGAGGACGGTCGCGGCGCCGGACAGGAGACGGGCTATGCCGAAGTCCAGGACCTTCACGTGCGGGCGGGCGCCTTCGCGGCGGACCATGATGTTGCCCGGTTTGATGTCGCGGTGCACGACCGAGCGGGCATGGCTGTGCGCCAGCGCGTCGAGCACGGCCAGCACGATCCGCGCCGCCTCCTCCGGGGCCGGCGGATCGGTCTCGAGCAGCCGGTCGAGGGAGTCGCCCTCGATCAGCTCCATCACCAGGTAGGGCACCGGCCGGGACCCGGTGGTGTCGATCCCCGTGTCGTGCACGGTCACGATGTTGGGATGGGACAGGGCCGCGGCGGCGCGGGCCTCGCGCTGGAAGCGCGCCAGGTGGGCGTCGTCGCGGAGCAGGTCCGCGGAGAGGACCTTCACCGCCACCGCCCGGTCCAGCTCCTGATCCCAGGCCCGGTGGACGACGCCCATGCCGCCGCTCCCCAGCCGTCGCTCCACTCGGTAGCGTCCCGCCAGAACATCCATGGCCGTCCCTGTCCGCCGTCGTGCGGCCAAGTGTCCAAGAAAGAACACGGGAACGCCACGCATCGGAAGTTACGGCCCGCGCGACAACCGCACCCCGTGGGCTAGTCGCGCGGCAGAGGCCGGATGAGGACCTCTTGGGTCACGGAGGCGACGAGGGTGCCGGAGCGGGTGTAGAAGGTGCCGTGGGCCAGGCCCCGGGTGCTGGCGTAATTGGGGCTTTCGGTGTCGAAGAGGAGCCAGTCGTCCAGGGAGAACGGGCGGTGGAACCAGACGGCGTGGTCGAGGGAGGAGAGCTGGAAGGGGTTGCGGGGGTTCAGGCGGCCGAGGAAGGCGGTGCCGGCGAGGCCGATGTCGGAGGTGTAGGTGAGGGCGCAGACGTTGCGGAGGTGGTCGTCGCCGAGGGGGTGGCGGGAGCGCACCCAGATCTGGCGGCGCGGGAGGTCGGCGGCGGAGGAGACGTCGTTGAAACGGATCTCCAGGGAGCCCGCGTAGGCGCTCCACCGGTCGGGAGCGGGTTCGGCGTCCTCCGGCGGCACCGTCTCCGGCATGGGCTTCTGGTGGGTGGGGCCCGACTCCTCGCCGTGGAAGGAGGCGGAGAGGCCGAAGATCGCTTTGCCGTCCTGGACGGCGACGACGCGCCGGGTGGTGAAGCTCCGGCCGTCGCGGACCCGGTCGACGCTGTAGACGATCGGCTGGTCGCTGCGTCCGCCGCGGATGAAGTAGCCGTGCAGCGAGTGGACGAACCTGTCGTCCGGCACGGTGCCGCCCGCCGCGACCAGCGCCTGCGCGGCGACCTGCCCGCCGAACGCGCGCTGCGGCGATCCGGCATGGCAGTGCCCCCGGAACAGGTCGGCCTCCAGCCGCTCGAGCCGCAGGGTCTCGCCGAAGCCCAGTTCGTCCGCCACCCGGACCTCCTTCCGTCACGACCGCGACGCCGCGGCCGGGATCGACACAAGCAGTAGCACGAACCGATCGCGCGGCCGCATCCGGCCTTCCCGGAAGCCGCGGACGGGAGGACTCCGAGGCCCGGACGCACACGACGCCACGGCGACGTCGAGGCCCCGCCCCGTTCCCCATTTCCCCTGTGCCCGCGGCGCCGGCGCTGTTACGATCACCGCGCTAGTTCGATATTCGACGAACAACGAACAGGACCCCCTCGCATGGCGAAAGTCTCCGTGGACCGACCCGTGGCGCCGTCCGCGCATCCCCCTCCCAGCCGGATCGGCCTCGTCGGATTCACGACGATGTTCGTGATCGGCACCGACACCTTCCTCGTCGCGCCCCTGCTGCCCGACCTCACGCGCTCCTTCGGCGTCTCCACGGAGGTGTCGGGGTGGATGGTGAGCGGTTACGCGCTCGGGTACGCGCTGCTCGCCCTCGTCGCGGGCCCCCTGTCGGACCGCCGCGACCGGCGGCGCGTGCTGCTGTCGGGACTGCTGGCCTTCAGCGCCGCGACCGCGCTGTGCGGATGCGCCACGGGCTTCTGGTCGATGGTGGCGTTCCGGTTCCTGGCCGGGGCCGCCGCCGCGTTCGTCTCCCCGCAGATCTGGGCGTCGATCCCCGCGCTGGTGCCGCCCGGCCGGATCGTGCGCACGATGGGGCTGGCGACGGCGGGCCTGTCGACCGCGCAGTGCGCGGGCATCCCCCTGGGCGGCTGGCTCGCGACGGTCTCCTGGCGGCTGTCCTTCTGGACGGTCGGCGCGGTCGCGCTCGTCGTCTGGCTCGTGCTGCTGCGGATGTTCCCGTCGGTCCCGGCGGCCCCCGGCGCCGCGGGCGGGCTCCGCGCGACGCCGCGCCTGTACGCCGCGATCCTCGGCAGGCGCAGGCTCGCGCTGTTCCTTCTGGGCTACTTCGTCTTCCAGGCGGGCAACCTCGGCTCCTTCTCCTTCGTCGGCACCTGGCTCACCCGCGACTTCGGGCTGAGCACGGGCTCGCTGAGCGCCGCGATGGTGGCGCTGGGCGCGGGCAACGTGGGGGGCTCGCTGCTCACCGGCCGCGTCGCCGGACGGTTCGGGCCGCGCCGCGCGCTCCTGCTCGGCCTCGCCGTCTCGGTCGCCCTCTTCTGCGCGCTGCCCTTCGCGCCGAACCTGGCCACGGCGCTCGTCCTGCTGTCCCTGATCGTCGGCGGGGTCGGGTTCATGTTCCCGGTCGTCATGACCCTGCTCCAGCAGGAGGCGGGCGACGCCCGGGGCACCGTCGCGTCGCTCGCCAACGCGGTGATGTACGGCGGGACTACCGTCGGCGCGGCGCTCTGCGGGCTGCTCATCACCGGCCTCGACGGGTTCTACGGCGTCGCCGGGTTCACGGTCGTGACGCTGCTGACCTCGACCGCCGTCTTCGCGGCCTCCGGACTGTTCCGGGCCGACCCGGCGACCGCGTGAGCGATGCGGCTTTTTCCCCTAACGTAGGAGTCCGAGCGCACGGCGGCCGGAGATCCCGGACGCCGCGCCGGACCCCGACGAGGAGGCGCCCATGCGGGCCCCGCTCTTCCACCCCGACCGGGCGGAGATCTCCCTTGACCAGGTGCTGCACGCGCTCAGCGATCCCCTTCGCCGCGACGTCGCCGCCCGCCTCAACGTCGAGGGACCCCTGTTGTGCGGCCAGTTGGCGTACCCGATCGCCAAGTCGACGCTCTCGCACCATCTGAAGGTGCTGCGCGAGTCCGGTCTGGTGCACACCGAGGTCCGCGGCACCACCCGCGTCATCCGGCTCCGCCGCGAGGACCTCGACGCGCGCTTCCCCGGCCTGCTCGACGCCGTCCAGATCCCCGCGCTCGCCGCCGCGACGCCGGGCTGACGGGACTCAGCCCGCGACACGCCGACGGTGGGCCCGCTGCCGACAGGCCGCGCCGCAGTAGCGGGCGCGGCGGCCGGTGGGCCGGACCGGGAAGTCGACCCCGCACTCCGCGCAGGGCGTGACGGTCTCCCCGAGCACCCCGAGATTGTCACGAAAGACCGAGGGTTCCGTGACAGCGTCGGGCGGGCGCAGGCCGTCCAGGGCCAACTGGACGAGCCTGCGGCCCGCCGCCCTGTCCCGCCGGGCGGCGAGGATCGCGCCGCACCCGATGGCGAGCGCGCCGACGTCCTCGGGACCGAGGTCCGCGCGGACGCCGCCGGCTCGCTGCGCCGCCCGGAGCAGCGCGGTCATGACCTGGTGGAAACGCAGCCTGGCCGCGGTGAGCATCGGCTGCGGCCAGCTCGCGTCTGCGGCGAGGACATCGCAGATGTGGCTGCGCCCGTACGAGCCCTCGACGACGTCCAGCAGGAACCCGAAGAACGCCTCGGTGGGCGCGGAGGTGGCCGTCCGCCGCTCGCCGATGGCGACCAGGTCGTGCAGATGCTGGGCGAACACCGCTTCGAGCAGGGCGTTCTTACTGGGAAAGTGCCGGTACACGGTGCCCGCGCCGACGCCGGCCCGGCGCGCGATCTCGCCGAGCGGGACCTCGAGGCCCTGTTCGGCGAACACCGCGCCCGCGACGGACAGCACCCTGGCCCGGTTGCGGCGGGCGTCGGCCCGGTCACCGCCGATGGACGGTTCGGTCATGTCACGAAACCCCTTGAGCGCCGGATCAACCGGGTTGGAGTATTCCAGATATCCCCGGGATCACACACCCATCATGGCAACCGGCCTCCGGGGAACAGGGAGGACGACATGACCACCGAACCCACCCGTTCCGGCACCGGACCGGCCGCCGATGGACCCGTCGCCGTGACCGGCGCGACCGGCAAGCAGGGCGGCGCGACGGCACGCCGCCTGCTGGCCGCGGGCCGGCCGGTGCGCGCGCTGGTCCGGGACAAGTCCGCGCCCGCCGCCGCGGCGCTCGCGGACGCGGGCGCCGAACTCGCCCTCGCGGACTTCGACGATCCGGCGAGCCTGGTGCCCGCGCTGGAGGGGGCCACCGCCCTGTTCACCGTGCCTCCGGTCGCCTTCGGGCCGGCGGGCAGCGACGAGGAACTCGAGTTCGCCCGCGGCCGGGCCCTGACCGACGCGGCGGTGGCCGCGGGCCTCCGGCAGGTGGTCTTCACCGGCGTCGCCTCGACCTCCGGCGACTCGCTCGCGGCCTCGGGAAAGCGCCGCATCGAGGAGTACCTGCACGAGAACGTCCCGCTGGTGACCGTGCTCCGCCCGGTGCGGTTCATGACGAACTACCTCGGGGTCTCCCACATCGGCCTGGACGGGTTCGTCGGCGGCGTCCACCGGCACCTGTTCCCGCCGGACCAGCCCCTCCAGATCATCGCCCTGGAGGACATCGCCGAGTTCGCCGCACTCGCCTTCGAGCAGCCCGACCGCTTCGCCGGACGCACCCTGGAACTCGCGGGCGACGACCCGGCCCCGGTCGACGCCGTCGCCGCGATCGCCGCCGCGACCGGAACCACGCTGCGCTACGAGCAGTTCACCCACGAGGAGGCGGCCGCGCTGCTCCCGGAGATCGCCGAGGTCCGCCGCCGCTGGGCCGCCGGGCAGCGCTGGCACGCCGACATCGAGGCCCTCCGCGTCATCCACCCCGGCCTCCGCACCCTCGCCGACTGGCTGGCCGAAGGCGCCGCCGCCACCCTCCGCACCCACCTGACCGCCTGACCCCGGCAGGCCGCGCCCGGCCGACGTGAACGGGCCTCGTCTCGGCCACCACCGCAGACCGTCCCGCGTGTGGGACGGGGACGGGGACGGGCCTCGGCCCGGCACGTCGGCCGCGCAAGGACGATCCGGCGCGTGGACGGCCTCGGTACAGCGATCTCCGCCGGACGAAGGCCGTCCCGCGCGCGGACGGGTCTCAGTCCAACGACGTCCGCTGGCGGGACGCCTCTGCGGCGAGGGTGTGGCCGGACTCGATGACCCGATCGAAGGCGGCGCGGGCCCCTTCCGGGTCGCCGTCGCGCTTGAGCAGGACGCCGAGGGCGAAGCCCGCTCGGGCGGCGTGGTCCGCGTGGCCGGACGAGATCGCCCGCTCATAGGCCGCACGCGCGCCCGGCACGTCGCCTCGGCGGGCCAGGAGCAGCCCCAGATTGAAGGCGGCCGCGGGAGCGTGCTCGGGATGGGCGGAGTCCATCGCGCGCGCGTAGGCGGCCCGCGCACCGGCGACGTCGCCCGCGGCGCCGAGCAGCACACCCAGGTCGAAGGCGGCTTTCGGCCCGTGCTCGCGATGCCCGGAGCCGATCGCCCTCTCGTAGGCGTCCCGCGCCCCGTCCGCGTCGCCTTCCCGTTCGAGCAGCTGCGCCAGGTGCACCGCCGCACGCGGCCCCTGCTCGGCATGCCCTGACTCCATCGCCTGGGCGAAGGCCGCCCGCGCGTCGTCCGCTTGATCCCACTCCGCCAGCAACTGCCCGAGATCGACCGCCGCCCTGGGCCCGTACTCGACATCCCCGGACGCGATCACCCGCGCGTACGCCGCACAAGCCCCCCGCACGTCCCCCCGCCCGGCAAGCCCCCGAGCCACCTCGAACCCCTCCGCCCCGTCCCCGCTCACTGGCCCCTCCCCCACCTGAGCGTGGAACCCGTCCCACGCCCACCCATCAAAACCCTCACCTCCTCATTCTCTCCCACCTCAGACGGCGAACCATCCGGCCCCATCGCGCCTCGCCGCAGCTCCAGAGCCCCGGAACCGAGGCCGAGCCCGCCGGTGCGCACGCGCCGATCGCGGCTACCGGCGAGGCCCGGGATCCGACCGCGCATCCGCATCACCGGGCACGCCGCCGAGCCGGGTACCGGCCCGGGCGACGTCATGGTCGCCTCAGCGGGGGTCTCCGGGGCGTCCGAGGGCCGGTGTGCCGTTCAGGTAGGTGAGGACCGCCTGGACTCGGCGGTGGCCGGAGTCTGCGGGGGCGAGGCCGAGCTTGAGGAAGATGTTGCCTATGTGCTTGTGGACGGCGTTGTCGGAGATGCGCATCCGGGCGGCGATGGTGGTGTTGTCGTGGCCCTCGGCCATGAGGGCGAGGGACTCGCGCTCGCGGGGGGTGAGGGCGTCGAGGGGGTCGCCGGTGCGGCGGGTGAGGAGCTGGGCGACGACTTCCGGGTCCATCGCGGTGCCGCCGGCCGCGACGCGGCGCAGGGCGTCGACGAACTCGGCGACCCGGCCGACGCGGTCCTTGAGGAGGTAGCCGATGCCGCCGCGGCCGTCGGAGAGGAGCTCGCCGGCGTACTCGCGCTCGACGTACTGCGACAGCACGAGGATGGGCAGCGCGCCGTGCTCGCGGCGGGCCCGCAGCGCGGCGTGGATCCCCTCGTCGCGGAACGACGGCGGCAGCCGCACGTCGACGATGGCGACGTCGGGGCGGTGCGCGGCGACCGCGGCGAGGAACGCCTCGCCGTCGGTGACGACCGCCACGACGTCGCAGCCCTTCGCCGCCAGCAGCAGCTCGAGGCCGCTGGACAGCAGGACGTTGTCCTCGGCGATCACGACCCGCACGGGAACTCCTCGATCTCTAGGCGCACGGCATCCGGACGGTGAGCGTGGTCGGGCCGCCCGGCGGGCTGTCGAGACGGACCTCGCCGTCCAGGGCGGCGACCCGTCGGCGGATCCCGGTGATCCCGGTGCCTCGTGCCTCGTCGGCTCCGCCGCGCCCGTCGTCGGTGACCTCGATGGACAGCACGCCGTCGGCGCGCGCGACCCGGAGGACGGCCCGCGCGGCGGCCGAGTGCTTGGCCACGTTCGTCAGCGCCTCGGCGATCACGTAGTAGGACACCGCCTCGACGCTCGCCGGGAGCGCGCCCAGGTCGGTGAGGTCGAGGTGGACCGGCACGCCCGACCGGGCGGCCAGCGCCGTCAGCGCCCCGTCGAGCCCGCGGTCGGCGAGGATCGGCGGGTAGATCGTCTGGAGCACCGCGCGGAGTTCGGCCATCGCCTCCTCCGTCGTCTCGTGCGCCTGCCGGATCAGCGTCGCCGCCGTGTCCGGATCGTCGGCGAGCGACTCCCTGGCGATGCCCAGCTGCATCGCGATGGCCACCAGGCGCGCCTGCGTCCCGTCGTGCAGATCGCGTTCGATCCGCTGGAGCTCCCTGCCGTGGGCGTCGACGACGCCGACCCGGCTCCTGGTCAGCACGTCGACCCGCTCGGTGAGCCGCTCGCGGGCCGACCGCGCGAGCAGCGCCAGGCAGAGCCGCGCGTGGAGCCGAGCCAGCACCGGGAGCACCCACCAGGCCACCGCGCCGAGGACGGCGATCTGGACGGAGCCACCGACCAGCGCGGTCGGCCAGTCGCCCACCTGGACGTCGAAGAACGAGAACAGGGTGGGCCGCGCGTCGGGCGGAAACGCCCACCACAGGGGCAGCGCCACCGCGGCGACCAGGATGTTGCCCAGGCACAGCAGCGCCACGAGTCCGAACGGGAACCCGACGGCGACGTGCGCGAGGGCCCAGAGGAGATCCCACCGCCCGGCCCGTCGCCCGCCGACCGGAACGCCGAGCAGCCCTGCGGCCCGCCGACGGTGCAGGTCAGCCCAGCCCCGCGCGGCCGGTGGCGCGAGCAGCACCGGCACCGCGAGCACCGTGCCCACGGCCGTCGCCAGCGTGCCCAGCAGATAGGCCGAGCCGGAGAACACACGGGAACGCACGGGCACCTCCTCACGACGCCGGTAATGCGATGATTATCCGCCGCCCGTCCCCGTCGGGCACTACAGCGGGCTGTACCAACGCGCCTGCGGCCGGCTGTATCGTGCCGGGCGTCCCGCCGATCTAGCGTCCTCGACCATGCAACCGAAACCCGCACGGATCCGCAGACGCCTGGTACCGGCCCTCGCCCTGATCGCCCTGTCCGCCGCGGTCGCGCCGCTGGCCAGAGCCGACACGCCCGCACCGCTCGACTGGAGGCCCTGCGCCCAAGGCCCCGACGACGCCGTCGGCCGGGAGCTCGATCAGGCGGGCGCGCAGTGCGCGGAGCTCGCCGTCCCCCTCGACCACACCAGGCCCGACGGCCGCACCATCAGGCTCGCGCTGTCCCGCCTCCCCGCCACCGACCGCGCCCATCGTGTCGGCGCCATGGTCCTCAACAGCGGCGGCCCAGGCGAGCCCACGCTGGGCATGCCCCTGCGGGTGCGCGCGGCGATGCGGGACGTCGCCGCCCGCTATGACCTCATCGGGCTCGACCCGCGCTTCGTCGGGCGCAGCACCCCGCTCGACTGCGGCTGGCCCATCGGCCTGTGGCTCCGCTCGGCGGGCGCGACCCGCGCCCGGTTCGAGCACCAGGCGGACGTCCAGCGCGACCTGGCCGAGCGGTGCGCCCAGCGCAACGCCGACGTGCTCCCTTACGCCAACACCCGCGACACGGCCCGCGACATCGACCTCGTGCGCGCCGCGCTCGGGGAGCGCCGGATCTCCTACCTCGGCTACTCCTACGGCAGTTACCTGGGCGCGGTCTACACCCAGATGTTCCCCGGCCGCACCGACCGCGTGGTGCTGGACAGCGCGGGCGACCCGGCCAAATGGGGCCCCAGGGCGACGCAGGGCACCGAGGACGAGGCGGAACGCGCGCTACGCGGCTGGGCGGCGTGGGCCGCGGCACGGCACGACACCTACGGCCTCGGCACCACCCGCGCGGGCGTGCTCGCCACCGTGAAGGGGATCGTCGCCGCCGCGGAGGACCGCCCGCTGCGCGTCGGACCGTACGAGGTGGACGACCAGACCGTCCCGTACCTGCTGTCCGTCGGGTCAGGAGACGACCGGCCCGCGGCCCGCGCGGAGTTCGCCTCCACCGTCCGGACGCTGAACGAGGCGGCGCACGGCCGCCCCGCCGACCCCGGCCCCGAACTCGACGGGCTCCTCACGTTCGTCCTGACCAGCGCCGGTTCCCCGCTCGCCGGCCCGGCCGCCGCGATCACCTGCGGCGACCGCGCCGCGCCCCGCGACCCCGACACCTATTGGGCCGACGTCCAGCGCAGCCGCGCGCGCCACCCCCTCTTCGGCCCGCTCAAGAACAACATCTGGCCCTGCGCCTTCTGGCCGAGCGAGCCACGCGAGCGGCTCACCCGCGTCGGCAACTCCACCCCCGCGCTGATCGTGGCCGCCACCGGCGACACCGCCACCACCTACGAGGGCAGCGAGGCCATGCACCGCGCGCTGACCGGCTCCCGCCTGCTCACCCTGCGCGGCGCCACCGCCCATGGCATCTACGGCGAATACGGCGACCCCTGCGTCGACGCCGAGGTCAACGCCTACCTCGCCACCGGCGCCCTCCCCGCCGCCGACCCGGTCTGCCACCCCTGACCCACCACCCCGAGGCCGCGACACCCCGTCGCGGCCTCGCGCCTCAAGAACGAGCGGACGGGTCCGGGGCGTCGTCTCGCGTGAACGCCCACAGGGCGAGCCCGAGGCAGCTGAACGCGGCGCCCAGCGCGCAGACGGCGCCCCAGCCGGCCACCGTGTAGAGGGAGGTCGCGGCGAGGGCGCCGGTGGCGCTGCCGACCGAGTAGAAGACCATGTAACCGCCGATCAGCCGGCTGCCCGCGTCCGGGTGCAGCGCGTGGATCAGGGTCTGGTTGGTGACGTGGACCGCCTGCACGGCGAGGTCGAGCAGGATCACCCCGGCGACCAGGGCCCAGAGCGAGCTGCGGGTGAAGGCCAGGGGCAGCCACGAGGCGGCGAGCAGGGCCAGGGCGACGCCGGTGGTCCGGCGGGAGAGCCCGCGGTCGTTCAGCCGCCCCGCCACGGTCGCGGCGAGGGCGCCCGCGACCCCGATCAGCCCCAGCGCCCCGATCGCGCTGTGGGACAGGAAGTACGGGGCCTCGCTGAGCGGCAGCGCGACGCCGCTCCACAGGGTGCTGAAAGCGGCGAAGATCAGCAGCCCGAACAGGGCCCGGAGCCGCAGCGGCCGTTCCCGCGCGAACAGTGTGATCGTGGAGCGCAGGAGCCGTCCGTAGCGCAGAGCCGGCTGCGGAACGTCGGTGTGCCGTGGCAGCACCCGGTGCAGGACCAGGGCGAGCACGGCGGTGAGCGCCGCCGAGGCGAGATAGACCGAGCGCCAGCCCGCGAGGTCGGCGATGACGCCGGACGCGGTGCGCGCGACCAGGATGCCGATGACCACGCCGCCGGTGACGAGGCCGACGACCCGTCCGCGCCCGGCGGGAGGGGCCAGTGACGCCGCGAAGGCCACCAGCGTCTGTGTGACGACCGCGAGCAACCCCATCGCGGCCATGCCCGCGAGCAGGATCACCGCCGTGCGGGCGGCGGCCACCACGGCCAGTGCCACCACCAGGAGCAGCAACTGGGCGACGATGAGCCTTCTGCGGTCTGTCACGTCCCCCAGCGGCACGAGGAAGAAGAGTCCCAGCCCGTATCCGACCTGCGTGAGTGCGACCACGCCGCCGACGAGTGCCGGGCTCATGGCGAGGTCGCGGCCCATCGTCACCAGGAGCGGCTGGGCGAAGTAGACGTTGGCCACCGCGGCCCCGCAGGCGACGGCGAACAGCAGGACGACACCGCGGGACAGGACGAACGCGGGCCCGTCCCCGGCGCGGACCCCGGTCCGTGCCGTCGTGATCTCACCGTTGCCGGGCATCGGCATCCCCCGCTTAACTGGTTTTAACTT
The DNA here is from genome assembly GCF_003751225.1 of Actinocorallia herbida. NCBI lineage: Bacteria > Bacillati > Actinomycetota > Actinomycetes > Streptosporangiales > Thermomonosporaceae > Actinocorallia > Actinocorallia herbida. Next base: position 4,714,516 of record NZ_RJKE01000001.1, read on the forward strand.
GCTACCAATAGGGACGGTAGCCCGATTTGGTAGCATGTTGCAACCGCCTGTGGAAGTGAGGGACGCCGTGGTGACCAGGACGCGGTTCGACGACAGCGACTGCCCCGTCGCCCGATCGGTGGACGCGATCGGCGATTGGTGGTCCCTGCTGATCGTGCGGGACGCCTTCGACGGGAGCCGCCGCTTCGGTGAGTTCCAGCGCAGCCTCGGCGTGGCGAAGAACATCCTCACCGCGCGACTGCGCGCCCTGGTCGCCGGAGGTGTCCTCGCATCCGTTCCCGCGTCGGACGGCAGCGCCTACCGCGAGTACGCGCTGACGCCGAAGGGCGAGGCGCTCTTTCCCGTCATCGTGGCGCTGCGGCAGTGGGGCGAGCAGAACTTCTTCGCCCCCGGCGAGGCGCACTCGGAGCTGGTCGACCGCCGCGACGGACGCCGGCTCCGCGCGCTGGAAGTGCGGGCCGAGGACGGGCGACGGCTGGACCCCGGCGACACCGCCGTCCACAAGATCACAGATCGGTGATCCGGGCCCGGCCCGCGCCGGTGGGGCCGGAAACGCGAAAACGGGGAGTACCGATACTCCCCGCCACTCCTAACTTATAGCGGACCCCGGGGCTTGCGGCAAGACCCCTGGCGTGATGCAGAATCGGCGGCCGTGGCCGGGACCCGCGCGGACCGGCCGCGACGGGACTTCGGTGAATGGGGGATACGCGTGATCGACGTGATCATCGCCGGTGGCGGGCCGGTGGGCCTGATGCTCGCCTGCGAACTGCGGCTGCACGAGGTGCGGGTGGTCGTGCTGGAGCGGCTGACCGAGCCGACGGGGCAGTCGCGCGGGCAGGGCCTGCACGCGCGCAGCGTCGAGGTGATGGACCAGCGCGGCCTGCTCGGGCGGTTCCTTGCCGTCAGCGAGAAGTTCCAGGTCGGCGGGCTGTTCGGCGGGATCATCAAGCCGTGGCCGGACGGGATGGACACCGCCCATCCGTTCGGCGTCGCCACGCCGCAGCCGGTGACCGAGCGGCTGCTGGAGGAGCGCGCCCTGGAGCTCGGCACCGAGATCCGGCGCGGCCGGGAGGTCGTCGGGCTGGTCCAGGACGCCGACGGGGTGGACGTCGAGCTCGCCGACGGCACCCGCCTGCGATCGCGGTACCTCGTGGGGTGCGACGGCGGGCGCAGCACGGTCCGCAAGCTGCTGGGCGTCGGCTTCCCCGGCGAGCCCTCCACGGTCGAGACCCTGCTGGGCGAGATGGAGGCGACCGAGGATCCGGAGTCGATCGCCGCCGCCGTCGCGAAGGTCCGCGAGACGCAGCTGCGGTTCGGCGCGACCCCCGACGCCAACGGCATCTACCGGATCGGCGTGCCGGCCGACGGGGTGGCCGAGGACCGCACCGCCGAGCCCACGCTCGAGGAGTTCAAGCGGCAGTTGCGCGCGTGGGCGGGCACGGACTTCGGCGTGCACTCGCCGCGCTGGCTGTCCCGCTTCGGCGACGCCACCCGGCAGGCCGAGCGCTACCGGGTGGGCCGGGTGCTGCTGGCCGGCGACGCCGCGCACGTCCACCCGCCGACCGGCGGGCAGGGCCTCAACATCGGCGTCCAGGACGCGTTCAACCTCGGCTGGAAGCTCGCCGCCGAGGTGGCGGGCTGGGCGCCGGAGGGCCTGCTGGACACCTATGAGGCCGAGCGGCACCCTGTGGCCGCCGCCGTCCTCAGCAGCACCCGCGCCCAGATGACGCTGCTGGGCACCGAGCCGGGCCCGACCGCCCTGCGGGGACTGCTCTCCGACCTGATGGACCTGCCTGAGGTCAACCGCCACATCACCGGCATGATCACCGCGCTCAACGTCCGCTACGACTTCGGCGAAGGCCCCGACTTCCTGGGCCGCCGCCTGCGCGACGTCCCCTTGAAGCACGGTCGCCTCTACGAGCTGACGCGCCATGGCCGCGGGCTGCTCGTCGACCGCACCGGCCATCTCTCGGCGACGGGCTGGACCGACCGGGTCGACCACGTCCTCGACCCGACCGCCGACCTCCCGGCCCCCGCGGTCCTGCTCCGCCCGGACGGCCACATCGCCTGGGCCGGCGAAGACCGGCAGGACCTCGTGCCCCATCTCACCCGCTGGTTCGGCGCCCCGACCACCTGACCCCCTGAACGGAGCCGCCGCACCGTCCTCGTGCTCCCGCCGGGCCTCGGTGACGGCGGCTCCGTGACCTGGGGATCAGACGGCGAGATCCCCGCCGCCAAAGGTGCGTTCCGGCGGGGACGGGCTGCGCGTGTCAGGTGAGGAGGTAGGCCTCCACGCGGTGTTCTCGCAGGTCGAGCACCCTCACCGGATCTCCCCACCCGATAGGGCGAAACCGCACCAAAGACCATTCGCTGTCGTTCTGTGCCGCCCCGGGCGGAGGAGGACGCTTGTTGTCCGCTTCTCCTGCGATCCTGGTCGTGAAGAGGCGCGAGGCGGGGAGACACTGCGATGACCGTGCTGGACGGCCGGGCGCTCAACCGGGCGACGCTCGCCCGGCAGCTGCTGCTGGATCGGGTGGACGTACCGGTCGCCGAGGCCGTCGCGCGGCTGGGCGGGCTGCAGGCGCAGGAGCCGCAGGAGCCGTTCGTCGGGCTGTGGTCGCGGCTGCGCGGGTTCGATCCGGGGGTGCTGTCGGAACTGCTGGCCGGGCGACGGGTGGCGCGGACCCATCTGATGCGCCGCACGGTCCATCTCCTGACGACCGAGGACGTGCTGGCCTGGCGGTCCCGGCACGACGCCATGCTGCGTCAGCGGGTCTTCGGGGTCTACCGGAGCGAGCTGGCCGGGGTCGACCTCGCGGAACTCGAGGCGGCGGGGCGGGCGGTCCTGGCCGACGGCACGGCCCGCTCGCAGGCGGAACTCGGCCGCGCGATGGCCGAACGCTGGCCGCACGCGGGTCCCCGGGCGCTGGGCGAGATGCTGATCGCCCTGATCCCGGTGGTGCAGCTGCCGCCGCGCGGACTGTGGCGGACCAAGGCGGGCGTGCGTCTCGGCCTGCTCTCCGCCTGGGCGGGCCGGGAGGCCGATCCGCCGGCGGAGGACGGCGATCCGGTGGGCGCGACGCTGGTGCGCCGCTATCTCGCGGCGTTCGGCCCGGCCGCCGGGGCCGACCTCCGGGCCTGGTGCGGCCTCGCGGGGCTACCCGCCGCGGTGTCGGCGATCCGCGGGGAACTGGTCTCCTTCCGCGACGAGCGGGGCCGGGAACTGCTGGACCTGCCGGCCGCGCCGCGCCCCGATCCCGGGACGCCGGCCCCGGTGCGGTTCCTGCCCGCGTTCGACAACGCGATCCTCGGCTACCAGGACCGCGGGCGGATCATCGACGACGCGGACCGCGGACTGTCGGTCGCCGGAGCCCGGGTCGTCCTGGTCGACGGGCGGGTCGCGGCGACCTGGACGGTGGAGGCCGGCACGGTGGCCGTCAGCCCCCTGCGGGTCTTCTCCCGTCCCGAACGCGCCGCGGTGCTCGAAGAAGGCCACGCGCTGGCGTCGTTCCTGTCCGAGGGCGCGAGCACCGAGGCACGGGTTCTCCCCTGACGGCCGGGCGGGCCGGCGGGCCCGCCCGGGTTTCGGTACGACGGGTCAGACGAGGCCGGATGCGGCGGCGTTGGAGAAGTCGTCGTCTACGGCGACGACGGGGCGGCCGACCGCGTCCAGGAGTGAGGCGGCGATGGCGGCCCGGTAGCCGGCCGCGCAGTGGACCCAGACCTCGCCGTCGGGGAGCTCGTCCAGACGGTCCGCCAGCTCGGCCAGCGGGATGTGAAGGGCGCCCGGGAGGTGGGAGGCGGTCCATTCGAGGTCGCGGCGGACGTCGAGGACGTGCACGTGACGGTGGTGGAGGACCGCCGCCAGGTCGGCGAAAGTGGCGGTCGGGTAGGCGCGGAGCGGGCTGCCGTCCGACCACTCCTCGGGGGTTCCGACGTTCGCGGCGGCAGGGCGGTCGATCCCGATCCGCACCAGTTCGCGCTGGGCCGCGGCGAGCTCGGCGGGCGTCTCGGCCAGCAGCGTCAGCGGGGTCCCCCACGGGATGAGCCAGCCGAGGTAGGTGGCGAGCTGGCCGTCCAGGCCGATGTTGAGGGTACCCGCGACATGACCTGCGGCGAAGGCCTTGCGGGTGCGCAGGTCGACGACCCATTCGCCGTCGGCGATGCGGCGGCGGATCTCGCGCGCGTCGGCGCGGCGCGGCGCGGAGAGGTCGGGGGCCTGCGGGCCCGCGGCGTTGGCGGGGGCCATCCGCGCGTAGTACGCGGGGTAGGCGTCGAGCCCGGCCAGGAGCTCGGCGACGTAGCGCTCCTCGGTCTCGGTGAGGACCGGGTTCGCCAGCTTCTCCCGTCCGATGGTGGAGGACGTGGCCCGGCTCTGGGTCGCCGAGCAGAAGCTGCCGAAACCGTGCGTCGGGTAGATCACGGTACTCTCCGGCAGCACGTCGGCGAGCCTGTGGGCGGACGCGTACTGCGCGCGCGCGAGGGTGCCGGTGTGCTCGGGGCCGAGCAGGTCGGGACGTCCCGTGGAACCGTAGAGCAGGGAGCCTCCGGTGAACACCGCGGTGTCCGAGCCTTCGGCGTGCAGCACGTACGACAGGTGGGTGTGCGTGTGGCCGGGCGTCGCGAGCGCGCGCACGGTCATGTCCCCGACGGCGATCTCCAGCCCGTCCTTGACGGGCACCCGATCGAACGCCACCGCGTCGGCCGCGTTCACGTGGTACTCGGCACCGGCCTCGGCGGCCAGCGCGAGCCCGCCGGTGACGTAGTCGTTGTGGAGGTGCGTCTCGAACACGTGCGTGACGCGGACCCCGAGATCGGCCGCCAGCCGCTGCATCCGATCGATGTCGCGCTGCGGATCGATCACCGCGGCCACCGACCCGTCATGCGCCAGATAACTCCGGTCGCCCAGCGTCGCCGTCTCGAGGGAAACGATCTCGATCATGCTCCGAGCACCTCTCCCCCACAACAGCGCTCCCCGCTGAGCCACACCGCGCAGACCCGCTCAAGGTCGAACCACAACACCATGCCATCTCCCCATCCACCCCCGGGGCCGCGACCACCCACCCCGAGAGTAAATCTTCACATCCGGTAGGAAATACATGAATATCACGCCCCATCCCCCTACCGCGACCCATCACCGCAGGTGAGACCCACCGCACGCCCCCCAACACCCGGGGGCGTCCGCTCCGGTCAGGGGAAGACGAGGAAGGCTGTTTGGGTGGAGCGGGCGACCAGGCCGGACGCGGGGTCCCAGAGGTCTTGGGAGATCGAGACGTAGCCGTCCGCGGCGTGGACGGCGCGGGAGCGGGCCAGGAGCCATTCGGAGGTGGCGCGGCCGACGAGGTGGACCGTCAGGTCGCAGCTGGGAGAGATGTACGGGCGGGCCGCGGTTTCCGTTCGCTGGCCGATCGCGCCCGCCATCATGTCGCAGATCGGGAGGAACGCCAGGGGGTCCGTGAAGCCGTTGAGGAGCGGTGTGCCTTCGGCCAGCCGGAACCAGCTGACGGACTCGCCTGCGCCGGCGCGACCTTGCAGGGCCTTCGGCACGCGCATTTCCACCCGGTCCATGACGGGGACCGCGAACGTCACGCCCTGGGACGCCATCAGCTCACGCACGTCCACGCATGCGTCGACGGGCGGGGCCTTCGGCGCGTCCGGGTCGGTGAAGGAGAAGCCCCTGCGTTCCCGTCCGAACACCGCCTGCGCGACGAGGCCGTTCGCCGAGCCCTCCGAGCGCAGCGAAGCGCTCGCCTGTGCCATCGACCTGCCCCGTCGCAGCACGCTCGCCTCCACGACCGCGGGCCCCTCCTCGACCCGCGCAGCGAACATCACCGAGACCGACCGCAGGTCCATCGCCGGGTCGTCGAGTTCCGACCGCATCGCGCGCACCGCCGCCGCCGTCACCACACCGCCCTGCGGCGCCACTGGCGCGTTCCACTGCCCGCCGAACGCCGCCAGATACCGCCCGGGCCGCACCGGATCGCCCGCCACCGCCGTCTGCGCGGCGAATCCGACCCCCGGCAATTCCTCGCCCATGACCGCCCCATCCCCAGAACCCGACAAGAACCTGAGGGATCGTAACCCCGGCCTTACCCGCGAACGACCACCGGGAGGCCCGCTCCACCGCCCCGCGCGGGCCGGATGGCACGTGATCAGGAGGAACACCCGCCTCTCTTGCCAATCACCGATGGGTGACTTAGGTTCCGGGCATCTGGCCCGAGGAGGGACATGTCTGGGTTTGCTGGGTCGTGTGGGCGCGGTGCCGCGAGCGGTCGGGACGAGGGGGCGGCACGGTGACGAAGCTGATCTTCGCGTTGCACGGGAGCGACCTCGGTGAGCGGCTGCGCGCGCCGTCGTTCCGGGAGGCGCTGACGGCGGCCGGGGCGACCGCCGTCCAGGTCAATCTCGACGACGCCGAGGTGGAGCCCGCGCTCCGGTTCGGTCCGGGAGTGGCGATCACGGCGCTCGTGTCGGTCTGGACGGGCGGAGACGCCGAAGCCGTCGTCGCGGCGGTCGCCAAGGCGGCCGACGAGCCGGAGCCGCACGCCTACCGCGTGACCGAACGGGTCCGGCTCGATCCGGCGCCGGTGCGGGACGGCGAGCGGTCAGACGTGTGCGCGCAGGTCGCGGTGCTGCGCAGGCCGGATTCGATGACGCGGGAGGAGTATCTGGCGTACTGGCTGGTGCACCACACGCCCATCGCCATCCGGACGCAGAACACCTCGGCGTACATCCAGAACATCGTCGAGGAGGCGCTGACGCCGACGTCGCCGGAGATCGCCGCGATCGTGGAGGAGCACTTCCCGATGGCCGCGCTGACCGACCCCCACGCGTTCTACGGCAGCGGCGGCGACCGGGCCGAACTCGAGCGGCGCGTCGACGCGCTGCTGTCCAGCTCGGCCCGCTTCGGCGCGACCGACGGACTCGACCTCGTCCCCACCAGCCGCTACTCCTGGACCCTCTGACGCCCGGCGCGGACCCGGTGGCCGCGCGAGCCGCCGGGTCCTGACGGCAGAGGCCCGCCGCCCGACCGGGCCTACTCGGGCACCCGGTAGGACTGCGCGAAACCTCCAGATCTGTGCAGGTAGTCGGCCTGGACGGTGAAGGCCTGCGGAACGGGCCTGTCCCGGCAGTCCGGCTCGGGATAGAAGGTGATGTCCTTGTCCGTGTGGTTCACCACGAGCCGGACATAGTTCATCGGCATCGGATGGCACCCGGCCTCGGGGTCGACCACCTCCCGCTCATCCCGGCTCCCCGCCAGGCCCAGTGCACCGGTCGCCGCCGCGGCCGGCACCGCCGTCCCGCCGAGCAGCCCCGCGCACAGCGCGGGAACGGAAACGAGCAGGATCACAGAACGACTGCGCACGGACTTCTCCAGAGGGTATCGACGGGGCGGTCACCCAAAGCTTCCACAAGATCCCACCCCGTCACCGCCACCACGGCCGAGCGGCGTGTCCCGGCGCCCTGCCCGTTGTTGAGGCGGACCCAGGGGCGGGACGACCGGTGCGGGGCCGGCGTCGAACTCGTGGTGGTCCTCCGTAGTGGAGGTGCGGGTGGTGGTGCCCGAGTTCGCGGGAGCGGCCCAGGCCGGATTCGCTGATCACCAGCAGGCGGGGTGGGTTCGCCGTCCGGCGCCTGCCGCGACGCCTCGGACGACCGGGCGCGGTGCGGCCTGGCGTGTCCTGCGGGAGGCGCAGGGCGGGGTGCGCGATGATCCCCTGGTTCGGCCGCGGGGCCGGTCAGGGGATTTTTCGGACGTCGGGGGGCGGCATGGGCAGGGTGCGCGGGCGGGTGGCGATCGTGACCGGGGCGGCGCGGGGCATGGGGGCGTCGCATGCGCGGGTGCTGGCCGCCGAAGGGGCCCGGGTCGTGCTGACGGACGTGGACGCGGCGGGCGAGGGGGTGGCCGCCCGGATCGGGGACGGGGCCCTGTTCGTCCGGCACGATGTGCGGAACGCGGACGACTGGGCGCGGGTCGTCGAAAGAGCGGAGGGCGCGTTCGGGTCCGTCGACATCCTGGTGAACAACGCGGGGGTGGCGGACCACGAGCCGATCGAGAGCCTGAGCGAGGAGCGGTTCCGGCGCGAGTGGGAGGTGAACGCGCTCGGGGTCTTCCTCGGCATGAAGGCGGTGGTCGGGCCGATGGCGCGGGCCGGAGGGGGCTCGATCGTCAACGTCTGCTCGATCTCGTCGATGGTGGGCGAGGCGGGCGCGGTCGGCTACACCGCGTCGAAGTTCGCCGCCTACGGGATGACGAGGGTCGCGGCGAAGGAGTTCGGGCCCAAAGGCATCCGGGTGAACTCGGTGCATCCGGGACCGATCGACACGCCGCTGCTGCACGACGCGCCGGGGAGTGCCGACGCCGTCCTCATGATGAAGGAGATGTCGCCGCTCGGCCGGATCGGCGCACCGGAGGAGGTCAGCGCCGTGGTGCTGTTCCTCGCCTCCGATGACGCCCGGTTCGTCACGGGATCAGGGTATGTCGTGGACGGCGGCCTGCTCGCGTGACCGGGCAGGCCGCCTCGGGTCTCACAGGCCGAGCAGGCGCGCCGCGTCCTGGGCGCGCAGGACGCCGCACAGGTCGCGCAGCGCGGCGCCGGTGCGGGCGATCGCGGCGTCGGTGAGCCGCACCGACGGCTCGAAGCGCAGGGTGTGCACGGCGCTCGCGGTCGGGAAGATGCGGATCGCGTGGGCGCGCATGAGGTATCCGGCGGCGAAATAGCCGAACATGTCGGCCTTCTCGCGGAGGGCCGGCGCGGCGGCCACGGACTGGTCGTGGAACTCGAGGCCGACCATCAGCCCTTTGCCGCGGACCTCCTTGACGACGTCCGGGAACTCGGCCTGGACGGCGCGGAGCTCCGTCATCAGGGCCTCACCCCTCGCCGTGGCCAGTCGGTAGGCCGCGCCGCCGTCCGTCTCCAGGAGGTCGATGACCTTTTCCGCGATCCGGGTGGAGAAGCCGTCCTTCGCGTAGGTCGAACTGTGGATGAGGTCGAAGTCCTGGCGGTAGCACGAGGCGCGCACCAGGGTCACCGCGGCCTTGGCGACGCCGCCCCCGAGGCTCTTGGCGAGGGTGTAGTAGTCGCCGCGCAGGCCGATCCCGGCGCTCGCGAAGAAGGACCCCGACCTGCCCATGCCGGACTGGACCTCGTCGATGACGATGGGGCAGCCGACCGCCGCGCAGACCTGCTGGATGTGCCGCGCGGTCTCCTCGGTGAGGACGTTGATGCCCGCCTCCCCCTGGATCGGTTCCAGGACGAACGCACAGAAGACCGGCATGTCGCGTTCGACGACGCCGACGACTCCGGCGTCGAGGGTGAAGTCGAACACCGTCCTGCGTTCGCCCTCGACGATCCGGGCGAGTGCCTCGGGCCGGTCCGCCGGCACGAATCGGCACTGCGCGGCGAGCGAACTGAACGGCAGCCGGAAGGACGGGTTGTGGGTGAGCTGGACGCTCCCGACGAGCTTCCCGTGGAAGGAGCCCTCCAGGGCGAGCAGGACGGGCGGGGCGGACAGGCTCTCGGCATTGGCCAGCTCGGCGGCCTTCAGCAGATGGTCCGCGTCATGGACGTCGACGCCGAGCACCGCGAAGGCGTCGTCCGCGAGGACCGCGGTGCCCTCCACCAGCGCCGCCCTCGCGTTCTCACGGTTCTCGTGCAGCGCGCCGCACAGCTCGGCGAGCCTCGTCACCCTGTCGAGTTCGGCGTGCTTGAGCGCGATCTCGTTGGCCTCGGCGCCACTGTTGGCGAAGACCGCGAAGTAGGGTTCCGCCTCCCCCAGCTCGCGGGTCAGGATGCCGTTGAGCTTCCGGGCCACGGTGTCGGCGTACGGGTGCAGCGAGAACTGCGCGTACACCGGCAGCCGGGCGTCCAGGATCGCCTTGGCGTGCGCGACGACGTCGGGGTCGTTGTGGCCGAGGATCGTGGCCCCGAAGGCGCCCACCAGGTCGAGGACCGCGCGCTCCGCGCCCTGCTCGTCGCGGTGGTAGAGGGTGTCGCCCTCGGCCCGCACGTATTCGACGGAGAGACCCAGAACGGCCAGGGTCCGCGCCATGTACGGCTCGGCCAGGTGCGGTTCGGCCGGGACGGGTTCGGCGGCGTGCTCAGCGATGACTGCGGATGACATGGGCGGAATCTCCTTCGCGAGGCGGTTCAGAGGCTGTGGTCGATGAACGCGAACAGTTCGTCGTCGGTCGCCGAGGCGAGGTCGGCGAGGTCCGCGGTCTCCCTTGCGGGAGCGTCGGGAACGTCGGAGATGCCGGGATCCGCGCCGAGGCGGTCGAGGACCGCGTGCAGGCGCATCCCGAGCAGGCGGCGTTCCGCCTCGTCGGCGGGCGGCTCGGCGAGCGCCTTCTCCAGCCCGTCGAGCGCGGCGAGGCGAGCGGCGGCGGCCAGCCGCGCCCGCAGGTGGGCGGCGACGGCGGCGGGCGTCGGGTGGTCGAAGACCAGCGTCTCGGCGAGTTCCACCCCGGTCGCCTCGGCGAGGCGTTCGTGCAGTTCCAGCGCGGTGAGCGAGTCGATCCCCGCGCTCTCGAACGACTGCTCGGCCCCGATCCGCTCGGTGCCCTCCCGGCCGAGGATCGCGGTGGCCTCCGTGCGCACCAGGTGGAGGAGGTCGCCGGGCCGGGCCGCCGGTGCGGGCCGCGGCGGGACCGACGGGACCAGATCCCGGAGTGGCGACGGCAACCGGCCCGCGTCGGCCTGACGGCGCAGGGCCGACGGGTCCAGCGCGATCGGCAGGAGCACGGCGTGCTCCCGGCTGTCTCGAGCCGGGGCCAGCGCGACGTCCAGCAGGCGCAGGCACTCCGCCCCGGTGACGGGGCGCAGGCCCGTGCGGGCGATGCGCTCCAGGTCGGCCGGCCCGAGCCGCCCGCCCATACCTCCTTCCACGTCCCATAGCCCCCACGCGAGCGACGTCGCGGGCAGGCCCGCGGCCCGGCGGAGGTGCGCGATCCCGTCGAGGAAGGCGTTGGCCGCGGCGTAGTTCGCCTGTCCCGCCGTGCCCAGCGCGCCCGCGACCGAGGAGAACAGGACGAAGGCGTCGAGGCGGAGACCTCGGGTGAGTTCGTCGAGCCAGACCGCCGCGTCGGCCTTGGCCCGGAAGACCCGGTCGACGCGGTCGGCGTCCATCGCCCCGACCGCCCCGTCGTCCAGGACGCCCGCGGTGTGGATCACCGCGGTCAGCGGCACGTCGTGCGGGACCCGGCGCAGCAGCGCCCGCACCTGCGCGCGGTCGGCGACGTCGCAGGCGGCGATCTCGACCCGGGCGCCCAACGCGCGCAGTTCCGCGCGGAGATCGGCCGCGCCCTCCGCGTCCTCGCCGCGGCGGGAGGCCAGCAGCAGGCTGCGCACCCCGTGCGCCGAGACGACGTGCCGGGCCGTCAGCCCGCCGAGCGCGCCGGTGCCCCCGGTGATCAGGACCGTGCCGTCGGGGGCGAGCCGCCCCGGACGGCGCATGTACTCCGTCCTGCGGAGCCGGGGAACCCAGACCGATCCGGCGCGGACCGCGAACTCCGGCTCGTCCGCCGAGCCCGCGGCGGCGAGCACGGCGGGCGGCGCCCCGGTGTCCCCGCCCAGATCGGCGAGCACGAACCGGCCGGGGTGCTCGCGCTGCGCCGCGCGCACCGCGCCCCAGACCGCGGACTCGGCCGGGTCGACCACGTCGCCGTCGGCGACGGCCACCGCGCACCGGGTCGCGACGATCAGGCGGCGGCCCTTGCCCCGGGGCTCCGCCAGGAACGCCCTGACCACGTCGAGGACCCGGCTGACCGCGCCCCGCGCCCGGACCGGGTCCGCGGACGGCCCGCCTTCCCCGGGCATCAGCACGGGGAGCGCGCCTCCCTCGACCGCCGCGAGGTCCCGCGTCCCCGTCACCGCGGCCAGCCGAGGTCCGCCACCGGGCGTCCCGACCCGGCTCCAGGCGACGTGGAAGAGCGCCGGAGCCGCGCCCCGATCCGCGGCGCCGTCCGCACCGGACCCGGACCCGGACGCCCCGAGCACGTCGGCGGTGCCGCAGGAGGACGACGCGGCATGGTCGCCGTGCTCGACGACCTCCGCGGCGCCGTCGGCGACGGACGCGGATCCCGCGTCCTCGGCACTCCACCAGTACCGGCTCCGCTGGAACGGGTAGGTCGGCAGCGGCACCGTCCGGCCCCGGCCTTCCAGCACCGGCGCGAAGTCGCCCCCCGCGCCCGCAACGAACGCCTCCGCCAGCGCGCGGACGAACGGCCCCCCGTTCGCCGATCCGCACACGACCCCCGCGGCCCCCGACGCCGCCGGACCCGCGCCCATCTCGACGAACACGCCGAACCCCCTCGCGGCAAGCCCCCGAACCGCGGAACCGACCCCCTCCTCCGCCGCACCGAACCGGTACGACCCAGGGCCGCTCACCCAGTCCCCTTCCGCCGTGGAGTACCACGGCACCTCCGGAGCACTGATCAGGACCACGCCCAGCGCCTTCGTCTCCGCACCGGCGGGCACGGGGGCGCCGTGGGCGGCGGCCAGGCGGGCCGCGTCGGCCAGGGGGAGGGCGCCGGAGGCGCAGGCGGCGGCGAGTTCGCCGATGCCGGTGCCCAGGACGGCGTCAGGGTGGATGCCGTGTGAGCGCCAGAGGGCCGCCAGAGACAGCATCGTGGCGAAGGCCCTTGGACCTGCGGACTCCGGCAGGTGCCAGGCCGCCGCGTCGGTGGTGGCGGGGGCCGGGCGGGGCAGGTGGGGGGCCAGCGCGATGCGGCATTCGGCCATGCGGGCGGCGAACGCCGGTTCGGTCGACCATGCGGCGTCGGGTGCCGACGCCGTGGGCTGCGCCGGACCGGCGAAGACGAAGACGGTCCGGCCGGGAGCGCCGTGCGCCGGGCCGACCAGATGGGGGTCGTCCCGGCCCTCCGCGAGCGCGCGCAAACCGTCCAGGGCCTGTGCGCGGTCGCCCGCGACGACCACGGCCCGGTGCTCCCACCTGGTCCTGGCGGTCGCGGACCTGGCCAGGTCCGGGAGCCGGGCCCCGGCGTCGAGGGCCGCCGCGAACCGTCTCGCCTGCTCGGCCAGGGCGCGGGCCGACCGGGCCGACACCACGACCGGCACGGGACCGCCCTCGGCGGGTTCCGGCCGTGCCGCCTCCTGCGGGGCCTGTTCGAGGATCACGTGGGCGTTGGTGCCGCTGATGCCGAAGGACGACACGGCGGCGCGGCGGGGACGGCCCCGGTCGGGCCACCCGAGCCGCTCGGTCAGCAGCGCCAGCGAGCCCGCCGACCAGTCGATCTTCGACGAGGGAAGGTCGACGTGCAGCGTGCGGGGCAGGACGCCGCGGCCCAGGGCGAGCGCCATCTTGGCCACCCCGGCGACGCCGGCCGCGGCCTGGGTGTGGCCGACGTTCGACTTCAGCGATCCGAGCAGCAGCGGATCGCGGCGGTCCGCGCCATAGACGGCGAGGAGTGCTTCGGCCTCGATCGGATCGCCGAGGACGGTGCCGGTGCCGTGCGCCTCCACCGCGTCGACGTCGGCGGGCGACAGGCCGGCGTCGGCCAGCGCGCGGCGGATCACCCGCTGCTGGGAGGTGCCGTTCGGGGCGGTGAGCCCGTTCGACGCGCCGTCCTGGTTGACGGCCGAGCCCCGGACGAGCGCCAGCACGCGGTGGCCGTTCCGGCGGGCGTCGGACAGCCGCTCCAGGACCAGGACGCCCACGCCCTCACTCCAGGACGTCCCGTCGGCCGCGTCGGCGAAGGACTTGCACCGGCCGTCCGCCGCGAGCCCGCGTTGCCGCGAGAACTCCACGAAGCCTTCGGGGCCCGCCATCACCGTCGCGCCTCCGGCCAGCGCCATCGTGCACTCGCCCGCCCGCAGGGCCCGGACGGCGAGGTGCAGGCCGACCAGGGACGACGAGCACGCGGTGTCGACGACCAGCGCCGGGCCGCGCAACCCGAGCACGTAGGCGACGCGGCCCGCGGCCATGCTCGTCAGGCCGCCCGTCGTGCGGTAGCCGGCCAGGTCCGCGCGGGCCGGAAGGCGGTCGGCGTACCCGTTGGCGAACAGGCCGAGGAAGACGCCCACCTCGCGGCCGCGCAGCGAGACCGGGTCGATCCCCGCGTGTTCCAGCGCCTCCCACGAGGTCTCCAGCAGCAGGCGCTGCTGCGGGTCCATCGCCAGGGCCTCGCGCGGCGAGATCTGGAAGAACTCCGCGTCGAACAGCGCGGCGTCGTGCAGGAAGCCGCCGTGCCGGGTGCACGAGCCGCCGGGCGAGCCGGATTCGTGGAGGGCGGCCAGGTCCCAGCCCCGGTCCGCCGGGAACGCCGAGATCGCGTCGCCCTCCCGCTCCAGCAGCTCCCACAGCGCCTCCGGGCCGGTCACCCCGCCCGGCAGCCGCACGCCCATCCCGACGATCGCGATCGGCTCCGCGGACTCGGCGGCGGCCGGATCGGGCCGGGGCGTCCCGCCCTGGAGCCGCGACTGCAAGTGCTCGACGACGGCGGCGGGCGTGGGGTGGTCGAAGACGAGGGACGCGGGCAGCGCGATCCCCGTCGCCTCGCTCAGCCGGTCGCGGAGGTCGACCGCCGCGAGCGAGTCGACCCCGAGGTCGGCGAACGCCGCCCCGGAGCGCAGGCCGGGAGGGGTGTGCCCCAGCGCCGCGGTGGTCGCCGATGCCACGAGGTCTTCGAGCCGCCGTCCGGGCGGGACGGGGATCGTCGGCGGCCCGTCGGGCGGCAGGGCCCGCAGCGCCGGAAGATCGACCTTGCCCGTCGCGTTGCGCGGCAGCGCGGCGAGGAGGCGCAGTCGCACCGGCAGCTTGTAGGCGGCCAGCCGGGGGGCCGCGAAGGCGCGGACCTCGTCCAGCGTGGGCTCCGCCCCGTCGGACGGGACCGCGACCGCGACCACCACTTCGCCCCGCGTCCCATGGGGCGCGCCGACGACCGCGACCTCCGCGAGACCCGGACACCCGGCCAGGACGCGCTCGACCTCGGCGGGGTAGACATTCTCACCGCCCGTGATGACCATGTTCTTCCACCGGTCGACGAGGCGAAGGTGGCCGTCGGCGTCGATCTCGCCGATGTCTCCGCTGTGGAACCAGCCGTCGCCGAACGCCGCGGCGTCTGCGGCGGGATCACGCCAGTACCCCGGCGTGACGTTGGGGCCGAGCACGCAGACCTCGCCCCGCGCACCCGGCCCGTCGAGGACCGCGCGGGTGACCGGGTCGACCAGCCGGATCCGGGTGAACGGCAGGGCGGGGCCCGCCGACCCGGTCTTGCGCAGGGTCAGGTCCACCGGCAGGAGGGTCGCGAAGGGCGCGGTCTCGGTGAGCCCCCACGCCTGCCGGAGCAGCACGCCCCGTGCCGCGTAGTCCTCGATCAGCGCGCACGGCACGGGCGCGCCCGCCACGACCGCGGTGTGCAGCCCGGACAGGTCGGCGGCCGCGAAGCCCGGCGTCCGCGCGACCGCCGAGTACACCGAGGGCACCCCGAGGAGCGTGCCGACGCGGTGCTCGACCAGGTCCCGCAGGACCACGTCGGGATCGAACGTCCGGCGCAGGACCGTCGTCCCGCCGTGGGCCAGCGTGCGCAGAGTGAAGGAGCTCAGGCCGCCGATGTGGAACAGCGGGGTGACGACCAGGTTGACCTCGCGGCCCGTCGTGCCGGTCGCCCAGCCGACGTTCGCGCCGTTCCACCAGAGGTTCCCGTGGGTGAGCCGGACTCCCTTGGCCCGCCCCGTCGTGCCGGAGGTGTACAGCAGGACCGCAAGGTCGTCGGCCTTGCACGTCACGGGCTCCCGCGGCGGGCGGGCGGCCCCGGCCAGCGCGGTGCCGAGCGAGGTCCAGCACGGCCCCGGAGGGACGGCGGGACCCGTCGCGTGATCGTCGTCGACGAGCAGCAGGCGTGCCGCCGCGCGGACGGCCTCGACCGCCGAGCGGTGTGCCGGCTCCACGAGAAGGGTGTGCGCGTCGCAGTCGGTGAGGACCTCCCCCAGCTCGTCCGGCCGCAGCATGGGGTTCACCGGGACGAAGACCGCGCCCAGCCAGGCGCAGGCCAGGTATGCCGCCAGGAGGGTCGGGCTGTTGAGCCCGAGGTAGGCGACCCGGCAGCCCCGGGTCGCCCCGCCTTCGGCGAGCACTTCGGCGAGGCGCCCGGCGCGGTCCACGAGGTCCGGATAGCCGATCTCGGCGCCCTCGTACCGCAGCGCCGGGCCGGCGCAGGACCGGCCGGCCTGCCGCCGCACCGCCGCCACCGGACTGAGATCCACCCGCATTCCCGCCTCCAAGGTCGTCATGTCGCAGGTCACCGGGCCGCGGTGCTTTCCCGGGCCGGGTCGGCGCTACTCGGCACCGCGGGCAGGTAGCCCGACCTGACGAAGAAGTCCACGGACTTCGTGAACAGCGGCCCGTCGACGGGCGGGCACCCGATGCCGGTGCCGGAAAGCGCGAGCCCGGTCTCCGTCACGTCGATAGGCGGGGCGCCCATGCCCTCGTCCAGGATCCGCAGGAAGGTGTCGAGCAGGGGGCGGACGGCGTTGCCCGGGTCGGCCAGCACCGCGGCCCGCCAGGAACCGGCGTCCTGCTCGGGGAGCCGGTAGCCCGCGGTCCTGAGGCGGTCCACGAGATCGAGGTACCCGGTGCCCCGCTCGTCGTACAGGTGGAACGTCCGTCCGGCGGCGTCCGGTCGCCGGGACAGCGCCACGATCGCCGCGGAGGCGTAGTCCACCGGCACCATGTGCAGGGTCCCGGACAGGCCCGCGGGCACCCCGCCGGCCTGGATCATGCCCTTGAGGCTCAGCCACACGAAGTCGCGCGTCTGGCAGGCCCCGCCGGCCTGGTCGCCCCAGAGGAAGTCGGGCCGGAACACCGTGACGGGCAGCCCCCTCTCCCGCGCGATCCCGATGACCTGCTCGGCCGCCCATTTGCTCTGCCGGTACCCGTTCGACAGCGCCTCCGGCGGGCCCGTCGGGTCGTCCGCGGCGAAGGGCGCGCCGCCCTGCGCCGTGTCGGGGAAGACGCCTGTGCTGGACACGTAGTGCACCGGGACGGTCCGGTGCCGGGCCGCCAGCCGCAGGATCTCGCGGAGCCCCGCGACGTTGGCCGCCCTGAGCCCGGCGTAGGGCAGGAGCCAGTTGACCGCGGATCCGGCGTGGTAGACGGCGTCGACGCGCCGCGCGAGGGCGTCGAACTCGGCTTCGCCGAGGCCGAGGCCGGGCGCGGCGAGGTCGCCGGTGACGACCGAGAGCCGCGCCGGATCGACCTGGTCGGCGATCCGGTACCACGCGAGGTTCTCGCGCAGCCGCCGCGCCGCGTCCGCGCCGTCGCCGCCGCGCACCAGGCAGTGGATCCTGGCGTGCGTCGTGCGCATCAGGTCGCGGAGCAGGAACGCGCCGAGGAATCCGGTCGCACCGGTGAGCAGGACGTCCCCGGGGTCGGCGACCGTGTGGTGGAGTTCGCGGGCGGGCCGCACGTCCTCGTCGAGGCGGACGTCGGCGGCGAAATCGACGGTGCGGGCGGCGGCCGTGCCGAGCAGTTCGGCGCACAGCCGCTCGGCCAGCGCCGCCGGGGTGGGGTGCTCGAAGACCACGGAGGCGGGCAGCCGGACCCCGGTCGCCGAGGCGAGCCGGTTGCGCAGGTCAACGGAGATGCGCGAGTCGAAGCCGAGGTCGGTGAAGGGGCGGTCGGGGCCGACGGCATCGGGGCCGCCGTGGCCGAGGGCGAGCGCGGCCTCGGTGCGAACGAGGCCGGACACCACCGCGTATCGCCCCTCTTCCGGCAGTTCGGTCAGCCGCTCGGCCAGCGCCCGGCCTCCGGCGACGCCCTGGCGCACGTCCCGCCGACCCGTGTTCCGGGCCAGATCGCCGAACAGAAGCGGTGCCGTGGCCCGTCCGGAGCGCAGGACCGGCAGGTCCAGCGGGGTGGCCACGAAGGCCGCCCGCGCCTCGCCGAGCGCCGCGTCGAGCATGCGCGGACCGGTCTCCGCGGTGACGGGGAGCAGGCCGGAGCGCGTCATCCGGGCCCGGTCGGCCTCGCCCAGTCCTTCGTCCATGCCGCCGACGCCCGCCCACAGCCCCCAGGCCAGCGACGTCGCGGGCAGCCCCAGTCCGGCCCGGTGCTCGGCGAGCGCGTCGAGGAAGGCGTTGGCCGCCGCGTAGTTCGCCTGCCCCGCGCCGCCGAGCACGCCTCCGACGGACGAGAACAGCACGAAGGCCGACAGGTCGTGGCCGCGCGTCAGGTCGTGCAGGTGCCACGCGGCGTCGACCTTGGGCCGCAGCACCGCGGCGAGCCTCTCGGCGCTCAGCGCGGTGATCATGCCGTCGTCGTGGACGCCTGCGCAGTGCACGATTGCGGTGAGCGGGTGGTCGTCGGGGATCGCGGCGAGGACCGCGCCGAGCGCCGCGCGATCGGCGAGGTCGCAGGCGGCGAAGGTCACGGCGGCGCCGAGCCCGGTGAGCTCGGCGGCCAGGTCCGGCGCGCCGGGTGCGGCGGAGCCGCGGCGGCTCACGAGCAGGAGGTGGGAGACCCCGTGCGCGCGGACCAGGTGCCGTGCGAACAGCCCGCCGAGTGCCCCGGTGGCCCCGGTGACCAGCACGGTGCCGCCCGGCCGCCACGTCGCGCGCGCGGGGGGCCCAGGGGGCGGCCCGAGGCGGGCCAGGCGCGGCACCAGCACCCTGCCGCCCCGGACCGCGGCCTGCGGCTCGCCGGAGGCCAGCAGCGAGGGCAGGACCGCCGCCGACGCGGGGTCGCCGTCCAGGTCGATCAGGACGACCCGGCCGGGCATCTCGGTCTGCGCCGACCGCAGCAGACCCCAGAGCGGGGCGGCCACCAGGTCGGACACGCCGCCCGTCTCCGTCGGCACCGCGCCGCGCGTCACCACGACCAGGGGCAGGTCCGCGGCCCGGTCGTCCGCGGCCCAGGCCCGGACGAGCTCCAGGGCCAGCCGCGTCGCGCCGTGGACACGGGCCGCGACGTCGCCGCCGGGCGGATACCGGAAGGGGACGACCAGGGCTTCGGCGCCGGTCGACGCGCGGAGAGCCGTGTCCAGGCCGCCGAACACCGCGGAGGCGCCCAGCGCGGCGCGCACCTCCGGGCACGGCGGGGCGTCGTCGCCCGCGACGTCCAGGACCGCCCAGCGGCCGCCGCCTTCCCGCCGGGCGAGGACGGCCGGGTGCCAAGCGACCTGGAACAGCGCGGCACGGGCCCGCGACCGCGTCCCGGCGACGTCCTCCGCCGTGACCGGGCGGAAGCGGACGGAGCCGAGGGACGCCACGGGACTTCCGGTCGCGTCGGCCACGCGGACCGCCACCGAGCCGTCGGCTCCGGGAGTGCGCCGGACGCGGATCGCGGTCGCGCCGACCGCGTGCAGGCGGACGTCGCGGCACCGGGCCACCTCTTCCGGCACCCCTGCGCGGCGCAGGGCGGCGTCCAGCAGCGCGGGGTGGAGCCCGAATCCGTCCGCCGAGGTCCCGGAGGGCAGGACGGCTTCCGCGCACACGTCGCCGCCCACCCGCCAGACCGCCGGCAGGCCGTCCGCCTTCAGGCCGACGCGCTCGGCGCCGGGAGGCGGCCAGTCGGCGAGGTCCCAGTCGGGCCCGCCGACCCCGCGGCGCACCGTGCCGGAGGCGCACGCGGTCCACTCCGGCCGGTCCCCCTCCCCGCCCGCGTGGACCGTGAACATCCGTCCGCCCGTCTCGTCCCGGGGGCCGAGGACGAACTGGAGCCGCAGGGCCCCCCGTTCCGGCAGCACGACGGGTCCCGGCAGCACCAGCTCGTCGACGACGGCGCACCCCACTTCGTCGCCCGCCCGCACCAGGAGGTCGAGCAGCACGGCGACGGGGAGGACCGGGGCACCGGTCCGGGTGAGCCAGGGCGCCGATCGGGCGGAGACCGTGGCGGTGCAGACGACCTCGTCGCGGCCCGCCAGGAAGACCGGCGGGCCGAGGAACGGGTGCGCCCCCTGCTCCACCTGTCCTTCCGCCTGCGGGCGCAGCCAGTAGCGCGCCCGCTCGAACGGGTAGGTCGGCAGGTCGACGGAGCGGGCGCCGGTCCCGGCGAAGAACGCGGGCCACGCGACACCCGTGCCGCGGACGTGCAGCGCGCCCAGCGCACGAACCGCTTGACGGGCCTCGGACTCTCCGTGGCTCAGGACGGGGATCACGACGGCGTCCTCGGCACAGGTCTCGGCCATCGAGGCCAGCACGTCGTCCGGCCCGACCTCCGCCAGCGTCGTCACGCCCAGCGACTCCAGGGTCCGCACGGCGTCCAGGAAACGGACCGGACGCCGCACCTGCTCGGCCCAGTAGTCCGGGGAGGTCCACCGGCCGGACTCGACGCCCCCGGTCACCGTTGACACGACGGGGACGCTCGGTTCGTGGAAGGCGAGGCCGCCGAGGACCGACCGGAACTCGCCGATCATCGGGTCCATCCGCGGTGAGTGCGAGGCGCAGCCGATCGGCAGCCGCTTCACCCGGCGGCCCCGGCCCGCCCAGTGGGCGGCCACGGCGAGCACCGCGTCCTCGTCGCCGGAGACCACGACATCGCGGGGCCCGTTGACGGCGGCGATGACGGCCCGGCCCGCGGCGTCCAGCGTCGCGCGCACCTCGTCCTCGCCCGCCTTGACGGCGATCATCGCGCCGCCACCGGACACGGAAAGCATCAGCCGTCCCCGTGCGGTCACCAGCGCGGCCGCGTCCGGCAGGGACAGGACGCCCGCGACGTGGGCGGCGGTGATCTCGCCCAGCGAGTGGCCGACCAGGAAGTCCGGACGCACGCCCCAGTGCTCCAGAAGGCGGTACAAAGCCACCTCCACCGCGAACGTGGACGCCAACGTGAAGTCGATCCGATCCAGGCCGTCCCCGGACTCGATCACCTCCCGCAACACACGCGGCAAATACTCATCCAGCGCCGCGCACACCTCATCGAAAGCCTCCCTGAACACCGGGAACACCGCACACAACTCCCCCGCCATCCCCACCCGCTGCGCACCACCACCGGTGAACATGAAGGCCAGACGCCCGTCCTGCTCCCGCCCGAGCAGCGCGTCCGAAGCCTCGTCCGCGATCTCCGCGAGCCCCCGGATCAGCTCCGCCCGATCCCCCGCCACCACCACGGCCCGATGCGCCAACGCCGCCCGCGTCGTCGCCGACGAGAACGCCGCGTCCACATGACCCACCCCCGCATCCCCCGCGAGCAGCCCCGCCAACCGGCGCGCCTGCTCGCGCAAGGCCCCGGGCGACTTCGCCGACAGCACGCACGGCACCGGGAACGGCACCGCGGAACCGGGCTCGGCCTCGGGCTCTGGCACCTCTTCCAGGATCACGTGCGCGTTCGTGCCGCTCACCCCGAACGCCGACACCGCGGCCCGGCGCGGGCGGCCCGTCTCCGGCCAGGCCCGCCGCTCGGTGAGGAGCGCGACGCCGCCCTCCGCCCAGTCGACGAGCGGCGTCGCCCTGTCGACGTGCAGGGTGCGGGGCAGGACGCCGTGCCGCAGCGCCTGCACCATCTTGATCACCCCGCCCACCCCCGCCGCAGCCGCGGCATGACCGATGTTCGACTTGAGCGACCCCAGCCACAACGGCCGATCCACCGCACGCCCGGCCCCGTACGTCGCCAGCAGTGCCGCCGCCTCGATCGGATCGCCGAGGCGGGTGCCGGTGCCGTGTGCCTCGACCGCGTCCACATCGGCGGCCTCCAGCCCGGCATCGGCCAGCGCGCGGCGGATCACCCGCTCCTGTGCGGGCCCGTGCGGCGCGGCGAGCCCGTTGGACGCGCCGTCCTGGCCCAGCGCGGACGCGCGCAGGAGCGCGAGGACGCGGCGCCCGTCGCGGCGCGCGTCCGACAGCCGCTGGAGCACGAGCAGGCCCGCGCCCTCGGCCCAGCTCGTGCCGTCGGCGGCCGCGGCGAAGGACTTGCATCTGCCGTCCGCGGCGAGCCCGCGCTGCCTGGCGAAGTCGACGAACCCGCCCGGCGATCCCATGACGGTCACGCCGCCTGCCAGCGCGAGCGACGACTCCCCCGCGCGCAGGGACCGCGCCGCGAGGTGCACCGCGACCAGCGAGGACGAGCACGCCGTGTCCACGGTGATCGCCGGGCCCTCGAAGCCGAAGGAGTAGGAGACACGGCCGGACGCGACGCTGCCGAACTTGCCCGTCATCAGATGGCCTTCGAGCTCGGCGGGTCCGTGCAGCCCCAGGTAGGACTGCTCCACCGCGCCGACGAAGACGCCCACCGCCGTGCCCCGCAACGCGGCCGGGTCGATCCGCGCGTGCTCGACGGCCTCCCAGGCGGTCTCCAGCAGCACCCGCTGCTGCGGGTCCATCGCGAGCGCCTCGCGCGGCGAGATGCCGAAGAACGCCGCGTCGAACTCCGTCGCGTGCTCGATGAAGCCGCCTTCACGGGTGTAGGACGTGCCGGGGGCGTCCGGGTCCGCGCTGTAGAGCGCGTCGAGGTCCCAGCCGCGGTCGGCCGGGAACCCGGTGACGGCGTCGCGGCCTTCGGCGACGAGCCGCCACAGGTCGTCGGCCGAGGCGACCCCGCCCGGGTAGCGGCACGCCATGCCGACGACGGCGATGGGCTCGGGCCGTTCGAGGTCGGCGATCCTGCCGCGTGCCTTGCGCAGTTCCGTCGTGACCGACCGCAGGTACTCGGTCAGCTTCTCGTCGTCGGCCACGTCGGTGCCTCGTCTCCTTCTGGGTGCGGTGCGGGCGCTAGGGCGCCGCGCTGCCGAGTTCGCGGTCGATGAGGGCCAGCAGTTCGTCGGCCGAGGCCGAGGCGAGGTCGTGGGAGGGATCGTCGGAACCGGGCGCGGCCTCGCTCGCCGACCATCGGTGGAGCAGGGTCCGCAGCCGGTCGGCGACGGCGGGGCCGTCCGCCCCGGACGCCGAGGCCAGGGCCTCCTCCAGGCGGTCCAGCGCGGCGAGCGCGGGCGAGGTCGGTGCCTCGCGGGGCGCGATCCGGGTGCGGAGGAAGTCGGCGAGGGCGGCGGGCGTTGGGTGGTCGAAGACCGCGGTCACCGGGAGCCGGACGGCGCAGGCCGCGCCCAGCCGGTTGCGCAGGGCGACCGCGGTCAGGGAGTCGAACCCCAGGTCCCGGAACCGCAGCCGCACGTCGACCGCGGCGGGTTCGCGCAGCCCTAGCACGGCGGCCGCCTCCGCGCGGACGAGGTCGAGCACGCGCCGCCCGCGTTCCGCGTCGGTCATCGCGGCGTCGGTCACCTCCGCGAGCCATCGGGACGCGCGCGCCGGGACCGCACGGGCGTCCGTCGCCGGAACGAGGTCCTGGAACAGCGGCGGCGGATCGGCCCGGACCGCCGACAGGTCGAGCGGGGCGACGACCAGGGCGGGCCGGTCCGCGGCCAGCGCCGCGTCGAGCAGTTCGAGCCCTTCGGCGACCGCGACGGGCAGGAACCCGGCGGGGGACTCCCCCGCGTCGATGCCTCCCTCGACGTCCCAGCGCCCCCAGGCCAGGGACGTCGCGGGCAGGCCCCGGGCCCGGCGGTGCAGTGCCAGCCCGTCGAGGAAGGCGTTCGCCGCCGCGTGGCCGGCCTGGCCGGGCCCGCCGACGATCCCGGTGACGGAGGAGAACAGCACGAAGGCCCGCAGGTCGGCGTCGCGGGTGAGGTCGTGCAGGTGCCGGGCCGCGTCGGCCTTGGGGCGCAGCGCGGTCGTCAGGAGGTCGGGGGTCATCGCCGCGAGCGGGCGGTCGTCGGCCTCGCCCGCGGTGTGCACGATCGCGGTGAGCGGATGGGCGGCGGGCACCTCGGCGAGCAGCGCGGCGAGCGCCCGCCGGTCCGCGACGTCGCACGCGGCGATCCTCGCCGTCGCGCCGAGTTCCGCGAGGTCGGCGCGCAGCCGTGCGGCGCCGGGGGCGTCCTCGCCGCCGCGGCCGACCAGGAGGAGGCGGGTGACCCCGTGGGACGCGGCCAGGTGGCGGGCGACCGCCGAGCCCAGCGCGCCGGTGCCCCCGGTGATCAGCACCGTGCCGTGCGGCGCCCAGCCCGGGGGCGTTCCACCGTCCGCGACGGAGACACGGGTCAGCCGGGGAAGGAGGATCCGGCCGGCGCGCAGGGCGGCCTGGGGTTCGTCCGCGCCGAGGAGCGGGGACAGCGCGTCCGGTCCGACCTGCTCGGTGTCGGCGTCGACCAGCACTATCCGCCCGGGGTACTCGGCCTGGGCCGACCGGACCAGGCCCCACAGGGCCGCCGCTCCCGGGTCGGGCGCGTCGGCCTCCGTGGCGGCCACCGCGCCCCTGGTGACGATCACGAGCGGGGCGGTGGACCCCGTGCCGTCGGCCAGCCATTCCCGCACCAGGGACAGGCACCGTCCGGCCGCCTCGTGCGCCCCTGCGACGGGATCGGCGCCTTCGGCGGGTCCCTGGTGCGCCAGGACCGCGTCCACCGGGGCGCCGGACGCGACGGCCCGGCGCAGGGCGGCGAGACCGTCGTACCCCGGGACGCCGGGTTCGGGGTGCGGGCAAGGGCCGAGCATCGCCCAGACGACGGGACGCCCGGGGCTCACCAGGGCCCGGTCGGTCCAGGTGAGGCGGTGCAGCGCGTGCGGGCGGGACGTGCCGAGGAGGGAGGCACGGGCGAGGTCGCGGACGGCGATCGACTCGATCGACGCGACCGGCGCGCCGTCCCGGTCCGTCAGCAGCGCGGCCACCGCGCCCCCGCCGACCGGGGTGAGCAGGGCCCGCACCGCCCGGCCGCAGGCGCCGTGCGGGCGAGCGCCGCGCCAGCCTGCGGCGAGGCGCGGGTTCCCCGCGTCGGCGGTCTCGGGCGGCACCGGCAGCAGCGGGTGCAGGGCGAAGTCCCCGGCCTCCGCCGCGTGCTCCTCGGGGAGCAGGATCTCCAGGGCGTCGGCGCTCTCCGCGGGGGCGGGGAAGTAAGTGGCGTCCTCGGCGCGCAGCAGCCCCGTGGCGAGCGCCGTCCACGGGCCCGCGCCGCCGTCGGGCCGCGCGTGCACGGTGACGGGGCGGCCACCGGTCCCGTCCGGCGCGCCGATCAGGACCTGGAGGGGCACCTCGCCGTCTTCCGGGAGGGTGAGCGGGACCTGGACGGTCAGGTGTTCCACGACCGGGCAGCCCGCCTCACCGCCCGCCCACAGCGCGAGGTCGAGCAGCACGGAGCCCGGCAGGACCGGGACCCCGAATCCGAGGTGGTCGGCGAGCCAGGGCGCGGACCGCAGGGAGAGCGCCCCGGCGAAGACGACCTCGTCGCGGTCGGCCAGGGCGACGGCGGGGCCCAGGAACCGGTGCGCGCCGGGCGCGGCCGGGCGCGCGGCCGGGTGCAGCCAGTGGCGCTCGCGCTGGAACGGGTAGGTCGGCAGGTCGACGGGGCGGGCCCCGGTCCCGGCGAAGAGGCGGTCCCAGTCGGCGCGCACACCGCGCGTGTGCAGGGTGCCGAGCGCCGCCATCAGCGCGCGGGCCTCGGGTTCCCCATGGCGCAGGACCGGGATCGCGAGGGCGTCCTCGGTACAGGTCTCGGCCATCGAGGCCAGCACGTCGTCCGGCCCGATCTCCAGCAGCGTCGTCGCGCCCAGCGACTCCAGGGTCCGCACGGCGTCCAGGAAGCGGACCGGACGGCGGACCTGCTCGGCCCAGTGGTCCGCGGAGGCCCACCGGTCGTCGGGTTCGATCTCACCGGTCACCGTCGACACGATCGGGACGCGCGGCGGGCGCGGCGCGAGGCCGTCGATGGCCGCGCGGAACTCCCCGATCATCGGGTCCATCCGGGGCGAGTGCGAGGCGCAGCCGATCGGCAGCCGCTTGGTGAAGCCGCCGCGCTGCGCCCAACGGGCGGCCACGGCGAGCACCGCGTCCTCGTCCCCCGAGACGACCAGGTCGCGCGGGCCGTTGACCACGGCGATCACCGCCCGTCCCGCCGTGTCCAGCGTCGGGCGCACCTCTTCCACCGAGGCCCGGACGGCGATCATCGCCCCGCCGTCGGACAGCGCGAGCATCAGCCGGCCCCGGGTCGTGACGAGGGTCGCCGCGTCGGCGAGGGAGAACACCCCGGCGACGTGGGCGGCGGTGATCTCGCCCAATGAGTGGCCGACCAGGAAGTCCGGACGCACGCCCCAGTGCTCCAGAAGGCGGTACAAAGCCACCTCCACCGCGAACGTGGACGCCAACGTGAAGTCGATCCGATCCAGGCCGTCCCCGGACTCGATCACCTCCCGCAACACACGCGGCAAATACTCATCCAGCGCCGCGCACACCTCATCGAAAGCCTCCGCGAACACCGGGAACACCGCACACAACTCCCCCGCCATCCCCACCCGCTGCGCACCACCACCGGTGAACATGAAGGCCAGACGCCCGTCCTGCCGCTCCCCCGGCAACGGCCCCGGAGCGCCCTCGGCGATCTCCGAAAGCCCCTGGATCAGCTCCGCCCGATCCCCCGCCACCACCACGGCCCGATGCGCCAACGCCGCCCGCGTCGTCGCCGACGAGAACGCCGCGTCCACATGGCCCACGGCCGGATCCCCGGCGAGCAGCGCCCCCATCCGGCGCGCCTGCTCGCGCAGCGCGCCCGGCGACTTCGCCGACAGCACGCACGGCACCGGGAACGAGCCCTCCGCGGGTCGCGGCGCGGGCACGTCGGAGCGCTCCGCCTCCTCCAGGACGACGTGCGCGTTGGTGCCGCTGAAGCCGAACGCGGAGACCGCGGCGCGGCGGGGGCGGTCCGCCCGCGGCCAGTCCCGCGCGCGCACGAGCAGGGACAGGGGACCGCCGGCCCAGTCGATCCGGGGCGTGGGCTCCTCGGCGTGCAGGGTGCGGGGCAGGACGCCGTGCCGCAACGCCTGCACCATCTTGATCACCCCGCCCACCCCCGCCGCAGCCGCGGCATGACCGATGTTCGACTTGAGCGACCCCAGCCACAACGGCCGATCCACCGCACGCCCGGCCCCGTACGTCGCCAGCAACGCGCGCGCCTCGATCGGATCGCCCAGCGGCGTCCCCGTGCCGTGCGCCTCGACCACGTCCACGTCCGCGGTCTCCAGCCCGGCATCGGCCAGCGCCCGGCGGATCACCTTCTCCTGCGCCGGGCCGCTGGGCGCGCTGAGCCCGTTGGACGCGCCGTCCTGGTTGACCGCGCTGCCCCGGATGACGGCGAGGACCTGACGGCCGTCGCGGCGCGCGTCCGACAGTCGTTGCAGCAGGAGCAGCCCCGCCCCTTCGGCCCAGCCGGTGCCGTCGGCGGCCGCGGCGAAGGGCTTGCACCGTCCGTCGGCGGCGAGGCCGCGGAGCCGCGAGAACTCCACGAACGCCCGGGGCGTGGACATCACCGTCACGCCGCCGGCGAGCGCGAGGTCGCACTCGCCGCGGCGCAGCGCGGTCACCGCGAGGTGGAGGGCTACGAGGGAGGACGAGCACGCGGTGTCGACGGTGACGGCCGGGCCCTCCAGCCCGAAGGTGTAGGCGAGCCTTCCCGAGGCGACGCTGCCCGCGCTGCCGCTGAACAGGTGGCCCTCGAATCCGCGCGCGGGCAGGAACGGGCGCGCTCCGTAGTCGCTGTACATCGTCCCGACGTAGACGCCGGTCAGGCTGCCCCGCAGGGAGCCGGGGACGATCCGGCCCCGTTCGAACGCCTCCCACGCGGTCTCCAGCAGGAGCCGCTGCTGGGGGTCGGTGGCCAGCGCCTCACGCGGCGACATGCCGAAGAAGCCCGGGTCGAACAGGTCGGCGCCGCGCAGGAAGCCGCCGTGCCGGACATAGGACCTGCCCGGCGCGTCGGCGTCGGCGTCGTAGAGGTCCGCAGGCGGCGGCCAGCCGCGATCGCCGGGGAAGGGCGACACCGCGTCCACGCCGTCGGCCACCAGGCGCCACAGGTCCTCCGGCGAGGCCACGTCGCCGGGGTAGCGGCAGGACATCGCGACGATCGCGATCGGCGCGCGCGTCAGGTCCTGAAGTTCGCGCAGGCCGCGCCGGCTCTCCACCGCGTCCGCCACGGCCCGCTTGAGGTAGCGGCGCAGTCGTTCCTCGTCGGCCACGGGAATCTCGCCTCCGGTCCCGGTCTTCACCCGGCGCTGGGCTCCAGCGGCACCGGAGCCTTCCTGAACTGCTCGATGACGCGCGCGTAGCCGTCCTGGCCGTGGCCCTCGGCGACCGCCTTCTCGATGACCGCCCTGAGCCGCCTGGGCGGGTCCGCGTCCACCCCTCTGGCCAGGCTCTCGGCGAGGAGATGCCCGGCCGCCGGGAGGTGCGTCTCCAGCGTCGAGTCCTCGGCCGCGTAGGCGCCCTCGTCTATCTGCCGCGCGTAGCGGGCGACGAAAGAGGGCAGGCCGGCGAAGAGCAGATCGGCGAACGGTGCGAACTCCCCCGCCTTGACGTGCTCGGTGGCGACGAGCGCCGCCGCGTGCAGGAACCCGTTCAGGCTCGCCCACAGCATGTCCAGAAGGGCGAGGTCGTACAGCGCGGCGAGTCCCGGGTCGTCACCGAGGCGGGTGAGGCCGCCGCCGAGCGCGCGCAGCGTCGGGCGGTGCGCGTCGAACACCTCGCGCCGCCCCGCGTAGAGCACCGCGGTGTCGGGCGCGCCGACGGCGTCCGGGGTCGTCAGGAGCACCCCGTCGAGGTAGTCCGCGCCCCGGCCGGCCGCCCAGGCGGCGAGACCGCGGGCTTCGCTCGACGTGCCGGAGGTGAGGTTCACCAGGGTCCGGCCGGCGAGCGCGTCGCCCGCGGGCTCGCAGGTCCGCAGCACCGCGTCGTTGCCGCTGAGGCAGACCACCGCGAGGCCGGCCGCCGAGAACGCCTCGGCGGGCGTGCCGGCCGGCCGGGCGCCCAGCGCGACGAGCGGGCCGGCCTTCTCGCGCGAGCGGTTCCAGACGGTGGTCGGGTGGCCGCGCCTGATGAACGCCCTGGCCAGCGCGGACCCCATCAGGCCGAGGCCGAGGACCGCGACCGGCCGCCGGTCGTGCGCCGCCGCGACGGGATCAGGCATGGTCGGCGGCGGGTTCGAGCTCGAACATCACGCCGCCGGGAGGGGCGGTCACGTCGTGGGCGGCGACACAGCGCCAGCCGGACGCGGCGAACGCGCCGAGCCATTCGTCCCTGGTCGGGAGGTAGACGCCCATCAGGGCGTGGACCAGCTCGAATCCGAGCGTGAAGATGGGGGTGTCCGGGCCGGGCGTCCGGGTGGTGCGCGCGACGTCGCACAGCAGGAAGCGGCCCGCGTTGGGGAATGCCCCGCGCAGCCCGCGCAGGGTCCGGACGCATCGGTCGTAGGGCCAGAAGTCGTGCCCCATGAACGAGCAGGTGATCACGTCGACGTCCGCGCCGCCGGGGATCGCGGGCAGATCGAGGACGTCGGCCCGGCAGACCGTGATCCGGTCGGCCAGCCCCGCGTCCGCGATGGACCTCCCGGCGAGCTCGACCGCGGCGGGCGCGATGTCCACCCCGATCCCCCGGACGCCCGGACGGTGCTCGGCGACGCGCATCAGCCGCCGGCCGGACCCGCAGCCCAGGTCGGCCAGGGTGCCGAAGGCCCGCTCGGCCAGCAACGCGTCGTACAGGCCCTCGACCGCGGTGTCGCCGATCAGATGCGAGCCGACCGCGACCGCCCGCATGTCGCGGCGGTAGAAGACGCCGTCGCGCTCTGTGTGCCGGGCCACCCGGGGCGCCTCGCTGAACAGGGCGCCGCAGCCGCGCACCATCCAGTAGAAGTAGCCGCGGGCCGCGTACGCGTCGGCGAAGCCGGGACCCGGGAAGGCGACCCCGTCCTCAAGTCGCACGACGTCACCCCAGACGAGGCCGTTCAGCAGGCGCTCGACCACCACCGGATCGAGTTCCCGGTCGGCGTCGAGGCGGTAGGAGCCGTCGGCGGCGAGGCGGTCGAGGATCCCGAGTTCGTGGGCCGCGGAGAGCGCGACCGCGACGACGTAGGACGAGAAGTGCCCTGCCGCGGGTCCCCGCACGAAGGAGTCCGGGAGGGTGGGCTGAACTGTGGCGGTCATGCGGGTCCTCTGCTCGGTGGTCGCGTGCCGTGGCACCCGTGCGGCGGGCATGGCGCGGATCGGCCGTGCGGCACGCGGTCCGCGCCATGCCCCGTGCGGGATCAGGCGAAGATCGCCTGGAGGCTCTCGCCGTGCGTGTCCTGCGCGTCGGCCCGGTAGAAGCTCTCCCAGGCGCGGCGGTACTCGTTCAGCGAGATGTAGCCGTCGCCGTCGGTGTCCAGGCCGTGGAAGGCCGTCGCCGCCTGCTGCCCGGACGCGCCCCGGACGACCAGCACGCGCTGGAGCTCATCGTGGGAGATGGTGCCGTCGTCGTCGGCGTCGATCGCCTGGAACTCCGCCTGGCCCACGACGTCGATGGCCCTGCGGACCGAGTGCTCGCCTTCGTCGGGGTCGGCGATCCGGGAGAGGAACTCCTGGCGGGTCACCCGCCCGTCGCCGTCGAGGTCGGCCGCGTCGCTGAGGGCCTCCCAGCCCTTGCGGTAGGCGTCGTGCAGAGCCCGGGCCTTCGGCGAGTTCGGGGCCGTGCCGGTGGCGGCGAGGATGTGCTGCGCCAGGGCCTCGAAGTCCTCCCGCCCGATGGCGCCGGAGCCGTCGGTGTCCAGGAAGTCGAAGATGCGGTCGAACCGCTGGCGCTGGGTGTCGTTCATGGGGTGTGGATCTCCCTCGCGGCCTCCGTAGAGGCCGATCGACGTTGGCCGGTCGGACGCCGACCACGGACAGTGATCATGTAACAACCGTGCGCTGTAATTCTCAAGCACCTGATGGCACGGCGCACGGCGCGCCGCGCCAGGGCGCCCGCGCCGCGGCGAGCCTGTCGAGCAGGTCCCCGGCCCTCCGGACATCGGCGTCGAGCGGCCGGTCCGGGTCGATCGGCGTGACCGCCGCGCTCAGCTCGTGCAGCACCGCCGCGCACGCGGGCGCGGTGACCCCGCGCGGGCTGAGATATCCGGCCTGCCGCAGCGCGACCCCGAGCGCGCCCTGCACCCAGCGCAGCTGCCCCGCCTGGTCCAGCGCGGTGAGGGCCGCCTGGGTCCCGAGCGGCACCACGTCCTGGTTGTGCCCGTTGGTGGGCAGGCTCTGGTTGGAGACGGGCACCGCCGCGCGGCGCATGGCCGCGACCGTCGCGGTCGCCGAGATCTGCATGCCGACCACCCCGTGCTGACGACCCGGCTCCGTCGCCAGCATCGGCGGCAGACCGCTGTTGCGGTGGGTGTCGGTGAGCAGGTCGAGCTGACGTTCCGCGAGGTTGGCGAGCTGGGCGGCGACCGTGGACATCGTGTCCGCGGCGAAGGCCACCGGCTGGCTGAAGAAGTTGCCGCCGTGCGTGACGACCTCGTCCTCGGCGAAGAACAGCGGGTTGTCGTTGATCCCGTTGAGGTCGTCGCCGATGACCGTCGCGGCGTAGTGCAGCGCGCTCGCCGAGGCGCCGATGAGCTGCGGGCTGCACCGGATGCTGTACGGCTCCTGGAGCGGGCGTGTGCCGGTCGGCACGGTCCCCTTCAGCAGGGCGCGCAGCCCCGCGGCGACGTCCTCGCCCTGCGGGTGGCCGAACGCCGCGAGGGTGGGCGCCGCGGCGAAGCCCGGGTCGCTGCCGAGCAGGTCGGCCAGCAGCGCGGTGAGGGTGACCGCGGTGTTCACCGAGCGGGCCAGGCTCGCCAGGGCGAGGCCCGCCGCGGCGGCCGTCACGGAGGTCCCGTTGACCAGCGCCACCGCGTCACGGCCGGCCAGGTGCAGCGGGCTGAGCCCGCAGCGGTCCAGCGCCTCGGCGGCGGGCATGCGCGCGCCGTCCACGTAGGCGTGGCCCTGTCCCTGCATCGCGCGCACCGCGTAGGCGAGCGGGATGAGGTCGCCGCTCGCCCCGACCGAGCCCATCCGGGGCACGGCCGGGGCGAACGAGGTCTCCAGGACGGCGGTGAGCGTCCGCAGCGCGGACGGGGACACCGCGGAACGCCCCTTGGCGAGCGACCACACGCGGGCCAGGAGGGTCGCCCGCATGACCTCCGGCGGGAGGTCCGGGCCGTGCCCCGCGGTCAGGAAGTCGAGAAAGCCCTCGCTCTGCTCGTGCGCCGTGGCGCGTCCGGCGAAACCGACCAGGTTGCCGAACCCCGTCGTCACCCCGTAGATGTCCTGCCCCCGCTCGACGCACGCCAGCATGAAGGCGTGCCCCGCGGCCACGCCCCCGGCCGCGTCGTCGGCGATCGCCACGCGCACCGGACCGCGCGCGGCGAGCTCCAGTTCCGCGGTCGTCAATCTGCCCGGTACCGGCAGTACCGCCACGCCGCTCCTGTCCTCCCGGCTTTCCGGCCTGCCTTCGAGCACTTCCTGATGCGTCACGCCGCCTCCTCGTCCGTATGCCGGACTCGACTGCACCACATCAAGATCATCTGGGCGGTCAAACACAGGCATGAGGCGCGCCCGTT
Source organism: Actinocorallia herbida (assembly GCF_003751225.1). NCBI lineage: Bacteria > Bacillati > Actinomycetota > Actinomycetes > Streptosporangiales > Thermomonosporaceae > Actinocorallia > Actinocorallia herbida. The sequence continues at coordinate 4,746,845 of NZ_RJKE01000001.1, forward strand.
TCCGCTCCGGTCGCGCCCCGCGGCGTCAGGCGTCGCCGACCGGTGTGCGGCCGCCGAGCGAGGCGAGCATCGCGCGGAGGCCGGGACCGGCGAGATCGACGCTCCATCCGCCGTCCACCGCGAGGCACTGCCCGGTGACGTAGGAGGAGGCGTCGGAGGCCAGGAAGACCGCGGCTCCCGCGATGTCGTCCGGGTCGGCCCAGCGGCCCGCGGGGACGGACGCCACCGCGAGGTCGAAGCCCGCGGGGTCGCTGCTGACCGCGTGCGTCTTGGCGGTGTGCGTCCACCCGGGGGCCAGCGCGTTGACCCGCACGCCGTGCGGCGCCCACTCGATCGCCAGCGCCTGGGAGAGGGAGATCAGCGCGGCCTTGCTGACCGCGTAACTCGCCGCGAACGGCATGCCCCCCAGGCCCATGATCGAGGCGATGTTGACGACCGATCCCGCGCCCTTGGCCCGCAGGTGCGGCGCGGCGGCCCGGCAGGCCGCGACCGCGCCGCCGACGTTCACCCCCATCGTGGCCGCCCAGTCGTCCTCGTCCAGCTGGGTGAACGGCCCGACGCAGCGCATGACGCCCGCGTTGTTGACCAGCACGTCGAGGCCGCCCAGGGCGTCCACCGCGGTCTCCACCATCGCCTCGATCTGCACGCTGTCGGACACGTCGCAGCCGACCACGACGGCGCTCCGGCCGAGGCCCTCGATCTCCCCGGCCACCCGCTTGAGCGCGTCCAGGTCCCGCGCGGCGAGCGCCACGTCGGCCCCCGCCTCGGCGAACGCCACCGCGACGGCCCGCCCGATGCCCCGCGAGGCGCCCGTGACGAGCGCCGCCTTCCCCACGAGCCCGAACCGCTCCAGCACTGTGCCACCGCTCATCAGAAACCCCTCCAGAAGGCCGACGCCGACTCCCATGATCACGATCAGCGTAGGAACGGATCCGTGGGGCCGCGGGGCTCGGCGCGCCGCACCGCACCTCCAGGTCGCACGGCATTTCCAAGAAATGACAAAAGCGAGCGGATGCGCTGCCGGAAGGTGCGAGTGGGCCGGTATCGGTATCCCCATCCCGCCGGAGAGGGCAGACGCCCGCCGGGCGAGCCCCGTGGCGACTGGAGGAGAGCCGGATGACCCTGCGAGATGTCGCGTCCGAGGTGGCCGAGCACTACACGAGGTTCCCCTTTCCGCTCCCGGACTCCGCCCGCCCGGCGAGCGGCATGGAGGCGGTCAAAGGGCTCGTCGGGTTCCATGGGCTCGACCTGTCGGGCGGGCGGATCCTCGACGCGGGATGCGGCACGGGGAACCGGCTCCTGGGCCTCGCCGCGGAGTTCCCCGACGCGAAGATCACCGGGATCGACCTCGCGCCCGGACCGCTCGACCTCGCCCGCCGGTACCTCGCCGAGACGGGCCTCACGAACGCCACGGTCAGGCAGGGCGATCTCAGCACGGTCCCCCTCGACGGGCCGTTCGACCTCATCTGGTGCTGCGGGGTGCTCCACCACATCCCCGACCCGCTCCCGGCCCTGGCCAACCTGCGGTCGGCGCTCGCGGACACCGGGCTGCTGATCCTGTGGCTCTACGGCACCATCGGCACGCTCAACGAGCAGCTCACCAGAGAACTCGTCCTGACGCTGGGCCGCGAGGTGCCCCACGACCGGCGGCTCGACCTCGCCAAGCGGGTCTGCCCGAACCTCAACGAGAACTGGTACGGCGACGAGCGGCATGACTTCGGCGACCTCTCGTCCGCCGCGTACGACTCCATCCTCGCCGACGCGCTCCTGACCCCGTACGCGCGCGGCTACCGGCTGGCGGAGATGATCGAGCTGCTGCGGCAGGGCGGTTTCCGGCACGTGCAGCTCGCCGGGCTGTCCCTCGCCGACGGCACGCTCGCGTCCTTCGAGCTGGACGGGCTCGATGACCTCCCCGGCTTCGACGTCGGCGACCACAACGACGACGCTCAGGTCGTCGACCTGTACCGGGAGCTGCCCCTGCAGCAGCGCTGGCAGGCCGCCGAGCTGATGGCCCGGCCCATGGGCCTGCTCATGCTGGCGTGGGCGCCGGGCGCCTACGACCGGCTCGCCCCCGAGCACCGGCGCCGTGTGCTCACGATCGAAGAGGTGAAGCCATGCTGACGCTCGGTCTCAGCGGAAATTTCTCGCCGGAAGACAGCGATCTCGTTCCCGGGCTCCACTGGGGTGAGTTCCACGACTCCGCGGCCTGCCTGATCGAGGACGGCGTCCTCCTGGCGGCCGTGGAGGAGGAGCGGTTCAACCGGATCAAGAAGACGACGAAGTTTCCGGCGCACGCCATTCGCGCCTGCCTGGAGACGGCCGGCCGTTCGATCGCGGAAGTCGACGCGGTCGGCTACTACTTCACCGAGGAGTTCGTCGACGACTCGCTGAACCACCTCTACCTCCAGAACCCGCAGGTTCCCGCGGTCTATGCGCGGCAGCTGATCGGCGGATGGTTCGAGGCGGAGTACGGCGAAAGGCTCTCCCGCGAAAGGCTGCACTTCGCGCCGCACCACGCCACCCATGGCATGTCCGCCTATGCCCGCTCCGGCCTGGCCGAGGCCCTCGTCGTCGTCGTGGACGGCCAGGGTGAGGAAGAGTGCATCACCGTCTACTTCGGCAAGGACGGCCGGCTGAAGTCCCTGGCCACGTACCCGTCGTCCAAGTCGCTGGGGTATCTGTACCTGTTCGGCACCATGCAGCTCGGCTATGGCTTCGGCGACGAGTACAAGGTCATGGGGCTCGCCCCCTACGGCCGGCCCGAGGTCTACCGCGAGGTCTTCGCCTCGCTGTACACGCTGGGCGCCGAAGGCGACTACGACCTCCGGCCCAGCGGCCCCGGCCAGGGCGCGCTGGCACCGGTGCTCCTCGCCCAAGGCGTGCCGCCCAGGCGCAGCGGAGAGCCGATCACCCAGGCCCACATGGACCTGGCGGCCGGGCTCCAGGAGACGCTGGAGACCATCGTCCTGCACGTGCTGCGGCACTGGGCGGACGCGACAGGGGTGCGCGCGGCGGTCCTCAGCGGCGGCGTGGCCCACAACTCGAGTCTCAACGGCCGGATCCTCCGGTCCGGGCTGTTCGACGAGGTCTACGTCCACCCCGCCTCTCATGACGCCGGGTCGGCCGAGGGCGCGGCGCTCTTCGCGGAGCAGACGCTGACCGGGGCCCCGCTGCCGAAGCGGCGGCTGCGCACCGCCGACTTCGGCCCCGCCCTGGGCACGCCCGACGAGATCGAGCGCAGGCTCGAGGCGTGGGGCGGCTGCGTCGACGTCGAGCGATGCGACGACGTCGTCGCCCGCGCGGCCCGGCTGCTCGCCGACGGCGCCGTTCTCGGATGGGCCCAGGGCCGATCCGAATTCGGCCCGAGGGCACTGGGTCATCGCAGCATCCTGGCGGACCCCCGGCCCGCCGGAAACCAGACGAGGATCAATTCGATGATCAAGAACCGGGAGTCCTATCGCCCCTTCGCCCCCGTCGTCACGGCCGAGGACGCGCACACCTACTTCGACATCCCGGAAACGGCGGCCGACCACGAGTTCATGTCCTTCGTGACGCCCGTGCGGGAGGAGCGAAGGGAAGAACTCGGGGCCGTGACCCACGTCGATGGAACGGCACGGCTGCAAGTGGTGGACGCGGAGATCGGCGGAAGGTACTACCGGCTGGTGGCCGAATTCGGCGCGCTCACCGGAACACCGGTCCTGCTCAACACCTCGTTCAACAACAACGCCGAACCCATCGTCCAGGACATCGACGACGTCCTGACCTGCTACCTCACCACCGACCTCGACTACGTCGTCATCGAGGACTTCCTCATCCGGCGCAGGTCCACCCCCACCGCCATCGACACCCTGGCCCTCCGGTTCCGCCCGACGACCCGCCTCGTCGAACGCAGGGCACCGGGGCAGGGGACCGGGAACCCCGTCGTCCACGAGATCTCCCTGGACTACATCGACGGTCCGAGCATGACCCTCTCTTCCGAGCTGTACGACCTTCTCAAGCGGGTGACCGAACCCGTCCCGCTGTCGGCCTTCGCAGCCGACCTGACAGCCGATCTCCGAGCCGAACTCCACAGACTCTGGCAGGCCCGCCTGATCACCCTGCGCCCACCGGCCCCCTGACCACGGCCGCCGCCGAGCGGAAGCCCGCCACACCACGGCGCCCTCTTCACCGGGCAGGCCCTAGTCGGCGCAGCGGGCACCGTTCTCGGCGGTGGCCGAGACCAGGCGCGCCTCTCCGGACGGCAACCCGATCCTCAGGTGCAGGCAGGCGCCGCGCTCGGCGGCCCGGTCGAGACGGGCCAGCAGGTGATCGGCGCCTCCGCCGGCGAGCAGATCGCACACGATCCCGGCCTTGCGCATCTTCAGGACCCGGCAGGCGCCCTGCGTCAGGAGTCCGGACCCGATGCTCACCGCGGCCGGGTGCGCGTCGACGAAGTCGGCGACGGTCTTGGTGGTGGAGCGGCGCAGGTACAGGTGGCAGGACGTGCCGCCGCAGGTGACGAGCGAGTAGTCGGCCTCGCCGATCGCTGCGGGCACGGTGCCCGCGTCCGCCAGCGCGGCGCGGGTCTTCGGCCCGGCGACGCCGCTGTTCGGCTCGATGCCCTGCGCCCGCTGGAAGGCGAGCACGTTCTGTTCGGTCGTCTCCCGGAAGCCGCCGGTGACGGGCTGGGCGTACCCCAGTGCGTGCAGGGCGCCTTGGAGCGCCCGGACGCAGTCCTTGCCGTCGACCGGGTCCGCGGTGCCGCGACGCAGGTCGGGGCATTCACGCAGGTCCGTGCTGCTCGTACCGGGAGCGGAAGGGGTCGCCGGGCCGTCCTCGAGGAGCGGTGCGGCGACCGCGCCGATCACGACGCCGGCGGCGACGGACAGGACGATGCTCTTGATCTTCATGCGGGACTCCTCGTCGGGTTCGCCGTGTTCTGCCGCCGACTGTCGGAGCACGCCGGGGTGTCCGGCGAGGGGGTGCCGGACACCCCGCCGATCGCGTTCCGTTCACACAGGTGGGAGCGTGCGCACGCGGCCGTCCGGGCGGGGTGTCCGACGCCTCCGGACACTTCGCAGTGCTTTGCCAGCTATGCGAGGAAGGCTGGCAAGAGTCGTGATTGTGACGCTGTCGCGATCATCCGTGCCTAACCTGGGAGCGGCTCGACGGATCTCCCGCCCGGCGGGACCGAACCGACGCGGGAGTGCCCCGGTGCGTGCGGAGACCGACCCCCGGACCCTGCTGAACGAGCGGTTGCGGGAGCTGCGCGAGGAGGCGGGCCTCTCGGTGCGGGGGCTGGTGATCGCCAGCGCCCGGACACCCGCGCGGCGCCCCGGTGAGACCGCCGTCGCGTTGAAGCGCAGCACGATCGCCGACATGACGGGACTGACCCGTCCCGTGCTGCCCGAGCCCGCCAACTTCGAGGTGTTCGTGGACACCTGCCTGCGGGTGGCGGCCGCGAAGGGCCGGACGCTCCGGCCGGAGTTCGCCGACCGGCAGGTGTGGGACCGGCTGTACCGCGAGGTCGGTGAACGGCTGCGCGGCGTCCAGACCGCGACGCCGGCGCCATCGGACGCGCCCTGCCCCTACCGCGGCCTCGACCCGTTCCGGCCGCAGGACGCCGCGGACTACTTCGGGCGTGACGACCTGGTGGCGCTGCTGCGCGACCGGTACGCCGACCAGTCGGGCAAGGCAGAGCCGCTGCTCGTCACGGGCGCGTCGGGGGCCGGGAAGTCGTCGCTGCTGCGGGCGGGACTCGTGCCGTTCCTGCTTCGCGGACGTCCGCCCGCCGATGGCGCCCCTGCCCATGTCCTCCTCGACGCGGGACCGTCGCCCGTCCGCACGCTGCTGAACGCCCTCGCGCCGTGGACGTCCGAGGTGGAACCCGCGGCAGTCCAGACCGCGTTGGCCGGACGGCCGGGGCCGCCGCTCGCCGTCATCGTCGACCAGTTCGAGCGGGTCTTCGCCGCCCCGCGAGAGGAGCGGATGCGCCTCCTGGCGCTACTGGCCGCGCTGTGCGGCGGGGACCGGCCCGCGGCGGTGGTCGTGCTCGGCCTGCGCGCCGACTTCTTCGGACACTGCTCCGCGCATCCGGAACTGGTGCCCGCGCTGGCGCACCCCCTGGTCGTCCCGCCGATGCGCGAGGACGAACTGCGCGCGGCGATCGAGGGACCGGCCGGGCGCGCGGGCCTGACGCTGGAGCCCGGGCTCGCCGACCTGCTGCTGGAGGACCTCGGAGAGGCACCGGGGCGGACCGCGGACGCGGGCGTCCTGCCGCTGCTGTCGCACGCGCTGAAGGCGACCTGGGAGCGGCGCGAGCGCGGCACGCTGACGCTCGCGGGCTACCGGGCGACGGGCGGGGTCTCCCGGGCCCTGGCCCGCACCGCCGACGCGCTGGTGGACGGCCTCGACCAGACCGAGCGCGGGCACGCCCGGCGGCTGCTGACCGGTCTGGTGCGGATCGGAGACGGCACCCCGGACACCGGGCGCATCGTGCCGCGGGCACGGCTCCTGCCCGCACCGGACGCGCCGGAGCACAGCGCGGCCTCAGCGGTGCTCGACCTCCTGGTGACGGCCCGGCTGGTGACCGCGGACGAGGGGGCCGTCCGGCTCGCGCACGAGTCGCTGCCGCGCTGGTGGACCCGGCTGCGCGGCTGGCTCGACGCCGACCGGGCCGCCCTGCTCGCGCGGCAGCGCCTGGACGCCCGCGCCCGCGAGTGGGACGAGTACGGCCGCGATCCGGACGGCCTGCTGCGGGGCGCCCGTCTCGACGAGGCGAAGGAGGCCGTGTCGGGGCATCCGTCCGGGGCCGTCACGGCGGAGTTCCTGGAGCGGTCGGCGCTCTCGGAGGCCGGGCGTGCGCGCGCGGCCGAGCGGCGGAAGCGTCTGTCGATGGCCGCGATCGCGACCCTGGCCGCCCTCGTGATGCTGCTCGCGGGAGCGGGCGCCATCGCCTACCGCGCGGCGGACGAAGCAGGCGCGCGCGGTCGTGAGGCGGTCTCGCTGCTGCTGGCCGGAAAGGCGGACCAGACGCGGGCGACCGACCCCGACCTCGCGGGCGGCCTGGCGCTCACCGCCTGGCACTACTCGCACACCGATGAGGCCCGCTTCTCACTCGCATCCTCCGCGGCCTCCCCGACCCGGCTCACCGTGGACACGGGAGACGGCGAGGTCCTCGCGGTCGCGTTCGGCGCGGACGGCTCGGTGGTGACGGGCGGCCTGGACGGCGTCGCCCAGGCCTGGGATCCCGATTCCGGCAGGCCGCTCGGCGAGCCGCTCACGGACTTCAGCGGCGGCGTGCTGCCCGTCGTCTTCTCCGCCGACGGCTCGCGCTTCGCCACCGGCGAGGGCGGCGAGAACGACACGGGCGCCGTCCGGGTCTGGGACGCGAAGACGCGCAGCCCGGTCGGCGGCAGGCTCAAGCCCGGTTCACCCGACATCGCCGCCGTGGCCTTCCGCGCCGACGGCAGCGTGGCGATCGGCGACGCGAAGGGCGCCGTGGAGGTGTGGGACGTGGCGACGGGACGGCGGGTGGGCGAGCCGTCGCGCGTGGCCGCCGAACCGTGGGCGATGGCGTTCAGCCGGGACGGACGGCGCTTGGCGGTCGGCGAGTACGCGGGTCCGCCGCCGGACGGCGGAGGCGACACGCGCCCGGCTCGGATACGGATCTGGGACGTGGACACCCGCCGCGCGCTCGGCTCCCCGTTCGACCTCGTCCAGGCGAGCAAGGACCGCTTCCAGGCCCTGGCTTTCAGCCCCGACGGCGCGACCCTGGCGATCGGCGGAGACGACGGCGTCATCACGCTGTGGGACGCCACGGCGCACCGCGTTCTCGGCACGCTGCGCGGGCACGTGGGAGCGGCCCGCGCGCTGGCCTTCGGCCCGGACGGCACCGCACTGGCGAGCGGCGGCGCCGACGGCACCGTCCGGGTGTGGGACGTGGCCCGGCGCCTGCAGACGGGCGGGGTGCTGCGCGGGAACGGGTCGGAGGTGGTGACCGTCGCGTTCGCCCCCGACGGGGGCTCGATCGCCGGCGCCGATCTGGGAGGCGTCCTCCGGGTGTGGGCGGCCCCGACCGTCCTGGGCGGGACCGCGCATCTGGCGGTGAGCGCCGACGGACGGGTGCTCGCGATCTGCGACCAAGAGGGCGACACCACGGTCTTCGACGCCTCCGGGGATCCGCTCGCCCGGCCGTTCCGGGTGGCGACGAGCGGGGTGACGGTGGCGCTCAGCCCCGACGGGAGCGTCCTGGCGGCGCTCGACGGCGACCGGATCACCCGCTGGTCGGCTGCGAACGGGGCCGCGCTCGGCGCGCCCCTGGAGATCCCGGCCGATGCGCTCTCGACCGGACCGGCCGCGCTCGCGTTCGCTGACGGGGGTCGGTCGCTCGCCCTCGTCTCCTCGGGCGGGAAGCTGGTGGTCTGGGACACCGCGTCGGGAGCGCCGGAAGGCGGCCCGAAGACGGTCCACGGTGAGCGGCCGCTGAGCTCCGCAGAGTTCAGCCGGGACGGCGACACCCTCGTGACGGCCGAGGCGGGCACCGTCACACGGTGGCGCACCTCCACCGGAACCCCCTTGGGCGACCCCCTTGTCGTGACGGACACGCACGACGTCTTCGGCGCGAGCCTGAGCCCTGACGGAAGCATCCTCGCCGTCTCCGACGCCTCCGACGACAGCGCCGTCACCCTTTGGGACACCGCCTCCGCCCGCCCGCTCGGCTCTCCCCTCCGTCTAGGGAAGTCCGCCGCCTCCGATGCCGTGGCAGGGGCCTTCTTCAGCGCAGACTCGGCCACCCTGGGCATCGTCCAGAGCAGCGGCCATGTGCGTCTCTGGGACGTGCGCGCGCGCCGCGAGCTCACCGACCCCCTCCCCCTCGGCCCCGGCCCCGCCGCCGCGCTGTTCGCCCCCGGTCCCGCACTCGTCGTCGCCACCGACCGGACCTGGCGCTGGCCCCTGGCCCCACCCGGCTCCCCCTCCTCCACCGCCTGCCGCGCCCTGGGCCCGCTCACCCCGGCCGAGTGGACCGCCCATCTCCCCGACGCCGAGGACTACGCGCCTCTCTGCCGCTGACCGGCCCGTCCCCGTCCGGCCCCGGCCCGCACGGCGGCCGGCTGCCGGGCTCGGCCTCGTCCGTGCACCGCTCAGGGCCGGGCGGTGGTGCCTCTGGGCCGGTTCGCGCTCGTGGGCGGGTCGGCCGCGGCCGGTGCCGGGCGGCCCGGGGAGGTGAGGAACGGTTCGAGGTCTGCCCAGGCCGCCTCGACGGCTTCGCGGCCCGCCGCGATGAGCTGCGGGACATCACGCGCCGACCACCGGGACGCGCCGCGCGTCTCGGGGCACAGCAGGTGCAGGGTGCCGAGCGCGGGGGCTCCCCCGTCGCCGAACGCGAGCACCCGCGCCCGGTCCGCGAGCCGAACGGTCATCCGGCGGGAGCCTCCGGTGAGGCTCACCGCGAGGATCCGGTCCGCGCCGAGCGCGCCGGCCGCCGCCACCGGCAGGTTCGCGGCCACTCCCCCGTCGACGAGCACGCGTTCGCCGAGCACCACCGGCGGAAAGAGGCCGGGGACCGCGCTGGACGCCCGCAGCGCCGTCGCGAGAGGGCCGTCGCTGAGCACCACGGGCGTCCTGGTCCGCAGGTCGAAGGCGACCGCGCCGAACCGGACGGCCAGGTCCTCGATGGCGACCGGGCCCACCGCGTTGTGCAGGCTGCGCTCCAGCGCCCCGGTGTCGAGCAGCCCCCACCGTCCCCGCGCCGTCCACTCGGCGAAGTCCGCGAACCGGGCTCCCTGGACGAACTCGGCGATCCGCTCGACGCCGAAGCCGGCCGCGTACGCGCCGCCGATGATCGCGCCCGCGCTGGTCCCCGCGACCACGTCGAAGCGGACGCCCGCCTCCTCCAGTGCCTGGAGCACACCGGCGTGCGCCGCGCCGAGCGCCGCGCCACCGCCCAGGGCGAGCCCGAGCGTGGTGTGGTCCGCGCCCTGCCGCGCCGCGGGCCGCTGATCGGGACCGCCCGGCGCACCGCCCCTCGGCGCACGGCGCGCCGGCTCCGTGCCCCGCGGCCGGACGTCGCCGGAGCAGCCGTCGGGCTTGGGCCGCCGCGCGGTCACGCCGGGCTCGGATGCGGGAGCGCGACCTGGTCGGCGAACGCCGCCACCTGGGCGAGTGCCTCGACCAGCGCGCGGCGGGCGGGGGCGTCCATGGCCTCCAGCACATGCACGACACGATCGCGAAGCCCCTGCCGGAGCCGTTCCATGGCGCCCGCGCCGCGCTCGGTCAGGCTGACCCACACGACGCGGCGATCCTCGCCCCGCGCCCGCGCGAGCAGGCCCACCTTCACCAGCCGGTCCACCAGCGCCGTGGTGGACGGCCCGGACATCGCGAGCTCCTTCGCGAGGCTCCCGGTCGTCATCTTCCGGCCTTCGGCCTGGTCCACCAGCAGCGCGCACAGCAGCTGACTCGGCGTCAGCCCGCTGCCCGCCGCCTCGAACAGCGCCGACAGCCGCAGCCGCACCGCCAGCGCGGGCACGAGCTCGACCACCTCGGCCGCCAGGGGAGTCGCGTCAGTCACCGGCCAAGACTAACCCAAAGCTTCACCAAGATGAACTATTCATCTCCATGAACCACCTGACCCGCCCGCACGACGCCTCAGACGCCTCCCTGGACCGCCGAGCGCTCCCGCCGCCCCGGCGGCGCGAGGCGCTTCGGTGCCGGTCCTGGGCGGGGCCGGCTATGGCGTTCGTTGGGTCCGCTCCGAATCCGGACGTGCGGTGGGTCTTCGTCCGATGAGGTAGCAGGCCGCGATGCCGACGGTCGTGAGGACGATCGTCAGGAGGGAGGCGGTTCTGAGGTCGTCGATGATCCCCGTCGTCCAGCCGGTCAGGGGCAGGGGGGCGAGGAGGCCCGTCAGGACGGCGAGGGCCAGGCACTGGGCGAGGCGGCGGCCGTCGGGAGCCGAGAGCGCGGCGTACACGAGGAACGACGACCCGGCGACCAAGGCGATGAACGCCACGGGCCTCGCCGCCAAGGCGACCAGGAACTCGACCTCCGGTGACCTGTATCCGCTGTCCGGGGAGATCCCGCTGAGGAAGAGTCCTACGGCGGCGATCACGCCTCCCCAGGCGAACTTGCGGTCCGCGCCCAGCCCCGCCGCCACACCGAGCGCGGCCGCCGCGAGACCCAGGGGAATCGCGGCGGGCGTCGCGGAAGCCGGGGAGACGAGTGCGGGGACGTCCCACTGGCCGACGGGTGCGACCTCGCTCCCGATGATCTCGGGGAACCCCGATCTGCGCCAGGTGCCGTCGACGCTCCGCAACGCGATCCCGTCACCGCCGTTGGCGACGATCACCGCGTGGCCCCCGCCGACCTCTTGGACGGCCAGCGCCCGCCCGGCGATCTCCGGCGAAAGCCCCCGTCCGACGGCATTGCGGCGCAGGAAACCCGTCCTGCCACCCGCGATCTCCCAGGCGGTGCGCCAGGTGCGCGCTCCGTCGTCGGACTCCTCCACGGCGACCCTGCCCGGGACGAGCCGGTAGCAGCGGTCCGGCGCCGACACGACGCACACGCCGCCGGACTCGCCGGACCTCGCGACCCGGCGCGGCTCCGGCCGGTCCGGCGCCGCCGACGGCGCGGCGTCACGCTCGCCGACCTCCTCGACGAGCTCCCAGGTCGCCCCGCCGTCCCGCGTCGCGACGGTGGGCGTGCCGCTGACGATCACGCGGCCGTCACCAGCACCGAGCAGATCGACGCCAGCTCCCCCACCACCGCCCCGACGGTCACCGGATGACCCACCCAGCCGAGAACCGCTCCCCGCGCCCCAGACCCGCAACTCTCACGCCCGTCGCCCATGCTCGCCGACCCTAAGCCCCACCCGGTGGTCCCCGGCCGGAAATGCCCGTCGAGAATCGGGCGTTCTAGGGGAGGGGGTCGGCTGGGCTGATCGTTTCTGCTCGGGAAGGCGGGCGGCATGCCTGATGAGGGTGGGGGCGGCGCCGTGCTGGGTGCGGCGCTGAGGTTGTTCGCGAGCCTCGGGTACGACGGCACCAGCACGGAGATGATCGCGGCCGCGGCGGGGGTGCGGCCCGGCGAGGTCCCCGGAGGGCGCAGCGGCGCCTACCACGCGATCCTCAAGCGGTTCCAGGACGAGCAGCTGGCCCTCTATGACGAGGTACCCGCCGTGCACACCGACGGCGGGCTGCACAAGGTCCTCGACCTGTTCCTCGACTTCTACCTGGACCACCGGCTCGAACTGATGATCTGGCAGCACCGCGGCCTCTCCGACGCCACCGACATCGCCGGGGCGGAGGAGGACTACCGCAGCCCGGTGGCGCACCGGCTCTTCGAGGTCGTCGGCGAACTCGAGAAGCTGCCCGATCCCGACATGTGGATCAGCGTCGTCACCTGGAGCCTCACCGGATTCGTCAGCGGCGGCATCATCGCGGAACTGCCCGGCCCGACCACCGCCGACGACCTCCCCGCCCGGCTCCGCTTCCGCGCCTTCATGCACCGGCTCATGGACGCGGTGGGCCCCACCGACGAAGGCCGCCCCGGCCCCCCGTGACCTGCGCGGCGGAGATCCTCTCCGCCGCGCTCGGCGATCAGGAGGGTGACGGCGCCGGGGACAGGGTGGCGCAGGCGGTGAGGGCCGCGGCGGTCTCGGGAGACCCGGTGTCCAGGGCGAGCCGCTCGGCGAGGGCCGGGAGGTCCTCGACGCCGTGGTCGGTGAGGCACTTGCCGTAGGCGGTGTCGGCCCAGGTGAAGTCGCGTTCCTTCTCCAGGAGGTAGGTGGGCGGGGGCGGGGCCGACGGGGCCTCGGCCACCGGCGTCGGGGCGGGGCGGGGATCATCGCCACCACAGGCGGACACGGTCAGCGCGGTCACGGCGGCGAGGGCCGCCAGCGCGAGGAGCGCCGGACTTCGCATCGGAGGTCTCCTTGGGCTCAGCGGGCCAGGTCGAGGACGTCGAGGACGCCGCGGCCGATCCGTTCGGGATCGGTGGTGGCGGGCACCTCCAGCGGGGGCACCGAGTCCAGGGAGGTCCAGGCGCCCCGGCCGAGGCTCTTCATCGCCAGCAGGACGAATCCGTTCTCCTCCTCGCACACGATCGCCTTGCGCGCGTCCCGGGCCAGCTCCGCCCAAGAGGCGAAGCCCGTCCCCGCGAGCGCCGCGTCGGCGCCCCACCGGCCCGGCTCCGGGAGGCCGCCGACCGCGGCCTCGAGCACCGCGAGCACCGCTTCACCGACCTCCCTCGCACCGGCGCCGCCCGCCAGCCTGGTAGCCGGCGGCACCGCGTAGATGGTCCCCTCCTCCGACGTGCCGTGCGGAATGAGCACGTATCCGTCGGGGCGGCGGATGATCTCGATCTCTCTCATGGGATGTAGTACACATTCATGTTGACCTTGGGGTCGAGCTTGAGGCCGTAGGCGTAGGACTCCCCGACGACCCTGCGGTGGCCCGCGGTGGTGGAGTCGGTCCGGCACTTCTTGGGCAGCGCGAGCGCAAGGACCCGGCGCTTGACCTGGTCGGCGCGGATGGTGACGCCGCCGTAGTCCTCCCGGTAGCCGTTGCGCGGGAACCTGCGCACGGTGTTCAGGTACTTCTCGATGACCCGCTTGAAGTTGCGCAGGTTCCGGTAGGTCTTCCTGCTGGTGTCGATGCTCTTGATGCTGGTGGCCGTGCCGGACTTGGCGTCCCACTTGTCGATGACGGGGTAGTTGTTCGGCAGGTTGCCGCCGAGGTCGTCCTCGATGTCGAAGCCCCGGTCCTTGGCGGACTGGTCCCACACGCTGTCGTCCGGGCAGTCCTGGCGTTTGAAATCGCGCCGGATCTTCCTGAGCAGCGCCCGGTACGCGGCCTGCGCGGCGGCGGAGGCGCCCCCCGCCCCGGCGACGATGGAGCCCGGGTCGGTGACCGGGCCGGGGTTCGGTCCCGGCTTCGGGCCCGCGACCGTGGGGTTCCGGCTCTCCTCCCGGATGATCCGCAGCGCCTCGTTGACCGCCTTGCGGCCGTAGTACTTGATCAGCGCCCGCATGAGGACCCGCCCGCCCACGCGCACCGCCCACCGCAGCAGCAGCGGCCCCGCGGCCCGGCCGAGGAGGATCGCCGCGATGAGCAGCGGGTTGCGCCCGGACGGGTCGGTGAGGGCCGTGGGCCGGTTGAGCGCGTAGGCGTAGGCCTGGACGAACGGGCCGCTCTGCTCGGCCATCGCCGGGTCCGGGCCGGTGAACGCACCGGTGACCGCGTCGTAGTCGCGGGCCCTCAGGTCGTACAGGCCGGTGAGCGAGTCGCGGTACTGGCCGTGGAATCGCAGCGGGTTGCCGGCGGGGTAGGCGCCGGTGAGGGACTTCTCCTCGCCGTAGGGGCCGAAGACGCCCGTGCCGGTCAGCGCGGTCTCGTCGGCGGTGTCGGTGACGGTGCCCTGGAAGTCGCCGAGCAGCCAGGTGGGGTCGGCGCCCGCGCCGGTGTCGGCGAGCGCGGTACCGAGGGTGCTCACCGGGTCGTCCCACCACCGGTGGACCTCCGCGCCGGTCCCGTCGGACTCGGAGATCCGCATCGGAAGATCGCGGTAGGTGTCCCACTTCCAGGTGGCGTCGACGGCGCCGTTGACGGTGCGGGCGGTGCGGTTGCCTCCCTCGTCGTAGGCGTAGCCGACGATCCTGCCGTCCTCGAGCGTCGCGGTGCGCAGGTTCCCGTCGAGGCCGTAGTCGTAGACCCGGGTGCCGGCCGCCGTCTGGTGCTCCTGGAGGTTGCCGTTGTCGTCGTAGACGTAGCTGGCCGCGGCGGGCCCGCCCTGCGTCGCGGAGTCCTGCACCGGCCGGTCGTCGGTGTCGTAGGACGTGAAGACCGTCTTGGTCTGGGTCCCGTCGAACTCGGTGGACTTGGTGCGGTTGCCGTTCGGGTCGTACTCGTAGGCGGCGTAGGGCGACGAGGTCCCGCACGCCGCTGCGGCGGCCTCGCAGGCTCGGGTGAGCCGCCCGTCGGCGTCGTAGGTGTACGACGTGGTCGTCGCGGTCTGGCCGCGCTCGGTGGTGACCTCGCCCGGCAGCCCGAGCGAGTTCCAGTCGAGCTCCTGCTCGACGAGCGTCGTGCCGCCCGCCTTGTGCCGCAGGCCGGTCAGCTGACCCACCGCGTCGAAGGTCCGCTCGGTGACGGGCCCGTCGGCGCGGGCGACCGTGGTGAGCTGGCCGCCGGCGTCGTAGGTGTAGTCGACGCGGGGACCCTCGCCGAGCGTCGTGGAGGCGACCGAGCCCTCGTCGTCGTAGGTGTAGGTCTGGGTCTGGCCGCCGGGGAGGGTCCGCTGGGCGAGCCTGCCGTCGTCGTCCCACGTGTAGGCGTACTGGTCGGCGCCGCGGGTGACGCCGGTGACCCGGCCGCCCGCGTCGTAGGTGAACAGCGCGTTCTGCGCGCCCGCCTGGGTCGTCCTGGTGACCTCCACCGGACGGCCCGAGCGGTCGTAGCGGTAGGCGAGGTCGCCGCTGTCGTCGTCGTAGTCGACGGCGGTCGTCCGGCCGAGCGCGTCGTAGGTGTAGCCGACCTCTCCGTCCGGAAGATCGATCGTCAGGAGGCGCCCCGCGTCGTCGTAGGCGTAGCCGGTGGTCCGGTCGCCGGGGGTGGACTCGCTCTCGATCTGCCCGCCGTCGGTGTAGGTGAACTCCTTGACGCCGCCCTTGGGGTTCGTCAGGCTCACCAGCTGCCCGGCCAGGTCGTACGTGTAGGACGTGACGGCTCCCGCGGGCGTCGTCACCTTGGTGAGGTTCCCCGACTCGTCGTACTCGAAGGCGGTGACCCCTCCGGCCGGGTCCGTCGAGGTGACGGTCCTGCCCACCGCGTCGTAGGTGGTCGAGATCTCCTGGCCGAGCGGGTCGGTCTGCTTCGTCTCCCGTCCCGCGCGGTCGTAGGAGTAGGTGGTGCGGTGGTCGTCGGGGTCGCCGCCGGAGACGTTGCCGAGCGGGTCGACGGTGAAGGTCAGCCGCCCGTCGAGGTCGTAGGCCATCGTGGTGACCGCGCCCTCGCCGGTCTCGGTGCTGACCAGCTGGCCCGCCGCGTCGTAGACGGAGGCGACCTCGACTCCGTCGGTCTCGGTCGTCAGCGTGCGGCCCGCGGCGTCGTAGGTAGCGGTGGTCCGGCTCGCCGGGGAGACCGAAGACAGCTGGTTGCCCGCGGCGTCCCAGGTGGTGGTGGTCTCCGTGCCGTCGGGACCCGTCGTCTTGACGGGTCTGCCGTTGAAGTCGAACTCGGTGGTGGTGACCAGGTTCCCTGCCGGGGCCGCCGGGTCGGGGCGCAGCGTCTGGGCGACCCGGCCCGCCGCGTCGTAGACGAGGGTCACCGTGTCGAGCCGCCGGGTCTCGGCGGAGGCCCCGGTGGCGTTGCCGACGGGCCCGGTGACGGTCTCGACCCTGCCCGCGGCGTCGTAGGTGTAGGTGGTCCTGCCGCCGTCGGGCGCGGTGACCCCGGTCTCCCGTCCGGCGGCGTCGTAGGCATGGGTGACGACGCGGCCGAGCGGGTCGGTCTCGGTGAGGAGGTCACCGTTCTCGTCGTAGGTGTAGGAGGTCTCCGCGCCGTCGGGCGCGGTCTTCTTCACCAGGCGCCCGCCGTCGTCGTAGAGGCTCGTCGTGGTGTCGCCGAGGGCGTCGGTCTCGGTGAGGACGTTGCCCGCCGCGTCATAGGTCCACGTGGTGGTGTGGTCGGCGGGGTCGGCGCCCTGGACGTTGCCGAGCGGGCCGGTCTCGGTGAGCCTGTTGTGCGCGGCGTCGTAGGTCCAGGTGGTGACGTTGCCCTCGGGGCTCGTCTCCCGGACGACGTCGCCGAGCGCGTTGTACTCGAAGGAGGTCGTGCGGTCGAGCGGGTCCGTGGTGGTGGCGACCTGTCCGAGCGCGTTGTAGGTGAGGGTCGTCGTCGCGCCGCCCGGTTCGGTCGTCTCGACGAGCCTGCCCTGGCCGTCGTAGTCGTAGGCGGTCGTGTTGCCGAGGGCGTCGGTGTGGCCGGTGACCCGGTTGGCGCCGTCGTAGGTCCACTTCTCCGACGGGGCGGTCTCGCCCGGAGCCGCGGGCAGCGTCCGCTCCAGGAGGTTGCCGCGGTCGTCGTAGGTCGAGCGGGTCAGGCCCTGGTCCGCGGTGTTGCTCGCGATGACCTCGTTGTTCTGGCCGTAGTAGGCGTCGGTGGCACGGCCGTCCTCGCCTACCTGGGTGACGAGGACGTTGCCCTGGTAGACGTCCCTGCGCTTGGTGCCGTCGGGGAACGTCACCGTCGTCGTCTGGGCCAGGGGGTCGTAGGCGAACAGGGTCTTGGCGCCGGTCGCGTCCAGCTGCTCGGTCGCGCGCTTGGTGACCGGGTCGTAGACGGTCCGGGCCGACTCGTTGCCGAGCGGGTCGGTGATCTTGTTGACGAAGCCCGTGGCGGCGTCGTAGGAGTAGGTCGTGGTCTGGCCGCGCACGTCGGTGCTGGAGGTCAGGCGGGCGCCTCCGGCGACGGTGTTGTAGACGAAGGAGATCGAGCGCCCGTCGCCCGCCGCCACCTCGACGATCTTGTTCAGGGCGGCGCCGCCGGTGCCCCAGGTCAGGGTGAGGGTCTGACCGAGGTCGTCGGTGAGGGTACTGAGGCGGCCTCCGGCGTAGGCGAGCGTGACACCGTCGCCCTGGGCGTCCTCGTCACGGACGAGCTGCCCTGACGCGCCGTACTCCAGGACGTCGCCTTGGAGGTTCTCCAGCCGCCATCCGCCGCCTTGGACCGCGGCCAGGACGGCGGTGACCGCCGGGTCGACGGGCTCGTAGTCACCCTCGGCGTTCTGCCGGAAGGCGACCTCGCCGCCCGAGCCGTTGCGGAAGACGAGCACGTCGTAAGGCGGTGAGCCGTCCTCGGGCGTGATCGTCCGCGGGGTGAGACTCGAGTTGTAGTTGAACGTCCATCCCTGCGAGAGGGGGCCGTCGGTGTCGTCGAGGCTGTTGTAGGTGCGGTGCCAGTCCAGGTTCCGGCCCGGGCCGTCGACGGAGAGGTCCTCGAAGTTCTCCATGAGCGAACCGGTCGCGGTGTTCACCGGGTCCGCCGCCAGGGCGGCGTTCTGGACCCCGGACCCGTCCCAGCAGACGCAGCCGAGTGACTGCTTGAGGGTCTGCGGGTGGGGCCCGCCGTAACCGTCGAGCGTCACGGACTCCAGGAACAGGGACCGTCCGGCGAAGGTCTTGTTCGCGAGGACGCCCTCGCCGCCGGTGTAGTCGTAGGTCTCGTTGTGCGCCCAGTCCGCGATCGGGGCGCCGTTGCGCTCGAGGTGCTGGAAGCCCTCGCCGTCGGCGTCGGTGCCGAACTGGTAGATCCTGTCACGTTCGGCGTAGTAGGGCTCGAACTCGCTCGTGTTGCCGCCGGCCTGCTTGAGCGTGTGGTTGTTGAAGAAGACGTTGTTCTCGCCGGACGAGCCCGACCACTTGACGGCCTTCTTGCCCGCCGCCCACCAGATCGGATACCACTCTGAGTCGTCTGCCGCCGCGCCGCCCTCGCCGCCGCAGTTCGACCGGCAGTTGTTCGACCGGTGGGCGTAGGGGATCGACACCTCGTTCAGTTCGAACAGGTTGTTGCGCTCGTAGCCGCCGTGCAGGTTGAGGTCGGAGTCGAAGCTGTTGCCGATGGCGACGTTCCCCGAGGCCGACCACTGGAACGTGAAGTGGCGGAGGTTGCGGGTCGTGTTGCCGGCGTACAGGGAGCTCCAGACGCGGGAGCCGCGGAAGTAGCCGTTGCCGCCCTTGCCCTTGTTCCAGGAGCCGTCCATCTCGTTGTCGACGATCGACAGGTGGGCGGCCTCCTCGGTGACGATCGGGTGCGAGCCCGTCATCTCCGCCCGGATGCCCTTGACCCAGGAGTTCGACGCCCACTTGAAGACGATGCCGTGCATCGCCGACTCCGGCGCCATGTTGCCGTAGTTGTAGGCCGCGTCCGCCTTGTTCAGGTTCGGCATGTCCTGGGTGAAGGAGAAGTTCTCGAACCCGACCCAGTTCACCGCGTCGACCAGCGGCGCGATCTTCGAGAAGTTGACCTTGTTGCTGATCGCGGTGGAGCCGTCGGAGGTCGAGTCGATCGGGACGTCGTACTCCAGCGGCCGGTCCAGCGTGATCACGCCGTTGTCGGGGTCGCCGGCGACCACCACGAAGATCTGCTGGCGCATGTGGAGGTTGTCCATCGGCCAGTCCGTCGGCTGGGTCTCCATCTCCTCGTAGAACTTCTTGGAGTTGGCGACCCGGACGTTGACCATGCCGCCGATCCGGAAGTGCTCGGCGAAGTCGACGGGGCCGGTCGTGGCGACCTTGACGGTGGTGTCGCCCTTGCGCGCGGCGTAGCCGGTGTCGGCGCCCTTCTGCCCGACCTTCACGCCGGACTTCCAGTGCACGTTGACCGTGCCCTCGTACAGGTCCTTGCGGTTGGCCGGGGCCGCCTCGTACTCCTCCAGGTAGTCCTCGTGGACCTCACGGGACTGCACCCGGAACAGGCCGCGGCCCGGCCAGATCCAGCCGCCCTGCCCGTCGCCCTCGGGGTCGTCCATGTTCTCCAGGTCCCAGCGGGAGCCGTTGGGGACGATCGCGTCGTAGCGGGTGTTCGCGTCGGGCCGGAACACGATCCGGGTGCCGCCCTCGTCGCGGCCCTGACCGCGGATGCGCAGGTAGTCGGCGTCTACGGAGATCTGGCGGGTGACGTTCAGGGTTCCGGCGGGAAGCCGGATGATCGACATCTTGGTGTACTCGCCGGTCGGCGAGCAGTCCTCCTTGATGTCGTCGATGGCTCCCTGCAGGCCCGTCGTGTCGTCGCCGCCGTCGTTCGGGACGACGTCGTAGTCCGTGGCGAGTTCCGCTGCGGTGATCCGGCACTCGGGCTCGGCGCGCAGGTACTGGTCGTCGTCGGCGAGGACGGTGCCGCCGCCCACACCCGCGTCGGACCAGTCGTACAGGCCCTGGACGGGGTTGCGCCGGTTGTCCTCGGTGGCCCAGAGGTTCGTCAGCGCGGGTCCGGGCTCCACCACGTTGACGGGCGGCTCGACCGTGCCGCCGGGGTTCGGCTCACCGCCGGTGCCGCCGCCGGGGTCAGGGTCCGGCTCGGTGCCGGGCTCGCCGACGTAGAAGTTCGCGACGAGCTCGACGGTGGAGGCCGTCCCGTTCGTCCAGCGGGCCTTGATCTTGTGGGTGCCGTTGGCGAGGGAGACCGCCCACTCGTAGGGCGCGGTGGCGTCCACGCCCACGTAGGAGTTGTCGATGAGCCAGGTGACGCCCGCGGTCGCGACGGTGCCCGGGGCGGTGAGGACCGCGGTGAACGGCTGCGGCTTCGTCGCGCCGTCGAGCGGGGCGCCGTCGGCCGTCAGCGCCGGGTTCGCGGCGCTGCCCACCGTGAAGTTGGCGATGACCGACACCTCGGTGCCGTCGCCGTTGAGCCACTTGGCCTTCACCTTGCGGGCCCCGACCGCGGCCACGACCGTCCACTCGTAGGGCGCGGTGGTGTCCTTGCCGATGTAGGAGTCGTCGAGGAGGAACGTCACGCCGGCGGCGCTCACCGTGCCCGGGTCGACGACCGACACGGCGACCGGCGAGGAGACCGTCGCGCCGTTCAGGTCGGCGCCCCCGGCGAAGAGCTTCGGCCCCGCGGTGGGCGTCGGGGTCGGGGTCGGGGTGCCCGGGTCTCCGGCGGTGAATCCGGCCTCGATCTGCTGGGCCGCTCCCCCTGAGTCCCACTTGACCTTCAGCGTGTGGGCGCCGGCGGCCGCGGTGACGGACCAGGTGTACGGGGCCGTCGTGTCCTGGCCCAGGTACACGTTGTCCAGCAGGAACTTGACCTCGTCGTCCACCGTGGCGTCGACGAGGGTCGCGGTGAACGTGCCCGGGGCCACCGTGGCGCCCTGGAGGTTCGCGCCGCCGACCTGCACCTGCGGGGTGGCGCCGGGGGGCGGGGTCGTCGTGGTGGGGGTCGGGGTGGGGGTGGGATCGACACCCCCTCCGGTCCCGACGGTGAACGCGGCCTCGAGTTCTTGGCGCGCGCCCGCGGCGTTGTCCCAGCGCGCCTTCAGCGTGTGGGCGCCGGCGGCCGCGGTGACGGACCAGGTGTACGGGGCCGTCGTGTCCTGGCCCAGGTACACGTTGTCCAGCAGGAACTTGACCGCGCCGTCGACGGTCCCGGGATCCGTCACGGTCACCGTGAACGGCGAGGTGACGGTGGTCCCGGCGAGCGGGGACCCTCCGACGGTGAGCACCGGTCCGTCGGCCCAGGCCGCCGAGAACTGGGTGGGGATCCCCACCACGACCAGCAGCAACGTCGAGACGAGAACGGCAAGGAGGCGTCGCAGACGCATGTCGGTTCATCCTCAGCTCGGCGAGGCGGCACCATTCGGGCCGACTCGTGGAATACCTCAGGCGGTCCCAACCAGGAATTCTGGTGAACCTTGACATGCCGCCCTCGAATCGGGCAATCACCACTTCTCACGCCGCGACGGTGAACGTTGGGCCAACGCAGGCGAGAAAGCGCTGATCACGATCACCGCGGCAATCACCCGACACATCACGGAAACAATGACCCGTTATCGAACTGCAATCGAATACCACGATCAGCACACACGACCAGCACCCAGAGTCAGCATTGAGTGCCCGTAGCACCCGTTCCAGCACCGAGCACGACGAGTTGACAGCAAGTCTCGGTTTGTAAAGCAGGGAACGGCAACACTCGCACACCCCACCCGACCACCCGAAAGTGATCGAAAAAACTCCGGCGGACCCTGCCGATACCATCCTGACTACGCGTTTTCGAACACTCTGACAGAGAATTCTGCGAATCCCGAATGTTTCTCGCGAGAACCGATATATCTGCCACCATCCGCCATTCACATGGCCCGGCAAAGGCGCATGCGATGAACTGCGGCAATTCCCTGGGTGCCCCGCCGTCGAACCCGACCGCGCAGGTCAGTGCCGCGCGCGGCCCCGAAACCGGCGCCCGCGCCCGGGCGCGGAATTCTCCGCCACCCGCTCCCGGCCGAGCGCCAAGATCGTTCGCCTTAAGGCCGACGACGCCCGCAGCGGTGATCAAGCGAACGGCTCCCGTCCCGGGCCCACGGGCATTCGGGCCGCACGGGCGGTGGCGGTTCCCGGACGGCGAAAATGCGTGGCTCAGCCGCGCGGGCCCGGGTACGTTGCGCCGGTGGCGGAGATTCAGGGCACGTTCTCGGGCACACCGCCGGGCTGCCGGCCTGGGACGAGCCGGTCACGGCCGCGGACCTCTACGACGGGCGGCGCACCACGGACCTGGCGGCGGCGCAGGCTCCTCGGTGGGAGCCGGGCACCGGGGCCGGCTGTCACTCGCTCACCTTCGGTGTCGTGATGGGCGAGGTCGTCAGGCGGGTCACCGGACGCACCCTGGGACGGTTCTTCGCCGAGGAGGTGGCCGGGCCGCTGGACGCCGACTTCCACATCGGGCTCGCGCCCGAGCACGACCACCGAGTCGCCCCGCTGCTCGCCGCACCCGAGGGGGACCGGCCGGAGGGTTTCCCGATCGGGGTGTCGGACGCGAACACCTCCGCCTGGAGACGCGCCGGGCTACCCGCCGTCGGCGGGTTCGGCAACGCCCGCTCCGCCGGCGCCGTGCAGTCGGTGCTCGCGTGCGGAGGCGCCGTCGGCGGCGTACGCCTGCTCTCGGCCGCCGGCTGCGAGCGCGCCTTCGAGGCGCAGTTCCACGGGCAGGACCGAGTCCTCGGCACACCGATCACCTGGGGCATGGGCTACCGGCTCGAGGGCCGCACCTGTTCCTGGGGCGGCTGGGGCGGTTCGCTGGTCCTCGTCGACCTCGACCATCGCATGACCGTGTCCTACGTGATGAACCAGGTGTTCTGGGACGAGGGCCACGCCAGAGCGCTGAGCCTCCTGGCCGCCTACGGCGCGATCACCTAGCACAGGCCGCGGACTCGGAGCGGCGGGCCGGGAAAGGCGGAGCGCCCGGCCTTCTTCGAAGGGCGGGCGCTCGGGTCGAGGCGGTCAGGCGGTCAGGCGGTCACTCGTCGGTGACGAGAGTGCCGGGGTTGCAGTTCGGGAGCCAGGGCAGGAGGTCGCAGCCCGCCAGGAGGCGGAGGAGCTGCGGGTCGTGGTCGCTGGCCTGGTCGGCGAACTCGGCGTTGAGATGGACGATGCCGTAGGCGTAGCCCTTGATGGACGGGCTGAGGAGGACGTGGTCCAGGGTCTGGGAGTTGCCGTCGTAGACGTAGTTGTAGCGCTGATCGGCGGGCAGGGTGTCGACCAGGGACTTGAGCAGCGCGCCGTCGCCGGTGACGGTCTGGAGGACGGGGCTGAACGGGTAGTCGTTCAGGTCGCCCAGCACCACGACCTTGGCCTTGCCCTTGCTCTTGTCCGAGAGCTCCTTGACGAAGTCGCGGACCTCCGCGGCCTGCTCGAGCCGCTGCGTCTCCGAGCTCCGGACGGGAGGCTGGACCGCCGCGGACAGCGGGTAGTCGCCGCCCTTGGAGTTGAAGTGGTTGGCGACCACGAACAGCGGCTGGCCGAGGTAGCTGAACTCCCCGACGAGGGGCTTGCGGCTGGCGTTCCACGCGGTGCTCGCCGGGTCGATCCGGCCGGGCGAGACCGACAGCGCCACCTGGTCGAGGAACGGCCACTTCTTGACGACGGTGACGGCCGTGTCGGCGTTCCCGCCGGGACGGTCCACGAACTGGACCTTCGCGGCGTTGTACAGGAACGCCTGGCGGATGTTGCCGCCGGGCTCGCCACCGTCCGTGCCGTCGTTCGGGTCGATGGAGCGGAACGAGTACGCGGGGCCGCCCGCGGCCTTGATCGCCGCGGTGAACTTCGTGAGGGTCTGGTCGTCGGTGACCGTGCCGTCATTGACCGGGCCGTTGTCGTCCTGGATCTCCTCGAGGGCGACGATCTCGGGCGAGCCGAGGTTCTTGACGACGGCTCCGGCGAGGCGGGTGAACTTGGCGTCCGGGTCGGCGGCGTCGAGGTTCTCGACGTTGTAGGTCGCGATCGACAGGTCGAGGAGGCTCTTGGCCTTCGTCACCTTCTGCCGCTTGAGGCCGCCCTCGGTGATCGCGCCCACTTCGGTGGCCTGCACGACGTAGCCGCCGAACGACTGGTAGTCGACCGGGCCGGTCGTGCCCGCGGCGAGCGTCGAGCCGACGTTCGCGGCCGGCGCGTCACCGCTCAGGTCGACGATCATGAGCCGGCCGCTGTTCGGGTCGGCGTAGGACTTGTAGACGGTGCCGCCGCGCGGCGACGGGTTCTGTCCGGGCTTGAGGGTGATCCACAGCTCGTCGTACTCGGTGTCGACCGGGCTGACCAGGCGGGTGTCCTGGGCGAGCGTGACCCGCATGCCCTCGTGGACCTCCAGCCAGTCCAGCACGTAGGACGACGGCTCGACCGGCTGCGCCTCCAGCGCGCCGCTCTTGGTGTAGGCGTCCGGGAACGCGACCGGAACGGGCGCGGGCAGCGCGTTCCCGGAGCTGAGCCTGGTGACGGCGATGGCGCCGCCGAGCTCGGTGAGACTCTGCGCCCCGGCCGTCGGCCGGTACTCGGTGACCCGGCCGGTCACCAGCACCGAGTCGCCGGCGACGACCGTCGGCGAGGTCGAGCCGGTGAAGACGAACACGCCCTCGCTGGTGAGCGGGTCGGCGTCGGCGGACGGGTCCTGGAACCAGAAGCCGCGCGAGTTGCCCGTCGCCCGGACCGCCGTGACGATGCCCGGGACGTTCGTCACGGCCTGTCCGACGATCGGGGAGATCCGCCCGGCGCCCTGGAGGTCGTGGATGCGGACGGAGCCGGGGGTCGGGTCGACGGGACCGCCCGGGTCGTCGGCCGAGACGGTGACGCCCGCGGAGTTCGTGGCCTTGGGCACCCCGGAGGTGAAGTCCACCGAGTTGTTGTCGGTGTCGGCGAGCGTGCCGCTCCGGGCGGCGGCCGTCGTGTTGGTCAGACCCGGCGCGGCGAGCGTCTCGACGTTCGCGGTCGCACCGTAGCCGACCAGGTCCTTGACGTTCGGTGCGACCGCGCAGCTGATGCCGCAGCCCACCAGCGGGATCTGCGTCGTCACCAGCGCGACGACGCCCGAGGTCCCCGACATGGGAATGTTCCCCGAGGCGTCGGGCGTCGGCAGCGCTGCGGTGCCTCCGGCCCCCGCGGCCTGCTGGACGAGGTAACGGCCGTTCGCCGGAATGCTGCCCGTCAGCGTGGTCATCTGGAACACCGCGCCCGCGGCGGAGGCGTACTGGACGCTCCACCCGGACACGTCGATCGGGCTGCCCGTGAGGTTCGCCAGTTCGATGTAGTCGTTCTTGAAGACCGCGCCGGAGTTGCCGCCCCCGCCGTACACGGCGGAGATGACCACATCGGTCGACAGCGCGCCGGCGGCGCCCGGCAGCGCGGCGAGTGCCGCCGTCATCGCCAGCGGCAGGCTCGACGCCGTGATCAGGCGCCGTACCCGGGATGTTGCCACAGAAGCTCACTCCTCGATCGGTGAAAAGTCCCCTCAGCGCATGATGCTACGTATGACCACTTTGCACAGTGGTGTTATCAAAATGTTCACTGAGGAAACGAGGTATTCCCTCTTCCGAATTCGGGAATCCCCCTTTCCGCCTTTCTCCGGATACTCCTTCGCCGCCTCCGGCACCCGAAGCGACCCGGCGCGGACGCCGGACCGGACGCCCGTGGTCGCGGGACTCGGACCCGGCGCCGTCGACCGCCGGAATACGGCGATGGGGGAAATTTCATCAAGATCACAGCAGGGCGGGGCGGGCTGTGCAAGGATCAAAACGCCCATCGGGCCCCGGGCCCGTCCATATCACCGACCCCCGGAGCAGCATCGCCATGCCGACTCTCCGACCATTCCTTGCCCTCGCGCTTCCCGTGGTGTTCGCAGCCGGTTGCGCCTCGCCCGCCGCGGATACGGCGGCCCCCCAGGACAAGCCCACCTACACCGTGGACCTCGACGCCAGCGGCCGTGACGCCAACGCCGAGGAGCCCGCCCCCGCCGCCGCCGGCGGTTCGAGCGCCGACCCCGTGGCGGACGACCCGGAGGCCGCCCTCGGCGTCGACCCGGTCGACGTCGAGGCCGCCGGCCGCAAGGCCAAAAAGGTCTTCAACAACCCGGCGCCGAAGAACTTCAAGCGCTACAACGCGCCCGGCGTCGTCAAGGTCACCAAGTACATCTATCCGAAGCGTGACATCTTCGGCGTCTTCACCGACCAGGCGCGCAACCAGATCGCGGACCGCAACGCGCTCGCCAAGAAGGTCGGCATGAAGCCGAACATGATCAAGAGCTTCTTCGGCTGGGGCGCCCCGGTCGACCCGAACTGGGCGCGCAGGATCTGGAACGCGGGCGCCTTCCCGCAACTGGAGCTCGAGGCGCACGATCCCGCGGTCGCCACCGTCGCCTCGGTCGCGGCGGGTCAGGAGGACGGCTACATCCGCGCGCTGGCCCAGAGCGTCAAGACCGCGAACGTGCCGATCGTGTTCAGCCCCTTTCACGAGATGAACGGCGACTGGTACCCGTGGGGCCACTGCGGGCCGACCTCCAAGCCGGAGTCGAACGCCTGCCAGGTCGGCACCACTCCGGCGCAGTTCCGCGCCGCGTGGAAGCGGATGCACAACATCTTCAAGCAGGTCGGCGCCACCAACGCGATCTGGGTGTGGCAGACCAACCAGATCGGCGCGCGCCCGCAGGTGCGGCTCAAGCAGTTCTACCCCGGCAACGCCTATGTCGACTGGGCCGGCACGGTGGGCTACTACTATCCGAAGAAGGGATGGTACGCCTCCTGGAATGACATCTTCGTCAAGACCCTCAAGGAGATCAAGAAGATCACCAAGAAGCCGATCTTCATTCCCGAAATGGGCATGGAGCCGAGCAAGTACCGCGCGCGGGACGTCAAGAACTTCCTGAAGGCCGTCTCCGCCCGCCGGGACGTCATCGGCTTCCTGTGGTTCAACTACAACAAGCCGACCGAGACCGACTTCCGGATCGAGGCCAGCAAGGCGTCCCTCAAGGCGTTCAAGTACTGGATCAAGCAGGGCACCTACGGCTATGACCCCCGCAAGGTGAAGTAGCAGAAATCCCCTGAGAACGAACAGTTCGAGCCGTGCGCACACGGCCCCGCGCGAGCATTCGGCACGCCCGGACCTGGCGTCCCACCCGAAACACTCCGGGTGGGGCGCCGCACCCCGTCCCATGGACGACGGACGAGGGAATCCCCGATTCGGGTGATCAGAATACGCGAGTGATCAAAATCCCGGGGACGCTGATCGTTATTTGCGCGATAAAGATCAGCACGCACCTTACCTATTTGTTGACAAGACCTCACTTAGGCCTGGCCGGTTTCCGCCCCGGCCCTTGTTCTCCCCTAATTTCAAATCTACGCTCGCGGTAAGTACCTGATTACAGCGCTGGGCGACCCATTACCACTCGGTCATGGATCGCGCATCGCCCACCCCCTGTGAAAGGTCACTCCACCATGCGCAGAATCGCTGCGGCGGCCACCGTCGCCGGCGCGGGCGCCCTCGCCCTCGTCCTCAGCTCGCCCGCCCTCGCCCTGTCGTGGTCGGTCACGGGCGGCGGCTCGGTCACCGCCGTCAACTCCGGCAACATCAACTTCCAGGACGTCACCGCCGGCATCACCGCCGCCTGCACCTCCGGAAGCGGCACGGGCAGCGTGCCGAACGGCAGCAACACCCCGGTCGGCACGCTCAGCTCCCTGTCGCTGAGCAGCTGCACCGGCGCCGGCATCAGCTTCACCCTGACGGTGAACGTCGCCAGCAGCGCCATCAACGTCACCGGCCCGACCGTCAGCGGGGTCACCCCGGGCAGCATCACCGGCATCACCGTCAACGCGTCCGCCCTCGGCGGTCTGTGCAAGCTCACGGCCGGCGGCGGCTCGCTCAACGGCAGCTACACCAACGCCACCGGCGCGCTCACCACCACCGGCGCGACCGGCGTGACGGTCACCAGTGTGACCGCGGGCTGCCTCGGGCTCGTGAAGAAGAACGACGTCGCGAACCTGACCGGCACGTTCATCGTCTCGAACGGCTCCGGCGGCCACCCGCAGATCACAGCGGTCTGATCCGCGGAGACCGATCCCCCACCGAACACCGGGCCGCGCGACCTTCACGGTCGTGCGGCCCTCAGCGGTGGGATCACAGGCGGGGGGCGCGACCACGGCGGCCGGATGCCGCCGTGGTCGGACCCTCATGTCCGCGCACGGCTCCGGCACGCCGGCGGGGCCCTCGCGGGCATCCCGGCCGACGCCGCCCCCCACCGGGACACCGCCTCCGAGCGGACCCGGCACCCGAGCACCGTGTGCGGACCGACGACGCCCCCGCCGTCCCGCAAGATTCTGGCGAAGCACCGGACCGCCCGGCAACAAGCGATCTTGCTTGTTGCCCGTGCGGCACGTGATGATCGTCCGATGGACGAAGACGACCCGCTTTCCGCGCTGCGCCATCTCCAACCCCGTCCGTCGCTTCCGGACGACAAGACCCGCCTCCTGCTGGAGGCCGGGCTGGAGGCGGTGACCGCCGCGTTCCAGGACCGCCCGCAGTCGCAGGAGATGCCGCTGGCCGTGGTCTGGCCCAGCCAGGACAGCGTCATGGAGCGCTACCGCGAGCGGGTGGGCGACCGGCGGGTGACCCGGGCGGTGATGGAGTACCGCTGGAAGTGCATGCCGGACTTCTACGCCGACCTGTTCGCCTGGGCCCTGCACCCCTCCCACTACGCGGTCGAGCAGCAGCTGTCGCAGGAGGCCCCCGGAGTCGTGGAGGCCGTCCCGGACTTCGGCGACGCCGCCTTCCGGATCGCCCGCGCCGACCTCGACACCGTGTTCGGCACCCCGATCCTGCGCATCAAGCTCCTCATCTGCGTGAGCCACCCCGTCCCGAAGGCGTTCGACGAGTCGCTGGCCCGCTTCTACGAGGCGGCCACCACCTGGTGGAGCGGCGCCTACGCCAGCGTCATCGCCGCGATGGGCCTGGAGCTGCGGCCCGAGATCCCCCTCCGCACCTTCGCCACCCTCATGACGGCGATCGAGGAAGGACTCGCCCTGCGCTACCTCGCCCGGCCCGCCGAATTCGGCCACGACCTCGACGCCCTCGCCGACACCCTCGCCAAGGGCGCCCTCGCCCTCCTGAAGGGAAGCACCCAGAACCCCGGCGACGACACGACACTCGCCGCCTTCTTCACCGGCCGCCTCACCGCGCCCCCCGCCCCCTGACCCGAGCCGCACGGTTGCCGTTCCGGCCGGTGCGTCGGTCCCGGCCGCGGGGAATCACGAGCACCTGCGCGGAACGCTCTTCCTTCCCCGTCGGGGCGCGGTCGATCGCGCAGGCCGACGGGGACGCGTCCGGGGGTGTTCGCACCGCGGACCGGGGCCGCCGCGACGGTCGGGTCACCGGGCGTGCAGGGGGCCGGCGAGCGACTTGCGCAGGGACGCCGGGGCGACCAGGGGGAGGAGGGCGGCGAGCGCGCGGCGCTTGAAGCCCTGGGGCTCGCGGGTCAGTTCGACGTCGACGCGGGTGCCGTCCGCACCGGGGGTGAGCTGGAAGACCCAGCCGCCGCCGGGACCGAAGACCTTCGAGTCGTGCGTGGTGATCTCGACCCGGCCGCGTGCGGTGTCCCACTCGTAGCGGGCGCGCTCCCAGGCGGCCGCGGTCCCTTCCGTCACCTCGGCCCAGGTGTCGCCGAGCCCGTGCACCTCGAAGTGCGCTTCATCGATGGTGGACCAGGCCGCGGGGCGGTCCGGGCCGAAGTCGGTCAGCACGTTCATGAGCTCGGTGACGCTGAGGGCGGAGGTGAGGTCGAGGCGGACGACGGTCATGGTCGGGCTCCTTTCAGGTGAACCGGCCGGATCGGAAGTAACCGGTTCAAGTGGTTACGACGGTAGCGGGCGGATCAGTAACCCGTCAAGACGGTTACTTGGCTTGCGTTCGCCCGCATCACCACTCAGACTGGTTACGTGCACCACGCCTTCCCGTGCGGGACCCTTCCGCTCGACTTCGCCGGCACCCTGCGCGCGCGCCGCAGGGCCGCGCCCGCCGAGAAGCTCGGCACGCCGGAGCTGCTCGACGCCTGGTTCACCGAGTCCGGCCTGCTCGCCGCGCCCTCGGGCGCGGACGCGGTGGACCTCGCCTCCGCCCGGGAACTGCGCGAGGCGATCTACACGCTCGTCACCGCCCGGATCGACGGCGTTCAACTGCCGTCCGCCGCGGTCTCCGTCGTCAACGACCAGGCCGCGTGCCTGCCCGTCGGGCTCGCGCTCGGCGGCGCGGGGGTGCTGCGCACCGGCACGGCCGCGCAGGGCCTGGCGAGCCTCGCCCGCGAGGCCGTCGCGATCGTCGGCGGCGACGAGGCGCAGCTGCTGCGCGAGTGCGGCCGCCCCGAGTGCACCCAGGTCTACCTCGACCGCTCCCGGGGCCGCCGCCGCGAGTGGTGCGCCATGCGCACCTGCGGCAACCGCGTCAAGGCCGCCGCCTTCCGCGCCCGCCACGGCACCGCCCCCGCCAACGACCCCACCTCGTCCTGAGCCCGGCTCACGGCGCGGAAGGCGCGCCTTCGGCCCTCCCGACGGACCGTTCGGCCGAGCCCCGGCTCGTCGGCCTCTTCGCCGGGAGGGCGAGGGCGGGCACCGTAGCGGCGATGGTGACGGCGATCGCGCACCAGAAGGCGCCTTGGAAGGCGTCGGCGCATCATCGCCCGCTTCGGCCGCGGGGACCGCGTCGGTTTCCTGCTCGCCCCCGCGGCCGCCGAACCCGACAGGAGCGCCGCCGCGCCCCTCGGCCTCGCCGCGCTCCGTCCCTCGCCCCCGGGCATCCGGCCTACGGCTGACGCCCCCGCGGCCCGTTCACGCGGGGTCCTCCTCGGCGAGGAGGGCCAGGGCGGCGGCGGTGCGCAGGAAGTCCGCGTCGCCGAGCCGGGCGCGCAGGGCGGCGTTGAAGCCGTCGATCGCCGGACGTGCGGATTCCAGGGCGGCGGCGCCGTGGGTCGTCAGGTGCAGGGAGACGGCTCTGTGCTCGGCCGGATGCGGGCGGCGGGCGATCAGGCCCG
The DNA here is from genome assembly GCF_003751225.1 of Actinocorallia herbida. NCBI lineage: Bacteria > Bacillati > Actinomycetota > Actinomycetes > Streptosporangiales > Thermomonosporaceae > Actinocorallia > Actinocorallia herbida. Next base: position 4,777,864 of record NZ_RJKE01000001.1, read on the forward strand.
CGGCGTCGAGCCGGCCGACGAGGGCGGTGACGGCGGACTCGCGCAGGCCGAGGACCCGGGCGAGGCCCTGCTGGGTGACGCCCGGATCGTCCCGCACCGCGAACAGCGCCCCGAGCTGAGCGGTGGTGATCCCCGCGGCGTCCTTGCAGAGCCGGTCGGCGTCGATGCGCAGCCGGTGGGCGGCGCGCTGGAGCAGGAAGTACAGGCGGTCGTCCGATGCGGGCATGCCAGGAATCTTGACAGACGGCGGGCCGGGGCGCCTATCCTCAGTTCACTAGTGAAGTGAGAGGGAGGGCAGGCTCATGGACCCGATGGCGTTCGCCGAGGAAGTGCTCGCCGCGCAGCCTTTCAGCAAGCTCGTCGGCACCCGGATCGTCGCGTTCGGCGACGGCGAGGCGGTGCTGGAACTCGACATCCGCGACGACCTGCGCCAGCAGAACGGCTACGTCCACGGAGGGCTGCTCGGCTACCTGGCCGACAACGCGCTGACCTTCGCCGCGGGGGCCTCCGTCGGCGGCAACGTCCTCACCTCGGGATTCACCATCGACTACCTGCGCCCGGCCGTCGCGGGGGTACTGCGCGCCGAGGGCAGGGTCGTGCGCGCGGGCCGGGGCCGGGTCGTCAGCCGCTGCGAGATCTTCACCGTCGACGAGCGGGGCGCGTCCGTGCTGTGCGCCGTCGCCCAGGGTGACATCGCGGTCCTGTCTCTCGCCTGAGCGGGTCACCTGTCCCGGCGCTCAGGCCGCCCTGGCGGAACCAGGGCAGAACGAACCAGGGCAGAACTCTGTCACTTGAGCGCGATTCCGCCCCGGTTCGGATGTGCCTGCCGGACATAGCCGCCGTGCTCCGTGCCGCCCTACGCTGACGCGGCTCACGCCGGTTCACGGCGCGGGCGTTCCCACCCCCCATGGAGCAGCCCATGAGACGCCTTCGTAAGGCCTCCTCTCTCACAGCGGCCACCGCGGCCTGTGTGCTCGCCTTCTCCGGCGGCGCCCAAGCCGCGACGTTCACCCCCGGTCCCGCCGACTTCGCCAACTGCCCGACGCTGCCGTCCGGCGCGACGAAAGCGCTCTGGCAGTGCGTGTCGGTCGTCCTGACCAACGGCTCGTTCAAGCTCGGCAGCAGGCTCAACATCAGCATCGGCGGCCCGATCCGGCTCAACGCCGCCGTCGGCATCCACAACGGGAAGATCGCCACCGCGACCGGCAGCGGCGGCAGCGGCTCGTCCACACCCGGCGGTGACATCCCCGGCATCGGCGCCTTCTCGGTCCAGATCCAGCAGGCCGGGCCGCTGGTCGTCGACGGGCTCGTCCCCAAGACCATCCCCATCAAGATCCACGTCACCGGCCCGCTGCTGGGCGGCTCCTGCTACCTCGGCAGCGACAGCGACCCGATCAACCTGACGCCGACGGTGTCCGGCCTCAAGCTGCAGCAGAGCAACGGCACCCCGTACGTCTCCGCGACGATCGCCGAGAAGACCTTCAACGTCCCGGCCTCCACCGGCTGCGGCCTGGGCGGGATCCTCAGCGCCCTCGTCAACTCCTTCCTCGGCCTGCCGAGCCCCAGCGGGAGCAACGCGGTCTCGATCGACGCCGCCCTCCAGGCCAAGAACTACGCCTTCGGCAACATCACCAACACCCTCGCCGCCACCGCCCTGTCCTCCTGACCCGCCCCGAGCGGCCCCCGGCGTCCTGCGACGCCGGGGGCCGCCCCGCGCGAGGAACGCCTCCGCCCGCGTCCGCCGAAGTGGTCCTTACAGGGTGGGGTGGGTCGGCGATAGAGACCTGGGAGCCAGGAAGGGGGTGGCTCGGGCGGGTGATCCGGGACCGGAGGCGCGGTCCCTAACGTCGGGAGCACGCACCGACGACCCGGGAGAGACCTTGACCGACACCCTCGCAGCACCGCGGAGCGGCAGCGACTTCACCCCGCTGGCCCGCCAGGTCCGGGAGAGCGGGCTCATGGAACGCCGCACCGGCTACTACGCCCGCTCGATCGCCTTCACCACGCTGGCGACCGTCGCCGTCTGGGCCGCCGCCGGGGTCGTCGGAGGCTGGTGGGCGCTCCCGCTCGCGGTACCCGCCGCACTGCTGTCGGCCAGGATGGGTTTCCTCGGGCACGACGCGGGCCACAAGCAGATCGCCGCCACGGCCCGCGGCAACCGGCGGCTCGGCCTGTTCCTCGGCAACTTCATGCTCGGCCTCAGCCACGGCTGGTGGAACCACAAGCACAACGCCCACCACGCCCACCCCAACCACATCGGCAAGGACCCCGACATCGAGTCGGGCGCCCTCGTCTTCACCAAGGAAGACGCCGTCGGCCGGACCAGCGGCGTCATCGGCTGGCTGACCCGCAACCAGGCCGCGCTGTTCTTCCCGCTCACGACGCTGGAAGGGATCGCCCTCCAGGTGTCCAGCGTCCAGACGCTGCGGCAGCGGCCCGCCGCCGAGCGCCGCACCGAGGCGCTTCTCCTGGCCGTGCACCACCTCCTGTACTTCGGCGCCGCGTTCCTGCTGCTGCCCGTGCCCGTCGCCCTCGCCTTCATCGCGATCCACCAGGGGCTGTTCGGCCTGCACCTGGGCGCCGCGTTCGCGCCCAACCACAAGGGCATGCCGATGCCCGGACCGGACGACGACTGGGACCACCTGCGCAAGCAGGTCCTCACGTCCCGCAACATCCACGGCGGGGTCGTCACCGACTGGATGCTCGGCGGCCTCAACTACCAGATCGAGCACCACCTGTTCCCCGCCCTGCCCCGCCCCGCCCTGCGCAAGGCCCAGCCCCTCGTCCGGGCCCACTGCGAGTCCCTCGGCCTCCCCTACGCCGAGACCTCTCTGATCACGTCCTACGCGATCGCCCTCCGCCACCTGGACTCGGTCGCCTGACCTGACGTCCCGGGACTCGCCCGTCCCGAACTCCCACCTCACGGCGCGGCGCGCCGTGGGGCGGGTCCGCGTCACGGCCGGGCACCGGGCTCGTCGCCGCACATCTCCGGAAGGCGGTTCATGGCCTCCGCCAGAGCCCACGTCATACCTCGGACCCGAAGGACGGCTCTCCCCGAAGGGGCACGACAGGGAGCCTCCGCCCTCACTACCCTCTTGGCCATGAGCGTGCACCATGTGTTGGGCCGCCCCCTGAACGCGGTGATCGCCGTGCTGCGCGCCCCGTCCGGACCCGACCGTTCCATCTGCTGGCCCGACCAGCCGCGGGCCCGGCTCGCCATCATCCTCGCCGTCCTGCCCCTCTCGATCGGGCTGACCGGCGGGTCGATCGCCCTGTACGCGGGCCTGCACGGCGTCTCGGCCGACCTCGCCTGGCCGCTCGGCATACTCCAGTGCCTGCCGCTGCTGGTCGCGCCGCGCTGGCCGGTGCCCGCATGGCGGGTCGTCATGATGGGGCTGCTGTGCGGCACGGTGGCGGGCGGTGGCGACACGTTCATGCCCTGGCCGGTGACGTCGCTGCTGGCACTCGTCGGGGTGCTGTTCGCGGTGGGCGCCAGCTCGGACCGGCCCAAGCCACTGGGCGCGGGGCTGGTCACCGTCTTCGTGATCGTCGCGGTCCCGCTGTGGGTCGGCAGGCTCGAGTCGTGGTTCGGGCTGATCCTGATCGGGCTCGTCCTGCTCGCGCTGGTGTTCGGCGACGCGGTCGGCGGCCGGTACCTCGCCGAGATGCGGCTGGCGCTCGAGGCCGAGCGGCACCGCCGCGATCAGGCGCTCAACGCGGTCCTGGAGGAGCGCTCCCGGATCGCGCGGGAACTGCACGACGTCGTCGCCCACCACATGTCGGTCATCGCGCTCCAGGCCGAGGCCGCCCCGTACAAGATCCACGACCTGCCCGAGCCCGCCCGCGAGACGTTCGCGCTGCTGCGGGACGAGGCGCGCAGCGCGCTCACCGAGACCCGGCGGATGGTCGGCCTGCTGCGCGCGGGATCGGAGGCCGCCGAGCGGGCCCCGCAGCCCGGCGCGGACCGGATCCCCGAACTGCTCGACGCGCACGAGGGCCTGCGCGTCTCCCTCGAGGTCAGGGGAGCCCACCGGACGCTGCCCGACGCCGTCGACCTCTCGGCCTACCGGATCGTGCAGGAGGCGCTGAGCAACGCCGCGAGGTACGCCCCGGGCTCCTCGGTCGAGGTCGAGGTCCACTACCTCCCCCACGAACTCCGTCTGGAGATCCGCGACGACGGCGCGAAGGAAGAGCCCCAACCCGGCAACGGCGGACACGGCCTCCTGGGCATGCGCGAACGCGTCGCCATGCTCGGCGGCTCCCTGAAGACCGGCCCCCGCCCGGAAGGAGGCTGGTCGGTCTCCGCGGGGCTTCCCCTCGACTCCCCTCCCTCACCCTGAACGGCGGGGATTCCTCCCTTTCCTCGTCCGAAGGCGGGTCTCCACTTCGCCGAGCCTATGATGGCCGACATGATCCGGGTGGTGATCGCTGACGATCAGGTGATGATCAGGGACGGGCTGGCGACGCTGCTGGACTCCGATCCCGGCATCGCCGTCGTCGCGCAGGCGGGGGACGGGCAGGAGGCCGTGGAGCTGGCGAGTGAGCTGGCGCCCGACGTGGTGGTCATGGACATTCGGATGCCCCGGATGGACGGGCTGGCCGCCACGGCCCAGATCGCCTCCGAGACCGGGCCTCGCGTCCTCATCCTCACCACGTTCGACCTCGACGAGTACGTGTACGAGGCCCTGGGCGCGGGCGCGTCCGGCTTCCTGTTGAAGGACGCCCCGGCGCACGACCTGATCCACGCCGTCAAGGTGGTGGCGTCCGGCGACGCGCTGCTCGCCCCGTCGGTGACCCGCCGCCTGATCCAGGACTTCGCCCGACGCCGCCGCCACGAGCGGCCCAGGACCGGCGCCGCGGACGCCCTCACCCCGCGCGAGCTCGACGTGCTCCGCCTCATCGCACGCGGCCTGTCCAACGCCGAGATCGCCGGTGAGCTGTTCCTCGCCGAGCAGACGATCAAGACGCACGTCGGCCATGTGCTCACCAAGCTCAATCTGCGCGACCGCACCCAGGCCGTCGTCTTCGCCTACGAGAACGGCATCGCGGGCTGACCCGAGGCCCCTGGCCGCCCTGAGGTTGCCCAACGATCGATGAACCTCCGATGTACGGGAGGTTCCTCATCTAGATCACGAATCTGTGATCATGGTAGTTTTCGCCACGCAAGAGTCGGCCTCATCCGTACATGACCGGAAGCTGCTCCGGTCCTCCCCGATCGGAGTGCCCTTTGCGTTTCTCGTCCCGCCCGGCCAAGCTCGCCCTCGTCACGGCGGCCGCCGCCACCGCCGTCGTCGCGACCTCCACCTCGGCCTCCGCCGCCAGCTTCACCGTCTCGGCGAAGGTCAACAAGAGCGACTGCACCTCGCAGAGTTCGCCCTACAAGTGGTGGGGCGGCGGCCCGTCGTCCGCCTCCGCCTACACGTACCGGCCCCGCGGCACCGTCGTCATCTGCTACTACAAGTACCGGATCGCCGACAGCGACCGCAGGTACGACTACTGGGCCGTCTCGATCGTGTCGAAGTGGAGGTTCAGCGACGGCGACCCCAAGGCCGGCGCCCGGATGTTCCAGAACATCAAGTCCAACGTCGGGGCCAGGAGCAACGTCTACGCCGCCACGCCGACCCACAAGTCCAACCGCACCTGCAGCCAGACGTTCGACGTCGCGGTGCAGGTCGGCTTCTTCAGCGCCACGGTCAGCCCCAGGATCTGCAAGGGGTACACGGTCAAGCGCAGCAGCTACTCCTCGAAGTACGCCCGCTACACGTCCGCGAAGGCCGGCGGCCTCCGCGTCGTCGACACCGTCTACACGCAGAAGGTCCCCAAGGGCGTGGTCCCCAAGTACAACCTGTCCGTCGGCGTCCCGCGCTACGAGTTCAAGTGGACCGGCATCTGGAACGTCACCTCCCGCATCGTCTACATCAACCGCAACAAGTTCTGATCCGAAGCGCTCCGCCGCGCCCCTGACCCCGGTCCCGAGCCCCTCGGTTATCGTGATCTCACGGTTACGGTGTGTCGGATCGGGGGGCTCATGGCGGCACCGTGCGTCACCGTCGACCTCGGGGTGATCGAGCGGAACGCCCGGGCGGTCACCGCGGCGTGCGCCCGCCACGGCGTCAGCGTCTTCGGGGTGACGAAGGGGACCTGCGGGATGCCGCAGGTGGCGCGGGCGATGCTGCGCGGCGGCGTCATCGGGATCGGCGAGTCCCGGCTGGAGAACATCCGGCGGCTGCGGGCGGCCGGGATCAGCGATCCGGTGCTGCTGCTGCGCAGCCCGCCGCCGGACCTGGCGGACGAGACGGTCCGGCTGGCCGATCTCAGCCTGAACTCCGAACTGGAGACGATCGAGGCGCTTTCGCGGGCGGCGGAGCGGCGCTCCCGCGTCCACGAGGTGATCCTCATGGTGGATCTGGGCGATCTGCGGGAGGGGGTGTGGCCGCCGGAGCTGATGCCCGCGGTCGCCCGGATCGTGGTGTGGCCCGGGGTGCGGCTGGTCGGGCTCGGCACGAACCTGACGTGTTTCGGGGCGGTGCTGCCGTCTGCGGAGAACATGGGGCGGCTCGCCGGGTACGCGCGGCGGGTGCGGGCGGAGTTCGGGCTGGAGCTGCCGCATGTGACGGGCGGGAACTCCAGCAGCCTGCCGTTCCTGCTGGCGGGCGGGATGCCGCCGGGGATCACGAATCTGCGGCTCGGGGAGACGATCCTGCAGGGCGGCCGGGACACGTTCTTCGACGAGCCGTGGGACGAACTCGACAGGTCGGCGTTCACGCTGGAGGCCGACCTCCTCGAGGTGAAGGTGAAACCGTCGGTGCCGATCGGGGAGACCGGCGTCGACGCGTTCGGCGGCCGCCCGGTCTTCCCCGATCGGGGCGACCGGCTGCGCGGCATCCTCAACGTCGGGCGGGAGGACGTCGACGTCGCGGTGCTGCACCCGGTCGAGGCGGGGGTCGAGGTGCTGGGCGCGTCCAGCGACCACATGATCGTCGACGTGACGGAGATGGCGCCGCCGCCGTCGGTCGGCGACACGCTGCGCTTCCGCCTCGGCTACGGGGCCCTGCTCGCGGCGATGACCAGCGAGTACGTGCGGAAGGTCCCCATGTTCGACCAGCCTCCACCCCGCCCCCGCTCGATCGCCCTGGACGTCGACCCGGGCCTCGCGGCCGCGGCCGTCGCGGCGAAGGCCGCCGCGCGGATCGCCGCCCTGAACCTGGCGCCCTCCCCCGGCGGGATGCCCGCCCGGCTCACCGAGCACCCGTCCGCCCGCCTGGTCGCCGACACCGGGGGCGACTCCCTCGGGCTGGTCTGGCTCACCGCGGACGCCGGCCTCCTCGCGCGGCTCCTGGAGCTCCGGCCCCGCCTCGCGCCGGAGAACATCGCGGTGGTCGGCCTGCGCGAGGCGTCCGACCTGGTCCGCGGCACCCCGCTGTCCGTCGCCACCATCGTCGACGTCGACGCGCGCGGCATCCGGGACGTGATGCGCCGCGCCCTGGACGCCGCGACCGCCGGCACCCGCGGATACCTGCTCCTGTGCGAGGCCGGGGTCCACACCCCCGGCAAGGGCCTGTCGGAACGCGAGGCCCACCAGGCCACCGAGGCCGTCGCCGCCCGTCCGGGCCTCCTCGGCCTGGAGTTCACCGGCCTGACCCCCACCGCCGTCCCCTTCGCCTGCGACCTCCTCATGTCCGCCCTGGGCCGCACCATCCTGTGACCAGTGGCCGCGCCCGAGGGCGCCCGGGAGGTCCTTCCCGGCCGCCCCCGACGCGCGCTTGGCTCGCCGTCATGCGCGAGTCCGACATGTGCCGGACTCCTGGAAGCAAGACCCGGCACCCGGCCGGTTCGCCGCCCGAGCGGAAGATCGTTGATCTTGATCGTTTCGACGGGAGCAACATGAAGCGCACAATCATGGCGTTGAGCAGCCTGTTCAGCGCCGCACTGCTGGTGCTAGGCCTCGCCGGTCCGGCGTCGGCCGAGGTCGGGATCTACAAGATCGGCGGCTGGAACACGCTGCAGAGCTCCAACAACGGGCTGATGTTCAGCGTCAAGTCGGGGCAGTGCTCCTACGAGGCCAAGTTCACCATCTCGGCCGGCGGCACGACGATCGGCGGCGCCAAGCAGTCGTCCCTCTGGGTGTACGGACACCTGCTCCCGGGCTATCCCAAGACGAGCTCGGGAAAGCCCAACTGCCGGGCGTCCATGGACATCCAGCTCTACAACTGGACGACCGACACGTTCAAGACCACCAACATCGTGATGGTCCCCGTGGTCTATGACACGCACCAGACGACGACGTTCGACGTGTTCACCGGGATGACCCTCGGGGACTACGCCGATTACCAGGGCTGGACCCTCATGGGCGTCACGACGTCCGTGGAGGACCTCAGGCTCACCGCCCTCGGCACGGTGAACGGCACCTACGGCGGCAAGTTCTACGACATCCGCATGTGCGAAGGCGGTTCCAAGGTCCGCTGGGACTGCGGCTGGTGGGAGAAGGGCTCCATCTGACCAAGGGTACGGGGGGACGCGTTCCACCGGAGCGCGTCCCCCCGGCACGTCCTGTCACGGACGCGGAGGACGGGACCCGCACACCTGGCCGGGGTACGCGCAGGTCATTGGGCTAGGGTCGGGAAGGCGGTCAGTGGCCCGGCGCGGTCCGAGCGCACGTACGGGAGGCCGGTCCCTCGCGGCTCCGGACGTCCGAGATCTCCGACACCATGGGCTTCGCATAGTGGATCATCAGTTCGTCCTCATCGCCGGTGCGGCACTCGCGATCATGATCGCCGCGTCCGTCTTCGCCCGGCGCACCGGTGTGGCGGCGCCGTTGCTCCTCGTCGGGCTCGGTATCGCCGCCAGTTATCTGCCGAGCACGCCGGTGATCCACCTCGAACCGGAATGGGTGCTGGCCGGGGTCCTGCCGCCGCTGCTGTACTCGTCGGCGGTGAACCTCCCGGTGATCGACGTCCGCCGGAACTTCTGGCTCATCTCCTGGCTCTCGGTCGCCATGGTGATCGTGTCGGCGCTGGTCATCGGCGCGGTGGTGCACCTGCTGTTCCCCGACATCTCCTTCGCGCTCGCGGTCGCGCTCGGCGCCGTGGTGAGCCCGACCGACGCGGTCGCGGCGACCGCGATCGGGCGCCGCGTCGGGCTGCCGCCGCGCCTCATGGTGGTCCTGGAGGGCGAGAGCCTGGTCAACGACGCGTCCGCCCTGGTCGTGCTCCGCACGGCGCTGGCCGCCCTCGCGGTGACCGGCGAGTTCTCGCTCGGCCACACGGTCCTGGAGTTCGGCTGGGCGGTCGTCGGCGCCGCCGTCATCGGGTCGGTCACCGGATGGGTGACGGCCCGGCTGCGCGAGCGGCTCGACGACCCGGTCCTCAACACCACCATCTCCTTCGCGGTCCCGTTCCTCGCCTTCTTCCCGGCCGAGGAGGTGGAGGCGTCCGGCGTGCTCGCGGTGGTCGTCGCGGGCCTCGTCACCGGCACGATGGGCAGCCGCCGCTTCAGCGCCAGGGACCGGCAGACCCAGACCACCACCTGGACGACGATCAGCTTCATCCTCGAAAGCGCCGTCTTCCTCGCGATGGGCTACCAGCTGCCGGAGTTCGTCAACGCGGCCCGCGGCGAGACCACCCTCGGACGGATGACGGGGCTCGTCGCGGTGGTCGTCGCCCTCCTCGTCGCGCTGCGCTTCCTCGGGCTGGCGTGGCCCGCGCTCACCTCCCGCTTCGGCACGGGCGACAAGGGGGAGCAGGCGAGGGCGCGCCTCGACCGGTTCGAGGAGCGCCTGGACGCCAGAACGCCCGCCGACGAGCGCGAGGAGGCCCGGCTGGCGGCCGCCCGCCGCCGGCTGGAACGCGGCAAGGCCGACGTCGAGTTCGAGGAGCGCGAGCCGATCACCGCCCGCGGCAGCCTGGCCCTCGCCTGGGCGGGCATGCGCGGAGTCGTCACGGTCGCCGCCGTGCAGACCATCCCGGTCGGCACCCCCAACCGGGCGACGATCGTCCTCGCCGCGTTCTTCGTCGCGCTCATCACCCTCGTCGCCTTCGGTCTCACCCTCCCCGCGGTGATCACCCGGCTGCGGTTCCGCGCGGAGAGCCCCGAGGAGCGACGGGACGCGTTCCACGCGCTGCTGCGCCAGGTCGGCGAATCCGCGGTGGACGCGCTCGGCCCGCTGGAGGAGCAGACCATCGACGGCGAGCGGATCGACCCTCGGCTCACCGCCCAGATGAAGGAGCGGATCCTCCCCCGCATCCTCACCGGCGCCCACCAGGCGAGCGCCCCCAAGCCCGGCGCACTCGAACAGACCCTCATCCTTCAGCACCGCTACCTCGACGCCATGCGCGACGCCCTCTCCGCCGAACGCGGCATCGGCGCGTACAGCTCCGAGACCTACCGGCACGTCGAGGACCTCCTCGACACCATCGAACAGCGCACCACCACCCGGGCCTGAACCCCTCCCCCCAACGGGGTGCCTCCGCGAAGGAGCGCCATGACCGAACCCGACGAGCACGGTGACCCTCTCGATCTGACGGGGGCCCGCCTCGACGGCCTGAGCCTGTCCGGGTTCCGGCTGGCCGGAGCACGGATGCGCGGAGCGGTACTGAGGTTCACCGACCTGTCCCACGCGGACCTCACCGGGGCGGACCTCGTCGAGGCGACGCTGTACGGGACGTTCCTGGAGGGCGCGGAACTCCGCGGCGCGAACCTGACCCGGGCGAGCGCCGAGGGCATGATGGCGTCGGAGGCGGACCTGGCCGGGGCCGTGCTGCACCGCGCCGACCTGTGCTGGGCACAGCTGTGCGAAGCCGACCTGACCGGCGCCGACCTGCGCGACGCCGACCTCACGCGAGCCGATCTCACCCGGGCGGTCCTGCGCGACGCGCGGATGACCGGCGCGAACCTCTCCGACGCGCGGCTGACCGGCGCCGACCTGCGTGGCACGGGCGTCCGCGCCGAGTGGGCGCGCACCGTCACGCCGCTGGTCCAGGGGGCGCTCTTCGACCCGTGACGAGCCGCGCCCCACGGGCCGTTCACGTGGCCGACGGCGGAGCGGAAGCCGATGACGCCGGACGGCACTCCCGGCGTCGCTCGGATCGGCCGGGCTCTGGGATGATCGGGGGACCGTCCGCCTTCCCCAGGAGTCACCGACATGACCGAGTTCTCCGGCGTCCACCAGCGGCTCGTGGCGCGTGTGCCGCTCGAGCCGGACGCGCGCCTGGAAGCGGAGGTCGTCGCCTATGCCGAGCGTGAGCAGACCCTGGAGGGTTACGCCGTGCACGACGCGGCGGTCGCCGACCCTAAGCCCGCCGTCATCGTCCTGCACGACTGGACGGGCCTGCGCGAGTACCCGCGCGCCCGCGCCCAGATGCTGGCGCGGCTGGGCTACTTCGCCTTCGCCGCCGACCTGTACGGCACCGGCCGCCGCTTCGACGACCAGAAGGAGGCCGCCGCGGAGGCGGGACGCTACTACGGCGACCTCCCGCTGCTGCGCGAGCGGGTCCGAGCCGCCTACGACGTGGTCGCCGCCGACCCGCGCGTGGACGAGACCCGCATCGTCGTCATCGGTTACTGCTTCGGCGGCAGCGCGGCCCTGGAGTTCGCCAGGACCGGCGCCGACCTGGCCGGCACGGTGTCGTTCCACGGCGGCCTCCAGCCGCACGACCCCGCCGACGTGACCCGCGTCAAGGGCTCGCTCCTGATCCTCACCGGCGGCGCGGACCCGGTCGTGCCCGACGCCGCCGTCACCGCCTTCGCCGACGAACTCCGCACCCGCCCCGACCTCGACTGGCAGATCACCGTCTACTCCGGCGCCCCGCACTCCTTCACCCTCCCGGAGACCCCCGCCTACCGGGAGGTCGCCGACCGCCGCAGCTGGCGGGCCCTGACGTCCTTCCTCGAAGAGGTCTTCACCCGATAGAGCGACGGGTGCGGCGGCCGAAATCGCCCATCGATTCATGTCCGGACACCCTGCGGTGGACCGGAGTCGGCTTAGCCGAGCGTCCGACTTCGCACCCGTGCCGTTCTCCTCCACCGAGGCGCCGGCCGGGCTGCTGCTCCATCCGAGGGTGCGGGACTGCGCGGTCGTGCGGATCTCCATGGGGTACGGGGGGCACGCGCTCGTCGCGCACGTGGTGGCCGACGGGAAGGTCGAGGCCGCGGATCTGGGGGCCTTCCTCGCCGCGCCCCGGGCCATCGCCCGCCGCACGCCCCGCGCGTTCGTCCCCGTCCGGGCGGTGCCCCGCGGCGAGGACGGGAAGGTGGATCCCGCGCGGCTGCCGCGGCCGGTGACCGGACGGCGCTCCTATGGCAAGGGCGGGCCGACCCGCACGCCGCCCTTCGCCGAGCACTCCGATCCGGGCCCCGAGCGGCTCACCCGCGGGATGCTGCTGCTCGCGGTGCCCGTCGCCGTCCTCGCGTTCGTGCTGACCGAAGTGCTGTGGCGGCACTCGACCGACACCACGGGCATCCCGTCGCCCTGGTGGTGGCTGTTCCCACAGCGCTGACCTTCCTCGCCCACCTGTCCGTCGCCTGGCTGCTGCTGGCGCGGTGGCCGCAGGACAACTCCTACCGGCCGGTCAGCCGGAGGTCGGTCTCGGTCGGCGCGAGCCTGCCGGCCCCATCGGCGACGACGTCGACGTCGAACCCGCCGCGGTGGCCCTCGTCGGCCAGGGCCCGGCCCACCGCGGCGCCGAAGCGCGCCGCGGTCGCGGCGAGGCGCTCGGGCAGCGCGCCGGGTCCGACCGTGACGCCCTGGTAGCTCGTCCCCTCGACCTCCATCGCGCCCGTCGGGCGCTCCGACGGTCCCGTTGAACTCCGCGACGTTGCCGACCCGCGCCCGTCCCCGGTCCCCCGGCCCAGGCCGCCACCCACCCCGGCTCGTCGGCGGCACCCGGAAGACCGCTCATCGGTGCGCTGTGGCAGATTCCTCAGATCACGCCCAGGGCCAGCATCGCATCGGCGACCTTGCGGAAGCCGTCGATGTTGGCGCTTGCCACGTAGTTGCCGGGCATGCCGTATTCGTCGGCGGTCTGGAGGCAGCGGGTGTGGATGTCCTGCATGATCTCCTGGAGGCGGCGTTCGGAGTACTCGAACGTCCACGAGTCGCGGCTGGCGTTCTGCTGCATCTCCAGCGCGCTGGTGGCCACGCCGCCCGCGTTGGCGGCCTTGCCCGGGGCGAACGCGACGCCCGCGTCCAGGAAGATCTTGATGCCCTCGGGCGTGGTCGGCATGTTGGCCCCCTCCCCCACGGCGACGCAGCCGCCCGCGACGAGGAAGGCGGCGTCCGCGCCCGTGATCTCGTTCTGGGTGGCGGACGGCATCGCGACCTCGCAGGGCACCTCCCAGACGCTGCGGCCGGGAACGAAGACGGCCTGGCCGCCGCGGCGTGCGGCGTAAACGTCGAGCCTGGCCCGCTCGACCTGCTTGACCTGCTTGAGCAGATCCAGGTCGACGCCCTTCTCGTCGATCACGTGGCCGGAGGAGTCGGAGCAGGCCACGACGAGGCCGCCGAGCTGCTGGACCTTCTCGATCGTGTAGATCGCCACGTTGCCGGAGCCGGAGACCACGACCCGCTTGCCGTCGAACGACGTGCCGCGGGCCTTCAGCATCTCCTGGACGAAGAACGCACAGCCGTAGCCGGTGGCCTCCGTACGCACCTGAGCGCCGCCGTAGACGAGCCCCTTGCCGGTGAGAACGCCGGATTCGTAGCGGTTCGTAATGCGCTTGTACTGGCCGAACAGGTAGCCGATCTCCCGGCCGCCCACCCCGATGTCGCCCGCGGGCACGTCGGTGTGCTCACCGATGTGCCGGTAGAGCTCGGTCATGAAGCTCTGGCAGAAGTTCATCACCTCGCGGTCGGAGCGGCCCTTCGGATCGAAGTCCGAGCCGCCCTTTCCGCCGCCGATGGGCAGACCCGTCAGGCTGTTCTTGAAGATCTGCTCGAAGCCCAGGAACTTCACGATCCCCAGGTAGACCGACGGGTGGAACCGCAGCCCGCCCTTGTACGGCCCCAGCGCGCTGTTGAACTCCACCCGGAAGCCGCGGTTGATCTGCACCTCGCCCCGGTCGTCGACCCACGGCACCCGGAAGATGATCTGACGCTCGGGCTCGCAGATCCTCTCGATGATCTTGGACTCGGCGTACTCCGGATGCTTGCCGAGCACCGGACCGATGCTCTCGAGCACCTCCCGCACGGCCTGATGGAACTCCATCTCCCCGGCGTTCCGCCGCAGCACACTGTCATAGATCAACGACAACTTCTCGTGCAAGATCATCCCCCAGGTCGCGCCTTTTGCCGCCCCACCTTACGACTCCGCCCACCCCTGCCGAGGCGCCCCCGCCCCGTGTCCCGAACACGGACCCACCGGGTCGGCGGGCGGCCTCCCGGGGCCGCTCAGCGGCGCCGGGGTCTGGGAGCGGCGCGCTTCTGCGGGGTCTTCTTAAGGGCGGGCTTCTGGGGGGCGCGGCCGCGGGAGCTGTTGGCGGTGCGGCCGCGGACGATGCCGATCAGCTCCTCCATGAGATCCGTCGTCACGTCCGCGGGCCAGGCCAGGCCGATCTGGGACCGGGGGGCGTCCGTCACGGTCCGGTAGGTGACGTCCTTGCGGTGGTGGAGGCGGGCCAGGGACTGCGGGAGCAGCAGCACGCCGGCCTCCGACGCCACGAGCTCGATCGCGTCCTCGGTGATCTCGGGGCGGGTGAAGGCGGGCCGCCCTGGGCGATCGGCCCAGTCCAGGACGTCGTCGAGCGGCGCGAAGACGTCCTCGTCGGCGAGATCGGCGAGCGCCACCTCGTCGACCGCGGCCACCGCGTGCTCCTTCGGCACCACGACGACGGTCGCCTCCACATAGAGCGGGATGACGTGCAGGGCCTCCCGGTCGATGGGCAGCCGCACGAACGCGGCGTCCGCGCCGCCGCCCCGCAGGAGGGGAACGGCCTCGGCGGCGGGCACCTGGATCAGCCGGAGCGGCACCTCACGCACCCGCTCGGCCCAGACACCTGCCCATTTCGCGGGCGTCACCCCCAGCGCGTAGGCCAGCCGGAATTCACCCTCAGTCACCTCCCCAGCCTAGTGGCGTTCTGACGGCCCTCTCGCACTGGCTACCCTTGACCCATGAGCACGTCCAGGGCGAAGACCCCGCAGACCATGAAGCCCGCGACCGCGGCCAAGAAGCTGGGGATCCTGCTGTCGGCAGCGCCCGCCGAGTTCCAGGAAGGCGTGGTGTCCCGGGACGAGCTGAACGCGCTCCAGGCCGACCCGCCGGCCTGGCTCACCGACCTGCGCCGCGAAGGCCCCCACCCCAAGCAGGTCGTCGCCGCCAAGCTCAGCATCTCCACCTCGGGCCTGGCCCGCGGCGGCATCACGGGCCCCCTCACCACCGCCGAGATCGAGGCCCTGAAGGCCGAGAAGCCCGAGTGGCTGCGCAAAGAGCAGAACAACCTGAACGAGGTCCGGCACGAGACCGTCCGCCTCAAGCAGCAGAACGCCAAGGCCCGCTCCACGAAGTGAAGCCGCCCTATCTGAGGCCGGGCAACGAGAGGACGGCCTTGTGAAGGTCGTCTTCACGGCCGAGCTGTGGATCTGGGAGGCCCGGCGGTCCGACACCTGGACGTTCGTCAGCCTGCCCGCCGAGGTGTCCGCCGACCTCCTCGACCGGCCGCGCCCGCCGTCGCCGGGCTTCGGCGCGCTCCGGGTGCGCGCGGCGATCGGCGGAACCACCTGGACCACCTCGATCTTCCCCGACAAGGCGCGCGGAACCTACGTCCTCCCCGTCAAGCGCGCCGTCCGCACCGCCGAGGACCTGACCCCCGGCGACCCCGCCACCGTCACCCTCACCGTCCTCGATCCCTGAGACCCGGTCGGCTCGGGCGGAGCGGCAGGCGCAGGACCATACGGGCGCCCGGCAGGCCGTCGGTGCGGTCGGCGGCGTGCAGGGTGCCGCCGTGGGCCTCGGCGATCTGGCGGGCGATCGGCAGGCCCAGGCCGCTGCCGCCCGGGTCTGAGGACCGCGCGTCGGAGCGGCGGAAGAAGCGGGTGAAGATCCGCTCCTTGTCGGCGTCGGGGATGCCGGGACCGTCGTCGACGACCTCCAGCACCGCCCGCCCGTCGGTGGCGCCGAGCCGCACCTCGAGGTGCGAACCGGCGTGCCGTTCCGCGTTGGCCAGCAGATTGGCCAGGAGACGGGCCAGCCGGATCGGCGAGGCGTCCACCACGATCCCGCTGCCCAGACTCGTCGACGTGGTGATCGTGAAAGAGCGGCGGGCCAGCTCGCTCCGGGTCAGCTGGGCCAGGTCGACCGGCTCGGTCGGCGCGGGCGCCCCCGCCTCCAGGCGGGCCAGCTCCAGCAGTTCGCCGATGATGTCGCCGAGCCGCTCGGCGTCCTGCAACGCGGCCCGCAGGATCTCGCGGGGGTCCGCGTCAGGGTCCTGGAGCGCCTCCGCCAGCCTGATCTGCAGGCCGGTGATCGGGCCGCGCAGATCGTGTGAGGTGTCGACGACGACCTGGCGCTGCCGCCGGACCATCTCCCGCAGCCCCTCGGCGATCCTGCGCTCCCTGGCCTCGGAGCTGCGCAGCCGCTGGTTGACGTCCTGGAGCCGCCCGGTCTGGAAGAACAGCTGGGCCTCGATCGCGGCCGCACGGGTCAGCCCCTCGTCGAAGACCGGCGCCCGCCCTTCCTCCCGGATCCGTTCGACGACCGAGGTGACCTCCTCCACCCGCAGGACCAGACCGTGGACCGGGCCGCCGGCCTCCCGCAGGGTGCGGCAGGCCACGCTCCAGTACCGCTCCTCGGAGGTTCCCGGAAAGCCCGGTACTTCGACGTCGTAGCGTTGCAGCACCACGACGTCCGCCGCGTCCTCGTCCCCGGCCAGCAGCCGCTCGAAGCACGCCCGCATCGTCTCCGCACCCTCTTTCCAGGACCCGCCCGGGAAGACGTCGAAGAGGTTGCGGCCCACGCATTGCTCGCGGGTCCGGCCGAGGAGCAGCTCGTAGTCGCGGTTCACGGCGGCGAAGGTCAGGTCGGGCGACAGCACCGCCAACGCGACCGGGGCCCTGTCGAACCAGGACCGGAAATCGACCTCGTCCATCGGCACTCCCTCTGCCGTCGTGTGCGGGGAGGAAGCGAGCCGCCGCGTCATCCCCGAAGGCCTCGCCCTGCGATGGCGGCGCATAGGACGGCACCGCCCGGGTCAGGCCGGGCAGAGGTCCGGACGAGCACAGTGTGCTCGACCACCGCCGCCGACAAACACGCCCCCGTCATGATTTGCCCGATGATCACCCAAGATTTGGACATCTTCCGCCGGGCCGATGATGAGCCTCAGTCCGCCGCGCTTCCGAGGTCTTCTCGGGCTCGGCCCGAACCGACGCCTTTACGCAGTAAGGCTCCTACGGGGCCGCCGAGCCAGGGACCTTGGGAGGCGGGTCAGGGGGGGCGGAGGGGGAGGCCGGCGCGGACGCGGCGCTTGAGCGCGTGGAAGTCGCGGAAGCCGTCCACGTCCACCAGCGGGGTGCCGTCTTCGGCGGTGTCGTCGAGGACGCGCAGGAGGTCGCGGTCGAAGTGGTCGAGGAGCCGGACATCGTCGAGCGGCAGGCCGGCGGGGCGGTTCGCCGACATGCGCGGGGTGCCCACGACGACGTTCGCGTGGACCCGGCCCTCGACGGTGAACCAGTGCTCCTCGCCGTAGAAGAGGTCCGCGTGGACGTCGCCGCCGATCAAGGCCGAGCAGTCGTTGTAGTCGCCGATGAGCCGCCCGGTGCGCAGGTCTCCGTGGACCTCCAGCCAACCGGCGGTGACCACGTCCCGGGCCCGCATGCCGCCGGTGACCAGCAGGAACGACTCCGGATCGTCGCCGTCTCCGTAACAGCCGTCGACGATGAGATCCCCGTGCACGATCAGGAGGTAGGCGCCCTCGTCGGTGAGATCGAGGTCACCGGGAACGTGCAGGTCCCCGTCCGCGACCAGCACATCGGTCTCGTAGTCCTCGATGTCGTCGAGGGCGCCGTCCACCGCCTTCGCCTTGTGCGGTTCATGGAACAGCCGGACCGCGGCCCGTGCCTCCGCCTCGGTGACCTGGCCCCGCCGCAGACTCCGCACCCCTTCGATCATGCGCCCAAGGTAGTGCGGCCGGCGTCGCGAACTTCGGGATATCCCGGAAAGAGCGGACCCGACGTTCGGTACGCGGGAGCTTTCGCAGCTTCAGGGGACGGGGGCCAGGAGGGTCACGGTGCCGCGGTCGCCATCGACCCGGACGCGGTCGCCGGTGCGGAGCATGAGGGTGGCGCCCTGGGTGTTGACCACGCAGGGCAGGCCGTACTCGCGGGCGACGACGGCGCCGTGCGAGACCGAGCTGCCGACATCGGTGACGAGCGCGGCGATCAGGGTGAAGTACGGCGTCCAGCCGACGTCCGTGACGGGCGCGACGAGGATCTCGCCGGGGCGGAGGTCACGGGCCTGCGCGATGGTCGTCGCGACCCGGACGACGCCCTCCGCGACGCCCCCGCACGCGGGACGGCCGGTGATCACCCCGTCCGCGCTCGCCTCCGGGGCCTGCGGCCGGGCCGGCACGGGCCTGCCGACGCAGACGTCCGGGAACTCCAGCCGGGCCTGGAACGCCAGCGCCGCCCTGCGTGACTCCGCCTGCTCGACCAGGTCGCCGAGATCGCCGTCGCCGACGAGGGCGGGCAGCTCCGACCGGTCGAGAAAGAACACGAGGTCGGCGTCGGGCAGGCGTCCCGCCGCAGCGAGCTGCTCGCCCAGCAGGCGGTACCCGCGGCCGAGCCGGTGCGCGACGAGCACCATGCGCGACTTGGTCGCCTCTCGGCCACGCGCCCCGGCCCGCGCCAGCCCGGCCATCACCCGCACGGCCCCGGGCACACCCTCCCGCACCGGCTCACGCGCCGGGCGGACGGCGTCACCGGTGTCGCGGCGGGCCCGGAGCATGGCCTGCATGATCGTGCCGAGGCCGTCCGGGTCGTCGCCCCACGACGGGTCGCGCACGCACAGCTCCCGGTAGCCCCGGTGGCCGTGGCGGGCCAGGAACTCCTGGAACGTGCGGCCGATCGGACCGCCGTCCCCGGCCAACCGGGTGACGGCCTCGGCAGGGTCCGCCGTGAGGAACGCCGAGGCTTCCGACGGGTCCGCGGCCAGCCGACCCACGACGTCGTCCAACTGCGCCAGCATGACGGCGCTTTCCACCTCGGTGGCGCCGGCCAGCAGCGCGGAGGCCCTGGACCGGCCGTCGTCCTGGCTTCCGCCGGCCTTGACCGCCTCGCGCACCATCGTCTGCTCCAGCATGTTCGCCGCGACGGCGGACCTCGCGGAGGACCGGACGTGGGTGAGCGTCGCCTCGTTGTAGAGCTCGATCGCCGCGTCCAGTTCGGCGAGCAGGCCGGCCGGCGACCCGGCGGACGGCGTCGCGAAGCGGGCCAGGTCGCGGTCGAGACGGCGGATCGCCCGGCCCGCCGACAGCGCGAAGGCGGTCAGCCGGACGGTGTTGACCAGCCGCCGGGCGAACGGCTTCGGCGGCTTCGGCACCAGCTCCGGCACGACCCGGCCCGCGATCGACAGCGAGTACTGCTCCAGGGAGTTGCCCAGGATCCCCGAGCTCAGGGCCGTCCCCTCGGTCATGTTGAGGAACAGGTGGCCGGAGAAGTAGCCCAGTTGCAGCCAGCGGTCCTCCCGGTAGGCGTCCTGGACCCCTCCCGCGATCTGGACCAGCTGCATCGCGTACTCGATCGCCTGCCCGCTGACGGACGCGGTGAGCGGGCAGAACGCGCCGGGCATCATCTCGCCGATGTTGCACCGGGTGTAGACGTGGTCCTCGCCCGCCACCAGGCTGTCCATCGCGTTCAGGTCGCCGGGGAGCGCGGTGATCGGCCGCGCCTGGAGCCAGCGGATCTCGCCCGTCCGGTCGATCGCCCATTCGAGGTCGAGGGGCCTGCCCCAGCGGGCCTCCGCCGCGCGGGCGCCCGCCACGACGGCCGCCACCTCGGCGTCGGTGAGCGCCGGGCTCTGCGCCGTCTGCCGGTCGACGATCCGGCCGGCGCGGTCCACCTCGTAGTGGTCGGAGCTCGCGGAACCGTCGACCAGCGACTCCCCCAGGCCGGGCACCGCGTCGACGACGCAGAGGTCGCGGCGGCCGCTCGCCGGGTCCGCGGTGAACACGACCCCGGCGGCGCGCGCGTCCACCATCTCCTGGACGACGAGGTGCATGGCGCCGGAGACCCCCGCGGCCGACCGGTAGGCGGTCGCGCGTTCGGAGGACGCCGAGGCCACGCAGTGTCCGATCGCGGCGAGGAGCCCGTCGTACCCGGCCACACCCAGGACCGACGCGTACTGGCCGGCGAAGGAGTTCTCGGCGCCGTCCTCGCCCGCCGCCGAGGAGCGCACCGCGACCGTGCGCGCCGAGTCGGCCAGCCGGGCATGTCGGGCCTCCAGCCCGTCCGGGAGCCCGGCCGCGTCGGCGTCCGCGATGACGAACGCCGCGGGCACCGCGAATCCCGCCGCGGCGAGCTCGGCGAGGCCCAGGGCCTTGCCTCCGTACCTTGCGTCGACGATGTCCGACAGCTCCACGAGGCGGCTCCGCTCAGGCTTCACGGCAGTTACGTTACACTTTGCTCGAAAATGAGCAATGCCCAAGGAAGACCGCGGGACGCCCGTATCCACGGCGCGGTCCTGGACGCCACGGCCGAACTGCTGGCGGAGGTCGGTTACGCCGACCTGACCGTGGCCGCCATCGCCGACCGCGCGGGCACGTCCCGGCCCGCGGTCTACCGGCGGTGGCCGAGCAAGGCCCATCTGGTCCACGAGGCGGCCTTCCGCGACACCGCCACCGGCGGCTCCGCCCGGACCGGCTCGTTCGCCGGGGACCTGCGCGAGCTGGTGCGGCGGACCGCGGAGCTCCTGACCACTCCCCTGGCCCGCGCGGCCGTCCCCGGCCTGATCGCCGAGGCCGCGACCGACCCGGACATCCACCTGCGGCTGCTCGAACGGTTCTCCGCCGGGGGATGGCGCGGCCTTGACGCCGACCTCGCCGCGGCCGTCGCGCGCGGCGACCTCGACCCCGGGGTCGACACGCTCGTCCTGCTGGAACTCGTCATCGGCACGGTCCTCGTCGCGACCCTGACCAGGGGCCCCGACGCCCTCGGCCCGGACTGGATCGACCGGACGACCCGCGTGCTCCTCCACGGCGTGCGCCCCGCGCCGGCGCCCTGACGGCGCCCGGAGTATTGATCACACCATGATTACAGTGTTATTTTTCCTGCGCACCCGCCCGGCTCGAGGGGAAATCGCATGGATGAAGCGCAATCGGCCGCCTTGCAGTTCGCGGGCCAGGACATCCCCTGGCTGCTGCGAAGCTGGGCCGAGCGGCAGCCCGACAAGGCACTCCTCATCTGGGAGCCCCGCCACGGGGAAGGCCGGACCTGGACCTATGCCGAGTTCTGGGCCGACGTGCGCGGCCTGGCCGCCGGGCTGGCCGGGCGCGGCGTGGGCAAGGGCGACAAGGTGCTCCTGCACGCCGACAACTGCCCGGAGATGGTGCTGGCCTGGTACGCCTGCGCCACCCTGGGCGCCGTCGCGGTCACCACGAACACCCGCAGCGCCGCGAGCGAGGTCGAGTTCTTCGTGGGCAAGACCGGCTGCGTCGGGGCGATCACCCAGCCCCGGTACGCCGCCGTGGTGCGGGAGGCCGCTCCCGACCTCCCCTGGGTCGCCGTCACGCGGGACAACGGCGGCGAGGAGCCGACGGCGCAGGAGGCGGGCCACGGCCTCGGTTCCTTCGACGCACTCTACGGCGACGCGGACGCGCTCCCCGACCGTGAGCCAGAGCCCCTGGCCCCCGCGGGCATCCTGTTCACCTCCGGCACCACCTCGCGGCCCAAGGCCGTGGTGCACACCCATGCCAACGCGCTGTGGGCCGCCCGGATCGGGCCCGCCAACATCGGGATGACGGGCGACGACACCTACCTGATCTATCTCCCGTTCTTCCACGTCAACTCCCAGAGCTGGGCGCTGTGGACGACCCTGGGCGTCGGCGGAACCGTGGTGCTCCAGCCGAAGTTCTCCTCCTCGCGCTTCTGGGAGGTGGTCACCGGCCACGGGGTCACGCACATCTCGCTGCTCCCGTTCGTCATCAACGCGGTCCTCAGCGGGCCCGTCCCGGAGCACAGGCTGAAGGCCGGTGTGTTCGGGCTGATCGTGCCGGAACTCGAAGCCGTCCTGGGTTTCCGCGTCGTCCCCGCCTACGGCATGACCGAGACGGTGATCCACGCGACGACGGCCGGCCTCGGCCTGCCGCCGATCCCCCGTTCCATGGGCCGGCCCACGCCCGGCTACGAGATGCTCATCGTGGACCGGGAGACGGGCGAGCCCTGCGCCGAGGACCAGGCCGGCGAGCTGTGGGTGCGGGGCACCCGGGGCATCCAGCTCTTCCTGGAGTACCACGACAACCCCGAGGCCATGGCCAAGAGCTTCACCGCCGACGGCTGGTTCAAGACGGGCGACATCGTCCGCTGGTCCGACGGCGGCAGCCTGATGTACTGCGAGCGGGACGCCGACCTGCTGAAGGTCGGCGGCGAGAACGTCTCGGCCCGCGAGGTCGAGGACGTCTGCCGGCAGGTGCCGGGCGTCTCCGACATCGCCGTCGTGGGCCGGTCGCACCCGATGCTCGACGAGGTGCCGGTGGCCTTCGTCGTCCGGGGTCCCGCCGCGCAGGGCGACGACGCCGAGTTCGGGGCGGCCCTCATCGCGCGCTGCGCGGACGCGCTCGCCGACTTCAAGGTGCCCAGGGCCGTGCACGTCGTCGCCGACTTCCCCCGCGCCACCCTGGAGAAGGTCGCCAAGAACAAGCTCCGCGACCTGGCCGACGAACTCGCCAAGGAGACCGACGCAGATGCCTGAACCCACCTCCGCCCCGCTCGTCCTCGTCGAGGCCGACGGCGCCGTGCTGACCGTCACCATCAACCGGCCGGAGAAGCGCAACGCCACCAACGCCGAAGTCCTCTGCCGCCTCTACGACGCCTGGGTCCGGCTCGACCGGGACGACTCGCTGCGGGTCGCCGTCCTCACCGGCAAGGGCGACACCTTCTGCGCCGGCATGGACCTGCGCGAGATCCTCCGCCTCCGCGAGCGCGTGCGGGACAACGAGTGGATCATCCGGTTGCAGGACGAGCCCGGCATCTCCCTGCACGCCTACCTCAAGACCTACCGGCCCA
Organism: Actinocorallia herbida; assembly: GCF_003751225.1. Classification (NCBI taxonomy): domain Bacteria; kingdom Bacillati; phylum Actinomycetota; class Actinomycetes; order Streptosporangiales; family Thermomonosporaceae; genus Actinocorallia; species Actinocorallia herbida. Next base: position 4,801,067 of record NZ_RJKE01000001.1, read on the forward strand.
CCAAGCCCGTCATCCTGGCCGCCGAGGGCTTCTGCCGCGCCGGGGGCACCGAGATCCTCCAGGGCACCGACATCCGCGTCGCCGGGGAGAGCGCCGTCTTCGGCGTCACCGAGGTGCAGCGCGGGCTGTTCCCGATGGCCGGTTCCGCGGTGCGCCTGCGCCGCCAGATGGGCTACGCCGTGGCCGCCGAGATGCTGCTGGCCGGAGAGGATCTGACGGCCCGCCGCGCCCATGAACTCGGCCTGATCAACCACGTCGTGCCCGACGGCCAGGCCCTCGCCAAGGCCAGGGAGATCGCCGACCGCATCGCGCGCAACGGCCCCCTGGCCGTGCGGGCCGTCCTCGCCACGCTGCGGCAGACCGAGAGCCTGTCCGAGGAGGACGCCTTCGCGATCGAGACGCCCCTGGGCGGCGCCGTCATGCAGTCCAAGGACGCCGCCGAGGGCCCGCGGGCGTTCCTGGAGAAGCGCGAGCCCGTCTTCACCGGCGAGTAGCGCGGCGGCCGCGGCCTCGCCGGTGAACTACCGTGGTCACCGGCGGGGCCGAGCGCGAAAGCGGGCCACCGAAGGGAGACGAGGGAGACCGATGGCGCTGGAACGCGGCGGCGGTGCCGCCCCGCACGGGGAAGGGGACTGACCGTGCCCGGACGGCCCGCGTTCGACCTGGACGCCGCCGAGATCGTCCAGGCCGCGGTGGAGATCCTCGGCGAGCAGGGGCTGGACGCCGTCAGCATGCGGACGGTCGCCGCCCGCCTCGGCGTCTCCCCGGTACCGCTGTACAGCCGGGTCGGCAACAAGGAGTCCCTCCTGGACGCCATGTCGTGCCACCTCCTCGCCGGCGCCGTCCCCGACCAGGACCCCGATGAGCCCTGGCAGGACTACGCCCTCCGGTGGGCGACGGCCCTGCGCGACCGCCTCCTGGCCACCACCGACCTGCTCCGCCTCCTCGGCCACCGCACCTCCCCCTACGTCGAGGTGTCCAGACCGCTCCACGCGGCGCTGCGCGCGGCGGACTTCTCCCCGGACGCCGCCACCCGCGCCTGCCGCCTCGTCGTATGGACCGCCGTCGCCGGCACCCTGGTCGAACCGGGCCGCTTCGAAGGCAGAGGCGGCACCACCCGCCGCACCACCGGCGACGCCCCCGCGATGTCCGAAGCCGAGTCCGACCATCTCTTCAAGCTCCACCTCCGCTACCTCGTCGAAGGCATCGAACGCGACACCGCCCTCCCCGAAACGCCCTGACCTCCCCACCGGGCGCGGGGTTCAGGACAAGGCGGGGATGAGGTAGGTCTCCAGGTATCGGCGAACGGAGGCGGGGTCGTCGATGTCGACGGCGTCGCCGGGGATGGCGGCCAGGGAGATGACCTGGCGGAGGACGAACTCGGCGGCGGAGCGGAGCTCGAGGTCGGCGCGGACCTCACCGGCGCGGACGGCATCGGCGAGGTGAGCGTGCCAGAACCCGACGGTGCCGGGGATGACGTCGTGGACGTAGGCGCCGACGACCTGGGCGAACTGATCGGGCTCGCGGTCCCGGAGCTCGGTGGCGAGCGGGCCCCACGGGGAGGTGCGGGCGATGGCGACGGCCTCGGCGACCTTGGCGGCCAGACCGCGGCGGCCGCGCACCCGGTCGTCGGCCCGGGTCCAGAACTCCGCGTCGCGGCGGATCAGGGCGGCGGAGACGAGGGCCGCCTTGTCGGGATAGTGCCAGTACAGACCGGAGCGGCCGACGCCGGCGGCGCGGGCCACCCCGGTCATGGTCGTCATCCGGATGCCGTGGGCGCGCAGGCTGGCCTCGGCGGCGTCGAGGATCCGCTCGCGGGCCGGTCGCGGGCCGTCGGTCATGGGATCACCTGATCACGAAGTCCGCGAAGTCCGGTTCCCGGGTCCAGGTCCAGAAGTCGACGAGGCGCCATGGGCTGAGGGAGTGCACCTCGCCGTCGGCGTTCTTGAAGAAATTGTGCTCGACGTGGGGCGAGGACCACACCATCGACCTCAGCTCCGCCTGGCTGCGGCCGTACCAGTCGTCGTACTTGTCGGGCCTGGGCTCCAGCGCGGCATGACCGCCGTCCGCGAGGTGCCGCAGGCACCGGACGATGTAGCGGATCTCGCACTCAGAGTGGAAGATCAGGCTGCCGCTGCTGGCCAGGTTCGTGCCCGGCCCGTACATCATGAAGAAGTTCGGGAACCCGGGCACGGTCATGCCGAGGTAGGCGCGCGGCCTGGTGCCCCACTCCTCGCGCAGGTCCTTCCCGTCGCGGCCGCGGATCCGGAGCGGGAGCAGCATGTCGTTCACCCGGAAACCGGTCGCCCACACGACCACGTCAGCGGGGTGCTTCACGCCGGTCCCGTCGACGACGCCGTCCGGCTCCAGCCGGTCGACCCCGGCCCTGACCAGCGCGACGTTCGGCCGGGTCAGGGCGCGCAGCCAGCTTCCGTTGTCCTGGAGGGTGCGCTTGGCCGTCGGCGGATAGTCGGGAACGACCTTCGCCACGAGTTCCGGATCATGCCCGACCTGGCCGGTGATCCAGTCGGTGAACATCACCCGGGCGAAGTCGTTGGCCTCGCTGACGGACCGGTGCTGCGGCCCCCAGGCGTCGTCGACGCGCGCGGCCGCGAGCCCGGTGTCGCAGCCCGGCCAGAAGATCAGGAACCGGAACCAGCGGCCGTAGAACGGCAGGTGCCGCAGCGCCCACCGGACACCGGGCCCCACTGCCTCGTGATAGTTCGGGTTCGGGAACATCCACTGGGCGGTGCGCTGGATGACCGTCAGGCTGCCGACGGTGTCCGCGATCGCCGGGGCCACCTGGAAGCCCGTCGCGCCGGCGCCGACCATGACGACGTCCTTGCCTGCGAGGTCGACGGCGTGGTCCCAGCGGGCGGTGTGGAACGACGGCCCGGCGAACTCCCCGGGGACCTCCGGCACGAACGGGCGGTTGAGCTGCCCGACCGCGCTGATGACGGCCCGGGCGGTGAGGAACTCGCCGGAGTCGAGCTCGACGGACCAGGTTCCGGCCGCCTCGTCCCAGGTGGCGCCGAGCACCTCGGTCTTCCAGCGGACGTGCCCGCCGATGCCGTGCTCGTCCAGCACGCGCTGGAAGTAGGCCTGGAGCTCGGGCTGCCGGGCGAAGTACTCCGTCCAGTGGTCGCTGGGCTCGGAGCTGTAGCAGTAGAAGTGGTTGCCCACGTCGACGCGGGCGCCCGGGTAGGTGTTCTCCCACCAGGTGCCGCCGACGCCCGCGTTCTTCTCCACGACCACGTAGGGGAACCCGGACTCCTGCAACCGGATCGCGGCGAGCAGGCCGGACATGCCGCGGCCGCCGGGGAGACGCCGGCGGCGCGGCGGTCCCGGCCGTCGAGCTCCATCTCCTCCAGCATCATCGGGACGTACTCGGCGGCGACCTCCGCACAGACGATCCAGTCCATCATCCGCTTGAGCAAGTCGGCCGGGATCGGCTCGGGCTCGGGGCAGCCCCGGTCGCGCCAGGCCCGGATCACGTCGAGCGCGAACGCCCGTGCGGCCTCCTTGTCCTCCTCGCTCATGTAGCCCTGCACCTCGTTGAGGAAGAGGCCCTGCGGCCGGAGCGGCCCGTCCAGGAGGCCCGGGTCGCCGCTCATGTGGACGCACGAGAGCAGCAGCGTGGGGATGGAGACGTCCCTGAGGTACGCCGCGACGGTCGCGTCGTCGAACTCGGCGGCTGTGAACGGAGCACCACTGTGAGGATTCCGCATGCGGCCGATACTAGGCACTTGTGCGGAACTGTCCAGGTCCCTACGTTCGAGCGCATGCGCACAGTCGTCGTCACCGAGCCGGGCAAGGTCGAGGTCCACACCGTCGCGGATCCCGTGCTCCCCGGGCCCGCGGGCGCGATCGTCGAGGTGGAGACCTCGGCGATCTGCGGCTCGGACCTGCACTTCTACGACGGTGACCTGCCGCTGTTCCCGGTCGCCGCCGGGCACGAGGCGGTGGGACGCGTCGTCGAGGTCGGCGCCGAGGTCCGCCGGTTCCGGCCGGGGCAGCGCGTGCTGGTCGCCTCCGTCGCCGGGTGCGGCGACTGCGTCGGCTGCGCGGACGGCGACCCCGTCACCTGCGTCGCGGGCGGGAAGGTGTTCGGCGCGGGCGAGCTCGGCGGCGCGCAGAGCGACCTGCTGGCCGTGCCCGCCGCGGACTTCAACCTCCTCGCGGTGCCCGACGGCGTCGACGACGAGGCCGCCCTCCTGCTCACCGACAACCTCGGCACCGGCTGGGTCGCGGCCCAGCGCGCCGGGCTCGCGCCGGGCGGCACCGCCGTCGTCCTGGGGCTGGGCGCGGTCGGCCAGTGCGCGGTCAGGTCGGCGTTCCTCCTGGGCGCGGGCCGGGTCCTGGCCGTCGACCCCGTCCCCGGCCGGCGCGCCCGCGCCGAGGACTCCGGCGCCGTCGGCGTCGCCGCCGAGGACGTCACCGCGGCGATCCTCGACCTCACCGACGGGCGCGGCGCCGACGCCGTCATCGACGCGGTCGCCAAGGACACCAGCCTCGACACCGCCTTCGCGACGGTCCGCGCGGGCGGCACCGTCTCCGTCGTCGGCGTCCACGACCTCGCCCCCTACCCGCTCCCGATCCTCATGGGCGTGTTCCGCAGCGTCACCCTCGCGATGACGACCGCCCCGGTGCACCGGACCTGGACCGACCTGGTCCCCCTCGTCCGGCACGGCCGCCTCGACACCACCGGGATCTTCACCCACGAGTTCCGCCTGGACGACGCCGCCGCCGCGTACGCCGCCGTGGCCGCCCGCACCCCGGACTGCATGAAGGTGAAGCTGCTCCCGTGACCGGCCGGGCCCCCGGCGGAGATGCGCCGCGCTCCGCCGGGGCACGGTCGTGCACCGGAACCCCCGCTACCGGCTGACCGACCCCCTCGTCGTCCCTTCCGATTCCCCGGACCTTCCCCAGGCGGTGCGAACCGGGGAACCCGGGTCCGAAGCTCCCTCTACGGCACCCTCGTCCCGGTCCCGCCCACCGAGCCCTGAGGCCGCCGCCTGGCGTCAGGGCGGGGTGGGGCCGAGGAGGTCCCAGGGGTTGCCCCACGGGTCGGTGAACACCGCGATCCGGCCGTAGGCCTCGTCACGCGGCTCCGCGCGGAAGACCACCCCCGCGCCGGACAGCCGGGCGTGGACCGCCGCGAAGTCGTCGACCCGCAGAAAGAACGTCACGCGTCCAGCCGCCTGGGCCCCGATCGCCGCGACCTGCCGGGGGCCGTCGGCCCGCGCCAGGACGAAGCCGGTGCGGGCCGCGGGCGGACGGACCACCACCCACCGTTTGGGACGGCCGTCGTTGGTCCGGGACGGTACGTCCTCGGCCAGCTCGAACCCCAGCACCTCGGTGAAGAACGCGATGGCCGGGTCGTAGTCGTCGACGATGAGCGTCACCAGATCCAGATGCACCCGGAGCAGGGTAGCGGTTCCACGCTCAGTGGGCGGCGGCCATGAGGGCCATGGAGCCGGCCATACCGGCGGCGCACAGGTGGGTGCCGCGGGGGTGGGGGGTAAGGAGTCCGGCTGTGGCGGTGGCGAGGCGGGTGAGGGTCCAGGTGGTGGCCAGGAGGAGCGCGAGAGGGGCGAGGAGGTCGGTGTGGTGGTGGGTCGCGGCGGTGGTGACGGGGGATCTGTGGGTGCCGAGGGTGGTCAGGGTGAGGAGGACGGCCATGAGGACGAGGTCGGTGGTGTGCCTGCCGTTCAGGGCGCGGCGGCCGGGCGAGCCGCAGGACCAGCCGGCGGCGAGCAGGATCAGGACGCCCGTCCAGGGGAGGAGGGCCGTCGGCGTGCCCAGGTGCGCCGTCGCCATGCCGAGTGCCATGGCGACGTGGGGCCAGCGGTCGCCCTTGGCCGTGGAAGGCAGGAAGGCGGGGGCCAGGGCCAGGAGGCAGCCGATCAGGGAGAGTGCGAAGTGCAAGGTGCGGTCTCTTCTTTCGCGGGCCCGGGGCGTGGCGGCGGCGGGCGCGGTGCGCGCCCGCCGGTCCTTCAGCGCGCGTCGTGCACCGGCCGCCCGTCGACCAGGGTGAGGACCGTCCGGGCGGCCGTCGCGCCCGCGCCGCCGTCCAGGATCGGACGGTCCAGGAGCGCCAGGTCGGCCTTGTGGCCGGGCTTGATCGAGCCCAGTTCGTGCTCGGCGTGGTTGGCGTAGGCGGAGCCCGCCGTGTAGGCGTCGAGGGCGACGCGGAAGTCGATCGCCTGGCGGGCCTCCAACGGCTCGGTGAACACCCCTTCGCCGACGGAGTGCGGGTCCTCCGGGACGCCGAGGCGGGTCGCCGCGGTGTGGATCGCCCAGAGCGGGTTCGGGTCGGTGACCGGCCAGTCGCTGCCCATCGCCAGCCGAGCGCCCGCCCGGTGCAGGGCGCCGAAGGGGAAGTGCATGGGCTCGCGTTCCGGGCCGAGGAGCGGGAGCTTGCGTTCCACGATCTCCTTGTCGCGGCGGGCCCACAGCGCCTGGATGTTGGCGATCACGCCGAGCTCGGCGAACCGGGGCACGTCGGCGGGGTCGACGACGTCGAGATGGGCGATCTGGTGGCGGAGGTCGCCTTCACGGTGCGCGGCTTCGAGGGCGTCCAGGCACTCTCGGACGGCCCGGTCGCCTACGGCGTGCAGGTGGATCTGGAAGCCGCGGCCGTCGAGTTCCCGGCAGATCCCGGCGAGTTCGGCGGGGTCGATGAAGGACAGGCCCGAGGCGGTCCCGTGGTGGCCGCCGCCCGAGTAGGGGGCGAGCATCGCGCCGGTGCAGTTCTCGCAGACGCCGTCCTGCATCACCTTGACGGTCGTCGCGCGGAAGCGTCCGATGGTGCTCGTGGCGCGGCGTTCCTCGATCGAGTCGAGCTGGGCGAGGCCGTCGCCCGCCTCCCACCAGAGCGCGCCGACCACGCGGGCGGTGAGCCGTCCGTCCGCGGCGAGGCGGCGGTAGAGGGGCAGCGGGTCGGGCATGCCGAACAGCGGGCCGAGGCACGCGTCCTGCCAGCCGGTGACGCCGACCGCGTGCAGGTGGCGCTGCGCGGCGAGGAAGGCCCGCTCCAGGAAGGCCTCGGTGAGCGGGGGCAGGAGGTCGCTGACCAGGTCTCCGGCGCGTTCCACCAGGACGCCCGTGGCGACGCCGTCTGCGTCCCGGTTAATCCTGCCGTTGGCGGGATCGGGCGTTCTGTCGTCGATCCCGGCGCGTTCCAGGGCGCGGCTGTTCACCCAGACGCCGTGGCCGTCGTGGCTGAAGAAGACCGCCGGACGGTCGGGGACGATCTCGTCGAGGAAGCGCCGGTCGGGCAGGCCGCCGGGGAAGGTGTCCCCGTACCAGCCGTTGCCGCTGATCCACTCCTGGTCGGGATGAGCCTCGGCGTAGGCGCGGATCGTCTCGCGGTACCGGTCCGGCGAGTGCGGGAGCCGGGCCAGGTCGCAGGTGAGCAGCTGTGCCCCGGCCGCGAGCGGGTGCACGTGGGCGTCGGTGAAGCCGGGCAGGAGGGTCGCCCCGCCCGCGTCGACGACCTCGGTGCGCGGCCCCGCGGGCAGCGGCTCGCGGGACAGGGCGCTGATCCGCCCGTCCGTGACGGCCACCGACGTGATGCCGGGGCCGTCCGTGTGGACCTGCGCGTTGACCACGATCAGGTCGGGGTGTGCGCCGCTCATACCGGTGTCCTCTCCACTTCCAGGATGCGCCTCACGCGATTCACTCGGCGCCCGAGCCGCAGCAGGATCCGCCCGGGGCCGCGTCCGCCGCGTGGGCGGCGCGAGGGGCCGGGGTGTCGAGCGCCGGGTTGGCGTCGAAGAAACCGGTCGGCTTCAGGACGAATCCGGTGTGGTCGACCGGCATGATCGGCCAGTCCTCGGGGCGCGGGAAGTGAGTGAGGCCGAACGTGTGCCAGACGACGATGTCGGCGCCGTCGATGTCCCGGTCGGCCTTGATCCAGGTGTCGATTCCGGTGCGTCCGTCGTTCTGGTTGACGAACTCGCCCGACGGGAACCGCTCGTCCTCGGCGTAGGCGGTGACCCACAGGTGCTTGCGGGTGAACGCCGCGCGCCGGGCGATCGAGGACTCGTCGTCGGCGAGGAGGGTGGGCAGGCCCTCGGGGTGGAGGGTGTAGGAGACGGGCTGCCCCAGGGCGTTCCGCGAGCCGGGGTTGCTGATCCGCCAGACCCGGCCGACCCGGCCGTCGGCGAGGCGGGCGGCCTCGGACTCGGTGCGCAGGCGCGTCGCCTGGCGGGTGAAGCCGTTGCCGTACGGGTTCCGCGGGCCCATCGGGACGCGGCGGACGTCGATCTCGTCGACGGCGTTCGCGACCCCGTCGACCATCATGTCGAGGCGGGCGGAGAACAGGTGCTGGTGGTAGGGGGCGCCGATGCCGGGGGCGATCTCGCCGGCCCACGGGTACTCCGAGCCGTCGGGGAGCGGGCCGGGGTAGGCGGAGGCGAACACGATGCCGGTCGCCTTGCACTCCAGCTCGATCGTGCCGTCGAGGTACAGGTACCAGTAGAAGCCGTAGTCATAGTTGCCGACGGTGATGAAGAACGAGACGACCATGCGGCGCTGACGGCGGGTGGACACGCTGCCGTTGTAGCCGTCGGTGTGCTTCCAGAGGACGCCGGCGTCCTCCTCGTGCATGCAGATCGCGTTCTTGATCGTGCGCGGGTTGCCGTCGTCGTCGTGCAGGACGGCGTCGAGGTAGTGGATCTCGCCCAGGCAGTCGCAGCCGAGGGTGAGGGAGTTGGCCTCCTTGCCGAGCGAGTACTCGCCGGCGTCGAAGTAGTTCTGCCAGAAGCGGATCGGGCCGGGGTCGCCGTAGGGGACGACCATCTCGGCGACGGACGCCCGGTAGACGATCGGGCGGATCCCCTCGCCGTCCTGGAAGCCGATCTCGTGCAGGGTGAGGCCTTCGACGGGGTTGAACCCGACGCGGAAACGCCACTTCTCCCAGGTGACCACATCGCCGTCGACGGTGAAGCTGGGCCCTTCGGGCTGGGTGATCACGATCGGCTTCTGGGTCGTCCTCGGCGGGCGGGCCGGGTCGTCGAGGTGGTAGTCGTGGGAGGTCTCCGGGATCGGGACGGGGCCCTCGTCGATGAGGTCGTGGACCCGTCCGGCGATCAGGTCGACGTAGGCCACGACGCCGTCGATCGGGTGCGCCCAGATGTTGTCCTCGGGGCCCTTCTGGAGGAAGGCGAGGCAGCGGACGAGGCGCAGCCCCTCCTCACCCGGGATGTCGAAGCAGCCGGCGCTCAGCGCCGACACCCGGACGCGCTCGGGGTCCTCGATGCCGCGCCGCGCCATGGCCGCAGCCCAGGCCGGGTCCTTCCACAGGATCTCCTCGACCAGCGCGAACTCCTCGAGGAGGATCGGCGGCTGCCCCTCCTCGACGACGTCCACGACCCGCTGTGCGACCACCTCGCCGCCGGTGATCGACACCACGGTCTCCCGCACCGCGCCGCTCGCGCGATCGAGCAGAAGCGACCGCACCCGCCGTTCGACGGGATCACCGGCCCGCCACGCCAGCACATCGTCCTTCGCGGGCTCGTGCAGCGCCACCAGCGCGAACCGCGTGTGCGCCGTCACGAGGCCGGCGTCATCGATCAACTCCCGGTTACGGGCGATCTCCTCGCGGCTGAGGCGGTCGAGCGGGTGGTTCATCGGGCCCTCCGGCGAAGCGTGGTCGGTCTGAAGGCCCCCGCCACGGACGTCCGCGCGGCCCGGGAGCCGACCCCGACCAAAGTAGTTCTTTGATGTACAACTCAAAGAATGCCGACCCAGGACGAACAACGCAAGCCCTGGTAACAGAGCTTTAACATGCGCCCGTGCCCGGTTCACTGACGATCATCATTAAGAATCCGGCGACGAGGGCCTCCACCGGCGTCCACCCCTGCCACCCCCTGAGGGCCGGCACCTTTGGAACGATCCATATGCGGGCTTCGCCGGAGGGTGCGATATTCGCCGGGATGACCGGGAGGTGGACGGCTTGAGTGAGCCGGAAGTTCGGCCGAACGAGACGACGGTGCCGTTGATGCCGTGCGCGTCGGTGGAGGAGACCGTGGGGTTCTACGAGGCGCTGGGGTTCGAGACGACCTACAAGCAGAACAGGCCCTACGTGTATCTGGTGGTGCGGTGGAGCGGGTTCCAGCTGCACTTCGGCCCGGCACCGGAGGGCCTGGATCCCTCCCGGGGGACGTCCGGGGGCTGCCTGGTCCTGGTCGACGCCGTGGCGCCCTACCATGCGGCGTTCGTCGCGGCGATGCGCCGGACGTACGGGAAGGTGCTGGGTTCCGGGCTTCCGCGGATCACCCGCCACCGGCCCGGCGCGTCCCGGTTCACGCTCTACGATCCGTCCGGGAACTCGATCATCTTCATCCAGCGCGACGAGCCCGCCGAGGTCGAGTACGGCGGCTCGAAGAAGCTGACGGGCCTGGCCAAGGCGCTCGACAACGCCAGGATCCTGCGCGAGTTCAAGAACGACGACCTCCAGGCGTTCCGCGCCCTCAAGTCCGCGATCCGCAGGCACGGCGCGGACGCCCCGGCGGCCGAACGGGCCATCGTGCTGTGCCACCTCATCGACCTGGCCACGATCCTCGGCGAGGCCACCGACCCCTGGCTCACCGACCTGCACGCCTTGTACCTCGGCCCCGACGACAGGCACCGCGTCGAATCGGAACTCGGTCACCTCGCCGGACTCCCCCAATGGCTGCCTCCGGCCTGACGAACATCCCACCTCGAAGCCTGGCCGGACCCGGCCGACCCGGACAGCGCACGGACCTACGCCTCGATCGGATACCGCCGCGCGGGCGAGAAGGCCGACATCTCGCTCACGCCAGCGCGGTGACGAGCCGATCCGCCTCGCCTTGCGCCCTTCCCGAAGAGGGCGCAAGGCGACCCGATACTCCGGCGACCGGCTCAGTCCCCGCTCGTCCAGACGGGCGCGATCCGCACGTCGCCGAACCGCCAGCCCGCCGGCGTCCGCACCGCGGTGGTGATGACGCGCAGACCGCCGGTGAAGTGGGGGGCCTGGCCCTCGCGGTAGTAGCGCACGATCGAGTTCGCCGAGGCGGCCGCCCGGTCTCCCTCGACGTCCACCAGCAGATCGGTGGTCGTGTGCTGGGTGTACCGCCCCTCGACATCACTCCGCCGCATGAACCCGACGACCTTGTCGAGACCGCGGAGTTCGCCCCCGCGCGGCGAGTGCACCGCCACATCCTCGGCGAACACGGTCCCCGCGTCCTCCCACCGCCCCTCATCGAGCAGGAGCGCGAAGCGGGTGAACAGGTCGGCGATCTCGATGCGGTCGGCGATCAGAGCATCCGTGAGCACGGCGTCCCCTTTTGTTAGTGTGACTAACGTTTCCACAGTCGACTGTACATGGATTCGTTGGCCGTGCCAACGGTATGTGGAGATCGCCATGAACAGGCCTTCGCGCGCCTGCGGCATCGCTTGGAAGGCGGGCGGAGTGCGGGTTCGGCGCAGCGGGTCGAAGGATGGGGTGGTCTCGTACTTTCGGTCGAGTCGGTGGGGGCGGGGGGCTCGTACGATGGGGCGGTGGCCGTTCTTTTGCGTTCGGTGTGGGATGAGGCGCGCCCGGGGCTGGCGCCGGTGCGGGTGTGGCGGGATTGGTGGCTGGTGGGGTTGTCGGCGCCCATCGCGGTGATCGAGGGGGTGCTGCGGCCGGAGGTGCCGTGGCGGGTGTTCTCGGTGGTGCTGACCGTCGGGTTGGTGCCGACGCTGCTGTGGCGCAGGACCCGGCCCCTGGCGATGGTCGCGGTCGCGTTCGGGGCGTGCGGGCTCGCGGCGCTGCTGACGAGCGGGGAGCCACCGGGGCTGCACACGATGGTGTTCCTGGTGCTCCTGCCGTACGCGCTGTTCCGGTGGGGGTCGGGGCGCGAGGCCGCGATCGGCCTGGTGATCGTGTTCGGCAAGGTCCTCGTCACCGGTGAGGAGAGTGCCGGAGACCTCGTCGGCGCGCTCGCCGTCCTGTCCGCGGCGATGGCGCTCGGCGGGGCGCTGCGGTACCGGGCGCGGGCTCGGGCGCGCGAGTTCGACCAGGTCAAGATGCTGGAGCGGGAGGGGCTGGCCCGTGATCTGCACGACACCGTGGCCCACCATGTCTCGGCGATCGCGATCCGCGCCCAGGCGGGGCTGGCGATGGCCCCGGCAGACCCGGCGGCCGCGACGGACGCGCTCCGTGTGATCGAGAGCGAGGCCTCGCGCACCCTCGCCGAGATGCGCGCGATGGTCCGGGTGCTCCGGCGCGACCTTCCAGCCGAGCTGTCGCCGAGCCCGCGCGTCACCGATCTCGCACGGCTCGCCGACCCATCGCGGACGGGGCCCGCCGTGGAGGTGGAGATCTCCGGGGACGTGGACGAGCTGACCCCGTCGGTCGCGGCGGCCGTCTACCGCCTGGCGCAGGAGTCGGTCACCAACGCGCGGAGGCACGCCCGCCATGCCACCCGCGTCTCGGTCCGCGTCGCCGCCGATGACGCGCTGGTGCGGCTGCGGGTCAGCGACGACGGCGACACCGGACTGATCCGGCCGAGCACGTCGCCGGGGTACGGGCTCATCGGGATGATCGAACGCGCGCAGCTCCTCGGCGGGACGTGCACGGCAGGACCGGATCCCGAGCGGGGCTGGACCGTCACCGCGGTGCTGCCCAGGGCGGGATGGGCCAAGTGAGCCTGCGGGTGGTCCTCGCCGACGACCAGGAGATCGTGCGCACGGGGCTCCGGATGATCCTCGACGCCCAGCCCGGCATCGAGGTCGTCGGCGAGGCCGCGGACGGCGGGCGGGCCGTCGAGCTCGCCAGGCGGCTCCGTCCGAACGTGTGCCTGATCGACATCCGGATGCCCGGCATGGACGGCATCGAGGCCACCCGCGCCCTCGCCGGACCTGGCGTCGCCGATCCGCTCGCCGTCGTCGTCATCACCACGTTCGACCTCGACGAGTACGTGTACGCCGCGCTCAGGGCGGGCGCACGGGGTTTCCTGCTCAAGGACGCCGGTCCCGAGCTGCTCGCCCAGGCCCTCAGAGCCGCCGCGGCCGGCGACGCGCTCATCACCCCGAAGATCACCGCTCGGCTGCTGACGGCGTTCGCCAACACCGGGCCGCCGCCGGCGCCGCCCGTCGAGGAGCTCACCCACCGGGAGGAACAGGTCCTCGCCGCGGTGGCGCGCGGACGGACCAACAATGAGATAGCCGACGAGCTGTACATCACGCTCAGCACCGTCAAGACGCACCTCACCAACCTGATGGCCAAGCTCGGCGCCCGCAACCGGGTCGAGATCGCGATCTGGGCCTACGAGACCCACCGGGTCGGGCGCGGAAGGTCCCGCTGACCCATCGGCCGAAAGTACGACCGCCCCTCGGGCGATCGGCCGGTCCGGTTCAGGCTCTTCAGCCGATCCGCCGCGGCCCCCTCGGCGGCGACGATCGGGGCATGACCGAAATCAAGGGGGGACGGCCCCCGTCCACGCGAGCGGATCGGCTCGTACCCGCCGCGCTGATCCTGCTCATCGCGATCCCGGTGGTGGCCGGGATCGTCCGGCTGACGCAACTGGCCGTCGGCGTCGAGATCACTCCCTCGAACGCCCGGTTCTTCGCCTCCCCCGTGCCCGTGGTCGCGCACATCGTCGGCGTCATCGTCTACGGCGTGCTGGGCGCGTTCCAGTTCGCCCCCGGCTTCCGCCGCCGCAACCCCGCCTGGCACCGCAAGGCCGGCCGGGTCCTCATCGTCTGCGGCCTCGTCGTGGCGCTCTCCGCTCTCTGGATGACCCTCTTCTACCCCCGCCCGGACGATGTCGGCGACCTCCTGAGCGGCATCCGCCTCGTGGTCGGCTCCGCCATGGCCGCGTCGATCGTCCTCGGCTTCGCCGCGATCCGCCGCCGGGACTTCGCCCGGCACCGCGCCTGGATGATCCGCGCCTACGCCCTCGGCATGGGCGCGGGCACCCAGGCCCTCACCCAGCTCCCCTGGATCCTCACCGCCGGCCCGCCCGGCCGGCCGGACAAGGCCGTCCTGATGGCCGCCGCCTGGCTCATCAACGTCCTCGTCGCCGAATGGATCATCCGGACCGGGGAGAGGCCACGGCGGCTCCGGATCCCCGCCCGCGCTTCTGGGCCTTGACCGCGTCGTCGGCCGGGGGGATGGTGCGGACAGCACATGAAGGAGTCTCACGGTACGGAGGTGGCAGGTGTTCGGACGGGGCGCCGCTGTGCTCGTTCTCGTCGCGGCGAGCGTTCTGGTTCCGCCCGCGGCCGCCGCCGCGCCCGCAGGGGACCCGGCCGTCTGCGATCCGGTGGATCCGGCGGCCTGCCTCCTGCCGTTCCCGAACGACTGGTACACCGTGCCGGACGCGAGCACCGCGACCGGGCTGCGGGTGGACCTGGCCCGCTCCGCCACCCCCCGCAACCGGCTGGGCAAGCACGTGGACCCCACCGGGTGGAATCGCAACGACGGCTTCTCCCCCGGCTCGATGCTGCTCGCCCACGTACCGGGGCTGGACCTCGGCGCGACGGGCGCGGCCCCCGTCACCGACCTGGCGCGTTCGCTGCGCGACGACGCGCCGATCGCCGTCGTGGACACCGTCACGGGCGAGCGCTGGCCGTACTTCGCCGAACTGGACGCGAACGCCGCCGGCTCGCCCGACCGGCGGGCCCTCATCATCCGCCCGGCGCGCAACTTCCTGGAGGGCCACCGGTACGCGGTGGCCTTGCGCGGTCTGAAGGACTCCTCCGGAGCGACGATCGAGCCCACCGACGTCTTCCGGACGCTGCTCGGGCCGACGCTCCCGGACGGCGATCCCCTGTACGCGCGCCAGCGCGCGGCCAAGAGGGTCATCGGCGACCTGGGATGGCACGGCATCGGCACCGACGGGCTCTACCTGGCCTGGGACTTCACCATCGCCAGTGCGCGCGGCCTGTCCGAGCGGATGCTGCACATCAGGGACGACGCCTTCGCGAACCTGGGCGGCAGGAGCCCGGCGTTCCTCGTCACCGACGTCGTCGACAACCCCGAAACCGACCCGATCGCCCGCAGGGTGCGCGGCCAGATGGCCGTTCCCAGCTACCTGAACGTCTACGGCGGACCGCCCGGATCCCGTTTCCGGTACGGCCCGGACGGGCTCCCGTCACGGCTCCCCGGCAACGTCCAGGTCGCCGCGTTCCAATGCGAGATCCCCCGGAGCGCGCTCACGACGCCGGGGCAGGCCGCGCTGTACGGGCACGGGCTACTGGGCAGCGAGGAGGAGGTCGGCTCCGGCGCGGTCAAGGCGTTCGCCGCCGAGCACGGCGTCGTCTTCTGCGCCACCAAATGGGCGGGCATGTCGAAGGACGACATCGCGAACGCCGTCGTCTCCCTCGCCGACTTCAGCAACTTCCCGTCCATGGCCGACCGGATGCAGCAGGGCTTCCTCGACCAGCTCTGGCTGGGCCGCGCCATGACCACCGGGCTGCCGAAGCACCGAGCCTTCCAGAACGCCGACGGCACTCCCGTCATCGACGTCTCGCACGGCCTGGGCTACTACGGCAACAGCCAGGGCGGGATCATGGGCGGCGCGCTCACCGCCGTCTCCACCGACATCCGCCGTGCCGTGCTCGGCGTCCCCGGCATGAACTACAGCACGCTCCTCAACCGCAGCGTCGACTTCAGCCAGTACGCCGTCGTCATGAACCTCGCCTACCCCGACGCACTCGACCGGCAGCTCCTCCTCGCCCTGGCCCAGATGCTCTGGGACCGCGGCGAGACCGACGGCTACGCCCAGCACCTCACCACCGACCCGCTTCCGGGCACCCCCGACCACCGCGTCCTGCTGCACGTCGCCTTCGGCGACCACCAGGTCTCCCCCCTCACCGCCGACGTCCTGGCCCGCACGATCGGAGCCCGCGTCCACCAGCCCGCGGTAGCCCCCGGCCGCCACCCCGACACCATTCCGTACTGGGACGTTCCGCCCATCGACCGCTACCCGTACGACGGCTCGGCCCTGGTCGTCTGGGACAGCGGCACCCCCTACGGGCCGCTCACCAACACCCCGCCCACCGAGGGCCGGGATCCCCACTCCGACCCGCGCAGGTCTCCCGCCGCCCGCCTCCAGGCGGCGACCTTCCTCAAGACCGGCCAGATCGTCGACGTCTGCGACGCCGCACCCTGCACCGCCCCCGCCGGAGGCTGACCCCGTCCGCCCCGGAGAGGCCGGAGCGGAGCAGCGAGGGAGTGCGCAGCCCCTCCCCGAAGCGCAGAGCGCGTCCGGGAGCCGCACTCAGCCGTCGTCCTGGGTGCCCACTTCGGCGGCCGCCGCTGGGAGACCGCCCCGGGCGCATTCGACCTCACCTCCGACGGCCGCCTCACTCGCGACCATCACCGAACGGCACCGTTCGCTGCCAGACCTGGCGTCAGGGCCCGGTTCGCGGTGATCCTCGCACTTCGGTCCAGAGCCCCCGAAGACTGCCAGGGAGACGGTGACGGTGAGATGCTCCCCGCCAGCAAGCCAAGGCAGGCCGAAGGCGACGTCGCAGGCCGGGAATTCGACGATCTGCACCGCTCAGCAGGTACTCCTCCGTCCGACCGGGCGCGTCCTCGTTCCGGAACGGGGTCGGCGTTCGCGTCCGACGGTGGCGAGGAAGGAGCATGCGGTCGGGGCCGCGGAGCTCGTAGGGGCCGATCCGCTGTCCTCGTCGTCGGGTCAGGCGGTGTCCGAGGGCTCCGGAGAACCCGGCCAGGTAGGCCGACCCCCGAGAACGAACCGTGCTCGACGGCGCCCGTGTCGGCGTCTGTGGAAGCGACGGTCTGTCGGGTGGGCGGTGTCGGCCACCCGACAGACCAGGGCGGATCAGGTGGTCCTCAGTGGTCGGCGGCGATGAGGGCGGCGGCTCGTTCGGCCACGAGCATGACCGTTACCACCGGGTTGACCGAGGTGAGGGTGGGGAAGACGGAGGCGTCGGCGATGCGGAGGCCCTTGATGCCGTGGACTCGTAGGTCGGGCGCCACGACGGCCGCCGGGTCTCCGGACGGGCCGATACGGCAGGTGCCGGAGGGGTGGTAGACGGTCTGGTGGGTGGCGCGGGCGACCGCGGAGAGGTCCTCGTCGGAGGTGATCTCCGGGCCGGGGAAGACTTCGCGGCCGACCCAGGACTTCATGGGCTCGGCGGTGGCGATGCGGCGGGCCAGGCGGATGCCTGCGAGGAGCATCGCCTCGTCGTGGCCTTCCGGGTCGGTGAAGGAACGGAAGTCGATGGCCGGAGGGGCGTCGGGGTCGGAGGAGCGGATCCAGACGCGGCCCCGGCTGTGGGGGCGGGCGACGTTGGGGGCGATCGCCAACGTGGCGGCGGGCATGGAGGGGGCACCGGTCTCCGCCAGGTGGCGTTCGGCGTGGACCGCCCAGGGTTCCACGGGGAAGTGCATGAGGACGTCGGGGCGGCCGTCGCCCGGTCCCGGGTCGCCGGTCTCGTCGAGGCTGAGCATGGCGCCGGCGTCCCAGCCGCTGGCGCAGGTGGTCGGCGGGGTCCGCTCGGCCTCCCAGACGACCAGGCCTTCGACGTGGTCCTGAAGGTTCTCGCCCACGCCGGGGAGATCGTGGACCACGGGGACGCCCGCGGCGTGGAGCGTCCGGCGGGGGCCCACGCCCGAGAGCTGGAGCAGGCGCGGGGTGTCGATGGCGCCGGCGCACAGGATGACCTCGACCGCGGCGTGGAGGTCGTGCTCGGAGCCGTCGCCGGAGCGGACGCGGACTCCCACCGCGCGAGGCCCGTCGGGGCCGTGCTCGAACAGGACCCGCAGCGCGCGCAGCCCGGTCAGGATCTTCGGGCCGCCGCCCGACGCCTGCGCGGCGTGGACGTAGTGGATCGAGGTCGACGCCCGGAGGTTGGTCTCCGGGGTGTACCCGACCTCGAAGAAGCCCGTCCCGTTCGGGGAGGCGTCGATGCGGCCGTCGTTCCAGCGGTCCTGCACGGGCAGGCCCAGCGCGGTGGCGGCGCTCGCCACGACGTCGGCGACGTAGGGGTTGCGGTCCTCCTCGGCCACCGGCTGGATCGGGGTGCGCAACCGCTCGTAGAGGGGCAGGATCGTGTCCGGGTCCCAGCCCTCGGCGCCGAGCTGCACCCACTCCTCCAGGTCGCCGCGCGGCGGCAGCCAGGAGATCATCGTGTTGGCGGTGGAGCAGCCGCCCAGGATCCGCAGGCGGGCCAGGCGGATGTGGGAGTTGCCGCGCAGGTTCGGCTCGGTGCGGTAGTCGAGGTCGTACTCGCCTTCCAGCATCTCGGCCCAGCGGCGCAGGTCGCGGGCGCGGGGCTCGGCGGCGTCGGACGGGCCCCATTCGATCAGGGCGACGTCGCGGCCCTGTTCGGCGAGGCGGGTGGCCAGCAGGGAGCCCGCGGTGCCGCCGCCGACGACGAGGTGGTCGTAGGTGTCAGCCATGGTGGATCCAGGTGGTCTTGAGGCCGGTGAACTTGTCCAGGGCGTGCAGCGAGAGGTCGCGGCCGTAACCGGACCCGCGGAAGCCGCCAAAGGGGGTGGCGACGTCCAGGGCGTCGACGCAGTTCACCGAGACCGTGCCGGCGCGCAGGCGGCGGGCGACGGAATGGGCGCGGGTCAGGCCGTCGGTCCACAGGCCGGCCGCCAGGGCGTACGGGGTGCCGTTGGCGACGGCGACGGCCTCGTCGACCGTGTCCACGACGTGGACGGTCAGGACCGGGCCGAACACCTCGGTCTGCGCGATGCGGGCCGCCGGGTCGACGCCGAGGAGCACCTGGGGGCGGACATAGGTCGGCGCGGGCATGCCCGGCACCAGCCCTCCCCCGTGGACCTCCCGCGCCTCGGCGGCGCCGGTCTCCATCAGTGACAGGACGCGGGCCGCCTGGCGCTCGCTCACCACGGGGCCCATGCCGGTCGCCGGGTCGAGCGGGTCACCGACGGTGATCGCGTTCGCCCGCGCGACCACCTTCTCGATCAGCGCGTCCGCGACGCCGCGCTGCACGACGAGCCGGGACGTGGCCGAGCAGACCTGGCCGGTGTTGGTGAAGATCCCCGCCGCGACGCCGTCGGCCACGAGATCCAGATCGGCGACGTCGTCCAGCACGACGACCGCGCTCTTGCCTCCGGCCTCGGGCCAGACCTGCTTGAGGTTCGACTGTCCGGCGTACACCTGGAAGAGCCGGGCCGTCTCGGTGGATCCGGTGAAGGTCACCGCGTCCACGTCGTGGTGCCGACCGAGAGCCTGCCCGACCACCGGTCCCGCACCCGGCACGACCGAGAGGACGCCCTCCGGCAGCCCCGCCTCGGCGGCGAGTTCGGCCAGGCGGAGCGCCGAGAGCGGGGAGTCCTCGGACGGCTTGAGGATCACGCTGTTGCCCGCGGCGAGCGCCGGGGCGAGCTTCCAGATCGCCATCTCCAGCGGGTAGTTCCACGGCACGACCGCGGCGACGACGCCGAGCGGCTCCCGGGTCACGACCGCGAGATCGGCGGCCGACGTGGGCGCGACCTCGCCGTAGACCTTGTCCAGGGACTCGGCGTACCAGCGCAGGATCGCGGCCGAGCCGGGGGCGTCGATCGCGCGGGTGTCGACGATCCGTTTGCCCGCGTCGAGGCTGTCCAGGAGGGCGAGTTCGTCGAGGCCGTCCTCGATCCGCTGCGCGATCCGGTGCAGGCCCGCCGCCCGCTCGCGGGGCGAGGCGGTGGCCCAGCCTCCGGCGTCGAAGGCGCGCCGGGCCGTCGTGACGGCGGCGTCGACATCGTGTTCGTCGCACTCGGCCACCTCGGCGAGGACGGCCCCGGTGGCGGGGTTCACGGTCGCCCGGGTGGCCCCCGACCGGGACGCCACGGGCCCGTCGATCCACGCGGTGGTCGTCGGCGTGATCTCCCGCGCGAGCTCGATCCAGTCTTCTCGGTTCTTCTCGGTCATGCCGCCTCGACCCCCACGACACCGGAGACCGTCGCGGGACGCGCGGCCCGGCTCCAGAAGTAGTAGAGCGGGCTGATCACGGCCAGCCCCACGATCCACGAGACGTCGACGCCGTTGAGCGCCTCGGCCACCGGCCCGACGTACAGCGCGTTCGACAGGAACGGGATCTGCACGAGGATGCCGATGATGTAGCAGCCGATCGCCGGGACGTTGTAGGTGCCGTAGATGCCGCCGTCGGCGCGGAACAGGGCGGTGATGTCGTAGTCGCCGTGGCGGATGAGGTAGTAGTCCACCAGGTTCACGGCGGTCCAGGGCACCAGCGCGCAGAGCAGGAGCAGCATGAAGTTCACGAAGTTCGTGAGGAAGTCGCCCTTGCCGACCTGGGCGAGGCCGAGGCCGATCGCGAACAGGACGAGCGCGACGACGGTCCGGGAGCCGGACCGGGGTTCCCACTTGGGCCGCAGCGTCTGGCCGATGGTCAGCACCGACAGCGTCCCGCAGTAGAGGTTCATGGCGTTGGTCGTGCCGATGCCCACGACGAAGACCAGGAGCACGATCGCGCCCGCGCCTCCGGCGCCCTCGCGGACGGCGGTGACGGTGTCGAGGTCGGGGAAGGCGGCGCCGAGGACGGTGCCGAAGATCATCGGGATGATCGAGCCCAGGACGCAGCCCCAGTACGTCGCCCAGAAGGCGGCCCGCACGCCGGTGTCGCGCGGCATGTAGCGGGTGTAGTCCGAGACGTAGGGGGCGTAGGCGATCTGCCAGAGGGCGGCCAGGGAGACGGTGCCCATGAAGCCGGCCCAGCTGAAGCCGCCGGCCGACCAGGTGCCCGTCGGGACGTCGACGAAGACCAGGAGCATGACGAACGCCAGGACGAGCATGGCCCCGGCCACCACGGACATCACGCCGGCCATGGCGTGGATGGCCTTGTAGCCGAAGATCGCGCCCGCCGTGGAGATCGCCCCGATGACGACGATGCACAGGGTCTCGTTCAGCCCGGTCAGGTTCGCCAGACCCTGGCCGCCGAGCACCATGTTCGAGGCGAAGAAGGCCGTGTACATGGCGACGACGATGACCACGACGAGCAGCGAGCCCCGGGAGCCGAACTGGGCCCTGGTCTGGAGCATCTGCGGCACGCCCATCTGCGGGCCCTGCGCCGCGTGCAGCGCCATGACGACGCCGCCGACGAGGTTGCCGAGCACGAGCGCGGCGATGGCCCACGAGATCGACAGCCCGAAGACGAGGGTGGCCAGCAGGCCGGTCGCGATCGTCAGGAGCATGATGTTCGACCCGAACCAGATGGTGAACAGCTGGGACGCCCGGCCGTGCCGCTCGTTCAGCGGGATCTGCTCGATCGTCCGGATCTCCAGTGCCTCATCTTTGGGCGCCTGAGTGTTCATAGTTCTCCTCGTGCACGGTGACACCGTAAACACTCTGCCACCAGCGACAATCTGTCGAGCATGAGAAATTGGGCATCTACATCAGAAAAACAGATGCAGAAACATGTGAGTTACCTCCCACCGTCCAGGAAACACCGCGTTAACAGAACGAACGCCACGGGCCTCGTCCGTGGCGTTCCGATGACGGGCCATCCGCGTTAGCGATGACCTGCATCTGATTCTCGCAAGGACCTCCCGGAAAGCAGCTCGCCCACCTCCCGGCAGACCTGCCCGAAGGCCTCGGCCTTGCGCGTCGGCCTGGCCTGGCGCATCCGCACGGCGACGACGTCGAGGGCCGGAAGATCATCGGCCAGGGCCACGGCCACCACGGTCCCGCCCCCGTAGGTGTGGTCATGGGCCGGGCGCTGGTTCAGGACCGCGTACCCGAGGCCCGCCGCGACCATCGAGCGCACCGTCTCGTAGCCCGCGGTGCGGTGCCGTACCCGGGGCTCGACGCCGACCTCCCGGAAGAGCGAGTGGAAATAGCCGGAGGTATGGGGCAGATCCAGCATCACGACGGGATCATCGGCCAGCTCGGCGAGATGGATCCCGGTCCGGTTCGCCAGAAGGTGGCCGGGCGGCAGCAGCACGTACGGGGGCGCCGATCCCACCCGGACGGCCTGGAAGTCCTCATCAAGGTCATAGGAGTACATCAGGGCGATCTCGCACTGCCCGGAGCGGAGGCTCTGCTTGAGGACGGCATGCTCGGCCTCGAGCACCTCGACGCTCACCTCGGGGTGGTGCTCGGCGTACCTGGTGACGAGATGCGGCAGCCAGAACGGGGCGAGGGTGTCGAAACAGCCCACGACGAGGGTGCCGACCAGCTCCCGGCCCGCGTTCGCCGCGGTGTCCGCGAGTTCCTGGCTGTGCGCGAGAAACTCCCGGAGCTTGGCGTAGAAGGCCCGTCCTGCGGGCGTCAGCGCCAGGCCGCGGGCGTGGTGGCGCAGCAGCAGCTGGACGCCGAGCTCCTTCTCCAGCTGCGCGACGGCGGTCGAGACGGCGGACTGGGAGACGACGAGCTCGCGCGCCGCGGCCGTCATGCTGCCCAGCTCGGCCGCCGCGGCGAAGTAGCGCAGCTGCACCAGAGTGAACGAAGGAGCTTTCACGCTGCCAATCCTGCCCGCTCGAAGGCGATGCTCGGCACGCGGCCGCCCATGATCGGCGCCTTTGACGATCATGGGCGGTGGTCGGGGGCGGCCACGGTCGGCGTTCCGGGGCCGCTCCGGTCACGGGGCGGAGTCCGCGGCGACGTCCAGGGCCGTCCAGGCCAGGGCCGTCGCGGCGTCCAGGACGGCCTTCTCGGCGTCTCCGCCGACGCAGTGGGCGGCGAACTCCGGCTGGTGGTTCAGGGCGGGGAGCGAGGCGATGCCCACATACGGGTGGATCGCGGGGACCAGCTGGGAGACGTTCCCCATGTCGGTCGAGGCCCGGTTCATCCGGCGGGCCGGCGAGTCGCGGTCGAAGACGCGGCCCAGGCTCTCGGCGTTGCCGATGTAGGCGCGCAGCGCCCGGGCGTCGGTGCGGAACTCCGCGTAGGGCTTGCTCTCCGGGGCGATGTCGAGCTCGCAGCCGGTGGCCAGCGCCCCCGCCTGGAAGCACCGCCACACCCGCTCCTCGGTCGCGGCGAGCTGGTCGAGGCTCTCGGCGCGGACGTACCAGCGGCCCTCGGTGCGGGCCGGGATCGCGTTCGGGGCCTCGCCGCCCCGCGTCATGATGCCGTGGACGCGCACCGAGTGCGGGAGCTGCTGGCGCAGCAGGCCGAGCGCGACCTGGGCGACGGTGAACGCGTCGGCGGCGTTGACGCCCTGCTCGGGGTAGGCGGCCGCGTGCGCCGCCTTGCCCCGGTAGGTGACGTGGGAGTGCGACACCGCGAACGGCTCGGCCTCGGCCACGTCGACGGGGGCGGGGTGCGCCATCATCGCCAGGTCGAGCCCGGCGAACGCGCCGCGCTCCAGCAGTTCGATCTTGCCGCCGCCGCCCTCTTCCGCGGGCGTCCCGTAGACCTCGATCGTCAGTCCGGCGGCGTCGGCCAGCGGAGCGAGGGCGCGGGCCGCGCCGACCGTGATCGCGGAGATCAGGTTGTGGCCGCAGGCGTGCCCGAGGCCGGGCAGGGCGTCGTATTCGGCGCACAGGCCGAGCCGGAAGGGGCCGCTGCCGTACGTCGCGAGGAACGCGGTGTCCAGCCCGAGGTAGGCGGGGGTGACGGCGAAGCCCGCTTCGGCGAGCGCGTCGGCGACCCAGGCCGCCGACCTGTGCTCCTCCCACGCCGTCTCGGGGTTGGCGTGCAGCAGCTCGGACAGCTCGATCAGCCGACCGGCGTCCGCCGTGACGGTCCGGGCGGCGTGGCCCTTGGCGTCGATCATCACTCGTCTCCGGGGACGCCGTAGGACGGGGCGGCTTCCGGGTTCAGGCCGCGCGTCACGTAGTCGTCGCGCTGGGGCAGCCACACCTTGAGCAGCTCGCGCAGGTCCCCGATCGGGTCCTCGCTCCAGTCGACGCGCAGGTCGGTCTCCCGCCACGCGACCTCGCGGACGACCGCGAGACCGGCCGAGTGGATCGGGCCCGCCTCTCCCCCGGCCGCCAGGCCGGCGGTGAGGGCGGCCAGGAGCCTGTCCTCCAGCTCGCCGGAGGATCCCTCGAAGGCGGTGACGACCGCGTCGATCACCCCGGTCCCGGCGAGCATGTTGCCCGCGGCGACCACGCCGGAGCCCGTCCGGTGGTGGTGCACGCCGAGCGCCTTGGCACCGGAGAACGCCGCGGCCTCTCCGTTCAGGCCGAGGACGGTGAGCTGGCGGTGCTCGGTCAGGCGGTGCCGCCGGACGACCTCGTCCAGGGCCTCCTGCGCGCCGAGGCCGTTCTCCAGCGCGTCGAGGATCTCGGTGCCGAGGCGCGGGTCGGTCACGTTCTGCGAGGCGGCGCCGCCGACCCCGGCCCGCAGGTGGACGCAGCGTGCCGCGACGGCCGGGCTGGAGGAGGTGACGGCCATGCCGACGGCGCCGTCGCCATCGGTGGCCAGTACGGAGAACGTCACCGCGCGTCCTCCGGGATCACCGCGATGGCGTCGATCTCGACGAGCCATTCCGGCCGGGCGAGCGCGGACACCACGAGGCCGGTGGAGATCGGGTGGACGCCCTTGGTCCAGCGGCCGATCGTCCGGTAGACGGTCTCGCGGTAGCGCGGGTCCACGAGGTAGATCGTCAGCTTGACCAGGTGCTCCATCCGGGCGCCCGCCTCGCGCAGGAGCATGTCGATGTTGGCCATCGCCCGCTCCGTCTGGGCCCGCACGTCGCCGACGCCGACCGACTCGCTGGTGTCGAGGTCCTGCCCGATCTGGCCCCGCACGTACACGGTGTTCCCGGCGACGACGGCCTGGCACAGGTCGTTGTCGAGGTTCTGCTCGGGGTAGGTGTCGCGGGTGTTGAACGGGCGGATCCGGGTGTGTCCGCCGGCCACGATGGGGTCGTTCACTGTGCTGCCTCCAGCAGGGTCTCGGCCGGGCGGGCCGCGCCCGCGCTCTCGTCGTGGGCTCGGTATCCGCGCTGGATCCCGATGTGGTCGGCGACGTGCCTGGCGTCGTGCCAGACGCCCCAGATGAAGCTCGAACCGCGGCGGGACAGCCACGGCAGTCCGAGGAAGTAGACGCCCGGCTCGGTGGAGACGCCGCGCCGGTGCTTCGGCCTGCCGTTCTCGTCGAACGCGTCGACCTGGACCCAGCCGTAGTCGGTGGCGAAGCCGGTCGCCCAGATGATCGTGGTGACTCCGGCGGCGGCGAGGTCGAGCTCGCGGAGCGGGTCGGTCACGCACTCCGGGTCCGGCCCGAGCACGCGGGCCTCGGGCTCCTCGGGGAGGTCGAGGCCGTTGCGGGTGACGTAGGCGTCGGCCTCGTCGAGCAGGGCCATGAGGTTGGCGTCGCCGTTCGCGACGTTGCGGGCGAGGTCCTGCGCGAAGCCGACGACGCCGTCGGCGAAGGAGTCGGTCCGGCCCACCAGGTGGACGCCGAGGGAGGCCAGGTCGCGGAAGTCGACGGTGTGCCCGCCGCGCGCCCCGCTCACCGCGATGGTGACGTGTTCCGCGCCCTGCGGCGGGGTCTCGGCGTCCCACATGCCGAGCACGCCGAGCCACCAGCAGAAGTCGCGCCCGCGGTAGCTGCGCGGGGGCCGGTCGTGCGGGCCGACGGAGAGGTAGACCTGCCGGCCGGACCGCTGGATCTCCTCGGCGATCTGCACGCCGGACGAGCCGGAGCCGACCACGAGGACCGCGCCCTCGGGCAGTCGGTCCGGGTTGCGGTAGGAGCTGGAGTGGATCTGGTGGGGCACCGCGCCGTCGGGGACGATCGGCGGGATCACCGGCTTCTGGAACGGTCCGGTGGCGGCGACGACGAAGCGCGCCTCGATCGGGCCGTGCGAGGTCTCCACCCGGAAGCCGGGCCTGCCCTCGTTCCTGCGCACCGAGGTCACCTCGACGCCGCACTCGATCGGCGCGTTGATCTTCTGCGCGTACGCGGCGAAGTACTCGGCGACCTGCTCCTTGGACGCGAAGCCCGAAGGGTCGAGGCCGGGGAACTCCATGCCGGGGAAACGGTCGTGCCAGGCCGGTCCGTTCGCCACGAGGGAGTCCCACCGCTCCGAGCGCCAGCGCTCGGCGATGCGGCTCCGCTCCAGCACCAGGTGCGGCACCCCGTGCTCTGACAGGTGCTCGCTCATCGCGACACCGGCCTGTCCCGCCCCGACGACGAGGACTTCGACTTCCCGACTCACCTTTCGACCTCCACTCCGTGCGGCCCGCCACCCCGTTCTCGATCCGGCGGCCCGCACGCAGATCCTCGTTCCACGGCCTGCATTCTGTCCAACAGATGTTGTTGGAGTCGGTCATCTGATTCGTTGATGACGCCGTCGTCGGCCTGGGCGAAGGTGATCTGGCTCACAACCTGTCACAGGGGGCGGGCGGGCGGTGTCCTGTGCCCGAACACCCGAGAACGAAGGAGACATCATGAGCCAGCGCATCGAGGTCGTCGTGGTCGGTGGCGGATACGCCGGGGTCATGGCGGCGAACCGGCTGACCCGGCACGCGGGCGTGACCGTGACGATGATCAACCCGCGGCCGGTGTTCGTCGAGCGGATTCGGCTGCACCAGCTGGCCGGCGGCACCGACGACGCGATCGCCGGTTTCCGCGACGTCCTGGCCGAAGGGGTCCGGCTGATGGTCGAGACCGTCGACCGGATCGACGCCGGGGACCGCGTCGTCCACCTGGCGTCGGGCGGCACGGTCGGCTACGACCACCTGGTCTACGCCGTCGGCAGCCGCGCCGCCGCCCCCGCGGTGCCCGGGGCCGCCGAGTTCGCCCACCCGATCGCCGGGCTGGAGGAGGCCGAGCGGCTCCGCGCGGCCCTCGACGCCGCGCCCGCCGGGGCCGCGGTGACCGTCGTCGGAGGCGGGCCGACCGGCATCGAGACCGCCGCGGAACTCGCCGAGACGGGCCGCGCGGTGACCCTGGTGTGCGGCAAGGTGCTCGGTCCGTACCTGCACGCGAGGGGGCGGCGCTCGGTCGCCCGGCGGATGGCGAAGCTCGGCGTGCGCGTCCTGGAGGGGCCCGGCGCGAAGGCGGTCGCCGTGACCGCCGACAGCGTACGGCTCGCCGACGGCCGCACCCTGCCGAGCGAGGTCACCATCTGGACCGCCGGGTTCGCCGTGCCCGACCTCGCGGCGCGCAGCGGGCTGCGCACCGACGCCGAAGGCCGCCTGCGCACCGACGAGACCCTGACGAGCCTGGACGACCCGCGCATCGTCGCGGCCGGAGACTCGGCCGCGCCGTCGGACCTGCCGCTGCGGATGAGCTGCCAGGCCGCGATCCCCCTGGGCGCCCGCGCCGCCGACACGATCCTCAGCAGGATCGAGGGCGAGACCCCCGAGACCCTCAACCAGGTGTTCGCCGGGCAGTGCATCAGCCTCGGCCGCCGCGCCGGGATCTTCCAGTTCGCCCGAAAGCACGACGTCGCGGTGGGGTTCCACATCGGCGGACGGCCCGGCGCGAAGCTCAAGGAGTTCATCTGCAAGGGCATCATCGAGCACCTCGCGGGCGAGGCGCACGAGCCCGGCTCGTACAAGCTGCACCGCGTCTCGGGCGGCGACCACCGCGACCGGCTGCTGGCGACCCTGCCCGACGCGGCGCCCGCCGTGGCCGAGCACGCACGCTAGGCGGACGGAAGGCACTCGGAGGAAGATCCAGACATGGCAGAAGAAACGGACCCGGCGACCGAGGCGTTCGTCGCCCATCGGAACCTCCTGTTCACCGTCGCCTACGAGATGCTCGGCTCGGCCGCCGACGCCGAGGACGTCCTGCAGGAGACCTGGCTGCGCTGGGCCGACGTGGACCTCGCGCACGTGGAGGAGCCGCGCGCCTATCTCGTCCGGGTGACGACGCGCCAGGCCCTCAACCGGCTGCGGTCGGTGCAGCGCCGCAGGGAGGCCTATGTGGGGCCGTGGCTGCCCGAACCGCTGCTCACCACCCCGGACGTGGCCGAGGACGTCGAACTCGCCGAGAGCGTGTCGATGGCGCTGATGCTCGTCCTGGAGACCCTCGCGCCGGTCGAGCGCGCGGTGTTCGTGCTGCGCGAGGTCTTCGACGTCGGCTACGACGAGATCGCGGAGGCGGTCGGCAAGACGCCGGCGGCGGTCCGCCAGATCGCGCACCGCGCCCGCAAGCACGTCGACGCCCGCCGCCCCCGCATGACGGTGTCGGCCCGCGAGACCCGGGCGGTCGTCGCCTCGTTCCAGCAGGCCCTCGAATCCCGGGACCCGCAGCGCCTCCTCGACGTCCTCGCGCCCGACGTCGTCCTGGTCAGCGACGGCGGCGGCGTGAAGCGGGCGGCGCTGCGCCCCGTCGTCGGGGCCGCGAAGGTCTCCCGCTTCGCCTTCATCGGCTCAGTCGGCTTCGCGACCTCGATCACCTGCGAGCCCGCCGTCATCAACGGCGCCCCGGCACTGCTGATCCTGCTGGACGGCGAAGTCGACGGCGTCATGGCGATGCGCCTCGAAGGGGGCCGCATCGCGGGCCTCTACTACGTCCGCAACCCCGAGAAGCTCTCCCGCCTGACCTCCTCCACCCCCCTCACCCTCCACTGACCGACGGTCCGAGACGAAGGAACGACGATGATCCTGATCACCGGTGCGAACGGCGTCGTGGGGCGCCGCACGATCGATCTCCTGCTGCGGGAGGGCGCGGCCGTCACGGCCGCCACCCGCGGCGGAACTCCGCTCCCCGACGGCGTCACCGCCGCCACCGGCGACCTGTTCGAGCCGCGATGGATCGAGGCGGCTCTGAAGGGCGCGCGGGCGCTGCAGATCAGCCCGCGCGCCACCGGCCCCGGCCTCGGCGACCTGCTCGAGATCGCCGCCGGGCAGGGCGTGCGGCGCGTCGTGCTGCTCTCGGCGACCACCGTGGCGCACCCGGCGGGGGAAGCCCGCTTCGCCGACGGGTTCCGGCGCGCCGAGGAGCTGGTCACCGCGTCCGGCCTGGACTGGACGGTGCTGCGCCTCGCCGACTTCGCCGCGAACTCCCTGGCCTGGGCGCCCCAGCTCAAGGCGGGCGACATCGTGCGCGGCGCCTACGGCGAGGCGGCCACCTCCCCCCTTCACGAGACCGACATCGCCGAGGTCGCCGCCGCGGCCCTCCAGGGCCGCCTCGCCTCCGGCGCCGTGCACACCCTGACCGGCCCGGTGTCCCTCGACCAGCACGAGAAGGTCCGGCTGCTCGGCGACGCCCTCGGCCGGCGGCTCTCCTTCCAGGAACTCCCGCCCGAGCAGGTGCGCCAGGGCATGCTCGCCCAAGGGCTGCCCGAGGAGGTCCCCGCCCGCCTGCTCGGCTCCCTGGCCGACTACGCCCGCGACCCGGGTCCCACGACCGACACCGTCGCACGCCTCCTGGGCCGCCCCGCCCTCACCTTCGCCGCCTGGGCGCGGGACAACGCCGTGGCGTTCGCCCCCTGAACAGCGCCGGCCATCGCCGCGACGTCCTCCGCACCCGCAGCCTCCTTGAACGAGTAGTCAAAGAAGGGAGTGCGACTCGCCGATGGCCGGGCGGGGGGCGCGTTGCCCCGCCTGCGCACGGTGCCAGAGAATTCGGGGATGAGCAGAGCGGGCAGGCCGAAGAACCAGACGGCGCGGCGCGAGGCGCTGGTGACGGCGGCAGGGCGAGCGATCGCCGAGCGGGGGCTGGAGGGCCTGCGGATCAAGGACATCGCGGCCGAGGCGGGCATGTCGGCGGGGTCGGTCCTGTACTACTACCCCGAGCTCGACGACCTGGTGCTCGAGGTGCACCGGGGCGCGGTGGAGGACTTCCTGACGGCCCGGCAGAAGGCGACCGACGCGGAGTCGGC
The DNA here is from genome assembly GCF_003751225.1 of Actinocorallia herbida. Taxonomy (NCBI): domain Bacteria; kingdom Bacillati; phylum Actinomycetota; class Actinomycetes; order Streptosporangiales; family Thermomonosporaceae; genus Actinocorallia; species Actinocorallia herbida. The sequence goes on from NZ_RJKE01000001.1 coordinate 4,830,755, forward strand.
CGAACCGGTGCGCCGCCTGCGGGCGCTGATCGACAGCGGGCTGCCGGCCGGGCCGGAGGACACCCTGCACGGGCTGCTGTACGAGCTGCACCGCCGCGCCGACCGCAGCCCGGGACACGCCACCCTCATGGAGTCCCTGTTCGCGCGGGAGGTCGGCCTGTACGCGCTGGTCCTGGAGGTCGGCGCCGCGACAGGCGCCTTCACCCTCGTCGGACCGGCCGGGGATCTCGCGCGGAACATGGTGGCCCTGGAGGACGGCCACGGCCTGCACATCGTCAGCCGCAACGCCGGCCTCAGGCCGGAGGAGGCACGGCGCCTCATCCTCGCGCACGCCCGGCTCGTCACCGGGTGCGCGGACCTGTGACCCGGGCCCGAGAGGGCCGATTCTTCGATGAAAGGTTCAGATTTACGCGTCTGTAACAACCAACTGTTGACAGGGGTGATTCTCCGTAGTTTGAATCTCGGGTCAAAGAATCGGAGACCCCCATGACCGCATCACCTCAAGACCGCACCCGGCCGGACCAGGCAAGATCAGAGGCTTCGGAGCAGGCCGTCGGCCTGCCCAAGACCCTGCGGCGGCTCGACATCGTCGCCCTGGCCGTCGCCGCCGTCATCTCCCTGGACACGCTCGGCGTGATCTCCGTCAACGGGGGCGAGGCGTTCACGTGGACCGCCGTCCTCGCCGTGGTCTTCCTCGTCCCCTACGCGCTGATCTTCGCCGAACTCGGCTCGGCGTTCCCGCAGGAGGGCGGCCCCTACGTCTGGGTCAAGCTCGCCTTCGGCAAGCTCGCCGCGTCCGTCACGACCCTGTTCTACTGGGTCACCAACCCCGTGTGGATCGGCGGCTCGCTGGTCTTCCTGGCCGCCGACACCTGGGACGGGTTCGTCTTCCACCTCGGCAGCGGCACCGTCGCCGACTACGTCTTCAAGCTCGGGTTCGTCTGGCTGACCATCCTCACCGCGATCGTCAGTCTCCGCACCGGCAAGTGGATCACCATCGCGGGCGCGGTCGCGAAGATCGCCGTGGTCGTGGTCTTCGTCGGCACCGCCCTGGCCTACGGGGCGCAGCACGGATTCGCCGGACTCGAGGACGCCCGCTTCACGCCCACGATCGGCGGGTTCCTGGCGGTCGTGCCCATCCTGCTGTTCGCCTACGTCGGCTTCGAGGCGCCCAACGGCGCGGGCGAGGAGATGCGCGACCCGCAGCGCGACGTCCCGGGCGCCGTCGGCAGGTCCGCCGGCATCGCCGTCCTGTGCTACCTGCTGCCCGTCTTCGCCATCATCGCGGTCACCCCCGCCGAGGAGGTCACCGGGCTCGGCGGCTTCTTCGACGCGGTGCAGACGGTCTTCTCCCTGTACGGAGGGGCCGCCGACGGGCTCCTCACCGTCACCGCGGTCGTGTTCGTGTTCGCCCTGCTCAACCAGGGCAGCGCCTGGATGATCGTCTCCGACCGGATGCAGGCCATGGCCGCCGCCGACGGGGGCTTCTTCAGCCGGAGGCTCGGCGCGTTCCACCCGCGCCTGGGCACGCCGGTCCGGGTCAACATCCTGTCCGGCGTCACCGCGACCGTCTTCCTCCTCGCGGCCATGCAGCTCGTCGACGGCACCAGCGCCTCGGTCTTCGGCGTCGTCCTGACCGTCGCGATCACCACCCTTCTCATGTCCTACCTGGTGATCATCCCGGCCGCCGCCCGGCTCCGCCGCACCCATCCCGACACGCCCCGCCCGTACCGCGCCCCCGCCATGACCGCCTGCTGCGCCGTCGTCCTCGCCTGGATCGCCCTGGGCAGCTGGGTCGCCCTCTTCCCCGGCACCCTGGAATCCCTCTTCGGCGAGTCCTACGACTTCGCCGACAGCTGGGGCGTCTCCCGCCTGACCTTCGAGTCCTTCACCCTGGGCACCGTCGCCCTGCTCCTGGTCCTCGGCCTTCTCGGCCACTTCACCGGCACCCGCCGCCGCTGACCCGCCGCCCCGGCCGGCGCCCGCGCGATCCCGGCACGGGCGCCGCCGGTCAGGGGACGCCGATGAGGGTGTCGGTCATCTGCAGCAGACGGGCGGTGTCGTAGCCGGCCGAGACGAGTCTGCGCTGAATGTGGGTGAGGAGAGGGTGGGCGGTGAAGCAGCGGGTGTCGGGCTCGGGGCGATGGCGGGCTTCGAAGACCGGCCAGCCCGAGCAGGGGCCCGCGAACTCGCAGCCGGCGCAGTGCAGTGCGCGCGCCTCGCCGTCGCGGTCGAGGGAGCGCCGGTAGGCGGGGGACGCCAGGATCTCGGGCAGCGACTGGAGGGCGACGCCACCGAGTGCCAGACCGGCATCGTAGCCGTCGACGACGCGGTAGAGGCCGCCGTCGAGATCGACGACGAAGACGCCGTCGCCGTCCCGCGCCCGGTCGTAGAGGCGGGGCCGGAAACCCGCGAGATGCCTGACGGCGACCGAGAGCAGTTCGGTGAACGGGTCCACGGGATGCACCGCGCCGTCGTCGAACCAGAGGTCGAAGGCCGCGCACAGCGCCGAGACGAGGGCGGCGCGGTCGAGGTCGAAGGCCGCGGAATCGCGGGTGGCGGGCCCGTCGAACAGCGGGAGTATCCGCCAGGCGAGGCCCTGCCGCTTGACCCACGCGTACAGCGCGGCCACGTGCGGGGCGGTGTGCGCGGCCAGCACGGTGATCATCCCGAAGGGGACGCGGGCCTCGGCGAGGCGGGCCATGTTGGCGACCACGCGGTCCTCGGTCTCCCGGCCGCCCGCCGAGACCCGGACGCCCGGCACCGCGTCGAACGAGACGCCCACGCTGATCCGGTGCCGGCGCAGCAGCGTGAGGTGCGCGTCGGAGAGCCGGAACAGGTTGGTCTGGAGGCCGAGCCGGTACTCGTCCGAACCTCCGAACCGGTCGGTGAAGCTCGCGCAGAGCCACTCCAGCTCGGCGAGGGGAAGGGACAGGGGTTCGCCGCCGTGGAGGACGACCGAGGTTCGCGGGGTCCGGCCCGAGTCGCGGACCAGTTCGTGCTGGCTCGCGACGGCGTCGAGCAGCCGGAGGAAGGTACTCCGGGACATCCGGGCGCGGTCGGCCAGGTCGTCCCATTCGTAGCAGTAGGCGCAGCGAAGGTTGCAGAACTTGGAGGTCTTCACCACCCAGGTCGTCGACCAGTCGGCGCGCGCGGCCAAAGACGGGCTCACGTTCAGCCCTGGCGGCCCGGGATCTCGATGTCGACGGGAATTGCCGGATCGAATTCGACGGGCTCGATCACGTCCTCCCACTCGGTGTGCGGACGGTGGTCGATGTACTGGACCCAGGTGGGCCCGCTCTCCTGAACAAAAGCCGCAATTCCCCCCGGGGAGTTTATTTCAACCCGCAGGGTGTTGTTCTGGACGTGCAGGATATTGGTGGCGTCGCCCAGCCCGAGCGCATCGCGGATGGCCTCGGGACTGCCGCCGGAGGCGATCGCCTTCTGGACGGCACTGCGCAGTATTTTGGAGACGACCGAATCAGGATTCTCTTCTGGCATGGCTCCAAAGTACGCTTTGACACATCCGGCCCGCAAGGAAACAACTTTCCGCCGATGCCCATTTCGTCGGGGCATTGACGGTGCGAATCTCCGGATGCATCCTGTGGGACGTATCAGCGTCGCATGTCATTCCCCGCACGGAGACCGACGATGACCGAACCCCTGAACCAAGAGCAGTTGCGGGACTCGCTGTTCGAGCGGTTCCTGCGACCGGGACCGCTGGCGATCGCGGACGTCGCCGAGGACGTGGTCGAATCCGACGCCGACCTGACGCCTCCCCCCGGCACGATCACCGTGTTCTTCGCCCGCGACCCGCAGGTGCTCGCCGAACTCGGCGCGGCGCTCGCCCTGAACGACGGCGCCGGGCTCGCCGCGGTGCGCGTCAGGGCCGACGAGGCCCGTGGCGCCCTGCCGGAATCGGACGACGCCGCGCGGTCGAGCGTCCACGCGGCCGGCACGGTCTTCGACGTGCGTTATGCGGGCCGGACCATCGCCGGGAACCGCGTCCTTCCCGAAGGGGAGCTCCTCGGGTCCGTCGTCCTGTCGTGGACCGGAGGGGCGCTGGACGACGACGCCTTCTCCGTCGTCGAGTACGGCACCGAGGAGCTGGCCGAGCAGGAGCTGGCCTACCAGGCGTACCGCCGCAGGCCGGTGCTGACCGAGCTCGAGCAGGCGATGCTGGAGCGCCTGCCGGCGGAACTGGCCGAGGTGAACCTGGGCACGATCACGGCGTCCGAGACCAAGACCATGGAGGAGATCGCGCGCATCGTCGAGCGCGAGGCCAAGCACGCGGTCCAGACCAGGACCTGCGGGCCGGAGAACCTCGACGCGCTCCAGGAGCTCATCGAGGGCGAGCTCATCTCGCCCGAGGCGTCGGTCCGCGAACTCGTGCGGGCGCGCCTGGACCTCATGACGCAGAGCAGACTCCGCCGTGCGGGCCGGTGACCTGGCCGGCCCGGCCGCCGTCGCCGGAGTGGGCGCCTGGATCCTTCTGACGGTCATCGCCAACCTGCCCCATGGTGAGAGCCTTCTCCTGCGGGTCTTCGTTCTCCGCCGGCTGCTGGCGCTGATCCCCCGCTGGTCGTTCTTCGCACCGGATCCGGTGCACAGCGACGTCAGCCTGCTTTTCCGTGACCGAATAGGGAACGGCGGGCTGTCCGTCTGGCGTGACACGAATCCGGGGTCCCGTCGTCCCTCGGTTCTCCGCCCGTTGTTCAATCCGGACGCCCGTTCTTTCAAGGCCGTGTCCGACGCGTCGAACGGTCTGATCGCGGCGGCCAGATCAGCCGGGCCCGGCACCCGGCCGCAGGATCTGTCGTTGAACGTCCCGTACCTGCTTCTGCTGAACCACGTCGCCGGATTCGGTATCGGCCCCGGCGTCGAGGCCCGGCAATTCGCGCTGGTCCGGCACAATCGGCACGAGCAGAGGATGGCCGTGGTCTTCGTCTCCGGCTTCCACGTCCTCGAGGCCGAGGATTCCAGCGCGGGGAGATGACCTTTCAGTTCGCGCTCTGCGCCTCCGCGGTCCTCGTGGGCTCGGCCGGCCTGATCCGCGCGCTCGAGGACTGGTGGAACCGCGCGGCCTTCGCCGACCACGGGATCATGTCGGCGGCCATCGTCGGCCTCCAGTGGGCCGGGCCGGGCGGTGCGCCGATGCGCGTCGCGGGGTCGTACGCCCTGGTCCGCCTCTGCATTCTCCTGCGTGTCGCGGCGGCGCTCGGGCTCGCCGCCGCACCCGTCCTGCCGACCGGCGCCGTGGCCGTGCTCCTCGCCGCCAACGCCTGCCTGCTCGCCTTCTTCCTGCTGCGCTGCGGCTACGGCGCCGACGGCGCCGATCAGATGCTCATCATCGTCTCCGTGGGCACGGCCCTGGCCGCGGGCCCGGCAGGCGCGGTCCGCGGCGCGGGGCAGTGGCTGATCACCGGGCAGCTCGTCCTCTCCTTCTTCATCGCCGGCGCCGCCAAACTGGCGGGAGCGGACTGGAGGTCGGGGCGGGCCCTTCGCGGCATCCTGACGACCGACCGCTACGGCACCCCGGCGCTCGGCCGCCTCGTGAGCCGCCATGGTGTCGCGACCCTCGCGCTGGGGTGGGGCGTCATGCTGATGGAGGTCTCCTTCCCCGTCACCCTCCTCGGGATCCGCGAGTTGACGCTGGCCTTCCTCGTCGCGGGCCTGGTGTTCCACTTCGGTGTCGCGGCGGCGATGGGCCTCAACAACTTCTTCCTCACCTTCGCCGCCGCCTACCCGGTCGCCGCCTACACCCTGGTCATGCCGCCCCCGCGTTGATCGGACCGGGAGCCGGGCACGGGCGGGCGCGCCTCACCCGGCCGCGCCGTAGCGGGCGCGGGCGGAGGGGTGGAGGTTAGTGCGGGTGAGGTCGCCGTCATAGTGGGCGAGGACCCGCTCGTCCATGACGTGCCGCCACAGCGGGGGCAGGTAGGCCAGGACGATCATCGTGGCGTAGCCGGACGGGAGCTCGGGCGCCTCGTCGAAGTGGCGCAGGGCCTGGTAGCGGCGGGTGGGGTTGGCGTGGTGGTCGCTGTGCCGCTGGAGGTGGTAGAGCAGCAGGTTGGAGGCGACGTTGTTGCTGTTCCACGAGTGGCGCGGAGCGCAGCGCTCGTACCGGCCGGACGCGGTGCGCTGCCGCAGCAGCCCGTAGTGCTCCAGGTAGTTGACGACTTCGAGCAGCGAGAATCCGAACACCGCCTGGATCAGCAGGTAGGGCAGGATCTCCGGGCCGAACCCGGCGAGCAGCGCGCCGAACAGCGCGAACGTCAGCGCCCAGGCGTTCAGCACCTCGTTGGACGCCCGCCACGGGCCCTTGCCCGTGCGGGCGAGGCGGGCCTTCTCCAGATGCCAGCCGGACCTCAGGGAGCCCCACACGCTGCGCGGGAAGAAGTGCCAGAAGGTCTCGCCGAGCCGCGCGCTGGCCGGGTCCTCGGGGGTCGCGACGCGGCGGTGGTGGCCGCGGTTGTGCTCGATGAAGAAGTGCCCGTACGCGGTCTGGGCGAGCGCGACCTTCGCCAGCCGGCGCTCGTGCGCCTCCGTCTTGTGGCCGAGTTCGTGCGCCGTGTTGATGCCGATGCCGCCCACCGCGCCGAGGGTGAGGGCCAGGCCCAGCTTGTCGGCCACCGACAGGCCGCCGTGCGCCCACAGCCAGCACCCCGCGATCAGCCCGGCGTACTGGAGCGGCAGGTACAGGTAGGTGCACCAGCGGTAGTACCGCTGCTCCTCCAGCGCGGCGATGGCGCTGTCCGGCGGGTTGGCGGCGTCCTTGCCGATGAGCTGGTCGAGCACCGGGAACAGGCCGAACAGGAAGACCGGCCCGGACCACCAGAAGAAGCCGGACCCGGTCGCCTCGGCGAGCCCCCAGGCGAGGAACGGGAACGACGGGACGAACAGCCCGAGCAGCCACAGGTACTTCTTCGGATCCACCCAGCCCATCGGACCTCCACTGGACATTTTCTAATAGATCTGTCCAGAAGTTAGACACTTTGCCCATCAAGTGTCAATGCCCACTAGGGTGGTGATGTGACGGAGTACAGGGCGTCGGTGCGGTCACTGCTCAAGGACCGGCTGCTCGACGCCGCCTATGCGCTGGTAACCGGCAACGGCTGGGACAGGCTGCGGATGTCGCACATCGCCACCACCGCGGGCGTCAGTCGGCAGACCGTCTACACCGAGTTCGGCGCCAAGGACGCCATCGGCCAGGCCCTCGTCATGCGCGAGGTAGAACGGTTCCTGGAGGGCGTCGCGGAGAACCTCGACGCGCACCGCGCCGACGCCCGCGCCGCCTTCACCGCCGCCGTCGCCTACACGCTCGTCGCCGCCGCGGACAACCCGCTGCTCAAGGCGATCCTCACCAGCGCACGCGGCGGCGACGAGGCTCTGCTGGCGCACCTGACCACCCGCTCCGAGCCGCTCATCGACTCCGCGACCGCGATGCTCGACGCCTATTCCGCCGACGCCTGGCCGCAGGTCGCCGCGGCCGACCGGGAGATGGCCGTAGAGGCCGCCGTCCGCCTCACCGTCAGCCACATCGTCCAGCCGGTCGCGGCCCCCGACACCACCGCGGCCCGCATCGCCCTCGCCGTCGTCCGCATCGCCCGCCTCCCCGAAGCCTGACCGGCCCGCGAGCACCGTCTCCCGCCAGCCGCACGGCGGGGTCGCGCCGACAAATAATCTCTTGGTCAACACCGTCATGATGGAGGGATGAGAATCCCGCACTACGGCCCCGGCGACCAAATACCACCCCCGGTTCTCGTCGCCGCTTGGTTCAAGATCGGAGATCTCGCGACGGAGCGAGTGCCGTTCTGGGCCGCTCATTGGATCGCCGACGGGATGGACGGGGAAGCCCTCGCGATCTTGGCCGGGATGGATGGGTCCGATCCTCATGAAGTCAGAGACCTCCTGCCTGCCGCACTCGCCGACACCCGGACTGCGGTCCCACATGAGATCTCCGATGCCGTCACGATCGTCTATCGGGATCTGGCACGGCTTCACCTGGCCGACAAGATCAGCGCCCGAGAGTTGATCTTCAAGGTCGCCGAGCTCATCGAGAACGCACACCCCGCTAGGGACTACCTCGATCAACCGCTGGGCGCCGCCAACGGCCTCGACTACGAATGGACCTGCGACCACTGCCGCACTCCAGAGGAGTTGACAAAGATCGTCCACGGCGCATGCCTTGCCCAGGTCAGACAGCAGCAGACCCCTCACCCCAGCGGCTGAGAACCGCACGAATCCCCGCGTTGACCCTCCGAACCCAAGGGCCAGAGCAACCGAGGAAGCCGAACGACCGCCAGGTCACCCTGAGGAACCTTCTGCGAACCACACACAGTCACCCCCGTCACCCACAGCTACCTGGCGGCCGGGGCCACGTTCGGAGGCTGCGGGCCTGGTCCGCACCCGCCGCTTCGCCTGGGCCGACCTGGTCTGCCACCCCGAACCTGGGAGTTCGTCGTCCGCAGGCAGCCGCGCCAGCGCCACGAACCTCATCCGGCTGACCCCGGCCCCGGCCACCGCGTCAGAACGGCCAGCCACGATAAGAGGCACCCACCGGGCTCCTTATCATGGCCGGCCGTTCCATTGCTGCTCAAACCCCGCGTCGGTGAGGACGCGAGGCCCTGGCGGTGGCCGACCCGCCTCCGCTCCACTCGGTCTGGCTACCACTCGATCTTCTTGATGTGGTCCTCAAGGCCTTCAGCGTCGAGGACGGTCGTGTGGCGCGAACGGGTTTTGATGTATCCGCGGACGCGATAGTCACGTAGGGCGCGGGCGACGGTCTCGCGGGAGGAGTCGATGCATGCGGCGAGTTCGGCCTGGCTCAGGGGAGGAATCCGGATTCCGCCGCCCTCGTCCGCGACGCCGGATTCTGCTGCCAGGGTCAGGAGGAGGCGACCGAGTCTGATGCGTCCGCTGTCTCCATGGAGGCCCATGATGCGGCCCTCGATCCCGCTGAGCCGGCCGTGGACGGCTCGGTACAGCGCTCTCCAGATGGCCGTGTGTTCTTCGAGGACGGCTTCGAACCGGGGCCGGGGAACCGCCAAGGCGGAGACGGGGTGCAGTGCGGTCACCGTGGTGGGCTCGGCGGCCTCAGTGATGAGGCTGACCTCGCCGACGATGTCGCCCGGCCCGAAAACGGCCACGACGAGTTCACGGCCTCGCTCGTCGACCGCGCTGGACTTGGTCCATCCGGATCGGATGACCGGTACGTGGTCGCTTTGTGAGCCCTGCCGCACCAGAACGTCCTCAACGGCGAACGACCGTATCCGGCCTGTCTGCACGAGGGTGTGCCGGGCTGGCTCCTCGAGCGAGCTCCAAAAGACCGAGCGGATGGTTTCGATGGCCACGGCTTACCCGTAGAGGGCGTAGAGAATCGCGGGGAAAGCGATGAGGACGGTCGCGACGGCGGTGAGCACGGCCACGGCTTTGCCGGGGTGGTGCTTGTACTCGCGGGCGATGAAGGCGACCAGCATGAAGAACGCGAGCGTGACGAGCGCGCCGGCCATGACCACAGCAGGGTCGGGCCCAGCAGCGTTGGGCATCGGTGGGGGAATTCCTTCCGGATCTACCAGGGGTTCGGACGCTCTCGCGCCCGCGAAGCCCTGGGATGCCGGGAAGTGAAGCTGTCGAAGCCCCGGTACCCCTCGCCACGAAGCGAGATTGAGCACGGCACTAAGAGACGATCGTCGTGAAATCCAGAGGCACCGGCATTGGACAGCGTCCAACAAAGGTATTGGTGGAATACAGGAGACGGAACGCTACGCATGCGCTCAACGAGAAGGAACGGGCGGTTGGGGGGACTCCCGGGCTTCGACCTCCGAGAGCCTCATCCCCAACCGCCGTCAGCGCCGAACCCCTGGTAGAGACCGAACGCTGTCAGCCCATAAAACATCTTTCCGGCAGGGCCGAGTGTGCTAATCGTGACACACATCCAGGCCGCAACCAGCTGCACCCCGGCACCCCTGCACGGTGTCTCACAGCTCCTTGCCGGCCTGGAGGGCGTCGTCGTCGTGGTCGCGGTCGTGGTCGCGGAGCATCCGCATGACGGTGGGGCGAAGGGGTGCTTGCCCGACTTGGCGCCGGTGGTGATGACGAGCTTGGCGGCGGACTCGCGCAGTGACAGGCCGTGGGTGCGGTGTAGGAGGGCCATGGCGAGCATGTCGGGGTCGGTGACGGCGCCGCCGCCGACGGTCTTGCCGCGGCCGAGGCGCTTGTGCTCGTGGGCGACGAGGGTGACCTCCAGGACCGTCTTGCGCATGTCCATCCCAAAGGCGATGGCCTTGTCGAGCTCGGGCCGGTGGGCCTGGCGGGTGGACACCTTCTCGGCGAACACCCTGCTCACCCCGGCAGCGGCCAGGGAGTCGAGCTGGGCGTCGTAGGACCGGCGAGCCGTGCTCGCGCGTGCGTAGCCGATCCTCGCCTTCCCCGACGGCGCGGCGTCGGCGGCCGCGGGGCGCGGCAGCCCCTCCCGCACCGATCCCGGGCGCCGCTCGGGCGGGACGATGGTGAGGACCTTGGCGAGCGACGGCACGAGCCGGAACCGGGCGGTGTAGTACTGGACGGCGACCTTGCCCTCGCCGGTTCTGCACAGTGGCCCTGCCGGGGCCGCGCAGATGGACATGGAGCAGTCGTGGGCCTCAACGAGACGGAAGTCGGGGATGCTCACGCACCCATTGTTTCATGAGTGTGTTTCATTAGATGGGACGTGACCCGTTTCTCGGGGAGAAAGGTAATGATTGAGCGTTCGGAATGCTTCGTCGCGCTGGTAAAGAGCTTTGTCGAGCAGTTTTTCGAGGTTTTCGATCCGGGCGAGTAGCTCGGCGTGCTCCGGCTTGCCCGTGGGATGGTTCGGATCGCCGGTGTTCTCGGGATCGTCGTCTTCAGGGTCGAGCGCTTGGAGGTGCTCGGTGAGTTCGTCGCAGCGGGCCCGCGCCTCGTCGCGCTCGCGCCGGGCTTGGGTGAGCTGCCTGGTGAGCTCTTCGATCTCGGTCTGGAGGCCGGCCGTGTAGTCGTCCTGTTCGGCGCGGATCCTGTCGTTCTCGGCTGAGAGCAAGGCCAAGCGGCCATGGTGCTCGTCAAGACGCGCGTTGAGGCCGTCGAGCTGTTCCTGGAGGTGCTGAGCGTGCTGGCGGGTGGCGCGGAGCTGGTCCGCGGCCTCCGCGAGTTCCTCCCGGACTTTCAGGACCCGGTATTCGTGTGGATGGGCAGCACCTAGTGCATCACGGTGAAGTTGAAGGAGCTGTTCACGCACGGCTTTGGGGACGGGGGTGCCCGCCGCGTCGCGAAGCGCGAACAGATCGTCCAGCAGCCGCTGGGTCTTGGGGACCCGCTTGCCGTTCAAGTACCGGGACAAGCTGCCCTTGTCCACGCCCTTGGTCAGGCAGAACAGGCCCGGGGAGATGCCGGTCGAGTCGAACAGTTCCCTCAGGGCGGCCGACCACGTCTTCACCTCGGGCCGGTTCTGCACCTCCGCACGCCCTCGCCCTTCCAGTTCGGCAAAGGCGCCGTCCTGCTTCCCGCGCTTGCGACGCTCCTCTTCCGCGAGCCTCGCGTGCTCCGCTTCCTCTTGACGCTTGGCGAGGAACTTGATGATCCGATCCACTTGCTCCTGCGTGGGGGTATCTCCCATGTGGCCATCATCGGGGCCCGTACAGCGTTCGGCGGCCATGTCGCCGGGAAACCGTTGCGGTACGTGGCGCAACGGTTCTCTCGGTTGCAGCGGGGCGCAACCTCAACCGAAGTGGCTTCCTGGAGGTAACCCGGCCGGGACATCCCCGGACCGGCCCATCTGCCCCATGGAGAAGACGATGCCCCGCCGCCCTGCCGAACCGTTGCTCACCGTCCGTGCCGCGTTGATCCTCGGCTTGGCGCTTATCGTCGGCGGCACGGCCGGCGCGCTGGCCGTCTGGGCAGGCGGCGCGCTGCCCGAAGCACTCCTGACTGCGGGCGCCGCCGCCGCGGGAACGATCAGCCTGCTCCACCAGATCATCGGCAACGACACTGATCGCTGAGAGCTCGGTGTTTCATAGGTCCGCGTCGTCGCCCCACATGGATGAGACGGCCTATGAAACGGCTTCGTCCCTGCTTGAGCCTCGGTGCCGGGGAGGCATCGGGCTGGAGCTCGGCGGCAAGATCGGCGAGCCCGGACTCCAGGCCGGCGGGTGAGCCGGCGGTGATCCACCACACCGGGTAGTACCGGCATCATGTGATCACGGCGAGGACTCCTCAGAGCCCTTCGCCGGCGGGCTGAACCGGGTCCCCTCGTCAGTGATGGCACCACGCTCCTGGACCTGCTCCACGGTCACGGCAACCCCGCTCAGGTCCGTTCCGCGCAAGTTCGTGCCGCGCAGCTCTGCCGCATGTAGATCCGCGTTGCTCAGGTCTGCGCCGCGTAGCTCTGCGTCGTGTAGGTCCGCGCCGTTCAGGTTCGCGCCAAGCAGGTTGATGGGATCGGTGTCGTGGTCTGTGCTAACGCGGCCGATGATGGTGAGGGCGTCTTGGAGATCAGGACGAAAGCGTCGTGGGCCGGGCGGGGCGACGTCCTCTTCTTCGCTTGGAACGGTGCGGGGTACGCGGGCGTCGGCGGAAGCGTCGGAGCCGTCGCCGGCGGGGACCGGGTAGGTGACGAGCCAGAGCAGCCGGTCGCGCAGGGTGTCGCGGACGGGATCGTCGATGCGGTCGAGGAGGGCGCGGGCCTGGGCGGACTCCGTGGCCCGGTAGTGGTCGAGGGCGCGCAGGAAGAGCGTGTGCTTGTCGGTGAAGGTTCGGTAGAGGCTGCTGGGCCGGAGTCCGGTCGGCGGGATCGTCCTGCTGCTGGTCTGGGGTCTGGCCTACGGCGGGGTGTCGGTGGGCCTGCAGACCTGGATGATCAGGGTCGCGCCGCGGGCCGTCGAGGCGGCCTCGGCGCTGTGGGTGTCGGTGTTCAACCTGTCGATCGGGCTCGGCGCGCTGGTCGGCGGCCTTGTCGTGGACGCGGTGTCGGCGCGCGGGGTGCTGTGGGCGGGCCGGGCGGCCCCGCCCACCGCGCGGGGGCATACGGCCAAGGGGACGTCGTAGGTGCCGGGGCGGAGGCCCGGGTGCCCGCCCGAGCCGTCATCGCCGTCGCACCGACCCGAGTGGAGGGCCGCCTGCGAGTGCCGGACCCGCGGGTCCACGGCCCGGGGGCAGGGTGGTCAGGGGTGGCGGAGGACTCGGCCGGGGCGGAGGCCGGTGGGGGTGCCGTCCAGGAGGGCGGGGCGGCCGTTGACGAGGACGTGGTCGATGCCGGAGGCGTAGGCGAGGGGGGCGGCGTAGGTGGCGTTGTCGGTGACGGTGGCGGGGTCGAAGACGACGAGGTCGGCGGCTCGGCCTTCGGTGAGGCGGCCGCGGTCGGTGAGGCCGAGGCGGTCGGCGGGCAGGGAGGTCATCTTGCGGATCGCGTCGGGGAGGCCGAAGGCGGCGAGTTCGCGGGTGTAGTAGGAGAGGGCCCGGGCGAAGGTGCCGTAGTGGCGCGGGTGGGGGTGGCCGCCCGCGGAGGTGTCGAGGTCCCAGCCGTCGCTCGCGACCGCGCTGCCCGGGTGGGCGAGGGCCAGTTCGACGTCGTCCTCGTGCATCGAGTGGTCCACGATGAACACCAGGGCCCGGTGGGACTCCAGGACGCGGAGCATCGCCTCGGCGGGGTCGACGCCCTCGTCCGCCGCGATCCGCGCGATGGACTCGCCCGTACGGTCCCGGTAGGGGCCTTCTGGGAGCGCGGCGATGACGATGCCGTCGGGCAGGAGGGTGCGGCCGAAGCGGGCGCGCACGTCGTCGGCGATCCGCGCCCGCGCCGCGGGGTCGGCCAGGCGTTCCAGGAGGGCGTCCGGCCCGCCGTCCATCGCCCAGGTGGGCAGGCGGGCGGTGAGCCGGGTGGAGGAGGCCGTGTAGGGGTAGACGTCGGTCGCGACGTCGACACCTTCGGCGCGCGCCCGCTCGATCAGCTCCAGGGCGTCGCCGACCTTGCCGTGGTTGGCGGGTCCGACGGCCTTGAGGTGGGAGATCTGGAGGCGGACGCCGCTGCGCCGGGCCGTGTCGAGCGCCTCGGTGATGGAGTCGAGGAGCCCGTCCCCCTCGTCGCGCATGTGGGTGGCGTACAGCAGGCCGTGCTCACGGGCGACCTTCGCGAGGGCGACGATCTCGTCGGCGTCGGCGTAGGAGCCGGGCGCGTAGATGAGCCCGGTGGACAGCCCGAACACGCCCTGCCGGGCGGCTTCGGCGAGGAGCGTGCGCATCGCGTCGATCTCCGCGCCCGTGGCCGCGCGCTGCGCCGACCCGATGACGGTCGCGCGCAGCGACCCGTGCCCGACGAGGGCCGCGAGGTTGACGGCGGGCTCGGCGCGTTCGAGGTGCGCGGCGTAGGCGGCGAAGTCCGGATACCCGACCCCGGTCGGCACGGTGTCGGTGCCGGTGCGGTGCCCGGACGGGAACGGCGACTGGCCGCAGTTCCCGGTGACGAGCGTGGTGACGCCCTGGTGCAGCGCGCCTGGCGCGGCCGGGAACACCTCGAGGGTGAAGTCGGCGTGCGAGTGCAGGTCGATGAAGCCCGGCGTGACGACCCGGCCGCGGGCGTCGAGTTCGCGGCCGGCGGTGGCGTCGGCGGTGGCCTCGCCGACGAAGGCGATGGTGTCACCGTCGACGCCGACGTCGGCGCGGCGGGCGGGCCCGCCGGTGCCGTCGATGACGGTGCCGCCGCGGACGAGAAGATCGAAGCGCATGGGGTTCTTTCCGTGGTTCAGGTCAGCAGGGTGAGGATCGCCGCGTACATCACGGCTCCGGGGACGAGGACGGCCCAGCCGACGAGCAGCAGGGTGCGCAGGCGAATCCCCTGGGCGACGCCGAGCGCGACGACCATGTTCGGGTTCGGGAACGGCCCGTAGGTGTCGGCCTTCGACCCCCACAGGTAGACCACCGCCCAGGCCGGGGCCGACAGCCCGACGGCGTCGCCCAGCGGGCCGAAGATCTGGTGGATGAGCACGATCTGGGCGGCGGTCGCGCCGGGCACGGCGACCCAGCCGAGGAGCGCGACGGCCAGGGCGAAGGCATACGCGGACAGTCCGGCGAGGGAGCCGCTCAGGTCGTCCATCAGGATCGCGTACGGGTCCAGGACGGTGACGAGGTCGAACAGGACGGCCAGCATCCAGAACAGCGCGACGATCGCCAGCACGCGCCGGAAGCCGTCCCAGAACCCCGCCAGGGCCTCACGCGCGGGCATGCGGGCCGCGAGCGCGGTGACGATCGTCATGACCGGCAGCGCGACGATCGGGAACAGCGCCCCCGCCCGGGTGATGGAGGCGGCCAGGACGGCGACGGCCAGTGCCGCGGCGAACGCGACGGCCGCGCGCCCCGCGGTGGCGGGCAGGGCCTCCCCTTCGGCCTCCCCGGTCCCGTCGGCCTCGGCGTAGCGGTCGCCGTCGTCGCGGGCGCTCGCGCGCTGGATCCGGGGCAGGACGAGGAAGGCGACCAGGTACGACAGGAGCGCCAGCGGCAGCCCGCACACCAGGAGGAACAGCGGGTAGGAGATGCCGGTCGCGTCGAAGATCGCGATGTTCGCGGGGGAGAACGGCGCGGTGGCCAGGCCGGCGCCCGCGCCGAGGAGCAGCGCGGTGGCGGTGGTGGAGCGGGTGAGCCCGGCGCGCGCGGCCACCGGCACGACGAGGGGCGCGATGACGGCCAGCGCTCCGGCGAGCGTGCCGAGCGCGAAGACCAGGACCAGCGCGGACGTCATGACGCCCAGCGCGATCGCCGACCGGCCGTCGGCCGGGAACATCCGCAGGACCCGCCGGACGAGCAGGGCGGCCCCGCCGGTGCGGCGCAGGATCTCGCCGAGCGCCGACCCCAGCGCGCACAGGACGCCGATGAAGAACACCGAGTCGCCGAACGCGCCGAGCAGCGTGGTGGCGGCGTCGACGGGCGCGGGCCGGGCGAGGAGGAGCCCGCTGAGGAGCGCGACGAAGGTCGCCCCGACCAGGTTCAGGCCGCCGATGGCCAGCGCGGCGTACACGCCGATGGGCAGCAGCCCCCAGGCGGTGGGCGCCTCGGCCGTCAGGCCCGCGGCGAAGGACACCGCGAGCAGCACGGCGGACACGCCGAGCTGGACCCTGCCGCGGACGGTGGGGGGAGGGGCGAGGGTCAGCGCCACGGGGCGGCCTCCAGGGCGAGCAGGTCGTCGGCAAGGTCGGCACCGGATTCGGCGAGGATCTCGGCGGTCGTCTGTTCGGCGCGGATCGTGGTGAACCGGACCTCGCCGCCCGCGGTGGTGAACCCGTGGACGGCGGGCCGGGTGACGTTGTTGTAGGACCAGTGGGCGGTGAAGGCGTAGCCGCCGGTGTCCAGCAGGGTGATCAGGTCCCCCGGTGCGAGCTCTGGCAGCGGCCGGTCCCTGGCGACGACGTCACCGGCGAAACAGCAGGGCCCGGCGACGTCGTGGGGCAGCTCCGCGGTGCCCTTGGGAAGCCCTTCCGCGGTGTAGGCCGCGACCCGCAGCGGCCACGAGTCGGGCATGAAGACGGTGCGGGTCGCGAGGTGGGCGCCCGCGTGGGTGAGGGCGATCCGGCGTCCCCCGACGTCCTTGACGTACTCCACGACGGCGGCGGTGAAGCCGTTCTTCGCGGTGACGGACCTGCCGAACTCCGTGACGAGCTCGTAGCGCCCGTCGAACAGCCCTGGGACGGCTTCGCGCAGCCAGGAGACGTAGTCGGCGTGCGACGGGGACATCGTGTCGCCGTCGAAGTCGACGGGCAGGCCGCCGCCGATGTCGAGGCCGGTGACGCGGCGGGTCCCGGCGCGGGCGTTGATCTCCTCGGCCAGGTCGTAGGCCGCGCCGACGCCCGCGGTGATCAGCTCGGGCGGGCAGCCCTGGGAGCCGACGTGGACGTGCAGCCGGGTGAGCCACGGGTAGGCGTCGAAGGCGTCGATGACGGCCTGGCGGGCGCCGGGGTCGGTCATCGGGACGCCGAACTTGGACGTCCGCGACGCCGTGCTCATCGCGGCGATCGTGCCCGCGCCGACCTGCGGGTTGAGGCGCAGGCCGAGCACCGAGGCCGACGGGACGGCGGTCAGCAGCGCGTCGACGCGGGCCAGTTCGGCGAGGTTGTCGGCGTTGATCGCGACGCCGAGGGCGAGGGCGCGGGCCAGTTCCGCGCGGGTCTTGACGGGCGAGTCCAGCACGATCCGGTCGGGGGCGAATCCCGCGGCGACGGCCAGGGCGAGTTCGCCGGGGCTGGCGACCTCACAGCCGAGCCCGGCCTCGGCCAGGAGCCGCAGGACCGGAACGAGCGGGGTCGACTTGGCGGCGAAGGCGTGCAGGACCGGGGCGTCGCCGAAGGCGGCCTTGAGATCGGCGACCGTGGTGAGCAGGCCGTCGACGTCGAGGAAACCCGCGGTGGGATGGTCGGGCCCGATGAGCCCGGCCCGGACGGCCGCCCGCAGGACGCGGTCCCGGCGGCTCGGGTCGGTCGCGGGATGGGGGACGGCGGTGGTGGCCTGCACGGTGGTGCGCTCCCTCGGCGTTGCTTGTGCGATTGCGCGCAAGACTCGACCCGGTCGGGGATTGGTCGGCGAAAATGCAGGGATCCGCAATCTCCGGCTTCACTTTCCCGATACGGCTCTGTCACAGTGGGTCCGTGCCGCCGGAATCCGTCGACGAGATCGACCTCGCCCTGATCAACGCGCTCCAGGTGACGCCCCGCGCCGACTGGTCGGCCCTCGGCCGCGCCCTGGGCGTCGACCCGTCCACGGCGGCCCGCCGCTGGGACCGGCTGCACCGCGCGGGCCTCGCCTGGGTGACCTGCGTGCTGGGGCCCGCCCTCCACGGCGGCTACTGCATGGCGTACGTCGAGATCTCCTGCGAGCCGGGCGCGGCCGAGCCCGTCGCGGTGGCCCTGTCGGCCCGCGCGGAGGTCCGCTACGTCTACCGGCTGACCGGCGAGCACGCCCTGCTCGTCGTGCTCGGGCTGCTGTCCCCCGCGGAACTCGCCGGGGCCCTGGAGCACCTCGTCGAACCGCTGCCCGGAGTGCGGTCGGTCCGCGCGGAGTTGCGCACCGCCGCGTACGGCGAGGCGAGCCGGTGGCGGCTGCGGAGCCTGGAGCCGTCCCAGCGGCAGGCACTCGGGTCCCCCTCCCCCGCCGCCCCGCCCACGCCCGTCGCCGTCGACGAGATCGACCGCGAGCTGTACCGGCTGCTGCACGAGGACGGCCGGATGACCTACGCCGCCCTGGCCGACCGGGCGTCGATCAGCGAGCCGACCGCGCGCCGCCGCCTGAAGCGCCTTCTGGCCACCGGCATGCTCCGGCCGCGCTGCGAGGTGGCCCAGTCGGTCACGGGCTGGCCCGTGACCGCGGTGCTGCGCGCCTCCGCCGCCCCTCGCGACCTCGACTCCGCGGGGCGCGCGCTGGCCACCCTGCCCGATGTGCGCTCGGCCTGCGCCCTGACCGGACCGCGCAACCTCCTGCTCGTGGTCTGGCTCCGCAGCGTGGAGGACCTGCCCCGCCTGGAGGCCCAGCTGACCGAACGCGCCCCCGGCGCCGTCCTCGCCGACCGGGCGGTGTGCCTGCGCACCCTCAAGCAGATGGGCCGCCTCCTGGACCCCGACGGCCGCGCCGTCGGCGCCACCCCGCCCAACACCGGCCCGCTCACCTGGTGACGCCGCGCCGGCCGGGGCCTCCCCGGCCGGCGCGGGCGCCCGGTCAGGCGACGGTGACGGGGTGGCGGACCACGGCGCCGAACTGGTAGCCGAGGGTGTTGTGCGGGCTGACGTCGGGCTGGACGTTGCCGTGCTCGTCGGTGGCGCGGGCGCGCAGGGCGTAGGCGCCGGCGGCGGGGCGGCGCCAGCGGAAACGCCACCGCTGCCAGGCGGCGGAGCTGTGGGACCGTTCGAGTTCGGCCCGCTCCCAGGTGGCTCCGTCGACGCTGATCTCGACCCGGGCGATGCGGCCCGCGCCGGACCAGGACCTGCCGTGCAGCACCTCGGTGCGGCCCGCGGTCAGGGTCGCGTTCCACGGCAGTTCGAACGCGCTCTTGACGTTCATCACGGTGAGCGGGGCGCTGCCCTCGGGCGGGTAGGTCTCGCCGAACATCCGGTAGAAGCTCGTGTTCCAGGGCGAGAACAGCGGCTCGTTCGCGACCTGGAGGTCGCCGAGCCACTTGATCGACGCGCTGCCGACCCAGCCGGGCACGACGAGCCGCACGGGGAACCCATGGTCCGGAGGCAGCGGCTGCCCGTTCATCTCGTACGCGACCAGGACGTCCTTCAGCGCCTTCTGCACCGAGAGCGGACGGCGGACCTTGCCGAGGTTCACGCCCTTGTCGATGTAGTCGGGGTCGAGGCCGGAGGGCAGCACGTCGACCGCGTCGTGGGTGAGCCCGGCCCGGCGCAGCAGCGTCGAGAGCCGGACGCCGCGCCAGCGCGCCACCCCGACCGCGCCGAGCTTCCACCCGGTGCCGGAGACGGTCTGGCCCTGCTGGGAGGTGTAGAAGCTGCGGCCGTTGCCGGTGCACTCGATCGAGGCGACGAGAGACTCGCCCTTGAGCGCGCGCAGCTCGGCCAGGCCCAGCTCGAGCGGGGTCCGGACGCCGCTGCCCCAGATCCGCAGCCGCCACGCCGCCGCGTCGATGAGCGGGGTCGAGACGTGGTTGCGGACGAAGAAGCGCTCGTTCGGGGTGAGGAAGCCGAGTCCGCGCACGGCGTCCCACTTCATCTCGGCGTTGGTGCCGAACGCCGTGAACCATTCGGGCGGCAGCGGCTTCACGATCGGCCCGTCGGCCCGTGCCGCCGTCGCCGTGCCGCCGACCGCCGTCAGCGCGGCCGCCGAGGCGACCGACCCCTTCAGCATCCCGCGCCGCGACAGTTCCGCGAACTGCCCGGCCCGCACCCGTTCGTACACACCCTCATCGGTCAGGTCCATGCCCGCGATCATGAGCACCGGCGGGACAGATGTCAACCAATAAGGTCGATTAAATCGGTTTGCACCCGGGTTGCCATCGCCAATCGGGACATCTAATATCCTGGTTATGAGAATGAGCTCCGGGGTCGAGTGGGGAGTGCACTGCTGCCTGACGCTCGCGTGGCTCGAAGGAGAAGGGCCGGTGTCGACCGGCAGGCTGGCCGCGTGGTTCGACGTGCCGACGGAGTACCTCAAGAAGCAGCTTCAGGCACTGACCCGGGCGGGGATCCTCGAATCCACGCCGGGGGTCCAGGGTGGTTTCGCTCTCGCGCGCAGGCCGGAGAGCATCACGCTGATGGACGTCGTCACCGCCCTCGAAGGCGCCGACGAGTTGTTCCGCTGCACGGAGATCCGGCAGAGCGGGGTGGGCGGTCTCGGCGGCGGTGACGAGTTCCGCCGGCCCTGCGGCGTGTCCGCCGCGATGCTGCGCGCCGAACTCGCGTGGCGCCGGGAGCTCGCGGCGCAGACGATCGCCGACCTGATGTCGGCCAGCCCCGAGGCGAGCGCGGAGCGCACCAGGCGGCGTTACCGGGAGATGAGCCGGCCGCTGCCCTGACCGGGCGCACACCGAACGCCGGCAGGCGCGCCTGCCGAGAGACCACTGCGCCGAAACGACCGAACACAGGACCTGAATGAGGATGAAAAATATCCCGAATAGCTCGCCGACCGAGGCCGACGGCCAGGGCGTCCGCGGGCTGTCATCGACGGCGGTGCTCGCGCTCGGCACGTTCGCGGTCGGCACCGACGCCTTCGTCACGGCCGGCTTCCTGCCCTCAATCGCGAGTTCCCTTCACGTCACACCGAGCGCGGCCGGACAGTCGATCACCGTGTTCGCGGTCGCGTACGCCGTGCTCTCGCCGACCCTCGCGACGGCGACCGCGCACGTTCCGCGGCGCCTCCTGCTCGTCTCGGCGCTCGTCGTCCTCGGCCTGGCCAACGTGGGCTCGGCGGTCGCGCCGGACTTCGCCTTCTTCCTGGGCTCGCGGGTCATCGCGGCGTTCGGCGCGGCCGCGTACACACCGGCGGCCGGCGCGGTGGCCGCGGCACTCGTCAGACCGCAGGAACGGGCGCGCGCACTGGCAGTGGTGATCGGCGGCCTGACCGCCGCGACGGCGCTGGGCATCCCGCTGGGCGGCCTCGCCGCACGAGCCATGGGCTGGCAGGCCGCCCTGGGCCTGGTCGGCGCGGTCTGCCTCGCCGTCGCCGTCGCGCTGCGCCTGAGCATGCCGAGCCTGCCGGGGAGTCCGCGGACTCCGCTGCGTGCTCGACTCGCCGTGCTGCGCCGTCCCGGCGTGCCGGCCGTGCTGCCGTTGACCGTCTTCGGCATGGCGGCGAGCTACGTCGTCTACGCGTACAGCGTGCCGGTCCTCGGCGCCGTGGGCACCTCGCCGTCGATGATCGTCTGGATGCTGTTCCTCTACGGGCTGGGCGCGGTGATCGGCAACCTCGCGGCCGGCTTCGCCACCGATCGGTGGAGCTCGATCCACGTCCTCACCGCCGGATACCTCGCCATGGCGGCAGGACTCGGAGTCCTCTCCTGGGCCGCCGCGACCGGGACCGAGTGGCCCGCCCTCACCGGTCTGCTCATGCTGGTCTGGGGCGCGAGCAGCTGGTGCCAGACCCCGCCGCAACAGCATCGCCTCATCGCCCTGGCCCCGCACGAGACACCCCTCGTCGTCGGCCTCAACGCCTCCGCGATCTACCTCGGCATCGGCCTCGGCACCCTCCTCGGAGGCCTCATCCTGCCCGCGGGAGTGCCCTGGGCGACCGCCGCCGCCGCCCTCCTCGCCCTCCTCGCCCTGCTCCACCTACAGAAGACCAAGCACCACGGGTGAGCGCGGTGGCGAACGCCGGGACGGCGCCGCCGGGTGCGCGGGCGCCGTCCCAAGCCCAGGTGAAGGTCAGGGGATCATTCGTAGACCTTGAGGGTCCACGCGCCCATCGGGTCGGGGTGCTTCATCAGGCGTGCGATCGCGGCCTTGTTCGCGGTCGGGTTCGCTGAAGCCGGGAAGACCGCGATCTCCAGCCGCCCGGGTCCCGCCGACCAGTGGACGCCGGACGATTCGGCCGCCTCGCACGGGATCGGCCGGGAGATCCTGCCGTCGAGCCAGGTGACGGCCCAGGCGGCGCCTTCGGCGCAGACCAGGTGGAGGTCGACGCCGTGGCCCTCCGTCCGCACCGGGGTTCGGCGGGAGTCGGCGGTGCCGGTGCGCGTCGAGAGCGGTTCCCGGCCCGCGGCGGGGTCCTCGGGCTCCCGCGGACCGGGGTGCTCCTTGAACTCCTCAACGGACTGACAGTGCGGGCTGGTGCAGGTCCCGCTGTAGACCGCCACGGTCCAGCCCCCGTTCTCCCGCGCGGCTCCCGCCAGGTAGCGGTCGGCGGAGTCCGCGTCGGAGATATCGGACCTGACACCCTCTCCGGTGGCGAACAGATCCATCGAGACGGGCACTCCGGCCGTGGTGTCGTGGTAGCTGGAGCCGCCGTTGGGCTCGGTCGGGGGCGTGTCGGGCGTCGGAGGGGAGCCGCACCCCACCGCGCCGACTCCCCGCTGGTAGACCGCGCCCGGCTGGTCGCAGCGGAAGATGATCAGCGAGGTCGGGCCGGTCGGGGTGAACGTCAGGTGCGCGGGCCGGTTGAGCACGTCGTACTTGACGGCGGTCACCAGCCTCATGCCCTCCGCGCTCTCGGGAAGACCGGTGACGGGGCGGCCGCTCAGCGGCGGGGTCGGGCCCGGCTGGACGAACTGCGACGTCGTCCCCTCGGAAGAGGGCAGGAACGCGAACACGGCGCCGACGCCGAGGGCGACCGCGGCGGCCCCTGCCGCCAGACGGCGACGGCGACTGCGCCCGACTCGTCGCCGGACCAGGTCGAGACGGTCGGCGGGATGGTCCATCCCGTCCCCCGCGTCCTCCATGACCGCGCGGAGATCCCGCATGCTGGGTGACATCTCAAAGGCTCCTGTTCGCGACGGTCTCGACGATCTCCGGGTCGATCCGGAGCTTGGCGAGGGCCTTGCTGGCCTGGCTCTTCACGGTTCCGGCCGAGCAGCCGAGGATGCCCGCGACCTGGGCTTCGGTCAGATCCTCGAAGAAGCGGAGCACCAGCACGGTCCGCTGGCCCCGGGGCAGCCGGCCGAGCGCGGCCCAGAGGAACGCCCGGTCGTCGGCGTCGCCCGTCGTGTCCGGCGACTGCGTGAACGGAAGCGGCTCGGCCACGGGGATCTCGCCCCGCCAGCGCCGCCGGGTCCAGGAACTGTGCGTGTTGACCATGATCCGGTAGACGTACGGATCGGGGTCGTTCTCGATCCGCCGCCAGGCCGTCCAGGCTTTCGCCAGGGCCGTCTGGAGCAGGTCCTCGGCCAGCGCCCGGTCTCGGCAGAGCAGGTACGCGATGTGCAGCAGCCTTGGCGAACGCGCCCGTACGTAGGTCGCGTATTCGGGGGGTTCCCGCATCTGTCAGCCGCCTTCCTCAGGACTCCGTGACTAAAGACAGCCGAGGTCCGCCGAAAGGTTGCCCGGACCGGACGGGGACGGCGCGTCGTCCGGGGCGGGCTTGGCCAACCTTCTCGATCCGTGATCGCGATGTCGCTTCGTGTGATGTCATGGCGGGCGGTGGCAGGCTCGGGGGAGGTTCGTGGTGCGGGAGAAGGCCGTCTGGGTTCTGGTCGGGGCGGGCGGGGCGCTGGCGTGGACGGTGCTCGCGGTCGCGCGGGGGGAGCGGGTGTCCGCGGCCTGGATCCTGTTCGCGGCGCTCGCGTCGTACGCGATCGCCTATCGGTTTTATGCCCGGTTCGTCACCTATCGGGTGCTGCGGCCGGACGACACCCGGGCCACGCCCGCCGAGTCGAAGAACAACGGGATCGACTTCCACCCGACCGACCGGCGGGTGCTGTTCGGCCACCACTTCGCGGCCATCGCGGGGGCGGGGCCGCTGGTCGGGCCGGTCCTCGCCGCGCAGTGGGGGTATCTGCCCGGGACGCTGTGGATCATCGTCGGGGTCGTCTTCGCCGGTGCCGTCCAGGACCTCGTGGTGCTGTTCTTCTCGATGCGGCGCGGCGGGCGCAGCCTCGGCCAGATGGCCAAGGACGAGATCGGGCCCGTCGGGGGCGTCGCCGCGCTCGTCGGCGCCCTGTCCATCATGGTCATCCTGCTGGCGGTGCTGGCCCTCGTCGTCGTGAACGCCCTCGCGCACTCCCCCTGGGGCGCCTTCTCCATCACGATGACGATCCCCATCGCCCTGCTCATGGGCTTCTACCTGCGGTACCTGCGCTACGGCCGGGTCCTGCGGGCCTCCGCCTTCGGCGCGGTCCTGCTCGTCCTGGCGGTGGCCGCCGGGAGCCTGGTGGCCGACTCCCGTTGGGCCGACGCGTTCACCTGGTCGCCCGAGACGCTGACGTTCGCCCTCGTCGGGTACGGGTTCGTCGCGTCGGTGCTGCCGGTCTGGATGCTGCTCGCGCCCCGCGACTACCTCAGCGCGTTCATGAAGATCGGCGTCGTCGCGATGCTCGCGGCGGGCATCCTCGTGGCCCTGCCGGATCTGCGCACCGAGGCGTTCACGTCCTTCGCCCGGACGGGTGACGGCCCTGTCGTCGCCGGGGCGCTGTTCCCGTTCGTCTTCATCACCATCGCGTGCGGCGCGCTGTCGGGCTTCCACGCGCTGGTCTCCAGCGGCACCACCCCGAAGCTCCTGGAGAAGGAGTCCCAGGTCCGGGTCATCGGATACGGCGGCATGCTCACCGAGTCCTTCGTCGCGGTGATGGCGCTCATCGCCGCGTGCGTCATCGACCCTGGGCTGTACTTCGCGATGAACATGCCCGCCTCGGTCCTCGGGCCCACCCTGGAGTCGGCGTCCCAGGCCGTCGCGGGCGTCGGGTTCACCATCTCCCCCGAGCAGCTGGCGCGGGCCGCGGAGTCCGTCGGCGAGACGACCCTCGTCGCCCGGACGGGCGGCGCGCCCACCCTCGCGGTCGGGATCGCGGACATCTTCGCCTCGGTCGGCGGCGCCAAGGCGTTCTGGTACCACTTCGCGGTGATGTTCGAGGCCCTGTTCATCCTGACGACGGTCGACGCGGGCACCCGCATCGGCAGGTTCATGCTCCAGGACACCGTGGGCAACGTGTGGCGGAGGTTCGGCGACGTGAGCTGGAAGCCCGGGGTGTACCTGTCGAGCGCGGTCGTCGTCGCCGCCTGGGGCTGGTTCCTGTGGGCGGGCGTCAAGGACCCCCTCGGCGGCATCAACCAGCTGTTCCCCCTGTTCGGCATCGCCAACCAGCTGCTCGCCGCGATCGCCCTGATCGTCTGCACGACACTGCTCATCAAGTCGGGCCGCGCCCGGCACGCGTGGGTGACGCTGGTCCCGCTCGCCTGGGACGTCGCGGTGACGCTCACCGCGGTCTGGCAGAAGGTCCTGTCCGGCGACCCGCGGATCGGCTTCTTCGCCCAGCGCGACCTCTACCAGGACGCGCTCGACGCGGGGAAGACCTCGCTCGGCAGCGCCGGGTCCGTCGACGCGATGGAACAGGTCGTCCTGAACTCCACGGTCGACGGCGTCCTCGCGGCCTTCTTCGCCCTCGTCGTCATCGTCGTCCTCGCCGACGCCGTCCGGGTCTGGCTCACCGCGCTGCGCCGCCGCACCACGACGACGACCGAGGACCCCTATGTCGCCTCCGACCTGTGGGCCCCCTCCGGCCTGCTCCCCACCCGCACCGAACGCGAACACATGAAGACCGCCCCGTGACGCCCCAGCTCCGCACCTTCTGGCGTCTGCTCCGCGAGTTCACCGGCGACCGCGCCTACGAGCACTACCTGGAACACCGCGCCGCCGCCCACCCCGACGAGCCCGTCCTGTCGGAGAAGCGCTTCTGGCACCTCCGCAGCGACTCCCGCCCGCCCTCCGGCTGCTGCTGACGCGCCCCCGACGCGGTCGCGGGCCACCAGGCGGCGCTCGAAGGCCGCGTCGTCCCATCCCCCCATCCCTACCGCAACGAACCGCCGCACGAGCTCCCGAACCCGGTCATCCCCATCTCCATGGCGCCGCGTCCTAGGCCGTCGGATGCCGCCCGGACGTCCGGCCGGGGCGGGCGGGTAGGCGCCGGGGGTGAGGGGGGCGGGACGGGTCATGCTCGGGAACCAGGCCCGGATCGTTTTCTGCGGCGATGTGCGAGCGGGCGGGTGGGCGGGAGGATCCGCTGAGGTCATGGTTCGCACAGTGGAGGTTCGATGTCGGGTCGAGTGGCTTCGGCACGGTCCGCGGGACGCCCCTGGGTGCTCGCGCTTGTGGCGGTGGCGTCGGCGTGGGCGTTCGTCGTCGCGCCCCGGGTCCTGGCCGGGGTGGGGACGGGGACCGGGTTCGGGGGGCGGGCGGAACTCGTCGAGGCGATGTCGGCGTCGTTCGACGGGTACTGGGCGTCCGGGCGACGGGAGCCGGCGGCGGGGCTGGCGAGCGTCATCGAGTACTGGGCGCGGTATCACGTGGCCAAGGCGGCGCTCGCGGGCATGCTCCTCGCCGTGTTCGGCCTGCTCGCCGTCCGGCTCTGGAGGGCGTACGCGCGAAGCGGCGGATCCGGAAGGGGGCGGCGAGCGGCGCTCGCCTCGGGTGGCGGCGCCGCCGCCGGGCTCGCGGTGTTCGCACTGGTGACGGTCATGGCCAACGTCCAGGGCGCGATCACGCCTTTCGCGTCGCTGCTGCCGATGCTGCCGGCCGACGGGACGCTCGCCGAGGCCCGGCGGAACCTGGCCGCGGCGCCGGGCGGACCCCACCCGCCCGCCCTGGACCTGATGATCGAGGACTTCGCCCGCTACCACGCGGTGATGGCGGTGATCGCCGCCGTCGTCGCGGCGGCCCTCCTCCTCGGCGGCGCCCTGCTGTGGCGCGCGACGGCGCGCACCGAGCGCTCGGCTCGATCGGCCAGGCGCGTGCTCGGAACCTTCGGGATCCTCGCGGCTCTCCTGGCGGCGGCCCTGGTCGTCGTCGCCGTCGCCAACACGGGCACCGCCGCCGATCCGTCCCCCGCCTTCCTCGCCTTCCTCGAAGGCGGCTGGTGAGCCGGACCGGTACCGCTCGATGTCAAGCACGCTTGACACCACCGAGAGGCGGTGCCTACCGTGTCAAGCACACTTGACATCGCGTCGGCGGAGGCACCCGTGCAAGTACTCAACGAGATCAAGGCGACCGCCCGGCTCGCGCTCTGGACGTGCGCCTGGGCGGCGAGCCTCGCCCTCGCCAAGTTCGGCCCCCGGCTCCTGTGGGACCCGCCTGCGCACGTGACGAGCTGGGCCGCCGTCGCCGTCAATCTCGCCGTCGGCATCGGCTGGATCGTCGTCTTCACGCGCTTTCTGCACACCGTCGACGAACTGCAGCGCAAGCTCCTGCAGGACGCGCTGGCGATCACCCTCGGCGTGGCGTGGGTCGTCGGATTCGCCTACATCGTCGCCGACACCGCGGGCCTCGTCGCCCGCGGCGTCGACGTCGCCGTCCTTCCCGCGCTCATGGGAGCCGTCTTCTTGATCTCGTTCCTCATCGGTAAGATCCGCTACCGATGAGGAACCGCATCACGGACCTTCGCGCCGAACGCGGTTGGACGCAGGCCGAGCTGGCCCAGCGGGCCGCCGTGTCCAGGCAGACGATCAACGCCATCGAGACGGGGAAGTTCGACCCCAGCCTTCCCCTCGCCTTCCGCCTCGCCCGGCTCTTCGCCCTGACGATCGAAGAACTCTTCCTCGACGAGCAGTGACGCGCGGGCCCGCTCGCCCTTCGCGGGACCGGGTCAGCCGGGCTGGGCCGTCGCGACCGGGTGCGCGGGGACGGTGGCGGGCCGGACGGTGACGGGGAGGGTGCGCAGGCCGCGGAGTACCGGGCTCTGGATGCGGGTCGGGGGGCCGGCGGGGGCCAGGTGGGGGTGGCGGCGGGCGAGGGTCTCGAGGGTGACGCGGGCTTCGAGGCGGGCCAGGGCGGTGCCGATGCAGTAGTGGATGCCCGAGCCGAACGCGATGTGGTCGTTGGAGGGGCGGTCGAGGCGGAAGGCGTCGGGGTCGGCCCAGTGGCGGGGGTCGCGGTTGGCCGCGCCGAGCAGGGGCAGGACGCGCGCGCCCTGCGGGATCGTGACGTCGCCGATCACCACCTCGGTGGTGGTGATGCGGAGCAGTCCCTGGGCCGGACCGTCGTAGCGCAGGGTCTCCTCCACCGCGGCGGAGGCGAGGCCGGGGTCCTCGCCGAGCCTGCGCCACAGGTCGGGGCGGTCGAACAGGGCGAGCATGGCGTTGGAGATCAGGTTGGTGGTGGTCTCGTTGCCGGCGACGAGCAGCAGGATGCAGAAGTTGACGAGCTCGCCGAGGGTGAGGGCGTCGCCGTCCTGGTCGCGGGTGGTGAGGAGGCTGATGAGGTCGTCGCCCGGACTGCGTCGCCTGCTACGGACGGTCCGCGCGAAGAACCAGGAGATGGCGATCGCGCTTCTCGCCATCTTGAGCCTGCTGCCGCCGGTGAGCAGACCGTCGACGAGCTCGTCCGACCAGCGTTTGAAGTCGTCGCGGCGGGCGGCGGGAATGCCCATCATCTCGGCGATGACGATGGTCGGCAGCGGGGAGGCCAGGTCGCGCACGAGGTCGCCGTCGAGGTCGTCGACGAGCTGTTCGGCGATCTGCCTGATGCGGGGTTCCAGTGCGGCGATCCGGCGCGGGGTGAAGGCCTTGGCGACCTTGCGGCGCAGCTGGGTGTGGTCCGGCGGGTCGCTGGTCAGCAGGGTCCGGGCGGGCGGGAGGCGGTCGAGCAGCCGGGAGAGTGCGCGCGGGGACCGCAGCGCCGGGTTGAACGGGTTGTCGTCGGCGTTCCCGAGGTCGGAGGAGAAGCGCCGCGCGTCGCGGAGCACGGCCAGGACGTCGTCGTGCCGGCTGACGAGCCAGAGGTCGTTGGTGGTGCCGTAGTGGACGGGCGCGACGTCGCGGAGCCAGGCGTAGACGGGGTAGGGATTGGCGATGAAGTCGGGGTCGTTCAGATCGAACGCGGTCATGGCGGTGCTCCGATCGCGGTCATCAGCGTGGAAACCCATTGCCGTACATAGCGGTCGTCGTCCATGCCGAACGGCCGAGCGCCGTGGATGTGCGTGACGATCCAGTAGTTCTCGATGGCGCCGAGCCAGATCGTGGTGACGGCCTCGAAGTCCGGGCCGGGCCCGGGCGCCTTTCCCGCCAGCCAGCCGGCGAGGAACTCGTGCGACCGGGCGAACAAGCGTTCGCGGGCGTCCTCCATCACGGCCGGGAACTGCTCGCACTCCTTGGCCATCACCCGGATCAGGTCGCGCCAGTCGTTCAGCAGCAGCAGCGAGCCGCGCGCCAGAAGCGTCAGCTCGGCCTCCAGATTGCCCAGGGAGAGCATCGGAGCGAGCGCGAAGCCCCTCTCCGCGGTGGCGATGGCGCGCTCGACCGCCGCGGCCATCACCTGTTCCTTGGACCCGAAATGCGTGTAAAGGGAGCCGGAGTGAGGTGACAGTCCGGCGGCCGCCTCGATCGCCGCGACGGACGTCCCGGCGTAGCCGCGCTCGGCGAACAGCCGAAGCGCCTCATCCAGGATCCGCGTACGCGTCCCATCGGCCACCGGGTTCTCCAATCAATCACTTGGATGACCCGACGGTACGCCTCCCTCCAAATAGACGCAAGCGTCTCTTTGAAAATCGCGAGGATCCCGGCCCAGCAGGTCGCTGGACCGGGTGTTTCCGCGAACCGGGAGCCCGGGGCGTCGTCGTCAGGAGACGGCCGGGCGGGCCTCGGCCGGGCGGGTCGGCTCCTGGGCGGGGGCGGGGCGGGGGCGCTTGAGGAGCAGGGCGAGGACGGTGCCCGCGGCGAGGGCAGGGGCCAGCCAGAGGAAGCCGGCGCCGGTGGCGTGGGCGAACGCGTCGAGGGCGACGGCTCGGGCGTCGGCGGAGAGCCGGGCGATGGACTCCGGGCGGGCCGGGTCGAAGCCGCCGAGGCGGGGCAGGTCCGCGGTGCGGGCGGCGAAGCCGCTGGTGAGCAGCGCCCCGAAGACTGCGACGCCGAAGGCCGCGCCGATGGACCGGGCGAAGGTGACCACGGCGCTCGCGGCGCCGATGTCGGCGGCGGGCACGGAGTTCTGGACCGCGGTCAGCACGACCATGGGGACCATGCCGATGCCGATGCCGGTGAGCAGGAAGTAGCCGCCCAGGACGACGGTTCCGGTGGCGGCGCCGAGGGTCGACAGCAGGAGCAGCCCGGCGAGGTTGATCAGCAGCCCGGAGACCAGGATCGGCCGCAGCCGTTCGACCTGCGCCGCCCAGCGCCCTGCCAGGGACTGGCTGAGGACGAGACCCGCGACCAGCGGCAGCATGTGGACGCCGGAGAGGGTCGCCGAGACGCCGTCGACGATCTGCAGGTAGGTGGGCAGGTACACCAGGACGCTGAACATCGCGGCGTTGGCGACGAAGCCGATCAGCGCGGAGAAGACCACGGTGCGGGAGCTCAGCAGGGCGATCGGCAGGACCGGCGCGGCGGCGCGCCGCTCGACGGGCACCAGAAGCGCGGCGAGCGCGACGGTGGCGAGGACCAGGCCCACGATGGCGGGCGAGCCCCAGCCCCAGCGGCCGCCGAAGGAGGTGACCAGCACGAGGCCGGTGGCGATCGCGGCGAGCACCGTGGCGCCCGCGTAGTCGATGCGGGCCTTGACGCCGCCGCCGGCGGCGGGGAGGACGCGGACGGCGATGACGAGGGCGATGACGCCGACGGGAAGGTTGACCAGGAAGGCCCAGCGCCAGGAGAGCCGATCGGTGAACACCCCGCCGAGCAGCGGGCCGACGATGCTCGCCACGCCGTACACGGATCCGAACATCGCCTGGTAGCGGCCGCGTTCCTCCGCGGCCACGATGTCGCCGACCAGGGCGAAGGTGAGGACGATCATGCCGCCGCCGCCCAGCCCCTGCAGGACGCGGGCGCCGATGAGCTCCGGCAGACCCTGCGCCAGGCCGCAGGCCGCGGACGCGATGAGGAAGACCGTGGTGGAGACCAGGTAGAGGGTCTTGCGGCCGAACATGTCGCCGAGCTTGCCCCACAGCGGGGTGACCGCGGTCGAGGCGAGCAGGTAGGCGGCGCTGATCCAGGCGATGCCGTCGAAACCGTCGAGGTCCGCGGCGATGCGCGGCAGGGCGGTCGCGACGATGGTCTGGTCGAGGGTGGCGAGCAGCACCACGAGGACCAGCGCGGTCATGGCGGCGGCGACGCCGCGGGCCTCGGGTTCCGGGGAGCGTCGGGTCTTGAACATGGGGAAAGCCGTCCTTTCGGGGGTCCCGTGCGGGCGGGCCGGCCGGGCTCGCGCGGCGGGTGGGGGAGGTCGTCCCGGGATGCCGGAGGCGGAGCGCGGATCAGACGGTGATCGTCTTGTACTCGGTGTAGCCGCCGAGGCCGACGGCGCCGTATTCGCGGCCGATGCCGCTGGCCTTGACGCCGCCGAAGGGCCCGTCGAAGCCGACGGACGCGCCGTTGACGGTGACCGTGCCGGTACGGATGCGCCGGGCCACGTCGAGGGCGTGCTCCTCGTCGGCGGACCAGACTCCGCCGGACAGGCCGTACTCGGAGTCGTTGGCGATGCGGACGGCGTCGTCCTCGTCGTCGTAGGCGATCACGACGAGGACCGGGCCGAAGATCTCCTCCTGGGCGATGCGCATCGAGGTGTCGACGTCGGCGAAGAGGGTCGGCGTGACGTAGTTGCCCTTCTCCAGCCCCTCCGGGATCTGGGGTCCGCCGGTGACGAGGCGGGCCCCTTCCTCGATGCCGATCTCGATGTACTCGCGCACCCGCTGCTGCTGGTCGGGGCGGATCATCGGGCCGATGAAGGTGTCCGGATCGCGGGGATCGCCGACCTTGAGGGAGGCGACGAGCGTCTTGAGCTCGGCGACCACCTCTTCGTAGCGGTCGCGCGGGGCCAGGATGCGGGTCTGCGCGATGCAGGACTCACCGTTGTTGAGGAGGGCGGCGAACTTCAGCCCCTGCACCGCCGCGTGGAGGTCGGCGTCGGGGAGGATGACGGCGGCGGACTTGCCCCCCAGCTCCAGGCTGACCCGCTTGAGCTGCTCGCCGGCGATCGCGGCGACGCGCCGGCCCGCACGGGTCGAGCCGGTGAAGGCGATCTTGTCGACGTCCGGGTGGGCGATCAGGTACTCGCTGACCTCCCGGTCCGCGGGCAGCACGCTGATCACGCCTTCCGGCAGGCCCGCCTCCGCCACGAGTTCGGCGAGAAGCCCCATGCTCAGGGAGTTCTCCGGGGAGACCTTCAGGACCACCGAGTTGCCGGCGAGCAGCGCCGGAATGATCTTCGACGTCGCGGAGGAGAAGGGCGAGTTCCACGGGATCACGGCGGCGACGACGCCGATCGCCTCGCGGCGGACGACGCTGCGCACCGTCGAGGCCGGATCCGACGGGATCAGGGTCTGCTCCCAGGCGAACTCCTCCGCCGCCTTGAGGTAGGCCTCGGCCTGCCGGGTCAGGCCGGGCTGGCCGGCGCGGGTGAACCATCCCGCCGAGCCGTTCTCCGCGGCGATCAGCCCGGCGATCCGGTCCGCGTTCCGCTCGCGCAGCGCGTTGAAGCGCCGCAGGACCACGACGCGCTCCAAGGGCGGGGTCTCCCGCCAGACGCCCTCGTCGAAGGAGGCGCGGGCGGCGGCGATCGCGCGGTCGACGTCCGCGGTCCCGGCTTGGGCGGCCCGGCCGAGCAGCGTGCCGTCGTGCGGCGACCGGATGTCCAGCAGGTCCGCGTCACTCGGTTCGGTCCAGGTCCCCGCGATGAAGAGCCGGTCATAGGTGATCATGTGCTGTCCCGTTCAGATCGTTCGGCTATCTGTCTCATCAAGGTAGCACTTAGATTCCTTGATGACACATTCATGTGACGATGACAACACCATGAGACTCGATCGAGCAGCACTTGCGGGTAGGCTGTCGCCTGTGAGAGCAGACGCCGCACGCAACATCCAGACCGTCCTCACCACCGGGGCCCGCATGCTGGCCGCGGATCCGGGCGTGAGCATCGCCGCCATCGCCGCCGAGGCCGGCGTCGACCGGCGCACCGTCTACCGGCGCTTCTCCTCCCGGGAGGAGCTGCTGTCCGCCATCTACGAGGCCCGGCTGGACGCCGTCGAGCGGGCCATCGCCGACGCCCGCCTGCGCGAGGCCCCCGTCCCGGTCGCACTGCACCGCTACGTCGAGAACGTCATCGACGTGAACCGCACCTGGCCCGTCGACCTCGCCCGCATGCTCGCCGACGATGCCAGCCGCACCCGGCGCGACGCGTCGGTCGCCGAGGTCGACGCCTTCCTGCGCCGGGCCGAGGACGAGGGCCTACTGCGCGCCGGCCTCCCCGACGGCTGGGCCGCGACACTGCTGCCCGAACTGATGCACCTGGTGGCCCGGCGGATGCCCGACCTCGACCCCGGCCCGGCAGCCGACATCGTGGTGGAGACCCTGCTCCACGGTCTCGGCCGCATCTGACCGGACTCGCCGCCCGGAATCCGGCCGATTTGTCTACAGCTGTATACTTATGGATGAAACCCGCCCGCGCCGATCAGGGCGCGGACGGAATCCGTGGGAAGAAGCACAAGATGGATCTCAAGCTCACCGACAAGCGGGCCCTGGTCACCGGGTCCACCTCCGGGCTCGGCGCGGCGACGGCGAAGATGCTGGCCGCCGAAGGGGCGGCCGTCGTCGTCCACGGGCGGGACCGGGACCGGGCGGAAAGGACCGCGCGGGAGATCCGCGCGGCGGGCGGGGTCGCCGACATCGCACTGGGCGACCTGGCGAACGACGAGGGGGCCGCGGAGGCGGCACGCGCGGCGACCGCGCACGGTCCCATCGACATCCTCGTCAACAACGCGGGCTTCTACCGGCATCTGACGTGGACCGAGGCGACGCCCGACGAGTGGCGTGACGCCTACGACATCAACGTCGTCTCGGGCGTCCGGATGATCCGGCTCCTCGTCCCGGCGATGCGCGAGCGCGGCTGGGGCAGGGTCGTCACCATCGGCGGCGGCCTCGCCTCCCAGCCGATGAACACCCACCCGCAGTACAACGCGACGCTGGCGGCCCGGCACAACCTCGCGGTGTCGCTCGCCCGCGAACTCAAGGGCACCGGCGTCACCTCGAACGTCGTCTCGCCCGGCGCGATCGTCGTCGAGGCGGTGCAGGAGCTCGTCATGGAGCTCGCCCCCGCCCGCGGATGGGGGCGGACCTGGGAGGAGGTGCACCGCAACGCCGTGGAGGCCCTGGTGCCCAACGACCAGGAACGGTTCGGCGAGCCGGACGAGATCGCCGCGGCGGTCGCGTACCTGTGCGGCGACCACGCGCAGTACATCAGCGGAGCGACGATCCGCGTGGACGGCGGGACGGTCCGCTCGGCCTTCTGATGGCCGGGCGCCGCTACTCCGCCGTGCCGCCCCGGACGCCGTCGTCGCGGTCGTCCGGGGCGGCGCCGGTTCCCCGGCCCACCGGTTCGAGCATGTCGGCCAGCAGGTCGGCCAGCAGGTCGGCGTCGGCGTCGGCGAGGGCGCCGGTGCCCACCACCGAGCGCAGCAGCCAGGTCCCGGCGGCGAGCGCGAGCATGAGCTCGGCGCGGACCTCCGCGTCGGGTCCGTCGAGCAGCCCGGTGAGCCGGGCGCCCACGTGGGTCTCGACCCCCCGCCGGAGGATCGCCGCGGCCTCGGGATCGGCGGCCGAGCGGAGCATGAGCAGGAACGGGTCGAGCCGCTCGGCGCCGGGGGCGGTGCGCGCGGCGAGCCGCCGCGCGATGTCGCGCGCCAGGTCGCGGCGGTCGTCGCCGACGACGGTCGGCGGG
Organism: Actinocorallia herbida; assembly: GCF_003751225.1. Taxonomy (NCBI): domain Bacteria; kingdom Bacillati; phylum Actinomycetota; class Actinomycetes; order Streptosporangiales; family Thermomonosporaceae; genus Actinocorallia; species Actinocorallia herbida. The sequence goes on from NZ_RJKE01000001.1 coordinate 4,865,540, forward strand.
GCGAAGGACCGGTCGACGGCTTCGGCGAAGAGGCCCTCCTTCTGGCCGAAGTAGCGATTGATCATCATCGCCGTCACGCCGGCCCGCTCGGCGATCTGCCGCACGCCGGCCCGTGCGTACCCCTGCTCGGTGAACTCGACGACCGCGGCGTCGAGGATCGCCTCCCGGGTCGCCGCGGCGTTGCGCCGACGACCGGGCTGTACAGCGCTCATGCGCCGCATCATACGGGCCGTTGGACACCGGCCCATCTCTCGGACCGGCCGCCCGCACGCCCCGAGCCGCTCCGGCCGGGCCACGGCGGCGGCATTATTCGGTGTTGCTAAGTACCGGTATTCATTGTTACTATGTACCGGTAGTCAGCAACACCGAATAGCTAGAAGGGAGGTGCGCCATGGGCAAACAGCTGACGGAGATGCTCAAAGGCACGCTGGAGGGCATCGTCCTGGCGATCCTGTCCGGGCGGCCCGCTTACGGCTACGAGATCACCGCGTCGCTGCGCGATCAGGGCTTCTCCGACATCGCCGAGGGCACCATCTACGCCCTGCTGGTCAGGATCGAGCAGCGCGGCTTCGTCGACGTGGCGAAGGTCCCCTCTGAGAAGGGTCCGCCGCGCAAGGTGTACTCCCTCAACGCCCAGGGACGGGAATCCCTCGAAGAGTTCTGGAGGACCTGGAGCTTCCTCACAGCACGGCTCGAACAGCTCCGCGAAGGAGGCGAGTGACCATGTCCGATGCCGAGAAGAGCGGCTTCATCGCCAAGGTGATCGGCCCCAAGAAGCGCTGGAGGGCGTACAAGGCCCGCAAGGAGCAGCTTCCCGAGAACCACCGCGCGGCGGTCGACGCGATCGAGCGCTACCTGATGCACTTCGTGCCGACCGACGCCGACCGCAACGCCGCGACGTTCGAGGACCTCGCCGACCTGTTCGAGCAGGCCGCGGCAGACGACACGCCGATCCGCGCGATCGTCGGCGAGGACCCCGTCGAGTTCGTCGAGGCGTTCGCCAGGAACTACACGGAGGGCGGCTACGCCCCCGCCCGTGCGCGCAAGCGCCTGACCGACGCCATCGCGGCCGCGGCCGGCGAAGACCCCCAGAAGTAGAACCCGACGAACACGGCCCGAGACCGGCGACGCCGCGGCGGGCTCCGTCTCCGACCCCCCCATCACAGCGACCCCCCATCACAGCAGGGAGCCCCCATGAGTGACGCGATCACGGCCGAAGGACTGGTCAAGAGGTACGGCGAGGTGAACGCCCTCGACGGGCTGAGCTTCGCCGTCCCGCAAGGCACGGTGCTGGCCCTGCTCGGCCCGAACGGCGCGGGGAAGACCACGACCGTCAGGGTCCTGACGACCCTGCTGCGACCCGACGCGGGCCGCGCCACCGTCGCCGGATGCGACGTCGTCCGCGACGCCGCCCGGCTGCGCTCGCGCATCGGCCTGTCCGGCCAGTACGCGGCGGTCGACGAGCATCTGACGGGCGCGGAGAACCTGGAGATGGTCGGCCGCCTGTACCACCTGGGCGCCAGGCGCAGTAAGGCCCGCGCGAGCGAACTGCTGGAGCGGTTCGACCTCACCGAGGCCGCCGACCGCCCCGTCAAGGGCTACTCCGGAGGCATGCGCCGCCGCATCGACCTCGCGGGCGCGCTGGTCGCCGACCCGCCCGTCCTGTTCCTGGACGAACCGACCACCGGCCTGGACCCGAGAGCGCGGGCTGCACTGTGGGACACCATCTCCGAACTCGTCTCCGGCGGCACCACCCTCCTGCTCACCACCCAGTACATGGAGGAGGCCGACCACCTGGCCGACCGCGTCCTGGTCGTCGACCAAGGCCGGGCCATCGCCGGTGGCACCCCCGACGAGCTCAAGGACCAGGTCGGCGGCAACCGCATCGAGCTGACCGTGGCCGGCGCCGCCGACCTGGACACCGCGCGGCAGGCCCTCGAACGGTTCCCCGTCGGCACCCTCCGGACCGTGCCCGAGTCGTTGAAGCTCGTCATCTCGGTCACCGACGGCCCCGAGTCGCTCCGCCTGATCCTCGGCCGGCTGGCCGACGCCGGGGTCCGCGTGCGGGACGCCGGGCTGCGGCGGCCCACCCTCGACGACGTCTACCTCACCCTGACCGGACATCGGACGTCCGGCGCCGCCCCACAGGTCAAGGAGGCCTCCTGATGAACGCGCTCGCCCTCCCGATCGTCGACGGCTGGACCATCACCAAGCGCAACACCCTGAAGATCCGGCGGTCCCCGGAGGTCCTCGTCGGCACCATCACGCTGCCCGTCGTGCTCGTGCTGCTGTTCGCCTACGTCTTCGGCAGCGCCATCGACGTCCCGGGCGTCTCCTACCGTGAGTACCTGCTCCCGGGCATCTTCGTCCAGGCCGTCATCATCAGCGCCCAGATCACCGGGTACACCCTCACCCTCGACCTGCAGAAGGGGATCTTCGACCGCTTCCGCTCGCTGCCCATGGCCCCGTCCGCGGTGTTGATCGGCCAGACCGCCGGCGATCTGCTGCTGAACCTCGCGAGCCTCACCGTCATGGCGGTGATGGGCCTGGTCGTCGGATGGCGAGTGCACACCTCTCCCCTGGAGGCCGTCCTCGGCTTCGTCCTCCTGCTGCTCTTCGCCTACGCCTTCTCCTGGCTCAGCGCGACCGTGGCGCTGGTCCTGCGCACCCCCGAGAGCTTCAGCAGCATCGCCAACCTGGTCTCGCTCCCCCTGGTCTTCGTCTCCAGCGCCTTCATCGACAGCGCCGGCCTCCCCGCGCCACTGCGCGTCGTCGCGGAGTGGAACCCCGTCTCCACCTTCACCCAGGCCGCCCGCGAACTCTTCGGCAACACCGGCGCCGCGGCGCGGACGTCCGACGCCTGGCCCCTTCGGCACGCCGTCCCGGCGTCCCTGCTCTGGATCGCCGTCATGCTCCTCCTGTTCGTCCCCCTCGCGACCCGCCTCTACAAGAAGGCCGTCAGCGCCTGACCACCGGCCCACCGCCGAGGCGCCCCTCCGCCGACCAGCGCCGGAGGGGCGCCTTCGACGGGCCGGGCACGCCTTCGGCGGCGTCGGGTTCCCCCGTGCCCGCCCGGAACGACCTCGTGGAGCGGGCCGCGTTCGCGATCAGCCACGGCGCGGACCCGAGGACGACGGCCGCGACCAGCACGCCGAGCCGCCACCCGTCCACACCCCCGTGCCAGACCAGTTCGCCGCCCGTCTCCACGAGGAACCCCAGGTGGCAGAGCCAGCCGACCACGGCCGTCGCGAGGAGGGCCGGAAGGTGGCGGACGGCCGCGGCGGTGCCCCCGAGGCAGAGCGCCAGCACGACGAGCCTTCCGTCGGGCGTCCGATCGAGGACCGCGGCGAGAAGGCACCCGCCGACCGCCGCCGCACAACCCGCGGCGAACGCGAATCCCGGCGGGCACTCCCCCCACCACGGCGTCCTGCTCGACATCGGCACCACCCTCTCCCCTCGACCGGCACCGCCAAGACAACTCCGCATCCGACGCCGAAACCCGTCCCTTGACACCCCCGCGACACCGAACCCCCGATTTCCTACGGCCCCGATACGCGACCCACCCGCACAGGACCCGGCCGGTGCCGGGATCGTCACGGAGGCTCCGGGGCGCCGCGACGGCGTGCGTGGGAGAATCCGTGGATGGAAGTCGACGTGTGGATGGACGACTGGCAGATGGAGTGCTGCGGGGAGCCTTTCCAGGTGGGCGACCGGGTCACCTGGACGCTCGCCATGGGGAGGTACGAGGTGTATCCGGGCCTTGACGCGGACGCATACGAGGACCACCACGAGGTCGCGGCGACGAGCGAGGTGACCGGGACCGTGCGCGCGATCGACGCCGTCCACGTCCGCTTCGCCCCCGAGGCACCCGGCGGCAGGACGTTCGTGCCCGTCGCCGGCTCCGCCACCCGCACCCCGATCCCCAAGGCACGGCGCTTCGAGTCGGCCCCCGCCGCCCGGCAGGACCGCTTCACCGGTTACCTCATCCGCCTGACCGCATGACCCAGGTGGCGGCGAGTGCCCGCTGCTGGGGGCCGGTGGGCGGGGGTCGACGACCGTCTGTGCAGGATGCGCGGTATGTCGGGGCGGTTCGGTCTACGATGCCGAGATGAGTGAGCGCGTACCCGGTCCCATCGACCCGACGGTGCCGAACTTCGCGCGGGTCATGGACTATCTGGTGGGCGGGAAGGACAACTTCGCCGTCGACCGGGCCCTGGGTGACGAACTCCTGGCGATCATGCCCGAGGTGCCGCTGATGACCGCGGAGCTGAACGGGTTCCTGCACCGGGCCGTCGCATATCTCGTGGGCCAGGGCGTCGACCAGTTCGTGGACGTGGGGTGCGGTCTGCCCGTCCACGGGAGCATCCACCAGGTACTCGAAGGGCTCGGCGTGCCGGGCCGCGTGGTGTGCGTGGACGAGGATCCCGTCGCGGCGCTCTACGGGCAGGCGATCGTGGCCAACGACGGCAAACGCTCCCTGGCGGGCCGCCCCGTCGTGCGCGTCCTGCGGGCCGATCCCCGCGACCCCGACGCGATGCTCGACCACCCCGACCTGGCCGGTTTCCTCGACCTGCGGCGGCCGACGGCGTTCGTCGTGCGCGCGGTCCTCGCCGTCTACTCCGACGAGGTGGCGGCCTCGGTCGCCGCGCGCCTCGCCGACCGGCTGGCTCCGGGCGGCCACCTGGTGATCGCGCACGTCGTGCGCGATCCCTGCGAGGCCACCACCTCGGACATGATCGAACTCTTCAACCGGGACGGCCTGCTCGACGGACGCCGCAACCAGGTCCGCAGCGGCACCGAGGTCGCCCGCTACTTCGACGGACTCGACCTCATCGACCCCGGCGTCGTCCCCCTCTCCCAGTGGCGCCCCCACCTCGCCGGCTCCACTCCCCACCCCGACGCCTCCTGGTCCGTCGGCGGCGTGGCCCGCAAGCCCTGACCGCCGGGGCCCGAGGAAGGCGGACGGCTTCCCCGTGGGGCGAACTCCGCCGTCAGCGGGGGGTGAACTCCAGGCGAATGGGATCCTCGTCGGACAGGACGGTGAGGGTCTGCCGGTCGTTGAAGATCCAGGCATCGGAGATGAGGAAGTAGCGGTCGCCGATGCGCTCCAGGAGACGGAGCCCGGTGTAGCGGTAGAGGTAGGCGCGGGGTTCCTTTGCGGTGGTGGGCTCCGATTCGAGGACCTTCTCGGCGACCTCGTCGGCGCCCAGCTCAAGGCGGTAAGGGCTGTAGACGGTGACGCCGGTCAGGCTTCCGGGCTCCACGTCGGCGGCGGCGGCACGGCCTTCGGCCGCCGCGTAGTTGGACGTCGCCCAGAACAGTGTCGCGGCGACGATGAGCCAGACGAAGAAGGCGGGAGGAACGAGGTGGGCGTCCTCGGCGGCCAGGTAGGGGCGGGCGGCACAGAACACCATGAACACCCCGAGGCCCAGGCCCAGAGGAAAGAGCGCGTATACCAGGGTGCCGTCCGAGAGAACGGGAACGCGCCTGACGAGCCGGGAGGCGACGACGATCAGCACGGCCGCGCAGCACAGGGCCAGGGCGAGCCGGGCCCGTCGGCTGCCCGGAGCGCCGAGCGCGCGGCTCGACCAGCGGTCCAGGCCGAGGAAGAGCAGACCGCCCATGCCGATGATCAGCACCAGCGTCAGGGCGGGATTGATGCTGCGCAGCAGGTAGTCCCGGGTGGACAGGCCGAGGATGCTCTCGTCGAAACCGAGCGCCTTGTACATCGCTTCGTTGCGCTGCCAGCCGAAGTACACCAGCAGCGCCGTGATCATCGTCGCGTTGCCCACCAAGGCGAGGAGCCAGCGCGTCATCGAGCCTTCCGGCCCTTCGTCGCCCATCAGGACGGCTGAGGCTCGGGCGGCGGGGACGAGTCCGGCTCCGGAGACGGATCCATCGTCGTCGGCTCCTCGGTCCGCGTCGGCTCGGCCGAACGCGTCCCTTTCTCCGGCGACGTCTTCTCGTCTCTCCCGGGACTCGTCTCCGGCGGAGGCTCAGCACACTCCTCGGCCGATCCCCCCTCTACTTCCTTGATCAGATAGCACTCGTACCAGACGTCGCCGAACTGTTCGGAAGGATTGCCGGAGTCCGTCGGGACAGGACTGCCCTCCGGAGCACCCGGCATATCGTGCTGCTCCCGGTACTTCTTCATGTACGCCCTGGCCTTCTTGCGGTTCCCCTTGCAGTTCGCGATCCCGGCCAGGTACAGGTCCTTGTTGGGGAAGTCCTCATCGGCGGCGTCCAACAACTCTTGCGCCCTGTCGCAGTTCTTCGCCCGCAGGGCCTGATAGATCGGACCCCTCTCTCCCCCGACGGAGGTGTCGCCCGTCGGCAGCTGATCGCCGAGCCCGCTCTCACCACCGCACGCCGCGATCAGGAACACCAAGGCGAGCAGCACACACCGAGCCGAATTCACCGGACCCCCCGATCCCGACGAACACACCAAGATCCAGTATGCCAAGACCACCCGAACGACCTGGAGGGGGGACGCCATGCCTGCCCGAACGCGTCCCGCCTCCGAGCCCGTCGGCCGACCAGGCGGGCTCCCGTTATCCGTCAACGAGATGCGAGGGCCTAGGGGAAGAGAATGGTCCAGAACTGGGTGGTGGAGAGGCTGCAGGGTTCGAGGGCGACGTTGGCGCTGCTGATCTGTGCCAGGCACTGGTCGCTCTGGTGGGAGTTCGCGAAGCGGAAGGCCTGGAGGGTGTCGGACACCTGGCCCCACCAGACCTCCCTGGCGCCGAGGGTCGAGCAGGTGAACAGACCCACGGAGGCGCCGGGCGCCGGGCTCGCGCCGGTCAGGCACTTGCCGTTGGCAAGGTTGTAGAACTGCATGCCGTAACAGAGCCAGTCGCTGCACCTCGAGCCCCAGCGCTCGTTGGGGCTGCCGCTGCAAGGGGCGAGGTAGACGTGGTCGCTCACTTTCTGGGGGCGGACGAGGCAGTCTCCGGTCGCGTAATTCTTGATCACGAAGTTGTACGCGGCCTCGGCGGAAGCCGGTGTGCTCGTCGCGGAGAACACCGTCAGAGTGCCGACGACCATCGAGAGGACGAGCAGCACGCGTCGCACGATCGAACGCCGAGAATTGCGCCTTGCGGCCATTGTTCCTTCCCCATTTCCTCAGATGGCGAAAGGCTAATGAGGGGCGGAAGCGGCCTGCCAGGGTGCCAGGTCCCGGTCCGGCGGAGCGCCCGCCTCTCCGGCCAGGGCTCTCGTCCCCAGGCGACCGGGACACGGGTCTTGGGACCGTTTCGCGGCGCCGCCGACGGTCGGCGCGGGGCGCGCAGGGACGGGATCAGGGCGAGGCGGTCGTCGGTGCGGTGGTCGCCGTCCCGCTCCGGATGGGGCAGGACCACGGTGAGCAGGACGAGATCCGGCGTGAAGGATGCTCAGGTGGGGGTCAGGGCGTTGCGCAGTTTGTTGCGGGAGTTGACTTCGAGTTTGGTGAAGACCTTGTGGAGGTGCCATTCGACGGTGCGGGGGCTGATGAAGAGTTCGGCGCCGATCTCGGAGTTGGTCTTGCCGTCGGCGGCGAGGCGGGCGATCTGGGTCTCCTGGGCGGTGAGGGCCTCGCGGAGGTCGACGGTGCGCTGGCGGATCGTCTCGCCGGTGGCCATGAGCTCGCGACGGGCGCGTTCGGCGAAAGCGAGCGCGCCGAAGCCCTGGAGCAGGTCGTGGGCGATGCGCAGTTGCTCGCGCGCGTCGACGCGCCGGTTCTGGCGGCGCAGCCACTCGCCGTACACCAGGTGGGTGCGGGCGAGGTGGATCGTGATCCGGCTGCGGGCCAGGCGTTCGATGGCCTCGCGGTACAGCGGCTCGGCTTCGGGACCTTCGCACAGCAGCGCTCTCGACCGGGTCAGCACGCCCAGGGCCCAGTCCGTGCCGCTCGCGGTGACCCGCTCCTCCAGCCGGACGAGTGCGGCCGCGGCCGCCTCGGGGGCGTCACCACGCGCGGCCGCCTCGACCAGTTCGGCGAGGGCGAACCCGACGACCGCCAGGTCCTCGTGCTCGGCCGCCCGTTCGGCACAGGCCAGCGCGTCCTGGTACCGGCCGAGGCCGTTGTAGAGCACCGCGCACAGGTAGTCGGCCAGGCCGATCGCCCGCCCCTCGCCCCAGGACGTCGCGTCCCTGGCGGCGGACCGGATCACCTCCGCCCCCGCGGGATCCTCGCCGCGCCAGGCCACGAGCAGCAGCGACGGGTAGGCGAGGGGCGAATTTCCGGTCAGTTCCGTGAGGGTGGCGGACTCGTCGATCAACGTCGAGGCGAGGTCGAACTGCCCGGCGTGCACATGTACGGCGGCACGGTAGGCGAGGGCCAGAGGCAGGAAGTTGAGCGAGCCGGTGTCGCGGGCCACCCGGACCGCGCGCGTGGTCAGCACATGCCACGTCTCGTCGTCCCACAGGTCGCCGGCGGCCAGCCAGGTCAGCCAGAGCCAGCGCATGACGTCTTCCTCGTCGGATCCGGCGGCCTCCCGGAACGCCCGCAGCGCGGGCTTCAACCGGGCCGCCGCGGTGCCGTGGTCCGCGGTGAACCAGGCGGCCAGGCCGTCGAGAAGCAGGTCGGGCAGCCGCGGGGGCCGTGGTCCGCGCGGCGCGGAGCGCGCGGCCTCGGCCGCCTCCCGTACGCCGATGCCGCCCTGGAGCCGGCCGGCGAAGACCGCCGCGCCGATCGCGTCGAGGTACGCCTCCCGCGCCTGTCCTGCGTCGACGCCCTCGAGGCGACCGGCCGCGTCGAGCAGCGACGGCAGGGCCGCACCGCCCCGCCGCCGCGCGAAGACGATCTGGGCGCGCAGCCTGGCCAGCCGGGCGCGCTCCGCCTCGTCCAGCGGGCTCATCTCCGCGGCGGCGACGAGTTCGAGCGCCGTGTCGGGAGCCCCGGCCTCGAAGGTGGCCCGTGCCGCGGCCGCCGCCCTCGTGCCGCGGCCGACGGGATCGGGCGTCAGCTCGGCCGCACGTCTCAGGAACGCGGCCGCCGCCGCGATGCCGCCCCTGGCCTGGGCCCGGTCGGCCGACCGGGCCAGCTCGGCCGCCAGGTCCTCGTCGGGCTCGACCGCCGCGTGGGCGCGGTGCCAGGCCTGTCGATCGGAGTCGAAATCGGGATCGGTCGCCTCGGCCAGCGCGCGGTGCACGTCCCGGCGCACGCCGGGATCGGCCGCGCGGTAGGCCGCCGAACGCACCAGCGGATGGCGGAACCGCACCCGCGCGCCGATCTCGATCAGCCCCGCCGCCTCGGCCGCCCCCTCGGCGTCCGCCCCGAGGTCGAGGCGCTCGGCCACCCGCCGCAGCAACGGCACGTCGCCCACCGGCTCGGCTGCCGCCACCAGCAGGAGCCGCTGCGCCGAGTCCGGAAGGGATCCGATGCGCCGTACGAAACTCTGCTCGATCTGGCTCGCCAGCGGCCGCGCGTCCGGACGCCCGAACCCGCCGGCCAGCTCCGCCGCGGTCTGCCCTCGCGTCAGCTCCAGCAGGGCCAGCGGGTTGCCGCGGGTCTCGGCGACGATCCGGTCCCTGATCCGCTCGTCCAGCCGTCCGGGGACCACCGAATCCAGCAGCGCACGCGCGTCGTCGGCGCGCAGGCCCTGGACCGCGAGCTCCGGCAGCCCGTGCCACGGGTCGTCACCCGCGTCGTGCGCCGGCGTGCGCACCGCGAACACCAGCGCCACCCGCTCCGCGAGCAGCCGGCGCGCGACGAAGGCCAGCGTCTGCGCGGAGACCCGGTCGAGCCACTGGGCGTCGTCCACCACACAGACGAGAGGCTGCTCCTCCGCCACCTCGGCCAGCAGGCTGAGCACCGCCAGCCCGACCATGAAACGGTCCGGCGCGTTCCCCGCGCTCCGCCCGAACGCGACGGCCAGGGCGTCGTACTGAGGACCGGGAAGACGATCGAGGTACCCCATCATCGGCACGCACAGCTGGTGCAGCCCGGCGTACGCCAGCTCCATCTCGGACTCGACGCCGGAGGCCCGCAGGACCCGGCACCCCACCGCGTTCTCCGCCAGGTGCTCCAGCAACGCGGACTTGCCGACTCCGGGCTCGCCCCGCAGCACCAGCACCTGGCTCCGGCCCGCGCCGGCCCCGGCCGTCACCTGGTCCAGCGCCGCGCACTCGGCACGCCGGCCGAGCAGCCCGCGCCGGGGAGCGCCGTACGACATCCACCACCACACAGGTCAAAGGGGCAAAACCCGTGTTCACAGCGGGTCATCCCCATCATGCACCAGCGTGAGCGATCCGGACAATTCGCCGGAATGTCACCACCCTCCAACGTCCACGGCTCGCTGACCATCGGTGGTGGATCAATGACCTGGGGCGACCACCGGAGGCCCTGGTACGGCGTGCAGCCCACGCCGGAGAAGCCGGAGGAGGGGGGCCAGGTCGCCGCTCCCCGCCGCGTCGCGGAACGCCGCGAGCAGTCGCGCCCGCTCCGCCGGTCCGCCCGGGCGGTGCCGTCGGACGGCGAGGCGCCTGCGCGCCCGGACCGCCGGCTGCCGCGCGTTCGCCTCGCTGAGCCCGAGCAGCTCGGCGATCTCACGGAACGGGTACCCGAACGCCTCGCGCAGCACGTACACGGCACGTTCGACGGGAGACAGCCGTTCCAGCAGGAGCCGGACCGCGAGCTCCAGCACCTCCCCGCGCTCGGCCTCCCGTTCCGGATCGACGGAGGTGAGCCATCTCTCAGGACTCCACGCACCCGCGCCGACCTCGCGACGGGCCCGGGCCGAGGTCGCGGCGTTGAGCGCGGTCCGGGTCGTGATCGTCACGAGGAACGCCAGCCGGTCGCGCACCTGGGCCCGGTCCGCGCCCTGCCGGCACACCCACACGTCCTGAACGACGTCCTCGGCGTCCGCGGCCCGTCCCAGGGTCCGGTAGGCGACCCGGAACAACAGGTGCCGGACGGACTCGAAGTCCGCCGCGTCCTCGGGCCCGGCGCGGACCGCCGTCGCACCTCCGGCCACGTCCGCACCCGGCTCCACCACGACGTCGATGCCGGACGACCGCATGACGATCTCCCCCGTTCCCGGTGCGCTGGACCACCGGGCCGGGCGCGCCGTGCGGCGGACCCGGCCCGGTCACCCGACCACCGTCACCGAGAGCCGGCCCCGGTCGCACCCGTAGCACCCCCGGGTCCACCACCGGCCCCGGGAAATGAACGCCCAGCGCCGGACCGCCGCGAGGGCCCGCGAACGGGGACAAAGACCCTGAAACGCGCGCTGCTTCCGAGGACGGCCGGAGGGACACCCGGCTCAGGCGCCGGGGACGCGACCCGGCCGATCATGGCGGAGCCGCCCCGGAAACGGTGTTCGGGCCCGCCGGGCCGGTCGGGGCGGCCGACAAGGAGACCGACCATGCGCTTTCGCCGCAAGACCGCCGTGACGCTCGCGGCCACCGCCCTCGCCGTCCCCGCCGCCGTGTTCGGGGCCGCCTCCCCCGCTGCGGCCCTCCCGGCCGACTGCACCTCGACCGTGGTGCGCGACCAGACCTCCACCGGCACGCTCCGGACCGTCGTGACGCGGAACTGCGCCTCGGGGACCGGCCAGTACCGAGCCATGATCAAATGCCTGAACGACAGCCGCGGCTTCCCCGTCGTGAGCACGAGGTACAGCGCCTGGACCGACACCGGCCCGCACGCCTCCGTGTCCCTCACCTGCGTCGGCGTCGTCACCGGCGGCGGTCTCGAACTTCGCGAAACCCCCTGAGGCACCGAACGCACCGGTGACCGCGGCAGGTCGCCGCCGGAGCGATCTCGCCGTCAGGCGGTGGCCGTCAGGCGGACGTCGGAGGCGCCGCGGGCCGCGGCCACCGTGGCGGCCTCGGCTTCCAGGGCCTTCATGGCGGCCGCCGACAGGGGCTCGAACGGGGTGACGGTCAGGTCGAGACGGCGGCCGACGGTCTTGGCCCGCCAGACTCCGGCGATCTCCGTCCCCGCCAGCACCGCACCCGGGGGACCGAGCGCCCGCCAGACCTCTTTCTCCCGTGCCTTGTCGGGGACGAGCAACGCACGATCCCTGGCCTGGAGGAACGGATCGCCCGGGGGCAGCAGCCGGACGGCGTCGCCCGGCACGGCGCCCACCAGGTCCCCGACCCAATCAGCGGGCAGCCAGGCCCGGTGTCCGTCGATCCGCACTTCGGCGAGGTCTCCGGGCCATGCCTTCTTGATGGTCCCGGCCTTGGTGCCGAAGAACCTGGCCGCCTCCGCGGGCGTCGTCGGCCCGTGGAAGCGCAGGTACGCGCGGACCAGCTCCGCGGTGCCGCGCGCCGCCGACGGCACCGGGAACGACGGCTCCAGCGGGGCGAGCACCGTCCGCCGCCCCTCGGCGCCGACCCGGACGCCCCCCGCCAGACCGGCCTGCTGGAAGAGCAGCCCGGAGATGTGCCGCGCGCCGCAGGTCGCGCACCAATACGTCAGCGACTCGGGCACCGCCGCGCTCACGGCGGTACTGACCTCGCCTTTGGCGAGCGGTCCGGTCACGGCGGCCCTGAAGGCCTCGGCGGTCGCCGTGAAGGCCGCCAGACCGAGTCCGGCCCCCTCCTTGATCACCGCCGTGCTGATCCGTCCCGTGGCGTCCGCGTCGTCGAGCGGCCACAGTGCCTCGGCGAGCGCGGGCAGCCCGGCCCTCGGGTGCAGATGCGGCGCGCCGCGGAAGGACCAGACGGTCTCCAGCCCGTCCCGGGACGCGCCCCTGGCGGCGAGCGCCGGCAGGGCCGAGCCTCTGGGCGTGTCCTGAACGCCGAGACGGAGCACTTCTGGGGCCTCCGACGCGCGGTCGAACCCGTGGGCCGCGACCCGGTAAGCGAGAACGCGGCTCCGGTCGACCTCGATCCGACTCCCGTTCACGGCCTTCGCCCCTCCGCGTTCCGCATGTTCTCCTTCGCCCCGTACCCACCCCGCGCGGGAGGGATTCGCATCCGTGGCGCGCGGGCCCCGGTGAGCTCGACGGCCTGGGCCGCCACGATGACCGCGAACGCGGACACGACGAGTGCCCGGATCATGAAGTTGACCGGGACGTCGCCGTAGGGCAGCAGCACGGAGGCGATGCTCCCGGTCACGAGGATTCCGGCGAGGACCGTCCAGAACCGTCGGGGCCGCCGAACGGTCTCGGGGGGCGGGCCGTGCCACTCGCGCAGCAGCCCCCGGCGTCCGATGAGGACGGTCGCCCACGCCCATCCGGCCAGGCCGAGCACCGTGGACGCCCCGTGCAGCACGAACCACCACGGGATCCCGTCCACCACCGGTTCGCCGAGCGCGGCGTACCCCATCGACGTCCCGGGCAGCCCCGCGTGGGTGACGTCGTCCCACAGCCGGTGGCTGACCGCGCCGACCAGCGCGGACGACGCCGTCACGTACCACCGGTGGCGTACTCCGCCCAGCACGCCGTAGTCCCGCGACCAGCCCGGCAGGTGCGCCGCGGCGACGGGCGCCGCACGCCGGACGAGCAGCGCCGCGACCATGCTCAAGGGCACACCCCACACCACGAGGCCCGCCCAGGTGTGCCCGTAGGTGAGCAGCGGCCTGCCCAGCGCGTAAGGCAGATCCGGCACCGCCGACCCGACCACGAGCGCGACCCCGTCGAACCTTCGAGGCCACCGCATCTTCAACGGCAGCACGACCGCGGCGTGCGAGGGAAATGTGAGGGGCACGCCCCCATGAGATCATCCTTCGCCGCGCCCGGCAGCCCGGTTGCTCCTGTTGACTCCCCGCCGACCGTATACACCGAATGATCCGTCAAATCTGAAATGCTCACTGGTATCGCGATCAGCGATCGTTCAGACGCGGGAGGGTCCGCTTGACCGAGCACGCGCCCGACGCCAACGCCTGCCCTCTGTGCCGGCGCTCCGACCGGATTCAGCGGGTGTCCGCGGTCATCGACACGCAGACGAGCCATCGCAGCAGCACCGGCTTCGCCCACGGCAAGATCTACGTGAGTGGCGCCTTCTTTCCCACGGCCACCACCCGGCACGAAATCAGCTCCTCGGGGGGGCACCCGCAGCACGCTGGCGGAGATGCTGGACATACCGCCGCCCCCGCGCCACCAGGACTCCGGCCCCCTGATCGCCGCGTGCGTCATCGCTCTGCCCTGTCTAATCTGGATCCTGCTCGACCAGGTATCCGCCGAGAGCCACACCGGCCTCATCATCACGGCGGGGCTGATGGTCATCGCCGTCCTCCTCATCCCGACCTTCGTCGTGTCGGGAAGAAGGCGGCGCAAGGAATGGCAGGCCGCCTGCGCGCTCTGTGAGCAGGCCGTACGGGCCCGGGCCGACCTGTGGTACTGCCATCGGGACAACATGGTCTACTCGCGCCAGGGCTACTTCCACCCCGCGCACCCCGCGCAGTACTGCACCGACGTGGCCTCCCGCTCCTGGACGCCGGGCGCCGGCCAGGAGCGCCCCTCACTCGTCCTCACCGTCACCGCCTCCGCCGGGACCTCTGGTCCAGGCCACCTCGCGCCGGGCTCCCCGAACGGACGGACGGTCCGCGTCCACCGGGCCGGTGAAGCCGTCCAGGAGCTCCGGGCCGGCAGCGCCTTCCACGGACTCCCCGGCGCCTTGATCGGCCGCTCCGCCCCCACCCGTCACCGCACCGGTGTTTCGGGAGATCGAAGAATCCGGCGGACTACTCGGCGTCGCGCTGCCTGCGCGCCCGCTCGAACTCGGCGTTGTCCCCTATCCAGGGGCCGTGCTCTTCGAGTGCGGCGCAGCCGCCGCGGACGAAGGCGCTCACCAGGTTCCGGTACCCGCCGATCCCGTCGACCAGGCTGTACTCGACCCGGTACTCCGGATCCGGCCCGCCGTCCTCGCCTTCGCGCACCGTCGTGATCCGGGCGGCGGAATCCGCGTAGAAATGGAGCTGGATCCCTTCTCCCCTCTCCTCGTCCTCGATGGTGAACACCTCGTTGTCCGCGGCGGAGCGATCGGCGACGAACTCCCAGAAGTCCACGGTGGCGGTGCGAGGACCGCCGAGGAGCCACTTCTTCTCGACGCCCTTGTCGTCGGTGAAAGACAGGACCGTCTTCCCGGCGCTCTCGCGGACGCGGTCGCCGGGGGCCCGCTCGCCGTCCTCCATGGGTGCGTTCCTCGAGCGGTCCGCGGCCTCCGAGCAGATCAGGAAGCTCACGGTGCGCACCGCGTCGTCGACGAGTTCGGGGTGCGCACGGCGGACGGCCGCGTCGGCCGTCGCCGCCATCCGGTCCCGGTCGCGCTTGTCGGTGGCGCGCTCGCCCCGTCGCGGATCGCGGCCGATCCGCATCCCGGCGCACGCCTGTTCCGCGGTGGCGATCACCCGCATGACCTCCGGCAGCAGCGCGGGGTCGACGGAGTCGGGTATCCGCTTCGGAACCGTCGCACCGTGCAGGTACTGGCCCGTGTACCTCAGTAGCGCGGCATCGAGTGGACCGAGCACGGTTCCGCGCTCGGCGCGAGCGCGGTCCGCGTGGTACTCCTGAGCCCTTCTCCCGTTCGACGTCTCTGTCGCCGTGCGCATCGCCGCGTAGAGCCGACCGAGTTCGAGCAGGCCGATGTCGGCGCCGTGGGCGATGAGCCGACCCCTGTCCCACCGGATGCGCTGGAAGAGCGCGTCGACGTCCGCGGGCGAGGACAGGAGGATCGGATCCAGGAGCGCGACGGCGGCGTTCTCGTCGAGCCGGCCCCGGGTTCCGGCGGCGTCGCACAGCGGAAGGACCGCGCTCCACAGCAGCAGGTGTCTGGCCAGGTCTTCCCGGAGCACCGCGAGATGGGCTTCCCCGATCGGGAACGTGAACGTGCGGGGCTCATGATCGGCGTCGGCCCCGGCGCCGAGCATCAGTCTCAGCTCACCGTCCTCGCGGATCACCTGCGGGATCCAGCCGCTCCTGCGCGTGAAAACGACGTCCCGCGTCACGACCATCGCTCGAACTCGATATCGAGGCGCCTGTCGGCGCGCACCCGGACTTCGCCATCGGCGGCCCCGGCAGGAGCGTCGACCCGTTCGAGACCGAGGAACTCGATCAACTTGAGCAGTTCGGCTCGTTCGGCCCGGTCATCGTCGGCACCGTGCGAGTCGAAGAAGACGTAGTACCGGTCGCTCGGGTCTACGATTCCCGAATCGCTCCAGATTCGGGCGACTTCTTCGATCGCCGCGGCTTCGGTCGTGATCGTGGCGGCACGGATGGCACCGCGGGCCTCCGGTGACGCGTCGAGGTCGGCGAGGTCCGGGAACCATTGACCGAAGTGGTCGAGACCGGCATATCCGTTCTCGAAGAACAGCATCGCGGCCGGCAGATAGCGATTGGCCCTGTCGGCCTTGAGGCAGGCGAACCGGCGTCGGTCCGCCACTTCGATCCGGGCGATCACCCCTTGACCGGGCATGAGCACCAGTTTCTGGCCGGCCGGCACATCTTCGATGGTGCAGGTGCCGGAATTCCGCTCCCGGAAGAAAGCGGAGAACGCCACGTAGGCTTCCTGAGGGTCGCCCACGGAGACCTGCCGGTCGTCGCCGTCACCGGCGACGAAGACGAACTGTTTCGGCCCCGGGTCGTAAGGGCGAGCCATATATGTCCTTCGTTACAGGCCCTAGGCCAGTTTCGTGTAGTCGAACAGGGAGCCCTGGATGAGGAGCCTCAGCGCGCGTCCGGTGGCCTGGTAGACCTCCGGCGGGGTCGTGGCCGTGTGTCGAACGGCCATCAGCTTGTCCAGGACGCCACCCGCGCGATCTGCCGGATGGTCGCCCGCGAATAGCCCATCTCCGCCACGCAGCGCATCGTGGCCGTGATGATGCGCCGCCTGGTCTCCCCGCTCGTGGCGGCGGCCGGCCGGCCCGGCAGCGGCGGCGTGCTCGACACGGCATCCCTCGACTCGATCAGAACTTCCGCGCAGCACTTTACCCGGCACGAGATCACCCCTCGGGCCCCGTTCTGCCCGGTCGCCAGTGCCGTCCGGCTGCAGATTCAAACATAATCGAACGCTCACTGTTGAAATATGTTTGGTCTTCTGGTTTTCTGGGGGTGCTCGGGGCGCGGAGACGCCGGGCCCGGCGCTGAGGAGGTCGGTGGGCTTGGGCGGGGTCGAGGTGAGGGCCGAGGTCGGCGGGAGGACCGTGGGGAGGCTGGCCGACGGGCGGGAGCTCGTCTACTACGACGACACGGCGGGCTTCGACCGGACCGCGGTCGACGGGCGGGTGCTGGAGCGGGCCGCGGCCGGGGCGGAGGTGCGGCGCGATCCGCTGACCGGGGAGGTCGTGCTCGTCGCGGCGCACCGGCAGACGCGGACGGTGAGCGCGGGGGCCGCGGACTGTCCGCTGTGCCCGAGTGAAGCCGGACGACCCAGCGAGATCCCGGCCGCGGACTACCACGTCGCGGTGTTCGAGAACCGGTTCCCCGCGCTGGGCGGAACTGCCGGGGGGCGCTGCGAGGTGGTGTCGTTCTCCAGCGACCACGGCAGGTCGGTGGCCGAACTGCCGGACGAACGGCTCGCGACGATCGGACGCGCCTGGGCCGAACGCACCCGGGCGCTCTCGGCGCTGCCCGGGGTCGAGCAGGTCTTCGTGTTCGAGAACCGGGGCGCGCGCGTCGGGGCCACGCTGGCGCATCCGCACGGGCAGATCTACGCCTACCCCTACCTGCCGCCCGTGCACCGGGCGGTCCTGGAGTCGGCGCGGGCGTTCCGCGACGGGCACGGCGGCTGCCTGCTGTGCGAGATCGTGGCGCGCGAGGCCGCAGGGCCGCGCGTCGTGGCGGAGACGGACGGTTTCGTCGCCTACGTGCCGGAGGCCGCCCGCTGGCCCTACGAGGTGCACCTCGCCCCCCGGACCTGCGCCCCCGACCTCGCCGCCCTCGACGAGACGGCGCGCGCCGACCTGATGCGCCTGTACGGCGAGGTCCTGCGCAGGTTCGCGCACCTCTTCGGCTCCGGCGAGACCCCGTACATGGCGTGCTGGCACCAGGCCCCGGTCCGGCACCGCGCCGACCTGTCGCACTTCTACGCCCAGGTGTTCACCACCCGCCGGGACGTCGACAAGTGGAAGTTCCTCGCCTCCAGTGAGTCGGGCGCGGGGGCCTTCCTCAACGACGTCCTGCCCGAGACCGCCGCGCGGAGGCTGCGCGACGCGTCGACCGATCGGAGCCCCCGTTCATGAATCTGCTGGTCACCGGCGGCGCCGGATACATCGGGAGCGTCGTCACCGCGCAGCTCCTCGCCGAGGGGCACGAGGTCGTCGTGCTCGACGACCTGTCGACGGGCCACGCCGACGCCGTGCCCGAGGGGGCGCGGCTCGTCCGGGGCTCCCTGCGTGAGGCGGCGGAGGCCGTCCTGGCCGAGGGCGGCTTCGACGCGGTGCTGCACTTCGCCGCGAAGTCCCTGGTGGGCGAGTCGGTGGCGCGGCCCGCGCTCTACTGGGACGCCAACCTGGGCGAGTCGCTCGCGCTGTTCGAGGCGATGCGGCGCACCGGCGTCGCGAAGATCGTGTTCTCCTCCACCGCGGCCGCCTACGGCGACCCGGAACGGACGCCGATCCCGGAGGACGCGCCGCCCCGGCCGACGAGTCCCTACGGCGCCACCAAGCTGGCCATCGACGGCGTCCTCACCGCGTACGCCCGGCTGCACGGCCTGGGCGCGGTCTCCCTGCGGTACTTCAACGTCGCCGGGGCGCACGGCCGGTTCGGCGAGCGCCATGCCGTCGAGACCCACCTGATCCCCAATGTCCTGGCCGCGGCGCTGGGGCGGCACGAGGCCGTGCGGATCTTCGGCGCCGACTACCCGACGCCCGACGGCACCTGCGTCCGCGACTACGTCCACGTCGTCGACCTAGGCCGCGCCCACCTGCTCGCCCTCGACGCCTGCGCGCCCGGCGCGCACGTCGTCTACAACCTCGGCAGCGGCGGCGGCCACTCCGTCGGGGAGGTCATCGACGTCTGCCGCGAGGTGACCGGCCTGCCCATCCCGGCCGTCATCGAGGAGCGGCGACCCGGGGATCCCGCGATCCTGGTCGCCTCCTCCGCCGCCATCGCCCGCGACCTGGGCTGGAAGGCCGAGCGCGGCCTTAACGAGATGGTCGCCGACGCGTGGGGGTTCGCGCGGCGATGAACCAGAGCTGGCACGCGCCCGGCCGCGTCAACCTCATCGGCGAGCACACCGACTACAACGAGGGGCTCGTCCTGCCCTTCGCGCTCACCCAGGGCGTCACCGTCACCGGCGCCCGGCGCGACGACGGCGTCCTGGAGATCCGCTCCGGCGACCTCGAGGCCCGCGTCGAGCTGGCCGACCTCTCACCCGGCCGGATCACCGGGTGGGCCGCCTACGTCGCGGGCGTCGCCGGCTGCCTGCGGGCCGCCGGGCACCCCGTCGCGGGGGCGAGCCTGCGCATCGCCTCCGATCTTCCGCAAGGCGCGGGCCTGTCTTCCAGCGCCGCCCTGGAATGCGCCACGGCACTCGCCCTGACCGGCCTGTATGGGCTTGAGCTGGACTGCCGAGAGCTGATCGACCTCACCCGGCGGGCCGAGCATCTGTACGCGGGAGTGCCCTGCGGCGTCCTCGACCAGTCGGCGTCGCTGCTGTGCCGCGGCGACCACGCGCTCCTGCTGGACTGCCGCTCGGGCGAGACCGAGCAGATCCCCTTCCTCCTGGGCGACCACCGGATCCTGGTCATCGACACCGGGGCCGCGCACGACCTGGCCGACAGCCAGTACGCCGCGCGCCGGATCGCCTGCGAACGGGCCGCCGCACGGCTGGGCCTGGCCTCCCTGCGCGAGGTCGCCGACCTCGGCGCAGCACTCGCCGCGCTGGACGACCCTGAGGAGATCCGGCGGGTCCGGCATGTGGTCACCGAGAACCGGCGGGTGGAGAAGGTCGTGCGGGCCCTGCGCGCCGGGGACGTCCCGCGCGTCGGCCCGCTCCTGACCGCCTCGCACCGCTCCCTGCGCGACGACTACGAGGTCTCCTGGCCCGAGGCCGACCTGACGGTCGAGACGGTCCTGGCGGCGGGCGCGCTCGGCGCGCGCATGATCGGGGGCGGCTTCGGCGGCTCCGTCATCGCGCTGGCGCACCGCGACCTGATCCCCGCGCTCGGCCTGGCCGTCGCCGACGCCTACGCCGCACGCGGCCTGCGCCCCGCCCGCCTGCTCGAAGCGGTCGCCGGGCCCGGAGCCCGCGCCCTTGCGTAACAGGGTCGGCCCCGCCTCCCACGATGGAGGGTTCCCCGGCGGGCGGCGGCCATCAGGGCGCGGTCGGTCTCGGCCTCGACGCACCCGCGCCGACTCAGACGATGACGAGTTCGCCGACGTGGGCGGCGAGGTCGGCGCGGGCCTCCTCGGGGAGGCCGTCGTCGGTGACCAGGACGTCGGCGTCGCGCAGCGGGGCGATGGTGCTGAGGCCGGTCACGCCCCACTTGGTGTGGTCGGCCAGCACGATCCGGCGGCGGGCGGCGGCCATCAGGGCGCGGTCGGTCTCGGCCTCCAGCAGGTTCGGGGTCGTGAGGCCCGCGCGGACGCTCATGCCGTGCACGCCCAAGAGCAGCACGTCGACGTTCAGGGAGGCTACGGCGGCGACCGCGATCGGGCCGACCAGCGCGTCGGACGGGGTCCGGGTGCCCCCGGTCAGCACCACGGTCTGGTCCGCGCCGCCCTCGGCGTGGAAGACCTCGGCGACCGACCACGAGTTGGTGACGACCGTCAGGCCGGGCACCCTCACCAGGTGGCGCGCGGCGGCCCACGTGGTCGTGCCCGCCGACAGGGCGACGGCGCTGCCCGGCGGCACCAGCTCCGCCGCCCTGCGCCCGATCCGCTCCTTCTCCGCCCGCAGCACCCCCGACTTGACGGCGAACCCGGGCTCGGCGGCGGCCGAGCCTTCCAGGGCCGTGGCCCCGCCGTGCACCTTGACCAGCCGCTCCTGCTCGGCCAGCAGCTCCAGATCGCGCCGGATCGTCATGTCCGACACCCCGAACCGCTCGGCCAGCTCCACGACCCGCACCGAGCCCTCGCGCCGCACCGCCTCCGCGATCAGTTCCTGCCGCTGTGTCGCCAGCACCGCCACCTCCACCGCGTCCGGCTCGCCTCAGGAAATCAACATTACCGAACATCGCGCCGCCAGGGGCCGGACCCGCCGTCCGAACGGCCCGCATCCGGCGCTCGGCGGACGTGCGCCGGTTCCCGGACAGCCGGACAGCCGGACAGCCGGGCAGCCGGGCAGAGCAGGCGAGCCGGGCGGGCGCGGGCAGGTCAGGCGGGCCGCGGGACGGGCGCCCCGGCGGTCCGAACGGCCCGGTCGAGCCGAGCCAGGCCGGTCGAGCCGAGCCGGGCGAGCCGCGGGGCCGCGGTCAGGACAGGGCGAGGGGAGCGGGCATCCCGTCGCCGAAGAGGCGGGCGTCGATCTGGTCCAAAGCGACGCGCAGGGCGCCGAGGGCGACGCTGTCGGCCCCGAGGTTCGACGCCCGGATCTCCGGGACGCGCAGGCACAGGCGGGTGAGCTCGCGGGTGAGAGGGTCGATGATGAGGTCGGCGGAGCGGGAGTAGCCGCCGCCGAGCACCACGACCTGCGGGTCGAGGGTGAGGACGAGGGCCGCCGCGCCGACGGCGAGGTCCTTCACATACCGGCGCAGCGCGGCCTTGGCGTCGCGGTCGCCTTCGCGGACGCGTTCGAAGACCCAGGCCGCCTTGTCGTCGGGGTGGATGTCCTCGGGGACGCCGGGGCAGTTCTCGATGTGCGCGGGGGCCGAGAGCCAGCGGACCGCCTTGAGCGCGCCGATCTCGCCGGCCGCGCCGCCGAAGCCGCGGCGCAGCGTGCCGTCGATGATGAGGCCCGCGCCGGTGCGCATGCCGGCCAGCAGGTAGACGATGTCGTCGGCGTCCTGGGCGGCGCCCTGCCAGCGTTCGGCGACGGCGGCGAGCTTGCAGTCGTTCTCGACGAGGATCGGGCAGGTGAACCGGTCCGCGAGGTGCTCGGCCGGCGACACGCTGGCCCAGCCGGGCAGCGGGGTGAACAGGGTGGTGCGGCCGGTGGCGTCGACGGGACCGGTCACCCCGACCGTCACCGCCCAGATCTCCTCGGGCCGCATCCCGGCGGCGCTCAGGCACTGCGTGATGGCGAGATCGACGGCCTCCAGCCGGGCGGCCGGGTCGGCGTCGGACGCGACCGGCAGCCGGTGGCGGTGCAGCACCGTGCCGTCGAGGTCGGCGAGCAGGACGAGGATCTTGTGGCCGCCGACGTCGACGCCGAGCACGTGCCCGGCGCCCGCGTTGAAGCGGTAGCGGCGGGCCGGACGCCCGACGCTGCTCCCGTCGGGCTCGACGACCTTGACCCAGCCGTCGGTGACCAGCCCGCGGACCACCACGTCGGTGCCGGGGCGGGACAGGCCGGTGCGGGTGGCGAGCTCGGTGACGGTCGCGGGCCGCCGGCCCCGCATCGCCCGCACGATGCTGAGCGAATTCAGCTCGCGAAGCTTGCTGACGTCGGCTCCACCCGCGACCGCCTCGGTCACCACTGTCCCCCTAAATATGTGTCCCCCTAATTATGCTTTACCAAAGCATAATCCTACCGTCCGATCAGGAGATCGGATACCGCTGGTCCGGGTTCAGCGCGGCGGTGAAATCGACGGGACGGCCGTCCAGACTGAAACGGTAGCGGCCCTCCTGGACGATCTCCGGATCTTGGCCGAGATAGGCGATCATCCGTCCCAGTTCGTCGGGGGTCAGCCAGGAGGGCGGGTCGGAGATCGCCTTGAACCCGCAGATCGCGGCGAGGTCCTGCAACCAGCCCAGTTGGGTCTCGGTGAGCAGGTTGAGGCGGCTGCGGAAGTAGACGATGTCCGGATCCACCTGGAGCAGCGGCGCCTGCCACAGCCGGTGAAGCGTGTTCACGACGGCGTTGTAGGCCATCGCGTCCGACGGGTCGTTCGTGGCGTAGTTGGTCCACAGGGGCGCCACGTCGGGGCCGCTGCGCATCCCGTCGACCAGCCCGAGCGACGGGAGCAGCAGGCCGCCGCTGCCGAGCAGGTAGGCGCCGGGGCCGGCGACGCGCCGGATCAGCGCGAGCGCGTCCCGGTACGCCTGCTCGCGGGGCGCCCCGGAGGCGCGGACGCCGGGGACCGCGCCGGCGTTGATGAAGTCGAGCTTGAGGTAGGTGAACCCCCACTCGTGCACCACCCGGTGGATCATCTCCGTGAGGTGCTCCTGGACACCCGGATGTGTGAGGTCGAGCGCCCAGTACCCGACGCCCCAGTTGTTCCCGGCGACGACCGGCTCCCCCGCCTCGTCGCGCAGCAGCCATTCGGGGTGCTCGCGCGCCGTCTCCGAAGTCGGCAGCACGATGAACGGCGCGAGCCACAGGCCCGGCCGCATCCCCGCCGCGGAGATCCGCTCGGCCAGCGCCCGCATCCCGGAGGGGAACTTCTCGTTGGCCGCCCAGTCGCCGACGGCCCGCTCCCAGCCGTCGTCGACCTGCACGACGTCGAAGCCCAGCCCGGTCAGCGCGGCGACGTCCTTGGCCAGGGCCTCCTCGGTGATGCCCTCGTAATAGGCGTACCAGGTGCACCAGACGTTGCCCGCACGCTGATCCGCGGAGCCCAGCCGCTCGGCGAGCTGCGCGGTGTAGTGACCGAACACCTCCGCCTCGGTGCCGTAGGCGAGGAACCATGGCGCGCCGTCGACCTCGCACCAGCCGACGAGGGTGTCGCGGTCGGCGGCGAGCCGGGGGGTGCCGAGCCCGAGCGAGCCCAGGAGCAGGACCCGTCCGTCGGGGCCCTGGAGCGCGGCGACCGCCGAGGAGTGGTGGCGGTGCGGATCATCCCAGACGGTGTCGTCGGCGGTCAGGCGGCGCCCGGGGTCGGCGATCCGCAAGGGGTCCTCGCTGAGGCGCCGCCAGCCGCACGGGCTCCAGGAGTTCTGACCGTGCCGGTAGAACAGGGCGTCGGCGAGACCGTGCAGGACCGCGACTCTGCCGGGAGGCAGGATCAGGCCACCGGTGACCGGCTCGGGCGGCTGCGCCCCGGTCTGCTCGACCGCGAACGTGCGGCCGGCCAGGTCGACGAGCAAAGGCATGGCACTCCTTCAAAACAGCGAACAGCGGTGACCGCCCGGCGGGCGCGAGGCCCACCGAGCGGGAAAGGCGGTGGAACGATCAGCCGAACAGGCCGTTGACCTGCTCGTTGGCCTTCTTCAGCGCAGACCCGGGCTCGTCCTGGCCGACGGCGACCGACTGCAGGGCGTCCTGGACGATCTGGCTGATCTCGGTGCCGTGCTCGGTGATCGGCAGCAGGAACGTCGCGCCGGGGGTCTTGGTGTAGTCGACGTACGCCTGCACCTCGTGGCCCTTGTCCTTGTGCGCGGCCAGCGCCTTCTCCGTCGCGGTCTTGATCGCGGGGAACACCACGGCGTTGGCGGCGACGAGGTCCTGGCACTCGGCGGAGCCGAGGAACTTGACCCACTTCCAGGCGGCGTCCTTGTGCTCGGTGCCCGCCCAGATCGCGTCGGAGAGGCCGTTGATCGCGCTCTTGCGCGAGCCGACCGGGCCGACGGGCAGCGGCGCGATCGCGAAGTCCTGCGCGGCGTCCTCACCGAGGTAGGTGTTGATCGTCCAGGAGCCGGCGATGGTCGTCGCGGCCTTGCCGGAGCCCATGATCGCGTCGATGCCGAGGGTCGACTGCTTGTCGAACCGGGTCGCGTAGCCCTTCTCCGTGATCGACTTGTACCAGGCGATGGTCTCGACGAGCTTGGGGTCGTCGTACTTGAACCGGGTGCCCCAGGGGTTCTTGTCCAGGTAGGTCCAGCCGTTGGCGGCGGCGAGCTCGCCCCAGCCGTTCTGGCCCTGGGAACCGTCGTTCCACTCCGGCTGGTAGCCGTGCACCTTGACGTGGTCCTTGTCGAAGGCCGGGTCCAGACCGTTGCGGCCCTTGTCGTCGATGGTCAGCCTGGCGATGAGCTGCTCGAAGGTGCCGCCGTCGGTGGGGTTCCAGGTGAGGTCGGCCAGCTCCTCGGGCTTGACGCCGGCCTTCTCCAGCATGTCGGCGTTGTAGACGATCGCCTCGGTGTCCCAGTCCTTGGGCAGGCCGTAGCGGGCGCCGTCCTTGGTCCACAGGTCGGCGAGACCGTCCTGGTACTGGGTGAGGTCGACCTTGTCGGCCTCGACGTAGGGCTGGATGTCGAGGATCTGCCCGCTGGAGACGAACTGCGGGTAGTAGGAGACCTGGTCGGTCCACACGTCGGGGGCGTCGCCGGCGGCCAGCTGGGTGGTCAGGTTCTGCCAGTACTGCGCCCACGCGTTCTGGGTGATCTTGATGGTGATGTCGGGGTTCGCGGTGTGGAAGGCATCGGCGCACTGCTGATAGGAGGCCAGCTGGTTGTCGTCCCACAGCCAGTAGTCCAGGGTGACGGGGCCGCTCTGCTTCTCGTCGCCGGAACCGCAGGCCGCGAGCGCCGTGCCCGCCAGCAACCCGCAGACCAGCGCGGTGCCGATGCGCTTTCTGTTGAACATCGAGGTCCTCTTCCAGGGGATGGGGCCGAGGGGCCAGAAAAAGTTCCCTCTTGCCTTGGTGGCTCTCTCGAATAATGATGTGGCTCATCGAAAATTTGTCAAGGGCAGCTCATAACGCGGCTCTGGCGAACATCCCCTGTGGAGGCTCCGATGGCCCATCGTCCGATCCCCCGGCACGTCCGGATCGCCGCCGTGGCCGCGCTGACCGCGCTCGCGACGGCCCTGCCCACCTCGGTCGCGGCGGCCTCCGCGCCTTCGGGCTGGCGGGCCCTGGCGGCCGCGGACGCGCCGGACACCAACCCCCTGGAGGGCTTCATCCCCTACTCCGGCTCGTACTCGACGTTCCCGCACTCGATGGAATGGTTCTACCTGCCGCTCGACGCGGTGATGACCGGCCCCGGCGCCTTCGACTGGACCGCCCTGGAAGACCAGCTCGACGCCATCGCCGCCCGCGGCCACCAGGCGGCCTTCCGGTTCTACCTGGACTACCCGGGCAAGCCCAGCGGCGTCCCGCAGTACCTGCTCGACGCGGGCCTGACCACCCACCCGTACGACGACTTCGGCAACAACGGCCAGAGCGTCTCCCCGGACTACGACGACCCCCGCCTCGTCGCCGCGCTCGACGAGTTCATCGCCGCCCTCGGCGCCGCCTACGACGGCGACCCCCGCGTCGGCTTCGTCCAGCTCGGTCTGCTCGGGTTCTGGGGCGAATGGCACACCTGGCCGCACAACGGCGACCCCGGCACCGAGAACTGGTTCGCCTCCCAGGCCGAGCAGGTCAGGATCCTGGACGCCTACGACGCGGCCTTCGACGAGACCCGGCTCATGGTCCGCTACCCGAGCACCGACAACGCGGCCCATGACATCGGCTACCACGACGACTCCTTCGCCTACTCCACGCTGCCGGGGACGGGCTGGCACTTCATGGACCTGATGCGGCAGGCCGGGACCACCGAGAAGTGGAAGGACGTCCCGGTCGCCGGCGAGCTGCGCCCCGAGCTCCAGGGCTGCCTGTTCGACCTGCCGATGGACTGCACGAGCGACGGCGACAACAACTTCGCCGACGGCGTCGCCCAGACACACGCCTCGTGGCTGCTGAACCACTACGCGTTCACCCCCGGCTACACCGGAGCCGCCTACGACAACGCGCTGGCCGCCGCGAAGTCCCTCGGCTACCGACTGCGGGTCAGCGCGATGCGGACCGGCGAGAGCCGCCGCGGCCTCACCGTCTCGATCCGGATGCGGGACGACGGCGTCGCGCCGTTCTCCTACGACTGGCCGCTCCAGCTCGCCGCCGTCGGCCGCGACGGGCGGGTCGCCAAGACCTGGACGACGTCCTGGAAGCTCACCGGCGTCCAGCCCGGCGCGCCCGTCGAGTTCTCCGCCGCCCTCCCGGACTCCGGCCTGCGCAAGGGCGAGTACACGCTCGTCCTGCGGGCCGCCAACCCGCTGCGCGGCGGCGTGCCGCTGCGCTTCGCCAACGCCGGCCAGGACACCACGCTCCCCGGCTGGCTCACGCTCGGCCGGACCCGGGTCTCCTGACCGGGCCCGTCCGCTCTCGGGGAACCACCATCCACCCCCCAACGGAGGTCACCACCCCCATGCACTCCACCCTGACGCGGTTCTGCCGCGCCGCCGTCGCCCTGGCCATGGGCGCGCTGCTGGCGCTGCCGTCGGCGGCGCCCGCGGGGGCCGCCCCCCAGGGGCCGCCGCCCCGGCCGACGGCCCCGCCGAGCCCCGACCCGTCCCTGACCGCCCACCCGCTCACCGCGGCCGCGAGCCCCGTGGACAACCCGCTCAAGGGCTTCGCCCGCTTCTACTCCCCCGGCGCGAACCAGAACTCGGGCTACCCGCACTCGCTCACCTGGACGTACTTCGGCCTGTCCGAGATCATGACCAACGCGGCGAACTGCGGCTCCTACGACTGGTCGCTCGTCGACGCGGCCCTCAACGAGAGCGCCACCTACGGCAACCAGGTCGCCATGCGGTTCTACATGGAGTACCCGGGCGGCTCCGGCACCCACCCCGCCAACGCGATCCCGCACTGCTTCGACGGCCACGTCACCTACCGCACCAACGCCAACTGGGGCACCACCAGCCCCGACTACGACAGCGCGTACCTCCTCACCGCCCTCCAGAACTTCATCGCGGCGTTCGGGGCGCGGTACGACGGCGACCCGCGCGTCGGCTTCGTCCACACCGGCCTCATCGGGCTGTGGGGCGAATGGCACACCTGGCCCTACGACACCGACACCGCGGACGGCCTGCCGAACTACATGCCGACCGACGCGCACGGCGCGCAGATCCTCCAGGCGTTCGACAACGCCTTCAACACCACCAAGCTCGAAGTCCGGTACCCGGGCGCCGGGGGGTCGGCCGCGAGCGGGTTCGACATCGGCTACCACGACGACTCGTTCTGCTTCCGCGAAGGCAGCCCGCTCGCCGGGGTGACGCTGCCGACGTCGCTCGGCGGCGCGAGCTACTCCCAGCTCCAGCGGGCGCTCGACGCCGGCGTGGAGAACAAGTGGATCACCTCCTCGATGGGCGGTGAGGTCCGGCCCGAGATCCAGTCGCGGGCCTTCTCCTTCTGGCCGGGCGGCTCCGGGGACGTCGACGACATGAAGGCGTGCATCGAGCTGGAGCACACCACCTGGAAGATGAACGAGCAGAGCGCCGGCTACAGCTCGACCGACGCCAACGTCGCCGCCGCGGTCCGGCTCATGGGCTACGACCTCGGCGTCACCGACTCCTACTACACCGGCACCGCCTCCGGCACCGCCAAGGTCGGGGTACGGATCGCCAACAACGGCGTCGCCCCGTTCTACTACCCGTGGACGGTCTCGCTCGGCCTGAAGAACAGCGCCGGGACCGTCGTGAAGTCCTGGGACACCTCCTGGGACCTGCGCAAGGTGATGCCGCTGAGGATCAGGTCCTTCCCGGACTGGAACGTCGGCGCCGACCCGACGTACCTGGACTACGGCCACCCGCAGTACTACGACACCAGCGTCAGCCTCTCGGGCGTCGCCAACGGCGACTACCAGTGGGTGATGCGGGTGAAGAACCCGCTGGAGGCCGTCAACGCCGGTGCCAAGAAGCTCCGCTTCGCCAACGCCGCCCAGAACGCCGACGGCTGGCTCGGCCTCGGCCCGGTGACCGTCGGCACGAGCACCGACACCGTCGCGCCCAGCGCGCCGACCGGGCTCGCCGCGTCCGCCACGACGTCCGGTTCGACCGCGCTGACGTGGAACGCGGCCACCGACAACGTCGGGGTCACCTCCTACCAGGTGCTGCGCAACGGCACCGCGGTGGGCACGACCGCCACCACCTCCTACACCGACACCGGGCTGTCCGCGGGCACGGCCTACAGCTACACCGTGAAGGCGCGTGACGCGGCCGGGAACTCCTCGGCGGCGTCTTCCGCCCTCTCCGTCACCACGCAGGCGGCGGGCACACCGTCCGCGACGGTCGAGGCCGAGGCGAGCGGGAACACGCGGACCGGCACGGCGGTCATCGCGGCCTGCGCGACGTGCTCGGGCGGGTCCAAGGTCGGCTACGTCGGCAACGGCGCGACGCTCACCTTCCACCAGGTGGGCGACGGGACGGCCGGGACGCACACGCTGACGATCTCCTACCTCTCGGCGGAGGCGCGCACCGCGACCGTCCAGGTCAACGGTGGGGCGGCGACGTCCGTCGGCTTCCCGGCGACCGCCGACTGGAACACCGTCGGCACCAAGACGGTCGACGTGATCCTCACCTCGGGGAACAACACGATCACCCTCGCCAACGCGAGTGGCTGGGCGCCCGACTTCGACAAGATCAGCGTCGGCGGCACGACCACGACGTCCGCGACGGTCGAGGCCGAGGCCACCGGGAACACGCGGACCGGCACGGCGGTCATCGCGGCCTGCGCGACGTGCTCGGGCGGGTCCAAGGTCGGCTACGTCGGCAACGGCGCGACGCTCACCTTCAACAATGTCGCCGGAGGGACCGGCGGCACCCGCACCCTGACGATCTCCTACCTCACGGCGGAGGCGCGCACCGCGACCGTCCAGGTCAACGGCGGGCCCGCCACCTCCGTCGGCTTCCCGGCGACCGCCGACTGGAACACCGTCGGCACCAAGACGGTGACCGTCACCCTCGCGGCAGGCGCCAACACCATCACCCTCGCCGACCCCGGCGGCTGGGCCCCTGACGTCGACAAGATCACCGTCACCGGCTGAGCCCCCTCACCCACGACCCCGGACTGTGCCCTCGGGTCCGGTCCGGGGTCCCCCATTTCCGGAGGACTTCATGACCGACCCGCGAGACCTGCGGCTGGGCCTCATCGGCGCCGGGCAGCGCGGCGAACTCGCCGACGCCGCGCACCGGCCCGGACAGGGAAGCCGCGTCACCGCCGTGTGCGACACCGACACTGCGGCGCTGGCGCGCGGCGTTCAGCGGTTCGAGGGCGCGGCGGGATTCACCGACCACGACCGCCTGCTCGACCGGGCCGACGTCGACGCCGTCGTCATCGCCACCCCGGACGACACCCACGCCGACCTCGCCTGCGCCGCGCTGGAGGCGGGCAAGACCGTCTATCTGGAGAAGCCCCTCGCCATCACGATCGAGGACTGCGACCGGGTGCTCCGCACCGCCGCCGACACCGGGACCCGGCTGTACCTGGGGCACAACATGCGGCACATGGGAGTGATCCGCCTGATGCGCGACATCATCCGGCGCGGTGACATCGGCGCGCCGCAGACCGTCTGGGTGCGGCACTTCGTCGGCCGGGGCGGCGACTACTACTTCAAGGACTGGCACGCCGACCGGCGGCGCACCACCGGTCTGCTCATCCAGAAGGCCGCGCACGACCTCGACGTCGTCCACTGGCTCGCGGGCGGCTACACCGAGCGCGTCAACGCCCTCGGCGAACTCATGCTCTACGGCGGTCTGCCGCGCCGTCCCGAGGGCACGCCGCCCGCCGAAGGGTGGCTCACCGACTGGCCGTGGCCGCCGACCTCCTCGACCGGCCTGAACCACCGCATCGACGTCGAGGACGTGTCGGTGATGAACATGCGGCTGGACAACGGGGTCATCGCGGCCTACCAGCAGTGCCATTTCAGCCCCGACTACTGGCGCAACTACACCGTCATCGGCACCCACGGGCGGCTGGAGAACTTCGGGGACGAGGACGGCGCGGTCGTCAAGGTCTGGAACCGCGGCCCGTCGACGTACCGGGACGACTGCGACATCGCCTACACCGTCCCACCCGCCGAGGGCGGCCACGGCGGCGCCGACACGGCCATCATGGCCGAGTTCCTGCGCTTCGCCCGCCACGGCGGCCCGACCGACACCTCACCGGTCGCCGCCCGCATGAGCGTCGCCGCCGGCTACCTCGCCACCCGCTCCCTCCGCGAAGACGGCGCCCCCTTCACCGTCCCGCCCCTGGCTCCCGACCTCGTCGCCTACTTCACCCGCCACCAGACCCGCTGAACACCGGCGACCGCCGACGCGCGAGGGCATCGGCGGTCGCCGCGGGACCTCCCGGGGCCCGCTCAAAAGGGGACCACCGGGCTCATCAATATGACCGGCCGTTCCATCGCGGCACGAGCCACGAATCCGGAACAAAGTTATCCGAATTAATGCCGGGATATCGCCGTCGGTGTCGTTCCGGGCCCTGTCTAGTTGTGCGGGATCTGACTGGCGCAACCGTTCCGCCAGGTCGTCGCCGCGGTCCTTCCGTTCGCGGTGGCGGTGTAGGAGAGGGAGATCATGGCGTCGCCGGCGCCCTTTCCGAAGATGCCGTCCGTGGTGAGGCCGAACCACGACTTGTGGTCGTTGACGGCGTTGCGCGTCGCGGTGCCGAAGATCCCGTCGGTGGCAAGGGGGGACGAGTTGCTGGTCCAGTCGCTGTACTCGAGGTTGAGGCCCTTCTGCAGGCAGACCACGCTGGCGCCGGTGTCCCCGAGCTGAAGCTGGGACGGAGCGGCCGACGCCGGTGCCGAGAGTACGACCGCCGCGCAGGAGGCCGCACCGGCGACGAGCGCAGCCCGGCGCAGCGGGCGCGCCGAAACGAAGGAGAACAAAAGGATCCTTCCGCCAGAAGACAGAACCGTTTCACTGTGCAAGAAACGTTTTTCGCAGTCAACCCCAGAATTCACGGAACCTCATGCACCCGAAAAGTGACCGCAGGTGATCCGCGCAGACCAGGTGCCCTTTTCCCGGTGCGGGACCGAACCGTTCCGATGGGCTTGGCTCACTTACTGCCGGAGAAGTTCAGGGACTGGACCAGGCGCTTGCCCAGGAAGAGCAGCAGGATGAGCACCGGGATGATGGAGATGACGGAGCCGGCCATGAGGCCCGTCCAGTCCGGGGCGGTGTTCGGGGACTGCTGGAGGAACACGCCGAGGCCGACGGTGAGGACCCGGGTGCTCTCCTCCTTGCCCACCAGCAGCGGCCAGAGGTAGTCCTTCCAGCTCCAGACCACCGTGGTCAGGCCGATGGTGATCAGGGGGCCGCGGCTCATCGGCAGGACGATCCGCCAGAACATCTGCCACGGGCCGACGCCCTCGATGACCGCGGCCTCCTCGACCTCCTTGGGGATCGACAGGAAGAACTGGCGGAGGAAGAACACCGCGAACGGCGTCATCAGCAGGCTGGGGAGCACCATGCCCGGCAGGGAGTTCAGCAGGCCGAGCTGCTTGGCCAGGACGAAGTTCGGCAGCAGCGTGAAGATCGGCGGCACCATGAGGGCCGCGATGATGACGCCGAACATCAGATCCCGCCCGGGGAAGCGCAGCCGGGCGAAGGC
Organism: Actinocorallia herbida; assembly: GCF_003751225.1. Lineage (NCBI taxonomy): Bacteria > Bacillati > Actinomycetota > Actinomycetes > Streptosporangiales > Thermomonosporaceae > Actinocorallia > Actinocorallia herbida. The sequence goes on from NZ_RJKE01000001.1 coordinate 4,897,764, forward strand.
GTAGCCGGCCATCGCGCAGCAGAAGGTCTGCACGATCGCGATCAGGCCGCTGTAGACGATCGAGTTCAGCGTGTACCGCAGGAAGTTGATCTCCGCGCCGGAGCCGCCCGCCTCCCGTACCTGCTCGAGGTCGACCAGGCCGAGCACGCGCTTGAAGTTGATCAGCGTGGGGTGCTGCGGCCACAGCGCGGTCGCGTCGCGGTACAGGTCGGCGGCCGGCGTGAGCGCGGTGCGGACCATCCAGTAGAACGGGAACAGGGTCAGCACGACGGCGACGAAGAGGACGGCCCAGGCCGCCCGCCGGCCGATCTTCAATCCGGAGAACATCGAGCGGCTCCTTTAGCCCAGGTCCGAGCGGGACGCGCGCAGCATCCGCATCTGCAAGGCCGTCAGCAGGCCGAGGATGACCACGAGGACCATCGCCACAGCCGCGGCGTAGCCCATGTGGAAGTAGGTGAACGCCTGTTGGTAGATGTAGTAGTAGATGACGCGGGTCTCGGGGATCGGCGCCTTGCCGCCGTAGACGACCGCGACGGTGTCGAAGATCTGGAACGAGCCGATCATCGAGACCACCAGCACCAGCGCGAGGATCGGCCGCAGCAGCGGCAGCGTGATCGACCGGAACTTGCGCAGCTCGCCCGCGCCGTCGATCGACGCGCTCTCGTACAGGTGCTCGGGGATCTGGAGCATCCCGGCGTAGAGCAGCAGCGAGGTGTACCCGGTGTAGGCCCAGCTGTTGACCAGCGCGACCAGCGGCATCGCCCACGCGGGCGAGTTGAAGGACAGCGTCGTGTCCAGGCCCGCCGACCCGAGCAGGTGGTTGACGAATCCGAGGTCGGGGTCCAGCAGCCACGCCCACAGCAGGCCGACCGTCACGTTCGGCACGAGCCAGGGCACCAGCAGCCCGGCCCGCAGCACGACCGACCGCGTCAGCCGGTGCATCAGCGTCGCCAGCCCGAGCGCCAGCACGGTCTGCGAGGCGATGTTGACCACGACGTAGTAGCCGGTCACCTTCAGCGCGTTCCAGAACTGCGCGTCGTCGATGAGGTGCTCGTAGTTGTCGGCGCCCACGTAGGACGGGTCGTTGAGCAGGCTGTAGTCGGTGAGCGAGTACCAGACACCGCGTACCGTCGGATAGGCGTAGAACACGAGGAACCCGAGGATCACCGGCGCCAGGAACAGCCACCCGACGCGCCGGTCGTCCCGCGCCCTGCCCTTCTCCGCCACCCGGCCGACCCGCCGCTTCACCCCGGAACCGAACCGCGTTCCCGCCACCTGCATGCGCCCACTCCTTCTCGGTGGCCGTGCGCCGTGTCCCACGACACACCCAACGGACAATAATGATGTGGCACAGCGGAAATTTGTCAAGAGCGCATCATATTTATCCGCCGAATTCACCCGGACGCCGTCGCGGTACCGACACGGTACGCGCCCGGATCGCGGCGGCGTCAGGGGCACCGGGGCGGCTCCGCCGTCCGGCGGGTCCGCGATCTTGCGGGGCCCTCCGGGAGGCGTCCACGGTCGCCCGCCATGACGCAAGGCGGAGTGGAGATCACCGCGGAGCCGGTGCGGGAGCCGGTGCGGGAGCAGTGTCCCGAGCCGGCCGACCGTCCGGTGCGGTTCGGGGCGCGGGGCTCGGATGGTCAGAGGTGGCGGCTCGGCGACGACCTGGCCGTCCGGCTGCCGTGGGCGACGCCCCCACCGGACGTCTCGGCTGCGGCGCCTGCACCACCCACCCGACCCCGCCTCCGCGCCCGTGGCCGGGCCGCCCTCCGCGCCCTCACCGCCCTCCTCATCGGCCACGCCGGCCTCCACGCCCATCCCGGCGGCAAACCCACCCGGACCCGCCCCGCCCCGCCCAGACCGCCCTCCACCACCTCACCACCCGCCCCGCCTGAGCGGGCGCCGGACTCCCTCTCCACACATCCGCGGCACCCCCGTGGTCGCGGACCTCCGCCCCGGCGGCCTCAGCGATCCGGGAAGCACGGTGCGGATCGGGTTCGAGCGGTCGGGGGCGCTGACCGACCTGAACGATTCGGTCGACGTCCACCGGCAGGCCGTTGCGGCCGATCCCGCCGACGACCCCGACCGGCCCAGCGGACTCGGCGATGACGAGGCGGGCTCAGCGGCTCCGTGCCGGCCCTAAGATCGCCGTTCCAGTGGGAACGGAAACGGAGCGGAAAAATGAGAGTCGGGATTTCTGGGACGCATGGAACCGGGAAGACGACGTTGGCCGAGGGGCTCTGCGAGCGGCTGCCCCGTCATGTGATGGCGGAGGAGCCCTACTACCTGCTCGAGGAAGAAGGGTACGACTTCGGGTTTCCGCCCTCGCTGGAGGACTACCGGGCGCTGCTGGAGTGCTCGGTGCGGAGCCTGGCTTCACCGGAGGACGGGATCGTGTTCGACCGGACACCGGTGGACTACCTGGCCTATATGGCGGCGATCGGCGCGGATCCCGTGAACGGAGTCGGCGGCGAAGCGCTCCGCACGGCTCTCATGAGCCTTGATCTGCTCGTCATCACGGTGATCACCCCCGAAACGGAACGGACCCTGCCGCCGCCGGAGATGCCCGCGCTCCGCTCCCGGATGAACGAGGCGCTGCTGGACCTGATCAGCGCCGACCCGTTCGACGTCTGGGCGGACCTGCCCATCCTGGAACTCGACGGCCCCCTCGGCACACGGCCGGCGACGGTACTCGCCGCGCTGGAACAGCTCCGGTGAGACGAGCCGTGTCCTCGACCTGCGTTGATCTCGTGACTTCGTCTCCGGTGACTCCTACGCGTCCGGCTCCGGCATCCGTCGAGGAGTTCCGCGAAGCGCGACCTGCGGGAACACGACCCACGGTCACCACCATCGCCCACGGCTCCTTCGGGGGCCGGGGCCGTGTTCGGGAGCGGACGGGCGGGTCGGGGGCGGCCTGTCAGGCGACGTGGACCTGGACGCCGGCGGCACGGAGGCGGTCCAGTTCGGCGGGGTCGGCGGTCGCGTCGGTGACCAGGATGTGGAGTTCGGCGGTCTCGGCGATGCGGGAGAACGCGCGGACCTTGATCTTGGAGCCGTCGGCGAGGACGACGACGCGGCGGGCGGCGGCGATCAGGTGGTGGTCGGTCTGGGCCTCGACCTCGTCGTGAGTGGTGATGCCGACGATGGCGTCGACGCCGTCCACGCCGAGGAACGCGACGTCCAGGCTGATGCCCGACAGGGCGCGGTCGGCGATCGGGCCGACGAGCTCGTAGGACTCCGGGCGTACTCGGCCGCCCGTCACCACGAGCTCGATCGACGGCCGCACGGCGAGGTCGCCGGCGATGTTCAGGGCGTTGGTGACGACCGTGAGCGGCCTGCCGAGCGCGGCGAGGCGGCGGGCCAGCTCGGTGGTGGTGGTGCCGCCGTTCAGCCCGATGGTGTGCACCTCGTCGGTGACCAGCGCGACCGCGGCGGCGGCGATCCTGGCCTTCTCCTCGTCGTGGCGGCCCGCACGGTAGCGGACCGGCAGCTCATAGGTGACGCCCGCGCCCACGGCGCCGCCGTGCGTGCGCTTGAGCAGCTGCTGGTCCTCCAGGGTCTGGAGGTCGCGCCGGATCGACGCGGGGGACGCCCCCAGCTCCGTGCACAGGCCGGTGACGGTCACCGAGCCGTGCGCGGCGAGCCGATCGAGGATGAAAGCGAGCCGTTCTTGACGCATTCGCTCACTATAGAACGGCCGACCTGATCGAATGACGACACATCATGCGCGTATCAGGGAATCCACCTCCGCTCGCGTCGGCTGCGCGGCGGTCCCGCCCGGCGCCCGGGTGGACAGGGCGCCGCAGGCGCAGCCGAGGCGCATCGCGTACTCCAGGTCGCCCGTGTCCAGCCAGCCGGCGAGGAAGCCGGCGTCGAAGCTGTCGCCCGCGCCCACGGTGTCGACCGGGGTGACCGGGGGCGACGGCACCGAGGTTCCGGAGGGCAGGGCGAGCGCGCCCCGGGCGCCGCGCTTCACCACGGTCGTGCCGGGGAAGCGCGGCAGCGACGCCGCTTCCGCCTCGTTCGGCAGGAGGACGTCGACGACGTCGGGCAGGCCCTCGGCGAGCTCCCAGCGGCCGGAGGGGTCGTGGTTGGTGTCCAGGGAGGTGCTGCCGGGGAAGCGGCGGAACAGGCCCACGACGTCCAGCACGGGCTGGAGGAAGTACGACGCGGCGTGCGCGTGGCGCGCCTCGGGGAGTTCCGCCGCGGTGAAGTGCGGCAGGCAGCCGGGCGCGGTGAGGATGGCCCGGTCGCCGTCCGGCCGGTTCAGGCAGACGGTGAGCGCGGTCGGCAGCTCGGGATGCCGGACCACGCCGGAGACGTCCACCCCCGCCGCGCGCAGGACGTCGAGGACGAAGTCGCCCGCGGCGTCGCGGCCGACCATCGAGACCAGCGCGGTGTCCAGGCCCAGCCGGGCCGCGCCGTGCGCGACGATCGCCGCCGAGCCGCCGAGCGCGAGGACGCCGTCGGACACGAGCGTCTCGGCCTGCCCGAAGGGGGGTGTCTCGGGCGCGCCGAACAGCAGAACGTCGGGATTGGTGTCGCCGACCACCACGAGATCCCTCATCGCAGGGCCTCCGGCAGCAGGTCGCGGTGGGCGCCCAGCATCGCGTCGCACAGGGCGGTGATCTCCTCGACGGTGAGCGCGGCCGCCGTGGCCGGATCGCACAGGAGCGCGTGCCGGACGTGGTCGCGATCGCCCTTCACGGCGGCCTGGACCACCAGGTCCACCACGCCGAGGAAGCTCCGGTTGAGCGCGGCGAGCTGCGGCGGCAGCGCGCCCACGTGGTGCGGGCGGACGCCCGTGCGGTCGGCGGTCGCGGGCACCTCCACGGCCGCGCCGTCGGGCAGATCGGCGATCAGGCCGGTGTTGGCGGTGGTCACCTGGAGGACGCGGGGGGTGCCCGTGACGAGCGAGTGCACGATCTGCGGCGCGTACTCCACCGCGCCCTCCTGCTCCCCCGGGCCCGGGTCCTCCCCCGCCGCCAGCCGATCGCGCACGCGCTCGTACTCGGCGAGGTTCTCCGCCGAGATCCGCGCATAATCGCGCACCGGAATGCGCAACCTCTCGATCTCTCCGGCATGACGCAGGTACCAGGGGACGTACTCGGCGGAGTGCTCGGACGTCTCCGTCGGATAGAAGCCCAACCGCCGGTACATGTCCACCCTGACCCTTCGGGCGAGCTGCGGATCGGCCTCGATCGCGGCGTCCAGCAGGGGGTAGAGCGAGCGGCCTTCCCGTTCCCAGCGCAGGATCCAGGCCTGGTGGTTGACGCCCGCCGACACGAAGTCCACCTCCTCGTGCGGCACGCCGACGAGGTCGCACAGGCCCCGCACCGTCCAGTACACCGAGTGGCACAGGCCGACGGCCCGCACGTCCGGCGCGACCGCGGCCAGGTACTGGAGGTTCATGGCCATCGGGTTGGTGTAGTTCAGCAGCCACGCGCGCGGGCAGACCGCCCTGACGTCGGCGGCCAGGCCGTCCAGCAGCGGGAACGTGCGCAGCGCGCGAAAGACGCCGCCGACGCCGAGGGTGTCGCCGATGGTCTGGCGCAGACCGTGGGCCCGCGGGACGTCGAGGTCGGTCAGGGTGGCCGCGTGCCCGCCGACCGCGACCAGGTTCACGACGAAGTCGGCGCCCTCCAGCGCGGCCCTTCGGTCCGGGTGCGCGGTGACGACCGGGCGCGCGCCGAGCCGCTCGGCGGTCAGCCGGGCCAGGGACTCGGCGACGGCGAGGCGCTCGGGATCGATGTCGTGCAGGGCCAGGTGGAGGCCGTCGAGTTCGGGGAAGGACAGCAGGTCGTGGATCAGCTGCCGGGTGAACACCACCGACCCGGCGCCGACGAAGGCGACGCGGATCATCGGGCCTCCAGGACGTGGATGAGGCGGGTGACCTCGGCGGCGACGGCGTCCCGGCCCGCGCCGAGGTACTTGCGGGTGTCCACCAGGTCAGGGGCCGCCGCGAGCCGCGCCCGGACGGCCGCGGTGAACACCTTGTTGAGCTGCGTGGCGATGTTGATCTTGTGCATGCCGCGGCGGACGGCCTCCGCGAGGTCCGCGTCGGGCACGCCCGAGGAGCCGTGCAGGACCAGCGGCACCGGGACCGCCGTGTGCAGCTTCGCGATGAGGGCGAAGTCGAGTTCGGCGTCGCGGGTGAGCATCGCGTGGGAGGAGCCCACGGCCACGGCCAGCGCGTCCACGCCCGTGGCCGCGACGTATTCGGCGGCCTCCACGGGATCGGTGCGGACACCGGGCGCGTGCACGCCGTCCTTGCCGCCCACCTCGCCGAGTTCGGCCTCCACCCGGACGCCCGAAGCGTGGCATTCGCGCACGATCGCGGCGGTGCGGGCGACGTTCTCGGCGTGCGGCAGCGCGGAGGCGTCGAACATCACCGAGCCGAACCCGAGCGCGACCGCCTCGCGGACGAGCGCCTCGTCCGTCGCGTGGTCGAGATGGACGGTCACCTCGACGCGGGCGGCGTCGGCGAGCGTCAGCAGGGCGCGGCCGAGCGGGGCGAGCGCGCCGTGGTAGCGCACCGCGTTCTCGCTGAGCTGGAGCACCACAGGGCTGCCCGCGGCCTCCGCGCCCTGGACGATCGCCTCGGCGTGCTCCAGTTGGATGGCGTTGAACGCCGCGATCATTCGTGCTCCTTCGGGAGGGGGGTCGGCCGGATCTCGGCGGCCGTGTACCGGTCGGCGTCGAAGTCGCCCGCGACGGGCGCGGCCACCGCGGCGGCCGACAGCGCCACGGCGTCGGCGACGAGCTCGGGCCAGGGGGTGCCGCGGCGCAGGCCGCGGGCGAACGCGGCGACGGCGGCGTCGCCCGCGCCGGTCGGGTTGCCGTGCGTCTCGGGCGGGGTCGCGCGCCAGCCGCCGTCGGCGAGATGGACCGCCAGGCCGCGCGGCCCGTCGGACACGGCCACCGCCTGGGCGCCGAGCGCGCGGAGCTGGGCGGGGGTGCGGCCGGTGGCGCGCAGCTCCTGCGCGTTCGGCTTGACCAGGGCGGGCCGGGCCGGGAGGCCGTGCAGCAGGGCGGGGCCGTCGGCGTCCAGGATGACGGGGGCGTCGGCGGCCTCGATGAGGCGGGCGTAGGCGTCGTCGGGCAGGCCGGGCGGAAGCGAGCCGGACAGGACGACGACGTCGGCGCGCAGCGTGCGGAAGCGCGTGAGGAACGCCTGCCACTCGGGCTCGGTGACGAGGGGGCCCGGCTCGTTGAAGAGGGTGGCTTCGGCGTCGAGGACGGTCAGCGTGCACCGGGTCTCGCCGCCGATCTGCACGAACGCGGACGGCACGGGCAGATCGGCCAGGAACGCCGCGCCCGTCGCGCCGCCCGCGAAGCCGGTGGCCAGCACCTCCTCGCCCAGCGCGGCCAGGACGCGCGCGACGTTGACGCCCTTGCCGCCCGCGCGCCTCCGGGGAGGCCCGACCCGGTGCACGGCCCCGGGCACCAGCCGGTCGACGGGATAGGTGACGTCGAGCGCGGCGTTCAGCGTGACGGTCAGGATCACCTGAGGATCACCGAGCGGGTCAGATGCCGGGGCGCGTCGGGGTCGAGACCGCGGCCCTCGGCCAGCGCGACCGCGAGCCGGTGCACCAGCACCAGGTCGGCCATCGGATCGCGGTCGTGCTCGACCCACCGGCCGCCGGTCGCCTCGACCTGCTCCCGCAGGCCGTCCGGCCCGGGGCCCAGCGACCACACGGCCGACCGCTCGTCGGTGATCGCGATCGGCCCATGCCGGAACTCGGCCGCCGGGTACGCCTCGGTCCAGCTCAGCGACGCCTCGCGCATCTTCAGCGCCGCCTCGGCCGCCAGCCCGTTCGTCCAGCCCCGGCCGAGGAACGTGAACTGGGTCCGGTCCAGCGCGGGGATCTCGACGGCCAGCGCCTCCTCGGCGTCCGCGATCGCGGCCGTCAGATCCTCGCCCAGGCTCGCCCGGAACAGCGCCAGCGCGGTCGTCGCGAACCGCGTCTGCACCACCGACCGCTCATCGGCGAAGTCCAGCACGACGACCTGGTCGGCCGCCCCCATGATCGGCGTCTCCGGATCCGCGGTGACGGCGACCGTGGGCGCCTCCACCCGCGCGAGCACGTCAAGGACCTCGGTCGTGGTCCCCGACCGCGTCAGCGCGACGACCCGGTCGTACCGCCGCCCCACCGGAAACTCCGACCCGGCGAACGCGTCCGTCTCCCCCTGCCCCGCCGCCTCCCGCAGCGCGGCATACGCCTGCCCGACGAACCACGAGGTCCCGCACCCCACCACGGCGACCCGCTCCCCCGGCTCCGGCAGCCCCCCGGCCCCGACCTCGCCCACCCGCCGCCAGCACTCCGGCTGCGACCTGATCTCCGCCTCAACGTGAAACACCACATCAACCTCCGTGCTCGAATATGAGCACTTTCTAGCACAATCAAGCAAAATCAACCAGCCAGCGGAGACCCCGCGCGGGGCTCCACCGTTCAGGTCGTCCCGCCGTAGGGTTCGGCTCCGTCAGGGGTTTCGGCTGAGGAAGCCGGCCAAGACGGGCAGGTGGCTGTGCTCGATCTCCTTCGTCGAGGTCAGCAGCACCACCGGTCCGGACCGCGTGAGCTCACGCAGCCGAGCCACCGCGCCGCCCCGGGCCGGGCAGTCCAGCTCCGCCAGGTAGCGCCGTCCGAACTCCTCTTCGCGCTCAGGCGCGTGGCCGTACCACCGCCGCAGCTCGTTGGAAGGCGCGACGTCCTTCAACCACTCGTCCCAAGGCGCCTCCGCCTTGGCGACCCCCCGCGGCCAGAGCCGGTCCACCAGCACCCGAGTACCCCGCACCCCGCTCAGATCCTCGTAGACCCGGCGCATCCCGATCTCCACCATCGCCCCCCCCACGAAGGCCCGGCCCTTCCCACCTGCCTTCCCCCGCTGGGGACGGTGTCAACGTGGGAAGCCAGGCTTCGGCAGACCATGGTGAAGTTCTGCGCGGACGCCTTCGCGAGACCGGAGAGGGATGGGCATCCGACCTGAGGGTAGAAATAAGAATGTAGTGCATGCGTCGCTTCGTGCAAGCTCTAAAGAGATCGGGGGGTGCGGCATGGGAACATCCTTTCAGTCCTTCAACTTTCCGGACAGGTTCATTCGGCACGCAAATTTCCAAGGGGAACTGACACCCATCGCCAGCGAACTCGACCGCCATGACGCGACCTTCGCCATCGTGCGCGGTCTCGCCGACCCGGATCTCATCTCCATCCAATCCCGCAACTTCCCCATCCACTACCTGCGCCACCAGGGGTTCCGCATCAGACTCCACGAGGGCCCGGTGGGCGCCCTCGGCGTTCCCCCTCCGGAGACTGACGAGATGAAGCTCATGCGGAAGGACGCCACGTTCGAAATGGTGCCCGGACTGGCCGATCCAGCCAGCGCGTCGTTCCGCTCATTCAATTTTCCCGACCGGTTCCTCCGGCACAGGGATTTCCACCTCTTCCTCGATCCCGTCAACGACGAGCTGAGCCGCAAGGACGCGACCTTCAAAGTCGTCGATGGATTCATCCCGGATGACCCGATCCACTGACGCCGACCATGGCTCCTCGGCCCACGTTCGACATGAGCGCGGGACAAGTCATCTCTGAGAGCTTTGGCCGCGCTCCGATCGAAGTCCACGGCGAACGGGAGAACTCTTACGGAGATGTGCCCGCGGTGCGAGGGCGAGAAGGGCCCGTGTTCTCAGACCGTGCGGAGGACGGAGACGACGATGCCGAGGATGGAGGCGTTGTCGCCGTCGATCGGGTCGTAGGCTGGGTTGCGGGGTTCGAGGAGGACATGGCCGTCGCGGCGGCGGTAGACCTTGACGGTGGCCTCGCCGTCGATCATGGCGGCGACGATCTGGCCCGAGTGGGCCTCCTGCTGCTGGCGGACGACGACCATGTCGCCGTCGCAGATGGCCGCGTCGATCATCGAGTCGCCGCGCACGCGCAGGGCGAACACCGTGCCGCGGCCGGTGAGTCCGCGGGGCAGCCGCAGGGCGTCCTCGACGTGCTCGTCGGCCGTGATGGGGACGCCCGCCGCGATGTCGCCGACCACCGGCACGGCCACCGCGTCGTCCCCCGGCCCCGCGGCGCGGGCCCCGGGCAGGAACGCCCGCACGTCGATCGGGCGCGCCACGGCCGTGCCGCGCCGCAGGAAGCCCTTCTCCTCCAGGCTCACGAGATGCTTCGACACCGACGACGAGGACCGCAGCCCCACCGCGTCGCCGATCTGCCGGGTGCTCGGCGCGTAACCGTGCCGGGTCACCCAGTCCCGGATCACGACCAGGATCCGCTGCTGCCGCGCCGGCAGGGCTGCCGCGTTCAGGTCCTCGAACCCGTCAAGATCGTCGTAGCTCACCGCCCGAAGCATAGCCCCAGGCGGCAGGTCGGGCGGCCTCGTCGGGCCGACGCCCGGGTCCCATGACCTGCGCTGATCCGACGGGACCACGTTCCCCGTCAGGCAGGCGGGCGGATGATGCGTCCGCTCCGGCTGAGGACCTTCGGGGCGCCGGGGGACGGAGTCCTTCGTCGGGTCTCCAGGCTCGAGGTGGGAATGAGCACGAAGATCGCGTTCTGGGTACCGGTGAGCGCGACGGCGGGACCATGGACGGGGTCGTCGAATTCGACGATGCGGTGGGCGCCCAGGTCTTCGGCGCGGCGTGCCCATTCCATCAAGTCGGGGACCGCGAACTGGACGATCCAGGCGGACAAGCCCTCACCGGGGACGTCCGGGGGAATGGGCGCCATGCTCGCGACCGGCCGGCCCTCGACGGTCCAGAGGGTCTGGTCGCCTTCACCCACCCTGCCCCAGCCGAAGACCCGGGGGTAGAAGTCCTTCGCGCCTTCGACATCGCGGGTGACCAGTTCGGTCCACCCCCAGGTGCAGTCCCGCCCGGAGACCTCCGCCCCGTACCGGCCGTGCGGCTCCCAGCCCATGAAGTGGACCCGCTCACGATCGATGTAGCCGCCGAGAACGCCGTGGTCCTCCAACGGAACGGGCTCCAGCACGACCTTGCCCCCGGCGTCCTCGACGAGCGAGTTCAGCGACCGGATGTCCTCGACCGCGAAGTACACCGTCCAGGACGCCGACCCGCCGGACACCGGCTCAGGCCAGATCCCCGCCACGGCCTCGCCCTCCAGTGTGAAGACCGGGTAGCCCGACTCCAGCCGGGAGACCTCCCACCCGAAAAGCCCCCGGTAAAATCGCGCAGCCTCATCGATGTCCTCCGCGCTCAACTCCACCCAGCACGGAGACCCGAGCGGATACCGCTGCTCCATACCTCCATGCTCGCCCTCCCCGCCCGCCACCGACATCCCGAACAAAGATCTTTACCTGCACTTATTGATCTCTTCGCCTTTCCTTGCCCTCGTGGCCGACCTCGAAACTGTCGGAGGACCGCGCCGACGATCGCGGGTCGTTCGTGAGCGCCTGGGTGCGCGTCGTCCGAACGGCCTCGGCCTGGGAAGTCCGGGCCCGGGCCTCTCCCGGCCGCAGGGTCGCAGGCTGTGGACGGCGGCGCGGAACCGGCGGGGCTGCGGGGCCGTTCCGGGCTGTGGTGATCCGGTAATCTTGCGGGCGTGGCACTGCCGACCAGGAACGGGCTCAGGTGACCAGGGCAGACGGAGCCGGACCGCCGGGGGTGGCGGACATGTCGCTCCCCGAGCAGATCTACCAGCGGTTGCGCGAGCAGATCATCTCCGGGGAGCTGCGGCCGGGTCAGCGCCTGATCGAGCGCGAGCTGTCCGAGGCGCTCCAGGTGTCGCGGGTGCCGCTGCGCACGGCGCTGCCCCAGCTCGAGACCGACGGTTTCATCGACCTCCTGCCGCGCCGGGGCGCGGTCGTGACCCAGCTGACCCTCCGGGACGTGGCGGAGGTGTTCGACGTGTGGGAGGCGCTGGAGGTCCTCGCCACGCGCCTGGCCGCCCAGAGGATGGCCGCGAACCCCGCCGACGAGGGGCTGCGCGCGCTCGCCGAGAGCATCGACACGGCACGTGAGGCGGCGCGGGCGGGCGACCGGGCCGCCGCGGAGCGGGCGACGAGCGCGTTCCACGGGCTGGTGCTGGATCTGGCGGGACACCGGCTGCTGGAGCGGGTGATGCGGTCGCTGAGCGGACGCCGCGAGTGGCTGACGCGGATGACCGGCAAGCAGACCGAAGAGGAGTTCGAGGAGCACGACCGGCTCTTCCGGGCGATCGCGCAGGGCCAGGTGGAGGTCGCGGGGGCGCTGGCGCTGGCGCACGTGGCCCGGATCAGGGAGCAGGCGATGACCGAGCTGGCCGGGGTGCTGCCGCCGGACGCGGACTGAGCCCCCGGCCCCCGGCGTAGCCGGAGGCCGGGGTGCGAAGCGGTCAGGCGTCGACGACGACGAGCCTGTTCGGGAGGGTGTTGAGCTCCTCGTAGCCGTCCTCGGTGAGCAGGACGGTGCCGCCCAGGCAGACGCGCTTGCCCTCGTACAGGGCGTTGGCCTCGAACGCGAACGCGACGCCGGGCACGAGTGTGAAGTCGCCGTCGCGGGCCACGACCGGGGGCAGGGACGGCAGGTGCGCGAGACCCGGGTCGTGTTCGGTGCCCTCGTGGGTCTTGCCGTTGAAGATGACGGGGGAGACGGTCTGGACGAGCGGCCCGGTGTTCCAGACCTTCGCGCGGGTGAGCGGCTCGTGCATGATGTCGCACAGGTCGGCGAAGCTCATGCCGGCGCGCAGCGCGCCGAGCCCGGCGTGGTGGGACTCCAGGACGATCTCCTCCAGCCGCCGGAACTCCTTGGCGGGTTCGCCGATGCTGACGTCGATCTGCTGCTGGGTCTCGAATCCGCCGTAGAAGGCGAAGATCTCCGAGGCGATGGTGTCACCGCGCCGGAGCGTGCGCGGCGCGCCGCCCATCGTCATCCATTCCGGCTGGCCCCAGGCGAACCGGCTCGGCCCGCTGCGCTCCAGGATGTACGGGCCGCGGAAGGGGCTGCCGCCCCCGGCGAGGATCGCGCCCACGGCACCCGCGACGGGCAGGCTCTCCAGGGCTCCGGGCTTGCACGCGGCGATGTAGGCGGCGCAGGCGTCCTCGCCGAGTTGCGCGGACTTGCGGATCATGTCCCGTTCCTCGGGGCTCTTGACCACCGTGATGATCTCGAACTCCGCCGACACGTCGACCCAGGTGACGTCGGGCAGCGCGGTGAGCACGCCCTGCCAGACCGAGTGGGGGATGCTGCCGGCGTAGATGCCGACCTGGCGGCTGCTCAGCCCGACGACGCCGACGGCGCCGCGGGTGACACCGCGTTCGGCCAGGACGTCGGGCAGTTTCGCGCCGACGCGGAAGTCGGCGATCCACCGCTGCCGGTCCCGGCCGGGCTCGTCGAACCGCTGGAGCGGGAACCTGCCGAGCAGGTGGACCGGGTCGTCCTGCGGGGTGAGGACGACGGTGCCGCCGGCCTCCCCCGCGACGTACTGGTCGAGCGGGTCGCGCTGCCCGCCGAAGACGACGAGGGCGTCGAGGCCGTGGTCGGCCATGAGCGCGCGCAGCGCCGCCCAGCGGCGGTCGCGCTCGGCCAGGGACAGGGTGGGGAACCAGGTGCTCATACGGTGACCTCCAGGTCGGCCGATCGGGTGGACAGCACGGCGCGCAGGTGCGCGGCGCTCTGGGTGATGAAGGCGAGGGAGTCCCCGGGCCCGCACGGCGCGCGCAGCGCGGCGAGCCCGGGGGCCTCCCCGGCGGCGGCGCGGTCCTCGTAGCCGCGGGTGAGCCGCAGGACCTCGGCGAGCTCGGCGACGGTCAGGTCGGGGTGGCCTTCCTGCCAGAGCGGGTCGTGCAGGAACAGCGGCATCTCGGCGCGGCCGCCGACGATGCCCTCGATCGACAGGGTCGCCTCGGCGGGCAGGTGCGCGAGGAGGGCGGGCCAGTCGATGACGCCCTGCCCGCAGGGGGCGAGGAACCTGCCGACGCCGTCGTCGGTGAACATCGGGGCGACGTCGCGGACGTGGCTCTGCCGCACGTAGGGGCCGACGCGCGCGGCGGCGGCGACGGGGTCCTCGGCGCGGACGAACACGTTGGCGGTGTCGAAGGTGATGCCGAAGGCGTCGGGTCCCGCGTCCTCGACGAGCCGGACCGCCTCGAAGCTGGTGATCTCCTCGTGGGTCTCCAGGTTGAGGTGGACGCCGAGGTCGCGCAACAGGGGCGCGAGCCGGTCGAGGACCTTGGCGGTGGCGGCGAGCTGGCCGGCCCAGGCGACGTCGTCGCGGAACCGGTCGCAGGCGCGCAGGCCGGGCAGCCGGAACTGGTAGTTGGCGGTCGCGGTCCACAGTTCGGTGACGCCGGCCCCGGCGCAGGCGCGGATGAGGCGTTCCAGGCCGCGCAGGTAGTCGCCGTCGCCGAGGTCGCGGACGCGGGGCGCTTCGGGCGCGGCGAACGGGTTGACCTTCGCGGTGCCGACCTCGACGTACAGGCCGAGGTCGTGGCCGAGCGCGACGGCGTCCCGCATCTCGCCGGGGTCCAGCGTGGGGCTGAGCTCGTAGGGCGAGCGGAAGAACGCCCCTTCGAGGCCGAGCGCGGCGATCTCGCGCAGCGTCCACGCGGCGCCGTTCTCGGCCGCGCCGGGGAACTTGCTGGTGTCGGTGCCGATCCTCACGCGGCACCCTCCGGCGCGAGGTCGACGAGGCCGCGGTGGAAGACGTTGCGCGGGTCGTAGGCCCGCTTGACCGCGACGAGCCTGTCGTACTTGTCCCCGTAGACCGCGCGGGCGGCGTCGGCGTCGCCCTGGACGCTGGCGAAGTTGACGTAGGTGCCGCCCTGGTGGGGGGCGAGGGCGTCGGCGAATCCCCGGGCCCAGTCCAGGAGCGGGGGCTTCTCTTCGGCGAACTCGAAGTCGGCTCCGATGTTGGCGCTGAACGGCATGAAGTGGGAGCCGGCGGCGGTGGCCTCCCGGTCGCGGCGGGCCATGGCGCCGCCGCCGCCGATGACCTCGAACGGGCACATCACCTGGTGGGCGATGTTCGCGTGCGCCTGGAGCGAGCGGCCGGGGTAGCGGTCGGCCCAGTCGATGGCCAGGTCGATGACGTCGTCGGACAGCGCCTCCAGGAAGACGTGCTTCCAGTAATGGCCGACTCCGTAGCGGAACTCGTCGTCGGTGGCGTGCTGGAGGGTCACGTGCGGGATCGTCCGCAGGCTCCGGTAGACCGGCTCGGCCTGGGCGAACATCGGCGCGGTGACGGCCTCCTCCTCGGCCGGGTCGCCGTAGAAGACCGTCGCGACGGACAGGATCTCGGTCTCGCGGTGCGCGGTCGGCACCTGCGACCAGTAGGCGGGGCACTTGTAGAGGCGCGCGTAGGTGGAGACGTTGTCGGGAGCGGTGACGGACCAGTCGCGGAAGAACCGGAGCACCTTCGCGCGGTCGTCGGTGGCGAACAGGGCGATGCGGACGGTCGCCTCGCCGGGCAGGGGCACGTACCGGAAGGTGAACGAGGTGGCGACGCCGTAGTTGTGGCCCGCGCCGCGCAGCGCCCAGAACAGGTCGGGGTGCTCGGTCTCACTGACGCGCAGGATCCGCCCGTCGGCGACGACGACGGTCGCGGCGACCAGGTGGTCGACGGTCATCCCGTACATGCGGGACAGGTAGCCCGCGCCACCGCCGAGGGTCAGCCCGGCGACGCCGGTGTGCGAGACGACCCCGGCGGGGACGGCGACGCCCAGGTCGGCGGCGGGCCGGTCGACGTCGCCCCAGCGGCAGCCCGCCCCGACGGTGACGGTCCCGGCCTCGGTGTCGAACAGGACGTCCTTCATCGGCCCGGTGTCGAGCAGGACGGCCCCGTCGATGACGCTGGTGCCGGCCAGGTTGTGGCCGCCGCCGCGGACGGTGATCTCGAAGCCGTGGCCGACGGCCCAGGTGAGGGCTTGGGAGACGTCGTCGGCGTCGCGGCACTTGACGATGGCGGCGGGCCTCCGGTCGACGTCGGCGTTCCAGACGCGGCGTTCCAGGTCGTAGCCGGTCTCGCCGGGCAGGATCACCCTGCAGGTGACGGCGGCGCTCAGGTCTTCGATGCTCATGGGCGGGTCTCCCTCTCGGTCAGGACGGTGCGGAGATGGGCGGCGCAGGCCGCGGTGAATCCGGCGAAGGTCGGCTGCGTCCCGTGGCGCAGCTCTTCCAGGCCGGGACGGCCGGACGCCTCGTAGACGCGGGTGAGGCGGAAGAGCCCGGCGAGTTCGGCGACGGTCAGGTCGGGGTGGCCGGCCCGCCAGGCGTCGTCGTAGGGGTGGAGGGTCATCTCGGCGCGCAGGCCGCCGATCGCCTCGATGGTGAGGTTGCGGACGGGAGCGCGGTCGGCGAGTTCGCCGAGCAGGAGCGCCCAGTCGATGACGCCCTCACCGCAGGGCGCGAGGAAGCGGCTGATGCCGTCGGCGGTGAAGCACAGGGCGGCGTCGCGCAGCTGGGTGGAGCGGACGTAGGGGGCGACGCGGCGGACGGCGGCCATCGGGTCCTCACCGCGGACCGCGACGTTCGCGGAGTCGAAGCAGATCCCCAGGACGTCGGGCCCGACGTCCTCGACGAGCCGGACGAGCTCGAACGTGGTGATCTCCTCGTGCGTCTCCAGGTTGAGGTGCACACCGGTGTCGCGCAGGACGGGCGCGAGCCGGTGCAGCAGCGCGGCGGTGGCGGCGAGCTGGTCGGGCCAGGGCGCCTCGGCGCGGAACCGGTCGGTGGCGTGCAGGCCGCGGTAGCGGGGCTTGAAGCCGCCGGTGGCGGTCCACAGCTCGGTGACGCCCATCTCGGCGGCGGCCAGGACGAGGCGGCGCATCCCTTCCAGGTAGCCGCCCTCCCCCAGCGCGCGGATATGGGGGTACTCGGCGGTCATGTACGGGTTGACCTTGCCGACGCCGAGCTCCAGGTACAGATCGAGCTCGCGGGCGAGCTCGGCGGCGTCGGCGAGGAGGGCCCGGTCGAGGGTGGGCGAGACCTCGTAGAGGGTGCGGACGTTGACGCCCTCCAACCCGGCCTCCTTGGTCTGGCGCAGCGCGTCGAAGAGGTCCTTCCACGGAGGCGGCCCGTAGGTCGCCTCCAGCTTGATGTCCTGGCCGATCCGGAACCCGGTCATGTGCTGCTCCTTCCGGCGGCCCGTCGCGCGCGTTCCGCCGCCGGGTCGGGCAGCGGGATGGCGGCGAGCAGCGCCTGGGTATAGGGGTGGGCGGGCGCGCCGTAGATCTGGTCGCGGTCGCCGGTCTCGGCGACGCGCCCCTGGTCGAGGACGACGAGCCGTTCGCACAGCTGCCGGACGACGGCGAGGTCGTGCGCGATGAACAGCACCGACAGGCCGAGCCGCTCGCGCATGTCCTGGAGCAGGTTGATCACCTGTGCCTGGACCGACACGTCGAGGGCCGAGACGGGCTCGTCGCAGATGAGGACGCGGGGTGCGACGGCCAGCGCGCGGGCGATGGCGATCCGCTGGCGCTGCCCGCCGGAGAACGAGCGGGGGTGGCGGCGCAGGTCGGCGGCGGACAGGCCGACCAGCTCCAGCACCTCCACGACACGATCACGGCGGCCGGCGCGGCCGGTGGCGAGCCGGTGCACCAGCAGCCCTTCGCCGACGATCTCCTCGACGGTCATGCGGGGGCTGAGGCTGCTGTACGGGTCCTGGAAGACCATCTGGACCTCCCGCCGGAACCGCCGCATCTCCGCGCCGCGCGCGGTGCGGACGTCGACGCCGTCGTAGACGACGCGGCCCGCGTCCGGCTCGGTCAGCCCGACGACGCACCGGACGGTGGTGGACTTGCCCGATCCCGACTCGCCGACCAGGCCGAGCACCTCGCCCTCGCGCAGGGCGAAGGACACGTCCTGGACGGCGGGGGTCCCGCCGAAGGTCTTGGTCAGGCCCGTCACCTCGAGCAGGCCGCTCACGACGTCACCAGGTGACATGCCACCTGTCCCTTCAGCTCCGGCACCCGCTCTGCGCAGACGGCCTCGGCGCGGTGGCACCGGGGGTGGAAGGCGCAGCCTGACGGCAGCGCCTTGGGTGTGGCGGGGACGCCGCCGATCACGTCGAGCCGCCGGCCCGGGTCCCGGTCGACGCGCGGCACGGAGGCGAGCAGCGCCCGCCCGTAGGGGTGGCGGGGCCCCGCGTAGAAGGCGTCGACGTCGCCGACCTCGACGAGCCGTCCCGCGTACATGACCGCGACGCGGTCGGCGAAGCCCGCGACGATGCCGAGGTCGTGGGTGATGAGCAGGACGGCCAGGCGCAGGTCGCGGGAGAACTCCTCGATGAGGGAGAGGACCTGCTCCTGCACGCGGACGTCGAGCGCGGTCGTCGGCTCGTCGGCGATGAGGACGCTCGGCTGGGCGATGAGGGCGGCGGCGAGGACGACGCGCTGGCGCATCCCGCCGGAGAACTCGTGCGGGTAGGCGTCGGCGCGTTCCGCGGCGCGCGGCACGCCGAGCCGGTCGAGCATCTCGATCGCCTCACGGCGGGCCGCCCGCTTGGGCACCCCCCTGATCCGCAGCGGCTCGGCGACCTGGACGCCGACGGGCAGCACCGGGTTGAGCGCGGTCAGCGGATCCTGCATGACCATGGAGATGCCGCCTCCGCGAACGCCCTGCATCTGCCGTTCGGTGAGGCCGAGGAGCTCCCGTCCGGCGAGGCGGACGCTGCCGCCGAGCCGCAGCCCGTCGTCCAAGCGCATGACGGCGCGGGCGGCGACGGACTTGCCCGAACCGGACTCGCCCACGAGCGCGACCCGTTCGCCGGCGCGGAGCGCGAGGTCGAGGCGGTGGACGAGGCGGGTCCCGTCCGGCAGGCTCACGGTGAGGCCCGCGACGTCGAGCAGGGGGGTCATCGGCGCTCCCGCAGGGTCGGGTCGAGGTGGACGCGCAGCGCGTCGCCGGCGAGGCCGAACGCGACGGCGGCGAGGGTGATGGCCATGCCCGGGGCGGCGGCGACCCACCAGGCGGTGGTGACGACGGCCCGGCCGTCGGCGATCATCGCGCCCCAGTCGGGGCTGGTCGGGGGCGGTCCGACGCCGAGGAAGGCGAGGCCGGACATGAGCATGATCACGGTGGCGACGCCGAGGGCGGCCTGCACGTACAGGTCGTCCAGGGAGTTGGGCAGGATGTGCCTGGCCATCAGCCGGGTCCGTGACACGCCGAGGACGCGGGCGCTGTCGACGTGGGTGGCGGTCATGGTCTGGCGCATGACGCCGCGGACGAGGCGAGCGTAGGCGGGCCACATCGCCGAGGCCATCGCGATGACGGTCGAGCGCAGCCCGGAGCCGAGGGCGGCGGCGATGCCGAGGGCGAGGACCATGCTCGGCAGCGACAGGAACACGTCGCAGACCCGCATGATGGCCGCGTCCAGCCAGCGGGGGGCCAGCGCGGCGGCCGCGGCGACGGCCGTCCCGGTGACCGCGGCGAGCGCGACCACCGACAGCGACGACAGGAGGGTGAGGCGGGTCCCGGCCAGCAGCCGGGACAGGACGTCCCTGCCGGAGGAGTCGGTGCCGAGCCAGTGCGCGCCGCCGGGCGGCTGGAGGGTCCGCGCCATGTCGACCTGGTAGGGGTCGTGAGGGGCGATCCAGGGCCCGATGACGGCGAGCACGGCGAAGACCAGCACCAGGGCGAAGGTCAGCTCGTCGACGAGCGGCATCCGGGCGGGCCGCCGTAGGCGGGGCGGGCGAAGTGCGGCGATGACGGTCATGCGTCGGCCCTCACTCGGGGGTCGAGCCAGAGCTGGCAGAGGTCGACCAGCAGGTTGGCGAAGACGAACACGACGCCGATGACCAGGACGGTGCCGAGGACGGCGAAAGTGTCCTGGGAGGTCACGGCGGTCGACAGGTAGGTGCCGAGGCCCGTCAGCCCGAACACCGACTCCACCAGGAGCGCGGCGCCGAGCATCCACCCGAACTGGAGGCCGACGATCGTCAGCGTCGGGGTGAGCGCCGAGCGCAGCGCGTGCCGGACGACGACGCGGGCGGTCGAGCCGCCCTTGGCGCGGGCGAACACGACGTAGTCGGAGGCCAGTGTGCCCATGAGGGTCGAGCGGACGCCGCGGGCGACGGTCGCCAGGAACGGCGCGGACAGGGCGATGGCCGGGAGGATCAGGTGCGCGACGGCGTTGCCGAATCCCGCGGTGTTCCCGGCCAGCAGCGCGTCGACCGTGGCGAACCCGGTGACGACGGGCGAGTCCATCCCGTAGTCGAGGCGGCCGGAGATCGGCAGCAGCCCGAGCCGCGTACCGACGAGGTACTGGAGCATGAGGCCGAGCCAGAAGACGGGGACGCCGCCGCCGAGCACGACGATGACCCGGATCGCGGTGTCGGCGGCGCGGCCCTGCCGGACCGCGGCGACGACGCCGAGCGGCACCGCGACGCACAGGTTCACCAGCATGGTGAGCAGGACGAGTTCGAGCGTGGGCGGCAGGACGTCGGCCAGGTCGGCGGTGATCGGCTGGAAGGTGACGACGGAGGTGCCGAGGTCGCCGTGCAGGAGCCGGCCGAGGTAGCCCAGGTACTGCTCCAGGATCGGCAGATCGAGGCCGAGCCGCTGCCGGGCCGCCTCGACCTGCTCGGGCGTGGCGGTGCGGCCTGCGGCGATCCGGGCGGGATCGCCGGGGATCACCTGCATGAGGAAGAAGATGACGGTGGCTATGCCCCAGACGGAGAGGGCCGTCTGGGGCAGCCGCCGGAGAAGGAAGCGGCTCATGTCGGCTCAGTCCAGGGTGAACGCGGCGGCGTCGTTGAGGATGTGGGTCGGGGTGTAGGCGATGCCGCCGACCTCGCTGCGGTGCACGAACCGGATCTGGGACGAGGCGATGTTCACCGACACCGCGTCGTCGTCGATGATCTCCTGGATGTCCTTGTCGATGGCGCAGGCCTTCTCCGGGTCGGGTTCCTTGAGCGCCTTGTCGAGTAGGGCGTCGACCTTCGGGTTCGCGTAGGAGCCGTAGTTGGAGCCGGTGCCGACGAAACCGGACTCGTAGACGCGGTAGAGCATCGCCGTCGGGTCTGGGTAGAGCGGGAAGTCGTACATCAGGCCGAGCTGCGGCGCCTCGCCCTTGGTCGAGAGCGACTTGATGAACTCGGGGTAGGTGACGGACTTGAGCTTCAGGTCGATGCCGATGTCGCGCAGGTTCGACTGCAAAAGGGTGGCGGCCGCGGCGTGCTCGGGGATGACGGGCTGGTAGCTCAGCGTCAGGGACAGGTCCTTGACGCCCGCTTCGGCGAGCAGGCTCTTGGCCTCGGCGACGTTCTGGACGGAGTCGGGCCGCTCCAGGCCGCACGCGACGGTCTTGGCCAGGGGCCCGTTGGCCAGGACGCCGGAGCCCTTGAGGATGCCGTCCAGGTGGCCCTGGTAGTCGTAGGCGAGGCGGATGGCCTTGCGGACGCGGATGTCGGCGGTGGGGCCTTCGGAGTTGTCGAAGAAGACGTACAGCTGGAGAGGGCTGGGCACCGGCGTGGTGGTGAAGCCCGGGGCGCCTTCGAAGGTGGCGATGTCGGTCTGGTTCATCCCGTAGCCGACGTCGATGGAACCGCTGCGCAGCTCGTCCCGGATCGTCGCGCTTTCGCCCATGTACCGGTAGACGAGGGTGCCGGCGTCGCCGCGGGACGGGTCGAAGTAGCCGTCGAACTTCGTGAACTCGATCTGCTGACCGGACGCGTACGACGACATCGCGTACGCGCCCGACCCGGCCTCGTGGGTGGCCAGCCAGGACTGGCCGTGGTCGGTGCCGGCGTTGGCCTCGACCAGCTTGGCGTTCAGGACGTAGACGCGGCTGAGCGCCCCGGCGAACGAGGAGTTCGGCTTCTTCAGCCTGATCGTGAGGTGCGTGGCGTCGGCGGCCTCGGCCGAGGCGTAGTCGGCGATGAGCGAGGCGGTGCCGAGGCCGAGCTCGGCGGTGCGGTCCAGGGTGTAGACGACGTCGTCGGCGGTGAGCGGGCTCCCGTCGTGGAACTTCACGTCCGAGCGCAGGGTCAGGTCGATGGAGGTGGCGTCGGCGGAGACCTTCCACTCGGTCGCCAACAGCGGGACGAGCCGGTCCTCGCGGTCGTAGCCGAGGATCGTGTCGTAGGCCGGTGCGGCGGTGAAGTCCGTCTGGACGTCGGAGGCGAGCAGCGGATCGAGGGTCTGCGGCTTGGCGGACGTCCCGACGATCAGGGTGTCCGTGCGGGCGGAGGCGGGGGCTGAGCCGCCGCCGCAGGCGGTGAGCGCGAGGGCGAGCGCCGCGACGGGCAGGACGTGCAGAGAGCGGTGCATGTGGTGCTCCCGAGGGGGGCTGGAAACGAGCTTGGTATACAAAGTTCCAAGCTCGCGGGTCGATCCCGTATCGCGCTTGTAACGAATCTGTTTCCTGACCTGGGGTTTTGGAGGGCGTCTAGCTTCAGGGGCATCGGGCTGGTTTAGTTTTGTATTACAAAGTGAGAATGGAGAGCCCTTGTCCGTCCTCGATGACCTCAGGGACCAGTCGTTGTCGGAGCGCGTCTACGCCTGGTTGCGGGAGCAGATACTCAACGGCAGGTTCGCCCCCGGGCAGCGGCTGATCGAACGCGAGCTCGCCGAGCTCATGCAGGTCTCCCGCGTCCCCCTGCGCGAGGCCCTGCCCCTGCTGGAGAACGACGGGTTCGTCAAGCTGCTGCCCCGGCGCGGCGCCGTGGTCACCCAGCCGACGCTCCGCGACATCGACGAGCTGTTCGACGTCCGCGAGAGCCTGGAGGTCCTCGCCGCGCGGCTGGCCGCCCGGCGCGCCGCCGCCGATCCCGGGGCGCCCGACGTCCTGGCCCTGGCCGACTGCATCCAGCGCGCCCGGCGCGCCCTGGCCGACGGCGACGACGCCACGGCCGCCGCCGCGAACGTCGCCTTCCACCGGCAGATCGTCAAGGCCTCCGGGCACCTCCTCCTGCACGACCTCATGCAGCCGCTCGACGGCCGGATGGAGTGGCTGTTCCGGATGACCGGAGACCGCGACCTCACCCTCCAGTGCGCCGAGCACGAACAGCTCTACGAGGCGCTCCGCACGGGCAACGTCGACCTGGCCGGCTCCCTGGCCTTCGTCCACGTCGCCTCCGGCCGGGCACCGTCCCTCCGCACCCTCCTCGGCGTCCTGCCCCCGTCCTGACCAGCGCGTGCCCGGCCGGTGGGACCGGTGGCGGCAGGTCGCCGGGCTGGGCGATCATGGGGGCGGGAAGGGAGCCGGCGTGCTGAACGGGCTGGACGCGGTCGCGTGGGAGGACCTGGAGGGGGCCTACGGGCCTGCGGGCGAGGTTCCGGGGCTGCTGCGGCGGGTCGCCGAAGGGGGTGAGGACGGGTGGGAGGCGCTCGGGGCGTTGCGGGGGACGATCCTGCACCAGGGGTCGGTGTGCTCGGCGACCGGACCGGCGGTCCCGTTCCTCGGGGCGCTGCTCGACGGCCGCGAGCCGACCTCTGGCGTGCTGTGGCTGCTGGGCGACATGGCCGACATCGTGGACCCGTCCGTCGCGTCGCTCGCGGAGGTCCGCGCGGCGGTGAGCGGGCTCGCCGACCGGATCCTGCCGCTGCTGGACCATCCCGAGGCCCTCGTGCGCGGCCTCGCCGCCTACGCGCTGGCCAAGTGCCCCGGACGGGCGGACGAGTCCGTCCCGGCGCTCCGCGCCCGTCTGCGCGGCGAGGACGATCCGACGGCCGTGGGGAACCTCCTCATCGCCGAGGCCGTCCTGTCCCGGGGCGACGACCTGATCCGGGAGGCACTGGGGGATGAGCGCCCGGCGATCCGGGGCGCCGCGGCGCTCGCGGCGGCCCTCGCGTGCCAGGAGCGGACCGTCCTCGCCTCGGGTCCGGGCCCCGCCTGGCCGGGCGACCCGGCCGCCGCCGCGGTGAAGGACTGCTTCGCCGGCGGCGATCCGTGGCTGGACCGGGGCGACGTCGACGACGTCCCGATGAACCTCGGCTACCCGTGGGGCTGGGATCCGGTCGACGACCTGGTCGAGAACATCCCCCAAGAGGCCGTACCCGACATCGTCGCGGCCCTGCTCGCCTCGTCCTCGGCACCCGTCCGGCGAGCCGCCCTGGCCGCCGCCCACGGCGCCTTCCACGCGGACGGCCCCGACCGCCTGCCTTCCCCGCACCGGGAACGTCTCGCCCGCAACGTCGCGAGCGCCCTCACCGACCCCCGCCCGGCACTGCGCCTGGCCGCCGTGCACGCCCTGATCCCGGCGGGCGCCTCCGCCGCCGGCGCCGCCGATGCCCTCGCCGCCCTCGCCCCGCAAGAGCCCGCCGCGATCACCGTCCTGGCCGCGTTGGCCGACCCGCGCTGGCACGCCCCGGCCGTCGCCCACCTGACCGCCGGCACCGCCCACCCGACCCTGGCCGCCGACCTGGCGGCACACGCCATCCCCCTCGACCCGCTGCTCCTCGCCTCCGTCCACACCCGCCTGGCGACCCTCCCCGACGACGCCCCCTTCGACCCCGACGCCCACCTCACCGCCCTACGCGAAGGCCGCCGCCCCGCCTTCCCGCACTCCCACGCGACCGAACGACGCGCCCTGAACGGGCTTCTGGCTTCCTGGGGTCTCCCGTCCCCGGAGTCCCCCGCCCGCTGAGCGTCCCGCAGGGCAGCAAGGATGTGCCGGGGTCCCACCCCAACGACGACGAGACCGGCTCAGTCGGTGCGGATGTGAGGCAGGTCACTGTTGAGGTTGACCCTTGGTCAGGGTGGAGGGTCGGCGCAGCGGCAAGGTGCCGCGCAGGACAGGGTCGAAAGGGGTTCGCCATGACGAAGGTTTCCGAGCAGGGCAAGAGCGTCGATGTTTCCGAGGTCGCCGTGGGCGGTGGGCGGGGGCGTGCGGGGTTGCGGAAGGTGATGGAGGGGATCGTCGAGGCCGGGTTCATGGGGATTTCGGTGCGGGTGTGCGATGAGCGGGGTGAGTGGGTCGGTGGGGCCGGGACGGCGGAGCTGGGCGTAGGCGTGGCGCCGTCGGCGGACGGGCATGTCCGGATCGGCAGCAACACCAAGACGTTCGTCGCGACGCTGGTGCTGCGACTGGTGGCGGAGGGCAGGGTCGGGCTGGACGTCCCGGTAAGCGAGTACCTGCCCGAGTTCGGGGTGGACGGGCGGGTCACGGTGCGGATGCTGCTGCAGCACACCAGCGGGTTGTTCAACTTCACCGGTGAGGTCAACGACGACGGGACGATCGTGCCGGGGATCCCGATCCCCTACGGCGCCGCGGGCGGGGCGTGGGTCGGTGACCGGTTCAAGGTCCACCGGCCGCAGGACCTGGTGGAGCTGGCGTTGTCGAAGCCGGCGCGGTTCGAGCCGGGGACGGGCTGGAGCTACTCCAACACCAACTACGTGCTGGCCAGGCTGCTGGTCGAGGAGGTCACCGGCCGGCCGCTGGCCGCGGAGATGCGGCGGCTGATCCTGGAGCCGCTCGGGCTGACGGGCACCATCGTGCCGGACGCTTCCCCGGAGATCCCCGAGCCGCACGCCCACGCCTACTACCGGTACGAGGACGCCGGCGAGCAGAGGACGGTCGACATCACCCGCCAGAACCCGTCCTGGATCTCCAGCGGCGGCGACATGATCTCCACCACCCGGGACCTCCACACGTTCTTCGCCGCGCTGCTGGGCGGCAGGCTGCTGCCGGCGCCGCTGCTGGCCGAGATGTGCGCCCCGCACCCGACGGGCATCCCGAACATGGACTACGGCCTGGGCGTTTTCGTGCTGACCACGGACGACGGCGGCACCCTGATCTCCCACAACGGCGCCGCGGTGGGCCACGCGGCGCTGATGTACGGCACGCCCGGCGGCGGCAGGACCCTGACCGCGGCGCTGAACTGCGTGGACGACGCCGAGCTGTCCATCGCCGCGGCGTTCCAGGACGCCCAGCGGAGACTCGTCGCCGAGGTGTTCCACGACGGGCCGGGCGAGTAGCCGCCGGGGCCCGGCACGAGGCAGGATGAGCGGATGCAGGAAGGGGTCACGATCGGGCAGGCGGCGGCGTTCGTCGGCGTCACGGTGAAGACGGTGCGGCATTACCACAGGCTCGGCCTGGTCGAGGAGCCGGACCGCGACGCCTCCGGGTACCGGCGGTACGGATCGGCCGATCTGCTGCGGCTGGTGCAGGCCAGGACGCTGGCCGCCGCCGGGGTGCCGCTCGCCGGGATCAGGCCCCTGCTCGACGCCGAGGCCGAGCCGTTCGCCGCCGCCCTCGCGGACGTCGAACGGCAGCTCACCGCCCGGATCGAGGAGCTGATCGCGCGGCGCGACACGCTGCACCGGCTCGCCGACGGCGACCGGGCGCTGCTGCCCGACCGGGCCGTCGCGCTGCTCGCGCGGATGCCCGGCCTGGGCTTCCCCGCGGCGGAGGTGGCGGCCACCAGGGAGGGCTGGGTGCTGGCCAGGGCACTGGTCCCGGAAGGCTTCGACGACTACCTCGCCCAGTTCGAGCACGCGCTCGAGGACACCCGGCTCGTCGCCTTGGCCAGACGCGTCGCCGAGGCCGCGACCTGGGAACCTGACGACCCCCGGCTCGCCGAACTCGCCACCGCGGCGGCCGACCGCTACCTCGCCGACCCCGCGCTGCTGAAGACCGTGACCGGCCTCCAGGCCCGCACCGAGGCCGCGACCCGGTACACGCTCATCGCCCGGCACGGCGAAGCACGGACACCGGCCGCGGTGCGGCTGACGGAGCTCTTCGAGAGCAGGCTCCGCGCCGCCGGTGTCCGAATTCCCAGACCGGATCCGCGTTGACCGCACGTATGTCGGCGAAGCCCTGGATCGTCCGGGTGCGCTGAGTAAACTTGCCGATTCCGAGCCCCCCTAGACCCACCGAGGACCGCCATGAACAGGCGCGCGTGCGTGCTGGCCGTGACAGGGTGTGCGCTCCTGGTGGCGCTCGTCGCGGTGCTCCTGCCCCGGTATCGAGCGGAGTCGGCGCAGGTCGAACCCGTCGCGGGCTCCGCGGCCGCCGAGTTCCTGCATCCCGGGGTGGGCGTGAACCGGCAGCGTCTGGACAAAGTGCGCAAGAACTTGAAGAAGGAACCTTTCAAGTCGGCCTATGCGAAGCTCCGCAAGGATCCGCTGACGAAGCCGGGGCGGATCCCGCATCCGTTCGAGCGGATCCTGTGCCTGCCGAACGGGGAGGTGACCGGCGACGCGGGCTGCAAGAACGAGCGGAACGATTCGCTGGCCGCCTACGGTGACGCGCTGATCTGGTACCTGAGCCGGAACAAGTCCTATCTGCGCGCCGCCGAAAGGATTCTGGACGCCTATTCGGCGAAGGTGCAGACGCATGTGGGCGACGGCGGGCCGCACGACGCCGACGCCCCGCTCCAGGCCGCCTGGACGGGGATCAATTTCACCAAGGCCGCCGAGATCATCCGGTATTCGCAGCCGAAGGGGAAGAAGTGGCAGGGCGCCTCCCGGTTCGGCGCCATGCTGCGGCGCGCCTACGTGCCCTTCGTCAAGAGCGGAACGCAGAAGGGGATGAACGGCAACTGGGATCTGGCCTCCGCGGACGCCACGATCGGCATGGCCGTCTATCTCAACGATCACGCCCTTTACAAAAAGGCGATCAAACTGCTCCACGACCGGGTGCCCGCCTACTTCTACCTGGTGGGCGACGACAACGGCAGCGGTTACCCCTGGCCGCCGGTGGACGGTTCCTGGGGCCTCAACCGGTCCTGGTACATGTGCCCCGAGATTCCCGACGGCGATCCCGACGACCAGCTGATCCTGGTCCCCGGCGCGCTCACGCCCTCCGAGTGCCCGGCTCCCGAGAAGTACCGGGGCGCCTATATGTCGGGGCAGACCCAGGAGACGTGCCGGGATCTGAAGCATCCCAGCTACGGCATCGACTCGGCCCTGGAGACCGCGGTGACGGCACGCATCCAGGGCGACCGGGCACAGTTCTCCTGGCTCAAGAAGCGACTGACCGCCGCGATGGAATTCCATGCCCGCTACACGGTGAAGCCGTCGCCACGGCAGCTCTGCGGTGGGCGCGCGTTCCAGGACCGCATGCTTCCCGGCGCGCTCGAGATCGGATACACCCAGTACCACAAGTCCGTCGCGCTCCCGAACACGCGGAAGGTCCTGCTGAAACAGCGCAAAGAGCGCCAGGCGAACGAGTTCGTCGCCTGGGAGACCCTCGTCTGGGGAACTCCCTAGTGCTTCGAAGACTCAGCCCAGTTCGTCATCGGCGAGGTGAAGGAGGACGTTGATCAGGCGCGCCCTGAGGGGAAGATCCTCGGCGAGGCAGGCCGGGGTTCTGACGTCCCAGGTGGTGGTCTGGAGTGCGAGGTCCTGGGCGCGGGGCTCGTCCTGGGCGATGAGCGCCAGGGCGAGGTCCAGGGTGGGGCTCGGCCCGTCCAGCTCGGCGCGGAACTCGGTGAACCGCCCGAGGTGCGGCACCGCCGCCGACGGGTCGAGCGTGGCCAGCAGGAGCAACCGGGCCCTGTGGGCCTGCGGCGCCCGCTCCCACAGGGTCAGCAGGTCGGGGACCGCCTCGGCGACGGCACGCGTCGTCAGTGCCCCCGGGCCGTTACCGTCGGCCTCGCAGAGCGCCCAGGTGTTCTGGGCGGCGATGTACAGAAGGTCCCGAAGGAGTTCGAGGCGGCGTTCCGGCAGGAGACTCGGCGAGAGCGCGAGTTGCACCAGGAACGGGATGGTGCGCCCCGTCGCCGGGTACACGGTGTCCTGGTGCACGATGGCGCTGAAGTACTCGTACGCGGCGTCCGACCAGCCCTCGTCGTTGGCGGCCAGCGCCCGGAGGATCTCGGGCGTGTCGTCCGCGGAGCCGTAGGCGTGGTCGAGGGCCGACCAGTCGACGTCGTCCAGTCCGGTGAGCGCGATCGGCTCGCCCTCGCCCGACGGAGACGGGGGTCCGTGGTCCAGCAGCCGGGCGACCACGGCGCTCCGGGCTCGGGGCGGAGTGTGTGCGAAGGACGCCAGGCGGAGCTCCCGCACCTCCTCGGTCGTCCGGTCGACGAGCAACCCGTCGAGTGAGCCGAGTTCCGGCGGGCTCGGGTGGCGGACTCCATAGGCGTCCTTCAACCGCTCGACGAACCGGCGCTCCTCGGCCGTCCACCACTCGACGTCGTCATCGGGGTAGGGTCCGTCGTCCCACGCCAGGACGCGCCAGCCCTGTTCGTCGCCCCAGCGGCCGCGGTAGGCGCAGGGGGCGAGCAGGACCTGGGTGTAGCCCCGCTCGATGAAGACGTCCGCGAGGCGGCGGGCGGTCGGCTCGTCCGCGACCGCGATGTCGGCGGCCGCGCTCCAGCGCCCGAGGACCTGAGCAAGTTCCGCCATGTCGCGACATCTTAGACCGCGGCCGGTCCGGGGGTGGGGCTGATTCCTTCGACGGCGAGGTGGAACAGGCGCTCGGCCTGGGAGGCGGGGTCCCCGTGGTGTTCGGTGGCCAGCGCGATGCCGACGGCGAGGGTGAGCAGGTCGTGGAAGGTGACGTCCGGCTTGACCGCTCCGTCGGCGATCGCCTGCCGGAGCAAGGGCGTGCCCGCCGCCTCGAGCGCGTTGCCGCAGGAGTGCGACGCGGGCGCGTCGGTGGGGGGCTCATAGGTGAGGAACTCGGCGAGCCCGCGGGCCGAGACGGAATAGGCGACGAGGTCACGGAGCCAGTCCAGGAGCGCGGCGCGGCTGTCGCCGGCCTCGCCCAGGCGGCGGGCGCGCTCGCACAGGTTCCCGATCCGCTCCTGGAAGACGGCGTCGAGCAGGGCCCGGCGGGTGGGGAAGTGACGGCGCACGGTGGCGGAACCGACGCCGACGACGCGGGCGATCTGCTCCAGGGACGCATCGGCTCCGTGCGCGGCCACCTCGGCCTCGGCCGCGGCGAGGATCCGCTCGCGGTTGCGGCGGGCGTCCGAACGCTGACCGGTCATATCTCGCTCTCCTTGCAAAACGGCGGGCCCCGCCATATCGTAGCGGAAGCTAAACGGCGGGCCCCGCCGTTTAGCTTCCCATCCATGAGGAGCAAGAAATCATGACCACTGCCACCGCACCCGTCCTGGTCACGGGGTCCACCGGCCGTCAAGGCGGCGCCACCGCCCGTGCGCTCCTGGCCGCCGGCACGCCCGTGCGCGCACTCGTCCGTTACCCGGACTCCGCGCCGGCCCGGGCCGTCGAGGCCCTGGGCGCGGAACTGGTGAAGGCCGACCTTTCCGACCGGGCCTCCCTGGACGCGGCCGTCGAGGGGGTCCGCGCGGTGTTCTCGGTGCAGATGCCGCCGATGACCGAGACCAGCGTCGACCACGCGGCGGAGCTGGCGCAGGCCGTCAACCTCGCCGACGCCGCGGTGGCGGCCGGCGTGCGGCACTTCGTGCAGTCCTCGACGAGCGGGGTCGGCGAGCACACCCGGGCCCCCGGCTGGGCGGAAGGCCGCTGGGCCGCGATGGAGGGCTACTTCACCACCAAGCAGGCGATCATCGACAAGGTGCGGAGCACGGGCTTCGAGCGGTGGACGATCATCAAGCCCGCGTTCTTCATGGACAACCTCCCCCAGCTCGCCCCCAACGGACCCCGCGGCGGCCTGCTGACGGTCCTGCAGCCGGACACCCGGCTGGCGCTGGTGGCGACCGAGGACATCGGCGCGGCCGCCGCGCACGCGATCGCCGACCCCGACCGTTTCCACGAGGTGGAGCTGGAACTGGCCGGCGAGCTGCTCAGCCTGACCCAGATCGCGCGGACCCTGTCCACGGCGTGGGGCGTGCCGGTCTCCGCCCCGTCCATGACCCTTGAGGAGGCCCTCGCAGCGGGCATGCCCGCCTGGGGCGCCGGACACGCATGGACCAACGCCGTCCTCCAGCCCGCCCGCCCCGAATTCGCCCAGGCGCTCGGCATCCCGGTCACCACCTTCGCCGACTGGACCCGCACCCACTTGT
This sequence comes from Actinocorallia herbida, assembly GCF_003751225.1. NCBI lineage: Bacteria > Bacillati > Actinomycetota > Actinomycetes > Streptosporangiales > Thermomonosporaceae > Actinocorallia > Actinocorallia herbida. Next base: position 4,928,587 of record NZ_RJKE01000001.1, read on the forward strand.
AGGCCATGACCCTCTGAGCCGGCACCCCGGACCTCTAGGGTGCGGGGATGAAGATGATCAGTAAGGCCGCGGTGCTGAGCGCGGCCTCACTCGTCGCCGGCGGCGCGCTGCTGTACCGGTCGGCGACCGTCTCCGACGGACTGCTGACCCTGGCGCTGGTCCTGGCCCTCTTCGCGGGCGTGTCGCTGGTGGTCGCGGTGACGGTCGTGCGCGCGCTCCGCGCCGGGCCGCAGGCGATCTGGCTGGCCCTGCCCGTGCTGATCCTGGCGGCGAGCTTCGCGACGACGGACTCGGATCTGCCGGAACGGGTCCTGCTCAGCGCGATCGACGACGACCTTCGCAGGATCGCCGAGAGCGGCGAGCCGGGCAGGGCCGGGCTCTACAAGATCGAGGAGCCGATGCGGGAGGGCACCGCGGTCCTCCTCCAGGTCGCCGGCACGGGTTTCATCTTCGCCCACGCCGGATTCATCTACGCGCCGGACGGCCCCGGCACCATCCCGCCCCTCGGCGAGGGCTTCGAGAGCCTGGACTACGAACACATATCCGGCCCCTGGTACGAGTACTACGTGGTGGAGAGCTGACCATCACCCCACTCTGAGCGCGTCAGCCGGGGTGGCCGATCCAGCGTTCCTCCGGGGGAAGGAGCAGTACCTCAAGCGCACGGGCGCAGGCCAGAGCGCGGGTGACGAACCAGGCGAGCCGGGCGGTGGTGATGACCGCGGGCGTGGCGCGGACGGCGAGGGCGTACCGGGCGTGGCCGAGGCAGTCCAGGACGGGGACGGCCAGGGTTCGCACGCCGGCCTGCGATTCGCCGTCGTTCACGGCGTAGCCGTCCTCGCGGGCCTGGGCCAGTTCCTCCCGGAGTTCCGCGGGGTCGACGATCGTGCGGTCGGTCAGCGCGGGCAGCGGTCCCAGTTCGGTGAGGTCGCTCGGGCGCGACCAGGCCAGCAGGACCTTGCCCAGCGCCGTCGAGTGCAGCGGCCGACGCAGCCCGAGGCCGGTGTCCGGGCGGACGGAGTCGCCGACCAGGATGAGCACCTCCCGTTCCGAGCGCAGGGCGAGGTCGACGGTGGCCGAGGTGGCCCTGGCGAGCGCGGCGAGTTCCGGCCCGGCCCGGTGCAGTCCGCGCTGGTGGAAGCTCAGCTGGCCCAGCTCGGCCACCGACGGGCCGAGCCGGTAGCGGGCGCCCGCGGCGTCCTGTTCGAGGAAGCCCGCCGTGGCCAGCGAACGCGCCAGCCGGTGCGCGGTCGAGGTCGTCAGTTCCAGGCGCCGCGCCAGGTCCGAGACGCCGAGCGTCGGCCCGCTGTCGCGGAACGCGCGCAGCACCGCCAGGGCCCGGTCGACGGACTGTGTTCCCTGCGTCATCGTGCACCTTCCCGTATCGCGGGACTAAACTTGTCCTACCTGAATGGTAGTGATTATCTCTCGGCATGGCTCCACCGATCCTCTGGTTCACCCGCTGTCCGGTCCCCACCGCGACGGGAATCGCCGCTGACCTGGGCTGGCTCTCCGCCGAGTTCGCCCCCGACGGGATCGCCGTCCGGTCCCTCCAGGACGGCGTCTCCCCCGACGAGGCCGAGACCCACTACACGCACGCTCTCACCGGGCTCTTCCGCGAGGGCGGCAACGTTCCCGCCCTGTGGGCCAGGGCGCGCGGCGAGCGCACGCGACTGCTCGGGCTCACCTGGATCGAGGAACGCCAGGCGATCCTGACCCGGCGCGGCGAGCCCGTCACGTCCCTGGACGGGCTGCGCCTCGCCGTGCCCCGCCGCGACATCTCCATCGACTTCTGGCGGGCGATGGCGCTGCACGGCTTCGCCGGGGCCCTCCGCGCCGACGGCCGCGACCTGGCCGACGCCGTGCTCGTCGAGGTCGAGGCCGCCAAGGACGCGCCCCAGTGGGAGGCCGAGCTGACGGCCCTGGCGAAAGGCGAGGTCGACGCGGTCTATGTCAAGGGGGCGCTGGCCGTCGAGGCGGCGCTCCGGCACGACGCCGACGTCGCCGTCGACCTCGACGCGCTGCCGGACCGCCGGGCCCGGATCAACAACGGCACCCCGCGGCCGATCACCGTCCACCAGACCCTCCTGGACGAGCGGCCCGAACTCGTCGTCCGGTTCCTCGCGGTGCTGCTGCGCGCCGCCGACTGGGCCGCGCGTGAGCCCACTGAGCTCCGCCGGATCCTGTCCGCCGAGACGGGCGCGGGCGGCGACGCCGTCGCCCGCGCCTACGTCCACCAGCCCCTCCACCCCGACCTCTCGGACGAACGACTCGGCCTGCTCGCCGAACAGGAGCGCTTCCTGCGGGCGCACGGCTTCCTCGAAACAGCAGTCGACGTCCACGCCTGGGCCGACCCGGCACCCCTGACCGCCGCACGTGAACTGATCAACAAGGAGACCCCATGAAGCCCCTCGTTCTGCTGGCGGCCGGACTCACCGCGCTGCTCGGCCTCACCGCGTGCGGCGGCGGCTCCGACGACGGCGCGCAGTCGTCGGGGAGCATCACGATCCGCATCCCCGACCCGGGCAACACCGGCCCGCTGGCCGTCGGGAAGAAGGACGGCACGCTCGCCGCCGCGCTCGCCGAGGTGAACGCCAAGGTGGAATGGGCCGGCGAGTTCGGCCCGTTCGCACCGGCCGCGCAGGCGATCAACGCGGGGTCGCTCGACATAGCGACGGGCTCGATCACCTCCGGGATCGGGGCGCTGGCCGTCAAGCCCACCTTCAAGATCTTCGCGGTGCAGCCGCCCGCGGCCGGAGAGGGCATCCTCGTCAAGGCGGACTCCGCGATCACCTCGGTCGCGGACCTCGCCGGGCGCTCCGTCGCCGTCAACCAGGGCGGCACGGGCGAGTACCTGCTGCTCAAGGCGCTGCAGAAGAACAACGTGCCGGTCGACAAGGTCAAGCGCGTCTACCTGCCGCCCACCGACTCCCCCGCCGCGTTCAACTCCGGACAGGTCGACGCCTGGGCCACCTGGAACAGCTACTCCGCGCCCGCGATCGCCAACGCCGGCGGAAAACTGCTGGTCGACGGCGCCGCGATCGACTCCGACAACTACACGATCTACGTGGTCGCCGACGCCTTCCACAGCGCGCACCCCGAGGTGGTGAAGGTCCTCACGAACTACCTGCACGACGGGTCCGTCAAGCAGCAGGCCGACCCGGCCCCGTTCGTGAACGTCAACACCGAGGCCGGGCCGCAGGCCGTCACCGGGAAGCTGAAGGACGTCACGCTCGGCTTCCTCAAGGGCACCGAACCGGTCAGGCCGGTCACCGCCGACGACGTCGCGCGGTTCGCGGAGGTCTCTCGGTTCTTCACCGACCAGAAGGTCATCAAGCAGCCGGTGGACGTGGGCGCGCACACGCTGGTCGGACTGTCATGACGACGACCACGACCAAGACCGCGCCCGGGATCGCGGGCCTGGTCGCCCCCGATCCGCCGAAGGCGCGCACCAGGCGTCCCGGCCTGTCCCTGGCGCTGCGGACCCTCGGGCCGATCGCCCTGTTCGCCCTCTGGTGGACCGGGTCCGCGCGCGGCTGGATCCGGCCCGACGTGCTCGCCTCGCCGGGCGACGTCGGCGGCGCGTTCGGTGAGCTGTGGGGCGACGGCCAGCTCCAGGACGCGCTGCGCGTCTCGCTGACCCGGGCCGGGCTCGGCCTCTCCCTCGGCATCTCGGCGGGCCTGGTGCTCGGGGTGATCAGCGGGCTGACCCGGCTCGGCGAGGAACTCGTCGACTCCTCGGTGCAGATGCTGCGGGCGGTCCCGTTCCTGTCGCTGGTGCCGCTGTTCATCGTCTGGTTCGGCATCGACGAGTCCTCGAAGATCCTGCTGATCGCGGTCGCCGTGTCGTTCCCGACCTACGTCAACGTGCACAGCGGCGTCCGCAACGTCGACCGCAAGGTCGTCGAGGCGGCCCGGACGTTCGGGCTGAGCGGGCCGCGCCTGGTCTTCGAGGTGATCCTCCCGGGCGCGCTGTCCTCGATCCTCGCGGGCGCCCGGCTGGCGCTGACGATCAGCGTGATCGCGCTGATCGCGGCCGAGGAGATCAACGCGACGGCGGGGCTCGGCCACCTGATGAACCAGGCGCTCAACTACGTGCGCACCGACATCCTCGTCGTCTGCATCATCCTGTACGCGGTGCTCGGCCTCACCGCGGACCTGCTGGTCCGCCTGGTCGAGCGGCTCATCATGCCGTGGCGGCGTCAGGTGGCGGTCCGATGAGCCGGGCGGTGGAGGTCCGCGGCGTCCGGCGGGTGTTCGACGGACGGGCCGTCCTCGACGGCGTCGACCTCGACGTCCCGCAGGGCGAGTTCGTCGCGCTGCTCGGCGCGAGCGGCACCGGGAAGACCACCCTGCTGCGGATCCTGGCCGGGCTGGAACGCACCGACGGCGGCACCGTCCTGGTCCCGCCGGAACGTACCGTCGTGTTCCAGGAACCGCGCCTCGTGCCGTCCAAGCGGGTGCTCGGGAACGTCGTCATCGGCCAGCCGCGCGGCGCGCGCGGACGGGGACTCGAAGCGCTCGCCGAGGTCGGGCTCGAACGGCACGCCAGGTCCTGGCCCGCCACACTGTCCGGCGGCGAGGCGCAGCGGGTCGCGCTCGCCAGGGCGCTGGTGCGCGAGCCGCGCCTGCTGCTGCTCGACGAGCCGTTCGCCGCGCTCGACGCGCTGACCCGGCTCCAGATGCAGGACCTGATCGGCGCGCTCGTCCGGCGGCACCGGCCCGCCGTCCTGCTGGTCACCCACGACGTCGACGAGGCCGTCCGGCTCGCCGACCGGGTCCTCGTCCTGCGGGACGGACGGTTGATCACCGACCGGCGGGTCGAGCCGTCCGGTGAGCACGACGTCGCGGAACTGCGCGCCGACCTGCTCGCCGACCTCGGCGTCGCCGGGGCGCCCGTACGAAAGGACGTCTCCCTGTGAGCCGCGCCGAAATCCATGTGCTGGCGCCGACGCGCTTCGCGGACCGTCCTGACCTGCCCGGGTTCGTGACGGACGTCCGCCCGGCCCGGCGGGACCCGGTCGGGCGGGCCGCCAAGGCCGCCGACCTCGCGGGACTGGCCGGGCTGGTCGTGCCGTTCGATCCCGAGGGCGTCGAGTCGCTGGTCTCGGCCGCCGGGGCACTGCGCGCGACCCGCCACGCCCGGGTCACCGCCGAGTTCCACCCCGCCGTCACCACGCCCGTCTACGCCGCGAAGCTGTCGGCCTCGCTCCAGCGGTTCTCCGCGGGACGGCTCGACTGGAAGATCGCCGTCGACCTGGACCGCGACGTCGCCCGCGCCCAGGGCGACTTCCTCGAAGGCCCCGACCGGTACCGGCGGGCCGCGGAGTTCCTGACGATCGCCAAGGGCGTCTGGCACGCCCCGTCCTTCGACTTCGAGGGCGAGTTCTACCAGGTGCTCGCCGGCGGGCTCAGATTCCCCGCCTCTCCCGGCCCGTTCCCGCGCGTGTACCTTTCCGGCTCGTCGCCGGAGGCGCTCCGGCTGTCCGCCGAACACGCCGACGTCCACGTCCTCGACACCGCGGACCAGGAGATCCCCGACCTTCCGGGCGTCACGCTCGGCCTGCGGCTGAGGCTCGCGGACGTCGACACGACCGCCGCCACGATCCGCGAACAGGTCGACCGGGGCGTCGGCGTCTTCCTGATCGACGCCGAGCCGCTGCCCGACGCCGCCTATCTCCTCGGCGAGTCCCTGATCCCCCGGCTCGCCCGGCTCGCCCGGCAAGACAAGGAGACCGTCCGTGGTTGACCTCTACTGGCGCCTGCACATGGAGGGCGACCAGACCTCGCTACGCCACCGCGTCAACAGCCGGGGCGGCTTCGCCCCGGACGCGCCGGGCCGGATCGCGCCGGGCGTCCGCGACGGAGCGCCCGACGGGTTCGGCCACCTGGACTACCTCGCCGAGGTGGCCCTCGCGACCGAGGACGCCGGGCTGGTCGGCGGCCTGATGCCGTCGTTCCCGCACACCGACGACCCGTGGGCGGCCGCCGCGTCGCTGGCCGCCGAGACGTCCGCCTACCGGTTCATGATCGCGTTCCAGCCCGGGTTCCTGCACCCCGTCCAGGCCGCGCGGATGACCGCGACGCTCCAGCGCGCCACCGGCGGGCGGGTCGTCTTCAACATCATCTCCGGCGGGGGCGGGCCGCCGCAGCTCTGGTGGGGCGACAAGGTCGACCACGACGACCGCTACGACCGGACCTCGGAGTTCCTGGACGTCCTCAAGGGCGTGTGGCACGGCCCGTTCGACCACAAAGGCCGCTTCTACCAGGTCGAGAACGCCGGGCTGCCCGACTGGCTGCGCGGCCAGCCTTTCCCGGAGATCTTCTTCTCCGGCTCCTCCCCCGCCGCGATCGCCGCCGCGGGACGGCACGCCGACCACTACCTGTCCTGGCTCGAGCCGTTCGAGGCGCTGGCCGAGAAGTTCGCGCTGGTCCGCGCGCACAGCGAGACCCCGCCGAAGTTCGCCGTCCGCGTCGACGTCCTGGCCCGTGAGACCGAGGACGAGGCGTGGGAGGAGATCCGTCAGGGCTGGGCCGCCCGCCCGGCGCGCGCGGCCGAGCACGGCGACTCCGTCGGCGTCCGGCGCGGCAGATCCTTCCTCGACGGCGCGGGCGACGGCTTCCGCGACCGCGAGGTCCAGCCCAACGTGTGGGGCGGCTTCAGCGAACTGCGCGACGGCCCCGCGTTCGGCCTCGTCGGCTCCTACGCCCAGGTCGCGGCCCGGCTCGACGAACTCCTCGCGCTCGGCGTCGACGCCCTCATCCTCGCGGGGATGCCCCATCTGGAAGAAGCCCGCCGGATCGGCGCGCACGTACTGCCCCTCCTGAAAGGACCCCTGTCATGACCGTCCGCGTCGGATACTTCCCGCAGAACAACTCCCTCTGGGTGCTGCGCCACCTCGGGATCCTGGAGCGCACCATCCCCGACGTCGAGTGGGTGAACCTGCGCGACCTTCCGTCCGGCGAACGCGTCGACCCCACGCGGGGGCTGCCGTCGGTGCACAGCGACCACCTCTTCGACGGCGGCTACGACTTCATCGGCACCGGCTCCACCCCGCCGGTCACCGCCCAGAGCCTCGGCCGCGACATCGTCTACGTCGCGATCTCCGGACCGCGGATCGAGAACGGACGCCTCGTCGTCAAGGCCGGCTCCGGCATCCGGGACGTCGCCGACCTGAAGGGCCGCAAGGTCGCGCTCGGCCACGGCTCCTGGCAGACGACGCTGCTGCTGCTCGCCCTGGAGAAGGCCGGGCTGGGCTGGAGGGACATCGTCCCCGTCGACGTCTACGACGACGCCGCGCAGCGGTTCCTGTCCGGCGAGGTCGACGCCTGGGTCGGCTCCTACCCCTACCTGACCGAGGTCGAGGCGCAGACCGAGGTCCGCACCCTGATCGAGACCGACGGCCTGTTCAGCCACCGCTCCCTGTGGTTCACCCGCCGCGACTTCGCCACCGACCACCCCGCGGAACTCGCCGCGATCGTCGCCGCCCTCCAGGAGGCCGACGCCTGGACCGCCGCCCACCCGCGCGAGGCCGCCGCCTTCTTCGCCGCCTCCGACGGCCGCGACCTGGACGCCTGGGAACACGCCCTCCGCACCCGCCCCTGGGGCCTCCTCCCCATCACCCCCGACTTCGTCGCCGAACAACAACACGCCGCCGACCTCTTCCACGCCAACGCCCTGATCCCTCACCCCATCCGCGTCTCCAACGCCCTCCTCCCCACCTGACCCACCCCGCAGCGCACTCCGACGGCGGCCCCGAGCGGATCGGTCGATGGCTGCTGGAAGGCCGAGTCGGCGCGGGCGTCGTCCACCGGGACCTCGAACCCGACAACGTCCCGATCGATCACGGAACACCTGCCCGGGCTCGGTCACCCCGGGCGGGTGTCCCGGGTCAGGTGGTCGGGCCCGGGGAGGTGGGGCGTTTGGTGGTGTCTTGGTGGGCTATGGCTTCGGCTATCTGGTCCAGGGCGGTGCGGAGCATGGTGCCGTAGGCGTCGTTGGGGAGGGTCGGGGCGTGGGTTCGGGCGGCGGTGAGGTGGTGGGTGGCGGCGGTGAAGGAGCCTAGGCGGCGGTAGTCGTCGGCGAGGTTGAGGTGGAGGGACGGGTAGAAGGCGGCGATCTGGAGGGTGGCGTGGTGTTCCTGGACGCGGTGGTCGGTGAGGGCGTCGGCGGCGTCGAGGGCTCGGATGTCCCAGGCCAGGGCCTGGGCGGGGTCTTCGTAGAGGTCGGCCAGGTAGTGGGCGAGTGAGCAACGGTGCAGCGGGTCGCCGGTGGGGCCGATCGCGGACCAGAGGGCCAGGAGTTCGCGGCGGGCGGCGGCGGTGTCTCCGGCGTGTCCTTCGGCGACGGCTCGGCCGATGGCTTCCATGGTCGGGTCGGGGTCGGTGGAAGGGGTGGTCATCAGAGTGTTCCCCGTCGTCTCTGCTCGGGCGGAGTGGAACCGCGCCGGGTCGGTCCGGCGCTCCGCCATCGTCGAGCTTCGACCGACTTGAAGGTCAAGCCCGTGAGCGCGCCCCTTGTCGCCGAGACGGACGCCCTCAGACGGGAAGGCGGCGTTCCAGGAGGCCCAGGGCCGCGTCGGTGAGCTTGCCCAGGACGGCCAGGAGGAGGATCGCCAGGAGGAGGACGTCGGTGCGGCCGGTGTTCTGGCTGTCGACGAGGAGGAAGCCGAGACCCGCGGCGGAGGCGATGAGTTCGGCTGCGACCAGGAAGAGCCACGCCTGGGCCAGGCCGAGGCGCAGGCCGGCGAAGGCGGCGGGGGCGATGCTCGGCAGGAGGATGCGGCCCAGCAGGGTGGGGCCGTGCAGGCCGTAGGCGCGGCCCACTTCGAGCAGGTGCGCGTCGGCGTGGGCGAGGGCCGCCGAGACCGTCGTGTAGACGGGGAAGAAGGCGCCGATCGCGACCAGCGTGATCTTGGGGCCTTCACCGATGCCGAGCCACAGGACCAGCAGCGGGACCCACGCCAGCGACGGCACGGCCCGCACTGCGGCGATGGTGGGCGCGGCCAGCTCGCGCACCGGCTTCACCATGCCGACGAGCGCGCCGAGCGCCAGTGCCGCGGCGGTGCCGAGGACGAATCCGATGAGGACCCGCCGGCCGCTGACCGCGAGATGTTCCCAGAGCTCGCCGCGGCGGATCAGCTCCGCCGCCGCGTCGACCAGGTCGGACGGCGGGGGAAGCTGCTCCCTGCCGTACAGGCCGGTCGTCACCGCCACCTGCCAGAGGACGAGCAGGACGAACGGGACGACCAGCCCCTTGACGGGCACTCTCACGAAGCGTCGGCCTTCTGCGCGAACTGCGGGTCGAAGAGGGTGTCCAGTGCCGTCTTGGCCGAGGACTCGTCCTTCACCTGGCCCTCGTCGACCAGGACGGGCAGGATCCGCTCCAGCACGGTGCGCTGCGCGGCACCGGGAACCGGGCTGACGGTGAGGTCGGTGCGCTCGGTCAGCACGACCTTCGCCACGTCGGGCGTGACACCGGATTCCTTGGCGAGGAGCGCGACGGCCGCGTCGGGGTTGGCGGTGATCCACTCGCGCGCCTTCTCATAGGCGTCCACCACCTTCTGGGCGAGGTCCGGGTGGTCCTCGATGAAGTCCTCCCTGGCGTTCAGGAACCCGTAGGAGGTGAACCCGGTGTTGCGGTAGAAGAGCTTCGACCCGGAGTCCACCTCGGACTTCGCCATGATCGGGTCGAGTCCCGACCAGGCCTCGACGTCGCCGCGCTTCAAGGCGGCCTCTCCGTCGCCGTGCTGCAGATTGACGACCTCGACGTCGGTGCCGGACAGCCCCGCCTCGTGGAGCGACTGCAGGAGGAAGAAGTAGGGGTCGGTCCCCTTGGTCGCGGCGATCTTCTTGCCCTTGAGCTGGGCGACGGACGTGATCGAGGAGTCCTTCCCGGTGACCAGGGCGGTCCACTCCGGGTGGCTGTAGATCTCGATCGCCTTGATGGGCGTCCCGTTGGCGCGCGCCTGGAGCGCCGCCGCGCCCGCGGTCGATCCGACGTCGACGGTGCCCGCCCGCAGGTTCTCGTTGGCCTTGTTGCTGCCGGCCGACAGCACCCACGTGACGTCGAGGCCGTCCTTCTCCAGCCAGCCCTGCTCGCGGATGACGAGGCTCGCGGGGTTGTAGTAGGCGTAGTCGAGCTTGACCTCGGGCTTGCCGTCCTCCTCCGCGGAGGAGCAGCCCGCGGCGAGGAGGGCGACTGCGGCGAGGGCGGCGGCCGTTCTGATCATCGGGCTGGCTCCTGTTCGTGGGGGTGATGGCTGGGGACGCCCAGCTGTTCGAGGAGTTCGGCGCTGAGCGCGGCCAGGGCGGGGCCGCCCCGGTCGCGCGGACGGGGTTCGCGGATCTCGGTCACGGAGTGGATGACCGCGCCGCCGGACTCGGTCCTGAGCAGGACGATCCGGTCGGCGAGGTGCAGGGCCTCGCCGACGTCGTGGGTGACCATGACGACGGTGCTGGCGCCGCGCACCTCGTCGAGCAGGTCCTGCATGCGCAGTCTGGTGAGGGCGTCGAGCGCCGCGAAGGGCTCGTCGAGCAGCAGGACGCCGGGGTCGCGCGCCAGCGCGCGGGCCAGCGCGACCCGCTGGGCCATGCCGCCGGACACCTGCCGGGGCCGGTGCCGGTGGAACTCGGCGAGCCCGACGAGGTCGAGCCAGCGCTCGGCGTCCGCGCGGTCGCGGCCCTTGGGCAGGCCGAGGGCGACGTTGCCGGCGAGGTCGCGCCAGGGCAGCAGCCGCGGCTCCTGGAAGACGATGGCGGTGCGCCGATCGACGCCCTCGACGCCCCTGCCGTCCAGGAGCACCTGCCCTTCGGACGGTGTGTCAAGGCCGGAGATCAGCCGGAGCAGCGTCGACTTGCCGCAGCCGGACGGCCCGAGCAGCGCGACGATCTCGCCGGGCGCGATCTCCAGGTCGATGGAGTCCAGCACCGCGTGCGGCCCGCCCTTGCCCACGCCGGGGAAGCTCCGCCCGACGCCGCGCAGGCTCACCGCCGCAGGAACGACAGCCACACCATCCACCCCATTCCCGGTTAAGACGGTCTAAAAAGTAGCCTATGCGCCCGCTTACCACCATGACGGACTTTTCGATCCCCCTCCAGCCCAACCCTTGAACCCGCCGCCCGCCGCGCTCGGCCACCGGTTCGGGGCCCGGCTCCGGCGCGTGGCTCGGCCCGCGGGCCCGGTCAGAGGTACCTGACGCCGGTCAGTTCCTCGGCCGCCGCCCAGAGCCGCGCGCCGACGGCCGGGTCGGCCGCTTCCCGGCCGAGCCGGGCCTCGGTGACCCGCCCCCGGGTCTCCCAGAGTCCGGCCGGCCCGAAGAACTGGCCTCCGCGCACATCGGGCTCGGTCGCGGCGCGCAACTGCGGCAGCGCGCCCTGCTCTACCGGCTGGGTGACCAGAAGGCCGAACCGTGCGATCAATTGCCCGAGGCGGCCGCGGTGCTCCCAGGCACGCGGAGTCAGGTTGGTGCGGGTGAGGCCGGGGTGGGCCAGCGTGCTGACGATCGGCGATCCGGCGGCGCGCAGACGGCGGTTCAGCTCGACGCCGAAGATCGTGGTGGCGAGCTTGGACCTGCCGTAGGCGGGGGCGGCCCGGTAGCCGCGCTCGAACATCAGGTCGGCGAAGTCGAGGTGCGCGTTCTTGTGGGTGATCGAGCTGAGGCTGACGACTCGGGATTCCCGCGCCGCGGCCAGGTTGCCGAGCAGCAGGCCGGTCAGCGCGAAGTGGCCCAGCATGTTGGTGCCGAGGTGTAGCTCGAAGCCGTCGGCGGTGGTGCGGCGCGGCCCGAGCAGGACCGCGCCCGCGTTGTTGACCAGCAGATCGATCGCCGGGTGGTCGGCCGTGAGGCTCGCGGCGAACGCGCGTACCGAGTCGAGGGAGGCCAGGTCCAGCTCCCGTACCTCGACGTCGCCGCCGATCCGGCGGGCCGCCTCCCGACCGGCGGAGGTGTCGCGGACGGCGAGGACGACCCGGGCGCCGTGCCGGGCCAGCTCGGTCGCGGTGACCAGGCCGAGGCCCGAGTTCGCGCCGGTCACGACGGCGGTCCGGCCGCTCTGGTCGGGGATGCGGTCCGCGGTACGGGTGATCATCCGTGGCTCCTAGGGAAGTCGGTGTGGCCGCCGACGTTAGGCGCGGGCCGGGCGGGCTCGGTCGCTCCAGGTCGCCTAGGACTGCCGGACCTACCTTGCGCACCCGGTGCGCAGGCACACTTGCGGCATGACCCATCCGTACGCCCGCGAACTCGGTGATTTCCTACGCGCCCGGCGCGGCAGGCTGCGCCCGCGCGACGTCGGCCTGGAGCCGGGCGGCCGGCGCAAGGTCACCGGGCTGCGGCGCGAGGAGCTGGCCCTGCTGGCCGGGCTGAGCACCGACTACTATCAGCGGATGGAGCAGGGCAGGCCGGTCCGTCCGTCCGACGACGTCCTCGACGCGCTCGCCGCCGCACTCGTCCTCGACGACGACGAACGCCGGCACCTGTTCACCCTCGCCCACGCCGCCCGGCGCCCGGTGCCCGACCGGGTGGACCACGGTCCGGAGCGGGTGCCGGACGGCACCCGGCGGCTGCTGCGGGTGATGGGCACCCCGGCGGTCGTGCTCGGCCGGCACCTCGACCTGCTCGCCTGGAACCCGATGGCGGAGGCGCTGCTCGGCGACCCGGGCGCCCGCCCGCCCCACCGGCTGAACATGCTCCTGCTGATGTTCGACGACACCCTGACCGGCGAGCGGAACTGCCCGGACTGGGAACGGCAGACCCTGGACTACATCGGCATGATGCGCGCCGCCGTCGCCACCGACCCCACCCATCCACGCGCCACCGCCATCGTCGGCGAACTGAGCATCCGCAGCGCCGAGTTCCGCCGGCTGTGGGCCCGCCACGACGTACGCGCGTCGGTCAGCGGCACCAAGACCTTCCGGATCCCCGAGGTCGGCGACGTCACCCTGGACTGGGACACCTATCCACTGCCCGGCAACCCCGGTCCCGTCATGCTGGTCTACACCGCCGAGCCGGACAGCCCCGACGCCGACCGGCTCCAGCTCCTGGCGTCCCTGCACGCGACCCGCGCCCGGGGCCGGTGAGCCCCGCTCGGGCACCCGCGCCGCATCGCCTACGAGCTCCCGGCCGACCGGTCCGCGGCCCGTCTCGGCTCGCGGACCGGATTCGTCCTCAGGGCGTCTTCAGTTCCTGGCGGGCGTAGCGCTCGACGAGGACGGGGACGAAGTCCCGGATCGGGCGGCCGTCGTAGCCGTGGTGGATCGCGGTGACGGTCTGGATCACCTCGTCACGCGGATGGGCGTCGGCGAAGATCCTGGTGAGACGGTCTTTCACGGCCTCCATCGCCTTGTCTTCCCGTTCTTCGGTGTCCACGCTCATGGCTGCCTGCCGTTCGGGGCGTTCAACGGATCTCCGGTGTGCTCTGGCCACGTCACTGATGACCCGTGGCGACGGGGACCAAACCCTCGGCGAGATGAACTCTGGCGGTGCCGGTGAACGCCGGGGCGCCTACCTCCGGCCGCTCGGGCGCCGAGGCGTCCGTCCGGTCGTCGGAGGCCGCGGCCCGCCCGGGAAGGGCGCCCTTCCCGGTGGCGGCCGCGGCGGCGGACGCGGTCGTCGGCACGCAGACCGAGGAGACGGTGACGCTCGCGGGCGCCGTGCCGGACTGCGCGAAGACCCCCTGCCAGAGGCGCCCCGATGACTGGAAGGACTGGAGGAGCAGCGGGGCGGACCCGGTGAAGGCGCCGCCCACCAGGATCGCGCCGGACGGGCACGCGCCGCCGAAGGCGATGGCCGAACCCGTCGTCGGCACGGTCACCGCCGCGCCCGGCACCTGGAAGGAGTCGCCGACGAACCCCGGTGCTCCGCGTTCGCCCTTGGGCCCCTGCGGGCCGGCGGGGCCCTGCGGACCGGTCGACCCATTGGTGCCGTTCTGCCCGGCCTGGCCGTCGGTGCCGTCCGCGCCGTCAGCGCCATCCGCTCCGTCCGTTCCGTCGGCGCCCGGGATGCCCCTGGCCCCCCGGGGCCCCTTCTTGGAGCAGCGCGTCTTCACGAGCACGACGCGGTTCTTGTGCCCGGCCTTCTTGACCTTCATCCGCTTGTAGCAACTGCCGTGCCCGCCCGAGGCAGCCGCGGGAACGGCGAGCAGCACGGTGAGTACCAGCGACATCAGACAGGCCAGCGGACGCATCGGCGAAGTTCTCCCCACTTCTCTCTCCCCCCGCTCACCGGTCACGGCGGCCGGGATCGGCGACGGGGGCCGACAGGGGTGTGCCCACCCGCCGATCCGCGGTACGCCAAGCCCGAGTCGAAGATCGGCAACGCGCGGACCCACCGCCCGGCCCGGCCCGATGGCGGCTCCGATGCAGCCCTTCTACGGGGGTCATCGGTGGGGCCGGGTGGTGGGCTGGAGGTAGCCGGCCGCTACCAGGGCGGCGAGGGCCAGGTCGGTGTCGGTCAGCCGGCCCGTGAGCACGTAGGGCACGAAGTCGTCGATCGGCATGAGGATCGGCTCGATGAACTCTCCCGGGTCGAGCCGCGGCTCGCCCGCCCGTGCGCAGCCGCGGGCGACGACGGCGTGCCGCCGCTGGGTGGCGTAGGAGGCCAGGTAGGTCTGCATGACGAGGTCGGCGGAGGCGGCCGTGTAGCCGGTCTCCTCCCGCAGTTCCCGCAGTGCCGCGTCGACGACGTCCTCGCCGTCTTCGACGAGCCCGCCCGGCAGCTCCAGGAGGACCGCGCCCGGACCCGGCCGGAACTGCCGCGCCAGGACGACCTGCTCGTCATCGGTCAGCGCGAGCGCCGCGACCGAGGAGCCGCCCAGCAGGATGTCCCAGGTGTCCGTGCGGCCGTCCGGGTACCGGTAGAGCCGGGAGACGACCTTCAGATATCCCGCCGGAGCGCCTTCGGAGAGCGGCCGCCACCTGAGGTTCTCATCTGTGCTCACCCTCCGCAGCCTAATGAGCGAACCCGGCGACCGGGGATGACGCGAACCGCAGGGGGCGGGGCTTAAGAGGGGTTATAGGGCGTTGTTAGGGGGTGGAACTAGGGTGCGACGGAGAAGCTGAATTTCGTGCGCCTTGGGGGTTCGAATGTCTGAAGAGGATAAGTTTCGCGAATATCTTCGGCGGGCGACCACCGACCTCTATCACGCGCGCGAGCGGGTGCGGGAATTGGAGTCGGCGCGGTCCGAGGCGATCGCGATCGTGGGGATCGGGTGCAGGTATCCCGGTGGGGTGGGGTCGGCGCGGGAGCTGTGGGAGCTGGTCGCCGACGGGCGGGACGCCGTTTCGGAGTTTCCCGCGGACCGGGGATGGGACGTCGATTCGCTGTACGATCCCGATCCCGAGAAAGCGCATAAGAGTTATACGAGGTACGGCGGTTTCCTGCACGAGGCCGCGGATTTCGACGCAGAATTCTTCGGTGTCCCGCCGCGTGAGGCGCTTTCGATGGATCCGCAGCAGCGGCTTCTGCTGGAAACGGCGTGGGAGGCGGTGGAGAACGCCGGGATCGATCCCGGGGAGCTGCGCGGAAGCCCCGTCGGGGTGTTCGCCGGGGTGATGTACCACGACTACGGCGGGCGGGTCCTGCGGGCGCCGGCCGAGGTCGAGGGGTATCTCGGGCAGGGGAGCGCGGGGAGTGTCGCGTCCGGGCGCGTCTCGCACGCGTTCGGGTTCCAGGGGCCCGCGGTGACGATCGACACCGCGTGCTCGTCGTCGCTCGTGGCGCTCCATATCGCGGCGCAGGCGCTTCGCGCGGGTGAGTGCACGATGGCGCTGGCGGGCGGGGTCACCGTGATGGCGACGCCCTCGGTGTTCCTGGAGTTCAGCCGGCAGCGCGGGCTCTCGCCGGACGGCCGCTGCAAGTCGTTCGCGGCCGCGGCCGACGGCACCGGGTGGGGCGAGGGCGTCGGCCTCCTCCTGCTCGAACGCCTCTCGGACGCCGAACGGCTCGGGCACCCGGTGCTCGCGGTCGTGAAGGGTTCCGCGATCAACCAGGACGGGACGACGACGCAGCTGTCGGCGCCGAACGGCCCCGCCCAGCAGCGGGTGATCGAACTGGCGCTCGCGAGCGCGGGGCTCGCCGCCGACGAGGTCGACGCGGTCGAGGCGCACGGGACGGGCACCACGCTGGGCGACCCGATCGAGGCGCAGGCGCTGCTCTCGGCCTACGGCAGGCAGCGCCCGGCGGCACGGCCCCTGTACCTCGGCTCGGTCAAGTCCAACCTCGGGCACACCCAGGCCGCCGCGGGCGTCGCGGGCGTCATCAAGATGGTCCAGGCGATGCGGCACGGCACCCTGCCGAAGACGCTGCACGTGGACCGGCCCTCCCCCCACGTCGACTGGGACGGCGGCGGAGTCGCGCTGCTCACCGAGGCGCGGCAGTGGCCGGAGACCGGGCGGCCGCGCCGCGCGGCGGTGTCGTCGTTCGGGATCAGCGGGACCAACGCGCACGTGATCCTCGAACAGGCCCCCGAGCGGCAGCCGGCCGAGCCCCCCGGCGGTGCGGTCGCGCTGCCGCTGTCGGCGCGCACCCCGCAGGCGCTGCGCGACGCCGCGGCCCGGCTGGCCGCGCATGTGGCCGCGCATCCGCGGGCCACCCCCGCGCTGCTCGCGGCGCCGCTGGCGGCCCGTGCCCTGTTCGAGCGGCGCGCCGTCGTCGTGGCGGACGGCGGCGACCGGGCGACGCTCGCCGAGAGCCTGTCCGCGCTCTCCGCCGGAACGGCCGCGCCGCAGGTGGTGACCGGCATTCCGCGCGAAGGCGAAGTGGTGTTCCTGTTCAGTGGTCAGGGCAGCCAGTTCCCCGGGATGGGCCGCGACCTCCACACCACCTACCCCGCCTTCGCGGACGCCTTCGACGCCGTCTGCGAAGCGTTCTCGCCCCACCTGGAACGACCGCTCAAGGACGTCGTCTTCGGCGACGACCCCCTCATCAACGACACCGCCTACGCCCAACCCGCCCTCTTCGCCCTCCAAGTGGCACTGTTCCGGCTGCTCGCCCACCACGGCGTACACCCCGACCACCTTCTCGGCCACTCCATCGGCGAACTCACCGCCGCGCACCTCGCCGGACTCTGGACGCTCGAGGACGCCGCACGACTCATCGCCGCACGAGGACGCCTCATGAGCACCCTGCCCACCGGAGGCGGCATGCTCACCGTCCAGGCGAACGAGACGGAACTGACCCCGTACCTGGACGGCGCCGACGTCGAGATCGCCGGCGTCAACTCGCCGCTCGCGACCGCCGTCAGCGGTCCCCTCGATGCGCTGGACGCGCTCGCGGAACGGCTCGCCGAGCAGGGCGTCGAGGCGCGCCGCCTGGTCGTCGGCCACGCCTTCCACTCGGCCCTCATGGAACCCATGCTCACCGAATTCCACAAGACCGCCGCGAACCTCACCTACCACCCCACCCACCTGCCCGTCGTCTCCAACCTCACCGGCCGCACCGCCACCCACGAACAGCTCACCGACCCCTCCTACTGGACGGCCCAGATCCGCGGCACCGTCCGCTTCCACGACGGACTCACCCACCTCGACACCCAACACACCCCCACCCTCTACCTCGAACTCGGACCCCGCCCCACCCTCAGCACCCTCGTCCACCAGAGCCTCGACGACGCCGCGCCGGCCCTGCCCGTCCTGGACCACCGGCGGCCGGACTGCGCCGCGTTCCTGCGCGCGCTGGCCCACGCCCACACCGGCACCCGCGCGCGCGTCGTCTGGCCGCCCGCCGCCGCCGAGCCGGTGGAGCCGCCGCCGGGCTACCCGTTCCAGCGGACCCGCTTCTGGCTCGACGCGCCCGCGGGCGACGCCGCGAGCCTGGGCCTCGTCCCGGCCGGGCACCCGCTGCTCGCGGCCGAGGCGCTCCTCCCCGACGGCCGCTGGCAGGCGACCGGAAGGATCGGCCTGGAGTCCCGCCCGTGGCTCGCCGACCACGCCGTCCACGGCACTCCGCTGCTGCCCGGCACCGCCCTGCTCGACCTGGCCCTGCACGCCGGAGAGGCGACGGGATGCCCGGCCGTGGACGAGCTGATCCTCCAGGCTCCGCTGGTCCTGGCGTCCCCGCGCACCCTCTATCTGGCGGTCGAACCGGCCGACGACGAGGGCCGCCGCGCCTTCGCCGTGCACTCGAGGCCCGGAGACGACCCTGCCGGCTGGGTGACGCACGCGACCGGCACCCTCGCCCCGGAGACCACCGAGGTGCCCCTCCCGGACGCCGCGGCCGGAGACCCGGCCGACCTGTCCGGCCTGTACGAACGGCTGGAGGCGGCCGGTTACGGCTATGGTCCGGCCTTCCGCAACCTGCACGGCCTGCACCGCGCCGGCACCGCGCTGCGCGCCGAGGTCCGGCTGGGCGCGGACACCCCCGTCCAGAACCACGGCCTTCACCCGGCCCTCCTCGACGCCGCCCTGCACGCCCTCGCCGTCGACGGACTCGGCGAGGGCGCCCTCGGCCTTCCCTTCTCCTGGCGCGGGGTCCGGCTGCACGCGACCGGTGCCGACGCGCTCCAGGTCACCCTGACGCCGCTGCGGCCGGACGCCGTCGCGCTCCACGCGGCGGACCCGAAGGGGGAGCCGGTCCTGACGGTCGAGGAACTGGTCGTCCGCCCGCTGACGGGCGAGCTCGCCGTCTCCGCGCCCGCCAGACCCGAGGTGCCCGACCTGTTCCACCTGGCGTGGATCCCTGCGCCGGAGTCCGAGCCGCGGCAGCTCGCGGGCGCGGCGTTCCTCGGGGCGCCGCCGGACGACACCGGGGCGGCCGTGCACGCGGACTTCGCGGAGCTGGCGGCGGAGCTCGGCGACCACCGGCCGCCCGCCGAGGTGGTCGCGCTGCCCTCGCTGACGGAAGCGGCCTGCGCGCACAGCGCCGACGGCTGCGGCTGCCCCGCGTCGGTGACCGCCGCGGCCGAGGCCCTGCTGCGCCTGCTCCAGGACTGGACGGCCGACGAGCGCTTCGCCGCCTCCACGCTCACCGTCGTCACCCGCCGGGCGCAGACCCTTCCGGACGACGGGGAACGACCGCCGTCGCTGACCCAGGCGGCACTGTGGGGCCTGGTCCGCAGCGCGCAGAGCGAACACCCGGACCGCTTCCGGATCGTGGACGTCGCGGCCGTCGAACCGGGCCCGCTGCTGCGGGCGGTGGCCGTGGCGGCCGCGCTGCACGAGCCGCAGATCGCGCTGCGGGGCACGACGGTCTTCCAGGCGCGGCTGGCCGACAGCCGCGAGACGTTCCTGGTCCCGCCCGCCGACACGGGCTGGCAGCTGATGACGACGAGCCGCACGGGATCGCTCGACGACATCGTCCTGGCCCCGACGGACCTGCACGACCGTCCGCTGGAGCCGGACGAGATCCGCATCCGCACCCGCGCGGCGGGCCTGAACTTCCGCGACGTCCTCGTCGCGCTCGGCATGGTCAAGGCGCTGGCGCCGATCGGCGGCGAGGAGGCCGGCGAGGTCACCGAGGTCGGCTCCGACGTGACGACGCTGCGCCCCGGCGACCGCGTCACGGGCCTGTTCTCCCAGGGCGGCATCGGCCCGGTCGCGACGACGGACCACCGGCTGGTGATGAAGGTCCCCGACGACTGGACGTGGGCACAGGCCGCCACCGTCCCCGTCGCCTTCCTGACCGCCTGGCACGGACTCATCACCCTCGGCGGCCTCAAAAAAGGCCAGAAGATCCTCATCCACACCGCCACGGGCGGCGTCGGACAGGCCGCACTCCAGATCGCACGACACTTCCAAGCCGAGATCTACGCGACCGCGAGCCCCCACAAGTGGCCCGTGCTCCACGAGCGCGGACTGGACCACCACCACATCGCCAACAGCCGCACGACCAACTACGAGCACCACTTCCGCAAGACCGCGCCGCACGGCTTCGACATCGTCCTCAACAGCCTCGCGGGCGCGCACATCGACGCAAGCCTCCGCCTCCTCAAGCCCGGCGGCCACTTCATCGAGATGGGCAAGACCGACATCCGGACCCCCGAACAGCTCACCGGGCATCCCGACATCGACTACCAGCCCTTCGACCTCATCACGACCGGAACCGACCATCTCCACCGGCTGAACCAGACCGTCCACCGGCACCTCATGGCCGGCGACCTCACCCCCCTCCCCCACACGGCGCACCCCATCACCCACGCCCGCGCCGCCATCCGCGTCCTCACCCGCGCCGACCACATCGGCAAGATCACCCTCACCCTCGACCCGCCGACCACCCACCGCGCAGCGCTCATCACCGGCGGCACCGGCACCCTCGGCGCCCTCGTCGCCGAGCACCTGGCCGTCGAGCACGGCGCCCGGCGTCTCGTGCTGGTCAGCCGACGCGGCCCGGACGCCCCCGGCGCCGACGCGCTCAGGGAGCGGCTGGAAGCGCTCGGCGCGCACGTGACCATCGCCGCCTGCGACACCGCCGACCCCGAAGCACTCGCCGCCCTCCTCGCCACCATCCCCGAGGAGCACCCGCTCACCACGGTCGTCCACGCCGCGGGTGTCCTGCGCGACGCGCCGCTGCACGGACAGAGCCCGGCGCACCTCGCCGCGGCGTTCCGTCCGAAGGTCGACGCCGCCTGGAACCTCCACCAGCAGACGAGCCACCTCGACCTCGAAGCGTTCGTCCTGTTCTCCTCGGCGGCGGGAACCCTCGGCAACCCTGGACAGGCCAACTACGCAGCCGCCAACACCTACCTCGACGCCCTCGCCCACCACCGGCAGGCGCACGGCCTCCCTGCCACCTCCATCGCCTGGGGCCTGTGGGAGAACACCAGCGGCATGACCGCGGGCCTGACCGACACCGACCGCACCCGACTCCGCCGCTCCGGCATCCTCCCCCTCACCGACCGACACGGCCTGGCCCTCCTCGACGCGGCACTCGCCCTCGGGCGGCCGCACGCGGTCGCCACTCCGATCACCTCGGAGGCGGCCGCCGGGAACCCGTCCCCGCTCCTGCGCGGCCTCGCCCCGCAGGCCCGCCGAACGGCCGCGGCGGGCGGCCGGGCAGGGCTGCCCGGCCGGGACGGCGACCTCGTGGCCGAGCTGGCCGGGCTGACCGCGGACCAGCAGCGCAAGCGGCTGCTCGCCCTCGTCCAGGGGCAGGCCGCGGCCGTGCTCGGGCATCCCGCGCCGCAGGCCATCGTCCCGGACCGCCCGTTCAAGGAGCTCGGCTTCGACTCCCTCACCGCCGTCGAGCTCCGCAACCGGCTCGCCGGCGCCACCGGGTTGCGGCTCCCGCCGAGCCTGATCTTCGACCACCCCAGCCCGACCGCGCTCGCCGCGCAGCTGCTCGGCAGGCTCGCGCCGCCGGTGGCCGGCTCGGTGCCCGCGATCCTCTCCGGCCTGGAGGCCCTGGAGACCGCCCTCGCCGAGGTGCCCGACGACGACGCGGACCGGGCCGCCGTCACCGCCCGGCTCGAGGTGCTGCTGTCCCGCTGGACCGGGACCGGCACCACCGCCGCTGACGGCGATCTCTCCGCCGCGACCGACGACGACCTCTTCGACGTCATCGAGAACGAGCTCGGAATCTCCTGACCCCTTCACCGGAGGAATGCAGATGTCCAACGAAGAAAAGCTCAGGGACTATCTGAAGCGCGTCACGGCCGACCTGCGCCGTACCCGGCAGCGCGTCCGCGAGGTGGAGTCGGAGAGGTTCGAGCCGATCGCCATCGTCGGCATGGCGTGCCGGTACCCCGGCGGCGTCCGCTCCGCCGACGAGCTGTGGGAGCTGGTCACCGAGGGCCGGGAGGGCATCTCGGAGTTCCCGGTCAACCGCGGCTGGGCGGACCTGTACGACCCCGACCCCGAGCGGGCCGGCACCTCCTACACCCGGTACGGCGGGTTCCTGCACGACGCCGACCGGTTCGACGCCGCGTTCTTCGGGATCAGCCCGCGCGAGGCCCTGGCCATGGACCCGCAGCAGCGGCTCCTGCTGGAGACCGCCTGGGAGACCTTCGAGGACGCGGGGCTCGACCCGGCCGGGCTGCGCGGCCACGGCGTCGGGGTGTTCGCGGGCGTCCTGTCCAGCAACTACGGCGCGCACCTGCTGATCGAGACGCCGGAGGAGATCCAGGGCTACCTGTCGACGGGCATCAGCAACAGCGTCGCCTCCGGGCGGGTCGCCTACACCTTCGGCTTCGAAGGACCCGCGATTACCGTGGACACCGCCTGCTCGTCCTCGCTGGTCGCCATGCACCTCGCGGCGCACTCGCTGCGCATGGGCGAGTGCTCGATGGCGCTGGCCGGCGGCGTGACGATCATGGCCGCGCCGACCCCGTTCGTGGACTTCAGCCGCCAGCGCGGCCTGTCCCCCGACGGCCGCTGCAAACCGTTCGCGGCGGCCGCCGACGGCACGGGCTGGGGTGAGGGCGCCGGGCTGATCCTGCTGGAGCGGCTGTCGGACGCCGAACGGCTCGGCCACCGGATCCTCGCGGTCATCAAGGGCTCGGCGATCAACCAGGACGGCGCCAGCAACGGGCTCACCGCGCCGAACGGCCCGTCGCAGCAGCGCGTCATCGAGCAGGCCCTGGCCAACGCCCGGCTCTCCGCGGAGGAGGTCGACGCGGTCGAGGCGCACGGCACCGGCACCCGGCTCGGCGACCCGATCGAGGCGCAGGCGCTGCTCAACACCTACGGCCGGCACCACACGGCCGAACTGCCGCTGCGGCTCGGGTCGATCAAGTCGAACATCGGGCACAGCCAGGCCGCCGCGGGCGTCGCGGGCGTCATCAAGATGGTGCAGGCCATCCGGCACGAGACCCTCCCCCGATCCCTGCACGTCGACGAGCCGTCACCGCACCTCGACTGGTCCACCGGGCATGTCACGCTGCTCACCGAGGCGGCACCGTGGCCGGAGACGGGACGGCCGCGCCGCGCGGCCGTGTCGTCGTTCGGGATCAGCGGCACCAACGCCCACCTCATCCTGGAGCAGGCGCCGGAGCCCGACCCCGCCGAGCGGCACGGCACGGTGCCGGACGCCGCCGCGATCGCCCTGCCGCTGTCGGCGAAGGACCCCGAGGGGCTGCGCGAGACGGCCCGGAGGCTCGGCGCGCGCCTCGCCGCACGTCCGGAGCTGGCTCCCGCCGCGCTGGCCGCGCCGCTCGCCGGCCGGGCGCTGTTCGACCGGCGCGCCGTCGTCGTCACCGGCCCGGACGACCGGGCCGAGGCGTCGGCCGCGCTCGCCGCGCTCGCCGACGGGCTGCCCCATCCGGCCCTCGTCGTCGGCGACGAGCCGCCGACCGGAGGCGGAACGGTGTTCGTGTTCCCCGGCCAGGGCTCGCAGTGGGCGGGGATGGGCACCCTGCTGGCGGCCGAGTCCCCGGTGTTCGCCCGCGCCCTGGACGAGTGCGCGCAGGCGCTCGAACCGCACACCGGCTGGCGGCTCCACGAGGTGCTGTCCCGGCCGGAACCGCTGACGGGCACCGACGTGGTGCAGCCCGCGCTGTTCGCGATGATGGTCGCGCTGACCCGGCTGTGGCAGCACCACGGAGTGCGGCCCGACGCGGTCGTCGGCCACAGCCAGGGTGAGATCGCCGCGGCGCACATCGCGGGCGCGCTGAGCCTGGACGACGCCGCGCGCATCGTCAGCGTGCGGGCGCGGGCCCTGCTGGACCTCGCCGACACCGGGCGGATGGTGTCGCTGCCCGTCGGCGCGGTCGCCGCCGAGGCGTTGCTCGGCGACCTCGGCCTGACCGGGGAGCTGCACGTGGCCGCGCTCAACGGCCCGAACCACACGGTCGTCGCCGGGTCCACCGCCGCGGCCGAGGCACTGGTCGCGCACGGCGCGGCCGCACGGCTCGACGCCCGGATGATCCCGGTCGACTACGCCTCGCACACCCCGCTCATGCGGGGGCTGCGCGACCGGCTGCGGTCCGGCCTCGGCACAGTGGCGACCGCCCCGGCGACGGTCCCCTTCCACTCGACGCTCACCGGCCGGCTCATCGAGGACACCGGAGTGCTCGACGCCGGGTACTGGTACGACAACCTCGCCGCACCCGTCCTGTTCCACCCGGTGCTCGCCGCCCTGATCCCGCAGCACACGGCCTTCCTGGAAATGAGCCCGCACCCCGTGCTCGTCCCGGCGATCCAGGACCTGCTGCACGGCACCGGCACGGCGGGATCGGCGCATCCGACGCTCCGGCGCGACCAGGGCGGGCTCCGCCGGTTCCTGACGTCGCTGGCCGCCCACCACGCCGACGCGGCGGCTCCCGGCACCGACTGGCACGCGCCCGCCTCGGACGAGCGGCCGCCTTCCTACGCCTTCCAGCGACAGCGGTTCTGGCTCGAAGGGGCCGCGGCCGCCACCGACGCGACGGGACTCGGACTGACCTCGCCGGAGCATCCGCTGCTCGGCGCCGCGGTCGAGCAACCGGACGGCGCGATCGTGTACACGGCGCGGCTGTCCCTGGAGACCGAGCCGTGGCTCGCCGACCACACGGTGAACGGCACGGTGATCCTGCCCGGTACGGCGTTCGTCGACCTCGCGCTGCACGCCGGGCACCGCGCCGACTGCGCCGCCGTCGAGGAGCTGACCCTCCAGGCGCCGCTCGCGCTGGCCGCGGGACCGGTGGACCTCCATGTCACGGTGGGCGCCCCGGGCGACGGCGGCCGCCGCTCGTTCGCCGTCCACTCCCGCCCGCCCGGCGACCGGACCGAGTGGACCGCCAACGCGGCGGGGGTCCTGGCCCCCGAGACGCCTTCCGCCGCCCCCGCGGGCCCGCCGGAGGGAGGCACCGCGGTCGACGTGTCGGATCTGTACGAGCGGGCCGACGCCGACGGCCACGGCTACGGCCCGGCGTTCCGGAACCTGCGCGCGCTGCGCCGCGACGGCGAGGTGCTCCACGCGGAGGTCCGCCTCGATCCGGACACGAGCGCCGACGGGTACGGCCTTCATCCCGCGCTGCTCGACGCCGCCCTGCACGCGCTCCTCGCCGATCCCGGCGAGCGCGACGGGATCAGCCTGCCCTTCTCCTGGAGCGGCGTGCGGCTGCACGCGACCGGCGCCGACACGCTGCGGGTCGCGCTGACGCGGTCACGCGCCGACGCGGTCGCGCTGCACGCCGCCGACCCGGAGGGCCGGCCGGTGCTGTCGGTCGACGAGCTGGTGCTGCGTCCGTTCCACGGCGATCTGTCGGCGACCGCCCAGGGCCCCGCGCACGATCTGTTCCACCTCGCCTGGCAGGCCCTTCCCGACACCGGGCCCGCCGACCTCGGCTCCCCCGTCCTGCTCGGCGAGCCCGCCGAAGGCGCGGCACACGCCCTCCTCGCCGACCTCGCCGGGACGCCCGACGAGGTGCTCGCGCTGCCGTCGCGAACGGCCGGCCCCTGCGCGCACGCGGCCGACGGCTGCGGCTGCCCCGAGGCCGTCACCGCGGCGACCGGCGCGGCCCTCGACCTGGTCCGCGCATGGGCGGCCGCGGGCACCGGCACCCTCACGTTCGTGACCCGCCGGGCGCAGACCGTCCCCGGCGACTCCCAGGGCCCGTCGCTGCCGCAGGCGGCCGTCTGGGGGCTGGTGCGCAGCGCGCAGAGCGAGCACCCGGGCCGGTTCCGGCTGCTGGACGTCGACGACGCCGGCCCCGCCGCGATCCTGCGCGCGACCGGCGTGGCGCTCGCCCTGGACGAGGCGCAGCTCGTGCTGCGCGGCGGCACGCTGCACCGGGGCAGGCTGGTCGACAGCCGCAAGGAGTTCCTGATCCCGCCGGACCACGACGGCTGGCAGCTCGAGAAGATCACCCGCACGGGGACGCTCGAAGACGTGGTGCTGGCGCCGACGGACCTGCACGACCGCCCCCTGGAGCCGGACGAGATCCGCATCCGCACCCGCGCGGCGGGCCTGAACTTCCGCGACGTCCTCGTCGCGCTGGGCATGGTGGCCACCGATTCGCCGATCGGCGGCGAGGAGGCGGGCGAGATCGTCGAGACCGGCGCGAACGTGACAAGCCTCCGGGCGGGCGACCGGGTGACCGGCCTGTTCACCCATGGCGGCATCGGCCCGATCGCCACCACGGACCACCGGCTGGTGATGAAGGTCCCCGACGACTGGACGTGGGCACAGGCCGCCACCGTCCCCGTCGCCTTCCTGACCGCCTGGCACGGACTCATCACCCTCGGCGGCCTCAAAAAAGGCCAGAAGATCCTCATCCACACCGCCACGGGCGGCGTCGGACAGGCCGCACTCCAGATCGCACGACACTTCCAAGCCGAGATCTACGCGACGGCGAGCCTTCCCAAGTGGCCGGTCCTGCGCGAGCAGGGCTTCGATGACGCCCACCTCGCCAACAGCCGCACCGTCGACTACGAGCACCACTTCCGCGAGACCGCGCCGCACGGCTTCGACATCGTCCTCAACAGCCTCGCGGGGGAGCACGTCGACGCCGGCCTGCGCCTCCTCAAGCCGGGCGGCCACTTCATCGAGATGGGCAAGACCGACATCCGGACCCCCGAACAGCTCACCGGGCATCCCGACATCGACTACCAGCCCTTCGACCTCATCTCCACCGGAACCGACCATCTCGACGAGCTCACCCGGGCCGTCCACCACCATCTCACCGTCACCGGGGCGCTCACCCCCCTGCCCCACACGGCTTACCCCGTCACCCGCACGCACTCCGCCATCCGCACCCTCACCCGGGCCGACCACATCGGCAAGATCACCCTCGCCCTCGACCCGCCGAGCGCCCACCACACCGCGCTCATCACCGGCGGCACCGGCACCCTCGGCGCGCTCGTCGCCGAACACCTGGCCGTCGGGCACGGGGTGCGGCGTCTGCTGCTCGTCAGCCGCCGGGGCCCGGCGGCCCCGGGCGCCGACGACCTGCGCGCCCGTCTGGAGGCGCTCGGCGCGCACGTGACGATCGCCGCCTGCGACACCGCCGACCCCGACGAGCTCGCCGCGCTGCTCGCGACGATCCCGGCCGAGCACCCGCTCACCACGGTCGTCCACGCCGCAGGCGTCCTGCACGACGCACCCGTGGAGAACCAGACCCCCGACCACCTGGAGGCCGTCTTCCGCCCCAAGGTCGACGCCGCCTGGAACCTCCACCAGCTGACAAGGCACCTCGACCTCAAGGTCTTCATCCTCTTCTCCTCGGCGGCAGGCACCCTCGGCAACCCGGGGCAGGCCAACTACGCGGCGGCCAACACCTACCTCGACGCCCTCGCGAACCACCGCCGCAGCAACGATCTCCCCGCCACGTCCATCGCCTGGGGCCTGTGGGACAACACCAGCGGCATGACGGGCGGGCTGTCCGAGGCGGAGTGGGCGCGGCTGCGGCGCTCCGGCGTGCACCCCCTCTCCGACGGGCACGGCCTGGCCCTGCTGGACACCGCGCTCCGCCTCGGCGAGCCGCACGTCGTCGCCACGCCGATCACCGCCGCGACGACCGCGCACCATCCGTCGCCGCTGCTGCGCGGGCTCGCCCCCGCCAGACGCCGCGCCGCGGCGGCCGGCGCCCCCGCCGGTGGCTCCGCCGACGGCCTCACCCGGGAGCTCGCGCCGCTCGACGCCGCCCGGCGCCGGGAGCGGGTCCTCGGCATCGTGCGGGCGCAGGCCGCCGCCGTCCTCGGCCACCCGGACCCGGACCTCATCGCGCCGGGGCTGGCCTTCAAGGACCTCGGCTTCGACTCCCTCACCGCCATCGAGCTCCGCAACCGGCTCGCCGGCGCCACCCGGCTGCGGCTCCCGCCGACCCTGATCTTCGACCACCCGAACCCGACCGCCCTCGCCGACGAGCTGCTCGCCCGGATCACCCCCGGGGACGCGACCGCCGCCCCGTCCGCGCAGCCCCGGACGACGGCCGCCGACGAGCCGATCGCGGTCATCGGGATGGGCTGCCACTACCCGGGCGAGGTGCACTCCCCGCACGACCTGTGGCGCCTCGTCGCCGGCGAGTCCGACGCGCTCACCGCGTTCCCCGTCGACCGCGGCTGGCCGGTCGGCCTGTACGACCCGGACCCGTCGCGCCCGAACTCCAGCCACACCGACCGGGGCGGATTCCTGCACGACGCCGGCGACTTCGACCCCGCCTTCTTCGGGATCAGCCCGCGCGAGGCCCTGGCGATGGACCCGCAGCAGCGGCTCCTGCTGGAGACCGCCTGGGAGACGCTGGAGAGCGCCGGTCTCGACCCCGACCGCCTGCGGCCGCGGACCGTCGGCGTCTACACCGGCGTGCTCGCCAGCAACTACGGCGCGCATCTGCTGCACGAGGCGCCCGAGGACGTCTCCGGCTACCTGTCGACGGGCATCAGCAACAGCGTCGCCTCCGGCCGGATCTCCTACACCTTCGGCTTCCGGGGCCCGGCCGTCACGATCGACACCGCCTGCTCCTCCTCGCTGGTCGCCGTCCACCTCGCCGCGCAGGCGCTGCGGTCCGGCGAATGCGAGGTGGCGCTGGCGGGCGGCGTCACGGTGATGGCGGCGCCGACCCCGTTCCTGGAGTTCAGCCGCCAGCGCGGCCTCGCCCCCGACGGCCGCTGCAAGGCGTTCGCGGCGGCCGCCGACGGCACCGGCTTCGCCGAAGGGGTCGGCCTGATCCTGCTCGAACGGCTGTCCGACGCCGAACGCAACGGCCATCAGGTGCTCGCGGTCATCCGCGGCTCGGCCGTCAACCAGGACGGCGCCAGCAATGGCCTGTCCGCGCCCAACGGGCCCTCCCAAGAGCAGGTCATCGGGCAGGCGCTCGCCAACGCGGGCCTGACGCCCGCGGACGTCGACCTCATCGAGGCGCACGGCACCGGCACCACGCTCGGCGACCCGATCGAGGCCCAGGCTCTGCTCAACACCTACGGCCGCCACCACACCGCCGACCGGCCCGCCTATCTGGGGTCGATCAAGTCGAACATCGGGCACACCCAGGCCGCGGCGGGCGTCGCGGGCATCATCAAGAGCGTCTACGCGCTGCGGCACACCACCCTGCCGCGGAGCCTGCACATCGACGACCCCACCCCGCACGTCGACTGGTCCGCCGGGCACCTCGCCCTGCTCGACCGCGCCCTGCCCTGGCCCGACCCCGGGCGGCCGCGCCGCGCCGCGGTGTCCTCGTTCGGGATCAGCGGCACCAACGCGCATCTCATCATCGAGGAGCCCCCCGCGCCCGAGGCGGCCCCTGACGAGGAGGCCGAGCCGCCCGCGGTGGCGCTCCCTCTGTCGGCCAAGGATCCCGAAGCGCTGCGCGCCGCCGCCCTGCGGCTGGCCGAGCGGCTGGCCGAGGATCCCGCGCTCGGTCCGGCCGCGCTCGCCGCGCCGCTCGCCGCCCGCACGGTGTTCGACCACCGCGCCGTGCTCGTCACCGGCCGCGCCGACCGCGGCGGCCTCACCGCGGCCCTGGCCGCCCTCGCCTCCGGCGACCCGGACGACGGCCTCGTGACCTCCGACGACCGGCCGGTGGCGGGCGGTACGGTGTTCGTGTTCCCCGGCCAGGGCTCCCAATGGGCCGGAATGGGCCTCCGACTGCACGCCGAATCCCCGGCGTTCGCCGCGGCCCTCGACGACTGCGCCCAGGCACTCCAGCCCCATACCGGCTGGGACCTCCACGACATCCTGGCGCTCCCGGAACTGCCGAGCCGGACCGACGTCGTCCAGCCCGCGCTGTTCGCCATGATGGTCGCCCTCGCCCGGCTCTGGCAGCACCACGGCGTCCAGCCCGACGCCGTCATCGGACACAGCCAAGGCGAGATCGCCGCAGCGCACATCGCCGGGGCGCTCTCGCTCGACGACGCCGCCCACATCGTGACCACCCGTGCCCGAGCGCTCGTGGACCTCGCCGACACCGGCCGCATGGTCTCCCTGCCGCTCGACGCCGCCTCCGCCCGAACCCTCATCGACGACCTCGGCCTCACCGGCGAACTCCACCTCGCCGCGCTCAACGGGCCCGCGCACACGGTCATCGCGGGCGCGGCCGCCGCGGCCGACGCGCTCGTCGCGCGCTGCGCGGGGCGCGGACTCGACGCCCGCATGATCCCGGTCGACTACGCCTCGCACACCCCCCACATGCACACACTCCGCGACACCCTCCACACCGAACTCGCAGGACTCACCCCACAGCAGGCCACCATCCCCTTCCACTCCACCCTCACCGGCGAGCTCATCGAGGACACCACGACCCTCGACGCCTCCTACTGGTACGACAACCTCGCCAACCCCGTCCTGTTCCTCCCGACCCTGACGTCCCTCGCCGCCGACCACGCGGCGTTCATCGAGACCAGCCCGCACCCCGTGCTCGTCCCGGCGATCGACGCGCTGCTGCACTCCGCCGACGCGCCCGGCGCCGCGTTCGGGACACTCCGCCGCGACGACGGCGGCCACGACAGGTTCCTCCGCTCCCTGGCCGCCCGCCACGTGCGGGCCGCGCGGCCCGGCACCCACTGGCACCCGCCCCACCCGGGGGAGGCCGCCGCCCAACCGCCGACTTACCCGTTCCAGCACCGGCGGTTCTGGCTGAGCCCGACCGGCGCGGGCGACGCGGCCGGCCTCGGCCTCGGCCCGGCCGACCATCCGCTGCTCGCGACCGCCACCGCTCTCCCGGACGGCCGCTGGCAGGCCACCGCCCGGCTGTCCCTCGACACGGCGGCCTGGCTTCCCGACCACGCCGTGCACGCGACCCCCCTGCTGCCCGGCACCGCGTTCCTCGACCTCGCGCTGCACGCGGGCCAGGCCGTCGGCTGCCCGCGGGTCGAGGAGCTGACCCTGCGCGCGCCGCTCGTCCTCACCTCGGGCGCTCCACGCGACCTGCATCTGACCGTCGCCGCGCCCGACGAGGACGGCCACCGGCCGGTGGCCTTCCACTCCCGAGCGGGCGCGGACGGATGGGTCGAGCACGCGACCGGCCTGCTCGCCCCGGACTCGCCGGACGACTTCACGGACCCGCCGGAGGCGCCGACCACGGACCCGGTCCCGGTCGAGGGGCTGTACGAACGGCTCGGCGAACACGGGTACCACTACGGTCCCGCGTTCCGGAACCTCCGCGGGCTGCACCGCGACGGCGCCGTCCTGGACGCCCGCGTCGCCCTCGACCCGGACGTCGCCGCGCGCGGGTACGGCATCCACCCGGCGCTGCTGGACGCCGCGCTCCACCCGCTCGCCGTCCACGACGACGGCGACGGCGGGACGGCGCTGCCGTTCTCGTGGCACGCGGTCCGGCTCGCCTCGTCCGACGCCGCCGAACTGCGCGTCCGGATGACCGTGACCGGCGAGAAGACCGTCCGGATCGAGGCGTGGGACCCGTCCGGGGCCCCCGTGCTCACGGTCGGCGCGCTGACCCTGCGGGAGGTGAACGGCGAGGAGTTCCTGCGCGCCTTCGCGGCCTCCGCCGACCGCTCCCTGTTCACGATCGACTGGCGTCCGGCCGCGACCGGCGGGTCCGCGGCCGGGCCCCCGGTCCTCCTCGCCCGCGCGACGGACCTCGGCGCGCTCGCCGCGGAGCCGCCCGAGACCGTCCTGCTCGACGTCGCCACGCGGCCCGCGGACCCGGCGGCGGTCCGCGACCTGACCGCCGAGGTGCTCGAAGTGCTCCGCCGGTGGGCCGCCGACGAGCGGCTCGCCGGATCCCGGCTCGTGGTCAGGACCCGGAACGCCGTCTCCGTCGCCGGTGCGGACGCCGCCCCGGCGCCGGCCGCGGTGTGGGGCCTGGTCCGCGCGGCCCAGTCCGAGCACCCCGACCGGTTCGTGCTCGTCGACACCGACGACCTGCCCTCGTCGGACGCACTGCTCGCGGCGGCCGTCGCGACCGGGCATCCGCAGCTCGCGCTGCGGGAGGGCCGGGCGCTGATCCCGGCGCTGGCGCAGGTGGCCCGCCCGGACGCCGTGCCGTCGCCCCTTTCCGGAACCGGCACCGTCCTGCTCACCGGCGGCACCGGAACGCTCGGCGCCCTCGTCGCCGGGCATCTCGTCGCCGCGCACGGCGTCCGCAGGCTCCTGCTCGTCGGCCGCCGCGGCCCCGACGCCCTGGGCGCGGCCGACCTCCAAACCCGGCTGGAGGAACTGGGCGCGCACGTGACGATCGCCGCCTGCGACACCGCCGACCCCGAGGCGCTCGCCGCACTCCTCGCCGCCGTCCCGGCCGAGCACCCCCTCACCGCGGTGATCCACGCCGCGGGCGCGCTCCAGGACGCGCCGCTGGACGGCCAGACCCCCGCCCACCTGGAGACCGTCTTCCGCCCCAAGGTCGACGCCGCCTGGAACCTCCACCAGCAGACGAGCCACCTCGACCTCGAAGCCTTCATCCTCTTCTCCTCCGCCGCAGGAACCCTCGGCAACCCGGGACAGGCCAACTACGCAGCCGCCAACACCTACCTCGACGCCCTCGCCCACCACCGCCACAACAACGGCCTCCCCGCCACCAGCATCGCCTGGGGCCTATGGGAGAACACCAGCGGCATGACCGCGAACCTGACCGACACCGACCGCACCCGACTCCGCCGCTCCGGCATCCTCCCCCTCACCGACCACCACGGCCTCACCCTCCTCGACGACGCACTCGCCCTCGCGCAAGCGTGCGTCCTCGCCGCGACCCTCGACGTCTCCGCCGCCGCCGGGCACCCGTCTCCGCTCGTGCGCGGCCTCGCCCCGCGGACCCGCCGCGCGTCCGGCGGCGGGGACGGCGCCCTGGCCCGGCGGCTCGCCGACCTGGATCCCGAGCAGCGGCTGAGGCATCTGCTCGGCGTCGTCCAGGCGCAGGCCGCCGCCGTCCTGGGCCACCCGGACCCGGCCGGGATCAGTGCCGACCGGCCCTTCAAGGAGCTGGGATTCGACTCCCTGACGGCCGTCGAACTGCGCAACCGGCTCGCGAACGCCGCGAAACTCCGCCTCCCGCCGACGCTGGTCTTCGACCACCCGAGCCCGCGCGCCATCGCCGAGCACCTGCTGGCGCGGATCACCGAGCGGCCGTCGCGGGGCGGCCCCGCCCTCCGGACCGCCGCCCCGGCCGACGAGCCGATCGCGATCGTCGGCATGGGCTGCCGGTTCCCCGGCGGCGTCCGCACCCCGCACGATCTGTGGCGCCTCGTCGCCGACGGGACCGACGCCGTCTCGGCCTTCCCCGCCGACCGCGGCTGGCCCGCCGACCTGTACCACCCGGACCCCGACCACCCCGGCACCACCTCGACCGACCGCGGAGGGTTCCTCTCCGCGGCGGGCGACTTCGACGCCGCGTTCTTCGGCATCGGCCCGCGCGAGGCGATCGCCATGGACCCGCAGCAGCGGCTGCTCCTGGAGACCGCCTGGGAGACCCTGGAGAACGCGGGTCTCGACCCGTCCCTCCTGCACCGGCGGCAGGTGGGCGTCTACACCGGGGTCATCAGCGCCGACTACGGGCTGCGGATGCTCAAGGACGCCCCGGAGGAGTTCGAGGGCTACCTGCTCACCTCCAACGGGGGCAGTGTCGCGTCCGGAAGGATCTCCTACACCTTCGGGTTCGAAGGCCCCGCCGTCACCGTCGACAC
The DNA here is from genome assembly GCF_003751225.1 of Actinocorallia herbida. NCBI lineage: Bacteria > Bacillati > Actinomycetota > Actinomycetes > Streptosporangiales > Thermomonosporaceae > Actinocorallia > Actinocorallia herbida. The sequence goes on from NZ_RJKE01000001.1 coordinate 4,962,005, forward strand.
CGCCTGCTCGTCGTCGCTGGTCGCGATGCACCTGGCCGCGCAGGCGCTGCGATCGGGCGAGTGCGAACTGGCGCTGGCCGGCGGCGCGACCGTCATGGCGACGCCTTCGCTGCTCGTCGAGTTCAGCAGGCAGCGCGGCCTGTCCCCCGACGGGCGGTGCCGGGCGTTCTCGGCGGGCGCCGACGGCACCGGGTTCGCCGAGGGAGCCGGTCTCGTCCTGCTCGAACGGCTCTCCGACGCCCAGCGCAACGGGCACGAGGTCCTCGCCGTGCTGCGCGGCTCGGCGGTCAACCAGGACGGTGCCAGCAACGGCCTGTCGGCGCCGAACGGGCCCTCCCAGGAGCGGGTCATCGAGCAGGCGCTCGCCGTCGCCCGCCTCACCGCCGACCAGATCGACCTGATCGAGGCGCACGGCACCGGCACCACGCTCGGCGACCCGATCGAGGCCCAGGCGCTGCTCAACACCTACGGCCGCCACCACACCGCCGACCGGCCCGCCCGGTTCGGCTCGGTCAAGTCGAACATCGGCCACACCCAGGCCGCGGCGGGCGTCGCGGGCGTCATCAAGAGCGTCTACGCGCTGCGGCACGGCGTCCTGCCGCGCACGCTCCACGCCGACGAGCCTTCGCCGCACGTCGACTGGACGGCAGGCCACCTCGCGCTGCTCGCGGAGGCGGCGCCCTGGCCGGAGACGGGACGGCCGCGCCGCGCCGCGGTGTCGTCGTTCGGGATCAGCGGCACCAACGCCCACCTGATCCTCGAACAGGCGCCGGAGAAGCCGGAGGAGTCCGCGGGGCGGCCCGCGGACGCCGCGGCGCCGGCCGTCGCGATCGCGCTGTCGGCCAAGGACCCGGCGGCCCTCGGCGCGGCGGCCTCGCGGCTCCGCGACCACCTGGCCGCCCATCCCGAGGTCACCCCGGCCGCCCTCGCGGGACCGCTCGCCGCCCGGACCGGGTTCGACCACCGGGCGGTGATCGTCGCGGCGGGCGGCGACCGGGCCGGGCTGGCGGGGGCGCTCACCGCGCTCGCGACCGGCCAGGCGCATCCGGCGCTGGTGACCGGATCCCCCTCCGCCGACGGCGAGGGCGTGGTCTTCCTGCTCAGCGGCCAGGGCAGCCAGCACCCCGGCATGGGCCGGGAGCTGTACGCGGCCTTCCCGGTGTTCGCCGAGGCCTTCGACGCCGTCTGCGCCGCGTTCGACCCCCATCTCGAACGGCCGCTCAAGGAGGTCGTCTTCGACGGCGGCGACCTCGTCAACGACACCGCCTACGCCCAGCCGGCGATCTTCGCACTCCAGGTGGCACTGCACCGCCTGCTCGGGCACCACGGCATCGCGCCGGACCGGCTGCTCGGCCACTCGATCGGCGAGCTCACCGCCGCCCACCTCGCGGGGGTCTGGACGCTCCCGGACGCCGCCCGGCTCGTCGCGGCACGCGGCCGCCTGATGAGCGCGCTGCCCGCGGGCGGCGGCATGCTGAGCGTCCAGGCGGCGGAAGCCGACCTGCGCCCCCTGGTGGAGGCCGCGGACGGCGTCGCGATCGCGGCGCTCAACGGGCCCTCCTCGACGGTCCTGTCCGGTGGGCTTCCGGCGCTCGACCGGATCGCCGGGATCCTCGACGCCCGCCGCATCCGGCATCGCAGGCTCGTCGTCAGCCACGCCTTCCACTCCCCGCTGATGGAGCCGATGCTCGCCGAGTTCCAGGAGATCGCCGCGAGCCTCGCCTTCCATCCGGCGCGGATCCCGCTGGTCTCCAACGTCACCGGGCTGCCCGCCACCGACGAGCAGCTCGCCGACCCCGCCTACTGGGCCGGGCAGATCCGCGGCACCGTGCGCTTCCACGACGGCCTCGCCCGCCTGGACGCCGAGCACTCCCCCGCCTGCTACATGGAGCTCGGCGCGCGTCCGGCGCTCGCCACCCTCGCCCGCCAGTCCCTGGCCGGCGTCACCGCGCAGGCCGTGCTGGATCCGCGGCTCGCCGAGCCCGCCGCCCTGCTGACCGCGCTCGCCCACCTGCACACCGCGACCCGGTGCCGGGTGGACTGGCGGGCCGGGGCCGCCACGGCCGAGACCCCGCCGCCCACCTACCCGTTCCAGCACCGCACCTACTGGTACGAGCCGGCCGCGGCCACCGCCCCGGCCGACGAGTCGGGGACCGACCTGTGGGAGGCGATCGACCGGCAGGACCTGCCCGCCCTGTCGGCCGCCCTCGACCTGGACCTCGACGACCCGGCCAAGCACCGGCTCCTCGCCGAACTGCTCCCGGCGCTGTCGGCGAACAGGCGCAGCGGCGGCTGGTGGCACGAGCAGGGCCGACAGCGCGTGCCCGTCGCGGGCGACACACCGCTGCCGGGGACCTGGCTTCTCCTCCTGCCCGGCGCCGACGCGGACCTCTCCTGCGCCGACGCCCTGACCCGGCTCCTGGACGAGCGCGGGGCGCGGACCGTCCGCATCGGCATCCCCGCAGCGCCGGGCGCGGACCTCGACCTGCTCGCCGATACCCTCGTCGGGGCCGCGGAAGGCGACCCGGTCGAAGGCGTGCTCTGCCTGGCGGCGCGCACCTCCGGTGGCCCCGCCGAGCCCGCTCCGGCACACCACGTGGCCGAGCTGCCCCAGGCGCTGGACCGGGCCGGACTCGACGCGCCCCTGTGGTTCGTCACCCGCGGCGCCGTCCCCGACGGGCCCGCCGCGCCGCCCGCCGACACCGGGCACGCCCAGCTGTGGGCCGTGGTGGAGACGGCCAAGCGCAGCGGCCCGCGGCGGCTGCTGCGCGCCGTCGACCTGCCGCCGGAGTTCTCCGCGCGGTCGGCGCGCTCCCTGGCCGCCGCGCTGACCGGCCCCGACGAGCTCGTGGCCGTCCGGGACGACGGGCTGCTCGTCGGGCGCCTCACCCGGACCCGCCTGACCGAGCCCGGCTGGACGCCCGCCGGGACGGTCCTGGTCACCGGCGGCGGACACGGGCTGGGCGCCGCGACCGCGCGCTGGCTCGCTGGCGCGGGAGCGTCCCGTGTCCTCCTCGCCCTCGACCCGGCGGACCCCGCGCCGGACGGGATCGCCGCCGCGATCACGGCGGTGCGGTGCGATCTCACCGACCCGGCGGCCGTGGCCGACCTCCTCGGCCGCGTTCCGCGCGACGAGCCGCTGACCGCGCTCTTCCACGCCGCCGCGATGCCGGACGGCGACGGCCCGGCACTGAGCGGCGCGCCGGCACTCGCCGCGGTCTGGAATCTGCACAAGGCCACCGCGGACCTGGGCCTCGCCGCCTTCGTCCTCTACGCCCCGCTGACGGCGTCCGCCGCGGCGTGCGCCACCCGGCCCGGCGACCTGGCCGTCGGGGCGTGCCATGACACGCTCGCCCGGCTGCGCCGCGCCGCCGGGCTCCCCGCGACCTCGCTCCTCTGGGGCCCGGCCGACCAGGCCGCGGCCGAGGACGCGCCAGGCCTGCGCCCGATCCGGGTCTCGGCCGCGCTGCGCGACCTGCCCCGCGTCCTGGCCGGGCCGCCCTGCCTCGTCGTCGCCGACGCCACCGCCGCGTTCCCCGGCGTGGGCCCGCGCGCGGCCGGGGACGGCGCTTCCGCGGCCGCCGACCCCGACGGCCTCCTGCTCCGTCTCGAAGGCCGCGAGCCGCGGGAGCGCGACAGACTGCTGCTGGAGTTCGTGCGCGCCGCGACCGCCCAGGCCCTCGGCCACGAGAGCGGCGGGGCCGTGCCGCCCGACGCCGACTTCCTCGATCTCGGGATCACCTCGCTCGGCGCCCTCACCCTGCGCGACCGGCTCGCGCGGGCGACCGGCCTTTCCCTGTCGCCCAGCTCGGTCTACGACCTGCCGACCCCGGCCGCGCTGGCCGCACACCTCGGCGCGGAACTGGCCGGCGCCCCGGCACGGACAGACGCCTGACCAAGGGAGAACAACCATGAACGACCATGTCGTGATCGTCGGAGCCGGTCCCGGCGGGCTCATGCTCGCGTGCGAGCTGGCCCTCGCCGGGGTCCGCACCACCGTGCTGGACCGGCGGACGGGACGCTCCCACGAATCGGGCGGGGCCCTGCTGCACGCCCGCTGCGTGGAGACGCTGCGGCAGCGGGGCATCGCGGAGCGGTTCGGCGACGCGGCCACCCCGCGCTGGAACCGGACCCATTTCGGGCTGCTGTACATCGAGTTCGACGACGAGCTCGGCGAGACCGAGTACGACTGGCTCATCCCGCAGGTCCGCACCGAGGAACTGCTGGAGGAGCGGGCGCTGGAGCTCGGCGTCGAGGTGCTGCACGGGCAGGAGGTGACCGGGGTCGCCCAGGACGTCGACGGCGTCACCGTGACCGCGGTGTCGGCGGAGGGCGAACGGACCGTACGCGGCGCCTTCCTCGTAGGCGCGGACGGGGTGCACAGCACGGTCGCCCGCCTCTGCGGGTTCTCCTACGAGGACTTCGCCCCGGCCTACTACGGGGTGACGGCCGACGTCGGCGACTTCGCCGGCAACCGCGACCAGTTCGTCAACGGCCTGTACCCGGGCGGGCAGCTCGGCATCCTGCCGCTCCAGCCGGGCCGCATCCGGATCATGACGGTCGAGTGGGAGGGACGCGCCGTCCCTGCGGACGTCCCGGTGACCCGTGAGGAGGTCCTGGACAGCGTCCGCAGGCTCGTCGGCCACGCCCCCGACATCGCGGAGCCGACCTGGATGGAGCGGAACGGCCACCCCACCCGGCTCGCGCGCGCCTACCGGGACGGCCGCGTGCTGCTCGTCGGCGACGCCGCCCACTCCCACCCGCCGTCCTCCGGCAACGGCATGGTCACCACCGTCCACGACGCCGTCAACCTGGGCTGGAAACTCGCCGCCGAGGTCCAAGGACGGGCGCCGAAAGGGCTGCTCGACAGCTACCACGCCGAACGCCACCCGGTGGGGCGGCGGGCGTGCGTGCGGGCCGCGGCGCAGATCGCGATCCAGCACCCGCTGGAGCGGCTCGGGCCACTGCGGGAGGTCCTGGCCGGGCTCGTCGAGATGCGGGAGGTGCAGCGGTACCTCGTCCAGTACGTCACCGAGGTGTCCTACGTCTTCGACTACCCGGACGTGCCCGGCGAGCGGCACGAGCTGATCGGAACCCGTTTCCCCGAGGTGCCCGTGACGCGCCCCGACGGCGCCTCGCTCACGACCTACGAGCCCCTGGCGGGCGGCCGCGGGCTCCTGCTCGACCTCACGGGCAAGCCAGGGGCCCTGCCCGACCTTCCGGCCGGCGTCGCCGACCTGGTCGAGGTGGTGACGGTCGAGCCGGTCGCCGCGCTCGACGCCCGCGCCGTGCTGGTCCGCCCCGACGGCTTCGTCGCCTGGGCCGACCGCGGTCCGGACGGCGACGCCGGACTTCTCCACGCGCTCCGCGAGTGGTTCGGCTGAGACGGCTTAAGCGCCGGTTGAGGGGGATTTTACGGGGCTCGGCGAGAATGGCCGTGGCAATTCTGGAATTGTCACGGCCCTCCCGTCCTCTCGAAAAGGGGTACCCACATGTCCGACGGCCTCCGCGTTCTCGGAACCGCCGCGCACGTCGCCCGTCTGCTCGGCGGCGACTCCAGCATCCACAGCCTGTACGGCCCCGAGGGCTCGCCCGTCTACCATTTCCTCACCCGCTACGACGAGGCCGACGCCGAGGCGATGCTGGCCGTCGCCGAAGGCCGCAAGGGCACCCTGCTCGAACTCGCGTGCGGCTCGGGAAGGCTCACCTTCCCGTTCCTGGAGGAGGGGTTCGACGCGGTCGGCCTCGACATGTCGCCGTACATGCTCGGCCTGTTCGCGGCGCGGCTCGAGGAGGAGAAGGAGGACGGCGCCGACTACACCGGCCGCGTCTCCACCATCGAGGGCGACATGACCTCGTTCTCCCTCGATCGCACCTTCGACTTCATCACGCTCGGCGCCAACGCGATCAGCTACCTGGAGAGCGACCAGCGCGCGTCGCTGTTCGACTCCGTGCGCCGCCACCTCAGCGCCGACGGGCGCTTCCTGATGACCCTCATCGAGTTCCCCGGCATCGAGGAGCGCGCGGAGTCGTTCGAGACCCAGGCGATCGTCGCGACCGGCGCCGACGCCGACATCCCGATGCTGCTGACCCTGCTCGACTACGTGGACCCGGTCGAGATGCTGCGGTCCAGCAACTTCCTGGCCCACCGGGTCGAGGACGGCGACATCATCGACACCAAGATCTTCACGGCGCTGTCCCACGTGCTCCCGGCCGCCCCGCTCCGTGCGGAGATCGAGGCGGCCGGGCTGCGGGTGCTACAGCAGCATGAGGTGGTCAGCCAGTTCCAGATCCAGGCGTCCTTCGCCATCACGCCGAAGATCTACCTGCTCGAAGCGGCCCTGTAGCCACCGCGACCGGCCCCGGGGCTCAGCCGGCCCCGGGGGAGGTCCGGCCGAGCCGGCTGAAGGATTGACCGCCGTGCTCGCCCCACAGATGGGTGATGGCCTCGATCGTGCAGTAGTCGCGGAACAGGACGATCCGGCCATCGCGGACGCGGAGGACCTGGATGTAGGGCGCCTGGAACCGCTCGCCGGTGCCGATGTCCTCGGTGCGGGAGATGAACTCCGCGACGACGACCTCGGGGTCGTCGGTCTCGTAGACGGTCTCCTCGAGGTGGTCGAGCAGGCGGCGGGTGCCCCGGGTCGCGTGCTCCAGGGCGGCCGAGATGATCAGGCGGATGGTCTCCCTGCCCTCGAACCGCCGCGGCATGCCGTCCGCCGAGAACGGGACCTCCAGCACCCCGTCCTCGGCGAACAGGTCGGCCTGGCCGTCGGCGTCGAGCCGGGAAATGCGCTCCTGTTTGAGCAGGAAGACCTCTTTGGGCGTCAAGAGCCTGTCGTGGTCCATAAAGAACGGCCTTTCTTTCGTCCATACGCGCGGCGTACGGCGTGGATTCTTGTCGGACCATCGAACATCAGCCCACTAAACGGACCCTTTCAGCGACCTAAACCGATCTTGCCGGTGCCCGACGGATCTGGTATCGAAAAGGGCACTGAATTATTAAGACGCCTTAACTCGAGGGATCAACGATGAATGAGCCCATCGCCATTGTCGGAATTTCCTGCCGGTTTCCCGGAGGTGACGGCCCCGAACGGTTCTGGCGGCTTCTGCGCGACGGCCGCAGCGCGATCGGCCAGGCGCCGGAGGGGCGCTGGGAGGACGTCGAGCTGCCGATGCGGCGCGGCGGGTTCCTCGACGGGATCGACGGCATGGACCGGGACTTCTTCGGGATCTCGCCGCGTGAGGCCTCGGTCATGGACCCGCAGCAGCGACTGGTGCTGGAGCTCGGCTGGGAGGCGCTGGAGAACGCCCGGACGCTCCCGGGAGACCTGCGGGGTTCGCGCACGGGCGTCTACGTCGGCGCCATCTGGGACGACTACGCCGCGCTGCTGCGCGGCCTGGGCGGGCCGACACCGCACACCCTGACGGGCACGAACCGCGGCATCATCGCCAACCGGCTGTCGTACGTGCTCGGCCTGCACGGGCCCAGCCTGACCGTGGACACCGGCCAGAGCTCGTCGCTGGTCGCCGTCCAGCTCGCCTGCGAGAGCCTGTGGCGCGGCGAGTCGGAGCTCGCGCTCGCGGGCGGCGTCAACCTGAACATCCTCGGCGAGGGCACACTGGGCGCACTCCGGTTCGGCGCCCTGTCCCCCGACGGGCAGTGCCGCACGTTCGACGCGGACGCCAACGGCTACGTCCGGGGCGAGGGCGGCGCGCTGGTCGTCCTGAAGCCACTGGCGCGGGCCGTCGCGGACGGCGACCGGATCTACTGCACGATCCTGGGCGGCGCGGTCAACAACGACGGCGCCACCGACGGGCTGACCACGCCGAGCACGCAGGGGCAGGCGGCGGTACTGCGCGACGCCTACCGGAACGCGGGGATCTCCCCCGCCGACGTCCAGTACGTGGAACTGCACGGCACCGGCACCAGGGTCGGCGACCCGGTCGAGGCGGCCGCGCTCGGCTCCGTCCTCGGCCCCGGCCGGGACGCGAGCCTGATCGTCGGCTCGGCCAAGACGAACATCGGCCACCTGGAGGGCGCGGCGGGCATCGCCGGCCTGGTCAAGACCGCGCTCGGCCTGCGCCACCACGAGATCCCCGCGAGCCTCGGCCACACCACCCCGAACCCCGCGATCCCGCTCGACGAGCTGCGCCTGTCCGTCCAGACCGAGCTGACCCCCTGGCCCGGCCCCCGGCACACCGCGCTCGCCGGGGTGTCCTCCTTCGGCATGGGCGGCACCAACTGCCACCTCGTCCTGGCCGCCGCCCCCGAGGGCCCGCCGCCCGCCGCGGAGCCGACCGGACCGGCGACCGTCCCGTGGCTGGTGTCGGGCCGCACCGCGAAGGCCGTCCGCGCGCAGGCCGCCGTGCTCGCCGACTTCCTGGCGGACCGGCCGACCGCGTCCCCCGCCGTGATCGCCGCGGCCCTCGCCACCACCCGCACCGCGTTCGAGCACCGCGCCGCGGTCCTCGGCGCCGACCGCGAGACCCTCATCGCCGGGCTGCGCTCGCTGGCCGCGCCCGGCACGGCCGCCGAGGAGGTCGTGTCGGGACGGATCACCGGCGGCGGGACGGCGTTCCTGTTCACCGGGCAGGGCGCGCAGCGCGCGGGCATGGGCCGGCAGCTGGCCGCGGCCTTTCCCGTGTTCGCCTCGGCGCTCGACGCCGTCTGGGCCGAGACCGACCGGCATCTGCCGCGGAGCCTGCGCGAGGTCATGTGGGCCGAGCCCGGCGGCGCCGACGCCGCGCTGCTGGACCGGACGCAGTACACCCAGCCCGCGCTGTTCGCGGTGGAGGTCGCGCTGTACCGGCTGCTGGAGTCCTACGGGGTGCGGCCGGACCACGTCGCGGGCCACTCGATCGGGGAGTTCGCCGCGGCGCACGCCGCGGGGGTGCTGTCGCTGGCGGACGCGGCACGGCTGGTGACCGCGCGCGGCGCGCTCATGCAGGAGCTACCGGCGGGCGGCGCCATGGTCGCGGTGCGGGCCTCCGCGGCGGAGGTCGGCGACCTGGCGGTCGGCCCGGTCGGGCTCGCGGCGGTCAACGGGCCTGCCTCGGTGGTGCTGTCGGGGCCGGAGGCCGAGACCCTCCGGGTCGCCGCGGCGCTGGAGGAGCGCGGGCACCGGACGCGGCGGCTGCGGGTCGGCCACGCCTTCCACTCCGCGTTGATGGAGCCGATGCTCGACCGGTTCGCCGAGGTCGCCGCGGAGGTGGAGTTCCGTCCCGCGCGGCTGCCCGTCGTGTCCATGCTGACCGGACGGCCCGCCGACGCCGAACTGCGCGATCCCGAGTACTGGGTGCGGCAGATCCGCGAGCCGGTCCGGTTCGCCGACTGCGTGTCCGGGCTGCGCGAGGCGGGCGTCCGGACGTTCGTCGAGCTCGGTCCCGGCCGGGTGCTGACCGTCCTCGCCGAGGAGAACCTCGACGACGGCGAGTCGGCGTTCCTGCCCACGCTCCGCGACGGCGCCGAGGAGCACGCGCTCGTCGCCGCGCTCGCGGGCCTGCACGTGCGCGGGGCCGAGGTCGGCTGGCGGACCCTGCTCGGCACCGGCTCCGCCGACCTGCCCACCTACGCCTTCCAGCGCAAGCGGGTGTGGCCCGACACGGCGGAGCGCCGGCAGACCGCACCCGCGCCGGCCGGGATCCCCGAGGCCGCCGAAGAGGAGCGGGCGCCGGACGAGGACGGCCCGTACGCGCGCGGCACGCTCGCCGCGCTCGGCGGCACCGAGGCCCGGCGCAGGCTCACCGACCTGGTCCGGGTCTGTGTCGAGGCCGCCCTCGGCTACGGCCCGGACGACACGCTCGACCCGCTGCGCACCTTCAAGGAGCTCGGCTTCGACTCCGCCACCGGCGTCGAGCTGCGCAACAGGCTCCAGGCGATGAGCGGCCTCCGGCTCCCCACCACCATGATCTTCGACTGGCCCACGCCGCACGGGCTCGTCGCGCACCTCCACGAGGAACTCCTGGCCCCGCCCGGCGACGGCGACCGTCCGGCGGCGCCCGAACGGAACGACGAGCCGATCGCGATCGTCGGCATCGGCTGCCGCTATCCCGGCGGCGTGCGCTCGGCCGACGACCTGTGGCGCCTGGTCCGCGACGGCCGGGACGCGATCACCGAGTTCCCCGGGAACCGCGGCTGGGACCTGCGGGCGCTGCTCGGCGACGGCACCGCGCCTGGCGGCTCCGCGACCCGGCACGGCGGGTTCCTGCACGACGCCGACGCCTTCGACGCGGCGTTCTTCGGGCTGAGCCCGCGCGAGGCCACCGCGATGGACCCGCAGCAGCGGCTCCTGCTGGAGACCGCCTGGGAGACCTTCGAGCACGCCGGGATCGACCCTACGGGCCTGGCCCGCAGCCCCGTCGGCGTCTTCGTCGGCGCGACCGCGCACGGCTACGGCCCCGAACTGCGCGAGCCCGTGGAGGGCTACGACGGGTTCCGGCTGACCGGGAGCACCGTCAGCGTCGCCTCCGGCCGGATCGCCTACGCCTTCGGCTTCGAGGGTCCGGCCGTCACGATCGACACGGCTTGCTCGTCCTCACTGGTCTCCCTGCATCTCGCCGCCCGCGCGCTGCTGGCCGGCGACTGCACGATGGCGCTGGCCGGCGGCGTGACGGTCATGAGCTCACCGGGCATGTTCCTGGAGTTCAGCCGGCAGAACGGCCTCGCCCCCGACGGCCGCTGCAAGCCGTTCGCGGCGGCCGCCGACGGCACGGGCTGGGCGGAGGGGGTCGGGCTGGTGCTCCTCGAGCGCCTGTCGGACGCCGAGCGTCTCGGCCATCAGATCCTGGCGGTCGTGAAGGGCTCCGCGATCAACCAGGACGGCGCCAGCAACGGCCTGTCCGCGCCGAACGGGCCGGCGCAGCGCAGGGTGATCGAGCAGGCGCTGGCCGGGGCGGGGCTGCGCGCGGCGGAGGTCGACGCGATCGAGGCGCACGGCACCGGCACGACCCTCGGCGACCCGATCGAGGCGCAGGCGCTGCTGGCGACCTACGGCCGGGACCGCGCCGCGGATCGGCCCGCCCTGCTGGGCTCGATCAAGTCGAACATCGGGCACACCCAGGCCGCCGCGGGGGTCGCGGGCGTCATCAAGATGGTCCAGGCGATGCGGCACGGCGCCCTCCCCAGGACCCTGCACCTGGACGCGCCCACGCCGCACGTCGAGTGGGACGGCGGCGGCGTCGCCCTGCTCGCCGAGGAGCGGGCGTGGCCGGAGACCGGGCGGCCGCGCCGCGCGGCGGTCTCCTCCTTCGGGATCAGCGGCACCAACGCCCATCTCATCCTGGAGCAGGCCCCCGAGCAGGAGGCGGCCTCCGGCGACGCCGCGACGCCGCCGGAGGTCGCGCTCCCGGTTTCGGCGAAGGACCCGGCGGCGCTCCGGGCGGCCGCGGGGCTGCTGGCCGATCATCTCGCCGAGCATCCCGGGCTCGTCCCCGCCGATCTGGCCGGGCCGCTCGCCGGGCGGGCCCACCTGGCCCGCAGGGCCGCGGTCGTCACCGGGCACGACGACCGCGCGGAGGCCGCCGAGGCACTCGCCGCGCTCGCCGCGGGCCGCCCGCACCCGGCGCTCGTCCTCGGCCCGGACGCCCTGCCCAGCGGGGGCGGCACGGTGTTCGTGTTCCCCGGCCAGGGCTCCCAATGGGCCGGAATGGGCCTCCGGCTCCGCGACGAATCCCCCGCGTTCGCCGCGGCCCTCGACGACTGCGCCCAGGCACTCCAGCCCCACACCGGCTGGGACCTCCACGACGTCCTCGCCCTCCCCGAACTGCCGACCAGAACCGACGTCGTCCAGCCCGCGCTGTTCGCCATGATGGTCGCCCTCGCCCGGCTCTGGCAGCACCACGGCGTCCAGCCCGACGCCGTCATCGGACACAGCCAAGGCGAGATCGCCGCAGCGCACATCGCCGGAGCCCTCACCCTCGACGACGCCGCCCGCACCGTCACCACCCGGGCCCGAGCACTCCTCGACCTCGCCGACACCGGCCGCATGATCTCCCTGCCCCTCAACGCCGACGCCGCCGAAGCCCTCATCGACGACCTCGGCCTCACCGGCGAACTCCACCTCGCCGCACTCAACGGACCCGACCTCACCGTGGTCGCGGGCGCGACCGCCGCCGCCGCGGCACTGCTCGCCCACTGCACGGCGGAGAAGACCAACGCCCGCATGATCCCGGTCGACTACGCCTCGCACACCCCCCACATGCACACACTCCGCGACACCCTCCACACCGAACTCGCAGGACTCACCCCACAGCAGGCCACCATCCCCTTCCACTCCACCCTCACCGGCGAGCTCATCGAGGACACCACGACCCTCGACGCCTCCTACTGGTACGACAACCTCGCCAACCCCGTCCTGTTCCTCCCGACCCTGACGTCCCTCGCCGCCGACCACGCGGCGTTCATCGAGACCAGCCCGCACCCCGTGCTCGTCCCGGCGATCCGGGAAACGGCCGACGCCCCGGTCTCGGCGCATCCGACGCTCCGCCGCGACGACGGCGGCCACCGCAGGTTCCTCACCTCGCTCACCGGCCACCGCCTGCACTCCGCCGCGCCGGGCCGGGCCGCGGAGCGGCGGCACCCGGACGTCCCGCTGCCGACCTACCCGTTCCGGGAGACGCGGTACTGGCTCGATCCGGCGGGGGGCCGCAACGCCGCCGGGACCGGCCTCGACCCGTCCGACCACCCGCTGCTCGCGACGACGGGCACGCTGCCCGACGGCCGCTGGCAGGCGACCGGGCTGCTGTCCGCCGCCTCGCCCGCGTGGGCGCCCGACCACGCCGTGCACGGCACCGCGCTGCTGCCCGGCACCGCGTTCCTCGACCTCGCGCTGCACGCGGGCGAGGCGACCGGCTGTCCGGTCGTGGCTGAGCTGACGCTCCAGGCGCCGCTGCCGCTGACCGCCGACGAGCCGCGCGACCTGCACGTGTCGGTCACCGCCCCGGACGAGCGGGACCGCCGAGGGATCACCGTCCACTCCCGCCCGAGGGCCGGAGGCGGCTGGACCGAGCACGCCTCCGGGATCCTCGCGCCCGCCGCGCCGGAGGCGGAGCCGGCCGAGGTCTCCTGGCCGCCGCGCGACACGGCTCCCGCCGACCTCTCCGGCCTCTACCCGGCGCTGGCCGAGCACGGCTACGGCTACGGTCCCGCCTTCCAGAACCTGCGCGAGCTCCGCACCCGAGGCCCGGAACTCCACGCCCTCGTCCAGTCGCCGCCGGACACGCCCCTGGGCGGCCACGGGCTGCATCCCGCGCTGCTGGACGCGTCGCTGCACGCGCTGCTGCGGGCGACGGTCCTCGCCGAGAACGGCCCGGTCAGCCTGCCGTTCTCCTGGTCCGGGGTCCGGCTGTGGGCGACCGGCGCCGAGTCCCTGTACGTCACGCTGACGCCGCTGCGGCCCGGCACGGTCGCCCTGCACGCCGCGGACCCGTCGGGGCGGCCGGTGCTGACCGTCGACGAGCTGACCCTGCGGGAGGCGACCGCCGATCCTGCCTCCGGCGCCGTCTCCGCGGGAGACGACCTGTTCGAGGTGCGCTGGCTGCCTGCCGAGCACGCGGCCGCCGACCGTCCCGCCCCGGTGTTCCTCAGCGGTTCGCTCGCCGAGCTCGCCACGGCCGTCGAGAGCGGCGCGGTCGAGGCGCCCGCCGACCTCGTGGTGCCGCCCGCGCTGATCGCCGCGACCTGCGGCCGTGAGCTGGACGACTGCGACTGCGCCGACTCGGTCGCCACCGCCACCGCGACCGCGCTGGCCCTCCTCCAGGAGTGGCTGGCGGCCCCGGCGCTGCACGGCGGCACCCTCACGCTCTGCACCGCCCGCGCGCACACCCTGCCCGGCGACGACCACCCGGTCCACCTGCCGCACAGCGCGGTCTGGGGGCTGGTCCGCTCCGCGCAGAACGAGAACCCCGGCCACTTCCACCTGCTGGACGTCGTCGGCGACGCGCCCGAGGAGATCACGGCGGCCGTCGCCGCCGCCCACGCGCTCGGGGAGGACCAGCTCGCGCTGCGCGACGGCACCGTCTTCGCGCCGCGGCTCGCCAAACCGGGCACGGGACGGGTCCGGCCGGCCTCTCCGGCGGCGTGGCGGTTGGACATCTCCGGCCGCACCGGCACCTTCGACGATCTCGTCGTCGTTCCGTCCGACGCCGGGAGCGCCCCGCTCGGCCCCGGCGAGGTGCGGGTCGCGGTGCGGGCGGCGGGCGTGAACTTCCGCGACGTGTTCGTGACGCTCGCCATGCGGGAGGGCGAGACCGGCCTCGGCCTGGAAGGCGCGGGGATCGTCCTGGAGACCGGGGCCGAGGTGACCGGGCTGGCGCCCGGCGACCGCGTCTTCGGGCTGTTCCCCCGGGCCTTCGCACCGGCCGCCGTCGCCGACGCCCGGCATCTGGCGCGCCTGCCGGAGGACTGGACCTTCGAGCAGGGCGCCTCGGTCCCCATCGTGTTCCTCACCGCCTACCACGGCCTGGTCGATCTGGCCGGCATCCGAGCCGGGCAGCGGGTGCTCGTGCACGCGGCGGCGGGCGGGGTCGGCATGGCAGCCGTCCAGCTCGCCCGGCACTTCGGCGCGAAGGTGTTCGGCACCGCCAGCGCGGGCAAACGGGACGCCCTCGACGCGCTCGGCCTCGACGCGGCGCACCGATCGGACTCCCGGAGCCTGGCGTTCGAGCCCGCGTTCCGCGAACGGACGGGCGGCCAGGGCGTCGACATCGTGCTCAACTCCCTGGCCCGCGACTTCGTCGACGCCTCGCTGCGCCTCCTTCCCCGCGGCGGCGCGTTCATCGAGATCGGCAAGACCGACATCCGGGACCCCGAACGCGTCGCCGCCGACCACCCGGGCGTCACCTACACCGCCTTCGACCTCCTCGCGGTGGACCCCGAGCGGATCCGCGCGATGCTCGGCGACCTGGCGGCCCTGTTCGCCTCGGGCACGCTGAAGCCGCTGCCGACCCGGTCCTGGGACCTGACGGAGGCGCGGGCCGCGCTCCGCCACCTCCAGGAGGGCGCGAACGTCGGCAAGGTCGTGCTGGTCCCGCCGCGCGCCCTCGACCCGGACGGCACCGTGCTCATCACCGGCGGCACCGGCACCCTCGGCGGCCTGGTCGCCCGGCATCTCGTCACCGTCCACGGCGCCCGGCGGCTGCTGCTCGCCGGCCGGCGCGGCCCGGACGCCCCCGGCGTGGCCGAGCTCTCCGCCGAGCTGGAGGGCCTGGGCGCGCAGGTGACCGTCGCGGCCTGCGACGCCGCCGACCCCGACGCGCTCGACGCGCTCCTGTCCGACCTGCCCGCGGCGCATCCGCTGACCGCGGTGGTGCACGCGGCGGGCCTGCTGCGGGACGCCCCCGTCAGCGGCCTGACCGAGGAGGCGCTGCACGCGGTGATGCGGCCGAAGGTGCACGCCGCGTGGAACCTCCACCAGCAGACCCGGGACCTCGACCTCGCCGCGTTCGTGCTGTTCTCCTCCGCGGTGGGTGTGCTGGGCAACCCCGGACAGGCCAACTACGCCGCCGCGAACACCTACCTGGACGCGCTCGCCCAGCACCGCCGCAGGCACGGCCTGGCCGCCGTGTCGGTGTCGTGGGGCCTGTGGGAGCGCGGCAGCGGCATGACGGGCGCGCTCACCTCGGCCGACCGGGCCCGGCTCCGGCGCGCGGGTCTCACCCCGCTCGCCGACGCGCACGCCCTCGCCTTGCTGGACACGGCCCTCCAGCTCGGCAGCCCGCACGTGGTGGCGACGCCGCTGCCTCCGGCCACCGCCGCCGCGCACCCGTCGCCGCTGGTGCGCGGGCTGGCGCCCGCGACCCGGCGCGTCACCGCGACCGGCGGTGCGGCGGTCGCGGCCGGCTGGGCCGAGGCGGTCGCCGCGCTGCCCGCGGACGAGCGGTACGCGCGGGTGCTCGGCGAGGTCCGCGAGCAGGTCGGGATCGTCCTCGGGCACCCCTCTCCCGAGGGCCTGGACACCGGGCGCGCGTTCCGGGAGATCGGCTTCGACTCCCTCACCTCGGTGGAGCTGCGCAACCGGCTCAACGCGCGCACCGGCAGGCGACTGCCGACGACCGTCGTGTTCGACCGGCCCACCATCGACGAGCTCACCCGGTACCTGATCGAGGAGCTGACCGGCGGCGCTCCGGCCGGGACCCCCGACACGCCCGCGACGGTCGCGGCGGACGACGATCCCATCGCGATCGTCGCGATGAGCTGCCGCTATCCCGGCGGCGCGGACACCCCCGACGCGCTGTGGCGCCTCGCCCTGGACGGGGTGGACGCCATCGGCGCGTTCCCCGAGGACCGCGGCTGGAGCCCCACCCTGTTCGACCCCGACCCCGACCGTCCGGGGACGTCGTACGTGCGGCACGGAGGCTTCCTGTACGACGCGGGCGGGTTCGACGCCGAGTTCTTCGGAATCGGCCCGCGCGAGGCGCTCGCCATGGACCCGCAGCAGAGGCTGCTCCTGGAGGCGTCGTGGGAGGCGATGGAGAACGCCGGGATCGACCCGGCGGAGCTGCGCGGCCGTCCCGTCGGCGTGTTCGTCGGCGCGATCGCGCAGGACTACGGGCCGCGGATGCACCACGGCCCGCGCGACGTCGGCGGCTACCTGCTGACGGGCTCGATCACCAGCGCGATCTCGGGCCGGATCTCCTACACCTTCGGGTTCGAGGGTCCCGCCGTCACGGTCGACACCGCCTGCTCGTCGTCGCTGGTGGCACTGCACCTGGCGGCGCGCTCGCTGCGGTCCGGCGAGTGCGAGATGGCGCTGGCGGGCGGGGTGACGGTGATGAGCTCCCCGGGAATGTTCCTGGAGTTCAGCCGCCAGCGGGGCCTGGCCCCCGACGGCCGCTGCAAGCCGTTCGCCGCGGCCGCCGACGGGACCGCCTTCGCCGAAGGGGCCGGGCTCGTCGTCCTGGAGCGGCTGGCGGACGCCGAACGGCGCGGGCACACCGTGCTCGCGGTGCTCAAGGGCTCGGCGATCAACCAGGACGGCGCGAGCAACGGCCTGTCCGCGCCGAACGGCCCGGCCCAGGAGCGGGTGATCGAGCAGGCGCTGCGCGCCGCCGGGCTGACGTCGGACCAGGTGGACGCGGTCGAGGCGCACGGCACCGGCACCATGCTGGGCGACCCGATCGAGGCGCAGGCGCTGCTCAACACCTACGGCCGCGACCGCGGCGCGGACTCCCCGCTCTGGCTGGGGTCCGTCAAGTCGAACATCGGGCACAGCCAGGCCGCCGCGGGCGTCGCGGGCGTCATCAAGATGGTGCAGGCCCTCCGGCACGGCGCGCTGCCGCGGTCGCTGCACGTGGACGAGCCGTCGCCGCACGTCGCCTGGGAGACCGGCGGGGTCGCGCTGCTCACCGAGACGACGCCGTGGCCGGCGCGGGAGCGACCGCGCCGCGCGGCGGTGTCGTCGTTCGGGATCAGCGGTACCAACGCCCATCTCATCCTGGAGCAGGCCCCCGAGCGGGCGGGGGTCGGCGGCGGTGCGGCGGAGCCGCCGACGGTCGCGGTGCCCCTGTCGGCGCGGAGCCCGCAGGCGCTGCGGGAGGCCGCCGCGCGGCTGGCGGCGCATCTGGGCGACCGGCCGGAATCCGGGCCGGCCGGGCTGGCGGCCGCCCTGGTCCGGCGGCGGCCGTTCGCCCACCGCGCCGTGGTGGTCGCCGAGCGGGACGACCGGGCCGGGCTGGGCGAGGCACTGGCCGCTCTCACGGCCGGCGAGACCCATCCCGCACTCGTCACCGGCACGCCGGGAACGGGCGGTCTGGTGTACCTGTTCAGCGGGCAGGGCAGCCAGTTCCCCGGGATGGGGCGCGACCTCCACACCGCATTCCCGGCCTTCGCGGACGCCTTCGACGCCGTCTGCGAAGCGTTCTCGCCACACCTGGAACGACCGCTCAAGGACGTCGTCTTCGGCGACGACCCCCTCATCAACGACACCGCCTACGCCCAACCCGCCCTCTTCGCCGTGCAGGTCGCCCTCTACCGGCTGCTGGAGGGGCAGGGCGCCACGCCGGACCACCTTCTCGGCCACTCCATCGGCGAACTCACCGCCGCGCACCTCGCCGGACTCTGGACGCTCGAGGACGCCGCACGACTCATCGCCGCACGAGGACGCCTCATGAGCACCCTGCCCACCGGAGGCGGCATGCTCACCGTCCAGGCGAACGAGACGGAACTGACCCCGTACCTGGACGGCGCCGACGTCGAGATCGCCGGCGTCAACTCGCCCCGCTCGACCGTCCTGTCCGGCCCGGTCGACGCCCTGGACGCGGTCGCCGCGCGGCTCACCCGCGACGGCGTCGAGGCGCGCCGCCTGGTGGTCAGCCACGCCTTCCACTCGGCCCTCATGGAACCCATGCTCACCGAATTCCAGGAGATCGCCGCCACCGTCACCTACCACCCCACCCACCTACCCGTCGTCTCCAACCTCACCGGCCGCACCGCCACCCACGAACAGCTCACCGACCCCGCCTACTGGACGGCCCAGATCCGCGGCACCGTCCGCTTCCACGACGGCCTCACCCACCTCGACACCCAACACACCCCCACCCTCTACCTCGAACTCGGACCCCGCCCCACCCTCAGCACCCTCGTCCACCAGAGCCTCGACGGCGAGACCGCCGTCCAGCCGGTCCTCGACCACCGCAAGGCCGACGCCGCCGCGTTCCTGACGGCCCTGGCCCGGCTGCACGTCCACGGCCGCGCCGCGCTGCCCGCGGACGGCCGCGCGCCGGACGTGCCGCCGCCCGCGTACCCGTTCCAGCGGTCCCGGTACTGGCTGGCCGCCTCGACCGGGTCCGGCGACGTCAGCGGGCTGGGACTCGGGTCGGCCGGGCATCCGCTGCTCTCCACCGAGACGGCGCTGCCCGGCGGCCGCTGGCAGGCGACCGGCCGGATCGCCCTGGAGACCCAGCCGTGGCTGGCCGACCACGCCGTCCACGGGACGCCGCTGCTGCCCGGCACTGCCTTCCTCGACCTGGCCCTGCACGCGGGCCGGGCGACGGGCTGCGCCATGGTCGAGGAGCTCACCTTGCAGAGCCCGCTGTTCCTCGCCGCCGGACGACCCCGCGACGTGCACGTCACCGTCGCGCCGCCCGACGAACTAGGCCGCCGTGCGCTGGCCCTGCACTCCCGGTCGGGCGACGAGGAGAAGTGGACCGAGCACGCCGCGGGGCTCCTCGCGCCTTCCCGCGACCTCGCGGGCGGCTCGGCACCGCCGCTCGAGCACGGCGAACCGGTCGACCTGACCGACCTGTACGAGCGGCTGGCCGAGCACGGCTACGACTACGGTCCGGCGTTCCAGAACCTCCGCGACCTCCGCCGCGACGGCGCCTCGTTCCACGGCACGGTCCGGCTCGACCCCGACCTCGCGACCGCGGGGTACGGGCTGCATCCGGCGCTGCTGGACGCCGCGCTGCACCCGCTCGCGGTCCAGGGCATGGCCGACGGGCAGACCCCGCTGCCGTTCTCGTGGCGCGACGTGCGCGCCGTGCCGTCGGACGCCGCCGAGCTCCGGGTGCGGATCACGCCGACCGGTCCGGGGAAGGTCGAGGTGGCGGTCGCCGATCCGTTCGGGGAGCCGGTGCTGACCGTCGGCGCCCTGGTGACCCGCCCGGTCTCGGCGGCGGAGTTCCGCCGGGCCTTCACCGACCGCGGCGCTCTTCCGCTGAGGTCGGTGGTCTGGGAGCCGGTCTCCCCCACCGGCCCCGGCCGGGCGCCGGGATCGGTGCTGGAGGCCCCGGCCGGCCTGGCTCCGCGCGCGACCGCCGAACACGTCCTGGCCGCGGTCCGGTCCTGGCTCGGCCAGGAGGACGAGGCCCCGCTGCTGGTCGTCACCCGGTCCGCGATCGGCGCCGATCCGGATCTGGGGCAGGCCCCGGTCTGCGGACTCGTCCGGACCGCGCAGTCCGAGCACCCCGGCCGGATCGTCCTGCTGGACGCCGACGCGGAGGTCACCGCCGAGATCGCGGCGGCCGCGCTCGGCACCGGCCGTCCCGAACTCCTCCTGCGCGACGGCCGGCTGCTCGCCCCCAGCCACGCCGAGATCACCTCGGAGCCCGGCCGGCTCGGCTCCCCCGGCACCGTGCTGATCACCGGCGGTCTCGGCTCCCTCGGCGCGCTCGTCGCCGCACACCTCGTCACCACGCACAGTGTCCGCCACCTCCTGCTCGTCGGCCGCCGCGGCCCCGACGCCCCCGGCGCGGCCGACCTCCGGACCCGGCTGGAGGAACTCGGCGCGCACGTGACCATCGCCGCCTGCGACACCGCCGACCCCGAAGCACTCGCCGCACTCCTCGCCACCATCCCGGCCGAGCACCCCCTCACCACGGTGATCCACGCCGCGGGCGTCCTGCACGACGCACCCCTGGAGAACCAGACTCCCGCCCACCTGGAAACCGTGTTCCGCCCCAAGGTCGACGCCGCCTGGAACCTCCACCAGCAGACGAGCCACCTCGACCTCGAAGCCTTCATCCTCTTCTCCTCCGCCGCAGGAACCCTCGGCAACCCGGGACAGGCCAACTACGCAGCCGCCAACACCTACCTCGACGCCCTCGCCCACCACCGCCACAACAACGGCCTCCCCGCCACCAGCATCGCCTGGGGCCTATGGGAACACGACGGCATGGGCGGCGCGCTCTCCCCCGCGGACCTCGCCCGGCTCGCCCGCCGCGGCATCACCCCGCTCACCTCCGCGCAGGGCCTCGCCCTCTTCGACACCGCCCTCGCCGCGACCGAACCGCAGGTGATCGCCGCGCCGCCGGCCCGGAAGGCCCCACAGCCCCGCACGCAGAGCGGGGGCCTTGCCGAACGGCTCGCCGGACGGGCCGAGGCCGAGCAGGGCAAGATCCTCCTCGAGCTGATCCACGCCCAGGTCAGGACGGTCCTCGGCCTCGGCCAGGACGCCGCCCTCGATCCGGACCTCCCGTTCCGCGACCTGGGCTTCGACTCCCTGGCGGCCGTCGAGCTGCGCAACCTTCTCACCAAGGCGACGGGGCTGCGCCTGGTGACCACGCTGGTGTTCGACCACCCGACTCCGCGAGCGCTCGCGCGGCACCTGCGCGCGGAGCTGGCGGGCGCCTCCGGATCCCGGGCCGCGGCGCCGTCCCGGGCGGCCGATCCCGGCGAGCCGATCGCGATCGTCGGCATGGGCTGCCGCTACCCCGGAGGAGTCCGGTCGCCGCAGGACCTGTGGCGGCTCGTCGCGTCCGGCGCCGACGCCGTCGGCCCGTTCCCGGCCGACCGCGGGTGGGACGACGACCTCTTCGACCCCGACCCCGAGCGGACCGGCAAGTCCTACGTCCGGCACGGCGGGTTCCTCTACGACGCGGGCGACTTCGACGCCCCGTTCTTCGGGATCAGCCCCCGCGAGGCGGTCGCCATGGACCCGCAGCACCGGCTGCTGCTGGAGACGTCCTGGGAGACGCTGGAGAGCGCCGGAATCGACCCGGCGGCGCTCCGGGGCAGGCCCGTCGGGGTCTTCACCGGCGTCATGTACGACGACTACGGCCAGCGGGTCGCGCGCTCGTCGGGCTCGCTCGAGGGCTATCTCGTCAGCGGCAGCGCCGGCAGCATCGCCTCCGGCCGGGTCGCCTACACCTTCGGGTTCGAAGGACCGGCCGTCACCATCGACACCGCCTGCTCGTCGTCGCTGGTCGCGACCCATCTGGCGGCGCAGGCGCTGCGGTCCGGCGAGTGCGAGCTCGCGCTCGCCGGCGGGGTGACGGTCATGGCGACGCCTTCGGTGTTCCTGGAGTTCAGCCGCCAGCGCGGTCTGGCCCCCGACGGCCGTTGCAAGCCGTTCTCGGCCGCCGCCGACGGCACCGGCTGGGGCGAGGGCGCGGGTCTGCTGCTGCTGGAGCGGCTCAGCGACGCGCGCCGCAACGGCCACGAGATCCTCGGCGTGATCCGCGGCTCGGCCGTCAACCAGGACGGCGCCAGCAACGGCCTGTCCGCGCCGAACGGACCGTCGCAGGAGCGGGTGATCGCCCAGGCGCTCGCCAACGCCCGGCTCACCGCAGACCAGGTCGACGCGGTCGAGGCGCACGGCACCGGCACCACACTCGGCGACCCGATCGAGGCCCAGGCGCTGCTCAACACCTACGGCCGCCACCACACCGCCGAACGACCGGTCTACCTCGGCGCGGTCAAGTCGAACATCGGCCACACCCAGGCCGCGGCCGGCGTCGCCGGGATGATCAAGATGGTGCAGGCGATGCGGCACGGCTCCCTGCCTCGGACGCTGCATCTCGACGCCCCGTCGCCGCACGTCGCCTGGGACTCCGGGCATCTGGCGCTGCTGGCGGAGGCGGTGCCGTGGCCGGAGACGGGACGGCCGCGCCGCGCGGCGGTGTCGTCGTTCGGGATCAGCGGCACCAACGCCCACGTGATCCTGGAGGAGCCGCCCACCGACCCGGCCGCGCCCGTCGCGGAAAGCCCGGAGACGGTCCTGGTCCGGTTGTCGGCGAAGGAGCCCGCGGCGCTGCGCGAGGCGGCCGCCCGGCTCGCCGGGCATCTCGCCGGGCATCCGGCGCTGACGCCCGCGGAGCTCGCGACGGCGCTGGCGGCGCGGCCGCTGTTCCGGCACCGCGCCTCGGTGGTCGTCGGCCGGACCGAGCGGGAGCCCCTGACGAGCGCGCTGGCCGCGCTCGCGGCGGACGGCGCCCACCCGGCGCTGGTGACCGGCGAGGCGCGCGGCGGCGGGACGGTGTTCCTGTTCAGTGGTCAGGGCAGCCAGTTCCCCGGCATGGGCCGCGACCTCCACACCACCTACCCCGCCTTCGCCGACGCCTTCGACACCACCTGCGAAGCCTTCACACCCCACCTCGAACGACCGCTCAAAGACGTCGTCTTCGGCGACGACCCCCTCATCAACGACACCGCCTACGCCCAACCCGCCCTCTTCGCCCTCCAAACAGCCCTCTTCCACCTCCTCGCCCACCACGGCGTACACCCCGACCACCTACTCGGCCACTCCATCGGCGAACTCACCGCCGCCCACCTCGCCGGACTCTGGACCCTGAAAGACGCGGCACGACTCATCGCCGCACGAGGACGCCTCATGAGCGCCCTGCCCACCGGAGGCGGCATGCTCACCGTCCAGGCGGGCGAGACCGACCTGCCGCCGCTGCCGGACGATCTCGCGGTGGCGGGGGTCAACGCGCCCCGCTCGACCGTCCTCTCCGGCCCGCTCGACGCGCTCGACCGGTACGCGGCGGTCCTGGACGGGCGGCGGATCGAGCACCGGCGCCTGGTGGTCGGCCACGCCTTCCACTCGGCCCTCATGGAACCCATGCTCGCCGAATTCCAGGAGATCGCCGCGAACCTCACCTACCACCCCACCCACCTACCCGTCGTCTCCAACCTCACCGGCCGCACCGCCACCCACGAACAGCTCACCGACCCCGCCTACTGGACGGCCCAGATCCGCGGCACCGTCCGCTTCCACGACGGCCTCACCCACCTCGACACCGAACACACCCCCACCCTCTACCTCGAACTCGGACCCCGCGCCACGCTGAGCACCCTGGCCCGGCAGAGCCTCGACGGCGAGACCGCCGTCCAGCCGGTCCTCGACCACCGCAAGGCCGACGCCGCGGCGTTCCTGACGGCGCTCGCGCACACCGAGGCGCCCTGGACGGCTCCGGCCGCGCGGCCCGAGGTCCCGCTCCCGACCTATCCGTTCCAGCACCGCCGTTACTGGCCCACGGGCGACGCCGCCCCCGCGACCGCGTCCGGCCTCGGCCTGGCCGCCGCCGGGCACCCGCTGCTCGGCGCGACCGTCGAACTGCCCGACGAGGCCGTCGCGTTCACCGCACGGCTCTCCGCCGGCACGCATCCCTGGCTGCTCGACCACGCGGTCCAGGGCATGCCGCTGCTGCCCGCCGCGGCCCTGCTCGACCTGGCCCTGCACGCCGGACGGACCGTCGGATGCCCCGTCATCGAGAAGCTGACGCTCCATGAGGCCGTGTTCCTCGTCCCGGACGAACCGCTGGACCTGCAACTGGTGGCCGGGCCTCCGGACCCGGCCGGGACCCGGCCGCTCACCGTACGCTCCCGCCCCAGCGGCGCCGACGCCGGCTGGACGCTGCACGCCTCCGGCACGCTCACCGCCACCGCGCCGGAACCGGCCGTGGTGCCGCCGGTTCCGCGCGACGCGCGGCCGACGGACACCAGCGGGCTGTACGACACGCTCGCCGGCCGCGGCTACGACTACGGACCGGCCTTCCAGAACCTCACCGCACTGCGCGAGGAAGGGGTGGCGATGCACGCGGACGTCAGGCTGGGCGAGGACACGCCGGTCTCCGGATTCGGCCTCCACCCGGCGCTGCTGGACGCGGCGCTGCACCCGCTGGCGCTGCGCGAGGCGGCCGGCGAGGGTCGGCTGCTGCTGCCGTACTCCTGGTCGAACGTCGTCCTGCACACGACGGACGCGACGGATCTGCGGGCGGTGCTCGAACCGGCCGGCGACGACGCCTACCGGGTCGTGCTGACCGGACCGGACGGCCTGCCGGTCCTCACCGTCGGATCGCTGGCGATCCGCGCCCTGCCCGCCGGCGCCCTCACCCGGAAGCGGCGGAATCCCCTCTACGAGACGGTCTGGAGCGCGGCGCCGCCCGCCGCCGAGCCGCAGCGGTCCCCGTACGTGCTGGTGCCCGTCCCGGACGCCCCGGATTCGGCCGATTCGGCGGAGGCGGTCCTGCCGGTGGCGTCGGCCGTGCTGGCCGGGCTGCGCGACGGCCTCGACGGCGACGCCCGGCTCGTGGTGGTCACCACCCGAGCCGTCGCGGCCGGGCCGGACGAGGCCCCGCACCTGGGCCACGCGGCGCTCTGGGGCCTGGTCCGCACGGCGCAGTCCGAGCACCCCGGCCGGATCGTCCTGATCGACACCGACACGAGCCCCGCCTCGGCGGACGCGCTCACCACGGCGATCGCCTCGGGCCTGCCGCAGCTCGCGCTGCGCGACGGCCGCGCCCTGGTCCCGCGGCTGACGCCCCTGGCCGCCGTGCCGGACGCGCCGAGCCCGCTGTCCCGGCCCGGCACCGTGCTGATCACCGGTGGTCTCGGCTCCCTCGGCGCGCTCGTCGCCGCACACCTCGTCACCGCGCACAGTGTCCGCCACCTCCTGCTCACCGGACGCCGCGGCCCCGACACCCCCGGCGCATCCGACCTCCACACCCGCCTGACAGAACTCGGCGCACACGTGACCATCGCCGCCTGCGACACCGCCGACCCCGAAGCACTCGCCGCCCTCCTCACCACCATCCCCGAAGAACACCCCCTCACCGCGGTGATCCACGCCGCCGGGGCGCTCCGCGACGCGCCGCTGCACGCGCAAACCGACGGGCACCTCGCGGACGTGTTCCGCCCCAAGGTCGACGCGGCCTGGAACCTCCACCGGCAGACGAGTCACCTCGACCTCGAAGCCTTCGTCCTCTTCTCCTCCGCGGCGGGCACCCTCGGCAACGCCGGACAGGCCAACTACGCGGCGGCCAACACCTACCTCGACGCCCTCGCCCACCACCGCCGCGCCCACCGGCTCCCCGCCACCTCCATCGCCTGGGGCCTGTGGGAGAGCACCGAAGGCATGGGCGGCTCCCTGTCCCCCGCGGCCCTCGCCCGGCTCGCCCGCGCCGGCATCAGCCCGCTCACCCCCGAACAGGGCCTCGCCCTCTTCGACGCCGCCCTCGCCGCGGACCGCCCCGTCCCGGTGCCCATCGCCCTCGACACCGCCGCCCTGCGCGCCACCGCCGAGGACGCCCTCCCGGAGGTGCTGCGGGACCTCGTGCCGCGCGGCGCCGCCCGCCGGGCGCCCGCGGTGCTCTGGCCGGAGCGGCTCACCGGCCGCACCGCAGAGGAGCAGGAGGGCCTGCTGGCCGACCTCATCGGCGGGCAGGTCGCCGAGGTGCTGGGCCTCGACGGCCCGGCGTCGGTGTCCCCCGACCGGGGCCTGTTCGACCTGGGCCTCGATTCGCTGACCGCGATGGACCTGCACGGCCGCCTGTCCCGGGCGACCGGCCTGAAGCTGGCGGCCACGCTGGTCTTCGACTACCCGACGCTCAGCGAGCTGGCGGGCCATCTGCGCGACGGCCTCGCCGCCGGGGCGTCCGGCGGCGCCGCGCCGTTGGCCGCGCTCGCCGACTTGGAGGCCGCGTTCGCCGAGCTCCCCGCGGACCTCGACCTGCGCGCGGCGGCGGCCCGGCGGCTGCGGGACCTGCTCTCCCGGCTCGACGAGCGGACCGGGGCCTCCCCGGACGACCCGTTCAGCGGGGCCGGCGACGACGAGCTCTTCGCCTTCCTCGACGGGACCGCGAGCTGACCGTCCGTCCGGGCCCGGGAGACCGGGCCCGGACGGCCGAACCCGGAACACCCTGAGCACCGGAACACGGAAAAGGCCGCGGGCCCAGGGATCGCTCCCTGGGCCCGCGGCCTTCGGTCGGGTTCAGCCGGCGACGCGGACCCGGTCGGCGTCGCGGGCGAGGATGGTCCGCTGCGCCTCGCGGAGCCTGGCCCCCGGTTCGAGGCCGAGCTCCCGGTCGAGGGTCTCCCACGCGGTCCGGTAGACGCGCAGCGCGTCGGCGCGCCGCCCGGAGCTGTACAGCGCGCGCATCAGCTGCTCGTAGAAGACCTCGTTGAGCGGGTGCTCGTTGATCAGCCCGTAGAGCGAGCTGACCAGCTCCCGGTGGCGGCCCAGCATCAGCTTCGTCTCCACGAGCCGCTCCAGGCACTCCACCCGGATCTCCTCGATCCGGGTCACCAGGCCCCGGCCCATCGGCCCGATCGGCAGGCCGCTGAGCATCGGACCGCACCACAGGCCGAGGGCCTGCTCGAACGCCGCGAGCGCCTCCTCGCCGCGGCCCCGCATCAGATGGCCGCGGCCCGTCCTGACGAGCTCCTGGAACACCAGGTAGTCGATGTCCTCCGGGTCGACCTTCAGCAGGTATCCCGGCGCCTGCGTGACGATCGGGCTGTCCTCGTCGCCGGGCCGGGACAGGAGCTTGCGGAGCTGGGAGATGTAGACGTGCAGCGCGGGGACGGCGCGCAGCGGCGGATCCTCGTCCCAGATCTCCCCGATGAGCTGCTTGGTCGAGACGACCTGGTTCGCGTGCACCACGAGCACCGCGAGCGCGGTGCCCATCTTCTGGGCCTGGATCACCTGCGCGGTGTCCCCGTCGACCAGCTTGATCGGTCCCAGCACCTGGTACTTCACAGGCCGCCTCCTCTCCGGATCCTGGCGGCCAGCGCCAGCGGCGTCGGATGTTCGAATATCTCGGCGAGCGGCACGACCACCGAGGTGAGCTCCTCCACCCGCTGGCCCAGCAGCGCGCCCTGGAGCGAGTTCCCGCCGCTGAGGAAGAAGTTGGTGTCGCCGTCGGCCCCCGGGACGCCGAGCAGATCGCGCCAGATCCCGAGGAGGGCCGTCACGAGCTCGTCGTCGACGGGTGCGGCGTCACCGGAACCGGCCGGTCCGGTGCGCTCGGCCGCGAGCCGGGTGAGCGCCGGGTAGTCGACCTTGTCGTTGGCGGTCTTGGGGAACTCCGCCAGCTCCGCGAACTCCGCCGGGACCATGGACCTCGGCAGCCGTTCGCCCGCCCAGCGCCACAGCTCGTCGGCCGGCGGCGCCGTGCCCGCCGGGGCGACGAACGCGACGAGCCGGCCGTCCGCGGTGGGGTCGCCGTCGAGGACGACGGCCACCGACCGCAGCGCGGGGTGCTCGGCCAGGACCGCCTCGATCTCGCCCAGCTCGATCCGGTTGCCGCGCAGCTTGATCTGCCGGTCCCCGCGGCCGAGCAGGACGAGGCTGCCGTCGGCCTGCCAGTAGGCGGCGTCACCGGTCCGGTAGTACCGGCCGAGCCCCGGCGCTTCGGGGAACCGCTCCGCGGTCAGGTCCGGACGGCCGTGGTAGCCGTCGGCCAGACCGCCTCCGGCGATGCACAGCTCGCCCCGCACCCCGATCGGCAGCGGCCTGCCGCGCGGATCCAGGACGTGCGCCCGGGTGTCGCGAATGGGCCGCCCGACGTCCATCCTGCGCCCGACCGGCCCCGGCACGACCGCCGAGGTCGACCAGATCGTCGTCTCGGTCGGCCCGTAGACGTGGTGGAGTTCGCATCCGGTCTCCAGCAGCCGCCTGGCCAGCTCGGGCGCGAGCGGTTCGCCGCCGCTGAGCACCTGGCGGCCGCCCAGCGCCGACCCCGCCTCGTCCAGGACGGCCCGCCAGGTGGTGGGCGTCGCCTGGACCGCGTGGGCGCCGTGCCGCTCGATCAGCTCGGCGAGGACCCGGCCGTCGACCCTGGCCCGGTCGGGGGCGACGACGACCAGGCCGCCCGAGGCCAGTGGGACGAAGAGCTCCAGGCCCGAGATGTCGAAGGCGAACGTGGTCAGCCATACCGTCGCGTGGCCGGCGTCCGCGCCGAGCTCGTCGGTGAAGTGGGCGACGAGGTTGGCCAGCGCGGCCCGCCCCACGAGGGTGCCCTTCGGCTTGCCGGTGGAACCCGAGGTGTACATCAGGTAGGCGAGCGCGGCCCGGTCGTCGTCCGGACCCCGATCCCGGGGGACGTCCGCGGTGTCCGGCGCCTCCGGGATCTCCAGGATCGCCGGGGCGTCGGCCGCGGGCCTGCGACCGTGCCACAGGAGCGTGCGGGCGCCGGAGTCGGTCAGCTGGTGGGCGACGCGCGGCGCCGGATGGTCGGGGTCGATCGGGAGGTAGGCGGCGCCGGTCAGCCACACGCCGAGGACGGCGGCGGCCAGTTCCGGTCCGCGGGGGGCGGCGATCGCCACGATGTCCCCGGGTCCCGTGCCGGCCAGCAGGTCGCGGACGGCGAGCGCGCCCGCCCACAGGCCACCGCGGGTGACGACGCGGTCGCCGTCGAGGACGGCGGGGGCCGCGGGGTTCTCGACGGCGCGGGCGTGCACGGCGGTGAGCACGCCGGGCGCGGGCCCTGCCTCGGTCGCGTTGGCGGCGTCGATGACGGCGTGGTCGCGGTCGCCCCACGCCCGCAGCGCGCCGACGGGCGCGTCCGGGTTCTCGTCGAGCGCGCGGAGCAGCCGCTCATAGCGGTCGAGCAGCAGCTCGACGTCGTCCCGGTCGAACAGCTCGGTCCGGTACACCGCCCGGATCCGGACGGCGTCCGGCGCGGACATCACGAACAGCTCGATGTCGAACTTGGCGGCGCCGTTCTCCAGGTGCAGCGGCTCGGCCTTGACCCCGTCGAGCGCGAACGGCGGGATGCCGAAGCCCTCGACGTAGTTGAAGGCGTGCTGGAACAGCATGGTCCGCCAGGAGTCGCCGGACCGGTCCGCGCGGCGCGTCAGCTCGTCCACCGGGACGTCGGCGTGCAGCAGGGCGTCGAAGTAGAGGTCGCGGACGCGCCGGACGAAGTCCCGGCCGCTCTCGGCGTGGTCGATCGCGGTCCGCAGCGGCAGCACGTTGACGTGGTAGCCGATGGCCCGGGGCGCGGACCGCGGCCTGGTGTTCACCGGGACGCCCACGACGAGGTCGGGGCCCGCGCCGTGCGCGTCGAGCAGCAGCAGGTGGGCGGCGAGCAGGACGACCGTCTCCGGGGCGCGCACCGCCCGCTGGATCCGCCGCACGGCCGCGATGACCGGGTCCGGCAGCGCGCGCAGCAGATGGTCGCCCGCCAGGGTCGGCGCGGACACGTCCGGCCGGCCGCACCACAGGTCGGCGGGGCGCGCGACCAGGCCGGTCAGCCGCCCGCGCCAGTGCGCCTCGCTCTCGGCCGTGACGGGCGGGTCGGGCAGCGCGGGCACCGTCCCGGTGAGCGTCGCGGGCAGCGGCCCGCCCGCGGCGAGCGCGGTGTAGGCGGCCGCGAACTCCTCGACGAACACCGGGATCGACGTGGCGTCGAAGACGAGATGGTGGACGACGAAGCAGAGGCCGTCCGCGCGTTCACCGGCCAGGACGGCGGCGCGGACCAGGGGTTCGTCCGCGAACGCGAAGGGCATGGCGACGAACGGGGCGAGGTCCTCCTCGGGGACTCCGCCGGAGGCGGACAGCAGGGTCACGTCCGGGGCTTCGGCCGAGGCGGGCAGGACCGTCCGGACGAGCGCCACGCCGTCCGCCCGGAACACGGTGCGCAGGGACTCGTGCCGTCGTATCAGGGCGGTCAGCGCGGCCCGGACCGCGGGGACCGAGAGCCGGCCGTCGGTGCGGAAGCCGAAGGCGAGATTGTTCGGGACCCGGTCCGGGGTCATCCGGTCGAGCAGCCAGAGCGCCTCCTCCTTGACCGAGGCCGTCTCCGCGGTCGGCGTCGCGTCGTTCATCGCGCCCCCTCGATGAGCAGGTCGTGGACCGCGGCGGCGACCTCCGGAGCGCGCAACAGCTCGGCGTGCGGGAGGTCGAACCGGATCTCCCGCGCGACGACGCCCTCGCGCCGGCCGGCGGGCAGCGTGTTGAGGCCGTTGTGCTCGCTCGCCGAGGTGATCGCGGTCGCCGCGGCCCAGCCTCGGCCCGGGTCCAGCTCGGCCGCCGACACCAGGTAGGACAGGAACGCGCGGAAGCCGCCGAGCAGCTCGGCGGAGCGGTCGGCCGCCAGGCCGATCCTGGTGAGGGCGGGTTCTCCGTGCGCCACGACGAGGTCGCTCAGCACTTTGGCCAGTTCCGGCATCGCGGTGCGCTCGGCCAGTGCGGCGTCCCCGTCGGTGCGGGCCGCCGTGGCCTGGTCGGCGGTCAGGAAGCCGGTGAGCGCGCCGATGGCGTCGAGGTAGTGGCGGTGCAGCAGGGCGGGGTGCGGCGCCTCGGGGTCGAAGACGATCAGTGCGGGCGGCTCCTGCCAGGCCGAGATCCGCTCGACCAGACCGGCGCCGAACACACTGCCGACGCAGTAGCCGAGAACGCACCGGACCGTCATTCCGGAGGCTCGGGCCTCCGCGGCCCAACGGTCGAGATGATCGTCGGCGGACCGGTCCCCGGGGGCCGGCGGCCTGGTCTCCCAGACGGCCTCGGAGGTCGGCACCTTCGGGATCAGGTCACTGAAGGAACCGACGGTCCGCCCCGTGGCGGCGGCGAAATCCGAAGCGAGTATCAGGTCCGCGGTCGAAGAACCGCGAAGGACATTGAACGCGACCGGCTGTGCCATTTCGCCTCTCGCTCTGCATAGGTATCAAAGCTCTGAACCGGGACAACATTCGCACCCGCCCTCCTCGCGCAGGAACCCCTAGCCGCCCCGGCTATTTATGGCCTTTGTCCGCTCTAGGGGTCGATAGGGGCTGCTGTGGCACCGGCCCCCGACCTACGCTCCTGCCCGAACGGAATGCCGAAATCGAGCCGGAATTTCCCGCAGAACTGGAGTGGGCATGAGCATCGACGGAACCTGGCATCTGACTCTCGACAGCGCCATGGGGCGGCAGGAATTCGACTTCGATCTGAAGGCCGCCGGAGCCGAGCTGATCGGCACCGGATCCGCCGAGGGGCGCGAGGTCGTCCCGGAGATCATCGCGGGCACGCTGGACGGCGCGCACGCGTCCTGGAAGCTCAAGATCCGCAAGCCGATGAAGCTCACCATGACGTTCACCGTCGAGGTCGACGGCGATCACATGACCGGCAAGACCAAGGCCGGGATCTTCGGCAGCTTCCCGGTGCAGGGCCGGCGGACCTGATGGGGCCGGTGACCCGGCCGCGGACCGACCCCGCGGGGCCCTTCGCCGGCGCCACCGCCCTGGTGACGGGCGGCGGTTCCGGGATCGGCCTGGCGACGGCCCGCATGCTCGCCGCCCGCGGCGCCGCCGTCGCCTGCGTCGACCTGGACCCGTCCGCCGTCGACGGCCCGCTGACCGGGCTGCGGGGCGACATCGCCGACGACGGCGTCGCCGAGGTCGTCGCGGAGGCCGCCGAGCTCCTCGGCGGGCTCGACATCCTGGTCAACCATGCCGGGCTGCTGGCCCGCGGCTCCTTCGAGGGCAACCCGCTGGACGAGTGGCGCAGGGTGTTCGAGGTGAACGTCCTCGGGACGGTCCGGGTGAGCCGGGCGGCGATGCCGTGGCTGCGCGCGTCCGCCCGGTCGGGCCGGGATCCGGCGATCGTGAACACCTGCTCGATCACCGCGCTGGTCGGGATGCCCGGTGGGGCCGTCTACGGCGCGTCCAAGGGCGCGGTGTACTCGCTGACCCTGTCGATGGCGGCCGACCTGCTCGACGAAGGCGTACGGGTCAACTGCGTGGCGCCGGGGCCGGTCGACACCCCGTGGGTGCGCAGGGAACTCGCCGCCGCGCCCGACCCGGAGGCGGCCCTCAAGGCGGTCCACGCGCGGCAGCCCAACGGTCGGCTGATCACCGCGGACGAGGTGGCCGAGGCGATCTGCCACCTGGCGGGGCCCCTCTCGGCGGCCACGACCGGGACCGTGCACGTCATCGACGGCGGCCTGCTGGGGCTCCGCGTGCCCCAGCGGCCCTAACTGGATTGACATTCTGACATCCTGACGTCAGAGTGTCAGCATGACAACGAGGAGGACGCCCGAGGATCGGCGTGACGAGATCCTCACCGCGGCCATGAGCGTCTTCGGCCGCTACGGCTACCGCAGGACCTCCATGGAGCTGATCGCGAAGGCCGCGGGGATCTCGCGTCCTGCGCTGTACCAGCACTTCAGTGGACGCGAGGACGTCTTCCGCGCGATGGGGACCCGGATGCTCGACGGGGTGCTGAGCACCGCGCGGGACGCCGCGAGCGCGCCCGGCTCCCTGGTCGACAGGCTGTACGCGGCCCTGTCGGTCAAGCTCGAACTCGTGCTGGGCTCGGTCGACGCCGAGCACCGGGGCGAGCTGCTCAATGAGGCCGGCACCGTCGCGGCGGACCTGCTGGTCTCCTTCAAGAAGAAGTTCGCGGACCTGATCGAGGATCTGCTCGCGGC
Organism: Actinocorallia herbida; assembly: GCF_003751225.1. Classification (NCBI taxonomy): domain Bacteria; kingdom Bacillati; phylum Actinomycetota; class Actinomycetes; order Streptosporangiales; family Thermomonosporaceae; genus Actinocorallia; species Actinocorallia herbida. Next base: position 4,994,855 of record NZ_RJKE01000001.1, read on the forward strand.
ATCGTCCGGTGAGCTCTCCCTCGGGACGGTCATCTCGGCGCGCGACTGCGCAGAACTCCTGCTCGACACCGTCGTCGGCATCAGCCAGGCCGATGCCCCGCCCGAGTCGCTGCACCGCAGGCTGCACCAGATGGTGGAGCTGACGGTGCTCGGACTGAGTCCCGGACCGATGGCGACGACGGCACCCTGAACCCGGCGCTTCCCCTGTCTAGGAGACCCCACGCCATGGATGCCGCTCGAATTCACAGCCGACGCTGGCTGATCCTCTCCGTTCTGAGTCTCTGCCTGGTGATCAGCGGCCTCGACGCGCTGGTCATCGCGATGGCGGTGCCCAAGATCCAGATGGATCTCGGCGCCACCGTCGGCGAGATGCAGTGGTCGGTCGACGCCTACACGCTGGCGTTCGGCGGGCTGCTCCTGCTCGCCGGAACGCTCGGCGACCGCTACGGCCACAAGCTCATGCTGGTCGGCGGGCTCGTCCTCATCCTCGCCTTCTCCGTCGCCGCGGCGTTCGCCGGAGGCCCCGGCACGCTCATCGCGTTCCGGGCGGGCATGGGGATCGGCTCGGCGATGGTCATGCCCGCCACCCTCGCGATCATCAAGCACGTCTTCCCGCCCGAGGAGCAGGCCAAGGCGATCGGCGTGTGGTCGGGCGCCGCCGGCATCGGCATCCCGCTCGGCCCGGTGGTCGGCGGCCTGCTGCTCGACCACTACTGGTGGGGCTCGATCTTCCTGATCAACATCCCGGTCGTCGCGATCGCGCTGCTGGGCGCCGTCCTGCTCATCCCCAGCTGGCGTTCGGCGAAGGTCATCAAGCTGGACCTCGTCGGCGCTTTCCTGTCGGTCGCCGGCCTGGTGACGCTCGTCTACGGCCTCATCGAGGCGTCCTCGCGCGGCTGGGGCAGCGGGGCCACGCTGGCCTCCCTGCTCGGCGGAGCCGTGCTCCTCGGCGCCTTCATCACCTGGGAGGCCCGGTCGGCGAACCCGATGCTGCCGCTGTCGCTGTTCGCGAACCGGCGGTTCAGCGGATCCGCCGCCGCCCTGGCCTGCCAGGCGTTCGCGCTCTTCGGCAGCCTCTTCGTGCTCACCCAGTACTTCCAGATCGCCAGGGCCCACGACCCGCTCGCCTCGGGCGTGCGCATCCTGGCCATCTGCACGCTGATCATCTCCTCGCCGCTGGCGCCGAGCCTCGTGAAGATCATCGGTGACAAGCTCACCATCATCGTCGGGATGGTGCTCATCGGGGTCGGCGCGTTCGCGCTGTCGACCGCCGCCGTCGACGCCGAGACGACGGTCCTCATCAGCCTCGCCGTCATGGGCTTCGGCATCGGCCTGTCGATCCCGCCGTCGGTCGACGGCATCCTCGCGAACGCTCCCGACCACCAGGCCGGCACCGCGTCCGCGGTCAACGACACCGCGCTCCAGGTCGGCGGCGCGATCGGCGTGGCGGTCCTCGGCACGGCCATGACCTCGGCCTACCAGAACGCGCTGCCGTCCCTCGACGGGCTGAGCGAGGCCGACCGGTCCGCCGTCCAGGACTCGCTCGGCAGCGCCCTCGCCGCCACCGCGCGGCTCGGCGGCGACGCGGCACGGATCGCCGCCGAGGCCACCGAGGCCTTCGGCTCCGGCCTCCAGGCCGCGGCGATCACCAGCGGGTGCGTCGCGCTCGTGGGCGCCGCGGTCACGGCCTTCCTCATGCCGCGCGGCCTGAAGGAGCCCGCCAAGCCCCACGCCGCCCCCGACCCCGTCCCGCAGGAGAAGCCACTGGGCGTCACCGACTAGCACCGACCGCCTTCGGCCGGACCACCCCTGCGGGCGGTCCGGCCGAAGTGCTTTTCGGCCACGCGCCCACCCCGCAACCCCTACCGCACGGGCCGCGGGAGGGTCCTGGAATAGGGGCCCGGTTAGGGGTCATGGCCCGGACCGCAGCCATTATTGTGCGATTCGGCCGAGGACATGAACGGCACCGCCATTCGCCATCATGATTGTGCTGACAGGGAGTGCTCCCGTGGATTTCAGTCTGTTCTACTTCGCCGACACCGGTATCGCGGCACAGCACAGATACCAACTCCTGATCGAGGGCGCCAAGTTCGCCGACACCCACGGTTTCTCCGCGGTGTGGACCCCGGAACGCCATTTCCATTCCTTCGGCGGCCTCTATCCCAATCCATCGGTGACCTCCGCCGCCGTCGCCGCCGTCACCGAGCGCGTCGGCGTCCGGGCGGGCAGCGTGGTCGCGCCGCTGCACCATCCCGTCCGGATCGCCGAGGAGTGGTCGGTCGTGGACAACCTCTCCGGAGGCCGCGCCGGGATCGCCTTCGCCTCCGGCTGGAACGCGGTGGACTTCGCGCTGCGGCCGGAGAACTTCAGCGACAGCAAGCGCGTGCTCGGCGAGACCGTCGAGGCGGTCCGGCGGCTGTGGCGCCAGGAGGAACTCGAGTTCGTCGACGGCGCGGGCGGCACCTCCGCGGTGCGGATCTTCCCGCCGCCCATCCAGCCCGAACTCCCGGTCTGGCTGACCAGCGCGGGCTCGATCGAGACCTTCCGCAAAGCCGGCGAGCTGGGCGTCGGCGTCCTCACCCACCTGCTCGGCCAGGACCTCGACGACCTGGCCGGCAAGATCGGGGTCTATCGGGAGACCCACGCCGAGCACCACGGCGGGCCCGGCCACGTCGCGCTCATGCTGCACACCTACATCGGGACCGACCGGGACGAGGTCAGGGAGCTGGTCCGCGCTCCTTTCAGCACCTACCTCCGCAGTTCCCTCGGCCTGTTCAAGCGGGCCATCGGCGCGGACATGCCCGGAATCGACCTGGAGCGGCTGACCCCGGCCGACCTCGATTTCCTCGTGGCCCGCGCCTTCGACCGCTATTTCGACACCGGCGGCCTGTTCGGCACCGTGTCGGATGCGCTGAAGACGGTCAAGACGCTCAAGGACATCGGCGTCGACGATCTCGCCTGCCTCGTCGACTTCGGCATCGACACCGAGACCGCGCTGGACGGGCTCGGCCGCCTCGATGAGGTGCGGCGAATCCAGCACTGATCTTGGTCGGCCGAACAGTGTAGCCGGGCCGAAACTCGGCCGGTCACGCGGGTATAAAGCAATCGTGACCTTGCTTCTTGCCCGGTGCGCCGAACGGATGAGAGAGTCGGATCGGTCCCGGGAACCATCGCACAATCCATCCATTGCCTAGCGCCTCTGGGGTGTGCGTGTCACGATGGAACGCATAGCTGAGTTCGAGATCCTCTCCTCGCTTCTGTCCGATGTCCTCCAAGGGAAAGGAGGCGCGGCCCTCGTTACCGGTCTCGTCGGTTATGGCAGAACCAGTTTGCTGCGGTCTCTCGGCAACGAAGCCGTGGCCCGTGGCGCCATTTTCCTCAGTGCGACCGCGCCCCGCGCCGACGACGACGCCGTCGAGCTTTTCGGCCAACTCCTGCTGCATCCGCGGATTCCGTCGTCGACGGTCGGCAACCTGTCCGAACTCTGGGGCGACAGGGCCCGCCCACCGTCCGCCGCCCAGCTGTACCGGGTGTGGCGGCCGGTCCAGGAGTTCGCCGAGCGGACCCCCGTGGTCATCGGCATCGACGACGCCCACCACGCCGGCACCGATGTGCTGCGGGCCTTGCTGTACCTCACGCGGCGGCTGGAGACGGTGCCGATCCTCGTCGTGGTGACGCTGTCGTCCTGCCCGCTCGACGAGCGTCCCCAGTTCGCCGCCGAGATGAGCAGCCAGCCGCACGTCCGGCACGTCCGGCTCGACCCGCTGCCGCCGACGGCGGTGGCCGCCGCGATCCGGCGCGATCTCGGCCCCGCCGCGGCGGAGTCCGACCACAGCAGCTTCCTCCGGCTCAGCGCCGGCAACCCGCTGCTGCTGTCCGCGCTGATCGCCGACGCCCGCGACCACCGGCCCCCGGCCGAGGCGGCGGTGGCGGGAGGCCACTACGTACGCGCGGTGTGGCGCTTCCTGCACCGCAGCGACCCGGTGATCACCCAGCTCGCGCAGGCCATCGCGGTCCTCGACGGGGAGGCCACGCCCGGCCTGCTCGCCGAGATCCTCGCCATGGACCCGACCGTCGCCGCCCAAGGGCTGCACGCCCTTGAGGCGTCCGGCCTGCTCTGCGGCCAGACGTTCCGGGCCGCGGCCGCCCGCGACAGCATCCGGTCCAAGATCCCCGCCAAACGCCAGGCCGAACTGCTGCGGCGCGCGGCGGCCGTCCTGCGGGACGACGGGGAACCACCGATCCGCCTCGCCAGGCTGCTGGCGGAGGCGGGCGACGTCGACGAGCCGTGGATGGTCGACGTCCTGCGGGACGCCGCCGACCAGGAGGAGCGCAGCGGGGACTTCCCGCGCGCCGTCCGCTACCTGCGGCTGGCCCGCCACGCCTCGGTGCGGGGCGGGCCGGAGCACGCCCAGATCACCTCGGATCTGGCCGCCGCGGAATGGCAGATCGACCCGCTCTCGGTCGTCCGCCTCCTGCCCGACCTCGACACCGCGGCCCGGGAGGGCAGGCTCAACGCCTCCCAGGCCGAGAACCTCGTCACCTATCTGCTCTGGCACGGGCAGCGGGAGAACGCCGAGGCGCTCCTGACGGGCGGCACCGCCATCGCCGCCCCGGACGGCTGGGCGGAGCGCTTCCGCTCCTGGCTCTACCCGTCGCTGATCCCGGAGATCCTTCCGGCGGACGGCGACCGTTCGGTCGAGGACGCGGTGATCCCCGGCATCGAGATCGACGACGACATGCTCATCGCGGCCGAGCAGGCACTGCTGAAGACCCGGCTCGACGACTCCGCCCTGGTCCCGGCCCTGAACGCCCTCGCCGTCCTCGTCTACACCGAGCGCTTGGAACGTGCCGGAACCTGGATCGACATCCTGCTGCGGGCCGCCGACCGGCGCGGCTCGGTGACGTGGCAGGCGCTGCTGTCCACGGCGCTGTCCATCATCGACCTGCGCCGCGGCGACCTGTGCTCCGCCGACGCAGACGCGCGGCGGGCGCTGTCCCTGCTGTCCAACCGGAGCTGGGGGATGGCGATCGGACTTCCGCTGTCGAGCGCGATGAACGCCCTGACCGACCGGTGCCGCCACGACGAGACGGAGGCGCTGCTCGCGGTCCCGCTGCCCGACGGCATGTTCCAGACCCTGCCGGGCCTCTACTACATGCACGCGCGGGCGCGTCACCACACCGCGATCGGGCACCATCCGACGGCGCTCGCCGACTACAACTCCTGCGGTGACCTGATGCGCTCCTGGGGGATCGACCAGCCGGGACTGATCCCGTGGCGGAGCGGCGCCGCGCTGGCCGGGCTGCAGCTCGGCCGCACCGCCTACGCCCGGTCGCTGCTGGCCGAGGAGCTGGAGCTGACCGAGCCCTGGGACCTGCGGACCCGCGGCGGGACGCTGGGCGTGCTGGCCCTGCTCATGGACGGCGCCGACCGGATCAAGGTGCTCACCGAGGCGGCGGCGGCGCTCGAGCAGACCTCCGACCTCGTCGGGCTGGCGCACGTCCTCACCGAGCTCAGCAGATCCCTGCAGGCGGTGGACGAGCCGACCGCCGCGCAGGCCACCTGGCAGCGGGCGAGCGCGCTGATCGCCAGAACCGGGATGGAGTCCCCGTTCGAGGGCCCGGCCCCGGCGCAGTCCCCGACCGAGCCCGGCCCCTCGGCGACGGAGTTGAGCGACGCCGAGCAGCGGGTGGCCTCGCTGGCCGCGGCGGGCCTGTCCAACCGGGAGATCGCGACCAGGCTGTTCATCACGGTCAGCACGGTCGAGCAGCATCTCACCCGGGTCTACCGGAAGCTGAACGTGAGCCGCCGCCCGCACCTCGCCAAGGCCCTCGGCGGCCTGGCCTTACCGGGCCGACGTGCACGACCCGCGGGGGCGTCGGCGCCTACTCGGCGCCCCCGGGCAGGCCCGCCCGCCCGAACCCTGCCTCGACGATCTCCCGCCACGCCCTGAGTTCCCGGTCCGTCAACGCCGCCGCCGCCTGCACATCGGGATGCGACGCCGGCGGATTTCCCGCCTCCGCGTCGGGACTCACGAACGGCACGTTGACCGCGACCAGCGCGCAGTATCTGCAATGCAGGAGAACGTCGAAGACGACCCTGCCCAGCACCCGAAGAAATGAGCTCATCGGCTCCGCCCCGCCATCCCAGCGATCATCCCGTCAGATTACCGACACCTCCTAAAGCGCCCCCAAATCCCTGCCGAGGAGCACCATCGCCGGCCATTCCCCAAGAACAGCACACGGACAATCCACTATATTTACCTAAATTCCTCCAAGAACCGCCGCACCCGATCGGCATCAGGCCGCCCGCCGGGCGACCGGGACGTCCCGGGCGGGCCCTCGTGCACCGCCTGACGGGCATGCCCCTCGCCTGCCGGCCGGGGACGTGGCCGGTGATCACGGCGTGACGGTGACGGTGTGGGCGGCCGTGCCGGGGTCGGCCCAGACGGACAGGACATGGCGGGTCTCGTCCCAGGCCGACGTCCAGGTGCCGGCCGGATCGGTGGAGGTGATCCGCGGCGCCGACGGGAACCAGATCTCCGTCGGGCCGCCGACGCCGGGCACGGTCCGCCACGAGACCGTCAGGGTGCCGGCGGAGTACGACATCGCGGTGAGCGGGCCGGCGATCGCGCGGGCGTAGGGACGGGCCAGGAGCCCGGTGAAGATCGTCGGCCCTCCCCCGCCGTCGATGACCCCGGACGATCCCGGGTCGTTGGACCAGTAGGACCAGCCGATGCCGAGGTCGTCGGCCATGGCGAGCCAGTCGCGGGTGAAGTCGGCCGCGCCTGACGCGCCCTGCCCCATGCCGCCGACCTCCCCGAGCCACATCGGGGTGCCCAGGCGCCGCGCCGCGGCCGGCATGTTCCGTTTCCACAGGGCGAACTGCGCACGCACGAGCGCCTTCGCGACGCCGTCGTAGGAACCGCCGAGATCGACCCCGCCCGGGTAGAAGTGCGGCGCGAAGACGATCCGGGGCGTCCCCGGGCGCGGGTCCGCGACGACACCGAGCGACGACGGGGCGCCCTGGTTGGCGTTGAGCGACTCCGGCTCCACGAAGATCCAGCCGTTGGCGTCGACCTCGCGGATCGCGTCGACGACCTGCTGGTAGAAGGGCGTGAGAACCGGACCCTCGAAGAAGCCGAAGTGCCGGGTCCCGCCGAACGGCTCGTTCATCAGGTCATAGCCCAGGACGGCGGGCTCGTCGGCGAAGCGCTCCGCCACGTGCCGCCACATCGCCGCGTACCGCTGCCTCAGCTCCGGATGCGTCCCGCGGTGGTTCCAGAAGTTGTCGAAGGCGCGCAGCACGGCGGGCTGGACATAGGTCAGCACCCACGGATCCTGCGGCGTGCACGGCAGACCGTCGGTCACCGTGGCCCACGCGGGTGCGCCGTTGCCCGCGCCGTCGCACGCGGCGGGGCCGTAGACGTCCTGATGCATGTCCAGGATGACGTGCATGCCCTGTTCCCGATACCAGGCCACCCGCTCGGCGACGGCGTCCAGATACGCGTCGTCGTACCGGCCGGGTTCCGGCTCGACGTTCTTCCACTGGATCAGGTACCGCACGGAGTTCGTGCCCATGTCGCGGGCCTCGCGGGCGACGTCGTCGCGGTCGATCCACGGCAGCCCGCTCGGGCCTTTGGCGCTGCTCGCGGTGTTGAGGCCGTGCAGGATCAGGGTCCGGCCGAGGTCGTCGGTGATGGCGGGCGGCGGCGCGCCGTCCGCGTAGGCGGGACCGGCCTCCACCACGGGTGCCGCGATCCCCGCGAGGACCAGCGCACCGCCCAGGCCGATCCGGCCCAAAGCCTGACGAACGGGCATGCCGCCTCCCAAACGTGAGAACTTTTCACACACATCCTCACCCACCCGCCCCCCGCAAACCACTTTTGTCCCTATGTGGCCCCTGCCTCCAGGATTTCTGGGATGTGACGGATGTGACACGACCGTGTGGTACGTCTAGGCTTCCGGGGATGAGTGAGCCTCTGCACCGGATCGATGGGAGAGTCCCCAACTTCGCGCGCGTGATGGACTACCTCGAAGGCGGAAAGGACCACTTCGCGGTCGATCGGAAGGTGGGCGACGAACTCCTCGGGATCGCCCCCGACCTGCCGGTCATCGTCGCCGAGCAGCGCAGGTTCCTGCGCCGGGCGATCGCCCGCCTCGCCGAGGAGGGGATCCGCCAGTACGTCGACATCGGCTGCGGGCTGCCCACCTGCGGCAGCCCCCACGAGATCCTCCAGGACCTCGGCGTCGACGCCCGCGTCGCCTACGTCGACGAGGATCCGGTCGTCGTGGTGCACGGGCGCGCGATCCTCGACAACAGCGGCAAGGTCGTCACGCCGGGCCGCCCGCTCGTCCGGGTACTGCAGGGCGACCCCCGGGACCCCGACGGCATCCTCGACCACCCGGAACTGACCGGGTTCCTCGACCCCGCGAAGCCGACCGCGGTCCTGGTGCGCAACATCCTCGCCGTCATGGACGACGCCACGGCCGCGACCGTGGCCGGGCGCCTCGTCGACCGGCTCTCCCCCGGCGACCGCTTCCTGCTCATCCACGTCGTCCGCGACTCCGCCGAACGCAAATCCGCGGACATGACCAGGCTCTTCACCGACGAGGGCCTGCTCGACGAAGGCCGCGGCCAGGTCCGCACCCTCGCCCAGATCCAGGCCCTCCTGGACGGCCTCGACCTCCTGCCCCCCGGCCTGGTCCCCCTCCCCGCCTGGCACCCCGAGCCCGCCCCGCACGCCGTCGCCCCGGACGCCTTCTGGAGCGTCGGCGCGGTCGGCCGCAAACCCTAACGATCCACCCGCGTACCCCTTCCACGGACGACCGCACCACCACAGCGCCCGGTGGGCGTGGGCGATGTCGGCGCGGGTTGACGGCGGGAGGGGGAGGGGGCTAAGTGACTAGGGCTGAGATCGCTGGGCCAGGAGAGGAACGCGCATGGTGGATTCGTCCGAGAGGGTCACCGTCTCGGTGACCGATGGGGTCGCCGACGTCCGGTTGAACCGGCCTGAGAAGCGCAACGCGCTCGACCTGGAGACGTTCGCGGCGCTAGCGCTGGCCGGAGAGCGGTTGAAGACCGAGCCTGGCGTGCGCGTGGTGGTGCTCTCGGGAGAGGGCCCGGACTTCTGCGCGGGGCTGGACTTCACCGCCTTCCAGGCCATGCGGGACGGGCAGCCGTTCTCCGCGCCCGCGAAGCTCCCGCCCTCGACCGGGCCCGCGCGGGCCGTCGCCCAGCGCGCGGTGTACGTGTGGACCGAACTGCCCGTGCCGGTGATCGCCGCGGTGCGCGGCAACGCGCTCGGCGGGGGCCTGCAGATCACCCTCGGCGCCGACATCAGGATCGTGAGCCCGGACGCCCGGCTCAGCGTCTTCGAGGCGGCCTGGGGCCTCATCCCGGACATGACCGGCACGCAACTGCTCCCCGAACTCGTCGGCCGGGACGTCGCGAAGGAACTGACCTTCACCGCGCGCGTCGTCAGCGGCGAGGAGGCCGCCCGCATCGGGCTGGCCACCCGCACCGACCCCGACCCGCTCGCGGCGGCGTTCACCATGGCCGGCGAGATCGCCCGGCACAACCCGGACGCCATCCGCGCGGCGAAGCGGCTGCTCGAACTGGCCGGCCGCACCGACCTCGCCTCCGGATTCGCCGCCGAGCAGAAGGAGATCGCCGCCCTGATCGGCAGCCCGAACCAGGTAGAGGCCGTCGCCGCCAGATTCGAAAAGCGCCCACCGCGCTTCAAGGACATCTGAGCCCTCTTCCGGGTCCGCGGATCGCCGGCCCGTCCGACCTCGCTCGACCGAATCGACCGTAAGGTCGAAATTCATCGGTCTCCGGTGTTGAAATTGAGTTGAACTCGACTCAGCGTGGGCAGCGGGAGGGCGACCTGCCCGCGGACCGGGATCCCGAACTGCTGGCGGCGGCCGTGCTGGGCGGCGTGCAGCAGGCCGTGGTGCTGGCGCTCGGCCGGACGCCCCGGCCGGCGCGGGCCGGGGTCGCGCCGGAGCTGTGGGCGTTCGTCACCGGAGCCGTCGGCGCTCCCGAGGAGAGAGGGCACGCGTCATGACCGATCCGCAGGTGCACCGGCTGGAGGACCTCGCCACCGACCTGGCCAGGACGCACCGTTCCGACCACGGCGGCGATCGCGGCGTGGACGCCGGAAGGCTGGAGTCCGAGCTGACGGCGTTGCGCCGCGACGGCTACGTGGTACTGCCCGACCTGCTGTCGAGCGCGGAGCTGGACGGGCTGCGCGCCGCCGTGACGCCGCTCCTCGGGCCGCGCGGCCGCAACGCGTTCGAGGGACATCGCACCCGGCGGGTGTACAGCGTGCTCGCCAAGACCCGCGCCGCCGACCGCCTCGTCGACCATCCGCACGTGCTGGCCCTGCTGGACCGGCTGCTCCGGCCCAACTACCTGCTCTCCCAACTCCAGATCATCAGCATCGGACCCGGCGAGGACGCCCAGCTCCCGCACCCCGACGACGGCTTCTATCCGGTGCCGAGGCCCCGCAAGGCGCTGTCCGTGGCGACCATCTGGGCGCTCGACGACTTCACCGAGGAGAACGGCGCCACCGTCGTCGTGCCCGGCAGCCACCGCTGGCCCGACGGACGGCAACCCGTCGACGCCGACCCGCGTACCGCCGCCGTCATGCCCGCCGGATCCTGCATCCTGTTCCTCGGCACCCTCTGGCACGGCGGCGGCGCCAACCGCACCGGCCGTCCCAGGCTGGCCGCCACCGCCCAGTACTGCGAGCCATGGCTGCGCACCCAGGAGGCGTTCGCCCTGTCCACCCCGCGCGACACCGCCCGCGCCGTCTCCCCCGACATCCGCCGCATGCTCGGCTACAGCATCCACCCCCCGTTCATCGGCGCCGTGGACGGCCTCCACCCCTCCCGCCTCCTGGACCCGCAGACCCCGTAGACGACGACCCTGACTCGGGCCGGCGTGACGCGGCGGGCGCGTCCGCAGCGCGTGTCCCGCCTCAGCGGGTGGCCGCCCCCAGCAGGGCCAGGGCCGCCGCCTTCGCGTCGGCGGCGGCGCCCGGCGAGCCCTGGTGTGCGGCCACGACCGTGGCCCCTTCGACCAGCATGAGGAGCTGGCGGCCCAGCGTCGCGGGGGCCGCCGCTCCGGCGCGGACCGCCAGGTCGGTGAGCAGCGCGAGATAGCGGTCCAGGTGCCGTGCGGTGAGGGCGCGGACGTCCTCGGCGTGGTGCTGGGCCGCCGCGTTCACCATCGCGCAGCCCCGGAAGACCGGCTCGGCGTACCAGCGGCCGAGCGCGTCGAACACCGCGCCGAGCCGGGCCGCCGGATCGTCGCCCGCCGCCTCCGCGGCCTCGGCCAGCCACCCCACGACGTGGTCGCTGCGCCGCTCCAGCACCGCGCGGACCAGGCCGTCCTTCGTCCCGAAGTGGCGGTAAAGGGTCTCCTTGGACACGCCGAGCTCGGCGCACAGCTCCGCGACGCCGATGCCGTCGAGGCCGCGCGCGTAGAGCACGGGCGTCGCCGCGGCGAGGATGGCGGCCCGGGTGCGGGCCGGGTCGATCGTGGATCCCTTGGGAACGGGCATGACGAAGATGGTACCGCCCGGTTCGATGAGCTGCTAGCGTCCGAGATCGTAACGATCGGTTCGATCTTGGGGAGTTCCTGTGCACGTGCTCTCGCGCGGTGCGCCCGCGCCGTCCCGTCCCGCCCGGAGCCGTCGATGAGGTCGCCCATCGCGCAGGCGGTCCGGCTGGCCTTCGGGACCGCCTCGGCGCTCGGCCTCGCCCGGTTCGCCTACGGGCTGCTGCTGCCCGCCATGCGCGAAGACCTGGGGTGGAGCCTCGCGCAGGCGGGGGCGCTCAGCGCCGCCAACGGATTCGGCTACCTCCTCGGCGCGCTGCTCACCCCCCTCGCCGTGCGGCGCGCGGGCGACGCCGCCGCCTTCCGCTGGAGCATCCTCCTCACCGCCGCGGCACTCGCGGCCACCGCCGCCACCGGCTCCTACCCCGTGCTGCTCGCCCTCCGAGCGGCGGCGGGCCTGACGGGAGCCGTCGTCTTCATCACCGGCGGCGTCATCGCCGCGCGCCTCGCCGCACGGGTCGCCTCCGGCGCGCCGCTCACCCTGTACTTCGCCGGAACCGGCCTCGGCATCGCGCTCAGCGGCGCGGTCGTCCCCGCGCTGGGCGGGCACTGGCGCACGGCCTGGCTCGTCCTCGGCGCGGCGGGGGCCGCGGCGGCCGCGGTGAGCTGGTCGGCCGCCCCCGCGGGGGCGGCGCCGCCCTCCGCGGCGGCCGGACGGGCCCGGGTCCGTCCGCTGTGGCGCGTCGCCGTCGCGTACCTGCTGTTCGCCACCGGATACATCACCTACATCACCTTCCTGTCGGCCTACCTCGCCGACCGGCACGCCTCGGTCGCCCAGGTGACGCTCATCTGGACCGTCCTCGGCCTCGCCGTCGTGGCCGCGCCCGTCCTCTGGAGCGGGCCCCTCACCACCTGGCCGGGCGGGCGCGCCCTCGCCGTCCTGCTCGCCCTCCTCGGCGGCGGCGCCGCCTTGGCACTCGTCTCCCCCGCGCTCCCGGTCGTGCTCGCGTCCGCGCTCGTCTACGGGGCCACCTTCATGTGCGTGCCCGCCGCGGTCACCGCGCTCATCCGCGGCCGCACCGAGCCCGGCGACTGGACGGCCACTCTGGCGGCCTTCACGATGCTGTTCGCCCTCGGCCAGACGGCCGGCCCCTGGCTCGCCGGAGTCCTGGCCGACCGCACCTCGACCGACGCGACCCTCGCGTGGACCGCGGCCCTGTGCACCGCCGCGGCCCTCGTCGCCGCCGCCGTCCGGCCCCCTCCGGGCCCGGCGTCCCTTCTTCCGGTCCCCGCGGGCCGGACCGCACCCGAACAAGGAGAACACCAGTGACCACCTTCGTCCTCGTCCCCGGCATGTGCCACGGCGGATGGTGCTACCGCGAGCTCACCGAGAGCCTGCGCGAGCAGGGGCACCGCGTCCTGCCGGTGACGCTGACCGGCGTCGGCGAGCGGAGCCATCTCCGGCACGCCGGCGTCAACCTGGAGACGCACCTCCAGGACGTGACGGCCCTTCTGGAGGCCGAACAGGTCGAGGACGCGGTGCTCGTCGGGCACAGCTACGGCGGGATGGTCATCACCGGCGCGGCCGACCGCGCGCCGTCCCGGGTGCGCTCACTCGTCTACGTCGACGCGGTCGTGCCCGGGAACGGCGACACCATGTGGGCTCTGGTCTCCGACCGGGAGCGGCACTGGTACCTGGACGTCGTGGACACCGGCGACGCCGTCCGCCCGCTGCCGTTCTTCGATCCGCGAGCCACCCCGCACCCCCTCGCGTCCCTGCTCCAACCGCTGCGCACGACCGGCGACCTCGCGCACGTCCGGCGCAGCGTCTACGTGTACGCGGCCGGCTGGCCCGGCCCGTCGCCCTTCACCGCGACCTACGAGCGGCTGCGCGCCGACCCGTCCTGGACCGTCCACGCCCTCGACGGCGGCCACAACCTCATGCGCGACGCTCCCGACGCCCTCTTGAAGGCCGTGCTGGACGCCGCCCCCGACGTTCGCTGATCGCGATGGGGCCCGACGCCCCGACGCCCGCCCCGGGCGGATGCCGGGGCGGGCGCGTCGACGGGGCGGGCCGGTACGGGTCAGGAGGTGACGGCGGTGATCTTGATGGCGGGGGTCACCTTGAACGACGCGGTGTGGGTGAGGGTCGCGCCGTCGGTGACCTGGCCCACGCAGTTGGGCACGCCGTTGGCGGTCGGGGGGACGTAGACCTTGGCGGTCGTCGTCTTCAGGACGGAGGTGGCGTTGGTGTAGGTCGCCGCGACCGACGTCGCGATGAACCAGCACGTGCCGTCGGAGTCGGTCCTGACCCACGTCCAGACCGGGAACGAAGCCGGCGCGGAGTGATTGAGCGTGGTCACCCCGGTCGAGGCGTTATAGGCACTGGCCCTGAAAGTGTTCGGCCCCGCGGAAACGCTCAGGATCCCGGCCCACGTGCTGCCGTCCGCTCCCGTGCACTCGGGCGTCCACCCCACGGTCCCGCCGCCCAGCGCGACATCGCTGTTCGACTTACTCGCGATACTCCCCTGAATGGTCACGGAGCCGGCGCAGGTGAAAAGGGTGCGACTCCCGCTCTGCACCGTCAGACCAGGGGCGGTGGCGGTGAAACCGCCATTGGCGTCGGGGTTGACGACGGTCCAGGTGGTGGTCGCCGCCGCCGCGGGCGCGGCCTGCGCCCCCAGCGCGACGACCGAGGCCAGCACCAGCGTCGACGTGGTCTTCTTGCGCATTCCGATCACTCCTCCGCCCCTTCGGGCGTTCGACGATCAAGCCCTGCTCGAAAGACAACATAGATCACGGATCAAGAAAAAGAAAGTAGTCACTTTCTGTTCGCTCCTTACCTCGTCGCGTTATATCTAACAGATCTCGGCAGGCCCGTGATTAAAATTTCAATTGTCCAATAGAGAGACATCAACATCGTCGACCATCGGGAAAAACGCTTTTCCGGAGCGGGCGGCAATTCTCAGATCGCACCGTGCGGCGGTGTCGGCGGGCCCGTCGCCGGGCGAGGCGGGCTGCGCGCCTGCCATCATGGGTGCCCTTCGGAAAGCATCAGAAGGTGAGACTCCCGTGTCCAAGGTCAAGCTGAGCACCAGCCTCGGCGACATCGTCATCCGGCTCGACGCGCAGAACGCGCCGAAGACGGTCGAGAACTTCCTCGGCTACGTCGCCGACGGCTTCTACGACGGGACGATCTTCCACCGCGTCATCAACGGCTTCATGGTGCAGGGCGGCGGTCTGGAGCCCGGCCTGACGCCGAAGGCGACCGGCGCGCCCATCGAGAACGAGGCGGACAACGGGCTCAAGAACATCGCCTACAGCGTCGCCATGGCCCGCAAGAACGAGCCCCACTCGGCCACGGCGCAGTTCTTCATCAACGTGGCCGACAACGCGGCCCTCGACCACACCTCCACCACGCCCCGGGGCTGGGGCTACGCCGTCTTCGGCGAGGTCGTCGAGGGCCGCGACGTGGTCGACTCCCTCAAGGCGGTCCCCACCGGCCCTCGCGGCGGCCACGGCGACGTCCCCCTGCACGACATCGTCATCGACCGCGCCGAAGCCATCGACTAGAACCCACGGACGAGGGACCCTCGGTCCCTCGTCCTTCCCGCCCCTCGATCGGACACCCGCGGGAACCGGGTGGGGTATAGCGCACAGGGTTCGTGCCCGGCAAGGTGCCGCCGCGGCGACAACATTGAGGCCTTGTGGTGGTCCGCCGGTGGCGGCATCGTCGTCGTCGTGGGACTGGATCATGCGATGGGCGGGCCGGTGTGACGGGGCCGCTGCTCTCGTTCAGCGAGGTGACCCGTCGATTCGGGACGGTGCGGGCGCTCGACCCCGTGACGCTGACGGTCGGGCGGGGCGAGTTCGTCTCGGTCATCGGGCCGTCGGGGTGCGGGAAGTCCACGCTGCTGCGGCTCGCGTCCGGGCTGGACGAGGCGTCCTCCGGCGTGGTGGAGACCGCGACGGACGAGGTGGCCTATGTCTTCCAGGACGCCACCCTGATGCCGTGGCGGACGGTCCGGCGCAATGTGGAACTGCTCGGTGAGCTGTCCGGGGCCGACCGCGAGGACGTGCGGGTGCGCGCGCAGGCGGCGCTGGAGTCGGTGGGGCTCGCCGACGTCGCCGGGCGGCTGCCCCGGCAGCTGTCCGGCGGGATGCGGATGCGGGCCAGTCTCGCGCGGGCCCTCGTCATGTCGCCCGCTCTGTTCCTGTTCGACGAGCCGTTCGGCGCGCTGGACGAGATCACGCGGACCCGGCTGAACGTCCAGCTCATGGACCTGTTCGTGGCACGCGGCTTCGGCGCGCTGTTCGTCACCCACTCCGTCGAGGAGTCGGTGTTCCTGTCGAACCGGGTCGTCGTGATGTCGGCCGGACCGGGCCGGATCACCGCCGAGTTCACCGTTCCGTTCGCCTTCCCGCGCCCGGCGGAACTGCGCTACACGGCGGAGTTCACCGGCCTCGCGGGGAAGGTGGCGCGGGCGCTGGAGGACGCGTCATGAGCGGGCGCCTCGTGGCCGCGCTGGGCCGGGCCCTGCCCCCGCTCGGGGTGTTCGCCCTGATCATCGCCGGCTGGTACGCCGTCACCTACGGGGCGCTGGCCGAGGACCGCAGGTTCCTGCTGCCGCCTCCCGACGAGGTCGTCACCGAAGGGTTCCTCGACGAGCGCGTCCGCGAGGACATCCTGCTGGCGGGCTGGGAGACGCTGAAGGCGGCGCTCATCGGCCTGGCCATCGCGTTCGTCCTCGGCTTCCTGCTCGCGGTGCTCATGGCGCAGGCGCGCTGGATCGAGCGGTCCCTCTACCCGTGGGTGGTGTTCCTGCAGACGGTCCCGATCCTGGCGATCGTGCCGGTCATCGGCTTCTGGTTCGGCTACGAGCTGACGGCCCGGGTCGTCGTCTGCGTCATCATCTCGATCTTCCCGCTGGTCATCAACCCGCTCCAAGGCCTGCTCGGCACCGACCGGGGCCTGCACGACCTGCTCACCCTCGCGCGCGCCACACCCCTGACCCGGCTGCTGAAGCTCCAGATCCCGGCGGCGCTCCCGCAGGTGTTCGTCGGGCTCCAGACGGCGGCGGGGCTGTCGATCGTGGGCGCGGTCGTCGGCGACTTCTTCTTCGGCAGGGGCGCCATCGGGCTCGGGCTACTGCTGTCCCGCTACAGCGGGCGGCTCCAGTCGGCCGAGATGCTGGCGACGGTCTTCGCCGCGGCCTTCCTCGGGGTCGTCGTCTTCTGGGTCTTCGGCGCCCTGGGCCGCGGGGTCGTGGGCGGCTGGTCGGAGGCCTGGGGCGCGGGCGACCGGGCGGCCCGTGGGTCCTGACCGGCGGCTCTCCCTTCAGCTCTCTCGGCATCTCCCCATCCCCTTGAAAAGGACGAGCCATGTCCAGCCTCCCCTCCCATCGCGTCCTGGGCGCCACGGCCCTCGCCGCCTCCCTCACCCTCCTCGCCGCGTGCGGTGGCGAGCAGGCCACCGAGTCGGCGCCCCGCTCCGGCGTCCTGTCCGGCGTGTGCCCCGCGACCGTCGTCATCCAGACGGACTGGGAACCGGAGGCCGAGCACGGCGGGCTCTACCGGCTTCTCGGCGACGACCACACCGCCGATGTGGAGGCCAAGTCCGTCAGGGGGCCGCTTCTGGCGTCCGGGGCGGACACCGGGGTGGACGTCGAGCTCCGCATCGGCGGCGCCCCGGTCGGCTACCAGACGGCCCAGCCCCTGCTCTACCAGGACAAGGACATCCTTCTCGGGTACGGCCGGGTGTCGGAACACCTGGTGACCCAGAAGGACACCCCCGTCGTCTCGGTCTTCGCCCAGTTGGAGAAGAGCCCGTACGCCGTCTACTGGGATCCGGCCACCTACCCCGCCGCCAAGACGATCGCCGACCTCAAGAAGGACAAGGTCAAGATCCTCTTCGGCGCGGAGGCCACCGTCTGGCAGGAGTACCTCGTCGGCGCCGGCCTCGTCGACAAGGCGCAGGTCGACCAGAGCGACTCGCCCAAGCCCGCGACGTTCGTCGCGGAGGGGGGCAAGGTCGCGGAGACGGGCTTCATCACCGCCGAGCCCTACATGTACGAGGTCGAGACGGAGGCCTGGGGCAAGCCCGTCGTCGGCCAGCTCATCCACGACACCGGCTTCCCCGAGTACTTCCAGTCGGTGGTCGTGCGCGAGGAGGACGTCACCAAGGAGAAGGACTGCCTCACGAAGCTGGTCCCGATCCTCCAGCAGGCCCAGGTCGACTACATCACCGACCCGGCCGCCACCAACGAGCTGATCACCGAGCTCGTCGAGGAGTACCGGACGAGCTGGACCTACACTTCGGGCCAGGCCGAGGCCGCGGTCAAGGCCCAGGTCGACCTCGGCCTCGTCGGCAACGGCGACGACGCCACGCTCGGAAACTACGACCTCGAGCGCGTGCAGACCCTCATCGATCTGATCGGCGAGTACGCGCCCGACGCCGACATCACGGGCATCACCCCCGACGACCTCGTCACCAACGAGTTCATCGACCCCGCGATCGGCCTCAAGCCCTGATCCGGCCAGGCGCGGAACCCCCTCCGCGCCCGCGAAGCCGACCCACCGGGAGGAACCCTTGCCGAACGCCCGCACCGCCGCCGACCGTGTGCCGCGTGAGGAGGTCCTGGTCCGGGCCGCGTGGGTCCTGACGGTCGGGCCCGGCGGCGAGATCGAAGACGGCGCCGTCCATGTACGCGACGGCCGGATCGTCGAGGTGGGCGGGTACCGGGAGCTGCGCGGGCGGCTGCCCGGCCTGCCGGTCGAGGGCGACGGGACGGGCCTGCTGATCCCCGGCCTGGTCAACACGCACACGCATCTGTCGGAGGCGCTGGCGACCGGGATGGGGTCGGAACTGACGCTGTTCGAGTGGGGCGAGCGGATCGTCGGGCCGCTCGGGTCGGTGCTGACCGCAGAGGACGCCCGCGAGGGCACCCGGCTGCGCGCGGTCGAGATGCTGCTGTCCGGGGTGACGACGGTCAACGACATGTTCGTCCACGGCAATCCCGACGACCTGGCGAGTGTCGGGGTCGTCGCGGGGCTGGAGGAGGCGAGCCTGCGCGGCGTCGTGTCGTTCGGCGCCGAGGACGCCGCGATCCCCGGCGCCCCGCCCTGGGCGGACGTCGACCGGGTCATGGCCGAGCAGGACGCCCTCGCGCAAGCGTGCGCGGCCGCCGAACTCGTCTCCTTCCGGTACGGGATCGGCACCCTGCTCGGGCAGAGCGACGCGCTGCTGGAGGCGGGCGCCGACGTCTGCCGGGACCGCGGCTGGGCCGTGCACACCCACCTGGCCGAGGTGCGCGAGGAACTTGTGGCCGCCGCGCAGCGGTGGGGCCGCCGGACGATCCCGCACGCCCTCGCCCTCGGCCTGTTCGACCGGCCGCTGATCGCCGGGCACGGGGTGTGGGTCACCGAGGCCGACATCGAGATCCTCGCCGCGCACGAGGTCGCGATCGCACACAACCCCGTCGCCAACATGATCCTCGGCTCGGGCGTCTGTCCCGTGCCGCGGCTGCGCTCCGCCGGGATCTCGGTCGGCATCGGCACCGACGGCGCGGCCTCCAACGACGGCCAGGACATGCTCCAGGCCGTCAAGGCCGCGGCGCTCCTGCAGAAGGTCCACGCGCTGGACCCTTCAGTCATCGACGCCCCGACGGTCCTGCGGATGGCCACCCTGGACGGCGCCCGCGCGCTCGGCCTCGACCACCTCGTCGGGTCCCTGGAACCCGGCAAACGCGCCGACCTCGTGCTGCTCCAGGACTCCGTGTGCGTCTCGGTCCTGCACGATCCGTGCGGCCAGCTCGTCTACGGCGCGTCCCCCCGCGCGGTCCGCTCGGTGTGGGTGGACGGCCGCCGCGTCGTGGCCGACCACGCGTGCACCACCGTGGACGAGGCGGAACAGATCGCGCGGAGCCGCGCCCTCGCCGCCCGCCTCGCCCAGGCCTCCGGCCTGCACGAGTCGGGCTTCTCCCGACTGGGCTCCACCTGACGAGCGCCACGCGCGACTTGCCCCGTGACGGTGCGGCCGCCGCGCGGTCCTACGGAAGGGACCGGCCGAAGGACCGCTTCAGTTCGTGCTTCATGGCCTTGCCGGTGACGGTCTTCGGGAGGGCATCGGTGAAGAAGACGTGGCGGGGGCGTTTGTAGCCGGCGATGTGGGCGCGGCAGAAGTCCATGAGGTCGTCGGCGGTGGGATGGTGGCCGGGGCGGAGGACGACGGCGGCGGCGACGGCCTCGCCCCAGTGGAGGTCGGGAACGCCGAAGACGGCGGACTCGGCCACGGCGGGGTGGCGGGCCAGGGTGTGCTCGACCTCGGTCGAGTACACGTTCTCGCCGCCGGTGATGATCATGTCCTTCTTGCGGTCGACGATGTAGAAGAAGCCCTCGTCGTCCTTGCGGGCGAGGTCGCCGGTGTGGAGCCAGCCGTCGGCGTACGCCGCCGCGGTGGCCTCGGGGCGGCCGAGGTAGCCGAGGGTGGTCTGGTCGCCGCGCACGACGAGCTCGCCGACCGTGCCGTTCGGGACCTCGGCGCCGTCCTCGTCCACGATTCTCGCCTCGGACATGCACATCGCCGCGCCCGCCGACTCCAGCAGGAAGTCGTCGCCCCGGGCGGCGCGCGCGTGGGTCTCGCGGTCCAGCGCCAGGACGTTCCCGGCCGTCTCGGTCATGCCGAACCCGGTGAAGATGATCGGCCCGAACCTGTCGACGGCGCGCCGCAGCGTGCCGACGGGCATCCCGGCCGACCCGTAGCCGAGGGCGGCGAGGGAGGACACGTCGCGGTGGCCGATCGCGGGATCGTCCAGGACGTCGGCCATCATCGACGGGGCCATGCCCGCGCTGGTGACGCCCTGCTCCTCCACGGTCCGCAGCCACGCGTCCGGCCGCCACGGGCCCTGCTGCAGGACGGTCCCGCCGCGGAACTGGTGGGTGATCGCCATGTACCCGGACACATGGCACAGCGGGAAGGCGTTGAGGAACCGCGCCCGCGGGCCCGGCGCGTAGTGGACCACCGACTGCACGACGGCGGTGAGGAGGTTGCGATGGCTGAGCATCGCCCCCTTCGGACGTCCGGTGGTGCCGCTGGTGTAGACGATCCACGCGGGGTCGTCGCCGTCCGCCTCGGGCGACCTCCCGTCGCTCGCCGCGCCGAGCAGTGCCTCGTACGAGGACGTCCCGGTCACCTCGGGCCCCACCGTCACGATCTCGCGCAGGAAGGGCAGCTCCGCGCGCAGGTCCTGGAGGACCGCCGCGTAGGACGACTGGGCGATGAGCACGGTCGCCTCGGCGTCGTTGAGGATCCAGAGGAGTTCCTCGGGGTGCAGCCGGTAGTTCAGCAGGGTCAGGACGCGCCCGGAGTCCGGGACGCCGTAGTAGCACTCGTAGTACTCGGGGCAGTTCTCGGCGAGGATCGCGACCCGCTCGCCGGGCGCGGTCAGGCCGCGGATCGCGTTCGCCAGGCGGTGGGTCCGGCGCGCGAGCGCGGCCCAGGACCGGGTGGTGTCTTCGTCGAACCAGAGGGCCTGGCGGTCGGGGAAGGAACGCGCGTTCCGTTCGACGATGTCGGCCAGCAGCACGGATCGGCCTTTCTTCGCTAGGGTGGGAGGGCGGGCGGCGCGGCGCTCAGTCGGCGAGGGCCTCGCGGAAGCGGCTGATGTGGGCGCGCTGGGCGGAGTCCAGGTACTCCTCGATCCGGGTGACGCGGCCGTCCTTGACCTGCACGTAGATGGCGACGTTGAGCCCGAAGTCCCGTCCGTCCGGAAGGCCCACGTGCAGGATGTGCTGCTGGAGGACGCCGTCACCGGTGTCGGCCTGGCGGAGGATCTCGTAGCGGAGGTGCCGGGCGATCCGCTGGAGCCCGCCGAGCACCATGAGGTTCTCCTCGACGGTCTGCTCGACGAGGTCGTCGTTGTGCCAGATGACCGCGTCGGGGGCGTACAGCGCGCGCACGGCGTCGATGTCCCCGGACTCGATCGCCGCGAAGAACGCGGCGGCGGTGGCTCGGCTCATGGGGTTCCTTTCTGCGGGGGTCCCGCCGCCCGGTGGACGCCGAGGGGCGTCCACCGGGATGACGGACGGATCAGGCCGTGCTCTCGGGCGCCCAGCCGCGTTCGGCGAGCCACCGGCCGATCACCGAGACGGCTTCCCTGAGCTGCGGCCGCTGGTCCGGGCCGAGGTAGTAGTGGGTGGCGCCGGCGACCTCGTGGAAGGTCTTGTCGGCCTGGGTGAACCCGTCGAAGAGGCGGCGGGTGTGGCTGGGGGTGCAGGCGTCGTCGGCGGAGTTGCCGATGACCAGGACCGGCACGGTGACGTCGGCGGCGGCCTTCGGCGCGTCGCCGCGGGCGTCGTCGTAGCTCCACTGCGACAGCCAGCTGCGCAGGCTGGTGTAGCGGGCGAGCCCGACGGTGCTGTTGTTCACCACCTGCGGGTCGCCGAGGTAGCAGGTGCCGGGCTCGCGGTCGTTGGGGTCGACGGCCGGATCGAGCCAGCGCGGGTCGGCCATCGTGCCGTGGACGACGAACGCGTGCTCGTCCAGCGGCCGCCCGGCCTCCCGGAGCGCGGCGAGCTCGGCCTTGACCCAGGCGGTGATCCTGCGGTTGCGGGCGATCTGCGCCTCCCGGTACCGCTGGAGGAACTCCTCGGTGTACGGCGGCTGGTTGGGGTTCTCCGGGTCGTAGAGGTCGAGTTCCCGGTCCCGCTTGGACGGGTCGGCCTCATCCAGGATGGAGGGGTCGATCCACTCGGTGAGGGTGCCGTGGCGGGAGACGTGGGCGGCCAGCAGCATCAGCCCGTCGGCCGGGGTGAGGCCGAGGGCCGTCAGGTCGGGGAGGTCCCCGGCGGGGGTGGCGGTGATGGTCGGCTTCTCGGCCTGCTGCTGGTAGAAGACCGACAGGGAACCGCCGCCGCTCCAGCCCGCGAGGACCACGTTGCGGTAGCCGAGTTCCTTCTTGGCGTGCGCGACGCAGGCGCCGAGGTCCTCGACGACCTTCTCCATGATGAGCGCCGAGTCGACGCCGCGGTAGCGGCTGTTGCAGTAGATGACGTGGTGCCCCGCCCGCGCCAGGGCGGGGGTGATCGGGAGGTAGGCGCCGCCGCCGATCGGGTGCATGAACACCACGACGGTGTCCGACTCGGTCTCGGGCTTCAGGAGCTGGGCCTCCAGGACGACGTTCGCGCCGCCGCCTCCGTAGGTGTCGCGGGCCGAAGAGGAGTCGGGGAAGACGACGATGAAGGGGGTGCGCTGGTAGGGCACTGAAGTCACGCGGGGCCTCCGGCGGCGTGGGAGAAGGCGGGGTGGACGGTGAGGGGGCGGCGCACGTCGATCGACATGACCTCCCACTCGATGCGGTCGTAGTCGGGGAACTTGCGGCGGGCGCGCTCGCGGGCCCGCTCCGGGGGACCGTGGTGGATGCCCTGCGGGGCGTGGCTGATCAGGCCGGGCGGCATGTCGATGCCGAAGAGCGAGCCGCCGTGGAACAGGGCGACCTCGTCGTAGTCGACGTTGCGGTGGTACCAGGGCATCCGCTCGGCGCCGGGCCTCATCTCGGCGCCGCGCGGCAGGAAGTTCAGCACGACGACGCCCTCGGCCTGCAGGAACAGGTGGACGGTCGGGGGCAGGTGGATCGATTCCGAGGTGATCGGGTTGTAGTCGCGGATGTTGAGCTTGAAGGGGAAGTAGTCGCCCTTCCAGCCCTCGACGTCGCACGGGTTGTGGTCGTAGACCAGCCAGCCGGTCTGCTCGCCGGAGGTCAGCCGCACACGCCACTCGGGGCCGCCGTCGGTCAGGACCTCCGGCTCCGGCACGAAGACCGTGGACGGGTCGAACGGGAAGTGCCGACCGAGGACGCCCGGTTTGGGGACGGTCAGCTCGTCCCTGGTCTCGACGATGAGGAACGCGCCGGCGGTGCTGTCGGCGTCGGGGATCTGACGGTAGGTGACGGCCTTGGGCAGCAGGACCCAGTCACCGGGCTCGTAGGGGATGGCGCCGAACTCGGTCTGGAACACGCCGGTGCCGCGGTGCACGAAGAACAGTTCGTCGCCGGAGACGTTGCGCGCGAAGAACGGCATGGGGGCGCTGCGGCGGCTCAGCAGGAAGCGGACGTCGGCGTTGGACAGCAACGGCACCGGGGCGCCTTCGGGGTCCGTCAGGTCGGTGGGCTCCAGGTCGCCGACCAGGGCGTCGGTCGGGCGGATCGGCCCCTCGTACCGGTAGGCGGTGGGGTCGTTGCGCCGGTAGAGCTGCGCCTGACGGCCCACGAAGCCCATCCGGCCGAGCTCGTCGTCCTTGAGCCCGTCGAGGTCCCGGTGGACATGGCGCGGGGTGGTCCCCTTGCGGAACTGGATGAAGGATTCCACGTGATCTCCTCGAGAAGCGGGTGGAGGGAGGTTCAGGAACGGGCCGCGGGGTCGGCCAGGGCGCGTTCCCGCAGGGCGGGTTTGATCACCTTTCCGGACATGGTCCGGGGCAGGGTGTCACGTTCCACCACGACGGCGCGCGGGACCTTGTAGTCCGACAGCTCGGCGCGGACGGCGGCGAGCACGTCCTCGGCGGTGATCCGGTCGGGGTCCGCGTCGACGAACGCGACGCCGACCTCGCCCCAGCGCGGGTCGGGGCGGGCCACGACCGCGGCCGCGGCGACGCCGGGGATGCCGCCGATGACGCGTTCGACCTCGGCGGGGTAGACGTTGAGCCCTCCGGAGACGAACATGTCCTTCTTGCGGTCGACGATGCGCAGGTAGCCGTCGGCGTCGCGGGCGGCCAGGTCGCCGGTGTGCAGCCAGCCGCCGGCCAGGGCCCTGCGGGTCTCGGCCTCGTCGCGCCAGTACCCGGCCATCACCTCGGGGCCGCGGATGAGCAGTTCGCCCACCTCGTCGGTCTCGCAGTCCCGGCCGTCGTCGGCGACGATCCTGACCCGGGTGCCCATCAGCGGACGTCCGATGGAGCCGCTCCGGGTGATGGCGTCCGCGGGCGGCAGCATGATGCCCGAGCCGCTGGACTCGGTGCAGCCGTATCCCTGGCCGAGGGTGATCCCGCGCGCCTGCCAGGCCCTCAGCTGGCCGGGCGGCACGGGGCCCGCGCCGGCGCGGGCGAGGCGCAGCCCGCCGAAGTCGCGGTCGTCGATGCCGGGGACCTCGGCCATGGCCGCCCAGAGCGGCACCGGGCCGTAGAACACGGTGATGTCCGTACTGAGCCTTTCGACGGTCTCGACGGGGTCGAACTGGGGGGCCAGCACGAGGGTGCCGCCCGCGTGCGCGATCGGCGCCCAGACGGTGAGGACGCTCCCGGTGAACGACAGGGAGGTCGGCAGGTAGGACCGGTCGTCCCAGGTGAGCCCGTCGGCGAGGCCGTTCTTCATCGCCAGGGCCGACACGTTCCCGTGCGTGATCATGGCGGCCTTGGGGCGTCCGGTGGTGCCGGAGGTGAAGCAGAGGTAGGCGATCTCCTCCTCCCCCGGCACCTGTTCGGGGTCCGGGGCGCCGGCCGCCACCAGGTCCGCGAACGGGCGGAACCCCTCCCGGACTTCGCCCACCGTGACGACGGTCAGGTCCGGAAGGCCCTCGGCCGCGGTCGCCGCGCGCTCGGCGTGGGCGTCGTCGACGACGAGGAGACGGCATCCGGAGTGCTCCAGCGTGAAGCGCAGTTCCGCCGCCGTCATCCGCACGTTCAGCGGAACGGCCACCGCGCGGATCTTCCCGGCGGCGATCGCCGTCTGGCACCATTCCGGGCGGTTGTCGGAGAAGATTCCGACGCGCTCCCCTGCGGTGATGCCCGCACGGGCCAGGCCTTCGGCGATCTCGTTGGTGGCCCGGTCGAGCTCGCGCCAGGTCCAGCTCTCCTCGCCGCATCGGAGCGCGATTCCGTCGGGCCGCCAGACGGCCCAGAACCGCACGGCTGCGGGCATGCTCATTGCGCACTCCAGGGGTGGTCGTGAGGAAGCGCGATCGGGGTCATCGCGCGGTCTTCTCTGCGTCTCGGCCGGCCGCGCCGCCGCGGACCAGCGATGTGCCGATGATCTCTTTCATGATCTCGGTGGTCCCGCCGTAAATCGTGGTGATCCGGGCGTCCTGATAGGCGCGCGCAATAGGGTATTCGAGCATGTAGCCGTATCCGCCGTGCAATTGCAGGCACTGGTCGACGAGCCGCTTCTGCAGTTCCGTGCACCACCACTTCGCCTTGGCCGCGCGCTCGGCGGTCAGCGTGCCCGCATTGAGCTCGAGCACGAGCCGGTCCACGAACGTCTGCCCTATCTCCAGCTCGGTGGCCAGTTCCGCCAGCACGAACCGGGTGTGCTGGAAGTCCGCGATCGGCTTGCCGAAGGCGGACCGCTCCTTCACGTAGGCCAGCGTCCAGCCGAAGGCGGCCTCGCAGGCGGCGATCGCCGTCATCGCGATCGACAGCCGCTCCTGGGCGAGGTTGGCCATCATGTACGTGAACCCGCGGCCCTCCTCACCCAGGAGGTTGGCGACCGGCACCCGCACGTCGGTGAAGTGCAGTTCCGCGGTGTCCTGGGCGTGCTGGCCGATCTTGGCGAGCTTGCGGCCCCGCTCGAAGCCCGGCATGCCGCGCTCCAGCACCAGCAGGCTGACGCCGTCGTGCCTGCGGGACGGGTCGGTCTTCACCGCGGTGATGACGAGATCGCCGTTGAGCCCGTTGGTGATGAAGGTCTTGGCGCCGTTGACGAGGTAGTGGTCGCCGTCGCGGATCGCGGTGGTGGTGAGGGAGGCGAGGTCGCTGCCCGCGCCCGGCTCGGTCAGCGCGAGCGCGCAGATCAGGTCGCCGGAGCAGACCCCGGGCAGCCACCTGCCGAGCTGGGCGGCGTCGGCCAGGTCCAGCAGGTAGGGCAGGGCGACGTCGTTGTGCAGGGTGATCGCCATGCCCGCGCCGGCCAGGCCGCGCCGCTGGATCTCCTCGGTGATGACGAGGTTGTAGCGGAAGTCGGCGACCCCGCCGCCGCCGTACTCGGCGGGGGCGGCGAAGCCGAGCAGGCCGGCGCGGCCCGCGGCCGTCATCGCCGCGCGGTCGATGACGCCTTCGCGCGCCCACCGCTCGGCGTGCGGGACCATCTCGCGGTCCAGGTAGGCCGCGACGGTCTCGCGGAAGGCCTCGTGATCGTCGTCGAAGAGCGCGCGCTTCACCGGACGGCCCGCCCTTCGAGGGCGCCGGGCCGGACCGCGTCGCGGATCAGGCGGAGGAGCCGCCCACCGCCTGCGGAGGCCGGATGCCGGAGAGGATGATGTCGCAGAACATGTCCGCGATCGTGTCGGTGGAGACCCTGCCGCTCTGGTCCATCCACACGTACGAGTAGTTGAACATGCCCAGGATGCCCTTGAAGGCCACGTCGTCGGCCATGGACCGGAACAGCCCCTTGGCGGTGCCGGTGTGGAAGGCGTCCAGCCAGGCCCGCTCGTACTGCGCGCGCAGGTCCAGGACGTCCCGCAGCCTTTCGCCGGTGAGCGCGTTGAAATCGCGGTAGTGCACCGTCCATTCCAGCCGGTGCTCGGCGATGTTCCGCAGGATGGCCCGCGCCAGCGCCCGGATGCGCTCCTCCTCGTCGGAGAACGCGGCCGAGATCTTCTGTGCGGACTCGACCATCACCCTCAACTGGGAGACGCTGATCTCGTAGAGCAGCGCCTCTTTGTTGCCGATGTGGTGGTAGAGGGCGCCGCGTTGCAGACCGACCGCCTTCTCCAGCTGCGACATGCCCACCCCGTGGTAGCCATGCCGGGCGAACAGTTCCGCCGCAGCGTGCAGAATTCGCTCTTTCTGCGATGTCTCTCGCAGCACCATAACCGCCGTTCTCTGGGTCGACTGGCCTCATGATAGATGGTTCTCCCAATCGTGCCGGGCGCATGGGGTGGATCACGCGGAGACTCCCGCCGGTCCGTAGACGAGGTGGGCGAGCGCGGAGGGATCGATGCCCGGCCCCTGGAGCACGGTCTCGATCCGGCCGTCCACGAGGACGAGCACCCGGTCGCACAGGTCGGCCAGTTCGGTGAAGTCGGAGCTCACGACCAGGGCCGACGTGCCGCCCTCGGCGGCGTCGCGGATGATGCGGTGGAGGTCGAGACGGGCTCCCACGTCGACGCCCTGGGAGGGCTCGTCGAGGAGCAGGAGCCGAGGGGCGCGGCGCAGGCTGCGGGCGATGACGACCTTCTGCTGGTTGCCGCCGGAGAGCGCGGTGACGGGCGCGTCCGGCCCTGGCGCGACGACGCCGAACTCGGCGATGGAGGCCACCGCGTCGGCGCGCTCGGCCCGGTGCCGCAGCCGCCCCCGGCCCCAGTACCGGCCGACGTCGGTGACCGACAGGTTGTGCGACACGGACTGCTCGGCGAACAGGGCGTCCTCGACCCGGTTCTCCGGTACGTAGCCGACGCCCCGGCCCAGGGCCTCGGCCGGGCCGGCGAAGCGGCCGGGCTCCCCGTCGAGGGTGATCGTGCCCGAGCCGCGCTCCAGGCCGAACAGGGCGCGCAGCACGCGGGACCGTCCCGAGCCCAGCAGCCCCGCGATGCCGACGATCTCCCCGGCGGCGACGTCGAAGGAGACGTCGCGCAGCCCTCCGGTGGACAGGCCGCGCACCTCCAGACGGGCCCGGCCGGAGGCGGACCGGAGGCGCGGGGCGGCCTCAGGGACCTCCGCGCCCATGATCAACCGGGCGAGGTCGGCGGGAGCGAGGCCGTCGTTCTCGACGGTGGCGACGCGCCGCCCGTCGCGCAGCACGGTCACCTCGTCGCTCACCGCGCAGATCTCGTCGAGGCGGTGGCTGATGAACAGGATCGACTGGCCGCGCTCGGCGTAGCGGCGCAGGCTCTTCAGGAGCAGGTCGACCTCCGACGCGGACAGGGCCGCGGTCGGCTCGTCGAGGATGAGGACACCGGAGTGGGCGCCCTCCTGGTCCTGCAGGGCGCGGGCGATCGCGACGACCATCTGCTCGGCCGGGCGCAGGTCGCCGATGGGCAGCGCGGGGTCGACGTCGAGGTCGAACCTGTCCAGGACGCGCCGGGCCCGCTCGCGCAGTCGCCGCCACCGGATGCGGCCGCCCGGGGCGAGCTCGAATCCGCGGCCGATGGCCAGGTTCTCGGCGATGCTCAGGTCGGGGAAGATCCCGATGTCCTGGTGGACGATGTGCAGGCCCATGGCCTTGGCGTCGGCGGGGCCGAGGCGGTGCGCGTCCTGGCGGCGGCCGTCGATGACGACGCTGCCCCCGGGATCGGCGTGCAGGACCCCGGCAAGGATCTTGACGGTCGTCGACTTCCCCGACCCGTTGCCGCCGATGAGGGCGTGGACGGTGCCCCGCCGCACGCGCAGGCCGACCCCGTCCAGGGCCTTCTGGCCCGCGTAGGTCTTCGACAGGTCGTCGGCGATCAGGGCGAATTCCGCCTGGTCATGGCCGCTCATCGACCTCACCCCTTCCGAACGTGGAGCCGGGCGCGGAGTGCTCCAGGTCACTTGCGTACCGACTGATCAGTACAGTAGAACCACTCTTCGGTAGGCGTCAACGGGTCCGGGCCGATCTGGGCCGGACCTCCTTCCCCCGAGGAGCTGCATTGACCCGAGCTGTGATCGTCGACGCCGTGCGGACCGCCGGAGGGCGGCGCGGCGGGCGACTGTCGGGCTGGCACCCCGCCGAACTGGCCGCCGAGACGCTGCGCGCGCTCGAAAGCCGCACCGGCCTCGACCCCGCACTCATCGACGACGTGATCATGGGCTGCGTCACCCAGGTGGGCGCCCAGTCGACCAACATCGGCAGATCGGCGGTCCTGGCCGCGGGCTGGCCCGAGTCGGTTCCCGCGACGACCGTGGACCGCCAGTGCGGCTCCTCCCAGCAGGCCCTGCACTTCGCCGCCCAGGGCGTGGTCGCGGGAGCCTACGACGTGGTCGTCGCGGCCGGCGTGGAGTGCATGAGCACGGTCCCGATGTTCTCCAACGCCGCGGGCGCCGACCCGTACGGCGACGCCGTGCACGCCCGCTACGCCGGCCGCGAGTCCTTCGGCGAGACCGGGCTCGTCCCGCAGGGCGTCTCGGCGGAACTCGTCGCCGAGCGGTGGGGCCTGACGCGCGAGGAGCTCGACGCGTTCGGGCTGCGCAGCCAGGTCCTGGCCGCCGCCGCCCGGGACGCAGGCCGCTTCGCCGACGAGATCGTGCCGGTCCAGGTGCGCCGCCGGAACCGCGAGACCGGCGCGGTCGTCGTCGAGGACGCGATGGCGACGGAGGACGAGGGCATCCGCGAGACCACGGCCGAGCGGCTCGCGGCGCTCAAGCCGGCGTTCCTTCCCGAAGGCCGGGTGACCGCGGGCAACAGCTCCCAGATCACCGACGGGGCCTCGGCGGTCCTGGTGATGAGCGAGGAGCGCTGCCTGTCGCTCGGGCTGCGCCCCCGGGCCGTCGTCGCGCACGGCGTGCTGGCCGCAGCCGACCCCGTCCTGATGCTGACGGCGCCGATCCCCGCCACCCGCAGGCTCCTCGCCCGCGCGGGGCTGGTCCTCGGCGACATCGACCGGTTCGAGGTGAACGAGGCGTTCGCGCCCGTCGTCCTGGCCTGGCAGCGCGAGCTCGGCGCCGACCTCGACCGGGTCAACGTCAACGGCGGCGGCATCGCCCTCGGCCACCCCCTGGGCGCGTCCGGCACCAAGCTGACGGCGACCCTGCTGGGCGAGCTGGAGCGCAGCGGCGGCCGGTACGGCCTGCTGACCATGTGCGAAGGCGGCGGCATGGCCAACGCCACGCTGATCGAACGGTGGACGTGAGCCGCCGCCCGTCCCTCCCCGCGAGGGCCACGCCGAAGAACACACCGATCACGGAGGACCCGCGATGACCGCACCCGGAACCCTGACCGCGAACCTGGCCGGAAGGGTCGCGGTCGTCACCGGCGCGTCCAGCGGCCTGGGCATGCGGTTCGCCGAACTGCTCGCCGGCTGCGGCGCGACCGTGTTCGCCGCGGCCCGCCGCCGCGAGCGGCTGGACGCCCTGGCCGACCGGGTCGACGGCATCGTCCCGATCACCTGCGACGTCACCGACGCCGACGCCCGGCAGGAGCTGCACGACGCGGCACGCTCCTACCAGGGGGCCGTCGACCTGCTCGTGAACAACGCCGGGCACGGCGAGGGCAAGCCCGCCCTCGAGGAGACGGTCGAGGACTTCGAGCGCACCCTCACGCTGAACCTCACCGCGACGTTCGCGCTGGCGACCCTGTTCGGCCGTTCGATGATCGAGGCGGGGCAGGGCAGCATCGTCAACATCGCCTCGATCCTCGGCATGGTCGCCGCCGCGCCGTCCTCGCAGGCGTCCTACTGCGCGGCGAAGGGCGGCGTGGTGAACCTGACGCGGGAGCTGGGCTGCCAGTGGGCGAGCACCGGCGTCCGGGTCAACGCGATCGCGCCGGGCTGGTTCCCCAGCGAGGTCACCGAGGACTTCTTCGCCGACGAGAAGGGCGGCTCCTGGGTGCGGCGCAACACCCCGATGGGCCGGGTCGGCCGCTCCGACGAGCTGGACGGCGCGATGCTCCTGCTGGCCAGCGACGCGAGCTCCTTCATGACCGGGCAGATCCTCGCCGTCGACGGCGGGTGGACCGCCCGCTGACCGCCGGGTCCGCGCGGGCCTGAAAGCGCACGAGTCCCCGTTCTCCCTCGAAGGAGAGGGCGGGGACATCGGCATGCCCGAAAGGAAATTCTCCATAGAGATCGTGAATTCTCCATAAATCATTCGCGTAACACCCGCGCAATGAACCATTGACCGATACCGATCGGCCACTTACCGTACCGATCAGTCGGTACTCAGGTACTGACCGATCAGTACAGAGCGCGGGGGCTCTCTTCATCCGTCCCAGCACCACGGAGGTCATGATGGGTCGTCCCTCTGAAAGAACCGCGCTGCGGCGCGGCGCGCTGGCGGTCTCGGCGGTCCTCGCCCTGCTCGTCGCCGGCTGCTCCGCGAACGGCGAAGAGCCGCCGGCCCCGGCGGCCGCCGGCCCCGTGCCGGGAAGTGAGTGGGGGACCAGCGCCGAGGCGCTGGAAGCCCTCTACCAGGGCACCTCCACCGCCCCGCCGACCTCAGGGCCCAAGGCCCAGCCGGGCAAGAAGGTCTGGATCATCTCCTGCGGCCAGGCCTCGACGGCCTGCGCCACCCCCGTCAACGCGATGGAGGCCGCGGGCAAGGCGATCGGCTGGGACGTCACGGTCTTCGACGGCGAGCGCAACCCCACGAGGTTCGGGCAGGGCATCACCCAGGCCATCGCCGCGGGGGCCGACGGCATCCTCACCCAGGCCATCGACTGCGCCGGCGTGGTCGGCCCCTACACCCAGGCCAAGGCCGCCGACATCGCGCTCGTCGGGCTCTACGCCTTCGACTGCGACGACCCGGCCGACAAGACCGGCCCCGGAGTCTTCTCCACCTTCGTGAAGTACCACGGCTACGAGACCGTCGGCGACACGATCCGGGGCTGGGGCGCGGCCCGCGCGCCCTGGGTCATCGAGAAGACCGGCGGCAAGGCCAAGGCCGTCACTCTGTGGGTCCCCGGCTTCCTCATGACCGAGCTCACCGACCAAGGGTTCACCCAGGCGCTCGAGGCCCAGTGCGCCGAGTGCGAGATCGTCGACCACCACGAGATCTCGCTCGCCGACCTCGCCGCCAACCGGGCCGGGGCCGCCTTCAGCACCGTGCTCCAGCGGCACCCCGACGCCAACGCGATCCACGCCTACGCCGACGGCGTCTTCCAGCAGTTCCTCAACGCCTCGATCAACTCCACCGGCCGTCAGGGCATCGCGGCGATCGGCGGCGAGTGCCTGCCCGACAACATCGAGCAGATCCGGTCCGGCGGCCCGCAGCGGGCCTGCGTGGTGCTCAACTCCGAGTGGGCCGGCTGGGCCGCCGTGGACGCCCTCAACCGGGAGTTCGCCGAGCCCGGATCCGCCGCCGTCGACCAGGGCATCGGCTTCCAGCTCGTCGACGAGGACCACAACCTCCCGGCGTCCGGCCCGTGGGTGAACCCCGTCGACTTCGTCTCCGCCTACAAGAAGGTGTGGGGCGTCTCCTGACCCGCCGGTCGCGGCGCTGACCCTCCCCCGCCCGGGTGGAGGGGCGCACCACCCGCCCCTCCACCCTCCGCACCCGCCGTACCACCCCCTCTTCACCAAGGAGTCGCGCAGATGAGCAGTCAGGCCTCGCCCCCGGCGCCCGCCGCGCCCACCGGGGAGGACACCGCCCGGCCCGGCCGGGGCCCGCGCGTCCGGACCTCGTCCTTCGCCTGGCAGATCGAGCGGTTCGGACTGCTCGGCCTCTTCGTCGTCGTCATGGTGGTGTTCGGGCTCGTCTCCGAACCGTTCGCCAGTCCCAACAACCTGCGCATCATCCTCGGCACCCAGGCCGTCCTCGGGCTCGTCGCGCTGGCCTCGATCATCCCGCTCATCTCCGGGCAGTTCGACCTGTCCGTCGGCGCCATCATGGGCACCTGCTCGATCGTCACTGCCGCCGTCATGTCCCACGGGCACCGGCACCTGGCCGTCGCGGTCGCGGCGGCGCTCGCTGTCGGGGCGCTGGTCGGGCTGGTCAACGGCGTCGTCGTCGCCCACCTCGGCGTCAGCTCGTTCATCGTCACCCTCGCGATGGCCACCGTCCTGCAGGGCCTCGTCCTCTGGTACACCGGCGGCGACACGATCTCCGGGAACATCTCACCCGGCCTGATCTCGTCGGGCTCCGGCAACTGGCTCGGCATCCCCAAGGGAGTGCTGTGGCTGCTGCCGGTGGCGCTCGTCCTCTGGTACGTCCTCGGCCACACCCCCTGGGGCCGCCACCTCGGCGCGACCGGGTCCAACGAGCGGGCCGCCCGCCTCGCCGGCCTGCGCGTCCGCTGGATCACCGTCGCCGCCTTCGTCACCGCGGGCGTCGTCTCGGGCCTCGCGGGCGTCCTCCAGACCGGCCAGGCCGGGTCCGGCGACCCCCAGAACTCACTCGGCGGAATCCTCCTCCCCGCCCTCGCCGCCGCCTTCCTCGGCAGCAGCGCCTTCAGCCCCGGCAGGTTCAACGTCCCCGGCACCGTCCTGGCCGTCTACTTCGTGGCCTTCGCCGTCAGCGGCTTCCAGTTCATCGGCGCCGCCTCCTGGATCCAGCAGCTCTTCAACGGCCTCGCGCTGGCCGGCGCCGTCACCCTGTCGACCCTCCTGGGCCGCCGCCGGAGCCACGGTGCCTGACCCTCCCCGGCACCCGCGGCGGTCCGTCCGCCCCGGCGCCCGCACGGCGCCGGGGCGGGCCCGCGGCCCCGTCAGGAGGGGGCGGTGATCAGGGGTTCCAGGAGGAATTCGAGGGGCCCGATGGTGCGGGCGTCGTAGTTGTAGAGGAGGTCGGGCGCGGCGGCGAACGCGCCGCCGTCGGGCAGGCCGACGAACGCCCGCCGGGGGATGTGGTCCACGCGCCGTCCGTCCCTCCCGCACCAGCCGATCGAACTCCCCACCCGGCCGCGGCCCCTCCGGAACCCTCCCCCGGCCGGGTTCTGACGCGTGGGCATGTCGGACGGTACGGGGTCGGGGTCAGGGGGAGGGGTGCGGGCAGTCGGGGAGCGAAGGGTGGGTTCTGGTGCGGACGGCGGGGAGCCAGGCGGTGGGGGGCGTTGAGCCGGTGGGGAGGTGGACGCGGAACCATTGGGTGGAGCGGTGGCCGTCCTCGTCGACGATGGGGAGGCCGTGGGGGAGCCGGCATTCCGCGGTGAGGGGGTCGCCGTGCCAGACGCGGATCGGGACGACGTTGGCGGGGGTGTAGGGGGCCATCGGGTCGATGGCCAGTCCCAGGCTGCACTGCGGTTCTCGGGCGGGGCGGCTCCGGCAGGTTCGGTCGGCGTTGAAGACGGTGAGGTCGCCGGTGGGCCGGGCGGGGTCGTCGCGGGGGGTCCCGCCGGAGAGGGCCGCGCCCGCGGTGGCGCACAGGGCGACGGCGAGCAGGGCCGCGCGGGCTCGGCCGCGCGGTCGGATGCGCCTGCGGCGCGGTGTCCGCCGCGCGGCGGCGATGCGGCCGAGCAGGCTGTCGGCCGTGTGCCCGGCGCGTGCCTCGTGCGTCGGGGCCAGGCAGTCCGCGGCGAGTTGGCGCCAGAACGGCGGGACGGCATGGTCCATGCGCAGCGGGGCACGGCCTTCGCCGTACTCCTGGACGGCGGCGCCGCGCGCCAGGGGCGTGGCGCCGGCGAAGGGCGAGGTGCCGGAGGCGAACACCTCGTGGATGACGACGCCCAGCGCCCAGATGTCGGCGCTCGGCCGGACCTGCACGCCCTGCGCGCCCAGCGGGGCCTTCCAGCGCTCCGGCGGTAGGTAGTCGAGGGTGCCGAGGGGCGGCGCGTAGCCGTGCGTGCCGGTCAGTTCCGCGGCGAGGCCGAAGTCCGAGAGCTTCACCGAGCCGTCCCGGCCGAGCAGGACGTTCTCGGGTTTGAGGTCGGCGTGCACCCAGCCGGCGCGGTGGAGATGGGCGAGCCCCGCGCAGATGCCCTCGATCAGCCGGCCGCGGTCCGCCTCGGGCACCCCGGCGTCGAGGAGCTCGCGCAGGCTGCCCGCGGCCCGTTCCATCACGAGGACGATCGCACCGTCCAGCGCCGGGCGGTCCGGCGCGCCGAGGACGAACGACTCGATGAGGCCGATGAGGCGCGGGTGCCCCGTTCTGCGGCCGAGCTCGACCTCGCGGTGCGCGGACTCGACGATCCGGCGGGCCTGGCGGGGCGCGAGTCCGGCGGTCGGCATGATCTTGAGGGCGACCTCGGCGGGCAGATCCGGTCCTCCGGCGCGACCGGACGGGCGGGCCGCGTAGACCGTGGACCAGCCGCCGACCCCGATCGGTTCGCCGACCGTCCACTTCCCCACGCGGTGGCCCCTCGGCAGGAGGTCCACGGACTCTTCCGTGGCACCGGCCGCACCCGAGATCCCCGCCCCGAGAACCGCACCCTGAACCGTGATGGCAGGCATGATGCAGTCTTATCAACAAAAAGACATGACTGTCTATCTGAGTTTGATCACGAGGCCGGGCACCGGCAAGAGGTGCCCGGCGAAAGGCGACGGGGATGGTATGAAGGCCGGTCAGCGCCGACGGCGGAGCGGGGTCACCGCGCCGGTGCCGGCAGGAGCGCGAGGTGCTCCTCCCGGACGAGCCCGAAGCGCAGCGCGAGCCCGACGATCTCCTCGCGCTTGCCGTTGCGGCGGTCACCCTTTCCGGGGTCGTGCGGGTCCGGTGGGCCGATGCGCAGCTTCTGCTCGGCGAGGTAGTCGATGTGAGAGCTGATCGCCCGCGTCGTCAGGGCGCCGGAGGTGGTCTGCCCGTTGAGCCGCTCCGCGATCTGGGGCGTGGTGGGCACCGCGACGCGCGACTGGTCGCGCAACCGCGGCTCGCACAGGGCGACCAGGACGAGGAAGTACGTGGCCGTCTCGTCGAGGGAGTACGCCGTGACGGTGCGGCTCCCCCACGGCACGCCCATGGCGTCCGGATCCAGGTAGACATGGTCGGGCGCGAACACCTGGAAGGCGACGGGCACCTGGGCGCGGGTGGGCAGCACCACGCGTGAGAACTCGAACGGGATGGGCGCGCCGACCCGGCGCGGCGGAACCCGCAGGTACTCGCCCGCCCCCTCCGGGTTCTCCACCAGGTAGCTGTGGCTGGTGCTGTGGTTCGTCAGCTGCCAGTGGTCGTCGGTCACCCGGATCTCGCCCGCGAGCCGCGACACCGCGTCGTCGTCCAGGCGGAGTTCGACCGGGGTCCTGGCGGAACCGCGCCCGAAGCGCGCGACCTCGCCGGGGCCCAGCCGCAATGTCACCGGTTCCGCGCCGTCTGCGCCGCGTGGAAGATGGACGACTACACCGCTCACGGCTCCCCCGGTACCACGTCTCTTGGAGTGGCGGACGGGCGGAACGATAGCAGCCGTCGGAAAAGGGGGTGATCGGCGGGCTCGGCCCTTGCCGGACGGCGGGATCCGGCCCCTGCTCAGAGGGCGGGACGGCCCGCCACGACCGGCGCGATCGGACGGTCGCCGAAGGCCGTCCACGGCCCCCACCCGCTGCTCGGCGAGACCTGGACCCGCCGGCGGATCCTGCCCTCCGCGGTGACGGCGAAGACCTGGATCCGTCCGGTGGCGTCGAGCGCGGCCGCGGGTGTGGCGGCGAGGCGGATGCCGGGCTCCCCGAACTCCGCGGCGGCGCCCCAGCCGCCGCCCGGGGCGAGCTGCCAGCGGTGATCGAGCCGTGCCCCGCCGGGCGCGAGGGACAGGGCCTCCAGGCGGCCGTCGGCGTTGCCGACGAGAGCCGGGGCGGCGGCGCTCCAGCCGAAGAGCGGCAGCCAGCCGTCCCAGCCGCCGCTGGGCACGGACTGCCGACGATGGAACGTCCCCACCCCGGACGGCCCGATCGCGGCGACGGTGAGCCGGCCGCTGCCGTCCCGCGCCACCCGCGGCGCGGCGCCCGCCGCGGTCCCGAACGGGTGCCACGCGGCGGTCCACGGCCCGCCCGGCGCTTCCTGCCAGCGGTGCTGGATCGCGGCACCGCCCGGCGCGAGGACGAACGCCTCCAGCCTGCCGTCCGCGTTGGCCGCGACGACGGGGGGCGCGCCCGCGGCGCCGAAGAATCCCGGCTCCCAGGGTTCCCAGGTGAGCGACCCCGGCGCGGCCTGGCGCCTGCGGGCGACGGAGGCGCCGCCGGGACTCGGCGCGAGGACCTCCAGCCGGCCGGTCGCGTCCCGGGCGACGGCGGGGGCCGCGCCGGCCGGGCCGCCGAACTCCTCCCACCCGTGCCAGCCTCCGTCCGGCCGCTGCACCCGGTGGTGCAGGTTGGCGCCACCCGGGGCGAGCGAGAACACCTCAAGAGTGCCGTTCGTGTTCCGGCCGAGCGTGGGGACCGCCCCGGCGGGACCACCGAAGACCTCCCACGCCGACCAGGTGTCGGCGTTCGGGTCGAGTTGGACGCGGCGCAGCATCGACCGGTCCCCCGCGTCGAGCGCGAACACGGTGAGCCGGCCGGCGGCGTCGAGACAGGCCACCGGGTTGTCGGGGCTCTGCCACGGCACCGGTGCGTCGAGCCACTCCAGGTTCGCGACGTACAGCCCCTGCCGGAACCAGCCCGTGGCGCTCACGTACCAGTCCGCGCCGTCGGCCACCACCTCGACGGCATGGCCGGGCACATGTCCGGCGTACCCGTCGAGGTCGAAGTGGAACGGGTCGCGCGACGCCAGCACGTCGGTGCCCTCGTAGCCGCCCCGCGGGCCGATGAACAGGTAGTACCAGCCGTCCCGTTCGACGACGAACGGGGACTCGGTCACCGAGACCGTCGAGTCGGTGCTCGCGTCGGTGAACGCGGTCGCGGGCCCGCTCCAGTGCAGCAGGTCGGCGGAGCGGCGGTAGGCGACGATGTGGTGGCCGCCCGGTTCCGACAGCTCGGTGTAGTACATGATCCACTCGCCGCCGATCCGGACCACCATCGGATCCCGTGCGGCGATGCCCCGGAACAGCGGGCCGGACGGCTCCCTGGTCCAGGTGAGCAGATCGGTGGACGTGGCGAGGTCGATCGCGGCGCCGGTCTCGCCGCCCGCGGCGTAGAACATCCAGTAGGTGCCGCCCGCCTCGATGACGTGCGGCGCCCACAGGTGCTCCTCGCCGTAGGACGGGTCGACGGTGAGGGCGTCGGCGTGCGCGGTCCACGGCCCGGTCGGCGCCGGGGCGGAGGCGTGCGTGAAGGCGATCTCCGCCGCGCTGTCCGGCGCCTCGCCGCGCGGCGCGCTCCTGCCGACGATGCCGAACAGGTGCCAGCGGTCCTGGGCCCGGACGAGCGTGTGGTCGTTGAGGTAGCGGGGCCCGGCGAAGGTGGACGGGTCATGGACGTAGGTGAAGGGGCCCGCGCCGACCCACCGGTGGGGCGGGACGTCCGCGGCCGAGGCGCGCCCGGCGCCCAGGAGCGGGAGCGCGCCCGCCGCGGCGGCGCCGCGCAGCAGGTTCCGTCGGCTGATCGGAAGCATGGGTCTCTCCAGGGTGGGGGTGGGGGGTGGGGGTGCGGCCGGCCGTCCCGTACGGGGTCGGCCGGCCGCTGGGTGATGACGGATCGACGGGTCAGTTGACCGCGGGACCCGAGGTGGTGTTGAGCCAGGCCCACTCGGCCCAGGACGCGAAGCCCGTCTGCCACTTGTGGTAGACGCCCGCGCCGCTGGTGCCGAAGACCTCGATGCGGCCGTCGGCGTTCGTCGCCGCCGTGACCTCCGTGCCTCCGCCGCCGAAGGATCCCCACTGGCCGTACGGGGCGTTCACCCCGGTCTGCCACAGGTGCTGCGCCACGCTGCCGTTGATGGCGAACACCTCGACCCGGCCATCGGGCGACCGCTCGCTGCTGAGCTGGGAATCGGCGGGACCTCCCGTGGGCTCCCACTCCGACCAGGTCGTCGGGCTGTTCTGGTACTTGTGGAACACCCCGACGGGTCCGGAGGCGAAGACCTCCAGGCGTCCGTCCTGGTTGTGGTCGACGGTCAGATCATGCCCGCCTCCACCGAACGCCTCCCACGCCGACCAGCCACCGCTCACCGCGGTCTGGAACAGGTGCTGGAAGACGTCACCGTTCAGCGCGAAGACCTCAAGACGACCGTCGGAGGCCTTCTCCATCTCCAGCCGGCTGTTCGCCGGGCCGCCGCCCGCCGACTCCCACTCCGACCAGCCGCTGTTCGGCGCGACCTGGTACTTGTGGAACACCCCGACCGGCCCGGACGCGAAGACCTCGAGACGGCCATCGGCGTTCGCGCCGACGGCGATGTCCTTGCCGCCCCCGCCGAACTCCTCCCAGCCCGACCATCCGGCCGACGGCGAGAGCTGGTAGCGGTGCTGGAAGACGTTCCCGTTGATCGCGAACAGCTCGAGACGGCCGTCCTTGTTCGGGCCGATCGCCAGCTCCGCGCCGCCCGGGCCGCCCAGCGACTCCCACGCCGACCAGCCGCCGTTGACGCTCGTCTGCCAGGCGTGGTGCACCCCGTCGGCGCCGGCGGCGAAGACCTCGAGACGGCCGTCCGCGCCCCGCGCCGACACGACCCGTCCCGACTCCGCCGGATACACCAGCGGGGCGGGTCCCGGCTCGTGGTGGCCGAGCCGGTCCACCGCGGCCTGCGCCTCGTCCATGTGCTGCCAGTGCAGGCCGGCGTTGTAGGTCGACCAGGGCTGCCAGTTCGTGCCGCCGGAGGAGATCTCGAAGGCCGCGTTCGCGTTGCACTGGGCGTCATAGGCGCAGGCGTCGTCGACCTCAGGGTGCCAGTGGTCGTTGATCTGCCACAGGCCGCGGTCGCTCGAGGGGGGTGTGTTGTTGTAGGTGTTGGTCGCGGAGGGGTTGCAGCTGGACTCCGCGAGCGCGACGGCGATGGCGGTCACCAGGCCGTCGCCGCGGAAGCCCGCGTTGTAGCCGGTCTCGGCGCACAGGTCGCTCCCCGCGGCGTACGCCGGCGAGGCGCCGACGACGGCCCCCGCGGCGAGCGCGAGCGAGGCCAGCGCCGACAGCATGACGCGGCGCGCTCTCCGGGAACGCCGCACGGGGTTCACCTCTGGTCCTGTCATCTGATGTCTCCTCAATTGATCGGGGGGCCTGCGGTGTTGTTGAGCCAGATCCACTCGGACCAGGACGCGAAGCCCGTCTGCCACTTGTGGTAGACACCCGCGCCGCTGGTGCCGAAGACCTCGATGCGGCCGTCCAGGTTGACCGCGGCGGTGATCTCCGTGCCTCCGCCGCCGAAGGACTCCCACTGGCCATAGGGGGCGTTCACCCCGGTCTGCCACAGGTGCTGGGCGACGCCGCCGTTGATGGCGAACACCTCGACCCGGCCGTCGGCGGAGCGTTCGCTGGTGAGCTGAGAGTCGGCGGGGCCTCCCGTGGGCTCCCACTCCGACCAGGTGGTGGGGCTGTTCTGGTACTTGTGGAACACCCCGACGGGTCCGGAGGCGAAGACCTCCAGGCGTCCGTCCTG
The DNA here is from genome assembly GCF_003751225.1 of Actinocorallia herbida. Classification (NCBI taxonomy): domain Bacteria; kingdom Bacillati; phylum Actinomycetota; class Actinomycetes; order Streptosporangiales; family Thermomonosporaceae; genus Actinocorallia; species Actinocorallia herbida. Next base: position 5,035,369 of record NZ_RJKE01000001.1, read on the forward strand.
GTTGTGGTCGACGGTCAGATCACGGCCACCGCCGCCGAACGCCTCCCACTGCGACCAGCCGCCACTCACCGCGGTCTGGAACAGGTGCTGGAAGACGTCACCGTTCAGCGCGAAGACCTCAAGACGACCGTCCGGGGCCTTCTCCATCTCCAGCCGGCTGTTCGCCGGGCCGCCGCCCGCCGACTCCCACTCCGACCAGCCGCTGTTGGGGGCCGACTGGTACTTGTGGAAGACCCCGACCGGGCCCGACGCGAACACTTCGAGACGGCCGTCCGCGTTCGCGCCGACGGCGATGTCCTTGCCGCCCCCGCCGAACTCCTCCCAGCCCGACCAGCCACCCGAAGCGGACAGCTGGTAGCGGTGCTGGAAGACATTGCCGTTGATCGCGAACAGCTCGAGACGGCCGTCCTTGTTCGGGCCGATCGCCAGCTCCGCGCCGCCCGGGCCGCCCAGCGACTCCCACGCCGACCAGGCCCCGTTCGCCTCGGCCTGCCAGGCGTGGTGGACCCCGTTGGCGCCGGCGGCGAAGACCTCGAGACGGCCGTCCGCCGACCGCGCCGACACGACCCGTCCCGACTCCGCCGGATACACCAGCGGGGCGGGCTGCGGACCTGTGCCCGGGACACAGGGCAGGGTCACGCCGCGCTCGGCGAGGTAGGGCTCGGGGTCGATGCCGTGCGAGGCGGACGGGTCATCCCAGATCCGCAGGTGGAGATGGGGGCCTGACGAGTTCCCCTCGGACCCCACCGGGGCGATCTCCTGGCCGGCCACCACGTGGTCGCCTTCGAAGACGTACCGGTCGTACATGTGGCCGTACTCGGAGATCGTCCCGTCCGGGTGCTGGATCCGGATCCACTGCCCGTATCCGGGCTCGAATCCTGAGATGGTCACCACGCCGTCACCGACGGCGTAGATCGGGCTTCCGTAGTCGGCCGCGATGTCGACGCCGTTGTGCCCGCTGTGGAAGTGCTGGGACACGGCTCCGACGGCCGGGCAGGCCGCCGGGAAGTAGGCGGCGGCCGGGGACGTGGCCACCAGTGCCGGCAGAAGGGCGGCTGTCGCCGCGAGGACACAGGTCAGGGTGCGCCGGGAGGTTCCGATCGGCACGGGACGCTCCTCTCCTTGGTCGTCTCGGGATGGCTGGGACGGGTGCGCGGAACTCGGTGCGCCGGTCACGCCTTGCGGAGGCGGCCGATGATGCCGTCGATGTCGCGCCGCATCAGTTCCGGGCGGATGATGTGGCCGTAGGGCTCCTCGTACCATTCGTGCGCGATGCCCGCGTTGCCGAGAAGGCCGCGGAACTCGCGCTGCCCGGCGAGGACATGGGTCTCGTTGGCGAAGTCGAACCAGTTGAGCGGGTCGGGGCTGGTGCCCGAGACGAGGAACACCCGCTTGTTGCGGTAGCTCTCGATGCGCTGCACCGGGTTGTCGGCGTTCACCCGGTTCTGGTCCCAGAGCGGCACGCCGTAGACCGTGCCGCCGCCCAGGTCCAGGGCGGCGGAGCTGGCGTTGGCCCAGTGGACGACCATGCCGTTGTCGCGGCGCAGGCTCGCGGGCCCCGAGTGGGCGCTGACCGAGGCGAAGTGGCCGTAGTACTTGGCGGCGTACTTCAGCGCGCCGAAGCCGCCCATCGAGAACCCCGACACGGCCCGGCCGTCGTACTCGGCGTAGGTGCGGAAGTTGGCTTCGACCCAGGGCAGGAGCTGGCCCATGTGGAACGTCTCCCAGTTGCGCGGGCCGACGTTCGAGCTGACCGGGTTGGAGTACCAGCCCGCGTGGCCGCCGTCGGGCATGACCACGATGATGGGCTTGCCCGCGGTCCAGGCGCGGATGCCGCCCTCGGCCGCGCGGTCGAAGGTGATGAAGTCCTGGTCGGTGCCGCCGCCGTGGAAGAGGTACAGGACCGGGTAGGTGCGGCCGCTCCAGTGGTAGTCGTCCGGCAGGAGCACGTTGACGCCGGGGTTCCAGCCGATCTCCGCGGTCTGGAACCGGTAGTACCACATCCGGGGGTCGCTCTCGTTGCGGTCCACGATCCGCAGGCCGAACCCGTCGCCGGACGCGGCGGCGGGCGTGGCGCCGGCCAGGGCGCCTCCGGCGCCCACGGCCAGCGCGGCGGAGAGCCCTCCGGCGGCCTTCAGGATGTTCCTGCGGGTGGGTTGCTGTGCGCTCAACATGACCTCCTGGGTCGGGAGCTGACGAAGTGTCCGGGCGCGGCGGGGAGCCCGCGTGCCGCGTCGGACCGGTCCGGTGGGACGCCGTCGACAACGTAGGGGCGAGGGCCCCGGGCAGGGCATCCGGAACGCTCCGGAGTGACACCCGCGCGGCCCGGCGGTTCCCTGATCTCAGCGCGGCCCGGGACGGGCGGCGGCATCGCATCGCCGTCGGCCTTCGTCTCGCGCGGCCGCATCCGGAGCGGACCTGCACCGCAGGGAAAGGATGGCTCGATCGTGCGGAGGAGACACAGAGCGAGACTGCCGATGGCGGTCTTCGTCGCCGCGGCGGCCGTACTGGGCATGACGGCGGCGACCGGGTCGGCGGCCGCCGACGAGGGGCCGGACAAGCCGACGATCCGCTACACCGAGTACGGCATCCCGCACATCATCGCCAAGGACTGGGAGGGTCTCGGCACGGGCTACGGGTACGCCGCCGCCAAGGACAACATCTGCGCCCTGGCCGACACCTATCTGATGGTCAACGCCCAGAGATCCCGCTATCTCGGGCCCACCGGGAAGGCGAGCCCCGGCCAGAGCCAGAACAGCACCACCAACCTCAACAGCGACCTGTACTTCCAGCGGATCAACGACAGCCACGTGGTGGAGCAGCAGCTCGACCTGCCCGCGCCGCACGGCCCCGCGCCGAAGGTCAAGGAGACGGTCCGCGGCTTCGTGCAGGGGTACAACAGGTACCTGGCCGAGACGGGCGCGGCCGGCATCTCCGACCCGGCCTGCCGCGGGGCGGCCTGGGTGCGGCCGATCACCGAGCTCGACGTCTACCGGCACGCCCACGCCGAGATCATCATGGGCGCCGCGGACCCGTTGCTGGAAGGCCAGGTGAGCGCCCAGCCTCCGCCGAAATCGGCGGCGTCCGCGGCGGCGACCTCCGCGGCCGCCGTGGACCCGAAGACGAGCGCGAAGAAGATCGGCGACGCGATCGCGGCGGCCCGTCAGCAGGGCATGGGGAGCAACGCGCTGGCGGTCGGCGCGCAGGGCGTGTCCGGCGGCACCGGCATGCTGCTGGCCAACCCGCACTTCCCGTGGCAGGGCAAGAACCGCATGTGGCAGACCCACCTGACGATCCCGGGCGAGCTCAACGTCTCCGGGGCCGGCCTGCTCGGGCTCCCCGCGGTGAACATCGGGCACAACGACAACGTGGCCTGGAGCCATACGGTGGCCACCGTGGCCCCCTTCGGGCTGTTCGACGTGGAGGTGGACCCGTACAACCCGACGCGTTACCTGGTCGACGGCGCCTGGGAGGAGATGACCTCGCAGGCGGTCTCGGTCGACGTGCTGAACGCCAACGGCTCCATCGGCCAGGTCACCAGGACGCTGTGGTCCACCCGCTACGGCCCGGTCACCACCTCGATCCAGGGCTTCCCGCTGCCGTGGCTGGTCAGCGCGCACGTGGTGCGCGACCCGAACCTGGGCAACCTGCGCGCGCTGAACACCTGGTTCGGCCTCGACCAGGCCACGGACGTCGACGATGTGGTGGACGTGCTGGAGACGACCCAGGGCGTCCCCTTCTTCAACACCATCGCCACCGACCGTCAGGGCAAGGCGCTCTACGCCGACATCCAGGCCGTCCCGAACATCACCGACGCGCACGCGCAGTCCTGCCTCACCGAGACGGGCAAACTGCTGTTCAACAAGGAGCTGCGGCTGCCGATCGTGCCGCCGATCTCCATCCTCGACGGCAAGCGCAGCGCGTGCGACTGGCCGAACGACCCGAACGCGGTCGCGCCCGGACTGCTCGACCCTGCCGCGCAGCCCCGGCTGATCCGGACCGACTTCGCGGGCAACGCCAACGACAGCCCGTGGCTGGCCAACCCCGCGCAGCCGCTGTCCTACCCGCGGGTGATGGGCGACACGGCGGCCCCCAGGTCGCTGCGCACCCAGGAGCTGATCCTGACCGCGCAGAAGCGGATCAACGGAACCGACGGCCTGCCCGGCCGGGGCTTCACCCCGGAGAACATGGGCAAGCTGCTGTTCGCCGACAACAGCAGGGCCGCCGACCTGGCGCTCAACGCCACGGTGACGATGTGCCAGAGCCAGCCCTTCGGGCTCATCCTGGTGGACGCCACCCTGGTCAACGTGAGCGAGGCGTGCCCGATCCTGGCCGCCTGGACCGACCACGACTTCTCGCTGACCAGCCGGGGTTCCGTGCTGTTCGCGAACTACTGGAGCAACCTGCTCGGCGGCCAGGGCGTCGAGAAGCTGCCGTGGCGGGTTCCGTTCGACCCGGCCGACCCGGTGCACACGCCCAACTCGCTGGACTCCGGCAACTCGGCCGTCCGCGACGCCTTCGGCCGCGCCGTCATCGCGCTGCGCAAGGCGGGCATCCCGTTGAACGCGCCGCTGTCGGCCGTCCAGACGGTCACCCGCAACGGCGCGCAGATCCCGATCCACGGCGCGCCCGGGGAACTCGGCGTGCTGAACGTGATCAACGGAGGGCAGGTCGACGGCAAGCTCGACGTCGTCTTCGGCTCCAGTTTCATCCAGCAGACGCGGTTCACCGCGGACGGCCCGCCGGAGTCGTACTCCGTCCTGGCCTACTCGCAGTCGACGGACTCCACCTCACCGCACTACGCCGACCAGACCCGGTTGTTCTCGGCGGGCCAGTGGGTGACCGAGCGCTACACCGAGGCGCAGATCGCGGCCTCGCCCGTCCTGGTGACCAAGGTCCTGGACTGAGTGTGCGCCGTACAAGACGAGACTCAACGAGGGAGAACTCCGTGCAGATCAGAGCGAACCGGTGGCGTGTGCTGGCCGCCTCTGCGGTCGCCGCGCTGGCGATGACCGCGACGGCGGGCACGGCGGTGTCCGCCGACGACACCGCTCCGCCCGCGATGGCGAACGGCTTCGGCCTGACCCAGGTCGGCACGCCGACGGGAAGCGCCACCGACTTCTATCTCACCGTGACCACGCCGCAGGTCAAGGGCGAGCAGCACATCAAGATCATCCTGCCCGGCGGCTACCACGACCAGCCGGAGCGGCGCTACCCGGTGCTCTACTTCCTGCACGGCGCGCCCGACGACCCGATCAACCAGAACTACCCGGCGCTGTACACGTCGGACGAGATGATCACCGTCATCCCGGACGGCGGCGCCAAGGGCTGGTACGCCAACTGGCTCAACCAGAACACCGCGCTCGGCGCCCAGAACTGGGAGAACTTCCACCTCAACCAGGTGATCCCGTTCATCGACGCGAACCTGCGGACCATCGCCGCCAAGCAGTCCAGGGCCATCGCCGGCATCTCCATGGGCGGGTTCGGGGCCCTGCACTACGCCCAGGCCCGCCCCGACCTGTTCAGCCAGACCGCGTCCCTGTCCGGCGACATCGACCTGTCGGTCAACTCCATGGACCTGCGACTGGCCGTCGTGGCCTCCGTCACCGACGCACTGGGCGCGATGTGCGCCTCGTCGTCCGGCACCTGCAGCCCGGACCAGGGCTTCGCGCCGGGCGTGGACAGCGACGCTTTGTTCGGCTCGCCCTACCCGATCTTCAACCGGGACCGACGGTGGAACGAGGTGGACCCGTCCCAGCACATGGACCGGCTCGCCGGCATGGGCATCTCCATCTACACCGGTGACGGCGGGGGCTCCCCCGTCGACCTCGAGTTCTGGGTGGCCGGCGCGGCCAAGAACGTCAAGGCCCGCCTCGACGCGCTGAACCTGCCCTACTACTACGTCAACTACGGCGACGGCGCGGGCTGGGGCACCCAGTGCAACGGCGGCCACAACGCCTACTGCTGGGAACAGGACCTTCAGGACCTGATCCCCCGCCTCGAGCAGTCCTTCGCCTCCTAACGGCCACACGAGTACCCGGTCGGGGCCGTTCCAGATCCACGGGAACGGCCCCGGCGTTTGCCATTTGTCCGGTTCGGCCGGATTTGGCCGTATCAGACGGGAGGGCGGGGCCTTGTTGATCTTGACTGCGCGGTGCGCTTTGTTACCTTTCATTAAGAGACTTCACATCATTGAAAGGATAGAGAGGAAAGACCGGCGCGGCCGTCCCGACAGCGACCGCCGTCCGAAGTCGCGGATCCACCGCCGCCCACCCGACCCCGGCGGGATGGACCCCCCGGCGCGGCCGTGCCGCCGCGCCGTCCTTTCACCGGCCTTGCCGGGCCGGCTCCCACCCCAGGGCGTCTCTCACACGCCCGCTCCCGAAAGAGGAGACCCATGTCCCGAATCACCGAACTCGCCGCGGTCGCCGCGGCCGCCGCGGCCGCCGTCGCCCTGACGGCCACCTCGGCCAGCGCCGCCCCCTGGACGGGCGGTTCCGTCTCGGCCACCCTCACCCAGCCCCTGACGGTCTCCCTGGCCAACGCGGTCTGCACCACCTCCACCCTCAGCGGCAGCACCAACGCGAGCAACGCCAACCTCGTCGTCAGCACGGCCGCGATCAGCGGCTGCACCGCCGACGGCGTCTCCGGCCTCACCGTCACCCCCGAGGGCACCCCCTGGGGCGGCAACCTCACCCCGAACGCCGCCTCCTCGTTCACCGGCTTCCAGGTGCGCGCCAAGGTGACGGGCCTCGTCAACTGCCTCTACGGCGGCACCCTCGCCGGCACCGCCGGCTCCTTCAGCGGCGGCTCGATCGCCGTCACCTTCTCGGGCGCCTCCATCAGCAAGATCTCCGGCAGCGGCATCCTCAGCGGCCTCTGCCCCGCCACGATCAACGTCAGCGGCCAGTACACCTTCACCGGCCCCGGCCTCTGACCCCTGGCCCCACCCGACCCCGACGGGTCTGAACCCGCACCCGCCTGTGCCGGTGACCCCACCGGCACGGGCACCCGCCGGACGGCGGCCTCCCCCGACGACCGGATGCCGGCACGTCCGCCGCGCATCGGCGCCGCCCGGTCGCCCTTCCAGCCCTCGTTCTCTGCGCCGGCGCGGCGGACGGAGCCCGGGGACATGCCCCGGTGGGGACGGCGCGGCGGGTCCCCGGGGGAGTCAGCGAGCCGCGGGGGGAGAGCGACCCCAGCACCAGCGAGGCGGAGTCCGCGCTGGTGCTGAAGTAGAGCGCCGCAAGGATCGCGATGACCGCGGTGGTGAGCGCGCCAGAGAGCACCACCGCCGGCAGCGGCAGATCGGGTCAAGGCGGGTGCGCCGCGCCTCCGGGAGCATCACTCATGGTGATGCCGATGATCCCCTGCGCGAAATCCACCTGACCCTGGCGGACGGCTCCGTCTCGCGCCGAGGAGCGCGAAGCGGGACGGATCAGGTGGGATGTGGTCCGATCAGTGGCCGTGCCCGTGGCCGTGGCCATGACCGTGGTCGTGGTCGTGGTCGGCGGATTCCTCGGAGGCGGCGCGTTCGAGGGCCTCGTCGGTGTTGAGGAACAGGTCGTAGAACTCCGCGTGGGTGTCGCGGGGCGGGTAGGGCTCGCCGTCGACGAGGAGGATCGACTTCTTCCAGATCCAGCGAGACCCCGAGGTCCGCTTGAAGTCGATGACGTTCTTCACGCGGTCGTTCTCGATCGTCATCCGCCAGACGTCGGAACCGACCTGCTCGGTGACGGGGGCGACTCCCAGGTTCTCTTGAACCTCGGCGGACAGATCGGCGACGGCAGGCGGCATCCAAGACATGCCAGAACCCTACCGGCCGCGGACGCTGACCTGGGAATCAAGACGCGGGGTCGGGACGCCTCAGGGGGTGGGCGCGAGGCCGTCCATGATGACGTCGAGCATGCGGTGGGACTGCTCCGCACCGCTGATCTGGGCGACCCAGCCCGCGGCCGCGGACATCGTGATGAGGTCGGTGGGCGTGACGTCGGCGCGGACCTCGCCCGCCTCCTGGGCCCTGGCCAGGAGCCGGGTCGCGGCGAGGTGCATCGCCTCGGAGGACGCGTGGAGCTCGGAGGCCGGATCGCCCAGGCCGGACAGGACCGACCCCGACAGGCCCCGGCAGGCGCCGGAGTTCGCCGAGAACCGCCGCAGCCAGACGGCCAGCGCCGCGCGGGGCGAGGGTTCCTCTTCCAGCAGCCGGTCGGCGAGGTCGCGCAGCGCGTCGAAGCCGTCCCTGACCACAGCCTCCAGCAGTGCCTCGCGGGTCGGGAAGTGCCGGTAGAGGGTGCCGATGCCGACACCTGCGCGGCGCGCGACGTCACGCAGGGAGGCGTCCGTCCCCTCCTCCGCGATCACCCGGCGCGCCACCTCGACCAGCGCGTCCCGGTTGCGGCGCGCGTCGGCGCGCAGCGTCGAATCCTCCTGGTGCCCGACCATGCCAAACCCACCCTTGCTAAAGCGGAGCAGTGCTCCATATGCTTGCGGAGCACTGCTCCGCATACTACGGGAGCCTTCTCTCCACCCGGAAAGAGACCCACCGTGTCAGCTATCGAGAACGGCGCGCCACCCCCCACCACCGGACCGGGATTCTCACCCGCGCTCACCAGGGCGATCGCGGTCACCACGCTCGGCGCGTTCATGGCCTTCCTGGAATCGACGATCGTCAACGTCGCACTGGACACGCTCACCCACGAGCTGCACGCCGGCCTCGCCACGATCCAGTGGGTCATCACGGCCTACCTGCTGGCGATGGCCGCCGCCATCCCGATCTCCGGCTGGGCGGCGCACCGGTTCGGCGCCGTCCAGGTCTACGTCGCGGGCCTGGCGGTCTTCGCGCTGGCCTCGCTCCTGTGCGGCCTGGCGGGCTCCGTCGAGGTCCTCATCGCCGCGCGCGCCCTGCAGGGCCTGTCGGGCGGCCTGCTCGTCCCCATCGGCACGATGATCACGATGCGCGCGGCCCGGCCCGAGCAGATGGCCAAGGTCATGGGCGTGACGGGCGTGCCCACGATCATGGCGCCGGTGATCGGCCCGACCGCCGGCGGCCTGATCCTCGATCACGCGGGCTGGCAGTGGGTGTTCTACCTCAACGTGCCGTTCGCCCTGCTCACCATCCTGCTGGCGGTCAGGCTGCTCGGCTGGGACGCCCGCGGGCAGACCGGCGGCCTCGACTTCCCCGGCGTGGCCCTCCTCACCGGCGGCAGCGTCGCGGTGACGTACGGCCTCGCCGAGATCGGCGCCGAGGGCGAGCTCACCGGCACCACGCTCTGGGCGGTCTCGACCGGCGCCGTCCTGCTCGCCGGATTCGTCTTCCACCAGCTGCGGGCGACCAAGCCGCTCATGGACGTCCGGCTGTTCAAGGACCCGATGTACGCGGCCGCGTCGCTCACCAACTTCTGTCTCGGCGCGGCGGTCTTCGGCGCCGTCATCCTGATGCCGCTGTACTTCCAGATCGTCCGGCACGAGGACGCCGTCACCACGGGCCTGCTGCTCATCCCGCAGGGCGTGGGCGTGGCCGTCGCGATGCTCGCGGGGGCCAAGCTCACCGACCGGATCGGCAGCGGCAGGGCCGCGCTGATCGGCGGGGTCCTCGGCATCGCGGGCTCGGTGCCGTTCACCTTCCTCGGCGACGACACCTCCTACCCGCTCATCGGCGTCATGATGGTGGTCCGCGGCTTCGGCGTCGGGCTCTGCGCGATCCCCGCGGTCACCGCCGCCTACCGGGCCGTCTCCCCGCCGAAGATCGGCGACGCGACCGTCCAGCTCAACGTGGGCCAGCGCCTCGGCGGCTCCGCCGCCACCGCGGCGTTCGCCGTGGTCCTGCAATCCCACCTCAGCTCCGCCGCCACCCCCGCCGCCCAGGCCGACGCCTTCGGCATCGCGTTCTGGTGGGTGGTCGGCATCGCCGTCGGCGCCACCCTCCCGGCCCTCCTCCTGATCGCGACCGAGCGCAGGACACCGCCCCCCGAACCGCCGCAGGACGACACCAAGATGGAGGCCGAGGCCCTGTGAGCGCCCTCGCCACGTTCCGTCTCCCGCCCCTATCCAGAGCCCGCCCCCACCGGCAGAATGTGGTCGGCGGCCGGCGCCTGCCGGTCGGCGACCGGACGACGAGGCGAGGCATGCATGTCCGACATTGAGGACCGTAAGGCGAGGGCGCGCCTTCAGTTCGACCGGCTCGACAAGGACGGCGACGGCCAGATCAGCCTCGCCGAATACCGCGAGGTGATGGCCAAACTGGGCGAGTTCCCCGAGGACACCGTCCGGGCCATCTTCGACAAGAAGGACACCGACGGCGACGGCGTGGTCTCCTTCGAGGAGTTCTGGGCCTCGCTCAAGGCCTGATCCCCGGTCGTGCCGGGGCCGGCTTCGGCCAGGCCCACCGCCTCGGTCTTGTGGTTCTCCATGACGATTCTCATTTCGCGGGAGCGGGCCTGCTTCGGCGCCGTTCGTGGATCTCTTCTTGAGAAGTCGGACCATTCCCCGATCCCGGGGGAGGCGCAATTTCGGAATCCTCTCGGGGCTCCGGGCGGGGGCTGTACAGGAAGGCGCCGGCCGTCGAGCGGATTCTCTGACGGCCCCGCGGAATTTCGTGCGGCCGGATCATGAAAGGGGCTGAGGGGTTCCGCCATAGTCGGGCGCATGTGGAAGAGGAAAGCAGTGGTGTCCGGGGCGCTGGCGCTGGTCATGGCGGTGCCGTCGTCTCTCCCGCTGGGACGGCACGTCCTGGACGTCCTCGACGCGGTTCCCGTCGACGGTCACCCGCCTGGAGTCCTACGCCCCCGACGACGCCTGGGTGCACTCCTCCGACGACATCTGGCACTGGGACGGCGCCTCCTGGCGGCAGATCCCGCGACCGGCCGGCGCCAACGGGCATACGGTCCACTTCGCCGCGGACGGCCCATGGGCGGCGACCCCGGCCGGCCTGCAGATCTGGGACGGCTCGGCCTGGCGGCTCACCCCGTACCCGGCGCCGTTCGACGGTGCGTCCCTCTCCTGGGCCGTCGGGGTTCCCGACTCCGACGGACGCTGGATCAGCCTCAAGATCCGCGACGGGGAGGGGGGCATACTCCACTGGGACGGCTCGGCGTGGACCGCCTACCCGGCGATGCCCGACGCGGCAGGCCAGGTGGTCGTCGACGAGGCCGGCCGGATCTGGGGCGTCAACCGGATCAGCCGCATGGTCCCCGTCCTGCCGACCGGAGGCTACCTGCAGAACAAGGGCACGATCGTCCGCTTCGAGGACGGCGTCTGGGAGACGGTGGGCGGCGTCGCCGAGGCCCACTACCGGGTCGTCCACCTCCCGGGCTCCGACCGCCTGTACGCCTCCGGCGAGAACCAGTGGAACGGGTCCGACCACATCACCACCAACCGCTGGCTCTGACCCGTCTCCCCCGGTGGCGTTCCGCCGCAAGAGCGGAGCCGAATTCTCACTTGAAATGCATGTCCAGATCGGTGTCCAAGGCATGGGCTCCCTCACCGAGGAGGCCGAACTGACGGCGACCGGCGACTCTCAGGAGAGCGGCCAGGTCCGCAGAGCGGCGTCGGCCATCTCCTGGAGTTCGTCGCGGCCGACCCCGCTCGCGGCTTGGACGGCGATACCGAAGGCCAAGGTGGTGACGTAGCGGGCGAGGAGTCCCGGATCGGTGCCCGGAGGCAGTTCGCCTTCGTCGACGGCTCGCTGGAACCGCTCCCGGACGCGGGAGCAGCCGTCGTTGCGCCAGGCCGCGAGAAGGTCGCGGACTGCATCCCCGGAGTCCCCGGTGGCCAGGGCGCTCTGGACGCCCAGGCACCCGTGGGGATGGGCCGGTCGGGTGGTGGTCCGGACGGTGCCGGCCAGGATGCCGGTGGCGACGCCGAGGGCGGTCGGCTCCTCCAGGGCCCGGGCCAGGTAAGCGCTCGGGCCTTCGGTGTACCGCTCCAGGACCTTGCGGAACAGCTCCTCCTTGTTGCCGAAGGCCGCGTACATGCTGGTGGTGGAGATGCCCATCGCGCCGGTCAGGCCGGCCAGGCTGGCGCCCTCGTAGCCGTGCTCCCAGAAGACCAGCATGGCGCGCTCAAGAGCCTCGTCGGCGTCGAATCCCCGGGGTCGGCCGATGATGCCGCTCTGTTTGGTCGCCACCCCCGCAGCCTACCTCTTTCGCATCGATCGATGCAGAAGTGCTACCGTCCGAGTTCCGCATCGATCGATGCGGAAGTTGACGGAGGTCGTTCACGTGGGACTACTTGAGGGCAAGACCGCTCTCGTCACCGGAGGCGGCTCCGGGATCGGCCTGGCCAGTGCCGTGAGGCTGGCGGCCGAGGGCGCGCAGGTGTTCATCACCGGCAGGCGCAAGACCGAACTCGACGCGGCCGTCGAAGTGATCGGTGCGGGGGCGGCCACCGCGGTGACCGGCGATATCTCCGACCCGGCCGACCTGGACCGCCTCTACGAGACGATCCGCAGCCGGGGATCTGGCTTGGACGTACTGTTCGCCAATGCCTCCGTCGCCGCGTTCGTGCCGCTCGAACAGGCCACCGAGGAGCACTTCGACGCCCTGTTCGGGATCAACGTCCGGGGCACGCTGTTCACCGTCCAGAAGGCGCTGCCGCTGCTCAACGACGGCGCCTCGGTCATCCTGAACGGCTCCACCAACGTGGACGTCGGGGCGGAGGCGTTCGGCGTGTACGCGGCGACCAAGGCCGCCACCCGCTCGTTCGCCCGGACCTGGGCCAACGAGCTCAAGGGGCGCGGCATCCGGGTCAACACCATCACGCCCGGCCCGACCGACACCCCTGGCCTGTCGGGACTCGCGCCCGACCCGGAGCAGGCCGCCGGCCTCAGACGGCATCTGGCCGCACAGGTGCCGCTGGGCCGGCTCGGGCGCCCGGAGGAGATCGCCGCCGCCGTGGCCTTCCTCGCCTCCGACCAGAGCAGCTTCATCACCGGTTCGAGCCTTTACGTCGACGGCGGCCTGAACCAGATCTGAGTCCATGGCCGCGCATCCGGCGAGGATGGCGGCCCCCGGTCGGCCGGGCTCGCCCGGACGGGCGAGCCCGGCCGACCGGCAAGTCCACTGAGAGATCGAGGTAAAGACCCATGACGGTGATCGGCATCATCGGCGCAGGTGAGGTCGGCAGCCAGATCGCGCGTGCGGCGATCGCGGTCGGCTACGACGTCGTCATCGCCAATTCACGCGGACCCGAGACCTTGCGGGACCTCATCGCCGGGCTCGGCCCGTCAGCGCGCGCCGCGACCGCCGCCGGAGCCGCCGCAGCCGGTGAGTTCGTCGTCGTGGCGGTCCCGCTGAAGATGGTCAACGACATGCCCGCGAACGAACTGGCGGGCAAGATCGTGCTCGACACGAACAACTACATGGCCTGGCGCGATGGCCATTTCCCGGTCATCGACTCCGGTGCGAAGACGGTTCACGAGCTGCGCCAAGAGCACCTCCCACGATCCAAGGTCGTCAAGGCCTTCACCCACATCCAAGCCCCCCGCATCACCACCGCGGGCAAGCCGGCGGGCGCCCCCGGCCGCCTCGCCCTGTCGGCCTCGAGCGATTTCCCCGAAGCCGTGGAACTCGTCACACGCCTGTACGACCGGTTCGGATTCGACACCGCCGACAACAGCCCGCTCAGCGAGTCGTGGCGCAGCGGTCCCGGTCAACCCGCGTGGATCGCGCACGAGCACCAGACCCGCGCCGACCTGATCGCCAACCTCGCCAAGGCACGCCGGATCATCTCCGGGTGAGCCCTTCCCCCGAGCCGCGACCCGGCCTGCCTCGTGCGGGTGACCGGCCCTCGCGCGGGTCAGGGGCGATGGCGCCGGTACAGGCGTTCTGCCACGACGGCGCCGATGGCCACCACGACGACGAAGGCCGCCCTGGCCACCTCGCCTTCGAGCAGGAGGCCGCCCAGGACGCCGCCGATGAACAGGGCGGCGAAGGCGTTGGACAGGTGACCCAGGGTCCGGTGTCCGGTGCGGGACCACAGGAGCAGGACGCCCGCGGCGCCGAGTGCGGCCACCGTCTCTGCGGCGGGCACCGCCCAGTCGTCCGCGGGGAGGCGCAGCGCGACCCTCACGGCGCTGAACAGGGCGTAGCCCACCGCGGCGATGCCTCCGAAGGTATGCCAGCGCACCGCGGCCAGCCGCTGGAGCAGGTGCGAGGCGGTGCCGGAGGAACCGCGCGGACGGCGGGGCACGAGCGCGGCGACCCTGACATCGGGATGGACCAGCGCGGCCAGGAGCGAAAAGAAGATCGGTGCGAAGACCAGCCCGCTCAGCGCGTCCTCCGCGGCGGGGTCGAGGAGATAGGCGCCGACGCCGGCCGCGGCGAGGAGGACGAGCCCGCGCGACGCCGCCACCCGCAGCCGCGACCGGCGCGCCCTGCGCGAACGGTCGGAGGAGTCGCCGCCGAACGCGGGGTTCTGCAGGTGGGCGGGATTCGCGGAGAAGTCCCCGCAGAGGTACAGCGCGACGGCGAGGAGCATCGCGAGCAGCGGCAGGAGCCACGGCCAGGGCTCCCTTCCCCACCAGAACTGGAGGTTCGCGATCGGGTGCAGGAAGGCGTTCGGCGCGTCGGCCGGTGGCAGGACCAGACCCAGCAGGCCGGCGTTGATCCCCAGGAACCAGGCGACGCCCCTGAGCATCCCGCTCGCGAGCGCGGGCGGCCCGATCGTCCCGGCGGCCAGGCAGACCGCCGCGACGCCCGCCGCGGCGGACGCGTACCTCCAGTCCGCGCCGGGGTGGCCGGGTGACAGCATGTTCATCTGCCGCCCCAGCCCCGCCCAGAGCATCGCGGCCGTGATCCCGCCCACCGGTGCCGCGAGTGCCAGGGCGAGCCGGAGATTCAGCCGGTAGGCGGACGGATGCCGGACCGCCGCCAGGAACGGGAAGGCCGCGCCGAGGCACAGCAGCACGCCGCCGACCGCGTCCCACGTGCCGGGGCCCACCGGTTCGAGGAGCGGCGCCGGCCCTTCGGTGTAGGCGGGGATCAGGACGACGAGCGACGCCGACGGCCAGGGGACGCCGCGCGGGCCCCGCCAGAGGGCGACGAGCAGGGCGGCTCCGGCGATCCCGTAGCCCGCCAGCGTCCCTACGTCGCCGCGCGCCCTGACGGCGTCCGAGGTCAGGAGCACGGTGCCGGTCGCGCCGAGCACCGGCGCCAGGTAGCCCAGGAGCGTCCCGGCCCGTTCCGGCCGCGACTTGGCGGCGACCAGAGCGCCGAAGGCGCACGCCAGCAGGACGGTCACCCCGGACAGCGGGGACGCCTTCACATCCGGCGTGTCACGGGCGGTGAGGCTCACCGTGACGACCGCGCAGATGAGCAGCCCGAGCCAGAGCGAGACCCAGTCGGGCCACCGCGGGCCCAGCCGCCGCCGGACCGTTGCGCGCGCCCGGACCGACCCGGCCCAGGCCGCCTTCGTCCACCGGTCCGGGGCGTGCTCCGGCCCGCCTTCCCGGACGGCGTACTCGGCCCACGCGGCGGCGCTCTCGTACTCCTCCGCGCCGGTGTGGGCACGAACGAGCAGCGACGCCGTCCGCGGCGCGACCGGCGTCTCCGCCACCACGGTCTCCAGGCGGTCGAGCGCGTACCCGGGGAGGCCGACCGCGAGCGCCCGCGCCGCGACCCCTTCCTCCCACCGCGCCGTGAACCCGGCGGTCTCCGCTCCCCGGACCAGTCCGGCCATCCGTTCGGCGTCGCCGATCTGCCCGTGCGCCAGCAGGAGGTCCGCCGCGGTCAGCACCGCGTCGACCGCGACGACGTCCCGGGTGGGCGCCCGCCAAGGCCGCCCGTACACGTCGCCGGCCCGCCGCAGCACGGCGAGCGCCGCCCCGCGCGACAGCCCATCCGAGCGGGCGAGCCCGACGAGCGCGACGAACCGTCCGCGCCGATCGCCGATCGCCTCGGCCCGTGCCGCGGCCTCCTCGAATGTCCGCCGGGCCTCGTCCGCCCGCGCGCCGGCGCGCAGCACCCCGGCCAGCGCGATCAACGCCCGCACCCGCTCCACCGGCCGAGCCGCCGCCGCGAGCCCGACGCCCGGTGGGCCACCGTCCGAGCGCGGCGGCGAGTCGGCCTCCCGCGCCCGGCCGTCGACCGGTGCGGTGCGGCGGTCCACCGGCGGGCGGGCATCGGCCGTGACGGCGTGGCCGTCGGACGGTGCGGCGAGGACGTCCACCGGCGGGCGGGCCCGCGCGGGCCCGGCGCGGGGGGCGGACAGCGGGCGGAGGAGCGTCTCGGCCGCCGCGAGGTCGCCCAGCGCCGCGAGGGCTTCGGCCTCCACCAGGAGACCGGCAGGGACCGGGGAAAGGCGGGCGGTCCGCAGCGCTTCGGCCGGGTCGCCCAAGGCCAGGTGGGCACGCGCGCGCAGGGCCAGGGAGCGCGGGGATTCGGGGAGGACGGCCAGGGCTTCGGGCCAGTCCCCACGGTGGGCGTGGCAGCGGGCTTCGGCGATGCGGAGTTCCGCGACGGCCTCGGGGCCCGCGGCCTCGGCCGAAGCGACGGCCTGCTCGAGCAGCCGCGGGAAGTCCTCGGGAAACTCGGTCATCTCGTACAGTTCGGCGAGTCTCGTAATGAAGCGCCAGGTGTCGTCGGCCTCGGGACGGGCGGCCTCGGCCGACGCGGCTCGCGTGACGTCGCCGACGCCGGCGAGCGTGTCGGCGTCGAGCACGGCGTCGAGTTCCCGCAGGCGCAGGGCGCGCAGCCGCGCCGCGGACTCGGCGGCCTCCTCGGGGACGCGCAGTTCGTTCGCGAACTCCCACAGCAGATCGTGCAGCCGGTAGGACGCGTCGGCCGGCTGCTCCACGAGGTGGCGGGCGTGCAGATCGCGCAGCATCTCGGCGGCCTCGCGCTCCGGCACGCCGGCCAGCGCGGCGGCGTCCGCGGGCCTGACGTCGCGCAGGTCGGACGCGAGGAGCCGGAACATGCGCTGGAGTCCCGGCGTCAGGCGGCCGTACCCGGCGGTGAAGATCGCGCGGATCGACCTGCCCGGATCCTCCCGGGAGGCCATGAGGTCGAGTCCGTGCTCGGCCAGGTCGGCGTCCAGTTCGGCCAGGGAGACATCGGCCCGGGAGCGGCCGAAGGCCGTCGCGACGACCAGGTGGACCGCGAGCGGGAAGCAGCCGCAGCGGCGGACGATCGCCGTCGCCGCCTGCCGTTCCGCGGCGACCCGCGCGGCGCCGGTCGGGGCGCCGTCCGCTCCGTCCGGCGGGTCGAGGGCCCGGGCGAGCAGGCCGAGCGCCTCGCGTTCGGGGAAGGAGCGGACCGCCACGTGCGTGGCGGCGCGCAGACCGGGCAGTTCGGTCCGGCTCGTGACGAGGAGGACGCTGTCGCTGGAGACGCCGGTGAGGGGCCGGATCTGGGCGGCGTCCGCGGCGTCGTCCAGCAGGACGAGCAGGCGGCGGCCCGCGATCGCCCGCCGGTAGCGCGCCTCGTCGCCGCCCTCGGCGGCCGGGACGTGGAGGCGGCCGCACAGTTCCGCGAGCAGTTCCCCGGGGGCGACCGGCTCGGCCGTCGAGCCTTTCAGGTCGAACCGGACGACCGCCTCGAACGAGCCGCGGAACCTGGCGTCCGCCTCGTTCATGAGCGTCGACTTGCCGGCGCCGCCGAGGCCGTCCAGGACGACGACCCTGATCGCCTCCGGTGTCCGCCTGCTCGGCCGCAGGACACGCGCGACGGCCTTCAACTCGGCGGACCTGCCGTGGAAGCGGTCCCTGGAGACCACCGGGTCGGACTCGATCGGCCGTCCGGCCGGATCGGTCGCCGCGTTGAGCGTGAGGTCGCCCCGGACCCGGGACCAGAGCACGATCTGGAAGACCCGCCCGCCGCGGCGCCGCCTCCAGCGGTCAGCCATCGCGGTCGCGCTCCGGCGGCGGATCCGCGCCCTGGCGCACGGTCACCTCGCCCTGTGCCTCGTTGCCCGAGACCCGCTGCTCACCGGTACCGGTCATCGTGACGCGGATCGAGCCGCCCGCCTTGTTCCCGCGAACGTACTGGGAGCCCCCCGCCCGCCGCGAGCCCCCGGGATCGCGCCCCTCGCCGACGGGCAGGAACCACTGGACGAGGACGCCGACGAGCAGGAGCGCGCCGCCGGAGACCCACCACACCAGGGCGCCGTCCGTGAGGAACGTCGTCCCGACGTTCACCACCGCCGCCACCGCGACCGTCCCGACCGCCCCCACCACGCGCTGCGCCACAGGACCCACTAACGCCCCCGAACCTCAAGAGCCGACTCCCCCGAGCCGGTATCAAGTATGCGGGGCCCGGCCCACCCCGCGCCACAGAGATCCGAAACGAGACGATCCGCACCTGAGGACGGGGCCGCCTCCGCCCCTGACGTCAGCCCACGTGTCTCGGAGAACCGATGAGACTGCCCATCACCGTCCACCGCGCGCGCCTCGGAGCGACGGAGTTCAAGGTCATCCGTCCTGCCCGGCCGCCGTCCCACGCGGTGCTCATCGATCGCGACCGGTACCTCGACGTTCACCTCGACCGGGACGCCGCACTCCGGCTCGGCGGCCTCTGGGCCCTCGCCGCCACGTCACCGCGCGCGCTGATCCACCTGCCGATGCGCGGCAACCGGCCGCCTTCCCGTCCGCTGCCGGAGGACGCCGCACACAGGCTCGATCTCGTGCTCGTCCATCACTCGCTGCAGTTCGCGCCGGCCCGTTGGAAGGAGGTCCGCGGCCGCCTCGGCCCGGGCCGCCCGCGGACCGTGACGCTGCCCGGCTCGGCACTCGAAAGCGACGCCGTGGTCGACCACGCGGCACGGCACCACCGGGAGAACCGGGACCTCTTCCACCAGCACCTCCACGCCGAGACCCTGTTCATGACCGGCAGCGCCAAGGTGTTCAGGGAGACGGCCCGGCACTTCCTCGACGTCGCCCACGAGGGACCCGGCCACGTCCCCGTCCACCCGGACCATCCGCACTTCTGCACCGCGCTCCACCCCAACGACGGCGTCCTCGGCGACGCACGCGAGATCCACATCCGGTACCGCGAGGATTGGGGCCCGTGATCCGGACGGGCGGGCCGGGAGCCGGGACGTCCGCCATGCGGAAGCGGGCGGGACCGCACCACGGTCGGTCTTCGCCGATCGGCACGTGCCGGCGGTCGCCCGGTCTCGGCCGAGGCCGGACCGGTCGGTCCGGGTCGACGCGGGGGATGCGCAAGGGGCCGCGCAGGCTCCGGTTCAGGAGGTGCGCCGGGGCGCGGCGAACGGTGCAGGGGGCATCGCCCAGGAGCATCCGGCCGGCCAGGCGCAGCGTGGAGGCCGAGGCGGTGGCGGGCGACCCGCTGTCGAACGGCGGCCGGGGATCGTATCCGATCACCAGTTGCAACGCCTTGGCCCGCAGCGCCCCCAGCAGCCGGTCGACCACCACCACCTGCGCCAGTGTGACTGAGCACTCCAGTTGGCGGATTTAGCGCTTCAGTTGGCGGGATTTGCCGTTCGGCGTTGTTGTCGATGTGGGTCGTGTCCGCGGTGGTGGTGCGCGGGTTTCTGAAGCGGTGAGCGCGCCAGCCCTGGCGAGGGCGGCGCGCTCGTTGGTGGTGCTGTTCTGCTTGGTTCGGTCGGCTCCTGGCCCGGGGTTCAGGCTGGGAGCGGTTGGTCAGGTGGTGATGTCGTAGTAGCGGGTGAAGAAGGTCTTGAGTTCTTCGAGGTAGGGGGTGAGGGTGGGGAAGTTGGCGCGGACGGCGGTATCGAGGGCGGCGGTGAGTGCGGTGCGGGTGCCGGTGTCGGCGCCGAGGTAGGGCTTGAGGCGTTCGGCGAGGTCGTTGTGGCTGTTCATGCCGAGGGCGAGCATGGCCTTGGTGAGGCTGGCCGGGGCGTTGGAGGAGACGGGCGGCAGGACGCGGCTGACGAAGGTGACGCGGTGCAGGATGCGCCAGCAGGGGGGTTTCTGGGCGGTCTGGCGGGTGGCCTGGAGGGCGCGGGCGTTGGCGGAGGTGTCGGTGCGCAGCCAGTCGGGGTCGACGACCTTGCCGTAGAAGTCCTCGAAGTTGTCCTTGCTGGTGTCGAGGTAGAAGGTCATGAACCGGTAGGCGTCGACGCGTCCCGGGGTGAGGACCGGCTTGTTGTTCGCGTCGAACTGCGGGACGCCGTTGACGGTCTTCTGCAGGTCGCTCTCGGGGGCGCAGGAGACGTCGAGGCTGAAGGAGCGGGTGGCGTCCTTGGACTTGCTGCGGGTGACGCTGTATCCGCCGCCCAGGCTGACCTCCCAGCCGGCCTTGAAGCCGAACGCCCAGGCGCTGCTGCCGTACATGCCGCCGGCGGTGAGGCTGCCGTTGACGCTGTAGGAGCCGCCGGTGGTCTCGGTGACCTGGTCGACGGTCCCGGTGGTCTCGGCGAAGAACCCTCCGGCGGCGGTCCACACGTAGGTGTTGGCGAGGTTGCGGCGTGCGGCCGCGCTGTTGGCGCGGCGCCCGGCCTCCCGGTTGCGGTCGCCGGCGTCCGGCGCGCCGCCGGGGCCGCCCGTCATCGAGGCGCGCACCCGGTCGGCCTGGGCCTGGACGGGGTCGGGGACGCCGGTCTCGGTGGAGACGGAGTCGTAGTAGCCCTGGAGCTGCTGCTGCTCCCGCTCGATCCGCCGCTTGAGCTGGTAGGCCTCGCGGACGCGCAGGTAGCTGTACTCGCCTCCGTCGCCGGCGGTGGGGAAGCTCGGGTCGCGGAAGGCGTCGGCGGTCCCGTCGGCCTTGGGCGCGCCGAAGCCGATGAGGCCGTCGAGGGTTCCCTGCTTGGTGTAGCGGGGGTTGATGGGGAAGGGGATGAGGTTCCAGTCGCGGGGGATGTCGGGGCTGGGGAGCATCCGGTAGGCGACGAGGGCCTGGTTGTGCTCCAGCCGCAGCGCGTACACGTCGGCGGTGTCGGACTGGACGACGGCGAACCCGGTGTTGGCGGGCACCCACCGGCGTCCGGCGGCGGCGTTGACCTGCTTGGCCGTCTCGGCGGGCTCGTAGTTCCCGGCGAGGGACACCTTGCTGCTGCGGGTGGTGTCGGTGCCCTGCGTCACCGAGACGCCGTTGCTCCAGCCGTTGGAGAAGCCGAGCTCCGCGGTGACCTCGTGGTCGATCTGCCAGGAGACGACCGGTGTGGCGACGCCGACGATCGGGATCGGCGGCACCATCTTGATCATGTACTCGTCGCCGGCGACGGAGGTGGTGAACTTGGCCTTGGCGGACATGTCCACGCTGGTCTCGTGGTCGGAGGACAGGGTGTTGGAGACGCTGTCGGCCTGCACGAACTCGACCGAGGTGCTCTCACCGTACTGGGTGGGGTCGTCGGACCCGTCGTGGATGAGGTTCTCCGACGGGACCGGAGGCGCGCCCTCGATGTAGCCGACGAGCTGCGGGTCGAACTGGGCCTGCCCGACCCAGGTGGTGGTCAGGTCGCCGACCTTGTAGCCGGTGTGCAGGTGCCAGGCGCCACCGCGCACGTAGGTGTAGGAACGCTTCATCACCCCGGTCACGCCGCCGTGCGGGAGCCGCTGGACGTCGGCGTACTCGGTCGCGGCCGGGACCGCGGAGACCAGGGAGTTGAACCGGGTCGCGATCCCGGTGAGCGCCGAGCGGACCTCCGCGATGTCCTGGGAGATCGGCGCGGTGCACAGCACCGGCGTGGGCGGGGGCGTCGACGGGGTGAGGTCGTTGCCGATCAGCCCGTCGTCGCGGACCAGCGCGCCGGCCGTGGTCGAGGCGCCGTCGAAGGGGTAGTAGGCGATGAGGTCCTCGCGCCTGCCGCGGAGCCGGCCGAAGAGGTTGTCGAGCACCTGCTCCTGGGTCCGCGCCGTGCGCCACACCCTGAGTTCGTCCATCTCTCCGGTGAAGGGCTCGGCAGCTGTGCCGTCGGTCTTCTTGAACGCGCCGACCGTGAACTGGTCGGCGCCGCGCCCGGCGGCGGCGAACGGGTCCCCGGGGGCGGTGAGGACGGCGGCCGACGGGGTGCCGTTCTGGTAGAAGGTGAAGGTGCTGGCCGCCGGGTCGGGGGTGCGGGTGCGGGTCGCGCCCCACAGCCGTCCGGGGTAGGTGTCGCAGGCGTCCGCGGTGGTGCCGCCCTCGGTCTCCGGGAACGTCCACCACGCGAGGAGGCCGTCGGCCTTGGCGGTGATGGCGGCGCCGATCTGCTTGGCCTCCCGGGCGGTGTTCCAGATCCGCGCCTCCGACAGCACTCCCCTGAGCCCGAACTCGGCGGCCCCGACGAGCCGGCGGCCCAGCTCTGCGTTCGCGTCATTGCCGACGGGCTTGGTCCCGGTGTAGTCGTGGGCGTTCGCGGCCACGCCGTTGATGTAGAAGCGGATCTCGGTGATGCCCGAACGCCCGTCGTTGGGCCGGTTCTCGTTGGTGCGGCGGGTGACGGCGACCTTGGTGAACGCGCCGGCGGTGATCTTGGTGCCGGACAGGAACGTCCTGGTCTCGGCCTTGCTTCCCGATCCGGTCTCGAAGGCGAAGCCGATCTGGCCGTCGTTGTTGACGTAGAGGGAGTACGGCACGCTCCCGGGCTTGCCGGAGCCGAAGGTCCCCTTGCCGACCAGGCCCTGGACGGGGCCGATGTCGTCGACGCGGATGTTCGCCTCGATGGTCAGGTCGTCGACCAGGTCGAGGCCGTCGGCGCCGCCGCAGTCGATGTAGGAGGCGCCGTCCAGCCTCATCGCCCACGCCTGCTGGAAGGTCAGCGCGAGGTGGGACCAGTCGCCGGCGGTGAAGGCGTCCACGCTGCGCACGTACTGGTCGCCCACGGACCCGATGAGCCGGTAGCCGGTCAGCCCGGACGTGGCCAGGACCCGGCCGGCGGCGAGCCTCCCGTCGTTGCCGTTCCCGGTACGGTCGGCCGCCGACAGGTTCGCGAAGTTCCAGTAGGCGGTGAGGCCGGGCTCCCGGCCGCTCGCCCGGCGGCGGCGGTAGGCGTCGATCTCCGTCTGGGTCCTCGCCCGGTTCCAGACGCGGACCTCGTCCAGTTCGCCCTGCATCGCCGAGCCGAAGGCGTTCGCTCCCAGGTAGATCACGCCGGTGCCGGAGTATCCCGTGGCCGGGGTGTCCTCGGCGACCTTGACGCCGTCGCGGTAGATGAAGCGCTTGTTGGTGCCGGCCTCCTGGACGACCGCCCAGTGGTGCCAGTCCTGGTCGGTGTAGGCGGCGGAGGTGAGGAGGTATCCGCTCGTGGAGTCGCCGACGGTGAACCGGTTGGCGGAGGTGAGGCCGACGACGAAGGAGGACGTGGAGTTCTCGGTGCCGTGGCCGAACGCGTGGTTGGTGCGGGAGACCGCGGTCGGCCTCATCCAGAACTCGATGGTGAATCCGGTGCCCAGGGCGAAGGCGGTCGCGCACTTCACCGCGTCCCCGGTCGTTCCGTTGAACGACAGCGCGCTGCTGACCGGGGTGCCCTCCAGCCCCAGCCCGTAGCCGGAGGAGGGGCCGTTGGCGTGCAGGATCCTGGACCGGCCGGTCGTGGCGGTCGGCCTGGCCCACGCCTCGATCGTCAGGTCGCCGTCGGCGGCGGCCTTGGGCAGGGAGGCGGCGGGCAGCGCGAGGGACTGGCCGCCGGTGAAGGCCAGCGACCGGCCCGGGGAGGCGCCGCGCCACCGCGGGGTGAGCGCGGGCGCGGCGTCGGCGGCGACGCCGTCGGGCACGGCGGCCACCGCCTTGCCTGCGGACGCGCCGACGATCTTCGAGCCGCTCGACAGCGACACCCCGGGGACGGTGCAGGTGGCGAGGGCGAAGTCGTAGGCGAGCGTGCGGATCTCGCTGCCGGCCGCGACGTCGAGGGAGCCGACGGACACCGTGAACGTGGTGGCGCCCGAGGCCGCGGCGGCGGACACGGTGCGGGCGCGGTCGCCGATCCGCACCGCGGTCCCGGCGGCCAGCGGCCCGGCCAGCGGCGCGGCCAGCGTGACCGTGCGGTCCGCGACCGACTTCACCGCGCCGATCACCGTCCCCGCGGGCAGGTCCCCGCTGAGGACGGCGGCCGCCAGGTCGGCGCGTCGCGGCACGCCGGGGAAGGTCTCGGAGACGGTGCCGCGCGCCACGACGATCTTGCAGGTGTCGGAGGTGGCTCCGGCCGACACCGTGACCTTGATGTCGGCGGTGTTCACCGCGGGATCCCGGCCCGCCAGTTCCAGGGTGCCGTCGGTCAGGGTGATGCGCTTGCCCGCGCGGGAGACCGAGGTGGCGTAGTAGGCGGAGAAGAACTGGCCGTCTCCGCCGCGGAAGTACAGGGCGACGTCGCCGTTGGCGCTGTCGAGCAGCGACGGGGTCTCCGCGGTCCAGGCGAACGTCAGCAGCGCGCCGAAGGTGCTCAGCCCGCTGCGGTCGCTGGAGACGACGGGCATGGGCAGGACCGGCTCGGTGTCGCCGAGCATGCCGCCCGACAGCGTCGACAGGTTGTTCTGCGCGGCGGTCAACGCCGCCTGGTTCGTGGTGGCCCGCTGCTGGGCGGCCCGCATGTTCGCCACGCTCGGCTCGACGACGGCCAGCTCCGCCCGGAGCAGGCGCTCGCGCTCACGGGTCCACCAGTCGGCATAGATGCAGAACTGGTTGTACGCGACCAGGTACAGATAGCCCTGGTGGGGGAGTCCGTACATGGCCCTGACGTCGTAGAGTCCGAAGTAGATCTCGGCGAGGCGTTGGGCCATCGCCGGCTCCTGGTCGGCCAGGGCCCGGTCGGCGTCCAGCGCGATCTGGGCGGAGGCCACCGCGTCCTGCGCGGCGCTGATCCGCTCCAGCCCCGACGTCGGGTCCGGCAGGCCGATCGGGGCGAGGTCGATCGTGTCCGGCACGGCAGACAGCCGCCCGTCGGTGCCCACGGCGAAGTCGACGGTCGACACGTACGAGCGGGCCGCGTCCCCGCCCGCGGGGGCCGGCCCGGAGGTGGCGAAGGCCAGCAGCACCCGCGCCTGCCTCTTCTCCTGGGTGGGCGCGCCGCCGTAGCCGGTGACCATGGGCTCCTGCTGGTGGTACAGGAGCGCGGACAGGCCGGTCACGACGGTCCTGCCCTTGATCGCGAACGTGTCGCGCGCCAGGCCGGGGCCGTCACCGACCGGGGCGTCCGAGGTCACCCACACCGGGTCGGAGCCCAGGTGCGACGCGGTCCGCAGGTTGGCCGTCTGGTCGGCCAGGGAGGTTCCGGCGCCCTCGTCGAACCGGTAGTAGGCGACCAGGCCGCTCTCGATGCCGGTCAGGCGGCGGCCCCGGTCGGCGAGGTCGGTCGGGGTGCGGGCCGTGCTCCAGATCCGCACCTCGTCGATGTCTCCGCTGAATCCCTGGGCCTGGGCGCCGGCGGTGTCCAGGCGGGCGGCCAGCACCAGCCTCCCGCCCGGCTTGGGCACCGCGGCCCGCGCGAGGGAGCCCTGGGAGGCGCCGTTGAGGAACAGCTCCAGCTTCGTGCCGTCGAAGACCGCCGCCACATGGCTGAAGACGTCCTTGGCCACGACCGCCGTGCCGGTCAGCGACCAGGTCTGCCCGTCCTGGGCCGCCTTCAGCTTGCCCTGGGCATCCAGGGACAGCTGGAAGCCGTCTGTGTCCCGCTCCTTTTCACTTGCGAGGATCACGCCGCCGTACGCGGCCGGCCGCACCCACGCCTCGACGGTGTACCGCCCGGTGTCCGCGAGCGCCTTGGCCGGCGCGCCGATCAGCACGCGGGAGGAGCCGGCGAACCGCAGTGCGGTGCTCGCCCGGTCGGTGGCTGCGACGACCGGGACCATGGGCCGCTGGGTGTTGGGGTCGATGCCCTGCTCCCGCTCCAGCACCGATCCGGCGAACCGCGGGTCCGGGCTGGTGTAGAGCTGGGTGCCGACCAGATCGAACAGGCCGTCGGAGGTCCGGTCCAGGTTGAACGACTCGATCCGCCCGGTCGCCGCGTTGTGCGCGAAGAGCTGCCAGCGCGACGCGCCGGACACGATCGTGGGCAGGATGAGGGCGCAGAACGCGCCCTTGGCCAGCTTCGGCGCGAACGACAGGCGCAGCGTCGGCTCGAAGAACTGCTCGCCGTGCATGTCCCGGGTACCGAGCGTGTCGCCGCCGGACGCGGGGACGGTCTTGTCGCGGCTGCGCTGGTACCGCACCTCGACGACGGGCTTCAGCTCCGACCCGACCAGCACGTACCGGTCGACCAGCAGCGACGCGTCGACCGCCGGAGACTTCGCGCCGCCCGGCAGTTCCAGGTCCGCCCGCCCCGCGTCCCCCGACAGGCCGCCGCCCCGCACGCGGTACACGGCGTCGGCGTGGCCGTCGGCGATCGACTGCCGGAACACCAGGAGGTACCGGCCGTCGGACACGACCTGGATCGGCACGTCCGCGGTCAGGCGGGCCGTCGTCGACAGGAACGGGTCCGCGTCGCCCGGCAGCAGCAGCTCCGGCCGCGTCTCCGCCCGGCTGCGCTTGCGGACCACCGGCATCGTCCGCACCTCGGTGACCCGCGGGTCGCAGTCCGCGATCTCCGCGGGGAACGGCAGCGGCACCGGGTCGTCGTTCCAGTAGGCGACGTCCAGCGCCCCCCGCTCCTCGCTCCCCAGGTCCAGGTTCAGGACGCTGTAGTAGATCCTGCGGTCGGCGTCCATCGCGAACGCCACCGCCGTCCCGTCATGCCGCACCATCGTGGTGGAAATGTACTTTTTGCCCCGGTAGGACCGGACAAGCTCTTTCTCGGACAACGGCTCCCTTTCTCTTCATCGTGCCGTTCCGCAGATTCACACACGCGAAGATCCACCCGGGCAAGAAAAGGATTGGACACCGTCCAACCGAAATCACCGAGCGGGCGACGACCAATCTCGCACGTGATCTTCCGAAGATCACTTTCGGTGAGAAGCCGACGCAGCCCGCTGCGCCGATTCAGCGGCCCTGACGCCGATGGCCCGGGTCAAGCGCATGTCTCGTCGATGAATGGAGCCCGATATTTGGCAGGCCAAGCAGTCCTGCTGCATCTGGTCCGATGGCTGGTCGGCGGCAAGGGAAGCCGAAAGTCATTGAATAGAGGAGTCGGGTTGTCCTCCAAATGCAAGGAGCGTCCTTCCTAGCTGATGAAATCGCCAGTTCATGCAGCCTTTGCCCGAGTTGCCGTCACGGATACATGCGGCTAGCTCCAAGGTATGGGAGGCCTTGCCGCGACGGGTAGTTGAAGACCTCGAGGCCGATTCACTTGCGGAGCCTCGCGATCGGGCGATTTGTGGCAAAAGCGCAGAATGAATGTCCACTGCGGCCTGCATTGCAGCATTCGATAACAATATTTCTATTGATCCTATTTGTCTGGTTGGCGTGTTTTGGCTCGTCGCGATGAACTCGATCGGCGATAGGTGCATCTCGCCCGTCGTCCGGCCGCTCCCGGGCCTGGTGGCCGTAGCGCCGGCGACGGATTTAAGCGGGGGGTGCGCACTGTCATGTCAGTTGCGGTCTGGGGCGGGGGATTCGGTCGTGTCGTCGGCGGCCTTGGTCATGGTGTTGGAGATTGCCCTTTTCGTCCGGCGGAGCCGCGTGAGCTGTTCTGCAGGGAGACGTGGAGGGCGGTCGCACGGGCGTGTGGTCCGGCTGGGGGGAAGGCGAAGGGGAACTGCGGCGGTGGCGCTGCCAGATGAGGGCGTTGCCGCTCAGTCTCAAGATCGATATCGGCGCTGCTCATCGTCGACTTCGTCCCCGCCAACGGCGACCGGCCCAGGCCCCAACGTGGTCGTGCCTTCCGGAGCGGCCGCGTTGGTGATCACGGCTGGGTGATAGTCGAGTTCGGTGCCCTCGGCGCCGGATGTACTCCGACAGTGGCATGCCCGCGAGCGCGGAGAACATCCGGCGCAGGTGGTGTTCCGAGGTGGCCGCGATGCGTGCCGGCTCCTCCGTCTCGACGGCCTGGTCGAGATGGCCCTCGATGTGCTCCATGGCCTGGTTCAGCCGCTCCAGCACGCCGGTCTCCTTCCGCCTGACGACCGCCGTGCCGGGCGGCGTCCACGGCTACCCGGCGCTGCGGTCGGCGCCGTCCCCGTCCGGGCCGGGCGTTTCCCGTCCCAGTCCCCGGCGGATCGCGATCTCCACGGGAGAGTACGCGCCGTCGGCCCGCTCCAGTTCGTACGGTGCGGCCGGCATCAGCGGCGGCTGGGCCATGAAGCGCGGCCGCGTCCCGTGGTGCGGCTGCGCGGCGTGCACGAGGAACGGATGGCACAGGAAGACGTCGCCCGGGGATCCGGTGGCGAGGGCGACCGGCCGGTGGTCGGACGCCGCCACCAGGTCGGGCGCGAGGGCCAGTCCGCTCGCCCCGTCCTCTCCGTACTTCTCCAGCACCTTCGGCACGTCGAGGTGCGAGCCGACCCGGATCCGGGTCGGGGCGTCCCGTTCACCGACCTCGCTGAACAGGAACAGCATCAGCAGCGCCCGGCCCTGGGAGCGCAGATTCGTGAAGTACCAGCTCTCGCCCTCCGGCAGATAGCTCCCCTCGATGTGCCAGCCCGCGTCGTCCGGTTCCTCCGCGTGCGGGAAGCGCAACGGGAACGTGCCCAGTGAGTAGCGCGGCTCCCACCGTCCCGCGCCGACGAGAAGGTCGTAGGCGCGATGCAGGGACGGGGAGTTGGGCGCGGCGGCGAACGGCCCCTGCGCCATGCCGGGCACCCAGTGCACGGGCTGCGTCCACGTCGCCGGATCGTCCGGGTCGCAGCCCGTCTCCCGCCACAGCAGCCGCGCGCAGTCCGCCGCCACCCGCGGCGCGACGGCGCCTTCCACCTTCACGAAGCCGTCGCGAAGAAAGCGGGATACCAAGGTCATGTCATCCATGCCCCCATCCTGCGGCGAAACCCTCCCCATTACCCGACATCATCCGCACCACCTTTGCCGGGTGCTCGCCGAGCCCGTCCCCGCCCGGCGTTCGGACGGGCCGATCGTCTCAGCGGCTTCGTCGGCGGAGGCCCGCGTCCGGTTCGAAGTTTCGACGTCGCGCCGCCCGCGAGGTAGATCTCCGGAACCCGGCCGAGCTCGCCGTTGTCGGCCTCGGTGGAGGCCCACCAGTCGTTGGCGAGCGAGCCGAGGCGCAGGGTCTCGCCTGACACCGATCGCCGATGCGCATCGGCGCTGGGGGCGGTCCCCGATGGGCGGGCCGCCCCGCGGCGGGGCGGGGCGGCCTTGACGGGCGGGCGTCAGCAGAAGCCGGCGCGCAGGATGTCGTACATCATGACGAGTTCGTAGTTCCAGTAGAGGTCGACGTCGAAGGCACCGGTGCTGGAGTTCTTGCCCTTGTAGGGGCGGAGCTTGGCGGGCCAGTCGGCGTTGAGGTTGAACGCCATCGCCTTGGTGCCGTCCGCGGTGATGTAGTTGTAGGTGAGCGAGCCGGGGACGAAGCCGTTGTGGCCGTAGACCGTCACCGTCTTGCCGGGCACCGACGGGCAGTCGAAGGTGCGCTTGGCCAGGCCGAGGCCGTAGGTCATGTGGGCGTCGCCGGCGACCGACGGGTGGTTCGTCTCGGCGAGGTCACCGGGGGCGGTGCCGGCCGCGGTCTCGTCGACCAGCCCGTCGAGGTCGTTGTCGACGCCATCGCCCGCCTCGTTGTAGGCGAGGGACTCGTCGGACTCGTCGAACTGCGTGTACCAGTCCATCATCTCGGCGAGACGGGTCGTGGACAGGAGCTGGCCGCCCAGCAGCGCCTTGTCGAATTTGATCAGGTCCGCGGTGGTGGACATGAGGTCGCCGGCGCCCGCGGTCAGGGTGGGGTTGAAGCGAGTGGCGTCGTACGGGCCGAGCGGGGTCGGGTCCTTCGGGTCGGTGCCGACCAGGCGCAGGCCCGTCCAGTGGTCGGAGTGCGGAGTGTCCAGGTCGCGGACGACGCCCGTCTTCTCGTCGGCGTTCCAGCTCGCGGGCATCTTGCTCTGCGTCATGCCGACGGGCTGGAGGATCTTCTCGGTGATGAGCTGGCCGTAGCTCTTGTTCGTCAGCTGGCGCATGATCATGGCCAGCACGACGTAGTTGGTGTTGGAGTAGTAGAAGCCCTTGTCGATCTTGCTCGGGCACAGGATCGTGTCCGTGGCGCTCCGGCCGCAGTCGGCGGGGAACAGCGGGCCCTGGCTCACGCCGTCGGCCAGGAGCTGCGCCAGGTAGTACTGCCCGTCGCGCAGCGGGCCGTTCGGGCCGAGCAGGAAGTCGGCGCCGACGCTGGCCTGCCAGTCGTAGATCTTGTCGTAGGACTCCAGCCCGCTGGTGTGCTGGAGCAGGCTCCGGATCGTGATCTTCGAGGCGTCGAAGCACAGCTGCGAGGTGTTCCCGCCGTACCACGCCTGGTACATGACATTGCAGCCCGTGATCTGGCTCTGGATGGAGAGCGGGATCGGCGAGTCGAGCGTCAGCGGCCCGCCGTCGATCGTGTACGTGCCCGCGTCGATGAGCTGCAGCATGACGACGCTCATCAGCATCTTCGTGTTGCTGCCGGCGCGGAAGCGGTCGTTGACGTCGCGCTTCTCGGTGACGGGGTTGCCGTTCGGCTTCTTCACGCCGACGTCGACCGTCACCTGCGTTCCGCCTGCGTCCCAGCGCGCGATCAGGCCCGGCGTCTTGCCGCGATTCCCGGCCGTCTCCGGGTTGCTCGCCTGCCATTGCTGCATCGCGGTCGCGATATCCGTCGCATTCCCTTCCGCCGACGCGGGGGGACTGCCCAGCGGAATGGTGACGGCCGCGAGAACGACCGCCATCAATCCTTTACTGAAAGTGCGCATCGCATCGCACCTTTCTGAGGGGGGTCAGGCAAGAATCGCGGCCCCCACGGCTCAGGACATCGTCCTTCCCCACCAATCTGACCCGGGACCTCGTGTGATCCCACAACTCTCAGATCCCTACTCGTCGTCGTTCAGGATCCGTTCGGCGCGCTGTTCTCCGGGCGTCCGCAGGGCGTAGTGACGGCCTATCGGTTCCCGGCCCGATTCTGCCTCGGCCCGGCCTCCGCGGTCCTCGCCGGTCCGGCCGCGGCACCGGGTCGCTAGCCGGTGCCGTAGCCGGCCCGCATCATGCGGACCGCCTCATCGACCACGCGCTCCATGGACGCCTCGTCGGGCGCCCAGTGCGGGAGCAGCATGCGCGGCCAGAACACGTAGTTGGAGATCATGCCGAGGAACTGGGTGGCGGCGAGGTCGAGATCGTCCACGGCGATCGTGCCCGCCGCGCACTCGGCCTCCAGATAGCGGCGAACGGAGTCGAAATAGGGCATCTTTCCCTGATTGAACTGGGCCTCGGCGAGTTCGGGGAAGCGCGGCATCTCGGCGATGACGATGCGGAACAGGTCCGCCATTCCCGGGCTCGTGAGCAGCGCGACGTACCGGCGGCCGATCAGGGCGAGGCCCGTGCCCGGATCCCCCGCGGACGGCCGGACGACGTCCTCCTCGCCGGTGCGCCACGAGGCCGTGACGATCGCGTCGAACAGCGCGGCCTTGGTCGGGAACTGTTTGAACAGCGTCGCCTTCGACACCTCCGCCGCCTCCGCGACCTTGGCCAGCGAGGTCCGCGCGTACCCGGAGTCGAGGAACAGCCTGGTCGCCGCTTCCAAGATCGCTTTCCTCTTCTGCCGCGCGACGCGCTGGTGGTACGCGGAGGGTTCGGTCGTCATACGCCCATCCTAGGCGAGGTGAGCGACTTGACTCACCACTGGCGCATTGCCTAACCTTCCCAGCGAGGCGAGTCACTCGACTCACTATTCGCCCTAGAGGAGAGAACCATGCGTTTCCACGACCGCACCGTGCTGGTCACCGGAGCCACCGGCGGGCAGGGCGTCAGCCACATCCGCGCTTACCACGCCGAGGGCGCCAACGTCGTCATAGCCGACATCGCCGAAGAGCGCGGCCGCGCGCTCGCCGCCGAACTCGGAGACCGCGCCCTGTCCGTCCGGCTGGACGTCACCGACGAGGTGTCCTGGGCCGCGGCGATCAAGGCGACCGAGGAGCGCTTCGGCCCCCTATCCGTTCTGGTCAACAACGCGGGGGTGCAGAACCCCGCGGCCCCGATCGAGGCGACCGACCTGCGCGTCTGGCAGCGGATCCTCGACATCAACCTGACCGGCGCCTTCCTGGGCATCAAGGCGGCCGCCCCGTCGCTGCGCCGGGCCGGCGGAGGCGTGATCGTCAACATCGCCTCCACCTCCGGCATCGGCGGGACAGCCTTCTACGCCCCCTATGTGGCCGGCAAGTGGGCGATCCGCGGGCTGACCAAGACCGCGGCCCTGGAACTGGGCCGTGACGGCATCCGGGTCAACGCCGTTCACCCCGGCGTCATCGCCACCCCGTTCATCACCGAGCCCGCCGCGGGCAGCGACGCGCCCATCTCGGACTTCTACTCGCCCGAGCCCTTCGCGATCCCGCGACTCGGCGAGCCCTCCGACGTCACCCGCCTGCTGCTGTTCCTCACCTCCGACGAGGCGTCCTTCGCCACCGGCTCGGAGTACGTCGTCGACGGCGGGCTCCTGCTCGGCCCGGCGCTCAAGCACGACGCCGCCTGACACCCGAGAAGGGAAGCGCCCATGGACCCCGCAGTCCGCCGGGCGGTCGAGTTCACCCCGGCCGCCACCACCCGCGACCGCATCATCGACATCACCACGACGGGCCGCCGCACAGGCCGCCCCCGCCGGATCGAGATCTTCTTCTACCGCGCTCTCGGCGAGAGCTACCTGTGCAGCGGCACGCAGGGACGCCCGACCGGCTGGTACGCCAACCTCCTGGCCGACCCCGAGTTCACCTTCCACCTCGAACACGGCGTGAAAGCCGACCTGCGGGCCCGCGCCGCACCGGTCACCGACCCGGGCGAACGCCGCAGGATCCTCACCGAGATCATCGCCGACCTCAACCAACCCCACAATCCGGGCACCATCGCCCAGCCCACCCGCTTGGAGGACTGGCTCGACAGCAGACTCGTGCGGATCACCTTCCACTGAACGGAACGTTCCACACGTCCCCTCCCGATCGCCACGGGCAGCGGACGCCGAGGCCCCGTGGCGCAGCCGAACGGCCGCCGCGGGGCTTCGGCCTTGCGCGACGAACGCCTTCCCGCGAGCCGAGGGGACGGTCAGGCCAGGTCGGCCTTCAGGCCCTTGAGGAGGATCTCCAGGCCCTCGTGGAACTGGCGGTTGGTGGGGAGCCAGGACAGTTCCGGGGAGAGCTCGATCATCTGGGGGAACTCGTCGGCGGGCAGGGCCGAATAGAAGTGCTTGCGCTGGCGGCGCAGCTCGTGGGCGGCCGCGTCGTCGCCGCCCCAGGGGCGGGGCATCTGGTAGGCGGAGAAGCCGAGCGTGTAGGTCATGAGGAGGCCGTAGACGCGGACGGCCTCGGCCGGGGACAGGCCGGTCATGCGCAGGCGGGTGAGGATCTGCTCGAAGGAGCCGCGCAGCGAGCCGTGGCTCGTCGTGGTGCGGGTCGACAGCAGGCGGACCACGCACGGGTGCTCGTGCATCATGTCCAGCATGGCCACCGCGACCCGGCGGGCCTCGCTGACGGGATCGGGCCCTACCTCCTCGGGCAGGCGCAGGTTGCCGAGCACCTGGTCGGCCATCCCGTCGAGAATGCCCTCTTTGTTCTTGAAGTGCCGGTACAGGGCCATCGTGCTGAAGCCCAGCTCACCCGCGAGCCGCCGCATCGTCAGCGCGTCCAGGCTCTCCCGGTCGCCGATCTCGATCGCGGCGGCGAGGATGTCCTCGGCCGTGAGGCTCTTGTCCGAGCGGCGCCCCTTGGCCGCGGACTCTGCCGTCGTCACTTCTCCCCCGCCTCAAACAAGATCGTCCATCCCTTCCGATACATCCTGTCCCCGGACACTCCCGGTGTCCACTCGGTGGCTCAGGCACCGGCGAGCCGCTCGCCCGCCCGCTCGGCGAGGCCCGCGGCGGCGTCCAGTTTCCAGGCGTTGCCCGGCAGCGGATGGCCGTGCGCGGTCAGCTCGACGTCCACGGCCGCGCGCAGCGCCGAGGCCGCGAAGGGCGTCCCGGCCAGGGCCGCTTCGGCTCCCGTGACCCGCCACGGAGTGGGCGCGAGCGCGCCGAAGACGATCCGCGGGTCGTCCCAGCGCTCGCCCGACCTGCTCGACGCCGCGACGGCGACCGCCGCGAAGTCCCCCGCGTAGAGGGCGAGCTTCTCGAACACGCAGGCCCGACCCGGCTCGGGCAGCCGGACGGCGACGACGAGGTCGGCGGCCTTCAGCACGGTCTCCCCCGGCCCGCTGTACAGCTCGCCGATCGGGATCCGCCGCCCGTCGGCGAGCTCCACGACGGCGTCGAGCGCGGCGAGGACCGTCGCGAGGTCCGACGGGGTGACGGCCTGGCAGCGGTGCCCGTCGACGGCCGCGTGGTAGAAGCGGTGGTCGCCGAGGATCGCGTAGCACGGGCTCAGGACGCCGTTGCGCTTGTAGCACGGGAAGTCGTTACGGAAGAACCAGCAGCGCTTGGCCTGGAGCAGGTTGCCCGCGACCGTCGCGGCGTTGCGGATCTGCGGCGAGGCGATCGACGCGGCGGCCTCGGCCAGCGCCGGGACCGCGTCGGCGAACCGCTCGATCACCTCGGTCAGCGTGACGGCCGCGCCGATGACGACGGACCCGTCGGCCTCCTCGATGATGTCGCGGAGGCCGGGCAGCCGGGCCGTCGAGACCATCCGGGCGGGCTCGGCGAGGCCCTGGCGGCGCTGGAGCAGCAGGTCGGTGCCACCGCCGATCGCGGCCGTGTCCTTGCCGGCCAGCGCCTCGCACGCCGCGGCGACGGTCGCGGGCCGGAGGATCTCGGCGACGGCGGCGGCGGGCTTCCGCCGCGCCGGGTGGCGCCCCTGGCGACCGAACGGGGTGCCCCAGCGGTCGAGGGCCGCGTGCAGGCCGAACGGGTAGGCGGCCCGCATACTCGCGATCCACCACCGGCCGGGACGCCGCGGCAGCCGGTGGTCTCGGACGCGCCCCTCCTTCTCGGCGAGGGCGCGCAGCACCTTGTCGGGGGTGATCGGCAGCTCCCGAATCCGCACGCCGACCGCGTCGTAGACGGCGTTGGCGACGGCCGCGCCCGGCGGCACGATCGGGATCTCGCCGATGCTCTTGGCCCCGTAGGGCCCGGCGTCGTCGTGGGACTCGATGATGAACGGCCGGACCTCCGGCACGTCGGCGGCGCGCGGCATCGCGTAGTTGAGGTAGGCGGGATTGACGACCCGGCCGTCGGTCCGGATCAGCTCCTCCCCCAGGGCCGCGCCGAGCCCGTGCACGGCGCCGCCGATGATCTGGCCCTCGACCATCACCGGGTTGATCGCCCGGCCGACGTCGTGCGCGGCCACGTAGTCGACGACGGTGACCTCGCCCGTCCGGACGTCCACCTCGACCTCGGCGCCGTGCGCGGCGAAGGAGTAGGTGGGCGAGAGGTTGGCCTTGTCCTCGCCGGGGGTGATCGTCTCGGTGCCCTTGAGCTCGTAGTGGCTCTCCAGGCTGAGGCCGCCCTTGGCGGCGGCGAGGTCGGCGAAGGGGATCGCGGACCCCTCGTGGTGGGCTGCGCCGTCGCGCAGGTCCACGTCCGCGGGGGCGCAGCCGAGCTTGTCGGCGGCCAGCGCGCGCAGTTCGGCGGCCATCTCGCGGGCGGCCATGCCGGTGGCCATGCCGGACATGTGGGTCGCGCGCGACGACCAGGCGCCCAGGTCGAGCGGGGTGCGCTCGGAGTCCATCGACAGGACCTCGACGTCCTCGGGCGCGACGCCGAGTTCCTCGGCGGCGATCTGGGCGAGGATGGTCTTCTGCCCGGTGCCGGCGTCCGATCCGCCGAACCTGACCCGGACGGTGCCGTCCGGATCGACGTCGACGCCCGCCTCGCTCAGGTTGGCCAGGGGGTAGGCGAAGGCGCCGGAGCCGTGCGCGGCGCTGGAGACGCCCAGGCCCCGCCCGTATGCCGGGGCGGCCTTCTTGACGTCCCAGTCGAGCTCCCTGCGGACGGTCTCCAGGCAGTCCACGAGCCGGGTCGTGGTGACCTTGTAGCCGCACAGCGTCTCGGTGCCGGGCGCGACGGCGTTGCGGACGCGCAGGTCGATCGGGTCCATGCCGATCTTCTCGGCGATCTCGTCGAGCTGGCTCTCCATGGCCAGCGCGACCTGGGGCGTGCCGTAGCCGCGGTACTGGCCGCCCGGCTGGGTGGCGGTGTCGACGAGCCTGGCGTCGAAGCGCACCCCGTCGGCCCGGTAGACCGAGCCGAGGGTGATGACGCCGACCCGCATGACGGACGAGCCCATGTGCGAGTAGGCGCCGTTGTCGACGTTCACCTCGGTCTCGAAGGCGCGCAGATTGCCTGCGGCGTCGGCGTGGGTGCGCAGACGGGTCTCGAACCGGTGCCGGGGCTTGTTGGAGGCGAACTCCTCCTCGCGCGTCAGGGAGATCAGCACGGGCGATCCGGTCTCGCGGGCCAGGGCCGCCGCCAGGATCTCGTGCTCGGACGCCTTCGACTTCGAGCCGAAGCTGCCGCCCGTAGCGACCTCCCGGCACACCACCTTGTCGTGGTCGATCCCGAGAAGGTGGGAGACCTCCTTGGCCACGAAGTAGGGCGCGTGGGTGGACGTCCACAGCTCGACGCTCCCCCGCTCGGCGTCCCACCGGGCGAGGGTGACGTTCGGCTCCATGCAGGCGTGCGCGACGCTCGGGTAGACGAAGTCCCCCTCGACCACCACGTCGGCCGCGGCCACGCCCGCGTCCGGGTCGCCCCACCCGCTCTTCCAGTGCATCGCGACGTTGCGCTCGCCCGGCCGGTCGCCGTGCAGGGCCCGGGCGCGGGGCGCGAGCGCCTCGCCGATGGTCAGCGGCGCGCGCAGCGCCCTGAGCCGGAGCCGGATCGCCGCGACGGCGGCCCGCGCCTGCTCGGGGGTGTCGGCGGCGACCGCGGCGATCTCCTGCCCGACGTACCGGACGACGCCGGAGGCCAGCGGCGGCCGGTCGGACATGTGCCCGCCCCGGTGCAGGTAGGTGATGCCCGGCGGGAAGTCCTCGGCGGTGATGATCCCGCGGACCCCCGGCATCGCCAGCGCGGCCCGGACGTCGAGCCGGAGGATCTTCCCGTAGGGGATGGGCGAGCGCAGCACCGCCGCGTGCAGGTGCTCCGGCCCGGCCAGGTCGTTCACGTAGTCGACCCGGCCGAGGGAGCGCGCCTCCCAGTCCAGCGGCCTGACGTTCCGCCCGATCTGCGATGTCACCGCGTCTCCTCTCCCGCCTCGGCGCGGGCCCGCCCCGTCGCGCAGACGGCCTCGATGATCGCCGCGTAGCCCGTGCAGCGGCAGATGTTGCCCGACATGTGGGCGCGCGCCTTCGCCCGCGCCCGCTCCGCGTCGGCCGGGAGGCCGGCGCGGAGCAGGGCCGTGGCGTTGACGACCTGGCCGGGCGTGCAGAAGCCGCACTGGAACGCCCCCAGGTCGGCGAAGGCCGCTCGCAGGTCCGCCGATTCCTCCGCGAGTCCCTCGGCCGTGGTGACCTCGCCGTCGACGAGTTCGACGGGCGTCACGCAGGCCAGTCGCGGGCGGCCCGCGACGAGCACGGTGCAGGCGCCGCACTCGCCGCGCTCGCAGGCGAGCTTCACGGACGTCGCGCCGAAGCGTTCGCGCAGGACCGCGGCCAGGACGGTGCCGGGCGCCGGCGACAGGTCGCGGGTCTGCCCGTTGACGGTGATGTTCATGAGGGATCCCTAGACGGAAACGAAGGGCGGACGGACGGTGCTACTCCAGTTCGGCCTCGGTGAGGTCGCCCGCGTTGGTCTTGTCGAACGGCCTCGTCTCGATGTCGACCTGGGCCGGAACCTCCTTGCCGGCGAGCTTGTCGAGCATCGTCTGAAGGGCCGTGCCGCCCCACTTCTTCGGCTGGAGGGCGATCTCGAAGCCGACCCGGCCGTCCTTGACCATCGCGAGGGTCTCGGGGATGCCGTCGAAGCCGGTCACGGTGACGTCGCCGGTCTTGCCCGCCTCGTTGATCGCCTGGACGACACCGCCGAGGAAGTCGTCGAGGTTGGCGTAGACGACCTTGGCGTCGGGGACGGCGAGCAGCGACGCCTTGGTGGCCTTCAGTCCCTCCTCGGCGGTCAGCGCGGTCACGTTGACCTCGTGCGCGACCGACAGGTCAGGGCAGGAGGCCGAGCCCACGACCTCCTTGTACGCCGCGGTCATCTCCTGAACATACGGCGCGGCGGAGGGTCCCTTGACCATGATGATCTTGCCGCTCTTGACGTTCTCGCACGTCCACTCGGCGATCTGCCGGCCGGACTTGCCCCAGTCGTTGCCGATGTAGGAGGCGCGGCTGTTCTTGTCGGCGACGTCGCGGGCGACCGTCATGACCGGGATATCGGCGGCCTTGGCGGCGCTCAGCGGCGCCACGATCGCGTTCGCGTCGATCGCGGAGACCAGGATCCCGTCGACGTTCTTGGCGATGAGGTCGTTGATGTCATTGGCCTGCTTGAGCGGGTCGCCGCCCGCGTCGGTGAAGACCACCTCGACGCCGAGCTCCTTGGCCTTGGCCTCGATGCCCTTCTGCATGCCCGCGTACAGGGCGATACGGGGGGCGGCGAAGCTGACGCCGATGGTGGGCTTGCCTTCGGCGGCGCCGGACGAGTCGTCGGAGCCGCAGCCGGTGGCCGCGAGGCCGATGATCAGGGCGGTGGCGGCGACGCCGCGGATGCCGGTGATGCGCATTGGGTGGATCTCCTGTTTCGGGGGGACGGGGATGAAGGGTGGGAGGGTCAGGAGGCCGGCACGGGTGCGGGCGCGTCGGCGATCGTCTTGCGGGGCGGCGTGGCGCGGCCCGCGCGCAGGCGGGAGAAGCGGCGCAGCAGCTCGGCGGACATGGCGAGGATGAAGACGATCCCGACCGTGACCTCCTGCCAGGCGTCGCCGACGCCATTGAGGTTCAGGCCGTTCTGGATCACCGAGATCACCAGGACGCCCAGCAGCGTCCGCCACATCGCGGCGCGGCCGCCGTGCAGGGCGCTGCCGCCCAGGACCGCCGCGGCGACCGAGAACAGCTCCAGGCCCTCGCCGACGGTCGGCTGCGCGGACTGGAGGCGCGCGGTCGTCGCCAGGCCCGCGACGGCGGCGAACATCCCCGCCAGGACGAACGTCGCGACGACCGTGCGCTCGGTGCGCAGGCCCGACAGGCGCGCGGCCTCCCGGTTGCCTCCGGCGGCCAGGACGCGCAGGCCGAACGGGCTCACGCTCAGCAGGAACGTGGCGACGGCGAAGCAGACGACCATCACCCAGACGATCCACGGCACGCCCAGCGGACGGCCCACGCCGAATCCGGCGATCTCCGCGGGCAGCCCGCCGATCGACACCGCGTGCGTGATGATCAGTGTGGTGCCGACGCCGATGACCGACGTGCCCAGCGTGATCATGAACGGGTGGACTTTCAGCGCGATCACGAGCAGCCCGTTGACCAGGCCGAACACCGCCCCGGACAGCACCCCCGCGGCGAGGCCGAGCAGGATGCTCCCGGTGTCGCGCATGACGATCGCGCCGACCGCGCCGTGCAGCGCGACCTGCGCGCCGACCGACAGGTCGAAGCCGCCGCCGGCGATGACGAACGTCTGCCCGAACGCGACGATCGCGAGGATCGCCATCGAGCTGAGGATGTTGAGGAGGTTGCCGCTGCTGAGGAAGGAGCCCGTCGACGTGCTCAGGACGACGACGAGCACCACCAGCAGAAGCGGGATGAACACGTCCTCAAGGGCGGGCAGTTTTCTTTTCATGAGGCAGGACCTTCCGGGTTCTCGCCCAGGCACGCCGTCATCAGGTCGGCGTGCGTGACGTCTGCGGTGAGCTCGGCGACCAGGCGTCCGCGCCGGAACGCCAGGTAGCGGTCGGTGATCGAGCGGAACTCCTCGCTCTCCAGCGCCACGACGACGACGCAGCCGCGCTCGTCGGCGAACGCGCGCAGCTGGCGGAGCACGTGTTCCTTGGCGCCGATGTCGATGCCGTGGGTGGGCTCCTCGACCACCAGGACGCGGGCGCCCGCGGCGAGCCAGCGGGCGATGAGCACCTTCTGCTGGTTTC
The DNA here is from genome assembly GCF_003751225.1 of Actinocorallia herbida. Lineage (NCBI taxonomy): Bacteria > Bacillati > Actinomycetota > Actinomycetes > Streptosporangiales > Thermomonosporaceae > Actinocorallia > Actinocorallia herbida. The sequence goes on from NZ_RJKE01000001.1 coordinate 5,075,309, forward strand.
CTCCCGACAGCAGCCCGGCCAGGTAGGTCGGGTCGGCGGGGCGGATGTCGAGTTCCTCGATCAGCCGGAGCGCCTCGGTCCGCGTCTTCCGCCGGTCGAGCATGCCGAACCGGGTGAATGCCGAGACGTCGCCGAGCACGATGTTGCGCTCGATGCTCAGCAACGGCTGGACACCGTCGCGCTTGCGCTCCTCGGGCACGAACCCGACGCCCGCGGCGACCGCGCCGACCCGGTTGTGCGGGGCGAGCCGACGCTCGCCGACCGTCACGCCGCCCGGCCGCTCGCCCCGCTCCGGCTTGGCGGGCCTGCGCGCCCCGGCGAGGGTGCGCGCGTAGCGGCCCGCACCGGAGCCGAGGATGCCGGTCAGCGTCACCACCTCGCGGTGGCGCAGCGCGAGGCCGGGGGCGTCGGGCAGGTCGGCGCGCACGAGCACGTCGCCCGCCTCGTGCACGCCGCGGTCCGGCGCGCCGGCCAGGGCGCGGCCCGCGACGAGTTCGGCGAGCCCGCGCGGCGTGGCCTCGGCCCGCTCCAGCCGGGCGACGATCCTGCCGTCGCGCATCGCGGTGATCCGATCGCACAGGCCGCGGACCTCGTCGAGGTCGTGGCTGACGAACATGACGGCGAGGCCGTCGGAGGCCAGGCGGCGCACCAGCTCGGTGATCCGGCGGGACTGGCGCGGCTCCAGGGCCGCGGTCGGCTCGTCGAGGATGAGCAGCTTCGGCTTGGCGCGCAGCGCGCGGGCCACCTGGAGGAGCTTCTTCTCGGCGAGGTCGAGGGTGCCCGCGCGCCGATCCGGGTCGAGTTCGACGCCCAGGACGGCGAGCAGTTCGGCGGCCTCGGCACGGTCCGCGCGGCGGTCGCGCAGCAGTCCGGCGCGCCGGTGCGGGGCGGCGACGACGATGTTGTCGGCGACGGTCAGCTCGGGGAACAGGTGCGTCTCCTGGTGGACGACGGTGATCCCGGCCTTCTCGGCCTGCGCGGGCGTCGCGCAGTCGACCTTGTGCCCTTCGACCTCCAGCCGTCCCGTGTCGGGGACGTGCGCGCCGCACAACACCTTGATCAGGGTCGACTTGCCCGCTCCGTTGGAACCGATGAGGCCGTGCACCTCCCCGGCCTCGAGGGCGAGATCCACCCCGTCGAGCGCGGTGAACGCGCCGAACCTCTTGCTGACGCCGTGCGCCACGACGGCCGGGGCGCTCACGCGGCCGCCGTCCCCGGCGTGAACGGGCTTCCCATCGGAACCTCCAGGGGGTCGAGCGCGGGCGCATCACCGGGAGCGCACGCACGGCAGTAGGGCGAACGACGGGCACTTGGGCCCCCGCGAGAGGGACGAAGGTCGCCCGCCAGTGGTGTGTACTATGTACGCTACTTAGATAAAGGTCAATGCCCGAAACGTGTTTTTAACCGACAAATCTCCCGGCAAGGTCTTGCGCGTCCCAGCCGAGAACTCGCGCACGACCGAGAGTCTCCGCAGGCAGGGGACATCGAGAGCCCACGCGGGGCCGGCGCCATCGGAGAAAAGCCGGTACACCGGATAAGGGGCAGGCCGTTATCGAGCATGCCTATCAGAGCCGAAACTCCGACCCGGAATTCGGGTGCCGAGACCGGCGCCGGATCCGGGAGAGGGCGAACGCCGGCGCCGCCGGCACCTCACCGGCCGACGCGGGGCCGGGACTCCCGCGGAGTCAGACCTCGCGGGCGGGCAGGGTGGGCAGCACCGAGGCGATGAAGCACTCGACGCCGAAGTGGAACTGGGCGTCCGCCGGGAGGTCGACGAGCTCGTCGGCGATGGAGACGACGCTGGGGAACTTGGCGGCGGGCAGCGAGGCGTAGAAGTGCCTGCGCTGGCGCCGGAGCTCCTCGACCTCCCCGTCGCCACCGGTGTGGCCCCACGGGCGGGGGTGCTGGTAGCCGGCGAAGCCGAGGGAGTAGGTGATGAGGAACGAGTAGCAGCCGACCGCGGTCCGGGGCGGGATCCCGGCCTCCAGGAAGCGCGCCAGCACGCCCTCCAGACCGCCCTCCATCGAGTGCATGCTCATCGTGACCCGGCTGGTCATCAGCTGGACGATGCTGGGGTGCCTGCGCATCATCGCCAGGAAGCCGGTGGCGGCGGCCCGCAGGACGGCCCCGGGGTCGGCCGGGTCGGCCTCGGGCATGGTGATCCCGCCGAGGACGTGGTCGGCCATCGCGTCGAGGATCTCGTCCTTGCTCCGCACGTAGCCGTACAGGGTCATCGGACCTACGCCCAGCTCGGAGGCGATGTTGCGGATCGTCAGGTCGTCCAGGCCGACCTCGTCGGCGATCTTCAGGGCGGCCTCGACGATGCGTTCGAGGCTTACGCTGCTCTTGCGCGCCATGCTCTTCCGGCTCTCCCGCTCCCATTCGTCCCGTACAGGTTACGGTATCGTGTTTTCATTCTCCGGGCGCAGCAGGCGGGCGAAGTCGCGGCGCAGCTCGGCCACGTCGGCGACCGCGTCCAGCGCCAGGCACCGCGCACGCCAGGCGTCCGCCTCGGCCGACCCGCCGGGCCCGCCGAGCTGCCGCCGCCACTTTCCGACGACCTCGGCCTCGCCGACCTCCCGCGCCCCGTCCGAGCGCCCTTCGGCGCGGCCGCCGTCGGGGAACCCGAGGGTCACCCGGGCGGCCCAGCGGCCGGGCAGCAGGGCGTCCAGCCCCGGATCCGGCACCAGGACGACCCGGGGTGAGCCGGCCGGAAGCGGCTCCCGGTAGAAGCGTGCGTCGCCCGCGCGGCCGTGCAGCAGGGCCGCCACCGCGAAGGCGGCGCTCGCCGCCGCCTCGGTCGGCCCGGCCGGCTCCCGCTCCGCGGTGACGAAGCGCAGGAGCGTCGACGGAAGCGCGATCTCGACGGTCTCGGCCTGCTCCCACGCCACCCCCTCCTCGCGCAGGCCGGTGAGCGCGTCCAGCGCCGCGTGCAGCGGCCGGGCGCAGGGATACCGCTTGATCGGACAGCAGGACAGATGCGGAGGGCCCGCACCGGTCGGAGGTCCGGCGGACCGGCCCAGGGCCGCCGCCGCGGGACCGTCCAGGAGCGTGCGCGAGGCGTCCGCGCCCGCCCGCGCCAGGTAGGCGGCCTCCACCCCGTCGGCGGCGGCGCGGCCCGCGAGGAGGTAATGGCCGGTCCCGAGCACGTCCGCGCTGAGCAGGCCGCCGAGACCGGCCGCGGCCAGCGCCAGGGCGGCCTCGGTCCGCTCCGGTCCGAGGTCCAGCAGCACCGCGGTGGCCGCCGCGGCGCCCAGCGCGCCGAAGACCGCGGTCGGCCACCATGCGCGCGGGTAGAGGGCGGGCCCGCCGAACCGCAGGCCCGCCTCGGCCACGACCTCGTAGCCCGCCAGGACGGCGTCCGCGACGGCCCTTCCCGGCAGACCCTCCCGGTCGGCGACGGCCAGCGCGGCCGGGACGGTCACCGCGGCGGGGACCACCGCGCCCCCAGGGTGGACGGCGTCGTATTCGTCGACGTGCGCGAGCGACGCCTCGATCAGGACGGCGGTGCGCAGCGCACGCCGCCCGCCGAGTCCCAGCACCCGGACATCTTCGGCGCCGTCGAGCCCGGCGAGCGCCGCCAGGTCGCGGGCGACCGGGTGGGAGGCGCCCGCGGCGACGCACCCGAGCGTGTCGAGCACGTGCAGGCCCGCGAGCCCGCGCGCGGCGGCGTCCGCCGTCGCGGCGGCCCGCCGCCCTCGTTCTGCGAGTTCTCCGAGCACGCTCACCGTGCCCCCTCCTCTCTCCCCCGGGCGCCGCCGCCCGCTCGTACGCGGTTCAGCGGCCGAGCCCCGGCAGGACGGTCGTCCCGACGGCCTCGATCAGCTCGTACGGCAGGTCGTAGGACCCGACGTGCTGGAGGTAGACGCCTGCGATCCCGGCCTCGCCCAGCTCCGTCAGCCGGGCCGTGATCTCCTTCGGGGTGCCGAAGAGGCAGAACGACCGCGCGAACGCCGCGGCGGCCTCGTCGCTCACCCACCGCGAGCAGATCTCGACGGCGCCGTCCCAGTCCTCGGCGTGCACGAGGTCGGGGTAGACGCCCTCGACGCGGGCGGGCACGTCACCGAGCTCGATCCCGGCGAGGGCCAGGGCCTTGGCCCCGCCCGTCCCGGCGATCCCGGCGACGATGGGCTTGAGCTGCCGCGCCGACTTCTCGACGTCGTCGGTGACGGCGCAGAACGCCGAGGCGATCAGCCCGACCGGACCGCGCCCGGCCGCCTCGGCGCCTTCGGCGACCCGCCGGGTGGCGTCGGCGAGGGTCGCGTCGGAGACGCCGCTGAGCAGCAGCACGCCGTCGGCGATCTCCCCGGCCAGCCGCAGGTTGCGCGGTCCGCTGGCGGCCATGACCAGCGGCACCGGCGCCGCGTCGCGCAGCCGTGAGACGGTCCCGTTGAAGTCGACGTCCTCCCCCGCGAGCAGCGTGCGCAGGGTCGTGAAGCCTTCGCGCATCCGCGCGCCGGTGCTCGACGGCATCCCGACCGGGCCGACGGAGCTGTTGCCGACGCCGATCCCCAGCGTGAACCGGTCCGGCGCCAGTTCGGCGACACTGCGGGCCGCCGACGCGACGACCGCGACGTGCCGGGTCTCGACGTTGGTGACGGCGGTGCCGATCCCGATCCGCGACGTGGCGAGCGCGGCCGCCGTCAGCGTGGTGTAGACGTCGCGCCACAGCAGCTGCGAGTCCGGCAGCCAGGCCTCGTCGAAGCCCAGTTCCTCGGCCCGCGCCACGGCCGCCGCGACGGTGTCGGCGCGGGCGCAGGGCGGGATGCGGACGCCGATCCGGGGCGCGGTCACGCCTTGCCCTCGGCGAGGAACGCGAGGTTGAGCGCGTTGAACTTCGCGGCGTGCTCGTGCTGCGGCCAGTGCCCGCACTCGGCGAAGATCTCCAGCCGAGAGCCGGGGATGGAGGCGTTCATGCGGTGTGCCTCGGGCACGTCGCCGAACGGGTTCTGCGCGCCCCACACGATGAGGGTCGGCGCGGTGATGCGGGCCATCTGCTCTGGGCTGAGCAGGTCCTCCTTGCGGTTCTCCATCTGCTGGAGGCACAGGAGGTTGTCGATGGCCTTGACGAACTCGGGCCGGTGGTAGATCGCGTGCCGGACCTCGACGAGTTCCTCGGAGACGTTCGCGGCCGGGTCGTGCATGAGCAGGTGCAGGCGCTTGCGGGTGAGGTCGATGTCGTCGGTCTCGACGGCGAGCCGGGTGCTGGTGCGGATGCGCTCCATCACCTCGGGGTTGGCGACGGTGCCGCCGGGCGCGACGAGGGTGATGCGGCCGACCCGTTCCGGGTGGTCGGCGGCGAGGCGTCCGGCGACCCAGCCGCCGAGGGACTCGCCGACGAAGTGGGCGCGCTCGATCCCGACCGCGTCCATGTAGCCGAGGACGTGCTCGACGTAGCCGGGGATCCGGTAGGGGGCGTCGGGGCCGTCGGTGTAGCCGTGGCCGATCATGTCGATGGCGTGGCAGGCGTAGTGGGCGGCGTGTGCCGGAAGGTTCCGGACGAACGCCTCGAGGTGCCCGCTGGTGCCGTGCAGGAAGATGACGGGCTCGCCCTCGCCGGCCACGAGGGAGCGGGTGCGCAGCCCGTTCACGTCCACGTGGCGGACGGCGAAGTCGATGCCGGTCAGGTCGGTCCAGATGCTCATTTCTCGCTCTTCCTCTAGTTCTTCGGGTCCAGGACGGCGACGCCCATGCCGGTCAGCCACTCGTCGATCGCCGCGTAGGCGAGGGTGCGGCCCTCGCCGGGGCCGACGGCGGCGGCCATCGCGACCCAGGAGCGGATCTCCTGGGCGCCGTTGCCGGCGGTCTCGGCGACCTCGTCGTCGGTCAGGGGCAGCAGCTCCGACAGGTCGCCGCCCTCCAGGAGGCCGAGCAGCCGGGCGTCGAAGCCGGGGTTGATGTCGGGCTTGGCGGCCAGGATGATCTGGCGGCGGCGGATCTCGTACTCGCTCCAGGAGTCGCGCCCGTTCAACCACGCCTCGACCAGGAACCTGTCGTCGTCGGTGAGCGCGTCGAACCACTTGGGCCACGGCAGCCGGTGCGACAGCCCACCGGAGGCGATCACGACGATCCGCTTGTCCCGGCCGTCGTTCCCGATCGCGTCGCCGAGTGCCGCGCCCAGGTCGTGGCAGCGGCGCAGCGACGGCAGGGGCGGCGCGAACATGTTGAGCACGACCGGCACGATCGGCACGTCAAGGCCGGGCGTCAGGTACTGCAGGCCGTGGGTGATCCCGTGGTCCACGGTCAGCCGCAGCGAGAAGGCCGGATCGAAGCCCGCGCCGACGAGGGAGTCCACGAGGTGCCGGCCGAGCGCGGTGTCGACGGGCAGGGGCCCGCCGGGCGTCCCGGCCTCGCCCGCTCCGTTGACCTCGCCGACGCCCAGGGTGAAGGCGGGCATCAGGTCGAGGAAGAAGCCGCGGAAGTGGTTGGAACCGAGGATGACGACGGCGTCCGGTCGCGCCTCTGCGATCAGCCGGCGGGCCTCGTCCAGCCCGTCGCGGAAGGCGTGCGCGCCGGGCAGGTGATCCACCTCGGCCCAGTGCGTGTTCATGAGGGTGCTGTGCGAGGCGCCCACGCCAAGGACGATCTTGCTCACAGGGTCTCCTCCCGGGGACGGGTGCAGGTGTCGACGATGATCCGGATGAGGGCGCGCACCAGGCGACGGGCCTCGCGCACGTCCACGACGTTCATGCCGGCCGGGAAGTCCAGCGCCAGGGGCGCGTCCGGGCCGATCCGGTCCATGCCGGTGCGCAGCGTGGACAGGCCGCGGGCGCGCAGGATGTTCGCGTCGGTCGCGCCGGAGTTGTTCAGGATGGGCTCGTGGGGCCGGCCCTCGGCCTCCTCCCAGGCGGCCTTGCCCGCCCGGATGATCCAGTCGGACTCCGGGGTGGCGGTGCCGGGGATCGAGACGGTCATCTCCCAGTCGAGGTCGATCTCCGGGTGGGCGGCGCGGATCCCGTCGATCGCCGCGGCGAACTCGCGGCGCGCCTCGGCGGGCGTGGTGCGCGGGCTGATCCGCAGGTCGACGTGGAACCGGCAGGCCGCGGGCGACAGCGACGCGGTCCTTCGCCAGCCGCCCTCGATCCAGCCCACGTTCCCCTGCGGGGCGACCAGCCCGGACGTATGCCGCGCGGCGTAGCGCGGAAGCCACGCCTCGAGACCGGCGATGACGGTCCCGGCGTCCACGATCGGGTTGCGGTAGGGCATCCGGTGGCGGCTGCCGACGTAGCCGTAGGTGCCGCGCACGGTCACCTCGAACCAGCAGAGGCCGACCTCCTCCCACGCGGCGGTCCAGCCGGGTTTGGCGATGACCGCGTGGTCGGCCCACACGCCCTGCTCCAGCATGAACGAGCAGCCGTTGCCCTGCCCGGCGTTGAACCGGGCGCCCGGGCGGGCGTTGGTCGGCATCCCGCCCGCGCCGAGCCCGACGAGCAGGTCGCCGCGCAGCGGGATCCCGGCCGCCGCGACCGCCTCGGCCGCGGCGATGACCGCCGCGCCGTGCCCCTTGGGGTTGCTCGCGCCGAGCCCGATGACGAACGGGCCGTCCACGACCGCCTCGGGCCGCATGTCCGGGCGCAGCACGGGCCCGACCTGCGGGACGTCCTCCTCCTCGGTGCCGACGCTGAGGGTGTCGATCGGCGCGTACAGCAGGAGGTCCGCGCCGGTGCCGTCGCCGCGCAGCCGGCCGACGGCGTTGCCCTGGCGGGCGTCGATCGGCTGGTAGCGGCCCTCCAGCCCGGCCTCGGTGATCCGGTCGGCGAGCCAGCGCGCCAGCGGGCCCTCCTCGCCGGTCGGGCTCGGGATGGACACCATGCCGACGACCAGCTCGGTGAGCCGGGCGTCGTCGACCCGGGCGCGGGCCGCCTCGGCCCAGGCCGCGCGCTCGGGATCGAGCGGGGCCGCGGCGTCAGGCATCCCGGCTCCCGGCGGGACGCTCGTCGCGGACGACGGTGCCGGTCGCGTACAGGAAGGCCAGGCCGGCGGCACGGCGCAGCGGCCCGGCCGCGACCAGGCCCGCCGCGACCGCGGCGGCGGCGGTGAGGGCGACGGTCTTACGGGACATGGGATACCTCCAGGGGTCGGCGGAGTCGGGGGTCAGGTCGGGTCGCCGTCGAGGAAGGCCGACACCGCGAGCGCGTACGCGGCGGGCCGCTCCTCGGCCGGGTGGTGCGCGGTCCGGCCGAGGACGGCGAGGTCCGCGCGGGGCAGGCGGGCGGCGAGGGACAGCGCGTAGTCCGGCCCGGCGAAGGGGTCGTGCTCGCCCCACAGCAGCAGCACCGGCGCCGTGACCTCGGGCAGGACCGCCGCGAGATCGCCGGGGGTGCCGCGCCGCGCGGGCTCGGCGAGGAGGCCGAGCGCCATGGGCGTGGTCGCCGCGGCGTGCCGACGCGCGACGGTCTCGACCGGGAGCCGGGACGGATCGTGCCATTCCAGGGCAGCGAGCAGGTCCCGCATCTTGGCCGGGGAGGGACCGTCTCCGCCGTAGTAGCGGTCACGGGCCTCCAGGCCGAGCCAGGTGTTCGAGCCGACGCCGGGCGGGGCGGGGGCGGGCTGGCTCCCGGTGACGACGAGGCGGCGCACCCGCTCGGGAGCCCGCGCGGCCAGCGCGAACGCCGCGAGGCCGCCCAGCGACTGGCAGACCAGGTCGGACTCGGCCACGCCGAGCGCGTCGAGCAGGGCGAGCAGCGCGGCGGCGTGGAAGTCCGCCGGAACTCCGGTGATGTCCGGATCGTCGGAGGCGCCGTACTGGGCGAAGTCCACGAGGATCAGCCGCCGTCCGGCGGCCAAGCGCGGCACCACCGGTGCGAAGTCCGACCAGGCGGTGCAGCCGGGGCCGCCGCCGTGCAGCAGGACCGTGGGGCGGCCCGTGCCGGTCTCGGCGACGTGCAGGCCGAAGCCGCCGACGTCGACGAGCCCGCCGGCGGGGGCGTCAGCGCTCAAGGCCGGTCTTCTCCCGCTGGACCTTCAGGCCGCTGCGCTCGATGAGCCGCCGCCAGGCCGTCACCGACAGGTCGGGGCGGTACAGCTTCTCCGGCGGAGCGTCCATGACGTCGACCATCCAGGCGTCCTGGCCGGTGAACTGGCCGTGGAACAGCCAGCGGATGAACGAGACGTACTTGGCCTTGAACACCGACGCCTTCAGACCCTGCTCGAACCGGACCATGATCTGGACATAACGCACGTGGTCCGCATCAACCGGGACATACCACTCGTAGTGAATGAAGTGCGGGTAGGCGACGCGCAGCAGGCCGGGCAGGCGGATCGACACGAAACCGGGCAGGTCCATCTCCTTGATGACCGGGTTGATGTCGGCGGCCTTGCCCGGCGCGTCGGGCAGCGGCATCCGCTTCCACCAGCGCTTGTTCGTCCACGTGCCGAGGCCCGGGAAGTCGGCCTCCCAATGCACCTCGTCCTGGACGCGGATCAGCCAGCCGTCCTTCTCGGACTCCACGACGCGGGTCTTGTTCCAGGCGGGCATCACCTTGAACAGCCGCCACAGCGCCGTGTTGTGCAGGTACTTGGCGTGGCCCTCGTCGAAGCCGTTCTCGGCGGCGAAGCGCCAGTTGCCGTCGCGGATGTCGGTGCGCCCGCCCATCACGAACGGGTTCTCCAGCAGCTCGCTCGGGATGTCGCGCTCGACGGGAGGCGGTGCGCCGTCGCCGACGTACACCCACACCAGGCCCAGGCGCTCCTCGATCGGGTAGGTGCGCACGGAGACCTTGCCGCAGATCGGCGACTCCGGTCCGTCGGTGATGACCGCGCAGAGCTTGCCGCTCTCGGTGTCGAACGTCCAGCCGTGGTACGGGCAGCTGATGGTGCCGTCGAACTCGCGGCGGCCCAGCGACAGCGGCACCCCGCGGTGCGGGCAGCGGTCGTGCAGCGCGCGCACCTTGTCGCCTTCGCGGACCAGCACGATCTGCTCGCCCAGCAGGGTGATCGGCATCGGCTTCCGGCCGACCCGGCGCGCCCACTCCACGGGATACCAGTAGTTCCGGAAGCCGAGCGTGGCGGCGTTGTAGGTCGGCCACGACGACCAGTCCTGGCCCGCGGGCTCGCCCTCCCCGGGCGCGGCGGCCGGGTCGGCGGGCCGGGCGGCGGGGGCCGGGGCCGCGGCGCGCCGCGGACGGCGGCGGGCGGCGGGGGCGGGCTCCGGCTGTGCGGGCTGATCGGCGATCTCGGTCATGGCCGGGTCTCCAGGGGGTCGTCGGGAAGAAGGATCAGAGGTCGAGGACGAGACGGTCGCCGAGCGCGCGGGACACGCAGACCATGAGGGTCTGGCCGCTCTCCTGCTGGGCGGGGGTCAGCAGCGAGTCGCGGTGGTCGGCGGCGCCGTCGAGGATCTTCACTTCGCAACTGCCGCAGATGCCGTCCTGGCAGGCCCACGGGACGCCGATCCCGGCCTCCTCCAGGCTGCTGAGGATCGACCGGTCGGCCGGGACCTCGACGGTCAGGCCGGACCGCCCGCAGACGACGTCGAAGGCGTGCTCGTCGGACGGGTCGATGTCGAAGGTCTTGGCCTGAAAGCGCTCCAGGTGCAGGTCGTCGGACCGCCCGAGGGCCGCGCAGCGCTCGGCGAGCGCGTCGAGCAGGCCGCCGGGGCCGCAGGTGTAGATGGCGGTGCCCGCGGGGGTCTCGGCGAGCAGCGCGTCGAGGTCGAGCCTGCCGCTCTCGTCCTCCGGGACGACGCGCACCTTGGTACCGTGCCGCGCGAGGTCGTCGAGGAAGCCCATGGTGGCACGGCTCCGGCCGCCGTAGACCAGGGTCCACGCGACCCCTTCGGCCTCGGCCCCCGCGAGCATCGGCAGCAGCGGGGTGATCCCGATGCCGCCGCCGACGAACAGGTAGCGCGGCGCGGGGACGAGCGCGAAGTGGTTGCGCGGACCGCCTACCTCGACGAGGTCGCCGGGGCGCAGCACCTCGTGGATGTGCGCGGATCCGCCGCGCGACGCCTCCTCGCGCAGGACGGCCACCTTGTAGGTGAAGCGGTCGGCCGGGTCGCCGCACAGCGAGTACTGCCGGACCATGCCGGGGAACTCCAGGTCGATGTGCGCACCGGGCGCCCAGGCGGGCAGCGCCCCTCCCTCGGGGTCGGCGAGGGTCACCGACAGGACGCCGTCCGACTCCCTGCGCAGCTGCTCGACCCTGAGTTCGAGCACGCCGTCGAGGTCCTCGTTCACATCACCCTCCGGTCTTCCAGCGAGCCGTTCGTTGATCGGTACTATGTACGGTTAAAAGTACGCTGTCAAGACCGCCAAGCCCGCTGACCTGTGCCGGAGTGACCGGGGCCGCGTCGATCGCCGGACGCGCGGCCCTGCCGCCTATGCTGGCCGGGCACATCGTTCGGGGCCGTGACCCCGGCCCCGCCGCCGAGGTCTAGGAGCCTGCCGTGAACGAGAACAGCGCACCGGACGGCGGGCAGGAAGCGCGCTGGAACGGGCCGTCCGGCAGCGCCTGGGTCGAGGCCCGGGATCTGATGGACGGGATGTTCCGGCCGTTGGCAGACCTGCTGGCCGAGGGCGTCGAGTCCGGGGACCGGGTCCTCGACGTCGGGTGCGGCACCGGCGCCACCACGATCGCGGCGGCACGGCGGGCCGGGCCGGAGAGCGAGTGCGTCGGCGTCGACATCTCGGCCCCCATGATCGCGGCGGCCAGGGAACGCGCGGCCCGGGAAGGCTCAAGGGCGTCTTTCGTCCTCGCCGACGCCCAGGAGCACGCGTTCGCACCCGGCTCCTTCGACACGATCGTCTCCCGCTTCGGCGTCATGTTCTTCGAGGACCCCACCCGCGCGTTCACGAACCTGCGCCGCGCGGCGGCCGACGGCGCCCGCCTCCGCCTGATCGTCTGGCGCGCCGTCGAGGAGAACCCGTTCATGACCACCGCCGAACGGGCCGCCGCCCCTCTCCTCCCGGACCTGCCCGTCCGACGCCCCGACGAGCCCGGCCAGTTCGGCCTCGCGAACCCCGACCTGGTCCACCGCATCCTGGAAGACGCCGACTGGACCGACATCGACCTACAGCCCTTCGACGAGCCCTGCTCCTTCCCCGAAGCCGACCTCATCACCTACTTCACGACATTCGGCCCCGTCGGCACCCTCCTCCGCGACCACGACGCCACCACGCGCGCCCGCGTCATCGAATCCGTCCGCCCGGCCTTCACCCCCTACCTCCACGGCACCGAAGTCCGCTTCACCGCGGCCTGCCACCTCATCACCGCCCGAAAGCGCTGACCCGAACCCGCCCAGGTCTCCTCCAAGTCGAACCCGACCCGCGGCCCTTACACAGTAAGGTGGGTGCTGTCGAGGGTGGCGCGCAGGGCCGGCCGGTTGCCTTCGGGGGTGTACCGGCAGGCGCGGACCACCACCGGTGGCAGGGGCAGGACGGGCCCTTGTCGCGCCGGACACCGCGGACGGCACCGCCACTCGGCCGGGGAGCCCGTGCTGTTCGCGGGCGGGAGTCTGCGGTCTTGATCGTCCGTCAGTGGGCGGCTTGGAGGTCCCGTCACGCCGGCCCGCACACGAAGCGTCGTGCCAGGGCGATACGGTGACTTCGCGCGATGGGGATGCGCAGTAGGGGGAAAGGGTCACCTTGATCGACGGACCTGATGAGAGCGGTCGACGAGACCCCGAACCGCGACCGGACCTGGCGCGGCGCTCGGCACCGTTCCTGCCCGCCGGCAGCGAGATCCGGCAGGTGTTCATCTGCCAGAGCGCGCCGAACTTCTTGTACTTCGTCGTCACCTATCTCACCGGATTGACGATCTTCGTGAACAAGTACCGTTGCGTGGCGGTCACCCGAGACGCCATCTACGTGCTGGAGAGTGGCAAGCTATCCGGCGGCGCCAGCCCGCAGCGTCTCGCAGGCACGATGCCACGGCAGACCCGGCTCGGTCCGGTCTCCGGCCGTTGGGGGCAGGTGAGCATCCTTGGCGAGCGTCACTGGGTCCACAAGCGCTTCCACGCCCAGATCGCTGCTGCGGACCGGGAGACCGGTCTCGCTCAATGAAGAGCCTCGCCCTCTTCGACGTGCTGGTCGGAGGGGCTGGCGGGACGGCTCTCCGGGGGCTCGTGCTGGTCATGGGCGGGAGTCTGCGGTCTTGATCGTCAGCCGGCCGTCTGTCAGCGGCTGACTACGAGGTCGGTCAGGACGACCAGTGCGCGCAAGGGGGCGGTGGCGCGAGCGGGGTCGGTGCGGAGCTTCGTCTGTGATCGGCCGAACGATCATGATGCCGCCTCTCTGGCGAAAGGGCCGGAGGCTTCGCGGGGCGGCGTCAGCCGGATTTGCGGGGGGCGGGTCCTGTCTCGTCCGCGGACGCGCGGGCTGCCGAGACGGTTTCCCTGGCCTGCGCGACGATCAGTTCCAGGCGGGCGTGGTGGGCTCCCTGCCAGTAGACCTGGCCGCAGGCGGCGCACTTGGCGAAGGCGTCGTAGGCGTCTTCCGTGCCGTCCTTGAGCTCGGTGCGGACCGATTCCTTGGTCGTTCTCACGAGGTCGCCGTTGCAGGAGACGCAGCGTTCCCAGGGGGCGAGTTCCGGCGCGAAGCGTTCGAGGATCTCGCGCAGCTGCTGTTCGGGGCGGGTGCTGTGGACGTAGGCGCCGGCCCACGGTTCGCGGCGGCGCAGGAGCCCGCGGTCCCGGGAGAGCAGCACGCGACGCTCGGCGGCCGAGCGGGCGGCGAGTGCGGGGTCGCCGATGTCCGTGCTCTCGTATGCGGTGTCGATGCCCAGCAGCCGCATCCGCCGGGCCAGGGTGCCCAGATGGACGTCGAGCAGGAAGCGCAGCGGGGCGCCTTCGATCCGCTGCGGGCGGGAGACCGGGAGGACTTCCACGCTCTCACCGGCCGCCGGAACGTGCGCGGTCGACACCGGCCGGCCGTTCACCAGGAGCCTGCCCACTTCGGTGAGGGGAACGCCGAGGGATTCGACGACATGACCGAGCGTGGAGGCCCCGTCGGTGACCACGGTGGTGAACCCGGCCCGGCGACGGGCGCCCACAAAAATATGCAGGTCGGAAGCGAAACTGAACGAGATCTCCGGTCGAATCACCGCCATAGGATGCCATCCGCCCACTTCCAGGACCAACGCTTTTCTCGGGCCCGCACACACGAATTAAATGAGGCGACAAGGGCGGGGAGTGCTCCGTATCGTCCGTGATGTGACCAAGCTGAATCAGATCATCGCAGTGGAGAAGGGGACGAAGTCCCGGGCTCAGCGTGATCTCACCGAGGCGCACGGCCGACTGCAGAAGGCGGTGCTCCTGTCGGGGATCTCGCGGACGTACCAGCCGAACGACGACGAGGGCGAGACGCTGCCCTCGGAGTCGACCAAGGTGCAGGTGCGGGCCGAGGACGTGCTGCGCGAGGCGGGCGCCTCGCTGGTGCGGCTGTTCGACGTCGTCGCGACCAAGGACTGGGCGAACTGCGAGGCCCGCGCCGACGTCGTCGTCGACGGGAGCGTCGTGCTGTCCGACGTCCCGGTCACCTACCTGCTGTTCCTGGAGAAGCAGCTCATCGAGCTGCAGTCGTTCATCGCCAGGCTGCCCGTGCTCGACGCCGCCGAGACCTGGACGTTCGACGAGTCCGCCGACCAGTGGCGCACCGAGCCCGTCCGGACCACCCGGACGAAGAAGGTGCCGCGCGCGCACGTCCTGTACGAGGCGACGGACAAGCACCCCGCCCAGGTCGAGACCTACACCGAGGACGTCATCGTCGGCACCTGGACGAAGGTCGGCTTCTCCGGCGCCCTGCCGGCCCGGCGCGTCAACGAGCTCAAGGAGCGCGCCGAGCGGCTGACCGCCGCGGTGAAGTACGCCCGTGAGGAGGCCAACGGCGTCGACGTCACCGACCGCCGCGTCGGCGACGCCGTCTTCCGCTACCTGCTCGACTGATCCCAAGACTCCCCCGCTTGGAGCGCGGGGGTCCGGGCACAAGCCCGGAAAGCTGAGGATGATGCTCAGTCTGAAGGCGGTGACAGCGCGGGTTCGACTCCCGTCCCCGGCACCCGAGCCGGGGTAGCCCAGTGGCAGAGGCAGCCCCGTCAAACTCAGGCTCTCGCTCCAGTCTCAGCACGCACCGCTCACCACCGGCCACCGGGCCGGGGACCCAGCACGTCGGGATGCCGGTTCGAGTCCGGTCTGCGCCTCCACCTGGCGCGGTAGCTCAAAGGCAGAGCACGACGTACTTACGACTGATCCCCGACCACGAGACCACCGGCGGACACGAGCGGACCCCAGGGCCCCGGGGCCGGGTAGAACCCCGGGGTCCACCACTCCCTTCCGACGGGTGGGAGACCTACGTCGACGGCTCCTTCAGCGGAGCCCGATGATCACGTTGCCGACCTTCCGGCCCGTCTCGACGTATCGGTAGGCGTCGACGATCTCGTCGAACGGGTAGCGCCGGTCGATGACCGGTCTGAAGGCGCCGGAGGCGATCAGCTCCTGGATCTCCCGCATCGTCTCCGCGCCCTCGCGCGGAAACGGGAACCGCACCCGTCGGCTGAGCAGCGCCAGCAGCAGGTTCTGGCCGCCGCGCCCGAGCTCGGACGACAGATAGACGCCGCCCGGTTTGAGCAGCCCCTTGCAGCGGCCGAACGTGCTCTTGCCCACCGCGTCGAACACGGCATCGTGAACGGGCCCCTCCGAGGTGAAGTCGTCCGTCAGGTGGTCGACGACCCGATCGGCCCCCAGCCTCCGCACGAGCTCGACGTGCTCGGTCCCGCAGACGGCCGTCACCCGCGCGCCCCTCGCCTTCAGCAGCTGCACGGCCGCCGAGCCGATGCTCCCGGTGGCCCCGTAGACGAGGACTTGCTGACCGTCGGCCACCTTGGCCGCGTACAGGAACGCCAGCGCGTAATGCGACCCCTCGGTCCCCGCGGCGACCTCCTCGAACGAGAACCCCTCCGGAATCTTCGCGATCATCCCGTCCTGCGCCACCGCCACGTACTCGGCGTGCGTCCCGAAGGGCCCCTCGTTGTAGCCGAAGACCCGATCCCCCACCCCGAACCGCTCAACGCCCTCTCCGACCGCCTCCACGACCCCGGCGAACTCGGTCCCCAGCACCGCCCTCCGCGGCCGCCGAAGCCCCGTCAACGCCCTCATGAAGAACGGCCGGGCCGCCCGATAGGCGCAGTCCGTCCGGTTGACGGTCGTCGCATGCACCCCGACCAGCACCTCACCGTCACCGACCACCGGCTCGTCGACCTCGACGATCCGCACCACATCCGGCGCCCCGTACCTCGCATACACAGCGGCCCTCACGCCCCGACCCTACGCCGCGGACGCAGCCCCGGCCATCGGCTTCCCCGAACCAGCGGAGGGTGTCGCGGCGTCCCGCTCCCTGGCCAGCGCGTCGAGTAGCCACAGGGCGCGGCCGCTCTCGGCCCCTGCCCCGGGTCCGCGACCGTGAGCGGGCCAAGGCGCCCGCCTTCGTCGACGGTGTCCCGCTCTCGCGCGGCCCCCGTGACCCGGCTTCCGAGCGCACCCCCTTCCTCCCGTCTCCGTGCGGGACTCCAAGGATCCGGACGGGGCGGTGCTGACGTTCAGCGGACGGGTGTGGGGGAGCTGCGCGGGAGGATCGCCGGGGCGTGATGCTTCGGGCGGGTCGGCGCGGTGGATCCGTGATCTAGCGCGACGAGGCTTCCGGCTGTCGTTCGGCGGCGGCGGCGAGCCGGCCCGCCAGGTCCTTGAGGGCTCCGCGGAGTTCGTCGGGAGTGTGGATGGTGAAGGGCCACTCCAGTGAGGCGAGCAGGTGCGCCATGCCGTCGAGGCGTTCCGCCTGTGCCCGTACCAGCACGCCGACGGGTTGGGCGGTGAGCGTGACGGCTGCGCTCGGCAGCCTTCGGGCGATCTCGTCGAGAGGGCCGTGGATCGTCACCTCGACCTGCCAGCGGTAAGGCCCCTGGGCGAGGGTCGCGGTCAGATGGGCGACCGGGTCGAAACCCTCAGGGGTGGCGAAGGTCTGCGGGCGGGAGGTGACGGAGGCGATGCGGTCGATGCGGAACGTCCGCAGGTCGTCGCGGAGGTGGTCGTGGCCGACCAGATACCAGCGGCCGGTGTGGAAGACCACGCCGTAGGGGTCGATGTCGCGCTCGGTCTGGTCCTGCCGCCCGGACAGGTAGGTGATGCCGACGGTCGCCCTGGCGCGCGAAGCCTGGGCCAGAGCCAGCAGGACGCCGCCCACGGGTGCCTGCCCGCTGACGGCGTTGGCGGTGAAGCGCAGGGTTTCCCGCATGGCGGCGAGCGGCTCCCGCAGGGCTTGCGGAAGCACCCTCTCGATCTTGGCCCGGGCCCCCGCGCCGGCCAGCACCGTCGTGCCCATCCCGAGGCGTTCGGCCGCGAGGAGTCCGAGGACGACGGCGAGGGCCTCGTCATTGGTGAGCACCAGGGGCGGCATCCGGTAGCCGCGGGCCAGCCGGTAGCCGCCATGGCGGCCGCGCTCGGCCTCCACGGGGATGCCCAGCTCGCGCAGGTGGGCGACGTACCGGCGGACCGTACGGACGTCGGTGTCCAGCCGGTCGGCCAGCTCTGTCCCGGTGAGTCGGGCGTTCGACTGGAGCACTTCCAGCAGGGTCAGCACACGGGTCAGGGGATGCGACATGGATCACTCGACATTTCAGGGCTGATTCTGTCCTGTATCGATCTTACGCTCCCCGCAGCACCTCGATTTCAGGGAGATCAGATGACCACCTTCGTACTCGTTCCCGGCGCCTGGCTCGGCGCGTGGGCCTGGGAAGACACCGCCGACGCGCTGCGGCGGCACGGCCACACGGCGCTGTCGCTGACGCTGACGGGTCTGGCCGAGCGCGCGGAGGAAGGCGGGCCCCAGACGGACCTGGACACTCACATCGCGGACATCACCGACTTCGTCGAGAAGAACGACCTGCGCGAGGTCACGCTGGTCGCCCACAGCTACGCGGCCGCCCCCGTCACCGGCGCAGCCGGGCGCCTCGGTGACAGGCTGGAGCGCGTGGTCTACGTGGACGGCGCCCCGTTCGCCGCAGGCATGCGCATGCTCGATCTCATGCCACCGGAGGCAGTGGACGAGCTGGGCCGGCAGGTCGCGGCCCATGGTGACGGCTGGCGGCTGCCGATGCCGCCGTTCGAGGTCCTGGGTCTGTCCAGCAGCCTCGACGGGCTCGACCGGGGCCGGCGGGACGCTCTCCGCGCGCGTGCCACCCCTCAGCCGTTCGGCAGTTACACCCAGCGGCTGGCCGGCCCGGCCGAACCCGGCCCCGGCGTGGACCGTGTCCTGGTCGCCTGCCGCGACTTCCAGGGCCTGCTGGACGGCGGGGTGCCGATGCTCGCCTTCCTGAACCAGCCGCCGTGGCGGCGCTTCGACCTGGCCACCGGGCACTGGCCCATGCTGTCGGCGTCCGTCGAACTCGCCGACGTCCTCCACGCGGCCGCCTCCTGACCGAGACGGACGCGCACAGCCCATGCTCGACCACGAGAGCGTCCGCAGACCGCGAGCCCGCGCTCAAGGGCGCGACATCGTGCGCTGCGGACGTGGTCGTGGGGTCAGCGGGGCTTGTTGTGCGTGAGGATCGTGTGGTCGCGCGAGTAGCCGTGGCGGGCGACGGCCCAGAGTGAGGTGGTTCCGGGGACGGCGGCGAGGTCGTCGATGACCGTGTCCGTCTTGGTCTTCGTCCACTTGCCGTTGGGGAGCCGGTGGTAGAGGAGAGGGTCACTGGGGTCGTCCTCGCCGGCGTAGTGGTAGCCGGTACCGCCGCTGGCCCAGAGTCCGCCGCGGCCGTCGGGCGCGATCAGGTAGAGGCCGGCGTGAGGGGACGGAAGCGGGACGCGTTCGCGCTTCCAGCTGCGGCCGTTCCAGTGCAGCAGGTAGGTGATCGCGGACTCCTGGCCGGTGGCGCGCTCGGCGATGACCCAGATGTTCTCGGCCGAGACGGCTTGGAGGCCGTGCAGCGTGACGGGCCTGGCCTTGGTGGACTTCGGCAGCGCGCCGACCGCGACCTTGGTCCAGCGTTTCCCGGTCCAGCGGCGGACGCCGGGCTTGCCGGACTCCCAGCTGAGGGCGTGCCGCCCGGAGAAGTCGTGAAGGGAGAGCGTGTCCTTCGCCTCGCGCCACACTTCGCCGTCGAAGGTCGCCGTCATCTCGGTCCGGCCCTTGGTGAAGCCCGTCACGAGCGCTCTTCCACCGCCCAGCGCCTTGACCTCGGCACCGATGCCGTCCGTCGGACGATCACGCACGACCTTCCAGGTCTTCCCGTCCCAGTGCAGAACGAGAAGGTTCAGATGTTCCCCGGTGCCGACGAGCCAGCCGTCGTTCGGACCCGCGAAGTCCGCGTCGTCGACGAACGAGCTGCCGAGCCCTTCCGGCAGCGGGATCCTCCTGGTCGTGCGGCCGTCCCAGTGATAGGCCGCCGGAACCCATTCCCCGTCCTCGCTCTCCAGGTAAGGGCCGTTGTCCTCGCCGAAGAACCAGGTGTTCCCCTTCCCGATCACCTCGACCTCACCCAGCCAGACCTCGCCCGTCTTCAGATGCACCTGCCACACGGGGGCGGCGGCGACGGACGCCGGGGTGGCAGCGATGATCACCAGCGACAGGGCAGAGACGAGCTTCCGTTTCACGGTGGCGACTCCGGGACATGGGGGTGAATTCCATGATCGTAGACGCCCCGGCCCTCTTCGTCCCCACTTCCTCGAACACCTGCGGAAAGTCCGAAGACGCCCGGTATCCGGAAAGGGCCGATCCGGCGCGGTTCGCGCGAACGCACAGCGGAGTTGGCCATTTCCAGAGAAGGCGGATATCGGCCTGATCCGGCCATCGGGTTTCGGGTTCCGGACCGCCTCCCACCGTGCCCAGCGCCACTTTCATGGGATTCCGCACGTCCGAAAGACACTGCAATACCGGACCAAAGTCGGCAGTCCCCGACATTTCGGCGGCCTGATCGTCGCGCGGTGGTGGTTTCGGTCCCTGCTCGGTTTCGCTTCACGGCGGGCTCGGTGAGCATTGGGCGGCTGGTTCGCGAGTTGGAGGGTCATTTGCTGCAAGACGAGTCGTCCCCCGCCTACGTGCAGCTCTTCGGCGAACCGGATCTCCGGGAGGACGACGACGCCAGGTCGGTCACGTCCCCGGCGGCCTACCTGGTCGAACTGCTGGCGCTGATCGAGGGGACCTTCGACCGGCCCTCGCTGCTGGAGCGGCGGCCGGGACTGAAGCGGGTGCTCCTCGACGGAGAGAACACCTACACCGAGACGCCGTACCTCGACATCGTCAACGAGGTGCTCGAAGGACTGCTCGGTGACCGGCCCTACGACGGGCTGCGGACGCGAAGGCACCCGACCGCGCTGCCGTTCTCGCTGGACGGCACCCGCCTCCGGCAGCACCTCGACGTCCTCCAGGTCGCCCCGGAAGAGCTGTACCGGCTGTTCGCCGTGGACCTGGACCACGACCTCCTGGCCCGCGAGTACCTCCGTCTGTCCGCCGAGGACGCCGCCGCCGTCACCACCGCGATCGGCCCGGGCGAACTGGCCACGGCCTACGGACTCGACCCCGCCACCGAGACCCTCGCGGTCCTCGACCGCGCCGAACGCCTCGCCGCCGCCCTCGGCCTGACCGGTGCGGAACTGCGCGAACTCGTCGCGGCCACGCCGCCCGTCGCGGTCGAGCCCGGCGGCGCGGCACTGGCCTGGCACGGCGCGGACAAGGCGGCCTGGCTGGACCGGGCGCACCGGTCCGTGAAGCTCGCCCGGCTGACCGGCCTCACCCTCACCGACCTCGGCGGCCTCCTCGACGCGTGCTGCGGCGGGCGCGTCGACCTCCAGGCCCTCGCCGCCGCGCTCCACCTCCACCGCGTCCACGGCCTCGCGATCACCGACGTCCGCAGGCTCGTCGTGCCGGTCGAGGACGACGACGTCCAGGGCTGCTCGGGCGACATCCTCGCCGACCGGAACCAGGACTACCGGTACCGCCTGGCCGGGCAGATAGATGTCGCCGAGAGCGAGATCGCGGTGATCGTCCGCCGCTATCGGGAGCGGTACGCCGACCGCGAGGCGAGCCCGTTCGATCGCGGGGACGTCGGGCCCGCCGCGATCGGCCTGCTGCGCCGTGCCGGGGTGCTCACCGCGGCCTTGGGCGTCACCGCGAGCGAGCTCTTCGACGTCATGGCGGTCCTGGAGACCGACCCGTCGCAGCGCCGGTTCACCACGTTCCCCGTGATCGGACGGCCGCCCGAGTCCGCCCCGGACTGCTTCCGGATCCTCGAAGGAGGCGATCCCGCCGAGAGCCTGTGGCTGGCGCAGACGCTGTTCGCGCTCCTGCACTGGGCGCAGGCCACCGGGTTCGCCGCCGACGAGCTGGGCGCCGTCCTCGGCGGACGGCCCGAACCGGACGACGGAGGCCGCGCGGCGTTCGCGGCGGCGATGACGGACGCGTTCGAGCAGGTCGGCCTCGCGCCTTCCCTGTTCGCGGGCGGCCGGTTCGGCGAGCGCGCCGCGCAGGTGGTGCACGAGGTCCTCACCGCCTATGACGACGGCGTCGTCTCGCCCGCCGACGACCGCCTGCTCCGGCTGGATCCCACGGTCGCGGCCACGGCGGCCTACGACGCCGTCACCGACCTGGGCGTCGTGGTCCCCGAGGACTTCGCCGGGCTGGGTCTCGGCGACCGGCTCCGGGAGCGGGCCTACGCCGGGCTCGTGCGGCAGGGCGTGCTGACCCCCGACGGCGTCATCGCCGCCGCCCCCGGCGCCGGCCTGGTGCTCGCGACGGACTTCGGCGCGTACCGGGAGACCCTCTTCAAGCTGATCGGGGCCGCGGCGGACGGCTCCGCCTCGGTCCACCCGTCCGACCTCGCCCCGCTCGGCCTGCCCGCGGACCTCCAGGCCGAGCTGTACGGCGACCTGGTGTTCCACGGCCACCTCGACGAGGACGGCGAACTCCTCGATCCCGGTTTCTTCCTGGATCCCCGCAACGCGCCGCTGTTCTCCGTCAGCGTCGGCCTCGCCGACGCCGCCGACGCGATCGCCGCCCTGATCGACGCGCGGATCGCCGCGTTCACCGCCGCGGAACTCCACCTCGACCAGGGGATCTTCGCCGGGCTGCAGCTGCCCGGCCAGCGGCTCGCCCCGCTCGTCGACGCCCTGGTCGCGGCCGGTCACCTCGACGCGGGGGGCCGCTACCGCGACCCGGCCGCCCTCGCCGCGGCGACACCGCGTGATTTCCCGCTCGCGCTGGAGTTCCACCCGCACCGCCGCGCGATCCTCGCCGCGATGCAGTCCCAGATCGCTGGATTCCAGGCCGAACTGCTCACCGTCCGGCCGGACGACCTCGCGGAGGTCGCCGACGCCGTGGCCTGCCTTCGCGTGATCGCGGCGCTCGACGGCGTCCACACCTCCGGTGGCCGGGTCCTGGACGAGGATCTGTTCGCCGACCCTGCGGGCTCCCTCGACCTGGGTCCGGCCTTCACCGAGGCCGACCGCCAAACGGTCTTCGCCCGGATCGGGCGGATCCTGGCCGACGAGCGGCCCTACCGGGTCTCCCCTGCGGCGTTCTCCGACCTCGGCCTCACCCGCGAGGAACGCGACACGGTGCTCGGCGTGCTCATCGACTCCGGCCGCCTCACCGAGGGCCTCGCCGTCGCCGAGGAGTGGCTCGAGTACTTCGCGGCCGTCGGGAGCGTGTACGACTTCACGTTCACCGGCCTTGAGGACTACAGCCACGACCTGTTCTTCCTGCTGCACGCCGTCGCCGTCGAGACGTCCGCGGCGGTCGCCGAGATCACCGGCCTCCTCGCCAAGCAGGCCGAACGGCAGTCCCAGGCCCTGTACGGGGTGCTCTCCGACGCCTCCGGGGTACCCGCGGACGCCGCCGCCGCGATCTGCGGCGCCGTGACCGGGGGCAGGCCGATGGACGTGCTCGCCGCGCCCGCCCTCACCGGCGCCCTCCTCGACCCGCGCTTCCGGCTCGCGCTCCGCAGGATCCGCCGGTTCGCGCTGCTCGCCGCGAAGCTGGGCCTGACGCCCGTCGAGATCACCGCCGTCTTCCGCGACCAGGACCTGGTCGCGAAGTTCCCCGAGGGACTGGCGCTGCCGCCGGGGGTGTCCCGGTTCGACGCGCTCCTCGAAGGCTGGGACGGCCGGATCCTGGTGTTCGCGGGCACCGGCTACTGGACGTACGCCGCCGACACCTACGCCCTGGCCGATCCCGCGCCGAAGCCCCTCACCGACCTCTCGGCCCGGTTCGCGGGCCTGACCGGGATCGACGCCGCGTTCACCCTGCCCACGGGCGTGGAATGGCTCGTCGGCCGCACCGCGGACGGCCTGTCGAGCGCGTTCACCCGCGAACGGGGCGGGACCCGCTGGGCGCCCCGCGAGCAGACCTGGGGCCGGATCAAGAACGCCTTCACCGACCCGGCCCGCGTCGACGGCGCCTTCACCGACTCCGACGGGTACACCTACCTGTTCGCCGGCGACCAATACGTCCGCTACTCGACCTCCGACTACACGCACGTCGACGAGGGCTACCCGCGTCCGGTCGCCGAGTGGGCGGAACGCGAGGGCGTCGGCACGCTCCCCACCGGTCCGGTGGACGCGTTCCAGACCCCGGACGGCCGGATCCACGTGCTCGACGGCACCGGCGGATGGGGCCGGATCCGCTCGTCGTTCGACGCGGCCGAGCGCCTCGACACGGCGTACACCTCGCCGTCGGCCGTGCACCTGGTCGTGGGCGGCCAGACCGTCCGCTACTCCGACAGCATCGAGAACCCGGGCGTCCGCGTGGACGAGGGCTTCCCCAGGAAGACCACCGGCTTCCCACCCGGGTTCGAGAGCGGCGTCGAGGCGGCCTTCACCGGCCCCGACGGGGTCCTGCATCTGTTCAAGGACGGCGCCACGACGTCCGTCCCCGGCGACGCGGCCCCCGTGCCGACCGCCGACCGGTGGGGCGTCCTCCCGGACGTCCTCGCCGACGGGACGGTCGGTTCCCTGCTCGCCGGGGCCGACGGCCGCACCTACCTGTTCTCCGGCCGCACGTACCTGCGGTACTCCGACGGCCCTTCCGTCGTCGACGCCGGGTATCCGCGCTCCATCGCCCGCGACTGGGCCGGGCTCGACCGGGTCGACGCGTCGTTCGTCCTGGACGGCCAGACCTACCTGTTCGGCTCCGGCGGCCTGCTGTTCGAGCTGGAGGACTCCCTTCACGACGACATCGTCCGCGGCGAGCTCGTCCCGGCGCTGCGCGACAGGTTCGCCGCGCACGGCCTGACCCTCACCACGCTGGCCGGATCGGCGCCCGAGTGGACGCTCGCGACGGCGGAGGGCGTGACGCTGACCGTCAGGTCCGAGGGCCTGCGGATGAAGGTCCGCGCCGACGGCTCGCGCTTCCACGTCCGTTACTCCACCCCGGACTACGGGACACCCGACGCCGGATTCCCCCGGCCGCTGTCCGACAACTGGTGGAACATGCCCGCGGGCCTGCACCTCGGGCCCGTCGACGCGGTGTTCACCGGCCTCGACGACCGCACCTACCTGTTCGCCGGCGACCGGTTCGTGACGTTCGACGCCCGGCACCGCTGGTGGTCGGCGCCGAAGTCGCTGCGCGAGCACTGGGACAGCGTCCCGTTCGACCGGGTCGACGCCGCGTTCGTCGATCACGACGGCCGCACGTACGTGTTCTCCGGCACCCGGTTCGTCCGCTACTCGACCGCCGACTACACCCGGGTCGACGACGGCTACCCGCGCACCATCGCCGGGCACTGGGACGACGTCCGCAACAACATCCGGCTGACCGGCCGGGTCGACGCCGCGCTCGTCCGCGACGTCACCGAGAAGGTCGACGGCGTCGACGTCCCGCGCGCTCACACCTACCTGTTCTCCGGCGACCAGTACTTCCGCTACGCCGGAGGCGACCTCGCGACCGTCGAGGACGGGTATCCGCGGCTCGTCTCCGACCTCGCCTCGGAGCCGGGGTTCGGCGCCCTGGACGTGGTCCTCGACGGCGTCGACGCGGCCTACGCCGACCGGCGCACCGCGTACCTGTTCCGCGGCGGGCTCTGCCACGCCGTGTCCGCGTCGACGTACCGGAAGTACGACGACCTGGGCCTCGGCCAGGTGACGTGCGCGTTCGTCGAGGACGGCGGCGTCGTCATGAACGGCGCCTACTACGAAGGCTGGACGCGGCGCTCGGCGCTCGAGGGCGGGCGGGTGGAGTCCCGGCGGTTCCGCCCCCGGACGCTGCGGACCGTGCCCGAGCGGTTCCGGCAGGGCCTCGACGCGGTCCTGATGGGCGCGGACGGGAACACCTACCTGTTCCAGGGCGCCCAGTGCTTCAACACGCAGCTGAACCGCGCCTACCCCCTCGCCGACGAATGGGGGCGGCCGCGCAACACCGTCCACCAGGAGAGCCGGATCGACGCGGCCTTCACCGGCCGCGACGGCAGGACGTACCTGTTCTGCGACGATCAGTTCATCGTGTCCGCCGACGCGGGCGCCACCGCCGAGGGCGACCCCCGGACGATCGCGGAGCACTGGGCGGGCCTGCCCGACGTGTCGCTCGCCTACGTCCACGACGGCGTCACCTCGGTGTTCTCGTTCCCCGACGACGACGGCCGGATCCTGTACTCGGTCTACTCGGGCGCCGACTACTCCGTCCCCGACGACGGCTACCCGGCGATCACCGACACGTCCCACTTCGGCGCCCCCGACGGCTTCCCCTTCCCCGACGCCGTCCTGTTCGAGGGCGCGACGATGATCCTGCTCAGCGGCGAGGACTGCGTCTCCTACCGCCCCGACACCGGCCACTGGTCGATCCGGCGGCCCATCGAACGGCTCTGGCCCGGATTCGCCCGCGATCTCGACGCCCCCGACGGGCTCCGCACCGCGTTCACCGTCCCCGACGGCGCGACGTACTTCTTCTACGACGAGACGTACACCAGATGGGCCGACGGCGTGTTCGGCCCGCAGGAGCCCATCCGCGACCGGTGGGGCGTCTCGAAGAACCCGTTCCTCGCCCCCGGCGGCACGGTCGACGCCGCGTTCGTCTGGCAGGACACCTACACCTACCTGTTCTCCGGCGACCGGTACGTCCGCTACACCGGCCCCGGCTACGCGGCGGTCGATCCCGGCTATCCGAAGAAGACGGCCGTCGGCCTCCGTCAGGAGCCGCCGTTCACGAACCTGCCGGAGACGTTCGTCGACGCGCTGGACCAGCCGATCCAGGCCGTCATCGGCAACGACCGCACGATCCACCTGATCGTCGGCGGCGTCTGCCACACCGTCTCGCCGTCGGCCACCGCGACGTACGGCATCGAGGGGCTCGGGCAGGCCCGCAACACCATCGCCGACACCGGCCGCGTGGACGCCGCCATCGTCTCCGGCCGCCGCGTCTACCTGCTGTCCGGCGACCAGTACGTGCGCTACTCGACCGCCGACCGGGCGTACGTGGACGACGGCTACCCACGCTCCCTCGACGACCTGTCCGCCGAACTCGGCGTCCCCGCCCTGCCCGAGGCGTTCCGGGACGGCGTCGACGCGGCGTTCCGCGCCCAGGACGGGACCGTCTACCTGTTCAAGGGCAAGGACTTCGTCGGCGGCTCGGGCGTCCTGCCCATCGCCGGCCGCTGGGGCACGGTCGGCAACGCCTTCGCCGACGGCCCGCTCCAGGCCGCGTTCGTCTCCCCCGCCGGCGAGCTGCACGCGTTCAGCGGCGGCCAGTACGTGCGCTACGGGCCGGGCAGCACGCTCGAATACGCCGACGCGGGCTTCCCGCGCACGGTCGACGACGACTGGGGCGATCTGCCACCCGCGTTCGAGGCGGGCCCCGACGGCGCGTTCACCTTCGCCGGCCGCGCCTACCTCACCAGCGGTGACCGGTACGTCCGCTTCTCCGGCGACCCGCACGAGCCCGACCGGTACTTCCCGCAGGAGTTCCGGCACCGCTGGTCCGCCACGTCCGACTACCGGCTCGGCGACCTCCACACCATCGTGCGGTTCGTCTACCTGGCCAGGTCCCGGACCGCCGGCCTCGCCGAGTTCCTCGTCACCGGCGCCGAAGACCCCTACGCGTACCTCGCCGAGCTGCTCGGCTGGGACCCCGCCGAGCTGCGCTGGGCCCGCCGCAACAGCGGCCTGCTCACCCCGCGCACCCGCGAGGAGGCGTCCTTCGAGATCGAGTTCCTGCTGCGGCTCGACGAGGTGTTCGCCGCCGCCCGCACGTTCGGGACCGGCCCGTCGGAGATCCACGAGACCGTCTGGGCGCGGCTCTACGGCCCCTCACCCGATCCCGGCGCCGCGGCCGACGCCCTGGCCGCCCTCATCGAGCGCAGGAGTTCCCCGGCCGAGTGGACCGCGACCGCGGCCCGGCTCCGAAGCGACCTCAACGCGCGCAAACGCGACGCCCTCGTCGCCGCGGTCACGGCCGCGCACGGCGGTCCCCGCGAGCTCTTCGAGCGGTACCTCCTCGACGTGTCCATGGGACCGGAGGGCACGACCTCCCGGGTCCGCGAGGCCATCGCCGCCGCCCAGCTCTTCCTGCACCGCTACCTGCTCGACCTCGAACCGGCCCTGCCGCGCGACGGAGAAGACCCCGACGCGGTCCGCGACCGGATCAGGACCTGGTGGGAGTGGCTGAAGAACCACCGGATCTGGGAGGCGAACCGGAAGGTCTTCCTCTACCCGGAGAACTACCTCCGGCCCGAACTGCGCGCGGGCAAGACCCCCGCGTTCCAGGCACTCGAAGAGGATCTGCTGCGCGGCGAGACCACGCAGGAGGGCGTCCGCGCCGCCTACCAGCGCTACCTCGACGAGTACACCGAGGTGTCCCGGCTCGCCATCGCCGGCGGCTACGTCTATCCCGAGGACGGCGCACCGGACGGCCACCGCAGGCTCGTCCTGTTCGGGCGGACCCGCACCGAGCCGCGCCGCTACTACCACCGGGCCGCGGAGTTCCGCGACGGCGCCGGGCTGTCGTCCACGTGGGAGCCGTGGCAGAAGGTCGACGTCCAGATCGACGCGGAGCGCGTCGACCCCGTGCACGCCTTCGGCCGGGTGTTCGTGTTCTGGCCCGTCGTCGAGGCGGTCCCGGAGGACGACCTCGCCAAGACCACGATCGTGACGACGCCCCAGGCGGCCGGGCAGAAGGTCACCGCGCCGCCGCCCCGGTACCGGGTCAGGATCCTCTACTCGTTCCGCAACCTCAACGGGGAGTGGGTGCCCGCCCAGGTGCTCGCCGCCGACCGGCTCCGCAACGGGCCGATCACCGGGGTGAGCCTCTACGTCCAGGCCTCCAGGACCGTCCCCGGCGTCTCCGACCACGACGCGATCGTCGTCCAGTGCTCCTATGCCGTGGGCGGCACCGCCGTGACGTCGGCGTTCACCCTCACGCCCGAGCTGTACGGCATGCCCGCGGCGGGCACGACCCCGCCCGCCCGCGCCGCCGACCTGTCGAGGATCTTCGACGAGCCCGGCGCGACCCCGATCGACCCCGCCCAGGTCGTCCGGTTCAACGCGCCCGCCGACACCACCGACGGCCCCTGGTCGAGCGTCGACCACAAGGGCGGCAGCTTCCTGTGCCGGCCCGTAGCCGGGCCCGTCGACGCCCCGCCCGTCCTGCCGCTCAAGGGCAACGAGGACCGGCTCCCGACCACCTGGGAGCGCGTCGACGCCGCCTTCCGGCTCCCCGACGGCACGGCGTACTTCTTCGACAACGCCGGCGGCAGGTACGTCGCGGTGCCGCCCGGCAAGCTCGCGTCCCAGCAGGTGCGCAGGCCGACCGGGGAGCGGTTCGGGCTCGTCGCGACCGCGCTCGGCCGGACCGGAACGGTCGACGCCGTGCTCGTCCGCGGCGACCACGTCTTCCTGTTCTCCGGCGAGGAGTACTACCGCCATCCGAGGAGCGGCTTCGGGCGGCTCGACCCCGGCTATCCGAAGCGGATCGAGGACAACACCGAGGACCTGCCGCGCTGGCCGAAGGTCGACGCGGCCTTCTCCCTGCCGTCCGGCATCGAGATCTTCCACTCCCGCGCCAGGGACGGCTTCGCGGTGTCCGGGGCGCTCGGCACGATCCACCCGATCACCGCCTGGGGCGTGTCCGGCCGGACCGGGCTCGACGCCGTCGTCGTCCGGGGCGGGCGCACCCATCTCGTCTTCGGCGACCGGTACGTCAGGCTGATGCCCGACAACACGCCCGAGCGCGGCTACCCCAAGCCGCTCACCAGGAACCCCGACGGCGTCCCCGAGACGGGCCACGCCGGGCCGTCCTTCACCCTCGGCACCACCGTGTACGCGTTCGACAACGCGCAGGGCACCTACACGGTCGAGACGGCCGGGGCCACCGAACCCCCGCGCTCCAGCCGCGGCCTCGGCCGGGTCCCGACCGCGCTCAGCAGGACCGGTGCCGTGGAGGCCGCGTACGTGGCCGACGGGAAGCTGTTCCTCATCGGCTCCGGCGAGTACGTCAGGTACACCCTGGACGGCGGCGCGATCCCCGACCACGTCGACGCCGGATACCCCAGGAAGCCCGGTCAGCCGGTGGACGCCGTGTTCCAGCGCGACGGCGTCAGGTACGTTTTCAGCGGCGGCCGCTACGGCAGGCTCCAGGACGGTCAGGAGCCGGACGCGGTCCTCGACCTTCAGCCGATCGGCGAGAACTGGCGCTGCCTGCCCGCGGGCTTCCCGCAGGCACTCGACGGTGTCCTCGACGGCGAGACCACGCTGTACTTCTTCCTCGGCGCGAACTACGCCGCCTACCCCAGGACCGAGGACGTCCCGCGGCCCTACGAGATCGCCACGCTGCCCACCGAGATCATCCGGCTCACGTCCAGCACCGCGGCCGAGCTGAACCGGCGCCTGCTCACCGGCGGCGTCGGCGCGCTCCTCGACCCCTCCACACAGGAGCTCGACGAGCTGCCGCGGTTCAGCGCCGCAGAGTCCGACGCCACCACCGTCCGGGTCAGGCCCGAGGTCGCCGCCGCGGGCGTCCCCGTCGGCTCGCATCTCGACTTCGACAGCGCCAACGGCGTCTACTACTGGGAGATCTTCTTCCACGCGCCGCTGCTCATCGCGCAGGCGCTGAACTCCGCCCAGCGGTTCGACGAGGCCCGGCGCTGGTACTCGCACGTCTTCGACCCGACCGAGCGGGGGCGGCACTGGCGGTTCCTGCCGTTCCTCGCCGCCGATGTCCCCGCCCTCGTCGCCGGCTGCCGGGACGACCTGCGCGAGCTCGGCTCCCGGACCGCAGAGGCCCGGCTCACCCCGGTCCTGGACGCCGTCGCCGCGCTCGCGCCGGCGTTCCTCCAGGCCCGCGACCTCACCGCCGCCGAGGACGCCTACCTCGCGGGGCTCGCCGACCGCGGGCTCGACCAGGTGCGGGCGGCCCTCGACGCGCTCCCGGCTGCGGAGACCGGGCGGCGGCTGCGGGAACGCGTGGAGATCATCGGCGGCCTGCGCCGCCGGTACCGGCTCATGGGCGACCGCGACGCCCTCCTGCGGACCTACCTCGACGACCCGTTCGACCCGCACGCGATCGCCGCGCTCCGCCCGTCCTCCTACCGGCGCTCGACCGTCATGGCCTACATCGACAACCTGCTCGACTGGGGCGACCTGCTCTTCCGGCAGTACACCGCCGAGAGCATCGACGAAGCGCGCATGCTGTACGTGTTCGCCTACGACCTGCTCGGAGACCTCCCCTTCGACCGCGGCCCGCGCGCGCTCTCCGCGGCGTCGACCTACGACGCGCTCGACGGGGACGGTTCGGCCCCGGTCGGCCATCTCACCGCGCAGGGCGCGCTCCTCGAAGGGTCCGGCGCGATCCACGCGGGCGTCGCGAACCCGTACTTCCACGTGCCGGGCAACGCGGCGCTCCTCGACTACCGGACGCGGGTCGAGGACCGGCTCCGCAAGATCCGCGCCTCGCTCGACATCCTCGGCGTGAGCCGTCCCGTGCCGCTGTTCGAACCGCCCGCCGACGTCATGGCGCTCGTGCGCGGCGTCGCGCGGGGAGCTTCGGTCGAGCAGGTCGCCGAGTCGGCTCAGGCGCCGGTTCCGGCCTACAAGTTCCCGTTCCTGCACCGGCGTGCCACCGACCTCGCCGACCGGCTCAGGCAGCTCGCCGGGGATCTGCTCGGCGTGTTCGAGCGCCGCGACGCCGAGGAGCTGGCACTGCTGCACAACCGGCAGGAGGCCGCGATCCTGGCGCTGACCCGCGACGTCAGGGCGCACCAGGTCGAGATCGCCCGCGCGGGCCTGCGCGAGGCCGAGGCCGCGTTCGCCGGCGCGGCCGGCCGCGTCGCCCACTACGAGAAGATCATCGCCGACGGCCTGTCACCGCTCCAGCAGGCCCAGATCGCGACGATGTCGCTGGGGGTCGCCTCCCACTTCGCCTCGGGCGGCCTCAAGGTCGGCGCGGCCATCGCCGCGGGCGTGCCGCAGTCGCTGATCGGCCCGTTCATCATGGGCGTGTCCGTCGGCGGCGACCAGGTCGGCGACGCCCTCCACATCGGCTCCGAGGTCGCCGAGTCGTTCGGTGAGGCGTTCGGCCTCCTCGGCGAGCTGCTCGGCGTCCGCGCCGACCAGGAGCGGCAGCTCGAGGAGTGGCGCCTCCAGCTCGCCGTCTCCCGCGCCGACGTCGAGCAGCTCGGCCACCAGGTCAGGGGAGCCGAGCACCAGGTCGCCGTCGCGCTGCGCGAACTGGAGATCAACGAGCGTGAGGCCGCGCACACCGGCGAGGTCGGCGCGTTCCTCACCGGCAAGTTCACCGGCGCCCAGCTCTACGGCTGGATGGCCGGGCGGCTGTCCGGCCTGTACTTCCAGACCTACCACCTGGCGTACGAGATGGCGGTGGAGGCCGAACGGGCCCACCGGTTCGAGCACGGCGCGACCGGCCCCGCCCACATCCAGCCGACGTACTGGGACGGCAGGCGGGCCGGGCTGCTCGCCGCCGAGGCCCTCTCCCTCGACCTGGAGCGGCTCGGCCAGGCGCACTTCAGCGGCGACGCCCGCGGGCTGGAGATCACCAAGCGGGTGTCCCTGTTCCGGCTCGACCCGCTCGCCCTGCTGGCCCTGCTCGACGAGGGCCGCTGCGAGTTCGCGCTCGACGAGTCGCTCTTCGACCGCGACTTCCCGGGCCACTACCGCCGCCGGATCAGGACCCTCAGCGTCACCTTCGAGACCGCGGACGGGCCCGTCGGGGTCAACGCGACCCTCACCCAGCTCGACGCCAAGACCGTGCTGGAGCCCGACGCGAAGGCCGTCAGGTACCTGCTCGATCCGAAGGGCTCCCCGCCGGAGACGCTGCGCGGCGACTGGCGCCCGAGCCGGCAGATCGCGCTGTCCGACCTCGAGGAGGGACGCGACAACAACGGCCTGTTCGAGCTGCGCTACGACGACGACCGGTACGTGCCGTTCGAGGGCACCGGAGCGGTGTCCCGGTGGCGGCTCGAAGCACCGCAGGCCCCCTACGGGCTGCTCGACGTCACGGTCACCGTCAAGTACACGGCCGAACAGGGCGGCGAGTCCTTCGCCACGGCGGTCAAGGGCATGCTCAAGCCGTACCCGTCGGCCGCCTACGTCGACGTCGCGACGGCCTTCCCCGAGGCGTGGAACGCCTTCCTGTCCGGCGACTCGGCCGAACTGCTCCTGCCGATCACCGAGGACCTCCTGCCCGGCATCGTCGGCCGCCGGATCACCGGCGTCTGCGCCCGGTACTCCTACGCCTACCAGGGCGAGGCCCGGTTCCTCGTCGGCGGCGACCGGCGCCTGCCCCTCGACGACGGCCGGCTGCTCGGCACCCCCGGCGGCGCGGCCGGAACCTGGAGGCTGGTCGTCGAAGGCGACAGGACCGTCCTCGCCGGACTCGGCCTCATCCTCACCTACCGGGCCGGAGCCCGCTGACCCCGCACCGACCGACCCGGCCCAGGAGGATCCATGCTCCCGCAGAGCAGGAAGAAGTCCCGCAAGAAGACCGACGGCACCGAGCTGGACCGACCCGTCCTGAGCAGGCCGCGCAACCTCAACACACGACCCGACGGCCCGGCGCCCCTGCCGCTCCGGCCCCCCGCTCCGGCGGATGACGGCACCCCGCCGGGTGAACCCGTCCCCGACGGGCCGCAGGACGTCGCGGGTCCGCCCGCCATCAGGAGAGCCCGGCTCGTACGCGACGTCCCCGGGCTCCCGCCCGCCCTTCCGCCCCCGGCCGACCCGCCCACGACCGCGCCTCCGGTGAACCCGCCCGCCCTCGCGCCGCCGACCGCCGACGCGGCCCCGCGCGCCCGCCTCCTCGCGAGATCACCCGTGACGCGCGATACGGCGCCGCAGATCCCGATGCCCGCACCCGAAGAGCGGGCCGCCGAGCAGGAGCGGCGCGAGCCCGCGCGACGGGGAACGCGGATCGCGGCCACCGTGGCCGCCCTGCAGCAGATCTATGCGTTCTACTACACGAACGGCACACGCAATCAGGTCGACGACGCGAACGAAGCCGAGCGGAAGAACCACTTCAACGCCATCTACGACCGGTTCACCACGGGCAGTTCGTCGTACACCGCGACACCGATCGACTACGCCGGGTTCGAAGAATTCCGGCGAGCAGTGGAGACGACCGGAGAGGTCGAATCCCAGATCGTCCAGAACACGAAGAACATCCTGGCGCTGTGGCGGGCGAAGAAGGACGAGTACGATCGCAATATCGCGGTGATCGAGGAGAAGAGATACCTGCTTCAGCCGCTGGCACCCGAAGACCTCGCCTACCTGAATTCGGAGCCACCGCAGAAGCCCGTCCGGCCCGTCGACACGATCGAAGCCGCCCTCGCCGGCGGCGACTACATCCGGGTCTTCAACCGGAACTTCACCACGAGGTACGGCGACCTGGTCGGCAAGGTGCGCCGGATCATCGTCAACGTGGTGTCCCAGCAGGCCGCGCTCGCAGTCGCGGCGGCTCTCAGCGCGCTGTACGAACGCCCGGGAACAGCGCTCTGGATCAGCGAGTACAAGGTCTTCCTCTCGACCGCCCCCCTCACCGAGGACATCAAACTCGACAAGATCGTCGTGTACTACCTCCCGCAGGACGGCGAGAACGGCGAGGACCTCGTCGGCGGGATCCTCGTGTCGGCCATCAGCGCGGCGATACCGCCCGGCACGGCGGTCGACGAGTTCGGCCCGTTCTACGCCCCGGTCGCCCCCGGCATCGCCTGGGCCGAGGATCCGTCCACCTTCCCGGGCCTCCAGGACTCCAGCTTCTCGCAGAGCCGCATCAGTGCCGTCGCCGCCGTCGTCCGGCGCAACGAGTCCGTCCCGACCGCCGACGACTTCATCGCGCTCGTCGCCGCCGAGATGCGGGCCGTGGGCGTCGACCCCTTCAACCCCCATCGCCACGTCGGCGGCCCGCCGAACCTCAGCCCCCGGCCCTCCCGCTCCTGACCGCCCCGGCTCCACTCGGGCCGACGTGACAGCGCCCCCACCCCGATCCCGTGACCCGGCCCAGGAGGATCCATGCTCCCGCAGAGCAGGAAGAAGTCCCGCAAGAAGACCGACGACACCGAGCAGGACCGACCCGTCCTGAGCAGACCGCGCAACCTCAACACACGACCCGACGGCCCGGCGCCCCTGCCTCTCCGCCTCCCCGCTCCGGCGAACGAGGGCGCCCCGCCCGGTGATCCCGCCCTCGACGTGCCGCGATTCCCGCTGCTCCCGGCGCTCCCGCCGTTCGCGCAACTCCCCCGGCTCCCACCCGGCACCGGCACCGGCGCCCCGCCGAAACCGCCCGCCATCGGCGGAACCCGCCGCCCGCCCAAGCCGCTCCCGCCGACCCCCACCAGAATCGTGCCCCCGGCGAACCCGCCCACCGTCGAGGCGCCCCTCCCGCTGCCCTCCGCGCTCCCCCAGATCCCGCTGCCCACCCGGGAAGAGCAGGCCGCCGAACGGGTGGTGCGGACGGCTCGCGAGATGATCGGCGCGACCAACGCGCACACCCTGGAAGAGATCTACGACCACTATTACGAGAACGGCTTCCGCACCCGACGCGACGAGGCGAGCACGATCTACCGCCGGTTGACCGCGGACAGGTCGCTCTACACCGCCAAGCCGATCAGCCCCGCAAGGTTCGGCGAATTCCTGAGCATCGCGGAGCAGACGGGGATAGTCACCTCCCAGCTCGTCATCAAGGCGGAGACCGACCTCGAAAAATGGCGGGAGGAGTTGGCGGAGCACGAGCGCAGCGTGTTCTTCCTCAAGCTGCAGAAAGAAGTGGATCTGGAACTGACGCCAGAACAGGACGCCCTTCTGAACTCCCCGCCACCCGCCAAGCCCCGCCTATGGGCGACCACCCTCACCGAGGCCCTGTCCGTCGGCGACTACATCCGGGTCGCCAACAAGCGGAGTTCCCCGGGTCTGTCCGGCGCACTGCGCCGGATCATCGTCAACGTCCGGTCCCAGCAGATCGCGCTCGAGGTCGCGACCGCGCTCAGCCGGCTGTTCGGAAGCTCCGAAGTATCGCCCTGGCTCACCCTGTACAAGGTCTTCCTCGCGAGCGCCGACCTGAACGAGCCCATCAAGTTCGACAAGATCGTCGTCTACTACGCCCCGCACGACTCCGGGGACGGCGAAGACCACGTGGGCGCCGCTCTCGTCTCGACGATCAGCGCGGCGATCCCGCCCGGCACCGGACTCGACACGTTCGGCCCGTTCTACTCCCCCGTCGCCCCCGGCATCGCCTGGGCCGAAGACCCGTCGACCACCCCCGGCCCACTCCAGACCCTCAGCTTCTCCCAAGGCCGCGTCACCGCCATCGCCGCCGTCATCCGCGCCAACCCCCACATCCCGACCTTCGACCACTTCCTCACCCACATCACCACCCAACTCCAAAAAATGAACATCGACCCCTACGCCCCCCACCGCCACCTGGGCCCCTCCACCGGCCCCAGCCCCCGCCCCTCCCACTCCTGACCGCCCATCTCACCGACCGGCACCTTCGAGGGAATCCACGAAGGCGATCATCTCGCGATGGATGACGGCCTTGGCGGGGTTGGGGAAGCGGATGTTGTGCCGGTGATACCGGTGGAAGGCGATGATGAGGGCCGCATGCTCGGTGTGGTCGGGCAGGGCGGCAAGGTCCGCCGGGGTCAGCGGTCGGGTCTTCGTGTAACCGTCGACGATCAGAGCGGCGCGGCCGGCATCGAGTCGGCCGCCGGCATTGGCCAGGCCGAGCAGGGTCATGCCCAGGTCCAGGAGGTCGCTGTCGAGTGAGACGGTCTCCCAGTCCAGGAGGGCAAGGTCACCCGTCGGGCGGACGACGAGATTGTCGGTGAAGACGTCGCCGTGGCTGATGACCTGGGCGCGGGGCGGCAGGCCCGCTTCTCGGTCCCGGACTGCCGCCAGCCGGGCGGTCAGCCAGGCGGCGAACTCGCGGTCTGGAAAGTCGACGATGGCCGCCTCGTGCGCGGGCGACAGGCGACGGGTACCGGCCGGGAGTTGGGGAACCCTGTCGGTCGGCAACATGTGGAGCCGGGCCAGGAGCGCTCCTGCGGCGGGCAGGAGGTCGGGCGGTAGTTCATCCACGGAGCGGCCGGGGATCCAGCTCTTGAGCAGGATCGGCTTGCCGTCGAGCAGGGAGACCGAATCACCGGCGGCGTTGCGCACGATCTCGACCGTGGGCAGCCCGAGGGAGAACAGGGCCTCGGTGTGCTCGGCCAGGCGGAGCGCGCTGGCGTGGTCGTGGTTGTCTAGGATCGTCAGGACGTGGGTGCCCTGATCGGAGGTGGCCCGGAAGCTGGAGTTGGCGGCGCCGCCCGCGAGGGGCTCCAGTGCCAGGCCGGTCAAGGAGTAGAGCGCGGAGATCCCCGCGAGGTCGAGGTCCGCGACGGTCGTATAAGTGGCCACCTTGATCATTCTCCCCTGCGGCCGCTGATTTCGCGGCGTCTGTCGAGAACGAGTCCCGTCCAGCGAGCGCGTGTCGCCTCAGTGCCGTCGATCCAACGGGCTCGGGGCAGGTCGGCGGGGGCCTGCTCGCCGGTCATGAAGTAGGTGAGTTCCACCAGGTAGGCGAACTCCGCGCCGCGCACCGACTCCCCGAGCCACTCGCGGCCGGTCCGCAGAAGGTCCGGCGCGCCGATGACGGCCGCGTGGAAGCACAGGGCGAACTTGGCGTAGGCGACGCAGGACGACAGCCCGTTGTGCGACGCGAGGGTCGCGGCCTCGGTCGCCCGGTCGAGCAGGTCGGACCCATGACCGGCGTCGGCGAGCAGGCGGGCGTTCGTGACCTGGAGCTCGGCGAAGCGGGCCTGGCTGCCGCGCAGCATGTGGTCGGCCCGGTCGATCTGCTCGATGGCCCGAGCCCGGTCGGCGAAGGCCGCGGAGAACGCCAGGTATGCCTGGCACAAGGCGGCCTCCCCGTGCTGCCGCCTATCGACGGCGAGGTCGCGAGCCTGGGCGAACGAGGCGCAGGCGGGGCCTATCGAGCCTTGGGTCCACAGGATCTCGCCGACCGTGCGTTCCTTCTTCCCTTCGGCGCCGAGTCCTTCCGCGGCGGCTATCGCCTCGGGAAAGTGCCCGAGGCGCCGGGTCAGATGGAGGATTCCGCGGGCCGCATCCGGGGCGAGCCGTCCGCCGCCGTCGGCCACCGCGCGCATTCCCTCCAGAGACACCGTGAGGTTGCCGAGGTCGCGCTCGCATTCGGCGAGGAAATAGATGGGCAGTTCCCTCAGGCCGGCAGGAAGCGTCCCTGCCGCGAGGACCTCGCGCAGCCGTTCAGCGGTGAGACTCCGGTGCTGCCGCTGCCGTTGGGCGATCGCCGAGAGGGACGCGGCGAGGGCCGTCGCCGGGGCGTCGAGGTTCGTGGAAGAGCCTGACTCGATCGGCTCCCAGACGAAGTCCTGGACGTAGGCATAGGCGGCGTCGGCGAGCCAGCCGAGGTCCAGGTCGTGGTCGCGGGCCAGGCTCAGACCCTGGCGCAGGCATCCGAGCAGCACCCGTCGGCTCGGCTCACGCCCGCCCCGCTCGAACTCCGCGCCGAGCGCGTCGAACGCGCGCTGGGCGGCGCGCCGCCAGTCGCGTTCGCTCCAGCGGTCCTCGCTCGACGTGTCGGCGCTGCGCACCGCCGTCCGCACCAGTTCGTGCAGGTGGTAGGGCCAGACCGCCCCTGGCGCGGTCTCGACGAACGGGCGGTCGGTCAGCCGCAGGACCGCCGAGTCCCGGTCCAGCCCGGCCGCCGCGGCGGCGAGGTCGACCGAGAAGGAATCGAAGAGGCTGACGGCTCGCAGCACGTCGCGTTCCTCATCGGAAAGGTCGCGGAAGATCCTGGCCAGCAGGGCGGGAAACTCGGCATCGAACTCGTCCACGGCTGGAGCATTCCCCGTCCGCTCGTGCAGATCCAGGAAGCGCATCACCGCCAGGTCGAGGTAGAGCGGCAGGCCGCCCGAGCGGCGCACCAGGACCCGCCGGATCTCCTCGCCGATGAGCGCCCGCTCATCGACGACCAGGCGCCTGCTCAGGTAGTCCTCGCCGTCCTGCGGGGACAGATAGCCGACCCGATACTGCCGCGGATCGGCGGTCGCCCCGGGCACCAGGTTCGGCCAGCACTCGGGCCCGACCCAGTCCAGCTGCCCTTCCAGGCCTTGGTCGTCCCAGCGCAACCGGTTGCGGCCGGTGACGATGAACAGGACGTTCGGCATGAGCCAGACCATGCGCTGGATCAGCCGTTCCAAGTCACGGTGCACCCTGTCACCGACGTCCTCGAACGTGTCGAGCAGCACCACCGGCGTCACGGAATCCGCGGCCGGGATCTGGGCGAGGTCCCACGCCAGGAGGTGCGCGGCGTAGGCGAGGGTCTCCTCGGTCGGCTCGGCCTCCAGGATGTCGGGCAGCCGGCGGCAGCCGGAGAGCGCCCGGGCGTTGCGGCCTCGCTCACGCAGAGACCGGACGGCGGCGTGCAGAGCCCGGCCCGCCAGGGCCGCGCCGGGGATCCCGACGAGCTGGGCCAACTCCCCGACCGTCGACGCCATCTGCTCGCGGAGATTGCCTCCCCGGTCGTACCGGTTCAGGAAGGTGTGGCTCCGAAGGTAGTCCTCCAAGGGCTCACCCGGATGGCGGTGCTCCCAGTACCGGGCGAGCGCCAGGTCGAACGCGGCCAGCGGGCGCCCGATCTCGGCCAGGGCGAGCCGGACGGCCAGCATCACCGATTCGAAGCCCGCACCCGCCTGGTGGGACAGGTCGATCCGGACCGGCAGGACGCGGCCGAACCGTTCGTCCAGGGCCGTCCAGTGCTCCGGACCTGGGGCACCGGACAGGCGCTCAGCGATCCGCTGGGAAAGGGTGGACTTCCCGATTCCGCCGACGCCGTACAGGGCCAGGACGTTGTGGCGAGGGTGCTGCACGTCCTCAACGTCGAAGTCCGCGGCACGTCTCTGTGCGACGACGGCGGCGAGGCTTCGGCGGACCGCCTCCCATTCCTCGATCCGGTTGGCGAACACGTCGACCGGTGTGAGCGCGCGGTTGTTCGTCCGAAACAACGCGTTCAGATCAGGGCGAGGCAGGCTGATCACCTTCCAGGGAGGCTTTCACGGTCCACTGTGCACTTCGGTGCGGCACTCGGACGCGGTGAATCGTCAATTCGTTCTCCGCGGTCCGGATGCGGTCAGGGCTGGGCGTCGTGGTGCTTGATGCCGGTGAGCAGGTGGGTGAAGTGGCGGGGGGACAGGGTCAGGTGACCGAGGTGCGGGTTCTTGGAGTCCCGGACGGCGACGGCCGAGGGGAAGGGGGCCAGTTCCACGCACAAATCGTCGTCGACGCCTCCGCTGTAAGAACTCTTGCGCCACGTCGCGTTCATGATGAGAAGACCTCCAATTGGTGACAGATCCGGGCGTTGGTCTCGTCCTGCGACAGGGCGATCCTGCCGATTCGGTCGAAATCTGTGCCGAGCTGGCGGGATTCGGAGGGTTCCTCGATGAGCCGTCCACCGTTCTTCGCACCGGCATAAGCGATATCTCGCGACTCCAGCTGAGGATGCGGAATCTCCCGTCTGCGCCCGCATGATGCCCCGCCGACTTGGGGACTATGCGCACCGAGGTCTTCGTCCCCCGATTGACCTTGAGCAGATGGGTCAACTGCTCGACCATGACCTTCCCTTCTCCGGCCGGGATCTCGATGGCCGCCTCGTCGATGAGGACCCAGACCCAGGGCGCGTCCTCCCGGTCGAGCGTGGTCGCCTGCGCCATCAGGCGGCGCTCGACTTCTGCCTCGACGCCCTCCGGGCCCCGCAGGCTTTCGCCCAACAGCCCGCGTATGTAGCCCTCGGTCTGAAACGGGATGGGGATGACGTTTCCCGCGTACGCCTTGATGACCTGCGCCTCGCACTCGTATCGGATGAACTGCTTCATCCACTCCGGATCGTGGCCGTGGCGGGCGTAGTGCAGGAGGAGTTGGAGCAGAAAGCCCGTGCGGAAGTGCTGGTCCAACAGGAAGGCCTGGCGGTCGTCGATGCGCAGGCGGGCGGCCTCGATGTTGGAGACCGTGGAGCGGGCCACGCCGATGAGGGTGCCCACCTGGGCCAGGGTGAGCTCGTTCTTCTCGCGTAGGTGGCGGAGCTGGAAGGCAAGCCAGTGCCATAGGGAAATGCGGGGGTCGAGGGGTTCGCGGACGACCGGCATCAACGCCTCCGTTGTATCGCGTTCGCGCAGAACATCCGGCCGGGGACCGGGCTCCTGCCATCGTCAACGCAGTTCTACACCGCCGACCACCTGCGACGACACCGGAATCGGACCATGCGCCACGACGATCTCGCTCTGCCCACCCTCGCCTCTCCCGCCGCCCCCGGGCTCGCCCGGACCCTCATTTCCCAAAGGCTCAACAAATGGGGCCTAGAGGGCATTCTGGACGATGTTCTTCTCGTCTCATCCGAAATCCTTACCAATGCCGCAGAAGCCGCTCCCGGTGAGCAGCTGCGGCTCCACCTCACCCGCGAGTCCGGCGGCGCGTTCCTCCAGGTCTGGGACCCCAGCCCCCGCCTGCCCGGCTCCCGCCACGCCGCCCCGCTCACCCTGGACGCCCTCGACGCCACCCGTCCCGAGGGCCGGGACCACGGCGGAGGCTGGGGTCTGCGCCTCGTCCAGGCCCTCGCCACCGCCTGCGGCCACCGGCCGACGCCCCCGGCCGGCAAATGGGTCTGGGCCCGCTGCGCCACCCCTGGTCCGGGCTTCGGGCCACGCCGGGAGCGAGCGGCATCGCCCCCTCAGCGTCACCGGGGGCGGCCTCCGGGAGCGGGGCGCGGGCTGGGAGGATCGGCGCATGAGCGTGCTCCCCGAGGCCTTCTACCTGCCCGCCGACGATGGCGGATTCGAGCCCACGAGGGCGACGCAGAGCCTGTGGGATCCCGACGCGCAGCACGGCGGGCCGCCGACCGCGCTGCTCGCGCACGTCCTCG
Source organism: Actinocorallia herbida (assembly GCF_003751225.1). Lineage (NCBI taxonomy): Bacteria > Bacillati > Actinomycetota > Actinomycetes > Streptosporangiales > Thermomonosporaceae > Actinocorallia > Actinocorallia herbida. Next base: position 5,116,657 of record NZ_RJKE01000001.1, read on the forward strand.
ACGGGTCCGCGGCGGCGGGCACGCGGATGGCCCGGATCAGCGTCGACTTCCTCGGGCCGATCCCGCGCCGGCCCGCACGGGTCGCGGTGACGGAGCTCCGGCCGGGGCGGCTCGTCCGGCTCGCCCAGGCCGACCTCGTCATCGACGGGCGCGCCGCCGTCACCGCCCGCGCCTGGTACATCGCCACCGGTCCCACCCCTCCCGTGGAGACCCCCTCCGCTCCCCCTCCCCCGGTCCCGTCCGCCCCGGACCGCCCCCAGACCGTCGCCTCCTCCGACTTCGGCTACGGCCAGGCCATCGAGTGGCGCTTCACCGAGTCCGACGCGCCCGGCACCACCGGCGTCTGGACCCGCGTCCGCGTCCCCCTCGTCGCCGGGCAGGACCTCACCGGCCTCGCCCGCGCCCTCATCGTCGCCGACTCCGCCAACGGCCTGTCCCTGACGCTCCCGCCCGACCGCTGGCTCTCCATCCCGCCCACCATGACCGCCACCCTCCTGCGCCCCCCGACCGGCGAATGGGTCCACATGGAATGCCGCACCCACCTCTCCGACGACGGCCTCGGCCTCGCCGAAGCCACCCTCCGCGACCCCAAGGGCCTCCTCGCCGAGGTCGCCCAGCCCCTCCTCATCCGCGCCCGCTGAACCCCGGCACGGGCAGATCGGGCGCCCGTCCCAGCTCAGCGGGCGGCGATGGGAAAACGGCCGGCGGTCTCCGGCGGGGGGACCGGGATCAGGACGAACTGGGCGTCCTGCGGGTCGGCGAGGGTGATCGCCAGTCCGTAGAGCGGGTCGTCGAGCTCCTTGATGCGGACCGCGCCCAGCGCCTCGGCGCGGTCCGCCGCCTCCCGCACGTCGGCGACCGCGAAATGCACGAGCCAGGCCGACAGGGTCTCGGCGCCGGTCTCCGGCGGGATCGGCTTCATGCTCGCGACGACCCGTCCGCCGACCGTCCAGTGCACCCGGTCGCTCTCCCGGACCCGGCCCCAGCCGAAGACGCGCGGGTAGAAGCCCTGCGCCCGTTCGGGGTCCCGGGTGAGCAGCTCGGTCCACGACCAGTAGCCGGGGCGTCCGGCCGCCTGCGTGCAGCCCCAGTCCTCCGGCTTCCACAGCATGAAGAAGACGTCCTCGGGGTCGAGGCAGCCCGCGAGCGTGCCATGCCCGTTCAGCGACCGCGGCTCCACGACGATCTGCCCGCCCGCCTCCCGCACCAGGTCCGCGCTCGTCCGGACGTCCTCGACGGTGAAGTAGACGGTCCAGTTCGCCGCGGCGCCCGACGTCGCCTCAGGCCAGAGGCCGGCCGCGCTCTTGCCCTCATGCATGAAGCGGCCGTAGCCCTCGAACTCCTCGTACTCCATCCGCCACCCGAAGAGCTCGCCGTAGAAGCTCGCCGCCTCACCGGGATCCCCGGCGGCGAGCTCCACCCAGCAGGGCTGTCCCGGCACTACCCCGTCATCTCGCGGCATACCTTCATCGTCACCGGCCGCCCGCATCGGCGAACTCCCCCAGGGCAGACCTTTACCCGGCTCGTTCCGCGCCCGGCTCTCCTCCGCGCCGACCCCGGCCGACCATGGCCGTTGACCGTCGCGCCGCGTTTTCGTACGTTCCGTGAGGGTGGTTTCACTACGGGAGGCGCTGCGATGACCGAAGTGTTCGACGCCGAGCGGGACTGGCCGAGAATCGTGCCCGGGCCGCTGGGGACCCCGCCGCCGGAGTGGGACCGGCGCCGGGAGCACGGACCGCTCGCACCCGCCGCGATGCCGAGCGGCGACCGGGTGCCGCTGGCCGTCCGCTACGAGGACGTCCGGGCACTGCTGGCCTCGCCCGCGTGCAGCCGCAACCTGCGCCTGCCCGGACTGCCCAGGTTCGTCACCGGCATCGGCATCGACGACGACCCCGACTCACTCGTCAACCAGGACCCGCCCGAGCACACCCGCTTCCGGCGGATCCTCCAGGGCACCTTCACCCCGCGGGCCGTCGAGCCGTGGCGCGAGCGCGTCGCGAAGATAGCCGACGACCTCCTCGACGGGCTGGACCCGGAGTTCGACCTGGTCGAGGCGTACGCGGTACAGCTGCCCGGGCTCGTGATCTGCGCGCTGCTCGGCGTCCCGATCGAGATGTACGGCCAGTTCCGCACCTGGACCGACATGTTCCTCAGCACCTCGAACCTCAACGAGCAGGACCGCCACCGCGGCTACACCGAGTTCATGGCCTACGCGGCCGAACTCGTCGCCGAGCACCGCGCGGCGCCGGGCAAGGACCTCATCGACCACCTCATCGCGGCCAGGGACGAGGGTGACCGGCTGACCGAGGGCGAACTCGTCAACACCGTCTTCTCCCTCATCACCGCGGGCCACGAGACCACCACCTCGATGATCGCCCGCGGCGCCTTCCGCCTCCTCGTCCACCCGGCCCAGTGGGCGGACCTCGTGGCCGACCCGTCCCTCGCCCAGACCGCCGTCGAGGAGATCCTCCGCTACGACGGCCCTCCGGCCAGCGCCTTCATGCGCCGCGTCACCCGCGACACCGACTTCCCCAGCGCCCCCCTCCCCGCGGGCACGGTCGTCATGCCGGACCTCAACGCCGCCAACCACGACCCGGCCGCCTTCCCCGACCCGGCCTCCTTCGACCTGCGCCGCTTCGCCGACCACCCGCCGCACCCGCACGTGGCCTTCGGCTACGGCAACCACCGCTGCCTCGCCGCCGCCCTGGCCCGCATCGAACTCACCGAGGCCTTCCGCGCCCTGGCCCTCCATCGCCCCACCCTCCACCTGGCCGTCCCCCCCGAAGACATCCCCTGGACCGACGGCCTCACCTACCGCCCCCGCGCCCTCCCCGTCACGACGACCTGACGCTCCCGTGCGCGCTCCAGGCCGGTGCCTCAGTCCTCGGCGGGTTCCCGGGTGAATCGGGTGGTGTCGCGGAGCCGGTCCAGTTGTTCCCAATGCCGGGCGATGCGTTCACGGCCGAGCGCGGTCAGCGCGAGGTTCGTGTTGGGCTTCTTGCGCACGAATCGCTTCTCGATCGTCACCAGGCCGGCTTCCTCCAGCCTGCTCAGGTGGCTGGACAGGTTTCCCTTCGTCAGCCGTGTCGCGCGCTGCAGGAAGATGAAGTCGGCGTCCTGCACCGAGGAGAGCACGGTCAGGATCGCCAGTCGGCCGGGTTCGTGGATCAGCCGGTCCAGCACCAGATCGTCGTCGTCACCCACGGTCCAGCCCCCCGGCGGGACCGAACTCGCGCCGCAGCGCGGCATGATCGAAGATCCCGCTCACCGCGATCGCCACGCCGGCGAGCAGCAGCCCGAGGTTGATCCGATGGTCGGCGTCGCCCCAGAACGGCAGGGCCCCGGCCACCCCGAGCGCAGCGCAGACCACCTTGTGGTGCGGCCGCAGCCCCATCCCGACGGCGTAGTGCGCCAGCAGGACCAGCGCGAACGCTATCGCGGTGAGGCTCACCGGCAGGTCGAGGTTCCAGTCCAGCAGCACCGCGCCGACCACGATCACCCCCACGGCGGCACCGGCGACGCCGGCGCGCACCTGTGCGCGGGCGGACGGTGAGACCCGTCCGTAGTTCTGCCGGTAGAACCGGCTGATGCCCAGATAGGCCGTCGCCGCCAGGGCCACCCCCGCCGGGAACACCCAGACGCGGCCCAGCGGCCCCCACTCCAGGTTTCCCAGCGCGGACAGGACGAACAGCACGCCGACCGGGATCGAGTGCAGCCCCCTCAGATAGGAGTAGTTCGCCGCCGCCGACTCCAGGTTCCGTCGCTCCATCGAGCACCCCCAGACTAGTTTGTGCGACAAACCTAACTCCAGGTCCCCGCTCCGTCAACCACCGCACGGCTCCGATGCGGTCGAGTCGGGTCGAACGCCGAACGGCCAGCTCCGGTCAATCACCGTTTCAATCACCGATGGACATCGGTACGCTCCCGGGCCATGACGACATCCCCAGTGGTGGTGCTCACCGGCGCGTCCGGCGGTATCGGCGGCGAGACCGCGCGGCGGCTGGTCCGGGAAGGCGCCTCGGTGGCCCTGCTGGACCGCGACTCCACACGGCTCGCCGCGCTGGCCGCGGAACTCGGCGACCGGGCGGAGCCCTACGAGGTGGACGTGACCGACCCGGCGTCCTTGGCCGAGGTGATGCGGCGGATCATCGACCGGTTCGGCGGCATCGACGTCCTGATCGCCAACGCCGGCATCAGCGGTCCTCGCGCCACCGTCGCCGCGATCGAGCCCGAGGCGTTCGAACGCGTCGTGGAGATCAACCTCCTGGGCGTCTGGCGCACGGTCCGCGCGGCGCTGCCGCACGTCATGGAACGGCGCGGCCACATCCTCCTGACCTGTTCGCTGGCCGCCGCCATACCCTGCCCCACCCTCGCTGCCTACGGCGCGACCAAGGCCGCGGTCGAGTCCTTCGGCCGCGCCCTGCGCATCGAGCTCGCGCGGACGGGCACCTCCGTCGGCCTCGCCTACTTCGGCGCCGTCGACACCCCGCTGGTCCGCGGCCTCATCACCCGTCCCGACCTCGCCGACGGCAGCGCCAAGATGCCCAAGGTCATCGGCGCCCCCATCGCCCCGTCCCGCGCCGCCCGAGCCATCGTCACAGGCGTCCGCCGCCGCTCCCGCTCCGTCCACGCCCCCTGGTGGGTCCCCGCCCTCCTCGCCCTCCGCGTCCCCCTCTCCTGGGCCGACCGCCTGGCCGCGGCCTTCCCTCCGCTGACCAGGCTCATCCACGGCCCAGCCCCCCGCTGAGCCGTTCGAGTGCCTTCTGCGCATAGGACGCCAAGCCCTGACAGGCTTGCCAGCCGGGGAAAGCGACGGACATCATGATCGTCATGCGCTTCACAACGGAACCGAACACCGAGCACACCTTCGTCCTACCGCTGCGGGACGCCGAGGTGATCGTGGCGGCGCTGCGGACGGCGCTGGCCGACGCCTCGGCGCAGGACCGCCCCGGACTGGAGCGCGCCGTGGCACTCGCCGAGAACGTCGCCGCCCAGACCGACGCCCAGGTCCGAGCCCGCTGGGTCCGCGCCCGCCTGGCCTCCACCGGTTTCACCGGCGACCTCGCCTCGGTCGCCGCGGTGAAGGCCCTCCGCAAGGCCGAGCCCACCCTGAGCCTCCTGGCCGCCGCCGAACTCCAGAAGGACGCGGTCGCCCACCCGGAGTGATCCGCGAGATCGCCGCCACCGCGTCCGGACTCCGACCGGCCGCCTTGAAGGATGAGGTGACATGACGGTCACCCTGCGCCGATACGAGGGCCCGCAGGATCTGCGGGCCATGCAGGGGCTGACGCAGCGGGTCTGGTCGCGGGCGAGTCCGCACCATGTCGGCGATCTGGCCTGGGGGCGGTTCATGTTCCCGGTCGAGGACGCCGACTGGCCGATCGCGCTGTGGGAGTCCGGCGGGCACGTCGTCGCCTGGGGGTGGGCGCAGTTCCCCGACGATCTGCGGATGCAGGTCGATCCGGGGCGTCCAGGGCTCATCGAGGAGGTCCTCGACTGGTTCGACGACCTCGCGGACGGCGGTCCGCGCGAGATCAGCCCGCTCGACTCCGAGCACGAGGTGCGCGCCGCCCTGCTCCGCCGCGGCTACCTGCCCGCCGACGACGACGCCCCGTTCTTCGCCCTGCACGAGCGGGACCTGGACGGTCTTCCCGAGCCCGTCCTCCCCGAGGGGTTCACCGCCCGCGCCGTCCGCGGCGAAGCGGACCTGGACCGGCGGGTCGCCGTGCACCGGGCGTCGTGGAACTCCGTCCGCGTCACCGAGGGCTCCTACCGGGTGCTCATGTCCGCCTGGCCTTACCGCGCCGACCTGGACTGGATCGCCGAGGCGCCCGACGGGCGGTTCGCCGGCTCCTGCCTGATCTGGTACGACGACGTCCTGCGGGTCGGCCTGATCGAGCCCGTCGGCACCGATCCGGACTTCCGGCGCCGCGGCGTCTCACGCGCCGTCTGCCTCGCCGCGCTGCACGCCCTGCGTGACGCGGGCGCCGAACGCGCCGTCGTCGGACCCCGCGGCGACGCCGCCTACCCCGTCCCCCAGGCCCTCTACCGCCACCTCGGTTTCCGCCCCTACGCCCGTACCCGCACCCACCGCCTCACCCCCTGACCGCCCTGAGTCGGCCATCGGGATTCTCCTTGCAATAGGGCCCGGCGGGCTCCTCCAGACCAGCCGTCGCCAGAGCCTTCGAGAAGTCCCAGGAAAGCAGACATATACATAAATCCCTGAGGTCCATAATACCTAATTAGACCTTTCGGGATGGCCACCGATACCACCGACCGCCTGCCGCGGCCAAGGGCTTCATTCACGACCCGCTAATGCGAGAAGGAGGCCGACCGCGCGGCACCTCAGCTGTTTGTAGCGCCTGGCCGGGTTGGTGATTTTCAGGCAGAATGCCAGGTGCCGGCGCTTATACAAAACAGGATGGGTCGCGACATGGCGGATGAATCAGCAGAGTTCTTCTCCACTACCGAAAAGGACCTCTACGGCGGCATCGATACCTCGGTGCCGCACTCGGCCCGGATCTGGAACTACTGGCTGGGCGGCAAGGACAACTTCCCCGTCGACCGCACGGCCGGCGACGCCTACGTCGCGGTCTTCCCCGGCATCGTCGACATAGCCCGGCTCTCCCGCCGGTTCCTCGCCCGCGCCGTCCGGTACCTCGCCGAGGAGGAGGGCGTCCGGCAGTTCCTCGACATCGGCACCGGCCTGCCCACCGTCGACAACACCCATGAGGTGGCCCAGCGCTGCGCGCCCGAGGCGAAGATCGTCTACGTCGACAACGACCCCCTCGTGCTCACCCACGCGCACGCCCTGCTCACCGGCCGGCCCGACGGCGTCACCGCCTACGTCGAGGCCGACCTCCACGACCCCGAGACGATCCTCGAGCGCGCCGCCGAGACCCTCGACCTCGACCGGCCCGTCGCCCTCATGCTCATGGAGATCCTCGGCCACGTCCCCGACGACGCCCAGGCCCAGGACATCATCCGGCGGCTCCTGGCCCGCCTCTCCCCCGGAAGCTTCCTCGTCATCGCCGACGGCACCGACACCATCCCCGAGACCCTCGGCACCGCCCAATCCGAATACGACGAAGGCGGCTCCGACCCCTACGAACTCCGCGGCCCCGACCGCATCCTCCCCTTCTTCGCCACCCTCGACCTCCTGCCCCCCGGCCTCGTCCCCTGCCCCCGATGGCGCCCCGAACTCCCCGCCCTCACCCCCGCCGCACCCGTCCAGCCCCTGGGCGCCATAGCCCGCAAACCCTGAGTCGGGACCCCGTACCCGACTCTTCACCTGATCCCGTCCGCTTCCTTCGAGTTCGGCCGACGGCCCACCGAAGGGCGCTTCCTCGCCGCGCCGACAACGGCCGGCACCGGGTGATTCAGGCGGACCAGAGCATCCGCCCACTCGGCGCGCTTCATGGCGGATGGGCGTTTTCATAGCTTTTGTGATGGTTTGTTCAGGTCGAGGGGTCGGTGATGGCGTCGCGGGGAGCGCGTGAGCCCTTATGCGAAGTCGGCGGCCGTGCGGCGGCGGATCCTCAGGTGGGACGGGGAGGCTGGAACGTGCAAAATGTCGGAGATGCGGAAGTCTCCGCAGTCAGGGCAGGCCACTGCCGTCTTTGGAGGTTTCTGTGCCCTTCGGGTATCTGTTCACTGTGGGGATCGTGGCGATCGGCACGTGGTTCGCGCTACGGCCGGTGCCGTTCGAACGGCCGCTCGGCCGTCCGACCTACTACTTCGGCCTGGCCGCCAACGAACTGCCGTTCGCGGCCTTCTTCTGGATGCTGCTGCTCCCGACGGTGCTGGCGATCGCCGACGGCGACATCGACTCGGCGGGCGGCTGGGCGATCGTCGCCCTGGCCGCGGCGACCTCGATCGGGCTCGCGGTCATCGCCTACCGCGCGATCGGTGAGCGGGCCAGGATCGAGCGCGCCATGGCCGAAGGGCTGGGCGCGGACTGGCGCGCCGCCATCGACGCCGACCTGGCCCGAGGTCTGCGCCGCCGCCTTCCCCTGGCCCGGATCCTGTTCCTGCCCATCGTCAAGCGCCGCCTTGACGTCCGGCGCGTGGCCGATCTCGCCTACGGCGACGCGGGCCGTCGCAACCTGCTCGACCTCTACCACCACCGCTCGCGCCCGTCCGGCGCGCCCGTGATGATCCACCTGCACGGAGGCGGCTACTCCGGCGGCCACAAGAACAGCCAGTCGCTGCCCCTGCTCTACCACCTCGCCTCCCAGGGATGGGTGTGCGTCAGCGCCAACTACCGGCTGCGGCCCGAGGCCCAGCACCCGGACCACCTGATCGACCTCAAGAAGGTCATCGCCTGGGTGCGCGAGCACGCCGCCGAGTACGGCGCCGACGCCTCGACCCTTTTCGTCGCGGGCAGTTCGGCCGGCGGGCACATGGCGGCGCTGGCCGCGCTCACCCAGAACGACCCCGCCTTCCAGCCGGGCTTCGAGGACGCCGACACCTCCGTGACCGGCGCCATCTACATGAACGGCTGGTACGGCGTCTACTTCGGCCAGGGCCCCGAGTCCTCGCCGCTGGACCTCATCACTCCGGACGCGCCGCCGTTCCTCGTCGCCCACGGCGATCTCGACCCGCAGGTGCCCGTGGCCGACGCCCGGCGCTTCGCCGACCGGCTGCGCCGGACCTCGGCCTCCCCCGTCGTCTACGCCGAGCTGCGCGGCGGGAACCATGCCTTCGACCTGTACCACTCGGTCCGTTTCGAGGCACTCGTCGACGCGATCGAGGGCTTCACCGCCTGGGTGAGATCACGGGAGCGAACGCTCAAGCCTTAGCAATCCCGATCCCGACGCCCCGGCCACCTCGGCGGACCACGCAGGACCGTCCTGGAGGCCGTCTCTCGGGAGGGTTTTCTGATTCCGTTGCTCGGGGGTGTCGAATCGCGCCGGTCCCGTTCGACCTCAGGGTGAGAGACCGGCAACGGCCGGTCGCCGAACACCGGAGGCCCACGATGTCCGACACCGCCACCGCTCCCGTCAAGCCACTGATCACCCACGGCCTGGTCGCCGCCGCGATCGCCGCCGCGGCGACCTCGGCCGTCGCCGCGGCGGGCGAGTTCGCCGGGATCAGCCTCGAAGTCGGCGGCGAACCGATCCCGGTGCCCGGGTTCGCCACGCTGACCGCCGTCTTCTCCGTGGTGGGCCTGCTGCTGGCCCTGGCCCTGGCCCGCTGGGTCCGCCGCCCCCGCACGGCCTTCGTCCGCACCACGATCGTCCTCACCGCGCTGTCCCTGGTCCCCGACGTCATCGCCGACGCGTCCACGCCCACGAAGCTCCTGCTGATGGCGACGCACCTCGTCGCCGCCGCGATCGTGATCCCGTCCCTCGCCCGCCGCCTGCCCACCTGACCCGCACCGTGGACTTCGAGGTGGGCGGCCTCCAGGACCCGGCGACGATCGGCGTCACCGAGCACCGGCACGAGGACTTCACCCTCGCCACCCAGGACGACGACAAAGCCTTCGGATATGCCGTGCCGGCACCCGGCCGTGTGGTTCTGCGGAGCGGGGTCTAGGGGACGGCGTCACCGGAGGCGCGTCCGGTGGTCAGGGCGGTGATGGAGTCGCGAATGTCGGTGAGGGCGGGGTGGTCGGGACCGTGGACGTGCTCCCAGAGGGGCAGGAGGGTTCGCCATAGGTCGGCGGCTCGGGGGACGTCTCCGGAGAGGGCGGTCCAATGGGCCTGTTCGGCGCGGGTGTCCAGGACCTCGGGGTGGTCGGGGCCCAGGAAGACGATCCGGTCGGCGAGGAGGGGTTCGAGCAGCGCCAGGACGGCGCGGGGGTCCTCGGTCTGCGCGGTCCAGTAGAGGAGGTGGGTGCGGGTGAGCAGGGTGGTGGGATGGCCGGGGCCCTGCGTCCGGATCTGATCGGCGAGCAGGTCGTGCAGGAGTTCCAGGGCGGGAGCCGGGCCGTGGAGTTCGCCGGTCCAGCCCGCGATGGACGACCTGGTGTCCAGCACGTCGGGGTCGTCGGGGCCCAGGATCCGGGTCTGGTCGGGCAGCAGGGCGTGGAACAGGGCGAGGGCTTCGGAGATGTCGCCGGTCTCGGCGGTCCAGAGGGCGAGGGCGCTTCGGCTGGTCAAGGTGTCGGGGTGGTCGGGGCCCAGCACGCCGGTCTGGTCGGGGAGCAGGGCGGCGAACAGGTCGCGGGCCCGCGCTCCGTCGCCCGACTCGCCCGTCCAGTAGGCGAGGTTGCCGCGGGTGGTCAGCGTCCACGTGCTCCGCGGCCCCAGCCGGCGGATCTTTTCGGGCAGCAGGGTCTGAAGGAGGTCCCTTGCCCGGTGCGGCGCGCCCTCCTTCCCGACGGCGTCGGCGATCTTCGCGACGGCGTTCAACATCCCGACCGGATGGGGACTGCCGGTGTTCAGCACGGCCCCGGCTTCCAGGGCGCACGCCACCTCCGAGGGGGTGACGCCGAAGCGTTCGTACAGTTCGGCGAGCTCGGCGGGGCCGGGCCGGACGCCGCAGGCCGTCTGATCGCGCATACGGATCCTCCGCGGGCATGGGCGGGCGGGGCGGAACGGACCCTGAGATCCTATTCACGGACGGTGCCCCGCCTGAAGGTCATCGTCCGGGGCCGGTCCGACGAGGCCGGGCCTCAGCTCCATTCCGTCATCGCCCTCAGCCGCCCCTCGGGGCTCCACCAGGCAGCCGCCCGAAGGGCCCGTGGTCGTTCCAGGGACGCCGTGCACGACATCTCGCCTGCGCGAACGGTCGTCAGGAGTCCGCTGGGCTGATCGGGAAGTTGGCTCGGAAGACGTTGGCGGGGTCGTAGGCGCGCTTGAGGTGGCGGAGGCGGGTGAGGCCCGCATCGCCGAAGGCGTCGCGCAGGCGCTCGGGGCGGGTGTCGGTGTCGAAGGACAGGTAGAGGCCGTCGGTGTGCGGGGCGACTTCGGCGTCCCACAGGGCGTTCAGGGAGGACTGGGAGGCCGCCATGGCGGTGAGTGCGAAGTTCTGGTGGCGGTGGGGGTAGGCGGTGGCGTCCGGGGCGAGGTCGTGCGCGGCGCCGCCGGTGGCGCGGATCTGGAGGAAGTAGGGCGTCCCGGAGTGCGCCGCCATCGCGAAGGCGCGGCTGACGTCCTCGTCGAGATGGGTGACGAGGCCGGAGCGCACCGCGGGATCGCCGCCGCCGGTGTGGTGCCGTTCCTCGGGCCGCACCACACCGGAGTAGGGCAGGACGTATCCCCGATGGTCGAGCAGCGGGCCCGCCGCGGCGAGCAGCTCCAGTTCCCTCACCGCGGCGGCCGTGTCGTCGCCGGCGTACACGGTCATGAGCTGGGCGACGGGATTGCGGCCCCTGCGCGCCGGGGAGAGGATCAGGAAGCTCGTCAGCTCGCGCGGCGCGGCCTCGACGGCGGCCCCCCAGCGCTGGAGGAGCCCGGAGGTGTCGCGCGCGTCGAGGGTCATCTGGGAGAAGACGACGTCGCCGAGCTCCATCGCCTCGATCTCGACCCACGTCACCACGCCGAGGTTTCCGCCGGCGCCGCGCAGGCCCCAGAACAGGTCGGGGTTCTCCTGCGCGGAAGCGCGCAGGACGCGCCCGTCGGCGGCCACCACCTCGGCCGCGACGACGTGGTCGATGGTCAGCCCGAACCGTCGGCCGAGAAAGCCGATTCCGCCCGTAGTGGCGAGCCCGCCCACGCCCACCCCGCCGAAGTCGCCCGAACTGATCGCCCACCCGCGCGGCGCCAGCGCCTCAGCGACCTCTCCCCACGTGGCGCCCGCGCCGAGCCGCACCCGCCGCGTCCGCGGGTCGACGACCTCGACGGCGTTCAGCGCGCCTACGTCCAGCACGATGCCGCCGTCGTTGGTGGAGCGGCCGCTGATGCCGTGGCCGCCCGAGCGCACCGCCAGCGGCACGTCCTGGGACAGCGCGTAGCCGAGCGCGCCGACGACCTGGCCCGTCGACCGCGGGCGCAGGAGCAGGCCGGGCGACCCGGACCGCAGGTAGTTGTGCCGCACCGACCCATAGGCGCGGTCGCCGGGCTCGACGGCGTCGGCGGCGAGGTCCGCGGGCACCTTCGCGTAGTCGATGCCCGGGCGGCGCAGCGCGACCGCGGCGGAACCGCGCCGGGACGAGGCGGGCGCCGTCCCTGCCCTGTCCCGTTCCCGCGCCACGCTCTCGCGCACGGCGGGGGCGATCTCCGCGCCGAAGGTCTGGAGCGCCGCCGGATCGTCGGAGGCGAGGATGAAGGTGCCGATGCCGTCCTCCAGGGCCAGGGCCGTGAGTTCCTCCACCCACTGCGCGGCGGGCCCGCGCAGGAGTCCTTGGGAGGCCGGGCCGATCTCGCCCATGACGTTCAGGAGCCGGCGCACCTGCGCCGGATCGCGTCCGGCCTCGGCCGCCGCCTCGTCGATGATCGCGTTCCCCCGCTTCAGGTCGCCGTCCTTCAGGTACGACAGGCTGGGCAGCCAGCCGTCGGCCTTGCGGGCGACCAGGCGCAGCATGCGCGGGCCGTAGGCGCCCAGCCAGACGGGGATGTCGTGCGCGGGCGCCGGACCCCGTTTGGCCCCGTCGACACGGTGGTGCGCGCCGTCGACGCGCAGGATGCCGCGCTCCCCCGCGTCCCAGATGCCGCGGATGATCTCCAGGCCCTCCTCCAGCGCCGTGACCGACTCGCCCGGAGTGAGGCGCTGCGCGCCCATGGCCTCGATGGCGTCCCAGAATCCGCCCGCGCCGATGCCCAGCGCGAACCTGCCCTGCGACAGCAGGTCGAGTGACGCGGCCGCGCGGGCCAGCACCGCGGGCGGCCGGAGCGGCAGGTTGAGCACGTTGCCGGAGACCGTGACGCGCTCGGTCCGCGCGGCGACCCAGGACAGCAGCGTCCAGGTGTCCAGGAAACCCGGCTGGTACGGGTGGTCCTGGAAGGTCACGAGGTCCAGCCCCGCGGCCTCGGCGGACTGTGCGAGCCGGACCGGGCTCTGCGCATCACGGTTCTGCGGGGTGAGGAACGCGCCGAACACGAGGTCATGGCCGTAGTCCGTCATGACGAACCCTCTTCTTCTATCTGAAAGATAATCTGTGTTGCAGACTATATCCCTGGCAACACATCGAGGCGGCAGCGTATTTCCGGCTACGCTGGGTTCGTGACCATCGGGGAACGCCCAGAACCGCAGGCGCCGTCGCACGGGCCGTCCATGCTGGGATGGACGCTCACCGTCCTGCTCCGGGAATGGCGCGCACGGGTCGAGGAGATCGCCCGCGACCTTCCGCAAGGGGTCCGCGGCTACCAGGTGCTCTCCGCCGCCACGCACGGGACCCCGCCCACCCAGGCCGCCCTCGCCGCGCGCCTCGGCATCGACCGCACCGTCATGACCTACCTGCTCGACGCGTTCGAGGGCTGCGACCTCCTGCGCCGCGAGCCCGACCCGAACGACCGGCGCGCCCGCCGCGTCGTCCCCACCGACCACGGCCGCGGCGTCCTCGCCGACCTCGACGCGCAGGTCGCCCGGACCGAGGACGACCTCCTGCGCGGCCTCGCCCCCGAGGAGAAGGCCCTCCTGCTCGCCCTCATGGAGCGCGCCGCCTCCACCGCCTCCCCCGGCGCGGACCGCTGCACGGAGGTCCTGGACCCGCCCGGCCGCCCGCCCCGAGGCTGACCGCATCGGTTCCGCGGTGGCCGTCACCGCGCCGGGGGAAGGTCACCGGGAGGCCGCGGTCGCCTAGGGTCGATCCCATGAAGCTGCCCGCCGGACGGCACGGGATGTCGCGGGAGACCGTCCTGCGCAACCAGCGCGCGCATGCTGGCCGCGGTCATCGAGGTCACGGCCCGGACCGGGTATCCGGGCATGACGGTGGAGGGCGTCATCGCCCGGGCCGGGGTGTCCCGGCGCACCTTCTACGAGCACTTCCAGAACAAGGAGCAGGCGTTCCTCGCCGCGTACGACGACGCCGTCGGCCGCCTGATGAAGCACGTCGTCGACGCCTACGCCGAACAGGCCAGGCTCGGCGACCGGTTCCGTGCCGCGCTCAGCGGACTGCTCTGCTTTCTGGCCGACGAGCCGGACATCGCTCGGGTCTGCATCGTCGAGGTCCTGTCCGCCGGGCCTGCCGCGAGAGAGCGCCGGAACGCCATCATCCAGACCTACACCGACCTCGCCGAGGCCGAGATCCGGCGGCACATCCCGACTTACCGGACCCCGGCCCTGACCGCGGAGATGACCATCGGCGGACTGTACGCGGTGGTGTTCGAGCGGGTCGCGCGGGGCGACACCGAGGCCCTTCCCGATCTCGTCGACGATCTGATGTACGTCTTGATGATCAGAACCTCCGGGGCGTAAGTAAGTACCTACCGACCTCATGCGGCCAGCCGAGTGACGTTGACTCGAAAACATGACTGTTTTTGAATCAGGGCTACAGCAGTACGGGCCTCTTTCGAGGAGGAACCATGAAGGCCCATCTCAAAGTCGGCACGACCGCGGTCGCGGCGCTCACCGTGGTCGCGATGACCGCGACCGCCGCCCTCGCGACCACCACCGTCCGCCGGGACACCTCCGGCGGCGCCGCCTACTCCGGCAACTACCAGATCCTCAACGTCGGTCCCATGACCGTCACCGCCTCGGGCTTCTCCGCCTCGTGCACCGGCGCGGACCTGCGCGGCACCCTCACCTCCGCCGGCGCCGGCACCCTGGCCACCGCGAACGTGACGGGCTGCACCAGCCCCTTCGGCGCGGCCACCGTCACCTTCCAGGGCCTGCCCGCCACCGGCACCCTCACCTACGCCCCGGTCGCGGGCGGGCGCGACGCCTCCCTCACCTTCACCAAGGCCGCCAACCCCAACTTCAAGGTCAAGGCCGTCATGGGCCTGCTGACCTGCTACTACGGCTTCGGCACGACGGTGACGTCGCTGACGTTCAACGTCTTCAACGGCACCAACGCCAACCGCCCGATCCCCGCGAGCACCCAGCTCCAGGGCGCCATGCAGAACGCCTCGCTCGACAAGCTCAGCGGCAGCAGCCTCCTGTGCCCGAGCGGCGCCGTGGCCAACGCCAACGGCGAGGCCCGCGGCGAGGTCACCGCGGGCTCCGGCGTGTTCAACCAGAAGCTGTACGTCGGCCCGTAACCCCAGGTTCCCACCCCGAACCGGCCGTCCGGCCCACCCCACCCCGTGGCGCCGGACGGCTCCCCACCACCACGCCTCCACGGCGAAGCACCCGAACCCGATCGGGAACGGTTCAGGCTCGGAGCACGGTGACCTTGCGGCCGCGGGGCGTGGCGGCGGAGCCGAGGGTTGCGCTCGTGCCAGGGCGCAGCTTCGGGGCGCCGGTCGAAGACGACGAGGACGCCGGTGTCCAGGCCGAGCCGGTCGAGGCAGCCCCCGCCGTTGACCAGGCGTTGCAGGTAGGCCATCAGCACGAGGTGGCAGGCGGCTTCGTGGTAGACGGTGCCGCGGAACAGGACCTCACCGTGCTCACGCCGGAAGCCGGTGAACTCCCGAAGCAGGCGCGGCAGGTCGAAGCGTCCGTCGGCCGGCACGAAGCGCAGTGATTTCACCGAGATGTTGAACGGGCTGGCAGGCGGGTGAGGAAAGGGAAGTACGGGGACCATTTGCGGGTCGTGGCCGGGTCGAGGGCGAGCGTTTCGACGTCCGCGGGCTGGGGGAACGGGGGAGGGCTGTTCCTGGGGAGGTAGCCGTCGAAGAGGGAGACCTCGCGGAAGCGCGGGTCGAGGATCGAGGCGCATCGGGTGACGGGGAGGATCTCGCCGGGGTTCGCCTCCGCGTACGCGCCGTCCCGCAGTTCGAAGGCCCGGCTGCGCCGGTGCCGGTCACCGAAGTCGATGCCGTAGGCGGCGCGCAGCCTTCCCCCGGTGAAGACCGCGGCGTGCTCATGGAACAGCACGCCGCCGAAGGTCTCGTCCTTGAGGTACACCACGCCCGCGGGGGCGGCGAGGCTGAGCAGGGACGCGCACCGCAGATCGGTGTCGTCGAAGGCGTCCAAGGGGTCCGGCCCAGCGGGGACGCCGGCCTCGCGCCGCCACTCCCCCACGGCCGCGTCCAGGGCCCAGTCTTCGGCGACGTCCAAGCCCTCGAGCAGCAAAGGGTGCGGCATCACCCAGCCATCGGGCAGGCCCTCACCCCGCACGGGGACGACCCACTCCCGCCCGCCGGGCACCAGCTGCTCGAACAGGGCGACCGCCGCGCGGTCCACCGTGAGCAGACAGTCGAGATGAAACCCCATCGCGCCCAACCTTCCGCACCGAACCTGACCTGTCGCCCGTGAACGACGCCGCAAACCACAAAACGGTTCGGATCGGCCGTTCCCCCCTCACCGGTGCGGGCTCGCCACCGCTCTCCGTCCGGTGCCGTGCGCGATGGCCGACGAGGTGGGTGCGATCGGTCAGGCGCCGTAGTGGACGCGGGAGAGCCAGGGGTGGGAGGGGCGGCGTTCCAGGACGGCGAAGTGGACGGCGGGACGGGGGAGCCGGAGCCGGCCGAGGCACAGTAGACGTGATCGGCGATCCGCGGCCCGGGCTCTGAAATCCGCGCCCCGGTCGAAGGCGCGACTCAGGGCGGCGGGATGGCGCGTCCGCCCTCATCGTGGCGGAGGAGCAGGGCCCGGAGCAGGGTCCCGGCGGCCGCCGCGTTGCGGGTCTTCGAGCCTTGGCCCTCCGCGAAGGCGGTGAGGGCGGTCGGCAGGTGGGTGAGGCGGACGGCGCGGTCCCAGTCGGGCAGGCGCGCTCCGCAGCCCCGGCTCTGCGGGAAGTCCTCCGTCCGGACGTCCTGTGGGGGCAGCCGGACGTGATCGTGGCCAACGGCCACGGGAAGCACCTCGAGTCGTCCGACGGGGGCGGGCCCGGCCGTCCGCCGGGCCGCGTCCTCATCGTGCAGCCAGGCCACGGCACCCGCGCCGCCGATCCACAGGACCGCGGCAGCCGGCCCGTACCAGCTCGTCCCGGTTCCGTAGAGGGCGCTCGGCCGCCCGGCCTCTTCGGCGCTCCGGGCCCAGAGAAGTGCGGCACCCATGGCGTCCGCCACGCGGTCGCCCGCCGCGGGATGGACGACGAGGAAGGCCTCACGTTCCTCGTGATCCCGGGGCCTCAGCTCCGGCAGTCCGGCCACCCGCACGGCTAGTTCGTCCGCCCACGCGACGGCGAGCGCAGCGTCACCCGGTGCGTGCAGGCCCTCCACCAGGGTGAGCTCCTCACCGATCCCGTCGAGTTCGGCCAGGTAGGCGACCACCCGCTCAAGCCGGTACGCCGCGACCCGCGCGTCCCTTCAATACGCGGGATCCGCCGTGACCCCAGCGAGCCGCGCCGCTTCTTCGCGCAGTCCTCGGGCCACGACGTCCACCACGGCCTCCCCGTACATCCGTCGGCACCTCTCCAGCGTGATCTCCGCGTCTCCGCGCAAAGCAGACCCCTTCCCGGCGGGGCCCCCACTCGGCCCCGGATCCTCCGCCTCCTCCGACGCGCCGGACAAGGCCCGTGTTCGCACTCGGCGGCTTCTAGCCGGGCGGGACGAGGACCGCATGGTGGTCACGGCGGAGTTCTGGCGGGAAGACCACCTGCTCTCAAATCCCGAGCACGCGGGAGCAGTCTTCGTGGCCGAGCCAGCGGTCGCCGAGTTCACGTATCTCTTGGAGCAGACGGTCACCGCCCTCGGCTGAAGTCCTTGTCGAGCCGGTCGGGGAACCTTCAGATGAGGAAGCGGATCGGCAGACCGATCGCGAAGCCGATGAGCCCGTCGAGTTGCACCGTTGATCCCTTTCCACGGTCGCTCCTCCGATGTGGTCCCGACCTCTACCGTTCCGTGCGCTTTGTCGTGAGCAAGCCCGGACGCGCTCTTCGCACCCACCCATGCCCGACGCCCCGCTAGAGGCGATCAGGCAAGTTTCGCCAAACGGATCCCTGGGCGCCCTGTCCATACAGACTTAACACGAATGACCGCTTCATCCGCATGTGCGGAAACCGGTCAGAATCCGGCGGCGTCGCGGGCGGGGGCCCGAGTTCGTGGACGGGCTGCCGGACACGCGGTGGGCATGGCCGAGCGGGTGTGGGTCTGCGCGGAGCCGCGGCCACTCGGGCTGCGGCTACCGGGGCGGCAGGTCTGCGCGGCCGACGCTCAGGTAGGTGAACCCCGCGGCCGTCATCTCCGCCGGGTCGAGCGCGTTACGGCCGTCGAACAGCAGCGGGCGGGCCATCGCCGCAGCGGCCTCTTGCCAGGGCACCTGTTGGAGCGCCGGCCATTCGGTCGCGACCAACGCGGCGTCCGCGCCCTGCAGCGCCTCGATCGGGCTGTGGTGCCGGGTGGTGGCCGACCACGGTTCGGCGCCCGACACGTCCGGGGCCAGGGGGTCCCAGCAGCGGACGGTGGCGCCCTCCGCGAGCAGCCGCCCGACGATGACGCGGCTGGGCGCCTCCCGCATGTCGTCGGTGCCGGGCTTGAAGGTCATGCCGAGCACGGCGACGGTCCGGCCGGACAAGCCGTCGAGCGCCTCTTTCAGGCGGATCACCGGCCTGCGCTGCTGGAGGGAGTTCACTTCGATCACGGCGGCCAGGAGCTGGAAGTGGTAGCCCGCGCTGCCGGCGAGCGTCTTGAGCGCGGTGGTGTCCTTCGGGAAGCAGGACCCGCCGTAGCCGAGCCCGGGGTTCAGGAAGTGGGCGCCAAGCCGGTGGTCCATGCCGACGGCCTGCAGGACGCTGGCGGCGTCCCCGCCCACGGCTTCGGCGAGGTTCGCGATCTCGTTCGCGAAGGAGATCTTCGTGGCCAGAAGCGCGTTCGCCGCGAGCTTGGTCAGTTCGGCGGACTCGACGTCCATCACCACGACCGGGCCGTTGACGCCCTGGTGGATCTCGGCGATGAGCCGGGCCGTCGCGTCGTCGGCCGCCCCGACGACCACTCGGTCGGGGTTCATGAAGTCTCCGACGGCGCGGCCTTCCGCGGTGAACTCGGGGTTCGAGCCGTACCCGACCGCGACGAGCCCCATCCCGTCGAGGGCCGCGCGGATGCGGGCTCCGGTGCCGACGGGCACGGTCGACTTGGTGACGACGGCCTGGAGGCGTTCGGCCCCTTCGAGGACGCGCACGACGTTCCAGACGCGGGAGAGGTCCGCGTCGCCGGAGACGGTGGGCGGCGTGTCCACGCACACGTAGACGACCTCGGCGCGCGCGGCGGCGGTGCGGCCGTCGACGGTGAAGGTGAGCCGGTCGCCGTGGTCGCGGAGGAGTTCCGCCAGGCCGGGTTCGTAGATCGGCACACGTCCGGCGTTGAGCATGTCGATGCGCTCTTGCTGGATGTCGACGACCGTCACATGGTGCCCGAGGCTCGCGAAACAGGCGCCGGTGACGAGGCCGATATATCCCGCCCCGTAGATGGCGATCCGTCGTCCTTGAGCCATGGCGTCCCCTTACCCCGTGCTATCCCGGCGAACTGCGGACGCCATCTTAGGGACAGGCGGCGCCGCGTCGGATCAGGACGTGGACGAGCACGCCGCGGCCGACGGGGTCACGGGGCCTCTGCGGATCGCATCCCGCCGCTCGGTCACGGGTCTCCCGGCCCGTCCGCCGGGGCCCGGGCGCGAAGGCGCGTCCGTCGGGTCGGGCCGGACGGCGAGCCTTATCTTTCCGATTCCGGGCATGCGGTAGGAATGCCTCATGGACAAGACGACTGACCCGGAATGCCCGCACTGCGGGGGGAAATCGGCTTCCGCCGTCGGCGCCAAGGCCGTCGGCGCCAGCGCGATCGGCTCGCTCGCGCTGGGCGGGTTGATGCTCGGGTCCGCCGCGGTCGGCGCCCTGGCGATCGGCGCGCTGGCCATCGGCCGGCTCTCGGTGAAGCGGGCGCTGGTGCGGCATCTGGCCGCCGGCACCGTCGACATCGCCCACCTGAAGGTCGGTCGGCTGGACATCGGAGACCCGGCGGACTAGGACCGGCACTCAAAAGGCGTCCTCCGGGCGCCCTGCGGTCGAGGGACCGCAGGGCGGGAGGCACGGCCCGCACGATCGGTGATCAGCCGGGCGGGCGGCGGGCGGCGGGCGGCGGCCCGGATGACGACCACGGCCGCGACCAGGCCGTGGACGACCGACGACTTCACCGGCACGGCGGACGAACCAGACCTCACACACCTCCGGTGAGCGTCGACCGGCGGTGCGCGGCCTCTCGCCCAAGGGTCGAACGAGCCCGCCCCGGCCACGGACCTTTCAGGGGAGGCCGGGGATGAAGACGTGCGCGGCCAGACCCCGGAAGGTCACTTCGACCGGACGGTCCAGGAGCTCGGCGGCGCGTGCGGTGCACCAGAGGATCGCGGCGCGCTCCGGGGGACTGCCGCAGGAGGTGAGGAACCCGCCGGTGCGAAGGTTCTTCACGTACGACTTGGCGGCCTTCTCTCCGTCGGGTGGTCCGGGCAGCTCCCCCAGGACGGGGGCGAACCGCTCGCCGTCGAGGTTCGCCAGGGACAGGCGGAACAGGTCGTCGAGCGGGGCCAGCCGCCGCAGGACGGGGCGGGCCGCCGCGATCAGCTCAGGGGTCGGCTCCAGCCGATGGGCGGCCAGCCACTCGTCCTGCCCGGCGAAGAACCCGACGCCGGAGTGCCGGGCGGACACCAGGCAGGCGGCGGCAGCCGCGGCCGGATGCCAGGGGTCGTGCAGCAGCGCGCCGAGCGCCGCCTCCCTGTCCGCGGCGGCTCCGGCCTCGGCGAGCGCCGCCTCGACCTCCGCGCCGGAGAACGGATCGTCGTCCTCCCACTCCCCGTCCCCTTCGTCACGGGGCGGGATCACGACGGGCGGCAGCGGAGACCCGCCACCGCGGCCCGGTACCCGGCCAGCCCCGCGAGCCACTCGTCCAGAACACCGGCGTCCGACCACACTTCGTACAGAGCGTTGTCCCCTACCCGCGTCCCGCGCTCGAAGACGGCGTGCGCGAGGCCCTTGAGCTCCGGCGTCACCGTCACCCGAGCCGCGGCGAGCCACTCCCGCGCCTCCTCATGCTCGGCCTCCCCCCGCACCCGAGCGCCCACCAGGCACGCGACCGCCAACGCCTCCTCAACGATCTCGGCATCGAGGAGATCCTCCTCCTCGAGGAACCCCGCCAGCACCCGCAGCATGTCCCCGTGCACATCCGACGACTCGGTCAGCTCCGCAACGACGTCGGCGGCCAGATCGCTGTGAAACGGCTCGTACTCGGCCACGTGGAAGTCCATGCCGCGCACGCTACGACGGGGTACCGACATTCGGCCGAGCACCGGTCGGGATCGAAGACGTCTCGCGGCGACGGCCGAGCCGACGATCATGAAGGCGAGGTGTTCGACACGGGTGCGGCGCCCGTCTCGACGTGTGCGCCGGCCGTGTCCGGCGCCGGAGGGGCCTCAGGTCGAGGTGCCGGCCTCCAGGATGGAGACGATCGAGAAGAGGGTGAAGCAGACGGCGCCGAGGCCGACCATGACGCGGGCGGCCACGAAGAAGGCGGAGTCGGTGTCCGCCGCCTCGGCGAGGAACGCGGAGAAGAACAGGCAGGTGAGCGCGGTGAGGATCGGCAGGATGGGGATGCGGTTGGCCAGCGGCTCCTGGCGCCGCCAGACCAGGGCCAGCAGCAGCACCTTGGACAGGATGCTGTAGCAGATCAGGCCGAGGCCGATGAGGATGCAGCCGGGGGCGATGCGGGCCGGGGAACTCGCGAAGACCAGCACACCGAGGCCGAGCAGGATGTTGACGGTGCCGAGAACGACGACCACGAGACTCCACCGGAAGCGCTCCGGCTCGCCGAACCCGTTGCGGACCTGCCGGACGATGCTGGCCACCAGGGAGACCAGGCTCAGGCAGATCAGGCCGAGGCCGAACACCACGTGGCCGGCCGTCCAGGACGCGGTGTCGCCTCGGGTCCACAGCACGATCGCCAGGATGATCGCGATGGCGCCGCACAGGAACGGGATGGCGATGAGGACCCGCCCCGTCGTCGCCGAATACACCTCGTCGGGCGCCTCCGAGCCGGGCTCCCGGGCGGCGTTGCGCGAGATGAAGGTGAAGTAGGTGGAGGCGGTGGCCACGGTGCTGACGCAGGCGGAGATGAGGCCGACGCCGATGAGGACATGACCGGCGAGATCCTCCTCCGGCGCGTGGCCCCGGGCCGCTATCGAGATGCCCCAGATGACCGTGATCAGGGCCACCAGGTAGCCCGAGGCCGGGAGCACGATCCGCCAGATGGTGCGGTAGCGGTCGATCAGCTGCCGGATGATCGTCGCGGCGGTGGTGAACAGCGCGTAGCAGATGCCGGCCAGCGCGATGTCGACGTGCCCGGCGACGAAGTGGCCGGCGTCGTCGACGCGGAGAAGGTAGAGGCCGAACGCGAGGCACACCGCTCCCATGACCAAGGGAATCGCTCGGAAAAGGATGCTGATGCCCAGGTTCATCATCGCTCCAGAGTGATTCGGCGGCACTTTCTACCAGTTCATGCCTCC
The DNA here is from genome assembly GCF_003751225.1 of Actinocorallia herbida. NCBI lineage: Bacteria > Bacillati > Actinomycetota > Actinomycetes > Streptosporangiales > Thermomonosporaceae > Actinocorallia > Actinocorallia herbida. Next base: position 5,139,070 of record NZ_RJKE01000001.1, read on the forward strand.
GCTCTCCCCCCGCGGAACGCCGCGACGGTCAATCTTCGGCGAAGGATGGCGTGAGCCAGGCGTCGCCGCTCTCATCGGGTCGAGCAGGCCCGCGGCGCGGCACCCCTGCACCCGCGAGCTCGTCGAGGCGGCCCGCACCGCTCACGCGCCCTGCGCATCCCGGTCCGGTCCCGAGTACGGCAGTCCGGGCGCAGGCCGCGGTCGTGTCAGGTCGAGTTCTCCGGGCGACTGATGACCGGGGGCGCCCCCCGCCGCTAAAGCGCGCGGTCCTGGGGGTTCGGGGAGAGGGCCGCCCAGCGGTGTTCGCCGGGGTCGCCGGGATCGTCGGGGACGCTGTAGATCTCGTCTGGTCCGGGGACCTCTATCTCCACGGCGACGCCGAAGTCCCAGTGGTCGACGGTCCAGGCGAGGGGGTGGTCGAGGCGCTGCGCGAGCAGGGGCAGCACGACGTGCTCGCGCGTGTGCTCCAGCCTGCCGTCCTCGGTGAGCCAGACGTGGTAGGTGAGGCTCCGGCATCCGTGGTGGCGCAGGTGCGCGTACAGGCGTGCGATCACCGGGTCCCGGTGGCTCCGGCGGGCCTTCAGCTCGAAGACGTGGTGGTGAAGGCGCTCGCGCTCGCCGTCCTCGATGGAGAAGTCCTTCGGCTCGGCCACGCCCAGCCGGAAGGCCGCGACGAGTTCCGCCCGCTCGCCCGCGTAGTAGGGACAGTTCGGGCTGCGCAGCCAGCTCTTGCCGACCTGCTCCCGCGCCTCCGGCGCGAGGCGGTGCAGCAGGTCCGGGCCGACGGCCAGCTGCTCCAGGCCGGTCTCCTCCGAGCGCATCGAGGCCAGGTGGGTGCGGAAGTCCGCGATGCCCGAGCTGTGCGATCCGACCTTGGCGCCCGACTGGTCGCGCCGCACCGCGGCGATCCGCGTCCTGGCGCTGCCCGCGCCCTCGATCGCCTCCGCGATCCGCTTCGCCGACTCGTCGGCCGGACGCGACCGGAGATCAGAGATCCGCATCGGGCAAGTGTAGGCACCGATATCCGCCGAGACATGACGCATCGGTCAGCTCGTGGCGACCTCGACGGCGGCGTCGTCCTTGGAGAGGACGGACGGCGGTGTCGGCGCGCACGAGGACGAGGGCGGGCCTGGCGCTCCTGACCTCTCGAACCACCCCCGGACAGCTACAGAACCCGTCAAAATAGTCGAAGAACTCAATCGTTTCTTATCACAATGCTCTAGGCATTCCTGGAGCGATCAGCGGTAAGGTCCGGCGGATCGGCTGACGGCGGGAGATGGAATGTCTGGTGACTTCGCGGGAGCGACGGCGGAGAAACTGGAGGAATTGCGGCAGCGCAGGGCCCGCCTGGCGGAGCCGCAAGACCCCCGCGCGGTCGAGCGTCAGCGCAAGAAGGGGAAGCTGACGGCTCGCGAGCGGATCGAGGGCCTGCTCGATCCCGGATCCTTCCATGAGCTCGACGCGCTGGCCCGCCACCGCAGCCCCGCCCTCGGCCTGACCGAGGACCGTCCCCTCGGCGACGGCGTGATCACCGGGTACGGCACCATCGACGGCCGGCGGGTCTGCGTGTTCTCCCAGGACTTCACCGTCTTCGGAGGCGCCTTGGGCGAGGTGTACGGCGAGAAGGTCGTCAAGGTGATGGACCTGGCCATGCGCACGGGATGCCCGATCATCAGCATCAACGACTCCGGAGGCGCCCGCATCCAGGAGGGAGTGGTCTCCCTCGCCTACTACGCGGAGCTGGTCAAGCGGCACGTTCAGGCGTCGGGGGTGATCCCGCAGATCTCCCTCATGGCCGGCCCCTGCGCCGGCGGCGCCGTGTACGCCCCCGCGGTCACCGACTTCATCGTGATGGTCGACGGCACCTCGCACATGTTCGTCACCGGGCCCGAGGTGCTCAGGACGGTCACCGGCCACGAGGTGGACCGCGAGGAACTCGGCGGCGCGCACAACCACAGCACGGTCTCCGGCGTCGCCCACCACGCGGCGCCAGACGAGAAGTCCGCCTTCGAGTACGTGCGCCTGCTCCTGAGCCACCTGCCGTCGAACAACATGGACGAACCGCCCGTCTACGCCGCCACCGAGCCGGCCGAGTTCACCGAGGCGGACCTGGCCCTCGACACGCTGATCCCCGACAGCCGCAACCAGCCCTACGACATGTTCAAGGTCGTCCACACCCTCCTGGACGAGGGCGAGCTGCTCGAGGTCCAGCCCCTCTTCGCACCCAACATGATCTGCGGCTTCGGGCGGATCGGCGGCCGCAGCGTGGGCGTGGTGGCCAACCAGCCCATGCACCTGGCCGGTGCCCTCGACATCGACGCCAGCGAGAAGGCCGCCCGCTTCATCCGCACCTGCGACGCCTTCAACATCCCCATCCTCAACGTCGTGGACGTGCCCGGCTTCCTCCCGAGCCTCGACCAGGAGCGCGGCGGCATCATCCGCCGCGGCGCCAAGCTGATCTACGCCTACTGCGAGGCGACCGTCCCGATGGTCACCGTCGTCACCCGCAAGGCCTACGGGGGCGGCTACGGGGTGATGGGCTCCAAGCACATCGGCACCGACATCAACCTCGCCTGGCCGACGGCCGAGATCGCCGTCATGGGCGCCGAGAGCGCCGTCACCGTCCTGCACCACCGCGCCGTGAAGGCCGCCGAGGACCCGGCCGCCGAGCGCAGCCGCCTCCTGGCCGAGTACACCCGCGACTTCTGCAACCCCTACGTCTCCGCCGAACGCGGCTACGTCGACGAGGTCATCCTCCCCCATGAAACCCGCCTGGCCGTCACCGAAGCCTTCACCGCCCTCCAGAACAAGCGCGTGCACACCCTCCCCCGCAAACACGGCAACATCCCCCTCTGACCGTTCCGTGCGCGGGAGACGTGACGGTCGCCTGGAGATCGCAGGGCGACACGGGACCGCGGCACCGCTCCGTCCGTGGGTGCGGCCGCTTCCGCCCCCGCGACCCCGCCCCCGGGTCGGCCGGGTCCGGTGCCCGGTGACATGCTGCTCCGATGAACGACGCCTTCGAAGACGACGCGACCTGGGACGATGATGATGAGGACGGGCTCTGGGACGACTATTGCCTGACCCTCGTGCGGGGCATCTCGGCCGAGGAGTTCCTGCGTCGGATCGGGGCCCGGCCGGGCCCGCGGGTCACCGGGGTCTCCGCGCTCCGGGAGGAGACCCGGCAGGATTCGCACACCCGCATGGGCATCGGCGTCACCGAGGTCGACGGGTGGGCGCTCGGGTTCGAGACCTGCGGGATCATCGGGATCTCCGAGAAGTACAACGTGCCGCTGTCGGCCGGAACCCGCCTCGTCGCGGACTTCCAGAACGTCAACGCGGTCACCCGGTTCGTCTGGCGTGAGGACGGCGATCTCCGCCTGGACTTCGACCCGGGCGACCCCGGCGTCCGCCGCGGCAGCGACCCTGACGGCCTCCTCGACGTCCTGACCGCCGCCGGTTTCAGCTGCGAGGACACGACCGACGAGGACGACGACGAGGACGACGGCGACGCCGACCTCAACGCCGTCATCGAGCACCTGACCGGCATCCGCGTCACCGACCGGTTGATCGCCCGCGCGACCTACCTGACCGGCACGGTCGGTCCGTGAAAGCCGCCCGCGGCGGCCCGGCCGGGAGGCCACGGTTCCGCGGCCTCCCCGGACTCGCCCGTCAGCCGGCGACGAGGTGGGCGGTGAAGAAGCCGGTGAGCTTGTCTACGGCCTGGTCGAGGTACTCCTTGCGATCGTAGAGGTCGACGTGGCCGGCGCCCTTGATCCAGTGGATCTCCTTGGGGCCGGTGGCGCGCTGGTGGGCCTCCACGGCCATCCAGGCGGTGACGGCGCGTTCGCCGATGATCTGGAGCATGGGGCGGGGGCCGATCAGCGGGACGGCGAGGAAGGCGTCGTGGAGGGCCATCCGGTCGATGCTCTCCCAGGCCAGGGTCTTCGCGGAGCGCTCGTGCGCGCCGCGGGGGGTGCAGTAGTACTCGAAGCCTTCGACACCGTGCTCGCCGCCGAGGGCCCGCGCCTGCTCGGCGCTCTCCGGGAACATGGTCATCGCGCCGGGGTCCTCGCCGCGCGCGGCGGCGGTGCGGGCGGCCGCGGCGGCGTCCAGCAGGGTCTGGAAGACGGCCGGATCCTGGGTTCCGTCGGCGCCCAGGCGGAACTGGCGGGCGGGCTCGGCGGTGGACACGGTGGCGACGGCCTTGACGCGGTGGTCGCCGCCGGTGGCGGCCAGCGAGTAGCCGCCCGAGGCGCAGATGCCCAGCAGGCCGATCCGGTCGGCGTCGACCTCGGGCAGCGTGGTCAGGTAGGAGACCGCGGCCTTGAAGTCCTCCACCCGCTGGGCGGGGTCCTCCAGGCCCCGCGGCAGGCCGCCGGACTCGCCCTGGTAGGCGGCGTCGAAGGCGAGGGCGACGAATCCGCGCTCGGCCATCCGCCGGGCGTAGGTGCCGGAGGTCTGCTCCTTCACGCCGGTGCCGGGGTGGCCGACGACGAGGGCGGGCCGCGGGCTCCGCGCCGGAGTGTCGGGAGTGTGGAGGTGGGCGGTGATCGGGATGCCGGCGCTGTCGAAGGTGACGGTGGTCCTGGCCATGAGGCGCTCCTTGAGAAGTCGGGCTACGGTGCGGCGCCCCGGGCGGCGGGCCCGGAGGCCGCCCCGCCGGGCGCACCTTCACTTTCGGCCGGACCGCGCGCGGGCGGGAGAGCCGGGTTTCTGCCTGGGAAAGAACCTGCCCCCGCAGACCTGCGCTTCGACCGTCGCGGTGCGGCGAGACTTGAGGCATGACCTCAGACACCGACTCCCGGGCGCTGGGAGCCTTCCTCAAGGCCTGCCGGGCCCGGCTGACCCCGCGCGAGTGCGGCCTCCCCGAGACGGAATCCGCCCGCAGGGTCGCCGGACTGCGCCGTGAGGAGGTCGCGCGACTCGCGGCCATCAGCGTGGACTACTACACCCGCCTGGAGCAGGGCCGCGTCCGGGCGTCCGCGCCCGTGCTGAGCACCCTGGCCCGCGCCCTGCGCCTCGACGAGGACCAGCAGACCTACCTCTACGAGCTCGCCGGCCGGGCCGACGCCCGGCCGCGCCGCCGCCGGCCCGCCCAGCGGCTGCGCCCGGCCATGCGCCGTCTGCTCGACCAGCTCACCGAGACGCCCGCGCTCGTCCTCGGCAGGCGCCTGGACATCCTGGCCTGGAACCCCGCGGCCGCGGCCCTCTACACCGACTTCGCCGCGATCCCCGCCCACCGGCGCAACTACCTGCGGCTGATCTTCACCGACGCGGTGGTCCGGGGGCTGCACCGGGAGTGGGACCACGACGCCCGGGAAGCCGTCGCGGCGCTGCGCATGGAGGCGGCGGCCGACCCCGATGACCCCGACCTCGCTCAGCTCGTCGGCGAGCTGTCCGTCCAGGACCCCGACTTCCGCACCTGGTGGGCCGAGCAATGGGTCAACAGCGCCACCTACGGCACCAAGCACTACCGGCACCGCCTGGTCGGCGACCTCACTCTCGACTGCGACACCTGGTCCAGCCCCGACGGATCCGGGCAGCGCCTGATGGTCCTCACCGCGGAGCCCGGCGGCCCCTCCCACGACGCCCTGCGCATCCTCGCGTCCTGGACCGCCGGCCACCCCGACCCCGACCGCACGGAGGACCTGCCGCGATGACCGCCTGGACGCCCGAGGACCGCGCCCTCCTCACCGAATCCACGTCCCTCGTCCTGACCGCCGGGGACGACGGCCGTCCCGGGGTGGAGGTCGGCATGGTCCTGGTCCGCGGCGACCTGTACGTCCGTGCCTTCCGAGGGGTCCGCTCCCGCTGGTACCAGGCGGCGCGAGAGCACGGACGCGGTCGGATCCGGGTCGGGACCGTCACCCGTGATGTCCTCCTGGAGACGGGCGGCGCAGCGCCGTCCGCCGAGCTCGACGCCGCCTACCGGAGCAGGTACGGCCAGGAGGCCGGCGCCCTCGTCGCGAGCCCCGCCGCGCACGCCGCGACGATCCGGATCACCCCTGCGTGATCGTCCGGGCCCGGGGGCTGCGGGAGTCCCCTCGGCGAGCGGGGCAGGGCTCACCTGGCCAGGGCGGTCGACGAGGCGGGAAGCGGCGACGGAGATCGCGGCCTTCCGCCACGGTGGATCCGGCGGGATCGTCGTCAGCGCCCACCTGTACGGAGACGGGCGCCGCCGTCGGCGAGGTGGTGGCGAACGGGCAGGACGAGGAAGACTCGCCACCGCGGGCGAGGACGGAACCGGTCCGGCTGCTGCGCGGCCCCGACCTGACGGCCGTGGCGTCGTTGACCGGTCTCGGTTCGCCCGTGCGGTCGGTGGCGTTCGGCCCGGACTCCCGGCTGGTGGCCGCCGTCGCGAAAGGCGGGGCCCGGGTCTGGCGGACCGACGGAGGGCACCGGTCGGCCGGGGTGCTGCGCGTCGCGGAAGCGGCCGCCATCGCCTTCGCGCCCGACCGGAAGGTCGTCGCGCTCGCGGGCGGCGCGCACCCCCGGATGGGAGTCCTTCACCTCCGGCTTCGATCTCTCCGCCTCGGGATGTCCCTCAGGGGCGCGTTCCTGGAAACGACCGCCGTTCGAGAAGAATCCATCCCGCGTCCTCCGCGGCGACCTCCACCGCGGAGTGCCAGCGGGCGATGTCGTTCTCCGCGAGGATCGCCTCGGAATCCGCGTCGATGGAGATGGACCAGAGATCGTCATCGCTGCGCCACAGGCCCATCACGGCCGGCACGTCGGCGATGGCGAAATCGCGGTCACCGAAGTGCGCGTCCTCGGCGTCGGTCAACCTACCGTGCGGGTGCAGATCGAGCGCCTGCCGTAGCCGGTCGAGTTGCGCCTGGGTCGGGCTCCCGCGGAAAATCAGCAGAAGCCGACGTTCGATGCCGCTCATCGTCGCTCTCCCTCATGCACGATGTCGATCCCTGCCTCCGGCCGGCAAGCCCTCCCAACCTACGCCCGCCGAAAATCGGCTCAGGCGAATACCGTCGGACAGATCGAGGGCCGACGGCCGATGAAAGGTCCGAGGTCCGATGCTGGAAACGCTCTACCACGCGCTGTCGGTCGCCGCGGCACGACAGCTGGGCCTGGTCACCCGGGCCCAGATGGCCCGTCTCGGCACCGGCCCCGCCGCGATCGACCGACTCAAAGAGGCCAAGCTACTGCGGGAACTCATCGACGACGTTTTCCAGCTCCCCGGCAATCTCACCGGCTTCACCTACGCCTACGCATACGCGGCTTGGCTGGCGCTGGACCCCGAGCGGTTCTGCTGGGAGCGACCACGGTCACCGGCGGAAGACGCGGTGCTGTCACACCATTCCGCCGCACGCCTCCACGGGCTCGGCACCCTGAGCCCGATGGCGACGATGTTCACCACGCCGCAGGCCCGGCACGCCCCACGCGGCGTCGGACTCCAGGTCGACCGGCTCGCGCCGGAAGACATCACGAACGTCGAGGGCATCGCGGTGACCACCGTGCACCGGACCATTCTCGACCTGGTCCGCTTCCCCTTCGACCGCGACGACATCGCTCGGGTGCTCCACGACGCCCTCCGGCTGGACGCGGTGGACCTCCGCGCGATTCACGACGCGATGGTTCCGCTGTCCCCGCGCTACGGTCACCCGGCCGACGGCGCCGCGTTCCTGCGCTACTTCCTCCCCGACCTGGTCCCGGCCTCGCTGTCGCCGCGCAACCTCCGCGCCTGGGCCCGCCTCGCCGCCCCTGACGACGTCGCGGTGATCCAAGCACGGATCACCGCGGTACTCGGCGACGTCCGGGCAACCGTCGAAGACGATGAAGCCGTCGAAGCGGTGAGCAGGGACGTCGCCGCAGAAATCGTCGGCCGCCTCCGTCGGCGGTGAGACCCGGTCCGTGGAGGTCACCCGGTCGCGTCGGTGAGTTCGGGGCCTCCCGAGGGCTCGCGAGGAGAGCATGGAACGCGGCGCCACGGGCTACGTGAAGATACCCGTCACCGGCCGAGGCCAGGAGCCGCGACCGCTCCGTCACAGGTCGTCGGGTCGGGGGCGTGGGAGCACACTCGTCTTGGGATGGTCGGCGTGGAACCCGGCCAGGGTCGTGGCCGTCACGTCGGTGTCGACCAGGTCGAGGTGGGCGAAGTCGTACCGCTCGAGTACCGGAATGATCGCATCGGTGACCGGTGTCCCGCGAAGGCTCAGCGATCCGAGGTGCGTGACGCCGTCGAGGAGCCTTCCCAGGTCCTCATCGGTGGCGGAGGTGAGACGGACGGCCAGACGGTCGAGCTTGGCCGGCAGCCTTGCCGGACCGGCGACGTCGGCCGCCGTCAGGCTCACGGCGGACAGGGACGATGAGAACGCCGCGTCCAGCCAGAGAGTCTCCCTTGCGCTGAGATTCACCTGCGCCAGCCGGGGGGCGACCTCGGTCAGCAGTTCCTGACCCCACGGGCGCGGCGGGAGACCCGTGATCGTCAGATCGGCGAGGGCGCCGAGCCGTCCGCCGGCCGCACCGGCGTGGAAGCCGCTCGGTTCTTTGAGGTGCAGGCGCAGAACTCGCAGCTTCGGGAAGCGGAGGAAAGCAGACAAAGCATCAGCGCCGAGCGCACAGGCCAGATGTTCGAAGATCTCCACGTTCGGCAGGTCCGGCAACGCGGACGGCAGAGGGCCGTCGAACTCGTCGAGCATCAGGGCGAACGACCACACTCTGTCGGAGACGGTCGCCAGATGCTCGAGTTCGGACCGGTTCCGGCATTCGGCACGCGTGTGAATGCTGAACGGGGTTCCATCATTCCCGGGCGGCAGGGCCGGACCCAGCACATGAAAGGGCGGTGCTCCCTCTTCGAGGTGATAAAGCCGCGAGTCGTCATTCGTGAAGCGCCCGCAGCACACGACATCGATCACCGTCGCCGTTCCCGTCTCACCGACCGCCGCGACATTCACCCATTCGGGAACATGGTGATCGCGCCACAACTCGGCCACGACGGTCTCCGCGTCGCACCTGCGCAACATCTCAGCCCGACGGCCGGTGCCGTCCTCGGGGAACCTCAACTCGCCGGGCCTCGGGGCATGCCCGTCGTAAGACTGGTTGAGCCGAACCCGGAACACCAAGGTCTCCGGCAGCTCTTCGGATACCAGCGACTGCGCGAACTCCCGAGCGGCCCGCGCCGACACGGCGAACCGCGCGGCGAAAACCTCTCGATCCACCGGGCCAACCTACCGCCCTGGCACCCGGGACCGACCATCGGGCATCGGCTCTCCAAACCTGCCGAGGTCCGAGGCCGAACGCCAGAGGTAGCGCACTACCGGGACCGGCCGATACGGCCCGGACCCCGACCCGTCCATCCTCATCGCCGCCGTTGGCCCGGGGCCGCGCGTTCTTCCGGGAGCCGCGGCGGTCTGGCAGGGTTGAGCGGCCGACCCTTACCGGAAACACACCATGTGCGGATGTCGAGCGACGGGAGCGGGAATGCGAATTCACGTCAAGGAAGCGCTGCTCGGTAGGGAATCCGTGGCGGATCCTTATCCGGCGTACGCGCGGTTGCGTGAGCTGGGGCCGGTGCGCCGGGTCGTCCTGCGCGACGGCCTGGCCTGCTGGGCGGTGACCCGGTACGACGAGGTGCGCGCCGCGCTCACCGATCCCCGGCTCAGCCGGGAGCCGGGACGGGCCCTCGCGGCATGGCACGAATCCGACCGGGGGCGTCCGCTGGAGGACGAGTCCGATCTCGGCGAGCATCTGCTGACGACCGAGCCGCCGGTCCACACCCGGCTGCGGCGGCTCATCGCCGACGCGTTCGGCCTTCGCGGGGCGGAGGCGGCCCGGCCCCGCGTCCAGGCGCTCGCCGACTCCCTCGTGGACGCCTTCGCGCACCGGGGCGAAGCCGATCTCATCGCGGACTTCGCCTACCCGCTGGCCATCGGCGTCATCGGCGAGATCCTCGGGATCCCCGACCCGGATCTCTGGATCTTCCGCCAGTGGACGTCCAACGCCGTCCGCCCCGGCCCGCCCGACGTTCCCGAACCCGGCCCGTACCTCCGCGCGCTCATCGCCGACAAACGGCGCAAACCGGGCGACGACACCGTCAGCCGGCTCGTCTCGGCCGAGCGCGAAGGGGCATTGACGGGCGTCGAGCTCGAATCGATGGTCTTCCTGCTGCTGCTCGCGGGGCATGAGGGGTCCGTCGCGCTCATCGGCAACGGCGTGCTGGCCCTGCTCCTCGACGACGCCCAGCGCGGCCTCCTCCTGAGCCGGCCCGACCTCGTCGTCGCCGCCGTCGAGGAGGTGCTGCGCTTCGACGGGCCGATGGAGCTCGCCGCCTGGCGGTTCGCCACCGAACCGCTCACCCTCGGCGGCGTCCGGATCGAGGCGGGCGACCCCGTCGTCCTCGCGCTGGCCGCCGCCCACCGCGACGCCGAGCACTACACCGCGCCCGACCGCCTCGACCTCACCCGCCCCCACCTCGCCCATCTCGGGTTCGGGCACGGCGTCCACTACTGTGTCGGCGCGCCCCTGGCGCGGGTGGAGGGCGCGGTGGCGCTGGAGACCCTCTTCCGCCGGCTGCCCGACCTCGCACTCACCCGGCCCGCGGCCGACCTCCCCCGCCAGCCCAGCCAGATCATCAGGGGCCTGTGCGAACTCCCCGTCCGCTTCACCCCCGGCTGATCCACCGGCCGCCCTGCGTCGGGACGGGTCATGGACCGGCCGCGTGACGCTCGAGGCGTCAGTGGTCCACCTTCCGGCGCTCGATCTCGGTCTGCGCCCACCGCTCGAGGTCGTCGTCCCACTCGGGTCTGGCATCGTCGGCTTCCGCGTCGTTGCCCAAGATCGCCGCGAGCGGCGGGAACACGCACGCGACGAGCGCCACGACGACGCCGAGCTCCGGCGAGAAGATCGCGACGACGCAGGCGATGACGAGCAGCGTCAGGCACACCGCCATCATGATCAGGTAATTCCGCTTACGTGTCTCCATGCTCTCAAGGTAGGAACACCCACCCCTCCCCAACTACCTGAAAAGGCCAAATAACTCCCTTCAAGTGCTCGGCTGCGCCCGGAGGCGTCGCCGTGCGGCCCGACCGGTTCGTCGCGGCCTGCCGCCCGCACGGGCTCGTCGTCCGGCCGTGCGCATGGCCCGAGATCTCCCGCCCCCGATCTGTGCGCGGCCCGGTCCGCTCCGTGGTGTGACCGGTCGCCCGGTACGGCTGTCCCCCGTGCGAGCTACCCGCGGTCGTCCACTGTGCGGGGACGTTTTCCGGGCGTCGGATCTCTAGCGTTTCCGGTGTAGCCGCGGCTGTTCCGGTCGCGCGGTCCCCCCAGGTGAGGAAGTCGTCATGCGGTTGTTGAAACAGCTCGTGCCCGTCGCGGTGGTCGCGTTCGTCGGCAGTGCGATCGTGGGCGCGGTGCAGGGGAGTCCGTTCCTCGTCCTGGTCCTCGGCGTCGTGACGGCGGTGCTCGCCGTGTTCGTGTACGCCCGTGTGGTGCGGTGGTCCGAGCGACGCGCGCCGGTGGAGGTCGCACCGCAGGGCGCCGCTCGCGCCATCGGCCGGGGCGCGCTGATCGGGGTCGGCATGTTCGCGGCCGTCATCGTGAACATCGCCTTCATCGGCGGCTACCGGGTCGACGGCCTGGGCTCCGTGGCGGGCGCGGCCGCGCTGTTCGGCTTCATGGCCGCCGCCGCGGTGACGGAGGAGCTGATCTTTCGCGGCATCCTGTTCCGGCTCATCGAGGAGCGCACCGGCACGTGGGCGGCGCTGGCGCTGACCGGTCTGCTGTTCGGCCTGTCGCACCTGGCGAATGAGCACGCGAGCCTGTGGGGCGCGATCGCGATCGCGATCGAGGCCGGCGGCATGCTCGCCGCCGCCTACGCCGCCACCCGCACCCTGTGGGTGCCGATCGGCCTGCACTTCGGCTGGAACTTCGCCGCGGCCGGCATCTTCAGCACCGAGGTCTCCGGCAACGGCGACACGGAGGGGCTGCTCAACGGGGTGTCATCAGGCGGCGACCTGCTCACCGGCGGTGCGTTCGGGCCGGAGGCGAGCCCGTACGCGGTCGGGTTCGGCCTGCTGCTGACCATCGTGTTCCTGTGGCTGGCCCGCCGTCGCGGCAACCTGGTCCCGCTCCGGCGCGGCGCCCGGGTCGACGCGCTCGCTAGGCTCGCCGGGTGATCGACCCCCGTCGGATCCCGGATCTGTGGCAGCGGTGCGACGTCACGGTCCGGGATTCCCCGTTCGCGCTGCTGCTGGCCGCCGCGTCGTTCCTGCCCGCGTTCCAGGGCACCGGAACGGAGGTCGGCGAGCTGCCCGCCCGCCCCTTCGACGCGCTGGCCGTCGTGGCGGTCGCGCTCCAGTGCCTCCCGCTCGCCGTGCGCCGCCGGTGGCCCGCCGTCTGCCTCGCCCTGGTGTCGCTCGGTTTCGTCCTCGACCAGCTCCGCGCCTACCACGCGCTGGCGGGCACCGCGCTGCCCATCGCGCTCATCAGCGCCGGCGCCCATCTGGAGCATCACCGGCGCGGCACCGCGATCCTCCTCTCCGCGGCGTACGCGCCGCTGGTGGTCGCGCTCGACCGGCTCGGCGCGGCCGAGAGACCGGAGGGGTACGCGCTGTTCTACCTGGCGCTGGTCGGCGCCTGGGGCATCGGGGCCTGGCTGCGCTCCACCCGGGCCACCGAGGCCGAACGCCGCCGCCACATCGCCGAGGCCACCCGTGCCGCCGAACGCACCCGCATCGCCCGCGAGCTGCACGACGTGGTGACCCACCACGTGACGGCGATGGTCGTCCAGGCCGAGGCGGCCCGCTATCTGACCGCCGCGCCCGATCGGCTGGACGAGACCCTGAACGCCGTCACCGGCACCGGCCGACGGGCCATCGCCGACCTGCGGCATCTGCTGGACCTGCTCGACCCCGGCCATGACGCCGCGGTCCGGACGCCGTCCGTCGGCGAGCTTCGCACGCTGGTGGAGCAGACGCGCCAGGCCGGGCAGCCGGTGGAGTTCACCCAGGAGGGCAGGCCCGCCGAATCTGCGGGCAGCGCCGAGTTCGTGGCCCATAGGGTCGTGCAGGAATCCCTGACGAACGCCCTCAAGTACGCCTATGGCAGCCGTACCGCGGTCCTCGTGCGCTACGGCGAGAAGGAGATCCTCGTGGAGGTCAGCACCGACGGCTCCGGCTCGCGGGCCGGTTCGTCCGGTTCGTCCGTTGGGAGCGGGCGGGGCCTCGCCGGGCTCCGCGCGCGGGTCGGCACCCTGGGCGGCGAGTTCAGCGCCGACCGGCACGCGGGCGGCGGGTTCCTCGTGCGGGCTCGCATCCCGGCGGGGAGCCCGTCGTGAGCGCGCCGGTCCGGGTCCTGGTCTGCGACGACCAGGCGCTGATCCGCACCGGGTTCGCCACGATCATCGGTGCGCAGCCCGACCTCGAGGTGGTCGGCGAGTGCGGGGACGGTCGTGCCGCGGTCGACCTCGCCCGCCGGCTGGATCCGGACATCGTGGTGATGGACGTGCGCATGCCGGTGCTCGACGGCATCGGGGCGACCCGCCTGCTGGCCGGCGCAGGAGTGCAGCGCCCCGTCAAAGTGCTCGTGGTGACGACCTTCAACCTGGACGAGTACGTGTACGAGGCGCTGCGTGCGGGGGCGAGCGGTTTCCTGCTCAAGGACGCCCCGCCCGCGCAGCTGCTGCACGGCATCCGCACCGTCGCGGCGGGCGCCGCGCTCCTGGCCCCCGAGGTGACACGGAAGCTCGTCGGCAGGTACGCGGCGCGGATCCGTCCCGCCGAGGACACGCCGGACGGCATCCCGCTGACCCCGCGCGAACTCGAGGTGCTGCGCCTCATCGCCGACGGCCTGTCCAACAGCGAGATCGCCGCCACCCTGGTGCTCAGCCACGAGACCGTCAAAACGTACGTGTCGCGCATCCTCACCAAGCTCGACCTGCGTGACCGCGTGCAAGCGGTCGTCTACGCCTACCGCCGGGGCCTGGCGACCTGAGCCGCACGGCGCGGGCGCCGCCGCGATGGGCCGCCGACGAGCCGGTGGACGGCGAGCGCGGGGCCGTCTTGCCGACGCGTCCGTCGCCGCGTTCGCGGGCCGGATCGGACGGATCACCTCGCGCTCTCCGATAGCGTGGCCGTTCAGCGCGAGGGCTCGGGCCGGTGGCCGATGAGCCCGAAGGAGGGCGACGTGTCCGCTGTGACCCGCCTGGTCACCCATGTCGAGCTGGACGAGAGCGCCACCGACGCCCGGCGGTTGTCGGTCGACGCTCGGCTGGAGGCCGTTCTCGAGGACGGCCGCAGCCTGGTGCTGCTCGACGACCGCGGGTGGAGCTCATCGGGCCCGCCGGAAGCCCTGTCGCAGATCCCGGTCGAGGACATCGAGCTGGACGCACGGACGGTGGTCGGCCCGGACGAGCCGTACGACGGTACGACCTACGCGCAGATGGCGGCCGACCACTGGAACCACCTCGCCCGTGTCCTTCAGCGACAGGGTGTGCCCGTGGAGGGGCGGGAGCTGGAACGGCTCCCGCACGACGTCGTGCTCGGCGAACGCCTGCGGGCCTGGACCCGGGACCGCTGAGCGCCGTCCCTCGGGCCCGAGTGCGGGGCCGCCGTCGGCGGACCTGCCATGGCGCAGGGCGTCAGCCCTCGAGAAGGGCGGGGCCGGCCCGGCACCGGCCCCGTTCTTCTTCGCGATGATCGTCCTCGGTCTCAGGGACAGGCGCCCCTCGTCCGCAGGACAGGTACCCCCTCGTTCTCGGGACGAGAACGGGACCGGCCGCTCTCGTCAGCGGGGGAACGGTTCTTTAGCGTTGGCCGTGCCCGGGAACCCGGTCCGAACCCACGCGAAGGCCCGATGCATGAGCGAATCGATGAGACCGGCCCGGGTGCCGAGGGCGGGGTTCGCGGCGGCGATCCTGCTGCTCACGACCGCGTCCTGCACCGTGTCCTTGCCCGCCGAGCCGGTCCGGCCCGCCCCCGGCACGGCCGAACCCACCGCGTCTGCGGGTGCCTCGGACACGCCCGGGGACATCCTTCCCTCCGCGAGCGGCTCCGATGGCGGGAGCGCGCTCTACCTCGTCGGCGCGGTGAACTACGAGGCTCCCGACTCCGCGCTGGCCGTCACCTGCACGGTCACCCAGAACGGGATCTCCATGACCGGCACCGCGCAGGCCCCGGACACGACCTACACACTGAAGATCGACCTCGTGAACGAGGCGGTCACCGTGCTCCTGCGGGTCTCGGCCCCGAGCGGCGTCTCCTCCTTCACCGCCACCGGACTGGACGGCCAGGAGGAACTCGCCGTCGTCAACGCCAAGGACAAGGTCGCCGGACTCTTCGGCGAACTCCAGGGCACGAACGGAACCTCCGGCACCGTCAAGGTGGGCGGCGGCCTGGTCTGCCCCTGACCTCGCGAGGGCCGAGGCGAGGTCGGCAGCGGCCACCACCGGCTTCACCGCCGCCGTCACCGCCGCCATCGTCGACCTCCGGCAGGCCCCACACCACCCGCTGACCTCCGCCGAGCCCGCGCCGCGAACGAGTGGGCGCGCCCGCGGGCGCTCAGGGCGCATCGTCTCGTTCACCTCCGACGCGGGCGAGGCGGCCGGGGGATCTGTAGGTGTAGTCGGTGCTCGGTGCCGAGGTCAGGGCGTCGGTGATCAGGTGGTGGTCCGGGGAGAGGGAGCAGGCCGGGTCGGTGCGCGAGGCGTCGCCGGTGAGCGCGAGGGCCTGGCAGCGGCAGCCGCCGAAGTCGGTTTCGCGCTGCGGGCAGGTCCGGCAGGGGGACGGCATCCAGGCGGTGCCGCGGTAGGCGTTGAAGATCTCGGAGTGGCGCCAGATCCAGTCCAGGGAGTGGTCCCGGACGTTCGGGGGCTTCGGCTCGGGGAGGGCGTAGGCGGCGGGGCAGGGGAGGGCCTTGCCGTCGGGGGCGACGGTGAGGGATCGCGAACCCCATCCGCCCATGCAGGGTTTCGGGGTGCCCTCGAAGTAGTCGGGCAGCACCCAGAAGATCTCCAGGCGGCCGCGGAGTTCTTCCGCCCGTCGCCGGACGATCTCCTGGGCGCGGGTGAGCTGGGCGCGGTCGGGCAGGAGGGCCGCGCGGTTGCGCAGCGCCCAGCCGTAGAACTGGGTGTTGGCCAGTTCGATCCGCTCGGCTCCCCAGGCGACGGCGAGGTCGATGAGTTCGGCGACGTGGTCGAGGTTGCGCCGGTGCAGCACCACGTTGAGGCCGAACGGCAGCCCGGACGCGCGGATGACCGCCGCGGCCTCGACCTTGGCGTCGAACGAGCGGGTTCCGGCGATCAGGTCCGATCCGGCCCGCGCGGCGTCCTGGACCGACAGCTGGACGCTCTCGACGCCGTTCGCGGCCAGCGCGTCCAACCGCGCGGAGGTGAGGCCGAGACCGCTCGTCACCAGCTGGGTGTAGACGCCCGCGTCGCGCGCGGCGGCGGCGATCTCTTCGAGGTCGGGGCGCAGCAACGGCTCGCCACCCGAGAGGTGGGCCTGGACGACGCCGAGCGCCGCGGCCTCCCGGAACACCCGTCCCCATTCCTCGGCGCGCAGTTCGGCGCCGCGCCGGACGAGCTCGAGCGGGTTGGAACAGTAGGGGCAGTGCAGCGGGCAGGCGTGGGTGAGCTCGGCGAGCAGGGCCCACGGCGGGTTCAGATCAGCCATCCCTGCTCCCGCATCCGGTCCAGGAAGGCCGTCGTCTCGGCTTCGACGGGTTCGCCCGGGAAGTCCCGGACCAGTTCCGCGACGATCTCGGCCGTCGTGCGCCGCCCGTCGCAGAGCCGGAGGATCGTGCCGCCGGCGCCGGTGAGCCGGACCGCGCGCTCGGGCATGAGCAGGAGATCGGTGTCGCGCACCTTGTCGTGGTGCAGGCGCACCGAGCGGGCCAGGGCGGGGCGGTGGTCAGCGAGCATGGTCCACCGCGTCCAGGAGCGACCAGAGCACGTCGCATTTGAAGGTGAAGGCGGCGACGGCCCTGCGGTGGTCGTCCTCCGTCTCGGTCCACAGGTGGACGAGGTCCACCGCTTCCCTCGAGTCGCGGCGCCCTTGGCCGACGCGGCCCTGGAAGTAGCGGAGTCCTTCCGGCTCGATCCACGGGTAGTGCCGTTCCCAGGCGGCGATGCGGGTGACCATCAGGTCGGGCGCGAACAGCTCGGTGAGAGAGGAGGCGACGGCCTCCAGCGGGCTCTTGTCCCGGCAGAAGGACACGTAGGCGCCCACGGCGAACCTGACGCCGGGGAGCACTCCCTCTCCGGACAGGAGTTCGGCACGGTGCAGGCCCACGGCTTCGCCCAGGCGGAGCCAGCGCTCGAGGCCGCCGGGGTCGGCGCCGGTGCCGTCGTGGTCGTGGATGCGCCGGATCCAGCCGCGGCGGTGCGCCGGGTCCTGGAGTTTGGCGAGGATGTGGGCGTCCTTGATGGGGATGTGCCGCTGGTAGTGGAAGCGGTTGAGGACCCAGCACCGCAGCTGCGCGGGCGTCAGGAGCCCGTCGTGCATGCGCAGGTTGAACGGGTGCCGGTGGTGGTAGCGCTCGGCGGCGAGTTCGTGCAGCCGCTGCTCCAGCGTGCCTTCTGCCAGTGCCGTGTTCACGGTTCGATCACGTCCCCTTCCGCGGCGACGGCCAGGCCGAGGTCCGCGAGGACGCGGTGCTGCGGCGCGGCGGGGTCGACCAGCGGGTTGGTGTTGTTCAGGTGGGTGTACAGGCGCACCGGGGCGGTGAGCCGGGCGAGCCGGGCGGAGGTCCGCGTGATCGGCAGGTGCCCCATCTCGGTGGCGGTCTTCGTGGTGAATCCGGCTCGGCGCGGCTCGTCGTCGTCCCAGAAGGTGCCGTCGAGGAAGACGACGTCGGCGCGGTCGAGCGCGGCCTGGAGGGGATCGCTCCAGTCGGCGACGCACGGGCTGTAGACGGCGCGTCTGCCCGAGCGGACATCGGTGATCTCCAGCGCGGTGGACCAAGGGCCGGGATGCGCCAGGCCCGCCGCGTAGCGCGGCCTCTTGTCGGAGACGGGCAGGGCGGCGACCTCGATGTCGCCGAGGCGCACGGTCTCCCCCGCCGGAAGGGCGTCCCAGGTGATCCCGGCGTAGGGCCCGAGGACGGCGTCGGCGCTCAGCCCTTCGGTGACCGCCGCGAGCACGGCGGGCGGCGCCAGGACGCGCAGGCGTGCGGCCTCCCGCAGCCGGAACAGGCCCAGGGTGTGGTCGAGTTCCGCGTCCGTGAGCACGACGCCGGCGACCGGCGTGCGCCGTGCACCGGGGCCGGGCCGCAGCTCGGGGAACGCCTCGATCTGTTCGGTGACGTCGGGCGCCGCGTTCACCAGGAACCACGCGCCGGGCGCCGTCTCGACGGCGATGGACGCGTGGCGGCGCGGCAGGCCCCGGGACCGCCGCGCGGAGCCGCACCCCTCGCAGGCGCAGTTCCACTGGGGGACTCCGCCGCCCGCGGCGGTGCCCAGGACCCGCAGTCTCATGTCAGAGCTTCCCGCCGAAGTACATGGTGACCTCCATCGAGGTCTCGATCACCTCGTAGCCGGGGCTGCGCCAGCAGACGCTCTTCTGTCCGCGCTCGCGGTCGCGCGAGCTGTGTCCGTGCGTGGATTCCATGGGGTTCCTCTCTCGGTTACCGGACGACGATCTTGCCCGTGCTCTGCGGGAAGACCGGGTCGTTGTAGAAGTACTCGCCCGCCTTGTCGAAGGTGTGCGTGTACGTCTGGCCAGGGGCGAGCCTGCCCGTGGCGAACTCGTGGTCGAAGAACGACGCGGCGCCGTGGCTGTTGGCGTTGTCGGCCGGGTTCACGAACGTGACCGTCGTGCCCTTGGGGATCTCCAGGTGCTGGGGGGCCATGGCGTTCTGCGAGACGGTGTTCTCGACGGCGCCGGGCGCCTGGGCCGCGTTGTCCCACAGCCGGCCGAGGGTGATCGTGGTGGTCCCGGTGACGGCGGCGACGCGGATCTGGTTGCGCTTGGAGGGCGGCACGGGCGCGGCGGCGGGCGCGACGGTGCCGCCGAGCCTGAACGCCCACAGGTGGTCGCCCTTGGGGATGTCGGGGTAGGGCAGGCCGTTTCCTCCGGCGAGGACGGCGATGTACTGGACTCCGTCGATCTCGTAGGAGACGGGGCTGGTGTGCACGCCCGCGCCGGTCTGCCAGCTCCACAGGACCTCACCGTTCCGGTCGTCCATCGCGGTGAGGACGCCGTCCGGGCCGCCCTGGAACATGACGCGTCCGGCGGTGGTGAGGATGCCGTTGCCGTGGGCGAGCGACCAGTCGCCCTCCTTGCGCCAGACGGGCTCGTTGGTGTGCGGGTCGACGGCGACGATGCCGCCGGAGAAGTACTCGCCGTAGGGGCGGGCGGTGTTCACCCGGCCGCCGTTGGTGTTGGAGTACGAGGAGTTGATGAGCCCGTATCCGACGTACAGGTGCCCGGTGTGGGGGCTGAAGGAGAGGTGCGACCAGTCGGCGCCTCCCCCTGCGCCCGGGTACAGGATGGTGGCCTCGTCCCAGAACGGGGTGAAGATCCCGCCGGTGGGGTAGTACGGCACGGGCCGGGTGGTGTCGTGGAAGTCCGGCTGCTGGTGGACGAACGGCCTGCCGCCGGGGAAGGGCTGGGTCGGCCAGGTCTTCTGCCGCGCGTCCTGCGGGACGGGCTTCTCCTTCATCCCGTGGACCGGCTCGCCCGTCCGGCGGTCCAGGACGTAGAACATGCCGACCTTGCTGCCGTAGACGACGACCTTGCGCGTCCGGCCCTTGATGCGCAGGTCGACCAGCACGGGGGCCATGACGTTGTCGTAGTCCCAGATGTCGTGGTGCACCGACTGGAAGTGCCAGCGCCGCTCGCCGGTCTTGGCGTCGATCGCCAGCAGGCAGTTGGCGAAGAGGTTCGTCCCGCCCCTGGTGGAGCCGTTGGTCCGCGGGTAGGGGTTGCCGAACGTCCAGTAGACGAGCCCGAGCTCTGGGTCGACGGCCGGGTGCATCCAGGTGACGGCGCCGCCGGTCTTCCAGGACTCGCCCTCCCAGGTGTCGTTGCCGAACTCGCCGGGGCCGGGGGCGCCCCAGAAGATCCACGCGATCTCGCCGGTGTCGGCGTGCAGGGCGTAGGCGCGGCCGCGGGCGCCGATGGTGCTGCCCTGCATGCCGACGTAGATCATCCCGTCCCAGTGCACGATGGCGCCGGCCAGCGTGCCGATGCTGCCGCCGCACTGTCCGTTGGCGGGGTCGCAGCCGTCGGGGTCGCCGCTCTCCTCGACGTCGAGCAGCAGCTGCTTCTGCCAGACGACGGCGCCGGTCTCCTGGTCGAGGGCGTAGACGATGTTCGCGCCGGAGGCGGTGAACACCTTGCCGTCGGCGACCGCGACGCCGCGCATGTTCGTGCGGCGGCTGCCGACATTGGTCTTCCACTTGACCGCGCCGGTCCTCCCGTCGACCGCGAAGACGTTCTGCTGGGTGGTCTGCACGTAGAGCACGCCGTCCTTGGTGACGATGGTGCTCTGCTGCGCCGCGGAGGCGTCCCCGCCCTCCAGGTTGACGTGCCAGGCGCCGCCGAGGCGCTTCGCGTTCTGCCGGGTGATCTGGCGGAGCCCCGAGTGGTTCTGGTTGCCCAGGTCGCCGCCGACGGTCGGGTAGTCCCGCCCGGTCCGGCCGAGTCCGGGCGGCTGCTTCGGCACGGAGGGGCCGCCTTCGGCCTGTGCGGGCGCGGCGGGGGTGGTGAGCGCCAGCGCGCCGCCGGCGGTCGCGGCGCCGGTGAGGAAGGCGCGTCTGCCCAGGGGTCTCGTCATGGGGGCTCCTATCCGCGGAGGATTTCAGGGGCGGGAAGTGCGGACCACTAGACGGTTCAATCGAACCGTTCAACGGTCGCCACCGTAAGACGCTCGCGGTCGGCCCGCAAGACCCGAACACGAATCCGCCGATAAAGCCACTGGGTCTTGATGAACGGCAGGACGCGTGAGATCGTCATCTGGCCCAAGCCGGTACAACAGGTCCATCTAGCGGACCAACCCCTGGGCTGGAAGGAGCGCAAGCGATGAGGAGACCTTCCTCGCATCTGAAGACCGCGCTGATGGCGAGCGTCGGCACCGCCGCCGTGCTGGCCTCGACGATCGTCGGCACGAGCCTCATGGCGTCGGCCGGCGGGCAGCCGACGAAGAAGCCGCAGACGGGAGCGCAGAACCTGGGGAACCCCGACTACGGGGTGTGCCGCGGCACGGACCCGGACTGCTACCACGACTGGGGCAACTTCGACCCGGCCGAGGGCTACAAGGTCCTGCTCTTCACCCGGACGGCCGGCCCCCGGCACGCCAACCTCGGACCCGCGCTCGGCCCGGGACTGAACCCCCCGCTGACGGACGCCAACATCGTCCAGAAGGGCATCGCGGCCCTCGGCGAGAAGAACGGCTTCAAGGTCGATCACACCGAGGACATCACCCAGTTCTCCACCCCCGCGAAACTGTTCCAGTACAACGCGGTCATCTTCTTCAGCACCTCGCGCGACACCCTGGACGACGCCGCTCAGACCTCGCTGCGCCAGTACATCCGCGGCGGTGGCGGATTCGTCGGCATCCACAACGCCTTCGGCACCGAGTACAACTGGCCCTACTACGAGGGCCTGCTGGGCAACGCCAACTTCTACGACCACGGCCCCGCCCAGCCCGGCACCGTGCGCACCCTCAGCCGCAGGGACGCCTCGACCAAGGGCCTTCCGGCCACCTGGACGACCACCGACGAGTGGTACAACCTGGTGCCGTTCCCCACGAACGTCCGCTTCCTGGCGACCGTGGAGGAGTCCTCCCTCAGGCCCTCCACCGGCGGCGGGCACCCCGGCCACGGCGACTTCCACCCCGTCGCCTGGTGCCAGTACTACGACGGCGGCCGCTCCTGGGTCACCACCCTCGGCCACGACGCGAAGATGTTCACCGACAACGCCACCTTCCAGGGCGCCGAGGAACTCCAGAAGCTCATCGCCGGCGGCATCAGGTCGGCCGCGGGCATGGACCCCTTCTGCCGCTAGTCCACTCCCCCGAGCCGCCCCGCCCTCCGATCCGGAGGGCGGGGCGCTCGCTTTTCCCTCACCCTTCGGGACGCCGCAGCACGAGCACGAGGCCCGCCAGGGTGACGGCCATGCCCGCGAAGGCGACCCGGGTGACGTCCTCACCGAGCAGCACGGCACCCCAGCCGACGCCGAATCCGGGGACGAGCAGGTTGACGTTCGCCGCACGTGCTGGGCCTTCCCGGTCGATCAGCCAGTAGAAGAGGAGATAGGCGACCCCGCTTCCCAGCACGCCGACCAGGACCGCGGCACCCAGGACGAGGGGCGGGAACGGTCCGGCCGGCGGCAGGACGAGCACCGCGGGCGCGAGCAGGGCGAAGGCGGCGATCTGCTGTCCCGCCGCGAGGGCGACCGGCCCGGTCTTGGCGAAGCGGTCGGCCGCGTAGAAACCGCCGTAGGCGAAGATCCCGGCACCCGCGACGGCCGCGACGACGCCGGCGAAGGCCCCGGGCCCGTCCAGGCTCAGGTTCTTCGTGCTCATCACCACGACCACGCCCGCCGTCGCGAGGAGCACTCCGGCGATCTGGCGCGCGCCCGGCGCATGCCTTCGCCGGACCGCCTCGATCACCAGCGCGATGGGCACCGAGGAGGTGTTGAGCACCGAGACCGTTCCCGCGTTGAGCGTCACCGACGCCAGGGCCAGCAGGCTGAAGGGCAGCGCGGCCGACAGCAGGCCGAGAACGGCGAAGCCCCGCCAGTCGCCGAGGCGCGGAAGATCGTGACGTCTCCACGCCACGGCGAGCAGCAGGGCTCCGCCGAGCAGCGCCCTGACCGCCGTGACGGCGACCGGCCCGAAGGACGGCACCGCGAAGCGGATCAGGACGAAGGTGGACCCGAAGAGGGCTCCGCAGCCGACCAGGACGCCAGTGGAACCGCCCTTCACAAGCCGAGGTAGATACGGCGGACCCGGACGTCGGTGCGGAGCTCCGCGGAGGTCCCGGTCATCGCGACCTCCCCGTTCTCCATCACCAGGCACTCGCTCGTCGCCTCGAACGTCAGTTTCGCGTTCTGCTCGACCAGCAGCATGCCGATGCCCTGTCCGCGCAGCTTCTGCAGCACCGCGAGGATGTCGTCGACCAGCTTGGGGGACAGCCCCATGGACGGCTCGTCCAGCAGCAGGAGCCTCGGCCTGCACATGAGCGCCCGCCCGATCGCCAGCATCTGCTGCTGGCCGCCGGACAGCGCCCCGGCGAGCCGGTCGCTCATCTCGCCCAGTACGGGGAACAGCTCGTAGACCTCCTCCAGGCTCTTGCGCGTCTCCGCCGCCCTCCACGGCCGGACGTAGGCGCCGAGCAGGAGGTTCCGCTCGACGGGCAGGCCGCCGAACACGTGCCGGCCCTCGGGGACGTAGCCGATGCGGTGTCGCACCATGTCCCTGGCGCGGACCGACGACATGTCCTTGCCGTCGAACACGACCTTGCCGCCGCTGCGTGGCACGAGGCCCATCAGCGCCTTAAGGGTCGAGGTCTTGCCCGCGCCGTTCGCCCCGATGATGCCGACCGACTCGCCCGGGGGCACGGTGAAGCCGATCGACTTGACCGCGCACACACCGCCGTAGTGGACCGACAGGTCCTCGACGGTGAACTCTCCGCCGCCCATCACTGCACCTCCGTGGGGAGCGTCATCGGTTCCTGCGACATCGACTCGTCGCCGAGGTAGGCCTCGATGACCGCGGGCGTCGCGACCACCTCGGCCGGGGTGCCGTCCGCGATGATCCGGCCGCTCGCCAGGACCGTCACGCGGGCGCACAGCGTCATGACGAAGCCCATGTTGTGCTCGATGACGACGACGGTGACACCGCGGTCGCGGATCGATCTGACGATCTCGGAGAGCTGGCGGACCTCCTCGCCGTTCAGTCCGGCGGCGGGCTCGTCCAGCAGGAGGATCCGCGGCTCGCTCGCCATGGCGCGGGCGATCTCGATGCGCCGCTGGATGCCGTAGGGAAGGGAGCCCGGCGTGGTGTCGGCGTAGTCGGTGAGGCCGAACCTCGTGAGCAGCGCGTCGGCGCGCGCCCGCAGGTCGCGGTCCCGCTTCCAGACACCCGGCTGCCACAGGGCGTACCTCCAGATCCAGCGGATCCGGGTGCGGTCCAGCGCGACCAGGATGTTCTCCCGGACGGTCATGTCGCCGAACAGCCGGAGGTTCTGGAAGGTCCGGGCGATGCCCAGATGGGACAGCTGGTAGGAGGTGGCTCCGGACACGATCTGCCCGTCCACCAGCACCTGCCCGGCCGTCGCCTTGTACAGGCCGCTGATGACGTTGAAGAGGGTCGTCTTGCCCGAGCCGTTGGGCCCGACCACGCCGTGGATCGCGCCGGGCGCGACGGTGAAGGAGATCTCGTTCAGCGCCTTCACACCGCGGAAGTGCTTGCTGATCTCGCGGATCTCCAGGGACGGCGCGCGAACGTCGCCCTCGGCGACCGCGGGGTAGGGCTCGAAGTCGCCGAGTGCGGCCCGCGCGCCCGCACGCCGCCGGTCCCGCATCTGCTCGAGGCGCCGCGGGATCCCGGCCAAGCCGGTCGGCGCGAACACCACCATGAGCACCACGACGACGCCGTAGCCGAGCTGGGCGTAGGTGGAGAACTCCACGAGCCATTCGCGGATGAGCGCCAGGCCGATCGCGCCGACGACGCAGCCCCACAGGCTCTGCCTTCCGCCCACGATGACCATCGCCAGCAGCAGGAACATGTTGGCGATGCTGAACGTCTCGGGGGCGACGTAGCGGATCAGGCCCGCGTACAGGACGCCCGCGAGGCCGCCGTAGAAGCTCGCGAGGACGAACGCCGTCATCCGCAGGTACGGGATCTCCACGCCGATGGCGCCGGCGGCCAGCGGGTCGTCGCGCATGGCGCGCATGCGGCGGCCGAGCGGTGTCCTGACGACGAAGAGGCCGAAGGCGAGCGCGAGCGCGAACACCACGACTTCGAGGTAGTAGTAGAGGTACTCGCTCTCCAGGTCCACCCCGAACAGCGGCGGGACGGGGATGTTGGAGATGCCGTCCGCGCCTCCGGCCATGGGCGTGTTGACGATCCAGTTGAGGAACGCCAGTGCCAGCCCGAGGGTGACGATGCCGAGGTAGTGCGACTGGACGCGCAGCGCAGGAAGGCCGACGAGCAGTCCGGCGAGCAGCGCCGCGCCCATGGCGAGGAGGCCCGCCACCCAGAAGCCGTACCCGGCCTGGGTGGTCAGCAGCGCGGTGGCGTAGGAGCTGACGCCGAAGAAGGCGATCTGCGCGAGGTTCACCTGTCCGGCGATGCCCATCACCAGGCCGAGGCCGATGGCCAGCAGCGCGAAGATGATGGCGACGTCCACGACGTGGATGGCGTAGCTGCCGAGGGCGTACGGCAGCGCGTAGAGGACGACCGCTCCGGCCGCCAGCGAGGCGAGGCGGAGCTTCCCGGGTCCGCGGAGCGTCATGCGCGGTTCACCGTCCTCTCGCCGAAGATGCCGGTCGGGCGGATCATGATCGCGGCGGTGAAGATCAGGAAGGTGACCAGGTCGGAGTAGCCCTGGAAGGTGCCGGCCGAGAACGAGTCGAGGATCCCGATCGCCAGCCCGCCGATGATCGCGCCGGGGATGTTGCCGAAACCGCCGAGCATCGCGGCGGCGAACCCCTTGATGCCCAGGGAGCCGCCCATGGTCGGGGCGACGTAGAGCAGCGGGCCCGCGAGGCTGCCGGCCAGTGCCGCGAGGCCCGCCCCGATGCCGAAGGCCATGGCGTTGCTGCGGCCCACGTGGATGCCGACGGCGGTGGCCGCCTCGTGGTCCATCGCCACGGCCTGCATCGCGGCGCCGCGCTTGGTGCGGTGGAGGAACACGACGAGCAGCACCATGGCCAGCGCAGTGATGCCGAGGACGACGAGGTCGTAGGTGCGGATCCGGACGTCGAACAGCTCGATCGGCCCGGTCTGCACCGGGTTGGGCACGGCCCGGCCGGTGGCGCCCCAGATGATGGTCGCCAGTGCCTCCAGGACGATGCCGAAGCCGATCGTCCCGATCAGCATCAGGTCGAAGTCCTTGTTCTCCAGCGGCCGCAGGACCCGCTCGATGATGAGTCCGATGAGCCCGGTGACGACCAGGGCGACGATCATCGCCGGGAAGAAGGGCAGCTTGACCGTCAGATAGAAGGTGGAGGCCGCGTAGGCGCCGATCATGACGACGCTGCCGTGCGCGAAGTTGACCAGGCCCATCGTGCGGTAGACGAGGGAGAAGCCCATGGCCACCAGCGCGTAGATCGCGCCGAGGCTGAGCCCTCCCACCAGGGTCTGCAGGAAGTCTTGCATGGTTCTCCTAGCTGTCGGCGCGGGCCGCCGGGGATCGCCCGGCGGACCGCGCCCGAGGGGTGTCAGCTCGCGGCGACCAGGACGCCGTTCTCGATGAGGCCGATCTGGGTCTCGAAGATGCCGACGCCGGTGTCGTCGAAGGCGAAGGAGCCGAGCAGGCCTTCGTACTCGGTGGCGCGGATCGCGTCGGCGAGCGCGGCGCCGGTGGCGACGTTCGAGCTCTTCAGCGCGGTGAGCACGATGTTGGTGCCGTCGTAGGCCTTCGCGCCGTGCATCTCGGCGTCTTCGCTGTAGGCGGCCTTGTAGGCGGCCGCGAACTTCTTGGAGGCGTCGCTGAAGTCGTTCGACAGGTAGGGCGTGCTGACGATGGTGCCCTCGACGTTCTCCTTGCCCGCGGTGTCGGCGAAGACCGGGGTGCCCTGGGGCGCGGCGCCGGCGAACGGGACGTCGAGGCCGAGGTCGCGGGCCTGCTTGACGATGAGGCCGGACTGGACCTCCTCGGCGCCGACGAAGATCACGTCGGGGTTCTTGCCGCGGACGTCGGTGAGCGCGGCGCTGAAGTCCTTCTGGTCGGTGGTGACGACCTGGTCGGCGACCGGGGTGACGCCCTTCTCCTTCAGCACCGCGGTGAAGGCGTCGTGCTCGCCCTTGCCGTAGGAGCCGTTGTTGGTGATCAGGGCGATCTTCTTCAGGCCCTTGGCGCCGACGATGTACTCGGCGAGCGACTTGTCGTAGGTAGTGCTCGTGGGCCCGTTGAGGAACAGGAACGGGCTGCCGAACGCGGGCATCGCGGGCGACTGGCCTGAGGTGATGTTGGGGATCTCCGCGGTCTTCAGGATCGGCGCCATGGCGAGCGTGACGGCGCTCTCGGCGGTGCCGATCATCGCGATGTAGCCCTCGCTGTCGATCTTGCGGGCGAGGTTGGTGCCGACGGTCGGGTCGCCCTGGTCGTCGAAGACGTCGAGCTGGATCTGGCGTCCGTTGATGCCGCCCGCCTTGTTCCACTCATCGACGGCGAGCTTGGCGCCCTTGTGCTCCCACGCGCCGAGCGAGCTGAGCTGGCCGCTCTGCGCGTTGACCACGGCGATCTTGATGGGGCCGGTGCCGGAGTCCTTGGCTTCGTCGGACTCGCCCGGCGCCGCGCAGGCGGACAGGGTCAGCGCCGCCGTGAGCGCGGTGGCGAAGAGGGTGGACAGTCTGGACATGAATCACCTCGGGGGGTGGAGGGGGTGAACGGGTGGGGTGTCAGGTCGTGGGGGCAGGGGTGTGCGCCTCGGGGAAGACGCCCTGGTAGATGTCCTTGATGTTCCAGTGCCCGGGGGTGGGCACCGGCTCGTTGACCATCGGCACGTCCAGGACCGCGGGCCTCCGGTTGCGGACGGCCTCGGCGAGCGCGGCGAGCAGGTCCTCAGGCGCGCCGACCGTGTAGCCGTCGGCGCCGCACGCGCGTCCGTAGGCGGCGAAGTCGGGGCTGTAGGGCCGCCCGTCGGGGCCGGTGAACTCGCAGCCGTAGCTGACGCCGTAGTTGGCGGCCTGGAGATCGGCGATGGTGCCGTGGGCCCGGTTGTTCATCACCACGAAGAGGACCGGGGCGCCGCGCTCGACGGCCATGGGGACGGCCGGCAGCTGGGCGCTCATGCCGCCGTCGCCGACGAGCGCGACCACGGTGCGGTCCGGCTGGGCGATCTGCACGCCGACGGCCGCCGCGGGGCCGAATCCCATGGTGGAGGCGCCGCCGGGCGTGATGAAGCGGCCTTCGTCGGGCAGCGCGTAGCACTGGGCGACGCCGTTCTTGTTCCAGCCGACGTCGGTGACGAGGACGGCGTCGGCGGGGAGGGCGTCGCGCAGGTCGGCGAGGATCCGCTCAGGACGCAGCGGGAACCGGTCGCTGCGCCCGCGCTCGCGGGCGTCGGCGAACAGCTCGGCGCGGGAGGCGCGGATCTCCTCGCGCAGTGCGGGCCGGGCCACGGCGGGAGTGCGCCTGACCTCGGCGGCGATCGCTTCCAGGGCCAGCCCGACGTCGGCGACCGCGCCCAGCTCGACGGGGTAGTTGCGGCCGATCTCGGCGGGGTCGATGTCGATCTGGATCAGCGCGGAGTCCGAGAAGTCCCAGGTGTAGGAGGGGTCCCAGGAGCTGGCGTCGGTCTCGGCGAACCGGGTGGCCAGAGCGAGCACGACGTCGGCGTGGCGCGCGTAGTCGTTGGTGGTCTTCAGGCCCCAGAAGCCGGGCATGCCGAGCAGCAGCGGGTGGTCTTCGCGGACCGTCCCCTTGGCCATGAGCGAGTGGACGATCGGGATGTCCAGGTGCTCGGCGATCTCCAGCAGCGACCCGGTCCGCCCGCGCAGTCCGCCTCCGATGTACAGGAGGGGCCGTTCGGCTCCGGCGAGCCGGGCCGCGATCCGCGCGGCGGCGTCGGCGGGCAGGGCGGGCAGCGCCTCCGCGATCGGCAGCGGGTAGGACGCGGCGGGCACGGGCCGGGAGAACAGGTCCATCGGCACGTTCAGCAGGACCGCGCCGGGACGCCCGGACGTCGCCGTCCAGAAGGCCCGCTCGGTGAACCGGGCCAGGTCCTCGGCGCGGTGCACGTGCCAGGCCCGCTTGACGAAGGGCCGGTAGATGGCGGTCTGGTCGGCGTCGGCGTGGA
Organism: Actinocorallia herbida; assembly: GCF_003751225.1. Taxonomy (NCBI): domain Bacteria; kingdom Bacillati; phylum Actinomycetota; class Actinomycetes; order Streptosporangiales; family Thermomonosporaceae; genus Actinocorallia; species Actinocorallia herbida. The sequence goes on from NZ_RJKE01000001.1 coordinate 5,167,995, forward strand.
GGTTGACCTCCTGGTGCGGGTGCCTGCCGTGGAAGTAGGACGGGATGTCCCCGGCGATCGCGATGAGCGGGACGGAGTCGAGCGCGGCCGTGGCCACCCCGGTGACGCCGTTCATCATGCCGGGGCCCACGTGCATGAGCACCACGCCCGGTTTGCCGGACGCGCGGGCGTAGCCGTCGGCGGCGTGCGCGGCGGCCTGCTCGTGGCGGGCGATCACGAACTCGATGGGGCTGCGGCCGAGCGCGTCCAGCAGGGCGATGTTGGTGTGCCCGCAGGTGCCGAAGACGTACTCGACGCCGTAGGACTCGAGCTGGGCGACGAGCAGCTCGGCGGCCGTGGCGGTCGTGGGGGTCATGCGGACTTCTCCTCGAAGCTGATCCAGGTCTTGCCGGGAATGTCGGGGGATTCGGCGAACGCGCGCGGCGCGTCGGCGACGTCGAAGCGGGCGCGCAGGACGCGGCCGGGGGCGAGGTCGGAGTCCGACATCGCCGCGATGGTGCGGGCGAAGCCGGTGGGGTGGTCGTAGATGAGGCAGCCGCGGATGGTCAGCCGGCGCTGCACGATCCGGAACGTCGGGATCCGCGCGGGCGTGGTGCTCTGCCCGACGACGACGACCCGGCCTCCGTGAGCGGCCCGCTCCACGGCCTGTTCGAAGGCCGCGGGCGCACCCGAGGTCTCGATGACGATGGAGTAGTCCTCGCCGTCGTCGGGCCGCGCGCCGAGTTCCCGGGCGAGGGCGAGGCGCCCGTCGTGCGGGTCCGTCGCGTGGACGAGGGCGCCGGCCTGCGCGGCGGCGAGGCAGACGAACTGCCCCTGCGATCCCGCCCCCAGCACCAGGCAGCGTTCTCCCGGCGTGATCCCGGCGAGGCCGACCGCGTTGAAGGCGACGCTGAGCGGTTCGACGCAGACGATGTCCTCGGCCCGCCAGTCGTCGGGCACCGGCCAGGCGAAGGCCGCGGGAACCGCCACGCGCTCGGCCAGCAGCCCCGGCTCGGAGATCCCGACGATGCGCCTGCGGACACAGCCCGACGTCGCGCCGGACAGGCACCGGGGGCAGGAGCCGCACGGGTAGTTGGGCTCGATGGCGACGACCTGCCCTTCCCGCCGGTCCGACACCGCGGAGCCGACGCCGCGGATCACCCCGTAGGCCTCGTGCCCGAGGACCCAGGGGTGCCGGGGAACCGCGCGGTGGCCGGCGACGACCGAGGCGTCCGAGCCGCAGAGGCCGACGCCGCGGATCTCCACCAGCACCTCGGACGGCCCGGGTTCCGGCTCGGGCCAGTCCTGCGCGACGGTGATGCGGCCGGGCGCGACCAGGGTTACGGCCCGCATCAATTCTCACCCCAGATGGACGTCCCGCGCAGCATCAGCGTCTTGACCTGCGTGTAGTCCTCGATCATGCAGCGCGGGGACTCGCGACCGAAACCCGAATCCTTGACACCGCCGAATGGCACATGATCAAGCCGGTAGTTGGAGGAGCCGTTCACGATGACCCCGCCGACCTCGAGATCGCGCCAGGCGGACATGATGCGCCCGATGTCCCGGGTGAACAGCCCCGCCTGGAGTCCGTACCTCCCAGCGTTGCAGGTCGCCACGACCTCGTCGAAGTCCGCGTACGGCAGGACCGCGACGAGCGCGCCGAAGATCTCGTGCGTGACGACCAGCGCGTCCGGGGAGGGCCCCGCGACGATGGTGGGCGCCGCCGAGGCCCGGTCCCGGGTGCCCCCGAGCAGCACCCGGGCGCCGTCCGCCGCGGCCTTCGCGCTCCACGCGACGACCCGCTCGGCCGCGTCCTCGTCGACCATCGATCCGACGTCGGTCGCCGGATCGAGCGGGTCGCCGACGCGCAGCTCCCGCACCCTCTCGGTGAAGAGGTCGAGGAACTCCGCGTAGCGCGACTCGTGCACGTAGACCCGCTGCACCGAGATGCAGCTCTGGCCGGAGTTGCTGTACCCGGTCCGCGCGCAGGTCCGCGCGGCGTGCGCGAGGTCGGCGTCCTCGCAGACGATCGTCGCGGCGTTCCCGCCCAGTTCCAGCACCAGGCGCTTGGCCCCGGCCGCGCGCGCGACCGCGGCCCCGGTCCGGGGACTGCCGGTGAAGCTGATGACGGCGACCTCGTCGGCGGCGCACAGGACCGAGCCGACCTCTCCCCCGCCGTGGACGAGCTGCACCGCCTCCGGCGGCATCCCCGCCTCCACCAGGAGCGCGACGAGCGCCGCGGAGATCGCCGGCGCCTGCGGAGGCGCTTTGACGATCGTGGTGTTGCCCGCGGCGAACGAGGCGCCGAGCTTGTGCGCGAGCAGGTTCGCCGGGGCGTTGAACGGGGTGATGGCCAGCGCGACCCCGACCGGGGCGCGGAAGGTGAGCGCGGTGTTGCCGACGCCGCGCTCCCATCCGGCGACGGGCAGCGTCTCACCGCCGATGTTCCGCGCCTCGGCCGCGCAGACGGCGAAGGTGTCGGCGACCCGGTCGAGTTCCCCGCGCCCGTCCTTGACCGGCTTGCCGAGCTCCAGCGCGAGGAGGCGCGCCAGCGCGTCCCGGTCGGCGCGGACCGCGGCGGAGGCCCGTTCGAGAACGGCCGCCCGGCTTGCGGGGGCCAGCGCGGCCACGGTGCGGGCGCTCTCCTTCGCGAAGCGGAGAACCCGCTCCAGGTCCGCCGGCTGCGCCTGCGGGGCACGCGAGACCACCCGGCCCAGATACGGACCGATTCGGTCACCAGGCGGACCTTCAACTTGCCACTCACCGGCCACGAAAGCCGGTACCACCATCATGTCGTCCTCGATGGACGACCTCAGCAGAACTTCGAGCATCAGACCTCCTAGTACCGCAGAACGGTATTTCTAGACCGTCTCGCGGACTGGACGTAACGTACGAGGAGCCTGCGGGCGCTGACAAGAGGCACGATCGGCGAACTTTCCTCCCGACTAATGTACGAACTAGTGAGTTAGTTGTAGTTACCCAGGTCACAGTCGAGAAGGGGAGACCGCGCAACATTTCTGCATCGATCACAAATCTTCCGCTTGACGGACCTACTGGACCGCCCTGTGGACTGCGTGTAACGTACGGACCGTTCCGCGGCCCCGCCGGAGGGCCGCGCGGAGTCGCGTCTGAGATCGGGGAGACCGAGCCTGTGAGTACCGAGAGCGGCGATGGCGGAGTGCGCAGCGTCCAGCGGGCGCTGGAGATCCTCGCCCTGCTGACGGAGGAGCGGCCCGTGGTGTCGATCCGCGACATCGTCGAGGAGACCGGGCTGGCCAAGACCACGGTGATCCGCCTGGTCCAGACGCTGGAGCAGAACGGACTGCTCTGGGGCACGCAGAACGGCTACATGGCCGGGCCCGGCCTCTGGCGGTGGACGCACCTCGCCCGCAGCAGCTGGGAGCTCCCGCCCGAGACGCGCCGGCAGATGCGCGACCTCGGCGCCAGGCAGCGCGAGACCGTCAACCTCTACATGCAGCGCGACATCTACCGCGTCTGCGTCGCGCAGCAGGAGAGCCCCCAGCCCCTGCGGCACGTCGTCCACGTGGGCGACGAACTCCCCCTGTGGTCCGGCGCCTCCTCCAAGGTGCTCCTGCGCGACGCCCCCGACCCGCTCCTCCTGCGGATCGCCAGGACCTCCCCGTACGGAGACGCGCACGTCAAGCGCCTGCGCGCATGGATCGACGAGACGGCCCACCACGGCTGGGCGCAGAGCCACGGCGAACGCGAAGAGGGCCTTTCCGCCGTCGCCGTGCCGATCATCGGACGGTCCGGCGGCGTCGTGGCGGCGCTCTCCCTGAGCGGTCCCACTGTCCGGTTCGGCGCGGAGCCCGTGGCCCGGTTCGCCGCCGACCTCCGCGACGTCGCCGCGCAGATCTCCGAGCGCGGCTTCGACCACCCCCTGAGCACCGGCTGACCGACGCGGCGCACGCTCCGCGTCCTTCCGCAGGTGGATTGTCTTGTTTAGCTAGAGGAAAAGTGGTGTTCTCATGTCACCTCTCGGAGGCATACGCGTCCTCGACCTGACCAATGTGCTGGCCGGACCGTACTGCAGCTACCAGCTGATGCTGCTCGGCGCCGACGTGGTCAAGGTCGAGGTGCCCGGGCAGGGCGACCTCGCCCGGCAGCTCGGCCCCGACCCGGAGCTCAACCGATCCCGCCTGGGCGCGTCCTTCCTCGCCCAGAACGCGGGCAAGAAGTCGGTCGAACTCGACCTGAAGTCCGACGCCGGACGCCGGTCCTTCGAGGAGATGGTCGGCCAGGCCGACGTGCTCCTGGAGAACTTCCGCGCCGGCGTCCTGGCCCGCCTCGGCTACGGCTGGGAGCGCCTGCGCGAGCTCAACCCGAGGCTCGTGTACTGCGCCATCTCCGGGTTCGGCCAGACCGGCCCGATGAGCCAGGCCCCGGCCTACGACCAGGTGGTCCAGGGCCTGTCCGGCATGATGTCGGTCACCGGCACGCCCGAGACCGCCCCGCTCCGCGTCGGGTTCCCGGTGTGCGACACGATCGGCGGTCTCACCGCGGCCCTGCACATCTGCGCCGCCCTGGCCGGCCGTGACACCACCGGCGAAGGCGTGTTCCTCGACGTGTCGATGCTGGAGTCGGCGATCTCGGCCATGGGCTGGACCGTCTCGAACTACCTGGTCAGCGGGGTGGAGCCGGAGCCGATGGGCGACCAGAACGCCACCGCGGCGCCCTCGGGAACGTTCCGGGCCGCGGACGGGCCGCTCAACATCGCGGCCAACCGGCAGGAGCAGTTCGAGCGGCTCTGCGCGCTGGTCGGCCGCCCCGACCTCCTGGAGGACCCCCGCTTCGCCGAACGCGAGGCGCGCAAGGAGCATCGCGAGGAGCTCAACGACCTGCTCAACGCGGCCCTCGCGGAGCGGACGGCGCTGGCATGGGAGGAGACCCTCGTCGCCGCCGGGATCCCCGCGGCCCGGATCGTCACCGTCCCGCAGGCCCTGCGGCTGGAACAGCTCGAACACCGGGGCTTCATCACCGAGCTGCCCTTCCCCGACGGCTCCGCGCGCGTGCTGCGGGTGAGCGGAGGGGGCGTGCTGCACGACGGGCGGCCGCTGCGGCCCTCGCAGTCCCCTCCCCTGCTGGGACAGCACACCGGTGAGCCGATCTGGAAGGAGGCGTCGTGAACGCGATAGTGGACCCCACCGGAGAGGTCGGCGCCTGGTGGGCGACCGCCGTCTCCCACATGGAACCCGGGATCGTCGAGCTGCGCGGACGGCCGGTCCAGGAGCTGATCGGCACCGTCGACCTGACGTCCATGATCTGGCTCATGCTCCGCGGCGAACTCCCCGACGCCGCCCGGTCCGCCCTGCTCCAGGCCGCGCTCGTCGCGGGCGTCGACCACGGGCCGCAGGCGCCGTCCATCGCGATCGCCCGGATGGCCGCCACCTGCGGGGTCGGCCTCAACAACGCGATGGCCAGCGGAGTCAACGTCCTGGGCGACGCGCACGGCGGAGCCGGAGAGCAGTGCGTTCGACTGCTGGACGAGGTCCTCCGCCTGGAGCGCGACGGCCTGGAGATCGCCGAGGCCGCCGCCACGGCGGTGGCGGCCGGACCCAAGTACGTCCCCGGCTTCGGGCACCGGTTCCATCCGCGCGACCCGCGTCGCGACCCCCTCGTCTCGCTCGCCGAGCAGGCCGTGCGCGATGGCGTCGTCCCCGGCGACCACCTGCGGGCGGGACTCGCGGTGGAGGAGCATCTGCGCTCCGCGCGAAGCCGACCCGTGCCGATGAACATCGACGGCGCCACCGCGATCATCTACGCCGAACTCGGGTTCGCCGCACCGCTCGCCCGCGGGCTGTTCGTCCTCAGCCGCAGCATCGGCATCCTCGCCCACGCCTGGGAGGAGAGCGGCAGCGGCCGGCGCAACAAGGGACCCGTGCCCCGCTCGATCGTCCCCGCCCGCCTAGGCTGAGAAAGGTCCGCGCATACACTGTGGGCCGAACCGGATTCTCTCCTCTCGGGAGCCACATGACCGCCGTACACCCAGCCCCCGGTCGGCAGCGGGATCCCGCTCGGACCAGGGCCGAGATCCTCGACGTGGCGGCGCGGGAGTTCGCCCGGCTGGGATACGACGGCGCCCGCGTCGACGAGATCGCCGCGCTCACCCGCACCACCAAGCGGATGATCTACTACTACTTCGGCGGCAAGGAGCAGTTGTTCGTCGCGGTGCTGGAGCGCGCCTACACCGAGGTGCGCTCCGCCGAGGCCGGCATCGACGTGGCGCACCTCGCGCCCGTCGAGGCCATCCGGCGCCTCGCGGAGCTCACCTACGACCACCACCACGGCCACCCCGACTTCATCCGGCTCGTCAGCATCGAGAACATCCACCTCGCCGAGCACCTGCGCACCTCGGAGGTGCTCGCCAACCTCGGCGCCCCGGCGATCGACCTGATCTCCCGCATCCTCGCCGCGGGCACCGCCTCCGGCGACTTCACGACCGACGCCGACGCCGTCGACGTGCACATGATGATCAGCGCGTTCTGCGTCTTCGCCGTCGCCAACCAGCACACCTTCCAGGCCCTCTTCGACCGGGACCTGACCGCCGAGGCCGACCGGGACCGCTACCGGCGCATGATCGGGGAGATGGTCGTGGCCTACCTGACGGGCGGCGGCCGCAACGTCGACGAGTAGACGGCGGCTTTCCGGGCCCTTAATGTACGAACTGGTTAGTTATTCAGGTGGAGGTCCGCCTTGCGCAAGTCCATAGCCACCGTCTCCCTGAGCGGTTCACTGACCGAGAAGCTGAGCGCGGCGTCCGCGGCGGGCTTCGACGGGATCGAGCTCTTCGAGAACGATCTCCTGGCCAGCCCCCTCAGCCCGAAGGACATCCGGCTCCTGGCCGAGGATCTCGGCCTGCGCATCGAGCTCTACCAGCCCTTCCGCGACGCCGAGGCCCTGCCCGCCGACGCCTTCGCCCGTGTCCTGCGCCGGGCCGAGCAGAAGTTCGCGGTGATGGAGCAGCTCGGCGCCCCGATGCTGCTCGTCTGCTCCACGGTGTCCGCCCAGGCCGTCGACGACGACCTCCTCGCGGCCGAGCAGCTGCGGACCCTGGCGGAGCGGGCGTCCGAGCACGGCGTACGCATCGCCTACGAAGCCCTCGCCTGGGGCCGCCACGTCAGCGACTACCGGCACTCCTGGCGGATCGTCGAGGCCGCCGACCATCCCTCCCTGGGCGTCTGCCTCGACAGCTTCCACATCCTCACCCTCGGCGACGACCCCGCCGGAATCCGCGAGATCCCCGCCGAGAAGCTGTTCTTCCTCCAGCTCGCCGACGCCCCCGACCTCGACATGGAACCCCTCCACTTCAGCAGGCACTACCGCTGCTTCCCCGGCCAGGGCGTCTTCGACCTCACGGGCTTCACCGAGCACGTCCTGGCCGCGGGCTACGAAGGGCCGCTCTCCCTCGAGGTCTTCAACGACGTCTTCCGCCGCACCGACGCCGAGCGCACCGCCGTCGACGCGATGCGCTCCCTCATCGTCCTCGGCGACGCCGTCCGCCACCGGCTCCCCGAGCGCGTCGGCCTCGACCCGCTACCGCCGGTCTCCCCATCGCAGGGATTCGCCTTCGCCGAGATCACCGTCGACACCCGCTCCGAGACCCAGGTCCGCGGCATGCTCGCCGGGCTCGGATTCACCTTGCGGGGCGTCCACCGCACCAAGCCGGTCCAGCTGTGGCAGCAGGGCGACGCCCGCCTCGTCGTCAACCGGGCGCACTTCAACGGCACGGACCGGGAGCGGGGAGACGCCTTCGTCTCCGTCATCGGCGTGGAGACCGCCGACCCGCGCTCCGCCGCCGCGCGGGCCGACGCCCTGCTGGCGCCGCCCGCACCGCGCGCCATCGGAGCCGGGGAGTCCCGCCTGCCCGCGCTGATCGCGCCCGACGGCTCCAACCTCTACTTCTGCCGCACCGCCGCCGACGACGGATGGCTCGCCGACTTCGCCCCCCTGCGCGACGGCTCCGGCGCCCCCGTCCTCGACGCCATCGACCACATCGCCCTGTCCCCCCACGCCGACCACTACGACGAGACCGTGCTGTTCTACCGCGCGGCGTTCGGCCTGGCCCTCCGCTCGAACGAGGAGATCGCCTCCCCCCACGGCCTCGTCCGCAGCCGCGCCATCGCCGACGACCACCTCCGCCTCATCTTCAACGTGCCCGTCCTCCTCGATGACGCGGCGCCCCGCCTCCAGCACGTCGCCTTCTCCTGCACCGACATCTTCGCCGCCGCCGCGCACCTCCGCACCGCCGACGTCCCGCTCCTGCCCATCCCCGGCAACTACTACGAAGACCTCGCCGCCCGCACCGACCTCCCCGCCTCGACCCTCACCACCATGCGCGACCACGGCATCCTCTACGACCGATCGGGCGAAGCCGAGTTCTTCCACCTCTACACCACCACCGCAGGCCGCTCCCTCTTCTTCGAAGTCGTCCAGCGCGTCGGCTCCTACACCGGCTACGGCGCCCCCAACGCCCCCATCCGCCGCGCCGCCCAACACCTCTGACCCGGCCCGGACCGTTCGCGCGCTGGCGGAGGCGTCCGGCGGGCACCGCGTTCCCGTCCGACCGCCACGCCATGACGACCCACGAGAGCGGCCCCTTCTTCACCGCCGACGAGCAGACCGAGCCCGCCGGCGGCGAAGTGCCCGCCTACCTGCCCGGCACGCCCCGCATCCGAGCGGGCCCTGCCAGGAAGGGTCAGGCGTGCAGAGCGGAGTGCAGGGCGATCCACTGATCCGGGTGGACGAACGCCACGACCGTGTCGCGGGCGATGCCCGCGTGCGCGAACGCGGATTCGGCACCGGGGTGGCTCCGGCCGATCGAGGCGAACAGGGAGCCGCCGACGCCGGAGAAGCCCCGTTCGACCAGGCGCCGCCAGGCATCGCCGTCGCGCACCAGCGGCACGGGGCGGCGCTCGATCCGGAGGATCGCCGAGTCGACGGACGGGATGGGACGGAAGCTCTCTCTGGCGATCCTTTCGTGCAGGGTCCAGGTGAAGTACGGCCAGGTCTCCACGGTGCGCCGGCTCCACCGGCCGTAGTCACCGCCGCGCTTGCGGGCGTACTCCAGCTGGGTCACCAGCGTCGCCGACGTCAGGGACGGCGCCTTCAGGCACCAGTCGACGATCGCGGACGTCGCCGAGTACGGGATGTTCCCCACGACGGCGAACGGCCCACCCGGCGGACGCGCCCTGGTGAAGTCGCCCCGGACGATGTTCAGTCCGGTCCGCGCTCTGAGCCGCGCCGCGAGCAGCGGATCGAGCTCGTAGCCGACGACCTCGGCACCGGCCTCGACCAGCGCGGTGGTGACCGCGCCATCGCCGGTTCCCGGCTCCAGCACGAGCCCACTCGGCCGCGCCGCCCTGATCAGCCGCGCGACGGCCTCCGGGTCGATGAGGAAGTTCTGCGACATCCTCCGCCGCGCCCGGTCGACCGGCGTGCGACCGCCCCCGCCGTTCCTTGCCTTCTTCTGGGTGTGCGAAAAATTTCCATGCGCGAAGTCCTGCGCCACGGCAAAGCCCTCTCGGGTCCTCGAGACGAATGTGCTCTCGAAGGGCCCTGGGCTCGCGCCCATGAAGCTAGCGAGCCAGGGCCCGCTCTCCGCGCATGCGCAGGTAAGCCATTGCATCGATCATGGGCGCCACCGTAGGACCGCCAGAACCCGCCCGCAACACATTTTCCGGCCCGAGCGCCCGTCGCCGGCTCCTCGCACGGCTTCCTGAGGCACCCGTGCGGCCCGGCATCCCACGGCCGCCTCCGCCTGCCGGGTCCCCGTCGTCGGCGCCCCCACGAGAGTCCTGACCGGGGCTTCGCCGACCGGACCCTGGTCAGGGCGTCCGGCCGTCGGGGGCCGTGGTCTCCTGGTCGCGGGTGGCGACCCAGGTGGCGAGGAGGCGGAGGCCGTCGGCGCTAGGGGTGTCGGGGGCCGCGGTGTAGAGGAGGAGGGTGAGGTCCGGGTCTGAGGTGAGGGTCATGGCCTCGAAGTGGAGTTCGAGGTCGCCGACGGCGGGGTGGTGGATCTTCTTGACGCCGGTGCGGTGGTGGCGGACGTTGTGGTCGGCCCAGCGCTGCCGGAAGACCTCGCCCGCGGCGAGCGCATCATCGACGGCGTCGACACCACCCCGCCCCCCTCCGCCTCGTCCTGGGCTCCCAGGCCCTGACCTCCACGATCGACACCCTGCGCGAGCGCATCACCGCCTTCGAAGCCCAAGCCGACCTCGCCGTCTCCACCGATCACCCACCCGGCGAATGACCCGCCGAACCGAACTCCGTCCGGGTGTCCGAGGCGACGGCCCTCGCGGGGCCCGGCGGCATAGGCTGGCCAGATGACGAAGTATGCGGCGCTGTTGCGCGGGATCAACGTGGGCGCGGGCGGCGGCAGGAGGGTCCCGATGGCCGACCTGCGCAGCCTGATGGAGGGCCTCGGCCACAAGGACGTGCAGACCTACCTTCAGAGCGGGCAGGCGGTGTTCACCGCCGAGAACGGTGACGAGGAATCACTCGCGGCCGGCCTCGCCCAGGCGCTGGAAGAGCGCTTCGGCCGCACCTTCGACGTGATCGTCCGCGACCACGCCTACCTGCGCGCGATCGGCGAGGCGTGCCCCTTTCCCGCCGCCGAGCTGGAAGGCCGCCAGCTCCACGTCACCTTCTTCGCGACGAGCCCGGAGCCCGACCGCTTCGCCGAAATCGACCGCGCCGACTATCTCCCCGAGGACTTCCGCCTCGGCGACCGCGCCCTCTACCTCTACGCCCCCGACGGCCTGGGCAGCTCCGCGCTCGCCGTCCGCCTGGCCCGCCCGACCCTCCTCAAGGGCCTCATCACCACCTCCCGCAACTGGAACACCGTCAAAAAGCTCATCGACCTGACCCGCCCCTGACCACGCGCTCTCCCGCACCGGCCCGGCGAGAGATCCCAGACGCCGCAGATGCCGATCCGCCCGGGAGGGCAACGCCGAGGCTCGGGCGAAGGCGCGTGCGCCACTGAGCGGGATGCTTCCCGAGCGCCCCTGGTCCGCCGGGCCGCACGCGCCTCCGGTGACCGGCCCCGCCGAGACATCGTGATCGCACCCTTTTGAACGCCGGGGGCGCCGCGGCCTGAGCGATCTCTGCGCGTCGCCTCGCGCCGCGGATTCCCGACATGGCCCGGTGTCCTGCCGCGAATCTGCCACATGCGATCCGGCGAATAACCGAAAAAGCCTCGCACAGGTGCCGTTCTCTGTTGTTACGATGCTTGTCGGGGGCCATGTCGATAACGGTGCCCGGGAGATCAGAGCGCAATTCACACACCCGCGACGAAATCCGGAAGATGATCGCGATCATGCCACCGACCTGCGGATGTGTGTCTCGCCATCGCTCTACGAAGACCGGTGACAGCGAAGTGGCCGACCGGTCAAATAGCACACCCGGAGGCTCGGATTCAAGCCACGAGGGGAATTCACTGGCGCGGATCAGTGCAGTTTTAGATTGCACTGTGACCCACTACACACCCGTGGGTATGGTCTGTTTACATTCACGTCATACAACGGCTCCGTGTTCGGCGGGGCCGTCTGACGAGACGTGGGTGATCGAAAGTGAGTCGAGGCAGCGTCCTCATCGTCGGCGGCGGCATCGGTGGGCTCTCCACGGCCATCGCGCTGCGGAACGTCGGCTACGAGGTCAACGTGGTGGAGATCCAGGAGGACCTCCACTCGTCGGTGTTCGGCGTCGGCATCATCCAGCCCATGAACGCGCTCCGCGCGCTCGACGCGATCGGCTGCGCCCTGCCGTGCATGGAGGCCGGCTACCCGGCACCGGCCTGGGGCAAGGTCGTCGACGTCGAGGGGAACTTCCTGCGCGACATGCCGGGCGCCCGGGTTGAGGGCTCCGACCTGCCGCCCCTCAACGGCATCACCCGCCCCCAGCTGCACCGGATCCTGACGGACAAGGCCGCCGAGGTCGGCGTCACCATCGAGTACAGCAAGACCTTCACCGAGCTCGTCGACGGCCCCGACGGCGTCGCGGTGACCTACGACGACGGCACCGAGAACACGGTCGACCACGTGGTGGGCGCCGACGGCGTCTACTCCAAGGTCCGCCCCTACGTCCTCGGCGAGATGAAGCCGACCTTCCTCGGCCAGGGCGCCTACCGCGTCAACGTCCCCCGCCTGCCCGAGATCGACCGGATCATCCTCCAGACCGGCCCGAACGGCATGGCCGGCTTCGTCCCGATCGGGCAGGACCTCGCCTACTTCTTCTACAACACCGACTTCACCGAAGGCACCTGGCTGGAGTCGTCGGAGCTGGGCGACCTGCTGCGCGAGCACTTGGAAGGCTTCGGCGGCCTGACCGGCTGGGTCCGCGACAACTTCTGCGACGACGCCTCCCAGGTCGTGTTCCGGCCGGAGGAGTGGCTGATCGCCCCGGCGCCCTGGCACCGCGGCCGGATCGTCCTCATCGGCGACGCCGTCCACGCCGTCACCCCGCACCTCGGCCAGGGCGCCGCCCAGGCGATCGAGGACGGCATCGTGCTGGCCGAGTGCCTCGCCGCCGGCCAGGGCGACCACGAGAAGGCGTTCGCGGCCTACACCGAACGCCGCTACGAGCGCTGCAAGCTCGTCGTGGAGACCTGCGTGAACATCGGCAAGTGGGAGATGGACCCCTCCTCCATGGCCGGATTCGACCACGTCGCCGCCACCGAGCACGTCCTGCGCGAAATGGTCAAGCCCATCTGATTTCGCCCGTCACCGCGACAGCGGTGGCGCGTCGACCAGCAGGCCTTCGCACCGGAGTCCCCCAGAGGGGCCTGCCGGAGGAACACCCTCCCTCCGACGGCCCGGCCGGGCGAACGGCCCATCCTCCACCCCTTCCGCGGCGCTTCGCCGTGCCGCGGCCTTCGCGCCCGGCCGAGCGGCCCGCGCGGACCGATGAAAGGCTGTTGATGGCAATCCCCTCGCGGTCCCCGCGCCGCCCCGCGCGCCGGCCCCGGGCGCTCCGGCGGTCGCGCCATGGCTGATCCGCTCACCGAGACCGCGCCCGCGGCCCGGTCCTCCACCGCACCGACCCGCGGGATTCCGTCCCGCTTCGCGGTGATCGGGGTGTGGTTCGCGCTGTGCATCCTTTACGGGCTGCTCAAACCCGAGCTGTTCCTCACCGTCCCCACGTTCCAGACGATCTTCGGCTCGCAGCAGCCCCTGGTCTTCCTCACCATGGCGCTGCTGTGCACGATCATCGTCGGCGAGTTCGTCGACCTGTCGGTGGCTCCGCTGCTCGGCCTCGCCGCCACGATCGTCCCCGTCCTGACGGTGCTGCACGGCTGGCACATCTGGCTCTCCTGCCTGGTCGCGATCGCCGCGACCGTCCTGGTCGGGGCCGTGAACGGGGCGCTCGTCGTCTTCGTCGGCGTGAACACCATCGTGGTGACGCTCGGCATGGGCACCCTCGTCGGCGGCCTCGCCCTGTGGATGTCCGACATGAACCAGGTGAGCGGCCTGGACCCGGAGTTCGCCGAGCTCGCCCTGACGAAGGTCGCCGGCCTTCCCGTCTCGTTCTTCTACGGCCTCGTCCTCGTCTCCGTGTTCACCTACGTCCTCGGCTGGACGCCGCTCGGCAGGCACCTGCGGTTCGTCGGCGCCAACCGCGAGGTCGCCCGGCTCGCGGGCATCGGCGTGAACCGGGTGCGTTTCGGCTCGTTCGTCGCGTCCGGCCTGCTGTGCGGGCTCGGCGGCGTCATCGCGGTCGCGGGCCTGGGCGGATTCAACCCGACCGTCTCGGCCACCTACCTGCTGCCGACGTTCGCCGCGACCTTCCTGGGCACCGCGGTCATCCAGCCTGGGCGCTTCAACCCCGTCGGCACCTTCATCGGCATCTATTTCCTGGCCACCGGCATCCTCGGCCTCCAGCTGATGGGCGTCCCCGGATGGGTCTCGGACGTGTTCTACGGCGGCGTCCTCGTCGTCGCCGTCTCCCTCTCGACGGTGCTCGCGCGCCGCCGCTGAAAACGCAGCACGAAAGGCAGATCGGCCATGGAACAGGCTCACGGGTACGGCCGGCGGATCGGTGCGGCGCTGAGCGCCCTCCTTCTGGCGGGAGCGACGGCGGCGTGCGGCTCGGACGGCGAGTCCGGCACCGACACCTCCGGCGGTGCCGGCGGCGCCACGTCCGCCGCGGTCGAGACCGCGATGAAGACGACTGGGGAGTTCTCCGTCCCCGACGCGAAGATCGACACGTCTTCCCTCAAGGGCAAGACGATCTACTATGTCCCGCTCAGCCAGCAGGTCCCGGCGTTCTCCGTCACCGCGCAGAACCTCAGCGAGGCGGCCGCGCTCGTCGGCATGAAGGTGCAGGTCTGCAACGGCGGCGCGAACCCGTCACAGATCTCCGCCTGCGTCGACCAGGCGGTCGGCGCCCGGGCCGGCGCGATCATCGGCGACTCCTTCCCCTACGGGATGGCGCAGAACTCCCTGGACAAGGCCGTCGCCGCGAACGTCCCGGTCCTCATCACCGACCAGATCAGGCCCGAGGGCACCGGGGACACCACGAAGGTCGCCTACCTTCCGGGCGCCGTCACCCAGCAGGAGGTCCTCGCCGAGTGGATCGCCGCGGACTCCGGCGGCAAGGCGCAGGTCGTCATCTCGATGCTGCAGGACTCCCCGTCGGCCATCTCCTACGTCAAGGACTACGCGATGCCGAAGTACGAGGAGGTCTGCGCCGGCTGCAAGGTGACGATCAACGAGGTGTCCGCCGCGAACTTCCAGCGGATCACCCCGACGACCAGCGCGGCGCTCCTGCAGAACCCGAACGCGACCTACCTGCAGGTGGAGTTCGAGGACTTCCTCCAGCCGTCCCTCGACGCCGTCCAGCAGGCGGGCCGGAGCTCCGCGATGAAGGTCGCCGTGTCCGGCGCGACCATCTCCGGCCTCGGCGTCCTCAAGGGCGACGGTCCCGTCAAGGCCGCTCTCGCCCTCGACTTCCCCTACCAGGGCTGGGCTTCGCTCGACCAGGCGATGCGGATGATGCTCGGCGAGAAGCCACAGGAGTACCGGACGCCGGTCCGGCTGTTCACGTCGGCCAACATCGACGGCATCCGGCTGACCGCCGAGGCGCAGTCCTCCGGCGAGTGGTTCGGCACCCCCTCCTACGAGGAAGAGTTCAAGGCGCTGTGGGCCGGGAACTGAGCACCGCGCACCCGAGGCTGCGGGTGCGCGGCATCTCCAAGACGTTCGGATCCCACCGCGCGCTCGACGACATCGTCCTGGACGTCCGCGCCGGGGAACTGCACGGGCTCGTCGGGCAGAACGGGTGCGGGAAGTCCACGCTGGTGAAGGTGCTGACCGGCTACCACGCGCCCGACCCCGGCGGTGAGATCACCGTTGACGGCGAGCCGCTGACGCTGCCCGTCAGCCCGCTGGCCGCGCGGGCGCGAGGCGTGTCGGTCGTCCACCAGAGCCTCGGTCTCCTCGACGACCACTCGGTCGTGGAGAACATGCGGCTCGGGAGGTTCGGCGCGTCCCGCTGGTCCCGCCGGATCCTCTGGTCACGGGAACGGGCGTCGGCGGCCGCCGCGCTGGACCGGCTCGGCTGCCGCGTCGACCTTGACGCCAAGGCCGGCGGGCTCAGCGAACAGGACCGGGCGACCGTCGCCATCGCCCGCGCCCTGCAGGACCTCCCCGACGGGGGCGGGCTCATCGTCTTCGACGAGTCCACCCGGGCCCTCACCCGCGACTCCCTCGCCCACTTCTACGACCTCGTCCGGACGGTACTGGCCCTCGGCGCGTCCGCGCTGATGATCAACCACCGGATCGAGGAGGTCATCGAGCAGGCCGACCGGGTGACCGTCCTGCGGGACGGGCGCGTCGTGGAGGCGGGCCTGGACACGTCGGGGCTCACCGAGGCCGATCTGGTACGGGCGATGCTCGGATACGAGCTGCGCCCGCTGCCCGGCGGCCGCGCGGACCGGGCCGGACGGGACGGCGGCGTCACCGCCCACGTCAAGGCGGGCGGCGGGCTCGGCGACCTGTCGATCTCCGTGGCCGCAGGCGAGGTCGTCGGCGTCACCGGGGTCATCGGCTCCGGCTTCGAGGAGGTCCCCTACCTGCTGGCCGGAGCCCGTCAGGCACACGGCGAACTGCGGATAGGCGGCCGGCGGATCCCCCTCGGCCGGTCCCGGCACCGGGAACTCCTCCGGGCGGGTGTCGCGCTCGTCCCGGAACGGCGCGAGACCGAAGGCCTGGCGCTGGAGCTGTCGGTGCTGGAGAACCTCACGCTCCCGCGCGTCGGCGACCGCAGGCCCTGGTGGACCGGGCACGACTGGCAGCGGCGAGAGGCCCTGGAGATGATCGAGCTCCTCGGTGTCCGGCCGCCGCACCCCGGCCTGCCCGTCGGCAGCCTCAGCGGCGGCAACCAGCAGAAGGTGCAGCTCGCCAAGTGGCTGGCCGGGAAGCCGCGGCTGCTCCTGGTCCACGAGCCCACGCACGCCGTCGACGTCGGCGCCCGGCAGGACATCGCGGTCGCGATCCACCGGGCGGCGGCCGAAGGGTGCGCCGTGCTCGTCGCCTCGGCCGACCCGGCGGAGCTGGCACTGCTGTGCGACAGGGTGCTGATCTTCGACGGCGGCGTCATCGTCGATGAGCTCAACGGGCCGCCCGGCGCCGCCGAGATCGTGGAATCGACCTTCGGCCCGCGCAGGCCGCCGGTGGCGGGCGGCTAGAGCCGTTCAGGAGTCCGGGAGTCTTCTGGAGTCCCGGACTCCGGGGTGTCGCGCGCGAAAGGGAGTGATGGATTTCCTGGGTATCGCGCCATAGATGTCGGTTTTTTGCGCCGGAGGGGGTTCTGACTGGCCCAAGGGGCGGAAATCGCTGAGGGTGGGGTATCGGCACGCAGAGCGTGACCTGCCACTCCGAAAGGAACTCCGTGACCTCGCCCAGCCCGAACCCCGGGACGGCCCGCACCCGGGCGGCCACGATCGCGCTCGCGTGCGCCGGCGTGTTCGTCGCCTATCTGCCGGTCGTCACCGTCGTGGTGAGCCTTCCGGCGATCCAGCGGGCGCTGCACGCCACGACCGCGGAGCTCACCTGGGTCTCCGACGCGTTCGTGCTGCCGGTCGCCGCCCTGATCCTCACCGCCGGCGTCTTCGGCGACGTCCACGGCCGGAAGAAGGTCTATCAGGTCGGCCTGGCGCTGTGCGCCGCCGGAGCCCTCCTCGCCCTGTGCGCCCGATCCGTCCAGATGCTCTGGGCCGGTCAGGCTCTCGCGGGCGCGGGAGCCGCGGCGCTGCTGCCGGTGACGCTCGCGCTCATCAGCCAGGCGGTCCCGAACCACCGGGAACGCGGTAAGTACATCGGCCTGTGGACCACCTGCATGATGGCCGCCATGGCCGTGCCCCCGCTGATCGCCGGAGTGATCCTCGAACACTTCTCCTGGCGGTACATCTTCGTCCTCCCGATCCCCGTCGCGCTGGTGACCATGGTGCTCGCGGCGCGGCTCCTGGAGGAGTCCCGGGCGGCCGGCGGCCGGAAGCTCGACTGGGCCGGGCAGGCGACGGCCGCCGTGGCGATCACCGCGCTGATCTACGGTGTCATCGAGGGTGGCGCCTCGTCGTTCACCCACCCCAGGACCGTCGCGGCGCTCATCCTCGCCGTCGTGAGCGGTGCGGCCTTCGTGATCGTGGAGCGGCGCAGCTCCTCGCCCATGCTCGAGCCGTCGCTGTTCCGCGTGCCGGCGTTCGTCGCCTCCACCGTCGCGGCCTTGATCAGCTTCCTCGGTCTCATCGGCTTCTTCTTCGTCCTCAGCCTCTACTTCGGTGTCGTCCAGCGGCTCAGCACCCTGGAGTCCAGCGCCCGCATGGTGCTGGTCAACGTCGTGTGCATGGCGCTCGGCTTCGCCATGGGGCACCTCATGCGGCGGTTCTCACCCCGGTCGCTCATCACCGCCGGGCTGCTCATCGCCGCCGTGGCGATGTGGAGCCTGACCTTCCTGAGCGCCGACACCTCCTTCCCGTCCGTCGCCTGGCGGCTGTGCCTGCTCGGCCTGGGCCTCGGCCTGGCGTTCCCCTGCATCACCGGCACCGCCGTCGCCGCGGTCCCGCACCACCGGGCCGGGATGGCCGCCGCGGGCAACAACGCCTTCCGGCAGGTCGGCGGCGCGCTCGGACCCGCGCTGCTCGGCGCGCTGCTGACCATGCGCGTCACCGAGACGCTGCCCTCGCGGCTCGCCGAAGCGGGCGTGACCGGCGGACAGGCCCGTCAGATCACGCAGACCGCCGGCGCCGAAGGTCTGGGCGCGGTCGCCGGGCTCGACCTCGGCGCGCACACCGGGCGGGCGCTGGGCGCGGTCGGCGAGGCGTTCCTCGACGGCATGCGGCTGTGCCTGAACGTCTCGGCGGTCTCGCTCGCGCTGGCCGCCGTGGCCTCCTGCGTCCTGCTGCGAACGCGCAGGCCCGCCGCGCACACCGGTGGCGCGCCGCAGGAGGACCGCGCCACGCCCGTGACGGCCGGAGACGCCCTCCGATGACGGCGCGTACCCCGTCGGGACCGGGCTCCCGGGACCTCGCGTCCCGGGAGCTCGACGCGCTCGACCTCAAGCTGCTGCAAGCCCTCGAACTCGACGGGCGTGCCCCGTTCAGCCGCATCGCCCGCGTCCTGGACGTGTCCGACCAGACGATCGCCCGCCGGTTCCGGCGGCTGCGCGCCATGGCCGGGCTCCGCGTCATCGGCATGACCGACGACGGCAGGCTCGGCCGCGACAACTGGATCCTGCGGCTGGGCTGCACCCCCGACATCGCCGAGAAACTCGGCGCCGCCCTCGCCCAGCGGCCCGACACCGAGTTCATCGACCTGGCGTCGGGCGGCACCGAGATCATGTGCGCGATGAAGCCGCGCAGCCACCGGGACCGGGACGAGCTCCTGCTCCGACAGCTCCAGCGCACCCCCCGCATCACCTCGGTCTCCGCGCACTGCATCCTCAGTTCCTACTACGGCGGGCCGTCCGGCTGGCTGCGCAAGGTGAGCGCCCTCGACCCGGCCGAGGAGGCCGCCCTCCGCACACCGTCGCCCGCCGCCCTTTCCGGACCCTTCGTCCTCGATCTCGTCGACGAGGCCATGCTCACGGCGCTGCGCACCGACGGCCGCACCCCGCTGACGGAGCTCCAGACCGTCACCGGGCAGTCCGAGACCGTCGTCAAACGCCACCTCGACCGACTGCGCTCCTCCGGCGTCCTGTACTTCGCCGTCCAGTACGACCGCGAGTATCTCGGCCAGGCCGTCGAGGCCATGTGCTGGCTGACGGTCTCCCCGCGCGCCCTCGCCGAGGTCGGCGCCGCACTCGCCACCCATCCCGAAGTCCGCTTCGCCGCCGCGGTCACCGGCCGCACCAACGTGGCCGTCTCCCTCCTCACCCGCACCACCCCCGACCTCTACCGCTACCTCACCGACCGCCTCGCCCCCCTCCCCGGCATCCAGACCGCCGAGACCACGATCACTCTGCGCCGCCTCAAGTTCCTCACCTACGACCGCCCCTGAACCCCCCGGGCGCGCGGAGTCGGCCGGGGCGTGCGAACTGGACATGATCATCCACCGTCGATACCCTTCCGCTATTTCATATAATTTTGGGAGGTTTAAGTGACTATCTATGATGGGCCGTCCCGGCGGGGCGTGCTGGCCGCGGGCGCCGGTGGACTGCTCGCGGCAGGCCTGCCCACCGGAACCGCCGCGCAGGCGGCGCCGACCGGGCGGCCGAACATCCTGTGGCTGGTCAGCGAGGACAACAATCCCTACATCGGCGCCTACGGCGACAAGCTGGCGCGGACTCCCGCGATCGACGCGCTGGCCCGCGAGGGAGTGCGATACGAGAACTCCTTCTCCAGCGCGCCCGTGTGCGCGCCGACGCGCTTCTCGATCATCACCGGCATGCACGCCGAAAGCTGCGGACCCGGCGAGCACATGCGGGCCGGCGGCAACATTCCGAACTTCCTGCGCGGCTTCCCCGAATACCTCCGGGAGGCCGGTTACTACTGCACCAACAACAGCAAGACCGACTACAACGCCCCGATCGACCTGGCCCGGACCTGGGACGCCTCCAGCGGCTCGGCGCACTGGCGCAACCGGCCGACGGACGCACCGTTCTTCGCCGTCTTCAACTTCATGACCACCCACGAGTCGGCGATCTTCAACGCCCCGGCCGGAACGACCGACCCCGCGGCCGTCCGGCTCCCCGCCTACCTGCCCGACCTCCCGGAACTCCGCGCGGACCGCGCCCGCTACTACGACCTGATGGAGAAGATGGACGCCCAGGTGGCCGCCCGTCTCACCGAACTCGAGACCGCCGGACTCGCCGAGGACACCATCGTCTTCTACTACTCCGACAACGGCGGAGTGCTGCCCCGCAGCAAGCGATACTGCTACGACAGCGGGCTGCGGACCGGCCTCATCGTGCGGTACCCGAAGAAGTGGGCACACCTGGCACCCGCCCGCGCCGGCTCCGTCGTCACGGCCCCCGTCAGCTCGATCGATCTCCCGCCCACCGTCCTCACCCTCGCCGGTCTGCCGGTGCCCCGGCACCTGCACGGCACGACGCTGACCTCGCGCCGCCGTCCGGAGTACGCGTTCGGCATGCGCAACCGCATGGACGAGCGGTACGACATGGTCAGGACCGTGCGCGACGAGCGCTACCGCTACATCCGCAACTACGCGCCGCACCGGATCGTCGGGCAGCACCAGGCCTACGCGTGGCAGCAGCGCGGCTACCAGGTCTGGGAGCAGGCCCACCTGGACGGGGCGCTCACCGAGGTCCAGGAACGCTTCTGGCGCGCCAAGCCCGCCGAGGAGCTCTACGACCTGCACGCCGACCCCGACGAGGTGCGGAACCTCGCCGCGGAACCTCGGCACAGGGCACGGCTGCGCCGCCTCGCCAAGGCCCTCGACGAGCACATCGAGCGCGTCAACGACAACGGCTTCATCCCCGAGGGCTCCCCGCTGGAGGGTTACGACGCGAGCCGCGCGCCGGGCGCCTACCCGCTGCGCAAGGTCCGGGCGGTCGCGGACCTGGCGATCAGCCGGAAGCGCGGGAACCTCCGCCGCTTCACCGAACTGCTCGACGACGGCAACGAGGCGATCCGCTACTGGGCCGCCACCGGCCTGCTCGTCCTCGCGGCCGAAGCCCGGCCCGCCCGGCGCGCACTCGACGAGCGACTGCGGGCGGAGACCTCACCGCAGGTCCGCGTCGTCCTGGCGGAGGCCCTCGCGAACGCCGGAGACCCGGACACCGCCGTCGCCTCCCTCACCGAAACCCTCGCCACCCACCCGGACCCCAGAGTGCGCCTCCAGGCCGTCAACGCCCTCACCTACCTGGGGGACGCGGCGGAGCCCGCCCTCCCGGCGGTGAGAACGGCCGCCGAGAGCCCCGACGAATACCTGTCCAGATCGTCCCGCTACCTGGCCCACCTCCTGTCCGGCACCTACACACCGACCCTCAACCTCTACACCGGCCCCGGCACCGCCTGACCACCCGGCCCCGAGCCAGTCGGGGGCGTGCCGAACCACCACGCCCCCGACGGCCCGTTCGGCAGGCTCCCCACCGCGGTCTCCGTGAACCGCGCGGGCCTTGCCCCCAAGGGCGCGGCGGCACTCGCCGCCCACCCGGCCGACGCCCGGATCGTGGGTGCGGTCACCGCGACTCATGTGTCTCCTGCCGGGCCCGCTCCGCGCAGGCCATTAATTCGGACAGGCGGCCGGGCGGGTCAGTGCTACCGTGCGGAGTGCCGCGGCGCGTGTTCTCGCACGTCGCGCCGCGGATCCCGCCGGGAGAGGAGCATGGATGTCGGATCCCGGTCACCGGTTCCCCGTCATCGCCCAGGACGTGCGGGCCGCCGACTGGCTCGTGGAAGCGCTCGACCACGCGGAGTACACCGTCGCGTCACTCCTGCCCCGAGGGTATGCGGCCTATGCCCGTATCCTTCACCCGGCCGAAGGTTCCGGCAGACGCGTCCGGTGGAGCGAGGTCGCCCGCTGGTCAGGCCACGACCTGACCCCGGAGACGCAGTTCGGCAGCTTGTCGAAGCCCCTCCGCGGCGCCGGCCCGCGCCCCTCGTCGAAGCGGCGCCGCGCGCGCTCCGCACCTCGCCCCTTCACCGGGGTCCCCCGCGACGGGAGCCTCCCCGAACCCGAATTGGCGACCCTCTGCGCCATCCTGGCCGATCACACGAGCACCCCCGACGAGTGCTGGTTCTGCGTCTGGAACGGCTACGGATGGCTGGACCCGTCCCAGAGCACGGTCATGACCGCCATCGGTCTCGCCCGCAGACCACCAGAGCCGTCCCGCCCCACCCCGCCCGCCGACTACCTCGCCAACGCCTCGGACGCCCCCCTCGTCCACATGCCGGGCCGCGAGTTCCTCCTGCTCACCGGCCCCCTCCGAGCCGCTTCCCTCATCGGCTCCACCGACGCCGGCGGCTTCCTCTTCGAGCAGTCCCCCAACTTCTGCTGGCCCCGCGACCGGTCCTGGTGCGTAGCCACCGAAATCGACCTCGACTCCACCCACGTCGCAGGCCCCGCCTCACTCATCGACGCCCTCCTCACCGCCCCCTCCCTGGAAGTCCTCCCCACCACCCCGAACACCCGGGCCTTCTGACCCCCCCCCGAGGACCGCCCGGCAGGCGGCTCGGCGCGCGGACCCCGACGAAACGGCGAGCGCCGACCGATGGTGCGGCGAATCATCATTCGAAGCCCCTCGGACCCGATCCCCCAAGCCGCCATTCGCTACCTGAAAGACCTCCCTCTTCTTCCGCGCCGACTCGCCGATTCGCCGGGCTTCCTCCGCACGAACCAGGCGGGAAACCGGTCGATTCATACTGAAGCACCTTCTTTCGTAAGCGAGGTGGGAATCTCTATGCAGGAAGGGCACTGACAACTCGCATATGACATCTGGGCAATGTCGGTTCGAGCAAGCATAAAATCTGCTTCCCTTAGTGGCGACGCGACCAGTGCGGGGACCGAGAAGCAGTCATGGCGGATCGATGAAGCGCTGCGTCGCGTCGCCTTGTAGGGGTTCTCACATGGGGGGTTGAGCAAGATGCGAGCGGGTGTCACCTGGATCCGGCAGACGGTCTGGCTGGTTCGTGCCGGCGTCGGCATCGCCCGGGTGGGCGGCGGTGCGGCTTTCGCGGCACTGACCACCGGTACGCGCCTGTAGCGCACCGGCATCCCGGCAGGGCCCGGGTCCAACGGCACGATGCCCTGAACCCGGGCCCTGCGACCAAAGCGGCGGAGTCTCCCCAAGAGACTCCGCCGCCGACCCCCTCACCCGCCTCCCGAGAAACAGCAACGCATGCGTTCCACCCGGCATCCTCATGCGCATCCGTCCACGACCGGCCTGCTCCACTCTCGCGAAGAACGGGCCGCGGCAGCCTCTCCATCATCTGCCGCTTCCGGCGAACGCGACATCACCTCGCCGACGCCCTGGAAGGGACCTTCAACGGCTTCGCCGATTGATCTGTTCGCGGAGGGGCGCACCGCCTCATGGCGAATGAGCCCAGAACCAGTGCGACCTCCCCCGCATGACGGCGCGGGGAGCAGCGCCCGGGGGTCAGTCTTCGG
Source organism: Actinocorallia herbida (assembly GCF_003751225.1). Lineage (NCBI taxonomy): Bacteria > Bacillati > Actinomycetota > Actinomycetes > Streptosporangiales > Thermomonosporaceae > Actinocorallia > Actinocorallia herbida. Next base: position 5,191,556 of record NZ_RJKE01000001.1, read on the forward strand.
ATTCGCGGAGGAGGTCGCGGAGGAGTTGTTCGTCCTGGCGGTCGAGGGAGCCGACGAAGCGCCGGAGGACCGAGGCGTGGTCGGATTCGTCGGACAGGAGGCGGTTCATGCGGCCGGCTACGAGGCCCGCCGTGTCGGAGGTCGCCACGTACCGGTAGGCGCGGCCGTCGCGGCGGCGGGCGACGACGCCCTTTTCGTGCAGGCGGGTGAGGATGGTGACGACGGTGCTGTAGGCGAGTTCCGGTAGGCGGTCGCGCACCTCTCGCGGCGTGAGACCGCGGTCCGCCTCGGTGAGCATCGTCATGATCTGTCGTTCGAGCTGGCCCGACGGTCGCCGACCACTTCCCTGGTCAGGGCCGGGTGACGAGAGGCTACTCACCTTTACACTCTATCGGCGCATCCCCGGCATGATGGCACACTGGCTGCGTGTTCGATCATTTCGCCTGGTCTGTGCTGATCGCTCCGGTGCTCGTGGTGACCGGTGGCGTCCTGGTCTCGGGAAGGCTACGGCCCGGAACCGGGGCCGCGGTGCTCGCCTGGTCGGCCGTGGGAGCCGCGTTCTCTTCGGTGATCAACCTTGTGCTCTTCGCCGCGAAGGCCCTCGCGGAGCTTCCCTCTGTCGGCGCCCGGTTCGGCTGGTCGCACGACACCGTCCTCGCCGACACCGCGCATGTCCCGTGGGTCTCATGGCTTTCGGTGGCACTGCTCCCAGGGTGTGCCATCGCGGCCTGGCGGACCTGGCACCGGCACCGTTACGGGCGCTCCGTCGCACGAACGCTCGCGGCGCTCCCGGACGAGCAGCACATCGTCCTCCTGGAGGAGCCTTCGCCCGACGCCTTCGCGGTGCCGGGCAGCCCAGGCCGGATCGTGGTCACCAGCGGAATGCGCGACAGGCTCACCGACACCCAGTACGCGGCACTGCTGGCGCACGAGCAGGCGCATCTGGAGGCCGGGCACCACCGGCTGGTACTGCTCGCCGACCTCGCCGGGGCCGTCCATCCCGCGCTGCTGTGGGTCGCGCGCCGTGTCGGCTACCTCGTGGAGCGCGATGCCGACGAGCGGGCCGCGGCCGAGATCGGCAGCCGCCGAACCGTGGCGAACGCCATCGCGACCGCGGCTCTGGCCTCGCACGCGACGGCGCCCGCCGCCGGTCTCTACCTGGCGCGCCCGGGGGCGGTGCCCCGCCGCGTCAGGTCCCTGCTCTCCCCCGACCGCCGGCCGCTACCGCCCTGGGCAGGGCTGTTCCCACTCGCGTTCGCGGCGAGTTCGATCGTCTGGACGGGCGAGGCCGCCATTGATCTCCACCAGCTACTGGACTCGGCGTTCCAGGCGGGGACGCAGGTTCGGTGAGGCGGCATCGGACCGTCAACGGCTGCTGAGGACCTCGGCGTCCGGTGGGACACGGCGGCCTCACCGTCGATCCCGAGCAGGCACCGGCCGCACTGGCGGTGCCCTGGCCCTACCTGGCCGCCGTCTCGGCGGCGACCGTGCGGCCGGCCCGCAGGCCCTCGGTCACGATCCTGCGGGAGCTGTGACGGGCCGGTCCCCCGGGCCCTCCAGCCGGTAGCCGTGACCGCGCAGGGTGACGATCCCGGGCAGTACGGCGTCCCATCGCTCGGCGGCCGCCGCGAGCTTGCCGCGCAGCGCCGCCACATGGACGTCCAGGGTCTTGGTGGAACCGTGCCAGTTCACGTCCCACACGTCGTCCATGAGCTGCTCCCTGGTCAGCGCCGTGCCCGCGTCGACGGCCAGCCGGGCCAGCAGATCGAACTCCTTGGGCCGCAGGTCGAGTTCGCGGCCGAGGACCGTGCAGCGGCGGGCCGCGGTGTCCACCACGAGGTCGCCGACGGAGATCCGCGCGGACGCCGGCGGATCCGGCACCCCGCGCCGCAGGTGCGCGCGGATCCGCGCGAGCAGGGCGGCGAACCCGAACGGCTTGGTCAGGTAATCGTCCGCCCCCGCCTCCAGACCGAGCACGACGTCCATCTCGTCCTGCCGCGCCGTCAGCATGACCAGCACACAACCCGGCTGAATCCCGCGCAGCCGACGACACACCTCGACACCGTCGACGTCCGGCAGACCAAGGTCCAACAGCACCAGATCGAAGAAGTCGGCTCCGGCCGCACGCAGCGCGCCCCGACCCGTCCGCTCCCACACCACGGCATGGTCCTGGGCCCGGAGCCTGGACTCGAGCACCTCACCGATGGTCTCGTCGTCCTCCACTACGAGTAGCCGCGCCATGACCTCATGTTATTCCGGTGTCCCGGCGCGCAGACGCGCGGCCGGTCATCCGACAGGGGGCCGACCACCGTGATCAGGCCCGGCGCGCACGGCGCAGCTCCAGCGCGACCGGGGCCGCGGACAGCACCATGAGGATCGCCCCGACTCCCCCGGCGCCGAAGGAGGCGACCATCGCATGGGCGTCGAGCGGGTTGACGGCGAGCACGGGCATGCGCGAAATCCTGTTCGGTCGGGATCCCGCTCAAGCTAGTCGGCGGAAGGTTAGCGCCCGGCCAACGCCGATCCGGCGGGGCGCTTCGCCTGGTCGGGGGCGGTCACCTCACCTGGGCCGCCCGGCCCGCCCGGCCCGCCCGGGCCCGCGGGACGACCATCGGGGTGCCGGTCTCGGGGTCGGGGATCACCCGGCAGGGCAGCCCGAACACCTCCCGGACGAGGTCCTCGGTGAGGATCTCGTCCGGGACGCCCTGGGCCACGACGGCGCCGTCGCTCATCACCACGAGATTCGTGGCGTAGCGGCAGGCCTGGTTGATGTCGTGCAGCACGAGGACGAGCGTGCTGCCGCCCTCCTCGTGCAGATCGGCGCACAGGTCGAGCACCTCGATCTGGTGCGCGACGTCGAGGAACGTCGTCGGCTCGTCCAGCAGCACGATCGGGGTCCGCTGGGCGAGGACCATCGCCAGCCACACCCGCTGGCGCTGCCCGCCGGACAGCTCGTCCACGTGGCGGTCGGCGAGGCCGTCCACGCCGGTCCGGCTCATCGCCTCCCGCGTGCAGCGCTCGTCCTCCACCGACCACTGGCGCAGCATCCGCTGGTGCGGGTAGCGGCCGCGCGCGACGAGGTCGGCGACGAGGATGCCGGTCGGCGCCGTCGAGCTCTGCGGCAGCAGCCCGACCTGCCGGGCGACCTTGCGGGTGGGCATCGACGTGATCGCGGCGCCGTCGAGCAGCACCGAGCCCGCCGCCGGGCGGGTGATGCGGGCGAGCGCCTTGAGCAGGGTGGACTTACCGCACGCGTTCGGCCCGATGATCACGGTGAACGACCCGTCGGGGATGTCCAGGCCCAGTTCCCGGGCCACGACCCGCTCGTCATAGGCGAGCGTCACGCCGTCGGCCCGCAGCCGGGCCGTGATGGGCGCGGCTTCCTTCATCGTCGTCACGGTCATCCTCCCTTGCGCCATTCCCGGCTGAGCAACCACATGAGATAGATCCCGCCGACCGCGCCGGTGGCGACGCCGACGGGCAGCTGGGTCGGCGCGAAAAGGCGCTGGGCCGCGAGGTCGGCCAGGACCATCAGCAGCGCGCCGGTGAGCGCCGCCAGCAGCAGCGGCGGCGCGCCGCACCTGGCGAGCCGCCGCGCGATCTGCGGCGCGGCGAGCGCCACGAACACGACCGGGCCGGCCGCGGCGACGGCCGCGCCGGTGAGCCCGACGCCGCACACCACGAGGCCCAGCCTGACGCGTTCGACCGGGACGCCGAGCGCGATGGCCGCCTCGTCGCCCATCTCCATGACCGCGGTCTTGCGGCTCAACGCCAGCGCCGCGGCGAGGAGCACCGGCAGCATCGCCCACAGCGGCCCGACGGACTCCCAGCTGCGGCCGTTGACGCTGCCGATGAGCCACACACGGGCGTCCTGCGCCTCCTCAAGGGAGGCACGGCTCATCAGGAACCCGTTGGCGGCGAAGAGCACCGCGTTCACGCCGATGCCGACGAGGACGAGGCGGTCGCCCTGCACTCCGCGTTTGAAGGCCAGGGAGTAGACGATGGCCGCGGTCACCAGGCCGCCCAGGACCGCGCCCGCCGGAGCACCGAGCGCGGTGGCCGGGAGCACCAGGAGCACCAGGAGCGCCCCGGTGCTCGCGCCGGTGGTGAAGCCGATGACCTCCGGACTCCCGAGCGGGTTGCGCGCGAGGCTCTGGAAGATCGCCCCCGCGGCCCCGAGGCCGATCCCGACGCCGATCGCGACGAGCAGCCGGGGCAGCCGGAACCGTCCGAGGACGACCTCGAGGCCGGGCGGCCCGTCCCCCACCAGCGTCCGCACTATCTCGCCGGGCGTCGCCGGATAGTCGCCGGTCATGAGCGCGACGACGGAGGCCGCGAGCAAGGCGGCGAGCAGCACGCAGCCCGTGGCGAACGAGCGCGGGGCGACCCTGGCCGAGACCCTTCCCGAGGCCGCGCGGAAGGTCCAGCCCGGGATGCGGAGATCGGTGTCGTGCACCGTGCGGCCGGTCACAGCTGCGCGATCCTGCGGCGGCGGCAGAGCGCGATGAAGACGGGCGCGCCGAGGAACGCCATGACGATCCCGACCTCCACTTCCGTGGGTGCGGCGACGATGCGGCCGACGGTGTCGGCGGCGACGATGAGGGCCGCGGCGAGCACCGCGGAGTACGGCAGCACCCAGCGGTTGTCGGGGCCGGTGACCAGCCGGGCCATGTGCGGCACGGCGAGCCCGATGAACCCGATGGGCCCGGCGATGGCGGTGGCGCCGCCGCACAGCAGGGTGATCGCGAGCGCCCCCGCCCAGCGGACGGTGCCGGACCGGACCCCGAGGGCCTTGCCGGTCTCCTCACCGAGCGCCAGTGCGTTGAGACCCCGACCGAGCGAGAACGCGATGAAGGCGCCGACGGCGAGGAGCGGGCCCACCTCCCACACCAGCGAGAGCTCCCGCCTGGCGAGCGAGCCGACGACCCAGAAGCGGTACCGGTCGAAGGCCTGGCCGTCGACCAGCAGCAGCGCCGCGACGAACGCGCTCAGCGCCGCGGTGACGGCCGAGCCCGCCAGGACCATCCGCTCGGGGTTGACGGCCCGGCCGCTGGCGCCGAGCACGTACACCACGACAGAGGTGACGGCCGAGCCCGCGAGCGCGAACCAGACGTAGACCCACGCCTGGGTGATGCCGAGCAGGGAGATCGCGACGACGACGGCCATCGCCGCGCCCATCTCGACGCCGAGCAGGCCGGGATCGGCGAGCGGGTTGCGGGTGAGCGCCTGCATCAGCGCGCCGCCGAGGCCGAGGGCGGCGCCGACGATGACGGCCAGGACCGTCCGCGGCAGCCGGAGTTCCCGCACGATGTGGGCGGCCTCGCTCCCGTCGTCGCGCTGCAGCGCCTCCCACACGGTGTGCAACGGGATGTCGCGGGCGCCTACGGCGAGGCTCACCGCGCACAGCACGACAAGGAGCAGAGCCCCGACGAGCAGGCCCGAGGCGAGCAGTGCGGTACGCGAGGAGCGAGGAGGCGCGGAGTCCGCGCGGGCGTCGAGCACCGTGGTACCACCTGCCACTGCCCACCCGCTTTCTTCTACAGTCCTGTAGCAACTAAGGTTAGGCTAACAATAGTTCAGGAACGCTTCGGGAGGCAGAGCGTGACCCGATGGTGTCCCGCGTGAGTGCTTCGGGCTCCGCGGTCCTCAGGCGGTCGATGGGCGGGCAGCGGTGGCGCATCCTCGCCGCCTCGGCCCTGTTCGCCGCGCACCAGGGCGGCGAGGCGCTCGTCCCCGTGCTGATCGGCGTCGTCATCGACAAGGCGACCTACACCGGCGACGTCGGCGCACTGCTGTTCTGGCTCGCCGTCCTGGCCGTCGACTTCACCGTCCTGTCGCTGGCGTGGCGGTTCGGCATGCGCGTCGGCACCCAGGCGGGCGTGCGCGCCGACCGCGGCCTGCGCCTCGCCGTCACCGCGCGGGCCCTGCACCCCCGCGGCACCGCGCGCGCCGACCTGCTGCCGGGCGCGCTGGTCAGCATCGCCACCGCCGACGTCCGGCGCACGACGATGATGAACTTCCGCATCCCGCACCTCGTCGCCGCCATCGCCGGGATGCTCGTGGCGGCGGTCTGGCTCCTCCTGGCGTCGGTTCCGCTGGGACTGCTCATCCTGCTGGGGACACCGCCGCTTCTGTTCCTGGTGAACCGGCTGAGTGCGCCCCTGGAGCGGCGGACCGTCGAGCAGCAGGAGCGCGCGGCGTGGGCCGCGGCCGTCGCGGTCGACCTCGTGCGCGGAGTGCGCGTGCTCAAGGGGCTGGGCGCCGAGCGCGCGGGCCTGGCCAGGTACCGGGCCGTCAGCCGCGACTCCCTCGGCGCCAGCCTCGCCACGACCCGCGTCGAGGCCGTCTACTCCGGCGCCGTCGTCGCGATCAACGGACTGTTCCTCGCGCTCATCGCCCTCGTGGGCGGACGGATGGCCGCCCAGGGAACGATCAGCGTCGGCGAGTTGGCGTCCGCCGTGGGTCTCGCCCAGTTCCTCGTCGGGCCGCTCAGCGTGTTCGGGGACATCACCGCGGCGCTCGCCGCGGGCCGCGCGTCCGCCGGGCGGATCGCCGGTGTCCTGCACGCCGCACACGCCACGCCGGAAGGCCACGGCGTTCCGGCCTCGCCGGTCAGGGGCGAGATCGGTGTGCGCGGGCTCGCGGGCGGCGGGCTGCACGGGGCGGAGTTCACCGTCGCGGCGGGCGAGACCGTCGCGGTGTACTGCAACGACCCGGAGGCGGCGAGCTCGCTCGTCCGCTACCTCGGCCGCGAGACCGACCCCGAGAAGGGCCGGATCCTCCTCGACGGCGTCCCACTCGCCGACCTCGCACCAGAGGCCCTGCGCAGCGCGATCCTCGCCGTCCCGCACGAGGCCGCTCTGTTCGAGGGCACCGTCGCCGCCAACATCGACGCCGGACGCGGCGGCGACCCGACCGCCGCGGTCCGGGCCGCCCGCGCCGACGAAGTGGCCTCCGCGCTGCCCGACGGCCTCGCCACCCGTGTCTCAGAGCGCGGCGGCTCCCTGTCCGGCGGGCAGCGCCAGCGCGTCGCGCTCGCCCGCGCCCTGCACGCCGACCCTCCCGTGCTCGTCCTCCACGACCCGACGAACGCGGTCGACACCGTCACCGAGGCCGGCATCGGCGACGGGCTCAGGTCCCTGCGCGCGGGCCGCACCACGATCCTCATCACGTCGAGCCCCGCGCTCCTCGCCGCGGCCGATCGCGTCGTCCTTCTCCGCGGCGGCACGGTGGCGGCCTCGGCACCGCACGGCGAGCTCCTCGACACCCGACCCGACTACCGCGAACTGGTCCTCACATGAGTCAGGCATCCCCGGTGCTCCTCCCGATCGCCGACGGCGCCCGGACCCGCGCCGTCGTCCTCGGCCTGCTCCGCCCGCACCGCGGCCCGGTGCTCCTCGCGGCGGTCTGCCTGGTCGGCGCCGCCGCCCTCAGCCTCGTCGTCGCGCCGGTGCTCGGCCGGATCACCGACCTCGCCCTCGCCGGCGCCGCGGACGCGATGGCCGGACCCGTCGCGCTGCTCGCCGCAGCCGCGATCGGGCAGGGCGTGCTCGCGTTCGCCGGGCTGTGGGCGGTCGCCCGGCTCGGCGAGCAGGTCCTCGCCGCGATCCGCGAGGACTTCGTCGCACGGGCGCTCGCGCTGCCGCTGGAACGGATCGAGCAGGGCGGGTCCGGTGACCTCACCTCGCGGATCACCGAGGACATCGCCATGGTCGGCGAGGCCGTGCGCACCGCGGTGCCCGACTTCGCCCAGTCCGCCCTGGTCCTCGCGCTGACCTTCCTCGGCCTGACCGCGCTCGACTGGCGGTTCGCGCTCGCCGCCCTCCTCGCCGTGCCCATCCAGGCGCTCACCGCAGGCTGGTACCTGCGGCGCTCCGCCCCGATCTACGCCGAGCGCAGGGCGGCGGCGGGCGGGGAGCAGCAGCAGCTTCTGGACTCCCTCAGCGGTGCCGGAACCGTCCGGGCCTTCGGCGTCGCCGACGCGCACGTCGGACTCGTCGGCGCGCGGATCGACCGGAGCATCGGCGCGGTCGTCACCGTGACCCTGCTCCAGACCCGGTTCTTCGGCAGGCTCAACGCCGCCGAACTCCTCGGCCTGTCCGCCGTGCTGGTGACCGGCTTCGCCCTCGTGGACTCGGGCGCGGTGAAGGTCGGCGCGGCCCTCGCCGCGGCGCTTTACTTCGCGGGCCTCTTCAACCCCGTCAACTCGGTGCTGTTCCTGCTGGACGTGCTCCAGTCGGCCACCGCGAGCCTCGCCCGGCTCGTCGGCGTCACGGATCTGCCCGGCGGCGAGCCCGCGGACCTCCCGGCGGAATCCGCCGGAGGGTCGATCGAGGTCCACGGGCTGCGCTACGCCTACGTCGAAGGCCACGATGTGCTCCGGGACGTCTCCTTCACCATCCCGGAAGGCGGCTCGGTGGCGCTCGTCGGCGCGAGCGGCGGCGGCAAGACCACCCTCGCCAAGCTCATCGCCGGGGTGCACCGGCCCGGCTCCGGAACCGTCCTGCTCGGTGGCGCGGCCACCACGGATCTCGACCCGGTCCGGCTCCGGGCGACCGTCGCGCTCGTCACCCAGGAGGTCCACGTCTTCGCCGGGACCCTCGCCGAAGACCTCCGCCTCGCCGCGCCCGACGCCACCGACGAGGAGCTCTGGGCGGCCCTGGAGACCGCCGGGCTCTCGGCCTGGGCCAAGGCCCTTCCCGGCGGGCTGGACACCGAGGTCGGCGAAGGCTCCCACGGCGTCGACGCCGCCCGAGCCCAGCACCTCGCCCTGGCCCGGCTCGTCCTCGCCGACCCCGCCATCGCGATCCTCGACGAGGCCACCGCCGAGGCGGGCAGCAGCGGCTCGCGCGCCCTGGAGACCGCCGCCGCCCGCGTCCTGTCCGGCCGCACCTCGGTCACCGTCGCCCACCGCCTCACCCAGGCCCGCAACGCCGACCTGATCCTCGTCCTCGACTCCGGCGAGATCATCGAACGCGGCACCCACGACGAACTCGTCGCTTTCGGTGGCCGCTACGCGCGCCTGTGGGAAGCATGGGCGGCGCACCGGGTCCACCCGGCCTAGGTGAGGAGGACTCGCAGCCGTTCGCGCATCAGCTCGATCTCGGGCATGCCCCTGAAGGGATGCGAGAGCTCGGCTATCTCGGCGAGATAGGTGTCCAAACGCGCGGAGGAGACCAGCGGAGCGATGCGCCCCAACGTCTCCATGAGTTCCACGGCCAGATCCGGTTCGGACGCCCTCAGAGCCGTCTGCACCAGCCGCGCGAGATAGTTGGCCCAGACGAACGGCGAAGAGGACGACGCCAGGCGGACGGATTCGTCGAGTGCACTCCGCGCCGCGGCGAAGTCTCCCTGCTCGTACAGCGCCACGCCCACGCTCCCGACGAGATCGGCCCGCCGGAACTCCGGCAGATCCTCACCGACTTCGCGGGCCTTGTCGAGATGGGTCATCGCCTGGCGCTTCTCGTTGAGCAGTCCCAGCGACCTGCCCAGCCGACTGTAGGCGCGCGCCTCCTGCTCCCGGGAAAGCTCGGGAACCGTCAGCGCACGACCGGCGTACACCCTCGCGCGCTCTCCGTCTTGCGCATAGCCGTAGAACGTCGACAGGCAGTTGAGCGCGTTGGCCTGCCCTTCGTGGTCGCCACAGGCCTGAGCGTAAACGACGGACAGGTGCGCGGCCTTCTGGGCCTCCGGCATCTTCCGCGCGTCGTAATTGAACAAAGGCCGCATGTCGCGCGAGTGAGGACGCAGCCCTCATGAGTCGCATGTCCTTCGTTCCGGCAACGGCCCCATGGAGGCGGCGAAGATGCCTCACTGCGTCACTGCTCGAAGTGAGCCCACCAGAGCCCCAGAAGGATCCCTGGAGCCGATCGGAGATGAGGCCGACATAATCGGGATCGCGATAGGGGTTCCCGTTGGCATCAGGGACAAAGGTCACGGTCGCCATGCTCGCGAGGAACGCGCGTCGCTCCACTTCGGCCTCATCCGGTTTGCGTCCTATGACCAGTTCGTAGCCTACGTGCCCGAGCATCCGGGAAAGGCGGCCGAACCCCATATCGTTCTTCCCACTGGCCACCAGCGACGCCCACGACGGCGTGCGCCCCAGGGCTTCACCCAGCCGGGTCCGTGTCCACCCGCGTTCCTTCATGACGGCCTGGACGGCTTGAGCCAGATCCCTTAATTCCAGCGCGGACGGTACCAAGACTCTCACTATCCGTCTTCTCGGGTTTGAACGGATTTCACGGCCCGCTCGCGGCCCGGAACGGCGCGGACCGAACATCGGTCCGACCACCGCGCATCCGTCCAGACACCGCCAAGGCGCACACTATGAACCCATGCCCGACGCCCGCCCCGCCTCCCTCACCCTGGCCGCCCTCGACGCCCTCCCCGACGACCACGACTTCGGCGGCTGGGGCCTTCCCCTCGTGATGTCCCTCTCCGTGACGCACGGCCTGGAGAGCACCGCGACCGGCAAATGGGTCTACGCCGTCCTCCAAGAGCCACCGGGCACCTGACGCCGGGCCGCAGAGCGGGCCCCGCGTCCGTCCGCGCATGCATGGGACGGACGCGGGGCCCGGCTCAGCCCTCCCCTGAGGGTTCCGCCATGGCCACGGCGATCTTGCGCGGGCCGGTGAAGGGCTCGCGGCCGTGGGCCACGGACATGTTGTCGACGACGAGGAGGTCGTCGCGGTGGTAGTCGAAGCGGGTGGAGGCGGTGCGGTAGCACTGGCGCAGGTGGGCGACGACGTCGTCGGGGATGGGGGCGCCGTCGCCGTAGAAGGTGTTGTTGGGGAAGCCGTCGGGGCCGTAGGCGTCGTGGAGGGCCTCGCGGAGGTCGGGGTCCAGGCTGCTCTCGTGGAAGATGACGATGTGGTTGAACCACACCGGGGCGCCCGTCACCGGGTGGCGGTGGACGGCGTCGCGGACGGCCGTGGTGCGCAGGCCATCGTCGCCGATCCACTCGGCGGTGAGGCCGCCGCGGGCGCACTGCGCCTCGACCTCGGCGCGGGTCTCCGCGCCGAACGCGGTGCGCCAGCGCAGGCCGACGTCGTCGCCGTAGGTGCGCACGACGCGCCAGCGGCGGGCCTCGAACTCCGCGCGGACGTCCGGGTCGATCAGATCGTAGACGCGGCGGACGTCCGACAGCGGCGTCGCGCCCTGGGTGTGCGGCGGCTCGACGCAGTGGAAGAAGAGGGTGAGCGGCCAGACGGCCTGGTAGGACATCTCGGTGTGCAGCGGGATCTCGGCCTGCTGCGGGTACGAGGTCGAGGTGTAGACGTTGCCCTTGATGACGCTGCGCGGCGAGGACTGCTCGGTGTAGGTGAGCGGCTCGCCCGACAGGGTGCGGACGGCGGCCTCCAGGCCGTCGGCGCCGCCGACGTCGAAGCCGCGCAGCAGCAGCGCGCCGTGCTCGACGAGGTCGGCCCGCAGCTTCGCGCGGTGCTCGCGCAGCGGCTCGGTGACGGGCCCTGTCCCCTCTATGACCAGGGGAAGCGTGGTGGTGAAGGTCATGGGTCGAATCCTCCGGGCCGCCCGCCCCGTCGTGCGGGGCGGGCGGCGGTGTTCGGGTGCGGTCAGGCCTTGCCGGCGGCGGCCACGAGCTGAGGCGCGATCTTGTCGAGCGCGTAGGGGATGCTGAGCGTCGAGGGGAACGCCATGGACAGGGCGGTGCCGACGTCGAGCGGGACGTAGGCGCCGCGCTTGATCGCGGACAGGCCCTGGAAGAGCTTGTCGCCCTCGACCTTCTTGCGCTCCTCGTCGCTGCGGAAGGAGAACAGCACGATGTCGGCGTCGAGCACGTCGGTGCGCTCCTGCGAGACGACCGCGCGCCCGGCCGGGCCGGACTGCGGCAGGCTCGTCACCTTGTCCGACAGGGTGAGGCCCAGCTCGGAGAGGAACTTCGCCGACGCGTCGTCGGGGGTGGTGACGGTGGCGAGGGCGCCTTCGGCGTTCAGGAGGCTGAAGGTGAAGGTCTTGCCCGCGAACAGGGCCTTGTTGTCCTCCTTGATCTTGGTGATCTTCCCGCTGACGTCCTTGACGAGCTGGGCGGCGGCGTCGCTCTTGCCGAGGGCCTGGCCGACGCGGGCGACGCGGGTCTGCCAGCTGTCGGCGGAGACGTCCTGCTCGTAGGAGAGCGTCGGAGCGATCGCGGTGAGGTCGGCGAAGTCGTCGGAGAGGCTGTAGCTGTCGGTCGCGAGGATCAAATCCGGGGCGAGCGACGCGATCTTCTCGAACGGGAGGCTGTCCTCGTAGCTGAGCTGCTCGGGGGCCTTGCCGCCCAGCTTCGCCTCGACCCACGGCGGCAGGCCCGACGGGAAGTTCGTCGCGGGGGTGACCGCGACGGGCACGACGCCCAGGGAGACCGCCTCGTCGATGTCGCGCATGAAGCCGACGGTGACGACCCGGCTCGGCGCGGCCTTGAGGACCGTCTGGCCCTCCTTGCCCGGGATGGTGACCGGGAATCCGGCGGACGCGTTCGACGGCGCCGCGCCGGGGGTGTCCTCCCCGCCGCCGCAGGCCGCGGTGAGGGCCGCGGCCGACAGCGTGAGGAGGAAGGATCTGCGGGTCAGTCGGGAGCCGCCGGGGCGGCCGGTCATGGTGCTCACGTGGTGCCTTTCGTCTCAGGGGAGAGGGGGTCGCCGGACCGCAGCGCGGCGGCGACCAGGGGGCCGACGGCGTGCAGCGCCGCCGGGGTCAGGAGGTCCGCGTGGGAGAAGTCCACGCGGTGGATGCGCGGGTCCCCGGTGACGTGGGGGGACCACGCCTCCGCGTCCACGGGGTGCGCGGGGTCGTCGGGGAGCGCCTGGATCAGCACCGCGGTGCCGGGGAAGACGCCCTCGACCTGCGAGGTGTCGATCGCGGCGGTGGCCAGGAGGCCGTCCGCCACGGCGCGCACCCGCTCGTCGGTGAGTCCCGTGAGGAGGCCGCCGAGCCTGCCGCGCAGTTCGGTGGCGAAGTCCCCGGGGTCGGTGTGTTCGGGCTCGCCGAGCCCTGGGTAGCCGTCGAGGAGGATCAGGACGGGCACGTCGCGTCCGGCGCGGGCGAGTGCTCGGGCGACGGCGTGGGCGATGGGTGCGCCGAGCGACCAGCCGAGCAGATGCACCGGGCCGGACGGGACCTCGGCGGCGATCGCCTCGGCATAGCGGGCGGCGACGCCGTGCAGGGTCTGCGGGCCGACGGCCTCGGCCGCCTGGAGCGCGTAGACGGGCCGGTCGGGGCCGAGGTGCGGGAGCAGGCCCGCGTACGGCCAGCCGAGGCCGAGCGCCGGGTGGACGCAGAACAGCGGTACGCCCTTGCCGTGCTGCAGCGGAAGCACCGTGTCCAGCGCCGCGGCCGGATCCGCCGGAACCTGCCCGTCGACGACCGCGGCGAGCGCGGCCGGGGTGGGGGCGTGGAACACCGCACGGACGGGCAGGGCCGCGCCGAGCTCGCGGCGGACCCGGGCGGCGAGGCGGGCCGCGAGGAGCGAGTGGCCGCCGAGCGCGAAGAAACCGTCGTCCGGGCCTACGGAGGGCAGCCCGAGCAGGTCGGCGAAGATCGCGCAGAGCGCCTTCTCCGTCGGGCTTCGCGGTTCGCGGGCCGGGGCTGCGGCGAACTCGGGCGCGGGCAGGGCCGCGCGGTCGAGCTTGCCGTTCGGCGTCACCGGCAGCGCGTCCAGCGGGACGAGCGCGGACGGGACGAGGTGGTCGGGCAGGCGCGTCCGCAAGGCGGCGAGAAGGCTTTCCGGGTCCGGTGCCTCCCCGGGCATCGCGGTGAAGTAGCCGACGAGGCGGGTGATTCCGCCGTCGGTGCGCGCCACGACCGCGGCGCGGCCGATTCCGGGCAGCGCGGCGAGCGCGGCCCGCGCCTCGCCAGGCTCCACCCGGTGGCCGCGGATCTTCACCTGGTCGTCGGCGCGGCCCAGGTATTCCAGGACGCCGTCCGGGGTCCGCCGCACGACGTCTCCGGTGCGGTACAGGCGCGCTCCGGAGCCCGCCGGATCGGCGACGAAGCGCGCGGCGGTCTCCCCCGGACGGTCCAGGTAGCCGCGGGCCAGCCCGGCGCCCGCGATGTAGAGCTCGCCCGGCACCCCGTCGGGCACGGGGCGCAGGAAGCCGTCGAGGACACGCACCGCGACGCCCGCGACCGGCCCGCCGAGGTGCGGCGCGGCGTCCGCGTGGATCGGGGTCCAGGTCGCGTCGACCGTGGCCTCGGTCGGCCCGTAGAGGTTCACCGCGCCGCCGTCCAGCGCGCTCAGGCGTCGCCAGAGGTCGGGCGGGACGGGCTCCGCGCCGACGGCGACGGCCGACGGCCGGGACGGGCCGTCCAGGAGGCCTTCGGCCAGCAGCAGGTCCGCGACGGACGGTGTGGTCTCCAGGAAGTCGATCCCGTGCGCGGCGGCTTCGGCGGTGATGCCCGCCGCGTCGCCCATGAGCGCGTCCGGCAGGACGCGGACCTCGGCCCCGGCCAGCAGCCAGGCCAGCGGGTCGAGGGACGCGTCGAACGCGAAGGACGTCAGGTGCAGCACCCGGGGCGGCCGGCCGAGCCGTGCCTCCAGGGGCTCGACGAGTGCGGCCCGGTGCGCCTCCGCGAGGTTCGCCAGAGCGCTGTGCGGCACTACGACGCCTTTGGGCCGCCCGGTCGAGCCGGACGTGAACATGACGTAGGCGGCGGCCTGCGGCCCGGCGGGCCCGGCCGGGATCCCGACCGCCGTCCAGGAGGCCGGGTCGTCCACCCGCACCGCGGGAAGCAGGCCCAGCACACCGGCGAGCGGGCCTTCGGCCAGGCTCCGCGTGGTGAGGACGAGTGCGGGTCGCGCCTCGGCGAGGACGTACCCGACGCGTCCCGCCGGCTGGGCCGGATCGACGGGCACCGCGACGGCCCCCGCCTTCCACACCGCGAGCATCGCCACGAGCGCGTCGGGCGTCCGGGGCATCGCCACCGCGACGCGTGTCTCCGGGCCCGCGCCGCGCGCGGCCAGGTTCCGCGCCAGCCGCTCCGCCCGCGCGTCGGCCTCCGCGAAGGTCAAAGTGGCCGAGGTCCCGGACAGCGCCCGCGCCTCGGGACCGGCCGCGACCCTGCGCCGCCACAGCTCCGGCGCCGTCCGGTCCGCGCCCGCGGGCCGCGCGTCGGGCAGCGCGGGCCACTGCGGCCGGGCGATGCCGCCGACCGGGGCCGAGGGGTCCGCGGTCATCTCCGCGAGCACGTCGGCCAGGACCGCCGCGGTCTCCGCTGCGCGCTCGGGCGGGAGGAGGTCGGGCCGGTGCTCCAGGGCGAGGGTGAGGACGTCGCCGGGGACGGCGACGACGCTGAGCGGGTAGTGGGTGGCGTCTCGGGTGTCCACGGCGGTCACCGCGACGCCCGCCAGAGAGCGGACGCGGGCGATCTCGGCCTCGTCGACCGGGTAGGACTCGATGACGAGCAGCGTGTCGAACAGCCGGTCCAGGCCGGTGAGGGCCTGGACGTCGGCGAGTCCGAGGTACTGGTGCTCGACGGTGGCCGCCTGTTCCCGGCGGACCCGGTCGAGGAGGTCGGCGGCGCTCTCCCACGGGTCGAGCGCGATGCGCACCGGCACCGTGTTGATGAACAGGCCGAGCATGGTGTCGGCTCCCGGCAGGTCGGCTGGGCGGCCCGATACCGTCGTGCCGAACACCACGTCGGCGCGGCCGGTCAGCCGGGTGAGCGCGAGCGCCCAGGCCGCCTGGACGACCGTCGCGACGGTGACGCCCCGGGCGCGTGCCAGCTCGCCCACGGCCGCGGCGGTCCGCGGGTCCAGGGGAACCGGCACCGCCTCGGCCGCGCTGCCGGGCGGCCGGTCCACGCCGTCCGCTCCGGGGACGAGCAGGGTCGGCTCGGCGAGCCCGTCGAGCGCGACCCGCCAGGCGTCCAGGGAGGCGGCCCGGTCGCGGGACTTCAGCCAGGCCAGGTGGTCGCGGTGCGGGCGGGGGCGGGGCGGGTTCTCCCCCGCGTACAGCGCGAACAGGTCGCGCAGCAGCAGCGGGCCGGACCACCCGTCCAGCAGGATGTGGTGGCTGGTGATCGCCAGCCGGTGGGTGCCGTCGCCCGTCCTCGCCAGCAGGAAACGGATCAGCGGCGGCTCGTCCATGGTGAACGGGCGGGCCCGCTCGGCCGCGATCCGCTCCGCCGCCTCTGCCGGGTCGTCGCACTCGTCCCAGGGGGCGGCGGCGCGGCGCAGCACCACCTGGACCGCGCCGGTCGGCCCTGCCACGAACGCGGCGCGCAGGCCCGCGTGCCGCGCGATCAGGGCGTCGGCCGCGCGGCGCAGCCGGGCGCGGTCGAGCGGGCCCGCGAGGTCGAGGACGGTCTGGACGGTGTAGGGGTCGGAGGCGTCGGCGAGGGCGTGGAAGAGCAGGCCCTCCTGGAGCGGGGCGAGGGGCAGGACCTCCTCGACGTTGGACCTGCTCACGAGGTGCGCCACCTTTCGTCGAAGGAGTCGAGGAGGTCCTGGTCGAGGGAGACCAGGGCCATGTCGGAGGGGGTGTGGCCGCCGACGGGGCCGTCGCCGGAGACGTGCGCGGCGAGGCCGTCGAGCGCGGCGGTCCAGTCCTCGGCGAGCGCCTCGACCTCCCACCGGGCGAACAGCCCGGACGGGTAGGTCCACGAGGCCCGTAGGACGGGTCCGGCCGCGGTGTCCTCGGCCAGGACCGTCACCTCCAGGGCCGCGGCGGCCGGGGCCGCCGGGTCGTCGACACCCGTGAGCGCCGCGAACTCCGCGGCCTCGGTCCACGGTCCGTCCGGCGCCCCGCCGCCGAACCTGCCGAGGTAGTTGAACAGGATCGGCGGCTCGGGGGCGTCGGCGAGTTCGGGCGCGGTCACCGGGTTCAGGTGGCGCAGCAGCCCGTAGCCGAGGCCCCGGTCGGGCACCGACCGCAGGCTCTCCTTGACGGCCTTGACGGCGCGGCCCGCATCGGGGCCTCCCGCGAGGACGTCCTGGGCGTCGATGCCGCCGAGGTCGAGGGCCACCGGGTACTTGGAGGTGAACCAGCCGACGGTCCGGGACACCTCGGCCCCGGCGACGGCCTCCTCCTCACGCCCGTGCCCCTCCAGGGAAACCCGTACGGACGAGTGGCCGGTGCGCGCGGCGACCGCGACGCCGACGGCGGCCAGCAGCACGTCGTCGATCCCCGCGTAGAACGCCTCGGGCACCTCGGCGAGGACCGCGCGGGCGGTCTCCACCGGGACCGCGACGCGCACGGTGTCGAGGGTCTCCCCCACGTCCACGGCGGGATCGAGCGGGCGGGCACCCAGCGGGGCCCCTTCGGCTTCGGTCATGGCCTTCCACACCGGCAGTTCGGCGACTCGGGCGGGCTGCGCGGCGGCTTCGACGAGGCCGAGCGCCCAGTGCCGGAACGGGGTCCCGGCAGGGCCGAGATCCGCCTCGGTCCCGGCCAGGGCCGCGGCGTAGGCGGCGGCGAGGTCTGGCACGAGCACGCCCCACGACACCGCGTCGACCGCGAGGTGGTGGACGACGAGGCCGAGCCTGCCGCCGTGGCCGCCGCCGTCGAACCAGACGGCCTGGAGCAGCACCCCGCGGCCTGGATCCAGCCGCTCGGCGGCGCCGGCCATCTCCCGCACCACCAGCGCCTGCGCCTCGGGGGCGCCCCACGGCCCGGCTTCGACCCGCCGCAGCAGGGCCGCCGGACCACCGGACCGGCCTCCCGGCTCGGCGGGTCCGGGATCATCGGTCGCGGCGCAGGCCGTCAGCGTGGCATCGGCGGTCACGGCCGGTCCCGCCCCGGCCCCGGAGCCGTCATTTGCCCTGCCACCGGCGGACCCGGCCGGGTCCGCCTCGTTCACGGGGATGCGCAGGCTCCAGCCGTCGCCGTCGGGCGTCACCACCGCCCTCAGCACGTCGTGCCGGGCGAGCAGTGTGCCCAGTGCACTGGCGAGGGCGGACGGGTCGAGAACGTCCGGCGCCTCCAGCACCGTCGTCTGGGTGAAGCGGGGGCGCAGGCCGTCGCGGGCCAGGACCTCCCGCATGAGCGGGGTGAGGGGCACGGGGCCGGTGGCGGCGTGCGCGGTCGGCGCCGGCGTCTTGTCGCGCCGGGGCCGGGCCTCCAGGGCCGCGGCGAGGTCGCCGAGGGTGCGGTGCTCGAACACGTCGCGCGGGGAGGCGGTGAGGCCCGCCGCGCGCAGCCGGGAGACCAGCCTGATCGAGACGATGCTGTCGCCGCCGAGGGCGAAGAACGCGTCGTCCGGTCCTGCCGTCTCCAGCGCGAGCAGGTCGGCGACGATTCCGCAGACCAGTTCCTCGGTCTGCGTGCCGGCCGCTCGCGACGTCGTCTCGGTCTCCGGCTCGGGCAGCGCCCTGCGGTCCACCTTGCCCGACGGCATCAGCGGGAACACCGGCAGGTGGGTGAACACGTCGGGGACCATGTGCTCGGGCAGCCGGGCGAGCGCCCAGGCCCGCAGCTCCGCGGCGTCGAAGGCCGAGCCCGCGCGGGTGACGGTGTGGCCGATGAGCCGGTCGGCCCCCGCGGCGTTGCGGTGCACGACCACGACCGCTTGGCGGACCGCCGGGTGCTCGCCTAGCGCGGCCTCGATCTCCTGGAGCTCGACCCGCATGCCGCGGATCTTCACCTGGTGGTCGGCCCGTCCGAGGAACTCCAGGGTCCCATCGGGCGCCCAGCGGGCCAGGTCTCCGGTCCGGTAGAGGCGGGCGCCGGGCGTCCACGGGTCGGCGACGAACTTCGCCGCGGTCTGCCCGGGATCGCCGACGTAGCCGCGGCCGAGCGGCAGGCCGCCCGTGTACAGCTCGCCCTGGACGCCGACCGGCACCGGCTCGAGCGCCGCGTCCAGCACGTGGATGCGGGTGTTCGGGTTGGGCCGCCCGATGCTGATGCCGTGACGTTCCTCGCCGTCGCGGTAGAACTGGTGGCTGACGCCGATCGTCGCCTCCGCCGGGCCGTACCCGTGGTACATGACGGCGTCGAGGGTCCGCCGGAACCGCGCGAAGAGGTCGGGCGTGAGGGCCTCGCCGCCGCACCACACGTGCTTGAGGGTCGGCACGGCGGCGGTGATCCCGTCGAGCTGGAGCAGCATGTCCAGCATCGAGGCGACGAGGTAGGTGAAGCTCACCCGGTGCCGGACGATGAGGTCCAGCAGGTACTCCACGTCGCGTTCCCCACCGGGCTCGGCGACGACCACGGTCGCGCCGGTGACCAGCGGCAGGAAGATCTCGTTGACGGAGATGTCGAAACCGAGCGGCGCCTTGAACAGGGCGGCGTCGCCGGGGCCGAACCCGAGCATCGTCTCCTGCCACAGCAGCCGGGCCGCGATCGCCCGGTGGCAGATCATCGCGCCCTTCGGCGTCCCGGTGGAGCCCGAGGTGTAGATGACGTACGCGAGCCCGTCCCCGTGCAGGGGCGCGGGCACGACGGGGCGGTCGGCCGGGCCGATGTCGCCGGTGCGCAGGACGGGAACGCCTTCGGGCAGGCCGTCGCCGGTCAGGCTGACGACCGCGCGGAGCCGGGCCGTGGCGTGCACGTCGGCGTAGCGCCGGTCGGGCCAGGCGGGCTCCAGCGGGACGAACGCGGCGCCCGTCCGCTGGATCCCGAGCAGGACCGCGACGAGGTCGGCCGAGCGGTCGAGGTGGACGCCCACGATGTCCTCGGCCCCGGTCCCCAGCGTGAGCAGGGCGGCGGCCACCTCGTCGGCACGCCGGTCCAGGTCGGCGTAGGACAGGACCCGGTCGCCGTCGACGACGGCGGGGGCGCCGGGCGTGCGGGCGGCCTGCGCGGCGAACAGGCCGGGCACCGTCACCTCGGGAACGGGCGCGGCGGTGGCGTTCCATTCGGTGACGAGCCGGCGCCGCTCGGCCGGGTCGAGCACGTCGATCCGGGACAGCCGGGTGTCGGGGTCCTCGGCGAAGGCGGTGAGGATCCTGCCGAGCCTCGCGGCGAGGACTTCGACGCTCTCCTTGTCGAAAAGACCGGAGTCGTACTCGATCGTCCCGTCGTAGGACCCGTCGGGCAGCGGACCGAAGTTGACCGCGAGGTCGAACTTCGCGCCGGCCTCCGTGCCGCCGCCGGACAGGACCTCGACGTCGATGCCGGGCAGGCCGGGGTGGCGGGGGCCGTCGGTGCGGAAGTCCACCATCGCCTGGAACAGCGGGTGGCGGCCCGCCGCGCGCGGCGGGTTGACCGCCTCCACGACCCGGTCGAACGGGGCGGCGGCGTGCGCGTAGGCGTCGAGCGCCGTCTCCCGGACCCGGCCGAGCAGTGCGCGCGCGGTCGGATCGCCGGACACGTCGGTGCGCAGCACGACGGTGTTGACGAAGAAGCCGACGAGATCGTGCAGCGCCGCGTCGTCCCGGCCCGCAGACAGGGCGCCGAGCGGGAGGTCGGTGCCCGCGCCGAGCCGGTGCAGCAGCGTGCCCACGGCGGCCTGGACGACCATGAACTCGCTCGCCCCCGCCGACCTGGCCAGAGCGCGCAGCCCCGCGACGGTCACGGCGGGGACCGGGAAGGAGACGAGCCCGCCGGGGCCGCCGCGCTTCGTCCGGTCGGTGGGCAGGGCCAGCTCCTCGGGGAGCCCGGCCAGGGCCGCCTTCCAGTGGGCGAGGTGCCCGGCGAGCGCGCTGCCCGGGTCGTCGGCGCGGCCCAGGACCTCGTCCTGCCAGAGCGTGTAGTCGGCGTACTGGACGGGCAGCGGGTCCCAGCCGGGGGCGGCGCCCGCGGACCGGGCCCGGTAGGCGGCCGACAGGTCGGCCAGCAGGGGCCCGGTGGACCAGTCGTCGCCCGCGATGTGGTGGACGACGAGGACCAGCACGTGGTCGTCGGCGGCGCGCCGCAGGAGTCCGGCCCGCAGCGGCGGGGCGTGCTCCAGGTCGAACGGCCGGGCCGCGATCTCGGCGACGAGCCCGTCCAGGTCGGCCTCGGCGGCCTCGAGGACGGGCACGGCCACCGGACCCGGGGGCAGGATGCGCTGGTACGGGGTGCCGTCGTCGTCGGGGAAGACCGTGCGCAGGGTCTCGTGGCGGGCCACGACGTCGGCGAGCGCCGCGGTGAGCGCGGCGGTGTCGAGCGGGCCGCGCAGCCGCGCCGCGAACGGCACGTTGTAGGTGCCGGACGGCCCTTCCAGCCGGTGCAGGAACCACAGCCTGGCCTGCGCCGGGGACAGCGGCAGCCGGGCGGGACGCGGGCGGGACGCGAGCACCGCCCCCGTGTCCTCCGGGGCCGCCCGGTCGAGCGCGGCGGCGAGACCCGCGACCGTCGGATCGTCGAACACCGTGCGGACGGGCAGGGACCTCCCGGTCTCGGCCCGCAGCAGCGCCAGGAGCCTGGTGGCGAGGAGCGAGTGACCGCCGAGGTCGAAGAACGAGTCGTCGGGGCCCGCGCCCGTGACGTCGAGGACCGCGCCGAACAGCCGCGCGACGAGCCGCTCGGAGGCGGTCCGGACGACCGCGCCGCCGCCGGTGAACTCCGGGACGGGCAGCGCGGCCCGGTCGAGTTTGCCGTGCGGGGAGCGCGGGAAGGCGCCGAGCACGACGACCGCGGCGGGCACGAGGTGCCCGGGGAGGGTCGTGCGGAGCCGCGCGCGGACGTCCGCCGGATCGACGGCCGCGCCCGCCGCCGGGGTCACGTAGCCGACGAGGCGGGTCACCGCGCCATCCGTGCGGGCGACGACCGCGGCCTGCGCCACCTCGGGCAGCGCGGTGAGAGCGGCTTCGACCTCACCGGGTTCGATCCGGAAGCCGCGGATCTTCACCTGGTCGTCGCCGCGGCCGAGGAATTCCAGGGTCCCGGCGGCGGTCCAGCGGACGAGGTCGCCGGTCCGGTACAGGCGTCCGCCCGTGCCGAAGGGGTCGGCGACGAACCGGGCCGCCGTCTCCCCCGGCCGGTCCAGGTACCCGCGGGCCAGGCCGGCGCCCGACACGTACAGCTCGCCCGGGACCCCCGCGGGCACCGGCGCGAGCCCGGCGTCCAGGACGCGGACGGACAGTCCCGCGACCGGGCCGCCGATGTGCGGTGCCTCGCCCGGCAGGATCGGCGTCCACGTCGCGTCGACCGTGCACTCGGTCGGGCCGTAGAAGTTCAGCGCCGTCACGCCGTCGACCGCCGCGAGGTCCCGCCACAGGGCGGGTCCGACGGCCTCCGCGCCCGTCGCCACGACCGACGGCCGGTGCTCCCCGGTGAGGAGTCCTTCGGCCAGCAGCGGGTCGAGCAGGGAGGGCGGCACGTCGAGGAAGTCGATCCGGTGCTCCCGGACGTAGCCGACGATGCCCGCGGCGTCTCCCATGAGGGCGTCGGGCAGGACGTGCATCTCGTGCCCGGCCAGCAGCCACGCCAGGGGGTCGACCGACCCGTCGAAGGCGAACGACAGCAGGTTCAGCACCCGCAGCCGGCGGCCCGCGGCGCCCGTGGCCGGGTCCATCACCGCTGAGCGGTGGGCCGCCACGAGGTTGGCGACGCCGCCGTGCGCGGCGACGACGCCCTTGGGCCGTCCGGTGGAGCCGGAGGTGAACACGACGTAGGCCGCCGCGTCCGATCCGACGGGGCCCGCCGGGGTCGCGCCGCCGGTCCAGGAGGCCGGTTCGTCGGCGAAGACCAGGGCGGTGCCCGGCGCGAAGGAGCCGGCCAGCGCGCGGGTGGTGAGGACGAGGCGCGGCCTCGCCTCGGCGAGGATCGCGGCGAGGCGCTCGGCCGGGTGGGACGGGTCGAGCGGGACCGTGGCGGCCCCGGTCTTCCAGACCGCGAGCATCGCGGTGACCGCGGCGGCGGAGCGGGGCAGCGCGACGGCCACCCGTTCCTCCGGGCCCGCGCCGAGGGCGGCGAGGTGGCCGGCGAGCCGGTCGGCGCGCACGTCGGCCGCGCCGAAGGAGACCGCTCCGTCCTGGCCGACCAGGGCCGTCGCGGAGTACGCGGCGCGCACCTGGCCGTTCCACAGCTCGGGGATGGTCCCGGAGGCGGGCAGGTCGGTGCCGCCCCAGACGTCGAGGAGGGTGTGGCGCTCGTCGTCGGAGAGCGTGTCCAGGGCGGACAGCGGGCGATCGGGCAGCGCGGCCATCCCGGCGAGGACGCGGGCGAGCCGGTCGAGCAGCCCGGCGACGGTCGCCTCGTCGAAGAGGTCGGCGTCGTACTCGGCGGAGCCGAGGAGGGCGCCGGTCTCCCGGTCGGCGGTGAAGCTGAGGCCGAGGTCGAACTTGGCGGTCGCGGGCGCGGGCGGCGCCAGCGGGGCGACGTCGAGCCCGGTGAGGCCGGGGTCGTCGCCCGCCGGGTTCCAGTAGTCCACCAGCGTCTGGAACAGCGGGTGGCGGCCCGCCGCGCGCGGCGGGTTCACCGCCTCCACGACGGCGTCGAAGGGCACGTCGGCGTGCGCGTAGGCGTCCAGGGCCGCAGCGCGGACGCGGCGCAGCACCTCGCGCGGCGTCGGGTCGCCGGAGAGGTCGATCCGCAGCACCACCGTGTTGACGAAGAAGCCGACGAGCGGCTCCAGCGCGGGCTCGGACCTGCCGGACACCAGGGCGCCGAGCGGGATGTCGGTGCCCGCGCCCAGCTTGTGCAGCAGCACCGCGACCGCGGCGTGCACGAGCATCAGCTCGCTCGCGCCGGTCTCGGCGAGCAGCGGGCGCAGCGCCGCGAGCGTCCCGGCCGGGATCTCGGCGCGCACGCGCCCGCCGCCCGCGGCGGGGACGATCGGGCGGGGCCGGTCGGCGGGCAGCTCGATCGCCTCGGGCAGGTCGGCGAGCGCCGCCTTCCAGTGCGCGAGCTGGCGCTCGGCGAGCGGCGCGGGCCGCTCGGGCGTGCCCAGCAGCGCCTCCTGCCAGAGCGTGTAGTCGGCGTACTGGACGGGCAGGCCGGCGGGCCGCGTGCCGCCGCCGGAAAGACGCGCGGCGTAAGCGGCGGAGAGGTCGCGCAGCAGCGGTCCGGTCGAGCCCTCGTCGCCCGCGATGTGGTGGACGACGAACGCCAGGACATGGTCCGCGGCGGCCAGGCGCAGGAGCAGCACCCGGATCGGGAGGTCGGTCTCCAGCGCGAAGGGCGCGGCGCAGAAGGCCCGCACCGCTTCGGACAGCCCCTCCTCGGTGGCGTCGGCGATGGCGAAGGGCACCTCCGCGTCGGTCCGGACGAGCTGGACGGGCACTCCCCCCGCATCGGGGAAGACCGTCCGCAGGCTTTCGTGCCGGGCGGTCACCTCGGTGAAGGCACCGCGCAGAGCGGCGGTGTCCAGCGGGCCCGTCAGGCGCATCGCGAAGGGCAGGTTGTAGGTAGAGGACGGCCCTTCGAGGCGGTCTAGGAACCAGAGCCTTCGCTGCGCGGCCGACGGCGGCAGCGCGGCCGGGCGGGCGGCCCGGACCAGGGCGGGGCGTGCCGTGTCGGCCGCCGACGCGTCGAGGTGCGCGGCGAGCCCGGCGACGGTCGGCGCGTCGAAGACCGCGCGGATCGACACCGCGCCGCCGCGCTCGGCCCGGACCCGGGAGATGAGGCGGGTGGCGAGCAGTGAGTGCCCGCCGAGGGCGAAGAAGGAGTCGTCGGCGCCGACCTCGGCGACGCCCAGGACGTCGGCGAACAGGCGGGCGACGAGCCGCTCGGTCTCGGTGCCGGGCTTTCGCCCCGCGGCCGCCTCGCGCGCGGGGGCGGGCAGGGCGCGCCGGTCGAGCTTGCCGTGCGGGGAGACGGGGAAGGCGTCGAGCACGACGACGGCCTCGGGCACGAGGTGGCCGGGCAGCCTGTCGCGCAGCGCCGCACGCAGCGCGGCGGCGTCGAGCGTGGTGCCTTCGGCCGGTGTGACGTAGCCGGTCAGCCGGTCGGTCCCGTCGTCCGCGCGCACGAGGACGACGGCCTGGGCGACCCCGGGCAGCGCGACGAGGGCCGCTTCGACCTCGCCCGGCTCGATCCGGAAGCCGCGGATCTTCACCTGGTCGTCGGTGCGGCCCAGGAACTCCAGGGTGCCGTCGGGCGTCCAGCGGACCAGGTCGCCGGTCCGGTAGAGCCGTCCACCGGACCCGAACGGGTCGGCGACGAACCGGGCGGCGGTCTCCCCCGGCCGGTCCAGATACCCGCGGGCGAGACCCGCGCCCGACACGTACAGCTCGCCGGGCGCGCCGACGGGCGCGAGGGCCAGGCCGGCGTCGAGGACGTACGCGCCGAGCCCGGCGACCGGGCGGCCGATGTGCGGGGCCGCCCCCGGCAGGATCGGCGTCCACGTCGCGTCGACCGTGCACTCGGTCGGACCGTAGAAGTTCAGCGCCGTCACGCCGTCGGCCTCGGCGAGCGCGTTCCACACGCCGGGTCCGACGGCCTCCGCGCCGGTCGCGACGACCGACGGCCGGTGGTCCCCGGTGAGCAGGCCGTCGGCGAGGAGCAGTTCCAGCAGGGACGGCGGGGCATCGAGGAAGTCGATCCGGTTCTCCCGGACGTAGCGCACGATCTCGCCGGAATCGCCCATCAGGGCGTCGGGGAGGACGTGCATCTCGTGCCCGGCGAACATCCACACCAGGGGGTCCACCGACCCGTCGAACGCGAACGACAGCAGGTTCAGCACCCGCAGCGGACGGCCCAGCCGTGTCCGGGCGTCGTCCATCACCGCCGCGCGGTGCGCCAGCGCCAGGTTCACCGCGCCGCCGTGCGACGCGACGACCCCCTTGGGCCGGCCGGTCGAGCCGGAGGTGAACACCACGTAGGCGGCCGTGTCCGGGCCGACCGGACCCGCTGGGGACCTCCCAGGCGTCCAGGACTCAGGGTCGTCGACGAGCACGACGGGCAGGTCCGGCGCGTGAAGGCCGGTGCCGTGGGCGGTGAGCAGCAGCGCGGGCCGGGCCTCGGCGAGGATCGCGGCGACGCGGGCGGGCGGGTGGGCCGGGTCCAGCGGGACGGTGGCCGCGCCGGTCTTCCAGACCGCGAGCATCGCCACGACGGTCGCGGCCGAGCGCGGCACGGCGACGGCGACGCGGGACTCCGGTCCCGCGCCCATCGCCGCCAGGTGGGCGGCGAGCCGTTCGGCGCGGGCGTCGAGGTCGGCGAACGTGCGGGATCCGTCGGGGCCGGTGACCGCGACGGCGTCCGGGGTGCGCGCCGTCTGCGCGGCCCACAGGCCGGGGAGGGTGCCGGTGCCCGCGGGCCCGGCCTCCGCGCCGCTCCACGCGCGGAGGCCGGTGCGCTCCCCCGGGGTCAGCGTGTCGAGCCGGTGCAGCGGGACGCCCTCGGCGAGGGCCTCCAGCACGCTCAGCACCCGGCGCAGGATCACCGCGGCGGCGTCGTCGGCGTACAGGTCGGCGCGGTACTCCAGCTTGACGCGCAGGAGGTCGCCGTCCGGCATGAGCATGAGCGTCAGCGGATAGTGGGTGAAGCCCCGCGACCAGCCGACCTCGGCGCTGAGCCCCCCGGCTCGGGCGGGGTCGAGCAGGTCGGCGGTGTCCAGCGGGAACGTCTCGAACACCATGAGGGTGTCGAAGAGACGGCCGTCGGCGCCCGCGGCCTCCTGGATCTCGGTGAGGCCGAGGTACTGGTGGTCCAGGACCCGGGTCTGCGCGTCCTGGAGCCGGGTCAGCAGGTCGGCCGCGGTGTCGCCCGGCGTCCAGCGGACCCGGACGGGCACCGTGTTGATGAAGAGACCGACCATGGACTCCACGCCGGCGAGCTCGGGCGGACGGCCGGAGACCGTCATGCCGAACACGACGTCGGACGTGCCGGTGATCCGGCCGAGCGCGACGCCCCAGGCGGTGCTGAGCAGGGTGTTCAGGGTGACGCCCGTGGCGCGGGCGGTCCGGGCGAGCCGCGCGGTCAGGGCGGGCGGGATCACGTCGTGCACCTCGGACGGCGGCACGACGCCGTCGCCCGCGCCGGGCCCCGCGACGAGCGTCGGCCCCTCGGCACCGTCGAGGACCTCGGCCCACGCGGCGCGCGCCTCGGCCCGGTCGCGGCGGGCCAGCCAGGCCAGGAAGTCCCGGTACGGGCGGGATCGTTCGGGAAGGTCCGCCTCCTCGGCCGCCTCGTAGAGGGCGAAGAGGTCGCGGACGACCAGGGGCGTCGACCAGCCGTCGAGGACGAGGTGGTGGTTGGTGACGACGAGCCGGTGGTCGCCATCGCCCAGGCGCAGCAGGGTGAGCCGCAGCAGCGGGGCGCGGGTGAGGTCGAACGGCGCGCGCCGGTCGGCCTCCAGGAACCCCGACAGGTCTTCTGCGGCCAGGTCGAGCCGGGTGAGCAGCGGTTCGACGCCCTCGGTGACGATCTGGACGGGCTCGCCCGCACGGGTGTCGGCGAAGACGGTCCGCAGCACCGGGTGCCGGTCCAGCAGCGCGCGGGCCGCGTCGCGCAGGCGCGCGAAGTCCAGCGGCCCCCGGAGGTCGACGACGAGCTGGACCGCGTACAGGTCCTCGGCGTCGGCGTCGAACCTGGCGTGGAACAGCAGCCCTTCCTGGAGCGGCGAGAGCGGCAGCACGTCCGACAGCGCGGGATGCGCGGCCTCCCACAGCTCGACGTCGGCCTGCGCGGCGCGCACGAGGGGCAGGTCGGACGGGGTCCGGCCGCCCGCGCCGTCGCGGCGCACCCGCAGCACGACCGCGGCGAGGGCGTCGCGCCACAGCCCGGCGAGCCCGGCGACCTCGGCGTCGGTGAACAGCGCGGCGGGGAACTGGGCGCGGATCACGAGCTCGGTCCCGTCCCGGCCGTCCACGGCGGCGACGTTGAAGACGAGCGCGGCTCCGGCGGGCAGCCCGGGGTCCGCGGCCGGGGCGATGCCGCCGAACGCGATCGCGGCGAAGCCGAGCGGGTCGGCCTCGGCGCGGGCGGCCCGGCCGACGTAGTTGAAGAGGATCTGCGGCTCCGGCCACGGCCCCTCCGCACCGCCGAGGAACCTGACCAGGCCGTATCCGGCGCCCCGGTCGGGCAGCGTCCGCAGGTGCTCCTTGACCCGCTTGACCATGTCCGTCGCCTCGGGTCCCGCGCCGAAGGCGGCGTCGAGGTCGAGTCCCGCCGCGTCGAGCCGCACCGGGTACTGGGTGGTGAACCAGCCGACGGTGCGCGAAAGGTCGGCGTCCGGCACGAGCTGCTGCTCACGGCCGTGCGCTTCGATGTTCACCAGCACCGACGGGACGTCCTGGCCCCGGTCGGCGCGCCAGCGTGCGACGGCGAGGCCGAGCGCGGCGAGGAGGACGTCGTCCGCGCCCGCGTGGAACGCGGCGGGCACGTCGCCGACGACGGCGGCCGACAGGTCGCCCGGCAGGGTGAGGGAGACCGTCCGGACCGTCGCGCGGGTGTCCCGGCGCGGGTCGAACGGGCGGACGCCCAGGGCAGGGTCCCCCGCGGCGACGATGCCGCGCCACAGGTCCGGTTCCCCGGCGCGGTCCCGCGCGGCGGCGTCGAGGCCGAGGGCCCAGGCACGGAACGAGGTCGGAACCTCCGGCAGCGCCTTGCCCGGCTCGGCCAGGGCGGCGGCGAGGTCGCCGGCGAGGATCCGGCAGGAGATCCCGTCGGTGACGACGTGGTGGCAGGTGAGCAGCAGCCCGCCGGGCGCGGCGGCGCCCCCGTCGAGCCAGGTCGCCCGTGCCATGACGCCCTCGGTCCGGGCGAGCCGGGCCACGGCCGCCGCGTGCTCGCGGCGCACGGCCTCGGCGGCGCCGGTTCCCTCCAGCGGAACCCGCAGCAGGACGGCACCGGCGGCGACGCTCCCGGCCGGGCGGACCACGAGGTGGTCGGCGCCGTCGGGGAAGACCGCGCGCAGCAGGTCGTGCCGGTCCAGTACCGCCTGCACGGCGGACTCGACCCGCTCGTATGCGGTGCCGGGCTCGACGGGCACGAGGACGGCCTGGGAGAACCGCTCGAACGGTCCGC
Source organism: Actinocorallia herbida (assembly GCF_003751225.1). Lineage (NCBI taxonomy): Bacteria > Bacillati > Actinomycetota > Actinomycetes > Streptosporangiales > Thermomonosporaceae > Actinocorallia > Actinocorallia herbida. Next base: position 5,220,328 of record NZ_RJKE01000001.1, read on the forward strand.
CGCGCTCCAGGAAGGCGCGCATGATCGGCGTCAGCGGCACCGCTCCGGTGGCGGCCTCCGCGGGGGCGGCCTGGGCCGCGGGGCGGGCGACCGCCGCGAGCTCGGCGACCGTGCGCAGCTCGAACACCTGGCGTGGGGTGAGGCCGAGGCCCGCGGCGCGGGCGCGGGAGACGAGCTGGATGGAGACGATGCTGTCGCCGCCGAGGTCGAAGAACGACTCGTCGGCGCCGACGGACTCGTGCCCGAGGAGGTCGGCGAACAGCCCCGCGAGGAGCCGTTCGGTGTCGTCGGCGGGCGCGCGGCCCGCCGTGCGGCCGGAGGAGAGGTCGGGGTCGGGCAGCGCACGGCGGTCGAGCTTGCCGTTGGCGGTGAGCGGGAACGCGTCGAGCGGGGTCAGCGCGGCGGGGACCATGTGCTCGGGCAGCCGCGCGGCGAGTGCCTCGCGGACGTCGCGCGGGTCGGCGTCACCGGTGTAGTACCCGGCGAGGACGCGGATGGACGGGACGGACCGGTGCGCGGACGCCCCGGCGAAGCCGGGTCCTCCATGTGGCCGAGCACCGGTCCCAAGGGGCACGGACCGGACGGTGACCGCCGCGCCGGTCACGCCCGGCACCGCCGCCAGCGCGGATTCGACCTCACCCGGCTCGATCCGAAAACCGCGGATCTTCACCTGGTCGTCGGCGCGGCCGAGGTACTCCAGCTCGCCGGACGACGTCCAGCGGGCGCGGTCGCCCGTCCGGTAGAGGCGGGATCCCGGCGCGCCGAACGGGTCGGCGACGAACCGGGTGGCGGTGAGCGCGGGCCGGCCGAGGTAGCCGCGCGCGAGCTGCGGCCCGCTCAGGTAGAGCTCGCCCGGTGCGCCGTCCGGGACGGGGCGCAGTGCCGGGTCGAGCAGGTGGACCCCGAAGCCGGGCAGGCCGCGCCCGATGACGCTCGACGGCGAGGAGAAGGCCGCCCGGTCGAGCGCGCGGAAGGTGACGTGGACCGTCGTCTCGGTGATCCCGTACATGTTGACCAGGCGCGGCCCGTCCGGGCGGCGGGCGTGCCAGTCGGCGAGCCGCGCCGGATCGAGCGCCTCGCCGCCGAACACCACGGTCCGCAGCGCCAACGGGGTGCCCGGCCGGTCGGCGTCGGCGGAGGCGAGCTGGTAGAACGCCGACGGCGTCTGGTTGAGCACGGTCACGCGGTGCCGGGACAGCAGGGCGAGGAGGTCGTCGGGTGAGCGGGAGTCGGCGTGCGAGACGACGACGAGCCTGCCGCCGTGCAGGAGCGGCCCCCAGGTCTCCCAGACCGAGAAGTCGAAGGCGAACGAGTGGAAGAGCGTCCACACGTCGTCGGCGCCGAACGCGAACCGTTCGCGGGCGGCGGCCAGCAGCGCGGCGACGGCGCGGTGCGGGACGACGGCGCCCTTGGGGGCGCCGGTCGAGCCCGAGGTGTAGATGACGTACGCGGCGGCGTCCGCCCGGTCGGCGCGGGCGGGCCGCTCGGGTGTCGACCGGCCGTCGGGGGCGAGGCGCGGGGGCGCTCCGGCGGGCAGCGCGAGGTCGTCGAGGGCGACGACGGCGACGGGCTCCGCGTCGGACAGCGTGAACGCGATCCGCTCGGCCGGGTAGCCGGGATCGATCGGCAGGTAGGCGGCACCGGTCTTCAGCGCGGCGAGCGCGGCGACCACGAGGTCGGCCGATCGCGGGAGCAGCACGGCGACCAGGCGCTCCGGTCCGGCGCCGAGCGCGGCGAGGCGGGCGGCGAGGGCGTTGGCGCGGCCGTCGAGTTCGGCGTAGGTGAGGGTGCGGTCTCCGTCTTCGATCGCGACGGCGTCGGGCGCGCGGTCGGCGACGGTCTCGAACGCGGTGGCGAGCGTGGTGTCCGGGACGGCCAGGGCCGTGCCGGCGAGCGCGCGGCCGACGAGCGCGGCGGTCTCGTCCTCGGCGAGCGGCTCCAGGGACGCGGCGGGCGCGGTCGGGTCGGCGACGAGCCCGGCGAGGACCCGGCGGAACCGGGCGACGAGTTCCCGCGCGCCTTCGGCGGACCGGACGTCGGGCCGGTACTTGAGGGTGACCTCGAGGCCGTCCGCCGAGGGCATGACCATGAGCGTCAGCGGATAGTGGGTGGAGATCGGCCGGTGGACCCCGGCCACCCGCAGCCCGCCCGCGGTCAGGGCCGCGTCGATGGCGGCGTTGTCGAACGGGAACGACTCGAACACCACGAGGCAGTCGAACAGCTCGCCGGTGCCGAAACCCGCGGCCTGCTGGAGGTCGGCGAGGCCGACGTGCTGGTGGTCGAGCAGGTCGGCCTGCTCGCCCTGGACGCGCGCGGCCAGCGCGGCGACGCTCTCCCCGGCCCGCAGCCCGATCCGGACCGGCAGGGTGTTGATGAACAGGCCGACCATCGACTCCACGCCGGGCAGGTCGGCGGGCCGGCCCGAGACCGTCGCGCCGAAGAGCACGTCGTCGCGCCCGGTCAGCCGGGCGGTGAGCAGGCCCCACGCGACCTGCACCAGGGTGTTGACGGTGACGCCGAGGGAGCGGGCGAGCTCCGCGAGGCCGTCGCCGAGCGCGGCGGGAAGGGTCTCGACGTGCTCGGCGGGCAGCAGCGCGGGGGCGTCCCGCGTAGACGGCGTGAGCAGCGTCGGCTCCTCGACGCCGTCCAGCGCGGTCCGCCACGCGGCGAGGGCCGCGGCGCGGTCGCGCCCGGCGAGCCAGGCGAGGTGGTCGCGGTAGGGCGCGGCGTACGGGAGGCGCGGGTCGGCGCCGTCCGCGGCGTAGAGGGCGAACAGGTCGCGCATGAGGAGCGGCGTGGACCAGCCGTCCAGGACGATGTGGTGGTTGGTCAGGACGAACCTGTGCGCCTGCGGGCCGAGCCGCACCACCGTCGCGCGGATCAGCGGCGGCTCGGTCAGGTCGAACCTGCGGGTCCGGTCGGCCTCGACGACGGCCCGCGCCCGGTCCTCGGCGTCCGGGCCCGCGACGTCGACCTCGGTCCACGGCACCTCGACCGAGCGCAGCACGAGCTGCACGGGGTCGCCCACGTCGAGCGCGAACGCGCTGCGCAGGGCGGTGTGCCGGGCGGCGAGGGCGTTCACCGCGCGGCGCATCCGCGCGGCGTCGAACGGCCCGGCGAAGTCCACGACGAGCTGGGCGACGTAGACGTCGACGGACTCCGCGGCCGCCCCGTCGTCCAGGACCGAGTGGAACAGCAGGCCCTTCTGGAGCGGGGACAGCGGCAGGATGTCCTCGATCGGGGATCCTCCGGCGCTCATGCTTTCCTCCACTTGGCCTCGAGGGCGTCGAGCTGGTTCTGGTTCAGGGAGACGAGGGAGACGTCGGACGGCGTGCGGCCGCCCGCGCCCGCGCCGGACGAGTGCCGGACGAGCGCGTCGAGGGCCCGGGTCCAGCGGGCGGCGAGCGCGGCGGTCTCGGCCTCGGTGAACAGGCCCTCGGCGTACATGAAGTGCGCGGTCAGGCGGGGTCCCTCGGGGGTCTCCTCGGTGACGGCGTTGACGACGAGTCCCGCGGGCAGGGCCATGTCGGGCGCGTAGGCGGCGCCCAGGCCGTCGCGGGCGATCCGCCAGCCGCCGTCGGGGGCGTCGAAGCGGCCCAGGTAGTTGAAGCCGAGGCGCGGCTCGGGCAGCGGGCTCAGCTCCGCCTTGCCGACCGGATCGAGGTGGCGGAGCATGCCGTAGCCGATGCCGTGGTCGGGCAGCGACCGCAGATGCTCCTTCACCCGCTTGACCAGGGCTCCGGCGGCCGGTCCCCCGGCGAGCGCCTCGGCGAGGTCGAGCCCGGAGGCGTCGAGCCGTACGGGGTGCTGAGCGGTGAACCAGCCGACGGTCCTGGACGGGTCGGCGCCGGGCACCGCGGCCTCCCGCCGTCCGTGCCCTTCCAGCAGGACCGAGGCGGAGTGCGCGCCGCCCTCGGCGAGCGCCAGGGCGAGGCCGGCGAGGAGCACGTCGTCCACGCCCGCGAAGAACGCGGCGGGCACGTCGGTGAGGACCGCCTTCGTCGTGGCGGCGGAGAGCCGGACGGTGGAGGTCCGGACGGTCGCCCAGGTGTCGCGGGCCGGGTCGGCGCGGCGGGCGCCGAGGTCCGGGTCGGGACCGGCGAGGATCTCCCGCCAGACCGGCAGTTCGGCCGCGCGGGACGCGGCCCGCGCGGCGAGCCCGTCGGCCCAGGTCCGGAAGGAGGTCGGCACCGGCGCGAGCGCGGGCTTGCGGCCCGCGGCGGCGTCCCGGTAGGCGGTGGCCAGGTCCTCCACGAGGATGCGCCAGGACACGCCGTCCACGACGAGGTGGTGGGCGACCAGGAGCAGCGCGGACGCTTCGGGGCCGTCCAGCCGGACGGCCTCCAGCACGCGCCCGTCGGCGGGCGCGAGCCGGGCCACGGCCGCCTCCCGCTCTCGGGCGACGGTCGCCCCGGACGGGTCCGCGGCGACGCGGCGGCGCAGTACCTCGGCCGCGGCGACCGCGCCCGGCGGGCGGAACTCCAGCGAGCCGCCGAACGGGCCCGATCTGTCGAGCCTGGCGCGCAGAGCGTCGTGGTGGTCGAGGAGCGCCTGAACGGCCAGGTCGAGCGCGGCCCCGTCGATCCCGGCGGGCAGGTCGACGAGGACCCACATGTGGTGGGCGTCGCCGAGGGCGCCGCGCTCGGCGAACGCCCGGACGATGGGCGTCGCGGTGACGGGCCCGCTCCCGGAGGCGTCGGCGGCGGGCGCGGCGGGCTCGGCGTCCAGGGGGACCGCGACGCGGGCGAGTTCGGTGACGGTCCGGTGCGCGAACACCTCGCGCGGGGTGATCTTCCACCCCTCCTTGCGGGCCCGTCCGACGAGCCGGATGGCGACGATGCTGTCGCCGCCGAGCGCGAAGAACGACTCGTCCAGGCCGACCGCGGGGCGGCCGAGGACGTCGGCGAACAGCCGGGCGAGGGCCGCCTCCGCCGCCGTCGCGGGCTCCCTCGCCGGGCCGTCGGCGGCCTCTTCCTCGCCGAAGGACGGCTTGGGAAGGGCGCGCTTGTCCGCCTTTCCGGACGGCGACAGCGGCAGCGCGTCCAGCACGGTGAAGGCGGCGGGCACGAAGTGCTCGGGCAGCACGGCGGCCACGTGCGCGCGCAGCGCCTCGGCCTCGGGGACCGTGCCTTCGGCCGCGACGACGTAGGCCGCGAGGTACCGGCCGGACGGGCCGTCGTCGCGGGCCGCCACGACCGCCTCGGCGACCGACGGATGCCCGAGCAGCACCGCCTGGATCTCGCCGGGCTCGATCCGGAAGCCCCGGATCTTCACCTGCTCGTCGGCCCTGCCGAGGAACTCCAGCGCCCCGGACGGCAGCCTCCGCACGAGGTCGCCGGTCCGGTACAGCCTCGCGCCGGGTGCCCCGAACGGGTCGGCGACGAACCGGGTCGCGGTCTGGCCGGGCCGGTCGAGGTAGCCGCGGGCGAGCTGCACGCCCCCGACGTACAGCTCGCCGGGCGCGCCGACGGGCGCGAGCCGCAGCGCGTCGTCCAGCACATGGCAGACGGTGTGGTCGACGGGCGAGCCGACGGGCACCGAGCCCGTCGCGACGGGCTCTCCGTCCGTCAGCGGCACCGGGTGCAGGAGGCAGCCGACGGTCGTCTCGGTCGGCCCGTACTCGTTGATCACGTCGAGTCCGGCGGCCGGACGCCATCGCTCCAGCGCCTCCCCGCGCAGTTCCTCGCCCGCGATGACGAGGGTGCGCGGCCCTGCGCCGGCGAAGCGGACCGACGGCAGCAGCGGCAGATGGCTCGGCGTGATCTTCAGGAAGGTCGCCGCGCCCGCCGCGCTCCCCAGCCCCTCGGGCTCGCACGGCTCGACCGTGCCGCCCGCGGCGAGGGTGCCCTGGAGCGGGGTGACGGTGAAGTCGAAGGACAGCGAGGAGTGCACGAGGGTGTGCCCGGTGAGGCCGGGGAAGCGGCGCAGCGCCCAGCCGAGGTGCGCGCTCAGCGCCCGCTGGGAGACGACGACCCCCTTGGGGGTGCCGGTGGAGCCCGAGGTGTAGATGACGTAGGCCGGGTGGTCGGGCAGCAGCGGCGCGGTCCGGTCGGCGTCGGTGAGGTCGGCGCCGGACAGCCCGGCGAGGCGGGCCCGGGTCGCCGGGTCGTCCAGCAGGAGGACAGGCGGCCCGGCGGGGAGCGCGGAGGCCGCCTCGGCGGTGGTGACCAGCAGCGCGGGCCGGGCGTCCGACAGCATGAGCGCGATCCGGTCGGCCGGGTAGGCCGGGTCCACGGGCACGTAGGCGGCGCCGGCCTTGGCGATGGCCAGGACCGCCTCGACCATGGCGGCCGAGCGCGGCACGCCCAGCGCCACGAGCGTCTCCGGGCCCGCGCCGTGCGCGACGAGCAGCCGGGCCAGCCTCGCCGCGCGCTCATCGAGTTCGGCATAGGTGGTCGGCACGCCGTCGTCGAGGACGGCGACCGCGTCGGGCGCCGCGGCGCGGCGTTCCGCGAACAGCTCGGTGAACGGCCGCTCCTCCACCGGGAAGCCGTCCGTCGCGTTGCACTCGCCGAGCAGCCGGGCGCGTTCGGGCAGCGCCTCCAGCGCGCGCAGCGGCCGGTCGGGCTCGGCGAGCAGGGCGTCCAGCAGCGCGTCGAGGTGGCCGAGCATGCCGGTGACGGCCTCGGCCGCGCCGGACGCGGCCGGGTGGTTGGCCTCGACGGACAGGTCGTCGCCGTCGGTCTCGACCGCGACGGTCAGGTCGAAGCGCACGTCGTCGCCGGGCACGTGACGGCGCGCGACGGCGAGTCCGGCGGCCCGGAAGGGCTCCAGGACGGGCGCGCGCAGCGACAGCACGACCGAGAACAGGCCCGTCGCCGCGCGGGTCCGGTCGGGGTCGACGGCCCGGGCGACCTCGTCGAGGTCGAGGTCCTGGTGGGTGTAGGCGCCGACGCAGACGGCCTTGGCGCGGGCGAGGAGGGTCGCGAAGGTGTCGTCGGGCGCGACGGTCATCCGCAGCGGGATCGTGTTGCCGAGGTAGCCGATGACCTCGTCGCCGCCCGGGACGTCCCGGTTGACGACGGGCGCGCCGATGACGAGGTCGGCCGCGCCGGTGTGCCGGTGCAGCAGTTCGGTGACCGCGGCCAGGAGCACCATGAACACGGTCGTGCCGCGCTCGCGGGCGAGGCCGCGGACCCGCGCGGCGGTGCCCGGCAGCAGGCCGCGCGCCTGGTCGGTGCCGCCCGCCGACCGGTCGGCGCCGGTGAGGTCCGGCAGCGCCAGCGGCTCGGGCAGCGGTTCGAGCACGCCCCGCCAGTGCGCCAGCCCCGCCTCGGCGTCCGGCGCGGGCATGGCGAGGGCGACCTCGGCGAACTGCCGCGCGGGCGGGAGCGCGACACCCCGGTAGAGGGCGAGGAGCTCGCCGTAGAAGACGGCGGACGTGCCGTCGTCCCAGGCGATGTGGTGGGCGACCACGAGGAACGTCGCGGTGTCCGGGCCCGTCACGTAGAGGCCGACGCGCAGCGGGGAGTCCGCGGCGAGGTCGAACGGGGAGGCCGCGAGCGCGGCGCACAGGTCGCCGACCACTGCGGGGGCCGCGGCGCGGCGGTCCACGACGGGCGGCAGTTCGGGGTGGACGACCTGGCGGACCCGGCCGTCCTCGCCCATCCGGTAGGTGGTGCGCAGGATGTCGTGCCGGGCGACGAGGCCGTGGACCGCGGCGATGAGCGCGTCGGCGTCGAGCGGGCCGGTCAGGTCGAGCGCGATGCGGACGTTGTAGCCGGTGGTGGCGGGGTCGAGCTGCTGGAGCGACCACATGCGGTGCTGTCCGCCCGCGACGGGCAGCGCGCCGCCGGCCGGGGCGACGGCCGCGGCGGGCGCGTCGGCGAGGTCGCGTTCGGCCAGGCGGCGGCGCAGCAGCGCGCGGCGCAGGGCCGCGGAGTCCTGGGTGCTCACGGACGGGGCCCTTCTTCACTGGTGAGGCGGGCGACGAGGTCCCGCTTGCTGATCTTGCCGACGGCGGTGAGGGGCAGTTCGGGCAGCACGACCAGGCGGTCGGGCAGCTTGAACCGGGCCACGCCCAGCGCCGTCAGGTGGGCCTTGAGTTCTTTGAGCCTGGGCGGCCGCTCGGCTCCGGCGGCCGGGACGACGACGGCGCACAGCCGCTCGCCCAGGTCGGCGTCGGGCAGACCGATGACCGCGGCGAGACCGACGGCGGGGTGGGCGAGGAGCAGGTCCTCCAGCTCGGTCGCCGGGACCTTCTCGCCGCCCCGGTTCACCACGTCCTTGATCCGCCCCTCGACGACGAGGTGCCCGGTCGGGGTGCGGCGCACGAGGTCTCCGGTGCGGAAGAAGCCGTCGGGGGTGAAGGCCGTGGTGTTGTACGCCTCGGCCCGGTAGTAGCCGCGCAGCGTGTAGGGGCCGCGGGTGAGGAGTTCGCCGATCTCGCCGTCCGGGACGTCGGAGCCGTCGTCGGGGTCCACCACGCGGACCTCGTCGGACGGGCTGAGCGGGCGGCCCTGGGTCGTCGCGACGGTCTCGAAGGGATCGTCGGCGCGGGTGAAGTTGAGCAGGCCCTCGGCCATGCCGAACACCTGCTGGAGGTCGCAGCCGAGCGCGCCGGGCAGCCGCCGCGCGAGGTCGGTGTCGCACTTGGCCCCGCCGACCTGGACCAGGCGCAGGCTCGACAGGTCGAGCCGCGACCAGGCCGCGGCGTCGGCCCACAGCCGGGCGAGCGGCGGCACCAGCGCGGTGACGGTGACCCGCTCGCGCTCGACCAGCGCGAACGCGGTGTCGGGGCTGGGGCTCTCGGTCATGACGAGGGTGCCGCCCACGCCGAGCACGCCGAGCACGCCGGGACATGCGAGCGGGAAGTTGTGCGCGACGGGCAGGGCGACGAGGTAGCGGTCGGCCTCGGTCAGCCCGCACACCTCGGCGGCGGCGCGCGCGTTGTAGGCGTAGTCGTCGTGGGTGCGCGGGATGAGCTTGGGCCGTCCGGTGGTGCCGCCGGAGATGAGCAGCACCGCGACGTCCGAGGGCGCGACGGGCACGGCGTCCTCCGGCCCGGCCGGGTCGCCGGACACGTCGGCGAGCGCCGTGTAGGGCCCCGGGTCGCCGAGGACGAGGACCTGCCTGACGCTCGGCACCGCCGCGACGACCTCGGCGGCCAGGTCCCGGTAGTCGAAGCCCTCCCGGACGTCGGCGATGACGTATCCGACGGCCTGCGACAGCTCGGCGAGGTGCAGGATCTCGGTGCGGCGGTGCGCGGGCAGCGCCAGCACCGGCACCGCGCCGATCCGCAGCAGCCCGAACAGCAGGACGACGAACTCGGCGGTGTTCGGCAGCTGCACCACGAGGCGGTCGCCGGACCGGACGCCCAGCGCGAGCAGGCCCGCGGCCCGCTCGGCCGCGCGCCGGTCCAGGTCCCGGTAGCTCAGCCGCTCGTCGCCGGACACGACCGCGGTCGCGTCACCGGAGCGCTTCGCCCAGGCGGCGAGCAGCCCGCCGAGCGTCTCGCCGCGCCACAGCCCGGCCGCGCGGTAGGCGCGCGCGGTCTCCTCGGGCCAGCCGACGGTCCCTTCCAGCAGGCCGGTCACGCCGCGCCCTCCTCGTCCATCAGCGCCAGCACCTCGGCGTCGGTCATCGACTCGATCTCCCAGACCACCGCGGCGATCTCCTCGAGCCGTCCCGGCCTCGCCTGGCCGCGCACCAGCGCGGCGGCGAGCCCGGCGACGGTCGGCGCGCCGAACAGCGCGCGGACCGAGAGGGACGCGGTGTCCAGCAGGTCGCGCAGCCGGGCGATGATCGCGGTCGCCAGGACCGAGTCGCCGCCGACCGCGAAGTACTCCTCGCGGGCGCCGAGCCCGTCCAGGCCGAGCGTCTGCCGCCAGACGAGCGCGATGACCTCCTCCAGTGCGCCGGACGGGGCGGGCCCCCGGTCCGGGCCGCCGGCCTCGGCCGCGAGCGCGGCGGCGACGGCCCTGCGGTCGATCTTGCGGTTGGGGGTGAGCGGCAGGGCGTCGAGCACGGTGATCCGGCCCGGCACCATGTGCGGCGGGAGCAGACCGCGCGCCCGCTCGGCGATCCGCGCGGCGACGCCTTCGGGCGCGCCCGGGACCGGGACCACCGCCGCGCCGAGGACGGGCGCGGAGCCCGTGCCGACGATCGCCGCCGCCGCGGCGGACGCCTCGGGGTCGGCGGCCAGCGCGGCCTCGACCTCGCCCAGCTCGATCCGGAAGCCCCGGATCTTCACCTGATCGTCGCGGCGGCCGAGGAACTCGAGGCCGCCGTCGGGCCGGTAGCGCGCGAGGTCGCCCGTCCGGTACCAGCGGCCGCCCTCGTGTTCGACGAACCGGTCGGCGGTGCGCGCGGGATCGGCGCGGTAGCCGTGCGCGACGCCCGCGCCGCCGATCCACAGCTCGCCGGGCACCCAGTCGGGCCGGTCGGTCCCCGCGGCGTCCACGACGCGGCAGCGCACATTGCCCAGCGGGACGCCGTAGGGCACCGAGTGCCAGTCGGCCGGGACGTCCCCGGCGACCTCGAGGAAGGTCGAGTGGATGGCGGTCTCGGTGGTGCCGCCGAGCGCGGTGAACCGGCAGCGGGGCGCGGCCGCGGCGAGCCGGGCGGGCAGATCGGTGCCGACCCGGTCGCCGCCGAGCAGCACCGCGCGCAGCGTCGAGCCGAGCGGTACGCCGGCGGCGAGCAGCATGTCGAGCAGCGCGGGCACGCAGTTGAGGATCGTGACGCCGTGTTCGGCGACGAGCGCGCCCCAGCCCTCGGCGTCCCGCCGGTCCTCGGTGACGGGCACGACCGCGCCGCCCACCGACAGCGGGGCGAACAGGTCGAACACCGACAGGTCGAAGTCCAGCGCGGACAGCCCGAGCGTCCGGTCCGCGGGGCCGAGCCCGTACCGGTCGATCAGGTCCTCGATCGTGGCCATCGCCGCGCGGTGCGGGACCTCGACGCCCTTCGGCTCGCCGGTCGAGCCCGAGGTGAACAGGATGTAGGCGGTCGTCTCCTCCGGAACCGCGAGGGGCCCGGCGAGCGGCGCGGCCGTCAGCGCCTCGGCCGGCCGAAGGGTCTCCGGCCCGCCCGTCTCGGCGAGGACGACCCGGTGGCCGGTGCGGGCGGCGATCCGGGCGGCGCGCGCCTCCGGCTGCTCCACCCCGATCGGGACGTAGGCCGCCCCGGCGGCCAGCACACCGAGGACCGCGGCGACCTGGTCCGGCCCCTTGGGCAGCGTCACCGCCACGGGATCGCCCGGCCGCACGCCGCGCGCGGTCAGCGCCCCGGCGACGCGCAGCGCCCGGTCGGCCAGCTCCCCGTAGGTGACGGTCTCCGCGCCGAGCAGCGCGGGCGCGTCCGGCGCGGTGCGGGCACGGGCGAAGAACCCGTGGTGCAGCAGCGCGCCGGAGCGGGGCCGGTCGGTGGCGTTGACGCGGGCGCGGCGCTCGCGCTGGCCCTCGGGCAGGAACCCTCCGGCGGCCTCCCGCCAGGCGGCGGGATCGGCGGCGAGCCTGCGGACGAGGCCGGTGAACGCGGCGAACATGGCGTCCGCGACGCCGTCCGCCAGTTCGTCCTCCCGGCAGTCCCAGTTGACGAGCAGCCCGCCGTTCAGCTCGGTGATCTGGGCGTCCAGCAGCACCTGCGGGCCCTGGGAGATGATCCAGGCGGGCTCGCCGAACCGCCCGCGCACCTCGGCGTCGAAGAGCTCGCCGAGACCCAGCGCGCTGGTGAACACCACGGGCGCGAGGACCTGCTCGCCGTGCAGGCGGGTGAGGTCGCGCAGCACCTCGACCCCGGTGTAGTCGGCGTGCGCGGTGTCGGCGTGCATCCGGGCCTGGACCCGCCGGGCCCGGTCGGCGAACGCCTCGGGCGCCGAGAGGTCCACCTCCAGCAGGACCGACCCGGTGAAGTCGCCGACCAGGCCCGCGACGTCCGGGTGGACCGGCTCGCGGTCGAACAGCGGCACGTTGAGCAGGAAGCGCGGCTCGGCGCTCCACGCCCCGATCACCTCGGCGAACGCGCTCGCCACGGCCATCGCGGGGGTGACGCCGTGGGCGCGCGCCGCGGTCTCGAGCGCGGCCTTCTCCCCGGCCGTCAGCGTGACCGCGCGGCGGGTGACCCGCGGCGGCCCGTCGGGGGCGTGCGGTGTGCGGGGCAGGTCGGGCGCGCCGGGCAGGGACGGCAGCCGGTCGCGCCACCACTCGGCGGCGCGCCGCGCGGACTCGGCGCGGGCGGCGGGACGGGCCGCGCGATAGGACGGGTAGTCGTAGGCGAGCGGTGGTAGGCCCGCGTCCGGGTCGGCGTAGAAGCGGGCGAGGTCGGCGAGCAGGATGCGGTAGCTGACGGCGTCGGCGGCGACCATGTCGACGTCCAGGTGCAGCCGGGTCCGGCCGCCGGGCAGCAGGGTCAGCGCGGTGGCGAACACCTCGCCCGCCTCGATGTCCAGCATCTGGTGGGAGTACCGGTCGCGGATCGCGGCGAGTTCCGCCTCTCGCTCGGCGCCGGGGAGACCGCGCAGGTCGTGCACGGTGAGCCCGCGCCACCCCGAGGTCTCCGCGACGTGCTGGCGACCGTTGTCGGTGACGACGACGCGCAGCATCGCGTGCCGGGCGACGAGCCGCTCGATCGCGGCGCGCAGCCGTGCGGGGTCGACCTCGGCGCCGTCGAACTCGGTGTAGAGGTGGGCGGCGACTCCGCCGAGCCGCTGGCCCGAGCCACGGCCCACCCAGTAGGCGTGCTGGAGGACGGCGAGGGGGAAGGTCCCGTCATCGTCGGCGGACGCGCCGGCCGCCACGGGCTCGGGCCCGGGTTCCGGCACGGCCGCGGGACGGCGCGCGGCCAGCAGCTTGGTCCAGCCGTCGAGCGTAGGGTGCTCGGCCAGCTCGGCGAAGCTCACCTCCACCCCGGCCTGCCGCCAGGTCCCGACGACCTTCATCAGCGAGATCGAGTCGAGGCCGAGCTCGAAGAGGTTGTCGTCGAGCTCGATGTCCTCGGGCTCTTCCTCGGTCAGCCTGGCGGCCAGGACGCGCAGCGCGCCCTCGGACAGGTCGGGCCCCTCGACCTCCGGGGCCGCCGGGGCCGCCGCCGGGACGAGGAAGCGGGAGACGCTGAGCAGCTTCTCGTTCGTCTCCTCCAGCTCCCGCTCCGGCGTGGACATCGCGACGACGCCCGCGCCCGCCCGCAGCCAGGTCCGGCCGTCGCGCGAGTAGACCGAGCGCAGCACGAGCGCGGCGTCGAGTCCCCCGTCGGCGTCCGCGGCGAAGACCGCGCCGCTGTAGAGGCCGCGCGGCTCGCTCTCGTGCCGGGCGATGAGGTCGAGGGCGGGCGGCTTGGGAATGCCCGAGGCGGTGACCGCCGGGAACAGCGCGGCGAGCGCGTCCCAGGGGCCGACGCCATCGGCGAGGACGCCCGACACCCGCGACGCGAGATGCTGGACGCTGCCGCGCTCCTTCACGTCGAGGAACTCCGACACGTGCAGGGAGCCGTCGCGGCACAGCCCGCGCAGCTCGTCCTGGGCGAGCCGGACGGAGATGGCGTGCTCGAAGACCTCCTTGGGGTCGGCGAGCAGTTCGCGGCGGTGCGCGAGGTCGGTCTCCGGGTCGCCGACGAGGCTGCGGGTCCCCGCGAGCGGCTGGGTGGAGACCGACCCGTCGGGGGCGACCTCGGTGACGGTCTCCGGGCTGAACCCCGCGGCGCGGACGCCGCCGAGGTCGAGCAGGAAGGACCGGGCCGGGTCGTTGCCGCGCCGCCCGGCGACGTAGGTCGCGGGCAGGTCGATCTCGCCGGGGACGGGCACGACGCGGGAGAGGATGACCTTCTCCAGCAGGCCGGCGTTGATGTCCGCGACGGCCCTGGACACGGCGGCCTTGTAGGCGTCGGCGCCGACCTCGCGGAAGGGGGCGGGATCGTGCGGCGGGGCGGCGGGGGGCGCGGGGTCGGCGAGGGCCGCGGCGTACTCGGCGCGGGTTCCTTCGCCGGAGGCGTCCACCGCCCCGTCGGGGCCGAGCACGATCTCGCGCTCGGGGACGAGCAGGTGGAGCAGCGTGCCGGATCCGGCCGCGGCGGCGGAGCCGTGCAGCAGGTGGGCCAGCTCGAACGCGGCCCAGCCGTAGGCGCGCCGCCAGGGAAGCCCGGACAGCAGGGCCGCGACCTGGCGCAGCGGGTGGGGGCCGGTCGGCTCCTCACGCACGGTGCCGCCGTGAACGAGCGTCACGCGCTCCCGGTCCAGCCGCAGCTCGGCGGCGGCGCCCGCCGCGAACGTCCAGACTCCGTGCCGTTCGTAGACCACGTGCGGGTCGGTGGTGCGGCGGGCGAGCGCGGCAGCGGTGACGAGCGGATCGGAGGACGGCTCGGAAGTCGGAGTGGGGGTCAGGGACATGGGGACCTCTGCCTTCGAAGACGGGGCGGGCGGCTCGGGACGGCGTCAGGCGGTCCGGTCCTCGGCCATCGCGGCGATGAGGCTCGCCGGGCGCATGTCCGTCCAGTTCTCCTCGATGTACTCCAGGCAGTCCCGCCGGGCGTCGGGGCCGTGAACCGTCGTCCAACCTGCGGGGACGTCGGTGAACACGGGCCACAGGGAGTGCTGTCCCTCGGCGTTGACCAGGACGAGGAAGGTGCCGTTCTCGTCGTCGAAAGGGTTGACGGACATGGGTGAGGCCTCCTGGGGCGAGCGGCGACCCGGGGTTTTCCGGCATGGCGAAGCAGCCGGTCATCCGCCGTCGCCAGAGGCGGGGCGGCCCGGTTAGGTAAGGCTAAGCTAATCTCCTACAAGCTTGTAGTTGATAGCGGTCGGCTGTCAAGCCGCCAAAGGAGCCAGTGATCGACACTTTTCACCCACTACTACATACTTGTAGTAGAAAAGGGACTTGCCCCGCCCTGACCTCGCACGACGCGTCGGCCGCACGCCGCGCGAGGAACGGAACGGGCGCACGCGGCCTCCCGTGGTCGCCCACGAGACCGGTGGCCCACCACAGGACTGTGACGGACGGTGACATGGCACAACGGCGCAACGGCACGGCGGCGCACCCCCGACCGGAGCTCCTGCCCCACCCGGGTCCGGTCCCCCAGGTCAGGGCCGGCGACCCCATCTGGTGCCGCGACGCCCTCGGGCGCGGCTGGGGCCGTCGCGTCGCCCTCGACGGTCCCCGCTACGACCAGCCCGCCGCCTACCGCGCCTGCCGCCTGACCGTCCCCACCGCGACCGTCCAGGACTGGCACGAACACGGAGCCGCGGCCCCCTCGGTCAACTGGCCCGCCGAAGACGTCGCCCGAGCCGACCTCCCCGTCCCCGGCCCCATCATGGCCACCGGCCTCGGCAGAACCCCCATCTCAAACGCTGAACCGTGAGCGTGATCACACCGGGCATGAGTTCGCGCGCACTCCCTGACCACCGCCGCCCGACTCGCGCGCGGCTGATTTCTCCGTCCATCACGAGTCTGGCGCCTCCGTGAGCGCGGCTGGCCGATCGACCGCCCGCGCTCAAGGCCGCGACGTCGAGCTGTGATCCGGACGTGCGCGGCTCTGCGGTCCGCGAGCGGAGAAGACCTGGGCGTCGGCTCGCGGGTATCCCGCCCGAGCCGGAGCGCGCGGGCGGTCGAGAAGTTCCTTGAGCGGTGGGGGCGGCCGCAGGACGCCCCCGTTCAGCACGGGCAGGTCTATCGATCCGTCCCTGAGCGCCGTCACCGGCCTCGTGGCGGGAGCGGCCGCCCATCCGATGATGGGCGGCGCGCTGCCCGCGGCGGGCGCCCTGCGTGGGTGACGGCCACGCAGACGGGAGCCCCGGCACCGCTCGGGAGAGCAGGCGGCGCTTGACTCCGCCCCGCTGCGCCGCCGGATCCGCGAACGGTTGGGCGACCTCGAAGGACCCGAGGGCGACCGCACCGCGGCTTCGCGGCCGAGCACCCGGATCAGCGCGTCGTAGATGGGGTGCCCGGACAGGTCGGGCCGCGTGGGCCGGGCGGTTACAGGAGGGTGCGCCAGTAGAACCAGAAGCGGTTGAGGATCAGGAGGGCGATCGCGAGGTACCAGAGGACGGGGAGGAGCCAGGCCACGCGGGGTGGAAGGCGCCGGACCCGGACGGCGGTCACGCAGGCCAGGAGGATCGTGACGATCCAGATGGCGACGCAGTAGGGGCAGACGGCGCCGATGCGGTAGAGGGTCTGGAAGATCAGCCAGTGGACGAAGACCAGGCCCGCGACGCTGCCGGCGTGCAGGCCCAGCCAGATGCGGCGGTGCAGCGCGGTCCCGGAGAGCAGGACGGCGCCCAGCGTCAGCACGACGGCGAAGGCGACCAGGCCGAGGAGCGGGTTGGGGAAGCCGAAGGCGGCCGCCTGCTCGGTCTTCATGACCGTGCCGCAGCTGAGGATCGGGCTGATGTTGCAGCTGGGACGGTATCCGGGATTCTCCAGCAGCCGGATCCTCTCCAGGGTCAGGACGGCCGAGACCGCCAGTCCCACGGCTCCGGAGAGGGCGATCGTCCAGGCGAAGGAGCGTGCGGCCGCGTCGCGCCCCGGGTCGGCGGTCGTGGTCACTTCGCCTGCTCCACGAGGGTGCGGAGGGAGCCCGAGGCCAGGTCGAGCTCGGTCCCGTCGAGGAGCGCGGTCGGGGTGCCCTGGACGCCGCTGGAGTCGAACGCCGCGGAGACCTGGGAGGCCCAGGGACGGAAGACGCCGTCGCGGACCTGCCGGTCGAAGGTCGAACCGCGCAGGCCGGGCACCTTGGCCGCGATCTCCAGAAGGGTGTCGGGGTCGGCGAACGCGTCGGAGGACTCCTCCGGCTGGGCGGCGTAGAGGGCGTCGTGGAAGGCCTTGAACTTCGCGACGCTCTGGTCGAGCGCGGCTCCGGCGGCGGCCAGGGCCGCCAGGGAGCCCTCGCCGCCCAGGTTGCGGTCGAGGAAGGTGCCGAAGTGGTAGTTGATCTTGATCTTGCCCTCATCGGCCAGGGCCTGCATCTCGGTGCCCTGGGTCTGCTCCAGGTTCTTGCAGACCGGGCAGCGGAAGTCCTCAAAGAGATCGAGAGTGCGCGGGGCCGAGGCCGATCCGTAGGTGACCGTCGTGCCCTGCGCGTGCGCCGGCGCGACGAGGGGGCCGTTCGCGGCCGGCCCGGTGTCCGCCGTCTTGATCGCGACGAAGATCGCGCCGGCCAGGGCCAGGACCGCGACCGCGCCGATGAGCGCGCGGCGCAGGAGTCCCGCTCGCCGTTCCGCGGCGCGCCGCCGCTCGATCTCGACGCGTGCCGAGCTCTTGTTCCGGGCGTCGCCGGAGGTGTTTCCTGAGGTCTTGCCGGTCATGTCGTCCTCGCATGCGTAAGAGAGCACTGAAGAGTGCGGGGAAGAAGCGCATGGGCCATGACCGGAGGCCGCTGGAAGGCAGGGGCGTCCGTCAGGCCGGAACGACGAAGGGCGGACCGCGGCGGCCCGTGCCGGAGCGCAGGACGTCCTGGGCCCCGCGGACGACCGGTGGGCCGTCGGGCCGGGGCGTCCACGGCCGTTCGGCCGCGGCGGGGACGGCGGCCGACAGGACCAGCAGCGCCGACCAGCCGCGCCACAGCAGCAACGCGGCGGCCACGGCGACCGCGACCACCGCGATCTCACCGCGCCGCAGCCACCACGCGAGCAGAAGGACGGCGGCCAGGTTCACCAGCAGCAGGACGGCGATCGGCCCGGCACCGAGCGCGATCGAGCCGTCCCCGTGCGGGGTGTACTGCGCGGAACCACCGCAGACCAGGTCGCCCAGCCCGGGCGGACAGGCGTTCTGGCCGATGTTGAGGAGCGCGTTGAGCAGCAGCTCCAGCGGCACCAGCACGGCGACGATCGAGACGAAGCGCCGCTCCCCCGCACTCAGTGCCAGCGCGAGCGCGAACACGACGGCGAAGGCCCCCAGCACGAGCACCACCGGCACCGCGTTCCCGGTGACGACCTGGCGCAGCCCGCACGCCAAGGCGACCGCGAGACCGGCGAACAACGCCGACCGGATCACCCTCAGCTGCGGACCCCACCCCATGCCGCACATGCTCCCACCGGGCCGATAAAGCGGGCGTCTGTCGCGGTCGCCGGCGGTTGGTCGCCTCCGTCCTCGTCGAGGCGCACCGGGACGGCGGACGTCGGGCCGGAGCGCGGTCGCCGCGGTCTCGCCGCCCGGGGCCGGGGGCGCTTGAAGGTCCGGGATCTTGCGATCGTAGGGTGGCGCCGTGGCACACGACTCCGGGCACCAGGTCCGTCCCCGCCGCCGCGGAAGCCGGGCAGGGTGACCGCGATGCGGCTGCCCGACTCTCTCGAGGTCGTCCTCGCCGTCGACGTCGACGGGCACGGGCGCACGACTCCGCTCCTGCTGATCGGCGACCCCAACGGCGAGACCGAACACGGCACGAACGTCCTCGTCTCGGCACTGCTCGGGGACGGCTGGCAGCTCGTCATCGCCACGGGCTCATTCACCGCGCGTCCACCGACCGCCGCCTGGTCGGTCGAGGTCGGCGCCGGGCCCGACCCCGTGCTGCGCGGGCCGGGTGGGCTGAGGCTCCGCCTCTACGGCGAGGACCTGCCCGTCGACTGGACGGCGATGGCCCGCGGCAGCCGGTCCGTCCTGGGCGTCGCCGGGCGCATCCCGGCGGAGGAGGCCAGAGCGCGCGCCGAGCTGGACGCCGCGATCGGCGCGGGCATGGTCGTCGCCGCCGCCCTCCCCGTCATCGACGCCGGCCGCTGACGGACCGGGTCGGCGGCCGCAGGCCAGAGCGGGTGGTTTCGTCCCGTTCGCTTTCTGCGGAGACAAGCGCTATAGTCGTCGTTAGCTGTACTGTAGTAGTGGTTTCCATAAACTTTTTATGCGCTCCGCAGGCACCTGGCTGGCGGCAGCGCATTTTTTTTGTTTGACAGGTTATTCCTGACGGGGCCAACTCGGCAGCTGAGGGGTTCGCAAACCGCGGGCTCCACGCACGCCTTCAGAGGAGATTCACCTATGGCTACTGGCACCGTGAAGTGGTTCAACGCGGAAAAGGGCTTCGGCTTCATCGAGCAGGACGGCGGCGGCGCCGACGTCTTCGCCCACTACTCGAACATCGCCGCTCAGGGCTACCGTGAGCTGCAGGAGGGCCAGAAGGTCTCCTTCGACGTCACCCAGGGCCAGAAGGGCCCGCAGGCCGAGAACATCGTTCCCGCCTAAGAGCTTCACCTCCCGCGGGGGCTCGCACGCATCGCGTTGCGAGCCCCCGCGGGCTGTCTGCTCCCACACTGGTTCGTACTTGGGTTCGTTTCCTCGATACGTGCCGCTTCGAGGAAGGTCGATCCCATGACCCGTGCACCCCAGCGCAGGCCGAACCGCTCAAACTCCCCCCGCAAGACCCAGCCCGCCACTCGGCACAGCGAGTTCGCGATGCCGGTCAACACCGTGCCCGCGCTTCCGCCGGTCGAAGAGTTCGCCTCGATGGACATGGCGGCCCCGCTGCTGTCCACCCTCGAAGCGCAGGGCCTGACCTCGCCGTTCCCGATCCAGGCCGCGACGCTGCCCAACGCGCTCGCCGGCCGCGACGTGCTCGGCCGGGGCCGTACCGGCTCCGGCAAGACGCTCGCCTTCGGGCTCGCCATGCTCTCCCGGATCGCCGGGAAACGGGCCCGGCCCGGCCAGCCGCTGGCCTTGGTGCTGGTGCCGACCCGCGAGCTCGCCCAGCAGGTCACCGACGCGCTCACCCCGTACGCCGACGCCGTGCGGAGCCGCCTCACCACGGTCGTCGGCGGCATGTCCATCGGCCGGCAGGCCTCCTCGCTCCAGCGCGGCTGCGAGGTCGTCATCGCGACCCCGGGCCGGCTCGCCGACCTCATCGACCGCGGCGCCGTGCGGCTCGACCAGGTCGGCATCACCGTCCTGGACGAGGCCGACCAGATGGCCGACATGGGCTTCCTGCCGCAGGTCACCCGGCTGCTCGACCAGGTCGAGCCCGGCGGGCAGCGCATGCTGTTCTCGGCCACGCTCGACCGCAACGTCGACCGGCTGGTCCGGACTTTCCTCAGCGACCCGGTCACCCACTCGGTCGACCCGTCGGCTGGCGCGGTCACCACGATGGAGCACCACCTGCTGCACGTCTCGGACGCCGGCAAGCTGGACGCGGCCGTCCACATCGCCGCCCGGGACGGGCGCACCATCATGTTCGTCGGCATGAAGCACGCCGCCGACCGCCTCACCAAGAAGCTGCTGTCCAGCGGCGTCCGGGCCGCGGCCCTGCACGGCGGGAAGTCCCAGCCGCAGCGCAACCGGACCCTGGAGCAGTTCCGCACGGGCGAGGTCAACGTGCTGGTCGCCACCAACGTGGCCGCCCGCGGCATCCACATCGACGGCCTGGACATGGTCGTCAACGTCGACCCGCCGACCGACCACAAGGACTACCTGCACCGCGGCGGCCGCACGGCCCGCGCCGGCGAGTCCGGCACGGTCGTCACCCTGGTCCTGTCCGGCCAGCGCCGCGAGATGGACCGGATGATGCGCACCGCCGGCATCACCCCCGCAGAGGCCCGCGTGGCCGCGGGCGAAGCCCTCCTCACCCGCATCACCGGCGCCCGGCCCCCGTCCGGCATCCCGGTGGTCATCGCGCCCGCGGCCGAGCCCGCCCCACGCCGCACCGCCCAGGGCAACGGCCGCCGCCGCTCCGGCTCCGGCAATCCCCGCCGCGCCGGCGGCCACGGCCGCCCGCAGCGCACCGCCGCCACCCGCTAGACCAGCACCTCCCGCACTCGCGGAGCGGCGCGCACCCCACCGGGGTGCGCGCCGCTCCGGCTTCCAGCCCCGCATCAGACGGCCCCGCCTTCGCTCACCGCGTCATGAGCCCCCACCCGGCCGAGCCCTTCCCGTCGACCGCGCCCGCCCTGACGGCGACGTCGGCCGGTCGGCGATGCCGCGGGGAGGGATGTGCGACCTCGCGCGTTCCCTCACCGCGACCGAGGACATGGTCTGGACGGCGGCCTTCACCGAACTGCGCGGCTACGCGTTCTCCGACCTCCTGGCGGGCCGCGTCGCGGAGCCGAAGATCCGCGTCGCCCGAGGGCGAGGGCTGCCGACCCGCGGCGATGCCACGATGAACGTCGGTAGGCGACGGTGAACCCGATCCCTTGAGGTGGCTCTCTCAAGGCCGGGGACCTCGACGCGGCCTCTCCCTGGGCGGCGGTCCGTTCCGCCCGATCATCGCGTCGTGGGGCGGCTCCACCGGCCGGAAGGGAGCGGCGTGCCCGGAGATCTCGGCGATCGGTCCTGCCACCGACTTCCAAGCCCCATGGTCCGCCTTCGCCGACCGCTTCTTCACGGGCTGACCCACCGTCATCCGACCTTGTGTCGGCGGTGCTCGCCGCGCGAGGTCCGAGGGCGTTCTCGGGCTCCGTGTTGCCCCGTTGTTTCGGCCCGTTTATCCGGCTGTTGCGGTGTGGACGTTCTGTCAAGGCTCTGGGTCCTTCCACCGATGGATCGCTCATTGCGGGCGCCTCGGGCGCGTTGCGAGGCTTGTCGTGCGGCCGGAAGACCCTCTCTGGCCTGCAGCTTCCGTCGCAGATGTCCGCTGGAGGATTTACATGAACAGGTCACGTGGGGCGCGCGGCGGTGTGCACGGGCGGCGCGAGGTCCTCAGGCTCTTCGGCGCGGGCGCCGGAGTGCTCGCCGCGGGCGGGCTGCTGTCCGCCTGCGGCGGAGAGTCGTCGGGCGGTACGTCGTCGGACGGCACCCTCACCGTCAAGGACCAGCTCGGCTGGCTGAAGCTCACCCAGTACGGCGGGTTCTACGCCGCCGAGAAGAAGGGCTACTACGCCGCGGAGAAGATCTCCACCACCTTCACCGCGGGCGGCCCCAACATCCTCGCCTGGCAGCAGATCGCCTCCGGTCGTGCCATGACCGGCGACGACGACAACACCAACGTCCTCGTCGCCGCCGCCAAGGGCAGGCCCCTGGTCGTCTACGGCGCGATCTTCCAGACGTCGCCGTTCGCGATCATCAGCAAGAAGAGCGACCCGATCACCGGCATCGAGGACTTCGCGGGCCGCACCATCGCCGTCACCGAGGCCTCCCGCCAGCAGTTCGAGTCCCTGGTGAAGAAGGCCGGCGTCAAGAACGTCACCTTCGTGCCGGCGGGCACCGACCCCACCCAGCTCACCACCGGCCAGGCCTCCGGTTACTCCGGCTACGCCACCTCCCAGGCGGTGGCCCTCCAGCAGCAGGGCGTCGAGGTGAACGTGCTCTACCTGGAGGACCTCGGCGTCAAGAGCTACGGCAACGTCCTGGTCACCACGCGGGACCAGCTGGACGACCACCACGACGACCTGGTCCGCTTCCTGCGCGCCACCATCAAGGGCCACGAGTACATGAACGCCAACCCCGCCGAGATCGGCGGGCTCGTGGCGACCGACTGGAACTCGGGCGGCCTGAAGGCCGCGGACGAGGTGGCCACCGCCGAGTTCCAGAAGGACCTCATCGCCTCGCCCAAGGGCGTCCTTCAGGTCGACCCGGCGAAGATGCAGGAGATCATCGACGGCCTGGTGGAGGTGGGCACGCTGTCGAAGTCGCTCAAGGCCTCCGACGTCGTCGACACCTCCGTGCTGGAAGCCGCCTACGGCGGGCGCACCTCCCTCCTGTCCTGAGCCCGCGCCCCGGGCGCCGCCTCCCCGCGGCGGCCCGGGAACGCCGCCGCCTGTGCGCCGCACCGCACAGGACCGATCACCCGAACGAAGCGGAGCACCCGTGATCATCGACGCGTACAACAACGTCTGGCAGGCCGGGGGAACCTCGGACTACCTGACCGCCGAGTCCTACACCCCGGAGAACATGATCGCGTCGATGGACGCGGCCGGCGTCGACATGGCGGTGGGCTGCTCCCTCGGGCAGATGATCGACAACGCGTTCATCTCCCGCACGGTCGCGGCGTACCCGGACCGGATCGTCGGCTTCGGCCAGGTCGACCCGCGCCGCCCCGACGCCGTCGAGACGGTCACCGCGTGCGCTCAGGAGTACGGGCTGCGCGGGCTGAAGCTCCACCCCACCATGCACGGCTACCACTTCGCCGACCATGGACTGCTCGACCCGATCTTCGAGGCCTGCCGGGAGAACGGCCTGATGATCCTGGTGAACGCGCTGGACGATCCGTTCTGCGCGCCGCTGTCCATCGAGGAGATCTCCCGGTCGTTCCCCGAGGTGCCGCTGCTGATCGCGCACATGGGGACGATCTGGAACGTCAACGAGGCCATCCTGGTGGCCGAG
The DNA here is from genome assembly GCF_003751225.1 of Actinocorallia herbida. NCBI lineage: Bacteria > Bacillati > Actinomycetota > Actinomycetes > Streptosporangiales > Thermomonosporaceae > Actinocorallia > Actinocorallia herbida. The sequence continues at coordinate 5,243,493 of NZ_RJKE01000001.1, forward strand.
CGCAACGAGCACATCTACCTGGAGACCTCCGGCACCCAGCTCATCGAGGTCCAGATGGCCTACAAGCGGCTCGGCGCGGGCCGGCTGGTCATGGGCACCGACTGGCCCGGCAGCCACTTCGACCTGGAACGCGCGAAGATCGCCCGGGCGATCCCCGACGAGAAGGACCGGGCCCTGGTCGAGGGCGCCAACCTCGCCCGGCTGCTGGGCCTGACCGACCGGGCCGCGGGCGCGGAAGCGGGCCGGGTATGAGCCCCTCGAAGGGCGCCCTTCCGGCCCCCGTGCCGCGCACCGCCGACGGCGGAACGGGGGTCGTCCGCGCCACCGGCATCGGCAAGCGGTTCGACGTCGGCGGCGGCGACTTCACCGCACTGGACGGCATCGCCCTCACCGTCCGCGAAGGCAGCTTCTGCAGCCTCATCGGCCCGTCCGGCTGCGGGAAGTCCACCCTTCTGCGCATCCTGTCGGACGTCGTGCCGCCCACCACCGGCACCGTCGAGATCTTCGGCCGCTCCCCCGCCGAGGCGCGCGGCGAAAGCGAGTTCGGCTTCGTCTTCCAGGACCCGGTGCTCCTGCCCTGGCGCACCGCCCAGGCCAACGTGGAGCTGCCCCTCCAGGTCACCGGTGTGCCGAAGGCCGAGCGCCGCGAGCGCGCCGCCGAGCTGCTGCGGCTGGTCGGCCTGGAGGGCTTCGAGAAGGCCCTGCCCGCGAAGCTGTCCGGCGGCATGGCCCGCCGGGTGGCGATCGCCCGCGCGCTGATCCTCAAGCCCCGGCTGCTCTTCCTCGACGAGCCGTTCAACGGCCTCGACGAGATCCGCCGCCGCCAGATGAACGACGAACTCCAGCGGATCTGGATGAGCACCGGCACCACCGCGGTCCTGGTCACCCACAACGTCTCCGAAGCGGTGTTCCTGTCCGACCAGGTCCTGGTCATGGGCCGCGGCCCCGGCCGCGTCATCGCCGAACTGGACATCGACCTGCCTCGCCCGCGCACCGCCGAGACCATGCTGCTGCCGCGGTTCACCGAGTACGAGCGCACGCTGACCGCCCTGCTGACCGACGCCTACGCGGGAGCCGGTCTGTGAGCCGGCGCCGCGCGGCCGGGACCGACGTCCTCGGCCGGCACGCGATGAGCCGCCGCGCCTCCCTGCTGATCGGGGTGGCCGTCTACGCCGTCCTCCTCGCCGCCTGGGAGCTCTACGGCCGCTCCGCCTACCGACCGGGCGGGGCGTTCCCGCCGCCGTCCAGGATCCTCGGCGTCCTCTGGGACGGCCGGGACGGCTACGTCCGCAACACCTGGGCCACCGTCGGCGAGGCCGCGGCCGGGTTCGCCGGAGGGGTGCTCCTCGCCGTGCTGCTCGCCCTGGTCATGGACCGGTTCCGGGCGGTCGGCGACGGACTGCACCGCCTCGCCCTGATGCTCTACAGCATCCCGGTGATCGGCCTCGCGCCCGCCCTCGTCGCCTGGCTCGGGCTCGGCTTCACCTCCAAGGCGGTGGTGGCGCTGCTCGCCGCGTTCTTCCCCGTCCTGGTCAACCTGGCGGGCGCGCTGCGCGCCACCGACCCCCGGGTGCGGGAGCTGGGCAGGATCCTCGCCCTCGGCCGGACGAAGGAGCTGCTGCGGCTCCGGCTGCCGTACGCGCTGCCCGCGCTCGTGGCGTCCCTGAAGATCGCCGCGCCCGCCGCGTTCATCGGCGCCATGATCGCCGAGTGGGTCGGCGCCGACCAGGGCCTCGGACTCGCCCTGCTGTACGCGATGTTCGGCTACCAGATGCCCGAGATGTGGGCCGCGCTCGTGCTGTCGACCGCCGTCACCGGGCTGCTGGCCGCGCTGTTCGGCGGCCTCGCCCGGATCGCCACCCCGTGGCACGCCTCGGTCGGCACGGCGGGAGAGGGACGGTGACCGTCATGAACCCCTCGCGCCCGGCCACCGCGACCGCCGCGGCCACGCCCGGCCGCCGGGCGGCCCGCGTCCTGCGCCGCCTGCGCGAACCCCTCGTGTCCGCCACGGTGTTCGGCCTCGCGATCCTCGGGTGGGAGGTCGGCGTACGCGTCACCGGCACCCCCGACTACGCGCTCCCCGCCCCCAGCCTGATCGTCTCCACCGCGGACTGGGCGGGTGTGCTGACCGCCGCCCGGGACACCGTGGGCTCGGTCCTGATGGGATTCGCCGCCGGCAACGCGGCCGGACTGCTCCTCGCCCTGCTCATTTCCGCGTCCCCGCTGCTGGCCGCGGTCCTCTACCCCCTCGCGCTCACCGTGCGGGCCGTTCCGGTGGTGGCGCTCGCCCCCTTCATCACCCTGGTCGCGGGCCGGGGCGCCGCCCCCACCGTCGTGGTCGCCGCCCTGATCGTGTTCTTCCCCACCCTGGTCAACGTGCTGCTCGGGCTGCGCTCGGTGGAGCGCGAGGCGCTGGAGCTGATGCACGTGCTCAACTGCCGCGCCAGGACGGTCTACTGGCGGGTCCGGCTGCCCGCCGCGATGCCCGCCTTCTTCGACTCGCTGCGGATCGCCGCGCCCTCCGCGGTGCTCGGCGTGATGACCGCGGAGTGGCTGATCGGCGGCGACGGCCTCGGCAAGCTCGTCATCAGCACGGCGCTGTCCCAGGACACCGCCACGATGTGGGGCGCGATCCTCGCCTCGTCCGCCGTCGCGGGCCTGGTGTACGCCGCCATCACCCTCGCCGAGCGCCGCCTGCTGCCCTGGGCGGTGCGCCGATGACCCGCCCGCCGGCCGACGGCCCCCTGCTGCTGCGCTGCCGCACCCTGGTCGCCGACGCCGCGTCCGCGCCGCTGGCCGACGCCGGAGTGCTGGTGGACGCCACCGGCACCGTGACCCGGGTGGCGCCCTACGCGCTGCTGGCCGACAAGGCGCCCGCCGCCCGCACCGAGGTCCTGGACGGCGTGGTCCTGCCCGCCTTCACCGACGCGCACAGCCATCTGCGGGCGCTGCCCCTGGCCGAGCAGGACGTCGCCGACGCCGACCTGGAGAGCTGGGTCGTCCGGCTGACCGGCGCCACCGCGCTCGACCCCGGCGACGACGCCCTCGTCGCCGCGGACGGTCTGACGGCCACCGGGGTGACGACCGTGCAGGCCGTCCACCACACCTTCGCCGGGCCCGAGGAGTACACCGCCTCGGTGACCGCGGTCGCGCGGGAGCTGGTCCTGTCCGGGCTGCGGGCCCAGCTCGCCGTCGGCCTCACCGACCAGGCCGAGTTCTCCCCGGAAACCGCCTCCGGGACTCGGGGAACTCCCGCGGCGCCGCACCGCGGTCTGCGCCCCGACCGGCTCCCTCCCCTGCTCGCCGGGCTCCTCCGGTCCGCCGGACGGTGGCCCGGCGTACGGATCGCCCTCGCGCCGGTGGCCCCCCAGTGGTGCTCCGATGAGGCGCTCGACGCGCTGCGCCGCTGCGCGGCCGACGGCGTGCGGCTGCACACCCATCTGCTGGAGAGCCCCCACCAGCGCGGCTGGCTCGCCGACGGCGACGACCCGGTGGCCCGGCTCGACCGGCACCGGCTGCTGGGCCCCGGCACCTCGGCCGCCCACGGCGTCTGGCTCACCGACGCCGAGACCGCCCTGCTCGCGGAGCGCGGCACGGCGCTCGTGCACTGCCCCACGTCCAATCTGCGGCTCGGCTCCGGCGACGCCCGGGTCCGGTCCTGGCTCGACGCCGGGGCGGCCGTCGCGCTGGGCCTGGACAGCCAGCACCAGGGGCCGCCCGACATGTTCGCCGAGATGCGCGCCGCGCTGGCCGCGGCCGAACGCGCCGGAGGTCCGCTGACCTCCCGGGAAGTGCTCGCCATGGCCACCGAGGGCGGGGCCGCCGCGACCGGGAACACCGGCCGCCTCGGCCGGATCGCCCCGGGCCACCGCGCGGACCTGGTGTGCGTCGCGGTCCCCGGCGGCATCGGCACCGACCCCGTGGAGCACGTCGTCCACGAGGCGACGCACCGCGACGTCAGCGACGTGCTGCGAGCCGGGCGCTGGCTGGTCGGGGCGGGGGTGACCCTGCGCGGGGCCGAGGCGAACGCCGCCCGGACCAGGCTCCGGGCGGCCCTCTTCGCCGACCGGGCCGCCCGAGCGCGCCGGATGGCCGCCCTCGCCCCGACGGAGGCGGCCCTGCGCGCCCTGCTGGACGACACGAACACACGACGGCTCCCGCCGAACGACCGCACCGAGCGGTACGCGCGGACCCGGGACCGGGGGGAGGCATGATGCCGGTCCTGCACGCGCCCGCCGCGCCGGTCCTGGCCGCGGGCTGCGCACTGGGCGAGGGGCCCGCCTGGGACGACGCCACCGGTGAACTGCACTGGGCGGACATCCCGTCCGGCCGGCTCCACCGCTACCACCCGCCGACCGGCAAGGCCCGGCACCGCGACTTCGGGCACACGGTGAGCGCCGTCCTGCCCCGCGCCGGAGGCGGCCACGCGGTCGCCGCCCGGCACGGCCTCCTGGTCCTCGACGGGGAGGGCCGCACCGAGCGGACCGTCGCCGTACCCGGCGAACCCGAGGGCAACCGGCTCGGCGACGCCGGGGTGGACCCCGCCGGACGGCTCTGGTTCGGCACCCTCGACCTCGACATGCTGCCCGGCCGCGGCGCCCTGTACCGGCTCGACCCCGGTGCCGAGGCGCCCCGCCGGATCCTGTCGGCCACCAGCGTCGCCAACGGCCTCGGCTGGTCCCCGGACGGAGCCCGGATGTACTTCATCGACAGCGCCACCCGCCGCGTCGACGTCCTCGACTACGACCCCGCCACCGGCGAGGCCACCGGGCGGCGCCCCTGGGCGACCGTCGAGGACGAGGCGGGCGTGCCCGACGGGCTCGCCGTCGACGCCGAGGGCGGGGTGTGGGTCGCCCTCTGGCGCGGCGGCCAGGTCCGCCGCTACGGCCCGGACGGGACCCACGACATGACCCTTCCGCTCCCGGTCAGCCAGGTCACCAGCTGCGCGTTCGGCGGCCCCGGCCTCGGGCTGCTCTATGTCACCACCGGCCGGGTCGGCATGAGCGACCGCCGGCTGGCCGCCGAGCCCGCCGCGGGCGCCGTGTTCGCCGCCGACGTAGGCGTCCCCGGCCTGCCGGTGCCGCCCTGCGCGGTCTGACCGGTGCGGGAGGACGGGATGAGCACGCCGTGCCACGGGACGCACGGACCGACGGACACACGAAGGACGGAGAGACCACGATGACCATCGCGCAGGGATTCGAGCAGCCCCTGACCCCCGCCGCACGGGGGGCGGGCATGGGCGGCGGAGTCGTGCCCGGGGTGTTCGCCGGGGCCGAGTCGATGCGCCCCACGCTGCTCGGCGAACGCTGGGCGGTCGTCGCCGGGCACCCGCTGGTCAGCCAGGTCGCCGCCGAGATCCTCGGCCGCGGCGGCAACGCCGTGGACGCCGGGGTCGCCGCGGGCCTCGCCTCCAACGTCGTCCAGGCCGACATGGCGAACTTCGGCGGCATCGCCCCCGTCCTCGTCCGCACCGCCGGTTCCGCCACCGCGCACAGCGTCGCCGGGGTCGGCCGGTGGGGCCGTGCCGCCACCCTCGACGCCATGCTCGCCCGGCACGGCGGCAAGCTCCCGCTGGGCGGCGCCCCCTCCATCGTCCCCGGCGCTCCCTCCGGCTGGATCACCACGCTGCGCGAGTTCGGCACCCTGAGCTTCGCCGAGGCCGCCGCGCCCGCGATCGAGCTCGCCGAGGAGGGCTTCCCGCTGGACGTGCGCACCGCCCACAGCCTCACCGTGATGGGCCGCGGCTTCTCCCAATGGGAGTCCAGCCGCGCCGTGTACTGGCCCGAGGGCCGCGCGCCCCGGCCCGGCGAGCGCCTCACCCAGCCCGAACTCGGCGCGCTGCTGCGCTCCCTGGCCGATGCCGAGACCGCCGCGATCGGCGCGGGCGCGGGCCGGGACGGCGGTCTGCGCGCCGCCCACGATGCCTTCTACCGGGGCGAACCGGCCCGCCGCATCGCCGAGTTCGTCACCGCCGCCGGGGGTTTCCTGGACGTCGGCGACCTGGCCTCCTTCACCGCCGAGGTCGGCGAGGCCCCCGCCGTCCGCTTCGGCGACCGCACCGTCCACGTCACCCCCGCCTGGAGCCAGGGCCTCATCGTCGCCCAGGCGCTCGGCGTGCTCGGCGGCCACGACCTCGCCGCCGCCGGGCACAACAGCGAGACCTATCTGCACCTGGTCACCGAGGCTCTGAAGCTCGCCTTCGCCGAACGCGAGCGGCACTACGGCGACCCCGCGCACACCGCCGCAGACCCGGCCGACCTGCTGGCCCCCGCCCGGCTGGACGCCCTGCGCGCCCGCATCGGGCACCGGGCCCTGCCCGACCTGCCCGCCCCCGACGACGGACGGCCCCGGATCGGCAGCACCACCGCGATCGTCGTCATGGACGCCGACGGCAACGCCTTCGCCTCCTCGCCCAGCGACACCGCCGACGGCGCGCCCCTCATCCCCGGCCTCGGCATCCTGTGCTCCCCGCGCGGCGTCCAGAGCAGGCTCGTCGCCGGGCACCCCAACGTCATCGCGCCGGGCAAGCGGCCCTGCGTCACCCCGGCCGCCATGATCACCCTCACCGACCGTCCCGGCGGCGGCGAGCCGGCGGTCGGCGCGCTCGCCTGCCCGGGCGGCGACGTCATCGTGCAGGCCATGCTCCAGGCGTTCCTGAACGACGCCGTGTTCGGCATGACCGCCCAGCAGGCCGTCGAGGCGCCCCGGGTCTTCGGCTCCAGCTTCCCCGGCGGATTCCACCCGCACCCGTCCGGCGGCGGCCTGCTGCTCGTCGAGGACCGGATCCCGGCCGCCGTCCGCGACGCCCTCGCCGCCCGCGGCCACCTCGTGCGGCCCTGGCCCGCCTATGAGTTCGACGCCGGGTCCGTCCAGACCGTCGGCGACCTCGTGCCGCCGTCCCTTGATGGGCGGCGCGTCCTGGCGGCGGGCGCCGACCCGAGGCGCAGCGCCTACGCGGCGGCCCGCTGAGACCCGGCCCGCAGACCCCGCCCTCACCGCATTCCGCCCAGAGGAGAGACTCCCGTGCCACTCCAAGCCCCGCCCGCGATCGACCTGTTCGTCAACGGCACCCTGATGCGCGGCCTGGCGCTGCACGCCAACCTCGCGGGTGCCGCGTACCTCGGCACCGCCCGCACCGTGCCCGAGTACCGGCTCCACTCGATCGGCGACGTCCACCCCGGCATGTACCGGCTCGCCCCCGGCGAGGCCGCGGACCGCGGGATCTCCGTCCCCGGAGAGGTCTACCGGGTGCCCGCCGACGTCCTGCGCGCCGTCGAGGAGGGCGAGCCCCCGGGCCTGTACCGGGGTCCCGTCGACCTCGCCGACGGCCGCACCCTGGACGGCATCCTCTACCCCAGGGACCTGGCCGAGGGCCGGCACCTCGACATCTCCGCCTACGGCGGCTGGCGCGCGTACAACGCCGCCCGCCCCGCGGCCGCCCGCACCGGCACGGCCGCCACCTGGGCCTGGCACCACACCGGGACCGTCGTCCCCGACCTGGCCGACGCCGTCGCCTTCCACCACGAGGTCCTCGGCTTCGAGGCGACCTTCGAGGCGTACGGCATGACGGACCTCGTCGAGAGCCTGCTCGGCCTGCCCGGGCTGCGCTGCGACCTCGTCCAGATGGCCTCCCCGGTCACCGGGCAGCACCTGGAACTCCTCTCCTTCACCGGCGTCCCCGACGACACCCCGCCCTGGCTGCCCGTCCGCCCCGGCGACAGCCACACCGCCCACCTCGTGGGCGACCTCGACGCCGCGCTCGCCGCGCTGACCGCCGCGGGCGGCACCCTGATCGGCCGGCCGACCGAGTTCGCCGAGGGCCGCTCCGCCTACTGCCTCACCCCTTCCGGGACCGTCGTGGAGCTGGAGGAACAGCCCTGTCCCGCGCCCGACCACCACCCCGCCTGAGCCACGACGACCCGCAGACGACCGAGGAGCACACCCATGGACGGACCCACACTCGTACAGCGCTACCTGGACATGGTGCGCATGCGCCGCTTCGAGGAGGCGTGCCTGGCCGGCGTGCCCACCCGCGAGATCCACGGCGAACTGCACACCGGCATCGGCCAGGAAGCCGTCGCCGCGGGCCTCATCGGCGCGCTGCGCCCCGACGACGCCCTGGTCGGCACCCACCGCAGCCATCTCCACGCCCTCGCCAAGGGCGTCGAGGCCCGGCCGCTGCTCGCCGAGATCTACGAGCGCGCCACCGGCCTGTGCGGCGGCTTCGGCGGCCACATGCACCTGTTCGACCAGAAGCGCCGGTTCTCCACCACCGGCATCGTCGGCGCCAACCTCCCGGTCGCCCTCGGCCACGCCTGGGCCGCTCAACTGGAGGGGCGTGACTCCGTCGCGGTGGGCGTCACCGGCGACGGCGGCGCCAACACCGGCGGCTTCCACGAGAGCCTCAACATGGCCGGCGCCTGGAAACTCCCCCTCGTGGTCCTCATCGAGAACAACGAGTGGGCCATCTCCGTCCCCTTCACCGACTCCACCGCGACCCCCACCCTCGCCGAGCGCGCCACCGCCTACGGCGCCTGGGGCCGCCGGGTCGACGGCCTGGACGTCGAGGCGGTCGACGAGGCGTTCGCCGAGGCCGTCGCGCACGCCCGCGCCGGGAACGGGCCCGCGATCCTGGAGGCCACCTGCTACCGCTTCCGCGGCCACTTCGAGGGCGACCTGGACCTGTACCGGCCCGCCGCCGAGAAGGACCGGCGCCGCCAGGAACGCGACCCGCTGCCCCTGACCCGGGCCAGGATCCTCGCCCGCGGCCTCATCGCCGAGGACCTGCTGGACGAGCGGGAAGAGGAGGTCACCGAGGAGATCGAGGCGCTCCTCGACCAGGTGCGCGCCGACCCGATGCCCGACCCCGCCACCGCCCGCGACCATGTTTTCGTCTCCGCGAAAGGCTCCCGCGCATGACCACCACCGCCACTCCGACCCGCAACATCAACGTCTCCCAGTGCGTCGCGGAGTCCCTGCGCCTGGAGATGGAACGCGACGAGCGCGTCCTCGTGCTCGGTGAGGACGTCGGCCTCCAGGGCGGCGTCTTCGGCAGCACCCGCGGCCTCCAGAAGGCCTTCGGACGCGACCGGGTGCGCGACACCCCGATCTCCGAGATGGCCTTCACCGGCGCCGCCGTCGGCCTCGCCATGGAGGGCTACCGCCCCGTCGTCGAGGTGATGTTCGTCGACTTCATCGGGGTCTGCCTGGAGCAGGTCTACAACGCCGCCGCGAAGATCCGCTACATGACCGGCGGCCGGGTCGGCATGCCGATGGTCATCAAGACCGCGGGCGGCTGCATCGGCTCCGCCGCCCAGCACTCCCAGTGCCTGTGGGGCACCTTCGCCCACCTGCCCGGACTCCAGGTCGTCGCGCCGTCCTCGCCGTACGACAGCAAGGGCCTGATGGCCGCGGCCGTCCGCAGCGACGACCCCGTGGTGTTCATCGAGCACAAGGGACTGCTCCTGCAGAAGGCGGGGACCTTCACCCACGGCGCCGAGGTGCCGCGGGAGGCGTACACCGTGCCCCTCGGCCGGGCGTCCGTTGTGCGGCCCGGCTCCGACCTGACCCTGGTCACCCTGAGCGCGACCGTCGGGGAGAGCCTGCTCGCCGCCGGGGACCTGGCCGCCGAGGGCGTCGACGTCGAGGTGATCGACCTGCGCAGCGTCGTCCCCCTCGACCTCGACACCGTCTGCGCGTCGGTCGCCCGCACCGGACGCCTGCTGGTCGTGGACGAGGACTACCTCGGCTTCGGCCTCAGCGGCGAGATCATCACCCGCGTCATCGAACGCCTCGGCCCGCAGGCCCTGCGCCAGGTCTCCCGGCACGGCACCCCCGACGTGCCGGTGCCCGCCGCCCTCGGCCTCGAAGAGGCCGTCGTGCCCCGCCGGGCCTCCATCGCGCAGGCCGTCCGTGCCATGGGCGCCGCCGCATGAGCGCACCACGTTCTTCCCGCGTCGTCGTCATCGGCGCCGCCGGAGCCCTCGGCGCGGCCGCCTGCGCCGCCCTCGCGGCCCGCGGCCACGCCGTCTGGGCGGCCGACGCCGCCGACGCCGCGCCCGCCCTCGCGGACCTGCCCGGCGACGGGCACCGCGCCGTCCACGTGGACGTCACCGACCAGCAGTCCGTCGACGATCTCCTGCGCACCGCGTGGGACGCCCCCGGCGCCCTCCTCGACGGGCTCGTCTACTCCCCCGGCGTCAACCTGACCGGCCCGGTCGCCGGCCTCGACTGGCCCGGCTACGAGCGCCTCATGGACGTCAACCTGGCCGGCGCCTTCCGCACCGGGCAGGCCCTCGCCCGCCTGCTGGAGAAAGGCCCCCGGCCCTTCGGAGCGGTCTTCCTGTCCTCGACCGCGGGACTGCGCGGGGAGGCGGGCGGCGCCGCCTACAGCGCCTCCAAGTTCGCCCTCATCGGCTTCGTCCAGTCCTTCGCCGCCGAGATCGCCGAGCACGGCGGCCGGGCCAACGCCGTGTGCCCCGGCAACGTCGACAGCCCCATGCTGCGCCGGCTGGCCGCCCAGGTCGCCGACCGGGAGAACACCACGACCGAGGAGATCCTGGCCCGGTTCGCGGACGCCTCCGCCTTCCGCCGCCTGATCGACCCCGCCGAGGTCGGCCGCGTCTGCGCCTGGCTGGCGTCGGCGGAGTCCTCCGGGCTCAGCGGCCAGAACCTGGTCGTCGACGGCCCTCCGGCAGGCTGACCCGGCCCCGCCGGCCCCACCACCGACCCGCACACCCCGAGGAACGACATGATCTCCCTGGACCGCGTCATCAGCGACACCCGCTCCCTGATCGGCATCGACAGCCAGAACCCAGGACCGCTGGAAGGCAAGTGCGCCGAGTGGGTCGGCAACCGCCTCACCGAAGCGGGCCTGGACGTCGAGCGGATGCCGGTCGCCGAGGGCCGGGACAACATCGTGGCCCGGGTCCCCGGCGAGGGCACCGCCCCCCGCCTGGTGCTGCTCGGCCACATGGACACGGTCCCCGTCGGCGAGGGCTGGACCTTCCCGCCGCTGGGCGGCGCCATCGCCGACGGCCGCCTCTACGGCCGCGGCGCCTGCGACATGAAGGCCGGGCTCGCCCTCTCCATCAACCTGCTCGACGCGCTCGCCGCCGGGGGACGCCCGCCCGCGGGCGACGTCCTGCTCGTCGCCACCGTCGACGAGGAGGCCCCCGACATGGCGGGCGCCCACCGGCTCGTCGAGAGCGGGCTGCTGCGCCCCGACGACCAGGTCCTCGCCCTCGAACCCACCGGCATGCGCCTGCGGATCGCCCAGATGGGCCTGCGCTGGCTCACCCTGCGTGTCCGCGGCCGGATGGCCCACGCCGGCCGCGCCCACCTCGGCATCGACGCCAACCACCTGATGGCCAAGATCGTCGACCGGCTGAAGACCGTGTTCGCCGCCCTGCCCTACGAGGACGAGCTCCTCGGCCGGCCCCGCTTCACCTGCGGCACCTTCCACGGCGGCGTCGCCACCAACGTCGTGCCGCCCTCCTGCGAGGCCGGACTCGACGTGCGGATCGTGCCCCCGATGACCCCCGCCCACGCCCAGGCGATCGTCGACCGGGTCGCCGCGGCCGTGATCGCCGAGTACCCCGGCGCCGAGTACGTGATCGAGCCGCTCGGCGCCGAGCGGCCGCCGGTCCGGGCGTCCGACGACGCCCCGGTGGTGCGCGGGCTGCGCGCCGCCCACCTGGAGCACACCGGGCGGGCCGTGCCGGTCGGCGGCGCCGACGGGCACGAGGCCTACACCGACGCCTCCATGGTCGCCGCCCTCACCGGCAGCACCTCCTGCACCGTCTTCGGCCCCGGCGCCACCGACCAGGCGCACACCGCGGACGAGTACGTCCCCCTCGCCGATCTGGACCTCGGTGCCAGAATGCTCGGGACTCTGGTGAACAATTGGGGTGAAACTGCACTTTAAGGATCTTCTAGGAAAGGCGGGACGCAGATGGACGGCAGACCCGGAGATCACTCTCGGCTCACCGACCCCACCCGTCCCGCCTTCCCCGCCGTGGAGAGCCTGCCCACCGTGGCCGAGGTCCTGGAGTTCCCCTCCCTGCGCGAAGGCCGGCCGAAGGTCGTCGCCGGCGCCGCGGGCCTGACCCGCCAGGTGCGCTGGGTCCACGTGAGCGAGCTGCCGTCCATCGCCCCCATGCTGCGCGGCGGCGAACTCATCCTCACCACCGGCATCGCCCTGCCCTCCGACGACGCCTCCCTGGTCCGCTTCGTCGACGAGCTCGCCGGGATCGGCGCCGCCGGGATCGTCGTCGGCCTCGGGCCGCGCTTCCGCGACTCCGTCCCGCAGGCCATGCGGGCCGCCGCCGAACGCCACGGGCTTCCCCTGGTCGCCCTGCTGCGCACGACCCGGTTCGTCGAGGTCACCGAGGACGTGCACTGGCGCATCCTGGAGAACCGCATCGACGAACTGCGCGCCTCCGAACAGATCCACCAGATCTTCAACGAACTCACCGTGGAGGGCGCCGAGCCCACCGACGTCCTCCACCAGGTCGTCCGCATGGCCCAGCGCCCCGCCGTCCTGGAGAACCTCGCCCACCAGGTCCTCGCCTACGACACGGCGGGCCGGGCCGCCGACACCGTCCTCGACCAGTGGGAGGCCCGCTCCCGGGCCGTGCAGGCCGACACCCGCACCGCCTACGACGCGGGCAACGGCTGGCTGACCAGCACCGTCGGAGCCCGCGGCCAGGACTGGGGACGCCTCGTGCTGACGTCCGTGCCCGCGCCCCTGCCGCGGTTGACGATGCTCGTCGAGCGGGCGGCCTCCACGCTCGCCGTCGGCCGGCTCGTCGCCCGCGACGAGGAGACCCTCGCCCTGCACACCCACCGCACCCTGCTGTCCGGGCTGCTGTCGCCCAAGCGGACCAGCGCCGAGATCGCCGCCGAGGCCCGCGCCATCGGCGTGCCGCTGGAAGGACGCCGCCTCGTGCCCGTCGTCCTCACCACCCGCGACTCCCTCCCCGGCAACGCCCGCGCCCGGCAGGCCGTCCTGCGGACCGCGGCCGGCGTGGCCACCGACGCGGTCCGCGACACCCGGCTGCTCGCCCTGGTCGGCCCGGTCGAGGACACCGTGATCGGCATCCTGCTCTCCCTGGGCGTCGGCGACGACCCCCAGGCCGCCGTGGAACGCCTGGCCCAGCGCGTCCACCGCGGCGACCCCGAAGGCAGCGGGTACGTCCTGGCCGTCGGCGACGTCCTGTCCTCCGTCAGCGAGGTGCGCGGCGTCCTGCTCGGCGCCATGCAGGTCGCCGACGCCGCCTCCCGCACAGGCGAACGCCGCCTCTTCTACCGTCTCTCGGACCTGCGCCTCCGCGGCCTCCTCCAGCTGATGCGCGACGACGCCAGACTCCAGGTCTTCGCCGAAGGCGAACTACGCCCGCTCCTCCTGCACGACGAGAAACACGGCACCGACCTCCTCCACCTCCTCCGCACCTACCTCGACTCCGGCCGCAACAAGACCGCCGCCGCCGAGGCCGCCCACGTCTCCCGCGCCTGGATGTACGAACGCCTCGCCCGCATCTCCACCATCCTCGACGTGGACCTCGACTCCGACGACGTCTGCACCTCCCTCTCCGTAGCCCTCATGGCCCTCGACGCCATGCGCGACCAACACCCGCCCGGATCCTGAGGCGGTCGAGCCTTGAGTCCCGCGGTGATCGCAGAGCGAGTCCGGCGCTACTCCCCCGGGTCGGCGGGAGGGGTCAGCATGCGGTCGACGATGATGTGCAGAATGGTTCTGAAGTAGGTCCGGGCCTGTGGGTTGTCGGCCCGGAACATGCCCGATTTCGGGGCCAGGAGCCCGGTGCCCAGGAACCCGTTGACGCACCAGATCATGACGCCCAAAAAGGCGTAGGGGCCGAGGTCCGGAGGCACCGCACTCTTGATCTTTCTGGCGGACATGGTCATCAGGGGGCGCGTATAGAGGTCTTCGATCTCGGGAATTCCCGTGGCATCGGACGCCCACCGCTGCGCCCACAGTGCCAGCAACTCGGGGTTCTCGAGAAAGACGTCCAGATAGGCGTCCGCGATCTGATGTGCCGCAACGTACGGGGATTCGGTCTCGTCCAGTACGGCCTGGATTCTGGCCCGGTGCTCCTCGTACATGCGATCCATCATCCGAAGGTAGAGCTGACGCTTGTCACCCCCCAGCGCCACGACCGTGGAGACGGGCACCCCCACCGAATCCGCGACGAGCTCGAGGGAGGTCATGTCGTAGCCGAGCCCCGCGAACAATCGGGTGGCGACCTCGATGACCTGCTCGCGCGTAACCTCTTCACTCACACTCCCACCCTACGGGGCAGACAGGTCGTTTCGACAGATCATCATTAACGGAAACACCAACGATCGGTCTTGACATCGCCTACTCCCCAGCGCAAGCATCACCAATACAGGTTTTCTCGCGCCCGGCAGAATACCTGCGGCGTCATTGACCATCCGCCTTTCTGCCATTTGAATCCGTCCAATGTTCGAACTCGACGACACCGCGGCCGATCGACTCAGAATGATCCGTCGCCGGATTCGAGGGCGGCGCCGGAATTCGCCCGAATGGCGGAGCCATGGGCGCGGGTCGAGCGGGACCGGCATCGGCCTGTCACGGTGGTGGAACATCGAGCACGTTCAGCACGCCGATGCCCTGGGCGCAGGAGTGCGTTCCGCCGTGGCGCGAAGGGCTGGCCGCGCCCTGGCGCTCTTGCTATCCTCCACCTATCGACACTCGATAGATTTCGATCAAGAATCGATGGATGGATGGCTATGGGGAAGCTGACGGTGGGCGCGCTGCGTGCCGTGCTCGTGGTGGTGTTCGTCGGCACCGTGTTCGTGCAGGCGTCGATGGTCTGGGCGTTGGCCACCGATCCGGAGGACGGGACGCTCCCGTTGACGCCCCTCCGCTTGATCACCATCCTGGGGATGGTGTCCGCCCAGGTCGCGCTGTTCTGTGTCTGGCGGCTCATGGCCATGGTGCGGCGCGGAAACGTGTTCTCCACCGCCGCCTTCCGCTACGTGGACGGCGTGATCGGCGCGATCGTGGCGGCCGCCCTCGTGTGGTTCGCCGTCACGGCCCTCAACGCACCCGGCCAGCGAGAGGACCCGGGCGTCACCTTGATCATGGGCGGCGTCGGCGTGGCCATCCTGGGGGTGGCGCTCCTCGTGCTCGTGCTGCGGATGCTGCTCGCCCAGGCCGTGGCGCTCGATGCCGAGGCGGCACAGCTGAAGGCCGAACTGGACGAGGTGATCTGATGCCGATCGCCGTCGACATCGACGTGATGCTGGCCAAACGGAAGATGTCCGTGGGCGAACTCGCGGACCGCGTCGGGATCACCCCCGCCAATCTGGCGGTCCTCAAGAACGGCCGCGCCAAAGCGGTACGCTTCGCGACACTCGCCGCGCTCTGCGAAGCACTCGACTGCCAGCCAGGCGACCTGCTGCGCTGGGAGACCGAAGCCACCACGGCGAACGGCAAGGCCCAGGATTGACCTTCCCCGCTCGATGGGCGCACGCGGGTCGAGGTCCGCACCGGTGTGGCGGGTCGCCGTAGGCGATCTGTCCTAGTGTGATCCCTCTTACCTGAGGAGGAGTGAGCACCGTGCGGCTGACCGATCTGGATCTGACCGAGGACCAAGCCGCTGAACTCGGTGAAGCGCTGCGCGGGAGCCTTCCCGAGGTCACCGCCGAAGCGGTCCGCGAAATCGAGAACCAGATCCCGACGCTGGTCCGGCCGCACGATCCCCGGTATGCCGCCTTCCTCGCCCAGGCGGTCCAATGGGGCATCGGAAGGTTCATCGAGCTGCTCGCGGGCGGCGACGCCCATCTTGAGGAGTTGCACGACTTCTACCGCGACCTCGGCGAACTCCTCGCGGAGGAGGGCGTCGCGCAGGACGACTGGCAGGCCACCTTCAGGATCAGCACCGGCGTGGCGATCAACCGGTTGACCGAGGCGGTCGGCTCCCATCCGGGAGTCACCCCCACCGCGATCGCCCGGGTCGCCCAGGACGTCCTGTACTACCTCGAGCAGATCACCGGCGCCATGACCGAGGGCTATGCCGGCGCCCGGGTCGGCGACACCCTGCACCACCGCCGCAAGCTCCTCGATCTGCTCATCGGCGAAGGGCCCCGCCCCGAGGACATCCACCAGGTCGCCGCGGAGGCCGGCTGGCCCGTCCCCAGAACGATCGCCGTCGTGGCCCTGCGACGACGCACCGACATCGTGAAGCTCCGGCCCGCCCTCCCCGCGGACGCCCTCCCCGGCCTCCATCTCCCGGACCCCTGCATCGTCATCCCCGACCCCGCCGGGCCCGGCCGCCGCCACGGGCTCGCGACCGAGCTGCGCGACTGGACCGCGGCCGTCGGCCCGACCGTCGGCATCACCGACGCCGCCCGATCCCTGCGCTGGGCCCGCCGCGCCCTCGACCTCTCCGCCGAGGGCCTCCTCGGCGGCGACCGGCTCTTCCACACCGACGACCACACCCTGCCCATCGTGCTCCTGCACGGCGGCGAAATGATGGAGCATCTCGTCGACACCCTGCTGTCCCCCGTCGACGCCCTGCGGACCACCACCCGCGACGCGCTCCTGGAAACCCTGCTGCGCTGCCTGCAGTGCGGATTCAACGCCTCCGACGTCGCCGCCCGCCTGCGCCTGCACCCCCAGAGCATCCGCTACCGCATCCGCCAGCTCGAGGAGGTCTTCGGGCCCGCCATCCGGGACCCCGAGCGCAACTTCGAATACCAGGCGGCCCTCACCTACCGGCTCCGCACCCGGCCCCGCACCAACCCGGAAGACCCTCCACAGGGCGACATCGAGACCTGAGCACCCGCCAGGCGCATCACGCCCTGACGACCCCCACCGTCCTCCCCCGTACTCCGCCCTCCAGCCCCGCGTCCCGCTGAGGGCGGGCCGGAGCGGCGGGGGTGGGCGACCTTGAGGCCGGTCAGGGCCTCGGGGAGGGTGTCGCGTCAGCGTCCGATGAGGGCGGTTCGCCGTGCCGCGCGGGCTCGGCGGGTGGGGCGAGCGTGTCGAGGAACTCCTGGGCGCGGCGTGCGAAGAGGTGGGTCTCGTGGGCGGTGGACCAGGCGCGGGCCGCTTCGGCGGCGTGCCTGACGGCGGGGGCGGGCTCGCCGCGTGCGTGCAGGAGCCGGGCTCGCAGCAGCCGGAGCAGCCCTTCGGAGTAGCGCTGGCCGTGGGCCTCCAGTGCCCGATCCGCCCGGTCGAGGGCGTTCTCGGCCCGGTCGGGCCGGCCGGCGGCCAGCCACATCTCGGCGATCAGTCCGAGGTGGAAGGCCAGGCCGAAGCGGGGCGGGTCGGTCAGCGTCTCGGCCAGGAGCCGTTCGGCCTCCTCGGCGGTGCCGGCCGGATCGTCGCCGGTGAGCGCGCGGGCCCAGTACCAGTCCAGCCGGACGTAGTGCTCCTGCTGCAGGGCGAGGCGGCCGGTGCCCACCGCGGTCCACCGGTCGACCACCTGCAGCACCCGGGCGGCGTCACCGGCCATGGCCGTGATCATGGTGATGTAGTAGGCCCACGTCGCGACCGCGTAGCCGTCGGCCGGTCCGTTCCATCGGTCGAGCAGGGCGGCGGCCTTCTCGACGTCGCCGTGCAGCGCGGTCACGACGGCCTGCCAGCCGGGCCACTCGCCCGAGACGTCGCGCCGGATCGGGGTGTCGGTCGGTCCGGACGCCGGGCCGTGCCGAATGGCGAGGTCGTTCTCGTTGAAGTGCCGGTACGCCTCGCCGATGTTGCCGATGTCCCACTGGTGCAGGCCCCAGGCCTGCCTGCCGTACACCTGGACGACCGGATCGCCGGACGCCTTTCCCTGCTCGTGCAGCCGGCGGACCAGGTGCTCGCGGTCCCATTCGAGGAACGTGTAGGCCCCGAACAGGCGGGCGAAGAGGAGCCCGGCGGCCTCGGCGTCCCGGCCGAGGCCGCGGGCCAGTCGCTCCGCCCGCTCCAGCAGGTCGGAGGTCGTGCCGCCGTAGCCCGCCTGCCGCCGCGGAGCGATCGCGAGCAGGGAGAGAGCGGACAGCTCCAGCTCCGGGAGCCCGGCCGTCCGCGCGATCCGGGCGGCTTCCTGCAGATGCCGGTCCGCCGCGGCGAACGCGAGCTTGGCCGTCGCGCGGCGGCCCGCCCGTTTCATCGCCTCCGCGGCGCGCACCGGGTCGGCGAGGGGGCCCGCCGCTCCCAGGTGGTAGGCCAGCCGTTCGGTGACGGACTCGTCGTCCGCGTCGCTCTGCTCGAGCGCGTCCGCGATGCGCAGGTGCAGCCTGAGTGCCTCCTGGGGCGTTGTCGTCTCGGCGACGGACTCACGGACCAGGTCGTGCGAGAAGCGGAACGCGAACGGATCGGCCGGCCGGGGCTCCAGCACGCCGAGCGCACGCAGCGGCTCCAGCATGCCGAGGCAGTCCGCGAGGTCGACGCCCGCCGTGCGGGCGAGCAGCCGGGCCTCGACGTCGCGGCCGATGAGCGCGGCGATCCGCAGCAGCTCTCCGGCACCGCGATCGAGCCCCGCCATCCGGTCGCGGACGACGTCGCGCACCGTGGCCGGGACCCCGGTCTCCACCGGGGCTCCGGCGCCCGCGAGCGCGCCCGCGTCGCTGAGGAGCCGGGACAGTTCGCGGACGAAGAACGGATTGCCGCCGGTGCGGGAGTGGATGGTCCGGGCGACGCCCGCACCGGGCTCACGGCCGGTCTCGCGGCGGATGAGTTCGGCCACGTCGGGCGGGCCGAGCGGGCCGAGCCGGATCCTGCGGTGGCCGGGCAGCCGGCCGGCGGCGGCCAGGACCCGGGAGAGCTCGGAGCCGGGTTCGGGCGCGCGGTCCCGCAGCGAGCCGATGATGGAGGCGCGGGGCGGCAGGCGGGCCGCCAGATGGCCGAACAGCTGGAGCGAGGTGGCGTCGGCCCACTGCAGATCGTCGACGATGAGCAGCGTGGGCCGCCCGCTCGCGGCCTGGCCGACGACGGTGACGACCTGCTCGAACAGGCGGAACTGGGCGCGGCTCCCGGAGAGCATGGGCGCGGGATCGTCCCGCGCTTCGAAGAGGATGCCGAGGTCGCCGCTCAGCCACTTCTCCCGCGCCGGCGCGGGCAGGCCGTCGAGCACCACCGCGAGCGCCTGCGCCCACGGCCACAGCGCCGGTGCCGCGTCGCCTTCCAGGCACGACGCCCAGACGACGAGCGCGCCGCGCCGCCCGGCCCCGTCCGCGACCTCCTCCAGCAGGCGGGTCTTGCCCACGCCCGGTTCGCCTTCGACGATCCCGCGCCCGGCGCGTCCGCTGAACGCCTCCCGCAGCACCTGGCGCAGCACGGCGAGTTCCTCGGCCCGGCCGACCAGACCGGCGTCGCCGCTCCCGGGAGCCCGGTCGACGTCCCCGCCCGGTCGCGGCGACGGCGTCGAGGTCCGCGTCAGCACCTGGAGGTGCGCGGCCTGCAGCGCCGGTCCGGGGTCGATGCCGAGTTCGTCGGCCAGGCGGTCGCGGAGCGCGTCGAAGGCCGACAGCGCCTCGGCCTGGCGTCCTGCGGCGCCGAGCGCCGTGATGAGGGCCGCCTGCACGGGCTCGTGGAACGGGCCCATCTTCGCGGCCAGCTGCAGCGCCGGCAGCACCCGGTCCGCGCGGCCCAGCGCGACGGCCAGATCGGCCGCGGCGGCGCACGCGGCGTGGAACTCGTCGTCGATGGACGAGAAGACCGCCATGGCCGCCGTGCCGTGGGCGAAGCCGTCGCCTGCCGGGCCCTGCCACAGCCCGAGCGCCTCGACGTAGTGGTCGAGTGCCTCCTCGCGCCGCCGCTCGCCCACGTCCGCCGCGGCGCGGTCCACGAGCTCCCGGAAGGCGACCAGGTCCAGTGCGCCGGGCCCCGCGCTGAGCAGGTAGGCGTTGCCCCTGCGGTGCAGATAGGAGCTGGCCCCCCTGGCGCCGATCGCGGGTTCGAGCAGCCGGCGCAGACCTCCGACGTACTTGTGGATGACGTTGAGCGCGCTCGCGGGCGGATCGTCGCCCCAGATCAGGTCGATCAGCTCGCCCGTGGTGACCGGCCGGCCGGCGCTCGCCAGGAGCAGGGCCAGCAGATAGGCCTGCTGGCGGGGTCCGGCGTCCCGCTCGGCTCCGTCACGGAACACCCGCAGGGGACCGAGGATCCGCAGCCGGACGGAACCGGCGTCGGCCGACGGATCCGCGCCATCGGGCCGGGCCGTGCCCACTGGACCCGGTTCACGGGCGCTCTGCGAACCCGGCTTCGCCGGGGCACCCGTGAACCGGGCCGGGGGGACGGGCATGACCACGCGGCTCGGCTCCCGAATGGACAATAGATCATCCATTATGAGCCGTTTGTGAAGCCCGGGTCCAGCGGGTCCGCGCAGGTTCAGGCGTGGAGCCGAGGCGGGTTCAACCGGGCTCCCCCACCGGCGCGCGCCCGTCCACAGCGGACCGTCGCGGGCCTCGTCGGGTGAGCAGCCGTCCGAACCCCGCGGCCGTGAAGAACATGATGACGCCGTACACCACGGCCGGGATCGCCATCTCCGCGTTGTTCAGCAGCGCCGGACCGAGGGCCACCGTCATCGCGAACGCGGTGTTGTGGATCCCGATCTCGAATCCGACCGCGACGGCCTCCCGGTGACCGGCTCCGACGAGGCGCGGCACCGCGTACCCGGCCACCAGGCTCACGAGGTTGAAGGCCAGCGCGGCCGCGCCGACCGCGACGAAGTAGCCGGCGAGGTTCTCCCGCTGCCCGAGCAGAACCGTGCCGATGGCCACGACCAGGACGACGACCGACAGCACCCGGACGGGGCCGTCGAGCCGCCTCGCCACCCGGGGCGCCCGCGCGCGCACGAGCATCCCCAGCGCGACCGGCAGCACCACGATCATGAAGACCTGGACCACCTTCCCGGTCTGCAGCCCGACCTCGGCCCCGTCGGCCAGGAAGTACGCCGTCGACAGGTTCACCACGATCGGCAGGGTGATCACGACCAGCGCCGAGGTGACCGCGGTGAGCGTGACGTTCAGCGCGACGTGGCCGCCGAACAGGTGGCTGAACAGGTTCGCCGTGGGACCGCCCGGTGATGCCGCGACCAGCATCAGCCCCACCGCGGGTTCGGGCGGGAGCCCGAACGCCAGCACCAGGCCGAAGCAGACCACCGGCAGCACCACCAGCTGGCACAGCAGCGCCGCCGCCACCGCCCGCGGATGGCGGCCCACCCGCAGGAAGTCGTCCACCGTCAGGCTGAGCCCCAGCCCGAACATGACGACGCCGAGCGCGTAGGGCAGACTCGCCGCGATCACTTCGGAATCCATGGCGCATGGTCCCAAGCGGACCCCCGGCCGGTCAACGGCCCGTCGCCGCCGCGCTCCGCCCCCGCGAGGGCGCGAACCGGCCGTCCGGGCTCGGCGACCGGACGGCGGCAGTAGTACACCAGCGCGGGCGGAAGGTTGGCCCACACCGTGCGGCCGACCACGACCTCGTCGAACCGCGACCGCAGCTCCGCGTGCAGCCGCCGGGCGGGCGGCATCCAGCGGGCGTGCACGTAGGCGAACGTGGTGAAGACCCCGTGCGGTGGCAGGGACGCGACCACGGCGGACAGCAC
The DNA here is from genome assembly GCF_003751225.1 of Actinocorallia herbida. Classification (NCBI taxonomy): domain Bacteria; kingdom Bacillati; phylum Actinomycetota; class Actinomycetes; order Streptosporangiales; family Thermomonosporaceae; genus Actinocorallia; species Actinocorallia herbida. Next base: position 5,265,077 of record NZ_RJKE01000001.1, read on the forward strand.
GGCATGTCGCCGGTCACCGGTGAACGCCGCCCAGGGCAGGCCGCTGACCACCACGTCGGCGCGGCCGAGTCCGCGCCGCGCGAGCACCTCGGCGAGATCGGACGCGTCCGCGTGCACCACCTCGACGCCGGGGAGCGACACCGCGAGACGCCGTGCGAACCGCACATTGACCTCGACGGCGATGTGCCGGCCCCGTCCGGCGAGGCGCCGCTGGATGGGGCCGGTGAAGGCGCCGGTACCCGGGCCGAGCTCCACCACGACGGGGGAGCCGGTCCCGGGCACCACCGCGGTCGCGGCCCGCGCCAGCGCCGGCCCGCTCGGCGCGACCGCGCCCACCGTCCTGGGGTCGTGCGCGAACTCCCGGAGGAACGGCACGGCTCAGCTCCCCGTGCGCGTCTTGGACGACGACACCGCCAAGGCGTGGCAGGCCAGCCCGACGCCCCAGCCGAGGGCCGGCCACAGGGGCCAGAAGAAGTGCTCGGGCGTGACGGTCCACCACACGATGATCTGGGCGGGAATGGCGATGGCGTAGGCGATGGCGTGGGCGCGCAGGCCCCATTTCACGGCGTTCTCGCTCTTCGTGGATCTCATGCCGCGAACGCTAGGACGCGGCACTTGACGTCCACTGGATCGGCCGTTCAGTGGGCGTCAATCGGGCCTCCGCACCATGGCACCCGAGATCGAACACCACGGTGAAAGGTGCACATCATGACGACTCGCCGAGCGGTACTCGCCGGATCCACCGCGATCGCCACCGGGGCGCTCCTGGGGACGGACACGGCGGCGGCAGGCCCACGGCCGGAGGCCAGGCCCACGGTGGTACTCGTGCACGGGGCGTTCGCCGACGCGTCCGGCTGGAACGAGGTCGCCTCCCGCCTCGTCCGCGACGCCTATCCGGTCCTCGCCCCGGCGAACCCGCTACGCGGCGTCGCCTCCGACTCCGCCTACCTGGCGGACGTCCTGCGGACCCTCCCGGGCCCGATCGTCATAGCGGCGCATTCCTACGGCGGCATCGTCGCCACGAACGCCGCGGCCGGCAACCCGAACGTGAAGGCGCTCGTCTACGTCGCCGCGTTCGCCCCCGATCAGGGCGAGACGCTGCTCGGCCTGCAGACGAAGTTCCCCGGGAGCCGCCTCGACGAGGCGGCGCTGGACTTCCGCCCCTATGGCGACGGGAGCGTCGACGGGTACATCAAGCGGGACTCCTTCCCCGACGTGTTCGCCGGAGACGTCCCGAGGGCCACCGCCGCCTTGATGTGGGCCACCCAGCGGCCGGCCGACGTGCGCACCCTCGGCGAACCCTCCGGCCCGCCCGCCTGGTCGACCATCCCGTCCTTCTACCTGGTCGCGCGCCGGGACCAGGTGCTGCCCGCCGAGGCGCAGCGGTTCATGGCCGAGCGGGCCGGGTCGCACGTCCGGGAGGTCAATGCCTCGCACGTCGCGATGGTCTCGCAGCCCGCCGTCACGGCCGACCTGATCCGGCGCGCCGCCCGCTGACCCCGCGTCGCGGACGAGGGAGGCGTCGCCGTCCTCGGTGACGCCTCCCCTCGTCCGCGCTGACCATCGAGGAAGAGAAGATGCACCAGCAAGCCTTCGACGACCGGCGCGAGCGCGGCCGGCACACCCGCGACCCGAGACCGGTCCTGTTCGCGCTCGCCCTCGGCACCTTCGCGATCGGCACGGGCGAGTTCGGCAGCAACGGCGTCATCCAGCTGTTCGCCGCCGACCTCGCCGTGTCGATCCCGGTCGCCACCCACGCGATCACCGCCTACGCCCTGGGCGTCGTCATCGGATCCCCGGCGATCACGCTGCTCGCCGCGCGCGCCGACCGGCGCGCCCTGCTACTCGGCCTCATCGTGCTCTTCCTCGTCGGCAACGGCCTTTCCGCGCTCGCGCCGAACATCGCCGGCCTCGTCGTCTTCCGGTTCGTCGCGGGCAGCGTGCAGGGCGCGTTCTTCGGCGCGGGGGCCGTCGTCGCCTCCTACGTGTACGGACCCGGCCGAGGCGGAAGGGCGTTCGCCACCGTGATGGCCGGCCTCACCGTCGCCACCGTCGTCGGCTCTCCGCTCGCCGCCTTCGTCGGCCAGCACGCCGGATGGCGCGCCATGTACTGGACGGTGACCGGTCTCGGCCTGCTCGCCGGTGCCGCCCTCCTGGCCTGGCTCCCCCGCACCGACGACCTGCGCGGCGGCTCCGTCGCGGCCGAGCTGAGCGCGCTGCGCCGGGGCGGCGTCTGGCTCATGGTCGGGGTCGCGGCGCTCGGCATCTCCAGCATCTTCGCCGTCTACACCTTCATCGGCCCGTTCGTCACCGACGCGGCACGGCGCGACGCCGCGCTGGTGCCCGTCGCCCTCGCCGTCTTCGGCGCCGGCATGGCGGCCGGCAACCACTTCGGCGGCCGCCTCGCCGACCGCTACGCGCACCTCGGCCTGACCGGAGGCTACGGCGGCGTCCTGGTGTTCCTCGTGCTGATCGGCACGGCCGGAGCCGACCTGCGCGTCCTGCTGCCCTGCCTCTTCGGCGTCGGCGCCACCATGATGCTCGCGATCCCCACGATCCAGGTCCGCCTGACCGCCCTCGCCCCGAACGCCCCCACCCTGGTGGGCGCCCTCAACCTGGCCGCACTCAACCTGGCCAACTCCCTCGGCGCCGTCGGCGGCGCCATCACCCTCGCCGCCGGCTGGGGCCCCCTCTCCACCGTCTGGGCCGGCTTCGCCCTGACCTCCGCAGGCCTCCTCCTCTACACCCTGACCCTCACCCACCGGAAACCGACGAGCCCGCTCCGGTGACCCCCGCACCGCCGCGGTCCTGGACGACGGGAGCGCCCAGGACCGCGGCGGACCTGCGAGAGCTTCCCTTGACCGGAGATCGGGCGAAGAGCCGCGCATGGTCCGGCCGACCGAGAAGGCCGACGGCCGGGAAGGGCCGTCGGGGCACGGCGTCGGGATGTCGGCGGCTTCGGGTCGGTGGTCAGTGGACGCGGACCGTCCAGCCGTTGAGGGCACTGGGGACCAGGGAGACGAGGGAGACGAGGTCACGGCGTCCTTCGCCCTCCCACATGCCGCCCTTGGTGATGCCCGCGGCCGCGCCGCCGGAGAACCAGGGGCCTCCGCTGTCCCCGCCGTCGGTGATCTCGGTCTCCATCATCATGAGCCTCGAGGCCGTGCCGGCGGCGGTGGTGACGGTGATGCCGTGCTTGCGGATCGCCGTGCAGCCGCGGCCCGTCACCGTGCCGAACTTGCAGAGGGCACGGCCCGCGTAGAGTTCGGAGAGCGGCATGACGCTCGTCACGTAGCGCTTGGTGCTCCAGTCCTCGTAGAAGGTGTCGGTGGCGCTCATGGTGCCCGGACCGAACCGGGAGAAGTCCCCGTAGGCGCCGACGTGGCGGAGCTTGGAGTACACGTTCGTCGTCGATGAGCCGTCGCCGCCGTGCAGCTGGTAGATCATGTACCAGCTGCCGACCTGCCCCACCGGGACGCAGTGCCCGGCGGTCATGGGGCTGTAGACGCCGTCCTTCTCGATGTTGAAGCCCGCCGTGCACTGGCTGCCGAAGCCCCGGTCGAGGTACCCGCCGCCCCGCAGCCAGCCGTCGTGGTCCTCGACGTCCGGGGCCGTGTCGACCTCCACCTCGCCCGTGTACGGGTCCGCCGAAACCGCGTAGGAGCCGCCCTTCTCCGCGAGGTCGGCGGCCTTCTCGTCGACCGCGGCCTGTACGTCCTCCCCGCTGTAGCCCTTGTTCGCCTCGAAGTCGATCGGCGCCGGCACCTTCTTGGCCTGTGCGACCACGTCCGCGGGCACCTCGCCTTCGAACGCGACCCAGCCGCGGCGGACGCCGTCGACCTCGCGGATCGCGTACCCGGCGTTGGTTCGGGGGTATCGCTCGGCGATGTAGCGGGCCAGGACGGTGAACTGGTCCTCCCACCCGTACTCGTCGACGATCTTCTCCAGGGGCAGGCCCTTCTCCTTCGCCATCAGCTCGAAATCCGCGAACCGCATCGCGTCGATTCCGTCGACCTCGGCGTCCGGGTAGTCGGAGTCGGAGACCTTGGGGAGCCTGCCGAACTCCGACCTCAGTTGCGCGCCGAGGGAGACCCCGTTCGCCTTGGCACGCTGCTTGACCTTCTCCAGTTCGGGGCGCTGCGCCCGCGGCTGGCTCGCCGCTTCGAGCGAGAAGTGGACCGGCTCGTCCGCCGGCGCGCCCGCGGCGGGGGCGTGAAGGGCGAGCACGGTGAGGGCGGTGAGACCGAAGAGGAAGTGAAGGCGGAGGAGGCGCATGGGCCACATGCTTGATCATTTCATCGGGAGATGACCACCCCATGTCCGTCTCCGGCCATCCGGCCGCTCCGCCCCACCCCTAGACTCCGCCAGGTGCCGCTCACTCGCCTGACCGCCGCCCTCGCTTCGCTCGCGCTCGGGCTCCTCGCGGCGTGCGGCGCGCGGACCGGGCCTGCCCGGGACGCATCGCGCTCCCCGGGTGCGCGAACGCAGGCGCCCGCCGTGGAGCTCACCTCCCCCACGGTCGACAAGACCGACCTTGTTCTTGAAGCGGGCCAGACCAGACGTTTCTGGAACACCTGGTCCATCTCCTATGAGGGCCTGCGTCCCCACCGAACCGACGGCACCGGCACCTTGCCCGGCGGGAGTGCCCAGCCCCACGCCTGGATCGCCGACCTCACCATCGGCACCCTCATCGACGACACGGTGCGCGTCACCCCGACGCTCACCGTCCGCTCAGGCGAAGACGCACCCGGGAGTTTCGGCGGATTCCTCGACCAGGCCGCGGCCGCCGACATCGCCCCGACCGAGCCCGTCGCCTTCCACGCCCTCATCGGCACCCGGTCCGCCGACGGCATCGTCCTCACCCTCGACCTCGGCCTCCCCGGCCAGCCCCGCATCACCCTCACCACCCCCGAGAACCCCAAGCCCTGAGCCTCCCCCGGTGAAACCCGGCAGGGGTCGCGGCAGATGCCGTCGGGGGCGATCCGGGCCTTGAATCCGAGGCGTCCGGAAGGGAGTTCTTTCTGGCTCACTCGTCCCTCCGGGCGGGTGAGCCGACGCGCTACGCGGCGGAGTGGGCGCGGATCGCGGCGTCGAGGTCGGGCAGGGGGCGGGTGCTGATGTCGTGGGCTTCGGCGGAGCTGACGCCGAACATGCGCAGCAGGTCCTCGGTCACCTGGTCGGTGGCTTCGGCGTCGTCCCGCTCGGGGTGGTGGTGCAGCAGCCGGGCGAGACCGAGGGCGGCGCCCGCGACGGTCACCATCGCCAGCTCGGGGTCGCGCACGGTGAAGCGGCCCTCGCGGGCGGCGTCCTCGATGTCGCGGCGGGCGCGGGGAGCGAGTCCGTGGTCCGAGGTGGTCAGTTCGAACCCGAAGTGGAGCACCACTTTGCTGAGCTCGGGCCGCCGGCGGTGCAGGCGGCCGGTCAGCCGGAAGCTCTGCGCGAAGACCTGCGCCGGGTCGGCCAGGTCCGCGGTCAGCTCGTCGAGCAGCGCGCCGTGGGCTTCCAGCGCGGCTTCGAGCGCGGCCCGGAAGAGCTCCTCCTTCGTCGCGAAGTGGTTGTAGAACGAGCCCATGCCCACGTCCGCGGCCTGGGTGATCTCCAGGACCGGTGCGTTGGTCCGGCCCGTCGCGATGAGCGCCTGCGCGGCCCGGACGAGGGCCGCACGGGTGTGGGCCTTGCGGCGCTCCAGCCGGCTCGGGGGCTGCTCGGGCATACGTCTCCTTCTGTCGTTCCGTCATCCAGCCTAGGCCAGCTGAGGAAATCGTCAGAACCTATTGACTGAGGTGATCGTCGTGACTGACGATATCGTCACAAATCGGCCGACCCCCCGGCTGCCCGCGACGCCGCCCCGGTTCGCACAGAGGAGAAGCAACATGAGCGCATCTGACAAGATCTCGCGCCGCCACGCACTGGCGGCAGGCGCCGGAGCGCTGGGCGCCGGCGTCCTGGCGAGCGTGCTGGGAAGCGGCCCCGCCCGGGCGTCCGCCCTCACCGAGGACGGTTACTGGCATGCCCGGGTGGACGCGGCCGGCTACTGCGCGAAGACGGCGCAGGTCGGCGGCGTGAACTTCAGCTACCGCGAAGGACCGGCGAACGGCCCCGCCCTGCTGCTCCTGCACGCCCAGCAGGTGGACTGGTTCTCCTACAGCCGCGTCCTGCCCGACCTCGCGGCCTCCTTCCACGTCTTCGACGTCGACTACCAAGGCCACGGCACGACCACCACGACGGTCGGCTACCCGATGAACGCGAACCGGATCGGCACCGACCTCGCCGCGTTCATCGAGTCCGTGATCGGCGGGCCCGCATACGTCACCGGCAACTCCTCAGGCGGCCTCCTGACGACCTGGCTCGCGGCCAACCGGCCCGACCTCGTCACCGCCGCGATCCTGGAGGACCCGCCGCTGTTCGCCTCGGAGTACCCGCGGATCATGAAGACCATCGCCTACCGCGACTTCGCCTCCAGCGCCAAGGGCGTCGCGCAGAACGTCCAGGACTTCCTGCTGTTCTGGATCTCCGACAACAAGGAATTCATCACCCAGAACATCGCCCCGGGAGCCGTCTTCGTCCTCACCGAGACGATCAAGGCCAAGCGCCTGCTCAACCCCGGAGAACCCGTCGAACTCGCCATCATCCCCGACGACACCGTCCGCCTCTTCCTCCGCGGCATGGACCACCAGTACGACCCCCGCTTCGGCGCGGCCTTCTACGACGGCAGCTGGAACGCCGGCTTCGACCACGCCACCGCACTGGCCGACATCACCGTGCCCACCATGCTGATGCACGCCAACTACTCCTGGGTCGAAGGCGACATCCTCTACGGCGCCATGGACCAGAACGACGCCGACAAGGCCATGTCGTACCTGCCCCACGGCATCTACAAGCGCGTCGACGCCGGCCACGTCACCCACCTCGACAAGCCCCAGGACTTCATCGACACCCTCACGGGCTTCTTCACCCGGCACTGACCACCTGCCCCACGAGGCGCCGCCCGCACGCACGGTCCCGGCCGCCGACGCCACGGCGGCACGGGTCCGAGCGCGGGCCACCACGCCAACGCCCGGGTCGCGGTAGCGACGACACCTGTCAGACCGGAATCGTCCGATCTTCATGACGACGTCGACACGACCGCAGCGGTCACCGCGGGAGTCCCCGGCGTGGATTCATGGTCCGAGCAGACGGAGTCCGGTGCCTCCACGGACCGGACCAGGACCGAACCAGGACCGGCCCGGCCGTGGCCACCGCGGCAGCGCCATCGGCCGTTCTGATCGTCGTTCTCGCGCGGATGCACGGCAACTCGATCACGGAGGAGGCACTGCGCCAGATCTACCGCGTCGCGGTGATCGTCATGATCGTGGTCATGGCCGTCAGGGGGCATCTGGGCGGCGACTAGAGGCGGTGGGCGTCGGCCGGATGCCGGGCCGGTGGCCGGGGACCAGGCGGGAATGCTGAGACGGATGGCTCTGGCGCGGCCGTTCTTGAGGATCGACAGGTTGGCGGTGGCGATGCCGACCCGGTGCGCGAGTCCGGCCGGCGTCGAAGGAGAATGTCTGCACGACACCGCAGGTGACGTGTGTCCCTCGACCTGAAGATCTCGATGAGCCGACCCGGTGGACCGGCTGAGCGCCCGCCGGTTCTTCGTTTGGCGGCCTACGTGCTGTTCGGCACTCGGGTGCCGTTCCGTCACCGCTTCTGGGTTCGTGACGACGTCCTGCGCAGCCGCTTCTACCGGACACGCGGTGCGGCCGCGCGCCTGGTGATGGTCTTCCTCGCCGTAGAGGTCTGCTCTCTCGGCCTGTCCGTGTTGTTCGCCCTGACCCGAATTCGGGTCAGGGCGCTACGGAGGGCGGTGATCGTCGCCGAGGACGGACGTCGAGCCGCCACTCGCGGTCTCCTCCATCGCGTCAGCTGAACGCCGCTCGCGCGTGTCGGTCCCGGGTGGGTCGGGACGGGGCGTGACCGGTGCCCCTGCTGCGCCCGGGGCCTGTCTTCTTACTATCGCCGGAACACAGGACGAGGTGGAGGAGACGGCGAATGAAGGTGTTCGGAGGATCGTGGAGATCCGTGCGGCGCGGGCTCGCCCGTGTGCTGGCGGGGGCGCTGGTCGGCGCGGCGATGGTGGCGGTCACGCCGACCGCCGCGTCGGCCGACCCCACGGGCTACGAGATCGTCAACACGGCGTCGGGCGAGTGCCTCGACGGCACCGGCTGGTACGTCACGGTGGCCCCGTGCGACGGGCGGCTCGCCCAGCGCTGGGGGAACTCCTGGGGCACCCAGTCGTACACCAACGCGGAGACCGGGCACCGGTGGTGCCTCTTCCGCGGCATCGGGGCGCGGACCGAGCTCAGGGACTGCATCGAGTCCACCAACGCGCCCGACTTCCTCGGCAGGTGGTGGAGGCCGACGGAGTTCCCGGAACTCAGCCTCCGGATCATCACCAGGGCCACCGTCCCCAACGCCGTCCGCGACTGCCTCACCAAGTGGGGGACCGACGCGGCGATCCTGCCGTGCGTCGGCACCGCTGAGCAGAACTGGATCTACCGCGGCCCCTGAGCCGACCCGTCGGCCCGGCCCGCGGGCCGGGCCGACCGGGAATCCGACGGATCGGCTCCTGGAACGGTGAGACCATCTCCAGCGGCATGAGCGGTTGCGGGCAGGGCTACGTACGGGGCGCAGCGTTCAGCGTGGGTCGCCGTCCTCCTGGTTGGCCCACCGGAGCGAGTCGGCCCAGTGATCGTCTTCCATGCGTTCCAAGTCGTCCTGCAGTGTCTGCAGTGACTTGGGCGGGCGCATGTCGGCAAGGCTCTCACCCAGACGCAGTTCCGGCATGTACTCGATATCCCAGATTCGGGGGAACGCCCGCCGGAGGGATTGCCGTACCTGAACCAGATGCCTGGGCAGGCGGCCGGGGGCCCAGGAGACGAGCGCGAGACCGAGCAGGCGGACGCGGGCGCGCAGTCGCGGGTCCTCGGCGTACTGCCTGGCGGCGGCCCCGGCCGTTCGGAGGCCTTGCACGTCGGGGTGCGCGACCAGCACGACCTTGACCGCGCCGGTGTGGGGAATCGGCCAGCACCTGCCCCCGTCCCTGGCTTCGTGGGCGGTGTGGGACAGCGTGGTGGTGCCGGCTCCGCCGTGGCACCCCACGAACCAGATGCCGGCGGGAGCCTCGTCCAGCCAGGCGACCGGCAACCCCGCCGACTCGCGGACGGCCGGTTGCGCAACGTTCTGCTTTTCGTTTCTCCGGTGACGTGGCGGCATTGAGAAAAGAGCCTTCTTACTTCTTCGGTGCTGGCACTGCGCGATGTGCGGGAATCAAGCAGCATAACGGGAATCATGGACAGGGCCACCTGAAGAATGTCCGCTGTGCGGCATTTGTCCGGCTCGGCCCGGCGGGCAGGATCGCCCTCGGCTCCTCGCCCCGGCGATGCCGCGTGATCCGCGGCACCGCCGGGCCCCGCTCATCCCTGGTGAGCGCCGCAGCGGGCACAGAACTCCAGGAGCAGCCGCCCGAACTCGGGGTCGAGCGCGACGTCTTGCCGAAGGAACCGACGGATGGGCCGGGTTCTCCCTGACGACGCCGCTCAAGAGCGCCGTCCTCATCCTGATCTCACGCGCCGAAGCGGCTCTCGAGGCGGCGCGCACGGATCCACCCCGCCTAGCGCGCGGTGGCCGGGGGGTGGGGTGAGGTGGCGATGCGCCAGAGGAGGAGGGTGGTGGCGGCGCGGGCGTGGCCCGCCGGGGAGAGGATGGGGTAGCCGAGGCGGGCTTCGAGCCAGGCGACGCGCTGGCCGAGGGTGGAGTGGTGGAGATGCTGGCGGCGGGCGGCCTGGCGGAGGCTGCCGTGGCTCAGCAGGGTGTCCAGGAGGCCGGTGACCCACGGGCGCTCGGCGCGGAGGCTCTCCAGGAGCCGGACGTCGGGGACGGCCGCGGCCTCGGCCGGGTCGAAGCGCTCGGCGAGGGCGGCGAGACTGCCCAGGTCGTCGAACCAGACGTGGGCGGGGCCGCCATCGGCGGGATCGACGGCGAGCCGCAGCGCCAGGCCCGCGTTGCGGTGCGCGGTGGGCAGGTCGGCGGCGGTGCAGCGGACGAGCCCCGCCGGAACGGACGCGCTGAGCAGGCCGTCGACCTGTTCGGCCCGCACCAGGGCGACGCGGCGGCCGTCGATGATCGGACCGGGAGGCAGCTCCGCCGCCGCGCCGACGGGCGTGGCGACGACGACGAGGTCGCCGTGCAGGCCGAGGTGGCGCAAGGCTTCGGCGCGGTCCACGGGCGTGGACGCCGGATCGCACGCCAGCCGGACCGCGGCCACCGCCGGATGACCGGTGCGCGTCTCCTGGACGACCGCGTGCACGCTGCGGGCGCACCGCTCCAGGACGAGGTCGTCCAGCGGGCCCGGGTCTCCGTCGCGCTCCAGCCAGACGGTGGTCCGCTCGCAGCGCGCGGACGGGGCCGCGGCCGGTGGGCCGTGCCTTCCGTCGTCGGCCGCGGGCCTGCCCTGGGCGTCGACGCGCAGCCGCAGTCCGAGTGCCGCGTCGTGCACTCCGGCGCCCGACGCGGTGAGGGCGGCGGCGGCCCGCAGCAGGGCCGAGACCGAGGCCTTCCGGTCGAGCAGGGCGTCGAAGTGCGAGATCACGCGCAGGGCGCTGGCCGCGTCGCCGTCGACGACCGCCAGCCTCGTGATGAGATCGTGCATGGAGCCCCTTCCCGCGAGCCGCACCGTCCCGCCCATCGATACCGCTTCACCGGGGAGAACGCCAGACGCCGCGGCATGCCGAAGCGCCGGCGCGCCGGGTGGCGGGCGCGGGACGCCGCCCTCGCGACGGATGGCGGGTGCCCGTCCCGTCCGCGATCGGCGAGGCTTTCGGCTTCGAGGAAGGAGCATTCCATGTCAGAGACCACCCCGTCCCGTCCGCCCTTCGACCCCGAGCTGGTGCCGGTGATCGAGGCTCAGCGCGCGGTGATGCCGCCGCTCGGCGCCGACACCCTCGGCGCGCTGCGCGATCTCATCGCCTCCGGCCTCCCCGGTATGCCGGAGACCGACCTGACGGCCGGCGGAGCCGTCGTCGTCGAGGAACTGACCGTGCCCGGGCCCGAAGGCGCCCCGGAGATCGCCCTCACGGTCCTGCGGCCCGCCCGGGAGACCGGCCCGCTGCCGGGGATCTACCACGTCCACGGCGGCGGCATGGTGATGGGCACCCGGCACGTGGGCCTGGCGGGCTTCGTCGGGTACGTCGCCGAGGGGCTGGCCGTCGCGGTCTCCGTCGAGTACCGGCTCGCGCCCGAGCACCCCGACCCCGCGCCCGTCGAGGACTGCTACGCGGGGCTGCGCTGGTTCGCCGGCAACGCCGCCGCGCTCGGCGCGGATCCCGAACGCCTGATGATCCTCGGGGGAAGCGCCGGAGGCGGCCTCGCGGCGGGGACCGCGCTCCTGGCCCGCGACCGCGGCTTCCCCCGCCTCACCCACCAGGTCCTCATCTGCCCGATGCTCGACGACCGCATGACGACGCCCAGCTCCCGCATGCTCGACGGTGAGGGTGTCTGGGACCGCGACGACAACCTCTTCGGCTGGACCGCCCTGCTCGGCGACCGCCGCGGCACCGAAGCCGTCTCCTGCTACGCGGCCCCCGCCCGCGCCGAGGACCTGTCCGGCCTCCCCCGCACCTACCTCGACGTCGGCTCGGTCGAGACCTTCCGCGACGAGGCGATCGATTACGCCCTGCGCCTGTCCCAGGCAGGCGTCAACGTCGACTTCCACCTGTGGGGCGGCGGCTACCACGGCTTCGAAGCCGCCTCCCAGTCCGCGATCGCCCAGGCCTCCGCCGCCACCCGCGACGAGTTCCTCCGCCGCGCCCTGGAGACCTGACCCCTGTCGCGTCCGTCGGCCCGGGGCCCGGATGATCGACCCGGGCCCGGCGGTCTCCTCGGCGGGGAACAGGGGGCCGGGCGGGTGGGGGTGTGCTCGGCTCTGGTGACGTTGGGATCCTGGCGCAGTGCCCTGGCCTGGGTCGGAACCTCGATCCAGTGTCAGGCTCCGAGTGCTCTCCCGAGACCCGGCCGGCGGCAACCGATCATCAGCGCTGCCGAGCCGAGGCGACACCCGGACAGGAGTACGGATCCCGCGCCGCTCCCGGCCCTCCACGGCGGTCGGCCACCGTGTGCCGGACGACCGCGGGCCCGATCGGTGAGCCGCACCGTCGCGGCACACCGCCGCAAGCCGGAGTTCGCACCAGGCTCTAGATCTCTCGAAGGATCCGCTGAGCCTGCTCACGGAGCGGGTCTCCGCGCGGGACGACCTTCCGTAGGGCCTTGGCGGCCCTCCTGGCCGTCCTCTTGTCGGCCGGGTGCCCGCCCGCCTCGTAGCGCAGCCGGTGAATCCAGCTCATCTCATAGAGGCGATCCGGAATGTTGTGGTCGTTGCCGGGGGTCAGCGCCCATGCCTCGTGGATCCGCTGGGTGGCCGCTTCCAGGTGCGCCGGGTCGCCGGACTCGGCGAAGGACACCGCCAGGGCGACCGCGAGTTCCCCCCGCCGGGTGGCGTGCGTCGATGGGTGCTCGTCATCCGCTGTGGCGGCGACCGCCCGCTCCAGTAGTTCCACGGACTCCGCGATGACCTCCGGGCCGGGAATCGTCTGGTGGTAGAGCCTCAGGCTCCGGCCGAGGTTCGCCAGGTGCATCGCGTGATCCTCGTGGTCGGCGGGGGTGTGCCGTACGGCGGATCGCAACAGCTTCACGGCCTCGTCGAACGCTTCGGGGTCGCCGTTTCCCGTGAACGCCAGCTGTCGCAGCCACGCGAGTGAGGACAGCCGGCGGGCATAGGCGTCGTGGACGGGCTCGGTGCGTTCCACGAGCGACTCGGCCAGCTCGATCGCCTCGCCCAGGTCGTCGAGGTGCCCGGTGCGCCCGTAGCGGGCGCTCAGCAAGCTGATCAGGTTGCTCTCGTAAACGCGCAGGTCGAGTCCGCCACCCGCCGCCATCGCGTGCCGCAGCAACGCGGCGTTCTCATCGATCCACGCCAGCGGGGCGTCCTGCGGTGTCAGGATCGCCCTCCTGTTCAGCGGGTCGAGGTTCTTGGCGTTGCCGAGGACCGGAGGTTCGAGGGCCGCAGCGTCGATCTCGGCCTTCGCTCGGAGTGGCTCCGCACCGCCGCGCTCGCGTGCCGTATCCAGCAGACGCTCGGCTTCGCGTGCGTCGGACTCGTCCCCGCCGGCGACGTGCCGCGCGTAGAAGAGCAGGCCCGCCATGGTGACGGCCCGCAGCCACGGTTCGCGAGGTGGGACGCCGCGCCTCGATCGCGGCATGGCCTGAACGACGGACTGCAGGGCCTCCGCGTCACGCACTCCCGCGCGCAGCAGCAGGTCTGCGGAATCACGCTTCTCGACCCACCTGCCGATCCTCCCGCCGACCGCCTCCAGGATCTCCTCGAACTCCACCAGGTACACCCAAGGCCTCCTGACCGCCACGTCGCGCGGCCATCTTCGACGCATCCATGATCACCGGCAATCCCCGGCCGGCGGCCGACTCCGGTCGCACGCTCAAAGGGCGGCGACCGGCGCGCAGGCGCCCTGGTCGGTGACGACCTCTGGCCGAGCCGGCCCCGACCGGACAGGCCGTCCGCTCATCGTCCGCTGATGAACAGGGCTGCGGGGACGAACAGCTCATGCCCGGTCGTAAAGCGAACGCGCACTCCGGCGGACGTCCAGTCGGTCGCCCGGACTCCGAGACTCCCGCCGGCGCCGATCTCGACCCGGTGCCCATAGGAGAGGCTCGGGTCGCTGCCGATCACCAGGTGGTACGACTCGCCAAAAAGCGTCCGTTCGCGATAAAGACCCAGGTGATGCGTGAACCCGTCCCGGTAGCGAAGGGTCGATGGCTGATCTTCACGTTGGACGAGCGTGCGTTGCGGCCATGCCATGAGAATGACGGTCAGCGCGATCCCGACGGCGACCCCGAAGGCCACCGGACCGAGACGTCTCCCCCAGCGCACTCCGGTTGCGGCCACAGGGGAACTCTAGCCACGTGACCGACCTCTTCGACGAGCGCTCCACCACGCTGAAACCCTCAGGCCGAGTGGGCGTGTCCGGCCATGGCCCGCGACGACATCGCCCTTGAGTTCGATGTGCCCGCCGACTCTTTTGAGGTCGACCTGGTTCCCCGGGTCGGCGACGGCCGGGACGAGGAGATGGAAGCGGCCAGGGCCCGTATGAGCCCGCGGTGAACGCGATGAGGGACTGCGTCGTTCAGCTGGACGCGGCGCCCTCCATCCCGGGGAGCACCCTGCGCAGTTCCTTGCGCGAGCTGATGCCCAGCTTCGGAAACACCTTGCCGAGGTGGTACTCCACCGTGCGCGGGCTGATGAACAGCTGTGCGGCGATCTCCGGGTTCGTGCGCCCCTGCGCGGCGAGGTGGGCGATCTGGGTTTCCTGAGCGGTGAGCTCGCTGAAGTTCTCCGTCGTCCGCTTGCGCGCCGTCTCGCCGGTGGCCCACAGCTCGCGGCGAGCGCGCTCGGCGAACGCGCTCGCGCCCATCCGGCTGAACATCTCGTGGGCGGTGCGCAGGTGCTCGCGCGCGTCCATCCGCCGGTTCTCGCGGCGGAGCCACTCGCCGAAGACGAGTCGGCTGCGCGCGAGGTCGGTCACCGCGCGACTACGCCCGAGCCGTTCGAGGGACTCCTGGTAGAGCGCCTCATCGTTGGTCAGCAGGGCACGGCAGCGGGCCTCGATCCCCAGTGCCCATTCGGTGCCGCTCGCCCGGGTGACCCGGGTCAGGCGATCCAGCGCCGAGTTCGCCTCCTCCAGCGGCCCGCCGCTGCGGACGCTGGCCTCGATCAGCTCGACCCGGGCCCAACTGTGCAAGATGGGGTCCTCGTGCTCGTTGGCCCGACGGGCGGCGGCGAGCGCCTCGCCGTAGTCTCCGTGCGAGTTGTGCAGCAGCGCGGTGAGCCACCAGAGCCTGGCGATCGCCGAGCCCTCGCCCCGCGCCGTCACGTTGCGCCGCCCCCAGTCGAACAAGGCCAGCGCCTCGTGCTTATCCCCCCGCACGGCGGCCAGCATGGCCGCCCCGAATTTGAGGGGCGGCATTCCGGTCGCCTCGGCGATCGAGTCGGTCTCCTCGACCGCCGACTCCGCGGTCTCCAGCGCTCCACAGTGGATGTTGAGCGCGGCGAGGTGGTTCAGCACGTTCGGGAGCAGGTGCAGCGCGCCGGTCTCGCGCGCCACGCGGGCACCGCAGGTCGCGAGCTCGTGCCAGAGATCGTCGTCCCACAGATCCTGGGCCAGGCGGCACGCCAGCCACATCCACCGCCGGTCCGCGCTGCTGGCGTCGGGTTCGCCGAACAGGCGCAGGGCCCTCCTAAGGGGCTGGACCGCCGCCTCGTAGCCGTCGGTGAACCGCGTCACCAGGGCGCCGAAGAGCTGGTCGGTCGCGCCCGGCCCCAGCGTGTGGTTCGCCGCGCGCGCTGCCTCGGCCACCTCCCGCTCGTCCGGTCCGGTGCCGAGGCGCCCGGCGTACACCGCCGCCGCCATGGCTTCGAGGTAGGTCTCCCGGGCCATCGCGGGATCGAGGGGATCGAGCCGTTTGGCCGCGTTGAGCAGGAGCGGCGGCGCGTCGCGGCCCCGCTGCTCGGCGAACACGATCTGCGCTCGCAGCAGGTCCAGGCGCGCGCGCCGGAACGGGTCCATCGGCTCGAGACTCGCGGCCGCCAAGAGGCTCGATGCGGCCGCCGTGTCGGCGACGTCGAGCTTCGCCCGGGCCGCGGCGAGTGAGCGCTCGGCCCGCGCCGCGGGGTCGGGCGTGAGCAGGGCGGCCTGTTGCAGGAACGCCGCGGCCGCCGCCAGCCCACCGCGTGAATACGCCCGGTCCGCGGACCGCTCCAGTTCACCGGCCACACTTTCGTCGGGGCCTGCGACCGCGCGAGCGCGGTGCCAGGCCCGTCGGTCGGGGTCGAGGTGCGCGTCGGTGCCGTGGGCGAGCGCTCGGTGAGCCTCACGCCGCTCGGACGCGGTCGCGACGCGGTAGGCCGCCGAACGGACGAGCGGATGACGGAACCGCACGCGCGTGCCGATCTCGATCAGGCCGATCTCCTCGGCCGGCAGGGCCGCCCCCAGCCCGATGTCGAGCCGTTCGGCCGCGCGCCACAGGAGCGTCACGTCACCGACGGGCTCCGCCGCCGCCAGCAGGAGCAGGCGCCGGGTCTCCGCGGGGAGCGGCTCCAGCTGGTCGACGAAGCCCTGCTCGATCCGGCTGGTCAGGGGCATCTTCATCGGCAGCCCGAATCCGCCCGCGGCCGCGATCTGCTTCCCGCTGCGTGCCAGTTCGACGAGCGCGAGCGGGTTACCGCCGGCCTCTCCGAGAATCTGGTCGCGCACCGGCGCGTCGAGCCGTCCGGGGACCACCGCGTCGAGCAGCTGGCTGGCGTCCGGGGCGGCCAGGCCCTCGATGACGAGTTCCGGCAGCCCTTCGAGGTGGTGCTTCTCGGCGGAGGTGCGCAGCGCGAACACCAGTCCGATCCGTTCGGCGAGCAGACGGCGCGCCACGAACGCGAGGGTCTGCACCGACACCAGGTCGAGCCACTGCACATCGTCGATGATGCAGATCAGAGGCTGCTCTTCCGCCACCTCGGCCAGCAGGCTCAAGACCGCCAAACCGACCAGGAACCGATCGGGGGGCGGACCGGCGCTCATGCCGAACGCCGTGCGCAGCGCGGCCCGCTGGGGCGCGGGCAGCCGATCGAGATGCTTGAGCACCGGTGTGCACAATGCGTGCAGCCCGGCGAAGGCGAGTTCCATCTCGGACTCGACGCCCGACGCCCGCACGATCCGGCATCCTTCCGCGCCGCCCGACAGATAACCGAGCAGCGCCGTCTTGCCGATTCCGGCCTCACCACGGAGGACCAGCACTCCGCTGCGGCCCGCGCGAGTCCCCGCGACCAGTCGATCCAGTGCGTCCCGCTCGTCGCTGCGATCGAGGAATCGCGTCCGCGCGAGGTGGGTGTCAACCAAAGCGGCGCACCCGTGACGCAGTCGGCATGTGTGGTGGCCTTCCCTGATGTCCTACGGCAGGCCGCCGGACGTCGATGTCATCGTGTGAGCGCCGCGGAAGGAGCTGATTCCTTACCGATGACCGAAAATCCTCGCAGAGCGCACCTGCAAGGTGCAAACGACCCACGTCCGCCATCACCACCCTGATCGCCGACCGGATCTCCCGGTCAGGGCCGGTTCTGGAACGGCCTGGGCACCAGGGGTGAGTCGGAGGCCAGCCAGGCTTCGACCGGCGTGGCCTCCCGCCATGCGGCGGCGTGATCGCGCATCCGCGCGAAGCGCACGCCCGGCCGGCGCTTCATGTGGCCGATCAACGCGTCGAGCATGGAGATGCGCGAGCCGCGCCCGATCACCTCGGGGTGCATGCAGATCACCACGACTCCCCCGGGCTCGTGCAGGTAGGCGTAGTCGAACTCGCCCTGCCAGGCCTCCCGCACCGCCGACGGCGCGTTGAGCGTGGTGGCGAAGCCCGCGTAGAACTCGAAGTGCACGAAGTCGTCCATGTGCCATGCGAACGGCATCTCGACGAGATCGACGGTGCGACCGAAGACGTACTCGCCGGCCTCGGACCACTGGTCGCCCTGCCGCAGGTAGTAAGGACGGAAGTCCGACGCGCTGAAATGCGAGTTGTAGAGGAAGCCGTTCTCCAGAAGGATGTCGATCGAGGTCGCGTTGTAGCTTCCCCGGGGCGCGCGGTAACCGACCGGGCGCTCCCCCGTCACCTTCTCCAGGGCCTCAGCGCCCTTGCGGAAGATCTCGCGCTGTTCCTCGTCGCTGAATTCGGCCGCGGCCTCGTGGGCCCAGCCGTGATGCCCGATCTCGTGCCCGCGACGCTGGATGTCCAGCACCTGCGCGGGATAGGCCAGCGCGGTGTGGCCGGGGACGAAGAAGGTCGCCTCGATGCCGTGCCGGTCGAGGAGGTCGAGGACGCGGGGCACCGCGACGGCGGCGAACTCACCACGGGAGACGTCCGCGGGGTTCGTCGAGCCGGCGACCCACCCGCTCAGCGCGTCGAAGTCGAAGGACAGACAGACGGTCAGTCCGGATTCCACCAACGTCCGGTCGCTTTCGCTCACTGCGTTCCTCCAGGGGGACGACGTGCGGCGCGTTCCACATCCGCGCCCGCCCACGAAGACTCTAGACCGGGCCAGGACCTCCCCCGGAGTCGAGGAGGGCAAGATCCTCGGTCACGAGAACCTGGGCGAGGTCGTCGGGGACGGAGAGGGTGCCGGGAGGGGCGGGCCGGTAAGGGGGCGGGCGGCTTGGAGGTTCGGCGGAAGTCACCGGGGGTCGTGCCGTAGGCACGGCGGAAGGTCCTGCTGAAGTCCGCCGGGTGGCGGAAACCCGAGCGGAGGGCGATCTCGGCGATCGTGCTGCGGCGGAGGCGCGGGTCGGTGAGGTCTGCTCTCGCCCGTTCGAGGCGGCGGCGCCGGATCGTCGCGCCGACGGTCTCGGGATGCCGTTCGAACAGGGTGTGCAGGAGGCGGACGGAGATGTTGTGGGACGTCGCGATGACGGCCGGGCCGAGGTCGGGGTCGGTCAGGTGGCTGTCGATGAAGGAGTCGACGCGGGCCGGCAGCACTCGCTGCCGGGTCTCGGTCGGGAGGTCCGCGGGACCGTCCACGCGGGCGGCGAGGAACGTGTGGGCCAGGTCGAGGGCCGTGGCGCTGAGGCGGCGCAGTTCGGGGCCGGTGCACTCCGCCGCGGTGGCCCGCAGGCCGGCCAGGTACGAGGCGAGGAGCGCTCCGGTTCCGGTCCGGGTGGGCAGGCGCGTGGCGAGCGGGCCGTCGACTCCTTCGCGGGGGAGCGGCACCCCGGCCCCCGGGAGCCGCATCAGGGTCGGCCGTGAGGATCGCCCGTCTCCGTGGAACTCGCACTCCATGGGGGCGGACGTGCTCAAGAGCGTCATCTCCCGGCGGCGATGAGGGCGCTGTTGCGGCGCTGCGCCAAGCCGATCGGGCTGCCGTGCACGAGGACGAGCCAGTAGTCCTCGGTGTCGGCCGCCCGGATGTGGGCGGGCGTACGTTCGGCCGACATCGGCGACAGCGTGAACGCGGCGACGTCGAAACTGCACCTACGTCAAGATCACCGGTGCGGGCGGCCACAAGGGCGCCTCGGTCACCTGCCAGGGCGACGGGAACTCGAGGTTCCAGGCCGCCATCACCTGCAAGCGGCTCGACAACGGCTACGAGTACCGCCACGACGGATTCCCCGTGTGGGCGCCCGGCACCTCCACGGTCTGGTGCGACCTCCTCGCGAACGGCATCCACGTGGCGTACGTCCCGCTGTCCTGACCCGGTGATCGCGTCGCCGGGGTGCGGCCATCCGGGCCGCCCCGGTGACGCGCGGGCCATGGGGGAGCGCGGGTCGGCGTAACGGGGGAAGCCGCCGGACCGGTGGCTCTTCTTCCGGGTGGTCGGGGTCAGAGGTGGCGGCAGTAGAGGGCGTCGGGGGTGCCGGGGCGGGACCAGGCGGTGGTGAAGGCGATGCCTGCGGCGTACTCGTCGGCGTTGCACTGGGCCTTGTAGTAGCCGGAGGCGTAGTCGCCGCCTTCGCCGCTTGCGGGGCGGGTGTCGCCGCGGTCGTCCCAGAGGGTGCGGCCCGTTCCGGCGAGGGGGAGGCGGGCGGGGGCGCACAGGACGGCCGAGAGACGGACGCCGCGGACGCTGTACCCGATCATGAACTGGCCCGTGGGGCACTGGTACTTGGTGTAGCCGGAGGCCCAGTCGGTGGTGGAGTTCTGGGCGTTGATCCGGGTGGCGGTCGTGCCGGACTGCCACAGGTCGGCGGCGGTGGCGTCGGTGCACAGCGCGCCCTGGCCTCGCTGGCTGATGCCGATGAGCCGCTGGTCGTCGGGGCAGGTGAGCTTGCGGGCGCCGCCGTCCCAGTCGGCGGCGGCGCGCAGGGACGCGTTGGCGTCGGTGTGCTGGGCGCGCAGCATCGACCAGGTGCGGGTCGCGGGGACCTGGCCGGTCAGACCGGTGGCGGCGATCAGGCGCCGCCAGTGCGGGCCGCGCCAGTCGTCGGCGTCGGTGACGGAGCGGGCGCCGCCCGCGGTGTCGTAGCGGACGAGGCCCCACTGGTTGCCCTGGTCGTTGACGTGATCGCCGACGACGGGCCAGTAGGCGAAGTCGAGATCGTTGTCGATCAGGAAGTCCACGGTGTTCGCGAACCAGGTCCGGTCGGCGCCGGTCGCGTCCTTGCCGATGCCGAACTCGCTGATCCACACGGGCGCGGTGTAGTGCCGGTCGGATTCGGTGACGTACCCGGCGGTGTCGCGCATGACGGTGAACAGGTCGGCGCGGCCGAGGTCGCGGTACCGGGCGTCGGTCGTCTCGCCGGTGCCGGTCGCGCCGCTGTGCTGGGGGCCCGTGTAGCTGTAGAAGTGGGCCGCGTAGACGACCTTGTGCGACCTGACCAGGGTGTGGGACAGCGTGCGGACGGGCTTGAGGAGCGGGCGGTCGTGCCAGAAGCCGTCGACGGGGATGCCCGCCCAGTTGATCCCTTCGATCATGATGAGCAGGTCGGGGTTGGCGTCCTTGAGGATGCGGTCGCCGGCGAGCTGGGCGGCCGCGGCCCAGTCGTGGGCGTCGCCCAGGCCCCAGTTCGGATCGTCCCAGACGTCCCGGCGGACCTCGTTGCGCAGGTCGGCGCCGACCACACGGGTGTTGCCGCGGTAGCGGGCGGCGATGAAGGCCCAGTCGTCGAGCCACTGCTGGACGGTCTGGCCGCTGTTCCACCGTTCGTTGCCGTCGACACCGCAGCACCAGCGGGTGGTCGTGGTGTGGTTGTTGAGGATGACGCCCAGGCCCGCGGCGGTGAGGGCGTTCACCACCTGGTCGAACACGGCCAGCGGGCGCAGGCCGTTCAGCGCGGGGTTGGCGGCCAGCCCCGTGACGGGCCGCTCGTCGCGGATCATCTCGTCCGAGAACGGCAACCGGACGCTGTTGAGCCCGAGCGCCTTGAAGTCATCGACGATCTCTCCCATCGGCACCCGGTCGAGCCCGAGCGGCACCCGATGCGACACCTCCCCCGCGTGGTTGTTCGCGGGATCCTCATCCGACCCGCTCCCCGTCCAGGTGCCACTGGCACCGTGCCAGTTCCCCGACCGAAGCTTGAACCGGTTCCCTCCGGCGTCCACGACGTACCGGCCACGTGTGCTCAACGGTCCGGTCCAGCTCACGGCATCGGCCGCGGCGACCCGAACCTCGGGCGCGGCACTCGCCGACGAAACGGTCAGGCCCACCGGAAGGGCACTCAGAAGAAGGACGACAATCGCGGCAGCACGCATGGTTTCGTGTCCTTTGTGACGACTGTCACACAACCTAAGCCATGTCGCCTCAAATGTGAATGATCTTCCACTCCTTCATCCGCCCGCCGCACGCGCAAGGCCGCCCACCCCGTCCAGAACGAGCACTCCCTGCGGGCGCGCGACCCCGGGCATGAAGAGGCCGAGGTAGCGCATCGCGGTCGACGCACTCGGACTGCCGGCCGCCCTGAAAGCGCCCAGGAGCCGAGGGCGAAAAAGGTCGAGGCATTGCCGTGGAGGTAGGCGATCAAGACGCCTCGGCGAATCGTCCGCGATCTGCCGCCCACTCGCGAGGCCGAGACCCCGAGCCCATCTGCTCGCCGACCCCGACTCCCGCGCAGCCGGCTCCGCTCAACGGGAGGAGTTCTGGCAGCAGAAATCCGCGTCCCCGACGCCCACCTCACCGCCGGTTCGGCCCGCAGCGACTTCGACCGACACCCGCTGACCTGGCGGCACGACGGCCAGACCCACGCCCTACGGCATGGGGTGCCCGGCCCGGGGTTCCCGAGCCGGGCACCGGGCTAGCCACGGGGATCGACGAGGACCTTGAGGGAGGTCGCCTTCTTCGCCAGGTCGGCGAAGACCTCGGGGAGGCGGCTCAGGCCGACGGTGGTGCCGGTCATGCCCTTGGTCTTCAGCAGGCCGCGGGACAGCAGGGTGACGGTGATGTCGAACTCGTCGCGGGTGTGCGCCAGAGACGTCTGAACGTCAAGGCCCTTGCTCAGCCACAGCGCCGGAACCAGTTGGACCGGCTCCATCCCGGCGCCGATGAGGACGAGCGCTCCACCGTTGCGCATCAGAGGCACCGCGCTGGTCAGCACGGACGCTTGGCCGGAGCACTCATAGGCGACGTCGGCTCCGCGAGCGTCGGTCAGGTCCATGAGGCGCTGCTGGAGCGCGGGGTCATCGGGCGCGAACGCCGCGACGGCCCCGAAGCCGAGGGCGGCGTCGCGCCGGACCGGGTCCGGGTCGACGGCGACGACGTTCACGGCACCGGACAGGCTCGCGAGCTGCACCGCGAAGAGCCCGATGACACCGAGGCCGAAGACGAGGGCGGTGCCGCCCAGGCCCGGTTGGCGCAGTCGGACGCCGTGCAGAGCGACGGTCGCGGGCTCGACCAGGGCGCCCTGCTCGTCGGTGACGTTGTCCGGGAGCTTCACCAACGTGGAAGCGGGCACCTGGACGAACCGCGTGTAGGCGCCATGGGTGGCCGGCGAGGACGACGCGGCCCTCGCGGAGAACCGGTCGCAGTCGGCGTGATGCCCGGCTCGGCACAGGGGGCATTTCCCGCAAGATGGAGCGGAGGTCTTGGACACGCGGTCACCGGGAGCCGGGCTCTCGACCCCCTCCCCCACGGAGATGACGGTTCCGCCCCACTCGTGTCCGGAGATCGACGGGGGCAGGGGAATGCCCTTGCGGTAGGACTCGACGTCGGACCCGCAGATGCCACAGAACGCGACCTCCACCACGGCGTAGCCGGGTTTGACCGCAGTGGTGTCGGCGGCCGGCACGGCCGTCAGCTCTCCGGCGCCGGTGATGACGTAGGCGATGTCAGACATGGATTCTCTCGTTTCATGCCGGGCTCGAATCACACCTGGTGGTCAGGCGTGTCGCGGGGGAGGGGGGTGGTGAGGCGGAGTACGGGCAGGGCGCCATCGCTCTGGCGCTGCCGCAGCACCTTTTTGTCGAGCTTGCCGACGCTGGTCAGCGGGATCTCCGGAACGAACGACCAGTACTCGGGGATCCACCAGCGGGCGACCCTGCCGGTCAGCCACGCGCGCAGGGCCTCGCCGTCGAGGTCGGCGCCCTCACGGACGACGACTACGGCGCAGGGGCGCTCGTCCCACTTCGGGTCGGGAACGCCGATGACCGTGGCCATCGTGACGTCGGGGTGCGCGGAGATGGCGTTCTCCAGCTCGACGGAGGAGACCCATTCGCCACCGGACTTGATGACGTCCTTGGCCCGGTCGGTGATCCGGACGTACCCCTCCTCATCGAGGGTTCCGATGTCGCCGGTGCGCAGCCATCCGTCGTGGAACTTGTCGGTGCCCTCGTCGCCTAGGTAGCGGCCGGTGATCCACGGCCCGCGGAGTTCGAACTCGCCGATCGCCTCCCCGTCGGCGGGCAGGATCTCCAGCGTTTCGGGGTGGACGAGCCGGATCTCCGCGCCCGGCAGGATCCGGCCCTGCGAGAGCCGCAGCGACATCTCCGTCTCCGGCTCGGCGCCCTCCGGGGACTTGGCGACGGTGACCAAGGGTGAGGTCTCGGTCATGCCCCAGCCCTGCACGAGCCGGATGCCGAACTGCTCGAAGCCCTCCACCAGGGGGCGCGCCAGGGCTGCGCCACCGACGATGACCATCCGCAGAGAGGCCAGATCGCGGTCCGGCTCCGCCCGCACCGTGCTCAGGACGTCGTTCCAGACCGTGGGGACGCCGTTGGCGAAGGTGACCTTCTGCTCCTCCACGGCCCTGACGATGTTGCCGGCGTTCATGAACCGGTCGAGCAGCACGACGTCGGCGCCGAACCACCAGCACGTGTAGGGGTAGCCCCAGGCGTTGGCGTGGAACATCGGCACGACGATGAGACTGCGGTCGTCGAACCCGAGGGTCACGGCGTTGTAGGTGCCCTGCGACATCGAGTGGACGGCGATCGAGCGGTGCGAGTACGCGACGCCCTTGGGGTTTCCGGTCGTGCCCGTGGTGAAGCACATGGTGGCCGCGTCGTGCTCGTCGCCGTCGACCCAGGCCCGCTCGGTCGGACGCCTGGCCAGGACGTCTTCGTACGCCATGACGTTCTTGCCGCTCCGTTCGAAGCGCGCGGGGTCGATCCGCCCGTTGACGATCACGGTGTGGACGGTCGGCAGCCGGTCCAGCAGCGGCGCGAGGGTGGGGACGAGGGACTCGTCGACGATCAGGATCTGGTCCTCGGCCTCGGTGATCGTGTGGATCAGCTGGTCGGGGAACAGCCGGATGTTCGCCGTATGCAGCACCGCGCCCATCGCCGGGACGGCGAGGTACGCCTCCAGGTGCTCCTGGTTGTTCCACATGAACGTGCCGACCCGCTGGTCGCCCGTCACGCCCAGGGCCTGGAGGCCGTGCGCGAGCTGCGCCGCCCGGCCCGCGACCTCCGCGAACGCGGACTCCCGCCATTCCCCCGGCCCGGTCATCGTCACGACCTTGCGGCCGGAGTGCCAGCGCGCCCCGTGCCGCAGGATCGCCGCGACGCCGAGGGGCGTGTCCATCATGGTGCTCTTCATCGCGTCACTCGGAGATGACGATGACGTTGGCCGGGCAGACCGCCGCGGCCTTGCGGGCGGCGGCCTGGAGTTCGGCGCTCTCGGGGCTGTCGTCCAGGACGACGACGATGCCGTCCTCGTCGCGCTGGTCGAAGAGGTCCATGGCCTCCAGCACGCAGTTGCCCGCCGCGATGCAGCGGCTCTCATCGATCGTGATCTTCATTTCCCCTGTGTCCTTCCGTTCCTCATCCGATGCGGGTGACGCCGTGCGTCACCCCTTCTCCCAGCGCACGACGAGCTCCTGCGGGCCCTTCATGCCGCGCCGCTCGCGCCAGCCCTCGGCGGGCAGCACGTTGGTGAAGGTCTTGTAGCGCCGGAGGATGGCCTGGAGCGCGACGGTGATCTCCATGCGGGCGAGCTGGGCACCGACGCAGGCGTGCGGGCCGTACCCGAACGCCATGTGCGGGGCCGGGTCGACGCGGTCGATGTCGAGCACGTCCGGGTTCGGGTAGACGTCCGGGTCGTGGTGGGAGGCGACGAGGTTGCCGCCGACGGCATCGCCGGCCTTGATCTGCACACCGCCGATCTCGATGTCCTCGAGCGCGATCCTGCCGCGGGCGACGCCGATCCCAACGGTGGTGCAGCGCAGCAGCTCCTCCAGGGCGCGGGGGAACGCCTCCGGCTCGCTGCGCAGCCGCGCGTACAGGTCGGGCTCGTAGGACAGCCATTCGAGCATGCCGTTGAGCATGCTGCCGGTCGCATCGTGCCCGGCGGCGAGCAGGGTGAAGCCGAGGCCGCGCAGCTCCTCCTCGGTCCACCTACCGGACTCGGTGTCGTGGATGAGGGTGCTCATCAGGCCGTCGTCGGGGTTGCGCTTCTTGTCCTCGTACAGCTCGTTGAAGAAGCCGGTGATGGTCTGGTAGGCCTGCCTCACCTCTTCCATCGTCTGGGCGCGGGAGTCGACGAGGAAGTAGGACGCCTCCATGACCTCGCGATCCAGGTCGCGGGAGCCGAGGAGTGCGCACAGCACCTTCATCGGAAGCATCCGGCCGATGACGTCGGTGACGTCGGCGGGGTTGCCCTGGGCCTCGAACTCCTCGAGCGCGGCCAAGACCATCCGCTCGGTCTGCGGGCGCAGCTTCATGACGCGCTTGACGGTGAGGTGCTTCATCAGCACCGCGCGCTTGGACTGGTGCTTGGCTCCGTCGTACTGGAGGAAGGAGGCGGTGGCGCTCTTCTCGGTCTGCCGGATGCGCGGGTAGTCGTCCAGCTCGGTCATCTTCTCGATGCTGAACCGCGGGTCGTTGTAGAACTCGCGGGTGAGGTCGTACTTGAGGGTCATCCAGCCCGGACCGCCGAACGGGAACTCGACGCGGACGACGTCGTGGTCGGGGCGCAGCGCGGCGTAGGCGCGTTTGACCTGCTCGGCGATCTGGGTGTTCTGCGCCGAAGGCAGCGCGTGCAGGACTTCATGCGACATGGGGTGGTCTGCTTTCTGTCGGGAGTCGGAGGACGAGGTCGTCCATCGGCTCGGCGGCCGGGTAGTTCCCGCCGAACAGGGCGGCGCCCTCGGCGGTGAGGGCGACGGGGACGCGGCGTGCGGACGATGCGGACGGGCGGCCGACGGCCAGGGGGAGCCTTCCTGAGGCCGCGCGGACCGTCAGGGTCCAGGCGCCGCCGCGGAGGAACAGCCAGGGCTCGGTGATCGTGACCGACAGGAGGCCGCCGTGCCCCCGGAACGTCACCGTGCCGGTGAAGCGGAGCAGGAACGGCGGGGAGCCTTCGGCGCCGGTGAGGGGGAAGCCGAATCTGCCGCCGCCGGGGAGGTCGATCTCGGTGGAGACGTCGCAGAACCCGTCGGGCAGGCCCTGCACGTAGCGGCGGAACCCGGCTTTGACGCCCCATTCCAGTGCGCCTGCGGAGGCGGGTCCGGGCACGGATCAGTCGGATTCGCGGTAGAAGTGTTTGTCGATCTCCAGGCGGCCGTCCGGGGTGAGGACATGGCCGTAGAGCATCTGGAAGTCCTCCGACAGGCGGCGCTGAAGGACGTACTGGGCGGTGCCGTCGAGGTTCTTGGTGATGCGGAACTGGGTGCGCGGGTCGACGTACACGTGCTTGATCCACGCGATCGGCTGCCCGAGGACCATGCCGCCCTTGAGCAGGTCGCCCGGCGCGATGCGGGGGTCATCCGGGTCGCCGTCGATCTTCACGACCGTGTACGGCACCCACTGGGGGTCGTTGATCTTCACGGTGTAGCCCATGTGCACGGTCAGGTTCTCGGCGATCTGGACGCCGATCGTGTAGGTGATGACGTCTCCGTCCGTGCGGTTCTCCGCCCACTGGTCGAGGATCGGCTCCTGCTTCATCTCGCCCGTCTCGGGGTCGAGGATCGTCGAGGCCGCACGGGCCATCCGCCACTTGCCGTCGAACTGCGCGGGATCGAAACCTACGTCCGAAGCCTGTGCTGTAACTTCGTTCTGAATCATGTTTTGTGACGCTACCCACAGGGCATGTCGACCGTCAAGCCAGACTTCCCCCGACCTGCCACCTCAGGACGAAAGGGTGGTAGCACCCTTGACACACGATCGAATCATTCACAAACTTCAGCTCAGTTAGCCGGATCCATCGTCATGATCGGCTTCTCTCCCCGCGCCTCGACTTCGCCGCCTCTTCGGCGTGCCACTCCCTCACCGCTCGCGAGCCATCTGCGCACGCGCTCGCGGCCCACCCCACCCCACTAAGGGAGACTTCGTGAACGCCCCTGCCCCCAAGGCGAGACCGTTCCTCGCCGTCCTGCTCACGATGATGCTCATCGAGGGCGCCGGCATCTTCGAGCAGTCGATGGTGCTCGGCGGAATCCCGTTCTTCGCCGAGCACTTCCAGGCCGACCTCGTCGCCGTCTCCTGGATCATCACCATCTTCGTCCTGGTCGGCGCCGTCTCCGCGGTCGTCGCCGGACGGCTCGGCGACCTCTACGGACGCCGCCGCGTCCTGGTCGTGCTCCTCACGCTGTCGCTGCTCGGCTCGGTCGTCAGCATCGTGTTCGGCACGCTGCCCGCGCTCATCGCCGGGCGCGCCCTGCAGGGCACGAGTGCGGGCATCATCCCGCTGCTCATCGGCATAGCCCGTGAGACCATGCCCGAAAAGCGGGTGCCCGTCGTCGTCTCCATCATCACCGCGACCGCGACCCTGTCCGGCGGCCTCGGCATGCTCGTCGCGGGCATCTTCATCGACGCCGGGCAGTGGCGCCTGATGTTCGCCGCAGCGGGCGGCCTGGCCCTCCTCGCCCTGCTCGCCTGTGTCCTGACCCTGCCGAACTCCCCCGGCTCGGCCGATGGCTCCGGCCGTGTCGACTGGGTCGGAGCCGCTCTGCTCACGCCCGCGCTGTCCCTCGTCCTGTACGGGCTCACTTCCGCGAACGGCAAGGGCTTCGGCTCGTCGGCCGTCCTGGCGACCGCCGGGATCGGCGCGGTACTGCTGGCCGTCTGGGTGTGGTGGGAGCTGCGGACGTCCGAC
Source organism: Actinocorallia herbida (assembly GCF_003751225.1). Lineage (NCBI taxonomy): Bacteria > Bacillati > Actinomycetota > Actinomycetes > Streptosporangiales > Thermomonosporaceae > Actinocorallia > Actinocorallia herbida. The sequence continues at coordinate 5,293,170 of NZ_RJKE01000001.1, forward strand.
CCGATCGTTGACCTGCGCCTCATGATCGACGCCAAGATCTCCCGGACGATGCTCGTCGTCGTCTTCAGCGGCCTCGGCCTGCTGTCGGTGTCCTCGATCATCTCGCCGCTCGCCGCGCAGCTGCCGGCGGACCTGCCGGTGGGCGCGGGCCTGAGCGCCACGCAGTTCGGCGGGATCAGCATGCTCGGCGCGGTCATCGGCTTCGCGCTCTCACCGCTCGCCGGCAAGTTCGCCGCCCGGCATGGCGGCGCGTTGCTGTCGATCATCGCGGGAGGGATCGCGCTGGTGGCGATCCTTCTGCTGCTGCGCAGCCCGCTCAACAAGGAGGTGCCCGTCGTCGGGACCGCGATCGTGCTGATGGGCGTGGCCGCGGCGTTCCTTCTCGCGGCCATCTACAACATGCTGGTGGAGTCCGTGCCCGCCGAGAACACCGGCGCGTTCATCGGTACCGCCCAGGTCGTGCGCAACCTCCTCATGGCGGTCGGCACGGCCGCGGCGTCCTCGCTCATCTCCTCCGACGTCGTCCCGGGCACCACCGCGCCCACGGCCGGAGCCTGGGCTCTCACGCTCGGATACCTGATCGCGGTGATCGTCATAGCCATAGGCGTGGCGTTCACCGTCTTCCGCCGCTCCGCCGCCGTGGCGGCACCGGCGCCCCTCGCGGTACGCGAAGCCTGATCCTCACGGCTCCCCCGGCCTCCGCGGCGAATGCCGCGGAGGCCGTCGCCGCCCGCCGGGACGGCTCCGGCCACTCCCGTCAGGACCTCACCGCGGCGGCTTCCAGCGGCCGGCGGGCGAACGCCAGGACCCGGTCGAGGACCGTGTCGAGGTCGGCCTGGCCGAACGCCCAGCGGACGACGCCCGCGAAGAAGAGCTCGTTGGCCAGCGTGAGGTGGTCCTTGAGCTCCTCCGCGATGTCGAGTTCGCTGACGTCGCCAGCCCAATACAGCCAGTCGGTGTTCCGGATCGCGTCGGCGACGCGGGTGTCGCGCGTCATCATCGACCGCGCCCAGGTCTCGAGGAGTCGCTGCTCGTCGAGCCAGACGTACGCCAGACGCGCCCACACCGCCATGATCCGCTCTTCGGGCGTGCCGCCCTGGTCGGCCTCCTGGCCGGCCCGCCAGCGGGCGAGCGAGGACCAGCCGACCACGGCGCAGAACACTAGATAGTCCCGCGAAGTGAAATAGGTGTACACCGTGGCCAGCGACGCCTCCGACCGCGCGGCGACCGCACGCATCTGCACGGCGTCGTATCCCTTCTCGCGGGCGATCTCGATCGCCGCCACGAGGATGCGCTCGTACCGTTCCTGCTGTCCGGGTTTGGGCGCCAGCCAGAACCGGTGCGGCCTGGTGCCGCTCGCCTCGACCTGGCGCAGGAGGCCGCGCAGATCCAATTCCTGGCGCGCGTCGGGTGCTGTCATGGGCACTCCCGTCCCTGATCATGGCGTTAGTTCAGAACCTTGTTTCGATACTTTACCGCCTCTCCGGGGACCGGGCATGACGAGTGGCCCCCGCGGTGTTCCGCGAGGGCTGCACATCGTGAGGGATCAGGGCATGACAAGGACGGGTTTGACCGCGGTGCCCGCGATCGCGTCGGCCTCTGCCCGGTCGATCTCGTCGAGCCGGTAGCGGGTGATGAGCTCCTCGAAGGGGAACACGCCCTGGCGCCACAGCTCGATGAGGCGGGGGATGAACAGTTGTGGGACGGCGCCGCCCTCGTAGAGATAGGTGACGGTCTTACCGGTCAGTTCGGCCGGGTGCAGGGTGAGCATGTCCATGCCCGCGCCGACGAGGATGCAGGTACCCGGCCGGTTCAGCACGCGCACGGCGTTGGCCATGACCGCGCTGACTCCGGTGGTGTCGAAGCTGAAGTCGAGCCCTCCTCCGCCCCCGGTGACCGCCCCGACGACGTCCGCGTCGCCGCCGTCGACGGCGCGAGTGGCGCCGAGCTTCAGGGCAAGGTCGCGCCGGGCGGGGTTGAGGTCGACCGCGACGATGTCGCTCGCACCCGACAGGCGGGCCGCCATGATCGCCGACAGGCCGACCGCGCCCGCGCCGAAGACGGCGAGGGACTGCCCGGGGGCGAGCCGCATCGCGTTGAGGACGGATCCGGCGCCGGTCTGGATGCTGCAGCCGAGCGGCCCGAGCAGCTCCAGGGGCAGATCCTGTTCGACCTTCACCATGTTCCGGACCGTCGTCAGGGAGTACCGGGCGAAGGAGGACTGGCCGAACCACCGGTTGGTGACGGGCTCGCCTCGGGCGTCGCGTGCGGTACGGCGGCCGTCGGCGGTGAGGCCGCTGAGGTTGCGGGCCTCGAAGCCGGTGCAGTCGGTGGGACGCCCGGCGAGGCAGCCTGGGCATGTGCCGCAGGAGTCGAAGCTGAGGACGACGTGGTCGCCGGGCGCGAAGTCGGTGACGCCGGGCCCGACCTTCTCGACGACGCCGGAGCCCTCGTGGCCGAGGACGGCGGGCAGGAAGTGCTCGCCCAGCACGCCGGCGCGTCCCATCAGGTCGGTGTGGCACAGGCCCGAGGCGACGACGCGGACGAGGGCCTCGCTGGGGCCGGGCTCGTCGAGTTCGAGGGTCTCCAGAGAGTACGGGCCGGCCGGGTCCCGCAGAACGGCGCTCAGGGAAGTGGTCATGGGTGCTGCCTCCGGCAGGACGTCGGGGTGGGGAGAAGGGGCGCGGGTCACGCGGGGAACAGGGCGAGAGCCTCGTCCCAGGTGCCGCGCCGGTGGATGAGCCGCCGGTACTTCATGATCTTGCCGGGCTCGTTGAGGGTGAAAGCACCCGCGAGCCGGTCGCCGGACCGGTACAGAACGATCAGGCGCTCCCCTCCGACCTCGCCGGAGACGATCTTGACCTCGTCCTCGGCGGGGTGCCCGATGAGCTGGATGCGGGTGTCGTACCAGTCGCTCCAGACGTACGGGACGGTCTCGTAGCGCTGGGGATCGCCGGCCTGGACGGCGTTGCGGCCCGCCGCGCCGCCCTGGGCGGCGGCGTTGGTCCAGTTCTCCAGCCGGACGAGCTCCTGGTCGAGGAGCGCGTTGGGCCAGTGGACGGCGTCGCCCGCGGCGTACACGCCCGGCCGGGAAGTGGCGAGGTGCTCATCGCACAGGATCCCGCCATCCACCTCGTGCAGGGCGACACCCGATCCCCGCAGCCAAGCGGTGGCGGGGCTCGCACCGATCCCGACGACGACGAGGTCGGCGGGCAGCAGCGTGCCGTCGTCGAGCTCGACGGACTCGACACGCCCCGTCCCGTGGATCGCCCGCACCGCGGTGCCGAGCCGCAGGTCGGTGCCGTTGTTCACGTGGACGGCCGCCAGCGCGTGCCCGAGATCCGTGCCAACGGCCCTGGCCAGCGGTGCGGGCTGCGCTTCCAGCACGGTGACGGCGCAGCCGTGGTGGCGGGCGGCCGAGGCGACCTCGGAGCCGATGAATCCCGCGCCGATGACGACGACCCGCGCCCCGGACTCCAGCGCGGACTTCACCGCGAGGGCGTCGTCCAGGCCGCGCAGGCAGGTGACGCCCGGGATCGCCGCCCACGCCTCCGGGATGCGGGCGGACGCTCCGGTCGCCACGACGAGCGCGGAGAACTCGACCGGCTCGCCGCCCACCCAGACGATGTCCTCATCGGGGTCGAGCCTGTCCGCGGGCGCGCCGAGCATGACCTCGACGCCCAGTTCGGCCGCGTAGGTGGCCTCCTCACGGAACATCGGGACGTCGGTCTTGCCTTCGAGGAACGCCTTGGACAGCGGCGGCCTGTCGTAGGGAAGGTGGGGCTCGGCCCCTATCAAGGTGATGGGACCGTCGTACCCGGAGGCCCGCGCGCTCTCAACGGCGCGCAAGCCCGCCAGCGAGGCTCCGACGACGACGAGGGGCTTACGGTCGCTCATTCGGACGTATCCTCGGCCAGGCGCAGCGCGGCGGTGGGACAGGCGACGACCGCGTCACGGACGTCGGCCAGCTCCGCGTCGGTGATGCCGGTGAGGTCGGCGCGCGGGACGAGGAGCCTTCCGTCCTCGTCGATCTCGAAGAAGTCCGGAGCGAGCGACTCGCAGATGCCCAGGCCGGTGCACTTGGCGAAGTCGACGTGAATCAGCATGGATGTCTCCCTGATCTTCCCTCAGCCCACGTGCGCGGGCAGGGACTCGATGCCGTTGACGAAGTTGCTCTTCATCGCCACGGGGGTGCCGAAGGTGATGTCCGGCAGGCGGCGCAGCAGTTCGCCGATGATGGAGCGGAGCTGGACCTTGGCGACGCCGTTGCCGAGGCAGAAGTGGGTGCCACCGCCACCGAAGGCGACGTGGCGGGGGAAGCGGGGCCGGGACAGGTCGAACGCCGCGGCGTTGTCGAAGACGCTCTCGTCGCGGTTGCCCGAGCAGTAGAACATCGCCACCTTGTCCCCGGCGGCGATCTGCGCGCCGTTCAGCTCGACATCACGCGAGGCGGTGCGGGTGAAGGTCATGACGGGGGTGGCGTGGCGGACGAACTCCTCGATCGCGCCCATGATGCGGCCGTCGAAGTCCTTCATCAGCCAGTCGCGCTGCTCGGGATGCGCGGCCAGGCTGAGCATGGTGTGGCTGGTCGTCTGCTTGGTGGTGTCGTTGCCGGCGGTCGCCATCAGCAGCATGAACGCGCCGATGTCGTCGTCGGTGAGGCCGTGCCCGTCGATCTCGGCCTGCACCAGGTTGGTGAGCAGGTCGTCGGCGGGGTTCGCGCGGCGGTGGGCCGCGAGGTCCTTGGCCAGGGAGTAGAGGTAGATCGCCTCCTCCATCTTGAGGTTCACCGCCTCCTCGGGCGCCATCCTGTGCGCCTCGCCCGCACCGAACAGGTTCTCCGCCGCCTGCGCGACCCGCTTGCGCTCTGAGGCCGGCACGCCGACGATGTCGGAGACCGTCTCCATGGGCAGTCGGCTGGAGCATGCCTCTACGAAGTCGACCTCACCCGCACCGATCAAGTCGTCGACGATCAGGTGGGCGTTCGCGGCGATCCGGTCGTCGATCTTCTTGATCTGCTTGGGTGTGAACGCCGCGCTGACCAGGCTGCGGTACCTGCTGTGCTCGGGCGGGTCCATGGCCAGGAAGAACGATCCGCCCGCGGCGGAGGCGCCGATCGGGTCGAGGGTGAAGCCGTTGCGGGACTGGAACGTCTCGCTGTCCATGCTGACGGTGGTGATGTCCGCGGCCCGCGTCACCGCCCAGAAGCCCTGCTCGCCGTGCGGGGCGGGGTAAGAGACGGGCGGGTGCCAGCTGACCGGGGCCTCGGCGCGCAGCCGCGCGAAGGCCTTGTCCCGCTCGTCGAACGGCTTGCTCCAGAACTCGTCGGAGGAGATGTCGACGCCGGTGGTGAAGGGGTGGGCGGTGGTGAACAGGTCCATGGGGGTCACTCCTTGGTGAAGATCAGCGCTGTGGGATGGCCGGGGAGACGACGGTCTGGACGTCGGTGAAGCCGTGCAGGCCCCAGACGCCGTTCTCAACGCCGATACCGCTGTGCTTCACGCCGCCGAACGGCAGATCGGGGCGGGCTCCCGTGCCGTGCGCGTTGATGGCGACCTGCCCGCACTCCAGCTCGGTGGCGACGGCGCGGGCCCGGGCGATGTCGGGTGACCACACAGAGGCGGTAAGCCCGTACGGTCCGCTGTTGGCCTGGGCGATCACGTCGTCCAGGTCGCGGTAGGCGATGACGGGCAGGGCGGGACCGAACTGCTCCTCCTCGACGATGGCCAGGCCTTCCGACACGTCGGCGAGGATCGTCGGTGCGAAGAAGTAGCCCGGCCGGTCGAGGGGAGCGCCGCCCGCCGCGGCCCGAGCGCCCTTGGCCAGCGCGTCCCGGACCAGTCCGGCCACCCGGTCGAACTGCGGCCGGTTGTTGATCGGCCCCAGCCGTGCGCCGTCGACTGTCCCTGCGTCGACCCTGACGGTGCGGGCCCGCTCGGCGAGCGCCTCGACGACGTCGGCGTAGATGCCCTCCGGCGCGTAGACCCGCTTGACGGCGAGGCAGACCTGCCCGTTGTTGGCGAAGGCACCCCAGAAGAGGCTCTCGGCGATCACCTCGGGGTCGGCGTCGTCCAGGAGGATCGCCGGGTCGTTGCCGCCCAGCTCCAGGGTCAGCCGCTTGAGGTCGTCGGCGGCCGTGCGCGCGATGGCCATGCCGGTCGGGGTGGAGCCGGTGAAGCTCACCTTGCGCGGCACAGGGTGGGCCGTCATCTGCGCTCCCAGGGGCTCAAGGCCGGACACGACGTTCAGGACTCCGGGCGGCAAGGCCCGCGCCAGCGCCTCACCCATCGCCAGGGTCGACAAAGGGGTGTAGGGCGACGGCTTGAGCACCATCGTGTTGCCCGCCCGCAGCGCCGGGGCGATCTTCCAGGCTGCGAGCGTCACCGGGACGTTCCACGGGGTGATGGCCGCGACCACGCCCAGCGGCCGCCGGACGACCTCGGCGAAGCCGTTCTCGTCGTCCTGGACGATCTCGCGCGCAAGCTTCAGGTCGGCGAAGTGGTTCAGCCAGTACGCCGCGCCCATCACCTCCATCCTGGCGTCCTCCAGCGGCTTGCCCTGCTCCAGGGTCAGCAGACCGGCGATCCGCTCGATGTCGGCGTACAGCTCGGCAGCGCCTGAACGCAGTGCCTCACGGCGGCGGTCATCGTCACGCCGCCACTGCCCGAACGCGGCGTTCGCGCTGGACATGGCGAGGTCGAGCTGCTCACGGCCGCAGTCGGGGGCTTGGGCGAAGACTTCGGCGGTCGCCGGATCGATCACCTCGAACGTCGCCTTCGCCGGAACGGGCAGGCCGTTGATCGTCATGCACGGATCGGTCATGGGTCCTCCTCGGAGGCGTCGCACGCGCATCGCGCCGAAGCCGGGGATCCCGAGATGTGTCGGGGAACACACACCGTACGAGACTCCAGATCCAAGTTCAATACCAGGTTACACCTATCACTCTCAGCTCATGCATAAGCACTTTAGGTGCTATCGGCTGGTGATATGTGCGGCCCGGGAGTCCTGTGTTTTGGTGAACCGTTCCCGATGGACACCGCGAGGGAGACAGCGCCCGGTTGATCACATATAGAATGAGACTCGGGTTCGCGAACTGTGGGTGAGCCGGACAGCCGGAGGGGATCATGGCCGACCGGGCATGGGAGCGTTCACGGGACGCCGAGATGCGGGCTCCCGCGTTCAAGCAGGTGCGCTACGAGCGAATCCTTGAGGCCGCCCTGGAGATCCTCCAGGATCAGGAGTACGAGCAGATCAAGGTCGATGACGTGGCGCGGCACGCCGAGATGGCCAAGGCCACCCTGTACCGCTACTTCGCGTCCAAGGACCAGGTGTACGCGGTCGTCCTGCGCCGGTGGGCCGAACGCGAGCTGCAACGGGCCGTGACCTCAGCCGAGCCCGGCGAGGTCCACGCCTGTGCCCGGGCCGTCATCGGCGCCTACGAGCGGCAGCCACAGTTCTTCAGACTCGAACTCCTGCTCTCCACCAGCACAGAGCGCGAGGTCCGGGCGGAAATGTCGGCGTTGAGCGCGCGGACCCGTCAGCTGTACGCCCGGGGATTCGCCGCCTGCGGAGTCTCTTCTCCCTACGACGCCGCGGTCACCCTTCAGGCACTCATGCGGTCATTTCTCACCGGAGTCATCATCCACGAGATGCCGCTCTCCACCGCCCACCGTCGCATCACCCGGTTCATCGACCTGTGCACTGCGCCGGAGAGCCTCACGCGGACACGGCCTGCCCGTTCCGCGGAACCGCCGCCCAGGCCCGCCGAGGACGAGAAGCGGTCCAGCGCGAAGCAGGCGCGACGGGACCTCATCGTGCGGGTCGCCACGGAGGCTCTCGCCGAACAGCCCTATGAGCAGATCCACGTCTCACAGATCGCGCAACGCGCCCAGATGGCGCCGGGAACGCTTTACCGGCATTTCCCCTCCAAGGACCATCTCTATGCGATCGTCATCCGCGAATGGTTCCGGACCAGCCGGTTCCTCCTCCCCTTCGACGATCTGGCGCCCTCAGAACGCGTCCGCGCGCGCACCTCGGCCGCTCTGGAGACGTTCGAGGCCCAGCCGCAGTTCTTCCTCCTCAACCTGCTCCTGTACTCGGCTCCGGACCCTGCGGTCCACGATGTCCTCGCCGAGGTCGCCTCGCACGCGGAGTGCCTACTTGCGCAGGACTTCCACGCCGCCGGCGTGACCGACTCCTACGACGCCTCCGTCATGCTCATGGCCATCCTGCACTCCCTGGCCCAAGCCGCCCTCACCTACGACACCAGCTTCCCCGAAGTCCACCGCATCGCCGACGCCTTCATCGCCCTCACCACCACGGCATCCCGCCCCGGCCCAACGGCACCCTGAGCCGCTCTCCAGCCGGCCCCGCAGCCAGTCGCCGTACCGACCAACGCGGCCGACTCGGCGGCCTCGGTCATGTAGCGACCGAAGTCCTGCCGGACGCGGGCGCCGAGGCTCCGGGCACCGTCGCGCATTCCGCCCATCTCCACGCACCCGGACGGCACCCGTGCCACCGCGCACTCGCTCATGGGTGGCAGCCCTCTCCTCATCTACACCGTCGCCACCCTCCGCGACGCCATCCCCTCCAGCTTCTCAATATGAGAGTTTCACAATTGGCTAGAGGGGTACTTCCGGCCTTGTGGGACGTTCTATGTGAACGGAGATCGTCATGCCCGTCCTTGAAATGATCAGGACCTATCCGGCCGACATCACCCTCGACCGCGACCTCATGGCCGACACCGTGAGCGCGCTCATCGAGTGCGCGCAGGCCTGCACGGCGTGCGCCGACGCGTGCCTCAGCGAGCCCGACCTGGCGATGCTCGGCAAATGCGTGCGCACCAACCTGGACTGCGCCGACATCTGCGACACCACGGCCAAGGTCCTCTCGCGCCACACCGGCTATGACGCCGGCCTCAGCGTGGCCCAGCTCAGATCCTGCATCGTCGCCTGCGACACCTGCGCCGACGAATGCGCCGAGCACGCCGGCCACCACGCCCACTGCCAACTCTGCGCCGATTCCTGCCGCACCTGCTCGGCCGCCTGCGAACGCCTCATGGACGCCATGATCACCACCTGAGCCCCCACGGCGCGCCTCGAGCCGACAGTGAGCAGCATTGAGGGCACTCGTCCGGGCGGGTCTTACCGTCGGGCCCTACGGTCCGGATCCAGCCGGGGCAGGCGGGTCCCTCGAACACGTCGAGGATCCGGCCGGACTCCCCCCGCACGCGCCGAACAGCCACACGGGCTCCACTCGGGTTCATCCCGGATCCGCCACCGCCGTCACCGCCACCCCCGCAGTGCGTCGGTGGGTGCGGACGTCGGGCAGGCGCCGCCCGGTGAGTGGCGGCGTTCGGCGCGGGGCGCCGGGGGTTGCGGCGCCCCGCGCCGCGGTGCCGTTCACGACCTCTCCCGCACAACCGGATTAAGAATCCGGGTTGGCTAGGATCGGCTCATGTCACCGCAGCGCGCCGATGCCCTCCGCAACCGAGATCTCCTTCTCGAGACGGCTCGCCGGGCCGTCGCGTCGGGGGACCTGTCGCTGCAGCTCAACGAGTTGGCCCGCCGCGCCGGCATGGGCGTGGGAACCGCCTACCGGCACTTCCCCACCCGGCGGGCGCTGCTGGAGGCGCTCGCCGCCCCCGCGTTCGCCGCGGTCCTGGACGGTGCCCGCACCGCGGCCTCGCACGACGACGCGCGGACCGCGGTGGAGGTCCTCGTGCGCGGCCTGCTCGACGGGCAACTGGCCGACGCGGCCTTCGCCGAGGTCATCGCCGCCCTCCCGGCCGACGACGTGCTCCCCGAGACCACCGCGCTCCGCAGAGAGTTCGGCGACCTCACCCGTACGGTCGTCGACCGAGCCCGCGACAGCGGCGCGCTCCGCGCCGACCTCACCGACGAAGACCTGCACCACCTGGTCTGCGGCACCGTCTTCGCCCTCGGCCTCGCCCCCGAACCACCCGCCCGCGTCGAGGCCTACCTACGCGTCCTGCTCGACGGCGTCCGCGCCCCGCGCAGCCCCGACCGGGCCTGACCGGCCTCCGCCCGGCCGCCGGACGGGACCCGTCCACGTGAGCCCGGACCCGCAGCCGCCGCCCGCCGCATCCCCCGGGCCGAACCGACCGGCGGAGCGGGGATCGCCGACGACCTGCGCGAGGCCATCGTCCGCGCCCCCTGAAGGGAGGCCACCGCAACATCTCGCGGCGGTCGCGGGCGTGCGGCCACGCCGGCTCATCGCTCCCGCCACCGGCTCTGGCCGGACCCGCAGGGCGCGCTGTCCCGGGATGCCGGGCGTGGCCGGGACAGTGTGCCCTTTCGGCCCACGGACGCGGGTGGTTAACGTGCCGCTCGTCGCGGCGTCGAGGCCGCGTAGGTCTCCGAAGGGTGGTGATGGTCTTGCGCGGTCGGCCGGCGGAGCGGGTGAGGCGGAGTGCCGTAAGGGTACTCGTGGTGATATCGCTCGTGGTGGGGTCGAGTGTGGTCGGGGCGACGGGAGCGGTGGCCTATGCGCCGATCGGGCGGACGGTCCAGATCACGAGCGTCGTCGACGGCACCTGCATCGAGGCGGTCGAGATCCTCGGCCGCTCCTTCGTCTACTCCGCGGGCTGCACCGGCGGCGCGGACCAGGACTGGGTGTTCACGTGCCTCGGCGACGAGCAGATTCCCAGCTGTGATGTGGGGGGCGGCTACCAGGTGCTCAATATCGTCCACGCCGACACCGGGCTCTGCCTGGACAGGGACTACAACGCCACGCCAGGGAAGGAACACGACCGCCTTTACCTCGGCCCCTGTCTCGGAGTGACCGTCGACCACACCTGGGCGTTCAAACCCATGCCCGAGTTCGGTGGTTTCATCCTCGGGGGGTTCCCCTGCGTCACCCGCACCGGAATCGGCGCGCGCCTCAGACTCAGCGAGTGCTGGCACGCGCCCACCGCCGACTCGGTCTGGCGCACGTACCACCCTGTGTGACGTGGCGGGTGATGGCGTCCACCGCCTCGTAGCAGTGGTTGTCGGGCCGAGAGGATCAGGAAGGCCGCGCGACGCCCTTCACACGGTCCTGGAGGTGATCCGGAATGGGACTATCATTTTCACTTCGGGGCCCGGGGAACCCGGTGGGAGGGGAGTCGTGGAGGACATGGCGGCGGCGCCTCAGCGGCACTCGATGGACACCGAGGAGATGCCCGCCTACAAGCTGAAGCGCAGGCGGCGGATCCTCGACGCGGCCCTGTCGGCGTTGTCCGACCAGGACTACGAGCAGATCCGCATCAGCGAGGTCGCCCAGCGGGCCGGGGTCGCACAGGGCACGCTCTACCGCTACTTCGTCTCCAAGGACCATCTCTACGCCGTCGTCCTCCAGGACTGGCTGGCGAACATCAGCGCCGATCAGATCGCCCCGGCGTCCAGCGCCGCCAAGGACCGCATCCGCGCCCGGGTGCACGCGGTCATCGGCGCCTTCGAGCGACAGCCCCGCTTCTTCAAGCTGCTGATGCTGCTCTACAGCAGCAACGACGTGGAAGTGGATCCGATCCGCACGGCCATCGCCGGCAACGCCCAGCGCCTCCTCGCGCGGGACATGGACGTCCTGGGCACCCCCACCACCCAGGACACCGCGATCATGCTCTGGTCGATCATCTCCAGCCAGCTGGTCAACGCCGCCTATCACGACGGCAGCTACGCCGAGATCTACCGCATCGCCGACGTCTACATCGACATGCTCCCCGAATCCGGCAGGCCCGGCTAGCGCGCTCGCACCGCCTGGAGGTCAGGTCGCGCCGGTCAGGAACGCCGCGCGGAGTTCCGCCTTCAGCACCTTGCCCGTAGCGGTGCGGGGGAAGGGCTCCGCGAGGAAGACGACCTCGCTGGGCACCTTGTAGTCGGCGAGTGCCTCGCCCACGAGGGCCTTGACCTCCTCCTGGGAGGTCGGTGCGCCCGCACGCGGGCGGATCGCCGCGATGGTCCGCTCGCCCAGCCGAAGATCCGGGACGCCGAACACGGCGACCTCGACGAAATCGTCCACGAGAGACAGCACCTTCTCCACCTCGGCGCAGTAGATGTTCTCGCCGCCGCTGATCACCATGTCGGTGATCCGGTCGATCACGTGGACGAAGCCCTCGGCGTCGACGTGCCCGAGGTCTCCGGTGCGGTACCACTCGCCGTCGAACGCCGCCTTCGTCGCCTCGGGCAGGCCCCAGTAGCCGCTCATGACCAGGACCCCGCGCACTTCGAGTTCTCCGGTGCCGCCCGAAGACAGGACCAGGCCCTCCTCGTTCACCGCGCGCACGTCCATGATCGGGATGACGCGGCCGGCGGCCCCCGGGCGCGCCTGGACCAGCGGCCCCGCGATGCTGCACACCGTCGCGACGGTCTCGGTCATCCCCCAGCCGCCGCCCTGCGCGGCGTCCGGCGCGCTCTCGCTCATCCGTCGGGCCAGGCCGGGCGGGGTGGCCTGCCCGCCCGCGCCGATCTGGACGAGGCCGCCCAGCACCTCGGCCGCGTCGGGCAGGGAGAGCAGGTCGTGCAGGGCGAGCGGCGGGGCGGACAGCAGGGTCACCCTGTGCGCGATCATCAGTCGGCCCGCCTCGACCGGATCCCAGCGGCGCAGGCCGACGGTCCTGCCGCCGTTCAGCAGGGCCGTCATCAGGACGCTCAGCCCGGAGACGTGGAAGAGCGGATACACCAGGAGGGACACCGGCGGGGGAAGGTGCTTCCTGAGGACGTCGGCGGGTACCCCGTGGAGGCGCGAGTTGAGCTCGATGCCCGATTCCTTCAGAAACCTCATGTTCGCGATCATGTTGCCGACGTTGCGCTGCGTGAGAACCGCGCCCTTGGCCCTTCCGGAGGTGCCGGAGGTGAACAGGATCCAGGCCGGAGCATCCCGGTCGACGGGCACGGGCTCGGCCTCGCGGCGGTCCGTCCCGGCGAGCGCCGCGTAATCGAGCGGCCCACCGGGCCCACCGGACTCGCGCACCACGACGACCGGCACGGCGCAGCCTCCTTCGGCGAGCCTCCCCGCCCTGGGCTCGTCGGCGATGACGACCGAGCACGGGACGTCGTCGGTCGCGGCGCGGAGTTCGGCGGCCGAGCCGCGGCTGTTGAACAGCACGGCGACGGCGCCGGCGCGGGCCACCGCGAACAGGGAGACCAGGTACTCGGGCCGGTTGCGCATGACGATGCCGACCCGGTCCCCCGCGGCGACGGCGAACTCGTCCCGCAGCGACGCGGCCAGCCTCCGGGCCGCGCCGAGCAGCTCTCCGATCGTGTGCTCGCGCCCTTCCTGGACGAGGAGGACGCGCTCCCCGAAGGCGGACCCCGCCTCGGCGAAGAAGTCCCCGAGGTTCGCGGGCGCCCGCTTGAAAGCGCGGAACTCCAGCCCGCCGACCGTCACCTGTTCGAGTTCGAAGTCGCCTCCCGGCCCCGTCAACTCGGCCACCACGTCCTGGTGCAAGGTCACGACCGGCTGCGGCATGCCCACTCCCGGGAACGATAACAGGAATCTGACTCTCGAAAATTAGCGCCCGGTCGGTGATCGGACAAGGCCCGGATCCTGGTCTCCTGGGATCCGGGAAGCCAGGTGATCTGATGCCGTAGTTCGCGTCCGAACCGGTCGTGAGTCGATCCGGCCCGCGGAATCGAACACGGATGCCTGCGGCCCGGCCGTGGTCGGCGTGACCGCCGGAGCGCCGCGCCTACGGCGACCGTGAGGTACCGGCTGGAGGCCGCGCACGACCGTGCCGGGCCGCTAATCCGTGCTTCTGTGGTCGCGCTCCAGGATGGCCAGGTTGTGCATCGCCAACGGAGCCGCGTAGGAGTGCCCGGAGTCCGCGGCCTTCAGGAGCCACGAGCGCGTCGCTCCCAGATCTCCCTGCCCCCACTCGAACATTGCCAGGTTCAGCATCGCCCTCGGCGCCTGGTCCTCGTCCTCGGTCTCGATCGCCTTGACGAACCAGGAGCGGGCCACTTCCGTGTCTCCGCCGTGGTCGCGCTCCAGGATGGCCAGGTTGTGCATCGCCAACGGAGCCGCGTAGGAGTGCCCCGAATCCGCCGCCCTCGCCAGCCACGAACGCACCGCCTCGTGGTTCTCCTGTCCCCACTCCAGCAGCCCCAGGTTCAGCATCGCCCTCGGCGCCTGGTCCTCGTCCTCCGTCTCGATGGTCTTGACGAACCAGTAGCGGGCGGCCTCGATGCCGCCGGCCGGTGGGCGATCCGCCGCGGATGGATCCGCGGGCTCGGCCGAAGCGGCCAGGGCGTTGAGCACAAAGGTGTGGTCGGGGCGATCGGCGGGGTCCTTGTGGAGGAGGTTCTGGATGAGGTCGGAGAGGCGGGCGGGGATGTCGGAGTGGGTGACGGGCGGTGGGGGGAGAGTGAGGTGCTGGCCCATGAAGGCGGTGACGGTGGGGCCGGGGAAGGGAGGGGCGCCGGTGAGGAGGGTGTGCAGGATGGCACCGACCGCGTAGAGGTCCGTGCGGTGGTCGACGGGCTGCCCCAGCCACTGTTCGGGAGCCATGTAGGCGGGTGTGCCGACCTGGCGGCCGTCGATGCTGTGGCTCGCGGTCGCCTCGGCGATGTGGGCGATGCCGAAGTCGCAGATCTTGATCCGGTCGCCCGCCAGGAGCATGAGGTTGCCCGGTTTGAGGTCGCGGTGCACGATCCCGTGCTCGTGGGCGGCGCGCAGGGCGCGCACCACCTGCTCGACCAGCCGCACCGCCCGGCCGGGCTCCAGGCCCTGCGGATGCCCTGCGATCTCACGGCCGAGATCCCTGCCGTCGAGGAGTTCCATGACGAGGTGCCACTGCCCGTCGTACTCGCCGAAGTCCTCGACCGACGTGACCCCCGGGTGGTTCAGCCGGACGGCTATCCGCGCCTCCTGCCGGAACTTGCTCAACCACAGCGGTTCGGAATCCGCCACATGCCGGTGCAGGAACTTGACGGCCACCCGCCGCTCCCTGAGCAGGTCCTCGGCCGTCCACACCTCGCCGAACGCGCCCTGCCCCAGCTTCTCCTCCACCCGGTAACGCCCGGCGATCTCCAGCCCCGTCCGCACTCACGCCTCCCAGAAGTCCGGCCGTCGCCCCATCCTCTCCCGGTAGGGGCGCGTGCGGGAAGTCGCGCGATCACACCGAGGCCGAACGCCGCGTCCCACGATCCGATCGACGGGGCCGGCGCCGCGCTGCTCACCGGATGGCTCGCCCTCCGCGTCCCGGTGGTCTCCGGACGGTCGAGCAGCCGAAACGCCCCCGCCTCAGTCGGTGACGGGGATCTCCACGTAGCCCGTGGCGCCGCGTTCCATCGACGCCCTGCCCGCCGTGACCCCGGCGACCCACGCCTCGAACCCGTCCAGGTCCTCGACCGGCACCGCCACCTCGGCCTCCACGCCGACGCCGTAGCGCACCTCGCCCGGCTGATGACCCCGACCATGCAGATCACCCAGAAAGCGGCCCGCCAGCGCGTGCTCCACCCGCACCGTGACCGTCACCACCGGGCACAGCTCCACCACCCCGACCGCGTCCACCGCCGCCGCGACCGCCTCCCCGTAGGCGCGCACCAGACCGCCCGTACCCAGCTTCACCCCGCCGAAATACCGCGTCACCACGGCGACCGTGTCGGTCAACCCCCGCCGCACCAGCACCTCCAGCATCGGGATCCCCGCCGTCCCGGCTGGCTCCCCGTCATCGCTGCTCCTGGTGATCTCGCCCCGCTCACCGAGCACATAGGCCGTGCAGTTATGAGAGGCGTCACGATGCGCACGCCGATGACCGCTCAGGAACTCCGCCACCTCGGCCTCGGTACGCACCCGGGCCAGCGTGCAGACGAACCGCGACTTGCGGATCACCAGCCCGTGCGACCCCGCCCTCCGAATCATGCGCATCGTGCCACCGAGTCTACGACCGCCCCGGCACACCCCACGTCAGAGCCTAGGCGCAGGGCCACCGGAGCCGCGTGGCCGTCGTCCCACGGGGGCGAGGACCAGAGCGACGAGCCCCGGTGGGCGACGGGCGGGTTCGACCCATTGGTCACGAGGGCGGCGAGATCCGGGCGGCGACGACGATCGGGCTCCTGGGCTCCCTCTTCCCGACGTCCTTCGTGCCGTACGCCGTCCCGCTCCTCCTCCGCTGGGTCTGGTCAGGCCTTCCCCGCTGACGACGGACCGGTGCGGCCGCCGTTCGGCTCCTTGAGCTAGCCCATGCTCTCCACCTGCGCGCCGAGCACCCGCAGGATGACCTCCCGGTAGATCGGGTTGGCGATCTGGAGGGTAGGGCCCCGGGTGGTGAGGCCGAGGACGCGGACGTAGGAGACGCCGTCGTGCAAGGCCGGGTCCGTCGGCGGGAACGTCCCGGCGACGAGCGCACGCTGCGGTCCCAGACCGTTGTCCCGCCATGCGACGCCGCACAGATCCACCGCGAGCCGGCTACGGACCAAAGTCCTGCGGTCCACGCAGGGCTGAGACAGTCGACAGGAGCATCATCATGGGTCAACTGGACGACAAGATCGCCCTGGTCACCGGCGGCACCTCGGGAATCGGCCGGGCGACGGCACAGCGGTTCGCCGACGAGGGCGCGTTCGTCTTCGTCACCGGCCGCCGCCAGGCCGAGCTCGACGCGACGGTCAAGACGCTGGGCGGCAACGGCCGGGGAGTGCGCGGGGACGTATCCCGCGCCGAGGACCTCGAGGAGATCTTCGCGCAGATCCGCCGGCACGGACGCGGCCTCGACGTGTTGTTCGCCAATGCCGGCGGCGGGTCGTTCGCCGCTCTGCCCGACGTCACCCCCGAGCACTTCGACGAGACGTTCTCGATCAACGTGCGCGGCACGCTGTTCACCGTGCAGAAGTCCCTTGCGCTGCTCAACCCGGGGGCGTCGGTCATCCTGGCCGGTTCGACCGCGGCCACCAGCGGCACGGCGGCGTTCGGCGTCTACGCCGCGAGCAAGGCCGCGATCCGGTCGTTCGCCCGTACCTGGGCGGTGGAACTGGCCGACCGGGGCATCCGCGTGAACACGATCGTGCCGGGCCCGATCGAGACCGAGGGGCTACGCGGGCTGGCTCCGGACGAGGCCTCGGCCGACGCACTCGTCCGCCAGCTGGGCGACTCCGTGCCGCTCGGCCGCCCGGGACGGCCCGAGGAAGTCGCCAACGCGGTGCTGTTCCTCGCCTCCGACCAGAGCAGCTTCGTCACCGGCAGCGAACTCTTCGCCGACGGCGGCGACGAACAGCACTAGGCGTTTGCGGCGGGCCCCGCGAGGGGCTCCGGTCCCCGTCGGCGAGGCGCGACCACGGGTGAGGCTTCGGACGGACGTCCGTTCATGCCGCCCACATGCTTTTCTTCCTGGTGCAGAGGGGTGAGCGGCGATCCGCGCGGACGCGGACCGCCGGTCGGCTCCGGCCGACGTGAACGCCAGGTGCACGCGCGACCGATCGGCCTTCCGGTCGAGGTTCTCCAGCCGGGTCGAGCCGAGCCGTTCGGCCTCTGCCCTGACCACTACACGCAGGCGGGGAGGCGAACGCCTAGATCGAACGACCGGGCTGCTGCGCGGCGCGGTGGCGGGTCCGACGGTCAGGTGGTGCGGCGGTAGCGGATGTGGGTGGTCAGTGGGGAGTGGAGCACCTCGACGGGCTCGAAGTCGAAGTCGATCCCGTCGAAGATCCGCTCGCCGGAGCCGAGCAGAACGGGCGCGATGTCGAGGGTGAGTTCGTCGATCACCCCGGCTGCCAGTGCCTGCCGGACGGCCGAGGCACCACCGGCGATGTCCACGCCCTTGCCGCCTGCGGCCTGACACGCAGCGGAGTACGCGGCGTCGAAGCCGTCGGTCACGAAGTAGAACGTCGTCCCCCCTTCCATCGGGATCGGATCACGGGGATGGTGGGTCAGTACGAACACCGGCGCGTGATAGGGCGGTTCGGCACCCCACCAGCCCGACCAGTCCTCGTCCCAGTCTTCGCGGACCGGGCCGAACATGTTGCGGCCCATGACGTAGGCGCCCCTCGGGCGCATCAGCCACTCGTTCGCGATCTTGTCCGCGTCGTTTGCCCGCGGGTCGCCGATGTGCCAGCCGTGCAACTCCTGCCCCCGCTTTCCCAGGGGGGCCTCACGGCTCTGGTCAGGTCCGGCGACGAAGCCGTCCAGCGAGATCGACATATGGCAGGTGGTATTCGACACCGTGAACTCCATCTAGTGGTCGTGCCTGGGCAAAAGGTCGCGCGGACGCTCGGTCGGATTCGATCGCCGGTGCGCGAGGAGACCGACGGCCGGACGCAGAATCATCGGATCAGCCCTCCGCTCCCTTCCGAACGATCTCGGTGACGTAGGCGGCCAGGTTGCCCAAGGTCTGCCGGCCGCCCTCGATCGCGTGGTACTTCTCGACCGCCTCGTCGCGCAGCTCCCTGGTGGGGAACACCGTGCGCATCTCGATGCGGGTCGCCGTGCCGTCGGGCGTGAACGTCAGGATCGACTCGAAGGCGTTCGGGTCGTCGCGGGACTCACCGTGCAGCAGCGCGATCCGCTCCGGCGGGGCGATCTCCCGCCAGGTGATCCATTCCTGGTAGTCCGTCCCGTCCGGTCCGTGCATCACGAAGTCCCACTCCCCGCCGACGCGGAACTCGAACGCCCGGGTGGTGGTGGTGAACCCCTCCGGTCCCCACCACCGCGACAGGTGCCGGACTTCGGTGAACGCCTCGAACACCAGTTCTCGCGGGGCGTCGATGACCCTGGAGATCACGACCTCGCGGTCGGCCGTCGCGGACGCTCCCCGTCCCATCTCGCTCATCAGCCATCCTCCTGCCTTGCCTGCTTCAGGTCCTGCACGTACGCGTCCAGCCGGTCGAAGCTCTCGTGCCAGAACCGCTCGAACCCGCCGGTCCACTCGTGGACCGGCCGCAGCCCCCGGGCGTCAAGGCCGTACAGGCGCTGCTTGCCCGCCTTGCGGTCCCGAACCAGCCCCACTTCCCGGAGCACCCGCAGGTGCTTGGACGCACCCGGCTGGGTCATTCCCAGTTCCCTGGCCAGCTCGGTCACCGGCCGCTCACCCGAGCGCAGCAGTACCAGGATCTCCCGGCGCTGCGGCTCGGCGATCGCGTTGAAGACGTCCGACGTCGTCGCTGCTCGTGCCATGGGCCCCATGATATTCCCTTATCGGCATGTATCAAGCCGGAGGCAGACTCTCCCGCGCCCCCACCCAGGTCTGTTCGGCGAACGGTGGGAAGGTCGTTGTTGCTGTTCAGTGATCGTTGCGGGTGAGGCGGCCGTCGAAGGCGAGGTCGAAAGCGCCCGGGGCTGCTTTTCAGCGTCGTCCCCAGTGGGCCTGACCCGTGCCGGTCGGGTCGGGTCCCAGCAGCGCGAGATGGACGCATTTCTCAGTTGCCTGCTCGTGCGGGCGGTGTGCTTCGCGCCGCGGCGGGGCCTTTGCGAGTGCGACCGGGATGGCCCGGCCCTCGCCGGGGGTCCGGCGAGGGCCGCGGACGTGGTGGTGCGGGCAGGTCAGGCGGTGAGGGCGGGGTAGTCGGTGTAGCCGCGGTGGTCGCCGCCGTAGAAGGTGGCGGGGTCGGGGGCCGTGTAGGGACCGCCCGCGGCGAGGCGGGCGGGCAGGTCGGGATTGGCCAGGAACAGGCCGCCGAAGCTGATCAGGTCGGTGGTGCCGTCGGTGATCAGGGCGAGCTGGTCGGGGCCGGTGATCGTCCCGGGGGTGTGGGGGTTGAGGATGAGGGCGCCGTTCCAGCGCTTGCGCAGCTCCAGGGTGAGGTCGCGGTCGCCTGCTTCGGAGATGTGCAGGTAGGCGAGGCCGGACGGGTCGAGCGCGTCGATGAGCGCCTGGTAGGTGCTTCGGTGGTCGTCTTCGGTGATGTCGTTGAAGGCGTTCGCCGGGGAGATGCGCAGGCCGGTGCGGTGCGCCCCGATGGCGTCGGCGACCGCGAGGGTGGTCTCGACCGTCAGGCGGATCCGGTTGGCGGAGCTTCCGCCCCAGCGGTCGGTGCGCCGGTTGGCGTTGGTGGACAGGAACTGGTGCAGCAGGTAGCCGTTGGCGCCGTGCACCTCGGCCCCGTCGAACCCGGCGGCGACGGCGCTTCGGGCGGCGGCGGCGAAGTCGGCGATGGTCGCGGTGATCTCGGTGTCGGTGAGCTCGCGTGGGGTGACGAAGTCCCGCGGGCCGTCGGCGGTGTAGACCTGGCCTGCGGCGGCGACCGGGGAGGCGCCGACCGGGGTGAGGCCGTCGGGCAGAAGGCTGGGGTGGCCGACCCGGCCGGTGTGCATGAGCTGCGCGAAGATCACACCGCCTTCCGCGTGGACGGCGTCGGTCACCGTCCGCCAGGCCGCGATCTGCTGCTCGGTGTGCAGGCCGGGAGTGTTCGGGTAGCCCTGGCCGACCGCCGACGGCTGGATCCCCTCGGTGATGATCAGCCCGGCGGTGGCGCGCTGGGCGTAGTAACGGGCGGTCAGGTCGGTGGGGCTGCCGCTCGGCCCGTGGGCGCGGCTGCGGGTCATCGGGGCCATCGCGATCCGGTTCGCGAGGGGGAGGCCGGACAGGTCGAAGGGGTCGAACGCGGTCGTCATTTCACAGGTTCCTTCACAGGTCGAAAGTCCGTCGGGCGCCGGTCCCGGCGCGGCGGTGGGTCACAAGGCGGAGAGGACGCGGATCCGGTCGGCCATGACGCGGCGGGCGATGTCGGAGGCGTGGGCGATGCCTTCGAACTCGTGGGGGACGCCGGGGTGGAGGTGGAACTCGACCGGCACGCCGGCCTGGGACAGGCGCAGGGCGTAGGTGAGGTCCTCGTCGCGGAAGAGGTCGAGCCGGCCGACTTCGATGTGGGCCGGCGGCGGGTCAGCCATGGCGGCGGCGCCGGGGGCGAGGGCTTCGGCGACCTGCGGGTCGAGGGCGAAGGACATGGAGGTTCTCCTTGATGCGAAGGGCCGTGCGGGAAAGGGCGGGGTCAGGGGACGAGGACGGTCTTGCCGGGCAGCATTCCGGCGGCGGCCTCGGCGTGGACGAGGGCCAGGTCGGCCAGGGGACGCCGGGCCGCCACGTCGATCCGCAGTTCGCCGGCGTCGACGAGGGCGACCAGCTCTGCGAGCCGGGCGGAATCGCTGCGGGCGAACACCCGCACCGCCCGCACCCCTCGTGCCGGATCGTCCGAACCGGGGGTGGTGGTGCTGACGAAGACTCCGCCGTCGGCGACCAGGCCGACCAGGTCGGCGGTCTCCTCCGGTGAGGTGTCCACCAGGTTCAGCACCACGTCGAACCGGTCCCCGGCGACCGCCCGGGTCAGCGGGACGGCGGTGTGGTCGACGACCCGGTGCGCGCCGAACCCGCCCACCCGGTCGGCGCTGCGCTTGCTCGCCGTCGCCGTCACCTTCGCTCCCGCCTTCGCGGCGAGCTGCACGGCGTACCCGCCGACGGCGCCGCCCGCACCGTTGACCAGCACGCTCTGCCCGGCGGCCAGCTCCGCGTGCTCGAACAGCGACTGCCAGGCCGTCAGCCCGACTGCGGGCAGCGCGGCGGCGTCGGCCAGGTCCACCGTGCCAGGGGCGGCCGCCAGGAGCTCGGCCGGAACCGCGACGAACTGCGCGGCGGCCCCGTCGGCGTTCATCGGCAGGAACGCCACCACCGCGTCACCGATCTTCCAGCCGATGACCTCCGCCCCGACTTCGGCGACGGTCCCGGCGACGTCGATCCCGGGCACGTGCGGGAAGGTGAGGGGGAAGACCTGCTGCAGGAAGCCCGCGCGGATCGCGACGTCCACAGGGTTGAACGAGGTCCCCGCGACCTGCACCAGCACCTGCCCCTTCGCGGGGACGGGACGGGCCGCCTCCTCATGGACCAGGACGTCGCCGCCGCCGTGGGCGTGGTACCGCACTGCCTTCATGATCTCTCCTCCGTGGTTGCTTCGAATTTGAAGCATGAGAGAGAACCTAACTTGCTTCGAATATGAAGCACCACCCCGAGCCCGGTGATGATCGTCACAGTGCTTCGAGTTCGAAGCATGTACAGTGCGAGCATGAACGACCACGACGCCACGACCGCCGACGAAACCGACGGCGACGTCCCGCCGCTCGAACCTCGCCAACTGGAGGCCTACTTCGTGCTGCTGGAAGCCGTCGGCCTCCTCCAGCACTCCGTCGAACAGCAGCTGCGCGCCGAAGGCGGCATCACCTACGTCCAGTTCCAGCTCATCGCACGCCTGTACCACGCCCCCGGCCCGCTCACCATGACCCAGCTCGCCGACGGCGTCGTCTACAGCCGCAGCGGCCTCACCTACCAGGCCGGCCTACTGGAGAAAGCCGGCCTCATCACCCGCGGCCCCTCCCCCGACGACGACCGCGCCACCCTCGTCACCCTCACCGACACCGGCCGCACCCTGTTCCAGACCGTCCTGCCCGGCCACGTCCGACTCTCACGCACCCTGCTGTTCGACCCGCTCACCAACGACGACGTCACCCACCTCGGCGACATCATGACCCGCGTACGCGACCACATGCGCGCCCAGCCGCCCCGCTCCGCCACCCCCCGCAAACGCCGCAGCCCCGCACAGCCCTGACCCCTCCCCCGGCACGGCCCACGCGACGGCGAAGGTCCCGGAACACCCGGACTCGCACGAAAACGGACCAGGCGCCAGATGCCTCCCCGCAACGGACCACCTTCCGCACCGGTTCCCGGCGGGCAACGGCGAACGGCCGCTACGGCGGCTCCCTCGACGGGCGCATCCGCTTCGCGGTGGAGGTCGCGACGGCCGTGGCGGAGGAGATCTGCGGCGAGGTCCCAGGCGGCCCGTTCCGCCGGTGTCCTGCTGCGGCCGTAGGCGTCGGTGCGCGGCCCACGGCCGTCACCCTCACCTTCAAGCGCCCCCGGGGAGCCCGATCCGCCACCCGGAGCCCGCCTCCCCCAGCGCCGGGAAACCGACCCTCCTCGCCTCGGCGTCGCTCCCCACCGCCTCACACACTGGTCAACGCCTTCCGCCTTGACTGAACAGACCTCGGAGCGCCCTGTCTCCCCGGCGGGAGCTGCGAGCGGCTTCGGGGCGGGCGTCATCAGAGAAGGAAGGCCCTGTTGATGAGGACGGCTGCGGCGGTGGCGGCGGCCGCGCCGCAGAGAAGTGCGGGCAGGGCGTAGGCCCGATCGCGCGCTGAGCGGGCGAGGGCCACGGGGAGCAGGACGCCGATCAGGAGATAGCACCAGGCGGCGGTTCTGCCCGGGCCGCTGTTGGAGTTCGCGTCCGACGCGAGTGACAGGAAGTTCAGCCCCTCCATGATCCAGACCGAGCCCGTGACGCCCGCCGCCGTCGCGCGGATGCGGCGCCGTCCGTCGGCGAGCAGCGACCCGGCGGCGGCGTACACCGGTCCCGCGATCGTGCCCGCCGCGATCCAGATCAGCACGGACGTCGTGCCGGCGGCGTAGCCGCGCAGCTCCGAGGTGACGTAGTACCCCGCGACCAGGCCGGCTTGTGACAGGAGGCCCGCCACGACGGCGCCGCGCCAGCGCCCCCGGGCACACGAACCGACAAGAAAGGCGACCATCACCCACGGAGCGGCCGAATTCACCAGCGCGTGCCAGCCGCCGGTGAGCACGCTCTGCCCGAAGGACGTCAGCGCCCCGCCCGCAAGGCCGACGACAAGCGCGAGCGCGCACAGCGACCACGGCCTGGAGAGCCTGGAGACCCGATCGGATCCGGTCACGGTGGTCCTCCTGGACGGCGCTCTGGCCGGGGCATCTCCCCCGGGGGGCGCCCCACGATATCCGCCTTTCCCCGTCCCGATCGGGCCGCTCGTCTCCCGCTTCGGCCCCGTCGGCACCCTCCTGCACGCCTACGGCTAAGCCACCCGCACCCGCGTGATCGAAACCGTCCGACCCGCCTTCGCCCCGACGTCCACGGCCCGAAGTCCGCTTCACCGCCGCCTTGACCCGGTCGGGCCGGGCGGGTCAGGCGCGCGGCACGGCCACCTTGAGGTCGCGGGGGTGTGGCGGCGGAAGGGGCGTTTGAGGGCCGGAGGTAGAGGCAGCGGCGGGGTGTTCCGCGCAGGCGCCTCCCTTCGCCGCCGACCGCTTCGCGCTGGCCGTCGACACGTCCGTCGTTTCGGGATTTTCGTATTGTTCCGGCGGTTTCGTGGGAGCTGCGGCAGCATGGGTTGCCATGGCGCGTGCGCGGGTGACCGAAGAGTGGATTCGGGCCAGGGCCGGCGAGCGGACCTTCAGCCGGGGAAGGGTCTACTTCGCCCGCGGCAAGGTCGGGAACCTCTCGGTGACCGCGACCGGCACGACCGCCAGGGTGAACGGCACGAAACCCTACGAAGTGCGGGTGGCCCTTCAGGCCGACGGGCTGTCAACACTGTGCACCTGCCCGATGGGCGACGACGGCGGCCTGTGCAAGCACGGCGTCGCGACCGCCCTGGCCTGGCTGGCGCAGGACGGGCCGCTGCCCCTCCCGGACGCGCCCGAGAAGATCACCGACGCCCGTCTGCGCGACTTCCTGGCCGCCCAGGACCCGGAGTGGCTGGCCGCGGAGCTGATGAAGGCCGCCGCGGCGGACCCGGTGCTGCGCACGAGACTGGAGGTCGCGGCGGGCGCCGACCCGGGCGCGGTCGTTGACGTCGAACGGCTGCGCCATCGCCTGGCCGTCCCGATGGGCGTCCTCACCGCGCCGCGCTACGAGTACTCGACCTACGCGGACGGCGACCCGGCCCTCGCCCGGTTCGAGGAGGTCCTCGAAGAGCTGGCCGCGCTGACCGCCGGAGGACTCGCGCCGGTCGCGATCGAGCTGACCGAGTACGCGATCGACGCGCTCGTCCCGCACGTCTCGGATTCCGAGCACCTCATCCAGACGATGCTGGCCGAGACGAGGGAGGTCCACAAGACCGCGTGCGCCGCCGGCCATCCCGACCCGGTCGCCCTCGCCGACCGCATGGTGGACCAGGCGGACGCGCTGTTCGCCGACGCCCTGCCCGCCTACGCCGACGCTCTCGGCCCCGAGGGGATGGCCCGCTACCGGGTCCGGGTCGAACGGGCGATGGCGCGTCAGGAGTCCGACGAGGAGCTGGAGCTCGACTCGGAGACCTTGGCGAGGCTCCGGACGCACCTCGCCGAGCACGACGGCGGCGCCGACGGGCTGATCGCCCTGCTGGGCGACCGCGAACCCGTCCTCGCGGAGATCGTGCGGATCGCCGAGGCGCTGGCGGCCGAAGGCAGGGACGCCGACGCGATCGGCTGGATCCGCGGCCACCTGGAGCGCTTCAAGGACCCCGGCCCCCACCGGGACTGGACCGTGTGGCGCGACCTGAGGGGACTGCGCGAGCTGGCCGCGCGATGCCATGTCCGGGCGGGAGACCGCAGGGGCGCGGTGGAGCTGCTCTGGCCGGTCTTCACCGACCTGCCCATGGACACGACGTACAAGGCGGTCGTCGAGGCCGCGGGCGACCATTGGCCGCGCTGGCGGGTGCGGGCGCTGTCCCTCGTCCCCGAGCTGCTCAGCCGCTCGGGCGGCTCCGGACACACGACGCTCATCGAGATCCTGCTCCTGGAAGGCGAGGCCGAAGCCGCCTGGCGCGCCGCCCTCGACCACGGCATGTCCGGATCGGCCCTCCTCGCGGCCGCCAGAAGCCGTGCCGAGACCCACCCCGCCGACGCGATCCCCGTCCTCCTCGACGCCGCGGAGACCACCATCTCCGGCACGGGCAAATGGCGCTACTCCCACGCCGCCGACCTCCTCGCCGAGGCCCACCTCCTGGCCGAACGCTCCGACGGTCTCGCAGCCTTCACCCGCGAACTCGTCGCCCTCCGCCTCCGCCACAAACGCAAGTCGGCCCTCCAAGGCTTCCTCGACAAGGCAGGCCTGCCGTAGCGAGAGACCCGAGCACTCCCGGCAGCGCGGCCTCCGCTTCCTTCCCGCCGAACCGACCCGCGGACTTCACGCAGTAAGGCGGTCGTGGTGTCGGGCGAAGGCGGCGAGGACGCCGTCCGGGCGTCGTCGGAGGTCAGGTGGGGAGCCGGGAGAGGAGGGTGGTGAGGGGTGGCGACGGGGGGCTGCCGGAGGGGTAGTGGAGGACCGGGGTCGGGCAGGGGAGGTGGAGGATCGTCGAGGTGGCGGTGCGGGAGGTCGGGTCGGTGAAGAGGATGACGTCGACGGTGGCGGGGGGCTTGCGGGCTGAGGAGTTGAGGCAGCGGCGGGGTGCTCCGCGCAGGCCTTCCCTGTGGGCGGCGGCGAGGGCCGGGAGGTCGGTGCGGACGTCGAGGGTGGCGCGCAGGACCAGGCGGTCGCCGTCGGGGACGTAGCGGCAGGCGCGGACCACGGCGGGAGGGAGGGGCAGGACGGGGCCCTTGTCACGCCAGATGCCGCGGACGATGCCGGGCACGAGGGCTCCGGCGAACGGAGCCATCAGGTGGTCCATGACGGGACATGGGGGCGGCTCGACGTCGGCGGGGTCTGCGGCGGCGTGCTCGGTCCGCCACAGCCGGGCGAACAGGCGGGTCAGGGCCGAGGCGCCGGCGCGCACCGCGCCGTCCGCGGCGACCTCGCCCAAGTTGAAGTCGAACGACAGCACGGCGCGCTCGCCGTCCGGATAGGTCAGGACGAGGTTGGTTTCGGGAAAGCCGGGCAAGAGGGCGGAGCGGAACGGTTCGCTGTGCGGCAGATGGTCCAGGGCGCGCTCCAGTTCGGGCACGCCGCGGGTGATCCGCAGCGGATCCGGCCAGGCCGCGAACGCCGACGTGCAGAGCACCGCCTCCACGGCCCCGTCCCGCACGAGATCCCGTGTGTACCCCGGGCTCCACGCCACGATGTCGTAGAGCCCCGACGCTCCCCGCGCGGTGTACGGCCGCTCCGGGCACCCCGACGCTCCCACCTCGACCGGCCGGGGCGACGGCGCCGGGACATACAACACGAGAAACACAAGCCCGACCGATGCCACCAACAGCAGACCCAGCACCCGCTTCACCCGCACCCGCGCCCCTCCCGAAGCCACCCGGACCACCAGGAGAGCACTGTAACCGGACTGACGATCATGACGTCGCCGCTACGGCGAAGGGGCCGGAGGCTTCGCGGTGCGGCGTCGGAGAAGCCGGGAGGGCGGGCGCCTCCCGACTCGGGGGTCAGTGCAGGCGGGCGGACCTGACACGGGCGGCCAGGGACGCGAACCGGCGGGCGGTGAGGGCGAGGGGACCGGCTTCTGGCATCTCCCGCGACGCCCTGACTCGCCCGTACGCCCATTTCCCAGCGCCTTACAGAATGGAATAAGACCGGCATTCTGGACAATGCACTCATTGTCGCCGCCATCGACGCCGCGCTCGAGGAATCCCGGTACCACGGCGACGGCTGGGTCCTCCCCCTCGTCCAGGCCCTCAGCACTTCCTGCGGCCACCCTCCCGCACCCGTAGAACCCCGGGTCCACCCTATTTCCCGCGGTTCACCTTTGTTCCCTGAGAAAATTCGGGAACCATCACGGGCGGTATGAGAGAGCGCCGCTGCTTACTCATCCGCACACAGAGTTCCGCGGTGGCCATGTCTCGCCGCACGGATCCGTTGTCGGCCACGGACCGCATATATAAACTCGACGAAAGTGATCGATTTCTCGTTGGTTCTCTTCGATCACCGTGCGCTACGGGCCCGATCGCCGTCCCACCCCGCAGGAAGGGTCACTTCATGCTGCGCAGATTCGCCCTTTCGACCGCCACCGCCGGCTCCATGGCACTCGCCGTGGGCTCCCCCGCCATGGCGATCGGGAACTTCCTTCCGATAAGCACCAGCGTCACCGCCTGGACCGCGACGGGTGCCGGCCCGGTCACGGCCTCCTCCGCCAACCTCACCATTCAGGACGTCACCAACGGCCTCACCATCAATTGCTCCTCCACTCATGCCGGCGGAACCCTGCACACGTCCGGGAGCGGGGCGGACCCGGTCGTCGACGGGCTGGCCGTCACGCCGAGCGGGTGCACCGGCACCATGCCTCCCACCTTCACCCTGACCCCGAACACGTTCCTCGGCGCGTGGGAGGTCTATGTCATCTCCCCGTTCCCGCCCGTCAGGGCGGTCGCCGTCACCGGTGTCTCGTTCAAGACGAGCTCCCTGGGCGGACTGTGCGTCACGCAGATCGACGGATCCGGCGGAGCGAGCAGCCAGACCGGGCAGGTCAACGGCACCTACAACAACAGCACGGGCATCCTCACCCTCACCGGTTCCCCCAACCTGACCGTCGCGGCCGTCTCCCTCGGCTGCCTCGGCGCCATCAAGAAGAACGACGTCATCACCGTGACCGGTAGCTTCCCCGTCACGAGCTCCCCCGCCCCGATCATCTCCTGAGGACAAGACGAGGGTCCCGTCCACCGCGCCCCGCCGGAGCGTGTTCCCGTACCGGGAGGCAGATCAGAGCCGGATCGTTCGCGAGAGCGGTCCGGTCAGGGGGCTGCGCTGCGGGGTTCACCAGCCGGCCGGCACCCGCTCGCGGTCAGCGCTGGACGGCGGTGCGGCTCGGCGTCTCGATCGGCTTCGCATACCCCTTGGCCTGGCATCCGGTGGCCGTCACCGTCAGGGCCAGCAGGAGCGCCGTGAAGCGCGCGGCGTTCATCGAAACCTCCAGTGTTTCGTATGACGTCGATTCTGCCTCCCGCCATTGCAGAACGCTTGGAATCGGCTTGCGGCCGTCGCCGATCGGCCGGGACCGGCCCGCTCCGCGGACCGGGCGGTCCCCGCGGCTCATGCGGGCGGACCGTGCCGAGAACCCCTGCGGGTACTGATCGATGCCAACCCCTCGGCCGACCTCACCATGAGCGGGTCGAGCCTCGTGGACAAGGCGCAGGTCGATCCGGCGCCGACCTCCTCCGCCCTGTCCGTCAGGGCGCGCGGCCACCTCGCGGGCACCGACCCTGCCGCGCCGTACGCGAGCCCGGCGCTCGCCGACCTGCGCGGGCTTCCGCCCCTGCTCATCCAGGCCGGATCGGCCGAGATCCTGCTCGACGACGCGGTCCGCCTCGCCGCCCACCCCGGCCTCGACGTCGTCGTCAACGCCGCGGGCATCATGCTGCCCGAGGACGTGCTCGACGGGCGGTCCCTGAAGGTCGCGGAGGACACCATCGCCGCGAACCTCCTCGGGACCATCCGGATGGTCTACGCCTTCGCGCCGCACCTGGCGACCCGCGAGCAGGCCGCGATCCTCACCGTCAGCTCGGGCCTGGCGTTCGTACCGCTGCCCCTCACCCCCACCTACAGCGCCACCAAGGCCGCGGTCCACTCCTTCGGCGAGGCCCTGCGCGTCCAGCTCGCCGGAACCTCCGTCCAGGTGATCGAGCTGGTACCGCCCGCCGTCCGCACCACGCTGATGAACCAGGAGAACGTCGAGGCGGCGATGCCCCTGGACGACTTCCTCACCGAGGCGATGAGTCTCCTGTGGACCCGGCCGGACGCGCACGAGATCCTCGTCGAAAAGGTGCAGCCCCTCCGCTACGCCGTGTCCGACGGCACCTATGACAGGGTGCTCTCCCTGCTCCCCGCCCGCTGAGCGCCCGCGTCGCGATTCCCCCGACCGGCGGTCCGCCGCAGCCGCGGACCGCCGGTCGGCTCCGCCCGACGCAGACGATCCCGGCCCTGGGAGCACGCACGACCCGATCCCGAAGCCCCCACCGACCCTCGTCCCTCCCGCGAGCGGTCCCACCGCGCGACGGCGAGCCGTGCCGGGGGCTGCCCGCGACCGCGAGCTCGTGGCATCCGCGGAGGGCGGAAAACGGATTGATCGTGCCCGCGGGTGCTGTGAGGGTGGGCGGCGAGCAGTGGGCCGACGGACGGGGGCTGAAGCGTGCGGTATCCGAAGATCGCGCAGCGTTTCGGGGAGGGGGCGCTGCCGGGTGGGGCGTGGGTGGCGGAGGAGAAGGTGCACGGGGCGCATCTGGCGCTGGTGAGCGACGGCAGGACGGTGCGGGCCGCGGGGCGGCGGGGACCGCTGGACGAGGAGCGCTTCGCGGCGTTCTTCGGGCTGGCGCGGATCTGGCCCGTGCTGGCGACGGCGGCCGCGGCGGCGGCACGGACCGCGGGACGAGAGGTCGTCCTCTACGGGGAACTGGCGGGAGGCGGTTATCCGCACCCGGAGGTGGCGGTCGTGGAGGAGGTCGGGGCCGTGCAGACCGGCGTCTGGTACGCCCCCGATCTCGTCTGGCTGGCGTTCGACGGGGCCGTTCGCACGCCGTCGGGGCTGCGCTGGATGAGCCGTGCCGAGCTGGCCGGGCTGGCCTCCGGCACGGGGCTGGAGTGCGTGCCGCTGGTAGCGCGCGGAGCCCGCCATGAGCTACGCGAGCTGCCGGTGGACTTCCCGACGCTGGTGCCCGGTGCGCTAGGCCTCCCGGAGCTGCCCGGCAATCGGGCCGAGGGCTATGTCCTGAAGCCCGACCGGCCCTGGAGCGCAGGGGAACGCGGGCCGCGTCCCGTGCTGAAGGTGAAGCATCCCGACTTCGCCGAGGACGTCCGCTACAACGGGTCCCGCCCCTTTGTTCCCCCGTCCGGCGCGGTGCCGGCCTGGTTGCTGACGGCCGCGGTCGAACGGCTCACCCCGCCGCGCGCCGCGGCCGCCCGCAGCAAACTCGGCCCTTCCGCCGACCCGTCCGCCCTGGCCGAAGAACTCGTCGCCGACCTTCTCACCGACCTGGCCGACGCCGTGGGCGGACTTCCCGAATCGGATCACCGGAGCCTTACCGCGGCACTCACCCCCGCGGCGCTCACCCTCAGCACGCCGCGCAGCAGGGCCTGAGCACGGCAGCGCAGAGTCCGGCGTCGCCCTTGCGGGGTGGGTGCGGGCGGCCTCGTCAGACCTTGAGCAGAGCGTCGAGCTTGGTGAACGAGCTCTCCCAGCTCAGGCCCGGCGACGCCCGGCACCGCGACGAGGCGGCCATCGCGGCTACGATCTTGTAACAGGAGTTTCTAGATTTCGCTGATCGCAGTGCCTAGCATGGCGACCCCTGGTACCGGCTTCGTCCCCCCGAAAGGAAGCCTCGCCATGCGAACTGGAGAGAGCCTCTCCGCTCGCCCGCCCGGCAGAACCGTCCGCGAACGCCTGCGCCGCCGCCCGGCCGCGGTGCTGGCCGCGGCGGCCTCGCTCGCGGCCTGCCTGACGGCGCCGTCCGCGTCCGCCGCCGCGGCGGCCGTGTGCACCGACCGGAACGGCTGGATCCCGAGCGGCACGATCGGGCAGGGCGTCCCGCACGTCACCGACACCGCGCTGCTCCGGCTCGCCGACGTCGACGGCGACGCCGACGACGACCTGCTGCTGCTCGACGAGATCGGCGGCATCCGGGCGTGGCGCAACAACGGCACCGACATGCCCGGCGGCGGAGGCTGGGCCTACATGGGGCGGATCGCCCTGGGCGCCGGATACCCGCCCGCGCGCGTCAGGTTCGCCGACCTCGACCGGGACGGCGACGACGACTACCTCGTCATCAAGGACGACGGCGCGATCGACGGCTACGTTAACAACGGCGGCGACCTCACCGGGACGGGCGGGATCACTCCCGGCTGGACCCCGGTCGGCCAGGTCGCCCAGGGCACCGGCGTGGCCGCCGACCAGATCCACTTCGCCGACCTGGACGGCGACGGGGACGACGACTACCTCACCCTCCAGTACACCGGCCCGGTCCAGGGCTGGCGCAACGACGGTGGAGACGGCCCCGGCGGAGGCGGCTGGTCCCCCTGGGGCAAGGTCCGCGAGGGCGTCCCGCTGCCCGCGGACTTCGGACGGCAGGAGATCCACGACGTCAACTGCGACGGCCGCGACGACTACCTCCTGCTGAGCGACGACAGCAGCCTCTACGCCTACGAGAACCAGGGCGAGACCCCCGGCGCGGAGACCCGCTTCGGCTGGAGCACGCTCACCCTGTACGCCCACGGCACCGGTGACGCCATCGACCGGATCATGTTCGGCGAGCTCAACGGCGACGGCCGCGTCGACTACATCGTGATGGCCCCGAACGGCTCCCTGGTCGGCTACCTGAACAACGGAGGCGACCAGTGATCACGCACCCGGCCCGGCGCGGCAGGCACACCGTCGCCCTCGCGACCGCCCTGACGCTGCTCGCGTCCCTGCTGGTCGCGCTCCTGCCCGCCACCCCCGTGCTGGCCGCCGACAAGCCCCTGCTGAGCACCCCGCTGTTCAGCTGGAACATGCGCGGCGGCACCGCGAGCGCGCCGAACAGCAGCAAGTGGCCCGACTACGTCGCGCGCTATGCCCGGCTCGTCCCGATCATGATGCTCCAGGAGGCGGGCTCCGGTCCTCCCGGCAGCGCCGAAGCGCAGCCCGGCATCGTCCGCACGACCGTCGACTCCCAGGGCGCGATCCACACCCACACGGTCCAGCACTCCATCTGGACGCCGGGCTCCACCCGGTACCGCCGCCACGTCTACTTCCTGCTCACGCAGAACGGCCAGGGCGGCCGCGTCAACCTCGCGATGGTGCTCCAGGACGAGCCCGACGAGGTGAACGTGGTGCAGAACCCCGTCGACGCCGGGCGCACCGCGCTGGGCGTGCGGTACGGCGCCCACTGGTACTTCACCGTGCACGGACTGAGCGGCGGCGGCGGTGACTCCGCGGTCCTGCTCGGCGCCATCGGCAACGCGGTGAACACGTGGGCGCAGGACCGCAACGTGCAGTACAACTGGACCGTCGGCGGCGACTTCAACGTCGACCCCGACACCCTGGCCGGCCGCGCGGGCTACCCGACGGGCGCACTGCGGATCACCACTCCGGCCGGCGTCCCCACGCACGACAACGGCGGCCGGCTGGACTACTTCGTCACCGACGACGCCCAGGCCGTGCAGAACGGCGTCCAGCAGGCGAGCGTCTACAACCACGACGACCAGGTGCCCGACTCCGACCACCGCGTCGTCTACGCAAGGCAGCGACTGCCGGGGCTGGTCCCCGAGTCGACCCGGCTCATGCCCCTCGGCGACTCCATCACCCAGGGCCTCAACAGCAGCGACTCCTCCGGCGCGCGCGACGAGATCCAGCACGATGTCGGCATGATCACCCTGGAGGATCTGGGCCTGGGCGGCGCCGCCCTGCCGTGGTCGCCGATCGCCAAGCGCGACCTGGTCGGCGAGCGCTGCACCGGCGTGGGCATCCCCGACCGCGACCACGAGGGCTGGCCCGGCTACACGATCGACCAGATCCGGCAGGAGGCGTCCGACGCCGTCCCCGGGATGCGGCCGAACATCGTCACGCTGATGGCCGGGACCAACGACATGGTCCGCGACGTCGACGTCGCCGACGCTCCGGCCCGGCTCAGCGCGTTCATCGACCAGATCTTCGCCGGATCGCCGGGTGTGGCGATCGTCGTCTCGCTGCTGACGCCGTCGGCCGACCCCGCGATCCAGGCGCGCATCAGCGCCTACAACGCGGCGATCGCCCCGATGATCGATCAGCGCACCGCCCGCGGCGACCGCGTCCTCCTGGTCGAACCGGCGCTCACGCTCGCCGACCTGGACGACGTCGTGCACCCCAACGACGGCGGCTACCGCAAACTCGCGGACGCTTTCGGGCCGGGCATCAAGAACGTGCTCGCCCTCGGCTGGGTCCAGGAACCCGGGCCGATGACGATGACCTCGCTGTGCTCGGAGCGCAACGGCTACGCGCCCCAGGGCGTCATCGCCGCCGGTCTGCCCGGGAACCCCGACCTCGCCGACGCCCTGAAGTTCGCCGACCTCGACGGGGACGGCAAGGACGACTACGTCTGGCTCTCGCCGACCGGGGCGGCGACCGTCTGGCTGAACCGCGGCGGCGACGGGCCCGGCGGAGGCGGCTGGGTGTACCGCGCCGAGATCGCCCAGGGCGCGGGCACGGCCCCCGACCGGGTCTTCTTCGCCGACATGGACGGCGACGGCAAGGACGACTACGTCGTCGTCCGCGAGGACAACGGCATCGACGTGTACCTCAACCGCGGCGGCGACACCACCGACGCGTCCGGCTGGCACCAGGGCTGGGAGCCGCGCCCGAACTACGGCCTCGGCACCCCGGTCCACCTCGACAAGATCCGGTTCGCCGACCTCGACGGCGACCGCCGCGCCGACTACGTCCGCCTCGTCGACTTCAACCAGTACGTCGACGTCTGGTACAACCGCGGCGGCGACTCCCCCGGCCACAACGGCTGGCAGGAGGGCGGCCGCATCCTCACCGATCTGCCGGCCCGCGCCAACGCCCAGATCGAGTTCGCCGACCTCGACGCCGACGGCCTCGCCGACTACATCGCCCTCGACCCCGACGGCGTCCCCCGGGCCTGGCTCAACACCGGCACCCCCACCTGGACCGACCGCGGCCAGATCGCCACCGGCACCGGCGGCCGCGTCGCCCTCCCGGAGATCGACGGCGACGGCCGGGCCGACTGGGTCCAGATCGCCTCCAACGGCGCCCTCACCGCCTGGCTCAACCGAGGCGGCGACTGACCGACCGGTGCCCCGGCCGCCCAAGCCGGGGCACCGGCATCGACTTTCCCGAACCCTTCCATCTGGAGATCACCTGGGACGGCCTCGCCTTCTGAGCATGATCGGCTCCGCCGCGGCTGCGGTGAGGTGGGGCCACCCGGTCTGAAGGCCCGGCGGCGACCTCGTCCTCCGGTGCCTACTCGCCGGGGATCACCAGGCCCGATTCGTAGGCGAAGACCACGGCCTGGGCGCGGTCGCGCAGGTCGAGCTTGGTGAAGATGCGGCTGACGTGGGTCTTCACGGTCTGTTCGGCCAGGATCAGGGTCTGGGCGATCTCGGTGTTGGACAGGCCGCGGGCCACCAGAGCGAGGACCTCGGTCTCGCGTTCGGTCAGGCCCTTCAGCCGCTGTGCGGGCTTGCCCCTGGACACGGCGGGGCGCCGACTCGCGATGTCCTCGATGAGGCGGCGGGTCACCGACGGGGCGAGCAGCGCCTCGCCCGAGGCCACGATCCGCACCGCCGCGATGAGGTCGGCCGGCGGCGCGTCCTTGAGCAGGAAGCCGCTCGCGCCCGCGCGCAGCGCCTCGTAGACGTAGTCGTCGACGTCGAAGGTCGTGAGCATCAGGACGCGCGGCCGGTGGGTCACGCCGGGAGGCGGGGCCAGGAGGCGGCGAGCGGCCTCGAGACCGTCCATCTCGGGCATGCGCACGTCCATCAGCACGACGTCGGGATGGGTGCGCCGACTCAGTTCGACGCCCTGCGCGCCGTCGGGGGCCTCGCCCACCACGTCGATGTCGCTCTGGGCGGACAGCAGCGCGGTGAAACCCGCCCGCACCATGGCATGGTCGTCGACGACGATGACGCGGGTCGTCACGTGAGGTCCCTTTCGGCCAGGGGAAGTCGGGCTGCGACCCGGAAACCGCCGTCGGGCAGCGGCCCCACGTCGACGGTGCCGCCGATGAGCCGCACCCGCTCGCGCATGCCGACGAGGCCGTGCCCGGTCGCGTTCGCCTCGAGCGGCGCGGCGGGCGGGCTCGGCGGTGGGCCGTTGACGACCACGATGGTGAGCCGCTCCCCCTCTTCCGAGACCGACACGTGGGTCGGGGCGCCCGGCGCGTGCCGCACGACGTTCGCGAGGGCCTCCTGGACGATACGGTACGCCGTCAGCCCCACCGCCTCGGACACCTCGGTGTCGCAGGGCCCGAACTCCACGGGCACACCCGCTCGTGCCGTCGCCTCCACCAGCTGCCCGATCTGCCGTAGACCCGGCTGGGGCGCGAGCTCGCTGCGCGGCTCCTCGCGCAGCACCCCGAGCAGGCGCCGCATCTCGTTCAGCGACCGGCGCGCGGTCGCCGCGATGGACGCCAGCTCGTCCCGCACTCCCGGCGGAACGCCCTCATGGCGGTAGGCGGCGGTGTCCGCCTGGATCGTGATGACGGACATGTGGTGCGCCACCACGTCGTGCAGTTCGCGCGCGATGCGGGCGCGTTCCTCCAGCAGGGTGCGCCGCTCGCGCTCGGCCTCGCTGATCGCCTCCTGGGCGACGAGCCGGCGCTTCACCTCGTACTGCTCACGGAGCGCACCCGCGAGCAGGAGCGCGACGCCGCTGAGGATGATGAGCAGAATGCCGCTCCGGCTCGCGCCATCGGGCGCCGCGAACTCCAGGGCGACGGTCGCGCTCACCGTCGCCAGCCACACGGCCAGCAGGGTCCGGTGCCTCTCACGGAGGCCCAGGGCGAGGCAGAGGCCGATGTACCCGATGATCTCCATGGGCGGGAACGGCCACACGAGCCCTGCCCCGGCTTCGACGGTGAGCAGGGCGAGCGCTCCGGCGACGTCCGCGGCGAAGATCACGTACCAGGCCTGCAGCGGGCGGACGACGGCGAGCAGCAGCGGGACGGTCTGCGCGACGGCCAGTGCGCTCGCGACGCCGCCGTTCAGGCCGTAGTCGGCGGCGAGGACGTTGACGGTGGTGGGAAGCAGGGTGACGCAGAGCACGAACGCGACGCCCCACGGCAGCAGCCGCACCCACCACCGCGAAGCCTCGGCGAACAGCGCGCGGGGGCCTTCCTTCACTGTCGGCACGGGCTCCGCCTCCCTCCCCTTGCGTCGTGGTGGACCTTCGCCATGGCGTCCGGAGCGCGGGCGCACCGATCAGACCACCAGGGCGAAGCAGCCGAAGGCCACCGCCAGTATGCACGCCGCCACGCGGCGGGCCGTCCCGGCGCGTTCCCACGGGCTCTCCAGCGGCCGGGCGAACCTGACGATCACCGCGAGCAGCCCGGCGAAGACCGGCAGCCAGGCCGCCCGCGCAAGAATCCAGCCCGCCGTGTCCGGCGCCTCGGTCAGTCCGGGAATCCGGCCGGCGTACGAGCCCGGGACGGCCGCGGCGAGCATCGCCGTCTGGTGCCAACACAGGATCGTCATCGCCGAAAGGTTGACGACCACCACCGGGACCCACAGGGCGGGCCGCTTCAGCAGCCGGGCCAGCCGGTCGCGCAGCAGGATCGCCGCGCCGGACTGGGCGGCGGCGAGCGCGAGGACGAGCAGGGACGGCGGGTGGGAGTTGGTGCGGGCCTGGCCGGGCACGCCCACCATCGACATCGGATAGTGGAAGGCGAGCAGCAGCGTGGCGAACAGCGCCGTGCCGCCCGCCAGCAGCAGCCACGCCCCGGCGCGGCCCAGCCGCCTGTCCGCCCAGGACACGCCCAGCTGGTAGGCGAACATCCAGCCCGGCAGCACGTTGAGCAGACCCAGCCAGGACGGCGTCGCGTCCGCGTACGGGCCGTACCGCAGGAGGTCGACCACCGCGACCGAGCCGATCAGCGGGACCGCGGCCAGGCTGCCGAGGCGCGCGGACGCGCGGACGCAGTACGGCGTGAGGGCCGTGACCACGGCGTAGACGCCGACGAACCACAGGGGCTGGACGACGAGGGTCGAGGCGGTGTGCAGCGTGGAGACCGGCACGCCGAGGCCGTGATGGAGAAGGGGAAGCAGCAGCGCCCATACCGCCATGACGCCGACGACCGGCCGGCCCAGGCGCCGGAGGCGACCGGCCGTCCACCGTCCGGCGGAGCCGTCGCGGCGCCGGTAGGACAGGCCGGAAGAGTAGCCGCCGACCAGGAAGAAGACGCCCAGCATCTGGAGGATCCAACTGGCCGGGGCCAGCGCGGCGAACGTCGTCAGCGGACTGGCGTTGCGCAGGCCGCCGTCGGGGCCGAGGGTGAAGCCGCCGACCAGCCAGTGGCCGGTCGGGACGGCCAGCAGGGCCAGCGCGCGCAGGCCGTCGACGGCGCGGTCGCGATGGGCGGGGGTTCGCTCGTCGAGCCTGGCGCCGAGGGCGGCGAGCTTCGTGCCGGCCCTCATGACAGGCCACCGCCCGCGATGGCCGCGAACGCGGTCAGGGTGGAGGTGCCGGGGGTGAAGTACGCGCTGTGCGCCGGAACGTCGTCCGCGGGCAGGACGTTCGCGCCGAAGCCGGGCGAGGCGGGGTCCGCGCCGTGGCCCAGGCCCAGCAGTTCGACGTTCGGCACGCGGTCGATCCAGTCGTCCGGGGCCTTCGCCGCCCAGACGCGGGCGTCGGTGCCGAGCGCGGTGACGTCGTCCGCGCGCATGCCGGGTGAGCCCATGACCACGATGTCGCAGGCGTCGACGTCGTCGGCGGCGAGGCCGCAGACCACTGAGCCGTAGCTGTGGCAGAAGAGCGAGGGGTCGGGGCGGCCGACCGCGTCCAGGCCCTCGGTGAGCCGGGTCAGGCGCCGGGCGCCCGCCTCGGCGAGCCGGCCCGTCGCCATCTCCAGGCCGATGCCGGAGGGGGTGGTGTAGTCGGCCCAGGCGATGACGGCCGTGTCGTCGCCCGCCCGCTCCTGGAGGTCGGTGGCCCACCGCACCGTACGGTCGAACCTGGAGGCGTCGATGTCCGAGCCCGGGACGATCACCGCCACGTGGGCGGCATGGTCGAGATCGCCCACGACCCGCGCGACCAGTCCGCGCCCGCGCGGGTCGTACGCCAGTACCTGGTCGCCCGCGGACGCGTTGGCCGCGTAGCGCAGGCGCACGGGCGCGCCGTCGAGATTGCCGACCACCAGCGGATGTTCTTCGGCCAGTCTCTGCCCCTGGGCTCCGGTGAGCTCGGCGAAGAAGGCCGCCACCTCGGACGGGGCGGCCGTCGCCGGGTCCAGCCTTCCGGCCACGAGGTCGTCCGCCAGCCAGGCGCCGGCCCCGGGAAGCGGTCCGACCGACGCGCTCACGCCGCTCGCCGAAGCCCATCCCACCGTGCCGCTGATCAGCGCGGCCAGTACAACGGTGCCCAGCCATGTCCCGATCCGGCGCATTCGTCCGCCTCCCCCAGTCTCGTCCGTGATGACGAGCCGAAGGTAGGAAGACGGCCGGTAGCGGAACATCACACCGGGGAGCCAACCCCGGAGCGGTACCCCGGTAGCACGAGGAGGTGCTCGGGGCTTTCGGTCGCGGTACCGAGCACCCGCCGCCACGGGAAACGGAATCGCGAGCGGGCCGCCCCGGTACCACGGGGGAGAGTCACTTCCCGAAATGCGTGATCCGGCCGACCGGTAATGGAAAAATGCGGCCTCCGCAGAACTCGCGGGCGCGCACCGGAACTGAAGTAGTGTTGCCGCATGGCTTTTCCCCCGCCTGATCCGAGAAGGCCACCGCAGGGTCGGCAACAATGGCACGCCCCGCAGCCGCCCGGCCGTTATCCGGGAAACGGCCATCGCGGGACGGGCGGGCCTCCGCAGCGCCCGGAGCCGCGCTGGCTGCGCTACGTCGGCGCGGTCCTCGTGCCCGTCGTCATCGGTGTGGCGACCATCGCGTGGAACGAGCACCGCGCACCGCAGCTGCAGGTCGAGGGCGAGAAGGCCAAGGAGACGGCGCGGACGCGCGAGCTGGCGGAGGATCCGCCGCTGCGGGTGCGGATCGAGGACTCCTGGGACGACCTGGACAACCAGTGGATCTTCCGGGATCCGCTCGCGGAGCGGGACATCGAGGCCATCGAGACCGCGGGTACCGACAGGACGTCGGGCATGACCCTCTGGGACATGGCCGACGACCTGGGCGGTCTCCAGTTCAGCCGGCGCATCCAGCCCGACGGGTGCACCGACCGGTGCGGGGCGTCCAGCGCCCGGTTCAAGCTCCGGCTGACGGGGCACCGCGACGAGCCCGTCCAGATCACCGAGATCAGCGCGCGCATCCTGTCGGAGCGGACCCCGCCGCGGGAGGCGCTGCTCGACCAGGGCACCGCGGGCTCCGGCGAGATCGAGTCGGGCGTCATCCTGCTGGACTCCGACCGGCCCCGGCTCCTCACCTACGCCGAGGACGCCTACGGCACCGGAAAGCCCGGCGGGCCCTACTTCAACGAGAAGGCCGTCAGCCTGGCCATGGGAGAACTGCTCGTCTTCGACATCTTCGGCACCAGTTCCAGCTGGAACTACGAGTGGGAACTCGTCCTCTCCCTGATCGTCGACGGCACCGACGAGGAAATGGTCGTCCGCAGCAACGGCACCCCGACCGGCCCACCTTTCCTGACCCCAGGCCGCATAGGCGACCCATCCGAATACATGGTCCACGTCTTCTGCGACATCGGCGCCCCCTGCGTCGTCGACCGCAACTGACGCCCACCGGACGACCCGAGGGAGGCAAGGTGCGGATACCGCCGATCGCGGAGATCACGAACGGGCGACTGACGCTGCGGCTGACCGACCTGACGATCACCCAGACCTACGGAGGTCTCATCGAGGGCGCACCCTGCCGCTACCTCAACGACCGCAAGCTCCAGAGACTCAAGGAACGCAACCCGCCCCGCGCCGTGCACATCGTGGAGCCGCCGCGCATCACACCTCCGTGGGCCCGCACTGTCGGAAGCTACGGACCCGACGAGTTCCTCGGCCCCATGGAGGTGCTCCCGCCACTCCAGTGCGAGGGACTCTTCACCGGCCCCGGCACCTCCAAGCCCAGATCGTCCGACTTCCTCCACCTGACGACCGAGCTCATCATCGTCTGGTTCCAGGACCCGAGCCCGTCCCACATCCACCCCGACCTCGTCCCCCAGATCCTCGCCGTCCCCTGGGACGACCTCGCCGAGGACTTCGGCGTCGACGACCTCTGATCCAGGGCTCCGCCCTCTCCGTGCGCGCTCCCCACCGACCCGGGGACGGAGGCACCCGAGGAGAGGACCGACTCACGGCTGCGGGCTTTCCTCGTCGCCCAGCGGTGCGGTCATCGCCACCGCACCGCAGCTCTTGCTTGGCATTTAGTTCACTATGTGGACATTTACCGACTTGATCATCTTTCTGTGGGATCACCGCGAGATTCAGACAGGTAGGTGGCTGTGGGAAAGGTATTCGCACTCCGGCGGCGGTGGCGGTGCGCGGCGGTGGTCGTGGCGCTGGTGGGCGCCGTGATCGCGGGGGAGGCGGTCGTGGTGCCTCGGCCCGCGGTCGCGGCACCGGCGGGCGACTTCGTCCTCGACGTCCCGATCGCGGACTTCGATCGTCCTGCGGCCGAGGCCGCGTTCGCCCAGGCCTACGATTCGATGGCGCTCGACGCGTTCCTCGACGACATGCGCGCCGCCCCGGAGCCGCCCTTGGGTGCGGGGGCTCCGGCCGGCGGGCTTCCGCCGCTCGACCTTCCGGACCATGTGCCGGGCACGATGGAGATCACCGACACCGGGCTGCGTCTGGTGATCCCCGCCGACGAACTCCAGGCGATGGCGGAGCC
Organism: Actinocorallia herbida; assembly: GCF_003751225.1. Classification (NCBI taxonomy): domain Bacteria; kingdom Bacillati; phylum Actinomycetota; class Actinomycetes; order Streptosporangiales; family Thermomonosporaceae; genus Actinocorallia; species Actinocorallia herbida. The sequence goes on from NZ_RJKE01000001.1 coordinate 5,334,269, forward strand.
GTACGTCAACCAGATGATCACGGCCGCCGCGGGATTCGCCGCGGGCGGGATCGCGCTGATCGGATGCTTCGCGCTGACCGAGAACGCCTACGTGTGCAAGGGGCTCGCCGGAGCGGCGGCCCTGGGCACCGCCCGTTTCGTCGCCGCGAAGCTCTCCGGGGAGGACACCACCACCCTCAAGTTCTGGGGGACGATGTTCGCCGCGATCATCGTCGGGACGGCGCTCGGGCTGGGCACCGAATGGATCACCGTGTTCGCCAAGGCCAACTCCGCGGCGATGTTCACCGCGATCGGTGAGGCGATCTGGTCGTTCGTCGAGTGGCTCGGTTCGTGGGCGTCGGCCCCGATCCGGACCATCGCCGCCTACCTGCGGGTGGCGTTCCGGACCATCGGCACCGATCTGCCGGAGGCGATCGACATCGAGCTGGGCAGGATCGGCCACCGGGCGCCGGGCCTGTCGGTGATGCCGCTCGGCGACTCGATCACCGCGGGCTGGGGCAGCTCGTCCGGTGCGGGCTACCGGTCCCGGCTGTACGCCAAGCTGAACTCGGCCGGCGACCTGGACTTCGTCGGCACCGTCAGGGGGTCGGGCACCGACGCCGACCACCAGGGCCACCCCGGCGCGCGCATCGACCAGATCCGCTATGTCGCGGACTGCTCGGTCCCGTCGTACCGGCCCAACGTCATCGCCCTCATGGCGGGCACCAACGACCTGAACCAGAACCACGACGTCGCGGGCGCGCCCCAGCGCCTGGTGTCGCTCGTGGACCGGCTGCTCGCGCTCCGCCCCGGCACCACGGTGCTGGTCTCAACGCTGCCGCCGTCCACCAAAACGGACGTCGGCCCGCGGGTCACCGCCTACAACAACGCGATCCGCCCGCTCATCAGGGCGATGGAGCAGGACGGCAAGCGGGTCCGGCTGGCCGAGCTCCCCTCGATCACCACGGCCGACCTCGCCGACCAGCTCCACCCCGACAACGACGGCCACGCCAAGATCGCCAACGGTTTCGCCAAGGCGTTCTACCAGGCCCTCGACGACGGGATCATCACCTCGACGGCCCTGCCCTCGGGCTCCGCCCCGGGAAGCGACTGCGCCGTGCCCGCCGAGGAGGTCCCCGGCGGCTGGACGAACCACGGCAAGATCTATGAAATGCCCGCCTCCGCCGCCGCGGAGATCGCCGACGTCCACCTTGCGGACGTGACCGGCGACGGCCGCGCCGACCGGGTGGCCGTCTCCGGCGGTGCCGTCGCGGTGCGGGCCGGGACCGGGACCGGGTTCTCCGCGAGCGTCCAGGCCATGGCCGGGGCGCCCGCCGGGCGCCTGGTGTTCGCCAACGTCGTCGGCGACGCCGCGGCGGACCTCGTGCTCGTCGGGGACGACGGGAGGCTCACCGCCTGGCGGAACGCCCGGGACTCCTCCGGGACGCCGCGGTTCACCTCCGCCGGCGTCATCGCGCCGGGCGTCGGCGACACCGGCGCGCGGCTGCGGCTCGCCGACGTCAACGGCGACGGCCGCGACGACTACGTGGTGGTCTCCGATGACAGCAAGGCGCGCGCCTGGCTGAACACTCCGGGGGACGACGACGTCCCGTCCTGGTATTCCTGGGGGGAGATCGCCTCCGGCACCGGGGTGGCCGGATCCACCGTGCGGTTCGCCGACTTCGACGCCGACGGCCGCGACGACTACGTGACCGTCGCCGACGACGGGGCGCTGCGGGTCTGGCGCAACACCGCCGGTGACGGAGGCAGGCCGTCCTGGTCCTCGCTCGGCGCGATGGCGGTCGGCGCCGCCGGTGCATCTCGCGAGGCCCTGCGCCTGGCGGACCTCGACGCCGACGGCGACGGCGACTACGCGCTCGCCGGCGCCGACGGCTCACTGCGGGCCTGGCGCTACGACGGCCCGAACCAGTGGGTCAGCCTCGGCACCGCGATCCCCGCCGAGCCCGCCGCGGCCGGTTCGTCCACGGCGTTCGCGGACATGAACGGCGACGGCTGGGACGATCCGGTCCGCGTCACCGGCGGCAAGGTCGAGGGGGCGCTGAGCTCCGCTCCGAACCCGGCGCCCAACCTCCCGGCCCTTCCCGCCAGGGGAACCTTCCAGGTCCTGGCGCCCGGCACCGGGAACCCGGGCCGGACGGTGCTCGCCGACGTCAACGGCGACGACCGCGACGACTACCTCCTCGTCGGTGCCGCGGGCGAGGTGGACGCGTGGCTGAACACCCCCGGCAACGGCGGCGTCCCCTCGTGGTCGTCGTGGGGCAGGATCGCCCCCGGCACGGGCGCCTCCGGTACCCGGATCCGGTTCTCCGACATCGACGGCGACGGCCGCGACGACTACCTGGTCATGGCCGACAACGGAGCCGTCGAGGCGTGGCGGAACACCCCCGGTAACGGCGGCAAGCCGTCCTGGTCTCACGTGGGCGTCTGGGCGGTCGGCGTGGGCGGTGCGAGCCCGGCCAATGTGCGGTTCGCCGACGTGGACGGCGACGGGCGCGCCGATTACCTGAAGGTCGCCGACAACGGCGCGGTCGACGTCTGGCTGAACCGAGGGGGCGACACCGGAGGCGGCTGGCAGAACCGCGGCACCTGGGCGGTCGGCGTGAACGGCGCCACCCTCTCCAGCGTCCTGTTCCCCGACCTCGACGCCGACGGCCTGGCCGACTACGTCCATATGCACGGCGCCGACCTCTACGGCTGGACCAGCAAGGGAGGCAACTGAAGATCGGCCCGGCCTCCCGCGCGCCCGCGCGGGAGGCCGCCGCTTCACCGATCAGAAATCCGCCGCCGCGTCGTCGGTTCTGGTAGCCCGCCGCCAGCTGCGGAAGGACCGACGACCATGACCGACGCCAGGCCGCCGGACGGCGACAAGGCCGCGTTCATCGCGGCGGTGATCGGACGGCCCCCGATCGTCGACGGGACCGTATCCCGCCTTCGGTCCGTGCTCATCGCCTCCTCTCGTATCGGGTCAGCATCACCCCCCCCGGGAAAGGCCCGCGTCTCGACCAGGCCCTCCGCTCCCGAACGTGACGCCGGCCGCCATGTAGCCGGCGCAGACGCTCTACTTGGGGCTGGGGACGGCTTTGGGAGAGGGCCGTGATCGGGGATGCGAGAGGATCGGCCGCGTGAAACTTTGGATCCCCCTGTTGATCGCGTCCTCCGCCATGGCCCTGTCCGGGTGCGGCCTTCTCCTGGCCGGTACGGGCGAGGCCACCAGCGCGGGAAGCGTCACCCTTCTCAAGGGAGAGGTCGACCCGTGGCCTTTCACCGTCGAGGAAGGCGATCTGGCGTGCGAGGACGAGGAGGTCACCTTCACCGTTGACGGCACGACCTACGGGCTCAACGACGCGGCCCGGCGCCACCAACCGGACCCCGCGCCCATCCAGGCCGACGACCCCCAGACCCCCGGCACGAAGATCTCCCTGGAGCACGTGATCACCGAAGGACTGGCCTTCTGCGGGAACGACGACGCCTCCCCGCAGCCGCCGACCCCGATGCCCGGCTGACCCAGCACCACGTTCAGCGGACGGCATGACCGGACGGGCCCGCCGGTACCCCTCGCCGGCGGCTGAGGCCACGTTTGGGAGCAGAACGCCTACATGTCGTGCCCGATCAGCATGGCCGGGGCTTGCTGATCGGTGACGGGCCGTTCGGTTGTTGCTCAGCACCCGTGTCCCGGCCTTGTGGGGCTGGATGCCGGTGACGGACGATGCCTCGGTGGAGGGTGAAGAGCGGGCCGACCGCGAAGAGCTGATGCGGCATGTCTCCGGGATCGGGACGACACGGGGGTGGGGGCTGCGGGAGAACTGGCGGGGGATCTTGGCGGTCCAGCGTTACGTCGTCTGGCCGCAGTGGAATCCGCGGTACCTGAAGCTGCTCGCGGGGCTCTGGCCGGGGCTGGGAAAGGCCTTCTTCAGATCTCTGAAGCGGGACGCGCGGTGGATCTCCGACAGAAGCCTGGATCTGCTGCTGGACAGCGGCTGGCGGCCACGGTTGGTGGCGGCCTACCTGATCGCGATCGACCGCCGGACCGTTTTCCGGGCACGGCTGGGGGAACTGCTCCTGGCCAGTGAGGGCCCCTACGCGGGGTCCGCGTACTGCGTCGCGCTGGCCAGGTTCGGGGAGGACGCGGACGCCGAGATCCTCGTCGCCTATCTGGAGCGCTATCTCCCGCGCGCCGATCTGGACTACGACCAAAGCTCCGCAATGGGCACACTCCTGTACCTGGACGACCGGCTCGGCCGGCGTCGGGCAGAAGCGTTTCTGGGCGAGGACGGCCCATGGCACTCCTTCCAGCAGCAGCGCGAGCAGGAGACCGGCGCCTCAGAACTCGAGAACCTACGCACCCACTTCGCTACCGAATCCGAGCGAGCCGAGGCCCTCTCCCAGAGACAATGACCCCGTTGACCCTGCTAATAGAACTCCCCCGAACGCGGCCCCAGCCCCGAAGTAGCCGTGGGTGACGGTGGTGACTGTGGGCGTCTCGCAGAAATGACCAGTTCTGCGAGGCGGTGGCGCCCTCGCCCGCGCGACAAAGGCGTCCCTGTCCCCGAGATCGCCACCAAACTCACCATCGGACCGGCAAGAACACCGGCAATCACCCCTCCGTCCACCGCGCCCTCGCCGACGCCGACGAACAGACCACCTAGGCCCGCACCCCGACCGTCACCGACGCCCGCCCGCTACCGCTAATTCCTGTACCGATCCTCCTCGCGGGCCGTTCTGGACGGAGGCGGGGCCTCCCCGTTGGCAGGAGGTGCCGGTGAGCATGTTGCTGGTGGCGGCGGTGACGACCGAGTCGAGCCGGTCCCGGGCGTGCAGGAGATCGGTGATGCGCTGGTCGACATGCTCGCGTTCCGTCGCCAGCCGCTCCAGCAGAGCCGGGGTGGCACGGCCGTCGATGACGCACGGCAGCAGTTCGGCGATGGTCTTGCTGGACAGTCCGGCGGCGTACAACTGCTGGATGAGCCGGACCCGGTCGACCGCGCTCTCAGGGTAGTGGCGCTGGCCGCTGGGGCTGCGCTCGGCGCCGAGCAGGTTCTGCTCCTCGTAATAGCGCAGCGCCCGGACACTGACGCCGGTCCGGGCGGCGAGTTCTCCGACGCGCATCTCGTCTCCTGTGTGGCTTCCGTCACGTTACTTGCCGCTGACGTCAACGTCAGGTTTTAGCGTAACCGACGTGCGCCTCACCACGGCCCCACCCGGGTAGCCCTGCCGGCGCACGAAGATCCCGACGAAGGAGCACGCGAGAATGACCGCGAACCAGATCACCGGCCTCACCGACCCCCCGTCCAACCCGACCGTGTCGGTCAAACCAGTCGTGCTTCCCGCGCCGTATCGCGGCGAGGACCTGCCCGTACGTGTTTCCGCGCCGGTCACCGGCACGAATCTGCCGATCGTGCTGTTCGCCCACGGATTCGGTTCGCATCTGGACGGCTACGCGCCCCTGGTCGATCACTGGGCATCCCACGGTTTCGTGGTGATCCAGGCCACCCACCTCGACTCCCGGCGCTTCGGCATCTCCGCCGACGATCCCCGCAAGCCCCACCTGTGGCGATACCGCGTGCAGGACATGGGCCAGATCCTCGACGAACTCGATCGTCTGGAGGCCTCGGTGCCCGGCTTGGCCGGCCGGGTGGACCGCAGTCGCATCGTCGCGGCGGGGCACTCCTTCGGCGGTCAGACCGCGGGCGTCCTCGTGGGCCTGCGCGTCACAGACCCGACCACCGGCACCGCGCACGACATGTCCGACCGCCGGGTCATGGCCAGCATCCAGCTCGCCACCGCCGGCAAGGGCGGCGACGAACTGACCCCCTTCGCCCTCGAAATGGCCCCCTGGCTGCACGGCCAGGACTTCTCCCACATCACCGCGCCCGGACTCGTCGTCGCCGGAGACCACGACGAACTCCCCCTCTCCACCCGGGGACCGTCCTGGACGACCGACCCGTACACGCTCAGCCCCGGAGGCAAGAGCCTGCTCACCGTCTACGGCGGCCAGCACTCCCTCGGCGGCATCGCGGGCTACGAAGCGGCGGAAACCACCGACGAACACCCCGGCCGCGTCGCCCTCGTCCGGCAGGTCACCCTCGCCTACCTCCGCCACATCACCGGCATCGACCACACCCACTGGGAGACCGCGCAGGCCGCGCTCGCCGGTCACTCCCACACGCTGGGTCGAATGGAGTCCAAGTAACCACCCGGATCTGTCCGCCCAGCCGCCGAGCGCGGTGAAGAACGGCGTGCCGCCGCCCACCAGCACCGGGTGGGTGACGATCGCGTACTCGTCGAGGAGAACACCACCTTCGGCATCTCCCGCCAGAGCCGCGCGTACGCGATCTCCGCCGGGGTGGCGCCGGGCCGCCGGTCGCCGGTCGGCCAGTGGGAGCTCATCGCCTCCCACAGCCTGCGCCCGTACAGCGACAGCTCACCCGCCCGCATCTGCTCGTACCAGGAACAGCTCCTCGCTCGGCGACGAGTCCGGCCCCCCTCCCCCGCTCCACCCGATGTCGTCGCCGGTCGCGGCGATGTAGCCGTCCACCGTCACGTTCCTGCCGAAGATCAGTTTCCGCATCGTGCCGACCTCCCGTAAGTCGATCCCGCACATACAGACGGCCACGCCCCGAAAACCTCATCGGTCCCCGCCCCTGGCCTCCTTTCTGCAGAGCCGTCGCGCGCGTCCGCGCCGGTCGCGTCGCGGCCTCAGCCGGTGGCGGCCGTGTGGGCGGCGGTGCGCCAGGCGAGGGCCATGATGGTGAGGACGGGATTGGCGCCTCCATTGGTGACGTGGAGGCTGGCGTCGGCGATGTGGATGCGGTCGGTTCCCCAGAGCCTGCCGTTCGGGTCGGTGGCCCCGTGCCGGGGCGAGGCCGACATGCGTGCGGTGCCCGCCTGGTGCTGTCCGCCGGACAGCCCCCTGGCCGGCGCTCCCATTCGCCAGGTACGGGTGGCGCCGGAAGCGCGCAGCCACTCTTCGGCTTTGCCGGACAGGAACTCGCAGGTGCGCAGGTCCTCGGGATGCTGGAGGCCTTCGAGCCGGGCGACGGGCAGCCCGAGGCGGTCGGTGACGGTGGAGGACAGCCGGACGCGCGCCTCGCGCGTCGGTATCTCGTGGACGGGGCCTTGGATGTTGATGGTGCGCCGGTAGCCGTGGGCCAGGGCGGCGCGCGCGTCGGGGCCTGACCGGTCGACGCCCGCGGGCAGGCCCAGGGCGTAGTGCATGGTCGGGATCTTGACGAAGTCGTGGCCGAGCAGGCCACCGCCGACCACGCCTTCGTTGCCGTGGGAGAAGCGCCGGGTCGCGACGGAGGGCCCGGGGCCGAGACCATCGTGGACATCCGAATCGAACAGGCCGAACACGTTGGCGTACAGGTGGCCTTGAAGGCAGTCGCCGACCCAGTCGTTGCCCAGGCCGCTCATCCGCAGCAGCCGCGGCGTCTCGACGGCGCCGCCGGCGAGGACGATCCGTCCGGCGTGCAGGGTTCGGGAAGTGCGACCGTCCGCGATCTCGACGGTGCCGTCGTCGGAGATCCGGGTGACCTGCGCTTCGGTGATGAGGTCGGCGCCGTGGTCGAAAGCGCGGGGCAGGACGGTGCTGTGGGTACCGTTGCGGGCGTCCACGGGGCAGGTGAAGCCGACGCACTGCCCGCAGCGGATGCACGCGTTCCGGCCGCCTCGGGGTTCGGTGTTGAGCAGCAGCGGAACCGCTCCTGCGGTCCACCCGAGGGACTCGGCGCCGGCCGCGAGCACGGAGGCCTCGGCGGTCGGCGGGAACGGGCCCATGGGGTAGTCGCGGCTGCGGGATCCTTCTTCGGGGTGGGCGCGACCGGCCACCCCGAGCTCCCATTCGACCTTGTCGTAGAAGGGTTCGAGGTCGTCATAGGTGATCGGCCAGTCCGCCAGCGCCGACCCCTCCGGGACCCCGTACAGGGACGCCATCCGGAAGTCGTCGGGCAGGAACCGCCAGGCCTGCGCGCCGAAGAAGCGGGTGCCGCCGCCCACGGTGATCGCGTTGTGGTGGTAGCGCAGGTCGTCGTAGGTCACGGCGGTCTCGCCGTCGCCGTCGGGCACGGCCCGCGGATGGCCGGGAGGCGTGTCGAGGTCGCCGCCGAAGAAGAACCGGTGGTTGCGCACATGGTCGGCCGGCAGGTCGCGGGCGCCGAACCAGGAGCCGCGCTCCACCACGAGGACCGATGCGCCGCTCCGGGCCAGGACATACGCGGCGACACCGCCTCCGGCCCCGCTGCCCACCACGACCGCGTCATAGCGCTCACGCAGGTCGCGCAGGGCCAGGACCGGCGGGCGCCGAACCAGCGGCACGTCGACGGGCGGGCGGCCCGCCGGGTAGGGGTCGAAGCCGATCTCCTCCCAGGCGCCCGAATCGGGGTCGGCATAGAAGTCCAGGGTGGGGTGCGTCATCGCGGGGCCTTTCGTCAAGGGTGGCCGGTCGTCAGGGGGTGAGGGTGCGGGTGCCCGATGGCGGGGCGGAGCGCGCGTCGTGGAGGAGGACCTGGGCGCGGATCGCGTCGAGGGCGGCGGCGATCGCGATGGTCTCGTTGATGGGCATCACGGGGCTCTCGGTCAGGCCCTCGGCGAGGCAGCGGTGCACTTCGGCTATCTCGAACCGGAGCCCGTTGCCCTCGTAGGAGGCGTCGATCTGTTCGGTCCCACCGGTGCGGGTGGTGACGGTGAGCGCTTCGGGGCAGTGCATGAACGCCGGGAGGTCGATCGAACCGTCGGTTCCGGCGATGCGGGCCGTGCACGTCATGACGGTGCGGATCGCGGTCTTGACGACGCCGAGCCGGCCGCCGCCGTGCCGGAGCACCGCGGCCACCTGCTCATCGACGCCGGTCTCGCCGATGAGGCCGTCGGCGACGACGTGCTCGACCGGGCCCAGCACCAGCGAGCAGAGCTGGACGGGGTAGACGCCCAGATCGAGCAGCGCGCCGCCGCCCCGCCGCGGGTCGAAGAGCCGGTGCTCCGGCTGCACCGGCCACCGCATCCCGAAATCCGCCTCCACCAGGAGCGGCGTGCCGATCCGGCCGTCTGCGAGCACCTCGGTCAGAGTCCGGTACGCGGGCAGGAAGCGGCTCCACATCGCCTCCATCAGGAACAGCCCGCGCCTCCGCGCCGCTTCGGCCATCCGCCGGGCCTGCCCGGCGTCCAGCGCGAAGGGCTTCTCGCACAGCACGTGCTTGCCCGCCTCCAGCAGGGCGAGTGTGTCCTGCTCGTGCCGCGACGCGGGCGTCGCCACATAGACGACGTCGACTTCGGGGTCGGCGGCCAGCGCGGAGTAGTCGCCATATCTGCGCGCGACGGCGAACCTGTCCCCGAAGGCCGCGGCCCTCTCGGCCGAGCGCGAGGCCACCGCGACGATCTCCCCGTCGGGAACCCACCGCATCGCCTCGGCGAACCCCGCCGCGATCTCACCGGGCCCCACGACTCCCCAGCGAACCATTCCCATGGTCGTCCTCCTCAGGTTCGGCGCGGTCCCGCGACGCCGTGTCTCCAGCGGCGTCTCTCCCCGCAGGGGGCGGGCCGCCGCGACGACGGTAACCGGGCAGCAGATTTATATCAAGAGTAGATGCATCGTTGTTGCTGTAATCTTGCCGCATGGACGGATTCGAGCTCTTCCAGCTGGGGCGCACGCTGATGCGGCTCGGCGAGCAGTCGATGCCGGAGACCGGGTTTCGGCAGCTCAGCGGGCCGGCCCGGACCGTTCTGTTCGACATCGCCGAGAATCCGGACAGCTCCATCTCCGAGATCACCGCCCGCGTCAGGTTCCCGCAGAGCCAGGTGTCGGCATGCGTGACCCGGCTGCGCGACGACGGCGTCGTGGAGACGGCCGCAGACCCGCTGGACCGCCGCAGGACCCTGGTGCGGCTCACCGCCGCGGCCCTTCGGCGCACCGGTGCGCGGCCGCCCGCGAACATAGACGCCGCGCTGGCGAACGCCATGCGGGATCTCGACCCGGTGCGGGTCGAGCGCACCAAGGCCGTACTCAACGAACTCGTCGGTCTGCTGCACCCTCCGGACCGAGAATGAGGCCGCGTTCACCGGACGTCGTGGAGATGCCCGGAGAGCCCCGCGCGTCCCGCGGACCGGTCCGCGGGACGGCGACCGGCGGAAGGCGGGGAACGCCCGGCGGAAGGCGGGGAACGCCCGGCGGAAGGCGGGGGGGGATCCGCTCGGGCCGGGCGACGAGGATGGGCCGCTCACAGGTGTTCGGAGGGATGATGACCATGTCGCGTGTGGGGCCTGCGGTGCCGTTCGATCCTGAGCTCGGGGCCGCGCTGGCCGCGCCGCGGGCCAGGCTGGCCGCGGCACCGCTGTCGCCCGATCCGATCGTGCGGGCGCGCGAGCTCGACGGGTACATGCGGCTGTCCTCGCGGGATCTGGAGCGCGGCGGCGCCTTCACGGTGGATGAACGTCGGGTGCCGGGGCCACAAGGGGCTCCGGACGTCCTCCTCGTGCTGTGCCGTCCGGAGACGGCGGACCGTCCGGTGCGGGGCTGTTCTTAGTGCACGGCGGCGGGATGATGTCGGGGCACAGCCGGTCGGGGCTGTCCGAGACACTGGAGCTGGCCGCGGGCGCGGGCGCCGCGGTGGTGTCGGTGGAGTACCGGCTGGCTCCCGAGCACCCGCATCCGGCCCCGTCGAGGACTGCTACGCGGGCCTGATCTGGGTGGCCGAGCATGCGCCGGAGCTCGGGCTCGACCCCGACCGGCTGGTCGTCGCCGGATCGAGCGCGGGCGGCGGCACCGCGGCGGCGCTGGCCCTGATGGCGCGCGACCGCGGGGGACCCGCCCTCGCGGGCCAGCTGCTCAACTGCCCGATGCTCGACGCCCGCAACGACACACCGTCCGCCCACCAGATGGCGGGGGTGGACACCTGGGACCGCGCGGCCAACGAGGTCGGCTGGTCGGCGCTCCTCGACGCCGACCGCGCGGACGTCAGTCCCTACGCGTCCGCGATCTGGAGGGCGGGAGGCCGTGCCGAACTGCACGCCTGGCCTGGCGGTTTCCATGGCTTCGACACCGCGGTGCCGCGCTCCCCGCCGGCCCGGGAGGCCCGGCTCCACTGGCTGCGCCGCCTGCTCGGCGCCTGAGGTCCCCGAGCCGATCGGTGCACAGGCGGCCCGGGACACGATGACCCGATGAAGGAGCTGGCGGGAAGGCTGGCGGCGCTCGATCCGGACGCCGGCGCCGCGGTCCAGGTGATCGCCCATTTCGGCGGCGGCCCGCGGGCTACTCGACCGCACCCGCGGTCGCTCGGCGGCGGACGGCGACGCGGCGCTCACCGAGATCCTGCTCGACCGGGGCGCCCCGGAGCGGACGCGCAGGCGAGCCGCCGAACGGCTGGGCCTGGGCGCCTTAGGCCGGGTCGTGGTCTTCGCCGACGGCGGGACGCGGGTGAAGCCCGCCGGTGCCCCCGAGCCCGAAGGCCGGTGCGGGGTCGGCCCCGACGCGGGGGTCCTCGACCTTCCCGACTCCCTGGCCGCGGCACGCACGGCCCTGCGGTTCACCGCGGAGGGCGACGATCTCGACCCGGGGCCGCGGATCGTTCACGCCGCCCGCCTGGGCGGCCTCATCGTCTCTCCGACGCGGTCGGCCCGCGCACACCCGTCTGCGCCGATGTGCGCGCGCTGGAGGCCGCGTCGCGGCGGGCACCGTGGGTCGCCGCGGCCTTGGAGGCCTACACCGTCGCGGTGAGCGTCCGGGCCGCCGCCGCGTCCGTGAACCTGCACCATTCCACGCTCCAGGAACGGCTGAACCAGAGTGAGCGGTGGCTCGGCTGGACCGTGCAGGACCCGCCGGGGCGGCTCAGGCTCCAGATCGCACTCGCCCTGCGCCGACTGCACCGATCCGCCGCGCCCGATGGTCCGGACGGCGCCTCCGCGACGGACCGACAGGCGCGGCGCTGCGCCTTGTGCGCGGCGGACAGGCGGCGAGGGCGGCCCCGCCTCAGCCACGTCGGTGAACGCCGCCCTGTCTCCTCAGCCGTTTCCGGCAGGAACCGCGCGGGTTCTGCCGAGGGCGCGGAGGCGGTGCATGACGGTGCCGTCGGCGAAGGTGTCGTGGAGGGTGAGATAGAGAGCGTAGAGGTCGTCGTAGGCGGTGACGCGAGCTGGGTCGGGGGTGTAGACGGCGGTTTCGCGGCGGCCCATGGCGGCCGACGCCGTCACGATGTCGCCGTATTCGCCCGCGGCGACGGCGGCGTGGATGGCGGAGCCGAGGGCGGGGCCTTGGGTGGAGCCGATGACGGACAGGGGGCGGTTGAGGATGTCGGCGTAGGTCTGCATGAGGAAGGTGTTCTTGGTCAGGCCGCCGGCGATGATGAACTCTTCGACGGGGACGCCTGATTTTTCGAAGGTCTCGACGATGTTGCGGGCGCCGAAGGCGGTGGCCTCGATGAGGGCGCGGTAGACGTCCTCGGGGCGGGTGGCCAGCGTCTGGCCGACGATCAGGCCCGAGAGGGTGTGGTCGACCAGGGTCGAGCGGTTGCCGTTGTGCCAGTCCAAAGCGACCAGGCCGTGCTGGCCGACCTCTTGGGCGGCGGCCAGCCTCGTCAGGTGCTCGTGCAGGCTGATCCCTGCCTCCTCGGCCGCCCGGTGGTAGGAGGCGGGGACCTGGTTGTCGAGGTACCAGGCGAAGATGTCGCCCACACCGGACTGGCCCGCCTCGTAGCCCCACAGGCCGGGCACGATCCCGTCGGCGACGACGCCGCACATGCCGGGCACTTCGGCGAGCCGGTCCGAGGGCATGATGTGGCAGGTCGAGGTGCCCATGATCGCGACCATCTGGCCGGGGCGGACCGCGTCCGCCGCGGCGGCGGTGACGTGCGCGTCGACGTTCCCGACCGCGACGGCGATGCCCTCGGGCAGGCCCGTCCAGGCCGCGGCCTCGACGCTCAGCCTCCCGGCGAGGCCGCCGAGGGGCGAGAGCTCGTTGGCGAGCTTGTCGGGGAAGGACGCAAAACCCGGGTTCAGCGCGGACAGGAACTCCGGCGACGGGTAGCCGTCCTGGTAGATGCCCTTGTATCCGGCGGTGCAGACATTGCGGGTCTCGACGCCGGTGAGCCGCCAGATGATCCAGTCGGCGGCCTCGATCCACCGGTCGGCGCGCGCGTAAAGGTCGGGGTCTTCTTCCAGGAGCTGGAGGCCCTTGGCGAACTGCCATTCGGAGGAGATCTTGCCGCCGTAGCGGGGCAGCCAGGATTCGCCGCGTTCGGCCGCGAGCGAGTTGATCCGGTCGGCGTGCTCCTGGGCGGCGTGGTGCTTCCACAGCTTCGGCCACGCGTGCGGACGACCCGGGAACAGATCGGACAGCGGGGTGCCGTCCTCGGTCGTCGGCAGCACGGTGCAGGCCGTGAAGTCCGTGCCGATCCCGACGATGTCCGCAGGGTCGACCCCGGAGGCGGCGACGGCCTCGGGCACCGCGGTGCGCAGCACCTCGAGCCAGTCGGCGGGCGACTGGAGCGCCCAGTCCGGGCCGAGCGCGGTGCCGTCGGGCAGGGCCCGGTCCATGACGGCGTGCGCGTACTCGTGCACGGCCGAGGCGATCTCGGCGCCGTCGGCGACGCGGACGACGACGGCCCGGCCGGACAGGGTGCCGTAGTCGACGCCGACGGTGTAACGGGGCTGGGTGCTCATGTGTGTTGTCTCCTGGAACCCCGGGGCGCGCCCTCGGGCACTGAGTGCGCACCCCGGGGAGTATCGAGGCCGTTAAGGTCAGAAGCCCTGGGCCAGGCGGTGGTAGGCCTGGTTCCAGCGGATCTCCTGCGCGAAGCGCCGCGGGGTGGTGTCGGCACCGATGGTGAGCAGCTCCACGCCCAACATCTCCGACATGTCGCACAGAACCTCGGAATCGAGCGCTGCCGTCAGCACCGTGTGGTGCGGGCCGCCGGCGGTCAGCCACGCCTCGGTGGACGTGCGCAGGTTCGGCAGCGGCTTCCACACCGCGCGCGCCACCGGCAGCGCCGGAAGCGGCTCCGGCGGCGCGACGACCTCGATCTCATTGGCGACGAGCCGGAACCTGTCCCCCATGTCGGCCATGCCGAGGACGACGGCGGGGCCGGGGTCCGCGTCGAACACCAGCCGGACCGGGTCCTCCCGGCCGCCGATGCCCAGCGGATGGATCTCCAGCGACGGCCTCGCCGACGCGATGCTCGGGCAGACCTCCAGCATGTGCGCGCCCAGGATCAGCTCCGAGCCCGGCACCAGGTTGTAGGTGTAGTCCTCCATGAAGGAGGTGCCCCCGGCCAGGCCGGTGGCCGCGGTCTTCAGAGTGCGCAGCAGCGTCGCGGTCTTCCAATCGCCCTCACCGCCGAACCCGTACCCGTCGGCCATCAAACGCTGCACGGCCAGGCCAGGAAGCTGGCGAAGGCCGCCCAAGTCCTCGAAGTTCGTCGTGAACGCCCCGAAGCCGCCCGCCTGGAGGAAGCTCCTGAGCCCGAGCTCGATCCGCGCCCCGTAGCGCAGCGACGCGTGCCGCTCACCACCCGCCCGCAGCTCGGGCGCCACGTCGTACAGGTCCTCGTACTCGGCGACCAGGGTCGTGATCTCCCCCTCGAGGACCGCGTCGACGACGCCCACGAGGTCGTTGACCCCGTAGGTGTTCACCGAGACCCCCAGCTTGAGCTGCGCCTCGACCTTGTCGCCCTCGGTCACCGCCACGTCGCGCATGTTGTCACCGAAGCGCGCCAGCCGCAGAGTGCGCAGCTCCGCCACGCCCAGCGCCGCCCGCGCCCACGCCTCCACCCGCGACGCCACAACGGGGTCGGACACATGCCCCGCCACCGTCTTGCGCGGCACGTTCAACCGCGCCTGCACGAACCCGAACTCCCGGTCACCGTGCGCGGCCTGGTTCAGGTTCATGAAGTCCATGTCGATCGTGCCCCACGGCAGCTCGACATTCGCCTGCGTGTGCAGATGCAGGAACGGCTTCGCCAAAGCGTCCAGGCCCGAGATCCACATCTTCGCCGGGGAGAACGTGTGCATCCACGCCACCAGACCCACACAGGAGTCGTCGGCGTTCGCCTCCAGGAACACCCGCCGGATCGCCGCCGCGTCCGTCAGCACCGGCAGCCACCTGAGCCGCGCCGGCAGAGACCCGCCCAGCCGGTCGGCGATCTCCTTGGACTGGTCGGCGACCTGCCGGAGCGTGTCCTCCCCGTACAGGCCCTGGCTCCCGGTCAGGAACCAGATCTCGCGCTCAGCCATCACGGCCTCCTTCTCTTTCGGGGCCGTCACTGGCCGTAGACGTTCTGGTAGCGGTCGTACAGCGAGTCCACGTCGGGCTGCGGGATCGCCAGCGGCTCCCCCAGCTGGCGGGACAAGTGCACCGTCCGGGCCACGTCCTCGCACATCACCGCCGCCTTCACCGCCTCCCGCGCCGACCCGCCGATCGTGAAGACCCCGTGGTTGCGCAGCAGCACCGCCGGGCTGCGATGCCCCTCCAGGGTCTGCACGATCGCCCTGCCGATGTCCTCACCACCGATCAGCGCGAACGGGCCCACCGGGATCTCCCCGCCGAACTCGTCCGCCATCGCCGTCAGCACACACGGGATCGCCTCATCCCGCGCCGCCCACGCCGTCGCATACGTCGAATGCGTGTGCACCACACCGCCCACATCCGCACGATGCCGGTACACGTAGGCATGCGCGAACACGTCCGACGACGGCTTCAGGCCCGCGGCGACCGGATGCCCGTCCAGGTCGCACAGCACCATCGACTCCGGCGTGAGCCGCTCGTACGGCACGCCGCTCGGTTTGATCAGGAAGCGGTCGTCGCCGACCCGGGCCGAGACGTTGCCCGCGGTCCACGCGACCAGCGCGGACTCGACGAGGACCTGGTGCAGCGCCGCGAGTTCCGTGCGCGATGCCGAGTCGTTCATGGGGGTTCCTTGGGTAGAGAGGATCAGGGATGGCCGCGGCGGGCGACGTCGCCGAGCCAGTAGAGGCTCGGCCTGGGCCTGGGTGCGCCGGTCCTGCGGTCGAAGGCGATCAGCCCGCAGTCGCCGGGGTGGCCTTCGCCGTGTTCGGGCGCCGTCCGGTGCAGATATCCGCGGACGTCGGCGCCGTCCGCGACGGCGCCGAGCAGCCCGCGCAAGGCCCGGGAGGTCACGGTGACCCGCAGGGCGTCATCGGCCGTGGGGACACCGTCGTCGGTGATGAGGATCGGCCGGCCGGTCACCTCGGCCGTGTGCCGCACGACGGCGTCGAGCGTCTCGGACCGCCCGGGGCCGTCCGCCCCGCCGGACCGAGGACGCGAGACCGGCCTGCCGTGGGCCGGTCCGGAGGCGTAGGCGACCCCCACGAAGTCGTCGCCGCGCGCGTGTTCGAGCCACCGGTCCGCGAGGCCGTCCGGCTCCGCGGGAACACCGCGCGGTCCGCCGGGCCGCCGGACGGCCACGGTCCAGCCGACGGCGGCGCGCGTGCGCTCCCGCAGGCTCACCGCGGCCGCATGGTGGGCCTCGGCGATCCTCTCGGGGAGGTCGCCATGCCGTCTTGCGTTCGCCGGCGCCCGCATGGTGCAGATCCAGCGGACGCCGTCGAGGATCCCGGCGGCCTCGCGGGCGTAGCGCGCGAAGCGACCGGCCGCCGACGGCGCCGACCAGCCGCCCAGGTCGGTGAACCATCGCGGTGCGGCCCGGTCGTGCAGGGTGACGACGGGTGCGAGCCCGTACTCCAGCGCCTTGCCGATCGCCGTGCGGTACCGGGCGAGCGCGTCCGCGCGGAAGCGGCCCGGTTCGGGTTCGACGCGGTCCCAGGACAGGACGAGCCCGCAGGCGTTCAGTCCCGCTCCGGCGAGGAGCCAGAGGTCCTCGGGGTCGCCGGACGCCGGATCCGAGACGGTGGCCGCGCCCCACAGGAATCCCGGCGGCGCCTGGGTCAGGACCATGCGCCGGCCCCTTCGCGGGAGGATCCGTTCTCATCCACGGCCGCTCCCGAGGTCCGCGAAGGCGGCCTCCACGTCGTGGAGGATCGGCTCGGCTCCGGGGAGCCTCTGCAGCGCGTCCCTGAGCCTCGCGTTCTGCGGCGCGGAGCCGAAGCCGATGCCGACGGCTTCGGCGATCTCCGGCATCCTGGCCACGATCGCGTCGGTGACCAGCTTCATCGCGCCGGGCCGGTCCGCCACCTCCCCGAGGGTGCTGTCCAGGGTGAGCGGCGACCGCTCGGCGGCCTGGTCGGCGAACGGGACGGTCCAGCGGTGGACGCCCGAGCCGACCGTGTGCTCGGTGCCGTCGGGCAGGCCCACCTCGGCCGAGGTGTTGGGCGAGACCGTCACCTCGACGGAGAGCCACTCGCCGCTGATCGCCCAGCGGCAGGCGGCGGGACCGTAGGGGGTGTGCAGGCGCGCGGAGGCGTGGGTGAGGCCGCCGCCCGGCCGGGGGGCCACGCGCAGTCGGCGGTATCCGGGCTCGGCGGGGGCCAGGCCGGCGACGGTCCTGTGCAGCCAGTCGGCGACCGCGCCGAACGCGTAGTGGTTGAAGGACGTCATGCCGCTTGCGTTGACGGTCCCGTCGGGCAGGAGGCTGTCCCAGCGCTCCCAGATCGTCGTCGCGCCCTGGGTGACCGGGTACAGCCACGACGGGCGCTCCTGCTGCAGGAGCAGCCGGTAGGCGGAGTCGAGGAAGCCGGTCTCGGCGAGGGCGTCGCAGATCAGCGGGGTTCCGACGAAGCCCGTCGCGATCCGGTGGCCGCCGCCCCGCACCAGGTCGGCAAGGCGCCGGCCCGCGTGCCTCCGCTGCTCCTCCCCCGACAGCAGCCCGAACCGCAGCGCCAGCGCGTAGGCGGTCTGGGAGTCCGACAGCAGGCGGCCGGAAGCGGTGGTGTACTCGTCCTGGAACGCCCGGCGGATCCGCGCGGCCAGCGTCCCGTAGTGCGCGGCCTCCTCGGTCCGGCCGAGCAGTCGCGCGGTACCGGCCACCAGGTCCGCCGAGTGCGCGAAGTAGGCGGTCGCGACGATCTCGGGGTAGGTCCTGGCCGCGTCGGCACGCCCGGGTGGCGCCGCCGGGTCCAGCCAGTCGCCGAACTGGAATCCCGAATCCCACAGCAGGCCTTCGCCCGCCAGGCCCGCCACATGGTCCACCCAGGCGCGCATGCCGGGGTACTGCGCCTCCAGGACGCCGAGGTCGCCGTACCGCTGGTAGAGCGTCCAGGGAACGATCACCGCCGCGTCCCCCCAGGCCGCCGCGGCGGTCGGCACGTTCACGACGAAGGGGACGACGGACGGCACCGCGCCGTCCGGGGCCTGCTCGGCCGCCAGGTCGGCGAGCCAGGAGCGCAGGAATCCCGCGCTGTCGTACAGGAAGGACGCGGTCGGCGCGAAGACCTGGATGTCGCCGGTCCAGCCCAGGCGCTCGTCACGCTGAGGGCAGTCGGTGGGCACGTCGAGGAAGTTGCCGCGCATCCCCCAGACCGTGTTCTCGTGCAGCCGCTCGACGAGCGGGTCGGAGCAGCCGAACCAGCCGGTGCGCTCCAGGTCGGAGTGGCACACCAGGGCGACGGCTCCGGTCACCGGACCGGTGACCTCGGCGTACCTGAAGCCGTGGAAGGTGAAGCGCGGCTCCCATTCCTCGATCCCGCCGCCGCGCAGGACATAGGTGTCGGTCGCCTCCGCCGTGCGCAGCGGCTCCACGCACAGTTCGCCGCCTTGGAGGATCTCGGCGTGGCGGAGCACCGCCTTGTCCCCCGACGCACCGGAGGCGGTGATCCGGAGCCTGCCGACGAGGTTCTGCCCGAAGTCCAGGATCGTCCTCCCGGAAGGGGAGGTGAGCGTGGCCACGGGCGCGAGGGTCTCGGTGACGCGCACCGGTGGTCCGGTCGGGGCGACCAGGGTGGCGAGGTCGTGGTCGACGGTCTCGGCGGGCCACCAGGCCGCGTCGTCGAACCCGGGCTCGGACCAGCCTGCGTGCTCCCGCCTCGCGTCGTAGGCCTCGCCGTCGTACAGGTCGGTGGACAGCAGCGGGCCCGAGGAGGCCCGCCACCGGCCCGCGCCGGTCGTGATCCGGCGGACCGTGCCGTCCCCGTAGGCAAGTTCGAGCTGTGCCAGCAGCGCGAGCCGGTCGCCGTACAGGGCCCGCTTCCCCTCGTATCCGAGCCGGCCGCGGTACCAACCGTCGCCGAGCACCGCTCCCAGGCAGTTGGCGCCGTCGCGGACGAGCCCGGTGACGTCGTAGGTCTGGTAGCGCAACCGGTGGTGGTAGCTGGTCCAGCCGGGGGCCAGCACGTGGTCGCCGACCCGTTCGCCGTTCAGTTCGGCCTCGTAGACCCCCAGGGCCGTCGCGTACAGGCGGGCCGACACCAGGCCGGGGCCGGACGCGAACTCCGTCCGCAGCAGCGACCCCTCGCCGGGACCGACGAACCGCGCCTCCCAGTCGTCCGCGCCCAGCAGGCCCGCCTCGACCTCCGCGCGCGTCCAGGGCGAGAGATCTCCGGACGGCCCGGCCACCCGGACCGCGACCTCGACGCGCTCGCGGGAGGCCAGCGGCGCGAACGGCCAGGGCACCAGGACCGAGTCCGACGCCTCCACCCGCACCCTCTCGCCGCGCGCCTCCACCTCGTAGGCGGTCTGCATCCAGTCCGGGATGGCGGTCTCGGTGCGCCAGGACAGCCGGGGGCGCGCGGTGCCGATCCCCAGCGGCTCCCGGACCTGCTCGAACCTCGGCCCGGTCACCTTCGTGGTCACGGCCATGGCGTGAACCCTTCGTGGCGGACGGTCCAGGTGCCGTCCTTGGGGAAGCCGGGGCTCGGGGTCTCCGTGCCGTCCCAGCCCGCGGCCATGAGGGAGACGGCGGACAGGAGGGCTCCGTTGGAGGGGAGGTAGACGGGCAGGAGGCTGCCTATCTGGGGGGTGTGGCCGGTGGGCAGGTACCGGTTCTTGGCGCGGTCGGCAAGGAGCGCGTCGACGGCCAGGTCCGGGCGGCCGACGCGGGCGGCGGTCATGGCCATGACGGGGAAGTCCCAGCCCCAGGCGGTGTCCCACAGCCAGTCGTCGCGGACGTCGAGCAGGGTCGCCTCCATGACGGCCGGGTCGACCAGGGGCGTGGCGGGCACGACGCCGAGCGCGCACAGCAGCGACGGGTGGTCGTCGCGCTTCAGGTAGGGCTCGGTCGCGATCGCCGTGTAGACGCCTTCTCGCTGGTGGGGCTTCACCAAGCCGTCCTGGACGCGCCGCCAGTGGTCGTCGCGGTCCTTGCCGAGGCGTTCGCGCCAGAGCTGGGCGATCTCCAGGCCCCACCACCAGTAGGCGAGTTCGAAGGCGGGGTCCTCGGTCGTCTTGGCGTCGTAGAACTCCTGGGCGGGCAGCAGCGGCGCGGGCAGGTGCCAGACTCCGTCGCGCTCCTCTGCGAAGGAGGCCATGAACAGCGCGGTCTCCTCGACCAGTTCGGCGAAGCGGACGACCAGCCGTTCCCGCTCCGTCCCGCCGGAGGCTCGGTGGAGCAGCTCCAGGAGGTAGAGGGGGTGGGGCTGCTGCCAGATGAGCAGCGCCCCGATGTCGCTCGGGCTCTCCCTGCCGTCCGGGCCGACGTGCTTGGGCCAGCGGGCGCCGGCGTAGTGCTGCCTGCGGGCGGTGGCGCGGGCTGAGTCCAGGATGGACAGGTACCAGTCCATGCTGCGTTCGAGGAGTTCCGGGCGGCCCCAGACGGCGAAATGCGCGGCGTGCCACCAGTGCATCTCCAGGTGGAACTTGCCCTGCCAGGAGTTGGTGATCAGCCCGGTCTCCTGCGGCGGGTTCGTGCCGGCGCAGTTCACCTTGGTGAGGTACTGCGACAGCACCACCCGGCGCTCCAGCTCGCCGGCCCGCGGGTCGGTGCTGCCCGCGAAGTCGATCGCCGCGCCCGAGGTCCAGAAGCCGCGCCAGGACGCCTCCGCTGCCGCCCTGATCCCGGCGAAGCCCGCACGGCCGAGGTCGGCGCCATCACCCGGCCCGAACGACGCGACGAGCTCGAGCACGGAAGCGGAGGCGGTCACCGCGAACTCGTGCGGCATGCCGGAAGGCTCGACGGTCCCCGACGACCGGTCCAGGCGCACCGTGTACTCGGTGTCGTCCAGGACGCGGCCGAACCGGCAGGCGGCCTCGCCGAGAGGCTCCAGCGTGGTGCGGTGCGTGTCCGGCGAGGACCAGTCCGAGGTCTGGAAGAAGCCGTCGCTGGCGTAGGGGAACCGGACGGCGACGGCGGCCCTGCCGTCGGCGAGCAGGTCGGACTCCACCCGGAAGGCGACCCTGGCTCGGTCGGGGTCGGCGACCGTGGTGACGCGCACCTCGCGGCCCGCGTACGTGAAGACGCTCTCCAGGACGCCCGTCCACAGGTCGAGGCGCTGGCGCGGGTTCACGAGCGCCGCCGGGTCCTCCTCCGGCGCCGCGCCCGCCTCCGGCCGCAGCACCAGCCCGATCCGGCCCAGGTCCAGCCGCTGGGGATTCAGGTGGAGCCACGTCCCGGCGCGGTACTCCGGCGCGACCTCGCCCCCGAACGCCGCGGCCATGTCGAACCTGTCCGGGTACCGCACAGGCCCCCGCGCGGACTCGTAGGTCGACATCGCGTCGTCGAGCACGAACCCTTCGGGATTGGGCATGGCGTGCCAGCCCCACGTCGCCATCGTCGCGGTGTTCACCGCCAGGCGCCGCTCCGCCTGCGCGGCGGCCTGGTCGTGGAAGGCGAGGAAGGTCTGCATCCCGGTGATATCGGCGGTATAGGCGAAGTCGCCGTTGCCGACCGTCAGGACGTGCGCGGGATCGGGCGCGGTCAGCTCGACGGTGTGGCGGCGGACCACGGCCTCTCGGTCGATCATGGTCGTCTCTCCGGTCAGGTGCTGGTCGGGGTTCTCTGCCGCGCCGGTCATTCGACGGCCACGAGCAGTTCGACCGGTTCGCACCCCGGCGCCGCCGCGCGCAGGCGGATCTTCCCGGTGCCGGTCGGGCGCAGAACGGCGAGGGCGCGCCCTTCGTAGGTGGTGCGCTCGGTCGCGTCGAAGCGCTCCTCGGTCGCCGGGACGGCGGTGCCGAAGCCGGCCAGGACCCCTGCCCCGGAGACCTCCACGCGCACCGGGCGGTCGGCCGCGGTGTGGACCGTTCCGTGCTCGTCGGTCAGGGTGAAGGCGACGTAGGCGAGGTCGCCGCCCTCGCTCGCCAGAACGGGCCTGTCGGCTTCGGCGCGCAGGCGCAGCCCGTCCTGCGCGGACCGCACGACGTGGCGTCCCGACTCGGCGCCGTCCCGGTAGGCGATGGCCACCAGTTCCCCGGGCGCGTAGGCGGTCTCGAACTCCGTCCGGAAGCGCTGCTCGGCCCCCACGGGCCTCCGGCCGAGCGAGGCGCCGTTGACGAGGAGTTCCACCTCGTCGGCGCCGCCGTAGACCTCGACGGTGATGGGCTCGCCCTCGAAGCCGGGCCAGGTCCAGCTGGAGACGGCGTCGCTCCACGCCCACGGGCTCCCGCCCCAGGTCTTGCCGTGGTGCTGCGGCCGCCGCACCGCGATGTAGGGCGCGGACCGCAGGCCGAAGACGATCTCCCGATAGAAGGAGACGGGCCTCCGGTGACCGGTGATGTCCAGGTCCCCGCAGTCGGCGAGCAGCGCGGGATAGGGGGCCACGTGGACCGGGCGCGGGGATTCGGGCGAGAGGTACTGCGGCCTGCCGATGCCGACCTCGCCCAGGTAGTCCCAGCCGGTCCAGGTGAAGTCCCCGATGACGTGGCCGTACCGCTCGACCAGCTTCCAGTTGCCGTCGATGTGGGTGGAGAAGGTCTCGGCCCCCACGATGATCCGGTTCGGGAAGAGTTCCTCGTCGAGGGCGTAGCGGCTCTCGGAGTAGTTCATCCCGGCGACGTCCAGCACCGCGTAGGACTCGGCGGTGCGCTCCGACACCAGCCCGGAGGCGCCGACCATGTTCATCATGTCGCCGGCGTCGGCCATGACGGTGTTGATGCCCTCCGCCGCGGGTTCCGCGGCCTGCCTCTGCCGCCTCGACTTCAGCACCTCCGGCAGTACGGCGAGCATGTTGTTGACGCCGTTCGTGACGAACCGGGTGCCGTCCAGGGAGCGGACCTTCTCCGCGAGCCTGCGCCCCCACGCGGCCCCGGCGGCCGAGCCCGCCTCCGGGATCTCATTGCCGATCGAGTACATGATGACGCTGGGGTGGTTGACGTCCTTGGCGACCATCGCCTCGATGTCGCGCTCCCACCATTCGGGGAAGTTCAGGCTGTAGTCGAACTCGTTCTTGGCCGAGGTCCACATGTCGAACGCCTCGTCCATCACCAGCACGCCGAGGCGGTCGCAGGCGTCCAGCATCGCCGTGCTCATCGGGTGGTGGGACATGCGGATGGCGTTGAACCCGGCGTCCTTCAGCAGCTCGACCCTGCGCTCCTCGGCGCGGGCGAAGGTGGCCGCGCCCAGGACGCCGTTGTCGTGGTGCACGCACGCGCCCCGCAGCTTGACCGGCCTGCCGTTGATCCGCAGCCCGAAGCGGGGATCGAGCTGCAACGTGCGGATGCCGAACGCGACGGTCTCGGTGTCCACTTCCGCTCCCTCCTCACGCAGGCTCAGGGCGCAGGTGTAGAGGGACGGGGACCCGGTGCCCCACAGGGCGGGATCGAAGACGTAGAGGCGCGGCCGGGCGATCGCCGGTTCGCCGGGCAGCACCGTGACCTTCGCGACGTCGGCGGCGACGACGGCTCCCGCGGCGTCGCGGATCTCGACGGCCAGGTCCAGGGTCCGGATGGCGAGGGAGTCGTTCTCGATCCTCGCCTCGACCTCCACCACCGCCCGGTCGCGGTCGATGTCCGGCGTCGTGACGCGGACGCCGTCCTGGGCGATGCGGGCGGTCTCGCCGATGAGCATCCAGGTGTCGCGGTAGATCCCGGCACCGGTGTACCAGCGCGAGTCCCGGTGGGCGCGGGCCTCGACGCGGATCTCGTTGTCCTGGCCGAACCGCAGGTAGCGGTCGGCGTCGATGTGGAAGTGCGAGTATCCGTATGGGCGCTGCCCGGCGTAGTCGCCGTTGATGTGGACCGTCGCGTCGCGGTAGACGCCCTCGAACTCGAGGAAGATCCGCTTGCCGCGGTGCTCCTCGGGCACGGAGAAGGTCTTGCGGTACTCGAAGGTCCCGCCGGGGAAATAGGCTCCCGCCCCGTTCTCCATCGTGGCGGCGCCCTGCGGGTCCACCCGGTCCTGCCCGATCATCGCGTCGTGCGGCAGCGTCACGGGGCGGAACTCCACTGACGTGCCTGACAGCTCGGCGAACGGGTTGACCTTCGGCCGGGTCTCCCAGCCGTCGTTGAACGAAATACGGATCATGAAAGCGTGACTTCCTTAGATTCTGCGCGCTGCATCAGGCCGACTGGCCCGTGAGGAAACTGTCGATCCGCGTGGTGTCCAGCCGGCCGCCGCCCATGGCGACCAGCCTGCTCAACGGCAGCGCCTCGACCATGCGGAGGATGTCGGGATCGTGTGCGATGCCCGACCCCTCCATCGTCTGGACCGCCTCGCGGAGCAGGGGGCCGCCCTCCGGGTGGCCGAGCCATTGCCCGACCGGGTCCTCCAGCGTGAGGGGGGCCGCGTACGCCGGGGCCTCGACCGCCACGGAGGCGGTCAGCCGGAGGTCGCGGGAGGAGGCTCCGACGGCGATCTCGAAGTCACCGGACTCCAGCGTCCAGCGGCCTCGGGCGGGATGGAAGAACGACAGGTCGCGGGCGCGGAGCTCGAACTCGACCGGCGCGGACTCCCCGGGCACGAGCCCGACCTTCGCGAAAGCCCTGAGCTCCCGGACCGGCCGGTCGACCGAGCAGACCGGATCGCCGACGTAGACCTGCACCACTTCCCTGCCTCTGACGGGACCGGTGTTGGTGAGCGTCAGCCGCACGCGGACGACGACGTCGTCGCCCTGGCCCTCGACCGCGGTGTCCAGATCGGAGTAGGCGAAGGTGGTGTAGGACAGGCCATGCCCGAAGGGGTAGGCGACTTCCAGGCCCTTGGCGTCGTAGTAGCGGTATCCGACGTACAGCCGCTCCCCGTAGGACACGATGCCCTCGCTCCCGGGGAAGTCCAGGTAGCTGGGGTTGTCCTGGAGCCGGACCGGGATCGTCTCGGCGAGCCGGCCCGAGGGATTGACCCGCCCGAACAGCAGGTCGGCGACCGCTCCACCGCCGGCCTGCCCGCCGAGCCAGGCCTCCAGGACGGCGCGGGCCCGGTGGTCCCAGCTCGCGGTCTCCACGACGCCGCCGTTCGCCAGGACGACGACCACGGACCGGTTGGCCCGCGCCACGGCCTCCAGCAGCCGGAGCTGAGTGCCCGGCAGGCCGAGGTGCTCGCGGTCGGTCCCCTCGGTCTCCTCGCCCTCGGGCAGCCCGAGGAACACCACGACGACATCGGCCGCCGTCGCGGCGGCGACCGCCTCGGCCCGCAGCGCCCCGTCCTCCGCGCCCGAGAGGGCGAATCCGGGTGAGTAGGTGACCTTGAGGTGCGGCCCGGCCGCCTCGATGAGGGCGTCCAGGGCGTTGTCGACCCGCGTCGGGGTGACCAGGGAACTGCCCGCCCCCTGGAACCTCGGCGTCCTGGCGAACTCGCCGATCACCGCGACGGTCATGTCCGCCCCGGGGTCCAGCGGCAGGATCCCGCGCTCGTTCTTCAGCAGGACCGCGGACTCGGCCGCCGCCCGCCGGGCCAGGGCGTGGTGCCGCTCGAAGTCGACGACGGCGCCCGTGCGGGCCCGCGCGGCGCGGTCCACGAGCTCCAGCACCCGTCGCACCGCCCGGTCCAGGACCGCCTCGTCCAGCCGGCCGGTCTCGACGGCTTCGACGAGCCGCGCCGCGCTGGTGCCGTTCGTCGTCGGCATCTCCAGGTCCAGCCCCGCCGCGACCGCGGCCACGGGATCGGAGACCGCGCCCCAGTCCGAGACCACCAGGCCGTCGAAGCCCCACTCCTCGCGCAGGACCTCGGTGAGCAGCCACGGGTGCTGGGCGGCGTGCACACCGTTGACCTTGTTGTAGGCCGCCATCACCGTCCACGGCTGCGCGACGGTGACGATGTGTTCGAAGGCGGCCAGGTAGATCTCCCGCAGGGTGCGCTCGTCGACCTGGGCGCTGACGCGCATCCGGTCGGTCTCCTGGTTGTTGGCGGCGAAGTGCTTCACCGAGGCTCCCACGCCCCGGCTCTGCACCCCCCGCACCAGCGCCGCACCGAGATGGCCGCTGACGACGGGGTCCTCCGACAGGTACTCGAAGTTCCGCCCGCACAGCGGCGACCGCTTGATGTTGACGCCCGGCCCCAGCAGAACGGCCACGCCCTCGGCCAGACTCTCGTCGCCGAGCGCCTGACCGACCCGGAGGAGCAGGTCGGGGTCCCAGGAGGAGCCCAGCGCAGCGGCGGTCGGGAAGCAGGTGGCGGGCACGCTCGCGTGGAGGCTGAACCGCTCGGCGGCGGGGTCCTGCTTGCGCAGGCCGTGCGGGCCGTCCGTCAGCATGACCGACGGGATGCCGAGCCGTTCGACCGGTGCCGTGTCCCAGGCGCGCGAGCCCGAGAGCAGCGCCGCCTTCTCGGCGAGGGTGAGGTCGGTGAGGATCTTGGAGATGTCCATCAGTCGTGGTCCTCGATGCGCCATTCGTCGTGCCAGTCGATGCGGGGTGTGTCGCCGTCGAAGCGGACGGGGAGCCAGACGTAGTCCGCGATCGAGGTGTCGGGATCCATGAAGGCGGCTCGCGCCTTGGCCTGCTCCTCGCTCACGCCGGGGCCGGGATCCGCCGGGGCCTGGGCCGGGGCTTCGGCGGGTCCGTCGATCGGAGCCGGCGCCGCCGACAGGCTCTCCAGGACGCGGGCGCAGATCTCGACCGGGACCTCGGGCAGCCACCGGTCGGCCAGCGCTATGTAGAGGTCCTTCTTGTGGGGGTGCTTGAAGACCGAGGAGATCTGGGACCGGTAGGAGGTGCCGGTCCCGTCACCCGGGTGCGGGTCGCCCAGCACGGTCCAGGGGCCGTGGTAGGTGTCGGCGACCGCGACCTCGCTCGGGTTGGGGAAGTACCCCGAGGTGCCCGAGGTGAACAGATAGTGCTTGGCGCCGCGGCGGAAGTAGGCGGGGGCCTCGCGGACGAACGGCGGGCGGGACCGCGGGAGGTGGGTGGAGTAGTAGCCGGTCACGTCGGTGTGGTCCTCGGTGAGGTCGGCGCAGATGAGCTCGCTGTGGACGCGCTCGAAGTAGTAGTAGCCCTTGCCGTCGGTCGGATCGACGACGAGGTCGAAGTCGCCGGCGCTCATCCCGAGCGGGCGCAGGCCCGTGCGGACGATCTTGTACGGCCCCTCGATCGCGTCGGCGACCAGCACGGTGGATTCCTGGATCTCGCCCATGATCTTGATCCAGCACACGAACCTCCCGGTGCGCCGGTCCTGGACGATGTGCGGCCGGTCGACCATCCGGGCCGGGTGCAGGGGGCTCGCGGGGTCGTCCGGCTCCGGCGGGATGATCAGCCCGCGGTCCTCCCAGTTGTACAGGTCCCGGGACGCGTACAGGCGGATGCCCCAGTGCCAGATGCCGCTGCCGGGAAGGGTCTTCTCCTTGTTCTCCCCGTACCAGTAGAAGGTGCCGTCGAGATACAGGATCGACCCGCCGTGGGCCTGGATCCGCTCTCCTTTGGTGTCCAGCCAGACCTGGCCGGGGGTGATGCTCGTGCGGAGCGTCTCGCTCACGTGCTGCTTCCTTCGTTCGCTGGTGAACCGGCCTCGGCCAGGCGGCGCCGCTCGGCGCGGCGCTTGCCCTGCTCCACCGGGTCGGCGACCGGCGAGGCCAGGACGAGGCGGCGGGTGTAGGGGTGCTCCGGCGCTGAGGTGACCTGCGGGGCGGGCCCGGTCTCCACCAGGTCACCGCGGTACAGGACGGCCACGCGGTGGCTGATGTGGCGGACCACGGCCAGGTCGTGCGAGATGAACAGGTAGGCCACCCCCGTACGGCGCTGGATGTCGATGAGGAGGTCCAGCACGCGGGCCTGGGTCGACAGGTCGAGCGCGGAGACGGGCTCGTCGCAGACGATCAGCCGGGGCTCGGGGGCCAGCGCCCGCGCGATGGCCACGCGCTGGCGCTGGCCGCCGCTGAACTCCCGGGGCAGCCGCTCGGCGGCGTCGGCGGGCAGCCCGACCTGGTCGAGCAGGTCGCCGACCCTCCTGCGGGCGTCGCTCGGGCGCGTCCCCTGGACGACGAGCGGCTCGCTCAGGATGTCGCCGACCGTCAGCGAGGGATTCAGCGAGGTGTAGGGATCCTGGAAGACGACCTGAAGGTCGCGGGCCAGGGAGCGCCGTTCCTTGGCGGGGAGCCGGGTGATGTCCCGGCCGCCGAAGACGATGCGGCCGCCGCTGGGCCTGGCCAGCCCGAGCAGGGCCCGGCCGATCGTCGTCTTTCCCGAGCCGGACTCGCCGACGAGACCGAGCGTCTCGCCCTGCGCCACGGTCAGGGAGACCCCGTGCAGGATCTCCACCGGACGGGCCCGGAAGCCCTGGCCGGGATAGGCGAGCCGCAGGTCCTGCACTTCGAGCAGAGGCGTGGTCATCGGGTCTCCTTCCCCGTGCCGCCGGCCACCGGGGCGGCCGGGACCGCCGCGGGGGGCGGGTCGGTCCGCACGGTCTCCTCGTCCAGGACCGAGTCCAGGAGCAGCTTCGTGTAGGGGTGCCGGGCCCGGTGGAAGATCTCCATGGCCGTCCCCGTCTCGACGACCTGTCCTTCGCGCATGACGGCGATGCGGTCGCACAGGTCGGCGACCACGCCGAAGTTGTGGGTGACCATCAGCACCGCCATGCCCATCTCCTCCTGCAGGTCCCGCAGCAGGTCGAGGATCTCGGCCTGCACGGTGACGTCGAGCGCCGTCGTCGGCTCGTCGGCGACCAGCAGGACGGGGCGGCAGGCCACGGCACCCGCGATGAGCACCCGCTGCGCCATGCCGCCGGAGATCTCGTGCGGGTGGCTGCGGAACGTGCGCTCCGGGTCGGGGATGCCGACCCGCGCGAGAAGCGCCAGAACCCGCTCGCGGGCCTCCTGCCGCGAGATCCCGCTCGCCGCGCGCAGCCCTTCGACGAGCTGTGACCCGACCGTGGCGGAGGGGTCGAGGTTGGACATGGGTTCCTGCGGGACGTAGGCGATGGTCTTGCCGCGCAACCCGCGCAGCTCCCGTTCGCCCAGCCCGACCAGCTCGCGCCCGTTCAGGCGGATCGAGCCCCGGGTGACGACCGCCTCCGGAGGCAGCACGCCCAGGACCGCGAACGCCGTCTGGGTCTTGCCCGAGCCCGACTCTCCGACCAGCCCGAGCGTCTCCCCGGTCTCCAGCCGCAGGTCCACCCCGCTGACCACTTCCTTGAGCTCCCCCGACGGCGTCGGGTAAGCGATCGCCAGGTCCCGCACGGTGAGCAGCGCAGCCGGCGCGTCCTCTCCCGCCGCATCGTCTCCCGCCTGCGCGGGGGCCGCCTTGGGCAGCGCGTTCTTCGCGGGCTTGGGGGTGGCGCCTTCGAGGGTGTCGCGCAGCGCGTTGCCGAACAGGACGAGCGAGGCGGTCATGGTGCCGAGCACCAGGCTGGGCCAGAGGATCTGCAAGGGGGCGATGTACAGGTTCTGGAAGCCTTCGGCGGCCATGGACCCGAAGCTGGGGGTACTGGCCGGTCCGACGCCCAGGAAGGCCAGGCCCGCCTGGACGCCGATGGACGAACCGCACAGGAACGCCGCCGCGACGATCACGGGGCCGCGCACCGCGGACAGCACGTGGCGGGCCAGGATGCGCAGGTCGGTCAGCCCGGACACCCGGGCCGCGTCGACGAACAGCTCGTTCTTCACCCCGACGACCTGGTTGCGCACGATCCGGTAGATGCCGGGCGACAGCAGCACACCGAAGATGGCCATGGTGACGCGGAAGTCGCCGCCCGTCAGCGGCATGAGGACGATGAGCAGCAGCAGCCCGGGGAACGTCATGATGAGGCTGAACGTCCACTCGGTCGCCGAGCGCGCCCGGTCGTAGTAGCCGCCGACCAGCCCGGCGGTCACGCCGACGGCCAGGGCGATGCCGGCGCCGATGAGCGCGGAGACCACGCTGGTGTTGATGGAGTGCAGCAGCCGCGCCCAGATGTCGCGGCCGCTGTGGTCGCCGCCCAGCGGGTAATCCGGTGTGCCGAATCCGGCGTCGATGTGGTCGAGGGAGGAGGCGTTCGGACCGTGCGAGGCGAGCACCGGCGCGAGCAGTCCCAGGGCGACGATCAGGAGCACCAGGGTCGCGGTGGCGACCGCCTGCGGGTCGCGGAGGAGCCTGCGCGCGGCCGAGGCCCGGCGCGCCGGCGGCTGCGCGGCGGAGCCGGCCGCGGCCGCGGATTCCACGCGGGAGGTGTCGGCGGTCAAAAGATCCTCGCCTTCGGGTTGAGCCAGCCGTTCGCGAGGTCGACGGCGAGGTTGACGGTGACGACGAGGAGCACGGCGAACAGCGTGATGCCCATGATCACGGGCACGTCCCCCTGGAGGGAGGCGTCGAAGGCGAAGCTGCCGAAGCCCGGGATCGCGAACACCTTCTCGATGATGAGCGCGCCGCCCAGCAGCGCGATGAACTCGAACGACAGGACCGTCAGCGCGGGTCCCGCCGCGTTGCGCAGCGCGTGCCTGAGCACCACCGACCGGTGGGAGATCCCGCGGGTGCGCAGCGTGCGGACGTAGTCCTTGCGCAACTCGCCGATCATGGTCCCGCGCACCTGCGCGGTGAGGCCCGCGACGCTCCCGACCAGCAGCGCGACTACCGGGATGGTGATGGTCCGCGCCCAGGCCACCGGGTCCTCGCTCATCGGGGTGAAGCCGGTGGCGGGCAGCAGCTTCGCCTTGATCGCCAGCAGGTAGACCAGGCCGATCGCGATGAGCAGGTTGGGCACCAGGTGGCCGGTCAGGGAGGCCGCCTGGGTGATCTTGTCGACCGCGCCGCCGCGCGAGGCGGCCAGGACGCCGAGCGTGATGCTGACGGCGACCGTGAGCAGCAGCGTGACGACGACGATCGACAGGGTCACGCCGAGGTGCTGCCCGACGGTACGGCTGACCGGCTCTCCCGAGAAGAAGGAGGCGCCCAGGTCGCCGCGGACGGCACCGGACAGCCAGTCGAGGTACTGGACCATCACCGGCCGGTCCAGACCCATGTCGGCTTTCAGCGCCGCGATCGCCTCCGGCGTCGCGCTGAGACCGATCCGGCTGCCCACGACGTCGTCGAAGGACGGGACCAGCAGAAGGAACGTGATGAGGGTGACGAGGACCGCGAGCACCAGTCCGGAGAACAGGCGGCGCAGCACGTAGCGGAGCATGTGGCTTCCTTCGGGTCTTGCGTGGTCCGGGCGGCCCCGGCCGGGGCCGCCCGGATCGTGTTCAGTCGGAGGTGCCGAAGGACCGGACGGTGATGGCGGCCGAGGAACCGTCGCCGAGGTACTCGACCCCCTTGGCGGTCACCCAGTTGGTGCCGATGTCCATGACGGGGGCGAACCAGGCCTCCTCCACGAAGAACCGGGTGATCTTCTTGTAGGTCCCGGCGGGGTCCGCCACGGTGTCCGCCTCGCCGAGCAGCTCGGTGAGC
Organism: Actinocorallia herbida; assembly: GCF_003751225.1. Taxonomy (NCBI): domain Bacteria; kingdom Bacillati; phylum Actinomycetota; class Actinomycetes; order Streptosporangiales; family Thermomonosporaceae; genus Actinocorallia; species Actinocorallia herbida. The sequence continues at coordinate 5,365,821 of NZ_RJKE01000001.1, forward strand.
TCGGGGTCGGCGGACTTGAACGGGTTGGTGGGCGTGCCGGGCGTGGTGTAGGTGTCCACCAGCAGCGGGTCGTGGTCGAGCCCGTAGATGCCGAAGTACATCGGGTACTTCGCCGAGCCCAGCGCGGTGAACTGCTGCTGGATCGGCACCGACTCCCACGTCACCTTGACGCCGATGTCGGCCAGGCTCTGGGCGATCAAGGGCTCGAGCGGCTTGGTGGTGACGAAGCTCGGCATCGTGACGGCGAAGCCGTCCGCGTACCCGGCCTCGGCCAGCAGCTTCTTGGCGCCCGCGACGTCGTAGGGGTAGCGCTCGTCCAGCGCGGCGTCGTAGGCGGTGCCCTTCGGGTTGAAGAGCTGGGCGGTGGGCAGCCCGGAGCCGCGCAGGACGGTCTGGACCAGCTTGGCGCGGTCGAACGCCATGTTGATCGCCTGGCGCACCTTCAGGTCGCCGAGCGGCTTGAGCTTGCTGCCCGCGCGGTCGGCGAGGAACAGCGTCGCCACCGTGCTCGCCTTGATCTGCTTGAGCCCGAGGCCGGCCGACTTCAGGGCCTCGACCTGGGAGGAGTCGACGGTGCCGGCGTTGAGCTCGCCGGCGCGCAGCGCGTTGACCACCGCCGCCCGGTCGGGCATGACCCGGACCTGGATCGTGTCGAACGGGTAGAGGTCGGGGTTCCAGTAGTCCTTGCGCTTCTTCAGCGTGTAGGTCGAGCCGCTGACCGTCGCGGCCTTGTCCAGGATGTAGGGGCCGGAGCTGACGGGGTCCGTCGCGGCGTTCGGCTGCTTCATCGCCGCCGGGTCGGCGATCACGCTGCTGCTTCCGGCCAGGTACGTGATCAGGGAGTCGTCGGCGGCCTTCAGCTTGAGGACCAGCGTCAGGTCGTCGGGCGCTTCGACCGCCTTGACCGACGCGAGGTAGGACTGGCTCGGGCCGGGGGTCTCGCGGATCGCGTCCAGGCTCGCCTTGGCGGCCACGGCGTTCACCGGGGCGCCCGAACTGAACTTCATACCCGAGCGGATCTTGAACGTCAGGGTCTCGCGGTCTTCGGAGTAGGTGTAGGACTCGGCCGCGTTCGGCTGGATCCGCCCCTGCTCGTCGGTGTAGAGGAGCGTGTCGTAGAGCGAGGCCCAGACATAGGCGGCCTGCCCTCCGTCGAGCCGCGTCACCTCGAAGGAGCTCGGGGCGGACTGGATGGCGAGAGCGAGCTTCGTGCTCGCCGATGTGTCCGAAGAATCGGACTCTGCTCCGCCGCACGCCGCCGTGGTGAGCAGCGCCGCCGCCGCGACGGTGGCGGTGAGGATCCGGGACCGCTGGAAGAGCGGTCTGGCCGAGATGGACATGGAACTCCCTGTGGGGGCGGGCCCTGGGTCGGGGATGGGGCCTTCGGGACGGAACTAATTCGCATTAGTAATGCGGATTAGCATGGTAGACCGGGCTCGTGGGAGAGGCAAGACACGGGTTCGCAACAGCGCCGTCACCTGCCGTGCACGGGGTGCTCGACCGGCCTGGGAGTGCGGGCGAGCGCGCACCGGCAGGTCCTACGATGGGGCGACGCCGAAGATCGGCGCCCCTGCGATGAGAAGGCCATGACGCGACCCGCCAAACGCCCCACCAGCTCCGACGTCGCCCGCGCCGCCGGCGTCTCCCAGACGACGGTCAGCTTCGTGCTGAACAACCGGCCGGGCCAGACGATCCCGGAGGAGACCAGGCGGCGCGTGCTGGAAGCGGCCCGGCAGCTCGACTACCGCCCGCACGCCTCCGCCCGGGCGCTGGCCGCCGGACGCAGCGACATCGTCCTGCTCGCCGTGCCCGACCTGCCCATCGGCCAGGGCATCAGCAGTTTCATCGAAGGCTTGGCCTCGGCTCTCGCCGAGCACAACCTGAACCTGGTCACCCACCTCGCCGGGGCGCACGGCCGGTCTCTGCCCGACGTGTGCGCGGCGGTCAGCGCCTCGGCCGTCGTCGGATTCGGCGCCTTCGACGCCGACACCGTGCAGGCGCTGCACCGCGCGGGCGCCGACGTCGTCCTGCCGACCCTGCCCGACAGGGACGCGCCCATGATGGAGCCGGTCGGCCGGCTCCAGGCCGAGCACCTCATCGCGCACGGGCACCGGAGACTGGGCTACGCCCTGCCCGCGCACCCCGGACTGTTCCCCATGGCGGAGGAACGCCTGCAAGGGGCCGTCGCGGCCTGCGCCGACGCGGGCGCCGAACCGCCCCTGGCCCTGACGGTGAGCCTGGACCTCGACAGCGGAGCGCAAGCCGTCGGGCGGTGGCGCGAGAACGGGGTGACCGCGGTGTGCGCCTTCAACGACGAGACGGCGATGGCCGTGCTCGCGGGCATGCGCGCGCACGGCCTGGCCGCGCCCGGCGACATGGCGGTCATCGGCGCCGACGACATCGCCGCCGCGCGCCTCACCGCTCCCCCGCTCACCTCCGTGAGCTTCGACCTGCGCCAAGTGGTCGAGCGCCGGGCCGCCGCCGTCGTGGCGGCCCTGGCGGGCGAGCGGCGCGCGGACCCGGGCAGCGACATCGACCCCCGGATCGTGCTGCGCGAGTCCACCTGACGCGCCCTGACGGCGGCGGGAGCCGGTCACCTCACGGACGTGATCCTCGTGGCGACGACGAGCCCGCCGAGCAGGGTGAAGGCCGCGGCTACGAGGTAGAGCAGCGTGTAGTTCCGCTCGCCGTCGGCCGCGCCGACGGCGAGGAGGGCCGGGGCGATGAGCGGGGCGAGGCCCTGGGCGATCGTGGTGGAGAAGTTGTAGATGCCGGCGAAACGGCCCGCGTCGGTCTCCCGGTCCGGCAGCACGTCGAGCATGAGCGCCTGGTCCACGGCCGCGAACACGCCGAGCCCGAAGTTGCCCAGGATCGCTCCGGCGATGATCAGCGGCATGCCCGGCGCCAGCGCCATGACGGTGACGCCCAGTGCGAAGACGCCGCCGCCGGCCAGCACGAAGATCCGGCGGCGCCGGAGCCGGTCGGACAGCAGGCCGCCGCCCAGCGCGCCCAGCATCGTGGCGAAGATGCCGCCGCCCGCGAGCACCGCGATGGTGCCGGACACCTCCTCGACGCGCACGCCCATGCGGTCGGCGAGGAAGAACGCGGTGAACGTCGTGTTGAAGGTGAGCCCGACCATGAACAGGAACTTGCCGAGCCAGTTCCACGCGAAGTCCGGGTTCTGCCGCGGGTCGAACACGTAGGTTCGCGCCAAGGAGGCGGCGGTGATCGGCGGAAGGTCATCGCCCCGTCCGCGGGAGTCCGGCTCGCGCACGAGAGCGACGAACAGGACCATCGACACCGCGCCGATCGTGCCGGGCACGAGGAACAGCAGCAGGTTGCTCCCCGCGAACGCCCCGCCCATCAGGGCGCCCGCCACCGGCGCGAGCTGCTGCACGACCCCGGCCAGCCCGGAGACCTTGCCCCGCTGCGCCTCGGGCAGCCGGTCGGCCTGCGAGGCCAGGAGGAGCGGCAGCACGGTCCCCCAGCCCAGCTGGGCCAGGACCCAACCGAGACCGAGCACGGGGACGCTCGGCGCCAGGGCCAGGACCGGAAGCGCGGCGACGCCGACGGCCGTCGCGGCGATCAGGTACGGGCTCCGGCGGCCGAGCCGGCTGCGGGTGCGGTCGCTGAGCATGCCGACCAGCGGGGCGGCCACCACCGTGGTCAGCCCGCCCGTGCCGATGATGTAGCCGAGGTACTCCTCGTGGTCGGGCGCGAGCTGCTCGACCCGGATCGCCAGGGAGATGGCGATCGGCGTCACCAGGGCCATGAACACGCCGAACTGGGCGAGGATCAGCAGGCGGACGTAAGCGGGACCGGCGTCCTCGGGACCCGCCTTGCCCGGGGGCCCTTCGGCGGGCGGTACGGCCGGCGACGGCCGGTCGGCTGGGGTGAGCGTCATGGGGACCTTCAGGTACTCGAAAGGGGCGGGCCGCCCCGCACCCTAGGGGCGCCGGGCGATAACTAATGCGCATTACCAATGCGGTTGAGTACCGTAACAGCACCTGCCTCCCCGCAACAGGGGGCGGCGGGTCAAGGAGCCGCGAACTGGGCGGCGTAGAGGCTTGCGTAGAGGCCCCCTGCGGCCAGGAGCTCGTCGTGCCCGCCCTGTTCGGCCACGGCGCCGTCGCGCAGCACCACGATGGTGTCGGCGTCGCGGATCGTGGACAGCCGGTGGGCGATCACGAAGGCGGTCCGGCCCGCGCGCAGCCGGGCCATCGCCTCCTGGACCAGGCTCTCGGTGCGGGTGTCGACCGAGCTGGTGGCCTCGTCGAGCACGAGGATGGCCGGATCGGCGAGGAACGCCCGGGCGATCGCGAGGAGCTGCATCTCCCCCGCGCTGAGGGAGGAGCCTTCGTCGTCGAGGCGGGTGTCGTAGCCGTCCGGCAGCGTGCGGACGAACCGGTCCGCGTGGGCGGCCCGCGCGGCGGCGACGACCTGATCCCGGGTGGCGCCGTGCGCGCCGTAGGCGATGTTCTCGGCGATGGTGCCGCCGAACAGCCACGTGTCCTGGAGGACCATGCCGATCCGAGAGCGCAGGTCGGCGCGGGTCATCCGGGCGATGTCGGCGCCGTCGAGCGTGATGCGCCCTCCGTCGAGCTCGTGGAAGCGCAGAAGGAGGTTGACGAGCGTCGTCTTGCCCGCCCCCGTCGGTCCGACGATCGCGACGGTCCGGCCGGCCTCGGCGACCAGGTCCAGGCCCCGCAGGAGCGGGCGGTCCGGCGAGTAGCCGAAGGAGACGCGCTCGAACACCACGCGCCCCGGCCCGTCGGGCCGCACCGGGCGCGCCGGATCCGGGTCCTGCTCGGGGACGTCGAGCAGGGCGAGGACCCGCTCGGCGGAGGCGAGGCCGGACTGGACCATGCCGATCATCCCGGCGAGCTGAGAGAACGGCTGGCTGTACTGGCGCGAGTACTGGAAGAACGCCTGCACGCCCCCCACGGTCAGGCCGCCCGACAGGACCAGGAGACCGCCGGCGACCGCGATCACGAGGTAGTTGAGGTTGCTCGCGAACATCATGACGGGCTGGATCACGGTCGAGAGCGCCTGCGCCGTCCTGGTGCTGCGGACGAGTTCGGCATTCCCATCCTCGAACCGCGCGCGGATCTGCTCCTGCCGGCCGTAGGCCCGGATCAGCGCGTGCCCGTTCAAGGCCTCCTCGACGCGGGAGGTGAGCTCTCCGGTGTGCCGCCACAGGCCGGCGTAGGCCGGGCGCGCCCGCCCGGCCAGCTTCGCGGCGATGAGAACGGACAGCGGCGCGGTCACCAGGGAGAACAGCGCGAGAGGCCAGGACAGCCAGAACATCACCCCGAGCATCGCGAAGACGCTGAACAGCGGAACGACGAGCTGGCCGAGCGCCTGCTGCAGGGCGGTGCCCAGGTTGTCGACGTCGTTGGTGGCCCGGCTCAGCACCTCGCCACGCGGCTGTGCGTCGAAGTGGCGGAGCGGCACCCGGGCGGTCTTCGCCTGGACGGCCTCGCGCAGCCGGCGCAGGACGCGCTGCACCGCACGGTTGGCGGCCCTCGCCTGCACGACCGCGCAGAGGCCCGCCGCGGCGTAGACCGCGCAGGCGGCGAGCAGGACCCCGGCGAGGGCGCCGCGGTCGAGTCCCCCCGCGAGGGCGCCTTCGACGACCAGGTCCGTCGCCCGGCCGAGCAGCAGCGGCCCGGCCGCGGTGAGCGCGACGCTCGCCGCGCCCGCCGCGATGATCCCCGCGATCAGCGGGCGCTCGGCGGCCAGCAACCCGCTGACCCGGCGCAGGGTGCCGCTCATGCCGCCTCCGCCTCGGTGCGCTGGGACAGGACGATCTCCCGGTAGACCGGGTTCGCCGCCAGGAGCTCGGCGTGGGTCCCCGTGCCGGCGACCCGCCCGGCGTCGAGCACGACGATCCGGTCGGCGTCGCGGATCGAGCCCACCCGCTGGGCGACGACGATCACCGTGGTGCCCGCGGTCTCCCGCGCCAGCGCCGCCCGCAGCCGGGCCTCGGTGGCGGAGTCGAGCGCGGAGAAGGAATCGTCGAAGAGGAGCACCGCGGGCTTGGCGGCGATCGCGCGGGCGATCGTCAGGCGCTGGCGCTGCCCCCCGGAGAAGTTGGTCCCGCCCGCGGCGACCGCCGAGTCCAGGCCGCCGGGCAGGGCCGCGACGAAGTCGCGCGCCTGCGCCACCTCCAGCGCGCGCCACAGGTCGGCGTCCGAGGCGTCGGGCGCGCCGAAGCGGAGATTGGAGGCGACGGTCCCGGCGAACAGGAAGGCGCGCTGGGGCACGTGGCCGACCGCCCGGCTGAGCGTTGCGCGATCGAGGTCGCGCACGTCGGCGCCGCCGATGAGCGCCGCCCCCTCGGTGACGTCGGCGAGCCGGACGAGCAGGCTCAGCAGGGTGCTCTTGCCGCTGCCCGTCCCGCCGATGACCGCGACCGTCCGTCCGGGCTCGGCGACCAGGTCGATGTCCCGCAGCACCGGCTCCTGCGCGCCCAGGTACCCGAACCCCGCGCCGCGCAGCTCGACCCGGCCCGGCGCGGCGAACTCCCGCACCGGATGCGCGGGCTCGGGCACGCTCGTCGGGGTGTCGAGCACCTCGCGGAGGCGCGCGGCGCAGACCTGCGCGCGCGGCCACTGCTGGAGCAGATAGGTCGACATGATCGCGGCGCCGAGGATCTGCAGGACGTAGCCGAGGAAGGCCGACAGGGCGCCGGGGCCGATGGCGCCCGCCTCGACCCGGCCCGCGCCGAACCACACCACCGCCGCGCCGGTGACGCCGGCGACCGCCGTCACCACCGGGTGGAGCAGCGCCATGAGGCGGCCGAGCCGCAGGGACTCCGTCGTATAGGAGGCGTTCGCCGCCGCGAACCGGTCGCGCTCGTGCTCCTCCCGGACGAAGGCCCGGATCACCCGCTGCCCGGCGATCTGCTCGCGCAGGATGCGGTTGACGCCGTCGAGCGCCCGCTGGAGCCGTACCGCCACCGGCGTCATCGCGCGCAGGACGCCGAGGACGGATCCGCCCAGCACGGGGGTGAGCACGAGGATCAGCAGCGAGAGCGGCAGGTCCTGCGCCAGTGCGAAGACGACGCCGCCGGCGCACATCAGCGGCGCGGTCACCATGAACGACAGGGTGAGCTGGACGAGGGTCTGGACCTGCTGGACGTCGTTCGTGGTCCGGGTGAGCAGCGAGGCGGCGCCGAAGCGGGCCGTCTCCCGCGCCGACCAGCCCTGGACGTGCGCGAAGAGGTCGGTCCGGAGCCGTCCGGCGAGTTCGGCCGCCACCCGGGCCGCGAGAACCACGGCGCCGGCCGCGCAGGCCAGCTGGACGAGCGCGGCAGCCGCCATCCAGCCTGCCGTACGCCAGATGAACCCCTGGTCGTCCTGGAGGACGCCATCGTCGATGAGGGCCGCGCCCAGGTCGGGCAGGGCGAGCGCCGCGACGGACTGGGCGAGCTGGAGCAGCGTGATCGCGGCCAGCGCCCGCCGGTGCGGGCGCAGGAGCGGGGGGAGAAGTCGAAGCAGCACGGCGAGGAGGCTAACCCGCCACGGCGAGTTATATCAAGTCTTGATGCATCTACTTCTGCTGTAATCTTCGGGCATGGACGGGTTCGAGGTCTTCCATCTGGGCCGCAAGCTGATGCGGCTGGGCGAGCAGTCGATGCCGGATCCGGAGTTCCACCGGCTCGGCATGCTGGCCCGCACCGTCCTGTTCGACATCGCCGAGCACCCCGGCAGCTCGATCACCGACGTCACCGCCCGCGTCCAGCTGCCGCAGAGCCAGGTCTCGGCTTACGTCTCCCGGCTGCGCGAGGTCGGCGCCGTCGAGATCGTCACCGACCCCGGCGACCGCCGCCGCACCCTCGTGCGCCTCACCGCCGAGGCCCTGGCCCGCGCCGAGGCGCGCCCGCCCGCCGAGATCGACACGGCCCTGACCGCCCTGATCGGCACCGCCGACCCGGCGGAGATCCAGCAGGCCAAGGACGCCCTGAAAACACTCGCCGCGCTCCTGCGCCCGCGCGAGTAGACCCACGCGGCGGCGACGGGGAGGTGGTTCGATGGATGGGGGCGGGGAGCCGCGGACGGCGGCGTCCCGGCTGCTCGACGTGCTCGGCGCGTTCGGGGTCGAGCACGCGGAGCTGTCGCTGACGGAGATCGCGCGGCGGGCCCGGCTGCCGCTGCCGACGGCGCACCGGCTGGCGGCGGCCCTGGTGGCGTGGGGCGCGCTGGAACGCGGCGCGGACGGGCGGTACCGGGTCGGGCTGCGCTTGTGGAGGTCGCCGCCGCGTTCCCGACGGGATGACGCTGCGGTCGGCGGCGACCGTCGTGTGCGGCTACCACGGCTTCACCTATGACGCGCAGGGAACGTGCGTCGCGGTCCCGGGCCAGTCCCGCATCCCCCTTCATCACCGTCGCCACCCTCACCCTCACCCCCGCCGTCCTCGGCCCCACCCTCCCCCTCATCACCCGCGCCGCACGCCTGCCCGCCGCCCGCATCGCCGAGGACTCCGCCGACCACCTGACGCAGGTCACGGGCGCCGACGATCCCGACACGGCCCTGGCCTTGCGCACCGCGGTCCTCGACATCAAACGCGACGAGCTGACCCGCCTCCGCGCCCGCTCCGCCATCGACGACGACATCCTCCGCGACGCCGAGACCCTCCTGGACGCCGAAGCCCTCTTCCTGTCCCCAGGGGACTGACCCCGCACCATGGCCTGCGCGGAGAATCGGAGCCGTGATCTTCGAGGTGGCCGCCCGGCCGGGGCGGCGGCCCGGTTTGCGCAGACCGGGCCGGTCGCCTCGGACGATGACATCGGACGGCCCCGATGTGAGGGCTTCGAGGAACTCCCCACCTCGACCGGGGCGCCCGGCACCGTCGCCACCGGAGCGCGGGCCGGCCGGTGGCCGCCGTTCCGGCCCCCGACTCCTCGGATCGTCCTGGCCGAGGAGCCGGAGACGCGCTGCCGGTCGGCAAGGTCAGGAGTCGTCCGGGAGCGGCTCGCCGGTCTCCAGCAGTGTCTTGAGGCTCGCCAGCACGCCCGGCCAGCCGTGGGCGACTATCTCGGCCATGCGCGAGCCGGCCTCGAAGCCGTCGTGCACGACGGTGAGTTTCACGACCTGGCCCGTCTCCTCGATCGTGAAGGTGACCTTCGAGCGGGCCTCGGCGGACAGCCGGGCGAGCAGCTCGTCGTCCCAGCCGAAGCGCTGGGCGAGTTCGGGGGTGATGGTGTGCCAGGTGTAAGAGAGGCGGCTGTAGGGCTCGGCCTCCAGCACGACCTGCTCCGGGTCGCTGATCGGCACGCCGTGGTTGTCCCAGGCCATCGGCGAGCCGACGGACCAGTCCGTGGTGAACTCCGTGGCCCAGTAGCGGCGGGTGAAGGCGGGCTCGGTCAGCGCCTGCCAGAGCTTCTGCGGGGTGGTGCGGATGTAGGTGGTGTAGACGAAGGTCGGCGCGTCCATCGTGGTCTCCTCCAGCGCAAGTTTCAGGTCCGCCAGGGCGTCGGCCCTGGCGCGGTCGTAGCGGCTGATCCACCGGTGGGCGATCTCGTGCACGGGCGCGGCGTTGAGGTAGTGCAGCTTCTCCCGCCCCCGCCGCACGGTCGCGACGAGCCCGGCCTCCTCCAGCACGGCGAGGTGCTTGCTCACGGACTGCCTGGCCATGTCGAGCCCGGCGCACAGCTCGCGCAGCGTCTGCCCGTTGCGGACGTTGAGCGCGTCGAGCAGCGCACGCCTGCTCGGATCGGCCAGCGCCTTGAACACCTCGTCCATTCCGGCTCTCACACCCCCGGGTCTCCACCACCGATATGCAGCCTCTCGGCTGCCTTTAATTTAGGCAGCCAAATGGCTGCATGTCAAGTTCGCCCACATCGTCGGGCCGGCCCCGGCGCGCGAGGACGGGCCGCCGGTCTTCCATGTGCAGTCCGAGACCGACGTGCGCACGCCCGCCCTCCGCCCCGACGACCCCGTCTACCGCCGCTGGGAGGTCGTCGGCGCCGCCCACTCGGGATGGCACCGGCCACCTTCTGCCCGCCGACGCCCGGGTGCGGGTCCGGGGCCGGGTCAGCGGGCCGGAGTCCCGGGTGGGGGTTCCTGGTCGGTGAAGCGGGGCCGGTCGCCTTCGGCGATCCGGCGCCAGGCGCGGCGGTACACGTCGGCGACGGGTTCGGTGGGGACGACGGCGGTCAGCGGGGCGGTGCCGCGGGCGGAGAAGGGGTAGAGGGCCTGCTTCCACTCCTCCATCGGCACCCGGGGGCCGTCGGCCTCGGCCCACGGGCAGGGCAGGAACAGGCCGCGGCCCGCCTTCGGGCGGCGGACCATCGCGACGAGGTCGGTGGCGGCGAGCTCCTTGCGGGCCGCGGCCAGGCGGGCGGGCCGCCACCCGGTCCAGCGGGCGGTGTGGCGGTCGGTCGGGTCGGGCATCGCCAGCAGCATGAGGTACACCGCCGCGGCGTCCCGGGAGACGCCGTACCGCTCGGCGGCCTCGGCCACGACCTCGGGCACGGACCTCGACGGGTCCTGGGGCCACCAGATGCCGTCCTTGAGCCGGTCGCCTTCGGCGGGGTCGCCCGGGTCGGCGAGCAGCGCCGCGAAACGCTCGTCGAGCGCCGTCCGGAAGGCGATCTCGACGGCATGCGGCTCGCCGCGCAGCAGGGGCAACCGCGGCTCGTCCGCCAGCCGCGCGACGAGGAGGCCGGGCCGGTACCGGGAGACGCCGGTTTTGAGGAGGATCGCGCCGTACCGCTCCCATCCGTCGCCCTCCTCCTCGGGGGCCTCTCCCACCGCCTTCTTGAAGTCCGCGATGTCGATCTGGTCCGGCAGCCCGAGGACGAGCCCGGGGTGGGCGAGGCGCTCGCGCACAGCGGCGAGCCCCGCCGGGAGCAGCGTCCGCAGCCGGTCGCCCGCGGGCAGCCGGTGCGCCAGCCAGGCCAGCGTCCGCACCGAGGACTCCAGCACGGCCGCGGTGAACCCCTCCCGGACAACGGGCTCGAAACCGTAGCCGCGCGGCAGGAACTCCACGTCCAGCGAAAGGCTCGGGGCGTTCGCCGGGTCGAGCACCGCGCGCAGGTGGCGCTGCGCCCCCGTCCCGGTTCCGAACACCTGCTCCGCGGTGGTGAGGAGGTCCTCGGGCACCATCGTGCGCCAGGGGACGCTCCCGTTCCACACCTCGGCGGCGGCGGCCACGTCCGGGCCCCGGCTCCACAGCAGCGCGGGTTCGGCGGGCAGCAGCGCGCCGACGAGCGCGCGGCGCACCTTCCCCGGCAGGGTCCGCAGGGACGACTGGGCGGCCGCGATCTCGGCGGCATTGGGGCCGAGCACCTTGCGCACCCCGTCGAGCTGGGAGGAGTTTGTGCGTCCGGAGAGGCCGATGAGGCCGGACACCACGAGCCCGGCGATCGTCGGCGTCGCCCCGGTCAGCCTCGCGAACTCCTTGGCCGAAGCGGCGTGCCACGGGGCGGGCCCCTGCGCGTCGAGCAGCGCCAGCGTCTCCGCGATGGGGACGCCCGTCGTGCACTCGGCATAAGGGAGCACCTTCAGGACCTCGTACTCCCCCGGCGCCTCGAACCCACCCGACGGATCATGGCAGACCGCCCAGTACTCCGTCGGCGCGTCGATCGCCCCTTTCTCCTCTCCCACGACGGCGAAGAACGCCCCTCCCTCGCGCTGGTACCCGCGGCGGGGCGCGCGCTCGGCCTCCGCCGTCCCCGGCCGGACCCTGAACAGCCGCCAGGCCGCCGGATCGGCGTCGACGAGACCCGCGGCGTCGAGCAGGGCGAGCAGCTCCCGCAGGGCGGCCCGGTTGGGCTCCGGCACGATCCCGGACGCGGCCAGCAGCGTGAAGGCCGCGAGGGCGTCGGGCGCCCAGGTCAGGTCGAGGTCCTGGACGGGCAGCTCGATCCACGCGCCGACCGGGCCGTACCTGCCCTCCCGAAACCCGGCGAGCCTCCACAGCAGGTGCGCGGTCTCGGCCGGCCGACCCCCGAAAGAGCGGCCGCTCTGGTCCTCGCGCAGACCGTCGACGGCACGGAACACCGCTTGGTCTTCGGGCGATGCCGGACGCTCGGCGGGAACGCCGGGGACCGGCTCGAGCAGCCCGTCGACGTGCTCCTTCACCTCCGTCAGCCGGGCGGCCATCCGCATCGCGTCCGCGACGGCGTTCGCGATGCCCTCGATGAGCACCGCGTCGCCCACCCCGGGCAGTTCGGCGCGCACGCGCTCCTCGACGGCCTCCTCCGGCCCCGCCATGAGACGTGCGGCGAGGTCCCGGTCGACCCGGCGCAGCGCCCTCGATCCGCTCTCGTCACGGGGCCGGAGCCGGACCCAGTAGTGCGCCGGCGGAATGCGGAACCGCTCCTTGAGCCTGCCGGACAGCAGGGTGTCGGCGAGGACGAGGCCGTCCGGGCCGATCAGGCGGCAGCGGCCGTATTCACCCTCTCCGTCGCGGGCGAGCGCACGCGGCGCGTCGTCGCCCGGCAGGGTCAGCGGCCACAGCGTGCCGTATCCGGCCAGCGCCGGGGTGGTGCGGCCGGCGAGGTCCTCGCCGCGCGCGGTGCCGTCGGGCAGCCGGACGGTGCGCTGCCCGAACAGCCCGCCGACGACCGCGCCGACCGGGGTCGGGCCCAGCTCGGGGAAGGGCGCGAGGAAGCCGTCCAGGAAGGCTTCGCCGGGCGCGGCGAAGAAGTCCGGCATGCCGGGCTCGGCGGGCCGCCCGGTGCCCGGGTCGAGCCTGTGCCAGGCGGGTCCTTCCGGCTGCGGGACGCGCGCCCAGAACGCCTCGCCGTCCGAGACGAGCTCGGCCGAGCCGGGCGCGGCCGCCTTTCCCGGCCGGATCACCGACGTGCCGGTCAGCCGGCCTCCGTCCGGCGCGTCCAGGCTGATCTGCGGGGACCTCCAGGGGCCGTTCAGGATCTGGCCGTTGAGGTGGTCGCCCGCCAGGCGCAGCACCCGGTGGGGCTCCGTGTGCCAGTACCCGGAGATCTCGCCGTCCACGGCCCGCCACTGGACGAGCAGCCGACCGTCCACGAAGCGGAAGCCGAGCGGGCGGCGGGCGGGCGCCCGCAGCTCGTGGTCGAGGACGACCCCGGAGCCGTCCAGGACCATGGCGCGTCTGTCTCCGGCCAGGACCAGGTAGGGCCACTCCTCGGCGATCAGCGGATCGCCCGCGCCGCGCGGCGGGAAGAGCTCGGCCATGGCCTCCTCCAGGGCGGGCCAGACGAGTTCGGCGAACAGGCCGCCGCGCAGGGTCCTGGCCAGCAGGCCGGCGGGGTCCACCGACAGCAGCGCGGTGCGCGCCTCCGCACCGGCGGTGCGCAGGATCTCGGGGCGGAGCTCCTGGACTCTCGTGAGCGCGCCCCACGTGGGGAGCGCGGGTTCGGCGGCGTGCCGCGCCCGCTCCAGGGCGAGGCCCCGCAGGTGCGGGCGCAGCGCGGCCGACGCGTAGAGGATCCTCTCGTGCTCGCTGCCGTGGTGGTGCGCCCTGCTGACCGCGTAACGAAGGCTCTCGGCGAAGCGCTCGTCGGCGCACAGCGCGGCGAGATCACGGCGGTTCTCGTCCCGGGTCCATGCGGTGAGGTCCACCCCGCGCCAGGTGGGAACGGCGACGGGCAGGCCGAGCCCGAGCAGCAGGTCGAGCAGGTCGACGTTCCCGGGGCACGCCAAGGGAGCGCCCCGCTCGGCGATCTCGGTCCGCAACCGGCCCGCCATCGGCGTGATCAGGGCCTCCAGGAGGATCGACCTCCTGGAGAAGTCCTCACCGAGCGCCTCCAGCACGCCTTCGAGGAAGCCCAGCGCGCCGCCCTCGACGTCCTCGCCCGCCGCCCCGTCCGCGAGCAGCGAGGTGGCGCCGCTCTCCTCCAGGACGCCGATCCAGGATTCGACGAGCCCGGTCCTGGTGCGCCAGGTGGCGCGGAAGGTGAGATGCCGCAGGACGGCCGGGGTGAGGTCGAGCAGGACGCGGCGGACCTCGGGGCGTTCCCTGGCCAGCGCCTTCAGCGTCGTCCGCTGCTTCGTCCACCAGTTCTGCGGTGCGAGCGCGGTGGCCGGGAACGTCAGCAGTTCGGCGAGGTGGTCGCACTCGATCCGGCCGGTGTCCGCGGACGCGGCCTTCGCGAGCCGCCGGAGGTCGGTGACCATCGACACCGCCGGGGGCACGCCGCCCGACGTCCGCCGCACGGCGAGGCGCAGGTACCGCGCCAAGGCCTCGTCCGCGGGAAGGCGCAAGGCGAGTGCCCGGGAGTGGTCCGAGAGCGACACCGAAGGAAGCACCCCTGTCAGGGAGAACTCCGTGAAGACCTCGTCGAGCCTGTCCCAGTCGATCGGCAGGCCGTGGACGTCCTCGGCTTTGCGGGCCGCGGTGAACATGCGGACCGCGCAGGCGGGCTGCCCGGCGGCCACGAACTCCCTGGCCGCGCGCTCGAAGTACGTCGGCAGGAGGTGCGGCAGCGACTCGGCGATCCGCTCGCCGAGCGCGAGGAACCCGTCGAGGGCGGCCCGCGGGCGGGCCGCCGCCAGGCCGGACAACCGGTCGATCTCCGGGAGCAGCGCGAGCGCGCGGGACGCGTCCTGCGGATGATGCACCAGCGCCCACCCGGGGAACGCCAGGCTCCGGCTCGCCCCGAACCCGACGACCTCGGCGGGCCCGAATCGCTCCAGTCCGTGGAAGGCGGCCGCGGCGTCCTCGGCCGCGCCGATCCGCTCCGGAACCAGCCGGACGACCGTGCGCCCGGGAAGACCGGGCCGCCGGTAGGCACGGGCGGTGATGGGAACGCCCGCACCCGGGTCGGCGGTGTCCGGGTGCAGGTAGGCGCCCGCCTTCAGCTCCTGGGCGGTTCCGCCTTCGGACGGGTCGTCGATGGTCTCGTTCACTGGTTCTCCCCTCGCACGACGGCCCGCTGCCGCGGCGCCTGCGCACTGCCCATGACTCGGCGCCCCGGAGCTCTCTCCGGGGTCAGGCCCGGCGGCCGCAGGGCGGGGGATCCGCGGCACGCCGCACCGCGGCATCTCCTGCCGCGGCGCTCCGCCGACCGTTCCCCCCGCAAGGAGGCGGATCCGGCCGACACGATCTTCACCAGAGAACCTAGCGACCGGCACCGACAGTCCGCAGGCACGATCCGCCGGACTCGACCGCCCAGATCGGATCGGTTCCGCCCAGGGGCATGATCCGCGACGGGCGGTGACTCTTCGTGAGGTTCACCCATGCCTGGCAGGCCGGGCGCCGCACCCGCACCCGCACCCACGCCACCACGCGACGACCATTCGCCGGGGTCTACTCGGCGAGGGTGCGCGGGGTGGTGCCGGGGAGGCCCAGGGCGCGGATCCAGATCTTGTTGATGGTGGCGATCAGGGTCTGGGCGTCGTATTCGACGCCCTCGTAGGACCAGGCCATGACGACGCGCTCGACCATCAGGGTCAGGGCGTGGGCGGTGTGGCGCGGGTCCAGATCGGGGTAGGCCACGCCGGCCTTCTGCCACTCGGCGATCGCGCGGGTGACCCTGCTCTGGAAGTGGTCGGCGACCTCGCCCCACTGGGCCTGGAGCCGCTCGTCCTCGTCGCGCGCCTGGTAGACGGCCTGCAGCACGTGGGCGTTGCGCCGGAACGCCTCGATGTAGACCCGGTTGACCTCTTCGATGCGGCGGACGGGGTCCTGCTGGGAGCTGACATGGTCCGGAGCAATTCCGGTCAGATCTGCCGAAACTTCCTTCATCAGCTCGAACAGCAGATCGTGCTTGGACCGGTAGTAGTTGTAGAGCGTCCCCGCTCCCACCTTCGCCTCTGCGCTGATGTCGGCGAGCCGGGCGTTGTGGAAGCCGTCCCGCTCGAAGACGACCCGCGCCGCGTCGCGCAGACGCTGCGGCGTGGTCTCGCGGCGCCGGTCGACACGGGTGCGCGCCCGGCGCGCGCCGTCGGTCTCGGCGGCGGGTTCGGGCATGGCCGACACCTCGTCTCGATGATCACGGGAAACGCCGACCCTACCAGCCGCTTCGGAGAGGCAGAATTCCCCAAGGTAGAGGTTGACGTCAATCTCACTCTTAAATTAGGTTCGGCCCCGCGTGACACGGCTCACACCCCCCTGAGCCGCGGGCCTGCCAGGTCTCCCTGGCAGGCGCACGCGAACCAGAGATGCGAGGGCATTCGATGAAACCGACCACGCACAAGGGCTCGGCCCTGTCGCGAGTTCTGCTGAGCGCCGGGATGGGCCTCCTGCTCACGGCCGCCGCCGCCTGCGGCGGCGCCGACCAGCCCTCCGACGAGCCGACCCTGACGGGCGAGCCGATCAAGGTCGGCCTGTTCAACCCGGACAAGGGCGCGGTGGCGGTCCCCGCGGTGAAGTCCGGCATGGACGCGGCCGTGAGCTACATCGCCAAGGAGCTGAAGGGCGTCAAGGGGCGTCCGATCGTGGTCGAGTCCTGCTCGGTCGACGGCACTCCTGAGTCCACCATCGGCTGCGCCAACAAGTTCGTCCAGGAAGGCGTCGTCGCGGCCTTCGACGGCTTCAACCTCAGCTCCAGCGCCGGCATCGGCATCCTCGAAGCGGCCAAGATCCCGCTGGTCGGCCAGATCCCGTTCGACCAGACCACCGGGAGCACCGCGTCCGGACGCGTCTTCCTCGGCTCGCCGCAGGCGTCGTTCCTCGTCGGCGCCCTGCAGGGGTTCAAGGCCGAGGGCAAGACGTCGGCGACGCTGACGCTGGTGGACACCCCCTCGTCCCACAAGACCGTCGAGACCCAGCTGATCCCGCTGGCCAAGGCCATCGGGATCAAGGCGACCGGCCTGTACTTCTCGCCCACGAACCCGAACTTCAGCGCCCTGGCGGCCACCATCGCCTCCACCAAGCCCGACGTCGCGGGCCTGATCGCCTCGCCGAACGCCTCGATCTGCACCCAGCTGATCAAGAACCTGCGGTCGGTCGGCTACTCGGGCTCCGTCTTCGTCGCCGCGTGCACGGCCTTCATCAAGTCGGACCCGGCGGACGCGCCCGGAGCGACCCTGTACTCGTCCGTGTGGCTGCCCGGTACGGAGAAGTACGCGCCCAAGGCGGCGGTCGACAACCTCAAGGTCGCGACCGAGTACGTGTCGAAGACCAGCGGTCCGCCGGACTTCTACGCCTACGCCCAGTTCGCCACCGTCGTGGACTTCGCCCGCGCCCTGGCCGCCGCGCCCTCGCTCGACAACCTGACGGGCGCGACCGTGCTGTCCACGCTCCAGGGCCTGAAGGACTTCGACACCTTCCTCGGACCCAAGATCACCTGCGGCAAGGCCACCACGCCGAACTGCACCACGCAGATGCTCCTGTTCACCGTGCAGGACGACCTGACGCTCAAGCCCGTCACCGGCGACTGGATCACCCCGCTCCCGGCGATCATGGCGAACATCCCCGGCGCAAGCTGAGCGACTGAACCCCCATGAACGATCTTCTGCAATTCGCCGTCATCGGCTTCTCCACCGGAGCCGTCTACGCGGTGCTCGGCGTGTCCCTCGTCAGCCTCTACGTCGCCACCGGCGTCATCAACTTCGCCCAGGGGTCGGTGGCGCTGTGGGCGGTGTGGCAGGTCGCCGGGCTGCGCACGAACGGCGTGCTCGTCCTGCCGGTCGGCAGCGTCCAGCTGGGCTCAGGCCCGATGGACGTGTGGCCGGCGGTGCTCATCGGCGCGGCCGGCGGGCTCCTGTGGAGCCTGCTGGCCCACCTCCTGGTGTTCCGTCCGCTGCGCCGGGCCCCCGAGCTCGGCCAGGTCGTCGCGTCGGTCGGCGTGATGCTGTTCATCCAGGCCCTGGTCCCGCTGCGGTTCGACACCGAGACCCTCGGCGCGGATCCGAGCAGCCTCATCCCGCTCCCGGCGCTCACGTCGGAGGTCGTCACCTTCGGCGGGACCACGATCGCGGTGAGCAACCTGATCCTCGCCGCGGCCGCGATCGCGGTGGCGCTCGCCCTGGCCGGCTACTTCCGGTTCACCAGGATGGGCATCGCCACCAGGGCGGGCGCCGAGGACGAGCAGGCGCTGCGCCTGATGGGCTACTCGCCCGACAGGCTCGCCGCGTTCATGTGGGGGGCGACGGGCTTCGCGTCCGGGCTGATCGTGATCCTGGCGGCGCCGGCCATCGGCGGCCTGGACCCGACCAGCTACATGCTCTACGTCGTCCCGGCCCTCGCCGTCGCGCTCGTGGGCCGGCTGACGTCGATCGGCGTCGCCTGCGGCGCCGGTCTGGCCCTCGGCTCGGTCCAGCAGATCCTGCTGTTCCTGACGGCCAAGAGCTGGTGGCCGTCGTGGGCGCAGGCCGGCATCGGTGACGCGATCCCGTTCGTCATCGTCGTGGTGGCGCTGTTCCTGCTCGGCCGCGGCATTCCCGAACGGGGCGCCCGCGACACCGGGGCGCAGCAGCCGGTGCGGGTGCCGCGGTTCAAGCCGCTCGGGATCGCGGCGCTCATCGCCGCGACGGCGCTCGCCATCGTGCTCACCACCGGCCAGTGGCGCTTCAGCCTGGTGATGTCGATCATCCTGACGCTGATCGCGGCGTCGGTGGTGCTGCTGACCGGCTATCTGGGCCAGATCTCGCTGACCACGATGGCCTTCGCCGGCGCGGCCGGGTTCGCGCTCTCGAAGCTGACGACGAACCTGCACCTGCCCTTCCCGTTGGCGATGCCGCTGGCGGCGCTGACCGCGACGGCCCTCGGGATCGTGGTCGGCGTGCCGGCGCTGCGCATCAGAGGCGCGCAGCTCGCGGTCGCGACCATCGCGGCGGCGCTCGCGATCCAGAGCTTCGTCTTCAACAATCCGGCCCTGACGCCCTACACGGGCAACCTGATCGCCGAACCGTCCCTGTTCGGGTTCTCGCTGGCCGTGCGGCAGGGCACCGACCTCATCACGCTGCAGTTCTCCTTCATGGTCCTCGTGGTCGTGGCGGCGCTGCTGATCGCCGTGGCGCGGCTGCTGTCCGGGGCCACCGGGCGGGCGTTCCTGGCCGTGCGGTCCAACGAGCGGGCCGCGGCGGCGGCGGGCGTGAACGTCCCGGCGGTCAAACTGCTCGGCTTCGCGCTGGCGTCGTTCCTGGCGGGGATCGGCGGCTGCCTGATCGGCTACAGCCACGGCCAGCTCTCGTCCGCCTCGTTCACCGTCCTCGTCGGCCTGGCCGTCCTGGCGACCACCTACGTCGGCGACATCACCCGCCTGTCCGGCGCGGTCCTCGCGGGCGTCGCCGGACCGCTGGGGCTGCTGTACCTGGTGTTCACCCAGACGATCGACCTGGGCCACTACTACACGCTCGTCGTGGCGGCCGCGATGCTGCTGCGCGTGGTCGTCTTCGCGCCCCACCGCAGCGCCGTCCCCGAATGGCTGCTCATCCGCCGTGCCCGGCGGTCCCCCGCGCAGCCGCCGGCCGCCGCCCACGCAACGGAGTCCGCCGATGCCCGATGACCTGAGCCCGCTGTTCCGCACCAGGGACATCTCCGTGCGGTACGGAGGCGTCCGGGCCAACGACCAGGTGCACATCGAGGTCCGCCCCGCCGAGATCGTCGGCCTGATCGGGCCCAACGGCGCGGGGAAGACCACCTTCGTCGACGCCGTCACCGGCTTCGCGCCCTGCACCGGCACGATCGAGCTCGACGGCGTCCGGCTCGACTCGGCGCCCGCGCATCGGCGCCGCCGCCTCGGACTCGCCCGGACCTGGCAGTCCGGGGAGCTGTTCACCGACCTGACCTTGGCGGAGAACCTCGCCGTCTCGGTCGACCCGACCGGCCTGCGCGGCGTGCTCGCCGACCTCGGACGGCGCCGGCACCGGGCCGACGCGGAGATCCGGCAGGCCCTGAGCCTGGTGGGCCTGGCGGCGATGGCCGACCGCAGGCCCGACGAGCTGTCCCTGGGGCAGCAGAAGCTCGCCGGCGTGGCACGGGCCCTGGTCGGCGCCACCCGCGTGCTGCTGCTGGACGAGCCCGCCGCGGGTCTGGACACCGAGGAGAGCGCCGAGTTCGGGCGCGAACTGCGCCGGATCGCCGACTCCGGCCCGGGAGTGCTCCTGATCGACCACGACATGACGCTGGTCATGGAGGTCTGCGACCGGGTCTACGTCATGGACTTCGGAAAGATCATCGCCTCCGGCACACCGAACGACGTCAGCGGCGACGACCAGGTGATCGCCGCCTACCTGGGAAGCCCGGTGACCCCGTGACGACCGACGCACTGGACATCCGCGGCCTCAGCGCCGGCTACCGCGGGATGCCCGCCATCCGCGACATCGACCTGCGGGTCGCGGCCGGCTCGATCCTGGCGCTGCTCGGCCCCAACGGCGCGGGCAAGAGCACCACGCTGCGCGCGGCCACCGGCCTGCTCCCGGCGCTCGCCGGGACGGTGACCGCCGTCGGCACCCCCATCACCGGGAGCGTCGAGCGCGCCACCCGGGCGGGGCTCTGCCTGATCCCGGACAACCGGGGCGTCTTCCACCGCCTCACCGTCGCCGAGAACCTCCGGCTGGCCAAGGCCAAGGGCGGATACGGCCCGGCGCTCGACCGGTTCCCGCGCCTGCGGCCGCTGCTGAACCGGCGCTGCGGCCTGCTGTCGGGAGGCGAGCAACAGCTCCTCGCGATCGCCAAGACCCTGCTGCTGCGGCCGAAGGTCCTGCTCATCGACGAGCTGAGCATGGGCCTGTCCCCGGTCGCGGTGCAGCAGATCCTGCCCGAGCTGCGGCGGCTCGCCGACGAGGACGGCACGGCGATCGTGCTCGTGGAGCAGCACATCGACCAGGCGCTCAGCGTGGCGGACGAGGCCGTCGTGCTCCATCACGGCCGGGTGGCGCTCACCGGCGCCGCGGCCGATCTCCGGGAGGACCGGGATCAGATCCAGCGGGCTTACTTCGGCGACAAGGAACGTTAGACCATGACACTCGACACCCGTCAGCGGGCCGCGCTCACCGCGATCTGCGACACCTTCGCCCCCGGCGACGGCGCGGCGATCCCGTCCGCCAGCGCGCTGGGCGCCGTGGACATCGCCGAGGCGCTGGCCGGCGGCCAGCCCCGCGCCAAGGACCGCAAGCAGCTCGGAACGCTGCTGTCCCTGTGGGACACGCGGGCGATGGGACTGGTCCTCGGCACGGGCGGACGCCGGTTCTCGCGGCTGCCGGCCGCCGACCGCGAACGCGTCCTGCTGGGGCTGGGCGACTCGCCCTCGGAGTTCAAGCGGGTGCTGTTCCAGTCCCTGCGCGGCCTGGCCGCCTCCTCCTACCTGCTCGCCCCGGGCCCGACCGGGACCTCGCCGGTCTGGGACGCCATCGGGTACCCCGGCCCGCTGGGGACGCTGGAGTCCGCCCCGCGCCCGAAGCTCTCCCCCGTGTCGCCGTCCGCCGACACCACGTACGACTGCGACGTCGTCATCGTCGGATCCGGCGCGGGCGGCGGCACCGCGGCCGGGGTCCTGGCCGCCGCGGGCCTCGACGTGGTCGTCCTGGAGCGCGGCGGCTACTACGACGACGCCGACTTCGACGGGCAGGAGCTCGGCGGGCTCAGCCGTCTCTACGCGGCGGGCCCGGCCTCCACCGCCGAGGGCCAGGTCGCGCTCGTCGCGGGCTCGTGCCTGGGCGGCGGCACCGTCGTCAACTGGACGACCTCCTTCCCCACCCCCGACGGCGTCCGCGCCGAGTGGGCCGCGCTGGGCGCCGAGCAGTTCGCGCAGGAGGAGTTCACCCGATCCACCGACGCGGTGCTGACGCGGCTCTCGGTGAACACCGACCACAGCGATCCCTCGGCCCGTGACCAGGTCCTGGAGCGCGGCCTGCGCGCCCTCGGCTGGCACGTCGACGCGATGCCCCGCAACGTGGTGGGCTGCGACATGGGCACCGACTGCGGGCGGTGCGGCTACGGCTGCCGGCTCGGGGCCAAGCAGTCGGTCGCCAAGACATGGCTCGCCGACGCCGAGGCCGCCGGGGCCCGGCTCGTCATCGACACCGACGTCCGGGCCATCGAGGTGAAGCAGGGCCGTGCCGTCGGCGTGCGCGGCGTCACCACCGCGGGCCACACGGTGACCGTGCGGGCCCGTGCCGTCGTCGTGGCCGCGGGCGCCATCCAGACCCCGGCGCTGCTGCGCCGCTCCGGGCTCACCGATCCCGCCATCGGCCGCTACCTGCGGCTGCACCCCGCCACCGCCGTGTGGGGCCTGTTCGACGAGAAGATCAGCCCGTGGGAGGGCGGGATGCAGACCCGGTACTCCAAGCAGGACAGCGACCTCGACGGCAACGGGTACGGCGTCATCTACGAGACCGGGCCGGGCAACCCCGGCTCGCTCCAGGGCTTCATGAACTGGCGCGGCGGCGCCGCCCACCTCGCCGCGATGAAGGACCTCGCCCACACGGGCGGCATCGGCGTCATCACCCGCGACCGCGACCACGGCGAGGTCAAGGTGGCCCGCGACGGCGAGCCCGTCCCGCACTACCGGCTGTCGGACTACGACGCCGCCCACCTGCGCAAGGGCATCGAGGGCGCCACCCGCATCCTGGAGGCCGCCGGAGCCCGCCGGATCTCCTCCGCCCACCAGGCGGGCCCGTCCTACGAGCCGGGACGACGAAGCACCTACGACGAGTTCATCGCCTCCTGCGACGCCGCCGGCCTGGAACCCGGCCGCTGCGCGATCGCCGCGCTGCACATCATGGGCACCGCCCGCATGGGCGGCGACCGCGCGACCAGCGCCACCGACCCCGACGGAGCCACCTGGGAGGTCCCCAACATCGTCGTCGCCGACGCCTCCTGCTTCCCGACCTCCTCCGGCGTGAACCCCATGATCTCCATCGAGGCCATCGCCCACATGAACGCCACCCGCCTGGCGAACCGCCTCAACGCGGGGGGCTGATCCACCCCCTCGCGACCGGCGCCACGCATGTGGCCGTCACCGTGCCCGCGGTGACGGCCGTACGCGTCGGCGGGCCCCGCGGGGGTCGCGCCCGCGAGCCGAACGTTCCCGAGGGGCTGAGGGCCGCTGTCCGGGTCTTTGTCCTGCGGGCATGCGGGACGTCCACGGGACTCGGCGCCCTTACGCGGCGGCGGAGCGGCCCCTAGCGTTCTCCGGACACGGAACACGGAGATAGAGGGGGCTTCATGGGTGCTGTGGGGCTGTCGGTGCGGCTGTCCGGGGACGGGGACCGGGAGGGGTGGGCCGCGTCGGTCTGGGACAAGGCGCTGGACGAGATCTGGGTCGAGGCCTCCCTCAACGCCAAGAGTCCCGTGTACCGGTATCTGGAGGGCGAGCCGAAGGACGACCCGCTCTACGACGTGGACGGCGACGAAGTGAGCTGGATGTTCAGCAACCCCGCGGGATGCTGCTCCCGCTCGGCCCACCTCTGGTCGCACTGGCTCGGGCACGCGCTCCACGCGTACTGGGAACTCTTCGGCAGGATGGCCGAGGAGCGCGGGCTCGTCCTCGAAGCGGGGAGACCGGTCCGCGCCGACCTCGTCGCGAAGTCGTCCTACGTGACCCTGCGCGGGAACGTCTTCCGCGCCGAAGAGGACGGCCTGCACGACGACCGGGACCACATCCCGTTGTCCGACCTCACCCCGGACGAAGTCGAGGAGGTCCACCTCGCGCAGCGCGGCTGCCGCTGCGCCCTCTGCCTGTACATGCCTCACCCGGCGGCGCGCTGACCCCGGAGCACGGAGGAGCGCTCCAACGCCCCCGCCCGCGGGCGGCGAGGTGAGGACCATCGGGCCCGACCCGCGGCCTTTACGCAGTAAGGTCTGCGCTCGCCGGAGAGGAGGAGCCGGGAGGGCGGGGCCTCCCGGCTCAGGGGTCAGGAGAGGCGGGTGGACCTGACGCGGGCGGTCAGGGATGCGAATTGGCGGGCGGTGAGGGTAAGGGGGCCGGCCTCGGGGTTCTTGGAGTCGCGGACGCCGATTCCGGACGAAACGCGGGCGAGCTCTACACAGATCTCGTCGTTTCCGGTGGTGCTGTACGAGCTCTTGCGCCAGATGGGCTGTGTCATAGCTCCTTCAGTCTCTTCTCGATCAGAGCCTGGGACATGACCTGGTTGAGAGCCACTCCGCCGATCCGGTCGAAGGCCAGCTCGAACTCGCGCACTTCAAGCGGTTCCTCGATGAGTCGGCCTCCCTTCTGGGCACCGGCGTAGGCGACCTCGCGCGTCTCCAGGCTGATGATGCGGAAGATACCGGAGACCCCCGGATGGCCGCCGCACTCCTCCGACAGGATTCTCACCGAAATGCGGGGGCCCTCCGTCAAATCGAGCAGATGCTTCAGCTGGTCACGGAGCGCCTGCCTGCCCCCGATCGGGTTCTTGATGGCGGCCTCGTCCATCAGGACCCAGATCCAGGGCGGGTCCTCCCGGCAGAGGAGGGCTTCCTGGCGGGCGATGCGCGCCGCCACCTTCTCCGCGTCGTCGGCGGCCACGCCGGTGGCGAGCAGTCCCCGCATGTAGCCCTCGGTCTGGAGCGGGCCCGGGATCGTGGAGCCGCTGTAGACCTTGAGGACGCGGGCCTCCGCCTCGTACTTCGTGTACTGCTCGATCCAGGCCGGCGTGTGGTTCATGCGGGCGTAGTAGAGCAGCAGCTGGAGCAGGAAACCCGTGCCGTAGCGCTGGTCGAGCCTGAAGGCCTGGCGCTCGTCGATGCGCAGGCGGCCCGCCTCGATGTTGGAGACCGTCGACTTGGCGGCGGCGATCAGCGCCCCGACCTGGTCGAGGGTCAGCTCGTTGGACTCGCGCAGATAGCGCAGCTGGAACGCGAGCCAGTGCCACATCGACTCGCGCGGGTCGAGCGGTTCCCGGTTGCCGGCCATTCTTCCTCCGCGGTTTCCCTTTGGCGCGGAAATCGCAGTCGGGAAGTCACCCGCTGCGACGATCAGCCCAGTTCTACACCCATCTGACCTGGGATAACAAAGGCACAGCTCATGACCCAAGACGATCTCTTCCTGACGCTTCTGGCATCTCCCGCGACGCCCGGACTCGCCCGCACGCTCATTTCCCAACGCCTTACAAAATGGAATATGACCGACATTCTAGACAATGCACTCATCGTCGCCTCGGAACTGCTCGCCAACGCCGTCGAAGCGGCCCCCGGCGCGGAGCTCCGCCTCCACCTCCGCCACGTCCAGAACCCGCGCGGCATCCTCTTCCGCGTCTGGGACCCGAGCCCCCGCGCCCCGCTCCCCCGCGCCACCGCGGCCCTCACCCTCACCTCCATCGACGCGGCCCCCGAAGACGCCTGGGACCACGGCGGCGGCTGGGGCCTCCCGATCGTCCAGTCCCTCAGCACCGCCTGCGGCCACACCCCCACACCCCCAAAAGGCAAATGGGTCTGGTCCCACCTCACCTCCTGAACCGCTCCGGGCGGCCCCGCGATCCTGGGCACCGACGACCCGGGCCCACGCCCAAGGCACGTCCCCAAGGTGCGGGCAGCGGCCTCCGCCGAACACGAGCAACCCCCGGTTGCGCGGCCCTTGCCCCGTACCGATCGCGCCGAGCAGGCAGCTCCGCCGCCCTGAACAGCGGATCCAGCACCCGCCTGCTCGACCACACGACACGCGGCACACAGCTCAGCGAGGCGGGCGAGCCTTCCTCCCCCCAGGCCAGGGCGCCGCCGCGCACCTGCGCAAGGGCATCAGGGGCACCACCCGTACGCCCGCCGCATCTCCTCGACCCACCAAGCAGGCCCGCCTTACGGGCGTCGGCCATGCTCCGGTCGAGGGTGGCGCCGTCGAGGAGAGCCCGTTCATGCCGGCGCCCGAGCAGGCAGCCGCCCCACTACTTCCAGCCGAACCGACCCCGCCCTTTACGCAGTAAGGTCGCCGCTCGTCGGAGAGGACTTCACCGGCCGGCGAATCAGGCGCGCAGGACGGTGACCTTGCGGCCCCGGGGCGTCGCGGCGGAACCGAGGGTCGTTCTCTCGTGCCAGGCCGGGGCTTGCGGGCGGCGGTCGAAGACGACGAGGACGCCGGTGTCCAGACCGAGCCGGTCGAGGTAGCCGTCGAGCTGTTCCAGGCCCTGGTCGTGCGGGTCGGGGCGGCCGGGATGCCACAGCTTCACCTCCAGCGCCTCACGCTGCACCCGGCGGTCGCCATCGGGGCCCTGATACGGCCAGCGGATGAGGACGTCCAAGCGCCCCGTTCCGGTGGCGTACTCGCGGTCGAGGTAGCCGCCGCCGTTGACCAGACGCTGCAGGTAGGCCATCAGCACGATGTGGCAGGCCGCCTCGTGGTAGACCGTGCCCCGGACCAGGACCTCTCCGTGCTCACGCCAGAAACCGGTGAACTCCCGGAGCAGACGCGGCAGATCGAAACGCCCGTCGGGCAGGACGAAACTCCGCGGCTCGGCCAGCACGAAACTCTCGGCCGGGCCACCGAGCACCCGCAGGACCACCTCACGGTAGATCGGATTGGCCACCCGCAGCGGAAGCCCTTGCGCGATCAGGCCGAGGTCCCGGACATAGCTGACATCGTCGTCGAAGGTGTCGTCGGCGTAGGAGAAGGTGCCGGCGATCATCGGCTCCATCACCCGCCGGACCCGAGGTTCCTGGAGCTTGGCGACGAGGGAGTCCAGATGGGTGGCGCGGGCCCGGATCAGCCGTTCCCTGGCCTGATCGACATGCTCGGCGGTGATCGGATCTTCCGGCGGAATCCGCATCTCGCGGGTGATCTCATAGGCGAGCGCGTTGACCAGCCAAGGCTGACCACAGGTCACCTCGAACGCCCGGGCGACGGCTTCGGGGCGGAACTCCTGCCCGGTGGCGGCCGTGTGCTGGGCGTACAGCCCGGCGACCTCCTCGCAGGTGAAGTCACCCATCCGCAGCGACCTCACCGAGATGTTGAACGGACTGGCCGTCCCCAGCCTGGAAGGTTCACCACCGGACGCGGCTTTGTAGTCGCGGACATCCCGCAGGCCGCACAGCGCCACCGCGTTGGGAAACGGATGGCGCTTCGGGCGCATGTTGTGGCCGTTGCGGAGCTGCCGCAGCACCGACAGCAGGCTCTGCCCTCGCATCGCGTCGATCTCGTCGAAGAACAACACGAGCGGCCGCGGACACCGGGCCGCCCAAGCACTGAGCGCCGCACCCAGCCGGGCGCCCGGCGCAGCCTCCGGCCAAGGCTCAGGCGGCAGCTCCGCCCCCTCCAGCCCCGCACTCCGAGCGGCTTCACGCAGGTCGTCAAGGAGGACCAGTTCGGCCGCACCGAAGTCGTCCCCGGCAACAGAGGCCGCCTCGCACGACACGGTCAGCGCGACCGCGGAGCCCTCCGCCCTGAGCTCAAGCTCCAGCACCCCCAGCGTGGTCGTCTTCCCCGTCTGGCGCGGTGCGTGGACGACGAAGTACCGGTCCATCTCGATCAGCTCACGCGCCTGCGGCAGCCGAGGTCCGGCCGGCAGCATGTAATGCAGTTCCGGGTCGCAGGGACCAGCGGTGTTGAAGTACTTCACGCGCACCACACTCCTTCCGGTCACCATGCTGACACGAAGAGTACTGTCACGCGGCCGCTCCGGCACCGCGGGAGGCCGGGCGCCTGCGAACGAGCGCGGGGCGCAGCACAGCCACGTTTGGCCGCGCCGACCGGGAGTAGCGCCGGGCGACGGATCGAGCGAAGCCGCAGGCGGTTTCACCGAGTGTTCCCATGGCGATGCTCTCTGCGATGAGCGATCATGCGAAGTCCGGCGCGGGACCGATCACCAGCGCCCATGCGTGCGGTCGTGGCGACGGAAACACCGAGCAGAGAGAAGGACTGACGTGTCCCGGAGCGAGAGCGAGAACCCGGTAATCCCCTCCCCAGAGGTCACGCGGACGCGGCCGAGGGGGAACCGGGACTGGTGGCCGGATCAGCTGGACCTTCAGGTGCTCCATCAGCACCGTGCGCGGTCCGGTCCGCTGGGTGAGGACTTCGACTACGCCGAGGAATTCGCCACGCTCGACCTCGACGCGCTGAAACAGGACGTCCTCGCTCTGATGACGGACTCGCGGGACTGGTGGCCCGCCGACTACGGCCACTACGGGCCGCTCTTCATCCGGATGAGCTGGCACGCCGCGGGGACCTACCGCATCGACGACGGCCGGGGCGGCGGCGGCCGGGGCGCCCAGCGGTTCGCCCCCCTCAACAGCTGGCCGGACAACGCGAGCCTCGACAAGGCGCGGCGCCTGCTCTGGCCGGTCAAGCAGAAGTACGGCCGGAAGATCTCCTGGGCCGACCTCCTGGTCTTCACCGGCAACTGCGCCCTGGAATCGATGGGGTTCAAGACCTTCGGATTCGGTTTCGGGCGAGAGGACATCTGGGAACCCGAGGAGATCTTCTGGGGGCCCGAGGACACCTGGCTCGGCGACGAGCGCTACAGCGGAGACAGGGAGCTCACCGGGAGCCTGGCCGCCGTGCAGATGGGCCTGATCTACGTCAATCCGGAGGGGCCCAACGGCGAGCCCGATCCGCTGGCGTCCGCCAGGGACATCCGCGAGACGTTCGGGCGCATGGCGATGAACGACGAGGAGACCGTCGCGCTCATCGCCGGCGGCCACACGTTCGGCAAGTGCCATGGCGCGGTCGATCCTCAGTACATCGGCCCGGAGCCCGAGGCATGCCCGCTGGAGCAGCAGGGTCTCGGCTGGAAGAACGTGCACGGCACCGGCAAGGGCGGCGACGCGCTCACCAGCGGGCTCGAGGGCGCATGGACCACCGAGCCGACGAAGTGGGACAACGGGTACCTGGACCACCTGTTCGGCTACGACTGGGAGCTGACCACGAGCCCCGCCGGCGCCAAGCAGTGGACGCCCACCGATCCGGCGGCCGGAAGTGCCGTGCCCGACGCCCACGATCCGGCGAAAAGGCACGCTCCCATCATGCTGACCTCGGACATCGCGCTGAAGTTCGATCCGGTCTACGCGCCGATCGCGAGGCGTTTCCACGAGAACCCGGACGAGCTCAGGGAGGCGTTCGGCAAGGCCTGGTACAAGCTGCTGCACCGCGACATGGGACCCCTCTCGCGCTACCTCGGCCCCTGGGTCCCCGAGCCCCAGCCGTGGCAGGATCCGGTGCCCGCCGTCGATCACGAACTCGTCGCCGACGCCGACATCGCCTCCCTCAAGGCCACGATCCTCGCCTCGGGACCGTCCGTCTCCCAACTGGTCACCACCGCTTGGGCCGCGGCGGCGAGCTTCCGCGGCACCGACAAGCGCGGCGGGGCCAACGGGGCGAGGATCCGGCTCGAACCGCAACGGAGCTGGGAGATCAACGACCTGCCCGAGGTGACCGAGACTGTGCGGACCCTTGAGCGGATCCAGCAGGACTTCAACGGCGCGCAGTCCGGCGGGACGCGCGTCTCGCTCGCGGACCTGATCGTCCTGGGCGGATGCGCGGCCGTCGAGCAGGCCGCGAAGAACGCCGGGCACGACATCACCGTCCCGTTCGCACCGGGCCGCGCCGACGCCTCGCAGGAGCAGACCGACGTGGAGTCGTTCGCCGTGCTCGAGCCCAGGGCGGACGGGTTCCGCAACTACGTCCGTGAGGGAGAGAAGCTGTCGCCGGAGACGCTCCTGCTGGACCGCGCCAGCCTGCTGACGCTCACCGCCACCGAGATGACCGTCCTGATCGGCGGCATGCGCGCCCTGAACACCGGCTTCCGGCAGTCCGCCCACGGCGCCCTCACCCACCGCCCGGAGACCCTGACCAACGACTTCTTCGTCAACCTGCTCGACATGTCCACGGAGTGGAAGCCGTCCACCGCCGAAGAAAACGTCTTCGACGGCCGCGACCGCGTCACCGGCGAACCCAAATGGACCGCCACCGCCGTGGACCTCGTCTTCGGCGCGCACTCCCAGCTCCGAGCCCTCGCCGAGGTCTACGCCTCCCACGACGCCCAAGAGCAGTTCGTCCGCGACTTCACCGCAGCCTGGACCAAGGTGATGAACCTAGACCGCTTCGACCTCGCATAGGCCCGACGCCCGGTCCTCCCTCACCGGCGGACCGGGCATCCCTTCGACCATCGCCCTCGGCGCGGCCGGCCTCGCCTTCGAAGAGACGGACAAGGTCCGCGGGGTCAGTTCGTGTCGGAGGCGGCGATGATGTCGCCGTTGTCGTCGAGCGTGCGGGTGTCCCAGTAGACGTCCCACTCGTCGCCGACCTCCTGCGGCACCTTGCCGTCGGGGTAACGCGCGAACCCGGCCTCGGGCTCCGCCCCGTCCGGGAAGCAGGCGGAACCGGTGCCTCCCACGGACAGAGCGGGATATTCGCCGGCGCTGCAGATGCCCTCCCGGTACTCGAGCCCCGAGCACCCGGTCAGTGCCGCGAGGGCGGCGGCACCCGCGAGCGCGGCCGCGCCGACGCGGGCCTTCACGGGGCGGGAGGCGGCGGCGGTGGCCCGTCCGGTACCGCGGTGCAGACGCATGGTTCTCTCCACTTGCTCGGTTGCCCCGAGTCTCGCGGCCGGGCGCCCGCCCCGCCCTGAGCGCTCCTACTCAAGATCGCGTGCGCGGATACTCATGCGCCCGCCCGCCCGGCCGCACCGCCGCCACGGCCAGATCATCCTTGGCCGGTCGGTTCCGCAGCCGCCGGACTCGCGAACTCCTTCCCGGAGGGCGGATCTGCCCTAGGCCGTCCGTCATGGCCGAGCACTTCGATGTGCACCCG
Organism: Actinocorallia herbida; assembly: GCF_003751225.1. NCBI lineage: Bacteria > Bacillati > Actinomycetota > Actinomycetes > Streptosporangiales > Thermomonosporaceae > Actinocorallia > Actinocorallia herbida. The sequence goes on from NZ_RJKE01000001.1 coordinate 5,396,378, forward strand.
GAGAACCCGCAGCCTCGTTTAGTCGGGCAGATCGTGGATCTCGTGCGGGCGGACGGGCTGATCGCCTACCCGACGGACTCGTGCTACTCGCTGGGCTGCCGGCTCGGGAACCCGCGCGGAATCGAGCGGATCAGGGAGATCCGGCGGCTGGACGACCTGACCGAGCCGGGCCGGCCGACCGGGATCCGGGCGAACCTGCGGCGCACACAGCACGTCCAGCGGAGCGCACCGCAGATACGAGCGACTCGCCCCAGCCGACGTCATCGCCCGCCACCTTTCCGTTCTCACACGACAGCCACACCGCCGCCACCCGGCCCTCCGCGTTCAGCGTCCGGGCCAGGGCGCGCAGCGCCGTGGTCTTGCCGCTCTGCCGCGGCCCATGGACGACGAAATACCGTTCCATCTCGATCAGCTCGCGCGCGTAGGGCAGCAGCGGTTCGGTCGGCAGCATGTAATGCAGCGCCGGATCACACGGACCCGCGGTGTTGAAGTACCCCACCCGTCACATTCCGTCACTGGACAGTGGCATTCGGGGACGGTTCGCAAGACGGTGGCCGTACGGCTGAGGCCGTCCGGGCAGGCGTCCGGCCAGTGGTGGCGCGGGCTCGTGCGCCTCTTCGTCTTGATCTTCCCGTAGGCGAGATTTAGAGTGATCGCGAGAATTTCCCGGTTCACCCCTGGAGGTGCGGGATGCACGGGCATGTTCTGGCCGCCGTCGTGCTGGCCCTGCCGCTCGTGTGGGCCGCGCCCGCCTCCGCCGAGCGGCGCGCGGACGAGCTGGAGCTCCAACTGAGGGACGTGACGTTCGCCTGGTACCAGCCGAGCAAGGACTTCGGCTGGAAGGAGTACAGCGTCGTCAAGGGCATCGCGTACAGCAGGGCTCCGTACTTCCTCTTCTCGCCCCAGCCGACCAAGCGTGTGCGGGTCGAGTACAAGAACAGCCCGAACGGGCAGTGGAAGCAGGCGGGCACCACCTCGGCGACAGAGATGAGCCCCGAGTTCGAGTTCCCCGTCGGCGACGGCGAAGGCTGGTGGCGGCTGCACTACCCCGGCGACGCCTACCACAACGAGCAGTACAGCCCCGCCCTCCGGCTCTACCGCACCGCCCGGTTCACCGGCATCAAGACCAACCGGAAGACGGCGAGCCCCGGTCAGGCCATCGTCCTCAGCGGCCGCCTCGTCCGCCGCGTCGGCACCTCCGACGGCGGCTCCAAGGACGCCGGCGGCTGGGGCGGCAGGCGGGTCGCCGTCGCCTACACCTGCGGTAAGAACGGCACCCAGATCTACGACCTGGGCCGCCGCCGCACCAACGCCAAGGGCTACTTCTCCGCGAGCACGACCTTCAAGTGCACCGGCGGTTTCGGCGCCTCCGCCTACGGCAGCGTGTTCAGCACCCTGTCCACCTTCGTCCGCGTGAAGCGCCGCTGACAGAGCGCACCCGGGACCGGATGAAGCCCGCAACGCGATCGCGGGCGGGGCGATCCGGGTCTGTTCAGCGAACCGTCGCGCAGCCGCTCGTCATGCCGCGGAACCGATCCGGATCGTCGTGTGGAGGGTCCGCGCCGCGGCGGACGGGAAGCCGTCGGGCCGCCGGAGGACGAGTTGGGGACACGGTCGAGCTGCGGCATCACGGAGTGCGCGCCGGCGGGGTCGTCACGGGGATCAGAACCGAGGAGTCGGCGAACGCCGGTGTGGTGAACACGACGGCGGCTGGTCGGGGTGACGGGCACCAAAGCCGTCCAGGTTCGGCCGACGTCCCCCGCGAAGCCCTCATCGGCCATCTGGCCGAACCCTGAACCGGGCGAAGAGGGCTTCGGGTGTGGGCTTGCGCTCGGGGCCGCGACGGCCGCTCATGCGGTGAGCGCGGATCGCCAGGGCGGGAGCGGAAGGAATGTCCGAGGACCGGCGACCCGGGCGATGCCGCTCTGCTGGTCTGCGCGAAACTGCGCACGGCGACCTCATCGAGGGTCCGCCAACGGACGAAACCGAGCTCAGCGACAAGACAGAGCGGAGAGTGCGGCGCATCGGACCGTATGCCGGCGAAGCCGTTTGCGAAGCCGGGGCGGCCGGTCACCGCGGCGACCGCGAGCCCGCCGGTGACGCGGGCGTAGCCGTCGGCGGCGTTGACCGCCGCGGCCTCGTGCCGGAAGTCCAGCAGCCCGCGTTTGGCGGTATTGATGAGCCGGGCCGCGGGGGCAAGCGTGGCGGCCTTGGGACTGGCTTCGGGCACCCGACCTGAGGAACTCGAGACCGGTTCCGAGAGCGGAGCCGCCAAAGCGCGAAGGATTGATAGCACGCCTTCCCTCGAGTAGTGCGACGGCCAACCCGATCGGCACCGCAGGGCCTCCCATCTGCCGCACCCAGGCAGATGGAGAGCAGCCCTGCTGACCGGTCGAGCGCTTCCTCGCCCGGGAGGCAGCCGCGTCCTGACCTCCTCGCGGGCGTCGACCGGCGCATGACGGCGATCCACCTTCATGTGCCGGTTTCCCTGGTTATGATCGGGCTCCCGGCCGTCCGTGAAGCGGAGGACACGCGTGGCTGAACTCGGGCTCGTCGAAGTGATCGAGAAAGTGCGGGAAGAGCTGCGCGCCGCCGCGCTGGCGGGCGCGGACGCCGACATCCGGTTTCCCGTCGAGCAAGTGACGCTGGAGTTCCAGGTCGGCATCAAGAAGATCGGCGAGGGCACCGGCAAGGTCAAGATCTGGGTGATCGAGACCGGCGCCACGGGGAAGATCGAGCACGACAAGGTGCAGAAGGTCACGGTCGTGCTGGGCACGCCGACCGGCCCCGACGGCGAGCTGAAGGTCTCGGGCGGCTCGGACTCCGCACCGGGTTAGTGCGCGGCGCGATGATCGACGCGATCGAGCACAGGTTCGTCGAGGTCCTCGCGATGTGGCGGACCGCCGAGGGCCGCAGCCGGTGGGAGCAGGCCTCAGGTCTTCTCATCGACGGCCGCCACGTACTGACGTCCCAGCACGCGATTCCCGCCGGGACCCTGCGCATCACCGTCCGCCACCTGCTGCCCGACGGGACCAAGCAGACCTGGTCGGCCACGACCCGGCTCACCGGAGATCCGGGCCACGCCGACCTGGCGCTCCTCGCGCTCGACGAGGACGCGGGTCCGCTGCCCCCGGTCGGGTTCGCGCGGATCAGCGGGGGCGGCGACCGGGCGGCCACGCTTGACGACTGCCACGCGGTGGGCTTCCCGGCGTTCATGGAGCGCGGCAAGGGCACCCAACGGGTGCGGTACCAGGCCCATGTGTCAGGCCGCATCCCGGTCTTCCAGATCCCGGGTCCCGGGCTGCGGACCCTGCGGACCACGCACACTCCCGACCAGGAACGGCTCCCGGCTTCCGGCAGCACACTGGCAGGTACTCCCTGGTCGGGGATGTCCGGTGCGGCCGTCATCGCGGGCGGCCACGTCGTAGGGGTCGTGTCCGAGCACGCGCCCCGCCAGGGCGCCTCCGATCTCACGATCGTGCCCATCACGCTGATCGACAACCTGCCCGACGCCGCCGCCTGGTGGGACGTCCTCGGTACCTCCGCGGACGCCCTCCCGATGCTGCCCGCCGCGGCGAAGGCCCACGAGACCGCTCACGTGGGCAGGCCGCTCGGGGAATGGAAGCCGGTCCGGGACCTCCAAGTGAGTCCGGCGATCAGGACGGCGGACGCGCCGGCCGATGCCCTGCCCTACTACGTGCCTCGCGAACACGACCGCGAGCTGCGCGAAAGGCTGGGACAGGCGAAGTTCGAGCCGGTTTTCGTGGTGCTGCTGGGCCTGCCGTATGTGGGGAAGTCCCGTGCCGCCTACGAGGCGGTCACGGAGTGCTTTCCCGACTGGCGGTTGTTCCGGCCGCTCCACCCGGACGAGCTCGTCGCGGCACTCCGCGACCGCCGGATCGGCCCGCGCACCGTCATCTGGCTGGATGACGCGGCCAAGCACATCTTCCACGGCGAGGCGGGGGGACGGGCCGCCGCGCTCCTGCGATCCTTCCTTTACGAGCTCGACGCAACGCACCCCCGTTCCGTCGCCGTCGTCGCCACGATGTGGACCAGGGAGTGGGACAGGCTGCGCGACCGGGATATATCCCCGGCCACGAGCGCGCTTCTGTCTCCGGACCTCGCCATCGACGTCCAGAAGGACTTCTCCTCCGCGGACTTCGTGGCCGTTCGGCAGGCGGCCGAGCACGACAGCCGCATCAGGCAGGCGATCGAGGCCGAGGGCGAATCCGGCGAATTGGCGCTGCACCTCGCCGGCGGGATCGTCCAGGTCGAGCAGTTCCGCACCGCCGGGCCCGTGCCCAAGGCGATCATTCGAGCGGTCCTGGACGCGGGCCAGGTGGGCGTGAAGTCGCCCCTGGACACCGAGTTCCTGCGCCGCGCCGTACCCGGCTACCTCACCGCGCGGGAACTGCTCGGCTGGCAAGACGCCTTCGAGGCGTACATCGCCCGGATCCTGCGGCCCTCCGACATCCCTGGAGCCCTGCAACCGGTGCCCGTCCGGGAACCGACGGACGGACCTCCGTTGTTCCATCCCGCCGACTACCTCGTCTACCACTACGAGGACCACCGCGACGCCCCGATCAGCCCGGAACTCTGGGACGTCCTCCGCGAGTGGGCGACGGAGAACTCGGACCGCGACAGGATCGCCTTGGACGCGGGCCTGCGCGGATACCGCCGCCTTTCCACCCTTTTCTGGAGCACCGCGGCCGACGGGAGTCCAAGACCGGTCTCCAAGTACGCGCGGGAGAAGATCGACCAGATGGCACGGTTCCCGCCGGCCTATTTCGCGGAGGACGTCCCGAACCTGAGGCACCCGTGGCCCGCCCCGGCCGACGACGACTGGGTGTTCCCCATCGCCTACAACGCGGCGATGACCGCGTTCGCCATGATCTCGGTGTTCTCGCCGACCGCGGCTGTATGGCTCTTCCTCGTGGCCGGCGTGCTCTACCTCGCCATTCGGTACGTGTTCCTCTCAAATCCGTGGACCCAGGCCGGCCTGCTGCGCCGGAGTTCCGCGCTCTGGGAACTGTCCTATCGATGGGCCGAGCGCGGTGGAGCGGTCGCCGAGAGGAAGGCGGTGGAGGCCGCGCGCGCGGCGGTGCACGGCTCGAAGCCTCGCCGCGCTCCCGGGGCGGAGGAGGATCCCGTTGATTTCGCCGATGTTCCGCACAGGTTGAGACTCGCCTGTCTTGAAGAGAGTCTGGGCGGTCATGAGCGTGCCGTCGCCTTGTTCCCTCCGGAGGAGCCGGTCGCGGATCTGTGCCTCGACAGCCGGCCGAGCGACCTTCCGGTGGACTTGGCATGGCGCCGGGGCAGCCCACCTGACGTCCTGCTCCGGGCTGGACGTCCGGCGGCGGCGCTCGACTGGCTCCGCAGGGCGTCCTCGGCGCAGTGGGACCCGAAGGTCCAGATCGCGATCATGGAGCTGCTCTGCCGTCTGGAGCGGATCGAAGAGCTCGTCGGCTGCGTGGAGGAGTTCCCTCCGCCGGACCATCGAGTGACCGCCGACGTCGTCTCGCGGCTCATCGCCCACGGTGAGCACGCGAAGGCCGTGCAGTGGCTGTGTCCGCGGGAGGACCGGTGGTTCGGAGCTTCGGTCCCCGCCCGAACGGCGATCATGTCGTTGGTCGCCCACCTGGAGGAGATCGGCGAGACCGCGTCCGCCGCGGAGCTGCTGCGCGCCCATCTACCGGAGCCTTCGCATTACCGTCGCACCTCTGCCCCGGATGGCAGCTACCGTCTTCGGCTGGCGCTTCTGCTGGCGGGCGCCGGCGCTACGGAGGAGGCCGCTCGGCTGTACTCCCCGCCCGCCGACGCGGACGGCTCCACCGTGGTCGACGTCGTCTCCGAGCACCTGATCTATCTTGCCCGCCTCGGTGACAGGGTAGGCATGTCCGAACTCTTCGACCGGACCTGCGCGGAACTCGACGAGGATTCCGCCCTTGACGTTCTGCTGGAGGATCTCACGGTCGCCTTCGTCGGAGCGCGCGCGATCATAGATCGCGCCACGGCATCGAAGATCATCGATGGCTGGCCGACACGGTGGAGAATCGACGTATTGGAAAGGGTCGGCGAGTACGGCAAAGCACGCATGATCATCGAAAGGTCGATGGATCTCCTGTCGTTCTCCACCCGGGAACTGTTTCGCGGCGAGCTGATCAGGGTCACCTACCTCTCAGGCGCACGGCACGAGGCAGGTCTGATCTACGCCTTCGGCAGCGAGCCCGGCGGCCTCCCCACCATCCCCTGGCACCCCACCTCGACGGCCCCGGACCTCTCCGCCGACCTCCCGGAGCAGGCCTCCTACGTCCTGCAAGGCTACGTAGAGTCCGACTGGATCCGCTGACCGCCGACGCGTCACGACCCACTGGAATGCCGCCGGGCTGCTGGCCTCCATGTACCCGGCCCTCGACGTCGACCCGGACGTCCTCTATGTGGGCAACGGCCGGTTCCTCACCTCGGCCGTCGCCGCCGCGGGCCTGGACCTGTGCCTGCACATGATCCGCCGCGACCACGGCTCGGCCGTCGCCGCCCACGCCGCCCGCCTGTCGGTGATGCCGCTCGAACGGGAGGGCGGCCAGGCGCAGTTCATCGTCCACGACCACGCCCCCACCCCGCAGGGCTCCGAACTGGAGGAACTGCTCACCTGGCTCCAGGAGAACCTGGCCCGCGACCTCACCCTCGCCCACATCGCCGCACGAGCCGGAACCAGCACCCGGACCCTGATCCGGCGCTTCCGCGACCAGACCGGGTCCACCCCCCTCCAATGGCTCCACCGAGCCCGCATCCACCAGGCTCAGCACCTCCTCGAAACCACCGAGCACTCCGTGGAACGCATCGGCGACCAGGTCGGCTTCGGCTCAGCCACCACCTTCCGCGACCGCTTCAAACGCACCACCGGCGTCACCCCCCAGACCTACCGCCGCACCTTCACCTGACCCCAGGCCCCACTTCGCCCACAACACCTCTCCGCAGTCCGGGAGGTGGATGCAGGCTGTGGCCCAGGCGTGGCTGGTGCTACAGCTGAGCGGGTCGGGGACGGCGCTCTGGCCGGTGGTGGGCGTGCAGTTCCTGCCGGTGCTGCTCATCGGCCCGTACGGCGGGCTGGTCGCATGTTGCGTCGGTCCGCTTCTTGCCGTCGACCTCTCATGAGGGGTCGCGCTGGCGGCCTACGAGGGCGACGGTGCGAGGGCGGAGCCCGATCGCGCATCATCCCCGGCGAGCCGGGGCAGGAAGATCAACGACCTGCGGCACGGGCCACCCGAATTTCACATAAGGAACATTGGCTGCCGCGTCTCACCGGCGGCACAGGGGCGCAGCCCTCTCCCTGCCATGAACCGGACACACCGATCTCAACGGAGGGGGAATGGCGCCATGAGCTGGCAGGGCAGCATGCAGTGCATCGTCACGAACAAGACCGGAGGGCCCATCACCAATGTCAGTGTGTCGCACGCCTGGAACGCGACGCAGTCGACTTCGGCGCCGGAACTGTCGAACGGCGACAGTATCCTCACGCCCTTCTCCATCGAGACGGGAAGCGGCGGAAGCGACCTCTGGACGATCTCCTGCGTCGACGCGAGCGGAGAGACCTGGGGACGGACCGACAAACAGTGCGACATCGAAGAGGAGGACTACGACAGCGGCGAGGCCGTGCGCATCACGTTCGGCCCCCTGTCCGAAGGCTGGAGCGTGACCCTGCCGCTCAGCAGTTCCTGCACCGACAACTACTACGACGACAACGGCCCCGCCGACCTCGAGCCGAGTCCTCCCTACAGTGCCATGGCGGAGATCATCACAGCGACGGCCCTGGGCTTCGTCCCCGAGGTCGGCAATCTCCTCAGCGGCATCGTCTACGTGTTCTGGGCCCCGTCGCTGACGGGGATCAGCCCGTGGACGCAGATCGTCCAGCAGACCGCTCAACTGATCGACCAGCGGATCGAACAGGAGATCTACCAGTCCGTCGAGGACACGCTCAACGGACTGCAGAACGACCTGGCCGACTACCTTCAGGCGGTACCCACGCAGGACTACCCGGTGATCGCGGACTACTGGATCGCCGCCGACGCGTTCTTCGACCATGACATGCCGAGTTTCCAGCAGTCCGGCTACGAGGTGAATCTCCTGCCGCTGTTCGCCCAGGCGGCCAATCTGCACCTGGTCCTGCTGCGCGACGGCGTCCTTTTCGGGCAGACCTGGGGCTGGAACGGCGCCCAGATGCAGAAGGTTCAGCAGAAGCTGACGAAACAGATCGAAACATACTCGGACTACGCGAACCAGTACTACAAGCAGGGCCTCCAGCAGATCACCCTGGACACCCTCCCCGACGACCACGAATGCGAGCCGTTCGCCTCCGTCAACCGCTACGTCCGCCAGATGACCCTCGGGGTGACGGACCTCGTCGCGGTGTGGCCCTACCTGGATCCGTCCGTGTATCCCACGCCCGTCACGCCCTATCTCGACCGGGAGATCTACAGCGACCCGATCGGCACCTGCGACGACAGCGGCCCCATCAGCATCGATCCCGCCCAGACCCCGACCGAGCCGATCACCCGGATCGCCGTCTGGGGCGGGGACCGCATCGACGCGGCACAGGTCACCTACCCCAGCGGAGGAGGTCCGGGAGGCATCACGCAGACCCCGCGCATGGGGGACTCCAACGGAGGCAGCGACCAGCCGCCGCACGGCGGTGTCTTCGACCTCACGAACTCCAGCCAGGTGACCGTCGCCGCGGGCCTGGGCAGCCAGATCCCGAACGCCTTCTCGTTCACCTTCGCCGACGGCTCGCAGACGGGCGAGCTCGGCGGCGGATACCAGGAGGGCGAGCCCTTCGGCTTCTCGTATCCGGGCGAGATCATGTCACGCCTGCACATCAACGGGATCAGCGACTTCTTCGGCAGCGCCGACTGCGCCGTGTTCGGGTTCAAGTTCCCGTCCTTCGGGCGGCTGACGGCGCTCACGTGGAACGGGGACGCCTGGTCGGCCGACAGCCCCGTCGGCACGCTCACCACCTCGGCGGCGCCGGCTCTCGCGGTGTTCGGCGACGCGCTCTACTGCTTCTACCAGGGGGATCTGGACGGGACCCTGCACTACTGCGTCTTCGACGGTGCGAACTGGTCGGCGGATCAGCAGGTGCCCGGTGTGCAGATCACCGGATCGCCGGCCGCGGCGGAGTTCGACGGCCGGCTCTACGTCGCCCACCAGGGGCCCGGCACCGACACCGACACCGACCTGTGGTGCTCCGTCTTCGACGGACAGACGTGGCAGACCGATACGAACATCCCATGGGTCGGTGTCACAGCGGGCCCCGCCCTCGCCGTCTACGACGGCTCCCTCTACTGCCTCTACAAGGGCGCCGGCACCGGAAGCCACGAGGGGATGTGGTGCATCCGCCACGACGGGTCGGTGTGGCAGCAGCCCAACACACGCGTTCCCGGCGTGCAGATGACCGGACGGCCCACCGCCGTGACGTACGGCGACCTGCTGTACTGCTTCTACCAGGGCTCGGGTTCCGACCAGCTGGGCGGCGACGGGGCGCTGTGGTTCGTCCGGTTCGACGGCGCCTCGTGGTCGGACCCCCAGCGGGTGAGCGATGTCGGGATCAGCGGATCGCCCGCGGCCGTCGTCTTCGACGACGCCCTCTACGTGCTGCACGACGGATGGGAGAACATCCCGAGCGCACCGCTGTGGTACTCGGTGTTCGACGGAAGCGACTGGCAGCCCGATCTCCAGGTGCCGAACGCGGCGGGCGCGACGGGCCCGGCCGCCGCGACATTCGACGACACCCTCTACTGCCTGCACCAGACCCCGGCCCAGGCACCGAGCATCGAGGCGGTCCGCATCCTGTACATCGCCTCGCCGACCGCCGTCGAACTCGACGGGTTCGCGGCGCTGCCCGGTTCCCGTACGCCACTGCCGCTTCTCACCGAATTCGCCTCCCGCGAGGATTGGCCGGAACAGCGCAACCGGTACTGGACGGCCATGAGCCGCCGCTCCGGAGCACCACGCCCGCCTCGACGGTGAAGGCGACGCGCCGCCCACCGTCGGGCAGGTTCTCGGCGTTCCACTCCTTGGCGAGTGCGTCAAGGAGCCACAGGCCGCGACCGCTCTCGGCCCCCGACCCCGGGTCCGCGACCGAGAGCGGCCCCGGCCACCCGCCTTCGTCGACGACCTCGACGCGGACTCCACACCCGGCCGCCTCGGCACGGATCACGACCGTGCCGCCGGGCTCCCCAGAACGGCTGTGCAGACAGGCGTTGGCGAACACCTCCGACAGCAGCAGCACCGCCGTGTCCACCACCGGATGGGCGGCGCCCAGGAAACCGGCGAGCCACCGCCGCGCGACCGCCGCCGCCTCCGGCACTCCCGGCAGGACCGTCTCGGCCCGCCGCCCCGTCACGCCGCCACCGCCCGCGCCAAATGCCGCGCGATGCGCTCGCACTGCTGCGCGGGCCCCCAACGCCCCGCCCACGCGTACGCCCACCCCTCGGGCCGCTCGACCGCCGCGACCGCCAGCCAGCCCCCTCCCGCACCGGCCACCGACACCCGCAGCACCGCCCCTCCGGAAGCCGGGTTCACCAGGTAAGAGGTACAGCCGTGCTCGCCGAGACGCCGGCACAGCTCACTGAGCAGAAGGAACCGCGTCACCTTCGACGGGACGGAATCCGCCCGGGGCATCGTCATCGCCACTCCAGGATCAGGAAGACGGATCAGGGCAGCGTGCACCGCCCGGAACTTCCCAGTTCCCAAGCCGAAGAGCGACACCCTCGCTACGCTCCGAGTGTGATGCATGAAGACGCCTAAATGAAGGCTTTTATTTAAAGCCAGTGATTTTTCGAGGAGACGAAGCGGATGGTTCGCAGCAAACACGTACCAACCGTCGCCAGCGCCAGGCTTGCGCGCGAACTGCGGGAGCAGCGGGTCAGGGCCGGGCTGAGCCAGGAGACCGTGGCCGAGAGAATGGGCTGGGCCGAGAGCAAGCTCTACCGGATCGAGAACGACAAGAGCCGCCTGCTCCAACGCGACGTGCGAAGACTCGTCGAGCTTTACGGGCTCGGCGACGAGGAGAGCCACGCGCTTCTGGCGCTCTCCCAGAGCGCGGGCGAGCCGGACTGGTGGCACAGCTACTCGGGTGCCATCCCCGAGTGGTTCCAGATCTACGTAGTGCTGGAGTCGTCGGCGTGCGAGATCCAGGGCTACGAATCCGAACTCGTTCCCGGAATCATGCAGACCGACGGCTACGCCCGAGCGATCATGTCGACCGCACCGGCGCCCTACCCCGAGTCGGACATCGACGACACGGTGGCGATCCGCGCGACCCGCCAGAGCCGGCTCACCGGCGACGATCCTGTGAGCGCGTGGATGGTGCTGAACGAAGCGGTGATCCGCCGCATCGTCGGAAACCGCACGGTCATGCACGAACAGATCGAGCGACTCATCGCCTTGGGAAGCCGCCCCAACGTCACGCTTCAGGTGCTCCCATTCGACGTCGGCGCGCACAGCGCGATGCACGGTTCGTTCATGTACCTCAAGTTCACCGAGCCCACCGACCCGGACAAGGTCTACCTGGAACACCAGATCGGCGCCCTCTACACGCAGAAGCCTGAAGAGCTCGACCGATATAGGCTGATGTTCGACTATTTGCGCGCCCAGGCGCTGGGACCAGAACAGACCTTGAGCCTGCTGCGTCAAGTGGCGGCAGAGTTCGCCTCGTCGTGAGGCGCGATCTTCAGGAGGTGCGTCCGCAGTGAGCGCCGAGTCCTTCTTCTGGCGAAAGAGCAGCCACAGCGGCAACAACGGCGGCAACTGCGTCGAGGTCTCCCGCCGACCGGCCTTTCCGCTTCCCGGCCACGCGGACGACCCCCTGACCGTCGCCGTGCGGGACTCCAAGAATCGGCACGGGGCGGTGCTCACGCTCAGCGGGCCGGTGTGGGAGAAACTGCGCGGGAGGCTCGCCGGAGGCTGATGCCTCGGCGGAAGGTCAGGGCCAGTCGGCCGGCATCGCATCGCATCGCCTGCGACGGTGGCCATCAAGCACATGTCGGACTGGCCGGTGTCGCGTATGTCCGGGGCGGGGTGCGGTGTCAGAGGGTGGCGTCGGCGCAGGTGACCATGCCGGTCATCTCGAAGGGCAGGCGGGCGCCGTCCGAGTCGACGCTGCCACCGATGGCGGCGAGGTGGAAATCGGTGGGGCTGCCGAAGTTCGCGCCGGGGAGGGAGACGGCGTTGAAGTTGGAGAACCGGACGTCGCCGCCTCCTCCGTCGAAGTATCCGGACGGGTTCAGCGCGAATCCCGGCTGCGGGCATTCGACGATCTCGTCCTGGTAGTCGACGTCGTGGTCCCGGTCGTCGGTGACGACCCTCAGGCCCTGGAGCGGGTAGGAGCAGATCGCCGTCACCCGGAAGAACCAGTTCGGGGCCAGACCGGTGTCGTCCTCATGCACGAGCGCGCTGACGGTCTTCGACGACGGAATGAGACGGGTGAGGGTCAGCTCGCCGCCGGTCGCGGGCAGGATGAAACCGGCGCCCGTCACGACCTTGCCGTCCGGGCAGGCGGCCACGCCGGGGATGGACGGTCCACCGCCGGTCGGCGACGGCACCGTCAGGATCTGGTGGCCGGGCGGCCGGTTCGCGCAGGTGGCGCGCGCCCGCAGGCCCCAGTCGGGAGCGCTCAGGGTCTCATCCTCGTGCGCGGTGACGGTGACACCGTGCTCGGTGACCTCGACGCTCTCGGCCACGACCCGCAGGTTCCCGTTGTAGATGGTGAACCCGCTTCCCACGACCACCTTGGTGCCGGGGCAGTCGACCGACACCTCCTTCCGGTCGGCGGGACCGGGCGGCGTGTACTGGTCCACGTACGCGATGCCCGTCAGCAGATGGCCGGAGGCTGAGGCGGGCGGTGCGGTGAGCATGGCGGCCGAGACAGAGGCGAGGGCGATCACGAGACGGGTTCTCATCGGGAGACCTCCGTGGTGACGAGGAAGGACAGGATGGCGTCGGCGGCCGCTCCCGGGCCGTCGGCGGTGTCGTAGAGCCGCTGGATCCGGCGGGCCGCCTCGCGGTACCGGTCGTCGGCGAGCATCCGGCGGACCAGCGGTCCCAGCCGGGAGCCGATGGCGGACGGCGCGACCCTGCGGGCGGCGCCGAGCCGTTCCAGCAGGACGACGTTGAGGTCCTGCTCCAGTTGGAGCGGGATCCCGACGGCCGGGACGCCGCAGGCCATCGCGGTCTGGAGACTGCCCTGCCCCGCGGTGACGACGGCGAGGTCGGCGTGCGGCATGATCTCGTGGCTCGGCAGCACGGGCCCGACCGCGACCCGGTCACCGGCGAGGTCGTCCAGGTCGTGGACGGTCGCCGCGACCAGCACCCGGGCTCCGGTGTCCCGCACCGCCCGCACGACGTCCCGGACCAGGGCGGGCGGCGTCGAGGTGAGCGCGACGTACACGAGCGGGCCCGGCCCGTCGAGGAACCGGGCGACGGGTTCGGGCACCGGGACGTCGAGGTGGGCGAACAGCGGCCCGGTGTACCGCAGCGCGGTGCCGGGCCGGTAGCCGCGTCCCGGACGCCACGCCGCCATCTCCGCCGCCGGGATCCCGACCACCTCGGGAATCTCCGGGACCAGCGTGAGATCGCCGAGCAGCAGCGCCGGCATGCTCGGCACGGGCTCGACGCCCAGTTCGGCGGCGATCCGGTCGAACCCCCCGCAGTACAGCCGCAGCGACGGCAGCCGCCGGGCGACCAGGCGCCGCGCGATCGGCCCCGGGACGAAGCCCGGCATCCCGTGGACCGAGGTCGGCGCGGGCAGCAGCCCCCGTTCGAAGACGGGCGGCACCCAGCTCCCCGCGTGCTCGGTGATCAGCGGGATCCCGGCGAGCCGGGTCGACAGCAGCGTGGTCAGGGTGAACCCGCTGACGGCGGCCGTGACGCCGTGCTCCCGGAAGTAGGCGGCCTCGGCCAGGGCGTAGGCCCGCAGCTCGTCGTCGGAGTACATGCTCTGGCCGGGCGGGCCGAGGCCGATCCCGGACTGGACGAACGCGGCGCCGCGCCGGTCGTCCATCACGGGACCGACCTGGTCGTAGCCGACACCGGCGGCGTCGAGGAGTCGGGTGTGGGCGCCACCGTGCACGGCGATCCGGACGGCCGCGCCGCGCTCGGCCAGCGCCTTGCCGATCTCCAGCATCCGGGACGTCTCGGAGATATAGCCGCAGTTGGGGAGGAGGCAGATCACCAGGGCCCACCTTTCGCAATATATTGCGCTTTTCGGCTAGCATAGGCGGCATGGAGACCTCTGGGAAGCCCTCACCCGGCCTGGAACCCGGCCTCGACCCCGCCGTGCGGGCGTTCCGTGTCCTGCTGACCACCGGACAGCGCCTGCACACCCTGATGGACGAGCGCCTGCGCGCCGACGGCCTCACCACCCAGCAGGCCGCCCTGCTCACCGTCGTCAAGGCCATGGACGGCCCGTCGGTCACCGGGGCCGCCCGCGCCCTCGGCACCACCCACCAGAACGCCGCCCAGATCGTCACTGCCCTCACCCGCAAGGGCTTCCTGCGCACCGAGCCCGACCCTGCCGACCGCCGCCGCCGCGTCCTGGTCGCCACAGAGGCCGCGGACGCCTACTGGCGCGACCGCGACCCGTCCGACTTCGCCGCCCTCGACACCTGGTTCTCCGCCCTCTCCCCCGCCGAACTCACCATGTTGACCTCCCTCGCCGAACGCCTCCTCCGCGCCCTCCCCGGCCCCCGCCCCACCTAGGCCCGGAGCAAGATCCATGCGGTCGGCACGGGGTCGAGGCCGGGCCGCAACGCGTGCGCGGCCATCCTGCCGATCTCCTCCACCAGCGGGACGAGCTCCGCCTCCACCTTGCGCGCGTCCGCCCCGTCAACGCCTGCACACACCCAGCCGTCCGTTCGTTTGCGGGTGGTCGCGGCTATGGGCGGTGGTCCACGGAATCGTTCTCGGCTTGGGCCGCGGCAAGGCGGGCGGTCCCGGAGAACGGGGATCGGGCAGGGCCACAGCCCTGGGCGTCGAGCCCGATGCTCTTCCATTTCAATCTGCTCTCGCAGGACTCCGAATCGGTGCGCTGCGCGGTCAGGCGCACCGTGATCGCGCCTTGCGGTAGTGCGGCGTCCAGCCTGGCTTCCGCCTCCCCGTCGTAGCCCGCGGAGACGAACTTCAAGGTGCCGGCGTCGACCTGGACGCTGCCGGCGTACAGGTGTACTTCAGGGAAGCTCAGAGGATGGGTGGGAGGCTCAGTGCGCGGTCTCGGAGGTGCTCGGGCTGCCGGGTGTCAGCAGGTTCGGCGGTAGGGGACGGCGGGGGGTATGTAAGACTTCCAGTCGGTGGGTGAGAGTGGGCCGACCTCGGCGCACAGGGCGGCTTTCAGTTCGGCGGGGTCGATGAGGTAGGTGCGCAGGCGGCCTTCGTCGTCGGTGGCCATGATCCGGGTTCCGACGGAGTCGAAGGCCATGGCGACGACCTGGATGGGGGACCAGTCCGTGCTGCGGGAGTAGAAGGAAGTGAGCGGGGGCCCGAGGGTTCTGCGTGCCTGGACGTCCCAGAGGCGGATCTGGCCGTGCCTGTCGGTCACCGCGAGCACCCTTCCGTTCGGGGAGAAGGCGATGGACGTGTCGAGCTTCACGCCAAAGCCGACGTCGGTCGGCGGGCGGGACATGTCGTTCCCGTCCCACAGCTTGACCTTGGTGTCGAGGATCCCGGGCTGCGCCGCGACGAGGCGATCCTTGCTGATCGCCCCCATTTCCGGCAGGTTCTGGTTGGGCTCGATGATGTGCAGGCCGGTGTCCAGGTCGATGACGCCCTGGTCCGGGCCGGTGAGCACGCCGCCGTTGGGCCCGAACACGATCTTCGGCAGGCCGTAGGAGCCGCTGCCCTTGCGGCCCGTGGCGGCGGCCCGGCGCGTCCCGGTGCCGAGGTCCCACAGTTCCATCGAGGGGATGCCCTCACCTGTCTGGCCGACCTTGACGAGCGTGCGGAGATCCGGGGAGAACGCGACCGCGTTGCGCCGTGGATCGATCTGTTCGCCTGTGCGCAGGGTGATCTTCTTGGCCTGGGCGCGGGTGTCCCAGATGTCGATGTCGCCGTTCTGATGGGAGTTCGCCAGGAGGCCTCCGTCTTTCGACAACGCGAACACGTCGGGGTCCAGGCGCTCATCGACGGAGAGGGGCAGCGTCGCGGTCCGAACGTGCCTCGCCGTGTCCCACAGCGCGATCTCCTCGACGCCGCGGACGGCGAGGACGGAGCCGTTTGTCGCCGTCGCGGATGGCGAAGGTCTTCCGGTCCGGACTCAACCCCATTGCGCTGTAACCGTACTTCTGCTCGGCGGAGCGGCCTTTGATCGCCTTCTTCCCGTTCATCGGCCACAGCTCCAGGGACCTTTCCCGGTAGGCGAACACGCTGGTGGGGCCGAGGATCGCGGCCTCCACCCGATGCGGGATCTTGAGCAGGCGTTCTCCCGTGGCGACGTCGTAGACGAGTGCCCGATCCTTCTCCAGGGTGATCAGGCGGGCTCCGGTCGAGTCGAGTCCCGCGTAGGGTTCCGCCGGATGGAAGGCGATGGGGCCGGGCTGCCCGGTGCGGAGATCCCATACCCGCAGCTCGTTCCCTTCCTGGACGAGGGAGATGAAGCGCCCGTCCCCGGAGATGTCCATCGCGTTCGCGGACGAGGTGTCGATCGGCCCGCCCGGGACGGTGAAGGCGTTCGCCACCGTGCCCGTGTCACCGTCCACGACCTTGATCGCGTCACCCTGCCCCCATACCTGGATGTTCTCGGACGAATTGACCAGCGACCACCCTTCGCCCAGGTCCGGGGCCGGGATGGTCGCCCTCTCCCACTGGTGGAAGAGGGTGAGCAGGGCATGGTGCGCGTCGGTTCCCCCGGGCGACAGGCTCGCGGCGGCGATCGCCAGGCGTTTGGCGGTGACGGGATCGGTGCGGCGCGTCGACACCGAGAGGTTGGCGACCCTGGAGCCATAAGCCTCGTCACGCTGCCGGGCGACCGTCCGGTTCTGCTCCTCCAGGGTCCGGCCCTGGACGATGGCGACGGCCGCGGCGCCGGTGGCGGCCAGGAGCAGAACGGCGAGGGCGGCGCTGAGCACGGTGCGCATCCGGTTCCGCCGCCGGGCCAGGGCCGCGCCGGAATCCAGAAAGGCCTTCTCCGCGGTGTTGAGGGCCAGGTGGCGGCGGTCGGCGAGCCAGGACTGCGCCTCGGCGAGTGCCGGACCTTGAAGCAGGTCGCTCTTCCTGCGGCCCCGCTCGACCCAGCTCGTGGTCCTGGCGGTGATGCCCTGGTGGACCGCGAGTCCGTCTTGCTCTGCTTTCGCCCACTCCGCGAGACGGGGCCAGGCCCGGATGAGAGCGGCGCTGCGAAGCGTCACCGTCGGCTCCTCGCGCTGGTCGTCCCAGAGGAGGAGCCCCTGGTCGGTGAAGGCGTGCAGGAGCCGATCCAGGACCGCCGGGGAGGTGCTGCCGTCGTCGAACTGCGCACGAGTCGCGGAGCGCAACGCCTCGTCCGCGTGTTCGCTGCGGGTGACCAGCCGCAGCAGCACCCTCGGCACGGCCTCCTGCGCTCCCGGGTCGAGGCCGGCGAACACCGATTCGGCGAGTTCCCCGGCCGATTGCGTGGCGGGCGTCGGCGTCAGCGCCGGGACCGCGTGCTTCGCCGCCTGCGCGGGATCCGAGGTACCCGTGAGGCGCTCCAGGATCTCTTCGGCCGTCGGGCGGCTCGCCGGATCCTTGGACAGCGCCTCCGACACGAGCGACCTGAGCGGCTCGGCGAGCATCGTGGTGTCGGGGTGGTGCTCGCCGACCCGGGACGCGATCGCATACCGGTTGTCGGCGTCGAAGGCGTGGCGCCCGTTGGCGGCCATCCACACGAGGGCTCCCCACCCCCACACGTCCACTCTGTCGTCCCCGCGCTCGCCGCGGTAGCGCTCCGGCGGCATATAGCGCAATGTGCCCTTGACCGGGCCCTCGGTCGGCGCGTGGCTCTCGATCCGGGCGATGCCGAAGTCCACGACGCGGGGGCCGTCAGGGCTGAGGAGGACGTTCTCCGGCTTCAGGTCCCGATGGACCACTCCCGCGCGGTGGATCGTGACCAGCGCCGCCGACATCCCGATCGCCAGCCTTCGCACTTCCGCCGCGGCGAGCGGGCCGTTGTGCTCGACGGCCTGCTTCAGATGCGGCCCCGCCACATGCTCACTCACCGCGAAGGGGATCGGCCCGTCGAAGTCCGCGGAGAGCAACGACGCGACGCAGACCGGTCTGTTCACCAGGAGCCAGGCCCGGACCTCGCTCCGGAACTCGGCACGCTGAGCCTCTTGCGAATCGTGCAGGGTCTTGATGGCGACCCTTTTGCCGTCGGCGTCGTAACCCTCGTACACGACCCCGAAGCCGCCTGAGCCAAGACGTCCATGAAGGTGATAGAGGCCCAGTTGCCGCGGGTCGCCCGGACGAAGCGCACTCGTCACAAAACCTCCATGAAGAACGTCGAAACGCGTCCAGCGAAGTCGATCACGTAGACGGAAACAGGCTCAGGGAAGTTCGGGACCGCAGGGACAAGATCCCGCCCGTCAGAGCCCCTGGCGAGCACGAGGCGGCTCCGGGCACGATCTGTCAGTCGTCTCGCCAGGCGTGGTGGCGGTGGTCGTGGACGTGGAGGAGTGGCGGAGGGCGCGACCGAAGTCCGCGGGGTGGCGGAAGCCCCAGCGGACCGCGATGCCGCCGATCGGGATGGCCTGTCCCGGCTGAGCGCTCCGAGACTCAGGTCAGGTCCACGCCGCGTCGGCGGAGGTGGGCCCCGTCTTGGGAGGGCGGCTCTTGGCGCCGGAGTCGCTTCGTGGATGCGGGGTCACCCGTCGCGCAGCGGAGGCGGAGGTGGATGGTGGCGGGGTGGAGCCCGACCCGGCCGGCCGGGTTCGCCGCAGGCTGATGCGGGAGGCCGAAAGTCGGGGCGAAAGTCGTCCTGTCCGACGAAGCCAAGTGAGTGACCGCTCGCCATGCTGACAGCGCCGATCATCGATGAAAGGCGGCTTCCGTGGGACGACGTGTTCTGTCCTTGCTGATGATCCTGGTGCTGCCTCTGGGGCTGGCGAGCCCCGCCACGGCTGCACCGCCGGGGCCTTCCGGCCCGCTCGGGGTGCACCAGGCGCAGAGCACCGCCGGCCCTCCGGAGGCCGGATCGGATGCGCCCGTCATCGACGATGCCTCCTCGGGGGGCCGTATCGTCAAGGCGACGACGCCCAGACCGGCGAGCGCCGCACGCGTGGTGGACGAGGGCTACGGCGACGACCAGCTCAACACGGCGCCGACGAGGTGGTGGACCGTCAACGGCTGGACCGCGGAGGAGATCTACGACTACGCGATCGACATCGGCGCCCGCATCAGCGACGTCGCCGTCCAGCCCGGCTCGCAGGTGCGCTTCACGGCCACCCTCGTCGAGAACGCGGGCTCCTACTGGGTGTCGGGCTGGGCCCTGTGGTACGGCCTCACCGAGGCCCAGGTGCTGAACTATGCCAACGCCTACGGCCAGCGGCCGGTGTCGATCAGCCGGTACTGGACCTCCGGCGGCTGGCGGTTCGCCGTCGGGACGCTGGACAACACCGGCGCCGGCGCGCGCGCCTGGTGGTGGTACTACGGCGACACGAACTACATGTTCGACCGCCAGCAGGCGACGCCGGGCGCGAGACCGACCCGGATCCGCCCGTTCGACGACGGCGGCGTCCGCCGGTTCGACATGCTCATGTCGGAGAGTTCCGCCCAGTGGTGGTGGTGGCTCGGCGGCGGAGTCGGCAACATCAACGACGTCATCCGCCAGAACGGCGCACGGATCGTCGACGCGAGCCGCAACGGCGACGGCAGCTTCAACGGGATCATGCTCCGCAACACCACCGGGTACACGCCCGGCTGGTGGTACGGGTTCACCCACGGCGAGCTGAACCTGAAGGCGCTGCGGCTGGGCGCCCGGTTGATCACCGCGCAGGGGTACACCGAGGGCGGTCGCGAGCTGTTCATCGGAACGATGAGCCGTGAGGCGGGGAACAACATCGACCTGGCCAAGGCGATGGTGCAGAACACCGTGTTCCATACCGCGCTGGCGCACGGCGGCGGCGGAGCCGTCGCCGAACTCAGCGACTCGGTGCTGGGCAGGATCGGCTTCGCCTACGGCCCCCCGCAGGACGCGCGGACGCGCATCGCGAGCGTCTCCAAGACCTTCGCCGCCGCGGAACTGATGAAGCTCGCCGCAGCGGGCAGAGTATCCCTGGACAACCCGGTCTCCACCTATCTGCCCGGTGTCAACGGAGGCGGCTCCATCACCCTGCGGATGCTGCTGCGACATACCAGCGGTCTGTACAACTTCACCGACGCCCTGCCCGACTTCTCCACCACGATGTCCCAGGGGTACACCTACCCGCAGCTCCTGGCGATCGTGAACGCCCACGCCCCGCTCTTCAGCCCCGGCGCCCGGTACAGCTACTCCAACAGCAACTACCTGGTCATCGGCATGATCATCGAGCGGGTCACCGGCTACACCTACGCCGACGCCCTGTACCGGGACATCCTCAGCCCGCTCCAGCTGAGCGGGACCTCCGTGCCGACGGGCACCGCCATCTCCTCGGTGCGGCTGCGCGGGTACTGGTGGAACGGCTCCAGCACGGTGGAGGTGACCGACCAGAACGCCTCAAGGTGGGCCCCCGGCGGCCAGATGATCTCCACCGTCTCCGACGTCAACACGTTCTTCAAGAACCTGCTGAACGGAACCATCACCGGGACCGCCGCGGCGGACCAGATGAAGACCAGCCTCGTCTACACAGGCGAGGGCAGCAAGTACGCGGGCCTTGGCATGTTCCGCTCGACCTGGTGCGGCAAGTACGTCTACTGGCACGACGGCAGCATCCCCGGCTACCGGACCTGGTCGGTCCACTCCGCGGACGGCAAGCGCAGCCTGACCTGGTCCTACTCCGACCAGCGCCGCGCCACGGACGTGAACTACGACGAGGAGTTCATCGAAAGCATCTTCTGCAACCTGTGACCCGCCCCCGGGGCCCGGCGGCGTCGATCGACGCCGCCGGGCGCCTGGGAGCGCGCCCTCCCCCACCGCACGGCGGCCCCCGATCCCGCACCGCTGTGCCTTCCTCGCCCGCCGACCTGTGGTGCCTCCCTTTCGGCTGCACCGTTTTCGGCTCCGGAGAGCCACCTCCGTCCTGAGGGCCACCGAAATCGGCGTCCGTCACGTCCAACACAGCAGAGGACGGGGGTCCTACGCGGACGAGGAGAGGCGGACCTGCATGGAGATCATCGACCAGCGATTGGCGCGGGTGACCGTCGAGACGAGGGAGGGCGGGCGCAGGACGGGGTCGGGGCTCGTCCTGGGGGAACGGCTCGTGCTGACCGCGCTCGAACTCGTCGAGGCCGACCGGCCCGTCCGGGTGGACGCCGCCGTGCGCGGCGGCGTCGTGTCCCGGCGCGCCACGGTGACCGACACCGTCGCACGGCTCGGCATCGCGCTGCTCCTCCTCGAAGAGAAGATCCCCGTCTCCGGGGCGCTGCGCCACCCCTGGGGAGCGCTGTCGGCGGCACAGCGCCGGATCGGGGCCGCGCTCACCTGGTGGCCGGAGGACGCCCCGGAAGCCAGGACCGTGGTCGGGTCGCTCGCCGACATCCGCCCACTCGGCGGCGCCGATGAGTTCGAGCGGTTCGAGGAGGCCGACCGCGGGCGGTACCTCGTCCGTGTCGGCGCGAAGACCGGCCCCCGGTTCGGCGCGCTCCTGCTGGCCGGCCGGTCCTTTCCGGTGGGCATCGTCGTCGACCGGCAGGACGGCAGGGACGTCGTCGTGTCGCTCCAGGAACTGCACCAGGACGGGGAGCTCGCCTGGCTGTGCCGGAGCCGGGAGGCGGCCCTGCCCAGGGTCGTCCCGCTGCGCGCCCCCACCCCGGCCTTCTTCATGCCGGTGCTCGGCATCCTCATCGGATCGTCCGGGATCTTCGCCGGGCTCCTGGTCGACGACTACCTCACCGGGGCCGCGGTCTGGCTGACGGTGTTCGCGACGGTCTTCGCGGCCTGGCGGCTCCAGTCCTGGTACCGCCACCGCCACGAGATCCGGTCCCGGCTCAGCGCGATCCGGTCCGGCCTGCTGGTCGCCCTGGCCCTCGTCTGCGTGTGCGTCCTGGACGGCCTGGTCTTCTTCGCCCCGGCCGCCTCCAAGGGCGGCGAGCCGTACTGCGCGTACGACGTCGCGGCGCAGATCGCCGTGCCGCTGGAACCCGGCGGCCTGATCCAGGGCTCCTTCGTCGCGCGGGCGCACGCGATCAAAGCGGTGAGCGTGATCGCAGGGCTCGACGAAACGCTGACCAGCCTCGAGGCGCCGCACCCGCTCAAGATCCGGCTTTGGGCGGAGGACGGGTCCGTCGACGTGTCGGTGAACCGCCCCGACCTCGGCGAGAACAACGGCTTCACCCGGTTCCAGTTCGAGCGGGAGATCGCGCTGGAGCGCGGCAAGACCTATCTGCTGAGGGTCACCAATGACTCCCCGGACCAGATCGTGAGCCTCTACACCACCCGCGTCGGCGGCACCGAGGTCGGCACCGTGCGCGACAGCCAGGTCCTGGTCGTCGAGCAGGTCGGCAACCCCTCCCGGCACTGGGAGGCCGGATGGGCCGTGAGCGGGTGCGTCGAGGCGCTGCGATGAGCTCGCCGCGATGGCGGGTGCCGGGCCTCCGCGAGACCGGGCCCACTCTGGACGCGCGGTCGGTGCGGGTGAGCGCCCGGCTGACCTATGTCCGGCTCCCGGATGCGGACGCGCGCGCGGCGTTCGAGGCGGACGCGCGGCGCCTGCTCGCCCTCGACGACCCGCACCTGGTCCGGTGGATCGCCTGGTTTCCCGGCCCCGGGGGCGACGTGGCCGCCGTGCTCACCGAGGATGTGGCCGGGGCCGCGCTGTCGGGGATACTCGCGCGCCACGGGCCGGTCTCCGCGGACGCCGCACTGGTCGTCCTGCGGTCGTGTCTGCTGGCCCTCGCGGCGGCGGGGCCGCATCCAGGGCTGAGCACGGACAACGTCTTCGTCACCGACGCGGGCGAGGTGAAAGTGGCCGGCTGGGAGGCGCGGGGGGCACCCGCCTCCTCGGCACACGACCCGGTCCGGCTGGCCCTGGCCTGCGTGCCGGGCCCGGTGCGGAAAGGGCCTTTGGCCGCGCTGGCGGCGCTGGACGGCCGAGATCCGGCGGAGGCGCTGGAGGCGCTGCCCGCGGTCGCGGCCCAATACGGACGGTCGTGGCAGGCCCGTGGCACCGCGGAACTCTCCCGGGCGGTCGGCGGTCTCACCCGTCGCCGCCGCCGTCCGGGACGCTGGGGCCTAGCGGGGTGCGCGGTCGGGGCGCTCGTCCTCGGCGCGTCGGCGGTCGTCGTTATCGGCGGCCAGCCGGAGCGGGATCCCTCGGCGGGCGCGACGGCGGCCCCTTCGGCATCCGTGCGGCGGTCCACCGTGCCCGTGCAGTCCGCCGCGGGCTGGCAGGCGACCGGGATCTCTGCGACCGTCGGCGAGACCGTGCGGATCCAGACCGAGGGAGGCGCCTGGACCGTGGACTACCGCATGTACCCACCGGTCGGCCCCGAAGGCTACAGCCCCGCCGTCGACCGGAGGATCTCCGCCGCCGCCGACTGCAAGGTCCATGCGGGCGCCCCCTACGGGGCCCTTCTCGCCCGCATCGGCGACGGCCCCGTAGTGCCCGTGAACCGGCTGGCCGACCTCACGGCCGAGGCCCCCGGCCCCGTCCGGCTCCGCGTCAACGACGGCGATCCCTGCCTGGCCGACAACAGGGGCGTCCTGTCCGTGCTGGTCTTCCCTCCCTGAGGTCAGGATCCGCCGCACGTGTACCGCGGATCCGATCCCAGGAACTCCGCGTTCCCAAGTGCGAACACCCCGCCGTCGCAGGCTCCCAGCCAGTACCCGCCCCCGTCCGCGGTCGGGGCCATGCCCGTGACGGGCCCGTTCAGCGGCTCGTCCGCCATCGAACCGTGGAACTCGGCGTCACCGAAGGAGAAGACACCGCCGTCCTCCGCCGTCAGCCAGTAGCCGCCCCCGGTCGGGGTGGCGTCGATGTCGACCACAGGCCCGTTCAGCGGCTCGTCCGCCATCGAACCGTAGAACTCGGCATCACCGAAGGAGAAGACACCGCCGTCCTCCGCCGTCAGCCAGTAGCCCTCCGACGAGGCGGTGGGGGCGATCGCCCGGACCGGCGCGTTCAGGCTCTCATCGGCCATGGAGCCGTAGAACTCCGCGTTGCCGAAGGAGAAGACACCGCCGTCCTTCGCGACGAGCCAGTAGCCGCCCCCGTCCGCGGTGGAGGCGATGCCCGTGACCGGCTCGTTCAGCGGCTCGTCCGCCATCGAACCGTAGAACTCGGCGTCACCGAAGGAGAAGACACCGCCGTCGGCGGCGACGAGCCAGTACCCCTCGCCGGTGGGGGTGCGGGCCATCCCCACGATGTCGTCGACCTCGATGCCCTCGTCCGGAGCCGAACCGTACGACTGTGCCGCGCCGTACTCCGTCACGCCGCCGTCCGTCGCCGCCTGCCAGTACCCGTCGCCCTCGACCGTGGCGACGGGGCCGAGTGCGGTGGGCTCGGCGGGCTCGGCCACCGGCAGGTCCTCGGGCTCGGCGGGGTCGGCGTCGGCCGCGTCGGCGGGATCCGCGGAGTCAGCGGAATCGCCGGGGTCGGCGGAGTCGGCGGGATCTGCGGAGTCGGCCGGGGCGGGCGAGGTGTCATCGGGCTCGGCGGGGCGCACGACCGGTGCGTCGTCGGGTCCCGGGGGTTCGTGGTGAGTGAGCAGCGCCCGGTCCGCGCCTTCGGGCACCCAACTGTACGAACGCGTCGTGATCGGCACCCGGTCCCGGACGAAGCCGCCGGTGAACTTGGCGTCGCTCATCAGCGGGATCGCGATGCCCGGCCGCTCGTCGGGGAAGACGCACCAGCCGGGGTCCTTGTTCAGGCCCACGACGCAGGAGGCCTCCTCCCTGATCTTCTGTTTCCAGCCCAGGACCGAGGACTCTCCGGCCCAGTGGCTCGGCACCCAGTGCAGCACCGCCTCGGCCGTCACGCCGTCCTGAAGGGGCTCGTTCCAGCCGAACGAGACGTGGTACCGCGCACCGGCCTTGAGATCGTCGGTGTCGGTTCCGGTCACGCCGGGATGCGGTTCGTTCGCGTCGTCATCGAGCGCGACGTCCTTGACCGCGTCCGGAAGATCGGTGTCGATCGTGTAGTCATCCCATTCCGCCGGAACGGTGAATCCGTAAATGTCGACGCCCACCTCGAGATAATCGTCGAGGCGCTGGAGGGAGCACAGCTCCTCCTCGGTCAGCTCGAACCAGATCTCGATCGAATAGCGGTCCGCGTCCGCGATGTCGGTGACGTCCACATCGCCGGTCCGCGGCCAGTGCGGGCCTTCGCAGTTCAGTGCGGAGGCCTCCCGCCAGCCGACCACGGCGGACGTCAGGACCACGGCGACCACCACCGTGAAAAGTGTCAGACGGTACAATCCATTGCGGCCCGTTCGACGGGCCACCGTCCCGTTTCCCATACCGAATAAACTAGGCAAGAACGCGTCCAAGCGTCAATGATCGCCATTTTCGGAAAAGACCGCAATCACTTTTATCAGGTCTTGTCCGATGTGGTACGCGAGACCACTCACGGGACTGCGATGAACGGGGCGCACGGCGCTCCGGCCGGGCCGGGGCCCGCCGGCGAGGCCGAAGCGGACGGCCTGTTCATCGTCCTCGGCAGTGCGCAGCCCGTCCGGCGGCAAGGGGCGGGTCGGTGGCCTTGGAGGGTGTGGCGGGTCACGTCGGCGAGGTTGCGGAGGGTTTCGGCGAGGGTCTCGCTGACGTAGGGGTCGCTGGGCGTCTCCAGGCGGACGGCCAGGCGGGCGAAGTTCGGGTTGCGCTGGAAGGCGCGCATCTCGCGTTCGACGAAGGCCAGGACGAGCTCGCAGGCGATGTCTTCCGCGCACTTGGCGCCGCGGCCGCTCATCTCGGCCATCACGCGGTCGGTGAGGCGGCCCTGCCGGTCGGCCCAGGCGGCGACCAGGAGGTGGTCCTTGGAGGAGAAGTACCGGTAGGCGGTACCGAGGGCGACGCCGGAGCGCTCGGCGCCCTCGCGCATCTGGAGGTTCTCGGGGCCGGTCTCCGACACGATCTCGATGACGGCCTCGGTGAGCCCGGCTCGCCGAGCCAGCTGGTTCGGGGCCATCGTGGTGACCGGCGAGCGGAAGAAGTCTTGGCTCACCGTCTGGGGACCAGTTGTGAGCGGCGCTGCGGAGGCTGCTCCATCAGCGGGCGGAGCCGCTCGTGGACGGCGGCGAGGAGCAGGTCCTCGCTCATGGCCGTGACCAGGGTGGTGAGGTGGTCCAGGGCGCGGACCGGCCCTAGCGCGGTGATGATTCCGCGGTCGACCAGCGCGAGCGTACGGCGTGCCCAGCGCAGCGACATGCCGCCCCTGGTCGGCGTGACCGTCGGACCGACGGCGGCCGCGAACCCGCGGACCAGCGACATCATCAGCCGGGTCTGTCCGGGGCCGTCGGGGTCGGGAACGACGAGGAAAGGGCGGACGGGCCGGGCATCCGGTGCGGAGCCCTCGTGGGGTCAGTCCTGGTCGGGCGCGGCGATGATGTCGCCGTTGTCGTCGAGCGTGTGGGTGTCCCAGTAGACGTCCCACTCGTCGCCGACCTCCTGCGGCACCTTGCCCTCCGGGTAGCGCGCGAACCCGGCCTCGGGCTCCGCCCCCTCCGGGAAGCAGGCGGAACCGGTGCCGCCCACGGACAGGGCGGGGTACTCACCGGTGTCGCAGATGCCCTCCCGGTACTCGAGCCCCGAGCACCCGGTCAGCGCCGCGAGAGCGGCGGCACCCGCGAGCGCGGCCGCGCCGACGCGAACCTTCACGGGACGGGACACGGTGGTGACGGCTCGCTCGGTGCCGCGGTACAGGCGCACGGTTCTCTCCATTTGCTCGGGTACCCCGAGTCTCGCGGCCGGGCGACCGCCCGCCCTGAGTCCGCGTACTCGAGATCACGCGTGCGGATACTCATGCGGCATGGCGTCGCGGGACGGGTTCGCCCGGGACGCGGGACGGGCTGAACGCCGTCGCAGGCAGCGGACTCCGGCCCGCGGTCGGCGGGTCCGTCGGCCTCTCGCCCCTCGCCCGTCGGCGGTCGGCGGTCGGCGGTCGGCGGTCGGCGGTCGGCGGTCGGCGGATCGGCCTAGGCTGTGCGTCATGGCCAAGTACTTCGATGTGCACCCGGAGAACCCGCAGCCTCGGCTGCTCGGGCAGATCGTGGATCTCGTGCGGGCGGACGGGCTGATCGCCTACCCGACGGACTCCTGCTACGCACTGGGCTGCCGGCTCGGGAACCCGCGCGGAATCGAGCGGATCAGGGAGATCCGGCGGCTGGACGAGGGGCACCACTTCACCCTCGTGTGCAAGGACTTCGCCCAGCTCGGGCAGTTCGTGCAGATCGACAACTCGGTGTTCCGGGCGATCAAAGCGGCCACGCCGGGCGGCTACACCTTCATCCTCCCCGCGACCAAAGAAGTCCCGCGACGCCTGCTGCACCCCAAGAAGAAGACGGTCGGCGTGCGGATCCCCGACCACAAGGTCACCCACGCGTTGCTGACCGAACTCGACGAACCGCTCCTGTCGAGCACTCTGCTCCTGCCGGACGAGACCGAACCGATGACCCAGGGCTGGGAGATCAAGGAGACCCTCGACCACACGATCGACGCCGTCATCGACTCCGGCGAATGCGGCGCCGTCCCGACCACCGTCGTCGACTTCTCCCTAGGCGAACCGGTGATCCTCCGCCACGGCGCAGGCGACCCGTCACCCTTCGAGTGACCCGCGGCCGCCCCGCCACCGGCCAGTGGTCCCTCCACGAGGGGCGGGGCGGCCGCCCCCGAGGTGCGCGTCGGTTCGATGACCGGTGAGACGCGCTTCGGACGTCTGACGATCACCGCTCGGCCGGGAGGGGCCGGGTGCCGTCGGCGGAGGGTGTCGGTCAGGCTTCGGCCTGGAGGCGGAGTCCTGCCAGGGTGAGCTCCAGGGCGGCGAGGAACTGCTCCCGGTCGTCGTGGCCGGCGAACTCGTCGACGATCTGGTGCACGAACGGGTATTCGGCGGGGTCGAGGGCCCGCCAGGTGTCGGCGAAACGGCCGAGGTACTCCTCGCGGTTCACGCTGCCGTCGAGCAGTTCCTGGGGTGGTTCCGCGCCCAGGTCGGCCGCGGTGCCGACGACGACACCCACGACCGCCGAGACGGCGTGGAACCGTTGCCGCGGCGTGAGGTCGAGGCGGAGCATCTGCTGGCCGAGCTTCTCGTACAGCCGCAGCGAATTGTCCTGGACGTCGGTGTTGCGCATGAAGTAGGCCGCCAGCCAGGGCCGGTCCACGATCACGTCGAACAGGGCGACGGCCATCGCGCGCAGGTCGGCGATCGGGTCATCGCCGCCCGGCTGCGCCTCGACGGCGGCCAGCACCTCGCCGACCGCGTGGTCGGTGGCGCGGTCGAGCAGTTCGTCCTTGCTCGCGACGTACCAGTAGATGCTGCCGACTCCAGTGCCCAGCCGGGTGGCCAGGGCCCGGAACGTCAGGGCCGAGGGACCCGCCTCGTCGAGCAGGCCCACGGCCGCGGCGAGAACGGCCTCCATGGAGTGCGAGGCACGCTGCCGCTCTCGGGGCGGACCATCGACGGAGCGTGTTCGCGGACGGGCCATGACCCCCATTCAACCACAGCTTGCACATCATCGAACGTTGTTCTATGTTATCGAACGTCGTTCGATGATCGGCGACGCCCCGAGAGGAGACCACCGTGACCGCCGTCACCGCCCCCGCCACGCCGCGCACGTATCCGTCCCTGCGCGCCGCGTGGATCCCCCTGGCCGCGCTCTGCCTGGCCTTCTTCGTCGAGATGGTCGACAACACGCTGCTCTCGATCGCGCTCCCCACGATCGGCCGCGATCTCGGTGGCGGCACGACGGCGCTGCAGTGGGTCACCGGGGCGTACTCCCTGACCTTCGGCGGGCTGCTGCTCACCGCGGGATCCATGGCCGACCGCCTCGGGCGCCGGCGCGTGCTGCTGGTCGGCCTCGCCGTGTTCGGCCTGATGAGCCTGTGCGTCGTCGCCGTCACGACCGCCGGGGAGCTCATCGCCCTGAGAGCCGGGCTCGGCATCGCCGCCGCGGCGATGGCGCCCATCACCAACTCCCTGGTCTTCCGGCTCTTCGACGACCAGGCACTGCGCATGCGCGCGATGACCCTGATGATCATCGTCGGCATGTCCGGATTCATCCTCGGCCCGCTGCTCGGCGGCACCGCCCTGGCCCACGTGCGGTGGGAGTGGCTCCTGATCGTCAACGCCCCCATCGCGCTGATCGCGGCCATCGGCGTCCGGCTCGGCGTCGCGGCCGACCGGCCGGAGGATCTGACCGACGACAGGCTCGACCTGCCCGGCGCCGCGCTGAGCGTCGCCGCCATCGGCCTCGCCTGCTACGCGCTGACCAGCGGCGTCGAGAACGGCTGGCTCTCCGCGATCACAATCGCGTCGGTCCTCGGCGCCGTGGCCTCGGCCGCCGCGTTCGTGCGGCACGAGCGCCGCAGCGCGTCGCCCATGCTGGACCTGCGCCTCTTCTCCGGCGGCACCGTCCGCGGCGCCGCCATCGCGCAGATCGGGACGTCCATCGCGATGGCCGGCGTGATGTTCGGGCTGATCCTCCACTTCCAGTACGCCTACGGGTGGAGCCCCGTGCGGGCCGGCCTGGCGAACCTCCCGCTCATCGTGACGATGATCGCCGCGACGCCCCTGTCGGAGTGGCTCGCGAAGACCTTCGGCCATCGCGTCGCCTGCCTGATCGGCGCCGTCTGCCTGGCCGGCTCGCTGGCCGGTCTCGCCTGGGGCGTCGACCACGGGTACCCCGCCATCGCGGTCTCCATGGTCGTGATGACCGTCGGGCTGCGCACCGTCATGACGATCTGCGCCATCGCCCTCGTCGACGCGATGCCGGCCAACCGGACCTCGATCGGCGCCGCGCTCAACGACACCGCCCAGGAGGTCGGGACCAGCGTCGGCACCGCCGTCATCGGCACCATGATCGCCGCACTGGTCACCACGCGACTGCCCGCCGGCACCTGGAGCAGCGAGCTCGTGGCGTCGTTCTTCCACGGAGAGCGGATCACCTACGCCGTCCTGGCGGTGGTCGTCGGCCTGATCGCGGCAGGCGGCGCACTCACGCTCACCGACTCCCACTCGACCGAAGAACCGGCCTGAGAAGCCCGAGCCTCCCCCGATCCCGGCCCGACCGGGTATCGAGGAGCACCGCGAGAAGGAGTCCCGCCGAGCGCTCACCGGACGGACGTCTGGCCCGTCCGGTGAACGCCGCCACGACGGCTGCCGGACCAGGCGGGAGCAGGGCGGGTCCGCCGAGCTTCGGGCGCCGCCCGGGGAGGTCGAGTCCGTGCGCCGCCGACACCGCACGTCGGCCGCCCCCTGCCCCGGCACGGTCGAAGGTGAGGCTTCTTCCCCGACTGAGCCGCCGTTTCCGAGGGCACGGGGCCGGGAGAACGACGGGGGTGCCGGCCGGAGAATGGCGGGCAGGGAGCGGCGATGATTTGCACAAGATGTGCCCCGTACCGGATAGCGGGGCGGGAGATCTCTTCTTTCCCTGCGGCGCGAGTGAGCACGGAGAGTGTGCGCTGGGGACCGCGCAGGGGTGGATCCGCCACCGAGAAGGCGATCCTGAGCTGGTGATATGCGCTGCGCTCGATGAGTAAGGGCAATTTTTGCCGTCCATGAAAATTACGTGACACACGTCTCTCTTAGCCACTAAATGGTTAATCTAATGGCATGTCGGGCATAAACGGATTACCAAATTTCGTCTTGAGGAAGAGGACACATGACCGTCGCAGGGATCATCACCGCCATCGTCATCGGCGCCATCGTCGGGATGCTGGGCAGGCTGGTGCTGCCGGGTCGGCAGTCGATCGGCGTCCTGCTGACCATCGGCGTCGGTATCGTCGCCGCACTGCTCGGTACCGCGCTGGCCCAGAGCGTCGGCGTGGCCACCACGGACGGCATCGACTGGATCGAGCTGGTCTTCCAGGTCGGCCTGGCCGCGGTCGGTGTCGGCATCGTCGCCGGCGTCCGCGGCGGCCGCACCCGCAGCGGACGCTACTGACCCCCCGGCTCGGCTCCCTTCCGGGGGTTGGGGAGCCGATCGCCGAGAGCCGCGCCCACGCACCGGGTGCGGCTCTCGGCCTGTTCCCGTCCGCACCGAGCACGTCACCCACCCGATCCAGCGGCTGTGGACTTCCCGCCTTCCCTCCGGGCCCGCCACCTCCTCAGCCCGATCCCGTTCCCCGCCGAACGACCGGAGGACCCCGCCCCTCCCGGGAAGCGACCACAGCGCGACCGCTCCCCCGCCGCCGTGCCGGACGACGTTCGCGACCAGCTCGCCGACCGCCGTCAGGCAGTCGTCCGCGGGGGCCGCCCCGTCGAGGTGACCGTCGTCCGCGTCCCCGGCGACCGCGTCGAGATCATCAGCAGGCTCCGGCGCGACGAGTCCGCCGCCTGGCGTCGATGAACCGCGAAGGGCGAGCGGTCTCGGACCACCACCTCGTCCGCCCGAGGGGATTCCGCGGCCTGCGACGCTCCGCCCTGCCGACCGGCGGCGCGACGGAGGGCGAGGGCGGTGCGGATGCTCGGGTCCGGCGCCGTGCGCCACTTCGGAGTGACACTTCGGTTACTTTGTGCGCCCGCCCTTTCGCTGATCGTGGTCGGTGGGTTGTCCTTGGGGTGTGCCGAGGCCGAGGGAGGCCGGCCCTTCGTGGCACGCCGCCCCGCAACGTGAACGACCGCGCCCCGGCCGGGGGGACCTTCAGAGTGGAGTCGACGCATGACGGAACAGCGCAGGTCGGTCGCGACGCACTGGGGCAGCTATATCGCCGTGGTCGATTCCGGCCGGTTGGTGCGGATCGAGCCGAAGCCCGATGACCCCACGCCGTCGCCCATCGGCCCCGGAATGGTGGTGGCCGCCGACGACCGCGCTCGTGTGCTGCGCCCCGCGGTGCGCAAGGGCTGGTTGAACGGCGAGCCGCGCGCCCACGGCACGGCCAGGGGCGAGGACGTTTTCGTGGAGGTGAGCTGGGACCAGGCGATCACCCTGGTGAGCGATGAACTCCGCCGGGTTCGTTCAGCGCACGGAGACAGCGCGGTGTTCGGCGGATCCTACGGCTGGGCGAGTGCGGGCAGGTTTCACCACGCGCAGGGTCAGCTCCACCGGTTCCTGGCGCTGGGCGGGGGATACACCGATTCGCGCAACACCTACAGCACCGCGGCGTTGGAGGTCGTCCTCCCCCACGTGATCGGCGGTCATCCGTGGAGCTACCAGTCGCGGATGCCGATGTGGGACGAGATAGCGGAGAACTGTGAGCTCGTGGTGGCGTTCGGAGGGCTCGCCCTCAAGAACAGCCAGATCAACCCTGGTGGGCTGGCCAGGCACCAGACGCGGGACCTGCAGCGCCGGTGCCGCGAGGCCGGGGTCCGGTTCGTGAGCATCAGCCCCATCCGCAGTGATGCCGCCGGCTTCCTCGACGCGCAGTGGCTGCCCGTCGTCCCGGGCACCGACACCGCGGCGATGCTCGGCATCGCCCACACGATGCTGGTCAACGGGTGGCACGATGAGGACTTTCTTCGCCGGTGCTGCGTCGGGTTCGACCGTTTCGCCGCCTACCTGGTCGGCGAGGTCGATGGCCTCCCCAAGGACGCCGCCTGGGCGGAGATGATCACGGGCATCGATCGTGACGTGATCACCGACCTCGCGCGCCGCCTCGCCACCCGGCGTTCTCTCATCATGGTCAACTACGCGGTGCAGAGGGCGGACCACGGCGAGCAACCGATCTGGATGTCCGTCGTACTGGCCGCCATGGCGGGCTCGATGGGCCGGCCCGGCTGCGGTTGGGGCGCGGGCTACGCGACGATGGACGCGACAGGCGTCGCCCCTGACCGCCCCTTCGTGGCGACCGTCCCGGCGGCTGCGAACCCCGTCGCGGAGTTCATCCCGGTGGCGAGGATCGCCGATGCCCTGCTGCATCCGGGGAAGGTCATCGACTACGACGGCCGGCGCCTCACCCTGCCCGAGCTTCGCCTGGTCTACTGGTGCGGGGGGAATCCGTTCCACCACCACCAGGATCTCCATCGGCTGGCCCGCGCGTGGCAGGTCCCTGACACGGTGGTGGTCCACGAAGCCTGGTGGAACACCTCGGCCAAGTTCGCGGACATCGTCCTTCCCGTCGCGACCAGCCTGGAGCGCGACGACTTCGCCGCCGGATTCTCCGACCCCCACATCGTCGCGATGCCGAAAGTCCGCGAGCCCGCCGGCGAGTCGCGCACCGATCACCAGATCTTCGCAGCCCTGGCCTCCCGGCTCGGATACGAGCGGGAGTTCACCGAGTCACGCTCGGAGAGCGCATGGGTCCGGCACCTGTACGAGCAGACGAGGGCCGAACTCGGCGGCGATGCCGCCCTGCCGGGCTTCGAGGAGTTCTGGCGCGTCTCCACCGCCGCGCTGCCGCCGTCCACCGGGCCGTTTCCCGGCAGCTTCGAGGACCTGCGCACGGATCCGCTGCGTTTCCCCCTGCCGACGCCGTCGGGCCGAATCGAGATCTTCTCCGAGAAGATCGACTCGTTCGGCTACGACGACTGCGCCGGGCATCCGATGTGGTTCGAGCCGACGGAGTGGCTTCGGGCCGACCTGTCGGACCGGTACCCGCTCCACCTGATCTCGAATCAGCCGGCCTCGCGCCTGCACAGCCAATACGACAACGGCGGCCACAGCCTTGATTCGAAGATCCGCGGTCGTGAGCCCGCGACGATCAATCCGCTGGACGCCGAGTCGCGCGGCATCGAGAACGGCATGATCGTACGCGTCTACAACGACCGGGGCAGCTGTCTGGCGGGCGCGGTCCTCTCCGACGACGTCATGCCGGGCGTCGTGCAACTGTCCACGGGAGCGTGGTGGGATCCGGTCCGGCCCGGCCGGCGCGGAACTCTGGACCGCCACAGCAATCCGAACGTCCTCACGGCGGACCGGCCGTGCTCGCGACTGTCCCAAGGACCGAGTGCGCTCAGCGCGCTGGTCGACGTCGAGCGCTACGACGGCCCCCTTCCCGAGGTGCTCGCCTTCTCACCACCCGGTCTTGATGGGCGATAGCGGCGCCCGGCCGCGAACGCAACGATGATGAGCCGGGTCCCGAACGCTCCTCCCCGCGAGAACGAGGATGCCGGGCGGGGAGCACGTCGCGACGGGGCCGGCGAACCGAGGGGCCGATGGGACGTCGCGATCCACACCGGCCCCGGAAGGCCCTCACCCGCTCAAGATGTCCTGGCGCGTCTTGCCGCCGCCGTCCGCAACCGCCGGGAACCGGGCATCCCGGCCGGACGTGGCTCCGTCAGCCGACGACCCTGCCGAACAAGTGGTTGGCGGGGGCGTCGGGGTCGTCGCCGTAGAAGAACTCCGCGAGCGCCCGGTGGAACTCGGCGCGGTCCAGCGTGCCCGAGCCGTCCAGGTCCAGAGCGTTGAAGACCTCGGTGCAGTCTTCGAAGGGGAGGTCTCCGGCCAGACCGAAGATCTGCTGGAACTCCTCGCGGTCGATCTTCTCGTTGCCGTCGAGATCGATGAGGTCGAAGTAGCAGTCGGCCACCGACTGGATCTGCTGCGGGTACCGGGCAGGGTCGGTCAGGGCCTGCCGGAACCCCTCGGTCATCTCCCGCAGATCGATCCTCCCGTCGCCGTCCTGGTCCATCGGTGCGATCACTTGAGTCCAGAACGCGTCGAGCCCCCGGATGAGCCGTTGCGCGGTCTCGGACTCCGGCCCGGCGCTACGGGCGGCGATGTAACGCTCGCCCATCCGCAGGACGTCCTGCCGAGTGATGACCCCGTCGCCGTCGGTATCGGCACCTCTGAACCACTGCTGGTATTTGCGATCTCTGAGTACGGCCATGACGACTTAATGTAGCGAATCCACTCCTCTGAGTAAAGAGTTCAGCCGGTCACGGCAATCGGCCAGACGACGGTCGAGTTTCAGCGAGGTGGCCGCTGGAGCACCGGCCGACACCGGCAACGGGCTGCGCCCGTCCCACACCGCGGCGACGCCGAAGGACAGCGCCCGTCCGGACGACGCCCTCGCCGCCACGACCAGCGCGAGCCTCCGCCTCCGCGGCCGAATCCCGATGACCGCAGGCCGACAAGGCCTATGGCCGAGCTCTCTTCTACCGCGGCCTCCTCGCGTCCAAGGGGCCTTCGCTCGGCTTTCCGTACGCCGGTCACCTGAAGGGAAAGGTTTGGGAGCTGCGTCCGGCGATCCTGGGCGTCGAGGCCCGCGTCACCTACTGGCTGACGAGCGAAAGACGGGCCGTGCTGCTGACGGTCTTCACCAAGACGCGGCGCAGCGAACAGAAGCGGGTCGACCGGGCGGTGCGCGCGAGAAGATCTACGACAGGAGCCGAGATGAGCCGGCACAGGAACCGGGAGCGCGCTGAGCGGGACACCGAAGAGGTCTCCCAGGGCTACGAAGGGGCCCGGCTCGCCTACGAGCTGGCCGAGTGGGCGCGCAAGCGGCGCGAGGATCCGGGTCTCTCCCAGGCCGCCGTCGCGGCACGGGCGGGAATGACCCGGCCGGCCCTGCCGGTCCTTGAAGCGGGCGGCACCCTTCCGACCGTCCCGCTCCTCCGGCGGCTCGCCCAAGCCTTGGACGCCGAATTCGACCTGGGGCGGTCACGTTGATCGCTCCGCCTTGCCGATCCAGCGAGACGATGGCCGATCGCTTTCGGGGAGGTCTTCGATGTGGTGGCTTGTCCTGGTAGTGGGCTGGCCGGCCGGTGGCGTCATCGCGCTGATGCCGGTGGTCCGGGGAATCGTGCTCGGCGTCCGATGTGGTCGGCGGCACCCGCACCCGGCGGGCACCGGTGTCGGTTCCCGACGAGGAGGGCGAGGGCGGGCTCGCGTGGAGAACGGCTCAGGTGATCCACAGGAGGGACAGCAGGAGGGTCGCGCATCCGAAGCACGCGGCGGCGATGACCAGGCTGAGCAGGATATGGCCGATGCCGCTGCGGACGGCGGAGTGACCGGTGGCGAGTCCGACCCTGAGATCGTCCGCGAGAACCGCTTGGACTCCGGGCGAGCCGTGGTCGGGACGCCCGAACACGTCGATGAGGGCGCCGACCTCAAGGATCGCCTCCCGTTCCACGAGGACGACGCGCTGGAGGTCCGGGTGGCTGCTCCTGCGCTCGCGGCCGTGCTCGACGCCCCCGACCGTCAGCTCGCCGATCGGCACCAGGGCCTCCCCGCTGTCGTCGGCCACGGCGAACGGGACCGAGGACGTCCGGTGGCCGGAGGGGAGCGACGGCCGCTTGTCCCCCGACGAGCCCTGGGACATGGGCTCGCCATGGCTGCGCACCGACCACCACACGCAGGGTCTGCCCGAGATCGGAGCCTTGAGCGGACCGTCCGGTCCCGGGCCGGCCCTGCCGACGAGCCGCACCCCTTGCCGCTCGTCCTCGTACGGCAGCCGAGCGCACTCGACCTTCCGATGGCTCGGCCCCTTCAGCAGCTCCCACAGGCTCACGGCGGCCAGCCACAGCATGAAGCCGCCCGCGGCGAGGAGCGGTAGGGAGGCCAGAACGGGAATGACCACGGCATCTCCTCTGCCTGGGGTGTAATGACCCCTCACGATCGCACCGGCCCGGCCCCGAGCGCACGGGACGTGTGTCCCGCCGCACCCAGCCGTGCCATGCCCCGCGCGAGACCCCCGGAGCCCGTCCACCATGCGCCGCCGCGGGCAGGTGCCGGACGAGGACCGCGTCGGCCGCTCGGTGACCGGGCCGCTCGACTGCGGCACGGCCCTG
Organism: Actinocorallia herbida; assembly: GCF_003751225.1. NCBI lineage: Bacteria > Bacillati > Actinomycetota > Actinomycetes > Streptosporangiales > Thermomonosporaceae > Actinocorallia > Actinocorallia herbida. The sequence continues at coordinate 5,433,337 of NZ_RJKE01000001.1, forward strand.
CCGACGAGCGGACCGAGGAACGATCGGGCGGCACCTCACGTTCCAAGGACGTGCGGACGAAACTGGCCGAAGGCGCCGGCGCGGTAGCGGTGCTGCTCATGCTCACCGCCGCCTGCGGCGTTGGCGGAAGCGCGCCGCGGGCGGTGGCCAAGTCACAGTCGCCGTCACCGGTGCTGACGGACACCGCCGCCGTCACGGAGTCCTTTCCCGGGCTCGGGGCGATCTCCGCGGCCCGGTGGACCGAGGACGCGCTCGGCGTCGACACCCGCGGCTCCGTTCCAGGGCCGACGGACTTCCGGTTCGAGGCGGTCGTCGTACTCACCGACGAAAACGCCAGGAACTTGCGCGAACGGTACACCTGGACGCTCAAGGCGGCCCCGGCACCAGGCCCCCGCCTGGCCACCGGCCTCGACCCCGCACAGACGAGCCGACGGTGGTCCACGAACTCGGAGTTCTCCGGCGAGGTCCTCGGCGGCTCCGCTGACGTCTACATCGATTTCCCGACCCGCACCGCGTACTTCACGACCCTGAGGTGAACGGATCCACCGCAAGCCGCTGACGCCTGTCCCTCCCGGCCGGCCGGTCCCGCGTTGCGGCTCGTGCCGATGGAGTTCCCAGTCGGCCGGGAGCCGCATCTCCCGGGGCCGCGGCTCGAGCCTGATCGGCCCGGCTCCTTCAACAGCCCCGCCACCGGTGCTCCGCCCTCGGCCCCCGGGCCGCCGCGGGGCACCGGGATCGCGACGCCGTCCCGGTGGGTCGTCGAGTTCCGCATCTTCCCGCCGCTTCCGTCGGCCGCTCCCCGCGGTTCATCGCATGGGTTCGCGTTCATGCCGGAAGGTCGCCCCTGCGCCGGAGTCGACCCCGCGCCGACGCGGCCTCCGCGGTCGGACATGACCACCCCTCCCGATCAGAGCCGAACCTCGAACGGCCTGGGCTCTTCCAACCTCGGAACGCACCGCCCCAATGACTACGAGCGGCTCCACCGGCCGTCCGCGCGAAGCACCTGACCACCACCTCGCTGGTGTCCGTGCCACGGGAGGAAGCTCACGCCGCGCATCGCCGATCTGGGCGACACCCGCCTGTGGCGCACCGACACCCGCGCCACCCACGGGCCGCTCGACGCGATGTCGCGGCACACCATCCGCCTCGACCAGGTCCGCGGGCCGCTGGGCCGCTATGCCGCGCGTCGCAGGATCTTAGGAGGGGATGTGGTGGTCGGTGCGTGCCACGTCCGGCCGGTCGGGCAGGTGCTCCTTGAACCTTGCCGGTCCGGCTTCGGCGTTCGCGCGCAGGGCCCAGTCGCCGCGTGCGGCTACCGGGCGCGGCCGGCTGAAGCCGGCCGCGATGACGTGCATGAGCTCGGGGTCGTAGGTGTGAGTGGTATCGGTTGCGCTTTCGGGTCGGTGGGACTGCGTGGGAGCCGACTGGCGGTCGGGATCAGGCGGCGGTGGTGAAGTGTTCGGCCGGTTCGGTGGCCGGGGCGGCGCGCCGGTAGGGGATGGCGAGGGTGAGAAGCGCGGCCAGGAGGCCGGCGCCGACGCCGATGGCCAGCGCGGTCTGGAAGCCCGCCTCCGACGGCAGGGTGCGGCCGCCTGCGGTGGTGGTCATCTGGGCCAGGACGACACCGATGACGGCGGCGGACGCGGAGGTGCCGATGGACCGCGTGAGGGTGTTGAAGCTGTTGGCCGCGGCGGTCTCGCTTTGCGGGACGGCGTCCATGATGAGGGCGGGCATGGCGCCGTAGGCGAAGGCGACGCCGGTGGTGCAGAGGCACGCGGCGATCATGACGCCGGGAGCCGAGCCCATGAGGGTCAGGTGGGCGCCATAGGCGGCGGCGATGACGAGCGCTCCGACCGCGAGGGTGGTCTTGGGGCCGCGGGCTGCGGAGAGCCTGGCGCCGAGCGGAGAGACGACCATCATGACCAGGCCGGCCGGGGCCATCCACAGGCCGGCGGCGAGCATGGACTGGCCCAGACCGTAGCCGAGTTCCGCGGGCAGTTGCAGGAGCTGCATCGCGACCAGGCTCTGCACGTAGAGGGCGAAGCCGACGACGACGGAGGCGATGTTGGTCATCAGGACCTGGGGGCGGGCGGTGGAGCGCAGGTCGACCAGCGGGTCGGGGTGCCGCAGCTCGAAGGCGCCCCAGGCGAGCAGGATGATCAGGGCGGCGGCGAGCGCGCCGAGGGTGGCGGTGCTGGTCCAGCCCCACTGGGCGCCCTTGGAGATCCCCAGGAGCAGGCAGACCAGACCGGCGCTGAGGCCGAGGGCGCCGATCGGGTCGAAGCGTCCCTGCGCGGTGGTCGGGGTGGAGGGGATGAGCCACCAGATGAGGGCCAGGACGAGGGTCGCCAGGGCGGCGGTGCCCCAGAACAGGACGTGGAAGTCTGCGTGCTCGCCGACGGCCGCGGCGAGCGGCAGGCCGAGGGCCGAGCCGATGCCCAGGGAGGCGCTGATCAGCGCGATCGACCCGCCCAGCTTCGCGGGCGGCATGACGTCGCGCAGGATGCTGATGCCCAGCGGGATGATCCCGACTCCCAGGCCCTGCAGGCCGCGGCCGATGACCATCGGGACGAGCGCGGTGGACAGGGCGCAGACGACGGACCCTGCGATGAGCGGGACCGTGCTCGCCAGCAGCAGTGGCTTCTTCCCGTACAGGTCGCCGAGGCGGCCGGAGACGGGCGTGGCGACCGCGCCGACCAGGAGCGTCACGGTCACCACCCAGGAGGCGTTGGACGCCGAGGTGCCCAGCAGGGCCGGCAGCTCGCCGATGAACGGCACGACGATCGTCTGCATGATCGCCCCGATGATGCCCGCGAACGCCAGCGTTCCCACGATCAGCTGAGAACGTGCCGCGGGTGCTGTCTTTTCCATGAGATCTCCCGAAGAGGCGGTGCGGTCGCGTGCCGGTCAGCCGCGGTGGGCCGACCGGGCCGCGCTGAGGCGGATCGCGGCGACTGCGCCTCCGTCGACGAGCAGGTCGGTGCCGGTGATGAAGGCGGCGTCGGGGCCCAGGAGGAAGGCCGCGGCGGCGGCGATGTCGCCGGGGGTGCCCATGCGCCCGGCCGGCGAGCCGTCGATCATCGCGCGCATCGACGCGCCCGCTTCCCCGGCGAGCTCGTCGCGGCCCTGGGGGGTGGAGATGATGCCGGGGCTGATCGAGTTGATCCGGGCCCCGCGCCGTCCCCAGTCGAGCGCCGCGGCCGCCATGCGCAGCTGGTTCGCCCGCTTCGACACGACGTAGGCGTGGGTGGGGAACTCGACGAGGTCGGAATTGAGGAAGGGCAGGGACAGCAGATCGTCGGCCGGGATGACGCGCAGCGCCTTCTCCCTCTCGGGGGTGAGCTGCGGCTCGCCCAGCGTCCCGGCCATGCTGGCGATCACGATCCCGGACCCTCCCGGGGCGATGACCTTGCCGAACTCCTCGACGCTGTAGGCCACCCCGGCCAGGTCGACCGCCAGGATCGCGGCCGCGCTGGACTTGGCCGCCGACACCCCGGCGGTGTGGATCAGCTGCGTCACCGGCCCGAGACCGGCCGCGACCTGAGCGAGGTCGGCGACCGAGGCATGGGAGGAGACGTCCACGACCGCGGTGGTGACGTCGTAGCCGTCGCCCTCCAGATCGGCGTGGACCCGGGCCAGCAGCTCCTGGTCGTAGTCGGCCAGCAGCACCCGGGCGCCGGAGCCGACCCGGCGGGTGATCGCCTCGCCCATACCGCCGACACCGACGGTGACGATGACCTTGTCGGACATGAGGAACTCCTTCACGGGAAGAGGACCGGACGGACCGGACCCGCATGTTTTGACAGACTCTGCCAAAACCGCACCCTAGACTCATGACCGTGACGAACGCTGGACCCAACCGCGGCGGGCGGCCCCGGCGGGCGACAGACCCCGTGGCCTCGCTCAGCCCCGCCGCCGTGGCGCTGCTGGCCGAGCGCGGATACTCCGAGTGCACGATGGCCGACCTCGCCCGGGAACTGGACGTCAGCGTCCGCACCCTGCACCGCTACTTCCCCGCCAAGGCCGACATCGTGTGGAGCCCGATCGAACGCGCCCTGGCCGACCGCAGAGCCTTCCTGGAGGCCGCCGACCCCGGCGAGCACCCCATGGACGTGCTGCGGCGCGCGATCTGCTCCTCCCTGCAGGACATGGCCGCCGAGACCGGCCACCTGCGCGCGGCCGTGCGTCTGGTCGCGGCCACTCCCGAACTCGCGGTGTCCGAACGGGTCCGGCTCGGCACCCAGATCAACCGCGACTTCCTCGCCGAACGCCTGCCCGCCGACGCCTGGCCCCCCCTCGCCGACGTCCTGAGCGCCGCGATCAGCACCACCACCATGGCCGCCATGAGCTGGTGGGCCGCACAACCCCCCGGCACCCACGAACCCCACACCGTCGTCGACGAAGCACTCCGCAAACTCCAGAAGGGCTTCATCGAACCCGCGGCCGACGACCGGCCCCCCGCACCCGAGAGAGTCCACAGCCCCAAAGCGGGCTGAGCCGCCCTCGCCAGGTGTCGGGATCAGAAGGCTTCCCGGTGCCCCGCCGAAGCCGTCCTCCCCACCCTGGAAGATCGGACGCTGGGCAGCAGAACACCGCTCCGCGCGCCCGTTTCCGGGCTCTGATCGATGACAGGTTCTCCCGACGGGCAGGAGAGGACTCCGTCCTTCTCCGAGGAGCCGTCGGCGCGGATCGTCTGCTCGCGCGTGTCCCCCGCGACGCAGTCGCTGCTGCGGTGACGGCACCTCCTCACCGAGGCCGGCCTACTCGTCACGGCGGTCGCGAATCGTCGTGGCCGAGCAGGTGGAACCGGCGATGGCCTCGTGGGAGCAGCCGGACCGCAGGGGCCGGGCGGGCACGGGATTCCTCATCCCGTGCCCGCTCGACGCTGAGCCGTCCAGGCGATCGTCACGCCGAGTGTGATGAGGACCCCGCCGACGGCGCTTCCGGGCGAGAGGCGTTCGCCGAGCAGAGTGATGCCCCCGATGACGCCGACCAGAGGTTCCAGGAAGAGCAGAAGGCCGGCCCGGCTGCTTCCCGAGCGGGCCACGGCCAGGTTCCACAGCAGCATGCCGGCCACGGTGCTGCCGAGGGCGAGGAAGGCCAGTTCGCCCCAGGCCGCCCGTGGCAGCGCAGCGAGCTGGTGCGCGGGGATCATCCAGGTGAGTGCCAGGTATGGGACGGCTCCGGCCGCGGTGGAGGCCGCGGTGGCCGCCAGAGGGCCGAGGGTGAGGCTGAGCGGGCGCAGCACGATGGTGTAGGCCCCGAAGAGCGCGGTGCCCAGCATCACCAGACCGAAGCCCTCGAGTGTGCGGCCTCCGGACTCGGCATGCAGGGCGTTCGGACCGGCGAGGACGGCGATCCCGGTCAAGGCGACAGCGGACCCGCCCCACGCCCGGGCGGAGACGGATTCGGCCAGGAAGACCCGGCCGAGGCCCAGAATCCAGATCGGTTCGGTCGCCAGGATCAATGCGGCCGTCGACGCCGGCAGCCACTGGATACCGAGGGCCACAGGCAGGTTGTAGCCGACCATGCCGAGGAGGCCGGCGGCGACGAGGCGGACCACGGTGGCTCGGTCGAGTCGCCTCAGCACGGGTACGCACCACGGCAGCAGGGCGACGCCCGCGATGAGCGTGCGCAGCGCGGCAAGATGCAGCGGCGCCACGTCGGCGACGACCGCGCGGGTGGCGACCGGCGCAAGTCCCCACATGACCACCGCTATCAGACCACTGGCCATTCCCCGCCCGAAGGCGGGCTCCCCGTCACCGACGCGGGCGCTCCCCGCTTTGACCGTCCCCATGTTCGAGTCCATGGGCTCACGATGCTGTAATGGCTTTGTGCAGTTCAACACTTACACCGCGGCGGGAGCCCACATAGCTGCGGACCTGGTCAACCAGCCCTCACCCCACGCCGCATGGCTGACCGACCTGCTGAGCGGCCATGACGTTCATCAGGCGACCGCCGACGACGCGATGGTCGAAGACCTCCGGCAGTGGACGCTCCGGCTCCGGCCGGTCTTCGAGACCACGTCAGCGCAGCAGGCGACCCTGGTGGACGCCCTCCTCATCGCCGCGGACTGCCACCCTCGCCTCGTCAGCCACGACGGCCTCGCCCACCACCTCCACTACGCCCCCTTGCACGCGCCCCTTCCCGCGCGGGTCAAGGCACTCACCGCCGCCGGACTCGCCCACCTGATCGCGGACGGTGCCGGCGGACGGCTCGGCCGCTGCGGGCGCAGTGGATGTCCGCTCGTCTTCCTGGACACCTCGCGCAACGGCCGCCGGCACTTCTGCAGCGTTCGGTGCGCGAATGCCGTGAACGTCAGCCGCTACCGGACTCGACACCGGCAGAGCGGGTAGTGAGGCACCGACGCCCCCGCTAGGGATTCTCCTGCGACGCACGACGCGCGGCCGACCTCGAGAACGGGAACGGTGGGCACCGGTGTGCCCGTCACCAGGGCACCGTTCCGGCGTCGTCGAAGAATCCGCCGGTCGGCCCGTCGTCGGGCAGGGTCGCGAGGTGAATCGCGATGGCCGCACCCTGTCGCGGTGTACGGACGCCGCGAAAGCCGTTGAGGTCGGTGGCGGTGAAACCGGGACAGCCGGAGTTGATCAGGATGTTGGTGTCACCCAGCTCCGTGACGTAGTGGACGGTGAGGGCGTTGAGGAAGGTCTTCGAGGCCGAGTAGGCGGCGGGAACCTGGCCCAGGCCGATGCCGGGTGTGGTGTGCAGGGCGAGCGAGCCGACGCTGCTCGACATGTTGTCGATCCGCGGTGCGGCCGAGGCGCGCGACATCGGCAGCATCGCGTTGGTGACCCGGATGACCCCGCTCACATTGGTCTCCACGACGGCTCGCACGGTCGCGGGAGCGACCGTGGTCGGTGTCTGCGGCATACCGCCGGTGACGGCGGCGTTGTTGACCAGGACATCGAGCCCTCCGGCATGGTCGGCGATCAATTCGGCCGCCGCGGCCACGCTCGCGTCGTCGGTCACGTCGGGCGGCACACCGAACGCATCGGTCCCGGCCGCGCGCAGCTTCGCCACCGCGGTGTCGCGGCGCCGCCGATCGCGCGCGCCCACACCGATGCGCCAGCCGAGCGCGGAGCGTCCAGCGAACTGGTGTCGAAGCTGCTGCACGCCTACGCCGCCGAACCGGGCGCCGCGGCGGTCGAGGTGATGCTGTGCGGGCCAGGCCAGCCGGAAGGTCTGCCGCGCGACGGGCGGGCCGACGTTGCTCTGCTCCACCGGCCTTAGACACGACAGCCGGATTCGACACCGCGGATCTGCACACCGAACGGCAGGTCGTGGTCCTGCCCGCGGGGCGTCCCCTCGCCGATCGGGCGCACGTGCCGTTGGCCGAGGTCACCACCCTGACGAACCTGCCCCTGCCGCGCCGGCCTGGACGGGACGGCGGCTATCCGGACGGCCCCGGCCCGCAGGTGCGCGACCATACCCAACTGTGCCAACTGATCGCGCTCGGGCTGGCCTGCGCGGTCGTACCCGAGTCGCTCCGCATCCAGCTACGCGACGATCATGCCGTCGTGCCCGTGCCGGACGCACCGGCCGTCACGACCGTCATCGCTTGGCCACCGCACAGCAGATCCCAAGCCGTTGCCGACCTCGTCCTCACCGCGACACGGCTCCGACCGACACCGCTGTTCTCCGGCCGTATCGAGCATCACCGATCTTTCGGGATACATCCGGATTCGGAGCACATCCGGAAATGCCGCGGCACCCGCGACCCACGCCGTCGAGGTGATCTGGTCCGACCGGCCTTCGAGGTGTCCGAGTACAGAAACCGACGCCGGCCGGCGGCGCTCGGGTAGCGGGGTCGGCGGCCTGTTCGTCGGCGTCGGCGAGCACCCGGTAGACGGAGACGACCGAGGGATCCTGGCCGGTGTACTTGCCGGCCTTGATGGTGCGCTCGCTCATGGACTCGCGCCCGTCCACCCATCAAGCCCCCGCTCTCCCGCACTCGGTCAGGCCGTCGACGATCACTGGTCCGCAGGGTCGGCCTGGAGCGCGGCGGCGACGGCGGGCACGACCTTGCGGGCGAGAACCTCGATGCGGGCGGCGGCGCTGTCGGGGGTCTCACCGGGCAGCTGCGCCCAGAAGTGGATGTCCTGGATGTCTGGGTAGGTGCGGATCAGGTCGAGGATCCTCGTGGCGGCCGTCGACGGATCCCATGCCTCATAGGCGCCGCCGGCCAGGAGGGCGTGCCGGTCCTCGATGCGGGGAGTGGGTGAGGCCGGGCCCTCATTGCCCCAGTCGATGTAGGTGTTCATCTGGTAGAGCGCGTGGTCGCCGACCCGCGCCCACTCCCGTTCGGGGTCGTCGGCGACGATCGCCCACTGGGCGGCGAAGACCTGCGGGGCGCGGCCGAGGGAGCGGGCGGCGTCGAGGTAGGCCGGGATCGTGGAGTCGGCCATGGACAGGAATCCGTCACCGAGGGCGGCGGCCCGCCGGATGGCCGGTTCGGCGATCCCGCCGATGAGGATCCGGGGCGGCTGTTCGGGGACCGGACGGACCTTCACGCCGGAGACGTCGTAGCGCCGGCCGACGGCGTTGATCTCCCGTCCGGACCACGCCTGCCGGATGATGTCGATGCCCTCGGTGAGCAGGCTGGGCCGGTGGCCGAGCGATTTCCCGAAGGCCGCGTACTCGACGTGCCGGTAGCCGAGGCCGACGCCCAGGTCGAAGCGGCCCCCGGACAGCAGCGACACGGCGGCGGCGTCTTCGGCGAGCCGGATCGGGTCGTGCAGCGGCGCCAGCATGAGGTTGGTGCCGAGCCTGATCGTGGTCGTGCGCTGGGCCGCGGCGGCGGCGAACACGAGCGGGGACGGGACGTAGCCGTCGGCGGCGAAGTGGTGCTCGCTGAACCAGGCCGATCCGATCCCGAGGGATTCGGCCCAGGCGATCTGCTCGAGGACGGCCCCGTACAGCTCGGTGAAGGTCAGCCGCGACGGTTCAGGGTTGCGCAGGTCGTACCAGAGGCCGATGCGGGGCATCGCGGTCATGCGAACCACTCCGTGTGCTCTTGCGCGAAGGACGGGAAGGTGAGGGCGGACCGGCCGGTGATCTCGTGGACGGAGTCGTTCGGCCCGGCCAGGAAGCCGTTGCGGATCACGACGTCGTAGAGGAAGCCGAGGTCGTCGACGAGGTCTTCCCCGTGGCCGTCCTCGACCAGCGACCGCTGGAACTCCTGGCGGGAGATGTCGCGGAAGGAGAGGTCGTGGCCGGCCGCCCGGCTGAGGGCGGCCGCCATCGACGTGCCGGTCACGTCCTGGGCGCCGACCACGTGCAGGTCGCGTCCGGCGAACCGGGACGGTTCGGTGAGCAGGACGCCGCAGACGTGGGCGATGTCGCGGGCGTCGACGGCCGCGATCGGGCCGTCGCCGATCGGCAGGGCGAGCACGCCCGTGCGGCCGGCCCGCTCGGCGACCAGGTGGAGGTTCTGCATGAACCAGCCAGGCCGCACGATCATGTGGTCGACGCCGCAGCCGCGCAGATGCTCCTCGGCCGCGTGGTGGGTCCGGGCGATCGCCAGAGGTGAGTCCGCGGACGCGGCCGGCACCGAGACCTTCACGACCGGTGCCCGCCGCGTGGAGGCGTTGACGTCGATGACCCGGATCTCCTGGTCGAGCTGGCCGGGGGTGTTGGCGGTCAGGAGCAGCACCGAGTCGGCGTCCGCGATCAGCCGCCCGATCGCCTCGCCGTCGTCCAGATCGCCGAGCAGGGGCGTTCCGCCCGCGGCGCGGACACGCCGGGCGGAGTCAGGGGTCCGGGCGAGCGCCGTCACGTGCGCGCCGGACCGGGAGAGCCAGGTCAGGAGAGGGGTGCCGACGGTGCCGGTCCCGCCGATGATCGCGATGTTCATTCCCCGGACTTTACATACCGCCGGTCGGTTTGTCGATGGCGATGGGTACTCGCCGTCTAGGATCGGGACATGCGACGCCAGCAATCAGAGCGCTCTGACACCACCAAACAGGCCATCGTCGCCGCCGCATGCGACCTGTTCACCGGGCATGGATACGACCGCACCAGCCTCGACCAGATCGCCGAGAAGGCAGGGGTGTCCAAAGGCGCGCTCTACCACCACTACCGCGACAAGACCGAGATCCTCGCGGCCGTCTACACCGACCTGTGCCATCACATGAGCGAACGGCTGCTGGGCGACGTCGAACCGGGATCCGATCCCATCGAGGCCCTGAGATCAGGCAGCCGCTTCTTCCTGAACGCATGCAGCGAGCCGTCCTACCGGCGGATCGCGCTCATCGACGCCCCCGCCGTCCTCGGCTGGTCCCGCTGGCGCTCCATCGACGCCGACGGCGGCGGCTTCGGCCTCCTGCGCCAAGGGCTCGTCGCCGCAGCCGATGCCGGGCTGACCTCCCCCGAACACCTCGAGGAACGCGCCCACCTCCTCATCGCCGCCATCTTCGAGGCCGCGCTCCTCATCGCCCGCTCCGACACCCCCCACACCACCCGAGCCGTCATGGCCGAGCTCCTGGACCGGCAACTCGAAGACCTGCGCACCGCACCCGGCCGACCGGGTGGAGGACCCGCGGTGGCCGACCGGCCGGCCGATTGACCACTCGCCCGACTCGCCCTGGACTGTGCCTTGGGTCGCTTGATGGCGTGATTCGTTGAACGTTGAGTTCCGCCAGCGCCTCCTCATCGGCCTCGGACGCCGCCCGCGGCACCTCTTCGGGATAAGCCGGGAACCGGCCCTCGATCTCATCGAACTCCAACAGCACCGCGGAACCCGGACCGGTCGACCCGGCCTTGTCGCCGATCAGCTTCCGGTCACCCTCGACCGGCGTCCACGCCCCGATTCCAGCAGGGCCCAGAGCACGCCGCCGGAACTCCGGCGGACAGGGCTTGGGCACGACGAACGATCCCCTTCGGACAGTCGCCGAACCGGATCTCCCTCAACCTCGGTGCCCGTCCAGGGGGAGCATCACATCACCGCCCCCCTGGACGCGAGCGGCCGGCCGGCCGGGCGTGTGAGCCGGGCCGTCACCGTCACCGCGGCCGGCCCGCTCACCGCGGCGACCGCCAGGTACAGCAGGCCCGTCGCGGGGCCGCCGGCCTGGATGGAGGACTCGGCGTCGGTGACGAACGTGGAGAAGGTCGCGTAGCCGCCCAGTACGCAACCCGCACAGCCGCCACGCGCTCAAGTGTGTCGCAAAGACGGTGTGGTGAAAAGGTCGACCAGGCTGTGAAGATATGTGCGGAACCGAATCATGGTTCGCGGATCATCTTTACCGACTCGCTGTCCCTGTTCGTCGAGGATGCCTCCTCTAACGAAGGCGCGCACGCACCACATGATGGTCCAGAGCGCGAATTCGGCATCAATGTCTTCGCGAATTACCCTCGCTACCAGCCGTCGCCCGTTCTGGAAGTTGGGAGAGAAATACATTTTCTCGATCTCTGTTATATCCGCAGCATCGGACATCGTCCGTTGCATCCACAATGCAGTGGCGTCGGGATTATCCAGGGCATATTCGAGAACTTCATCGACCAGATGGTACAGGCCGGTTCTATCGTACGTGAAGTTTGCAGAAATCTTCTCGGCCACCGACTGCTCATTGATCGCCACTGCGCGAAAAGCCGCCATATAGAGCTGAGTCTTGTCCCCGAACTCACGACGGGCGACAGCCACGGGAACACCGGCCGCGTCAGCCACCATCTGCAGGCTCGTCTGGTCGAATCCCAGTTCGGCGAACAGGTGAACCGCGGCGCGCACGAGCTCCGACCGAACCAACTCTCGAGAATCTTGCATACGCCCTCTTCCCGATATCCCCACCCTCTTATATTAAACACTCCATCTGACACAGAATTCTCATCTGGCGCTAATTTCCGCCCCGAAGTTCCCTAATCCCATAAAGACAGCATCAAGCAAGGGTATTGACATATCCCCAAGATGGCACTGCCGGGTTCGGATGCCGTGTCAGCGTCGCCCCACTGAATCATCCCCCGGTTTCCGAGCGATTACGGGACAGACGCGAAACCGGACACCGAAGGCCAGGCCTTGGAGAGCACGGAACCCGCCGACGCACCGAAGCCGGAGAAGGCCGGTCGGAAATCCACCGTAAAGAGCGGGGCACCGAGGGCCTGGCGCCCCGCCCTCCCCGTCCCACGTCACCGCCGAAAGCGGCGCACATACGCGTGCTCAAGAGCACTTTGTCGGCGTGATCGGGGAGCCGACAGCCACGATCGGCTTCGCGTCCATCCTGGACGGCCTCGGCGTCAAGGGCGTGCCCGGGCGGCTCAAGGCCGTCTCCGTTCGCGACTGCTCGGGCCTTGTCGGGGAGTTCGGAATCGAAGACGTCGGTTTGAGCATTCCATAATGGACCTCATCTCCAGCCGATCAGCTTTGGTCTGCAGGGGCAAGAAAGTTTGCCGCGTTCGATGCCGGGTCGGCCGACCGGTCGCATCAACGAGGCGCTCTCCTACATTCCTCACCCACCCCATTCATCATTACTTGCATCATGCATATAGCATGTATCATGCACTTTGCAGGAGTTGCAGGGAGGTTTGATGGACGACGCGATATCGGTGATCGAGTACGAGACACTGCTGTTGGGGAGGCACCGCAGCGGGCGTACGCTTCGTCCGAGCGATCTACCCTGCCTGGACCGCAGCGCCTTCGCGGTACTCAGCCGGATTCAGGCGGAGGGACCCATGTCGATCAGGCGGTTGAGCGAGGTCTTCGGACTCGATCTGTCCACGATCAATCGCCAGACGAACAGCATGATCCGTTCGGGCCTGCTCGCGCATGCGAACGACCCTGAGGGAGGAATCGCGCGCCTACTGTGCCTGACCCCCGAGGGCGAGCGGCGCCTTTCCGGGGAGCGGGCTGCGAACATCCGCGGGCTCGAGCGGGTGCTCCTCCCGTGGAGCTCCGATGACATCTCGGCATTCGCCGAGTATCTGCGGCGCTTCAATTCTGATGTCGAGAGCCTTGCAAACCGGCCTTTTCCCGCACCGGTGACCGCGGCGCCGACCGGCGGGTCGTGACGGCATGGGCGCTCGAAGGCACCGGGCTGTTCGCCCGGTGCCTTCGAAGTCTGGTGATCGCTCTCCGCGTGCCTAGGCGACCGCGTCGGTGAGCGGGTTCGCGTTCGTGCCGGCGCCCTCCGGGGACTTCTCAGAGCCGGTGCGCATGAAGAGTCCGGCGACCAGGGCCAGCGCGGCCGCCACCGCCACCATCGCGAACACCGTGGTGTATCCGGCGCGCGAGCTGAACGCGGTCCCCTCGACGAGGTGCTGGGAGAGCAGGACGGTGCCGATCGAGGCTCCGATGCCGGCGAAGGCGGTCTGGGTGACCATGTAGACGCCCTGCGCCTCGCTGGTGTTGGCCTCCGGGACGCCCTCGATGATCAGGTTCGGCAGCGAGCTGAGGATGAAGCCCGTCGCGCCGGTGAGGACGATCTGCGCGATCACGAAGCCGACGATCGTGTCGAGCAGGATGGCGGACAGGACGGCCGCGATGATACCGAGGGTCGAGCCGATGATGAAGGCCCGGTGGGACCGGCCGTTGCGGGAGATCCGGCCGCTGAGCGGGGAGAGGATGAACCCGATGAGGCCGATGCCGAAGGACAGGGCGCCGGCGTTGCTGGCGCTGAGGCCGAGGCCGACCGGTGCGCTCTCGGGCGTCTGCCAGACCATCTGGCCGATGAAGCCCGAGACGCCGAGGGTGCCGAAGGAGACCAGGGCCGTCGCGACAAGGGTCAGGCCGAGCTTGCGGTCGAAGAAGAAGCGGATGTTGATCAGCGGGACGTCGACGCGAAGCTCCCAGCCGACCCAGGCGGCGAGGACCACGAGGCCGCCGAGAACGAAGCCGATGGTCTCGCCGCTGGTCCAGCCCCACTCGCTGCTCTCGTGGATGCCGTACAGGACCAGCGCGATGCCCGGGGCGAACAGCACGCCGCCGAACCAGTCGACCTTCTCCAGGCCCGCCTTGAAGATCGGGCTGGGCAGGAAGCACGCGCCGATCGCGCTGACGGCGGCGAGAGCGGCGGCCACCACGAAGATGTAGTGCCAGCCCCAGGCGTCGACGATGTTGCCCGCGACGATGTTGCCGGCCGCGCCTCCCCACATGGCCGCACCCGCGACGACGGCGACGGCGACGGGCAGGTTCTTCTGGGGCACGTTCTCGCGCAGGACGCCGATGCACAGGGGGATCAGCCCGCCGGCGAGCCCCTGGATCGCCCGGCCGGCGATGATCATTTCGAGGCTGCCGGCCGCGAGGCTGATGACCGATCCGATGATCGAGGCCGCGAGCACGACGATCAGGACGTTGCGGCGGCCGAAGGCGTCCCCGAGCTTGCCGCTGATGGCCGCGGACGCCGCGCCCACCAGGAGGAAGCTGGTGAGGACCCATCCCGCGTCGCCGGGGGTGGTGTCGAAGTCCTTGATGATGTCCGGCAGCGCCGTGTACATCATGGTCGATTCGAACGAGCTGACGATGGCGGCGACGATCAGGATCCCGATGACGAACGGGAGGGGCCGCAAGGGGCGCGGATCTATTGCTGCCGGGGTGGTGGTTGACATCTTCGCGCTTTCTCCGGGGGTCTCGCACTGCGATGTGCATGCACAATGCATCGGTGTGGGGAGTGGAAGCTCGATTCCACGGGCCGTTCTGCTATACAGAACATGCGATCGCTACAACGTAGCGAGTGTGATCCGGCCAACACCACATGTCAAGCCTCGTCGCACACCTCACCCCTCAACCTACGGGTCAGAGGCCGTCACGACCCCTGGGTGCCCGCACGCACTCCCTTGCGTGACCTCCACTACACTGTCTAAAGTAACGATTGTTCTCTTATGCGAAACACCGGGCTGCTTCCGCGGAAGTCCTGCAAGCCCGGAATCGGAGGTTCGATGTCCAGCCCTGTCGGCACCGTGGAATCTGGGGGCGCGGGGTTCTCCGCGCGGGAGCGGGCGCTGCCGCTCAGCCACCCGGACCGTCTCTTCATCGGCGGTCAGTGGGTGGCGCCGACGACGTCCTCGACGTTCGCGATCATCGATCCCACGACCGAGGAGCTCTACTACCGGGTCGCCGAGGCGGGCCCGGAGGACATGGCGAAGGCCATCGCCGCCGCGCGCACCGCCTTCGACCGGTCGGAATGGCCCCTGCTGGCGCCCGCCGAACGCGCCGAGTGGCTGCGCAAGATCGCCGACGGGCTGCGCCGCCGGGCCGCCGACGCGAGCCATCTGTGGACGCGCCAGGTCGGCGTCCTGCACACGATGTCGTCGGCGTCCATCGAGCGGGTCGGCGCGCACTACGACTACTATGCCGATCTCGCCGCGGACTTCCCGTTCGAGGTTCGCCACCGGCCTTTGCAGGGCGCCTTCGGCAATGTGGTCCGCGAGCCGATCGGCGTCGTGGGCGCCATCGTCGCGTGGAACACGCCGATGTCCCTGGCCGCGTACAAGGTCGCGCCCGCGCTGCTGGCCGGCTGCACCATCGTCCTGAAGGCCCCGCCGGAAGCGCCGGGCGAGGCGTACGTGCTGGCCGAGGTCGCCGAGGAGATCGGCCTGCCCGCCGGCGTCCTCAACGTGCTCACCGCGGACCGCGAGGTCTCCGAGCAGCTCGTGCGCGACCCGCGCGTCGACAAGGTCGCCTTCACGGGTTCGAGCGGAGTCGGCCGGCGCATCGCGAGCATCTGCGGCGACCGGATGGCCCGCTACACCCTGGAGCTCGGCGGCAAGTCCCCGGCCGTCATCTTCGACGACTACGACCTGGAGACCGCGGCCAGGTCGCTCGCGGACGCCGAGTGCGTCCTCAACGGCCAGGTGTGCTCGTCGCTGACCCGGATCATCGTCAGCCGGCACCGCCACGACGAGTTCGCCGAGGCCCTCGGCGCCTTCTTCGGCTCCGTCCGCGTCGGCGACCCCTACGACCCCGCCTCCCAGCTCGGTCCGCTGGCCATGGAACGCCAGCGCGACCGCGTGGAGAGCTACATCGCGAAGGGCCTCGCCGAGGGCGGGAAGCTCGTCACCGGCGGCGGCCGCCCCGACTTCGAGCGCGGCTTCTACATCCAGCCGACCGTCTTCTCGGGCGTCGACAACCAGGCGACGATCGCCCAGGAGGAGATCTTCGGCCCGGTGCTCAGCGTCATCCCCGCCGACGACGAGGAGCACGCGATTCAGCTGGCGAACGAGACCGTCTTCGGCCTCAACGCGACGGTCTTCACCAACGACGTCGACCGCGCCTACCGGGCGGCCCGCCGCCTGCGCGCGGGCACGGTCGGCCACAACGGCTACCGGACCGACCCGCGGATGGGCTTCGGCGGCTTCAAGCAGTCCGGCGTCGGGCGTGAGGGCGGCCGGGACGGCCTGCTCCCCTACCTGGAGTCGAAGACGGTGATCCTGGACGAGATCCCGTCCGGGTACGAACCGCTCGTCTGACCTTCCCCTGATCTCACCGGCCGGTCCCGGGACCGGCCGGTTCTCCACTGAAATTTCCCAGGAGGTTCTTCATGTCCGGACGCGTCGAAGGCAAGGTCGCCTTCATCACCGGCGCCGCACGGGGCCAGGGCCGCAGCCATGCCGTCCGCCTCGCTGAGGAGGGCGCGGACATCATCGCCGTCGATCTCTTCGAGGACATCAGCACCGTTCCGTACCCGCTGGCGACGAAGGACGACATGGCGGAGACGATCCGCCAGGTCGAGGCGCTCGGCCGCCGCATCCTCTTCACGAAGGGCGACGTCCGTTCGCTGCCCGAACTGCAGGCGGCCGTCGACCAGGGCGTCGCCGAGTTCGGGAAGCTCGACATCGTGATCGCCCAGGCGGGCATCCTGACGATGGGCCTGGACACCCCGCAGGCGTTCATGGACGTCGTGCAGGTCAACCTGGTCGGTGTGATCAACGCCGTCTCCGCGGCGATGCCCTACCTGCAGCCGGGCGCCTCGGTGATCCTGACGGGCTCGACCGCGGCCCTGCTCCCCGGCACCGTCGACGCCGCCGGCGCGGGCGGCCTGGGCTACGCGCACGCCAAGCGCCACGTCGGCCGCCTCGGCCACGACCTCGCCCGCGTCTACGCCGGGCAGCAGATCCGCGTGAACGTCGTGCACCCGACGAATGTCGACACCGGCATGATGGACAACGAGTTCATGTACAACGCCTTCCGCCCCGATGTGGAGAACCCGAACCGCGAGGACATGATCCCCGCCCTGGTGACCAAGTCCCCGATGGGCGTCCCGTGGCTGCCTGCCCGCGACGTCTCCGAGGCCGTCCTGTACTTCGCCTCGGACGAGTCCCGCTGGGTCACCGGCCAGCAGCTCAAGCTCGACGGCGGCCAGCTGGGCCCCATCTCCAACGCGGGCGTCCCCGCCTGACCCGGGCGTTCCCCGTCTGTGACCGGCGGCCGTCGTGCGCGAGCGCGACGGCCGCCGTTTCGGCTTTCCACGGCCGCCGCGCCCTCCGGCGAGCGCCCCGGATGGCCGGCCCTCGCCGTGTCCGCCCGTGCGCAAGCCCGGCTCACCGAAGGTGACCGCGCCGACGAAGATCCCGGCGAAGACTTCCGCGTGGTGGCTGCGCGGCAGCGAGCCTTCGCCCGCACCGGCCGACGCCCGAGCGACCACCGCACGGCCTTCCGCCGCACCCCGGACTGACGGCGTCCCGCCCGGCGGCCGGTGGATCAGGAGGACTGCCGGGCGCGGAAGGCCGCGACGCGGGCCTCGCCGAGGGCGGCCATCGCCTCGGTGAGGAGGTCCATCTCGGCGTCGGTGGTGCGGCCCGGGTCGGTGTGGACGGCGATGAAGGCGCCGTCGAAGGACGAGACGCCGAAGCCGGACAGGGCGTCGGCGACGGCTTCGGCGGCGTCCGCGCCGTCGGGGGCGAACGCCGACTTGATCATGTCGTGCATGTGCACGAGGCCCTCGATCCGCACCTCGGTGACGATCCGGGCGACCTCGGGGGCCTCCTCGCTGAGCCGCAGGAGGATGAACAGCCGCAGGAACTCCTCGCGCGAGGTGAAGACCCGGCCGGTGCGGCGCAGGTACCAGCCGAGCCGCTCCCGCGAGGTGCCCCCGGGCGGGAGTTCGGCGTGGCCGCGCGCCAGGTCGTCGAAGAAGCCGCGCGCGCCGCGTTCCATGACCGCGGCGAGCAGGCCCGCCTTGGAGTCGAAGTGGTGGTAGATCGCGCTCTTCGGCAGCCCGGTCTCCCGGCCGAGGTCGGCGAGGCTGGTGGCGGCGTATCCCCGGGTGGACATCATCCGGGAGGCCGCGTCGAGGATCTCCTCCCGCGAGCGGCGGCCCCGCTTGTTCAGGGCGTATTTGGGGATCTCCACGGCCGAAGTCTAACGGGGGCTTGACAAGGGCCGTTCCAGCGACGTTAGCTGTGCCGCACAAGTTTTGTACCGGTCGTTCAGTACAAAACTCCGCTCCGCCACCCCATGAGAGCAGTACGCACATGACCGAGCACTTCGACGCGGAAATCGCGATCATCGGATACGGGCCGAGCGGCGTCGTCGCCGCCAACGCCCTCGGCGCCCACGGCGTCTCGGCGATCGCCTTCGAACGCGACCGCGACATCCACCCCCGGGCCCGCGCCGTGACCGTCAACGACTGGACGATGCGGATCTTCCAGGCCCTCGGCATGGACGAGATCCTGAAGAAGGACATGGACCCCATGCGCGCCCTGCGCTGGATCACCTACGACGGGGAGGTCCTGCTCGGCGTCGGGTTCCCGCCCTCGACCCTGGGCGGCGGCACCCGCTTCTACAGCATCTACCAGCCGGTCATGGAGGCCGCCCTGCGCGCCTGCGCCGAGCGGTTCGCCGACCGGATCGAGGTCCGCTACGGCGCGGAGGTCGTCGCCCTCGCCCAGGACGCGACCGGCGTCACCGTCACCTCCCGCGACACCGCGACGGGTGCCGAGACCTCGGTCCGGGTCCGGTACGCCCTGGCCTGCGACGGCGGCAGCAGCCCCACCCGCGCCCTGGTCGGCGCCCGGCTGGAGGGCGGCACCCTCGACACCACCTGGCTCGTCGTGGACTGCCGCGTCAAGCGCTGGTGGCCGGACCGGAACCTGCTCACCTTCTGGTGCGACCCCGACCGCCCCGTCGTCGACATCGCCCTGGCGCGCGGCAACCACCGCTGGGAGCTGCCGCTGCGCCCCGAGGAGACGCCCGCCGACTTCCCCACCTCCGCCGAGGTGTGGCCGCTGCTGAAGAACCTCGGGATCACCGAGGACGACGTGGAGATCCACCAGCACGCCTTCTACAAGCACCACTCGCGGATGGTCGACCGCTGGCGCACCGGCCGGGTCTTCCTCGTCGGGGACGCGGCCCACCTCATGGCCCCCTGGGCCGGCTCGGGCATGCAGTCCGGGATGCGCGACGCCCACGACATCTCCTGGAAGCTCGCCCGGGTGCTGCGCGGCGACCTGCCCGAGGCGTTCCTCGACACCTACGAGGCCGAGCGCCGCCCGAACGTCGCGGGGTTCATCGAGATGTCGGAGGAGCTCGGCCGGATCGTGCGGCTGGAGGGCGACGGGGCCGCTCAGCCCGCGCCGCCCGAGGGCGAGGACGCCCCCGAGCCCCCGCTCATCCAGCCGCCCGTCCTCACCGCGGGCTGGCTGCGCGGCCCGCTCGGCGACGGCGTCGTCGGCCGGATGCTGCCCCAGCCCGCCGCCGCCGACCCGCGCGGCCGGGTCGCGCCGCTCGACGACCTCCTCGGCGACGGCTTCGTCCTGCTCGGCGACGACGTGGACCCCCGCGAGCTGCTCGACCCGGCCGAACGCGCCGGATGGGACGCGCTCGGCGCCCGCTACCTCGCCGTCCGCCCGGTCGGCAAGGGCACCGAGACCGAGGCGGAGATCGTCGACCTCGACGGCGTCCTCGGCGCGTGGCTGCGCGGCTTCGGCGTCCGCGCCGTCGCCGTGCGCCCCGACCGGTTCGTCGCGGCCTGCGACCTGCACGGCCTCGCCGTCCCCGCCTGACACCCTCGCACCCACCCCGCAGAAAGGAACGTTCCATGACCCGCGTGAACGAACTCGCCTACGTCGTCTACGAGGTCGCCGACCTCGCCGACTGGGAGCGGTTCGCCGTCGACCTGCTCGGCATGCAGATCGGCGAGCGCACCGCGGACTCCCTGACCCTCCGCATGGACGCCAAGGCCCACCGCTGGATCTGCGAGCGCGGCCCCGCCGACGACCTCGCCGCCAGCGGCTACGCGGTCGCCGGCGCCGCCGCCCTCGACACGCTCGTCGCCCGGCTCCGCGCGGCGGGCGTCACCGTCGCCGAGGGCGACGCCGCGCTGGCCGCCGCCCGCAAGGTCGAGCGGATCGCCGTCACCGCCGACCCGCTGGGCAACCGGATCGAACTCGTCGTCGGCCTCGCCGACGCCCCCGCGCCGTTCGCGTCGGAGCGGTTGCTCGGCGGGTTCGTGACCGGGCGGGGCGGCGCGGGCCACGTCGTCCTCACCGAGCAGGAGGCCGAGCGCGCGGACCTCCTCGCCTTCTACACCGACCTGCTCGGCTTCGCCGTCAGCGACTTCATCGACGAGGAGATCCAGCCCGGCATCGTCGCCAGCGTGGTGTTCCTGCACTGCAACGAGCGCCACCACTCGCTCGCCTTCGCCGGGATGCCGTTCCCCAAGCGGATCCACCACTTCATGGTCGAGGCCGCGAACATGCTCGACGTCGGCCGCGCCTACGACCGGTGCATGGACGCCGGGCAGCGGTTCGAGATGACGCTCGGGATGCACCCCAACGACCGGATGTTCAGCTTCTACGTCCGCACGCCGTCCGGGTTCAACGTCGAGTTCGGCTGGGGCGGGCTCGTCATCGACGAGGCCACCTGGAAGGTCCAGCACTTCGACGAGCTCAGCTCCTGGGGCCACCGGCCGCCGGAGGTCGTGAGCGCGCTGCTCCAGGCCTGACGCCCCGCCCGACCCACGAAAGGAATCCCCGATGGCACTCACCAAGGCCGACGCGGCCCGCACCGTCCAGACCCGCGACTGGAAGCTGCGCTACTACGAGGCGGGCTCCGGCCACCCCGTGATCCTGCTGCACGGCAGCGGGCCGGGCGCGACCGGCTGGAGCAACTTCTCCGGCAACATCGAATCCCTCGCCGAGCACTTCCACGTGTACGCCGTCGACATGCCCGGCTGGGGCGACTCCGACGCCTGCACCGTCGACCGGCTCGACCACGTCGACGCCGCGATCCAGTTCATGGACGCGCTCGGCATCGACCGGGCCGCGTTCGTCGGCAACTCCATGGGCGGGCAGACGTCGCTGCGGCTCGCCGTCCAGCACCCGGACCGGATCTCGCACCTGGTCACCATGGGCCCGCCGGTCACCATGGCGCCGAAGCTGTTCGGGCCGGGCGACGGGCCTTCGGAGGGACTGAAGGTCCTCATCCAGGCGTATCTGGACGCGAGCCCGGAGAACATGCGGCGGCTCGTCGAGATCATGGTCTACGACAAGGCGCGCTTCGCCACCCCGGAGCTGTGCGCCGCCCGGTCGGAGGCCGCCCTCGCCCGTCCCGACCACCTCGCCAACTACGTGGCCGGGCTGCCCCACGGCGCGCCCGTCCCGACGTGGGTGCGGCCCGAGGACCTGCCCGGGATCAAGGCGCCCTCCCTGTTCGTCCACGGCCGCGACGACCGCGTCGTGTCCTTCGAGCACTCGCTGGCCCTCGTCGCGAACGTCCCCGACTCCCGGCTCGTGCTGCTCAACCGCTGCGGCCACTGGGCGATGATCGAGCACGCCGAGGAGTTCAACCGGCTGGTCATCGACTTCGTCCGCAACACCTGACCTCCCCGAAAGGAAACGACCGGTGACCACCCCTTCCGCCGCGGCCGAGACCGAGGTACTCATCGTCGGCGCGGGCCCGGCCGGCGCGTCCGCCGCCGCCCTGCTCGCCTCCTACGGTGTCTCGTGCATCGTCGTCAACAAGTACCCGGGCGTGTCCAACACGCCGCGGGCGCACATCACCAACCAGCGCGCGATGGAGGTGCTGCGCGACCTCGGGCTCGAGGACAAGGCGGCCGCCGCCGCGACGCCCCAGCGCCTCATGGGCGAGCACGTGTACGCCACCAGCCTCGCGGGCCGCGAGTTCGGCAGGCTGCGCACCTGGTACACCCACCCGCACTTCCAGGCCGAGCACGACCTGGCCAGCCCCTGCTCCCTGTGCGACCTGCCGCAGGACCTGCTGGAGCCGATCCTGATCAACGCCGCGGCCTCCCGGGGCGCGTCGGTCCGCTTCAACACCGAGCTCGTCGACTTCGTCCAGGACGCCGACGGCGTCACCGCGCTCGTCGCCGACAAGGTCACCGGCGCGGAGTACGGCATCCGCAGCAAGTACCTGATCGGCGCGGACGGCGGCAACTCGCTGGTCATGGAGAAGCTGGGCCTGCCCCTGGTAGGCGAGATGGGCGGCGGCGGCTCCGTCAACATCGTGTTCGAGGCCGACCTCACCCGGCTGGTCGAGCACCGTCCGGGTGACATGTACTGGTTCCTCCAGTCCGGCGCGGGCCATGACGGGCTCGGCATCGGCGTCCTGCGCATGGTCCGGCCGTGGGACCGGTGGATCGGCGTGTGGGGGTACGACGAGGCCGAAGGACGTCCCGAGCTCACCGAGGACGACGCCGTCGCGATCGCGCACCGGCTCATCGGGGACGACACGGTCCCGGTGAAGATCGAGTCGGTGTCCATCTGGTCGATCAACCACGTGTACGCCACCGACAACATGAAGGGCCGGGTGTTCTGCGCGGGCGACGCCGTGCACCGGCACCCGCCGATGAACGGGCTCGGCTCGAACACCTCCATCCAGGACGGTTACAACCTGTGCTGGAAGCTCGCCCTCGTCCTGCGCGGGCAGGCCGGTCCGGAACTGCTGGAGACCTACCGGGCCGAACGCGTCCCGGTCGCGGAGCAGATCGTGAAGCGCGCGGGCACGAGCAACGCGCTCATCCCGGGGCTCTTCCAGGCGCTCGACCTGCCCGCCGCGCCCGACGAGCACACGATGGCGCGCGCCGTCGCCGGTCTTGAGGAGGCCACCCCGGAGGGCACCGGGCGGCGCCGCGCGTTCGAGAAGGCGATGCACGCGACCCTCATCGGCTTCAACGCGCACGGTGTGGAGACCAACCAGCGCTACCGGTCGAGCGCGATCCTCGACGAGGGCGCGGCCGAGCCGCCCGCGCCGCGCGACGAGGAGGTCTACCACCACGCCTCGACGCACCCGGGCCGCCACCTCCCGCACGTCTGGCTGACCAGGGACCAGCGCCGCGTCGCGCTGTTCGACCTGTGCGGCAAGGGCGGCTTCACCCTGCTGACGGGCCCGCGCGGCGCGGCCTGGCAGGAGGCCGCGGCCAAGGCCGCCGCCGTCCTCGGCGTCCCCGTCCGTGTCCGCACGATCGGCCTGGGCTGCGACTACGAGGACTCCTACGGCGACTACGGAGCGGTCTGCGGTGTCGAGGAGGACGGCGCCCTGCTCGTCCGCCCCGACCACATGATCGCCTGGCGGGCCGCGACCTCCGCCGGGGCCGCCGGCCTCGGCTCCGCCCTCTCCGGCCTCCTGTCCCGCTGACCCCTTCCTTGCGGCCCGGCCCCGGGCCGCAAGGAACCCCTGCCCGGGGTGTTGACCTGCCGGCTGTCGAGTGTTCAGCCCGGCACCCATCCGCGACCCGTGTGGTGAGGTGCTCCTCCCAGCGCTGGGAGGAGCACCTGTCCGTTGCCAGGCCGGGGTCAGACGGGGACGGCGGCGAGGGCGCCGACGATCTCGTCGATTCTGGTCTTGGCGTCGCCGAAGAGCATGGTGGTGTTGTCGCGGAAGAAGAGGGGGTTCTGGACGCCGGCGTAGCCGCTGGCCATGGAGCGCTTGAAGACGACGACGTGGGCGGCGTCCCACACGCGCAGGACGGGCATGCCGGCGATGGGGCTCGAGGGGTCGTCCATGGCGGCGGGGTTGACGGTGTCGTTGGCGCCGATGACGAGGACGACGTCGGTGGCGGCGAGGTCGTCGTTGATCTCGTCCATCTCCAGCACGATGTCGTAGGGCACCTTGGCTTCGGCGAGGAGGACGTTCATGTGGCCGGGGAGGCGGCCGGCCACGGGGTGGATGCCGAACCGCACGTCGACGCCGCGGTCCCGCAGGATGCGGGTCAGCTCGGCCACCGGGTACTGGGCCTGGGCGACGGCCATGCCGTAACCGGGGGTGATGACGACGCTGGAGGCGGACAGGAGCAGGTCGGCCGTCTCCTCCGCGGAGATCTCCCGGTGCTCGCCCTGCTCGCCGCCGTCCGTGCCCTTGGGCGCCTCGATGCCGAAGCCGCCCGCGATGACGGACAGGAAGGAGCGGTTCATCGCCTTGCACATGATGAAGGAGAGGTAGGCGCCGGAGGAGCCGACGAGCGCGCCGGTGATGATGAGCAGGTCGTTGGACAGCAGGAAGCCGCTGGCCACCGCGGCCCAGCCGGAGTAGCTGTTGAGCATGGAGACCACGACGGGCATGTCGCCGCCGCCGATCGAGGCGACCAGGTGCCAGCCGAACAGCAGCGCGATCGCCGTCACCACGATGATGGCCCACAACTGAGGGTCGATCACGAACCAGACCGTCAGCACGGCGAAGGCGAGCAGCGCGGCGAGGTTCAGGAGGTTCTTGCCGGGCAGCACCAGCGGCGCCGACTTCATCTTCGCGCTGAGCTTCAGGTAAGCGACGATCGAGCCGGTGAAGGTGACCGCGCCGATGAAGATCCCGGCGAACACCTCCGCGTGGTGGATGCGCAGCAGCGCGCCCGTGAAGTGGCCGAGCCCCTGGTCCTCGACCTCGATGTACGACGCCCAGCCGACCAGCACGGCGGCGAGCCCCACGAACGAGTGCAGGAGCGCGATCAGCTCGGGCATCCCCGTCATCTGGACGACCCGGGCCCGCCACAGCCCGATGGCGCCGCCGATGACGAGCGCGACGGTGAGGACCAGCGCGGTCGTGCCGCGCACCGTGCTGTCGTGCAGCACCAGCCCGGTGGTGGCGGCGAGCGCGACGACCATGCCGGCGAGGCCGTAGGCCCAGCCCTGCTTCGCGGTCTCGTGCCTGCTCAGTCCGGCGAGGGACAGGATGAACAGCAGCGCGGCGATGAGGTACGCCGCGGTGGCGATCGAGGCTGCGGACACGTCAGTTCCCCTTGCTGAACATGGTGAGCATGCGCCGGGTCACCGCGAAGCCACCGAAGATGTTGATGGAGGCCAGCAGGATCGCCACCCCGGCGAGGACCTGGATCAGCGGCACGTCGAGGCCGACCTGGACGAGCGCGCCGACGACGATCACGCCGGAGACGGCGTTCGTGACGCTCATCAGGGGCGTGTGCAGGGCGTGGTGGACCTTGCCGATCACGTAGTAGCCGATCACGACGGCCAGCGTCAGCACGGTGAAGTGCTGCGGGATCGGGGCTGGCGCGAAGGCGGTGACCAGGCCGAACAGGCCGGTGGCGGTGAAGACCATGGCGAGCTTCGCGGCGGCCGACAGCGGCTTCTTCTCCCGCCCGACCGGTGCCTCCGCCTGGGCGGGCGCCGCGGCGGGGGCGGCGCTGATCTGGACCGGGGGCGGCGGCCACAGCGTCTCGCTCCGCCCCCACCCGGTGGCGCGCACGACGGTCATGCCGCGCTGGACGACGTCGTCCAGGTCGAGGACGACCTCGCCGTCCTTGTCCGGTGTGAGCAGTTTCAGCAGGTTGACGATGTTCGTGCCGTACAGCTGGCTGGCCTGGGTGGGCAGCCGGCCCGCGAGGTCGGTGTAGGCCAGGATCGTCACGCCGCCCTCGGTGACGATCTTCTCGCCGGGGACGCTGCCCTCGACGTTGCCGCCCATCGCGGCGGCCATGTCCACGATCACCGACCCCGGCTTCATCGCGGCCACATCGGCCGCCGTGATCAGCCTCGGCGCGGGACGGCCGGGGATCAGCGCGGTGGTGATGACGATGTCGACGTCGGCGGCCTGGTCCGCGTAGAGCTTCGCCGCGGCCTCGTCGTAGAGCTCCGAGGTCGCCTTGGCGTAGCCGTCGCTGGACTGCTGGGCCTCTTCGTCGACCAGCACGGGCAGGAACTCCCCGCCCAGGGACTTCACCTGCTCGGCCACCTCAGGGCGCGGGTCCGTCGCCCGCACGATGGCGCCCAGGCTGGAAGCCGCACCGATCGCGGCCAGCCCCGCCACACCGGCACCCGCGACCAGCACCTTCGCCGGAGGCACCTTGCCGGCCGCGGTCACCTGACCGGTGAAGAAACGGCCGAACTCGTGCGCGGCCTCCACCACCGCCCGGTAGCCGGCGATGTTCGCCATGCTCGACAGGACGTCGAGGGACTGGGCCCGGCTGATCCGCGGCACCGCGTCCATCGCCAGCGCCGTGACATCCCGTGCCGCCAGCTCGTCCACGAGATCGGGATTGAGCGCCGGAGCGAGCGTCGAGATCAGCAGCGCGCCCTCCTTGAGCCTGCCCGCCTCGCCGACCGCCGGACCGTTGACGCGCAGGACGACGTCCGCGCCCCACCCGTCCTCGGCGGTGCCGATTCCGGCCCCGGCCTCGATGTACGCCGCGTCGGTGAACGCGGAGAGCGCACCGGCCCCGGCCTCGACCACCACGTCGTATCCCAGCCCGACGAGTTGACGGACGGTGGCGGGCGTCGCGGCGACGCGCGTCTCCCCCGTCTGCTCGCGGGTCACTCCTATGAGCATCGACCTACTCCTTCACGACCAAGGCATTGCCACGCTTGCGATCAATGGGACATAGCAAAAGGTCTGGCGCCGGCCCCTCGGGCCGGTGCCAGACCGGGTTCACGCGCCTCAGTACAGGAGGAGCGGGTTGATCAGCACGCCGGTGGACCGGTGGATCGCCGTCGGCGCGGCGACGAGCAGGCCCGTCGACGTGCCCGCGGCCTTCAGCTGGGCGGCGGCGGGGCCGAGGAGGCAGTTGTCGACGAGGCAGAGCCCGATCGCGTAGATCAGGTTGTGCACTTCGAGCGAGCCGGACGGGTTGTCGCGCGCGTCGTGGAAGTCCCAGAGCACCAGGCCGGGGTCCTGCTCCGCGATCCACTGGGCGCCGTCCTCGCCGATGCCGGGACGGCGGACGGCGGCGGCGCCGCTGGGGTACACGTGGCCCGCGGCCTCGTACCGGTCGCGGCCCTGGTAGATGATCAGGGCGTCGCCCGGTTCGAGCGTCACGCCCGCCGCGGCGACCGCCGCGTCCAGTTCGGCGGCCGTCACCGGTTCCTCCGCGGCGATCCACTCCACGCCCCGGACGGCGGTGACGTCGAGCAGCACGCCGCGGGTCGCGATGCCGTGCTGCGCCCAGTTGACCATCGTGTCCTCGTCGGTCTCCGAGGCCGAGGCGGGGATGGGGCCGTGCCAGCTGGCATCCGCGCCGATGTGCGCGAGCCCGTCGAGATGGGTGTTGTGGACGCCGTGCGCGTCGTACTTGATCACGTCGCCGCCGTGCGCGTAGCGGCCGTGCAGGCCGATCTGCACCTCGAGTTCGACGCCGCCGTGGCCGTCGGGCATTTCCGCCATGCCCAGCCGCTGCCAGTCGCGCTTCTCCGCCTCGGCCGCCTCCCGGCGCTGCTTGAGGACCGCGGGTCGGGTCTCGACCTCGCGTTCGAGCGAGATCGCCCTTCCGAGCTTGACCTGGGCCACGCCGCGCAGGCGGGCCGCCTCGTCGATGAGCGCCACCGAGCCGCGGCACTGGGCCTCTTCGGCGTGGCGGGCGGCGTCGTGCGCGTTCCCGATCTTACGCAGCCAAGGGGCGAGCGGATCGGGCCCGAGGTCGTCTGTCATCTCATGCTCCCTGTCTTCCAGGAGGTCTCGCCACCCGAAGTCCATCACGTCTAACAGAACGTCAGAACGCTACAACGCAACACTCGGAGGATTCTGCCCGCGCCCGGAAGCGTCTGTCAACGGCTCAGCCAGCGGCACATGGGGGCCGCAAGAAGACGGCACTCCTTGACACTCGGTACAGATGGGATCATTCTATGTCTAGCGCACAACCGTACGTGTGTTCGGTAGAACGAAACGACGGGGAGCCGGTATGACTTAAGGGGTGACGGCTCGGTCGCAGAGCCGGAACACACACCTTCCAGGAAAGGGGTACGGATGAGCACCGTGGAGATCGACCCGACGGCGATCGACTTCTTCACCGACGCCGAGGTCGCCGAGAACACGGCGCCCTACTTCGATCACATGACCGCCAACCACCCGGTGTGGCGCGAGTCGAAGTACGGCGTCGTGATCGTCACCGGGTACGAGGAGGCGCTGAAGGTCTACCACCACCCGGAGATCTACTCCTCGATCAACCGGACCGGCGGGCCCGTCCTGGACCTCCCGTTCGAGCTCGTCGGCGACGATCTGACGGAGCTCCTCGAGCAGTACCGGGAGCACTTCCCGCAGAACGACCAGATCGTGACGTTCGACCCGCCGATGCACACCGATCACCGGGCGCTGCTGATGGGCCTGATCACGCCCAAGCGGCTCAAGGAGAACGAGGAGTTCCTCAAGGTCACCGCGGACCGCTTCCTCGACGAGCTCCTGCCCGCGGGGCAGAGCGAGTTCATCTGGGGATACGCGAAGCGGTACGCCATCCTCGCGGTCGCCGACCTGCTCGGGGTGCCCGAGAGCGACCACCCGATGCTGATCGAACTGCTGGCCACCAAGGGACCGGTCCTCGGGAACCTGAAGCTGCAGACCTCCCACCACAACACCCTCGAGCGGCTGTACGGCTACTTCATCGAGAAGATCGAGGAGCGGCGCGCGAACCCCACCGAAGACATCCTCACCGGGATGGCGCTGGCCACCTTCCCCGACGGCACGCTCCCCGAGCCGATCGACGTCGCCCGGATCGCCTCGAACCTCTTCGCGGCCGGCAACGAGACGACGGTCCAGCTGCTCGGCATCTCCCTCGCCCGGCTCGCCGAGGACCAGCCGCTCCAGGACCTGCTGCGCGAGAACACGGCGCTGATCCCGAAGTTCATCGAGGAGGTCCTGCGGATCGAGGCCCCGATCCGGGGCTCGTTCCGCCTCACCAAGGTCGCGACCAGCATCGGCGGTCTCGACCTGGCGCCCGGCACCGTCGTCATGCTCCTGCACGGCGCGGCGGGCCGCGACGCGCGGGTCTTCGACAACCCGGCCGAGTTCGACGTCAATCGCGCTAACGCCCGGCAGCACCTCGCGTTCGGCCGCGGCATCCACACCTGCCCCGGCGCCCCGCTCGCCCGCGCGGAAGCGGTGTTCTCCCTCCGGCGGCTGCTGGAGCGCACCGAGCGCATCGAGCTGTCCGAGGAGCACCACGGCCCGGCCGGCGACCGCCGCTGGGACGTCATGCCCAGCTACAAGTTCCGCGGCCACAACACCCTCCACCTCACCTACACCGAGCGGGAGGGCAACTGATGGCAGCCGAGATCACGGTCGACCGCGACCGGTGCATGGGCTCCGGGCAGTGCACCTTCTACGCACCCAACACCTTCGACCTCGATGACTCCGACATCGCGGTCGTCACGGATCCGCACGGCGACAGCGACGAGAAGATCAAGATGGCCATCACCGTGTGCCCGACCCGGTCCATCGAGCGCGTCGCCCCCGAATAGAAGACACGAAGGAGCGGCATGACCGTCCAACCCGAGGCGCAGATCTCCGCGCCCATCGCCGACCTGGAGAGCGACAGCCTCCTCGGCGACTTCCCCGAAGGCCCGCGCCTCGTCGGGACACTGTGCGCGCAGTGCGGCCAGACGATGATCGGCACCCGGGTCGCGTGCAGCACGTGCGTCAGCCGTGACGTCTCGCGCATCGCGCTCCCGGCGACCGGGGTCCTGTACTCCTTCACCCGGCTCCACGTCGGCGGCACCGACGTCCGCCCGATCGGCTACGTGGACCTCGACGACGGCGTGCGCACGCTCGCCGATCTCCGCGAGGACGGCGCGCCCCTCCAGCCCGACGTCCGCGTCGCCCTCGGGGTCGACGGCGACGGCTGGTTCTTCGCCCCCGCCGCCGACGACTGATCAAGGAAGACCCCCATGACTGAGAACGTGTACGTCGTCTCGGCGGCGATGATCCCCTTCGGCAAGCACCGGACCTCCTCCTACGTGGGTCTCGCGGTGTCGCCGCTCATCGACGCCCTCCAGAGCGCCGGCGTCCAGAAGTCCGACGTCGACGCCGTCTACGTCGGCCACGCCTACGGCGGCATGATGACGGGCCAGCGGATCACCAAGGAGATCGGCCTCGGCACCGTCCCCACCGTCAACATCGACAACGCCTGCTCGGGCGGCGCGACCGCGCTGCACGAGGCGTGGATGGCCATCGGCCAGGGCCTCATCGACGTCGCCGTCGTCATCGGCGTCGAGAAGCTGACGCAGTTCGGCGGAGGCACCCTGCCGCTGTCCCCCGAGGACCGCGAGGTCAAGCAGGGCATCGTCATGCCGGCCGTCTACGCGATGCGCGCGACCCGCTACCTGCACGACACCGAGGCGACGGTCGAGGACCTCGCGCTGGTCAGCGTGAAGGCGCGCAGGCACGGCGCGCTGAACCCCTTCGCGCAGTTCCGCAAGGAAGTCACCGTCGAGGAGGTCCTCGCGGCGCGGTCCATCGCCGATCCCCTGACCCTGCTCATGTGCTGCCCGACCGGGGACGGCGCCGCCGTCATCGTGCTGGCCTCCGAGCGCGCCAGGAACCGCCTGGGCACTCCGCGCGGCATGCGGGTCGCGGCGTCGGTCCTGCACTCGGGCCAGGTCGCCGAGGGGTACCGGGACATGACGAAGCCGGAGATCACCTACGAGTCGGCGCACGACGCCTACGCGCAGGCCGGGATCGGTCCCGGCGAGCTGGACATGATCGAGACGCATGACGCGTTCTCGATCGCCGAACTCGTCTACTACGAGGCGCTCGGCCTGACGGAGAAGCAGAGCGCGGTGGCGCTCCTGCGCGACGGCAGGACGACCTTCGGCGGCGATGTCGTGGTGAACCCGAGCGGCGGCCTCCTCGCCAAGGGCCACCCGGTCGGCGCGAGCGGCGTCGCCCAGGTCGCCGAGGCGTTCTGGCAGCTCACCGGCCAGGCCGGCGCGCGGCAGGTCACGGACGCGCGCTGGGCCCTGACGCACGTCACCGGCGGCGGCACCGCCGGACTGGACCACGGCGCGTGCACGATCCACATCTTCGAGGCGGCATGACCACGATCATCGAGCGCCCGCCGCTGGAAGGCCTGCGCGTCCTCGATCTCACCACCTTTCTCTCCGGGCCTTCGGCGACCCAGCTGCTGGGGGACCTGGGCGCGGAGATCATCAAGGTCGAATCCCTCGACGGCGATTCGAGCCGGGCGATCGTCGGGCCGACGGTGCTCGGGGAGACCGCCTACTTCCTCGCCAACAATCGCAACAAGCGAAGCGTTGCGATCAACCTGAAGTCGCCACGGGGCCTCGAGGTGCTGAAGCGCCTGATCTCCCGCGTCGACGTGGTCATCGAGAACTTCCGGCCGGGGGTCACCGCGCGCCTCGGCATCGATCCGAAGACGATCACCGCGGAGCAGCCCGCGCTCATCTGGGCCTCCATCAGCGGCTTCGGACAGGACGGGCCGCTGCGCGACCGGCCGGCCTACGACATGATCGTGCAGGCGCTCAGCGGGGTGATGAGCCTCAACGGCCATCCCGGATCCCCGGCCGCCCGGCTCGGGATCCCGGCGGGCGACGTCGTGGCGGGCCTGTACGCCGTGATCGGCCTCCTCGCCGCCCTCGACGCCCGCCACAAGACGGGCCGGGGCAGGATCATCGACGTCTCGATGCTCCGCGGCCAGCTCTCCATGCTGTCCTACCAGGCCCTTTACACCTCGCTCAAGGGTGTTGCCCCGGGCCCGCAGGGGGCCGGCCACGACTCGATCGCCACCTACCGCTCCTTCCGGGGCGGCGACGGGCGGGAGTTCGTGGTCACCGCGAACACGCCGCGGATGTGGGAGGGCCTCTGCCGCGTCCTGGGCGTCGGCGAACTGGTCGGTGACGAGCGCTTCCTGGACGCCGCGAGCCGGCTCAGGAACAAGGAGGCGCTCTGGGAGATCCTGGAGGCGCGGTTCGCCGAGCGCCCCGCCGCCGAATGGATCGACCTGCTGGCCGAGGCATCCGTTCCCGTCGCCTCGGTGAAGAACGTCCTCGAAGCGCTCACCGACGCCCGGGCCGCCAAGGACGGCAGCATGGTCCTCGTCGAGAGCGACGAGGCCTCCTTCGAGAACGTCGCGACCCCCATCCGCTTCGTCGACACCGAAGACGTCCCGCCGACCTACCCCCCGGCCCTCGGCGGCGACACCTTCGACATCCTCGTCGGCGAACTCGGCATCCCCGAAGCGGAGCTGGAGTCCTTGATCGCCGACCGCGTCGTCATCGCGACCCCCCAGAAGGAACGCGTCGCGTAACCCGCCGCACGTCTCCGGATCTTCGGGGCCCGGTCCGACCATCCAGCGGACCGGGCCCTTCGCACGTCGCCGTCACCGCCCGGTACGGTGCCGCACCTTCACCGAGCGAGGGTGGCGGCCGTGCGCTCGTAGGGCCGGTAGGTCAGGTAGCCCTCGTCGCCGCCCTGGTAGAAGGTGGCCTCGTCGGCCGGGGCGATCGGGGCGCCGGTGCGCAGGCGCTCGACGAGGTCGGGATTGGCGAGATAGGCGCGGCCGAAGCTGATCAGCTCGGCGCCGAGGCCGAGCCAGTGCTCCGCCGCGGCGAGGTCGGTCTGCGCCGCGCCCATCGGCATCACCGGGTTCATGATGAGCGTGCCCGGCCAGGCCCGGCGCAGGGCGAGCAGGGAAGGCTCGTCCACCGTCGCCTCCAGGTGGACGTAGGCGAGTCCGAGGCGGGCGAGCTCGCCGAGCAAGGCGGTGTAGAGGCCGAGGACGTCGTCCTCCGCCACGCCCCAGAAGGCCGCGCCGGGCGAGAG
This sequence comes from Actinocorallia herbida, assembly GCF_003751225.1. Lineage (NCBI taxonomy): Bacteria > Bacillati > Actinomycetota > Actinomycetes > Streptosporangiales > Thermomonosporaceae > Actinocorallia > Actinocorallia herbida. The sequence goes on from NZ_RJKE01000001.1 coordinate 5,466,230, forward strand.
GCGGATCCCGGTCCTGGAGGCGCCGACGGCCTCGGCGGTGGCGGTCGCGGCCTCGACGGCGAACCGGATCCGGTTTCGCACCGAGCCGCCGTAGCGATCGGTGCGCAGGTTGGCGTTGGACGAGAGGAACTGCGAGATCAGGTAGCCGTTCGCGCCGTGCAGTTCCACCCCGTCGAAGCCCGCGTCGACCGCGCGGCGGGCGGCGTCCGCATAGGAGCCTGCGTGTTCGGGCACCTCGTGGGTCTCCAGCGCCCGCGGCACCGGCGCGGGCCGCGGACCTGCCGGGGTGAACACGGCGCCGACGGCGGGCACGGCCGAGGGCCCGACCGGCTGCGCTCCCGTGGTGTCCGGATGCGAGACCCGGCCTCCGTGCATCAGCTGGGCGAAGATCCGGCCGCCGTTGGCGTGCACGGCGGCGGTCACCTGGCGCCACGAGTCCGTCTGCGCGTCGGTGTGCAGGCCGGGGGTGCCCGGGCTCGACTGGCCGATCAGGCTCGGCTGGACCCCTTCGCTGACGATCAGCCCGGCGGTGGCGCGCTGGGCGTAGTAGGCGGCCATCGACGCGGTCGCCAGTCCTCCGGCGGCGGCGCGCGCCCGCGTCATCGGGGCCATCACCACCCGGTTGGGCAGCGTCAGCCCGCCGAGGCGGTATCCGGTGAGCAGCGTGCTCGGTGCGGTGGTCGTGGTCATGCGAAGCCCTTCGTTCGAAGTCGCGGACCCTGCTCGCGAGCCCGTCCTTCGGCTACGCTAAAACCTCACATTGACGTCAGATGCAAGCTATGTGACCGAGATCTTTCGATTGTTCGACGGGAGGACGCCATGCGGATCGGTGAGCTCGCGGACCGCACCGGGGTGAGTGTCAGGTCGCTGCGCTACTACGAGGAGCAGGGCCTGCTGCACAGCACCCGCACCACCAGCGGCCAGCGCCGCTACGCCGGCCCCGCGGTGGAACGGGTGCTGTTCCTCCAGCGCCTGTACGCGGCGGGACTGTCCAGCCGCACCATCGCCGAGCTGCTGCCCTGCGTCGACGCTCCCAGCGAGGACCACTCCGTGGCCGCCCTGGACCGGATGGAACAGGAGCGCGCGAAGCTCGACGCCCACATCACGGACCTCGTCGGCACCCGGGACGCCCTCGACGCCCTCATGTCCGTCGCCCGCGACGCCCTCGCCGCCCTGCGCACGCCCGGCCGCCGGCCTGATCACGACAGGTCGGGGGTCACCACGGGATGACGCCGTCGTCCTCGAAGAACGCACCGGCCGGGCCCCGTCGGGCCGGCCCCGTTGGTCCTGAGATCGCGCGGCCACCCGGCTGTGACCGGTGCGCAGGCCCTGGTTCCCGAAGCCACGGCGAGGTTCCCCGGGGCGGGGCGGTTTTTGCCATGGCGGTGCCGCCGCCTGGGCGTTCGCGGGCCTGAACACGGGAACTTCCAGGGAGAGTTGTTCATGCGATGGTCGATCTTCGGGGCCCCGCACATGCCGCTGGAACGCCGCGCCGGAGCCCGGGTCCCCAGAAATCGCGGCGGTGATGCCCGGGGGTCGTGATGGACGAGATGGACTTCTTCGACGTGTTCGATGCCGCTCCGGTCGCACTGGCGGTGCTGTCGACGGATCTGCGGTTCGTCGCGGTGAACCGGGCCCATGAGGAGTTGTTCGGCCGGTCGCGCGAGCAGTGCGTCGGCCGTCCCGCCTTCGAGGTGTTCCCGAGTAGGACCTGGCAGCACGGCAAGCAGGCGCTCAAGGAGTCGATGGAGCGGGCGGTGGCCGGCGGGGAGTGCGGGGCCGAGATCACGCTGATGCAGCGCTACGACATCGAGACGGCGGGCGCGGGAGGGACGTTCGAGGAGAGGTACTGGACCTCGGCCAACTGCCCGGTGAGGAACCGCGACGGTGAGATCTGCGGCCTGGTCGTGCGGCTGCAGGAGGTGACCTCCTTCGTCGACTCGATGCACGGGCGGGGCAGGTCGGAGTTCTCCCGTGCCGGACTGTCGCACGCGGCCGCGGTCGAGGCGCAGCTGTTCGCCCAGACCGGGCAGTTGCAGGAGCTCAACCAGCGGCTGCGCAACGCCGAGGCCCACCACCGCCACCTCGCCGAAGGGCTGCAGGAGATGGTGCGGCATCAGCGCCAGGCGGTCGCCGACACCTCCCATGACCTGCGCAGCCCCCTCACCGGCCTGCGGACCAGGCTGGAAGACGCCCTCGCCGACCCCGACTGCGACCCCCACGAGATCCTCCAGGCCGCCCTGCACGACGCCGAACGGCTCGGCGACATCATCAGCGACCTCCTGGAGCTGGGCCGTCTGGAGTCCGGCGCGCCCGCGGCGACCGAGCCGATCGACCTCGCCCGCCTGCTGCGCACCGAGATCGCCCATCGCGACCCCGCCACCACGACCACCACCTACCTGACACCCGGCATCGTGGTGGACACCTCGGAGATCCGCCTCACCCGCCTGGTGGACAACCTGCTGGCCAACGCCGAACGCCACACCCGCTCCCACATCGACGTGCGCCTCACCACCGATGACGGGCACGCCGTGCTGGAGGTCATCGACAACGGCCCCGGCATCCCCGCCGCCGACCGGGAGAAGGTCTTCGACCGTTTCTTCCGCCGTCCCGACGCCCGCGCCGCCGACCCGGGCGGCAGCGGCCTGGGCCTGCCGATCTCCCGCCAGATCGCCGAAGCCCACGGCGGAACCCTGCTCGCCACCGACCGCGCCGACGGCGTCCCCGGAGCCCGCCTAGTCCTCCGTCTCCCCCTGCACCACCGCCCCTGAGCGGCGAGGGCCGCAGGGCACCGGCCGTCCGGACCCGGTACCCCGCGGTCGCGGGACGTGCGCTACTCGGGGCGGTGGGCGTCGGCGACGGCCTGGATGTCGGTGAGGAAGCGGAGGACGACGGCGAGATCGGCGTCGGAGTAGGCGGCCAGCGCGGTCAGGGCGTCGGAGATCACGGGGGCGAAGAAGTCCTCGCCGAGGGCGGTGGCCTGCCCGGTGACCTCGATGAGGACGCGGCGGCGGTCCCGGGGGTCGCGCGCGCGGCGGATGTGGCCGAGGCGCTCCAGCCGGTCGAGGAGGGCGGTCGTGCCCGCCGAGTTCAGGCCCAGCGCGGCGCCGAGTCGGCCCGGGGTCGCGGGGGCGCCCGAGCGCGCGGCGTCGAGCAGGGCGATCAGCGCGCGCAGGTCGGTCGGATGGAGGCCGTGGCGGTGCGCGAACGCGGCCCCGAGCAGGTGCAGGTCGACGGTGACGGCCCGCAGCCCGTGCACGACCGGCATCCCGCGTTCAGCATCGCCCATGCCTACCCCTTCCGGTGTCCCGCGCATATTATCTCGTTGAGCGAGATACTTGGCAGGCGAGATATCGGAGGAGAATTCGTGGCCGACGACCCGGCCCGCTTCCGCGCGGCGTACGACGCCGTGCTGGGCCTGTGGGGAACGCCCGTGGAGACCGTCGAGGTCGAATCCGACCACGGCACGACGCGGGTCGCCGTCTGCGGCCCGCCCGACGGCGAACCGCTCGTGCTGCTGCACGGCGGCGGCGCCACCTCGGCCGTCTGGTTCGCGAACGCGGCGGAACTCGGACGGACCCGCCGCGTCTACGCCGTCGACCGGATCGGTGAGCCGGGCCGGAGCACGCCCGGCGCGGGCCGCCCGCGTACCGCGGCCGACCTCCTCGGCTGGCTCGACACCGTCCTCACCGGCCTCGGCCTGCGCCGCGCCGACCTCTGCGGCCACTCCTACGGGGGCTGGATCGCCCTGGCGTACGCGCTGCGCAGCCCGGAACGGGTGCGCTCGCTCGTCCTGCTCGACCCCACCCAGTGCCTCGCCGGCTTCCGGGCCGGCTACCTACTGCGCGCGCTCCCGCTGCTGCTGCGCCCGACCGCCCGCCGCGCCGAGGAGTTCCTGGCGTGGGAGACGGGCGGCGTCCCCCTCGAACCCGCGTGGGTGCGGCTCTACGGCCTCGCGGCGGAGTTCCCCGGCACCCGGATCGTCCCCGCCCGCCGCTTCACCCGCCGCGAACTGCGCTCCCTCGCCGTCCCCGCCCTCGTCCTCCTCGCCGGACGCGGCCGGGCCCACGACGCCCGCCGCGTCGCAGCCGCCTCCACCCGCCTCCTCCCCGGCGCCCGCACTCGCGTCCTCCCCTCCCTCACCCACCACGCCATCCCCTACACGGACGCCCCCACCCTCAACCACACCATCCTGGACTTCCTCACCACCCGCCGTTGAGCAGAAGCGGCCGGGTGCCGCCCTCCCCCTGGGGCCGGTGAGGCCTACTGGAGCCCCCCCGTCACCACCCGGTGCGGTGCCGCACCCAGTGGAGGGCCGCGGCGGCGGCCCTCGCCTGGTAGGGGCGCAGATTCGGGACGGCGGGCGGGGCGGGGCAGCGGGCACAGTAGCCCGCGAACGCCACCGCGTATGAGGTGACCGCGTCGCGGGGAACTCCGGTCGCGGCGACCGCTTCACGAAGCGGCGATGGCAGATCCTCCCAGGCGGCCCTCTGTGCGGTGGCCGTGTTCCCCATGGCCAAGGGATACCGCCTCAGGAGGCGGGAAGCCCGGCGGACGCGCGGGATCGGCGGCCCGGGGCACTTCTAGGAGCGGCCCCGGGACAAGGGGGTGTCGGTCAGAGGAGTTTCTGGATGGCGTTGGCGATGTCCTGGGCCGGGGTGGCCGCGGGGAGGAGGCGGCGGGCCTGGTTGAGGGCGCGGACCCAGTTGACGGTGACGGCCCCGCAGGCGGCGCCGGTGGCGGTGGCGTGGATGACGGCCACCTTGCCGTTCTCCGCGAGGTCGCCTATGACGAGGGAGGTGCCTTCGGGGTCGCGGCGGCCGAAGGCGTTGACCTTCCAGTCGTACTGGTCGGACCACACGTAGTCGGTGGGCTCGTAGGCGTCCTGAAGGCCCTTGGTGATGGCCTCGGCGACGTAGCGCGCCTGGTCGCTGGCGTTGGTCCAGTGCTCGGCGCGGACGCCGTGGCCGCGGCCCGGGTGGGGCCAGTGGGCGACGTCGCCGACCGCATAGACGTCGTCGGCGCCGAGGGCGCGGAGGAAGCCGTCCGTGGCGACGCCGTTGTCGAGGTTCAGGCCCGAGCCGGCGAGCCAGCCCGTCGAGGGGACGGAACCGATGCCGACGACCACCGTGGAGGCCGGGAGGCGCTCGCCGTTGTCGAGTTCGACGGTCAGCTCCCCCGGCGTGCCCTCGATCCCCACGACGCCGGCGCCGAACCGGGTCTCGGTGCCGTTGCGGCGGTGCAGGTCGACCAGGCCGCCCGCGATCTCCGGTCCGACGAGCCGCGCCATCGGCTCCGGCACCGGGTCGACGATCGTGACGGCGCAGCCGTATCCGCGCGCGGCGGCGGCGATCTCGGTCCCGATGAAGCCGCCGCCGACCACGACGACGGGCTCCCCGAGCGCGAGCCGCGCGGCGATCGACCGCGCGTCGTCCAGGGTCCGCAGCTGGTGGACGCCCTCCGGAAGCCACGGGGACGGGCGGGCGGCGGCCCCGGTGGCGATCACCAGCACGTCGTAGGGCACGGTCGTGCCGTCGCCGAGGCGCACGGACCGGGCCGCGGTGTCGAGGCCGACCGCGGCGGCGCCGAGCCGGAGTTCGACCGCCAGTTCGGCGAACTCGGCGGGGCCGGCCAGCCGGATCTCGTCGACCGACGCCTGCGACCACTCCCCCTTGAGCAGGCTCTTCGACAGCGGCGGGCGGTCGTAGGGCAGCTCGGCCTCCGCCCCGATGAGGGTGATGGGGCCGGTGTGGCCGAGGGTCCGAAGGCTCTGCGCGGTCCTCGTCCCGGCGAGCGACGCGCCGACGATGACTACGTGGCGGTGGGCAGCGGCTTCGGTCATCGTCCGGGTCCTTCGGGGTCTGGGTTGATGGGGGCGCGCGCCATGCGACTTCTCTTAAAGAGAACAGGCGGTCCATATAACGCAACATTCCCATTCTGGCCACCCGTCGCCCCAGTGTCAACGAAGTACTGCGCGGACGCCCGGATCCCCCACCTACGAGAGCTTGACATCTCACTCTGTGTCACGCCATTCTGGGCAGATCCTCAACAACAGAACACACGTTTCGTTGTTCGAGGCAAGCTAGGGAAAGATTGGGGACGTATCTCGATGACCAAGGCGCACACCTTCCCGCCCGTTCCGCGAGGTGGCCGATGACGAGCGCAGGCCGCGTCGCCGTCGTCACCGGAGGAGCCGCGGGCATCGGCCTGGCGATCTCCGAGCGCCTCGCGCAGGACGGGTTCAAGGTCGCCATCCTCGACGTCGTCGACGGAGCCGCCGAGCAGGCCGCCAAGTCGATCGAGGCGGCCGGCGGGGTCGCCCGCGGCTACCGCGCCGACGTCAGCGACCGCGCGGCGGTCGACGCGGCGCTCGCCGAGGCCCGCGCCGAACTCGGGCCGCCGGCCGCCGTCGTGGCCAACGCCGCCGTCGCCCTGCAGCAGTCCTTCCTCGACATGACGCTGGAGCAGTGGAACGCCACGCTGGCGATCAACCTGACCGGGACGTTCAACGTCGTCCAGTCCGCGCTCCCCGATCTCGTCGAGGCGGGCTGGGGGCGGGTCGTGCTGATCTCCTCCTCCAGCGCGCAGCGCGGCGCCCCGCGGATGGCCCACTACGCGGCGTCCAAGGGCGGCCAGATGGCCCTGACCAAGGCCCTCGCCGTCGAGTTCGCCAAGACGGGCGTCACCGTCAACACCGTCGCCCCCTCCTCGATCGACACCCCGAGCGTGCAGAAGAAGCGCGCAGCGGGCGCCATGCCGTCGGCCGAGGACATGGCCAAGTACATCCCCGTCGGGCGGATGGGGACCGGCGCGGACATCGCCGCCGCGGTCGCCTACCTCGCCTCCGACGAGGCCTCCTACGTGACCGGCCAGACCATCAGTGTCAACGGCGGTTCCTTCATTGGGTGATCACATGAACCAGCGGCGTATCCCGCCCCGTCCCGTCGACGACTGGACCGAGGAGGTCGACGAGGCCTTCTCCGTGCTCCGCGCCCACGTGCCCGGCGGCCAGGCCGCCGCGCCCGGTCCGGCGACCCGGCCGCAGTCCAACATCCTGGGCATCTACGCCTGGCATCCCGACTTCATCCGCGGCTGGATGCCCTTCTCCAACCACCTGCGCCACTCCACGCTCTCCGACCGGGTGCGCGAGATGGCGATCATCCGGACGACCTGGCTCGGGTTCGGCGAGTACGAGTGGGCGCAGCACGTGCGGATGAGCCGCGCGGGCGGGTACCTCACCGACGCCGAGATCGACGCGCTGTCCGAGGGCCCCGACGCGGCCGAGTGGTCCGCGCCGGACGCCGCGATCGTCCGGGCCGTCGACGAGCAGTACGGCGCCAAGAACATCGCGGACGCCACCTGGAGTGAGCTGGAGGCGCAGTTCTCCCGGGCGCAGCTCCTCGACTTCGTGTTCACCGTGGGCACCTACGACATGCACTGCACCGCGTTCAACGTGCTCGGCCTGGAGCTCGACGCGGGCATGACGGGATTCCCCGAAGGCCACCGGCGCACCCCCTGAAAGCGGCGATGCGACGAGGGTCCGGCTTGCCCCGGCCGCGCCGGTCCGGGCGGCCGGGCCCTCGTCCATCGCACCCTCTGCCTCCCCCGCCGTCCTGGTAGATTGATGGATCATGTCCCCACCCTCCCCTGAGCGGTCCGTGCGGCGCAGCAGCGCCCGGACCGGCGGAGAGCGCAAGAACAACCGCGGTGAGGCGACCCGGCAGGCGATCCTCCTGGCGGCCGAGCGGCTCTTCGCCGAGCGCGGCATCTCCGCGGTGCCGCTGCGCGACATAGGCCTCGCCGCCGGCCAGCGCAACCACGCCGCCGTGCAGTACCACTTCGGCGAACGCGAGGAGATCGTCAAGGCGATCATGGAGTTCCGCGGCGCCCAGAGCGAGGACCACCGCACCGAGACGGTCACCGACCTCCTGCTCGGCGGCACCGTGCCCACGCTCCAGGACGTCGTCAGCGCCTTCGTCCGCCCGCTGGCCATCCACATCCAGCCGGACAACAACTACCTTTCCTTCCTCTCCCTCTACATCACCGAGGAGGGCGGCTACGAGAGCCTCGGCGACGTGCACACCGGCGGCTCGGTGATCACCTTGCGTAGCCTGCTCGGCCGCCTCGCACCGCAGGTCCCCGAGGCCGTGCTGGAAGAGCGCTGGTGGGTGACCCTCACGAGCGCCGTCCACGCCCTGGCCCGCTACCAGACCTCCCAGCGCAAGCGCGCCCACCTGCCCGCCGACATCGACGTCCTCATCGAGGACCTCGTCATGTACCTCAGCGCCGGCCTCGCCGCCCCGGTCGCCGAGCGCGACCCGCGAGCGGGCAAGCCCGACTGACCCCGGCGGGAGCCGAGCCCCGCGGCGGGGGCCCAAGGGGCCCGCCAGAAGGCGGGCCTACCCTTCGCACAGGACCCATGCTCCTCGCTCCGGGAGGCCCCATGGCAGCGCGCGACGCCGTTCCGCACGTCGACCCGCGAGTCCCGCGCGGCGTGCTCTACCGGGTCTACGTGAGGCTTCTCGGCGGCCGGGCCGCGCGATGGCTCTTCGCCCGAAGGGGCATGTGGAAGGCCGACGTCGCGTTGATGAGGCTGACCCGCAACCGCCTCGGCCTGGGACTCCTGCTCCCGACGGGCCTCCTGCAGACCCGGGGCGCCCGCACCGGCGCGGTCCGCCGGAACACCGTCATCTACTTCCACGACGGCGACCGGATCACCGTCGTCGCCTCGTTCGCGGGCGCGCCGACCGACCCCGCCTGGTGCCACAACGCCCGCGCCCACCCCGGCGTCCTGTTCAACGGCCTGCCGTTCCGCGCCCAGGTCGTCCGGGACGAGGCGGCACGCGAACGGCTCTGGGAACTCGCCGACCAGGTCTTCCCCGTCTACGCCGTCTACCGCGAGCAGGCCGCCCGCGCGGGCCGCGCCATCCCCATCCTCCAGCTCACCCCGACCGACCCCCGGGCCGCGCCCGACTGACGGTCTTGATGGGCCTTTCCGCACGAAGCCGTTCCGGGTCGAGTACCGCGACGGCCCGGACGGGCCGTGGAAGCTCGCCGGAACGGTCTCCTCGACCGAGTCCGATCCCGGGCGCGCGAAAAGGCGTCACCGAAGTGCCCGGTGACGCCCTGCGCAGCCGTCCGGGACGCTACGGGCGCATGAAGCGGCCCGCCCAGTCGTAGAGGTTCTCCGGGATGTAGTAGCCGGTCTGGTCGTTGATCTCGGCCCAGTGCTCGGCGATGTCCTCGATGGTCGGGTCGCCCTCGGTGGCGTGGCCGGGGGTGACGGCGAGGAACCAGCGGGCGAAGCGACGGGCGCCGGCGACGAGGATCTCGCCGTTGACCTGGCAGTCCTCGTGCGCGAGGTAGGCCATCATCGGCGCGACCAGCTCGGTGCGCATCGCCTGGAGCTGAGCCTCGTCCTGCGGGGTCGTGGTGATGTTCGGCTTCGCCGCCGACGTGCTCGGGCGGGTGATCGCGTTCGGCGCGAGGCAGTTGACGAGGATGCCGTGCTTGGCGGCCTCCATCGCGAGGCTCCGGGTGAACCCGATGAGGGCGCCCTTGGCCGTCGCGTACGCGAGGTTGTCGGGGAGCCCGAACATGCCGGTGGACGTCGTGGTGATCACGCGGCCGTAGCCCTGCTTCACCATGTGCGGCCAAGCGGCGCGGGTGGTGTGCCAGGTGCCGCGCAGGTGCACGTCGAGGGTGCGCTCGAGATTGTCGGCGTCGGCCTCCGGGAACGTGGCGAAGCGGGAGATGCCCGCGTTGTTCACGATGATGTCGACCCGCCCGAACTCGGCGACCGCGGTGTCCACGAGAGCGTGGCAGCCCTGCTCCGAGCCCACGTCGCTGGTGTCGGCGACGGCGGTGCCGCCCTTGGCGGTGATCTCGGCGACGACGTCGTTGGCCGGCCCCCTGTCGCTGCCCTCGCCCTCCTTGGTCCCGCCCAGGTCGTTGACGACGACCTTCGCGCCGCGTTCGGCGAGCAGCAGCGCGTGCGCGCGGCCGAGGCCGCGTCCCGCGCCGGTCACTACGGCGACGCGTCCGTCGAATCGGAAGTCAGGGGTGCTGCTCATCATGCTCCTCCAAGGTGATAGCCGCTGGATCTAATCACATGTGCTCATAAGTATCAATGCCCATAGAGCCGGTCTGACCAGCTAAATCCGGTAAGCATTGGCTTTTTTCAGCACTTGTGCTTAGATAACGCCCTGCCGTCAGGACGGCAGGCACTGAGGAGGAATGATCAAGATGGCTGGACAGCACGACCACGACGTCGACGTCGAAGTTCTGGTGATCGGTGCCGGCGTGGTCGGCATCTACGCGCTCTACCGCGCGCTCGACGCCGGCTTCTCCGCGCAGACGCTGGAGGCGGGAGACGGCGTCGGCGGTGTCTGGTACTGGAACCGCTACCCGTCCGCGCGGTTCGACTCAGAGAGCTACACCTACGCGTACATCTTCTCCAAGGAGCTCTTCGACGAGTGGCGCTGGAAGGAGGAGTTCGCGACCCAGCCTGAGATCGAGAGCTACCTCAACCACGTCGTGGACCGCTTCGACCTGCGGCAGCACATCCGGACGGGTGAGAAGGTCGTCTCCGCCGACTTCGACGAGACCGCGCACGTGTGGACGGTGAGGACCGCGAAGGGCTCCGTCGTCCGGGCCCGCTGGATCATCTCCGCGACCGGCGGCCTGTCCGTCCCGAACTACCCCGACATCGACGGCCTCGCCGACTTCCAGGGGCAGGCCCACCACACCGGCGCGTGGCCGCACACCCCCGTCGACTTCGCGGGCAAGCGCGTCGCCATCATCGGCAACGGCCCGAGCGGCGCCCAGCTGCTGCCCGCGATCGTGGACACCGTCGCCCAGGTCGACCTCTACCAGCGCACCCCCACCTGGACCACCCCGCTCAACAACAAGCCGCTCACCGACGAGCGCCAGGCGTGGCTCAGCGACAACTGGGACGACGTCGTCAAGATCCTCACCACCTCGCCGACCGGCTTCATGCACGAGCCCGCCGGAAAGTTCTCCACCGCGGACTCCCCCGAGGAGCGCCAGGCCTTCTACGAGAAGATCTGGAAGAGCCCCGGCTTCGCCAAGCTCACGTCGAACTACTACGACATGACGACGAACCGCGAGGTCAACCTCGAGTTCTGCGACTTCCTCGCGGGCAAGATCCGGGCGATCGTCAAGGACCCGGTGACCGCCGAGCGGCTGATCCCGAAGGACCACCTCTTCGGCGCCAAGCGCCCGCCGTTCGTCACGGACTACTTCGAGTCCTTCAACAAGCCGAACGCCTCCCTCATCTCGCTGAAGGAGACCCCGTTCGTGCGGGTCGACGCCACCGGCATCGAGACCACCGAGAAGCACCGCGAGTACGACATCATCGTCTTCGCCACCGGCTTCGACTTCGGCACCGGCGCGCTCACCCGCATGGGCGTCAAGGGCCGTGAGGGCCTCGACCTCAGCACCGACTGGGAGGACGGGCCGTCGGACTTCGCCGGCTTCAGCGCCCACCGGCTGCCGAACTTCTTCTTCCCGGGCGGTCCGCACGGCGCCGGCGGCGGCAACTACCCGCGGTACTCCCAGGACCAGGTCGACTGGATCACCGGCACCCTCGTGCACGCCCGCGAGCACGGCTTCGACCTGTTCGAGCCGACCGCCGCGCAGGAGGACCAGTGGATGACCATGGTCGAGACGCTGGCCCCGCAGTCGATCTTCTCCGCCGAGCACAGCCACTACTACGGCGCCAACGTCGAGGGCAAGGTCCGCAAGTTCCTCCTCAACCCCGGCGGCCGCGGCAAGCTGCACGAGATCCTCGGTGAGATGACCTCGACCGAGGACTACAACGGCGCCTTCGCCCCCGCGACCGAGCCCGTCAGCGCGTCCTAGCGCTTAAGCCGGACCGAAGAGCACTGAAGGAGAGCCGGTGACCGGAACCGAACGTCCGTACCGGGTGCGGATGCTGCACCACCCCACGATCCACGTGCCGAGCCTGGCGAAGGCCGAGGACTTCTTCGCCCGGGTCTTCGGCCGCCCGAGCACCAACTTCGCCGTCGTCATGCCGGAGCCGCCCGCGCCCGGCCACTCCGTCGGGTACTCGACGTTCACCTCGATCGGCGACGTGCTCATCGACAGCCTCGCCCCGAAGCTGTACCTCACCGGCGGGGTCCAGCGGTACCCGGACGTCGCCACGCCGCGGTTGAAGACGACCGGCTGGTACGTCGACGGGGTCAAGGAGCTGTACAAGGAGCTGCGCGCCCAGGGCTTCCGGCTCGTCGACTCGCGCGGCGACCTCCTCGACGCCGACGAGTGGCCGGGCGGCTTCTCCCCGTTCCACACCCTGGAGGACGACGCCGGCCTGCGGTACCGGTTCTTCGAGACGTTCCCCTTCCCCCTCGATCCGAGGGTGGCCGAGGGGTGGACGCTCCCGGAGGCGGACGACGCCGACCCTCTCGGCATCGAGCACGCCGCGTACCACACCGTCCTGACCCACCGCCCGGAGCGCGTGGCCGATCTCCTGGTGGACGTGCTCGGCGGCGAGGTCGTCCGCACCGGGCGCGACGACCTGCGCCGGGTCTCCGGGCCGTACGTGCCGCTCGCCGACGCCGTCTTCCACCTGGCCGCACCGGACCCCGGCACGGCGCCCGCGCCGGGCCCACTGGACGCCTACCACGCGATCACGTGGAAGGTGGCCGATCTCGACCGAGCCGCGAGGCACCTCGACGCCGAGGGCGTGCGCATCGCGCACCGCTCGGACACGGCCCTGGTGACCGACGCGGCGACCAGCCTCGGGGTCCCCTGGGGCTTCACCACCGAATCCATGGAGAGTGATCCGCGATGACCGAATCCCAGCCGAAGCGCGAGGCCCTGCTCGCGCTGACCAACCCGGTCGAAGGCAAGGACGCGGAGTTCAAGGAGTGGTACTGGGGCACCCACATCCCCGAGATCCTCGCCCTTCCCGGCTTCGTCGCCGCCCGCCGTTACCGGGCCGCCGACAGCGCCCCCGACGGCCCGCACCGGTACACCACGATCTACGAGGTGGAGGGCTCGGCCACCGAAGCGCTGGACAGGCTGTTCACCGCCGGGCTGGGCATGAGCGACACCCTCGACCTCACGACCCTCGTCATGATCCCGCTCGTCGCGGAGGGCTGACACCCGTCCGCGGCCGCCGGCCCTTCGGCAAGCGCGAAAGGCGTCCTCGGAAGCGAGCGATCCTCGGATCGGCTCGCTTCCGAGGACGCCTTCGTCCTCTGTCCCGAGGGCTCAGGCCCGTCGTGGGACGCGTTCGGTCACCGCGTTTCGAGATGGGCCTCGGCTCCGGTGAAGCGGCGCGTCAGGAGTTCCGCGGAGTGCTTCACCAGGACGGTGAGCTCCGAGGTGGTGGTGGCATTGAACCGGGTCTCGGGGATGGTGATGCCGACGTCGCCGATGACGACGCCCGCGGGGCCCATCACCGGGGCGGCGACCGCGATCGCGCCGTCGATCCGCTCTCCATGGGAGATGGCGCAGCCGTCCCTGCGGATCTGGGCGAGCCGCTCGGCCAGCCGATCGGCGTTGACGAGGGTCCGCTCGGTGAGGGCTTCCAGACCGGCCTGCACGATCTCCGTCTGGGTCTCCGGCGGCAGGAACGCCAGGATCGCCAGCCCGCTCGCGCCCGCGTGCAGCGGAAGCCAGACGCCCTGCGGAACGGTGTAGCGCAGCGGATGCGGGGACTCCACGGACACCGCGAACATCAACTGCCGGCGCTGGTCGTTGTAGACGGCGAAGAACGACGACTCGCCGCTGCTTTCGGTCAGGCCGGCCAGGATGTCGTTGGCGGCCTCGCGGATCGGGAAGCGGGTGTTGGTGGTCCAGGCCAGCCGCAGGAACTCCATGCCCAGCCGGTAGCTGCCCGCGGGGGTGCGGGCCACCATGCCCAGGTCTTCCAGATTGCCCAGGAGCCGGTGCGCGGTGCTGGCGCTGACGCCGAGGCGGCTCGCGAGCTCCCGCACCCCGTAGGTCTGCTTGCCGCTGTCGACCATCAGCGTGATGATCTCGATCCCCCGGGCCAGGGGGTGCCGTTGGCGGTCTGGAGCGTCCGCGACGACCTCGTTTGCCTGCGTCTCCACGCCTCTGCTCCTCCTCCACGCCGACCGGCACCGCCGCGCGGACGTCCGTCCAGCCGGAGGCCAGGCGAGGGCTATCCCCCACAACCGAATGGCAGTTCTCTTGAACCAAACAGTAGCAGGAATCCGTGGCATATGCCTTGACCATCCGATGGGCGCTTCGTCACTCGCCGGCCATTCACACCGGCCCGGAGATGCGTATCGGAGGCTCGTCGAAGAATAGGCGACCACCCTATGCCGATTCACCATGACCGCGCGGGCGTCAGGGCTCCGACCAGGGCTGCAAGCGGAAGAAATTCTTCCGGATATGTGCCGGTCCTCGTCGGGGCCGTGGCTCGGAAGGCACATCGAGAGGCAGCTCGGTCGTGCGACCGGTACAACATCCAATGGCCTCGGCCGAGCCGTTTCCCATTCCGCGGACCATCTCGCGGACATGACCGTGCCTCCCCGGGCCTGGCACTCGTTCTCCAGACCCGGGGAGGCTCATCTCGCCAAGGGGCGCGCCGCGCGCGGCGCGCGCGAGGCCGCGCTCAGGCGATTCCGGCGGCCACCAGCATCTCCGCGCGGTCGTAGAGCTTGACCCGCTCTCTTCCGCAGGCCGCGCCGAGCTCGCGCTCGGCGGTCTCGATCGCCCTCCACCGGCTCCAGTCCACCACCCGCACGCCGCGGGACTCCAGCAGATCGTCGATCGGCCCCGCACCGCCCTCCGGCGCGCGGAGGGCCGCGGCGTCCGCCAGGACGGCCGCCGCGGTCTCGCTCGCGCACAGCCGGTTCGTGCCGATCACGCCGCTCGGCCCGCGCTTGACCCAGCCGACCACATAGAGGCCGTCGACGACCTCGTCCCCGTCCGTCACGCGCGAGTCGCGATGCGGGATCCGGCCGATCCCGTCGTCGAACGGCGCCCCGGTGATCTGCACGCTGCGGTAGCCGACGGCGGGCAGGACCAGGCCGGCCCCGAGGTCCTCGACGATCGTGGGGTCCGACGTGCGGGCGAGGCGCATCACGCCCACCGACGATTCGCCGACGAAGCCCACCGGCGTCCTGTCGAACAGGAAGCGGATGGAGCGTGATCGCCCCTGCGGCTTCCGGTCCGCGATCTTCTGGAGCGTGGCCAGCAGGCGCTTGACCGGGGGCCTGCCCGCCACGTAGGCCTGCCGCTCCTCCGAAAGGACCAGTTCCGCGGGGTCGACGATGACGTCCGCGCCCTCGACCTCCGCCAGTTCCAGCAGCTCTTTGTTCGTGAACTTGGCGAATTCCGGCCCGCGGCGCCCGACGACGCAGATCTCGCGCACGCGATGGCCGGCCAATGCCTCGATGACATGCGCCGGCACATCGGTGCGGCGCAGCTCGTCCGGCGTGCGGACGAGCATGCGCGCCACATCGAGTGCGACGTTCCCGACGCCGACGACGACCGCGCGATCCGCCGCGAGAAGGGAGGTGTCAAAGGTCGCGTCGGGGTGCCCGCTGTACCAGGACACGAAATTGCGCGCCGCGATGACCCCGCGGAGGCCCTCGCCCTCCACGCCCAGGGGGCGGTCGAGCGGCGCCCCTACCGCGAGCACGACCGCGTCGTAATGCGCCCGGAGCTCCTCGACCGTGACGTCCGAACCGACCGTCACATTGCCGAGGAACCGCACTTTGGGCGACTCGAAGATCTCGCCCAGCGAGCCGACGATCGACTTGATCTTCTGGTGGTCGGGTGCGACGCCGTAGCGGACCAGCCCGAACGGGGTGGGCAGGCGTTCGAACACGTCGATGGAGACGTCCTGGCCTGCCTCGTCCGCCAGGATCTCGGCGCAGAACGCGCCGGCGGGACCGGACCCGACGACGGCGACCTTGAGCGCGCGCCCCATCAGCCGGCCTTGCGCGGAAGCGCGGCGACGAACTCGACGTCGCGGTCGATCTTGCCCAGCTTGCGGGCGCCCTTGACGTCCATGCCCTCGAAGAATTCCGCGTTGAAGTCCACGAATTGCTCGTCCGCGCCGGTCACGTCGCCGTCGTAGCGAATCGCGGAGACGGGGCACACCTCCTCGCAGGCGCCACAGTCGATGCACTGGTCCGGATTGATGTACATCATCCGGCCGCCCTCGTAAATGCAGTCGGCCGGGCACACCTGAACGCAGCTCTTGTCCTGGATGTCGACGCATGCCTGCGTCACCACGAAGGTCACTTCTTCTCCCTCAATTCTTGTCCTCGATGGAAGGGCGGGCCGGGACAGGACAGGTGTTACCGGCAGCGGGCTACCTTCACCCGGAGACTGCTCCGTTCAACGGAACGAGCGATCCCTTCAACGAAGTCAGTGTGGGGCGCGTCGCACTACGTGTCAAGCAGCGGGTACGCCGAAGCGACCGGACGGGGCGGGGAGCCGGCCGTCCGGTCGCGCGGTGGTGAGGCGTGCCGGGCCGGGCGGGGCGCATCGGCCGCCGCCCGGAGAGCTCACGCGTTGTCGAAGTCGCCTTCCGCGACCGACCAGCCCAGCTCCTCCGTCGACACCGGAGCCCCGGGCAGGACGCTGCCAGGGACGGCGCGCAGCCCGTCCAGGGCCAGTAGCAGTGAGCGCTCCGAGCGCACCTGCCCCGCGGGGTCGGACGAGGCCAGGTGGGTCCCGAGCACGATGGACACGAGGATGAGCACGTCGCCCGGGCCGACGTCGGCCCGGATGGAGCCCTCGGCCTGGGCGTCCCGTACGAGTTCGTCGAGGGCCGCCATCATGTCGCGGTGCACGTCGCGCGACTCCGGCGCGGCGTGCACCATCGTCCACGCACGGCCCGACGGGAACGCCAGGTGCCAGGTCACCCGGAGGTCCTCCGAACGCGTGACGAGCCTGGTGAACGCCTCCCAGGCGTTCGGTTCCTCGTCCCGCGCGGCCCGCAGATCGGTGAGAACGGAGCCGAAGACCTGTGCGGCGACCGCCGCGATCAGCTCGCCGCGATCGGGAAAACGCCGGTACAGGGTGCCGACACCTACACCGGCGCGCCGGGCGATGTTCTCCATGGGCACGTCCAGGCCGGACTCGACGAAGATCTCCTTCGCCGTGGCGATGATCAGATCGCGGTTCCGGCGAGCGTCGGCGCGCAATACGGCCACTTGGGCACTCCTCGTCATCGAGCGACGACGCTCGGACTGTGATTCGGGTCTCGATGTGGACAACGGGATGTGACTGGGCTTACCCTCCAGCAACCGGACGAATTTCTTCCACTTACGTTCCACCCCTGGGAGTACCGTATGACGAAGGCGACGATTTCGCTGAGGCGGCCCGATCCGTACAACCCGCCCAAAGAGCATGTGGAGCTGCAGGCCGAGGCGCCGATCAGCCGGGTGAAACTGACCGATGGCCGCGAGCTGTGGCTGCTGACCCGGCACGAACACGTCAGGGCCATGCTCAGCGACACCCGGTTCAGCTCGGACCGCCGGGACCCCCGGCACCCGAGCCACAGCCCCTACATGAGCGGGCACCGCCAGCAGCTGATCGAGATGGACCCGCCGGACCACACCCAGCTGCGGCGCTCGATCGTCGGCGAGTTCACGGTGACCCGTCTGGCCGCGTGGCGCCCGCGCATCCAGGAGATCGTCGACGAGGCCATCGACGCCATGCTCGCCGGCCCCTCGGAAGTCGACCTCGTCGAGGCGCTCTCCCTGCCGGTGCCGTCCATGGTCATCTCGGAGATGCTCGGCGTCCCCTACGCCGACCACGACTTCTTCCAGGAGAACAGCGCGGACTTCATCCGCGCCGACACCACTCCCGAGGAGCGGGGAGCCGCGTACGGCCGACTCAAGGAGTACGTCGCTGGCCTCGTGCAGCGCAAGATCGAATCCCCCGGCGAGGACCTGCTCAGCCGCCAGCTCGCCGCCGGCATGGCGCCGGAGGAGGCCGTGTCGGTCGGCTTCCTGCTGCTGATCGCCGGGCACGAGACGACCGCGAACATGATCTCCCTGTCGGTGGCCACGCTGCTCGACAAGCGGGAGCACCTGCAGGCCCTGCGCGACGACCCGCAGCTCACGGTCGGTGCGGTGGAGGAGCTGCTGCGGTACTTCACCATCGCGGAGATCGGCGCGGCCCGACTGGCCACCGAGGACGTCGAGATCGGCGGTGTGCTGGTCCGCGCCGGCGAGGGCGTCTTCGGCCTGACGAACACGGCCAACCGCGACGCCACGGTGTTCCCGGAGCCGGACGACATCGACTTCACCCGCATGGCGCGCAACCACCTCGCCTTCGGATTCGGGCCGCACCAGTGCCTCGGCCAGAACCTCGCCCGCCTCGAACTGGAGATCGTCCTGGCCACCGTCGTGCGCCGGATCCCGACCCTGCGCCTCGCGGTGCCGTTCGACGAGATCCCCTTCAAGGAGAACGGCCCCAACTACGGCGTCTACGAACTGAAGGTGGCCTGGTGACCATGCGCATCATCGCCCAGCAGGACCGCTGCGTCGGCGCGGGCCAGTGCGTCCTCGTCGACCCCGAGGCCTTCGACCAGAACGACGACGACGGGACCGTCATCGTGCTGCGCCCGGACCCGCGGACCGACGCCGAGATCGGCCGCGCCAGGGAGGCCGTGAACGTCTGCCCCGGGCGGACCCTCTCCCTGGAACCGTAGGAGACCCGGCCACCGGGGACGGACCTCCGCCGGCCTTCCCCGGACGAGGCCGCTCCGCGAAGCACCCGACGCGGTGGCACCGCTCCACCGGTTCGGCGCCATGACTCCGCCGACCGGTCCGCACCACCTCCACCCCCGCTTCGCGCATGCCCAAGGGCGTCACCGAACCTTCGGTGACGCCCTTCGCCGCGTGAGCCGGGGCCCGTGCTCCGCCCGGCTCGATGAACCCTCCGACGCCGGGCTCCCCAGCTGACGAACGCGGTGGCCACGGGCGCGCGACCGGCCGACCGCACCCTGTGGCCCGTCGCGACAGGGCTCCTGCTCGCGACCGCCCTGCCGACCGCGGCCACGGTCGTCTTCCGGCGCCGGGAACTCTGAGGCGCACGGACCTACTGCGATCTACGTAGTGGAGGTGCCTGCATCTGCACGATTACGGAACGGAGCGATCGGGCGAGGGTGGTGGAGTACCCGAGAGATGTGGAGTGCTTCACCGATGGCTACTTTCCTTGATCGCCTGGGCCGCCTGTCGTTCCGATGGCGGTGGCTCGTCGCGGTGCTGTGGGCGGTGGTCCTGGGCCTGACCGGTTTCGCTTCGACGAAGGCGTCGGAGGCCCCGCCTGAGACGGGGTCGATGCCCGGCATCGAGGCGCAGGACGCCTATGAGCTGCTCGGCGAGCGGTTCCCGGGGAACGCGGACGCCGCGGGGAGCGCGACGGCGAAGATCGTGTTCGTGGCGCCGGACGGCCAGACGGTGACGGCGTCGGCCAACCGCGC
Organism: Actinocorallia herbida; assembly: GCF_003751225.1. Taxonomy (NCBI): domain Bacteria; kingdom Bacillati; phylum Actinomycetota; class Actinomycetes; order Streptosporangiales; family Thermomonosporaceae; genus Actinocorallia; species Actinocorallia herbida. The sequence goes on from NZ_RJKE01000001.1 coordinate 5,485,695, forward strand.
GGTGATCGAGAACGCGGTCGCCGAGGCGGGGCAGGGCGACCAGGTCACCGGCGCGGTGAGCCCGTTCGCGGCCGGGACGGTGAGCCCGGACGGCTCCACGGCGTATGCGACGGTCGTCTACAGCGAAGCGAAGAGCGAGCTGACCGACGCGACGAAGGACCACCTCCAGGAGGTGGTCGACGAGGCGCGCTCGGCCGGCCTGACGGTGGACGTCGCGGGGTCCTTGCTGTCCTCGGAGTCCGCCGGCGGGACGACGGAGATGCTGGGCATCGGCATCGCGGCGCTGGTGCTGCTGATGACGTTCGGATCCTTGGCGGCCGCCGGCCTGCCGCTGCTGACGGCGTTGCTCGGGGTCGGGATCAGCATGGTCGCGATCATGGCGCTGGGCGGGGTGTTCGGCCTGTCGACGGCCTCCAGCAGCCTGGCGTCGATGCTGGGGCTGGCGGTCGGGATCGACTACGCCCTGTTCGTGGTCTCCCGCTACCGGGAGGAGCGCGGCCGCGGCCTGGCGCCGAAGGACGCGGCCGGGCTCGCGGTCGGCACGGCGGGATCGGCCGTGGTCTTCGCCGGCCTCACGGTGATCATCGCGCTGGCCGGGCTGACGGTGGTCGGGGTGCCGACCCTGACGAAGATGGGCCTGACGGCGGCGGCGACGGTCGGCCTGGCGGTGCTGGTCGCCCTGACCATGGTGCCCGCCCTCCTGGGGTTCCTCCCCAACGCCGTCCTGTCCCGCAAGACGCGCAAGGCGATCAAGAACGGCACTTTCACCCCGAGCAGCGTCGGCAGGAGCAGGGAGAACGGCGGAGCTCGCTGGGCGCGGTTCGTGCTGCGCCGTCCGCTTCTGGTCCTGCTCGCCTCCATCGTGGGCCTGGGCGTCATCGCGCTGCCGGTCATGGACCTCCAACTCGGCATGCAGGGCGATGAGTCGAAGTCGACGCGGACGACCGAGCGCCGCGCCTACGACGAGCTCGCCGACGGGTTCGGTCCGGGCTTCAACGGGCCGCTCACCATCGTGGTGGACGTGAAGGACTCCGCGACGCCCAAGAAGGACGTCAAGCGGATCTCCGCGGGCATCGCCGCGACGCAGGGGATCGTCGAGGTCTCCACCGCCCGCTTCAACCCCGCGGGCGACACCGCGACGTTCACCGCGACCCCGTCGACGTCGCCGACCAGCGAGCAGACCGCGGACCTGGTGAACACCATCCGCGACCAGCGGGCCGCCACCCAGGCCGGCACGGGCGCGCGGTTCCTGGTGTCGGGCACCACCGCGGTCGACATCGACGTCGCGGCGAAGATGCAGGGCGCGCTCATCCCGTATCTGGCGGTCGTGCTGGGGCTGGCGTTCCTGCTCCTGCTCGTGGTGTTCCGGTCGGTGCTCGTGCCGATCAAGGCGGCGCTGGGCTTCCTGCTGTCGGTGCTGGCCTCGCTCGGCGTGGTCGTGGCGGTGTTCCAGTGGGGCTGGGCCGCGGACCTGATCGGCCTCAACCAGACCGGCCCGATCATGAGCACCATGCCGATCATCCTCATCGGGATCGTGTTCGGCCTCGCGATGGACTACGAGGTGTTCCTGGTGTCCCGGATGCGGGAGGCCTACAGCCACGGCGAAGGCGCGCGCCCGGCGGTCGTGTCGGGCTTCCGGCACAGCGCCCGCGTGGTGGTCGCCGCCGCCCTGATCATGATCGCGGTGTTCTCCGGCTTCGTCGGCGGCGGCATGGCCCTCATCAAGATGATCGGGCTCGGGCTGGCCGCGGCCGTCCTGCTCGACGCGTTCGTCGTCCGGATGGCGCTCGTGCCCGCCGTGCTCGCGCTCCTGGGCGACAAGGCGTGGTGGCTGCCCCGCCGGCTGGACCGGATCCTGCCGAAGGTCGACATCGAAGGCGAAGCCCTCACCGCCGCCGTCCCGGCACCCGCCGAACCCGCCGCCGAGAGCGGAGACGCGGGCACTGCTGCCGACCAGGTGCTGACCTGACCGTCGCGGCCGTTCCCGGCCCGCCCGCGCGATCGCCTCGCGCGGGCGGGCCTCCTCGACCTTCCGCCCCAGGTGAACGATCATGAGCGGAGAAGGGAGAACGCGTGTGACGAGCCGGACCGGCTGGCGCCGCTATGCCGAGCGGCACCCCCGAAGGGTGGACACGGTCCTGGTCGCGCTGCTGTGCGCGATCTCGGGGCCCGCCGCGTTCTACAGCAGCGTCTCCTACACCCCTGACCTGTCGGGCTGGTGGGTCGGCGTCCTGGCGGCCGTCGCCTCGCTCGCGCTGCTGTGGCGCCGCAGCCTGCCCGGCCCCGTCGTCGCGGTCACCGCGATGTGCGCGGGGGCGTCCGCCGGGATCGGCTGCCTGCTCACCCCGCTGCTGCTCGCCCCCGTCATGGTCGCCCTGTACGAGCTGTCCACCCGCTCCTCCCGCCGGACGGCGGCGCTGTACTGCGCGGGTTGCGCGCTCGTCATCATCCCGGCGGCGTTCTTCGGGCACCGCGCGGCCTACCCCTGGCCGCTGACCACCATCAACCCCGCCCTGTGCCTGCTGCTGCCCGTCGTCATCGGCTCCACCGCCCGGCTGCGCGCCGCCTATCTGGAGGCCGTCGAAGCCCGCGCCGAGTACGCCGAGAAGACCCGCGAGGACGAGGCCCGCCACCGCGTCGCCGAGGAACGCCTGCGCATCGCCCGCGAACTCCACGACGTCGTCGCCCACCACCTCACCCTCGCCTCCGCCCAGGCCACCACCGGCGCCTACCTCGCCCGCACCGGCACCGGGGACCCCGAGCGGTTCCTCACCGAACTGTCGGCCACCACGACCACCGCGCTGCGCGAGCTCAAGGCCACCGTCGGGCTGCTCCGCCAGGACGACGCCTCCCCCGAGCAGGACTCGCCGCTGGAGCCCGCGCCCGGCCTCGACCGGCTCGCCGACCTCACCGGCTCCTTCGCCGCCGCCGGCCTCGATGTCGGCGTCCGCGTGGACGGAACGCCGAGGCCCCTGTCGCCCGGCATCGACCTGACCGCGTACCGGATCATCCAGGAAGCCCTCACCAACGTCGCCAAACACGCCGCCACCACGACCGCGACGGTCCGCCTCACCTACGGGGCCGACCGGCTCACCCTCGCCGTCACCAACGGCGCGGCGCAGGACGACGGCCCCGTCCTGGCGACCGCGGCGCCGGGGCGGGGAGGGTTCGGGCTGATCGGCATGCGCGAGCGCGCCCGCACCGCCGGAGGCACCCTGCACGCGGGACCCGACCCCGGCGGCGGCTACACCGTCACCGCCGAACTGCCCATACACACCACCTGACAGAAGGCCCGATGACCGACCCGACCATCCGCGTCCTGCTCGCCGACGACCAGGCCCTCCTGCGCACCACCTTCCGGATGCTCCTGGACGCCGTCCCCGGCATCGACGTAGTCGGCGAGGCCGCGGACGGCCGGACCGCCGTCACTCAGGCCCGCACGCTGCGACCCGACGTCATCGTCATGGACATCCGCATGCCCGGCACCGACGGGCTCGCCGCCACCCGCGCCATCTGCGCCGACCCCGACCTGGCCGCCACCCGCATCCTCATCCTCACCACCTTCGAAACCGACGAATACGTCGCCCAGGCCCTTTACGCAGGCGCCAGCGGCTTCCTCGGCAAGGGCGTCTCCGCCGACGACCTCATCGCCGCCCTCCGAACCGTCGCAGCGGGCGACTCCCTCCTGTCGCCCACCGCCACCCGCGCCCTCATCGGCCAGTTCCTCTCCCGCCCGCAACCACCCCCCACCGAACCGCCGGCAGACCTCGCGGACCTCACCACCCGCGAACGCCAGATGATGGCCCTGGCCGCCCAAGGCCTCACCAACACCGAGATCGCCGACCGGCTCACCCTCAGCCCGCTCACCGTCCGCACCCACATCCACCGCGCCATGACCAAACTCGGCGCCCGCGACCGCACCCAGCTCGTCGTCATCGCCTACCGGACCGGCCTCGTCCGCCCCTCCCCCGATCCACCGGCCTCTTAGGGGGCCTCGCACACGAGGTGCAGCCCGCTACACCACTGATCGGGGCACGCTCCGTGTTCGCGGGATCGCCCGGACGGCATCGTGGAGAGCGGAACACCACGAGCACCTCCACCTCATCCGAAAGGGACGCCCCGTGTCCTCGCCGTCCTGGCCCACCTCGAGCTCTGACGTCCCGCGAAGCCCGTCCGACGGCTGCCGGCGGTCCGGCGGAATTCGGCTGTAATCCATCGGGGCGCGACGTGCGCGGTTTTCCGGCTTCGGTGGCGCTGTGAGAAGACCCACGCACTCCGTGACGTCGCGGGCCACGCCGCCAAGGTCATATGCATGATACAAGACATATGCATCATACATACACGCCCGACTTCCGCCCTGCGGGCTCGTCCGCGCAGGCCGGACTCACGGTCACGAGGAACACCGAATGAAGACTCCCCGATCATCGGCGCGCTCAGGCGGCGTGGTGGCCACCCTGGCCCTCGCCGGCACGACGGCCGCCATCATGCAGACGCTGGTGACCCCGCTCATCGCGGAACTGCCGAAGATCCTGCACACCTCCGCGTCCAACGCCACCTGGGTCATCACGGTCACCCTGCTCGTGGGGGCCGTCTGCGTGCCCGTCACCGGACGCCTCGGCGACCTGCTGGGCAAGCGGCGCATGCTCCTCGCGTGCGCGGTGCCGCTCGTGGCGGGCTCGGTGGTCTGCGCGCTGGCGTCGTCCATCATCCCCATGATCGTCGGACGCGGCCTCCAGGGCGTCGGCATGGGCATGGTGCCGCTCGGCATCGCCCTGCTGCGCGACGTCGTCGCGCAGGAGAAGCTCAGCTCGTCCATCGCGCTGGTCAGCGCGTCCATGGGCATCGGCGGCGGCCTCGGCCTGCCGATCGCCGCGGCCGTCGCCGAGTACGCCAACTGGCGGGTGCTGTTCTGGGCGTCCGCGGTCCTGGCCCTCGGCATCGGCGTGCTGATCTGGCTGACGATCCCCGACGTCCCCGCCGCCGCCAAGGGCGAGCGCTTCGACTACCCCGGCGCGGTCGGCCTCGGCATCGGCCTGGTCTCCCTGCTGCTCGCCGTCTCCAAGGGCGCCGACTGGGGCTGGGGCTCGGCGACGACGCTCGGCCTGTTCGCCGCCGCCCTCGTCGTCCTGCTGGCGTGGGGCGTGTGGGAGGTCCGCACCCGGCAGCCGATCATCGACCTGCGCACCACCGCGCGCCCCCGCGTGCTGCTGACGAACATCGCCTCGATCTTCGTCGGGTTCGGCATGTACGCGGCGCTGCTGATCGTGCCGCAGCTGCTCCAGTTCCCCGCCGAGACCGGCTACGGCCTCGGCCAGTCGATGCTCGCCGCGGGCCTGTGGATGGCGCCCGGCGGCATCATGATGATGGTCGTCTCCCCCTTCGGCGGCAAGCTCTCCAACGCCCGCGGCCCCAAGTTCACCCTGATCTGCGGCGTCCTGGTCCTCGCCGTCGGGTACGGCGCCTGCCTGCTGCTGATGGGCCACGCGTGGGGGCTCATGATCGCCGTAATGATCATCAACAGCGGTGTCGGGCTGGCCTACGGCGCGATGCCCGCCCTGATCATGGGGTCCGTCCCGTTGACCGAGACGGCGTCCGCCAACGCCTTCAACACCCTCATGCGCTCGCTGGGCACCTCGGTCGGATCCGCGGTGATCGGCGTCGTGCTGGCCCAGCTGACCATCTCCGCAGGCGGCTACACGCTCACCTCGGAGAACGGCTTCCGGGTCGGCCTCGCGATCGGCGCCGGGGTCGCCCTGCTGTCCGCCGTCATCGCCGCGACGATCCCGTCCGCCCGCCGCGACCGCGCCGCCGTCCAGGAGACCGCGCCGGCCTCGGCCGGTCCCGTCCCCGTCGACGCCTGACCGCACCGCGCAGCGTCCATCAGGACGGACCGACCCCGCGCGGGACCGGCCCTTCCCACGAACCGGACCACCACCGAAACGGAGCAAGACCATGAAGGCCTGGCAGTTCACCGACACCGGCAAGCCGCTGCGACTCGTCGAGGTGCCCGACCCGGTTCCGGGCGCGGGCGAGGTCGTCGTCGACGTCCGCACCTCGGGCCTCTGCCACTCCGACATCTCGATCATGCACCATCCCGCCGCGAAGCAGGCGCTGGCGTTCGTGCCGCTGACCCTCGGCCACGAGATCGCCGGAGTCGTCTCGGCCGTCGGACCGGACGTGACCGAGTGGAAGACCGGCGACCGCGTCGGCGTGTGGGCGACGCCGCGCACCGGCACGATCCCCGGCTACACCCGCCAGGGCGGCTACGCCGAACGCCACCTCGCCCCCGCCTCCGACCTGACCGCCCTTCCCGACGGCCTGGACTTCGCCCTCGGCTCCGTGGGCACGGACGCGGGCCTGACCGCCCACCACGCGATCGTGGGACGCGGCCAGGTGCGCGCGGGAATGAAGGTCGGCGTCATCGGCATCGGCGGCCTCGGCCAGATCGGCGCCAGGATCGGCGTCCTGCACGGCGCCGAGGTGCACGTCGCCGAGCCGAAGCGCGACGTCTGGCACCTGGCCGAGAGCGTCGGCGCCTCGTCCGTCGTCGCCGACGCGGCGGAGTGGCGCGGCAAGGACTTCGACCTCATCGTCGACTACGCCGGATACGACACCACCCAGCCCGCCCTCGAAGCCGTCCGTTTCGGAGGCCGCGTCGTCCAGGTCGGCGTCGGCAAGCCGCTGGGCACGATCAACCTCGCCGTCCTGCTCCGCGAGAAGGACCTGCTGGGCTCCTTCGGCGGCACCCTGGACGACATGGCCGCCGTCTACGCCCTCATGGCCTCGGGCGACCTGGCCCCCGTCCACTCCGAGATCCCGTTCGAGGCCCTCAACGAGGGCCTCGACCGCCTCGAAAAAGGCACCGTCGAAGGCCGCCTCGTCGCCCGCGTCAGCCCCTGACCCCGCCCCGCGCCGCCCTCAAACCTGAGGACCGGGGGTGCTCCCGGCCCGTGTACGGGCCGGGAGCACCCCCGGGATGTCAGGACGGGGCGAGTTCGAACCAGACGGTCGTTCCAGTCATGGTGGTCTCGGCGGACCAGGTACGGGCGAGGGCGGACAGGAGCAGGAGACCTCGGCCGTCCTCGTCGGTTTCGGCGGCGTTCCTGCCCGTGGGGGTTCCCTGTCCCTGATCGGTGCATTCGAAGCGGATCGTCTTGGTGCTGCGGCGCAGGACGACGCTGATGACGGCGTCGGGGCCGTGCAGCACCGAGTTGGTGACGACCTCCGAGGCCAGCAGTTCCAGGGTGCCTGCGTCGTCGACGAAGGAGCGCAGCCAGCGCCGGACCAGGCGCGGCGCTCGGGCGTCGGCCCGGAGGTCGAGGCGGCCGACCTCTTCACCGGAGAGGCAGCCGTCCTCCTCGTCGGGCATGGGCGCGGTCACCGGCCGTACGCCGGATGGAGGGCCTGGGCCGACCACGAAGGCGGCGCGACCTGGCGGGCGGATACGGCGGCTCGTCCGGCTTCGAGTCGCCTGGCGAGGTCTGCGGGCGTGAGCGCTTCGACGAGACGGTCATCGGTGAGCGCCCAGAAGTGCCCGGTGGCGTTGCCGAACCAGATCAGCGCGCCGGGGAAGCGCGCCTTCAGCAGGGCGAGCGCCTCTCGAAGGGCGCGCGTTTCAGCGGGCCGGGGTGGCGCGGTCGTAGCATGACACATGGGTCAGACCTCCAGTGTCCGGCCAAGGCCCCGGGTTCCCCGCTGCTCGAACAGCGGGCCGGGGCCGTTGCGGTCATCGCGGTGAGTTTCTTTTCGGTCACTTCCAGTAGATGACCGCTCCTGGGTGGGCCGCTAGAGGACACTGGGAGGACAAGGTCCACAGCAGAACGGTCGGCGGCCCAGACCACGGTGATCGGGGGCATGGATGCGCGGTTCAGCTGGGGATCGATTGCGCGCCGAACGGAACACTCGCCGCTGGACCCAGCGCGCGCTGGCTCGGGAGCTTCACCGCGCTGCCGGAACCGTCTATCCGCCGGTCGAGTCCATGATCCGGATGATCCGCGGTTGGGAGGCCGGCGACCACCGTCCCGGAACCGAATGGCAACGCGCCTACTCGGTGGCGTTCGGCATCCCCGAGGACCTGCTGTTCGCGCAGGAGGCCGCGGCGCCGGGCTACGTGCCGCTGCTGGTGCAGTCCCCGTTCTCAGTCGGAGGGGACGTCGCTCGTGCGCGGCTTACCGTCGACGAGGCCGAACGGCTCCTTGCGGACCTCTATCGGCGCGAAGCGGCCGAAGGCGGCAACGCGCTCTGCCGGACGGTCGGCGAACACGTCTCCGCCGCTACCCGCGTCTTCAACCACGGTTCGATCGGCCTGTCATCCGAGCGAAGGCTCTTCGGCTCCATCGCGGGACTCTCCCAGATGGCCGGATGGCTGGCAGTCGACGCCAACCGGCACGGCGACGCCAACCGCTATCTCGGTGCCGCTCTCTACTCTGCCTACGAGATAGACGACCTCAGCCTGGCCTCCCACGTCATGGGCTACCTCAGCCTTAGCGCCTTCTATCAGGACAATCCACGTAAAGCCCTCTCCCTCGCCAAAGCCGGAGCGGACCTGGCCACCGCCGACGCCCAGCCACAAGCCGTCGCGATCCTGCACACCCGCGCCGCCCGCGCCCACGCCCGGCTCGGCGAAGACGAAGACTGCAAGCGCCGCCTCGACCAGGCCACCACCGCGCTGGACAGTCGTGGAGCAAGCCGCGAGCCCCCGCAATGGGCCGGCTACATCAGCACCCTGGAGATGACCGCACAGCAAGGCGCCTGCCACCTCGATCTGGGCGACGCCGCATCCGCGATCACCGCGACCACCGAGGCGATTCGCCTGATCGAGACCCGGCACCCCCATCACGTCCGAGACCTCGCGCATTACAAGATCCGCCTCGCCACCGCCTACGCCCGCTCGGGAGAGCCCGAGCACGCCGCCGAGCTCGCCGACCAGGCGCACGCCATCACCCGACGCATCGGCTCAGCCCGCGTCGATGGCCGCCTCCGCGAACTCCTCCGCACCCTGGACGGCTATGACTCCCCGGGCGTGCGCAAAGTCGTCGAACGCCTCATGGCCCGCTGAGATCAAGCACGGCCCGCACTGTCGTGGCGGTATCGGACAGATCAGCCAGCACGTGATCCGCGCCCGCCCTCTTCAGCTCATCAACGGTGCTGGTGCCGGTCGCCACGCCCACGACCCGGGCTCCTCCCTCGCGTCCGGCCCGCACATCGTCCAAGGTGTCGCCGATCAGAACCGTCGACTCCTCGTCGAACATCTCCCCGTACTTCGCCGCCGCCCGCTCCCGCGCCAGCTTCACCAACGGCGGCCGATCCAGATCGTCCATCCCATAAGCCCCCACAGAGAAGTCCACGAACTCCGCCAGCCCGAACGCCCCCAGCTTCGTCCGCGCGATCGCCTCGGTGTTCCCCGTCAGCAACGACTGCACCACATCACCCCGCCCCGCCAGCACACCCAGCACCTCGCGCGCCCCCTCCCGCACGAACCCCCGGCCCGCAATCTCCGCGCTCCGCACCACGTACTCCCGCGAAACAGCCTCCGCCACCGCCTCCACAAGCTCCGCATCCACCTCCAGCCCATGCACCCGCAGCACATCTGTGATGATCGCCCGCTCCGTCCGGCCACCCATCACCGCCATCGTCGCCAACTCCACCCCCGTCAACGACAGCAGCACCCCGCCGTAGATCTCCCGGGTAAGCCCCTTGATCGAGACAAGCGTGTGATCGACATCCCACAGCACAAGAGTCCGCACCCCCCGATCGTACGAGTGGCACCAGGCTCCAGGCCGCATCCCTGAACGTGCGGCCCTCTGAGTCAGGCCCGCGCCGCGCGGGCCGGTTCACGTGGGCCGGCGCGGCGCGGTTCTGCGGGCCTCCGCGGCCGCCGGTGGCCGTCCAGTGTTCGTCGGTCATCCAGATGTACTCCAGGTAGTGGCCGATGGTGTCGCGGGCGTCGAGGTAGAGGAAGTTGAGGGCGCCTTCGACCTTTCCCTCCATCACCACCGGGAGGTCCTGCGCGTCCACGCGTCGGCGGAAGTCCGCCCAGTCCGGCACGCGGGAGCAGGTGTGGTGGAAGCTCAGCCCGTCGTCGGCGGGGAGCAGCGGGGTGTAGATCCCCACGGTGTCGACCAGCGGCTGGACGAACTCGTACTGGAGGTCGCCGACCCAGATGAAGGCGAGCTTGTTGGCCTGGTCCTTGACGCCGTCGGCGGTGGTCACCTGGTAGGGGATCTCGACCTGCCTGATGGCGCGGACGTCGGCGCGCGCGGTGAACTCCGCGACCGCCTTGTCGACGTCCCTCGTGAGGTAGGCGTTCTGGAAGAGGTGGCCCTCGAACATCGTTGCTCCTTCCGGGGTGGGTTTCGGGGTGGGACCTCGGCGCGGTCAGCGGCCGACCAGGTCCAGCGTCTCCTTGAGCAGCGCCGGGAGCGCGGGGCGCATCCGGCCCAGGGCGTCGGTGACGCGCCGGCCGTCCTTGTCGGCGCGTTTGAGGAGGAGGCCCGTGAGACCGGCCTCCTTGTAGCGGGTGAGCGCGCGGAACCAGTCGAGGTCCGGCAGGCTCCGGCCGATCGCCGCTTCGTAGACCCCGACGAGTTCGGGCCCCGACGGCGTCCCGGCGGGTGCGCCCGGCGCGATCGCCGGATGCCCGGAGCCGTCCGTGAAGTACTCCATCCACGTCACGTCGACGCGGGGGTCGCCGACCGACCAGATCTCCCAGTCGATGACGGTGTTGAGCCGGTCGCCCTCGCACAGTGTGTTGCCGAGCCGGAAGTCCCCGTGGTTGACCACGGGATGCAGCGGCTCCGGCATCGTCGCGTGCAGGGCTTGCGCGCAGGCGAGGTAGTCGCCGCTCAGCTCTTCGGGCAGGGTCGCGAAGGCGCGGGTCCACCGGTCGATCTCCGCGGCGAGGCCGACGACCGGCTCGTCCGCCAGGCCGACGTCCCGGGGGTCGATCCGGTGCAGGTCGGCGAGGACTCCGGCGGCGTCGAGGTAACGCGCCCGCACCGTCGCGGGCGCGGGCCGCTGCTCCTCGGGGAGCAGCACCGGCTCCAGGCACTCTCCCGGGACCAGGTTCATCGCCATGAACGGCGGGACCTCGGGCGGTGCCCCCGCGTCGGCGAAGAGCACGTCGGGGGCCAGCGACCGGCTCCTTCCCTGCACCGCCTTCTGCAGCCGCGCCTGGCGGAGGACGTCCCGGTTGCGGACCGGCGCCAGTCCGGGCGGCGCGACCTTCAGCACGAGGGAGGCGTCGTCGCGCCCGGCCTCCGCGACGTCGACGACGAAGGTCAGGCTGGACGTGCCGCCGGTCAGCGGGCGCAGGCCCGCGACCTCCGCGCCGGGCCGCCAACCGCGTGCCGACGCGGCCACCCGCTCCCTCAGCTCGGCCAGCAACACCTCGTCCACCTGGCGGACCGCCATCTGCCCCAACCCCTCTCGGCTCCAGCGCCCTTGATCTGACAATCAGCTATCTTCTAGTATTTAGTTAAACGATTCAAGACGCTGGAGTTGCGCATGTGGGATTTCTCGACCGATCCGGAGTTCCAGAAGAAGCTGGACTGGATGGCGCGGTTCGTCCGCGAGGAGTGTGAGCCCCTCGACCTCCTCTTCCCGCACGGCGGGGACCCGTACGACACCGAGAACAAGGCCGCGCGGGCCATCCTCAAGCCGCTCCAGGAACAGGTGAAGGCGCAGGGCCTGTGGGCCTGCCACCTCGGTCCGGAGCTCGGCGGCGCGGGCTTCGGCCAGGTGAAGCTCGCGTTGATGAACGAGATCATCGGCAGGTCCTACTGGGCCCCGACGGTCTTCGGCACCGCCGCCCCGGACACCGGCAACGCCGAGATCCTCGCGCTGTTCGGCACCGAGGAGCAGAAGAAGCGCTACCTCCAGCCCCTGCTCGACGGCACGATCGTGTCGTCCTTCTCGATGACGGAGCCGCACGCCGGCGCCGACCCGAAGGAGTTCGTCTGCCGGGCATACCGGGACGGCGACGCGTGGGTCATCGACGGCGAGAAGTGGTTCTCCTCGAACGCCCGCTACGCGTCCTTCCTGATCGTCATGGCGGTGACCGACCCCGACGCCAAGCCGCACGAGCGCATGTCGATGCTCGTCGTGCCGACCGACACCCCCGGCGTCGAGATCCTCCGCAACGTCGGCACGATCAACGAGCGCGACGAGCTCGACGAGGGCATCCACGGCTACATCCGCTACAACCAGGTGCGGGTGCCGCTCGACGCGATGCTGGGCGAGCCGGGCGAGGGCTTCAAGGTCGCCCAGGCCCGTCTCGGCGGCGGCCGGGTGCACCACGCGATGCGGACCGTGGGCAAGACCCAGCGGGCCTTCGACATGATGTGCGAGCGCGCGCTCTCCCGCCGGTCCCAGGGCAAGACCCTCGCTGAGCACCAGTTCGTCCAGGGGTTCATCGCCGAGTCGGCGATCCAGCTCCAGCAGTTCCGGCTGCTCGTCCTGCACACGGCCTGGGTCATCGACAACGAGCCGCACGGAGCGGCCCGCCCGTACATCGCGATGTGCAAGGTGGCGACGGCCCAGTTGCAGCACGACATCATCCAGAAGGCCCTGCACCTGCACGGCTCGCTGGGCGTGACCCACGAGACCCCGCTCGGCGAGTGGTGGGCGGCGGTGCCCCACCTCGCCCTGGCCGACGGCCCGACCGAGGTGCACAAGGCGTCGCTCTCCAAGCAGATCCTGAAGGGCTACCGGCCCGCGCCCGGCCTCTTCCCGACCGAGCACGTGCCGACCCGCCGGGCCCAGGCCCGCGAGCGCCACGCCGCCGTCCTCAAGGAGTACGGACTGTGACCGCAGCCAAGACCCCCGCGGAGCTCTTCGATCTCACCGGCAAGGTCGCGCTGGTCACCGGCGGAAGCCGCGGGCTGGGACGCGAGATGGTCCTCGGCTTCGCGCACGCGGGCGCCGACGTGGTGATCGCCAGCCGCAAGCTCGACAACTGCAAGGCGCTCGCCGAGGAGGTCGAGGCGCTCGGCGTGCGCGCGCTCCCCGTGGCGGCCCACGTCGGGCGCTGGGAGGAGTGCGACGCGCTGGTCGAGCAGGCGTACTCGCACTTCGGGAAGCTGGACATCCTGGTCAACAACGCGGGCATGTCCCCGCTCGCGCCCTCCTCGGCCGAGACGTCGGAGGACCTCTTCGACAAGGTGATCGGGGTCAACTTCAAGGGCCCGTTCCGGCTCGCCTCGCTCATCGGGCAGCGGATGTTCGACGGAGACGGCGGCTCGATCATCAATGTGTCGTCGAGCGGCGCCCTGTTCCCGACGCCGCGGTTCGGTCCGTACGCGGGAGCCAAGGCGGGCCTGAACGCGCTCACCTCGGTCTTCGCCCGCGAGTTCGCGCCGAAGGTGCGCGTGAACACCCTGTCGGCCGGTCCCTTCCTGACCGACATCGCCAAGCACTGGCCCGACGAGAGCCAGCGCACGTGGAAGAACGCGGCAGGACGCCCGGGATCCCCGGAGGAGGTCGTTTCCACGGCCCTCTACCTGGCCTCCCCCGCGTCCAGCTACACGACGGGCGCGCTGATCCGCGTCGACGGCGGCCTGCACTAGACAGCGGCGCACCATCCAGCGGGCAGCGGGATCGCAGCGCGGTTCCGCTGCTCGCCATGCCCCACCGAGGAGGACCCATGACGAAGACCATCCTGCACGTCGAGGCCCAGCCCGTGAGCCGCGACCCGGACATCCTGGCTGAGTTCGACCGCTGGTACGACGAGGTGCACCTGCCGGAGCTCCTGGCCATCGACGGCGTCGTCGCCGCCTGCCGCTACGCCCCCGCCGAACCCGGTGACCCCTACATCGCCCACTACGAGATCGAGGGAACCCCCGCGGAGGTGGTCGCCCGCATCCGGAAGGCCGCCGCAGGCGACATGAACTTCTCCGACACCCTCGTCCGCGACCCCCTCCCCCGCATCCAGGTCTACGAGATCGTCGCCGAGCAGCAGGCCGCGCCGAACGTGTGACGGCCTGACCTCGACGAACGGCTCGCCTCTCACCCGGATCATCACCCATGTGGAGGTCGGGAACGATCCTGGCCTCCCACACTCCGCCTCTGAAGCGGGCGGGTCAGCACAGCGCACTTCACGCGTGATCGCACCGGCTCCCTCGGGGCGGAGCAGCACCCGGAAACAGCTCCGGCGCGGTCGAGGCGTTCGCCGCCGAGCACGCCGTCGCCTTCCGCGCCACCGAATATGCCCCCGTTCTCGTCGCGTCGCCACACGAAAGGATCGCGTTCGTCCGCGAGTTCTGTGACCATGGTCGAGGCTTCGGTCGCAAGATGACCGGGGAACCACGGGGACTCACGCGAATAGCCGAGATATCGCGACCCACTACGGCAAGGCTCCCGAGAACAGACGGGCCTCGCCGGTCACGCCATCCCCCGCCTTCCAGCACATCCCCGATGTACATTTCCTGTCGAATGTCAAGAACCACGCAGTTTCTCGGTAGGCGATTCATGCCGGTACTGACAAGAATTCGATGGCGAATGCGGCGCATAGTCGGCGGATGAGAAACCACCGCGTAGGCGCCGCCGCCGCCATGCTGGCCCTCACCGGAGTGCTGACGCTGAACGCCGCCCCGGCCCAAGCGGCGCCCGAGCCCGAGCGCAAGAGCACTTCCCAGGTCCGGGGGCCCGCGAAGCCCACCGAGGCGGAGCGCAACGAGATCATCGCCAAGCTCAGGAAGCTGAACGCCCCGGAAACCGCGATCACCGCCGTGAAGAGCGGCACGTACATCGGCTGGGACGATAAAGGGCCGTATCTGCATGGCTGGGCCCCCTACTGCGACATCCACCTCTTCATCCCCATCGAATGGATCTTCCTCATCCCAGGCGCCAGCATCGGCGGAAGCGGCTGCTGGACCTTCTAGTACGGGTCGAACCCGGTGGTGAAACACCCGATCTCATCACCGACGCGGCGGAACCCGTGCAGTATGGATACTCAGCGGTTCGGGGGCCGTCGGATATGGATCGAGGGGCGGGGCGCACGGATTCGGTGAGCGTTTCCGGGTGCGCGATTGGGCTTCCCGCCCAGGGGGCGTCCTGGGCGGGAGCCGTTCTTGGGGTCAGCCCAGGAGGCCTACCTTGCGGAGGTCGAAGGTGCCGGTGTAGTAGGAGGCGCCCATTTCGTCGGCGCCCACTACGGCGTCGCTGAACATCATCATGGTCGGCGGCTGGCACAGGTAGAGGTCGAAGGCTTCGCTGTTCGCGACGGCCGAGGCCTTCTCCAGGGACGCGGTGACGTCCGCTTCGGTCGCGTTGGGGTCGGAGGCCGCCTCAAGGCTCTCGGCGAACTCGGCGGGGACCTTGCCGGGGTACAGGCGCGGGCTCAGGTAGTTCGACGACAGCGTGACGATCGGCGTCGCGTTCGCGAGGCGGTACTGCAGGTAGCTGTCGTATCCGTTCTTGGTGTAGAGCGCGGCGATCTGGGAGATGTCCTGCGGGTCGATCGTGACCTTCACCCCGACCTCGGCGAGCTGGGCCTGGAGGGCGGTCGCGATCGAGCTCTCCGGGGACAGGCCTGACCCGAACAGCAGGTCGATGGAGAAGCCGTCGGCGTGACCCGCCTCGGCGAGGAGCGCCTTGGCCTTGGCCGGGTCGTAGGCGTAGTCGACGGGCGGGGTCGCGAGGTGGCCGGGGACGCCCTCGGGCAGGGGCTGGACGTTGGTCTTGCAGTAGCCGCCGAGCAGGGACTTGTTGATCGCCTCGCGGTCGATGGCGTAGTTGAGCGCCTGGCGCACCTTGACGTCGTCGAGCGGGGGCTTGCTCCCGTTGAGGAAAAGGGCGAAGGAGCTGCCGGGGGGATAGGCGAAGGTCTTGAAGCCCTCGCCCAGGGCGTCGGCCTTCGCGGCCATGCCCACGTGGTCGAAGGCGAGGTCGATCTGGCCTGAGCGGAGGGCGTTGAGACGGGCGTTGTCGTCCGTCATGGCGAGGAGCCTGAGCGTCTTCGCTCGGCCGTCCTCGGGGTTCCAGTAGCCGTCGCGGCGCTGGAAGACGGCCAGCTCGCCGAGCTTCAGCTCGGTCAGCTCGTAGGGGCCCGAGCCGACGGGGCGCACGTCGAGATCGGCGTTGCCGAGCGCCTTGGGCGAGACGATCGAGGCCGCCGTGCCGGCGAGCAGGTAGGGGAGTTCCGCGGCCTTGCGCTTGGTGTGGATCCGGACCGCGAGCGGCCCGGTGACCTCGACCGACTCCATCGAGACGAACCGGTGCGCGACGGTCGACTCCGGATCGAACGCCGCACGGTCGAGGCTCGCCTTCACGGCCGCCGCGTCCAGGGCGGCGCCGTCGGAGAACGTCACCCCTTCGCGGAGCCGGAAGTCGATGGACAGGCCGTCCTCGGCGAACGTCCACGAGGTGGCGAGCATCGGTTCGAGCTCCAGCCCGGGGTCGATCTTGGTGAGCCGGTCGTAGACCAGCGACGCGTAGGTGAACTGCGCGACGTCGCTGCCGCCCTTGTGCGGGTCGATCGGCAGCGCCGGCACGTTGATGCCGACCCTCAGTTCGGCCGACCGGTCGACCTCCCCGGTCCGCGGCGCGGCGGTGCCGCCTCCCCCGCAGGCCGACACCAGCAGGCTCAGCGCGACCGCCACCGCACCGAACCGTCTCTTCCGGATACCCAAGGCACAGTCCTCTCTCAGCACAGCCGCACCGCACGGCTGTGTCACACCTCACATCATTGCGGGTTACTGAGGGAATTCATATACCTAATTAGCCTCTATCTCTTCCAGCCTTCCCGAGACCCCACACGCGCTGGAGGCCCCACCACCACTCCACGAACAGGCCGTCGTCAATAGCCGCCCGCTTCTGATCGTTATGCACCGTGGCATCCGACCGTGCGAAGCTCGGCGGTAGCCCTCATCCACCTCTAGCCCCTGGAGACCCGATGGCCCCCGTATTCGTACGGCGCGCGTTCGCCCTGGGCGTGCTCCTCGCAACGGTCGTCCCGGCGATCCCCGCCGAAGCGCGGGAGGCCACCGGCTGTGTGGTGGGCAAGTGGCGATTGGTCTCCGTCAAGGGCTATTACCGTTCCGACGACGGTGACCGTATCGACCGGTCCGGCGCATCGGGCGTCCGGTTGACCATCGGCAAGAAGAAGGCCTTCTTCACGTTCACCGGATCCAAGCCGCTCATGTTCCACGGAACCTTCGCCGCTACGGGACCGACCTCTTGGAAGGTCGTGTACCGGGGCAAGCTTCAGATCGGGGTGTCCTCGACGGCGAAGCTCCTGTCCTTCAAGGACACGTCCGCACGTGGGAACGCCACTTCGACGTCCGACGGTGACACCACCCCACTCGCCGGTGAACTCCGCAAAGGGGTTCGCGAGTACCTCGTCCCCGACGGATCCCGCTACACCTGCACGAAGCAGCGCCTCGTCACCAAGGTGAAGCTGAACATGCTCGGCGTCCGCACCGGCGACACGCTCACTTTCCGTCGAATCCCCTGATCTGAGGCATCCTGCTGCGGTGCGCTTCTGCCGTCGTCGCCGACACACCGGCCGCATGGGCTAGCGTCGGGTGCCCGGAGCGAAGGTGTTGATGGCGGTCACGAGTTCGGCGAAGAGGGTGTCGTAGGTGTCGGCGCGGTCTTCGGCTAGGTGGTCGGGGAGGAGGTCGGTGACCCATATGAGGCGGGTTCGGCCGTTTGCTTCGGCCTCGATGCGCATCTCCGCGTGGTGGTGTTCCGCGCCGTTGAGGCCCGGGACTGTGTAGGTCGCGCGGCGGCGCTCTGGATCGACGGTCACGTTTCGCTCCCATAGCTCCGTGCCGTCGTGCAGGGTGACTACGCGGTACTCGCCCTCCTGCCGCTCGGCGCGGCACATGGAGAACACGTGTACCTCCGACCGCGTGTAGCGGTCCAGGAAGTCCCAGGCCTCGTCGGCCGTGACGTCGAGGTGGGCGGATCTGTGGATGGATCCCATCGGCGGTTCCCTTCGGTCTCTTGTCGCGCGCCGGTCAGGGGAGGAAAGCCTCGGCGTAGGTGTGGAGGGCGTCGACCGTGCGCTGCACGGTGTCGCCGGGTGGGCGGACGACGAAGGCGTCGACGCCCGCGTCGGTGAGGCGGCCGAGGTGGTCGCGATGCTCCTCCACGGAGCCGCCGCGTAGCAGGAAGCCGGTCTGCGGGGTGTGCGCCTGGATCGTGAGGGCCGAGCCGTCGCCGTGGTGGGCGGCCGCCTTCTCCCGTACCTCCGCGATCCTCGCGGCGAGCTCCTCGATCGTGCCGATTCCGGCGGTCCGGGAGGCCTTTGCGGCCTCCGGGCTCACGAGAAGGGGGCTCCAGCCCTGGTTGAGGGCCGCGCGGGCGCGGGCTCGCGCGCTGTTGCCGCCGATCAGGACGGGCGGGCCGCCCGCCTGGGCCGGCAGGGGCAGGGAGGCGGTGTTCCGGGCGCTGAAGTGGCCGCCTTCGTGGGAGAACGGGGCTCCGGACCACGCCGCGCGCATCAGCTCCAGGCCCTCGTCGAAGAGTTCGTTGCGACGCTCCAGGTCGGTGTTCAGCGCGAGGAACTCCGAGCGGAGGTAGCCGGTTCCGGCGACGACGGTCACCCGGCCGTCCGAGAGGAGGTCGACCGTGCTGAGCGCCTTCGCGGCGAGGAGCGGGTGGTGGTAGGGCAGGACGAGCAGATAGGTCATCAGCCGCACCCGCGTGGTCACCGCGGCGCAGAAGGCCAGCGCCGAGGTCTGGTCGAGCGACTCGTGCCCGCCCGTCTCGACCCATTTGTGGGGCGGGGCGGGATGCTCGCTGAACGCGAGCGCGTCGAAGCCGAGTTCCTCGACGGTCCGGGCGACCCGGGTCATCCCGGGCGCGCCCACGAGGGCCGGGTCGTACCCGACGGTGTGCAGGGGATAGTCGACGGTGAACCTCATGCGGGCTCCCCCGTCCCGTCGCCGAGCAGAGCGAGGCTCGCCTGCGCGTAACGCCGGCCGCGGCGCTCGCTCACCAGGAACGAGGGCGGCGCGAGAAAGGCGATGTCGCGGGGCAGGGAGTCCCCCCGGCGCGCGAGTGCGGCACGTCCGTCGGCGGTCGAGCCGTAAACGGCGACCGCGTCGAGCATGTCGTCGGTGACGGCCCTGCCCATCGCGGCGAAGTCCCGCCGGGCGAACGCCTCGCGGATCTCTGCTACCTGGGCCGTCCACCCGTGGTGCTCGACGTACGGGTCGTAGGTCTTCACCGTCAGGTAGAAGGCGATCATCCGGCGGGCGTCCTCGGCGGCCCGTTCCGGGTCCGCGTCGTCGATCGCGGTGATCACCCAGCCGTGCTCCAGCGGCGCCCTGTCGTGCTCGGCTTCGGCGGCGCCCTTCTCCAGCGCGGGCCGGACCACGTCGTCCCACCAGGTCCGGGTGAACAGGCCGTGGCCGATCACGCCGTCGGAGACCCTGGCCGCTGCCGCCGCCATCCCCTTGTTGAACCCGGCGAGGAGGACGGGCGCGTCGATGCGGCCCAGGACGGGCGCGCCCACCGTCGCGTCGATCCGGTAGAACTCGCCCTCGTAGCGGACGGGAGCGCCGTTCTCGGCGTGCAGCCAGGCGCGGATCGCGCCGACGAGGTCGGACATCCGCGCCACCGGCCGGTCCGCCTCCACGCCGAACCAGTCGCGGTTGATCCGGAAGGCGCCGGAGCCCAGGCCGAGGAAGACCCGGCCCTCGGCGTGCCGCCAGGCGCTGCGGATCCCCGCGGCGTGCGCGTACGGGGTGCGCGCGAACGCGTAGGCGATGCCCGGCCCTATCTCGGCCCGCTCCGTGCAGATCGCCATCTCGGCCAGCATCGAGTACGCCTCGTGGTCGACGAACTCGCCGCTGCAGAACGCGCTGATGCCCGCCTGCTCGGCGGCGCGCGCCACTTCCGCGCCCCGCCAGGGCATGCCGTACCCTCGCGGGCCCCGCGCCACCGCCGTCATCGCTTGTCCCGGGGAAGTCCGAGGGCGCGCTCGGCGACGACGGTCTTGAGCACCTCGTTCGCCCCTCCGGCGATCGTGTACGCACGGGAGTAGAGGAACGCGTCCTGCCACCACCCGTCCGCGTACGCGTGCGGGTCCCCTTCCACCGCGAGGCCGTCGACGCCCTGGAGTTCGACGCCGAGCTCGGCGGCGGCCAGGTTCACCTCGCTGTAGAAGACCTTGGCCAGCGGCGCGTCGGCGGCGTCCTCCGTGCCGCCCACGATCCGCGACTTGACGGCCTTGCTCATCATGTCCGTGACGTGCACCCGGGTCGCGAGCCGCCCGAGGCGCTGCCTCGTCGCGGCGTCCTCCAGGGCGGGACGCCCGCGGACCGTCGTCCGCCGGGCCAGCTCCACGAGGTCGTCGAGCTGGGCGTAGAGCTCCACCGCCCGCGCGCCGACGCCGCTGCGCTCGTGGCCGAGGCTGACGTTGGCGACGCGCCAGCCGTCGTCGACCTTGCCGATCACCTGGTCCGCGGGGATGCGCACGTTCTCCAGGAAGACCTCGTTGAAGTCGTTCGTCCCGGTGATCTCACGCAGGGGCCGCACGTCGATGCCCGGCGTGCGCATGTCGACGACGAAGGCGGTGATGCCCGCCTGCTTGGCGGTGTCCTGGTTCGTGCGCGCCAGCAGGTAGCCCATGTCGGCGTGGTGGCCGTTGGTCGTCCACACCTTCTGGCCGTCCACCACGTAGTGGTCGCCTTCGAGCCGGGCCTTGGTGCGCAGGGCGGCGAGGTCGCTGCCCGCCTCCGGCTCGCTGAACATCTGGCACCACAGGTCGGCGCCGGACCTGATCCGCGGAAGGAAGCGCGCCTTCTGCTCCGGCGTGCCGAACGCGAGGAGCGCTCCGGAAGCCAGGGCGCCCGCTCCGATCTCGCCCCACGCGCGGGCGCGCGCGAGTTCCTCGGCGACGATGAACCCGTGCTCGGGGCGGGCTTCGGGACGTCCGCCGTGCTCCACCGGCCAGCTCTGCCCCAGGTAGCCGGCCGCGTAGAGCCGCGCGATCCAGGCCCGGATCGCCGGCACCTGGTCCGGTTCGGGTGCCCGCACTCCGGTGTGCGGGCGGATGCCGGGCGAGTGCTCGGCGACGAAGGCCCGGACCTCGGCCCGGTAGGCCTCCAGTTCAGGGCTGAACTCGAACTTCATGCTCTTCTTCTCCTCTTCGGTGCCGGTCAGCGCGGGGGCATCGCCGGGTCGTGCGGCAGGCCCAGCACCTGTTCGGCGATGGTGTTCAGCTGGATCTCCCGGGTGCCCGCGCCGATCGTCGAGGCGCGGGTCCGCAGGAACCCGTGGAGCCAGCGCGACCGCTGCACCGACTGCGCCGCCGACTTGCCGAGCAGCGCAGCGGGGCCGAGCAGGTCGAGCGCGAACTCGTGGATCTCCTGCTCGAACGCGCTGATGAGCAGGCGGGAGACGGAGGAGGCGGCTCCGGGCTCTCCCTTGGCGAGAATGTCGGAGATGATCCGCTGCGCGTTGTAGCGGATGATGCGGACCTGGATCTCCAGGTCGGTGAACCGGGCGCGGACCAGGGGGTCGGCGAGCAGGCCGCGCTCGCGGGCGAGGTCCTCCAGCTCCGTCAGCACCCTGCGGTACAGGGCCGCCTGGTTCATGGCGCCCGCGGCACGTTCGTGCCCCAGGCTCGTGCGGACGAGGGGCCAGCCCTCGTTCTCCTCGCCGATCCGGTCCGCCACCGGCACCCGCACGTCGTCGAAGTAGACCTCGGCGAAGGCGTGGCCGCCGGTCAGGTCGCGCAGCGGCCGGACCTGCACGCCCCGCGCGCGGGCGTCGACGACGAGATAGGTGATGCCCTTCTGCCTGCTCTGCGGGGTCCCGGTGCGGACGAGGGTGAAGAACAGGTCGGCGTCGCCGGCGTGCGTCGTCCAGACCTTCTGGCCGTTCACGACGTACTCGTCGCCGTCCCTGCGGGCCGTGGTCCGCAGGGACGGCAGGTCGGAGCCCGCGCCCGGCTCCGAGTACCCCTGCGCCCAGACCTTGTCGCCCCGCAGCATCGGGCCCAGCCAGCGGTCCCGCTGCTCCCGGGTGCCGTACTTGATGATCGTCGGGGCGACGATGCCCAGACCGGTGCCCAGCGGCCCCGGGACCCGCGCGCGGGCGAGTTCCTCCTGGTAGATCACCTGGTGGGCGAACGACAGCTCCATCCCGCCGAACTCGCGGGGCCAGCCCGGACCGGCGTAGCCGTGGTCGAACATCGTCGCCAGCCAGCGCCTGTTCCAGGCGAACCGCTCGGCGGGGTCCTTCGGCGCCCGGCCCGGGTGGTGGTCGGTGAAGAAGGCGCGCAGCCTCGTCCGGAACTCCTCGCCGGTCTCCGCGGGCGCGGGGTTCGCGCGTTCCTGAAGGGTCATCGTCCCGTCCTCAGATCTCGACCAGGTCGGCGAACCTGGCGCGCTGCCGCGCCGGGGTGCCGAACAGCAGCTCCGACGACTTCGCGCGCCGGAGGAAGAGGTGGGCGTCGTGCTCCCAGGTGTAGCCGATGCCTCCGTGGATCTGGATGCACTCCTTGGCGGCATGCGTGAACACCTCCGAGCAGTACGCCTTGGCCAGGGCCGCCGCCGCCGCGCCCTCGGCGCCGGGCTCGGCGACGGCGAAGCCCGCGTGGTAGGCGGCCGACCGGCCCGCCTCGATCTCGATCAGCAGGCCGGCGCACTTGTGCTTGACCGCCTGGAACGAGCCGATCGGCCTGCCGAACTGCTCGCGGACCTTGGCGTACTCGACGGCGAGTTCGAGGCAGCGCGCCGCTCCCCCGATCTGCTCCGCGGCCAGGGACGCCAGTACGAGGTCGCGGACCCGCGGCAGCCATCCGCCGGAGGGCCGGTCTCCGCCGACGCGGATCGCCGGCGCCGCGTCGAGGACGACCTCGGCCATGCCCCTGGTCAGGTCCAGCGACTCGAGCTCGGTGCGCACGACCCCGGCGGCGTCGCCCTCGACCCCGAACAGGCCGATGCCGTCCTCGGCCCGTGCCACGACGAGCAGCAGGTCGGCGGTGTGCCCGTCGAGGACGAAGAGCTTGGTCCCGGTCAGCGCCCAGCCGTCCCCGGCCGGCTCCGCGATCGTCGCGATCTCCGTGCGGGCGCCGGTTCCGCCGTGCTCGGCGACGGCGAGGGTGGCGGTGAGCGAACCGTCCGCGATGCCCGGGAGCCAGCGCCGCCTGGCCTCCTCGTCGTCCGACGCGGTCAGGGTCTGCCCGGCGAGGGCGACGGTGGAGAAGTACGGCGCGACCAGCAGGACGCGTCCCATCTCCTCCAGGACGATCCCCAGTTCCGTCGGGCCGAAGCCGGATCCGCCGTACTCCTCCGGGATCGCGATCCCCTGGAGGCCGAGCTGCCCGGCCATCTGGAACCAGACCTCGTCGTCGCGGCCGAGCCCGTCCCGGATCAGCCGCCGGACCTCGTGGCTCGGAGACCGCGCCTGAAGGAACCGGCGGACGAGTTCCCGCAGGTGCTCGTGGTCCTCGGTGAAGCCGATGCTCATCACGGGCCCTCTCCTGATGTCGCTCCGAAGGGAGCCTAACATCCGTATAGTGAACTCATTCAACTCTAATGATAGAGTGATGATTACACACTGATTCATCGCGAAAGAAGAAGAGCCATGGACATCAGAGACGCGGTGGCCCTCGTCGCGGGTGGCGGAGGCGGGTTCGGCGGCGCGACCGTCCGGCGCCTGCACGCCGCCGGCGCGAAGGTCGTCATCTGCGACCTCGACGAGGCCAAGGGCAAGACCGTCGCGGACGAACTCGGCGACGGAGCGGTCTTCGTCCAGACCGATGTCACCGACGAGGACAGCGTCCGGTCCGCGATCGACACCGCCGCCGGACTCGGCCCGCTGCGCATCGCCGTCGTCGCGCACGGCGGACGCGGCGGCCCGCGGACCCTGGACCGGGAGAGCCGGCCGGCCCCTCAGGCGTCCTTCACCAAGCCGATCGACCTCTTCCTGGGCGCCACCTACAACATCGACCGACTGGCCGCCGCCGCGATGGCCCGCACCGAGCCCCTGGAGCACGGCGAGCGGGGCGTCATCATCAACACGGCCTCGATCGCCGCCTTCGACGGCACCATCGGCCAGGCCGCGTACGCCGCCGCCAAGGGCGGGATCACCGCCATGACGCTGCCGCTCGCCCGAGACCTCGCACCCGTCGGGATCCGGGTGGTCACCATCGCCCCGGGCACGTTCCTCACGCCCGCCTTCGGCGACGCGGACCCCGTGCAGCTCGACGCGTACTGGGGCGCGGCGGTGCCATTCCCCAAGCGGATGGGGCGCGCCGAGGAATACGCGCAACTCGCGCAGCACATCGCGGAGAACGTCTACCTCAACGGTGAGACCATCCGCCTCGACGGTGCGTTGCGTTTCACACCCAAGGGAGGCGGCTGACCGACAATTGCCGGTGGAAACAGCATGATAGGTTTGATGATTGAAGACAATGACGAGCGAGGATGCCCATCATGAGTGTGACGAGCGGCTCAGGCCGGCAGGTCGGTACGGTACTTCGCGCGCCCAAGACCGCTGAACTGATCGCGACTCACCTTCGTCGCCAGATCGTCCGGGGCGAACTCAAGCCGGGCAAGACCCTTCCTCCAGAGATCCAGCTCATGGAGCAGTTCGGCGTCTCGCGTCCGACACTTCGTGAGGCCTTCCGCATCCTGGAGGCGGAGACGCTCATCAACGTCCGCCGGGGCAGCCGCGGCGGAGCCCAGGTCATGGCTCCCGACATCTCGGTCGCCGCCCGGTACATCGGCGTGATCCTCCAGGTGGAGGGCACCACGATCGACGACGTCTACCAGGCCCGGATGGTCTCCGAGCCCGCCTGCGCCCGGCTCCTCGCCGAGAACCGCACCGACGAGGTCATCGCCGACCTCTCGCGGGTGGTCGAGGCGCTGGAGGCCGAGGTCGACGCGCAGGAGACCTTCGTTCCCGACCCCGACGTCTGGTCCAGCCTGACCTATCGTTTCCACGAGCTCATCCTGCAGAACTGCGGCAACAGGACCCTCGCCCTGCAGGGGGCGGTCCTCCAGGACATCGTCGCCACCCACCTCCGGACCCGCATCGCCTCGGGCTACGGGGAGCACGACACCCCTGAGCGCTTCCAGCGCGCCATTCGCTCTTACCGGAAGTTCATCCGCCTGATCACCGAAAAGGACGCCGAGGGGGCCGAAGAGCTGTGGCGCTCCCACATGGAGGCCGCGGCCCAGTACCTCCTCAAGGATGATCTCAGGACGAAGCCGGTCGTTGATCTTTTCTCCTGACCAAATAGCCATAAATCGCCCTAAATAGCACGTCACTCACCAGAGGTGACGCGCAAGGTCTTTTCGGCTGCCCTCAGCCGCCCCCTTGAAACGTTCCCGTGCGCTCGGCCTATTTCGGCCTGCCCGGAATCGGGTTCGAGCACGCCGGGACATTCTCTGATCGAACAAGGATCTCGGCATGCTGACCTACCCCCTGTACATCGATGGAAAGTGGTGCCGGAGCGACGGCGACGCCGTCCTCACCGTGCTGAACCCGGCGACCGAAGAGGTCATCGGCTCCGTTCCCGAGGCCACCGTCTCGGACGTGGACCGGGCGGTCGCCGCCGCGCGGCGGGCGTTCGACGAAGGACCGTGGCCCCGGCTCGGCGTCCGGGAGCGTTCCGCGGCGATGCTCCGGTTCGCCGACGCGCTGGACCGGCGCGCCGACGCGCTCAAGGAACTCGCCGTCCGGGAGGCCGGGTCCACCCGCGCGCTCGCCGACACGCTCCAGGTCGCCGTTCCCCTTCACCATTTCCGTGACATGGCCGAGCGGGTGATGCTCCAGTTCCCGTTCGAGAAGCCCATGCCGCCCACGATCGGCCCGGCCATCTCCCAGGGCGTGGTCCGCCGCGAGCCCTACGGCGTCGCCGCGCTCATCTCGGCCTACAACTTCCCGCTGTTCCTCAACATCCTGAAGCTCGCGCCCGCGCTCGCCGCGGGATGCACCGTGGTCCTCAAGCCGGCGCCGACCACTCCCCTTGAGGCCTTCGTCCTCGGCGAGATCGCGGACGAGGCCGGCCTGCCCCCCGGCGTGCTCAACATCGTCACCGGCGACGCCGCGGCAGGGCAGGCCCTCACGAGCCACCCGGGCGTGGACATCGTCAGCTTCACCGGCTCCGACACCGTCGGCAGGCTGGTCTACGCCCAGGCCGCGCCGACCCTGAAGAAGGTGGTCCTGGAGCTGGGCGGCAAATCCGCCAACATCATCCGCGAGGACGCCGACCTGACGCGCGCGGTGCGGAGCACGATCGTGGGCATGACCACGCACGCCGGACAGGGCTGCTCCCTGCTGACGCGGACCCTGGTCCACGAGTCCCGGGCGGCGGAACTCGTCGGCCTGATGACCGAAGCCCTCGATCAGGTGACCGTCGGAGATCCGGCCGACCCCGCGACCACGATGGGACCCCTGAT
Organism: Actinocorallia herbida; assembly: GCF_003751225.1. Classification (NCBI taxonomy): domain Bacteria; kingdom Bacillati; phylum Actinomycetota; class Actinomycetes; order Streptosporangiales; family Thermomonosporaceae; genus Actinocorallia; species Actinocorallia herbida. Next base: position 5,512,061 of record NZ_RJKE01000001.1, read on the forward strand.
CAGCGCGGCGCAGCGGGCGAAGGTCGAGGGCCTGATCCGGTCCGGACGCGACGAGGGCGCCCGCCTCGCCTTCGGCGGCGGCCGGCCCGCGGGGCTCGACCGGGGCTTCTTCGTGGAACCGACCCTCTTCGTCGACGTCGGCAACCGGATGACCGTCGCGCAGAAGGAGTTCTTCGGCCCCGTCGGCGTCGTCATCCCCTTCAAGGACGACGACGAGGCGGTCCGCCTGGCCAACGACAGCGAGTTCGGGCTCGGCGGCGGTGTCTGGTCGGCCGACCCGGCCGACGCCTACCGCCTGGCCACCCGCCTCCGCACCGGCACGGTCTCCATCAACGGCGGCGGGAACCCCACCAGCCCGCACACCGCGTTCGGCGGCTACAAGCAGAGCGGCCTCGGCCTGGAGCGCGGCGAGTACGGCCTCGACGAGTTCCTGCTCTCCAAGAGCATCATCTGGAGTGCCCGCTGAGACGACCGAACCCGGGTGCCGCGTGCGGCACCCGGGTTCTCTCCTGCGCGGTGGACCGCTCAGGCCCGCTGGGCGTCCCAGACCAGCGGGACGGTGTTGAGCCCGGAGCTGCGGCCGAACTCGACGATCTCCGCGCCCTCCCCGAGACGGTATTCGGGGATCGTCTTGTGCCACTCCTCCAACGCGATCCGCAGTTCGCGCCGGGCGAGGTGCGAGCCCAGGCAGCGGTGGGGTCCCGCGCCGAAGGCGAGATGGTTGTTCGGGGTCCGGTCGAGCCTGATCTCGGTGGGGTCCTCGAACGCGGCCCCGTCCCGGCTGGACATCTTGAGGGGCAGCTGCACCATGGAGCCCGCGGCGATGGGGCAGCCCGCCACCTCGATGTCCTTCGTGACCTTGCGGGAGGGGATGACGAACGCGGTGGCCCGCAGCAGTTCCTCGATCGCGGAGGGGATCAGCGCCGGGTCGTCGACGATCCGCTGCCGGTCCTCCTGATGGGTGGCGAAGTGGTGGAAGAAGTAGCCGAGGGCCGCGGCGACGGTGTCGAGTCCGGCCATGAACATGAACTGGCAGTACGACTGGAGTTCGTCGTCGGTCACCGGCCGGCCGTCGACCTCGAACGCGAGGGCCTGCGTGATCAGGTCGTCCTGGGGGTTCACCCGCCGGTCCTCGATCAGCGTGAGGAAGTACGCCCGCACCGCCTGCATCGCCGCCAGACGGCGCCGCGTCACCTCCTCCGGGTCGCCGAGCGAGTGGTTGAGGTCGTCCTCCCACCGCATGAACTGGTCGACGTCCTTCTCGGGAAGGCCCATCAGCTTGAGGAAGATCGCGGTGGGGAATCGGAGGGCGAAGTCCTCGACCAGATCGCAGGAACCGGCGGCCGCGATGGAGTCGATGATCTCCCGGGCCGTGGCGCGCACGCTGTCGTCGAGCTTCTCGATGGCCCGGGGGGAGAAGAACGGGCCGAGCTCGCGCCGCCACTGGCGGTGCTCGTCGCCGCCGATCATGTGCGGAATCCACTTGTAGGTGGGGTTCGGCTCCAGCACCGTGACCGCCTCGGTGGAGAAGGTCTCGTGGTCCTGGTAGGCGGCGAGGATGTCCTCGTGCCGGGTGAGGACGTAATAGCCCTGCGCGAAGGTGTTCTTGATGACCGGCGCCTCCGCCTGCAGCTCGTCATAGAACTGCGTCCACTCCCCCATGGGGCGGAGCTCCAGCGGCGAGTAGGTGTGGACGGGGCAGCCCGCGGTGTTCTCTTGAGTGGGACTCATGTTTCGCTCCATGCGTGAGGTGGGGAGGTGAGGAACGAGCGCCGTCTACGCGCCCCCGACGCGCGGCGCCTGCGCTACTCCAGGCGGATGGCGCGTTCCGGGCAGGCGGCGGAGGCCTTGCGCGCGGCCTCCTCCGCACCCTGCGGCACCTCGAACTCGGCCCTGAGCGCGTACGCCATGTCGTCGATCTGGAACAGCTCGGGATCCTTGTCGTAGCACCGGGCATGCCCTGAGCATTTGGCCAGGTCGATGAGGACCTTCATCGCGTTTCCTCTCGTTCTGCGGATCAGGAACCGGCGAGCGCCGGCTTGTGCGGGATCGCCGCGCCCGCGTCGATCGTCATCTGCAGGCCGGTGACGTACTGGGCGTCGTCGGAGGCGAGGAAGACGACCGCCTTGCTGATGTCCTCCGGCTCCACCCACGGGACGGGCATCTTCTGGTTGAGGTAGAACGCCTGCACCGCCTCGTCGCGCGTGGGCTCCGCGAGGTCGGGTCGGAAGACCCGGTACATCGGGGCGCTGTGCAGCATGTCGGTGTTGCAGTTGCACGGGTGGATCGCGTTCGCCCGGATCGAGACCGGCGCCAACTGCAGGGCCAGGTCGTGCATGTAGCGCGCCACGCCCTTCTTCGCGTGGGAGTAGCCCGCGCCGCCCGGACCGTGCGCCGGGTTGTCCGTGGCGCCCTTGGTCATCGCCGCCACCGAGCCCGTCGCGATGATCGACGCGCCGGAGACCAGGTGGGGGTAGGCGGCGCTCACGGTGTTGATGACGCCCACCAGGTCGACGTCCACGGCGTCGATGAACGCCTGCGGCGGAAGGCCCCCGCCGAGCGGGCAGATGCCGGCGTTGGCGACGACGACGTCCAGCCGTCCGAATGCGCGCACGCCCTCGTCGATCGCCGCGCGCAGCTGCGAGGCCTCCCGCACGTCGGCGAGCGCGGTGTGGCAGCGGCGCCCGTGCTTCTCGACGGAGCTCTTCGTCTCTTCGAGATCGGCCGGCGTCGCGAGCGGGTACTCGTTGGTCTCGATGTCCGCGCAGATGTCGAGGGCGATGATGTCCGCGCCCTCCGCCGCCAACGCCAGCGCATGGCTGCGGCCCTGCCCTCGGGCCGCCCCGGTGATCACCGCGACCCTGCCGTCGAGTTTGCCCATGTCGGCTCCCTGGATCCGTCGGTCGGTTGGCCCCGCCATACCCGCACCGTAAAGAACAATTAGTTAACTAATGAGATTGAATACTAATATGACCGCGATCACATGGTCAAGGGATCAGCCGTTCCGGTGAGCGCCGCGCCTACCCCGCGAACCGGTCCCGCCACCGCTCGACGAGCCGCTCGGAGACGCCGTGCCGGACGAGCCAGCCGCCCGCCCCTCCCGGGTGCGACTCGAACACCTCGACGACCCTCGCGATGGCGTCCTCGGGCGTGCGGTCCCAGTGCGAGGGCAGCGGTCTGCTCCGCTCGGTCCGCAGCCCCTTGGCGAGCCATCGACGCTCCAGCGCGGGCATGTTGGCGGCGCTCGCCCGGTAGTCGGCGACCACGGCGTCCGCCGCCACCCCGGCGGCGAGCAGCAGCGCCGCCGTGACGATCCCCGTCCGGTCCTTGCCCGCGGCGCAGCAGACCAGGACCGGGCCGTCGTGGCCCATCACCGCCGCGACCGCCCCGGCCACCCGCTCGGGCACCGACCGGACGATGAAGGAGTAGATCTCCCCCAGGTCGCCCCGCCCCCGGATGTTCTCCGGCATCATCGCGGCGTGCACCGGATGCCGGAGGTGGGCCACCTCGGCCCCGCCCCAGGGCGGCCCGGCGCGGGCCACCTCGCGGTCTCCGCGCAGGTCGACGAGCGCCGCCGGAGGCCAGACGGGCAGGTCCGCGGGGACCGCGTCGCCGGGAAGCGGCGCGTCCCCGCGGTACAGCACCCCGGAGCGGGTGAGGCCGCCTCCCCGGAGGGCGAGCCCGCCGAGATCCCGGAGGTTGACCGGCGCGCCGGTCGAGTGCCGGATCGGACGGTCCGACGGGACGGTGGTCGACATCGTCTTTGCTCCTCAGGTGGTCCCGGACGGCCTCGCCCTCCGATGGGTCAGTCCTTCGTCACGCTGACGGCCCGCAGGTCGAGCACGCCCGTGTAGTACGCGACGCCCATGTCCTTCGCGCCGACGACCTTGTCGTTGTAGGCGATCTGGGTCGGCAGGTCGCAGATGAAGACGTCCAGCGCCTGCTCGTTCGCGACCGACGAGAACTTCTCCAGTGCCGCGGTGACGTCGGCCTCGGGCGCCGTCGGGTCGGAGGCCGCCGCGATGCTCTCGGTCAGTTCCGCCGGCACGGGGCCGGGGAAGTAGCGCTTGTTCAGGAAGTTCGTCGACAGCGTCGAGATCGGCGTCGCGCTGCCGAGCCGGGTCGTCATGAGGCTGTCGTAGTCGTCCTGGCTGTAGAGCGTCGCGAACTGCCCGGGGTCGACCTCGCGGATGTCGGCCTTGACCCCGACCTCGGCCAGCTGCGCCTGGAGCGCGGTGGTGATCTCGGTCTGCGGCTGGAGGCCGGAGCCGATGAGGATGTCCATCTCGAAGCCGTCGGGGTGCCCTGCCTCGGCGAGAAGCCGCTTGGCCTTCGCCAGATCACGGCCGTAGGGCGCCGCCGGGTTCTTCAGGTAGCCCCGGGTCCCCGCGGTGAGCGGCTGCACGCCCGGCGCGCAGTAGCCGTTCAGCAGACCTTCGTTGATGGCGGGCCGGTCCACCGCGTAGTTGAGCGCCTGGCGGACCTTGGGGTCGTCCAGCGGCTCGTTGCCGGTGTTGAGGAGCAGGGCGTAGGTCGCACCCGCCGGATAGCTGTAGAAGTCGAAGCCCGATCCGAGCTTGGACGTCAGGTTCGCCTGGCCGAGCTTGGAGGCGATCAGGTCGACCTGTCCCGAGCGCAGCGCGTTGAGCCGCGCGTTGTCGTCGGTCAGGCCGACGATCTTGATCGTCTCGACCTTGGCGTCGTCGGGGTTCCAGTAGCCGTCCCTGCGCTGGAAGGTCGCCGCCTCCCCGAGCTTCAGGTCGGTGAGCACGTAAGGTCCCGAGCCGACCGGCTTCACGTCGAGGTCGGGGTTCTGCAGCGCCTTCGGGGAGATGATCGACGCCCCGGTGCCGGCCAGCAGGTAGGGCAGGTCGGCCGCCTTGCGGTTGGTGCGGATCCTGACCGTGGACGCGTCGACGGCCTCCACCGAGTCGACCATGGTGAACTTGGGCGCGACCGTGGATTCCGGATCCTTGAACGCCCGGTCCAGGCTCGCCTTCACCGCCGCCGCGTCGAGGGCGGCGCCGTCGCTGAAGGTCACCCCTGCGCGCAGCTTGAAGTCGACCGCCATGCCGTCGGCGGCGAACTCCCACGATTCGGCGAGCATCGGCGCGAGCTTGAGGCCCGGCTCGATCCTGGTCAGCCGGTCGTAGACCAGGGACGAGTAGCTGAACTGCGCGACGTCGCTGGGCGCCTTGTGCGGGTCCATCGGGGGCGCCGCGATCGTGTAGCCGACGTTCAGCACGCCGTTCGGGTCGGCCGTCCCGTCCCCTGCGGAGCCGCCGTCCGTGCCGCCGCCGCAGGCGGCCAGCGAGAGCAGCAGCGCCGCGGCGGCGGCGATCCCGCCGAATCGCTCGCTTGTTCTTCTCATGAGAGTCCTCTTATCCAGAGCGCCCGTATCGGGCGGGGTGTCGGCTCCGTCGCGGTGGACACTAGTAGCTTACTGAACGAAATCATATATCTCTTTAAGATTTTTCCTGGTCGGACCTGGAACGACCGCCGCCCTGGCCTTCGAGCGCGTCGCGCAGGGCGTCGCCGAGGGTGGAGAAGGAGAGGATCGTCAGCGCGACCATGACGGTCGGGGCCGCGAGCGAGTACGGCGAGTCGTAGATGTGGTCGAACGCGTCGCGCAGCAGCGTGCCCCAGCTCGACTGGGGAGCCTGGACGCCCAGGCCCAGGAAGCTCAGGCTCGCCTCCGCGATCACGATGACGCCCGCCGCGAAGCTGATCTGGACGAGCAGCGGCGAGCCGGCGTTGGGCAGCACATGCCGCCAGAGGATGCGCCACGGGGAACAGCCCAGCGAGCGGCACGCCTCGATGTAGGTCTCCGACGAGACCGACTGCGCCGCCCCGCGCGCCAGCCGGAACTGGGGCGGCGCCAGCACGATGCCGAGCGCGAGCATGGCGTTGGTCAGTCCCGGGCCGAGGATGCCGACGATGGCGATCGCCAGGATGAGCGGCGGCAGCGCGAGGATCGCGTCCGAGACCCGGCTCAGCACGGCGTCGACCGCACCGCCCGCGTATCCCGCGAGCAGGCCGAGCGGGACCCCCAGGACCGACGCCAGCACCAGGGCCTCCAGCACGGCGAGCAGCGTCACCCTGGTCGACGAGACCAGGCGGCTGAACAGGTCCCGGCCGAAGTTGTCCGTGCCCAGCCAGTGGTCGCCGGACGGTCCCTGCAACTGCAGCGCCAGGTTCTGGCGGTCCGGATCGTGCGTGGCGATCCACGGCGCGAACAGCGCGACGAGCGCGAGCACCAGGAGGAAGGCCGCGGCGGCGGCCGCGGCCCGGTCGGTCATCAGGTGCCGCAGCACACGCCCGCGCGGCGCCCGGGGCTTGCGGAGGGCGGGGGCCTCCGCGCTCTTGAGCTTCATTGATCCGTCCCATCAGGCTCTGAGTCGGGGGTTGAAGAATCCGTAGGACAGGTCGGTCAGGATGTTGACCACCACGACGATCAGCGCGCTGGTCAGCACCACGCCGAGGATCATGGGCAGGTCCCGCTGGATCACGGCGTTGACCGCGAGGGCGCCGAATCCCGGCATCGCGAAGACGAACTCCACGGTGACGCTGCCCGCGAGCAGCCGGTTGACCTGGAGGCCCAGCACCGTCGCGATCGGCACGCCCGCGTTCTTCAGGGCGTGCTTGAGGAGCACCGAGCGCTCATGGACCCCCTTCGCCCGGACTGTGCGGATGTAGTCCTTGCTCTGGGCATCGACGAGCGCGCCCCTGGTCTGGCGGGCCAGTTCCGCGACCGGGATGGCCGCGACCGCGATGGCCGGGAGGACGAGGTTGCGCAGCCAGCCGCCCAGGCCGCCCTCGGACAGCGGTACGTAGCCCGTCGCGGGCAGCGCGCCGAGGTTGACCGCGAACAGCAGCACCAGGACCAGGCCGACGACGAACGGGGGCAGCGCCATGGCGAGCGAGGCGAACGCGCTGAGCAGCCGGTCGACGGCGGAGCCCGGGCGGCGGGCCGCGAAGATGCCCAGCGGCAGGCCGATGACGACCACGAGGAGCAGCGCGGCGAGACCGAGCGAGGCGGTGACCGGGAGCCGCTCCAGCACGGTGTCGGTGACCGACTGGGAGCTGAAGAGCGACTGGCCGAGGTCTCCGTGCACGGCCGAGGTGAGCCAGTCCCAGTAGCGGAGCAGCACCGGCTGGTCGAGGCCGAGCCGTCCGCGGAGCTCGGCGATCTGCTCGGCGGAGGCGTTCTCCCCCGCGAGGGTCGCGGCGGCGTCGCCCGGCATCAGGTCGAGCAGCAGGAACACCAGCAGGCTGATGGCGAGAAGGAGCGGCACGGCGCTGACGAGCCGGCGCACGGCGAGCATCAACATGACGCCTCCGTCAGGTGAGGTGGGGGTGGGTCACGGCATCGTCGGCGCCCGCGGACCCGGGCCAGCGGGACACCCGCGTCGGTCGCGGCTCGGGGATGGCCGACAGCAGTTTGCGGGTGTAGGCGTGCGCGGGTTCGGCGAAGATCTCCTCGGCCGTCCCCGTCTCGACGATCGCGCCCTGCGACATCACCGCGACGCGGTGCGCGAGGAAGCGGACGAGCGAGAGGTCGTGCGAGATGAACAGATAGCTCAGGCCGCGCTCGGCCTGGAGGTCGAGCAGCAGGTTCAGCACCTGCGCCTGGATCGAGACGTCCAGCGCGGCGACCGGCTCGTCGCAGACGATGAACTCCGGGTCCGTGGCCAGCGCGCGCGCTATCGCGATGCGCTGCAACTGGCCGCCGGAGAACTCCCGCGGGTAGCGGTCCAGGTGGTCCGCGCGCATGCCGACCCTCTGGAGCAGGTCGAGGACGCGGTGTTCCAGCTCGGCGCCCTTGAGCCCCTTGTGCAGGCGGAGCGGCTCGGCGACGGCCGCGCCGACCGTCATCCGCGGGTCGAGCGAGCTGAACGGGTCCTGGAAGATCATCTGCATGTGGCTGCGCATCGAGCGCATGCCGCGCCCGGACAGCTCGCGCAGGTCCTGCCCGTCGTAGCGGATCGCCCCGGTGTCGGCCTCGACCAGCCGGAGCACCAGCCGCCCGACCGTCGACTTGCCCGCGCCGCTCTCGCCCACGATGCCGAGCGTCTCCCCGCGTCCGATCTCGAAGGAGACGTCCTTGACCGCGTCGAAGTACCGGGCCGGACGGCCGGGCATTCCTCTTCGGACCCGGTATCTCTTGCCGAGCAGTTCGGCCTGCAAAAGGGCGCTCATTCCTCGATTCCCTTCAGGGTGATCTCGTCGCCGCGCACGCAGCGCACCGAGCGGCCCCGCTCGTCGGGCGTCAGGGTGACGGGGCCGCTTTCGCACGGCTCGGCGTGCACGTGGCCGCAGCGGGGGGCGAACCGGCAGCCGACGGGCCAGTCGGCCGGGGCGGGCACGATGCCGGGGATGGCGCGCAGCCGCCCGTTCTTGGGCGTCGTCTCCGGGACCGCGGCGAGCAGGCCCTCGGTGTACGGGTGCCCGGGACGCCGGAAGAGGCGCTCCATCGGGGTCGACTCGACGACCTGCCCGGCGTACATGACGTTGACCCAGTCGCACATCTGGGCGACCACGCCCAGGTCGTGCGTGATGAACAGGATCGAGACGTCGAGCTCGGCCTGGAGTTCGTTCATCAGGTCGAGCATGTCCTTCTGCACCGTGACGTCCAGGGCCGTGGTCGGCTCGTCCGCGATCAGCAGTTCCGGCTTGCAGGCCAGTGCGATCGCGAGCATGACCCGCTGGCACATGCCGCCGCTGAACTCGTGCGGATAGGCGCGGGCCCTGCGCCCGGCGTCGGCGATCCCGACCCGGTCGAGGAGGGCGACGGCCTTCTCGCCGGCGGCCCTGCGGCCGGGGCGCTCATGCCGGCGCAGCACCTCGGCGATCTGGTCTCCCACGGTGAAGGCCGGGTCCAGGCTGCGGCGCGGCTCCTGGAAGACCATCGCCATCCGCGCCCCGCGGATGTCGGAGAGCTCCCGGGCGCCCATGCCGACGAGCTCCCGCCCGGACAGCCGGATCGACCCGGTGACCCTGGCCGTCTCCTTCGGGAGCAGCCCCATCACGGCAAGGGAGGTCACCGTCTTCCCCGAGCCCGACTCGCCGACGAGGCCGACCGTGGTTCCCCGGGGGATCGTCAGGTCGACGTCCTCCACCACCCGGATCGGCCCGTCGGGCGTCGCGAACTCCACGTTCAGCCCGCTGACCTCGAGGACCGGTGGCGCCTTGGCCGACGGTCCCGATTCCGCAATCGGCATAATCGAAACTCCCATTCAATCATTTCAGTCGTAAGATCTACCTGTTTCCACAGGGCATGCGACCGCACCGCACCGGAGACCGGCGCGGGCGCCGCCGGCGCACCGGCGCGGTGCGGTCGGTTCGCGGCGGGAAGGGTCAGGTGATGGCGCCGGCGATCTTGAGCTGGATCAGCTCCTCCTCGGTCCGGCCGAGACCGCGGATGATGTCGTCGGTGTGCTCGGCGAACTGCGGACCGCGCCGCAGCTCGACGGGCGTCTCATCGAACTGGACCGGGTTCGAGATGAGCTCGCGCTCCACGCCGTCGACGTCCCGCACACTGCGGATCATGCCGTTCGCCCGCAGGGACACGTCGTTGGCGACCCCCCACGGGTCCTGGACCGTGGCCCACTGGCCCTCCATGCCCTCGAACAGCGCCAGCCACTCGTCGTAGGTCTTCCCGCGCACGATCTCCGCGATGATCTCGGCCGCCTGCGGGGCGCCCGCCATCAGCTTCTCGACCGTGTCGAACCGCTCGTCGGCGACGAGCTCCGGACGCCCCGCGATCTCGCAGAACTCCGCCCAGTACCGGCCCGGCTGGAGCATGGAGAAGATGAACCACCGGTCGTCGGAGGTCCGGTAGGAGCCGACCAGCGGATTGCGGGCCGACCCGTGCCGGGGCACCGGCGGTCGCGGCGGCGGGCCGCCGGCCATCAGGGCGAGGTTCGCGGTGAACTGGGTCGCCCACGCCCCCACGCCGAGCAGCGACACGTCGATGACCGAGGTCTCCCCGGTCGTCGCGCGGGCGAACAGGGCCGCCGCGACGCCTCCCGCGATCGTCATGCCGCCGAGGTTGTCACCGTAGCCTCCGGCCGGCATCGCGACGAGGCGGTCCGCGTCGGCCGGCGTGGATCCGGCCCCGCTGCCTCCCCGGGCCCAGAAGGCGGTGGCGTCGTATCCGCCCTTGCCCGCCTCGGGTCCGCGCTGCCCGAAGCCGGAGCCGCGCACATAGATGATGTCGGGATTGACCTTCCGGACGTCCTCCAGCTCGATGCCCAGCTTCGCGCGGGCGTCGGGCAGGAAGTTGGTCAGGAAGACGTCGCTCTGCCGGATCAGCTCGTGCAGGATCTCCAGCGCCTCGGGCTTCTCCAGGGCCAGGCCGACGCTGCGCTTTCCCCGGTTCGGGGCCTCCACGATGGGCGAGAACCTGCTCCCCTCGACGATCGCGTCCAGGCCGAGCACCTGGGTCAGGCCGCGCTGGCCGTCGCCGCGCTCCGCGTGCTCGACCTTGATGACGTCGGCGCCCCAGTCGGCGAGCACGGCGCCGGCCGATGGAACGAAGGTGAACTGGGCGACTTCGAGCACCCGCACCCCGGTCATGGGTTGCAGCATGGTTTCACTCCTTGGTTCTGTTCAGCTTTCCGGGCGGGTTCACGCGCGCCTGAGCAGGATCGCGCTCCCCGGTGCGCCGCCGCCGGTCGTGACGACCGCGGTCCCGGCGTCCTGTACCTGGCGCTCCCCCGCGTCCCCGCGCAGCTGGAGCATCGCCTCCCGCACGAATCCGAATCCGTGCAGCCGGCCGGCGGACAGCTGGCCGCCATGGGGGTTCAGCGGCAGCCGGCCGCCGAGCGCGATCCCGCGCCCCTCGTCGATGAAGTCCCGCGCGCCGCCCGGCTCGCAGAAGCCGAGCGCCTCCAGCCAGGACACCGCGTTGAAGGTGAACCCGTCGTAGAGGAGCGCGAGATCGACGTCGTCGGGCCGCAGCGACGTCCGGCTCCACAGGTGCTTCGCCGGCCCGAAGGTCTGCGGCTCGTGGGTGAGGGTGTCCTGGTCCCAGCTCAGCCGCTCCATGATCTGGGTGCCGACCGCCTCGACCAGGACGCCCGGCCGGGGCCGGTCCGCCAGGGTCTCGGCCGCCGAGACGATGACCGCCACGGCGCCGTCGACCGGCACGTCGCAGTCGTAGAGGCCGAAGGGGGTCGAGACCATCCGGGCGGCGAAGTAGTCGTCGAGGGTGAGGGGGTCGCGGTAGACGGCCTCGGGATTGCGCGCGGCGCCGTCCCGTTCGGTCACCGCCACCCAGCCCAGCATGGACCGGTCGCCGCCGTACCTGTGGAAGTAGTGCGAGGTCTGCATCGCGATCCACCCGGCGGCGGACATGGCGCCGAACGGCGCCCGCTCCTCCATCATCCCGGTCGCGCGGGCCGGCGGCGCGTCCCAGGCCCCGGACCTGACCAGCGCCGTGTGCGAGGACTCCCAGACCGTCCGGAAGCAGAGCACATGGCGGCACAGTCCGGACGCCACCGCGAGCATCGCGGCGATGATCGCGCCCGCCTGGCCCGGGGTGTCCCCGACACCGTTGATCCAGGTCGGGGTGAGCTGGAGCGCCTCGACGACCGGCGGGATCCCGCCTTCCGACATGCCCGGCGCCCCGGTGCGGCCGGGATAGGTGGAGAGCCCGTCGATGTCCTTCAGCTCCAGCCCCGCGTCGGCCACGGCGGCCAGGCAGGCGTCGACGGTGAGGGACACCGGGTCGACCATGAGCCGCCGGCCGACCTTCGACTGCCCGACGCCGGTGAGCGCGACCCTGTCCTCGAACTTCACCGGTGACGCCATCGGCCGCAGCGCGGCGGACACGTCGCGCGGCTCCGGTACGCGGAGCGTCTCGCCGCGGCGGTCGGGATCGGGCTCGAAGAGCGGGAGGTGAACTTCGCCCACCTTCTCGAACAGCACCCGCACCGCCATGCCCACGTGGACGTCCTCGACCTCGCAGCCCACGATGTTCGTGGTGAGCCGGGCCCCCTCGTCCTCCTCCAGCGCCACGATGGCGACGACGTACGGAGGCGGGAAGTCGGCCAGCCACTGCTGGTGGTTCACGGTGAAGCCCGCGACGACACCGCGGCCGGAGACCGGGGCGAGCGCCACGTGCGGGCTCCGGCAGACCCGGCACCGCGGCAGCGGCGGATGCGTGTACGCCGAGCAGTCGGCGCAGCGGGTGATGTGCAGGACGCCGTCCCGGCCCGCGGCCCAGAACTCCGCGCTGGCGAGCGTGGGCTGGGGCTCCGGGCGGACGGGCCGCACGGTCGGCTCAGACACGGGGGAAGTTGAGGACTTCACGGGCGTTCAGCTCGACGATCCGGTGCGCCTCGTCGTCCGGCACGTCGGCCAGCGACTCGGCGATCACCTTGCGGCTGTTGGGCCACAGCGAGTCGGAGTGCGGGTAGTCGACCTCGACGCAGATCCGGTCGACCCCGATCTCGTGCCGGTTCTTGATGCCGAACTCGTCGGTGATGTAGCAGCCCCAGAAGTGCTTCTTGATCAGTTCGCTCGGGCGGGTGTCGAAGTCGATGGGCTGGTAGTAGCGGTGGCGCTCCCACACGGCGTCGGCGCGCTCGGCGATGTAGGGGAGCCAGCCGATCCCGCCCTCGGAGAGCATGAACTTCAGGCGGGGGTGCTTCTGCAACTGGCCGGACAGCGCCAGGTCCGCCGTCGACCACATGAGGTTCGTCGAGTAGAGCACGAAGGAGACCGCGGTGGGCGCCTCGTCCTTCGGGGCCTCGCCCGGCTCGGTGTTGTAGCGCACGGAGACCGACTGGTAGGCCGATCCGCCCGCGTTCGGCGCGAGCGCGGACGCCGACGCCGAGAACCCGGGGACGAAACTGCCCGATCCGAAGTGCAGGCTGACGGCGATGCCGGTGTCCTCGCACAGGTCCCACAGCGGGCCCCAGTAGTCGGAGTGGAAAGAGGGCAGGCCGAGCGGCACCGGGCTGTCGGGGAAGGAGATGGTGCGGGCGCCCATCGCGGCGACCCGGCGCACCTCGGCGACCACGAGGTCGATGTCCCACATCGGGATCAGCGCGAGCGGCACGTAGCGCTCCGGGGCCGACGCGCACCACTCCTCGATGCTGAAGTCGTTCCATGCCCGCACGCAGGCCAAAGCCAGGTCCCGGTCCTTCGCGCGATGGAACACCCGCCCGCCGAAACCGGGAAAGGAGGGGAAGCAACAGGCGGCCTGGACGCCGTCGAGGTCCATGTCCTTGACGCGCTCCACCGGGTCGTAGCACCCGGGGATCATGTCGTCGAAGCGCAGCGGCTCAAGGCCGTAGTCCTTCGGCTCCTTGCCGGCGACGGCGTTCAACCCGATATAGGGGAAGACGTTGTCCTCCATGTGCCACACATGGCTGCCCTTGTCGTCCTCGACGATCCGGGGCCCCTGGTCGAGGAACTTGCGCGGGAGCCGGTCGGTGAACACCCGGGGATGCTCGATGAGGTGGTCGTCGACCGAAATGATCTGCATGTGATCCTGGAGAGGCATGTCACATCCTTCCGTATGGTGAGTTGTATCATATAACCTATTGAGCTATCTGACAACGATCTGGGAGACGGTGAGGGTATGGAGCACGAACGGCCTCGTGACGCCGAGGACGACCATGACCTGCTGACCTTCGGCGAATCCGGCGCGCGGCTGCGCGAGGAGATCGCGCTGGCCGAGGGGCGGCTGGCGGCGCTCCCGGCGGGGGCCGAGCGCGGCGGCCTGGAGGCGCACCTGGCAGCATTGCGCCAGGCGCTCGCCCGCAACACCCGGCAGGCCGCGGCCCAACCCGGCGAATCCGGATTCCTCACCTACACCCCGCCCCCGAGGAGGACACCATGACCACCCCCAAGACCCAGCGGCGCGGCCGTGCCATCGCCATGTCGCCCGAAGAGGTCGACGCCTTCCTCGCCGCCGAACGCACCTGCCGGGTCGCCACCACGGGCGGCGACGGCCGGCCGCACGTGTCGCCGCTGTGGTTCGTGTGGGACGGCACCTCGCTCTGGCTGAACTCGATCGTCAAGAGCCAGCGCTGGACCGACCTGGCGAAGGATCCGCGGGTCGCGGTCGTCATCGACGCGGGCGTGGAGTTCGGTGAGCTGCGCGGCGTCGAGCTCTCCGGCCGCGTCGAGCAGGTGGGCGAGGTGCCGCGCACGGGCGAGCCCGACGCCGGGCTCGACGTGCCCGAACTGCTCTTCGCCCGCAAGTACCTCGGCCAGGACGAGTTCCTCGTCGACGGGCGGCACGCGTGGCTGCGCCTCACCCCCGAGAAGCTCGCCAGCTGGGACTTCCGCAAGATCCAGGCGCGCTGAGACGGAAACGGGAGGCCACCGCGCTACGCGGTGGCCTCCCGCCCCTTTCCAGCGGTGCCTACCTCGGCGCCATCCGGATCGAGCCGTCGAGCCGGATCGTCTCGCCGTTCACGTACGGGTTCTCCAGCAGGCTCAGCGCCATGTGCGCGTAGTCGTCGGGGGCGCCCAGCCGGCTGGGATGCGGCACCGTCTTCTCCAGCGCCTCCCGGATGTCGGGCCGCAGCCGGGCCAGCATCGGGGTGTCGAACACGCCGGGAGCGATCGTGTTGACCCGGATCTGGCGGCTCGCCAGATCGCGTGCCGCCACGAGGGTCATCCCGTGGACGCCCGCCTTGGAGGCGGTGTAGGACGTCTGGCCGATCTGGCCGTCGAAGGCGGCGACCGACGCGGTGAGCACGATCGCGCCGCGCTCGCCGTCCACCGGCTCCGACCGGGCGATCCGCGCCGCGGCGAGCCGCAGGACGTTGTAGGTGCCGATCAGGTTGACGCGGACGACCTCGGTGAAGGTGTCGAGCGCGCCGGGTTCGCCGTCGCGGTCCAGGATGCGGACCCGGTCGCCGCCCCGGCCCGCGCAGTGGACCGCCGCGCGGAGGGGGCCGTGCGCGGACTCCGCGGCGTCCAGCGTGCGGGTCAGGGACTCGGGGTCCGCGATGTCGGTCTTGCCGAACAGGACGCGTTCGCCGAGTCCGGCGAGGTCGGCGTCCGAGGGCGGGTTCAGGTCGGCGATGCACACCGAGGCGCCGGCGGCGAGCAGCCTGCGGACCGTGGCCAGGCCGAGGCCGGACGAGCCTCCGGTGACGAGGGCCGAGACGGATTCGAGTCGCATGAGAACTCCCGGGGGTTCGGAGGGGAAGGGGGCCGTTCGGGCCGCAGCTCGGGTCAGAGCAGTTCGAGGATCGTGGCGTTCGCCATGCCGCCCGCCTCGCACATCGTCTGCAGGCCGTAGCGGAGGCCGTTGTCGCGCATGTGGTGGATCATCCGGGTCATGAGGATCGCTCCCGACGCGCCCAGGGGATGGCCGACCCCGATCGCCCCGCCGAGCGGGTTGATCCGCTCGTGCTCGGCCCCGGTCTCGATCTCCCAGGCCAGCGGCACGCTCGCGAAGGCCTCGTTGACCTCGAACACGCCGATGTCGTCGATGCCCAGGCCCGCGCGCTTGAGCACCTTGGCGGTCGCCGGGATCGGCGCGGTCAGCATCGTGACGGGGTCGTCGCCCGCGACGGCGCCGGAGTGGAACCGCGCCAGCGGGCGCAGGCCCAGCTCGGCGGCCCGCTCGCTCGTGGTGATCAGCAGCGCGGCGCTGCCGTCGGAGATCTGGGAGCTGTTGCCCGCGTGGATGACGCCGTCGTCGAGGAAGGCGGGCTTGAGCCCCGCGAGCCGGTCCAGCGACGTGTCGCGGCGGACGCCCTCGTCATAGGTCAGCACACCGTCCGGGCCCGTGATGGGGACCAGCTGGCCGGTGAAGGCGCCGGCGTCGGTGGCCGCCGCCGAACGGTGGTGCGAGTCCAGCGCGAACGCGTCGAGTTCGGTGCGGGACAGGTTCCAGCGGCGGGCGATCTCCTCCGCGCCGAGGCCCTGACTGAAGGCGTCCCGCTGGTACCGCTCCCGGACGCGGGGGCCGAAGGGCTCACCGGTGTTGCGCGCCGAGCCGATAGGCACCCGGCTCATCGACTCGACCCCGCCCGCGACGACCATGTCGTTGTGGCCGGCGATCACACTGGCCGCGGCGAAGTGGACCGCCTGCTGGCTGGATCCGCAGGCGCGGTCCAGCGTGACGCCGGGGATGCCCTCGGGCCATCCGGCGGCGAGCACGGCGAGCCTCGCCACGTTGGTCGACTGGTCGCCGATCTGGGTGACGCACCCCCAGATCACGTCCTCGATCTGCTCGGGGTCCAGGTCGTTGCGGCGTACCAGTGCCTTCAGCACCTCCGACGCCAGGTCGACCGGGTGGACGCCCTTCAGTGCACCGTTGCGGCGCCCGATCGGCGTCCGCACCGCGTCCACGATCACCGCGTCGCGCATGGGACCACCTCCTTCTCTTCCATGGGAGTTCTCTTCTTTCCCGCGGTCGTCCGCCGTCAGGCGACGATCTCGCCGTCGCGCAGTTCCGCGATCTCCGCGCCGGTGAGGCCGAGTTCCGCGAGGATCTCGTCGGTGTGCCGGCACCAGCCCGCCCGGTCGCGCTCCACGACGGCGGAGCCGGACAGCCTGGGCGCCGGAGCGGGCTGCGGGATGCCGCCCCACTCGACGTAGGTGCCGCGCTCCCGCAGCTCCGCCGAGGCGGCGGCCTCCGCGAGCGAGAGCACCGGGGTCACGCAGGCGTCCGAGCCGTCGAACACCGCCTCCCACTCCGCGCGGGTCCGGGAGGCGAAGAGCGCGGCGAGCGCGCGCTGCTGCTCGGGCCACCGGGCCCTGTCGTGCTGCGGCCAGTCCGCCGGGGCGAGTCCGAGCAGACCGAGCAGCTGCGCGTAGAACTGCGGCTCCAGCGCGCCCACGGCCATGAACCCGCCGTCGGAGGTGCCGTAGGTCCGGTAGAACGGGGCCGCCCCGTCCAGGAGGTTGTCGCCGCGCCGGTCGCGCCACACGCCGCCGGCGAGCATCCCGTGCAGCATCGCGGTCAGCGAGGCGACGCCGTCGACCATGGCCGCGTCGACGATCTGGCCGCGTCCCGTCTCCCCGCGCTGGAGGAGCGCCGCGAGGACGCCGAGCGCGAGGTAGGCACCGCCTCCGCCGAAGTCGGCCAGCAGGTTGAGCGGCGGTTGCGGCGCCGCGTCGGGCGGCCCCAGGGGGAAGACCGCGCCCGCCAGCCCCGCGTAGTTGATGTCGTGGCCCGCCTGGAGCGCGCGCGGCCCCGTCTGGCCCCAGCCCGTGGCCCTGCCGTAGACGAGGCGCGGGTTGACGGCCCGGAGGTCCGCCGGTCCGAGGCGCAGCCGCTCGGCGGCGCCCGGCCGCATCCCCTCGATGAAGACGTCGGCCTGTTCGAGCAGCCGCAGGAGCAGCGCGCGCCCCTGGTCGCCGCGCAGGTCGATGCCGATCGAGCGGTGTCCCCTGGTGCGCGGGTCGTCCTCGGCGCGCAGCCCGGTGAGCGGCTCACCTCCGTTGGGCCGGTCGATCCTGATGACCCGTGCGCCGAGATCGCCCAGCAGCATGCACGCGAACGGCGCCGGGCCCATCGCGCTCAGGCAGACGACGGTGATGCCGGAGAGCGCCTGCGGCGGGGCCTCGGGCGTGGTCACCGATCCCGCCAGACGGGTGCGCGCCGCTCGCGGAAGGCGGCCACGCCCTCTGCGGCGTCCTCCGAGGCGAAGACGGGTTCGAGGTGCTCGCGCTGGCGGGTGAAGCACTCCTCCAGCGGCCACTCCGCCGAGTCGATCGCGACCCGCTTGGAGGCGCGCACCGACATGGGGGCGTTGGCGGCGATCTCCCGGGCCAGCTCCAGCGCGGCGTCGAGGGCGGCGCCGTCGTCCACGACGCGGTTCACCAGGCCGAATCCGGCGGCGCGCTCGGCGTCGATCGGCGCGCCCGTCATGAGCAGCTCCATCGCGATCATGTGCGGGAGCCTGCGGGGCACCCGGAACGCCCCGCCGCCGCGCGCGGCCAGGCCGCGCTTGACCTCGGGGAGCCCGAACCTGGCTCCCCGCCCGGCGGTGATCAGGTCGCAGGCCAGGGCGATCTCGAACCCGCCACCGAGCGCCCAGCCTTCGACCGCCGCGATCAGCGGCTTGGCGGGCGGGGCCTCCACGAGGCCCGCGAAGCCGCGCACCGGGTCGGCTGCGCGCTCCCCCGCGGCGTGCGCCTTCAGGTCCATCCCGGCGCAGAAGGTCGCGCCGCTGCCGTGCAGCACGCCCACGCGCAGGTCCGGAGATCCGTCGAGCAGGTCGAGCGCCGCCGCGACGGCCCGGGAGACCGCGGCGTTCACGGCGTTGCGCTGCGCGGGCCGGTTGAGGGTGATGACGAGGACGCCGTCCTCGCTGCGGACCAGGACGTCCTGGTCCGTCTGTGTCTGTGCCGGTGTCGACATGGGGGCTCTCCTCCGGTCAGCGCAGCGCCGAGTGCCCGAGCAGGGCCTTGCCCAGGTGCAGGATCTGGATCTGGCTGGTGCCCTCGGGGATGGTGGCCTCGCGCGCGTCGCGGAAGTACCGCTCGACCGGGGACTCCTCCATGAGGCCGGCGCCGCCGTGCACCTGGAGCGCCAGCGTCGCGGCGCGGCCGGCGGACTCGCCGCAGTAGAGCTTGGCCATCGAGCACTCGTAGCGGCCGGGCTCGCCGGCGTCCAGGGCGCGCGCGGCGCGGTGGCCGAGCAGGCGGGACGTCTCGGTGAGCGTCGCGATCTCCACGACCATCTGCTGCACCAGCTGGAACGCCGCGATCGGCTTGCCGAACTGCTCGCGCTGCCGGCAGAACCGGATCGCCTCCTCCAGGCACGCCTGGGACAGGCCGACGGCGCCCATCGCCATGTTCAGCCTGCCGACGTTGACGGCCTTCATGGCCAGCGACAGGCCGCCCCCGAGATCCCCGAGCACGTTCGCGGCCGGAATGACGGTGTCGTCGAAGGTGAGCTCGCAGCTCGTGGTCGAGCGCAGCGGCATGTGCGGGATGTCGTGCACGCCGAACCGGGACTCGGCGGCGTCGACGAGGATCGCCGTGACGCCGCGATCCGTGCCGTCCTCCTCGAGGACGCGGGCGAACAGGATGCCGAAGTCACAGCCGAGCGCGTTGGTGATGTAGATCTTGCTCCCGTTGACGACGTAGCCGTCGCCCTTCCTCCGGGCGACGGTCCGCACCGCGCCCGCGTCCGATCCGGCGTCGGGTTCGGTCAGGCCGAACCAGCCGAAGCGGCGGCCTTCCAGGAGCGGCGCGAGGAAGCGCGCGCGCTGTCCGGCATCGGCCGCGGCGGAGAGCGTGCGGGCGACCATGCCCTGGACGTTCACGGTGGTCCGCAGCGATCCCCAGCAGCGGCCGGCCTCCTCCATGAGGATCGCCTGCATCATCATGGACAGCTCGTCGCCGCCCTCGGCCTCCGGAACGCCGCCGCGGACGTAGCCGAACTCGTAGAGCTGCGGGAGCAGCTCCCACGGGAACGTCCGTGCGCGCTCGTGCGCGGCGACGTCGGGCGCGACCTTCTTCTCCAAGAAGGAACGGACCGCGTCGCGCAGCGCACGCTCCTCATCGTTCAACTCCGGCACAGCACCCACCTGCCTCAACACTCGGGAAGGTCCTTCCGCCAGGAGGCGCGGCCGCAGTGATCTTTGCCGCGCTCTCGCTAACTCAGGCTACTTTCCTTCTTTAGTTAGCTGATTGTACCTTATCCTGCAACCCCGGGCCGGCGACCCCGGGACTGTCAAGCTAACAGACAATGAGCTAACTAATATAGCTCTATAAGGCGACGTTGGAAGGACAGCATGACCAACCGGGATCCATCGACCTACGCTGCGCATCGCGACAGCCTGCTGCTCACTCGCCGGATCGGGGAGGTGCTGGCGCTGGATCCGACCGCGTCGGCCATCGCGTTCGGCGAGCAGACCCTCCCCTGGTCGTTCTATTCGGACGCCATCACCGACCTCGAATCCCTGCTCGGCGCGCACCCCGGTGCGCGGCGGGTCGGCGTCATCCTGCGCAACCGCCCGGGACCGGTCGCCGCCGCCGTCGCGACCATCGGCACCGGGCGCCAGCTCGTCACGCTGAGCCCGCAGCTGGGCGACGACGGGCTGGCCGCCGACATCGTCGACCTGGCGCCGGACGTGCTCATCGCCGAGGACCAGGACTGGGCCCGCCCGGCCACCCTGTCCGCGGCCGAGAGGTGCGGCGCGATCGCGCTGCGGACAGGCTCTGACCGCGCGCTGGGCGCGCAGCCCGTCGCGTGGACCGCGAATCCCGCGCTGAGGTCCGCAGACGACATCGCGGTGCTGATGATGACCAGCGGGACCACCGGCCGGCCCAAACGGATCGAACTGACCTACGACAGGATGGTCGCCGCGTTCCGGGCGGCCGGGACCGACCTCGGGGACACCGCCCCCCGGCTGCGAGGCAGGCCCGCGATCCTGTGGGCCTCCCTGGCCCATATCAGCGGCCTGTACTTCGCCATCGCCTATGTCCTCGAAGGCCGGGGCATCGCGCTGATGGAGAAGTTCGACGTCGACGCCTGGGTGGAGCTGGTGCGGCGGCACCGGCCGGGCTTCGTCCGCCTGGCGCCCGCCGCGCTGCGCATGGTGCTCCAGGCCCAGGTACCGCTGGACGTCTTCAAGGGGGTCCGCGCCATCGGCTCCGGGAGCGCCCCGCTGCCGCCCGAGCTGGCGGAGGAGTTCGAGAAGCGCTACGGCGTTCCCGTACTGGGCACCTATGGCGCCACCGAGTTCGCGGGGGCGATCGCCGGCTGGACGCTCGCCGACAAGGTCGAGTGGGGCGGCGCGAAGCGGGGCAGCGTCGGCCGGGCCCACCACGGGATCGAGCTGCGGATCGTCGACCGCGACACCGCCGCGGTCCTGACCGCCGGCGCGATCGGCCTGCTGGAGGCCCGCGGGAGGCAGCTCCCCGGCGCGGACGGGAGCTGGCTGCGCACCACCGATCTCGCCGCCGTCGACGAGGACGGGTTCCTGTTCATCCACGGGCGCGCCGACGAGGCCATCAACCGAGGGGGCTTCAAGATCCCACCCGCGGTCATCGAGGACGCCCTCTGCCGGCATCCCTCGGTGGCCGAGGCCGCCGCGATCGGGCTGCCCGATCCGCGGCTCGGGGAAGTGCCCGTCGCCGCGGTGACGGTCTCGCGGCCCACCACCGCCGAGGAGCTCATGGCCTTCCTCGCGAGCAGGCTCACCCGCTACCAGCTCCCGGTGACCCTCAAGGTCGTCGACGCGCTCCCCCGCACGCCCTCGCTGAAGGTCAGCCGGCCCCTGGTCCGCGACCGGTTCTTCGCCGACCACCCGGCCGATCCGGCACCGGACGTCCCGCAGCTCTCGCCGACAGGAGAATCCCTTGACGAACGACGGTAGCGAGAGCTTCGGCGTCCTCACCGACCAGGCGCTGGAACGATCCCGGCGCAGGATCGGCATCCCCCTGCGCACGGATCCCGCGCACATCACCGAGGTCAACGCGGACGCCACCCGCCACTTCGCCTACGGCTACGGCGACGGCAACCCGCTGTACTGCGATCCCGAATACGGCGAGAAGACCAGGTGGGGCGCGCTCATCGCGCCGCCGAACATGGTCTACGCGATGGGCGAGAGCGCCGCGCCGCCGCTCACCGAGGAGCAGCGGCTCCTGCTGAAGGGCGATCCGTTCGCCGGTCTCGGCTCCTACCAGGCGGCCATGGAGTTCGAGTACCACCGTCCGCTGCGCGCCGGGGACCGGTGCCGGGTCGTCCGCGCCCAGGTCGGGGTCAAGGAGAAGCCGAGCAGCTTCGGCGGACGCGCCGCGCACGTCACCCACGACTTCCTCTACGCCAACGGGGACGGCGAGATCGTCGCCGTCCGGCGCGGAACGTGGATCAACGCCGAGCGCCACACGTCGCGGGACCGGGCCAAGGAGAAGAAGCCGCTTTCCTTCGACCCCTACACCGACGAGCAGCTGGCGGAGATCGAGGCGGCCTACGACGCCGAGACGCGGCGGGGCGCCACCCCCCGGTACTTCGAGGACGTGGCCGTCGGCGACGAGATCCAGCCGCGGGTCAAAGGACCGCTGACCGTCACCGACGTGGTGGTGTGGCACATCGGGTGGGGAATGCAGCTCACCCCGCCCGGCGCGTTCGGGCTCGCCCGGCGCATCCGGCGGAAGGCGCCGGGGCTCTACCCGCGCAACGCGCGGAACATCCCCGACACCGTCCAGAGGCTGCACTGGGACCCTGAGCGCGCGGCCGAGCTCGGCATCCCCATGAGCTACGACTACGGGGCCATGCGGGAGACCTGGCTGACCCACGCGCTCACCGACTGGATGGGCGACGACGCCTGGCTGTTCAAGCTCCGCTGCGAGCACCGCGGGTTCAACTACCTCGGTGACACGACCTGGGTGCGCGGCAGGGTCGTGGACAAGGTCCGGACCGAGGGCCGCAACGAGGTCCACGTCGAGATCGGCTGCTGGAACCAGCGCGGTGAGCAGACCACGCCGGGCACCGCGGTGGTGCTGCTGCCCACCCGGGACGCGCCGGTCGAGCTGCCCGCTCCGGCGGCCGAGACGCTGGAGGATCTCCTCGCCGCGGAGATCGCGCGGCATTCCTGAGGGGCGAGGCCCTCCGGAGCACGTGGTGCCTCGGAGGGCCGCTGTGCGCTCGGCACGGCGCTCAGCGCAGTGTCCACCGGGGCTTGACGAACCCGTCGCGCGACACCTGCGCCTTGCCGATCGGGTTGCCGACCGTCGTGTAGTTCCAGCCGACCGACTGCGCGGTCTCCCGGTCCAGGTCCAGGGTCTCCCAGATGGCCTTGACCGTCCCCTGGATCGCGGCCGGCGGCTTCGCGGCGATGATCCGGGCGATCTCGTCGGCCCGCTCCCACAGCTGCGCGAAGGGGACGAGCTCGGACACCAGGCCGATCTCCCGGGCGCGAGCGGCCGACATCCGCTCGTCGAGGCCGATCAGCGCCCATCGCAGGGCCTCGCCGAGCGGGATCCGGCGCGCCAGGCCGATGGGCTCCAGCGCCGAGGTCAGGCCGTAGGAGACATGCGGGTCGAAGAACGTCGCGTCGTCGGCCCCGATCACGATGTCGCACTCGTTCAGCCAGTAGAACGCGCCGCCGGCCACCATGCCGTGCACCGCCGCGACGACCGGCTTCCACACCTTGTTCTGCTTCGGGCCGAGCCCGCTGCCGGGGTCCTCCTGGCTCCACACGTTCTCGGCCAGGTCGAGGCCCTCGCCCACGTCGAGCCCGGTGCAGAACGCCCGGTCTCCGGCGGCCCGGAGCACCACGACATGGATGTCGTCGTCGCGGCGCACCCTCGTCCAGAGGTCCCGGAACTCGGCGATCATCTGGTTGTTGAAGGCGTTGAGCTTGTCCGGCCGGTCGAGCGTGACCGTGGCGACGTGGTCCGCGACCTCGAACACCACGGTCTCGTAGGGGTCTCCCATGACCTCTCCTTGCCTAAGGGTACAATTGGTAAGATGATTATTCTGCTTTAGCGATATACTAGCCCGCAACTGCCGGGCGCCACCGCAAGAGAAAGAGGGCGATCACGTGGACTTCGAGCCGACCGAGGAGCAGGCGACGCTTCGCGAGGTCTCCCGCAGCATGCTCGCCGCCGCATGCCCGCCCGCGCTGGTCCGCGCGCTCGCCGAGAGCGGCGGGGACGTCGACGACAAGCTGTGGCGGCGCGGCGCGGAACTCGGCTGGACGGGCCTGGCCGTGCCGGAGGAGCACGAAGGAGCGGGCCAGGGGCTGGTGGAGCTCTGCCTGGTCGCCGAGGAACTCGGCCGCGCGGTGGCGCCCGGTCCGTTCGTCGACACCGCGCTGACCGCGTCGGTCCTCTCCCGGTCCGACTCGCCGAAGGCCGCCGAGGCCGTGCGGGGGCTGACGGCCCGCGGCCAGAAGGCGAGCCTGGTCCACCACGGCAGGGTGTCGGCCGCTCGCGCGCCGCACGGGCTCGTCCTGAACGGCAGGGCCACCGCGGTGCACTCCGCGGGCTCCGCCGACTGGTTCCTCGTGGTCGCCGACTTCGAGAGCGACGCGGCGCGGCTCGTGCTCCTGGAGGCCGCCGCGGCGGAGCCCGAGCGCCGCAGGACCCTCGACGAGACCCGCGGCTGGTACGACGTCGTCTTCGACGACGTGTTCGTCCCGTCGGCCCAGGTGGTCTCCGCCGACCCCGCCGAGATCCGGCGGCTGCTCGACGCCGCCGCGGTCGTCACCGCGGCCGACGCGCTCGGCGTCGGCGAACGGCTGCTGGAGATGACGGTCGACTACGTCAAGGTGCGCAAGCAGTTCGACCGGCAGCTCGGGAGCTTCCAGTCGGTCAAGCACAAGGTCGCCGACATGCTGACCACGCTCAAGGGCGCCCGCGCCGCGATCTACTACGCGGCCATGGCACTCGACGCCGGCGTCCCGGACGCCTCGCTCGCGTCCAGCGCCGCCAAGGCGTTCACCGGCGAGGGCATCAGCGCGCTGGCCGGCGAGGCGCTCCAGACGCACGGCGGCATCGGCTTCACCTGGGAGCACGACCTGCACCTCTACCTGCGCCGTGCGAAGGTGGACGAACTCCTGTACGGCTCCACCTCCGAACACCACGAACGCGTCCTCTCACTGATCGTTTAGCCGGAAGGACTCCGGAAGCCGAACGGCCTCCCCGCGTCTTGCGGGGAGGCCGTTCGGCTTCCGGTGCTCAGTCGCCCGCGCCCGGGGCCGAGCCGACGAGTTCCGGCATCTTGCGCCGCAGCAGCTTGCCCGTCTCGGTGCGGGGCAGCTCCGGGAGGAGCCAGATCCGGTCCGGGGTCTTGCTGGAGCGCAGCGTCCGCAGCGCGAAGGCGCGCAGTTCCTCCTCGTCGGCCGAGGCTCCGGCCCGGATGACCACGGCCGCCTCGACGCGCTGGCCCCACTCCTCGTCGGAGACGCCGAACACCACCGCGTCCGTCACCGCCGGGTGGCGCAGGAGCACGTCCTCGATCTCGGCGGGCGCGATGTTCTCCGCGCCGCGGATGATGGTGTCGTCCACCCGGCCGCCGATGAACAGATACCCGTCCTCGTCGAGGCGGCCTTCGTCTCGGGTGTCGAAGAAGCCGTCGGCGTCCACCGCGCGCCCGATGCCCGCGTACTCGGCCGACACCTGGGCCCCTCGGACGCAGATCCGGCCGGTCCGGCCCGGCCCGAGAGCCCTGCCCTCGTGGTCACGGATCTCCAGGTCGACGCCGGGCAGCGCCCGGCCGGCCGAGGCCAGCCGCGCCCGCACCCGCGGGTCCTCGGACGCCAGGGCCGCGCGGTGCTCGTCCGGTCCCAGCACCGTGATGGTGGAGCTCGTCTCGGTCAGCCCGTAGGCGTTGACGAAGCCGACCTCCGGCCAGACGGTCAGCGCCCGCTCGATGAGGGCGCCCGGCATCGGGGCGCCTCCGTAGGCGAGCGACCGCAGCGAGGGGACCGCCTTGTCCGCGTCGCTCTCGATGATCCGCGCGAGCATCGTCGGCACGACCATCGCGCTCGTCACCCGTTCCTCCCGCACCGAGCGCAGCCATTCCTCGGGCGCGAACGCCTCGAGGACCAGGCTGCGCCGTCCGGCGAACAGGTTGGTGATCACGTTGGCGACGGCCGCGATGTGGTATGGCGGCACGCTGACGAGAGCCGCGTCCTCCCCGCCGGCGGAGGCGAACTCCACCGAGCCGAGCACATAGGAGACCAGGTTGCTGTGCCGCAGCAGGACGCCCTTCGGCTCCGAGGTGGTCCCGCTCGTGTAGATGACGACCGCGACGGCGTCCGGGTCGGCGTCGTCCGCTGCGACGCCTCCGCGGTCCGCCTCGGTCTCCGCGAGCCACTCGGATGGAGTGATGCCGTCCCTTCCGCATCTCCGCAGGTGCTCCAGCCCTCGTGGGTCGGCGATCACGAGCGCGTCGGGGTGCTTGGCCAGGAGCGCCTCCAGCTGCTGCTCGCCGAGCCGGTAGTTCAGCGGGACCAGCGGCACGCCCGCGAGGTCCGCGGCGAACAGCGCGACGGGGAAGGCCGGCCCGTTGACCGCCAGGTACACGATCGCGTCGGCACCGCGCTCGCGCACGAGCGCGGCACCCGATCCCGCCCGCGCCGCGACGCCCGCGGCGGTGAAACCGGTGGTCCTGCCGCCCACCACGACGCGGTCCCCGAACCCTTCGGCGGCCATGCCGACAAGCGTCATCAGTCTCATGTCGCCCCGCTCAGTCCGACGCGGGCAGGGGCTTGGCCTGGAGCAGGCCCAG
The DNA here is from genome assembly GCF_003751225.1 of Actinocorallia herbida. Taxonomy (NCBI): domain Bacteria; kingdom Bacillati; phylum Actinomycetota; class Actinomycetes; order Streptosporangiales; family Thermomonosporaceae; genus Actinocorallia; species Actinocorallia herbida. The sequence goes on from NZ_RJKE01000001.1 coordinate 5,538,234, forward strand.
TGGTTCCCCGTCCAACGCGAGGGTGCCGGTGCCGCTCTTGGTGCAGAGCACCTCGATCCGTCCCGCCGGGTCGGAGTACCGCTTGCCGAGTACGGTGCCCGCGGCCTGCGCCGGGTCCGCCTCCGCGCCCGGCACCGTCTCCCCCGCGGTGACCATGCGTACCCCGCCGCAGGTCAGCAGGGCCTCCTCCACACCGCTCCGGGTGACGACCACGGACGTGTCGTCGACCGCGCTCACGAGCGCCTGACCGATTCGAAGCTTCACAACGACTCCCTGGCCTGTCCTGCCGCCCGCCGGGCTCCGTGCACCGGACGGGAGGCGATCAACTGGTGAATCCTGAAAAGTGGGTGCTACCGGCCTTGCCAGACGGGCGTGCGCCTGGCCGCGAAGGCCGCGGCGCCCTCCTTGGCGTCGGCCGAGGCGAAGACCGGGGCGCAGAGCTCCGCGTTGTTCCGCCAGCCGTCCTCCAGCGTCCAGTCCGTCTGCACCACCGCGATCTCCTTGGTCACCGCGACGGCCATCGGGCCGTTCGCGGCGACCGCCGCGGCGAGCTCCAGCGCGCCCGCCAGCGCCTCGCCCTCCGGGGTGATCCGGTTGACCAGGCCCAGTTCGGCCGCGCGCCGCGCGGTGACGGGCTCCCCGGTCAGCAGGAACTCCATGGCGATGGCCTGCGGGATACGGCGGGGCAGGAGCATCGCGGCGCCTCCCCCCGCCACCAGGGCGCGCTTGACCTCGGGGACGCCGAACCTGCTGTTCTCCGCCGCCACCACCATGTCGCAGGCGAGCATCAGCTCGAAGCCGCCCGCGAGGGCCCAGCCCTCGACCGCGGCGATCAGCGGCTTGCGCGGCGGGGTGACCGTCACTCCCCCGAAGCCCCGGCCCTCGATGTTCGGGGTCTCCCCGGTCATCCACGCCTTGAGGTCCATTCCCGAGCAGAAGGCCCCGCCCGCGCCGGTCAGCACGCCCACGCGCAGCTCGTCGTCGGCGTCCAGCCGGTCCGCCGCGGCGGCGATGCGGAGCGACGCCTCCCGGTCGAGGGCGTTCCTGGCCTCGGGACGGTTGATCGTGATGACCAGGATGCCGCCACGCTGTTCCAGCACTACCGAGTCTGCCATCTCGTCTCCTTCTGTCTGGACCGCGCCGCTCAGCGGACGGTCCGAATGACCACCTTGCCGGTGGGCAGCCGGTCGGCCACCCGCTGGAGCGCGACGGCGACGCCGTCGAGGTCGTGCGTCTCCGAGACCGCCGGCCGCATGCCGTCCTCGACCAGGCGCGCCAGCTCAGCCCGCCCCTTCGCGGTCTCCTCGGGGTAGCGCTCGTTCCACGTCCGCAGCTCCATGCCGCGGACGGTGATGTTCTTGAGCAGGACCAGGTTGAGCGGGATGCGGGGGATCTCGCCACCGGCGAAGCCGACCGAGACGAACCGGCCGCCCCAGCGCAGGGCGCGCAGCGCCGGTTCGGCCCAGCGGTCGCCGACGGGGTCGACGACGAGGTCGGCGCCGCCGCCGGTGATCTCCTTGATCCGCGCCTTGAGGTCCTCGCTCGTGTAGTCGACGACCTCTTCCGCGCCGAGGGCGGCGCAGACCTTCAGCCGCTCGGCCGAGGACGCCGCCGCGATCACCCGGGCGCCGAGCCGGACGGCGATGTCGACCGTCGCCGTGCCGACGCCGCCCGCCGCGCCGAGCACCACGACCCAGTCGCCGGGCCGCAGGCTCCCCGCGGTGACCAGGGAGTGGTAGCCGGTCATATAGGTGACCCGGAACGCGGCGGCCTCTTCCATCGACAGGCCCTCGGGGATCGGCGAGACCGACGCCGCGGGCGCCACGAGCCGTTCGGCCATCGCGCCGGTGAAGACGGAGCCGTGGACGGCGTCCCCCACGGAGAGCCCTTCCACCCCCTCGCCCAACGCGGCGACCCGACCGGCGAACTCGCTTCCCGGCGTGAACGGAAGGGGCGCCGACACCTGGTAGCGGTCGGCCACGAAGAGCAGGTCGGGGAAGTTGACCCCGGCCGCCTCCACGTCGACGAGCACCTGGCCGGGGCCGGGCTCCGGATCCTGGACCTCGCGGACGACGATCTCCGCCGGGCTTCCGTAGACCTCGCAACGCGCAGCGCGCACTTTTCCTCCCCTTCACCGATGCGGGCGGCGGCCGTCCCGCCCAGCGGAACCGCACGCCGCCTCCCCTGGCTCGGGGGACCTATCGTGCGGAACGCCGCCGCCCTACCGACAATCATCTTACTCATCTATATTGGATAGGCAATATAGCTAGGTGAGAGGAAGAGGATGCGGACACGTGAAGCGGCCCTGGTGGGCATCGGCCGGACCGCGTTCAGCAAGGCCTCCGGGCAGACCCCGCTGGCCATGGCCGCGGCGGCGGCCCGCGCGGCACTGGACGACGCGGGCCTGCGCGGTGACGAGGTCGACGGGATCGTCGACTTCCACACCAACGACTCGGCCTCCGCCACCGACCTCGGCAGGGCGATCGGCGCCCTCGACCTCGGGCTCGCCGCCGACGTGCACGGCGGCGGGAACCTCGCCGTCACGGTCATGGGACAGGCGTTCGCCGCCGTCCAGGCCGGCATCTGCGACACGGTGGTGGTCTTCCGGTCGCTCAACGGACGGTCGGGCAACCGGTACGGCCGCGGGGAGCGCCCGGCGCTGGCGATGCGCGGCGAACTCCAGTTCTCGGCGCTCAACGGCTACGTCATCCCGCCCATGTGGATCGCGATGTTCGCCCAGCGGCACAAGCACGTCTACGGGACGACCGACGAGGACTTCGGCGAGATCGCCATCACCATGCGGCGGCACGCCGCCGCCAACCCGCACGCCATGCAGCGCAAGGTGATCGACATGGACGACTACCTGTCGGCCCGGTGGATCTGCGAGCCGTTCCGGCTCTACGACTGCTGCCTGGAGACCGACGGCGCGGTGGCCCTGGTCGTGACGACCCTCGACCGCGCCCGGGACCTGCGCCACGAGCCGATCCGGATGGCGGGCTTCGGCGAGGCCCACACCAACGGCGGCTCCTGGACGAACTTCCCAGATCTGTCCGACATGTACTCCGCATACGCGTCCAAGCGCCTGTGGGCGAGCACGGACCTGCGCCCCGCCGACATGGACGTCGCCTGCATGTACGACTGCTTCACCGGCACCGTGATGGCCACCTTCGAGGACTACGGCTTCTGCGGGAAAGGCGAGACCGGCGCCTTCTTCCGCGAGAACCGGGCGACCTACGGCGGCGACGTCGTCGTCAACCCGCACGGCGGCCTGCTGTCCGAGGGCTACCTCCACGGGCTCAACCACCACTACGAGGCGGCGCTCCAGCTGCGCGGCGACGCCGGCGACCGCCAGGTGCCCGGCGCCCGCCGCGCCCTGGTCACCGCGGGCGCCGGCCCGTCCGGCGGCGCCCTGATCTGGGAGGGGACGCGTTGAGCCGGACCGAGACCACCGAGCAGGAGACCGCGATGACGAAGCACGTACCGGCGCCGCCCGCACCCCTCATCGACGCCGACAGCATCGGCTTCTGGGAGGCGACCCGCGAGGGCCGCCTCGCCCTCTGCCGCTGCACGGACTGCGGGACGTGGCTGCCGCGCCCTCTGGAGCGCTGCAACCGCTGCGCGGGCCCGACGGAGTTCGCCGACGTCGCGGGCACCGGCACCGTCTACAGCCACATCGTCGTGCACCACCCCAGCGTCCCGGCGTTCGCCTCGCTCGTCCCCTACGTCGTGGCCCTCGTCGAGTTCGACGAGGGGCCCAGGCTGCCGGGGATCCTGCTCGGGGAGAGCGGCGCGGACATCGCCGTCGGCCAGCGCGTCGCGGCGGAGCTGACCCTGTTCCCCGGCGCCGAGGAGCGTGCGGTCACCTACCGCCGACTCCCCGGCGGAACGGAGAGCGGCCGATGACCGGCTTCATCCCCGGCCGCTTCCAGGGCGCGGTCGCGATCGTCACCGGCGGCGGGTCCGGCATCGGCGCCGCCGTCGCGTCCCGGCTCGGGGCCGAAGGCGCGGCGGCGATCATCGTGGCCGACCTCGACCCGTCGGGGGCGCGGGGCGTCGCCGAACGCGTGGCGAACGGGACGGCGGCGCTGCTCGACGTGACCGATCCCGACGCCGTCAACGCCTGCTTCGACGGTGTCGCCGCCGAACACGGCGGGCTCGATCTGGTGGTCAACACCGCGGGCCTGGACGATCCGGCCGCGGCCGAGGAGATGAGCCGCGCGATGCGGGAGGGCGAACCCGCCGACGTCCTGCGCGGGCTGTCCGACGACCGCTGGCGCCGGATCATGGCGGTCAACCTCGACGGGACCTTCCATGTGCTGCGCGCCGCGGCCCGGATCATGGTGCCCGCTCGTCGCGGCACGATCGTCACGGTCGGCTCGTCCTCGGCCTTCGCGGCGACGCCGGGCCTGGCCCACTATGTGGCCGCGAAGGCGGGGGCGCACGCGCTGGCGCAGTCCGCGGCCAAGGAACTCGCCAGGTTCGGCGTCCGCCTGAACGTCGTGGCCCCCGGCCCCGTGGACACCCCGATGGCCGGCCGGAAGCCGGCCGAGCTCCGCGCGCAGATCCGGGCCACGGCGGCCGGGTACGCGACCGCCGAGCAGATCGCCGACAACATCCTCTACCTGGCGTCGCCCGGCTCGTCGAACGTGGTCGGGCAGATCCTGCTGAGCAGCGGCGGCCGTCCGGCGGGATGAGGACCGGCCGGCGCGCGGAGGGGCACCGCGCGCCGGCCGGAATTCAGATGCCCTTGGTCCGGCCGCCGTCGGCGTCGACGATCGCACCGTGCAAGAGTTCACCCTCGGCGGAGAGCAGGAACGCGACCACGCCCGCGATGTCCTGCGGGGTGCCGAGCCTGGTGATCTCGTCCCGCCGGACCATCTCCGCGACGAGCTCCTCCAGCGCGAGCCCCCGCTCCGCGGCCTGCCGCTCCAGCATCGCGGTGAACCGGGGGGTCCGCACCGCGCCGGGATTCACCGCGTTGACCCGGATCCCGTCCGCCCGGCCCCGGTCGGCGAAGACCTTCGTGAGCGCCAGCAGCGCGGCGCTCAGCGGCCCGGACATCGCGGTCGCGTCACGCGGGGTGCGCGCCCCGATCCCGCCGATGCTGACGACGGCGCCGCCGGACGCCGCGAGCAGCGGCCAGGCCGCCCGGATCAGGCGCAGCGCGCCGAAGACCTTGACCTCGAACCCGGTCACCCACTCCTCGTCGGTGAGGGACAGCGCGGTGCCGAACCGCGTCGCGCTCGCGCAGTTGACCAGCGCGTCGATCCGGCCCGCGTGCGCCTCGACCTGGGCCACCGCCTTTTCGGCGTCCCGCTGACGGGTGAGGTCGCACCCGACGGCGAAGGCGCCGGAGCCGACCTCGGCCGCGGCCCGTTCGAGCTTCGCCGAAGGCCGGGCGGCCATCGCGACCCGGTACCCGTCCCGTGCCAGCCGCTCGGCCACCGCCCGGCCGATGCCCTCGCTCGCCCCCGTGACCAGCGCGACCCGGGCTCCGCTCCGCGTCGTGGTCCCCATCTACGCCTCGATCACGACGGCGCCGCCCTGGCCGCCGGCCGCGCACATCGCCGCCACGGCGACACCGCCGCCCCTGCGGCGCAGCTCGTGCGCGAGGGTGGTGAGCATCCGCGCGCCCGACGCGGCGACGGGGTGGCCGAGGCTGCATCCGCTGCCGTAGATGTTGACCTTCTCCTCGTCGAGGCCGAGCAGCTTGCAGGCCGCGATCGGCACCGGGGCGAAGGCCTCGTTGATCTCCCAGAGGTCGACGTCCGCGACGCTCAGCCCGGCCCGCTTCAGCACCAGCGGGATCACCTCCACCCCGCCCATCCCGGTCCGGTGCGGCGCGACGCCGATCGCGGCCCACGCGCGGACGCGGGCCAGCGGCGCCAGACCGCGCTCGGCGGCGAGTTCCGCGCTGGTGAGCACCAGGGCCGAGGCCGCGTCGTTCACTCCGCTGGCGTTGCCCGCGGTGATGCTGAAGCCCTCGATCCCGGGCCGCAGCGGCTTGAGCGACGCCAGCTTCTCCAGCGTGGAGCCGCGCCGCGGGTGCTCGTCGACCGCGAACCGGGTCGGCGTGCCGTCGACCACGACGTCCACGGGCACGATCTCGTCGGCGAAGACCCCGGCGTCTATCGCGGAGATCGCCCGGTCCTGGGAGCGCTTCGCCCAGGCGTCCATCTCCGCCCGGGAGATCGACGCCTCCCGCGCGGTGTTCCAGCCGACGGAGACCGCCACATCGTCGGTGGCGCCCTCGTAGTACGGGAAGGTCGGGTGGTAGCCGATGCGCGGCTCCGCCGAGCCGGGCACCCGCCACGACAGCCCGGGGTTCATCGACGCGGCGTGGGTGCCGCCCGCGACCACCGCCCGGTCCATGCCCGCCGCGATGCTGCCCGCCGCGTTGCCGACCGCGGCGAGGCTCCCCGCGCAGTGCCGGTTGACCGACTGGCCGGGCACGCCGATGAGACCCGCGGCGACCGCCGCGTAGCGTGCGATGTCGCCCCCTCCGGCCAGCTCCTCGGCGAGGATGACGTCGTCGATGTCCTCGGGGGCGAGGGCCGACCGTGCGATGGCGGCCTTCAGCACCACGGTCGCCAGCTCCTCGGCGGAGGTGTCCCGGAGCGTTCCCTTGAACGACGTGGCGATGGGCGTCCGCACCGCGCTGACGATGACGGCTGAACTCATGCTTCTCCTTCGGATCCGGGTCGTCGGCCGCCGGCCGTGCCCGTGAGCGTTTCCGCGAGCGCCGGCACATCGGCCAGCGCGCGGAGGGTGTCGTTGAGGTGGGTGCATCCCGCGGTGCCCCGCAGCTCCCGCAGCACGGCGGGACGGAGCCCGGCGAGGGGCAGGCCCACCACCCGGGCGGCGGTGACCACCGCCAGCGGGCACTCGTGGTGCGGCAGCACCCTCGGCACCGGGGTGAGCGCACGCAAGATCCCGGTGGCGCGGTCGGCCTCGGCGGTCAGGGTGTACTCGTGGACCACCTGCCTTCCGCCGCCTGGGAGCGCCGCGGCGTCCTGGAAGAAGGCGTCGACGTGGACGGTGTCACCGGCCGTCCAGACGTCGATGCGGCGCGACCGGCGCAGGGACGGTTCCCGGAGGATCCGGAGGGGATGCCAGGCCATGGCGTCCTCGCCGGAGTCGACCTCGTCCGCCCGCGCGGTCCGCCGCGTCCAGCGGAGGTGCTCCTCGGGTTCCAGCGCGCTGGAACCCGGCTGGTAGCCGATGCAGGCGCCCTCGCGGGGCAGCCGTGAGCGGTCCACCGGGACGGCCGGCACCGGTCCGCCGTGCCAGCAGCGGAACGCGACCCCCGAGACCAGCGCCGCGCCCGGGACGTCGTCGAGCAGCAGATGCAGCGGCGTCGCCGCCGTGATCTCGCCGGGCACCGCCCCCGCCAGGAGCGCGCGGTATCCGCTCTGGCTCGGCCCGCCGACGAGGGCTGCGGTGCCGGGGGCGCCGGGATCCGTGACGACCTCGGTGATCCGCCGGTCCGTCCCGACGTTCACCCGCATCGACGCCTCGGCCACCACGCGGGGCTCGCCCTCGGCCGGGGTGCGCAGGTCGCGGGCCCGACCTGTGAGGACCGTCCCGGCGCCCCGGCCGCCGGGCCAGGTCGCGTCGATCGTGCTGGTGCGGCGCACCGAACCGGGCCGCCGGACCGGCGATCGACGGACGGGACCGCGCGGCCGGAGACTCCAGGGAACGTCGATGCCCGCCCGCGGCGTCACTTCTTCGGCTGGGCGGCCGCGAGGTCGGCGTGCACCCAGTCGGGAGACCGCTTCTCGATGAAGGCGGCGAAGCCCTCCCGTGACTCGGGCCGCTGGAGGCTGTCGAACATCGCGACCCGGTCGTGCAGCCCGACGTACTGGTCGAGCACCCGCTTGATGTCGCGGCGGGCCAGCGGCGCGGTCTTGCAGCACTCGGCGAGGATCTCCGTCGCGCTCGCCATCAGCTCGTCATGGGGGACGACCCGGCTGACCAGGCCCCAGTCGAGTGCCTCCTCGGCCGTGAGGGTGCGCGCCGTGAGCATCAGGTCGCGCGTCCGCACCGGTCCGAGGAGGCGGACCAGCACCTGCGCGTAGTAGGTGTCGGAGATGCCGCGCAGCAGTTCCGGCACCCGGAACGTCGCGCGATCGCTCACCACGGCGAGGTCCGAGCACAGCGCGATCATCAGCCCGCCGCCCTGGCAGATCCCGTTGACGGCCGAGACGACCGGCTTGACGCTCTGGCGGAGGACGTCGAAGGGGACCACGTCGATCGCGCCCGGGACTCCCCCGAGGTGCAGCCAGTTGTCCCCCGCCTTCTTGCCCAGGTCGCCGCCGGGGATGAACACGTCGTCCACCCCGGTGATGAGCAGGCCCGCGAGGTCCGGATCGGCGTCCACCACGCGGACGGCGTAGCGGATGCCGAAGTACATCGCCGGGGTGAGCGCGTTGCGCGCCTCCGGCCGATCCACGACCACGCGCGCGAACGCCCCGTGGCGCTCGAACCTCAGATGGGGCGTCCCGAGCCAGTCCCCCTCGGGGAGCCGGGGTCCCGCCTCCGGCCCGTTGACGGCCGTCGCCCCGTTGTCCGACATGCGAGCCTCCATGATCATCGGTATCAAAACAGCATATTTGAACAAATGATATAACTAAAACAGCGATAAGCAAGGGGCGTGCGGGACACCGTGAACGACGACGAGCACCGGGCCCGCGAGGGGACACCCGGTGCTCGTCGTCTTGTCAGGTCACTTCAGGTCGCGCAGCAGGAAGGAGAGCACGACGCTCTCGAACTCGTCCTTGCGCTCGATCATCGCCCAGTGACCGCAGTCGGGGAACACGTGCACCTCGCACTTCGGGATGAGGCGCATCGGGACGAGGAGGCTGTCGAGCGGGGTCACCCGGTCGTCCCGCCCGAAGGCGACCAGGGTCGGCGCCCTGATCGACGTGAGCAGTTCGACCTGGGCGACGGCGCCGGGGCCCCGGTCGCGCATCGCGGCCAGCGACCCGGCGTTGAACAGCTTCCGGATGTCGGCGAGCGCCGCCGGATCCGAGGCGGCCCGCCACCGCATCTCGACGAACTCCTCCGTCAGGAGGGCGGTGTCGTAGACCATGGACTCCATCCAGGCCATCAGCCGTGCCCGCGTCGGATCCTCGACGAACTGAACGAGCAGCTTGATCCCCTCGGGCGGCGACGGGCTGAACACCGGCAGCCCGACGCCGCCGATGGTGACGAGCCTGCTCACCCGTTCGGGGTGCCGGGCCGCCAGCTGGGCGGCGATGTTCCCGCCCATCGAGTTGCCCACCACCGGGACGGCGTCGAGCGAGAGGGCGGACAGGAAGTCCAGGACCGCCGGCAGCGCGGCGGCCATCGGGTTGCCCTCGCAGGAGTGACTCTTGCCGAATCCCGGGAAGTCCAGGACGAGCGTCCGGAAGTGCTCGGCGAAGACCGGCAGGTTGTCCCGGTAGTTGGCCCAGCCGCTGACCCCCGGTCCCGATCCGTGCAGCAGGAGCAGGGGCGGGCCTTCGCCCGCCTCGTGGTAGTGCAGTGTCCCCTTCGGCGTCTCGACGGTCCTGCGGGTGCCGTCATGCGTCAGTTCCGTCATCGCGGCCCCCTCACCTGCGGACCCAGCCGCGGTCGTGCCAGACCGTCTCCAGCTCGGTCACCGGCCTCGGCCACGTCTCGATGTAGGTGACGCCCTCGGGTCCCGCGGTCATCGTGTACGGCGTGCCGGCCCGGCTGAGGAAGATCTCCCCCGGCCCTACCCGGACCGTCTTCGACCCTCCCTCGTCGTCGTACTCGATGCTGTACTCGCCGGCCAGGACGAAGAGCATCTCGTCGACATTGTGGTGGTGGCGGGGCACCGTGAAATGCGGTACCACCCGCAGCGGGTTGCGGTTGAAGCGCGGAAGGTCGATCGGCGCCGTGCTCACCCACATCGCGCCGTCGAACGTCGCGGCGAAATCCACAGGGGCGTCGGCCAGCAGACCGCCGTCCTTCCAGAAGTAGCTCGGAAAGCTCTGCTGATCGAGGTTCATCGGAACCCAATCCGCATCGCTCAACAGGTCACCGAAGATAAGATTCACACCGCGAACGTACGCACCTGAGCGGTTTCCGTCGCGCCCGCATTCCATGTGGTGGGACGGAACCGCACCGCCGATCGGATTCCAGTCAACGGAACGGCATCGGGACGCACTCCAAGGCCATCGACATAATGGCGGCGTGACGATCGAGAACTTCAGTCTGGTGTCCGATGAGGGTTGGATGGAACTGCCGGTCGAGCAGGACATGCCCTCTTATCTCTGGGCCGGCGGCGGACTGCTCGCCGATGCCCCCGTCGACATGGCGAAAACATTCGCGGGCAACATGTGGATCTCGACGCGGGTCGACGGATCCTTCAACATCAACGGACTGCGCTGCGCCCCGGACTTCGCGGTCCCCCGCCACCACCACAACCTCGACGAACTGATCGTCGTGTTCGCCGGGCGGTTCCATGTCGCCTGGGGAAAGGACGGGGAAGAGGGCAGCCGGACCGTCGGTCCCGGCGAATTCTGGATCAGCAGGGCGGGGACGCCGTACATCATGACGGCCGGGCCGGAGGGCGTCACCTACACCGAGACGTGGCCCGAGCCCATGGCGAACCTGGAGACGTACTGGCACGACGCGGGCTGGATCCACCGCTGACCCGGACGCCGGCTCCGAGCTCCTCGCGACCGCACCCCGTGACGGGGGATCGGCGGCGGCGAGGGGCTCGGCGGCGCCTTCAGGGTCCTCCGCACGCGTAACCGGGCGGTTCGCGGCGGTCTTCGCGTTAGCACGAGGGTTTCCCCCACGGGCGGCGGAGGGGGGCGGATCAGGTCCAGGCGCCCGCGGCGCCCTGGACGCTGTAGGTGGCGTTCCAGATCGCCGCCGCGGTGCCCCGCACGGCCTCGGTCGTCGTGTTCCATCGCATCCGGCCGGCCAGCCCGGTGACGGAGACCGCCCCTATCGCGCGGCCGGAGCGCCGGATGGGCGCGGCCACGCAGACCAGGTTGTCGAACGCCTCGCCGCGGTCGAACGCGATGCCGGCCTCGCGGATCCGCTGGAGCTCGGTGCGCAGGGCGGACGGATCCACGATCGTCCTGGGCGTGCACTTCGGCATCCGCGCGGAGGCCGCCGCCTGCGCCGCCTCCTCGTCGAAGGCCAGCATCGCCTTTCCCAGCGCGGTGCAGTAGGCGGGCTTCCTTCCTCCGCGCCGGGTGGGCAGCCGGAGCGGACCGACCATGACGCGCTCGAGGTACACGACGTCGACCGTGTCGAGCACGGCGAGCTGCACCGCCATCCCGACCTTGGCCGCGAGGGCCTGCAGGTGCGGAAGCGCGACCTCCTGGAGCCGGCTCCCCTCGACCGCGAGGTTGCCCAGCTCGAACAGCCGCATGCCGACGCGGTACCCCCCGGAGGCGCGTTCGAGCCAGCCGACCTGGCACAGCTGGTCGGCCAGCCGGTGCAAGGTGGATTTCGGCAGGTGCGTGTGCTCGTTGAGGTCGCCGAGGCTCAGCACCTTGTGCCCGTCGTTGAACGCCTCCATGACCGAGGCGATCCGGCCCAGGACGGTGCGCTCGCCCGCGGCCGGGGTCGCGCGCATCCCCGCATGATCGATGACCGACTCCGCTGATGTGATCGAAGCACCTCGTGTCGAGGTCGATGACATGACTGCCACCCTTCCCAATCAGTGCCCTATTACAGTGCTCGAGGCAGCTCACAGCACCTCTACTGCTCAAGCACCGGACTCTGAAGGCTAATCAGTGTCCTGTTCGGTGACCACCGTCACATCCGGCGGCATACCTGTCAAGGGTCCCCTGTGACCTGCCGCACAGCGCCGGGGCCGACGGAGGCGCGGCCGGTTCCGCTCGATGGGACGCGCGGTGGACCGTCCGGAGCGCAAAGGGAAGAGTGCCGGTAAAGCAGCGATACCGAACCCCTTCAGCACGGCGGGCCACGCCGGGAACAGGTTCCAGAATGCGATCGTTGAGCGATCTCTTCCGAAATTTCCAGCAACTCGGCTATGTGACCGACGATATCGACGCAGCAGCGTCCTACCTCGAATCAAGACTGGGGACCGTCGAGTGCATCAAGCACTACCGGTCCGCACTCGTCGGCGGCGATAAGGATCCCGGATCCGGTGGATCCGATTTCGTGGTGGTGGACGGCGAACCGGCCGATGAATGGGTCATCGACGTCGCCCTGGTGAACGCGGGCCGAACCAATCTGGAGATCATCCGGCCGGTCAGCGGCTCGGTCGATCTCTACCGGGACGCCATCCGGCCCGGCGAACCGGCGACCCTGCACCACTTGGGATTCCTCGTCGACGACTTCGACGAGGCCTCGGCGATCGTCGCCGCCGGCGGCAGAAGCTGGAAGCAGTTCGGCGACAGCGGCGGCCTCCGTTTCGGCTACCTCGACATGCGGGCCGAACTGGGCCACTTCGTGGAGATCATGGAACTGGGCGAGACCGGCACCAAGACGTTCGCGCACCTCGAAGCGCTCTCGAATGCCGGCCTCGAGCCGGGAAAGGACAATTCATGAGCGGCACAGCCGAATCCGAGCACTACGACGTCATCGTCGTCGGGTCGGGCGGGGGCCTCATCGGCGCCTACGCGGCCGCGTCCCGCGGGCTGCGCACGCTGGTCATCGAGAAGACCGAGTACGTGGGCGGCACGACGGCGTACTCGGGGGCCGGGATCTGGCTTCCCGGCAACGCCGCCGAGCTGCGCGCCGGGGTGCGGGACGACATCGACCTCGGCCGGGTGTACCTCGACGCGATCGTGGGCGACGACTCGCCGGCGAGCCTGCGGGAGGCCTTCCTCACGGCCGGGCCCCGCATGATCGACGAGCTGGAGAAGAACCCGCTGTTCCAGTGGTTCGAGTGGCTCGGCGTGCCGGACTACTTCCCCGAGCATCCCGGCAGCCTGGCCGAGGGGCGCACGATCTTCCCGCCGGACTTCCAGCGCTCCCTCCTCGGCGACCTGGAGCCCCTGGTGCGCAGGCCCATCTGGACCGAGCGCTGGGGCGCCGAGATCGATCCCGTCATGTCCGGCGGACAGGCGCTGATCGGCCGCGCGCTGCTCGCGTTCATGGAGACCGGGAACGGCACGGTGCGGGTGAACACGGAGCTGCGGAGCCTCATCGTCGAAGAGGGCTCGGTCGTCGGGGTGGAGGCGCTGAGCGAGGGCGTGCCCGTGCGGTTGCGCGCCGGCAAGGGCGTGATCCTGGCCGCCGGCGGCTACGAGCGCAACGCCGAGCTGCGCGGGCGGTACCAGCCCGGGATCACCGACGAGTGGACCCAGGGCGCCCCGGGCAACACCGGCGGCGCCCTGGAGGCGGCCATGGCGATCGGCGCGGACACCCACCTGCTCGACGAGTCCTGGTTCGCGCCCGGCCTCGTCGTCCCCGGCTCGCGCCCGGTCTTCTACACCTCGGTGTGGAGCGGCGTCTTCGTCAACGCCGCAGGACGGCGCTACATGAACGAGCGGCTGCCCTACGACCGGGCCGGCCACGAGATGCTCCGGATGCAGCGCGAGTCCGAGGTGTCCCACATCCCCACGTACTGGGTGTTCGACCAGCGGCAGATCGCCAACGAGAAGGCGTTCGAGGGACTGCCCGTCGCCCCGTCGATGCGCGGCTGGTTCGACGTCGAACGGTTCCTCGAGGCGGGCGTCCTGAAGCGGGCGGACACGCTCGAGGAACTCGCGGCGCAGATCGGGGTGCCCGCGGGCGCACTCACCGAGACGGTCGAGCGGTTCAACGGGTTCGCCCAGAGCGGCAAGGACGAGGACTTCCAGCGTGGCGAGGCGCCCTGGGACCTCATGATCGCGCAGCAGGTGGCGCCGCACACCGACGGGCCGAACCCGTGCCTCGGCGTGGTCGGCGAGGCGCCGTTCTACGCGGTCCCGATCGTGCTGTCCGACCTCGGCACCAAGGGCGGTCTGCGGACCGACGACCACGCGCGCGTCCTGCGCGCCGACGGCTCGGTGATCGGCGGCCTGTACGCGTCCGGGAACACGATGGCCCCGATGTCGGGCCGGATCTACCCGGGCGCGGGCGGGCCGGTGGGCTCGTCGATGGCCTTCTCCTACATCGCCGCCCTCGACCTCGCCGGCGAGGGCTAGCGGACGCCGGAAAGGCCGCCGGCCCGGGAGGATCCCGGGCCGGCGGCCTTTGCGATGGTTCCGGCCGGGTCAGGTGGATTCGGTCGAGTGCCCGGGGAACAGCGACAGCGCGGGGTCGAGGACGACGGCCGCGTTGTTGACCGCGGTGGCCGCCTCCCCGAACCCGACGGACATCAGCCGGACCTTGCCGGGATAGGCGGTGACGTCGCCGGCCGCGTAGACCCGGTCCACCGTGGTCCGCATCCGGGTGTCCACGACGATGGCGCGCCGATCCAGCGCCAGGCCCCAGTCGAGGAGCGGCCCGAGGTTGCTGACGAAGCCGAGCGCCGCCACCACCGCGTCGGCCTTGCGCACCTGGACGTCCGCCTCGCCGTCGACCCGCAGGTGCGCCTCGCGCAGCCGGTCGTCGCCGACGAGCGCCTCGACCTGGGCGTTGAGGACGATCTCGGCCCCGCATCCGTGCACCTCGCGCACGCTCGCGGCGTGCGCCCGGAACGCGCTCCGCCGGTGCACGAGGGTCACCGAGCGGGCGATGGGGTGCAGGGCGAGCGTCCAGTCCACGGCGCTGTCCCCGCCGCCGACGACGAGCACGTCCCGGTCCTCGTACTCCGCGGGATCCGGGACGAAGTAGCTCAGCCCCCTGCCGAGGAACTCCTCCCCGGCCGGAAACGTCCTCGGCGTGAAGGTGCCGATCCCCGCCGTCAGCACGACCGCGCCGGCGTCGATCACGGCGCCGTCGGAGAGCGTGACCCGCGGGCGGCCCCCGGGGGCGTGGGCGAGCCCGACCGCCTGCTTGCCGAGCAGGTACCGCGGACCGAAGGCGTCGGCCTGCTCCTTCAGCGCCGCGACCACCTCCCGCCCACGCGAACCCGGTACTGCGGCGATGTCGCGGATCTCCTTCTCCGGGTACAGCGCGGTGATCTGGCCGCCGCACTGCGGCAGCGCGTCGACGACGACCGTCCGCAGGCCGCGGAAGCCCGCGCAGTAGGCGCCGTAGAGCCCGACCGGGCCCGCGCCGATGATGAGGATGTCAGTGGTGATGGTCGCGGCCACAGGCCGGCCTCCCTGGGAGTGATGAGGCCGACGGGCGCCCCCGCTCGTGGGCGGACGCACCCGTCGGCCCGGTGCTGGAATCGTGGACGGGTCGCCGCGTCAGCCCGCGGCGGGGCCTTCGGCGCCCGCTCCGGCCGGCTGGGGCGCGGACTTCGCGGCCGCACCGGGCCGGTCGGCGACGAACTCCTGCACGGACTCGCCGCGGCGCTCGCGCAGCAGGACCGTCCCGATCAGGAGCATCGCCAGCGCGAGGACCGCGGTGACCACCAGCCAGATCCGGAAGCCCTGCTCGGCGTAGACCACCCCGCCCCCGGTGAGGAGCGTGGCGTGCGGCGCGAGCACGGCGAACATCACCACGGGCGTGACCGCGGAGAACCCCGTCTGGCAGAGCTGGACCGTGCCCGCGGTCGAACCCTGGTCACCGGCCGGTGTCGCGCGCATGACGATGTTCGGCACCGCCGCGTTCACCAGCCCGTTGGACAGGCCGAGCACGGCCGCGGCGAGGAAGAGCTCACCGAAACTGTCGTTGAGGAAGATGAGCAGCGGGGTTCCGACCGCCCATCCGGCGAGCCCCAGGAACAGGAAGATCTGCGGATGCCGGCCGCGCGGCACGAAGAAGCCGACGAGCAGGCCCGCCGCGACCGTCATCAGCGCGTGGGGCGTGCCGATGCCCGCGTACTCGACCGTGGTCAGCCCGAGCCCGTAGGTGTGCCCGGCCTCCCTCGGCGTCAGCGCGAGCAGCGGGAGCACCTGGCTGATCGTGATGGAGATGCCGTAGCCGATCGCGCCGCCGATGGCGACGAGGAGCAGCGGCTTGCGGCGGAAGAGCGACAGGTTCACGATCGGATCTTGCGCCCGGCGCGTGTGCAGGAGGAAGGACGCGAGCAGCACGGCGCCGATGAGCAGGAGGAACAGCTCCCTCCCGGACAGCCAGCCCCAACTGCGCCCCATGCTGACGTAGAGCAGGACCGCCAGGACGCCGCCGGTGAGCAGGGCGCCGCCCAGGACGTCCAGCCGTGCCTGCTGCCGCAGCTTCGACTCGGGCGTGACGAGCAGCATCGCCCCGCACAGCGCGAGCGTCCACACGGTGTCGAACCAGAAGAGGCCCCGCCACCCGGAGCTCTCGATGAGCCAGCCGATGAACAGCGGCGTGAACAGCGCGAACACGCCGAGTCCGGTGATGGTGATGCTCGACGCGAGGACCGCCTGCCTCGGCGGATAGACGTCCCGGATCAGCGAGGGGATGAGCGAGAGCGTCGCCAGGACCGGGCCCTGGAGCGCCCGTCCGACCAGCAGGACACCGAAGGTCGGCGCCACCGCGCAGATGAGGGCGCCTGCGCCGGAGAGCAGGAGCGCGACCATCAGGACGCGCCGCTTGCCGAACAGGTCGGCGGCCTTCCCGAGCAGCGGGCAGGCGATCGCGCCGGACAGGAAGTAGGTGGTGGTCAGCCAGCCGCCCTGGGTCGTCGGGAACTCCTTGAGGATCTCCGGCAGACCGATGGAGACCATGGTGGCGCCGAGGCTCAGCGCCTCGAGGATCATGGCCAGGAAGAGCGTCGACAGCACGAGCCTCGGGGTCCAGCCCGAGCCTGGGGCCGCACCGCCCCCGATCACTGCTTGACGTGGTTCCGACATTAGGGCCCTCCTACAGGAGAAACGGGCGGCCTCGGGGTGTGGGGGGACCGAGAGTCCCTGGGCCGCCGACCGGGACTCGCCACCCCGCCGATCCGATATCGGATAGCGCGGTGATACGGCGAGGGTAGGACTCGCCCGCGCCGGAACCGCACCATTAATTCCACCTGATGGGACGGGCGGTGGACGTTTCGGCGGCGCGCGTTGGAAAGTCTCAGCAACGCCGGTTCCGTGGCGGATATATGTCGGCCGCAAGCGGCTTATCGGGAGCTCGGGAAGCAATTCCCGGGTGTGCGCCGAGCCGCGCAGACCATTCGAGGGACGAGGAGGTTGAAGCTCATGAGCGATGACGTGCGCGTATGGATCGACCAGAAGCTGTGCACGGGCGACGGGCTGTGCGTGCAGTACGCGCCCGAGGTCTTCGAGTTCGGCGACGACGGCCTGGCCTACGTCAAGGAGTTCGACGACCAGAAGTTGCTCAAGGGAGAAGGCGCTCAGGCAGACGTGCTCGACCGCCTGCGCCTCGACGTGGTCGACGCCGCCGACGGATGCCCGGGCAACTGCATCCACGTGGTGCGGCGCGCCGACGGCGTCGAGGTCGCCGGGCCCGACGCGGGCTGACCCCCGCCAGCAGATCCACCAGTAGCGAAGGAGTGAGTTGAGTTGGCCAAGGTTCTCGAACCCAGACTCCGCGGTGAGACGCCGTGGTTCGACGGCGACGTCCCCCCGGAGCAGGTTCCGGAGAAGTACCGGCTCGCCCGTGCCTACGTGCCGAAGGACCGGTACCTCGATCCGGAGTTCCAGAAGCTGGAGCTCGAGAGGGTGTTCGGCCGGGCCTGGCTGATGGCCTGCCGCCTGGAGGAGCTGCCGGGCGTCGGCTGCTTCGTCGAGTACGAGATCGGCTCCCACTCGATCCTGATCGTGCGCGAGTCCAAGGACTCGATCCGCGCCTACCACAACGCGTGCCGGCATCGCGGAACCCGTCTCGCCCGGGGGCGGGGACGGGTCGGCTCGCTCATCTGCCCGTTCCACGGCTGGCGCTGGAACCTCGACGGCTCGATCCGCCTGGTGCTCGACCGCGAGGAGTTCGTGCCGCGGTCGGACGACGATCTGGGCCTGGTCCAGGTGCGGGCCGAGCAATGGGGCGGGTTCGTGTTCATCACCATGGACCCGGACGCCCGGCCCCTCCTCGAGTACCTCGATCCGATCCCGCGGATCTTCGCGCCGTTCCAGTTCGAGCACATGCGGTACCGGTGGATGAAGGGCGTGATCCTGCCCTGCAACTGGAAGACCGCGCTGGACGGCTTCCTCGAGGCGTACCACGTGCCGGGCACTCATCCGCAGCTCTTCCGCTTCGACAAGTCGAACACGAACATCGCCTCGCTGAAGGAGCTGGAGAACCGCGTCTGGTCGCCCACGACGGCCTACGAGCGGCACGCGCACTACTCCAGCGTCGGCAAGAAGAAGAGCGAGGTCACCGAGGACTCCGCCAAGGACCCGAGCGTCCGGGACACCGAGGGCGTCACCGACGAGCGGCTCAGCGTCGCGCTGGCCGTGCAGTACATCGCCGACGACATGCGGGGCCTGGAGAACGAGCGCAGCCGGCGGGCCGCCGAGGCGCTCAAGACCGCGGAGGTGCCGGAGGGGATGACCGCCGGCCAGTACTTCATGCAGCTCTACCGGGACCTGTCGATCGCGGAGGGATACGACTGGCCGGACATCACCCCCGAGCAGTGGGCGGAGGCCGGGACGGCATGGAACGTGTTCCCGAACACGATCCTGCTGCCCAACCAGGGCTCGGTGTTCGGCTACCGGGCCCGCCCCAACGGCAACGACCCGGACAGCTGCCTTTTCGAGATCTTCAGCCTGGACCAGATCCCGGTCGCCGACTACGACAAGAAGACCGACTTCCAGCCTGAGTTCTTCGAGGACTTCCGGGACGCCGACCTCGGTGAGATCTTCACGCAGGACCTCATGAACGCCAAGGAGGTCACGGTGGGCATGCACTCCCCGAGCTTCGACGGGCACCGGCTGAGCGAGGAGCAGGAGATGACCATCTACAACCACCACCGGGTCGCGGACCGCTTCCTCTGGCGGGACTGAACCGGTCGGACGATGCCGGAGGGGGCGCGGGTTCCGCGCCCCCTCCGGCATGTCCGTCCGCGGTCGGCGCCGCCGACGCACGCCGGAAAGCCGGAACGGACGCCGGGACTCCCTCGCGGGTCCCGGCATCCGTTCCGGCCTCACCCTCCTCCGGGCTACGGGGCCGGGGGCGGCGTGAACTTGTGCCCCCAGAACGCGCCCTCGGTGATCTCGTAGGTCGGCTCCTCCCGCTCGACCCGCAGGCCGTTCCAGCCGAACTCGATGGCGTAGAACTCGGGCGAGTAGACGTAGAACGACACCATGTGGTCGTTGGTGTGCTTGCCGAGCGTGTTCATCATGGGGATGTCGAGGTCGGCCGCCCGGTCCAGGGCGAGCCCGACGTCGTCGAGGCTGCCGGCCTCGACCATGATGTGGACGAGCTGACCCGGCCCCGGCCGCGGGGCGATGCCGAAGGTGTGGTGCCGCGCGTTGCACCCCATGAAATAGGTCGGGCCCGCGGTGTTGCGCTCGACGAACCCCAGCACCCGCGTGTAGAAGTCGAACTCCTGCGCCACGTCCTCGGCGGTCACGATGACGTGTCCCATCCCCATGTCACCGGTGACGAACCCGCTGGTCACCAGCGGGGTCCAGGGACGGACATGATCGAGGACGGGGCCGTAGAACAGCTCGACCGGGTTGCCCGCGGGGTCCTGGAAGCGAACGAACCCGTTGACCCGCCGCTCGGCGCACTCGGCCTCGGTGCCCGCCGTCACCTTGATGCCCTCGCGCTCGACGGCGGCCGCGACCTCGGCCAGGTCGCGTTCGTGCATGACCTCGAAGCCCATCGCCGTCATCGCCGGCTCGTCCCCGGGCGAGACCACCAACCGGGGCGGATAGTGGTCCAAGCGGAAGTAGACGGACTCCGGATCGTCTCCCTCCACTCGCATGAGACCGAGGAAGTCCTCTCCGAACACTTTCCAAGCCGCCGTGTCCGGAGCTTGCAGTCGCACGTATCCGAGCGATCGAATTCCCATATCCGCTCCTCTCGAGAATGAACCGACCGCCAAGCTAACAGCGGGCTCGGAATTCCACCGGCGTCCGTTCCGCTGACCGGAAAGGCATGGAAATGGGCTACCCTTGGGCGCATCTCGACGAGCATGGGAGCGAGCGGCCTGATGACGATCACCGGACGGGCGACTCCCGCACCGACAGGGCCGGAGAAGCTCGCGACGCAGATCGCCCGCCGTCTCGAGGAAGAGATCATCGAGCGGGGATGGCCGGTCGGCGAGATCCTCGGCACGGAAGCCGAACTGCGCGAGCAGTTCGGGGTGTCCCGGTCGGTGCTGCGCGAGTCGATCCGGTTGCTCGAACACCACCACGTCGCGCGCATGCGGCGCGGCCCCAGCGGTGGTCTGGAGGTCTGCGTTCCCGATGTCTCCCCGGCCACCCGCGCACTGGTGATCTACCTGGAGTACGTGGGAACCAGCATCGAGGACCTGCTCCGCGCGCGGCAGTTGCTGGAGCCGCTCGCCGCCCGGCTCACCGCGGACAGACTGACCGAGGAGGGCGTCGAACAGCTGCGGGCGAAGATGCGCCGGGAACGGTCACGTACCGAGGACCCCACCTCCGCCGACTTCCATGTCCTGCTCGCCCGGCTCTCCGGGAACGCCGTGCTCCAGCTGTTCGTGGCGGTCCTGGCGCGGCTGACCTCCCGCTACGCCCAGACGTCCCAGCGCACCTCGAAGTCCGCGGTGGAGGCGGCCAGAACCGCCGCCATCGACCGCCACGCCGAGATCGTCGAAGCGGTGATCGCCGGAGACGCGGCGGCCGCGCAGACCCGGCTGGGCGCGCACCTCGACGAACTCGGGGCATGGCTGCTGGCGCACCGGGTCCGCCGCCCGTCCCCGCGGATGCGGTCCCGGCCGGCCGACCCCGACCCGGACGACGACAACGGCCGCAAACTCGCCGAGGTCGTCGCCGGCCGGATGCACGACGACATCGTCAGCGACGGACTGCAGGTCGGCGCGGTGTTCGGCGCCGAATCGGATCTCCTGACCCGCTATGGCGTCAGCCGTGCCGTCCTCCGCGAGGCCATCCGCATCCTCGAGCACCACAGCGTCGCCCGGATGCGCCGCGGGAACGGCGGCGGACTCGTCGTCCTGGCGCCCGACCCGACGGCGAGCATCCACACGATGGCGCTCTACCTCGACTGTCAGGGCATGAGCCCCGACGACCTGGGGGCGGTCCGGGAGGTGATCGAGCTGGGCTGCGTACAGGCCGTCAGCACCACCATGCCGTCCCCCGAAGCCGCCTCCCGCCTCTGCGCGTCCCTCGACCGCACCGGAGAGGACG
This sequence comes from Actinocorallia herbida, assembly GCF_003751225.1. NCBI lineage: Bacteria > Bacillati > Actinomycetota > Actinomycetes > Streptosporangiales > Thermomonosporaceae > Actinocorallia > Actinocorallia herbida. The sequence continues at coordinate 5,559,479 of NZ_RJKE01000001.1, forward strand.
GCTTCGGCGACCTGTTCCACACCGAACTCGCCGACCTGACCGGCAACCCGGTCCTCACCCTGTTCCTCCGCATCACCACCGAGCTGTGGGCAGGGCACGGACGCACCGACCCGTCCGCGGTCCTCGTCCCCGCGACGGACCTCCGGCACGTCCACGGCAAGATCGTCGACGCCGTGCTCGCCGGCGACGAGGCGCTCGCCCAGCACCGCATGCGCCGCCACCTGCGGAACCTCCCGGCCCTGTGGCACTAGCGGACTCCTGCGCGTTCCGGTCATCGGGACCGCTCCAGGACTTCGACCGCGCGGATATGCGACCGTGCGGGCATGACCACATCGAGCAGCGCGGCCGATGCCGTCGTGGCGGGGCGTGAGCCGGGCCGGGGCCAGGATTCCGAGCCGTCTTCCCCGCCCGTGGATCACGGCGCCATCCGGCATCGCCTCATCACGATGCGCAGGTCGATCGGCCAGCTCAGGTCGCTCGGCCCGGTCGACACTGTGCGCTGGGACCTGGACCCGGCGACCGGGCTCGTCGTCGAGCGCATTCTGTCGCTGCTCCTCGACCAGGCGTTCATGATCAACCGCCATGTCGCCGAAGCGGTACTCGGCGAAGCTCCGCGGACGGCCGCCGGGTCGTTCGAGGCCGCTCAGCGTGCCGGGCTCATCGACCTCTCGCTGGTGGCCGCCATCGTTCCTCCGGACGGCCCGCACCACGTCCTCATGCAACTCCACCTGGACTCCGACCCGACCCAGATCGCCGCGATCGTCGCCGCCGCCCTGCACGAGTACCAGGAGTACGTGCGCCAGATCACCCGCTGGACGGCGGTCTGACCGGACGCACGGCGGGTCGAGGGCGCTCCACCCGGAAGACGATGCGCAGACCCAGCCAGGCGAGCACGATGCCGAGCGACCATCCGGCGACGGCGTCGGTGGGCCAGTGGTAGCCGAGGGTGACCACGGCGACGGCGACCAGCAGCGCCCATCCGTGCGCCACCACCTGGAGCCGACGGGAGGCCGCCAGGATCGCGGGAATGAACGTCAGGCAGGCGGCCGCGTTGGCCGCGTGCCCGGAGGGGAACGATGCGGCGCCGGAGAACAGTTCGTCCACGCCGTCCAGGGGCGGGGTACGGCCCAGTGCGAGCTGCATGGTTCGGATGATCAGCTCGGTGGCGACCAGCCAGAGGCCGCCGCACACGAGCAGCCGCACGCTGCGTGCCCGCCAGGCCGCCCACGCGGTCGCCAGCGCCGCGGCCGTCCCGATCAGCCAGTACTGGCCTCCCATGACGACCGTTCTCCAGACGGTGTGCCCGATGCCGGTCCGCGCGGGGAGTCCGTCGCTGAAGACCGACTGGTCGCCTGCGTGTCGTCCCCCGAACAGCAGTACGTCGACGGTGGTGAGCACGAGCAGCACCAGGGCCAGGGCGGGAAGCGGCCCGAGGCCGACGCGTCGGGTGCGCTGTAGAGACAGGCACCGGCTCAGGCTCGCGGCCCTCGTCATCCCGATCGAGCCTCGGATCGAGGCGTACAGGACGGGCAGGCTGACCTTCGCATATATCCAGGTTCCGTTGCGGTCGGGGATCGGTCAGGTGGTGTCGCCCCGGTTCCGGTCGGGGCACCAGGTGGTCGGAGGCCCGTCACGTGGAGGCGGGCCACCAGCAGACCGGCGAAGACGAGGCCTGCCGCCCATGGCCAGGGCCGGGCTCGGCGACGGGTACCCGGGGGCAGGGCCCTGTCCTCGGCGCGTGCCGCAGCGGCTCGGGCCTTGCTCAGAGCGCGCTGCGCCCCCACGAACTCGGTCGCCAGGACGGCAGACCCATGATCACGGTGAAGATCCCTGGACCTGGCAGGAGCATCAGCACCACGCCCGCGCAGACTACCGTGGCACCGACGGTGAGGACTCCCACGCGCCAGGTGGTGGGCAAGAGCGGGCTGGAGCGCCGGGGCGTGCGCCGGGAAGGACGGCCTGGGGCGGCTTGGTCGACCTCGTCGGTCGGGGACGAGAAGGCCGGGGCCGGAACGGTCAGTGGCCGAGGCCGAAAGCCCCGCCTTCGATGAGGATGAGCAGGCCGATGCCGATCAGGACGACAGGCAGGAGGAGGTGGCCCCAGCGGGTGAGCGCACGGGCCATGAGCGGGCGGGTGGCGAAGAACCGGCCCGCCGCGCACCACACGGCGATCAACGCGAGGAACACCGCGGCGTACACGGCCGTCCCGCCGATCCCGGCGTTGGCGAACACCGGGACGTACACGCCGAGGTTGTCGCCGCCGTTGGCCAGGGTGACGGCGGCGACCCCCAGGATGCCGGGGCCTGCAGCCTTCGCCCCCGTCTCGTCGTCGCCGTCGTCTCGGCCGTCGCGCTTCCCTGCCTGCCAGGCGGCCTTCAGACCCAGGACGAGGGGCAGCAGCCCCAGATAGGGCAGCGCCGAATCGGGCAGGAACGTCGCGCCGAACCCGGCGGCGATCGCGAGACCGAGGATCGCGGCGAAGCCGAGATACTGGCCGATCACGATCCGGCGGCCCGCGCCGGCCCGCCCGGTCGCCTGGGCGTAGAACAGCGCCAGGATCAGGATGTCGTCGATGTTGGTGACGGCGAACAGGCCCGCGGCCTGCCCGATGACGCCCAGGCTCATTCCTCGTCCTGCCGGGAGACCGGACGGAGCGTGGAGGCGGCCATCGGAGACCGTCCGATGCCGTGGAAGCGGAGGCGCTGCATGATCGATGAGCCCTTGGGTAGTTGTGGCGAGGGAAGGAGCAGGCGCGGCTCGGAGCGCTGATCAGCGGTCGAGCAAGGGGCGCGCCGCCATCGCCTGGACGAAGCGCGAGGGCATGGTCACGTCGTCGGACACCGGTTCCTCGGAGCCCGGCTCGTCCTGCGCGGAAAGGTGCCACCCGTCTCCCGCGGAGACCGCGACGGCTCCCCGGCTGCTCCGCACCATCGAGCGCTCCAAGGTCCAGTTCCGTTCGGCCTCATCTTACGGTCGCAAATGTGGTTCAAAAGGTTGAAATGACCACCGCGAAGATCCTCTCAGACGGACGCTGCTCCGCCGCTCCCAGAACCGACCCGGCGAGGACGTCGGCGGTCCGGTGGAAGCCGGATGGACGCGGCCGACCGCGGCCGCGCATGACGGTTGGCCAGCCCGCGGGGAACCTGTTCCTCCCCGGTAGGGATATGGCACGGTACGGGGAAAGAGACCCGGGATGTTCACCCACCGGCAGGCCATGCCCATTAATGGAGATTCCTTACTCGAAAGAGATCCGGCACGGCACACGGAACACACAGGGACGGAATCTCGAATTTCCATCGCAAGTAAATTATGAACCATTTTCGGATACCGGGCCAGGAATTTACCGGCGCAGGTCTTACCATGGCCTCATGACCGAAGTCCCAGATGACGACCGGGTCACGCAGGCCGCCGCTCGGCTGTTCGCCTCGCTGGGATACGATGGCGCGACCGCAGACATGATTGCGGAGTCCGCCGGGGTCGATCGTTCGACCATCGAATCCATGGGCGGCAAAAGCGGGCTGTACCACAGAATCCTCCAGACCTCATTTGACGAGCAGATGCTTCTGTTCGATGAGGTCGAGAAGACCTTCACCCCCGGACTCCGAGGACTGCAGCGCTTCACGGAGGAGATCGTCGAATACTACTTCGACCATCTCGATATCGCCGCGATCTGGCATCATCGGATGATGGCCGATGCGGCCGATCTGCAAGACATCGAAGCCCGTTTCAGGGATCCCGCGGTACGACGCGCGGCGGCCATCGTCGGAATGTCCACAAGTGACAACCCGGATTACGAACTCGTCCACACCGTAGGCGGCTGGTGCATATATGGGTTCTTCATGCAGGGCATCCCGACGAACGGCGGCCCGCCCTTGACCGCGCAGACACCGGAAGGGCGGGTCAAGTTCCGATCAATGATGATCCGCCTTCATGATCTTCTGGAGCGGGGCGGCCTATCCGTCGGCGGCACCGACACGGAGACCTCGGTATAGGCCATCGAACGTCCGGCACCGAACGCCATGACGGAGCCGCCACTTCGCGTCCGGCCATGACCCGGCTCACCTCGAATCTCGCCCAGCGCAGGTGCCGGTGAAGGTCCGCGCGGTCGGCGAGCCCGTCCGGTCTCCTCCGTGGGTTTCCCGAGGAGACCGGAGCCGGTGCCCGCCGAGGTCTCTCGGATCAGCGGGGATCGTCGAAGGTCACGATGACCTTTTCGGCGGCGCCGGGGGTGAGGGCGAGGGCGTAGGCCCGGTCGACCTCGTCGAAGGGAATGCGGTGGCTGATGAGGTGGGCGAACTTCTCGCGGTGCTCGGCGAGGGCCGGTGCGGCCTCGAAGATCTCGGTGGGGTAGCCCTGGGAGGCGATGAGGGTCAGTTCACTGCGGAGCATGCCGGCGAGGTCGATGGTGGCCGAAGGCTTCTGAACGGCGACCATGACCATCTTCGCCTTCCACTTCGCGGCCGCGATGACGGCGTCGAAGACGGCAGGCGCACCGGCCGCGTCGATGTAGATGTCGGTCGCGGCGCGCGATTGCCCGAGTGCGTTGACGGCGCCGCCGTGCTCGTCGGTCAGGCGCGCGGTCACGTCCTCGGCGCCGGAGTCGATGACGGCGTCGGCACCGAGGCGGAGGGCAGTTCCGAGCCGTTCGGTGCGCACGTCGGCGACGACGACGTTCTCGACTCCGCGCAGTTTCAGCCAGATGAGCACGCCGAGCCCGATCGGCCCGGCGCCGAACACGACGACCTTGTCTTCGGGTCGGGCCTCGGAGCGGTTGACGCAGTGGAGTGCCACCGCCATCGGCTCGTTCAGCGCGGCGATGTCGAAGGGCAGGTCGGCGGGCACCGTGGCGAGGTTCGCGCCAGAGGCGGCGTCCTCGACGAGCAGGTACTCGCGCATGCCGCCCAGGGCGCCCCCGCAGCCGATCAGCCCCGACGGGTGGCCATGGCCGCTGACGACGACGTGGTCCCCGGTCTGGAAATCGGTCACTTCCGCGCCCAGTTCCACGATCTCCCCTGCGGCCTCGTGGCCGAGGTGCAGCGGAATCATCGACCCGCCGGGGCCGAACGGTATGCCTCCCATGCGCAGGAACTCGGCATCGGTGCCGCAGATGCCGCAGGCCCGGATCCGCACGACCGCGTCGCGCGGACCGCAGACGGGCCGGTCCAGCTCGACGACCTCGACCATGCCGACGGGGCCTGTCCGCACGGACCTCATCGTCGAGGGACGGGCCGTGATCCGGGTGGAGGTGGTGGTCATGATGTGTTCCCTTTGCGGGTGGTGTCGGGAGATGACGAATCAGGTCTGCTCGTTGTGTTCCGATGTCCACGATCCCGCTCCTGCGATCCGCTGAACATGGAGCGGACCCCCCGGTCAGGGGTGTAGCCGCCTCCACCTCGCTCACGAGCGTCGATGGGCGCTCCTGATCCGCGCCTCCGCTGAGAGGGAGGACGCGAGCGTGCGAGCTCAACGGGCGGCATCCCCGGCGACACACCGGCGCCGGTTCGCCTGCCATCAGGCCTTCGGACCCGGGATGGACGGAGGGCGGGACAGTCGTCGTTTCCTACAAGGGAACGTTCGTTACTTTAGATGGGATCCAGGGTCGCGCAAGACCCGTCCGACAGTCAAGGACAACCCCATCCCCCATGCTCGGCGCACGAAATTCGGAACCGAGGCTTGACACGCGATTGTTGTCCCGATCACACTCTGGACGTTGTACCGATCATACGTTCTGTTCAACAGAACAGTGTCGGAGATCCCCACGTAGCACGCAAGCGTTCTGTGCAGGCATGGCGCAGGGCGCAGACCCCCAGACGAAAGCGGCGGAGATGTCACTCACCACCCCGGCAGAAGCCGATGCCCGGCCACTGCGCCCTCTCCCGTTCACCATCGGGATCCTGATCCTCGCGGCCATCGTCAGCTCGTTCGAGTCGACGATGATGTACACGGCGCTGCCGGAGATCATCGAGCACTTCGACACCACTCCCGGCAATGCCGGGTGGATCCTCACGAGCTTCCTCCTGGTCGGCGCGGCCTCGGCGGCCATCAGCGGCAAGCTCGGCGACGCCTTCGGCCGCCGCAACCTCCTGATCGTGGTCCTCGCCGCCTCGACCATCGGCTCTCTCGTCAGCCTCGCCGCCGACAGCCTTGCGATGATCATCGTCGGACGGGCGATCCAGGGCCTCGCCGGCGGACTCATCCCGCTCTGCATCGGAGTCCTTCGGGAGACCGTCCCCAGGAAGAGCCTTCCGGTGGCCGTCGCCGTCGTCGCGGGCGCGGCGATGTGGGGCGGGGCGGCCGGCAACGTCGTCTCGGGCAACATCGTCGACGCCTGGGGCTGGCACTACACCTTCGTCGTCGCCGCCGCCCTCGCGGCCGTCAGCGCCATCGGCGCCTGCTTCCTGCCGCGGCCCGTCTTCAAGTCGGGCCTCGAGCGGATCGACTGGCTCGGCGGGGTCCTGTTCGCCCCGGGCATCGGGCTCGCTCTGTACGGCGTCCACGAGAGCAGCGAGTGGGGCTGGACCAGCGGCAAGACGATCGGCTTCATCCTGGGCGGCCTGGTGATCCTGGCCCTGTGGGTCGCGTGGGAACTCCGCGTGGACGCTCCGCTGATCAACATCCGGTTCTTCCTCAACCGCAAGCTCGGCCTGACCCTGATCGCCTCGGCCCTCGTCTCGTTCGGCACCTTGGGCGTCTCGGGATTCGTCGGCCAGATGATCATGCAGTCTCCGGAGTCGGCGCCCGTCGGATTCGGGCTCAGCGCCGGGACCGCCGGCGCGCTCTCGTTCGGCATCGGACTCATCGGATTCGTGCTCTCCCCGCTCAGCGGCCGAATCTCCCGGAACAACCGCTCGCGCAACGCCTTCGTCATCGGCGCGTTCCTCGGCATCGCGGCCGCCGCGCTCTCCGCACTCCTGCTCGACAGCCTCGTAGGATTCGTGATCTCGCAGATCGTCCTGACCGGCGCGACGAGCTTCATCCTCAGCTCGCTGCCGAACCTGGTCGTCGAAGGCGCCCCGGACGCCAACACCAGCGAGGCCCAGGGCGTCTACATGGTCACCCAGACCGCCTTCGCCGGTGTCGGCAGCTCGATCGGCACCGTGCTGCTGTCCCAGTTCCTCATAGAAGGCACGCACTTCAGCTCGCGCGCCGGATACAACACGGTCTTCGCGATGGTCGCGATCGCCACCGCGGTGGCACTGCTCGTCGCCCTGTTCATCCGGGTGCGCCCTCAGGGAACGGACGATGTCGAAGACCCCCGCTTGAGCCCCGTCGCCGTACCGGACGCCGTCTAGCCGGAACCAGGGACCCGAGGTGTTCCGTCGAGTGCGCCGCGGCACTCGACGGAACACCTCGGGTCATGCGGGCAACGGCTCTGCGGCGTGCCCGGCACGACGAGCCCGCCCAGGCCCATGACCTGGTCGTTCGCGACGTTCAGCCGGGTGGCGCCGTGCCGGCCAGCCGGCTCGCCTTCGGGCGCGCTCCTGGTCGGCGCCTCTGTCCTGCGCGGCCGCCGACCGCAGACCGACGGGACCGCGGCCGACCTGGTGGTCTGAGTCGTGCGGCGGGGATCCCGGCGGCCCGGATCCCCGCCTGCCCGCCCCCGTGCGGGCCTCCGCGGGAGGGCGGCCTCTGGCGGTCTTCCCAGCACCGCCCGGCTAGGATCCGACGGCCGGCTGATCAGCGAGGCCGATCAAGGAACTCGGCGGGGCCTCAGCCGGAGCAGTTCGGATGATGAAGGACCGGCTCTTGAACCTGCACGTCGAGATGGACAGGTCGCGGTACTTCTCCGTCTCGTGGGAGCGGGCGGAGAAGCTGATCGGTGAGGTGATGGGCGACCTTCCCGACCTCCGGCCGCCTGGGTCGCCCGAACCCGGCAACGAACAGGTGCCGCCCGAGGTCTTGGAGGCGTTCGCGAAGCTCCCCGAGCTGAACCGCCCCTACGGCGGCACCGTGGCGTCCTTCGTCTTCGATGCTCCCGACCGCGACCTCTATCAGTGGTCTTACGACAGTTGCCTGATGGTCGCGTTCAATGCCATGACCGGGTACGGGGCCTTCCTGTGGGTGGCCCGTGCTGAGAGCGGGCTGCACATCGATCCGGGCGAACCCGAGCACGTCTGGTGGCTCTCCGATGGCTCCTGCCCGCCCAGCACCGACCCGCACGTACGCAATCCCTTGCAGACGCCCCCGTACCACGACCCCCGGTGCGCCCTTCCGGCACCGCAGGTGCGCGCCGTCCTCGAAGAGTTCTGCCGCACGGGCAGCGGTCACCGACCCACCAGCATCGAATGGACCCCCGGCGACGGCTACGGGCAACGCCTCGACGGCCCCCGCCTTCTTCCCGCCCCCGCCCAGGAAGGCATCGACCACCTCGTCATCTCCGACGACCCGTGGAGCTAGGCGTCTGGGGGATGGGCGGCTCAGGCCACCCGACACCAGCGCCTTCTCCACCGTCCGTCGGCCCACGTTGTACGGAGGCGTGACCAGGCGGCCGGTCTGGGCCGGTTCAGCGTTCCGCGGGCGGGCCGGGCGGGTCGGCGGCGAGCTGGGCGTCCATGGTGGCGCGCAGGTCGGCGAGGAAGGTCTCGAACCGGTCGAGCAGGTCGGGTGGGTAGGCGGACATGACGGTGTCGACGCGGCCGGACATGGGTCCGAAGAAGTCGTCGGCGAGGCGCTGGACGCGTTCGCTGCTGTGCAGGGTGACGATCCGCCGGTCGGTGTGCTCCCGGGTGCGGACGACGTGCCCGGCCTGTTCCAGCCGGTTGAGCAGGGCGGTGGTGGCCCCCGAGGACAGGGAGACGCGCTCGCTGAGGCGGGCGGGGGACAGCGGCTGCCCGCGTTCCTCGGCGCCGAGGATCTGCAGGAGGGCTTCGGCGTCGGTGGAGTGCAGTCCCAGCCAGGCGGCGAACCTGCGGCTGAACTCCCGGTAGGTGGCGCCGTAGCCGCGCAGGCTCTCCAGCAGCCGCTCGTACTGCGGCTGGAGCGGCTCGCTCATGCTGCCCTCGTCCTTCTCGTCGTAGTCGTTTGACAACCTATCGCCACCGAACTACCTTCACCACGAAGTTACTTCATGATGGAGGTTTCTAGTGTCGCGTGATCCGTCCCCGGCTTCCCGCGAGGCGGCCGAGCCCTATCGGTGGCGCTGGCTGATCCTCGTGGTAATGATCGTCGCGGAGATCATGGACCTGCTGGACGCCTCGATCGTCAACGTCGCGGGCCCGGACCTGGAGAAGTCCCTGGGCGCCGGTTCCGTCGGACTGCAGTGGGTGATCGGCGGCTACGCTCTCACCCTGGGCGCCGGTCTCGTCCTGGGCGGCCGGCTCGGCGACCGGTACGGGCGGCGCCCGATCTTCCTGGTCGGCCTGGCGGCCTTCACCGCGGCGTCGCTGCTGTGCGCGATCGCGCCGAGCATCGGGGCGCTGATCGCCTTCCGCCTGCTGCAGGGCGCCGCCGGAGCGATGCTGCTGCCCCAGGGGCTGGGACTGCTGCGGGAGAACTTCTCCGGCCCCGAGCTCACCAAGGTCTTCGCGATCTTCGGCCCGGTCCTCGGCCTGGGCGGCATCATCGGCCCGGTCCTGGGCGGCTTCCTCATCGAGGGAGACTTCTTCGGCCTGGGCTGGCGGTCGGTGTTCCTGATCAACCTGCCCATCGGCATCGCCGCGCTCATCACCGCCGCGAAGTTCGTGCCCAAGAAGCCGGGCGACCGCACCGTCCGGGTCGACCTGACCGGTGCGGCCCTGGTCGTGACGTCCTGCGCCCTGCTGGTCCTGCCGCTGAACCAGGGGCAGGAGGACGGCTGGCCGCTGTGGACCTGGCTGTGCGTGACCGCCTCGGTGATCGGTTTCGGCGTGTTCGCCTACCAGCAGCGCCGCACCGCCGCCGCGGGCCGCCAGGCACTGATCGCCCCGGCCCTGCTGCGCAAGCCCGCCTTCACCGTCGGACTCGGCGGCATCGCCCTGTTCTTCGGCGGGCTCATCGGCACCCAGCTCGTGCTGACCCTGTTCCTCCAGATCGGCCGGCACTTCACCGCCGGCGAGGCGGGCCTCGGCAACCTGCCCCTCGCGATCGGAACGGCGATCGGCGGCGCGCTCAGCGGCGCGTTCCTCGCCGACAAGATCGGCCGCAAGGTCCTGCAGATCGGCTCCCTGGTCCAGCTGGCCGGCGCGGCCGTCCTGTGGTTCGAACTCGACGGCCTCACCACCGCCTCCTTCTCCATCTGGGACATCGCTCCCGGCATCGCGATCGCGGGCATCGGCGCCGGCATGGTGATCGCCGCGCTGTTCAGCTTCATCCTGGCCGCCGTCGACGACGACGAGATCGGATCGGCCTCCGGCATCCTGTCCGCGGTCCAGGCGATCGGCGGGTCCATCGGCGTCGCGATCTTCGGCTCGGTGTTCTTCGCTCAAGCCAGAACCGGCGACTTCACCACCGGATTCCACCACGCCCTCCTCGTCCAAGCCTGCCTGCTGATCACCTTCCTCGCCATCACCTTCCTGCTCCCCGAGAAGGGCCGCCCCGAAGACGAACAACACGGCATCACCCACCAGCCCTCCACCGACACCGACACCGACACCGACACCGCACAACACGCCACCGTGTGACACACGGGCCGGGAACCACCATGAGACCTTCGATCCCCGCCCTCGCCCGTCCCACGTCGCCGCGGAAAGCGGCGCACGTACGCGTGGTGAACCTGGGGGAACATCGCCCTGGCCGTCAAACGGGGGGATGCTCACAGGCGGGTGCGGTTGCCGCGAGTCGGCGCTGTCGTGACGGGCGCGACGCCGTCGCCGCCGTGGCTGGTGCGGGAGCAGGTCTTACACCCGCGATCCTCAGCGGCGGCGCCTATCAATCGACGCCCAGACGTTGTTATCAGCACAGGCTGATAACATCAGTTTATGCTGACATCAGTCCAGACTGATCTGTTGCGGGTCCTGGCCGACCCCCTGCGGATGCGGATCATCACGCTGCTCGCCCGCGAGACGCTGTGCACGACGCACCTGGTCGCCGAGACCGGAGCACGCCAGACGAACCTGTCGAACCACATGAAGGTGCTGCGCGAGGCCGGCGTCGTCGACACCGAGCCGTGCGGCCGGTTCACCTACTACCGGCTGCGGCCCGAGGTCATCGAAGAGCTGTCCGGCGTGCTGGGCGACCTCGCCGCGACCGCGCGGCGGACCGCCGAGACCGGCCGCCGGAGGTCCTGCTGATGTCCGTCACCCAGAAGACCGCGACAGGGGACGGCGAGGCGTCGGTCGTCGCGAAGCTGTCCACGCTCGACAGGTTCCTCGCGGTGTGGATCCTGCTGGCGATGGCCGCCGGGCTCGGCCTCGGACGGCTCGTCCCCGGACTTAACGACGTGCTCGCCAAGGTCGAGATCGGCGGGATCTCCCTGCCGATCGCGCTCGGCCTGCTGATCATGATGTACCCGGTGCTGGCGAAGGTCCGCTACGACCGGCTCGACACCGTCACCGGCGACCGCAAGCTCATGCTCTCCTCGCTGGTCGTCAACTGGCTCATCGGCCCCGCCGTCATGTTCGCCCTCGCCTGGCTCTTCCTGCCCGACCACGCCGAATACCGCACCGGGCTGATCATCGTCGGGCTCGCCCGGTGCATCGCCATGGTGATCATCTGGAACGACCTGGCCTGCGGGGACCGCGAGGCCGCCGCCGTCCTCGTCGCGCTGAACTCGGTGTTCCAGGTGCTCGCGTTCGGGCTGCTCGGCTGGTTCTACCTCGACCTGCTGCCCGGCCGGCTCGGCCTGGGCGAAGGCGAATCCCTCGACATCTCGCCATGGAAGATCGCCGCGAACGTCCTGGTCTTCCTCGGCATCCCGCTCGTCGCCGGTTTCCTGACCCGTCACCTCGGCGAGCGCGAGCTCGGCCGCGAGCGCTACGAGAACGGCTTCCTGCCGAAGATCGGGCCGGGGGCGCTGTACGGGCTGCTGTTCACGATCGTCGTGTTGTTCGCCCTCCAGGGCAAGACCATCACCTCCCGGCCCTTGGACGTCGCACGGATCGCCCTGCCGCTGCTCGCCTACTTCGCGATCATGTGGTTCGGCACGTTCCTCCTCGGCAAGGCCATCGGCCTGCCCTACGACCGCACCGCCACCCTCGCGTTCACCGCGGCGGGCAACAACTTCGAGCTCGCCATCGCGGTGGCGATCGCGACGTTCGGGGTCACGTCCGGCCAAGCGCTCGCCGGGGTCGTCGGGCCCCTCATCGAGGTGCCGGTCCTGGTGGCGCTGGTCTACGTCTCACTGGCGCTGCGGCGCCGCTTCGCCGGGAGCGGCAACGCTTCGCCGGGCAACGCCTGACCGCCCTCGCGCAAGCCCAGGGCCACGCCCCCAAGGCCGTGCCCGAGATCTCGTTCGTCTGCACCCGCAACGTCGGCCGCCCCCAGATGGCGGCGGCCCTGCTCGCCTCCCACGCCGTGGGCCGCGTCCACGTCCGCACCGCCGGAACGGCTCCGCGAACTCCTCACCGAACCCGACCTCGCCGCAACGCCCCGACCCTGAAAGGCCACACCATGTCCGGCAAGCCCAGTGTCCTGTTCGTCTGCGTCCACAACGCGGGCCGCTCCCAGATGGCCGCCGCCTTCCTCACCCACCTCGCCGGGGACACCGTAGAGGTCCGCTCCGCAGGCTCCGCCCCCGCCGACACCGTCAACCCCTCCGTCGTCGAGGCCATGGCGGAGGTCGGCATCGACATCTCGCACGAGACCCCCAAGGTCCTCACCGTCGACGCCGTCCAAGCGAGCGACGTGTGCGTCACCATGGGCTGCGGCGACACCTGCCCGGTCTTCCCCGGAAAGCGCTACCTCGACTGGACCCTCGAAGACCCCGCCGGCCAAGGCGTAGAAGCCGTCCGCCCCATCCGTGACCAGATCAAGACCCGCATCGAAGGCTTGATCAAGGAACTCGGGGTCTGACGCTTCGCACCGGTGCCCGGGACCGCGAGGTCCGGGCAACGGCGAGAACGTCGGAGCGGCGGCCCGGGGTCAGGAGCAGCAGTCGCAGTTCGGCGGGCAGCCTTCGCACGAACCTGCCTCGACGGCGCCGGGCCGGACAGGGACGGCGCAGCAGGCGTCGCCGCGCCAGGCTTCGCGGCCTTCCTTGACCGCGACCGCGGCGATGACCAGGGCGGCGATCGGGTCCGCCCACGACCAGCCGAAGAGGCTGTTGACGGCCAGTCCGACCAGGAGCACGGCGGACAGGTACGTGCACAGCAGGGTCTGCTTGGAATCCGCGACGGCGCTCGCCGACCCCAGCTCCCGCCCGGCACGGCGCTGGGCGTAGGACAGGCCGGGCATGATCGCCAGCGACAGCGCCGCGAGCACGAGCCCGACATCGGAATGCTCTGCTTCTCCTCCGCCGACGAGGGCGAGAACGGAGTCGGCGGCGACATAGGCGGCCAGCGCGAAGAAGGAGATCGCGATGATCCGGAGCGCGCGCTTCTCCCGCCGCTCCACCACGAGCGGGTCCCGGGCGGAGAACTGCCAGGCGACCGCCGCGGCGGAGGCGACCTCGATGACCGAGTCCAGGCCGAACGCGACCAGCGCCCCGGACGACGCGACGGTCCCGGCCGTCAGCGCGATGATCGCCTCGACCACGTTGTAGGTGATCGTCGCGGCGACCAGCAGCCGCACCCTGCGCGCCAGCACCGCCCGCCGCCGCGGGGACGGCCCCAGGGACAGCACGCTCACGCCGTCACCTCGGACGGCTCGCACGAGCCCACCTCGCCGGTACCGCCGGTGCCGTAGGTCGGGCACAGCGCCACGGCCTGGTCGGTGGCGGCGAGGAGCTGCTCGGCCGAGCGCAGCAGGTCCAGCAGCTCCGGCGTCGCGAGGAAGTAGAACGACTGGCGTCCCTCGGCTCGGTAGTCCACCAGCTTGCAGCCGCGCAGGCAGCCCAGGTGCTTGGACACCGTCGACTGCGCCAACCCGAGCTGCCGGGTCAGGTCCACCACCCGCGCCTCACCCTCTGCCAGGCGCCGCACGATCGCCAGCCGCACCGGATCGGCCAGGGAGTGGAACAACGCCGCCGCAGGCGCCAGCCCCGCCACATCCATTCCGCAATCAGAATCAATCGCCATATCGTGATGATATGGCTCATCCGTGATCCGTCAACGGGACGCCTAGAGAGAACATCGCCGCGAGCTGCCCGGTGGTCAGCACCCGGTGCTCCCACACCACGCGCATGATCTCGGCATCCCGCGACGTCACCCGCTCGGCGTCCCTCACCGCCGCCTCGGCCGACGCCCGGAACGGCGAACGCGAGGCCGAACGGATCCGATGAGCCGAAACGATCCTGCGCGTCATGGAGCGGCCTCCGCCATCCGAACCCGTGAAGGCGCCGGACCGTGCCTTCACAGATAAAGCACCTGCGCGGTCCCCGAATCTGGACACCAGCCGGTGGACCTTTACCGAACCGATTCGGCCCGCCCCAGCGCTCGAAGGAGATCGGCAGAGCTTCATCCGCTGACGGCCTGGTGACGCTTCGGCCCATACCCACCGCGCAGGTTCGGCGGGCGTTCAACGGCCGTCAGCACCCCACATCCACAGCAGCAGGAACAGGGCCCGTCGGACAGGGAAGAGGCAGACTGGTGATCTCACGGCCGGAGAGCGAGCAGCGGAGAAGGGTCGGACAGGGGTCGTTCGTGACGCGGAAACGCAACCCTGAGGGCTCGATCAAGCATTCATGAGCATCTTGCTGGATGAATGCGGGTGCACCATCGGACGGTGAGCCGCCCCGAAGGTTCCGGACAGTGGCCCCACTAGAATGGGGTAGTCCGGAAAGGTAAGTGATTTGGCTCGTTCGAAGAGGAATTACTCTCCTGAGTATCGGCAGGAAGCCGCCAGGTTGGTGGTGGATTCTTCCCGTCCGATCGCGCAGGTCGCGAAGGAACTAGGCATCAATGCCGGGACTCTGGCGAATTGGGTGGGTGCGTACCGGCGTGAGCATGCCGGGGAAGAGGCGCCTTTGACGCTCGATGAGCGGGTGCGTTTGAAGGAGCAGGAACGCGAGATCCAGGAACTCAAGATGGAGCTCGAGTTCGTAAAAAAAGCGGCGTTGTACTTCGCGCGGGAGCAGCGGTGACCTCGAGGTACGAGTTCATCGACGCGGAGTACGCCAACCCTTCGGTCGTCGTCGGCGATAGATCGCCGGCAATCGTCCAGATGTGCGCATGGCTGGGTGTCTCGCGCTCGGGATTCTACGAATGGAAGAGTCGGCCGGAGTCCGCGACTGCGCGGCGCCGCGATGAGCTGAAGGCGTGGGTGAAACACTTCTTCGACGTCTCCGATGGGACGTACGGCTATCGGCGGATCCACACCGATCTGGTGGAGCAGGGCGTGCCCGCCGGGCCGGAGCTCGTCCGCTCGGTCATGCGGGAGCTGGGGCTGGAGCCCTGCCAGCCCAGGCCATGGCGCGTCGGCCTGACCGAGCGGGACGGCCAGGCCCACCACGTACCCGACCTCGTGCAGCGCGACTTCACCGCGTCCGCCCCCGGCGAAAAACTCGTCGGCGACATCACCTACGTCGAAACATGGGAGGGCTGGATCTATCTGGCAACGGTGATCGACTGCTATTCCAGAGCCGTCATCGGCTGGGCGATCGGCGAGGACTACAAGACCCCGTTGATCGAGAAGGCGATCGGCATGGCGGCCCGAAACCACCGGCTGGCCGAAGGCGCGATATTTCACAGCGACCGCGGAAGCAATTACATGTCCAGGCAGTTCGCCGACACCCTGCGGCACCTCCGGCTACGGCAATCGACCGGGCGGACCGGAGTCTGCTGGGATAACGCACTCGCGGAATCCTTCTTCGCCGCACTGAAGAACGAGCGCGTCCATCGGACGGAATATCCCACACGAGAACACGCACGCCGGGACATCATCAAATACATCGAGCTCTGGTATAATCCCAGGCGACGGCATTCGGCAATCGGCAACAAGAGCCCGGTCCAGGTCCACACCGAGTACCTGAAATCCCAGCTCTCAGCGTGAACTGACCGCAAATAGAGCTGTCCGGAATCAGCGGGGCACATCACGGGTTGCAGACGCGTCCTACCAGCGCTTCTGCCCGCCGTTAAGGGGCCGGATCATAGTTCGGCCTCCGAACCGTTCACCGATCCGTCCATCGATCCGACCGCCTGCGCCCCCGATGCGCGTTTGCCGCCAACCGGCTCGGAGAAGAGGCTCCGTCTCTCCAGCCAGGGCCGGCGAGACAGAGCCTTTCGCGCGGGTGCTTCCTCGTATCCTGAGCCGCAAGGAGGGCCAGCCTGGTAGCAACAGGCTGGGCCTCCCCTACGGGACGAGGAGCGCGAGTGTCTTCGTCGTGGTGCGTTCGGTGTCGGAGGGAAGGGCGAGGTCGGCCCAGACGAAGTGGCCTCGGTCGTCGCTGCCGCAGGCTCCGGTGGTGACGGCGAGGCGGGCCACGATGCTCAGGCCGCGTCCGCCGAGCGAAATACCGTCGAGGTCCGGGTCGTCCAGCCCTGCGAAGTCGTCCCCTGCCCGGGTGTCGTCTCGTCGAGGGCGGGCTTCTCCGATCAGCCATCCGGCTCCGCCGAGGTCCACGACCCCGATGCGGACGAGCGTTCCGAAGGCGAGCTCCACGCCGAACCAGCCGCCGGGCTCGCCGCTTCGGGTGTACAGGATGCTGTTGTTGGCGAGTTCGTCGATGATGAGCCCGGCGTCGTCCTCTCGCCCGGTTCCGGCGAACAGCTTCTCGACGAGCTTGCGCGCCTCCCGGACCTGTGCGGGGACGCCGGGAAACGTGAAGCGCAGAGCCCCGGGAGGAGTAGCGGACTGCCACCCGATCTCCGATCCCGCGCTGGCGGTGTTCATGGTCGTGTCGCCTCCTGCGTTCGTCTCCCGGCTGGCTGGTGACGACCGGGCTTGAGGGGTGTTCATCGACGGCTCCTTCGGCGAGAAGTGGTTACGGGGCCGGCGGGGCATGAGCACGCGAAAGCGGCATAGACGCCGGAGGCGAGTGGCGCGGTCGTCCAACCGGCCTCAAGCCAGGCGAGCGCAGTCCGGCACCTCGGGTCCCCCGTTCTCCGGTGTTCGGACACGACCCATTGCCGCATACGGAACAGCGCCTGCTCTCTCGTGAGCCGGTCCGCGTCAGAGGCGGCGCGACGTGGCGTCGAGACGTGCCAATGCGTTGCGACTGCTGGAAACGGGGCCATGGACGTCCTCCAGAGGCAGCGGAAGAGCTGCCGTCGCGATCAGGCAGAGAGCCGGGTCGCGAGCGCGTTCGGTAGCTTTATGTGCACGTCCAGTCAATTGCCGACACAGGCTCGACGTCATGGTGATACTGAGGAGACGGAGGTAGGCGCGCGGAGAAACCGGCGCCTACCTGCCTCCACCACTCGCGAAAGGTGCGCGCGATGGCCGCTGGCGGGATGCTGCCGCAGTGGGCGAAACGACTGACGGACGAACGCCGGGCCCGGGGATGGGTCGAGGCCGACCTGGCCGCCGAGCTGAAGCGCCAGCGGTCGGATTTGCCGTCGGCGAAGTCCCTCACCCACATGATCCGGAGCGACTGGGAGACCGGTCGCCACAAGCCCGGCCCCCGCTACCGGATCCTTCTGTCAGCAGCCTTCGACGTCGCGGAAGAGGACCTGTTCGCCTGCCCCTCGACGGCCGCCACCGAACAAGCACCGCCACGGGCGCCCGGGACCGTCGTGGGCATCGCCGAGCCCGTTCCCCACGAGCCGCATCGAGGCCCCGTCGCACCGGAGCTCGTCATGTACTTCCTTGAACAACTCCCCGGCCATTACAAGGCCGACATGTTCCTCGGCCCGCGCCACCTCATCCCGACCGTGGACACCCAGGCCCGCCTGATCGACGAACTCACCCGAGCCGCCGACGCCCCCGTCCGCCAAGGTCTCCTCGGAGCAGGCGTCGCCTACTCCAGCCTCCTCGGCTGGCTCTACCAGGACGCCGGCGACCTGGAGAAGTCAGCCCAGTGGCGCAACGCGGCCCTCGACATGGCCCACCGCTCAGCCGACCCCCAGCTCATCAGCTACGCCCTCACCAACAAGGCCATGCTCGCCATCGACCTGAACGACCGCCACATGGTCCTCGACTACGCCATTGCGGCCCTCGCGGACGAAACCCGCCTCTCCCCGAAAGTCCGCGTCCTCGGCCTCGTCCACCAAGCCCACGGCCACGCCTTCCTCGGTGACCGCGCGTCCACCGACCGCGCCCTCGACGCCGCCGAAGCCCTCCTCGACCAGGTCGACGACGAATACCCCTGGGGCAACTCCTGCCGCCGCACCCCCGGCTACATCGACGTCCAACGAGCCACCGCCTACGTCCGCCTCGGAGCCCACCACGAGGCCATCCGCATCTGGGACCGCCTCCTGCACTCCGCCCCCACGACCGCCCGCCGAGACAACGGCGTCTTCCTCGCCCGCCAAGCCGCCGCCCTCGCCGCCATCCCCGAACCCGAACGCGTCGTAGAGATCGCGACAACCACCGCGACACTCGTCACCGACACCGGCTCAGCCCGCCTCCGCCGAGAACTCCTGGCCCTCCCCACCCACGCCGCCGCCTGGACCTCCACCCCTGCCGGACGCGACCTCGGCGACATCATCGCCGCCATCGCCTAACTCCCCAGGAGACAACCGTGGCCGACCTCGTCCCCCTCACCGACTCCGAAATCACCGACCGCCTCGCCACCCTCCCCGGCTGGTCCCGCGAAGGCGACACCATCACCCGCACCTTCGCCCACACCTGGCACGAATGCATCCATCTAGCGACCTACGTGGCCGCCAAGGCCCGAGAAGTTGGCCACCACCCCGACATCCATATCACCTGGCAACGCATCCGCTTCGTCACCACCACACACGACGCAGGCCACAGACTCACTGCCATGGACTTCGACCTCGCCCACCACATCAACCAGATCGCTCTCGGGCACGGTGCCGAGTCCGCGTAGGGTCCAGAGCGCATGTAGATCATCAGGGATGCATGGGGCTGTGCGGAGCCCCGTACGCAAGTCCAGGCTTACCGTTGCTGGAGGGGGCCTCCTGAGAGTGGTCCAGCGTGAGAGTGGTGGGTGACGTGCGGACCTGGATGCGGGGATGGCCCGTACAGTCAGGTGCCGGAGCCAATGGAGGGGCCGATCGGGTGCACGCTGTCGGCCGGGGCCATGAAGGCGCGGCTGGGCGAGTTCGAGGAGCTGTTCGCCCTGGCGCTGACGCGGGAGCTGCGCGGCGATGTAGAGGAGAGGGCGAGGGCGTCGCTCGCGGCCGAGGCCGAGTGCTGCGCGTCAGTCGGCTTCGACCTCGCGGCTACCGAGGAGGGGCTGGTGGTGACGGCGCCGGCGGAGGTGGGAGCGGCTTTGGACGGGCTCCGGGAACTGGCCGAGGGCAGCGCGTCGGCCGCGCAGGTGGCCGCGGCGAGCGGGCACGAGGGGCTGCCGTCGGGTGAGCTGGCCGCGGGCGTGGACGCCCAGACACTGTGCCACTACGAGCGGCGCAGCCTGCTCGCGGAACCGGAGCGGACCTTGGGCGGGCACCGCCTTCATCCGGTGGAGGCGGTGGCGGTGCTGCGGGTGATCAAAGCGGCCCAGCGGCTCGGGTTCACGCTGGAGGAGGTCGCCGACCTTCTGGAGGCCACCGGCACCGCGGCGATGGCCTGTCCGAGCGGGCCCGCCTGAAGCTCATCGAGGTCGAGGAGCGCATCGTCGACCTGACCGTGATCTCGGGCGCGCTGCGGCAGGCGATCGACGCGGGCTGCGCCGACCTGGTGGAGTGCGCCCAGGCCGGATGCCGCCCGATCCCCTTCACCCCCATCGCAGACCTGCGGCGCAGCACCGAGATTCCGGAGGATGGATCATGAGCAGGAGAGCGTGCGGCGGCAGCGGCTCGGGGCGGGGCGTGCTCGTGCGCAGCCGTCCGCGCTTGAACGTCGACGCGGTGCTACTGGCGACGGGGTTCGGCCCGGCCCGCGGCCGGACCGTGGGGAGTGCGGTCAGGCCGAGGCCGGGAGGGCGAACAAGGTGGACAGGCGGGTGATCGCGTCGGGGACGACGCGGTAGTACACCCAGGTCCCGCGGCGCTCGCCGGTGATCAGCCCCGCCTGGCGCAGGACCTTGAGGTGGTGGGAGATCGTCGGGCCGGACAGGTCGAACGGGGTCGTGAGGTCGCAGACGCAGGCCTCCCCGCCCTCGCTCGCGGCGATCAGGTTCAGCAGGCGCAGGCGCACGGGGTCGGACAGCGCCTTGAACACGCGCGCCAGCTCGGCGGCCTCGTCCTCGCCCAGGATCGGGCCGCTCAGCGGGGCGCAGCACGCCGCGGCCGAGACGTCTTCCAGCTCCAGGAACTTCGACATGCTTCTAATTTGACATCCATCTATCCAGAAAGGCAAACTCGAAGCTACTTAGACAGACTTCGAATCAGGAGATGATCGTGGGGACGCTGCCAGCACGGATCACCCGGCCTTGGACCCGCGCGAACCCTGTCGAGAACACCACGTACAACGAGCGCCGCGGCAGCCAGGTCTGCACCGCCGCCTGCCGTCGAGCCGCCCACCGGGACCGCGTCGTCACCGCGGCGCTGCGCTCGCGTCTTTGACCTACCGAGATCGAAGGAGACGATCATGACCGACCTCGCAGGACCGGGTGAGCAGGGCGGCTGCTGCGGCGTCAGCGCGTGCTGCACCGACGCCGAGCAGGCGCTCGACCCCACCGTCACCGTCACCCAGGCCAAGACCGACGCCGGGTGCGGATGCGTCGAAGACACCGCGCCGGACGGCGAACCGCCGGTCGTCGTCATCGGGGCGGGACCCGTCGGGCTCGCCGCCGCCGCGCACCTCGCCGAGCGCGGGCTCGGCTTCCTCGTCCTCGAGGCCGGGGAGACGGTAGGCGCGGCCGTCGCCGACTGGGGGCATGTGCGGCTGTTCTCGCCGTGGCGGTACGACGTCGACGCCGCCGCCCGCCGCCTCCTTGAGGCCGAGGGCTGGACGGCGCCCGAGCCCGAGGTGCTGCCGACCGGCGCGGACCTCGTCCGGGACTACCTCACGCCGCTCGCCGCCGTCCCCGCGCTGGCCGGACGTATCCGCACAGGCGCGCGGGTACTGGCCGTCACACGTCAGGGCGTCGACACCACCCGCACGATCGGCCGCGACGGGCGCCCGCTCCTCGTCCGCGTCCGCCACGCCGACGGCACCGTCCAGGACGTGACCGCTCGCGCCGTCATCGACGCGTCCGGCACCTGGGGACAGCGCAACCCCCTCGGCCACTCCGGCCTCGCCGCACCCGGCGAGGACGAGGCCGCGCCCCGCATCACCGGCCCGCTGCCCGACGTGCTCGGCCGCGACCGGGAACGGTTCGCCGGGAAGCACACCCTCGTCGTCGGCATGGGCCACTCGGCCGCCAACACCCTGCTCGCCCTCGCCGAACTCGCCGCACAAGAGGCCGGCACCCGGATCACCTGGGCCGTCCGGAACGCTTCGGTCGCCCGCCTGTACGGCGGCGGCGACGCCGACGGCCTGCCCGCTCGCGGCGCGCTCGGCACCCGGCTGAAGAAGGCCGTCGACGGCGGCGAGATCGACCTCGTCCGCTCCTTCACCATCACCGGCTTCGCAGACGGCGCCGAGAGCGTGGACGTGACCGGATCGACCCCCGACGGCGCCCGGACGCTGACCGCCGATCTGGTCGTCGCCGCGACCGGATTCCGGCCCGACCTCGCCATGCTCCGCGAGGTCCGCGTCTCCCTGGACCCGGCCACCGAGGCTCCGATCGGCATCGCCGAGATGATCGACCCGAACTTCCACTCCTGCGGCACCGTCCCCCCGCACGGCGAACGCGACCTCGCCCAGCCCGAGAAGGGCTTCTACATCGTCGGCATGAAGAGCTACGGGCGCGCCCCGACGTTCCTCATGGCCACCGGCTACGAGCAGGTCCGCTCCGTCGTCGCCGCCCTCGCCGGCGACCGCGAGGCCGCCGACGCCGTCCACCTCGACCTGCCCGAGACCGGCGTCTGCTCCACCGGCCTCATCACCGAGGACCTGCTCCCCGGCGCCGAGGCCGGTTGCGGCACGGCCTGCGCGCCCGAGCCTGCCGCCGCGGAGGCGGACTCGTGCTGCGGCAGCGCTCCGCAGCCCGTGACCATCGGCATCGGAGCCCCCGTCGGCTTCGCCACCGGCCGCGCCCACGGCCACTCCGGCGACACCGCCTCCTGACGCCGCCCACCAGCTGAGTCGCCTCTCCTCTCGGTCGGCCCCCGGCGGATCCCGCCGGTGCCGACCGGGCCGCGAGGGGGCCTGTTGGCCGAGGGCGGGACAGGTTGTTGGTGCGTCTCGGGAAGAGCATCGAAGATCGCGGCCGGGTCCTCGCCGGGATCTCCGGCCCGTAGGTTCAACAGGCTGAGCGGCCACAAGCATCCGGCACGCCTCGTGAGGCGTGCCGGGAGCCTTCGTCCTGCCCTCACCGAGACCTCGGTGCCGGCGGCGCCCGGGTCAGCCGGAGACGGATGCCGCGTGTTCGCCCGCGACGTGGGCGAACACACAGGTCGCGCCGATGCTGGCGCCGCCGGCCGGGTAGGCCCGGCCCATCACCGAGGCCGTGGCGTTGCCGGTGGCGTACAGTCCGGGGATGGGGAGACTCTCGCCGTCGAGGACCCGTGAGTGCTCGTCGCACAGAAGGCCGCCACTCGTGCCGACATCGCCGGGGAAGATCTCGACGGCGTAGAACGGTGCCTTGCCCACCGGTCCGAGGCAGGGGTTCGGACCGTGGGTCGGATCTCCCTGGGACCGCTCGTGGGCCCCGCGTCCGCGGTGGAAGTCCTGGTCCACGCCGTCGGCGGCGAAGGCGTTGAACCGCTCGACCGTGTCCTTGAGCGTCTCCGGCGGGATGCCGCACTTCGCGGCGAGCCCGGCGATCGTGTCGGCGCGCTTGATGAGACCGCGCTCGATCCAGCTCTTGGGCGTGATGCCGGGTGGCATCATCCCGAGCAGGTAGCGTGCGCGGTGCCGGGCGTCGAGGATCAGCCAGGAGGGCACTCCCGCACCGGTCTCGGCCTGTCTGCGGTACATCTGGCGTCCGGCCTCCATCGCGGACTCGGCCTCGTTGAAGTAGCGCTCACCGTGACCGTCGACGATGATCGATCCGGGCCGGAACCGCTCGGGCAGGACCATTCCCAGGGTTCCGTCGAGCTTGTGAAAGACCGGAACCCACCAGGCCTCGTCCATGAGGTCCGTGGCCGCGCCGAGCTCCACCGCCAGGCCGATCGGGCCTCCGGTGTCCTCGGGATTGGCCAGCGTGTAGGTCCCGTCCGCCGGCTGGCCGCCGCCGTGCCGCGTCCTCATCCCGGCGTTACGAGCGAAGCCGCCGGACGCGATCAGGACTCCGGCGCGCGTTCCCACCCGCACCGTTCGTTCCTCGCGCTTGACGACGGCTCCCACCACCCGGCCGTCCTCCACCACCAGTTCCTCCAGGGACGCTTCGGTCCAGATCGGAACCTCGCGCCGAAGGAGCACGTCCAGGAGCTGGGCGGTCAACGCTCCGCCGTTCGACGTCATCCGCTTGCGCCGCAGCGCCGCGAAGGCCGTACGGGCGCCGATGCGGACGGCCTTGCCCAGGCTCCGCAGGCTGACCCTGATGAGGGTGAGCGCGCCGGCCTCCGCGGTCCTGACCACGAGCGGGGCGGCGATCGCGGGACGCAGCCTCCGGCCGAGCGGGCCGAGCCTCCCGGTGTCGTACAGCGTCGCCTCGATCGCGCGGCCGTTGACCACCGCGCCCTCGACCCCGGGGATCTCCGCGTAATAGTCGCTGTTCCCGTCGCACAACGCGAACTCGACGCCCTCCTTCTCCAGAAGGCGCACCATGTCCGCGCCGGCGGTGACGTAGGCGCGACGACGCGCGAGCGACGAGGCGGGACCGATCTTCTCAGCGTCGCCGACCACGGAGGCGAAGTGATCGAGCGCGTTCTCCAGCGAGTCCTCAAGGCCGTGGCGCTTCATGACCGGGTTGTCCGGCAGCCACAGGACACCGCCGGAGATCCCGAGCGATCCGCCGAGGAACGCGGACTTCTCCACGACCAGGACGTCCAGGCCCGCGGCGCTCGCCGTCACCGCGCCCGCCAGGCCGCCGCCGCTGCCGACGACGAGAAAATCAGTGTGGTGGTCCCACGCGGGCATGCCCTTTTCCTTTCTCAGGGTCGTTCAGCATCCGGCGCACCTCAGATCTGTCCGGAGCCGCCGTCGACGTAGAGGTTGGTCCCGGTGATGTAGCTGCTTTCGGCGGTCGCCAGGAAGAGGGCCGCGGAGGCGATCTCCGCGGGGTCGCCGACGCGTCCGAGGGGCACGCCGGTGCCGATCATCGTGAAGAAACCCTCGGTGTCGGAGGCGTCGGGTGCCGCCGCGGCGAGGGCCGGAGTCGCGATCGCCCCGGGCGAGATGGTGTTGACGCGGATGCCGCGGCCCTTGAGCTCGTTGGCCCAGGTCCTGCCCAGGGAGCGCACGGCCGCCTTGGCCGCGGCGTAGACGCCGAAGTACTCGCTACCGCTGTCCGCCCCGATCGAGGACAGCAGGATGACGGAGCCACCGTCGTTGAACAGCGGCAGCGCCTTCTGCACCGTGAAGAGCGTCCCCGCGACGTTCGTGCCGAAGATCCCGTCGAAGTACTCCTGGGTGGCGTCCTCGAGCCGGGACAGCCCGCCGCCGCCCGCGTTGGCCACCACCACGTCCACCCGCCGCCCGTCCGCGGTGATCCCGGCGTAGAGGGCGTCGAGCGCGGTCTGGTCGGACACGTCGGCCTGAACGCCGGTCGCGTTCTCCCCGATCGCCACGACCGCCGCGTCGAGCTCCGGCTTCCGGCGACCGGTCACGTACACGTGCGCGCCTTCGTCGGCGAACCGCTTCGCGATCGCCAACCCGATGCCCGAGGACCCGCCCGTGACGACAGCGGTCTTGCCGGCAAGTTTCGACATGATCCCTCCAAGGGCGCACGGCGGGCCTTGACCGCTGATCGCGGTGGAACAGGGCAGGGCCGGCCGGGAAGACGGGCCGCGCAATGCGCGACGGCCTCGGTGCACGAAACGTACATCAACGTACGGATTACCGGCAAGCTATCCTTGGGGAATGTCCCAGGACCCCGAGCGGGCTCCCCGACGCGACGCCGTGCGCAATCGCGCACGGCTTCTCGATGCCGCCCGCAAGACGTTCGCCGAGCACGGGCTCGATGTTCCGCTCGAAGAGGTCGCCCGAACGGCGGGCGTCAGCAGGACGACCCTCTATCGCAACTTCGCCACGCGTGAGGAACTCGCCGCGACGGTCTTCGAGGACAACGTGGCCTGGATCGAGGAACGGGCCGCGGAACTCACGGGCCGGCCCTCGGCCGTCGTCCAGCTGTTCGACTTCGTCCTCGACCTGCAGTTCGCCCACGGAGGCATCGCCCACATGCTCTCCCAGGCAGGGGCCTCGTGGTTCTCCTCGCTCGCGGGCCGTACCGCCGCCGCTTTCGTCCCCCTCCTCGAGGCGGGCCGCGCTGAAGGAGTGGTGCGCCCGGACGTCTTCGTCTGCGATGTGATCCTCGCCTACCAGATGGCGGAAGGCGCGATGCACGACGCCGAGGGCGACGCGGGCGAGGAGAACCGTAAGCGGATCCGGGCCATGCTGCACCGGTCCTTGTTCCTCTGAGCGCGCTCACCGAACAGCGGGAGCGGCCGATGGCCAGGCGTGATACCGCGCGATCGTCAAGCCGGGCGAGCCTCGGTCGGCATGGCCCCGAGGTCACTCGGTCTTCCTGACCGCGGCTTCGCCTCATCGACGACGGCCGGACCACCTGTGCCTGCGCTCCGACCGTCATCGGACCGACGCCGAAGCCCGCCTACCGCCGATTCCCGTACCGATCCTCGTCGCGGGCCGTTCATCGCCGCGCCGCCGTCGCGCTTCGATGTCCTCCGCCCCCCAGGACCATTGTTGAGTGAACACTTACTTGCTAGTGTTCAGGGTCCGGTCGTTCGGTTTCCGAGGAGGACGCATTGGGCGAGGGCGGGCAGAGCATCCCGGTGAACCTGGACCTGATCACCGCGCAGTGGATGACGGACGCCTTGGCGGCGTCCCACCCGGGCGCGGTGGTGTCAGAGGTGAAGGTCGTGCTGCGCGATGACGGCACCAACCGGCGGGCCCGCCTGGGCCTGACCTACTCGGCCGGGTCCGGGCCGGACACGGTCTTCGTGAAAGCGGTCGACCCCGCCCACGCCGAACTCACCGCCGCGACCAGCGGCCTGTTCCACGAGCCGCGCCTGTTCCTGTCGGGGATGGCCCTGCCGGTCGACCACCCGGCCGTCCACCTGTCGCTGATCGACGAGCCCGGTCAGAACTTCATCATGGTGATGGAGGACCTGTCCGCCCGCGGCGCCGACCCCCGCGACTCCACCCGCCCCCTCACCCCCGCCCAGGCCGCCGCCGGGATGCGCGCGCTGGCCCGCCTGCACAGCACGTTCTGGAACACCCGGCTCACCGAGCGTGCAGCACTGTCCTGGGTCGAGCTCTACACTCCGTGGCCCGAAGAGATGGACGAGCTCATGGCCGGCGTCATCCCCCTGGCCTTCGACATGGCAGGCGACGCCGTCCCCGGCCCGGTCCGCGCCTACCGGCCGATGGACCTCATCCTCCTGTGGAAGAGCTACGTCCGCACCCTGGCCACCGGGCCGCAGACCCTCCTGCACGGAGACGCCCACATCGGCAACACCTACGTCCTGCCCGGCGACGACATCGGATTCCTGGACTGGCAGATGCTCCGGCGCGGCCACTGGTCGCTGGACGTCGGCTACTTTCTCCAAGGAGCCGTGACCACCGAGGATCGCCGCGCTCACGAGGCCGAGCTGATCGAGGTCTACCGCACGTCCCTGGACGTCCCCGAGGAGGAAAGGCCGACCGCCGAGCAAGCCTGGACCTCCTACCGCGCCAGCACCGTCTACGGCCTCGTCCTGTGGCTCGCCACCCTCACCGGCAGCGCCTGGCAGCGCGAAGACATCTCCCTCGCCCTCACCCAGCGCTACGCCGACGCCTTCAACGACCTCGACGCCCCCACCGCCATCCCCGCCCCCTGACGCCAGGCACCGCAGTCTCACCATGAGCAGGTTCAGGTAGGCGACATCAGCCCCTTATCTGAGGTAGGGCATGGGTTGCCAACAGGGAAGGCAACGGCTTCGATGTCCTCTTCCGCGAGCTGCGCGACGAGCGCGGCCAGGCGGTCCTTGCGGCGGGCCACCGGGGCGAGGCGAAAGCCTTCGCGGCCGAAGCGACGGACGACGGACACGCCAAGACCGGCACCGGCGCCGAAAGCGCGATCACTCTGGAGGATTCTTTTCGCAGCGGCCATAAGTTGACCTATGGGTCAATCTGATTACCGAGCCGACATCAACTTGACCCTTGGGCCAGGTTAATGACGGCGTGGCCGCGACACTAGGGTTCTACCCATGACCAGGAGGGACACCGGATGCGGGCCGACGCCCAACGAAACGCGCAGAAGCTGCGGGCGGCCGCGATCGAGCTCTTCCGGGAACGCGGGCTCCAGGTCCCGCTGAAGGAGATCGCGCGCCATGCCGGGGTGAGCCACGGAACGCTCTACAACCTGTTCGGCGGGCGCGAGGCGCTCATCAACGAGGTCGTGGCCGACCTCGCCGTCGACCGTCTCGACGGGGTGGCCGAACGGGCGCTGGCCTGCTCGGACGCCTGGGACGGATTCGCCTACTACGTCGAGGGGGTGTGCGAGCTGCAGGCCACCGACCCCGCCATCAGCGACGTGGTCACCGGCCGCTACCCCGACGCTGAGCGCCTGATGGACGTCTGCGGCCGCATCCAGGTCGCCGCCACCCATCTCATCGCGAGGGCTCAGCAGGCCGGTGCGCTCCGCCCCGACTACACCGGCGAAGACCTGCTGTTCATCTTCGGCACCAACGCACTGCTGGCACGCGCCGCCGCCGGCACCGCCCCCGACGCGTGGCGCCGCGCCGTCGCTCTCATGCTCGACGGTCTGCGAGCCCAAGCCGCACGACCGCTCCCCGCAGGTCCGTTGACCTCGCAGCAGGCCTACACGGTGATGGGACGCCTCACCGCCGCTCCGTGAGCGCCGTCCCCGGATGGGGCGGACGCCTGCCGGCCGAGATCGGTCACCCTCACCTGCTACAGAAGACCGGCACGGGTCATCAGGTGAGGCATCGCCCTGGTCAGCCCACCGCGACGGTCTGCACCGCGCCGCCCGTCCCGTCGACGAGCAGTATTCGGGTCGCCGGGTCCCACCGGGCGGAGGCGGTGCTCGTGATCTTCGGGTCGGCGCCGAAGGACGGCGGGAGCCAGATCTCGGTGGGTCCGGTCGCCCCGTTGGACCGCCAGGAGAGCGTGAACTTCACGGCGGTCGCCTTGATCGACACGGGGAGGCCGGCGATCGCCCGTGGGTAGGGGCGGGCCATGACCCGTCCGATCCGGGTGAGACCGTTCTCGTCGATGGGGCCCACGCCGGTGTCGATGCCGGTGCCGTCGGTCGCGGTGTCATTGGACCAGTAGGCCCAGCCGATCCTCAGGTCGTCGGCGAACGTCAGCCAGTCGCCGGTGTAGTCGGCCGCGCCGGGAACGGACGCGCCGATCGCGCCTACCTCGCCCAGCCACAGGGGCCGGCCGAGGTCGCGGGACAAGGCCGTCATGCTCAGGCGCCATGCGACGAATTCGGCCTGGACGGCGCTCTTGGTGAGCCCCGTGTAGGAACGGTTCACGTAGAGCGCGGCGGGATAGAAGTGCGGCGCCAGGGCGATGCGGTCGCCGAGGAGGCGGCCGAGGCTGCTGGGGGTGCCCTGCCCGACGCCGACGGCCTGCGGTTCCACGAAGATCCAGGTACCGTCGTCGACCTCGCGGATCGCGTCGATGATCCGCTGATAGAACGGGGTCAGGACGGGGCCTTCGAAGAAGCCGAACTGGCGGCTCCCGCCGAACGGCTCGTTCATCAGGTCGTAGCCGAGGACGGCGGGATCGTCCTTGAACCGGTCGGCGACGTGCCGCCACATCGCGGTGTAGCGCTCGCCCAGTTCCGGATGGGCACCGGTGTGGTTCCAGAAGTTGTCGTACGCGCGCAGGACGGCGGGCTGGAGGAGGCTGAGGAACCAGGGCTTCTGCGGGGTGCAGGACAGGCCGTCGGTGATCGTGGCCCACGCGGGAGCGCCGTTGCCCTGCCCCTGGCAGGCGGCGGGACCGTACAGGTCCTGGTGCATGTCGAGGACGACGTGGATGCCCTGCCCGCGATACCAGCGCAACCGTTCCGCGACCGCGTCCAGATACGCCTCGTCGTACACTCCGGGTTCCGGCTCGACGTTCTTCCACTGGATCAGATACCGGACGATGTTCGAGCCGAGCAGTTCCCGCTCGCGGGCGACGTCCGCCTCCCCGATCCACGGCAGGCCGCCCGCCCCTTTGGCGCTGCTCGCGGTGTTCAACCCGTGCAGGATCAGAACCCGACCCTGCTCATCGGTGATGTAGGAGGACTCCTGAGCCGCGTGCGCGGCCGTCCCGGGAACCGCCGGCACAGCGGTGAGCAACGCACAAGCCATCACCATCCGCCGCAGGCGCACGATCGACCTCCTCAGGCCCGGGACCTCTCCGGAGGATCACCTTCCCGCCCCGCTCTGTAAAGGCCCAACCGGCTCTCGACGGTTCGGACTCGTTGCGGTGCGGGTTGGGTGGGTCCCTGTGCGCTGCTCGGCTCTCCTCAACGCGGCCAGTGGGAGTCCGTGAAGAGGCGGATCTGCCGGTCGAGTGCCGCGTCCTCGGGCGCCGTGCCGAAGAAGCCGCCGTGCGGCGCGGCTTCGACGAGGTGGAGGTCGGCGGGCACCCCGGCTTCGCGCAGCGCGCGGTGCATGCGGGCGGCGTTGGACAGGAAGACGTCGCGGGTGCCCGCGCTGAGGAAGGTCGACGGAAAGCCCTTGGTGAAGTCGCCGAAGAGCGGAGACACGTACGGGTCGGTGAGGTCGTGGCCGTCGGCGTACAGGAGATTGACG
This sequence comes from Actinocorallia herbida, assembly GCF_003751225.1. Classification (NCBI taxonomy): domain Bacteria; kingdom Bacillati; phylum Actinomycetota; class Actinomycetes; order Streptosporangiales; family Thermomonosporaceae; genus Actinocorallia; species Actinocorallia herbida. The sequence goes on from NZ_RJKE01000001.1 coordinate 5,589,481, forward strand.
GGCATCAGGCTGAGGTGGCCGACGATGTCGACGGGCGCGAGGGTCTGGAAGGAGTCCCCCGACTCAGTCAGGTCGAGTTCGGGCGTGAGGAGCACCGCCGCCGCGGGCAGCGGCAGCCCCTCGTCCCGCGCCCGCAGCAGGAGGGCCGCCGCGAGGTTGGCTCCCGCCGAGCCTCCTCCGACGATCACCTGGTCGGGGCTGTGGCGGTCCAGGAGAGCGCGGTAGGCGGCGACGCAGTCGTCGAGTGACGCGGGGTAAGGGTGGTCCGGCGCCATCCGGTAGTCCACCGCCCACACCCGGGCCCCGACCTGACCGGCCGTGGCGACGCCGTTGAGTCTGCAGGGCACGCCACCGCCCTGGATGAGGGCGCCGCCGTGGATGTCGAGATAGACCCGCTGATCGTCGGGGGAGATCCCGTGCGGGGTGATGGAGTACACCGGCACGCCGTTCGCGTCGATCTCTTCGACCTCGGCGCCCACCCGGGAGGCGCGCATCTCGAACATCGCCTGCATCGCCGCGTCCGTCTCGGCGATGGCCGCGCGCCACGCGTCGAGATCGGTCAAGGGCGGGTAGGGCCGCGAGGGCATCCGCCCCTGGGCGAGGAATGCCTGTGCCTCGGGGCTGACCGACGCGGGCACGCGGACCTCACGTGCGGGTAGGTGCAGGTTCCGGGATGTTTCTTCAGCAGCCATGCCGTCCTCGCTTTCCACTGGGACGCCGAGCATCGGCCCCGAACCCGGATCCCGGCCACCCCCGGATGGGGGTGGCCGGGCGTACCACCCTCTTTCAGGAGTAGCGACGCGATGAGCGCTCGACGAATCCTGGCGGAGATCCCGTTGGACCCCGGAGGGGCACGCCACCCGGTCCCGCGCGGACGATCCCATCCCGAAGTGAGAGCCCGAGGAGACCCGTGGAGAACGCAGAAACCGGACCGGTGCTGCGCGTACCGGCCCGTGAGATTCCGATCCCCGTGGGATTGAGCCCGCAGGCGCAGGCGCAACTGGCCCACCCCGGCCCCGCCAACCCGGAGTGGCCGCCGCTCGACGACGTCGACGCCTGGCGCGCGGTCGTCGCGCGGATGGACGAGGGCGGCCTCGCCGGTCTGCGCATGATGGCCGACCAGGTGGAGGCCGACGTCGAGGAGATCGACGTCGACGGGGTGCGTGTCCACGTCATCACCCCGCGCGACGTCGTGGACGACGCCGTCTACCTGGAGGTTCATGGCGGCGCCCTGCTGTGGGGAGGCGGGCAGAGCTGCGCCGCCATGGGGCGGATCATGGCGGGCCTGGTGCGGGCGAAGGTCTGGGCGGTCGACTACCGGATGCCGCCGGACCATCCCTACCCCGCGGGCGTCGACGACTGCCTGACCGCCTACCGGGCCCTGCTGCGCGAACACCCGCCGGAGCGGATCATCGTGGGCGGGGCGTCCGCGGGCGGGAACCTCGCTCCCGCGATGGTCCTGCGCGCCCGGGACGAGGGGCTGCCGCTGCCCGCCGCGGTCGTGCTGATGACCCCTGAACTCGATCTCACCGAGTCCGGGGACACCTTCAGCACCCTTCTGGGCGTCGACACCGCGCTCACCTCGCGGCTGATGCCCGCGAACCTCCTCTACGCGGGCGGCCACGACCTCACCGACCCGTACGTGTCGCCGCTCTTCGGCGACTTCACCAAGGGCTTCCCGCCCACCTTCCTGCAGAGCGGCACCCGCGACCTGTTCCTGTCCAACACCGTCCGCATGCACCGCGCTCTGCGCTCCGCCGGGATAGCCGCCGACCTGCACGTCTTCGAGGCGGCGACGCACGTGATGTTCATGTTCGCGCCCGAGGCCGAGGACCGCACCCGGGAACTCCGCGCGTTCGTCGACGGACGCTGGGGACGCGGGAACGACGGCCCGGGGAGCGCGGCAGACCGATAGCGCCTACCGCGGAGCCTCCCACGCCCGGCGGTCCGGCGCGGGAGGTCTCCCCCTGCGACGGGGCGTGCCGGTCAGGGGATCTGGCCGGTACGGCGGGCGAGGATGGCCGCCTCCAGACGGGTCGCGGCCCCGAGCTTGCGCATCGCCGACTTCATGTAGCTCTTGATCGTGCCGGGGCTGAGGCCGAGCGCCTCGCCGATCTGCTGGTTGGTGAGTCCGCGGGAGGCGAGCGCGACGGCGTCGCGCTCGCGACGGCTGAGCGTGCTCAGGCCCGGTGCGTCGGCCTCGCCGTCCAGCAGCCGACCGCCGATGCGCAGGATCTCCGCCTGGACCGCGGCGTCGGAGACGCGTCCGGCGAGTGTCCGCAGGTCGCCGTAGGTGTCGCGGATCCGCTCCCGCATCCGGAGGGTCGCGGCGGTCTCGGCGGGGTCGGTGAATCCCGCCTCCATCGCCGAGAGCACGGCGAGGCGCTGCTCCAGCGCACGCACTTCACCGGCCATGGCGTCCTGGATCCGGCCACCGATCTCTCGCGCCTCGCGGAAGGCGCCGTACACCACGGCCACCGGCCTCCGTCCGACGATCACGGGGGCGGCGACCATCGCATGCAGTCCTTCCGCGCTGATGAATCTGTCGTACCGGTGGGTGATCCTCGGCGAGGTCAGGTAATCGCCGACCGCGATGCTCCGGGAGAGCTCGACGGCCCGGCCCCCGAGACCGTGGCCGGACTCCACCTCGACACCCCGCAGGGCGCCTGCGGTCGGGCCTTCGAAGAGCGAGAGCCGCACGGCGCCGGATTCCGCCATCTGCCCGGCGAAGGCGAGCGAGACGTCGGTGCGGCGTTTGATCATCCGGAGCGAAGCCTCGAGTTGTTCCAAGACCGCCGTGGGCGGGAGAAACGCCTCCTGCGCCCGCTCCTGGGCGCAGGGACGCTTCTCCGCCTTCATGTGAGGTACGCCACTTCCAGGGGACATGGCTGCATTCTAGGAGCCCTCCGCGCCCAAAAGGCAAGTGCTCATCTCGATAGGTCGACGACCATCGCAGGATCACCCGTAAGGCCTTCGGCGACGATTCCCCGAAAGGCCTTACGGTGCCGGTCCCCCACACCGCCGACCGTCATGCGACCGCACGTCGCGGGCCGGACCGGGCGATCACCTCAGAAGCGACTCACTCGAAGGTGACCACGACCTTGTCCGTCGCACCCGGGCGGCCCGCGAGGTCGAAAGCCCGCTCCACCTCGGAGAAGGGGATCAGGTCGCTCACGATCGCGGAGCAGGCGTCGGTGTTGGCCGCGATGTCGTCGATGACCGAGAACATCTCGGTGGGATGCCCCATCGAGTGGACGATCGTCAGTTCCGAGGGGATCAGCATCTGGAAGTCCACCGGGAACGGATCCCGATGGATGGCGACGATGCCGAGGACGGCGCCGAGCTTGGGTCCCGCGAACACCGTGCGGAGCACGTCGGGAACGCCCGCGGCGTCCAGATAGAGGTCGGTCCCGGGCAGCCCGGTGCGGCCGAAGGCGTCCGTCCCCTCCCCGTGGAGTTCGACCAGACGCGCCCGTACGTCCTGCTCGGCGGAATTGATGACCGCGTCCGCGCCCAGCGCGAGCGCCTTGTCCAGCCTGTTGGGCTGCACATCGGCGACGACCACGTGCGACACACCGTGGTGCTTGAGCGCGAGCAGCGCGCCGAGGCCCACCGGGCCCGCACCGAAGACGACGGCCTTGTGCTCGGGGCGCGGGTGGGTGCGGTCGACGGACCTGCGGGCGACGGCCAGGGGCTCGGCGAGCGCCGCGACGTGCCACGGCACATGCTCGGGGAAGACGGCGACGTTCACCCCCGGAGCGGCTTCACGGACCAGCAGGTACTCGCTGAGCGCCCCCTGCGGGCCTCCCCCGCCGGTGATCGAGTCGGTCACCAGAGTCGGGTCGATCACCACGCGGTCACCCGGACGCAGGCCGGACGTCTCGGCGCCGACCTCGACGATCTCGCCCGCCGGCTCATGCCCCATCGGGGTCGCGCTCGCACCGGCCGGAATGCCGCCCTCGGCGAGCGCGTGCGGGTCCGCGCCGCAGATGCCGCAGGCCTTCATCTTCACCAGGACGTCCCTCGGACCCACCTGAGGGATGGGCACTTCGGCGATTTCGAGCTTGCCGGGGCCGGTCACGATGACGCTCTTCATTCACTGTTCCTGTTCGTACGGGCTCGTGACCGCGCCTTCGCGGCCACGAGGTCGTGCGCCGGCCGTTCCCGGCGAAGCCTGCGGGTCATTCGGAGCTCGCCGAAGGCCAGTGCCGCTCGGCGAACGCGCGCACCTCTCGGGCACGTTCGTGGTCTTCCGGTGCGAGGCCGAGGAACATGGCGTGCGGCGCGGCCTCGAACACGTGCAGGTCCGCGGGCACGCCGGCCGCGAGGAGCCTGCGGTGCAGCCGGACGGTGTCCGACAGGAGGAAGTCGCGGGTGCCGCTGGTCAGGATGGCCGGGGGAAAACCCTTGCCGAAGTCGGCGAACAGCGGCGACAGATACGGGTTCCGCAGGTCGTGGCCGTTGGAGTACAGCTGGAAGATGGGGCCCAGTTCGTCCACGAAGGAGGTGTCCACTCCCTTGTTGGTCGCGTAGGTGTCGCCGACGGCGGTGAGGTCGGCGGGCACGGTCTCCACCACGGCCGCGGCAGGCAGGGGAAGTCCCTCGTCCCGTGCTCGCAGAAGCAGCGCGACCGCGAGGTTGGCGCCCGCCGAGACTCCGCCGACGATGATCTCCTCGGGCGAGTACTCCTCCAGAAGTCTCCGGTAGGCGGTCAGGCAGTCGTCCAGGGGCGCCGGGAAGGGGTGGTCGGGCAGCATCCGGTAGTCGACCGCCCACACGCGCGCACCGATCGCACCCGCCGTCATCGCGGCCCCGAGCCGGCAGAGATCTCCGCCGCCGCCGATCCAGGCACCGCCGTGGATGGCGAGATAGACCCGGCGGTCATCGGGCGCGGCTCCCTCGGGGACGGCGGTGTGGATCCGGACCCCGTCGACGTCGATGACCTCGGTCCGGGCGCCGACACCGGTCTCGGCGGTGCCGAAACACGAGGCCACCATCGGGCCGGGCGCCTCCGCCGGCACCATGGCGGCCTTCTCGGCGACCAGGGCACGCCAGGCCTCCAGGTCTTCCACGGGCGGCCACTGCGTGGGCGGCTGCAGCACCCCCATCGCCAGGAGGCCCGCGGCCTCCTGGCTCACCGATCCGGGCACGGGAATGTCACGGGCGGGCACGTGCAGGGCGGGTGCGGCCTGGTCACTCATCACTGTCTCCTCCTCGATCCGATCCGCGAGGGATCAGGGGCGGCGGGATCGGCCCGGCCCGTGCCACAGAGATCACGGGACACGGCCGCACCTCAACGCGCATCAGTGCGCGGAAAGGTCGCGCCACGGAAGCGGGAGCACCGCTCGGGCGCCTGATCACCGCCTCGCACCCAACTATCGGCAGACGACCCCGGACACACCACTCCCGGAAGAGGGTGCGCGGGCAGGGAGCCGTGGCCTCCCGGCCCTCCGGGCACCGCCCGCGTTCAGGTCGGGTGGAGCCCGTCACGGCGCGACGGTGAGGCCGCCCGTCCCAGTGCCGCGTCCTTCGGCCACACTAACTTGGCCACCGGGTCAACTTGCTGCTAGCTTGGCACCACTAACTTGACCCATGGGTCAAGTTTATCCGGCCGCAAGGAGAATCCCCATGTCCAAAGTGATCGCCGTCTTCGGCGCCGGCACCGGTCTCGGCGTGTCCGTCGCCCGGCGCTTCGGCCGTGAAGGCTTCCGCGTCGCCCTGGTGGCGCGTCGCGAGGACCGCCTGGCCGACCTCGTCGCGCGACTGGCGGACGAGGGCGTCGAAGCCGCCGCCTTCCCCGCCGACCTCGCAGAACCCGGCCAGGCCCACGCCCTCGTCGACGCGATCCGCGCCCATTTCGGCCGGATCGACGTCGTCGAGTACGGGCCGGTCAACCCCGGTCTGACCTTCACCGCCGCGACCGCGCTGGAGGCGGCCTACCTGGAGCGGCTCATCCCGCTGCTCCTGCTCACCCCGGTGGAGATCTTCCGGGCCGTGCTGCCCGAGATGATCGAGCGCGGCGACGGCGCGGTCCTGATGACCACCGGTGCCTCCGCGGCCCAGCCGGTGCCCTACCTCAGCGGCCCGGGCGTCGTCATGGCCGCCGCCCGCAGCTACCTCTACTCCCTCAACGGCGAACTCGCCGACAAGGGCGTCTACGCCGGCACCCTGTCGGTCGCCGCGGCCATCGACCGCAGCGAAGGGGTCCGGACCGCCGCCGAGTCGGCCGCCGCCGCCCGCGCCGACGCACCCGACGCGGACCAGCCGTTCGGCGGCGGGCAGTTCCCCGTCGTCGACCCCGACGACCTCGCCGACCTCTACTGGGACATGTACACCCGGCGCGACCGCGTCGAGCAGATCCACCCGGCCTGGCCCGGCCTGTAGGCACCCTCTTCGGAGGGTGTCGTAGATCGGTCTTTCCTGGAATGAAGGTGACGCACACCACTCGCCGAGTGTTCACGATCACCGAGGACCATCGCATGACCCTTCCCACGACCGATGTCGACCGCTGGCTCGCCCGGTTCGGGGCTCCGGACGCCCGCGCAGCCGAACTGCTGTGCGACGGGCACCCAGCGGAGGCCGTCGCCTTCACCGTGATCGAGCCGGATCTGTCCGCCCGTGACCTGACCTACGGCGAACTGGCCGACGCGTCGCGCAGGTTCGCCACCGCCTTGGCCGAGCGCGGCGTCGGCCGCGGTGACGGCGTCGCCGTGCTCATGGGCAAGAGCCGCGATCTCGTCGTGGCCCTGCTGGGCATCTGGCGGCTCGGCGCCGTCCACGTGCCGCTGTTCACCGCCTTCGCCACGCCCGCGATCGAGTTCCGGGTCCGCGCGAGCGGCGCCCGCGTGATCGTGGCGGATCCCGACCAGCGCCACAAGATCGACTCCCTCGACGGGCTCGACGTGATCGAGGGCGGCTCCGCGTTCGACGACCTGGTGGCCGCGCACCCGCCCTTCGCCGGTGCCGTGGCCGTGGGCGGGGACGGGACCCTCGTGCAGCTGTTCACCAGCGGCACGACCGGGCAGCCCAAGGGGGTTCCGGTGCCCGTGCGCGCGCTGGCCGCCTTCTGCTCCTACCTGCGGTACGGCCTCGACGTCACCGATGACGACGTCTTCTGGAACGCCGCCGACCCCGGCTGGGCCTACGGCCTGTACTACGCGATCCTCGGCCCGCTGGCCCTGGGCAAGGCCAGTCTGCTGCTGCGCGCCGGGTTCTCACCGGAGGTCACCGTCCAGGTACTCCGCCGGTACGCGGTCACGAACCTCGCCGCCGCCCCCACCGTCTACCGCGGCCTCAGCAAGGACCCGTCGGTGCGCGGCATCCGATTGCGCCGGGCCTCGTCGGCGGGCGAACCCCTCACTCCCGACGTCCCGCAATGGTCGCGCGAGGCGCTGGGCGTGGAGGTCCGCGACCACTACGGGCAGACCGAGCTCGGCATGGTCATCGCCAACGGCTGGCACGACGCCGTCCGCGCCCCGGTGAAACCCGGCTCCATGGGACGCGCGCTCCCCGGCTTCACCGCGGGCATCGTGGACGGACAGATCGCCATCGGCACCGACGGCAGCCCGCTCCTGTGGTTCGCCGGCTACACGGACGCGCCGGACAAGACCGCCGAGCGCTTCACTCCCGACGGCCACTGGTACCTCACCGCCGACACAGGGCGCGAGGACGAGGACGGCTGCTTCTTCTTCACCGCCCGGGACGACGACGTCGTCATCATGGCCGGCTACCGCATCGGCCCGTTCGACGTCGAAAGCGTTCTCATCACCCACCCGGCGGTCGCCGACGTCGCCGTCATCGGCGTCCCCGACGAGCTCCGCGGAGAGGTCCTGCACGCCTGCGTGGTCCTGGCCGAGGGCCGCACCGCGTCGAACGGGCTGACCGCGGAACTCCAGGAACTCGTGAAGCGGCGCTTCGCCGCGCACGCCTACCCCCGGGCCGTCCACTACCTGGACCGGCTGCCCAAGACCCCCAGCGGCAAGGTCCAGCGCTTCGTCCTCCGCGGCCGGTACGGCTCCCGGCCCTCCTGACAGCGCACCACCGCCGGACAAGAACCACGCATGGAACCACGAACGGAAGCGGAAAGAACATGAGCGTTGTGACGACGGTCCGGGGCGACGTGGACCCCGGCTCCCTCGGCTTCACCAGCATGCACGAACACCTGAACGCCGACCTCTCCCTCATGGCGGCGCTCATCAAGCGGTACGGCGCGCCGGAACTTCCCCCGGAGATGCTCGAGCTGCGAACGGACAACCTCGCGTTCCTACGCGAAGCAGGGGCCGTCTCCTCCAGCCAGTGCCGCACCACCGGCGACGTGGACTACACGACGGCGGAGCTGGGCTTCTTCAAGGAAGTGGGAGGCGGCGCGATCTGCGACGCCTCGCCGATCGGACTGCGCGGCGACGTCCGGGACCTGCGCGCCGCCTCGGAGCGTTCCGGCGTCCACGTCATCTTCGCGACCGGCCTCTACGTCGCCGACTGCCGCCCCGCCGAGTTCGCGGCAATGGACGAGAAGGCGCTCTTCGAGTTCTTCACCCGTGAGGTGGAGGAGGGCGTCGAGGACACCGGCATCCGTCCGGGGTTCCTCAAATGCGCGCTGTCCTCGATGGACCCCTCGGCGGAGCTGCAAGAGACGGAGGTCGCGACGCTCCGGACGCTCGGGCGCATCTCCGCCGCGACCGGTCTCAGCCTCCAGGTGCACACGGCCTTCCCGATGTCCCACGCCCAGGTGCTGCAGGGCGTCGATGCGGCACTCGGCACGGGGATGGCCCCCGACCGCCTGGTGATGATCCACATGGACTCGTTCCTGCGCCCGTGGGACGCCCTCACCACCTACATGGGCGACATGAACGCGGCACGGAACATCTCCACCGAGCTCCAGCGGACCATCCTCGACCGCGGGGCCAACATCGGCTTCGACTCCTGGTCGGCCACCACCGCCATCCTGCCCGACGACTTCGATCGGATGAAGGGACTGGTCGACCTGCTCCGCGCCGGATACGCCGGACAGATCGTCCTCGGGCACGACACGACCACCAAGGCGCACGGCAAGTCCTACGGGTACTACGGGTTCACCCGGTTCCCACAGTTCATTCCCGGCATGCTCACCCGGTTCGGCTTCGGCGACGACGTCTTCCGGCGTCTTGTGGTCGACAACCCGGCGAGAATCCTCGCGCACTGATCCAAGCGACCACCCACGACGAAGGCTCAGGCCGTTCCCGGGCTCCGCCCAGCCCACCGATGTTAACCGAACGCTAATCATTGATCTCTTAGCGTCACCGGCATGTCTATCCCAAGGTGCTCCTGGAGCCATGTGCGGCAGCGGAGCCTCGACTTTCTGGTGTGGGGTGCGATCCTGGCGGCCATGGCGGCGGTCGGCGAACTCGGCGAACTCGGCGAACCCGTCATCCCGTCGCCCCACCTGCTCATGCCGCTGGCCTGCGGAATGCTCGCCGCGCTGAACGGACTGGTGCGCGACCACCGCCCGCCCGCGATCCTGAGCCGTGGCTGCCAGGCCCTCCTCGGCGTGCTGATCGGCAGTTACCTGGACACCTCGGCGCTCAGCGAAGTCGTCGGCGAGGCCGCGCCGCTGGTCACGGTGACCCTGGCGACGCTGGTCATCTGCCAGGCGGCGGCCTGGTTCATGGTGCGCTTCAACGGAATGGACCGTGCCACCGCGACCCTCGGGATGACGGCGGGAGGGTCCGCCGCCGCGATCGCGTCCGCGGAGGACCTCGGGGCGGACGGGCGGCAGGTGGCATTCATGCAGTACCTGAGGCTCGTCCTGATCGTGGTCAGCACGCCGATGCTGCTGAGCTGGTTCCTGTCCGCTCCTCGTCCCGCGCCCGGCGGCGCGCCCGCAGGCACCTCCTGGCCCCTGGTGAGCGGCCCGGACCAGCTGCACGGTCTCCTTGTGCTCGCGGGCATCGCCGTGGCGGGCCAGATCACGGGAAGGGTCCTGCGGCTGCCCAGCCCCGCCACGCTCGGGCCCATGCTGATGGCGGCTCTGGTCACCGTCACCGGACTCGCACACGGATTCGCACCCCAAGGGGCGCTGCGGACGGTGCTGTTCACCACGGTCGGCCTCGAGGTCGGCCTTCGCTTCTCCCGCCGGACCGTCTGGAGGCTGCGGCGGATCCTTCCGGCCACCCTCCTGTGCACGGTCATCGTCAGCGCCGCCTGCGGAACGCTGGCCTGGGTCGTCTCCCGGTTCACCCGCATACCGTTCGCCGACTCCTACCTGGCGACCACCCCCGGAGGCATCAACGCGGTCCTGGCCACCGCGTCCTCGATGCACGCCGACGTCCCCCTCGTCTCCAGCGTGCAGGGCCTCCGCCTCTTCGCCGTGGCGCTCATCGCACCCGTGGTGATCAAGCTGACGCTGCGCGTCTGGACACGGCGGCAGCGCGGCCCTGGCCCGAGCGCCTGACCAGGGCTCCGATGCGGGGGCGGAGCACCGGCGTCTGCCGGAACCGCGCGTTTGGGGGCTGCGTGCCCGTGGGTTGGCCGGGCGCTAACCTCCGGGTGGCTAGCTTGAGCGCGATCCCGAACCGAACAGGAAGCTCGGATGTCCGCGCTCGCTTTGAACCCACTTGACGCCCAAGCCATGATCACCGCGTTCGGCACCGTCGGCGTCGCCGTGATCCTCTTCGCCGAGACCGGTCTGCTGATCGGCTTCTTCCTGCCCGGTGACTCGCTGCTGTTCACCGCGGGCCTGCTGTGCACGACGACCGCCACCGGAACCACGCCGTTGTCGCTGCCATGGGTCCTGCTCGCGGCCGTCGCCGGAGCACTGATCGGCGCGCCGACGGGCTTCGTCATCGGCCGCCGCGGCGGGCGCCTTCTGCTCGACCGGACGGGAAACAGGCAGCTCCACCGGGGCATGGCCAGAGCCGAGGAACTCCTCACCCGCTACGGCCATGGCAAAGCCATCGTCCTCGCCCGCTTCGTCCCGGTCGTGCGGACGGTGCTCAACCCGATGGCCGGCGCCCTGGGCGTGCCCGCCCGGGCCTTCGCGCTCTGGCAGATCCTCGGCGGGCTGCTGTGGACGGTCGGCCTCATCATCGCTGGATTCCTCCTCGGCAGCACGATCCCGGGCGTCGACCGGTACCTGCTGCCGGTGGTCTGCCTGATCGTCGTCGTCTCCGCCGTCCCGGTCGCACTCGAACTGCGCCGCGCGCGCCGGGCCTGACACCACCGCGCACGCTTCACCGAAGAACAGCGCACGGTAGGTTGCAGAGTACGCAACGTGCCCGCGATCAGGTGAGCGTCAGACTCGAGGAACCAGCAGGAGGGCCGAGTGCGCAGACGCATCGTGAGCCTGAGCGTGCTGGCGTCGATGCTGGCGATCAGCCTGTTCGGCATCCCGCTGGCGGTCGGCGTGGCCCGCTACCTCATCGCCGACGAACGCGCCGAACTGGAGCGCATGGCCACCCAGGCGACCTTGGCGGTGGTGAACGGCGGCGCCGGAGCCGTGCTGCCGGAGACGGAATCCGACGTCTTCCTCGGCCTCTACGACCGGTCCGGGCGCAAGATCAGGGGGACGGGCCCCGAAGTCGGCGACGAACCTGTGCGCAGCGCTCTGGGCGGGAGGGTGACGAGCACCGACAGCGGCTCCGATTTCGTCGTCACCATCCCGGTCGCCGGGGACGAGAGCGCCATCGCCGTCGTACGCGCCGCCGAGTCCCGATGGGAGGTGTCCGGTCAGATCGGGCTGACCTGGCTGCTCATGCTCGGCACCGCCTGCGTGGCGGCAGGGCTGACCTGGCTGCTCGCGCGCCGCCAAGCCCGCAGGCTCGCGCTGCCGATCGAGGACCTCGCGATGACCGCGGCCCGCCTGGGCGAGGGCGACTTCAGCGTCCGCACCCGTCCCAGCGGCATCCCCGAGGTCGACGAGGCGGGGGCCGCCTTGAACGCCACCGCGGCGCGGATCAACGGCCTGATCACCCGGGAGCGGGCCTTCTCCGCCGACGCCTCACACCAGCTGAGAACCCCGCTCACCGGCCTGAAACTGCGCCTGGAGGCCGCTCTCGACGGACCCACCGCGAACCGCGACCGGGCGCTCGCCCAGGCGATCGAGACGGTCGACCGATTGGAGGACACGATCAGAGACCTCCTCGCCCTGGCCAGGGACGCGCCCCGGCAGGGGAGGCCGCTCGACGTGGCCGCGCTCACCGAGGAGATCGAGCACACCTGGCACCGCGATCTCGCCGCGCACTCCCGGCCGCTGCGCGTCCGCGTCGAGCGCGACGCCCCTCCCAGCACCGCGTCCTCCCCCGCGGTCCGCCAGATCCTCGCCGTCCTGCTCGACAACGCCTCCCGGCACGGCTCCGGCACGGTCACCGTCACCGTCAGGGACGCCTCCGGCGCGCTGGCCCTGGACGTCTCCGACGAAGGCGACGTCGGCGCCGAGGACACCGAAACCTTCTTCCGCCGCACCCCCACCCGCGAGGGCCACCGCATCGGCCTGGCCATGGCCCGCACCCTGGCCGAAGCCGAGAACGGCCGCCTCACCCTCACCGCCTCCTCCCCCACCACGTTCACCCTGCTGCTCCCCGCCGCCCGCACCACCTGACGAGCCCGCGACGGTCGGAGGGCGGCGTTCAGGATGTGTTCAGGCGGCGGGCACGACGGTGGAGGCATGACTTGTCCATCGATTCGAGAAGGGCCGCACACCGCGGCCTCCATGGCGAAGAAGCTGCCCGCCGTCACACTGGTCTTCTGGATCATGAAGGTGGCGGCGACGACCTTGGGGGAGACCGCAGGCGATCTGTTCGCGCAGACCCTGAAGATCGGATACTTCCTGACCACCGTCGTGCTCTTCGGGGTCTTCCTGGTGAGCCTGGTGGTGCAGTTGAGGTCACGGCGCTACAACCCGCTCTTCTACTGGACGGCGATCGCGACCACGACCTGAGGCGCACCCGCGTCGGCCGCGTCGGGCAGGACCCCGGCTCCGCCCTCAACCCCCGCATGAAGGTGCGGCGCCCCGTCGCCGAAACCCTCCGCCCGGCCTCGCCGGAGGCCGTCGAGGATCTGCTGCGCGCCTGCCGCCAGCCCACCGGCGACGGGTTGCTCGACCGGCGCGTCCAGACGATCTCCGGCGGCCAGCAGCGGCGGGTCGCGCTCGCGCGGGCGACGTCCTCTCGGCATCGGATCGCCGAACGACGGACTCCGGCGGAACCCTCCCCGGCACCGACCGGGGGCCTCACGGCACGGCGGATCGACGTCGCCTTCCGCGGGAACCGGGTGCTCTCCGGCGTGGACCTCGAGGTGTCGCCGGGATCGGCCGTCGGGGTGACCGGACCGTCCGGCACCGGCAAGACCCTGCTCCTGCGGGTCCTCGCCGGGCTGCACCGGCCCGACGGCGGGACGCTCCACCTCGACGGCGCCGCCCTTCCCGCTCGAGCGCGGCGGCGGGCTCCAGAGGAGCGGCGCAGGATCCAGTTCGTCCCGCAGAACCCCCTGGGCGCGCTCAACCCCGCCCGCACCATCGCCGCCACCCTCGCCCGACCGCTCTCCCGCCTGGGCGGGATCAGCGGACCCGACCTGGACGACCGGGTGGCCGAGCTGCTGCACCAGGTCGGCCTCCCCGCCGACTTCGCCGACCGCCGTCCGGCCGAGCTGTCGGGCAGACAGCGACAGCGGGTCTCCATCGCCCGCGCTTTGGCCGCGGGACCCGACTACCTGCTCTGCGACGAGATCACCTCCGCCCTCGATCCGGACACCGGTCACGAGATCATGGCCATGCTCTCCCGGCTCCGCACCGACCGCGGCACGGCGCTCCTCGTCATCAGCCACCAGCTCGACCTCATCGAGACCTACACCGACCGGACCCTCCTTCTCGGGCCGGACGGCCTCACCTCGTGCAGTTGACGGGCTCTCCTTCCGGCCACCGACCGGCCCGATGAGCGCCGGCCTGCGCGAAGGCGGCTTCCGGCGTTTACCGGGCGCTTTCCTGCCGCGAAGGGGGCGCTATCCCACCGGTGCCTAACGTCGGTTTTGTAACGACCAATCAGCCTTCTCCCTCAGGAGCGGTCATGATCACTCTCCCCAGGCGGCTCGCCTGCCTCACCCTGGGTCTCACGGCGGTGATCACCCTGAGCGCCTGCCAGCCCGGATCCCCTAACGCGACGGCCTCTGCCGCGCAGGACAAGCCTTCGCCGGAGGTCAACCCGCCCGGCGACATCCCCGACAACCAGGTCTATGTGCCGTTCACCGTCCCGGGTGGCACCTTCACCGTGAAGGTGCCCGAGGGGTGGGCGCAATCCCAGGACGGGCAGGCCACGGTCTTCACCGACAAGCTCAACACCGTCCGGATCGAGGCCGCCTCAGCCTCGTCGGCCCCGACCACGGCCACCGCCCAGGCAGAGATCGCCAAGATCAAGGCGTCCGCCCAGGGGTTCTCCGGGGGGCAAGTGTCCCAGGCCCAGCGCAAGGCGGGCCCGGCCATCCTGATCACCTATCAGGAGAAGTCGACGCCCAACGCGGTGACCGGCAAGGCCGTCACCGACGCGGTCGAGCACTACACGTTCTGGAAGAGCGGCCACGAGGCCGTGCTCACCCTGTCCGGACCGGTCGGCGCCGACAACGTGGACCCGTGGCGGACGATCACGGACTCGGTGCAGTGGGCACCATGACCGCCGCCCTGGAAGCCGAGTCGCTGTACCGGTTCTTCCGGGCGGGCGACGAGGAGACCCTCGCACTGCGCGGGGTGTCCCTGACCGTCGGCGCCGGTGAGTTCGCGGTCGTCGCCGGGCCGTCGGGCTCGGGCAAGTCGACACTCCTGGCCTGCCTGGCCGGGCTTGACGAACCCGACGGCGGCACCGTCCGGATCGCGGGCGAGCCGATGAGCCACCGGCCCGAGACGGTCCGCGCACGGCTGCGGGCGGACCACGTCGGCGTCCTCTTCCAGTCCGGGAACCTGCTCGCGCACCTGACCGTCGCACAGAACCTCGCCCTGTGCCGCAAGCTGCCCTCCCGCAAGCCGGGGCCGGACGCCGACCGGCTCCTGGAAGCGGTCGGGCTCACCACGCGGGCCCACGCCCGCCCGGCCGAGCTGTCCGGCGGGGAGGCGGCGCGGGCAGGGCTCGCCCTCGCTCTCGCGGCCGACCCGGCCGTCCTGCTGGCCGATGAGCCGACCGGCGAACTCGACTCCGTCACCGAGGCCCAGATCCTCGACCTGCTGCTGCACCGCGCCGCCCTCGGCACCGCGGTCCTCGTCGCGAGCCACAGCCCCGCGGTCGCGGCCTCCGCCGACCGGGTGATCCGGCTCAGCGACGGGAAGGTCACGCCATGAAAGACACCTCCTCCCCCATGACAGAACGGCCCGCGGATGACGCCGTCGTCCGGTGCACCGGTCTGGCCCGCACTTTCGGGTCGGGCCGCGCCGCGACCGTCGCGCTGCACCGGGTCTCCTGCACCGTGCCGCCCGGCGCCCGCATCGCACTGTCCGGCCCCTCCGGATCGGGGAAGTCGACGCTGCTGCACCTGCTCGCCGGGCTCGACGAGCCCACCGCGGGCGAGATCTCCTGGTCCGGGCTCGGCGGCCCCCCGCACGGCAGGCCCGGCACCGTCGGCCTGGTCTTCCAGGGGCCCAGCCTCCTGCCCGACCTGGACGTGCGCGAGAACGTGGCGCTGCCGCTGATCCTCGGCGGGACGCCCGAGCAGACCGCACTGCGCGCGGCGGGCGACGTGCTGCGGCGGCTACAGGCGGCCGACCTCGCCGCGAAGCTCCCCGAGGAGCTGTCCGGCGGCCAGGCCCAGCGCGCGGCGGTCGCCCGGGTCCTGGCCGGAAGGCCCGCCCTGATCCTCGCCGACGAGCCCACCGGCCAACTCGACCACCAGACCGGCGACCGCGTCATCACCGTCCTGCTGAACGCCGCCGACGAACTCGGCGCGGCCCTCGTCATCAGCACCCACGACCCCGCCGTACTCGACCGCTTCACCGAACGCTGGACGATGCGGGACGGCACGCTCATCGCCGCACCCGGCCCCGGGAAGGGGGCACCGTCATGATCTGGATCTGGTTGCGCGGACTGCTGCGCCGCCGCCCTGCCCGCCTTGCCGCGACGACCGCGGGCATCGCCGTCGCGGTGGCACTGCTCGCCTCGCTCGGCGCGTTCCTCGCCGCGTCGAAGGCGACCATGACATCCCGGGCCGCCGCGAGCGTGGCGGTGGACTGGCAGGTCGCGGTCGCCCCCGGCGCCGACCCGGCCGCGGTACTGGCCGCGGTGGATTCCGCACCGGGCACGCCCGCGGCGGTCCCCGTCGGATTCGCCACCACCAGCGGGCTGTCCAGCGGCGGCACGACCACCCAAACGACGGGACCCGGCATCGTCCTCGGCGTCCCGGACACCTACCGGCAGCTCTTCCCGGCCGCCGTGCGCACCCTCGCCGGACCGGGGAACGGAGTGATGCTCGCCCAGCAGACCGCCGCGAACCTGCACGCCAGGCCCGGCGACACCGTCACCATCGGCCGTCAGGGACTGCCCGGCGTCCCGGTCCGGATCACCAGCGTCGTCGACCTGCCGCAGGCCGACTCGCTGTTCCAGAAGGTCGGCGCCCCGGTAGGCGCGCAGCCCGTCGCGCCCCCGGACAACGTCCTGCTGCTCCCGCAGTCGACCTGGCACCAGGTGTTCGACCCGCTGGCCGCGGCCCGGCCCGACCTCGTCGCCGCCCAGATCCACGCCGCGCGGACGCACCGGCTGCCCGCCGACCCCGCCGCCGCGTACACCCGCAGCACCGCCGTCGCGCACAACCTCGAAGCCGCCACCTCCGGCGCCGCGACCGTCGGAGACAACCTCGGCGCCTCCCTCGACGCCGCGCGGAGCGACGCCGCCTACTCCCAGGTGCTCTTCCTGTTCCTCGGCCTGCCCGGCGCGGTCCTCGCGGGCCTGCTCACCGCCGCCCTCACCGCGACCGGCGCACCCCGCCGCCGCGCCGAGCAGGCGCTCCTGCGGGCGCGCGGCGCGTCGGCCAGGACGCTGCTCGCGCTGGCCGCCGTCGAGGCCGCCGTGGTCGGCGTCGCGGGCAGCCTCCTCGGCCTCGCCGGAGCCGCGCTGGTCGGCCGGTGGGCGTTCGGCGCGGCGGGGTTCGGCGCCACCCCGGCGGCCTCCCTCGCCTGGACGGCGGGGGCGGCCCTGGCCGGAATGGCCATCGCCGCGGTCACCGTGCTGCTGCCCGCCCGACGCGACCTGCGGGAGACCACCGTCGCCCAGGGCCGGACACCGGTCGGCCGCATCGCGGCCCCGCGCTGGACCCGGTACGGCCTCGACTTCATCCTCCTCGGCCTCGCCGCCGCGGTCTTCCTGCTGACCGGCCGCAACGGCTACCGGCTCGTGCTCGCGCCCGAAGGCGTCCCCGCCATCTCCGTCTCGTACTGGGCGTTCGCCGGACCCGCGCTGCTGTGGACGGGCGGCGCGCTGCTCGCGTGGCGGCTGGCGGACCTCCTGCTCGGCCGGGGCCGGCGGTTCGTCGCCACGGGGCTGAAGCCCGTCGCCGGAGGGCTCTCCGGCATCGTCGCCGCAGGGCTGTCCCGGCGGCGCGGCACCCTGTCGCGCGCGGTCGTGCTGCTGGCCGTCGCGGTCGCGTTCGCCGGCTCCACCGCGACCTTCAACGCCACCTACCGGCAGCAGGCCGAGGTGGACGCACGGCTCACCAACGGCGCCGACGTCACCGTCACCCAGTCCCCCGGCACCGTCGCCGGACCGGGTGAAGCCGCCCGGATCGCCCGGATCGCCGGAGTGCCCACGGTCGAGCCCGTCCAGCACCGCTTCGCCTACGTCGGCGCCGACCTCCAGGACCTGTACGGGGTCAGGCCGGGCACCGTCGCCCGCGCCACCTCCCTCCAGGACGCCTACTTCACCGGAGGAACCGCCCGGCACCTCATGTCCGTGCTGGCCGCCAGGCCCGACTCCGTCCTGGTGTCCGCCGAGACCGTCCACGACTTCCAGCTCAAGCCCGGTGACCTGCTCAACCTGCGGCTCCAGGACGGCAGGACCAAGCAGCTCACCACCGTCCCCTTCCATTACGCAGGGGTCGTCAACGAGTTCCCGACCGCGCCCAAGGACAGCTTCTTCGTCGCCAACGCCACCTACGTCGCCCAGCGCACCGGCAGCGACGCCGTGGGCGCGTTCCTCATCGACACCGGCGGCAAGGACCCGGCCGCCGTCGCCCGCAGGGTCCAGGCCGGGCTCGGCCCCTCGGCGACCGTCACCGACCTCACCACCGCGCGCGCCACGACCGGGTCCAGCCTCACCGCCGTCGACCTGGCCGGGCTCACCCGGGTGGAACTGGCCTTCGCGCTGCTGCTCGCCGCGGCGTCCGGCGGGCTCGTCCTCGCGCTCGGGCTCACCGAGCGACGGCGGACCTTCGCCATCGCCACCGCGCTCGGCGCCGACACCCGGCAGCTGCGCGGATTCGTCTTCGCCGAGACCGCCGTGCTGACCGCCTGCGGACTCGCGGCCGGGACGGGCCTCGGATGGCTGCTGTCGCAGATGCTCGTCAAAGTCCTGACCGGCGTGTTCGACCCGCCACCGGCCGCACTGGCGGTGCCCTGGCCCTACCTGGCCGCCGTCGCGGCGGTGACCGTCGCCGCGCTCGCCGCGGTGTCGGCGGCGACCGTGCGACTGGCCCGCAGGCCCTCGGTCACGATCCTGCGGGAGCTGTGACGGGCCGGTCCCCCGGGCCCTCCAGCCGGTAGCCGTGACCGCGCAGGGTGACGATCCCGGGGAGTACGGCGTCCCATCGCTCGGCGGCCGAGGACCGTGCAGCGGCGGGCCGCGGTGTCCACCACCAGGTCGCCGACGGAGATCCGCGCGGACGCCGGAGGGTTCGGCGCACCTCAGCGCAGGTGCGCGGATCCGCGCGAGCAGGGCGGCGAACCCGAACTGCTCGGTCGGGTAATCGTCCGCCCCCGCCTCCAGACCGAGCACGACGTCCATCTCGTCCTGCCGCGCCGTCAGCATGACCAGCACACAACCCGGCTGAATCCCGCGCAGCCGACGACACACCTCGACACCGTCGACGTCCGGCAGACCAAGGTCCAACAGCACCAGATCGAAGAAATCGGCTCCGGCCGCACGCAGCGCGCCCCGACCCCAGGCCATTCCGACGCTGCGTCACCGCGATCTCGGCCTGCCCGAAGGCGGAGACCGCTCCCCTGTCCCCGGCACGATCCCCGGACCGCAGGGACCTCACCATGCGCGGTTCGCTTGGGGACGCGCGTTCCTGCCGGACCCGTGACCCAGGTCCGGAGGTGGCGGGCAGCGCTGCCTCAAGGTCCGGCGGGGCGGTGCCAGAGGCGATAAACGCGGTCGGCGGTACAGGTGAGGAGGCGGTTCAGCGGGCCGAGGGCGGGGACCAGGTGGGTGACTTCGGCGTGGCCCGCCTTGAGGGGGCCGCCGACGGGGGCCCCGGTCTCCGCCGAGTGCAGCAGGACGGTTCCGTCGCGATGCCCGGTGGACAGGAGGCCGTCGGAGGTGAAGGCCAGGGCGGTGGGGGGCGGCAGGGGGACGCGCAGGCGCGGGTCGCCCGTGGCGGCGTCCCACAGGAGGACGCCGTCGGATCCGGCCGTGGCGAGCGTGCCGCCGTCGGGGGTGAAGGCCAGGAGCGGGAAGGCGGGGCCGGTGAAGGCCGGGTCCCATACGCGCGTGCCGGTGCGCACGTCCCACAGGCGCAGGAGGTTTCCCGACACGGTGGCCAGGGTCCGGCCGTCGGGAGAGAAGGCCAGCGCCGTCGCCCTGTCGCGGGTGCCGAGGACGTCGACGGGCTCGCCGGAGGCGGTGTCCCAGAGCCAGACGGCGCTCTCGGTTCCCACGGGGGCGTCGGCCACGGCCAGGAAGGTCCCGTCCGGCTGGGCCGCCATGGGGGGCCGCTCGCAGGGGGCGTGGCCCGCCAGCGGCGGCCCGGCCTGCGTGCCCGTCACCGGATTCCACAGGCCGACGGTGCCGTCGGCGCGGAACGCGGCGAGGACCGCGTCGCCGTCGAGGAACGCGAGGGCGGTGACGTCGCCCGCTTCGATCCTTCCTGCGGGAGCGCCCGAGGCGGCCGACCACAGGAGCACGGCGTCCTCCCGCGCGGCCGTGGCGACCAGTCCCGCGCCCGCCGCCACCGCGGTCACCGGGCCTCGGTGCCCGGCGAGGGCGGAGCCGATGGGCTCTTCGGCCTTCCACACCTGGAAGTGGCCGTAGCGAGTGGCCGAGGACACGGTCACCAGGACGCGGCCGTCGGGGCGGAAGGCCGCGCGGCCGGTCTGCGCGCCGGTGCGTGCGCCGCGCGGGTGGCCGAGGAATCCCGTCGCGGTGTCCCACAGCACGAGGCCCGGCCTCGCGTAGTACCCGCCCAGGACGACGACGGCGCCGTCAGGGTGGAACCCCAGCGGAGCCAGTTCCGCATCGACCTCGCACCCGGCGGTCCGGCGGCCGGTGCGCACATCCCACAGCGCGGCGATCGCCGGGCCTCGCCCGGTCGGGGTGAGGGTCACCGT
The DNA here is from genome assembly GCF_003751225.1 of Actinocorallia herbida. Taxonomy (NCBI): domain Bacteria; kingdom Bacillati; phylum Actinomycetota; class Actinomycetes; order Streptosporangiales; family Thermomonosporaceae; genus Actinocorallia; species Actinocorallia herbida. The sequence goes on from NZ_RJKE01000001.1 coordinate 5,609,966, forward strand.
GGTGTCCCCGGCCGGGGACAGCAGCACGTTCGAGGCGTGCTTCAGATCCCGCAGGGGCGTGAGCACGGGCCGCGGCGACGAGGTCGGATCCGCCCACACCGCCGAGAAGAGGCCGTGCGGGGCCTGGCCGATCGCCAGCAGGGCGTCGTCCGCGTCCACGCCGAACGTCCGCAGCCGGCGGTCCTTGCGGTCCCTGCGGCTCAGGCCGAGCCACGGGCCCGCCGGAAGGCCGGTGCGCGGGTCCCACATCCGCAGCCGTTCGCCGGTGTGCCGCGCCGCGATCAGCCCGTCCCGGCGCAGGACGAAGCGCCCGAAGTCCTTGCCGACCTCCCACGGCTCGGTGACGGGCGTCGTCTTGTCCGTCCGCCACAGGCGCAGGGCGAGAGGCGAGGTCAAGATCCGATGCCCGCTCCTGCTCAGCCGCCGGTCCCAGACCCAGCTCTCGGCCAGCACCGCCGCCAGTGGCTCGTCCGGATGGACGGAGAACCGGCGGACGGCCCGGTCCCGCTCGATCGTGCGCCGCTTCGACCGGCGTCCCGTCTCGACGTCCCAGGCCTGCAGTCCATAGGACGTCGCGGCGAACAGCGTGGAGCCGTCGGGCGCGAACGCGAGGGACGAGGGCTCTTCGCCGAGGGCGATGGGCATCTGCGCGCCGCAGTCGCCGTACCAGGAGCCGACGGCCGAAGCGTGCAGGAACCGTTCCTCCCGAAGCGTTTCGCGGCCGACGGGACCGCCGACGTGCGGCAGGGCCGGCGGACCCGTCCCGGGATGCGCGTCCAGCGGGTGCAGGAGAGGCGGCGGGGCCTCCTCCGCGGCCGCCTCCTCCCACGCCGCGCGCACGTCCGCCGGGTCCGCGCCGAGCAGTGGGGCGAGCGTCGCCACCGAGGTCCAGGGCGGGAGCGTCCGGCAGTGCAGCGTCGCGTGGACGCGGGACGCGGTGGTTCCCGCCTCCGCCGCGAGCCGCCGCAGGCCGGGCTTGCCCGCGCTCCGGTGGGCCCGCTGGAGGGCGGCGCGCAGGGAGTCGAGTGCCTCCTCTGGGCGCGGCGCCGGGACGTCGGCGCCGGCGGCCGGGCCGTGCTCCGGCGGGCTCGGCGCATGCCCGCGCGCGGGCAGGTTTCGGTCGGCGAGGAGCCGCCGCGAGTCGAGCGGGGAGGGCAGACGTTCAAGGCGGTTGCCCTTGACGTCCAGGCCGATCGGCCGGACGGCGCGAGCCGGCCAGGCGGGGAGTGCCGTGAGCCGGTTGTCGTAGAGCGACAGGCGGGTCAGCGCCCCGGGGCCGTCGACGTCTTCGGGCAGCGCCGTGAGGAGGTTGCGGTCGAGGAACAGCGTGGCCAGGCGCGGCATCCGGAAGAGCCACTCCGGCACTTCCGTCAGCGTGTTCCCGGCGAGGTCCAGGTGGGTGAGGCCGGTGAGGGACGCCAGGAACGAAGACACCGCGGAAAGGCCGAGATGAGCGGCCCCCAGCGTGGTGAGCGCACGCAGTTCGGCGATCACGTCCGGCAGCTCACCGAAGGGGTTCGCGCTCACTTCGAGCCGGTCGAGCGCGGTGAGGGACCGCGGGGACCACGGCAAGCCGGTGAGCGCGTTGCGTGCCACGTCGAGGGAGGTCAAGGCGGTGAGCTCCCCGATCGAGCCCGGAAGCGCCGTCAGCCCGTTCCCGTGCAGGTCGAGCCTGGTGAGCCCGGTCAGCGCGCCGAGCGCCTGCGGCGGACGGGTGATCTCGTTGCCCGCTCAGATCGAGTTCGCGCAGCGTCCTGATCCCGGCGAGGTCGGGTGGCACCGTCTGGATCCGGTTCCCGCTGAGGTTCAGGCGCCTCAGCCGCCTGCATTCGTTCCCGATGCCGAAGGGCACCTCAGCGAGGCCCAAGCCCGACAGATCAAGCTCGAAGAACCCGTTCTCCGCGCAGAGATGCACCCTCCGCAGGGCCGTCTCCATGTGTCCCGCCGCCATGCTCCGCCTCCCGTCCCGATGCGTGCCGAACGCACGCGAGCCCGCGAAGTCCGCGGCGGGAGCTCGGAGACGCCGCCTACGACGGTCGTGCCCGACGGGAAACGGACGGCGCGGCGGACGAGCGGGCGAGACGCTCCCGGCGCGCGGGCATGATCACTGTAGGGCGGTGTCGCGCCTTCGCGACACCGGTTTCGGAACCGGCCCTCCTTCAGGGGCGCGGACGATGCCGTCGGTCATGGCGGTGAAGGTCTTCACCATTGCGTCGCGCTTGTCCTGGGTGCGCGTGCCCGCCGAGCGCCTGGTCCCGGAGCCTTTTGTTCTTCGATGCGTCAGCGGCCGTCGCGACGTGCTGCGGCGGCCACTGAACTGCGGCGGCCTGGGCCGGGGCCGCCGATGTGGGCGGGGCTCAACGACACGGTCTGGAATCAGATCTCGCGCAAGGCCCATTGCTGCCAGCGGGAGCCGTCGCACACTTCGATGACGGCGGCGGTGCCGTACCAGGATTGGGCGAGGCACTTGGGCGGGGTGGTGAAGGCGCCGCTGCTGGGCCTGAGTTCTCTGGTCCCGCTCGCATTCGGCGGCGTGGTGAACCAGTACTGCCCGTAGTCGGTGACCGTGGAGCAGGGCAGGACGTCTACTTGTGCGCCGGGCGTGATCGACCTGGCCACCAGGCAGAACTCGTGATGGTAGTCGGCGTTGTAGAAGAGCCATCCGGGGGCGCCGCCGAGCAGATAGCCGTCCCAGGTCTGCGCGTTCCTCTGGTCGCAGAAGGTGACCTGGGCGTTCACTGTGGTGGCGTCCAGGCAGTCCCAGGTCATGGCGTTCTGCATGATGAACTCGGACGGCTCTCGTGCGGTCGCGGGCTGCGCGGCGGCCATCACAGCGGCGCCCAGCAGCGCGCCGCAGGCCGCGTGTGCGGCGATCCGCCGCGTCCGCGCGCCAGGTCCGGAACTTCTCCTCATCGCTCCTCCATCTTGTCGGCCCGGGAGTGCTCCCGGCGAGGCATCGGCCGGGACCCGTCCAGGACAGGCTGCCGGGACCGGTGTCCCACCCGGAAGGGACATCGGCCCCGGCGAGCGCGAGGACCACCGGAGGTGAAGACGACCGGCCGGATCCGCCGATACCCGCTCCGCCGACAGTGAAGCCGCCTTCAAGGCCGCCGGATCCTCGGAACACCCGGAGCCTGGTCCTGCTCCCTGCGGGTTCCGGGGTCCCGGCGGCGAAGGACGGGAACGGGACATGTGTCCCGGGCCAGTGAGCAGTGGCGTGCCTAGTGTCGTTTCGGTCCGGAGCGGTCACGCGGTCCCGGGTGGTCGGTCCCCCGTCCGGAGATGTGAGAGGTGTCGATGTCAACCATCCGTGGTCTGCTCGGGCGCAGGATGCTGAAAAGAGTGCTGTGCGCGGGGCTGCCGGTGCTGTCGGCGCTCGTGGCCGCTCCGCCGGGCGCTGCCGCCTCGGCCTCCGATCCGAACGTTCTGTTCATCCACAAAGGCCGCTACCAGTTCCGGGACATGGTCGGCAGGTGCCTCGCCTCCAGCCCCTTCCTCGGGTACGCCTTCGTCACCACGTGCAACGGGAATGCCCTGCAGACATGGACGGTCAGATGCCCCGGATCCCAGGGTCCGGGTGGCTGCACGTGGGGCTTCGATATCCGCCGGGATGCCTCTGATCCGGACGAGCCCGACGCCTGCCTGGGCGCGGCCGACATCAGCAGAACCTACGCCGACATCACCCATTGCTCGGACCGAGAGACGACGTGGGTGGCGGAGTGGTCTCCCTCATTCAACCGCTACCTGCTCGTCAACAAACCCCCGAACGGCGTCGGGTTGTACATGGGCGTGGCGACCCTGTCCGGGACCACGATTCCCACCTTCTTCTCCGAGCGGGGCGAGGGCCAGACCTGGACGGTCTTCGCAGTCGCCTGACCGATGGCATCGGCGTCCAGGACACCGGCCCCTGGAGGCCGTCGCCCAGATCGACGCCGACGGCGACGGACAGCTCTCCGTCGAGGAACCGGTCCAGGCCGTCCGCGCCTACCACCCAAGCGACATCAACGTCCCCCTCCGAGGACGCTGAGCCCGCACCACCCACCGGCCGGAGCCCGCCCGGACGGACCCCGCAGCTCGATCATCCGCCCCACTGGCTCACGAGGTCGATCCCGTCCTGGGCGGCGATCAGGCAGGCGTCGGCCGCCGACAGGGTTGCATCCTGCACCTGGGTACAGGCTTACCTTCGCAATAGAGGCCGCGCAGGGCGGCCCCGACGGACAGGGGTCGGTCATGTGCGGACCTGGATGCGGGTGCGGCCCGGCCGATCGGGCGGACGGGCCGGCGGAAGTGCCGATCGCGTGCACGCTGTCGACCGGGGATATGAGGGCGCGGCTCGGTGAGTTCGCCGAGCTGTTCGCCGAGGCGCTGACAGGCCGGCGCCGGGAGCCGCTGCTGCTTCACCTGGAGCTGCGCAGCGAGGTGGCCGACCGGGCGAGAGCACTGGTGGCGGCCGAGGCCGAGTGCTGCGGCTTCCTCGGTTTCGACGTTTCGGGCGGCGCGCGGGGCCTGGTGGTGACGGTGCGGGCCCCGGCCGGGGCGGGCGCGGCCTTGGACGGGCTGCAGGAGCTCGCCGAGGGCGGGGCGGCGGCGCGGGTCGCGGCGGGGTGGCCGCGGTGAGCGGCTATGAAGGGCTGCGCTCGGGCGAGCTGGCTGCGGCGGCGGGGGTGAACGCCCAGACGCTGCGCTACTACGAGCGTCGCGGCCTGCTCGCCGAGCCGGAGCGGACCCTCGGCGGGCATCGCCTCTACCCCGCCGCGGCGGTGACGGTGCTGCGGGTGATCAAGGCGGCGCAACGGCTGGGTTCACGCTGGAGGAGGTCGCCGACCTGCTGGAGACGGCCGGGCACCGGCACCGCGGCGACGGACTGGCCGAGCGCGCCCGCCTCAAGCTGATCGAGGTCGAGGGGCGCATCGCCGCCCTGACCGTCATCAAGCAGGCGCTGAAGCAGACGATCGAGGTCGGCTGCGTCGATCTGGTGGAGTGCGCCCAGGCCGGCTGCTGCCCTATCCCCTTCACCCCCCTGGCCGAGCCGCGGCCCGGCGCCCGGAACCCGGAGGAGCGTGCATGAGTGGGAAGCCGGCGTCGTCGAAGGCGGGCACTGGGCTGGGCGTACCGGCGGCGGTGGCGTGCGCCGCGTGCTGCGCGCTGCCGGTCCGGATCGCCGCCGGAGCCCCGTCCGGGGCCGGTGCCGCGGTGCCGGCCGAGCGGATGCCGCTGATCGCCGCGGTCCTGGCCGGGGCGGCCCTCGCGGTGTTCGCCTTCACCGCCTGGCGGCGCAGGGGCGGGCGGCGGCCCGGGTGCGGCGACGACGGCTGCCGCGGGCGGCAGGGGCAGAGCACGGCCTCCTGCTCGTGCGCGGGCGCCTCGGCCTGAGCGCCCCCGAGCGGTGGGATCTTCGCCTCGACCTTCGCGTCGGCTCGAAGGTTTAGCCTGTGCGCATGGCCGTCATGAAGATCTCCCGGCTCGCGGAGCGCAGCGGAGTCCCGGCGACCACGCTGCGCTACGGGGAGTAACAGGGGCTGCAGACCGCGCCCGTCCGGCTACCGGAGCCGCGGACCGGAGCCGGTGAAAGCGGCCGGCGTTCATCTCCGCCGCCGAGCACCAGACCCCGCCCGACCGAAGGAACCCCTGCCGTGACCGTCGCCCGCTCCGTCATCCTGTTCATCGCCGCCGCCCTGTTCGAGATCGGCGGCGCCTGGCTCGTCTGGCAGGGCGTCCGCGAGCACCGCGGCTGGATCTGGGCCGGAGCCGGGATCATCGCCCTGGGCGTCTACGGGTTCGTCGCCACCCTCCAGCCCGACGCGAACTTCGGCCGCATCCTCGCCGCCTACGGAGGCGTCTTCGTCGCCGGCTCCCTCGCCTGGGGCATGGTCGCCGACGGGTTCCGCCCCGACCGGTGGGACGTCATCGGCGCCCTCGTCTGCCTGGCCGGCGTCGCCGTCATCATGTACGCGCCCCGCGCCTGAGCACGGCTCACACGGCCGCCGCGTCGAGGATCAGTGCGATACCGGCCTTGGTGTTGTGGTCGGCCGCTCGGGCCGGTGGGGGCCCGGTGCGAACCGGGGCGGTGTCAGCGCAGGTCTGTGAGGAGGGTGTCGAGTTCGGCCTCCTGTTGAGCGGGCGGCATCGGCGGGTTGGCGTGGTCGATGCCGAAGGTCTTCAGGACCCGGTCCATCTGCGCGTCGAGGAACGTCCAGCCGGTGCCGTCCAGCGGCCGCAGGGACTCCTCGTCGGCGTCCCAGAGGTCGCGCAGGGATTTGGCGGCGGTGTCGGCTCCGGCCGCGTTCCCTGACCGCGCCTCCTTGAGGGAGGTTGCCGCGAGTGCCTTCAGCTCGTCGATCTTGTCGGGCGGGAAGTTCTTCACAGCCTGGCCGGGGGCGAGCTGGACGGTGGAGGTGGCGTCGTCCTCCGGCGCCGGTGAGAGGTGCGGGCGACCGTGCGCCCAGACCAGCAGGCCCGCGGTGGCGACGGCGAGAACGCCGCAACCCACGAGCCCTACGCGTTCCCTGCGCGGGCCGGTGGGTGTGTGCGAGGTGTGCGCCGCGGCGTCGGTCTCGGTGACATCCGAGCGCGTGGCGGTCAGGTAGAGGACCGTCGCCAGGATCAGTCCGAGGAAGATCAGGCTGGTGGTGAAGGTGCCGAGGGCTAGGCCGGTCGGGTCGCCAGGGGTTTCGGCGGTCTTCGGGGAGGCGAGCCAGTCGCCGATGTTGGCGCCCAGCGGGCGGGTGAGGACGTAGGCGAGCCAGAACGACAGCACGGGGTTCGCGCCGGACTTCCACAGCAGCGTGATCGAGGCGATGAGGCCGAGCGGCAGCAGGACCGAGACACCGGGGCTCCAGCCGGTGAGCTCCAGGGTCCAGTCGCCGGTGGCGGTGCCGAGCGCGAAGGTGACCAGGACCGTCAGCCAATAGAACGACTCACGCGGCAGGGTGGTGATCGCGTGGATCGACAGAGTCCGCTCGCGCAGCCACCATACGCCGAAGACCGCGCCGAGCAGGACCGAGAACACCGCGGAGCTGATCCACAGCGGCACGCCGTACTGGTCGGTCAGGATGTCGGTGTAGAGGGTGCCGGTGACGCTGACGACGACCACGGTGAGCCAGTACGGGAACGGGACGTACCGCTTCAGCCGCAACTGGACGGCCAGCACCAGCACGAAGGCCGCGGTGAAGATCCAGGCCGTGCTCACCAGGCCGACGCCCAGCTTCATGTTGATCCAGTCGGCGAAGCTCTCCCCGACGGTCGTACAGAGGATCTTGATCACCCAGAACCAGACCGTGACCTCGGGGACCTTGTTCGCTAGGAGCCGCCCATGCCGGGTGGGTGCCGTGCTCGTCGTTGTCATGTGGAGAGGCTGGCGCGGCGAACCTGCCGTTAACCTGACTACGAGACCGCGGGGAACTTCACCTCGACGCGGCCGTGGCCATCGGCGATCGCCCGGACCTCGACTCCTGCGGCCGTGGCCAGACGTCTGGCCACGGCCAGCCCGAGCCCGTTCCCGACGCCGCCGGTGACGCCCGCTTCGAAGGCCCGGTCGACGTCCGCCGGATCGAACCCGGGGCCGTCATCGACGACCTCGATCATCACGCTCCCGGGCCGGCGTCGCGCTGTGACCTGGACGTGGGAGGTCGCGTGCCGCAGGCCGTTGTCCAGCAGGGGTGACAGGACGGCCACGACCAGTTCGGCCGTCACGGCGACGTCGATTCCGGCCGGGACGGCGAGTTCGACGGGACGTCCGGCGATCGCCCGCCGCACGGCGGCCCGGAGGTCGCAGCGGGTGAGGCCGTCGATCCGCGGCCGGGCGGCGCCAAGGATCATGGTGACGGCCGTGTCCAGGCGGTCGACCTCCCGCAGAACCGAGTCGGGCGGCAGCTCGCGGCCGGACAGGTGCGCCAGCTGGGCCTCTCCTCGCAGGACGGTCATGGGCGTCCGTAGCTCGTGGGCGATCTCGTCGGTGAGTCGGCGTTCGTCGGCGAGCGCGGCCTCGACGCGTTCCAGGAGACGGTCGAGGGTGCGTCCGAGTTCCCCGAACTCATCGCGGGGGATTCCGAGGTCGAACCGGCGGCCGGGTTCGTGATCGCCCCATTCATCGGCGAGCGCGGCCATGTCGTGCACCACCCGCAGCGCCCGGCGCACCGCGAGGTAGGCGACGACGCACGCGAGCAGGATCGCGAGGACCCCCAAGATCAATGACATGGTCAGGCCGCGCTGCACCGACGCCTCGTAGGGCGTCAGATCCACTTCCGCGACGACCACCACCTGGTGGCCTTGGATCGGGACCGGCAGGGAGTACAGCAGGCGGTCGCCAACGGTGACGGTCCGGGACCGCGGGGAACCGGCGAGCGCGTCGACGCGGTCAAGGCCGCCGTCCGGCGCGATCCCGTCGATGAGGCGCCCGTCGGCGTACACCCACGAGACCGTGTCCAGCGCCTCGTTTCCGTTCTCGGTCATCACGACGCGGCCGCCGCGCACGGTGACGTTCGTGGCGACCGCCTCCGCGCGGGTGTGCACCAGGTCCAGCGAGTCGGCGTCGGTGACCCTGCTCAGCAGCACGTGCGAGACCACCACCAGCACCGCGACCACAGCGGTCGCGATCACCACGGTGAGCGCGACGACCCTCCCGCGGAAGCCCGTCACCGCCACCGGTAGCCCACCCCCCGGACCGTCACCAGATGATCGGCCGCACCCAGGACGCCGAGCTTGGTCCGCAGCCGACGGACGAAGGAGTCCAGGGTGTTGTCGCTGACCTGCGCGCCATGCGGCCAGCCGGCGGCGACCAAGGCGTGACGGCGCACCGCCTCGCCTCGCGCGGCGATGAGCCTGCCCAGCAACCGAAACTCGGTCGGCGTCAGGCTCTCGCTCCTCGAACCGCAGGTCACGACGTGTTTCGCCGGATCGAGGACGACGCCGCTCGGCGAGGTGACGGCGGTCGTCCGGCGCAGCAGGGCACGTACCCGCACCAGCAGCTCCGGGACGTCGAACGGTTTGGTCACGTAGTCGTCCGCGCCGGCCTCGAAGCCGCCCACCTTGTGATGCATGCCGTCCAGGGCGGTCAGCATCAGCACCGGCGCGTCGACGCCGCAGGCCCGCAGCGCCACACAGACATCGCGGCCGTCCGCGTCCGGGAGCCCCAGATCCAGCACGACCAGGTCAGGGACCGGCTCGAGATTCCGCAGCAGGCGGTCCGCCGTGCCGGTCACCGAGACGGTGTGGCCGTCGTGTTCGAGCACCCGCTTGAGGAGGTCGCGGACTGCCGCGTCATCCTCGCACACCACGATGAAGGCCACCCGCCGAGCCTACGTGAACGTCCGTAGGACCAGAGCAAGATCGCACGGGCCGCGACCCCCCGGGCCGCGGACCTGCATCGGCTTCAACGATCCGCACCGCAACGGGCAGCGGCGCTCCCGCCCGTCATGTAGACCGCCGGGGGACGGTTCGGGTTGCTAGGCCTGCTGGAACTGGCCGCCCATGGCGTGGACGCCGCCGTCGACATGGATGATCTCGGCGGTGGTGGCGGGGAACCAGTCGGACAGGAACGCGACGGTCGCTTTGGCGGTGGGGACGACGTCGGTGATGTCCCAGCCGAGGGGGGCGTTGGTGTCCCAGCCGTCGGTGATGCCGTCGAAGCCGGGGATGGATTTGGCGGCCATGGTGCGGATCGGGCCGGCGGCGACGAGGTTGCACCGAATGCCCTGCCCACCCAGGTAGCGGGCGAGGTAGCGGTTGGCCGATTCCAGTCCCGCCTTGGCGACGCCCATCCAGTCGTAGACGGGCCAGGCGGCGCGGGCGTCGAAGGTGAGGCCGACGACGGAGCCGCCGTCCTTCATGAGGGGCAGGCACGCCATGGTGAGGGCTTTGAGGGAGTAGGTGGAGATGTGGACGGCGGTGGCGACGTCCTCCCAGGTGGTCTCGAGGAAGTTGCCGCCCAGCGCGTTCTGCGGTGCGAAGCTGATCGAGTGGACGACGCCGTCGACGCGGTCCCAGCCGTGCGCGCGGACCTGCGCCTCCAGGCCGTCCAGGTGCTCGGGGTCGGTGACGTCGAGCTCGATGACCGGCGGCGGTTCGTCCTCGCCCGAGGGCAGCCGCCTGGCGATCCGCTCGGTGAGGGTCGGCCGGGGGAACGCCGTCAGCATGACCTCGGCGCCCTGCTCCTGGGCGATCTTCGCGGTGTGGAAACCGATCGAGGCGTCGGTGAGAACGCCCGTCACGAGAATGTTCTTGCCGTCCAGAATGCCCATCGGTCCCGCTCCCGTCTCCTGAGGCCGGCTGACGGCGCCGACGCTACCGGCGCGCGTGCTCCACGCCAGGTGAGGGCGACGACAAGATCCAGCCGGGATCTTTGGCCGTGCGGATGGCTCCGCGCCGCCGTTCACCGACGCCTCAAAGAGGCTCGGGCGCGACGTCGCTCCCGAGCCGGCGACCCAGGCGTTCATCGCGGCGCCCACGACGGCGGAGCGAAGGCGGTCGCGGGATCGGCGCCCGAGCGCTCGACCAGGACCACGGCGAGGCCCCTGGAAGACCCTCTCCCACGCCGAACTCGCCACCGCCGAGTGAATCGGTAAGGCCCCCGCCGGCTCCACGGAGGGACTGTTCCGCGAAGGGTGTGACTCAGAGAATCTGAGGAGACACCATGAGCGGGGATTCCCCCGAGATCGTGGAGGCCGGTCCGTCCGGTTCGCTGCAGGACGAGAAGCAGGTGCAGGACGAGCAGCGGGCGTTGGTGGGCCGGCTGGTCGAGGCGGCCCAGGCGGAGGGCCGGGAGCTGGTCGGGCCCGGCGGGATGCCGGCGGGCTGGTGAAGCTCGTGCTGGAGACGGTGTTGCAGGGTGGGATGGACGCCCATCTCGGCCGTGGCCACGGCGAGATCACCGACCCGGGAGAGGCCGTCGACCATTGCAACGGAGCCCGCGCTAAGACCGTGGTCGCCGATGTCGGGCCGGTCGGGATCGAGGTCCCTCGGGACCGGGACGTCCTCGGAATCTGAGACGGCGAGGGAGGAGAAGGCGCCGGGTTCTGGGCGCACGTCCTCACCGAGCCAAAGAACCGCGGCGTCCAGGACGTGCTCATGGCCGTCTGCGTCGGGCCCGAGGGCCTGCCTGAGGCGATCAACGGCACCTGGCCGCAGACGGTCGTGCAGACGTCATCTGTTCTCCTTGGTCTGGGCGGGATCGTCTGCATCGTCCACCTGCTGCGGCACACGTTCCGCTACGTGCCCCGCCGGCACTGGCCCAAGCTCGCCGAAGCACTCACCTACGTCCACCTCGCCCTGATGAGCCTGAACCCGACCCGGCGCCGGGCAGGCCCGCCGGGGCCTGCGCTGGAAAGCCGCCAGAGGCGCCTTCGACCTCGCCTTCGAGGCCACCTCACCGGCAATCATCAGCGATAACACCTGTCCCACCCCTAGCCCAGCAGACCGCCGCGGGAGCGGCCGATCCCTAGTCCGCAAAGGTCCCTTCCGAGTGGATGCGCTGGTTATTGAACCGGTCGACCCATTCGGCGGTGGCGAGTTCGAGGTCGGCGAGACCTTTCCAGGGCCCGGGTCGTGGCTTGATCAGCTCGGTCGTGAACAAGCCGATCCGGACTCCATCAGCGCGTTGTCCAGGGCGTCTCCGACGGTGCCGATCGAGGCGTCCGGCCCTGCCTCGATCGGCCGGGCGGCGAAGGAGAAAGGGGTGTATCGCGCCCCGGCGTCCGAGTGATGCGCCAGTCCCGGCCCGGCTGGGCGCCGACTCGGTCGCGTCGCCACAAAAGGATCTCTTCGGCGGTCTTGGTCCAGATGAAGGGTCGGGAGTTGCTGTTCCAGTCGTTGATCCAGGCGCGGATGTCGGCCTCCAGGGGCTGGACGCTTTGTGGGAGTCGCGGCGGATCTTCTGGTCGGCCTGGATCTGTGACTTGTCATCGGTGCCTACGGATGTGAGGACCGGTCGGTGTCCGGTCGAGGAGATCCCAGCGGGTGCCGCTGGAGGGCTCGGCTCGGCCGGGCGTGACGCGGTACGCCAGCCATACGTGCATGGATCCGTCGTGCCAGCGTCCGGACTGCCAGGCGCGCTCGACGATGAGCCCGTCTTTCGCGACCTGCTCCTCGGCCAGCAGGCGGGGGCGGCGCGGGTCGAGCAGTTCGCTCTTGGGTCCGACCTGTTCGGGGTCCAGCAGCGCCCACGCCTGCATGCGGGCGCGGCGCAGCCGCACCTGTGCGGCCAGGTCTGCGGGGGCCGCGTCCGGGTCGATTCGCTCGGGCAGCAGCGGTATCCACCAGGGCGGCGCGGTCGCTTCCAGCCGGTAGCGCCAGCGGTCGCCGGGCGCCGCCGGCTCGCCGGTCGGGGGCGGCGCGGCAGGGCTCGATGAGGAGAACGCGCGGGCGCGGTCCACGGCTCGGCCGAGCGGGCCCTCGACGAGGTGCTCGATGCCCCAGGCGAGGTTGGCGGCCTCGTCGCGGGTGAGTGCGACCCGTTCCAGTACCGGCCCGTCGAGCCCGCCGGCCAGGGTGGGCGGGATCAGCAGCCAGGGGGACGGGTGGTCGGTGTTCACCTCGTCGCCGGTCAGCTCGAAGAGCCGCCACGCCCGCTGCGGCGGCTTGCCCGGGCCCGAGTCGGCCATCGCCGTGGACGGCACGGTGGTGTGCCCGCCGAAGGTGTCGATGACCTCGACCGAGCGCAGTTCGGTGAGCGATCCGACCGGCACGGCGACGGGGATGGAGAACATGTCGTCGCCGTAGACGGTGGCCAGTTCGGCGACCATCAGGCGGGCCAGGTCGGCTGGGCCGGCGTCCAGGTCGCCGAAGTGGACCTGGCCGTCCTCGAACTCCCACAGCCGCGATGCCGGCATGCCTGTGTACCGCACGGGCGTGGGCACCGCGGTCTTCACCCATTTCCGGCCCGCGGCCGCGTCGAGCCCGTGGGCCTGCTGCTCGCCGGTGACCAGGTCGAACGAGTGCCAGTCCAGGTGACCGCCGCGATGTTCGGGTGCTCGCAGGGTGATCTCGCCTTTCGGGCCTCTGGCGGCGACGGAGAAGGTGTACTCCACCCGCTCCTCATCCCAGCCGGGTTCGCCGTCGAACCCGCCGCGGGCGCGGTACCAGGTCCGCCAGTCATGCACGATCGCTTCGGCTCGGGTCAGGTCGTCGCCCCTGACCCGGGCGGCGAGGGCCCGGGTGACCCGGGCGGGGTCGGCCCTGGCCAGTCCTGCGCCGTCGAGGCCGAGGCGGACCAGTAGTTCGGCGGCTGAACGGCCCAGCCCACCGGCGGTCACGGCATGGTCGGGTGGTGCGAGCGTGAACTCGGCCCGGAGCGCGTCGGCGGCGGCCGGCAGCCCGCCGGTGTGCAGCAGCCTGGTCAGCCGCCGCCCCGCCCGTACCGCCGCGTGAAGGTGGGCGGTGCCGAAACCGGGCTCGGCGGTCGCCTCGGCGACCGTCTCCAGCGGGCGGCCTTCCGGGATCGGCACCGGCCGACCCGGGCGTACCCCTGCCGTCTCCGCGCCGGGAGGGCAGGAGCCGGCCCTGAACGACACCAGCGGCACGCTGCGCCCGGTGACGCGTGCCGCCGCCGGCTGGGCGGCGTCGTCGCCGTGGAACTCGCCGACCTGCCATTGGCGGGCCAGCAGCCACAGCGGGTCGGCTACGCGCATTTCCAGTCCGCCGGACAACTCCGTGTCGCAGACCATCGCCTCGACGCGGTCCCATCCGGTCATCAGTCCTCCTCCTTCGGCCAGTTCGCGATCGAGCCGGGGACGAACACGGTCGGGACGGCCCGGCCGTAGTCGACCAGGTTCTCGGGACCGACCGCCCGCAGGGTGGCCCACTCCAGCGTCTCCATGAGCGTGTCGAGCACGAGCGTCAGGTTCCACTGCTCGCCGTCGGGTGGGACGGCCAGCAGCCAGGTCTGGGGCGGGCGGTTACCGGGGGCGTCGAACTGGAACGTGACCCCGGTGACCTGCTCGGTCCGCGGGATCCGCTCTGACCAGCGGTCCACGACCAGGCCGCAGGCACGGGCGCCCGGTGCCGGCGGCCCGCCCGGCCCGGTCACGGCGACCACCGACAGCCGGCCGCCGGTGCCGGGGGCGGGCAGCGAGGTCGCCGCCCACCCTTCGCCCGGAGCGGCCGGACTCTGGCCGGCGGTCGCGCGCAGACCGGCGCCGGGCTCGAGCAGCTCGCTGAGCATCCCGGCCGTGACCAGTCGCCCGACGTCGGCCCGGACCCGCCCGGCGGCGTCGAGCCAGTCGTCGACGTCGACGGGGTCGGCGACCGCCGTGGTCAGGTCGATGGCGCCGTGGTCGAGTTCGAAGACGCCCAGCAGCGGTACACGCCCGCCGAGGATGGCGGTGACCCGGCCCTGGAGGCCGGGGCGAGGGTCGGCCGGGTCGACCCGCACGGAACCGACCCGCTTGAGCCGCTGCTCGAGCAGTGGCTGCAGCGCGGCGGCGGCCGCCACGTCGCCGGGCGGCCTGCCGGTGGCCAGCCCGAAGCGTGCCATGCGCTCGGCGACCGGGGTGACCGCGGCGGGTGTGGCGATCTGCAGCGCGTCGCTGAGGTCGTCGGCGAGCCGGTCGAACGAGGACACCAGCCGCGCGGCCGCGTCCAGCACGGCGCGGTCGTCGGTCTCCGCCTCGCCGGCGGCCTGGGCGGGACGCAGGTCGCGGGCGTCCGCGACCCGCAGCGCCTCGACCGCGCGGCGCAGCTCGACGGCGAGCACGGTGAACTCGGCCAGCGACACCGTCGCGTCGCCCCGCGCGGCCGGGTCGACCGTGACAGGTCCGGCGCTCCCGGCCGCGCCGGCGGCCAAGGTCGCCAACGGCGCCGGGACCAGCTCCGGGTCCTCACCGACCAGCCACAGTGCGTCCAGCGCGGACAGTCCGAGTGCCTTGAGCGTCAGCCGGTTCGGCGGGCTCGGGCTGCCGCCGCCGTCGCTCGCCGGAGGGCGGGCCGCGAATCCGACCGTGCCCGCGTCGGGCAGCAGCGACGCGGCCCAGGCGCCCAGAGCCGGCGCGATGGTCTCCCGCTCGCCGATCGCCTTCCAGCCACGGCCCGGGTGGGGCGCCGTCGGGTCGAGCAGCACCAGCACTCGGTGTTCGACTCCGATCGAGGCCCGCGGGATGTCGGGGGCGCGCAGTTCAGGTGGGGCGCTGGTGCCGGTGGCCAGGGCGTCGAGCATGGCGGTGGCGCGTGCGAAGCCGGCCCCGGTGAGCTGGTGGACGGCCTCGAACAGGCCGACGTCGTTGACGGCGTCGAACGCGGCTTCGATCTCGTCCAGTGCGCTGCGCACCGCCCGCTCGACGGTGCCGAGGCCGTTGGCGCGGTCGAGGTCGAGCAGCGAGATGCCGTCGACCGGTTCGTCGGGGGGCACGCCCGGCTCTCCGGCGGCGGCGAGCACTTTCCTCCGTACGGGCCGGACGTGGTGGTCGGCGCCCAGCTCGTGCAGTGCCCGCTCGAACCGGTAGCCGAGCAGGTCACCGAGGTCCCGGCCCTGCCTGATGCCGTCGAGCAGCCAGGCCGCCGCCCGTACCCGGTGTGAGCGGATGTCCACCGCGGCGGGCGCGAGTGGCTCGTCGTCGCCGTGCGCGAGCCAGCCCGAGCGGAGCACCGCGGCGGTCGCCGCGTGCGCCATCGAGGGCGCGTGCACGAACCCGGCGGAGCCCGCTTTGCCGCGGGGGGTCAGCCCGGCCACCCAACCGAAGGCGCCGATCTGGATGCCGCCCGGCCGGGCCGCACGCAGCGTGCCGAGCCGCTCGGCCGCGATCGACGTGGCCCAGGCGTCCAAACGGTGGGTGCCGAGCCCGAGGCTCTCGCGCAGGAGCCGGTCCAGCTGTTCGGGGGTGCGGGCGGCCAGCACATCGAGGGCGGCGAGCACCCGCGTGTTCTCGGCGGCGTTGTCCGGGACCAGGTGCAGGCTGTTGGCCAGTAGTTGGTAGAGCAGGGGACGGCGGTCCATGAAGTCATCGCCCATCCCCGAAGGCCGCAGGTCGGGCGTCCGGTCCGCGAAGCGGCCGCGCAGGTCGGCCAGGTACTCGGCGGCCGTGTGGCCGGGGCCCGCGTCGCGCGCCTGGACCACACCGTCAGCGCCCCACTCGCTCGATGTCGAGGCCAGCACGCCCTCGATCAGTTCGGTGTTCTGCTCGCCGAGGACACCCTCGTAGACGGGCAGACCGAGCGAGGCGACCGGGTTCTGCCGGCGCCGCCAGCCTTCGAGCAGGGTCAGCACGACCTGGATCAGATCCTGTGCCTGGCCGGTCAGGTCGGCGTGGCCGGTCTGCAGCAGCAACGCCGGCAGCCCGTCGTGGACCCCCTGCCAGGCCGCGATCTGCTCGTCGATCGACTCGACCTGGTCGTGCAGGGTTCCGCCCCAGTACAGCGCGGCGATCTCGGTGAGCGGCGAGTCGAAGGCCGGGTTGAGCTCCGCGTCGAGCGACAGCAGGAACAGCTCGAAAAGGCCCTGCGGGGTGAACTTGTCGTCGATCTCGTTGAGGCTCGAGTACCGGTCCATCCAGCGCAGGAACAGGCGGGCCGGGTGCGGCCGGGTGGCCAGGATCGTCGCCACGGCGGTCTCGTGCTCGCCCTCGCCCATGCTGTCGATCAGGTTCGGGTCCAGGACGGGCACCGTGCCGGAGGCCGCCCGCCACTGACCCAGCAGCAGCGACACCATCGCCTGGACGTGCCCGGCGGTGGTCGCCGGCTCGTCGGCGATGGTCGAGCGGCACACCGGCAGCACCCCGTACGGCTGTGGCCCGATCGCCAGCGTCGGCAGTGACGCGCCGCCGGTGACCCAGTGCGTGCACCACTCGCGCAGCGTGTCCGCGGCGGTCGGGGGCAGCCCGTCGGCCGTACCGACCCGCAGCAGCTGCCGCGCGAAGGTCCCGAGCACCGCCTCGAAGGTCACGCGCAGCATCGCCCGCGAATGCTCCCGCTCCGGGTCGGTCCCGAACGCCGCGCGCCGCAGGGTCGTCGGGTCCGCGAGGCCGAGCGCGTTCGCCAGCCGTCCGGCGTTGTCGCCCGGCACCTCCGCCACCGGGTCCAGCTCACGGGCGGCAAGGTCCGCCAGCGCCCGTTCCTGCGCGCTCCAGCCGGCCGTCACCGTCTCGGTGTTGTTGGTCGGCGTGCCCTGTGGGACGAAGGCGAGCCCGTCGGTGCGGGCGTGGGCGGCCAGCAACGCGTCGAGGCGGGCGGCCGCGTCCTGCGGTTCCAGCTCGGCGTCGACCCCGACGACCAGCAGGACGGGTAGGACGTCGGCGGCTTGCGCGGCCGCGCCGGTCAGCGGCACGGTTATCGCCATGCCCACCTCGACGGCCCGTTCGTAGTCGAACATCCAGGCCAGGGCCTCGTCGGTGACCAGGCCGCTCTCGGGTGCCTGCCACGGCGGGGCGTTCGGGTCGGGCGCCGTCCGCAGGCCCTCGGCGACCGGCCTGCTCGGCACGCTGAAGATGATTCCCTCGGAGGCGTACCCGACCGCCAGCCACTGGCCGGGCAGCAGCATCGGCCGGGCGGGGGCCCGCTCGCCGGCCTCCACGGGTGCGGGGAACTGCGGCACGCCGAGGGGACCGCGCAGGACCGGACGCAGCTCTCGGGCCAGCCATCCGGCCCGCCGGGTGCCGACGCGGCGGGCGAACGTGCGCCAGGCCGCCTGGCGGCCGGCGTCGTCCTGGGCGGCGAGCCGGGCATGCCAGAACTCGATGGCCAGTTCCCGCTCGACGCGACCGGGCGCGGGGGTGTCCGCGTTGATGCTGACCTGGTCGGGGAGGATCCGGATGCGCAGCTCGGGCGGGTCGAGGCCGAGTCGGTAACGGGTCTCCAGCCGTACCGGCAGAAGCAGCAGCGGCAGGTCGTGGTCAAGCGCGGCGAACGGTAGCTGCTCCAGGATCCCGTCCGGGACGTCCAGGTCGAACGGCCCGGGCGTGTCAGGCCCGGTGGGTCCGAAAGGCCCGCGAGGCCCGGGGCGGATCCCGATCGGCGTGCCGCGGCCGGAACCTGTCGCGGCCGGTCGGTCGGTGCGGTTCTCGGCGGGGGTCATCGTCCGCTCCGGGCGAAAGGGGTGGGCCGGCGCGGCGGTGGGAGCATCGAGTCGGCGTGGACCAGCATGCGGATCGGGCGCTGGAGGGTGATGCGGGCCATCGCGGCGGCGTCCTCGCCCCAGGCGTCCTCGCCGCCGTTGCCCGGCCGCCTCACGCCGTCGGCCAGCCAGGACGGCCCGGTCGGGTCCGCGAACGACGGCAATGGATCGTCGCCCTTGGGGGCCAGATGCGACCAGGACAGATCCGCCCAGGACGCCGGTGGCAGTTCCTCCCGGAAACGCGCGACGGGCGCGTCGAGCCCGAAGCGGGTGCGGCCCGGCTGCTGCTCGAGGACGAAGAACCAGCCGGGGCGGGCGTCGTCGGGATCCGTGCTGCCGCGTGCGTCCTCCTCGTCGAGGGCGAACCCCCAGAAGCGGGTATCGCTCTCCAGCCGCCCGGCCATCACGGGCAGGCGGACCTCGCCGTGTTTCTTGTTCTCCCTGCGCCTGCCGTTGCGCCAGACGGCCTGAACCGCGTACACGCGCAGGTCCGGGTAGCGGCGGGGCAGGGCGCCCTTGAACAGCAGGACCAGGCCGGCTCCTCCCGCCTCTTCCGGCCGGTGCCCGCCGAGCGAGGTGGCCGGCGCCCAGGTCCCGATCGGCGGGATGTCGGCCGGCCCGCCCGGTCCGGTGTCCCAGAACCGCCGTGCCCAGGTGGCGCCGGGGCGAGCGGGGTACTCGCGCCACAGGAACTCGCGGCCCAGCTCGTGGTTGAGCCCGGCCAGGAACGCCTCCACGAACGGCTCGTTGACCTCCAGCAGCCCGAGCGTGTCGTCCGGGATCACGCCGATCCCCGGGACCAGGTATTCGGCCGACAGCGCGATCAGCCGCTGCGACATCGGGGTCGTGAAGGCCGGGTGCGCGCGTGCGCGCGGCGGCACGTCGTGGGTGCGGTCCGCGCTCAGGCCCAGGACGCGTGTCTCCACCATCGCCTTGACCGTCCCCGCCGGGTCCAGCCCCGCCCGTACGTACGGCACCAGGGTGGCGACGGGCACGCCGCCGCCGACGTCGGGCAGCCGGATAGGGCCCGGGTCCGGGTCGGGATCGATGGCACGGGCCCGGCGCCGGACCGGCGTGACCCGGCGGTCGCGCCGGGCGGCCCGGATCATCGCCCTGCGCTCGGCCGCTGCGGGGACCAGCGGGCCGAGATCGGGTGGCGGCTCGTCCACTTCGGTGCCGAACGCCGTGTGCACGGTGCGCCACGCCGACGCGAACTCGATCGGTGCGGCGAGAGCGGCGGCGGTGACGGCGGCCGTCGCAGGCAGGCGCGTTCCCGTGCCCAGGCCGGAGACCGTGAAGCCGCGTACGGTCCGGGTCTGGCGCCGGAACGCGCCGCAGACCAGCCCGTCGGGTAGCGCGGACGCGGCCACGGCCCCCCTGACGGTGCCTGAGGTCGGGTGGGTGAGCCGGGCCATGGCGGGCCCCGCCACCTGAAGGATCCGGGCGTCGTCGAAGGTCTGGAAGCGGGGCTCGGCTTTGCGGCCCAGCTCCCAGGCCAGCCGGGCCCGGCCGAGCGTGCGGTTCACCGCCCGCATCTTCGCCGCGTGGCGCCAGGCCGCGGCTATCAGCGCCTCCTGGTCGGCCCGCACGACCTCGGCGCCGAGCCCGGCCACCGAGCGGTGCTGCGGCTCGGTGTTGAGCTGCCCGAGCCATACCGGCTCCGCACCGTCGGCCGGCACGGCACGCCGCTTGGCCTGCGGCGCCCCGTACGCGGGCGGACCGACGACCGGGTCATGGACCAGGGCGTCGTACGGTGCCGGGTGCGGGCCGGGTGCCAGGCGCTTGTTGACCGCCCGGCGCAGCGCGTCCTTCATGCGCGTCCGGTGGGCGGCGGGCCATCGGCGGGCCGCGCCTGCCGGGGCGAGCAGGGCGCCCTCGTAGGTGAGCAGCGTCCCGGGGGCGCTCGGCAGGCCCCCGCCGGGGTCGCTCACGTCCAGGTCGCGGCGCCCGACGCTGCCCGGCAGCTCGCGTGGCCGCAGGCGGCGCACCAGCGACTCGAAGTCGCCGCGAGGGCCGGTGGAGAAGCGCCACGAGTCGTAGACCGGCAGCCGTACCGCGTCATCGGTCTCCGTGTCCCAGGCCGGCCCGGAACCGGTGACGGCCTCACCCAGCCCGGCCTGGCGGCCGGTTTCGAAGGTCGGCACGACGCACGCCAGCCACGAGCCGCCGGGAGTGAGCCGGCGTGGGCACAGCAGCCTGGACCGGAACGCCTCGGGCGCCCCGGCCAGGGCGGCGGGTACCCCGCCGGTCAGGTCGACGTCGGCCTGCACATGTGCCCAGGCCCAGCAATGACGCAGGTCCGGCAGCTCGCCGGCCAGTCCGTTCTCGACGTGCAGCACAGGCGCCCGCGCGGGCCAGACGGCCGGTTCCAGGCTCACCCCGTCGCGTTCGGCGACCACGACCAGGGCCAGCCACGGCTGCAACAGCCCGTCCCCGGGCGAAGCCGGGGTGAAGCGCCAGGGCAGATCGGGCGAGGCCAGCTCGACGTGGGCGAAGTAGTGGGGCTCGGCGTCGGTCGTGTCCGGCTCGGGGTCGCGGCGCAGCACCTGGCGCGGGTCGAGGCCGATCACCTCGCCCGGGCCACGCAGCCGCACGGCCGGGCCGGGCACCGGCTGGTCGGTGTCGGAGCCCGGCCCGGTCCCGCGCGCCCGCACGGTGATCGTGATGGTCGCGGTATCGGCGGGGGCGAGGCCGGCCTGTGCGGGCACATCGAGGTGGGCGGCAAGGCCGGAGCGCAGCCAGGGCAGGAAGGTCGGGGCGATGATGGCGGGCTCGTTAACGGCGGGATCAGTCACGGCGGGATCGGTCACGGCGGCGCCTCCCAGCTCGGCACGACGACGGTGCTGGTTCGGCGCCCGACCTCGCTCTGGTGGGCGGCCGACCAGGTGGCGGCGCGGCCCTGGACCGCGCCGGTGTCGCGGTGGACGACCGCGTAAGCCGGGCCCTGGATGGTGGCCTGTTCGGGGTCGGCCGCGATCTGGAACCCGCCGCGCGTCGCATCGCCATCGGCGGTCATGGTCAGGACGCCGGAGCGCACGTCCCCGGCCATGTCCACCACGCCCAGGTCGACCCGGTCCTCGCCCAGCTCGGGATCACGCAGGATCTCCTCGAACTCCAGCGTGCCCGGCCGTGCCGTCCCGGCCACGATCTCTCCGCCGCCGAACTCGATCCCGGCCTGCAGGCGTTCGAAGGACGGTGACGACAGCCGGTCGCCGGCGGCCAGCTCGAAGAAGTAACCGGGCGCGAACCAGTCGTGTACCGCGCCCGAGCCGGTCAGCGCGGCGGCGCCCGGCTCGACGGTGAACGTGTCGTGTACGCCCAGGGGCGCGTCCCCGGCCTTGTCCAAGCGAACGCCGAGCGGGACGACTCGCTGGGCGACGGTGACGACGCCGTCGGGCAGGACGACCAACTCGTCCGGGCGCGGCTCGGTGCCGGCGACGACAACGCCGGGCGAGGTACCGGCCACCGTGGACCACGCGGCCTCGGTGGCCAGGGCGGCGGTGAGCTCCTCGAGCAGCTCGACGGGGGCGACGGCCGACTCCGGCTGCCTGGAGCCGATGCGCTCGTCGATGCGCACGTGCTCCTCGAAGCCGAGGAACTTGAACGAGGCGGTGCCCACGACGAGCCACGGGTTCGGTCCCTCGACGCTCGCCTCCAGCCAGACCCCGGCCAGGTCGACGCCCGCGGCCCTGACCACGACGTACCAGCCCAGGCGGGTCGACAGGAGGAACGGGCTGAACTCGACCAGCGCGTCGAAGGAGGCACCGCCCTCGACGCCGAAGCCGGCGACCTGGGCCGACAGGTGGAACGTCGAGCCGAACTGGACCGAGTTGGAGGTGATGGCCAGGTAACACGAGAAGCCGATGTCCAGTACGGGCGCCGCGCTGATGGCCAGCGACAGCGGTGCCAGAGCGGGAAAGTCGTCGGGTGCGTCGAAGCCCGGATGGAAGCCGCCGAGCGCCATCAAGAACGACGGCCGGCCGGCGAAGCCCGAGCGCACGGCCATCCCACCGGTCAGCGCGAAGAACACGATGTGGGAGTCGTGCAGTTCGGCGTCGATCCACAAGGTGCCCGCGGCCGCGTCGATCCCACCGCCGATATCCAGGTTCAGGGCGACCAGGTCGGTGTCCGCGCTGGGCAGGATCGAGGTCACCGACCCGATGAGGCCGATCGTGATCGGGTCGGGCAGCGACAGCACGATGCCGAGCTCCGCCTCGATCAGCGGCGGGGTACCCCAGGCGAGCCGGACCACCGGCCCGAACACGTGGCGGTCCTGCTCGGCCGGGAAGATCGCCGACAGCTCGGCGATGACCTGGGGGGCGTCCTCGACCGGGTTCGCCGGGAACAGCACCGTGTCCATGCCGCCCGAGCGCACCGCCGCGGCCAGCGCGTCGCTGTCGAGGTCCCGGTTGATCCCGGCCAGCCCGCCCACGCCGGTGAGGGCGAACCCGAAGCCGAGCTGGATCGCCGGCAGGTCGATGAACAGGGCGAAGAACATCGACCACTCGCCCGAGGGGAGCGCCTCGGTGTCGATGATGACGATCGCGCAGATCCCGACGCCGAGCATTTCCAGCTCGATGACGCCGGCGTACCGGCCCGGCTCCCGGTCGAAGAACAGGCAGCCACCGCCCTTGACGGTCTCCAGCTCGAGGTTCAGGCAGGCCCCGTCGGGCGGCTCGAAGCCGAAGGCCAGGCCGACCGGGCCGAGCCGGATCGTCCCGGGACCGCCGGCGTCCCCGTCCAGCAGCTCGACCCGCAGGCCCATCCCGTGCACCGACGCGGACAGCGGCCCGACGTGGCCGCCGATCTCGGTGGTGAAGACCAACGCGATCACGCCACCGCCGACGGACAGGGCGATGGTGAGGCCGGAGATGGTCAGCGGCCCCAGGGTGATGCTGGTGGCGATGCGCACGGTCAGGCCGGCGGCGCCGTCGATGCCGAGCCCGTCCGCCGACGACCAGCGTCCGCTCAGCGCCAGCTCCACGACGATGTCCCCGCCCAGCAGCGAGGCCAGGAACGAGTCGCCGTCACCTGGCACGATGACCAGCCGCAGCCCGTCCGTGCCGGCCTCGAAGACGACCGACGGCGCCGAGATGAGCGAGTCGCCGCCGAGCCCGAGGGTGAGGGCGGCGAGCTCGACGCGGGTCGCGCCCGGCTCGCCGATCAGCGCCCACGGCACCGGCGGGCGCCCGGCCAGCTCCACCGCGGCGCTGTCCAGTGCGGCCTCGCCGTCGAGCGGCTCGGCCCACCCGGCGCCGAGCACGGCGCCGCCGGGCCCGGGCCCGCCGTCGGCCGCGACCGACCAGCCGCCGCCCAGGTCGATGCCGCCGGGGACGCGGTCCAGTCCCTCGACCGTGATGGCGAGGCCGGGCCCGTCCACGGTGTCCACCGCCTCGAACGCGCCGGTCAGGCCGAGCACGCCCGGCCGGCTCCCCGGGAGCGACAGGGTCACCCGCTCACCACCGGGCGCGGGCGCCTCCGCCTCCGCCTCGCCCTCGGGTCCGCCCACCGGCCAGGCGGGCGGTGCGGCCGTGACCCCGCCCGCGTCCAGCCGACGGCGCAGCGGGCCGGCCAGTGCCCCCGGATCGGCGAGGGCCTCGGCCCAGGGCGCCGCATCCGAGAGCGCGGCGGCGAGCCGGTCCAGGTCGAAGCCGGGTGGCGCGCCGTCCGCCGCGCTGACGACGCCGACCAGGCGCATCAGCTCGTAGGCCGTGCCGTGCCGATCACGCAGCCAGCGGGTGAGCAGGTATCCGGGCAGGGCGTCGGCCAGGAACGACCACAGCGCCGGGGCGTCGAACGGCGCCGCCAGGTCCGCCACCGCCGACTCGTCCAAGTCGGCCAGGTCCGCGAAAGCGTCCGCCAGGGCGGCCAGGTTCGTGACCAGCCCGGCCGTGCGTTCGGCGGCGGGCACGGTCTCGTCGTCCAGCGCCAGCAGCGCATCGACGGTCGTCTGTGCGGTCGTGGCGAGGGCCGCGAGCTGCTCGGGCACCGCCGGCGGAGCCGCGGGCGCCGTGACCACGCCCAGCTCGCGCAGGAGCGCGTCGGCCCCGTCCGGGCCGGCGAGCGCGTCGATCAGCGGCGCGACCAGCGCCGCCAGCTCCTCGGCGAGGCTCATGGCTCCTCCGGCGCGATCAGGCCCGCCTCCCGGAAGATCTGATCCCGGCGAGCGACCTGGTGGCCGGCGTACAGGCGCACCAGCGGTGTCCGCCCGACGGCGTCGCGGATGTTCTTGCCCGCCAACGACTCCAGCATTTCGGCCTCGAGATCCGGGATCGAGGCGTCGAGCCACTCGGCCACCCTGCCGCGGATGAGCGCGACCTTCTCGTACCGCGGGATGGACCGGGTCTTGGCGATCTGCTCCAGCTGGTCCCTCACCTCCTTGGACATCGCCGTGTTCAGGTCCAGGTCCAGGTGGGTGGCGCGCCCGAGGCCGCCGGTGATCGCCCCGATGGTGAAGTCCGTCACGTGGCGGGTGCTGATGGTGACGATGGTGAGCGGCGAGACCGGGCGCCACAGGGTGGTGTCGGTCGGCCTCCCGACGCCTGGAAACGGGTCGATGGGGTGGACGGGCGCCCAGTGGTCCGTGTGCCGGGTGCGGATGCCGTCCGAGACGATCTGCTTCAGCGCGTCTGGACCCGAGACGGTCCGGACGCCGCCGGACTTGGACACGCTGACGCCGCCGGAAAGGTGCTTTCGCGGCGTGCTGTAGGCCTTCGCCTGCTGCGACACCCACAGCTGGGGGTGGGGCAGGAACGAGTCGAAGCCGTCGGCGGGCCCCTGCCTCGGGTCGAGCTTGAGCAGCCTGACCTGGTGGACGGGCTCGCCGGCGACGAAGCGGAGCCCGCTCATGGTGACGGACTGGATGAGCTCGTAGACGGGGCCCTGCTCCTGCCCGTTCCAGCGGACGTGCTTGCGCGTGAAGGCCACCATGGCGGCGCGGAGCGGGTTCTCCAGCAGCATCGACGGGTCCAGGCCGTGCGCGGCCACCTGGCCGTGGGCGGTCACCACCGCCTCGACGATGCGCAGGGTCCATTCCTTGGCCGATAGCCTCACCCTGGCGCTCCCGACGAAGTCCTCGCCGATCAGCAGCCCGTACGGGTCCGACCGCTGCAGCCGTCCGGCCTCCCGCAGGATCTCGTCGACGGCCATGAGCAGCCAGTCGGTCTGGTGCTCGCGGATCCCCGCCAGCCACAGGGCCTCGGTGACCGGCAGCGCGCCGCCGCCGACGCTGACCGTCACGTCGTTCAGGCGAGTCCTGGCGATGGCATCGACCTCGTTCAGGACCTCCTCGTCGGTGAAGGTGCCGACGACCTTGCCGGGGTTGCCGGGACCGTCGATCCGGGGCCGCGTCTGGGCGTGGAAACGGATCGCGGTCCACGTGGCCTTCTTGGCCTTCCTCCCGGCGCCTTTGGCCACAGCGCGTACCACCTTGGCGCCGCTAGCCATCGACGGCCTCCAGCCACTCGACCGGTCCGATGCCCGGGTTGTTGCGCAGGAAGCGGGTGTACGACGTCTGCAGCGAGGCGATGGCGAACCCCCCGCCGTCGTCGCTGACCAGGTCGTCGACCGTGAGCCAGCCGTCCTGCGTCTCGTCGATGAGCCTGCTCGCGAACGACGTGATCGCGGACGTGGCCTCGTCGGCGCCATCGGCGGCCAGGGCCTTGACCAGGTTCTCCGCATCCCGGGCCCGGCGCTTGGAGCCCGAGGCCACGCCCGCGTCCCGCAGGACGCTCGGCTGGGCCAGGGCGGCCTCCGCCTCGGCGACGGGGAAGTCGTCGGCCCAGCCCGATGGCGTGAACAACCGGAGCGACGACGCGCCCGGCGGCGCCTCGGGCAGGCGGCGCAGGATCTCGCCGGCCCCGCGCACGAAGCCGCTGGACACGAACGGCAGGGCCGAGCCGATCATCATGAGCGCGAGCTGGAAGTCGGTGACCGGGCGGCCCCAGCGGTCACGGCCCGTCTGCCAGGCGTAGACCAGCTCGCCGAGGTCGGCGGCGTCTCCGACGAAGGGCATGAACCCCACCAGCACGTCGGCGAGGTCGAAGAACAGGCCGTCCATCGCGCCGAAGTCGTCGTGGCGGTGGGTTTTCGGGGTCAGCACCCAGTGCACGCCGGAGTCCGGGTCGCGCCAGGTGCCCATCCTCGTGTCGTGGTCGTAGGCCAGGTGCGGGGTGTCCTCGTCCGCGAACGGGTCCTCCCGGAACGGCTCGAACAGGTCCTGGATCTGCTGCAGGACCAGCTCCTCCCACACCACCTGCAGCGCCTGCTCCAGGATGGACGGCGGGAACAGGTCGGCCCAGCGTGTGGTGGGCAGCTCCGTGCTCCACGGCCGGGGCAGCGGGCTGGGCTCGTTCAGCCCCGGCCCCACCGGCTCCGCCCCCCAGTATTCGGCGATGAACAGGTGACCGGTGGCGACGGTGCGCGTGACGCCGGAGGGGTTGCCGGCCGCCGGGCCGTCGCGGTTGCCGCTCGGGAACGAGGCGATGCGGACGTCGCCGGTGGTCCAGACGCTGACATGCGCCCC
Source organism: Actinocorallia herbida (assembly GCF_003751225.1). Classification (NCBI taxonomy): domain Bacteria; kingdom Bacillati; phylum Actinomycetota; class Actinomycetes; order Streptosporangiales; family Thermomonosporaceae; genus Actinocorallia; species Actinocorallia herbida. The sequence goes on from NZ_RJKE01000001.1 coordinate 5,636,524, forward strand.
GCCCTCGAAGATCTCGTTCTCGGGGATGTTCATGTGCAGGTCGGTGTAGTAGTGCACGTCCAGCGCGTAGGCGTCGATCCCCGACAGCGGGTTCACGGTCAGCTCGATCACGCAGGGGACGACCGGGGTGCCCTCCGGCGCGAACGGCTCGTCGGGGATCACCCCCTGGGAGACCGGGTAGACGAGCGTGACCCCGTCGGGCTTGGGCTTCACCATGACCTGCGGGAACAGCGTCGTGTCCGGCGGGACAACGTCGGCAGGGTCGAACACGCACTCGTTCGGCTGCGGCTCGATCAGGCTGGTGGCCAGCAGGGCCGTCGTGTCGATCTGGGCGCCGAGGCGTGGCACGAGCCGGTCGTCCTGGACCCGGTAGACCTCCAGCGTCCACGGCCGCTGGTCGAGATCGCCGATGGTGTGCTCGATGGCCACGCCGCGGCCCGCGACCACGATCACCGCCGGTTTCACCTGCGCGGCACCTGGCGCGTAGTCCCAGGCCACGCTCCCGGTCAGCCCCTCGTTCGAGTGCTCGTCCGAGGGGTCCGCGAACACGGTCTCGCGGAACAGGGTGATCGTCGCGTGGCCCCACACGGTGAGCGTGACCTTCTTGTCCGGGTCGCCGGTCGGCGCGTTCGCCGCCAGCGGGCTCGGCGGATCGCCCGGCGTGGACAGCCGGCCGCCTCTGACCACGCCGAGGCGCAGCAGCTCGGTCAGCACGTCGAGCCAGGTCGGCGCGTCGTCGGCAGTGAACACGCGGCGCTGCCGCTCCCACAGGCGGTCCGCCTCGCCCCGCGCCTGGAGCTCGGCGAACAGGGCCTCCCAGAAGCGGGCGTGGGCGCGGCCCGGCCAGAAGCGCTCGCGGCCGAGCAAGAAGCGCAGGTTCGCCGGGCCCGGCCCCGACGCGGGCACGTGCAGCGCCCGGTCGGCCAGGAGCTGCCCGCGCAGGAAGTCCTCCCGCGCCTCGACCAGCTCCTCGACGACCTGGACGACCTCCTTGGCGGCGGGGGGCAGCAGGTCCCCGTCGGTGGCCGTCGCGAGCTCGTACCACCGTGCCGGGTCCAGGATCCACAGCAGGCCGCCACCGGCCTGTCTGGGCAGGAGCCTGTCGGCGGCCTCCCAGTCCCTGCGCGAGGGAATCGTCGGCGCGAGCGCCTGCACCGCGCGCTCGACGACGTCGGCGACCGCGGTGGTGATCGCCGACGGGACCGTGCCGTCTCGGGTGTGGTCGTCGCTGCCGAACACGCCGAAGTCGAAGTCGATGCCGTACGGCCCGGCGAGCAGCTCGGTCAGGTCCACGGCGGGTGCGGCCTCCAGCCACACGCTGGGCCCAGCGGCCCGCTTGTCCGGCGACACGTCGATGGCGGAGACCAGTTCGAGCGTGTCGCGCCGCACCACCCGCCACTCGTCGGCCTGGGAGACTCCGGCGCCTGCGCCGAAGGCGACGGCGCCGACATCGTGGCCCAGCAGCAGCGCGGCCCGGATCGCCGGGCGCACGGCCGTGAGCAGCGCACCGTAGGTCGGCCCGTCGTCCCACGCCGCCTGGGACCACCAGGACTGATTCTGGAGCGTCCGATCATCTGGCCAGAACACGATGATTCCGCCTTCTATCGGCTTTGGGCCCCGAAGGGAACCCTAGTCCCGTGCGGGAAGCGAAGCCAGGCCCGGTCTCGGACAGCTGTATGCGCCCAGAGCGGCATGGGGCGCCCCCTGACCACCACGACGCGACCCCCGGCCCCGGGAGCGGGCCGGGGCCGCTCGCGCCTCACAGCCACTCGTAACGGATGGCGTTGTGGCGGGTGATGATGTCCGTCAACGGGGGCCAGGTCCACCAGGAGACCGCCGCCGAGCGCCAGGGCGAAATCCAGGTCCGGGACGGGTACGGGCGGCCTGCGGCGATCGAGCAAGCGAGAACGGGGATCGAGGCGAGGACGGTACCGAGAAGGACGGTGAAGGCCAGGGGAACGGCGGTTTCGAGAAGGATGATGAGGCGGAGTACGCCGGAGGGAGAAGGGGCGGCGGCGTTCGAGCAGGCCATTGACCGGGGAACTCGTCAGGCCACAGCCGGCCATGACGATGACGACGAACTACTGGCGCAAGGCCGGCAGCCGCAGCGTCCGGCAGGCCTGGTCGCTCGCGGCTTCGGCGGCGGGCTCCATGAGGCCACGCCGACGAGTCAGCCGCGACGACTGGAGGTAGGAGCTGCTCATCGGAATTCTCCCGCCTGTGCCGGACTGGTGCGGCGCAGTAGCTGGTCATAGGCGCTCACCAAGGGCAGCAGCCGCGTGCCGGCTGGCAGGCTGCCGGGCTCCCTACGGGTGAAGGAGACGAGGTCGTCAGGCAGCTCAGCAACCCGGACTGCGACCACTGTCCGGTGCGGATCGGCCTGCGGGTCGGTCTGGACGGCTTTGCGGGCTTCGACCGCGACCACGTCGGCGAACAGCGCGCCGCCCCCAAGCGCCGCAGCGATCCCCGCGACCACGCGCTCGTGGCCGAGGGCGCGGTGCAACAACACCACCTGGACGAGGTGGACGAGTCGGCCGGCAGGGCAGAGCCGCGTGCACAGCGCCTCGGCACCCGAAGCATCCCCACGGGCGCGGGGCCGACGGGTTCGAGGAGCAAGCCGCCTCAATCTGGAACGGAGCATCCCCACGGGCGCGGGGCCGACCCGATGGTGACCCGCTCGTGGATGGGTAGGCGCGGAGCATCCCCGCGGGTGCGGGGCCGACCCGCCGGAGGTGGAACGGGTGCCATGGGCGCAGGGAGCATCCCCGCGGGCGCGGGGCCGACACGCGCACGTCGTCCCAGTCGGGGTGAAGGATCGGAGCATCCCCGCGGGCGCGGGGCCGACACGGACGGGCCGCAGGTGAAGTGACTGGCCTCGGGAGCATCCGCGGGCGCGGGGCCGACCGTTCGTTCCTGACCAAGGAACTCGGGGAGAACGGAGCATCCCCGCGGGTGCGGGGCCGAGTCGCCGACCTCCCCGAGGCTCTCCCCGTAGCCCGGAGCATCCCCGCGGGCGCGGGGCCGACAGGTCCCACTGCCAGGTCGTCTTGGACGACTGCGGAGCGTCCCCGCTGGCGCGGGGCCGACCCGGTGCGGTGCGGAACGACACGAATGCTGACAGGAGCATCCCCGCTGGCGCGGGGCCGACCCGGTGCGGTGCGGAACGACACGAATGCTGACAGGAGCATCCCCGCGGGTGCGGGGTCGAGGGCTTGCGGGCCCGGGCCGGCGCGCGCCACATCGGAGCATCCCCGCGGGTGCGGGGTCGAGCCTCGGCGCACGAGGTAGACCTCCGCACGGGTCGGAGCATTCCCGCGGGTGCGGGGTCGAGGCTTGCTGACCTGGGGGTTTGTGCGTCGGACGCGCCGAATTTAGTTAGTCGGAATTTCCTAGTATCGATAGCTGCAAGCGTCTGGTGGGTGGGTCTGGAGTTCGGTGGATGTTCCGGGTATGGAGGTTTGAGGGCAGTGTAGAGCTTGGTCAGGTTGGGATCGGGGGGCTATGTGTTCGCTCGTTATCTCGGTGGTGTCTTCGTAGGACGTCGTGCAGGCTTGTTGGGGGCCGACTGGTGTGGGGTTTATGGGTTGGCTGGCTGCGGGGGTAGAGGAGGACGGGAGGGTTGGGGGGCGCATTTGGCGGCTTCGGCGCCAGAGGAGGGTGGAGGGGGGCTGGGTGGGGGGAAGGTGCTCGGGTCTCGGTTGGCTGCGGCTCGGGGGATCATGATGGCTTGGTCGGTGGGGATTTCGGTGTCCGCGTAGGTGACGGATTCGTGGGTGAAGCGGATGGCGGCGTTGGCGATGAGGGTGACCGTTGCTTGTGGTCGGCGATCACGCGGAGGGATGCCGGGGACGCCGGTTCGTCATCGGTCGGAGAGGGATCGGCCGTTCCGGTGTGGCAGGGCGCTCAGGAGGTCGTCGGCGCGGGTGGTCTTGCGCTCGGTGACGAGGTCGGTCATGTAGGCGGTGTCACGGTGGTGGGGGTCGCCGTGCAGGAGGAGGTCTTCCGACCAGATGCGCAGGGCGGTGCGCGCGCGGGTGGGACGGCGAAGTCGGAGACGAGGTCGGCTTCGCGGCCGTCGGCCATTCGGGTGATGAGGTCCGCGGTGATCTGCTCGATACCACCCGGATCCCGAGCGGAGGCGACCGCCCGGAGTTCGCCCGCCCGCGCGGGGCACCAGGCTCGCGAAATACTCGGCCTGTGATTCCTGGTGGTCGCTGCGGCCTTGATGCGGAACGCCGGCGAGCCGTCTGGTCCCGGTGGTCGAATGTGGCTAGGGCTTGACGAGGCCCTCACGGATGGCGACCAGGGCCGCTTGGGTGCGGGAGTCGAGGTTCAGTTTCGACAGAACGTTGCTGACGTGGGTACGGGCGGTGCGCTCGCTGATGGACAGATGGTCGGCGATGGCGCGGTTCGACAGGCCCTTCGCGACGAGGACGAGGACCTCGCGTTCCCGGGTGCTGAGCGACGCCAGGCCGTGGGTGGGGGCGACGAGCCGTTGGGTGAGCTGCCGAGCGACGGCCGGGTCCAGGAAGACCTCGTCGCGTTGGGAGGCTCTGATCGCCTCCTCGAGTTCGTCCGGGGAAGCGTCCTTGAGCACGTATCCGCTCGCGCCGAGGGCCAGGGCGGCCTGGACGCGCTCGATCTCGGAGTAGCTGGTGAGGATGATGGTCCGCACGCCCGGGTACCGCTCCGCGATCGCGGCGGTGGTCTGGATCCCGTCCATCTTGGGCATCTGCAGGTCCAGAAGGACCACTTCGGGAAGCCGGGCGCGCACGTGCAGCTCGGCGAGCCGCTCCATCGCCTGCCTCCCGTCGGCGGCCTCGCCGACGAGCCTGATGTCGTCGGCGAACTCCAGGAAGCTCGCGATCCCGCGGCGCACCACCGTGTGGTCGTCGACGACGAAGACCGTGATGTCCCTGGACTGCTCGTTCACGCGGTTCCCTCCTGCGGGTCCGGGACGCCACCGTGCTGGATCCGGAGTTCCGCCCTGACTCGGGTTCCCTTGTGCTCCCGCTCTGGCGCGATCGTGACGGAGCCTCCCCATCTGCCCGCCCGGTCGCGCATGGAGATGAGGCCGAAGCCGCTCGGCCCGGCGGAGTCGGCCGCCGCTCCGTGCCCGTCGTCCACGACATCGATCCACACGACGCCGGCGCTCCGGTCGAAGCCGACGTCGACGCCCACTTCTGATGGCGCGGCGTGCTTGACCGCGTTGTGCAGTGCCTCGCTGACGATCTGGTAGACGTCCTCGACGAACGCCGGCGTGCTCATCGTCTCGACGAGAGGATCCACGGCCAGGTCGACACTGACGTCGTGGCGGCGCTCGATGCCCTTGACCAGGGTGTGGAGGGCCGTGCTGAGTCCCAGTTCGGCCGGCACCGATGGCTGAAGGGCGAGCACGACGCCGCGCAGGTCGCGTTGGACGGCGTCGACCAGGCCGGTCACTTCCGCGGCGGCTGCCCGCACCCGTTCGGCGAGCGGATCGGAGAGCCGCTTCCCCATGCCCGAGAGGGCCTTGGCCTGCATCCCGATGGAGAACACGTGCTGGACCACGGAGTCGTGCAGTTCCCGGCCGAGCCGTTTGCGCTCCTCTCGGCGGACCGATACGCGCTCCTGGTCGATGAGCGTCGCGTAGTCGACCGCCAGCGCGGCCTGCTCGGCCATCGCTTCGAGGAACTCCAGGATGGCGGGGTTCGCCGGGCAGCCGCGCGCCAGGTAGACGTTGAGGGCTCCCAGCGGCTTGTCCCGTGAGATCAGAGGCGTGCTGACGAAGTCCTCCCATGCGAGCTGGGAGACGTAGTCGTGCATCGGCTCCCAGCGCGGATCGGCCAGCATCTCGGCCTTGCGCCCGGGAAGGACGCACTGCCGCCGCTCGCCCATGCTGCGGAGAGTGGCCAGGTCGGCCCCGCGGTCCCGTGAGGCCATGAGCAGTTCGAAGAACGGCTCCACCTGGGCGAACCCGGCGGATCCCATGAGCTGCAGCCGGTCGCCTCCGGGGGCGAACGTCATGATCTGGGTGCCCGCCACGCCCGGGGACACCTGGACCTCCGCGGCCATCGCGCCGAGGACCTCTTCCAGAGAGCCGTTCGAGGCCATGCCGGCGGCGGTCCTCGCCAGCGCGGCGACCCTCCGGTGCTGGGTCTGCTGCTCGGTGACGTCCCGGAAGACGACCAGTGTTCCTTCACCGCCCAGGCGCACCCGCGCGCCCTCCTGGTAGCCGAGCCAACGCTCGTCCTGAGGCCCGGCGGACCAGGCGCACACGCTCTCACCGGTCTCCGAGGGCATTTCGTTCTCCGCGGAGCGCCGGATGAGGCGGAACGGGGCGATGGCTCCGGCCAGGTCCCCTGCCGCCCGGCCCATGATGGCCGCGCCCGCCGGGTTGATCCACTGGATCCTCCCGGAGGAGTCCACGAGCGCGATCCCGGCGGGCAGCCCGCCGAGCGCGATCTCCCAGAGGCGCGACGGCACGGCCTCGCCGGGGTCCTCGGGCTCATACGTCAATTGTCGCCACCTCGCACTCCGTGATCCGCGTGCCTGTCACGTCATCCGCCCGATGCCCGGGACGGGGGGTCGTCCCTACCGTCGGACCGGGCGGCACTCGCAGGGTGCCTCCGCGGTGGACGGCACCTCGATGAACAGCGGCCGCACCACCGTGCCCGACCAATCTACCTGCAGAAAGGCCGCTCTCATGGGCACCATGATGATCAACCCGGCGCCACCGGCCACCGCGCACCTGCTCGATGGCAGGGGCACCGCCCTCATGATCCGGGAGGAGCTCAAGGAACGGGTGGCGGCGCTGGCCGGCCGGGGATCGCGTCCCGGCCTCGGCACCGTGCTGGTGGGCGACGATCCGGGCAGCGTCTCCTACGTCGCCGGAAAGCACCGGGACTGCGAACAGATCGGCATCCGGTCCCTTCGGGTCGACCTGCCCGGGTCCGCCTCGCAGGGCGACGTCCTCTCGGCGATCTCCCGGCTCAACGCCGACCCGGCCTGTACCGGGCTCATCGTCCAGCTGCCCCTTCCCGCGGGCATCGACCGCGGGCAGGTGCTGGAGAGCGTCGACCCCGAGAAGGACGCCGACGGCCTGCATCCGACGAACCTGGGCCGCCTCGTCATCGACGCGCCCGGACCGCTGCCCTGCACCCCCCGGGGCATCGTCGAACTGCTCCGCCGGTACTGCGTTCCGCTGACCGGAGCCGACATCGTCATCGTCGGTTGCGGCGTGACGGTGGGCCGGCCGCTCGCGCTGCTGCTCACCCGGCACACCGAGAGCGCGACGGTGACGATGTGCCATGCGGAGACACGCGACATGTCCGCCCACATCAGGCGGGCGGACATCGTCATCGCGGCGGCCGGCGCCGCCGCGCTGGTCCGCGCCGATGATGTGCGGCCCGGCGCGATCGTCCTCGACGTCGGCATCACCCGGACCGAGGCCGGCATCGTCGGCGATGTGGCCCCGGACGTGGCGGGCACTGCGCGGATGCTCGCGCCGATGCCCGGGGGAGTCGGCCCCATGACCCGGGCGATGCTCATGACCAACGTCGTCGAGGCCGCGGAGAGGTCGCTCGCCGAGCGCTGACCTTGCACACCACGACGGGATCCGGTGCCCGTCCGAGGACGGGCACCGGATCGGTGCTTCTGGCCGCTCCCGTGCGCAGGGGTGCCGGAGCGGCCCAGGACGCCGAGGAACGGTCAGTCCGGGAAGACCACGGTCGTGCGGCCGTTGAGGAGCACCCGGCTGTCCAGGTGGTAGCGCACGGCCCTGGCCAGCACCCGCCGTTCGATGTCCCGGCCTTTGCGGACCAGCGCGTCCGGCGTGTCCCGATGGGTCACCGGCTCGACGTCCTGGGCAATGATCGGGCCCTCGTCCAGATCACCGGTCACGTAGTGCGCGGTGGCGCCGATCAGCTTCACGCCCCGCTCGTAGGCCTGGTGGTAGGGCTTGGCGCCCTTGAACCCCGGCAGGAACGAGTGGTGGATGTTGATGCACCGGCCTTCCAGCGCGGCCGACAGGCCGTCCGACAGGATCTGCATGTAGCGGGCGAGGACGACGAGGTCCACCTGGTACTCGTCGACGAGCGCGAGCAGTTTGGCCTCCTGCTCGGGCTTGGTCTCCCTGGTGACCGGCAGGTGGTGGAAGGGGATGTCGCCGAGGTCGACGTTCCGGTAGACCTCGCGCGGGTGGTTGGACACCAGGCCCGCGACGTCCATGTCCAGCTCGCCGATCCGCCACCGGTAGAGCAGGTCGGCGAGGCAGTGGTCGAGCTTCGAGGCCATGATGAGGACCCGCATCCGCTGGTTCGCCCGGCGCACCGACCACGCGGCGTCCAGCGGGGTGAGGCTCGCCGAGACGTTCTCCGCCACGACGGTCTCGGTCACTCCGACCGGCACCTCGAACGCGATGCGGCAGAAGAACCGGCCAGAGAGCGAGTCGTTGAAGTGACTGGCCTCCTGGATGTTGCCGCCGATCCGGACGAGGCCGGTGGTGACCCGGCTGACGATCCCGGGCGTGTCCGCACAGGAGAACTTGAGAATGAAGGTGCTGGGCACGGTCTGGTCTCCCGTCATGCCTGGTGCAGGTCCGCGCGACGCCGGTCGGGCTTGTAGGGGGCGGGGGCGACGGTCGCCCTGATCTCCTTCTGCGGTCCGCCGGGCGCGCCCCAGTGCACCGTCACCTCGGTGCCCGGTTCGCTGTGCGCGACGTCGATCGGGCACAGGGACAGCATCTGCCGGTAGTAGTAGCTGTAGCCGCGAGAGGTCGCGACCCCGACGACGGTGCCGCCTACGGTCACCTTGTCCGCCCACATGAAGCCGCGCTGGTCGCGGGGCATGTCCATGAACGGGTAGTGCTCCCCCTGGGCGAACAGCGAGGCGAAGACGTCCACGACGTCGTCGCCGTTCCACACCAGCGTCCGCATGACGCGGCGGGGAGCGGCCTTCTCGGCCTCCAGCGCCGCGCGGCCGAGGAAGTCGTGGTCGAAGTTGATGTTGCGGGCCCAGCCCAGCTCGACGGGACTGCGGTAGTACTCGCTGATCTCGGCCCCGTCGTAGGAGCCGGCGATGTAGGCGGGCTGCGCGAACGCCGGCATCGAGGCGGTGAAGACCTTCCGGTATCCCGCCATGTCCTCGTCGAAGATCGCCGGGATGTAGTCGGTGGCGATGGTCGGGAAGCACGCCTCCAGATGGTTGATCATCGTGGTGCGGGCGCCCAGCTTGCGGATCCCGAACTCCTGCCCGGCCTCGACGATCGCGTCGTAGACCTCCTGCTTGGCGGCCATCGGCCCCTGCAGTTCGAAGCCGATCTCGCCGGCCATGCCCTGGCGCAGCGCCCAGACCTCGTATCCGGCGATGTTCACGGTGTTCACCCACATGAACCTGGTGTCGCGCAGGTGGGACTGGCCCGAGACCCGCTCCAGCACCTGGACCGCGCCGGGACCGGAGACCTGGAGGATGAACCAGTCGTCCCGCTCGACCTTGGCGTCGTAGTCGGTCTGCTTCAGGTAGTGGTCGACCCAGAAGCCGCCGCGGCCGTGCAGCATGAACTCCTCGTCGCCGAAACGCGTCAGGATCCCCTCGTGGATGACCTTGCCGTCCTTGTTCGTGTGGATGGCGTGCTTCGACTGGCCGATCTGGAAGTTCGCGAAGCTGTTGACCGTGATGTCGCCGAGCATGGTGAGCGCGTCCGGGCCCGTGATCCGGTGCTGCCACAGGAACGACCAGTCCCCGATGTAACAGGTGTTCTTCCACGAAAGGCTCTCATCCAGCCAGTCGGTGTACTCGGGCTGGCCGAACCGGCTCCAGGCGTATCCCTCTGGGGCCGTGCGCATGCCGCTGACCGTGTGGTCCATGGATCCCTCGCTCTACGGGGTGGGGTGATGGGTTCGCGATGAACCGACGCTAGGCCGGTGCCCCGTCGCTCGGTAACGCTCATATGACTCCGCTTGACCGGCCTTTCGGCCGACCGGCCCTACGACGAATGACGTACGCACCCGTGGGCCGGGACGATCGGCTGTACGCGCGGTACAGGCGCCGTCCCAGGTTTGGCCGGGGCGACCAATGACTTTCCCGTTCCCCGAGCCCAGCATCGTGTCCACGTCGCCCCGCGTCCCCGGCGGAACGAAGGCGGCCCGGCTCTCGGACAAGGAAGTACCCGCATGACGGAACGCCCCGCCGACGGCAACCCGGTGGCCCCTCCGGGCTCCCGGACGCCCGTCGACATCGTCACCCCCGCCCTGGTGGCGCGGCTCGCCCGGGGCGTCCCCGGCTCCGGCCGGACCGTCAGCCGCACCCCGCTGACCGGGGACCCGCTCGCCGAACTGCCCGAGTCCGGCCCCGCGGACGTCTCCGCCGCGTTCGAGCGGGCGCGCAGGGCTCAGCGGACGTGGGCGCGGGTCCCCGTCCGGCACAGAGCCGCGGTGCTGCTGCGGTTTCATGACCTCGTCCTGCGCAGGCAGGCCGAGGCGCTCGACCTGATCCAGGCGGAGACCGGCAAGACCCGCCTGCACGCGCACGAGGAGATCCAGGGGGCGCTCGGCACCGCCCGCCACTACGGCCGCCGCGCCGCCTCCTACCTGCGGCCCCGCCGCCACCGCGGCGTGGTTCCGATGCTGACGCACGTGGTCGAGTCGCGTCGGCCCAAGGGGGTCGTCGGCCAGATCGTGCCCTGGAACTACCCGCTCGCCCTCGCCGTCGGAGACGCGCTGCCCGCCTTCACCGCGGGGAACGCGATCGTGACCAAGCCGGACACCCAGGCCGCGCTGACCGTGCTGTGGGCGCGCGAGCTGCTGGTGGAGGCGGGGCTGCCCGAGGACGTCTGGCAGATCGTGATCGGGGAGGGCCCGGTCGTCGGCGCCGCCGTGGTCGCCTCCGCCGACCACGTCACCTTCACCGGATCCACCGGGACCGGGCGGACGGTCGCGCGGCAGGCCGCCGGCCGGCTGGTCGGGGCGTCCCTCGAACTCGGCGGCAAGAACGCCCTGCTCGTCCTCGCGGACGCCGACCTCGACCGGGCCGCCGAGGGGGCGATCAGGGCCTGCTTCACCTCCGCCGGACAGCTGTGCGAGTCCGTGGAGCGGCTCTACCTCCACGCGTCCGTCGCGGACGCGTTCCTTGAGCGCTTCGTGGCCCGCACCCGGGCGCTGAGCCTGGGTGCGGGACTCGACTACGGGGCCGGGATGGGCTCGCTGGCCGGGCCCCGGCAGCTGGAGACCGTGACGCGGCATGTGGAGGAGGCCGTCTCCAAGGGCGCGACCGTGCTGACGGGCGGCCGTCATCGCCCGGACGTGGGGCCCTACTTCTATGAGCCGACCCTGCTGGAAGGGGTGCAGGCCCCCATGGCCGCGTTCGCCGAGGAGACGTTCGGCCCTGTCGTGTCCGTCCACCGGTTCGCCGACGAGGACGAGGCCGTCGAGCTCGCCAACGCCACCCCGTACGGACTCAACTCCAGCGTCTGGACCAGGGACGCGCGTCGCGGAGGTCGCATCGCGGGGCGCCTTCGCACCGGGTCCGTCAACGTCAACGAGGGCTACGCGGCCGCATACGGCAGTGTCCAGGCGCCGCACGGCGGAATGGGCGATTCAGGGCTCGGGCGCCGCAACGGCGCGGAGGGCATCGTCAAGTACACCGAAGCGCAGACGGTCGCCACCCAACGTCTGATGCCGCTCGGGCCCGCTCCTGGGATGGACGACGAGCGCTACGCGGCGCTGATGAGCGGCGTCCTGGGCGTGATGAAGGCTCTGCGCCTCCGCTGAGCCACCGATTTTCGAGGAGATGCGTGCAATGCCGTACGACTATGACGTCGTCATCGTGGGATCCGGATTCGGAGGCTCGGTCTCCGCACTCCGGCTGACGGAAAAGGGGTACAAGGTCGCCGTCCTCGAGGCGGGCCGCCGCTTCACCCCGCAGAGCCTGCCCAAGAACTCCTGGCACGTGCGCGACTACCTGTGGGCCCCGGCGCTCGGCCTCTACGGAGTCCAGCGCGTCCATGTGCTCGGCAAGGTCATGGTCATGGCGGGAGCGGGCGTCGGCGGGGGCTCGCTGAACTACGGCAACACCCTGTACGAACCGCCCGCGGCCTTCTTCGAGGACCGCCAGTGGGCGCACATCACGGACTGGAAGGAGGAACTGGAGCCGTACTACGAGCAGGCCCGGCGGATGCTGGGCGCCCGCCTCAACCCTACGGACACCCCCGCCGACGTGCACCTCAAGGCGGCGGCCGAGCGGATGGGCGTCGCCGGCACCTTCCACGCCACCCCGGTGGGCGTCTTCTTCGGCGACGGCCGGGACTCCGACGGAACCGCCAAGGCCGAGCCCGGCGCCGAAGCGCCCGACCCGTACTTCGGCGGTGCGGGGCCCGCGCGCCGGGCCTGCATCGAGTGCGGCGAGTGCATGACCGGCTGCCGCCACGGCGCCAAGAACACACTGAACGAGAACTACCTCTACCTCGCCGAGAAGGCGGGCGCCGTCATCCATCCCCTGACGACGGTCACCGCGATCGGCCAGGACGCCGCGGACGGATACCGGATCGAGACCCGTCCCACGAACCGGCGCGGCAAGTCCCCCGGCGAGGTGTTCCGCGCCGGCCACGTCGTCGTCGCGGCGGGCACCTACGGCACCCAGACCCTGCTGCACACCATGCGGAGCCGCGGACGGCTGCCGCACGTCTCCGATCGGCTCGGCAGGCTCACCCGCACCAACTCCGAGGCCCTGGTGAGCGCGCAGACCTCGCCGCGGAACTACCGCGCCGGGCACGGTGCGAACCCGGATTTCACGCGCGGAGTCGCGATCACCTCCTCCGTCCACCCGAACGACGACACCCACGTCGAGGTCGTCCGGTACGGCAGGGGCTCCAACGCCATGGGCGCGATGGCCATCCTCCAGGTGCCCTACAGCCCGCGCGTTCCGCGCTTCCCGGCCTGGCTCGCCCACTGTGCCCGGCATCCGCTGACCGCGGTGCGCTCGCTGTCCAACCGGCGCTGGTCGGAGCGGACCATCCTGGGCCTGGTCATGCAGACCCACGACAACTCCCTGACCACCTACGTCAAGGGCTCGGGGATCGGCGGGGGCCTGCTGAGGGCCCGCCAGGGCGAGGGGACGCCCAACCCCACCCAGATTCCAGAGGCCACGGAGATCGCCGCGCTCCTCGCCGAGGAGATCAACGGCTTCGCCGGCAGCAACATCGGCGAACTCATGGGCACCCCGATGACCGCGCACTTCCTGGGAGGCTGCGTCATCGGCGCGGACTCCGAGCACGGCGTCATCGACCCCTACCACCGCCTGTACGGGTACCCGGGCGTCCATGTCGTCGACGGCTCCGCGGTGTCGGCGAACCTCGGCGTGAACCCGTCCCTCACCATCACCGCGCAGGCCGAGCGCGCCATGGCGTTCTGGCCCAACAAGGGAGACCCGGACACCCGGCCCCGGCAGGACGAGGGCTACCGGCGCGTCCGGCCGATCCCGCCCAAGCGCCCGGCCGTGCCCGAAGGAGCCTTCGGCTCATTGCGGCTTCCCTTCTTCCCGGTCCCGCCGGTACCTCGAAAGGACTGAATTCGGCTGCCGGGGTGGCCGCGTTCACCCCGGACGCCGAGGGTGTCACCCGCTGGATCGACTCCTATTTCGCATACTGCCTCGACCATCCCGAGGTCCAGGGGATCTGGATGCAGCGCCGACTTTCGGACGCCGCCGACCTCGGGGATCTCGAATCCCGGTTTCGCACACCCACGGTGTCTCGGTCGGCCGAGCTTCTGAAACCCGCCTTCCAGCCGAACGTGGACATGCATCCGGCCGTGTCGGAGATGATCTGGTCGATCCACTGCTTTCTGGAGGGCGGCGTGATGGCCGAAGAGGGAAAAAGACTCTACGCCGACTCCCCTGCCGTCCGCCGCCGGTTCCTCACCCATCTGCACAAGTACGTCGCCTGGGTCGCCAAGCCCTGACCGGCTCCGAAGCCCTCCATGGCCACGCGGTCTATGCGGGCCGGCTCGGGAGGACCTCCGCCAGCCGCAGCGCCATGTGCAGATCCGTGGTCCCGGCGGAGGCCGGATGCCCCAGCAGCTGCTCCGCCCGGCGCAGCCGGTACACGACGGTGTTGCGGTGGACGTGCAGGTCCGCGGCGGCCCGGATCAGGCTGCCCCCGTTGTCGAGATAGCTGAGCAGGGTCCGGCGCAGGTCGGCGGTGAGGCGGTCGTCCCCGGCAAGGGAACCGAGCTGCTCGTCGACGAACCACTGGGCACGTTCGTGGTCACTGGTGAGCAGTCCGACGAGCGCGATGTCCCGATAGCGGGTCACCGTCGGCCGCTGTGCGCAGGAGACCGCGACACGCCAGGCGTCGAGCGCGGCGAGGTGGGTCCGGCGGAATCCCCACAAGCCGCGGGCGGAAAGGCCCGCGGCGACTCTGACGGACGGGTCGACGGGCAGACCGCCGTCGTCGATCGGTCCCGGCGAACTGAGCCAGGCCCACAGGACGGCGTCCCCCGCCACCATGAGGGGAGCCGGGCAGTGCAGCGCCACCGCCGCGTTCCTGGCGGCCCGCTCGAGCGCGCCCGGCACCGCCCCTGACGCCGAGGACGGCTCACCGTCCTGCCAGAGGATCAGGCCCAGGTGGTGGTGGCCGAGGTCGATGCCCAGGACCTGACGGGCGGTGTCGTCGGTGACCCACTCGTCGGCGACGATCGAGGTGACGATGCTCCGCTGATCGGCGGCACGGCGGGCGAGCAGCCTCTGCCGTTCGGCCAGATAGTCGTTGATCACCGCGTCGACCGTGGCGTCGAAGAAGTCCGTCACCTCTTGGGTGACCTCGCGCAGCAGCGCGCCGCGCTCGCGTGCCGGTCTGTGCAGCTCCACCAGTTGCAGGAGTGCCAGAATCCACTCGCCGCGCACCAGCCGCAGTCCCTGGACGATCCTGCTGAACGGAATGTCCTCACCGGCCAGATAGGTGATGACGTCCCGCTCCTCCGCGTTGAGCGTGAACGCCCCTACTCCTTCGTGCAGGGCCAGAAGGAGGTCCAGCGCCGTGCGCTCGATGGCCTCGGCGAGCCTGGGCCCGAAGGTCTCCAGCCGTTCCTCCTCGACGGCGCGCAGCACCTTCTGGAACCCGTGCTCGGCCATCGCCACCGCCCAACCCACCGGGCCGGGACCGAGCACGGCCTCGGCGGCGGCCAGAAAGGCGGGATCTCCCACCGGAGGGACCGGCTCGCCGGACGCTTTGAGACCGGCGATGAACTCACGGAGCGGCATCCGCGAATTGTATGCGGAGTACAGGCGGGCCGGAAGGTCTGGACTGCGCGTCCAGTGACATGAGCCACAGCGAGAACAAGGATCGGGTGTTACGCCAGTGTTTCACTGAAAGGGACCACCCCGATGACCCACCCCGAGTCGTCTTCGCCCTCGACCCTGAACGAGTCCTCCGCCGTACGGCCGAACCAGTTCCTCCAGGGCCCGTTCGCCCCGGTCGGCCAGGAGATCACCGTTCACGACCTGAAGGTCACGGGCACCATCCCCACGGAGCTGAACGGCCGGCTCCTGCGCGTCGGCCCGAACCCGATCGACCCCGAGAACCCGGCGACCTACAACTGGTTCTCGGGCAACGGCATGGTCCACGGCGTCCGCCTGCGCGAAGGCCGGGCCGAGTGGTATCGCAACCGCTTCGTACGCGATGACCAAGTCGTGGCCAGCCGCGGGTGGCCCGAGGTGCCCGGACCCCGTCAGGCGGTGCCCGCTCCCCGGTACGCGCGCAACAACCACGGCAACACCAACATCTTCGCGCAGGGCGGCCACACGTTCGCGTTCATGGAGGGCGGTTCCCTGCCGTTCGAGCTCTCCTACGAACTCGAGACCGTGGCCCGCTCCAACTTCGAGGGCACCCTGAACGGGGCCTGGACCGGCCACCCCCACCGCGATCCGTTGACCGGGGAACTGCACGGCATCGCCTACCGCTGGGATTGGTCCTACGCCCGGTATCTGGTCCTGGACGCCCAGGGCAAGATCCGCAAGTCGGTCAACATCCCGCTGGACGGCCGGCCGATCATCCACGACATGGCCCTCAGCCGGCGCTACGTGGTCTTCCACAACGGCGCCGTCCAGGCGCATGCCGGTCTTCAGGCGCAGGGCTACGACTTCCCGTACGCGTGGGACTTCGACCACCGCAACGCGTGGGGGCTCTTGCCGCGCGAGGGGACGTCCGACCAGGTCGTCTGGTGTGAGACCGAGCCGACCGCGGCGTTCCACCTGCTGGGCGCGTTCGATCTGCCCGACGGCCGGGTCGCGGTCGACGCGATCAGCTACGACCGGCTCTTCCACAAGGACTTCACCGGCCCCACCGAGGCGCCCGCCCGGCTGGACCGGTTCGTCCTCGACCCGTCCACCGGCCGGTCCACGCTAGAACGCCTGGACGACACCCCGTCCGAGATGCCCCGCCTCGACGAGCGGCTCATCGGCGTCGACCGGCACCGCTACGGCTACTTCAGCAGCCGGACCAAGACGGCGGCCGACGCCACGGTGAGCAGGCTGCTCAAGCGGGACCTCGATAAGGGCACCTCCGAGAGCTACGCCTACGGCCCCGCCAGGTTCGGCATGGAGGCGGTCTTCGTCCCCCGGACCCCGGACTCCGCCGAGGACGACGGGTGGCTCATGACCTATGTCTCCGACCTCGCCGACAGCTGTGCCGAGGTCGTCATCCTGCACGCCCAGGACCTGTCCGAGCCGGTCGCCCGCGTGCACATTCCCCAGCGGGTGCCCCTGGGCTTCCACGGCAACTGGGTGCCCGACGAGGAGCTGCCGTCATGAGCTACGCGGAAGCGATCCGGAAGACCCCTTCCGAGGTGACCCCCGAGACCGTCCAGGCCATGCACCGGCTGTTCGCCCCGGCTCACCTCTCCCGGACCTACCAGGCGCCCGTCATCTCGCGTGACCTGGCCTACGGCACCGACGAGCGGCACCGGCTGGACGTCCATCGCGGCGCCGAGACCTCCGAGAGCTCCCCCGTCCTCCTCTTCGTACACGGCGGCGGCTTCATCGCCGGCGAAAAGCGCACCGAGGGCAGCCCTTACTACGACCATGTGGGCGGCTGGGCGGCCGAGCGCGGCTTCGTCGGAGTCACCGTGAACTACCGGCTCGCGCCCGCGCATCCCTGGCCGTCGGGCTCCCAGGACGTCGCCGCGGCCGTGGAGTGGATCCGGGACAACATCACCGCCCACGGCGGCGATCCGGAAAGGATCGTGGTGGCCGGGCACTCCGCGGGCGCCTCCCACGTCGCGGGCTACCTCGCCGGGCACGGGGGGACTCCCCCGCACGTGGCGGCAGCGGTGCTGCTGTCGGGGATCTACACCCTGCGCGATGCGGAGCGGAACCCGCTCCTGCGTGCCTACTACGGCGGAGACCCCGCCCTCTATGAGGCCCGTGAGCCGCTGGCCGGCCTGGTCGAATCCGGCCTGCCCGTGCTCTACGGCGTCGCCGAGTACGACCCGCCGGATTTCCAGGAACAGGCCGCCGCCGTCATCGCGGCCCACTTCGCACGCCACGGCGCCGTCCCCGCGTTCGCCCACGTCCAGGGCCACCACCACATCTCCGAGATCGTCTCGCTCGGCATCGACGAGCCGGCTCTCGGCGTGACGCTGGAGCACTTCATCAGAAGGAGCACATCATGATCGCCCCCATCCTCGTCGACGGCGTGGAGGTGCAGGCCCCCCTGGCCCCGGTGCTCAACCCCGCGCGGACCTCGGAGGTCGTCGGCGAGTACGCCATGGGCGGCACCAGGGAGGCCGATCTGGCGGTGGAGGCCGCCCGCGCCGCGTTTCCTTCCTGGTCCGCGCTGCCCGCGACCGAGCGCGCCTCCTATCTCCGCAAGGCCGCGGACGCGATCGAGACCGAGGTCGACCGGCTCGCCGTTCTCATCACCCGCGAGGTCGGCAAGGTCCTGCCGGAGTCCCACGGGGACGTCGCCGGAGCCCCGTCCCTCCTGCGGTACTTCGCCTCCCTCGCCGAACGGATCGACGCCGAGACGGCCGTCGAGGTGGCCTACTCGGGGCGTGCCGCGATACGGCACGCCCCGATGGGCCCCGTCGTGGTCATCGCCCCGTGGAACACCCCGGTCTACCTGGCGTTCATGGCCTTGGCACCCGCGCTCATGGCGGGCAACACGGTGGTCGTGAAGCCACCGGAGGAAGCACCCCTGGCGCTCAGCGAGGTCCTGGGCCTGCTCGCCAGGACGCTGCCGAGGGGCGTGGTCGGCAGTGTTCCGGGGCTGGGCCGCGAGGCCGGAGCCGCGCTCACCGCACATCCCGCGGTCCGCAAGGTCCTGTTCACCGGCAGCATCGCCACCGGCAGGGAGGTGATGCGCTCGGCCGCCGCCACGATCAAGAACGTCGGCATGGAACTCGGCGGCAACGACGCCGCCCTCGTCCTGCGCGACGCCGAGATCGGCGACGCGACGGTGCGCGAGCTCGTCGCCGGCGTCTTCGGGCTGAGCGGGCAGATCTGTTACAACGTCAAGCGCATCTACGTCCACGCCGACCGGTTCACCGAGTTCGTGGACGCGTTCACCGCGCTCACCGCGCGCATCGTCGTCGGCGACGGCCTCGACCCACGGAGCACGATCGGCCCGGTGACGACCCGCGCCGGATACGAGCGCGTGCTCGGCCTGCGCGACGAGGCTGCGGCCTCGGGCGCGAAGGTCGCGGTCGTCGGCACGAAGCTCGACCCCGCCGGATGGGACAAGGGGCACTTCATCCTCCCGTCCATCGTCACCGGCCTCGACCCTGAGGCGCCCCTCGTCGCCGACGAGCAGTTCGGCCCCGTCATCCCGATCCTGCCGTTCAGCACCGAGGACGAGGCCGTGCGGCTGGCCAACGACAGCGAGTTCGGCCTCGCCGCCTCGGTCTGGTCGACCGACACCGAGCGCGCCTGGGCCCTGGCCCGGCGCCTTGAGGCGGGCAGCGCCTTCATCAACGTCCACCGCGTCGGCGCCTCCCCGATGTCCGTCCCGTTCGGCGGTTTCAAGCAGAGCGGGCTGGGCCGCAACCACGGCCTGGAGTCCGTCTTCTCCTGCATGGAGCCGCAGGCCGTCGTCCAGCTGGACGACGCTGGAGAGATCCCCGGCACCGCCCGCTGGAACACCCTTCTGGAGCACCGTGATGTCTGACCGCCCCTACCTGCGCATCGCCACCGAAGAGGCGTTCGCCCCTCCCGAGCTGATCACCCTGTGGCGCGACGGCCTCAGCCGGGGCACGATCGACGACCCCGGATTCGTCAGCCTCATGGGCTTCTACCTCCAGGACCCGAGCCCGCGCGCCCGGTTCATCGCCGATCGCCTCCAGGACCTCGGTGAGCACCGCCTGGCGGACATGGACGCCGCGGGCGTCGATCGCCAGATCATCTCCATCACCTCGCCCGGACCGCAGTTCCTCGACCGCGCCGACGGTGTCGCCATCGCGACCCTCGCCAACGACCGGCTGGCCGAAGCGTGCGGGCGCCACCCGGACCGCTTCAGCGGCCTGACCGCCATCGCCCCGCAGGATCCCGGGCACGCGGCCAAGGAGATCGAACGCGGCCGCACCGAACTCGGCCTGAACGGCGTGATCGTCAACTCCCACATCAACGGCGAGTACCTCGACGACCCGAAGTTCTGGCCGATCTTCGAGGCCGCCGAGGCCATGGACACGCCCATCTACCTGCACCCCAACACGCCGTCGCGGCGCATGATCGAGCCCCTGCTCGAAGCCGGCCTGGACGGCGCCATCTACGGCTTCGCCGTGGAGACCGGCATGCACCTGCTGCGCATCATCACCTCGGGGGTCTTCGACCGCTTCCCGAACCTGAAGATCGTCGTCGGCCACCTGGGCGAGGCGCTGCCGTTCTGGCTCTACCGGCTGGACTACATGCACGCGGCCGGCCTGCGGGCCCATCGCTACCCGTTCATGAAGCCGCTCCAGCGGAAGGTCAGCGACTACCTGCGGGAGAACGTCTGGGTCACCACCAGCGGCATGGCCTGGAACCCCGCGATCATGTTCTGCCGCGAAGTGCTGGGGCCCGACCGCGTCCTGTACGCCATGGACTACCCGTACCAGTACGTCCCCGACGAGGTCGCGACCCAGGACGGTCTGCCCGTGCCGCCCGCGGAGCTCAAGGCCTTCTACCAGACCAACGCGGAGACCGTCTTCCACCTGGGCGGATGACCCGTACCCGCGTGCGACTCGAGCCGATGGCGCGTCCGCTCCGCCGTTCTGAGCGGACGCGCCATCGGTCACGGCTCCGCAAGGCCGAACCCCCATCTTCAGACCGACGGCGGCGAGCCCTGAGCGGGCTCCGGCGCGCCGGTCCGAGCATTGAGAAGGACGGAAGCGCAATGAGCGAGGTGCTGAGCACTCCGCACCCGGAGGTTCGTGCGAACAGCCGGATCGGCCACTACCTCCGATGGCTGGCCGACGAACGCGGTCTGGCCTTCGAGGACTACCCGGCGCTGCACCGGTGGTCGATCACCGATCTGCCCGGGTTCTGGTCCTCCATCTGGGAGTACTTCGAGGTCAAGTCCCATGTTCCGCCCACCGCGGTCCTCGGACGCAGGACCATGCCGGGAGCCGAATGGTTCCCCGGCTCCACCTTGAACTACGCCGAGCACGCCGTGGGGCGCGGTGCGGACACCGACCGCGTAGCGGTGGTGGCCCGTTCGCAGACCCGTCCGGACATCGAGCTGACCTACGGCGATCTGCGCGACCAGGTCTCCCGGGTCCGAGCGGGACTGCGGAAGCTCGGGGTCGGCCGGGGCGACCGGGTCGTGGCGTACCTGCCGAACATCCCCGAAACGCTAGTGGCCTTCCTGGCCACGGCGAGCCTCGGTGCCGTGTGGGCCGTGTGCGCACCGGAGTTCGGCGCGCGCAGCGTGATCGACAGATTCGGCCAGCTGGAGCCGAAGGTGCTGCTGACCGTCGGCGGCTACCGGTTCGGCGTGCGTGAGGTGGACAAGGCCGCGGACGTCACCGAACTGGTCGCCGGCCTGCCCACGCTCGACCACGTGGTCTCGGTCCCCTACGGTCCGTTCAGCGCGGACGGAACACCGACGTGGGACGACCTCGTGGCGGAGGAGCCCGATGAGGGGTTCGAACCGGTGCCGTTCGACCATCCCCTGTTCGTGCTCTTCACCTCGGGGACCACGGGCAAGCCCAAGGCGATCACGCACAAACACGGTGGGATCCTTCTGGAGCAGCTGAAGAACCACGCCCTGAGCTGGGATCTGGGGCGAGACGACCGGATGCTGTGGTTCACGACCACGGCCTGGATGCTGTGGCACGCGCTGGTGGGCGCCCTGCTGCTCCGAGCCTCCATCGTCATGATCGACGGAGACCCCGCTCATCCGGACCTGCGCGGGCTCTGGCGGCTCGCCGAGGAGACCGGGACCAGTGTGCTCGGCGCGGGCCCTCCCTATCTGATGGCCTGCCGGAAGGCCGGCATCCATCCCGGCGCCGACTTCCGGCTGCCGCGGCTCCGGCAGCTCAGCGTCGCCGGGAGCCCTCTGTCGGTCGAGGGATACCACTGGATCCGCGAGCAGTTCGGCGACCGGGTCCTGCTCAACGTCGGTTCCGGCGGAACCGACGTGTGCACGGGCGTCGTGCAGGGAAGCCCCTGGCAGCCGGTCTGGGCGGGAGAGATCTCGGGACCGTGCCTGGGCGTGGCCGCGCAGGCGTTCGACCCTCAGGGCGAGCCCGTCGTCGGTGAGCTCGGCGAGCTGGTCATCACCCAGCCCATGCCCTCGATGCCGCTCGGGTTCTGGGGTGACGAGGACGGCAGCCGCTACGCGGCCACCTACTTCACCGACTTCCCCGGGGTGTGGCGCTTCGGGGACTGGGTCCGGTTCGCGGCCGAAGGACACTGCGTGATCGCCGGACGGTCGGACGCGACGCTCAACCGCGGCGGCGTCCGTCTCGGCACCGCGGACTTCTACGCGGTCGTCGAGGAGTTCGCGGAGATCGAGGACAGCCTCATCGTCCATCTGGAGGACTCCGAAGGCGGAGCGGGTGAGCTCCTGCTGTTCGTCAAGGCCACCGGCACTCTCGATGACGGACTGCGCGAACGTCTGAAGGCGGCGCTACGGGCCCAGCTGTCCCCGCGCCACGTGCCCGACCAGATCGCCGAGGTGCCCCTGGTTCCCCGCAACCGCACGGGCAAGAAGCTCGAAGTGCCCGCGAAGCGCATCCTGCTGGGGGCCAGGACCGAGGACGTGGCCAGCCGGGACGTGCTGGCCGATCCGGGCTCGCTCGACTTCTTCACCACCTGGCGAAGGCCGTGACCGGGAACGCCGCGAAGAGATCAGGAGAGCCCCATGGAACGTGACCTTTTCGACCGCGAGCACGAGGAGTTCCGGGCCGTCGTCCGCGACTTCGTGGCGCGGGAGGTCGTCCCGAACCTCGACGCGTGGGAGGTCGCCGGAGCCGTCGACCGCAGCCTGTTCCGCCGGGCCGGCTCGGCCGGTCTGCTCGGGCTCGAACTCGAGGAGGGCCACGGTGGCGGAGGGACCGACGACCTGCGGTTCAGCGTCGTCGTCAACGAGGAGCTCAGCCGGGTCGGCGCCTCCTCCGTGGTGATGAACATCTGCGGCTTCAATGACCTCATCGCCCCCTATCTCGCGGCGCTGTGCACTGAGCAGCAGAAGGAGCAGTGGCTTCCAGGACTCTGCTCGGGAGAGCGGATCGGCGCCATCGCCATGACGGAACCGGGTACCGGCAGCGACCTGAAGGCGATCACCACGACCGCCCGCCGCGAGGGCGACCACTATGTGCTGAACGGCGCCAAGACCTTCATCAGCAACGGGACGCTCGCCGACCTGGTCATCGTCGTGGTGAAGACCGACCCCGGAGCGGGGTCGCGGGGCGTGAGCCTGCTGGTGGTCGAGAGCAACATGCCCGGCTTCCAGCGCGGGCGCAAGCTCGACAAGATCGGTCTGCTCGCCCAGGACACGGCGGAGCTCTTCTTCGACGACGTGCGCGTGCCCGCGGCCAACCTTCTGGGGCGGGAGGGCGAGGGTTTCGGTCATCTGCGCAGCCACCTGGTCCGCGAGCGCCTGTCCGTCACCGTGACGGCGGCGGCGTCCATGGAGGCGACCCTCGCCGAGACGATCGACTACGTCCACCAGCGCACCGCGTTCGGGCAGCGGGTGGCCGATTTTCAGGCGACCCGCTTCACCCTGGCGGAACTGGCGACCGAGGTGCAGATCGCCCGGACCTTCCTCGACAGGTGCGTCGCCGGCGCGGTCCGCCGCGAACTCACCGAGGTGGACGCGGCCATGGCCAAATGGTGGATCACCGAGCTTCAGCAAAGGGTGGTCGGCCGCTGTCTCCAGCTTCACGGCGGCTACGGCTACATGCGGGAGTACCCCGTCGCCCGCGCCTACCTCGACGCCCGCGTCGGGACCCTGTACGCGGGAACCACGGAGATCATGAAAGAGATCATCGGCAGGTCCCTCACCCGGCCGTCACACCCGGACTGACCTCTCCGGACTCCATCAGGTGCGCCGAGCGCCCTCCGGCTGCCGGAGAGCGCTCGGCGCACCGAGCGCCCGGGAGATGCCGCGTGCGGCCGCACGGACCACGGGCACGAACGCCCGCCCGTCTCCCCTGCGTTCGTGGACGACGAGGGACACCGCGGCGATCACCGCGTCTTCCGGCCTGTAGACGGGCGCGGCGATCGACTGCGCGAACACCTCGACCTGTCCGTGACTGATCGCGACGCCGGTCCTCCTGACCTCCGCCAGGACACGGCGCAGCTCGGCCGCCGAGGTGATCGTGCGCTCGGTGAAGCCCCGCAGCGGCACGGCCGGCACCCCCCCCCCCCGAGCCCGCTCGGCTCTACCCCGCGAAACCGGGCCCACCAGGTACACAAGAACACCCAAGAACCAAGAACTTCGGGAATGCGACCACTCCGAGGATGCGGGCGTCGGCCGATCCTTCTCCGTCGGGATGTCGAGTCCGCGGATGAGGGCAGCTGAATCCTGCCCTCGATGGTCGGTGCGGCGCCGGGCCGGTCAGGTCTTCTCCAGGTGACAAGATCCGATCCGACCCACCACGTGCCCGGCGCCGCGCTCGTGGGCGGCCTCAGCCGCGGGCGGCCTCGAAGCGCGCGGTGACGTCGGCCCAGTTCACCAGCGACCAGAGCTTGGCCACGTAATCGGGGCGGACGTTCTTGTACTGCAGGTAGTAGGCGTGCTCCCAGGCATCGAACACCAGCAGTGGGGTGGAGCCGATGCCGACGTTGCCGTGGTGGTCGTAGACCTGCTGGACGATGAGCTTCTTACCGACGGGCTCCCAGCCCAGGACGCCCCAGCCGGAGCCCTGGACGGTCTGGGTGGCCAGCGTCAGCTGCTTGCTGAAGGCCTCGAACGAGCCGAACTGCTCGGCGATCGCCGCGGCGAGTTCGCCCTCGGGTCGGTCGCCGCCTTCGGGGGACAGGTTGTCCCAGAAGATCGAGTGCAGGACGTGGCCCGACAGGTTGAACGCGAGGGTCTTCTCCAGCCCGACCAGACCGCCGAACTGCTCCTTGTCGCGCGCTTCTTCGAGCTGCTCCAGGGTGTCGTTGGCGCCCTTGACGTAGGCGGCGTGGTGCTTGCCGTGGTGCAGCTCCAGGATCTCGCCCGTGATCGCGGGCTCGAGCGCCGCGTAGTCGTAGGGCAGATCCGGCAGTGAGTAGGTCGACATGATCCCCACTATTGCAAATGACTAGCAACAACGACAAGCTCGCATCAGCATGGAGGCGTCAAGAACTGATCTTCGATGTCCGAAAGATGGGAGAACGCCCACTGAACGTCCAGGCGGTTCCCTCGCACCAGCCCAGTCCGTCCGCTCGCAGACAGCCTGAGCGGCGAGACGAGGGTCCGGCAGGTGGCCTTCACCGAGAGGCAGAAGCCGTCGCCGCGAGGGGCCGGGCGCCATCGCTTGTAGTCGCGGACTCCGCGGACGACCCGGCCCTGATCCACCCGGTCTTCCCGGTGGTGGCCGACCCGGAGGTGGAGTCCCGCTCATTCGCATGGCAACGGGGAAAGGAATGTAAGTTCATTACCAAGGGTGACGAGGTGCACGTGTCATCTACTCCCCCTCGCGAGGCCTCCAGGCATGGCGGTTGGGTTGCGATTGCAAACTGCGCGCAGTTCCCGTATGCGAACGTCACGACCGAGCTGCAGCAGCTCTACTCTGACGGATCGTGGAGAAAGGCGGGCACCATTGGTAAGGCTAAGGTGAAGTCCGGTGCAGGATCTGGCAGACGCGCCACGGGCCGGGCAAAGTGCTTTACCACTAAGCGCGTGACATGGCGCAGTGAGGTGACGTTCAACTGCAGGTACTGACGAAGGGCCGCACCCACGGCGATTAGCCGTGACTCCGGGTCCGCGAGCATGAAGTGATCGGTGAGGTGGGGCGTCGAGTCGGCCCTACCTCACCGGTACCCCGTTCATTACGTGCGACATGTTCCAGACCACAAGAATCGGATAAAGCGAATGGTGATCGAGCCCACAGCAATCCCGGGTGTTGAGGCAGTCCGTACTCTTGTCGCCTCGCTCCACGGCGAACTGGTGCCGCACGGGTGGGCGTGATCCCGAGGAAGCGAGCGAGGACGCCTACAGCCTCTTCGACAAGAGGTCGCTGGCCATGGACTGGCTCACGGAGGCGCAGGAGGGCGCCGCAGCACGGAGTTGGGCGATGAACGACGCAGGCCTGGGCACGGACTCGGCATCACAGATTCCGCGGGTCGCCTGGTTCCAAGTGCAGGTGACCCAACCGGTCTCCTCCGACCAGCCGCTACCAACGCAAGCCTTCCCGGCCTGTATCGACGATGTCATGGGCCGGTTGGGAACTCTGAACCTCCAGGCAGTTCAGCTACTCCTGCCAGAAGGCCGTCCGGGCGGCCCGACCAGGGCCATCGGCGACCATTTTTGGCCGGGCCCGCCCAAGAATCGAGCCGTTTTCCGATGCGTTCTCACCGAGTGGTCGCTGGACATCATCGGATGGCTGGCCGCATTCCTCGCAGAGGCGAACGTCCAGCACGGTGTCACCGCCCCGGTGCTGCTTACCGTCAACAGGAATGCATAGCACGCCAGCCGCATCTGGAGGGTCCTTGTAGCAAACAACAGAAATCCGACGGATGCGCGCCCTCAGCCGCAGAGCCTGCCCAGCGATCTGCGCGCACGCTCCTCCAAGCCGCACAACGACGAACCTGTGACCGCCGAGTCGGCCTACGAACAAGAGGAACCCCCCACACCGCTGGATTCCGGCGGTGCGGGGGGCGGGCGCCGCTCGCACTGCCCTCAGGTCTCGGCCGTCCTCATCCAGCGTGCCACCGCGACACCCTCACCGCCGCGACCGGCGAAGCCCTCTGGCAGTGGCACGACGACGTCCACCCGGTGCTGTTCACCGCCGCCCGCACCCTGGGCCAGACCGGACAAGTCCACGCTGCCATCACCGCTTACGAAGACCTGGACACCCGCACCTTCCACCACCACGGCCCCGACCACTCAGGCACTCTCGAAGCCCGGCACCAGCTCTCCCGCTGGCGGGGCGAGGCCGGGGATGTGGCGGGCGCCGCCACCGCGCTCGCCGAACTCCTCACCGACCGGCAGCGGATCCAGGGACCCGACACCCTCACCACCCTGCGCAACCTCGCCTACTGGCGGGGCGAGGCCGATAGGAGAGGTTCGGATGCGGGGCGCTGATGGCTATTGGGGTGTCGGGATTAGGTGATTTCCCGACCCCACGCCGGACCGCCTTCCCGCGACCCTTGAAACCGGACACCGGGCGACAAAACAACGCTCCGGACGGCCGTTTTCGGCGGTGAATTGGCGGGATTTGAAGACGTATAGAACGTGGGTTCCGCCCCTTCGTCTCGCTGTCGATTCCCGAAGTGTTCTTCACGGATTCTCGAAGTGCTGTGCGCGGGTGATCGCCATGTCGTTCGGGCGTGAGCCGTTCACGGGCGGGCGACGGCGGCGGGGCGTAGTACGTCTTGGTCGATCAGGGCTCGGACGCGATGCCGACCGTGCGGCATGCCAGATCCGAAGGGATGAGAGGCCTGGCGCGGCCGGTCGGAGATCGCTTGGAGGGATTCGGCGCAGAACGGCGTCTTCTCGCTCATGATCCATGGGAAATCCTCGAGGTTGAGCGCTGTGGTGGCCGTCCTCGTGTCGCTCTCGATGGGCACGGCGTGTTCTTCCGGCCAGGGGAACACCCTGCCCGATGACGACCCCGTCGGCATCAGCGTCACCGGCGAACCGCTGGAGCCGGGGAGCAAGATCGCCAAGGTCAAGAGCGGGACCGACACCGAGGGCCACTCCACGTGCACAGCCGCAGGCCGGGCGTCAGACGTCAAGACGTACACGCTCTCGATACGCCAGACCGCGAACGCACCGGAGGCCGTCTTCGAGTACCACTACGCCGACGCCATAACGAGGACAGGTGAATGTCGCCCTTCCGGGGCTTGACTTTCGGTGGTGGGCTTTCCGCACAGCGGAGCGTTTTTCGAGGTATGCAGAAATTTATAGATTGCGGGTGGCGTGCGGCGGATCGTGTGATTATGCGAGGCATGCAGCCTTATCCTCAGGACGAAGTCGGAAAGCCGAAAACACCCTATCTGGATGCCGTGATATCGGAATTGAGGAAGGTCTCGCCCGGGCTGGAAGAAGTGGTCTGGGAGCTCACGTCGGGCAATAAGCTCGACAGCACCGAAGACGATCCGGCCTCATGGATCTCCCAGGTGCCGGACGTCTGGGGCTGGAGCAAGGACAAGCCCGTGCCCAAAGGCGCGGACAAGCCCGGGATCAAGGCGCTGCTCGCCAAGATCCGGGCGGCGGTCGCCGGGGCCGGCCGCAGCGTGGACGTGTCGGGTTTCGGCCCGCCGAACGTCTTCGGCTCCCCCTCCGAGCCGTTCCCCGACGGCGTGTTCCACGCCGAGATCGTCGCCGGGCTGAAGGTCGCGGCCCGCGCGGCCGCGGTCGCCGAGAGACGGCTCAAGGTGCGGATCCTCACCGGCGTGCCGGGCTTCGACGTGACGGCCTCGCCCTGGGCCTACCGCGACAAGCTGAAGCGGGACATCGGCGCCGACGCGAAGGTCATCGACTTCACCATCGCGTCGATGACCACGCGCGGCATCTCCTCCTACAACCACACGAAGTTCCTCATCGTGGACGGCGTCTTCGTCCTCCACGGCGGCATCAACTGGATGGCGAACTTCTACGTCGAGGACGGCACGTACGGCAGCCGCGGCTTCGGCGGTGGCGCCCCCGTCACGGACGTGGACATCGCGCTGCGCGGCCCGGCCGCCCTGTCCGCAGGGAAGTTCCTCGACCGGCTGTGGAAGTGGACGTGCGAGAACGCCACCCTCGAAGGGGAGGCCGGTTACGGCGCATGGCTCTCCACGAACGGCGACCGGATCGAGGAGGCCGCGCAGAGCCTCTACGAGGGCGTCGAGGCCGAGAAGCCGGGCACGCTCCAGGTGCTTTCCGTGGGCAGCCTCGGATACGGCATAGAGAAGAAGGACACCAAGTCCTCCTACGAGGCACCGCCGGCCCGCGCGATCGAGGCCGCCGCGTGCTACTACCGGCTCCTCACGGCCCGCAAACAGAACAACGAGACCAACACCGACCGCGACTTCATGACGGTCAACCCGGACGCCAACGCGCTCCGGGCGCTGGTCGCCGCGGCGAAGAAGAAGATCGTGCTGTCGCAGCAGGACATCAACGGCTTCGCGGCCTTCCCGCTGTACCACGCACTGTACGACGTGCGGTTCCTCGATGTGCTGGCCGCGAAGATGACCGCGGACACGCCGGTCAAGGTCAGGATCGTGATCAGCAACCCGGGGGCGCCCGACTATTCCAACATCCCGGACCTCAGGTACCCGGTGGCGGCGCTGCTGAGCCGCGTCGCGCTGAAGACGGGCTCGATGGACCACGCGCACCGCGTCCTGTCCGCGCACCTCCAGCTCGCGCCGCTGCGGGTCGGCGACGAGGCGACCTGGCCGGGCGGCTACAAGTACCGTCTGCACACCAAGATCGTGCTCGTGGACGACACGGCGTTCTACGTCGGATCGCGGAACGTCTACCCGGACACCACCCAGGACCACGGTTTCATCATCGAGGACGCCGCCGCGGCCAAGCAGCTGTGCACCGCCTTCCTCGACAAGCAGTGGCTGTACTCCAAGAAGGCCGCCGTCTACGACTGAGCCTTTTTCATCGTGCTTCGCGGTTGGCGAGGACGGCGATGGCTTTGACGAGGTGGCCGGCTTTGGAGGGGCTGCACCGGAGTCGGTGGAGTAGTTTCCATGACTTGAGCTGGGCGTTCGCCCGTTCGCCGGGTGCGCGCAGGCGGGCGTGGGAGCGGTTGGCCTGCTTCTGGGAGGCGGGTTTGCCGCGGCCCTTGTAGGGCGTGATCACCACGCGGGTCTCGGCGCCCTGGTAGCCCTTGTCGGCAAGGACAGTGATTCCGGTCTTGTGGAGCTCGCGCAGGATGCCCCAGATCCGTGCGGCCGTCAGGTCGTGCGTCCGGCCGGGCAGCGCGCCCGAGGTCCACAGGATCTCCCCGTCAGGGCCTGCGATGACCTGGATGTTCACGCCGTGGTGGCGGTGCTTGGCCGAGTAGTACGGGCGGTCTGCGGCGACGCGGTCGGTGCGGATGAGTGTCCCGTCCATGACCAGCAGGTGCAGCCCGTCCCGCACGGCCCGGCGCAGCACCTGTGTCAGCTTCGGCGACCGGGACGACAGCAGCGCGACGACCTCCTCGACATACCGCCAAGCCGTCGAGATCGACACCTCGAAACCAGCCCCCAACTGCGCGAACGTTTCTCCCTTGCGCAGGTGGACCAGCACCAGCAGCGCCTGCCGGCCTGGATTCAGCAGCCGCCAGGCCGAACCGATCGCCCTGCGATGCCGACGGATCAGCCCCGCGACGTAGTTCAGCGTTGAACGCGACAAATCGACGGCAGCACGATAGAACAGCACCGAAGCTCCTGGTCGAGACGGGTGTTGGTTGTGGTGATCAACCCATCTACCAGGGGCTTCTTATCGTTTGAGGCCGTTCCGGGAACCCGCGGCCATGCTGTGATCAGCCCACCCGCACCCAGGATGAAAAAGGCTCACTGGGAGGCGTCGAAAGCCATCTCCGGAGAACTGCCCGGAGAGATCCCCAAAGTCTCAAAACTCTGACCGAACGCGACGAAAGCCGCCGTTATCCATCTCTTGCCCTGGCCCTCGCCTGTTCCGGACAGGCGAGGTTCCAGCGAACCGTCTGGACATCGCCGACGAGACGACGAGCCCCGCGCCGGCACGCGTCGTGACTCGCCTCCGGGCCGGGGCCCATCTTGCCGAAGTCCCGCGGCCCCATCGCGGCCTGGTCCCGGCGAGCGTCAGGCCGGAGACCACCGATTCGTGGGCGTCGCGGTCGATGATCAGCTCTTCGTGCGGACCGGCGACGGCGAGCATCGCGCTCTTGACCGAAAGGGAGGATGCCGCGCGAGGCTCGTAGTCGAGCTCGCCGCAGCCGTCACGACGCTCTTCTACCGGGCCGCGACCCGGTGTCAGCGGAAGACCGCGGCGTCGCGCCGGGCCCAGTCGGCGAAGGTGCCGGGGCGCGGCCGGGGATCTTCTCGACGTCGGGGCTCGGGGTCCCTTCGCGGGGGTCGGGGTGCCGAGCGTGGTGTCGGCCACCGGGGCCGGCATGAAGGCGAGCATCTGCTCACGGACCTCCTCCCGGCTCTGCTCGACGAAGGAGACGGGCGCGCCGAGGACCGCGGCGATCGCCGCCGCGCGCTCACGTGCGGCGGTCGGCGTGGGGCCGGTCGGCTCGTAGCGCGCTTCCTCGTGGCCCGGCCGGATGAGCACGGACGCGGCCACGGCCGCGATGTCGTCGGGGTCGACGACGGGGAGGCCGACCTCGCCGAAGGGCGCGGCGACCGTCCGGGCCGTCCTGACGGACTCCGCCCAGGCGTAGGCGTTGGAGGCGAAGCCGCCGGGACGCGGGATCGTCCAGTCGGTCCCGGAGGCCATGACGGCCTGCTCGAACGCCGCGAAGGCCGTGCCGTGGGACAGGGAGTCCGAGTGGGTGACCACGCCCTGCGCGGAGAGCAGAACGATCCGGCCGTACCCGGCGAACCGGGCGACGACCCCGGCGGGATCGCCCGCCGTCCTACATTGCCTCAGGGCCGACGAACACCCCGCCGCAGGCGCACTGATCACGCCGTCCGTCCCGGCGGGGGAAGCTCGGATGCTGAGTGGTCGGCTCCGGAAGTCCTTCGGGGGCTGACCGGAGCACTGACGAGCACGTCATCAGGGCGGCCGGTGCTGGAAGATCGCTGTCCTCCCGGACGTTGCCCCGGATATGAAGATCAGCGAAGCCTCCCGAGTGAGCGGTGTGAGTGCAAGATCCTTGCGGCACTACGAGGACGAGGGTTTGATCGTCTCTGGTCGCTGCAGTAACGGGTTCCGCGACTACTGCCGGTCCACGATCGACCGGGTACTCGTCATCCGCTCGCTGCGGGAGTCCGGACTGCCTGTGCGGTTGATCCGGGAGGTTCTGCCTCATCTGACTGACGAACCCGATGTCGGCACGGACGTGGTGTGCGCGGAATTCCTGCACGAGGTGCAGAGCTACCGCGATCGGCTGGCGGCACGCATCGCCGTTCTCAGTGACCAGCAGGCGGCACTCGACACCTACCTTCGCGAGGCCCGTCGCACTGACCCATGACAGCTGCTTGACCTTGACGTATGTGTCAACGTCCTACGTTCGCCCCATGGAGATCTACGAGCAGCAGACCGTACGAGCACTGATCCAGGCCTCGCACCGGGGACCGGAGGACCTGACCCTTGCGACCGACCGGCGCCGCCCTGCTCCAGGGTCTGGGGAGTACCTGATCCGCGTCGGTGCCGCCGGGGTCAACTTCGCGGACGTCACGCAGACACACGGAACGTACGCAGGCGGCCCGCAGGCACCGTACGTGGCAGGTTTCGAAGCCGCCGGCGAGATCGTGGGTGTCGGCCCGGACGTCGAGAGCCCGCTTCCGCTCGGCACCCATGTCGTCGGAGCCGGCCCGGGCGCCTTCGCGCAGTACATGACGATGCCGGCCGCGGGTGTCCTTCCCGTGCCGTCCGGCTGGAGCGACGCCGAATCTCTCGGCCTGGTGCTGAACTGGGCCACCGCCCTGGCGGCGCTGAAGCCGTTGGGCGAGATCAAGACCGGTGACGTGGTGCTCGTTCATGCCGCGGCCGGCGGCGTGGGGCAGGCCGCGGTCCGTCTCGCCCGCCACTACGGTGCCCGCGTCATCGCCACCGCGTCCCCGGCCAAGCACACCACCGTCAAGTCACTTGGCGCCGACGAGATCCTGGACAGCCGACACCCCGATCTGGCCGCGGAAATCACCCGCCTGACCGGCGGAGTCGACCTGGTCCTGGAATCGGTGGGCAAGGCCACCTTCGAGACCAGCCTGGCGGTCACCAAACCCTTCACCGGACGCGTCGTCGTGTTCGGCGCCGCCTCGGGCCACGCCACACTGACCACGCACGACCTGGTCTTCACCCACCACATCCAGATCAAGGGCCTGCACATCGGTGCGCTGGCGGCCACAGCCCCGTCGCTCTATCAGTCGCTGCTCGTCGAGATCGAGGCGCTCATCGCCCAAGGCGTGTACCCGCCCGGCACTCCCCAGGTTCACCCCCTGGCCGAAGGTCCCGAGGTGCTGCGGCAACTCGAAGCCGGCCAGACCAGTGGCAAGCACGCCCTCGATCCCTGGCGCTAATTGGTCGGCTCCAGGGTGGGCAGCGGCCCTGGCCGCTGCCCACCCTGATGTGCCGCACACAGTCCCCGGAAGATGGGCCGCCCTCCGTCCATGCCCGCGTGTTCCGCCGTGCCCGTAAAACTGACCGCCCTCTTCTCCATCGCGCAGCGCAAGGTCGTCTCACCCGACGACTTCATGAACCTCGACGAAGTCCGGAACCGGCTCCGAGCATTCGAAGACCGCTACAACGCCACGGCACAGCCGTTCCAGTGGAAGTTCACCACCACCGACCTGGACGATCTGCTGACCAGACTCGACCGGCACACGATCACCGACCAACAGGAAGAATCATTCACCGCACTCGCAGCATGATCAATCCCTGAAGGATTTCTGGAGCCGACCACTGAGTCCAGCTCCTGCGCAAGGCCGCCGCGGCGGTTGGCGCGAGAGCTGTGGGCCTTGTCCGCGCGAGCCCGGTCAGGGGAGGTGCGGGGCCTGCCGGGCCCGGACCGAAGCACTCTGATCTTGTCCAGGACGGGCCGGAACTGCGGGCTGTCGCCCCGCTGCCCGCCGGCTCCTTCTGCGCGATCGTGCGGGCCCGGAACGGGCAGAAGGTCGGGAGCACCGACTCCCCACCGCCGGCTCCAGCACCTGCCGGGGCACCAGCGAGATCAACGCCCCCAGCCCCACCGGATCCGTCAGCCGGCCCGGCCCACCGACCTTGATCCGCTCCACCACCCGGCGGACGCCACCAGCACAAACCCCTAACTGAACGACATTGGGCCCCGGCCCGCAGGCGGGGCCGGTCGGGAGTCGTCGTCCGGTACGGACGCCGGCCGTCCGGGCGCTGGTGCGCATGTCAGGACAGATGTGATGCGGACACCCTTAGGTTGCGACACTAATCATGGACGCCGTCGCCGGTGATGCGGCAGTGTTATTCAGGCTTAGTGGAATTCCTGGCCGCTGCGCAGCGACCGAGTCCTATTTCGTCGAGGGGAAACGATGACCGCCGGCACCAAGACCAAAAAGCTCGCCTACAGCCTGCACCACGCCAACATCCCGGTGACCGATTTCGAGCGGACCACCGATTGGTACTCGAAGGTGTTCGGGTTGGAAACGATCAGCATCAGCAGGTTCGTCGAGAATCCAACGACCCTCCTGATGAGCAACGGGAACTTCCATGTGCACTTCGAGCTCTACCCCGAGGTCGTGATTCCGCGCTCCACGTTCGAGCACCGGACCGGGGCCATCTTGTACCACTTCTGCATCGAGGTGACCGACTGGGACGAGTTCATGGCCCACCTCGACGAGCTCGGCATCGAGCGGTACGACATGAAGGTCCGCCCGCAGGACAACTCCAAGTCGTGCGACATCCTCGACCCCGACGGCCACCAGGTCGAGATCGCCTGGCACGGCAATCGCGACTGGTGACGCCCGCCTGAGTCCCGGACCGCCGGGCTGGGAACCCGTTCCCACGCACCATCCAGAAAGTGCGACGTGGTGCCCTGTCCCCGCGTCGCAGAACTCCCGCGGCGACGCGACCGGATCCGGTCGCGTCGCTTTCCTTTTCTATTCCGCCGTTGTCCGCCGCACGCCCCGAATGCGGCGTCGAAGTGGCGCCCGAAGGCGCGGCACGACCGTGCGCGAAACGAGGATTTCTTGATTCACTCCTTGCGGGCTCTCTCCGTCCGCAATTATCGCCTCTATGTGGCCGGCGGACTCGTCTCCAACCTCGGCACGTGGATGCAGCGGATAGGCCAGGACTGGCTCGTCCTGCAGCTCACGGACAACAGCGGTGTGGCGGTCGGATTGACCACCGGGCTGCAGTTCCTGCCGACGCTGTTCCTCTCCCCCATCGCCGGCGTGCTCGCCGACCGCGTTTCCAAACGGCGGCTCCTGCAGTGCACGCAGCTCATGATGGCCGTTCCGTCGCTTTTGCTGGGAATTCTTGCGGTGACCGGCGCCGCGCATCCCTGGCACGTCTACGTGATCGCCTTCGTCTTCGGCCTCGCCTCCGCGTTCGACGCGCCGGCCCGGCAGTCCTTCGTTCCCGAGATCGTCGGCGACGAGCTGCTGACCAACGCCGTGGCGGTGAACTCGATCTCGTGGAACGGCGCCCGCATGGTCGGGCCCGCCGGAGCGGGGGCCCTGATCGCGCTTCTCGGCGGCAGCGCATCGGCCGCCGGCTGGACGATCCTCGTCAACGCGATCAGCTACGCGGCGATGATCGTGGCACTGCAGTGCCTCGACCCGGCCGGCCTGAACCCCGGCCACCGGCCGAAAGCGCGACGCCGCCAGGTCCTGGACGGCCTCCGGTACGTGCGCAGCCGCCCGGACCTCTCTCTGGTCTACTTCGTGATGGCGTTCGCGGCCACCTTCGGCATCAACTTCCAGATCACCTCGGCGCTGATGGCGACGAACGTCTTCCACCGCAGCGCCGACGGGTTCGGCGCGATCGGCTCCATGCTGGCGGTCGGCACGTTCGCCGGAGCCATGTGGGCGACCCGGCGGACGACGATCACCGCCAAGGTGGTCGTGGCGGCCGCGCTCTGCAACGGCGCCGCCCTCTTCGTCGGCGGCCTCATCCCGTCCTACGGTGCGTTCCTCGCCTGGACGCCGCTCATCGGCCTTTCGTCGATGACGATGGTCACCGGTGCCCAGATGTGCGTGCAGCTGTTCACTCCCCCGGAGTTCCGCGGCCGCGCGGCCTCGTTCTTCGTGCTGCTGTCCCAGGGCGGCGCCGCGCTCGGCGCCCCCGTGATCGGCTGGGTCGGTGAGTTCTTCGGTGCCCGCTGGACGCTGCTCGGCGGCGGCCTCGTCATCGTGACGACGGCCCTCATCGGCTCCGCCGTGTTCGGCAGGCGCGAGGGCGCTGCACAGCCCGAGCCCAGTGAGACCGCACCTTCCTGATCCGGCGCGAACGAAGGGGGGCCGGTCGGCTGTCGCCGACCGGCCCCCTTTTCCCCATCCTCGGAGGTCCCCACCTCCGGAGGTCTCAGCGGGCGAAGAGCTCCTCCAGGCTCAGCCGCCGCGGTGTGATCCGCTGGTGCTCGGCGTAGCCGAGGAACTCCTCCAGCGTCACCCGGCTGGACTCCACGCCGTAGGGCCAGACGTCGGCGCCCAGGAACTTCGTGGTGCGGTTCGCGTTGGACGTGGTCCACGGCAGCGGGTACATCGACACCGACACCTGCGTCGCACGGGCGACGGCCCGGTCCTTCGCCTCGGTGAAGAGGCGTACCAGGGCGTCGGCCACCTGCGGGCGTCCCTCCAGGAACTCGCGCCGCACCGCGAGCCCGTGCATGATCGGGTAGATCCCGGTCGCCTCGACGTAGGACATCTCCTCGAAGGTCCACTTCGCGAACAGCCGCTTCACCGGGCTCTTGCGGCCCTTGAAGCTCGCCGGGGGCGCCGAGCTGATCACGGCGTCGAGCCGTCCGTCGGCGAGCATGGCGTCGAGCGACGTGTCCCGCACCGAGGTGATGTCGAACGGCTCACGCCGGACCGGACGGTCGCTGCCGCCGGGCGTGTCGAGCCCTCCTTCGCACCACTGGACGTCCTCCAGCTTGATCCCGTACCGCGAGGCGAGCAGCCCGCGGGCGAAGACGCCGCCGGTCTGCACCCAGTCGGTGACGCCGATCCGCTTGCCGGCGAGATCGGCCGGATCCTCCGAGGCGTCGGCGCCCACCCAGATGGCGCCGTGCCGGAACGCGCGCACCAGGAAGACCGGCAACAGGACCAGGGAGCCGTCTCCGGCGCCGATCCGCTCGGTCACCCGGGCCAGCGACACCTCGGCGGCGTCGAACTCACCGCCGGCGAAACGCTCGAACACCTCTCCCGCCTTGTCCGTCACCGTGCAGTCCAGCGTGACGTCGGGAGACGTCACCCGGCCGTTCCACAGGTCGCGGGTGTGGTCGTAGTCGGCGAATCCGACCCGCACCACGGGTGCTTCGGTCATGGACATGCTCCTCACTCGGACTTTCGGATGCCCGCACGATGGTCCGGGACGGCGCTCTCGGCCGGCTCTCCGTCCACGAGCGGAAAGTGGCAGGCCGCGTACTGCCCCGGCCGCACCTCCCGCATTAGGGGGCTTTCGCCGCGGCAGACCTCCTGGACCCGGGGGCAGCGCGTGCTGAAGCGGCAGCCGCTGGGCGGGTCCAGCGGCGAGGGCACGTCGCCCTCCAGCGCCGGTCCCTCGAACGGATTCTCGGGATCGGTGGTGGGCACGGAGTTCAGCAGCGCCCGCGTGTAGGGGTGCGCCGGATGGTCGTAGACCTCCAGTGCATCGCCGAATTCGCACACCGTGCCCAGGTACATCACCATCACGACGTCGCTCACCGAGCGCACGACGCTGAGGTCGTGGGCGATGAAGACGACCGTGAGGTCGTACTCGGCCTTGAGGTCCTCGATCAGGTTGAGGATCTGGGCCTGCACCGAGACGTCGAGCGCGGACACCGGCTCGTCGCACAGGAGCAGCCGGGGGCCGACCGCGAGGGCCCGTGCGATCGCGACGCGCTGGGCCTGCCCGCCGGAGAGCTGGCGGGGCAGGACGTCGGTGAACCGCTCGTCCCCCAGGCCCACGCGCTCCAGGGTCGAAGCGGCCACCTCGGCCTGCTCCCGGGCGGGCCTTCCCGCCGCCACGAGCCCTTCCGCCACGATGTGCTTCACCGAGCGCCTGGGGTTCAGGGACGCGACCGGGTCCTGGAAGATCATCTGCATGTCGCGGCGCAACTCGCGCATGCGCTTCTCCGAGACCTGGTCCACCCGTTCGCCGCCGAACGTGATCCGTCCCGTCGCGCCGTGGTCGAGCCGGAGGACCGCCCGTCCCGTCGACGACTTCCCGCATCCCGACTCGCCGACGATCCCCAGGGTCTCCCCCGGCATGACGTCGAAGCTGACTCCGGCCACGGCCTGCACCGTGCCGGCCGCCGTGGTGTACTCGACCACCAGGTCTTCCACCGTCAGCAGGGCGTTCTCACCCCGAAGGTGCGCGTTCCCACTACCGGACAACGGACTCTCCTCCTGCAGGAACCGCATTCGTGTGCTGGACCGGGTTCATGCACCAGACCAGGTGTCCCTCGCCCACCGCGACGACGTCGAGGTGCCCGTCCGAGGAGCATGCGCTGGACGCGGCGTGGCAGCGGGACTCGAACCGGCATCCCGGCGGCGGCTGGGTCGGGTCGGGCAGCGCGCCGTCGATCAGCGGGAACCGGGCGTGCCGCTGGTGGTCGAGGGTGGGAGTGGTGCTCAGCAGCGCCTCGGTGTAGCGGTGCCGCGGCGCCTGGAAGACCTCCCTCGTCGCGCCTACTTCCGCGATGCGGCCGGCGTACATGACGCCGACCCGGTCGGTCTGCCCGGCCACGACCGCGAGGTCGTGGCTGATGAGGATCATCGACATCCCGTGCGTGCGCTGCACCCGGCGCAGCAGATCGAGGATCTGCCGCTGGATCGTCACGTCGAGTGCGGTGGTCGGCTCGTCGGCGATGAGCAGATCGGGTTCGCAGGCGAGCGCGATGGCGATCATGAGGCGCTGCCGCATTCCGCCGGACATCTCGTGCGGATAGTTGTGCAGCCGGCGCTCGGGGTCGGAGATCCCGACCTCCTTGAGCAGTTCGAGGGCACGCCCCCGGGCTTCGCTTCTGCTCTTGCCGAGGTGCTTGCGCATTCCCTCGGTGAGCTGGCGTTCCACGCGGACGACCGGGTTCAGGGCACGGCCGGGGTCCTGGAAGACCATGGCGATCTCCTTGCCCCAGACGTTCCGGCTCTCGCTCTTGGGGAGGGCGAGCAGGTCGCGTCCTTTGAACACGATCTCTCCCGAGACTCCCGTCTGCCGGGTGGACAGGCCCATGACGGTGCGCGCCATGACCGACTTGCCGGAGCCGGACTCGCCGACGACCCCGAAGGACTCACCGGCGCCGACGTCGAACGAGACGCCGTCGACCGCGCGGACGACGCCGCGGGGCGACCGGATGTGCGTGCGCAGCTCGCGTACGCTCAGCAGCGGACCGCTGTTCATGTGCGCCTCCATCAGTCCCGCACCGTCCTGTCCAGGCGGCCGCGCAGGTGGTCGCCCACCTGGTTGAGCGCGAACACGGTGAGGAAGATGCACATCGACGGGACGATGACGATGTGCGGGGAATCGGACAGGGCCGACTGGCCCGCGCTGATCATGCCGCCCCACGACGGCCGCGGGGCGGGGATGCCCAGGCCGAGGAAGCTGAGCGACCCCTCGGCGACGATCATGGACGCCATGACGATGGGCAGGTAGGCCGCCAGCGGCGGGAGCACGTTCGGGAGGATCTCCCGGAACAGGATCCGCCGGTGGCCGAACCCCATGTTGCGGGCCGCCCGCACGAACTCCCGCGTCGACCAGGACAGGGTGTTCGCCCTGGCCAGCCGGACGAACGTCGGGACGCCGATGACGCCCAGCGCGAGCACGACCGTCGTGATGTTGGGGGTCACGATGGACGCGATCGCCAGCAGGAGGATGAGCGGGGGGAAGGCGAGCATCACGTCGGTCAGCAGGGAGATCCCGGTGTCCAGGTGACGCCGGAAGTACCCGGCGATCAGCCCGAAGAAGGAGCCGACGACGAACCCGAACATGCCCGCGCACGCGGACACCACGAGCGACACCTGTGCGCCGGAGATCACCCGGGACAGCTCCGAGCGGCCGAGGTCGTCGGTGCCGAGGAGCAGCGCGAACGACGTGAAGCCGGGGCCGAGCCTCGGGACGTCGACCGGGACGGAGTAGGACGGCAGCGGGAGGAGCGGCGCGACCAGCGCGAGGCCGATCGCGAGTACGAGCCAGCCGTAGGAGAGCCAGACCAGGACCGACCCTTGCTTCGTCCCGGCCGGAACCCGGGGCTCCGCCTCCGCGGCGACGCCGACCGGTTCGGTGGCGGTGTCCCCGTGGCCGGAGACGGGAGCGGCTTCTTTGAGCTTCACGCCGTCATCACCTTCCGCACGCGAGGGTCGAGCAGCCCGTAGCTGAAGTCGACCAGGAGGTTCATCAGCACGTAGACCGTCGCCACGAACGTCACCATGCCCT
Source organism: Actinocorallia herbida (assembly GCF_003751225.1). NCBI lineage: Bacteria > Bacillati > Actinomycetota > Actinomycetes > Streptosporangiales > Thermomonosporaceae > Actinocorallia > Actinocorallia herbida. The sequence continues at coordinate 5,676,293 of NZ_RJKE01000001.1, forward strand.
GGACCATGACGATGTCCCGAGAGGTGATGGACTGCACGAGGAGTCCGCCGCATCCGGGCAGGGAGAACAGCACTTCGACGATGACCGTCCCGCCGAGCAGGCGCCCCAGGTTGATGCCGAGCACCGTGACGAGGGAGAAGGCCGAAGGCCGGAACGCGTGCCGGAACATCACGTACATCCCGCTCATGCCACGTGCGCGGGCCGCGGCGATGAAGTCCTCGCCGAGCGTCGAGATCAGGTCGGTGCGGAGCAGCCGGTGCAGTGCGGCGATCTCCTGGACGGCGATGGCGAGCGCCGGGAGGAAGGCGCTGCCGAGGTTCGCGCCGAGTCCGTCGCTCAGGGGCTTCCATCCCAGCACCGGGAAGACGGGCAGCTGCATCGCGAGGAAGTAGACGAGCAGCGGTCCCGCGACGAAGCCCGGGGTGGACAGGAACACCGACGACACCGCGTTGAGCGCGCGGTCGATCCTGCTGCCCGGCCTCGTCGCGCCGACGACGGCGAAGACGGTGGCCGCCGCCAGGGCGATCGCCATGCCGAGGAAGGCCAGCTCGAAGGTCACCGGAATGCGCTCGATGATGGCTTCGCGCACAGGCTGCTGGCTCACCAGGGAGCTGCCGAGGTCGCCGTGCAGCGCGCCTCCGAGCCAGTCGAGGTACTGCTGCCAGGGCGGCTGGTCGAGCCCCAGCTTGGCGTTCAGGGCGGCGATGTTCTCGTCCGTCGCGTTCTCGCCGAGAATCCCCTCCGCGACGCCTCCGGGCGTGAGGCTCAGCAGTGCCTGCGCCGCGATCGTCACGAGGAGGACCACCAGGAGCCCGCGCGCGACCCGCTTGACCGCCGTCGTCAACATCGGACTGTTTCCGTTCTTCCCACGTACACGTCTTGCCTTCATTTCTGCCGGGGCGGATGCTCCGGCCTGCCGGGCAGGCCGGAGCATCCGGTCCTACTTGCTCAGCCAGAGACCGTCGGCCAGGAGGGAGCCCGTGCCGTACAGGTCGAGGCCGCCGACCTTCGTGCCCGCCACGGCGACCAGCGGCTCGCGCTGGTAGAAGATGCCGGGGACGAGCTCCACCAGCCGCTGGACGGCGGTCGTGTAGACGTCCTTGCGGGCGTCACCGGCGGCCGTGCTGCTTCCGGCCTTGAGCGCGTCGTCGAGCCGGCCGTCGTCGATGCCGACGGAGTTGCGCGGCGACGTGCTCAGGAAGGCCCGGGCGACCGCCGGGTCCGGGTCCTGGAAGGTGACCGCGGCGACCGTGGCGTCGAAGTCGTGCTTGCCGAGGATGCGGCCCGTGTCGGCCCACTCCGCGACCTCCACCTCGACGGTCACGTTCTTGTACCGGCTCAGCTGGGCCTGGACGGCCTCGGCGATCTTCTCGCTGCCCTGGAAGGTCGTGAACGTGAACGACACCGGCTTCCCCGCGGCGGCGAGCTGGTCGAACATCTGCTGCGCCTTCGCCTTGTCGTACGAGTGCAGCTTGATGTCGTTGTAGAGCGGGCTGCTCTTGGGGAAGAAGGTGTCGGCCACCTCTCCGTTGCCCTGGTTGATCGCCAGGTTGAGCGCGTCCAGGTCGAGGGCGGCGCTGACGGCCTGACGCGCGGCCAGATCGTCGAACGGCGCACGCGCCTGGTTGAGGGCGATGTACTGGCCGCCGCCGACCGGTTCGACGTCGACCTGAAGGCCCGCCGTCCGGGCCTTCGCCACCACGCCCCAGTCCTCGATCATCGAGACGTCGGCGCCGCCGGCCTGGAGGCTGTTGAACCGCTGGTCGGCCTTGGACGAGAAGGTGATGTCGATCCCGTCGAGGTAGGGCTTCGGCGCGTTCCAGTACGAGGGGTTCCTGGTCAGCGACAGCGCCCCGCCGCGCGTCCAGTCCTTCAGGGCGAACGGTCCGGCGCCGACCGGGTCGGCGTCGAAGGCCTGCGCGCCGTTCTTCAGCACGGCCGGTGAGGCGATCCAGTCCAGCGAGGAGAGGATGACGTTGCCGCCGAACCGGGGCGTCGGCCGGGTGAGCGTCACCTTGAGGGTCGTGCCGTCCTCCACCTCGGTGCTCGCGATGAGCGAGGCGTCCTGGATGGAGTTGCTGCCGAGCGTGGGGTCCTTCAGACGGTCCCAGTTGTACTTGACCGCGGCGGCGTCCAGCGGTGTGCCGTCGGAGAACTTCAACCCGGCGCGCAGGGTGAGCACGAAGGTCTTGCCGCTGTCGGACGTCGTGAAGCCCTCCGCCATGTCCCCGGAGACCTCGCCCGTCTCCGGGTCGTTGGTGAGGAGCGTTCCGTACAGGGCGTTGCCGAGCAGGGCCTGGCCGCGGTTGTTGTTCTGGAGGATCGCCGGGTCCAGATTGTGGGGCTCGCTGACGAGCACCGCCCGGAGTACGCCGCCGGAGACCGGATCGCCGGACGGGCCGCTCGCGTGCCCCGTCGATCCGCTGGTACCGCCGCAGGCCGCGAGGAGCAGCGCCAGTGGACCGGCGACCGCGGCCACCCGCATTCGTGGGCTTCCGAACATGGTTGTCCCTTCAGAAGAAGCAGCTGGGGTGGGTGGGGTGGGAACTGCTGGGGCCGACTCCTGAACGGCGGTACTTCCGGCCTGATCCGCGGATCAGGCCGACTCTCCGCGACTGCCGGGGATTACGTGCTCCAGGTCACACGATGGCTCTCGATGATCTGTAAGTCAAGACATATGTCCTGATATACAGAACATTCGAATAAGCCGTTATGGGGCTGGCAGACGCACGAAGACGACACCGTCGACCACTTCCACTGGGTAGGTGGGAATGGGCCCCCGGGCGGGCTCGCCGGCGTCCGTCCCGGTGCGCAGCGAGAACCGCGCCAAGTGCAGAGCGCACTCGATCTCGCACGTCGCCGGCAGGATCCGCCCGGTGTCGAGCCACCAGGGCCGGTGTGTGCAGCGGTTGCCGACGGCGAAGATCTCCCCGTCGCAGGCGAGCGTGAGGATCTCGTGCCCGCCCGTCTTGGTGACGACGCGTTCGCCGTCCCGCAGAAACCGGCTGACCGGACCGACCTCGACGAGAGCGCTCCCGCTCCCCCGCCTCGGCGAGGCCGTGTCCGTGTCGACCGCGTCGGAGCCGCTGTCGTGATCAAGGTGATCCACGACGTTCTCCCTCCATCACGCGCGCGCGGCGCTCCCTCCGCCGCGCAGATGCTCATCGAACAGGTGCAGCACCCGGTGCCAGGTCCTGCCGCCCGGGTCCGCATGGTCGTCGATCCGCGCCTTGGCGAGGAACCCGTGCCCGAGGCCGGGGAGGATCTCGTACGCGAACTCCGGGTTGGCCTTCTCGGCGAGGCCGGCATATTCGCGGACGTGGTCCAGGCCCACCCCGTGGTCCTCCTCGCCCCAGAAGGCGAGGACCGGTCCTCGCTGGCTCTCGACCACGTCGATCGGGCGGGGCGGCGGCATCACGATCGTCGGCTGGGGCACCGGGAAGCCGTAGTAGGCGACCGTGACCATGTCGCCGCGGGCCGAGGCGAGATCCAGCGCGAACGTGCCGCCCATGCAGAATCCGACCGACCCGACGCGGGCCGCGCCCGTACGCTCGGCCAGCCAGCCGCACGCGTCGCCGAGGTCGCGCAGCGTCCGCGCCTCGTCGAGCCGCGCCCGGCGGGCGAAGGCGCTTTCGAGGTCAGGCCCCGCCACCGGGCCCTGGCGGAAGAAGTAGTCCGGCAGCAGGACCGTGTGGCCGGCGCCGGCCAGCCGGGCCGCGAGCGCCTCATAGAACGGGCTCGGACCGTGGATGTCCGCGATGACGACGATGCCCGGTCCCGCACGCCCACCGGTGAAGAGCGTGCCCGGCATCGCCTCGCCGCCCGCCACCGGCACCCGGACCTCCGACCGGTCGACGACGGGCGTCTCCTGGCCTTCTGGGACCTCGGTATGGCACATCGGTCTTCCTCCTCTGTCTCTCGCTCAGAGCGACGCCGTCGAAGGCGCACGCAGGAACAGCTCGTCCACGTCGAGCCGGCGGGGTGTGATCGACTGGTCGGCGCAGTGGTCGAGGAACAGCTCGATCGTGGGGCGGTTCGGTTCGACGCCGTACGGCCAGAAGTCCTCGCCGATCAGATCGCGCGCACGCGCCGCGTTCGCCGCGGCCCAGGGCAGCGGGTAACTCGGGACCACGGCGCTCAGCGCCCGCCTGATGGAACGGTCCTTCGCCTCGGTGAACATCCGCTCCAGCTCGAAGGAGAAACCGGGGTGGGCGTCATGGAACTCCCGGCGCACGACGAGCACATGCATGATCGGGAAGATCCCGGACCTCTTGGCGTACTCCATCTCGTCGAAGGTGTGCTTCTTGAACAGCCGCCTGACCCGCCGATCCCTCCGCTCGACGCTCGCCGGCGGACGCGCGCTGATGACCGCGTCCACCTCTCCGTCCAGCAGCAGCCGGTCCAGCGTGGCCTCGGGCTCGGACCGGATCCGGAAGCCTTCGAAACCGATCTCGACCGGCTCTTTGCGGCCGGGCTCGTCCACCCCCGCCTGGATCCACTCGATCGACCGGGGGTCGACGCCGAACTCCGAGGCGAGGAGGCCGCGCACGTAGACCCCGGCCGTCTGCGCCCAGGCCGGGATGCCGACGCGCCGGCCGGCCAGGTCGGCGGGCTCGCCGACGGGGCCGTCGGACCGCACGTAGATCGCCCCGTGCCGGAACGCCCGGGCGGGGAAGACGGGCAGGACCACGAGCGAGTCGTCGCCCTGCCCCCGCAGCGCGGCCGCGACCGCGAACGACATCTCCGCCGCGTCCCACTCTCCCCCTTCGAGGAAACGGGAGAAGACCTCCTCCGGCGAGCCCGCCACGGTCACGTCGAGCTCCAGTGCCCCGCTCGTGACGCCGCCGGTCCACAGGTCCCGCGTGTGGTCGTAGTCGCCGACGCCGACCGCGAGCCGTTCGAGTGCCGTCATGCGGTTCACCACTCCCGATCGGGGTGCCAGGTGAACTCGACCCGGTGCCCGTCCGGGTCGCTGACGCTGCCCGTCTTGGAGAGGTCGTGCCCGCGGAACGGCTCCTCGATGTACCGCTCACCGATCTCGTCCAGGTGCGCGACGAACGCGTCCCAGTCTTCGACCTCGATCGCGAAGTGGATCAGGCCGGTGGCCTCCGCGCCCTTCTCGACCGGGCGGAAGTGGAGGTCGAAGTTGCCGTTGGTGAGGAGCATGGTGCCGCGCGGCGGAGGGTTCACCGGCTCGACGCGGGTCATCCCGAACACCCTGCCGTACCACTCCTGGGTGGCCTTGAGGTCGACCGTCGGAAAGTTGACGTGGTGGAGGCTGTGGCTGGGGGACTTGACCGTCCCTGATATTGCGGACATCGTATTCCTTTCACTTCTGAATTGTTCAACGCTCGTCGTTCCGGGCACGAACGTGCCCATCCAACTTTACGGTTGCCGACGGGCAGATCGCCTTATATATCACTGATTCAAGACCAGACCGTGGTGGTCCACAATGACGCGTTGGTCAATCAATGGATGCACGATCGGATGCCGCGGAAGCCTCGCGGAAATGCTCCGTGCTCAGGAGACCGGCTGGTAATCCGGTCCGCCGTCGGCGAGGAGCCGCTCGGCCTCCGCATAGATCTGGTCGACGGGCAGGTCGAGGTTCAAGGTCTTGCGGAACGGCTGCCGCACATCCCTGTCGATTCTGAGATAGACCTCGTTGCGGTTGCCCTCGGGGTCGAAGAAGTAGATCCCGAAGGCGTTTCCGTGGGTGACCTCCTGCTGCACCTCGATGCCGAGTTCACGGAACCGCTCGTGGAATCCGATGATGTCCTCCAGAGACTCGACCCGCCACGAGATCTGGTGCTGCATCTTCTCCCCGATCGCCGCCGTCCGGCCCTTCTGCAGGACGAACTCGTGATGCTCCACCTCGGGGCGGGCACTGAGGAAGACGATGCCGAATTCCTCGTCCTCGTCCGTCACCCGAAGTCCGAGAAGGCCGGTGTAGAACTCCTTCATCACCCCCAGATCATTGACCCAAAGGCCGGTGTGTCCCAGTTCCACTATGGCCATGCCAGCTCATCCCCTCGTGATTCGGCTGCGAACCGGTGGCCGCCACTCGGCGAATATCTCTATCCGGTTCGTCCTGTCGGTTAAACGACCCGACATCACCCAATCACGGTCGGCGGCCCGATCGTCCGGCTGTCCTATGATCCAGGACACCCCCTGGACGGGTTTCGCATTGCCATCGATCTTCGGGAATCTCTCTCGCCGCGAATCCGATCGGGCATGCCCGGCGCCCTGCAATTCGCAGGAGGCCGTACCGGGGAAAGAGCCTCAAGATGCGGGGGCGGCGAGCCGTTTCGCGATCTCGGCGGCCGCGGTACGGACGCCCTTCTCCATCTCGCTCGCCCGCGCGGCCGTCAGGCGCGACACGGGGACGGCGACGCTCACCCCGGCGCGCACCTCGCCGTCCCTGCCGAACACCGGCGCCGCCACTCCGACGATGCCCTCGTCGAGTTCTCCGCTCGCGACCGCGACGCCCCGGGTGCGGATCCGCCTGAGCCGGGTCATCAGCTCGTCGGGATCGGTGAGCGTGCGGCTCGTCAGCTTCGTCAGCGGCTGCTCACTGAGAACGGAACGGATGTCGTCCTGGTCCTCCCACGCCAGCAGCACCATCGCCGCCGCCCCGGCGTTGATCGGGAAGATGTGGCCGCGCTCGTAGGAGAGCGGGACCGGGCCGGCCTTCCCGACCCGGTCGAGGCACACGACGACCGAGCCGGACCTGCGTGTCAGGAGAACCGTCTCATGCAGGTCGTCGCACAGCCGCCGCATGACCGGACGCGCCGCGGTGTCCAGGCCGAGTCCCCTTCGCGCCAGCCGGGCGAGGTCGAAGACGCGCGGACCGATGCGGAACCCCGCCGGCCCCTCTTCTACGAGGCCCGCCGCCAACAGACTCTGCAGATAACGATACGCCGTGGATCGGGCGACGCCCAGTTGCCGAGCGATCTCCGCTCCGGACAGCGCCAGCCGCTCATCGGTATAAAGCAGCAGGATGTCCAGAGCTCGGTCGGCCGTCGAGTTGCGCTCCCGGTAGGAGCTGCGAGCCACAGATCCTGTCATGTAGGACACCATACTCGTGGCTCGCGTCAATGGGGAGACATCACTCCAGGGTTATACGCCAGGTCAGATCGGCTCGATCAGCGACTGCCGCATGCGGATGCCCATCTCCTGCGGATCGAAGTCCGGCGTCGGGTCGAACTCCCACTGACGGGCCTTGTAGCCGTAGTCGACGACCAGCTTGCACCGCTCGTACCGTCGCCGCGTGTAGGCCGTCAGGGCCTGCTCCAGGGGCAGGCCACCGCCGAGGCACTCCGTCAGCACGATGCCGTCCTCGATGGCCTGGGCCGCGCCCTGCGCGGTGTTCGGCGTGACGGCGTGGGCCGCGTCGCCGATCAGGACGACCCTGCCCTTGTGCCAAGGAGCCGGAGCGAGCAGCCACTCCTCGGGGCGCAGCACGATCTCCGCACCGGTGTCGACGTAATGGTCGCGCACGACTCCCGAGGGACCTCCGAAGCCGGCGAGTTCCCGCTTGAGGATCGCCCGCAGCTCGTCCCCCGACGGTCGCACCGCCCGGTCCCAGACGATGTTGACGAAGAGGTAGCCGAGGTCCTCGGCGAGCGGGACCATGCCCACGCCGATCCGCTCGCCGCGCTCGTTCCTGCCCTCCTGGCGGACGATCGCGTCCATCTCGGGGAGACGCGGGATGTTGATCCGGAGCACCGACTTGCCGGTGTACCGCGGCTCCTGCGGTGCGTCGAAGACATGGCCGCGCACCACCGAGCGCACGCCGTCCGCGCCGACCACCAGGTCCACCGTCCGGGTGGTGCCGTCGGTGAGGCCCACCTCGGCCCGATCGTGGAACTGCTTGATCTCGGTGATCGTCTTGTCGTACTCGATGGACGCGCCGACCGCGCGGGCCCTGTCGGTGAGGATGGCGTGCAGCCGCGGACGGGTGATGCCGTTCATCGCCGGGAAGTCGAAGCCCGGGATCTTCGGTCCGGGGATGGTGCTGACCAGGTTCCCGTCCATGTCGTACATGCGGTTCATGAACTCGGCCGGGTAACCCTGCTCGATGCACTGCCGGGCGCAGCCGATCGCGTCGAGCGCGCGGAGCTGGTTGGGCGCCTGGATGATCCCGACCCCGTAGACCGAGGAGTGCAGCGTGGGCTGGATCTCGATCACGGTGGCCTCGTGGCCTGCGTCCGCGAGGGCGATCGCGGTCGCGAGCCCGCCGATCCCCGCGCCGACGATCAGCACTCTTGCGTTGGGCATAAGAACCTCCTCTTGGTTGGTGGGCGTGAGTCCGGCGGGCGCCGGCCTCCGCCGCTGTCACATGGGTGCCGGGGCGGCGACCCGGTCCAGCCGGGCCGCGAGCCGTCGCGCGACCGCGGCGGCCTCGCCGGCGGCGAACACCGCGGCCACGTAGCGATCGGGCCGGACCACCACGAAAGCGCCCTTGGCCGCTTCGAGCGCGGCTTCGAGCGCGCCGTCCGCGTCGGCGACGGAGACGTGCCCGGCTCCCGTTCGCGGCATCCGGTCTCCCAGCACGACGTCGACGGCGGAGGCGCGCAGCCGTCCGTCGAAGGCCGCGAGCACCTGGTGCCAGTCCGCCGGATCGACGTCGACGCCGACGATCGCGAACCCGTCCCCGAGCACCGTGTCGGCCCGGCGCGGTCGCAGGCTGGGGGGAACCAGCACCAGCGGCTGCGGCAGCTCCCGTCCCGTCAGCTCGTGGGGCGTCCCCGCGACCACGCCGTCGGTGTACACGGCGACCGGCCGGAAACGCATTTCGGAGAGGTATCCGCGCCCGCGGGCGGTCAGCCGCATCGCGCGGACCACCAGGTCCCGGAGCAGCGCGCGAACCCTGCTCGTGGTCATGACGATCTGGCCGAGCCGCTCGGAGAACCGCACGGTCGCGAACGCGTGCGGCTTGCGCTCGGTCTCGTAGGTGTCCAGCACGCGCTCGCCGAACTCGCCGTGCCAGACCCCGGCCAGCTTCCACGCCACATTGGCGGCGTCGCGGATGCCGGAGTTCAGCCCCTGACCGGCGAACGGGGGCATCATGTGCGCCGCGTCGCCGAGCAGGAGGACTCGCCCGGCGCGCCATGCGTCGGCCACGACCGCGTTGAACGTGTACGCGGTGCACCGCTCGATCTGGTCCTCGGTGATCGGCCGGTGCCGGGACACGAGGCGGTGCACGGTGTCGAACGAAGGCCGCTCGCCCCGAACGCTCTCGTCGGGGAGCTGGAGGAATTCGTAGCGGCACCGCCCGTCCCGGCCCGGCACGACCACCGTCGGGCGACGGGGATCGCCGTGGTGCATCCCGTACCGCTCACGATGGTGGTCGCCGACCGTGTCGACGACCAGCCAGACCTCTTCGTGGCTGGTCCCGGTCATGCCGATCCCGCAGAGTTCGCGGACCGTGCTGCGGCCGCCGTCGCAGCCCAGCACCCAGCTCACCGGCTCCGTGCTGATCCGCGCCGAACCGACGTCGCGCAGGTACACGGTGACGGTCCCGTCCGGTTCTTCGGTGTACGAGACGAGTTCGGTGCCGAAGCGCACCTCGACCCCGGGCCGTTTCTCCACCGCGGCCACCAGGGCCGCCTCCAGTTCGGGCTGGGCGAACTGGTTCTTGAACGGGAAACCGCGCCGGTAGGGCGGTTTCGGGCCTCCGGCATGGAAGAGCGGCCGGTTTCGGCGGTCGAAGTATCTCGTGCCCGTGCCCGGAACCACGATCTTCAGCACGGTCTCGGCGAGGCCCGAGGCGGCGAAAGTGCGCAGCGACTCATCGTCGATGCTGATCGCTTTCGCCTCGTCGCTCGTCGTGCTCTTGCGTTCTACCACGAGGACTGGGACGTCACGCGCCGCCAGCAGGCTCGCCACGGTCAGACCGACAGGTCCGGCACCGACGACGAGCACACGGGGCGGTGTCCCGGAAGCTGCATCGATGATCACGAAGAGACCGTATCGAGCAGTCCCAAAATCGGGGAAATGTGTCCTGAAATACAGGACGCAGGCTGTGCCGCTAGCCGAGCGAGAGCCGGAGGGTCAGGTCTTTTGCGGCGCTGCGCACGCCCTCCTCCAGCAGCTCCGCGGAACCGGCCGGATGCTGCCTGGCGAGCGCCGCGACACTGATGGCGGCGCGGACCCGGCCGTTGCCGTCGAAGACGGGGGCCGCGATGCCGAGCACCTCGGCATCGACCTCGCCGCGCGAGACCGCCGCGCCGCTGGCCCTGATGCGCCTGAGCCGGGCCGCCAGCACTTCGGGATCGGTCACCGAGCGCTCGGTGTACCGCTCCAGGGTAGCCGTCGCGAGAAGCTCCGCCACCGTGGCGTCGTCCTCCCACGCGAGCAGCACCTCCGCGGCAGCGCCCGCGTTGAGCGCGAACACGTGGCCGGGCTCATAGGAGATCCGGATCGGGCGGGTCGACTCGACGGCGTCCAGGCAGACCACGACGTTGCCCGACCTGCGCGTCAGCAGGACGGTCTGCTCGGTGCGTTCGGCGAGGCGGCTCATCACCGGCCGCGCCAGCTCCAGCAGGCCGGAACCGCTGCGGGCCACACGGGCCAGCTCAAGGATCTTCGGGCCCAGGCCGTAGCGCCCGTCGACCTCCTCGACGAAACCCGAAGCCGTCAGGCTCTGCAGGTAGCGGTACCCCGTGGAGCGCGCGACGCCGAGGTGCTGGGCCACCTCGGAGCCCGACAGAGTTCGCTGCTCCTCACTGAAGAGCAGAAGGACATCAAGGGCGCGGTCGGCCGTGGAGTTGCGTTCACGGTAGCCGCCTGCACTTCCTGTCATGCAGGACATGCTACCCAGAGATCAGCACCGTGTGCTTCGATCAGGCGAACGTCACCCCTCGACAGAAGGACCCTTCGTGCGCTTCGCGTCATACCTCAATGCCCTGGGAGAGCCCGCCGTCGGCCAGGTCCGCGGAGACATGGTGGCCCCGCTCGCGGACGTGTCCGCCATCGACGCCACCACCCTTCCCGGGCTCCCACAGGCCGCGACCAGCGGTGATCTTCTTCCGCTCGACTCGCTGACGCTGCTCCCGGTGGTCTCCGCGCCGGCGAAGGTCTTCTGCGTCGGCCTCAACTACGACGCCCACATCACCGAGACCAAGCGCTCGGACTCCGAATACCCCGTGCTCTTCCCCAAGTACGCGTCGAGCCTGATCGGACACGACCGGCCGATCGTGCTCCCGCCCGAATCGGCCTTCGTCGACTATGAGGCCGAACTCGCCGTCGTGATCGGCAAGGCGGGCCGGCGCATTGCCGCGTCCGAGGCGATGGCGCACGTGTTCGGGTACACGCCGGCCAACGACATCACCATGCGCGACTACCAGTACAAGACCCACCAGTGGATGCAGGGCAAGGCCTGGGACGACTCGACCCCCCTCGGCCCGGTCCTCGTCACCGCGGACGAGGTCGACGTGCACGATCTCGACATGACGCTCCTCCTCAACGGCGAGGTCATGCAGAAGACGAACACCTCGAAGCTCATCTTCGACATCCCCACCCTGATCGCCACCATCTCGGAGTTCACCGCCCTGACCCCCGGTGACGTCATCCTCACCGGCACTCCCGGCGGAGTCGGCTACCGGCGCGATCCCCAGGTCCGCCTCCAGGACGGCGACACCGTGGAAGTGTCCATCTCCGGCCTCGGCACGCTGCGCAACCACGTCTCAGCGTGACCCCGACCACGGGGACTGTTCCGCGAAGGGTGTGCCTCAGAGAATCCGAGGAGACGCCATGAGCGAGGATCCCCCCGTGATCGTGGAGGCCGGTCTGTCCGATTCGCGGCAGGACAAGAACAAGGTTCAGGACGAGCAGCGGGCGCTGGAAGGTTCCGGGACTGTTCCGCGACGGGCGTCGCGGTCTTCGGGGTGCTGTCGGCCTCCTACCGCGCGGCGCGGGTGCGCCCGCTGGACGCCCTGCGCGACGCCCCGCGTGCCAGCCGCGTGATGGCCGCCCGCCGCTGGCTGTCGGGTGTGTCCGCGCTCGCCCCTGACCGTCGTGCTCGTTGCGGCAGGGCACGGGGCGGATCTGCTGATCGCGATGGCCGTCTCGGTCTTCGGATCGATCGCCCTCAGCGCGTTGAGCCCGCTGGCCGTTCCCCTGGCCGGCCGGCTCCTGGGGACGCTGCTGCGGGCGAGCGCTCTCGGCGGGCTGGCGCAGGCCGACCTGCGTGACGCGACACGGCGCAGCGCCTCGACGGCCGCGCCCGTCATCGTCCTGGTCGGCCTGCTGGCCGGCCTGACCGGTGCGCTGAACTCGCTCGCCCGCGCCACCGGCGCCGACCTCCAGCGCATCACCGCCGCCTACCTGGTGGTCACGTCGACCGGCGCGGCCGCGGCCCGGCTCCCCCGGATCCCCGGTATCTCCCTGGCCTCCCCGCAAAGCCAGGTGGAGATTTCGGTGACGTCCCGCCACCGGGTGGGCCACCGCTCCTACCTGCGGACCCACCATGCGGGGATCACCGCGGTCGACGCCGCCGGCTACCGGCGCACCCACCGCCTCGCCCTGCGCTCCGGCTCCCTGGAAGCACTCCACGGCCGCAGCATCGCCATCGGCCCACGGCTCGCCGCCCAAGGCGTGCGGGGCGGCACGGTCACGGCGCGGATCGGCCCCCGCAAGGTCGAACTGCGCCTCGTCGCGCGCCTACCGGAGGTCCTGGAGAACGGCAGCGACGACTTCCTGGTGCCGCGCGACCTGCTTCCCGCCGCGACGCTCGCCGAAGCGCCGACCGAGACCCTGGTCCAGATCGCCCCCGGCGTATCACCGCAGGCCGTCGCCGCACGGATCCGCGCCGCCGGGATCGGCGAGGTGCGCACCCTCGGCCCATGGGCCGACGCCAGGGTGGCGGTCCAGCAGCGCGGCACCATGGGGATCGTGGCCGTCCTGATGGGCAGGTCCGGCCTTTACGCCGCGATCGCGATGATCAACGCCGTCGTGGTCGCCGCCGCCGAACGGCGCGCGGAGTTCGCCGTCGCCCGCGCCACCGGGCTGACGCGCGGCCGGGTCGTCCGGATGGCCGTCCTCGAGTCCGCCGCGGTCACCCTCATCGGCGCGCTCCTGGGAGCCCTGGTCACCGCGGCCGCGCTGGCGGGTTTCCATCCGGGACGAGAAGGCGTGCGCGTCCTCGCCGTGCCCTGGGCCCTCCTCGGCCTGCTGATCGCGGCCTCACTCGCCGTCACCGGCGCCCTGACCGCGACCGGAGACGGATGCCGCGATTTCGGCCGCGACAGGGGCGAAGACCTCGGTCGCGCCGATACCGGCGCCGCCGGCCGGGTAGGCCCGGTCCGTCACCGAAGCCGTGGTGTTGCCAGGGGCATGCAGGCCGGCGATGGGGGCCGTCGCGGTGGAGGATCTGTGAGTGCTCATCGCGCGGAAAGCCGCCGCTCGTGCCGACGTCGCCGGGGAAGATCTGGACGGCGTAGAACGGTGCCGTGTCCTCGGCGGCGAAGGCGACGGAACCGCTCTACCGGGACCTCCATCGACTCCGGCGGGATGCCGCGCTGCGCGGAGAGCGTGTCGGCGCGCTTGATGGGGCCTCTTGCCGCGCCGGTCCCTGTTCCTCCGGGCCCGCCCGGTGAACGGCGGCCCCATCTGACCGATCCGGCGTGCACGGCCCAGCTGATCGCCCTGGCCGTCGACCGGCCCCGCGACGGCGGCCCCGGAGATCAGAGCCGCCGTCTCAGGTTCCGGCACGGGTGTGGTCCTTCGGCCGGTGCCCGGCGGGCGCCGTCGGCGCTACAGGTGGAACCGGGAGACGAAGTCCCAGATGACGGCGTTGGCGTCGATGTCGTAGGTGGTTCCCCCGAGGAAGGGGCCGAGGAACGGGGTGCCGCCGGGCCAGTTGTGACCGCCGCCCTCGATCGTGTAAAGGATCACGGGTGCGCTCGCGGGGCAGTCCCGGTAGTCGCGGCGGGTGACCGTGGTGTTGTCGCCGGGGTCGAGGTCGGGCAGGTCGGTGTCGGTGCCGGTGGCGGCGCATCCATTGTTCCGCGCCCAGAAGTCGGCGGACTCCGGGGCCTGCGCGTAGGGGACGACGAAGTCCCCGTCGCCGTGGATGAGGGCGATCGGGACAGGCCGACCGGGGTGGCAGGCGTCCCGGGCCGCCTGGTCGGAGAGCTGGCCCGAGACCGGGGCGTACGCGGCGAAGCGCTGGTTCTCGCAGGCCATCTTGCTGGTGAAGAATCCGCCGTTGCTCATGCCGGAGGCGTAGAGACGGTCGGGGTCGGCGTTGAACCGCTGGACGAGGATGTCCTGGAGCGCGGCGACGAAGCCCGGGTCGTCGACGTCAGGGCTCGTCGAGCCGGCGGGGACTCCCTGCCAGCCCTGGCCGTAGTGCTCGGGCGTGACCATGATGAAACCGCGGGTCTGGGCGTAGTCGGCCATCCGGCCGTAGAACTCGGCGATCGAGGGGGCTTCGAGCAGGCCGGGGAAGTGGAACAGCACGGGACGCGGCGTGCCGTCGTAGTCGTCGGGCAGCCGGAGTACGGCGCTCCGCTCCTGGCCGGCGTGGGTGATGCGGATCGCGTGGTCACCGGGATCGGGCCGACGGTCGAGCAGGGTGAAGCCGACCTTCTGGGTCGTGGACCGGGTTCCCCGCCGGACGGTGCCGTTCGCCTGCCAGGTGATCGTCCCGTCCACCGGGCTGGTGACGTTGCCGGAGACGTTCGCGGTGATCTGCACCTGCGCCTGCGGGTCGTTCAGGGCGAAGGTACCGGACAGGCCGAAGATGCCGTTACGGCTGATCTTGAGGTCGACGGTGGCGGTGCCTCCGGACGCCCCGGGGAGGGTGGCCGTGCCCTGGACCTTGTCGGTCTCGTAGTCGAAGACGCGGTCCGTGACGCTGATGCCGCCGGTGAGGTCGCCTTCGAGCCGGTAGGCGGGAGTGCCCGCCGCGGTGATGGTGAGGTGGTCGCTCAGCGGCGGGGCGGCCTGGGCCGCCGGGAGCGGAAGCAGCGCCACAGCGACTACGGCCATGGTGGGAAGGGCCACCGTCCTGGCGGCTCGGGCTCTTGCGGTTTCCGGGTCGGGATTCGACATCCGGCGCGGGGGGTGGGATCTCACGCGGCCTTCCTTCGCTGGAGGGTGCGCCGGCCGAAGTGCCCTCGGTACTCGTCGTCCGTCTCGCTCGGGCTGCCGGCGCACGATGAGGCTAAGCGCATGCTCAGCACCGGGCACTGAACGAATGTCAGATTCGGGTCCTTGGAAGTTGTACTTAATGATGAGTCTGCGGAATTTCCCAGGTGGGAGGGTTCCCGCTCCCTGTCGAGAAGAAGGCGTGCGCGCAAGGCGATCTGCATCGAGAAGCGCCGGTCGGGGTCCTCTAGACGGTCGCCGCAGAGAGATCCTGGAGCTTCCTCAGCCGGTAACGGACGGTCTGGGGATGGACGCGAAGGTAGGCCGCGATCCCGGGCACGTTGCGCCCCGCGAGGAGGGTCAGAAGGGTCTCGGCGAGCGGTCCGCGCCGGTTGCTACGCCCGCACCAAGCCGGGCCTACCTGGTCTCGGACGGAAGCATGCGGTTCCCGTAGCGCGGACTCAGAGGTGATGTCCACCGCGGCGGATTCGACGCGAGCGCCGGTCTCGGCCGCGATGGCGGCCGCGGCCGCGGTGTCCCCGTTCAACGACGGAACAGCCCCATCCGTGCCGCCGGGGGAAGATCAGGTCGATGGAGATGGTCCGAGGCTTGGGGCCGCGTTCTGCGGGACGTGGTCTCCGAGCCCCTTGCCGTCGGTGGTGATGGCGCGGGCAAGGCGGTCCAAGTGGGAGTGGGTCGCGGCGAGTAGGTCGATGGTGCCGCCGCTGAGAACCCATTGCAGTTGGAGGCCGTCGCTGATGGCGATGCAGTCACGGGCAATGGCTGTGCAGTCTGTGTCCGGACGGAACTCGCCGCTGTCCACGGCACGTTGCAGCTGAGCGGCAAGGCCGTTGATGGCGTTGTCGTAGCGTTCGGCGAAGAGTTTGTGGGCCGGGCTGGAGGTGTTCGCGGCTTCGGCCGAGACGAGAACGAAGAGTTCCATGAGGCCCGGCTCGGCGAGTTGACGCTCGGTCAGTTCGAGAAGCTTGCGGAGTACGTCGAGACCGGACGCCTCGGTATTCGTCTCGTCGATCCATTGCGCGGCGATGACGATGCGGCGTTCGACGACGGCGAGCAGCAGGTGTTTCTTGGAGGGAAAATGGTGTAGCAGTCCGCCCTCGGTGATGCCGACGTCGGCGGCGATGCGCGTCATCGCGGTCTTGTGGTAGCCGCTCCTGGCGAAGTGTCGGGTGGCGGCTACCAGGATCGCTTCCCGTCGGGCGATTCCTACACGGTAGCTACCTGCTGAGCGCCTAGGCATATTTGTCACGGTAGCGCACCGTGCATCGAGGGGAGCCGGCCGGAGGTCCGGCCGGCTTCTTCTGTGTCATCCGACATTTTCGCCGTTAATGTCACGGAGGTGCGCTTCGTCGCCGGTCGAGTGGGCGAGCGCTCCCAGCGGCACGCTGATGAAGCCGACTCCACATGGGCGGTGAGGCCGGCGTGTGCGCCGTCCGGCACCGGGGTGAGGGTGGCCTGGAACGACGCCTCGAACTGCGACAGCCGAAGGACGACGGCCGAGGCAGGTCCTGCCGGGTTGTGCGGCGCGGGTTCGAAGGGCCCCGGAGCGAGCTGCCGCGGGCACAGTCCTCATGGTGTCGCTCTTCCTGTGGTGCGGTGGATTCCTGGGGCGAGTTCGGTTTCTGTGCCGTCGGGGAGCCGTAGCAGGGCGGTGGTGCCGGGCGGCACGTCGGTTTCGACATCGATCCGGTGGCCGGTCCTCCTCCAGGCGACACAGGCCGGGCCGTAGGGGGTCTCATGCTCGGCGCGGGCCCAGGTCAGGTCGGGGCCAGGCATCGGCTGGACCAGGAATCGCCGGTAGCCCGGGGCGAGTATCCGCAGGCCGGCGACGTGGGTGTGCAGGAACGAGATGACCGCACCCTTGCTGTAGTGGTTGAGCGACATCTGCGCGGCGCCGTGCTCGTCGAGGCCGTCCCAGCGTTCCCACACCGTGGTGGCGCCCCGGTCGACCATCTCGAGCCAGGACGGGACGCCGGTGGACATGAGCACCCGGTGGGCGACGTCGGCGTGACCGTGGTCGGCAAGCGTGGGGAGCAGGAGCCCGGTGGTGAGGAATCCGGTGCCCAGGTGGAAGTCCGCTGCTTTGATCAGTTCGACGAGATGGGCCGCGGACGACGCCCGCTGGGTGGCCGGGACGAGGTCGAAGGCCAGGGCGCGCACGTAGTTGGCCTGGCTGGGCCGGGTGAGCCGACCGTCGGGCAACATGTACTCGGCCTGCCATGCGTCGCGGGCGCCGTCGGCGATGCTCCGGTAGACGCGCCGGTCGTCGTCGTGACCCAGCAGCGCGGCGATGTCGGCCAACCGCCGGGCGGACAGGTGCAGGTAGGCGGTGGCCACTATGCCGTGGTCGGCGCCGGGATCGAGCCTCGGTTCGACGCCGGGTTCGAGCCACTCCCCGAAGTGGAAGCCGGTGTCGTACAGGAACCTCTCGTGGGCTCGCGGGACCGGGTGCGAAGCGGCCCGCTGCGGATGGCGGTGCCCTGCCGCGATGCGGGCACAGCGATCGACCCAGCCGCGCATGGCCGGATAGTGCTCGGCGAGCACACCGAGGTCCCCGTAGGCGCGCCAGAGCTGCCAGGGCACTTCGACAATGGCGTCACCCCAGCCGACGGAGCCGTTGGTCGCCGCCAAAGGGGACGAACCGCCGGGGTCCGGGGAGATGTTGGTGATCGTGCCGTCGTCCCACTGGTCTGCGGCCAGGTCGCGCAGCCACTTGGTGCTGAACGCGGCGATGTCGTGGGTGAACGCGGCCGACGGCTGGAAGACCTGCCAGTCACCGGAGAACCCGGAGCGTTCCCGCTGCGGGCAGTCGGTCGGGAGGTCGCAGGCGTTCCCGAGGAAGCTGCGTACCGCGATCTCGTGCAGCTTGCCCACCCGCTCGTCGGAGCACGCGAACGTGCCGGTCTCGGTCAGGTCGGTGTGCACCACGATGCCGCGCACGTCGTCTGGACCCAGAACGCCGGGATGTCCGTCGAACTGCACATAGCGAAAGCCGTGCGTGGTGTGCCGGGGCTCGAACGCGTCTCCGGGACGGCCGGCGGAGATCACCGTGTCGACCTGCCCGGCCGGCCGCCAACCCCCGGCGAAGTCAGGCGCGCGCAGGTGGTCGGTGGTCACCGATCCGTCGGCGGCGAGCGCCTCACCGTGGACAAGGGTGATCTCGGTGCCCTCGGGACCGAGATCGGTCAGCCGGATCCAGCCGTTGATGTTCTCGCCGAGGTCGACGACGTGTGATCCGTGCGCCGACCGGGTCACCGAGACCGGGACGATCTCCCGGATCCGCCGCACCGGCGGGGCATCGGGAGTGATGAGGCGGGACCGTCGGGCATACCCGTCCTCGTCGCCGACCTGGACCGGCGCCCAGGCGCCGGTCTCCCACCAGCGGTGCGCCGCACGCCGGTCCTCCTGCTGGCCGTCCATCAGGTCGGCGGTGAACCAGGCGGGTCGTGACCCCCATCCGCGACCGGTGCCGATCACCGTCGGCGCGGCGTCCGGGTGGCTCACCGTGAGCTCGGCGAGAAGCGCCGTGCGCTCGCCGAAACCGTTCGCGCTGCGGGTGAAGCCGTGCCTTCCGCGATACCAGCCGTCCGACAGCACCGCTGCGAGCACGTTGCCTCCCTCGCGCAGCAGGCCTGTCACGTCCTGCTCGAAGACCTGCAGCCGTGCGCGGTAGGCGGTGAAGCCGGGTGTCAGCTCCTGGTCGCCCACGCGCACGCCGTTGCAGAACAGCTCGATGATGCCGTGCGCGGTGAATCGCAGCCGGGCCCGCGACACCGCCGCGTCAAGCGTGAATTCGGTGCGCAGCAACTGCGCCGGCCGGTTGCCCGCTTCGGCGGTCACCGGTTCGTGCGGCTCGATCCATTCGGCGTGCCACCCGTCGTGGGCTGTGGCGCGTTCCCAGGCTGCGGGGGCGGACCAGTCGCTGATGCCACGGTCGGTGCGGACCCGTACCCGCCAGGTCATCCGTTCTCCGGGCGCGGGCACTGGACCGGTCCACGGCAGAAGGACGCTGTCGGCCGACTCGATCCAGGGCGATTCCCAGTCTCCGGCCGACCACTGATAGGCATGCTGCCGGGTGGTGCCGGCCGGCAGTCGCCAGGAAAGGCGTGGCCGGGCGGCTCCGGTGAGGGCGGGCGCGCCGGGCCGGGCGTGCTCGACGCGCAGCCCGGTGCAGGAGTGGTGAAGGACGGTGCTCATGGTCAGCGAACGCTCCGGACCCGAAGCACCAGCAGACCACCGATCAGGACGATGGCCACGCAGGTGCCGAACAACAAGGGATAGTTGCCGCCGCCTCCAACGGCGAGCAGGGCACCGCCCACGCCGCCGATCAAGGAGTTCGGCGCGTTGCAGGCGACCTGGTAGACCGACATGCCCTTGGCGGCCTGTCCCCGGTCCGGGATGACGTCGGCGGCCAGGGCGATGTCGACGGTGAAGAAGAACGACTGGCCGATCGTGAACAACGCCATGACGGCCAGGAACAGGGCGAAGGTGTGGGTCACGGCGGCGAGCGCCAACGCTGCGGCGACGGCGAGCGACGCGGCGATCAGGAACGGCTTGCGCCTGCCGAGCTTGTCGGAGATGACGCCCGCCACCAGGAAGCACACCAGGGCCAACGGCGTGGTGATGGCGGTGGCGGTGGCGTACCGGGCGGTGGCGTCCTCAAGGCTGAAGCCGACCTGGTCGGTGAGGAAGTAGGTGGCGTATGTCGTCAACCCGGCCATACCCAGGCCCACGAACAGCCGGCTGAGCCAGGTCCACCCGAAGTCGGGATACCTGCGCGGGTCGACCACGAACATCCCGGCGACCTCCCGGCCGGTCAGCGGGGCGGGGGTGCCGCTGACCGGCGGCTCGCCCCGTCGCACGACCGCAGCGAGGACAGCCGCCGTGACCAGCGCCAGCACGCCGGGTCCGGCCATCATGGCCAACGGGTGGGCGATCAGCTCGCTCGCGCCGGCGATGCCGATCAGCACCGCGATCGCGGTGGCGAAACCGATCAACCCAGAGACCTTGGCACGTCGGTTCCCCGGCACTCGCTCGGGGATCAGAGCCAGGAAACCGGCCAGGCCGGCGCTGTAGCCGGCCTGAGCGATGGCCCAGCCGGTCACGACCATCAGGACGCTGTCGGCAAGGCCGATCACCGTCAGGCCCGCGAGTCCGACGACCGTGCCGCCGAGCAGCCAGGGCCGACGCCGGCCGAATCGGCTTCGGGTCCGGTCGGACAGGGCGCCCGCGAGGGGCATCGCCACCAGGCTGAGGACCGCGCCGGCGCCGATCGCGACCCCGAGGCCGGCGGTCTTGTTCTCGGGCGCGATGGTGGAGATCCGGATGGCGAGGGTGACGATCGTCGGGGTGAGCGTGGCCAAGTAGATGCCGAACGCTGCGAACACCAAGGCCGTGATCAGCCCACGCGGCATGGAGGGCAGGTCATCCCGCAGGTCGTCACGGCTTGAATCTCTCGTTGTGCTCGATCCCAGTACGGGGGTGGCTGACGCACTCATTGCGGACTCCGCGGGGACGGTGGGGTGGGTCAGGACAGCATGCACGACAAAAACCGAGTGCGCTAGGTTTCTGAAATGAGAATTCTGCGAGTCGAGAAGATCTCTTAGTGCCACCGGTCCGCCGGCATCGGGACGGCCGGGAGATCATCGTCCAGGGCGGAGACGAACCCGCCGGAGGGCCTGCGGAGATCTCGACGTCGCGCAGGGCCTCGGCCGACCGCGCGGGGGAGCCCTCGATCAGCTTCTCGGCCCGACCGGCCGAGCGGGCCAGCCATTCGGCAAGATCAGGCGCGGTGAGCCGCCGGAGCGGAGCGCTGTACCGGCGAACGTCCTCAACGGTGAGGGCACCGGCGCTCCGGGCAGGCCCGTGGCGGAAGAACCTCCGGGAGTCCTCGAGCAGCGCGAGCCCCTCGTGCGAAGCGACCTGGTCGGCTCGGGCGGCCACCGAAGAGAACTCAGCCGCCTGCACCAGAGCCGGCCACAGGGTGTCCGGGGCTGCTATCGGTCAGCCCGCTTCGGTAGACCGGCACCGTGCCTTCTCTCCTCCCCCATGGGCTCTCGGGCGTGGGTGTTCACCTCCAGGTCATGGCCGGTTGCGTGTGCACCTTGGGGAACAACCGTCCGACGGCCGGTGCCGCGACCCTGGCACCGGCCGGATGGAGGGTGAAGTCCGGTCCGGGGCCATCGCGGCGGTCGCGGTTCCACACGAGGACATGGTCGTGGAGGGCCTGGGCGAGGTCGGCTGCGTCATCGCCGTGTCCGTAGACGCCGAACTCCCACCGGCCAGGGCCGTCGTCGTCGAGGTCGGGGCCCTTCGATCGTGAGGGTCACCGCCCCATCGGCGAGCGCAGCCTCGTGCGGCGGGTGCGCTCCGGCGCCCTGCATCGACACGAACCCGCACACGGTGGGGTCGAGGCCGGTGCAGTGGTCACCGTCGCGGACGAACGTGATGGAGCGGGTGACGGTCTTGAACAGGAGCGGGATGACGAGACGTCCGCCAGGTGGTGCGGCGGCCGTCCTCACCGAACTTGGTCCGGACCACATCCAGATAGGAGTAAACCGCGGTGACATCGGCCTCGGGGCAGAACCTCTCCGTGGGCACCGTGGCGAACGCCGCAGCCACCTCGGGCCGGCTGATGCAGCGGCGCTCCTGGAGCTGGGCCGTCATCTCGGCGCGAAGGCCGTCCGCAGAGCGGGCGGTGATGCTGGCCGTCGTCACATCGCGACCCTAGCCCGCCCATGGCCGGCGAACAGCGGGAACCGGCGACCGCCCCGCGACCACCCCCGACCAAGATCAACACCTGTGCGCCCGATTCCCCCAGCTCAGGCGCATGATCCCCGCCACGCAGAAACGGCCCCGGGACGAATCCGAGGCCGTTCCCCGTGGTCACTTCACCTCCGAGCGTGGCTCCCGCACCCGCACGGGATCCACGAAGACCCAGGTGAGCATCTAGTCGAGCGGAAAAGGCGGGGACGGGTGCCATTCGGCGTCGTCCGCCGGGCCCGGGTGCGGCACCACGAAGCGATGGCAGCCGCCTTCGACCTCCCGGGGTTCCCGGCCCGGCAGGACGACCGTCGCGACCGACCCGGTCGGCACGGTGACGTCGACGCGGAGCTCACCCTCGGCCCGCTCCCACGCGACCTCGGCCAAGCCGTAGGGAGTGCGGTGCGCGGTGCGCGCCCACGAGATCCGCCCCCCGGGCCGCGGCTCGACCCGCAGCGACCGGTACCCCGGCGCGGCTGGCCCGAGCCCGGCGACCACCCGGTGCATCCAGTCGGCCACCGCGCCGAAGGCGTAGTGGTTGAACGACGTCATGTCGCCGGGGTTGATCGAACCGTCGGGAAGCATGGAGTCCCAGCGCTCCCAGATCGTGGTGGCCCCCATCGTCACCGGATACAGCCAGGAGGGGCACTCGGTCCGGGTCAGCATCTGGTACGCGTCGTCGATCGCGCCCACGGAGGTGAGGGCGTCGCAGATCACCGGGGTGCCGAGGAAGCCGGTGGCGACCTTGTGGCCCTTCTCCCGCACCAGCCGGACGAGGTGCCGTGCCGCCCGCGCGCGCTGGTCGGCGTCGGTCAGCAAGGCGAACTCGAGCGCCAGGGCATAACCGGTCTGCCCGGACGCGGCGATGCGGCCGCCCAGCGTCACGTACTCGTCGTGGAACGCCTGCCGGACCCCGTCGGCGAGCTCGTGGTACTTGGCGGCGTCCGCCTCCTCGCCGAGCACCTCGGCGATCCGGGCGAGCAGGCCGGCGACGTGCGCGCGGTAGGCGGTGGCCACCAGGTGCGAGTCGGTCTCGGCCTGCCAGGGCGCGTCCGGCGGCGCCGCCGGGTCGAGCCAGTCGCCGAGCTGCAACGCCGGCTTGTCGAAGAGGCCGGCCGGCCCCAGGGACGCGGTCAGGCCGTCGACCCAGGCCCGCATGCTCGGGTACTGGCGGCGGAGCAGCCCCGCGTCCCCGAACCGCTGGTAGAGCACCCAGGGCACGATCACCGCGGCGTCGCTCCAGCCGGCCGTCGGAGCAGGCTCGGCGAACGGGCCCGGGAGGTCGATCCGCGGCACGAACAGCGGGACGACGCCCTCCGGCGTCTGGTCCGCGGCGAGATCGTCCAGCCAGGAGGTGAGCAGGCCGGCGCAGTCGAAGAGGTAGGCGGCGGTGGGCGCGAAGACCTGCATGTCACCGGTCCAGCCCAGGCGCTCGTCACGTTGCGGACAGTCGGTGGGGACGTCGAGGAAGTTGCCGCGCATCCCCCACACCACGTTCTCGTGCAGCCGGTTGAGCGAAGGGTCGGAGCACTCGAACCAGCCGGTCCGGCGCATGTCCGAGTGGTAGACGACCGCCGTCGCCTCGAGTTCGTCGTGGTCGCCGCTCACCTCGGCGTAGCGGAAGCCGTGAAAGGTGAAGGACGGCTCCCAGCTCTCGCCGCCGGCGTCCCCGGCGAGCACGTACCGGTCGGTGGCCGTGGCCGTGCGCAGCGGCCGCACCGCGAGCTCGCCGTTCTCGAGCACCTCGGCATGGCGCAGGGTGACGGTCGCGCCGCGGCGGCCGCGCACCCGGATGCGCAGCCGCCCCACCAGGTTCTGGCCGAAGTCGAAGACGGTACGGCCGGACGGGGTGGTGATCGTGTCCACCGGAACGCGCTCCTCGACCGCCCGGACGGGCGGACCCGACGGCGCCACCAGGGTGGCCGGGTCACGCTCGCCTCGGCGCACACCGTCCCACCCGTGGTCGTCGAAGCCGGGGCGCGACCAGCCGGGGAGCGCCATCGTCGCGTCGTGGACCTCGCCCTCGTAGAGATCGGCGGACCGGATCGGCCCGGTCGAGGAGCGCCAGCCCTCGTCGGTGGCGACCACCTGACGCCGGCCGTCGGCGTAGTCGATCTCGAGTTGGGCGAGCAGCCCCAGCGAGCCGCCGTAGGTGTCGCGCAGATCGGGCACGAACCCGAGCCGGCCCCGCCACCAGCCGTCGGCGACCTGCACCCCGATCGCGTTCTCACCGGCGCGCACCTGTGCGGTGACGTCGTAGGTCTGGTAGCGCAGCCGGTGGCGGTAGCTGGTCCACCCCGGGGCGAAGGCGTCGTCGCCGACCCGCTCGCCGTTGAGCTCGGCGAGGTAGAGCCCGTGCGCCGTGATGTAGAGGCGGGCACGGGCGATCTCGCCGTCGGCGACGAAGGAGCGCCGCAGGAGTGCCGCCGGCCCCCGCTCGTCTCCGGCCGGCTCGATCAGCGCGGCCGCCCAGTCGTCGGCGACGAGACCGCGTTCCACGCTGACGGGGTCGCTCCAGTCGGAGATCTCGCCGTCGGCGTCGATCACGCGGACCCGGACCTCGCGCGCCTCGCGGGACGCCAGCGGCGTCGCGGGCCACGGCACCAGCACGGAGTCGGCCGAGTCGACATGGAAGAACGCATCGCCGATGGCCAGCTCGTAAGCGGCCTGGCGCCCGCCTCGCCGGTCGGTGATCTGCCAGGAGAGCCGCGGACGGTCCTCCGCGATGCCGAGCGGATCGTCGCGATGCTCGAAGCGGACGGTGGAGACCTCATCCACGGCGCAGCTCCGCGACCAGGTCACGGTAGCGGCCCGCGCTCGGCTTCGGCGAGCGCTCGAAGGTGATGGGGTCGACGCTGTGCAGCCCGAACTTGGGCCCGAAGCCGAAGATCCACTCGAAGTTGTCCATCAGGGTCCAGTGGAAGTAGCCGAGCACCGGGATCCCGGAGTCCATCGCCTGCTGCAGGCCCGCGAGCGACGGTTCGATGAACGCGGCGCGCTCGGTGTCGTCGTCCGCCTGCATGCCGTGCTCGGTGACCAGGATCGGCACACCGCTCACCGCGTGGGCGTACCGCGCGCAGCCGCCGAGCGACGCCGGGTCGGTGCGGTTCATCACGCCGCCCTCGGCGGGCGTGCCGTCGGCGTTCACCGCACCCGTCGCGTCGTAGTGATGCCGCTCGTAGTTCTGGACGCCGACGAAGTCGTCCTCGCGGGCGATCTCCAGCCAGGGCTGGTAGACCTCGGCGCGCTTGCGGTCGCGGAGGCCGGGATCCGCACCGTGGACGAGGTCGTCCACCATCGCGATCGACAGGCCCACGGGAAGGTCCGCGCGACGCGCCTTGATCGCCGCGCGAGCCGCACGGTGTCCTGCGGCCTGGCCCGCGAACAGGGCCTCGGCCTCCTCGGCGATCGTGACGTTGGTGAGGCGGTAGCGCTCGACGCCGGCCGCCCGGGCGCAGGCCTCCAGCGTCTCCCGCTCGAGGTCCCGGACGAAGTCGGGCAGCCCGGCCCAGGCCAGCATCGGCGGCAGGTTGGGTTCGTTCATCGTCACCGCCACCGCGATCCGGTCACCGAACGCCGTCATGACCCGATCGCAGAAGCGGGCGAACCGTTCCGGGGCCTGGGCGTCCAGCCAGCCGCCGCGCGCGGCGAACCAGTGCGGCGCGACGAAGTGGTGGAACGTGACGACCGGGGCCAGCCCTCGCTCGAGGCAATGGTCGACGATCGCCTCGTAGTGGGCCAGCGCGGCGGCGTCGAACTCGCCTTCGACGGGCTCGACGCGCGCCCACTCGACGGAGAAGCGGTAGGCGTTGAGGTTCATGGCGACGGCCAGGTCGACGTCCTCGCGCCAACGGTTCCAGCCGTCGCACGCCTTGCCCGACGGTTCTTTGAAGACGGTCGGTGTCACGTTCTCGGCGAACCAGCAGTCGCTGGTCACGTTGTCGCCCTCGATCTGGTGGCCGGCGCCGGCCACGCCCCACAGGAAGGCGTCAGGGAACTGGTGCATGCGATCTCCTCAGGTGGTTCGGGGTCAACGGGATGCGCGGAGCGCGGCGGCCTCATCGAGGCGATGGCAGGCCGCGGAGGCGTGGCCGGTGCCGGTGAGCGGCGGCCGCTCGGTGCGGCAGCGGTCCACCGCGAGCGGGCACCGGTTCGCGAAAGGGCAGCCCGCCGGCGCCGCCGCGGCCGTCCCGGCCGCGCCGATGCCCAGCGCCTCGCGCGCCGCGCGACGGCGCGCCTGCTGCGCCGGGTGAGGCACGGGCGCGGCCGCCGTCAGCGCCACGGTGTAGGGGTGCCGCGGGTCCTGGGTCACCGCTTCGGCATCGCCCTCCTCCATCACCTGGCCGCGGTAGAGGACCACGACCCGCTGGGAGAGGAAGCGGACGACGCCCAGGTCGTGCGCGATGAAGAGCAGCGCGAGCTGCCGCTGGTCGCGCAGGTCGGCGAGCAGGTTCAGTACCTGCGCCTGGGTCGAGAGGTCGAGGGCGCTGACGGGCTCGTCGAGCACGATCACCTTCGGGTCGCAGACCAGGGCGCGGGCGATCGCCACTCGCTGACGCTGGCCGCCGGAGAGCCGCGCCGGGTAGCGGTCGATCGCGTCGGCAGGGAGACCGACCGCCTCGAGTGCGTCTCGGGCCCGCAGCCACTGCTCCTGCTTCGGGACCCGCAGCACCCGGAGCGGCTCCACCAGGGTCTGGCCGATGGTCAGGGTCGGGTTGAGCGAGGAGTAGGGGTCCTGGAAGACCGCGCGCAGGTGGACCGCGCTGACCCGGCGCCGGCGCAGCGAGGCCGTCGTGATGTCCGTCCCGTTCAACGTGATCGACCCGGAACTCGCCGCCTGGAGTCCCAGGATCGCCTTGCCGATGGTCGACTTTCCGGAGCCGGACTCACCGACCAGCCCGAGGGTCTCGCCCGGCGCGATGTCGAAACCGACCCCGTTGATCGCGGGAGGCGTGCCGCGGCGACGTCCGTAGTGGACGACGAGGTCCCGCACAGAGAGGGCCGGCTGGGTCATCGGACGACTCCGGATTCGTTCGGGCCGGCCGTGGCGGGAGCCGGGACCAGCGGATGAATGCAGCGGACGGTTCCGCCGCCGTGCGCCGGCGCCAACGCGACCGGCTCGTGGCATTCATGGGTGGAGAGGGGACACCGGCTCGCGAACCGGCAGCCGGTGGGCCAGTCCTTCGGCGCCGGCACCGTGCCCCGGATCGACGGCAGCCGGTCCGGGACCGCCTCGCCCTGGGGGATGTGGGGGTTCGCGCTCATCAGCGCGCCCGTGTAGGGATGCGCGGCCTGGTCCAGGACCTCGGCCACGGTCCCGGACTCGAGCACCTGACCGGCGTACATGACGGCGACGTCGTCGCACAGGTCCGCCACCACCCCGAGGTCATGGCTGACCAGGACGACCGACAGGCCGGTGTTGTGCACCAGTGAACGCAGCAGGCTGAGGATCTCCGCCTGCACCGTCACGTCCAGGGCGGTGGTCGGCTCGTCGGCGATCAGGAGCTTCGGCGAGCCGGTGAGCGCGAGGGCGATGCAGACGCGCTGGGCCATGCCGCCGGACAGCGCGTGCGGGTGGCTGCGCAGGATCCGCGCGGGGTCGACGATGCCGACCTGGGCGAGCAGGTCGAGCGCGATGCGGCGGGCCTCGCCGCGGCCGACCCCGCGGAAGCGGCGGATGGGCTGGACGAGCTGATAGCCGATGGTGAACATCGGGTCGAGCGCGACCATCGGCTCCTGCGAGATCATCGCGATGTCCCGCCCGCGGACGTCCTGGTACTGCCGGTCGGAGAGCCCGACCAGCTCCCGGCCCTGGAAGCGGATGGAGCCGTCGCAGACCTCGACACCGTCGGGCAGCAGCCCCATCAGCGACCGCGCGGTCATCGTCTTGCCGCATCCGGACTCGCCGACCAGGCCGAGGACGGTGCCGGACCTGACCGACACCGAGACTCCGGTGACCAGTTCCGTCCCCTCCACCACGCCGACGCGCAGATCACGCACCTCGAGCAGGGCTCCCTCGGCCCGGGTGGACGCCTCACCGGCGGCCTGAGCCGGTACGGGAAGCCGGGCCGCCCGTCGCGCGGGGCGGCGGACGGGGGCGTTCCGTTCCCGCTCACCGGAAAGGGCGTCGGCGATCTGGTTGGCCGCGATCACGGTCAGCGCGAGCACGACGCCGGTGGGGACCATCATCCAGGGGGCGTCGTAGATGTGCTGCTGAGCGCCGCCGATGAGACCGCCCCAGCTCGGCGCCGGGATGGCCGGCCCGTAGCCCATGAAGGCGAGGCCGGCCTCGATCAGGATGCCGAGGGCGAAGAGCTGTGCCGCCTGGACGGCGATCGTGGTCGCCATGCCGGGCAGGACGTGGCGCACGTTCACCAGGAGAGAGCCGACGCCGTTCACCTTCGCCGCGTCCACATAGAGGCGGGTGCGCAGCGACTGGGCCAACGCGAGCAGGATCCGGTACACCGGTGCGGCCAGCAGCAGCCCGAGGACGGCCATGATGGCCCAGACGTGGATGCCCACCGCGCCGACGAAGGCGAGCAGGATCACGGTGGTCGGCAGCGACAGGAGCAGCTCGGCGATGCGGCTGCAGGTCCATTC
Source organism: Actinocorallia herbida (assembly GCF_003751225.1). Taxonomy (NCBI): domain Bacteria; kingdom Bacillati; phylum Actinomycetota; class Actinomycetes; order Streptosporangiales; family Thermomonosporaceae; genus Actinocorallia; species Actinocorallia herbida. The sequence continues at coordinate 5,704,769 of NZ_RJKE01000001.1, forward strand.
GACCTTCCTCCCGTGCTCGGCCGCGAGCAGCGCCATCGGCACGCCGACGCCGAAGGCCACCGCCACTGCCAGCAGCGCAGGGCCGATCGAGATCCAGCCACTGGTGACGATCCGGGAGAAGAGGTCGCGGCCCAGTTCGTCGGTGCCGAGCCAGTGCCGGCTCGAAGGGCCGGCCAGGGCGTCGGTGAGGTCCTGGTGGTCGACTGGGAACGGCACCCACCCGCGCGCGGTCGCCGAGGCGATCATGATCAGGACCAGCCATGCGATCGCGAGCAGGGTGCCGGGGCGGTAGAGCGAGGCCTTCGGCTTGCGCCGGCCGGGCGTCGGCTCGGGCGCCGCGGACGGCTGGACGGGTTCGGTGAAGGTGTTCATGCGGCACGTACCTGCGGGTCGAGGGCGGCGAGGACGAGGTCGAGGATCAGGTTGGTGAGGACCACCACCGCGGTCGCGATGACGACGACGCCCTGGACCGAGGGAAAGTCGTGGGTGTCGATCGCGGTCTGTGCGGCCTGGCCGAGACCCGGGAGCGCGAAGAGCTGCTCGATGATGACCGAGCCGCCGAACAGGGCGATGAACTGGATGCCGAGCACCGACACCACCGGAGCACTCGCGAAGCGGAGCGCGTGCAGGTAGCGGATCCGCCACAGCGGCGTGCCGAGGGCCCGCAGGGTCCGGATGTGCTCCTGCTCGAGGGCGTTGACCATGCCGGCCCTGGTCGTGCGCGCGATGATCGCGGCTCCCGTCAGCCCGAGCGCGAGCACCGGGAGGGCCAGGCTTTGGAAGTACTGCGTCGGTGCGGCCGTGAACTCGACATAGCCGGTGGCGGGCAGGAGATCGGCCTTCACCGCGAGGACATAGACCAGCAGGATGCCGAGCCAGAACTGCGGCAGGGAGAGCATGACCCCGCTGGCCACCGTGATCACGCGATCGAGCCGGCCCCGGTTCACCGCCGCCGCGACCCCGATCCCGATGCCCAGGATCCCGCTGAACAGGGTGGCGAAGATCGCCATCGAGGCGGTGACCGGTATGCGATGCAGCAGGTCCGGCCAGATGCCGTGACCGTCGATCAAGGAGACCCCGAAGTCACTGCGGATTGCATCCCCGAGCCAGCTCAGGTACTGGACGACGAGCGGACGGTCCCAGCCGAGCCGGACGTTCTCCGCCGCGATCTGGGCGGCGGTCGCCCCTTGCCCGGCGGTGATGGCTCCCGGGCTGCCGCCGGAGGCGTGTACCAGGAGGAAGCTCAGAGCGGACGCCACCAGGACGGTGACGACGCCGAGCCCAAGACGACGGGTGAGGTAGGCGAACATGCGGTTCCTTTCGGGGATCACTGCACCGGGCGCAGCCCCGCCGGTCGGCCGACGATCCCCCGGATCGTCGGCCGGCCGGCGGGAACGGTCAGGCGGCCGGCTTGAACGAGCTCAGCAGCGGGTAGCCGTCGATGCCGGGGTAGGTCGGCGCCTGGAGCACCTCGGGGTCGTAACCGGCGTAGGAGAACTGCTCGGCGACCGGGATCAGCCAGCCCTCGTTGATCAGCGCGCCGTTGAGCTTCTTCAGCGCGGCTGCGGCATCCGCGCCGGAGGAGTTCGCCGCCGCACCGAGCGCGGCACCGATCACCGGGCTCTGCGCTTTGTGCGGGTTCGCGAAGCCACCCACGAGAACTCCTGCGGTGACGCCGACCTCGTTGCTCATGGTCAACGGGATGAAGCCCAGCGGCTGGGTGTTGACCACCGCGAAGAGCTTGTCGGTCGAGGTGGTGACCTCGATCTTCATGTCGACGCCGATGGCCTTGAACTGGTTCTGCAGGAACTCCAGCGAGGCCTGGATGGTCGGGCTGGCGGTGATGGTGAACGAGAACCCGTTCGGGTAGCCCCCCTTGGCCAGCGCCTGCTTGGCCTTGGCGACGTCGAACGCGTACTCGGTGTTCAACGCGGCGTCAAAGCCGGCCGAGGACTTGGGGAAGGCGTTCGCCGACGGCTCGGCGCCCTTCGCCACGGTCTTGACGAAGGACTCCCGGTCGATCGCGTAGCTCAGCGCCAGGCGGACGTCCTTGTTGCCGAACGGCTTCGAGGTCGCGCCGGTCTTGTCGAAGACCAGCAGGTCCAGCATCGTGCCGCCGTTCTTGACCAGCGAGACGCCGTTGGACGCCGCGGTCTCCTGCGTCGACGTGTCGATGAGCGACACGTCGGTCTGGCCGGAGATCTGCGCGTTCAGACGGGCGTTCTTGTCAAGGTACGGCTTGTAGACGATCTTCTGGAACGGGTAGACGCTCGCGTCCGTGCCGGGCTTGCGGCTCATCGTGTAGCTGCTGCCCTTGACCGAGGTGTCCATCTTGTACGGGCCTGAGCCGTCCGGGCCCTGGGTGAGCACGCTCGAGTCGGTGATCGCCTTCTCGCCGACGATCGTCCCGGCGACGCCCATGAGGTTCGTCTGGAACGACCCCTGCGCGGCGGTGAAGGTGAGCACCACGGTGTCCGCGCTCGGGGCCTCGACGTTCTTGATCTCGGTCGATCCGCCCTTGGCGAAGCCGGAGTAGGCCTGGAGCTTGGCGTCGCTGCGGCGGTCGAGGTTCTTCTTGACCAGCTCGGCGGTGAGCGCGGAGCCGTCGGTGAAAGTGACGCCGGACCTGATCTTCAGCGTCATCTGGGTCTTGGCCTTGTTGTAGCTGAAGCTCGAGGCGAGCTCGGGGACGGGCTGACCGTCGGCACCCTCCGCGAAGAGCGATTGGTAGGTTGATTCGTAGAAGAGCCGCTGGCCGGCGCCGTAGAGGAGCGGGTCGAAGCCCTGGGGCGCCGGGTCGGAGTCGTAGCCGATGGTGAGCGTGTCGCTCGAAGAAGGATCAGCGCTGTCCGTCGAGCCGCACGCCGTCAGCGAGACGACAGCCACCGCCAGGGCCAGAGCGCTGACTCCCAGACGCTTGAAGGTGAAGCCGATCATCGAAGCCTCTCGCGTTGTCCGGGTCGGGGCCTTCGCCCGACTTGTGGAGAACAATGAGTGGCGCCAGTCACACAAGTCAGCAATGATTTCCAATGAATGAAACGCTTCATCGAAAGGCGTTCACCGTGAGCGAGACCACAACAGCCTCCACCCGGCGTCGGGGGAAGCGGCCACCGCAGGGAGAACCGGTGATCGACCGGGCGCTTTCGCTGCTCGAGGCGTTCAACTCGACACGGCGGCACTTGACCTTGCGCGAGCTGAGCCGGCTCAGCAACATTCCGGTCAGCACGACGCTACGGCTGGCGAATCGGCTGCTCGAGTGGGGTGCCCTCGAGCGAGACGAAGCCGGCCGGTACTCGATCGGCCTGCGGCTCCTGGAGGTCGCCTCGCTCGCCCCGCGCGGTCACGGCCTGCGCCAGACCGCGCTGCCCTTCATGAGCGACCTGGGAGCGGTCACGCGCCAACATGTACAGCTAGCGGTCCGTGACGGCCTGGAGGCGACGCTGGTCGAGCGTCTGTCGGCGCACCGGGCTGTCCAGGTGCGCTACCGGGTCGGCGGCAAGATGCCGCTGCACGCGACGGGCATGGGGCTGGCGCTCCTCGCCTTCGCGCCGGCCGAGGTGCAGGACGAACTGCTCGCGCGGCCGCTGTACAGCGAACCGGACAAGCGGCTGATCCCGGCCTCGGCGATGCGGCGCACGCTCGCCGAGGTCCGGCGGGAGCAGGTGGCGATCTTCCGCCGCACCGAGCTGGAGACGCTGGTGGCGGTGGCGGCGCCGATCTTCGACGAGCGGGACGAAGCGGTCGCCGCGATCGGCGTGCTGCTCCCCGAACGGGAGGCGCAGCCCCGTCGGCTCACCTACGCGGCAAGGATCGCCGCACAGGGCATTTCACGGGCCCTGGGAGCCCCCAGTGCGGCCTTGCCGCCGACGGCGCTCGGGACGTGAAGAGGTGCAGGCCAGGGCCGGGAAGGCGGTGCCGACCCGAGCCCCGGCGGGGATGAAGATGTCCTACGGCCGGTCCGTCGGCGCGCTCAGCCGTCGAGCGGGACGGGCCGGGCGACCGTGGCCGCGATCAGGTCCAGCGCGGCGGCGGTCGGCCCCACCGTGGCCGCGAGATTGAGGTAGCCGTGCAGCACCGAGCGCACCATCACCTGGCGCACGTCCACGCCCGTGGCCGCGAGCGCCGCCGCGAAGGCCTCGCCAGAGACCCTCAGATCGTCGTACTCGGCGTTGAGCACCAGCGTCGGGCACATCCCTCGCAGGTCGGCCAGGATCGGGAAGGCATAGCCGTCGGCCTTGCTGAGCGGGCCGCCGAGATAGGTGCGGTTGAAGAAGCCGTGCATCTCCGGCGGGAAGAGCAGCGCCTGGGGCACGTGGTTCATCAGCTCGGCGATCTCGGGGCTGAGCGGCGGGAGGACCGCATGGGCGACGCCGTAGGCGAAGATCAGGTGGGCCGGGGGCCGGTCGTCCTCGTCCCGCAGCTTCAGGGCGGCGCCCGCGGCGAGGTTGGCCCCGGCGCTGGCCCCGCCGACGGAGATCCACGCGGGATCGACGCCGAGCTCGGCCGCGTTCTCGCGGACCCAGCGCACCGCGGCGACGACGTCGTCGTGGGGCACTGGGTAGTGCACGCCGTTCTGGCACAGCCTGTAGTCGACCGAGATCACGACCGCGTCCGCACGCTGCGCCACCTCCCGCGAGGTCCAGTCCGCCTCGGGCATGTCCAGGTCGCCCATCATGAAGGCGCCGCCGTGCATCCAGACCAGGGCGGGCCGCCCGGCCGCCCCTGAACGCTCGCCGTAGACCCGGACCGGCACGGGACCGTGCGGTCCGGGCGCCTCCGCCGCGCGCACCGCGACGTCGGGGACCTCGTAGTTCGGCCAGGACTCGAACGCGGCCCGCCGTTCGGCGTACCGGGGGTCCTCGAAGAAGGCCTGCATGCTGGGCACACCCTCGATGTACGCGAAGCGACGGAGGGTCTCAGGATGAATCGGCATGCCTCGCAGCGTCGCGGCCGCGGCGATCCGCGTCACCTGGCCGCTCCATTGATTGGAACGTCAAGGCCCCCCTGAGTACCGGAGCCGGCGGACCAGAACCGAGCCCTCGGCCGCGAACGGCCCGACGACCCGGCCCGTGAACGCCTTGGCGGTCTCGAAGCACCAGTGCCGGCCGTCCAGCTCGGCGAGGGTCACTTCGTCGTCGGCCACCCGGGCGGACAACCGGATCCGGTCGCCCCCGACCGCACCGGCGGCGAAGTCGTCGGGCGGCGGCGCCATCGCGATGGTGAGCTCGACGTCTCCGGACGGCAGGGCGGCATGCCAGGTCCGGTCGAATCCCGCCACCACGACCCGCGCCTCGACCTCGACCGCGGTTCCGGTGGCGCGGGCCTCGAGCGCCACCAGGTTGTCCTCCGCGTTGCGGAACGCGAGGCCCCCGCGGCCCTCCCGGACGTCGAAGACACCGCTCACCACGGCCGTGAGATGGCGCTGGCGACGCCCGACGAAGGCCGGTCGCGGGCCGTCCAGCCCCGTGTGACCGGAGGTCCGACGGAGGAGGAGACCACCGGGCGTGGGAGCGGCGACCTCGGTCGGCAGCTGTCGCACGGCGATCCAGACCGGGTCGGCCAGCACGTCCGGCGCGCCCAGGTCGTAGATCACCTCCTCGGCGGGCCCCGGCGGCACCTCGGCCAGTCGCGCGCTCGGCCAGCCGTCGGCCCAGTCGACGTCGGCCAGGAAGGTCTCACGGCCCAGGGGCGAGAACGACTTCGCCAGGCCCACCGGCCGGACCCCGAGGCAGACGAGCGCCGTCCCCGAGTCGGTCTCGACCAGGTCGGCGTGGCCGAGGTTCTGCACCTCCCAGCCGGTGCCGGCGGCGGAGAGGACCGGATTCCCCGGACAGCTCTCGAACGGCCCGTCCGGCCTGCGGGCGCGGGCCACCGTGACGGCGTGGCCACGGTCCGTGCCCCCTTCGGCCGCCACCAGGTACCACCAGTCGCCACGGCGGTACAGGTGCGGGCCCTCGGGGGCGTAGCGACCGCTGCCCGCCCAGACCGCACGGGGCGGCCCGAGAGCCCGGCCGGTCGCCAGGTCGACGCGGACCTGCTGGATCGGCTCGGGATAGCGGGCGAACGTGACGATCGCGGTGCCGTCGTCGTCCCAGGCGAGATCGGGGTCGATCCCGTCGACGGCGGGGATGGGCACGCCGTCGCTCCACGGGCCGGCCGGGTCGGCCGCCGTGAAGACGACGCAGCCCCGGCCGCCGAGGAAGACGGTGACGATGAGGTGGAAGAGGCCGTCGCGGTAGCGCAGCGTCGGGGCCCAGACCCCGCCGGGCGTCGGAATCCGGTCGAGGTCGACCTGCTCCGGCCTGGTCGCCACATGACCGATCTGACGCCAGTCACGGAGATCGGTGCTGTGGTAGACCGGCAGCCCCGGCAGGTACTCGAACGAGGAGGTGACGAGGTAGTAGTCGGCGCCGACCCGCACCACGCTGGGGTCCGGGTTGAATCCCGGGATCACCGGACGGGTCACGACTCGACGATCTTCCGCAAGAAGTCCAGCGACCGCCGGTGCAGGGCGGCCACGTCCTCGGCGCCGTCCCAGAAGTGGCTCGCGCCGGGCACGAGCACCAGCTCCGCGGACCCTCCCGCCGCGGTCAGGGCCGCGGCGAAGTCGACGCTCTGGGTGGTCGCCACCAAGGTGTCGCTGTCGCCGTGCATGATCAGCATGGGCGGCGCATCGGCGCGCACATGGCTGATCGGGCTGGCCTCACGGGCGAGATCCGGTACGTCTGCGGCGGGCGCCCCCAGGAAGAGCGCCTCGCGCGTCCCGGGATCGACGGTGTCGGGCATGGCGGTCAGGTCGGTGACCGGGAACCACGCGACGACCCCGGCCACGGCGGGCCCGGTCAGCGCGGCCAGCAGCGCGAGGTGCCCGCCGGCCGAATCGCCCCAGAGGAACACCTGCCCCGCGCCGACCCCGTGGGACGCCATGATCTCGGCGACGCCCGCGACGGCGGCGCGGACGTCGTCGGCCGCGGCCGGGTAGCGCGCCTCGCCGCTGAGCCGGTAGTCGATCGCCGCGACCGCGAAACCCGCCCGCACCATCGCGGGGTAGAAGTCCGCGCCCAGGCGCGGCAGCGGGCGCCGGCGCGAACCGAGCCGCCACCCACCGCCGTGCACATGGACGATCACCGGCACCTCGACGGCGCCCGCCGTGGATTCCCCGTCGGGCAGGTACAGGTCGAGTTCGAGCGGGCGGAAGCCCGGGACGGCGCCGTACTCGACGCCTTCGATCCGCCTCATGCCGCGCTGCGCGTGAGCTGCTCGGCGCGCTTGTGGAACCGGCCGCCCTGCATGATCACGGCGAGGTTCGCGGCGTTCTGCAGCACCGTCACGTCCTGCGTCGGGTCTCCGTCCACCACGAGGACGTCGGCCAGGTACTCCGGCGCCAGGAGGCCGACCGGGAGCTCCAGGACCTGGCCTCCGTAGAAGGTGGCGGCCTTGAGCGCCTCGAGCGGGCTGTAGCCGAAGAGCTCGACGAAGAGCTCGAGGTCGCGGGCGTTGCGGCCCATCGGGTTGTTGGGGAAGCCGTAGTCACCGCCCGGCAGCACCCGCAGGCCGCGCCGGCGCAGCTCGGGGTAGAGCCTCGTCATCGCCTCGAGCGACTTCACCGATCCCATCGTTTCGGCCATCGCGGCGTCGATCCCGAACTCCTCGCCTTCGTGGACGTTGGCCCACATGATGCCGACGGCCGGCGAGAGGAAGATCGAGTCCTTCGCCTCGTCGAGCAGGTCGATCGCTTCCTGGTCGGCGTAGGAGCAATGGTAGATCGAGCGGAAGCCGTTGGTGACCGCCAGCTTGATCGACTCGGGGTTCTGGGCGTGGCAGTTGAGCCAGACGCCGGACTCGCGCGCCTGCTCACCGGCGGCCTTCGCCGCTTCGGGGCTGTACTGGGTCACCATCGACCCGCCCTCGAAGAAGACGTCGTCGTTGCTCAGCAGCAGCTTGACGCTGTCGAAGCCGATCGCGGCCTGCTCGCGGATGAACGAGCGCACCGCGTCCGGCCCCGTGCCCTGCTCACGCGGGCCGTCGGGGCCCATCTTCACCGGGTTGTTGTCGCGCTCGAACGACGCGGCCCGCAGCCGCGGTCCCGCCGTGGCACCGGCCTTGATCAGATCGCGGAGGATCACCTCGGTCGGCACGGGGGTCAGCGAGCCGGCCGAGTAGGCGCTGGTGAAGCCCTGGTCGAGCAGGATGCGCGCGTTGCGCTTCGCGATCTCGAGGAGCTCGTCCGGCGACGGCAGGTGATGGAAGAAGCTGACGTCCATCGGCGGGTTGAAGGACGGGTCGAGGTGGCCGACGGCCGAGGGGAAGGTCAGGTGGCAGTGCGACTCGATCATGCCCGGCATGACGGTCTTGCCGGTGCAGTCGACGATCTGGTCGCCCGGCTCCGTCCGCACGCCGCCACCGACGACGACCGCCTCGATCTTCTCGCCGCGGACGACCACATCGGCCCGCACGGCAGGGCCGCCGGAGCCGTCGAAGACCTTGCCGTCGAGGAAGAGGATGCGCTGCTCGGGCATGTCAGGCTCCGATCATGTTGTAGCCGCCGTCAGCGACGAAGTAGCTGCCGGTGATGTGCTGGGCGTCCATGGTCGCGAGGAAGAGGGCGGTGCCGGCGACCTCTTCGGGCTTGGGGATGTGGTGCATAGGGGTCATTTCTCGCAGCTGCTTGCCGCGTCCGTTCTTATAGTCCTCACGGCTGAGCATGCGCTCGGTCTCCATGAAGCCGGGCGCGAAGGTGTTCACCCGGACCTTGGGGGCGAAGGCCTGGGCATAGGACTTGGTGACGCCGAGGATGCCGTACTTGGCCGCCGCGTACTGCGGAGCCCGTGCGCTGCCACGGACCACGACCGTGGAACCCACGTTGACGATGGAGCCGCCTTCGGGCTGCTCGAGCATGCGGGAGCCGAACTCGTGGGTGCAGACCAGGGTGCCCTTGAGGTCGACGGCGAGCGTGTGGTCGATCGCCTCTTCGGTGATCTCACGCCACGACATCTGGTCACTGGCCATGTCGCCGACGTTGTTGATCGCCACGTCGACCCGGCCGAAGTGGCCCCAGACCTCCCCGGCCATGCGGGAGATCTGCGCCCATTCGATGATGTCGGCCTGGACGAGGAAGGCGCGGCGCCCCTCGGCCTCGACCCGTTCGGCCGTACGGCGGGCGCCCGACTCCGAGCTGCGGTAGTGGATCGCCACGTCGGCGCCCTCCTGGGCCGCCCGGACGGCGATCTCGGCGCCGAGGCCGGTGCCGGCACCGGTGACCAGGACGACCTTGTCGGTGAAGCGCTGCGGAAAAGTCATGGGGTCGGGCCTTTCAGACGAGGGTACGGCCGCCGTCGACGTACATGACGTGGCCCGTCACGAACACCGACTGCGTGGAGCAGAGGAAGAGGAGGGGGCCGACGAGGTCGTCGGCGGTGCCGAGCCGGCCGGCCGGAACGAGACCGACCATGCCTTCGCGGACGCCGGGCTTGTCCAGGTAGGCGCGCGTCAGGTCGGTCTCGGTGTAGCCGGGCGCGATGGCGTTGACCGTGACGCCGTGCGGCGCCCATTCGCGCGCCATGACGCGGCAGAGCTGGTTGATGCCGCCCTTGGTGACGGCGTAGGGGGCGTGGTGGGCGTGCGCCAGCAGTCCGGAGACCGAGGACAGCAGGACGATCCGGCCGTAGCCGCCGGACACCATCAGGGCGCCGGCCGCCTGGGCACTCCACACGGCGCTCTTGAGGTTGACGTCGATGATCCGTTCCCAGACGTCGTCGGGCGTCTCGAGCACCGGGCGCCGGTCGTTGATGCCGACCGCGTGGACGAAGACGTCAAGGCCGCCCATGGCCTCGGCCGTCTCGTTGACCAGGGCACGGGCGCCCTGCGGGTCGGTGAGGTCGGCCGCGCGGGTGCTGATCGACAGGCCCGCCTCCGTGGCCTGCTCGGCGAGGGCGGCCAGCCGCTCCTCGTCGACGTCCGTGACGGTCACGCGGGCGCCGTGTCCGGCGAGGCCGAGGGCCGCCGCCGCACCTATGCCGCCGGCGCCGGCCACCAGGGCGGCGCGTTCATGGAGTCCAAGCCAGTCGTTCATGCGAGCGATGAAAGGCGATGGAGTGTGATGGAAACTACATGGGTTCCAATGATTGGAATGAGCGGCGATGCTGTGCCATTGCCCGGCACGGCGCTCCGTCCGCGTCCGGCGCGTGGACGAGACTCGGCCCATGACTCGGTTGCCCCGCCTCGCCCCTGGTGAGCTAGACCCCGACCAGCGCGCCCTCTACGACGCGATCACCGGAGGGCCCCGCGCCGGCGGCCCCCAGCTCTTCGCCCTCACCGACGGGCAGGGAAGACTCAACGGCCCCTTCAACGCGATGCTGTTCGCACCCGGGGTCGGGTCGGCCCTTCAGGAGCTGGGCTCGGCGATCCGCTACCGGACCTCGCTCAGCGCCCGGATCCGCGAACTGGCCATCCTCACGGTCGCGGCACGGTGGGACTCGGCCTTCGAGCGCTACGCGCACGAGCCGATCGGCCGGGCCGCGGGCCTGACCGACGTGGAGATCGCCGCGGTGCGTTCGGGCACGGCACCCGACCTCAACGATCCCGCCGAGGCGGCCGCCCTCGAGCTGGTGCGGGCCCTGGTCGAGGGCGACGACGCCGACGACGCCGTCTTCGAACGAGCTGTTTCATTGAGCGGCATGGAGACGGTCGTGGAGCTCACCACGCTGGTGGGCTACTACTCGACGCTCGCGCTGCAGTTGCGCGTCTTCCGTATCGGACTACCAGGAGACTCCGCATGAAACTCGTGACCTTCAACGACGGCCGGGTCGGCCATCTCGACGGCGAGGCCGTCGTCGAGCTCGACGTCCCGTCGATGCGCGACTTCTTCGAGCAGGAAGGCAGGGCCGAGGAGACCGGACGCCGGTTCCCCCTCGCCGAGGTCACCCTGCAGGCGCCGATCGTGCCCAAGAAGTTCTTCCACACCGCCGGCAACTTCACCGACCACCACGACGAGCTGACCGCCGTCGACTGGTCGCACCCGGTGCACAAGGGGATCGTCTTCTTCCAGAACGTCGACGCGATCATCGGCCCCGACCAGCCGATCGTGTACCCCGAGGGCCTCACCAAGGAGCTCGACTACGAGCTCGAGCTGGCCATCGTGATCGGCAAGAGCGGCAAGTTCTTCGGCCCGGAGGAGGCCGAGGACTACATCGCCGGCTACACGGTCTTCAACGACATCACCGCGCGTGACATCCAGCGCCGCGAGATGCAGTCGGGCGTCTTCTCCTTCTCGAAGGCGATCGACACCTTCTGCCCGATCGGCCCCTGGATCATCACGAAAGACGAAGTCCCCGACCCGCACACGCTCGCGATGGAGCTCCGGGTCAACGGCGAGCGGCGGCAGACCGGCAACACCCAGCAGATGATCATCTCGATCCCGCACCTGGTCGCCTACCACTCGGCCCAGGGCTACACGGCCGGGGACATCATCACCACCGGCACCATCTCGGGCGTCGCCGCCGTGCAGCCGAACCCGTTCGACTTCTACCTCCAGCCGGGCGATCGCATCGAGGCGGAGATCGAGGGCATCGGCACGCTGCGCAACCACGTGATCAGCTGGAAGGACGCGCACGACACCGAGCCGTTCTCCAGCGACCTCTACGGCCCGGCGAACTGAGGCCGGGCAGATGCGCCTGGCCACGCTGGCCGACCGCGCCGTCCTGCTCACCGAGGACGGCGCGGTCGACATCGCCGAAGCCTCCGCGGGACGCTTCGGCCCCGACCCCATGGACGTCCTGACCGAGTGGAGCGCGTTCCAGGCCTGGGCCGTCAGCGCCGAGCTGCCTGCGGCGAGCCCTTACCGGACCGCCGATCTCGACGCGCCGGTCCCGCGGCCACGGCAGGTCTTCGCGGTCGCGCTGAACTACCGTCCGCACGCCGCCGAGGCCGGCTACGTCCCGCCCGAGATTCCGCTGCTCTTCACCAAGTTCCCCAGCTGCATCGTCGGCCCGGACGCGCAGGTCGAGCTGCCCGAGGGCAACGTCGACTGGGAGCTCGAGATGGTCGCCGTCATCGGCGCGGCCTGCCACCGGGTGCCCGCGAGCGAGGGCTGGGAGGTCGTGGCCGGGCTCACCGTCGGGCAGGACCTCTCCGAGCGGGTCCTCCAGCTCACCGGGAAGCCACCGCAGTTCTCGCTCGGCAAGTCGTATCCGGGCTTCGGCCCGACCGGTCCGGCGCTGGTGACCCTCGACGAGGTGCCGAACCGGGACGACCTCGCGATCGAGTGCCTCCTGAACGGCGAGAGCGTCCAGGCGGCGCGCACCAGCGACATGATCTTCTCCGTGCCGCAGCTGGTGGAGTTCATCAGCGCGGTGTGCCCGCTCCACCCCGGCGACCTGATCTTCACCGGGACTCCGGCCGGGGTGGGCAACCGTCGCGTCCCGCAGCGGTTCCTCGGCCCCGACGACGTCCTGGTCAGCCGCATCGACGTCCTGGGGGAGATGCGCCAGACCTTCCGCTGACCGCGCCCTGCGCCGGCCACCCCCGGGCGGCCGGCGCGGGCCCGGCCGTTCGCCCGCCCAGCGCCGGCCGCCGCACCTCGACCCGAGCTCCGGCGACCGACTACGCCAGGAACGCCTCCGCGTCCTCCGGCCTCCCGCCCTCCGGAAAGATCCCGAGCGGTTCCCGTCCGTTCGCGTCCCCCGGGAACCCACGTCCCCTCGGCGCGCCATCTCAACACGATGCGCCCGAGCCGACCGGCACCGTCAAGGCGATCGTCCTCCCGGACGCGTACCTAGGACGAGCGGCGCATCCACGAAATCATCGTCGGGCTGCGCGGTGAAACGCAGTGCGCTCCCGTGCCCGAGGGAATCGTCGCCGCGGGAGGACGGAGCACGCACCGGACGGCCGACTGTCTCGGCCTCCTCGACGGACATCGCCACGTCACCTGGCGCGGCCACGATATCCACGACCCAGAGCTCCTACTGCGCACGTCCGCGCCGATCAAGTCCGGTACAGAAGTCGACGCAAAAGCAGTCGGACCTTAAGCTCACGGCCGGCGTCCTGGACGGCCGTTCGATCATGATGCTCCTGTGCGCACCTGGCACTTCGAGTATCGTCCGCAGCGGTGACACGGCCACGCTCCGGTGGACTCCGGATGAGGCCACGAGTGCCAAAAGCCTCAACGGCGTGGTGCCGCTCGCATGGCTTCCAGGCGAGCGCGCCGTGCTCTCCGTCCCGTCCGCTGATCTGGAGCAACTGCCCACATCAGTTCCCGTGCAGCTTGCGCGCGGATGAGACGGGCCTCGACCGAACGGAAGTTCCAGGGCGCCGCCGGGCTGGAACCCGCATGGTGGCAGGCACGTCGACCCTCGCATCGTTCGCGGGCTTGACGATGGTCCAGGTGGTGCCCAGGCTTGACGCCTGATGAGCGCGAGGAACTTCAGTCGGTGATTCTCGTGGGAACGTCTCGCCTTGCGCAGGTGGACGAGCACCGGCAGCGCTTGCCGGCCCGGGTTCAGCAGCCGCCAGGCCGAACCGATCGCCCTGCGGTGCCGCCGGATCAGGCCCGCGACGTAGTTCAGCGTTGAACGCGACACATCGACGGCGGCACGATGGAACAGCACCGAAGCTCCTGGTCGAGACGGGTGTTGGTTGTGGTGATCAACCCATCCACCAGCGGCTTCTTATCGTCTGGGCCCGAACCGGGAACGCGCGGCCATGCTGTGATCAGCCCGCCCGAACCAGGGATGAAAAAGGCTCGCTGTCCGGAACATTCGGGGCGGCCCACGGGAGACCGCCTTCCGCTTCACGCCCTACGCCGAGGCCGTGCACGCCCGGCTCGGCGACCGCGTCCGCACCTGGACGACGCTCAACGAGCCGTGGGTGGCGGCCTTCCTCGGCCACGGCAGCGGCGTCCACGCCCCGGGCGGAACCGATCCCGCCGACGCCTTCCGGTCCGCCCACCACCTGCTGCTCGCGCACGGCCTCGGCGCGCGGGCGTTGCGCGAGGCGGGCGCCCGCGAGCTGGCCCTGACCCTCAACCTGTCCCCCGCCCTCGGCGACCCGGCCGCCGCAGAGCGGGTCGACCTGCTGCTCAACCGGCAGTCCCTCGATCCGGCGCTCCGCGGGGAGATGCCGGAGCCGCTGCTGAGGATCGTCGAGAGACACGCGGGGCTCGGCCATCTGCGCGACGGCGACCTCGAGCTGATCCACCAGCCGATCGACCTGCTCGGCATCAACTACTACTGCCCGCAGTACGTGGCCGGCGCCCCCGGCGCCCCCGCCGACCCGGCCTGGCCCGGCGGCGAGGACCTCGTATTCGTCCACCCTGGCGGCCCCAGCACCGCCATGGGCTGGCCGATAGAGCCCGCGGGCCTCACCGGCCTGCTGACCAGGCTGTCCCGGGACTACCCTGACGTCGCCCTGATCATCACCGAGAACGGCGCGGCCTTCGACGATCCGGCGCCCTCAGGCGGCAGGGTCGCCGACCCCGACCGGGTCGCCTACCTCGACGCCCACGTCAGGGCCGCCCACGCCGCCCTCGCCGAGGGCGCCGACCTGCGCGGCTACCTCGTCTGGTCCGTCCTCGACAACTTCGAGTGGGCCGAGGGCTACCACAAGCGGTTCGGCATCGTCCATGTCGACTACCCGACCCAGCGCCGCACCCCCAAGGACAGCGCCCTCTGGTTCCGCGACCAGATAGCCGCGCAACCCGGCGCGGTCCCTGCCCTTTCTCCTCGAACGGGGGAAGACCGAGGCAGAACATCGGCCGCCTGACCGAGACTCACCTCCCAGCGGGACACCGCGTCGGCAAGGAGGTACACTGTACCTATCTGTGTAGGAGGGGAAGATGGAGAATTCGCTGGGCTTCACCTGGGATCGGGCCTTGCTGGCCGAGAAGCTGCGGGCGGTCGGTGTTCACTCCGTGGAGCGGGCCGCATGGCGGTACCGCCGGTCGATGCCGGAGTTCGTGTGGGACGCCGCCCAACTGGAAGGGAATCCGTTCACCTATCCGGAGGTGCAGACCCTCATGGAGGGGGTGACCGTGGGCGGGCACAAAGTCAACGACGAACGGCAGGTCCTGGCCCTCGCGGACTCTTCCCGCGAACTTCTCGAACTCGTCACCGGCGGCCGGTTCACCCTCGACAAGGCGACCTCGGATCATCTTCACCTGATCATCGCACGTGACGAGGCCCTGGAGTCGGGTGCGTTCCGCGGCGAAGGCGCCGTCATGCTGACACCCGGGGTGAGTCTCGGGGAGCACGGGCGATACCTTCCGCCGACGACCGAACCCGGTGGCGCGAACCTGCGGGAACTCCACACGGCCGGCGTCACCTGGCTCCTTGACGAAATCGACGGGGTGGCCGAGCAGGCGATCGCCTATTTCCTCTTCGCAGCGCTGAGCCAGTTCTACTTCGATGGGAACAAACGCACCGGCCGGTCGATGATGAACGGCCATCTGATGACTCACGGCATCGACGCGATCAGCGTGCCCGCCGCGAGGCGGCAGGAGTTCAACACGGGCATGGTCGGCTTCTACGTCACCCGCGACGCGACCGCCATGTTCTCGTTCCTCCTGTCCTGCCATCCCGAGTTCGCCGGTTACTGATGCCGCGCCGCAGCGACGGGGACGGCAGGCCGATCGACAGTCTCGGGCGTCACCGGTATGCCGTCGGCGTCGACACCGAACACGAGTACGGGCCGGCCACCGATCGGGCGAGATCCGAACGGGTCACCGTGCAGTGGGTCGTCCAAACGCTCACCCGGCTCTACGGCGCGGCCGAACTGGACCTGCCGCCCGCCCCCGCATCTCCGCGCGCCGGGAGCCCCTTGCAGACCCGCCAGTTCTGGCTCCACCACGCGACCGAACACGACGCCGCGGCCCAACGCGCCACCGTTGAGGACGGCATCACCTTCGCGCTCGCGGTCCGCCGCCTGCTACGCGCCTATGGGGCAGGCGAGATAGACCTGATCGTCACAGCCGTCGACCGCCGACCGCGCCCGCGCTGACGAGGGCCGGGTGTCGACGCGCCGGTGGGCGGGGCAGGGCATGTCCTGGTCAGGGTGTACGCGACGAACCTCAATCGGACGGATTGCGCCTGCCGGGCCGCCCGGCCGTTCCCCATGTGGGCGACGACGGGGCTCCGCCGCGGCGCCGGGCTCTCATCCCGCGGACAGTCGATGGTGCTGAGGTCGGTCGTGGCTCTATGTGCCCGGTGGTCGGCCGTTTAGGGTGGTGGTATGACGCGTGGGTTCGAGGTGGTGTGTGAGATCGAGCCGCCGACCCGGCCGGATCTCCGGCGGGTGCGGCACCAGATCGGGGTACTGGACGCCGTCGCGGACGCGTTCTTGATCCCCGACAACCACATCGGGCGGGCGACGGTGTCGAGTGTGGCGGTCGCGCACGAGGTGCAGGCGATGGGAGCGACCGGGATCGCCTGCCTGAACGCCCGCGACCGCAACCTGCTCGGCTTCCAGCGGGACCTGCTGACCGCCGCCGCCTACGGCGTCCAGCGGTTCCTGTTCGTCTACGGCGACAAACCCGCCTCCGGCGACCGCACCGGCGAACTCACCGTCCGGTCCATGCTCGACCAAGCCCGCGCCGCGACCACCGACCCCGTCTTCGCCGGGCATCCGCGCTTCCAGATCGGCGTCGCCTCCGGCATGCGGCCCCTGCCCGCCTGGAAGCAGCACGCCGACTTCGTCTTCGCCCAGGTCAGCTACAGCCTCGACGACCTGCTGCGGTGGCGCGAGACCATCACCATCGACGCACCCGTCTACGCCGGAGTGATGGTCCTGGCCAGCGCGACCATGGCCCGCAACCTCGCCGCCACCATCCCCGACATCACCATCCCCGACACACTCGTCCAAGCAGTCGAACACGACCCCGACGCCGGCATCGCCGCCGCCTGCGAACACGTCCTGGCCATCCGCGACAGCGGCGCCTTCGACGGCGTCCACCTCATCCCCGTCAGCCGCTACCGCCAGACCGCCGCCCACCTCGAACCCCTCCTCCACAAACCTCCCAAAAACCCCCAATGACCCCCGAGGCACGCACGGGCTTCGGCTGTGGGGTGTCGGAACTAGAACGATTCTCAACACCCCACAGCCGAAGCGCACCCGACACCACGAAAAGCCACCACCGTCAAGAAGCGCTGTCGTACCGACCCGAGCGCGGGCCCTCACGTGCGGGCCGTGTCGGTGGCGAGGGTTAAGGTGCGTCGTCGTGGACGCTGCTGAGCTTGACCATCGAGCCCGGACGTTGAGGGGCTGTATTCCTCCGCTGCTGGTGTCACGGCTTCTCGAACTCGGTCATGAGCGGGAAGTGGAGTTCCAGGCCGGCCGCGGGGAGTGGTTCTGCGCGCTGGAGTGGGCACGGCTGCTCGGGCTTCGGGGCCGGCGTGAGCAGGCGCTGGAGGTACTCGCTCCGTACATCGCCACGAGCTGGTGGCCGGCGGACCGAGCCCGGGCGGAGCTGCTGGAGGGCTGGGGCCGGGTGGAGGAGGCGATCGCCCTGTCGCGCCCGTACGCGGAGGCCGGTGACCGGCTGGCGCTGGTCTTCTTCGCGCGTCTGCTGGCCCGCCACGGCCGCGGCGGCGAGGCGTTCATGCTGCTGCGTGCCGGGATCCAGAACTGGTTCGTCGCCGAGTGCCTGGTCGACGTCGCCGAAGCGGCGGGCATGGACGAGGAAGCAGCGACCCTGCTGGAGGCCCGGGTTGAAGGGGCGGTTCCCGCTTGCGACGACCCCGGCTGCCCCAACCTCCGAATGGAACCGTCCAACGCGGTCGGCCTGCTCGCCACGATCAGGGAACGCCAGGGCCGGATCGAGGAGGCGATCGCCCTGCTGCACACCCGCGAGTCCACGTCCGTCAACGGCCGTGACCAGCTGGTCGACCTGCTGGCCAGGCAGGATCGGATCACGGAACTGCGTGCCTACGCGGAGTCCGAGTTCCACGGGCACGCCGTGCAACGCCTCGCCGAAGTGCTGGAGGAACGCGGCGACGTGGAAGGCGCGATCGCCGCCTACCGCACGTTCGGTGCCAGACCGGACGGGATGTGGCATGTGGCCGTAGCGCTGTCCGAGCTCCTGGTCCGGCACGGACTGGGCGACGAGGCGATCGAAGTGATGCGCTCACTTGCCGAACGGCCCGGCGGCGCCGAGGACTGGATCGTCGACACTCTTTGCACCCTGTACGCCGACCACGGCCGGCCCCGGGACGGCCTCGCCCATCTCGATGCCCTCAAGGCTCGCCGCGGCGGCGAGGAGGACTGGGAGTTCTTCCGGATGCGGCTTCCGCTCATGGCCGCCTGCGGCCTGCTCGACGAGGCGATCGAGGAGGCGCGGTCCCACCCCGAGGGCGACACCTGGTACGCGGCCCGCGCTCTGTCCGACGTGCTCGCCGAAGCCGGCCGCGCCGAGGAAGCCGCCGCGGTCCTCGACCGGTACCCGACATTTGGCAGCGCTCGCCGTGCCGAGCTCCTCATCGACCTCGGCCGCATCGAAGAGGCCGTACGACTCCTCCAACAGCCGATCGATGAACCGCCGGAACCCGCCTGGGACGGCGAATACCCCACCGAACCACCCTTCTGACAGCGCCGACGGCACCCAGCCCGCCGGCACTGAGGCGGACGGGCATGGCGGTGATCCCCTTTCGCCGAACAACTGGAGGCTCTGCGTCCCCTGAACCGGAACGCACCGCGTGGTCCCGCTCCCCCGCAGGCCCTGGAGATCCGACGCAGCGACGAACCGCGGGGCAGGTGAGCGTGGTCGGTCACCTCCACCGAGGGCCACGCGCACCTACTCATCGCCTTCATCGTCCGGGTCGGGGTCGCGCAGGGGGCGATCCCCTGCGAGCGCGGACCCTAGCCGGACTTTTCGTCCCGATGTTCGTCAGGCCCCGAGAGACTCTGATCGCTCTGTTGCCTCCCGCCAGCCCGGAACCGACCGGTTTTCTTCCGACTACTGTTGTCCTGTATGACGCACGCTGAGGTCGAGATCGGCGCTGAGCTGGTGCGGGAGCTGCTTCGTGACCAGCACCCCGACTTGGCCGATCGGCCCGTGACGTTCGGCGCGCGTGGGTGGGACAACCAGCTGTGGCGCCTCGGCGACGATCTCGCCGTGCGGTTGCCCTGGGCGACGGATTCCGCGGCGGAGTTGCTGCTCAAGGAGCACACCTGGCTGCCCTCGCTTGCCGCGCGCCTTCCGCTGCCGGTTCCCGTCCCGCAGCGGCTCGGCGAACCCTCGGCTTTGTTTCCGCAGTGTTGGATCGTGACCACCTGGGTGCCGGGTGAGCCCGCCGACCGCGCGCCCGTCACGCGAGGCGCTGCGGCCGCCGACGCCTTGGCCGCCTTCCTGACGGCCTTGCACCAGCCCGCCCCCGACCAGGCCCCCACAGGGCGGGACCACGGCGGGCCTCTGCCCCACTACACCGAGGGTTTCTCCGCCGGGCTCGCCTGGGCTGCCGAGAGCGGGCTGATCTCCGACCCTGAAGCCGTTCGCGCAGTCTGGGACGATGCCGCGGCAGCGCCCCATTGGGACGGCCCGCCACTCTGGCTCCACGGCGACCTGCATCCGGCCAACGTCCTCACCACGGACGGCACCATCAGCGGCGTGATCGACTTCGGCGACATGTTCGCGGGAGACCCCGCCTACGACCTCGCCGCCGCGTGGATCTTGCTCCCCGACGGCGCCATCGACCGATTCCACGCCGCCTACCGACCGACCCCGGACGCCGACACCCTCCGCCGTGCCCGCGGCTTGGCCGTGCTCAAAGCCCTCGCCTGCATCAGCATCGGCGAAGCCGGAGTCCACGGCCGCCCAGGCGGCAAGGCCACGTGGGGTCCACCCGCCTATGCCGCACTGCGGCGCCTTACCGCAATCAAGTACTGACGACCCGCCCTGTCGGGAATAGGTGGCGGTCTCAAACGATCAGCGCATCATCCCAGGCAGAAACCGTATCGGCCGGTCGGCGGGGTGAGTGGTAAGTCGGCGGAGGGCGAGCCTGCGGTGGGCGGTGGCCGAGGGGCGTAGGAGGCGGCTAGGTTGCTCGGGATGAAGATCGTTGACGAGGGTGTCGCTAATGCTGTCGCCGGCCCGGAACTGCGGTCGTTCACCGTGGGAGGCGCGACGGTGCTGACCGGCTCCGAGGGTTTGGTGATCATTGCCGGGATCGGCGACGATCTGGCGGCCAGCGGGGTGCGCAGCCATCGAAGGTTCGAACTGAAGGGAGAGGTGCCCGCCGGGTTCGACCAAGTGCTCGAGGACAAGCTGCACGATTTCCCTCATCACCTGTTCGTGCGAACGCCCGACGGGCTGCTGAGCGCCGGTTCGGGCCGGTGCAGGCGCTCCGGTTGGAGCGGTGACCCGAGCGTCTTTCGTTCAGCGGACATCACGCTCGACGAGCCTCTGTCCTGGGAGGCGCTCGACCTCGTCCGTCCCCCGGTGCCACCTGCGGCTTTGCCGGGAATTGCGTGGTTGGATCATGTGGCCGACGACCGGCCCCGGGCGCTGCGCGAGTTCGTCGACGGCTGGTACCGGCGGACACCGGACGCCTCCATACCGCCGGAGGTGGTAGGAGCAGGGATACCTGTGCCGCGAGCGTTGCAGGAGTTCTACGCGCTGGCTCGCGGCCACGTCTCCGTGATGGGGCGGCAGAACTTCCTGCGGTCTCCCGCCGAGCTCGAGGTCGACGCCGCGGGCCGACTCCACTT
Source organism: Actinocorallia herbida (assembly GCF_003751225.1). Taxonomy (NCBI): domain Bacteria; kingdom Bacillati; phylum Actinomycetota; class Actinomycetes; order Streptosporangiales; family Thermomonosporaceae; genus Actinocorallia; species Actinocorallia herbida. Next base: position 5,725,460 of record NZ_RJKE01000001.1, read on the forward strand.
CGGCGATGAGAACCAGGGGTGCTTCGTCTGGGCGCTGGCCTCCGGCCAGGACACCGATCCTCGAGTACTGATCTCCGAGGACCGCGAGGTGTGGCACGAGGAAGGCGAACCTCTCAGCGGGTTCCTGCTCCAGTTCGCCCTTTATGAGGCCTTCGCTGATGCTCCCTACCGGGCATGGCCCAAGGCCATCCTGACCCGTCGGCAGGCCCTGCAGATGATCGACGGCTGGCGGCACGTCCCGCTCTCCCCGTTCCTGCGATCGCGCTGCCCCGCGACGTTCGCGGTCTCCCCTGGCCTGGTCGCCCAGTTCGACTTCGGCGAAGCCGATGACGACGAATGCGTGGTCTCGGTCGTGGCGACCGACCGCAGCGTCCTGCGCCCGCTCAGGGCGCTCGACCTCGACTGGAGCGAATACGACGGATGAGCCAGCGGGCGCCCCCGCACAGGAGCCCACATCGACGCTGACGGGGGCCTGGCCGGGGACATCCCTGCCCCGGCGCGATCCGACAGGGCCATCACCCATCGGACCTTCTCTTGTCGAACCTCCGTAGCCACGCCTCCGGCCAGAGCGGCGTAGACCTCGGCCGGGGTTCGGTACCCCAAGATGCGGCGTGGCCGGTTGTTCAGCTCGGTGGCGATCCAGTCGAGGTCGGCCTGACCGTGCTGCCGCAGGTCGGCGTTCTTGGGCAGGTACTGGCGCAGGAGGCGGTTGGTGTTCTCGTTGGTGCCGCGCTCCCATGGGCTGCGGCGGTGGCAGAAGTAGACCTGCATGCCGGTCTCAGCGGTCAGGGCCTGGTGTTCGGCCATCTCCCGCCCGCGGGCCCACGTCAGCGATCTGCGGAGCGTGGCGGGATGGTCTGGAGGCTGCGCGTCAGGTAGGGGCGGACGTCGTGGGCCTTGATGCCGTCGGGGAGTTCGACCGGGAGGGTGTAGCGGCTGGTGCGCTCGACCAGGGTGGCGATCGCCGAGGGGCGGCTGCCCATCACCAGGTCCCCTTCCCAGTGCCCGGGCAGCGTCCGGTCGTCGACCTCGGCCGGGCGGGCACTGATGGAGACCATGTCGCGCATGACGCCGCGGCCGTCGGGCCGCTTGGCGCAGCGGGGGTGGCGGAACGGCCGACCGGCCCGCAGCCGCTGGGTGAGCGTCCGGTCGATGCACCGGCCGCGTGCCGGGTCGAACAGCGACAGGTAGATCGCCTCATGCGAGATCCGCATCTCGGCCGAGTCGGGGAAGGCCAGGCGGAGCCAATGCGAGATCTGCTCAGGAGACCAGCGCTGAGCGAGCTTGTCCTCCACGACCGCCCGCAGCCGGGAGCACGCGGCCAGCTTGGGAGTCTTGGGACGGCGAGCCCGCCGACGAGCCTCCTCATCGGCGGCCACCGCCCGATAAGCGGCCCGGCCACCGTTACGGGCGATCTCACGAGAGACCGTCGACGACGATCGCCCCAGCCTCACCGCCAACGCCCGCGCCGACTTCCCCGCCGCCAGCCCGCGGGAGATCTCCTCCCGCTCGGCCAGCGACAGGTGTTCCGCGCGACGCATCGGCGGCTCGCGTCGGACCCCTCCGGTCTGAGCGAGGTACCGCCGCACATGCTGCATCGGCACGCCCACGACCCGGCTCATCGAGTTGAACCACTCACCCGAACGCCAACGCCGCCAGATCTCATCCTGCTGAGCAGGCGAGAGCCCGTAATCCCGCACACGTCCTCCACCACCGCAAGATCAACATATGGTGATGCATCGACCCCTTGAGACCGCCATGATTTCCCGACACCCCGAGCCGGCCTCCGCTCCCGAACGTGGCCCCAGACATCCGAGCACGTTGTGGTGTCAAGCGGCGGCTGCCAGGCGGGGTGGGAACGCCGTCGTTTCCTCATAGGTTCTGCGGGTTTGGAGGCAGTGGTAGAGGCATCCGATGAGGCGGTTGAACAGGTGTCGCAGGGCGGCGGTGTGCGTGTCGTTGGAGGCTCTGCGGCGGTCGTAGTGGGCTCTGGCGCCTGGTGAGGGGCGGAGGCAGGCGAATGCCCAGAGGTAGCCGGCGGCGGCCAGGCGGTCGTTCTTCACTTTCCGGTTCATGATGTGCTTGGAGCGTCCGCTGGCCCGGGTGACCGGCGCAGATCCGGCGTATGCCTTGAGTCCGCGGGCGTCGGCGAAGCGGGTTCGGTCGTCGCCGAGCTCGGCCAGGAGCCGTGCGCCGACCAGAGGTCCGACTCCGGGGAAGCTGGTGATGATCTCGGCGTCGGGGTGCTGGGTGAAGGCTTCCTCGACGGCGTTGGCCAAATTCTTCTCAGCGGCGCAGGCGGCTTCGAGCTGACCGAGTAGCGCAGTGAGCTGATCACCCATGGCCTGCTCGACCAGGTCGGGTAGCCGCATGTGCTCGGCGCGGAAGATCTGGTGCAGGCGCTCGACGTCTTCCTCGACCTTGCGGGCTCGGCCAGCGCGCTTGAGTGCCGCCCGGATCTGCCCGCGGGTGAGGGTGGCGGCGCGTGCGGGGGTGGGCGCGAGGGCGAGGATGACGCGGGCCTCGGCCTTGGTGACGCCGCCGTTGCGCAGGTGCCCGAACGCCTCCAAGGCGGCGGCGTAGTAGTCGTGCAGCAGCGACCGGATGCGCTGGCCGAGCTGGGTCCGGTCCCAGACCGCGTCTTGCTGGGCGCGGGCAAGGACGGTGATCGCGCGGGCCAGATCGGAGTCTGCGGGCAGCGGCCGGTGCGCGGTCATGTCGGTGCGCAGGATGTTGGCCAGGGTTAGCGCGTCCTGCTCGTCGGATTTCTTGCCGGATGCTCCGTGGCGGCCGCGGTAGCGCGCCACCGCGTAGGGGTTGATGGCGAACACCTGCCGTCCGGTGGTGCGGAGGCTGGCGACCAGCAGACCGTGCGGTTTCTCGATCGCGATCGGGATCTGTTCGCCAGCGTGATCGCCGACCTTGGCCAGCAGGTTCAGCAGCTCGCGCAGGCCCGCGGCGTCGTTGGTGATGCGGGCCTTGGCGACCCGGGTCCCTGAGTCGTCGACGATGGCGATGTCGTGGTGTCGTTCAGCCCAGTCGATTCCGCAGAACAGCTTCGCCAACTCTCCTCCAGTGATGGGTAGGCGGACTATCGGTGCAGCTCACAGCCACAGCGGAGACGCGCGGCCCGCTAATCGAAGGACTCACCGGCCCGACATCCGATCAGCCGTTCGCGACCCCAGCGATCCGCAGGGCCTCCTTCTGCCGCGAGAACTCAGTGGCTCGGCCGCGTTGGGGAGGTCAACCCTGCGAACGGGCTCGAACCACGAACACCACGCTCCACCAGCCGCCACCGCCGTGACAGGAGAATGCCGGGGCGGCCGGTCTGGGACGAGACCTCGACAGGGTCCTCCCAAAGTCAGGCTCATCCACCCGGCACCCACCGATCACGACAACGGCGACCCGGACGAGCGGGCACAGACCGGACCGGTCTGGGGCTAGGCATCTGGTGCCCTCGCCAAGTCAGGCACTGCGATCCGTGCCCGCTCACAAGATGCGATTAGCCGCCAGGTAGCTGTGGGTGATGCTGTTACGGTCCGGCGCATGCGCCTGTCGTCCGCTCTTCTGGTCCTGCCGTTGCTCGCCGGCTGCTCTGTGGCGTCCGAGCAGGCGACCGCGCCGGCCGCCCCATCCGCCGCGCCGTCCCAGGGCCTCGACGAGGGCGTCGCCGCGACCCGTCCGGCAGGTGCGCTGTCGGCCGACGAGGTGGTTCAAGGCCTGCAGGCGGCCGGGTACCGGCTGCGTGATGCTCGGGACGACACCGCGCAGAACTGTCCGGACCTGGGCTGCCTGCAGCTGATCACCACCGAGGACCTGAGCGTCTACGAGTTCCCGACGGCCCCGGCGGCGCGTAACTTCCACGGGAAGTGGGGCGAGCCGTCCGCGCTGTACGGCCGATACGTCCTGTCGTGGGTCGCGGTGCGCTCGAATGCGCGCCCCGACGCGGGCGAGCAGCGGGGGTTCGTCGCGGTCGTGCGGGACATCGTCGAGGGCTAGGTGTCGACCACGACCGAAGCCCCGCAGGTCGCGGTGACGGCCCAGGTCTCCCGGTCCTACGGCAAGGGGCCAAGGTCTCGGTGAGGTGCTTCTCAGTCTCGCTACGTAAGGCTCGCAGAACTGGTCATTTCTGCGATGCACCCACAGTCACCACCATCACCCACAGCTGCTTTGGGGCTGAGGACAGCTTCGGAGCGGAGGGCCAAGCTCGATCTTGACATTGGCCGCGTGGTCAATAATATTGGCCGCATGGTCAATACGAAGGCGGTCGGCGAACCCCGTCGACTCCGGTTCGTCAGTGCGGTGGTCACGGTCTATGTAGCCATCGTGATCGGAACAGTCGCGGCGCTGGGCGCCATGTCGTCCGCGGCCCCAGAGCAGGCGACCGACGAGGCCTGGGGGCACGCACTGGTCGTCCTGGTTTTCGCCATCCTGCTTCCGGTGCGGCTGCGGTCCGCCCGCTCGGGCAACACCAAGGCGGTCCGGGCGCTCGGCATCATCGCTGCGGTGCTGCTCGTAGTGAATCTGGTGGAAGCCGCTCTGCCCGGCGTCTTTCCGGCATGGATGAGGGTCGAGATGGCGGCCATCGCCCTGTTGATGCTGGCGATGCTCGTCCTGGTGCGTCGTTCAGCACGCCGTTGACCTGTATCCAACGAAGACCCGCTAGGAATGACGGTATGACCATGACCCACGGCGAGTCTCGCCCACCGCGCGTTCGCAGGCGTCTCAGCGACGAGGTGCGGAGGGCGCAGATCATCGAGGCCACTGTGGCGGTGATCGCCGAACTGGGCTACGAGAACACCTCCTTGGCTCGGATCGCCGAGCGGGCCGAGGTCTCCAAAGGCCTGGTCTCGCACCACTTCACGGACAAGGACCGCCTCATGGAAGCGGTCGCCAGGGCCACTCTGGTGACTCTCCGGCAGGGCCTTGTCGATGCTCTCGTCCTGACCGATCCGGTCCCCGAGGTCATGCGCGCCGCGATTCATCGCGCGGCCGACCTCGGCGTTACGCACCACCCGGAGCTAACGGCGCTCCGGCAGATCAGCACGAACCTGCGCGCAGCCGACGGCACCCCGCGGCTCGGCCTGTCCGACTACTACGAAGAGACCTACCAGGGCCAGCAAGCCCTGTTCCACCGCGGCCAAGAGGAGGGTTCGCTTCGCGACTTCGACGCCCGCGTCATGGCGATCACCTACCAGGGCGCCATCGACACGATGCTCACCTACCTCCACGAGCACCCCGAGACCGACGTTCACCAATACGCCGACGCCCTCGCCGACCTCCTCATCACCGCGATCAGACGCTCGCCAACGGCTGCCTAGCCAGCCTCTTGTCATGTGGTCCGACAGAGCCGACCCCGGCCGGAGGAACCCAGCCGGGTGACGCTCCAGGTCGAGGTGTTCTGTACCAGGATTCCGCGAACCCTTCCGGCGCTCCCGAAACCATCACGAACCGCAATGGCTTGTCGCTCTGGCCGTTCCGATCCTCCTCGCGGACCTACCTTGCCCCTCGCCGTAGCTCTAGGAGTTCGACGACGAGCGCGCCGCCATCCTCGACCGCCACCGGCGGGGAGTCCATCCGCGCCATCGCCGCCGGGGTGAAGGTCTCCATTGGTGTCGTCCACAAGAACATCACCGAAGCCCGACCGCCTGACCAGGCGACCTGACCCGGCTCGTCACCGAACCGACACCGGCCTCAGCCCACTACCGCCACGATCCGATCCCCGCCGCCGGACCGTACTGATCGCGTCACGACGCTCTCAGCGGGCCGTACGAGCTCGTAGGGTGCGGTGGCCGCTCAGGTGTTCTGGCCGGGGGGCAGGTGGACGGTCATGATGAGGTGGCAGGTTTCGGTGCCGGTGCCGCGGTAGGTGTGGGGGGCGTCGCCGTTGAAGGTGGCGGTCTGGCCCGCGTGCAGGGGGTGTTCGGTGCCGTCGACGATGAGGGTCATCTGGCCGGCGGTGACGCTGATGGTCTCGGCCACGCCTGCCTGGTGGGGGTGGCTGGGGTAGTCCTCGCCAGGCTCCAGGCTCCAGCGCCAGACCTCGACGGGGCCGACGGTGGAGGTGGTGAGCATGAGGCGGGCCTGGCTGCCGTGCTCGCCGGTCCACAGGGGCGCGAGGGTGGCCGCGTCGGCGACGCGCACCCGGCCTTCGGGCGGTCCCTGCATCAGGTCGGACACCGAGATGCCGAGGGTGTCGGCGAGCCGGACGAGGGTGGCGAGGTTGGGGTTGCCCTGGGCCTTCTCCAGCGCGACGAGGGCGCCTTTGCTGACCTGGGCGCGGCGGCCGAGCTCATCCAGGGTCAGGCCCGCGCGCTGGCGGGCCGCCCGGACGTTGGCCGCCACCGTGCGCAGAGCCGCGGTCGGTTCCGTCATCTGATCATCACCCTCCCATCGATCAGTCCAATATACCTTCCGGTCGTTCGATTGGACCCGTTCGGTCGGTATGACATAACCTGGAGTCGTTCCATTGTACTTCCGGGGGGTGTCATGATCGCTTTGGTGCTGGCCTTGGGCTGCTCGCTCGCCTACGGATGCGCGGACTTCCTCGGCGGTCTGGGCGCCCGCAAGGCCCATGTGCTGCGCACGGTGATGATCGCGGCTCCGGCGAGCCTGGTGGTGGAGCTGGTGCTGTGGCCGCTGCTGGGCGCGTCGTTCAGCGCGGGTGCACTGGCGTGGGGTGCGGCCTCGGGTGTGGCGTCGGCGGCGGCGTTCGCGCTGCTGTACCGGACTTTGGCGATAGGCCCGATGAACGTGCTGTCGCCGGTGACCGCGCTGGTGTCGGCGGCCCTGCCGGTGAGCGTGGGCCTGCTGCAGGGCGAGCACCTGGCCGCGGCCGCCCTGATCGGCCTCCCGCTGGCGCTGGTCGCGGTGGTGCTGGTCAGCGCCGGGTCCGGCGCCGGATCGGCCAGGCCTTCGCGCACCGCCCTGCTACTGGCGTTCGGCGCCGGCGCCGCGATCTCCCTGCAACTGGTGTTCCTGCACCAGGCACCGGCCGACAGCGGGGTCGCCCCGCTCATCGTCGGCAGGACCGTCTCCTCCGCCCTCACCCTGAGCGCCGCCGCGCTGATGTGGCGCCGGCTCGGGCCAGAGCGCCCCGCCTACGGCATGTCGGCGGCCGCCGGAGCACTGGACTCGGTGGCGAACCTGCTGTTCCTGCTGGCCGCCAGAAGCGGCGACCTGACCGTCGTCGCGGTCATCACCGCCCTGTACCCGGCCGCGACGGTCCTGCTGGCCCGCGGCGTGCTGCACGAGCGGATCGGCCGCGGCCAGCTCGCCGGCCTCGGGGCCGCGGCCCTGGCCGTCAGCCTCCTCGCCCTGTCCTGACCCCGCCGACCGCCTGATCGAAGGAGTTGCGACGATGTTCATCCAGCCCTGGGACACGAGCCTGGACGAGGCCGAGTGGCGCTCGTGGATCGCCGGCGGCCACGACTTCGGGCAGCTGTGCGTCAACGGCCCGCCCGGGCAGGCTCCGGTGGTGGTGCCCACCCATTTCCGCTGCGACAGGAGCGATCTGCTGGTCCACCCGGCCCGGCCCATCCCGGCGTGGAAGGCCGTCGACCACGACCCGAACGTGGTACTGAGCGTCATCGACGACTACGCCTTCATCCCCGGCCCCTGGCGCGCCCCGGCGGCGTCCCCGCCCGCGATGGGGTGCCGACCAGTTACTACGCGGCCGTGCAGTTCACCTGCCGCGCCCACATCATCGACGACCCCGGAGCCAAGACCGAGCTGCTGCGCCGCCAGCTCGCCCGCTTCCAGCCCGACGGCGACCACGGGGCTTGACGAACATCGGAACGAAAAGTCCCGCTAAGGGCCGTGCTCGCAGGTCGAGGCGTGGTTCCGCGTGAGGCGTGGCACGGAGGTGTGCGCCCGTTCGCCGTCCCTCCCCGGAATCGGGCGGACCGTTATCGGCATCCGTGCCGGTCACGGCGTTCTGGTGCGCCCCGGCATGGGATTTGATGGACGCGGGGCTCCGCTCCCGGATCCATGTGCCCTGCCCGTGGCGGCCGAGGCGAGGAGAGACGAGATGTGGCTCGTACGGCTGCCGTTCTGGGGCGTCGTCTGCTGGCTCCTGGCGTCGGCCACAGGCGCCGGGGATCTCCTGGCCTTCCTCACGATCGCGGCGGCGCTCGGACGCGTGCGGATCGGCGTCGAGAGTTCGGTGGCCGCGCTGCTCGTCCTGGGAATCCTGGAGGACGCCTACTCGACCTCGCTGTGGGTGTGGTGCGGGCTCGGCGTGACGCTGGACCTCCTCCGCTGGCTCGGCAACGAGTACCTGATCAGCCCTCCCGAAGGGTTCTGCCGGGTCGTCGACACGCTCAGCGTGCTCTTCCTCATCGTGTGGCCGGGGTGGGTGCTCGTCTCGGGTTCCCTGTCCTGGGTCCTGGTCTGGGACACGGTATGGCTGGTGACGCTCGCCGGATTCCACGTCCGCCGTGCCGGGTGGCTCACCCGCTACCGGCGCAGGGACGTCAGGTTCGCGGCTCTCCTGTACTGGGGTGCCGCGGTCGCCGGCGCCTGGGGCGTCGCGGACGTGTGGGCGGAGTCGAGCCGGGATCCGCGGTGGCAGGTCGTCGCCGTGTCCGGGGCGGTCGTGGTGGCGGGCCAGTTCATCCGCCTGGCCACCGGAGTCCTGGCCGCGGTCGCGCTGACCGACGCCGACTCGGACTGGTCGATGTGGCCGCGTCTCCGCGATTCCCGCGAGCGTCAGCAGACGCTCTTCACCGGCGGAATCGACGCCCTGCTGGCGCTCGGGTTCTTCGTCGTCTCGGCGTCAGTCGTGGCGGGCGACGGGTCGCTCCTGGCTGTGGCGGCCTGGGCGCTGCCCCCGACGGCCCTCCTCCTCGCCGTCACCGGCGCGCGGTCCCGGGAGATCGGGCTGCTGTACCGCGCCGCCGATCGCCTGGTCCTGTGCGACGCCCGGCCAGAGGACCAGCGGGCGATCGCGGAGCGCTGGGCCCAGGACCGGGTGCTGCGACGGTCCGGGACCGACATGTCCTTGGCGAACGACATCGTCGTCCTCTCGCGCGTGCTGGAGCGGCGGTTCCGGCACAGCAAGGGCAGGCTGCGGCATCACACGACCTACCTCGACGGCGCGGTGGCGGTGACGCAGGCGGCCCTGGACCTGTGCGCGGCCGAACCCGCATCGGTGAAGCCGGAACAGGAACGGCTCGTCTGGGCGTCCCGGGGGAGGGTGCTGACCCTGCTGGCGCAGAGCCATCACGCGATGATGGGCCTTGAGGCGTCGTCGGCGACGATGCTGGAGGCCTCCGACGCCCTCGAGCGCGCGGGGCGCCGTCACTTCGCGGTCATGCAGCGACTGAACGCCGCGGTGATCATCGGCACCAACCTCGGGCGGAAGGACGAGGCGCTGGAGATCGTCCGGCCTCTGACGTCCGCCCCCGGCCTTCTGCCCCTGTGCCGTGACATGGCCTCCGCCGCCGTCGCGGTCTACGAGGGAAGCGACCCGGTCGGCGCCTCGTCCCAGCTCTCGCGCCTGCTCGGCACGAGCAGCGCGAACGACCTGGCGACGCTGGACGTGGAGACGGAGCAGGCCATGCTCGACCGGTGGATCGTCCGGGTCAAGCCTGAACGGCAGAGTGTCCGGATCATCGAGACCGTGCAGTTCCTGCTGCAGGAACCCGTTTTCCGGGAATGGCTGGAGACCGAGGGCAGGGAGGCGCTGCCGTCACTGGCAGGGGACCCCGCCGCGCCGGAATGGCTGCGCGCCCAGGCAGGTGAGGCGGCCACCTCATGGTTCCTCATCCCGCCCTGGCTTCCGGTGTTCTGGCGAGACCACCCCGCGGCCGCCGCGGTCGAGCGGGCCAATCGGCTCTGGGCCGCGGGAAGCGTCTGGGCGGCGCGGGAGGAGGTCGAGCGCGCCGCGGAGCTCCTTCACCACGACGGGTACGACCTGCCCTCGATGACCATTCGCTACCACCTCGCGCAGGCCTTGGAGGGCATCGACGACGCGAGCGCCGTCGAGAACTACCGGACCGTGGTCGACCGGTACGAGGCGCACCGCCGGCTGGTCAGAGGCGAAGCCGAGCAGGCGGAGGTCCGCAAGACCATGGACACCGCCTACGACAGGCTGACCGAGCTCCTCACGGCGCGGGGCGAGGCGGGGCGCGGATTCGACGTCGCCGAGCGGGCCAGGGCCCGCCAGTCGCTGGACATGCTGGGAGAGGCCCTAGGCGGCGTCCACGGCTGGAGGCGGCACGACTTCGATCGCTTCCGGGACTTCGAAACCGAGGATTTCCTCGCCTGGCCCAGGCGTCGCGAGGGCAGAGAGGCGGAGTACGAGTCGCTCCTGCGGGGAGAACCGATCACCTACCAGGAGGTGACGTCCATGCTGCGCCGACTGGGCAGGCCGACGGTCGGCGAGCCCTGACCTCACTCTGTCACGAAGTACACCTCGGAGGTCGAGGACCTCTCAAGGAGCCGGTCGAGCTCCGCCAGCGGGACCGCCGCCACCAGCCGGCCCCCCTCCCCGCCTCCCGGTAGATCGAGGATCAGCACGTCCTTGATGAGAAGCATCGGCCGTCCCATCACACGGAGCGAACCGACGGCCCCCGGCGCGGCGGTGCCGGGCAGGAACTGCTTCGGCTTGAGCGTGACGACGCCCTTGCCCGCGATCATGGACTTCTTGATCGGCGGGCCGAGGAGCCCGCTCGTGACCTTTGCGCCCTCTGGGACGGGCCGCAGGGGGTAGCGGTCGACGAACGCCTCCCGGCCGGAGCCGCGCAGATCCGACGCCGTCAGAATGCGGTAGGCGGGCAGAGCCTGCCCGGCGAGGACCGGCTTCGGCCGGTCCCGGACGGCCTGGCCCGCCACCGCGAGCAGGATCCCGAGCACGACCGCCGCGGCGATCCTGCCCGGAGCGGCGCTCCGGGTCCGGCCCGTGCCGGGGGGCGAAGGCCGCCTCTGCGGCAGGTCAGGCACGTGCGGCTCCGGGCCCTCGGCCAGCGTGGACTCGGGCGGGGGCGGCGGCGCCTCCGCCCCCGCCTCCGCCTCGGCCTCGGCCTCGGCGGCCGTATCTCGCTCCGGATACCCGAGATGGTGCGCGCCCTCGGTGTCGACGCTCCCCTGCGCCCACAGCTTGCTCAGCTGACGCCACTGTTCGGCCTCCTGCTGGTAACCCGACGGCCGCGAGAGCCCCATGACGTCCAGCAGACCCCAGCGATGGACGTCGAAGGCGGCCCGGTACAGCGCCCCGTAGGGCTCGGCCGCACGGACCGCGGCCAGATAGCCCAGCCAGGCCGTCGCCAGGCCGCCCCAGACGCAGGCGAGTACCCCGTACCAGGGCAGCAGGACCATGGCGAGCGCTCCCCCGGTCGCGGCGAAGGACACGCCGAGCGCCGCGATGACGATCAGGAGTTCCAGGTCGGCCGAGGCCGCGGCGAGCGACTGCTGGAACGGCTCCGGCAAAGTGGGATACAGGCGCGGCCAGGCGACGACCGAGGCGATGCCGTAGCGTTCGTCGCTGTGCTCCTCGGCGCTCCTGAGGATGTTGCCGAGGCGCGTCGGCAGGAACCGGTCCTTCTGGACGGGATAGAGCAGCCGCCGGGGGTCGCCCCGCACGAGCCGTTCATATCGGCTGTCGTGCCTTCGCCGACCGCGGCGGGCCAGCACCGCGCCCAGCGGCAGAGACTCCCAGTAGCCCTCGAACAACCGCATGAGGCTCGGCAGCACCGCCGCCATGATCTGCGCCGCCAGAAGCACCCCGACGAGGACGAGGACCGGCAGGAAGACCTTCGCGTCGGTGCCGAGTCCCGACCACCACGAGACCGCCGCCCCCAGGCCGACTCCGCTCACCACCACGGCGCCCACCGTGACGAGGTAGAGGACCAGCGGGACGAACGTGGCGACCATCGACCTCCGGTCCATCAGGCCGGCCGTGGTGTCGAACAGCCCGCCCATCACGCCGCCCAGTAGGGCACGAAGTCATGGCCGCCGCTCTCGCAAAGATAGGTCTCCTTCCGGCTGAAGCGGTCGAAGACGTTGGTCCTGCCGCAGGAGCACCGAATGCGGATGTCACCGGTCGGGGCCGGATCCCCGTAGGCCCGGTAGTCACCGGCCAGCCATCGCGGATCCCGCCGGCCGGCGTCCCGCCTGATCTCGGCCCGGACCGTCCCGGCCGGCACGATCCCCACCGGACGGCCCTCCGAGACCACGACGAGTGCCGGAGCCCCGTCCCTGAGCAACTCCAGCAGGCCGGTCATCGTGAGCAGATCCCGCACGGGCAGGGAAGCCTCGACCACCCCGGCGGGCCCTGAGCCCTCCGGGGTCGCCAGGCCCACCGGGGCGCCGTCCGCGCCGACGACGACGGTGATCCGGCCGTCGCCCGCCGAACCGTCCGCACCCGTTCCGAAGTCCGTGGACATCAGATCGGAGACCAGCGCGGTGGGCTCCGGCGAGGTCCGAGATGTCACAGCCAGTCTCCGATCAGGATGAAAGACGCCCAGTGGTACGGGTCCGCGAATGCGAGGGTGTCGAAGGCCGGATCGGCGGCGTCCCCGATGAGGTCCATCCGCACGGCGCCGAGGTGCGCGGCCTCGTGCTGCTCGACGGTCCCGCCGGCCAGCGCCAGGACCAGCCGGTAGGTCCGGGCCGCGCCCGGATAGTCACCGACCATCGCCAGCAGCGCGGCCTCCTCCAGGTGCACGGCGCATGCCGACACGTCGTCGTCGGAGAGGCGGGACCGGGTCGCGGCGGCGTGCGCCAGGACGTCCCGGACCGTGTGGCCGCGCAGCCACAGCTGAGCGTCCCGCAGCGCGTGCGCCTTGCCCAGCCCCTTCGCCAGCCTCTCGTAGAACCGGTCCAGCAGCATCGTCGTCGACAGCTCGTCCACCGGCCACAGGGAGACGAGGACGCTCGGCGAGCCCGCGTAGAGCAGCGCCCGAGCCAGGCCGACGAGCTCGTCGCCGTGGCGTCTGAGGCTCACACCGCTCTCGCAGGCCGCCAGGGTGACCAGGTTCACGTCGAGGCCGAGGCCGAGGATGTCTTCCGCGGTCAGCCTCCCGTCGGCCAGCTCGATCCCCGACCTGAGCGGATTCGTGGAGTCGAAGACCCCGTGCGACGAGATGTGCAGTACATCGCGAGGGACCGAACCGGCGCGTTCGATCAACGCCGCCCTGGTCGCCTCACCGCCGAGAAGAAGGTCGTGCCCGGCGAAGCGCTGCGCGATCGTGAGGGCCTGCTCCCGCGCGAAGACCAGCGGTCTCCGGTCGGGCGGGGCGGCCACGATCAGCGCGTTCCCCCGCTTTCCCTTCCGTTTGAAGCCGCAGTACCGCAGCACCGACGCGCTCGGGACCGTCGCGACGGGGCACCGGTCGACGAGCGAGACCCCGTCGACCTCGATCGCCTGCAAGGGAAGTGTGTGGAGCACGTCATGCGGGACGAGATACACCATGTCGCCCGGCCGGACCCACCTGACCACGGGTTCCATCAGGCGGACCAGAGCGTCGTCCGTCAGGTCCGCCGCCGATGTCGTCCGGAGTCTGCGCTGGAAACCCTCCGCGACCTCACGGAGCTGCTGCCGGGGGATCTCGACCGTCGCGCATTCGGGTTCGTCCGCGTCCGGAGAGATCAAGAAGACGAGAACGCGGTCCGCCGTCGTGTAGAACTCGGCGATGACAACGCGCTGTTCGGAGCCCACCGATCGTCCTCCTCCACGGACGCTCTGGATCCCCCGCCCTGCGGACGCCCTGGGCGCACTCCCACGGTAATGTCCAGCACTTCCGAAAAGCAGCTCCCGTTCTCGTTTCGTGACTCCACGGCCACCTCCCGAATCCGCCGGTGATCCGGAAGGAGAACGCCATCGCCGCCGGAGCGGACGTCGGCTGATCCACTGGGCGGACCATGCCCGCCGACTCCGTGGATCGCCGTTCCGCCATCGTCGCGGGCGCGGTCGAGGTGCTCGCGGCGCAGGGTCCCCCCGCGGGTTCACCCACCGCGCGATCGAACGGAATCCGGGATGGCCGCTCGGCGCCGTGGGCACCTTCTTCCCGACCCGTGACGCCCTGCTGGTCGCGACCGCGAAGCACCTGCTGGAGGCCGACCGGCGGACGCTGCACGCCCCCCGGGGGTCGCGGGCATCGAGGATGTCGGCGCGCTCGTCGCGGAGCGGATCTCGGTCGCGGTGGACCCCGAGCACAGCGCGCTGTTCGTGGCGAGGCGCGAACTCCTCCCGGAGGCCGGGCGGACAGGCCGCCGACCGGAGCACGCGAACCTGGTCCGCCGGTCGTTCGTCGACCTCGCCGCCGAGTGACTGGAGCGCGGGAGCCCGACCGCCAGGCCCCCGCCTTCACCGCATTCGTCGACGGGCTCCTGTGGGACCAGATCGCGCACCCCGGCACCGCCGCCGGAACGGCGGTCATGCCGGCCGACCACGGGCCCCAGCCCTGCGAGTTCTCCGCCCGCACCCGAAAGCCGTCCTGGGTTTCGTTGGCCAGGCTCGGCACGATCTTGGAGCGGCTTTCCAGGTCCAGCACGTTGATGACCTGGTCGTCCGCGTCTCGGAGCTCGGCCCAGCGTCCGCTCCGGCTCGGTCGGCAGGCCGCGCCGCTCGTAGTAGGCCCAGAACTCCCGAAGCCACGCCCGAGCTCGGTGCCGGGCCCGGTGCGGAGTCCCTGGATCGGACTGCGAAGATCAGCCGAGCGTGAACGTCCTGGCCTGGACACGGCGCCGGCTGGGAGGGTGGACCTCATGATCGAGGACTTGCGGGACGCCGAGCGCCGACTCCAGGCCGCGCAGCTTGCTGGAGATGTCGAGGCGCTGGATCGGTTGCTGGATGATCGGCTGATCTTCACCTTCGGTGCGAACGTTGCGACCAAGGCGGACGACCTGGAGCTGCACCGCACTCGGACGCAGGTGCTGACGAAGGTGGCCGAGGAGGAGTTGACCGTGCTCGCCGAGGGGCGCACCGGAGTGACGTGGTTTCTCGGCACCATCGAAGGGGCCGTCTCCGGGGAGCCGTTCGCGGCCAGGATGCGCTACACCCGTACTTGGCTCTACGACGAGACGCACGGCTGGCGAATCATCGCCGTGCACGCCGGCACGACCGACTGACATAGCCGACCCGTTGTCGACGACCGGTCGGCCGGACGGTCGCCGACGAGGTTCGACCGCCCCCGGGTGGCGGGCCGACGCTGGAAGCCAGGCCGTCCCGGCAAGATCAAGAAGATTTCGCGACACCCCGCCGCCCCCTTCCGCGACAGCCTGGAAAACCGGACGCAGGGCGATGGAACACCGCTCCGGACGGCCGGTTTCACACTCAGATCCCCGCCAGGTCTTTCCGACGGATGGAGGGGCTCCGTCCCCTTCCTCGAGGAGCCCCGGTGCGGATCGTCCACTCGCGCGTGTCCACCCGGCGCCCACCCCAAGACGCCCGCGCTGGAGCGCCCCGCGTTCGCCCGCGTCACCGCCGAAGCCGAAGGCCGCTACCGCGGCCGGCCACCCGCACTCAACGGCACCCGGCGAGACGCGGTGCGGCCGACAACCGTATCGTCGCGCTGGTGGAGACCAACCCGAACGGCGCCAACCGGTCGATCATCCTGCGCAAGTTCAACCTCGCCTGGATCCTCAACGGATGACGGGCTCGATCCCGGCCGGTCAGCTCGGGCCGGCCGGGCCGCCGGGTACGTCCAGAAGGTCGGCGGGGTACAGCCGCGCGTGCAGTGACGTCTCCAGCCGGGCGAGGGTGGCGAGATCGGGGTAGACCTCTCCGCGGGTGATGCGGCCTATGGTGGCCTGGCCTATGCCCGAACGTGCGGCGACATCTCGCTGGGTGAGGCCTTGGAGCGTCATCTCGGCCATCAGACGGCGAGCGAGCTCCAGCCCATAGCGGGCGCCCGCAGGGCAGTCGGGGGCCAGTTCGGCCTTGGGCCAGCGGCCCGACACCACGTAATGGCGTGGCACCTCGTCGGAGCGCACGTGTGTAGTCCCCTCTTCGCCCCGGCCAGACGGACTGGCACCGGATCCCCCATGATGCGGCGTGAGACGGCCGCGAGGGGAGGCCGCCGCGCCTGAGTCATGAACGGTTCATCTGATTGGCCCCGGAACACCCCGAATGAGCCATCTATGGTTCGCCGTTGTCGGATTTGTGGAGGCGAATGACTGTGACTGAGCGCTTCACCTGGCGGATTGAGCGAAGTAGTCGGCGGATGTCACGCCCTGCCCGGCTGCGTTCGCCACTTCGTGTGCGCTGCGCGGTCTGGCGGCAGGAGGCGCAGCTGAAGGGAGGTGTTGTCGCCATGCGCGAGGCAGGGTGCCAAGGAGTCGCTGTGGGAGCGGCTGACGGATCTGTGCGAGGGCGCGGTTCCTGAGCCGGTGCGTGCTCGCAACGGGCCGACGCGGCTCCTCCCCCCCCATCGTCCAAGGGCCGGTGCATCGGGAGTTGATGGTGCCCTGGCCTCCCGGCACATTCCTCAACGTCCAGGAGGCCTCGACAGTCCTTGAGAGGGCGCTGGGCCGTGTGGCGAGTACGGATCGAGCCTTCGGCACCGGTGGAAGCTGACGGCCAGCGCGGCCCCGACCTCCAGCTCGTGCCCGAGGGCGAGCCAGGCAGCCCGGGCTTCCTCGATCCGCGCCGCGGTGCCGGCTGCGGAGTCACACAGACTCGCTCACCTGCCGCCACTCGGCGTCCGACGCGGCCAGCGACTCGGCAGCAGACCGAGCGACGGTGACGGCGTCCTTGCCGAGCAACAGGTGCAGCGGCGGCTCCT
This sequence comes from Actinocorallia herbida, assembly GCF_003751225.1. Classification (NCBI taxonomy): domain Bacteria; kingdom Bacillati; phylum Actinomycetota; class Actinomycetes; order Streptosporangiales; family Thermomonosporaceae; genus Actinocorallia; species Actinocorallia herbida. Next base: position 5,742,187 of record NZ_RJKE01000001.1, read on the forward strand.
CGGCCCGGGTGATGTCGATGAGGACCCGGGCGATGCGGGCTGGGTCGCCGCTCTGGTGGCCGTCGGCCGCCCGAAGGCGGGCGATGGCGGGTTCGAGGACCGGCTTGTAGGGATCGCTGACCGGTGGGGTGGCCATGGAGGAGCCGGCCCAGTCGGTGCGCATGGCGCCCGGCTCGGCGACGGTGACCTTGATGCCCAAGTGAGCGACTTCCTTTGCCAGGACTTCCGAGAAGCCGCCGACGGCCCACTTGGCCGCCTGGTAGGCGCCCAGGCCGGGCCCGCCTACGCGTCCGCCGACGGAGGAGATCTGGAGGATGTGCCCGCCGCCCTGCTCTCGCATGACCGGCAGCGCGGCGCGGGTGACGTTGACGACGCCGAAGAGGTTGACGTCGACCTGATCGCGGAATGCCTTGTCGGTCATGTCCTCGATCGACGCCACGTCGGCGTAGCCGGCGTTGTTCACGACGACGTCCAGTCTGCCGAACGCCTCGACAGCGGCCTTCACGGCTTGGCGGGAGTCCTCAGGGTCGGTCACGTCCAGAGTGACCAGGCGGACTCTGTCTCCGTACCTCTCGGCGAGGTCGTTCAGTGGACCGATGCGCCGGGCCGTGGCCACCAGGTCGTCGCCGGCTTCCAGGACTGCCTGGGCGATGGCACGGCCCAGGCCGCGGGAGCTTCCGGTGATCAGCCAGGTCCTGCTCATGATGATGTCGCCTCGTTCTCTGTGCGTGTCGAAAGGAGCGCCAGGGCTCGGATCTGAAGACGGGCCGACCCGAGGAAGGCGGTGGTCAGATGAGGAAGCCGCCGTCGACGGCGAGGTGGGCGCCGATGACGTAGGAGGCCTCGTCGGAGAGCAGGAAAGCGACCGCTTTGGCCACTTCCTCTCCCGTGCCGAGTCGGCGGGCCGGGATTCTCTCGGCGATCTTCGCGACCTCTTCGGGGTTGCCCTGTTGGCGGGGCACCGGGATGACTCCGGGCTGCAGCTCGTTGATCCGGATGCCGTGCTGGGCCCAGTCGGCCGCGGCGGAGCGTGTCAGGCCGCGCAGGCCGTGCTTGCTCGCGCTGTAGGCGGCACGGTGGGACAGGCCCCGGTCGGCGAAGACACTGGAGATGTTGACGATGGCGCCGCCGCCTGCGGCCTGGATCGCCGGAATCTGGTACTTCAGTCCGTAGAAGACGCCGGAGAGGTTGACTCCTATGGTCTTGTTCCACTCTTCCTCGGAGAGGTCGGGAACATCGTGGTGGACGCCGGAGGTTCCCGCGTTGTTCACGGCCAGGTGCAGGGCGCCGAACCGGCGGACCGTCTCGGCGACGGAGTGCGCGACCGCACGCGCGTCGCAGACGTCGCCGGGGATGGCGAGTGCTGTACCGCCCTCCTCGGCGATCTCGGAGGCGAGTTCCGTGAGTGGTCCCTCCTGGCGGCCCACCAGGGCGACGCTGGCGCCGCGGGCGGCGAGGAGCCGGGCGATGGCGGACCCGATGCCGCTGCCGGCGCCGGTCACGAGCGCCGTCTTTCCGGCGAACTGGCCTTCGTAGTTCATGGGATGCTCCTTGCTCTGTGTCGTCTCGGGTGTCGGGTTGGCGACGGCTTCCGGTACCTCATCCCTCGGCGTCGTCCGCGTAGGTGTTGAGGGCTCCGTACCGGCCTCCGCTGACCAGCGCGGGGTCGAACAGCGCGTCCAGCCGGGCCACGTCGTCGGCGCTGAGCCGGACCGAGGTCGCGGCGAGGTTCGCCCGGACGTAGGCCAGGCGCCGGGAACCGGGGATCGGGACGATGTCGTGATGCCGGGACAGTAGCCAGGTGAGGGCGATCTGGCCGGCGGTGGCTCCGATGGTCTCGGCGAACCGCTCCAGCTCCTCGACCAGCAGCAGGTTGTGCTCGAAGTTCTCGCCCTGGAATTTCGGCAGAGTGGAGCGGAAATCATCGCGACCGAACACGGCCCCCCGGCGGAAGGCTCCGGTGAGCATCCCGCGTCCCAGCGGGCTGTAGGGCACCAGGGTGACGCCTAGGCGGCGGCATTCTGGCAGCACCTCGGCCTCGACGCCGCGCTCCCATAGCGAGTACTCGCTCTGGAGGGCCGCAACGGGGTGAACCGCGTGGGCGCGACGCAGGATCTCCGGGCCGACCTCGCTCAGGCCGATCGCCCGGACCTTGCCCTCGGCGACCAGTTCGCCCATGGCGCCCACGGTGTCCTCAACGGGCACGGCAGGGTCGAGCCGGTGGTAGTAGTACAGGTCGATCCGGTCCGTGCCGAGCCGTCCGAGGCTGGCCTCACAGGCCGCCTTCACGTACTCAGGGCGGCCGTCGAAGAAGCTGCGGCCCTCGGGAGTCGGGCGGGCGGAGAACTTGGTCGCCACGACCGCCCTGTCCCTGCGGCCTTTCAGCGCGCGTCCCAGCAGTTCCTCGTTGTGCCCGAAGCCGGCGACCGGGCCTCCCGGCGTGGCGCTGCTCGCCCCGTAGTAGTCCGAGGTGTCGAAGAGCTCGACTCCTTCCTCGATCGCGTCCCGGATCGTGGCGACCGAGCCGTCAGGATCCGCCGCTCCGTAGAACTGCGACATGCCCATGAGTCCCAGGCCGACCGGCCGCACGGAGATGCCCGACCCTCCCAGCAACGTACGCGCCAGGATCATGCCGTCGCCGTTGCGCGCGCCTGAGGTTTCCTCACTCATCTCCGATCACCCTCATCCCCTGATTCGCTCCACCTGGCCGTATAAGAGGCCAGTGGAACTTTATTTCCCCCAAAATAAAGTTCCACTGGCCTCTTGTCAAACCTCGGAGCGGAGTCAAGGCCGTGATCAGCTCGGGCGACGACCGGCGTCAACGGCTTGGCCGAAGGCCGTACGGGGCCTCCTGCGGCAGGTCGTACCCGGTCTTTCTGAGGGTCCGGTGCGCGTACCACCGGCCAAGAACTTGCGGTGGGCGGCGCCTTCCGGCCGCAGGCCAGGGAGGCAGGCCGGTCGGCGGGGAGGGCGATGGTCAGGATGTTCCGGTTCCCCCCGGTCGGCGGACTGCCGCGCAGAACGTGCTTCGGGCATACCCGCGCGGATCGGCTCAGCGACCGGGGGGACGAGTGATGACCTGCTGGAGTGTCCGCTCGTTGCCGCCGGGGTCGGCGAATGAGACGAAGGAGCCGTTCCTGTCGCGGGACGGGTCGGGGCCATCGACGCCATTGGCCTCTCCCGCCCAGTGGAGGAGGCCGTCGCGGTCATGCCAGATGCTGCAGCCCCCGGTCGGTCGTGGTGTCGCCGTCGAGGCGGAAGCCGAGGCCTTCACGGAAGGCCGAGGGCGTCCAGTCGATTGCGGCGCTGCTCTGCTGACCTCCGCCGCTGAGATCAGAGCTCGCCGGCGTCGATGACGGCCTGGGCGAAGGCCTCGGGCGCCTCCTGGGGCACGTCGTGGCCGATGCCCTTCAGGACGCGGTGCTGGTAGGGGCCGGTGAACTGGGCACGGTAGGCGGCGTCGCTGCCGCCCGCGCCGAAGGGGTCGAGGGTGGCGTCGACGGTGATGGTGGGGACGGTGATCTTCGGGCTGGTGGCGAGTTTCGCTTCCAGGCCGGCGTAGGCGGGTTGGCCTTCGGCGAGGCTGAGCCGCCAGCGGTAGTTGTGGATGACGATGGGCACCCAGTCGGGGTTCTCGAAGGCTGCGGCGGTGCGGTCGTAGGTCTTCTGGTCGAAGTCCCAGGTCGGGGAGGCGAGTCTCCAGACGAATTCGCCGAAGTCGTGCCGGTAGGCGGCGAGGCCCTTCTCCCCGCGGGGCGTGGCGAAGTAGTACTGGTACCACCAGGTGTGCTCCACCGGCGGTTTCTGCGGTTCCTTCTGGGCCTTCCGGTTGGTGATCAGGTAGCCGCTCACGGAGACGAGGTTCTTCACCCGCTCCGGCCAGAGTGCCGCGATGATGTCGGCCGTCCGCGATCCCCAGTCGAATCCGGCCAGTGTGGCCTTGTCGATCTTCAGCGCGTCCATGAGGGCCACGATGTCGACGGCGAAGGCCGACTGCTCGGCATTGCGCACCGCGTCCGGGGACCGGAACGTCGTCGTGCCGTGGCCGCGCAGGTACGGCACGACGACCCGGTAGCCCTTGCCGGCGAGGATCGGGGTGACCTTCTCGAAGCTGTGGATGTCGTAGGGGAAGCCGTGGAGGAGGATCACCGGGGGGCCGTCAGCGGGCCCGGCGTCGACGTATCCGACGTTGAGCTCGCCGGCGTCGATCTGCTTCACCGTGCCGAAGGGCTCACCCGTCGCCGCCGGGGACCCACCGCCGGGATCGGCCCCGCCCAGGATGCTCATGGACCGCACCGCCACGGTCGGCACGACGGCCAGCGAAACGGCCGCGACCCCGGCCGAGAGCACCGCGCAACACTTCCGGTCGAACCTCATGCCTTGCCCCCGACGTCTTGGCCGCGGCCGAGATGGGCGTCCATCTCACCCTGCAATGCCGTCTCCAGCACGAGCTTCACCAGCCCGCCGGCATCCCGCCGGGCCCGACCAGTTCCCGGCCCTCCGCCTGGGCTGCCTCGGCCAGCCGGCCCACCAACGCCCGCTGCTCGTTTTGAACCTGCTTCTTGTCCTGCCGCGAACCGGACAGACCGGCCTCCACGATCTCGAGGGAACCATCACCCAAAGTGTCCCCTCAAGCCCCCTGAGTAACACTCTTCGCGGAACAGTCCCGCTCGCCGCAGCTCTAGGAGCCCCGGGCCTTCAGCGGCATCCAGAGCCGGACCCCGGGCATAGGTCCGGCCCCGCGCCCGGAAAGACCGGGATGCGAGGCCGGGAGGATGAGTCAGCAAGGCTTACGGGTCGTACATGGTCGTCTAGCTCGGGATCCAGACCATCTTCTGCGAGTTGATCCAGACGCCGGGCGCCGGGTACCGCGTCAGGTTGGCGAACTCGGTCGCGGCGTAGGGCGGGTTCCGCTGGGCGAGGCCGATGCGCCAAGAGGTGTCGTAGAGCCACGTGCTGCTGGCCCCGTCGAGCTTCAGGGCGGTCTGGTACCGGCTGTAGAGGCCGTTGAAGCTCTGGCGCCAGATGAGGTCGAGCTTGCCCTTGGGCGCGCCGCTCCCGGTGCCGCCGTAAGTGATGTTGATCTTCATCTCGTGAGCGAACCGGGTGGTCTTCACGTAGCAGGACTTCTGCGTCTCGCACCAGGTGTCGTAGTTCCGCGCCCTGCGCTCGGTGTCGACGACGACGCGGTTCTCCGTGCCGTCCGACACGTACTCCTCGCCCACGTCATCGGGGTCGGGCGAACCGGGCGTGTCCACCTCCGGGACGTAGGGCTCGGGCGTCGCCTCCGGGTCGGTGAGGTCGACGACCAGCCACTCGGCGCGAACGGGGCGTCACCTGGCTCAACATGATCAACGACCAGGGTGCCGGGCTGGGTGGGAAGGTCGTCACCGGCACCGTCCGCGACTCCCTGCACATGATCGACGTCTCCTTTCGGCGCGACGGCGGCACCCGACCCGAGGTCCTGGTCACCGACACCGGCTCCTACTCCGACATCGTGTTCGGCCTGGTCCACCTGCTCGGGATGCGCTACCAGCCCGCCCTGGCCGATATCCCCGGGCGGCGGTCTATGACCAGCTCCTTGAACACGCTCGACCGGCCGGCGAGCGTCCTGCCCAGGAAGGAAGCCCATGACCGGTACTCGTCCCCGCGGCATGACCGAGCAAGGGTTCACTCCGCGCAGGCCCAGGTGGTCCGCTGTACCCCTCGGCCGACCCCGGAACGCCCGGTCACGTCAAGAGCCCCCATCAAGCTCCTTGACGTGACCGGCCGTTCCCTTGCTGCCCAAGCCCCGACCACGCCGCCGCTTCTCCCCCGGCTCCGCCCGACGGAGCGGTCGGCGGAGCTTTCGCTTCGTGCTCAGCGGCTCACCGCGGTCTCCCGGTCGATACGCGACAGCTTCTCGGGATTGCGCACGGCGTAGAGACCCGTGATGAGGCCGTCGTCGATGCGTACCGCCATGACGGTGTCGATCTCGCCGCCCCGTCGGAGGACGAGCGCCGGGTAGCCGTTGACCTGGGCGGGCTGCAGCACCATCTGGGTGTCGATCCTGCCCAGCACATCGGCCACCCTGTCGGCGCCGATGACCGGAGCCAGCGCGGCCTGCACGACCCCGCCGCCGTCGGTGAGCAGGACGATGTCCGGCGCGATCATGTCGAGCAGGCGCTGCAGATCACCTGTTTCGATCGCCCGCTGGAACGCGGTGAGCGCGTCGCGGGTCTCGTCCGGGGAGACGACGGCGCGGGGCCGGCGCGCCGCGACGTGGGCCCGTGCCCGGTGTGCGATCTGGCGGACGGCGGACGGGGTCTTGTCGACGGCTTCGGCTATCTCCTCGTAGGAGATGTCGAAGACCTCGCGCAGGACGAACACCGCCCGTTCGGTCGGCGCGAGTGTCTCGAGGACCAGCAGCATCGCCATCGAGACGCTGTCGGCCAGTTCGACGTCCTCGGCCACGTCGGGCGCGGTCAGCAGCGGTTCCGGCAGCCAGGGGCCGACATAGGACTCCTTGCGGCGGCGAAGCGTCCGCAGCCTGATGAGCGCCTGGCGCGTGGTGATCCGGACCAGGTAGGCGCGCTGCTCCCGCACGGTGCCGAGGTCGACGTCGGCCCAGCGAAGCCAGGTCTCCTGCAGGACGTCCTCGGCGTCGGCCGCCGAGCCGAGCATCTCGTAGGCGACGGTGAACAGCAGATTGCGGTGGGCGACGAACGTCTCGGTGGCGGAGTCCACGCGGCCGTCCCGGGCGAGGCGCTCCTCGGTGGTTCGCTCGCTGCACTCGCTCATTCCCCGCTCCTGCCTGTTCGCTCTCGTCCGTGTCACACACAAGATGCCGCCCCGCCCCGCCTTGTGACACCCGACGCCGGTGGCCTACGTCACATCGCCGCCCTGTCACATGAACCGGAGGACCGGCATCTGGTGGTCGTCAGGACGCCGCGCGGACGATCCGCGCGGCGCACAACCGCACCCGTGAGGACGCGATCATGGAACCCCGTGCCAACCTGTTCGACACCGAGATCGGCGCCAAGATCGGCAAGCGGATCTATGCCGTCAGCCTGGTGATCCAGGAGTCGCCGCTGCCCAAGGCGACGCAGGAGCTGGTGCAGCTGCGCGCCAGCCAGATCAACGGCTGCGGCTTCTGCGCCGACATCCACGCCAAGGACGCCTCGGCTCGCGGCGAAACCCAGACCCGGCTCGGCCTGGTCGCCACCTGGCGTCACTCCACCGTGTTCACCGAGGCCGAGCGGGCGGCGCTGGCGCTCACCGAGGAGGGCACCCGGATCACCGACGCCTACCAGGGCGTGTCCGACGAGACCTGGGCCCAGGTGCGCAAGCACTACGACGAGGACCAGACCATCGCGCTGGTCTCCCTGGTCGCGATGATCAACGCGACCAACCGCCTCGGCGTGATCCTGAACAACCAGGGCGGTTCCTACGAGCCCGGAGCCCTCGCCGACGTCGCGAGCTGACCGCCGGACGCATGGCGGGCCCGGCCCAGGGCCATTCGATCCTGGGCCGGGCCGCGCACACGCGAGTCGCCCCCACACGACCGGAATCCGCCGTACTCCTGCGAGGAGAAGGTTTCATGAACCTCGCTCTATGGATCGTCGCCGGGCTCCTCGCTGACGCCTATCTGCTCGGCGGCGGCTACAAGGTGATCACGTCGAAGGAGAAGATCGCTGCCGCCGGCACACCACCGGTGTACGTGGGCTTCGGCAGCATGCCCATACGCGATCCCGAGGACGTCGCCCGGATCGCCAGCGAGGCAATCCGCGCGCAGGACCGCCGCGCAGTCGTCTCCCGCGGCTGGGCCGACCTGGCCCTGATCGACGACCAGGGCGACTGCTTCGTCGCCTGCGAGGCCGACCATCAGGCACTGTTCCGCCGGGCGGCCGCCGTCGTGCACCGCCCTCCAGATCACCGGCCGGTGAACCGAACGGGGCGCGCCCGGCCCGCCCGGCGTGCGGTCGGGCCGGAGGCGCTGTTGTGGTGGGTCAGACGCAGTTGACGATGAGGCCGGTCAGGACGGTGCAGGTCCAGCTGGCGGTGTTGTTGCTCGGGTCGGTGTCGCCGGTGGTGTCGAAGGTCAGGGTGACGGTGTATGTCCCCAGCGCGAGGAGGTTGACGGTCCGGGAGAAGGGGCTCTGGGCTAGACCCCCGACCGGAACGTCGTTCACGGGACAGGTCTCGTTGTCGGCTCCGCCGGTGCAGCCGGGGCCGATGGCGGAGGTGAGGAGCCCGGAGGGGCTGACGGTCTTGGTTTCGGTGACGTTGGTGGCGGTGCCGGTGCCGATGTTGAACGCCCACGCGTTGAAGGTCAGGACCTGGGTGAGGGCGTTGTAGCCCGAGCTGATCTTGACGACGTTCAGGTCGGGGGCGGCGGGGGTGACGGTGATGACGGGGCCGTTGACGGCTCCGGTGGTGGAGCCGCCGGAGGTGTAGAACTGGGCGCGGCTGGTGAACGTCCCGGCGGCGGTGCCGGATTCGACGGTGACGGTCAGGTCGTAGCTGAACGCCTGCCCGTTCGTCAGGTTCGGCAGGGCCAGCCGGTCGACCGACCCGACCTCGGTCGCGGAGGTGACGCCACCGCCGAAGGAGGAAATGGACGTGAAGGACGGCAGCGACCCGGTGGTGCCGCCGGTGCCCCCGGTGGCGGAGACGTCGATGCGGGCGCCGGAGTAGTTGCCGTTGGAGGTCCCGCTGATGGTGATCGTGGTCGTCGTTCCCGCGACGACGGTGGTCGGGCTCGCGGTCACGGTCAGGGTCGGATGGGCGGAGGCCGGGGCGGCGATCGCCACGATCAGACCGCTGGCCAGCGCGAGCGTCGACAGCAGGGAACGCAGACGCATCAGGACTCCTTTTCTCCCCGGAGCGCGGACGGTCCGCGGACCGGGATGCCGCGGGCGGTGATGGACCGGCCCGCAGAACCGCAAGGCCGGCTCCTCGTGTCACCGGCCGGAGCGTGCTCCGCGATGCGGTGCCCGCTCGATTCCTCGCTTCGGTCGCTTCGGTTCACAGGCCGGTGATCTGGACGGCGATGGTGCCGTCCTGGACGGTGAGGCCTCCTGGCATCAGGCATTGGAGGGGGTTGGCGAGGGGGTAGATCCAGGTGATGACGGCGGTGGCGCCGGTGAACTCGCCCGCGGTGACGGTGCCGACGGCGGTGTTCTGCAGCAGCGCCGCGGCCGGCGACCGCAACCTGTGCCTTTCGCGGGACGAGAGCGGGATGGGGGACACGAGGGGTCTTCTCCGGTCTGTCCTGTCGCTGGGCCGTGCCCGACGGGCCCGCGCCCCTGACGATCATGGAAGCAGAATGAAATTCTCACGCCCCGGGCCACTTGAACAGCAGCACACCAGCCATACCTCCCTTACCCGGGCCTCAACGGATCGGTGCCTCAGGAGTAGAGGTCGGAGATCCCGACAGGGATCGGTGTTTCCGGGGGATCGACGAGATCGTCGGCGAAGCCGGCGCCGCTGTAGCAAACCAGCTTGGTGCCAGTGGTGTCGTAGCCGCGTTCAGCGAGGAGGTCGCGGGCACGGGCAAGGCGCGCGACATCGGATGCTCCCATCACCTTGCCCCACTTCGCCTCACCGATGGACAGGACCCTCCTGCGCTCCCCCGGGTCGGCCTGGGCGAGGACGACGACGTCGAGTTCCAGCTTCGCCCGCGTCTTGTGGTCGGTGAGGACGCCCGAGCCCACCTCCGCCGGCAGATCTCCCCAGAGTTCTGTGGCGCGGTCGGTGACGGCGAACTGTCGGCAGAGCTCCTCGAAGTGCGGGCCCATCACCTGCGAGGCGAAGCGGGCTTTGGCCGCGCTCCACACGAGACCCGCGCGGCCGCTCTCCAGCAAGCCCCATTGGGGGCGCATGACCACCTGATAGAACGTGATCAAGGGCTCGGCGATGCGGTAGTGGGACTTCCCGGAGTGGAAGAGATCCGGGTCGCGGCGCAGCAGCCCGCAGTCCTCCAGCACGGTGAGCGGGTGGCCGATGTCGGTGCTCTTGCGCCCGATGTAATCCGCGATCCCGCCCCGGGACGAGCGACCGTGGGCGACGGCCGACAGCACCGAGTGGAACAGACCGGGATCACGCGCCTCGGTCTCCTCGTCCAGCAGATACCGGGCCTCACGGAACAACGGTGTTCCCGGATCCGGGACGGTCCGCAGCACCCAGTCATCGAAATCCGGGAGGCCTTCCGGCGCGTCGTCATTCACGAAGCGCCGGTAAGCCGGAGTGCCGCCCACGACGGCATGCAACCGAACGGCCAGAGCCGGATCCGCCGCTCCCCAGAACCCGGCGGCCATCTGGTCATCGAACGGCCGGACCACCAGCTCGAGATTCGCGCGTCCCCTCAACGGCGCGGCCCCGGCCAGCAGACGGCCCACCACCGACATCGCCGAACCGCACAGCATCAGCGACTCGGTCTCGGTCGCCTCGGTCGCCCCGAAGTAGAACCCGCCCGCCTCCCGCGCCAGCGCCTCCAGCAGGAACGTCTTGCCCATCCGCCGCCGCCCGCTCACCACCGCCAACTGCGGCCGATCGCTCCTCCGCTCCACGAACGCCGTCAGATGCCGCCACTCGAAGTCCCGGTCGAACACCTGCCCCGGCTTGATCACCCCCGAGATAGAGCCACAGTCCTTATAACCATAGACCTAAGGAATCCTGAGCCAGGGCGCTCAGCAGCCGACGCGAACGTCCTCCTCAAGAACGTTCGCAACCACCGATAGAACTCAAGGGGTCCAGACCGTTCTGTTCATCGACGCCGTCCAGTTCGAAACCACCGCCCGCCCGCCGAGCCCGATCTCCGCACCAGCGAGTCCGTGAAACCGCGGGAACATCTTTCGTGCCGTACACCGAACCGTCCGACTTCGCCGTGGGGCCGGCGTCGTGATCGCCCTGTCGTCCGGGCTGTTCTCCGGATGGCTCGCGATGGAATCGGCGTCGGCCCGGAGGCTGTCGTGCGAGAGCCGGACGGGCTTGGGCGATCCCGTCGAACCCGATGTGCTGAGCAGCAGGGCGAGTTCCGGATGAAGATCATGCCGTCCTTCCGCGCGCCGGTGCACGGTCGTGCCGTCGCCGGGCACGAGGACGTCGGGGTCGTGGATCTCGCCGAGCGCCTCGGCGTGCGTTACCCCGCCGATCAGTACCGGATGCCCGCCCGCGAGCGCCGCGAGGTACCACACGGCGGTCTCGACGACGTTGGTGCCGCTGAGCAGGACGAGCCGCCGCCCCGCCCGAAGTCCTACCTCCTCGACCCGGGCCGCGAGATCGCGATACGTGAGGGTCTCGTCTGCCATGACCAGCGCGGTCCGGCCGCCGAAATGGCATGATCTTGCCGGAGATCTTCTCCGGAGCCCGAGGAGGCCGAACATGTCGGGGATGGCACAGGGAGTCGCTCTCGTCGGGCGCTACCAGCTCGACGCGCTGGTCGGTGAGGGCGGGATGGGCGAGGTCTGGCGGGCCACCGACCTGCGGCTCCGCCGCACCGTCGCGGTCAAAGTGCTCGCCAGGGAGCGCGCGTCCGACACCGCCGCCCGGCGGCGGTTCGAGCGGGAGGCCGCCGCCGCCGCGCCGCTGCGCCACCGCGGCGTCGCCCTCGTCTTCGACAGCGGCTTCGACGAGACGACCCGGCAGCTGTTCATCGTCATGGAGTTCCTCGAAGGCGAGGACCTCCAGAGCATCCTCGACGGGCACCCGGACGGTCTCCCGCCCGAGATCGTGCGGGACTACGGCGCCCAGCTCGCCGACGCCCTGGGCGCCGCCCACGAGATCGGCGTCGTCCACCGCGACATCAAGCCCGCCAACGTCATGGTCCACCGCGACGGCGACCTCAAGATCTGCGACTTCGGCGTCGCCCGCCTCGCCGCCCACACCGGCACGCTCACCCAGGGCGCCATAGGCACCCCCTCGTACATGGCCCCCGAACAGCTCAGCAGCGACCCCGTAGACGGCCGCGCCGACCTGTACGCCCTGGGCTGCCTCCTGTACGCCCTCGCATCCGGCCGCCCGCCTTTCGTCGCGGACTCGGTGCCCGCCATGCTGTACAAGCACCTGAACGCGGTACCGCAACCGCTCACCGAGGTCATCCCCGGTTTCCCCGCCGACCTCTCAGCGCACATCGCCCAGTTGCTCGCCAAGGACCCGGCGGACCGGCCGCACTCGGGCCGGCTGCTGGCCGGGACACTGCTCGGCCGGGCCGCCCGCAACACCGTGCCCACCGGACGGTCCGCCGCCCCGCGCTCCGACCCGACGCTTCCGTCGCGCCGCAAGCGCTCGCGATCCGGGATCGCGGCGGCCGTCTCGGCCGCGGTGGCCGTCGCCACAGTCGCCACCTTGGGCTACGCGCTCGCCACCGACGGCGCAGACAAGACCGGCACTACGGGAGCTCCCCCCGCCGCCGGCCCCGGCACCCCGACCCCCACCGGCCCGGCCCTGCCGCCGGGCGTCCCGGAGGGGTGGACCGCCCACGCCCCGGCCACCTACCAGGCGCCCGACTACTGCCGCACGTCCGGTGCCTCCGCTTCCTCCTACCTCCTCGACGCCGCCCTCAAGCCCGGCTCCGATACCTCCTGCGCCATCTCCAAGGACCAATACGACGACGTGGCCGTGAGCACCACCGTCACCCTCACCGGCACCCGGTGCGCCTCCTTCGTCCTGCGCCGCAGCGAACCCTTCTCCTACGAGTTCGTGATCTGCGGCGACGGCGGCGGCTTCGCCCGCAAGTGGACCGACAAGGGACATGATGTCCTCACCTCCAGGAAGTCCCGCTCCGTCGCCGTCCCCGCGAAATCGGTCCTCACCGCAGTCGCCGACTCCGCGTCGCTCACCCTCTACCTGAACGGCGTCCCCTTCCACCAAGCCACCGACCGGGAGATCAAGGCGGGTGGCATCGCCCTGGGCTCCTCCGTCCTGACCGCCCACCCCGCCGGTACCCTCCGATTCACCAAGCTGACGGTCTGGACACCACGAACGGACTCCCCATGACCGAAGCCCACGACCGCGGCCTCACCCATGACCTCTCGACCCTCCTCGCCCGCCGCGGCATGCTCACCTTCCTCGGCGGCGCGGTCCTCACCGGCCTCATCGGCTGCGCACCGGAGCCCCCCGCTTCTCTCCCGGCCACGCCCGCCCTCCCCGGAACACCTCCCCCACCGAACGACGGCGCCGAACCGTCCGCCGCAGGCGAGATCCCCGACGAGACCGCGGGCCCCTACCCCGCCGACGGTTCCAACGGCCCCGACATCCTCACCCGCTCCGGCATCGTCCGCTCCGACATCCGCACCAGCTTCGGCGGCTCCGTCGGCACAGCCGAAGGCATCCCCCTCACCCTCGAACTCACCCTCACCGACAGCGGCAGGCCGCTGGCAGGCGCCGCCGTCTACCTCTGGCACTGCGACCGCGAGGGCCGCTACTCGATGTACTCCGAGGGCGTCACCGCCCAGAACTACCTCCGCGGCGTCCAGGAAGCCGACAAGAACGGCACCCTCGGCTTCACCACGATCTTCCCCGGCTGCTACCCGGGCCGCTGGCCCCACATCCACTTCGAGATCTACGCATCCCTGAACTCCGCCACGGCCCCCGCCACCCCCACCAAAATCACCCAGCTCGCTTTCCCCGAAGCGGTATGCGAAGCGGCCTACGCCACCACCGGCTACTCCGCCGCCGCCCAGAGCCTCCCCGGCATCACCCTGGAATCCGACACCATCTTCTCCGACGGCCATGACCTCCAACTGGCGACCGTCACCGGCTCCGCGACCACGGGCTACAAAGCGACCCTGAACGTCCTCCTCTGACACCCGCCCACGGGAAGATCCTGTACACCCCGCGATCACGAAACGCTCCCTGCGGGAAGCCGTCCGGGCCGGAGGAGTCCGGATCAAGGTGCCCGATCCTGACGACCCGAAGCGGCTGTACGGCGAGTTCGCCGTCACCGGCGGCGGCCACGGCCGGTCGGAGTGGGACGGCCGGCGATCAACGGCACCTGGCCGCAGGCTGTCGTGCGAACATGCATCGTCCACCTGCTGCGCGACACGTTCCGCTACGTGCCCTGCCGGCACCGGCTCGCCGAAGCCCTCGAACCCGTCCGCACCGCGCCGACCGAAGCCGCCGCACTCGAGCGCTGGTGCGGCGTTGCTGGTCGCGTCGATCACGGGTGAGGCTCTCGGATCTAGCGGTTTCGCTGCACGCTCGATCCCGCTCAGGCGATGATCCCAGGGTGCGGACCCAGGATAAGAACCTGCTGCAAGGCGACTTCGGTGAAGCATGGCTTGAGGCGGTTGCAGCGGGATGTGGGATCCTCCACGGTCGGCCGACATCTCTCGACCTCCAGAAGGCCGATGTCTTCCTGTCATATCCAGGCGAGTTGAACGGCACGCGGAGCCCGTCCGTCCTCGTTCAGGTCAAGACGACGGACGGGGTTCGCAAGACTGCGAACGGCGACTTCAGCTACGACCTCGACGTCGATACCTATGAGGTCCTCCGCCAGAGCAACCACTCCATTCGTCGGATTCTGGCCGTGATCGGGCTGTCGAAGGACGGAGAACGCATCCGATTGGGCAGGGACGGCACCCTGCTTGTCGGGCATGGCGTCTGGGTCTCCCTGGAAGGCCGGCCGGCCACGATCAACCGTCAAACCCAGGTCGTATGCCTTCCAGCGAAGAACGCATTGGACGAAGATGGCTTGAAACGGATGTTGGGCACGTTCGGCGTCAGGACGTCGACACCGGTACCCGATTTCAACGTTTGGGACCAGCTGTGAACATGTCAGACGATCGCGAGAGGGACGCCATGTCCGCGCCTGGCCTGGAGGAGATGACCAGGTACCTGCGTAGCGCAGGCTGGACGCTTGCAGACGAAGATCAGCGGACCACTCTGTGGCGACCCCGCAGTCCCGACGCCGACGACCTCCAGCTCGTGCTTCCCGTCCGCGAGAACGTGGTCGATTTCTCCGACCGCATTCAAGAGGCTCTGAAGGTTCTCGCCTACAGCGAGCGCCGGCTGCCCCGCGAGGTCATCGACGACATCGTGATCGGCGGTGCCGATAGCATCGCCGTCCGCCTTACCCCGGATCTACCTCCCGGGGAGGCGCCACTGGAACTCGCCTTCGCGGCCATCAACGCGCTGCGCGCGCTAGTGGTCGCCTCCGCCTCAGCAGCTGCCGGCGCTTCAGCACTGGTCCTGCCCAATCGCCGCTCCCAAAGAGCCGAGACCTTCGCCGCCAAGGCCCGATTCTCCACCCAGCCGGGAAGCTTCGTACTCTGCCTGTCCCTCCCCTTGGAGGACGGCTACCCAGAGCCTCAAACCCGATGTGAGCTCGCCGGGCAAGAAGAGCTCACGCTCGCTCTTCGGGATCCATTCGGCCGTCGAGTCTCCCAGCGCATGCTGTCCGCAGCCCGCCAAGCGCAGCACCTGGCGTCCAAAGTTTCAGAGGGATCTGAGCAGATAGCAGCCTTCGCTGAGCGCCCAGTCGCGAACGCCACAGAGCTCGCGGCGCTGTCTGCCCTCGGCGGGCCCGAACATGACAGCTACCAAGTCAGATTCGTGCTCTCACCGCGCTCGGGAACCACACGAGCTCCAGACCTGTTCAGGATCACACCAGGTCAGCAGCGAATCCTCAAGGAAGCCTCCGAGTACCTGCGAACGAGGCAACCCCGAACCGGAGTCACCGTCACTGGGCATGTCATCCGACTGGCCAGAGACAACGGACCAGGCCCCGGCGAGGTCGTCATCCACGGAGTCGACGACGACACCGGCATCGCACGGAGAGTGCGTGTCGAGCTCATCCGTGAGGACTACACCAGAGCCCTCCGAGCACACGACCAAGGACTGCGCGTCACAGCGACCGGGGACCTCGACATCCGTGGCAACCGCCGCTACTTGCGCCACCTCACTTCCTTCTCAGTCCTGTCGGGCATCGACGAAGACTGATGATGGCTGCCGCATCGAAAGACCATCCCAGCACGCGGGGGTGGTCCCTGGTAGCGGTAGACGGCCACGTCAGCCGATCCGTGCTCCCCGCGCACGCGGGGGTGGTCCCGTCCGGGTCTGTTCAGCGAAGGCGATGCTGGTCGAAGTCCCTGCCGATGCTCCGGATGAGGGCTGGAACCTCGGGGCCTGATCGACCCGGAGGTGTTGTCTCAGCCGCTGCTCGTGGGAAGGCGGTCGAGGACGTTCCGGATCGCGGGGTCCTGTGCGGTTCCTGACCGGTACAGGGCGTGGATGCTGCGGTGCACGGGGACGCGCAGGGGGTGGACGCTGAGGTCCGGGCGGTGCGGTGGCAGGGCCATGTGCGGGATGAGGGCGACGCCCGCGCCGCGGCTGGCCAGGGCGGACAGGACGGCGAAGTCGCCGGCCACGGCCGCGGCCTTGGGGGCGAAACCGGCGGCGCCGCACGCGCGCTGGGTCATCTCGTGGCAGGCCGTGCGGGTGTCGGGGAGCAGCCAGAGGGCGTCGGCGAAGTCGCGCAGGTCCGCCGGGTCGCCTGGGAAGAGGTGGTGCCTGGCGGCGTCCGCCGGGTGCATGACGAGGTGGACCGGTTCGTCGAAGAGGGCGCGCCGTTCGCAGCCGGGCGGCAGGGGGCGCGGGAGCAGGCTGTAGGAGTGGGTGATGGCGAGGTCGGCCTGGCGTTGCAGGAGCGCGGCTTCGGCGGCGGGGGGTTCGTGTTCGGTGAGGTGCAGGACGGGGTCCCGGGGGTCCGGTGCGGTGCCGGGGGCCGGCCACAGGCCGGCGACGAGGGTGCGGGCGGCGGAGGCGAACGCCGCGATGCGGACGGTGCCGTGTCCGCCTCCGCGCAGCGCCGCCAGGTCCGACTCCGCCGCGGCGAGGCTGCCGAGGACGATCCGCGCGTGGTCGACGAGGCGCTGTCCGGCGGCGGTGAGGTGCAGGGTCCGTCCCCGCTTCTCCAGGATCTGCAGGCCGGCTTCCCGTTCCAGCGCGGCCAGCTGCTGGGAGACGGCCGGTCCGGTGAGGTGGAGGACCTCGGCGGTGGCCGCGACGGTTCCCTGAGCGGCGAACTCGGCCAGCACGCGGAGGCGGCGAACATCCAACAAGAAAGATCCATTTAAGTTTAGAGGAATAAAAGGTAACTAGACCTAATGGATTCTACCCGGCAAGCTCGATGGGGTGAAGTTCGACAAGACCCTGCTCGCCCTGGCCGCCACCGTGCTGCTGTGGGCCTCCGCCTTCCCCGCGATCCGGGTGGCCCTGGACGGTCTCGGGCCGGCCCAGTTGTCCCTCCTGCGTCTCGCCGTGGCTTCCGCCGCCCTGGCGGCCGCCGCCCCCGTGCTGAAAGTGAGACGCCCCGCCCGCGCGGACCTCTGGCGCATCGCCGTGATCGGCGTGACCGGGATGAGCGCCTACCAACTGCTCCTGAACTGGGGCGAGGTCCATGTGCCCGCCGGTACCGCCAGCCTGATCGTGGCCGCCGTCCCCGCGATGAGCGCCCTGCTGGCCGTGTGCTTCGCCGGGGAGCGGCTCACCCGGGCCAAGGCCGGAGGATCACTGGTCGCGCTCACCGGCGCGGTGCTCATCGCGGTGTCCGGCAAGGAGCACGGGTACACCGCGGCAGCCTGGGCCGTCCTCGGCGCGGCCCTCAGCCAGGCCGTCTACCACCTCACGATCAAGCCCCTGCTCCGGCGTCACACCGGGCTGGAAGTCGCCGCCTACGCCACCTGGGCCGGCACGGCCCTGCTCGTCCCACTCGCCCCCAGCACCTTCCGGGCCCTTCTCGACGCCCCGGCCGGATCGACCGCCGCCGCCGTCTACCTCGGCCTTCTGCCCTCGGCCGCGGGCTTCGTCGCGTGGGGGTACGCCGTCGCGCGGCTCAGCATCACCACCGCCACCGCGGCCCTCTACCTCGTTCCCGTCGCCACCCTGGGCATCTCCTACCTCTGGCTCGGCGAACACCCCCGGCCGGCAGCGGTCATCGGCGGACTCGTCATCATCGCCGGTCTCCTCCTCCTCAACAAGCGCCCCCACCCGACCGCTCCTGAACCGCCCGCCCCGCCCGGCCTCCCCGGGCATCAGGTCGACGCAGCCCGCCACCGGCAGACCGAGAGCCGCTCGCCCCTGACAGAGCCGTCGCCGGGGCCGACCGCGGCGGCGAGTCAGGGCCGAACGTGACGACGGCGGCGAAGCCCGATAGAACAGTAGATGAAGATCGGCTAGATCAAGATGAGGAACGTTTGCACGGCATCGAGGAACCCCAGTCAGTGGACCAGCCTTACGACTACCGGGCCAACAAGGCGGTAGTGGTGCTCGCCTCGACGTTGAGCGCCGGGGTGGCGCTCAACGTCACCGGCCACCTGTGCGCCTCGCTCGGCGCACACGCCGACCGGGACCTGATGGGCCGTCGTTGGCTCGTGGACGCCAGCGGGGTGCGGCACGCGGGGATCTCGAAGTACCCCGTGATCGCCACCAAGGTGAAACCCGCGCGACTGCGCCGACTGCTGGAAGAAGCCAGGAACGAACCGTCGCTCTTCATCGCGGACTATCCCCAGCAGATGCTGGACACCGGGCACGACGACGACCTCGCCAAAGCGCTGGAGGCGACGCCGGAGGAATCGATCAGTTACCTGGGCGCCCTCATCTACGGTGCGACCTCAGCCGTCGACGCGCTGACCGGGAAGTTCATGCTCTGGACTTAGGTCGTCCCGGAAACGACCGTTCCGTAGAGGCGGGGCTTGCCGAGCGATGCCGCCTGCGCCACGTCACCGGTCAGACGACATTCACGGCGGGTGGTACAGTTTTGGTGGAAGTGACGTTCTGGTCGCTTACGGAGATGAGAGAGGTGAGTTGATGTCTGTCGTGGAGACGACCGCTGTGCGCGGCGCCCGGACCATCCTCACCTTCCGGGTCTCTGCCTGACCTTCGCCTGCCTTCCTCCCTGAGGGGAGTGGTTCCGGCACGGCCGCCGTCCGGCGAGGCCCCCTTTCAAGGGTCTCCACGTTGTTTCATCAACCCACTTCACACCAACCTTCTTCTTCCCCCACGCGCGTTCTGACACTGGCCGACTACGGCTGGGACTCCGAACGTGAGCGTTCCTTCACCCTGTCGCGGGCCGCCGGACTGGTGCCGGGCCGTGTGGTGCGGGCCGAGCGCGGCCTGTGCGACGTCGTCGCCGAGACCGGGCCCGTCCGCGCGGCGGTCGTCCCGGGCGGCGGTGATCGGCTGACGCCGTGCACCGGCGACTGGGTCGCCGTCCGTCCGGGCACCGAGGCGTCCTCCGCCACCGTGGTCGAGGTTCTGGAGCGCCGGACCGCCGTGGTCCGCTCCACGGCCTCGCGCGATTCCCAAGGCCAGGTACTGGCCGCGAACGTCGACACCGTGGCGGTGACCGTCTCGCTCGCCGGCCCGCTCAGGCACGGGCGGATCGAGCGGATGCTCGCTTTGGCCTGGAAGAGCGGCGCCATGCCCGTGGTGGTGCTCACCAAGGCCGACCGTTCCGCCGACGCCGCATCGGCGGCGGCCGAGGTGGCCGCGGTGGCCCCGGGGGTGGAGGTGCTGATCACCAGCGCCGCCACCGGCGAGGGCCTTGACGTCCTCGACGCGGTCCTGTCGGGCACGGTCGTCCTGCTCGGGCCTTCGGGAGCGGGCAAGTCCACCCTCGGCAACCGTCTGCTGGGCGAGGACCGCCTGGCCACCGGCGCGGTACGCGACGGCGACGGAAAGGGCCGCCACACCACCGCGTGGCGGGAGCTGCTGCCCCTTCCCCACGGCGGGGTCCTGCTGGACACCCCGGGCCTGCGCGGCGTGGGCCTGCACGATGCCGACGAGGGCCTTGACCAGGCCTTCGCCGAGATCACCGAGCTGGCGCAGGGTTGCCGCTTCGCCGACTGCGCCCACGCCACCGAACCGGGCTGCGCCGTCCTGGCGGCCGTCGAGGACGGCCTTCTCACCCGGCGACGACTCGACAGCTACCACCGGCTTCAGCGCGAGAACACCCACGCCGCCTCCCGCACCGACGCGCGGCTGCGCGCGGAGCTGGAGCGGCCGAAGAAGCAGGGCGCGCGCCTGCGCCGCGCCATCAAGCAGTCCCCGAACTTCAAGGCATGACGGAAAGGAATCTGGTCATGGACCTTCCCCGTATCTTCACCATCCGCGAGAGCGGCCACCGCATCCACGACCCGCTGACGCCCGAGAAGCTCGCCGCCTTCGGCGCGGCCCTGCGCCTCGCCCCCGGCACCCGCGTGCTCGACCTGGCCAGCGGCTCGGGCGAAATGCTGTGCACCTGGGCGCGCGACCTGGGCTTCACCGGCCTCGGGGTCGACATCAGCACGCTGTTCACCGAGCAGGCCCAGGCCCGCGCCGCCGAACTCGGCGTCGCCGACAGGGTCGAGTTCGTGCACGGCGACGCCGCCGGACACGTCGCCGACGAGCCCGTCGACCTGGCCTGCTGCGTCGGCGCCGCCTGGATCGGAAACGGCGTCGCAGGAACGGTCGATCTGCTCGACCGCAGCCTCCGCCCCGGCGGCATGATGCTGATCGGCGAGCCCTACTGGCGTCGGACCCCTCCGGACGAGGAGACCGCGAAAGCCTGCCACGCCACCGCCATCGCCGACTTCCTGCCCCTGCACGGCCTGATCGGGCAGTTCGGCGACCTCGGCTACGACGTCGTGGAGATGATGCTGGCCGACCAGGACAGCTGGGACCGCTACACCGCGGCCCAGTGGCTCAGCATGCGCCGCTGGCTCGACCAGAACCCCGACGACGACATGGCCGCCGAGGTACGGGACGAACTCGCCAACGAGCCCGCCCGCTACACGCGCTACCTGCGTGAGTACCTCGGCTGGGGAGTCTTCGCCCTCATGAAGCGCTGACGCTCCCGGCCCGCGCGGGCCGACCCGTCTCATCACGGAGTCGGTACCGGCGCCACCCCGGGGCTTGAGCAGCAATAGGGATGGCCAGTCACGTTGAGGAGCCCGGCGTGCGCCTCCCACCGTGACTGGCCGTTCTGATGCGGGTGGCTGAGGCCTTCGGGAGGCTGTGATGACGGCCGTCGAGCAGGTCACGTTTCCCGGTCTGGGGATGCGGCGGCTCACCTCAGGCGAATACGTCCACAATGCCGGGGCTGTGCCCCTTCCCCGATCCGGCCGCCGCGTCCTGAGCCCGGGCCTGTCCGCCCCTGCTGGTCAGCCGTGCGGATACCGGCCCGGTTCTCCGGCTCGAGCCGGTCGACGGCCAGCTCTGCAGGGTTCATGCTGGCCACAGGCATTCGATTCTGTCTGTCGATGCAGCTCACCTTCCCAGGCGGAGTAGTCAACCGACCCTCACTTGCACCACAGCTGTTGCGCCAACTTCGATCACTAGAAAGGCTGCTGGCGGCTACCGGGCAGATGCCAGATTTCGCGATATGCACTGCCACCAGGGCCCACCGGGACCCGCAGTGTCTCATTGGGGGTCGGTAGCCCTGGCTGGCGTCGGTTGGCGCTGCAGGTGGCGTTCTTGATGGTGGCGGGTGAGGGCGCGGGGCAGTCACCCAAGGCGGACGACTCCAGCAGTTCCCCGGCGGCCCCTGCCCACCCCGCGCCTCCTTCAGGAGGGGATGACCTTCCCTGCCGGCTGCAGAGCGCCCGGCTCGTCCTCCGGCGACCGGGCGCGCAGCAGCGATCTCGCTCGTCGCCTTCCCCTGCCTCCTGATCGATGAAATGACGCCGCGCAGCGGGTGGCTGGTTCCCCGCCGGCCTCGATGCAGGCGGTCGGCCCAGCATGGGAGTTCGGGCTGTGGCCCTGGCACGGGAAGGCCGTCCGGCTGAGGATGGGGCGTATGGCGGTTGTGGTGGTTTACGTCTTGCTGTTCCTCGGCTTGTGGGGAGAGTTCTCCGGCAGGCGTCTTCGTCCTGTCCTGTGGCGGCCTCTTCTGCGGGCGGCCGGTGGCGGTGCGGGGTGTGCGGCGCTGCTGGCGGTCGGGCTGCAGGTGGTGTCCGGGGCCGCCTACCTGGTCGTGGGTCTGGCCGGGGTGCGGCTCGCTGATGGGGTGGGTGTGCGGTGGCTCGGCCTGGCGGTGACGGCATCGGCCGGGCTGCTCTACTTCCCTGTCGTCGTCATGGCGGTCCCGCACAAGAGCCGCTACTACGCCGAGATGCGCGCCGTGCTGGTGGGCATGGGTGCGACGCCTGCTCAGGCGAGCGCGGCAGCGAGGGCCGGCGGGACGGTGGCCCTCTTCGTCGGCATCCCGCTCGCCTTGACTCTCCCGGCCGCCATCGGCCTCATCGGCTGAGCAGCCGATCAGACTGCAGACCCGGACCTGCCTCTGTGCCGCGGGAATGTCGTCGGAGGCATGCGGTCTGTCAGCACTGCGCCGATTCGGGAGATAAGGTCTTTTTCGGTGTGCCGGGAAGTCTGGTCGGCGTTGTTTTGGCGAACCATCTTTCCTGGGGCGTGAGCGTCACAGGACCTTCCCTTGGAGCGATCATGCCGCACCGCCTCTTCCGGCCTGCGCGAGGGCGACGCCTTGCCTAAGGCGGCTGTCAAGCGAAGGCATCTCCTGCTGGGCGGCGCAGCGGTCGCCTCGGGTGCGGCAGCGCTGGCGCTGTGGCCCCGGCATCCTGCCGAGTCCGCCGCTCCGAGGCCGTCCCAGGCCGCGGTCAGGCGTCCCAACTTCATCGTCATCCTGGCCGACGACGTCGGCTGGGGAGAGATCGGGGCCTACGGGCAGCGGAAGATCACGACGCCGCGGATCGACCGGATGGCCGCCGAAGGCCTCATGTTCACGCAGGCCTACGCTTCCTCGCCGGTGTGCGCGCCGGACCGGGCGTCGCTGTTCACCGGGCTGCACTCGGGCCACACTGCGGTGCGCCGCAACCCGCCACGCCACGGGGACCTCCCGCTCGGCGCCGACCCCACGTTCGCGTCCGTGCTGACCGGCCTCGGCTACCGCACCGGCCTGTTCGGCAAGTGGGGCTTCGGACCTGAGAGCGACGGCCCCGACCATCCCCTCTCGCACGGCTTCACCGACTTCTTCGGCTACCTGACCCACCACGCCGCCCACGACTACTACCCCGCGCGGCTGTGGGACGGCAGGCGGAGCGTGCCGCTCGACGGCAACGAAGGGGACGAAGGGGACCTCTACGGGCCGGACGTGATCATGGACAGGGCGATGGGCTTCCTGCGCGACGCCGCGTCGTCCCCCTTCCTGCTGATGCTCACCCCGACCCTGCCGCACGCACCTTCGACCATCCCCGATCTGGGCGCCTACGCCGACAAGGAGTGGAGCGGCCCCGACAAGGCGCACGCCGCCCAGGTGAGCCTTCTCGACACCTATGCCGGCCGCGTCATCGACACGGTGGCCGAACTGGGCCTGGCCGACGACACCGTCATCGTGTTCACCAGCGACAACGGACCGCATGAGGAGAAGGGCGTCGACCCGGACTTCTTCGCAGCGGCGGGCCCGTTCCGCGGCTACAAGCGCAGCCTGTACGAGGGCGGCATCCGCATCCCCTTCGTCGCTTGGTCGCCGAGGCTTCTGGCGGCGACCGCCGGGCAACGGAGCACCGCTTCGATCGCGCACTACGACCTGCTGCCCACGCTCGCGGATCTCGCCGGAGCGCCTGTGCCGCCCGGCCTCGACGGGATGTCGATGCGCCCGGCGCTGACGGGCCAGGGCGCGCTGCCGGAGCGTCCTTACCTTTACTGGGCGCGCGTGCACGCCGGCAGCACCCGGCGCCAGCGTGCCCTGGAGCACGGACGGGGCCGCGACGCCGCGGCGGCGGTGCGGTTCGGCCGGTGGAAGGCGATCGGGTTCGCACCCGCAGAGAACTACACTCCTCCCGGCCCCGGATGGCGGTACGAGCTGTACGACCTGGACACCGACCCCTCCGAAAGCCATGACGTGTCCGGGCGGTACCCGGAGTTGGTGCGTCGCGCGAAGGGCTATATGCGCGAGTCCTGGCGGTGACGGCGGGACCCGGAGGCCGCAGACGCGGCCCTGCCGCGAGCCGGCCGTCCGTCCCCCGTCGGGGCAAGGGGAGCGGGCGGCCGACGCGGATGTGGTGCGGTCTCAGCCGAAGGACAGGTCGCGGCGCCGGAAGGCGGCGAGACCGACGGCGGTGAGGACGAAGGCCGCGGCGGTCAGGGTGGTGAGCGGGGCGGCGGTGAATCCGGCGCCGAGCTTCGGCACGTGGGCGAACGGGGACAGGTCGAGCAGGACCGGGTCCAGGTCGAGGGCGGCGCCGACGAGCATGAGGAGGGGCAGCGCTCCGAACAGGATTGTGCCGACGGAGCCGAGGACCCAGACCGCCGGGATCTGGGCCAGGGCGATGCCGAGGACGCGGACCGACTCGCCGGACCCGCCCGCGCTGAGGCCGTGCACGAGGCCCGCGGCGAGGCCGCCGGCCGCGAGGATCGCCGCCGATCCCGCCGCCGCCATCGTGAGGTGCGCGGCGGCCCAGCGCAGCCGCCCGGTCGGGGTGGCCATGACGGGTTCGAGGTGCAGGGACGACTCCTCGGCGCGCAGGCGGAGGGTGGCCGAGACGGCGTAGCCGCAGGCGATGAGGCCCATGATGCCCATCGCGGAGCTGAAGTAGGCGTCGATGAGCCCGGCCTCGCCGCCGAGGCGGGCGAACACGTCGCCGAGCTCGGGGTTGTCGGCGATCAGGTCGCCGACGCTCCCGCCGAAGCCGCCGTAGACCGCGCCGAGCGCGGCGAATCCGGCGAGCCAGCCCGCGAGGCTGCGGCGGTGCAGCCGCCAGGCCAGGGAGAACGGCCCGCGCAGCCCCCGGGAGGCGTCGGCGGGGCCGAGCCGGTCGGGCAGCAGGCCCGCGCCGAGGTCACGGCGCGCGGTCATGCGGGCGGCGGCCCAGGCCAGCGCGAGCGCGAGGGCCGCGCCGAGCGCGAAAGTCCACCAGCGCTCCGCTTCGTACGGGCGCGAGCGCTGCACCCAGCCGAGCGGGGACGCCCACCCGAGCCAGGTGAGGCCGTCCGCGCTGTCGGCGGCCATCCGCACGACGAAGGCCGCACCGAGGACCGCGAGGCTCAGCCCGCGGGCCGCCGCGGCACCGATGGTGAGCTGGGCGGCGAGCCCGGCCACCGCGGCGAAGACCACTCCGGCCAGGGCGAGCTGCAACCCAAAGGCGATCGAGCCGGCCGCGGGCAGGTCCTGGGATGCCATGCCCGCGGCGGCGAGTGCGCCGACCACAACGCAGGCCGTCATCGTGACGGCGAGGGCGGCGGCCAGCGGCGCGGCCCTTCCCATCCGGGTCGCGCCGAGCAGCTCGCGCCGCCCGGCCTCCTCCTCGGCCCGGGTGTGCCGGATGACGGTGAGGGCGGCGATGAGGGCGATGACGACGGCGATCAGGGAGGCGCGCTGGACGACGATCCCGCCGAGCCCCGGGTCGTACATCGGCCCGTACAGGGCGAGGAACGTGGGGTTGGCGCCGATGGTCGCGGCGTACTTGCCCTGGTCGGCGGCGGTGGGGTACAGCTCCGCGGTGGCGGAGGTGAACCCGGCGGGGATGGCACCGAGCCACAGGATCCACAGCGGCAGCAGGAAGCGGTCGCGGCGCAGGATTAGCCGGATGAGCCCGGCGGTGCCGGTGAGCGCGTTCATCGGACGGCCTCGGCCTGGTAGTGGCGCAGGAAGAGCTCGTCGAGGGTGGGCGGCCGGCTGGTGAGGGTGCGCACCCCCGCCTGGGCGAGCAGGACGAGGATCTCGCCGAGGTGGGCGGTGTCGGCCTCGCAGCGCACGCGGGCGCCGTCGATGCGGAGGTCGTGCACGTGGGGGTGGGTGTCGAGGCCGTCGGGCGGGGAGTCGAGGACGGCATCGAGGGAGGTGCGGGTGAGGTGGCGGAGTTCGTCGAGGGTGCCGGTCTCGACAGTGTGGCCCGCGCGGATGATGGTGACGCGGTCGCAGAGCGCCTCGACCTCGCTGAGGATGTGGCTGGACAGCAGGACGGTGCGGCCCGCGTCTCGGGCCTGGCGGACGCAGTCTTGGAAGACCTCCTCCATGAGGGGGTCGAGGCCGGAGGTGGGCTCGTCGAGGATGAGGAGTTCGGCGTCGGAGGCCAGGGCGGTGACGAGGCCGACCTTCTGGCGGTTGCCCTTGCTGTAGGTGCGGCTCTTCTTGCGGGGGTCGAGTTCGAACCGCTCCAGCAGTTCAGCCTTGCGGCGCTTGTCGATACCGCCGCGCATCCGGCCGATGAGGTCGATGACCTCGCCGCCGGTGAGGTTCGGCCACAGCGTGACGTCGCCGGGCACGTAGGCGAGGCGCTCGTGCAGGGCGGTTGCGTCCTTCCACGGGTCGCCGCCGAGGAGGGCGGCCTCGCCGCCGTCGGCGCGCAGCATCCCGAGCAGGACGCGAATGGTCGTGGACTTGCCGGAGCCGTTGGGGCCGAGGAACCCGTGCACCTCGCCGCGCCGCACGGTGAGGTCGAGGCCGTCGAGGGCACGGGTGGCGCCGAAGGACTTGGTCAGGCCGGACACGGAGATGGGGGGTACGTGCTGGGCGTGCATGGTGGAACCTCCTGGAGAAGAGGAAGGAAGGGGCGTGCGGCCGCCCGCCCTCCTCCGGAGGCTCAGGCCTTGGGCCCGGGGCGGGGCGGGGCGGGCGCGCGCGAGGCGTGCGGATACGCGGTGTGTGTGCGTGCTCCGGTCCGGGGCGGGTCGGAGTCGGTGCGGCGGGCGGCGGCGGCGGAGGTGGAGATCCGCCCGAAGGGAGGCCCGTCGGAACGGGCCGAAGTCGCGCCGGGTATTCGCCCCGCGGGCGGCAACGGGGCGGGGAGCAGATCAGCGGACATCGGCGCCTGCGTGGGGAAGCCCTCGGAGTGCGGCGCGCGCGTGGGCGACGAGCTCCGGGCTCATCAGCCGGTCGTCGTTGATGTCGAGCATCGCCAGGGCGACCTTGCGGTAGCCGTCGGTGCTGAGCGTGTCGACGCCGAGCGCGCGCGACAGGTGCTCGTGCAGGACCATCTGCCCGAAGTTCATCGCGGTCATCACCGCCGCGTACGCATGCAGATCCTCGGTGCTCGGTTCCGCCATCCCGGGAGCGCCGCCGCCGAGCAGCTGCTCGCTGAAGGCGACGGCGTCGTCGAACAGGCGCGCCGCCGCGGGCGATCCGTCGACGAGGGCACGGGCGAGGTAGCGCTGGATCGGCAGCCCGGCGGCGACCGCGGTGGCCATGAAACCGGGGTCTCCCATGCCGCTCTCGAATGCCTCCCGCTTCACGCGCCGGACGGTCTCCAGTGCGTAGGAGTCGCACGCCTCCCGCAGCCCCTCCTTGGTGCCGAAGTGGTGCTGCACCAGCCCCGCCGACACCCCGGCGGCCTCGGCCACCCCCCGCACCGTCGTGCCTTTGACACCGTGCCGGGCGAACTCCGCCAGTGCCGCGTCCCTGATCCGCGCCTTGGCGGTCAGATCCTCGTTCACCGATTTCTGCTCCATCGTGATCGCCCCCGATACGAACGTTTAACCAACCATACATCTGTATCCCATACAAGTGTATGGCCGCGCGTGGCCGGACCGGCTCTTCCTTGGTCCAGGAATCCGCCAAAGCTCAGCGGCCGATGTCCCGGCGGGCGAACCGCCAGGCCCCTGCGGCCAGGACGACGGTCGTGGCGGAGGCGAGGATCGCGATGTCGGCGAGGGGGAAGCCGCGAACCCGGCGTTGTTGAACGCCGACACCGCATGCAAGATCCCCAGGTAGACGGGCGTCCGGCCGGCTCGCCGGGATGACGACCTCGCCGAACACCGTTCACCGGTGTCGACCACCACCGGACCGGTGACGCACACGGCCGACGTCGAGGTGAACAGCGCCGTCAGCACCCCCGCCGAGACACCCGACGCGCTCGCCACCGGAAAACACAGCAGACCGGTCCCGATGAGCACCGCGGCCCCGAAAGCCCCGACGATCACTCGTCCCGGATGCCGGAACCACTTCACCGACCCCCGCCCCACCGGACCTCCCGCAGCACCGCACCCGCGATCCGCGCGGAGGGCTCGCGCGAAGGACCGGGACGGTGCTGCGCCATGGCGGGCCTTTCCCGGAGACGACGAAGGGACTCGCCGACCAGGCTTCCCGGCAAACCAACGCGCATCCTAGAGCCCGGCGCGAGATCCACCACACCTTGCCGGAAATAGTCAATTACGTGCGCTTTGTGTGATCTTTCGTCCGGTACAGTGACCGCAGGTGTGCCGGGAAGTCTGGTCGGCGGTCTTGTTCGCGATCCCAGACGGAGGCTCCCTTGAGCAGCAGCACCGGCACGCCCAGGCGGGTCCTCTTCCAGCGCGGGAGCTGGCCCGAGGCGCGCCGCATCGCCGAGATCCTGCGGACCGAGACGGTCGGCGGCGCGCTACTCCTGGCCGGCGCGGTGATCGCGGTCGTGTGGGCGAACTCTCCCTGGGCGTCGTCCTACACCGCGGTACAGGACTTCACCATCGGCCCGCACGCCCTGCACCTCGACCTCAGCCTGGCCACATGGGCCGCCGACGGGCTCCTGGCCATCTTCTTCTTCGTCGCGGGCCTGGAACTCAAGCGCGAGTTCGTCGCCGGCGACCTGCGCGACCCCCGCCGGGCGCTCGTACCCGTTGCCGCCGCCTGCGGCGGGGTCATCGTCCCTGCGGTCCTGTACCTGCTGGTGACGGCCGGCACCCCGGGCGCCGGCGACGGCTGGGCGATCCCCACGGCGACCGACATCGCCTTCGCGCTCGCGGTCCTGGCCGTCCTGGGCCGCTGCCTCCCCAACGCCCTGCGGACCTTCCTGCTGACGCTCGCGGTCGTCGACGACCTCATCGCGATCGTCATCATCGCCCTCTTCTACACCGCGGATCTCGCCCCGCTGCCCCTGCTCGGCGCACTGATCCCGCTGGCGGTGTTCACGGTGCTGGTCCAGCGGCGGATCCGCTCCTGGTGGCTGCTCCCGCCCCTGGCGTTCGCGACCTGGACGCTGGTGCACGCCTCCGGCGTCCACGCCACCGTCGCCGGCGTCCTGCTCGGCTTCGCCGTCCCCGTTCTACGGGGCGAGCGGGACGAGCCCGGCGACGGCCACGGCCTCGCCGAGCACTTCGAGCACCGCTTCCGGCCCCTGTCCGCCGGCTTCGCCGTCCCCGTCTTCGCACTGCTGTCCGCCGGAGTCGCCTTCGGCGGCGTGTCCGGCCTCGGCGACGCCCTGCGCAACCCGATCGCCCTCGGCGTCCTGGTCGGCCTCGTCGTCGGCAAGCCCATCGGCATCATGGCCGCGACCTGGCTCGTCGCCCGCTTCACCCGCGCCGAACTCGACGAAGGCCTCGCCTGGACCGACGTCCTCGGGCTGTCCCTACTGGCGGGCATCGGCTTCACCGTCTCCCTCCTCATCGGCGAACTCGCCTTCCCCGCCCACCCCGAGACCGCCGACCTCGTCAAGATCGCCGTCTTGACGGCATCGATCGCCGCCACCCTCCTCGCCGGGATCGTCCTGCGCGCCCGCAACCGCGTTTACCGCCGCATCCACGACGCAGAGACCGCCGACCGCGACCACGACGGCATCCCCGACGTCTACGAAGAGACCGCCAGACAGCACTACGAGGCACCCGGGGTCTGAGGCGAACGCCGACCTCGCGGTACGGGGAACCTTCGAGTGAGGTTCCCCCGGAACCGTGAGGTGCGGTGCGCTCTTGGAAGCAGGGAGGTCTGGGTGCTGCGGGTGGCAAAGAGTTCGGTGGGTGTGTTGTGTCTTGGGCAGGTGAGGGAGAAGCGGGGTGCAGGGTCGGGGCATGGGGGTTCCCGTGTGGGTTCGGCCGCGGCTGGTGGGTCTGGTCGCGGTGGGTGGCGCGCTCGGAACCGGGGTGCGTGAGGTGGTGGGGTTGCGGCTTCCGTCGGGTGTGGCGTGGCCGTGGTCGCTACTGTTCGTCAACGTCACTGGGGCGTTCGGGCTGGCGCTGCTCACCGCGTTGCTGGCCGGGCGCGGCGCGGAGACGCCGCGGCGCCGCGACGTCCGTCTGGCGGTCGGCACCGGGGCGTTCGGCGCGTACACGACCTATGGCAGCCTGGCGGCACAGCTCGACCTGATGGTCCGCGCGGGACGTCCCGGCCCGGCCCTGGCCTTCGCCTTGCTCAGTCTTGCCGGGGGCCTGTTCGCCGGGGCCGTCGGCTTCGCGCTGGCGCGCTCTGGCCGCTCTGTCCCGGCGTCCTGCGCCCGCCCGGACCATGGGGAGCCGCTGTGACGTTCTGGCTGATCGTCCTCGCCGGGGCGCTGGGTGCCGCGATGCGCTATGTCGTCGACGGCGCGTTGCGCGCGAAGTGGCCGACGACGCTTCCTGCGGCGACGTTGACCGTGAACGTTCTCGGCTCGGCGGTCCTGGGTGCCGTCATGGGGGCCGGGCCGCACACCGACTGGGCCGCGATCGCCGGCATGGGCTGGTGCGGGGGTTTCACCACCTTCTCCACCCACATCGTCGAGACGCTCCACCTCGCCTCGCACACCTCCCGCGCGAAGGCACTCGCCAATCTGTTCCTCATGCTCGTGGCCTGCACCTTCGCCGCCGGGCTCCTCTTCTGGCTCATCGCCTGACGGGCACCGCACGACGCGGCGCCGCCGTGCCCTCCGGACGCCGGGGTGGCCCGATCTCCTGAGCACACGGCGGAAAGAGGGCTCGCCGACGGGTCCCGAAGCGGCTGATCAACCCACGGAAGAGCAGCGACACCACGTTCTGCCGTACGCGTCCGGACCGCCCCTGCATCCGACGCCAGCATGGCCAGCGGGAACCCGACGCCGGCCGCCACCCTCGCCGCCGGATGCTCCCCGACCACCACCAACACCGCCCGCCTCCGCGATCTCGGCTCCACCTGGGCCAAGGACCTCGCCACCGGCACCTACACCGCCACCCACCACTGCACGAACTCCGACACCCCCGCCACCTGCGGCACGACCGTCTCCGCACTGATGGGCGGCACCCTGCCCCTCGCCGCCCTGATCCCCAACAGCTGATCTGAAGCGGAAACGAAGGGGGCCCGGCAAGCCGGCCCCCTTCCAGAGGTTGACGCCTACGAGATGACCGCCATGTTCGACGCCCTCGGCCCGCAGCACGTTGTCCAGAATTCCGACAACGGTAACGAAACTCATTGTCGTTAGTGGGAGCATGGGCGGGTGACACACCCCCATGCGTCCGACCGCCTCGAAGGACCCCAGCGGTCCTCCCCTTCCGCCCGCCGAACCGCGCGTTCCTCCCCGGGCTCGGACGCGGTATGGCTGCTGTTCGCCCTCGGCTCCATCGTGGTGCTCATCCGGGCGTACGTCGCCCCCGTCCTCACCCAGGAAGCAGTCCTGGCATGGGCGACGATCTTCGTCGCCATCTGCGTGCAGGCGCTGCCTTTCCTGGTGTTCGGGGTCGCGCTCTCCGCCGCGATCACCGCGTTCGTACCCGCACGAACCTGGCAGCGGCTGCTGCCCCGCAACGGGGCCGCGGCGGTTCCCGTCGCCGGTATCGCGGGCGCCGTCCTTCCTGGGTGCGAGTGCGCCTCCGTGCCCGTCGCCGGCGGGCTCATGGCGCGCGGGGTCGCGCCCGCCGCCGCGTTGACCTTCCTGCTGGCGGCACCGGCGATCAACCCGATCGTGATGGTCGCGACGGCGGTCGCGTTCCCCGGACAGCCCGGCATGGTCGCGGCCCGGTTCGGTGCCTCGCTCCTCGTGGCGGTGCTCGCCGGATGGGCGTGGCTGCGCTTCGGCAAGGCCGAGTGGATCCGCATCCCCGCGCCCCCCGCGCACGACAGCGGCAAGTGGGACGCCTACCGCCAGGCCGCCCGGCACGACCTCATGCACGCGGGCGGCTTCCTCATCGTCGGCGCGATCGCCGCGGCCACCATCAACGTCGCCGTGCCGGCGGCATGGGTGAACGCGGTCGCCGGCATCCCCTGGGCGTCAGTGCTGGTCCTCGCGGTGCTCGCCGTGCTGATGTCGATCTGCTCCGAGGCCGACGCGTTCGTCGCGGCCAGCCTGACCTCCTTCTCCCCCACCGCCAAGCTCGCGTTCCTCGTGGTCGGCCCGATGGTCGACCTGAAGCTCATCGCCATGCAGACCGGCTTCTTCGGCCGGGACTTCGCCCTGCGGTTCGTCCCCCTCACCTTCGTGCTGGCCGTCGCCGTCAGCTCTGCCTTCGGAGCCCTTTTCCTGTGACCCGTGCCTTCCAGAACATGCTCATGCTGGTGCTCGGCGGCACGATCCTGTGGATCACGCTCGTCACCGGCCAGGTCACCGACTACGTCAAGCCCGGCCTGCGGTATCCGCTCATCGCCTGCGCCGTGGTGCTGCTCGCCCTCGGCGCCGCGGGAATGCGGCGTGACTGGCACGCAGACCCCGACCATGGCCCGGACGACCACGCGGGCCATCACCACAGCGGGCCGCGCACCGGATGGCTGCTGTGCCTGCCGGTCCTGGTGATCCTCGCCATCGCGCCGCCCGAACTCGGCGCGTACACCGCCTCGCGAGCCGCCGAGCAGCCGGCGCCGCTTCCCGCGGCTCTCAGTGACCTCCCGCTCCTGCCGAGCGAGCCTGATCCGCTGCCCCTGACGATCTTCGAGTTCCTGCAGAGGTCCTACCAGGCACAGCTCGGCGAGGCGCCCACGCTGATGGGCAGGAGCGTCCAGCTGACCGGCTTCGCCGTCCGCAGCGAGAACGGCACATGGGCGGTCGGCCGTCTCCAGATGAGCTGCTGCGCAGCCGACGCCGTCGCCCTCACCGTGGAAGTACTCGACGCTCCCGCTCCAGCGGACGGCACCTGGATCGAGGTCACCGGCTTCTGGCGGCCCGCGGGCGATCCACAGGGCCCTCCCGTCTACCAGATCCGCGCGCAGGACGTCGCACGCATCGACAAGCCCGACTTCGTCTACGAATGACGTCCCGTAGAGCGCGTCATCCCTGTGGGCGGTGATGAGGCATGCGGTCAGCGGTCGTGCAGCGTGTCGTGCCGCAGCGCGGTGCCGATGAAGACGAGTTCCTGGCCTTCGGGTGAGGCGTCGTCGACGGTCGCGAACGGCTCCAGGCGGATGACGGGCCCTGCCTGGGACCACAACGCCGCGGTGGAGGGACGGCTCGCGAGACGGCAGAAGCCCTTCACCCTCAGGACGCCGCCCGCACCGCGGAATCCTTCGCCGATGAGGTCCCACAGGCGCTGGGGGTGGAAGGGCCGCGGGGAGCGGAAGACCAGGCTGGAGAGGTGCAGCAGATGCATCCGTTCGACAGCTCCACCAGCCGCTCGTCGGTGCGCGACAAGGCTCCTCCGTCGCCGCGACGTTCGCCTTCGGCGAGTACGAGGACGACGACCGGACCATCACCGACCTGCTCATCGGCCAGATCGCGGATCAGGTCGGCGTCGATGTTCACCTCGCTCAGGTCGTTGACGATGACCGCGGTGCGCAGGCCGTCGCGGTTGTTGAGCACGTGGTTCAGCAGGGTCGTCTTGCCCGCGCCCAGGAACCCGGACAGAACGGTGACGGGCAGCGCAGGCGCACAGGCGCTGGTGAGGTCAAGGGATCTCTCTCGTTGGCGAAGCCCGGGCCCCCTCGGCGCGCGAGGGAGCCCGGGTGCGGGACGCGGTCCGTCAGCGGGCCAGCAGGCCGCGCTGGTAGGCGCGGATCAGGCGGCGCGGCACCTGGATCTGCTCGCCGTCGACCGTCACCGGGGTGAGGGCGGGCCGGTCGGCCTTCCACTGGGCCCGGCGGGTGCGGGTGTTGCTGCGGGACTTCTTGCGTTTGGGGACTGCCATGGCGGGCTCCTTACCAGCTGGACTTGGTGACGCCGGGCAGCTCGCCGCGGTGGGCCATCTCCCGGAAGCGGACGCGGGACAGGCCGAAGCGGCGCAGGTGGCCGCGGGGCCGTCCGTCGACGGCGTCGCGGTTGCGCAGCCGGGTCGCGCTCCCGTCGCGCGGCTGGCGGGCCAGCTCCCGGGAGGCTTCGGCCTTGATCTCCAGCGACGTGTGCGGGCTGGAGATGATCCGCTTCAGCTCGGCGCGGCGGGCCGCGTGGCGGGCGACGACCTCACGACGGCGCACGTCGGCGGCGATCTTGCTCTTCTTGGCCATCAGACCTTCACTCCCCGGGCGCGCATGCGGCGGACGGCCGCCTCGATCCCGATCTTGTCGATCGTCTTCATGCCGCGCGCCGACAGCTTGAGCTTCACGGTGCGCCGCTCGCTCGGCAGGAAGTAGCGCTTGGTCTGGATGTTCGGGTCGAACCGGCGGTTGGTGCGGCGGTGGGAGTGCGAGACGCGCTTGCCGAAGCCGGGCTTGGTGCCGGTGAGCATGCAGACGGCGCTCATTTGGCGGCCCCGTAGCGCTGCCGGAACCGCTCGACGCGTCCCGCGGTGTCGAGTGTGCGGTTGCGGCCGGTGTAGAAGGGGTGGCTCGCGGAGGAGACGTCGACGTCGATGACGGGGTAGGTGTTGCCGTCCTCCCACGCGATGGTCTTGTCGCCGGTGGCGGTGGAGCGGGTCAGGAAGGCGTAGTCGGCGGACGCGTCGCGGAAGACGACGGGCCGGTACTCCGGGTGGATGCCCGGTTTCATCTAGCGGTCCTCTCGGTAGGTCACGTGCCTGCGCACGATCGGGTCGTACTTGCGCAGCACCAGGCGGTCGGGGCTGTTGCGGCGGTTCTTGCGGGTCACGTACGTGTGACCCGTCCCCGCGGTGGATCTCAGCTTGATCAGGGGGCGGAGTTCGGTTCGTGCCACCTTGTGTCCTTTCCGGTCTCAGGCCATGCCATGATAATGAAAATGATTATCGTTGCAAGTGAGGTTACGTCATGACCGTCCCCGTCGTCCTGGTCGCCGGGCTGCACGGACCCGCGCGGGCCGCCGTCGTCGACCGGCTGCTGCGCGAGCAGCCGAACGCGGTCGCGATCCACCACGATCTGCGCGGCATCACCGCGGACCGGATCGTGCGCGTCGTGCGCGACGCCCGGAACATCGCCGAGCGGACCGAAGTCGAACTGGAGCACGGCTGCGTGTCGTGCACCGTGCGCGAGGACCTGATCCCGCAGCTGCTGCGCTACGCCGTCACCGCGTCCGTGCTGGTGGTGGACCTGTGGGACTGCGTCGAGCCCCGTATGGTCGCCGACGCGCTCGGCCACGCCGAAGAGGCCAGGGGCCGGCTCCGGCTCACCGGCGTGCTCACCGCGCTGGACGCCGAGCACATGCCCGCAGACCTGTGCCGGGGCGACCTGCTCACGGAAGCGGGCAAGGCGGGGTCCGCGGGCGATCCCCGCTATGTGGCCGAGGTCCTGGCGCGGCAGATCGAGTACGCCACCTCCCTGATGCTGCCCGAGCTGATGCCCGCCCCCCTGCCCGGCGTACCCGAGGAAGACCTCGACCTGTGCCGGGAGATCCTCTCCCACCTCGCGCCCGCGACGCCCGTCATCGCCACCACCGACCCGCTGCCGCCGGTCACCGGTCCCGCGCTGTGCGCCCGCGAACTGGGCCTGCGCGTCGATCCGGCCACCGCGCTGCTGCCGTGCGACATCCACACCGACGCCGTCGACACCGTCGTCTGGCGGGCCCGCCGCCCCCTGCACCCCGCCCGGTTCTTCGACGCCGCCGACACCCTCGCGTCCGAGACCGTGCGCAGCCGCGGCCGCTTCTGGCTCGCCAACCGGCCCGACCGGATGATCGCCTGGGACGCCGTCGCCGGCGTCGTCGGCATCGAGGACGCCGGCACCTGGCTGGCCGCGCTGCCCTCTGATGCCTGGGACGAGCTGCCCGCCGCCCGGACGCTGGCGGCCGACCTCGACTGGTGCGCCGAGCACGGCGACCGGGTGCAGCACCTCGTGTTCACCGGCCCCGACCTCGACCGCGTCCGCATCCACCGCCTCCTGGACGCCTGTCTCCTGGCGCCCGGGGAATCCCCCGAATCCGACGACGACCCCTTCGCCGCCTTCTTCGACGTCAAGGAGACCGCATGAGCCACCCGCGCGACCGCCGCCCCCGCCCCAAGAAGAATCCACTTCACGGCGTCACCTACATCGACTACAAGGACACCGACCTCCTGCGGAAGTTCATCAGCGACCGCGGCAAGATCCGCAGCCGCCGTGTCACCGGCGTCACCGTCCAGCAGCAGAAGCAGATCGCCGCCGCCATCAAGAACGCCCGCGAGATGGCACTTCTGCCGTACGGCGACCGCAGCTCCGCCCGCTGATCCTCGGAACGTCCCGCCCGACCGGTTCCTCCTTCTGGGCATGGGCGGGGCTGCTCCCCGGCGGCGCGTGCACGCCGCCGGGGAGCCCCCGCGCTCGCATGAACCATGGACCGGGCCTGCTCGCCCGGCCCGCAGACTGATCTTCTGTAGGCAGACGCCCTGATGATGAACACCGGACGGGGGCTATCCACCCCGGGGCTGTCTCCTGTCGGCGACCCCGGCCGGTCGCCGGCCCCTCTCTTGTAGCGCCCTTCCTTCCTTCAGGGCGATCACCCGCTGGGCGGAACGTGCCACGACGATCGGGTCATGGGTGATCAGGATGAGCGTCGTGCGAAGACCGGTGACGAGATCGAGGATGTCGGCCTGGGTCAGGGGGTCCAGGGCCGAGGTGATCTCGTCGCAGATGAGAACGTCGGGGTCGGCGAGCACGGCTCTGGCGATGCCGGCCCGCTGGAGTTCTCCACCGGACAAGGTGCGGGCCGGCCTTCCGCTCGTCTCGGCCGGGAGGCCCATGTTCTCCAGGAGCACGCCCGCCTCGCGAGCCGCCACAGCGGTCGGCAGGCCGCGTAGGCGCACGGCGGTCCTGGCGACTTGATCAAGGATCCGGCCGCCGGGCGCGAACGTGGCGCGGGGGTCCTGGAAGATGTACTGGACGCGGGCGAGTTCGGCGCGGTTCCGGCGGAGCGACAGGCGCTGCCCGTGCAGGGCGATGGTGCCCGCAGTCGGCCGGTGCAGGCCGGCGAGGCATCGTGCGAGCGTCGTCTTCCCGCTACCGGAGCTGCCGACTATCGCCAGCCTCTCTCCTGCCGCCATGTCCAAGTCGATGCCGCGCAGGACGGGACCTTGATACGCCGCGGTCAGGTCGCGCACCGTGAGGATCGGTGGACCCGGCCGCTCTGCCGCGACGGGGTTTTCGACAGGCCGCGCCGCTTCGACCAGGGCTCGCGCGTAGTCGCTGCGCGGCCGGCCCAGAATGTCCGGACCGGCCTCCTGGACCCGTCCGCCGCGCAAGACGATGACGTGGTCGGCCAAGCGCCGGACGAGATCGAGGTCGTGCGACAGCACGATGGTCGTGATGGGCAGCGCGGCGAACGTCGCGGTCAGCTCTGCGCGGGTTCTCGGGTCCTGGCCTGTCGTCGGCTCGTCGGCGACGAGGACTTTCGGGGCCGCCAGGAGGATCTGGGCGAACGCGAGTCGTTGCTGCTGGCCGCCTGACAGCTGGTGCGGGAACCGGCGGAGGAACTCCGTGTCGGCAGGCAGGCTGGCGGCGGCGAGCACTCCCGGCACCGAGGTTCCGTGCAGACGGCTGAGTTCGCGCAGGACCGAGCCGATCCGGCGCACCGGGTTCAGCACCGTTGAAGGGTGCTGCGGCAGATATGCGACGTCACCGCGGCGCGGCGGCCACCGTCCGTCGATCGCGATGCGGCCGCTCATCTCGCTTCCGGGTGGGAGTTGGCCGAGCAGGGCGAGGCCGGTCGTGGTCTTCCCACTTCCCGAGGCCCCCACCAGGGCGATGGTCTGCCCTTCCTTCGCGGTGAAGGTCATTGCGTCGACGAGGGCGCGGCCGTTGAGGGTGACCTTCAGGTCGGCGACGTTGATCATGTCCTGCTCCTCAATGCGCGGTCGAAGGCGAGGTTCAGCCCGACCGACAGCATGATGATCATGAGGGCGGGTGCGAGGGCGGCCCACGGATTGAGCAGCGTCCCGGCGCGGTTGCGCTCGATCATGACCGCCCAGTCCGCGGCGTCGGGGGCCACGCCGATGCCGAGGAAGCTCGCGGCTGCGACGAGGTAGAGGGTCCCGGTCAACCGGGTCCCGGCGTCGGCCGCCACGACCCGGGCGGCCGAGCCTCCGACGTGCCGGACCGTCGTGCGCCACCAGCTCTCGCCCTGCATCCGCAGCGCGTCCATGAGCGGGCCGTGCGCGGCCTCCAGCGCGGTCGCCCGTACGAGCCGCGCGACGTCGGGCAGATGGATGAGCATCACGATCCAGGTCAGCCCCGAGGCGGGTAGGAGGGTCGCGAGCAAGAGCATCAGGAACAGTGCCGGAACGGCGAGCAGGAGATCCAGCGGTCGCATCAGCGCCTCGTCCACCAGGCGGCTGCGGGCGGTCGCCGCGGTCAGGCCCCACAGCGCGCCGAAGAGGTACGCGCCGGCCGTCGCGGTGAAGGCGACGACGACCAGCGTGCGGCCGCCAAGAAGGATCTGCTGCCAGACGTCTCGTCCGGCGAAGTCGGTGCCGAGCCATCCGCCGCCCGGATCATAGGACGTTCCCGTGACGGCGCCGCTGTCGGAGGCCAGCCACGGTCCTGCGAGGGCGATGAACAGCGGGATCGTGAGGAGGAGACGTCTCATGCTCGGGGGGCCAATCGGAAGGCGGCGAAGTCCGCGGTGAGGTTCGCCAGGACCGTGGTGGCCGCGAAGACGAGCGCGAGTCCTTGCAGGACGGGCAGGTCCCGGTCGGCGACCGCGTCGGCGAGGACCGTGCCGAGCCCGGGTACGACGAAGACCGCCTCGACGATGATCACGCCGCCGAGCAGCCAGTCGACCGTCCGGGCGAGTTGCTGAACGGCGGGAGTCACGGCGTTGGGCAGCGCGTGCAGATACCGCACCCGCCGCGCGGGGACGCCGAGCCGGGCGGGGTGGGCGGTGTACCCGGCATGCAGCGCGCCGATCATGCCCGCGCGGACCAGGCGGCTCAGCGAACACAGCGGCCGGGCCAGCATCACCGCGACGGGCGGCACCATCGCAGCCGGGGTGAGCCCGCCGAGCGCGGTCACCGGGAGGATGCCGCTGAGCGCGGTGATGAACACGATCGCGAGGGCGAACTCCGGAACCGCGTACAGGCCGACGGCGATCGCGGTGAACGCCTTGTCGAACCTCCCGCCTTCGCGCAGCGCCGCGGCGACGCCGAGTACCGCTGCCAGGGGAAGGAGGAGCGCGAGTGTGGCCGAGGCGAGCAGGAGCGTGGGTCCCAGCGCTTCGCCGAGGATGGCGCTGACCGGCCGGTCGGAGACCAGGGAGTGGCCGAGGTCGCCGCGGAGCAGCCCGCCCAGCCAGTCGGTGAACCGCTCGCTCAGCGGCCGGTCCAGGCCGAGCGCCTGGCGGATCTGGGCGATCCGCTCGGGGTCGGGGTCGTCTCCGGCGATGATGACGGCGGCGTCGCCCGGCAGGAGGTCGGACAGCAGGAAGACCGCCGAGGCGACGGCGGCCACCTGCGCGAGCGCGAGGGCCAGCCGCCGCCCGACGTACCGGGGGGTGATCAAGCCAGTTCGACCTTGTCGAACCGGGCCCAGTCGAGGCTGTTCGCGGGTGCTGACACGACTCCCTTCACGTTGTCGGCAGTGGCGACGATCCAGTCCGCGAACCCCCAGACGAGCAGGCCGCCTTCGGCGTGCAGCATTCGCTGCATGTCCAGGTAGGCGGCGTCACGGTCGGCGGCCTTCGATGAGGAGACGGCCTTGTCGTAGAGGGCGTCGAACTCCGGCCGCTTCCAGTGGGTGGCGTTGGTGGTGGAGTTGGTGAGGAGCCTTTGGGAGATGTGGGTCTCGATGGGCATCGCGCCGGAGCGGAAGCTCGCCAGGGAACCCTTGGTGAGGATGTCGGCCCAGTAGGTGTCCTTGTTCGCGGTCTTGATCTCCGCTTTCAGGCCCGCGGCGCGGATCTGTTCGGCGAAGACGGTGGCGGCCTCGACGAATCCGGCGGCGACGGGCGCGGTGGTGAGCTCGATCGTCGTGCCGACGGCACCGGCCTTGGCGATGAGGGACTTGGCCCGGTCGAGGTCGAGCTCACGCTGGGGGATGTCGGCGGCGTAGTGCTGGTAGCCCTTGCCGAACAGGTCGTTGCCGATCTGCCCGGCGCCGGGCATGACGGTGTCGACGAGCTGCTGCCGGTCGGTCAGCAGGAACATCGCCTCGCGCAGGTCCTCGTTGTTGAAGGGCGGCCGGTCGACCTTCATCGCGAAGGCCTGCATGGCGCTGTTGGGCGACTTGACGAACGCGGCGCGGTTCTCGTGCTGGCGGGCGAGGGCGGGCGACAGGTCGTGGGCGTATTCGGCCTGGCCGCCCAGGAGCGCGTTCATGCGGGCGGTCTCCTCGTTGGCGATGAGGATTTCCAGTTCGGCGATGCGCGGGGCGCCGTCCCAGTAGGCGGGGTTGGCCTTGAGGAGCACGGAGCTGCCGGGCTTCCAGGACACGAAGGAGAACGGGCCCGACCCGACCGGCTCGGTGAAGTCGGTGTGGCCCTCGGGGATGATGTGGGTGCCGAAGGCGGCGAGCACGTTCGGGAACTCCGCGAACGGCTTCGTCAGGGCGAACTCGACGGTGCGGTCGTCGGACGCCCGGCTGGCCTTGAGGTCGATGAGGGCGAGGCTGGACTTGGCCCGGTAAGTGGCATTCGGGTCGAGGATGCGGGCGTAGCTGGCGAGCACGTCGGCGGAGGTGACCGCCTTGCCATTGTGGAACGCGGCCTCGCGCAGCCGGATCCGCCAGATGGTGAAGTCGGCGTTCGGCTCCCAGCTCTCGGCCAGGCGGGGCACGGGCGCGATGTCGGGGCCGAGGTCGGCGAGCTTGTCGAACATGGCCTTGGTACGGGCCGCCTCGTTGAACAGGTTGGCCAGGTGCGGGTCGAGCGTCTCGGTCGCGCCGCCACCGGCGAACACCGCGCGCAACCGGCCACCGGACCTGGACGAGGAAGAGGGCGGGCCTCCGCAGCCGGTGAGCAAGGCCGCGCCCGCCGCCATGCCGAGGCCGAGGACGTGACGTCGGCTGAAAGAGTGATTCACAGGGGATTCCTTCATTGATCGACCGCCTTGAAAGCGGAAACAAGGGGTTCAGACAGGCCGCAGCGCGGCACGTCGGCCGATGGCGAGCGCGCCGAGAGCGCACAGCAGGCCGATGGCCGCGCAGAGGAAGGCGCCCGCGCCCTCCGCTGCTCCGATGAGGGCGGTGCTGGCCGCGGCGACGACGCCGGACACGAGGTAGAAGACACCGAAGTAGGTGCCCGACAGGCGCTCTCCACCCACGTCGCCGATCAGCGCGTAGGCGAACGGCTGGGTGATGATCACGCCGATCTCCAGGCAGACGACCGCGAGCAGCACCGGAACGAGGCCGGGCAGGAGCGCGGGGGCGAGGAACCCGGCGCCCATGACGGCGAGCCCTGCCGCCATCACCGCGTACCGGTTCTTCGTGCAGGACAGCTGCCGGGTGATGCGGACCTGGAGCAGCAGGGTCGCTGCGGTGCCGACGAGGAAGAGCAGCGCGGCCGACTCCGCGCGGCCGGTCGCGTCGCGGGCTGCGAGCGGAAGGACGAGGTAGAGCTGGTTCTGCAGGGCGAACATGCCGCTCAGGGCGAGGGTGAACGCGAGGAAGCGCCGGTCGGTCAGGCAGCGGCGCCAGTCCCCCAGCACCGTCGTGTCTCTCGGCGGCACTTCGCGGGCCGGGAGCGCCAGCGCCTGCGCCGCCGTCAGGACCGTGAAGATTCCGGCCGCGACCAGCGCGGAGAGGCGAAAGTCCACGAACAGCGGAGCGGCGCCCAGCAGCGGCCCGAACAGGGCGCCGGCCTGAGCGAACACGTTGAACAGTGCGAACGCCGCGGCCTTGTCATCGGACTCGACGGCGATGTAGGCGCGCACCGCAGGGTTGAACAGCGCCCCCGCGACCCCGCTGAGCGCGGCGGCGCCCAGCAGCACCGGCAGCGAGGTGCCGAGGGCGAACAGGGCGAAGCCGACGGCCCGCAGCGCGCACCCGGCGATGATGACGCGCCTCGCGCCGAGCCGGTCGGCCGCGCTGCCGCCGATGAGGAACAGTCCCTGCTGGCTGAGGTTGCGCACGCCCAGCACCACGCCGACCAGCGCCGCGGACATGCCCAGGCTGTCGGTGAGGTGCGTCGCCAGGTACGGGATCAGCAGGTAGAAGCCGGTGTTGACGCCGAACTGGTTGACCAGCAGGAGGCGTACCGCCCAGGGCTGTTTCCGCATGATCCCGCATTCGCTTGCGGCAGGTCGTGGACGACCCGCTCCGGGCGAAAACGATAATGATTTCCGTTTTCTAACGCAACACCGGCGACCCCGGCCCGCTGGCCCGCACGGCAGTGCCTGCTCACCGGCCGAGACGCAGCCGGGTCGCGAGCAACGCGGGTTCGAGGCGCCCCTCGGCGAGCCGCTCCGACACCTCCTGGGCATCCTCGGCCGAGAGCACCGGACCGATGGGGATCACCGGCCCGGCACTGCCGGGCTGTTCAGTGATGGTTGCGGGTGAGGTGGCCGTCCCTCGGCATCGCCGTGAGCAGTGCAAGCGCCTGTTGGAGAGCGCGGAGTCGTGTCCCGGGTGCTCTGACGGCGGGTCGTGTCATTTTCGAGAGGATTCTGAGAGAACCCGGCGTTGGCGATGTCCGTCATATCGGCACTGGTCCGGTACACGGGAGGCGGCATGACGCAAGAGGGCGGTAACAGCTACCTCGATCAGGTGGTCGCGCAGCAGGCGATGCTGGAGGGCGATCTGCGGTCGCGGCGGGCGGCGCCGCCCGTCCCGCCGAAGGTCGCCGCACCGGGCGGCGCTCCGTTCCGCGCCGTGGCGGCCCCGGGGACCGCCGGCGGTCCCGGTCCGGTGGACGTGCGGATCAGCGGGTGGTGGCGCTGGAAGACGGTCGTCGTGCCGCCGAACGCGTTCGTGGTGCACACGCGCCGGGGGCGGCCGGCGCCGCTGCACCTCGGGCTTGGGGTGTCGTTCCGCTACAACCCGGCCACCGACTCGTTCCTGGTCGTTCCGGGGGCCACGCAGACCATCCTCATCAACGCGTACTGCATCTGCCAGGAGCTTCAGGGCGTTCTCGTGCAGGGCTACGTGCAGTGGATCATCCAGGACTTCGGCACGGCCTACCGCAAGCTCGACTTCAGCGACAACGAGGACCCGATGCGGCTGGTCAACCTCCAGCTCAAGGAGCAGGCCGAGGCCGCCATCAAGGACAAGGTGTCCACGATGGCCGTCCGCGACGTGCTCAGCGACAAGCAGACCATCATCGAGGAGCTCACCGCCCGGCTCCGGGCGGTCGCCGAGGGCGAGGACACCTCCGACCAGGGGCTGGGCCTGCGGATCGTCACCGTGCAGATCAAGGAGGCCGTGGTCAGCTCCACCACGCTGTGGAAGAACCTGCAGAAGCCCTACCGCTCCGAGCAGGCCCGCATCGCCCGGATCGCCGAACTCGCCGCCGAAGAGGCGATCTCCGAGCGGGAGATGCAGGCGGCCCGGCAGAAGGAGACACAGCGGATCGAGCACGAGCGGGAAGTGGCGGAGCTGCGGGCGCGCAACGAGGCCCGCCGGTTCGACACGGAGGCGGCCGAGAATCTGCGCCGTACCCACCGTGAGCACGACGACGCCCGCGATATGGCCGCGCTGGAGCAGGAGACGGCGCTGCACAAGCTGACGTTGCGCCGCGAGCGCCAGGCGGAGGAGGCGGCCGCCGACCTGATGTGCGCCGAGCAGGAACGCGAACTCGCCCGCCTGCGCGCGGAGGCGGAACTGGAGCTGGCCGCCACCCGAGGCCGCGCCGCCCATGACCTGGACCTCCTCCAGGTCGAGCGCGAACGCCTCCGCGCCGCCGTCGCCAACGAGCAGACCCCCGAAAGCATCCAGGCCCGCCTCGTCGACTCCCTGCCCGACATCGTCCAGCGCCTCCCCAAGCCGGACGAACTCCGCTCCGTCACCCTGGCCGGCGACCCCACCTCCCTCACGGGCGTCATCACCGAACTGACCGCCGTCCTCGACGCCCTCCGCACCCCCCGCTGAGCCGCCCAAGGCGGCCGTCCGCAGCGACAGGCGCAGCTGAGCTCCACCCGTCGCACGGACATGTTCGGATGTGATGCTCAGGTGCTCGACTCGGGCGGTCATGGAGCCGCTCGTAGTCGCTGGGGCTCCTGCCCCAAGCCTCAAGTCAGCTCGTGCCGGCGCGACGACATTCGTTTCAGCGCCGGGATGTTCAAGACGGGTCCCATGATCCGCTGCCGCCGTTTACCGAGATCGATCGGGCGGCAGACCATCCAGAGGGTCAGGTCGCCGAAGTCGAACCGGGGAGGCCGAGATGTGTTCGCCGGGCGGGACAGGCAGCGGGGCCGGGGTCGAGTGGCAGCGGTGATCCTCACAGAGGCGGAGGCACCCGTTGCCGGCTCTGCCATCCCGGCGGCCGTCGCGCTGCGAGTGACCGTTCCGACGGTTCCGGAGCCTCGCCGGGTGCGCCTCTGAGATGGCGCTACCCGGGTACGTGACCCTTCGCCGGTACCGGCGGCGTTGGCTGCGCGGGGACGTCCTGGCGGCGCTGTCGCTGTGGGCGGTGGTGATTCCCCAAGGCTTCGCCTATGCGCAGCTCGCCGGGTTGCCCGCGCAGGCGGGTCT
Organism: Actinocorallia herbida; assembly: GCF_003751225.1. Lineage (NCBI taxonomy): Bacteria > Bacillati > Actinomycetota > Actinomycetes > Streptosporangiales > Thermomonosporaceae > Actinocorallia > Actinocorallia herbida. Next base: position 5,786,654 of record NZ_RJKE01000001.1, read on the forward strand.
GTACACCGCGTTCGGCGCGATGCTCGGGTACGCGGTGCTCGGTCCGACGCGGGGGCTGAACGTGGGGCCGGAGTCGTCGGTGGCGATCGTGGTCGCGAGCGTCTCGGCTTCGCTGGCCGGGACGGATCCGGCCCGGCATGTGGCCGTCGCGTCGATGCTGGCGTTCATGGTCGCGTGCTGGCTGCTGGTGGGCTACCTGGTGCGGGCCTCGGTGTTGATGCGGTTGCTGTCGACCCCGGTGCTCACCGGATATCTGGCGGGCTCCGCCCTGATCATCGTGCTGAGCCAGCTGGGCAAGGTGACCGGGATCGACGCAGGCACGGGACACGCGCTGGTCAAGGGAGTACGCGTCCTGACCTGCCTGGGCGACGTGAGCTGGCCCGCGGTGGCCTGCGCGGGTCTCACGGCTCTGGTCCTGCTGGTCCTGCGGCGTTTCGCGCCGCGGCTGCCGGGGCCGCTGATCGCGCTCGCTCTGGCGACCGGCATCGTTGCCCTCGCGGGGCTGGACGATGTCCTGAGCGTTCTGGGTACCGTGCCCGGCGGGCTGCCGTTGCCGCACCTGCCCGACGTGGGCGCCTCCGACGTCGTCGCGCTGCTGGGCCCGTCGGCCAGCATCGCGCTGCTGGTGTACGCGGGCACCGTGCTGACGTCACGCGCACTCGAGGCGGCCAAGGGCCGTGACGCCGACGCGCGGCAGGAGTTCCTCGGGCTGGGGGCCGCCAGCGCCGTCTCCGGGTTGTTCGGGGGCTTCCCGCCGAACGGCAGCACCTCGCGCAGCATGCTGCTGGCCTCCTCCGGCGCCCGCACCCAGCTGGCCGGGGTCGTCGCGGCCGGGGCCGTCGCGCTGACGTCGGCGGCGCTGCTTCCGCTGGTGCGGGATCTGCCGCACGCGGCGCTCGGCGCGCTCATCATCGTCACCGCGGTCGGTCTCTTCGACGTGGCCGAGTTCCGGCGGCTGTGGCGGCTGCGCCGCTCCGACCTGGTGATGGCCGCCGTCACCGCGGCGGGCGTCCTGGTGCTGGGCGTGTTGGCGGGCATCGTGGTGGGGGTCGTGGTGTCGCTGCTGGAGGTGCTGCGGCGCTCGATCATGCCTTACACCGCGGTCCTGGGCCGGACAGGTGAGAGCGAGGCCTACCGCGACATCACCAACTTCACCGACGCCGAGACGCTCCCCGGTCTGGTCGTCTACCGGTTCGACGCGCCGCTGTACTTCGCCAACGCCGACACCCTGCGTGAGGACCTGCGCCGTCTGGTCCAGGAGGCCGACCCGCCGGTCCGGCTCGTGGTCGTCAACGCCGAGGCCATGTACGACATGGACACCACCGGCGTCGAAGTCCTGCACCGGGTCCTGGACGACCTGGAGGAGTACGGCACGCGCCTCGCCCTGGCCCGGGTCCGCACCCCGCTGCGGACGCTGCTGCGGGAGACCGGGCTGGAGGAGCGCATCGGCGCCGACCACCTCCATCTGCGGGTCATCGACGCCGTCAACTCCTTCCGCAGAGGGAACATCGCATGACCGCTAGGCCCTGGTCGCGCCCGCGTCGATCACGCGCCCTCGGGTCGTCTCCACGACGACCGGAGTGCCTTGGGGCAGCACGGTCTCCAGGCGGGTGAGCAGGTCGTCGACCGGCGGCGGCGAGCAGGTCGGCCAGGCCGGGTGTGGTGCGGCCGGAGATCTGGTCGTTGTCCATGAGGTGGTAGGAGCCCGGCACGGCGAGGGAGGCCAGGAGCCCGATGGCGACGACCGCGGTCGCGCCGCCCAGGACGAACCAGCCCGCCCCGGTCCAGCATCGGCGCTCCTTCAGGTGGCGGCGCCCGCCGCGTTCGTCGCGGCGGGCGGGCAGGTGAGGGACCGTCAGGGTGTGACGATGTCGAAGTCCCGGTCGCCTTCGTCCAGCAGTCCCTTCAGGGTGGTGAGGGCGCCGGTGTCTCCTGAGGTCTGGAGTCCGGCGAGGTCGCCGTTCGCCACCAGGCCGAGCAGTTGCGGCTTGGTGAGGGTCACCATGAGGTCTGCGGCGGTGCCGTCGTGTGCCTTGGTCTGGGTGAGGACGCCGTTGGCCAGGCTGGTCCGGATCTCCTGTTTCACGTCGGTGAGGTTCCAGTCGATCGACAGGCGGGTGTCCCAGGCGCGGGGGCCGTTGACCCGGATGGCCACGGAGTCGAAGACCTGCTCGACGCTCAGCGCTCCGACGACGTCGGGGCTGGAGGTGTCGAGCGTGTTCGGCGGCTTGTGCCCGCGCAGTTCGGCGGCGCCCTGCAGGTAGAAGTTCCGCCAGGTGCCGTTCTCGCAGCCGTGGCCGAGCCGGTCGTAGACCGTCGCGAGCATCTCGCGGGCGGCGGTGCCGGACGGTTCGGCGAACACCGCGTAGTTGAGCAGCTGGGCGGCCCACCTCAGGTCACCGGCCTCGACCGCCTCCTCGGCCTGGTCGAGGACGGCCTTGACGCCGCCCATCGCCCGCACGTGCCTGCGCGCCGACTCCTCCGGGGGCAGTTCCCACAGGTGCGCGGGATTGCCGTCGAACCAGCCCATGTACCGCTGGTAGATCGCCTTGACGTTGTGGGAGACCGAACCGTAGTAGCCGCACGCGTGCCAGGCCCGCGCGAGCGCCGGCGGGAGCTCCATCATCTCGGCGATCTCCACGCCGGTGTAGCCCTGGTTGAGCAGCCGGAGCGTCTGGTCGTGCAGGTAGCCGTACAGGTCCCGCTGCAGTGACAGGAACTCCGTCAGCTCCTGCGTCCCCCAGGTGGGCCAGTGGTGCGAGGCGAACAGGACGTCGGAGTCGGCCGCGAACATCTCGATCGCCTCGGTCAGGTACCGCGCCCACACCCGCGGGTCGCGCACCAGCGCGCCGCGCAGCGTCAGCACGTTGTGCAGGGTGTGGGTGGCGTTCTCCGCCATACACAGTGCCCGGTGCTCGGGCAGGAGGAAGTTCATCTCCGCCGGGGCCTCGGTGCCCGGTGTGAGCTGGAAGACGATCCGGACACCGTCGACCGTCTCGTCCTGACCCGTCTCGGTGATCAGGAGCGTCGGCTCGATCAGCGAGATCATGCCCGTGGACGTGGTCTGGCCGAGCCCCGCGCCGACCTGGCCGTCACCGCCCCGCGACAGCTCGGCCCCGTACATGTAGATCGCCCGCCGGTTCATCGCGGTCCCGGCGTAGACGTTCTCCGAGACCGCGTGCTCCAGGAACCCCGCCGGAGCGATGATCGGGATGTCGGCCCCCTCCGGCACGACCCCGCGCACCCCGCCGAAGTGGTCGGCGTGCGAGTGGGTGTAGATCACCCCGGTCACCGGCCGGTCGCCCCGGTGCTCCCGGTACAGCGCGATCGCGGCCTGCGCGCACTCGACCGACAGCAGCGGGTCGACGACGACGACGCCCCTCTCGCCCTCGATGAACGTCACGTTCGACAGATCGAACCCGCGCACCTGGTAGATCCCGTGGGCGACCTGGAACAGGCCGTGCTTCGCGGTGAGCTGCGACTGCCTCCACAGACTCGGATTCACCGTCTCAGGACAGGCCCCGTCCAGAAAGTCATAGGACCCGAAGTCCCACACGACCCGGCCGCCGGCATCCTTGATCGTCTTGTCTGACGTCGTCCCCACGAACCCCTTTTCCGCGTTCTCGAAGTCGGTCCGGTCCTTCATCGACGGCATCGCGTCCACAGCAGCTCCTCGATCCGATCAGGCCCTGCCATGCAGATTTCCGCCATCGCCCCAGCCCAAGGCCATCGCGAGGCAAACGGAGCGCCCACGCGGTGGGAGCGGCAACCCGATCACGCGTTTCCTTCGGAAAAGGCGAGCACGCGCGCAGCGGCGACGACGGCGACGCCCCGCCCGGAGGAGCATGAGCGCCGCAAGCCGCGGGTACTTGCCGGGCGCTCACGTCTCGTCGGGTCGCAAGACGGCGGCGACGGTCTCGTCAACGGTCCGCCGGGCGCGCTCCCGTCCGTCCGCCTCGCCGATCACATCACGGACCTGGCCGACATCGTGCGCAACGGCGAACGCGGCATTCGTCCTGCCGAGGTCGGTGCGCAGGCCGGCGAGCATCTCGGCGGCGGTCACGTCCACGAACGGAATGACTCCGGCATCCAGGACGACGGCGTACACGTCGTCACGGGCTCCGATGGCGCGGACGGCGGAGCGGATCCTGTCGGCGTTGGCGAAGAACAGCCCTCCCTCGACCCGGACGACCACCACGCCGGGCACCGTCTCCGCCTCAGGATTGCGATCCCGGTCCACCCAGGCTCCGCCGGGGAGCCGGCCGAGTTCGGTGAGATTCGGTCTGGACGCCCGGTAGAGCAGCAGGACCAGGGAGACGCCGATGCCGAGGAACAGGCCGGGCAGGGTATCGAACACGAGAACGCCCAAGAGAGCGGCGAGCGCGGCGAGGAAGTCGGCGCGGGCGGCGGGCCCGTAGATCTGTCCGAGCCGACTCGTCCAGATCCGGTAGAGACGGGCCAGAGCGGGGAAGTCGAGGAGGTCGACGACGGCGGCGATGACGATCGCGGCCAGCGTCGCCTCCGGCAGGCTCTCGAACAGGCCGGTCAGGAACAGCAGGGTGACGACGGTGAGGGCGGCGGCGGTCAACCCGGACACCTGTGACCGCGCCCCTGCCCCTCCGTTCACCGCCGTCTTCGACAAGCTCCCGTTCACCGGCATCCCCGAGCAGAATCCGGCGCCCACGTTCGCCGCCCCCAGCCCCAGCAGCTCCCGGTTCGCGTCGACGTCGTACCCGGCCTTCGCGGCATAGGTCTTCGCCGCGCCGAGCCCCTCGGCGAACCCGACCAGCGCGACGCCGACCGCGCCGCCCGCCAGCGCAAGGTATTCCCCGATAGGCAGATGGGGAAGGGCGAGCGAGGGAAGCCCACTGGTGATGTGGCCGACCAGCCCGACACCATGGCTTTTGAGATCGAACGGCACCGCCGCGGTGACCCCCAGGGCGGCGGCGACCAAAGCGGCCGGGACCAGAGGCAGCCATCGCTTGAGCGCGAGGACGAGCACCAGGGACAGGAGGCCGACCGCCGTCGTCCAGGCGTTCGCCTGCCCCAGATGGGTGACCAGGCTCCAGATCTGCTCGAAGAAGTCGCCTTCGCCCTTGGGCACACCGAACAGCTTCGGTAGCTGGCCCGCGAGGATCGTGAGCGCGAGGCCGACGATGAAGCCCTTCAACACGGGTTCGGAGATGAACCCGGACAGGAAACCCAGCCGGGCGAGCCCCGCGAGGACCGCGACGGCACCGGTGACGACGGCGAGCGCGGCGGTGAGCGCCGCAAAGCCACCACCTCCTCCCGACACGCCGCCCACGACGGCCGCCGACAGAGCCGCCGTCGCCGACATCGGCCCGACCACCAGATGCCGGGAACTGCCGAAAAGCGCGTAGAGCAGCAGCGCGGCCGGTGCCGCATATAGGCCGACGACCGGATCGACACCGGCAATCGTCGCGTACGCCAGGGACTCCGGCACCAGCACCGCCCACACCGTCAGCCCGGCAACGACATCGCCGCGCAGCCAGGAACGCCGGTAACCGCGCAGAGAAACCGGAGTCCAGAGACCGCCCATCAGACCGGCGCGCCCGCGCACCGGCTGGGCAGCACGCCCGCATCCCCCGTCAGAGAGGCACTGCGCTGTCGCTCGACTCGGTTGCCCATGTCTTCCTTCAGCAGATAGGGAGCAGGTCGTTCGGACCGCGGGTAGGCATGCCGGGCCCCGGATCTCAGCACGAAGGACGCAGAAGAGGGTGCCCCCCTCTCAACCCGAGTGACACCAAGCCCAGGTCGAAGATCGGCAAGGCGGACGATCGGCAGGGAGGCAAGACTCCGCAACAAAATCGCTTTGGTCGACTTCGACCATGCGTTGCCCCAGCCGACCACCGCAGCCGTGCCTCCAGGGGGAAGGGCATGGTGTGCGAGGACTGTGACCCGTGATGAAGGCCCGCGCTGTGCGGTCCGGGCTGGTCGGGGCGTCTGCTCTGTTGCGAATCCGGCGGTAACTCAGAGTGGCTGTCCTCGTTCTGGACATCCGCGCACTTCCCGCCGCCCCGCGAGAGCTGCCGATAACGAAGCGTTGATCCCTCAGCCATCGAGAACCAACACAAACCACGGATATCCGCTGCGTACGCTCCGTTACCACCGAATATGAAGCAGAGCCTCTAGCTGAATAGACCCGGAGTCCGGGACAGAAAACGGGACATTCCTCCCTGCCGCCTCCCGGGGTACGCCTTTAGGTTCGGTTCTGTTCGGGGGACGGAGCAGGGTCGAAAGGGGCCAGAACAATGGGACGGGTCTTCGGGCGGGTGCTGGGTGCGCTGCTGATGGCGTCGGGAGCGGTGGCGGCGACCGCGCCGCCCGCCGCGGCCGACCCGCTGAAATTCACGCTCGTGAACACGATGACGTGGGACTGCCTGGACGGCACGACCTTCCACGTACAGGCCACACCATGCGACCAGCGGTACGCACAGATTTGGTACTTGCAGGGATGGAGTTCGACCGCTTTGCAGCTCGTCAACAGCGCTTCGTCCGGCGAGCGTTGCATGTACGCGCCGATCGAGGCGCACGGCGCGCTCGTGGAGACCGCACCGTGCGTTCTCCCCACTTCGAGGCAATGGACGCTGGTTGGGGCGGGTGGCCCCGGCGATTTCGAGATCCGGCCGAACGGGAGCACGTCCTTGTGCGTGTCGCAGGCCGACACCATCGTGTTCCTCGAGACCTGCTCAGGCTGGCGCCGTCAGCGGTGGACCACCCGAGACTTCTGACGACCCAGCCGTGAAGATGCGCCTCCACGCCCGCGGGGAAGCACCACCGGTGCGAGGCCAGGGGGACTGGTCCTCGGATCGTGCCGAGGTCGAGGACGAGACGGCTGTCTGCGGTGCGTGCTGGAGCGGTGAGCGTGCTCCCTCACGGACCGCGTCACCGCATCGGTCTGCGGCCGCCGTCGACGCCTGGACCTGCCCCGACCGAACGTGGTCCGGCCGCGTTCTGCAGGCCGCGCGGCGTCAGGAGTCGGCCAAGTCCGGCGGGCCGCCCAGCACCGACGGCGCGGCCCACCTCGGATCCGCACAGGACGTCGTCTAGCAACTCCCCTGCGAGAGCCCCCGATCAGCAAGACGAGCCGACAGCCGGGCTCGGGACAACGGCCCCGCCGTCACGGTCATGACCGGCCACCGTCAGGGCGCGGGTGTCTCTCTGGCGTTCATCTGCCTCGGATGCCGGGTCAGGGCCTGTCGTAGACGGTGACGGCGAGGCCTTGGCCGAGGAGTTCGCCGGTCCTCCTGGCTCGGCTACAGCAGTGATCATCGTGGCCGGGGCTGCACCGCGGCGGAGGAATCGGGCGAACTCGCGTTGATGCCCGGCCGCTCGCCCCATTCGAAGGAGGCCAGCACCACGACATGGTTGGCGATGCGCAAGCGGATCATGTCCATCGTGACCGGTGAGATCTCGTCTGCGGCTCTCCTGCGCCGCAGGGTCGGCCAGAAAAGATCGGCGGAGGTCAGCGGTGCAGGTGGAGGAATGAGCCAGAAGGCGCTGGCCTCCCGCGGGACGACGTCGATGTCATCCGGGACGGAGCGGATGAAGGTCGATCTTGCCAAGCTCCCGGCCATCACCACGCCCAACCGACCGCGCCCGGCAAGCTGAGCCGACGCACCATGGGCTGCCTGGATAAATGATTCCACCGACGAGGCCTCACCCTGTGCGACCCGGTCGTTGCCGGCCACCCGCTCGGCGCGCAGGCGTGCGGCGTCGATGATGCCGGACGCCTTCTGGAGCTCCGTTATCCGCGGCAAGACTTCAAGATCCTTCCCGAGCGCCAACCCCACCCACACCTCACCGGCAACGACTTAGCCCACGATCTCGCACGGTTGTTCCCCAACCCCCGGGTCCGGTGGTGAAGGAGGGTGCCGCCGTGGAGGCCCCGTGGAGAGCTTGGCTCGATCGTGGCGTCGGTGGCTGACCGGGCGATAGCGAAACCTCGTTCGCGATGTCGCGTGCGAGGGCGCCTTGTCCCCCGACCTGTCACAGGCGGCCGGTAGCCTCTCGATGTGCAGGCAGCGCTGATGATCTATGACGGCCCCGCGCCGGCCGATTCCAACGTCCCGCGTACCGGGGGCGTGCCACTGGCTCCGGCCGGATTCGCCTGGCCCGTGTGCGGCTGCGGAGGCCCGCTGCAGTTCTTCGCCCATCTCCCCGCCGAGGGCGCTGTCCTGTCGGTGTTCGTGTGCCAGAACAACCCTGGCGCGTGCGAATTCTGGGAGGCGACCTCCAGCGCGAGCCGGGTCTACCTGTTTCCCCAAGAAGGACTGCTGCCAGTGGCCGTGCCCGAGGCGGGCGTGACGCTGCTTCCCGCCACCTCGGCCATCCGCACTCATATCGTCACGATCGACCCCGAGGAGGCCGACGACGACGGGATCGAGCCCGACGCGTACGACCTCGCACGCTCGGGATGGAAAAGAGAACCCGAAGACCGATTCGGAAAGCAGCGCGAAGTGCTCGGGTCGCTCGGAGGCAGCCCTTCCTACCTTGAGGACGACCGACTACCCGTGTGCCCCTCCTGCACCGCCACGATGGAATTTGCGGCACACCTGGAGGAGGGGATGTCCGCGGAGACGGCGATGAACCTCGGCGGTCAGCTGGGCTACGTCTTCGTCTGCCGCGCTTGCCGCGAGGGATCTTTCCTCACGGGCTGAGGGCCACCGGCGAGCCGGCCATGTTGCCGAACCACACGGCGAGCCCTCGCAGGAGAGGGTCGGAGGACGTGCCGAGCAGGATGTCCCGGGGAGCCTTGCGCCATCACTGGCTGCGGGTCTGCCGCTGGTAGTCGGCGTGCGGTCCGAGGCCGACCTCGGCGCGCCACTCGTCCAGCCGCTCAGATCTGCGATCTCCTGCGGTCCGGCCACCCATACCGGGTGATCACCGACGCGAGGCCGGTGGACTCCGCCGGGGCCGTCTCGGGCGCGGCGAAGGTCCGCGGAGTGGCCTCGGTGGGCGCACCCGTGATCTCCGCCGACGGCCGGACCGCCAGGATCGACGCCGTCCTCGCCGATCCGCCCGACTCCGAGGCCGCCAAGGACACCGTCGACCGCCTCAGGAACGCTTTCCACGGCACAGGCGCCCTGGTCGGCGGCCAGACCGCGACCACCCTCGACGTCGAACGGGCCTCCCATCACGACAACCTGGTCGTGCCCCCGCTGATCCTCGTGGTCGTCCTCGCGGTGCTGGTCCTGCTGCTGCGGGCCGTAGTCGCCCCGATCCTGCTGGCCGCGAGCGTGGTCCTCTCCTTCGCCGCGGCGATGGGCGCGGCCGGGCTGCTGATGCAGCTCCTCGGGCATCCGCACTTCATACCGTCGCTGCCGCTCTACGGGTTCCTGTTCCTTGTCACCCTCGGCATCGACTACACGATCTTCCTGATGACCAGGGCACGGGAGGAAGTCGCCGTCCGGGGCCACCGTCAGGGCGTCCTGACCGCCCTGACGGTCACCGGCGGGGTGATCACCAGCGCCGGGATCGTGCTGGCGGCCACCTTCGCCACCCTGATCACCCTGCCGATCGTGATGGCCCTCCAGATCGGCGCGATCGTGGCCATCGGCGTCCTGCTCGACACCCTCGTGGTCCGGACGCTCCTCATCCCCGCCCTGATCATCGACGTGGGAGACCGCGTGTGGTGGCCCGGCAGAAGGAACGCCAGGCCGCCTGCGGAACGCCTCAGCCGCGACGCCGTCGACCTTGTGGGATAAGGGCCGGGACGCCCCAGTGCGTCCCGGCTACCAGGCCAGGCCCCGGCCATCGGCGAAGCTCATGGTTCTGGAATTGGCGGCCACCGGATTGCTGCGGTCGTAGGGCTCACCGACCCAGGGGGCGAGTTCCAGCGAGGCACGCAGTTCCAGGTAGCCCTCAAGACCTCCGCTGTACGCCTGAAGTGGATCCCGCTTTCTCGCGGGACAGCGTTATCTCACCCTGGGTGTCCCAATCGGGCCACTGCGTTGTGGACGACGGGGTTCTTTCGAATTCTGGAGGGCTGGCGGCCCCCTCCACCGAAAGGCGGTCCTTGTGGGTCCGTCAGATCCCAAGATCAGAGATGCTTCACTCGGCCTCGCCGGCCACCTGGGCGAACTGGTCCGCGCGGCCGAACCGCTCAACCGCACTGCGCGCGGTCTCGATTCCTGGTGACTCGCGGTGGTTCCGAAGCTGCTGCGGCCCCAGCATCCGGAGCCTGCGCCCGAGGGCATGCCGATGATCGAGGTGCCGACCGGCCTCGACGCGAAGCGGTTCGATGAGTGGCTCGCTCGCTGGACACGTTGGGCCGAGTCGGAAACCGCACGGCAACGCCGAGAGAGCCTCCGGCGAGAACTCGCGGCCGCCGCCCGGCAGTTGGAGGTTCCGGCAATTCGAAGTCGGCGGTACCTGACGAAACATCTCCAGGCCCTCCTCTTAGAGAGGACGCTTTCCGCAAGTAGCCGGAGTGTCTGAAATCAGTGGCCGAGAGGCAAGATCAGACCGGCTATCCGTGGTGCGTGGTGTGTCGTAGAAGGATTCCTGAGAGTTGCGGTTCTGCCCCTACCGCAGCGTTCTGGAGGGAATCCGATGAGCAGAGCACGTCGTCTCCGATGTGCCGCTGTTGTGGCGGTCCTCGCCCTGCTGGGGTCTTCGGGCTGTCGAGCGCCGCGTTCGCCGACACCGTCGTCGCGCAGGGCTCCTTCACCGAGTACGAGATGTCGGCGACGTCCGCGCTGCCCGGCGCGCCCGTCACCTTCACGTTCACCGCCCGCCTCAATCTCCTCGGCCTCGGCGCGCTCCCCGCCTCGGCCACCCGCACCACCAGCACCCCCGCCGACCCGACGGCAGGGAACGACACGCACACCGCCAACTGCACGGCGCTCACCTCGCTCATCATCACCTGCTGACCCCAGTCCCGGGGTCCGCACCGTCGCACGGCGCGGAGCCCCCGGCCGAACGAGATCAGAAGTGGGCATCGAGAACTCGGTGCCCGAGGACATTGGAAGAGGAGATCGGTATGGCGTTCCGCACGTATGTGGAGTCGGTGCTCGGCGGGCTGGCGCCGGAGGGACCCGTGCTGGTGGCGGACGGCGTCCGGTTCGACGCGGTGGAGTTCCGCGCGCTGGTGTACCGGATGGCGCGGGCGCTCTGGCTGCGCGGGGTGCACAGGGGCGTCACGGTGACGCTGCTGTCGGGGAACCTGGCGGAGGCGATCGCCGCCCGGTACGCGGTCAACCTGCTCGGCGCGCACTACAACCACCTCTACAACCGGCTCGCGCCGGATGTTCAGGCCAGGATGATGCGGGACGTGGAGACCACCGTCCTGATCGTCGACCCGAACCTGGCCGAGCGGGTCGCACGGCTGGCCGAGCTCGCGCCGGTGAAACTGGTGCTGGTGCTCGGGCCGGCCGGCGACGGCGCGCCCGGCGAGGATCTGCTCGCGCTCGCCGCGGAGCAGGACGACGCCCCGCATCCGAGTCTCGCCGAGCCCGGCGACCTGTGCTTCATCCGCCACTCCGGCGGCACCACCGGCCACCCCAAGGGCGTGCGCAGCACCTTCGAGCGGACGGCCTTCGACCCGCGGATGACCGCCATGTTCGCCGGGGACGCGCCCCGCGACCTGGTGTGCACCCCGATCTCCCACGCCGCCGGGTTCCTCGCCGACTTCGCCCTCGCCGCGGGCGGCACGGTCCATCTGCACTACACCTTCGACCCGGCCGAGATCCTCGCGACGATCGAACGCGAGCGGATCACCCACATGATGCTGCTGTCCCCGCTGCTCTACCAGCTCCTCGACCACCCCGGCACGGCCGACACCTCCAGCCTGAAGCAGATCACCTACGGCGGCACCCCGTCCTCACCCGTCCGGATCGCGCAGGCCGTCCGCCGGTTCGGCCGGATCTTCCAGCACGGCTACGGCCAGTTCGAAGCGGGCGCGATCAGCGTGCTGCCCGCCGCCGAGCACGACCCCGACGATCTCGACGTCCTGCGCACCGCCGGACGCCTCGTGCCCGGCGTCAAGGTCGAGATCCGCGACACCGACGGCAAGCCGCTGCCGTCCGGCGAGGTCGGCGAGATCTGCGCGCGCGGACCCCAGATGATGGAGGGCTACTGGAAGGACCCCGAGCTCACCGCCACCACCCTCGTCGACGGCTGGATCCTCACCGGCGACCTCGGCCGCCTCGACGCGGGCGGCTACCTCACCGTCGTCGACCGGGCCAAGGACATGATCGCCGTCGTCGGCGGCCATGTGTACACCACCGAACTCGAGGAATTCCTCTCCACCCACCACGATGTCCGGCACAGCGCCGTCTACGGCGTCCGCGGCGAGGACGGCATCGAACGCGTCCACATCACGGTCGTGCTCGCTCCCGGTTCCTCCACCACGGCCGACGACCTGCGCGCCCTGATCCGCGACGGCCGCGGCCCCATGTACGAACCCGACCACGTCGACCTCACAGACGCGATCCCCCTCACCGACGCCGGCAAGCCCGACAAGAAGGAGCTCCGCCGCCGCGCCGGCCACCACACCCCCTGAGTTCCCGGTCCATTCCTGAAGGGAGATCTCCATGAAGAGCATCTCTGCCGGACTGTCCGCACTGGTCCTGGTGGGAGCGGCGGTGGTCGCCGTGGCGAGTCCCGCCGCCGCGCTCACCCTGGTGAACTGCGTCGGGACGACCACCGTCGCGTTCTCGCCCGGCATCACCAACACCAGCCAGACCGTCGCCGTCAGCGGCTCCGATGAAGCAACGACCTGCCTCAGCCTCACCCACCCCGGTCTGACCAGCTTCTCCGGCCCGTTCTCCGGCACCGCCACCCAGTCCTGCACCACCTTCTTCGGCGGCGGATCCGGCACCGAGACCCTGCACTGGAACGACTCCACCACCAGCACCTGGAACTACACCAACAGCTTCTCCAACATCAACGGCACCAAAGTCGGCACCTCCACCGGCACCATCTCCACCGGCACCCTCGCGGGCGCCTCCGTCACCCAGACCATCACCTTCGCCAACCTCGACCTGACGGCCTGCACCACCACCGGCCTCACCGAACTCAACGGCACCGACACCTGGACCTTCACCGCACTCTGACCGCAACGCGACACCTCGGCAAGAAGGAGTCCCCCATGAGCTGGACCGAGATCCCCGGTGGCATGCTTACCACCCTGCCGCCCGCCGCCGTCCTCACCACCGACGGCACCCTGTACGCCTTCGTCGTCGGCCAGGACCAGGCCGTCTACGTCAACAAGAAGACCGGCGGCGCCTGGGCGACGTCCTGGACCAAGATCCCGGGCGGCCAGACCAAGTGCGGACCGGCCGCCGCCGTCAACTCCCTCGGCACCCCCAGCGTGATCATCACCGGCCTGGACGGGAAGTTCTACCAGACCTACCTCAACGACGACGGCACCTGGAACGCCTGGGAGTCCCCGGACGGCGGCACCGGCTCCTCCCCCGCATCCGTGGCCCGTCGCCGCCGGCACCCGCCAGATGTCCTACGTGTTCGCCGGCAACAACAAGCACATCTACACCGACACCACCACCTACGCGGTCGCCCTCTGACCGGGTAGGAGCACGGAAGCCTGTCCCGGTTTCCTGCACTGGACATGGTTTGACCGGTTGGAGTGAGGCACCCCCCGTTGGCCACGCCGGCACTGCACTCGCCCCTGCTCGTCCTTGTTACGGCGGCGTTCGTGACGGGGTCGGCCTGGACGTGTCGATCAACACGTTCGGGACCTATCAGCGGCGGGAGATACGCGCCGGGATGCAGTCGCGGACGTCCACCCCAGAAGCCCGGTGGAGATCCCGGAACCGCCCGTCGGGCCGGGGTAACTGGTCCGGACGGTCATCACCGGTTCAGAATGCGGCCATGGATGCCCGTTCTTCGCGAGTCCGCCTGGGCGGCGCTGATGTACGTGGACTTTAGTGTGCCTCCTTCGGGGGGGTCCATGAGAGGGGTGCGATGCGGGCCGAGGTCGGGGTCATCGGCGGTTCGGGGTTGTACGGGCTGATGGACGGCGTGGAAGAGATGGTCGTGGAGACGCCCTACGGGCCGCCGAGCGACATGGTGGCGATCGGGGAGGTCGGCGGCCGGGGTGTGGCGTTCCTGCCGCGGCACGGTAGGGAGCATGGGGTGCCGCCGCACCGGATCAACTACCGGGCCAACCTTTGGGCGCTGCGGTCGCTGGGCGTGTCGCAGGTGCTGGGCCCGTGCGCGGTCGGCGGGCTGCGCGCCGAGTTCGGCGGCGGCACGCTGGTAGTGCCGGACCAGCTCGTCGACCGGACGAGCGGCCGCGTGCAGACCTTCTACGACGGGCTGCCCCTTTCGGATGGGACGGTTCCGCCGGTCTCGCACGTGTCGATGGCCGACCCCTATTGCCCGGCCGGCCGGGAAGCGGTGCTGTCCGCCGCGCGTGGCGCGGCGTGGGAGGCGGTCGACGGAGGCACGATGGTGGTCATCGAGGGTCCGCGGTTCTCCACGCGCGCCGAGTCGCGGTGGTTCGCCGCCAGCGGCTGGTCCGTCGTCGGGATGACCGGGCACCCGGAGGCCGTCCTGGCCCGTGAACTGGGCCTGTGCTACACATCGGTCAATCTGGTCACCGATCTCGACGCCGGGGTCGAGCACGGTGAGGGCGTCACCCAGGCTGAGGTGTTCGCGGCCTTCGGCCGGAACGTCGGGCGGATGCGGGACGTCCTGGTGGCGGCGGTCGTGCTCCTGCCGGAGGTCAGGGACTGCGTCTGCTCGCACGCGCTCGACGGGCTCGAAGGCGTCTGAGGAGTTCCACTGCGGCGACCGCCGCGGCGCAGCAGGCGAGCAGTGCCGCGAGGTTCCGCGTGTAGGGCAGCGGCAGCAGCGAGCCGTTGCCGTGGTCGTCGCCTTCTCGCAGCACGACGGGCAGGGCGACGGCGGTCAGCGCCGCCGCCACGACCATGCCGTATCGGACGGCCGTGTCGCGGGCGACCACCGCGCCGACCAGGGCGGTGAACGGCATCCACATGCCGTCGTGGACGACGACCGCTCCGATCGCCCAGGCGAGGACGCCCCACACGTCGATGATCGGATCGAGGAGCAGGCCGAAGGAGCCGAAGACGATGGCGGCGAGTCCAGCAATGAGCAGGGCGATCCTGATCCCGCGCATCACAGCCCTTCCAGCCGGTCGACCCATTTGGTCTGGAGCACGCCGGGCCGGTTCGGCGCGATGATCCGGGCCGGGTGGCCGTGGTCGGGTGCGAGGATCTCGCCGTTGACGCGCAGCGCGAGCAGGGTCAGCGGGTCGCGCGCGTACGTGGCGGCCATCTCGGTGACGCGGTAGTCGCCCTGCTGCTCCCGAGAGGTGACGCGCACCGTGGCGTCGTGGGCGATGCCGGCCCGGTCGAGGAGGTCGGAGAGGCGGATGCCGGTCCACGTGGCCATCGCGCTCCATCCCTCGACGCACGAGATCGGCAGCCGGACGGTGCGCTGGGGAAGCGCGGCGAGTTCGGCGAGGTCCAGGGCGAACGGGCGCGGCCCGTCGACGGACAGCCGCCAGTCCGCCGGGGTCGTCGTCGTTCCGGCCTGCGCGGCGGTCTTGTTGACCGGCAGGCCCTGCGGCCCGATGTCGGGGCGGCGCGGCGCCAGCAGGACGAGCCGCCGCAGCCACGGCACCGTCTGGCCGGCGGTCACCGCGGTCACCAGGCCGGTCGCGGCCGCCACGCTGAACAGGAAGCCGCGCCGGGCGGGCACGGCGGGAACCCGTGCGCGCCACCAGTTCGCCGCGATGAGCGGCGCTTTCGCGGCGAGGTGGACGAGCAGGCCGCCCGCCGCGATCCAGGCGAGCCAGAAGTGCGTCTGCCGGAACGGGAACGGCCACGGGTACCACTGCACGGCGTTCACCAGGCCGGTGCACAACTCCAGCAGCACCGCGGACACCAGGAGCGCGATGCCGGCGCGCTCCAGACCGTGCAGTACGCCCTGCACGGGCGGCCACGCGAACAGCCGCGGGTAGACCGTCCAGAGCTTCGCGCCGAGCAGCGGGATCATCGCCGTCCCGCTGATCACGTGAAGGCCCTGGGTGAAGCGATAGCCGTTGACCGGACGGCTGGGAAAGGGCAGGTGCCAGTCCTGCAGGGCGTGGCTGATCAGCCCGGTGACCAGGCAGACCACGAGCGCCGCGCCGAGCCAGCGACCGATGGCGACGGCGGTGCGCGGCTCGTGCAGCGGGGACGGGAACGCGCCCTCGCGCAGCGGACCGCGGCGCAGCGCGGTGGGCGGCGTGGGAATCCTCACGTTCTCATCGGATCACCGCGGCGGTGCACAGAAGTGAAATGGCGTTCCCGTGAAGTGCCAAGAGCCACCCATGATCGTGGATCCCGGGCCGGGTCGCTGGCAGGCTGGCCGGGTGAGCGCTCCAGACCGGCGTGCCGTGGCCGTCGTGCCGGTGTTGGTGGCCGCTCTCGTGCTCGCGCTCGCCCGGACCGTCACCGGCGGCGGGACGCTCGGGCACTCGGGCCCGCTCGACCTGTGGTATCCGGTCGACCTCGTGCTCTTCGGCTGTTCTGTCGCGGCGTTGCGGCGGGTGCGGCCGGGGCTCGTCACCGCGGCCGTCCTCGTCGGCTGCCTCGCGGTTCTGGCGACGGGCCTGCTCCGGCCGCCGCGGACCAGCGACGACGCCTACCGGTATCTGTGGGACGGCCGGGTCCAGGTCGCGGGTCTGTCGCCGTACGCCCACCCTCCGGACGACCCGAGGCTGGCGGCGCTTCGCGCGCGGGCCCCCGAACTGTTCCCGCCCGGCCCGGCATGCGAGGGCTGGGACCTGCGCCGTGCCCGGCCCGGCTTCTGCAGTCATGTGAACCGGCCGTCCGTGCCGACGATCTACCCGCCCGTCGCCCAGGGCTATTTCGTTGTGCTGTACGGGCTCGGCGGGCGGTTCGGCGTGCGCGCGGCACAGCTGGGCGGTGCGGTGTCGGCGCTCGTCCTGTGCGTTCTGCTGCTTCGGCTGCTGCCACCGGATCGGCGCTGGCAGGCGGCTCTGTGGGGCTGGTTCCCGGGTGTGGCGCTGTGGGCTGTGAACGACGCGCACGTCGACGTGCTGGGCGCTCTGCTCGCCGTCGCAGGCCTCGCCGCGACGGCCCGTGGCCGCCGGGCGGCGGGTGGGGCCCTGCTCGGCGCGGCCATCGCCACGAAGATCCTGCCCGCCCTGGCGGTCCCCGGGGCGATGTCGGGCGTCCTGGCCCGCAGGCCCCGGCCCGGAGACCTCGTCGTGCCCGGGACGGCGGCGGCCGTCTGCGCGCTCGTCTACCTGCCTTACGCGCTGATGTCGGGTAAGGGCGTGCTCGGATATCTCGGGGGCTACCTTGCGGAGGAAGGGTACGACTCGGAGGCTTCGGCCCGATTCGCGCTGATCCGCTTGGTCGTGCCGGACAGGTTCGCCGCGGGCGCGGCCGTAGTCGTCGTGGCAGCGGCCGTCCTGTACGTGCTGCGGAGCGGCGACGACAGGCGTCCCTGGCGAGGGGCGCTTCTGGTCTCCGGCGTCGCGCTGCTGGCGTTGACGCCGTCCTATCCCTGGTACGGACTGCTCATCGTCGCGCTCGTCGTCCTCGACGGCCGCTGGGAATGGCTGGCCGTGCCGGTGGCGGCGCAGATCTCCTACCTTCACTCCGGCTGGCCCCACGGCGTCGTCTTCGGGACCGCGGCCGTCGTGGTCGCGGCGGGCCAGGCGGTCAGGACCGGAAGGCGGCGAAGCATCGCCCATGGATCGACCAGCGCTCCACTTCGGTGAGACCGCAGGCTGCTGCGTGGCGGGCCGCCGCGTCCGGGCCGAGCCGAGCCCAGGCGAAGGTCGGGCCGCACCGCCCGGTGCCGTCCTCGACCTGGACCGTGAGGCATTCGTCGACGTCATCGGCCTCCACCTCGGCGAGCAGGAGCCCGCCGGGGGCCAGCAGATCGGCGACCCGGCGGATCAACCGCGACGGATCTCCGCCGATGCCGATGTTGCCATCCGCGAGCAGGACCGAGGCCCAGCGCCCCTCGGCGGGCAGCGGATCGAAGACCGACCGGCGCACCGCCGCGCCGCCCCGGGCCCGGGCCAGCGCGACCGCCGCCGAGGCGATGTCGACGCCCAGCGCAGGGACACCGAGGGCGAGCAGCGCGGCGACGAGCCGACCGGGGCCGCACCCGACGTCCAGGGCAGGGCCTCCCTCGTCGCGCGAGCGCTCCAGCAGCCCCAGATCCGCCGACTCGGCCGGGCCGAACCACCGTGCGACGTCCAGCGGGTGGGTTCGGCCGCTTTGCTCGCGCAGCCACAACGGTTCCGTGCCCGAGGCGACGGCCGCGGTGAACGGGTCGTCACCGGACCACGCAGGAAGCGCCGCGCGTCCGCTCATCGCGTGACACCGGCGAACTCACGCCAGCGGGCGGCGAAGTGGGTCTCGGGAGCCGTCCGGGCCACAGCCGCCGCGGTCCGCGCGGTGTCGACGTCGGTGAGCACCGGTAGGCGGCGCACACGCAGACCGGCCGCCGTCATCCGGTCCAGCAGGATCGCGCCCGTCCGGCAGGTCGACATGGGAATGCCCAGCAGCAGCGGTGGGGCCGCGCGGGGGTCGGCAAGGCCGAGGGCCCAGAAGCCGCCGTCCTCGGCGGGCCCGAACCAGGCATCCGCCCCGCGCCGGGCCGCCGGGGCCAGCGGTGCCGCGATGTCCTCGCCGCGGATCTGCGGGGTGTCCATGCCGACCAGGAGGGCAGGAGCTCCGTCGGCCGCGGCGTCGAACGCCGCGGCCAGCCGCATGTCGAGGCTTCCGGAAGACTGCGTGGCCACCTGCCAGTCTGGCGGCGTCCAGGGGCCCGGCCTGCCGTCGAGCACCAGGATCCGGCGACCCGCCGGCACCGTGCCGAGGACGGAGAGGGTGTCGGAGAGGGCGGCCTCGGCCAGAGTGGCCGCCTGCTCGGGCGTGTATGGAGGCGTCAGGCGGGTCTTCACCCGTCCGGGCCGGGGTTCCTTGGCGATGACCAGCAGGGTGGGAAGGGGCGCGGCCAGGACCGTGCGCATGTCGGTGACGGCCTGGCGGGTGCCGCGCAGCGTACCGGTGACCTTCGACCTGCCTTTGCGGGGACGGTAGTCGACCGAGGTCTCGGCGATCCGCATTCCTGCGGCGGAAGCGGCCAAGACCATCTCCAGCGGATAGCCCGACCGCCGGTCGCCCAGGCCGAGCGCGAGCAGGCGGGCGCGGCGGGCCGCGCGCATCGGGCCGAGATCGTGCAGGGGCGCCCCCGTCCGGGCGCGCAGACGCCGAGCGAGCTCCGCGTTGGCGAGCCGGGCGTGCACCGGCCACGCGCCGCGTGAGACGGGCTGCCGCCAGGCCAGGACGAGATCGGCCTCGTCCCGCGCGACCGGCCCGACGACCCGGTCCAGCTGGGCGGGGTCCAGTGACCCGTCGCAGTCCAGGAAGCAGACGATCTCGGCGGTGGCGGCCAGGAGGCCGGCGTGGCAGGCCGCTCCGAATCCGCGCCGGGGTTCATGGACCACGTGCGCACCGAGCCGCCGGGCGATCGCCGCGGAGCCGTCGGTCGAACCGTTGTCCACCACGATCGCCCGCCAGCCCGCGGGGACACGCGCCAGTACCCACGGCAGAGCGTCCGCCTCGTCCAGGCAGGGCAGCACCACGTCGACGCTCATACGTCTCACGCTATAGACGAGATCGCCAAGGGCCGGTCCGGAAGCCGCCACGGAGCCCCGTCGGCGGGCTACGCCCTACCCGCCCTTCCATTCGATAGAGCACGGTTTCGGGAAGGAAAGGGTCTGATCGTGATCGCCGGAAGCGGGGCCGAGGTCCCCGCCCGCGCCGGGGCTCCGCGGTCCAGGCGGTCACTCACCGCGCAGGGGTTCCCGCGCGAACGCGCGGACGCCCTCTTCGAACGGAGTCCGCGCGCGCCACCCCAGCTCGCGCCGGAGCCGGGCCGAGTCCGCGGTGATGTGCCGGACGTCGCCCAGCCGGTACTCACCCGTCACCACAGGCGCCGGCCCGCCCCAGGCGCCGGCGAGCGCCGCGGCCATCTCCCCGATGGTGCGCACGGTGCCGCTTCCGACGTTGTAGCGCCGGACCGATCCCTCGGGCAACTCCCCGACCGCGTCGATGGCCGCCATGTTCGCGCCCGCGACATCGGTGACGTGCACGAAGTCGCGGCGCTGCGCCCCGTCCTCGAACACCCTCGGCGCCTCACCGCGCGCGAGCGCGGACCGGAACAGCGACGCGACGCCCGCGTACGGCGTGTCCTTCGGCATCCCCGGCCCGTACACGTTGTGGTATCGCAACACCAGCGCCCGCCCTCCCGAAGCCCGTGCCCATGCCGCAGCCAGATGCTCCTGCGCGACCTTCGAGGCGGCATAGACGTTCCGTGGGTCGAGTGGGGCGTCCTCCCCGACCAGAGCGGATATCAGGGGCCTGCCGCAGTGCGGGCACGGCGGCTCGAACCGGCCCGCGTCGAGATCGGCGCGGGCCCTCGGTCCCGGCGCGACCGCGCCGTGCCGGGAGCACAGGTACCGGCCCTCTCCGTAGACGACCATCGATCCGGCCAGGACGAGATCGGTGACCCTCTTTCTCGCCATCGCCGACAGGAGCACCGCCGTGCCGAGGTCGTTGCAGCCGACGTAGTCGGGCGCGTCCTCCAGATCCAGGCCGAGCCCGACCATCGCGGCCTGGTGGCACACCACGTCGACGCCGTCCAGGGCCGACTCGACAACGGTGGCGTCCCGGACGTCCCCGAGCCGGAACTCGGCACCGGGCGGGCCGCAGGTCGTCTCCGGATGCACGGCCGGCAGGAGAGCGTCCAGCACGCGGACCCTGTGTCCCCGTTCCACCAGCCGGGCGACGACGGCCGATCCGACGAATCCCGCACCACCCGTCACCAGAACATGCATGCCACGACGGTAGCCCCGAGCGTCCCGGTGCCCGACGCCTCCCAGACCGTGGAATGTCAAAGTCTCCTGCGTGGAGATCGCCCTGGTAACGCGGGTGTCATGGCGCATCGCCGCGATCGTGTACTCGCGCGGGCAGCCGTTTCTTTGCTGCTCCAAAGGCGGGCCTGCCGAGTTCCCGAAGGATTTCCGTGGGTGGCCAATCCGAGACGTCACGTGCTCCGAACAGAGGGTGTGAACGAAGCAGGGGCCCTATGGAGTGGTGCGCTCGGCGGTGTTGTGGCCGTCGCGGCGGCGGTCCTGCTCGCCGGGATCGCCCTGGTGATCGCGGTCGCGTCGGTTCTCGTCGGGCTGGCGGCCCGGCGCCGGCCCCGCCTCGGCGTGTGCGCCCTGGCCGCTTTCGCCATCGTGGGCGTGATCGCGTGCGCGACGCGTCCCGGTGCCTCTGCGTGGGACGTGCCTCCCACCTTCGTGGGCGCCTTGGTGGGGGCCGGTGTCCTGCTCACGCTGCGCGCCGCGGCCGTACCACCGAAGGACGGCTCGGTCACCGGCCGGGATGGTGCCGAAGTGCCAGGGAGCGGTCTGGTAGGGCGGCGGTTCGTGCTGGTGTCGGGCGGCGCACTGGCGCTCGCCGCGGGCATGGGTGGCTGGCGGGCCTGCTGCGGGCGGGCAGGAGCGTGGAGGCCGCGCGCGGGACGGTGGCGCTGCCCCGGCCGGTGCTGCCCGCGCCGATCCCGGCGGGTGCGGATCTGCGCCTGGAGGGCCTGTCGCCGTTCATCACGCCGAACCGGGACCGCCTGGCGCACCGCGCGGCTCGCCGACGTTCCCGGCACCGACACCTGGCGCCAATGGTCCCTGGACTGGGACGCCTCCCCGGGCACCCACCGCATCCAGGCCAGGGTCACGGACGCGACCGGCGCGCTCCAGCCTCGGCTGCGCTCCGAGCCCTTCCCCGACGG
Organism: Actinocorallia herbida; assembly: GCF_003751225.1. Lineage (NCBI taxonomy): Bacteria > Bacillati > Actinomycetota > Actinomycetes > Streptosporangiales > Thermomonosporaceae > Actinocorallia > Actinocorallia herbida. The sequence continues at coordinate 5,808,488 of NZ_RJKE01000001.1, forward strand.
CGCGACCGGCTGGCACATGTCCGTCGTCACCGTCACACCACGCTCAACCGACCAAGGAGAACCAGAATGGAGCGTCTCACCATCCTCGCCGGCACCGCCCTGGCCCTCGCGCTCGTCTCGGGCTGCGGCGCCGACGACACCGGCAAGGCCGCCGAGGCCCCGATGGGCGCCGCCTGATCGGGAAGTTCGGCACGGCCCGCCGGGAACCGGCCGTTCAGCGCGTAGAACCGCAGCAACAGCGCGAACCCGAGCTTCGTCACGCCCCGCCGGCCGGACAGCTGATCCAGCTCGTCCCCGACCAACGTCCGGTTCCCAACGAGCTCGTCCTCGTCCAGCACACGCGCCACGCGACATCCGGCTCTCTCGCAAAGCGGCCAGCCATGCCGCCGCAAACCACACGAATCCGGATCAATAGTGGCCGCGCACGATCACACACGTCCCACGACCGGAGAAAGGTCCCTCAACCAGCCACACACGCGAACTGAGCCGCCCCGAAGGTTCCACGGGCACGGCGGAACACGCGGGCATGGACGGAGGGCGGCCCATCTTCCGGGGACTGTGTGCGGCACATCAGGGTGGGCGGCGGCCAGGGCCGCTGCCCACCCTGGAGCCGACCGATTAGCGCCAGGGATCGAGGGCGTGCTTGCCGCTGGTCTGGCCGGCTTCGAGTTGCCGCAGCACCTCGGGACCTTCGGCCAGGGGGTGAACCTGGGGAGTGCCGGGCGGGTACACGCCTTGGGCGATGAGCGCCTCGATCTCGACGAGCAGCGACTGATAGAGCGACGGGGCTGTGGCCGCCAGCGCACCGATGTGCAGGCCCTTGATCTGGATGTGGTGGGTGAAGACCAGGTCGTGCGTGGTCAGTGTGGCGTGGCCCGAGGCGGCGCCGAACACGACGACGCGTCCGGTGAAGGGTTTGGTGACCGCCAGGCTGGTCTCGAAGGTGGCCTTGCCCACCGATTCCAGGACCAGGTCGACTCCGCCGGTCAGGCGGGTGATTTCCGCGGCCAGATCGGGGTGTCGGCTGTCCAGGATCTCGTCGGCGCCAAGTGACTTGACGGTGGTGTGCTTGGCCGGGGACGCGGTGGCGATGACGCGGGCACCGTAGTGGCGGGCGAGACGGACCGCGGCCTGCCCCACGCCGCCGGCCGCGGCGTGAACGAGCACCACGTCACCGGTCTTGATCTCGCCCAACGGCTTCAGCGCCGCCAGGGCGGTGGCCCAGTTCAGCACCAGGCCGAGAGATTCGGCGTCGCTCCAGCCGGACGGCACGGGAAGGACACCCGCGGCCGGCATCGTCATGTACTGCGCGAAGGCGCCCGGGCCGGCTCCGACGACATGGGTGCCGAGCGGAAGCGGGCTCTCGACGTCCGGGCCGACACCCACGATCTCGCCGGCGGCTTCGAAACCTGCCACGTACGGTGCCTGCGGGCCGCCTGCGTACGTTCCGTGTGTCTGCGTGACGTCCGCGAAGTTGACCCCGGCGGCACCGACGCGGATCAGGTACTCCCCAGACCCTGGAGCGGGACGGCGCTGGTCGGTCGCAAGGGTCAGGTCCTCCGGTCCCCGGTGCGAGGCCTGGATCAGTGCTCGTACGGTCTGCTGCTCGTAGATCTCCATGGGGCGAACGTAGGACGTTGACACATACGTCAAGGTCAAGCAGCTGTCATGGGTCAGTGCGACGGGCCTCGCGAAGGTAGGTGTCGAGTGCCGCCTGCTGGTCACTGAGAACGGCGATGCGTGCCGCCAGCCGATCGCGGTAGCTCTGCACCTCGTGCAGGAATTCCGCGCACACCATGTCCGTGCCGGCATCGGGTTCATCAGTCAGATGAGGCAGAACTTCCCGGATCAACCGCACAGGCAGTCCGGACTCCCGCAGCGAGCGGATGACGAACACCCGATCGATCGTGGACTGGCAGTAGTCGCGGAACCCGTTACTGCAGCGACCAGAGGCGATCAAACCCTCGTCCTCGTAGTGCCGCAAGGATCTCGCACTCACACCGCTCACTCGGGAGGCTTCGCTGATCTTCATATCTGGGGCAACATCCGGGAGGACAGCGATCTTCCAGCACCGGCCACCCCGATGACGTGCTCGTCGGTGCTCCGGTCAACCCCCGAAGGACTTCCGGAGCCGACCACTTGGCGTGCGGCTCCAACCCGTCGAGCCTCGCTGGTCGCAAAGACGGTTTCAAGGCCGCACTGAGCCTGCGAGATCCTTCGTATCGGTACGGCGACGGATGCTGGAAATCGCAGTTGGAGGTTCTCTAGGGAACCAGGATCACCGACATGGCTCATCGACCTCAGGCGCCCGCGGCTGGTCGGTGGCTCCGCATCCCGTGGCGGTCGGTGGGTACACGGTGTCCGGCGAGCTGCTGTACACAGGGCGTGAGCTTCCCCTAGGCGCTCTGCCGGGTCAGGGAACCCACGGTGCTGGAGACATTCACGATCCCCGCGCGAACGGCGCAGCAGCGAAAGCATCGCGTCGGTGACGCGGACGACGCCGATCACGTTGACCTCCACGGCCGTCCGGACGGTCGCCGGTTCGGCCTTGGTCGGTTCCTGTGCCGTTCCTCCGGTGGCCCCGGCATTGTTGACCGAAACGTCCCGGCCGAAGCTGTCCTCCAGCAGTCGGGCGGCCGTGGCCGCGTCTGCGTCCACCGCGCCCGCAGCGCCCCGCCCCCGGCCGAGTAGCTTCCTGGCCCCCGGTGTTCTCGCTTGCGAGGACCGGCGGAGTCAGTCGTGGAAGCGGTCGTCGATGAGGGTTCTCAGGTCCGGATCGAACTCGAGTCCTATGGTCTGGAGCGGGGAGACCGTGGCGGTGCAGGGGAGGCGGACGAACGCGATGTCGTACAGCATGCCGGTCGTCTCTCGCAGGCGCAGCACATCGAGGCCGCTGAACCGCCCGCGGTCCAGGCACTCGCGCTCGAGTTCCCAGTCCCGCATCGCGGACGGGCTCACGCCGGACCGGGACAGGATCTCGCGGAGGGAGCTTTGGTCACCGCGATCCTTCTCCGACGCGACAAGGGCGAGCCGCTCACCCGACCCGCGGTAGCGGCAGAACGTCACGGCGGCGAACTCCCCCGGCTGATACCTCTGGTACTCAGGAAGTCCGACGGTCTCTTCGGAGAGCACGTCCGCTATTCCTGCCTCGTCGCGGGGCAGCTCCTTCGTGCAGGCGGCCGGCTGCTTGTCCGAAGGCGAGGACTCTGCGACACGCTGTTCCCTGTAGAGCCGCAGGAACATGTTCAGCGCCTTATGCGGATGGGCGCGGACACTCTTTCCGTTCGACACCCCGCCGCACCCGCCGAGATCGATGCCGATCACCCGCGATGGCCGTCCGGGGGACGTCAGCACCAGGGTCGGATACGGTGCGCCGACTCCGGCGCATAGGAATTCGCCATCACTGCCGAAGTCCGATCTCGGCAGGCCGTTCAGTTCCTCCACCAGCCGGTCGGCCCACACACCGTGCAGCGTTCCGACCGGCGGACCGCCACCGCCTTCGCCGACCTCGGTGTAGGAGCAGAGCCGCACCGTCTCGGGCCGACCTTCGACCAGCGGGCCGCCCCCATCGGCGACCGGCTCCGCCTTCCAGCCCTCCCGCGGGCATCCGCCCGCCTCCGGGATCTCCACGATGGTCCCCCCGAGCCAGGACGGCCGCACCACCGCGAGCACGCTCACACCCGCCAGCATGACCGCGCCCAGCACCGCGGCGATCACCACTCTGCCCCGCATACCCGGACACCTCCGACAGATCACTTCGGGAGAGTATGACGGCCACTGCCCGCATTCGGTGGAATTCCCAAGATCCCCGGGAAACGCGGCGACCGCTGCGGTCTCTGGCGCGACGGCCGGCTCCTCGCCGTCGATAATGCCGAGGGTCAGGCGCTTGTGGAGGTCGAGTTGGATCTCGCCGCACGGGGTCCAGTCGGTGTGGAACACGAGGGTCAGGCCGCGCCGGTCGGCGTCGGTGAGGGCGTCCTGCCATTCGGTGAGGGCGAGGGTGTCCTGGATCATGAGGGTGTCGATGTAGCCGAGGCAGGACTGCAGGATCTGCAGGCACAGCATGCCGAGCTCTTGTTCCTCCTTGCGGTTGGAGGCGGCGGTGGGAACTCGGTCCCCGAGTTCGCGCTCATCCGTTCGCGGTGTCGTCTCGGCGCGGGAAGGAGGCGGTGGTGGAGAAGACGCCGTCCGCCTGGTGCACGGTGAGGTCGCCGCCCTGGGCGGCGAGGCGGTCGCGGAGGGTGGCGAGGCCGCTGAGCCGCGGCGCCTCACCCGGCCGGACGCCGTCGTTGGCGACGGAGATGCCCGTCTCGGTCAGGGTGATCCAGACCTGTGCGGCGTCGGCGTGGCGCAGGATGTTGGTGGTGGTCTCGCGGAGGACCTGGCCGAGCGCCTCGCCCACGCGCGGGTCGACCTCGCCCCTGCGCTCGACGCCGACGCCGATGCCCGCGGCCTCGAACAGGTTCTTGGCGTTCTCCAGCTCGGCCGAGAGGTTCAGCCTGCGCTGGGCGTAGGCGAGCTCCTTGGTCTGGGCGATGGTGGCGGCGACGAGGTCGTGCACCTCGTCGAGTTCGTGCGCGGCGCGGTCGAGGTCCGTGCGGAGCAGCCGCTTGGCCAGGGCGACCTTCAGCTTCACGACGTGGAGGGTGTGGCCCTGGATGTCGTGCAGGTCGCCCGCGAAGCGCACCCGCTCGCGCATGACGGCGGTCTCCGCCTCCCGTTCCCGAGCCTTGTCCAGCTCCCCGACGAGGTCGTTCATCGCGTGGGAGAGGATCACCAGGACCGAGCCGCCCCCGGCGACGCACAGCGAGGTGACGCCGTACCGGAGGAGGGTGTCCACCCCTTCCCCGGAGGGCGACGTCAGGACCTTCACCGCGATGACGGCCCCGGCGAAGATCGCGATCCCCGCGAACAGCGGCCGCCGGTGGCGCGGCAGTTCGAAGGCGGCGATGGTCGCGGCGATGGCGAAGCCGTAGGACGCCGAAGCTGCGTCCGCCGCCAGCACGCCGACGAGGAAGACGAGCCCGGTGATGACGAGTCCGATGAGCGCGCCCCTGGCGAAGCGGCCCGCGCGCCACCGGTCGACGACGACCAGCGTCGCGGCCAGGCCCCCGCCCAGCAGCAGCGCCTCAGGCCCGGACCTGGTCTCGGTCGCGACGAGCAGCGCGCCGACCGCCGCGATCGAGCCGGACACCAGGCCGCGGTTGAGGTGGACCAGCCGGCTCTGCGTCTCCTCCACCTGCTCGGACGCCATTCTCCTACCCCCTTCCGGGCTCCTGTCCCCATTCTCGGCGCGTAACCGTCGCGCCCCGTCCGGTCGTCAGCGGCGCGGCTCCCAGCGGAAGAGGCGGACGGCGAGCGTGACCGCGATACCGATCCATGCCAGGGTCGGGGCCAGCCGGACCAGCGCCTCGGCTCCGGTGAGGCCGCCGTTCCAGGCGCCCGCGGCCAGGTCGGCGGCGGCTCCGCCGGGGAGCAGCAGCTTGAGCGCGGTGAGATCGCCGGTTCCGGTGATCCCGACCCAGATGGCGACGGCGATGGTGCCGAGGACGATGGGCAGTGTGGTGACCTGGGCGTGCTCGGGCGAGGTGGTGAGCCCGGCCGTGGCCAGGCCCAGTCCGGTCATCATGGCCAGCACGGCGAGGACCGCGACCACCAGGAGCGGAGGGTCGGCCGGGGCGTCGGCGACGACGGCGAGGACGGCGAGCAGGGCGGTGACCTGGATCAGCGCGACGGCGACGACCGGGAGCAGCAGCCCGGTCAGGATGCCGGTGTCGCTCGCCGCGGTGGAGCGCAGCCGCTTGAGGAACAGGGTCTGCCTGCGGGACGCCAGCGTGGTCACCGCCGAAGAGTAGAGCCCGAGGGCTCCCACGGTGAACACCAGGACCGCCGCGATGTAGCCGAGGCCGCCGGAATCGGCGAACAGCTCGTGCCGGTGGATGAGGAAGGCCGCGGAAACGGTCGGGAGAAGGAAGCCGGTGATCAGGACGAGCCGGTTGCGGAGGATCTGGGTCAGCTCGCTGCGGGCGAGGGACAGCATGTGCGGGGCCTTTCCGGGTCTGCGGGGTCTAATGGCCGGCGAGGGAGCGGAAGACGTCGTCGAGCCGGGTCGGCCCGGCCTCCAGGTCGCGCGGTTCGACTCCCGCGTCGCGCGCCCACCGGAGCAGGGCGTAGAGGTCGTCGGGCAGGTCGAAGGTCTCGATGAGGAAGCCGCCTTCGCCGTCCGCGCGCGCGGGCGCGGGAGGGGCCGGGGACGCGGCCGGCAGCCGGAAGCGGATCTCGGCCGGGAGCGCCCGCCGCAGCTCGGCGACAGTGCCTTCCCGGTGCAGGGAGCCCTGGTGCATGAGGCCGATCCTGTCGGCCCGCTCCTCGGCCTCTTCGAGGTAGTGGGTGGTGAGGACGATGGTGGAGCCGTCTTCGCGCAGGCGGTCCACCGTCTCCCAGAGGTCGTCGCGGGCGCTCACGTCGAGGCCCGTGGTCGGCTCGTCGAGGATCAGCAGCTCGGGCGACCCGTAGGCCGCGGTGGCGAAGTCCAGGCGCCGCTTCTCGCCGCCGGACAGCTGGGAGACCCTCGTCCCGGCCTTGCGGGTGAGGCCGACGACGTCCACGACCCGATGGGCGATGTCGACGCGCCCGGAAAGGCTCCCGATGAGCTGGACGGTCTCCTTCACCGTCATGTCCGGGGCGAAGCCGCTCTCCTGGAGCATGATCCCCATTCGCGGCCGGACGGCGCGCCGGTCGCGCGGGGCGCGCCCGAAGATCCGGACGGTGCCCGAGGCGGGCGCGCGGTGGCCCTCGATGACCTCCAGGGCCGAGGTCTTGCCCGCCCCGTTGGTGCCGAGGAGCGCGTAGAGTTCCCCGCGCCGCACCTGGAAGGAGAGGCCCCGCACGGCGTGGAAGCCTTCGTAGGCGACATGGAGGCGATCGACTTCGATCACTGCTTCGGTGGACATGCCGTCGATTCCACCCGCTGCGCGGCCCGCCGGTCAGTGCCGCAGCGTCATCGTTCCGGCATGACGTTTCCACGGGCGAGACCATGACGCCGCGTCACTGGCGGCCGCCGGGAAACGCCGAGAATACTGGGAAGCCCCCCGGGAGGCCGTCGACCGCCCGGGCGCGAGGAAGGACGACCCCGATGACCACCGTGGTGCTCGCCGACGACGAAGCCCTGCTGCGCAAGGCCCTCGCGGCACTGCTGCCGCTCGAAGGCGACATCACCGTGCTCGCCGAGGCCGAGGACGGCGCCGCCGCCGTCCGGGCCACGCTGGCGCACCGGCCGGACGTCCTCGTGATCGACCTGGAGATGCCCGGGACGGACGGGCTCGGCGCCGTCGCGGAGATCCGCGGCGAGCTCCCGGACCAGACGATCCTCATGCTCACCCGGCACGCCCGCCCGGGCGTCCTGCGCAGGGCGCTGCGACTCGGCGTCCAGGGCTTCGTGAGCAAGTCCGCCGACCCCTCCCACATCACCGAGGTCATCCAGACCCTGCACGCGGGCAAGCGCTGGATCGACCCGGACGTCTCGGCCCTCGCCGTCATCGACGACTGCCCGCTCACCGACAGGGAGATCGACGTCCTGCGCGCCACCCGCGACGGCTACTCCGTCGCCGAGTCCGCCGCCCGCCTCCACCTGGCGGAGGGGACCATCCGCAACTACCTGTCGAACGCCATGCAGAAGACCCAGACCCGGACCCGCCACGAAGCCGCCCGCTACGCCCGCGAACACGACTGGCTGTGACCCGCCCCCGAACGGCGGAGCCGGCGGGACAGAGCACCCTCTGAAACGAGATGTCCAGACGGCGAAGTTCGCATGCTCCGGCGCGAATACCCGGTCGGGCTGCTACGTGCTCCGATCTCCCGCAACCGTAACCGCCCCGGTGAGACGGCTTTTCGACACGGACGGCCTCCCGCCGACCCGGGCCGTGGATTTGTGCCGCCGACCCGCCGGCCGCCCACGGATTCCGGTCGTACGGAGTGGCGGCCGACGTTCTCGAAAGCGAATGCGCTCGCGCCGAAACCGTACGGCGGGAGCTCTGCCACACCAATCACCCATATGTCCGGGCAATTGTCCAAAATTGGCGGACGAAATTCCATTTTCTGGATTCTTCATCTCTTGTGGGCATGCGGGCGTCGTGTGAAAATCCGTCCGGCAACACAGAGTGGCGCGAAGCAACGTTTCGTGACCGAGACCGCGCCGCGGAACCACTTTCGGCGGCCGGTCTCGGCGCCGAGCCCCTGCGATCCCCATCCCCTTCAAGAGAAGGAAGTCCCCCATGAAGTTCAGAGCCCTGGCCGCCGCATTCGCACTCGCCCTGTGCGGTGCGCTCGCCGTAGCCGTGCCCGCTTCCGCCCACCCCGCGCTCACCGTGACCGCCGCGCCGACCACCGTCGTCGCGGGCACCGCGACCACGATCACCGTCGCGGGCACCTCCAACGGCAACTACACCGGCGCCCGGATCGACGTCTTCTCCACCGGCGGACCCGGCGCCCTCACGTCGTTCACGACCTTCGGCTCCTGCGGTGGCGGAGTCACCTGCACCGAGGTCGGCAGCCTCTACCGGATGGCACTGCCCGCCCTCACCAACGGGCAGGCGTTCTCCTACACCCTCACCCTGACCGTCGACGCCGCCACCGCCGCGACCACGTTCACGCCCAAGGCGCAGTTCTACACCTCCGGCGGCTCCACCACCGGCGCCGCCACCGGCCCCGTCATCACCGTCACCCAGCCGTTGCCCGACGTCCAGGCGACCAAGATCGGCGTGACCTACAACGCGCTCACCCAGCAGATCGTCTTCCAGTGGAACCTGCGGAACATCGGCACCGCGACCGCCACCGGCCGCACCGTCACCAAGACCATCAGCCCGTCAGGATTCCTGGCCAGCGGCGCCGGCGTCGGCTGCACCGGCGGACCCGACACCGAAACCTGCCCGGGCCCCAACCTTGCCGTCGGCGCGTCGATCAACCCCACCTTCGGCCGCACCGTCTCCCTCCTCGCACTCGGCAACTACACCGCCACCTTCACCTTCAATACCCCGAACGACCCCAACCCGGCCAACGACACCATCACCTTCAACTGCTCCGTCCTCACCGGCCTGATCGTCAGCTGCACCTGATCACCGACAAGAGCACATTTCCCACCGCCGCATCCCATCCACCCTGATCCCGCCGGCACCCCGTCCCGCGCCGAGGCTCCCCAGCCTCGGCGCGGCACGGCAACAGAAGGACAGAACAGTCCCGACCCCATCTGAGCCTTCCCCGGCAAAGTGGCGCCGATCGCCTCCACGAGGCCGCGGTGCGCGTCGGAGACGTCGTCGGCTGGGAAGGCCTGACCCATTCGGCACCGAACCGCGCCGAACGGGTCCGTCGCGCCCAGCCGACACGGTCACCCTCGTCTTCCTCACTCGGGCGAAGACCTCGGCTCGACGGCCCGCGTCGTCCGGCTCGGCTCTCTGGCGCCGGCCGCACATCCCGCATGAGACGACGACCTCTCCGAGCTTGTCAAGACGGTGAGCAGAACCGGGGTGGTGACGCCGTGCTGGACGCTCGCCTCCGCGAGGAAGGCGGCCAGCCATCCGATGATGTCCAGCGACCACTCCGCGAGAACACACCGGAAAACGGCTCGGTTCTGGGGAGGGCCGGGCCAGAAATGGTCGCCGATGGCGGGCTGCAGGAGCGATTCGCTGTCATCCGTCACGGAGACGGAGTCGAACACGCAGATGTTCTGGTGAAATTCTTGAAGCCACTGCACCATTCCGGGTGCCACTGCCGGGATCGACGGGTCCTGTCCGCTGTCCATGGTCACGAGTACCTCTGTCTCGTTCCGCGGGTCGGTGTCGGTGAACCAGTCGGCTGCCTGAAGTAGCGCTCCGATGTTTCCGAAAGGTGCTCCCGCGGCCGGGCCGCCCGGACGGCCTTCCGGCAGGAGCAGTTGAACCGCCCGCAGGTTCAGCGTTCCCATCCGGCCCATGACATCACCGATACAGGCCAGGAAGGCTTGCGTCGGTAGCGGCAGGCCGGAGGAGATCGGCTGGCTCACCCGCACCTGAAACCAGGCGACCCGCGGAATCCGTGACGCCGAGTCCGCGCCCAGATCCGCGTCGTTCATCCACCAACTCATCTTTGCGGCGCCCTCCCGCGCCTCCGTGAGCCATCCCATGGCCAGCGACCTCTTGGAGAAGAGGCTGTAGGCGTCTTCGCTCGCCTCCGCGGGATCACGCCATCCGTGCGGCACCAGTTCGCCGTGCAGCGCGGCGAAAAGAGTGCGGTCTATCTCAGCACCCGGGACCGCAGCGGGCTCAGCTGTCATGCGCTGTATCCGATTCTCATGGTCGGGAACGTGTCACACGAAATGAACGGGGTGCCGGTGAGGCGGAGCCGACTCGACGCACCGCCTCGCCGATCACTTCATGCTCGTCGGCTCAGCGTCCCCGGCGGATCGCGGTGGGCGCGCCCTGTCCGATCAGCACCTGCAGGTCTCGCTGGAACCGGCCGACGGGAGTGATGACGTTGATGATGAGCGCGGTGGTGGCGTCGTTCGCGGCGAGGTCGTGGAGGTTCGGCAGGGGCCCGGACACGACGGCGGGGAGACGCCGCGTGCCCGGCACCGGTTGCGAACGTGGTGGATGCCGATGAGGTCGCGGCGGAGCCGGAACACCTCGGAGACCGTCTGCCGACACCCCCGACGCGAAGCCCGTCCGCGCCTCGGAGGTCATCGGGGATTTCTGGGAGGTTCGCGGAGGAGGGGTTCGAGGCGGGCGGCGGTCTGGCGGTATCGGCTGACGGGGACGAGGTGGACGCCGTCGAAGGCGCCGCTGTCGCGGATGGCCATGACGTGCTCGCATGCGGCGGCGATGCCCGCGTCGGGGTCGTGTTCCACGGCTTGGACGAGTGCGTCGGGGATGGTGATGTCGGGGATGGTGGCGGCAAGGTTGCGGGCCATGGCCGCGCTGGCCAGGACCATCACCCCGGCGTAGACGGGTGCGTCGATGGTGACGGTCTCGCGCCACCGCAGCAGGTCGTCGAGGCTGTAGCTGACCTGGGCGAACACGAAGTCGGCCTGCTGCTTCCAGGCGGGCAGGGGCCGCATGCCGGAGGCGACACCGATCTGGAACCGCGGATGCCCGGCGAAGACGGGGTCGGCGGTCGCGGCGCGGGCTTGGTCGAGCATCGACCGGACGGTGAGTTCGCCGGTGCGGTTGCCGGAGGCGGGTTTGTCGCCGTAGACGAACAGGAACCGCTGGACGCCGTAGGCGGCGGCGGTCAGCAGGTCCCGCTGGAAGCCGAGCAGGTTGCGGTCGCGGGCGTTCAGGCAGGCGATCCCGGTCGCTCCCATCGCCTGCACCTCGTGCGCGACCGCCACACTCGACACCGTCGCCCGCCCGATGTGATTGTCGGGGATCAAGAACGCGTCCGCGACGGCGTCCAGTACCCCGATCTGGTGCCGCACCCGCCGGAGATCCGGCCGAGTCGGCGGCTCGATCTCACACACCACCTCGAACCCACGTGTCATGCCATCACCCTAGACGGCCGACCACCGGCTCGTAGAGCCATGATCGACCTCAGCGCCATCGGTTGTCCGCGGGTTCCTCAACCGCTCAGGGCCCCGCATGTGACGAGGCCGGGCCCGCCTTCGGTCGACGGCGGGCCCGGCGAGGGCGGGGTGCGGGTCAGGCTGCGGGGTCGAGCCAGATCGGCCGCCAGTCCGGGAGTTCGTGGTAGCGGCGGAGCTCGGCGAATCCGGACACGTTGCCCAGCCAGCCGGCGTAAGGCGGGTTCTGCTCGTCGAACCCGCTCTGCACGATGGTCAGGCGGGTCTTGCCGTCGGAATCGGCCAGCTCCCAGGTGGTGATGCCCGGACCGTCACCCCAGTCGACCGACACCCGGCTGCCCGGCTCCAGATCGATGACCTTCGCGGCGTGCCCGGACTCGAAACCACCCATGGAGTAGCGGCCGCCGACCCACGGCTCGATTCCGATCGGGAACCCGAACCAGGCGGTGACCTTCTCCGAGTCGATGAGCGAGTCGTACACCTGGTCGCGCAGCGCGTCGATGAGGACCTCGTCGCGCATGACCGCGGAGGTGAAGTCGGCCTTGACGCTGAGCGTGCGGCCCTCGAGATGGTCGACCAGGTTGGCCAGGGACAGGCACCAGAACGTCTGCAGGACGCCCCGGATGCTGGACCCGGTCATCTGCTCCTCGATGGAGTAGTGGCTCTGCGCCAGCGACACGATCGTGCTGTCGGGGCCCTCCTCGGCCAGGGAGATCTCGACGGTCGTGTCGACGCCGTCCAGCAGCCACGCGAACCGCAGCGTGCCGTCGTCGGCGTGCAGGACCCGCTGATGCGGGGCGTCGCCCTCGGGCGTGTGCCGGCCCCAGAACTCGAAGCGTTCCGGCAGGTCGACCTCGGCGAACTCGGCCAGCCAGACCCGCAGCTCGGCGGCGTCGGTCAGGGCGTGCCGGACCGTCTTGAGCGGCGCGGACACCCGCGCCCGCAACGTCATCGATTCAGTCATCGGGGATGCTCTCCTTCGGGTAACAGGCCACGGCCAGCTTGAAGGCGTCGCCTTCGGCGCCGCCGTAGCGGGTGAACAGGCCCTGCAGCGCCGTCTGCAGGTCGGTCAAGAACTCCTGGCGCCGCTCCGCCGGTACCCGGATCTCCCCGGACACACCGAGCGAGGGAAGCTCACCGGCGGCCGGGTCGAGCGCGGCGACATCGGCCTGGACCTCTTCCATCAGGTCCAGCAGATGACCCAGGCTCAGCACGTCCCGGGTGCGGCGCAGCCCGATCCGGCCGACCAGCCGCGGCGACAGCCAGTACGAGCGGGCACTCGCCTGGTAGACGCCCTCCTGGATGCCGCGGACCTTCCGCTCGGCGACCTTGGTCGCCAAGCCCGCGTCCACCAGCTTGCGCACGTGGTAGTAGACCCGCTGCTGGGTCTGGTCCAGCCGCTCCGCGACCTCGGTGCAGCTGCGCGGCTCGGCCAGCTGCCGCAGCACCTCGATGCGCTGCGGCTTGAGCAGGGTCTCGGCCTGCTCGATCTCTTCCAGGTACAGGACGTCTCTCATCTCAAAAACTAGTTTTTATATAAAAATTCACCTTGTCAATGGCTCGCACCGATCGGGCATGGGCCGGTGGGCACCGGGCGGACGTCCGGCCCGCACCGCCATCCCGCCCGGCCGCACCCGCCTGATCCGGCACCTGGCGGCCTGGCCCGACCACGACGGGCCCGACCCGCCCGGCGAGCCTGTCGGTCAGCGTCGGCCTGTTCGAGCAGCCTTCGGTGAACTGCTCCTGCGCGGTGACGTCCGACGCGGGAGGCGGCTCGCTCCGCGCGGCCGCGTGGAGCTCGCCCAGACGGCTCGTCGCGATCCGCAGCTCGGGGACGGCGGTGGCCCGACGTCGCCCAGGCGCCGTACGCGAGGAACCGGGGTCACGGGGAGGGGGGTTCGCCGGTGATCCAGTTCCAGTCGGTGAGGGTGGTGCGCATCAGGCGGGCGGCGGCGGACGGATGGCCGTCGGCCGTCCAGTAGAGGGTCACGGTACGGCGGGCGCCGGGGTCGTCGACGGGGATCCAGGCGAGCGGGGCGCGGGTGGCACTGCGGCGGGCGAAGGCGGGCACGAGGCCGATGCCCAGGCCCGCGCTGATGAGGTCGGCGATGGCGCTGTGCTCGTCGCTCTCGCACACGATCTTCGGGGTGAGGCCGTGGGCGGCGAAGAGCCGGTCGAGCAGGCTGCGCAGCCAGTGCCCGTGGCGGGCTGTGATGAACGGCTGGTCGGCGAGGTCGGCGATGGTCACCGACGCACGGCCCGCCAGCGGATGGTCGTGGGGAAAAGCCGCTCCGACCTCCTCTTCGAACAGGCGCACCGCTTCCAGCCCCTCGGCGTTGATCGGCTGGGAGGCGACGCACAGATCGATCTCCTGGGCGCGCAGCCGCCGGGCCATGTCCTCGGGCGGAGACCAGTGGAGCCCGATCTCGGCCTCGGGGTGGGAGCGTTTGAAGGCGGACAGGGGGCCGGTGAGGGTCAGGAAGGTCTCCGACGCCAGCCGCACCGCGCCCAGGCCCCGGCCGGCGGCTTCGGTGACGGCACGTCGTCCCGCCTCCAGCTCGCCGAGGGCGCGCTCGACGTGGTCGCGAAAGAGCCTTCCCGTGTCGTTCAGCCGGAGTCGGCCGCTGCGGTCGAACAGCGGCACGCCCAGTTCGCCCTCCAGCCGGGCGATGGTGCGGCTCAGCGACGGCTGTGCGATGCGCAGCTCGTCGGCGGCCCGGCTGAGGTGCTCCAGCCGGGCGACCACCAGGAACTGCCGGAGCGCGTTCAGCTCCATCATGACTCCCATGACATAACCGCATAGCAATATCGATCTTAGACAAGATAGCCCAGAGGTCATATTTTCGGGTGTCGGAAGCCGAAAGGCCTACCTCGAAGGGAAACTCCGATGACGATGCCCACGCAGCGTGAGGCGGACGAAGCCCAGATCCGCAGGCAGATCGACAAGATCGTTGAAGCGCTCCGGGACAAGGATCTCGAGGGGCTGAACGCCGTCTACACGGCGGAGGTCGTGTCGTTCGACGTCGAGCCTCCGCTCCAGCACCTCGGGATCGCGGCGAAGGCCCGGAACTGGGCGAACGTGTTCGCGTTCTTCGAGACCGTGACCTACGAGATCCGCGACCTGAGCCTCACCGCGGGCGAGGACGTGGCCTTCGGGCACGCCTTCGCCCGCCTCAGCGGCACGCTCAAGACCGGGACGGCCGCGGCCGGCATGTGGGTCAGGGTCACCTACGGCCTGCGGAAGATAGACGGCATCTGGCTGATCGCCCACGACCAGGTCTCGGTGCCCCTGGACATCGTGTCCGGCAAGGGCGTGACCGACCTCCAGCCCTGACGCACCACACACCTTTGGAGACGAGGACATGAGCACCATCCCCGCGACCGTCGCGATCCCCGACTACCTGGTCGGCACCTGGAAGGCCGACCCGGTCCACTCCGAGATCGCCTTCTCCGTCCGCCACCTCATGATCAGTAAGACGCGCGGCCGGTTCACCGCCTTCGACGTCACGATCATCACCGGCGAGGAGCTCCTGGACTCCTCCGCCACCGCGTCGATCGACCTGACGTCGATCGACACCGGCCACGCGATGCGCGACGAGCACCTGCGCACCGCCGACTACCTCGAGGTCGAGAAGTATCCGACGATGGACTACCGCTCGACCGGGATCCGCCGGGCCGGCGACGGCTGGATCATCGACGGCGACCTGACGTTGCACGGCGTCACCCGGCAGCTGCCGCTGGCCGTCGAGGTGAACGGGTTCGGCACGGACCAGTGGAACGGACGGCGGGCCGGGTTCTCGGCGACCGCGGAGATCGACCGGCGCGAGGCGACTGGTGGACCGAATCCGCGGCGTTCGCCCCCGACGGCGCGTCCTTCACCACCCTGCACAGAGGCAGGCCCCGATCCTGGCACGCCACGACCGCGCGGCCCCTCCCGTTCCCCTTGGCGGGCCCCATCGAGGCCGTCGCCCACCACCCCGACGGCGACCGGATCGCCGTCTCTCGCGGCGACGTCCTCACCTCCTATGGCCCCGCCACCGGCTCCGCCCTCTCCAGCCTCCCGCTCGCCGGCGCCGGAGCCCTCGCCTTCACCTCCTCCGGCGACACCCTCGCCGTGGCCCGCGCCGACACGGTCGACCTCCCGCGCTGGCCCTCCGGCACCCCCGAAGGCCGACTCCTCCCCCCGCCCCCCTCCAGGGTCGTCCACCTCTCCTTCCACCCCACCACCGGCGCCCTCCTCACCGGAGTCGCAGAATCCGGCCTCATCCTCTGGACCCCGCCCCTGACGCCCCCACCCGGACGGAAACCTCCTGAATCGCGATCAGGTCCACCCCGGAGGTGCGGAGCCAGAACGCGCAGAGTGTGGCGGATGTCCTGCGGGGTGACCTCGGGACGACGCGGAACGCGCCCGGCCCCGGCGTCCCGAGCACGACCCGGCGCAGGACCGTGCGCCCTCGACCGTGTCCGCCCGCCCGTTCCGCCGGGCCTGTGGGTGAACGCCGATCTCATGCCTTCCCGCCCTTCTCCCCTCCTCGCGGGAGAAGGGCGGGAAGGGTCACTTCTTCGTTTTGACCCGGAAGATCCGGACGGCCGGGGTGGAGGCCCGGCCCTGCTGCGTCTGGTCGCCGCCCGCCGTGACCCGCCAGTAGGCGTTGCGCGTGGCGGTCGGGGAGAACGCGAAGGCGCCGTCGAGGCCCACGGTCTGTGAGGAGGCGTCGTGCCAGGTCCTGCGGTCGACCGACCAGGCGAGGGTGACGGTGGCGCCCGGGTACGGCACGGGCTCGTAGTCGATGCCGACGTACTGGACGGCTCCGGCGACGGTGAAGGGCTCGCCCTTCTTGGCCTTGGCCGGCGCGGTGACCCCGACGAGGGAGATCTCATGGGTCACCAGGACCGGGACGGTGACGGGGAGGGCGGTCGTGCCGAGCACCTCCACCCGGTAGGCCCTGATGGTGTCCGTCCAGACCCGCGGCTCCGCCGTGTAGTCGCCGTTGGCGTCGGTGGTCCCCCTCGCCTCGAAGAGCGGGTACGGGTAGGAGCCCTCGAGGGAGTACACCTCGGCGGGAAGGCCGGCGAGCGGAGTGCCGTCGGGGCTCTCGGCGTGCACCCTGATCATGCTGTTCGTGCCCAGGACGGGCGGGCTCACCTCGACCGTCACCCGGTCGGAGACGACGGGGCGGAGCGGCCCCCAGACGACACGCTGGTAGTCGTTATCGGACCCTCCGTCGTAGATGGCGCCCAGGAACGGGCCGCCGTCCGACCCGGCGCCTTCGTCGACCTCGTTCAGGATCGTCAGGTCGTAGGCGAACCGGCCGTCGACGACCTGGGCCGAGCCGCTGTTCGTGCCGCCGCCGTAGGCGCTGGTGATGACGCCGACCTGGGCCGACGCGGGCCTCGCCCAGGTGCCGTCCTCCTGCTCCAGCTCAAGGGTGCCGGACACGGTGAGGATCGAGCCCACGGCATAGGGGCCGGCCGCAGGAGTGTCGAGGGTGAGGCGCGTCGCGCGCTTGTCGCTCTCCAGGACCACCTCGGCCGAGGACTCCGCATGCTCCTCGGTCCCGGCGAAGTGCGCCCGGTACCGCCCGTCGAACGCGTACGGCTCCGTCGTCGCGGGCCAGGGCGCCGGCCCGGTGAAGTCACCGATGTCGAAAGAGCCGTCGGCACCGGTCGTCCCGACCGCCTGCACCGACTCCGGCTCACCGACGGGATGCTCGATCCGCACCTGCGCGCCCGCTACCGGGTCACCGGAAGCGGTACGCAGCTTCCCACTGATCCACGGCTGGGGGTTCGACTGCTGCAGGCCGACGCCCGCGAGATCCACGATCCGCGTCTCGGTGCCGGGCGCCGCGAGGGCCTGTCCCGGTGCGAGCGCGAGGCAGGCCAGGACGAATCCCAGCACCATCGCCATTGCTCTCTTCACTTGTGTCCTCCCGTTGGGGGGTTCGGGAGGATCTTGGATATCACGCCCCGCTGACGTAAGGAGCCGTGTCCAGAGCCTTGGGAACGCGGAAGGCCGAAGCGGACGAGCGGCCGGGTGCGCGAGGCCAGGTGAAAGGTGCCGAGGCCCCCGGGGGCCAGGTACCACCCGGATCCGGCGGCACGACCTGCACGGCACCGGCCCGTGGATCAACCTGCCGCCGCCCCAGGTCATGGGTGGCTCTCGGTGCCGGCCAGGAGCGTCCCGTCGGTCGTGAAGGCCGTCAGGGGCGTTCGGTCCGGATGGCCCGGTGGAAGGCGGCGGGTCCAGAGGAGGGCTCCGGCGTAGTGGGAGGTGGTGACGAGAACGTCGTGGTGGAAGGCCATCCTCTGATGGGACAGCCGGAGTCGGCGGACGGCGGCGGCCGGGTGCGGGGGCCTGGAATTCAGGGGTGGAACAGGGCTTCGGTGAGGGCGTTGCCGAACTTGCCGTCGGGGTCGAGATCGCGGGCCAGGGCTGCGAAGTCGGACGAGCGCGGGTGCAGGGCCGCGACGGGCTGCGGAGCGAGGGTCGTCAGCTTTCCCCAGTGGGGGCGGCCGCCCAGCGGGATGAGGCGGGCCTCGATCGCGGCCAGCGCGGCGTCGACCGCGACGGGTTTCCAGGTGAAGTGGAAGGCGACCGTGTCCCGCTCGTAGCAGGGGCTGAGCCACAGATCGTCGGCCCGGATCGTCCGCACTTCGGAGATGTGCAGGAGATCGCTGAAGATCGGGGACAGCTCACGCAGGATCGTGAAGCCCTCGCGGGCGCGTGACCGGGGCAGGAACAGTTCCGACTGGAGCTCGGTGCCGGCGCTCGGGGTGAACTCGGGCCGGAAATGCGGCAGCCGCTCATGCCAGGGCCCCGGCACTCCCAGCTGGGGCGTCGCCGGACCGGGCGCGACGCCGGGGATGGGATGCTGCGGGGTGTCGGCCGCGTGGCCGCCCGTCCAGCCGGGGCCGGGACGGTCGAGTCGCTGTTTCAGCCAGACCCGTCCATCTCCCCGCCAGTCGGTGAAGAGGCTGACGCTGTACGCGGAGTGGAACAGCGCGTCGAAGTCGTCCGCGGCTTCCTCCAGCGGGACGTCCAGCCGGACGGTCTGCGCCACCTCGAAGGCGGGCTCGATCTCGAGCGTCAGCCTGACGACGACGCCGAGCGCGCCCAGCGCCACGACCGCCCCTGGGAACCGGTCATCGGATCGCGTGAGCGTCAGCACGTCCCCCGAAGGCCCGACCAGGTCGAGCGCCGTCACAGCTGCCGCCAGCGACGGCAGCGAGCACCCCGATCCGTGCGTTCCGGTCGCGACCGAGCCCGCCACCGAGATGTGCGGCAGCGACGCCATGTTCGCCAGCGCGAGCCCCTCGGCGTGCAGCGCGGCCGCGAGCTCGGCATACCGCGTCCCGGCCGAGACGGTCACCGCCGCGGCGTCACGGTCGATCTCGACCGTCGCGGGCAGAGAGTCCAACCTGATCAGATCGCCAGACGTATCGGCGACGAGGTTGAAGGAGTGCCCCGAGCCCAGCGCCCGGATCCGGTCGGCCCCGGCGACGATCCGCCGCAGCTCCCCCTCTGTCCCCGGCCGGTGCATCCGCTTCGCGCCGTACCTGACGTTGCCCGCCCAGTTCGTGATCACAGCCTCTGCCCCCATCCGTTCCGCCGGATCTTCGCGCCAACTCTACGGCGGATGCGGCCTTTCGCCTCGTCGGGGCCGCTGGGCCGAACAAGGGCCCCGGCTCTTGGGTTCTAGGGGTCGTTGCAACACCTGATCTGTTCAGGGGTTGTGGTGTTTGAACCGCCGACTTGTATGGAGGTGCGGTTCAAGCGGGACTGTTCCGATCATGGTGGTCCGCGCGCGCCGAGGCCCACGGGCGGGCGGTGCGCACTCTCTCGGGCGGCGGCCTGATGACGTCCTTCGACCTGGAGGTCTTCCACGGCGAGCGGGTCCCGGTGCCGGAACTCCTTGACCAGCGGGTCCGCGGCGGCGGGGTCGCGGGTGGCGATCGCGACTTCGGCCCCCGCCCCCGCGAGCGCGCACCGTCTCGACTCCGATCCCGGAGGATCCGCCGGTGACGATCATCCGGCATCCGCTCAGATCGACTCCGTCGAGTACCTCCGAGGCCGTGGCGCCCTTGGTGAGGAATGGTCTCCGACCCCGCGAAAAACCGCAAGTCAAACGACAGATGTCCGTCCCACGGCGCACCACGACATTGGGACACGGCAACACTCCGCCGTGCTCGGGCCCGCACCGCCCACCCGGGCACGGCGGACCATCCGGAACATCGACGAAGAACGAAGGTCCGAGCATGTCCCGTACATGGTTGATCACCGGAGCGTCCCGCGGCTTCGGGCGTGCCCTCGCCGAAGCGGTCCTGGCGGCCGGCGACCGCCTGGTCGCCACCGCGCGCCGTCCGGAGCGGCTGGCCGATCTCGCCTCGGCCTACGGCGATCGGGTCCTGCCGACCGCACTGGACGTCACGGACGCGTCCGCCGCTCGGCACGCGGTCCGGTCTGCCGTCGCGTGCTTCGGCCGACTCGACGTCGTCGTGAACAACGCCGGCTATGCCAACAGCGGGCCGATCGAGGAGATGGCGGAGGACGACTTCCGCGCGCAGTTCGAGGCGAACTTCTTCGGGGTCGTCAACGTCACCCGGGCCGCCCTTCCGGTCCTGCGCCGGCAGCGCTCGGGAATGTTCGTCCAGTTCTCCTCCCTCGGCGGCCGGGTCGGCGGCACCCCGGGCATGGGCGCCTACCAGAGCGCCAAGTTCGCCGTGGAGGGCTTCTCCGAGGTCCTGGCCGGCGAGGTCGCCCCGTTCGGCGTCAAGGTCCTCATCGTCGAGCCGGGCGCCTTCCGCACGGATTGGCAGGGCTCGTCGATGGAACTGCACCCCGTGGGCCCCGACTACGAGGAGACGGTCGGCGCCATGAACCGGTACCGGGCGCAGAACAACGGCGCCCAGCCCGGTGACCCGGTCCGCGCCGCCGAGATCCTCATCGACGCCGTGAACGACGACGCCCCGCCGCGCCGGCTCCTGCTCGGCGCCGCTGCGGTGACCGCGGCCCTGGAGGCCGGTGAGGCCCGCGCCGCGGAGACGCGGAAGTGGGCCCTGATCAGCGCCGCCGCCGACTTCCCGGCCTAGGCGGGCCGCCGGGCCCGGCGCGCCACGTCGCCGACCGGACCGATCCGTCCGCCAGGCGTCCCCTCCCTGTCAGAACAGCACACCCTTCGGAGATCCGATGCACTCGTCGATCGCGCACACCGCTCCCCTCTCCCCCGGCACCCACGCCTACCGGCTGGCGGGCCTCGTCCAGCGCTACCACGTCCACGGCAGCGGCCCGGTGTGCGTGGCGCACTCCGGCGGCCCCGGCATCTTCTACGAGTATCTGCGGATGCCCGCACTCGAAGAGCACCTCACCATGGTGTACGTCGAGCCCATCGGCACCGCGGAGGACAGTCGGCTGCCCTCACACCCGCACGGTTACACGAGGGAGCGCTACAGCAGGTTCCTGGAGATCCTGATCAACCGGCTCGGCGTCCCGAAGGTGCATCTGCTGGGGCACTCGCACGGCGCGTTCGTGGCCGCCCACCACGCCCTGCACCGCCCGGAGAGGCTGGCGGGCGTCGTGCTGTACGAGGGCTCCCCGGTCACCGGCCCCGAACACGCCGCGGAGGCGGGTCGCATGGTAGAGGAGTTCGCGGCGGAGCACTCGGGCCATCCGGGACTGCCCGGTGTGCTGGCCGCGTTCGACGCGATGTCCCGCATCTCCAGCGACGAGGAGGCCGAGGCGGTGGCCAAGGGCGTGCTGCCCTCATACTTCGCGGACTTCTGGGGCGACGAGGCACGGTACGCCCCGCTCCGGGACGCGGTCCAGGCCACCTACATCTCGGGCCTGGACGAGGACCTGGCCCCCGACGTCGTCAACGACCGCGCTGCGCTCAGGGACCTGACGCTGCCGGCCCTGGTGATCGTGGGCCGGCACGACGTGATCTGCGGCGTGCGCTGGGGACGCGAACTGCACGAGCTGATCCCCGGCTCCCGGCTGCTGATCCTGGAGAACAGCGGTCACCTGGGCCATGTGGAGGAGCCGGCGCTGTTCGCGGACGCCGTCCGCAGCTTCGTCCTGGAGACCACGGCCGAGGCGGACGGGGCCGCGTAGCGCACGTCCTCCGCGCGTCCCGGACGCGGCGTCCGCGTGCGGAGGTCCGCGGGAGATCCCCGGCCGGGATCTCCCGCGGCGTCACCCGGGCCGGGCGGGCGCGGAGCGGACTCCCATCCGGATCGGCGCGGCCTCGGAACCCGGCCGCATCCGGTACCCGGCCCCGCCTCAGCCGTCCAGGCGGGCGAGAAAGCCCAGAAGAGCCGTGGCCAGTTCGGCGGTGTGGGTCCAGTGCAAGCCGTGCGGGGCATCGGGGATCTCCAGATAGCGGGCCCGAGGGAGCAGTTCGTACAGGGGGACGGCGGTCCCGCGAAGGGGCAGGAGGCGGTCGTCGGTCCCATGGACGATGAGCACGGGGACGGTCAGGGCGGCGTAGTCACCGCGGAAATCGGTGATCCACGAGGGGACGATCGCGCTGTGCACCTGAGGCGAGACGGACGCGGCGATCGTGAGGAAGGCGTCGAACTCCTCGGGGGCCAGCCGCCCTCCCTCGTGCTCGATGGCGCTGAAGTAGTCGCGCCGGATCTCGTGGAGATGGGCGTCGGAGTCGCGGAGCGCGTCGGAGATGATCTGGTCGAACCGGCCGAGGCCGAGGCCGTGCGGGTTCCGCTCGGTCAGCAGCAGATGGGGTCCCAGTCCTGCCAGGAAGGCGGCTCCCGCGGCGCGCCCGCAGCCGAGGGAGTGCAGATGACGGACGATGTCCCCGGAACCTGAACCGTGGCTGACGAGGACCGCGTCGCGCAGGTCGAGTTCGGTGAGCAGGGCGGCGAGGTCGGCGGCGAAGGCGTCGTAGTCGTAGCCCCCCGCCGTTCGGGTCGAGGCGCCGAATCCGCGGCGATCGTAGGTGATCACCCGGTGCCCGGCGGCGAGCAGGACGGGGGT
The DNA here is from genome assembly GCF_003751225.1 of Actinocorallia herbida. Classification (NCBI taxonomy): domain Bacteria; kingdom Bacillati; phylum Actinomycetota; class Actinomycetes; order Streptosporangiales; family Thermomonosporaceae; genus Actinocorallia; species Actinocorallia herbida. Next base: position 5,831,026 of record NZ_RJKE01000001.1, read on the forward strand.
CAGGCGGTCCCAGGTCCTGCTGTCGAGCGGATAGCCGTGGACGAGCACGACAGGCCGCCCGTTCCCCTGATCCCGGTAGGCGATCCGGATGGGAGCGCCGTCCTCGTATCCGGCGGTGACGAAGAGCATGCTGGTGGTTTCCTGGTGATCTGTGAGGTAGTTGTGATCTGTGGGGTCGTTGTAGCCTGACTCCGAGTCTGGAGCCTTTCGTCGCTCCGCACATCCGTCATACGACTGTGGTCCCGCGTGCGGTCCGGAGAGGCGAACCATGATCCCCCGATCCCAGATGGTCGGCCGCATCGAGGATGTGCGCCGCCTCTGCGAGATCTTCTCGGGGGGAGCCGGTCGCAACCCCGGCCTTCATGTGATCGGCACGGCGGGAGTCGGCAAGAGCGCGCTCCTGGACGCCGTCGCCGAGACGCTCACCGCGGCCGGTACCCGGGTCCTGCGCGCCGACGGCGTCGAGTTCGAGGCGGACATCGCCTACGCCGGACTTCACCAGCTGCTCCTTCCGGTGCTGGACCTGGTCAAGGACCTCGCGCCGGCCCACCGTGCGGTCCTTCTCACCGCTCTCGGCTTCCAGACGGGGCCGTCCCCCGAGCGGCTCCACCTCGTCAACGCCACGCTCGACCTGCTGCGCGAGGTCGCGGCGGAGCGGCCCGTCCTGCTGCTCGTCGACGACCTGCCCTGGCTGGACCGGGCCAGCGCCGTCCTGCTGTGGTCGGTCGCCCGCAGGCTGCCCGCCGGCACGATCGGCTTCCTCGCCGCGTCGCGGACGGGTGCCGAGAGCCCGTTCGGCCACGGAGGACTCGCCGAGTACGAGTTGCGGCCCCTGGACGACGCCTCGGCCAACCTGCTGATCTCGGCCCGCTACCCGGCCATCGCCGCGCGGGTGCGGGCCCGGATCGTCGCCGAGGCCGGCGGCAACCCGCTGGCCCTGCTGGAACTGCCGCTGGAGCTGAGCGACTCGCAGCGCGCCGCGCAGGAGGAACTGCCCGCGATACTCCCGCTCAGCGAGCGCCTCAAGGCTCTTTTCCACGCCCGGGTCACGGCGCTGCCCGAGCCGACGCGCCGCCTGCTGCTGATGGCGGCCCTCGACGGCACCGGCGACCTCCGGGCGCTCAGCGCGGCGGCGGAGAAGGAGACCGCCGGGCTGAGCGCGCTGGCGTTCGCGGAACGCGACCGGCTGGTGCGGATCGACGCGGCCTCCCGGCGGCTGGTGTTCCACCATCCGCTGATCAGGTCTGCGGCCGTCACGGCCTCGACGCTCACCGAGCGCCGTGCCGCACACCTCGCCCTCGCCTCCGTCCTGCCCGACCAGTCCGAGCACCGCGCCTGGCATCTGGCCGAGGCGGCCATCGACGCCGACGAGAAGGTCGCCCGCCTCCTCCAGGACGCCGGCCACGCGGTACTCCGCCGGGGTGACGCAGTCGGCGCGGTCGCCGCGCTCACCCGCGCCGCCGAGCTCAGTCCGGACGCCGTCACCCGCGGCAGGCGCCTGGCCGAGGCCGCCTACATCGGAGCGGAGGCCACAGGCGACATCCTGAACTCCTCGGACCTCCTGCGCCGCGCCGAGAGCACCGGAAGCGAAACCCTGTACACGGCGGCGGCGGCCGCCTACGTGCTCACCAACTCCGACGCCAACATCGACACCGTCTATCGGCTCCTGGTCGGCGCGGTGGAGGGGGCGGGCCCGGTCCTTGACGCCGGTGATCCCGCCGTCATCGACCTTCTGCACACCCTCCACCTGGTGTGCTGGTGGGGCGGGCGGCCGGAGCTGTGGCCCCCGTTCTTCGCCGCCATCGACCGGCTGCGCCCGGCGCCGCCGCCGGTGCTCGCGCTCGCCGTCCGCTCCTTCCCCGATCCGGCTCGCACCGGCCACTCCGCGCTGGAGCACCTGGACGCATTCCACGACACCGTCCGCCGCTCGAGTGACCCGATGCTCGTCGTGCGCGGGGCGACCGCCGGCGTCTACCTCGACCGGGTCGGCGAGATCCAGGACCTGCTCTGGGACCTGGTCCGCGTCGGCCGGGACGGCGGCCTGGCGGTCCGCCGTCATCTGGGCGCGCTCATGCATCTGTGCATGGAGAGTTTCCTCATCGGCGAATGGGCCGAGGACCAGAAACTCGTCGACGAGGCGCTGGCGCTGTGCGCGGGCGAATATCCGTTCTTCACGTGGTATTTCCAGTTCAACCAGTTGCTGCTGCACGGCGGCCGGGGCGAGGCCGACGCGGGCAACGCACTCGCCGAGCAGGTCATCCGGTGGGCGACGCGGCGCGGCGTCGGCTCCGCCCGGATCTTCGCGCTCCAGGCGCAGACCCTGGTCAGCCTGGGTGCAGGCGACTACGAAGCCGCCTACGCCCAGGCGGTCGCCATCACCCCCGCCGGGACCCTCGCCCCCTACACCGCGCATGCGCTCTGGGGCGTCTACGACCTAGTGGAAGCGGCAGTCGCCACCGGTCGGGACGGCGCCGCGGAAGCCCATGTCCGGACCTTGCGGGAGCTGCGGATCGACCGGCTGTCGAGCCGGTACGCCATGCTCGTGGCGGGCGCTGAGGGCCTGGCCACGCCCGGGGAGGCGGGAATCGCGCATTTCGAGCGCGCGCTGGCGACGCCCGGCTCGGACCGCTGGGCGTTCGAGGCCGCCCGGATCAGGCTCGCACTCGGTGAGCGCCTGGGCCGGACCCCCCGAGCGCGGACGGAACTGGCCGCGGCGCTGGACTGCTTCACCCGGCTGGGCGCCGTCCCCTGGGCGGACCGGGCCCGCAGGGAGCTGCGCGCGCCCGGGCAACCGCGCGCCGGGTCGCCCCTGACGCCGCAGGAACTGGAGATCGCCCGGCTCGCCGCGTCGGGCATGACGAACAAGCAGATCGGCGAGCGGTTGTTCCTGTCGCACCGGACCATCGGCGCGCATCTCTACCAGATCTTCCCCAAGCTCGGCATCACCACCCGGGCGGCCCTGCGCGATGCGCTGAACGCGCTGGGCGACACCGTCTGAAGACAGTCATATGACAGTGGCTCAGCCGGTGGTCGAATGACCGTGGCGTCATCGGACGCTGACAGGCGAGTCTGATCCCATGATCAAGGAGGAGGCTCGGCAGCCCGCTGCCACCGGACGGCCGGATATCGCCCGTTTTGGGAACCGCGTACCAGAGCAGGCGGTGGTCAACGATCTGGTGGAGACGGTCCGGGCGGGTGGGAACCGGTCGCTGGCGGTGCGCGGCGAGCGGGGAATGGGCAAGACGACGCTGCTGGAGTACGCGGCGGAGCAGGCGGCGGGCTGCCGCGTCCTGCGGGTCACCGGTCACCAGTACGAGGCGAGGCTGGCGTTCGCGGGCCTGCACCAGCTCTGCGCGCCGCTGCTGCCGTTCGCCGACGCGCTCACCGTGCCGCAGCGGGAGGCGCTGCACTTGGCGTTCGGGTTGTCCGCCGGCCCTGAGCCTGACCGGTTCCACATCGGCCTGGCAGTTCTCGCCCTGCTCGCCAAGGCCACCGCCGAACGCCCGCTGCTCTGCGTCGTGGACGATCACCAGTGGCTGGATCGGGCTTCGGCACGGGTCCTCGGATTCGTCGCGCGCCGACTCGGCGAGATCCCGGTCGGCCTGGTCTTCGGTACCCGCGCGGACCACGACGAGTTGACGGGCCTGGACGACCTGCGGCTGACCGGCCTGCCCGATCCGGACGCCCGCGCGCTGCTGGCGGCGACCATGCCGGGGCCGCTGGACGAGCGGGTCCGCGACCACATCATCGCCGAGACCGGCGGCAACCCGGCGGAACTGCTCGGCATCACGCGAGGTCTCTCCCCGGTCGACCTGGCGGGCGGCTTCGGCCTGCCCGGCGCGCTCGCACCGGAACTCCACGACCCGCGGGTCGACGACCTGACCGCGGACGCCCGGACACTGCTGACCTTGGCCGCGGCAGATCCGACCGGGGAAACCTCCCTGGTCCTGAGGGCCGCGATGCGGTCCGGCCTCCCCCTCCACACCGCGCCGCGGGCCGTCGAGAAGGCGGGTCTGGCGGTCTTCGCCGACCGCATCCGGTTCTGCGATCCGCGACTGCGGTCGTCCGTCTACCACGCGGCGACCGACCAGGACCGGCGGGCGGCGCACCGTGCGCTCGCCGACGCCGTCATCGACGCGGACTGGCGGGCCTGGCACCGCGCGCTGAGCGTAGTGGAACCGGACGAGGAAGCGGCCTCCGATCTCGTGCGCGCGGCCGAGCAGGCCCGGTCACGCGGCGGTCCCGCCGCGGCCTCGGCGTTCTTCGGCCGGGCCGCCGCCCTCACGGCCGACCCGGAGCGCCGTGTGGCATGGCTTCTCTCGGCCGCGGAGCACGGCCTGCGGTGCGGCGCCTTCGACAGCGTCCGGGACCACTCGCACCTCGTCCTCGCCGGCCCGCTGGCCGAACCGCACGCGGCCCGGCTGGAGCAGGTGCGGGGCCGTGCCGCGTTCCTGACCGGTCAAGGCGGCGCGGCCCCCGGCCTGCTCCTGTCGGCGGCGGAACGCCTGGCGCCCCACGACCGGGAACGCGCTCGCGACGGTTACCTGATCGCCTGGACGGCCGCGCTCTACGTCGGGGCCCTCACCGACGGCCCCGGGCTGAAAGAGATATCCGCCGCCGCCCGCACGCTCCCGGCCGCCTCGCGTCCCGCTCTGCCCGACCGGCTGCTGGACGCTCTCGCCGCCCTGGTCCTGGACGGCTCGCGCTCCGCCCTGCCCCGGCTCCGCGAGGTCACCGACGCCTTCACCGCGACGGCCGCCGGTACTTCCGACGAACTCCGCTGGGGCTGGCCCGTGCAAGCGGCGGCGGGCGCGCTCTGGGATCCGCGCGGCTGGCTGGGCATGCTCACCCGCCAAGCCGGTCTGGCCCGTGCGAACGGCGATGTCCACCAGCTCCCGATCGTGCTCGCCGAACTCGGGACGCTCAGAGCCTGGATGGGTGAGGTCGCCGCCGCCGAGCGGCTTGCCGTCGAATCCGAGACGGCCACCGCGGCCACCGAGATGCGATTGGCCCCCTACGCCCGGATCGCCATGGCAGGGCTGCGCGGTGACCCCGCGCTCGCCCGGCCGCATTTCCGGATCGGCGCCTACCTGGGGCGTTCACACGGGCAGGAAGTGGCGATGACCGCGGTGAACTGGGCCGCCGCGGTCCTGCGCAACGGGCTGGGCGATCACGACCGTGCCCTGCCGCACGCACTTGACGCCGCCGAAACCTCCCCCGCCCTGTTCCTGTCGCTGTGGGCGCTGCCCGAGGCGGTCGAGGCCGCGGTGCGATCCGGCCGCCCCGACGTGGCACGCAAGGCCTTGGACCGACTCGTTGACGCCGCAGGGCCGGCCGGCACGGACCACGCCGACGGTCTGATCGCTCGCTGCCGCGCACTCGTCTCGGAAGGCACGACCACCGAGGGCTGCCATCACGAGGCGATCGCCCGGCTGGAGCGGGCGGGGCTCCGGCCGGACCACGCCCGCGCCCGGCTGCTCTACGGCGAGTGGCTGCACGCGGCGGGCCGTCCGGCCGAGGCACGCACCGAGCTGCACGCCGCCCATGACGCCCTCGCCGATCTCGGCATGGACGCCTTCGCCGAGCGTGCCCGCCGGGAGCTGTCCGCCTGCGGCGGCAGAGCCCGGCGCCGCCCGGAGGACGCCACCCTCACCGACCAGGAGGCGCAGGTCGCCCGGTTGGCACTCGACGGCCACACCAACGCTGAGATCGGCGCGCAGATGTTCATCAGCGCCCGTACCGTCGAATGGCATCTGCGCAAGATCTTCACGAAACTGAACATCTCGTCGCGGAAGGAGCTGAAGGGAGTACTCTCCGTGCCTGCGTCCCACGGTGTGGGTGCGAAGGGCCGGGACGAGACCTGACCTGACGTCCGCAGGCTGGGCCGGCGGCTGCCGGGACCCCGCTCACCTGTGCGAGGGCGGCGGACCCGGGCGGCCGGGAAGCGGCCGCCCGGGTCCGCCGCCGTGCGCGGACGCCCTGCTCAGCGCTCCGACCGGCCCGAGAAGAGGGTCAGGAAGAGCAGGAAGACGTTCAGGACGTCGAGAAAGATCGACGCGGCGAGGAACGGCGCCTCGGTGTCCTCCCCGGTCCGGAGCCTTTGGAAGTCGACCATGATGAGCGCCGCGAAGATCACCAGACCGATCACCGAGTAGACCAGCGCGCCGCCCGGAATGCTGACGAACGCCAGCACGATCCCGAACACGATCAGTGCGAGCAGCGCCCAGGACGACACGCGGGCGACGCCCGTCAGATCGCGCCTGGTCGCGTAACCGGCCGTCCCGGTCGCCGCGACGAACAGCGAGGTCGCACCGCCGGCCCTCCAGAGGGCGTCCGGGTCGGCGTCGGCGTAGTAGGCCAGCGTCGGGCCCATCGCCAGCCCCATGAGCAGGCCGAACGCCATGAGCAGCGCCACCGTCAGCGGGAGCGAGCGCGTGGCGAACCGCATCGCGATCAGGGCCCCGAAGGCGCCCAAGAACGCGGCGATCGCGGCCCCTCCGCCCGCGTCGCGGCCCAGGTAGGAGCCCAGTGCGAAGACCGCGGTCGTGGCCGCGACATGGCCCATGGTCTGGGCGAACAGGGTGTGCGCCCGGTCGCGGGACACAGGTGCTCCCGACCGGTATGAAATGGCGTCCTCCATGTCGGTGGTCCCCCTTCCTCAAACGCCCCGCAGCGGGCCCTTGAAGGACTTGCGCAGCGAGGGCGGACCGGCGAGGGGCAGCAGCAGGGCGAGGAGACGGCCGCGCAGCGCGGTCGGGTTGCGGGTCAGCTCGATGTCGACTCGGGTCAGGTCGCCCTCGGGTGTCATGCTGAACCGCCAGCCGCCACCGGCTCCGAACAGCTTCGACTCCTCGGTGCCGATCACGACCTCATGCGCGTCGGGATCCCACTCGTAGCGCGCCCGCTCCCAGGCCGACTCGGTGCCCTCGGTCACCACGGCCCAGGTGTCTCCCTGCTCGTGCACCTTGAAGTGGTCGGCGTCGATCGTCGGCCACGCCTCTGCGCGCGCTGGACCGAAGTCGGTCAGCACCGCCATCACCTCGTCCGGCTTCAGTTCGGACATGAGGTGGAAACGGATGGTGGTCATGGTCTCTCCTTCTGTGGATCGGGTCTCGGGTGCGGCGTTAAAGCAGGGTGCGTGCGTATTCGGCGTTGGTGTAGTCGCGCCATTCGGTGATCTGGCCGTTGCGCATCCGGTAGACGGCCATGTTCCTGATCGCGGCGAGGGGGCGGCCGGGCAGGGCGAGTCCGTGGATCTGCTCGGCGATGACGGTGTCGCCATCGACCGCTTGGCGGAGGGTGGTGAACTCGACGCGCTCCATGCTGGAGAACACCCCGTCCCACAGGCCGACCACCTGGTCCCGGCCTCGGATCACAGGGCTCCCGTAGTTCTCGAAGACGATTTCCTCGGCGAAGTAGGGCGCAAGTTCGGCGGCGTCCTTCCGGGCGAAGAGGTCGAGGAACTCTCTGATGACGGTGCCGTGGTCACGGGCCGTCCGCTGGTCACTCATATCTCTCATTCCTGTCTGGTGTCCGAGGTGTCCGAGCACCCCGGGTCGGATGCGGTCATATCTGGATACGCCAGGTACCGGACCTGCACATCGGCCATGTGGCTGTGAGTCACGCGCGGCCCCGCCACCGGGATGCGCCGGACCGTCCGTGACTCCATGCCGCTTCATCTGGTGGCAGGCCGACGGGCTTCGGGCCCGGCCCGGTCGAGAACGACCCGGGCCAGCTCCACTCGGGAGCCGACGCCGAGTTTGCGGTAGGCGTGCATGAGGTGGGTCCCGATCGTGTGATGGGACAGGAACAGCCGGTCGGCGGCCTCCCGGTTCGTGACGCCCTCCGAGATCACGGCGACGACCTGGCGTTCGGCCTCGGTGAGGGCGTCCCAGCCGAGTTCGGAGCGGCGGCTGCGCCGTCCGGACCGGACACCCGCCCGGTGCAGCTTGTGCCGCAGCCGGCCCGCCTCGCCGTCCGCACCGGCGTCGCGGTGAATGCGCAGTGCCCGTTGGAGCAGGGGGACTCCCCTGTCCCGGTCCGTGCCGAGGAGCCGGGTGCCCGCATCCTCCAGTGCGGACGCCAGGGCCAGCGGCCGGGCCGACTCCTCGAGCAGTTCGACGGCCCGCAGGAGTTCGGCGACATCGTCGAGGACGAGCCCGCGGGCGTGCGCGGCGACGGCGGCGAACAGCGGTAGGCCCGGGTTGCGCGCCTCCCGCAGTTCGGCGAGGTCCAAGGCGCGCCGGGCCGCCTCCGGACGGCCGCCGAGCAGCGCGATCCGGACGAGGACCGGCGGGTCCGCCGCGTCGGCCGGTCGCGAGATGTAGGCGGTGAGCCCGTCGATGACGTCCGCCGCGGCGGCGATTCTCTCGCCGTCCTCGGCGCGGGCGGCGGCTTGGACTCCCAGCCACAGGCCCGCCTGGCGGATGAGCGGATCGACGCCTTGGCTGAGCACGGCGGCCCGCGCCAGTGCCTCCTCGACACGCCCGGTGAGCAGTTCGGCCCGGCCCGCGACGTATGACCCGTGCGAGCCCACGAGGTCGTCGGTCCCTGCGAACTCCTCGGCCATGTCGGCCGCATGGGCGATCCGGCCGGCCTTGAGCAGCGTCCGGCACATGACGGTGCCCCACAGCCGCTCGGCCCCGGCGTCCCCTCTGCGGCGGGCACGTTCGAGTCCTTCTCCCATTTCGCGCAGGGCGAGGTCGGCGTGCCCTGTGTGGCCGCGCAGGAATGAGCGCCACGCTTCCTGCGGGGCGGTGTCCATGCCCCCGGTGGCCGGGCCGGCATCCATCTCGACCGCCAGGTCCGCGCCGGACAGCGCGTCCTCGTAGTACTGGCGGTGCGCCCGGAGGAGCGACTCCGCGGCGCGGACCGTCGCCAGTGCGGCGCGGCTGTCACAGGCCGAGGCCTCCCGTTCCGCGGTGGTGAGCAAGCCCTCGGCCTCGTCCAGGCGCCCTAGGAACGCCAGGGTCCGGCAGAGGAGCGCCAAGGCCCGCGCGTTCAGCCGCGCGGGCGCATCGCCCTGCGCGACGACCTCCCGGTAGCGCCGCACGGCCTCCGCGGGCTGCGGCTGCACGGCCGCGTTGCCGAGCCGGATGCGCGCGGCCTCCGGACCGGGCAGCCCGGGCCGCTCCAGCGCCGCCCTGCTGAGTTCACTGGCGTCCGCCCGGGCGCCCGCCCGGATGAGGAGCGGCAGCACATCGGCGACGAGCCGCGGCCGTGAGGGGTCGGACGGCGGGATCAGGCCGAGCGCCCAGACGGCCAGCCGGGCCACGGTGGCCGGGGCCGCCTCCGGCTCCCGCATCGCACGTTGGAGCAGCGCGACGGCCTCGGGCTCACCGGGCTCGGCGGCCTCGGCGAGCGCCTCCGCGACCGCGGCGAGGGGTGCGCCGTGAGCCAGCCGCAGAGCCGCGGCCTTCCGCCGCAGCGCCCGCCGCTCGGCGATCGGCAGCGTGCCCTGCACCGTCTCGCGCACCGCGCCGTTCCGGAACGACAGATCCTGCTCCGTCTCGGTCACCAGGCCCGCGGCGATCGCGTCCCGCATCGGCCGGAGCAGCCCTGCCACGGGACGCGCGGTGATGTCGGCGAGCTGCTCCGGCTCGATGCGGAGCCCGAGTGCGGCGGCCACCCGCAGCAATCGTCCGGCGTCAGGGGACAGCCGCTCCAGCCGCTCGCGGACCTCCGCGGGGGACGGCTCTCCGTCTCCTCCGGCAGGTGCGCCTGCTTCCGGGTCCGGGGCGGCACGCGGCGTCCGGAGGGGGCCGGAGCCCCGGTGCCCGGTCATGCGGTCTCGTGCGCGTGGACGAGGCGGGCCAGATCCACCCGCGAGCCGATGCCCCACTTGACGAAGATGTGCCGCAGGTGGGTGCCGACGGTGTTCGACGACAGGAACAGCCGCTCGGCGATCCGCCGGTTGGTGGCGCCCTGCGCGACGAGCCGGGCGATCCGCACCTCTGTCGCGGTCAGCCCCCACCGGGCCTCACCGTCGGTCTCCCGGACCGGAGGTCGCACGCCGAGCGCGCGCAGACGTCTGCGGACGCGGGCGGCGTCGCGGTCTGCGCCGCACTGGTCGTAGAGGCGAAGGGCGGTCTCCAGGTGGCCGCGCGCCGCAGGATCGCTCTTGAGCACCCGGCCCGCGTCCTCGGCCGCGCAAGCCCGCACCAACGGGCGGTCGGTGTCCGCGAGCAGTCCGGCGGCATGGGCGAGGAGGTCCGGGGCGCCGGTAACGAGACCGCGGGTGTGGAAGGCCACGCCGCGCAGGAGCGGGAATCCGTCGTCGAGGACCGCTGCTCGTGTCGCGGCCTCCGCCGCCAGATCGGGCATCGCCCCGCGCAGCGCGATCCGCGCGAGCACGGCGAGGTCGGCGGGGTCGGGCGGCGCACCGGGTCCCGCGGTTCCGTCCCACGCCCGACGGGCGAGTTCGGCGGCGCGGGCCGGGGCGCCTTCGGCATCGGCCGCGAGCGCCGCGAGCCACGCACCGGCCTGCCGGACGACCGGGTTTCCTGCGCCCTCCATCCGGGCGCCTTCGGCGACGCAGCGGCCCGGGCCGTCGGTGTCGGCGAGGCGCAGGGCGGCACGGGCGCGCGCGTACCGCGCCGTGGTGGCGGCGAAGTCCCCCGCACCCAGGTCCCCTGCGGACGCAAGGGCGGACTCGGAGGCGGTCACCGCTTCGGTGAGGCGGCCCGCGTCGAGCAGCAGCCGCGCGCGGGTCATCGACCACAGTCGCGCCGCGGTCGTCTGCCCGTTCCGCGCGGCGGCGGCCAAGCCCGCCCCGGCCTCCCGCAACGCGGAGTCCGTTCGGCCGACGGCGGAGAGCAGGAACGCCCGCCCGCAGGCCTCCGCCGGATCGGGGAGGCCCAGGGAGTCCGCGCGGTCCAGGTACGCGAAGGCGGCGCCCTGGTTCAGCCGGGACGACTCTGCTCCGGCACGCACGGCGAGCACCACGGCGTCCGTCATGGGCCCGGAGACGACCCGCGCCGCGGCGGCCAGTGCGCCCGGAACGTCCCCCATCCGGTTCAGGTGCAGGGCCTCGGCGGCAGTCAGCCGGGCCCGCAGCCCGCTCGGCAGGTCTGGCAGGCTCAGCCCGATCCGGCATTGGCGGACCGCCTCCGTCGCCGACATGGGGCCGGCCTGACGCCCGAGCTCCAGCCTGATCCGGGCTTCCGCCGCCGAGGTGAGGAATCCGGAGAGCGCATCCTCGGCGAGCTTCCGGGCCTCACCGGTGCGTCCGCCCCGCCACAGCAGCTCCATGGTCTCGCCGATGATCTCCGCGGTCTGCGGGCTCTCGGGACCCGCGAGCCGCAGTGCCCCGCGGCTCAGCTCCGATGCTTCAGCCGGGTCGGTGGCTGCGAGGCTTGCCGCGGCCTCGCGCAGCAGGGCCACCGCCCTGTGGTCTCCGGGCAGCGCGGTCTCGGCGAGTACCGCGGCGACGTCCACCGGACTGCCGCCCCGCATGAGCCGGACGTCCACCGCCTGACGCCGCAGGCAACGGCGCAGTGGCGCGGGGAGGTCGGCGGAGATCGCCTCTCGGACCAGGTCATGGCAGAAGCCGAGGCGTCGGTTCGTGCCGGTCAGGATGCCCGCCGCCACCGCCTCCGCGGCCACCGCCGGCCCGCTCGCGGACATGCCCGCGAGCTCGCCCAGTTCCTCGGCGGAGAAGTCCCCGTCGAGTACGGACGCCGCCTGCACGCCCTCGCACACCGATGGCGACAGCCGGCCCAGCCGGTGCCGTACGAGGACCCGCATCCGGCGCGGGACGGCTTCGGCGGCACCCGCCCGCAAGGTGAACCCCTCCTCTTCCATCCCCCGGACCATCTCCACGATGAACTGCGGCACGCCCTGCGCCCGCCGGACGACCCGCGTCACCGCCTCGTCGGGCTCCTCCCGGAGCACGTCGGCGGCGACCCCGAGGGCGTCGGCGTCGGACAGCGGGCCGAGGCCGATCCGCTGTCCGCACGCCGCCCCGACGCGCGCCAATGCCGGGACCGGCCCTCCGGGAGCGGTTCCCGTGGCCAGCACCCACAGGACCGGATGCTCCGACAGTCCGCGCAGCAGGGCAGGAAGGGCGGACAGCGTCATGGGGTCGCACTGCTCGATGTCGTCGATGCAGACCGCCAGAGGTCCCTGCCCGGCGCGCCGGGCGAGCGTGTCGCGGACACGCCGCGGCGTCCACCACCAGTAAGCCGGGACGTCGCGCCGCGCGGGGCCCGCAGCGCGCAGGGCGTCGACGAGAGAGCGGAGCGGGACCGGGCGCCGGTCCGGCCCCGGCTCGCCCTGGCACCACGAAACCCCCGCGGCACGGGCCATTGCGCGAGCCTCGGCGAGCAGCCGGGTCCGGCCCGACCCGGACGGCCCCTCGACGAGCACCGCCCCGCCCTCCCCTCGGGCCAGCGAGTCGATGAGCCCGCTGAGCAGGCCGACCTCGATCTCACGTCCACGCAGCGGCAGGGCCTCCTGTTCCGCCGAAAGCACGGGAACCACGGTTCCGCCCGCGCACTCCCTCATCTCGGTGACCATCGAGATGCCCTCCATCCGTCCTCTGCAGGCGACCGCCGCCCGCCGCACTCAATGTGCCGCGAGGGCGGACCCGCGGGACCAGGGAGAACGACTTGCCCGGACCCTGGAGCACGCCCCCGGGTACCCGGGACCTGGAGCGGCCGGCGCGTACCCAGGCAGACCCGAGGGAGCCCACCGGTTCCGTTCCCAGGAGGTGATCCAGAGGTCGATGAGGTCGCGTCGCGGGCCCTGCGGGGAGTCGGGCACCACAAGATGGACCGTTAGGTCCAATATGTGGGATGCTGGAAGCATGAACAGAGGACTGACGGCGAAGGGCCGGGCGACGCGGCAGCGGATCGTCGCGGCCGCGTCGCTTCTCATAAGGGAGCAGGGGGTCGCCGAGACGACGCTCGACGATGTGCGGGTGGCCACGGCGACGAGCAAGAGCCAGTTGTTCCACTATTTTCCCGAGGGCAGGTCCGACATCCTGGCGGCCGTGGCCGAGTACGAGGCCGCGCAGGTATTGGAGGCGCAGCAGCCGTACCTGGGCGACCTGTCGACCTGGGAGTCCTGGCAGGGATGGCAGAAGGCGGTGCTCGACCACTACACGGAGCTGGGGCGGCGGTGCCCGCTGGGCAGCCTCACCGCCGAGCTGGGCAAGGCCTCGCCCCAGGCCCGCGCGATCATCTCCGCCCTCTATGACTCCTGGGAGGCGGCCCTCGTGCGCGGCGTCGAGGCGGTGACCTCCGATGGACCGGAGGAGTCCCGCGCCCGCGCGCGGAGCATTCTGGCGGCCGTCCAGGGAGGTGTGGTGATGCTCCAGGGGACGGGGCGCACGGATTACCTGGAGGCGGCGCTGCCCGCGGCGACCGGCGCACTTCGGCCCGTGAGCGCATAGACCTCGGGGGCGCCGCGCAACATTGGACTTGACAGTCCAATGTTGACGGCGCAAGATTGGACCATGTCATCCAATCCTGGCGCGGTGGATTCCGCCGTCCTTCCCGCGCCCCGTCCCCCCGCCCCCGCGGGTGGATTGCGGGCCTCACTGCTGCTCCTTTCGGTCGCCGCGGTCTCCTATTCCCTGGTCCAGTCCGTGGTGAATCCCGGATTGGAGGCACTGCGCGATCACGTGCACACCAGCCAGCTGGGCGTGGGGTGGGTGCTCACCGGCTTCCTGCTCGCGAGCGCCGTGCTGACCCCGGTGCTGGGCCGCGTGGGCGACCAGATCGGCAAGGACCGCGTGCTCGTGGCGGTTCTCGCGCTGCTCGCGCTCGGAAGCGTGATCGGAGCCCTCGCCACCAGCCTCCCCGTCCTGGTCACCGGCCGGGTTCTGCAAGGTGCCGGGGGCGCCACCCTGCCTCTGGCCTTCGGCCTGGTGCGTGATCTGGTGCCCCGGCACAAGGTCGGCATGGCGGTCGGCACGATCGCCGCGGTCAGCTCGGTCGGCGGGGCGCTCGGTGTGCTCGCGGCAGGCCCGATCGTCTCGGCGCTCGGTGTCCCGTGGCTGTTCTGGCTGCCCGCCCTCGCCAACGCGCTCGTGGCGATCGCCGTGTTCGCCCTCCTGCCGCCCTCCCGCGGCGCGACCGCGGGCGGGCAGCTGAACGTGGGCGCCATCGTGACGCTGGCCGGCACGCTGGTCCTGCTCCTGCTGCCGCTGAGTCTCGGCCAGGAGTGGGGCTGGGGGTCCGGGCGGACGCTCGGCCTGCTCGCCGGGGCCCTGGCGGTCGGCACGCTCTGGATCTGGTGGGAGCACCGCTCCCGGCATCCGCTGATCGACATGCGCGTCTTCCGGATGCGCCCGGTCTGGACGGCGAACCTCGCCTCGTTCCTCTTCGGTTTCACCCTGTACTCGGTCTTCGGTTTCGTCCCGTCCTTCCTCCAGGTGCCCACCCTCACCGGCTACGGTCTCGGCCAGTCGATCACCGTCGCCGGCTTGATCTTCCTGCCGGTGACGCTCACCCAGTTCGCGAGCGGGATCATGACCGGGCCGCTCGCCGCCCGGATTCCGGCCAAGATCCTCCTCATCGTCGGCTCCCTGCCGGTGATGGCCAGCCTTCTGCTGCTCGCGGCCTTCCACGAGGCGCCATGGCAGATCTCCCTCCTGCTCGCCGTGGCGGGCATCGGGTTCGGCGTCGCGCTGTCGGCGCTGTCGGCGCTGGTCGTGCACGCGGTGCCCGCCGAGCACACCGGTGCCGTGAGCGGGATGAACGCCAACATCCGCACCATCGGCGGCGCGGTCGGCGCGGCCGTCGTCACCACGGTCCTGGCCTCCACCACACGGGCCGGCGGCTTTCCGAGCGAGGGCGGCTGGGTCGCGGTGTTCCTGCTGCTGGCCGGCGCCGGGCTCGTCGGACTCGCGTCCTGCCTGCTGATCCCCGACAGTTCCCAGGGCCCGCACCGGCGGGAAGCCCGCACCGCCGCAGTCTGAAGGGCGGAGCCCGACTCGCAGATCCCGCTGACGAATCCGGCGGGCCCTCGCCCCGGACCCACATGTGCTCACGGTCACGTGACCGATGCGCAGGCACGACGCCTGCCGTACTCAGATGAAGCAGCACTCGGCGAAAGGGAGTACACGCATGAACGCCGCGACACATGCCGACCTCGACCGGATCCGCGAACTGAGGGCCCGCTATGCCCGCTACGCCGACACCAAAAGATGGGAGGAGGTGGCAGGGCTCTTCACCGATGACGCCGTGATGCGGTTCCGGGGCGTCGACGGCGGCCTCCTCAACGAAGTCACCGCCGCCGAGTTCGCGAAGACGATCGGCGCCCGGGTGGGCGCGGGCCAGCCCGTGCACCACCTGTTCACGCACGAGATCACCTTCACCTCCGACACCACGGCCGAAGGCGTCTGGGCGATGGAGGACCTGATCTTCCACGACCGCGAGGCCCACCCCGAGGCACCCTTCTCCTTCATGCACGGCTTCGGCCACTACCACGACACGTACCGCAAGGTCGACGGCCGATGGCGCATCTCCGGATGCGAGCTCACCCGGCTGCGGCTCGAAATCGTCTCCTGACCGGCCACTCGGCCACCGCACCATCCGACAGAGAGGCACCCGAATGTCCACCCGCGCTTTCCCGCTGACCCCTGTTCCCGTCCATGTCTCCGACGAGGTGCTCACCGACCTGAGGAACCGCCTGGAGCGCACTCGCTACGCCGTCGACGCCGGCAACCAGGACTGGTACTACGGCGTGAACGGCCGGTACCTGAAGGAACTCGTCGACTACTGGATCGACGACTACGACTGGCGCAAGGCAGAGGCCGAGATCAACCGGTACGAGCACTACCGGGTCGAGGTCGACGGCGTGCCGGTCCACTTCATGCGCAAGCCCGGCGTCGGCCCGGACCCGAAGCCGATGCTCATCAGCCACGGCTGGCCCTGGACCTTCTGGTTCGCCTCCAAGATCATCGACCCTCTCGCCGATCCGGGCGCCCACGGCGGCGACCCCGCCGAGGCGTTCGACGTGATCGTGCCCTCGCTGCCCGGCTTCGGCTGGTCCACGCCGCTGCCCGACCATCCGGACATGAACTTCTGGAAGATCGCCGACGTGTTCCACCAGCTGATGACCGAGGTCCTCGGCTACGAGAAGTACGCCGCGACCGGCTCCGACATGGGCTCCCTCGTCACCGCTCAGCTCGGCCACAAGTACGCCGACTCGCTGTACGGCATCCACGTCGGATCGCCGATCCCCCTCAACATGTTCAACGGCGAACGGGCCTGGGACCTGACCGGCGGAAAAACGATCCCGGAAAGCGTTCCCGACGACATCCGCGCCGGAATCCTCTCCGTCCACAAGCGGTTCGTCGCGCACGTCGCCGTGCACAGCCTCGACTCCAGCACGCTCGGCCACGCGCTGAGCGACTCCCCCGCAGGAATGCTCGCCTGGATCCTGGAGCGCTGGACCAACTGGAGCGACAACGACGGCGACGTGGAGAACGTCTTCACCAAGGACGAGATCCTCACCCACGCGATGATCTACTGGGTCACCGACTCGATCAGCACATCGATGCGGCTGTACGCCAACGCCAACCGCTACCCCTGGACCCCCTCCCACGATCTCACCCCGCCGGTCCAGGCACCCACCGGCATCACCCTCGTCGGCTACGAGAACCCGCCGGGCGTGACCACCGAGAACCGCGTCCAGGACTTCCTGAACAGCCCCCGCGCCCCCTGGTTCAACCACGTCAACGTCACCGCCCACCCGCGCGGAGGCCACTTCGTGTACTGGGAGATCCCCGACGGATGGATCGACGACGTGCGCCGCACCTTCCGCGGACGCACCCGCTGACGGCCGCACACCGCACCGGAACTCCGCGTACTTCGACCCGGACCCACAGGCGGGAGTCGCGCTCCGGCGCGGCTCCGCTGCGGCCTGGTCCGCGGCCCGTCTGCCCGGCGACGCAGGGGCCGCGCCCGGCCTGGCCGCGAAGCGGTGCCGGACCGCCCGCCTGCCTCCGTCAGGCCGTGGACGCGAAACCGGACCGGGCCTGATCCAGGGCCGCGGGGAGGCCGCGGCGGGAGGTGATGGAGAGTTTGGTGAAGATCTTGCGGAGGTGCCATTCGACGGTTCGCGGGCTGAGAAACAGGCTCGTGCCGATTTCGGAGTTGGTGCGGCCTGCCGCAGCCATCTGGGCGATCTCGGATTCCTGAGTGGTCAGGGTGTCGAAGACGTGCGGGACCGGATGGTGCGGCGTCTCGCCGGCGGCCGCGAGTTCACGGCGGGCGCGTTCGGCGAAGGCGTCCATGTGCGTTTCAAGGAAGAGGGCATGGGCGCGGCGAAGATGGTCGCGCGCGGGAGTGGGATGGCGGGTGCGGCGGAGCCATTCGCCGTAGAGGAGGTGGGTGCGGGCCAGGTCGGGGCGGACGCGGGTCCGGAAAAGGTGTTCGAGTGCCTCTTGGTAGAGGGCGTCGGCCGCGGGGCCGTCGGTGAGCAGGGCGCGCAGGCGGGCCACGGTGCCGAGGGCCCAGTCGGTCCCGGCGGCGGTGGCGCTTTCGCAGAGGCGGTCGAAGGCGGGGCGGGCGGCCTCGGGGCGGCCGGTCCTGGTGGCCGCCTCGACCAGTTCGGCCGCGGCCCAGTCGGCGATCCAGAGTTCGGGCGCTTCCGCGCAGGCCTGCTCGGCAGCGGTCAGCGCCTCCTCGTAGCGGCCCAGCCCGTTGTAGAGCACGGCGGTGGACCAGCGGGCGTACTGGGCCGCGCAGCCCTGTCCGGCCTCGGTCGCCGCCGCGATGGTCGCGGCGAACAGCCTGCGGGCGCCGGCCTCGTGGCCGCGCAGGCCCGCGAGCATGATGTCGGCGTAGGAGGCGATCTGTGAGCCTGTCGTCCGGGTCACGACGCCGGCCTCGGCGGTCAGCAGGGCCGCTCCTCTGAGGTCGCCGCCCACGCAGCGCGCCTGGGCCAGGACGTCGAGGGCGACGGCCAGGACGCTCAGCGCGCCCGACTCCCGGGCGATCCGGACCTGGTGGGTCGGAAGTTCGGCCCAGGTGTCGTAGTCCCACACCATGACGGCCGCCGCGGACGAGCGGACGACCTCCTCGATCGTTGCCGTCCCGTGGTCGAAGGCGTCGGCCGCGCGGCGCAGCAGGGGCGCCGCCGCACCCCGTCCCTTGGTGAGGGCGAGGGAGAGCCCGTCAAGGAGAAGGTCGGCGGGACGCGGCGCGCCCTCAGGACGCGGGGCGGCCAGCGCCCTGCGCGAGATCTCGACCATGCTGGTGCCGCGGATCTCGGCACCAGCGAACAGCGCTGCGCACCAGGCGTCGAGGTAGGTCGCGCGCGCGAGCCCTGGATCGAGCGGTTCGAGCGTCTCCGCCGCCCGCGACAGCAGCAGGGCACCGTCGCCGCCGCGGGTCCGCCAGTACCGGGTCTGGGCGTGCAGCAGGCTCACGCGTGCGCGCTGCAAATCGTCGAGCGGAGCGGCCTCGGCCGTGGCCAGCAGCCCCAGCGCCGTGTCGAATCCGCCTGCCCGGACGTTCGCCAGGGCGGCGTTGAGCGCACGGTCCGTCCGCCGTGCCGGATCGGCCGTGAGATCCACGGCGCGCTGCAGGTACGAGGCCGCCGCGGCCAGTCCTCCACGGGCTTGAGCCTGAACGGCGGAGCGCTCCAGTTCCGCCGCCAGCTCTTCGTCCGGCCCCTCCGCCGCAGCGGCGAGATGCCAGGCGCGCCGGGCGGGGTCGGCGTCCCTGCCGGTCGCTTCGGCCAGAGCCAGGTGCGCCGCTCGCCGGTCCTCCGTCGAGGCCGACCGGTAGACCGCCGTGCGTACGAGGGAGTGCCGGAAGATCACGTGCTCCCCGATCGCCAGGAGCCCGTCCGCCTCGGCCGGATCGGCCGCGGCGGGCTGAACGCCCAGCCGGTCGGCCGCCCGCCACAGCAGCAGCGGATCGCCGAGCGGCTCCGCCGCCGCCACGAGCAGAAGCGTCCGGGACTGTGCGGGAAGCGCCTCGACTCGCCGGCGGCAGTCGTCCACGAGGCCGGTCATGATCCCCGGCCGTCCGGCCGACCCGAACCCGCCCTCCAGCTCCTCGGCCGGCAGGCCGCGGAGCAGCTCCAGCAGGGCGAGCGGATTCCCGCCCGTTTCGGCCACGAGCCGGTCCCGTACCCGCTCGTCCAGGCGTCCCGGCCGAGCCCGCTCCAGCAGCGCCCGCGAGTCCTCGGGCCCCAGCCCGCGGACCACGAGCTCCGGCAGGCCCTGCAGGCTCTTCTCCGCATCGGGCTCGCGCACCGCGAACACCATGGCGACCGATTCGGCCGCCAGCCGCCGGGCCACGAAGCCCAGTGCCTGGCCCGACTCCCGGTCCAGCCACTGAACATCGTCGATCACGCAGACGAGCGGCCGCTCATCGGCGCCTTCGGACAACAGCGTCAGGACGGCCAGCCCGATCAGGAACCTGTCGGGAGCGGGCCCGCCCTGCAGACCGAACGCCGTCCGCAGCGCATGCGCCTGCGGACCTGGCAACCGCGGCAGCCGATTCAGGAAAGGCGCGCAGAGCTGGTGCAGCCCGGCGAACGCCAGTTCCATCTCCGACTCGACCCCCGCCGCCCGTGCCACCTGGCATCCGTCCGCTCGCCCGCACAGCTCGTCCAGCAGCGCCGTCTTGCCGATCCCGGCCTCCCCGCGCACCACCAGGACCCCGCTCTGGCCCTCCCGCGCGCCTTCCACCAGCCACCCCAGAATCTCGCGCTCACGCCGACGACCCCGCAGAAGGTCTCCACCCACAAGATCACGCTACCGTTTCTCTACATTCAGGGATGTACATCGCACTCCACGATCACCGCCGGTATGGCCTGTCAGGCCGGTATGGTCGTCCGGCCGGTCCCGTCCAGCGCACCCGCCAGCTCGTGGCGGGAGCCCACCCCGAGCTTCATGAACACCTTGCGCAGATGCCATTCGACGGTGCGCGGACTGAGGAACAGCCGGGCACCGATCTCCCGGTTGCTGCGCCCGGCCACGGCGAACCGGACGATCTCGGCCTCTTGGGGGCTCAGATCGCTGAGCGCGTCGGCGCGGGGCCGCACCCGTTCCCCGGTAGCGGCCAGTTCTCCACGAGCCCGCGCCGCGAACGCCTCCATGCCGCACTCGCCGAACATCGTGTACGCCGACCGCAAATGGCGGCGCGCGAGCGTGCGCCGGCCGCCGCCGCGCAGCCACTCGCCGTAGACCAGGTGCGCGCGGGCCAGCTCAGAACGCATTCGCGTCCGCGACAGCAGCTCGATCGCCTCGCGGTACAGCTCGTCGGCGGCTTCGCCGTCGCTCAGCAGCGCGCGCAGCCGGGCCCGCACCCCGAGCCCCCAGTCGGTACCGGCCACGGCGGTCCGCTCGGCGAGCCGGTCGAAAGCGGCCTGTGCGGCCTCCGGTCGGTCTGTCTTCGCAGCCGCCTCGACCAGCTCGATCGCGGCCAAGTCGGCGACGTACAGCTCGGGGGTCTCCTCGCAGGCCTGACGAGCCGCCGTCAAAGCCTCCTCGTACAGGCCGAGGCCGTTGCAGAGGATCGCGGTGGCCCACTGTGCGCGCTGCACAACGGCGCTCTGCCCGTCCTCCGCCGCCTCCGAGAGCGTCACCTCGATCAGCGTTCGGGCCTCGGTCTCCCGGCCCCGCTGGGCCGCCAGCAGAAGCCGGCCGCCGCCGAGGGCGGCCCTGGACCCTGTCACCTGCGCGACCTTGTCGGCCTCGGCGGCCGGAGCGTCCGCCGCGCGCAGGTCTCCGGCCAGGCACAGCGCCCCGGCCAGAGAGTCCAGGCCGCCGGCCAACGCGGGGAGCGCACCCGACTCCCGGGCGAGCCCGACCCGGCACCTCATGATCGCGAGGGCGGCCTCGTGGTCCCACACCATGAGGGCCGCCGCACTCGCCTGAGCGCCCCAGCGGCGCGCCTCTTCGTCGGTGACCCCGCTCCCGGCGAAACCCGCCGCCGCCCGCCGCAACAACGGGGCGGCGGCCGAACGGCCGTGCGTGAAAGGAAGCGCGAGTCCTTCCAAGAGCAGGTCGACCGGTCCCCTGGATCCCTCGTCCGCCCGCACGGCCAGCGCACGGCGAGAGATCTCCGCCAAGGCCGCGCCGGCCGCCGGGGAACCGGCGGCCGCGGCCCAGGCTTCCAGATAAGCCTCCCGCGCCAGCCGGGAATCGAGCGGCTCCAGCGTCTGCGCCGCGAGCAGCAGCCGCGGCGCCGCGTCTCGGACATGGCCCTTCTCCAACAGGGCCCGGGCGCGCAGTACGGTCACGCGCGCTCTCTGCAGGTCGTCCAGCTGCCCGGTGTCCGCCGTGGCCAGCAGCCCGAGCGCGGCATCGAAGGCACCCGCCTGAAGACCCGCCTCGGCGGCGGCGATCGCGCGGGCCGCCCGCCGGACGGGTTCGGTGCTCAGCATCGCCGCACGCCTCAGGTACGAGGCCGCCGCCGCCAGGCCGCCGCGCGCCTGCGCCTGGCCCGCAGCACGTTCCAGCTCCTCCGCGACCTGCTCGTCGGGCGCTGCCGCGGCCGCGGCGAGATGCCACGCGTACCGCACCGAATCCGCGTCCCTGCCGCTCGCCTCGGCCAGCGCCAGATGCGCGGCCCGCAGCTCGGCCGCCGGGGCTGAGCGGTAGGCCACCGAGCGCACCAGCGGACTCGGGAAGACGACCTGGGCACCGATCCTCAGCAGGCCCTCGGCCCGTGCCGGTTCGGCCGCCGCGGGCTCGATGCCCAGAAGCCCGGCCGCGCGCCACAGCAGGACCGGATCGGCGAGGGGTTCCGCCGCCGCGACCCACAGCAGCGCCCTGGTCCGGCCAGGGAGCGTCTCGATACGGCTGCGGAGGTCCGCCTCGACATCTGCCGGGCCGACCGGCCACCTCGCCGAGCCGAAGCCGCCCGCGAACTCGCCGACCGCCATGCCGCGCGGCAGCTCCAGCAGCGCACGTGGATTTCCGTGGGTCTCGGCCAGCAGCCGGTCGCGCACCCGCGCGTCCATGGGACCCGGCTGCGCCCACTCCAGCAGAGCCTGTGCATCGCCGGGCTCGACGCCGCGGATCACCAGCTCCGGGAGGGTCGCGAGGTCCGCCTCGTCGGGCTCCCGCAGGGTGAACACCATCACGACCGGTTCGGCGGCCAGCCGCCGGGCCGCGATGGCCAGCACCTGCTTCGAGGCCGGATCCACCCACTGAACGTCGTCGACGACGCAGACCAGCGGCCGCTCCCGCGCCACTTCCGACAGGAGCGCCAGCACGGCCAGGCCGACGACGAGCCGGTTCGGGGCGTCCCCACCCCGCAGCCCCAGGGCGGACTTCAGCGCGTCGGCCTGCGCACCGGGCAGGCGCGGCAGATGGTCGAGGAACGGCGCGCAGAGCCGGTGCAGGCCGGCGAACTCCAGCTCCGTCTCGGCCGCTACGCCCGCCGACCGCGCGACCTGGAATCCGGCGGCGCGGCCGCACAGTCGGTCGAGCAGGGCGGTCTTGCCGACGCCGGCCTCCCCGCGCAGCACGAGGACGCCGCTCCGACCGGCGCGTGCGCCCGCGACCAGCCGGTCCAGCGTCTCGCCCTCGCTCCATCGGCCGCGCAGCCCGGGTACGAGCCGTTCGTACGGCCAGGGGGGAAAGCCGTCCTCGCGCCTGTCGCCGACATGTGCCTCTTCGAGCCTGCGCACTGATTCCTCCCCGTCCCGTGCACCGCCGGTCGGCCGTGCTCGGCCGACTCTAGGTACGGGGGCGTCAAGACTCGTCGGGCATCCGACTGCGCATCCGATCCGCAGTATCCGAACGCCGGGTGATCGAATCGCACGTTCGGTGAACAGCATCGGGTATCGATGAGTATCGGTACCGCCCTGTATCAGTCATCGTGTCCGACGCCGGCCGTGTCAGGCGCCGGCGACGGGATCCTGCGGGCCTACCACCGCGGCGAGCTGCGCCCGGGTGCTGACGTCGAGTTTGGGGAAGATCCGGTACAGGTGGGAGCCGACCGTGCGGTGCGACAGGTAGAGACGCTCGCCGATCTCCTTGTTGGACAGACCCTCAGCGGCGAGCCGGGCGATCTGCAGCTCCTGAGCCGTCAACGAGGACAGCCCGTTGGCCTTCCCGGTGGCGGCCTGGCCGCGCCCGCCGGCGGCGCGCAGTTCGACCCTGGTCGACTCGGCCCAGCTCCGCGCGCCGATCAGGTCGAAGGTGAGCTGCGCGGAATGCAGTGGCCGCCGCGCCTCGGCGACCCGGCGCTGCCGGCGCAGCCACTGCCCGAAAGCCAGTTCGAGCCGGGCCCGCAGCCACGGCCAGCGGGTCAGGTCCGCGCTGAGCGCGGCGAGGAAGGCCTCCTCCGCCTCATCGTCGGAGGCCAGCACCGCACGCGCATAGGTGAGCTGCCTGACCAGGATGGGCGAGCGGACGGTGACGGCCTCCGACTCCAGGTCGGCGATCACCTCGTGGACCTCGCCGGCCAGGCCCGCGTGCACCGCGGCCTCGGCGAGGAAGCTGACGGCGTGGAACCGTTCGTGCACGTGGAAGGCCGGATCGTCCTGGTCGAACAGCCGCCGCAGCGCGTGGTAGGCGTCCGCGGGCCGGCCCGCGCTCAGGTAGGCGAACCCGCGTGCGAGCTGCCCGCAGGCCAGCAGGTTGCTGAGCTTCTTTCCCGCCGCCGACCGCTCCACCTCCGCGGCGATCTCCAGCGACCTCCCATGGTCGCCGCGCAACGCCAGGAGCATGGCGTACCCCGCCTGCGATCCGGCGTCCCAGATCGCCTGCCCGGTGTCCGCGGCCAGGCGGCGACCCTCCTCGCTGGCCGCCCAGGCGTGTTCCCAGTCGCCGATCTCCATGCTGTCGCTCACGCTCATCGTCAGTACCTGGGACAGCAGGCCGAGCCTGCCCTGCTGGCGCAGCATGATCTCCGCGCGGCCCAGGAGGTCGACCGAGCGGACCGGGTCCGCGGTGGCGGCGGCGGCCATGCCGTAGAGCCACAGGGCGGCCGGGTCGGTGATGCTCTCCAGCCGCACGCCCGCCAGGCTGTCGGCCACGGTCTGGTATTCGCCCAGCGGGTCGGCGATGCTGAAGATCGCGGTGAGCTGGGCGTCGCCGCGCGGGCGGTCGACCCGGCGGGCGACCTCGCAGACCAGGGCCCGGGCCTCCGGGCCGGTGTCGGCCCACCAGCAGCGCAGCCCGGCCGCCTGGAGCAGGTTCAGCGCGAGCGCCGAGTCCCCGGCGTCGATCGCCTCCTGCGCCGCCTCGCAGAGGGTGCGGATGTGGTCGGCGTCGCCGGGCACTCCGTCGTGGAAGATCTCCCCGAGCCACTGCATCCGCACCTGGTCGAGCCGGGTCAGCGAGGTGCGGCCCGCGCGCTCCAGCAGCTGGTCGACGAGGTCGGCGCGGCCGAGGCCGAAGGCGTGCTCGGCGGCGAGCATCAGCCTCCGCCCCCGCGTGGCCGAGTCGGTGGTGAGCTCAGCGGACCGTTCCAGGGCCCAGATGACCTCGGAGACCGAGCCGCGGCGCAGCGGGATGGCGTGCGCCCGCTCCATCTCGTCGGCCACTTCGTCGTCCTGCCCGCCGATCGACTGCGCCCGGTGCCAGACCCGCCGGTACGGCTCGTCGGTGAGCACCTCGGCCAGGGCCGCATGGGCCGCCTGTTTGCGGGCGACCGATTCCTTGCTGATGACGGCCGCCCGCACCAGCGGATGCCGGAAGTGCGCGTAGAGGTTGTCGAACCGGACCAGGCCGGCTGTGACGGCGGCCTCCAGCACCGCGACGTGCGCCTCCTGCCCGGCGAGGATCGTGGCGCCCGCGATGATCTCCCGCAGGTCGTCGGCGTCGTCCACCGCCGCCACGAGCAGCGCGTCCTGGCAGAGCGGCGGCAGATCGCCCAGCCGCGCGGCGAAGGCCCGCTCGAGCCGCGCCGTCAGAGGGAGCGAGTGCGGCGGCTGCTCCCCGTACTCCGCCGCGAGCCGGCTCGCCGAGCGCAGGGCCAGCGGAAGCTCGGTCAGGGCCAACGGGTTCCCGGCCGCCTCCCGCAGGATGCGCTCCCGGTCGGCGTACCCCAGGTCGGCGGTGTTCCTGTCCAGCAGTTCGCGCGCGTCCTGCTCGGTGAGGCGGCCGACGTTCAGCTGCGGCAGGTCGGAGGCGGCGAACGCGATGTCGTGCCCGGCGCGGACCACCCCGATCAGTACGCAGGGATCGCTGCCGATCCTGCGCGCGACGAAGCCGAGGACGTCCTGGGTGGGCAGGTCGAGCCACTGCACGTCGTCGACCACGATGAGCAGCGGCTTCTGCGACGCCACGTCGGTCAGCGCGTTCAGGGTCGCCAGAGCGATCATGAACGGCTCGGGCGCCCCTTCGGCGGCGTCGGAGGGGCGCATGCCGAACGCGGCGTGCAGCGCGTCGCGCTGCGGCGTCGGCAGCCGGTCGGTCTCGGCCAGCACCGGTCGCAGCAGCTGGTGCAGGCCCGCGAACGGGAGGTGTGCCTCCGCTTCGACGCCGACGACCGACAGCACGGCGGCACCGGCGTTCTTACCGTGGGCGGCGGCGGCGCGCAGCAGAGACGTCTTCCCGATACCCGGATCGCCCATGACGACGATCGCCGATCCCTCGTCCTCGACCGCGTCGACCATGTCGGTGAGGACCCGCAGCTCACCGTCCCTGCCTATCAGCCCGCCCGCCTCCGGCATCCTAGAGCCCACTCAGGGCTGCCCCGAGCTCGGCCCGTGCCCGGTCGGCCCATGGCCTGGCACCGATGCGGTCGAGCTCCGCGACGGCAGGCCGCAACGCCGCCACCGCCTCCTCGCGCCGACCGAGCCGTCGCAGCCAGCCGCCGTGGGCCAGGTTCGCGCAGGCCTCGGCCCAAGGCCACCCGGCGAAATCCTGGTCCATCATGTCCGCATAAAGCGGACCAGCGATGGCGTCGTCACAGATCACGGCCCGAGCATAGCGGAGGTGAACGACCAGCAGCGGAGCGCGGGTCAGGTTCGCCACCTGCGACAACTCGGCCAGGACCGCGCTCGCGTCGGCCTCCCGCCCCGCCTCGACCGCCGCCTCGGCGAGGAACATCACAGCGCCGAATCGCTCCCGCTGGTGGAAGCTCGGATCGTCGGCGCGGAACGCCCGCGCCAGTTCCCGGTACGCCTGAACGTGCCGCCCGGCGGCGGACAGCGCGGCTCCCTTCGCGAGCTGAGCCATCGACAGCAGCTGGTTCAGCCGCTGCCGACTCGCCGTCGCCTCCACCTCGGCCGCATAGCTGAGCGCCTGGTCCGAATCTCCCCGGAACGCGCTGCTCAGCGCGTCGCAGGCGAGGGCACCGATACGCCAGATCGGCTGTCCCGTCTCCTTCGCCAGCAGCTCCCCCTCCCGGGCTGCGGCCTGCGCACCCTTCCAGTCACCGGTCTCCAGCCGGTTGACGACACAGAGCGAGAGCACCTGGGACAGCAGTGCCAGCCGCCCCTGGCTGCGCAGCAGCGCCTCCGACCGGCCGAGGAAGGTCAGGCTGCGGACCGGGTCACCGATCGCGGTGGCGGCGATGCCGAAGACCCGCAGGGCATCGCCGTCTGCGATCTCCGCGGGCCGGACCTCGGACAGCAGGTCCATGACGGCGCCGCATTCGGCCACGGGCTCGGCGAGCGCGAGCGTCGCGACATAGCGGTGGTCGTGCGTGATGTCCGCCCCGCCGACCAGGGACTTCGCGGCGGAGACCACATCGGCCCTCGCGGCGGGCCCGGTATCGGCCCACCAGCACCGCAGTGCCGCCCCCAGCAGCAGGTTCAGCGCCAGATCGCGGTCGCCCACCGCATGCGACTGCCTTGCCGCGTCGCAGAGCTGATGCACCCGCGCGGCGTCGCCCGGCACCCCGTCGTGGAAGATCTCCCGCAGCCACTGCGCCCGCGCCCAGTCGAGCTCGGACAGGTCGCACCGCTCCGCGGCGGTCACCAGGAGTCCCACCTGTTCCTGCTGTCCGAGGCTGAAGGCGTGCTCCGCGGCCACCAGCAGCCGGCGCCCGCGCTGGGCCGAGGCGCCGGTCAGCTGCGCCGACCACTGCAGCAGGCGGATCGCGGACATGACCGCGCCGCGGCCGACGGCCACCGAGGCGTTCGCCTCCAGCTCGTCGGCGATCTCGTCGTCGGGGCCCATGATGGACTGCCCCCGGTGCCAGGCCCGACGGTACGGATCGGTGTCCAGCACCGCGGCGACAGCCGCGTTGGCGGCGTGCCTGCGCTCCAGCGTCTCGGCTTGCAGTACACCTGAGCGCACCAGCGGATGGCGCAGCTCCAGGCGACCGTGCTCGACCCGGACCAGGCCGGCCTCTACGGCGGGACGGAAGACATCGGCGGAGACCGGGGCCCCGTACAGGACCGCCGTGGCGGAAAGGATCTCGGCCACGTCGTCGACCGGGTCGACGGCCGCGATCAGCAGCGCGTCGCGGGCGGCCGGGTCCAGCTCGGCTACCCTGCTGCCGAACGCCCGCTCCAGCCTGGCGGTGAGCGGCTGCCAGTCCTGGGCCTCCGGATGGACTGCCCCGGCGAGGGTCTCGGGGAGTTCCAGCAGGGCCAATGGGTTCCCCTGGGCCTGTTCCCTGATGCGGCGCCGGTCGGCCACGCCGGCCACGCCGGCCAGACTGCTCAGGATCTCCTCGGCGGCGTCGCCGTCCACACCGGAGACCGCCAGCTCGGGCAGCCCCGCGGAGACGAACGGACCCGGGTACCCGGTCCGGACGGTCCCGATGATGGCGAGCCGCAGAGGTGCGCGGCGGTGTGCGATGAACGTGAGCACCTCTTGGCTCTGCGCGTCCAGCCACTGCACGTCGTCGACCAGGATGGCGAGTGGCTGCTGGGCGGCGGCCGCCTCGATCAGATCCACCGCCGCCAGCGCGACGCCGAAGATGTCCGGCCGCTCCCCCTCGGCCAGGCCGAACGCGGTCAGCAGGGCCTGCTGGCGCTGGTTCGGCCGGATGCCGAGCGGGCGCAGCACCTGGTGCAGCCCGGCGAACGGCAGCTGCGCCTCGGACTGCACGCCGACCGCCCCCAGGACCCTGAAACCCGCACCGCGCGCAGCCGCCCGGGCGGCGCGCAGCAGGGCCGTCTTGCCGATGCCGGGGTCTCCGAGAAGGACGAGGCACCGGCCCTCGTCGGAGACTCGGTCGATCATCTCCGTCAGAGCCCGGACCTCGGCGTCCCGGCCGAACAATACGCTGGTCATCAGCATAAAGTAGCCGCCCGCGCCCGCGAGATGAATGCGTCAAACGACTGCACGGACCGGGCCAGGACCCTGACAGAGTCATCAGGCCGCCCGGCGCCCCGGTAGGTGTACGCCCGGTCCTTTCCCGAGGCGAAGCGCCGCAGCCGCGACGATGCGCCGCTGCACCACCCGACCCTTGATGTGTCTCAAGTCACTCTATTATGGACTTGTCAGTCCATTTTTTGGGACGCATGATGAGTGGACCAGCAAGTCCAAAGCTGGTTCGGCCGCACACCCGCCTTGCCGGTGGATGTTCGGACCGTCGTCACTCCACAGGGATGGTCGATCATGGACACTCTTGAGCGTCTCGGCACCACCGAGGATCTTCGTCGGCTGATGGCCCGCTACGTCCGGTACGCCGATCAGCAGCGCTGGCAGGACCTCACGGATCTGTTCACACCCGACGGTACGTTCACCCCGCACAAGCCCGACGGATCGGTGTGGCTGCACATGGACGGCCGGGAGGAGATCGCCGCGACGGTCGGCGCCAGCGGCGGCCCCGGCGTCACCCTGGTCCACCACCTGTTCTCCGACGAGATCGACGTCGACTCGCCGACCACGGCCTACGGCGTATGGGCGATGGAGGACATCGTCACCCGGCCCGAGGACGCCGAGGTGTCCGAGGCCATCCCCTTCAAGCGTATGCACGGCTTCGGCCACTACCACGCGCGCTTCGTCAAGACCCACGGCTCCTGGTACATCGCCGAACTCATCCAGACCCGGATCCGCCTGGACTTCACCGTCTGACCGTCCTCGCGGCCACCCCACGAACACCAACACGAAAGAAGGATCGCCGTGAGCAACGTCGACAAGCCGACAGCGCTGGAGCCGTACAAGATCGACGTCCCCCAGGACGCCCTGGACGATCTCAAGGACCGGCTGAGGAAGACCCGCTTCTTCGACGACCTGGACAACGAAGAGGAGTACTACGGAATCAGCACCGCCTACCTCAGGCCGCTGGTGGAGTACTGGGCCGACGGCTTCGACTGGCGCGCCCAGGAGACTCGGCTGAACTCCCACAACCAGCACAAGGTCGAGGTCGACGGCACGCCGGTGCACTTCGTGTACGAGCGGGGCACAGGCCCGAACGCGATCCCGCTGGTCGTGCTCCACGGCTGGCCCTGGCCGGGCGAGTTCAGCTACGGCCTCATCGGCCCCCTGACCGACCCGGCCGCCCACGGCGGTGACCCGTCGGACTCGTTCGACGTCATCGTGCCGGACCTGCCCGGCTTCGCCTGGTCCACTCCCGTCGCCAGAGGCGATCTCAACTACTGGAAGATCGCCGACATCATTCACGAGCTCATGACCGAGGTCCTGGGCTACGAGAAGTACGCGGTGGCGGGCTCCGACTACGGTGCCCTGGTCACAAGCGCGCTCGGCCACAAGTACGCCGACAGCATCATCGGCCTGCACTACGGGCACGACTTGCCTCCGGGCCAGTTCGCAGGCGAGCGGTTCTGGGATCTGACCGACGGCGCCAAGATCCCCGAGGACGCCTCGCCGGAACTGCGGGCAGGGCTGGAGAACCTCGTCGGCACCTATGTCTCCCACGTCGCGGTCCACATGCTGGACGCGTCGACCCTCACCCACGGGCTGAACGACTCGCCCATCGGCATGCTCGCCTGGCTGCTGCGGCGATGGAAGAAGTGGAGCGACAAGCGGGGCGATTTCGAGGCCGACTTCCCCCGCGACTTCATCCTCACGCAGGCCACCGTCTTCTGGCTGACACAGTCCATCGGCAGCTCCATCCGCATGTACCGCAACGCCGTGCGCTACCCGTGGGTGCCCTCCCACAACCGTGAGCCCGTCGTCGAGCCGCCGGCCGGCTTCACCTTCCTCCTCGGCGACGCCTACCCGCCCGGCATCGACACCGTCGAAGAACGCATCGCCGCCTTCGAGAACGGGCCCACCCGCAGCTCCTTCAACGTGGTCAACGTCAACGCCCACCTGAAGGGCGGCCACTTCGTCCACTACGAGAACCCCGAGGCCTTCACCTCCGACCTCCGGGCGACATTCCGCGCACTCCGCTGACCCGCCCGGCGGAGTACGGGCCGAGGTCGCGTGGGCGCCGCAGGACGCGGCCGAAATCTCTTCGCTCATCCGCTGCACCGTCTGGGTCCATGCGGGGGCCGGAATCCTCCGGCCCCGCATGGACCCTTCGGTGGTGCTCGTTACAGGCGGTCGGCGTCGACCACGGCCTGGGCGAAGGCCGTGGGCGCCTCCTGCGGCAGATTGTGCCCGATTCCGGTGAGCGTCCGGTGCGCGTACTTGCCGACGAAGAACTTCCGGTAGGCGGCGCCGTCCACGGCGGGCAGGAACGGATCCCGGTCGGGATCGAGGGTGATGGTCGGAACCTTGATGGTGGGCTGGGCCGCCAGCTTCCGCTCGTAGCGGTCGTAGCGGAGCTCGCCGTCGGACAGGCCGAGGCGCCAGCGGTAGTTGTGGATCACGATGGGGGCGTAGTCGGGGTTGGCGAAGGCCGCCGCCGTGCGTTCGAAGGTGGCGTCGTCGAAGTCCCAGGTCGGGGAGACCTCGTCCCAGACCAGCCGGCACAGGTCGTGCCGCAGGGTCTCGGTCTCCATGGCCTGGCGCCCCCGCTCGGTGGCGAAGTAGTACTGGTACCACCACGTGTGCTCGGCCTTGGGCGGCAGCGGGTTCTTCTGCGCCTGGACGTTGGTGATCAGGTATCCGCTCACCGAGACGAGGGCCTTGACCCGCTCCGGCCAGAGCGCCGCGATGATGTCGGCGGTGCGCGATCCCCAGTCGAATCCCGCCAGCACCGCCTTGCGGATGCTCAGGGCGTCCATCAGGGCGATGATGTCGAGCGCGATCGCGGACTGCTGCGCGTTGCGGATGGTGGTCGATGAAAGGAACCGGGTGGTGCCGTGGCCGCGCAGATACGGCACGATCACCCGGTAGCCGGCCGAGGCCAGCAGCGGAGCGACGTCCACGAAGCTGTGGATGTCGTAGGGCCAGCCGTGCAGGCAGATCACCACCGGGCCGTCGGCGGGGCCCCGCTCGGCGTAGCCGATGTCGAGCACTCCGGCCCGGACCTGCTTCAATTTCGGAAAGGCGGTGTGCGTGCCCGGGGGGATCATCGGAATGGCCCGGGGTATGGCCGCCGCCGAGTCGCCGCCCAGTACCCCGGCCACCCCGGTCGCCGCGCCCATGCCCAGACCGATCGCCTTGCTGAAGCTGCGCCTGCTGATCACGTCTTGTCCTCCTTGTGTAGCCGTTCGCGTCTCTCACTGTCGTTCAGGGCTGGTTCCGGCACATCGGTCGGATGACGCCGAGACACTCCGGTCAGACCTATGCGGTGAGCTCGTCCTCCCAGCTCAAGGCGTCGCGCAGCGCGGCCCGCTTGGTGACGCCCAGCTTGGGGAAGATGCGGTACAGGTGTGAGCCGACCGTCCGCGGCGACAGGTGCAGCCGCGTACCGATCTCCTTGTTCGTCATTCCGCTGGCGGCCAGGCCGGCGATCCTCCGTTCCTGCCACGTCAACGAGGCCAGGTTCAGCGTGGAGGCGCGCGGGGCTGCCGCGGTGATCCTCAGTTCGGTCCGGGCCCGCTCCGCCCACCCGCCGGCGCCGAGCCGTTCGAAGGACTCCGCCGCACGGACCAGGAGCCGCCGCGCCGCCGCGCGGTCCCGCACGTGGCGGAGCCGGATCCCGTGCGCGAGCCGGATCCGGGCCAGTTCGAACGGGAATCGCGCCGCGGCCGGGTGGGATTCGGCGCACTCGTACATTTCGGTGGCCTCCTTCTCATCGTCGGCGGTCATCATCAGCGCCCCGTAGGTGATCAGGGCCAAGCGTGGCGAGAGGTCGGTGAGGCCGGCGTCGCGGGCGGCGAGCGCGTGCAGGCGGGCCTCCTGCGCCCGCCCGGTGTGGAGGGCCGCCTCGACGAGGTCGAGCAGGGTGCGTGCGGCCTGACCGGACCACGGCTGAAAGGTTCCCGGACGGGTGATTTCGACCGCGTGGAGATAAGCGGTCTCGTAGTCACCGGCACTCAACGCGGCCGCCGCACCTGCGGCATCGACGATCTGGGTCAGGAACCCGACCCCGCGCGGCCGGGCCCAGGAGTCGACCACGGCTTGCAGCTCCCGCGCCCGTCCCGCCTGCCCGCGCAAGGCCGCGAGCTGCGCCAGATGAGCGCGGGTCTGGTGGGCCAGCAGCTCCTGACCATGCTCGGTCTCCAGCGAGAGGGCGCGCTGCGCCGTGCCCTCGGCGGCGTCCCACTCGCCGGCCGCCAGCTGCTCCAGCATGATCAGGTTCAGCATGACCATGCCGCTGAGCACCGCACCGGTCTCCAGCTCGCGCGTCACGACGCGCTGGAGATGGGGCCGGAACTGGTTCAGGATGTCAAGGTGGTACGCCGAGACGGCCAGGCGCGTGACATCCCAGGGCTCCTGGTCCTGGAGGTTCGCCGCGGCCCGCTCCAGCGGCTCGGACCATCCGCTCCCGTGCCGGACCACGTCGCTCCAGGTGCTGCCGTAGATCCGCGACCTCTCGGTCACCAGATCGCCCAGGGAATCCAGGAGATCCCGGGTCGTCTCCCACAGGGTGTGGTCCGCGGCGTACTGGCTGATGGTGATCAGGAGGACCACGAGACGGTCGATGGTCTCGGCGGAGCGGGCCTGCCCACTGTCGCGCAGGCTCTCGATCGCCGCCGTGACCTGCCGGTGGGTGCAGTGCGCGGCACCGTCCTGGAACAGCGCCAAGTTGGCGGTGGCCACGACCGAGGCCGGGGACGGGCCCGGCCCTGCGGCAAGGTCGGACAGCACGAGCCGGTGCGCTTGGCCGAGACGGGCGGTGTGCCCGGCGACGAAGGCCGCCCTGCTGAGCCTTCGGGATCGGTCGGTGGGGCTCTCGCTCAGTTCGGCGGCGCGGGTCAGCAGACCCACGGCCGCGATGGCGCCACCGCGCCGCGTCGCGCCACCGGCCGCCGCCTCAAGTATCTCGGCCACCTCACCGTCGGGATCGACCGCGGCCATCCCCAGGTGCACGGCGTGACGCTCGGGGTTGTCCCGATGCACCTGCGCCAGGGCCGCGTGCGCCGCGCGGCGCTGGTCAGGAGTGGCCATCTGCACGACGCTCGATCGCACGAGCGGATGCCGGAAGGTGACATCGCCGGTGACCGGCTCGATGTCCAGCAGGCCGCAGGCCACCGCCTCGTCGACCTCGCGCATGCGGTAGCACGGCTCCCGGCTCCGGTCGCCCAAGCCCGCCCCGACCCCGTCGAGGGCTCCCATGAGCAGTTCCGCACCGACCGCGTCGGTGAGGGCCGCGATGCGAGTGCCGTACAGCCGCCGGAGCCGCCTCGGTAGCGGCACGCCGGGCCGTCCGAAGGCGTCCTCCGGAATCCTGCCGTCGGAGCCCGCGACGTGGGCGGGCAACTCCAGCAGTGCCAGGGGGTTCCCCCGGGCCTGGTCCAGCACCACCTGGCGGACACGCCTGCGCAAAGCCGGATGGCGCTGGTCCAAAAGGAGCGCCGCGTCCTCGTCCGTGAGCGCGCCGACCGGCACTTCCGGCAGTGCCGCGGCGTCGAAGCGCGAGGGGACGTCGGCCCGGACGGCCACCAGCAGCTTCACCGGGGCTGCGGAGATGCGTCGGCCCGCGAACCCGAGGACGTCGGCGCTGGAGCCGTCCAGCCAATGGCCCTCGTCCAGGACCAGCAGCACCGGCCGCTTCGCGGCGACACGCGAGAGCAGGTCGAGCAGCGCGATGCCGAGCATCATGACCGAGGGAAGCTCGGCAGTCGTCCGGTCGAAGACCGCGTCGAACACCGCGTCGAAGACCGCGCGGCGGCCGTCTTCCAGCCGGGCGATGTCGGGGAGCAGCGCGCTGAGGAGCTGGTGGAGCCCGGCGTAGGGCAGGTCGGATTCTGCCTCGACACCGGTCGCCCGGATCACGAGGTGGCCTTCCTGCGCCGCGATCTCGGCCGCGTGGTCGAGCAGGGCGGTCTTGCCGACCCCCGACTCTCCGATGACGACGAGCGATCGCCCGCCCGCGGCCCGCACATGGCCGGACAGTTGTTCCTTCTCGCTCTCCCGGCCGATCAGCGTCATCATGACTGACTCAACGCCCCCATTCCTTTCCCCGCCCGACGATCGACCTCGGGCCCTTCAACCGATATCGATCACCTTCGCCGATCAGGGACCCGAGCGGACCAGGAGGACTCCCTGGCCGATCCCTGGGGTGCACCCGTCGCTGGGGCCCGGGTACGGGGGCGCCGGGGACGGGCCAGGGAAAACGTTCGAGCCCGCATCCCCCCGGGATGCGGGCTCGAACCCTGCGCGCCGCGGTTCAGCCCCGCTGAACCACCCCCCGGCGCGTGTTCCAGGGCGGCAGGCCGAACTGGGCCGCCGTGTGCATCAGTGCCGCGCGGCCGGAATGCAGCGGAAGCCGTCGGCGGCGTCGCGGCCGGTGTGGCGCGAAACCTTCGGGTAGCGGCACAGGTCGCGTTCGACGGTCTCGCCACCGGCATTGGTGAGGGTGGCGGGGAGCGTGTCCGGAGCCTTGCCGTCCTCGACCCACGCGGTCAGCGCCGCGAGGTCGTCGGTCTTGCCGGACAGGGCGCAGTGCGCGGTGCCCGGGGCCAGGAACAGCCGGTAGAAGTCGTCGACCCGCTTCGATCCGCCCATCGCCCGCTCGACCCGCTCGCGGTAGTCGACCGTGCCGGCCGTGGGGATCAGCTGGTCGGCTCCGCCGTGCCAGGTGAGGAGCTTGCCGCCGGAGTCACGGAAGGCGGACAGGTCCGGGTCGGCGGTGCCGATGACGTCGTCGTACTCGGCACGGGCCTGACGGAAGATCTTTTCGAACTGGGCGTAGGTGAGCTTGGAGGTGTCGAACGAGGGCTGCTTCTTCACGAACGTGGAGACCCACGCCGAGGGAACGAGGAACGGCACGCCGTGGACCGTGCCGTCGGTCCCGGTGGAGGCGGCCAGGTAGTCGAAGGAGGCGCCGATCGGCAGCCCGTACCAGAGCCGCTTGCCCGAGGTGCTGCGCGGGCCGTCCCAGATCTTGCGGACGACTGCCGCGTCGGCCGCGGTGATGGTGGTCTGCGCACCGTCGCAGACCACCTTGGTGCCGATGAGCTTGCGCGGATCATAGTCGCAGCGCCCGGGGTCGCCGATCAGGCCGTCCTTGATCCCGTCGAGCCCGTCGCAGGCCTTGACCGCGGCCTGGTTGAAGGCGTTGAACTCGCAGGAGCTCGGGTAGGTCCGCTTCTCGTTCATCACCACCTGCGGCCACAGGGAGGCGACCTCGAACTGGTTCCAGTTGACGGCGGGCGCGTTCGCCAGGATGCCGTCGAAGTCGTCCGGATGGCGCTGGGCCTCCATGTAGCCCTGACGGCCGCCGGTCGAGCAGCCGTTCCAGTAGGAGTAGGAGGCGGCCTTACTGTAGACGTCGGCGATGACCTCCTTGCCGACGAGAGCCATCTCGTGCTGGGAGCGGTCGGCGAAGTTCTCCAGCAGCGCGGTGTCGACCTGACCGGAGTCGTTCAGCGCCCAACTCGTGTCGAGTGCTCCGCCGACACCGGCGTCGGTGGTGGCCGCGGCGTACCCCTGCTGGATCGCGGCGGCGAGCCCGCCGCCACTGTCGCCGGCGGCATAGGCGGAACCACCGAGGGCCTGGAAGCGCCCGTTCCAGCCGCTCCGCGGCAGCCAGACCCGCACGGTGGCGTGGTCGTCGGCGCCCGGGTGGGTCAGGGTGACCGTCACCTCGCACCGGGCTGGGACGTCGGGCACCGGGTAGCCGCCCAGCGGCGGTTCTCCGGGCACCTGGAAGGTGCCCGCCGGCAGGAGGTCCGCGGTCACCGATTCCACCTCGGTGCCGGCGGGGGCGGTCACGTGGCCCGCGGAGCAGGTGAACCGGGTTTTGGCGGAGTCCGCCGGAGCCGTCGCGGCGCTCACCGGTGCGTAGACGGCGGCCGCGAGTCCCACTCCGGACACCGCGATCGCCAGAAGCCGTCTTTTCAAGATCTCTCCTCAGGAGAAGCGAGCTGACGCCATCACTCTGGCCAGTGCGCCGGCCTCCGCACATCGGTCATCTGACGCTGCGTCGGATGACCGATGTGAAGCGAAGACACGCGGTCGAAAGTGGTGACCGCAAGGTTCACACCGCTGGAAAACCACTGGAGGGTGATCTCCCATGTCGACCACCAAGAGCCGGAGCGGACGGCGCCTGATCGCCGGTACCCTCACGACGGTCGCCGTCGCGGCCGTCGGTCTCCTCCCCCTCGCGAGCATGGCGAGCGCCGCGCCCCACGGGGCGACGGACCGAGGCCCGAAGCCGACCATAGTCCTCGAGCACGGCGCGTTCGCCGACGGGTCGAGCTGGGACGGCGTCATCACCGACCTGCGCCGCGACGGCTACCCGGTGGTCGCGGCCGCCAACCCGCTTCGCGGCCCGGCCTCCGACGCTGCCGCGTTGCGGAGCCTGATCACGCACATCGACGGCCCGGTCGTCCTGGTCGGCCACTCCTACGGCGGGTCAGTGATCAGCGCGGCCGGCGCGGGCAATCGGCAGGTCAAGGCGCTTGTCTACGTGGCCGCGTTCCTGCCGGCCCCGGGTGAGACCGCGCTTCAGTTGACGAACCGGTACCCCGGCTCCACGCTGCCCGACGCGCTGGACCCGGTCCCCGTCACGAACGCGGACGGCACCGCAGGCACCGAGCTGTACATCCAGCAGGACAGGTTCCGCCACCAGTTCGCCGCGGACGTCCCCGCGCGGCAGGCCGCGCTGATGGCCGCGGCGCAGCGGCCGATCGCCCAGGCGGCGCTGGAGGAGAAGGCCACGGTCGCGGCGTGGCGGGAGAAGCCGAGCTGGGCCGTTCTCACCACGGAGGACCTGAACATTCCGGTGGCGGTCCAGCGCTTCATGGCCCAGCGCGCCCACGCCCGCACCACCGAGGTGGCCGCGTCGCACTCCGTCGCGGTCTCCCACCCCGGCCTGGTCGCGGACGTCATCCAAGAAGCCGCACTCGCCACCCGCTGACCCCCTTCGGAAAGGAGAACCCAGCCATGGACATGAAGCTGGAAGTCATCGTCGTGCCGGTGTCGGACGTGGACCGCGCGAAGCTCTTCTACCTCGACCGGATGGGATTCCGTCTCGACGCGGACTTCCGGGTCCGGGCCGGATACCGGGTCGTCCAGGTGACGCCGCCCGGCTCGGAATGCTCGATCATCTTCGGCGACGGACTGACCCCCACGGCACCGGGAACCTACCTGGGGCTGCACCTGATCGTCACCGACATCGAAGCCGCCCGCCGGGAACTGACCGACCGCGGGGTCGAGGTCAGCGGCCCGTTCCGGGACATCACCGGGGCGTTCCACCACCCCGGCACCGCGGAGCGGGTGCCCGGCCTCCACCCTGACCGCGCCAGCTACGGCTCATTCGCGTCGTTCCAGGACCCCGACGGGAACCAGTGGTTCCTCCAGGAGGTCACGCAGCGCGCGCCCGGCCGCTGACACCATCACGAAACGCCGAGAGGGCGGCCCCGCCCTCTCGGCCGTCTTCCGGAGAAACGCCTGGCCGGACGGCGGGTCGCCGGCGCCCTGCGATACGACCGGGACTGCCGGGGAGAAGCCCGAGTCCTCATTCATCCCCGGCGCCGCGTCATCGTCGGAGCCACCATCGCGACCGCACGAGC
Organism: Actinocorallia herbida; assembly: GCF_003751225.1. Classification (NCBI taxonomy): domain Bacteria; kingdom Bacillati; phylum Actinomycetota; class Actinomycetes; order Streptosporangiales; family Thermomonosporaceae; genus Actinocorallia; species Actinocorallia herbida. The sequence continues at coordinate 5,868,832 of NZ_RJKE01000001.1, forward strand.
TGATCGGACGGCCCTGCCGAGAGGTGCAGAGTAAGCCGGCCCACGGGAGATCCTCACCGGACCCTGGGCACTACCCGCAGGCAGGTGCGCTAGGCCGTCACGTGCCGCCGTACCGGAGGAGGAAGTCGCGGTCGGGGTCGCGGCCGCCCTGGGGGTCGGGCGGAGCAGCGGCTGGGTGGCCGGCGATCGTGTCTTCCAGCGCGATCGGCGGGGGCAGGTGGGTGAACCGATCGGGCGGAGCAGCGGGGGGCACGGCCTCCCCACCCGTCTGCTCACCGGCCATGTGATGCGCGTACCAGGCGGGCCAGCCCGGGTCGTCATGGCCGTGCTCCGCCTTGTGGCGGGCATGTGCTTCGGCGGCCTGTCGAAGTGCCCTGACCAGGGCGTGGACCGAGTCGAAGGTCACTTTCACGGGTGCTCCCGGGCCGGTCGGGTGATCGTCAGGGGGCCGGTGCGCAGCCCTTCCGAGGTGCGGAGAACGTCGGCCCGATGGCGGTGCCGTCGCGGGCCGGAGCATCGCGCGGTGACCCGGAGCGGCCAGGCGCGCTTGCGGACGCGAGGCGGACCCAGAGGCGCTCCGCACCTCGCGCAGGACGTCTCGGCAGCGATCACCCCGTAGACGACCTCGATCAGCGAGCGCTCGGCGGCGGCCACCGGGCGCTGGTGGACCTCCGGCTCGGTGATCGGCCATACCGTCGTGTCGAATGATCCGGTCAGGTACGCCATGTACGCCATCGGCGGCCAGAACCAGTCCACCCCCGCTCCTTTCATCGATCCCGGCGGAAAGCGCCCGGCAGCGGCGCCCTGACGGCCGGATCCTGTTCGGTGGTTCGTCCGAGGACTGTCGATCGCGATGGGCGGAGGACCTCGATACAAGGGATCATGCGGCCAGTCTCATCGCCGGCGACCCGGCCGGTACCCGGGAGAGTCCCTGGTCCGAGCACTGGTCAGTGCTACCGAGCGGTCCAGGGGGCCGCCCAGCACGGTCGCGGCGGCGAACAGGCAGGCCGGCGATCACCTGAGCGGGCACGCGGCACTCACGCTCGACCTGCGCGCCGAAAAAATCCCGGTGATCGCGCCTGGAGAGCCGCTGGAGTGGCGGTGTGGCCGCGCCCGGCCCTCGCCGTCCGCGGCCGCACCGCCCAGCCCGCTGCATGCGCCCCAACGCCGCCCGCGACCTGGTTCTCGGCCGAATCCCGCGACGTGGACGACCGGCCCGATCCTGGCCGAAGCCGCCTACCCCGACGTCCTCGTCGCCCGCGCCGTCACCGACGGCCACGACCTCGACCTCGACCTCGACCTCGACCTCGACCTCGTCCTCTACCCCGACAATCACCTCCGACCACACAGGCCGTGCGCTCCTCACCGTCGACCTCGGCAACCGCACCCACATCCGGGCCGCGTTGAAGGCCGGCACGCTCACCGACTCCACCCGAAACGCGCTTGCTGCGGCGCCGGACTACGAGTGGACGAGCTCGCGATCGTCGCGGAGTTCCAGAACGACGACAAGGCGATGGAGCGGCTCGTCCGGGCACTCGTCGCCGGACCCGGTATCTGGATCTGCGGCGGCTGCGCGTCATTGAGGACGCGGCGGGCCGAGCACCCGGAGTCGTCGGCCAGGCAGAACAGGACGTGCTCGGACCGGAACCGGGACTGGCCGCGCCGGGCGGCCGATCGGCGGGCTTGGGCGGTGGCCTGTTCGGCTTCGCCGTCGCCGACGACCCGGCGTTCCCGGCCTGCGCCGTCGGCGATCACCGCGGGCTCGAACAGGCGGGCGCTGGCTTCGCGGACCTTCTCGCGGGTGACGCCGAGGCTGTCGAGGATGTTCGCGGTCACCCCGAAGTGCAAGGGTTGGGGAAGCTGTGGACCGCCATTGGCGGTACCTGCCAGTAGCTTCAGGCGGGTGCAGGTGACCGGCCGTGCACGCTGCCTGCCCCCGACCGGGTCCCGATCCCGGGCAGGGGCTGGTCTTGTATGTTCCTTGTTCTAGGCGTCTTCGTTGGTGGTGGGTCTGGTTGCGGTAAGCAGCCGTTTGCGTTCTGGGGTGTAGTGCCACCATGGGCGGGCGGGTCGTCCTTCGGCCTGGTCCACGGCGGACATGATGGTGTCGAGCAGGCACGGGTCCAGGGCCTCACCGCAGGCGGCCGACATCTGCTCGTACACCTCGATCGGGTCCCTGCCCGTCAGCTGTGCGCTGCGGGTGATCCCGACGCGTGCGAAGTAGCCGGCCACCGCCCGGCCAACGTTGACCAGATCGGTGAGGTCGGAACCGGCCAAGTCATTCCGGTCGTGGGAGTTCATGGCGCCGCCTCCTTGGCCGGTGTCCGGCGCGTCTGGTCGAGGGCATCGGCGAGCAGGCCGATCTGCCGGGGATCGCCCGAGCAGGGCAGCAGTACCAGGTCGTCGGCGCCCGCCGCGGTCAGGCGGGCGATCTCCAGGCGTAGCCGGTCGGGGCCGGTCAGCAGGTCGGGCTGGATGTGAGGAAGGTAGTCGGGGCCGTAGTAGTGCGCCACGTAGGCTTCGGCGGTCTGGGCCGCGCCGGGCCCCAGGCAGAAGTAGCGCTCGACGATGATGCGCGGCCGTCCGGGGCGTGCGGCCCGGGTCCATTCCCGGTGGACGGCCTCGACGCCCTGTTCGAGGGTTCGCAGGCCGAAGGACGGGGCCACCCAGCCGTCGGACAGGCGGGCGGCTCGAGCGAACCCGGCGGGTACCAGACCGGCCAGGAGCAGTCCGGGACGGCCTTCAGGGAGGGCGGGGACCGGGCCGGATGCTCCAGTCGTCTCCCCGCGCCACACGGCGCGCATCGCCGCGAGGCCCGCCTCGAACGCCGCGCCGCGCCGGGTCACCGGTACATCGCTGGCGGCATAGTCCTCGGGCCAACCGCCCATGCCCAGGCCCACGGTCAGTCGTCCGGCGCACAGCCGCTCCAGCGAGCCGATCTGCTTGGCCAGCAGTACGGGGTTGCCGCGGTAACCGGCGTTGAGGACAGTGGTCAACAGCTCGATGCGCTCAGTTCGGGCCGCCGCTGCGGCCAGCGCGACGAGCGGGTCCAGGTTGTCGTACACCAGCCGGTCGATCACCCCCAGGGAGGCGAAGCCGCGCTCCTCGCTCTCCGCGGCCCAGTTCCCGATGACCGTGGCGTCCGTGTCCGGCACGGCGGCGGGCAGCCCTATTCCGACCCGCAAGACTTCCTCCCGTGATTGTGGTTGTGTGCAGGTTGGGATGCGGATCCGGCCGCGCCGTCATGCCGGCGCCCCCTTCGGAGGGATGTTGAAGTTGATCCGGAAGACGTTGCCGGGGTCGTAGACGGCTTTGAGCTCGGTCAGGCGGGTGTAATCGCCGGGCCGGTAGGCGGTGCGGACGATGGCCGGGTCGGTGTCCTCCACACCGGCGAAGTTGATGTTGGTGCCACCGGTGCTCCAGGGACGCATGCCCGCTAGGAACCGGTCGCGCGCCTCCCGGCTCCCGGGGGCGGGCGTCGCGCCGGTGAACAGGGAGAACACCGTGTCCCTGCCGCCGACGCAGTTGGGGAGCTCGGGCGGGCGGGCGTAGGCGCCGCCGAAGTGCCGCAGCTCGGTGATGAACGGCGGCTGCGCGTCTGGTCCTGCGTGGGCCAGGAGCGTGTCGACCGCGTCCTTGCCGATCTCGTGCAGGAGCACGTTGCGGTCATAGGCCGCGTAGGGGGCATCGGTGGGCTCGTGGTGGATGGTGCCGACCTCGGCGTAGGGCATGTCCCGCAGCGTGTCCATCAAGGTGGAGCCGATCTCCCGCAGCGGACGCACCAGTTCCTCTCCGCTTTCGGTGCCGCTGAAGGCGATCCGTACATGCGTGACGAACCTGCCGCGCAACGGCGCCGGCACGCCGGGCAGGTCCGGGTTCTGGGCCAGCAGCACCGAAGAGGCCATGTGCTCCGGCAGCGAACGGGTCCATTCGGCGTAGGCGTGCAGGACGTCGCCGGTGGCGTCGGCGGGGAAGTAGAGGCCGCCGCCGTACAGCCGCGACACCGGGAACAGTTCGATCTCCATGCCGACGACGACGCCGAAGTTGTCCTTGCCGCCGCGCACCGCCCAGAACAGATCGGGGTCGCTGCCAGGGCCGGCCTCGCGCAGACGGCCGTCGGCGGTGACCACGCGCAGCCGCCGTACGTGATCGGCGGCGAAGCCGAAGCGGCGGCCGAGCAGGCCCGCGCCACCGCCGGTCGTGTACCCGACCGCGCCCACGTTCGGGCTGGAGCCGTTGAGCGGAGCCAGGCCGTGCGGGGCGGCCCGCTCCACGACCTGCCCCCAACGCGTCCCTGCCTCCACCCAGGCGGACCTGGCCTGCGGGTTCACCTCGACACCGTTCAGCCGCCCGGTGTTGATCAGCACGGCGCCGTCCGCCGCCACCGACGGGCTGTGGCCGGTGGCCATCACACCGACAGCCCGGCCCTGCGCCACCGCCATCCGCACGGCGGCGACCACGTCCTGCTCACCGGCCACGCCGACCACGCACGCCGGACGCGATTCCACAGCCCGGTTGAGCCCCACCCGCTCCTGGTCATACGCATGCTCACCAGGTCGAAAGATCTGGTCTGGAGATAGGTTCATGCAGGTCAACGTATCGACGCAATGGACGGCGGTCTTGTAGGAATCGGACACCGTGCGCCCGGCGAAGTCACCGACCCCGCGATCCGCACCGCCCGAAACGGGGTCGACCAGCATCGGAACGAAAAGTCGCGTTAGCGGGCCTGGTGGCGTCGGCATAGCGCGGATGGTCGTTCCGATCCGGGTGGTGCGCTCAGGAGGGGTGGTCTGTGACCAGTTCGATCTCAATGGCCAGGACTCCCAGCGCTTCCTTCTCCGGGCCGTGGATACGGCGGATGTTGGCGAGCTGCTGGTCGCGCTGGTGGCGTTGCAGCTGCGCCGGGCCAGCTCAGATGAGGTGATGGCGGTTCAGCCAGCCGGCGATGGCCTGGCCGATGGCGTGGGGCTGGTCCTCGGGAGCCTGATGGCCGGCGGGTCCGATCCCTTCGATTTCGAGGGCGGCGATGTTCCGGCGAGCCCAGTCCACGATCTCGGGGGAGGCGATACCGACACCCTCCTCGACCGTGAGGAGAAGTTTGGGCACCTCGGGGCTGCCGGCGAGCCATTCGCCGTAGGTGTCCATGCGCTCGGCCACATCGGCCGGTTCGCGGTCGTAGGGAATCTCGCGAGGCCACTGGAGCAGCGGAAGGCGCGACGCAGGGTCGGTGTAGGGCGCGCGGTAGACGTCGTGGTCCTCTGGGCTGAGGCCTGTCTTGATGGCGAACGGGTGGGGCAGGGCGAACTCGATGGCGGCATTCTCCTCCAGCAGTAGCCGCTCGCCGAGCCCGGGGGTGCGCAGCGCCTTGGAATGGTCGATCACGTCCTGCGGCAGCTCCGCCCACATCTGCGGCCGCAGGAACGTCTCCAGGACGGCGACGCCGCGCACCTGGTCGGGGTGGCGTGCGGCACGGTCCATGGCCAGTGCGCCGCCCCAATCGTGGCCGACCAGGACGGCCTCCTTCAGCTCCATGGCTTCGAACCACGCGTCCAGGTAGCGAGCGTGGTCGGCGAAGCGGTAACCGATGTCGGGCTTTCCCGAGGCGCCCATCCCGATCAGATCAGGGGCCAGGACCTTGGCGCGATCGGCGACGTGCGGGATGACGTTGCGCCAGATGTAGGACGAGGTGGGGCTGCCGTGCAGGAACACCACGGGCGACTCGCCCTGCCCGGTCTCTATGTAGGCGAGGTGGGAGTCGAGAACGGCGACAGTGTGCATGATCGTTAGACCCTTCGCTGGTTTGGCACCTGGAACCTAGATCTACACTCCTCCAACTGTCAACTTCCCAAGTAATTCTGATGCAACCATCACTGACAGAAGCATCAGCCTGCTAACATCACGCCCGGAGGTGAGGCTCGTGCCCGACCAGGCAGGAAACGTCGTCGACGACGAATCCGGACCGCTGCATGCGACCACCGGTCACCTGATGCGCCGCGTGTTCACGACCGTCACCGCTCACGCCGTGAAGGACGGGCCCCAGTCGCGCGAGTTCGTGGTGCTCGACATCCTCGCCGACGCGGACGCTCCCTCCCAGCAGGACCTCGCCCACCGACTCGGCATCAACCGTACGATCATGGTCAGGCTGCTCGATCGGCTCCAAGAGGCGGGCCATATCGTCCGCACTCGCAACCCGGCCAACCGCCGCACCTACATGCTGTCGCTGACCGAGGCGGGCCGTACCGCCCTGGACGGTATGCGCCAAGCCGTCGCCGACAGCGATGCCCGGGTCACCGCCGCGCTCACCGACCTCGAACGGCGGCGCCTCACCGCGCTGTTGACCATGCTCGTCGCCGACGACGGGCCATCCGCCATCCGCAGCATCGAGCACCTGATAGCTCAAGCCCACTACCGCCTGCGCCGTCTTGGGGATCATCGGCTCGCGGCGCACGGCCTGCGCACCCGCCATTTCGCCTTGCTGCCCGCGCTGGACCGGCTCGCCCCCTGCCCGCAAGAGCAACTGGCCCGATACCTGCACCTGACCGAGCCCGCCGTCGCATCGCTCATCGAGGAACTGGTCCGGGCCGGCATCGTGTCCCGCGGCCAGGACCCGCACGACCGACGCCGCTATGCCCTGCAGCTCACCGACCTCGGCCGCGCCCGCATGCCTGTAGTGCGTGAAGCCCTGGAGAGCATGGAGCGCTACATCGACGACGTCCTCGGCCCGGACCGCGCGCAAGAACTTCGCGCCCTTCTCACCAAGCTCTTGCCGTAAGCAGATCGACACACCCCGCCCCATCTCGCGGGGAAGCTCAGCCTTGGATGAGCTCGCAATCCATCTGCTCTCTCCCGAGGATCGGGCTCGGGAGGCTGATGAAGCCGCTGCGGTGAGGGCCGAGGTAGCTCGATGGAAATCGCTGCCAAGCTGACGGATTGCCGGGCCCTCCGCGTACTCGATTAGCAAACTCGCGAACGGCTCGGGCACTGGGGTCGGCGGGTCTCCGAGCTTCAGGAGCACCTCGCCGTCGGTGCCGGTGGTGATGTCGTCGGTGGTGAGTAGAACGATTCTGCTGACGGGATGGGCACAGAGCAGGATCAAGATGGATCTGGGCCGCCACGGGACCCCGTCCCCCGGCCGCCCTGGCGCTGCTCGTCGACCGCGTCGACTCAGGGACATCTCAGGGTTGAGCCCTCTCCCCGACCTCCGATGGAAATGTTATGTTTCCACCTGTCAGAGTTTTCTTACACATGAAGGAGCGACATGACAGCCACTCCGCCGACCGGCGACGAGCTGGTCGGAATGCTGGCTGCGCTGTCCAATCCCCTGCGTTTGCGCATCGTCGCCGAGCTGGCGAACGGCCGTGACTACGTGAGCAACCTCGCCCGCGTGATCGGTGTGAGCCGCCCCCTGCTTCACATGCACCTGCAACGTCTGGAGGCCGTCGGCCTGATCGTCGGCAGCCTCGAGCTCTCCGAGGACGGCAAAGCCATGAAGTACTACGAAGTCGCCGACTTCGACGTCCGCCTCACCGCGAGCACCCTCGCCGAGGCCGTCACCACCCTGACCCTGAAGGAGAAGTCGTGAACACCGTCGCCGCCGATGAGGCGATCGCCTGGCCGGAGGTGACCGCCTTCCTGGGCATGTTCCTCATCGCCACCATCCTGATCGGCATCGTGATCTCGAGCTGGCTCGAGGCCCGCAAGCAGAAGCTCGGCGCCCACCAGGCCGACGACCTGCGCCAGCTCGTCCAGCGGTTCGAGCAGCTCGCCGAGTCCACCCTCGACGCCCAGCAGCGTTCCGCCGCCGACCTGGCCGAGCTCAGGTCCCGCACCGCGGCGATCGAGAAGATCCTGCGAAGCGTCGAATGAACCGGCCCCGCTCCGTGAGCCGGTTCCGCCTCCTCGCGTGGGGCGCCCTGGCGCTGTGGACCGCCGTCTCCGCCCTGCTGATACCCCTCGCCGGCAGGTCGGGAGAGATCGTCTCCAAGGACCCCGCGCTGCTGCTGCCGCGCAGTTCCGAGGCGACCCGGGCCCTGCTCGCCGAGCGGCTGGCCTTCCCCGGTGCCGACACCCCCGAGGCCGTGGTCGTCTACGTCCGCGCCACGGGGCTCACCCCGGCCGACCGGGCCGCGGCCGACGCAGACCGGACGGCCTTCGCCGCCCTCGCCAAGGACGGCCGGATCGCGCCCACCGCGGTGAGCGCCGACGGTCAGGCCCTCCTCGTCTCCTTCCCCCTGCGCAAGGACGGCGACCCCGAGGCCGTCGTCAAGAGGGTCAAGGCGGGGCTCGAGGACGCGCCGCCGGGCCTGGAGACGGCCGTCACCGGTTCGGCCGGGGCCCTGTCCGACATCTCCGACGCCGTCGGGGGCACCGACACGACACTGCTGCTGTCGGCCGCCCTGGTCGTCGCGATCCTGCTGCTCATCACCTACCGCAGCCCGTCCATGTGGATCCTGCCGCTGTTCGCGGTCGGCCTCGCCAGCCAGATCGCCACCGGGATCGTCTTCCTGCTGGGGAAGCACGCGGGCGTCACGGTCACCGAGGACGCGACCGCGCTGATGCTCATCATGGTCTTCGGGGTCGGCACGGACTACGCACTGCTGCTGATCGCCCGCTACCGCGAGGAGCTGTACCGGCACGAGGACCGGTTCGCCGCGATGGCCGTCGCGGTCCGGCACTCGTTCCCGGCGATCCTGGCCTCGGCGGGGACCGTCACGGTCGGGATGCTGTGCCTGCTGGCCGCGCGGATGAACGACGTGCGCGGGTTCGGGCCGATCGCCGCGGCGGGGATCGTGGTCGCGTTCGCGGTGATGACCACGCTGCTCCCCGCGCTGCTGGTGCTGCTCGGCCGCTGGGTGTTCTGGCCGTTCGTGCCGCGCGCGGGCCGGGCTCCGAAGGCGCGGAGCCGGGCGGGCGGGGTCTGGGAGCGGGCCGCGGCGCTCGTCGACCGGCGGCCCCGCCGGATCTGGGTGCTCAGCACGCTCGCCCTCGCCGTGCTGTCCCTCGGCGTGCTCGGGTTCCGGCCCGGGCTGACCGCCGAGCAGACCTACACCGAGAAGGTCGGATCGGTCGTCGGGCAAGAACTCATCGCGCAGCACTATCCGGGCGGCGCGTCCGGGCCGGCGCGGATCATCGTCCCGGTGGACTCCGCCGGGGCCGTCTCGGGCGCGGCGAAGGTCCGCGGAGTGGCCTCGGTGGGCGCACCCGTGATCTCCGCCGACGGCCGGACCGCCAGGATCGACGCCGTCCTCGCCGATCCGCCCGACTCCGAGGCCGCCAAGGACACCGTCGACCGCCTCAGGAACGCTTTCCACGGCACAGGCGCCCTGGTCGGCGGCCAGACCGCGACCACCCTCGACGTCGAACGGGCCTCCCATCACGACAACCTGGTCGTGCCCCCGCTGATCCTCGTGGTCGTCCTCGCGGTGCTGGTCCTGCTGCTGCGGGCCGTAGTCGCCCCGATCCTGCTGGCCGCGAGCGTGGTCCTCTCCTTCGCCGCGGCGATGGGCGCGGCCGGGCTGCTGATGCAGCTCCTCGGGCATCCGCACTTCATACCGTCGCTGCCGCTCTACGGGTTCCTGTTCCTTGTCACCCTCGGCATCGACTACACGATCTTCCTGATGACCAGGGCACGGGAGGAAGTCGCCGTCCGGGGCCACCGTCAGGGCGTCCTGACCGCCCTGACGGTCACCGGCGGGGTGATCACCAGCGCCGGGATCGTGCTGGCGGCCACCTTCGCCACCCTGATCACCCTGCCGATCGTGATGGCCCTCCAGATCGGCGCGATCGTGGCCATCGGCGTCCTGCTCGACACCCTCGTGGTCCGGACGCTCCTCATCCCCGCCCTGATCATCGACGTGGGAGACCGCGTGTGGTGGCCCGGCAGAAGGAACGCCAGGCCGCCTGCGGAACGCCTCAGCCGCGACGCCGTCGACCTTGTGGGATAAGGGCCGGGACGCCCCAGTGCGTCCCGGCTCCGAATTCCTTGTGAGACCGGGAGCGGCTGCCAGCCGTCTCAGCAGGGTGTGAGCTTCCCCCGTGCGACGGACAGCTTGATCGTGGTTCTGTCTGAAGCGCCCCGGCAATGCGCCTGGCGAGACATGCCGTGTCGCGACTGGTGTGCTCGCGGCTTCAGCCGGTCCAGGTCATGGCGACGATGACGACACGTCGTTGATCGTCTTCTTCATGCTCAAGGATGAGGTACCAGGCCAGGCCCCGGCCAACGGCGAAGCTCATGGTCCTGGAATCGGCGGCCGCCGGATTGCTCCGGTTGTAAGGCTCACCGCCCCAGGGGGCGAGTTCCAGCTAGGCACGCAGTTCCAGGTAGCCCTCAAGACCATCGGTCCGCACATCGGCGAGCGCTTCCAGAACCGCATCGGTCTCCTCGACGACGTAGGTCACCGCTCGGCGGCGAGCCGTGCCCGGATCATGTCCACCGCCGAACCGGTGGGAACGTGCTCACCGCTCCGGCCTCGCCGAGCTCCGCCGCTACCACGACCTCACAGACTGGCAGCCGATCTGGGTGCAGACCGCCTGACCCGCCTGCCCGCTGCGACCGTCGCCACCGGTGGCGGTGGCGGTGGTCGCAGCGTAGCTCCGGGACCCGTGCGCCTGCACCCCGGCTCAAGCAGGTCACTGGGACCGCTTCGCATTCGAGTGCTTGTGTCGCGTGTTGCTGCTGGTGGCAGCGGCGCCAGGGCAGGAGGAGGAGGTTCTTGCCCGCCACCGCGGCCAGCGCCGCGGACTCGTTCGGGTGACCGGAGCGGACCTCGCCACCCGCTACGAGAAACTCGCAGCCCGCTACGAAGCCGTCCTCCACATCGCCATCATCAACGACCGGCTCCAGACCTCGCTTTGAGACAGGCCTCAGTGCTGTTCGTCGCCTCCGTCGGCGAACAGCTCACTGCCGGTGACGAAGCTGCTCTGGTCGGAGGCGAGGAACAGGACGGCGTTGGCGACCTCCTCGGGGCGGCCCGGACGGCCGAGCGGCACGGACTCTCCCAACTCGCGGACCAGGGCGTCGGCCGCGGTCTGATCCGGGGCGAGGCCGCGCAGTCCCTCGGTCTCGATCGGACCCGGCACGATCGTGTTCACCCGGATGCCCCGTCCGGCCAGCTCCACCGCCCAGGTGCGGGCGAACGACCGGATCGCGGCCTTGCTCGCGGCGTAGACGCCGAAGGCCGCCGTGCCGCTCGTGGCCGCGGTCGAGCCGGCCAGGACGACCGACGCTCCCGGGTTGAGCAGTTCGAGGGACTTCTGCACGGTGAACAGCGTGCCGCGCACGTTGATCGAGAACGTCCGGTCGAAGTGCTCCGGGGTGACGTCGGGCAGGGCGGCGAAGGAGCCGCCTCCGGCGTTGGCGAACAGCACGTCGAGGCCGCGTCCGTGCTCGCGGATCCGCGCGAAGATCTCCTCCAGGTCCTCGGCGCGGGAGATGTCCCCGCGTACTCCCCGGCCGCGGTCGCCCAGCATCGCGACCGTGGCGTCGAGTTCGGCCTGGCGGCGGCCGGTGACGAAGACGAACGCGCCCTCCTCGGCGAACCGCTGCGCCGTCGCCCGGCCGATGCCCGAGGTGCCACCGGTGACCAGGGCAATCTTGTTGTCCAGCTGACCCATGATGATGCTCCTGTCGAAAGTCTCAGCCCTGCGTGGACGGCAGGACGTCGGTCCGCGGCTCGCCGGTCTCCGGCCCGCGGCGGTTCCGTGCGGCGTCGGTCGGCGTGACCACCCGGCCGGATCGACCGCGGCGGCGGGCGCACAGGGCGCCGGAAGCGTCGATGACCGCGCCCACCGGCCGGACGGCCGCACGGGCGACCGCGTGGTCACCGGTCATGATCGCTTTCGTCATCGCCGCCTCCCTCCCTCTTCCACTCTCCCGCTTGCGTGATGTTTCATGCTTCGTCTAACGTGATGTGTCACGTAATTAATTCCGTGCCTTCCAGCAGGCCCGCGGCCGGAGCACTCGGACTCGGGAGGTATCGGGCACATGACGAAGGCGGAGAACCAGCGGAACCGCGCGACCGAGCCGGCACCCGGTCGGCGCGACGACAGGCTGACCGCCGAGCAGGAGGCGACCTGGTTCGCTTACATGCGGGTCTCACTGCGGCTCGACTACGAGATCAACCGCGCGCTGCAGGCCGAAGAAGACCTCTCCCATCAGGACTTCCACGTCCTCAACGCCCTGGCGGACTCCCCCGGCCGACGGCTCCAGGTCACCGACCTCGCGATCCGCATCGGCTGGGAGCGCAGCCGCGTGTCCCATCAGATACGCCGCATGGAGGCACGCGGCCTGGTGGACCGCCTCCCTTCGAGCAGTGACGCCCGCGCCACCGACGCCGTGCTGACCCCGCAGGGCTCCGCGGCACTGCGCCACGCCACCCCCGGACACGCCGCCCTGGTGAAGCGGCTGTTCTTCGACGGCCTGGACCCCGCCCTGCTGCCCTCCCTGCGCACCGCCCTCGACCAGATCCACGAGCAGATCCTCGCCCAGGGCGCCCTGCCCCGCCCCTCCGCCCAGCAGACCCGCTGGACCACCACCGCCGAGGACTGACCCTCCGCCGCTTCACGGGATCTGAATACCGCCACGCACAGATCGCGGCCCGCATCGATCCGCAGGACGGCCGACTGCCCGATCGTGTTGCCGTCGTGGCCGAACGCCGGGCCGCCCGGCAGGTCGTAGAGCTCCCCGCCCAGCCCCTAGGCCGTCCCCCAGCCGATGCCTGGCAGGACGACCTGCGGCTCCCGCATCGCCCGCAGCCCGTCTTCGACCAGACGACGCGCGAAGGCCAGCAGGTCACGCGCGGTCATGGCGAGCATCGACCCGGCGGGCGCGTTCGAGGGTTCCCGCGTCGACCTTGAGCTGGAGGCCGGTGACGTAGCGGGAGGAGTCGGATGCCAGGAACAGGACGGCCTCGGAGATGTCCTCGGGCTGCAGGGTCGGGACCGGGAGCTTGTGCATGGCCTGGAAGCCGGGCTGGGCGTCCTCCCAGGTCGGGTTCTCCAGGTCGGGGCGGAACAGGCGGTACAGGGCCTCGTTGCGGATCATCGGGGTGTCGATGTTGCCCGGCAGGACCGCGTTGACGCGGATCGAGCGGGGCGCGAGCTGGAGCGCGAGGTCGTGGACGAGGCGGGACGCGGCCCGCTTGGAGTGGGCGTAGGCCGCGCCGCCCGGGCCGGCGGCCGGGTTGTCCACCATGCCCTCCATCATCGCCGCCATCGACGAGATGCAGATCAGTGAGGCGTTCTCCCGCAGGTGCGGGAACGCCGCCTCCAGGGTGTTGATGACACCGCTGAGGTTGGTCGAGACCGTGTCGAACCAGCCCATCATCGGCACCTCGGGCCCGACGAGGCTGATGCCGGCGTTGGCGACGACGATGTCGATCCCGCCCAGCTCGGCGGCGGCCTCGGCGACCGCGACGGTGAGCGGGGTCCGCTCCCGCACGTCGGCGACGCGGGTGACGGCGCGCCGGCCGAGCTCGGCGACGAGCCGTGCGGTCTCGGCCAGGTCCGCCTCGGTGGCGAGATCGTAGTTCGCCGTCTCGATCTGCGCGCAGATGTCGACGGCGATGATGTCGGCGCCCTCGCGCGCCAGCCGTACCGCGTGGGCGCGTCCCTGCCCGCGCGCCGCTCCCGTGATGAAGGCGACCTTGCCTTCGAGACTTCCGGCCATGATTGATCTCCTCGACGTACCGGTCTGCTTACCGACCGGAGCGGTCGGTCGATCTACCGGAATTTCGGGCGAAAGGCAAGATGTCCGTCGTGACGAGAGCGTTCCGGCAGCAGATCGACGAGGGCATCCTCGACCACGCCGCCGGGCTGTTCGCCCGCCACGGATACCCCCTGACGTCGATCCGGGCCGTCGCCGACGCCGTCGGCCTGTCCAAGCCGGGTCTCCTGCACCGCTTCCCGTCCAAGGAGGCGCTGCGCGAGGCCGTCGTCCGGCGCAGCCAGGAGCTCCAGCGGGACGTCTACAGCCAGGTCCACGACATGCCGCCGGGGCCCGAGCGGGACAGGGCCGTCATCGAGACCGTCGTCGACCAGGCGCAGGCGCACCCCGGCCTGCTCTCCCTCACCCTCGGTTTCCACACCCTCCTGGAGACCGACGCGCGCGACGCGCCCGGCGGCGACACCCGCATCCTCATCGAGGCCTTCGGCAGCGGCCCCGAACCCGAACCCGAACGGCTCCTGCGCATCACCGCGGCGTTCTCGGCCGTGTCGATGCTCGTCCTGGCCGCCCACCGCGCCGGCAAGCCCTCGGCCTGGCGCCCCCACATCGTCGCCATCGCCTGCGACTCCTTCGGCCACCCCCACCCCTGACCGAAGCGGCCGGCGCACGGACCCAGACCCACTGCGCCGCCTCCCGATCCGCGCCGCTCCGTCGGCGGGGCCGGCCCGCGAAGAAGGCGGCCAGGTCCGGGAGGACAGGTCACACCCGCGACGCGCGTGGGCGCATCGGCGTCGACTCCCCCGCCACCCGACCCGGCTACCCGACGCCCCGGGTCTGCGTGCCACGACGACCTCCCGCCCAGAAGGCAGCCCGTGAACCTTGACGCCCCGGGGCGGGCACCGTGGCGCGGCGGCGGCACGTATGCCGCCACGCCGTCGATGCCAGGCGGCTCCCGAACTCGGCGACACGACATCCGTGCCGAGGCGAGCGGCCGTCAGGAGACCGACAGACGGCTCTCGAACTCAGGATTCAGCACCGAGTCTGAGCTCCCCCGGTGCGACCCTCACCGACGCCCTGGTGCCGCGCCGCTGACTTCGTAGGGCGTGGAGCTTCACCAAATCTCCACATTCGGCACACGAAGCCCCCGCAGGGTTCTCATACGCTCACCTCCGTGGCAGCGCAGCGCATTCTCATCGTCGAGGACGACCCGACCATCGTTCAGGCAGTGGCCGAACGGCTGATAGTCGAGGGTTTTGAGGTCGCGACGGCCGCCGACGGTCCCGCCGGGGTGACCGTGGCGGCCTCCTTCTTGCCCGATCTCCTGGTGCTCGACGTGATGCTGCCCGGTTTCGACGGCCTTGAGGTCTGCCGCCAGGTGCAGGCGGCCCGGCCGGTCCCCGTCCTGATGCTGACCGCTCGCGATGACGAGACCGATCTTCTGGTGGGCCTCGGCGTCGGGGCCGACGACTACGTGACCAAACCTTTCAGCATGCGGGAGTTGGTCGCCCGGATCCGGGCCCTGCTGCGCCGCTCAGCTGTGACGGCCGCCGTCGCCCACGAGAAACTCAAGATCGACGAAGCCGCGCGGCGGGTCCATCTGGAGGGAACCGAACTCCATCTGACGCCGACGGAGTTCGACCTGCTGGCTTGCCTGGCCCGTGATCCCGGCACCGTGATGACCCGGTCCGTTCTGCTGGAAGCGGTATGGAACTGGGTGGGTTCGTCGGATTCCCGGGTGATCGACACCCATGTGAAGACACTGCGGCGCAAGCTGGGCACCTCCTGGATCCGGACCGTGCACGGCGTCGGTTACGCGCTGGATCGGCAGTGAGCTGGCCGCGCCCGCTCGACCCGCTGCGGTCGATCAAGATCAAATTTGGGGTGATCGCGATGTTCACCGCGCTCACCTCGGCGTTGCTCGTCAAATGGGGCTACTACATCGGTTTCAAGGGGCGAATCACCTTGCCGGTCGCTGTGCTCGGGTCAATGGCCGTCACCCAGTTGATCGCGCACGGGATGACCGCGCCGCTGCGGGAGATGACGGCAGCGGCCCGCTCCATGGCGAGCGGCCGGTACGACCGGAGGGTCCGCGTCACCTCCAATGACGAGGTCGGCGAGCTAGGGGAAGCGTTCAATACCATGGCCGCCGACCTGGCCGAGGTCGACCGGCAGCGGCGCGAGTTCGTCGCGAACGTCTCCCACGAGCTACGCACCCCCATCACCGCGCTCCGGGCCGTACTGGAGAACGTTGCCGACGGCGTGACCCCGGCCACGCCGGCGGTCCTGGAGGGCGCGGTCGGCCAGACCGAGCGGCTCGGACGCCTGGTGACCCAGCTCCTCGACCTGTCACGGGTCGACGCCGGAGCGGTCCCGCTGGAGCTCACGCACTTCGACGTACGGGACTTCCTGGCCGAGGTCTGCGCCTCCGCGCCCGTGGTCCTGGTGGTACAGGCCGGGCTGACGGCCCACGCCGATCGGGACCGGCTCTTCCAGGTCGTGGCGAACCTCGTCGACAATGCCTGCCGGCACAGCCCGCCCGACGGCGCCGTGACCGTCCGGGCCTCGATCGTCCTCACCGAGCTGGTCCTGGAGGTGATCGACGAAGGGCCCGGGATTCCCGAATCCGAGCGTCCCTGGGTCTTCGAGCGCTTCGTCCGGGGAGGCTCCTCCGACGGCGGCACCGGGCTGGGCCTGGCCATCGCCCGCTGGGCCGTCGACCTCCACCACGGCACCATCGCCGTCCTCGACACCGAAACCGGCTGCCACATCGGTGTGACCATCCCCCTTCACCACCGGAGAACCGCCATGCCCGCCGACTGGACCGCACCCGCGCCGCAACCGTCCGCGCCAGGACCCCATCCCGGCGATTTCGCGCCGGCCCTGACCCAGTTCATGAACGACACCGACGAGCGGGTCGCTCGTGCCTGGCCCGCCCCTTCCGGTCCTGCCACGCTGCGCGTGCTCCTGCCGGCCGGCGCGGCCGGAATCGCCGGAGCGACCTTTCTGAACGGCAAACCCGGCATCGGGGCGGCCCTGACGACCGTCGCCATGGTGCTCGCGCTCCTGCCGGTCCTGCGCGGCCGGCTGACCCTGCGCAACCGCACCGGGCTGGTCTTCGCGACCCTGGGCCTCGGACTGGTGCTGATGCCCGTCCTGCGCGACGCTCCTTGGCTGCTCGTGCTGACCACGGCGCTGGCGCTGCCCTTGCTCTCGTATGCGTTGGTCGGCGGACGGAGCTGGTTCGAGGTCATCGGCGGAGGGCTGACCCTGCCGGGCGCGTTGGTGTCCATGCTTCCGTGGTCCAGCCGGGGCATCGCCTCGGCGGCCAAAGCGGGTCGGGGCACGGGAACTGCCGCGTTCCGCACGGCGGGCTTGGCCGGTCTGCTGCTTCTGGTCTTCGGAGCCCTGCTGACCAGCGCCGACGCGGCCTTCAGCGAGATGATCTCGGCGCTCCTCCCGGACCTGGGCCTCGGTTCGATCCTGGCGCGCACCTTCTGGTTCCTGATCATCACCAGCCTGGTGCTGGCCTTCGCCTACCTCACGATCACGCCGCCCCGGCTCAAGGAACTGGCTCCCGCCCCCGGCACCCCTGCGGGCCGCTGGGCCTGGGCCGTGCCGCTCCTCTCCCTCAACCTGCTCTTTCTGGCCTTCTGCGCGGTGCAGGCCCGGGTCCTGCTCGACCACGCCGCCCTGCCGGCCGGAGTGTCCTACTCCTCATACGCCCGCCAGGGCTTCTTCCAGCTGGTCGTCGTCACCGTGCTGGTCCTCGCCGTGATCGCCATCGCGGTCCGGCACCGCCCCGTCTCCTCCGCGGCCCTGATCCGCCTCCTGCTCGGCGCCCTGTGCGTGCTGACGCTGGTCGTCGTCGCGGTCGCCCTGCGCCGCCTCTACCTTTACGAGGAGTCCTCCGGCTGGACCCGTCTGCGCCTGTGGGTCCACGCCTTCGAACTCTGGCTCGGCCTGGTCATCGTGATGATCACCGTCGCCGGAATCCGGATGAAGGCGAACTGGCTGCCCCGCGCGGTCGCCGCCACCGGCGCCGCCGGCCTCCTGCTCCTCGGCCTGATCAACCCCGACGGTTTCATCGCCTCCCGCAACGTCGACCGTCTCGCCCGCGCCGAGCGTGTCGTCGTGCCCTATCTCAACGGCCTCTCCGCCGACGCCGTCCCCGCCCTGGACCGCCTCCCCGAACCCCGCCGCTCCTGCGTCCTCCAAGAGATCGCCCGCGACCTGGAAAAGCCCGATGGCTGGACTTCGAAGAACCTTTCCAGAGAACGCGCCCGCCGTATCCTCGCCGAGCGCCCCGTCCTGCCCTGCAGATGACCCCGACGGCGGGCGGCTTCCGACTCGTGCGCAGACGATCGACCGGTCCGGCCGAGACCCGCGCGCGACGAACTCCGACCACGTCCACGGCGGCGTCCTCCCGATCACCGAAGCGGGCCGCGCCCGCGCCGACATCCACCACCTCGTCGGCTTCCAGGACCATCCGATCGGTCCGCTCCGGCGTGGGAGGGCGGCCTCCGACGCAGAGCTCGGGGCCGGGCCTCTCTCACCGGTTGCGGACTGTCACGGGCGGGGGATGATCCGCGCGACGTCCAGGACGTCGAGCTCCGCCAGGACCCGCTGGATCCGCTCGATCGCAGCGTCCTCGATGAGGTCGTCGGGCAGTTCCAGGTCCAGGTGGCACCCGCCCGTACCGGTCCCCGCTCCCGTGACCGGCTCCTGGCTCTCAGCCGCGAACTCCTCGATCAGCGCGTCTTCGACATCGTCCCGGTCAACCGTCAGACCTCTGAACACGATCTCGTAGAGCATTCACCACCTCCGCCGGTATCGACATCAGATCATGAGCGGCGGGAGCGAGGCCGTCACCAGTGACCACGAGCAGGGCATCGACCGAGGCTCTCGGCGGCTTTCGGTGCTCAGCGGCGGCGGAACGATTCGTCGTCGAGTTCGACGGTGTCCAGAAGCTTGCCCGTGTTGTCGTAGGCGATGACCTTGTCGCCCTTGTCAGGAGTGCGCAGGCCCCGCTCTTCGGGCAGGTGGACGTAGTAGCCCTGGAGCCTGCCGACCGGCTTCAACACCACCGGGAACCTCCGCCCGTCGTTCAGGACGATCTCGGCGGACGCGACCCGCTCATCCGCCACGCCCCACCACCAGAACCTCGGCATGAACGCGGTCGCCGCCGTGATCGCCTCTCCGGAGTAGAGGCGCTCGGAGGTGCCCTCCTGCGATTCCGAGACCGTGGTGAGCTGGATCAGGGATCCATCGATCGCAAGCCGCGCCCTGCCCTCTTCCCCGCCGGAGGTGTAGTCGAAGAACGGCACGGAAGAGGTCTGCACGGTCGGGCTCGTGTACCTGTCCAGGGTGTTCAAGCCGATCGTCTCCAGGGTGCGGCCCTTGACGCCCTTCAACCGGAGCTTGGCCTTGGCCAGGTTCACCCGGCCGGTCACCGGCGCCGACCAGAACCGCTTCGTCCCGCTCGCCCGGTGGATCCTGATCTTCACCGCCTTCTTGCCGACCAGCACGGCACCCGACCCGACCTTGCTCCTGAGGGAGCCGACCAGCACGTCCTTACCGCCGACCCGGAACACCCCGGCGGCCCCTCCGTGCTTGCCGCGGGGCCCCCACGTCCAGCCCGGCGCGGTGTCGAAGCAGGTGCCGACCTTGATCCGGTAGCAGATCTGGCCGCGCTTGGTCAGCCACAGCCGGTACGTCCGGGGCGAGGTGAAGGTGAAGACCTTCCCGGCCGGCTTCAGCTCGGGCGCCAGATCGGCGGGCAGCCCGGTACCTGCGAACGCCGTCCCGGGCGTACCCGCCACCAGAGCGGCACCGATCGCCACGCAAGCAGACCAGCGCACACGAGCCATGGCAAAACCCTCTTTACTCTCCGAAGTCGCCGCAGGCTATCAGGGCGGTGTGGGCTGCTATGGCTGGGGCGGGCGTGGAACACCTGAGCGGGTCGGCGTCCGGGCGGTCGGCGCGGTGGGGAGCGTTTCGGGGCGGTCGGTGTCGGGTTCATGGTGGGGAGAGGCGGACGGGCTGGGTGCGGAGGCCGCGGAGGACGGGGCTGGTCATACGGGTGGGCGGGCCGGCCGGGGACAGGTCGGGGAGGCGGCGGGCGAGGGCCTCCAGCGCGGCGCGGGCCTCCATGCGGGCCAGCAGGTGGCCGATGCAGTAGTGGATGCCGGTGCCGAAGGCCAGGTGGTCGCGGGTGTTCGGGCGGTCCAGCAGGAACTCGTCGGGCGACTCCCAGCGGGCGGGGTCGCGGTTGGCGGAGCCGAGCAGCACCAGGACCCGCGCGCCCGCCGGGATCGTCACCCCGGCCATGACGACGTCGGTCGTGGCGATCCGCAGCAGGCCCTGGGCGGGGCCGTCGAAGCGGAGCGCCTCCTCGACCGCCGCCTCCGCCAGCGAGGGGTCGGCGACGATCCGCGCCCACTGCTCCGGGCGGGCGAACAGCGCGGCCATGGCGCTGGAGACCAGGTTGGTGGTCGTCTCGTTGCCGGCGACCAGCAGCAGCACGCAGAACGTCACGAGCTCGGGGGCGGTCAGCGGCTCGTCGCCCTCGGCGGTCAGCAGGCTGATGAGGTCGTCGCCCGGCTCGCGGCGACGACGCCGCACCGTCCGGAGGAAGAACCAGCTGATGGCGGCCAGCCCGCGCATCATCCCGGCGCGGCTGCCGCCGGTGAACAGCCCGTCGATGAGCTGGTCGGACCACCGCTTGAAGTCCCGGTGGCGTTCGGCGGGGATGCCCATCAGCTCCGCGATGATCGTCGTGGGCAGCGGGGAGGCCAGGTCGCGCACCAGGTCGGCGGGGCCGCCGCGCTCGGCCATGCGCGCGACCAGTTCGTCGGCGACCTGCCGGATCCGGGGCTCCCACGCGGCGATCCGGCGCGGCGTGAACGCCTTGGCGACGCGGCGGCGCAGCATCGTGTGGTCGGGCGGGTCGGTGGTGAGCAGCACTCGCACCGACTGGACGCGCCGCAGCACCACGGCCGCCCACGGGGGCGCCGGGTTCGGGTTGAACGGGTCGTTGTCGACCGGCAGTCCCTGATGGGAGGAGAACCGCGCGTGGTCGCGCACGACGGCCATCACGTCCTCGTGGCGGCTGACGACCCACACGTCCGCGGCGGTGTCGTGGTGGACGGGCGCGTGCTCGCGCAGCCACGCGTAGTACGGGTACGGGTCGGCGATGGCCTCGGGCGAGGAGAGGCCCGTGTACGCCGGGGCGGTCACCGGCGCGCCCCGAGCGCGACCAGGAGGGTGGCGACCCACTGCCGGACGAACCTGTCGGCGTCCAGGTCGAACGGCCGGCGGCCGTACACGTTCGTCGTCACCCAGTAGTTCTCCATGGCGCCCAGCCAGATCGTGGCGATGGACTCGAAGTCCTGCTCGGGAAGCTGCTCGCGGACGGCCCGCTCGGCCAGCCAGCCGACCAGGAACCGGTAGGACCGCACGAACAGCCGCTCCCGGACGTCGGCCATCACGGCGGGGAACTGGTCTGATTCCTTCATCATCACGCGGATGAGGTCGCGCCAGCCGTCCATGAGCATGAGCGAGCCGCGCGCCAGCAGCGTGAGCTCCGCCTCCAGGTCGTCCAGCGCGAGCATGGGCGCCACGGCGAACCCGGCCTCGGCGATTTTGACGGCACCGTCCACGGCGGCGGCCATCACCTGCTCCTTCGACCCGAAGTGCGTATAGAGCGACCCCGAGTTCGGCGACAGCCCCGCCGCCTTCTCGATCGCCGCGACGGACGTCCCGGCGTACCCCCGTTCGGCGAACAACCTCAGTGACTCGGTGATGATCCGCTCGCGTGTACCGTCGGCCACGGCTACTCCAATCGATCACTTGGACAACCCGAACGTACGCTTGGTTCACCCAGCCGACAAGGCCCGCATCGCAGGCCTGGGCCGCCCGGCGAACGCCCTTGACGGGAGCGCGGGGAGTCGCCGCCTCGGTCGAGGCGGCGGGTAGGGCCGACGGCATGCGGCACAAAGTCGAAGACGCCGTGCGGGACTGGCTGGAGCACAACCGGGACCTGTCGTGGTGCCTCGACGTCGACCTTCGGCTACGCCACCGGGCGACCGAAGCGGAGCCCGCGGCTCCAGCGAGGAGGACGTGGAGCGGCTGCTCGCCGACCGCCTGAAACGCCAGCAGCGCTTCCTGTCCGGCCAGCGCCAGTACCTGTGGGCGCTCATCGACGAAGGCGTCCTTGACAGGTTCATCGCCCACCACGACATCATGCGCGGCCAGCTCGCCCACCTGCTGGAGCTGTCGGAGCTGGGCACCGTGGGCCTGCGCGTCGCTCCGCGCGGACGATTCCACGCGGGCCTGGACGGATCGTTCGAGCTGATGCAGTTCGGCGACGGGTCCCCGCCGATGGCCTATACGGAGGCCGTGTTCGGCTGGAGACTGGTCTCCGACGTCGCGGAAGTAGAATCGTTCGCGCTCCGCTACGACCGGCTGGGGAACCTCGCTCTGCCGGAAGACCAGACGCGAGACCTGGTCCGCAAGCTCCTGGAGACGATCTGATGTCAGCCCCCGTCTGGCGGAAGGCCAGCCGCAGCAACTCCCAAGGCCAGAGCTGCGTCGAAGTCGCCGGACTCGGTCGCGCTACCGTCGGGCTCCGCGACTCCAAGCACGTCCACCGCGGCCACCTCACCGTGTCCGCGCCGCAGTTCCGCGCCCTCCTCGGCTCGATCAAGGCCACCCGCTAGAGTCGCAGGGCCGCCGCGGCGGCCGGGCGCTCGACCGTCCGTGGTGGGTGCACGACCGGGGAGGGCCGGTGCTCGATGCTCTGCGGGCCCTTCGCTAGGCGGCGGTGGCGGCCTCCGATGACCGTCCCGCGACGTGGCGGGGCCGGGGCGTCTCGCCTGCGGAGATCCTGCGCTTCCACCGGCCGTACGGATATGACGAGGCCGTGCTGAACGACGGCGGCGCGCTGGTGGAGGCGCTGGAGATCCTCGTCCATGAGGGCCTGCTCGTTCGCGAAGGCTACGGGTACCGTGCGGTGCCCGATCCGGGCATCACCCAGGCGCATGCGGCGGTGCGCGTCGGCGCTCCTCCCTCCGCCGGAGTGATCGGTGCCGACGGGATGCTGACGGCCTGGAGGGACGGCGAGGCGGTCGAACTCGTCGACGCGCACGAGGACCCCGACTTCATGTTGTGCTGCCACGGCCCGAAAAGCGCCTGGGAGACACCGCACGGAATCGTCCTGCACCGGTACGGGCTCCACCTGGTGACCTGGAGCGGAGCGCGGCTGCCGCTCGGCGAAGGCTCCTACGAGAGCCCGGAGGCCGTCTCCGCGGACGGCCGCCGCCTCGCCGCCGTCAGCCGTGCCCCGCGACGGCGGGGTCGGGAGAGGGAACTCCACCTCATCGACCTGGTCGACGGAAGCCACGAGCACATCCGGACAGCGGAGGAATTGATACCGATCAGACCTGGTGTGCCCCCGTCAGGCACCCGGACCTTCGCCGTAGCGGAGGACGACCCCGCACGCGTCCTGATCCGGGACAGCCTGAGCGGGCCGTCCCGGACCTTCCGGCTGCCCGAACCCGTCCTCGGGGAATCGGCCGTCTGGGAGGACGACGAGCACCTCCTGCTCGACGGGAGTGCGCAACCGGGAATCGGGCATGCGGCCCGCGTCTACCGCCTGCGCAGCACCTCCGGGGCGTTCGAACGCGCGTCCTTCTGCGGCCCCGGCCACAGCTGTCCGTAACCACGGGGGAAGCTCAATAGCCGCTTGCCTGGTTCTGGGTTCGGTGGTCACGGCCCAGCCGGTACTCTAGAGCTTCGGTCCGGTCACTCGTAGTGTGTGCGGCAGGCGACTATCTGGACGGTGTCGGCTTCGATGGCGTAGACGATGCGGTGTTCGACGGTGATGCGACGCGACCAGAAACCTGCCAGGTTCTGCCGGAGGGGCTCGGGTTTGCCGATACCTTCGTAACCGTTGCGGCAGATGTCTTCGATCAGCCGGTTCAGCCGTTTGAGGGTCGCACGGTCGTTGCGCTGCCACCAGAGGTAGTCTTCCCAGGCCTCGGGTGTGAAGAGGATCTTCACTCGGACTCCGGGTCCCCGTCTTCGATGAGCTCACGCGGCTCGGCCTGGCCGCCACGCAGACTCTGGATGGACGCGGCGAGATGGCGCGCATTAGCGGGAATGCCGAGCAAGAACGCCGTCTCCTTCAGGGATTCGTACTCACGCAAGCTGATCACGACGGCAGGGTCGCGGTTTGGCCGGGTCACGATGATCTCGTCGAGATCTTCGGTGACGCGGTCCAGAGCTGCAGCCAGGTTCGAACGAAACTCGCTCGCGGACATCGGGTGCATCGTATCCCCTCCACCTAAGAGTGTACGTAATCACGTACATCGGCTGCAAGCTTGTCGTCGAGCGGATGCGTCCAGTGCCCTCCACCCTGGGCCCCCCTGCCGCACCCCGGGCAGGGGGAAGCCGACGATCGGACGCGCGAGCGCACCCCCGATGGCCAGGACGCTCATCCGGCACCATCCGAACCTGATCAACCTGGTGCCGGTGAGAGAACGGCCGAGCGGAACGACCAGGATGCCCGACTGCATCACGATCATTCAGCCCCAGCGTGGCGAAGCATGCATGCGGCAGCGATTTGGACATCACCCTAGGCAGCAGGTAGAGGGCGTCACCCGCACCCCTCTCCCACCCTCAGACCCCAGCCTGAGCCCGCTCAGCTCTACCCGAAATCGCGAAACCCGACTTAACTGACACGACAGAAGCACCCAAAGGCGACAAGCTCGCCCCTTCGCCGACCGGGGAAGGAAAACCGCTTCCGCTTCCCCCTCCATTCCCTGACACGGCGACGAACACGCGGCTACACCCTGACACCCGATACTCCGCGCAGGAATCGCCCACCCGCCGCTAACATTTTCGCTAACACAGGCGCCGCGCCAGTACACGCGATAAGGCCTCCACGAGACATGGATCCGCAGGTCAGCCTGCCCTCCATCGGTCGTAGCAATTGATCTTGTTGGCTGGTAGTTCTCTCGGCGAGCCGAGCCGGGGGGATCTGCTGTGGTGGTTGTGCGTCGAATGCCGACTTTGGAGGATCGGGAGGAGATTTCCCGGGGAATCGCCGAAGGGCTGGAGAACGGGCAGATCGCGGTACGGGTCGGCCGGTGCGCGAGCATCGTGTCGCGGGAGATCCGCCGGCACGGCGGCCGGGAGAAGTACCGGGCATAGCGGGCGGAGCGGGCCGCGGCGACGGACCGCGAACGGCCCAAGACGCGCAGAATGGATGCTGATCCGTACCTGCGGCTGGTGGTGGTCGAACTGCTCAAGCAGGGCTGGTCACCGCAGCAGATCGCCGGGCGCTTGCCGCTGGAGCACCCTGGCGAGGAGGCTGTTCGTGTGTCTCATGAAGCGGTCTACGCCTGGATCTACGCGCTGCCCAAGGGGGAGCTCGCCCGCCAGGGCCTGGCCCTGCGCTCGGGCCGCACCCGCCGCAAGCCCGCCCACGGTCGTGTCGGCAAGGCTCCGCGGATCGCCGGGATGCGGTGGATCGAGGAACGCCCCGCAGACGCCGCAGGCCGGCAGGTGCCCGGACACTGGGAAGGCGACCTGGTCATCGGCAAGGACGGCAAGAGCGCCGTGGGCACCCTGGTCGAGCGCGTCTCCCGGTTCGTCGTGCTCGTCCCGCTCGCCGCCCGCAACGCCACCACGGTCTCCGAGGCAGTCATCAACTCCGTCCAGGGCCTGCCCGAGGTGCTGCGCAGGTCGCTGACCTGGGACTGCGGCTCCGAGATGGCCGCCCACGCATCCATCACCCTCAAAGCAGACCTGCCGGTCTACTTCGCCCACCCCCACAGCCCCTGGGAGCGCGGCACGAACGAGAACACGAACCGATGGCTGCGGGAGTACTTCCCCAAAGGCACCACGATCACCAATGACCCGGACTATCTGCAGGCCGTCGCCGACGAGTTGAACAACCGGCCCCGAGCTATCCTCGGCTACCTCAAACCCAAAGAAGTCTTCGCCGAGCTACTGACCAGCAGAAATGCTACGACCGGCTGAGGGCAGGGGGAACACGCCGGGGTCGTTCACCTGAACTTCCCTGACCAACGCAGACGAACAGCCGGAGAAACATCATGGACTACGCGGCCAAAGCCGAGACACTGGGCCTGAGCTGGATTCTCGACGACCTCATGAAAAGACTGATCGGCGCCCAGCACGGCGTCGTCCTGTCCGCCGACGGTCTGCTCATCGGCCGTTCGAGCAGCCTGGACCGGGAACGCGGGGAACATCTGGCCGCCATGGCCTCGGCGCTCCGGAGCCTGGCGCGCTCGGTGGGCAGCACCTTCGACAAGGGGCGTGTCCACCAGACCGTGATCGAGCTGGAGGGAGGCTACCTCGTGGTCACCGAGGCAGGTGAGGGCGCCTGCCTCGCGCTCCTTGCCTCGGCCACCGCCGACCTCGGCATGATGGCCTACGAGATGAATGTGATCGTTCAGCAGGTGGGGCCGGTCTTCTCGACCAGACCTCGAAGCAGCATCGAGCAGCCCAGCCACAGCTCATGACGCGACCGGATGATTACTGGGCCATCGGCGACCCAGGACCGCTCGTCAGGCCGTTCGCCATGACCCGTGGAAGGGTCGGCAACAACACGCACAAACTCGACATCCTGACCCTCGTCACCGCCGTGCGCACGAAAGCCGACTTCTCCTCCTTCGACCGGGAATACGAGGAGATCCTCCAACTCTGCCAGCGGAGCCCGATCTCGATCGCCGAGATCTCGGGCAAGCTCAACCTCCTCGTGGCCGTCACCAAGGTCCTCGTCGGCGACCTGATCAACTCAGGGCATCTCATCTTCCGATCGGCACCGCCCTCCACCGAGCGGCCCGACACCTCTCTGCTTCAGGCGGTACTCGATGGAATTCGCGAACTCTGAGATCGGCATGGCCGACGGAGCACCCATTCGCGCGGTCAAGATCCTCGTCGCGGGCGGGTTCGGCGCCGGCAAGACGACCATGGTCGGCTCGCTCAGCGAGATCCGGCCGCTACGGACCGAGGAGCGCCTCTCCGAACTCGGGCTCGAGGTCGACGACATCGAAGGGGTGGAGGCCAAGTCCACGACCACCGTGGCGCTGGACTTCGGGCGCATCACCATCACTCCCTCGATCGTCCTCTACCTCTTCGGGACTCCCGGCCAGAACCGCTTCTGGTTCATGTGGCGGGAACTGTCCCGAGGCGCCCTCGGCGCCGTGGTCCTCGCGGACACCCGCAGGCTGGAGGACTGCTTCAACGCCATCGACTTCTTCGAAGCCGAAGGCATCCCCTTCATCATCGGCGTCAACTGCTTCGACGGTGCCGACATGTATGACGAACTGGAGATCCGCACCGCCCTGGACATCGACGGCCACGTCCCGATCTTCCTGTGCGACGCGCGCAACCGCGAATCGAGCAAGCAGGTGATGGCGATCCTCCTCGAACACGCCATCGCCCGCTCGGCCTCCGCAGCGAGCAAGTGACCGCAGGAGCAACTGCCCGGGTCTCTTCAGCGAATGGCTCACCCTCATGACCGCACTCCAGCGGGCCCGTCGGCCGGCGCCGGGGCTGGAACGCGCGGGCTTGCGTCGCCGTGCATGACTTCACGAGAGTCACCGGTCCGTCCAGCCGGGAACCTCCACCACGTTCCCAGCTTCTCTTCGAAGCCGGCGCCGCCGACACGGAACCCACCATGACAGGGGCCGTGATCCAATCGCGCAACGGAACCCTTAGCTCAACAGACCCTGGCGCGGGACTGTTCCGATGGGCGTAAGTTGCCTTTTCCTATCTCTTGCCGCTTTGGAACCGATCAGTATTCGGACGGATGGCCTGCGGCCTTCCACGACGCGGAAAGGGGTAGGTCAGGCGGGGGCTCCGTCGAAAAAGTCACGGAGGCCTCCCGGGGTGCAGCGGCCGATGACGAGTTGTTCCAGGACGCCCAGGCCTGTGCGGTCTCCCCAGGTCGCGCGAACGACCTGCTGGACATGGATCAAGTGGAGGGAGAGGTTGTCGAGGTCTGCGACGGGGAACTCCTCGGCGCCGACCGAGAGGTCGCCGTGCCAGCGGCCGTGCATCCAGTGCGGGTGGAGGTAGCCGGCGCCCCTCGTGCGGAACGTAAGAGGGGTACCAGTTCCACCGTGGGGTGTTCCTGTCCGGGGAGCATCAGGGTCGCGCCGTTCGAGCGGCGCAGGCCGGGGGCCCAGCGGATCGCGTACTCGGCGTGCGGCAGCTGCCGGATGCCGGCCTCCGGGCCGAGACGGGGTCGTCCGCTCCGATGACGGGGAGCAGGGCCGTAGTCCGGGACCAGGGACGGCCTTCGGTGTCCTCCATCGACATGAAGTACAGACGCTGATCGGCAAAGTTCAGGGGCGCCCAGAGAAAGAACACCTGGCCGGAGTGCACCAGGGGTGCGGCGGGTGCGGGGTCTCCGACGGCGACCTGACGGTCACCACACCGCAGCTGATGTTCCCCCGGTTTAACGGGGGAACATCAAGTTCATGTACGCCACGTAGCCCCTGGCCCGCGGTTCGACCGCCACGTCCTGAACGAACCCAGCCGCCGTTCAGGTCGCCGGCGTGTGAATCGGACGTGGGGGCGCCCGGGCCCGCCGTTGTGCGGTGGGTCCCGGGGCGCTGGTGTGGTGGGTCAGGTGCAGGTCACGATGAGGCCGGTCAGGACGGTGCAGGTCCAGGTGGCGGAGTTGTTGGTCGGGTCGGTGTCGCCGGGGGTGGCGAAGGTCATGGTGACGGTGTAGTTCCCCAGGGCGAGGAGGTTGACGGTCCGGGGGAAGGTGGTCGACAGCAGGCCGCCGGCCGGGACGTCGCTTTGCGGGCAGGTCTCGTTGTCGGCGCCGCCGGTGCATCCGGCGCCGATGGCGGACGTGAGGAGCCCGGAGGGGCTGACGGTCTTGGTCAGGGTGACGTTGGTGGCGGTGCCGGTGCCGATGTTGGACGCCCAGGCGTTGAAGTTCAGGGTCTGGGTGAGGGCCTTGTAGCCATAGCTGAGCTTGATGGCGCTCAGGTCGGGGGCGGCGGGGGTGACGGTGATGACGGGACCGTTGACCGCTCCGGTGGTGGAGCCGCCGGAGGTGTAGAACTGGGCACGGCTGGTGAACGTCCCCGCCGCCGTGGCGGAGTCGACGGTGACGGTCAGGTCATAGCTGAACGCCTGCCCGTTGGTCAGGTTCGGCAGGGCGAGCCGATCGACCGATCCGACCTCGGTGGCGGAGGTGAGGCCGCCGCTGAAGGAGGAGATGGAGGTGAAGGACGGCAGCGTCCCGGTGGTGCCGCCGGTCCCGCCGGTGGCGGAGACGTCGATGCGGGCGCCGGAGTAGTTGCCGTTGGAGGTCCCGCTGATGGTGATCGTGGTCGTGGTCGCCGCGGGGACGGTGGTCGGGCTCGCGGTCACGGTCAGGGTCGGATGGGCCGAGGCCGGGGCGGCGATCGCCACGATCAGGCCTCCGGCCAGCGCGAGCGCCGACAGCAGGGAACGCAGACGCATCAGGACTCCTTTTCTCGCCGGTTCGCGGACGGTCCGCGGGCCGGGATGCCGTGGGCGGTGGTGGACCGGCCCGCGCGACCGCGAGGCCGGGTCCGCGTATCACCGGCCGAAGCGTGCTCCGCGACGCGGCACCCGCCCGGTTCTTCGTTCGCGTTGCTCATCCGGGCACGTTCACAGGCCGGTGATCTGGAGGGCGGTGGTGCCGTCCTGGACGGTGAGGCCGCCGGGCAGCAGGCATTGCAGCGGGTTGACCAAGGGGTAGATCCAGGTGATGACGGCGGTGGCGCCGGTGAACTCGCCCGCCGTCACGGTGCCGACGGCGGTGTTCTGCAGGATCCCCGCGGTGTTGGTGAGGGTGCCGATGAGGCCGGTGAGGGTGGAGGTCCGCCCGTTGTTCCAGGCGACGACGAGCGTGCCGCCCGCGGGGTTGAGCTGGACGGCGTTACAGGACGCGCCGGGGACGGGGTAGGAGTACGGGCCGCCGGTGATGACGCCGGTGATGGTGGGGTCGGTGGAGATGCAGGAGGTGATGGTGTCGGTCTCGGTCGCGGTGACGTTCTGCGGGGTGAGCGTCAGGCCGGGACTGTAGACGACGTGGCTGGTACCGGTGCACGTGGTGGACGACGCCGCGTGGGCGGCCGACGCCGGCACCAACACCGCCGCGGCGACCGGCAGCAGCACCGCGGCCAGCGGCCCGCACCGATGCCTTCGGCGGGACGGAAGCGCAATGGGGGACATGAGGGGGTCTCCTCCGGTCTGTCCTACCGCAGGGCCGTACCCGACGGGCCCACGACCCTGACGATCATGGAAACAGACTGAAATTCTCACGCCCGCGGCCACTTGAACAGCAGCACACCCGCCAGACATCCCTTACCCGAACGGCCATGCCGCCGACCTGCGGCCAGCTGGTTCGGCAGGGCGGGCACGGGCCGGCTGTCGCTGATGCACGAGAACGAGATCTCCTACGCGGCGGTCCAGGGCGGCGGCGCCCTGGCGACCCTCACGCCCGACTGCGATGAGGCGAACCCGGACAAGGCTGCGAACCTGAGCGCAGTCGCCATGCCCCAGGACTCCGGCCTCCTGCTGCCCGGGCCCGCGACGATGGTGCCCGCGTGCCGATCCCCGCCCACCACGTCCCCTGGGCACCCACCACCATTTCCTGGCGCCCACCCTCACTTTCAGCGGCCAGCAGCAGATGGCCTGGCTGGTAGATCGGCGGGTACTGGGAAGGATGGCGGCCGGGTGCGGCGACACTAGGGGGACACGACCAGGGGAGCGGCGGGATGGCAGTGAAGGTGGGGCCGCTGGTGGCCGACGAGGCGCTGGTGGAGCTGTGGGATGCGCTGGACAGTGAGTCGACGTTCATGCTCGCGGCGCCCGGTGAGCGTGGCGCGGAGCTGCCGAGGTCGTCGTTCCGGGTGGTCGACTGGGACGGGCCGGTCGCGACCGGCCTGGCCGATGTGCAGGTGATGCCGTTCGCGCGGGTGCGGCACCGCGGGCAGCTGCGCATGGGTGTGCGGGCCTCGCACCAGGGCCGCGGCGTCGGCCGCCGTCTCCTTGAGGCCGCGGTGGAGCACGCCCGGCACGCCGGGCTCCGGAAGGTCGAGCTGACCGTCCGCGTCGACAATGCTCGCGCGATCTCGCTCTACCGCAGCGTCGGCTTTCAGGTCGAAGGCCTGCGGCGTGCGTCCATGGCCGTGGACGGAGACCTCGTCGACGAGCACTTCATGGCGTTGATCCTGCACTGACGGCGAGCCGACAGCGGCGTGGGCGGGGATGAGCCCGTCATGGCGAGGTGGGGGGCGGCTGGTGGCACACGTAGTGGTGGCGGTCGTCCAGGACCGCCAGGAGCTTGCCTCCGTTGTTCTCCACGACCCGCCGGGAGGCGAGGTTGCCCGACCGGCAGACGATGACGACCGGGTCGACGCCCAGCGCGAACGCCAGGGGCAGGGCCGCGGCCGGCATCCGGCTGGCGTGGCCCTGGCGGCGGCGGGTCGGCCGGATGGCGTACCCGATGTGGTTGTCGTGCATCTCGCCCGGGTTAAGGTCGGGCCGGATGGATATGCGGCCTATGTACTGGCCGTCGACCACCCACCAGAACACGCGGATGTAGGAGCCGGCGTGGGTGCGCTGCCAGGGCAGCGTCCCGGCCGCCAGATCCGAGACATAGCGGGACAGAACCTCATCGGAGCGCAGGTCGCTGACGTCCAGGCCGTCGGCGGTCAGGCCGTAGGCGAGGCCGATCTGCACGTCATCGGTGAACACCCACCGCTGCGCGTGCTCCAGGACCTCGATCCGGTGGACACCGCCGTCGACGGCCTCACCGAGGTACTGCGGCCCGCCGATGAACTCCAGCGAGCGCCATTGACCCGACCCGGAGTCCAGGCCCGTTTTGACAAGATCGTGGTAACGCATCCGCCGGCTCTAATGCCTCCGCGCTGGCCGTCCGGCGCGGCGACCTGAGGCCTCCTACGGGCGTGGGGCCCTACTCGCCGCCTGCCGGGGGTGCGCGGGGTCACCAGCGCTCTTGTACAGGTCTTCTTCGAGCAGGCGACGAGTCACGTGCCTGAGCACGTCCTCGATCGCATCGGGCGCCAGGGGCCGCAGCAGCACCATGATCTGCTCCACTTCCTCGGCGGGCTCGGCCCTGTCGGCGAGCGGCAGGTGCGACGTTGCGGGTTTCGGTGTCCGTGCCTCGTCGGGAAGACCCAGCTCGACAGCGACCCGCAGCGCGATCTCCACGACCCACGCCTCCCTGTCCTTGCTCTGGTCGAAGAGGCCGGGCCATCGCTCCTCGACGCGGAGCTTCGCGGCGTCGCCGATCAGATGCATCTTCTCCCGGTAGAGGACATCGCGTGCCTGCCGCACGCTGGGCCGATCCCCTCCCGCGTTCGGGGGATGCACGAGCTGCGCCCACCGCGAAGCGAGGCGCACGGCCTCCTCGAACGCCTCGAAGCGGGACGTGCGGCGTTGGGAGGACTCGGCCTGCTCGGAGTACGGAACCTGGGAGGTAGGCATGCGCCCATCAAACCCTCCACCCCGGGCGAGCGGCAGGCGTTCCGCTCATCTGCGGTAGAGGCCCTGCCACGACAAGAGCCGAGGTTATCTGGGGTGCCGTAGGACCGTCTTTCATGTCTGCCATGTAGGGCTTGAGCGACGTAGGGGACAGAAGTCTCGGGGCTCGTCCACCATGTAGTTCATGTATGCCACGGAGGCCCTGATGCAGGGCCCGACCGGCCGTGTCCCTGAACAAACCACGGAAGTGTACGCAGCGGCTTTGGAGGAGTGGCAGGGCTTCCACGAACCAGATGAGGACAGGACCACCTCCCGCGGGGCTAGGGGCTTGAGGAATGTCGGAACGGAGTCCCGTTGCGGGCGGGGCCCGTTCACCGGGGACCGGTGCGGGTGGGGCGGGTGTGTCTCATGACCTTGTGTGTCGTGCTGCGGCGGACCATGATCGGGGCCATCTGGCCGCGATGGGGGTGCCATGGCCGCGGGGAAGAAGCGTCGTAAGGGTGCGGCAGGGAGTGGACGAGCGCCTGGGCGGGGCGGTTCGGGCCGACGTCCTTCCCCTCCTTGGTGGAAGACCCGCGAGTTCGTCTTCATCGTGATGGGATCGCTCGTCGGCGGGCTGGTCAGCTTGGGCGCGACGGTCGGGCAGTCCTACATCAGCAGGGAGCTGCGCCTTAACGAGCCCTTGCCGGCAAGCCGTCCGGCGGGCGAGGCCCTGCGCGTGACCAAGGTGACCCAGCAGATCATCGACGGCCAGAGCTGGGCGTTCGCGGGACACATCGACCTCGCCGATCTGGCCGAACTCAACGGACTCGACGAGAACCCGAGCGTCGAGTTGCCCGGCAGGGAGTACATGCGCAAGCGCGGGGCCGTTGATGTCGGCAGATCCGAGATCGAGCTGGAGATCGAGGGCAACCGGCCGGGACCGGTTCGGGTCACCGGGATCACCGCGGTGCCCGAATGCCGGGAGCCGCTGTCCGGCACGCTGTTCGTGGACAAGAACCAGGGCGGCGACGCCGTCCTGCCCATGGGGTTCGACCTGGCACAGGAGCGGCCGGTCGCCCGGCTCGTCAAAGAGGGCCCCGATGGGTGGCCCCGCCTCGGAGACCCCTACTTCGAGAAGCAGAAGGTGACCCTGGACCAGGGCGAGCAGGAGACGCTCTGGATGAGCGTGCTGACCGACACCGGCTTCTGCGAGTACCGGCCCATGCTGCGGTGCAGCTCCTGGCGGTAGCCGAAGGTACCGAGAACGGTCGCGTCGGCGGCGGGATCGACGGACGGCGGCGGTGCGGTGAGGGACATCGTGGCTCCCGGGGGCAATTCCTGTCGGTTGACAGATAGATATGAGCCGCTTGTTTCCGCCCGCGCGTCCCCTCCGTTCCCCACCCGGAACGCTCACCTCACCGGGCATGTGGATCGAGCACGCGCCCGCGCTGTGCCAGGATCATGGGACGGGCCGGGACGAGCAGGTGGGCCGGGCCGAGCGGGCGGGCCGGGACGAGGTGGCTATGGAGAAGCGAGGGGTGGGCAGGCCGCGCGCGGTCGAGCGCGCCGTGACGGGGCTGTCGCCGCGCGAGGAGGTCCTGTCGGCGGCCGCCGAGCTGTTCACGGTGCGCGGCTACACCGCGACCACCACCCGCGAGGTCGCCGAGCGCGCCGGGATCCGGCAGGCGTCGATGTACCACTACTTCAAGGGCAAGGAGGCGATCCTCGCGGAGCTGCTGGAGAGCACCGTCCGCCCGTCGCTCGAGGCCGCTCGCGCCCTCGCCGCCGCCGACGCCCCCGCCGGGGCCCGCCTGTGGGCGCTGTGCCGCAGCGACGTCGCCCTGCTGTGCTCCGGCCCGCACAACCTCGGCGCCCTCTACCTGCTGCCCGAGGCCGACCGGATCGAGGGCTTCGCCGAGCTGCGGGCCGCGCTGAAGCACGCCTACGCCGATCTGCTGGCCCCGCTCACCACCGGCCTGCCCGACCGGGACGTCCGCGCCGACCTGGTGTTCGCGCTGGTCGAGGCCGTCATCCTGATCCGCCGCGACCGCCCGGACGCCGATGTCCTCGCCGAGGCCACCGCCGACGCCGCCCTCCGCGTCGCCGGCGTCCCCGAAGCCGACCTCCCCGCCCTCCGCACCACTGCCCTGGCCCTCCTGTCCGATTTCTCCTCACCCCCGATCTAGACCCGTTTCGTCGTCGCTTCACCACCGCCCCTCCGAGACGACGCGTGCTTCCGCCGGAGATCCCCCAGCGCGCTCCCGTCCCACCCGGCCCGCACCGCCGAAGCAGCCCTTCACCGCCCCCGCACGACCGCTCTATTCCGCGGCGGGCGGCGGGGTTACGCTCGCCGTACAGGCCGGAGCGGAAGGAGCCGCCGATGGAGGACATCAGGTTCGCCTCCGTGCTGCGGCGCCTGCTAGACGAGCGGTACCGCGGCAACCGGCGCGAGTTCGCCCGGCGGCTGCACATCTCGGAGTCGGCCCTGTCGCAGTACGTGCGCGGCAAGGCCACGCCGGGGCTGGCGATGCTCGTCGCGATCGCCCGCGAACTCGACGTCAGCCTCGACCTGCTCGTCCTCGGCGTCGACCGGGAACCGGCCGCGCCCGACTACGGCGAGTTCGTCGCGCACCTGGAGTACGCGTTCAACCGCAGCCGCGCCGAGTCGGCCAGCACCCGCGACTACGTGGCCCGCGTGGGGGCCGCGCTCGCCGAGCAGATCGAGGGCGTCGTCAAGGCGACGCTCGCCGAGGCCGCCCCGCGCGGTCTCACCACCGCCGAGATCATCCGGCTGGAGGGACACAGCCGGACGACCCGGATCGCCACCGCCGACCTCGGCTCCGACATCGTGCTCCTCGGCTTCGACCCGGCCGCCCCCGACGGCGCCCAGTCCGCCGCCGGGCCGTTCACCGGGGTCGTCACCGGCAACATCAAGAAGGGCAGGACCTACACCTACGCCATTCCCGAGGGCGCGGAATGGCGGTTCAAGGCGACGAGGCTGCGGCAGGTCGTCGCGCTGGTGGGCGGGCTGAGCCTGGCCGCCGTCGACCGGCACCTGCGGTTCCACGAGTCGGCGCGCTCGCTCGTGCCCGGCTTCGTCATCTACGACACCGACCCCGCTTCGGCGGCCGACGACCCGCTGTTCGAGCGGATCGCCGACTTCACCGATCCCTCGACGGGACGCGTCGTCCTGTCGACCAGCTACACCGACCAGATCTATGTCCCCGTCGAGCCGAAGTACCACCAGCGCGTGGTCGCGGACTACGAGGAGACCGTCAGGTCCGGCCCCCGGCTCACCTTCGCCTGAGCCCCATCCCACCGGAGAGATCCCATGTTCGACCCGTGCGTGTTCACCCTGCCCGCGACCGTCACCGGCAGCGCCGCCGACCGTGCCCTCGGCCGGGAACTCCTCGCCGCCTGGCGCAGCGACGGCCTGTTCCTGCTCACCCTCGACCCGTCCGCCGCGCCCGCCGTCGACCACGCGCTGACCGCGGCCCGCAGCTTCTTCGCGCTCCCGGCGTCGTCGAAGCGGTGCTACACCGACGACCGCAGCTACAGCGGATACGCCGGCTCCGGCGAGGAGATGACGGCGGGCCAGGCCGACCACTGCGAGGTCTTCACCGTCTGCAAGGACGTCCCGGACGACGACCCGCGCGTCCTGGCCGGGCTCCCCTGCCACGGCCCCGTCCCCTGGCCGGGCCTGCACCACCGCCGGACGATCACCGCCCTGATGAGGGGCCTCGGGGACGTCGGCGACCGCGTGCTCGCCCTGGTCGCGCTGGGCCTGAGCCGGGACCCGTCGGTCTTCCTCGACCTGACCCGCGACGGCTGGCACCACCTGCGCTCGCTCCGGTACCCCGCGACCTCCGAGGAGACCGGTCACGGCCTGGGCGTCCACACCGACTACGGGATGCTCGTGCTGACCGTCCAGGACGACGCGGGCGGCCTCTACGTCCGGCCGCCGGTCCCGGGCGAGCCGCGCGGCCGCAACTGGCTGCCGGAGGAGTCCACGGCCGGGGTGTACGAGGACGTCGAGCCCTGGCACCACGTCACTCCCGTGCCCGGCACGATCACGGCCTTCCCCGGCGACATCCTGCAGTTCCTGACGGGCGGCGACCTGCTGTCGACCCCGCACCAGGCGAAGCTGTCGGCCCGCGAGCGCCACTCGATCGCCTACTTCCACGAGCCCTCCTTCGACGCCGAGTTCACGCCGCTCGACGGCGGCGACCCGCTCCACTACGGCACCCACTTCACCCAGATGTTCCTGCGCTGCTACCCCGACCGGCCGACCACCCTCCGGATCCTGCGCGAGGACCGGACGGCCCTGCTCCGCCCGGTCCCCGCCCTCCCCTGATCCCCCCGATAGAGGAGCGGGCCGCCACCTGCCCTGTGGTGGCGGCCCGCTCCCCCCGCATTCCTGAGCCGGATGTCAGAGCCGGATGTCGACGTCGCTCCAGCGGATCTGCTCGATGTCGGGTTCGGCGGAGAACAGCCGGCGGATCAGGCCGATGCCGGTGACGATCGCCCAGCTGCCTTCGAGCAGGAGGAAGCCCCATGCGCGGCCGTCCAGCGCCAGCAGCGCCAGAATCCCCGAGCCCACGACGTTGAGGACGAGATACGGATAGGAGTCCTGCCCGGTCAGCTTCACCTGTGCGGCGATGTAGGCGAGCAGCACGCACAGAGCACCGATGATCTGGATGGATTCGAGCATGGGGGGTCTTCTTTCGCGCTGCGGTTCCCGCTGGGACCCGGGCCGGCCGGTTGTCGGCGGCTGACACAAGGTTGCTCCCGAACGAGGTTCGGGGCATCGGACGCCTGACCGAACCCGGCCGCGCAATCGGGGAACCCCGCGATGGCCGTTCCGGCGACCCCGCTACGTCAAATGACGTAGCTCTGATGATCACGCGGTGTTCCCTCTTGAGAACAGCGGCCCCCAGATTTACCGTGAATCATGGAAAATCGCCGGGACGACCGCCTTTCCTCGCGTCTCGTGGCCCTCGCGGTGCTCGGCTTCCTTCTCTTCTCTCCCCCGCTCCTCATGATCTTCGATCACGGGCGCCTCTTCCTCGGCGTCCCGCTCGTCTGGGCCTACCTGTTGACCTGCTGGGCCGTCCTCATCGTGTCGATCGCGCTCCTCACGTCGCGCCGAAGTCAGGGGTAGGCATGCTGGGAGACACCTTCGTCACCGTCGTCGCCGGGGTCTACCTGCTGTCGCTCTTCGTCGTCGCCTACTACGTCGACCGGCGCGCGGCCGCCGGCCGGAGCATCATCAAGAGCGGCACCGTCTACGCGCTCTCGCTGGCCGTCTACGCCACCTCGTGGACCTACTACGGCGGCGTCGGGCAGGCCGCCACCTCGGGCCTCGGCTTCCTGCCGATCTACATCGGCCCTACCCTCATGTTCGCGCTCGGGTGGGCCGTCATCCGGAAGATCATCCGGATCAGCAAGCGGCACCGCATCACCTCGCTCGCCGACTTCATCTCCGCCCGCTACGGCAGCAGCACCACGCTGGGCGCGCTGGTGACGGTGCTGACCGTGGTGGGGCTGCTGCCGTTCATCGCGCTCCAGCTGAAGACCGTCTCCAACAGCTGCGAGATCATCCGGCTGCATCCGCGGGTGCCCACCAAGTACGAGCTGGCGCACGTCTCGTTCGTCCAGGACACCGGCCTCTACCTGACGTTCCTGCTGGCGGCGTTCGCGATCTGGTTCGGCACCCGCCGCCTGGACGCCTCCGAGCGGCACGAGGGCATGGTCGCAACGATCGCGATGGAGTCCGTGCTCAAGCTGATCATCTTCCTGATCGCGGGCGCGTACGTCGTGTTCGGGGTGTTCGGCGGCTTCGGCGACCTGTTCGAGCTCGCCGAGGCCACGCCCCGCACCGCCGCGATGCTCACCGCGGGCGGCAACGGCGGCTCCTACGGCACCTGGGTCTGGCTGATCCTGCTGTCGATGCTCGCGGTGATCCTGCTGCCCCGGCAGTGGCAGGTGACGTTCGTGGAGAACACCGACGAGCGGCACCTGCTGCGGGCGATGTGGCTGTTCCCGCTCTACCTGCTGGTCATCAACCTGTTCGTGCTGCCGATCGCGCTCGGCGGGCTGCTGCGCTTCGGCTCGCACAGCGCGGTCGACCCCGACACGTTCCTGCTGGCCATCCCGCTGTCGGCGGGCTCGGACCTGGTGACGCTGCTGGTGTTCGTCGGCGGCCTCAGCACCGCCACCGGCATGATCATCGTGGAGACCGTCGCGCTCAGCACGATGATCTCCAACTACCTGGTCCTGCCCCTGCTGCTGCGCACCCGCTCCCGCGAGCGCGCCGACCTGACGCCGACGATCCTCGGCGTCCGGCGGGCCGCGATCATTGTGATCATGGTG
Organism: Actinocorallia herbida; assembly: GCF_003751225.1. Classification (NCBI taxonomy): domain Bacteria; kingdom Bacillati; phylum Actinomycetota; class Actinomycetes; order Streptosporangiales; family Thermomonosporaceae; genus Actinocorallia; species Actinocorallia herbida. The sequence goes on from NZ_RJKE01000001.1 coordinate 5,907,377, forward strand.
GCCAGCTACGTCTACTTCCGGACGTTCGGCAGCGGCCTCCCCCTGGTGAGTTTCGGCCTGCTGTCGTTCGCCGCGGTCGCCCAGTTCGCGCCCGCGGTGCTCGGCGGGCTGTTCTGGCGGTACGGCACCCGGCACGGCGCGCTCGCCGGGCTCTCCGCCGGGTTCGCGGTCTGGGTGTACACGCTGCTGCTGCCGACCTTCGACAAGGCGGGCTGGCTGCCGGGCGCGCTCACCGACCAGGGCCTGTTCGAGCAGGACTGGCTGCGCCCGCAGGCGCTGTTCGGGCTGTCGGGCATGGACGAGATCAGCCACGCGATGTTCTGGAGCATGTTCGTCAACGTCGGGCTGTACGTCGCGGTGTCGCTGGCCGAGCGGCCGAGTGCCGCCGTCCTGGCCGACGCCGCGGTGTTCGTCGACGCCCTGGACGACACCACCGGCACGCGCCGCTGGTACGGCCGGGTCACGGTCGGCGACCTGCGGATTCTGGCGGAGCGGTTCCTCGGCCCGGCCGGGACGGCACGGGCGTTCACCGAGCACGGCGTCCCGCCGAACCGGGACTCCGAGGCCGATCCCGAGCTGGTCCAGCACGTCGAGACGCTGATGGCCGGGGCGGTCGGCCCGGCGTGCGCCCGGTTCGTCATCGCGTCGGTGACCCGCGAGGATCCGATGCCCGCCGAGACCATCAAGGAGATCCTGGACGAGGCGTCCCAGGTGGCGGCGCTGGAAGAGCGGCACCGGCTCGCCCGCGAGCTGCACGACTCGGTCTCGCAGGCGCTGTTCTCGATGAACCTGCACACGCGGGCGCTGGAGCTGGCCGTCCAGCGGTCGGACTGGGAGCGCAAGGACGCCGTCGCGCCGACCCTGTCGGAGCTGCGGGCGCTCACCCAGAGCGCGCTGTCGGAGATGCGGGCGCTGATCTTCCAGCTGCGTCCCGGCACGCTCCACGAGGAGGGCCTGTCGGCGGCGGTGAAGCGGCACGTCGCCACGGTCGCGGCCCGCGAGGGCATCGCGATCGAGGTGGACGCCCCGCCCGACCGGCTTCCGCTGGCGGAACGGCCCGAGCAGGACCTGTTCCGCATCGTGCAGGAGGCCGTGCACAACTCGATCAAGCACGCCTCGCCGAGCCGGATCACGGTCCGGCTGCGAGAGGAGGACACCGCGCTGACGGTCGAGGTCGGCGACGACGGGGTCGGATTCGATCCGGGGGCGCCGCATCCGGGCCATCTGGGCCTGGACGGCATGCGGGAGCGCGCCGAGCGGCTGGGCGGCCGGCTCGACATCGCCAGCTCCGCCGGAGGGTCCACCGTCCGGGCCGTTATCCCGGGGTGCTTGCACCCGCCCGAACCGGGCCGAGACGATGTGGGAACCGCAGCCCTGGAGTGATGAACAAGCCATGCACAAAGATGTGATGAGCGGTCCCGACGAGCCGATCCGCGTCGTCGTCGTCGACGACCACAACGTCGTCCGCAAGGGACTCCAGCTCTTCTTCGGGATGCTCGACGACATCGAGGTCGTGGGCGAGGCCGCCGACGGCAGGCACGCCCTGGACCTCCTGGGCTTCCTGTCCGCCGAGGAGGCGCTGCCCGACGTCGTCCTGATGGATCTGGAGATGCCGCGGATGGACGGCATCGCCGCCACCGCGGAGATCAAGAAGCTGTACCCGGCGGTGGAGGTGGTCGCGCTGACCAGCTTCAGCGAGGCCGAGCGCGTCCATCTGGCGCTGGAGGTCGGCGCGGCCGGCTACCTGCTCAAGGACGCCGACGCCGACGAGGTCGGGGTCGCGGTCCGGGCGGCGCACCGGGGCGAGATCCACCTGGACGCCGCCGTGGTCGGCAAGCTGACCAGGTCGCTGCGCCAGCCCGCCGAAACCGGAGCGGTCCTCACCCCGCGTGAACGCGAGATCCTGGAGCTGGTCGCCCGCGGCCACTCCAACCGCGACATCGCGAAGGCTCTGATGATCAGCGAACGGACCACCCGGACGCATGTCAGCAACATGCTGGGCAAGCTCGGCCTGGTCTCACGCACCCAGGCCGCGCTGTGGGCGATCCGTGAGGGGATCGCCCCCGGACCGTAACCAAACACTCCAATTCGGGACATTTGTCGCGGGAAGATTACGGCATTCACCTCTCGACGCGAGAGGCCCGACAGTGTCGACTAGAGGTCTCGCCGTTCCGTTCCGGAACGCGTCGGCCGGGCTGGGAGGCGGCTTGCACAGCGACGACGAGACGACCGTCCGCGTCCTCATCGCGGACGACGACCCGCGCGTGCTCGGCGCGCTGCGCGCGTTCCTGTCCAGCAGCGCCGGCTTCTCGGTCGTCGCCGCCGAGCGCGGCGCCGCCCGAGCCGTCCAGCGCGCCCGCGAGCACTCCCCCACCGTCGCCCTCGTCGACGTCCTCCTCCCGGGCGAACGCGACGGCCTCCGGCTCCTGCGCACCCTCAGCGGCGAACTCCGGATCCCCACCGTCGCCATCAGCGTCCAGAGCGAACTCTGCGCCTACGCCCTGGCCGCCGGCGCCTACCGCTTCCTCGACAAGGACAGTTCCCCCGAGGTCCTTCTAGCGACCCTGAAGGCCGCCGCCGCGCAGCGTTAGGACCTCGGGGAAAATCGGAGTGCTCAGGCGGGGGTCATGCGTTCCAAGCCTTGACCTCCTCCCCTCCCTGAAGGGAGGGGATTCTCCCCTGCTACACCGGTGAGGGTGTGAGCTTGGAGTGGGTTTCTGCTTCGTCACGCTGCGCCGGGATCACTCCCGGTCTTACCTGCGCTCCACAGGCCGAAACCGCCAGCCCGGCGGCCTTCGCGACGTTCACCGCCGCGTTGACGTCCCGGTCCAGGACCGTCCCGCAGTGCGGGCACTCCCATTCACGGACGTTCAACGGCTTCGGTCCGTCCTTGACCCCGCACATCGAGCAGACTTGCGAGGTGGCCTCGAACCGGCCGATCTTCACCACGGTCCGTCCGTACAGGGCGGCCTTGTACTCCAGCATCGTCACGAATCGCGACCATGCGGCGTCGTGCACGGATTTCGCCAGCCGGGTGCGGGCCAGGCCCTTCACCGCCAGGTCTTCCACGGCGATCGCTTGGTTGTCGCGAATCAGCAGGGTGGAGAGCCGGTGGTGGAAATCCCGGCGGGCGTCGGTGACTTTCGCGTGAGCGCGGGCGACCTTCACCCGTGCTCTCGCCCGGTTCTTCGAACCCTTCTGTTTGCGGGAGAGATCCCGCTGGGCCTTCTTCAGTTTCTTCTCGGCCCGCCGCAGGAAACGCGGGCTTTCGATCTTCGTACCGTCCGACAGAATCACGAAGTGGGTGAGTCCCAGATCCAGACCGACCACCGCATCGGTCTCCGGCAAGGGTTCCGGCGAGGCGTCGATCACGAACGACGCGAAGTACCGGCCCGCCGAATCCTTGATCACCGTGACCGACGACGGAACCGACGGCAGACGACGCGACCAGCGAACAGGCACGTCTCCGACCTTCGGCAGCCGCAACCTCCCGCCTGTCGTGATCTGCCAGCGGGCGTTGGCGGTGAACCGGACCGTCTGCCGCGTGTCCTTCCGCGACCGGTACCCAGGCGCACCCATGCGGGGGCGCTTGCCCGACAGACCATCGAAGAAGTTCCGGTAGGCGGTATCGAGGTCCCGCAACGCCTGCTGAAGAACCACCGATGAGACTTCGGCCAGCCACGAACGCTCCGGCGTGGCCTTCGCCTGGGTGATGAGCGTCCTGGACAGGTCGCCGGTCTTGGGGAACGGCAGTCCGTCCCGGCGTGCGGTCTCCCGTGCACGCAACGCGTCGTTGTAGACGACGCGCGCGCACCCGAACGCCCGAGCCAACGCCTCGCGTTGACCGACCGTCGGGTAGAGCCGGAAGTTGTACCGCAACCGCACACCCCGATCTTAACCTTGGGCCATGGACGGCCACAGCGACATCAGAACAGGCAGGCACGGTGTTTTCGTGCTTGGACAGGAATTCCCCGAACTGACCGCCCACTACTGGCGGGCGAACAAACCGTGGTCGGCTTCCTACCTCGCCGGCACTGTCGGCGGCGCGCCCCTCACCCTGCTCCGCCAGTACATCGAGCAGCAGAACCGGCCAGGTTAGAGCAGGTGCTCACCGGGGGCCTGGACGGCCCCGACCTCGCGGCGGCCCTTCACCCCCGGCCTGAAGGCCGGAGCACCGGGCCGCGTCTTGGTAGCCCGCCTCCATGAGCATCGTGCGGAGTTCGAGGCGCTTGACCTTCCAGGTGGCGGTGGTGGGGAGGTCGGTCCAGTGGGCTTGGAGGGGTTTGGCCATGGGGGGCTGGTCGGCGACGGCCTCGCGCCAGCGGGGAAGGTCCAGCGGCTTGTCGTGGCGGGTGCAGACGACCGGCTGGAGGAAGCCGTCGAGGGGGACGACGATCGCCTCGGTGAGTTCCGGCATGCGGCTGATGACGATGTCCTCGACCTTGAGGACGCTCTCCAGGAGTTCCGCGCGGTCGACCTCGCGGTCGAGCAGGTGGACGCAGCCCAGGCGGCCGCGGTGGCCGACGTCCGTCATGTCCCACCAGCCGTCGGGGGTGAAGTTGCGGCGCCAGCGGTCGTTCTGGCCGACGTAGGTGCGGGCCTGGCCGCGGGAGCGGACCTCGATCGGGCCGATGCGGCCGTCGGACTTCTCGCCGATGCGGGCCCGGGTGACGCCGGGGATCGGGTGGCCGACGCAGCGGCCCTCGGAACGGGTCCACAGCCAGCGGGAGTACGGCTTGACGGTGACGGGGCCCGTCTCGGACTGGCCGTACGCCTGGAAGTACATGGCGCGCCGCCGGTTCGAGGCGCCCAGCAGGATCTTGACCGTCCGGGGGTGGATCGCGTCGAACGTGCCGATGTAGAACTTGACCTGCGAGAGCGGGCCGTTCGGCTCCTCGGCCAGCTCCTCCCACTGGATGTAGGTGTTGGGGTGCGTCTCCACCAGGCCCGGCCGGAAGCCCTCGAACATCCGCCGGACGCTGCCCACCGAGGAGTCGGTGAGGAACGCGAACGGCAGCCCCCGTTCCAAGCCCATCGCGAGCGCCGAGTACGTGCGGGCGTGCACGAAGGAGATGCACAGCGCGTACGGCTCGCGGACCCGCAGCACCCGCGCGATCCGGCGCTGGATCGTCACGTGCGCCTGCATCCCGCTGCGGGACTGGGCGACGAGCTTCGGCAGCCCCGTCGTCCCCGACGTGTGCGTGATGATCATGACGTCGGACGGTTCGGTCTCGGGGTAGGCGGGCGGCCGCCCGTAGCGTTCGCGCAGCAGCGGCAGCCCGTTGAAGGCCCGCCCCACCAGCAGCACGGACGGCGCGAGCGTCCAGGTGCTGCGGTCCAGGTCGCTGTCGATCAGCTTGGCCGCGTCGGAGATCAGGTGCTCGGGCCGCAGGAACTCGGCCATCTCCGCGACGGTCCCGCCGTCCAGGGCGGGCGCGAGCATCGCCGGGACGGCGCCGACCCGGGCGATCGCGCAGGCCAGCAGCATGATGTCGGCGTTCTGGCTCTTGTAGACCGCGACCTTCTGACCGGGCAGGACGCCGTGCGCCCGCAGGCTGGCCGCGGTGCTCTCCACCAGGAACGCCAGGTCCTCGTACTTGAGGAAGGTGCCCAGCTCGGGTGCGAGATCGAGCGGCTTGTCGAGGCGGATCGCGGTGCCGGGGTAGCGGTAGGCGGCCCGCTGGAACATCAGCCCCGGGTGGAACATCTTGTCGCGCCCCGTGATCGTGAGTGTCATCGTCGTCCCGTTCTGTAGGCGAAGAGCTGGCGGGCGGGGGCGGAGACCCGGCCGTCGGCGCGGATCAGCTCGAGGTACCAGTCGGCGAACCGCCGGACGGTGCCGGGCGGCATCGGGAACTCCGCGTCCGTGCGGACAACGGCGGCCGCCGCGGCGGCGTCGGTGTTGGCCCGGTCGAAGGTCTTGGCGTAGGCGAGATAGGAGGAGTAGAACTCCACGGCGTCGTCGAGCTTGCGGTCCATCGAGGTGAACTGGCCGTCGCCGGTGACGTAGCGCGGCGGCCGCAGCCCGGTGGACTCGAAGAGCTCGGCGATCGCGCCGCCGACGAACGGCGCGGCCGGGTTGGTGAGGTGGTAGACCGTCTCGGACGGGCCGTGCAGGCCCACCGTGACGGAGTCCCGGGCGACCAGGTCCACGGGGACGAAGTCGAGCGGGGCGTCCGGGTCGGCGATGAGCGGGATCGCCTTGAAGCGCAGCAGATGCCCGAAGTTCCGCTCCACGGTCCGGCGGAACACCAGCAGCGCGCTCAGGAACCCGTACATGCCGCTGTAGGAGGTGACGGCGAGGGTCCGGGAGTGGCCGATGACGATGCTGGGCCGCAGGATCCGCCAGTCGAGACCCGAGCGGGCGACGATCAGCTCGCCCTCGATCTTGGTGCGCTCGTAGTGGTTGTGGGTGCGGACGGCCGGGTCGGCGACCGTCTCGGTGACGGTGCCGGTCCGCGCGCCCGCGACGTAGGCGGTGCTGACGTGGTTGAGCGGCGGCCCGCCGAGCGCCTTCGCGAGGTCGACGACGTTGCCCGCGCCGACGACGTTCATGGTGTGGATCTCGGCGGCGTAGCGGTCCTCGAAGCGCAGGGACGCCGCGGCGTGCCACACCGCGGTGACGGGCGGCAGAGCGGAGGGGTCGACGCCGCAGCCCGGCTCGGTCACGTCGCCGGCGACGGCACGGGTCCGGCCGGCGATAGCGGGGATCAGGTCGGCGCGGTCGTACAGGCGGGCGGCGTGGCTGAGCGCGTTGTGCAGGCGCAGCGTGGCGGCGGCGGCGTCGGGGCCGCGGACCAGGCAGCGCAGGTCGTCCGGGGTGCGGTCGAGGAGTTCCAGGGCCATCGCCGCGCCGACGAAACCGGTGGCGCCGGTGAGCAGGTGGGTCACGGCCGCTCCCCCAGGTGCCCGGCGATCGCGGCGAGGGAGCCGAGGGCGCTCATCGGGACGTCCGGATCCCACGCGACGCCCAGTTCCCGCTCGATCGACGACAGCAGCGCGACATAGCCCCACGAGTCCAGCCCGAGGGAGGCCAGGGCGGCGGTGTCGAGGTCGGGGTCGGCGAGGTCCGCCGCGCCGGGGGCGACCGCCCGCAGCAGGCGCCGCAGCACCGGGACCGTTCCCCGCTCGCCGCGCGCCTCCACGGAGTCGATGAACTCCTGGACGTCCCGCTCGAAGACCTCGGGCGCCTCCATGTAGGGCAGGTGGCCGATGCCGCTCAGCCAGATCGTCCTGACGTCCTTGATCAGCTGCTCGGTCTCGGCCAGCGCGCCCGGGCTCCACAGCGGGTCCTCCTCCCCCGCGATCACCAGGACGGGGCAGGTCAGCTCGCCCAGCAGCGCGGGGTCGTCGGAGGCGTCCAGGGAGGACCGCAGGTTCGGCGCGACGAGGTCGGCCGCGTGCAGCGCCGTGAACGCCTCCCGCAGCCCCAGGTAGCCGGCGGTGCCGAGGGCGCGCATCATCGGTTCGCCGAAGACCATCGAGTACAGGTGGTCCCAGAGCGCGGCGGTGCCGCCGTGCTCCATCGAGTTCGCCCAGGACCGGGTGATCGCCCGCCGCCGCAGCCCCCCCGACGGCGTGCAGACGGGTCCGGCGAGGATCAGCCCGGCGACCCGGTCGGGGTGCGCGAGCGCGTAGTCGCGGCAGATCAGCGCCGAGATCGACGTCCCCACCAGGTAGGTGCGGTCCGCTCCGGCGGCGGAGAGGACCGCGCCGAGGTCGGCCACGTGGTCGGTCCAGGCGATCACGCCGGGGTCGGCGGTCGACGCGCCCTGGTTGCGCAGGTCGTAGGTGACGACCCGGTTCCGCTCGGCGAGCCGGCCAGTGTAGTTCCGCCACATCGGCGCGGTCAGGAAGAAGTTGTTGACGACCGTGACGTGCGGTCCGGCGGTGCCGTTGATCTCGTAGTAGGTCTCGCGGCCGTCCCCCGTGCGCAGCGGCGCGAGGTCGCGGTACCGCAGTTCCAGTTCCATCGGCTCGTCGGCCATGAGATCCCCCTGTGGTGTCGGTCAGGCCGGTGAGGCCAGGAACGTCTCGGTCCACGCGCCGCAGGAGTGCTCGGCCAGCGGGGCGCCCGCGGCGACGTCCCACGGCAGGAACCGTCCGGGGACGGAGCCCGCGCAGAACGCGGCGAAGGCGGCGGCGGCCGGGCCGGTCCTGCCGGTGCCGCCCAGCAGCGCGAAGACCGGGTCGAGCGGCAGCCAGCGGCCGTCGTCGTCGCGGATCTCGGCCCAGGCGTGGTCGACGGCGATCATGCCGAGCATCCGGCCGCGCCGGGTCCGGGTCGAAAGGCCCCGTTCGCGGCCGCGTTCGGCGAGCAGCAGGGCGGCGGCGACGCAGTCGAGGGTGCCGTTGGCGACGGCGCCGGGCAGGTCGGCGCCGAGGTCGGCGGGCAGCCACTGGTAGCGGAGCCGGCCGGTCTCCAGTTCGGTCAGCACCTCGTCGAACAGGGCGCGGGCGACCGGGGAGCGGACCTCGGCGCGGTGCCCCGCGGTGACCGCCCCGGTGGTGATCCGGACGGACGGTCCGGTCGTCTCCAGGGGGTCGGGGCCGGGCGGGTCGGTGAGGGAGCCGCCGAACAGTTCCGGCGTCGGGAGCCGGACCCGCCACTTGCCCTCGCAGGTCTGGTCGGCGCAGCGCAGCAGCCAGCGGAGCGTCCAGCGCCGCGGTTCGGTCCACGAATCGGGACGCCCGTCGGCGTACCGGAGCACGTACCGCTGGGCGGCCTCCGGGACACTCCGCCCGGCCCCGCCGTAGATCGCGACGTTGATCAGGTCGAACCGGTCGAAGCGGGCGGCGTCGCCGGTGCCGGAGCTGGGCAGCCCGGCTTCGAGGAGCAGGTCGAGGGTGGCGTCGTCGCAGCCGAGGAGGGAGCGCGCGGCGTCCCGGCCGACGTCGGCGCGCCGGTGGGCGGCGGGGGTCGGGATCAGCCGCCGGACGGCCGAGCGCCAGGAGCGGGCCGTCACGGCGTCGAGCGGATAGTGGAGGGTCATCGGAGCTGCACCACCTCGGTGTTCTTCGGATCGGGCGAGAGGACGACGAGGGGGATCGGCTCGGCGCGGCGTGCGTGCAGCCGCCGCAGCGGTCCGGGCGCCCACCAGTTGAGCCCGCCCATGATCGCCATGAGGGACGGGACGAGGACCGCACGGACGATCGTGGCGTCGATGAGGACGGCGACGGCCGCGCCGAGCCCGAGTTCCTTGATGAACGCCAGCCGGGACAGGGCGAGGGCGCCGACCGCGATCGCCAGGAGCACGGCGGCCATCGTCACGATCCGGCCGGTCCGCTCCAGCCCGACGGCGACGGCCTCCCGGGTGGGGAGCCCGGCGTCGTGGTGCTCCTTGATCCGGCTGAGCAGGAACACGGTGTAGTCGGTGGACAGGCCGAACACGAGCGCGAACAGGATGATCGGCGCGGTCGACTCCAGGGCGCCCTGGCCGGTGAAGCCCAGCAGGTCCTCGAAGCGGCCGTCCTGGAAGACGAGGACGAGCAGGCCGAGCGCCGCCGACAGCGACAGCCCGTTCATGATCAGCGCCTTGACGGGGAGGAGCAGCGAGCCGGTCAGCGCGAACAGCAGGACGAGGGTGGTCGCGATGAGCAGGGCCAGCGCGCCGGGGAGGTGGGCGCCGAGGCTGTCCTGCATGGCGGCGAACCAGGCGGTCTGTCCGGTCGCCCGGACGGGGTAGGGGGCGGGCAGCGCCGCCACCCGGTCCAGCGCCGAGAGCGCGGCGGCCTTCAGCGGCGGCCCGTCCGGGACGGCCTCGAGCTGCCAGAGTCCCGGCGCCAGGCGTTCGGGCGCGCCCACGGCGGTGATCCCGGTGACGCCGCGGACCCGCGTCGCGTAGTCGGTGAGGGCGGGCCCGGCGTCGTCGGGCGCGGTGACGACCAGGCGGATCGGGCTGCCGGGCGCGTCGGGGAAGGCCGCCGCCAGCTCCCGGCTGACCTGCCCGGCCGACTCGCTCGACGGCAGCACGGTCGCGTCGACGCCGGTGAAGGCGATCCTGGTGAACGGCACGCCGCAGGCGAGCAGGAGCGCGGCGGCCGCCAGCCCGAACACCACCGGACGGCGCATGACGGCGTGCGCGAAGGCGTACCAGCGGCCGCGCGGCGGCAGCCCATGGCGGCGAGGCGCCCAGCGGTCCACCCGGTGGCCGAGCAGGGCGAGCAGGGCGGGCAGCAGCACCAGCGCGAACGCGGCGGCCGCGGCCGTGCACAGCACTCCGGCCAGGCCCATCGAGTAAAGGAACCGCTGCGGGAACAGCAGCAGCGTCGCCAGGGCCGCGGCGACGGTGAGCGCGCTGAACAGGACGGTCCGCCCCGCGGTCGCGACGGTGGCGCGCACGGCCTCCGGGACGTCGCGTCCGGCGGCCAGCTCCTCCCGGAACCGGGACACCATCAGCAGGCTGAAGTCGACCGCCAGCCCGACGCCGAGCGCCAGCAGCAGGTTCAGCGCGAAGATCGAGAGCTTGAGAAACGGCATGACGGCGGCCAGCCCGAGCATCGCGATCGCGATCGCGCAGACCGCGCCGATCAGCGGCAGCACGGCCGCGACGACGCCGCGGAAGACGAACAGCAGCAGGATCAGCAGGATCGGGAACGCGGCGGTCTCGGCGATCGCCAGATCGATCGTGGAGACGGCGCTGACCTGGACGTTCGCGGTCGTCGGCCCGCCCAGCCAGGTCTTTCCCGCCAGCAGCGGGTCGGCCTTCAGCGCGTCCTGGACGGCGGCGACGGCGTCCCGCTCGTGGTTCCCGGTGAAGGAGCCGACGGCCGCGGCCACGAACGTGGACCGCCGGTCCGCCGCGACCATCCGGGGGTCGTGGGCGGAGGCGTAGGTGAGCACGGAGCGGACCTCGGGACGTGCCGCGAGGAGCCCTTCGACCCTGGTGACCTCGGCGGGCGGCGGCCCGGCCGGGTCGAGGGCGCGGTCGAGCCGGATCAGCACCAGATACCCCTGTTCGGGGTCTATGCCGGTGGCGGCGAGCACGTCGCGGCGCGCGGCGGAGCTCGGCGACGCCGGGTCGTCGTAGTCGCCCAGGCCCATGGTCATCGCGAGCGACGCCACGGTGCCGGCCAGCAGACCGGCGACGACCAGCAGGACGGCCGCCCACAGGAACCGCCGGGGATGCCGCGTTGTGAGATCGGTCAGTTGAGACAGCACGACATAACAGAGGCCGGTTCAGTGGATTACATTCCCACCAATACCGAATTTGTTATCCCGCGGCCGCTTCTCCTTCCCATGCGTCGCGAAATGCCCGACGGGCTCGGAACAGCCGTGACCGGACAGTTCCCAGCGGAAGATCAAGCGATTTCGCCACCGTCTGCTCGTCCAACTCCTGAACGTGACGGAGAGTCAACATCGTCCGGTGCTCTGGAGTCAGCCGGCCGAGGACGTCACGGATCTCGGTGCCGAGCTGGGGCGAGTTCGAGCCGACGATCTCGATCACGTCGGTGGCGATCACTCGTCCCGCGATCCGCGCGACGCGGATCGCCTCTCGCAGCGCGATGATCCTTACCCATGAGTAGATCGCCGCCGGTTTCTCGAGGGCACCGAGATTCTGGTAGATCACGATCAGGGATTCCTGGACCGCGTCCGGGGTGTCCTGGCTCGCGATCGGACGGCAAATGCGTTCGATGAACGGGGTGATTTGTTGCAGCAGAGTGGCCAGAGCGGTGAGATCTCCACGCTGTGCACGGCGTACGAGAAACGTCGGGTCGTCGTGGTGTGCGGTTACCGGGTTGTTCATCCGCGCTCCCGTTAGAACGGACACTGATTCGCCTGGAGCACTGCGCACCAAACCACACGTGGCCGGAATGCGGCAACATCCGGCCAGGAACGTTTACCGCCCTGAAACAGTCGGTCAACCACCATAAATGCCACAGAACCGGACACGGGGGCATGGCTCGGGCGCGATCTGGGGGAATCTGCAAAAAAGTTGGGGTTCGTACGGATTGCCGGAACTCCCACACGCCTCTTCACTAACGGCTCGGTCGCACCAGCCCCTCCCCGAGCCTCCCCCCTCCAAGAAGGTGATCTCCGTGTCATCCTCCGAGTCGAGATCCGCGGCCCGTGCGCTGATCGAGAACAGCGTCGATCTGGCGGCCGTCGTCGACCGGCTGTCCGACGACGACGACCTGGCGTTCGGCGGCGTCGACTCCGGCGAGATCGTGCGGGTCGGGCTGCGCTGCGAGGACGTCCTCGGCCGGCCGCTGACCGGCGACGAGTTGGCGGGCCTGACGTCCGTGCGCGCGGTCGCCGACCTGCTCGAGGGGGCGAGGTGAGATGTGGCTCGGATCACTCATCGAACGGCACCGCGCTCGCAGGCCCGACGCGCTGGCGCTGCGTGACGTCCGGCGCGACGTCTCGTGGCGCGAGTTCGAACGGGACGTCCACGCGCTGGCCGCGCTGCTGGCCGAGCGGGCCGCGCCCGGCGACCGGATCGCGGTGATCGGCGCCAACCGCGTCGAGATCCTGGAGACCTACTTCGCCTGCGCCGTCGCCGGGGTGGTCGCCGCGCCGGTCAACCCGGCGCTCACCGACCCCGAGATCGCGGCGGTGCTGGCCCCGCTGGACCCGGTGCTGCTGATCGGCGACGACGCCGCCCGCACGCGGCTCGCCGCGCTGCTGCCCGGCCTGCCCGCCGTCGCGCTGGAGGAGATCGAGCGGCTGCCCGACGCGGCCGCTCCGGCCTGCGGCTCGACGCTCGACGCGCCGGCCGCGATCCTGCACACCTCCGCGACCACCGGACGCCCCAAGGGCGTGGTGGTCGACCAGCGGTCGTTCGCGGCCAACGCCCACGCGTGGCTCGCCGACGTCGGATCCGGCCCCTCGGCCATCTACCTCAACGCCTGCCCGCTGTTCCACGGCAGCATGGTGATCGCGCTGGACTACCTGGCCGCGGGCGCGACCGTGTGCGTCCTGGACCGCTTCACCCCGCAGGGCTGCCTGACCGCGATGAGCGCCTGGCAGGTCACCCAGACCTTCCTCGTCCCGTCGATGATCCGCCTGATCCTCGAGACCAGGGCGCTGGCCGAGACCGACCTCGGCGCCCTCGATCTGGTGCTGCACGGGGCCGCGCCGATGCCGTCCGACCTGGCAGAAGAGGCCGCGGAACGGTTCTGCGGCCGGCTCCAGACGATCTACGGGATCACCGAGGGCGGCGGGCCCGCGCTCACCCTGCGCCCCGACGACAAGCCGTCGGCGCCGCCCGTCCCCGGCGCGGCCTGCGCGGGACGCCCGATGCTCGGCACCGTCGCCCGCGTGGCCGGACCCGACGGCGCGACCCTCCCCGACGGGGAGATCGGCGAGCTGCGGCTGAGCGGCGATGGGGTGATGAAGGGCTACTGGAAGAATCCCTCCGCCACGTCCGAAACCCTCCCCGGCGGCGAGCTCAACACGCGCGATCTGTGCTGCGTCGACCCGGCGGGCCTGCTCTGGGTCGTCGACCGGCGCAACGACCTGATCCTGCGCGGCGGCCAGAACGTCTACCCCGCCGAGATCGAGCACGCGCTGCGGACGTCGCCGCACGTCGCGGACGTCGCCGTGGTGCCCGCGCCGTCGGCCTACTGGGGACAGACGCCGGTCGCGTTCGTCCAGCCGTCCGGGCCGGAGGGCGTCGACGAGGCCGAGCTGGTGGGCCTGTGCGTGGAGCGGCTGGCCGCCTACAAGCGGCCCACCCGGTTCATCTTCGTCGAGGAGATCCCCCGCAACCCGGCCGGCAAGATCCTGCGGTCGCGGCTGCGCGAACGCGCGGCGGAGGCGTGATGACGGCGCCGTCCCGCTACTCCTGGGCCGAGGACCCGCCGCGGATCACCGAGCTGCGCGGCCTGGTCGAGGCCGAGCGTAAGGCCGTCACGGGCCACCCCGTCTACCTGATGGTCGACGACCACGCGGCCGTCGCCACGTTCATGGCCCACCACGTGTTCGCCGTCTGGGACTTCATGTCGCTGCTGAAGTCGCTGCAGCGCGAGCTGACCTGTGTGGACGTCCCCTGGACGCCGCGGGCCGCGGGCGTCAGCACCCGGCTGGTCAACGAGATCGTGCTGGTGGAGGAGAGCGACGCTCTCGCCGGCGGGTACACGAGCCATTTCGAGCTTTATCTCGCCGCCATGGAGCGATCGGGCGCCGACACGAAACCGATCTTGGATCTGCTGCAACTCCTACGCACCGGTAACAATGTGCCGGACGCGCTCGCCATTGCGTCGGTCCCCACTCCTTCGGCCGAGTTCACGCTGGCGACTTTCCAGGTCATCGATAACGCGCCGCTGCACTGCAAGGCCGCCGCATTCGCGTTCGGCAGGGAAGATCTCATCCCCGAGATGTTCTCGCGGGTGGCCGCGATCGATGATCCGGACGGACGTCTGGAGCTGTTCCGCGATTACCTGTCCCGCCATATCGAGGTGGATGCGGGCGAGCACACTCCGATGGCGATGCGGATGGTGGCGGATCTCTGCGGAGAGGACTCCGTGAAATGGCGTGAGTGCGCCTCCGTGGTCGCCGGGTCACTCCGTGCGAGAGAACGTTTCTGGGATGGGGTCGCGGCGGCGCTGCAAAGGAGCTCCGTTAACGACTGACGAAGCGAGAGAAGTCTACGGAGTCACTTCACTGAGCACGTCTGGCCATTTTGGCGTACCTTTCTTTCGAATTCCCGCATAACTGCCGTTATAAAGAGGTGTGAAAACTCGTCCGGATCGTTACTCTGGCTGGTGGTCGCCCAGTTAGATTGGTGCACCAGAGCGACGGCCATTCAGGTCTTCACCGATTCGTGATTGTCGGTCCGAAACAAGATGGGATCCGGAACATGAATGGAGATGTGGCTCCGCCTGGCGAACGCCGCCGGAAGGGACGCTCATGGTTGCGGGGCGGGCGCACGATCCGCTCCCGGCTGGCGATCATCGTGCTGGTCCCCACCTCGCTGCTGGTGACGGTCGCGAGCTTCGGCGTCGCCGACCAGGTCCGGATCTCCGGTGACGCCGACGCCGTCTCCCGCCTGGTCGGCCTCGAACTGTCCGCCCAGGACCTCATCCACTCGCTGCAACGGGAACGGTCCCTGACCAGCTCTCTGCTCGGCGGCGCCGGGCAGTTCCGCTCCCAGGTCGACGCGCAGCGCCGGGCCACCGACGTCAACGAGCAGTCGCTCAAGCAGCAGATCGCGGGCGGCACCTCGCCGAGCGCCCGGGCCGTCTCCGACGCGCTCGCCGGGCTCAACACGCTCAGCTTCATCCGCGACTCCGCCGACTCCGGCCGGCTGAACCGCACCGAGATGCTGGACTTCTACACCTCGGCGATCGTCAAGCTGAACGGGTTCTCCACCGAGGGCGACCTCGGCCAGAGCGACCAGGCGCTCCGCCGCGACCTGCAGAGCCTTCACTCCCTCGGTGAGGCCAAGGAGGCCGTCGCCCTGGAGCGCAGCCAGCTCAGCGGCGTCTTCGCCCAGGGCTACTTCACCCAGAACGACTACCTGCGCTTCACCGAGGTCCGCGCCACCAAGATCGAGGCGCTGGACCGGTTCTGGCAGACGGCGTCCGAGCAGCGCAAGAGCGACCTGACCGCGGCGCTCAAGACGTCGCAGGCGGGCCTGGCGGAGAACTTCGAGCAGAAGGCGCTGCTCGGCGCCGACGGCAGCCCGCTGAAGCTCAGCTCGCCGCAGTGGTCGGCCGCGATGACGACCATCGGCAACGACCTGCGCGAGATCCAGCGGGACCTCGGCGACGACATCCGGCAGCGGGTCGCGGGCATCCACCGCGACGCCGACCGCGGCCTGTTCCTGTACTCGCTGCTCGCACTGGCCTGCCTGATCGTCGCGCTGCTGCTCTGGCTGTACACCTTCCGGTCGATCATGCGCCCGCTGACGATGCTGACCGGCGAGGCCCACGACGTCGCCGAGCGGCGGCTGCCCGAGGCCGTCGCCCGCGTCCAGGCGGCCGACGACCCCGGCGCCGTCATGCAGCACGTGATCGCCGGATCGGTCCTCGCCCAGCGGGACGACGAGTTCGCCGAGGTCGCGGTGGCGCTCGACCACCTGCAGAAGACGGCCGTCCGGCTGGCGGTCGAGCAGGCCGTCATGCGGTACAACACCTCGGAATCCCTCGCCAACCTCGGCCGACGCAACCAGAACCTGGTCCGCCGGCAGCTCGGCTTCATCTCCGCCCTGGAGAAGGAAGAAGCCGACCCCAACCAGCTGGCGAACCTCTTCGAGCTCGACCACCTCGCCACCCGCATGCGGCGGAACGCCGAATCGCTGCTGATCCTCACCGGGGAGCACAGCCCGCGGCGCTGGTCGACCGCGGTGTCGGTCGGCGACGTCCTGCGGTCGGCGTTCGCGGAGGTCGAGGACTACCGCCGGGTGACGCTGCGCCGGGCCGACAAGGCGATGGTGCAGGGCGCGGCCGCCGCCGAGATCGCCCACCTGCTCGCCGAACTCGTCGAGAACGCCCTGGCCTTCTCGCCGCCGGACCTCGCCGTCGAGGTGCAGGCCCGCTCGGCGGGGAACGAGTACCACATCGCGATCGTCGACCAGGGGCTCGGGATGGCGGCCGAGGCGATGGCCGTCGCGAACGCCCGGCTCGCCGGCGAGGAGAGCTTCCTGGTCAGCCCGACCCGCGACCTCGGCCACTACGTGGTCGGCCGGCTCGCGCAGCGGCTCAGCATCAAGGTCTGGCTGCACGACTCGCCGCTCAACGGCGTCACCGCCCGCGTGGTGATCCCGACGTCGCTGCTGGAGCAGCCCGGCAAGCCGTCGGCCGCGCCGCGGCAGCAGGTGCCGGTCAGCGCCGGGGTCGGGCCGCACACCTCGGGTGCCTACCTGAGCGCGCCGATCCCCGGCGACCGGACGTCCGGGCAGAACGGCAGCGGGCCCCACCCGTCGTCCAACGGCTCCGGGCCCGCGCACCCGGCGTCCCCCAACGGCGCGCAGCCGGGCGCCGCGAACCCCGGCACCGGACCGAACGGGATCTACCCGGGCGGCGCGCCGAACGGCGGTGCCAACCCGGGCACCGGACCGAACGGGGTCTATCCCGGCGACTCCCAGACGGGCGGTGCGCAGCCCGGCACCGGGCCGAACGGGATCTACCCGGGAGCGGCGCAGAACGGCGGCAGCGGGGCGTACCCGGCCGTCCCCGGCGGCTCCCAGACGAGCGGGGCGTACTCGGCGTCCCACGGCAGCGGAGCCCATCCCGCGGTGCCGCCGGGAGCGCTGTCGGCGCAACCGCCGAACGGGCCGTACTCCGGCGGGATGCCGCCGCAGCCGCCCGGCTCCACCGGCGGGACGCCGTTCGCGCCCGGTCCGCTCGCCGGACCGCTCGCCAAGGGCCAGCCCGGCGGCGGGCCCCGGCACGCCGCCCCCAAAACGACCCGCAACGGGCTGCTCAAGCGGCAGCCCCGCACCCCCGGCACCCGGCGGGCCGGGGCGGCGCAACGTCCCGCGACGCCGGAGCAGCCCCGTCCCCCGGCGCGTCCCGAACGGACGCCCGGCGAGGTCCGGCAGATGCTGGACAGCTTCAGGCTCGGCTACAACAACGCCGACACCCGCACCGGCGATGAGCCGCAGTGATGGAGGAGAGCCCCCGCCATGTCCCAAACCGCGCAGGACATCAGCAACGTCAACTGGCTGCTGGGCCGGTTCGTGAAGGAGACCGACGGGGTGGCCGACGCGGTCGCCGTCTCCTCCGACGGGCTGCTGATGGCGATGTCGGACGGTCTCGACCGGCCGACCGCCGAACCCCTGGCCGCGATCATCTCGGGGCTCGTCAGCCTCTCGCGGACGGCGTCCCACCGGTACCGGTTCGACGGCCTCAAGCTGGTGATGATCGAGATGCGGCGGGGCTTCCTGCTGGTCTCGTCGATCTCCGACGGGAGCTGCCTGGGCGTCGTCGCGACCACCGAATGCGATCTGGGCCTGGTCGGCCACGAGATCGCGGTGCTGTGCGAGCGGTTCGGCGCCCTCCTCACGCCCGAGATCGTCGCGGAGCTGAAGAACGAGGTTCTTCGGTGAACGACGGCCGGCGCGACGAGCCGCCCTGGCCGCCGGGCACGGTCGAGCACCGCAAGGGGCCGGAGCCCGCCGTGCCGGGCACTCCCCCGACCGTGCCCGTCCCGACCGACGAGGGCCCCGGCGAGCAGTTCGTCCGGCCGTTCATCGTCACCGGCGGACGCACCCGGCCCGCCGACGACCGGCTCCGGGTGGAGACGCTGGTCACCGCCATCCCCGCGGCCCTGTCGGCGCCGCTCAGCTTCGAACGCCGGCGGATCGTCGAGGTCTGCCAGTGGCCCCTGTCGGTCGCCGAGATCGCCGCGAGCCTCGGGGTGCCGCTCGGCGTCACCCGGGTGCTGATCGCCGACCTGCTGGCCGAGCGTTACCTCACCGTCCATGAGCAGGCCGGCCTGAACGGCCACCTCTCGCTGGCCCTGCTGGAAAGGATCCGGGAAGGTGTTCGGTCACTCTGAAACCCTCACCTCCATCGTCTCGGCGAAGATCATCGTCTCGGGCGGTTTCGGAGTCGGGAAGACCACGTTCGTCGGCGCGATCTCCGAGATCGAGCCGCTGACCACCGAGGCGGCGATGACGTCGATCTCGGCGGGCGTCGACGACACGACCGGTGTCGAGGCGAAGTCGACGACGACCGTCGCCTTCGACTTCGGCCGGATCACCGTCGACGAGCGCATCGTGCTGTACCTGTTCGGGACGCCCGGCCAGGAGCGGTTCGCGTTCCTCTGGGACGACCTGATCGAGGGCGCGATCGGCGCGATCGTGCTGGTCGACACGCGCCGCATCGACCAGGCGTATCCCGCGCTCGACTTCTTCGAGGAGGCGCAGATCCCGATCGCGATCGGCGTCAACTACTTCCCCGGCTCCGACCGGTTCGACCTGGACGAGATCCGCGAGGCGCTGGGCATCGCGGACCGCACCCCGGTCGTCCTGTGCGACGCCCGGGACCGCGAATCGGTCAAACACGTCCTGATCGCGCTGCTGGACAGCGTGATCTTCAACGCCCGCTAGGAGGCCAGGATGCTCCGTTCCACCCGGTCGCTGACCGCCGCGGTCCTGCTGGCGGTGCTCCCCCTCGGCGGCTGCTCGATGCTCCCCGGCCAGACGCCGGAGGCCGAGGAGCGGCCGGTGACGCTCGGGTTCAGCGCCTGGCCCGGCTGGTTCCCCTGGCAGGTCGCCCAGGAGAAGGGCTTCTTCGCCGCGCACGGCCTGAAGCTCGAACTGCGCTGGTACGACAACTACACCGACAGCCTGACCGCGCTCACCAACGGCGACATCGACGCCAACAGCCAGACCCTCAACGACACGCTCACCGCGGTGACGGACGGGGCGCGGCTCACGGCCGTCCTGGTCAACGACAACTCGACCGGCAACGACCAGATCATCGCCCGGCCCGGCATCACCAAGATCTCCGATCTGAAGGGCAAGCGGGTCGCGGCCGAGGCCGGCACCGTCGACCACTACCTGCTGACGCTCGCGCTGCGCAGGGCCGGGCTCAGCCTCAAGGACGTCAAGTTCGAGCCGATGGCGACCGACGCCGCCGCGGAGGCCTTCTACCAGGGCAAACTCGACGCCGTCGGGGTGTTCGCGCCGTTCACGACGACCGCCCTGCAGCTCGAGGACAGCAAGGCGATCGCGACGTCCAAGGAGTTCCCGGGGGCGATCCCCGACCTGCTCGTCGTCACCGGGGCGTTCCTGCGCAAGCACCCCGAGAAGGTGCAGGCGATGGTCTCGACCTGGTTCGACACGCTCGACTGGATCAAGACGCACCGGGCCGAGGCGCTGCGGATCATGGCGAAGCGGGCGGGCGTGTCGGAGGCCGACTACACCTCCTACGACTCGGGCACCTCGATCTTCACGCTGCAGCAGAACGTCGAGGCATTCCGGTCGGACACCGCGACGGAGACGAGCCTGCCGTTCCAGGCGCGGTCGCTGTCGCAGTTCCTGGTCGACAACCAGCTCTCCCCCATGAAGGCGTCGCTGAACGACCTGTTCGATCCGCGGTTCATCCAGGCCGAACGGCACTGACGTCCCGCGTTCGCGAAAGAGCCCGCCTCGGGGAGGCGGGCTCTTCGTGCGTTCCGGCGGCGGGGGCACGGTTCCGTCCCGTGGAACGGTGGGCGCCGCCGGAGGGTCAGGCGTAGGAGGGCGAGCGGTGGTCGCGGACCAGGCTCTCGACCTTGGCGCGCAGGTCGAGGAAATGCGGGGCGAGCTTCAGCGGGAGGTCCCGCTGGTCGGGGAGGGTGATCGGGAGCTCGGCGGCGACCCGGCCCGGCGACGTCGCCAGGACCACGATCCGCTGCGACAGGAAGACCGCCTCCTCCACGTCGTGGGTGACCATGACGATCGTGGTGCCGGTGTCCTGCCAGACCTTGCGGACGAAGACCTGCATGTCGTCCTTGGTCTGGCAGTCGAGCGCGCCGAACGGCTCGTCCAGGAGCAGCACCTCCGGTTCGCACGCCAGCGCGCGGGCGATCGCGACCCGCTGCCGCTGGCCGCCCGAGAGCTCCTTGGGCAGCCGCTTCTCCAGGCCGGTGAGGCCCAGCTCGGCCAGGTACCAGGCGACGCGTTCGCGCCGGTCGGCCTTGCTGATCCTGAGCGGTTCGAGGCCGAACGCCACGTTCTGCTCGACGGTCCGGAACGGGAACAGGGCGCCGGTCTGGAAGACCAGGCCGCGTTCCGGGCCGGGCCCTTCGACGGGCAGGCCGTCCAGGGTGATCGTCCCCCGGCTGGGGACGTCGAGTCCGGCGATCAGCGACAGCAGCGTCGACTTGCCGGATCCGCTCGCGCCGACGATGCAGACGAACTCGCCCGCGGACACCTCCAGGGAGATGCCGTCGAGGGCGAGTGCTCCGCCGAAGTCACGGGAGACACCCGTGATGGCCAGGCGCTTCATGGCTGCCACCTTCCGATCCGGTCGCGGAGGAGTCTCAGCAGGACGTCGATCGCCAGCCCGATCATCCCGATGACGATCAGCACGGCGAAGATCTTGTCGGACTGGAGGAACCGGCCCGCGCGGGCGATGCGGTACCCGAGCCCCGACTCGGCCGCGATCAGCTCTGCGACGACGACGAGGTTCCAGGCCACCGCGAAGTTGACGCGCAGGGCGTCCAGGATGCCGGGGAGGGCGTAGGGCACGATCACCCGGCGCAGGATCTCGTTCTGGCGGGCGCCGAGCGTCGCCGAGACCTGCCGCAGGTCGCGCGGGACGACCTTGACGACGTCGGCCGTCATCAGCGTGTTGAAGAAGACGACGCCGATGACCAGCAGCGCGATCTTCGAGCTCTCGCCGATGCCGAGCCAGATCACCAGCAGCGGGATGAACGCGCTGGCCGGCAGGTAGCGCAGGATGCCGATCACCGGTTCCAGCGCGGCGTGCGCCGACCGGTAGGCGCCCATGAGGATGCCGAGCGGGACGGAGATCAGCGTCGCGATCCCGAACCCCCACAGGATCCGGGACGAGCTGGCCCAGGCGTCGTCGGCGAGCTGCCCCGACTTGGCCATCTCCCAGCCCGCCGACCAGGTCGCGGACGGGGTGGGCAGGAACTCCGCCTGCACCCAGCCCGCTTCGCTGACCAGCAGCCAGAGCGTGAACGGCACGAGCACGGAGGCGGCCCGCAGCAGCCAGACCGCGCGCGGCGGGACCGGCGCGCCCAGGGTGAGCAGCGCCGGAAGGGGGCGGGCCGGACGCCGCCGGGGAAGCGGCGTCCGGTGCTGCCTGAGGGCGGTGGTCACTGCTTGACCGCTTCCACGAACTTCGCGTCGAACAGGCCGTCCAGGGACGGTTCGGTGTCGGCGAGCTTCGCCGACACCAGGAAGGAGGAGATCTCCTTGGCCTGGTAGTCGAGGTTGGTCGGCGCGGTGCCGGTGCC
Organism: Actinocorallia herbida; assembly: GCF_003751225.1. Taxonomy (NCBI): domain Bacteria; kingdom Bacillati; phylum Actinomycetota; class Actinomycetes; order Streptosporangiales; family Thermomonosporaceae; genus Actinocorallia; species Actinocorallia herbida. The sequence goes on from NZ_RJKE01000001.1 coordinate 5,929,236, forward strand.
GAACGCCGAGACGTTCTCCTTCAGGTCGAAGATCGTGGTGCCGGAATCGTAGGACTTGTAGTCGGACTCCGAGACGCCCGCCCGCTTGGCCATGATCTGGATGGCCTCGGCCGGGTTCTCCTTGATCCACTTCAGCGTGTCGAACCACGTCTGGACCAGGCCCTGGACCTGCTCGGGGTGCGCCGAGACGAACGAGTTCTGCAGCACGAGGTGGTCGGGGATCGCGCCGGGGAAGTCCTTGGACGTCGCGATCGCCTTGCTGCCGGGCAGTTTGAGCGCGGTCGTGGTGAACGGCGCGAACACGCCGACGGCGTCGACCTTCTTGGCGGCGAACGCGGCGGCGGCGGCGTCGGTGGTGAGCGGCTTGAAAGTGATGTCGGTCGGGCTGAGCCCGGCCTTCTTCAGTGCGAGCAGCAGCAGGTAGTGGTCGACGGTGCCCTGCTCGGCCGAGACCGTCTTGCCCTTGAGGTCGGCGATCGAGTTGATGCCGGGGGCGGCGATGATCTGGTCGTTGCCGGTCGAATTGTCATTGACCAGAACGATGGTCTGCTTGGCCCCGCCCGACACCGAGGCGAGGGTGTCATTGAGGGTCTGGCTGTTCGCGGTGATCGCGCCGCTGGCGAGGGCCTGGAGCGAGTCGGTGTAGGAGTCGAAGTACTTCACTTCGACCTTGATGTTGTTCTTCGCGAACAGCCCCTTCTCATCCGCCACCTGCCACGGGAACCAGCCGGGCCAGGCGGAGAAGCCGAGGGTGATCGTTTCGCCGGACGCGCTGTTCTTGGCGTCGGAGCCGCAACCCGTCAGCGAGGCGGCCAGCAGCAGGGCGCCCAGTACGGCGCCCGTCCGGAGTCGGGGGAGGAATCGCATGGTTCTTCGGGCCTTCTTCCACTGAGGGGGGTCGGGGGTGAGCTGGCCGAACGCCGGACAGGGGGCCAATCCGGCGGTGAACGAATTTCTCGATCTTATCGGCTAATGGCTTGGAAGGCTCCATTACCGCCGGGCAATTCGACCGCGATAATGGACGTGGATTACGGCCGTGCACGAAATCGACCGCCGTTGTCTTTTTTCCGCCTTCTCGGAGAACACGGGGAAAAGGCACGTCGGCTAATTCCTGTCGCTTGACAGATATAGGTAGGCCGCGCGTGTTTCCTCGGCGTGTCCCGGCGGTTCCCCGTCCGTGAAAGCTGCGGGGCTAGCCGTACGTCAGGCGGTCGATGAAGCGGGCGAGGGCCGGGGTCTGGGCGTGGCGGGGGTCCCAGGCGAGGCCGATGGGGCGGTGGCGGGCCGGGAGCAGGGGGCGGTAGACGGTGCTGCCCACGCCGCCGGGCTCGGGGACGGGCAGCACGCCGACGCCGAGACCCGCGCCGATCAGGCCCCTGACCGTGGCGATCTCCTTGCTAACGAAGGCGATGACCGGCTCGAATCCGGCCTCGCGGCACATCTCGTCGAAGGTGCGGCGCAGGTCCGTGGTGGGGCCGAGGGCGATGAAGGGTTCCGCTCGCAGGTCCCTGAGGGAGAGGTCGGGCCGGGACGTCAGGGGGTGGTCGGCGGGGAGGGTGAGGAACAGCGGCTGCTCGCGGAGGGAGAACCAGCGGGCGGACGCGTCGTCCGGGGGCGGGGTGACGAGCGCGGCGTCCGTCTCGCCGTGGCTCAGCCAGGCGTAGAGCTCGCGACCGAAACCCTGGCGGAGCTCGAACCTGATCCCCGGCGTGACGGCCCGGTGGTCGCGCAGCACCTCCGGCACCAGCCATCGCCCGGTGGAGTGCAGAAAACCGAGCCGGATCAGCCCGGTGTCGGGATCCGCGAGCGCTTCGACCCGCAGCCGCGCCCGCTCCAACTCGGCGACGGCCCGCGCCGCGTGATCGCGATAGAGCGCCCCGAACCGATTGACCCGCAGCCGCCGTCCATGCCGATCGAACAGCTCGACGCCCAGCTCGTCCTCGAGTCGCGCCAGCGCCCGCGACAGCGACTACTGGTTGACCCGCTCGGCCAGCGCCGTATCCCGCATGTTCTCCGTGTCACACAGCGACAGGAACCACCGCAGCGTCTTGAGCTCCATGCAGGCATGATGCCTCATCCGCATCACCTGAAGCGAACATTGCATTTCGCGCATCAGCCCAGCTAGCGCAGAGTGTCCGCTATGGCGACGAACATCCGAGCCGCAGCATCCACACCCCACCGCCCCGCGCCCCCTCACACCGCGACCCACCACGCCACGAGCCCTCCCGGTCACCTCCCGAATCGAAGTCGCGCTCACCCAGAGGTCCCAGCGCGCCGAAGGAATCGGCGAACCGATACCGCGACACCGCCGGGAGGCTCGCGAACCGCATGCGGAACACGATCGAGTACTTGCGCACCGGAACCTGACTGAGCTTCCCCCAGCGCGACGACAGCTTGGTGTGGTTCTGTCTGAAGGGCCCGGCGATGCGCCTCGCGAGAGATGCCGCGTCGCGACTGGTGTGCTCGCGGCTTCAGCCGGTCCAGGTCATGGCGACGATGACGACACGTCGCTGATCGTCTTCTTCATGCTCAAGGATGAGGTACCAGGCCAGGCCCCGGCCATCGGCGAAGCTCATGGTCCTGGAATTGGCGGCCGCCGGATTGCTCCGGTTGTAAGGCTCACCGCCCCAGGGGGCGAGTTCCAGAGAGGCACGCAGCTCCAGGTAGCCCTCAAGGCCGTCGGTCGGCACATGGGCGAGCGCTTCGAGGACCGCGTCGGTCTCCTCGACGATGTAGGTCACTTTTCGGCGGCGAGCCGTGCCCGGATCATGTCCACCGCCGAACCGGTGGGAACCTGCTCACCACGGTCAAGGCGGGCAACGACGTCCAGTGCCGCACGATGGCGCTCGACGTCCATGGACAGCACCGCGACCCGCCACCAACGCTCGATGAACTCAAGGACCGGAGCGAGATCGAGATCTTCAGTGGCAGCGGCCATGACCCCGCGGTACTCACGGTCGAAGTCACCGCGCTCCTCAGGCAGCAGGGCAGCACGGATCGCTTTGGGGCTCTTGTCAGGCACCCGGCCCGACGGGCCCGAGGCCGATTCCGAAAGCGCAGCTGCCATAGCCCGAAGTATAGCGAGCACACCCTTCCTGCGAGCAGCGCCAACCAGACAAGCCGATGAGCACGTCAGGCGCCCCTCGACCTGCCACACCCATGCAGATGGAGGGGCCGAGCCGGCAGCCAAGGGCATCACCGCCGCCCGCCTTCAGATCACGACCCGAACCCGCTCGGCTCCACCGAACTCGCGAAACCGGACCCAGAAGGCACGACAAAAACGCCCAAGAACCAACAGAACGAACCCTGCGGTAGGCAGAGAAGGAGAGACCTTCATCGCGCTCCCCTTCCCCACCCTGGACAGCAGCGAACTCACTGCCACTCCCCAACACCCGGTGAGCCGCATCACCACCATGATCAGGCCGCTAACTTTTTCGCTAACACGGTTACCGCGGCGGCCCGCCGGGAAGAGACCCCAAAACAGACGAAGCCCCTGGCCAGAGCTACAATCCGAGGTCGCGGGAGATGATCATTTTCATGATCTCGTTGGAGCCGGCCCAAATGGATCACGGACCTTCTGCCCTACACAAAAGTCCACGAAACAGCAGGTAGGCGACCCGGATCCTGCCGACCAGTGGAGCCTCCTCCGCTGCTTTGGTCTTGCTCCGTCTAACAAATGATCTTACAAGATAGACGCATCACAAGCGACGACCGTAACAAGCTTGACGATCGGAAGCGTGAGCGCAGAGCTCCGCAAACCATGACGTTCAGTAGTTGCCACCGGCGTTCAGCGCTGCACCGGAGCCTGTTTAGCGGATGACTCTATCGTCCAAGGGCCTATAGCGTAATCCTAGGCTACAGAACACGTGCGCTACAGATGTTCAATTCTCGAACCTTTGCGACCCTACAAGCGGCTCTCTCTGATAGATCGATCTTCGGACGCGGCTTCGTGGCTGATAGACGCGACAAAGGCGTCCTCGCCTGCCTGCAGTTTGTGGCGCACGGCGTCGGCACTGCCGCTTAGGTAGGCCTTCGGATGCGATGCACTGGAATCCGCGCTCTTGTAGGCGCGGATCGCCCGTGTTTCCGAGGCCAGGAGAATGAGGACGTCCGCGATGTTTACCTCGACCGCGACTGGAAGGCCGCGCCGGGCATCGATGACGGCCGCCGCCGACTCGCTGGATCGACGACGCAACCTTTGCCCAGGAACTCAAGGCCGCCCGCAGCCAGAATCTCGCTGCGGACCCGCCCACACCACCGCCTCTCGAGCTCGGCGAAGCGATCCATCAGCAAGTCAGAGCATCGCCCCCACCAGGAGATCTCATTGCCACACGTAGGCCTCCTAACAGAAGGCGATGCTGGTCTGCTGTTGTCAAAGCCACCTGGATACATGGCCAACTTGATCATCCTCAGCCAGGGAGTCCCTGAGCGACAGCTCGAAAATTCGAACTTTAGGTCCGAAATGGGATTTCCCACCCGAGACGATCTCCTGTTTTCCCACCGTCCGCTGACGCGAACGACTAAGCTGCAGGATCTACATCATATTTAAGCATAGGAGCCAAACGTGGATTTGATTGATGAATTCATTCGCAGATACACTAAAGAGTATGATTATTATGATAGAGCTGCCAGAATCGCAGCCCAGCTCCTTGAGGAAAATCTACAATCGGCGGGAATTAGATCTATCGTTACTTTCCGGGCAAAGTCAATAGCCAGACTTAGAGAAAAATGCAGGCAACGCCACGAGGCAAACAATTATGAAACCATCGAAGACATGTTCAACGACATCGTCGATTTGGCCGGAGTGCGCGTGGCCCTATATTTTCCTGCCGAGCGAGAGCAAGTCGGTGGGTCAATTAAGAAAATATTCCACGTTCGCAAAGAAATTACATTTCCCAAGGAAGACTCAAAGAACCCCGGAAAGAAATTTACTGGATACTCTGCAACTCACTATCGAGTAACCCTCCGAGAGCAGGATCTTTCAAGCGAGATAGACAAGCGCTACTCCCAAGCTGGTATCGAGATCCAAGTCGCCTCAATCCTAATGCATGCATGGTCCGAGGTTGAGCACGACCTTATCTATAAGCCCCTCGCCGGAAATCTTTCTGAAGATGAGCACTCAATCCTCGATCAGCTCAATGGGCTAGTTCTATCTGGGGAAATTGCTCTTGAGGTACTCCAGCGAGCCGGCGAAGCCAGAGTGCAGGAAGAGAAAAGATTCACAAACCACTACGATCTAGCATCTCACTTGATCAAGACAGCACATAATCGTCTTGGCCAATCGGTTAATGAATCGGGCCTCGGCCGTGTTGACGTCCTCTTCAATCTTCTTGCACGCGAGGAAATAAATACTCCAGAGGCGCTTTCCAAGTACATGGAGAACCTTCATGGCAACTTCGAAGACCGGCCCCTGGCTGAGCAGATTATTGATTCTCTGCTGTCTGAGGATGGAAGTCGATATCGGCTATATGAAGAATTCTACCCTAAATATGATGATTCACCGGAAATTCAACAGCAGGTAGGAAATTTTATCACCAAATGGATCAGCCTCGAGAAAGCAATCCGAACCGCTTTCGATATTCGCAACATTCGACGAGCACGAAACGGGCCGATCATTTCAAGTGAAGTTCGACGTGCTGAAATATTTCCGAAGCCGTTCATGGAAGAATACGAAAGCCTTCGGCGTTTCAGAAATGAAATCGTCCACGGAGTGATTCCACTGTCGCCAATTCAGATCGAACGGTCAAGAGAGGCAATAGATGACCTATTGTCATTCCTTCAAGATCCCGAAACGGGCCAAGCAAAATGATATTCTGCCCTATTTTCACTATAGAATCTAATGTTGACGACTTACGCTATCACTATCACGGACGAGCTATGATATGCACCGCCCCTGGACGGCACAGTGAGCCTTTTTCACCACGCTGAGAGGGCAGCCTCGCGGTTTTGAAGGACGCTGATGGCTTTGGCGAGGTGGCCGGCTCGGTGGGGGCAGCAGCGGAGCCTTGCCAGGATGCTCCATGACTTGAGCTGCGCGTTTGCGCGTTCGCCGGGGCCGCGGAGCTTGGCGTGGGAGCGGTTGGCCTGCTTCTGTGCCTCGGGCTTGTTTCGGCCCTTGTAGGGCGTGAGGATGTGCGGGCCCGCGCCGGTGTATCCCTTGTCGGCCAGGACGAGCAGCCCGCAGCCGTCGAGTGCGCGGATCACGCCCCAGTTCCTGGCCGCCGTCAGGTCGTGGATCGAGCCGGGGACCGCGCCCGAGACCCAGACGATCTGGCCTTCTGGACCGGCTATGACCTGCAGGTTCACGCCGTGTTTCCGGTGCTTTCCCGAGTAGAAGAGCCGGTCGGCGGCCAGCCGGTCGATCGCGATGAGCGTGCCGTCCAGCACCAGGTGGCCAAGCCCGTCCTTCTTCGCCTTGGCCAGCGCACGCTCCAGCTTGGGCGAGCGCGCCGACAGCAGCATCACGGTCTCGTTGACGTAGCGCCACGCGGTCGTGGTTCCGACTCCGAAACCGGCCGCGAGCTGCTGATACGTCTCACCCTTCTTCAAGTAAGCGACGGTCATGAGCGCTTGGCGGCCGGGCGGCAGGGCCCGGCCCTTGCTCCGCACCTTCTGACGGTGCCGGCGCACCAGCCCGGTCACGTAATCCAGGGTCGAACGCGACAACGGCAGCGAAGAACGATAGAAAAGCATGCGGAGCCTCTGGTCGGGGACGTGTGGAGGTCAGAGACCACCCGTCCTACCAGGGGCTTCTTCACGTCCCGCGCCAGCCACACCTCCCGCGACCATGCTGTGACCAGCAGCCGCGAAAGGTTACTGGAAAAGGTTCACTGGGTGGATTCAACTGGCCAGCGCAACACCGGGTGGATTGATCTCTGGGTCTGAGAGTAGCTGTTTGAGGGCTTCGGCGGGGCTGCGCCAGTCGAGGCGTTTGCGCGGCCGGTTGTTCAGCTCTGCGGCGACGAATTCTAGGTAGTCCGGGTGGTATCCGGACAGGTCGGTGAATTTCGGAAAGTGCCGCAGAAGGCCGTTCGTGTTCTCGTTCGTCCCGCGCTGCCAGGGCGAATGCGGATCGCAGAAGTAGATGTCCATGTCGGTCGCCGCTGCGATTTGGACGTGGTTGGCCATTTCCTGCCCTTGGTCCCAGGTCAGAGTGCGGCGCAAGGTCCGCGGTAGCCGGGTCATCGTCGCCGTCATCGCTTCCTGAACGTCGAGGGCCTTGTGGGTGTGCGGCAAATGCAACAGCATGACGAATCCGGTCGCCCTCTCGACGAGCGTTCCGATGGCGGAGCCGTTCCCGGCCCCGGTGATCAGATCGCCCTCCCAGTGGCCCGGGACTGCCCGGTCTTCGACTTCGACGGGCCGATCTCTGATCGAGACGGCACCGGCATGCCGACTGCGGCGCTCATCGGCTTTGCGCCGGGGTTTGCGCAGGGCGCGACCTGTCCGCAAGCAGTGCGTCAGTTCGCGCTTCAGCGCGCCTCGTCCCTGAACGTAGAGCGACTGATAGATCGTCTCGCGAGACACGCGCATCTCCGGATCGTCGGGGAAGTCGATCAGCAGCCTCCGGCTGATCTGTTCGGGACTGTGCTTCAACAGCAACTGCCGCTCGACATGGGTACCCAGCCGGGTATTTCGACGCAGCAACGCGACCTTGGGGCGCCGAGAACGCTCGTCGGCCAGCGCCTGAGCAACGGTCGCCCGGTATCCGGTCTTCGGTCGGCGGGTCCCCCGGGCAAGCTCACGGCTGACAGTCGACGGCGATCTCCCGATCGCCCTGGCGATCGCTCGTACGCCTTCGTCCGCCGCCTGGCGACAGGCGATCTCCTCCCGCTCCGCAAACGACAACCGAGCAGAACGAGTCGAGCATTCGCACCACTGTGGAGGCATCACGCCGCCAGCCTCACGAAACCATCGCCAGCCGACCGTCTTCGACACGCCGACCGCAGCGGCAGCGACGTCGATGATCTCGCCTCTACGAATCCACGACCAGAACGAACGTTGAACCTCGACCGATATCGCCGGACGTCCCAACACAAAACCCCTCGCCATAGCGGGTGTTGCGTTGACTCCCTGAATCTAAGCCGCCCTCAAATGCGTCTATCTCGCGCTGATGAGCCTCGACCCCACCCGCACCGGACAGGCCCGCTGGGGTCGGCGCTGGAAAGCCGCCCTGGGCGCCTTCGACCTCGCCTTCGACGGCCACCTCACCCGCAACCATCACTGAGCCTTTTTCATCGTGCTTCGCGGTTGGCGAGGACGGCGATGGCTTTGACGAGGTGGCCGGCTTTGGAGGGGCTGCACCGGAGTCGGTGGAGTAGTTTCCATGACTTGAGCTGGGCGTTCGCCCGTTCGCCGGGTGCGCGCAGGCGGGCGTGGGAGCGGTTGGCCTGCTTCTGGGAGGCGGGTTTGCCGCGGCCCTTGTAGGGCGTGATCACCACGCGGGTCTCGGCGCCCTGGTAGCCCTTGTCGGCAAGGACAGTGATTCCGGTCTTGTGGAGCTCGCGCAGGATGCCCCAGATCCGTGCGGCCGTCAGGTCGTGCGTCCGGCCGGGCAGCGCGCCCGAGGTCCACAGGATCTCCCCGTCAGGGCCTGCGATGACCTGGATGTTCACGCCGTGGTGGCGGTGCTTGGCCGAGTAGTACGGGCGGTCTGCGGCGACGCGGTCGGTGCGGATGAGTGTCCCGTCCATGACCAGCAGGTGCAGCCCGTCCCGCACGGCCCGGCGCAGCACCTGTGTCAGCTTCGGCGACCGGGACGACAGCAGCGCGACGACCTCCTCGACATACCGCCAAGCCGTCGAGATCGACACCTCGAAACCAGCCCCCAACTGCGCGAACGTTTCTCCCTTGCGCAGGTGGACCAGCACCAGCAGCGCCTGCCGGCCTGGATTCAGCAGCCGCCAGGCCGAACCGATCGCCCTGCGATGCCGACGGATCAGCCCCGCGACGTAGTTCAGCGTTGAACGCGACAAATCGACGGCAGCACGATAGAACAGCACCGAAGCTCCTGGTCGAGACGGGTGTTGGTTGTGGTGATCAACCCATCTACCAGGGGCTTCTTATCGTTTGAGGCCGTTCCGGGAACCCGCGGCCATGCTGTGATCAGCCCACCCGCACCCAGGATGAAAAAGGCTCACTGAACAGCAACAACAACCTGTCCCACCATTCGCTAAACAGACCCGGCGCTGAGCGGGATGTCGGTTGATCTGGGTACCTCGACCCGCTGTCGATCGCTTGTGATCTCACTGCGGATGTGGCCAGCGGGATCAGGTGTGGGGACGCGTGATCCGGGCGGCGACTCCCAGGTGCTTGTGGAGCCTCGTAGTCAAGGTGGCCATCTCGTAGCCGACCAGGCCGATGTTGCCTCCGGCGTCTGCGAGAACCCCGAGGCATGTTCCCTCTCCTGCGGCTGCCAGGAAGTAGAGGGAGTCGTCCAGCTCGACGATGGTCTGTTTGACTTCGGTCTTGCTGAAGTGCTCGCGTACACCGCCTGCCAGGCTGTGGAGGCCCGATGAGACTGCGGCGAGCCGGTCCGCGTCACCTTGGGGGATGCCGGTTGAAGCGCTGATGAGGAGACCGTCTCGGGAAACGAGGACCGCTTGTCTGATTTCGCCGATTCGGCGGACGAGGTCGTCAAGGAGCCAGTGAAGTTCCTGGGGGTATCTGGTCTGCGTCATCTGTCCTCCTGGGGTGATGCGGTTCGGGGATCGTCCGTCCCATTGCTGCCGTTGGCCTGGCGGCCTGCCATCCAGCCGGCCTGGAGGGCCGTGAGCATCGAGCGGCTGGCTTCGGCGCGGCCGGGGTCGGACGCAGACGCCTGTGGCGCGGGTGGGATAACTGGCCTGGGTGGCGGAGGTGTACGGCGTGTTCGCCGAGGCAGCGTGCCACTCGATGCCGCTTTCTGCGATCTCGCGGGTGCAGGCTGGTCGGTCGGCGGCTCGATGGGCGCGCGTACAGGGGCTTCACGCGGAGGTACCTCGTTTCCGGCCTGAACGACGAGGGTGCCGGGGATGAGGACGACTGCGGTGATGCCTCCGTAGACCGAAGGGGTGAGGGTGACTTTGATGCCCTGGCGGGCGGCGATGCGGGCGACCACGAATATGCCGAGGCGGTTGCTTTCGGCCAAGTCGAACTCGGGTGCTTCGGCGAGCCTGCGGTTGAACGCTTTGAGGTCGTCGGCGTCCATGCCCACGCCTCGGTCGACGACTTCGATGGCGAGCCCGTTGCCGACGAGGTCGGCACGGACTTCCACCGTGGTGCTCGGTGGTGAGAAGACCGTGGCGTTCTCGATGAGTTCGGCGAGCAGGTGGGTGACGTCGGCGACGGCGTTGCCCTCGAGTGAGGCCGAGGTCGTGCCGGTGATCTCGACTCGCGCGTAGTCCTCGACCTCGCCGAGCGCCGCGCGCATGATGTCGTTCGAGGGAACGGGCGCGTCCCAGCCGCGCATGGCCGTGGCGCCGGACAGGATGACGAGGCTTTCCGCGTGGCGGCGCATCCGGGTCGTCAGGTGATCGAGCTTGAACAGGTCGTCCAGCTCCGTGGCGTCGGTGGTGCGCCGCTCCATGGCGTCGAGCATGCGCAGCTGGCGGTGGAGCAGCGATTGGCTGCGCCAGGCCAGGTTGGTGAACACGTGGTTGAGCCCGCCCCGGATGCGTGCTTCCGCGATCGCGGCGTCGATCGCGGTGCGCTGGACGATGGTGAAGGCATCGGCGACCTGGGCGACCTCGGTGATCTGCGAGGTGCCGAAGGTGGGGTGCTCGGTGGCGTCGGCCTTGTCTCCTCTTCTCAGCGCCGCGATGACGCTGGGCAGGCGTTTCTCTGCCAGGTGGCGTGCGTTGTCGCGAAGGGCCTGCAGTTCCGACGTCAGATGCCTGGCGAAGCGGATCGACATGAAGAAGGACACGAGGACGGCGAGCAGGCCGACACCGCCGACGATCGCCAGCTGGACCACGGTCGAACGCCCGGCGCTCTCCGTCTGTTCGGCCAGCTCCGCGATGGCGGCGAGCTGTGCTCTCCACCATTGCTCGGCCAGCTCGGGCACCTGAGCGCGCCAGTGGGTGATCACATCCGCGGTCACCGATCGATTCTCGCTGACCTCACCTTCCAGGGCCTCGTAAGCCGCATGTCCTGGGGAGTTGACGACCTCCTCCAGCATGCGCTGCACCGTGGTGCTCGGCCCGGCCAACGCAGCTTCGGTGGCCTGCGCACGGTCGGCGACCGCCGTGGTGAACCGGAGATGCGCCTCGGCCGGCATACGCCCACCTCGGGCCGGCAAGAGCGTGATCAGCAGGTCCTCGCGGAGAAGGTGGTCACGGGCTTCGTAGAGGGAGACCAGGGTCACCGTGATCTGGAGCACTCCCGCATCGTTATGTGACGCAAGGTCTCGGAGAGCCCTGCTGGTGCCGTCGAACAGCGCGGAGTACCGGTCGAATACCGCGATCGGCGTGATCGCTGAGGACGCTATGGAATCCCGGAGCTCCTGCAACCCGCCCAAGCGTGTCTCGAAGGTGCGCAAAGCCTCGAGTGCCGCCGGATCGAGGATGTCGCGTGCCGCGGGCAGCGTTGTCTTGCGGAACACCTCGAGCTGTTCGTCGGTCGCGGCCGCGGCTTGCTGCATGGACGCGGGTTCTTCGCCAGGGCCAATGGCGAGGGTGCGGGTCGCCGCCGCCCTTTCCTGCTGGAGTGCGACGCCGAGGATTCCGAGCGGCCGGGCGACGTCGTCGACCACCGAGGTGAAGCGGATCTCCTCGAGGGCCTGGTCAAGGCTCTGCTGTGCCGCGAAACCCCACAACGCGGCGAGAGAAATGAGGGGAAGGACCAGCAGCATGCTGATCCGCCGGCTCACGGAATGCTTGCGAACACCCCCGCGCGAGGAACGCGTCGGTCCGGGGAAGGACATGGAGGGGCCCTCCTGGGCGCCGTATGCGGCACCCGAAGATGCCGGGGGTGGGTGGCGGTGCGGCCGACCATCGAGCGGCCGCACCATGAAGGCCCGCCGACTCCAGGATCCGATCATGGACGCGAGAGACGACCATGCGATGGGATCGGCCCAGAACACGGCCTAGCGGACGGCGATCGCGATCTTTCCGACGACTCCGCCGGCTTCCAGGAGCTCGACGGCCGCTCGTCCCTCCGCAAGGGGGTAGGTCGCGGTCAGCACAGGACGCAGGCCGTCTTCGACCAATGCCTCGAGAGCCGCGGCGACCGTCGCGAGCGCACCAGGGGTCGCAAGGAAGTACGCTCCCCAGGCCGCGCCGATCGTCGAGACGTTCCGAAGAAGCAACCGGTTCGCGGCGATCGTCGGGATGGCTCCAGCGGCGAAGCCGACGACGACCAGGCGTCCGCCGACACGCAGCGATCTCAGACCTTCCTCCAGATGCGGCCCGCCGACCGGGTCGATCACGAGGTGCGCGCCGCCCGTGAGCTCGGTGACCTTTGCCGCCCAGCCGTCCTCGGCCCGCACGACGTCGCCTGCCCCTAGCGAGCGGACGAACTCCTCGACGCCCTCGCGTTTCTCGACTGCGATGACGCGCGCACCGAGAGCCGCCGCGATCTGCACCGCGGCCGATCCGATACCGCCCGCGGCGCCGAGGACGACGACGGTTTCCCCTGCCTGCAGCCCGCCACGGATGACCAGCGAGAAATAGGCGGTCTGGTGGTTGATCAAGAGACCGGTCGCCTCGGCATCGGTCAGTTGCCACGGCGTGGCGACGACAAGGCCCGGATCGACGGCGACCCGTTCGGCATAGCCGCCGACAGTGGTGAGCGCGGAGACTCGATCGCCCGGGGACCAGGCGGAGCCGACCGGCGCTCGGACCACGGTTCCGCAGACCTCGGAGCCAGGAATGAACGGCGGGTCAGCCTTCTGCTGGTACATGCCCTTCATCAGCAGGAGGTCTGGAAAGTTGACGCCTGCGACATGGACGTCGATGTGCACCAGGTCGTCTGCGGTCGGCTCCGGGGTGTCGACATAGTGAAGCCCGGCAGGGCCGACCAGTTCCTGGAGAACGAGGGCCTTCATCGCTGGGTCTCCTTCTCGCTTGGTGCTTGGGCAACGTGGCTGCGCTCAGACGACATTGATGCCGTCCAGGACTCGGGCCGCCAGAGACTCGTCGCCGCCGAGCTCGACCTTGCCGTCCTTCCACGCCGTTCGCTTCGTCCCCCACGACACGAACGACTCGGCACCGGCAGTGATCGTCGCGGCGTGTGCCCAACTGGCCCCCGCCTTGAGCAGGCCGCCCGACGTGATGTGCATCGCCGCGCCTCCCGGGCCGGTCAGCTCGAGGTTGACCGGGCCCCCGACCCACGCCATGGGCGCCTTGCGCAGCTGGTTGGCCAGCACCGCGACCATCCATGCAACGGCGACCTCAAGTTGGTCGGTGCTGGGCCTCGGCGCCGTCTGGCCCACGGCCGGCGCGATGTCGTGGTGAAGATGGGTGAACTGGTCGAAGACCGGTGCACCCGCCATGAGGTGGCCGACCGGGTACGTCCCGATCTCGCCCACCGGGACCCTGGCATGCGCCATCGGCGTCAAAGACACGGCGTTTCCGAGGGTGATGGCGCGCCTGCTCCAGGTCTCGAACTCGTCGAGTACCTTCCATGACGGCCACTCCCTGCGCTGCGCCACCGCCTTCTCGTTCCAGTCCTCGATGTCGTCCGTCGTCATCATCGCGGCCGAGCCCGGCGAGAAGATGACACGGCAGCTCCCACCGAGGTGGGCTACGACGTCCTTGACGGACCAGCCCTCCGCCTTGCTCGGCTGAAGCCACTGATCCGCGTCCAGGGCGCGGCAGTATTCGATCAGGTTGTTCCGCGTGACGTCGAGCGCCGCCTTGCGTACGGATCGCCCTGGGAACGGCTTCGGACTCATCGTGTCTCGCTTTCTTGGCACGTCTTCGAAGGGCCGGCCCGCCGCCGGTCAGAAGAGCTTGCGAAGCAGTCGGAGGTCGCTGCTGGAGTAGGGCGGATAGACGATCTGCGGATCGAGCTGCGTCCCCTTGCGCAGCACGGCCTTGCGGTGGCTGAACGTCTGGAAGCCCCATTCGCCGTGGTAGGCACCCATGCCGCTGTTGCCGATGCCGCCGAACGGCAGCTGCGGCACCATGCAGTGCATCGCGACGTGGTTGACGACCACCCCGCCGGCAGGGATGCGGTCGATCAGCGCCTGCTCGACCGATGACGTCTCCGAGAACAGGTACATGGCGAGTGGCTTCGGCCGCGCGTTGACGAACGAGACCGCGTCGTCCAGGGTCCGGTACGACAGGACCGGGAGGATCGGGCCGAAGATCTCCTCGGTCATGACCGTGTCGGCCGGGTCAGGGTCGACGACGACGGACGGCGCCAGGCCAAGGGTCGGCCTGTCGTACTCACCACCGGCCACGACAGAGCCTGTTGTGGTGGCGAGGTAGTCACAAAGCCGGTCGAAGTGACGCTCGTTGACGATCCGCTGGAACGTCTCGCCAGGATCGCGCATCTCCTCCATCGCGTTGAGGAGCAGCGTGAGGAATTCGTCCTTGACCTTCTCGTGAACGAGGACGTAGTCGGGCGCAACGCACGTCTGACCGGCGTTCATCATCTTCGTCCAGGCGATCCGGCGAGCGGTGACGCCGAGCTTGGCATCCGCCGCGACGATCACGGGACACTTGCCGCCGAGCTCCAGAGTCACGGGTGTCAGCTTCTCAGCCGCCGCGACCATCACCCGTCGTCCGACCTCTGTTCCCCCAGTGAAGAAGGCGTGGTCGAAGCCGAGTCCGAGAAGTTCCTGCGTCGTGGCGCCGTCGCCTTCGACGACGGTGACCGCTTCCGGGTCGACGTAGCGTCCGAGCAGCCCCTTCAGGAGGAGGGAGGTCGCCGGCGCGAGTTCCGACGGCTTCACCACCGCACAGTTGCCCGCCGCGATCGCCGAGATGAGCGGCGCGAGATTCAGCAGCACCGGGTAGTTCCAGGGTCCGATCACGAGCACGACGCCCAACGGCTCGTGCTGAATCCAGCCCGATCCGGGCAGCTGGCTCATCGGGAGACTGACACGCCGGTTACGCGCCCAGCCGCGCAGATGCTTGATCGCGTACTCGGCCTCGGTCTTCGCGGGCGCGAGATCGCCCAGCCAGGCGTCGACCGCACCTCGCCCAAGGTCGGATGCGATGGCCTGTGCGAAGTCGGCCTCGTGGTCCGTGACGAGGCGGACGATGCCCTTCAACTGCTGGGTTCGCCAGGACAGGCTCCGCGTTCGTCCGGAGTCGAACACACGTCGCAGCCCGGACATCGTCCGACCCAGGCCGGGCACACCGCTCTCGGGGTCCGAGGTTCTCGCCTTGGTCGTCATCGGGACGCCTCCCCGTGCCCCTCGGGCCGGCCCGCGGCCGCGGCATGGCGAAGGAGCACGTCCTGATGCGCGGCCTCGGCCTGCTCGCGGAGCAGCGGCAGGTGGTACGGCGGGAAGACGTCTTCATCGGCCTTGTAGTTGCGCAGGACGGCCCTGGCGAGGACTCCTTCGTGCACCTCCGTGGGCCCGTCGACCAGGCCCATCGTGAACGCCTCGTAGATGTACTCGAGAAACGGCATTTCCGAGGACACCCCGATGGACCCGTGAAGGTGGAGCGCTCGCGACGCGACGTCGTTCAGCAACTTCGGCATCAGAGCCTTCACCGCAGAGATGTCGCCGCGGACCCGGCTGTAGTCCTGGTACCGGTCGATCTTCCAGGCGGTGCGCAGCACCAGCAACCGGAACGACTCCAGCTCGGCCCAAGAGTGCGCGATCGCGTGCTGAACGCTCTGCTTGTCCGCCAGGCGCTCGCCCTTCGTCACCCGGGAAAGCGCTCGCCTGCACAGCAGGTCCAGGCTCTTCTGGACCAGGCCGACCGTGCGCATCGCGTGGTGTATCCGTCCTCCGCCCAGCCGGGTCTGGGCGATGGCGAACGCCTCTCCCTCGCCGCCTAGGACGTGGTCGGCCGGCACGCGGACGTCGGTGTAGCGGACGTAGCCGTGGCTCCCGTCGACGCCCGGGGTGTGCCCGACGTGACGGATGATGTCGATTCCCGGGGTCTCGCTCGGCACGATGAACATCGAGAACCGGCGGTGGTACTCGGCGTCGGGGCTGGTGATCGCCATGACGATCAGGAACGCGGCGTGGCGCGCGTTCGACGAGTACCACTTCTCGCCGTTGATGACCCAGCAGTCGCCGTCCCGCGTGGCCTTGGTCGTGAACACCTCGGGGTCGGCTCCGCCCTGCGGCTCGGTCATCGAGAAGCACGACACGATCTGGCCGTCGAGCAGCGGGGCCAGATAGCGCTCCTTCTGGCCCTCTGTGCCGAAGTGCGCGAGGATCTCGGCGTTGCCGGTGTCGGGCGCCTGGGTACCGAAGACGGTCGGGGCCGACCGGGACCGTCCGAGGATCTCGTTCAGCAGCGCGAGCTTGAGCTGACCGTAGCCGGGGCCTCCGAGCTCGGGCCCGAGGTGGCACGCCCAGAGCTTCCGGTCCTTGACCTCCTGCTGAAGCGGCTTGAACAGCTCGTTCCGCAGCGGGTCGGCGACATCATACGGGTCCGGCACCAACTGGTCGATCGGTTCGATCTTCTCGCGCACGAACCGGTCGACCCATTCCAGCTCTGCGGCGAACTCCGGATCGGTCTCGAAACTCCAAGTCATGGGGTGCTCCTTGTTTCTTCAGTGTCGTTCGGTCATCCGAGCGTGCCGAAGACGCCGCCGTCGACGCGGATCGTCGCTCCGGTGGTGTAGCTGCTCGCGTCGGATGCCAGGTAGAGGGCCGCGCCGACGATCTCTCCGGGTTCCCCGGCACGACGCATCGAGATCGCCTGGTCGGCTGCGGCGTTGAACTTCGCCATGTCCCACGCCTTCGAGATGTCGGTGAGGAACGGTCCGGGACTGATGGTGTTGACCCGGACGTGCGGACCGAGTGCCCGGGACAACCCGATCGTGGTGTTGGCGAGAGCCGCTTTCGCGGCCGCGTAGGGCAGCGCGTACACCGATGGATGGTCACTCTCGATGGAGGTGACGTTGATGATCGACCCGCGCCCGCGGGCGACCATCGCTTCCCCGATCAAGGCGGCGAGGCGGAACGGTCCCTTGACGTTGATCCCGATCACCTTGTCGTACAGGGCCTCGGTGATCTCACCGAGGCTCGGGTAGAGGGGCGACAGGCCGGCGTTGTTCACGAGCACGTCAATGCCGCCGGTGACCTGCTCGGCTCGGTGGGCCAGCTCAGTGCACTGGTCCCATGAGCTCACGTTGCACGGCATCGCCCACGCCTTCACGCCATGGTCGGCGCGCAGTTCCTCTGCCGTCGCCGTGCACGCGTCCTCCTTCCGGCTGGAAACGACGATGTCGGCGCCGGCGCCGGCGAACGCCCGGGCGATCGCGAGACCAAGACCGCGAGTCGCACCGGTGATCAGCGCGGTGCGGCCGGTCAGGTCGAAACCGCTGAACGGGGAGGTCCCCGCGTCCCTGTGGTCGCTCATGCCGCCTCCTGCGCGATTCGGGTGGCGCGGTCGAAGAGATTGACGGCGGCACCGTGGAGCATGAGACCGACCTTCGTGTCGGCCTTCCCCGCCGAAGCACGGGCGTAAGTGCCTTCGAGGATGATGCCGAGCTTGAAGGCGCCCAGGACGACGTACCAGTCCAGGTCGGCGACCGAGCGGCCCACGCATTCCTCGTACCGCAGCACGAGCTCTTCCTGTGACATCGCTCCGGCGACCATCGCGACTTCGGCGGAGGGAACGATCTCCCCGTGCTCGTCGGGAAGCATCGCGAGGTAGCGCCCCAGGTCCAGAAGCGGGTCGCCGATCGTGCTCATCTCCCAGTCGACCACCGCGGCCAGTCGACCACCGGGATCCTCGACGATCAGATTCGCCAGGTGGTAGTCACCGTGCATGAGCCCGGCCTTGAACGTCGCGGGAACTCGGGTCGCGAGGTAGTCGCGTACATGGTCGAATCCGGGCAGCCGTGTCCCCCGGTACTCGGGGACGGCCAGGTAGGACGAGTACTCGGCCGCCCAGCGGTCGACCTGCCGGTGCAGGAACCCTTCTGGTCGCCCGAAGTCGCCGAGCCCGCATGCCTCGTAGTCGACCTTGGCTATCTCTGCGAGCGTCGTGATCCCTTGGTCGGCGATGGATCGCAGTCGGTCCGGGCTCTGGTACGCCTGCGGCAAGCACTCGCCGGGGTTGAACCCGTCCACCGCCCGCATGACGACGAAGGCGGCGGGGCCGGCCACCGACTCGTCTTCACCGACCGCGAGGAACTCCGGGTGCGGAACCGCGGTCGGCTGGAGAGCCCGCAGCACCCGGGCCTCACGCTGGATCAGCTTGTTGGCGTTCTGCCGCGGTCGGCGGCCGGGGCGTCGCAGGACCAGGTCGTCGTCGCCTCGACGGAAGCGGACGAGCAGGTTCTGGGTACCCCCGGTGAGAAGACGTGCGTCCGCCACCTCTCCTTCCCCGACGCCCTGGACGTCGAGCCAGCGCCGGAGGGCCGAGAGGTCGACGACGCCGTCGAGTTCCGCGGTCACCGGGCGCCGTCCCCGGGCTGCGAGCGGAGCACGTTCTTGCGGACCTTTCCGGTCTCCGTGCGTGGAAGGGCCTCGACGTAGTCGATCACCTTCGGGTAGGCGTGACGGCCCAACTGGGCCCGCACCACCTCCTGGATCTGGTCGCTGAGCGCATCCTTCGAGACGGTCCCGTCGACCACGATCACCGCTCGCACGACCGAGCCCCGCCGCTCGTCCGGCGCCGCCACGACCGCCACCTCGACGATGCCCGGGAGGGTCTGGATGATGTTCTCGACCTCACCAGGGCCGACGTTGTACCCGGCGGTGACGATCAGGTCGTCGGCTCGGCCGACGACCACGTATCGACCCTCGTCGTCCCGGACGGCGAGGTCACCCGTGGTCAGGTATGGGCCGACGAACCTGTCGGCCCATACCTCCGGAAGGCCCCTGTAACCGAGCAGCGGCCAGCGCATGTCGCGCAGGGCGATGGCACCGTCGGAGGTCGAGGGCTGTCCGGTTTCGTCGAGCAGGGAGACGTCGAAACCCGGAACCACGCTGAGGGTCGCGCCTGTGGACGACGGCTCGGTGAAGGCCAGGTCGGCGAGTACCATGCCGACCTCGCTCGAACCGTATCCGTCCTGAAGCCGCCCGCCCCCGATCTCTCGCCAACCGTCGGCGACGACGGGAAGGAGCTGCTCGCCGGCGCTGATGCCGCCGCGGACCGATGCGGGAAGCGGCCCGGTGGCCCGGGCCGCCTCGATGAGTCCCCGGAACGCGCTCGGCGCCGACGCCACGAAGGTGACCTGCTCTTCCTCCATGACGCGCAGCCACTGGGCAGGGTTGAAGGTGCCGGTGTAGACCACCCGCCGGATACCGAGCGACTGCACGATCAGGCCGGCGGTGTACAGGCCGTACGACCAGCCCGGGTTGGCTCCCGCGAAGATCACCTCGTCCTCGTTCGGGGCCACGGTGTGCCGGAGGAAGCTCTGGAGCGGCAGCACCACCGAGTGCGACTGCATGCATCCCTTGGGCTCGCCTGTCGTCCCGCTACTGAAGACGAGCGATGCGCACTCGTCAGGCTGTGTCACGACCGTCTCAAAGATCGAGTCCGCGGCCTGAATGCTCTCCCAGAAGTCGACGTCCGACGCGTGACGGCCCGTGCTCTCCGCGGCCGCGACGGTCAGCACGAGCGGACTCTCGGAAAGCTGCTCGGACGCGCCGCGGTAGACGTCCCGGTATCGCACGTCGACGAAGACCGCGGAGACCTCCGCCGTGCCGATCCGCTGTGCCACCGCGTCGACCCCGAAACCGACGAACAGCGGCACGTAGACCAGCCCTGCCCGCCATGCCGCCAGGGCTCCGACATAGGCCTCCACGCCTTGGTCGAGCAGCGCCGCGACCCGGTCGCCCCGCCGGAGTCCGGCGTCATGCAGCACATTGGCCAGCGCGCACGAGGCGTCCATGAGCTGCCGGTAGGTCCACGAGCGCGACGTCCGGTCGGGCCGGTGCACGGTCAGCGCCACCCGCTGAGGATCCGAAGCCCAGCGGTCGCAGCACTCATGGGCAAGGTTGAGCCCTTCGGCGATCGGCCAGTCGAGACGGGACTCGACCAGCCGCTGGTAGTCATCGGGCGCGAGTTCGCGCTCGGCCAGCAGCTCCTCCTGGAGCGAGGCACTGGGCTTGTTCATTTCGGACCTTCCTTTCGGGCTCGTCGTCATCTCGGTCTCCGATCAGAGATCGAGGGTGAGGTGGGACGTGCGCGCCCAAGAGACACACGGGAGCATTCGGTCGTTCGGCTGAGAGCTGGTCAGGATCGCGTCGCGGTGCTCGGGAGTTCCGGCGAGTACGCTCACTTCGCAGCTCCCGCAGACGCCCGCCTGGCATGAGTAGTCGACGTCGACGCCCGCCTCGTGCAGCGCGGTCAGAACGCTCGTTCCTGCCGGCACTGTGAGGGACAGGCCGCTCGCCTCGAGCGTCAGCTCGATCGGGGCGTCACTGCCGCCGTCCGCGGGCAGCGACGAGAACCGTTCGAGACGCAACCCGAGCGAGGGGTGCCGCCGGATCTCTGCTTCGACCGCACGGAGCAGCGCCTCCGGCCCGCAGCAGTACACCAGGGTTCCCTTCGGGCAATCCGTCAGGATCGCCCGAATGTCGAGAAGTCCGTCGCGGTCCTCCGGCTGGAGCAGAACGCTCTCCTGGTACCGCTCGGCGAGCTCGTCGGCGAAGGCCATGCTCGCCTCGGATCGACCGCCGTAGAACAGCCGGAACGAACGACCGCGATCATGCGCGACACCGACCATCGCCTTGATCGGTGTGATTCCGATACCGCCGGCGATGAACACGTAGTGCTCGGCATCCTCGAGCTCGAAGTGGTTGCGGGGACCCCGTGCGCGAACCTTCTCCCCGACATCGAGTCGGTCGTGAACCCGGACCGACCCTCCTCGGCCCTGGCGCTCAAGGAGCACGGCGATCTCGTAGTGCGGGTCGCCGGGGTTCCCGCAGAGCGAGTACTGGCGGACCATCTCATCGTCGAGCAGCAGATCGATGTGCGCGCCGGGACGCCAAGCGGGCAGTGGTGCTCCGTCAGGACCTCGGAGGGTGAGATGTACGACGCCCTCGGCAGGGAAGCGCCGCTTGGCGACGGTCAGGGTCAGGTAGTCGTCGGTCTCCCCCTTCTGCTGAGGAGATCCCGCCGCTGCGGGGAGGTCGGGTCGGATGACGTCTGGAAGATCACTGTGTGCTGAGTCCTGCCATGGGAAGTCGTTGCGCGCCCAACGGGTCCAGTAGGTCGCCGCGCCTGCGGCAATGCGGGTACCGGTGCCGAGGTCGCGCGACCCGATGGGGCCGGGTTGCCACATTGCTCCAGGAATCGAAGCGACCCTGTGGCGTCCTATGGGCACCGCCGCACTGATCACCCCTTCTTCGTGACCGAGCTCGGCCAGGACGGTTCCGTCCGGCGAACAGATGCGTGACCCGAGCCCGGCGGCCGCGTGTCCGGTCATCACGGTCGAGACTCCGAGGCAACGGGAGAACTGGATCGCCGCCTCACGGGCGGCGCGACGTCCGCCCTTCCGCCTGCCCCGCCTCATCGGCAGGTCGAGTCCCCCGACGACCAGACCGACGCGATGTTCGTGAAGTGCCCTGGCCACAGCGCTAGAGGCCCATTCGGGTCCCGACACGAGTCCCAGGGGTTGCTGGGCTCCGAGCAGATCGCTGATCAGCACACCCGGTGCCGTGCCGGCGCGACACCACGCGTACTCGCTCGAAGCCAGCACGGACCTGTTGTGCAGGTAGATCACACCGTCCGGCTCGACGAGCATGTAGGTCTGGAACGTGTGGCCGCCGCGCACCGACAATGCTCCCCCGGTGATGGCGCACCCCAGGTCGGCGGCGAGTTGCCGCAGCAGGTTCAGCGGCGCCCCGTCGATGTGCCGCGGGACCCGGTCGACGTCGACTGTGCCACCCTGCGGTGACGTCATCGAGTCCGGGAGCACGATGAGGTCCGGCCGGTGCCGGCCGTGCGCGCCGCGCACGAGTTCCTCAACGCGCCGGAGGTTGCCTTCGACGTCGCCTGGCACGAGGCGCGGCTGGACCGCTGCGATGATCAGCTCTGTCATGAGCCCGCTCCGTTCCAAGGCCGTTCGGCGGTCTCCATCTCGGTCACCTGCCGCGAGTCGCGGAACGCCCGGCGGCGCGTCGAAATCAGAATCTTCGCCCCCAGTCGCCCTTCTCGGACGAGGTCGCGCATGACGGCCCCACGGTCCGGCGCCCTCTGAAGTGCCGAGGCGACGGCAGCGAGAAGGCGGGTGAGCTCGATCGATCGGCCGAGTTCGCGGCCTCGCGCCCCCGCTGCGGCGACCAACGGGAGGCGCAGGTCGTGCAGGGCAGGGACCAGCGCGACGATCCCGGATGTCTCGCGCTGCACGCGGCCCTGGTGGATGCCCGCGAGGTAGGCGAACTTGCAGTCTTTCTCTCGCTCGTGCTCCCACCGCCGCATGGTGCGATCTAGGAGAAATGGGTCATCCAGGATCTTCGCCGTGTGCTCGGCGATCGTGCGACCCGCCCACATGGCGTCCCGGATCCCTTGACCGAGCACGGGGTCCTTGAAGTGGCCGGAGTCGCCGATCAGGGCCCACCCGGGTCCGGTGGCTCGGCGAAAGTAGGAAGCGAGGTTCTCGGTGATCCGGGGCCTGGATCCTCCCGATGATCCGCGGAGCCGCTCCGCCGCGGCCGGGTGGTCGACGAGCTTGCGCCGCCAGAATTCCTCGGGGTCGCTTCGCGCGAGGGAGATCTCCCCTCGGTCGACGAGGAAGACGACGATCAGCTCGCGGGGCCGGGAGGTCGGGAAGATGAAGCAAAGTGAGGTGCCATCCCGCCAGTGGTACATCGTGGTGGTCTCCGGCCCGTCTGCCAGGGGGTCCTCGACGTACCTGTACACAGCGCCACGGTTGCTGTGGGCGAACCTGTACGGCCTCTCCGCGCCCACAAGCGAGGCCACGGTCGACTGCTGTCCGTCAGCGCCGAGGACCAATGGGGCTTCCAGTTCGCGCTGTCGCCCTTCGGCATCTCGGTAGGTCACGCCGCTGGCGCGACCGCCTCGCCAGCGGACTCCCGTGACCGTGCACTGCTCGCGCACGTCGGCACCGGCCCGGCGAGCCGCCCGCACCAGTGTCTCGTCGAGCTGGACGCGGGGCACGGAGATGGCGAGATAGCCGCTCGTGGAGGGGTCCGAGACCTCTTCGTATGTAGCCCGCCCGTCGGTTCCGTTGTCGAACTCGGCGATGGCGCGGGTGACGGCCGGCGGCCGGAGCGCCAGGACGTCATCAAGTGCTCCGATCCTCTCGAGCTCCTTCACCCCGGCTGTGAACATCGTGTGGGTCGAGAGCACGTCCGAGGGGAACTTCGCCCGGTCGACCACGACGACTCGGCGGCCGGCCTTGGCGTAGGCGGCGGCCGCGGCTGAACCCGCACATCGGGCGCCTACGATGACGACGTCTGCTTGCTCGACCATGTCTCAACTCCGTTCTGCGCTGCGACCTGCTGGGAGTCAGTAGTCGGCATCGGGTGCGGCGACGTGACTTCCGGACGCAACTCTGGCCGAGATGTGTGACCACAATCTCGTGCCTTGGAGCCAAGTTGCGGAACGATGTTGTGGTAAACACACAACCCTCATGACCGTCCATTGCGAGACAATGGAAACGTGACCGAAACAAGTGGCGAGCTGAGGGCTTGGCTGGCTAACTTCGTCAGCGCCGAACTGAGACACGAGGCAACAGAAGCCAGCGTGAAGCGATTCGCGTCGGCGATTCTTGCGCGGTGCCCGGAACTCGGGTCGGACCCGCATTTGCATCAGCTGATGCGGAGTGCCGCGCAAGCGCACTGGACCCGCTTCCTGTCCGATCTTCTGGGTACGCCGCACGAGATTCACCTGGTCCAGCCGGCAGCGGAACTGGCGGCCGAGATCGCGCGTCGGAGGATCCCGCTGACGACGCTGTACACGATGTACCGCGTGGCTCTCGAATCAACGTGGGACTACATCACCCAGATGCTCGGGGACCTGCCTCCGGACGTCGAACCCTCAGAGTTCCTTGTGTTCTTCTGGAGCCGGGCGAGCGAGTGGCTCAACGGGTCGGTCGGACCTTCAGTCGAGGTCTACGAGGCCGAACGGAAGCGTCTGGGCCAAGGATCGAAGGCTCGCCGCCTCGAGTTGATCCTCAATGTGCTGGACGGCCGGGCGCCGGAGGCAAGCCGGGTCTCGGCCGAACTCGGCGGCTTTCCGATCTCCGGGTTCAGCACGGCGTTGATCCTCTTCTCGGATACCCACGACTCGCTCTCCACGCTGGAGACCGCGGCACTGCGGCTGAGCCGCACCGTCGGCGCCCACCACCCGCTGACCGTGCCGCCCAGCGATCGCGAGTTGTGGTGCTGGCTCAGCTCCACGTCTCCGCTCGACCTCAAGGCGCTCTTGCGGAGCGAACCCCTGCTGAGTCGCCTGCGGGTTCGCGCGACCGTAGGTACTTCCGTATCCGGCCTGGCGGGATTCGTACGGTCGCATCACGAGGCCGTGGCCGCCCGAGCGCACTGCGAGCGGACAGGGTCGCCCGCTGCGGTGACGTGCTACGAGGACGTCGAGATCCTTGTCCTCCTGGACAAGGATCCCGAGGCAGCCATGGCGTTCGCGCGGCGGACGCTCGGGCCGCTCGCCGACGACACGGTCACCGCGGCACGCCTTCGCGAGACGGCGCTCAGCTTCCTTTCGCACGTCACCGCCAACGATGCCGCTGCGGCGTTGGAGATCCACACGAACACCGTGCGGTACCGGCTGGCGAAGGTGGAGGAGATCCTCGGCGGTCCGGTCAGTCGGAATCCGGTGGAGCTCGCGCTGGCGATTCGGTACTTCAACGCCTTCGCGAACACGACGGCTCTACCCTAGGCGCTTGCTCAGGCACGGATCCCTGAGAGCCACAAGGCCATCTCCCTCTGCATCTCGACGGAGGCCTCGCCCGCCGGAAGCCGGAGCGCTCACGGGACGAGAGTGGCGAGGTATCGGTGGATCTGTGCCAGGAAGCGGCGACGGCCCTCGGGAGAGTCAGGCGGAAGGCGCGCAGCGCCCTCGACCAGCATGCCTCCGGTCAGGAACCCATAGGTCGACCAGACGATCATCCAGATCGCGGGATAGACGTCCACATCCTCGCGCAGCGCCGGGCGCATCACATCGGCCAACTGCTCGGCCGGCGGTGCCCAGAATATCCTCTCGACCTCTTTGAAGTCCGCGGCATCCGAGAGCCAGCGCTGAACCCACAACGCCAGGAGTTCGCGGTTCTCCATATTGTAAAAAACGTACCTGTCGATCAGACGGATGACGCCATCGAGATCCTGGGTGAATTCCGCGACAGCAGGGGCGACGAACTCTGCCTGCTCGTCGACGAGGTCGCGAAATACCCGGAGGTAGAGTTCTCTCTTCCCTCCGCTGGCCGACTGAACCTCCGCCATGCTCAGCCCAACGGCATCCGCTATCGTCTTCAGGTCCGTGCCGTCGTATCCGAGTTCCGCGAAGAACCTGCGCGCCACCAGCCGGATTCGTTGCGCTATTTCTTCCCCGGTCACTTCGACTCCCCCGACTCGCTCACCCTACCCTCAGGATAGACCGCAATTTTCGACGCATACGAAAGCTTCTGGAGCCTGACATGGAATTTACCTTCCAGCCGTCGGCCGCCGGAACAAGCAGATCAAAAGAATGCGCGGCGCGGTTGAGAATTTCCCATACCGATGCGCCCACGGCCTTGGCGAGACCCCTGCCGTTCGAGGTGGAACCGGTTCGAACCTCACAGCCGACGAGCCGAGGCGGCCCCGCGCGAGCGGTGGCGCCGGATGTGCGTTCGCCAGGTCGGCAGACGTGGCTGGAGACCTGGCCACGTCCGCGAGCACAGGTCGCTCCGGCTCATCGGCGATTCGGCCGGCAACTTTGGTCGTCCGTTACCGCCAGGTCGGCATCATCGCATCGGAGTACCGCGAGCCGGCCGCCCCGTGCGGCAGGATCTCCTTGATCCGGCCGAGGTCCGCAGCGGTGAGGGTGACCTGCGCGGCAGCCACGTTCTCCTCAAGGCGCTGCGGACTGCGGGTGCCCGGGATCGGCACGATGTCGTCGCCTTGGGCGAGCAGCCAGGCCAGGGCAAGCCGGGCGACCGATATGCCCTTGCCTTCGGCCAGGGCGGTCAGCGCGTGGACCGCGGCGACGTTCTTCTCGTAGTTGCCGGGCTGCCAGCGGTCGTCCTGGCCGCGCATATCGTCGGCGGGGTACTCGGCGGCCGGCTTGACGGCACCGGTGAGGAATCCGCGGCCCAGCGGTGAGTAGGGCACGAAGCCGATGCCCAGTTCCCGGACCACCGGCAGGACGTCGGCCTCCACAGCCCGCTCGAACACCGAGTACTCGGTCTGCAGCACCGAGACGGGGTGGACGGCGTGGGCGCGCCGGATGGTGTCGGGGCCGGCCTCACTCAGCCCGAAGTAGCGCACCTTGCCTTCGGCGATCAGCTCTCCGACCGTGCCGGCCACATCTTCAATGGGGACGTTCGGGTCCACGCGGTGCTGGTAGAGCACGTCGATGTGGTCCGTGCCGAGGTGGCGGAGGCTGGCGTCGGTGACCTGGCGGATGTGCTCGGGACGGCTGTCCAGGGCGATCGCGATCCGGGACGGGTCGCGGAAGTCGTAGCCGAACTTGGTGGCAAGCAGGACGTCGTCGCGGAAGTCCTTCACGGCGCGGCCGAGGAGCCGCTCATTGCTCCCGGTGCCCAGACCGTACAGCTCGGCGGTGTCGAAGAGGGTGACACCGAGCTCGTAAGCGCGGCGGATCGTGCCGATGCTGCTCCGCTCGTCCGGCGCCCCGTAGGCGATGGTCATGCCCATCGTGCCCAGGCCGATCGCCCCGGCCACCAGGCCCTGACCGCCCAGAGCCCGATGGGGAAGGTCCG
This sequence comes from Actinocorallia herbida, assembly GCF_003751225.1. Lineage (NCBI taxonomy): Bacteria > Bacillati > Actinomycetota > Actinomycetes > Streptosporangiales > Thermomonosporaceae > Actinocorallia > Actinocorallia herbida. The sequence continues at coordinate 5,956,206 of NZ_RJKE01000001.1, forward strand.
TCGTGTGTTGTTCCATGCTCCCAACGCTAGGCACGAGGAGCCCGGAGGGCATGGGGCAGCGGTCGCATAGGATTGCCTGATCCTCTCAGGGAAGAAGTCCGCAATGCTTGATCGTCTCGCCGCGGCAATCGACCGGCACTGTGTGGGACCGGCCTCGGACACCGTGATCCCACGGCTGTCCCTGGTCGCGGTCGACGAGCCCGCCGAACCCGTCGGCCAGCTGTACGAGCCCATGATCTGCTTCGTCGCCGCCGGTGCGAAACGCACCACCGCGGGAGACCTCAGCGAAGTCGCGCAGGCCGGCGAAATGCTCCTCACCACGATCGACCTGCCCGTCACCGCCGCCCTGGAGAAGGTCCCCTACCGATCAGCCGTCATGCGACTCGACGACCGGGCGGTCGCCGACCTGCTCGTCGAACTGGACGAGACCGGCCAGGTCACCCCAGCCGCCGTCACCGGGCAGGTCCGGGCACCGATAACGCCGGAACTCCTCGATGCGGTCACCCGCCGGGTCGAACTCCTCGACACGCCTGAGGACATCCGCCCGCTCTCCCCCGGGATCGAAAGCGAGATCCTCTACCGGCTGCTGCGCGGTTCATTCGGCGATGTCCTGCGCCGGTGGTCGCTCGCGGACTCGACCACGAGCCGGGTACGCCAGGTGGCGCGATGGATCTGTGAACGCTACGCGGAGCCGCTCAGCATCGACGCGATCGCCGCGGTCGCACGGATGAGTCCTGCCAGCCTGCACCGGCACTTCAAGGCGACCACGGGCATGAGCCCGCTCAAGTACCAGAAACACCTGCGCATGCAGGAGGCACGGCGGCTCCTTGCCTCCGGCGACGCCACCGCGGCCCAGATCGCGCAGGCGGTCGGCTACGTGAGCGCCACCCAGTTCAGCCGCGAGTACCGAAGTACCTATGGCCTTCCTCCCGGCCAGGACGCAGCCCGGCTCCGCGCCCGGCTCTCCCGCACCCGCACCGCCCCCGGTCGGTCCTAGCACGACACTGGTTGCGCAGATCGCGGGGAACCCAAGACCTGCACGCGCGGAAGTGCCTGAGTTTCCGGACGGAGCCCCACGCCATGGGGATCTGCGGAGACTCAGGCACTTCCGGAGGGACTGAATGATGCGACAGATCTGACGAATGCGCGCGCAGCCGCTCTATCGGGCCGCGTTCGTCATCCTGTGGCGCCGGTTCGCCTGTGAGCGTCGGAGGTGCTGACCCCGGCGGCGTCCGGCTGCGACCGGACCAGCGCCGCGACACAGCCGAGGCTGATGACGGTGGTGCCGACCAGGTACACCGTTATGGGGGTGCTGGAGCCGTAGCCCGAAAGCAACGCGGTGGCGACGGTGGGCGCGATGCCGCCTCCCAGGAGCGAGCCGATCTGATAGCCGAGGGACGTGCCGCTGTACCGGATCGGTGTGGGGAACTGGCTGGAGAACAGCGCCGCCATCGGCCCGTACACCGCACCCATCGTCACGGCGAGACCGAGCACCGCGCCGATGAGAAGGGGCAGGCGCGTCGTGTCGGCCGCCGGGAGCAGGACGAGCGCGAACACGCTCAAGGCGATGGATCCGCTGAGAAGCACGCGGCGCCGTCCGTGGCGATCCGACAGGATCGATGCCCAGGGCGTGACGAGGAGCCAGACCCCGGCCGCGGCCAGGCTGATGGTGAGGACGGTGCTCCGTTCCATCTTCAGGACCTGCGTGGTGTAGGTGAGCAGGAAGGTCATGAACACGTAGGCCACCGCGTTGATCCCGATGAACGCTCCCGAGATCAGTAGGACCTTGCGCCAGTGGTCGCGGACGACATCGATGATCGGAAGCCGTCTCTGCTCCTGCTCGGTCATCTGGAGGAAGGCAGGGCTCTCCTCGACGCTCAGCCGCAGGAAGAGTCCGACGATGACGAGCACGGCGCTGGCGAGGAACGGCAGCCTCCAGCCCCAGGCGAGGAAGGCGGCGTCGCCGACCGCGTTCGACACACCCAGCAGGACGAGGTTCGCGAGGATGAGGCCGGCCGGCACGCCCATCTGCGGAAAGCTTCCGTAGAAGGCCTTGCGCGACTGCGGTGCGTGTTCGACGGCCATGAGCACAGCTCCGCCCCACTCGCCGCCCACCGCGAGACCCTGCACGAAGCGGAGGACCACCAGGAGGACCGGCGCCCAGACCCCGATGGTGGAGTAGGTCGGGAGAAGCCCGATGCACATGGTCGCGGTGCCCATGACCAGCAGTGAGGTCACCAGCATCGTCTTGCGGCCTACCCTGTCCCCGAAGTGCCCCATGACGACGCCGCCCACGGGACGGGCGAGGAATCCGACCGAATAGGTGGCGAAGGCGGCCAGCGTGCCGGCCGTGGGCGAGAACTCGGGGAAGAAGAGCGGGCCGAACACGACGGCGGCGGCGAGCCCGTAGACGAAGTAGTCGTACCACTCGATGGCCGTGCCGATAAGGCTGGCCATGGCCGGTCTGAGGGGATTGACGCGAGAGGCGGCGCTCTCCTGAAGGGTCATCGGTACTCCGATCATGGGGGTGAACGGGGGTGGGGAGACGGATGCGGGAGGGTGGGCTGACCGTCGGCTCAGGAGCGCCGTTCGTCGATGATCCGGCGCATCTTGCCCTCGGAACGGTCGATGACATACGGATCGGTGACCTGGACCTTCACGGTCACGCCGATCGATGCCTTGACGGCGGCGCGAAGCTCGTCGCCCGCTTTTGCGCCGCGCTGCTCGGAGGTGCCGGCACGGCGCTCGACGCGCACCGTCAGGTCGTCGAGATGACCGCGTTTCGAGCGAACGAGCTGGAAGTGCGGAGCCAGGTCGGCGGACCGCAGCAGGAGCTCCTCGATCTGCGAAGGGAAGAGGTTGACTCCGCGCAGGACGATCATGTCGTCGCTGCGCCCGGCCACCCGGCTCACCCGCCGGAACGCCGGCCTCGCGGTCCCGGGCATGAGGGCCGACAGGTCCCGGGTGCGATAACGGATCACCGGGAACGCCTGCTTGGTGAGCGAGGTGAAGACCAGCTCTCCGCTCCGGCCATCGGCCACGGAGGCGCCGGTGTCCTGGTCGATCACCTCCGGCAGGAAGTGGTCCTCCCAGATGTGCGGTCCGTCCTTCGTCTCAAGGCACTCCTGGGCCACGCCCGGCCCGATCACCTCGGAGAGGCCGTAGGTGTCGAGGGCGTCCATGTCCAGGCGCTCCTCGATCTCGGCGCGCATCTCCTCGGTCCAGGGCTCCGCCCCGAGCACGCCGACCCGCAGGGAGCTCTCGCGCGGGTCGAGGCCCTGCCGCTCGAACTCCTCGATCAGCGTGAGCATGTATGACGGTGTCGCCATGATCACGTCCGGCCGGAAGTCGTTGATGATCCGCACCTGCCGTGCCGTCATGCCTCCGGATGCCGGAACCACCGTGCAGCCCAGCCGCTCGGCTCCGTAGTGCGCGCCGAGGCCGCCGGTGAACAGGCCGTAGCCGTAGGAGATGTGCACCATGTCGCCCGGCCTCCCGCCGGCCGCGTGGATCGACCGGGCCACCAGATCCGACCAGGTGACGATGTCGTCCGCGGTGTAGGCGACGACGGTCGGTTCACCCGTGGTCCCGCTCGACGCATGGACCCTTGCGATCTTGTCGCGCGGGACGGCGAGCATGCCAAAGGGGTAATTGTCGCGAAGATCTTGTTTGGTCGTGACGGGAAAGGCGGCCAGATCCGTGAGTTCGCGACAGTCCTCCGGCCTGACGCCGGCCTCATCGAACCGCTTGCGATAGAACGGAACGTTCTCATAGGCGTGCCGCAGGCTCCACCGCAGTCTTCGCAGCTGCAACGCCCGCAGTTCGTCGACGCTCATCGACTCAGCGGCATGGAGCAGGCTCCCGCGCACCTGCCGACGTGCGCTCACCGTTCGCATCTCACCGGTCATCGAGCCCTCACCGCCACGGAGTCCGCGCCACAGGGCACGTCGCCGTCGTACGCGCGGGCCGCCTCCGCGAGTATGGGTGGTCTTTCTGGTGAGCCAGGCATGGGTTCCCTCCTGTTCCGCTGCGATCCACCGATTCGGCGAAGTTCGCCGAAGTGCCACGTCAGGGCATGTTTCGCAGGATGGACAGGAGCAACTATCGCTGTGATGTACCTCTCAATGACAGGACTGAACCGCTCCCCTTGACTCACCGAATCGGTCACGGTGCCCACGGGCCACCATCGAGCACCCGGGCTCGATGAGGGGGATCTCCGGCTGTGCGGTCGAGGGCTTCCGTGCTCTGCCCTCCGCCCGGACGCGTCTCCCCACCGCAGCGTCGAGCCGGACCCGAGGACGCCGGGAACGACTTGCGCCGCACCGCCCGGCGACGACGGTGCCGCGAGGAGTGCCATAGGGTCATCGAAAGAATGAATGGCGTGGATGCCGAACGACCGGCGGCTGTCCGCCTGACGGTTCGACATCTCGAATATCGCCATGTGATCATCGGATGGAACGATGCCGACATCATGCTCGCATTACTTCAAGGAGACCATCAGGGCCGCCGAGGACAGGGGAATAGATGGGGATTTCCTCCTTGCCAAGGTAGGCTTGACCAGAGAGCAGGTCGATGACCCCGGCTGGCGTGGTGACGTCCAGCAGCTGGCAAGTCTCGTTCAGTTGATCTGGTACGCGCTGGACGACGAGTTGATGGGTTTTCTGGACCGCCCGGCCAAGCCCGGCACCTTCGCCCTGATGGCCTACGGAGTACTGGCCGAACCATCTTTGGAACAAGCCCTGCGCAAAGGTGTTCTCTTCTATCAGTTGGTCAACTCCTCTCTGGGGATGACGCTCACAGAAGACGCAGGCTGCATCCGGCTCGGAATCAGGTTCAGCCGTCCGGAGCTGGATCCCGAGCACTATTTTCTCGAGTTCTGGATGACCATCTGGTACCGGCTCGTCGGTTGGCTCGCAGGTGCCACACCTCCTCTGGTAAAGGCGACTTTCGCCTATCCCAGGCCAGTGACCTACGCAGACGAGCTCCGCTACATCTTCCGCTGCGATCACGTGTTCGACGCCGCGGAGACCTCGCTGTGCTTCGACCGGGACTTTCTTCAGCAGCCGGTCGTCCGGCGGCGCGCAGAAATGAAGAAGTTCCTTTCGGTGGCGCCGCTCGGCTTCATGGTCGTTCCAGAGGACGAGACCAGCATGGCCAGGCGCGTCCGGACCCTGCTCCTCGGGACCCGGACGCTGCCCCTCGAGTTCCCTCAACTGGCGGAGGTCGCCCGGCATCTGAATTTCACCGAGCAGACACTGCGCCGCCGGCTTCGCGAAGAGTCGACCTCCTACCGCGAGATCAAGGAGAACATTCGCCGCGATATAGCGGTACAGCGGCTCATCAACAGTTCGATGCCCGTTCAACAGATCGGTGAGCTGGTCGGCTACGCCGAAGCCCGCGCCTTCACCCGGGCGTTCAGGCAATGGACGGGGTCGAGCCCCAGCCAGTACCGCGAGCAACTGACGCAGCGGCTCCGGCCGCAGGACCGGACAGCGGGAAGCTGAGCGCATCGGTGAAGCGATTCGGCAGATTCGGTCCTGTCCGCCGATAGGTCCCGCTCCTAACGTCGTGTCACGAATCATCACGACGTCAGGAGTGTTCTATGCGGTTGGAGACCCTGCTCCCGCTGGGAAAAGTCGATCCGGGTCTTCGGACACCGGAGACGCCACTGGACATCTGGTCGGTCGCCGAGAACGCCGAACTACTGGAGAACCTGGGTTACGGCGGTCTCGCGGTCGAGGAGACGAAGGACGACCCGTTCACCGTCCTCGCGCTGGCGGCCGAGCGGACCGAGCGGCTCAGGTTGACCACTGCCGTGGCGATCGCGTTCCCGCGGAGCCCCACGATCATGGCGATGAACGCGTGGACGCTGCAGAAGCTCTCCCGCGGGCGGTTCACGCTGGGCCTGGGCACCCAGGTGCGGGGCCACATCCAGCGCCGCTACGGAATGACGTGGTCGGCCCCCGGACCGTGGATGCGAGAGTACGTCGAGGCGGTGCGCGCCGTCTGGAACTGCTGGCAGAACGGTACCCCGCTCGACTTCGCCGGTGAGCACTACAACCTGTCGCTCATGGTGCCGCTGTTCGATGCCGGGCCGATCGAGAACCCCGACATTCCCATCCACCTGGCCTCGGTGAACACGGGAATGTGCGCCGTGGCAGGGGAGGTCGCCGACGGGATCCGGCCCCATCCGGTGTGCACTCCGTCCTACATCCGGGAGGTCATGCTGCCCGCCGTCCGACGGGGGGCGCAGCGTTCCGGCCGGAGCCTGGATTCCTTCAGGGTGTGCATGAAGCCGCTGGTCGCCTCGGCCCGCACCGAGGAGGAGCTGCTGCCGAAGGTCCGCGACGCCCGCGCGCGCATCGCCTTCTACGCCTCCACCCCGGGATACGCAGTGGCCTTCGAGCACCTCGGGCTCGGCGACCTCGCCGGCGAGGCCAAGCTGCTGTCGAAGGAACAGCGCTGGGAGGAACTCCCGGCGCTCATCGACGACTCCGTCCTGCATCGGTTCGCGGTCATCGGAACCTACGACGAGATCGGGCAGCGCCTTCTGGAGCGGTTCTCCGACGTCGTCACCGATGTCGAGTTCTCCATCGGCGTCCGCGGCCCCGAAGACATGGAGACCCTGGCCGGGCTCGCCAAGACCATCCAGGACGCCGATGACACGGCCGCGCGCGCGAGCATCGCCGGTGAGCCGGCCGTCCTCGGCTCGGAGGCCCGGCTTTGATCGCCACCGCGCCCGCGGGCCTCACAGAGCGGGAACTCCTCGCGGTCGCCGCATGGATGGACGGTCGTGGACTGGGCTCGGCGCCGCTCACCGAAGTGCGGCCGCTCGGAGGCGGCACCCAGAACATCATGGTGTCGTTCCGCCGGGGCGAACGTCGCTATGTCCTGCGCCGAGGCCCGCGCCACCTGCGTCCGCGAAGCAACGACGCCATCCTGCGCGAAACCCGAGTCCTCGCGGCACTGACCGACACCCCTGTCCCGCATCCCCGACTCATCTCCTCGTGCGACGACCCATCGCTGCTGGACGGCGCGGTCTTCTACCTGATGGACCCGATCGAGGGGTTCAACCCGAGCCTCGAACTTCCCGCCCCGCACGCCGCAGACCCGAGCCTCAGGCGCCGGATGGCCTTCAACATCGTCGACGCGCTCGCGACCCTCGGCACCGTCGATCACCAGGCCGTGGGGCTCACCGGCTTCGGCAAGCCGGAGGGCTTCCTGGAACGACAGGTTCCCCGCTGGCTCGCTGAACTCGACTCCTACCGACGGTTCCCCGGCTACGGCGGCCCGGACATCCCCCGCCTCGACGACGTCGCAACCTGGCTGGAGCAGAGGCGTCCCAGCAGGTGGCAGGCCGGAATCCTGCACGGGGACTTCCACTGCGCCAATGTGATGTTCGACCGGTCCTCCACCGAGATCGCTGCGATCGTGGACTGGGAGATGTCGACGATCGGGGACCCTCTCCTGGACCTCGGCTGGCTGCTCGCCACCTGGCGGCTGCCTCAGGCACCGACCATCTTCGGCGGCGCGTTCATGGAGTCGGCCGGGCTGCCGTCAGCGGCCGAGCTGAGCACCCGCTACGCGGAACGCAGCAGCCGGGATATCGACGCGCTCACCTGGTACATCGTCCTGGCCTGTTTCAAGCTCGGCATCGTCCTTGAGGGCACCCATGCCCGCGCGGCCGCCGGCCAGGCACCACAGCGCACCGGCGAAGAGCTGCACGCGATGACCCTGCGCCTGTTCGAGCGCGCGACACACCTCATGGACGGAGAACAATGATCGACTTCAGCATCCCCTCCGACGTCGCTGCCCTGCGAGACGAGATCCGTGCCTTCGTCGTCGAGGAGATCGTTCCCTACGAGACCGATCCCCGGCTGACCCAGCACGGCCCGACCGACGACCTGCGCGCCGAGCTCGTCGAGCGGGCGCGCAAGCGCGGGCTGCTCACCTTCCAGGCGCCGCGCCGTCTGGGCGGCCGGGAGCCCTCCCACGTGGAACAGGCCGTGTTGTACGAGGCCGCCGGCTGGTCGACTCTCGGCCCGGTGGCGCTCAACTGCGCGGCGCCCGACGAGGGGAACATGTACCTGCTCGCCAAGATCGCCGACGAGGAGCAGACGGCCGCCTACCTCCAGCCGGTCATCGACGGGTGGCAGCGATCGGTGTTCGCGATGACCGAACCGGACGGCGCCGGTTCGGACCCGGCGCAGCTGTCGACGACCGCCGAGTTCGACGGCGACGGCTACACGATCAACGGCAGGAAGTGGCTGATCACCGGGGCGACGGGCGCGAAGACCTGGATCATCATGGCCGACGTGCCGCCGAACCCGCACGGACCGCACGGGCCGACGCTCTTCCTGTGCGGCGGTGACGAGACGGGAATCGTCATCGAACGGGTCATGTCGACGATGGACCGCAACTACGTCGAAGGGCATGGCGTGGTCCGGTTCGAGGGGCTGCGGCTACCGAAGTCCGCGCTCCTCGGCGAGGTCGGCAACGCGCTGCGCTACGCGCAGATGCGCCTGGCGCCCGCCCGTCTCACCCACTGCATGCGCTGGCTCGGCGCCGCCGAACGGGCGCAGGCCATCGCCGTCGAGCACGCACGGACCCGGACGGCCTTCGGCAAGCCCATCGGCGAGCACCAGGGCGTGTCCTTCATGCTGGCCGACAACGAGATCGCGCTCCAGCAGTGCCGGCTGGCGATCTGGTGGGCATGCTGGCGGCTCGACCAAGGCGAGAAGGGCCGCCACGAGAGCTCCATGGTCAAGGCGGCGGTGTCCGAAGAACTGTTCCGGGTGGCCGACCGGTGCGTGCAGGTGCTCGGCGGCATCGGCATCTCCGACGAGACCCCGGTCGCGATGATCTTCCGCGACATCAGGGCCTTCCGTCTCTACGACGGCCCCACCGAAGTGCACAAGCACGCGATCGCCAGGCAAGTGCTCCGCCGCGGTGGAGGGCACCGGTGACGGCCGGCAGCACGGGTAGAGGCCCTCTCACGGGTCTTCGGGTCGTCGAACTGGCGGGCATCGGCCCCGCACCGTTCGCCGCCATGATGCTCGGGGACCTCGGCGCGAACGTCATCCGGATCGACCGGCCCGGCGGGCACGCGGGCAATCCGGTACCGCCGAAGCTCGACCTGCTCAACCGCAATCGCCGGTCGATCGAGCTCGACCTCAAGAACCCCGCGGACCTCGACGTCGCCAGAACGCTTCTGACCTCGGCGGATGTCCTGATCGAGGGATACCGGCCCGGGGTAGCCGAGCGGCTCGGCCTGGGGCCGGAGGACTGCCATGCGGTCAATCCGAGACTGGTGTACGCGCGGATGACCGGGTGGGGCCAGACCGGTCCGCTGGCCGACCGAGCCGGGCACGACATCAACTACATCTCCCGCGTCGGCGCCCTCGAACCGATCGGACCGCGCGAGGGAACACCGGTGATCCCCCTCAACATCGTGGGGGACTTCGGCGGGGGCGGCATGCTCCTGGCCTTCGGTCTCCTGGCGGCCGTCCACCACGCCACGAGGACCGGCGAGGGCCAGGTCGTCGACGCGGCCATCACCGACGGCACCGCGCTGCTGACCACGATGCTGCACACATGGCGGGCCGCCGGACTGTGGATCGACCGGCGGGCAGCGAACATGCTCGATGGAGGAGCGCACTTCTACAACGTCTATGCCACAGCCGACGGCCGTTTCCTCAGCGTCGGAGCCATCGAGCCCCGGTTCTACCGGGCCTTTCTCAACGGCCTGGGGGTTCCTTTCGAGAGCGACTGGATCACAAGCCACGACGACGCCGGCCTCTGGCCGGCGATGAGGTCGAGGATCAGCGAGATCATCCAGTGCCGAACGCTCGAAGAGTGGCTGGCGATCTTCGAAGGCACCGATGCCTGCGTGTCTCCCGTGCTCACGCCCGCGGAGGCACTGACGGACGCCCACAACCGGGCCCGTGCGACCTTCATCGACGTCGACGGTGTGCCGCAGCCCGCACCGGCACCGCGTTTCGACCGGACGCCCCCCGCTCATCCGCGGCGGCAGCCCGTACCCGGAGAGCACGGCGACGAGATCCGCTCCGCCCTCCTCGGCGGGAACCCTTGGCGGCGGAACCCGGGCGCCGCGGCCGGAGAACGAAAGGACCATCATGGCTGAATCGACGTCACGCAGCGTCTTCACCGGTGAGCATGAGGCGTTCCGGGAGACCGTCCAGGCCTTCATCGTCAAGGAGGTCGCTCCGCACTACGAGGACTGGGAGGAAGCGGGCCTGGTCGATCGGAGCCTGTACCGGGCCGCGGGCGAGGTCGGCATGCTGATGTTCGGAACGCCTGCCGAGTTCGGCGGCGCCGGCGTCGACGACTGGCGCTTCAGCGCCGTCGTGGACGAGGAGTTCGCCCGGGCCGGCTACGCCTCGGTCGGCCTGGGGCTCGCGCTGCAGAACGACGTCGCCGCGTCGTACTTCCTGGAGCTGGCCGACGACGAGCAGAAGGCTCGGTGGCTGCCGGGACTCACCTCCGGGGAGTCGATCGCCGCAGTCGCTATGACCGAGCCGGAGGCGGGCAGCGATCTGGCCGGCATCAAGACCAGCGCGCGCCGCGATGGCACCGACTATGTGATCAACGGTTCGAAGACCTTCATCACCAACGGCCAGAACGCCGATCTCGTCGTCGTTGCGGCGCGCACTTCGCAGGACCGGCACCGCGGGCTCACCCTGTTCGTCATCGAGCGGGACATGTCCGGGTTCGAGCGCGGGCGGAACCTCGACAAGCTCGGACTGCACGGGCAGGACACCAGCGAGCTGTTCTTCAACGATGTCCGCGTTCCCGAGAGCAACCGTCTCGGGCCGGAAGACGGTCAGGGCTTCTTCCAGCTCGTGCGCAACCTTCCGCAGGAACGCCTCTCGCTCGCGGTCATGGCCGCGGCCTCCGCCGAGGGAATGCTGAGCGGAACGCTCGACTACGTGCGATCGCGTTCGGCCTTCGGGCGATCGGTCGGCTCCTTCCAGCACAGCCGCTTCGTGCTCGCCGAGCTGCGGACCGAGGTGGACATAGCACGCGTCTACGTCGATGGCTGCATCGACCTGCACACTCGGCACCAGCTCAGCCCCGTGCAGGCGGCCAAGGCGAAATGGTGGGTGTCGGAACTCCAGTTCAAAGTCGCCGACCGCTGCATGCAGCTCCACGGCGGATACGGCTACATGCGCGAATACCCGATCGCGCGGGCGTTCGTCGACTCCCGGGTGCAATCGATCTACGCCGGGACGAACGAGATCATGCGGGAGATCATCGGGCGTGACATGGGCCTGACGCCATGACGGCCGCCATGAGGACGAGGTACGCCGCCCGCCCGGCCGACATCCCGACTTGTCCCGGAGGATGCTCAGAACGGAGAACACACAGTGTCCACTGAACTCAACGAGGCCTTCATCTATGAGGCCGTCCGCACACCGCGAGGAAAGGGACGGCCGACCGGCGCACTCCACACCGTGAAGCCGATCTCGCTGGTGGTCGGTCTCATCGAAGGGCTGCTCGCGAGGCACCCCGTTCTCGACCCCTCGGCGATCGACGACATCGTCCTGGGGATCGTGTCGCCGCTGGGCGACCAGGGATCCGTGCTGCCCAGGATCGCGGCTCTCGCGGCGGGCCTGCCGGACACCGTCGGTGGTCTGCAGGTCAACCGCTTCTGTGGTTCCGGCCTGGAGGCGGTGAACATCGCCGCGCAGAAGGTGCGCTCGGGCTGGGACTCGATCGTGCTCGCGGGCGGGGTCGAGTCGATGTCCCGTGTACCCATGGGCTCGGACCGCGGCGCATGGGCCGAGGATCCCGCCACCGCCCTCGCGACGGGTTACGTCCCCCAGGGAATCGGAGCGGATCTGATCGCCACCATCGAAGGCTTCACCCGGGAGTCCGTCGACTCCTACGCCGTACGGTCCCAGCAGCGGGCGGCCGCGGCCTGGTCTGGTGGCCACTTCGCCAAGTCGATCATCCCCGTGCGGGATCACAACGGCTCGGTGCTGCTCGAGCAGGACGAGCACATGCGCCCGTCGACGACCCTGGAATCGCTGGCGAAGCTGTCACCTTCGTTCGCGAAGCTCGGCGAGCAGGTCTACGACGCGGTCGCTCTCCAGCGCTACCACTGGGTCGAACGCATTGAGCACGTCCACCACGCGGGGAACTCCTCGGGCATCGTCGACGGCGCCTCTCTGGTCCTGGTCGGTTCAGAGCGTGCGGGGGCCCGGTACGGCCTGGCTCCACGAGCCCGGGTGGTGGGCACCGCAACGTCGGGAGCGGACGCGACGATCATGCTCACCGGCCCGACTCCCGCGACGCGCAAGCTGCTCGCCACCACAGGCCTGGACGTCGAGGACATCGATCTCTTCGAGATCAACGAGGCGTTCGCCGCCGTCGCTTTGAAGTACATCAAGGACCTCCGGATCCCCGAGGAGAAGGTCAACGTCAACGGCGGAGCCATCGCGATGGGGCATCCCCTGGGCGCGACCGGCGGAATGCTGATCGGCACGGTCGTCGACGAGTTGGAGCGACGGAACGCCCGCCGTGCGGTGGTCACGCTGTGCATCGGCGCCGGCATGGGCGTAGCGACCCTCATCGAGCGCGTATGACCCCGATGCCGCCACCCCACGAACCTTCGGTCCCCAAGGAGTCACCCGAGATGCCTTCTCAGCACCCCATGTTCGATTGGCACCGCGACCCTGACGGCGTCGTCGTGCTCACGATGAACGACCCCGACCACTCCACGAACACCGCCAACCACCGATTCACCAACGAGTTCCCGGCGGTCCTGGACCGGTTGGAGGCCGAACGCGACTCCATCACAGGAGTCGTGCTGACCTCGGCGAAGAAGACCTTCTTCGCCGGAGCGGACCTCACCTCGTTCGTGGCCGCCGGCCCCGGGGACGTCCCGGCCGTGGAGGCCATGCTCAACAAGCTGAAGGCCGACCTGCGCCGCCTTGAGACGTTCGGGCGTCCGGTCGTCGCGGCGATCAACGGAACGGCGCTCGGCGGCGGGCTGGAGATCGCGCTGGCATGTCACCACCGGATCGCGGTCGACGACCCAGGGGTCCTGGTCGGGCTCCCCGAATCCACGCTCGGCCTCCTTCCCGGAGCCGGGGGGACGGTCCGCACCGTCCGCATGTTCGGCATCGAGCGGGCGCTGGCCGAGTTTCTGCTGCCCGGCACCAGGTTCGCCCCCGGCGCCGCTCTGTCGGCGGGCCTCCTCGACGAGGTGGTGCCACCCGACGACCTCCTGGCCGCGGCGAAGCGCCGGATCGGCTCCGGCTCCCGCGCCGTCCAGCCATGGGACGAGCCGGGCTACACCATCCCCGGCGGCGCACCAAGAGACGCCCAAACGGCGAGTCTGCTCGCCACGCTTCCCGCGGTGCTGCGCAAGAAGACGCGGGGAGCACCCGACCCGGCGGCCGAGGCCATCCTGGCCGCTGCCGTGGAAGGGGCCCAGGTCGACTTCGACAACGCGCAGGCCATCGAGTCGCGTTACTGCGCCGGGCTCGCCGGGAGCCAGATCTCGTCGAACATCATCGAGGTGGCCTTCTTCGATCCTCGGGTCATCGGCCGTTCGGCGAACAAGCGGTCGGACCGTCCCAGGTACAAGGCGTCCAAGGCCCTCGTCCTGGGAAGCGGACCCGTCGCCGAAGGAGTCGCCCGCGCATGCGCGGACGCCGGAGTGAGCGTCACGGTCGTCGCCGACGACCTCGATACGGGACACCCCACGGACGTGGACGTCCTGATCGAGTCGGCCTTCGACGACGGTGCCCGGCGCCGGAGCCTGCTGGCGGCCGTCGCCGGCCGGCTCGCGCCCGGCACGCTCGTCCTGTCCAACTCCTCCGCGTTCACGATCGCAAGCCTGGCCGAAAGCGCCCCCGCTCCGGAGAACGTCGTGGGCATGCACTTCTTCGCCCCGGTCGACAAGATGGACCTGGTCGAGATCGTCACGGCGGAGAAGACCGGTGAGGAGGCCCTGGCCAAGGCGATCGACTTCGCCCGGCAGCTGGGCAAGACCTCGATCGTCGTCGGCGACCGGCCCGGCTTCTTCACCACCCGCGTCCTGCAGGCGTTCCTCGACGAGGCGCTGCTCCTGCTCGCCGAAGGCGTCCCCGCGTCCTCGATCGAAAGGGCCGCCACGCAGTCGGGCTACCCCGTCGGTGCCCTCGCCCTGCTCGACGACCTCTCGCTGCCGCTGATGCTCAGGATCCGCGACGAGATCAGCGAAGGCCGCGCCGTCGACGGCGCGGAATCGACGACCTGGCACATTCTGCGCCGCCTGATCGATGAGTGCGCGCGCACCGGTCGAGAGAGCGGCGCGGGTTTCTACGACTACGACGATCGCGGCAGGCGCCGAGGGCTGTGGAGCGGCCTGAGCGTCATGTTCGGCGACGCCAAACGTGACATCGCCTTCGCCGACGTCCAGGAGCGCCTGCTCTTCAGCGAGGCGCTGGAGGCCATCCGCTGCTTCGACGAGGGCGTCGTCCGCTCGGCTCCCGAAGCGAACGTGGGATCGGTCCGCGGCGTGGGCTTCCCCGTCTGGACCGGCGGAGTGCTCCGGTACGCCGACCGGTATCACGGCGGTCTGCCGGGATTCGCGGCCCGCTGCAACGACCTGGCGAGGACGTACGGCGCACGATTCGAGCCGATGCCGTCGCTGACGGAACGGGCGTCCGCAGGCGGGTCGTACTCGTGAACCGCCGTGCCGCGAAGGAAGGGTAATCATGTATCTGACACAGGGCTTTCACCGTTCGCTGCAGCAGACGCCCGACGCGGTGATGACCATCTACAAGAACCGGGCACGGACCTTTGGCGAAGTGGGCGAACGGGTCGCGCGGCTCGCCGGAGCACTCCAGGGCATCGGGGTCTCTCCGGGAGACCGCGTCGCGATCCTGGCGCTCAACTCCGACCGCTACAGCGAACTGCTCCTTGCCGTGCCCTGGGCCGACGCGGTCCTGAACCCGGTGAACACCCGATGGAGCGCCGCCGAGATCGTCTTCTCGCTGGACGACTGCCAGACCGCCGTCCTCGTGGTCGACGACGCCTTCGCGTCCCTCGTTCCCGCACTGCGCAGTGCCCACCCGGGCCTGAAGTCGGTGATCTACTGCGGTGAGGGGCCGACGCCCGACGGGATGCTCGACTACGAGCGGCTGATCGCCGAATCGGACGCCGTCGGCGACGCGCGTCGCGGCGGCGACGCGCTCGCCGGCCTCTTCTACACGGGAGGCACGACCGGCTTCCCCAAGGGCGTCATGCTCAGCCATGCCAACCTGGTCACCTCTGCCCTGGGGGCTGGGGCGAGCCGGGCACTGTTCAGAAGCGGCGGCACGTACCTTCACGTCGCCCCGATGTTCCACCTGGCCGACTTCACCGGCTGGAACGTGCAACTGCTCGTCGGCGGCACGCATGTCATGGTTCCGAGCTTCGACGTCCGGATGCTGCTGGAAGTGATCGAACGCAACGGCGTCACCGGAATGACGCTCGTCCCCGCCATGATCCAGGCCATCGTCGATGACCCGGCGACGGCCGACTTCGATCTGGGAAGCGTCGAGACCATCCTCTACGGTGCGTCACCGATCTCCGAGACGCTGCTCAAACGAGCCATGGCCGCCTTTCCCAGTGCGGGGTTCACGCAGGCGTACGGCATGACCGAACTGGCGGGCCTGGCGACCTTCCTGACTCCGGAGGACCACGCCGAAGGGATCCGCCTGCGTTCGGCCGGCCGGGCGATCCCGCATACCGAAGTGAAGATCATCGATTCGGCGGGCGCCGAACCCGGACCGGGCTGCGTGGGCGAGGTCGTCGTGCGAGGCGGTCACGTCATGCAGGGCTACTGGAACCGGCCGGACGAGACGACCGCTGCGATCGACGCGGGATGGATGCGGACCGGCGACGCCGGCTACATGGATCACGCCGGGTACCTCTACGTGGTGGACCGGATCAAGGACATGATCGTCACCGGAGGTGAGAACGTCTACTCGGCCGAGGTGGAGAACGCGCTGAGCTCGCATCCTGCGGTCGTGGAATGCGCGGTGATCGGGCTGCCCGACGAGCGGTGGGGCGAGCGGGTCCACGGTGTCGTCGTTCTGCACGCCGACGCCGAGACCACCGCGCAGGAACTGCGCGACCACGTCAAGAGTCTCATCGCCGGCTACAAGGCACCGCGGTCGTTCGAGTTCACCCCGGCGATTCCGCGAACCGCGGCGGGAAAGATCCTCAAACGCACGCTGCGGGAGGAATATCTCGCCGATGTCCCCCGGCGCTGACCGACGACGCAGCGCACCGTGCGCGTCGATCCGGACGGGCACGGCCGAGGGAGGGAAACGCTGCGGCCGCTTCCGCCGATGGGCGGCGGCCGTGGCGTTTCTCCACGGATCCCCTTCCGGCCGACTGCATTCCTGCGCTCACGTCCCCTCGTCCGCTCAAGATCGACCTCTGAGCTACCGGGTAACGGGCGACGGCGAGACGCTCATCGTCTTCGACGGAGGGTTCGTTCAGCACGCGATGACAGCTACGCTCGACCATCCAGGTCAGCTTCCGCTCCACCGTCTACATCACCACCGAATACCACCCCACGGGCGAACCCGGCTGGTTCCACAAACCCCACCCCAAGAACGGGGACTGGCGCCGGGCATGGGCCGGCATTCGCGCCGGTGCGTCCGCCGGCCGAACCGGTACACCCGGTGCGGGCCCTCCGGACATCTACCGTGGCTGCACGACCTCGTCCGCCTCACGGTCGCCGGTGTTCCGGATCTCCACTGTGACGTTGAACCAGCTTCCCGGCTGGACCTCGGACGCGGCGGACTCGAGATCGCCATAGGCGAACTGCGCGTAGCCGAGACCGTGGCCGAAGGGGAACAGCGGACGCGCCGAACCGTCGATGTAGCCGTAGTCGTCCTCGCCTCCAGGGGTGTCATACCCGCTTCCCACGCAGCTGCCGTGGAACACCGGGATCTGCCCGATCGAGGCAGGGAAGGACACCGGCAGCCGTCCTGCGGGCGCGGTGTTCCCCACGATGACGTCCGCGAGGGCGAGCCCGGCGGCGGGGCCGAGCAGCGGCGCCCAGATGACGGCGCCGGCGCCCCGGCAGATGCGGTCGAGCAGCAGCGGGCGACCGCTGACGACGATCACGGCGGTGGGTGCCCCGGTCGCGACCACCGCGGCGATGAGGTCCTCCTGGTCTCCGGAAGGCGCAGGTCTGCCGATCGACCTGCTCTCCAGCAGTCACGTCACCGACCCAGCCCGTACGCTCGCCCACGACCACTACGGCGACGTCCGCGTCCTTCGCCGCCCCGGCGGCTGCGGCAACGTCGTCCGCGGTGGTTCCTTCCGGCCCCCGAACGGAGCCTTGAGCAGCCTCCAGCTACCGTTGCGCCAGGTAGTCCGCAGCGCGCGTTGGATCTCGGACTGCGCCGGCAGAGTCTGGTCAGTGCGTCAGTAGGAGCGGGACGGTAGCTGGGCTTCCCCCAGTGCGACGGACATGATCTTCCCCGATTTCGTGGACTCACTGCTGAGGAGATCAGGCTCGGCTGCAACGAAACCCGTCGGCACTCCTGGGCGAAGGCATGGAGGTCTCGAGGGTGTCTCAGGGACTCGGTTCAGCGGAGGTGGTACTGCCGCCGGTCCGCAGATGGGCGATCTGTCCCCATACCAGCGCGACCATCTCTGGTGGCACTTCTGCTGGCATATGGGTCAGGCGCTCGGAGAGGATATTCGGGTCGAGGATGCCTGCGGCGATCAGGGACAGGACGTAGGTCGCGTCCTTCTCTCGGCTTGCAATGGCTTTCGCTGCTGCGAGGTCATGTGGTTCGGGAGCGTAGGCGACGACCTCATTCGGCAGTCCTTCGAAGCGAATAAGCCGCTGCCTCCAGCCCTCGGGCAGTTTGGCCGTGTTCAGCCCAACGCCTTGAGCGTAGACATCGTGTTCCTCGTGGTAGCGCGAGTACTCACCGAGCGCACCGTCAACGATGTCCGACTTTCCTCGTCACCATCCAGGAACGCCACGTCCACCTCCACGGACGCCGTCGCCTCAGCGGGAAGCCGCTCTTCCGGAACCGCCGCGAGGATCGCCTGGCTACCGACCACCAGAATCTCTCCGCCGAGCCTGCTGATCAGTATCAGCAGGTCGTCCAACTCTTCGCGCTTCACCCCTCGACACTAGTCTCGGTCGGCTCCGCAGACCGCTTGTTCACCCGAGCCCAGTACCTGCCGAACTCCGCAAGGAGGCGTTCCCGATCCTCCTGGGCCAGCACCCCCGCGAAAGGCGTGTTCTGCCGCAATTCCACCGCCTCCGGATCGCGCGACAAAAGCACTTCGATCACTGCATCGACCCCGGAATCCAGAACGATCCTCCACCGCACGAACCAGGGGTTATGCCCCCACCCCTCCCTTCCCCGCATCCGCTCCAGATTCCGACGAGCCGTCCCCAGCACACGATCAGCGTCCGACTCCAACTCCGCAACCACCGCACGGTTCAACCACAAAGACCGCTCCGCCTCACGAGACAGCCGACGCTCAGACACCGACACGAAACGCTCGACCGCCTCGCGGTCCGCATCATCCACCGACCCCTCCGACATGGCGAGAAGTCTACTCACGAGCCCTGCCGCGCCATGGGTTGAGCTTCCCTGCGCGATGAACGGTCCGCCCTGAGCGCCAACGCCGACCGCGCAGCACGGCCCCTTGGCACCCGCTGCGCGCGACTCCGCCACCCCTCGGGGACAGGCGACGAGCGGGCCGCCGATTGGAGCGACAGCCCTGTGCCGTCAAGCGTCCCTGCTCGCTTCTCCCGGGGCCGAGCGAGGCAGGAGACCTTTCAGATCCAGCCTGATCTCGAAAGGCACAGGACGCTCAATGACGTCTCGGAAGATTCCGGCGGCCACGTAGGCCCTGGTCGGCGCATCCAGCTCATAGACGTTCACGACCGGCGTCGTTCCCTCATCCTCGATGCACCAGTAGTGCGGGATGCCCGCCTCTGCGTACTTGCGAAGTTTGACGGTGCGGTCCCGGTGCGCGGACTCCGGTGAGACGACCTCCACGACCAGCATCACGTCCTGCGGCGCGAACCAGGTGCGGTTCGGATCGTAGGGCGCGGACGTCACCAAGAGATCGGGCTCCGGGCGGTTGCGCGCGTCCAGCCGGATCGTCATCTCCCGCTCAACCTCGACGCCTTCCCCCGCCTGCTCCATCAAGGCCATGGTCAAGGCCGTGACGAGGCGGCCGTGCCAGGCCCGCTGCGGCGACATCATGAAGACGAGTGCTCCATCGATCAGCTCGGTGTGACGTGGCGCCTCAACGAGGCGGTCGAGATCTTCGGCGAACCATCCCTCCTCCCGCGGAGGAGTCATCCAGTCCGGCAGAGCGCTCATGAGACCACCGTAGCGACTCGACCACCACCCAGGCCACCAGGCCAGACGATCTCTCGGCGCCGACCTTGCCCGCCACCACTTCAAGCCCGCTCGGCTCTACCCGAACTCGTGAAACCTGGCCAGAGGCCACAGCAAAACCACCCAAGAACCAACAGAATGGCCCCTGCGACAGGCAAGGGAGGAGAGACCTTCATCGCCCTCCCCTCCCCCGCCCTGGACAGCAGCGAACCCGCGACCACTCCCTGACACCCGGTGCGCCGCATCACCATCGCGATCAGGCCGCTAACTTTTTCGCTAACACGGTTACCGCCGCGGCCCACAGGGCAGAGTCCCAACGGCAGCCAAAACCGCTGGTCAGAGCTACAATCCAAGATCCCGGCTAATGATCATTTTCATGATCTCGTTGGAGCCGGCCCAAATAGATCATGGACCCTTTGGGCTGCACACGAATCCATAGAACAGCAGGTCAGAAGAATACTAGACGCTGACTAGTGGAGCCCAGTCGTCCCGAGTGCCTTTCGGTCATCTAACAAATGATCTAACGAATCCGGTACGAAGCTTCGACCCCTATGGGTAGCGCGCCGGTCAACAGGAGCCGCACGAGGCCACCGACCTCCCATAACGCTGAGTTACTTAGGCCATGTCTCACGGGGTACTCGGAGAGATTCTTCGGTAGCACGCAAGTGCGGCTGTGAGAACTATGTCGGCTGCAAACATGGTCCGTTGCGGACCTTGCAGAGAGTGCGGCCGCATTCCAAAAGCCAGGAGATAGTGCATTCGAGCTTCCAGCGATGCGTGCCAAGCCCGATATTCGCGGCCGTTGCCTGCACGGGCATTGCGTTGGGCAATCCTGGCCCACAGAGCCGTCTTTTTGGCTGAAAATAATCACACGCCCCATTGCTGCCGGCCTGGCGGGCCGCCAGGCCGGGAACAAAATACGAAATATAGTTTTCGTACTCAAAACCGATATCAACGCTAAATGTCTTCGAGTTCCCCGGTGGCGATGCGGGCAACCTGGGCAGGGCCTGGGTGCTCGATGGTGCTGACAGTGGGATGGTCGTAGTCGAAGTCGATCTGTGCTTGGTTTCCTCGGTACGTGTCAGGAAGTTCGTTGTCGGCGATGATGAATTGGAGCTTTCCTGGCCGGGCATCAGCCTGCGTGGTGAGTCTTCGATACATTGCTGCGGCGACGTTCGTGGCGGTATTGAGGGCGAGGCGCGGACTGTCGATAATAAGAAAGGCCGGGTACAAGGTATCGTTGCGGCGAACGGCAACAGCGAGCAGTGAACACCAGTATGCGATCTGAGTGGCGGTGGTAACACCGCCCGCCAATTGGCTCTTGCTGGAGAAGACCGTTCCGTTGATGACGGGCAGGTAGTTCTCAGGGTCGATAGACGCCTGAGTGATCGTTGGGATAGCGATGTCGCGAACAGCCTTGTCGAACTCCACGCTGACCTGTTCGATGACCTCCGCTCGACGTTCATCGAGCTCGCGGGTCGCCGCGTTGAGCCTGCTCTTTGAGTTCTCTCGCGCAACGCGAAGTTGATCAGCGGCGGCTTCTAGGTCTGCAACGCTATCCCACTGCCGAAGGACAGCCTCCCAACGCTCTTTATTTGCCGCTGCGGCAGCGGCTTGGCTCGAGAGATCGGTGAATGCCTGCAGTCGCGGGGAGACGCGGAGCGAGGTGCGTTCTTCGAGGGTCTTGGTCAGGTAGGAAATGAGACGTTCGCGCTCCTCGCTCAGCCGGAGAACCACCGCGTGCTGTTCAGAGAGAATGCGCTCTTGCATGCTCATCTCGCTAAGCTGTTCGGTCAGCTGCCGCACTTCGTAATGATCATGTTCAGTCGGCGTGGAGACCGGATCGCTCTGGAGGCACAGTCGGCATGACCCCGCAGGAACCGTGCGTTTCTTGATGGATTGCATGCATCGGGGACACACGGTGAACTCGATGTCGGCCAAGCGCTCGCCCGCATCGCGCATCCGGTTGAGCCGACCGAGGTCCGTTTGAACCCGGGTTCGTTCGGCGTTGTTATGGGCCTGTCGGCGAGCTAGGTCGATCGCGGCGGCTCGGCTGTCAGCCAAGCCGCGTTCGGCTTCGGTCAGCAGGTCGCGGAGGGTCTGGGTTTCCCGGTCGAGCACTGGGTCGATTGCATCGCGCAGCTCTTCCAGGCGACTTTGCGTCCGGGTGAGGGTCTGCTCAGCCGCGTTCTGGGCACCCAGGGCATCATCTCGGCTTCTGGTGCCGCTGTCGCGAAGAAATTGCACAACGGTGTCGCGCCTAGCCTCAGCATCGGCGATCTCACCCTTCAAAGCGTTGATTTCGGAGCGCAGTTTGAGCAGGTCGGGGCTGACGAGATCGAACAGGAGCTCAAAAACCGCTCTGCGCTTGGGTTCTCGGACGGTTTCGCGGCTGTAGGCGATGTCGCGGTTGATCTGGCTCTGCGGGATGTACAGGTAGGTGAAGATGTCGTTGAAGGTGATGCGGTTGCCTGGCCGGGTGCTGTTGCCGCTGGCGGCAGCTCGGAGGTCGTCGGGTAGGCCGAAGCAGTTCAGCAGCAGGGAGTTGAGACTGGGTTGTCCGGCGCCGACATGGTGGTCGGGGAGCTGCTGCTGGTCGATCACATCGAAGACGCGTACGGTTTTGCGCTTCGCCCTGTCGAGGCTGCGAGTGAGCCGTAGCCGGTGGTCACCGATCCGAACGAGCAGGCCAACCGACTCGACGTGCAGCTCAGCGACCTCTGCGAGGGTGGCGGTGCCGCCGAACCCGAACTTGATCAGTTCTAGAAGTGTGGTCTTGCCAGCACCGGAAGGCCCGGCTAGCACGGTGAGGTCAGCGCTGAACACGTATTGGACCGGACCGTTGGTGGTCTCCAGCTGGATGGTCTCGATCCGAAAGCGTGTGGTCACCGGATCACCTGCCGATGGGGACGGTCCATGAGATCAGCCAATCGGTCGTAGATAAGGTTCTTCAGCGCGCTGCCGGTGAGTCCCGACGAGACCTCGGCAATGACAGCACTGCGGTCGGCAATCTCCCTCCACTCCTCGCTGGCGGCGAGCTGGCTTGCTAGCCGGCGTCCATCGGGGGTCGCAGCGACCGCTACGCTTCCTTTGCGCGCGCGGGTGTAGCGAATCAATCCCCGGCCGATCAACGCGCCAAGGATGGCGTAGTAGCGGTCGTCCCAAGGGCCGTACTTGTAGCGCGTCATCGGTGCTTCGACTTCGGTGCGTGCCTGTGTCTCTTCAACATCAAGATGCAGCCGTGGGTCCGTGCGGTCTAGGCGGTCTAGGACGTCGGGCGCGAGCGCGGGGTAGCGAAGCAGGAAGTCGAGCTTGGCCAGTTTGGTCAGGCCATCGAGTTTGCGTCCGTGTTCCTTCAGATCCGAGACGGCTGTCACCAGTAGCAGCACCCGGGCCTGGTGATAGGCGAGATCCTCTCGGAGAAGCACGAGCTCCTCAGCATCAGGTTCGATCATGATCGCGTTCCCTCGCCTACGCTGTCGGCCGCCAAGACGGCGTCCACATCGAACCGATGGCTGAACCACACCTTGCACCGGTCGGTCAGATCACAGATCCCGCCCATAGCGAGCTCGGGATCCATACCTGCTGGAAGAACGGAGGGATCTAGGCTGTTGATTGCTTCTTCCAGCCGTCTCCACAAGAGAGTTCCCAGTAGGTTCGGCCCGTCAGTGGTTTGGTCGCATATGCGCTGAAGCAGCCTCTCCAGGCGGCGGCGCTCCATCCGGGCCATCGGGTCACCGCTCTCGCGGCCGCTCCAGTAATCCCGGTAGTCCGAGCGCAGGCTCATCGCTCGTTCGAGGGTGTTGACGGAGCAGCCGCCGGCCTCCAGTTTCACTTCAAGACGGGAGGAGGGACGCAGCACGGGAAGCTGCTGGTAACCGATGGGCCTGTTCACCGCGACCTCGATCGCTTGCTGGATGTCGAGCATGGTGATGCTGCGCCTGCTGAGCATCCGGGCGAGGTCTGAGGGGAAACCCTGAAAGGTGTAGCCGCGCTGCAGGATAGTGGGCAGTTCTCCGGCAGATACCGGCCCGCGGCCTCTCATGCGACTGCGGAAAACGTCCAGTACGGCCTTCCAGACTGCCGCCGCCGGTGCGCTCACCCCCATCTTGTCGAGGACCGGCTGAACGAACATCGTCGGCGCTGCATACTCCACGTGATCACGGTGGATCCGCTCGTGGTCGATCGTCAAAGCCGCCAGGAATCGCGCTGTCTCGGCATCACGTTCGCGATCCGGCACCGCGGGCGCTTCGTCATCTCCGGTCCATCGAAGCTTGGTGGACTTGCAGTAAGCGCCGATCGCATCCCGCAGCTTCTCCACCACCGTGTTGTGCGCAAACTCCGTCATAGGAGGGGTGTGTGGCTTCATGGTTCGAAGAGTGAGAGCCGCGGTCAAGAGCTGCTGAGCCTCACCGGCCCCGACACCGCCAGAGGTCACCAGCCGACAGAACGGTTTCTCCTTCATCGCAGCCCACCGGTTGAACAGATGCGCCAAGCCTCCGTCATCAGCAAGCTTGTTGACGGTCGTATAGGCACCGGCAGAGGGATCACGATGTTTACCAGAAACCAGCTCGATGTCCTGATCAGAGATCAGAACCCAATCTTCCTGCCATTCACACAGAATCCAGTCTTCGCACCCAGGTCGCAGCCGACCGCCGTCGTCTAGGGCTTCTTCGTACATCTTCAAGCCGTCGGCTGCTGCCATAGCAGCTTGCCAGTCATAGCGATCAGCCGTCTGCGGACCGGCGTCATCAGAAGGCATGGCCGACGACAACACTTCGCCAGCCGAGATAACCGCGCTGTTCGGGGGGCTAGGCAGGCCAGACACGGATTCAGGCACCACTCTGCGACTATACGGCTACTAACGATGATCATCTGGTGAGTGTTACCTGATTGCAGCCCGAGAAGTAGCGCGGAGCATGTTCATAGTCACCAGGTGTCAGTGGCAGCGAACCGAACGACCTCCGCTGAAACACCAGCTCACCGAGCTGCCATGTGCCTGGCCTGCCGCTACTGGCCTGGCTGTTTAGAACTTCTGGGCGCTCCACCGAGACTGCTGAAGACTCACTGCAGAGTCTCCTCTGGAGCGCGCGGCCAGCGGCTTCGATCCTCGCGGGCGCGGGCTTGCGCGCAACCGGTACTCGCTGCGCTCGTCCGGTCTGCGCTCCAGCCCTCCATCACCCGCGGGGTCGGCGCCGCCTCGCCCACGCGCCCAGGACGGTTCCGAACCGAGCGGCCCTGAAGTTACGGGTCGATAAACTTTTCTGCTGGTTCTTCTGCACTGGACTGCACATGCAGCCACTCATTTACAGAAGTCCGTAGCCAGCTCATTTCGGCGAGCGGGCAGGCGACAAATCGAGTGTCGCTCCATTCCTATGCTCTAGTCCAAGTCAACCTCCCGGCTGCGATGGCGCAATGGTTCTCGGACTGCGCGCATCGGGTTCGGTATGGATTAGAGAAGATTGTTGAAAGGGGCCGTGGTTTGGCCTATGTCGTTGAGCGTGTTGGCCGTGGCGGGAAGCCGCGCTACACCGGGATGTACAAGACGGTTGACGGGGGGTTTCGGTCGGCGGGGACGTATGACTCGCACGTGCGGGCGTATGAGGTCGCGGAGAAGGAGGAGCGGCACGTCCGGAGTCAGCTGGGTGAGACGAGTCCTGCGGAGAAGGCGCAGGCGACCGTTCGCGAGTTCTGCATGGGGAGGTTCCTGCCCGATCATGCGGTCGGGGCCGGCACGCGGCAGAACTACGGGTACACCGTCAAGAACCACATCCTGCCCTACCTGGGGCATCTGCGGATCAGTGAGATCGGGCGGGAGACCTTCTACAACCTGCTCATCAAGGTGCTGCCCGAGCAGGAGGTGACCCAGGGCGTCGTGCTGGCGACGCGTAAGGTGCTGTCGGCTATGTGCCAGATGGCGCTCGACGAGGGATACCGCGGCGACAACCCGATCAGGAGCATCCGGCTCCCCCAGTCCCCCAGCAAGCCGATCCTCGTGGCCGACCATGACCAGTGGCGGCGGTTCGAGGAATCCCTCTCCCATCCGCCGGCGCGACTGTACGCGCGGCTCAACATCACGACCTGGGCGCGGCGCTGCGAGATGATCGGGTTCCGGCCGCGGGACTTCGACTTCGGCAAACAGCTCATCAACATCACCCGCTCCACCAGCTACATCACCGCCAAGTACAACCCCACCGGCCGCAGCGGCTGGGTACCCGGCCCAACCCCAAGAACGGCGACTGGCGACGCTTCACCATCTCCAAGAACATGTGCCACGCCATCCAGGAACACATCGACGAACACGACATCGGCCCCGACGACCTGCTCTTCCCCAACTGGATGTTCGCCTACCACCGGCCCACTCCCCCAGCCGAACAAGAAGACGAGCTTCCTCCGCTCGTGTCGAACTCAGGGGCGGTCTACGAGCACGGCACCAAAGGCGCCCGCTACTCCCTCAAGTGCGACTGCGCCAAGTGCAAGGCCTACGCAGCCGACTACCAACGCGCCTGGCGAAGGAAACGCGCAGCCGAACAGCGAGACCAGGGCGGCAAGAGAGTCGACACCTGGCGGCGGGACGGCACCGAGTTCCTCAGCACCCAGGTCTGGAACCGGTTCTGGGAGAACGCGCGCGCTGCCGTAGGTCTCCCCGAAGGGTTCACCCCCTACAACGCACGCCACACCGGCATCAGCTGGGCCATCGCCAAAGGCGTCGACCTCCAGAAAGTCCGCCAACGCGCCGGCCACGGCAACCTCACCGTCACCAGCCGATACGCAGCCATCCTCGACGAACACGACACCACCCTCGCCGATGCCCTCGAAGAGATCTTCGATTCTTAGGACTGATGCGCGATGACCGCATCTGAAACGTCGCCGCCATTGGGTTGGCTGCCCAAAGGTAGTGAGGCTCCCCCAGGGCAAGAGTGATCATGCTTTCCGTCGCGGCGGTGAAACTGTGAACCGCCCGCGGGCCATGGCCCACGCCTCAGAGCCTGCGGGAGGTACTCATGCAGACCGTTGGGCGGAAGTGTTCCGGAGCCGGGCTCCGGCTCGGCGGGCGGTCGGGGAAGTTGCGTTGAGTACGGCGACGATGCGGTCCAAGGTGTCGAGGCCGAGGCGGCCGTCGGCTGCGGCAACGAGGCCCCGTAGGGGCATCTGAGCGAGGACGGCTTCGATCATGGCCTTGGTGGCCTGGTCGCCGCCGGTCGGGACCTGCCTGCGCACGGCGACGAGCAGCAGGGAACGCAGCCTCCGGCCGAGCCAGGTCTGGGCGAGGTCCTCGATGGTGGAGTCCGTGGTGTACGGCAGGAGCGGGCGGAGAGCCGGGACGGGGCGCTGAAGGAGCGCCGCCATCTCCTCTCCGGTGGCGACGGGCCCCGAAGGCGCGGGTACGGGCGTGATGACGTCGTCCGACTCGACGTGCACGGTGATGCTCGCCCGGATGTCGCGCGAGGAGGCGCCGACGCGCAGTTCGAAACCGCCCGTCTCCACGAGCCAGGATCCCGTGGCAACGTCGTAGACGGCGAAGGAGCGGCGGTCCAGCCGGAGTTCGGCGTCGCACGACTGTCCGGGGGCCAGCCTCACCCGTGCGAATCCCTTGAGCTCCTGCGCGGGCCGGTGCACGGTGGACTCGGTGTCGTGGACGTAGAGCTGCACAACCTCCGATCCCGCCCGCGCGCCGGTGTTGGTGACCGGCACGGTGACGACAAGGTCGGTACCCTCCCCGGTGACGTGCGGTGTGCCGTACGAGAACGAGGTGTAGGTCAGCCCGTGGCCGAAGGGGAACCTGGGCGCGACGTCCCAGGTGTCGTGGAAGCGGTAGCCCACATTGGACGTCTCGCGGTACAGGGCCTGGGTGGGAGCCGTGGTCGGGAATCCGGCGGAGGCGGCCAGGTCGGCGGCCCGGACCGGGAGGCTTTCGGCGAGTCTGCCGCCCGGTTCGGAGTCTCCGAGCAGGACGTCGGCGATCGCGGCGCCCGCCGCCTGCCCGCCCAGGTATGCCTCGATGAGGGCCGCGGGCTCGTCGGCCCAGGGCAGCTCGAACGGCGCCCCGTTGACGAGCACGACGGCCGTGCGGGGGTTGGCGGCGACGACGGCGCCTACGAGATCGTTCAGGTCGGAGGGGAAGGCCAGATCGGTGCGGTCCACACCTTCGGCCTCAAGACCGGCCGGCACGCCCAGCACCAGGACGACCGCGTCGGCGGACGACGCCTCGGCCACGGCCGCCTGCCGCTGCTCCCCCGATGACGTCCCGGTGACCGGATCGTAGCCGGGCGTGTAGGCGAGTTCGGGCAACCGGTCGCGCAGCGCGGCGAGCAAGGTCTCGGTGCGCCAGGGGTTGACGCGTGAGCTGCCCACGCCCTGGAACCGGGGGTGTTCGGCGGCGGCTCCGATCACCGCGACGCGGCCAAGCGCGGACAACGGGAGCAGGCCGTCGTTGGTGAGCAGGACGGTGCCAGCCGCCGCGGCCCGTCGGGTGAGCGCGTGGTGGGCGTCCCGGTCCACGGCGGCGGGGCCGGCTTCGGCCCGGGCCTGCTCCGCGCGCAGCGAGAGGGCGACGACCCGTGCGGCGGACCTGTCGACGTCGTCCTGGGAGAGTTCGCCGAGGTCGACGGCGCGCAGCACCCGCGCGTCCCAGGCGCCACGGCCTCCGGGCATCTCCAGGTCGAGCCCGGCCCTGACTCCGGCGACGCGGTCGAAAACCGCCATCCAGTCGGACATGACCAGGCCGTCGAAGCTCCACTCGCCACGGAGGATCTCGGCGAGCAGGTGACGCGATTCGCCGGTGTGCTCGCCGTTGAGCAGGTTGTAAGAGGTCATGACCGTCCACGGCCTCCCCTCGCGCACGGCGATCTCGAACCCGGCGAGGTAGACCTCCCGCAGGGTGCGCTCGTCGATCACCGAGTCCAGGCGCATCCGCGAGGTCTCCTGGCTGTTGCCGGCGAAGTGCTTCACCGACGCGCCGACCCCCTCGGACTGCACACCCCGTACCAGTGCCGCCGCCGCCTTCCCGGCGAGGAACGGGTCTTCGGAGAGGTACTCGAACGTGCGCCCTCCGCCCGGGTGCCGTTTGATGTTCAGCCCGGGACCGAGCAGGACGCCCACCCCCTCGGCGCGCGCCTCGCGACCCATCGCCGCGCCGACCTCTTCGAGCAGCTCCTCGTCCCAGGTCGAGCCGAGCGCCGCGCCGGCGGGGAAGCACGTGGCGGGCACGGTCTCGCCGATGCCCACGTGGTCGGCGTCGGCGACCTGTTTGCCCACACCGTTCGGCCCGTTCGCGAGCACGACGGCGGGCGCGCCGGGCGCTTCCTCAGTCGACCACATGCCCGCGCCCGACAGGAGCCGCACCCGCGCGGCGGGATCGAGCGCCTGCACGATGCGTCTGGCCTGCGCCGCCATCGGGTCCTGGGTCTGGTCGGTGTCGTGGTGGATGCTCATGATCCTTCTCGTGTCCGGCTGTCGGAGGGAAGTCCCTCGAAGAAGTCGACGGCGGCCTGTGGGGAGTCGAGGTGCTCGGTGGAGCCGCCCATGATGCGCGGCATCCGGGCGACCGAATTCGGCACGATATGGCCGCCGCCTCGGACGGTGTACAGGCGCACCGGGTGCGCGGTTCCGGCTCCGTACTCGGTGAGCGTCACCGAACCGTCCTCGCCGGGATCTCCACCGACGAGCGTGCGGACCGGGCCGTCGGTGACCCGGTTGACTCCGGCCAGCAGCAGTGCGCTCTCCTCGGCGGAGCGCACAAGGCCCAGATTCTGCCCGAACGCGCCGGCCTTTCCTCCGTCGTAGGGGCTGACCGGGTCGCCGGTGCCCTCCACGAGCATGACGGGGACCGGCGTGTTCCACGGGGTGCATTCGTTGTTGCCGTCAGCGGGGAGCTCGGCGGCGTTGGCGACGATCCCCGCGAACGTCCCCGGGCTCTCCGCGATCATCCGGAAGAGCATGTGGGAGCCGTTGGAGTAGCCGAAGCCGTAGACCCGCGAGGCGTCCAGGCGGTTCTGGGACGTCACCGTCGCCACGAGTTCCTCGACGAAGTGCACGTCGTTGACGCCCTCACGCCTGGCGGGGTAGGGAGTAGCCGTGCGGCAGTCGTGCCACGTCTTCTCGTAGCCTTCGGCGTAGACCACGGCGAAACCCTTCTCAACTGCCAGTTCCTCCAGGCGGTAACCGGTGAAGGCGCGGATCTGCGGGACCGTGTTGTTCGCCCCGTGCAGCACCACCCACAGCGGGGCGCCGTCCGGAAGCGAGTCGGGGACAACCGTGACGTAGCGACGCTGCCTGCCGTCGACGGTGATGGACGCGCTCGTCTCCCTGACCGCCAGAACGGGCTTGTCCGGCGTCGGCACCCACACGAACCACCACGCCAGGGCCGCGACGGTGAGGACGAGGACGCCGAGCACCGCGCCCGTCCAGACGAGCACGCGCCGAAGTCGCCCGTGCCGCATGGGGGCCGCCATCACCGCACCGCCTTGATCGGCCAGACCGCCAGGGCGCCGAGCACGCTCAAGGCGATTCCCACGGGGAACAACCCGGCGTAGCCGAACGAGAGAACGATCGCTCCGGCGACCCCGGGGGCGAGCGTCTGGGGCAAGGTGGCGGCGATGTTGACCACGCCGAGGTCCTTGGCGAACGACTTCGCGGAAGGCAGGACCTCGCTCATCAGCGCGGTGTCGACCGCTTGGAACATCCCGAATCCGAAGCCGCAGACGAATGTCATCAGCGTCCAGGCCGTCACGTCGGGCCATATCCAGGGCAGCAGGAGTGCCAGCCCTGTGATCATCGCGGAGCCGAACACGAACGGCTTGCGGCGTCCCGCGCGATCCGACAGCGGTCCGGAGATCGCGGTGGCGATCAGGATTCCGGCGAGGCTGATCGCACCGAGCATCGGGATCCTCGACTCGGGCTCGGCGACGTCAAAGTAGTCGGTCAGCAGGAAGAGCTGGTATCCGGTCACCGAGAAGTACCCGGTGTAGAGGAGCAGGCGCCCGAGGAAGGCCCAGGCGAAGTCGGGGTGCCGGACCGGGCTGACCCAGAACGCGGCCAGGAAGTCACGCAGCCGGAACAGCTCTGGGGCCGCCTCGGTGCTGGGCTGATCGGGGTTGAACAGGGTGAAGAGGCCGAGGGCGATCAGCGGGACCGCGGCGAAGACGAGGTAGCCGGCGGTGACGCTGTCGAAGAACAGCGATCCCAGGATCTGCCCGCCGAGCGCGCCGAACATCACGCCGATCCCGGTCAGCGCGGCGAAGGTGCCGCGGCGCGCGACCGGGACCCGGTCGGGCAGGACCGCGCTCAGCGGGCCCTGCGCGAAGTTGAAGCAGATCTGGACGAGCATCCAGGCGATCGCCACTCCGACGAGCGAGTCGGCGAAGGCCAGCCCGACAAGTGCCAGTCCTCCGGCGAGCGCGCCGAGGACCATCCACGGCGCCCGGCGGCCGAGCCGCGAGCGCGTCCGGTCGGAGACCTGACCGGCGATGGGCTGGGCAATCATCGCCGCGAGGGCGCCGATAGTCGCGACCAGGGCTAGGTCGCCGACCTTGTCATCCTCGCCGAACAAGACGGTGATCTGCTGCGGCAGCAGAACGCCGGGGATCGCTCCCCACAGGAGGAAGACCCCCAGGTTGGCGGGGATGATCCAGCCCATCAGGCGGCGCAGGCCCTTGATCGGGACGGGCGGGTCTTGAGCGCCCTCGGCCTCGCGGTGCGCGGGCGTGGAGAGTCCATCGGGGTGGGACATGGGGTTCTCCGCTTACTGAGCAGGGGATGCTTGCACTAAATCGATTTAGCGTGCCCAGGACAATCCCACCCCGATAGGTCTTTTGTCAACAGGTACGACCGGAGCGTTATCGTGGTGCGGTGCCGGACGGCGCGTGTCACGACCCAGGAGCCAGCAATGCCCCGCCAATCGACGCCGAGCAAGCGCGTCACCATTGCGGACGTCGCCCGTGAGGCAGGGGTGTCGCGCTCGACCGTCAGCTTCGTGCTCAACAAAACGCCGGGGCAGACCATCCCGGAAACCACCCGCCAACGTGTCATCGCCGCCGCCCGAAAGCTGAGCTACCAGCCCTCGGCCACAGCGCGGGCGCTGCGCAGAGGCCGTTCAGACATCATCCTGTTCCTGATGCCGAACTGGTCCACGGGCGAGGCCGTCGCCCAGGCCATGGACGCGATCTCCGTGGCACTTGCCGAACACGGGCTGACCTACCTTCTGCACCCGCGCGCCACATCCAACCGCCACCTGTCCGACCTGTGGAGGAGCGTCACCCCTGCCTTGGTCATCACCGTCGATGACCTCGACGATGACGACTCGGCGGCGCTCGACGCCGCCGGCATCGCGCATATGACGTTCGGCCTCGGCGATGACAGCCGGACGCCGCACTCCTATCAGGAGATGATCGGCCGGATACAGGCCGAGCACCTCATCCAGACCGGCCACACCCGTCTCGGGTACGCCACGGTGCCCGACACATCCTTGTTCACGTTCGCCGAATCGCGACTGCGCGGGGTCCAGCAGGTGTGCGCGGGCTACGGCCTGCCCTCGCCGCTCGCCCTCGGCGCACAGCCCGGAACAGAAGCCGAGCGGTCGCTGCGAGCCTGGCGTTCCGCCGAGGTCACCGCCGTCGCCGCTTACAACGACGAGGTCGCCCTCGCACTCCTGCAGGCCGCACGCGCTTCCGGAGTCACCGTCCCCGAAGACCTGGCTGTCATCGGCGCGGACGACATCGCTGCAGCGGGGCTCTCGTGCCCGCCGCTCACCACCGTCCGCATCGACCCCTCCGCCTTCGTTCCCGCACTCGTCTCGACGATCATGGCGCACCTCAATAGGACACCCCCCGAGAATGCACCGACCATCCCTGACGGAGAACTCGTCCTGCGCGACTCGACCAACGTGACGAAGAAGCGACGGTAGGTGCGGCGCCGCACCTACCGAGCCGACTGCGAGCTCGTTGGCCCATGCACGGCAAGCCGCCGACACTCATCCCTGAGCAGCGTGGAAGACGTACGCCCGCTCAGACCAAGCTTGCATGCTGGACACAGACGCATCGACACCGGGGCGACACCCCCTATGAGCCCTCTCGCCCGCAACCGGGCACAGGACACCAGCCGCTCTGCCGCCAACCTCAACGAACACGGCACCGCTCCCCGAAGAAACCTTCGACACCCTGTGCTCCGGTCATCCGAAGCCGACGACCGGGTGCGGGACGTAAGGCGCCTCCAGGAGGGTGATCTCCTCGTCGGTGAGGGTGATGTCGAGGGAGGCGATGGCGTCCTCGAGTTGGTAGGGCTTCGAGAAGCCGACGATGGGGGCACCGACGGCCGGGTGCTTGCTGACCCAGGCCAGGGCTATCTGGGCTCGCGGCACTCCGCGCGCTTCGGCAACGGAGCCGACGGCGTCTGCGACCGCCCGATCGGCGACGTCCGTCGCGGAATAGAGGTGTTGGGCGAACCCGTCGCGGCGGGAGCGGTCTGTCTGCTCATCCCAGTCCCGGGTGAGCCGTCCTCGCGCGAGCGGGCTCCACGGAAGCACGCCGATGCCCTGGTCGGCGCACAGGGGGAGCATTTCCCGCTCTTCCTCACGATTGATGAGGTTGTAATGAGGCTGCATGCTGACGAAACGGCTCCAGCCGTTGGCCTGCTGAAGGAACAGCGCCTTGGCGAACTGCCACGCGTACATCGAGGAGGCACCGAGGTAGCGGACCTTGCCTGCCTTGACGACGTCGTGCAGCGCCTCCAGGGTCTCCTCGAGCGGGGTGCGCGAATCGAATCGGTGAATCTGGTAGAGGTCGATGTAGTCGGTTCCCAGACGCCGCAGGCTGTGATCGACCTCGGTGAGGATCACTTTGCGGGACAGACCTTGGCCGTTGGGGCCGTCATGCATGCGGCCATAGACCTTGGTGGCGATGACGATCCGGTCGCGATCGGCGTAGTCGGCAAGGGCACGCCCGAGGATCTCCTCGCTGGTGCCGAGTGAATACGAATTGGAGGTGTCGAAGAAGGTGATTCCCGCATCCAGGGCCAGCTTGATCAGCGGGCGTGAAGCCTCTTCGTCGAGCGTCCACTCGGGATAGCCGACTCCAGGTATGCCGAAGGTCATGGCACCGGCGGCGATCGCGGAGATGTCCAGGCCGGTCGAGCCGAGCTTGGTGTACTTCATTGTTCCTCCTGCGGTAAAGCGACGAGCGAACTGGCGGATCGGCCGCCGGGAAGAGCCCGGCACCGGGCTACCGGGAGTCGACCCTCAGGCCAAAGAGGACTCTAAATGAGCCACATTTCCGCGCTTCAATCACCCTGATCGCACTAAGAGTACACTCTATTGATTGATCTTTCCTGGTGAGGACCGGTGCCACAGTGGTCCATGCTGCCGTCACACGTGGGTGGGCTTTCGCAGTCCCAGACGAAGGCCCGCCCACGGTTCGAGCACGCCGCCCACGGGCGGCGTCGCATGTGTCAGCTCACCGGGCCCGGCAGCCTGACATAAGTCGTCTCCAGGTACTCGGCGATCCCTTCCGCGCCCCCCTCGCGCCCGAGCCCGGACTGCTTGACGCCGCCGAAAGGAGCCGCCGCGTCCGAGAGCAGACCCGAATTGATGGCGAGCATCCCCGTTTCAAGTTCCTCGGTGAGGCGCGTTACCCGTCCCAGATCTCGGGTGTAGGCGTACGCCGCGAGCCCGTAGGGCGTGGCGTTCGCGAGCCGGATCGCCTCACGCTCGTCACGGAAGGTGAGGATGGGCGCGACGGGGCCGAAGATCTCCTCAGTCATGAGGCGGGCGTCGGCCGGGATGCCGCACAGCACCGTCGGCGCGTAGAAGTGCCCGGGACCCGGTAGGGGTCCACCGCCGGTCACCAGACGCGCGCCCCTGTCCAACGCGTCTGTGACGAGCCCGTGCACCTTGTCTCTGCTTCGCGCATCGATCAGCGGTCCTACCTCGGATCCTTCGTCCGCGGCAGGGCCGACGGTGAGCGCGCCCATTCGCATGGCAAGAGCGGCAGCGAACTCTTCGGCGACCTTCTCGTGTACCAGGAAACGGTTCGCCGCAGTGCACGCCTCGCCCATGTTCCGCATTTTGGCGATCATGGCACCATCCACGGCCGCTTCGATGTCGGCGTCCTCGAAGACGAGGAACGGCGCATCACCGCCGAGTTCCATCGAGGTCCGCAGAACCGTGCCCGCGCTGTCCGCCAGGAGCCGGCGCCCGACCTCGGTCGAACCAGTGAAAGAGATCTTGCGCAGGCGGTGGCTACGCAGCAGCGGCGTCACCACCGAGGCCGCCTTGGTGGTGGTAATCACATTCAGCACGCCGGGCGGCAGCCCGGCGGCCTGGAACACCTCGGCAGTCAGCAGGGCGGACAGCGGAGTCAGCTCCGACGGTTTCAGCACCACGGTGCAGCCGGCCGCGAGAGCCGGTCCGACCTTGCGGGTGATCATGGCAAGGGGGAAGTTCCACGGAGTGATGAGCAGGCACGGGCCTACGGGTTTCCGATGCACGAGGTGTCGGCTGGCACCGTCAGGGGCAACCGAGTAACGGCCGTGCACCCGGACGGCCTCCCCGCTGAACCAGCGGAGGAACTCGGCCCCGTATCTCACCTCTCCCCGTGCTTCCTCCATCGGTTTGCCCATCTCCGTGGACAGGACGAGCGCAAATTCCTCCCTGCGCTCGGTGATGGTCTCGAACACGCGTCGAAGAAGCTCCCCGCGCTCGATCGGTGGGACCGCACGCCAGTCTGCGGCAGCGTCCTCAGCGGCTTCGAGGGCCAGAAGGCCGTCTGCTGGAGAGGCGTCCGCAACCCCCGCGATCGGAAGATCGGTGGCGGGGTCGCGGACCTCGAATCTCGCACCGTCGGAGGCCGGTCGCCACCGGCCGCCGATCAATAGTTCCGAGGGGACGAGCGTGGACCCGACGGCGTTCCCTGATCTTGTGAAAGCGGTCATCCGGACGGCGCCTTCGACGCGGCGGCCGCCCTGCTGACATGGCCGGTTCCCCCCGAATCCGGCGCTTGAGGCTTGGCTCCGTCGGTCGGGCCGGAATCCATGCCGGGTAGACGGCCCGTGATATCTCGATCCCGAGCGGGCAAACCTAGTTTGCTAGGTTATGGCTGGGCGGCACGTCGGCCGCGACAGAGCCGATGATCAGGAGCGACCTGCGGCGCGACCGAGGACTCGATCTTCGAACACGACGAGTACTCTGGGGAACAATGGAGATACAGCACGTCCGCTATTTCGTGGCTGTGGCCGAGGAACTTCACTTCGGCCGCGCGGCGGAGCGGCTCCACATCACCCCCTCTCCCCTGAGCCGCCATATTCGCGACCTGGAGCGGGAACTGGGCGCCGATCTTTTCGACCGGCGTTATCACCAGGTGGAGCTCACCGGGTTCGGGCAGAAGTTCCTCGAACCCGCTCGAGATCTTCTCGGGCGCTTCGATGCCTTGCGCCGTCTCGGCCCATCCCAGGGTGCGTCACTTCGGCAGCCGCTCCGGATCGGAGCGACCCCTCTCGCTCCTCCCCAGGTTCTGGATCTCGTCCTCGGCATCGCTCGGGAGGCCGAGGACGACGTCGAGCCCACGATCGTCCTGGAGCCTTCGGCGGCTCTGCTCCAGCAGTTGACGGACCGGAAACTCGACCTCGCCGTAGTGCACCTTCCTCCGGGTGACCCCGGCCTGGAGTCGGTCAAGCTCGCCGAATACCGCTTCGGCGTCGCTTTGCGCGGCGACGACGAACTGGCGAAACGGCCGAGCCTCAAGATCGCCGATATCGCGGACCGGCAGATCCTGGTGACCTCCTCGAAGGTCCAGCCGCTCGTCATGGCGGAGTTCCGCCGTCACCTCGCCCGAGCGGGGGCCAAGAGGATCCGCGAACTGCCGCACACGGACATCGTGCAGATCGCGGCCCTCATCGGACGCTCGCGCGACGTCACGGTGGTGTCGTTGAACTCCCTGAGCCGGCGGATCTTCAGCCGGTCCCGGGTCGCCCTGGTCCCCCTCGACGAACCCTCGGTGCGGGTCGAAGCGGGCGTCGCCTGGGCTTCCCCCGGGCCCGGCCAAGGAGTGGACGACCCCGTCCTCTCAAAAGTGATCTCGACTCTCAAGGCCACCGGCACGCGCTCTCCGCTGAAACTCTGAGTCATGCCTCAGCCAGCCAGGACAACGGTGATCCGTTTCCGCATGGCCACGACAGCCGCGTCAGAGAAGGGCGAGACATTCCTCGGCGCCATGCCGAATCCGAGCGCCCTCGCTGTGATGGAGCGGCGGCGAGGGGCTCGAATCCGGCCCACCGCCGTGGTAGGAACCCACGCGGAACGTCTATGACTGCCTCGCCGTGTCTGCTCTGCCGTCGAGGCACGGCCTTCGAACCGGTGACCGGACGAAGAACGCGTCCCGCTCACTCGGCCCGATCACCGAGGTCATACCCGACCAGAGCCGCACTCTCATGCTGCGGCGAGAAAGGAGACCTAGGTGCGGCACCAGAGCCGGTACCGCACCTGTCGAGACGGCCGCGAGCCTAGCTCACTCGCATAGGCTGACTCGGCGGCGTTCAGCCCTGGGCGGCGTGGGAGACGTGTTCCCAGTCGGACCAGGTCTGCAGGCGCTGGGCGTAGAGGTGCTTGACGATGGCGGTGGGCTGGGAGCCGAACAGCACGCGCAGGGGCGGGTTCTCGGCGTCGACGATCTCCAGGAGGGCGGGGCCGGCGGCGGCGGGGTCTCCGTACTGGGCGTCGCCGCTGCGGGCGGCCATGGCCTGGCGGATGTGGTCGTAGGCGGGGTTGGGCGCGGCATGTACGGCGGAGGAGCCGGCCCAGTCGGTGGCGAAGCCGCCGGGCTCGACGAGGGTCACCTTGATGCCATGGGAGGCGACCTCTTGGGCGAGGGATTCGGAGAAGCCTTCCAGGGCCCACTTGCTGGCGTGGTAGCCGCCGAGTGAGGGGAAGGCGCCGATGCCGCCGATGGTGGAGATCTGCACGATGTGGCCGCTGCCCTGGGCGCGCAGGATCGGCAGGACGGCCTGGGTGACCCAGAACGCACCGAAGAGGTTGGTCTCGACCTGGGCGCGGAGCTGTTCTTCCGTCAGCTCCTCGATCATGCCGAACAGACCGTAGCCGGCATTGTTGACCACGACGTCCAGGCGGCCGAACCGCTCGTGCGCGGCCTTCACCGCCGCACCGACGGCGGCCTTGTCGGTGACGTCGAGCGGCAGCGGCAGGATCGCCTCGCCGTACTTGGCGGCCAGATCGTCGAGGGTGGAGGTATCGCGGGCGGTCGCCGCGACCTTGTCGCCGCGCTCGAGGGCGGCCTCGGTGAAGGTGCGGCCGAAGCCGCGGGAGGTGCCGGTGATGAACCAGACCTTGCTCATGATGTGTCCCCTTGAACGACGGAACGCGCTGGAATCGGCGACCGCGCGTAGCCTGCGGAACGCCTGACACCACCCTAACCGAATATTAGATCTAGTCTAAAAATCGACTCCGTCCAAAGCAGATAGACTGGCCGCGAAGGGAGATCGATGAGCCTGCGCGAACGCAAGAAGCTGGAGGCCTGGCGCGCCATCCGTGCCGCCGCCCTACACCTGTTCGACGCACACGGATACGAGGCTGTGAGCGTCGAGCAGATCGCCGCCGCGGCGAACGTCTCCCGGGCGACGTTCTTCAACTACTTCGCGAGCAAGGAAGCCGTCGTCTTCGACCAGGACCCCGAAGAACGCGCCGACTGGCAAGCGCTCATGGAGACCCGCCCCACCGACGAACCCCTGTGGGCGTCGCTCACCGCGATCATGATCGGCTTCAACGAGCGCCTCGCCGACCGCATGCCGCTCCAACGCCGCCTGAAGGCCAACTCCCCCGCCCTGGCGCAGTCCAGCCAGGACCTCAGCGAACAGTTCCGCGGCGACCTGCGCCGCTGGGCCGCTTCCCGCACCCGCCTCGGCGAAGAGCTCACCACGGCCCTTCAGCTCAACCTCGCCTCCGCGGCCGTGTCCACGGCCTACCATGCCTGGCAGCCCGACGAGCCCTTCGACACCTACCTGCGGCATGTTCGCGATTGCCTGAACCGCGCGGCAACCGGCTTCGGCTCCGCGCCACCGGACCCGTCCTAGAACGCTCGGCCCCGGCGTGAACGCCGGGCAACCCGGTCCAGGACGTCGCCGGGCTGATGCAACTTCGCGATACCTACCCCGGACCTTGATCTCTTTCCTATTTCTGGCACACTCAGCAATAAATTGGAGGTTGAGAATGGCGGGAAGGCCCCGGCTGACGGAGGCAGACAAGGAGGCGGTGCGGCTACGGGTGGCCGAAGCCGCAGTCCGGCTGTTCATGAGGCAGGGCGTAGAGGCGACCTCCGTCGGGGAGATCGCGGAGGCGGCCGGCATCTCGCAGCGCACTCTTTGGCGCCACTTCGCGACGAAGGAGGACTGCGCGACCCCGCTGTTCACGCTCGGGATCGGCAAGTTCTCCGACCATCTGGCGCAGGCGTCGGCGGAGGCGCCGCTCGCCGAGGTCCTCACGGACACCTCCTGGCTCGTCGCCACAGGCCAAACAGCGATCCTGTTCACCATCGACCTGGTGCGCCTGGCACGCGACGAGCCCTCTCTCCGCGCCGTCTGGGCACGGGCCACGAGCGAAGCGGTTCCCGCGATCGCCACGGCGCTGGCGAACCGCTCAGGACGCGACCCCGAGGTGCTCGAAGTCAAAGTGGAGGGGGCCATGCTTGCCGCCGCCCTGGACATCGCACTGCGCGACTACGCATGGCGGAACGCCGGCGAGCGCGGCCCTGCTCTGGACGAGATGATCCGCACTGCCTGCGCGAGGGCCCTGTCGGGCCTGACCCCCTGACGCGATTTATGGCGGATCCTGCCAGTAATATGCGTTCCACACTACGCATAACCGCTGGAGAAGACATGGACGTCACGCGTCACGAGGGCAAGACGGTCATCGTCACCGGAGCCGCGAACGGCATAGGTGAGGCCATTGCACGGCGCTTCCACGCCGAGGGCGCACACACGGTGCTCGCCGACCTCGACGAGACCAGGCTGAAAGAGGTCACGGAGGATCTCGGAAGCCGGGCGACATCACTCCCGGTCGACGTGTCCGACCGGGAGAAGGTCGATGCCCTGATCGACGCCGCCGTACGGATCACCGGCCGCCTCGACGTTCTGGTCAACAACGCGGGCATCGGCAACGTCGCCCGGGTAGGCGACCTGACAGACGAGGCCTGGCATCGGGTCCTGGGCATCGATCTCCACGGAGTCTTCTACTGCTCGCGGGCGGCCCTGCCCCACCTCATCGCGACCAGGGGCACGATCGTCAACACCACTTCGACGTCCGGCCTGGGCGGCAACTACGGCTTCGCCGCCTACGGCGCGGCCAAGGGCGCGGTCGTCAACCTGACCCGGCAGATGGCGGTGGACTACGCCGCGGACGGCGTCAGGGTCAACGCGGTCGCTCCCGGACCCATCAACAGCAAGCCGGGGCCGGGCAGCGCCTTCGAGGCCCCCGCGATGGTCAA
This sequence comes from Actinocorallia herbida, assembly GCF_003751225.1. Classification (NCBI taxonomy): domain Bacteria; kingdom Bacillati; phylum Actinomycetota; class Actinomycetes; order Streptosporangiales; family Thermomonosporaceae; genus Actinocorallia; species Actinocorallia herbida. Next base: position 5,996,080 of record NZ_RJKE01000001.1, read on the forward strand.
GGTCTTCCGGCGGAACATCCCGATGGGCCGTGCCGGCCTCTCCCCCGAGGTCGCCGCCGCCGTCTCCTTCCTCGCCTCGTCCGAGGCGAGCTACATCACCGGGCAGAACCTGGTCGTTGACGGCGGCCTGCTCGCGCACACCGGCGAACCGAACTACGCCGAGCTACTCCGATTGAGCTGACCGGAAAGGTGCCGTCCCGCTGCTCCGGGACGGCACCCGGCCCTCACGTGTCCCGGTATTCCGGGCTCCTCCGTTCCCGGTAGGCCGCCATGGCCTCGCCCTGGTCGGCGGTGAGCATCGTCAGGACCTGCTGGCGGTTCTCCAGTTCCACGGCGACGTCGAACGACGGGATCTCCAGCGCGGCCCACATCCCTTGCTTGGTGAGCGAGAGCGACAGCGGGGGCGCGGCCAGCAGATCCTCGACCGCCTTGTCGACGCGCCGTTGGAGCTCATCGTCCGGCACTGCATCGGCGAGCAGGCCGATGCGGACGGCCTCGGCGTCGAAGCGTCTCGCGGTCATCATGAGCTCGTGCGCCCTGCCCGCCCCCACCAGCCGGGGCAGCATCCAGGACGTCCCGATGTCGCAGCCCGAGAAGCCGACTTTGATGAAGGAGACCGCGAAGACCGCGCTCCGTGCGGCGATCCTGAGGTCCGCCGCGCAGACCAGGGCGAACCCTCCGCCCGCGGCCGCTCCGTTCACCGCGGCGATGATCGGTTGCGGCAGTCGCCTCATGCGCTGGACCAGCCCAGAGATGTGGCGCTGCACCATCAGGCCCGACTGAACGGCCCCTTTGCCCTCAGATGCCGACGGCGTGCCATAGCCGTCAAGGTCAAGGCCGGCGCAGAACCCGCGGCCCGCGCCGGTGAGGACCACGACCCGGCACTCCGGATCGCCGGCCGCACTTTTGAGCGCCGCGTGCAGCGCGTCCACCATGTCCACGTCGAGAGCGTTGAGGCGATCGGGCCGGTCGAGCTCGATGCGCAGCACCTCGGGCCGCGGCCGGGTGGCCCGCACGCCCGTCACAGCTGCTCCGCCGGACGGATCAGGAGCTCGCCCACCGCGACATGCGGAGGCCGACTCACGGCGTAGACGATCGCCTCGGCGACGTCTTCGGCGGTCAACGGGGTGAGGGCGGTGTAAGCCTCCTGGACGCGTGCACGCGTACGGTCGTCGGGGATGTGGTCGGGCAGCTCGGTCTGGACGATGCCCGGCTCCACGACGCTCACCCGTACGCCGTAGCGCAGTGCTTCCTGCCGAAGGCCCTCGCTGAACCCGTTGACCGCCCATTTCGAGGCGTTGTAGGCCGCCGATCCTGCGGCGGCGCTGCGCCCGGCGACGGACGACACCTGGACGATGTCGCCGGAACGCCGCTCGGCCATCAGCCGGAACGCGCTCTGGCTGAGGTACATGAGGCCGAGCACGTTGGTCTCGATCATGCGCCGCCAGTCGGCCGGGTCCGCGCGGAGGACCGGGCCGAGCAGCATCACCCCGGCGTTGTTGACGACGATGTCGGGTACGCCGAGCTCGTCGACGGTTCGGGCCAGCGCATCGGAGCGGCTCTCCTCGTCGGTGACGTCCAGCTCGAGCGGCAGCAGAGTGCCGCCCTCCGCCGCGACCTGCTCGCCGAGCTGCGCGAGCCGGTCGGCGCGCCGCGCCGCCGCCGCGACGGCCACTCCCTCTCGGGCCAAGAGCACGGCGGTGGCCGCCCCGATCCCTGATGACGCGCCCGTGATCAGCGCGACCTTGCCCTTCAGCTTCATGGACTCTCCTCGTCAGCCGACTTGCGGTGGAGACAAAGTTATCTAAGTTGCCTTTCATTGCCGATGACAGGGGCGATCGAGCACTTCCTCGACGGCCGTCGGACAGCCAGCACCTCGCCCAGCACGGAGTTGCGCCAGGCAGGCGCCCCGAGCGACGATCCCGCGGGCCAGCCTGTGCCGATTTTGAGGACATTCGTCTACGAAATCAACGCTACGCTTATAAGAACGATGTCTACGACAGGAGTTCCATGCCGCGGCGCAGCAGCAGCACCGATCCGCGGGCTGTCCGGGTCCGGGGGATCATCGAGCGCACCGCGCTGGAACTGGTCACGGAACGGCCGGTCGACACGATCTCGGTGACCGAGCTGATCAAGACGGCCGGGGTGAGCAGGCAGGCCTTCTATGAGCACTTCAAGGACCGCGATACAGCGATCATCGCGGCGCTGCGCGGCGATCTGCTGCAGGCGCTCGACACCCGGACCGAGGAGATCGACGGCGTCCCGATCGTGCTGTCCTCCATCACCCGCCTGGTGGCCGAGCGCAGCGCCCATCACGAGCATCTGCGCGGGAGCACCCTCTTCGGGGCCGTGATCGACCTGTGGCGCGAGCAGTTGGCGCCGGCCTGCGGAGAGCTGGCCACGCGACTGATCCAGGAGCGGAGGGACGAGCTCACCGCGGAGGATCACCGGGCGCTCTCCGCCTTCATCCTCGGTGGGGTGACGGAACTCGTCCGATCATGGGCCAGGGAGACGGCGCAGATCCCCCCTGACCGGCAGGCGGAACTTGCCTGGCAGCAGGTGCGCCGCTTCGTCGGCCTCCAGGCGGGGCCGGTGCGGACCGGCACGTCAACGGGCTGAGTCACGTCACGGGCGGATTCAGGGCGCCCGCCTGGCGTCCCGGTCCTGGATCACCAGGTCCAGAAGGTGGTGCATGTACGAGCGGAACCGCGTGACCTCCCGCGGGTCCTTCGGGTTGCCCGGCTTCTCGGAATGCAAGATCCCGCCCACCACGAAGCCGTAGACGCACCACTCGAAGACGCTGGTGACCATCTCGTACCGGCCCTGGTCAGGGTACTCCTGACCGAACAGCCCACGCAGGCGCCGCCGTGCCGGAGCCCGGAAGCGCTCCTCGACGTCCGAAAGGTCCAGAGCGTCGGACAGACTGCGATGCTGCCACAGATAGGCGAGCTCCGGATTCGCCACATGCAGGTCGATGGCCCTGTCGAGCCACTCGTGCCTTCCCCGATCACCAGCGGGAAGGTCCCTGAACGCCTCCTCGTAGAGCTTGAGGTAGGTCTGGCTCAGCCCTTCCATGACCGCCTCGTAGAGGGCGCGTTTGCCTCCGGCGGCCGCTATCGCCTCGACACCGACGCCCGCGGCATCGGCAATCATCTCCGCGCTGGTGCCGTCGTATCCGAGAGCCGCGAACAGCCTTCTTGAGACGACCACCAGGTCTGGGTCGACGCCATCGGCCGGTCTCTCCGAAGCCATGACTCAGCCTAAGCACCACGCGCCCCATGCCCGAATCAAGCGAACACCAAGGATTCCCCCGGACGACTCCGTCAGCCGACGTCCGATCCCGCACCGCCGGACAACACATAGTTTACGAAGTAGTCTATGTTGGACGTGTCCTTTCCCCTCCCAGGAGGTTCCTCACATGCGCATCGAAAGCATCAGCGCGCTCGTGACCGGCGGCGCTTCAGGTCTCGGCCTCGGCACCGTCAAGCGGCTGGCCAAAGCCGGAGCCCACGTCGTCATCGCCGATCTGCCCCGTTCCCAAGGGCAGGGCGTCGCCGAGGAACTGGGCGAGAACGTGCGGTTCGTCCCTACCGACGTCACCTCCACCGAGCAGGTCCAGGCGGCCATCGCGGCGGCCCGGGAGGCGGGCCCGCTGCGGGCCCTCGTGCACTGCGCGGGGATCGGCAACGCCATCCGGGTGGTCGGCCGTGACGGCGAGCCCGGTGACCTGGCCGGATTCGAGCGGGTGATCGGGGTCAACCTGATCGGCTCCTACAACGTGCTGCGGCTGGGCGCCGCCGCGATGGCCGCCAACGAGCCGGTCGACGGCGAGCGCGGCGCCATCGTACTGACCGCGTCCGTCGCCGCCTTCGAGGGCCAGATCGGCCAGATCGCCTACAGCGCCTCCAAGAGCGGCGTCGTCGGCATGACGATCGTGGCGGCCCGGGACCTGGCCTCCCGCAACGTCCGGGTGAACACCATCGCGCCCGGCTTGATGGACACCCCGCTGTTCGCCTCGCTCCGCGAGGACGTCCGGCAGTCCCTGGCGTCGGCGATCCCGAACCCGCAGCGCTTCGGCACCACCGACGAGTACGCGCACACAGCCCAGTTCATCATCGAGAACGCCTATGTCAACGGCGAGACGATCCGCCTCGACGGCGCCATCCGGATGGCGCCCCGCTGACCGTCCGCCGCCGCGGGGCGACCCCGCCCAGGCGGTGGACGCCCGGCCGGTCCGCTGACGGTACGGACCGGCCTCCCGCCTCGGCCCGACCTTGACCGGGGCTGTGGCCCATGGCGGCCTCGTACGGGCGACACGGCCGGCTTCCAGACCCCTGGATTCAGCACATGATTACTAGGTTCTCGATCTTGCGGAGGCTTGGATGAGCGAGGGACCCCTGTCCGGTGTCCGCGTCCTCGAACTCGAAGGCATAGGCCCTGCGCCGATGGCGGCGATGCTCCTCGCCGAGATGGGCGCCGACGTCGTGCGTGTGGACAGGCCGACGGAACCCGCGTTCCCCGACGTCCTCGACCGCGGCCGCCGATCGGTCGTGATCGACTTGAAGCACCCGGAAGGCGCCGAGGCCGTCCTTCGCCTCGCCGAGAAGGCCGACATCCTGATCGAGGGCTTCCGGCCCGGCGTCGCCGAGCGGCTCGGAATCGGGCCTGAGGCCGCCCTCGCGCGCAACCCCGCGCTGGTCTACGGGCGGATGACCGGCTGGGGCCAGACCGGCCCGCGAGCTCGCACCGCCGGGCACGACCTCAACTACATCGCCCTGACCGGCGTGCTCGCGGCCATCGGCCCCGCCGAAGGACCGCCGTCCATCCCGCTGAACCTCGTCGGAGACTTCGGCGGCGGGTCCCTCTACCTCGTCGTCGGTATCCTGGCCGCGATGCACGCCGCCCGCGCCACGGGCCGGGGCCAGGTCATCGACGCGGCGATCGTCGACGGCGCCACCCACCTCGCCGCGATGATCTGGGCGGAACGGCAGTCCAACGGATGGACCGACCGCAGGGCCGACAACCTCCTCGACGGCGGCACTCCCTTCTACTCGATCTACGAGACCGCCGACGGCGGCTGGTTCACGGTGGGCGCCCTCGAATCCCAGTTCTATGCCGAGCTGGTCCGTCTCCTCGACCTCCCAGAATGGGCCGACGCTCAGTGGGACCGCGACCGCTGGGCGCAGATGCGCGCCGCCTTCGCGACCCGTTTCGCCACCCGCACCCGCGCCGAGTGGACGGAGCGCTTCGAGCACAGCGACGCCTGCGCGGCCCCGGTCCTCACCTGGGGTGAGGCGCCCTCGGACCCGCATCTCCGCTCCCGGGCCGCGCACACGGCTGTCGACGGTTTTCCCGTCCCCTCCCCCGCTCCCCGCTTCTCGGAGACGCCCTCCTCCCCAGCCCGGCATCTGGGGCCGCGCGGAGCCCATTCGTCCGCCGTGCTCACCGAGTGGGGTGTCGCCGACGCGGCGGAACTGCTCGCTTCGGGCACCGTCCGGCAAGCTCACTGACGTAAGACCAGGCGACACCCGCACGTCGCCGCGAGAAACGGAGATCCGATGGACCTCACCACCCTGATCTACGAGGTGTCCGACCACGTCGCCACCATCACGATCAACCGCCCCGACGCGCTGAACAGCTTCAACGACACGATGTGCGACGAGTTCTCGGCGGTCTGGAAGACCGTCCGGGAGGACGACGACGTGCACGTCGTCGTCCTCCGGGCGGCGGGAGACCGGGCGTTCTCCACCGGGGTCGATGTCCGGCAGGGCATCTTCCAGCATCCGAACCTGTGGAGCCAGGACGACCCGGGCGAGAAGCTGTCCCCGAAGCTCAACCGGGTCTGGAAGCCCGTGGTCGCCTGCGTGCAGGGGATGGCCGCCGGCGGCGCGTTCTACTGGCTGAACGAGTCCGACATCATCATCTGCACCGAGGACGCCACGTTCTTCGACCCGCACGTCACCTACGGGATGACCGCCGCGCTGGAGCCGATCGGCCTCTCCCGCCGCATCCCGCTCAGCGACGTCCTGCGCATGACCCTGCTCGGGCTCGATGAGCGCATGTCGGCCGCCCGCGCGCTCCAGGTGGGTCTGGTCACCGAGATCGTCGACCAGGAGCGGCTCTGGACCCGGGGCGACGAGATCGCCCGTGCCATCGCCGCCAAGCCTCCGGCGGCCATCCAGGGGAGCGTCCGCGCAATCTGGGAGTCCCTGGACACCGGACGCACCCAGGCCCTGCGCACCGGTCTGTCCTACACCCAGATCGGCAACCCCATCGGCATGGCGCAGGTCGACCGGGCCACGGCCACCAAGCCGGACTGGACGCTGCGCTGACCCACCCCCGGGCCCTGAACATAGTGAACTAAGTACTATGATTAGGTCATGGACATCAAGAACAAGAAGGTCGCGGTCTTCGGTGGCGCGTCCGGCATGGGACGTGCCACCGCCGAGCTCTTCGCAGCACAGGGCGCTACGGTCACCATCCTCGACCGCCCCTCCTCGGACGGAGCGACGGTCGCCAAGGAGATCGGGGCGACGTTCCACCCCGTCGACATCACCGACTTTGAGGGCACTGAAAGCATCTTCGCGGCCGCCGTCGCGGAACTCGGCGGCCTGCACGTCGTGGTCACCACGGCGGGCGGCGGGACCGTCGAGCGCACCCTGGGGCGCAAGGGCCCGCACAGCCTCGACGCCTTCCGGCAGACCCTCGACCTGAACGTCGTCGCGAGCTTCAACATCGCCCGGCTCGCCGCGTCCCACATGAGCGGCAACGAGCCCGAGGACGACGAGCGCGGCGTCATCATCATGACGTCGTCGATCGCCGCTTTCGAGGGCCAGATCGGGCAGGTCGCCTACACCGCCGCCAAGGCCGGCATCGCGGGCATGGCGCTGACGATGGCCCGCGACCTCGGCTCGCTCGGCATCCGGGTCCTGGCCATCGCCCCCAGCCTCTTCGCGACGGGCGCCACCGCCGCCATCCCGGACGAGGCCACCAAGGCCCTGGTCAAGGACGCGGCCTTCCCGCACCGCATGGGCCGCCCGGAGGAGTACGCCAAGCTCGCCCTCGCGGTCGTCGACAACGCCATGCTCAACGGCCAGTGCCTCCGCCTGGACGCCGGGCAGCGCTTCGCCCCCCGGTGACGACCACGGCACCGGGCATGACCGAGATCCTGGGACTGGAACGCCTTGAGGAGTTCCTGTTCCGCGGCCGGGGCACGCCCACCGAGTCGGCCTGGATGTTCGGCGGGGAGGTCGTGGCCCAGGCGCTGATGGCGGCCGGCCGCACCGTACCCCCCGACCGTCCGGTCCACTCGGTGCACGCGAACTTCCTGCGGCCCGGCGACCCGTCCGAGCCCGTCCTCTACCGGGTGGAGGCGACCCGGGACGGGGCCGGCTTCAGCACCCGGCGCTCGATCGGCCTCCAGCACGGCAAGCAGATCTTCCAGCTCACCGCGTCGTTCCACGTCCCGGAGCCCGGATACCGGCACGAGCCCGCGGTGGCGCCGCGTCCCGGCCCGGAGACCCTGGTCTCCTCCGAGGAGACCCTGGCCCTGGCCGACGCCGAGACCCGCAAGTGGTTCGACCGGATGCACCGGGAGATGCCGCTCGAAGTGCGGTTCGCCACGGGCCCCGGCCGGACCGCGACGGAGGGCGGCCATCCTCCCGTGCACCGGTTCTGGTTCCGCTCCGCGCACCCGCTGCCGGACGATCCGCTGCTGCACACGTGTGTGCTGGCCTATGCCTCCGACCTGCTCCTCCTGGCGTCCGCGCTGCCCCCGCACCGGCCGACCATCGACGACCGGATCATGTTCGCCAGCCTCGACCACACGCTGTGGCTGCACGGGCCGGTCCGGGCCGACGACTGGCTGTTCTACGACCAGGAGGGCCTGTGGGCGGGCGGCGGCCGGGCGCTGTGCCGGGGCGCGATGTCGGACGGCTCCGGCAGGCTCGTCGCGAATGTCGCGCAGGAAGGACTGATCCGCGTCCCTGAGCACACCCCAGGCACCTCGGAATCGAGGAGAGGCTAGTACCTCGCTCCGCATCCGCGGGCCGGGGACGAAGGCTTCGTCCCCGGCCGTTCGGTTTCGGCATTGGCACGGATAGCAGGCCGCCCCACGACGGGACGGCCTGATGGCACCCATACGAAGCGGTGGGGCCGCGCTACCCGAGGCCCGGTCTCGACCACCGTTCCGTCGCACCTCCGTGCTCGACGACCAGCCCGCGGCGGGCGAGGAGCTTCAGGCAGGCCATCGCCTCCGACAGGGCGACACTCAGCGCGAAGCCACGCAGGTCGGCGAGCGGCCGGCTGCGGCGCAGGTCGCCGGCGGCCACCTCCCAGGCGGTCACGGACTCGGTTCCGACGGCCGCCAACGCGCGCGCGATCCGGTCCTCGTGGAACTCCTTGATCTCGGCCACCCTGCCCGGCAGGCCCGTGAACCTGTGCTCGTGCGCGGCGAGGATCTCCTCGGCCGGCAGGTCCCGCACCTTGTCGAGGGAGTCGAGGCAGTCGCCGAGCGGATCGTGCTCCGGCGTGGAGGGCTCCGGCAGCCCTGCCACGATCCGCGGCAGGACGTGGTCGCCGGAGAAGAGGAGGCGTTGGCCTTCCTCCCAGAAGCACAGGTGGCCCGGTGAGTGGCCGGGCGTCCAGATCGTCCGCAGCCGTCGTCCGGGCACAGGCGCCCATGCGCCGTCGCGCAGCTCGACGTCCGGCATCGGGAGGTCGAGAGGGGCGCGTCCCAGGTTGTCCACGGCTCCCGCAATCGCGTCCTCGGGTGCCCCCGCCCTGCGCATGAGCCGTTCCACCCGGCCCGCAGGATCGCTCGCGAAGTGCCTGAGCACGGGCACATCGGCGGGATGCAGCCCGACCCAGGCGCCCGAGAGCGCGCGCACCCGCCCCGCGATGCCGAAGTGGTCGAGGTGGGCATGGGTCGCGAGCACGCCCTGGACCTCGCCCACCGCAGTCCCGATCTCCGCGAGGCCCGCCTCCAGCGCCACCAGCGCCTCAGGCGTATCCCACCCCGCATCGACGAGATACGGCCCCCGGTCACTCTCCAGCACGTACACCAGCACATACCCGGGCGCACCGGGCAGCGGCACCGGAACGCTCCACACCCCCGGCCGGACCTTCTCCGCCGAGGGCCTCTCCCGTGGCCGCCCACCTACGGTGCCGCCAGCCGCGCGCGGGGACGGCGTCGCATCCAGCCGCGACCCGCTTTCGATTCCCCGATCCTGAATGAGCCCCACTGCGCCACTCCTCGCCGTCTGCCCTAAGGTGTCTAACATAGTTTACTATGTTAGACACCTTAGGGTTCTGCGCCAGCCAGGTAGTGGTGGTGGCGTGCCTCGCAACCCGACTGCGGCTGGAGCGCCGCCCGACTGGCCGCCTGGCCAACAGCCCGCCAACGGCCCGAAGATCGCCGCCATCGACGCCGCGCGAGCTGCCGGACGCGTGTGCGAGGACGACCCCGCCGACCTGATGGGCCTGATCATCGCCATGGCGTGGACGTGGTCGCCCGCCAGTGCCTTCTACGCCGCGAAGGCCGACGATCCCGCTGCCCGACCACGACCACCGCCGCGCCCTGCTGCACGACTGCGTCGTGCGCTGTCGCGCCATGACCGGCCCTTCGCACCGCGAGCCACGCGAACGATTAGGGACACGGATAAGAAGGATCACAGCGGCAGGCGGGCAGGTGACCGGACTCTCCCCACTAAACTGAGGGCACTCAACCCCCGGAAGGGAGCAGATCATGGCGGCGGTGGGCATGCGTCCCGAGACGCTCGCGGCCCGGCTCGCCCGCCTGATCGAGAACGAGGTCATCGCCCTGGGCTGGCCCGTCGGGCGCAACCTGGGCGCCGAACCCCACCTCCAGGACCGGTTCGGGGTGAGCCGGTCCGTGCTGCGCGAGGCCGTGCGACTGGTGGAGCACCACCAAGTCGCGGCGATGCGCAGAGGACCGGGAGGCGGCCTCTTCGTCACGGCCCCCGAGACCAGCGCGCCCACCCGGGCCGCGCTCATCTACCTGGGACACGTGGGCACCACGATCGAGCAGGTGGTGCACACCCGTCTGCTGCTGGAGCCGCACGCGGCCGCTCTCGCCGCGGCACGGCTCACCGAGGACGGGGTAACGCGACTCCGCGCTGCGGCCCACGACGACAACACCGCCGAGCGGTGGTCGGATCCGATTCACACGCTGCTCGGCGAGCTGTCCGGGAATCCCGCACTCCGGCTGTTCATCGACATCCTCATCCGGCTCAACTCCAGGTACACCGTGCCGAGCGGACCTGTGGCCGAGGCTGCCATCGAAACGGCGCGGCTGGACCACGGCCAGATCGTCGACGCGGTGATCGCGGGCGACTCCAGCCTCGCGGAGATTCATCTGACCGCCCACCTGGCCAAGGTAGAGGAGTGGCTCGGCCGTACCGAGGCCGTCTGGCCCATGGAGATCGAACCTCCGCCCGAGGGCAAGCGCGCGGAGGTGCTCGCCGACCAGATGGGCCGCGAGATCTCCGACGGTGCTCTGCCCGCCGGAACCGTCCTGGGGTCCGAGGCCGGCCTGCTGGAGCGCTACGGCGCCAGCCGTGCGGTGTTCCGCGAGGCGGTCCGGCTGCTGGAGTACCATTCGGTCGCCCGGACGCGCAGAGGCCCCGGCGGCGGACTCGTCGTCGCCGAACCAGACCCCGGGGCGACCGTGGAGACCATGGCGCTGTACCTCGACTACCAGGGCGTCACCGGTGAGGACCTGCGGGTGGTGCGGGACGCGATCGAACTCGGCGCGCTCCGGCTGGTCATGGCCCGACGCACCGACCCCGAGGTGGCCGGCCGGCTGCGCGCCGCGATCGCGCGTACGTCCGAGCCTGCGGCCGACGGCCGGAGCCCCGCCGACCTTTTCCACACCGAACTCACCGAACTCGCGGGCAACCCCGTCCTGACGCTCTTCCAGCGCATCCTCACTGAACTGTGGATCCGGCACAGCGCCGGGCAAATCCCCGCCCTCCCCGCCCAGGAGACCGCGGCCCAGGTCGCGCACATCCACGAACGCGTCCTCAGCGCGCTCCTCGACGGCGACGAGATCCTGGCCCGCCACCGCATGCGCCGCCACCTCGAAGCCCTCACCACCTGGTGGCATTAGTTCCTGTTCGGCGGCTTTCGCCGATCAGTTGTAGGAGATCTTGTCGGCGCAGCCGACCACCCAGACGTCGGCGTTGCGCTGCTGGCCGCCCGAAGATGCCGTCGACCAGCAGGCCGTGGTGCTGCTTGAAGTGATCGACGCAATCACGGGTGCAGGTAATCGTCAGATGGCCCGAAGACCCCATCCGTGGCGCTGGGGAGGAGTTGCTCCGGTAGCCGGCGCTCCAGAGGTTCAGCCCCCTTCGAAGGCACGTGCTGGCTGTCGCGGCCAATCTCGCCGAAAGGACGTCCGATGTCAACAACTGGCTGAACTGCACGAAGTCGAGCATCGACTTGTTCATGTGCGGCCGATACCGCGCCGATCACTGACCGCGGACCCCTCAGAACCGGCCCTCGGCACCCGCCCGTTCATTGACACAGCGGCGATGGAGCGTCTAATTTCACCTCAGCCAGTGAACCTAGTGTTCTAAGTCACATACGTGAAGGGTGCCACCCCCATGCAGCACACCAGCTCCCTGCGCCGCTTCACCACCGGGGCCGTCGTCGCGGCCGTCCTTCTGGGCGCGACCGCCTGTGCCGAGGACGCCGCGAACGACGTCGCCACCGACAACGCCGCCCTCTCCGAGGCGCCCGACGGGACCTTCGCCGGACGGAAGGCCGAAGGAACGCCGGTCAAGATCGGCATCATCAACGCCGAAGACGGGCCGGCGATCTCCCAGCCCGAAGGCCGGATCGCGGCGGAGGCCGCGATCGCCTACGCGAACGAGCACCTGGGCGGCATCAGCGGCCGTCCGATCGAGGCCGTCATCTGCAAGAGCAAGGAGGACGCGACCTCGGCCGCCGGCTGCGCGAACCAGATGGTCGAGGCCGGTGTCGCCGGAGTCGTCGTCCTCAACAGCGGCCAGGGCGACGCGATGGCGCCCATCATCACCAAAGCCGGAATCTCCTACACCGGATACAACGGCGCTGCGGGCTCGGAGTTGACGGGCGACCCGGCGTTCTTCTGGACCGGCGGCTTCCCCGGCATCCTCACCGGCATGGCCGGCTACGCCGCCAAGAACGGCTACAAGTCCTTCACCCTCTTCGTCACCGACAACACCGCGGTCGTCGCGGGAGCCAAAGCCATGGGTGAGCCCGCCTTCAAGGCCGCTGGCGTCGACATCGCCGTCACGCCGATCCCGCTGGGCACTCCGGACGCCACCTCCCAGGTGGCGGCCGGGCTCAAGGGTGAGCCCGGAGCCGTCGGCGTCGTCGGCGACGCCACCATGTGCACCTCGACCCTCAAGGGCCTCGGCACGGTCGGCTACCAGGGCGACAAGCTGCTGATCACGCCCTGCCTCGACTCGTCCACCGTCGAGGCGGCGGGCGACGTCATGGACGGCGCCAAGCTCATGACCTCGACCGACGCCAGCGGCGACCACGCCGAGTCCAGGCTCTACCGCGCGGTCATGGCGAAGTACGCGCCCGGGCAGAAGACCGAAGGAGCGGCGCAGTCGGGCTTCCAGTCCATGTTCGGCTTCATCAGGGCGGTCGCCGGTCTGAAGGGCGAGCCCACCAAGGACGCCATCGCCGCGGCGCTCCGCACGGCGAAGGACGTGCCGGTCCCCCTCGCGCACGGCGCCACGATGACCTGCGACGGCAAGGCGATCCCCGGCCTGCCTGCCCCTTGCGCGAACTTCGTCCTCGTCGGCGACCTCGACGCCAAGGGCACGCCGTCGAACGTCGACCTGCTCGGCTGAGCCCGATGCCCTGCGCACCTTCGAAGAGAAAGCGCCCATCTCTTTGACCGAACACCTGGCCTTCCTGATCCTCGGTCTCGGCAGCGGCGCGGTCTACGCCGCGCTCGGCATGGCCCTCGTCGTCACCTACCGCAGCTCCGGCGTCGTCAACTTCGCCACCGGCGCGGTCGCCCTCTACGTCGCCTACACCTTCGCCTTCCTGCGCAAGGGCGAACTGCTCCTGCCCGTCCCCGGGCTCAAGCAGAGCTTGAGCCTGGGGGCGCCGCAGACCCTCCTGTTCTCCCTCGTCGTCTCCCTGGCTGTCGCGGCCATGCTGGGTCTGCTCCTTTACGGGCTGGTGTTCCGGCCGCTCCGCGCCGCCTCGCCCGTCGCCAAGGCGGTGGCCTCCATCGGCGTCATGCTGCTGGTGCAGGCGCTGCTCGCCCAGCGCGTCGGGACGAACCCGGTCTCCGTGCAGGAGATCCTGCCGGGATCGGTCTACACCTGGGGCGACGTCCGGGTGCCCGCCGACCGGCTCTGGTTCGCGGGCATCGTGATCGCGCTCGGCGTCGCCCTGACGCTCTCGGTCCGGTTCACGCGGTTCGGCCTGGCGACCCGGGCGGTCGCGGAGTCCGAGCGGGGCGCACTGGTCTCGGGCCTGTCCCCAGACCGGATCGCGGCGATGAACTGGGCAATGTCCTCGGTCGTCGCCGGACTGTCCGGCATTCTCATCGCGCCCATCGTCCCGCTGATCCCGCTGTCCTACACGCTCTTCATCGTCCCCGCCCTGGCGGCGGCGCTGGCAGGCGGCTTCACCCGGCTCGGCCCGGCGATCCTCGCCGGGCTGGCCATCGGCATGCTCCAGTCCGAGGCGACCTACCTTCAGGCCACCTGGGACTGGTTCCCCTCCGCGGGCACCGCCGAGCTGATCCCCCTGCTCGTCATCCTCATACTGCTCGTCCTGCGCGGTGACCGGCTTCCCCGGCGCGGCTCGCTCCTCCCGCCCTCGCTCGGCCGGGCACCGCGGCCACGCGGAGTGCTGCTGCCCCTTGCCGCGCTCGTACCCGCGGTCGTCCTGCTCATGGCGACCGATGGCTCGGTGCGCGCCGCGGTGATCACGAGCTTCGTCTTCGGCGTCCTCGGCCTGTCCCAGGTCGTCGTCACCGGTTACGCGGGCCAGGTCTCGCTGGCCCAGCTCGCCGTCGCCGGGGTGGCGGCGTTCTCCCTGACCCGGCTCACCACCGATGCCGGGCTGCCCTTCCCCGTCGCCCCGATCCTCGCGGCGCTGATCGCCACCGCCATCGGTGTCCTGGTCGGACTGCCCGCGCTGCGCCTGCGCGGCCTGCCGGTCGCCGTCGTCACTCTCGCGATGGCGGTGACCGTGGAGGCCGCCTGGTTCCGCAACGCCGACTTCAACGGGGGCCTGACCGGAGCGCCGATAGAACCCCCGTCACTTTTCGGGATGGAGCTCGGCATCGGCGCGGGCGAGGGCTATCCCCGCATCGCCTTCGGACTGCTCTGCCTCGCGGTGCTGACCCTGGTCGCGCTCGGGACGGCGCGGCTGCGCACCAGCAGGCTCGGGGCATCGATGCTGGCGGTGCGGGCCAACGAGCGTTCGGCCGCGGCTGCGGGCATCGACGTGCGCCGCGTCAAGGTCGCGGCGTTCGCCATCGGCTCCTTCATCGCGGCGATCGGCGGCACGCTGATCGGCTACCAGCAGAACGTGGCGTCAGCCTCCTCGTTCACCGCGCTGGGCGGCATCGGCCTGTTCGCGATGGTGTACCTGGCCGGCGTCTCCTCGGTGGCGGGCGGGATCACGGCGGGCCTCATCGCGTCGGGGGGCATCGTGTTCCTCGCCCTCGACCGCTGGATCGGATTCGGCACCTACTTCGGGATCGTGATGGGCCTGCTGCTGGTCGTCACCGTGATCCGCAATCCCGAGGGCATCGTCGGCCCCCTCCACGACCTCGCCGCGAGGTTCCGGCAGCGGCCTTCCCCCGGACCCGCGGCGGAAGCGCAGGCCCTTGACCTCCAGACGGTGGAGCCCCCCGGCAACGCGGTGCTCACCGTCGGCTCCGTGGGGGTGCGGTACGGCGGGGTGGTCGCGCTGGAGGACGTGTCGTTCGAGGTCCGCGAAGGCGAGATCCTCGGGCTGATCGGCCCCAACGGCGCGGGCAAGACGACCCTGGTCGACGCCCTGTCCGGCTACGCCCGCTGCACCGGCTCGGTGTCGCTCGACGGCCGCGGGCTCGACGGGCTCCCCCCGCACCGGCGCAGCAGGGGCGGCCTGGGCCGCACCTTCCAGGGCATCGAGCTGTACGACGACCTCACCGTGCGGGAGAACGTCCTGGTCGGCACGGTCGCCGCAGTCTCCCGGGCCGGCGCCGGGAGGGCGCCGGAGCCCGACCTCGACCGGCTCTTCGGCACGCTGGAACTGACCGACGTGGCCGACCGCCCGGTCGCCGAACTCTCCCAGGGCCGCCGCCAGCTCGTCTCGGTCGCCCGCGCCCTCGCCGGGAGGCCGAAGGTCGTCCTGCTCGACGAACCAGCGGCCGGACTGGACTCGGCCGAGAGCCGATGGCTCGGGGAACGGCTCCGGGCAGCCCGGTCCGGCGGCGTCACCGTGGTGATGGTCGAGCACGACATGGGCCTCGTCCTCGACGTCTGCGACCGCGTCGTCGTACTCGACCTCGGCCGGGTCATCGCGGTCGGCACCCCCGAGGAGATCAAGGCCGACCCGGCCGTCGTCGCGGCCTACCTCGGCGGCGCCCACCCACCGGAGCCCGCTGCCCAGACCGAGGAGGTCCCCTCATGACCGCCGCCCGGCTGGAGGTGACCGGCCTGACCGCCGGGTACTCCCGCGCCCCCGTCATCCGGGGGATCGACCTGCGCCTCGGCGCAGGCGAGGTGCTGGCCCTGCTCGGCCCCAACGGGGCGGGCAAGAGCACGACGCTGCTCGCCCTCTCCGGTCTGCTCCGGCACGGGGAAGGCACCGTGCGCGTTGACGGGGCCGATCTGCCCTCCGGCAAGCCCAGGCAGGCCGCCCGGCAGGGCCTGGTCCTCGTGCCCGACGACCGATCGCTGTTCACCACGCTCACCGTCGCCGAGAACCTCCGCCTCGCAGCGGTCCGGCGCGGCAGGGTCGCCGACGTACTCGACCTCTTCCCTCGGCTTCGAGAGCGGCTCAAGGTCAACGCGGGAGCCCTGTCCGGCGGCGAGCAGCAGATGCTCGCCCTGGGCCGCGCGCTGGTCCAGGACCCCAAGGTGCTGCTCATCGACGAGCTGTCCATGGGGCTCGCACCGGTGATCGTCCAGGGCCTGCTGCCGGTGATCCGCCGGGTCGCCGACGAGACCGGCACCTCCGTCGTCCTGGTCGAGCAGCACGTCTCACTCGCGCTGCAGACCGCCGACACCGCCGTCGTCCTCGCGCACGGCGAGCAGGTCCTCAGCGGCGCGGCTGCTGACCTGATCGCGGACCCCGAAAACCTCGAAGCGGCCTATCTCGGCGCGCCGGCCACCCCAGAAAGGGCATCATGACCGACCGCACCCCTCCCGCCGTTCACCTGCACATCGGCGGTGAGCGACTCGGCACCGGCGCAGGAGGCTTCCACGACCACATCGACCCTGCGACCGGCGCTGCCAATGCCCGCGTCCCGCTTGCCGGCGAGAAGGACGTCGAGAGCGCCGTCCAAGCCGCGCACGCGGCCTACGACGGCTGGCGGCGCGCCTCCCCCGCGCAGCGCCGCACCCACCTGCTGCGCCTGGCGGACCTCATCGACGGTCACTCCGCGGAGTTCGCCCGGCTCGGCGCCCTCGACAACGGCACATCCGTCACCGGCGGTGCGGCATTCCCGCCCCTGGCCTCGGAGTGGACCCGCTATTACGCGGGGTGGGCCGACAAGATGATCGGCGACGTCACCGGGAATCCCCTGCAGGACGGTGAGCTCGGGTACACCCTGGCCGAGCCGTACGGGGTCATCGCCGTCATCATCACCTGGAACGGGCCGCTGATCTCGCTGGCCATGAAGGTGCCCCCGGCGGTGGCCGCCGGGAACACGGTCGTGGTGAAGCCGAGCGAGCTGACGCCGTTCAGCGGCGAGCTGTTCATGGACCTCGTCGAGCGGGCGGGGTTCCCGCCCGGCGTCATCAACCTAATTCCCGGCGACGCCGCGGCGGGGCGGCACCTGGTCACGCACGAACTGGTCAAGAAGGTCAGCTTCACCGGCGGCCCGGCGACCGCGACGAAGATCCTTGAGGCGTGCGCGCCCACGATGAAGCCAGTCGTCCTGGAACTGGGCGGCAAGTCGGCCAACATCATCTTGGAGGACGCCGACCTGGAGGCCGCCTGCTTCCACGGCACGTTCATGTCCGTCGGCGCGCTGACCGGCCAGGGTTGCGCGTTGCCGACGCGGATGCTCGTCCACACGTCCGTCTACGACCAGGTGGTCGAGGGTGTGCGGAACCTCGCGGGCGCGATCACGACCGGTGATCCGCTGGATCCCGGGACAGTTAACGGGCCGGTGGTCAACGAGGCGGCGGTCTCGCGGATCATGGGCATGATCGAGCGCGCCCAGGCCGACGGGGCGACGCTCGTGACCGGGGGCCGCAGGCTCGACCGGCCCGGATACTTCATCGAGCCGACCGTCTTCGCAGCCGTCGACCCCCGGTCCGAACTGGCGCAGAACGAGGTCTTCGGCCCCGTCCTCGCGATCACGCGCTTCCAGACCGACGAGGAAGCAATCGAGATCGCCAACGCGACGCGCTACGGGCTCTCGGCGTACATCCAGACCCGGGACCTCAAGCGGGCCACCCGCATCGCCGCGGAACTGGAGACCGGCGAGGTCCTCGTCAACGGGGCCATGAACCTCGCCGCGCACCGGCCCTTCGGCGGGATCGGCATCAGCGGCGTCGGCAAGGAGGGCGGACGGGCCGGATTCGAGGAGTTCCTCCGCCTGAAGTCCATCGCCATCGGCCTGAACTGACCTTTCGGCATCCGGGAGAAGAACCATGAGCCCACTCGAAGGCCGCGTCGCCTTCATCACCGGGGCCGCCCGCGGCCAGGGCCGCGCCCACGCCGTCCGGCTGGCCCGCGAAGGCGCCGACATCATCGGCATCGACATCTGCGCGGACATCGAGACCTTCAACTACCCGTGCGCCTCACCGGAGGACCTGGAGGAGACCCGCCTCCTCGTCGAGCGCGAGGGCCGCACGATGATCGCCCGCAAGGCCGACGTCCGCGACGCAGAGGGCCTGCGCGCCGCGTTCGAGGACGGGTACGCCCGGTTCGGGAGGGTCGACATCGTGCTGGCCAACGCAGGCATGATCCGCTTCGGCGACAGCCGCGACCCCGTCCGGGAATGGCAGGACACCATCGACGTCCTGCTGACCGGCGCGTTCAATACCGTCCAGGCCTCCATCGGCCGAATGCGCGAGGGTGGCCGCGGCGGCTCGATCGTCCTCGTCAGCTCCAGCGCCGGCCTCAAGGGCACCGCGTCCGACGAGCCCAGCGCTCAGGCCTACACCGCCGCCAAACGCGGCCTCGTCGGCTACATGCAGGTCCTCGCCAACCAGTACGCCCCGGAATCCATCCGGGTCAACACGGTCCACCCGACCGGAGTCCTCTCCGGCATGACCATGAACCCGGCCATGGCGAAGATGGCCGCCGCGGCGGGCAGCAACGTCTCCCAGATGCAGAACGCCCTGCCGATCCAGATCCTCCAGCCCGAGGACATAGCCAACGCCGTCGCCTTCCTCGTCTCCGACGAGGCCCACTACATCACCGGCACCCAATGGGCCCTTGACGCGGGCTTCTCCGTCCGCTGAGACAGTCGGGCGCCGGGGCCACAGATCCGGCGCCCGACCTCACCGATCTTCTACTCGAACATGGGCGGGCGCTTTTCGAGGAACGCCGTGACGCCCTCTCGTCCGTCGGGGGTAGCGGCGTTGAGGCGGATCGCCAGGGCCTCTCGGCGCATCACGCTCTCGGGGTCGGGTTCTACTGCGGCGCGCAGGAGGCGCTTGGTGGACGCCAGTGCACCGACGGGACCGCGCAGCAGCTGGGCCACCAGTTCTTCAGATGTCTTGGCGAGGTCCGCGTCCGGCACGACACGCGCGATGAGCCCGGCGGCATGGGCTTCCTGCGCCGTCAGGGTGTCGTTGAGGAGAGCGACGCGGAGCATGCGGTGGAGGCCGAGTGTGTGCGTCAGCATGCTGGCGCCGCCGTCGATGTTCAGGCCGACCTTGGTGTAGCCGAGGCTGAACCGGGCGGATTCGGCCGCGACGACGATGTCGGCCGCCGCGGCCAGGGGGAAGCCGGCGCCTGCGACATGGCCTTGAACGACGGACACCACGATCGCCTCGGCACGGACCAGCTCGCTGACCACGCGGTGCAGGGCGTCGGCGAGATCATCGATGTAATCGGCCACGTCTGCGCTGCGCGCGAACGCGCCGAGATCACCGCCCACGGAGAAGAACCGGCCCTGCGCCGCAAGGACGATGACTCGGGCGCCGTCGCGGCGGGCGCTCCGCACCGCGTCGAACAGCTCTCCCACCGACTCCCGGTGGACCGGGTTGCCGTGCTCGGGGTCGGCGAGCGTGATGCGGGCGCAGCCGTCGGAGAAGACGCATTCGACGTGGCTCACCTCAGCCCTCCAGGAGGGCGAGGCTGTTGCGGGCGTAGGTCGCGCGGCGGCGGTCGCTGGTGAGGAAGGACGGGGCGGCGAGGTAGGTCAGGTCGCGGGCCAGTGAGCCTTCGGCCTGGCGCTTGGCGAGCTGGGCGCGGGCCTCGGCGGTGGTGCCGCAGACGGTGATCTCCGCGAGCATCTCGTCGGTGACGGCGGCGGCCATGCCGTCGATGTCGCCCTTGCGGAAGGCGTCGCGCTGGCGCTCGACCTCCTCGGTCCAGCCGTGGTGCTCGACGTAGGGGTCGTAGGTCTTCACCGTCAGGTAGAAGCCGACCATGCGGCGGGCGTCGCGGATGGCGCGCTCGGGGGCCTCGTCGTCGACGGCGGTGATCAGCCAGCCGTGCTCGGTGAAGCCTTCGGGGGCGTTCGCGGTGGCGGGGCGCACGATATCCCTCCACCAACGATCGGTGAAGAGGCCGTGGCCGATCAAGCCGTCAGCATGGCCGGCGGCCGCGGCGGCCATGCCCTTGTTGAAGGCTGCGAAGAGGACCGGGACGTCCAGTCGGCCTAGAACTGGGGCCTGGACCCGGGCGCTCACCCGGTAGTAGGGGCCCTCGTACTCGACCTTGGCGCCGTTCTCGGCGTGCAGCCAGGCGCGGACGGCCCCGGCGAGGTCACGCATGCGGGCGACGGGTTTGTCTGCCTCGACGCCGAACCAGTCCCGGTTGATGGAGTAGGCGCCGGAACCCAGGCCGAGGAAGAGCCGTCCGGGCGCCTTCTTGTGCAGGGTCCGTATCGCGCTCGCATGGGCGTAGGGCGTCCGGGAGAAGGCGTAGGCGATCCCCGTGCCAACCTTGGCCGTCCGGGTGTTGGCGACCATGTCGGCCAGCACCTCGTAGGCGTCGTTGTCGACGAAGTCTCCGGTGCAGAAGGCGGTGATGCCCGCGTCTTCGGCTTCCCGGGCGACCTCAGCGCCGGGCCAGGGTAGTCCGAACTCCATCGCTCTCCTCCAACCTAGTTTACTTAGTGAGTGAACTATAACATAATCCCCCTGACACCCACTGAGGAGGCACAGGTGAGCACGGAAGAGCAGTTCGGCGTCCTGACCGACGCAGCGTTCGAGCGGTCCCGCAAGCGGATCGGCATTCCCGAGCGCCCACTGAGCCCGCACAACCTTGAGGTGACCCCGGACGGCACCCGGCACTTCGCCTACGGCTACGGGGACTCCAACCCGCTGTGGTGCGATCCGGAGTACGGCAAGAAGACGCGCTGGGGCGGGCTGATCGCACCGCCGAACTTCATGTACACGATGGGCGAGAACGCCTCCCCGCCGGTGACCCCGGAGCAGAAGGCGCTGCTCAAGGGCGACCCGTTCGCTGGACTGGGGTCCTACCAGGCCGTCATGGAGTTCCAGTGGTTCCGGCCGCTGGTCCTCGGTGACCGCTGCGACGTCGTCCGGGCCCAGGTCGGTGTCCAGGAGAAGGCCTCGAAGTTCGGTGGTCGCACGGCGCACGTGACCAACGACTTCCTGTTCGCCAACGGCCGCGGCGAGATCCACTGCGTCCAGAGCGGCACTTGGATCAACGCCGAGCGGCACACCTCGGCCGCGAACGCCAAGAAGGCCGACCCGATCGACCTGACCAGCCCCTACACCGACGAGCAGCTCGCCGAGATCGACGCCGCCTACGACGCCGAGACCCGACGCGGCGCCGAGACCCGGTACTGGGAGGACGTCCAGGTCGGCGACGAGATCCAGCCGCGAGTCAAGGGCCCGCTCACGGTGACCGACGTCGTCACCTGGCACATCGGCTGGGGCATGCAGCTCACCGCCCCCGGCGCCTTCGGGATCGCCCGCGGCGTCCGGCGCAAGGTCCCCGGCCTGTACCCGGCCAACCCGCGGAACATCCCCGACACCGTCCAGCGCCTGCACTGGGAGCCCGAGCGGGCCCGCGAGCTCGGCATCCCGATGAGCTACGACTACGGCGCGATGCGCGAAACCTGGCTCACCCACGCCCTCACCGACTGGATGGGCGATGACGCCTGGCTGTGGAAGCTGTCCTGCCAGCACCGCAAGTTCAACTACATCGGCGACACCATTTGGGTAACCGGAAAGGTCGTCGACAAGACCGTCGTCGACGGCCGCCACGAGGTCCACCTGGAACTGGCCTGCACCAACCAGCGCGGCCAGGTCGCCACCCCCGGCACCGCCGTCGTCCTCCTGCCGACGCGCGACGCCGCCGTGACGTTGCCGACCCCTCCGGCCGACAACCTGACCGACCTGCTCGCGTACGAGATCGAGCGCTTCTCGTGACTGTCGGCGTGAAGGCCGGGCTCTCCTCTCCCCTGGCGTTCGCGCACGGACCGGAATGGGCGAACCGGTTCGCGGTGGCTCCGCTCACCACGATGCAGAGCCACCGCGACGGAACGCTCTCAGAGGACGAGTACACGTGGCTCGTCCGGCGGGCCGAGGGCGGGTTCGGAATGGTCATGACGTGCTCCGCGCACGTGTCTCGGGCGGGTCAGGCCTTCCCGGGCCAGCTCGCCGCTTGGGACGACCGGTTCCTGCCCGGTCTGGCCAGGCTGGCCGCCGGGATCGCCGAGGCGGGAAGTGTGTCCTCGCTTCAGATCCACCACGCCGGACGACGGGCGGACTCCCGGCTTTCCGGAGTGCCGGTGATCGCGCCCTGGGACGATCCCACCAAGGACGCTCGTGCCCTGACGACGGCTGAGGTGGAGCAGGTCGTCGCGGATTACGTGGCGGCGGCCGTCCGGGCCGAGCAGGCCGGCTTCCACGGCGTGGAGGTGCACGGCGCCCACGGCTACCTGGTCTGCCAGTTCCTCAGCCCCCGCAATACCCGCGCCGACCGCTACGGCGGCCCGCTGGAGAACCGGAAGAGGATGCTGCTGGAGATCCTTCGCGGCATCCGGGAGTCGACCGGCTCGGACTTCCAGCTAGGCCTTCGCCTCACACCCGAGCGCAACGGCATCCCCTTGGTGGAAGCCCGCACCGTGGCCGCCGACGTCTTGGACTCCGGTCTCCTCGACTACCTCGACATGTCCCTGTGGGACGCGTTCAAGGAGACCTACGAGGAAGAACACCGCGGCAGGCTCCTCATCGAACACTTCACCGACCTGCCACGAGGCGGCACACGGCTCGGCGTCGCGGGGAAGATCGGCTCGGCTTCGGATGCCGCCTGGTGCCTGGACAAGGGCGCCGACTTCGTTCTGATCGGCGCGGGCGCGATCCTGCACCACGACTTTCCCATGGCGGCGCTCGCCGATCCGGAGTTCCGCCTGGTCCAGCCGAAGCCGCGCGAACACTTCGTCGCCGAGTCCGTCGGTCCGGTGTTCCTCAACTACCTCTCCGAGAACTGGGATGACTACGTTGCCTGATACCTCCCCCAGGATCGCGCTGCCGATCATGGGTCCGGGCCAGCGGCTCGCCGACACCGTGACCCTCGCCCGTGCCGCGGAGGAGGCGGGACTCGACGGTATCTCCGCCCCGGAGCTCAGCAGTGACCCGCTGCTGCACCTGACCGTCGCCGCAGGCGTGACGGAGCGGGTGGAGCTGATGACGAACATCCTCGTCGCCTTCGCCCGTACCCCGATGACCCTGGCCACGCAGGCGAGGGCGTTGCAGGACTACAGCGGAGGCCGAGTGATCCTCGGCCTCGGCAGCCAGATCAAGGCCCACATCGAGCGTCGGTATTCGATGCCGTGGTCGTCGCCCGCAGCGCGCATGCGCGAGTTCGTCACCGCGCTGCGCGCGATCTGGAAGGCCTGGGAGACGGGCGACAAGCTCGACTTCCGCGGCGAGTTCTACACGCACACGCTGATGACGCCGATGTTCACGCCGCCGTCGGAGTGCCCTCCTCCCCCGGTGTTCGTGGCCGCCGTCGGCACGAAGATGTGCGAGACCGCGGGCGCCGTGGCCGACGGGCTCCTCGTCCACGGCTTCAGCACCGAGCGCTATCTACGGGAGGTCACCGTCCCGGCGATCGCACGCGGCGCGGGTGGCACGGTCCCCGTCGGCTTCGAGATCGTCGATCTCTCCTTCATGGTCACCGGAAGGACGGATGAAGAGTGGGCGGCCTCGGCCAAAGTGGTCCGCGAGCAGTTGGCGTTCTACGCCTCCACTCCGGCCTACCTTCCCGTCCTTGCCCTGCACGGCTGGGAGGACCTCGGCGAGGAGCTGCACCACATGTCCCTCGGGCGTGACCCGGACCGATGGGTGCGCATGGGCGAGCGGCTCCCCGACGAGGTGCTGGAGACCTTCGCCGTCGTCGGGACGCCCGACGAGGTACCCAAGAAGCTCGTCGCCAGAGGGGCCGGAATCGTCGGCCGTTACTCGGTCAACGCCCTCGGGATCTCCGACCCCGACCTCGTCCTGCACCTCGCCCACGGCATCCAGGAAGCCGTCAGGACGGCCTGACCTGACGTCCCGAAGCTTCTCCTCGGCGGGTCCGCGGCCGTGCGGCCGCGGACCCGCCACCTCTTCCTTCGTGCTCATCGGCAACCGCTCCACCACCCCGGGAAGGACCGCTCTCATGGACTCGGTTTCGACGACACTCGCCGGAAGGCTGCTCGCGGCGGCCGCCGCGGACTCCGGCTCCCCTCTGGTGTTCGACACTCCTGAAGGCATCGTGCCGGGCACTGTCGGGCAGACGCTCGCCGCCGCGTCCCGGGTGGCCGCAGGGCTGCGCGAGCGCGGCATAGGACCGGGCGACACCGTCGCCGTCCAGCTGCCCAACCGCCCTGAGGCCGCCGTCGCCTATGCCGCGGTCCTCCTCACCGGCGCCACGCTGCTGCCCGTCGTGCACATCTACGGGCTGCGCGAGATCGCCTTCGTCCTGCGCCAGTCCGGGGCCCGTGCCCTCGTCCTGCCGGACCGGTGGCGGGCCCTGGAGTACAGCTCACGGATCCCCGCGCTTCGGGAAGCCGCCCCTACCCTGGACCTGATCGCGATGGTCGGCGAGCCCGCTGAGGGAACACTGCCTTGGGCGGAACTCGAGTCGGACGCGGTCCTGGAGCCTGCGTCCGTCTCCTCCGCCGACATCGCGCTGCTCTGCTACACCTCGGGGACCACGGCCGATCCCAAGGGCGCTCGCCACACCCACGCCGCCGTACTCGCGGAGATAGACGGCCAGCGGGGCTTCCTCGGCTTCGGAGCAAACACGGTGCAGCTCGCCTCGTTCCCCGTCGGCCATGTGGCCGGTCTGTGCGGTCTTCTCCGGACTCTGCTGCACGCGATGCCCACCGTCGTACTCGACGGCTGGGACCCTGCCCGAGCGCTTGATCTCATCCCCGAGTACCGCGTCACCTACACCTCCGGCACCCCGATCCACCTCGCCACTCTGCTGGACGCCCTGGAAACGGGCGCGCCCCTCGGAACGCTCCGCGAGTACCTGGTGGGGGCCGCCACGGTGCCCGCCGAACTCGTCGCCCGTGCCGACCGGCTCGGCATCAACGCCTTCCGCTCCTACGGCTCGACCGAGCACCCCACGATCTCCTCCGGCCGCCACGACGACCCTCTGGACAAGCGCCAGTTCACCGACGGCCGCCCGACCCCCGGCACCGAGGTCCGCATCGTCGACGAGGCCGGCACCGATGTCCCGACCGCTACCGATGGAGAGGTCGTCTGCCGCGGCCCCGAGCAGTTCGTCGGCTACCTCGACGACTCCTTGGACGAGGACACCTGGCTCCCCGAAGGCTGGCTCCGCACCGGTGACATCGGCCATCTCGACGCCGACGGCTACCTCACCATCACCGACCGGGCCAAAGACATCATCATCCGCGCCGGAGAGACCATCTCCTCCCGCGAGGTCGAGGACGTCCTCCTCTCCTGCCCCGGCGTCGCCGACGCCGCAGCCGTCGCCATCCCCGACCCCTACTACGGTGAGAAGGTCGCGGCCGTCATCGTCGCCCGCCCTGGAGCGGCACCCACCCTGGAGACCATTCGCGCCCACTTCGCTGCCTCCGGCCTGGCCCGCCAAAAGACACCCGAGCGCATCGAGCTCCGCACGGAGCTTCCGCGTACTCCCCTCGGCAAGGTCAAGAAGGCCGAGCTCCGCGCAGAGCTCCGCGCTTCGCTTTCACTCTGACGGCCTTGGCGCCCCTGTCCGCTGCCCAGCTTCGGAACCGACATGGGAACGGCCCCACCTCTCCGTTGCGAGGTGGGGCCTTCACTTTCAGTCCCGCGCTTCCGATTCGGCGATCATTGCGGGCCGCCAGAAGACAGCGAGCAGCGCCACCGCCCCGGCCCCTCCCGCTCCCGCTGAGAGGACGAGCCCTGCCCAGCCGTGCAGGTCGTCGTCGAGTCCGAGGAGACCGTCCACCGAGACCGCGCCGCCGCCCAGAGCCCCCGTGGCGCAGGCCGCCAAAATGATCATCAGTACGTATTCGTAGCCCTGGCCGGGGCGGAAGACAAAGAAGCCGTTGCGCAGATGGGCGGTGACCAGGGCGACCATCATGGTGCCGACCGCACCCGCGGCGGCCAGCGGGGTCAGGACGCCGAGCAGAAGCAGAGCGCCAGCCCCCAGTTCGGTCGCGGTCGCCATAAGAGCGTGGAGCCGTCCCGGCCGCAGCCCGATCGAGGCGAACCAACCGGCGGTGCCTGCTAGCCCACCACCACCGAAAGCGTGGTTCCAGCCGTGCGCGACGAGGACGACGCCGAGCGCGATCCGGAGGATGAACGAAGCCAGGTCGACACTCGTCATGACACGCTGCCTTTCCGATAGAAGACCCACAAAGATTACTAGGTAATCTATGCTAGAGGTGCGTCGGGGCGGTACTCAGGGGCTCCAGCCAGGCCACGACGAGTGCTGAGCGTAGTAATGGAAGCGCACAGCCGCCGAAGCTCTCGGCCGGCCGTGCGCTTCTAGCCAGGTGATGTGACCGACAAGGCCGCTGCCGTCGATCGGACCACCGGGTGGGCATGTCCTGTCTGAGTTCTCATCCCTTGGTGGGGCGTCGGAGTCTCTCGGGGCGAAGAATGAAGGTGCGGCCGTCCGTCTCCCGCGTGGTGGTGATCGCCTGTGGCTTTCGCCCCTTCTCCACCCAGTTCACCATGGCGTCCAACATGCGCTCCGGCACATCGGAGGGGCCGACGCCGCCGAAGCAGTGCATCAAACCGGGGACAAGGTAGGCGCGATACCAGCGGTCCAGGCCGGGCGTGGCCGACTCGTAGGCCGCAGCTCCACGCTGGATCGCCTCGCTCCACTCGTAGGGGATCGCCGGGTCGTCGACGCCGAAGTAGGTGAGGAGCTTGCCTCCGGAGTCGCGAAACGCCGTGAAGTCGTAGACGCCGTCAGAGCTGCCGTCCGCCGTGCCGGACTGAATGGCACGGTGCACCGCAGGATCGTCCAGGTCGAGGTCTGCGACACCGGTGCCGAGGGTGGCACGGAACGACGACTCTGCCACCAGGAAGCCGTACGGAGAGGTGAACGACGCCACGTTCCACGGCGGCGGTACGGCTCCGACGAACCACGCCGACCAGGTCGCCGGGCGGGTCACGCTGTAGCCAGGCACGCGCACGGGCTCGTCGAGGCCGTGGTAGGTCCAGTCGGTGGTCACGAGCCGGAAGGTCGCGATCTGGGCAGCGGTGAATCCTGCCTCGGAGAGCAGTTCGTCGCGAACCGCGATACCTCGGCCATCAGCGATGATCCCGTCGATCTCCCCGTCGTCGCCATCGTGCGCCGCAAGGATGGCGCTCTGCGCGGCCTGGAGCTTCTGAGGCGGAATCCAGCCGTCCGGGTTCTGGATGATGCGCTTCAGAATCCGTGCCCAGCTAAGAGCGGAGGCCGCGGACAAAGGCACTGTCGATCCAACGATCACTCCGTCGAAGCGGCGCCCATCGTGAACCCTCAGGTTGTTGATGCTGCCCATGCCGCCGCCGGAACAGCCCGAGACGTACCGGTGCAGCGTACGAGTCCCATAGAAGGATCGGGTCAGGCCCTGGGTCACCGCGGCGACGGTCTCAAGCGCCCGGTTGTCCCAGTTGAGCTTCTGGACGGGGTCGGCCTGCCAGCTGAAGTCGAGGGAGTGCAGCGGAGACGTGCCCTTGTCCATCGAGGTGACGGCAAAGCCCCGTCCCAAGAGTTCGTTGAAGTCGTAGTCCAGAGGTGCTGCGGCGTTCCCTTCGTCCTGACCGGTCCACGGGACTATCCCGCCGCCCGAGCCGCCCTGCGCGAAGAAGAAGTGCCGTTTGGCGAAGCGGTCGGGCAGCGCCAAACGGAACTTGATATCCCAGGGTCCTGGCGAGGCCACGGTGGCGTGCCCGTCGACGAGGCAGTGGTCGGGGCCAGCCGTTCGGACGGCGGCGGTGATGGCCGTCCCGGCAGGGGCGAGCCTCTGGACCGCCGCCACCGTGCAGGCGCGGATCGCCGCCTCGGCCGGTCCCGCCGTAGTGAGGGCGGCCGAGGCCAAGACGGCCGATGCCAGAAGGGAGGAGGTCCTTTTGAGGGGTCGTAGTGGGCGCATCGCTCTCCTCAAGTAAGACGACTTCAGCTTCAAAGTCATCTAGGTTAACCAAGTATGAGCGAGAGTGACCTACGACACAACCCTCGTCCTCG
This sequence comes from Actinocorallia herbida, assembly GCF_003751225.1. Taxonomy (NCBI): domain Bacteria; kingdom Bacillati; phylum Actinomycetota; class Actinomycetes; order Streptosporangiales; family Thermomonosporaceae; genus Actinocorallia; species Actinocorallia herbida. Next base: position 6,024,118 of record NZ_RJKE01000001.1, read on the forward strand.
GGTGCCTTCCGGAGTACGACCGCGTCTGCCTCGGATTGCGCGGGACTCCATCACCTCAGCAGCCGCAGCGACGCGCCCGACTGCCCGGTGGACCGACCCCCTGTGAACGGGTCATGGCTGACCAGGCCGCAGGGCCACAAAGAGGCCTTCGGCTTCGGCGCAGAGGGTGTCGCCGTGGTGGATGGTGGCGCGGAGGATGCGTTTGCGGCCCTCCTCGCTGACGAACCAGGCGCGGATGGACAGGTCCGGGCCGATGGGGGTGATGGAGCGGAAGTCGGTGTGGAGGTAGGCGGTGCGGGATGGGGGGCGGTCCGCGGAGTTGGCCAGGCGGCCCAGGATCTCGTCGAAGATCAGGGGGATGGCGCCGCCGTGGACGGCGCCGTTGCCGCCTAGGAAGTAGGAGCCGAAGTGGACCGTTCCCTCCACCGAATCTCGGTCGGAGCGGATCACGACGAGCTTCGGGGACATTGACTGGCCTCGGCCATGGAGGTCCGTGCGGCGACCGAAGACGCGGTCGCGTTCAGGAGAGGCCAGGGGCTTGAGCTTGTCGGACCAGGTGGTGAGATCGGCGGCCAAGGCCTCGACGGTTTCTCGGCCGGGGACGGATTCGGCCAGAGCGTCGAGGAAGCCGGACAGGGCGTTGGCGAGCGTCTCCCAGCTGCGGCCGTAGGCGGCGGGGTCCGCCCCTGGGTGCGCCGGGAGGCCCGCCGCTTTCCAGGGGCGTTCGCCCAGGTCGCCGAAGCCCTTGTGCGGTTCGGGGTTCGGCTGGGAGGTCATGCCGAGACGCTTCCGGTGTGGATGCGGGCGGCGTGGAGGCCCTCTTCGGTGGTCGGGGCCTGGACGGACCATTCGCCGCAGGAGCACCAGCAGTCGTAGTGGGTGCCGTCGGCGGAGGGGATGATGGCCTGCCCGTCGCACCAGCCGCCGGTGTTGCCGATGCTCTGGAGGAACTCCAGGGGCTTCTCGTGGAGGCTGTTGTCGTCGTGGTCGCTCATGGCGGTCAGTCCTTCGGGGCCGGGCGGAAGACCGGCAGCAGCCAGCCGCCGGTGATGGGGTGGAAGTCGACGGTGAGGCGCTGGCCGATCTCGACCGTGGCGGGGTCGACGCCGATCAGGTTGCTGATCAGTCGGGCGCCGGGGGCATCAGGCAGGTCGACGACGACCGGCACCAGCGTGATGTCGGGGTATCCGGGAAAGCCGTGGACCACCGCGAAGCTGTAGATCACGGCTTCGCCGGACAGCTCCGTCCAGTCGACGGCCTTCGACTGGCAGGACGGGCAGTACGGTGTCGGCGGCAGGCGGAAGGTGCCGCAGTCCGAGCAGCGGGGGGCGACCAGGCGCCGCTCCTTGGCGGCCTCCCAAAACGGCTCGGTGATCGGGTTCGTGGTGATCTGAACGTAGTCGCTCGGCAGCGCGGTCGCGGTGGCGGTCGTCATCAGGAGTCCCTTCCGAGGATGAGCCCGGAGACCGGGAGGCTGGCGGGGCCGCCGGTGACGAGGGCATGCTCGGCGCCCGCCACCTGGTTGATCGCGGTGCCGCGCATCTGCTCGACGCCCTCCACGATGTGGGTCATGCCGATGATGTAAGCCTCGGAGAGCTGGCCGCCGTGGGTGTTCACCGGGAGCGAGCCGCCGTCGTAGCGGATGGCGCCCGACTCGACGAACGCGCCGCCCTCGCCCTTCTCGCAGAAGCCGTAGTCCTCCAGCTGCATGAGCACCATCGGCGTGAAGTGGTCGTACAGCAGGGCCACATCGATGTCCGAAGGGCCGAGGCCCGCCTGCTTGTAGAGGCGGTCGGCGATGGCCTTGTTGCCGGCGGAGGCGAACGTCTCGTCCGGCATGCCCATCCAGGCGAAGGCGCGGCCCCAGTCCCGGCTGCCGCCGTGCGCGACGCCGACCACGGGGACGGGCTTCTGCCGCAGGTCCCGGGCCCGCTCCAGGCTCGTCGTGATGACGGCGACGGCCCCGTCGGTCTCCTGGCAGAAGTCGTACAGGCACAGCGGTTCGGCGATCATCCGCGCGTTGAAGTAGTCCTCCAGCGTCATCGGCTTCTTCATCCGGGCCTTCGGCCGGGTGAGCGCGTTGGTCCGGCTGGAGATCGCGATCTCGGCGAACGCCTCGCGGCGGGTGCCGTACAGGTGCATGTGGCGGCGTGCCAGGACGGACATGAGGTGCCCCGGCCCCGCCAGGCCGCTCGGCTGGAGGAAGGAGTTGACGGGGTCGGGCGCGACCGCGGCGAACACGGTGCCGAGCCGCTGCTTGGCCTGCTGGAGCGCCATCACCGTGACGACGTGAGTGGCGTCCCCCGCGACGATCGCGGCCCTCGCCAGCCCGATGGAGCCGGCCGACCCGCCGCCACCGGAGGTCAGCGACGCGGTGAACGTGACCTCGGGAATCCCGAGGGTCTCCATGAAGTCCGGGGTGTCCATCTTCTCGCCGTATCCGGCGCCCGCGCCGGAGTAGTAGGCGAATCCGTCGATGTCGCGGACGCTGATGCCCGCGTCCTCACAGGCCGCGAGGATCGCCTCGCACGCCAGCTCGGTGGTGGTGCGCGGCCAGGACTCGCCGCGCTTGTAGTAGTCCGTCGCGCCGACGCCGACGATGGCGACGTCGCGCAGTCCGCTGGTGCTCAAGGTCGCTCAGCCCTCGATCGCGTCGGTCGTGGCCGGAACCGGCGGCACCTGGGGGAAGAGCTCGTAGAACGCGCCCTGGGTGATTCGGTGGACGGTCTCCTGCGAGGCGCCCGCGAAGAGCCCTTCGAGGGTCTTCTGGGTGTGGCCGAACGTGCCCTCCATGTGGGGGTAGTCCGAGCCGAACATGACGTTCTTGTAGCCCATGGCGTCGTGCGCGGCGACGGCGGTCTCGTCGTGCTGGAAGGAGGCGTAGACCTGGGTCATCAGGATCTCCTTCGGGTCGCGCGAGAGCTTGGGCCGCACCGCCATGTGGTGCTGGCGGTAGCCCTCCAGGAGCCGGTCGCCGAGGAACGGGATCCAGGTGGCCCCGCCCTCCGAGATGAGGATGCGCAGACCGGGGTGGCGGTCGAGGGCTCCGGAGGCGACGAGCTTCATGGCGGCGCGCTGGCCGGAGAAGGTGGTCTCGGTGTAGTTCATGACCGCGCCGCCGGGGCCCCGGTAGACCTGGCCGGCTCCACCGCTGGTCATGTCGACGGGGTCGGTGCCGATGTGGAAGGCGGGGATGATCCCGGCCGACTCGCAGATCGCCCAGAACGGCTCCCAGTCGTTGCGGTGCCAGTCCGGCGCCGACGGGTGCGGGGTGGTCGGCAGGAAGACCGCCTTGAAGCCCTTCTCAGCGAGCCACTCGATCTCCGAGACGGCGTCCTCGACGCGCAGCGTGGAGACCTGGCCGGTGACGACGTAGCGGTCGGAGACGGGGACGAGTTCCTCCAGGGCGTACTCGTTCGAGGCGCGCATGCAGGCCTTGAGCAGCTCGGGCGTGCGGAAGGTGGACGCCCACATGCCGAGGCTGGGGAAGATCACCTCTCCCCAGACGCCTTCCTTGTCCAGGTCGCCGAGGCGGGCGCGCGGGTCGCGGACGCCCTGCGGCTTGTGGCTCTCCTCGATGAACATCGTCGCGGCCGACGAGGGCAGCTTGCGGCGGAAGGTCTGGCCGTCGACCGAGACGGTCTCCCACTCTCCGTCGGGGTCCTTCTGCGACTTGGGGGTGAGGTCGGCCAGCGCCTTGGGCAGCCGGGCCGTCCAGACGTCGTCCGGCTCAAGGAAGTGGGAGTCGCCGGAGTTGGTCCACATCTTCGCCATGTCGTGCTCCAGGGATGTGTCGGTCACCGTCGATGCGATCGGTGCAATCAGAACGTTCCTCCAGATGGCCGGGGCCTGTCAAGACTTTCTAATCACCTTCGATTAGAATTGGCCCATGACGACCCCGCGCCGACGCCACGTGACAGGAGAGAGCACCCGTGCTCTCCTCATGGAGACCGCCGAACGGCTCTTCGCCGCCAAGGGGGTCGAAGCCGTGACCATCAAGGAGATCCAGCAGGAGGCGGGGCAGTCGAACGCCTCCGTGACCGTGTACCACTTCGGTTCCAAGACCGGCCTGGTGCGCGCCTTGATCCAGTGGCGCAGCGGCCGGCTCGACAAGCGCCGGGACACGCTGCTGGAGCAGACGCGGGCCGAGGGGCATGTCGATCCGCGCGCGGTGGTCTGGCTCCTGGTCCGGCCGCTCGTCGAGTCGATCCGCGACGGCGAGATGTTCGTGCCGTTCCTGGCCCGGCTGTCGGAGGATCCGCGGGCCAACACCGAGTACTGGCCGACCGACGTAGCCGACTGGACCCAGGAGGAGATGCAGGACCTCGTCGGCGGAGCACTCGGCGACATGCCCGAGCGGCTGCGGCGCGGCCGGACCGTCCAGTTGTACAACAGCGTGCTCAACCTGCTCGGCGAACAGGCCCGCTCGGGCCACCGCATCAGCGAGCTCCAGCTGCACAACTATGTCGACGCCTGGGTCGGGATGATCACCGCACCGGTCTCCGCGGAGACCCAGGCTCTCCTTGAGCCCCGGGAGCCCGCACCCGACGACGGGACCGCGACGGCCTGACCGGGGCACGAGGGGCGGTCGCCGCCCGGACGCGACGACCACCCGGAGTCCTTCGCGGGTCAGGCGCCGCCGACCACGGAGCGTTCCTGGAGGTCGGTGATGCGGTCGTCGGCGTAGCCCAGCTCACGCAGGATCGCGGTGGTGTGCTGGCCGAGGGTGCAGCCGGCGTCGGCCTTGGTCCGCGATCGGGAGAAGCGGGTGATCGGGGCGAGCCTGCGGTGCTCGTCGAAGATCGGGTTGACGGCCTCGACGCAGTAGCCCGCGTCGAAGAAGGCGTCGTCCTGCATGGCCCATTCGAGGTTCTCCTCGGTGACCGCGACACAGCCGACGTCCTGGGCGGTCAACTCGTCCTCCCAGTCGGCCTTGGCCCGTCCGGCGAAGATCCCCGCCAGGGTTTCGGCGAGTTCGGCGTCGTGCGCCCTGCGCAGCTCCCGCGTCGTGAACCGGGCGTCGCCGCCGAGCGCCGCGAAGGGCGCCAGCTTGGTGAGAGCCGCCCACTCGTGGTCGTACGGGGTGGCCAGGAACACCCAGCCGTCCGCCGCCGGGTAGAGCCGGTAGAGCGCGTGCAGCCCGAGGAAGTCGCCGTCGACCTGCTCCAGCTCCGGGCGGCCCTCGTACTGGGTGTTGAGGACGATCACCGACTGCTGCGCCGAGGCCAGCATGGTCGTGGTCAGGTCGGGCAGCTCGATGCCGCGACGCTTGGCGTAGAGCCCGAGCAGGAGGCCGCTGCCGACCGCGAGCGCCGCGATGCCGTCGGCCTGGGCGCAGTTCACCGCACCCGCCGCGTGCAGGGACGCGGCGCGGAGCTTGATCTCGGCCATGTCGGAGGACGCACGGACACCGCCGCCGTCGGTCGCCGAGAGCCCCGCGGTGGCGTCGATCGACGGCGCGTAGGCCGGCCTGCCCGCGTAGGGGCCCGTCGTTCCGTAGCCGGGGGCGTTCAGGTAGACGAGGCCGGGGTTGAGCTTCTTCAGCTGCTCCTCTCCCAGGCCCATGCGGATGGCGGTGTCGCCCCGGAAGCACTGGACGACCAGGTCCACGCGCGGCACCAGCTCGTGCACAATCGAGAGGCCCTCCGCGGTCGCGAGGTCGACGGTGAGGCTCTCCTTGCCCTGCATCACCTTGGCGCCGCCCGCCTCGGGGAACGCGACGAGGCTACGAATGTTGTCGCCTTCCAGCGTCTCGACGTGTATCACCCGCGCGCCCATGTCGGTAAGCACCGTGGTCCCGTACGGCCCGGCGAACATCGACCCGAACTCCAGGATCGTGATGCCTTCGAGCGGAAGGGTCGCGGGTGCGTCTGAGGGCGCGCCGGTCGCGCGGCGGGCTGCGGCGGCGTCGAGCAGGGCGGCCAGCGCGGCGTCGTCGGCGCCGGCGGACGGCGCAGGGCGCAGCGGTACGAGAGGGGCGCCCTTGGCGTGGATGAGCGTCGAGCTCTGCCGGACCGGGCCGAGCTCCGGGTGATCGACGACCTGGACGCGCCCGTCGAAGACGGTCTGGGGGTGGTCGAAGGAGCCGTCGGGGGTGTTGAAGATCTCCGCGCTGACGTCGGGGTTGCGCTCGAAGGTCTCCTGCCATTCCTCGAAGGTCCGCTCGCGGACCCGCTCCAGCATCGTCGTCCACCACTCGCCGCGCAGTTCCGCGGTGGGCAGCATCGGAAAGCCGGCCCATTTGGGGTCGGCGAGGTCTTGGGCAAGGCCGAGTTCGATGAGCCAGGCCTGCATGAGCCGGGGCGCGGTCTGGGCGAACTGGAGCCAGGTCCCGTCCTTGGTGCTGGCGATGAGCAGCGCGAAGATCAGGTAGGCCTGCGGGATGCCGTCGTCGTCGTAGGCGACGTCCATCGGGGTGAAGGCACCGGGGAAGCGGTGCAGGACCAGCTCGTAGAACCAGTTGTAGACCTCGAGGGCGCCGAGGCCGCGGACGAGATCGGACTCCACGACCTGGCCGCGTCCGCTGACGTCGCGTTCGAGCAGCGCCGCGAGTACCCCGTGGATCGCGGCCTGTGAGGCACCCCAGGAGGCGTAGGGCGCTGTGACGAACGCCGGGCCCGGCCGCAGCGTGAGCTGCCGCTTGGACCACATCGCGCCGGTCTTGGCGTAGACCAGGCCCTCCCAGCCCTTGTAGTCGCGCCAAGGGGAGTCCGAACCCCAGCCGGTGATGTGGGCGGTGACGAGACGGGGGTACTTCTCGGCGAGCGCCTCTGCGGTGAGCCCGATGCGCTCGGCGGTACCCGGACGCAGCGTGTGGACGAAGACGTCGGCGCCCTGGAGCAGGCCGCGGAGGGTTTCCTGATCCGCGGCGTCGCGCAGATCGAGGGTGACGCTGCGCTTTCCGCGGAGCAGCGCAGGCCAGCCGGGCAGTTGGCGGACCATGGAACCGCCGGGAGGCTCGACCATGATCACCTCCGCGCCGCAGTCCGCAAGGAACTGGCTGACCTGGGCACCCGGCAGGGTCGAGGAGGCGTCCACCACCACGAGGCCGGCGAGCGGCCCCGAAGCGGTCTCCTGCTGGTACGTGGTCATGGTTCCTCCCGGGGTGTGATGGAGATTACGGTATTAAGGTACATGAATTCAAAACTTTGGGAAGGGGTTAGAGATAATCCCAGGCCAGAAGGCACTCACCCGGTGACATGATGTGGACATCGAACACCTAGCTAGCTAGGTGTTTGCCAAATTTCACACCGGCACGACAGGATGGAAGAGCGTCCGAACCGGCCGAAGAGGGGATCCCCATGACCCGCCCCCGCCCACTCCATCCGAGGCACGGCATCCACGAACCGACCATGGGGACGCCGCCTCGCGCGCCGGGATCGGTGCGCAGGACCACGACGATCGACATGCTGCGCCCAGCGGGGATCGACGGCACCCTTCTCCTCATCGGGAAAGGCCGCGACCTCGCGACGAACGGCTCGGGCGGGACCGAGACCCGCGCCGAGGCGGAGGTTCGGGCCGACGTGGACTACCACGACGGCTGGCTCCTCACCGGCCTCTCCACCGATCCGGGCCTGCGCGGGCTCGCCGGATTGGTGGGGGCCACCGTAGGGTCCGGGTTCCGTCGGCGTCTCGACACCGCGGAACCCGGGCTCGCCGGGTCTGGAGGTCCCCTCTACCAACTGCTGGACGACTTTCCGGTGGCCGCCCTCGTCTCCGGGCACGCGGTCGGTGCCGCCGCCGCGCGGGACGAGCCTCTGGACACCTCGCCCGGCGGGCACCGCCTCGGCCTCGTCGCCGACCAGTGCGCGGGCTTCGTCACCGACGGCACCCTCATGAGCGGCCTTGTCGAGACCGGCCGGCCGCCGATCGTCACCGGCCCGGACGCACCGCCGCTGCCCGATCCCGCGGACCCACTCGGCTGGCACTTGTACGCGCCGCTCCCGCCGCACTCGATGCGCCGGGCGCGCCGGATCGACGTCGCGCCCGGCCCCGGCGGCACAGCGATCGACGTCCTCTTCCGGGACTCTTACGTGCTGCCTAACGGCACCGAAACCGTCATCCACGAGTACACAGTGGCCGCTGAGGCCCGCGACGGCGTGCTGAGCCGATGCGAGGCCACCGCGCGCGTACTGCCATGGACCGAGTGCCCGGGAGCCCTCGCCTCCGCGCGGCGGCTCGCCGGAACCCCGCTCGCCGACCTGCGCGCCCGTATACGCGCCGAGTTCACCGGCACCTCTACCTGCACCCACCTGAACGACACGCTCCGGGCTCTCCAGGACGTCCCCTTCTTCCTGCCGCGCTAGCGGGCGGGCGAGGGGAGCGGCGCGAGCACCTCGAGCGGCACTCGGCACCGGAAGGGATTGGCCCCGGCGAGCACGCTCGCCGGGGCCGATACCTTTTCCGACGGTCCTCACGCGGTGGGGATGAGGCCGTCCACCACCGAGCGCCGAAGGATCTTGCCGGTGGGTGTGCGGGGCAGGTCCGGCCAGCAGGTGATCGTGTCGGGAGTCTTCGATGACCGGAGCCGCTCGCGGACGTAGGCGCGGACCTCGTCCGGGTTCACCTCGCCGCCTGGGACGGGCACCACGACGGCCGCGAGGCGCTGGCCCCACTCCTCATCGGGCAGGCCCACGACGCACGCGTCGGCGATGTGCGGGTGGCGCATCAGGACGTCCTCGATCTCCGCCGGGGCGATGTTCTCAGCGCCGCGGATGATCGTGTCGTCGATCCTGCCCTCGACGAAGAGGTAGCCGTCGGCGTCGAGGCGTCCGGCGTCCCGGGTGTCGAAGAAGCCGCGTTCGTCGACGGTGGAACCGACGCCCGCGTATTCGCCTGCGACCTGGTCTCCACGGATGAAGATCCTCCCGGTGGCACCCGCAGGGAGGATCGCGCCGTCCTCGTCCCGGATCTCCAGCTCCACGGTCGGCAGCACGGTGCCGGCCGAGTTCAGCCGGGCGCGGACCGCCGGGTCGTCGGAGGTGAACGCCGCACGGTGGTCCTCGGGGCCGAGGACCGCGACGGTCGAGCTGGTCTCGGTGAGTCCGTAGGCGTTGACGAAGTCCACGTGGGGCCAGGCCGCGAGCGCGTTCTCGATGACGCGCGGCGGCATCTTCGCGCCGCCGTAGGCCAAGGCGCGCAGGGACGGGACCGAGCGGTCCAGGCCGGGATCGTCCATGATGCGGGCGAGCATGGTCGGCACGACCATCGCGTTGGTCACCCGCTGCTCGCGCACGAGCCGCAGCCACTCCGGGGCGCTGAAGGAATGGAGGGTGAGGAAGCGGCGGCCCGCATACAGGTTCGTGAGCACGTTGGACACGGCGGCGATGTGGTACGGCGGCACGCTCATGAGCGCGGCCTCGTCGGCTTCGGCGGCGGCGAACTCGACCGAGCCGAACACATACGAGACGAGGTTCTCGTGGCGCAAGACCACGCCCTTGGGCGCGGAGGTCGTGCCGCTGGTGTAGATCAGCACGGCCGGGGCCGACGGGTCGAGCGGCTCGGGCTCGTCGCCCGCCGCCTCATGGGCCGCACCGAGGAACTCCTCGGTGGAGACACCACCGTCGCCGCCGATCTTGTAGGCACCCGGATGGTTGGCCAGGAGCGCGGCGAGCTGGTCCGCGCCGAGCCGGTAGTTGACGGGGACCAGAGGCACCCCGGCGTAGGCCGCAGCGAACATCGCCACGGGGAAAGCAGGGCCGTTGACCGCCAGGTAGATGATCGCGTCGGCGCCCTGGTCGCGGACGGCCCTCGCCGCCCCGATCGCGAGGGCCCGCAGGCGCTCGGCGGTGAAGCCGGCCTCGCGGTCGCCGACGATGATCCTGTCGCCGAAACCGTCGGCGGCCATGTCGAGCAGCATCGTCAGATTCATCGGACGCTCCGGTGAGGTGGGGTGGAAACGGGGGGTCAGTCGGAGGCAGGCAGGGCCTTGGCCCCCTGGAGCGCCAGCGGCGCGCCGTTCACGGCGAGCGTGCCGGTGCCCGCCTTGGTGCAGAGCAGCTCGATGCCGAGCGCTTCGTCGGCGTAGCGCTTGCCGAGGGCCGAGCCGTCCTGCTGGGCGGGGTCGGCTGCGGCGCCCTCGGGGGCGGAGGCCGCAGGGTCGTGCATGGCGACCCCGGCACAGGTCACGGTGACCTCTTCGCCGGGCGCCCGGACGACGATCAGCTTGGTGGTGTCGACGGCGCTGACGAGCTGCTGACCGGCCCGAAGCTTCATGGAATCTCCTTATGGGGTGAAAGGAGGCGGACGGGTGTTCCAGGGGGTGGGTCCCGACTATAGGTCGCGAACCCTCCTCATGGGGAGAGAAAAGTATGCTTAATTTGGCCAGATCGCTGGATCAAATCCAAGGATCTTGTGAAAATCCAGAAAAGGGTACACTTTGTGGCCTCGGTGGGATCGCCCCTGAGGGGGTGCGCCTTGCCCTCCTCACCGAGGTAGAGCTGACGCACCCGCCCCGGAACGTCGCGGCGACCGCCGACCAGCCGCCGCGCCCGCCTCATCGCGCGGTCCGCGGTCCCGGGCACCGCCCGCCATCCGGGCAATACGGCCGGAGGACCGCCTCGACGAGGACGCAGGGGGCCCGGCTACAGCCAGGACTTGACGCGGCTGATGAGGGAGGCCGGGTCGTCGCCCTGGGGGTCGACGTTGAGTACGGTGACGCCCGCCGCCCGGTAGGCGGCGAGCCGCTCCTTGACGAAGCCCTCGGGGCCGAGCAGGTTCGTCTGGTCGATGAGTTCGTCCGGGACGGCGGCCTCGGCCTCCTTCTTGCGGCCGGACAGGTAGAGGTCCTGGATCTTCTCCGCCTCGGCCTCGAAGCCGTACCGGCGGACGAGGTCGTTGTAGAAGTTGCGGCCCTTGGCGCCCATCCCTCCGATGTAGAGGGCGAGCTGGGGCCGGGCGAGGTCCCGCAGGGCGGCTTGGTCGTCGCCGATGGCGAGGATGCCCCCGGCGACGATGTCCAGCTCGCCTAGCGACGCGTCGCGCTTGGCCTTTCCGGCCTCCAGGGCCGGGCCGAAGGTCTCCGCGGCCCGCTCGGGCAGGAAGAACAGCGGCAGCCAGCCGTCGGCGATCTCCGCGACGAGCTCGACGTTCTTGCCGCCGAGCGCGGCGACATGGATCGGCACCCGGCTGCGGACCGGCGACGCCAGCAGCTTGAGCGGCTTGCCGAGGCCGGTGCCGCCCTGGAGCGGCAGCGTGACGGTCGGGCCCTCGTGCACAACGGCCTCGCGGCGCAGCGTCTTGCGCACGACCTCGACGACGTCGCGGGTCCGGGCGAGCGGCTTGGCGTACGGGAGGCCGTGGAAGCCCTCGATCACCTGCGGTCCGGACGCGCCGAGCCCGAGGATCAGGCGCCCGCCGGAGAGCGCGTCGATGCCCGCCGCGGTCTGCCCGATGAGGGCCGGGGTCCGCGAGTAGACGTTGAGGATCCCGGTGCCGAGCAGGAGCGTCTCGGTCCGCGCGGCCAGGTAGCCGAGCTGGGACGGGGCGTCGAAGCCGTAGGCCTCGGCGACCCAGGCGAGGTCGAGGCCCGCCCTTTCCCACGCCACGGCGGTCTCCAGGACGGTGCGCGGATCGGCCGCGTAGGGCAGGGTGGTGCTGAGCTTCACGGGGTCCTCCCCTTGTCTGTGGTGTCGTTTCCGGTGAGCGCGCGGCGCAGCAGCTTGCCGGTGGGGGTGCGCGGCAGGTCCGCGACGAACTCGACCGAGCGCGGGGTCTTGAACCGCGCGAGCCGCTCGGCGCAGTGGGCGAGCAGTTCCTCCGCCAGCTCCGGCCCGGCGCCGTCCGGGTCCACGGGCTGCACGAGCGCGTGGACCCGCCGGCCGAGGTCCTCGTCGGGCAGGCCGACGATCGCGACGTCCAGGACGGCCGGATGGGCCGCGAGGACGTTCTCGATCTCCTGCGGGTAGATGTTCACGCCGCCGCTGATGATGAGGTCGGTGCGCCGGTCGACCAGGTACAGGTAGCCGTCGGCGTCGAGCCGTCCGACGTCGCCGAGGGTCGACCAGCCGCGGGCGTTGTGCGCCTCGACCGTCCGGCCGGGATCGTTGTGGTAGGCGAAGAAGGGGACTCCTTCGAACCACACCGTGCCCACCTCGCCGACCGGCATCTCCCGGCCCAGGTCGTCGCAGACGTGGGCGGTCCCGATGGTCGCCCGGCCTACCGACCCGGGATGCGCCAGCCAGTCCTCGGAGCCGATGAGGAAGAAGCAGTTCCCCTCGCTGCCGGAGTAGTACTCCCACACGATCGGCCCGAACCAGTCGATGACCTGGCGTTTGATGTCCGGCGGACACGGAGCGGCGGCGTGCACGACGACGCGCAGCGACGTGACGTCGTAGGCCCCTCGCCCCGAGAGCTTCAGCATCCGGATGAGCATCGTCGGCACGAACTGCGCGTGTGTGACCCGGTGCCGCTCGATCGCCGCGAGCGTCTCGGCCGGATCGAAGCGCTCCATGAGCACGACGGTCCCGCCGTTGCGGACCGTGCCCAGCGACCAGCCCGCAGGAGCCGCGTGGTAGACCGGCGCGGGGCACAGGTAGACGGTGTCCGCGCCGAACCCGAACATCGCGCCGAGGTTGTGGTCGATCGGGAGGCCGGTACCGAACGGATTGCCGGGAAGCGCCGGAAGGATGCCCTTGGGCCGCCCGGTCGTGCCCGACGAATAGAACATGTACGTGCCTTCGCGCTCGCCCGCGGGTGCTTCGGCCGGATATCCGGCAGCCCCCTCGGCCAGGGCGGAGGCCGTCAGGACCCGGACGCCGGGCACGGCCTTCCCGATCTCGGCGGCCAGGTCGGCGAAGGCGTCGTCGGCCAGCAGGATCCGGGCGCCGCAGTCGGCGACGATGTAGGCCGCCTCCTCCACGGTGAGGTGGTGGTTGACCGGCGTCCAGTACAGGCCCGAACGCTGGCACGCCCAGGCCGCGGGGTAGAAGGCGAGCCCGTTGCCGTAGAGCAGGGCGACGTGGTCCTTGAAGGACAGCCCTTCATCGGCGAGGAAGCGGGCCGCCCGGACGGAAGCGGCGTCGAGTTCCCCGTAGGTGAGGGTCTCGCCCGAGCCCGCCATGACGATCGCGGGCTTGTCCGGATGCCGGGCCGCGATCTCCGTGAGGTTCATGCGCGTGCCTCCCGGGGCAGGCCGAGTCCCCGTTCGGCGATGATGTTGCGCATGATCTCCGAGCTGCCGCCCGCGATCGTATAGGCCCGCGCGTACAGGTAGGCGTCCTGCCAGCGGCCCTCGTCGAACGCGCCGGAGTCGCCTTCGGCGAGCACGCCCCGGCCGCCCAGCAGCGACAGCGCGTACTCGGCGAGCCGCAGGTTGACCTCGCTGAACATCAGCTTGGACATGGGCGCGTCGGTGACCTTCTCCCGCTTGGCCTCCCACCGCTCCATCGACGCCCGGGTGAGCATCGTGACGGCGTCGACCTCGGTGCGGAACCTGGCGAGCTCCTGGCGGACGTCGTCGAGTTCTGCGGCGGGCCGCCCGCCGATGGTGACGGCCTTGGCGAGCGTGACCAGGTCCTCCCAAGCGAGCTGGAGCTGGACGACCGACGCGCCGACTCCAGCCCGTTCCTCGGCGAGCGAGGCGTTGGCGATGGCCCAGCCCTGCCCGGGAGCGCCGATGATCGCGTCTGCGGGCAGCCGCACGGCGTCGAAGAACACCTCGTTGAAGTCCGAGGTGCCCGTCAGCTCGCGCAGCGGGCGCACCTGGATGCCGACCAGCCGCATGTCGACCACGAACGCGCTGATGCCCTTGTGCTGGGGCGCGTCCGGGTCGGTGCGGGCGAGCAGGTAGCCGAGGTTCGACCAGTGGCCGTTGGTCGTCCAGACCTTCTGCCCGTTGACCACCCAGGAGTCGCCATCGCGGACCGCCGTGGTGCGCAGGGACGCCAGGTCGCTGCCCGCGTCGGGCTCGCTGAACAGCTGGCACCACAGCTCCCGGCCTTCCCGGATGGGCGGCAGGTAGCGGTGGCGCTGCTCGTCGGTGCCGAACCCGATGATCGCGTGCGCGGCGAGGTCGCTGCCCGAGGCGGGCATGGGTGCGCGGGCCCGCGCGATCTCCTCCCGGACCACGACGTCGTGCATCGGGTCGTGGTCCTTGGCGCCACCGAACTCGACGGGCCAGTCGCCGCCGACGTAGCCCGCCGCGTACAGATCGGCGACCCAGCGCAGCAGCGCCTTCAGCTCGTGCTCGTCCTCCGGGCTGCGCACACCGGAACGGGTTTTGAAGTCGGGGGCATGTTCGGCGACCCACGCGCGGACTTCGGTGCGGAACTCTTCCAGATCCATGACGGCTCCTCCTCGAACCTCTCCGTCAGACGCCGAGCGAGCGGCCGACGATCTCCTTCATGATCTCGGTCGAGCCGCCGTAGATCGTCTGGATCCGTGCGTCGACGAACGCCTTCGCCACCGGATACTCGGCCATGAAGCCATATCCACCGTGCAACTGGAGGCACTTGGTGACGACCTTCTGCTGGAGCTCGGAGGTCCACCACTTGGCCTTGGCCGCCTCGACGTCCGTCAGCGTCCCGGCGACCGCGCGCTCCAGGCACCGGTCCAGATAGACCTGGGCGATGTCGACCTCGGTCTCCAGTTCGGCGATCACGAACCGGGTGTTCTGGAAGGAGGCGATGGGCTTGCCGAAGGCGGTGCGGGTCTTGACGTACTCGATCGTCTCGTCCAGCACCGACCGGGACCCGGCGACCGCGGAGACCGCGATCGACAGGCGCTCCTCGGGCAGGTTCTCCATCAGGTGGTAGAAGCCGCGGCCTTCAGTGCCTAGCAGGTTGGCGTGCGGGACCCGCACCCCGTCGAAGAACAGCTCGGAGGTGTCCTGCGCCTTGAGGCCGATCTTGTCCAGGTTGCGGCCGCGCTCGAAGCCCTTCATGCCGCGCTCGACCACGAACAGGGAGAACGCCTTGCTCCCCGCGTCGGGGGACGGGTCGGACTTGGCGACGACGATCACCCGGTCGGCGTTGATTCCGTTGGAGATGAAGGTCTTCGCGCCGCTGATCACCCACTCGTCCCCGTCGCGGACGGCGGTGGTGGTGATGCCCTTGAGGTCGCTGCCCGCGCCGGGCTCGCTCATCGCGATCGCCCAGATCTCCTCGCCCGCGGCGAACGGCGGCAGCCAGCGCTGCTTCTGCTCCGGGCTCGCCAGGCGCCGCAGGTATCCGGCGACAATGTCGTTGTGCAGGGCGAAGCCGGGACCGCTGACCCGCGCATAGGACATCTCCTCGGCGATGATCGCGTTGAAGCGGAAGTCGTCGACACCGCCGCCGCCGAACTCCTCCTCGACGTTGAAGCCGAGCAGGCCCACCTCGGCCGCCTTGACGAAGACCTCGCGGTCGACGAGCCCGGCCTTCTCCCACTTCTCGCCGTTCGGGACCAGCTCGCGCTGGACGAACTCGCGCACGGCCGCGCGGAACTGCCGGTGCTCGTCTTCGAAGATCTCGCGTTCCATGGTCTTCCTCTTTCAGGGCTGTTCGGGGTGGAACAGGGCGAGCAGGCCGGCCCTGTCGACCTTCTGCGAGACGCTGCGCGGCAACGCCTCGACCGGAAGGAAACGGGTGGGAACCTCGTAGGGCATCAGCCCCTGGCGGCACCAGGCGCGCAGCTCGTCTTCCGCGGGCGTCTCCATGCCGCGGGTGGTCTCGAAGGCGACCACAGGGACCTGGCCCAGGCGGGCGTCGGCCAGCGGCGCGACCGCGGCCTCGGCGACCGCGGGGTGCCGCTCCATGATCTCGACGACGGTCGCGGGCCTGACCTTGAACCCGCCGCGGATGATGACGTCGTCGGCCCGGCCGACCAGGAACAGGAAGCCGTCGGCGTCGATCCGGGCGAGGTCGCTGGTGCGGATCCAGTCGCCGTCGCCGCCGGCCTGCGGCGTCTTGATCTCCAGCACGCCTTGTTCGCCCGCGGGCAGCGCGGCTCCGTCGTCGCCGACGACGCGCAGCTCCACCCCCGGGAAGGGACGGCCGACGCTGCCCTTCTTGTCCTTCC
Organism: Actinocorallia herbida; assembly: GCF_003751225.1. NCBI lineage: Bacteria > Bacillati > Actinomycetota > Actinomycetes > Streptosporangiales > Thermomonosporaceae > Actinocorallia > Actinocorallia herbida. The sequence continues at coordinate 6,040,114 of NZ_RJKE01000001.1, forward strand.
ACCAGGTCCGGTGGTCGCGCAGCGACCAGCCGGCGACGCCGCCGGAGAACTCGGTGGCGCCGTAGACGATGAGGATCGCGATGCCGTAGCGGTCCTGGAACGCGTCCGCGAGCTCGGGGCGCAGCGGCGCGGCCCCGGCGTTGATGGCGACGAGGCTTTCGAGTTCCTCGGCGGGCACTTCGGCGTCGAGCACGGCGCGGATGGCCGCGGGCGGCAGACCCGAGACCTTCGGCCGGTGGCGCCGGACCATGTCCCGCCATCCGTCCACCGTGAACCGCTCCAGCATGCTCAGGCGGCGCGCCTGCACCAGGGCGTGGAGCACCGACCACAGGCCGCCGATGTGCACCATCGGGGTCGTGAGCAGGCCGATCCCGCCGGTGAACGGCGCCCGGTCGCCTCCGCCCGCGGCCATGTGGCCGTCCGCGGAGCCGAGGGCCGACTCGATCTGCCGGTAGGTCAGCGGGATCCGCTTGGGCGTGCCGGTGGTGCCCGAGGTGGTGAGCTCCACCGCGACCCCGGGCGCCACCGATCGGGGCTCGCCCCGTTCCGGCACGTCCGGCAGGTCCACCGGCGCGACCTTCACGCCGTCGAGCGTGAAGCCCGCACCGCCCACGGTCGCGACGGCCTCGGCGAAGCCGGGGAGGGTCCACACCTCGGCCGAGGCGAAGACGACCGGGGCCTCGGTGCGCAGCACGTCGGCGCTGAGCCGCTCGGCGGGCTGGAGCGGGTTGAACGAGGTCAGGCAGCGCTCGGAGGAGAGGGTCAGCCGCAGAACGGCGACCGACTCGGGCCGGTTCTCCAGGACGACGCCCACACGGGCGCCCCGGCCGAGGCCGAGGCGGACCAGTTCGGCCTCCACGGCCGCGCCGATCGCCGCGAGGTCGCCCCAAGTGGTCCAGCTTTCGTGGAATTCGAGGACGGGGGTCTCGGGGGCCGTGCCGTCGAGCGCGGCCACCTGTCCCGGAAGCCAGTGGGCTTCTGTGATCGATGCGGACAAGGTCCCCCCTTTCAGAGCAGCTCGATGATGGTGGCGTTGGCCATGCCGCCGCCCTCGCACATCGTCTGGAGGCCGTAGCGGATGCCGTTGTCGCGCATGTGGTGCACGAGGGTCGTCATGATGCGCGCGCCGCTGCCGCCCAGCGGGTGGCCGAGCGCGATCGCGCCGCCGTTCGGGTTGAGCGCCTTGTCGGGGGCGCCGATCTCGGCGAGCCAGGCGAGCGGCACGGGCGCGAACGCCTCGTTGACCTCGTAGGCGCCGATCTCCTCGGGGTTGAGGCCGCTCTTCTTCAGGGCCTTGACCGTGGCGGGGATCGGGGCGGTGAGCATGGCGACGGGGTCGTCACCGGCCAGGACCGCGGTGTGGACACGGGCGATCGGGGTGAGGCCGAGTTCGGCGGCCTTCTCCGAGGTCATCATGAGCAGGCCCGCAGCGCCGTCGCTGATCTGCGAGCTGTTGCCCGCGTGGATGACGCCGTCCTCCTTGAAGACGGTCTTGAGCTTGGCGAGGCCCTCGACGGTCCCGCCGCGCCGGACGCCCTCGTCGATCGCGACGACGGTGCCGTCGGGCAGCGTGTACGGGGCGATCTGAGCGTCGAAGCGCCCGCCGTCGATGGCGGCGGCGGCCTTCTCGTGCGAGGCGAGCGAGAACTCGTCGAGCCGCTGCCGGCTGAGGCCCCAGCGCTCCGCGATGATCTCGGCGCCGACGCCCTGGTTGGCCATGGCGATGCCGTAGCGCTGGAGGAACCCGTCGCCGTAGGGATTGGCGTCGATCATGGAGGTGCCCATCGGGACCCGCGACATGCTCTCCACGCCGCCCGCGACGACGACGTCGTACTGGCCGGACACGAGACCGGCGGCGGCGAAGTGCACCGACTGCTGGGACGAGCCGCACTGGCGGTCCACCGAGGTGCCGGGGACGGACTCGGGCCAGCCCGCCGTCAGCACCGCGTTCCGCGCGATGTTGTTGGCCTGCTCGCCGACCTGCTGGACGCAGCCCCAGATGACGTCGTCGACGAGCTCGGGGGCGACCCCGGTCCGCTCGACGAGGGAGGTGAGGATGTGGGCGGACAGGTCCACGGGGTGCACTCCGGACAGACCGCCGTTGCGGCGGCCCACCGGGGTGCGGACGGCTTCGACGATCACGGCGTCGCGCATGGTGTTCCTCATTTCGAGTTCAGGAGAGTCGTGGTGGCGCGGTCGCGCAGCCTGTCAGGGAAGGCGATGAGGGCCTCGGCGGCCTTGGCGCGGCGCAGGTGCCGGTGGGAGACGTGCTCCCAGGTGAAGCCCATCCCGCCGTGGACCTGGACGCTGCCCTGGGTCGCGGTGACCGCGGCGTCCAGGGCGTTGGCGGCGGCCAGGGCGACGGCGGTCGCGGCGTCGGGGGCATCCTCGTCGCAGGCCGACGCCGCCGCGGCGACGAGCGCGCGGGCGGACTCGACGGCGACGAACATGTCCGCGCAGCGGTGCGCGACGGCCTGGAAGGAGCCAATGGCCCGGCCGAACTGATGCCGGGTCTTGGCGTAGTCGACGGCCAGGTCGGTCGCGGCGGCGGCAACGCCCACGGCGTCGGCGGCGAGCAGGAGCAGCGCGGTCCGCTCGGCCGCGTCGAGGACAGTGCGGGCCCCCGCGCCTTCGGCGATCAGCTCGGCCGGGCCGTCGAAGACCGCTGTGCCGAGCGGGCGGGTGGGGTCGAGGGAGTCGACGGGGGTGACCTCGGCGGGCGCGGCCAGGAAGAGCAGCAGGCCGTCACCGCCTTCGACGGCGACGAGCAGAACGTCGGCTGCGAGCGCCTCGGCGACGACGGGGACTCGGCCGTGCAGCCTCCAGGCGTCGCCTTCGCGCTCGGCCTTCACCTCGTCACAGGCCGTCCAGCCCGACGGGGTACGGCCCGCGGCGACGGCGGCGACCGTCTCGCCGCTCACCAGGCGCTCGATCCACGCCTCTCCCCGCGAACCCGCGGTGATGGCGGCGGCGGTGACCGCGGCCAGGGACACCGTGGGCGCCGGGGCGATGCTGCGGCCCAGTTCCTCCTGGACCACGACGGCGGCCGACAGCCCGAGGCCCGCCCCGCCCAGTGCCTCGGGAACGGCGAGACCGGGCAGGCCCATCTCCGCCAGCTCCGCCCAGAGGGCGCGGTCGTAGGGCTCGGGGCCGTCGGCCAGGGCGGCGACGGCCTCGGGCGTGCAGCGCTTGCGCAGCAGCGCGGAAACCGTGTCGCGCAGTTCGTCTTCCAGCCCGGACATCAGGCACCTCCCCGGTGCGAGGGCAGGCCGAGGACCTTCTCGGCGATGGTGTTGCGCTGGATCTCGGCGGTGCCCGCGCCGATCGTGGACGAGCGCGTCATGAGGTAGCCGTACGTCCAGCGGCCGTGTTCGGGTGCTTCGGCGGCGGCGCTGCCGAGGACGGCGTCTGGGCCGACCACGCGCAGCGCGACCTCGTGCAGGAGCTGCTCGAACTCGGACTTCACCAGGCGGTTCACCGACGCCGCGGCGCCCGGGTCACCGCCGTCGAGCACGGTATCGAGCGCGCGGCGGCTGTTGGCGGCCAGGATGCGCGCCCCCTCCTCGATCCGGGCGAGGGACTGCCGGACGACGGCGTCGTCGGCGGCTCCGGTCGTGCCCGCGAGCGCGAGGAGTTCGTCGACGATCCTGCGGTAGCGGAACTCGTCGGCGAGGAACGCGGTGGCCCGCTCGTGGCCGAGGCTGGTGCGGGCGATCGCCCAGCCACCGTTCTCCTCCCCCACGAGGTTGGCGACGGGGACGCGGACCTCGTCGAGGAACACCTCGGCGAAGTGGGCGCCGCCGGTGATGTCGCGCAGCGGCCGGACGGTGATGCCGGGGGCGTCCATGGGGATCAGCAGATAGCTGATCCCGGCCGGACCGGGCTCGCCGGTGCGGACGAGAGCGAACATCCAGTCGGCCTGGTCGCCCATCGACGTCCAGACCTTCTGCCCGGTGACGACGTACTCGTCGCCGTCGCGCACGGCGCGGGTGGCCAGGGCCGTCAGGTCGCTGCCGGCGCCGGGCTCGGAGAAGCCCTGGCACCACAGCTCGTCGGCCCGCAGGATCGGGCGCAGGAACCGCTCGCGCTGCTCGGGTGTGCCGTGCTTGATGAGCGTCGGCGCGACGATGAAGGACAGCCCGCACGGGTGCTTGGGAGCGCGCGCCCGCGTCATCTCGCGGTGGTAGGCGAGCTGGTCGGCAAGCTCCAGCCCCATCCCGCCCGCGTCGACGGGCCAGCCGGGGGCGGCCAGTCCCGCGTCGGTGAGGTCCGCGTGGAATGCACGCGCCCAGGCCAGGCGCTCCTTCTTGCCGCGCGGGGGCCTGCCGGAGTGCGCGGCGAGGAACTCCCGCAGTCGTGTCAGCCAATCCGGATTCACCCGGTCACCTCCTAAGAACAAACGAAGCATACATGGTTTACTAGGTTATCTACCATAGCGAGATGCGGCTTCGAGTGGGACGGGGAGCGGCACACTCGCTGAAGGGCCCTCGGCCGGAGTAGCTATCCTGGTTCACCAGGTAGATGAGGAAAGGGCCCCGCAGGGGTCCAGAGGAAGGGATTGGGTCCGGTGACACTGCCCGAACTGGAGCGCGGCTCCGATGTCCGGCCGCCGAAGACAGGCGAGCTGGTCGCACGGCGGCTGCGCCGGATGATCGTGGAAGGCGGACTGTCGGACGGGGACTTCCTCCCCCACGAGTCATCACTGATGGAACACTTCGGTGTCTCCCGGCCCACCCTGCGCGAGGCGTTCCGCGTTCTGGAGTCGGAGGGCCTGATCGAGCTGCGCCGCGGCTCCCGCACGGGGGCACGGATCACTGTGCCCGGTGCCGAGGCCGTCGCGCGGCCCGCGGGCCTGCTGCTCCAGCTCGGCGCCGCCACCCTGTCCGACGTGTACGTGGCGAGGAGCGCCATCGAGCCCGCCGCCGCACGTCTACTCGCCCTGACCGGTGACGAGGAGCGGTACTCGGCACTGGAGAGCGCGCTGGAGGACGAGCGCCAGAACCTCGCCGACCCGGAGCGCTTCGCCACTGGCTCCGCCGTCTTCCACCTGCGCCTCGTCGAGCTGTCGGGCAACCAGACGCTAGCGCTCATGGCGGGCCTGATCTACGAGATCATCGTGCGGCAGACCCAGCGGGCCGTCCGGGCCAACCCTCCGGTCGACGGCGAGGTCCGCGAGGACTATCACCGCGCCCTGCGCGCCTACGAGAAACTGATCAAGCTGGTCCGGCTGGGCCGGGCCGACGAGGCCGAACGCTTCTGGCGCAAGCACCTCGAACTCGCTGACGAACTCGTCCTCGCCGGCGAAGAGGCCACCCGCGTTCTCGACGTCCTGGACTGAAGCCCGTGTTGGTGGATCCCGGGACGGTCCGGCCCCTATGAGGCCGGTCCCGGGATCCACCGTGACCCGGGGCGCTCAGCCAGCCCAGACGATTCGCGCCCCGAGAACTCAAGGCCGGTCCCGCCGATCGCGGGACCGGGCCCTACTCCGCCCGGACCACGCCCCGGGCGGATGCCTTCAAACCGTCAGCGTGACGAGTCGCTCGCGGTGCTCGCGCGGGGTTCCGCCGAGCAGTTCATCGGCCTTCACGCGGCGCAGGAACAGGTGCACGTCGTGCTCCCAGGTGAAGCCCATGCCGCCATGCAGCTGGAGCGCCATGCCCGCGACACGCGAACACGCGTCCTTGGCGTAGGAGACGGCGGACGCCACCCGGACCCGGTCGCCAGGCTCCTCTGCCGCGTAGCGCAGCAGTTCCCGCGAGGACTCGACGTCCAAAGCCATCCCGGCGCAGTGATGCTTGACCGCCTGGAAGCCACCGATCACCCGGCCGAACTGGCGGCGCTCCTTGACGTACCGGACGGTCATGTCCAGCAGGCGGCTCGCCGCGCCGAGCGCGTCGGCGGCGAGGTGCAGCGCCACGGCGTCGGTGATCGGGGTGTGATCGGCCGCGTGCCACCGGCCGGCGGCGACCGGGGTGGCCGCGAACTCGACGCTCGCGATGTCGCGGGTGAGGTCGATCGAGGTGCGCCGCTGCGCGAGGGCCTCCACGAGAGCGAGGACCGGGATTCCCTCAGGGCCGACCGCGGCGACCAGGAACAAGGCGGCGGAGGCGCCGCCGACGACGAACGGGGCGGTGCCGCGCAGCACGAGAGACCCGTCCGGGCCCTGCTCAGCGGTGATCGGTGCGCCGTCGGGGTCGGGCAGGGCGGGCACCGCGAGGATCCGGCCTTCCGCGATCTCGTCGGCCAGGGCGGGGGCGAGGCCGAGCTCGTCTAGGGCGGCGCAGACCAGCGCGGCCTGCCCCAGCGGAAGCGGGGAGCCCGCCCGGCCCAGCTCCTCGGCTACCAGGGCGAGGTCCGCGTGCGTGCCCCCGTCCCGCAGGAGTCCCGTGAGGCCCAGGGCTGCGGGCGCCGCGAGGTCTTCGAGGGCGAACAGGATCGGGTCCTCGGCCTTGGCCCGCTCAAGGGTCGTGTGGTCGGCGAGCCAGCCGCGCACCGCCTCGACGAGCGCCTCCTGCTCCTCGCTCATGATCAGCGCCATGCGTCTCTCCCTTACCGAGCCGTGATAGACATCCAGAACATAGATTACTACGTTAGCCTTCTAGATGAGAAGGTCGCCCACTGGGGCGTGGCGAAGGAGAAGAGCATGTCCGATGCGGTCCTGGTGGAACACGTCGACGGGGTCGCCGTCATCACGATCAACCGGCCGGAGGCCCGCAACGCGGTCAACCGCGCGGTCAGCATCGGCGTGGGCGAGGCACTGGAGGAGTTCGACGCCCGCGACGACCTGACCGCGGCGGTCCTCACCGGCGCGGGCGGCACCTTCTGCTCCGGCATGGACCTCAAGGCCTTCGTGGCCGGAGAGAATGTCGTCCACCCGGTGCGAGGCCTCGCTGGCATCACCTCCCAGCCGCCGCGCAAGCCCGTCATCGCGGCCGTCGAAGGCTACGCCCTGGCCGGAGGCTGCGAGATCGTCCTTGCCTGCGACCTCGTCGTCGCCGCCGAGAACGCGAAGTTCGGCATCCCCGAGGTCAAGCGCGGCCTTGTGGCGGGCGCGGGCGGCCTGCTGCGCCTCCCCCGCCGCATCCCCTACTCGGTCGCGATGCGGCTCGCCCTCACCGGCGAGTTCCTCACCGCCCCCGACGCCGAGCGCTACGGCCTCGTCACCGAGGTCACCGCCCCCGGCGAGGCCCTGGCGAAGGCCCGCGAACTGGCCGCCCTCATCGCCGCCAACGCCCCAATGGCCGTCGCCGCCACCAAGGAGATCATCGTCGGCGCCGGCTCCTGGCCCGCCGACGAGGCATTCACTCACCAGGCCAAGATCATCGAGCCCATCCTCACCAGCGAGGACGCCCGCGAAGGCGCCACCGCCTTCGCCGAGAAGCGCCCCCCGGTCTGGCGCAACCGCTGATCGCACCGACGGCCCACCTCAACGGGCCGTCCGAGCGCCTCATGAAGGCGCCCGGCATCCGGCGCCGCGGGCTCCCTCCGAGCCCGCGGCGCCGGATGCGTTTCCGGCCGCGACACGGAGGCGCTCGATCAGGTCCGCGGTGCCGCCGCCGGATCGGGCCACGGCCGACCGGAGAGCGCCTCGATATCCTGGTTGAACCGGGTCAGGAACTCGGCGAACACCGCCGTGTCCTCCGGTGTCCACGCGGCGAGAACCCTTCCAAGGCTGCGGGCATTCGCCGCGCGCTCCTCCGCGAGGCGGCGCGCCCCCTCTGGAGTCAACCGAAGCAGCCGGGCCATACCGGCGTCCGGGTCGGGCATGCGCACCAGGAGGCCCGCGCGGATCATGCTGTTCGCCTGTCGGTTGACGGTGGAGGCGTCCAGCCCGAAGGCCTCGCTCAACCGCCTGATCGACATGGGCCCCTGCACCTGTATGCGACTCAGCAGGATGACCGCGCTGCGTTCCAGGGCCGCGCCGCCGCCGGGGCGGAGAGCGGGCCCATGACGGTGCCTGCCCAGCAGCAGCGTCTGGTACGCGATCACCGGGATCGCGTTATCCGGCACCCCCTTCTCACGGCGCGCAGGCAAATCAGAACCCCCGATTTTGCAGACAGTGTTCTGCGAACCTATCATCAAGGATGTTCGCAGACATCTGTCTGCAAAATTACCCCAGGCGAGCACTGACGCCCCGGCGCCGAATCCGCCAGGGAGATGAGGAGTCCATCCATGCGCGCACTGCGTCTCCACGGCCCTCGAGATCTTCGCCTTGAGGAGGTCCCCGACCGGGACCTGCGTCCGGGGACCGTCCGGGTGAGGATCGAGTGGGCCGGGATCTGCGGATCCGACCTCCACTTCTACGAGGAGCCGCCGTACCCGCCGGAGTATGCACACCCTGTGACGGCGGAGACCGGGCCCCACGTCATCGGCCACGAGTTCTCCGGCGTCGTGACCGAGTGCGCGCCGGACGTCACCGGTGTCTCACCGGGCATGCCAGTCGTTGTTGAGCCGACGCTCTTCGACGGAACGTGCGCCGCCTGCCTGCGCGGGGAGACGAACCTCTGCGAGAACGCAGGCTTCATCGGCATCAACGGATGGGGCGGCGGGATGTCCGAGAACGTGGTCGTGCCCGCCCACCGCGTCCACGTCCTCCCGGAAGGCGTGACGACCGAGGCCGCGGCGCTCATAGAGCCGCTCGCGGTCGCCTGGCATGCGGTTCGCCGCTCGGGCCTCCGTCCCGGCGAGACCGTGGCCGTCATCGGCGCGGGCCCGATCGGACTCGGCGTCCTCATGGCGGCCAAGGCCCAGGGCGCCGGACTCGCCATCGTCAGCGAGCCCAACCCCGCCCGCCGGGCGGCGGCGCAGGCCCAGGGCGCGGATGTGGTCGTCGACCCCCTGTCGGACGACCTTCTCGCCATCACCCGCTACGTGACGAACAGCGCGGGCGTCGACGCCTCGTTCGAGTCGTCCGGCGCGGGCAAGCCCGCACTCGACGGCCTGCTCGGCGTCCTGCGCAAGGGAGGCCGCTCGGTCCTCGTCGCCCCGCACCGCCCGCTGGAGTTCAACCCCGGCACGCTCCTGTTCGAGTCCTCGATGACCGGGAGCATGGCCTACCGGGGCGACGACTTCCCCCAGGTGATCGCCGCCATCGCCGACGGCCGCCTCCGGCCCGAAGCCCTCATCTCGGACCGCATCCCGCTGGAGCGGGCCGTCACTGACGGCTTCGAGGCCCTCCTCGGCGCCCCGGACCAGCACGTCAAGATTCTCGTCCAGCCCGGAAAGACCGCTTGATGACGATGCCGGAGACCGTCCCCGCCGAGCAGACGCGAAAGAAGCCCCCGCAGGGGGTTCTGTACGTCTTCGCAGGGCTCATCCCGTTCCTGCTCGTGATGATGCTGGTCAGCGTCTACACCACGTCGATGCACGCGCCGACGCCGCGGGATCTGCCGGTCGCCGTGGTCGGCGCTGGAGGGCAGGCCACCGTTCTCGCCGACAGCTTCAACGCCGCCGAGAACTCGCCTGTCGAGGCCCGGGTCGTCGCGACCGTGCCGGAGGCCGAGAGCCTGCTCCAGCGCCGGGAGATCAGCGCGGCGTTCCAGCCGCCGACCCGGCAGGGCGGCCCCGCCGTCCTCTACACGGCGCAGACCGCCGGGATGAGCCAGGCCTCGATGATGCAGGCGACCTTCACCGCGATCGCCGCGCAGCAGGGCTTCCAACTGGAGCACCGCGAACTGGCCCCGCTGCCCCCCGAGGACGGCATGGGCATCTCCGCGCTGATGATCCTCACCGGTTGGGTCCTGGCCGGATACATGGTCGTGACCATGGTCTCGCACGGCGCGCCCGAGGTGTTCACCCTGCGCCGGATGCCGGTGTTCCTGGCCGTCTGGGCGGCGCTGATGAGCTTCGTGGTGTGGTTTCTCGCCGACGTCGTCATCGGGGCCGTCGGCGGGCACGCGTGGCAGATGCTCGGGCTCGGCTGGGCGACGATCTTCTCGGTCGGGCTGGCGCAGAGCTTCATCACCCGGCTCGTCGGCGGACTCGGCGCGATCTTCGGTGTCCTCATCCTGCTGTATCTGGGTGTCCCGGCGTCGAACCTCAGCATGCCGGTGAAGGCGATGCCCGGCTTCTTCGAATGGCTGCACGGAGTCCTGCCGGGTCCCGCCGCAGGTGAGGCGCTGCGCTCGATCCTGTACTTCGGCGGTGACGGGGTGAGCGGCCATCTGCTGGTCCTCGCGCTGTGGGGCGCGGTGTCCGCGGCCGGTTCGGTCCTGCTGGACTCGCTTCGCCGCCGACGCCGCCCGAAGCACCTGCTGACCGAGAACGAGGAGACCGCCTCGGACGAGGCGGCCGACGCCGCCGCCGCGGCCGTCCCCGTGACGGCCTGACGGCCCCGGCTGGGCCGGCACTCCCACCACATCTCTCCACGAGCTCCCGCGAGGTTCCCGTATGTCCTCCACCACCAGCGGCCAGCACGCCGTCGTCCCTTCCAGGGGTTCCTCGCCCGCCGTCAAGTACGTCCTGGTCGGGCTCTTCCCCTTCCTCATGGTCGTGATGATGGTCGGCACCATGCTGACGGCCATGCACCAGCCCGGACCGAACCACATGCCGCTCGCCGTGATCGCCTCGACCAATGCCCAGGCGGATCTGCTCTCCGGACAGCTGACCGCCGCCACCGGCGAGGCGTTCGACCTGCGCACCGTTGGCACTGAGGACGAGGCCAGAGAACTGATCCTCAAGCGCGAAGTCGCCGGGGCCTACGCCGGGCCGTCCGTGCGGGGCAAGGGCCAGGCAGCCCTCTACGTCGCGGGTGCAGCCGGCGCCAGCCAGATGCAGACGCTCACCACGGTGATCAGCGGGTTCGCGGCGGCGAAGGGCGTCGTGCTCCAGCAGGAGGACATCGCCCCGTTGCCCGCCTCCGACGGCGCGGGCGTGTCCACGCTGTACCTCACCCTCGGGTGGATCCTCTCCGGCGTGCTGTTCGTCCCGGTCGCGGGCGCCGTGGTGCCGCACCTGATGCGACCGCGCCCGTTCGCGATCGTCGCCGGGGGCTGGGCGGTGTTCATGGGCTTCGCGATCTGGCTGACGGTCGGCCCGATCATCGGCGCGATCGACGGGCACCCCGAGCTGATCGGGCTCGGCGCGCTCGCCTCCTATACCGGCGCCCTGTTCACCGTCTTCTTCTCCCGGTTGCTCAGCCCGCTCGGCAGGCTCAACCCGGCACTGGCACAGATCGCCGCGGTTCCCGCAATCGGCCTCCTGGTGATGATGGGCGTCCCGGCCTCCGGCGGCGCGCTCTCAGTGTGGATGGAACCGTCCTTCTTCCAGTGGCTCCACGGCGTCCTGCCGATGCCCGCGGTCCTGGAGACCGCCCGCTCCGTCCTCTACTTCGACGCCCGGACCCTGGGCGGACACCTCACCACCCTGTTGATCTGGCTCTTCGCTTTCCTGATCCTCAATTTCGTTCCCCTGACCCGCAGGCAGCCCGCACACGCGACCGCGGCTGAACCGCGGACGGCGCTCGCCCCGCAGCCCTCCTCACCCTGATCCATCCGGCGCCCCGCATGGCGGTGCGCAGCGGATCGCGCAGAACACCGAAGTCCCGGCCGGTACCCACCGGCCGGGACTTCGGCATTGCGGACATAAGGAACATCAACTCCGATTCATCGCATCTATTGCAACTTTTCCGTGCAAAACTTTGACAGACCAAGGTTACTTAGATAGATAACTTCTCTTCAAAGAGACCCGAGATCGCGTCGGAACCGCGTGGGCGGACACCGGACGAGAGGAGATCCGCACGCCGCCCGCTCGCGAAACGCGCCCGTCCGGATCGGGTGTCTCTTCCCCATACGAACGCACCCCCTCGAGAAACGGGCGCTATGAGCTCCCACCAACGATCCATCCGATTCAAGATCTTCACGCTGCTGCTGATCCCCCTGTCTTCGCTCGTGGTGGTCTGGGTCTTCGCCGCGGTCACCAGCGTCGGCGACGGGCTGAACTACTTCCGTTCCAAGGCGGAGTCGACGACCCTCATCACGCCGACGAGCGCGGCGCTGTTCATGCTCGAGACCGAGCGGCAGGTCTCGGTCCAGTACGTCGCCGCGAACCGCGCGGCCGGCGGCACGGGACTCGCCCCCCAGAGGGCGAAGACCGACGCCACCGTCACGGCGCTGAACGCGGCGATCGCGTCGGACGACTTCCAGGGCTGGGCCCGCACTGAACTCAAGACCGTCGCCGCCGAGACCGGCACCGGGCTCCAGAAGCTGGCCGAGCTCCGCGCGAAGGTGGACCGGGGCGTCGACTGGCGGACGGTGATGGGCGACTACGACGCCCTCATCGAGCAGGTCGACGGGCTCGTCGAGCAGCTGCCCAACAAGGTGACCGCCGAGGTCTACCAGGCGGGCATCGACGGGACCACGTTCGCCCGCGTCCGGAGCATGATCACCCATGAGACGACGCTGCTGTCCGGGGCCATGGCGAAGGGCCGGCCGACCGCCGCCGACCGGAGGCTCTTCGCCGCGATCGTGGCCCACCAGCGGGCGACGGCGCAGGAGCTCCTGCCGCGGCTGCCCGTGGAGAGCCGGTCCGCCGCGGAGCAGGTCCTCGCCACGCCCGCGGCCGTCCGGCTGAAGCGCATGGAGGACCAGATCATCGCCGGCACCCGCCCGGCGGTGTCGCTGGCCGAATGGCAGGAGACCTCCGCCCAGGTCCAGGTCGAGCACCAGCGGGTCCTCCTGCAGATGTCCACCGGCATCACGACGCTCACCGACGAGGTGACCTCCGACATCATTCTGCGGCTGGTCCTCACCGGCGTGCTCGGACTCGCGACCGTCTTCGGCGGCGGCTTCCTGTCGATCCGGCTGGGCAGGCGCCTGGCCGCGGAGCTGACGTCGCTGCGCGGCTCGGTCCTCACGCTCTCCGACGAGAGGCTGCCCGACGTCGTCGACCGGCTCAGCCGCAACGAGGACGTCGACATCGAGAGCGAGTCCATCGCGCCCCCTCCCAGCACGACCACCGAGGTCGGGCAGGTCGGCCAGGCCTTCGCCAAGGTCCAGCGCACCGCGCTCGAAGCGGCCACCGGCCAGGCGGAGCTACGGCGGCGCATCGCGCTCATCTTCCTGAACCTCGCGCGGCGCAATCAGTCCCTCGTCCGCAGGCAGCTGAAGCTGCTGGAGGAGCTGCAGCGCAAGGTGAGCGCCCCGGAGACCCTGGACGGCCTGTACAAGGTCGACCATCTCACCACCCGCATGAGGCGGCACGCCGAGGGCCTCATCATCCTGGCTGGCGGCGCGCCCGGCCGGTCCTGGCGCAAGCCCATCGCGATCGTCGACCTGGTCCGCGCCGCGGTGTCGGAGATCGAGGACTACAAGCGGGTCAAGGTCGAGCAGATGCCGCCGATCTCGATCGACGGCGGCGCCGTAGCCGACGTCGTCCACCTGGTCGCCGAACTCGCGGAGAACGCCACCGCGTTCTCGCCCCCGCCCTCCCGCGTCCTCGTGCGCGGCGACGTCGTCGGCCACGGCTATGTGCTGGAGGTCGAGGACCGCGGCCTCGGCATGGAACCCGAACTCCTCGCCGAGATCAACGAACGGCTCAGCAAGCCGCCCACCTTCGACCTCGCCGACGCCGACCGCATCGGCCTGTTCGTCGTCGGCCGCCTCGCGGCCCAGCACGGCATCCAGGTCTCGCTCCGCAAGTCCGCCTACGGGGGGACGACCGCGGTGGTCCTCCTCCCCCACTCCCTCATCGCGAAGGACTCCGGCGAGCCCGACACCCCGCCGCCCCCCGCCGCCGACGAGCGCCTGGAAAGGACATCGGTGCCCGAACCCGTCGACGAGCCCCGCCGGGACAGAGACGCGCGCTGGAAGGCCGCGGAGCCCGCCCCGGTGCCCGCGCCCGCCGCTCCGCCCGTGCCTCCCGCTCTGCAGGCCGGGCAGGCGCCCGCGGCCACCGCGGGCACCTACGGCGGGCTCCCCCGCCGCAACCGCCAGGCCAGCCTCAACCCTCAACTCCGCGACGAGCCCGCGGCGGTCGAGGAGCGCGAGACGCCCGTCGTGGAGCGCTCGCCCGAGGAGGTGCGGTCCCGGATGTCGTCGATCCAGCGCGGCTGGGCGCGCGGGCGCACGGCCCCCGTGCAGCGCGGAGGCCGCACCGACGCGAACCGGAACACCGAGCCCGGAAGAGAAGGGTGACGGCGTGGAAACGCTGAACTGGCTGCTGAACGACCTGACCCAGCGGGTCGACGAGATCAGAAGCGCCCTGGTGCTGTCCAGCGACGGCCTCCCGCTGGCACGGTCGGCCGACCTGAGCGCGGAGAGCGCGGAACGCCTCTCGGCGACGGCGTCGGCCTTCCAGAGCCTGGCGCGCGGCGTGGGCCAGGACTACGGCGGCGGCGCGGTGCTCCAGACGGTCATCGAGATGGAGTCGGCGTTCTTCTTCGTCACGGCCGCGGGCAGGGGCGCGTGCTTCGCCGTCCTCGCCGACGCCGACGCGGACGTCGGCCTCGTCGCGTTCGAGATGACGCTCATGGTCAAGCGCGTCGGCCCGCACCTCTCGGTGAACCCCCGGCTGAACCCCCGCTGAGCGAAGGAGGAGTCGCATTATGGATCCACCCGAGGAGCACTGGCTCGAAGAGGATTCCGGCCCTATCGTCCGGCCGTTCGCGGTCGTCCAGGGACGCATCCCGTCCACCGGCGACCTGTTCGACCTCATCACGGTCGTGCGCGCCACCGGTCTGGCGGGCGATCCCTCGCTGCTGGAGCCGGAGCACATGGCGATCCTGCGGAGGTGCGCGCGGCCGATCCCGGTGGTCGACCTGTCCTACGAGCTGAACCTCCCGCTGGGCGTGATGCGCGTTCTGCTCGGCGATCTCCGAACTCAGGGCCTGATCTCCACGGGCGCTCCGCCGTCCCGGCACGGCAGGCCCGGCAACGACCTACTCAGGGAGGTGATCAGTGGCCTACGGCGTCTCTGAGCCCGACGACCCGGTCACGCTCAAGATCGTGGTCGCGGGCGGCTTCGGCGTCGGCAAGACGACCCTCGTCGGCGCGGTCAGCGAGATCCGTCCGCTGCGCACCGAAGAGGACCTGTCCGACCTCGGCACCGCCGTCGACGACACCTCGGGCGTCGAGTCCAAGACGACCACCACGGTCGCCCTGGACTTCGGCAGGATCCGGATCCGCGAAGGTCTGCTCCTCTACCTTTTCGGCACCCCGGGCCAGTCCCGGTTCTGGTTCATGTGGGACGAGATCGCCATCGGGGCCGTCGGCGCGGTCGTCCTCGCCGACACCCGGCGGCTCACCGACTGCTTCTCCTCGATCGACTACTTCGAGAAGCGCGGCCTGCCGTTCATCGTCGCCGTCAACTGCTTCGACGGCGCCGAGCGCTACGACCCCGACACCATCGCCATCGCCCTGGACCTCGACCCGGGCACGCCGGTCGTCCTCTGCGACGTCCGCAACCGCGAATCCGTCAAGGAGGTCCTGATCAAGGTGATCGAACACTCGATGACCCGTTAGGACGTCTCCATGAACGGCGGTGAGGCCCACGAGCTTTGCGCTCGTGGGCCTCACCTCCATGGACGGTTCCGGGTCTCAGCGCCGACGGCGCGGCCCGGTGCCGTCGAGGATGCGTTCGGCCTCGCGGAGGAGGCCGGGGAGGGCGGGGATCATCCGGCGGATGGCGGGGTGCATGGTCTCGGCGCGGCGGCCGCGCTTGATGAGGAGGGCGGTGGCGCCGGCCTCCTTGTAATAGGTGAGGGCGGTGAACCAGTCGAGGTCGGGGGGCGTGCCGAGGCCCGCGACGGTCAGGTAGGCGTCGAGGAGTTCGCCGCCGGTGGGCATGCCCGTCGGGTCGCCGGACGGGGCGGCGGGGTGGCGGCCCTCGTCGGTGAAGAAGGTGAACCAGGTCAGGTCGACACGGGGGTCGCCGACCGACCAGATCTCCCAGTCGATGACGGCCTCGACCCGGTCGCCCCGGCACAGGGTGTTGCCCAGCCGGTAGTCCCCGTGGTTGACGACCGGCGGGAGCGGCGCGGGCATCGTCGCGTGCAGGGCGCGGGCGCACCGCTCGTAGTCGCCTTGCAGGTCCGCGGGCACCGTGGCGAAGGCCTTGGTCCACCGGTCTATCTCCTCGGCGAGGGAGACCACGGGCTCGTCCGCCAGGCCGACGTCCGCGGGGACGACCCGGTGCAGTGCGGCGAGGACCCCGGCGGCGTCCAGCGCGCGGGCCCGCACCGTCGGACGGCCCGCCGGATCGCGATCGTCCTCCAAGACAGGCTCCACGCACTCGCCCGGGACGAGGGACATCGCGTGGAAGGGCGGGATCTCCGGCGGTTCCCCGGCGTCCTCGAACAGGACCCGCGGAACCCGGACCCCCGGACGGCCGTGCAGCGCCCACATCACCCGCGACTGGCGGAGGACGTCCCGGTTCCGCACGGGGGCGAGGCCGGGCGGCGCCACCTTCAGGACCACCGACCGCTCCTGCGCGGGCCCGCCCTCGACGGTCGCGATGAACGTGAGGCTGGAGGCTCCCCCGGTCAGCGGTCGGACCTCCGAGATCCGCGCTCCCGGAGCCCATGCCTGCGCGGCGCGGGTCGCCCTGGCCCGCAACGAGTCGATCAGTTCCGCCGTGCTAGCGGACATCAGTACTGCCCTCCGTCCACGTGCAGGGGCGCGCCGGTGGTGACGGGCTCCGGGCTCACGAGGTAGAGCGCGGTGGTGATGATCTCCTCGGGCTCTCCGGGCCGGCCCAGCGCGTCGCGGGTCCTCACCGGCCGTGCTCCTTCAGGACGGCGGCGTAGCGCTCCCGTGCCGCCGCGCGCTTGGGCGGGAGGTGCTCTGAGGGGAACAGGCCGGGCGCGGGGGTGTACTCGCGCAGCTTCTGCTTGGCGATCGTCGTCTTGTGCACCTCGGTGGGCCCGTCGGCGAGGGCGAGCGAAGGGACGCTCATCCACATCGCGGCGAGCGGGGTCTCGTGCGTGGTGCCCAGCGAGCCGTGCAGGTGGACGGCTCTGCGGACGATGTCGTGGTAGACCTTCGCCATCGCGACCTTGCACATCGCGATCTGGGTCCGGGCCGCCCCGTGCGGGAGGTTGTCGATGGTCCAGGCGGTCTGGAGGACGAGCAGCCGGTACTGCTCCAGCTCGATCCACGAGTCGGCGATGAGCTCCTGGACGGCCTGCTTGTCGGCGAGCCGCTCCCCCTGGGTGCGCCGGGAGAGGGCGCGCTCGCACATCATGTCGAAGGCCCGGCGGCACTGGCCGACGGTGCGCATGGCGTGGTGGACCCGGCCGCCGCCGAGCCTGGCCTGCGCCACGGCGAACCCCTGGCCGGGGCCGCCGAGCAGCGCGTCGGTGGGCACCCGGACGGCGTCGTAGCGGATGTAGCCGTGGATACCCTCGTCGAGCTCGTCCCGCTCGGCCATCGTCGCGACGTTGCGCTTGATCTCGATGCCGGGGGTGTCGGCCGGGACGACGAACATCGACATCCGCTCGTGCGGCCTGGCCTCGGGATCGGTCACCGCCATGACGATGAGGAACTCCGCGTACCGGGCGTTCGAGGTGAACCACTTCTCGCCGTCGATCACCCAGCCGTCGCCGTCACGGCGGGCCCGGCAGGTGAACTCCTTCGGGTCGGCTCCCGCGTGCGGCTCCGTCATCGAGTAGGCCGAGACGATGTCGCCGTCGAGCAGTGGCTGGAGGTACCGGCGCTTCTGCTCGTCGGTGCCGAACATCGCGAGGATCTCGGCGTTGCCCGTGTCGGGCGCGGCGGTGCCGAAGACCGTCGGCGCCCAGTAGGAGCGGCCGAGGATCTCGTTCATGAGCGCGAGCCTGAGCTGGCCGTAGCCCTTTCCGCCCAGCTCGGGACCGAGGTGGCAGGCCCAGAGACCGCGCTCCTTCACCTGCTGCTGGAGCGGGCGCAGGATCGCCCGCGCGGCCTCGTCGCGCACGTCGTACGGGGCGCCTCCGGCCGGGAAGAGCAGGTCGAGGGGCTCGACCTCCTCCCGGACGAAGGCCGCCATCCAGTCGAGTTCCTTCTGGAACTCAGGGTCGGTACTGAAATCCCACATGTGCTCTCCTCGTGTGGTCACCGGGGGGTGGTGCCGGTCTCCAGTCGGGTCCTGATCTCGCGGAGCGTCGCGGTGGCCGCGGCCAGGGCGGCCGGATCGAGCCCGGCGGTCACCTCCGCCGCCCACGTCCGGCTGACGGCGTCGGCCGCCGCGTAGGCCGCACGCCCGCGCTCCGTCGGCACGAGCAAGCGGGCCCTCTTGTGATCCGGGTTGTCGACGGCCTCGACCATGCCGATCTCGACCAACGCGTCCGCGAGCCGCTGCACCGCCTGCCGGGAGTGCCCGAGACTCCGCGCGATCTGCGGAACCGTCGGCGGCCTGTCCCCCCGCACGACGGCGGTCAGCACCAGCAGCTGCGCCCCGGTCAGCCCTTCCCCCGCCCCGAAGTCGGCGGTCGCGGTCAGCAACCGGGCCTGTGTGCGAAGCACTTCGTCAATGAGATCAGCGATCGGATGCGCATCGGACAACATGCCAACACATTGTCGAATCGACAACATATTGTCAAGATCGGGCTGCACGGCCGCCCCCGAAACAATGCCGATGGCCGGAGCACGAGTGCCCCGGCCATCGGACGGAGGGTGAGGCGGATCCAGACGCTGATCAGGCTCAGAAGACCGGCTGCTGCGGTCGGTTCTTGACGTAGCTGCCAGCGTCGACGCGCATCTGCAGGCCGGTCACGAACCGGGACTCGTCCGAGACGAGGAAGAGCACCGCGGCGGCGATGTCCTCGGGCTCGACGAACCCGACGGGCATCGCGTTCATGGCGGGGAAGGCGAGCAGCGCGTCGTCCCTGGTCGGGTGTGCCAGATCGGGCCGGAACTGCCGGTACATGACATCACTGTTGAGCATCGCGGTGTTGGTGTTCGTGGGATGCACCGCGTTCGCCCGGATCCCGCGCGGGGCCAGGGTGAGGGCCAGGTCGTGGACGAACGAGGCGACGGCGCGCTTGGCCCAGGAGTAGCCGAGGCCGCCGAAGCCCATCGCCGGGTTGTCGGTGCCGCCGGGCAGCAGCCCGGCGACCGAGCCCGTGGCGACGATCGACGCACCGTCCGGCAGGTGGGGCAGCGCCGCCTGCACGGCGTGGAACACGCCGTTGAAGTCCACGGCGACGGCGTCGAGGAACGCCTGCGGGTCCTGGGTGCCGAGCGGGCAGATCCCCGCCTGCGCGACGACCGCGTCGAGCCGTCCCAGCTCGGCGACGCCCTGGGCGACGGCGTCCCTCAGCGCGCCGGGGTCGCGGACGTCGGCCCTCAGGCCGACCATGCGGCGGCCGAGCTTCTCCACCAGGCGGACGGTCTCCGCCAGATCCTCCGGTGTGGCGAGCGCGTAGTCGTTGGTGGGGATGTCGGCGCACAGGTCGACCCCGATGATGTCGGCGCCCTCCTGCGCGAGCCGCAGCGCGTGTGCCCGACCCTGGCCCCGCGCCGCCCCGGTGATGAAGACGACCTTGTCCTGCACTCTGCCCATCTGTGTTCCTTTCTCGGAGATCGTGTTCAACGGGCGCCCCAGCTGACGGTCTTGGTCTGCAGGTACTCGTCGAGGCCGAACTCGCCCCATTCGCGGCCGATACCGCTCTTCTTGTAGCCGCCGAAGGCCAGGTGCGGGGAGATGCCCCCGGCACCGTTGATGGAGACCGAACCGGTCCGGACCCGCTTGGCGATCTCGTAGGCGCGGGCCGGATCGGCCGCCCAGACCGAGCCGGCCAACCCGTAGGGGCTGTCGTTGGCGATGCGGACGGCGTCGGCGTCGTCCTCGAAGGGGATGACGGTGCCGACGGGACCGAAGAACTCGGTCTGCGCGATGGCCATCGCGTTGTCGACGCCGGTGAACAGCGTCGGCTCCACGAAGAAGCCCTTGTCCAGGCCGGCGGGACGGCCGCCGCCGAAGGCGATGCGCGCACCCTCCTTCTCGCCCACGCGGATGAGGTTCTCGACCTTCTCGCGCTGGGCGCGGCTGATGAGCGGCCCCATCATGGTGCCCGGCAGGGCCGGGTCTCCCACCTTGACGTGGCCGAGCGCTCCGACGATCTTCTCGACGAGTTCGTCGTGCCGGGACCGGTGAACCAGGGTGCGGGTGTGGAGCGCACAGCCCTGCCCGGCGTGCACGGTGATGCCGAACAGCACTTCGGGCAGCACCTTGTCCAGGTCTGCGTCCTCGCACACGATGGTGGCGGACTTCCCGCCGAGCTCCAGCACCACCTTCTTGATGGTGCGGGCGGCCTGCTCGTACACCAGGCGGCCGACGGTGTCGGACCCGGTGAAGCTGACCAGGTCCACCATCGGATGGGTGGTGAGCTCCCGTCCCGCCTCGACGTCCCCGGTGACGACGTTGAGGACTCCGGGCGGCAGTCCCGCCTCGTCGGCGATCTCGCCGAGGACCAGCGACTCCAGCGGGGTCGTCGGCGCGGGTTTGAGCACCGTGGTGCACCCGGCGGCGAGCGCGGGCGCGAGCTTCATGATGCTGAGGAAGAACGGGAAGTTGTAGGCCGAGATCAGCGCGGCGACGCCGAACGGCTCCCGGCGCAGCACGCCCTGGCTGATGCCCGGACCGGCGGTGGGCGCCACCGGCCGCTCCCAGGCGAAGGCGGACATGACGCGTTCGGCCATGTCGCGGAAGTGCTGGATCGGGACGCCGATCTGGATCGATTCGGCCAGCGCGCGGGTGGACCCGGCCTCGGCGATGCTCAGCTCGACGAGTTCGGGCATCCGCCGCTCCATCGCGTCGGCCATGCGGAGCATGGCCGACGCGCGCTCGCGGACCGGCATCGCGGGCCAGGGGCCCTCGTCGAACGCGCGGCGCGCGGCGCGGATCGCCCGCGCCACGTCGCCGCCCGTCGCCTGCGGCACCCGGCCGATGACCTGCTCGGTCGCCGGGTTGACGACGTCGATCCGCTCATCGCTGTCGCCGTCGGTCCAGGCGCCGTCGATGTAGAGCCGGTAGGTCGGCTCAGTGCTCATGAATCCTCCTCGGGGGTGGGTCGGGCGGAGGTCAGCCGAAAGCGCCGGCTTCGCGGAGCGCGGTGATCTGGTCCCAGTCGAAGCCGTTCTCCAGGAGGAGGAGTTCGGTGTGCTGGCCCAGTTCTGGGGCGGGGCCTTCCGGGGTGCCGGGCTCGCCGCCGAAGTGCATCGGGGAGACGGGGAGGCGGAAAGGGGCGCCGTCGTTGGATTCGAGGGAGGCCAGGAGGCCGTTGGGGGAGACCTGGACGTGGTCGTGCACTTCGGCCGGGGACAGGACGGGCGCCCAGACTCCGGTGAAGTCCTTGAAGCGGGTGCGCCACTCGTCGAGGGTGTGCCGGGCGAAGGTCGCGTCGAGCTCGGCGACGCACTCGCGGGCGTTGGCGGCACGGGTCGGCAGGTCGGTGAAGCGCGGGTCCTCGATCAGGTCCGGACGGTCGATGGTCTGGCAGAGTTCGGCCCAGAACCGGTCGGCCTGGAGCAGCACGAGGTAGAGCCAGCGGCCGTCGGCGGTGGCGTAGCTGTTGACGACGGGGTTGGGGGCGGCGTCGCGGGGCGGCGCGCCGATCTGTCCGACATGCGGCCCCGCGGTGATGTCGGGGCTGAGCGCCCACATGCCCATGTTGAGCAGCGAGACGTCGACGTCGACGGCCTCACCGGTGCGCTCGCGGTGGAACAGGGCGCCGCCGACGGCCCCGGCGATGGTGTTGCCGCCGAGGAGGTCGAAGAAGGCCGCGGGCTGGAAGATCGGCTCGGTGCCGCCACGGCTCATCTTGAACGCCATAGAGGACGACGCCCAGGCGGCGGCCAGGTCGTAGGCGCCCTGGTCGGCCATCGGGCCGTTGCGGCCCCAGCCGGATCCGGCGGCGTAGATCAGGTTCGGGTTGACCGCGCGCAGGTCGTCCGCGGTGATGCCCAGCTTGGCGCGCACGGCCGGGAGGTAGCTGGTGAGGAAGACGTCGGACTCCTCGGCCAGGCGGAGAAGCGTCTCCCGTCCCTTCTCCGCGTTCAGGTCGAGGGTGATGCTGCGCTTGCCGCGGTTGGGGATCTCCAGGAACGGGTTGGCGACCTTGCCGCCGTCGGCGGACTGGGCGAGCAGGTTCATCAGGGCGCGCTGCGGGTCTCCGTTCGGCGGTTCTACCTTGATGACGTCGGCGCCGAGATCGGCGAGGACCGCGCCCGCCGCGGGGACGAAGGTCCACGCGGCGACTTCGAGAACCTTGATCCCGGTGAACGGCTTCGTCATGGTCTTCTCCTCGAGGTTGTCAGACGGTGGTTCATCGGGCACCGCGCAAGAGCAGCGCGCCGGAGGGGACGCCGCCGCCGGCGGTGACGACGGCGACGCGGGCTCCGTCGACCTGGCGGCCTTCGGCCTCGCCGCGTAGCTGGAGCATGGCCTCACGGACGAAGCCGTAGCCGTGCAGCCGCCCGGCCGAGAGCTGGCCGCCGTGGGTGTTGAGCGGGAGACGGCCGTCCAAGGCGATGCCGCGGCCCTCGTCGATGAAGTCGCGGGCCTCGCCGAAGCCGCAGAAGCCGAGCGCCTCGAGCCAGGACAGGGCGTTGAAGGTGAACCCGTCGTAGAGCTCGGCGACGTCGACGTCGGCGGGCCGCAGCGAGGTGCGGCTCCACAGGTGGGCGGACGGCCCCAGGGACTGGGGCAGGTGGGTCAGGGTGTCCTGGTCCCAGCTCAGCCGCTCCATGATCTGGGTGCCGACGGCCTCGACAAGGACCGGAGGGTTGGGCCGGTCCGGGACGGTCTCGACCGCCGAGACGATCACAGCTATCGCCCCGTCAACGGGGACGTCGCAGTCGTAGAGGCCGAACGGGGTGGAGATCATCCGTGCCCCGAGGTAGTCGTCCATCGTCAGCGGGTCACGGTAGACGGCCTCGGGATTGCGCGCGGCGTTGGCGCGGGCGTTCAGCGCGATGTGGCCCAGCGTCTCCCGGTCGCCGCCGTAGCGGTGGAAGTAGTGCGATGCCTGGATCGCGATCCAGTTCGCGGCGGAGGCCGCCCCGAAGGGAAGCCGCCACTCCATCATGCCGCTCGCACGGCCGCCGCCCGCATACCAGCGCCCCGAGCGCAGGAGGTCGGAGTGGGAGGATTCCCAGACCGTCCGGAAGCACAGGACGTGCCTGCACAGCCCTGACGCGACCGCCAGCATCGCCGAGGTGATCGAGCCGATCTGGCCCGGGGTATCGGCGCCTCCGTTCACCCAGGTCGGCCGGAGCTGGAGGGCCTCTTCCAGGGCCATCACCCCGCCCTCGGACATGCCTCCCGGCGCGGCGCCGGGGTAGGTGGCCAGTCCGTCGATCTCCTCCAGCGTCAGCCCGGCGTCCTCGACGGCCGCCATGCACGCGTCGACCGTCAGGGACAGCGGATCGACCATGAGCCGCCTGCCGACGGCGGACTGGCCGACACCGGTGAGGGCGACCCTGTCCTCGAACTTGCGCGGGCTCGCCATGGGCCGCAGGGCCGCGGCGTAAGCGCGCGGTTCCGGGATCGGGCCGTCCCCGAGCGCGGCCTGCGCTCCGTCGTCGGGCTCGAACAGGGGGAGGTGGACCTCACCCGCCTTCTCGAAGATCACCTTGACCCGCAGGCCGACGTGCACGTCCTCCGGCGCGCAGTTCACGATGTTGGTCGTGAGCCGTGCCCCGTCGTCCTCGGCCAACGCGACGACCGCCACCACGTAGGGGGGCGGGAGATCCGGAAGCCACTGCTGGTGGTTAACGGTGAACCCGGCGATGACGCCCTTGCCCGACACGGGAGTCATCGCGACGTTCGCGCTCCGGCAGGACCGGCAGCGCGGCAGTGGAGGGTGCATGTAGGTTCCACAGTCGGTGCAGCGGGCTACGCGCAGTTCGCCGTCCGCGCCCGCCGCCCAGAAGTCCGCGCTCGCCAGGGTCGGCTGCGGAAGCGGTCTGGTACTCATGATCGTTCTTTCGTGTCGTGCCGGTCAGCGCGGGAAGTTGAGGACTTCGCGGGCGTTGAGTTCGACGATCTTGTGGGCCTCGTCGTCCGGGATGTCGGCGAGGGTCTCGGCGATGACCTTGCGGCTGTTGGGCCACATCGAGTCCGAGTGGGGGTAGTCGACCTCGACGCAGATGCGGTCGATCCCGATCTCGTGCCGGTTGGCCAGGCCGAACCGGTCGTCGATGTAGCAGCCCCAGAAGTGCTCGCGCAGCAGCTCCGACGGGCGGGCGTCGAAGTCGATGTCCTGGTAGTGGCGGTGCAGGAGCCAGGTGTAGTCGCAGCGCTCGGCGATGTAGGGGATCCAGCCGATGCCGCCCTCGGACAGCATGAACTTCAGGTCCGGGTGCTTCTGCAGCTGCCCGGAGAACAGCAGGTCGACGGTCGACCACATCAGGTTGCTCGCGAACAGCGCGATCGCCACCGCGAACGGCGTCGAGGCGGGCTTGAGATCCCCCGTCGAGACCGCGGGGGAACCGCTGAAGGAGAACCCCGGAACGAAGCTGCTGGAGCCGAAGTGCAGGCTGACCGGCATCCCGGTCTCCTCGCACACGCGCCATAGGGGCGCCCAGGCGTCGTCGTGGAAGGAGGGCAGGCCGAGGGGGACGGGGCTGTCGGGGAACGACACGGTCCGGGCGCCCTTGGCGGCGACGCGCTCGGCCTCGGCGACGCACAGGTCGACGTCCCAGGTCGGGAGGATCGCCAGCGGGACATACCGGTCGGGGGCGGCGGCGCACCACTCGTCGATGCTGAAGTCGTTCCACGCCCGCACACAGGCCAGAGCGAGGTCCTTGTCCTTGCCGCGCTGGAAGACGCCTCCCCCGAAGCCGGGGAAGGACGGGAAGCACAGGGCCGCATGGACGCCGTCGACGTCCATGTCCGCCACGCGGGCGACCGGGTCGTAGCAGCCCGGGATCATGTCCTCGTAGCGGACGGGTTCCATCCCGAAGTCCTTGGGCTCCTTGCCCGCGACCGCGTTGAGGCCGATGTAGGGGTGGATCTGGTCCTCGAACCGCCACACGTGGTGGCCCTGCGGCGTCTCGATGATCTGCGGCCCGGCGTCCCGGTACTTGGCCGGAAGCCGGTCTAGCCACACCCGGGGGTGCTCGATGAGGTGATCGTCCACGGAGACGATCTGCATGTGGTCCTGGAGAGGCATGGGGTGGACTCCTCAACTAGGTGATCTAAGTAATATAAGATACCCTTCTGGCTCATATAGCAATAGCTTATGGGAGGTCAGATGCCCGACACCAGCGGCCAGCCGCTCGAAGACGACCACGACCTGCTGACCCGCGACGAGGCGGCCGAACGGCTGCGCAGCGAGATCGACGCGCTGCGGGCGGACCTGTCCGCGTACCGGCACGGCGCCGACGAGGAGTCCGCCGCCCGTGCCCGGCGGTCGGAGCAACGGCTCACCGTCCTGCTCGGCGCGCAGCGGCGCAACGCCACGGCGCAGGCCGAGGCGTCGGTGTCGGGATTCTTCGCTTACCGAGGCCCTGGGAAGTGAACACGGCGTGCGCCGCCGCCCCCTGGGGACGGCTGCGCACGCCTACGATTCCGGCGACCGCGCCTGGAAGAAGGAGAGGGCTGTCTCGGCGAAGGCGGCCACCGCGGGGGGCAGGGTGCCCTTCCGGTGGATGAGGCCGATGGGCCATTCGCGGCGGGGTGAGAGCCGCCGGACGGTGAACGTGCGGCCCGCGCCGCCCGGCAGCCCGCCCCGCGTGGTGAGGTAGGCGCCCACGCCGCCGCGCACCAGTTCCAGGCTCGTCTCGTGGTGCTCGCTCTCCGCGGCGACTCGGTAGTCGACGCCGTTCGCGGCGAACAGCTTCTCGATGGCGGTGCGTGCCACAGCTCCCGGCGGAGCCACGATGAGCGGGAGGCTCGCGACCTCGGCCAGGGTGATCGGCCGGTCGGTGCCGCCCAGAGGCGACCCGGCGGGGACCAGCGCGACGCTTTCCTCCACCGCCACCGGAACGATCTCCACATCGTGCCCGGTCCGCCCGGCCTCACCGACCCGGGCGAAGCCCACGTCGCAGAGGCCCGCAGCGACGAGGCCCGCGACGGCGTCGTCGTTCTCCGGCCGGTGCACCCTCAGCACGACCTCCGGGAACGCCTTGCGGAAGGCCGCCATGACATCGGCGGCCTCGGTGGTGAACGAGTGAAAGGCGACCACCCGAACCGTCCCGGTCATCACCCCGTGCAGCGCGTCCACCGTCGCCTGCGTCAGGTCCACCGACTCCAGCACGCGGCGGGCCGGCGCGATCAGCCGCTCCCCCGCCGGGGTGAGCACCGCACCCCGCGCGGTGCGGACGAACAGTTCCGTCTGGAACTCGATCTCCAGCCGGTTCACCGCCTGCGACAGGGACGGCTGCGAGAGCCCCAGGGCCCGGGCGGCCTCGGAGAACGACCCGTGCTCCGCGACGAGGACGAAGCTCTTCAGCTGCTGGATTTCCACGGACCGACCTCACGCTTCAACGAAGACGCAACCCTACCGGCCGGCAGCGCTCCGCAGCCGGAGACATCAGGCGGTGGCAGTTTCTGCCACCAAGGCATGGCAGAAACTGCCATACGCTGGTAGCGTCGGTCGACGTCCGGGTCGAGCGGTCTTCTTGATCGCGATCGCGGACGGTCACCCTTCTCTGTGAGGAGCGCTCCATGAGCTCAACCACCCCCGGCCCCGTCGTCATCGAGGCCGCCATCACCCCGCTGCGCAAGGGCCAGCCTCTGCAGACGACCGAGCAGATCATCCACGAGGCGACGGAGTCGCTGGCCGCGGGCGCGGCGATCGTCCACCACCACCACGACTTCCGGCAGACCCGCGAGGACGCCGTGGCGCAGGTCGTTCACGTGGAGAGCGAACTGCTCAAGGCGTACCCGGACGCCTTCGTCTACAACGACTACCTCGCGGGCGACAGGATCATGGAGGAGAAGAACGCCCACCTGCCCGCCCTCGCGGCGGCGGGCGCCCTCACCATGGCCGCGCTCGACCCGGGCCTCACCCAGTTCGGCATGCTCACCGACGACGGGCTGCCCAACCGGCACGTCCAGGGCGGCGCCGACTACGCCTCGGCGCACGAGGTGGTCGAGTTCACTCGCGGTACCGGCACCCCGCTGAGCCTCGGCGTCTACGACCCGAGCAATCTCCGCTGGATCCTCGCCTACGCGGCCAAGGGCATGTTCCCGGCCGGGTCCATGATCAAGCTGTACTTCGGCGGCGAGTACCAGCTCGGCGGCGACCGCTGGCCGACCGCCGGTTTCGGCCTGCCCCCGACCAGGCAGGCCCTGGACATGTACCTCTCCATGATGGAGGGCTGCGACCTGCCCTGGATCGTCAGCATCCAGGGAGGCGTCCTGCTCGACTCCGAGATCGCCGTGCGCGCGCTGGAGCTCGGCGGCCACCTGCGGGTCGGCGTCGAGGACACCGCGGGCGCCACCGCGATGACCAACCGCGAGACCGTCGAGGCCGCCGTCGCCCTCGCCGCGAAGGCCGGCCGGCCCGTCGCGGCCGGTGCCGAGGCCAACCTCGTCCTCAAGGGCGGTGCCGCGTGAGCACGCTGACGAGTTCCGCGTCCCTGCCCGAGGTCCGGCTCTGGCTGGGCGAGAAGAAGTCGCAGGACGGGTCCGGCGGGGTGTTCGACCACGTGAACCCGACGACCGGGCGGGTGCAGGCGCGGGTTCCGCTGGCGGGGGCCGCCGAGGTGGCCGAGGCCGTCGAGGCGTCCGCCGCGGCCTTCCCGGCCTGGCGCGGCCTGCGCCCCGACCAGCGGCGGGATGCGCTGCTGCGGCTCGGCGCGCTGATCCTCCAGAACGAGCCGGAGCTCACCCGGATCGCCGCGCTGGAGAACGGCAGCCCGGTGATCGGCGGACCGCGCTACGTGCGCCTCGCCGTCAACTGGCTGACGTACTACGCGGGATGGGCCGACAAGCTCCAGGGCTCGGTCTCGGGCTCCTTCGTCCAGGGCACCGACTTCACCTACAGCCAGCCCGAGCCGTACGGGGTCATCGGCGCGATCATCACGTGGAACGTTCCGCTCGCGTCGCTGTGCATGAAGGTCGTTCCGGCGCTGGCGGCGGGCAACACCGTGGTCGTCAAGCCGTCGGAGTTCACGCCGTTCACCGCGGAGATGTTCGCGCGGCTCGCCGAGGAGGCGGGCCTCCCCGCCGGAGCGATCACCGTGGTGCCCGGCACCGCCGCGGCGGGCCAGGCCCTCGTGGCGCACCCGAAGGTGCAGAAGATCTCCTTCACCGGAGGCCCGGCCACCGCCCGCAAGATCCTCGCGACCTGCGGCGAGCACCTCAAGCCGTCGGTGATGGAGCTCGGCGGCAAGTCTGCGAACATCATCTTCGCCGACGCAGACCTGGACAAGGCGGCCGCGGAGACGATCCGGATGGGGCTGTCCGCGCTCAGCGGGCAGGCGTGCATCCTCGGCTCGCGCGTCCTGGTGCAGGACCCCGTGTACGACGAGGTGGTGGCCAAGCTCGTCGCCGCCGCCGAGGCACTGCCGGTGGGCGACCCGTCGCAGCCCGGCGTGCTGTTCGGGCCGGTGATCGACAAGGCGGCGCAGCAGCGCATCCTGGGGGTCATCGACCAGGCCCGCGAGGACGGTTCCGGCAAGCTGGCCACCGGCGGCCGCCCCGTCGGGGGCGACCTGGCGAACGGCAGCTTCGTCGAGCCGACGATCTTCACCGACGTGGACCCGGCCGGTCCGCTCGCGCAGAACGAGGTGTTCGGCCCCGTCATCTCCGTCATGCGGTTCGGCACCGACGACGAGGCCGTGGCGATCGCCAACGGCACCGAGTTCGGGCTCGCGGCCTACATCCACTCCCGCGACGTCACCCGCGTCCACGGCATCGCCGACCGGCTGGAGGCCGGAACCGTCTACGTCAACGGCGCCGCGGTCGTCCAGCCCTGGACTCCGTTCGGCGGGCAGGGCGAGTCGGGGTTCGGCCGCGAGGGCGGCTACCAGGGCATCGCGGAGTTCATCCGGCCCAAGACCGTCGCCATCGCACCCCTGAGGTGACCCCGGGGCGCCCCTGCCCCGGGGCGCCCTCCCCCGCCAGGACCCCGCGTCCACCACGTACAACGCATCTCGGAGCATCCGATGAACCCCACTGCCGACTTCACCCACCGGACGGTCCTCATCACAGGAGCCGGATCCGGCATCGGCCGGGCAGCCGCGCTGCGGTTCGCCGCCCTGGGCGCCGGTGTCGTCGTCGCCGAACTCGACCCTGCCCGCGCCGAGACCGTGGCCCGCGAGGTCGCGGAACTCGGCGGCACCGCCCAGGTGTCCGTCGGCGACCTGAGCGACCCGGACGTCGTCGCGCGGACCGTCGCGACGGCCGTCGACGGATTCGGCGGCCTCGACGTCCTCATCAACAACGCGGGCGTCTACGACACGATGTCCGCGATCGGCGACGTCACCGACGCCGAGTGGGAGCGCGTCCTCCGCGTCAATCTCACCGCCCCGTTCCTGATGACCCGCGCCGCGCTGCCTCACCTGCTCGCCGCCGGGCGCGGCGTCATCGTCAACACCGCGTCGGAGGCCGGCCTTCGCGGCAGCGCCGCGGGGACCGCGTACACCGTCTCCAAGCACGGGTTGATCGGGCTCACCAGGTCGACGGCCGTCATGTACCGGGACAAGGGACTGCGGGTCAACGCCGTGGCCCCCGGCGGCGTCGCCACCAACCTGGTCACCGAGATGCGGGCCGACCCGACGGCACTCGGGCCCGGCACCGTCAGCGGTTACGCGAAGCTGAACTCCGGCCGTCTGGGCGAGGCCGACGAGATCGCCGCGGCGATCGTCTTCCTCGCCTCCGACGCCGCGAGCAACATCAACGGGGCCGTCCTCCCCGTGGACAACGGCTGGTCCGCGGTCTGACCTCCGACCTGTCGCACGGGGCCCTGCGCGCCGCGCCGGGTCCCGTGCCTCACGGCGTCACTTCTCCGTGACGGCGGACAGCGCCGGGGCCAGCATTTCCAGGGCGTCGGCGAAGACCTTCTCCGGGCCCTCCTCTCCGGTGTCCCCTTCGAGCGGCTGCGTCGACAGGCGCGCCGCGGTGGCCACCATCGCCCCCGCCAGGACGGCGCGACGCGAGCGCGGGTCGATGCCGAGCCGGACCGCGATGGCCTCGGCCCACAGGCGCTCGCTGTCGGTCATCACCTGGAGCCATTGGGCGCGGAAGCTCTCCTCGTCCCGGAAGATCCGGTGCAGGGCCCGCAACCGGTCCACATGAGTGACGGCCCACGACTCGGCCCACGCCCGCGACAGCGACGTCCCCAGCGGCTCGTCCGCCGGGCGGCCGATCACCTCGGCCGCGATCCGCTCCGCCCCCGCCGTGAAGAACGGACGGATGACGTCCTCCTTGCGCGGAAAGTACCGGTAGAACGACCGCTCCGAGACCCCCGCGTGCCGCGCGAGTTCCTTGATGGTGAACGCCGTCGTCCCCTGCTCGATGAACAGCTCCACCACGGCCCGGGACGCCGCGAGCACCGTCCGCGCCTTGACCGCGCTCGCACCGCCCTCTGCGGCGGCCGTCCCCTCCTGCGCCATGACCCCTCACCCACGTCGTCTCCCGCCCGACGCTAGCAGCCCCACCGCCTCCGGCCCGCACCAGCCGATCCCTCGCGCGGGCCTCGGGCGCCGACGGCCGGAGCACGTGTGTTCCGGCCTCCGATGGGTACGAAGTCCGCCGAGGAAAGCATCCTCGGCCTGGTCGCGCTTGGTGTAGAGGTCCCAGTACAGGGGGCGATCTGCTCGGCGGAGGCCGAGAGGAAGCCCCCGGGGCCGCCCTCGCCGATCCAGACGCCGACCGCGACGTCGGCGGCGTGGACGCCCGAGCCGATGAGTTCGTTGTGGAGGTTTCCGGAGCCGGTTGCGCAGGGCCGCCGTCAGCGACGCCCCCGGTCCAGCACGTCGGCGGTGAACGCCGCCGCCACCGGCACCGCCGCCACCGACTCCTGGCGCCGCCTCATCGGCTCCCTCCTCCAAGCCTTCGCCGCACTCCTGCCGCCCGCCCCCGACCCCATGGACCTCGCCCGCGCCATGCTCGGCCTCGCCTGCGCCTCGACCGGCGTGGAAGCGCGGCGACCGGTCCGCCGGACCCCGGCCACTGACCCGGCGGATCGCCCCTCCTCCTCCGGCGTGGAAGAAGGACGATCCGTCCGATGCCGCTCCTCGTCGGAGCCGGTTCAGCGCACGGTGAAGCCGGCGTCGACCGGGAGGGTGATGCCGGTGACGTACGCGGCCCGGTCGCTGACCAGCCAGGCCACCGCCTCGGCGATGTCCTCGGGTTCGAGGACGGCGACCGGCAGCGCGTTCTGCATCGCCGACAGGTTGGAGCCGAGCGCCGCGGCCACCTCCCTGAACGCGTCGTTTTCTATCATCCCGGTCCGCACGCCCGTCGGGTGGACGGTGTTGACGCGGATGCCGTGCGGTGCGAGGTCGTTGGCGAAGACCTGCATGAGACCGACGAGGCCGCGCTTGGCCGCCGTGTACGCCTGCGACGCGGCGAGCGGTGATCCGACGCCCTTGAGACCCGCGGACGAGCTCGTGATGACGATGGAGCCGCCGCGGCCGCCCTCGATCAGCGCGGGGATCGCGACCCGGCAGGCGTTCCACACCCCGGTGAGGTTGGTGTCGATGATGTCGCGCCACTCGGCAACCGGGTCCTCTTCGCCGTACTTCACGATCCCGGCGTTGGCAATCACGATGTCGATCCTGCCGAACTCCGCCAGGCCCGCGTCGAACGCCGCCTTGAGCTCCGCCTGGTCACGGACGTCGGCGACGCGGGCGACCATCCCGCCGCCCGCGGCCTCGACCAGTTTCCGCGTCTCCTCCAGGTCCGCGGGGGAGGCGTTCGGGTAGTCCATCGACGCGAGGTCGGCGCAGATGTCGACGCCGATGATCGAGACGCCTTCGCCCGCGAGCCGCACGGCGTGCGCGCGGCCCTGTCCCCGGGCCGCCCCGGTGATGAAGGCGACCTTGCCTGCCAGACCTGTTTCCATGATGGTGCTTCCTCACTGCGTGATCATGTGATGTGCGGACCGGGCCGCGCTGGACCCGGGTGGAGCAGGGCCGGCCTCAGGCGATGGCGATGCCGACGGCCTTCACCCGGAGGAACTCCTCGACACCCTGGCGTCCGCCCTCCTTGCCGAAACCGCTGAGGCCCAGCCCGCCGAACGGTCGGTGCACTGCGAGGTTGGGCGCGCCGTTGACGAGGACCTCTCCGGTGACCAGGGCCTCGGCGACGCGGTGCGCGCGGCCCAGGTCCGCGGTCTGGATATAGGCCGACAGGCCGTAGCGGGTGGTGTTGGCGATGAAGATCGCCTCTTCCTCGGTGTCGAACGGGATGAGGGACAGCACCGGACCGAAGACCTCGGTCTGGCCGAGCCGGGAGTGCGGGTCCACGTCGGCGAAGACGGTGGGCGCGATGAAGTACCCGCCGGACAGCTCCCCGTCCAGGCTGAGCCGGCCGCCACCGGTGATCAGGCGTGCTCCGTCGGCCTCGGCCTGCTCGATCATCGTGGTGATGCGGTCGACGGCGGCGGCGTTGACGACCGGCCCGGACAGGACGGCGGGGTCGAACGGGTCGCCCACGGTGATGGTCTCGGCGATCGCGGTGACCCTGGCGATCACCTCGTCGTAGATCTCCCGCTGCACCAGCATCCGGGTGGGGAACGCGCAGCCCTGCCCGGACATGGTCGCCACCGGCAGGATCACCCCGTGCGCGCATGCCACGTCGAGATTCGCGTCGGCGAACACGATGTTGGCGGATTTGCCGCCCAGCTCCATCACCGACGGCTTCATCTGCTCGGCGCAGGCGCAGAGGATCTTGCGGGCGGTCTCCGGCCCGCCGGTGAAGGTCACCTTCTCCACCAGCGGGTGCGCCACCAGGGCCGCGCCCGCCTCCGCCGTTCCGGGCAGGATGTTGACGACCCCGGCCGGGATGCCGGCCTCGGCCACCAGGTCGGCGAACAGCTCACCGCAGAACGGCGTCAGCTCCGAGGGCTTGACCACCACCGTGTTCCCGGCCGCCAGCGCCGCCGGGATCTTCATGGCCAGCGACACCAGGGGCCCGTTCCAGGTGATGATCACGCCGATCACCCCGTACGGCTGGGGCAGCGTGTAGCCGAACTCGCCGGTGTCGCCGGGCGAGGCCGTCACGTCCCCGGAGATCTTGTCGGCCCACCCCGCGTAGTACCGCGTCCACTCCGCCGAGATCGGCACGAAGCCGCCCGAGACCATCAGCGGCGTTCCGTTGTCGAGCGTGCCCCGCCGGGTGAACTCGGCGGCGTTGGCCTCGATCAGGTCGGCCAGCCGCGCCAGCAGCCGGCGGCGCTCGGCCGGAGGCGTCCGCCGCCACGACGCGAACGCCTCATGCGCCACCCGGACTGCCTGGTCGACCTCGGCGACCCCGGCCAGCGGGATCCGCGCGTCGACCTGCCCGGTGGCCGGATCGACGTGCTCGTACACGCCGCCCGAACCCTTCTCCAGGCGCTCGGCGCCGATCCGCAGATGCACGGCGGGACGCGTGCGGTCCACTTCCTGCCCGGTCGTCGTCATGACGTCACTTCCTCTTCTCAGGGGGCGGCGCGCTAAGCGCCGCCGATGGACGGGGCCCGCTTCGTCGAGCGGGCCGCTCAGGCCAGGGCTTCGGAGCCCTCAGGTGCCGCCGGGGTGAACGTCGCCGGAAGCGTGATCCACCCGTTGCCGATCCCGATGGTGGGGTAGTGGCGCGCGCCGGACGCGTCGATGGCGTAGTCGGGCAGCCGGCGCAGCACCTCCTCCAGCACGACGGCGAACTCCGCGCGGGCCAGGTTGGAGCCCAGGCAGCGGTGGATGCCCAGACCGAAGGACTGGTGCCGGTTCGGGAAGCGGTCGAGCACCACCTCCTCGGGCCGGTCGAAGACGGCTTCGTCAAAGTTGGCCGACGCCCACGACAGCAGGAGCCGCTCCCCCGCCTTGATGGGCTGCCCGCCGACCTCGCAGTCCCGGGTGGCGGTGCGCGCCAGCACCTGGACGGGAGAGAAGTAGCGCAGGAACTCCTCGCCCGCCGGAGCGATCAGCTCGGGCCGCTCCCGCAACCTGGTGCGTTCGGCCGGGTTGCGATCCAGCCATTCCAGGGCGCTGCCGATCAGGTTGGTGGTGGTGTCGATGCCACCGAAGATCACCAGCGTCACCATCTCCAGGATCCGCTCGTCGCTCAGCAGGCGCCCGTCGATCTCGGCCCGCACCAGGTGGGAGAGGAGGTCGTCGGCGGGTTCGGCCCGCCTGCGCGCGATGGTCTCGGTGATCTGCCCGATCAGGGTGAACATGGCGGTCATCGCCGCCTCGTTCCCGGGGGTGCCCGGCACCGTGTGGATCATCGCGTGCACGGCGTCGGAGAAGGGCCGCCAGTCCTCGACGGGCAGGCCCAGCAGCTTCAGGGTGAGGATGGCCGGCACCGGGGCGGCGATGTCCCCGATCAGATCGGCCTTTCCGGTCTCGATGACCCGGTCGACGCAGAAGGTGGTGACCTCGCGCAGGTAGGGCCGCCACTGCTTGGCCGCTCCCGGGGAGAACCACGGAGTGAGCAGTCTGCGATAGGCGAAGAACTCCGGCGGGTCCATCTCGATCGGCACCTGCCGCAGCGCCGACGCCGGGATCGTGGCTCCGTTGCGCGAGCCGTCGGGCAGCTCCTGGTAGGAGGAGAAGGTGGCGTCGTCGTGGGCGACCGCGGCGACGTCGTCGTACCGGCTGACGACCCAGAGTCCGCCGTGCGCCCCGCTGTGCGCCACCGGGCAGGTGGACCGCAGGTCCTCGTTGATCGCGCGCCAGTTCTCCGCGTAGTCGGGTGAGTGGTGGTCGAAGTCCACGTCGGTCATGGTTCGGTTCCTGTCTGCTGGGGGGACGGATCAGCCTCGGACGGTGAGAGCACGCTCGGGACAGGTCGCCGCGGCACGCCCGGCCGCCGCTTCTCCGCCCGGAGGCACCTCGTCGCCGGTCGACAGGGCGCGTCCGGCCTCCTCGTCGAAGTCGAGGAGATCCGGCGCCGCCATGAGGCACAGGGCATGCCCCTGACAGCGCTCGGGATCGATGGCGATGTGCATGATCGGCCTCCCTGTCCTGCGCCTGCTCACGGCCGCGCGCCGCGGCCGGGCAGGTGATCCGACGAGCGGCGAACACCCGCAACCAGAACTACTTAGATAACCAGGTGATCGCCGTCACACCATAATACGGACGATTTGCGTCTGCAATAGATGGGGCATACTCGGTGTGCGATCTCGGGGAGGGTGGAAGGTGGGCGACGGCACGACGGGGCCCGGTCGTCCGCGCGACCCCGATCTCACCCCTCGGGTACTGGCCGCCGCGCTCGACGTGTACGCCCGCACCGGCTGGGCGGCGTTCACCCTGGACGCCGTCGCACGTCAGGCCAGGGTCGGCAAGGCCGCCCTCTACCGCCGCTGGCCCACCAAGGACCACCTGCTCTTCGACGCCATCGAGGCCCACACCCAGCCCCTGGTCGCCACCGACACGGGCTCCCTGCACGGCGACACCCGGGCACTGGCATCGGCCCTCCTAGAGCACTTCCTGTACCCCGCCGGATGGGTGACGCTGCGCATCGAAGTTGACGCCTCCACCGAGCCGGCGACCTTCGCCCGCTTTCACGAGAAGATCGTCGCCATGCACCGCGACGGTGCCGAGCGCATGGTCCAGCGCGCGATCGACCGCGGCGAGCTACCCTCCGGCATCCACACGCGATCCTTTACCGAGGCCCTCTACGGAGCCGTCCTCATGCACGCCCTGTCGATGACCCAGGACCAGCGCGAACAGGCCCGCCACGAGGTCGCCGAGCACGTCACCCCGATCGTCGACTTCGTCCTCGCCGCTTCCATGACACGCGCCGCCCTCCCGGACTGACGCCGGCGCGCCTGCTCTCGACGCACGGCCGCCGGAAACCGGCGACCAGATAAAAGCAAGAGGGCGACATAGCTCACTAGGTTGCCTATCATGACCTTAGAGAGGAGCATGCCCATGGAGCGTCTGGATGACAAGGTGGCCGTGGTGACCGGAGGTGCGAACGGCATCGGTGCGGGCATCGGCCGGGCACTCGCCCAGGCCGGTGCGCACGTGGTGGTGGCCGACGTCGACCGCAGTGCCGCCGAGATCACGGCAGGCGAGCTCGGCAGGATCGGTGTGCGCACACTGGCCGTCGAGTGCGACGTGCGCGAGCGCGCCGCGGTCGAGGCCCTGGCGGAACACTCCTGGCAGGCCTTCGGCCGGGTGGACGTCATGGTGAACAACGCGGGTGTCCTGCCTCCCGTGGGGCGTCTCGTCGATCTCGCCGAGCAGGAGGTGCGCCGGGTCCTGGACGTGAACGTCGTCGGGGTTTGGCAGGGGTGCTCGGTCTTCGGGCGGCGTTTCATCGAACAGGGGACCCCGGCGCACATCCTCAACACCGGCTCGGAGAACAGCCTCGGCATCCCCCACACGGGCGCCGCGGCCTACACGGCCAGCAAGCATGCCGTGCTCGGCCTTTCGGACGTGCTGCGCAGGGAACTGCCCGAGTTCATCGGTGTCAGCGTGCTGTGCCCGGGCATGGTGGCGACCCGGCTGGGCTCGGCCGAACCGAACCCTGTCCTGGCCGCGGGAATGGACGCAGACGCGGTCGGCCGACGGGCGGTGGAGGGAATCCTCCGCGGGGATTTCTACATCCTCACCCATCCTCCGGTGGTCGAGCTCGCGCGGGAGCGGTGGGAGGAGCTGTCCACCGCGTTCGGCGTGCAGGCTCCGCGGTTCCCAGGAGACGAGGAACTCGACACCCGGGAGATCCTCCGGCGGAACCGGCAGGCGCGAAGGAACCGGTGATGACCGGATCCGGGCCGCCCGGCCTTAGCGGAACAGTCCCTCCTGGGCGATACCGGCCACGACGGTTCCGTCGGCAGTGAACACCTTGCTGGAGGCCAGCCCGCGACCCTCTCCCGCCACCGGTGAGTGCTGGTCTATCAGCAGCCACTCATCGACGCGCACGGACCGGTGGAACCAGAGGGAGTGGTCGAGGCTCGTCACCGTGAACCTGGTCGGCCCCCAGAGCGGCGTGTGCGGACGGCGGACGGCGTCCAGCGAGGCCAGGTCGCTGACATAGGCGAACAGGCATCGGTGCAGGACCTCGTCGTCGGGAAGCACTCCTCTCGCCCTGATCCACAGCCTGCTACGGCCGGGCAGCGGCTCGACGTCCTGAGGCGACCACCGCAGCGGCTCAGTGTACCTGAGATCGAAGGCCTCAGAACGCGACAGCGGCGGCACGGCGTCCCCGAGCCGATCGCGCAGCTCCTCCTCCAGCGGAACCAGGGCTTCCGGTCCCTGCACGTCCGGAAGAGGGTCTTCGTGCGCGAAGCCAACCTCCGGTACGTGGAACGAGACGCTCGTCGTGAACAGTTCACGATCCTCCTGGCAGGCGGTCACTCTCCGGTGCGAGAAGGACCGCCCGTCCCGGATCCGATCCACCCGGTAGGTCACCGAGACGAGCGGGCGACCCGGACTCAGGAAGTAGCCGTGGAGCGAATGGGGAAGGCGGTCGGAGGGCACCGTGCCCGATGCCGCGCGCAACGCCTGGGCCACGACCTGTCCGCCGTAGAGCCGCTGCACCGGGTCAGCCGGGCTCTCACCGCTGTAGACGTCGCGGTCCACCGGCTTCAGGTCCAGCATCGCGACGAGTCGATCGATCGCCTCCGTCATGGGCGCACTTCCTTCTCAAGGGCTGTTCGGGCTGTCCGGGCAGCGGAAGGGCGTCAGGCAGGACACCCGGGATAAAGATCCGCGCACTCGGCTCGCGCGAGGTCCAGGACCTGCTTGGGCGGCAGCCCGGTGGTCCGGGCGGTGGCCACGACGTCCTCGTACTCCACCGAAACGTTGACGACCTCGCCCTCCAGCGAGGCGATCTTCGCTCGTACCTGCCCGCCGAGGACCGAGAGACGGACCTCCTCGCGCGCGAGGGCGGTCTTGGCGACCACGTGTCGGCGCACGCCGATCGTGGTGGTGTGCGTGAAGAGGACCCTCAGAACCGCAGGGGTACGACTCTCTTCGCAGAGGATCGAGAGGGTGTGCGCGGGCCGCCCCTTCTTCATCAGGATCGGGGTCAGCCAGGCGTCCGCGGCACCGGCGTCCAGGAGCGCCGCGAGCGTCGGCGGCCACAGCCGCGGGTCCTGGTCGTCGACGTTGGCCTCCAGCAGCACGCCTCCGCCGTGCTGACCGGCGGGGCCC
The DNA here is from genome assembly GCF_003751225.1 of Actinocorallia herbida. NCBI lineage: Bacteria > Bacillati > Actinomycetota > Actinomycetes > Streptosporangiales > Thermomonosporaceae > Actinocorallia > Actinocorallia herbida. The sequence goes on from NZ_RJKE01000001.1 coordinate 6,078,288, forward strand.
TGCGGACCGGGCTCCGCGCCGATGATGAGGCGGGTCACGTTCGGGTGGCCCGCGTGGTCGCGGCCACCGGCGCCCACCCCGGTGAACTGAGGGGCCATCACGGGCATGGGCCCGAAGGAGTGCGCGAGGGTGACTGCGAGGGCGACACCGGTCGGAGTCGCCAGCTCCGACTCGACCGGACCGCCGGAGCAGGGGGCGCCCGCCGAGCGGAGCAGCTCCAGCACCGCCGGCCCCGGTATGGGGATCACGCCGTGCTCGGTGGCGGCACGGCCGCCGCCGAGACCGATCGGGCTGCAGTACAGCCGGTCGACACCGAGTTCCCGCAGCCCGGCGACCGTGCCCACGACATCGACGAGCGTGTCGAGGGCGCCCACCTCGTGGAAGTGCACCTGGTCTGCGGGCAGGCCGTGCACGCGGCCTTCCGCGACCGCGAGGGCCGAGAACACCTCACCGGACCGAGCGCGCGTCTCCTCGTCAAGGTCCGCGCGAGCGAGGATCTCGAGAAGGTCGCTCAGCCTGCGTTCATGCCGCCCGTCCTCGGTGCCCACGCTGACCTGGGTGGCGCGCATTCCCGCCCGTCGCGTCTCCCGCGCTCGGATCGTGATCTTTTCGGGTAGCCGCAACGCCTCCACCACGTGTTCGAGGAAGGCGGGCTTCAGGCCAGCGTCGACGCAGGCGCCCAGGAGCATATCGCCGCTGATGCCGCCGGTGGCATCGAGCCAGGCGGTCCTTCCCACGCTCATCCCGCCTCCACCGCGGTCCGACCCTCGTTGAGGGAACCGCTGCGGAACCCCCGCCGGTCCAGCTCGACGTGCTCGAAGCCGGTGACGGCGCGCAGGACGCCGGCTGCCTCCACGGCCTGGATCCGTTCCGCGTCGACCTCGACCCGGGCGATGTCGCCGAGATCGCGGACCCGCAGGTTGCGGACGGGAACGCCCGCCTCCGCCAAGGCCTGGCGCAACGATCGCTCGGCGGCGCCCACCCTCGACAGCCTCGCGGGCGTGATCGGGAGGCCGTAGGCGACACGGCTGGACAGGCAGGCGGCGGCCGGCTTGTCCGCGGTCCTGAGGCCCCACTCCCCGGAAGCCGCGCGGACCTGGGCCTTGGTCAGCCCGGCATCACGCAGGGGGGTCACCGCCCCGCGAGCGGCGGCGGCACGGATCCCCGGCCGGAACGGGTCCAGCGCGTCATCGGCGTTCGTTCCCGTCGCCACGGCGGCGAGCCCGAGTTCCCCGGCGAGCGGCGTGAGGACGTCCAGCAGTTCGGCCTTGCAGTGAAAGCATCTGTCCGTGTCATTGCGCACGTATCCGGGACGCCTGAGTTCCTGGGTGCGCGGGGCGAAATGCCGGACTCCCAGGTCCGCGGCGAACCGCCGGGCGTCTTCCAGCTCTTCGGCCGGAAGCGAGGGGCTCACGGCGGTCGCCGCGGCCACCCGCCCCGCACCGAGCGTGCGCACGGCCGCCGCCAGCAGGAAGGCCGAATCGGCGCCCCCGGAGAACGCGACCAGCAGCGAGTCCGCGTCCAGCAGAAGCCCGGCGAGCCGGTCGATGCGACGCCGGAGATCCTCCTGCGGGAAGTCTTCGCCATGGGTGAGTGCGTTCATGTTCCGCTCCCGGTGATGGTCTCGGTCGTGCCGCGGGTTCTGGCACCGAGATTGAGGATGCGCACCGCCGCGCACGCCGCTCCGAATCCGTTGTCGATGCCGACCACGGTGATCCCCGGGCTGCAGGAGGCGTGCATGGCGAGCAGCGCGGTCACGCCTTCCAGGGAGGCCCCGTAGCCGGGGCTGGTGGGGATCGCGATCACGGGGGCGTCGGTCATCCCGGCCACCACACTGGCGAGGGCTCCCTCCATTCCCGCAGCGACCAGGACGAGGTCGGCGTCGCGCAACCGGTCGGCCTCGGCGAGGATCCGGTGCAGGCCGGCCACTCCAACGTCGCAGACGAGATCGGGACGGACCCCGTAGGCCGACAGCACGGCCTCGCACTCTCGGGCCGTCGGCAGATCGGCTGTGCCCGCCGTGAGCACGGGGACCCGTTCTGCGCGGGCGGGAGACGTCCGCCAGGTGAGCACGGCGGTGTCGGGTCCGGTCTGCACCGACATCCCACCCGGATTCCGGCTCAGTGTGGCCTCCGCCTGTTCCCGGTCGGCCCGGGTGAGGATCACCGGCCCCGTACCCGGTCCGTGCAGCAGGCCGTGCACGGCCTCGGCGCACTGACCGGGGGTCTTTCCCGGCGCGTACACCGCTTCCGCCACCCCGGTCCGGACACCCCGATGATGATCCAGCCGGAGCTGGACGAACTCCTCCTCCGTGGCAGGGCTCATCGGTACCGCCTCCCGAATCCGTCCAGGAGCAGCTCGATCGCGGCGATGGACAGCTCGGCCGCCTTCTCGACGGAGACCCGGGAGAACCCCGCCAGCGCCATCTTGGCGTGGCCGAAGACGACCGCGATGACGCCGAGCGCCGGAATGTGACACTCCTCGACGGGCGCTCCGCTGATCGCGGAGATGATCTGCACGAACTGGTCGTATCCCTCGCGGCTCCATCGATCGATCAGCGCTGAGTGGCGCTGCAACCCGCTGTCGAAGATGAGCAGGAAAGCGCCGGGCTCGTCTCTGGCGAAGTCGAAGAAGTCCACGATCAGGTCGTTCAGCGCGTCTTGTGGCCGGTCCAGGTCGATCGAGCGCTGCCCTCGGCGTGCGTTCCAGTTCTCGTAGCTCGAATGCGCCGTCGAGAGCAGCAGGTCGTCGAGACCGTTGAAGTGCCGGTAAGGGGCCGCGCCGGTCACTCCGGCCCTCCGAGTGCACTCCGCCATCGTCACCGCGCCGAGCCCGTGCTCGGCGATCACGTCGAGCACGGCCTGGTGCATCGCTTGAACGAGGGCGCCGTGATGGTAGCGCCGGGCATCCGGGATCTTCGCCCTTGCCACTGAGTCATTCCCCATGAAGCCATCCTGCCCGCCGTTGACCCCCAATGTAAATGACCGTTACATTGCTCGCACCTCCACAGGCTTGGGACGGCCCATGAAAATCGTCAGGCAAGAGATCAAGATCGTCGATGCCAACTGCACCGGCTGCTACCGCTGCGAACGCGCCTGTCCGACCGCGGCCATCACCATGGTTGGTCCGCGCAAGGAAGAGATCGCGGTCGTCGACAACGACAAGTGCATCGCCTGTTTCCGCTGCGTCGACGTGTGCGACGACGACGCCATGCTGATCGCCGAGCGCGAGGTGCCGCGCAAGGTGCGCACGAGCCCCAGATCCGTGGATCCGGCCGAGCTGAACGCCCTCTGCGAGGCAGCCGGCCTGGACCCTGACCAGATGGCGTGCCTCTGCAGCTCGACCAAGGTCAAGGAACTCGCCGCCGCGGCGCTGAACGGCGCCTCGACCTTTGAGGAACTGGCCCTGGCGACCGGGGCGGCCTCCGGCTGCCTGCTCTACTGCGGTGTCCCCATGCGCAGGGTGCTGCGTGCCCGCACCGGCGACGAGGTGGACCCGAGCGGATCCAAGGTGCGGCGGTACGACTCCGCGCAGATCCTGCTCGACATCGACGAGGCGGCGGCCGACGCCTACCCCCTGTTCGCCCTGCGCCGCGAGCAGGCCGCGGCCCGCGCCAAACGGCAATCCTCCGGAGCGTCCCCTGAAGGGGCGGCCCGGAGCGGAGAAGCGAGGAGCACCCCGTGAGCGCAAACCCGTCGTTCGCCCCCGTCGCGGAACCCCCCGAGGTCATGCCGACGGTCTACGGGCCGCCTCCCCAGGCCGACCGCGGAAAGGACATCCCGGGTCTGGTCTCCCTCCAGGTCCGCGACCTCTTCCCCGACATCCCCGCCGCCGCCTACCACGGAGGTCCGGACGTCTCCGCCATCCGCCGCTCGACGGAGGCCGTGCTCGCCTCCGTCGACATGGCCATGATCGGCGAGAACGACACGGTGAACCTGCTCTGCTCCGAGCACGGGTTCGGGATGCTCGGCGGCCACGCGTACGCCGAGATGCTCACCGCGATCAAGGACGAGATCGAACGCAGGACCGGCTGCCGGAAGGTGCGGCTGGTCGTGATCGCGTGGCTGGGCGCGAAGGAACCGGAGGAGCTGATCGAGTACTACGAACTCGACCGGCGCTTCGAGGGCCGCGTCCGCGGTGCGACACCGCTGGACCAGGGGGTCGCGATCGAGACCGCGATGGGCACCCTCTACGGGCTGCGCAAGGTCTACGACGCCAAGTGGATCATCCACGCGCACTACGACGACCCTCGCGAGGTCTACGTGCACCGCGCGATCGACCGCATCACCAAACCGTTCGGGATGTCCTACGCCCGGATGGAGACGCGCTCGATCTTCCACATCACGATGGGACCGCGCAGCGGCAACTTCATCGGCCGCGCCATCGCGGACTCGGAGTTCGTGCGGTCCAAGCTCGCCTTCAGCACGACGCTCGTGACCTCTCCCGACGGAGTGCTGGCCGTCGACGCCGACAACGACCTGCGGTCCCTCGGCGACCGGATGATCGCCAACATCCTCCGCTCCTACGGGAAGATGCTGACGCTCCTGCGAGCCGTGGAGGAGTGCGTCGCGGTCGTCGACGGAGGAAAGTGGCCGTACTACATCCACGCCGGAGGCATGATCTTCGGTCATCTCTTCTACAACGCCGTGGACTGGTTCGACCTCGACCGGCCGGACGCCGATGTTGCCGTCGAGAAGGCGGTCGCCGCCGGCTTCAGCAGATCGATCAAGGCGATCGTGCTCAACCAGGCGCTCATCGGGCTGAACTTCACCAGCATGGCCATGCTGTATCCGCTGATCATCGCCAACCGCGAGATGGCCGACGCCATGCGGCACGATTTCAGCAACCCGATGTTCCTGGACCATGCGACTGAGGCGGACGACCTCTTCCAGGCGGTCGAGACCGCGGTCGAACGCGGCGGAACCGACAAGATCATCGTCTTCGACGGGACGTACGGTGCGCTCAATGTCAGCCCGTCCATGGCCCGCCATCTGATCGACCTGGCGCCCGCGGTCGACAGGCAGGTGGAAGAGGAGCTTCTCCCCATGTGGCTCAAACAACGCGGTATCGACCCTCTGGATCTGCAGTGAGCGCCTCCTACGACCTTCTGGACAAGAAGGAGCTGCGGATCACCGACGTCCACCTCGACGGCGCCGACCTGTCAGAGCTGGCCGACGCCGCCGCCGAGGTCCTCGACATGGCGCGGGAGGAGGTCCTGGTCACCGACTACCTGGACCGGGTGCTGACATTCGATATCCTGCGGCCGACCCTCTACCCGCATCAGCTCCTCGACCGGCAGGACGCGCTGCTGACCCGGCTCGGCTCGATCAGCGGGGTGCGCCTAGGCGAGAACGCGCGCGTCGCGTCCAACGGGATCCTCGGCTGGATAGCGGCCGACGGCCGGATGGAGGAGACCCTCCGGTCCGCCGAACGGATCGCCGAGCAGATCGCGGCCAGGGTCAGCCGCCGAGCCGTCATCTTCTCCACCGGCGGCGAGGTCGTCGCCGGTGAGATCCGCGACACCAACAGGGAGACGATCACCGGATTTCTGGAGGCCTCCGGCTTCCTGCCGGAGTTCGGCGGCGCGCTGCGCGACGACACCGTCCTCATCGCGGGCGCGATCAGGGCGGCCGTCCACCGGGGCCACGGGCTCGTGGTGACCACGGGAGGGGTCGGCGCGGAGGACAAGGACCGCACCGTCGACGCGGCCCTGCTCCTCGACCCGGAGGCGGCGACTCCCTACCTGTGCCACTTCGAGCCCGGCCACGGCCGTCACGTCCGCGACGGGGTCCGCATCGCGGTCGCGGAGTACGAGGGCAGCCGCATCGTCTGCCTTCCCGGCCCGAACGACGAGGTCCGGGCCGCCATGGAGGTCCTGATCCCGGGCCTGGACCGCGGCTGGCCCGCACCGCGGCTCGCCGAAGCCATCGCCGAGAGGCTCCGCGGCATCCTCCGCACCCGGATGTCCATGAAGAAGGAGCACGACCACAGATGACCGCCCCTCCGCGTTTCCGCAACCTGACGCAGGAACTGCTCCAGGACATTCCGGGTACCCACCGCGCGCTGGTAACGGCCACCGAGCCCGGCATCGCCGCCGGACTCGGCCGGCTCGACCAGGACCTCGGCGAAACGGCCGCAGGGCGATGGCGGGTGCTGGTGGAGGAAGGCGAGTCCATTCCCTCCGGCGGAGCCCTGGTGGAGATCGTCGGGACGGCCGCCGAACTCGCCGCCGCGGAGGACCGGGTGCTCGGTCCCCTGGGCTACGCGGGTGGTGTCGCACGGCGCTGCGCCGAGCTGAGGCGGGCGTGCCCGGACGGCCTCCGCATAGCGTGCGGCGGCTGGAAGAAGCTTCCCGCGCCGCTCAAGCCCCTGCTGCGCGAGGGCCTCGCCGCGGGCGGCGTGACCCCCCGGCTCGTGGACGGCGACTTCGTCTACGTCGACAAGAACGTCGTCGGCCTGCTCGGCGGCCCGAAGGCCGCGGTGCACTCGGCGGTCCTCCTGGACCACGGTCCGGTCGCGGTCCAGGTCGCCTCGGTGGCCGAGGCCTTGGACGCCGCCTGTGCCGGGGCCGGGATCGTCATGGTCGACACCGGCGAGCTGCGAATGCTCGCGGACGTCCACCATGCGCTCACGGAAGCCGGCCTGCGCGGCGACCTCGTTCTGGCCTTCGCCGGAGGAGTCACCTCCGGGATGCTCGGCGACGTCCGATCCGCCGGCGCCGAAGTCGTTGACCTCGGCCGTGCCATCCTCGACGCGCCGTTGTGGGACCTCCACCTGCAGATCTTGGATTTCAAGGAAGAACATCCTCAATAGCCGCCGCGACCCGGGAGGTTCGATGGAGCACGTCCCTTCCGCGCCGGCGACGCCACCCGTTGAATCGACATGGGTACGCTGAGCGACGATGGACATCCAGCACGTGCGCTCCTTCGTGGCCGTGGCCGAGGAGCTGCACTTCGGCAGGGCGGCGGAGCGGCTCCACATCACGCCCTCGCCGCTCAGCCGCCACATCCGCGACCTGGAGAAGGAACTCGGCACCGATCTCTTCGACCGCCGCTACCACCAGGTGGAACTCACCGCGTTCGGACGGCGGTTCCTCGAACCGGCCCGTCAGCTGCTGGAGCGCTTCGAGGCCCTGCGGCGCCTCGGCCCCGCCCTGGCACCTCCGCTCCCCGAGCCGCTCCGGATCGGTGCGACGCCGCTGGCGCCGCCCCAGGTCCTGGACCTGGTCCTGGAGACGGCACACGAGGTCGACTCAGAGTCGGAGCCCGAGATCACCCTGGAGCCCTCGGCCGTGCTGCTCCGCCTGCTGGCGGACCGCAAGCTCGACCTGGCCGTGGTGCACCTCCCCCTTGGCGACGCCCGCCTGGCCTCGATCCGGCTGGCCGAGTACCGCTTCGGCATCGCCCTGCGCAACGATGACGAGCTCGCCCGACGTCCGACCCTCAAGATCGAGGACGTCGCCGAGCGCCGGATCCTGGTGGGCTCCTCCAAGGTCCAGCCGCTCGCCATGGCGGAGTTCCGCCGCCACCTGGTCGAGGCCGGAGCCACGCGGCTCCGGGAGCTCCCGCACAGCGACGTGGTCCAGCTCGCCGCCCTCGTCGGTCGCTCCCGTGATGTCACGGTGGTCTCGATGAGCTCGCTGAGCCGGCGGATCTTCGACAGCACGCGCGTCGCGCTGGTCCCCCTCGACGAGCCCGCGCTGCGGCTCGAGGTGGGCGTCGCATGGGCGCCGCCGGCGGACGGCGCCGAGGCGGCCGGCTCCGTCGTCGAGAGGATCGTCTCCGCTCTCGGCTCCCCGGAGAACCGGCCGCCGCTGGCACTCTGACCCGCCTCAGCCGTCCAGCGCCGCGGCGATCCTCTCCTTCATCGCCGCGACCGCCGCGCCGCTGAAGGGCGGCACGCTCCTCGGCGCCACGCCGAACCCGAGGGCGTTGGCTGTGACGGCGCGCCGGTGGGTGAACGTCTCGAACCCCGCCCTGCCGTGGTAGGCGCCCATCCCGCTCTGGCCGACGCCTCCGAAGGGGACTCCTTCGACCCCAAAGTGCAGCGCCATGTCGTTGCGGGTCACTCCACCCGAGGTCGTCAGGCGCAGGAACTCGCGGAACTCCGGCGTGTCCTCGCCGTACCAGTAGGCCGCCAGCGGATGCGGACGGGCGTTGACGTAGGCGATCGCTTCGCGCGGGTCGTCGTAGGGCAGCACCGAGATGACGGGCCCGAAGACCTCCTCGTGCGCCACCTCCATGTCGTCGGTCACGCCGAGGAGCAGCGTGGGCGGAATCCGCCTGCCCGCACTGTCGCGGCCGGTGTCGGAGACCGCCGTGACGGCCCGCGCCCCTCGGGCGACCGCGTCGTCGATGAGGTGCGCGACGCGCGCGTAGTTGGCGTCGTTGACGATCGTCGTGACCTCGGGATTGTCGCGGTAGGTCGGGAAATAGCGAGCCATATGCCTTTGGTACGCGGCGACGAAGTCGTCCACCGCGGACCGCGGGACGAACACGTAGTCCGGGCATAGGCACAGCTGCCCGCCGTTCATCATCCGGCTCGCCGCGATCCGCTCCGCGGCGGTGTCGACATCGGCATCCGACGCGACGACGACCGGGTTCTTCCCGCCCAGTTCGAGGGTGACCGGGACGAGGTTAGCCCCGGCGGCGGCCGCGACGCGCCTGCCGACCGCCGGCGAGCCGGTGAAGAACAGGTGGTCGAACGCGAGCGAGGAGAAGGCGACCGCGGTGCGCAGGCCGCCTTCGACGACGGTGACCTCCTCGGGAGCGAGATGTTCGGCGACGGCCCGCGCGAACACCGCGGCGGTGCGGGCGGGGACGTCAGAGAACTTGATCATCACCCGGTTGCCCGCGGCTAGCGCCTCGAGAGCGGGCTGCACCACGAGCGCGATCGGGAAGTTCCACGGCCCGATCACCCCCACGACGCCCTTGGGACGCTTCTGGACGAAGGTGGGGGTCCCCCGCTCCGCGGAGCCCGGGACCGGCTCGTCCGCCGCCCACTCCTCCAGGTCCCGGCGGATCTCGGAGACCGACGGCAGGAAGCCGAGGATGTCGGCGCTGAGGCTGGCCGCCTCAGGCCGGTTGCCGAAGTCCGCGTTCAGCGCCGCGACGAGGTCGTCGGCGTGGGTCAGCACCGCCCGTACCAGCCGGTCGACGCGGTCGAGGCGGACCCGTACGCTCGGCGGCCCCTCCTCGAGGAAGGCCGACCGCTGCGCGTCCAGCAGCGCGACGAGCTCTACTTCGGAGACGTCCGCGGACGTCGGGGCGGCTGTGTGATCTACGGTCATGGTCGTTCCTTCTCAGCTCAGCGGGGACGGAAGGTCGGGACGGGCTCGCCGCCCTCGGGCCGCTCGAACGCGACCGCCACCTTCAGGCCCGCGGTGATCGCCTCCGGCTCCAGTCCGGTGAGGCGGGCGTGCAGCCACGGCCCCTCGTCCAGCTCGACGATCGCCACGGATGTGCGGGAGGGCGGTGCGTCACCACGGGCCCGGCCGTGCACCACGGTCCACGACACGACGGTCCCGGTGCCCGCCGCCACGGCCCAGGCCTGCCGGTCCGACTGGCAGTGCTCGCAGGCCAGGACCTGCGGGGCGTTGAAGGCACCGCAGGCACCGCAGCGGCGGATGAGCAGTTCCCCGCGCGCCGCCGCGTCGAAGAACTCCGCGGTCTGGGCGTCCCGGTGCACGATTCCAACGGTCATCGCTGTGCTCCTAGTGTGCTCGTGGGCTGAGGACGAGGGTCGAGTGGTGGTCGAGGATGCCGCCGTTCCCGCTGACCAGGACCAGATCGTTGCGCCGCGCCTGGCGCTCCCCGCCCTGTCCCCTGGCCTGAATGACGGCCTCGGATAGCGGTGTCATCCCCCACATGTAATAGGAGGACAGCTGTCCTCCACCCGTGTTGACGGCGAGTGACCCCTCCGGGCCGAGCACTCCGCTTTCGACGAACGCGCCGCCCTCCCCCTTGGCGCAGAAGCCGTAGTCCTCCAGGGAGACCAGGACCGTGTAGGTGTAGCAGTCGTACAGCTCGACCACGTCGATGTCGGCCAGCGTGACGCCGGCCATCTTCAGGGCCGCCGGGCCCGCCTGGGCGGCACCGCTGACCAGCCCGAACCGGCTGTCGCGGCCCATGACGTAGCCGGGGTGGGCCTGCGCCCAGCCGAGCACGTGCACGGGCGGCTGCCGCAGCTCCGCCGCGCGGTCGGCCGAAGTGACGATGACCGCAACGCCCCCATTGCTCACGAGGCAGCAGTCCAGCAGATGGAACGGCTCGGTGATCCACCGGGACGCCTGGTGGTCGGCGAGGGTGATCGGCTCCCGCATCTGGGCGAGCGAATTCCTGGCCGCCCACGCCCGCTGCGCGACCGCGATCGCACCGAACTGCTCGCTCGTCGTCCCGTACGTCTCCATGTGCCTGCGGGCGGCCAGCGCGTACTGGGGGTTGGCGCCCAGCATGCCCGAAGCGGCCGTCAGGCCCCGCCAGCCCCTGGGCGTCCGCGACGTCGCCGCGTAGGCCGCGCCTCCGGCGACCTTCTCTTTCAGCGGTGCGTCGGCGAACACGCAGGCGATCACGTCGGCCATGCCGGACGCCACCGCCATGGACGCGTACTGGACCATCGCGCCCGCGGACGCCCCGAACGACTGGACGGACGACAGCACCCGCAGGTCGTGCAGCCCGAGGTCGCGCTGGAGCCCGATGCCGATGTCGCCGCCGATCCCCGCGTTCGTCAGCAGGCCGTCCACCTCGTGCAGGCCCACGCCCGCGTCCGCGGCGGCCAGACGGACCGCCTCCGCCGCGAAGTCCGAGGCGCTGCGCCCGTAGACCTTGCCCATCTCCGTGATGCCGAGACCGACGATCGCCGGTGACCTGTTCATCCTCGCTCCTCCGCTCGTCATCGGGCCTCCCACACCGGAGCGCGCTTCTCCGCGAAGGCCCGCGGACCCTCCTTGGCGTCGCGCGACCGCATGATCTGCGCGGTCTCCACCGCGGTCAGCTCCCAGGCCGCGGCCTCGGCCGCGACGTCGCCGCCGCTGATCCCGCGCGCGATCCGCTTGGACGCCTGGACGGCCAGAGGCGCGTTCACGCTGATCGCCTCGGCCAGCGCGAGCGCTTCGGTCAGAACCTTCTCCTGTGCGACGACCCGGTTGACCAGGCCGAGCCGCAGGGCGGTCGGCGCGTCGATCGGCTCGCCGGTCAGGACCAGTTCCATGGCGACCTTGCGCGGCAGCTGGGCCGCGAGCCGGAACGCGCCTCCGGCACCGGCGATGATGCCGCGTTTGACCTCCGGCAGGCCGAAGGAGGCGGTCTCCGCCGCGACGACGAGATCGGCCCATAGCGCGATCTCGGTGCCGCCACCGAGCGCGAAGCCGTTGACGGCCGCGATCACGGGTTTGGCCAGCGGGTGCTTGACGCACCCGGCGAAACCCCAGTGCGCCGGGAGCCCCTCGCTCCTGAACTCGCCCCGCGCCACCGCCTTGAGGTCGGCGCCCGCGCAGAAGGCCCGGTCACCGGCTCCGGTCAGCACGACGGCGCGGATCTCCGCGTCGGTGTCGGCCTCGTCCAGCGCCGTTCCCACGATGCGCGTGAGCGCCAGGTCGACGGCGTTACGCGCCTCCGGCCGGTTGAACGTGATCACCATGACATGGCCGCGCCGTTCCACCAGCGCCGCTTCCTCGCTCATGGTCTCCCCTCCTTAAACTGTCGTTCGCAGGCGTACTGTTCCTCGCGGGATTCCGTCCTCCGCGTGCGTCCGGTCATGCGGGCTCTTCCAGCACGCCGGAGGCGAGCAGGGACTCGATCTCGGCGTCGGAAAGGCCGAGGACCTTGGCGCAGACCTCCCGGGTGTGCTCCCCCATCCGGGGCGCGGGACGCAGCTCGGGATCGGCCAGCCCCTGGAAGGTGGCGGGCGCGTTCTCGGTGGGCAGCGGTGCGGCGAGCCCCGGCTGGTCGAGCTCGCGGAAGAAGTCCCGGGCCCGCAACTGCGGATCGTCGAGGTACTCCACGACGCGCTGCATCATGCCCGCGGGCACGCCCGCCGCCTGCAGCCCGGTCATCACCGCACGGGGCGGGCGGGCAGCGGTCCAGGAGCCGAGGGCCTCATCGACCAGCGCGCGGTGCGCCACCCGTCCGGCGGATCCTGCGAGACGCACGTCCTCGAGCAGGTCGGGCCGTTCGATGGCGGAGCAGAGCGCACGCCAGTCTGCGTCGTCCCGCACCGTCACGGCGCACCACTCGTCATCTCCCGCGCATGCGTAGACGCCCTGCGGCGCGTCCCACTCACCGGTGTTCCCCCGGGGCCGGAACGAGCCGGGCTCCAGCGACTCGCGCAGGAAGTCGTCGGACATCTGGGTGAGGATCGTCTCGGCCTGCGACACGCTCACCGTGCCGCCCCGGTCCGACCGGCGGCGGGCGATCAGCAGCGCGAGGACGGCGACCGCCCCCACTCTCCCGGCGATGTGGTCGGGGTAGATGGTGACCCCGTCACAGAACCCGTTATCCACGCCGAGGTCGCGCCAGAGACCTGTCAGGCCGGCGGACGCCCGGACGAGCGGGCCGTATCCCATCCGGCGGCTCCACGGACCGCTTGAACCCAGCGCGCTGCTGTCGGCCATGACGAGACGCGGATTGACCTGCTTCAGCACCTCGTACCCGAGCCCGAGAGACTCCAGCGTCCCCGGCTTGAAGTTCGACAGGACGACGTCGGACTCCGCGACCAGCCGCTTGAAGAGCTCGACGCCCTCGGAAGAGCGCAGGTTGAGCCCCAGGCTCACCTTGTTGCGATGGCCCCAGGCGAAGGACGGACTGATCTCCGCACCCGACGTCGACTGCCTGCTGCCATCGGGGAACGCCTTGTTCTCCACCTTGATGACCTCGGCGCCCTGGTCGGCGAACAGCCGGCCCAGTTCGGCGCCCACCACGATCACCCCGAGGTCCAGAACCCGCAGTCCCTCCAGCGGCCGTCGCCGCTCGGTGCCGGCGGGAATCCAGGCAGAGGCGGAGGACGCTTCGTCCGCAGGTGCCTCTCCGGTGAGTACCTCGGCGGTGTGCTCTCCTACCGAGGGGGCACGGTGCCGGAACCCGGCGCGTACCCCGTTGATCTCCGCGTATCCCGTGGGGACGCGACCGCGCAGGCCCGGTGCGATCTCCGCGTCGGCGAGCCCGCCGCGCGCGAGGAAGTGCTCGCTCTGCAGGACGTCCGCCGGCGTCAGCAGCGCCGCGATGGGCACGCCGAGGCGCTGACCGTCCGCGAGGAGTTCCTCCTTGCCCCGCTCGGCGAAGAACCGTCCGATAAGCCCGTACAGACGTTCCGCGGCCTTGAACCGCACGTGGAGCTTGTCGAACTCCGGATCGGCGAACTCCGCGGGCTCACCAAGCCAGCCGAACATCCCTCGCCACTGCCTCTTGGAGAGCAGGCAGATCCGCACATGGCCGTCCGCGCAGGGGAAGATCGGGTAGAGCAGGCCGGGACGAGGGCGCCCGCGGGGTCCTTCGTAGGGCGGCCGCCCGCCCGTCGCCGAGCCGCCGATGCCGAAACCGGGATCGAGGGACTGCGCCGTCATCTCGTAGACCGAGCAGTCGACGTGGTCCCCCCTTCCGGTGTCCAGCCGGTTCGTGTAGGCGAGCAGGGCGGCCCACGCGGCCTGCACCGCGGCAGACTCGTAGGCCAGCCCGCCGGGCGGCATCAGCGGCGGCCTGCCCGGCATCCCGGAACGGGACAGGACACCGCCCATCGCAAGGTGCGTCCAGTTGGTCGCCACCCAGTCCCGGTAGGGGCCCGTCTGCCCGAAGTCGCTGATCGAGACGACGACGAGGCTCGGCAGGCTCTCCCGCAGAGTCCGCGCACCCAGACCCAACTCGTCCAGCGCCCCCGGCCGCTCGGTCTCCAGGAAGATGTCGGCGGTCTCCAAAAGTCGCAGCAGCCGCGCGCGGTCATCGACCTTCTCCAAGTCGAGGACAATTCCACGCTTTCCTGCGTTTCGCGTGGCGAAGTAGAGGCTCACACCGTTCACCACGGGTTCGCGGAAGCGTGATGCTGCGCCTCCTGGGGGCTCTACCCGGATGACCTCAGCGCCGAGATCGGCGAGGTAGCGCCCGCACATCTCCGCTTTTCCCTCGGCCATGTCCACCACCCGGACGCCGGCAAGAGGCAGCGACGAGCCTTCCTGAGAAAAAGCACTTACCGCCATATGGAACCTCACTCTGCCAGGATACGAACACGTGAAATATACGTGTCCGACCTCACTACTTCGCCCGGTAACCACCTGGGATAAGTGTCCGATTATGCAATGAGGTACATGGCGCAGAGCGCAATGTACCTCATTGCCGACGGCCGAATAGGCGATCACTAAAAGCACAATTCAATCCAGCCGCGGCGAGGCCTTCGGCCGAGCGCGAGGGCGGGCGTAACGGCCTCGCCGAAGGCGGCATCCTCAAGCAGCAGCTCGCCTCAGGACGGCCACGGGTCGAGGACCTCTCGCCCCGGCGTCGTCTCGCTTCTGCCAGCCCCCCGAACCCGCGCACGTCCAGGACGATTTCACCCGTCCCCTCCTCCCATGCGCACATGCCCGTCCCGCCTCACCATCGGACAGGAGGTGTTGCCGCCGTGGATGGGCGTGGGAGGCGGCAACATCCAGGAGCGCAGCGATCTGTACCTCTATTACCGCGAGTACCTCCAGCCGAAGACGCCCGCCGGGCGCGCCTGACTCGGCAGGCCCCTGGACCAGATCTACCTCGTCGGTCTCCCCGCCGCATGAACCGCGGCTCCCTCGAACTGCTCGGCACCGAGGTCGCGCCTATCTCCGCGGGGGGAGGACACCGTGGGTCTTCAGGAGGACGGCGTCCCGGCCGACGGTGATCGCCGATGGACGGGGAGGCCGAGGACGTGTTCTGCGACGAAGTTGAGGGCGAGTTCCTGAGATATGGGGGTGGAGCGGAACAGGCGTGCGTCCAGGTAGTGGTCGACCAAACCCTGCTCCTTGTCCCAGCCTTCCGCACCGAAGGTTTGGAGGGTCTGGTCTGCGGCCGCGTAGGTGACGTCGGCGGCCATGATCTTCGCCATGTTCGCCGCGGCGCCGACCTCGGCGGAGGCGACTCCGGCGTCGAACAGCGCGGCGGCCTTGTACGCCAGGAGCCTTGCCGCGTTCAACTGCACCTCGATCCTGGCGAGCGGGTGCTGGAGAGCCTGGTAGGAGCCGATGGGCCGGTCGCCGAAGACAGTGCGGGAGCGGGCCCGGCCGACGGCGAGTTCGAGCAGGTGTGCCGCGGATCCGAGGGAGATCGCGGTGAACAGGATGCGCTCGATGTTCAGGGCGTCGAACAGGCTGGTGATCGCCTGATGTTCGAGGCCGATGATGTCAGACGCGGGCACCCGGACGTCGTCGAGCCGCACGTGCCACTGCCGCAGTCCCTCGCGGCCGCCCAGTCGCTGCTCGGTGAGCGTCACCCCGGCGGCGCCCGGGTCGAGGAGCAGCGCGGTGAATCCCGCCATCGACGGGAGCCCGTGCTCGGCGCGCTGCTCGGCTGTCAGCGACCGGGTGACCAGGAGCAGGCGGTCGGCGATCTCGACGCCGGAGATAAAGGACTTGGCGCCGTTCACCCGCACGTGGGCGCCTTCCCGCTCGGCGAAAGTGGCCATCCGGGCGAAGTTGTGTCCCGCCTCGGCCTCAGTGAACGCCAGTCCGATCAGCAGGGAGCCGTCGGCGATCCCAGGAAGGTGGCGGGCCTTCAGGTCCGCGGAGCCCGCTACGGTGATCAGCCGTGCGGCGGCGTGGGTCAGGACCGGCAGCGTGGGTGCCAGGCCGCGAACGGCGAATGCTTCCATCGCGAAGGCGGTGGCCAGAAGCCCCTTCTCGGTACCCCCGTGCTCGGCAGGCACGAGCGCGGCCATGGTCCCCGCCGCGCAGTAGTCTCGCCAGAAATCCGGGCGGTACTCGCCGTGGTCCAGGCCGTGCTGCCGAATCTGGAGCGCCTGGTTCCGCCACGGTTCCGCGGCATTCTCTGCCTCCGCGATCAGTGCTCGCTGGGACTCTGTCGGCGTGAAGTCCATCGGTCCTCATTCCTGGTCGGGTTCGCTCGCGCGGTCGTCTGACATTAATCGTAACGTCGTTACGTAACGATGTTACTAAATCAAGGCAACCGGTAGGATCGTGCTCGTGCCCAGACCCAAGCAGCGCACCGCCGAGCTGCGCGAACACGTCCTGGCGGCCGCAGTCGACCTCCTTGTGCGCGAAGGCGTCAGCGGCTTCACCGCCCGCGGCGTGGCCCGTGCAGCCGAGACGTCCACGCCCGCCGTCTACGAGCTGTTCGGCGACAAGAGCGGACTGGTCAGAGAGGTGTTCTTCGCCGGGTTCCGCCTGCTCCGCCGACGGCTGGGCGCCCTCGTCGACACCGACGACCCCCGTACCGACCTCATCGAGGCAGTGGGCGTGTGCCGGTCCTTCGTCCAGGACAATCCGGTGCTCGCCGAGGTGATGTTCTCTCGGCCATTCAGCGACTTCGACCCCGGCCCCGTCGAGGTGGAGGCTGGCGCGTCGGTCCGCCGCTTCGTCGTCGACCGCGTCGCCCGCTGCGTCGACGCCGGCCGGATCCACGGCGACCCCACCGACGTCGCCCACGTCGTCCTCGCCCTGGCCCTGGGCCTGGCCGGCGCCGAGACCGCCCAGCGGCTGGGCACGAGCCCCACCGCCATCGACCGCCGCTGGTCCCTGGGCGTCAACGCCCTCCTCGACGGCTTCAGCCGCTGACCTCGGGCATCCAAGAGAGTCGCCTTCGTCCGGCGACGCGCCGAACTATACCGCGGCCGACACAGCGAGTGCGGCGATCTAAGGTGGGCGGATGGCGGCTGAGCTGTGGGGAAGCACAGTGGGCGTCGATCTGCACCCAATGACGCCGGTCTGGGGTTCAGTCGGCACGATCCTCGCGTTCGGCCGCTAGCGCGGGTCCGCCTGCTCGTGCGGGACGTCGACCGCCACCGAATGCCGGAGAGTATCGAGACCGTGCCGGACACCGACTTCCTCGCCCGCGTGGACGTGGTCATCGCACTGGGAGGCGATGGCGCCATGCGCCTGGTGATCGACCGCCAGGTGCCAGCGCTCGGGGTCAATCGCGGCAACCTCGGATTCTTGGTCGAGGTCGCGCCGGACCTGCTGCCATCAGCCTTGGAACGCCTCGTCTCCGGCGACTTAACCCTGGAGCGGGTCGCCTGGCTGGAGACCGCAGCAGACGACGATCTCGCCACGCGCTTCGGGTTCGACGATGTCGCCCTCACCACCTCGCTGCGGCCCGAGGCGGCCCAGGTCGCCTGCCCTTCCGCGAAGGAGGACTCCAGCCTCAGCGCCGTCAAGCTGAGCCTCCTCGACCCTCCTGTCCGCTCCCGGGCTCTCCAGATGAGTGAAACGCGCCACGTTCGCGGGCAGGGTCAGGGATTGCCCTCACGGGAGACCTGCAGGGGAGCTTCGCTCAGCGGTGCACGTTCCCAACACTCAAAATAGCAGGTCACTGGGCGAAGATCCGCGCTGCTCTTAGAGGGTTTTCCGTTAGGCCTTGGGTGTTTTGAGGGTGAAGAGTCCGGGTTTGGGTTCGTTGGCGAGGTCTCGGCTGACGAGGCGTTTGAGTTTGGCTCGGGTGCCTTCGACGGTGTTTTTGTGGGTGTGGGGCAGGCCGAGGGCGAGGCAGGCTTCGCGGGCGTGCAGGCCGTCGGGGTGTCGGGCCAGAACGGCGAGGAGGTCCTGGTAGGCGGGCGGGAGTTGCGGCGGGTCGGGTTCGGTCGGGGTGGCGGGCAGCAGGTCGAGGAGGGTCTGGCGGGTGACGTCGAGGCGGGTGAGCTGCTGGTGGGCGGCTTCGAGTTCGGCGGTGAGCCGGTCGACCTCGGCTTGGGCGTCATCGAGCAGGCCGGTCAGGTGCTTCAGCAGCGGCTCGGGCAGCGGGGGCGGGTGGTCGCTCACGCGGCCATGACGGAGGGAAGGGCCGGAGCGTCGTGGTCGCGCCAGCGGCTGGTGGTGCCGGTCAGGCGGCGGGTGAGCCGGTCGGTCTCGGCCCAGTAGACGTGGGCCCGGCTGCTGGCGGTGGTCTTCTCGTAGTCGCGGACCAGCCGGCGATGCAGCATCAGCGTGCCGAACGTCTGCTCGACCACCCACCGTCTCGGGATCGGAGCGAACCCCGTGGTGCCGGGCTCACGCTGCACCGTCTCCACGGTGATGCCCAGCATCTCGCCGTGGTCGGCGACCTGCCTCTTGAACCCCGCATCCACCCACGCCGCCTCCACGGACGGGTTGTCGATCGCGACCTGGTCCAGCAGCTCGATCCCGACGGCGTTGTCGTGCACGCTCGCCGCCGTCACGACCACCGCGATGATGAGGCCGAGCGTGTCGGTCGCGATGGCGCGCTTGCGGCCCCGGGACTTCTTGCCCGGATCCAGCCCGGTCGTCTCCGAGGGGACCCCTGCCGCGGCGTGAACCGTCTGGGAGTCCATCGCCACCCCCGACGGGTCCTCGCCCCGGCCGGCCTTCTCCCGCACCCGGCAGCGCAGCAGGTCATGGATCGTCTGCGTCAGCCCGTCATCCCGCCACGCCGCGAAGTAGTAGTACACCGCCGACATCGGCGGCAGATCATGCGGCAGGTACTCCCACTGAGCCTTTTTCATCGTGCTTCGCGGTTGGCGAGGACGGCGATGGCTTTGACGAGGTGGCCGGCTTTGGAGGGGCTGCACCGGAGTCGGTGGAGTAGTTTCCATGACTTGAGCTGGGCGTTCGCCCGTTCGCCGGGTGCGCGCAGGCGGGCGTGGGAGCGGTTGGCCTGCTTCTGGGAGGCGGGTTTGCCGCGGCCCTTGTAGGGCGTGATCACCACGCGGGTCTCGGCGCCCTGGTAGCCCTTGTCGGCAAGGACAGTGATTCCGGTCTTGTGGAGCTCGCGCAGGATGCCCCAGATCCGTGCGGCCGTCAGGTCGTGCGTCCGGCCGGGCAGCGCGCCCGAGGTCCACAGGATCTCCCCGTCAGGGCCTGCGATGACCTGGATGTTCACGCCGTGGTGGCGGTGCTTGGCCGAGTAGTACGGGCGGTCTGCGGCGACGCGGTCGGTGCGGATGAGTGTCCCGTCCATGACCAGCAGGTGCAGCCCGTCCCGCACGGCCCGGCGCAGCACCTGTGTCAGCTTCGGCGACCGGGACGACAGCAGCGCGACGACCTCCTCGACATACCGCCAAGCCGTCGAGATCGACACCTCGAAACCAGCCCCCAACTGCGCGAACGTTTCTCCCTTGCGCAGGTGGACCAGCACCAGCAGCGCCTGCCGGCCTGGATTCAGCAGCCGCCAGGCCGAACCGATCGCCCTGCGATGCCGACGGATCAGCCCCGCGACGTAGTTCAGCGTTGAACGCGACAAATCGACGGCAGCACGATAGAACAGCACCGAAGCTCCTGGTCGAGACGGGTGTTGGTTGTGGTGATCAACCCATCTACCAGGGGCTTCTTATCGTTTGAGGCCGTTCCGGGAACCCGCGGCCATGCTGTGATCAGCCCACCCGCACCCAGGATGAAAAAGGCTCACTGCACCCCCGTCCGCTCCTGATACAGGATCGCATTCACGATCTCCCGCATCGGATACCGCCCCGAATGCCCCGAAACCGACCGATGCCGCGCCTTCCACGCCGAGATGAACGGCTCGACCAACGCCCACCGCTCATCGGACAGATCACTGCGATACGCCTTACGGCCACCCTCCACATCCATGCACCCACAGCAACCCAGACACCACCCAGGGTCAACAAGCCGCTACACAACCCTCACCGACACGGCCAACCGCATCACCGACAATCCCTCTCAAAAGACCCTCTCAGATCCGTGCGGCAGCCGGTCCAGCGACCGTACGTCTCCACGCATGGATCATCGCGCGTCCTATCGCACGCTCTCCCACCATCGCCTGGCAAAGTCCCGCTACGCATGAAGGGAGCCGGGTGGCAAAGGCCTGAAACCCGTACCGATCCAGGGACAGGGCGGGTCAGCAATGGGTTCGGTGCACCCGTAGGTGCTTCGCCTTGCCTGATCACAAGCGCAGTACGCCGTCTCTCTCCAGCCGATAGCCCTGCATTCTGGGCAGCGCATCCAATGAGCCTTTTCCAGCAGTCTTGTCCGGGCTGCTGATCACGACATGATCGCGGGTGGTGTGACTGGCTGCGGACGTGAAGAAACCCCTGGTAGGAGAGGTGGTCTCTGACCTCCGCCCCCCGCAACCAGAGGTTTCACGTGCTGTTCTATCGTGCTTCGCTGCCTTTGTCGCGCTCGACCCTGAACTACCTGGCCGGGCTCGTCCGGCGGGAGCGGGTGAAGCTGAGGAGCAAGGGCCGGGCGCTGAATCCCGGGCAGCAGGCGCTGATGGCGGTCGCGTATTTGAAGAAGGGTGAGACGTATCAGCAGCTCGGAGCGGGTTTCGGGGTCGGGACGACGACCGCGTGGAGGTACGTGAACGAGGTCGTGGCAGGCTGTCGGCCCGCTCGCCCAAGCTCGACAAGGCGCTCGCCCGGGCGAAGAAGGACGGGCTCGGGCATCTGATCCTGGACGGCACCCTGATCCCGATCGACCGGCTGCGCGCCGACCGGCTCTTCTACTCCGGCAAACACAAGAAACACGGCATGAATCTCCAGGTCATCGCCGGTCCGGATGGGCAGATCGTGTGGGTGTCAGGTGCTGTGCCCGGCTCGATCCACGACCTGACAGCCGCCCGCAACTGGGGCATCATCCGCGCCCTGACCACCTGCGGGCTGCTGGTCCTGGCCGACAAAGGCTACATAGGCGCCGACCCGGCGATTCTCGTCCCGTACAAGGGCAAGGACAAGCCCGCCCCGCAGAAGCAGGCCAACCGCTCCCACGCCAAGCTCCGCGGCCCAGGCGAACGCGCGAACGCACAGCTCAAGTCATGGAAGATCCTCACCAAACTCCGCTGCTGCCCCCACCGCGCCGGCCACCTCGCCAAAGCCATCAGCGTCCTACAAAACCGCGAAGCCGCCCTCACCCTGTGATGAAAAAGGCTCAATGACATGCTCTGGTCCCCTCGCCCTCGCGGG
The DNA here is from genome assembly GCF_003751225.1 of Actinocorallia herbida. NCBI lineage: Bacteria > Bacillati > Actinomycetota > Actinomycetes > Streptosporangiales > Thermomonosporaceae > Actinocorallia > Actinocorallia herbida. The sequence continues at coordinate 6,099,342 of NZ_RJKE01000001.1, forward strand.
TCCGGGTAAGTCATCGATCCCAGGAATATTCCTCCAATTCCTCCCGGCTGAACCGGGGATATAACAGGGCGCCTCGTGGCGCACGTGTGCAGAGCGTCAGCGGTGATGACTTTCCCGGCCAGATCGAGCGGGGCGAGCAACGGGGCGAACGCCGGGATCTGGTTGCTTTTGGCCTCGACCTGGCGTTGAGCGATGACGAGCTGGTCGTGGTGCAGGGCCGCGGCGAGCAGATGAACGGCCGTGCCGTCGGTGCGGCTGCCGCGCAGGGTCTTGCCATCGACCGCGATGGCGACCGGCGGAAGGTCGCCGGGGTGTTCGGCGGTCAGCCGGGCGAGGTAGCCGCCCGCCGCCTCGTCCAGGGCGTCGCCGTCCAGGCGGGCCAGTAGCCGGCCGAGTGTGCTGGCCGCCGGCAGATCCGCGCCCTGGCGCAGTCCGAGTGCTGTGAGCAGGGCGGGGTCGCAGCCCGCGATGAACCGGGTGATGCGCGCGAGTGAGGTCGCCCCGCCGAGCACCGCGAGCAGGCACAACGTCAGCAGCGGTCCCAGCCGGTAACGGCGTCCTCGACGGTCACGCGGGTCGGGCAGAGCGTCCAGCAGGTCAGCGAGTGCGGGCAGGTCGGGGAGCTCTTCGGGTGGGCAGGGCAGCACGACGTCCTCGCGGTGGCGAACGAGTACGTCGATCGGGGAAGATGGCACGCGGACGCGGCCCCTGTTCATGATCGACTGGCTTAGGCACCAAAGATCATCGGAGGTCGCGTTCGTCGTTCACTCACCGGGGACCCTCCCCACACCAGCTCAGCCGCCCCGCCGTCCCAACTCACGAGAACGCATCAGCCCTGGTTGGCGAAGTCGCGTCGAGCACGGCGATGATGCAGTCTGGGGTGTCGAGGCCGAGGCGGCCGTCGGCTTTGGCAACGAGGCCTCGCAGAGGCATTTCGCGAGGACGGCCGGGGCTGCAGCGCTCAGCCCTGGGCGGCGTGGGAGACGTGTTCCCAGTCGGACCAGGTCTTCAGGCGCTGGGCGTGAGGTGCGTGACGATGCCGACGGGCTGGGAGCCGAACAGGATGCGCAGGGGCGGGTTGTCGGCGTCGACGGCCAGATGATCATCAGGGCCGGCGTCGGCATCGCCTACGGCGCCATGCCCGCCCTCATCATGAGCGCCGTCCCCCGCAGCGAGACCTCCGCCGCCAACAGCCTCAACTCCCTCATGCGCTCCCTCGGCACCTCCATCGGCGCCGCCGTCATCGGCGTCGTCATCGCCCAGATGACCATCACCCTCACCGCCGGCCACGCCGTCATGTCCGAAGACGGCGCCCGGGTCGGCCTCGCCGTCGGCCTGATCGCCACCGCCATCGCCCTCTTCCTCCCGACCCTCCGCCGCAAAACCGCAGCGGAAGACAACCCGACCCCATCAAGGCACCCACCGCACCAACCCCTGCGGCCAACGCTTGACGAGAGCCCCTCGGCCGCAGCACTCGGCGCTCCGCTGTCCATGTCGTGGCGGGTCTGGCCCCTTCCGACCCGGGCACCGCTCCGATCGCACTTCATCTCCCTGCGCCTAGATCACTGTTGATGCCGCGCACGCTGCGGCCCGCGAGCGGGAGGCCGGGTCTTTCGGGGTGGAGCCGCGTCGTAGTTCACGGAGTCGATGCGGGCCCGGGCCGCTCCGGAGGCAGTGGTGGTTCAGGTGGTTCGGGTGCAGTTGAGGCCGAGCATGGCGTGGGCGAGGGCGTCCGGGTCGGGTGGAGGCGGGAGGGTGTCGGGCTGGGGAGCGGTAAAGGCTTGGATCATGTAGCCGACGAGGCGAGGGGAGCTCTCGGGAGCGGCTTGGGCGGTGGCGGCGATGACGCCGGCGTTGGCCATGAGCAGGATGACGAGGTCTTGTGAGGCGAAGTCGGGGCGCAGGCGGCCGGTGGCCTTGGCGCGGTCGATGAGCTTGCGGAAGTCGTCGTAGGCGCGGGCGCGTAGTTCTTCCAGGTGAGCGGCGGCGGGGAAGGTCATGGTGAGGACGTCGGCGAACCCCCGGTCGGCGGCCTGCATGGCGCACACCGCTTGTACGTAGCCGGCGAAGCCGTGCCACGGGTCGGGGTCGGCCAGGGCGGTCTCGACCGCGTCGACGTAGGCGCGCATGGTGTCGGCGAAGACCGCGTCCAGGAGGTCCGCGCGGGTGGGGAAGCGCCGGAAGAGGGTGGCGATGCCCACCCCGGCGGCGCGGGCGACCGCAGACATGGGCACGTCGATCCCGTCGGCGGCGAACGTCGTACGGGCTGCCGCGAGGATCCTCTCACGGTTGCGTTCCGCGTCCACGCGCAGCGAAGACCCGCCCGGGCAGAGGCTGTGACCTGGGGTGTTGTCATCGGCGCTGCTCATGCAGCCCATCATAGTCCGCAAATGGAAGAAGCTTTCCAGTTGAGGTGTTACAGTCGGCGAAGGAAACGGAAAGCCCTTTCCGATTGATGTTGGGAGATCTCATGCGTGCTCTGGCTGTGGAGTCGGTTCCGGCGTCCCCGCAGGTCCGCGAGGTGGACGCGCCGCGTCCGGCGGCGGGGGAGGTGCTGGTGGCGGTGGCGTCGGCGTCGGTGAACGGCTTCGACGCCGCGACCGCCGCCGGGTATCTGCAGGGGGCGATGGAGCACCGGTACCCGCTGGTGCTCGGCAAGGACTTCGCCGGGACGATCACCGGGCTCGGCGAGGGCGTCAAGGGCTTCAGCGTCGGCGACCGGGTGTTCGGTGTGGTGATGAAGCCGGTCCTGGAGGTCGGGTCGCTCGCCCAGTACGTGACCGTGCCCGCCGCCTACGGCATCGCCCGTATCCCGCAGGGCCTGTCGGTGCAGGAGGCGGGTGCGCTCGGCCTGGCCGGGGCAGCGGCCCTGGGCAGCGTCGATGCGGTCGGCCTGGGTGAGGGCCAGACGGTGCTCGTCTCGGGGGCGACCGGCGGGGTCGGCGCGCTCGCGGTCCAGCTGGCCGCGGCTCGCGGCGCGCGGGTGATCGCGACCGCCCGCCCTGGCGATGAGGCCGGCTTCGTCACCGGCCTGGCACCGAAGGCCGAGATCGTCGACTACACCCGCGATCTGGAGTCAGAGGTGAGCAGGCTCGCCCCCGAGGGCGTTGACGCGGTGCTGCACCTGGCCGGTGACGGTGCCCAGCTCGCCGGTCTGCTGCGGGCGGGCGGCCAGATCGCCTCCACCCTCGGCTTCGGCCCCGACGCCGTCGCGGGCCAGAACATCACCGCGCATTCGGTGATGGCCGACCCCAATGCCCGGACCCTGACGATGCTGGCCGACCTGGCGGCCTCCGGCGCGCTGCGCGTGCCGGTCACCGCGGCTTGGCCGCTGGAGCAGGCGCACGAGGCGTTCGCCGCGTTCGGCGCCGGAGCCCTCGGCAAGCTCGCCGTCACCTGCTCCTGACACTCTCCCCCTTCCTGTAAGGAGCCCCCGATGAACGTGACCCTGTGGATAGTGCAGGGCATCCTGGCCGCCATGTTCGGTATGGCCGGCGTGATGAAGTCCACCCAGCCCCGCGAGAAGCTCGTCGGCTCACTCCCGTGGGTCGAGGACTTCTCCACCCCGATCGTGCGGCTCATCGGCGTGGTCGAGTTCGCCGCGGCGCTCGGCCTGGTCCTCCCGGCCGCGACCGGCATAGTCCCGATCCTCACCCCGCTCGCGGCCTCGGGTCTGGTGGTCGTGATGGTCGGAGCGATCATCACTCACGTCCGCCGCAAGGAGCCGCAGGCGATCGTCTTCAACGCCGTTCTGCTCGTCGCCGCGGCGTTCGTCGCCTGGGGACGCTTCGGTCCCCACTCTCTCTAGGAAACCCAGGGCAGGGGCACGCCACGGCGTGCCCCTGCCCTGGGTCGTCGCCCCCAAAGCACACCCCTTCTAGGAGTCCCTGATGCGCGTCACCGTCTTCGGAGCCACCGGCAAGATCGGCCGCCTGGTCGTCGACCAGCTCCTGGCTCACGGCCACCATGTCGTCGCCTTCGCCCGCGACCCCTCCAAAGTGCACCGCACCGACCCCCACTTGACCGTGATCACCGGTCAGCTGTCCGACACCGACGCCGTCGGCCGCGCCGTCACCGGCAGCGACGCCGTCGTCAGCGCGCTCGGCCCGTCGCTGAAGCGCTCCACCCCGGCCGGGCCGCTCGCCGCCGGTACCCGCACCATCGTCGATGCGATGAAGGCCGCCGGAGTCCGGCGGATCATCGGCCTCGCCACCCCCTCCCTCGCGGACCCGCGCGATGCCAGGCACTGGAAGCACACCGTCCTGCCGGTCATGGCCCGCCTGGCCTTCCCCAACGCCCTCACCGACTTGGGCCGAATGACCGAGGCGATCACCGGCTCCGGCCTCGACTACACCATCGCCCGCATCACCAACCCCACCGACAAGCCCGGCACCGGCCGCATCCGCGCCGGATACCTCGGCCACGACAAGATCGGCTCCGCCATGAGCCGCGCCGACATCGCCGCCTTCCTCATCGGCCAGCTCACCGACCCCCGCTACAGCCGCTCCATGCCCGCCATCAGCAACTAGGCCCAGGAACCCTGTCATGACCTTCGAACTCGGCGTCTACTCCTTCGGCAACACCCCGCGCCAGGCCGACGGAAGCCGCGGCCCCACCGCCCAGGCCATCCGCGACGTGCTGGAGGCCATCAAACTCGCCGACGAGGTCGGGCTGGACTACTTCGGCGTGGGCGAGCACCACATGCGGACCATGCCGCTGTCCTCGCCCACCTCCCTCATCAACGCCGCAGCAGCCGCCACCAGCCGGATCAAGCTCAGTACCGCGGTCACCGTCCTGCCGACCGACGACCCCATCCGCGTCTTCCAGCAACTCGCCACCGCCGCCGCCCTCGCCCCCGGACGCATCGAACTCGTCGCCGGACGCGGATCGTCCACCATCACGTTCCCGCTGTTCGACCACGACGAGAACGACTACGACATGCTCTTCGCCTCCAAGCTGGAGCTGCTCATGGCAGTCAACGCGAGCGAGAACGTCACCTGGCACGGCCCCCACCGCACACGCCCCCTCCAGAACGCCACGATCTTCCCGCGGCCCGAGCAGCCGCTGAAGATCTGGCTCGGTACCGGCGGCAGCCCCGGCTCGGTCTACCGCGCCGTCGAACTCGGGCTCCCGATGTTCCTGGGCATCCTCGGCGGCACACCCGAGCACTGGGCCCAGTACGGGCACGCCTACCGCAAAGCCTGGACCCAGGCCGGCCACCCCGCCGAGCAAGCCGACATCGCGGTCGCCGTGCACGGCTTCGTCGCCGACACCGGCGCCCAGGCCCGCTCCACCTACCTGGAGTACGAGCACCGCATGATGGCCGACGGCATGGCCGAACTGGGCCGCCCGGCCCCGCGCCGGGCCGACCGCTCCGCGGCCCTCGGCCCCGGCGGCATGGTCTTCGCCGGCGGCCCCGACGAGATCGCCGACCGCATCCTCCACCTCCACGGCCTGCTCAGCCACACTCGCCAGATCCTCCAGATGGACGTCGGCGGCATGCCCCAGCGCGATGTCCTGCGCGGCATCGAACTGCTCGGCACGAAGGTGCTCCCGCAGATCCGCGCCGAACTCGCCCGGCCCCGGACGGCCTAGCCCGGCGTTCCCGCCACGGTCCGCAAGAGCTCCTGAGCGGAGGGTCCTGCCGCAGACAACGTCCTGTTGTCTGCGGCAGCGTGGAACTCGACCTTTGGTGGTGGCCGCGGACCTCCTCCGGAGCTCCGCGGTCGACGTGGGTCTCGCCTCCGCCGGTCGATCACACGGTTCCGGCCGGTTCCTTGTCCGGGAGCGGGGGCGCGAGGGCGGACTCCAGGTCGGTGCCTTCGATGTCGAGGTGCGGGAGGCGTCTGTCCAGGGCGCGGGGGATCCACCAGGCGGCTTTGCCGAGCAGGGCCATCGCGGCGGGGATGAGGGCCATCCTGACGATGAACGCGTCGACGAGGACGCCAACGGCGAGACCGAAGGCCATCGCCTTGATCATGGGGTTGTCGAGCATGACGAAACCGGCGAAGACGGCGAACATGATGAGGGCGGCGGCGGTGATGACCCTTGCGCTGTGCCCGATGCCCTCCTCGATGGCCTCACGCGGGGTACTGCCGTGGGTGTGGGCCTCGTGGATGCGGGAGACGAGGAAGACCTCGTAGTCCATGGCGAGGCCGAAGAGCACACCGATCAGGATGATCGGCAGGAGGCTGGGGACCGGGGCGGCCTCGTGCACACCGAAGACGTCCGCGAGCCAGCCCCATTGGAACACCGCGACCACGGCTCCGAAGGAGGCCGCCACCGACAGCAGGAAGCCCAGCGCGGCCTTCAGCGGGACCAGCACGGAGCGGAAGACCACGGTGAGCAGAACGATGGCGAGGCCGACGACCACCAGCAGGTAGGTCGGCAGAGCGTCGGCGACGGCCTCGGAGAGGTCGATGTTGACGGCGACCTGTCCCGTCACCCGCAGTTCGGCGTCCTGGCTCTGGCGGAAGTCGTCGGCCGTGCCCCGGATGGCGGTGACGAGCTCCTTGGTCGTCTCGTCGGTCGGGCCGGTCTTGGGCATGACGACGATGATGGCGGTGTCCCCGGCGGCGTTGACGGTCGGCGGCGCGACCGCGGCCACACCGTCGAACGCGCTGATGATCCGGGTCGCCTCCGTGGCGGCGACGCCTGCACCGCCCTTGCCGGTGTCCACCTCGACGAGCAGCGGGCCGTTGGCCCCCGGACCGAAGCGCTCCTCGATCATGTCGTAGGCCGCGCGCTGGGTGGTGTCGGTGGCGGCGACGCCGTCATCCGGCATGTTCAGCTGGAGCGACAGGGCCGGGACCGCCATGGCGCCGACCGCCAGCAGCCCCGCCGAGAGGACGAGGGCCGGGCGTCCTGTGACGAACCGTCCCCAGCGCTGCCCTCGCGTCACCCGGTGCCGCGCCGCCGCGGGCCCGATTCGGGCGCCGGCGAATCCCAGCATCGCAGGGAGCAGGGTCAACGCGATCAGGACGGAGATCGTGACGGTCCCGGCCGCGGCGAGGCCCATCGCGGTGAGGAACGGGATTCCGATGACGACGAGGCCGACGAGTGCGATGACGACGGTCAGGCCCGCGAACACCACGGCTCCCCCGGCGGTGCCCACGGCCCGGCTCGCCGCCTCATCGTGCGGGTGTCCCGCAGCGAGTTCCTGCCGATAGCGGGAGACGATGAAGAGCGCGTAGTCGATGCCGACCGCGAGCCCCAGCATGAGCGCCAGGACGGGCGTGGCCGAGCTGAGTTCGGTGAAGCCGGTGGCGGCGAGGATGCCGCACAGGCCGACCATGACCCCGATGAGCGCGGTGAGGATCGGCAGTCCGGCCGCGACCATGGAGCCGAGCGTGATGAACAGGACGACGAAGGCGACCAGCACTCCGATGGCCTCCATCGGCCCGACACCGGGGTTCTCCTGGTAGACCGGCCCGCTGAACTCCACCTCGAGGCCGGCCTGGCGTGCTTGCGCGGCAGCCTCCTGGAGCGCTTCCCGGCCCGTTTCGCCGACGTCCTGGGCCGCGACCGAGTAGCCGATCTGCGCCATCGCGTGGGTCCGGCCCGCCGACAGCGTCTTGGCCCCATAGGGGTCGCTCACGGACACGACCCGGTCGTCGTGGGCGCGGACGGCCTGGAGCGTGCTCTCGACCGCCGCTCTGACGTCCGGGTGGGTGATCTTCCGGCCTTCGGGCGCGGCGAAGACGGCGTTGGCCGTACCGCCGTCCAGGTGGGCGCCGGGGAAGCGTTCGCCCAGGTGGTCGAGCGCGGTCTGGGACTCGGAGGCGGGGATCGTGAACCGCTCCGAGGTCTGTCCGTGCAGGAGCCCGGCGGCGACACCGCCGAGCGCGAGCATCGCCAGCCACAGCGCGAGCACGCGCGTGCGGTGGCGGAAGGATGCCCTTCCGAGTCGGTACAGCAGTGTGGCCACGGAAAATCTCCTCGGTCTGCGACGGGTGGTTCGGGCGCCTCAGGCGCCGGATTCGGGTGCGCACGCCAGCCCCATGCAGCGCAGGGCGCCCCGCAGCAGGGGCTCGCGCAGCTCAGCGATGTCGACGTCGGTGAACTTCAGCACCGCCGCGAGCATCCCGCCCTCCATCTGCGCGGCCTGGACACGGCGCTCGAACGGTGCGCCGGGCGGGACGAGGAGCGCCTGAACGCGGTCGGCGCTCTCGGCGAACCGCTCGGCTTCGGGGGCCCCGCCGAGCGAGCCGGCCAGGCTCAGGAAGAGGATCAGCCGCTCCCGGTGCTCCAGCGCCAGGTCGAGGAGGCGGGTGATCACCGTGATGTCGCGCTCGGGTCCGGCCGACAGCCCCTCCAGGTCCTCCAGTAGTTCCTCCGCCGCCAGGGCCGGGGGTTCCATGGCGGCGACGAGCAGGGATTCCTTGGACTTGAAGTGGTAGAGGAGCGCCGCCTTGGAGTAGCCCATCTCTTCGGCGATCTGCTGGAGCTTCGTCGCCTCGTATCCCTGCCGGGCGAAGAGCCGGGCGGCCGTGGAGACGATCCCCTCGTTCAGTTGCGCTCTGGTGGGACGCTGCATTTCGGACCCCTCTTACCCAACGGACAGAATTTGACCGACAGGTCAGTATTCAACCAGACAGTCAGCACGACCGGAGCGCAGAGGGCATCGGGGTGAGGAAGACCACGCCCAAAAAGAACCGGCGGCCGGAGCAAGGTGCTCCGACCGCCGGGTCAGGGACGGCGTTCAGCCGAGGAAGACCGTCTCGGCCTGGTCGCGCTTGGCGTAGAGGTCCCAGTACAGAGGGGCGATCTCCTCGGCGGAGGCCGAGGGGAAGCCCGCAGGGCCGCCTTCGCCGATCCAGACGCCGATCGCGACGTGGGCGGCGTAGATGCCCGAGCCGGTGAGTTCGTTGTGCAGGTTCAGGACCCAGTTGCGCAGGGCGGCCGCCGCCGCGTTGACGTTGCCCAGCATCGGGATCGGGTTCACCGAACCGCCGCCGGTGGTGAACAGCAGGGTCCCCGCACCCGCCTCCCGCATCGCGGGCAGCACCGCCTGGGCTGCGGCCACCCCGCCGTACAGGTAGTACTCGATCTGGGACTGGAGGTTCTCCGGCGACGCGGCCGTCGGAGGCACCGGGGCCAGGGCCGGGTCCGACACCTGCGGGGCCGGCGAGTACTCCAGCACGTCGATCCCGCCGAACCGGTCCGCGGCCGCGGCGAGCGCGGCGGTGAGCGACGCCCGGTCCAGCACGTCCGCGGTGAACGCCGCCGCCGTGACGCCCTCCGCGCCCAACCGGGCGACCAGGCCGTCCAGCTTCTCCTTGTTGCGCGCGACGAGCGCGACATCGAAGCCCTGGGCTCCGAACGTCCGGGCGATGGCCAGGCCCATACCGGGACCCGCGCCGACGATGGCGATCGTGGGCATAGTGCACTCCTTCGGGAAGCGGGGCCGCCCCGCGGCCCCAGAAACGGAAAGGGCTTTCCGATTCAGCATAGCGACAGAATTGGACAGCCCTATCCGATTACCGCCTTGGCGGCGAGGAGCTGTCGCGGGCCGACCGCGTGATCTCTGATCCTTCAGCGCGCCGCACCACCCGTCGGACGTCAGCGGCGCAAGGCCGCTTGCCGGGGACCCTGTGTGGGCTCGAGATGGCGCACATGCCCGTCGGCCTGCACGGTCGGGTGGTACGGCAGCGCTGTGTTGGTCAGCCGCCGATGGTGTGGCCGCCGTCGACGGGCAGGGCGATCCCAGTGATGTAGGAGGCCTTGTCGCTGGCCAGCCACAAGGCGGCCTGGGCCTGCTCGTCGGGTTCGGCGGCGCGGCCTACGGGTATGTGGTCCAGCACGGCGGCGGCCTGGTCGGGCACCTCGCTGGCCCAAGCGTCGATGCCGGGGGTACGGGTAATACCTGGAGCGACGGCGTTGACACGGATGCCGGTGCGGGCGTTCTCCAACGCGGCGGTCTTGGTCAGCCCGATGACACCCCACTTGGCGGACACGTACGGCGACATCCCGAATTGACCCGTCATCCCGGCGGTGGATGCGATGTTCACGATCGCCCCGCCGCGACCCTGGGCCTGCATCTGAGTGATCTGGTGCTTCAGACCGAACATCACGCCGACGAGGTCGACCGACAGGACCTTGGTCCACCATTCGCCCTGCTGCTCGGTGACCGGGGCTACCGGCGCCGTCAGTCCGGCGTTGTTGACCGCCCAATCCAGCGCCCCATAACGGTCCACGACGGCGGCGACGAGCGTCCGCGCGTCCTCTTCGACGGAGGCGTCGGCGCGCAGGAACGACGCTGTGCCGCCCGCCGCGGTGATCAGATCGACGGTCTCAGTGCCGCCGGCCTCATTGATGTCCGACACGACGACCTTGGCGCCTTCGGCGGCGAACAAGAGCGCGATCGCCCGTCCGATACCCGCGGCTGCTCCGGTGACGAGCCCGGCTCTACCTTCCATCAGCTTCATTTCTGACCTCCGAACAGTGGGGGGTGGTGGGTCGTTGCGACCACGGCAGGGCGGCCGCTCGCCAAGCGGTCCGGTGCTCCTCTGCGCCGAACCAGGGCCGGCGTCCTTGTCAGCGCTCCTCGGCCACCTCGACGAGAACCTTGGCGTTGCGGGCCCGCGACCTGTGCCCGCCAGGCGTCGTCGGCCCGATCGAGCGGGTAGCGCGTCGAGGGCACCGCGATGTCGAACTCGCGGGCCAGTCCGAGAAGCCCGCGGTACGCACGTCGATCAGCACCGCTCCCTCCTTTCGTCCGGCTCGTCCCACGTGGTCGGGACCTGGGCGGCGCCATGCCCGGGGATGACGAGAGCTCGCAACAGACCCACCTACAATGTGCCAAATATGACAGAATTAGTCTTTACTGTATAGAACATGAGAGACCGACCGATAGGAGACGGCATGACCCGCGCGGCCGGGGAACTCCCCCTCCCCCGAATCACCCCGGAGACCGGCTTCTTCTGGACGTCCGGTGCGGACGGGCATTTGCGCGTCCAGCGGTGTCCCGGCACGGGCCGCTGGATCCATCCGCCGCGTCCGGACAGCGGGCCGAAGGGCGAGTACACCCCGGTGCCGACGCCGGTCAGCGGCCGGGGCACCGTCTTCAGCTACACCGTCAACCACCAGCCGTTCCTCCCCGCGATCGAGCCGCCCTACGTCGTCGCGATCGTGGAGCTGGACGAGCAGGAAGGACTCCAGCTCATGACGCGCCTGATCAACTGCGATCCGGAGGACGTGCGCATCGGGCAGCGCGTCCGTGTTGTGTTCGAGCGGCACGGCGAGGTCTTCCTCCCCCTCTTCGAGCCGGACACCGACGTGAACACCGGAGCCGCAGCGTGACGAAGTTCGAGTACGACACCGCCATCACCGGGATCGGCCGCTCCGACATCGGCCGCCGCCTCGGCCGCTCCGGACTCGACCTGACCGTCCAGGCGGCGCGGGCCGCCGTCTCCGACGCCGGCCTGACCATGGCCGATATCGACGGCCTCGTCGCGTGGCCCGGCGAGTACCCCGCCGCCCCCGGCTTCAACGGTCCAAGTCCCTGGCGGGTGAAGTCCGCCCTCGATCTGGAGCTGTCCTGGCACCTCGCCTGCCAGGAGGGGCCGAGCCAGTTCACCCCGGTGATGGCCGCGGCGATGGCCGTCTCCACCGGCATGGCCCGGCATGTCCTCGTCTACCGCACCACCGAGGAGGCCACCGCGCAGGGCACCGGCAAACGGGTCCTCACCAACGGCGCCGACCAGGGCGGCGTCACCGGCTTTCTCCAGTGGCACCGGCCCTTCGGCGCGGTCTCGGCCGCGAACTGGCTCGCCCTGAACTACCAGCGCTATCTGCACGAGACCGGTTCCCGCCGCGAACAGGTCGGCTGGCTCGCGGTGAACGCGCGGCGGTTCGCCGCCGGCAACCCCGCCGCGATCTACACCGCGCCGCTGACGATCGACGACTACCTGGGCGCGCGGATGATCACCGACCCGTTCTGCCTCTACGACTGCGACGTCCCCGCCGACGGATCGGTCGCCCTGGTCGTCTCCGCCGCCGAGACAGCCGGCGACGCGCCGCAGGCCGTCGCGATCGAGGCCGTCGGCTCGGCCGTCTCGGCCAGGACCGAGTGGGACCAGTGGCGCCGTCCCACCCAGATGGCGGCGCAGGACGCCGCCCGGCACCTGTGGAGCCGGACGGACCTGAAACCGTCCGACGTCGACACCGCCCAGCTCTACGACGGGTTCACCTTCCTCACCCTGGTGTGGCTGGAGGCCCTGGGCTTCTGCGCCGAGGGCGAGGCGCCGGCGTTCGTCGAAGGAGGCCGGAACATCACCCTGGGCGGCGCGCTGCCGCTGAACACCAGCGGCGGCCAGCTCTCAGCAGGCCGCCTGCACGGGTGGGGGCACCTCTACGAGGCGTGCCTCCAGATCCGGGGTGAGGCCGGGGCCCGGCAGGTCGATGGCGCAGAGGTCGCCCTGGCCGCGGCGGGCGGCGGCCCGCACGGCGGCTGCCTGCTGCTCACCAAGCCGCGCTGAGAGGGCACGAGCCCGCCGGATGTCCCTCCCGAGGGTGCCCGGCGGGCCGGGCACCCTCCGGTTCAGCCCAGCACGCCGTGCTCGCCGACGGTGTTGCGCAGCACACCGATGCCCTCGATCTCCGTCTCCACGAGGTCTCCCGCCCGCAAAAATCGGCCGTCCTCCAAGCCGACCCCGCAGGTCGTCCCGGTGAGGACCACATCGCCGGGGACGAGCGAGATCCGGGGACGGAAGAAGCCGAGGATCTCCGGCACCCCCCACAGCATCCGGCGCGTCGTGTCCTCTTGGCGGACCTCTCCGTTCACCCTGCAGACGATCCGCAGATCGAGCTTCTCGGCCGGCGGGAACTCGTCGGCCGTGACGATCCACGGGCCGAACGGCGTGGACCGGTCGTTGGCCTTCATGCTCAGCAGGTCCGGCCCCTTGTCGCCCTTGCGGAACTCGCGCGCGCTCACGTCGTTGCCGACCGTGTAGCCGAGCAGCGCGGGCACGGGGTCGTTGGTGAGCGGCGAGACCGGGCTTCCGATGACCGCGGTGAGCTCCACCTCGTAGTCGAGCTCGCGCGTGATCGCCGGGTTGCGGATGACGTCGTCCGGGCCGATCACCGCGGTGACCGGCTTGAGGTAGGACGCCAGGTGGGTGGGCCGCTCGGTGCGGCCGAGCCGCTCAAGGTGGGACCAGTAGTTCGCCCCGACGCCAAGGATCTTCGCGGTCGGCTCGATGGGCGCGAGCAGGCGGACCCCGCGCAGGGCGACCGTCCCGGCCCCGGTCGGAAGATTCCGGAAGCCCGACGCGACGAAGTCCGGCGCCCACTCACCGATCGCGCCCCGGATCGGCCGGATACGGTCGTCGTCCTCCAGGAGCCCCCAGCGTGGGACACCGCCGACCGCATAACGAACGATCTTCATCTGCTCCTCCAGGACGATCTCCGGCCCGTGGGCGCCGAACGCCTCGACGAGTACGTCATGTCGCGGACTCTCCTCGTGTGGGCAGGGCGCCTCGATCCGGGCGTGGGTAGGCGCCGCGCAGGCTGACGTCGAGAACCGGATCCCACTGCGCGTCGGTGATCTGCTCGGCCGGTGCGCGGGTCTCCACGCCCGCGACGTGGACAAGGGCGTCTAGACCGCCCAGTTCGGCCGCGACCCGCGCGAAGGCCTCCTCGACCTCCGCGCGGGACGCCACATCAGTCCTCGGCGGGAGCGGCCGGGGCCGCGTAAAGCGGTCCGGCGTCGATCGCCTGGAAGTTCTTGAGCGAGGCGTCCGCGTCCGCGTCGGCGAGCAGTCCCCCGGTGGAGCAGATGTTCGGCGAGATCGCGGCCAGCGGGCTGTCGCACCGGATCTTGATGCCATGGCCCAGCGGGTAGTCCACGGCCGGGGCCGACTTCAGGGCCGCGGCCACCGAGGCCGGTGTCACCTCGGTCGGTTCCGCGGCATTTACGGCCCGGACGAGGCTCAGCATCGCCTGGAAGGCGGTGAGGGAGCTGCCGTCGGTCTCCACGCCGCCGTACTCGGCGAAGATCCCCTGCATCAGGGCGTAGTCGGCGTCCGCCGGGTCGGTGCTGTAGGTCGAGACGAACTTCAGTTTCTCGATGCCCGGCAGCGCGCTCGCGGCGTTCTGGCCGAGGCATCGCGAGTCGAACAGCAGCGCGTCGGGGACCGCGAGGGTCTGGAACGCCTTGGCGGCCGTGGAGCAGAAGGTCGGGTCGCCCAGGACGAACCACTGCTGCGGGTTCTTGGTCCGCGCGGTCTGGACCTGCGGGGTCATGTCGGCTGTGCCCGGCGGGACCAGCACCACGTCGAGCTGCACCCCGGCGTTGCCGAAGATCATGGGCGCGATCTGCTTGGCGGGCGCGGCGCTGCCGGGGACGTCGATGACCACGATCGCGGCCCGCTTGTACCCCTGCTGCTTCGCGTGCTGGGCGGGAGTACCGAACACCGACAGCGGGTTACCGAAGATGAAGACGTTCTCGGCCCGCAGAGCCTGCTGTTCCGCCAGCAGGTTGGCCGCGAACGGGATCCCGGCCGTGCCCAGCTGCTGGATCACCGGGGAGGGTTGGCCGGGCGAGCTGCCGACGACCGCCACGACGCCGTCGCGCACGAACTTGCTGCCGCAGGCCTGGGCACCCGAGGGCGTGCCCTTGATCTGGCAGGGCACCAGCTCGATCCGGTGCCCCGCCAGGCCGCCCAGGTAGGCGTTGGCGTAGTCCGAGACGGCCTTGGCCGACCGTTCCTCGTTGGTGGTATCGAGGGCGGCGCTCTGGCCCTCGTTGACGTAGCCGATCTTGATCGGGGCGCCCGTCGCCGCGTTGGGGGCGCCGAAGTCGAACGGTGCGGCGGGGGTGTCGGCCGTGCCGTCGGCGGTGCCGGCGTCCGCACCGCACGCGGCGGTCAGGGCCAGGGCCAGCAGCGCGGCGGCGGCCACGGCCACGCGTCCTGCTCGGGGGGTGGTTCTCATCAGACGGTCCCGTCTTCTTGTCGTTGCGCCGGGGCAGGGCTGCCCGGCGGTTCGTGCCCGCTGCCCGCGCCGCCATCCCCGAGATAGGCGGCTTCGAGAGCGGAGGGGGCGGCCGCGAGGTCGCGGGCCGTACCGCGGAGCGCGACGGCTCCGCGGACGAGGACGAGAGCCTCATCGGCTACCTCGAGGGCGAGCCGGACATGCTGCTCGACGAGGACCACGGCCACGCCGGTCTCGTCGGCGATGCGCCGGACGATCGGGAGCAGCCCTTCGACGATCACGGGCGCCAGGCCCATGCTCATCTCGTCGATCAGCAGGGCTTTGGGATCCTGCACGAGCCCACGGGCCATGGCGAGCATCTGCTGCTCACCGCCGGACAGCGAGCCGACAGCCCGGTCCGCGCACCGGGCCAGGGCCGGGAAGAGGTCCAAGACGTCGTCGAACGTCAGGGCCGCGTCCCGGCGCCGGGCTATCTCGATGTTCTGCCGGACGGTGAGGCCGGTGAACAGCGCGCGGTCGTCCGGTACCAGCACTAGTCCGGCGCGGTTGACCACCGCGGGCCGCCCGGTCGGCAGCTCGGTGCCCGCGAGCCGCACGGAGCCCCCTTGGCGGGGCAGCAGGCCCGCGAGCGTCATCAGCAGGGTCGTCTTGCCCGCGCCGTTCGGCCCGAGCACCCCGAGGACGGTCCCCCGATGCACCTCCAGATCCAGCGAGCGGATCACCCGAACGGGACCATGGCCCGCGCCGAGTCCCATCGCTGCGAGCACCGGCGTGCGGATCCCGGTGCCCGGCCGCGACTGCGCGGTGGCGGTGACGTCGTTCATGCGACTGCTCCGGAGTGGAAGGAACCGAGGTAGGCCGAGGAGACCGCGGGGTCCGCCCGGATCTCCTCCGGGCTGCCAGAGGCGATGAGCCCGCCGAAGTTCAGGACGTGGACGCGGTCGCACAGGCCGAGGACCAGTCCCATGTCGTGCTCGACCAGCAGGATGGTGATGCCGCTGTCGCGGATCGCCCGGAGCCGTTCGCCCAGCCAGAGGCTCTCGGTGCTGTCGAGCCCGGCTGCGGGCTCGTCGAGCAGGAGCATCCGCGGCCGGCCGATCACGGCGCGGGCGATCGAGACGAGCTGTCGCTGCCCCTGGGACAGCGACCCCGCCGGGCGCTCCGCGAAGCCGGTCAGGCCTAGCAGGGCGAGGACCTCCCGGACCGGATCTCCGCCCGCGGTCGCGCGGCCCTGTGCGGTGAGCCCGACGGTGACGTTCTCGGCGACGCTCAGATCGTCGTAGAGTTCGATCGCCTGGAACGTCCGGCCGAGACCGGCACGGACTCGTTGGTGGGGCTTCAGTCCGCCGAGCTCGCGCCCGTCGAGCCGGACGGAGCCCTCGGCCGCGGCGAACCCGCTCACCGCGTCGATCGCGGTGGTCTTGCCCGCGCCGTTCGGGCCGATGAGGGCGGCGATCTCACCCGCGTGGACCTCAAGGCTCACCCCGTCCACCGCGGTCACGCCGCCGTACCGGACGGTGAGGCCGTCGATGACGAGCAGCGGCGCACCGATGACCGTCGGTACGGCACCACCCGGATCGACTGGTACGTCTGGGCTCGTGGGCTCATCAGGAGGAACGGCGCGCCGGGCCCGCCACCGCTCGATGGCGCCCTGCAGCTGGCTGATGATCCCCTCAGGATTCATGATCACGGTGAGGACGAGCAGGACCGCGCCGATGGCCTCGTACCAGTGCCCGGAAGTGAAGACCTGGTTCAGCACGACGTACATCAGGCCCTCGGTGGCCAGCACCCCGGCGAACACGCCTCCGGACACCGAGGTGATCCCGGCGAGATAGGCGGTGCCGAAGAAGGCGAGGCCGGTGATCGCCGCAAAGGGGGTGTAGGTGACCGTGCCGAGCTTGTAGGCGAGCAGCGAGCCGCCGAGACCGGCGATGAAGGCGCCGAGACCGAAGGCGATGATCTTGATCCGGACGACGTCCACCCCGGCCGCGGCGGCCGAGCGCTCGTTCGCCCGCACCGCGAGCATCTGCGAGCCGAGGCCGCTGGTGCGCAGGCGGGCCACGCCGAGACCGACCAGGAGGAGCACGATGAGGCAGACCAGGCCGAAGGTGAACCGAGGGAAGTCCGCGCCGCCGCCCGCCGAAAGGTCGAGGCCGAGCAGGGACGGAGCCTTGACCGCGACGCCTTCCCCGACGATGTCCAGGTTGCGGAACCAGACGGCCTCCAGCGCCCCGGCGAGGGCGAAGGTGACCACCGCGGCTGTGAGGCCCCGCAGCCGCAGCGCCGGCAGGCCGATGATCACGCCCACGACGGTCGCGCAGAGGGCCGCCACCACCGGAGCGAGGGGAAAGGGCAGCCCCCAGCCGACCGTGATCGGGCCCAGAAGGAAGGCGGCCACGCCCGCGAGAGGGAGCTGCGCGAGCGAGACCTGCCCGGCGTATCCCGTCACGACCACGCTGGAAAGGGCGATGATCCCGTAGATGAACGTGGCGATCAGGCCGCCTCGCAGATCACCGCTCAGGACGACGAGGCCGGCGACCCCGCAAGCCGCCGAAAGGACTGTCGGCAACAGGAGTCCTTGCGGGCGCGGCGCCCGGCCGAGGTTCGCCGTGATGACGGCGCCCCGTCCGGGCAGAGGTGCGGCCCGGACGACCAGCACCACGAGGATCAGGACGAGCGGCACGAGTTCGGGCAGGCCCGCGCTCGGCAGCCATGCGTGCAGGCTCGGCAGGAACTGGGCCTCCGACTGGAGCATGCCGATGCCCAGGCCGGTGGCGACGGCCACGAGAATGCTCGTGAATCCCCCGGCGATGGCCGCGGCGAGCGCCGGCGCGAGGAACATCGTGTAGGCCACGGGGGTCAGCGGAACGATCGGCGCGATCAGGATGCCGCCGAGACCGGCGACGGCGGAACTGATCATCCAGTTGTAGGCCGACACCCGGTCCGGGGATACGCCGCTGACGTACGCGCCCTTCTCGCTCTCCGCGACGGCTTTCGTGGCGCGGCCCAGACGGGTGTGGCGAAAGACCGCGGCGACCAGGACGGCGACGGCGACGATGGCCGCGGCGAGGTAGACGCGATCCCTCGGCACCGACACCGAGCCCGTTTGCCAGACACCGGTCGGGAAGACCGCCTCGACCGTGACGGCCTCGGTACCCATGCGGGCGGCCATCAGCGCCGTCAGGAACAGCGAGACGCCCAGTGCGGCGACCGCCTTGCCCACAGGGGGCGCATTGCGCAGCGGCCGGAAGATGAGCAGGTGGAGGACGAGGCCGAGCGCGGCGGCCACGAGAACGGAGGCGATCAGGGCGGGCCAGAAGTCCCAGGGGGCGCCGAGGTGGATCGTCTTCGGTGTTCCGGGAATCGGGCTGAGCAGCTCGCCCTGCCGCAGCATCGCGTAGGTGTAGGCCGTGACCAGGGCGATGCCGCCGGTCGCGAAGTTGACCACGCCTGAACTGCGGTAAGTGAGCACCAGGGCAACGGCAAGGGCCGCGAAAACGGCGCCGTTGCCGAGGCCGAGCAGCAGGAAGGTGAGGTGCTGGGTCACGTCGGCTCCACGCGGACGCGGGACCGGGGACGCGGACTCGTGCGGCGCACCGTCAGACCGAGGCCGGGGGGAACACGAGGGTGAGCTCTTCGAGGCTCAGCAGCGGCGTGGGCCAGACCATCCGCGGCTCGACGTCGTCATTGAGGGAGAAGGAGGGAACGAGCTTGAGCCACTCCTCCAGGACCAGCCGCATTTCCGCGCGGGCGAGGTGCGAGCCCAGGCAGCGGTGCGGGCCTCCGCCGAACGCCCAGTGCCGCTCTCCGCGGCCGAGGACGATCTCGTCCGGGTCCTTGTGCAGGCCCGGGTCCCGGTTCGCGGCGCCCAGGCAGACCGTCATCCGGCTCCCGGCGGGGACGGTGACGCCCTCGACCACGGTGTCGCGGGTGACGACGCGCGGCGGGAAGGGGGCGACCGGATTGAGGCGCAGGCTCTCCTCGATGAAGTCCGGGATCAGCTTCGGATCGGCGACGAGGCGGGCCTGCAGCTCCGGCTGCTGTGCGAGGGTCGCGAACATGAACATCAGGCTCTGCGTCACGGTGTCCAGGCCCGCCTGGATCATGAGGATGGACAGGCCGAGCAGTTCCTCGTCGGTGAGCGCCTCGGGCGAGGTGTCATTGACGACGGCGGTGAGCAGGTCGTCGTTGGAGGTGTCACCCTTGCGTTCCTGGATCTTGGTGACGAGGTAGCTCATCAGGTCGATGCCGGCTTCGGCGTCCCCGCCTTCCAGGCCGCGGACGTCGGTCGACTTGATGATGCGGTCCTTCCACTCGATCAGCTGGTCGCGGTCGGACAGCGGCAGCCCGAACAGCTCGAGGAAGACCTGGGTCGGGAAGGGGACCGCCAGGCCCCCGAAGACATCGGCCTCCCCCGCGGCGGCGAGCGGCGCGATGAGCTCGCGCACCTGCTCGCGCAGCCCGCCGTACATCTTCGACACGACGCCCGGACTGAAGAAGGGGGCGAGGATCCGGCGGAACCTGACGTGCTCCGGCGGGTCGAACATGAGGGGCGGCTGCGGCACCGGGCTCTGCAGGATGTCGTAGGCGTGCACCGACGAGAACAGCTCGTAGTTCTGCAGGACGTACTGGACGGCGCTGTCACTCGTCGCCATGAACGCCTCGTTCACGTCGGCGACCGGACCCGCCTCCACGAGGGTCCGCCAGCCTGCGGCCCGTCCCTCCTCCGTCTGCATCGGCAGCTCTGCCAGGTTGACGGACTTCACAGGGCACTGCGGCTCGGTCATCGAGAACTCCTTGGCGGGCTTGTTCCTCACGAACAGCGTCTGATACACATTAAACACATATTAGTCGATGTGTATCAATACCTTGGAGAGGCTCCGTGAGACTGGAGATCGACCCCGCCCTCTGCCAGGGCCACGCACGCTGCGCGGCCGTCGCCCCCGAGCTCTTCGAGCTCGACGACGACGGCTACATCGCCGGCCGAGGGCGCGAGTTCGACCCGGCACTGGAGGAGGCCGCCCGCAAGGGCGCGCGAGCCTGTCCCGAGAAGGTCATCACCGTCTTCGAGTGACTTCTCAGGCCTCCCGAGCAGGATAATTAAACACAAGTCGGAGAATATGTTCAGCACAGGCGAAAGCGAGGGAGAGAACGTGACCGAGACGTTCGTCGTCATCGGCGGTGGTGTCGGCGGCGGGACCGCGGCGCTGGCACTGCGCACGGAGGGCTTCAAGGGACGCGTCGTCGTGCTCTGCGACGAACCGCGCCTCCCCTACTCCAAACCGCCCCTCAGCAAGGGCGTCCTACGCGGCGAGGAGGACCCCGGACGCACCGCGCTGCGGCCACCGGCCTGGTACGACAAGAAGGACATCGAGGTGAGGACCGGCGTCGCAGCCACCGCGCTCGACGTCGCGGCCAAGACCATCGCCCTGTCCACAGGGGAACGGCTCACCTACGACAAGGTGCTCATCGCGACGGGCGGCCGGCCGCGTGCCCTGCCCGGCACCGAGGGACTTCCCGGTGTCCACACGCTCCGCAACCTCGAGGACTCGCAGGCGATCTCCGCACGGCTCCGGCCCGGCGCCCGCGTGATCATCATCGGCGGCGGATTCATCGGCGGTGAGGTCGCCGCGAGCGCCATCACGCTGGGCTGCTCGGTCACCGTGCTGGAAGGTCAGCGCACCCCTCTCGAACGGCTGCTGCCGCCTGCCCTCGCCGGCCTCTACATGCGCCTGCACACCGAGCGCGGCGTCGACTTCCGCACGGGCGTCACCGTCTCTTCGATCGAGCACGGGCCTGACGGGCTCCTGGCCCGCACCTCCGGGGGTGCGGAGCACCTGGCCGACGTCATCGTCGTGGGCATCGGGATGGTCCCCGCCGACGAACTCGCCCGCGCTGCGGGGATCGAGGTCACCGACGGAATCGTGGTGGACGGGCGATGCCGAACGTCGGTGCCCGATGTGTTCGCCATCGGCGACGTCGCCAACGCGCCGCAACCCCATCTCGGCGGGCGCATGCGCGTCGAGCACTGGCAGAACGCCCAGCATCAGGCCAAGGTCGCCGCGAAGAACATGGCCGGCGGCAGCGCGGAGTTCGCCGAGGTCCCCTGGGTGTGGTCCGACCAGTACGACCTGACCATCCAGATCACCGGCAAGCCGGAGCCGACCGACGAGGTCAACTTGCGCGGCGACGTCGAAGGCTGGGCCTTCTCCGCGTTGCTCACCCGCGAAGGGCGTCCGGTCGGATGCGTCGCCTTCAACCGCGCCGACGACGTCCGGGCCGTGCGCCGCATCATGACCGATCGCCTGCCCGTACCGATCGCCCGGCTCATCGACCCCGCCGAGGATCTCGCAGAACTGGCGAAGGCGTACTCCCCCGCCGCTCCAGAAGGAGCGGCGAAGGAGTACGCCTGAGCAGAGGACGACAGGCGGCAGGGTCAAAGGCGCTCGATGATGAGCGCGTTGGCCATGCCGCCGTTCTCGCACATGGTCTGCAGACCGTACCGGCCCCCGGAAGCCTCCAGGGCGCCGAGCATCGTGGTCGTGAGACGGGCCCCGGAGGCGCCCAGCGGATGGCCGAGCGCGATCGCGCCCCCGGACGGGTTGAGCCGATCCCCGTCGAAGCCGAAATGGCGCTGCCAGGCGAGCGGGACGCTGGCGAACGCCTCGTTCACCTCGACATGGTCGATGTCCTCAAGGCTCAGCTTCGCCCGCGCCAGCACCTTCTCGGTCGCGGGGATGGGACCGGTCAGCATCATCACCGGATCCGAGCCGCAGACCGCGGTCGCCACGATCCGCGCCCGCGGCCGCAGCCCGAGGCGTCCGGCCAGTTCTTCGCTCATGAGGAGCAGCGCGGCCGCACCGTCGGTGATCTGCGAGGAGTTCCCCGCCGTGACCGACCAGGTGATCTCCGGATGCCGGCCCAGCGCCGCGGCGTCGGTGAAGGACGGGCGCAGCGCCGCCAGCGCCTCGACGGTCGTGCCGGGACGGATGGTCTCGTCCGAGGCGACCGCGCGGGCCTCCCCGTCGGCGCCGGGCGCAGTCACCGGAACGATCTCACGGGCCATGACGGCCGCGGCCGCCGCGGCCCGCGCGTGTGAGCGCGCCGCGTACTCGTCCATCTCCTCCCGGGAGATCCCGTAACGCGCGGCGACGAGCTCGGCGGCGACGCCCTGGCCTATCAGGCCCGGGGCGTAGCGCTCGGCGACTCCTGCACCGAAGACGTCCGCGTCCAGACGGGCCGAGCCCATCGGCACCCGGCTCATCGACTCAACGCCGCCCGCCACGACGGCGCCGTAGGCGCCGGCGATGATCCCGTGCGCGCCGAACTCGATCGCCTGCTGGCCGGACCCGCACCGGCGGTCGATCGTGACGCCCGGGACGCAGTCCGGCAGGCCCGCGCCCAGCCAGGCGAGCCGCCCGGGCGTGAAGGCCTGCTCCGCCGCCTGCGAGACGCAGCCGATGATCACGTCCTCGACCAGATCCGGGTCGATGCCGCTGCGGTCGACGAGCCCCCGCAGCACCTGCGCGAGCAGATCGACCGGGTGCAGCTCCGACAGCGAGCCGCCTGGCCGCTCCCCCTTGGCCATGCGGCCGCGGCCGAGCGGGGACCGGACGGCCTCGACGATGACGGCGCTCATGTGGCCGGAGTCCCGGCGAGCGCCTGCGCGCGCAGCCGCGCGCAGATCTCCGGATTGCCCAGGATCTCCTCGACCTCGGTGCTGTCCGCGGCCAGCCGCCAGAAGGCGTCGGCCACCTCGCCGGAGGTCACATGCGCGGCCAGATCCTCATGGAAGGCGCGGTACTCGTCCCAGGCGCGGTCGCCCGGCCTGCGGGCCGTGGCGGCGAGCGACTTGCTGCGCTCGGAGTCGCCCTCCACCACCAGGCCGGCGATCGTGACGACGCCGACGGAGACGCCCTCGGCGTGCACATCGACGAACAGGCTCTGCGCGTAGTTGCGGAGCGCGGCGCACGCCATCGCGTAGTTCGCGCTGAACAGCACGGGTTCCACGGCCGACATCGGGACGCAGAAGAGGAGCGCGCCTTCACGGCGCTCCAGCAGCTCGGGAAGGACGAACTCGACCGCCGCGACCGCGGCGGTCACCAGGTCGAGCATGATCGAGGTGTTCTTGACGGTGAAGTCGCGGGGGGCGACCATCGTCCCGGACGTCGCCGGGGGGCCGAAGTAGAGCGCGTCGATCCGGCCGAAGCGCTTCTTGATCTCCGTCAGGGTCGCGGCCAGCGCCGCCCGGTCGGTCACGTCGGTCGGGAATGCCGCCGCTTCGACGCCCTCGGCGCCGAGCCGGTCCACGAACCCGCTGAGCCGCTCGGCCTGCCGGGCAACGAGGGCGATCCGGTATCCCTCGCCGCCCCACCGCCGGGCCACGGCCAGACCGATGCCCGGTCCCGCTCCGATGACGACCATCGTCTTGGTGCTCATGGCGTTCCTCTCAAGCCTGCTGGAAGGTGATGACGACTTCGGGGCAGGCGTCCGCGGCCTCGATCGCCGCCTGTGCCTCCTCCTCAGAAACGGTGTCGCCCTCGACGAAGACGAACCCCTGGGCGTCCAGTTTGAACACCGAGGGGCAGATCTCGGCGCAGATGCCGTATCCGCAGCACTTCTCGGAGTCGATCAGCACCTTCATGGTCATGGGGTGGTCTCCCTGGGGATCGTGACGTCAACGGCGCCGAGCTCGTGGACGAGCGTGCGGCGGAGGATCTTGCCGGTGTCGGTGCGCGGCAGCGCGGCCACGAGCCGCACCACGTCCGGGGTCTTCGACCCCCGCAGCCGGGTGCGGACCCACGTGCGCAGTTCCTCGGGCTCGGGCCGCGCCCCTCGGTGCGGCACGACGACGGCGGCGATCCGCTGACCCCATTCCTCGTCGGGGATGCCGACCACCGCCGACTCGGCGACCGCCGGATGCTGTTCCAGCACGGCCTCGATCTCGGCGGGGGCGACGTTCTCCCCGCCGCGGATGATCGTGTCGTCGGCACGGCCGTGGAGGAACAGGTAGCCCTCGTCGTCGAGGTGCGCCAGATCTCGGGTGGCGAACCAGTCGTCGGAGCCGACCGCGGCCGTTCCCCGGTACTCCCCCGACACCTGCGGCCCGCGCACGTACAGCAGCCCGATCTCGCCCGCCGGGAGCGGCAGGCCGTCGGCGCCGAGGATCCGCGCTTCGAGGTCGGGCACCAGCCGTCCGGCGGACCCCAGGCGGGCGCGTGCCTCGGGGCTCGTACCCGCCTGTGCCGCGCGGTGGTCGTCCGGACCGAGCACGGCGATCGTCGAGCTGGTCTCGGTCAGGCCGTAGGCGTTGGTGAAGTCGACTCCGGGGAACAGCTCCAGGGCCTGCTCGATCACGCGGGCGGGCATCGGGGCTCCGCCGTAGGCGAGCGAGCGCAGCCCGGCGGGCGGGCGCTCCCCGGTCTCCCGCAGGTGCTCGACGATCCGCGCGAGCATCGTGGGGACGACCAGGGCCTGGGTGACCCCCTCGCGCTCCACGGTGCGGAGCCAGTCCTCGGGGCTGAACCGGCCCAGGTGGACCACCCGGCGGCCCGCGTACAGGTTCGTGAGCGTGTTCGCGACCCCGGCGATGTGGTAGGGCGGGACGGCGACGAGCCCGCAGTCATCCGGCGCCGCGCCCGCGAAGTCGATCGTGGTGAGCACGTAGGACGCCAGGTGCCGGTGGCGGAGCACCGCGGCCTTGGGGGCCGCGGTGGTGCCGCTGGTGTAGAGCAGCAGCGCGACCGACTCGGGGTCGTTCGGCATCGGCGTGGCCGGGCCGGGATGCTCGCGCGCCAGCTCCAGCCAGCCGTCCGGTGTCGTGGAGCGGCCCTCCGGAGCCCCGATCGCGTCCAGGACGTCCCGGTCGCCCACGACGAACGCGGGCTCGTTCTCGGCGACCAGTGCGGCGAGCTGCCCGGCGGACAGCCTGTAGTTGAGCGGCACGAACGGGATGCCCGCCAGGCTCGCCGCGAACAACGAGACCGGGAAGGCCGCTCCGCTCGCCGCGATGTAGACGAGATGACTCGCGCCGAGGTCGCGCAGTACCGCGGCTCCGCCCGCGGCCCGCCTCCGCAGGTCCGACGCCGTCAGCCCCGAGGCCCGGTCGCCGAGCACCACGCGCTCGGCGACGCCGTCGGCCGCCATGTCGAGCAGGAGGGTGAGGTCCATCGGCCCTCCCTCAGTCGGAGGACGGCAGGGCTCGGGGCACACGCGCCTGGAGCAGCCGTCCTTCCACGCTCAGCGGGCCGGTGCCGGCCCTGGTGCAGAGCACCTCGAGCCCGGCCTCCTCGTCGAAGTAGCGCTTGCCGAGCTGCACCTGCTCGCCCGAGGGATCGGCCGGCGCACCGGTGTCGTCGAGTTCGACCATCGGCGACCCGCCGCATTGGAGGGTGACGCCTCCGGCCGGGCGCACCACGACGATCTCCACCGCGGAGACCGCGCTGCGCAGCCGCACGCCCGGCTTGCCGACCGCACTCACCATGAGGGCACGTCCTTCCTCTTCAGAGAACACAGGAAACGTCTCAACTGTCACTTGTGACGGACTCCGCGGCCGAGTACATGGTGCTCGGCTTCGGAGCGTCGGGGTTGAACTTGTGTCCCCAGATCGACAGGCTCTCGGGCTTGCCCTCCACGAACGGATGGACCTCGCTGTCCTCGACGCCCGCGTTGATGTACTCCAGGGGGAAACCGGACGGGGTGAAGGCGTAGAACGAGATCACCGGGTCCTGGGTGTGCCGCCCGAGCGTCGCCATCAGCGGGTCGCCGCGCTCCAGCACCCTGTCGTAGGCGATGCCGACATCGTCCAGGTCGTGGACCTCAATGCCGACGTGCTGGAGACCGAGCACGCCCGGGACGATGGAGTACCCGATGGCGTGGGTGCGGTGGTTGCGGCGCGGCCGGTAGAAGCGGCGTTTGCCGGTGTCGGCCCCGGATCCGAACCACTTGAACTTCAGGACGTCCTCGATGAAGTGGTTCAGCTCGTCCGTCCAGGCCGGGACGGTGAGAACGACGTGGCCGAACCCGCCTTCCCCGGTGACGAACCCGTTGTGGGGACGCCCGGGCAGGAACGTGTGCGAGTCGAATCCGTGGCCGTAGTAGAACTCGTGGCGCACGTCGTCGGGGCCGTGGATCCAGGCCATCGCGTGCACGGCGCGTTCCTCGCGGAGGCCCGGGTCGGCGATCTCCGGTGCGTAGCCCTCGGCGGCGAGGATCTGCAGCGCCTCCTCCCACGCGGGCCGGTTGAGGAGCTCCCAGCCGATGTAGCTCAGGCGGTCGCGGTCTCCGGGGCGGATCGCGATCCGGTGGTTGCGGTCGTCCATCCGCAGCAGCAGCGCCGGGCCGTCCGACGGGCGCACCGCCATGCCGAGGACCTCGGGCGCGTACGTCCGCCACCCCTCGGTGTTCTTCGACTCCAGCCCCATGTAGCCCAGGCCGACGATCTCCATGGCCGGCCCTACTTCGCCGCGCCGGGCGTGCTCTGCTTGCGCAGGTCGTCCGGGTTCATGCCCGACTCCGGGAGCTTGAGCAGCGGCAGGGCGTTCTCGAACCGGATCTTGTCGCGGTCGGCCTCAGACAGGCCGAGCCCTTCGGTGAGGTCGCCGTCGTGCACGTCGGCGCCGGAGAAGTTGTCGCCGTACAGCACCTGCGACACCCCCACCTCCTCGATGATCGCGCGGCGCATGAAGGGGCTGTGGATGTCCAGGTCGTAGAAGAAGTTCGGGTTGTACTCGATGAGCTCCTTCTTGTTCTTGGAGTCCGGCGCCATCGTCTTGTTCGTCATGTTGAAGCGGTCCAGCTGGAACGGCACGAAGCCGCCGCCGTGGGTGATCAGCACCTTCAGGTCGGGAAAGTCGTCCAAGACGCCGCCGTTGGTGAGGTACCAGTAGAAGAGCGTCTCGTCGCTGTTCATGCCGACGATCGAGGTGGTGTCGAAGGGGTCGTCGCAGGCCTGCTCGCCCCAGGTGACCGACTGGTTGTAGCCGTGCACGAAGACGAGGCAGTCCAGCTCGCTGACCTTCTCCCACAGCGGGCGGAAGGCCGGGTCGTACACCTCACGGCCGCCGAAGTTCCGGGCGCCCATCATGAGCCCCTGGGCACCGAGCTGGGTGACGGCCCTCTCCAGTTCCTTGGCCGCGGCGACCGGGTCCTGGAGAGGCGCGTGCGCCCAGAAGTAGAAGCGGTCCGGGTTGTGCTCGCAGAACTCGGCCATCGAGTCGTTCGCGTTCGCCGCGTACCGGACCGCGAAGTCCGTCTCGTAGTGGTAGCCGACCATGTGCAGCGGCATCGACAGCACCATCTTGTCGATGCCCGCTGCGTCGATGGCGGCCAGCCGCGGCTCGGGCTGCCAGCGCTCAAGCATCTCCTCCAGGTGCTTGGGCGCCTTGCGCTTGCTGCCGAGCTTCCAGTCGCCGATCCGCAGGCCGTTGTCCCAGAAGGGACCCCAGTGCTCGTGCTGGTTGAACAGGCCCGCGGTCAGCTGATGGGCGTGCAGGTCGATGAGCATCGGCTCTCCTCGTCACGTCGAAGTCAGCAGTTATCTAGCCATATTGAACATGAATCGTCAAGAGTGTTCAATATGGGAGTGCCTCGGCGGCGAGCGGAGCGGGCGCCGCGCGCCGCCGAGGTCCGGTCAGAGGACGGGAATGCCCAGGGCCTTCGTCTCCAGGAAGCCCTCCAGGCCCTCGACGCCGAACTCACGGCCGACACCGCTCTGCTTGTAGCCGCCGTAAGGCGTGTCCGGAGCGGTGAAGCCGCCTCCGTTGACCCCGATCGACCCGGTACGGATGCGCTTGGCGACCGCGAGGGCGCGGTCGAGGTCGGCGCTGAAGACCGAGCCGGACAGGCCGTAGGGCGAGTCGTTGGCGATGCGGATGGCGTCCTCCTCGTCCTCGTAGCCGATGAGGCAGAGCACCGGGCCGAAGATCTCCTCCCGGGCGATCCGCGCGTCGTTGGGCACGTTCGCGAACGCCGTCGGCTCGACCCAGAAGCCCTTGTCGAACCCTTCGGGCCGGCCGCCGCCGACGATGAGCTCCGCCTCGGCCTTCCCGGTCTCGATGTAGCCGAGGACGCGGTCGCGCTGCCGCGCGTTGACCAGTGGGCCCATCATGGTGCCCGGATCGCGCGGATCGCCGTAGGGGAACTGGGCGAAGACCGCCTTGACGATCTCGGCCGCGGCGCCCATCAGGGCGTCCGGCACCAGCACCCGGGTCATCAGGGCGCATCCCTGGCCCGCGTGCATGCAGACGATGCCCGCCGCGAAGGGCAGGATCTGAGCCAGGTCGGCGTCGTCGAGGACGATCGTGGCACTCTTGCCGCCGAGCTCCAGGGAGACCTTCTTGATGGTCTCGGCCGCGTTGCGCATGACCAGGCGGCCCGTCTGCGTCGAGCCGGTGAACGTCACATGGTCGATCGCCGCATGTTTCGTCAGGATCTCGGCGACGGCGTTGTCCTGGGTCGTGATGATGTTGACGACGCCGGGCGGGATGTCGGTCGCGGCGACCGCCTCGGCGAGGAGCGTGGCGGAGTACGGGGTGTCCGGGGCCCCCTTGAGCACGACCGTGCATCCCGCGGCCAGGGGCGCGCCGAGCTTGGTCAGGTTCAGCTGGAACGGGTAGTTCCACGGGGTGATCGCACCGACCACGCCGTCAGCCTCCCTGCGCACCACCCGCTTGGACCTCGCGCCCATGAACTCCACGGGCGGAAGCTCGTACTCCCACTGGTAGGTCCCGAGCAGCCCGGGCCAGTAGCCCAGCCCGTCGATCGGGACGTCGACCCCCAGCGAGTGGGCAAGGCTGACGGGCATTCCCGACTCCGCGGTGTGCGCGCCGCGGATCTCCTCGACGTTCTTGCGCAGCCGCTCCTGAAGCTGGAGCAGGCAGTGCCGCCGGAACTCGACGTCCTCGGCCCAGCGGCCGTCGTCGAAGGCGCGGCGCGCCGCCGCCACGGCGCGCTCGACGTCCCCGGCCGTGGCGTCGGGCGCGGTCCCGATGACCTGCTCGTCGGCCGGGTTGACGTTCTCGTATTCTCTGCCGCCTTCGGCCGCCACCAGCTCACCGTCGATGAGCATCCTCTGCCGGTCCATGTGTCTCCTCGGGTCATGCGGGGCCGCGCCCGTGCGGCGGGTTCCGCCCGCTCTCACCTGACAGCGTAGGGAGGTAGAGACTGATTGTACAATATTCGTTTTTTATGTATATTCTGGCTCGCTCCGCGTCGCGGAGCCCAGAACATCCGGTCCCGGCCGGTGCCGGGATCAGGCAAGAGAGGCTGACCCATGGGCAGGATGGAAGGCAAGGTCGTCTTCATCACCGGTGCGGGTCGAGGGCAGGGGCGTTCGCACGCCGTCCGCCTGGCCGGGGAAGGCGCCGACATCGTCGGCATCGACATCTGCGAGAACATCGCCGCCGTCCCCTACGACCTCGCCACCGAGGCCGACCTCGCCGAGACCAAGCGCCTCGTCGAGGAGACGGGCCGCCGCATGCTGACCTTCAAGTGCGATGTGCGCGACCACGACGGCATGAAGAAGACCTTCGACCAGGGCGTCGCGGAGTTCGGCCATATCGACACCGTCGTGGCCAACGCCGGCATCGTCATGTTCAACACCCACGAGCGCGACAACGTCGAGGCGTGGGAGGTCGGGATCGGAGTGATGCTGAGCGGCGTCCGCAACGCCCTCCAGGTCGCTTACCCGCACATGGTCGAGCGCGGCCAGGGCGGCTGCTTCATCCTCACCAGCAGCTCCGCCGCGCTGCTGGGCAAGACGACCGCGAACGGCGGTGACGACGCTTACGGCGTGGCCAAGCTCGGCGTCATCGGCCTCGCCCAGATGTACGCCAACTACCTCGGCCGGTACAACATCCGCGTCAACGCGATCGCCCCGACCGGGGTGCAGACGCCGATGATGCTGAACAACCCCGAGGCCTTCCCGTTCATGGCCGCCAACGCCGAGGTCCTGGGCGACATGACCAACCTCCTCCCCGTCGAGATGATCACCGCCGCCGACGTCAGCGAGACCGTGCTCTTCCTCGCCGACGACGCGACGGGCAGGTACTTCACGGGCGGCGTGCTCAAGATCGACGCCGGTCTCACCGCCAAGTAAGCCACTCCTGCGGCGTCCGGGCTCCGGCCGGACGCCGCAGCCGTTCCTGCACGGATTTCGGAAGGAGATGCCGATGGCGCTTCTCGACGGCAAGGTCGCCCTGGTCACCGGGGGCGGCGCGGGCATCGGCCGGGGCGTGGTGACCAGCTTCGTGGCGGAGGGCGCCAAGGTCGTCGTGGCCGAGTATGACGCGGAGCGCTGCGCGGATCTGCGCGCGGAACACCACGACGTCGTGGTCGTACCGGCCGACGTCCGCGAAAAGGCGCAGGTTCTCGCCGCGGTCGAGGCGGCGGCCTCGGCCTTCGGCGGGCTGGACATCCTGGTCAACAACGCGATCACCCTGTCGCCGCGCCTCCCCTTGGAGCAGAAGACCGATGAGATGCTCGACGGGACGCTGCACTCGGGACTGTGGGCCGCTTGGTGGGCGATGCGGGCCGTCCTGCCCCTGATGGCGGCCCGCGGCGGCGGCTCGATCGTGAACTTCACCTCGATCGACGTCCAGACCGGCAACTGGCTGAACGGCGACTACATCGTCGCCAAGTCCGCGGTCCAGGGCCTGACCCGCAGCGCCGCCCACGAGTGGGGGCGCTACGGCATCCGGGTGAACGCCGTCGCGCCGGCCGCGATGGGCACGGCCTTCGCCCGATACGCGGCGGAGGACCCGGGCTTCGCCGCCCGCTCCGCGGCGCTCAAACCGCTCGGCCGCAACGGCGACCCCGAACACGACATTGCCCCGGCCGTGGTCTTCCTGGCCTCGGAGATGTCCCGCTTCATCACCGGCGAACTGCTCCACGTGGACGGCGGGCTCCACATCCCCGGCTACCAGTCCCGCCCCGCGGACCTGGCCGCCTTCGACGGCGGCTGATCCCTCGGCGAGGCCGAACCCCTGAGAGCCCCGGGCAGCTCGCCCGGGGCTCTCCTCTTTCTCCACTCAGAAGATGACGGTCAGATTGGGGAAACCCACCGTGCTCTGGTCCATGTAGAGCGTGCGGGCGGCCAGGAGGAAGCCGTCGCCGTCACGGCGGAGCACATCCTGGCGCGCCCCGGACATGAGCCGGGGGTGCGGCTCGGAATGCCTGCTGCGGGTGATCAGCAGTGAGCTGACCACGGTGAACTCCTCCGGGGCGCTCCCCTCGAAGAGCCGGATGTTGGTGATGAGGCGGCGGGACCGCGACACGGGGTTCTCACACCACGGGCTGGCCGTGGTGGCGAGCCTGAGGATCTTCATGGTGAGCGTCGTGTGGTTCTCGTCGTAGTGGAACATGTTGTCCGCGAACTGCGGTGCGGTGTCGTCGCGCAACCTCGTCTGGCGGACCGGGACGCGGTAGACGATGTCCTCGGACAGGAGCTTCGTCCACGCGATCGTGTGGCCCTCATCCAGCAGGGCGGCCTCGTCGTGCAGCCAGTCCACCACCTCGGCGTAGCGCGGGTCGCCGGAGCTGACGCGTTTGCCGAAGTCCTGCGGCGGGGCCTGCGTCGGTTTCTCGATGGTCTCGGTCATGATCTTTCCTCCTCGCTCGCAGGCTCCGGTCAGTGGTGGGCGTCCGGGCCCCACGGCTCGCCGAGCATGAAGTCGCGCCAGCGCAGCCACCAGTTCCACTGCGAGTCGTCCTTGGTGAAGCCCGGGTACAGGTGGCCGCCGCCGGGGAACTCGCCCTTGTCCCAGTAGCCGGTGAGGGGCTGGTCCTCCCCCGTCAGCGCCCCGTACTTGATCGTGCCGCGACGGCCCATGAAGCCCTTGGACGCCTCGGTCATCATCGGCCAGGTGTCGGCGTCGTCGGTCTCCACGAAGCCCGTGGTGCCCAGTCCCAGCGTCGCGGCACGGCGCATCAGGTCCTTGAACTCCTGCGGCGCGTCCTTCTCCACGAGGAACCAGTTGACGAACTCGAACTCGTCGGGCCCCTTGGGGACGAAGGAGTGCCAGCTGATGATCGCCGCCATGCCCATCGGGGTCGGGAACTCGAAGCAGAAGGTGCCCATGTTCGGGAACAGCCCGCCGACGCTCGGAGGGTAGTCCGCCAGCACCCTGATCTGGTCCTCGGTGAGCTTGTCCTTGAGCTCCTCGGCCATCTCCGGCGTCAAGCCGGGCGGCAGCATGATCGTGCGCAGCTTCTCGAACGGCGGCAGGGTCTGCGCCTTGAGCACGGCCTCCCGGTTGTTCTTCCACTTGCCCTTGCGGCGGTCGATCAGACGCAGGCCGTGGCCGTTGGCGCTGACGTCGATGCCGTACATCGAGGAGTCGTCGGACTCCGATCCGCCGAGCTCGTTGATCGAGCGGTGCAGCGTCATCGCGTGGTAGCCGTCTCCGGCGTGCTGCTCGCCCGGGCACTTCCAGTTCGCGGGGATGACGAAGCGCTGCGGCGGGCCCAGTACCTCCAGGCCAGACTCGGTCCGGTCGAACATCAGGTCCAGATAGAACTTGATCTCGCCCAGGTACTCCTCCAGCGGAGGCGCCTCCTGGTCCCAGGTGGCGAAGACGAAACCGGCGTAGGTCTGCACGCGGGCCTTCTTCAGAGCCAGCTCCTCCTTGGCGCGGAACTCACCGTGCATGTTCTCCCGCGCGACGGGCGAGCCCATGAACCGGCCCTGCTCATTGAAGCTCCAGCCGTGGTACGGGCACTTGAACTGCTTTTCGTTGCCCGCCTCGGCGCGGCAGACCTGCATGCCGCGGTGGCTGCAGACGTTGTGCACCACGTTGATCGAGCCGTCGCGCGACCGGGTCACGATCACGGGGTCGAGACCGATGTCGCGTGCGACGTAGTCGAAGGCGTTCGGGATCTCCGTCTCATGGGCCAGGACGGTCCAGACCCGGCTGAACAGACGGTCCAGCTCCAGGCGGAACACCTCGGGGTCCGTCAGCAGCCGCAGCGAGACCTCGTGCCGCTCCAGGTCGATGAGATCGGCCAGCGGCGTCCCGTCCGACAGGATCGGGCCGGTGGCCGTTCGTTCCATCTCCATCGTCATGTGTTGCTCCTCCTCGCAGGAATGGGTTCGCGTCTCAGTCCCAGCGGACAGTGATGGCCGAGGCCTGGCGCAGGTTGGCGCCGCGGATCCGCATCGGCTCGGCCTCGTCGTCGGCCCGCAGGTCCGGCAGCTCGTCGAGCAGGAGGTTCAGCGCCTTGCCCATCTGGAGCTTGGCGAGCATCATCCCCATGCAGGTGTGCGGCCCGAAGCCGAAGGCGATGTTGGGCTTGTTCATCCGCCGGTCCACGTCGAAGACGTCGGCGTCCGGCCAGACCTTCGGGTCGCGCAGACCCGACCCCTTCACGACGGAGACCCCCGCGCCCTCGGGAATGGTGACCCCCCCGAGCACGACCTCCCTCGCCGTCGTCCTGGCCGCCATGACCGAGACCGGCTCGTAGCGGGTCGCCTCGGTGATCGCCTTGTCGACGAGGCCCCGGTCGGCACGGACCCGTGCCAGGACGTCGGGGCGGTTCAGGAGCAGCACCAGTGCGTTGCCGAAGGACCGTGTCGTGGTCTCAGCGGCGGCCGGGAGCAGCGACCGTGTGAAGACGACCACCTCGTCATCGGTCAACGACTCGCCCTCGACTTCGGTGCGCAGCAGATGCTCGATCAGGCTGTTGCCGGTCGCGCCTTCGGCGCGCCGGCGCTGAACGATGGGCAGCAGGTCGTCGTAGAGCGCCTTGACCGAGGCGATGGCCCGCTCACGGTTGGCGGCGGCCCTCTCCCGCTTGGCCGGGTCAGTGGTGCCGAAGCCGAGGAGAATGGTCAGCGCCTTGGTCTGGAAGTCGTGGAACCGAGCCTCGTCCTCCGTCGGGAAACCGAGGATCTCGTAGACGATCCGGACCGGGAAGTCGACGACGAATGCCGTGAGATCGGCACGGGTACCCCGGTCCTTGAGGTCGCCGACGAGGCGGCGCAGGACCGGATCGACGATCGTCGAACCCCATACGGAGAAGTTGTCGCGGCCGAGGCCCGGCATGAGGAGTTTGCGCAGGCGCGTGTGCTCCGCGCCGTCCACGCCGGTGATCACTTTGCCGAGCAGCGGGCGGAACGCGGCACTGACGGCCTCGCTGGGAAAGGTCTCGGAGTCCTTCAGAACGGCGAGGCAGTCCTCGAATCCGTAGACCGAGTAGACGTCGCGCTCACCGTTGAACCCCGCCGCCATCGACGTGGTCCCGAACTCGGCGAGGATGTCGCCGTGGTGGACCGAGCCCTTCTCGCGGTACTCCGCGAACTTCTCGTAAGGGCTCTCGATCGTGCTCGCGTTGAACGACTCGCTGATCTCGGCCATCAGCTCGGCCGGCGTCGGCGTGCTCTGCGCCATTGCTGTCAACCCTTCGTAGAGATCGCGGTCAGCGCCATGGCCCGGGTGGGCCCGACGGTCGCGAGCTGGTCGGTGATCCCTCCGTCGACCGTCAGCACCTGGCCGGTCACGTAGGAGGAGAGGTCGGAGGCCAGGTAGAGGACCGCGTGGGAGATGTCGCGCGGACGGCCGAGGCGCTGCACCGAGCAGTTCGACTCGAACATCTCCCGCACCGGTGCCGGGAAGGACGGCAGCCGTTCCTCGCCCACGATCAGCCCGGGGGCGATCGCATTGCAGCGGATCCCGTCCGGCCCGTACTGCACGGCGATGTGGCGGGTCAGCGCGTTGAGCGCGCCCTTGCCCGCGGCGTAGGCGGTGTTGCGGACGTCGCCGCGCAGCGACTGCGCGGAGGAGATGTTGACGATCGAGCCCCCGCCGCTCGCGATCATCGCCGGAACCGCGTGCTTGGCGAGCATCATCGGTGCGGTGACGTTGATCGAGGTCGAGGTGTCCCACAGCTCTCGGGTCGTACCGAGCAGGTCCCCGTCGGAGCCCGAGAGGTAGGTCGCGCCTGCGTTGTTGTCCAGGACGTCCAGGCGGCCGAACGCCTCGACGGCGCCGGCGACCAGGGTGATTGCGGTCTGCTCGTCGGTGATGTCCCCGGCGAGTGCGATCGCCTCGTGGCCTTGGCCGGTCAGCTCCGCGGCGATCTCCGCGACCCGGCTCGTGGGCAGGTCGGTGAGGACGAGCCGGGCGCCCTCTTCAGCCAGGAGCCTGGCCGTGTCCGCGCCGATCACACCGCCCGCGCCCGTGATCAACGCCACCTTGCCTTCGACCAGGCCCATGAAGACTCCTCACCACGCCACCGGACGCGTGGACCCACCACCCGCCATCGACATACAGATAAGACAGATACTGGTGATAGTGCCTAATTCTGTCAACGCCTGAACCGCAGGGATCGCCAAGGAAGCGGGTGGAACACTGCCGGAACCGGGCCGGGACGTCACAGCAGGCATTGACCCGCCCTCAGGTGGACCGTAGGCTCGCCCATGCGACATAAATCACATTTCTCGTCCTACTTGTCCGGTCCGCACACCCCTGAGCGCACGGACAGGGCGAAGCGGGCGCCCAAGGCGCCCGGGCGAGTGAGGAGGGAGTCGGGATTGGGCGCGACGATGCTGAGCCTGCCACCACGCGAGAGGCATCCGGATGAGGTGGTCCGGCGCATCCTTCTGGGAGCGCTCTCCGCGGCGAGCGTCAGCGGAGTGGAGCGGCTGTCGATGAGGGCGGTGGCCGCCGCCTCCGGTGTCTCCCGGGGAACGGTCTACCGGTACTTCAGCAGCCGGGCGGCG
The DNA here is from genome assembly GCF_003751225.1 of Actinocorallia herbida. Classification (NCBI taxonomy): domain Bacteria; kingdom Bacillati; phylum Actinomycetota; class Actinomycetes; order Streptosporangiales; family Thermomonosporaceae; genus Actinocorallia; species Actinocorallia herbida. The sequence continues at coordinate 6,134,992 of NZ_RJKE01000001.1, forward strand.
CTCCTGGAGTGCATGAACGAGAACGTGCGGCACCGCTGGGAGATCGTGCTGCGGGAGCTGCTGAGCAGCGAACCCGACCCCGGCCGCCACGTGCACTGGGTGATGCACAGCCTCTCCGGCACGCGCCTCGGGCTTCCCGAGTCCCAAGCGCTCTACGCCCGTGACCCCGGGTACGTTCTGACCTACCTCAACCGGCACATGCATGACTTCGTCAGCGCCATCGAACTCGCTCTCGCCCCGGTCCTGCAGACGGCCGGCGCGGTGCGGTCCGGCGACCTGACCGTCCGGGACACCGCCGATCTCCTCATCCGCATCGGCATTTCCGACTTCCTCGTCCCGAACGACGACGCCGGCCCCTTCGCCGATCGCCTCGACCGGCGGGTCGAGGCGTTCTGGTCGATGGTGGGCGGGTCCACGAGCCTCCCGGACGACAGGTCCGTGCCCAGGCTCCGCGTGCTTCCGCCGCTTCCCTGATGTCCAGAGGCGGGCGGGGGCGGTGTCCTCGACGGACGCCGCCCCTGCCCCCGCGCATCGGGGGTCAGGCCCGATGCTCGTGGAACTCGAAGATCGCGCCGTCGAGCGCCTCCGGGGCGACCTTGATCAGCGGCCCGCCCACCGCCTCTGACTCCTCCACCCAGGTGAAGGGGGTGCCGCGCGACTCCAGGTCGGCGGCCTTCGCGCCGAGGTCGTTGACCGAGATCCGGGTGTAGTACGGCCCCGGCCCCCAGGTGTTGAGGTAGGACCCGGTCTCGCTGTCCCAGCGAGTGGGCTCCAGCAGGTCGACCGAGGCGCTGTGCGGCAGGGTGAAGCCCATTTCGGCCCGCCGGCAGCCGTCCTCGTGCAGCACCTCCACCGGCCCTGCGGGCTCCCAGTCCAGGTTCGCCGACAACCGGCGCAGCGTTTCGTCGAGGTCGCGGACGAGCACCCCGCGGGCCGTCACCCGGACCATGTCACCCGGGCCGAGATCGCGCGGTTCGGGTGCGGCGAAGGTCTCGGGAGGCATCTGGAGGGGTTCGACCGGAAGGACCTCGATGCACAGACCCCCGTCGACCGAGGGCTCGTAGCGCGGGTTCTCCGGCGTGACGCCGACCCACAGCCGCACCCACGGCATGTCGGGTGTCATCGGCGCGATGCGGAACGGCAGCCGGCGCCGCGTCAGCCGCGAGACCAGGCCGTCGAGGTCGTCGGCCAGCAGAACCAGCGAGTGGGTCTTGATGGGCCGATGCGGCCCCTGGAAGTCCTCCAGGGACTTCAGGAACTCGGGGAAGAACGGGTCCCCCCGGTTGGGCCGCTCCAGATGGCCCTGCGGCTCGATCCTCGTCGGCGCCACCGCGAGCGAGCGGTGCACCCGGAGAAAGTGCGCGACGTAAGGGTGGTCCTCGAACGCCTGGCGCCAGCGCGGATGCTCTTTGACGCCCAGCGCCTTGACGAACAGGGCGGCGGTGGCGTCGGGGTCGGGCACCATGAAGTCGGCGCTCAGCAGAAACTGAAACAAGGGACGACCTCCCGATTGAACGAATAATACATATTCTGTTCAAATCGCGGGCATCCGTCAACGCCCCCACCTCCCACGGCCCCATCGCGTGCGAATTGGAACAACCTCTCCAATTGTCCTGTTACAGTCGGTGAGAGAAACGGATAGGCCGTTCCACTTGATGTGAGGAGATCCGATGCGTGCTGTCGCGCTGGACGCCGTGCCCGCCGCTCCGCAGGTCACCGAGGTCGATGAGCCACGCCCGGGGACCGGGGAGGTGCTGGTGCTGGTGGCGACCTCCTCGCTGAACGGGTTCGACGCCGCGACCGCGGCGGGGCACCTGCAGGGGATGATGGAGCACACGTTCCCCCTGGTGATCGGCAAGGACTTCGCCGGGACGATCGCCGAGCTGGGCGAGGGCGTCACCGAATTCGCGGTCGGAGACGAGGTGTTCGGGGTGGTGATGAAGCCGTCCCTCGGCGCCGGATCGCTGGGCGAGTACGTGAGTGTCCCGACCGCGGTGGGCCTGGCCCGAATCCCCGCCGGCCTCGAAGCGACCGAGGCCGGCGCGCTGGGCCTGGCCGGGACGGCGGCGCTGAACGCCGTCGACGCGGTCGCCCCCACCGACGGGGAGACCGTCCTCATCTGCGGCGCGACCGGTGGCGTAGGCGCGATCGCCGTGCAGTACGCACTGGCCCGGGGCGCCCGCGTGATCGCCACCGCCCGTCCCGGTGCCGAAGCCGACTTCGTTAACGACCTGAGCGGTGGAAAGGCCGTGCTGGTCGACTACACCGGCGACCTCGCCGCCCAGGTCAAGGAACTCGCGCCCGAAGGCGTCGCGGCCGCCCTGCACCTGGCCGGCGATGGGTCGGCGATCGCCGACCTGGTGGCCGACGGCGGTCGGCTGGCCTCCACCCTCGGGCTGAGCGCCGAGGCGCTGCCGGGACGAAACCTGACGGTCGTCCCGGTCATGGCCTACCCCGACCACGCGACGCTGGACCGGCTGGCCGCCGACGCCGCCACCGGCGTGCTGCGGGTGCCGGTCACCGCGACCTACCCGCTGGAGCGGGCCCCTCAGGCCTTCGCCGACTTCGTCTCCGGAGCTGTCGGCAAGCTCGCGATCACCCTGCCCTGACGTTCAGACGCCCCCATCCCTCCGCCTGTGCGGAACTCGTCCGTGGAGCGGAGGGGCTGGAGGCCGCCCCTCCCACCCGGTCCGGACCGGTCGCGCCGGACCCTCCGGAGGGCTTATCAGCAAATGAGATCCCGCTTCGAAGGAGGGCCCGATGGAATTGGGCGTCCTGTCCCTGTCCGACCTGCAGACCGACCCGGCCACCGGGCGACTGCACGACGCGGGCTGCCGCACCCGTGAGATCGTCTCCTACGCGGTCGCGGCGGACCAGGCCGGGCTCGACGTGTTCGCACTCGGCGAGCACCACAGCCCCGACTTCGCCGTCGCCAACCCCGCCATCCCCCTGGCCGCCGCCGCCCAGGCCACCACCCGCATCCGCCTCACCAGCGCCGTCTCGGTCCTGTCGACCCTCGACCCTGTGCGCCTCCACCAGGACTTCGCGTCACTGGACCTGGTCAGCGACGGACGCGCCGAGATCATCGCCGGACGCAGCGCCTTCCTCGAAGCCTTCGCGCTGGCCGGCGTCGATCCCGCCGACTACGACCGGGTCTTCGCCGACAAGCTCGACCTCCTCCTGGCCATCCGCGACCGGCCCGACGACGTTAGCTACGCCGGTCCGTCCCGTCCGCCCATGCGGCATCTGCCCGTCCCGCCTTACCCGCAGCAGGAAGCGCTGCCGCTGTGGATCGGCGTGGGCGGCAGCCCGGCCAGCATCGAACGCGCCGCGCAGCTGGGCCTGCCCATGGTGCTGGGACTCATCGGCGGGGACATCCGCCGCGCCCGCGCGCTGGCCGAGCACTACCGCCAGGTCGGCGCCGCGGCCGGACACGACCCCGCCGCCCTCCGCTTCGGCCTCACCAGCCACTTCTACGTCGGCAGAACCTCCCAGCAGGCGCGCAGCGAACTGTACCCCTACTACCGCGAATACCTCCGGCCGAAGACGCCCGGCGGACGCGGCTGGCTCATCGGCCCCGCCGACTTCGAGAACGCCGCCGGGCCCTACGGAGCCCTCATGACCGGCAGCCCCCAGGAGGTCATCGACAAGATCCTCACCGAGCACGCCCTCCTCCGCCACGACCGCTTCATGGGCCAGATCGACCTCGGCGGCCTGCCCGCCACCATGGTCCGTGGCTCCCTCGAACTGTTCGCCACCGAGGTCGCCCCCATCATCCGCAAGGAGATCGCGTCCCCACCCGCCCTCTGACGGGACAGGGGCCGAAACGGCTCCAGGCGACGACTTCGGCCAGGATCGGCAGGACGCCGGGGGCGGCGGGCAGGATCAGGCCCAGCGCGGCGGCCGGTTCCACGACGCCGATGAGCCTGACGGCGCCGGTGGAGAAGTCCTCCACCCAGGGCAGCTTCTCGGCGAGCTTGTCCTTCGGCTGGGTCGACTTCATCACGCCCGCCATCACGAACATCGCGGCGAGCAAGGCCTGCAAGGATCCGGAAAGCCCTCTCCAGCTGCTTGGTTACGATGAGGTCATGACGACCTCGGACCGCCCCGACGCAGACCGGCCCGCCCAGGAGCACCGCGAAACGCCACTGCGCAGGGACGCCGAGCGGAACCGGGAAAGGATCATCGACGCGGCGCGCAGTGCCTTCGCCTCCGACGGCATCGAGATCTCGATGGCCTCGGTCGCCAGGGCCGCAGGGGTCGGGATCGCCACCCTGTTCCGGCGGTTCCCCACCCGCGAGGACCTCATCGACGCCGTCTTCGCCGACACCATGCACGGCTACGTCGAAGCCGTCGAGACCGCCCTGGCCGACCCCGACCCCTGGCACGGCTTCACCGGCTACGTCGAAACGGTGAGCGCCATGCAGGCCGCCGACCGCGGCTTCGCCGAACTCCTCACCATGACCTTCCCCACCGCCACCCTCATGGAGACCGAACGCCACCGCGCCTACACCGGCTTCCTCACCCTGGTAGAACGCGCCAAGACGACCGGACGACTGCGCGAGGACTTCGTCTCACAAGACCTCGTCCTCCTCCTCATGGCCAACGCCGGAGTCATCGCCGCCACCCGCACCGCCGCCCCCGACTCCTGGCGCCGCCTCATCGGCTACCTCCTCCAAGCCTTCGCCGCACCCCCCACCGCCCCCCTGCCCCCCGCCCCCGACCCCGAAGACCTCGCCCGCGCCATGCTCGGCCTCAACTGCGCGTCGCGCGGCCAGGAACCCCCTGCCAACGGTGTACAGACGGTGGCGCACCCCGCTAAGTGACCCCGCGCCGCACGCCCACCGGAAAGACCGGATCCGTTGCGGAGCATGCCCCGGGCAAACGGGAGGCGTCCCAGGTCAGCGGTCCGGCGCGGCGCTCCTACGATCCAACTGCGCGACGAGCGGCAGCATGCGGTGGCGGACCCGCTCCCGCAGCACGATCTGGGTCTGTGTGCGCACGACCCCCGGCATCCTGAGAAGCTGCTGGATCACTTCCTCCAGGTGCGCGTTGTCCCTGGCCACGACCCGGCACATGAGGTCTCCCTCCCCTCCCGCGATCGTGTGCGCCTCCAGCGCCTCGGGCATCCGCTCGATGAGGCCGACGACCTCGTCGAGCCGGCCCTGCGCCAGGTGCAGGTTCACCCAGGCGAGCACCGGATAGCCCAGACCCGACGGCTGGAGGCGCGGCCCATACCCCGCGATCACCCCTTCGCGCTCCAGGCGGGCCAGCCTCGCCTGCACCGTGCCCCGGGCGATTCCGAGGACGCGGGCGTATTCGCGCATGCCCGCGCGGGGCTCCTCCAGGAGGAGCCGGAGCAGTGCCGTGTCCAGAGCGTCCATGCTGTGCCGTTGGCCTTCTGCCGATCCGATGATGCATCCCATAGTGGGCCAATGGCCCATACCAGGGCAATGTCTTCTTGACCTTGTCCACTGGAAGGCTCAACATCTGTGCCAGTTGACCAGCTCATCCCGTCGACGCAGACTCCAGGTGATGTCCCATGCAAGCCGCATCCGCACCCGCACCCTTCACGCTCGACGACCGTTACACGCGCGCGGACGGCACGGTCTACCTGACCGGTGTCCAGGCGCTCGTCCGGGTCCTACTGGACCGGGTCCGGCACGAACGGCGCGGGGGGCGCCGGACGTCGGTCTTCGTCTCGGGCTACGAGGGGTCCCCCCTGGCCGGCTTCGACCTGGAGCTGGCCAGGCGCGCGCCGCTGCTCGCCGACCACGGCATCGTGCACCGGCCGGGGCTGAACGAGGAGCTGGCGGCCACCTCGGTGATGGGCAGCCAGCTCGCCGGCGAGGCCGCCGCGCTCGTCCCGGACGGGGTGACCGGCTTCTGGTACGGCAAGTCCCCCGGCCTGGACCGCGCGAGCGACGCCTTCCGGCACGCCAACCTGGCGGGGACCAGCCCGGCGGGCGGTGCGGTCGCCTTCGTCGGCGACGACCCCGTGGCCAAGTCCTCGACCGTGCCGTGCGCCTCGGAGCTCGCACTCGCCGACCTGGCCATGCCGACCTTCTTCCCCGCCGACTCCCAGGACGTCCTGGACTTCGGGCCGCACGCCGTGGAGCTGTCCCGCGCGAGCGGACTGTGGACCGCGATGAAACTGGTGACGAATGTCGCCGACGCCGCCGGTACTGCGGTCGTGCGCCCCGAGTGGAACCCTCCCCCGTCGCCGGATGGGGCCTACACGCACCGGCCCAGTGCCCACCTGCTCGGTCGCAACCTCATGGAGCTGGAACGCAGCCTGTACGAGGTGCGGCTTCCGCTCGCCGAGCAGTACCTGCGAGAAAGCGGCGTCAACCGGATCGTCGCCCGCACGCCCGGCGACCGCATCGGAATCATCGCGGCGGGTAAGCCCTACCTGGATCTGCAGCAAGCGCTGCACGCTCTCGGCCTGGACGAGGCGGCACTCGCCGAGCACGGCATTCGCGTGCTCAAACTGGGCGTGATCCATCCCGTGGAGCCGTCCGTCATCCGGAGTTTCGCCGAGGGGCTGCGCGAGATCGTCGTGGTGGAGGAGAAGCGCGCTTTCGTGGAGGCCGCGGTCAAGCAGATCCTCTACGGCAGCACGGACGCGCCCTCCGTCCACGGCAAGTCCGATCCGGACGGCGTGACCCTGTTCAGCGGCTTGGGGGAACTCGACCCCGACGCCGTCGCCCGCGGTCTGGCGCGCCGCCTCAGCGCGTACGGCGAGATCCCGTCGGTCGCCGCTTGGCGGCGGCGCGGGCGGCGCGAACGCATCAGCCTTCCACTGCTCGCGCGGACCCCGTACTTCTGCTCCGGCTGCCCGCACAACTCCTCCACCAAGGCGCCGGAGGGAACTCTGGTCGGCGCGGGCATCGGCTGCCACACGATGGCGGTGTTCATGGACGCCGCACAGGTCGGCGACGTCGTAGGGCTGACGCAGATGGGCGGCGAGGGCACCCAGTGGATCGGGATGGCGCCGTTCGTCGAGCAGGAGCACTTCGTCCAGAACATCGGCGACGGCACCTTCACGCACTCCGGCAGCCTTGCCGTGCGGGCCGCCGTCGCCTCGGGCGTGAACATCACGTTCAAGCTGCTGCACAACGCGACGGTCGCGATGACCGGCGGGCAGGACGCCGTGGGCGCGCTGCCCGTCGAGCGCATCGCCGCACTGCTCCTGCTGGAGGGCGCCGCCAAAGTCGTGATCACCTCCGACGCGCCGACGCGGCCGGGCCGCAGGCCGCTGCCCCGTGGTGTCGAGGTCCGGCACCGCGACGACCTGCTCGCGGTCCAAGAGGAACTGGCGGCCGTCGCGGGAGTGACCGTCCTCATCCACGACCAGGAGTGCGCGGCCGAGAAGCGCCGCAAGCGGCGCCGCGGAAAGCTGCCCACCCCGGACGCCAAGGTGATGATCAACGAGCGGGTGTGCGAAGGCTGCGGGGACTGCGGCACCAAGTCCAACTGCCTGTCCGTTCAACCGGTCGCCACCGAGTTCGGCCGCAAGACCCGGATCCACCAGTCTTCGTGCAACCTGGATTACTCCTGCCTGTCCGGTGACTGCCCCTCCTTCATCACGGTGGTGCCGGGCGCGCCGGCCGCCGTGCTGAATCTGCCGGATCTGCCCGCCGATGCACTGCCCGATCCAGCGGCGGCGGCGCACGGCACGGACTTCACCGTCCGCATCACCGGAGTCGGCGGCACCGGCATCGTGACGCTCGCCCAGGTGCTGGCCACCGCCGCCGTCGTCGAGGGCAGGCACGTGCGCACCCTGGACCAGACCGGCCTGGCGCAGAAGGGCGGCGCGGTCGTCTCCGACGTCAAGGTGACCTCGGCGGTCGTGCAGCAAGCCGCCAAGCTCGCCGACGGCGAGTGCGACCTGTACCTCGCCTGCGACTCCCTGGTCGGCACCGACCCCGTCCACCTGCGGGCGGCGCGCGCCGACCGGACGACCGCCGTGGTCTCCACGACCGAGGTGCCCACCGGACGCATGGTCGTCGATACGTCGGCGTCCTTCCCCTCCCGCGAGCGGATCCGCTCGGCGGTCGATGCGGCCGTCGCCCGCTCGGTCTACCTGGACGCGCGCGGGATGTCCGAGCGGCTGTTCGGCGACGACCAGTACGCCAACGTCCTCCAGCTCGGCGCCGCCTTCCAAACCGGGGCCCTCGCACTGTCCTCCATCTCGATCGAGCGAGCGATCACGCTCAACGGGGTCGCCGTCGAGCGGAACCTTCAAGCGTTCCGCAGGGGGCGCCAGGTGGTGGCCGATCCGCAGGGGGTCGACGCCGTCCTGTCCCCACCGGCCCCACCCTCCGTGGACCGTCGTCCTATACCGGAGGCGGCCTCCGTCCGCACGCTCGTCTCGGCGGAACAAGGCGGGGAGCTGGCCAGGGTCCTCGATCTCCGTGTCCCGGATCTCATCGACTATCAGAACACCTCCTACGCCCGGAGCTACGCACTGTACGTCGAGCAAGTGCGGAAACTGGAGGCCGAACGCCACAACGGGTCCACCTCCGTTACCGAGGCAGTCGCCCGTAACCTGTACAAGCTGATGGCCTACAAGGACGAGTACGAGGTGGCCAGGCTTTCACTCGACCCCGCCCTCCAAGCTGCGGCCGAGGCCGAGTTCGGCGCGGGCAGCCGCGTCTCCTACAGGCTGCACCCGCCTGTCCTGCGCGCCGTCGGAATGCAGCAGAAGATCACCCTCGGGCCCTGGTTCCGACCGGTCTTCCGGCTCCTGCGGGAGGCGCGCCGGGTCCGGGGCACCGTCCTCGATCCCTTCGGCCTCGCCGAGGTCCGGCGGGTCGAACGTGGCCTGATCACCGAGTACCGCGCGACGATCCTGGAAGCCCTGGAGACGGCCGGTCCCGACGTGCGCCCCGTCCTCCTGGAGCTGGCCGAGTCGCCCGATCTGGTGCGGGGCTACGAGGAGATCAAACTGACGTCGGTCGGTGCGTACAGGGCCCGGCAGGCCGACCTGCTCACGCGATTGCGCGGCCAGTCGGCCGAGGCCGCGACCTCCAGGTGATGCGGCCTCGGCCAGGGGAATAGGCCCGGTCCCCCGCCGGGACGGCACAGGGCACATGCTGATACATTAATGACAAATATCGTCTTATTTGACTCAGGAGTGCACCCGTGGCCGAGCAGACTGTGCGCCTGGAGGCGCGCGACAACGGCGTCCGGCTGCTCACGCTGGACGATCCGAGCCGGCACAACGCGATCAGCCTGCGCATGCGGGACGAACTGCTCGCGGCTGCGGACGCCGTGCGGTCGGATCCGGACGCGCGCGCCCTCGTCGTGACGGGCGCGGGCCGGTCGTTCTGCTCCGGCGCCGACCTTGCCGAACTCCTCGGCGGATCCCCGCCCGTCGGCGTGCTCCGCGACCGGCTGAGCGGTGTCTATCAGGGCTTCCTCACCCTGCGGGACCTGGAGATCCCCACGATCGCGGCGGTCCGCGGCCACGCCGTCGGCGCGGGACTGAACCTGGCCATGTGCTGCGACCTGCGCGTCGCGGCACCGGACACCCGCTTCAGCGCGACCTTCAGCCGGATCGGGCTGCACCCGGGCGGCGGCGCCACCTATTTCCTGGTGCGCGCTCTCGGCCGAGAGCGCGCGCTCGCCCTGCTGCTGTCCGGCGGCACGGTCACCGGCGAAGAGGCGGTCCGGCAAGGACTGGCGCTGGCGGTGCACGAGGATCCCCTGGCTGAGGCTCTCGCCATGGCGGACCGGTTCGCCGCCCTGCCCACCGCCCTGGCCCGAGACATCAAGCGCGCCGTCGCCCTCACCGACCACGGCCTGGAGGCGACCCTTTCCTTCGAGTCCTGGGCACAGGCGTCCACCGGCACCCTGCCAGAGGTCCTCACCGCCGCGACGCGAAGGCGATGACGTGCGGGCGGACGTGACCGCATGATGAAGGGGGCGGGAGCATCGAGATGCTCCCGCCCCCTTCGCTTCGCGCGCACGCTCAGGTGATGGTCCCGGCGTCCTTGTGCGCGATGATCTCCTCCCAGGTCAGGCCCAGTTCCAGGAGCAGTTCCTCGGTGTGCTGGCCGTGATCGGGGGCACCGGCCGTCTGTGGCGGGGTCTCGTCGAACTGCACCGGGTTGGCCGCGACGGACAGCGTGCGCCCGCTCGTCGTGACGACCTCGCGGATCAGTCCGTTGGCCCGTACCGCCGGGTCGTCGTGCACCTCCAGCGGGGTGCGCAGCGGCGACCAGACACCGTCGAAGTCCGCCAGCGCCTCCTCCCACTCCGCGAGGGTCCGGCTCATGAAGATCTCCTTGAGCGTCTGGGTGCACTCGCGGGAGTTCGCCCCTCGCGAGGCGTGGTCGCGGAACCTGGGGTCGTCGGTCAGGTCGGGGCGGCCGAGGCACGCGGTGAACGAGCGCCAGTAGCGGTCGGACTGGAGCAGGGTGAGATTGAGGTGACGGCCGTCCGCGGTCCGGTACATGCCGACAGTCGGGTTGACCAGGTTCTCCGGGTCGTACCTGAAGACGTCCTCCCCCGGTCGCAGCGGAGCGGAGGCGACGTCGACCGATAGATTCCACAACGCGACGCCGAGCAGGGACACATCGACGACAGAACCTTCGCCGGTCCGTTCCCGGTTGAAGAGCGCGGCGGCGATCCCGCCCGCTATCGACAGGCCGCCCATGACGTCGCCGAAGGCCGAACGCATGCGCACGGGATAAGGGTCCTCGGGCGGTGAGACCGTGTACCCGATCCCCCCGCGGGCCCAGTAGGTCGAGGAGTCGAAGGCGCCCTTCTCGGCGTCCGGCCCGCGCTGCCCGTGCCCGGACCCGCGCACGTAGATGATCCTCGGGTTGCGCGCGCGGATGTCCTCGGCCTCGATCCCGAGGGCGCGGCGCGCAGCGGGCAGGAAGTTCGTCACGAACACGTCGCTCTGCTCGGCCAGGCGATAGAGCAGTTCCCTCCCCTCCTTGGACTTCAGGTCGATGCCGATGCTGCGCTTGCCGCGGTTGGGCACCTCCATCATGTAGTCGAGCCCGCCCTGCTCGGAGGGCAGGAATCCGGAGTTGACCAGGCCTCTTTGCGGGTCCCCGGTCACCGGGTGCTCGACCTTCACGACGTCGGCGCCCCACTCGGCCAGCACCGCGCCGGCCGCCGGGACGAATGTCCACATGGCCACTTCCAGGACACGGACACCGGACAGTACTTCACTCATGGTTGCCTCTCAAGGAACTCGTCGGGATACGACCGCACGCTCAGCTCTCCGATGACCGATCCGCCTTCGCGGGTGACGGCGAAGAGCACGGCCTCGGCCACCCGTTCCGGCGGCTGCGCGGCCGAGCCCGACACCCGGGCCCGGAATCCGCCCTCCTCCCAGGCGAGGACCGCCCGGCGCAGCCGCTCGGGATCCCAGGCGTCCTTGAAGGTGGTCTCGGTCCGCCCGACCTTCAGCAGTGTGCAGCGGATGCCGTCGGGCCGCAGTTCGTGGGCCAGGCCCTCGGTCAGCCGTTCCAGAGCAGCCTTGGTCGCGGCGTAGACGAGCAGGTACGGGAAGGGGTCGGCACTGGACTCAGAGGAAAGGTTCACCAGGTGCGGGGACCTCGAGGCCCTGAGCAGCGGCACCGCCTCACGGGTGGTGTAGAGGGGGCCGAGCAGGTTCGTGCCCACCTCTCGCGCCAGCTCCGCGTCGGTGGCCTCCTCGACCAGGTGCGGCTCGGCCATGGCCGCGTTGTTCACCAGGATGTCCAGGCCGCCGAACTCCGAGTGAACCAGGGCGAATGCCGCGCGGACGGCGGCCGGGTCGCAGAGATCGGCCGGGAGTGGCAGGCCGGCGGCGCCGAGCCGAGAGGCTGCGGAGTCCAGGTGCGGGCCCGGCCGGGCGAGCAGGCCGACGCGGGCGCCTTCGGCGGCGAGGGCGAGGGCGATCGCCAGCCCCGTCCCGCGCGACGCCCCGGTGACGACCGCGGTGCGGCCCGCCAGCACACCGGTCATGCCGCCACCCAACGGTTGGCGAGAACGCCGAGCCCGTCGATCTCCAGCTCGACCAGGTCGCCCGCCTGCGGATAGCGGCCCAGTTCCAGGCCGGAACCCCAGCCGACGGTGCCCGCGCCGATCACGTCGCCTGGCCGCAGCTCCTCCGCCCTGCTCAGGTAGCTCACGATCTCCGCAACCGAGTGGTGGATGCTGTCGGTGGAGCCCCGGCTCCACACCTCACCGGCCACTCGGGCGACCATCGTGTGCGGTTCGGCCGGGTCCCAGGCATCGGCGGTGACGAGGTACGGGCCCAGGACGTTCCAGCCGTCGCGATCCTTGCCCTTGGCCGGCCCGAGTCCGCCGCGCATCTCCTTGAACTGCTGCCTGCGCTCGGAAACGTCGTTGAAGACCGTGTACCCGGCGATGTGCGCGGCGGCGCTTTCGGGAGGCACGTCGCGGCCCGCCCGGCCGATGACGATCGCGAACTCGAGCTCGTAGTCGAGGCGCTCGGCTCCCCGGGGGACGACGACATCGGCTCCGGTCCCCACCACCGAGCGCGGATTCCCCTTGTAGTAAACGGGCATCTCGTACCACTCCGCCGGGACGTTGCCCCTAGTGGAGTTCTTCACGTGCTGCTCGAACGCCGCACAGTCGCGCAGGGAGGGCGGTGAGGGCAGCGGGGCGAGCAGCCGGACCTCCTCATGTCGGTAGATGAGCCGGCCGCCGCCCGCGCTGAGCGCGTCCAGGGGGGCGTCGGTGAGGTCGGCCGCCCGGAGCACCGCCTCCCGGGCGGCTTCTCCGTTCGCCAGCAGGACGGCGAGGTCTGCCGGCACGAGGGCGTCCGCGATCGCCCTGGCCCGAGACCTGTCGACCCGTCCGGCGAGCGTGTGCGCGAACGCCAGGTTCACGTCGAGCAGATCACCCGCCGAGGTGACGATGCCGACCCTCCGCACCGGCCCCACCGGCGTCTCCACCTCGAATGTCGCGTATCGCACGACCCACCTTCCAGAACATAAAGCGCAAATTATGTCTAATTAGTATAGGCATGACACGACCTTCCGCCACCCCTGGAGGTCGCTGCGCCGACGACAAGACCGGTACAGGGACGAGCGGTGGCAGCAGGCTCCAGCCGAAGCGCGCACCGACGGTCAGGCCCGTGTCCTGGTGAGCCCCGGCACCGCGTGGTGGTGGTCTTCCAGCGGGACCCGCAGGGCCAAGGCCATCCGGGCCGCGCAGCAGTACCACGAGACCGTCATGAGGAGTTCCACCGCCTCGCGCGGGTCGACCAGCGAGACGAACTCCGCCCAGGTGGTGTCGGCCACGTCGGCATCGGCGACGAGGTCGTCGGTCAGCGCGAGGACGGACCGTTGCAGCAGCGTCAGGTCCGCGGGCGTTCCGCCGTCGCGCATGGCCTGGAGCACTCCCTCGGGTACCCCCGCTCGCAGAGCCGGCCGCCAGTGGCTGCGCCAGACGTAGTCGCTGCCCATGAGCGCCGAGACCCGGAGGATGGCCAGCTCGCGCAGCCCCCGGTCGGCGGCGGCGTCTGCGCGCAGGCTCCAGGCCAGGTCGAGCCAGCCGGAAAGGACCTCAGGTGCGTGGCCGAGCACCCGGTACATCTCCGGCAGGCCCCCCGCGAGTCCCGCCGCCTTGGCATAGACCTCGGCGAGGCGGGGGTCGGTCCCGTCGTCGGTACGCGGGCCGAGCCGGCCGCTCATCGCGGAGTCCTGACACAACGGCACAGGCCGGACTGGTGCAGCTCGATCAGGTCGCCCGACGGGTCTCGCACGAAGACCTGGCGGCGCTCGCCCCGGCCGACGTGCCAGTGCGGCACGCCCATCCGAACGAGGTCCTCGACGGCCTCCGTGATGTCCGGCACCCCGAACGCGAGGTGCGAGATGAACGGATCCCGGTCCGGCCGTGCCGCGTACCGGGACGTACCGGCCGCTCCGAACAGGTGGACCTGGACGCCGTTGGCGGCGTCCAGCCATTGGATCGGTATCCCCGGGACCTCAGGGGCGTCCGCGGCTTCCGCCAGCCCCAGAACGTCACGGTAGAAATCGACGTGGACCGTCATCGCCTCCGGAGGCACCCGGAGAGCGCGGTGATGCAGTTCCAGCCCGTGCAGGGCCATCAGACCTCCCCTTTCGCCGCTCGGGCGACACACGATCACGACTGGACAATTTAGTCAATATTCGCCTTAACTGTTCATACTAGATCGGAGCAGCGCGCTAGGCGGCGGACCCGTCGATCACCCACCGGCCATGCGGCCGAGGTGTCGTCCGGCCCGCCCGGCGTCGAGATGAAGGAGCCGTTGATGAAGATCGGAAGGTTCGCCGGGGAGAACGGCGCGTTCTGGGCCGTCCTGAACCTGGACGAGGGAACGTGCCGTCCGCTGGAAGGCGGGTTCTCCTCCTGGGCTCCCGCGCTCACCGGCGACCCCGGGTCAGCCGCCCGCCTGGCCGGGGAGCCGCAGCCGTTGGCCGGCCTGCGGACGCTGGCGCCCGTGGAGCCCACCGCGAAGATCGTCGCCGTGGGCGCAACGTACGCCAAGCATGTCGCGGGCCTGGGCCTGACCATGCCCGAGCGGCCCGCAGCCTTTTTGAAGCCCTACGGCTCACTGCTGGCGCCCGGCGCGGAGATCTCCTACCCGGCGCTCACCTCGGCCCTCGATTACGAGGCCGAACTCGTCGCTGTCATCGGCGCCGCCTCCATCGACCGATCCGCGCCGAGCCGGAGTGTCCTGGGCTACACCGCCGGCAACGACGTCTCGGCGCGGGACCTCCAGTTCGGCGGCTCGGTCACCGGGATGGACATGTTCTCGGCCAAGGCGCTGGACGCCACGGGCGGAGTCGGCCCGTGGATCGTGACGCGTGACGAGTTCGGTGACGACCATCCCGACCTGGAGCTGCGCCTGACGGTGAACGGGGAGGTCCGGCAGTCCGACCGCACCTCCAGCATGGCATGGGGGGTCGGTGATCTCGTCGAGTACGTCGAGGCCCGCAGTGCTCTGGCCTGCGGCGACGTCCTGTTCACCGGCACCTCCGCCGGTGTGGGCCATGAGGACGGTCGCTATCTCGAACCCGGCGACGTCGTCGAGGTGACCATCGAGCGGATCGGCACGCTGCGCAACACGGTCGGTCCCCGCCCGTAGCCGGGCCGGGCCTGAGGAGACGTCCGGGAACGGCCCCTCAGGCCCCGAGGACCGGCGGAACGTCATCGTCGGCGTACGCGCGCAGCACGTGGGCGAGCCTGCCCGAGGCGACCATCTGTGCCGCGAACATGCCGAGTTCGACGATCTCCGGGACGGAGAAGTACCGGCCCAGCTCGGCCAGGTCGGCGTCCCCGATCCGGGTGTGGTCGAAGGCGAACGTCTCGGCGAAGCGCAAGGCGGCATCCTCCCGGTCGGTGAACCGGGAGCGGTCGGCCGACAGCGCCTGGACGTCATCCTCGGTGACGTCGTCGGATTTGCGCCCAGCCTTGCAGGCCCGGCAGTCGTTGATGTCGGCGATGCGGAGGCGGACCAGCTCCGCCAGCCGCCCGTCCAGGATGCGGCGCTCGTGCAGCGCGCGCAGGAGGGCCAGCTGGGCTTCGGCGAGCTCGGGCCGGTGCGCCCAGATGCGGACGGCGAGATCGCTGCTCAGCGCGCGGGACGCGCGCGCGGCCTCGATCTGCTCGCGCAGAACCGGACGCAGGTGCCGGTGCGGAACCGGGTCGATGGCAGGCATGAGCCCAGCCTAGTCTTCAATGAGACTAATTAAACAGATATAATCTAAATTGTTCAACCACTGTCCTGCTTCAGGAGGAGAACCATGAAGGTCGCAGTCATCGGGGCGGGAACCATGGGCGCGGGCATCGCGCAGGTGTGCGCCACGGCCGGGCACGAGACCTCGCTGATCGACACCTCGTCTGAACAGCTGGCTCGCGCCGAAGCCGCCACCCGGGCGAGCCTTGAGCGGTTCACGGCCAAGGGCACGCTGAGCGCCGCGGAGGCCGAAGCCGTGCGGCGCCGCCTGCACCCGGGCACGGACCTGGCAGCGGGCGCGGCCGGCGCCGACGTGGTCGTCGAGACGGTCGTGGAGGATCTTGAAGTGAAGCGCGACGTGTTCCGCGAGGTGGTCAAGGTGGCAGCCCCGGACGCGCTCCTGGGCACCAACACCTCGCAGTTGTCCATCACCGCCATCGGAGCCGCGATCCCCGGAGACACCGGCCGGGTCGTCGGGCTGCACTTCTTCAACCCGCCCGTTCTCATGCGGCTCGTCGAGATCGTCCAAGGCGTCACGACCGACGAACGGACGATCCAGCGCGCCGTGGAGTTCGGGCGCGGCCTCGGAAAGGAGACCGTCGTCTGCCGCAAGGACAGCCCTGGTTTCCTGACCTCCCGCATCAGCGCGATCGTCCGCCTGGAGTGCCTGCGTATGCTGGAGGAGGGCGTCGCAGACGCCGAGGACATCGACCGGGCACTGAGGCTCGGCCTCAACTTCCCCATGGGCCCGCTGGAGCTCGGCGACTTCAACGGCCTCGACACCTATCTGAAGATCCTCACCTCGCTGGAGCAGACGCTCGGCGAGCGCTTCAAGCCGACCGTCACCCTGCGGAACCTGGTCGCCGCCGGACGGCTGGGCCGCAAGACCGGGCACGGGATCTACCGCTACGACGCCGAGGGATGCCGGATCAGCGAACCGGAATCCGCCTGAGTCATGGCGAAGGCGGGGCGGGAGCGCACGCTCCTGCCCCGCCCTCACACGGTCAGCCTCCTTGGGTAAGGAGGCTCCACGCCCCTCCGGGCCCGGCGGCCACGACCGACTCGCCCAGTTCAGCGGCCCAGGCGGCCTCGGTGCCCGCCTCGTCGCGCCAGGACCACAGCCGGGTGGTGAGGCGTCCGAGCACGTGCTCGTCGGTGAACCCGATCGCCCCGTGCACCTGGTGGGCGATCCGTGCGATGACGCCCGATCCTCTCGCCGCCTGGACCTTCGCCGCTGCCACCGCCGTCCCCGCCAGAGCGCTCGCGGAGCCCTCGGCGGCGCAGACCTCGACCGCCGCGTCGGCCGCCGCCCCGATGGCCGCGCTCTCCGCGGCGAGCTCGGCGACCTGCTGCTGCACGGCCTGGAACCGGGACAGCGGACGGCCGAACTGCTCGCGCTCGGCGGCATGCCGCAGGGTGAGCGCGAGAACCCTCCGCGCGGCACCGGCGGTGAGCACCGTCCGCAGCAGCGCCCGCCTGCGCCGCAGTTCGACCACCGCCCCGCCCGGGACGGTGCCGATCTCCTCAGCCGACACCAGCGCGTCGACGCGCAGATCGTCCCGCGGTTCGCCCGCCAGGTTCATCCCCTCACGCACGAGATCGCGGTCCGGCCGCAGGGACACGACCACCGACCCTTCACCTGTGTCCACCAGCGCCAGCGTCCGCGCCGCGCGTCCCCACGGCACCGCCGCCAGCTCTCCCCGCACCCGCAGGCCCGCACCCTCCCGGCGCACGTCGAACCGCGCCAGCTCGGCCGTCAGTGGCCCGGCCGGCAGCGGGAGCCCGGCGAGCGCGCAGAGCCAGCCCCCCAGCAGCGCGGTCTCCCCCACCGGAACGTCCGCCGCGTGCTCACCCGCCGCCGCGGCGATCACGGCCGCCTCTCTGAGCGTCCCTCCCGCGCCCCCGGCCTCCTCCGCCACCGACACGAGGGTGAGCCCGGAGCCCTCCAACGCCTTCCAGAGCGCATTTCCCCCGGTCGCGTGCTCGGCGAACAGGTCATCACATGTATCGGCGAGCAGCCGAAGCTCGTCGGTCATCTCATCCCCATCGCTCGCGCGACGACGCCGCGCAGAATCTCATTGGTGCCGCCGCGCAGGGTGAAGCCGGGCGACATGAGGACGGCGTCGGCCAGGAGCCGCGGCAGCCCGTCGGTGGCGCCCGGATCGGGGCGCGCGTCGACGAGCAGCCGCGCGGCGTCGATGATCTCTTGTTCCAGCCGTGTGCCGAGGTCCTTCACCAGGGCCGCGGCCACCTCAGGCACCTCGCCGCGGTCCAGCGCCGCGGCCACGGAGATGGACAGGCGCCGGACCGTCCAGACCCGCGAGACGAGTCGACCGAGCTCGGCCCGGCCCGTCCCCGCGTCCGCCAACGCGCCCACCAGTGCGGTGAGCAGTGGGAATGTCGAAAGGTACCGCTCCGGGCCGCTGCGCTCGAAGGCCAGCTCCGAGGTGGCCTGATTCCAGCCTTGGCCGATGACGCCGAGCACCATCTCGTCGGGCACGAAGACGTCGTCGAGCACCACCTCGTTGAAGTGGTGGGCGCCGTTGATGAGCCGGATGGGCCGGATCGTCACTCCGGGCGACCTCAGGTCGACGACGAACTGTGAGAGCCCGCTCTTGCGGTCCCGGCCTTCCGCGGGGGAGCTGCGCGCGAGGACGGCGAAGGCATGTGCGTGGTGGGCGCCGCTCGTCCACACCTTGGTCCCGGTGAGCCGCCAGCCGCCCTCTGCGCGAACGGCTCGCGTGCGGACCGCGGCCAGATCCGATCCCGCGTCCGGCTCGCTGAGGCCAATGGCGAAGAAGCACGTGCCCGCGGCGATGCCCGGCAGATACCGGGTCTTGAGCGCCTCGGTGCCGAAGTGGAGCAGGGCCGGCGCCGTCTGCCGGTCGGCGATCCAGTGCGCGGCGACGGGGGCGCCCGCGGCCAGCAGCTCCTCGGTGACGACGTAGCGTTCCAGCGCCGTCCGGTCATGTCCGCCGTAAGCACGGGGCACGGTCATGCCGAGCCAGCCACGCTCGCCCAGCCTGCGGCTGAACGCCTCGTCCCAGCCGGTCAGCCAGCTGTCGGAGCGGGGCCGGAAGGTCCCGGCGGCCAGCTCCTCGGCGACGAAGGCCCGTACCTCGGCCCGGAGCTGTTCCTCCTGCGGGCCCAGCCGGACGGCGCGGGGCACCAGTGCTGTGCTCACCGGCCCCTCCAGACCGGGCGCCGCTTCTCGGCGAAGGCCTGCGCGCCTTCGAGCGCGTCCTCGGACTCGCGCACCGGGTCGAGGATCGGGGCCTGCCGCTCGAACGCCTCGGCCTGCGGCCAGTCCTGGGACTCGACCACGACGCGCTTGGACGCGGCGACCGCCAGCGGCCCGTTCTCGGCAATGGTCCCGGCCAGCGCCAGCGCGTCGGCCAGCGCGCCGCCGGGCTCGGTGAGCCGGTTGACCAGGCCAAGGTGCTCGGCCCGTTCGGCGCCGAACGGCTGTCCGGTGAGGATCAACTCCATCGCGACGTGGTAAGGGATACGACGCGGGAGCCGGAACAGGCCGCCCGCGCCCGCAGTGAGCCCGCGCTTCACCTCCGGCAGCCCGAAGACGGCGTTCCGGGAGGCCACCACCAGGTCGCACGCGAGCGCCAGCTCGCAACCGCCGCCGAGCGCGTAGCCCTCCACCGCGGCGATGATCGGGGTGCGCGGCGGCCGGGCGGCGATGCCCGCGAAGCCGCGTTCGGTGCGCGGCAGCGGCTGCCCGCCGGCGAATGCCTTCAGGTCCATACCCGCGCAGAAGGTCCCGCCGGCGCCGGTGACGACCGCGACCGCCAGGTTCGGGTCGGCGTCGAGCTCGTCCAGGGCCTCCCCGATCGACACCGCGGTCCGGTGGTCGATCGCGTTGCGCACCGCGGGGCGCTCGATGGTGATGGTCATGATGCCGCCTGTGGTCTCGACGAGCACCTGGTCCACTTTCAGGTCCCCCATGGGTCCTCCTCCGCCGGTCACGGCGCCATCTCGATGATGATCTTTCCTGCGGCCCGCCGCTCGGCGACGTCGCGAAGTCCGTCCGCGACCTTCTCCAACGGGTAGACGGCGGCCACGTGCGGGTCGATCCGCCCGTCCACGAGCATGCGCAGCACCTCGGCCCGGTGCGCCGGCGCCACTTCGGGCATCCGCTCCAGGATGGTGCGGTTCTCCACCCCCGCGATGGTCACGCCCTTCAGCAGGACCAGGTTCAGCGGGATGCGCGGGATCTCCCCCGCCGCGAAACCCACGACGACGAAACGGCCGCCCGGGGTGAGCGCCCGCAGAGCGGGTTCTGAATAGGGGCCGCCGACGGGGTCCACGACGACGGCGGCGCGATCTCCGGTCAGCTCGCGGATCCTGGTCTTGAGGTCCTCGGTCCGGTAGTCCACGCACGCCTCCGCGCCCTTGGCACGGCAGAGTTCCAGCCGGTCCTCGCCGCCCGCGGCGGCCAGCACACGGGCGCCCATGGCGCGCGCGACGTCCACGGCGGCCAGGCCGACCCCGCCCGCGGCGCCGAGGACGACGACCCATTCGCCCGGGCTGACGCCGGCCACGGTGCGCAGCGCGTGGTAGGCGGTCGTATAGGTGACTCCGAAGGCCGCGGCCCTGTGCCAGCCGAGCCCGGCCGGGATCCGGGTCAGGCGCGCGGAGTCGATGACGATCTCCTCGGCGAACGCCCCGTGCGTTACCAAACCGATGACCGCGTCGCCGACGGCCGGACCCGACCCGTC
Organism: Actinocorallia herbida; assembly: GCF_003751225.1. Classification (NCBI taxonomy): domain Bacteria; kingdom Bacillati; phylum Actinomycetota; class Actinomycetes; order Streptosporangiales; family Thermomonosporaceae; genus Actinocorallia; species Actinocorallia herbida. Next base: position 6,155,416 of record NZ_RJKE01000001.1, read on the forward strand.
AGGCGCGGCCGCGGTGACCACTCCGGCGAACTCACAGCCCGGTGTGTAGGGCACCGGGACCGAGACCTGGTATTTGCCGGCCATGACGAGCACGTCCGGGAAGTTCACCGCCGCGGCGTGCACCCGCACCCTCGCCTGGGCGGACCCGTTCAGGGGCGCGGGAGCGACGTCTTCGACCACGACCTCGTCCGGAGAGCCATGGCGGTGTACACGGGCAGACCTCATCGGCCTTCCTTTCACGACGATCGACGATCATGCAATGAGGAACAGATTACACATAAAATGTATAATTCGTCTAGATGAGATGGCTGCGTGCACCCTTCAGCGCAGCCGAACTCCGGGAAGCTCCACCGATGGGTGAGTTGGAGCACGCCACTCCCACACCCCTTCCGACCATGCCCGCCGCTGCCCTACTATCGCCGAAGGCGGCAAAAACCAACAGATACCGTCTAAACTGTTCAAGACTCGATTGAGCAGCCGGACGTCGAAGGGACGAGGGCATGCCCACCCCACCGAGCACGACCCCGCGGGGCGACGCCGACACCGTCGTCCGCATCCTGGACGGGGCCATGCGCGTCGCCGCCCGCAAAGGCATCCGGAAGATGTCCATGAGCGACATCAGCGAGAGTGCCGGCGTCTCCCGCGGCACCGTTTACCGGTACTTCCCCTCGAAGGACCACGTCCTCGGATCACTCACGAACCACGCGCTCCACCGGTGGGAGCAGCACATGCGCGCCGCCGTGGCGGCGCGACCGCGGGCCGCCGACCGGCTGCGCGTCGTCATGGACTCGATCGTGGGCTACGGGGAGGCGTGTCCAGAGGCGCTGGAGATCATCCGGCTCGACCAGGACCTGGGGCTGACCTTCCTGCACAGCTGCCTCCCCGACACGGTTCGCATCATGGCCGATCTGCTGGAGCCGGTCATCGATGAGGCCGCGGTCGTACGCGCCCGGGTCATCACCGGTCCCGAACTGGCCGAGCTCGTGTACCGCATCGGACTTGCCGCCTTCCTCGTCCCGGCCACCCGAACCAAACAGCTCCCCCGGCGCGTCGCCGCCGTCTGGGACTTCCTCAACGGCGCCGCGCTCTCCGTTCATGGTGCGGACGAGGAGACCGGGGAAAGCCAGGCCGAGATCACCCAGTTCACAGGCGGGTCGCGCCGCCTGGCCTGAACCTCGCCAGCCGAGTCCCGCATCATCCGCCGGACCGTACGCTCGCCACGTCCCAGCATTCGGACAGGATCCAAGAGGAGCGACACATAATTGACACAATTCGTCGAATCCATTGAAATGCTTTGACGCTCATCACAGCAGGAATGCACAGTATCTACAGATAATGATGGTACTGTTGATCAGTGACCTCAAGCACCGGGATGTCAGACAAGATCATCGAGGGTGCCATGCGCGCCGTCGCCCGTTATGGCGTGCGCAAGTTCTCGATGAGCGACATCTGCGAAGAGGCCGGCATCTCCCGGGGCAGCCTGTACCGCTACTTCAAGAGCAAGGAGCAGGTACTCGAAGCCGTCGGCGACCACGTGGAACGCGCCATCCGCGACACGCTGGTCACCGCGGTGGACACGAACCCCGAACCGGCGGCCCGCCTTGAGGTCGTCCTCCAGGCGATGCTCGACTACCGAACCGAGCACCCTGCGACGATGCAGCTCATCGAGGCCGAGCCGGCGTTCGCGCTGGAGCTCCTCACCCGGCAGGTCGGGATGCTGCTCAGCCTCGTCACCGATCTCCTCGACCCGGTGCTGCGCGACGCGCCGCCCATCCGCGACGGGTCCATGACCAAGCGGCAGCTCGCGGAGGTCTTCATCCGGCTGGTGCTGTCGGTCTACTTGATCCCCACCACCGGCTCGGAGGAGACCGCCAAGCGCGTCGCCGTCATGTGGCAGTCCATGACGGCGGCCTCAGCCCCCGCGGCCAAGCCGGGCCGGAAGCGTGCCGCCGGCTGACCGCGCGGTTCACAGACCCATCGACTTGGCGATGATCACCTTCATCACCTCGCTCGACCCCGCGTAGATGCGGGAGACACGTGCGTCGGCGTAGGCGCGGGTGATCGGATACTCCAGCATGTAGCCGTAGCCGCCGTGCAGTTGCAGGCAGCGGTCGACGACCCGCCCCTGGAGTTCGGTGCAGTAGAGCTTCACCTTCGCCGCATCGTGGCCGGTGAGCCGTCCCTGTTCGTGGAGCAGGAGCGCGCGGTCGAGCAGGGCCTGCCCCGCCTCCACCTCGGTAGCGCACGCGGCCAGCTCGAACTTGGTGTTCTGGAAAGCCCCCACCGTGGTGCCGAATGCCTTGCGCTCGCGCACATAATCCAGTGTCGTGCGCAATGCCTGCGCCGCCGCGGCCTGGCTGTTCACCGCGATCGACAACCGCTCCTGCGCCAGGTTCGCCGTCAGGTACTCAAAGCCGCGGCCCTCCTCTCCGAGCAGGTTCTCGGCAGGCACTCGAACGTCGGTGAAGGACAGTTCCGTCAGGTCCTGTGCCTTGAGCCCCAGCTTCGGCAGATTGCGGCCCCGGTGGAATCCGGGCGTGTCAGCCTCGATGACCAGGAGGCTGATGCCCTCGCGGGTCCCCTCCGCGCCCGTCCGCACCGCAGTGATCACCAGGTCGGCGGACGAGCCGTTCGAGATGAAGGTCTTCGCCCCGTTGACGACGTAGTGGTCGCCTTCGCGGACGGCCCGGGTGGTGAGCGACTTGACGTCCGATCCCGCGCCGGGCTCCGACATCGCCAGCGCCGCGACCGCCTCACCCGACACCAGGCGCGGCATCCACCGCTTGCGCTGCTCCTCGGTGCAGTAGCGCAGGAAGTACGGCATGCAGATGTCGGTGTGCACCCGCAGCCCGCCCAGCGCCACCCCCGCCGCCTGGCACTCCTCGGTGAGGATCACGTTGAGCAGGAACGTCTCCGCACCGCTGCCGCCGTACTCCTCCGGGATCTGCAGACCGAGCAGGCCGAGTTCGCCCGCCCGCCGCCAGAAGTCCCGCGGCGGTGCCCCGGCGGCCTCCCAGGCCGCGTACTCGGGGACGATCTCCTCGCGGTAGAAGCGGGCGACGACCTCCCGGAAGTCCTCGTGCTCCTCAGCGAAGACCATGCGTTCCATACCGTCCAGCCTTTCGATCATGACCACCTGTACGGGGTTCCCAGCCTTTTCACGCCCCGCCATCCGTGCGGGTGAAGCGCGCGTCGGCTCTCTTGAGCGCTTCCAGGCGACGGTTGAGGCTTTCCCTCCGCGGACCCGCCGAGGTCTCCAGGAGCCGCTCCGTCTCGCGGATCTCATCGACCACCCGGGCGCGGGCCTCCTTGATCGTCAAAAGGTCCGCTTCGTCGGCGAGCGGGTCGTGCTCGGCGTCGCCGGCCATGCTCAGTTCTCCAGCCGGAAGACGTGGCGCGCGTTCAACTCGGCGATGGCCTGCGCCTCGGCGTCGGGCACATCCGCCATGGCCTCGGCGAGGATCTTCCTGCTGTTCGGCCACATGGAGTCGGAGTGCGGGAAGTCCGCCTCCCACATGATCCGGTCGATGCCGATCGAGTGGCGCAGGTCCACGCCGACGCCGTCGACGATGAAGCAGCCCCAGATGTTGCGCCGGAACAACTCGGAGGGACGGACCTCCTGGTTGATGTCCTGCCAGAAGCGCTGGCGCTCCCACGTGTGGTCGGCGCGCTCCAGGAGGTAGGGCATCCAGCCGATACCGCCCTCGGCCAGGGAGACGCGCAGCTTCGGGTGCCGGTGGAAGACCGGGGAGAAGCACAGGTCGACCAGGGCCTTCATCGAGTTGAGGCCCATCAGCGAGATGAACGTCGCCTCGGGGGCATCAGGGGCGGTGAACGGGCGGGTTCCGGACGTCCCGAAGTGCAGGGACAAGGGCACGTCGACCTCTTCGACCGCGCTGAACAGCGGGTCCCAGTGGTCGGTGTGGAAAGACGGGAGCCCAAGAGGCGCGGGGCTCTCGATGAAGCTGACGCCCTTGGCGCCCAGTCCGACGGTCCGGCGCAACTCCGCGACGCTCGCCTCGACGTCCCAGACCGGCAGGATCACCTGCGGGATCAGCCGGTCGCGGTCGACGGCGCTCCACTCGTCGAGGATGAAGTCGTTGTACGCCTGGACGCAGCGCAGCGCGAGGCCCTTGTCCTCGCCCTCCAGGAACAGCGTGCCGGCGAACCTCGGGAAGGAGGGGAAGCACAGCGCGGCGTAAACGCCGTCCACATCCATGTCCTTGAGGCGCTCGGCGGGGTCGTAGCAGCCGGGCATCATCTGGTCGTAGCGGACCGGATCCCAGCCCCACTCCCGCGGATCCTTGCCCGCCACCGCGTTGAGCCCGATAGCCGGGTAGATGCGGCCCTCGTACGTCCAGACCTGGTGGCCCTTCTCGTTCTCGATGATCCGGGGCCCGGCCTCGCGGTCCTTGGCCGACAGCCGGTCCTCCCACACCCGCGGGTGCTCGATCAGGTGGTCATCAACCGAGATCAGCTTCATGTGGTCCTGAAGAGGCATCCCACTCTCCCGTCGCAGTTAAACAGATTTAACAGTTTTTGTACTATAGATATCGCTTAAGGGACGCGTCAAGACGCGCCCGTCTACCCAGGGAGAACACGTTGGCGCAGCCAGGCAGCACCCCCGTTTCCGGACAGCCCCATGCGGGGCCGCTGAGGGCCAAACCCGAGCCGGGCTCCGCCTGACCGACCAGCGCGGGGCCCGGAGGCTCCGTCAGCCGACGCTGGCCGTCGCGGGCTCCCACGCAGTGAACTCGATCAGGGTTCCGTCGAGGTCGCGCGGATCCACCCGGAGGCGGCGGCCTTCGGCGACCGTGCCGTCCGGCACCCAGGAGAAGCCGGTCCCGCGGGCCTTGAGGTCCTCGCTCTTGGCCTCCAGGCCGTTGACCGCGATCTGGATGGAGTAGGGGCCGGGACCCCAGGTGTACAGATACCGGCCGGCGTCGCAGTTCCAGCGGGTCGGCTGGATGAGGTCGACGGTGGCGCTGTGCCCGAGAGCGAAGCCGAGCCGGGCCCGCCGGACGCCCTCCTCCGGAAGGAACTCCACCGAGCCCACCGGCTCCCAGTCCAGGTTGGTGGACAGCAGGCGGAGGGTGGCATCGAGGTCGCGGACGAGCACCGACCGGGAGACGATGCGGATCATCTCGCCCGGCGCGGGGTCCTTCGGCTCGGGGAACGGGGTGGAGAAGGTCTCCTCCGGCATCCGCAGCGGGACACCGGAATGAAATTCCAGGCAGAGGCCGCCGTCCACCGTCGGCCGGTACCGCGGGTCCTCCGGGGTCAGGCCCACCCACATCCGCTCGAACCACAGCACCGGGTCTGTTTAGCGAATGGTGGGACAGGTTGTTGTTGCTGTTCAGTGATGGTTGCGGGTGAGGCGGCCGTCGAAGGCGAGGTCGAAGGCGCCCAGGGCGGCTTTCCAGCGGCGTCCCCAGCGGGCCTGGCCGGTGCCGGTCGGGTCCAGGCTCATCAGCGCCAGATAGACGCATTTCAGGGCGGACTGCTCGTTGGGGAAATGGCCTCGGGCGCGGACGGCCCGGCGGATACGGGCGTTGACCGATTCGATGGCGTTCGTCGAGCAGATGACTTTTCGGATCTCGATGTCGAAGGCGAGGAAAGGTACGAATTCGGGCCAGGCGTTGTCCCACAATCGGACGATTGCCGGGTAGCGGCCGCCCCAGGTGTCGGCGACTTCGCACCAGCGCTCGAGGGCGGCGGCCTCGGTCGGGGCGGTGTAGACGGGTTTGAGTGCTTCGGCGAGCCTGGGCCAGTGCTGGCGAGGCACGTAGCGGAACGTGTGCCGCAGCAGGTGGACGATGCACGTCTGCACGACGGTCTGCGGCCAGGTGCCGTTGATCGCCTCCGGCAGGCCCTTGAGCCCGTCGCAGACGGCCATGAGCACGTCTTTCACGCCGCGGTTCTTGAGTTCGGTCAGGACGTGCGCCCAGAATTTGGCGCCTTCTCCTCCGTCGCCGGCCCAGATGCCGAGAATGTCCCGGAACCCGTCGGCGGTGACACCGATGACGAGGTAGTGGCTCGTCCCTGAACGTTCCTGGGCTATTTGATCTCTGCGGGTGGGCGCGGGAGCCTTGTCCCAGGCCTGTTCTGGGAGGTGGTCGTGGCGCGTAAGCCCGAGGTGTTCGTGCGTGCGTTGTCGATGGAGGAGGGCCGGAGGCTTCAGCGGATCACCCGGTCGGCGAAGGACCCGGTGAAGCTGCGGCGGGCGATCGTGGTCCTGATGTCCGCCCAAGGCCAATCGGCGGCTGCGATCCGGTCGTTGATGCAGGTGAGCGACGACTATGTCCGCTCGGTGGTGCATGCGTTCAACGAGCGGGGGTTCGACGCGCTGGACCCAAAATGGAGCGGGGGCCGTCCGAGACGGATCGGTGAGTGGGTGCGTGAGCGCATCTGCCTGATCGCCCGGACGACCCCCTCCGAGTGGGGCATCACCGCGTTCTCCACGTGGAGCCTGGCCAAGCTCGCCGCCCACCTGGAGAACATCGGGCTGGTCACGTCGCTCAGCGTTGAGCACCTGCGGCGGATCCTGAAGGCCGGCGGGGTGTCGTGGCAGACCACCACGACCTGGAAGAGCAGCAACGATCCGGATTTCATCGCCAAGATGCATGCCGTTCTGGCCCTCTACGACACCCCGCCGCAGGGCGGGCGGGTGATCTGCGTGGACGAGTTCGGGCCCCTCAACCTGATGCCGCGCAAGGGCAAGACCTGGCGGCCCGCCGGGCATCCGGCCCGGCTGCGTGCCACGTTCAACCGCAACGACGGGGTCCGGCACATGCTCGGCGCACTCGACCTGGCCACCGGCAGGATCTACTACCGGATCCGGCACCGGAAGCGATGGCGGGAGTTCCTGTCCTTCCTCAAGTCCTTGCGCGCACGATGGCCCGGCCAGCGCCTGCACGTGATCTGCGACAACTACTCGCCCCACAAACACCCCGAGGTCAGGACATGGGCGACCGCCAACGACGTCGAGCTGGTTTTCCTGCCGACCTACGGCTCCTGGCTGAACTGGATCGAATCCGAGTTCGCCGCCCTGCGCTACTTCGCCCTCAACGGCACCGACCACCGCAGCCACGAAGAGCAGAACACCGCGATCGCCGCCTACATCCGCTGGCACAACCAGCACGCACGCCCCAAGACCAGCTTCGCCGCCAGCTCCCCGATCCGCTCCTGGACCAGTTACCCCAGCAAGGTTGCGTGACGCGCCAGTAGATCGGCCGGTTCGCGACTTTCCCGTCCCGGATCTTCACGTGAATGGCATCGATGAACAGAACGGCATAAACCGCATCGAGGGGCCGGCTCTGCCATTCGCCCATACCTTCAAGAACACGGTCGGTGATCGTCGTGATGGTCGCTTTCGACACTTCCGCCCCATAGATCTCGGCGAGGTGAGCGGAGATTTCTCCGTGGGTGAGGCCTTTGGCCGAAAGAGACAGGACCATGTCGTCGACCCCGCCGAGCCGCCGCTGGCGCTTGCGGACGATCTTCGGCTCGAACGAGGCGTCCCGGTCCCGCGGCACCTGGATCTCGACCGGCCCGACATCGGTGACGACCGTTTTGGGCCGGGCTCCGTTGCGGTGGTTGACCGTTTCGCCAGGGTCGGTGATCTCGCCGTGGCCGCGGCCGAGATGGGCGTCCATCTCGCCCTGCAACGCGGTCTCCAGCACGAGCTTGACCAGCCCCGCCAGCATCCCGTCCCGGCCGACGAGTTCCCGCCCTTCGGCCTGGGCCGCCTCGACCAGCCGGCCCACCAGCGCCCGCTCCTCCGACTGCTGCTTCTGCTTGTCCTGCCGCGAACCGGACAGACCGGCCTCCACGATCTCAGGGGAATCCTCGCTCACAGTGTCTCCTCAGATTCTCTGAGTCACACCCTTCGCGGAACAGTCCCAACACATGATCTTGTCGGATGTTGTACGCCTCTTGGGAACCCGATGATCGGGAGTGGATTTAAGTTGGTCGTATGAGAGGCGACTCCACTGGCTCAGACCCTCGACTAGGGGAAGTCGAGCGGGTCGCGCTGCGACTGTTCGCCGAACTGGGCTACGACGCTGTCTCGGTGCAGATGATTGCAGACGCCGCAGGAGAGACTCCGCATGAGGTGCGGGCACTCGGTGGAAAGCCCGGGATCTATCGCTCGGTCATTGAAGATTTCAACCAGTCCAGAAACAGGCTTCTCGAGAAGATCGCAAGCGCTCGAGAGGAGGGCGGCGGCGACCTTCGACGAGATCTTGAACAGATCATGGAGTACCACATCGACCATCCCGATGTTCTGGCACTCTTGCAGCATCGCGGGCTCAGAGATGCCGCCGACCTACCTGAGGTCGAGGATCGCTGGAACGAGTTCATCAATCGAATCGCCGCGGTCGTCGGACCAGAGGTTGCACTCCAGCCCGGCTATCAGCTGCTGATGAACTCGGTCATCTGGTGCGTGCAGGGATTCCTCTTCGGCGGCGTGCTGACCCGGGATGGAGCGCGCCTCCGGCCGGACGATCCCAAGGCTCGCAGAATCTTTAGAGAGCAGATTCGGCAACTCTACGATCTGATATTCGAGACAGGCCTCCTCACCGATTCGCGGTGAGAAGACCTGTCTGGAGCTTCAGTCGTCGGCGAGTTCTGACCACCGAGCCTGGGCGGCTTGGTGCCAGCGATCATGCAGGTCCTCGAAGACGTTCGCCGCACGGAGGCCTATCCAGTGCGGGGGCAGGAGGTCCGGAGGAAGCCTTGGGTCGAGCCGGGGGAAGCGGCGCCAGGAGTCCACCAGGCGCACCTGGGCCAGGAGAGTGCCGTCCCCTTCGGTGGGGCGCAGACCCGCGAACTCAGCGAGGAACTCCTCGTACTCCTTTGCCAACTCGTCCAGGTGCCATGCCTCGTTGACCATCGAGCGCTCTGAGCCCATCGCGGCGAACGGGCCGCAGAACGACGAGACAGAGTCCGCAAGGCCGAGATTCTCAACAATCTGTGTGACCTCGGCCTCGCGGTCGGCGTGAGGAGTGACCCACACTCCCTGCGCCGGGCTGCCCATCCCGGCCCAGGTGAGACCGTTCCGCAACTGGTGCCGCAGCTCGCGCTTGCTCTCGGGAACGCTGGCCAGCAGAACCAGCCATCGACCGTCCCAGGTCTCCCGGTCCCGGCCGAAGGAGTAGATCCGCTCCGCCCCTTCGGCCAGCAGAGCCCGGCCGTGGTCGGTGAGTCCCCACCGCACTCGTCGGCCCGACTTCTCCGCCACGATCCAGCCGTTGGCCGCCATCCGGTTGAGGGCCTGCCGTGCGGCCTTCTCCTCAATGTTGAGGCCTGCCAACACATGCAGGAGCGTCGAGGTCCAGGCGGTGCTTCCGCGCGGCAGGACGTACTCGCCGAAAACCGTCAGCAGAACGGATCGGACGCTGCTCACTCCGGTCTGCTGGCGACGGCTGAGGGAAGGGACAGCCGTGATCTCTTCGTCTGGGCTCATGGCCGGGGATGACACTCCTTGTTCCGCGATCGCACCAGGATAGGGAGAGGCGTGCCTGGATCACGCGACCGGGCGGGCTTCATGCAAGTGTGGCCAGGAAGTCTGGATGCCCCTGGACAGCCGTACGCCGAAGATAATGCCGGACGGCTCTCAGGCCACCGAGTTCCTCGCCCCCTCCTGCCCTTCCCGGGCCTCCGTGGACGAGTTGGGGCATCGCCACTCCGTGGCCGGTGGATTCGGCGGCGTTGTTCCGGTTCAGGACGAGCAGCCTTCCGTGCCAGGGAGCGAGGGCGGTGACCAGTCCGCCCGCGATACCTTGGTCGGCGGTCACGATCGAGCCGGCGAGACTCCCGCCCCCGCGTGCCGCGATTTCTCCGGCTTCGGCCACCGTTCGGTAGGTCAGCAGGGTGCTCACCGGACCGAACGCCTCGACCTCGTGGGGTGCACGCGCTGCCGAGTCCGCGCGCAGCAGCAGCGGAGACATAAACGCGCCATGAGCAAGATCAGCTCCGCGGACCTCCACCACATCGGGATCTCCGAAAACCGGTACGGCCTCCGACGCGAGCCGGGCGACGGCCGCGCGAACCTCGTCCCGCTGCGCCAGGCCGACCAGCGGGCCCATGGTGACGCCCTCCGCTGCGGGATGCCCCACGACCACCTCGGCCAACCGTGCGACGAGTGCGTCGGTCACCGCAACCTCCAGATCCTCGGGTACGAGGATTCGCCGGATCGCGGTGCACTTCTGGCCGGCCTTCACTGTCATTTCCTCGGCGACCTGGTCCACGAAGAGCGTGAATTCGGGATCGCCGGGGGCTACATCCGGGCCGAGGATGGAGCAGTTGAGCGAGTCCGCCTCCGCGTTGAACGGTACGGCGCGGCCCGCGACCGCAGGATGCGTTCGCAGCTTCAGGGCGGTCGCGGCCGATCCGGTGAAGGCAAGGGTGTCCTGCTCGGTGAGAGCTTCCAGAAGCCCGGCCGGGCCCGCGCAGAGCAGAGACAAGGCGCCTTCGGGGAGCAGTCCCGACTCGATGATCCGGCGCACGACGAGTTCGGTGAGGTAAGCCGTCGGACCAGCGGGCTTCACCACGGAGGGCATGCCGGCGAGGAAGGCCGGCGCGAACTTTTCCAGCATTCCCCAGACGGGGAAGTTGTAGGCGTTGATCTGCACGGCGGTGCCGAGACGCGCGGTCAGCACATGTCGGCCTGCGAACAGTCCGCCTCTGCTGAGCGGCTCTACCGGCCCATCGGCAAGGACCGTGGAATCCGGAAGCTCACGCGCGCCCTTGCTCGCGTAGACGGCCAGCGTGCCGATCCCTCCATCGACATCCACTGCGGTGTCGCGGCGGGTCGCTCCTGTCCGAGCGCTGAGCGCAGCGAACTCATCCAGGTGACCGCTCAGGTGTTTGGCCAGGACCTTCAGCACCGAGGCGCGTTGCGTGAAAGTGAGCGCACGCAGCGCGGGTCCGCCGTGTGTGCGGGCGTAGGCGAGCATTGCCGCGGGATCGGGTCCGGCGGAAGGCAACAGGGCGACCTCGTCCCCTGTGGCGGCGTCCAGCAGAGGCCGGGGCTCGCCCGAGCCCTCCTGCCATCGGTCTTCGCTGTAGCTGCGCAGTGCCTGCGTCATCGTCTTCTCCGCTCCAGGAAATCGGTCATCCGGGTGTGCTTCTCCTCGCTGTCGAACAGCAATGCCTGCGCCGCGAGGTCGAACGTGGTCGTCGCTGGGCGGGTACTGCGAAGGGCCAGCTTCGTCAGCTCGAGCGCGCGCCATGACCTCTTGGCTATGGCGGAGGCGAGTGTCCTGCCGCGTTCGAGCAGGTCGGCCCCGTCATCGGCGAGTTCATCGACGAGCCCAGCGCGCAGCGCCCCGGCTGCGTCCAGGCGTGCTCCTGCGAAGAGCATCCGTCGAGCGGTGGATGGACCGACAAGCTGGGGAAGACGCCAGTTGGCACCGGCGCCAGCGAGTATGCCGAGGGACAGCTCGGGCTGGCCGAACACCGCATGCGGCGAGGCCACCCGAAGGTCGCACGCCATGGCGAGTTCGCAGCCGCCACCCAAGGCAGGGCCATCGATCAGAGCGATGGTGGGCCAGCGGTGGGCTTCCAGGCGTTCGAAGAGCCCCGCGTTGATCGCGAGAAGAGCAGCGTCGGCATCCCGGTCACGTAGCTCGGCGATATCGGCGCCGGCCGCGAACACACCCGGGGTCGTGGAATGGATGAGAAGGACGCTCGGGGTCCGCCGAGCCTCTGTCAGGACCTCATCCAGTTGAGCGACCATCGCCTGGTCCAGCGCGTTGTGCTTGTCCGGCCTGTCGAGACCGATCCACCACAAGAAGCCTTCGCGTTCGACGCGAACCAGGCGGCTCATGCCAGGGTCCTTCCGGCGAGGGCGCGTCGGCGCAGGAGCGGGCCTGGCCGGTAGCGTGGGTCCCCGTAGGAGCGCTGCAGCCCAGCGAGGACTTCGTGCACCGTTCCTGCGCCCCACCGATCGCCCCAAGCGATCGGGCCCAGCGGGTGGCCGGCACCGAGTCGCATGGCCGTATCCACGTCCTCGGCGCTCGCGATTCCCTGCTGCACTACTTCCACAGCCAGATTGACGATCATCGCGACGGTCCTGGTCACGATCAAGCCGGGGATATCGTCCAGCACGTAGACGTCCAGTCCTGCCGCTTGGAGAAGGCCGGTCGCCTCCGTGAGTGCGGCCGATGGACAGGAATCAGAGGCCGCCACCGCGATGGCCGAGGCGGTCGCGTCATCCAAGGTCCGGTCCACTACAACCACCGGAGCGCCGTGTTCGGCGGCGAGCTCGGTAGCGGTCACGCCCTTGCTGCGTATGAGGATGGCACCGCTCGGCAGGACGAGGGTCTGCTCATCCTGCCCGCCGTCCAGCACGGCGACACCAGAGCGTGCCAGCAGAACGTGCAGATCCGCAGCTCCGTTGTCGACGACTTCAAGGGGGCACGGCGCCTTGTCCGCTGGTCGAGCCGGCTCTGGGGGCGCAACGTCATGGCGGTAGACGCCTCGGCCGCTTTTGCGCCCGAGTCTCCCCGACGCGACCAAGGCCCGTTGGGCGGGCGCCGGGGTGAACCGCGCGTCGAAGCCGAGTGCCTCCCAGACAGAACGCGTGACGGACTCGTTGACGTCATGGCCGATCAGGTCCATCAGCGCGAACGGGCCCAGGGGAAACCCTCCCGCCCCCGTAAGCACCGTGTCGATGGTCTCGGGCGCCGCGGCGCGCTCATCCAGAAGCCTCCACGCCTCGGCGTAATAGGGCCGGGCGATCCGGTTGACGATGAAGCCCGGGGTCGGCGCCACACGCACTGCGGTCTTGCCCCACGCTGTGACCAGGTCGATCACGGTGGAGACGACTGCCTCTGTTGTCTCGGCCCCTGGAATGACCTCGACCAGCCTCATCCTCGGCACGGGATTGAAGAAGTGCAGCCCGACCACACGGTCAGGGCGGCCGACCCCGGCTGCGATGGCGCTGGGCGAGAGGGAGGAGGTATTGCTCGCCAGCACGCAGTCCGCCGTGACGACTGCCTCTACCTCGGCGAACAGGCGCCGCTTGACGTCGAGATCCTCGATGACGGCTTCGATGACGATGTCGGCGGGGGCGAGTGCGTCGACATCGTCAGCGGCTGTAAGGCGCAGTGTCTCCGGATCCGCAGTCAGCTTTCCCCGCTCTACGAGCGCCGCTACCTGCTCTCGGATGAGGGCGACCGCTCGCTCGGCGGCACCGGGCGCGGTGTCCATGAGCAGTACGGGATGGCCGGCGAGGGCTGCGACCTGGGCGATTCCCGTGCCCATGGTTCCGGCGCCCACGACGGCGATGGTCTGGTGCATGAGTTTCCTATTCGTCGAGGCGGCGCAGGCCGGTCCGGTAGCGCTCGGCGTTGTCCTCGTAGAGCGCGACGGCATCGCTGATCCAACTCCCCAGGCCGCGAGGCGCGGGCCTCACCCGAGCCGGCACGCCCACCGCGATGTGCCCCGCGGGGACCCTTCCGTCCTCCGGCACGAGTGCCGCCGCACCGACGGCTCCGCCGGAGTCGACGAGCGCGCGGTTCAGGATGATCGACCCCGAGCCGATCAGGCAGTCGTCGCCGATCACACATCCCTCAAGGTGGACGTTGTGCCCGATGACGGACCGGTCACCGATGAGCGTCGGCCATTCCTCGGTCGTGTGCAGGACGCTCCCATCCTGGATGGAGGTGGACTCTCCGATCTCTATCGAGCCGTAGTCCCCGCGCAGGACCGCGCCGGGCCAGATCGACGCTCCAGCACGGATCTTGACCGATCCGATCACGGTGGCGTCAGGGTGGACGTAGGCCCGCGGATCTATCTCAGGGATACGCGTGCCCAGCGCGTAGATCGCCATCAGCTCTCCAAATCAAGGTGATAGACGCGGGCGGCGTTCCCTGCCAGAACCAGAGCGGCGGTCTCTGCGTCGGGGCAGAGCGCGGCGACGGCTCGGGCGTTGCGGCTGATGCCGGGCACTCCCGGCCAGTCCGTACCGAAGATCATCTTGCGCGTGAGGCGGTTCCAGTTGTGCTTGGAGTAGTACTCCTTGAGCCGCGAGGGCGGCAGCCCCGAGAGCTCGATCCACACATGGTCGTTCGACAGCGCCATGAACGCGGCGGCGTCGTACCACCAACCGCGCCCGCCGTGGGCGAGCGCAATGTGCAGACGCGGGAAGTCCCGCAGGACGTCGTCCAGAAGCACAGGGTCCGCGAACTTGTTGCTAGATCCTGGAAAGGTACTGGTCCCGCAGTGGACGACAAGCGGAATACCCGCCGCCTGACACAGCTCATAAGCCGGATACAGGCTCCGGTCGTTAGCGGCCGCCCCGGCGTGGACGGGGTGAAGCTTGCACGCGACGGCGCCGAGGTCCAGCTGCCGCTGGAGTTCCTCAGCGACCGGATGGTGCAGGTGCGGATTGATGTTCGCGATGGCTTTGATCCGCGCCGGATCATGGGAGGTCAGCGGAAGGAGGTCCTCGACCGGTTGGACACCCGTCGCCTTGGGGCTGTACTCGCTCAGCAACAGCGCGATGTCCACGCCTTCACCGTCGAGGTAGTCGGCGAAGCGCTTCGGGTCGATCCTGCCGTCGCCGTCGTAGACCTTGTCGAGTACCTCGCCGTCGCCGAAGTCGTGGGCCCACTGTTTCCAGGCCGGCTTGAGCGTGGGCAGCCGAGCAGCGTGCATGTGCACATCGATCAGCGGCATTCCATCGAGCATCAGTCCCCCCTGTAGGCGGTGACGAATTCGGTGTCCACACCGAGCGGACCAAGCGTGCTGCCTCCGCCCGCCATGCCCAGCGCCTCGTCTCGGCCTGGCAGCGGCTCGGCGAAGAACCGGGCGTTGTCTGCGACGAATCCGCTCTGTTCAACAGGCACCCGCCGGTCCTGGCTGATAGCGGTGACCGGGCAGACGGGCTCGCAGGCCCCACAGTCGATGCATTCGGCAGGGTTGATGTAGAGCTTGCGCTCCCCCTCGTAGATGCAGTCGACGGGGCACTCCTCGACGCAGGAGCGGTCCATGACGTCGATGCAGGCGGCGGCGATGACGTACGGCATCGTGCTTTCCTCTTTCAGGTCACGCCGGGGCAGGTAGCGCGTCGGAGGAATGGCCCGGGAACAAGGCCTCCTCGGGGTTGATCAGAACCGCGGCGTTGTTGACGGCCGTGGCCGCCTCGCCGAAGCCGACGGAGATCAACCGCACTTTGCCGCGGTAGTCGGTGATGTCGCCGGCGGCGAAGACGCCTGGGACATTGGTGGACATGGCGGTGTCGACAGGGATGTGGCGGTTTCCCTGCACGTCGATCCCCCACTGCCGGATGGGACCGAGATTGGCGGTGAAGCCCAAGGCCGCGATCACTGCCTGGGCGGGTCGAACGATGGAGCCGCCCGGCCCGTTGATCTCGACATGTTCGATCTGGCCGGTTCCGCCGATCTGCTTGACCTCCGCGTCAGTGATGACCTCAACGGCGGATGCCATGACCTGCGCAACGCTGTGGGCATGCGCCCGGAAGGCACCGCGCCGGTGCACGAGGGTGACCGACCGAGCGATGGGCGCCAGGCTGAGCGCCCAGTCGCAAGCGCTGTCTCCACCTCCGACGACGATCACGTCCTGGTCGGCGTGCGCCTCCAGCGAGGGGACGAAGTAGGACAGGCCTCGTCCGTGCCAGTCGGCCCCCACAGGGAGTGGGCGAGGCGTGAAAGCGCCGATGCCGCCGCTGATCACCACGGACCGGCACCGGATCGCGGTGCCGGCCGCGGTGGTGACCGTGAGCGCTCCGTCGTCGTCACGTACGAGGCCGTCCGCGCGCTCCCCCAACACGTAGCCGGGGGAGAACCGGTCGGCCTGCTCCTTCAGCGCTGCGACCAGATCCCGGCCGAGGACGGCGGGGAAGCCCGCGATGTCGTAGATCGGCTTTTCCGGATACATGGCGGAGATCTGGCCGCCGACCTCGGGCAGCGCGTCCACGACCGTCGTGCTCAAACCCCGGAAGCCCGCGTAGTAAGCGGCGTAGAGGCCGACAGGACCGGCCCCGATGACGACGAGGTCGCTGGCGAACATGCTCATGAGTTCTCCTCCGGGGTGCGAAGGACTTCGACTGCCGCTGCGCGCAGGTCCACGCGGCGTACCTTTCCGGTCGCGGTCGTCGGCACGGAGTCCACGAACACCACACGGCGAGGCCGCTTGAAGGACGGAAGCCCCTCTCTGCAGAAGGAGATCAGCTCGTCTTCGGATACCGGAGAGGCGGCCACCACGTACGCGACCGGCTTCTCTAGATCGTCGGTGTCGAGTGCTGCGACGACCACCGCCTGCGCGACGGCCGGGTGGTCGAGGAGCCGCGTCTCGACCTCGGCCGGCGAAACCCAGATCCCACTGGCCTTGATCATGTCGCCGGTGCGACCCAGGCAGGTGTAGTAACCGTCCGCATCGCGGACGTAGGTGTCCCCGGTCTTCAGCCACTCGCCTTGGAAGACCTCACGTGAGGCGTCATAGCGCGACCAGTAGCCGGTCGCGGTGGACTCGCCGCGCACATAGAGCGTTCCGGGCTCGTCGTCGCCGGCTTCTTCTCCGAGCTCGTTCAGGATCCGGAGGTCGTATCCGGGAACGGCCTGCCCTGTCGTGCCGGGGCGTACGGCACCCTCTCTGTTCGACAGGAAGATGTGCAGCATCTCCGTCATGCCGATGCCGTCCAGGATCTCGATCCCGAAGCGGTCGGTCCAGCGCTGGTACAGCGGCGCGGGCAGAGGTTCGCCGGCCGAGGTGGTCAGGCGCACGCCGGAAAGGACATCAGCCGGAACGTCCGCACGCAGCATGTTCGCGAAGAACGTGGGTCCGGCGAAGAAGAGGGTCGCTCCGTATTGCGTGGCACGCTCGACCAGCAGATCCGGCCGCGACGGGGCAGACTCCAGGATGGCCGTCGCACCCGCGGCGAGCGGGAACAGCAGGGAGTTTCCGAGACCGTAGGCGAAGAACGCCTTGGCGGCGGAAAGACAGCGGTCGTCCGGTCGGATCCCGAGGACCTGGTCTCCGTAGGTCTCGCACACCACGCGGATGGACGCATGGCGGTGCATTGCCGCCTTCGGCATGCCGGTCGTTCCCGAGGTGTAGAGCCAGAACGCCGGCGAGTCGTCCTGCGTGTCGTAAGGCTTTCCCACCGGTTCGGACGCGGCCAAGTCGGTCAGTCGATGGACGGGCACGGAAGCACTGAGTGAGACGCCATCGGGCACCAGCACCGCATGCAGTTCGGGTGCCTCTGCCACGGCTTTCTCGGCGACCGCGGCGAAGGCGGAGGTGATGGCGAGGAAGGCGGCCCTCGAGTCACGCAGCAGGTCGGCCAGCCCGTCGGCGTGGAGCATCGTGGAGACGGGGACGGGAACAGCGCCGATCCGCATGGCGGCGAGGAAGACCGCGGCGAAGTCCGGGGTATCGGCCATGAACATCAGCAGGCGCTGTTCGGGGAGCAGTCCGGCGGCGCGCAGACCGTTCGCGGTGCGAACGACGCGGTCGTGGAGCTGGGCGTAGGTGATGTCTCCGCCGGGCCCGGTGAGGGCGAGCCGGGCGCCGCCGCCCTGCTCGACATGCCGGTCGAGCAGGTAGGCGGAGGCGTTGAAGGGTGCGCTCATGTGCGGCCTTCGACTTTCAGGCGAGGTGGACGTAGTCGTAATCGAAGGACTTGCCGTTGATTCCTTGGCGGGGCGGCGCGATCCAGGCCGCGACCTTTCCGCGCTCGTAAACCGGCTGCATCAGGGATCGGACGTAGGTCCTGTCGACCTCGGTGGGCAGCCACTTGCCCTTCTCGCGCTCCCACACGTCGGCGGGGATGAGCGAGCCGTCAGGGGTGGCCTGAACGCCGACGAACGCGCCGACCTGCCGGTTGAACGCCACGTGCGGCAGACGGAACCGCATGCTGAGCCCGGCGTCCTCCAGGATACGGTTCCAGCGGTTGACGCCGTTCTGGCAGTCGCCGATGTACTCGCGGCGAAGGTCCGTGTTGAGACCGACCAGCGCGGCCACCTCGGTCTGGCCTGCTCGACCGTCCACGACGGCGTCGACCAGGATCGATTCCTGCGTGAGCTTGTGGTCGTCGGAGCGGCGTTCCTCCGACCAGCGGCCTTTGAGCCCAGCGGTGAAGTAGTTGGCGACGTTGGTGGAGGTCTCGGAACCGAAGAGGTCGAGCGAGACGGAGTAGTGGAAGTTGAGGTACTTCTGAATGATGTCGAGGGGAATGCCGCCGTGCCCGATGACCTCATCGGTGTCGTGCTCGCGCATCAGTTCGACTGTCCGCTGGACCACCCGGTCGATGCCGGTCGTCCCAACGAACATGTGGTGAGACTCCTCCTTCAGCATGAACTCGCAGGTGCGGCTGAGCGGGTCGAACGCCGATTCCTTCAGCGTGCCGAGCTGGTACTTGCCGTCCCGGTCGGTGAAATAGGTGAACATGAAGAAGGAGAGCCAGTCGGGGGTCTCCTCGTTGAAGGCGCCGAGGATCCGGGGGGACTCCTCGCTGCCGGAGTTGCGGTGCAGCAGTTCCTCGGCCTCTTCCCGGCCTTCGCGGCCGAAGTAGGCGTGCAGGAGGTAGACCATCGCCCACAGGTGGCGGCCCTCCTCCACGTTGACCTGGAAAAGGTTGCGCAGATCGTAGAGGCTTGGCGCGGTGGCCCCGAGGTTGCGCTGCTGCTCGACCGAGGCGGGCTCGGTGTCGCCCTGGATGACGATGAGGCGCTGAAGGTCGGCGCGGTACTCGCCCGGGACCTGCTGCCAGGCCGCCTCGCCCTTGTGCTGGCCGAAGGCGATGCGCCGGTTCGGGTCGCGTTCAGCGAGGAAGATGCCCCAGCGGTAGTCGCGCATCGCGACGTGGCCGAAGTGCGCCCAGCCTTCGCGTCCGACGTTGATCGCCGTGCGCAGGTAGACGTCCTCGGTGGGCAGGGTCGGGCCCATGGAGTCCCACCAGGACAGGAAGTTGGGCTGCCAGGACTCCAGGGCCCGCTGGAGCCGACGGTCCTCGTGCAGGTCGACGTTGTTGGGAATCTTCTCGGAGTAGTCGGCGCTGATCGTCATGGTCAGACTCGCTCCCTGTCGAAGTCGGCGCGCTGGCCGGTGCCGTACTTGCGCAAAGCGCCTTCGGACCCGGACGCGTTGGGGCGGTAGAAGATCCAGTTCTGCCAGGCCGAAAGACGCCCGAAGATCTTGGTCTCCACGGTCTCCGGACCGGCGAACCGGTAGTTGGCCTCCAGGCCGGTGAGCGCGTCCGGGCTGAAGCTCACGCGCTCCTCGATCGCGATCCGCACCTCCTCGTCCCAGTCGATGTCGTCGGGGGCGAAGGTGACGAGGCCGAGCCGCTCGGCATCAGCGGCCGCGAGTGGAACGCCCTCGGACTTCTCTGCCGCGGCCAGAGCCTCGGGGTCACCCCAGAAGCGCGTGGCGAGACGGGTGAGGCCGTTGCCCATCGGCAGCGGGCCCAGGTTCATCGGGCCGACGGTGAGCGCCGCCGGTTCCGCATCGGGGTCGACCTCCTCGAAGACGCCGGTGAGCTGGAAGGAGCGGTCCGCGGCCAGCGCAGGCTCCAGCAGGGAGCCGGCGAAGCAGCTACCGGGGTCGATGAGCGCGATGAGGCTGCGGCTCGTCACGTCGAGGCGCTTGAAGGTCCTCTTCAGGTAGAGCGTGATCTCGCGGATCAGCCAGTCGTCGGCGTTCGCGAGCAGCAGGGCGTCGTAGGACAGGACCCGTCCGGCATCGCCGCGGGTGCGAATGACCCAGGTTCCCAGCCCTGACTCGTTCGCTCGCAGATCGAGGATCAGGTCGTCCAGCTCGCGCGCAAGCGCCAGCGTCCAGAAATCGGAGCCCTGGGCGTGAACGGCGGCAGCGTCCGCGGGCGCTTCGGCATCCGGACCGCGCAGGGTGATCTCGGCGACTCCCCGTCCGTGGTCCAGAGACGCCTCGACGTACCGGTATCCGATACGGTCCGCCGACCTGGTCTTCTGCAGAGGAGGCAGCGCGATTCCGGCGGCCTCTGCGGGCCGGTCGGATTTGGCGGCGAGCTCGGCGGCCCTCCTCGCCACGGACTCGTCCCACGTGCCGCGGGGCACCGCCTCGTCCACGAGCTTCCATTGGACGGCCCGCTTGCCGCCCACGCCCTCGGCTTTGGTGGAGAAGTAGTCCGCGAGGTCGCGGCGCGCGTGGCGCTTGTCCACGACCCGGGTCAGGCCGCCGGTCCCAGGCAGCACGCCCAGCAGTGGCAGCTCGGGTAGCGAGACCATCGACGACCGGTCGTCGATCAGCATGATGTGGTCGCACGCCAGCGCGAGTTCGTAGCCTCCGCCGGAGGCGGTGCCGTTGAGCGCGGCCAAGTAGGTCTGGCCGGAGTTCGCGCTGGCGTCTTCGATGCCGTTGCGGGTCTCGTTGGTGAACTTGCAGAAGTTCACCTTCCAGGCGTGGGTGGAAGCGGCGAGCATGCGGATGTTCGCTCCCGCACAGAACACCTTCTCCTTGCCGCCGGTGACGACGACCGTGCCGACCTCCGGATGCTCGAAGCGCAGCCGCTGCACGGCGTCGTACAGCTCGATGTCGACGCCCAGGTCGTAGGAGTTCAGCTTGAGTTCGTAGCCCGGGACGAGTCCGCCCTGTTCATCTACATCCATCGTGAGTGTGGCAACAGGACCGTCAAACGCCAAACGCCAGTGGCGGTAGCGGGACGGATCCGTCTGAAACTCGACACGACCAGTGTCGGCCAAGCGAGCCATGGGCCCTCCCAGTTCCTCGGTTGGCCCACACTCTACATTTTCATCATGTGACGTCAATACTTCGTAGAACTTTATTGCAGGGTTGGCAGCCCCCTGCCGATTCGCACCGCGATCTCGCGGAACCACATGTGCGCCGGCTCGTGATCATGGATGGGGTGCCACCACAACGCCTCCTTGACCGGCACCGCCTCGAAGGGGCAGGGCAGCAGGCGGACAGGGGCCCTCCCTCGCAACTTCTCAGCGAGTCGGCGCTGTATGAGCGCGATCCTGCGCGTGCCCGCCACGAACTCCGGCAGCAGCACGAAGCTGTGCACCGATACCTGGATCTGCGGCTCCAGGCCCAACATCGCGATCTGTCGCACGACCGGAGCATCGTAGGGCCGCTGATAGGCCACCCAGGGGAGTCGCCTGAGGTCCTCCAGCGTCAGCACAGGCCCGACATCGGGGTGGTCGTCCGCGACCATGCACACCCACTCGTCGTCGTACACGTCCGCACTCGGCAACCCGCTGATGACGCCGTGCGGCATGAGCATCCCGTCGACGCCGGCCAGCGCGACCTGGGGGTTCTCCACGATCGTCGGATCGACATTGGCGAACCTCAGCCGGATGTTCGGCGCACGAAGACTCAGGACGCGGGCGAGCTCGATACCGAAGACGGCGATCACGTAGTCGGAGGCGAAGAGCAGAAACTCGCGCTCCTCGGTCGCCGGGTCGAACTCCGCCTTGCTGGCGAACAGCTCGTCCAAGATCCGGTAGGCGCTGGCGGAGCGGATCCGCAGCGACTCACCCAGCGGTGTCAGCTCATAGCCGTTGCCCTGGCGGACCAGCAGCTCGTCTCCGAAATGCTTCCGCAGACGGCTGAGGGCCCCACTCGCCGCAGGCTGGCTGAGGCCGATCCTCTGACCGGCCCTCGTGACGTTGCGCTCCTCCAGCAGCGCCCGCAGCGCCACCAGAAGATTCAGGTCGAGACTCGCGAGCTGCATGACGCTCCCATCAGTTTGACCAATGCGCTCATCAGTGGAATCGATTTCCCAGATTGTGCTCTTTGTCTCACCATAAGGGACACAGAACGGAGGAAATCCCTTGGAAACAAATCTGTGCCCGCCTCGTTCGCCCTGGCTGGAGGCATGATCGTGGATCGCGCGGACCCCGAAGGAGCGATCGCCGCCGCGGCCGTCGCATGCTCGAACTGGGGCCGGTGGGGCGAGGACGACGTGCTCGGCACCGTCAATTACCTCGATGAGGCCAAGCGCCGCGAGGCGGCGGCACTCGTGCGCCAGGGCGTGTCGTTCTCGCTGTCGCAGCGATTCGAGATGGGCGGCCCGCAGAAGGGATGGCGCAGGCGCACCAACCCAGTGCACACCATGCTCGACACCGGCGCCGACGCCGTTCTCGGCCACCAGGGGTTCCCGCACGGGTTCGGCGGCGCGGACGACGTGATCGCCATGCCCCTCCAGTGCTCCACCCAGTGGGACGGGCTCGGCCACATCTTCGACCACGGCAAGGCCTGGAACGGCAGGGCCGCCGAGCAGGTCGTCACTTCGGACGGCGACAGGGTCACCGGCATCGAGCACATGGCCGCCGCCGTCACCGGCCGTGGCGTCCTCCTGGACGCAGGACGCCACCTCGGTACGGACGGCGAACTGCCCGACGGTTTCGCGATCACCACCGAGCATCTCCTGGCCGTCATCGCGGCGGAGGACGTCGTCGTCGGCCGCGGCGACATCGTCCTCGTGCGCACCGGGCAGCTCACACGCGCCCGGCGCGATGGTTGGGGTGACTACGCGGGAGGCGCCGCCCCTGGCCTGTCGTTCACCACCGCGCAGTGGCTGCACGACAGCGAGATCGCCGCGATCGCCACGGACACCTGGGGCTTCGAGGTCCGCCCGAACGAGTTCGAAGGTGCCTTCCAGCCTTTGCACCAGGTCGCAATCCCCCACATCGGCCTGCTCATCGGCGAGATGTGGGACCTGGACGCCTTGGCCGAGCACTGCGCGGCCGACGGCGTCTACGAATTCCTGCTCACCGCCGCGCCCATCCCCGTCACCGGCGCGGTCGGTTCCCCCGTAAACCCCATCGCAGTCAAGTGAGGCCCCCATGGCAGCAGTAGAGAACGTCCTCGTCATCGGCTGCGGCACCGCAGGATCCGCGCTCGCCATCCTGCTCTCCCGAGGCGGCATCGCCGTCGAGATCGCCGAGATCAAGCCCAGCCTGAACGCCCTCGGTTCCGGCATCACCCTTCAGGGGAACGCGCTGCGCGTGCTGCGCGACCTCGGTGTCTGGGACAAGGTCTCGGCCGTCGGGTTCCCCTTCGAGAGCCTCGGTCTGCGCGCCCCCGACGGCTCGCTCCTCGCCGAGATCCCCGACGCCCGCACCGGCGGCGACGACCTGCCGGCCACCCTCGGCATGAACCGCCCCGAACTGTCGGCGATCCTGAACGAGGAAGCTCAGGCCGCAGGCACGACCATTCGCACCGGCCTCACCGTCGACGCCCTCACCGACACCGACGACGGCGTCCTGGTCGCCTTCTCCGACGGCACCACCGGCACGTACGACCTGGTCGTCGGCGCCGACGGCATCCGCTCCAAAGTCCGCGGCCTGATCGGCATCGACGTCAGCCCGAAGCCCGCGGGCATGGGCATCTGGCGGGTGCACACCAAGCGGCCCAAGGACATCGAGCGCACCGACCTCATCTACGGCGGCCCCGCCTTCATCGCCGGGTACTGCCCGACCAGTGCCGACACCATGTACGCCTACCTCGTCGAGGAGGCCCGCCCGCGCGAGTCGATCAACGACGCCGACAAGCCCGCTCACATGCTGGCGCTGGCCGAGGGCTACGGCGGAGCGTGGGAGGAGATCCGCACCGACATCACCGACCCTGACCGGATCAACTACACCTGGTTCGAGTCCCTCCTGGTGGAACGTCCGTGGAACCGCGGCCGGACCATCCTGATCGGTGACGCCGCCCACGCCTGCCCGCCCACCCTCGCCCAGGGCGCGGCCCAGTGCCTGGAGGACGCCTGGGTCCTGGCCGAGCTCCTGCTCGCCGCCGACACCCTGGACCAGAGCCTCTTCGACACCTTCATGGACCGCCGCTACGACCGGGTCAAGACGGTCGTCGAGGGCTCCCTCCAGCTCGTGGCCTGGCAGCTCGCCCACGTCACCGACGCCGACGTCCCGGGCCTCATGGGATCCATCGCCGCGACCGTCAGCCAGCGCCCCTAGTCCACCCATCCACCTTCAGACAACCGGGAGACGATCATGCCCAAGCGGCCGATCACCCATCTGCGGCACGTCGACTTCGCCGTGCCCGATTACGACAAGCAGCGCCAGTTCTACGAGTCCACCTGGGGACTCACGAACGTCGGCACCGACGGCGACATCACCTACTACGCCGCCGAAGGCTCCCCCGAGCAGTACGTGATCCGGCTCCGCAAGTCGGAGGACAAGCGCCTCGACCTGCTCGCCTTCGGCTCCGAGTCCCCCGACGACGTCGACACCCTCGCCCAGAACCTGGCTTCCTCTGACGTCCAGCTCATCACCGAGCCTGGCTCTCTGCAGACGCCCGGCGGCGGCTACGGCTTCCGCTTCTTCGACGTCGACGGCCGCGTCGTGGAGATCTCGGCTGATGTCGAGGCCCGGCAGCACCGCAAGGTCGAGGAGCGCGAGGCCATCCCCGTCCGCCTCGCCCACGCGGTCATCAACTCGCCCAATCCCGAAGGCACCCGCTCCTTCTACGAGCGGCACCTGGGCTTCGACCTGTCCGACACGCTTCGGCACCCCGCCATGGGCGAGCTCATGTACTTCATGCGCTGCAACCCCTACCACCACAACCTGGCGATCACCCGGGCGCCGCACGCCTCGGTGCACCACGTGAGCTTCGAGATGCGGGGCATCGAGGAGTGGATGCGAGGCGGCGGCCGGGCGATCCGGGCCGGTGCCGAGAAGATCTGGGGGCCTGGTCGGCACATGGCGGGCGACAACCTGTTCATGTACTTCCTGGACCCGCACGGCAACGGCCACGAGTACACCTACGGCGTCGAGACCCTCGACGAGGACACCTGGCACCCGCACGTCTACGACATCAGCCAGCCGGAGAACCAGGACCAGTGGGGCACCGCCGGGCCGATGACCGAGCTCATCACCAAGGCCCTCTGGAACACCCCCGACCCGCTCTTCTCGGCTCCCCCTGCCTGATGCGGTTCGCAACCTGGGAATCCGCCGGGGTGGTGCAGGCCGGAGTCGTCTCCGACGCCGGCCTGCACGCCCTGCCGGAAGGACGCACCATCATCGACCTGGTCAGGTCCGGCCTGCCCGCCGCGCTCGCGGCGGGCCATGCCGCGTTGGCCAACGACCCGGTCTCCCTGGAGTCCGTACGTCTGCTACCTCCGCTCGAGCCGCCCACGGTGCGCGACTTCGTCGCCTTCGAAGAACACGTCGAAGGCGTGGTCGCGAGTGTCGGCGACGGTGGGGGCGTCGTGCCCGAGTGGTACGAGGCTCCGACGTTCTACTTCACGAATCCCTACGCGCTGGTCGGCGCGCACGACGACGTCGCGGTCCCTCCCGGCTCACAGGTCCTGGACTTCGAGCTGGAAGTGGCCGCGGTCGTCGGCCTCGACGGCACCTCACTCTCGCCGGACCAGGCCCGCGACCACGTTTTCGGGTACACGATCCTCAACGACTGGTCGGCCCGCGACCTCCAGAGGCGCGAGATGAAGGTGACACTCGGGCCCGCCAAGGGCAAGGATTTCGCGAGCACCCTCGGACCCTGGCTGGTCACCGCCGACGAACTCGCCCCCTTCCACGATGCCGACGGCTTCCTGGAGCTGGAGATGAGCGTGTCGGTCAACGGGACCCTCATCGGCCGTGATCTTCTGTCGAACATGGGCTGGCCCTTCGAGGATCTGCTGTCCTACGCTTCGCGCGGCACCTGGATCAGGGCCGGGGACGTCCTGGGCTCTGGCACCTGCGGTAACGGCGGCTGCCTGGCCGAGCTCTGGGGGCGGCGCGGTGAGCAGGATCCGCCGCCGCTGCGTCCCGGCGACATCGTCGAGATGACGGTCGAGGGCATCGGCACGATCCGGAACCGGATCGTGCCCGGCGTAGAACTGCCACCGGTCCGTCCTGCCCGCCCCCGCTCCCGCAGGAGGGAGCGGGCGTGACCGGCCGGATGGAAGGCAAGGTCGTCGTGGTCACCGGTGCCGGGCAGGGCCAAGGCGCGGCCGAGGCCCGGCTTCTGGCAGCGCAGGGCGCGACGGTCGTGGCCGTCGACCTCAGCGACACGCCGGCCGAGGAACTGCCGGGCGCGACGTATCGGAGGCTCGACGTCTCTGACGCCGCAGGCTGGCAAGAGCTCGCAGAGGATCTGAAGGCCGAACACGGTCGGGTCCACGGCCTCGTCGCCAACGCCGGAATCACTTGGCGGGCGCGGATCACCGAACTCGCCCCCGCCGACCTGTCGCGGGTCATGGATGTGAACGTGGCGGGGACCCTTCTGGGCATCCAGACGCTCGCGCCGATGATGCCCTCAGGTGGATCCATCGTCTGCGTCGGCTCCGTCGCGGCGACCACCGCCCACTTTCCCGCCGCTTACACGGCCAGCAAGTGGGCGCTGCGCGGCCTCGCCAAGGTCGCCTGCCTGGAGCTGGGGGCGCGCGGTATTCGTGTGAACACCGTCCATCCCGGCTACATCGAGACGCCGATGACGGCCTCCGCCGCTCCCGCGTTCCGAGACGCCAACGTCAACGAGACCCCGCTCGGACGGACCGGAACAGTCGACGAGGTCGCCCCGCTGGTGCTGTTCCTGCTCAGCGACGAAGCATCCTTCATCTCCGGAGCGGAGATCCCCGTCGACGGGGGCATGACGGCGCACGGCGGCGTCAAGTCGATCCGCGACGCGGTCTTCCCGGAAGACCACTGACCATCGCCGCGGCTCTCATCGAGAGCCGCGGCCGGTCCTCCCCCCGGACCGAACACCATTGAGAGGACAATCCGTGTTCGAGTACTTTCCCGGCAACTACGTCTGGAATCTTGCCGTCGTCGCGGCGCTCAACAGCGGCGGAACGATCGACGAGGTCGACCGCGCCTGCCGGCCGCTGAAGGACGCCGCCGCAGCCGGAACCGATGCCGGAACGGGGGATTTCCTGCGTGTCTGGACGGAGCTGACGGACTCGCTGGTCGCGCAAGGCGAGGTCGCGGAGAAGGCCGGCCACCGTCGCACCGCAGGGCAGTTCTTCGCCCGCGCGACGAACTACCTCGTCAACGCCGAGCGGATGCAGGGGGCCCACTCCGCCGAGAGGCTCGCCACCTACCAGCGCTGCTTGGACCTGCTCCAGCGTTCCTTCGCGCTCAACGACCCGCTGACCACCCGCGTGGAAATTCCCTACGAGGAGACGAGCCTGCCCGCGTACTTCACCCGGGCTCCCGCAGCGGACCAGGCGCCTGCACCCGTGATGATCCTCTGGAACGGCCTGGACAGCACGAAGGAGCACCAGTACCTGTCCGGCTTCTCCCATGAACTCGCCGAGCGAGGCATTTCCACTCTCATGGTCGACTGCCCCGGCGGGGGTGAGGCTTTGCGCATGCAGAACCTCACCGCGCGCATCGACACCGAGGCGTGGGCGACCGCCTGCGTCGATTACCTGGAAACCCGCGATGACGTGCGCGCCGACCGGATCGGCCTCGCCGGCTGGTCCCTCGGCGGCTACTACGCCCCCCGTGCCGCGGCCTTCGAAAAGCGGCTCGCCCTGGTCGTCGCCTGGGGAGCCAATCACGACTGGGGGGCGGTCCAGCATGCCCGCCTCCAGCGCGAGGGCGAGCACCCGGTCCCCCACTACTGGGAGCACGTCCTGTGGGTGTGGGGCCACACCGACATCGACGAGTTCATCGATTTCGCCGACGGCGTCAACCTCGACGGCGTCGTCGAGCAGATCACCGTGCCGTTCCTCATCTGCCACGGAGAACACGACCGCCAGATCCCGGTGCGTTACGCCCGCCGCTCTTACGAGCAGGCCGTCAACAGCCCCAAGCGCGAACTGCGGATCTTCACCCGCGAGGAGGGCGGCGCCGAACACATCGGCCTCGACCACCTCCCCCACGTCAGCTCCTACATCGCCGACTGGGTCACCGACACCTTCGCCGGGCTCGACACGACCCGCTGACACCACAGAGGAGACTTCATGCCGCTCGTCAGCCCACCGACCGATCCAGCCGAACAGCTGCGATGGCTGACCGACCGCGCGGCCATCAGCGACCTGCTGATCGAGTTCGCCCGTGCGCTGGACGACCGCGACTGGGAAGCATACGCGGACACCTACGCCGAGGACGGCGTGCTGTCCATCTCGCCGACGATCTTCCACAGCGGCCGAGCGGGCATGGCCGACTTCGTCGGGAAGAGCCTCGGAAGATACGCGGGCACCCACCATGTGAGCTCTAATCACGCCATCGCCATCGCCATCGACGGGGACACCGCCACTACACGGTCTTACCTCATCGCCGCCCACGTGCTGGACGCCTCGGACCCCTACCGGCACGCCGACGGAGCCGGCTGGTACCGCTGCGAAGTGCGCCGCACCGAGGCGGGGTGGCGCTTTACTCGCGTCGCCCTCGAGGTCCGCTACCTGTCCGGCGAGCCTCTCACTCACTGAGCAGCAGTCGATCGCTGCCGCATCCCGAACGGCGCGGTGCCCCAGACCCGACTACGGTCTGGGGCACCGCGCCGTTCGGTCGCGATCAACTCGGTGTGCTCCGGCGGCGCAGGAAGCTGGAGAGGCCGACGGCCACCGCCAGAGCCACGCCATTGAAGACCGGGTCGACCCAGTCGGCGGCGCCCGCGAGAGTGAGCCCGCTGACGCTGACGGCGACCAGAGCGACACCGAAGACGGTGCCCCAGACGTTGAACCTGCCCGGACGGATGGCAGTGGCGCCGAGGAAGACGGCGGCCAGCGCGGGGAACAGCATCGTCGTGCCGGGATCCGCAGTGGCTCCTGCGGTCCTCGCCGTCAGGACCACCCCCGCGATTCCCGCGAGCAGTCCGCTCAGAACAAAGGTCAGCATGACGCTTCGGTTGGTCCGGATGCCGACCAGCCGGGAGGCGCGCACGTTCTCGCCGATCGCGTACAGGGCCCGCCCGAAGGGGGTGTGGCTCAGTAGGTACCAAGCGGCCAGAGCGATCAGGGCAACGAGGTAGACCGGACGCGGGACTCCTAGCCAGACCCCCGATCCGAACTCCACGAGCCCCTGTGCGATGTCAGTGCTGATCGTTTGTCCCTCGGTGTACCACTGGATGAGCCCGCCCAGCAGGGTGGCCGTGGCCAGCGTGGAAACGAACGCGTTCATCTCGAAGATCGCCACAGCCACCCCGTTGACCAGGCCGATGGCCGCTCCCGCGGCTACCGGGACCAGTATCGCCAGAACGAGCGGGGCGTGGTGGTTCTGCATCATCCCCGCGCACGCCACCGACGACGCCGCCGCGACGGCGCCGGCGGAGAAGTCGAAGTGCCCGCAGACCAATGGGATCAGCACGCCCAGCGCCAGGAGCAGGGTGACCGCCTGGTTGGCCGCGAGAATCCTCAGATTGGCCGAGGTCGGGAAGGTAGAGGAGCTTTCGGGGAACAAGCAGAAGAACAACGCGACCGCCGCTAGGAGGGCGACCAGTGCATACCGCTCGGCGGCCTCCGTCCAAGAAGCGAGTCCACGCCGTTCGGCCGGCTCCGACTGGTGGTCTGTCACGACTTCCAAGGACGCGGTCTCGCCCGTCATCACAGCCGGACTCCCTTCTGAACGAGTTCGGTGATCCGGTTCGCGCTAAGCCCGGATACAGGTAGTGACGGCCCCGCTTTGCCGTCGGCGAGCACGACCACCCGGTCGCACACGCGGACGAGTTCTTCGAAGTCGGAGGAGGCGACGAGCACACCGCATCCTCGACTGGCCACCTCTCTGATGTGTCGGTAGATGTCGGCGCGCGATCTGACATCCACTCCCTGGGTCGGCTCATCCAGCAGCAGGACGGTGGGGTCTCGACGCAGCCAGCGTGCGAGCACGACCTTCTGCTGGTTACCGCCGGACAAAGCCGAGAGAGGCGCGGCGACTGATGGCGTCTTGATCGCGAAGCGGCCGATCAGGTCCCGGGCGTCCGCCCTGGATGCGCGATCGCGCATCCAGCCCGAGAAGTACCGGCCGAGAACCGAGAGTGTCATGTTCTCCGCCACCGGCGCGGCGGGCCAGGCCGCATCGCGTCCGCGATCCTGGGGCACCAGCGCGACGCCGGCACGCATCATCTCCGCGACGGTTCGCCCGGTCATGACCTGCCCACCGACACGTACCTCACCCGATGACGGGGTGTGCGATCCGAAGATCACGCTGAGGGCGGTAGAACGCCCTGATCCGAGCGGCCCGGCAAGGCCGACGATCTCACCTGCCGTCACCTCGAGGTCGAGCCCGGTCAGCGGTCCGGCCACCACCGCGGACAACTCCAGAACCCGTTCTCCCGATATCGTCGCCGGGCTCACCTCCTCATCGGACAGAGCCTCACCGACCATGAGTTCGATGAGCTCGTTCTCCGACGGGGAAGAGGCTTCCAGTCGGCTGACGACTCGGCCGTCACGAAAGATCGTGAAGTCGTCGGCGACCGCCAGGACCTCTTGCAGCCGATGGCTGACGAGGACGATCGTCTGGCCTGCCGCGGCTCGCCGCCTCAGCGTGTCCATCAGGGCGCGTGACTCGGCGTCGGGCAGACTTGCGGTGGGCTCGTCGAGCATCAGGATGTGCTCGGTGCCCTCCTGGTCTTGCAGCGCCCGGACAACCGCGACCATCGTCTTGGTGGCCGGACGCAACGCGCCGACCAGGGTGTCGGAGCTCACTGCGAGTTCGTGCCGCTCAAGCAGCCTTCCCACCCGTGAACGCAGAGCGCGCCACCGGATCCCGCCGAGCTGGTGAACGGGGAAGCCCGCATCGAGCGCGAAGTTCTCGGCGACGGTGAGCGAGTCGAACAGGCCGAGGTCCTGATGGACGAAACGCAGGCCCTCGGCCCGCGCCCGGCTGGAGGTGAGGTTCTCGGCCTTGATCTCTCGACCGTGCAGCCGAACCGTCCCGGCATCGGCTGAGTGAACGCCGGCCAGGCACTTGATCATGGTGGATTTGCCGGAGCCGTTGCCACCGAGCAGCGCGTGGACCGTGCCCTGGCGGACGCGGAGAGCCGCGTCCGCCAGGGCATGGGCGCCGCCGAACCTCTTGGAGACGTGGTCGGCGTCGAGCACGTAGGTCACGCCAAGCCCCATGCCTTCTTATACGCGGCGGTGAAGTCGATCGCGGGGGTGTAGACGAACGGCTGTCCGGCTGCGGGAAGGTTGTGGTCCGCGTCGACGACCTGCAGCCCGATTCCGGCAGGCAGAACGTCCTGTCCGGCCTGCACGCGCAGCAGTGTGTCGATGCCGGCCCAGCCGGTCCAGGAAGAGTTGAAGGCCACCGAGGCGTCCTCGCCGCCACCCTTGCCGATGAGGTCGAAGTTCCCAACGTCGCCGATGGCGCCGATGACGGACAGGTCCTCGGACCGGCCCGATGACTGGACGGCCTGACCGAGCCCCGCGAGGAACCAGCCGTCGATCGGGACGTTGACGGCATTTGCGGTCGGCTGCTTCAGCAGGGCGGTCGAGAACTTCTGGGTGAGTTCACCGGCCGCCACGTCGGCGTTGCCGACCTCGAGGACGTCGAGGACCTCGCATCCAGGGCATGTGGCGAGTTCGGCCGCGAAGCCGTCCTGGATCCAGGAGCCCCACAGCGAGTCGGTGAACTGGAGGCTGAGCACCTGCGCCTTGCCTCCGGTCGCTCCGATGATCCAGTCGGCCTGGAGCGCCCCGATCTTCTCCCACCACTGCTGGCTCGTCAGGTCCGGAAGGTTCTGCACCGTGGACGCGAACTGCTTGGTACCGCCGGTCACGTCGCAGTCGTTGCCGCCGGCACCGATCACAGGGATCTTCGCCTGGGCGGCCTCTGTCAGCGCGGCCTGAACGGCGCCGCAATCCTGCCCGATGAAGACGATCCCGGAGGCCTTGGCGCTGATGCCTTGGCGGATGCATGCCGACCAGCCCTGCGGGTTGAGCTTGCCATCGCACAGCTTGCCCTCCCACCCGAGGGCCTGCGCCGCGGTGACGGCCGCGTTGGCGGGAGTGGAACACGTCGGCACGGTCTGTCCGCAGGAGACCACCCATGCCAGACCATCCGCCGACGGCTTGACGGCATCAGTCGGCGGCTGACCGACCAGGCCTTCGTAGGCCGCGGCCGCTTGGGCCGTCGGATCGCCCGCAGCGACGTTGCCGCTCGGCAGAGTTGAGGCGTCATCGCCGGAGTTCGAGCAGCCGGCCAGCAGGGCAGCCGGCAGCACGATGGCCACGAACGCCATGGCGGTGCGATGGGATAGGGATTTCACGAATCGATCTCCTCAGGCCGGGGTGTGACCGCCATCACGAGGATGGCTGAGGAAAGATTGGGCTTGCCATGACACCCATGTCCATACACAATTTCATATAAGCGCTATAATTGTGATTTATATCCCGAGTGCTAGAAATCTTGATGCACACAGAAAAGCCGTGCACCCACGCGGATGAACGGCTCGAAATCAGCTCGGAGAATCTCGACTAAAGCATCAAGAAGTAGACCGAGGAGACCTCCCGGCCCACTCGCACGAGCGGACCGGGAGCTCAACCGCTGGTTCAGCGACCGGCGGGGAAGGACTTCAGCCTGGTCAGCGCGAGGAGACCGAAGACCGGAGAGTTCGGGTTCGAGGCGGTGACCGCGTCACCCGTCGAATTGATCACATGGTCCACCCCGCCCTGGCCAAGGATGACGCCGCTCACGACCGAGGTGAAACGGATGTCACGTGCGACAGGAGTTTCCACGGCGGAGGTGACATAGGCGGGAGCCTGGCGGAAGAACGAATAGATGGCCAGCCCGGTCGCATCGTGGCTGCGCACCCCGGGCGAGACCACGTAAGCGGCGTAACCGTTCTTCGTACCGTTCATCCATTCCTGCTGACTCGGCACGTCGTAGGGATACTCGCTCTGGTAGAAGATGGTGCGGCCGCGCTCGCCGTTCCACACGACCTGGTGCTTCTGGTAGTGCTCGACGAAGAGCCCCAGCGCGGTGACGTCATCTCCGTTGACGACCAGGCCATGGTCTGCACGATTCTGGTTCCAGAGAGTGCCGACTCCGTGGTCGCCGCGCCACGCCCAGATGCTGTCCATCACGACGTGGTCGCTGTTGATCTCGAAGCTCGTGGTCGCCGATCCGGCCCGAGGACCGCCGACGCGAACGAAGACGTCGCTGAGTGCTGTCGGGTTGCGCGGGTCACCGGCGTGGCCGCGCGGTGTGCCCACCTGAACGAGGACATCGGAGTGCACCGCGCCCGCATCCACGGTCAGGCTGGAGAGGGACACGCCGGCGACATCGCCGACTTCAATGGCTGCCGTGCCCTTGACCGGAGCGAGGGACGCGTAGCCGAGGCCCATCACCACCGTGTTCTTGCGGGTCACGTGGATCGGCTGGTCGAGCTCGTACACACCCGGGGTCAGGATGAGGTTCTTGCCCGAGCGCAGAGCCCTGTTGATGACGGCCGCCGAATCGGCGGGCTTGGCGATGAAGAAGTCCTCGATCGGAATCTGCCGTCCCGCACGGTGCGACGTCGACCAGTGGGTGCCGGAGGTGCCGGTGTCCGCGTCGGGCACGAAGACCTCGTACTTGCCGCCGTCCAGGTAGAGGAACGGCGCCTCGCGCGAGACCGGCGTCTTGTCGAGGGTCGTGATGCTTCCCTTGCCGAACGTCGTGCGCGGCGCTCCCTTGACCCCGGAGAAGACCAGGTTCGAAGACTCGCCGGTCCAGCCTCCGATACTGCTGTCCCGGCTGTACCACTGGGCCATCGAGGCCTGTGTCGCACCGTTGCCGCTGTTCACGGTTCCGTCGACCTTGCTGTTGACCAGTTCGGAGCCGAACGCGTAGGAGCCGGTCGGGCCATTGATGTCCAGGTCGCCCTTGATGTGGACACGGCGCAGGGGTGAGGCCTGCGAGACGTTCCAGCGGAGGGTGTGCGGAGGCGCCACCTGCTGGGCCACGTTGGCGTCGCCGGCGATGGGTCGCTGAATGGGGTTGATGCTCAGGTTTCCCAGGGAACGCCAGAAGGTGGTGAGCGCACTGGGGATCGCGCCGTTCGACGGGTTCGCATGCAGCGCACCGTTGATGATCACGTCGTCGGGCGACGAGCCGAGCCCCTGGATCGAGGTGTAGTAGCCGACCTGCGAGTTGACGATACCGGTGGCGGTCGCCGGGTCGCCCTCGCCCGCCGCGCTTCCGTAGGTGCCGGGCTTGAAGAAGACCGCGTATCGCTGGTCGCTGAACTCGGTGTTCTTGGAGATCTGCCGCAGGTAGGCGTTGATCTCGTCAACGGGAGTCTTCGTGTCGAAGATCTTGACGTACGGACCGAAGTCCGGGGCACCGCGTCCGGCGGCTTCGGCGGGCGCGATACCTGCGACCGTCAGCGCACTGCAGGCGCTCACCACGGTGAGCGCGACAATCCCTCTGCGTCCTGTGGATCGGGGTCTCATCCACATCTCCTCTCTTTACAAAAGCCGTTGCGGGACGAGCGGGAACGACCACGGAAGCTTTCGTCGTTGAAAGGCGAAGACCTGGGGTGGCTGCCATGCCCGCTGGGGCGCTCGCACGAGCGGGCCCTCTCACTTCGCATTACGGCGGGAACCGACCTGCCACGTCGCAGATCCAGGTTCTCGCACATCGTCGGGGCTGATCGCAGTCCGTGTCCACGCTGTCTCGTTTATGTGGTGCATCACCGCGGCTTATGTCAGGGCGGGCAGCCCGCGGCAGGCAGCGGCCAGGTAGTTCCGCAGCCAGGCGTGACCGGGATCCCGGTCGTAGATCGGGTGCCACCACAGCGCCTCGGTGATGGGTACCGCGTCGAACGGGCAGGGCAGCACACGGACATCGCCGTTGCCGACCAGGCTCTCGGCGACCCTCGCCTGCACAAGCGCAATGCGGTCGGTCCCCGCGATCACGAAGGGCAGCGCGAGGAAGGACGCTACGACGATCTGCACATGCGGCTCTATGCCCATGACCTGGAGCTGGCGAGCTGCCGGGTTGAACGCGGCGGGCGTCCGGTAGTTGAATGCCCAGGGCAGTTCGGCGAGGTCCTTCATGGTCAGCTGGTCACCCACCCGTTCGTTCGATGTGGCCACGAGACACACCCAGTTGTCGGCGTGCAGGTCCACGAAGGGGACGTTCGAGAGGAAACCGTGCGGCATGATCACACCGTCCACGTCTCGCAGGGCGTCCGGCATCTGTTCGACGATCTGGGCGTGGTGCGCCTCAAGCCGGAGCGACACCTTCGGCGCCGTCCCGACCGTGAGCCCTCTCAGCGCACCGCCGATGACCGCCATCGCGTAGTCCGAGGTCAACACCGTGAACTCGCGCTCGTCGGCCGCCGGATCGAAACCTGACTGGGTTTCGAAGACCCGGCGGACCCCTTCCATCGCAATCGCCGTCCTGACCTTGAGCTCTGTCGCCAGCGGAGTGAGTTCGTAGCGGTTACCGCACCTCCGCAACAGATCATCGTCGAAGTACCTGCGCAGCTTGCCCAGCGCAGCGCTCACAGCCGGCTGTGTCACATTGAGTCGTTGCGCCGTCCGCGTGACACTGGTTTCCTGAAGCAGGGCGTCGAGGGTCCTGAGCAGGTTGAAGTCCAGGTTCGAGAGCTCCACGGCCCGAAGCCTGACATAAAGCAAGGTGACCTGCATCACCCACAAAATCGGACATTATTGGATGGCTGCCGGTTGGGAATCCCGAACCAGGTCACTCCACGTAGCGGAACCGAGGTGGACGACGGCAGCCGCTCAAGGAGCACAGAAGCAGTGTCTGCATGTGCAGACGCCGTAGAAGTCTCCTAGCGGTTGCCCCGATTCTCTTCTCGGTCTTGATTATCTGACGCTGCGTGAACAACGCTTCCCAGTTCTCTCGCCCATGATGCCGCCAGCGGCATCCGGCGAACCGATGCACCCATCCGGAGAAGCGATTTCTCATGGGTAACGTCCCTCCACCACGATGAGTCGACGCCGAAAACGCGTCATGGAAGACAGCGGGAGGGCATCGTGGGTCGGCTGCATGGCAAGGTCGCACTGATCACCGGAACGGGCAGCGGCCAGGGCCGCACCGCGGCGCGGCTGTTCGCCGCCGAGGGCGCCATCGTCGTGGGCTGTGACCTCGACCAGGACGGCGCCGCCGAGACCGTGGAAATGGTGCGCTCCTCGGGCGGCACCATGAGCAGCACCCATCCACTCGACCTCGGTGACGAGGCCTCCGTCCAGGCATGGATCGACGCGGCCGCCGATGCCCACGGTGGCATCGACATCCTCTACAACAACGCTGCGGCGACGCGCTTTTCTCCGCTCACCGAAACCAGTTACGAGGACTGGTCCTTCACGCTGCGCAACGAACTGGACATCGTCTTTCTGGCGACCAAGCACGCTTGGCCCCACCTCATCGCGCGCGGCGGTGGCAGCGTCCTTCTCGTTGGTTCCACCGCCGGGATCACCGGCTCGGTCACCAACCACCGCATCGCCCACACCGCCGGCAAGGGCGGAATAGTCGCCATGACACGGCAGCTCGCAGCCGAAGGCGCAGCCCATGGAATCCGCGTGAACTGCGTGAGTCCTGGCATGATCGAGACCCCGGCGAGCACTAGGACCCTCCTCGCCGAGGACCACCCCATGCGGACCATCGCACGCGCCATCCCCCTTGGCCGGATCGGCACCCCCGACGAGGTCGCCCGCTGCGCGCTCTTCCTCCTCAGCGAGGAATCCTCCTATGTGACCGGCGCCAACCTCGTCGTCGACGGCGGCTGGTCCACCGTATTGCCCGGCGCGAACTAAGGCCCGATCACGGCCCTTCCGCCGCGGGCGAGCGTGCGGACCGGTGCCAAGGTGATCACAGATCGGCCAGAACGGCCGACGACCTCGGTTGATCTGCTGGAGGCTGCATCCTCCGCCAGATCGACCGAGGTCCAATTCATCTGCCTTCACGCGAGCGGTGCACGGCGAGGGCCCCAGCCCCGGCATCGTTTCCCCATAGATAGTGCATGACCATGGTCGACAGGTCCTCGATCAACTCGTTCCACTCCCAGAGAGGCGAGGTCACACGCTCTCCGTGCAACCCGAGATGACGGGCGACCACGCTGTAAACGATGACGAAAGCGCGAGCGGCGGCCAGTTCGGGATCCTCATGAGTGATGTCGTCACGACGCTCAAGCAGGCGGGCTGTGAACAGCCGCTCGGTTCTCTGGTAGCTTGCATGACCGATCGCCGCTGCCACGGGATCCGCATATCCGATCTGAATCGCAACCCGGGTCCGCTCGGCGGTGACGCGCAGATGCTCCACCAGGAGCTCGACCATGCGCACAACAAACCCGGGAAAGTTCGCCTGTACCGAGACGTAGCTGTTGAGCGTCCGTTCGGCCTCCGCGTCCATCAGATCCATCTCACGTGTGAGCAAGGCGCGGAGCAGGTCGTCCTTGGACTTCACCCGTGAGTACACCACTCCGGTACTCACACCCGCCCGTTTGACGACGTCCGCAAGGGTGACGGCGGTGGAGCCGGTCTCGCTCACGAGCGCGAAGGCGGCATCGAGCAGCCGGTTGAAGGACTGCTGACTGCGCTCCTGCCGAGCTGGGCGGGAGAAGGATGTCCCCAGGGTGGTCTCGTCGCTGCTCATCGGGTGGCGGCCTCTCGGTGTAGGCGTGTCGTCGACTGCCCAAGATTCTAGAACAAGAATTATCGTTTCAGACCCCGAACCTGTTGACACCGCCGAACAGCCCGCCCTATGTTCCATAACGATAATCATGGTTCTTGTTTCAGCAACCCATGGTTCACCCACCGGCACACAAGGAGAGGGAAACCCTATGAGCACTAACGACTCGGACCTGCGGGCAGGCAACCGGGCGACGGTGGAGCGCTTCTTCAAGACCCACGGTCTGGAGCGGGCTTCGCTCTTCGCCGCGGACGGCTACAAGGTCCTGCCGTGGACGGGCCTGGGCCATGCCATCGATATGCGCGGCATGTACGAGCTCAAGTACAACTTCCTGCGCAACATCGAGCTGTTCACGGGCTGGACGTGGAGCGACATCACCATCTACGACACCCAGCACCCCGACCGGTTCTGGGTGGAGTGCCGCGGGCAGGGCGTCATCAGCGTGGAGGGCCACGAGCCCGTCAACTACGGCAACCACTACCTCATGAACTTCCGGCTCGAGGAAGGCAAGATCGCGGAGTTCCGGGAGTTCTGCAACCCCCTGAGCAAGCCCACCGACAACGAGGGCCGACCCGCCGAGACACCGCCCCTCGGCGACTGGAAGCCCCCCACGGGCTGGCCGGAGCCCGCTGACTGGACGCCCCAGAACCCCGCCTGAGACCGATACACCCCCGTCACCATCGCACCCAGCACCATCCCCACCGGGAGCCCCCATGCGTCACCCGATGCTCAACGTGGCCGTCTCCGTCATCGCTATGGCCACGGCCCTCACCGCTTGCGGCTCCGAACCCACCGCCTCCGAGCCCGTCCAGGCGGGTGCGGCAAGCGAAAGTGGAACGTTCACCTTGCTCGCCCAGTCGGATGCCAACGAGCAGACCGCCTTCGCCGAGATCGTCACCGAGTTCCAGAAGGCGTATCCCGAGATAAAGATCAAAGCCGAGTATGCGCCTCTCGGCCCAACCTACGTGCAGACGCTCCGCACCCGGCTCCAGGCGGGCAATCCGCCGGATGTCTTCTATGTGACTCCCGGATCCGGCGGCCAGCAGGCCGTCCTGCCCTTCGCCGAAGCCGGTTATCTCGCGGACCTGTCCAACCAGCCCTGGAGCAACGGGGTCATTCCCCAAGGCTCACACGACCTCTTCTACACCGGCTCCCAACTCTGGGCCGCCCCGCTCGACCAAGTGGTCGTCGCCCAGGTGTACAACGTCGAAGCAATGCGGGAAGTCGGGCTCGAGGCACCCCCGAAGACCCTGGACGAGGTGAAGAACGCCTGTGCGCTGGCTTCCGCCAAGGGCAAGGCCCTCTACGCGCTCGGCGGCGCCAACAACCAGACCGCCGGAATGTTCGTGTCGAGTCTCGCCGCGACGCAGGTCCTCCCCGCGAACCCCGACTGGAACAGCGAGCGGGCCGCAGGACGGGTGACCTTCGCGGACTCGCCGGAGTGGAAGGCCACGCTCCAGAGCCTCCTCGACATGATGGACTGGGGGTGCTTCCAGGAAGGGGCGGAAGGAGCTGACATCGCCCAGTTCGCGCCGCTGGTGCCCAGCGGCAAGACGCTGGGCGCCATCATTCCGGTCAGTTCGATTGCCTCTTTCAAGGCCGTCAATCCCGACGTGGCGCTGCGGGCCTACCCCGTTCCCACACCGAACGCGGGACAGCAGGTGCTGTACTCCTACCCCGGGAACGCCGTCGCGCTCAGTGCCAAGGCCTCCGGCAACGGAGCCGCGCTGAAGTTCCTGGAGTTCTTCGCCGTCGGTGAAGGATCGGCCCTTTATGCGGCGCAGTCTGGCGGGATATCCCTCCAGGAGGCCCAGGGGAAGGCTCCCTTGTCGAACCCGGATCTCGCACCTCTCCAGGACCTGCTCAAGGACGACTCACGGGCCTTCCCTCTGGTCCAGGCCGCTTGGCCCAACTCAGAGGTGTACGAACAACTCGGCAACGGCGTGCAAGGACTGCTGATCGGGCAACAGCGACCCGAGGACGTCCTCGCCGCCATGGACGCCGCCTGGAACCGATGATCCCCTGCCCGCGGCCGGATCTCCCCCGCTCTGGCCGCGGGCCGCTATCCGCACGCCCATCAGATTCGAAGAGAGCGCCATGGCGGTGCACATAATGAACGATCCATCCCCTGCAACGTCCGTGCGTACTGAGCGGCGCAGGTCGGCACCAAGCCGACCCGGCATCACTTGGCGCTGGCTGATCCCTGCGCTCCTCTTCTTGCTCGGGGCGCGCTACCTCCCGACGATCGCTGGTGCCGGATACTCCCTCACCGACTGGAACGGTCTCACCGCGCCTCGTTTCATCGGCTTGGAGAATTTCCAGGAGATCTTCCGGACGCCTGAGGCTGTGCGCGCGCTGCGCAACACCCTGCTCATCTCCCTCGTCGTCGTCTCGGTGAGCACACTGCTCGGGCTGATCCTCGCGCTCGGGCTCAATGCCGTCGTCAAGACACGTCACATCATTCGGGCCGCGTTCTTCCTCCCCGCGGTGATGAGCGCCCTGTCGACCGCCTATGTCTGGAAGTTCCTCTTCCAGATCGACGGTCCCATCAACGAGGTCCTGCAGGCTCTCCGACTCCAAGACGAGCCACGCTCATGGCTGGCAGACCCAGACACCGCGCTGTGGAGCATCTGCGCCGTCATGATCTGGCAGCTGTCCGGCCTCGCGATGGTCGTGTACTTGGCCGGTCTGCAAGGTATCCCCGCCGAACTGAACGAGGCGGCCGCAGTCGACGGCGCCTCCACCTGGCAGCGAACGCGCTCCATCACGCTGCCGCTGCTGCGGCCGGCCACGATGATCGCGATTCCGTTGATCACCATCACTTCGCTCAGCATCTTCGATCAAGTCCTGGCGTTGACCGGCGGCGGCCCCGTCGGCATGACCGAAACCCTCGCGACCCAGGTCTACAAGCAGACGTTCGCCAACGGCCGCTATGGCTACGGCGCCGCGCTCTCCCTCGTCCTGACCTTGCTGATCATCGTGATCGCCCTGATTCAAACGTTCGTCACCAGGCCTAGAAAAGAGGCGACATGAGCGGAACCTACCAGCGGTACACCTGGATGTCCTTCGTTCGGGAGACCGCCCTCGCCTCCGGCGCGGCCCTATGGATCGTTCCCTTCGTTCTCCTGGTCCTCGTGTCGCTCGAACCCACAAGCCAGCTCCTGGAGAACCCGACAGGCCTGCCAGAATCCTGGGACTTCGGCAACTACGGCACTGCATGGTCCGAAGCCGGTATCGGCCGCGCCGCGGTTAACAGCGTGATCATCACGGCCGGAAGCGTCGGCGCCCTGGTCGTTCTCGGCTCCGCTTCCGCGTACGCGATCGCGCGTGCACGCGGCCGGATGGGCGGTGTCGTCTACCTGATGGCCGTGATCGGGCTGATCCTGCCGACCCAGTTGGGCGTCATCCCGCTTTACACGGCGCTGCGGTCGATGGGCCTCGTCGGCTCATACGCGGGAATGATCGTTCTGTACACCGGCCTGTGGCTGCCGCTGGCGATCTTCCTCTACACCAACTTCGCCCGGAACCTTCCGAGGGACTACGAGGAGGCCGCCGCCGTCGACGGCGCGTCGCCGCTCCGCATGTTCCGATCAGTGGTCTTCCCGCTGCTTCGTCCCGCCACCGGCACGGTCGCCGTGCTCACCGGTGTGCAGATCTGGAACGACTTCTTCTTCCCGATCATCTTCCTCAACGGCACCGACCGGACCCCACTGCCGCTGACGGTCTACACCTACATCGGCGGTGTGGCTACGAAGTGGAATCTCGTATTCGCTGCCGTGGCCATGACGATCCTCCCGGTCCTCGTCTTGTTCTTCGCGGCCCAGCGCCAACTCATGCGCGGGTTCAGTGGCGGCGTCAAGAGCTGACCCTTCTTCCTTCTGCCCCTCCCACCCGATTGGATTTCAATGACGACCTCCCGCCGCATTCTCATCGTCGGCGCGGGCATCGCAGGCCTGACGCTGGCGAACGCCCTGCGTCATGAGAACGTCGACCTGCGTCTGGTCGACATCGACCCGAGGCCTGTCGGTTCGGGAATCGGACTGTCGGGCAACGCGCTGCGCGCCCTGGAGACCCACGGACTCCTCGACCCGGTTCTCGAAGGCAGCAGCCTGAGCATGACTCTGCACATGTGCGAGCCCGACGGGACCACTCTTCTCTACACCGAGCGTTTGCAGCCTGAAGGCCAGGCTTTCCCCGACAACGTCGTCCTCTCACGCCATGTTCTCGCCGACATCCTGACCCGCTCACTGAGCGAGTCCGGCATCGGCATCGATGTCGGGATCACCATCGCAGAGGTGAACCAGGACTCGGACTCCGCCGTCGTCACCTTCACCAACGGTGAGACCGAGCGCTTCGACGTGGTCGTCGGAGCCGACGGTTTCAACTCCCTCACCCGTCGCAAGGTGTTCGGAGAGGAGTTTCGCGCCGGCCCCCTCGGGCAAGCCGGTTATCGGTGGCTGACTCCCGGCATCTCTTCGATCACACACGGTCGGATGTATCTCGGTGCCAACGGTCTGAAGATCGGGCTCTACCCGCTTCCCGATGATCAGATCTACGCATTCATCACGAAGCCGACCGGGCGGATCACTCGTGATGGCGATCTACTCGTCCGCTCCGAGATGGAGGACGCACTGGCGCAGTTCACCTTTCCGGAGGCGGCACGCATCCGTGCCGACCTGCCCCAGGGCCGGGACATTCACTTCGGCCCGTTCAGCACCATGCTCGTTCCCTCACCCTGGTACCGCGGCCGCGTGGTCCTGATCGGCGACGCGGCACACGTGATGCCTCCCCATGCCTCCAGCGGGGCCGCCATGGCCATCGAGGACGCGCACGTGCTCGCTGCGGAACTGACCGCCCGGTCCTCCGTAGAGGAGGCTCTCGAACGCTACATGGGACGGCGCTTCCTTCGTGTCCAGCGAGCGCTCCGCTACTCGGTGCGCCAGTGCCTCGCGGAGAACGCCGCGGGGGGTGACTTCGAGCCGCCGCCCGTGGTCGACCCTGGCGAGGCCAAGGAGTACTGGGCCTACCTCCGTGAACCGATCTAGCTCCTCACAGAACACTCGTGCCCCTCGGCCGGAGGCCGAGGGGCACGAGGACCCGGGCTGGCTGTTCAGGCTGCTCCAGCGCCTTTCCAGCTCAGGTGTTAACGGTGCCCGCCGTGCCCCAGGTCGGCCTTGGTCGGGAAGAGCGCGATCCGCAGGTTCGAGGTGAACCCGAAGGTGTCCGAGTACGGAAGCCGGGAGTTTCCGGAGTCCAGGCCCGCGTCGACCGCCGGTCCGAGGTCGTTGAAGATGTGGCGGAAGCCGCCCTTCGTGAAGCCCCCCGGGACGGGGAACATGATCGAACCAGCAGTGACACCGTGGAAGACGATGTCCTTCTTCACCGGGGTCTCGATCGCGCTGGAAGCGAAGCAGACGCAGCCGTTGGAGAAGCGGGTGTAGGCGCCGAAGCCGTCCAGCCTGAACGACTTGACGTCATCAGCGATCTTGAGGGTGGGATAGCCCTCCTTCGCGCCGTTCATCCACTCGGGCTGGCTCGGCGGGGTATACGGGGGCTCTGTCTCCAGGAACACGACCTGGCCGCCGTCACCGTTCCAGGTCATCTGCGTCTTCTTGAAGTGCTCGACCCATAGGCCGGTCCAGGTGACGTCGTCGCCGTTCACGACGATGCCGTGCGACCCCGCCGG
This sequence comes from Actinocorallia herbida, assembly GCF_003751225.1. NCBI lineage: Bacteria > Bacillati > Actinomycetota > Actinomycetes > Streptosporangiales > Thermomonosporaceae > Actinocorallia > Actinocorallia herbida. The sequence goes on from NZ_RJKE01000001.1 coordinate 6,198,619, forward strand.
GTCGGACCAGGCGACGCCGCCGAGCCCGCCGGTCCGGACCCACGAACCGTCAACGAGCACGTGGTCCTGGTTGATGACCTCAGCGGTGACGGCCTTGCCGGCGATGTGCACGTCGCTGATCGTGGTCGGGTTCTTCTCGGACCCGCCGCGCTTCGCGCCTCCGCTGCCGATCTGAACGAGCACGTCGGAGGCCGTACCCGTGCCGCCCACGCTGAACGCGGAGAGCACCACGCCCGGGACATTTCCGACCTTCACGGCCCCGAGGCCCGCTGTCGCGTTCAGCTGCGCGAAGCCGAGGCCCATGATTACGGTGTCGGGACGGTTGACCTGAAGCGGGGCGTCCAGGTCGTAGACACCGGGCGTCAGGAGGAGGTTCTTGCCCTTCGCGAGTTCCTGGTTCAGCGTCGCCGCCGTCGCAGTCGGGTTCGCGATGTAGAACCGGCTGAGGGCGAGGGAAGACCCGTTGCGCGAGTTCAAGTCCCAGTCGTAGCCGGAGGTGTTCGTACGGGCCTTCGGAACGAACACCTTGTAGTGACCGCGGTCGACATAGAGGAACGGCGCTTCGCGGGTGACCGGAGTGTTCTTCAGGGTCACCTTGTCGCCGGGGCCGCTCTTGGCCGTCGCGGGGCCGAAGTTGTCCTTCGGAGCTCCCTTCACGCCGGAGAAGACCATCTTGGAGGAGAAGCCCTCCCACCCGCCGATCTGGCTGTTGCGGGTGTAATACATCGCGTTGGTCTGGTCGCCCTGTCCCTCCGCGGTGTTCTGGCCGTTCCCGACGTCGAGCTTCCCGGTGATGCGGGAGTTCGCGATCACGTTGCCGAACGCAAAGGTGCCCGGCGCCGGGTTGGTCAGATCGACGTCTCCGCGGAGGTCGATGCGCCGCCAGTGCGCGGTCTGGGAGGTCAGCCACCGCATCGTGTGCGGGTCCTCGCCGGGCTGGATCGGATTGATACTCAGGTTGGTGAGCGTGCGGGCGAACGTGCCCAGCGCGCTGCCAGCGGCCTCGACGTGCAAGGCCCCGTTGATTCGCACGTCGTTCGGCTGAGCCCCCAGACCACCGATGGCGGTGTTCGCGTTCAGGGTCGTGTTGACGATCCCCGTCGCGGTCGAGGGATCGTTCTGTCCGGCGGCACTGCCGTACGTACCGGGCTTGAAGAAGATCTGTCGCCGCGGGTTGCCAGCGACCGGCGCGATCGCCGCGTTGATCTGCTCCGTGGTCATCGACGGATCGATGATCGTGACGTTCGGCCCGAAGTCGGGGTTCGTGTCGTCGGCCGCCACAGCGGACGGGGCACCAACGAAGACCGACAAGGTCAGCCCGGACACGGTCAGCGCGCCCCCGGCGAGGCCCGCGACCATGCGCCGCTTCTGCATCGGCTTCCTGCTACGAGTCATCGGCGACACCTCTTGGTGCGACGCATCAATACGGCCTTTCATTGAGCGGATCGGAGGGACGCATCGCCCTCCTGGGTGGTGACGGATCCGGCTCCTCACTGTTCGGCCAGACGACTGGAGCGAGTGAACGTGGTCGCAGGCCGGCCAACGCTCAGGAGAAGCGCAGGACCGCCGAACCACTGTGACCGCTGTCACCTCGACCCAGGAAGCCGTATTTGCTTAAGCGCGATATCAACCGGGCTTATGCACCAACTACTGGAACGCTTCCGGCGAAGCACCGCACTTCTCAGTGAGGTGGTCTCATCGAGTTTCGGATCGGGGGTCTGTGCTGCCGCAAGCGGCACCGACCCGGATCAAGAACGAACGCTCGTCCGGTTAACGATCTCGACTTAGCTCGATCACACAGGTGATTCGGCCTCGGCCGCTTCCTTCTCGGCCCCGTGGAACCCGTTTAAGAACCATCTAGTGTCCTGCGCCTGAAATTCGTCGGCAAAATCGTGCGAGGGATTCGAGGATCTCTTCGGCGGTCTTGGTCCAGATGAAGGGTCGAGGGTTGCTGTTCCAGTCGTTGATCCAGTGAGCCTTTTTCACCATGCTGCGAGGGCAGCCTCGCGGTTTTGAAGGACGCTGATGGCTTTGGCGAGGTGGCCGGCTCGGTGGGGGCAGCAGCGGAGCCTTGCCAGGATGCTCCATGACTTGAGCTGCGCGTTTGCGCGTTCGCCGGGGCCGCGGAGCTTGGCGTGGGAGGGGTTGGCCTGCTTCTGTGCCTCGGGCTTGTTTCGGCCCTTGTAGGGCGTGAGGATGTGCGGGCCCGCGCCGGTGTAGCCCTTGTCGGCCAGGACAAGCAGCCCGCAGCCGTCGAGTGCGCGGATCACGCCCCAGTTCCTGGCCGCCGTCAGGTCGTGGATCGAGCCGGGGACCGCGCCCGAGACCCACACGATCTGACCTTCTGGACCGGCTATGACCTGCAGGTTCACCCCGTGTTTCCGGTGCTTTCCCGAGTAGAAGAGCCGGTCGGCGGCCAGCCGGTCGATCGCGATGAGCGTGCCGTCCAGCACCAGGTGGCCAAGCCCGTCCTTCTTCGCCTTGGCCAGCGCACGCTCCAGCTTGGGCGAGCGCGCCGACAGCAGCATCACGGTCTCGTTGACGTAGCGCCACGCGGTCGTGGTTCCGACTCCGAAACCGGCCGCGAGCTGCTGATACGTCTCACCCTTCTTCAAGTAGGCGACGGTCATGAGCGCCTGGCGGCCGGGCGGCAGGGCCCGGCCCTTGCTCCGCACCTTCCGCCGGTGCCGGCGCACCAGCCCGGTCACGTAATCCAGGGTCGAACGCGACAACGGCAGCGAAGAACGATAGAAAAGCATGCGAAGCCTCTGGTCGGGGACGTGTGGAGGTCAGAGACCACCCGTCCTACCAGGGGCTTCTTCACGTCCCGCGCCAGCCACACCGCCCGCGACCATGCTGTGACCAGCAGCCGCGAAAGGCTACTGGAAAAGGTTCAGTCGCGGATGTCGGCTTCCAGGGCCTGGACGCTTTTGTGGGCGCCACGGCGGATCTTCTGGTCGGCCAGGAAGCCGAACCAGCGTTCCACCTGGTTGATCCAGGAGGACCCCGTCGGGGTGAAGTGCATGTGGAAACGTGGGTGCTTGGCGAGCCACGCTTTGATCGCCGGGGTCTTGTGGGTGCCGTAGTTGTCCACGATGAGGTGGACGTCCAGGTCGGCGGGCACGGTCTTGTCGATGGTGATCAAGAACTTCTTGAACTCCGCGGCCCGGTGCTGGCGGTGCATCTGGCCGATGACGGTGCCGTCGGCGATGTCGAAGGCTGCGAACAGGGTGGTGGTGCCGTGCCGGGCATAGTCATGGGTGCGGCGCTCGGGCATGCCCGGCATCATCGGCAGAACAGGTTGCGACCGGTCCAGCGCCTGGATCTGCGACTTCTCGTCCGTGCACAGGACCACCGCCTTCTCGGGCGGGTCGTGGTAGAGGCCGACGATGTCGACGACCTTCTCGACCAGCAGCGGGTCGGTCGACAGCTTGAACGTCTCAGCCCGGTGCGGCTTGAGCCCGAAATCACGCCAGATCCGGCCGATCGTCGACTTCGACAGGCCGCTGCGCTCGGCCATCGACGCCCGCGACCAGTGTGTGGCGTTCTTCGGCGTCTCCTCCAACGTCGCCACCACCACTTCCTCCACCTGATCCAGAGTGATCGACGGAGGCCGGCCCGGCCGTTCCTCGTCCATCAACCCATCCAACCCCAGCCGGACGAACCGGCCACGCCACTTGGAGACGGTGGAGGCGTCCACCCCCAACCGGGCGGCGACGTCCTTGCTGCTCATCCCGTCCGCACACGCCAATATGATCTTCGCTCGCATCGCCAGGACCTGCGCGGACTTCGCCCGCCGAGCCCACCGCACCAGCACCACCCGCTCATCATCACCCACCCTCAGCACGGCCTTGGGCCGGCCCTCCCGAGGCGCATCCAGCAGCCCCTCCACCCCACCGCGCGCGAACGCCGCCCGCCACTTGCGCACCGTCGTCACCGACACCCCTAGATCACGCGCCACCCGCGCGTTACTCGTCCCGGGCTCAGCACACGCCAGCACGATCCCCACCCGAAGAGCCAACGCCGACGACTCCACTGACACACCCACCAACCGCGCCCGCTCGACCTCACCCAGCTCGATCTCGACCGCAGCAGGACCCCGATTCGCCATAACAACACGATACATACTTAACCAACGAATTTCAGGCGCAGGACACTAGTGTCCTGCGCCTGAAATTCGTCGGCAAAATCGTGCGAGGGATTCGAGGTGATGTGCCCCGCTGATTCCGGACAGCTCTATTTGCGGTCAATTCACGCTGAGAGCTGGGAGTTCAGGTACTCAGTGTGAACCTGGGCCGGGCTCTTGTTGCCGAGTGCTGAATGCCGTCGCCGGGGATTATACCAGAGCTCGATGTATTTGATGATGTCCCGGCGTGCGTGTTCTCGAGTGGGATATTCCGTCCGATGGACGCGCTCGTTCTTCAGTGCGGCGAAGAAGGATTCCGCGAGTGCGTTATCCCAGCAGACTCCGGTCCGCCCGGTCGATTGCCGTAGCCGGAGGCGCCGCAGGGTCTCGGCGAACTGCCTGGACATGTAATTGCTTCCGCGGTCGCTGTGAAATATCGCGCTTTCGGCCAGCCGGTGGTTTCGGGCCGCCATGCCGATCGCCTTCTCGATCAGCGGGGTCTTGTAGTCCTCGCCGATCGCCCAGCCGATGACGGCTCTGGAATAGCAGTCGATCACCGTCGCCAGATAGATCCAGCCCTCCCATGTTTCGACGTAGGTGATGTCGCCGACGAGTTTTTCGCCGGGGGCGGACGCGGTGAAGTCGCGCTGCACGAGGTCGGGCACGTGGTGGGCCTGGCCGTCCTGCTCGGTCAGCCCGACGCGCCATGGCCTGGGCTGGCAGGGCTCCAGCCCCAGCTCCCGCATGACCGAGCGGACGAGCTCCGGCCCGGCGGGCACGCCCTGTTCCACCAGATCGGTGTGGATCCGCCGATACCCGTACGTCCCATCGGAAACGTCGAAGAAGTGCCTCACCCACGCCTTCAGCTCATCGCGGCGCCGCGCGGTCGCCGACTCCGGCCGGCTTCTCCATTCGTAGAATCCCGAGCGCGAGACACCCAGCCATGCGCACATCTGAACGATTGCCGGCGATCTATCGCCGATGACGACCGAAGGGTTGGCGTACTCCGCGTCGATGAACTCGTACTTCGAGGTCACCGCTGCTCCCGAGCGAAGTACAACGCCGCTTTTTTTACGAACTCGAGCTCCATCTTGAGTTCCTGGATCTCGCGTTCCTGCTCCTTCAGGCGCACCCGCTCATCGAGCGTCAAAGGAGCCTCTTCCCCGGCATGCTCACGCCGGTACGCACTCACCCAATTCGCCAGAGTCCCGGCATTGATGCCGAGCTCCTTCGCGACCTGTGCGATCGGACGGGAAGAATCCACCACCAACCTGGCGGCTTCCTGCCGATATTCAGGAGAGTAATTCCTCTTCGAACGAGCCAAATCACTTACCTTTCCGGACTACCCCATTCTAGTGGGGCCACTGTCCGGAACCTTCGGGGCGGCTCAAGGATCTCTTCGGCGGTCTTGGTCCAGATGAAGGGCCGGGGGTTGCTGTTCCAGTCGTTGATCCAGTCGCGGATGTCGGCTTCCAGGGCCTGGACGCTTTTGTGGGCGCCACGGCGGATCTTCTGGTCGGCCAGGAAGCCGAACCAGCGTTCCACCTGGTTGATCCAGGAGGACCCCGTCGGGGTGAAGTGCATGTGGAAACGTGGGTGCTTGGCGAGCCACGCTTTGATCGCCGGGGTCTTGTGGGTGCCGTAGTTGTCCACGATGAGGTGGACGTCCAGGTCGGCGGGCACGGTCTTGTCGATGGTGATCAAGAACTTCTTGAACTCCGCGGCCCGGTGCTGGCGGTGCATCTGGCCGATGACGGTGCCGTCGGCGATGTCGAAGGCTGCGAACAGGGTGGTGGTGCCGTGCCGGGCATAGTCATGGGTGCGGCGCTCGGGCATGCCCGGCATCATCGGCAGAACAGGTTGCGACCGGTCCAGCGCCTGGATCTGCGACTTCTCGTCCGTGCACAGGACCACCGCCTTCTCGGGCGGGTCGTGGTAGAGGCCGACGATGTCGACGACCTTCTCGACCAGCAGCGGGTCGGTCGACAGCTTGAACGTCTCAGCCCGGTGCGGCTTGAGCCCGAAATCACGCCAGATCCGGCCGATCGTCGACTTCGACAGGCCGCTGCGCTCGGCCATCGACGCCCGCGACCAGTGTGTGGCGTTCTTCGGCGTCTCCTCCAACGTCGCCACCACCACTTCCTCCACCTGATCCAGAGTGATCGACGGAGGCCGGCCCGGCCGCTCCTCGTCCATCAACCCATCCAACCCCAGCCGGACGAACCGGCCACGCCACTTGGAGACGGTGGAGGCGTCCACCCCCAACCGGGCGGCGACGTCCTTGCTGCTCATCCCGTCCGCACACGCCAATATGATCTTCGCTCGCATCGCCAGGACCTGCGCGGACTTCGCCCGCCGAGCCCACCGCACCAGCACCACCCGCTCATCATCACCCACCCTCAGCACGGCCTTGGGCCGGCCCTCCCGAGGCGCATCCAGCAACCCCTCCACCCCACCGCGCGCGAACGCCGCCCGCCACTTGCGCACCGTCGTCACCGACACCCCTAGATCACGCGCCACCCGCGCGTTACTCGCCCCGGGCTCAGCACACGCCAGCACGATCCCCACCCGAAGAGCCAACGCCGACGACTCCACTGACACACCCACCAACCGCGCCCGCTCGACCTCACCCAGCTCGATCTCGACCGCAGCAGGACCCCGATTCGCCATAACAACACGATACATACTTAACCAACGAATTTCAGGCGCAGGACACTAGTGGCGCGTCACGCAACCTTGCTGGGGTAACTGGTCCATGAGCGGATCGGGGAGGTGGCGGCGAAGCTGGTCTTGGGTCGGGCGTGCCGGTTGTGCCAGCGGATGTAGGCGGCGATGACGGTGTTCTGCTGCTCGTGGGTGCGGTGGTCGGTGCCGTTGAGTGCGAAGTAGCGCAGGGCGGCGAACTCGGATTCGATCCAGTTGAGCCAGGAGCCGTAGGTCGGCAGGAACACCAGCTCGACGTCATGTGCGGCGGCCCATGCCCTGACCTCGGGGTGCTTGTGGGGCGAGTAGTTGTCGCAGATGACGTGCAGGCGTTCGCTGGGCCACCGTGCGCGCAGGCTCTTGAGGAAGGACAGGAACTCCCGCCATCGTTTCCGGTGCCGGATCCGGTAGTAGACCTTGCCGGTGGCCAGGTCGAGGGCGCCGAGCAGGTGCCGGACCCCGTCGTTGCGGTTGAACGTGGCGCGCAGCCTGGCCGGATGCCCGCTCGGCCGCCAGGTCTTGCCCTTGCGCGGCTGGAGGTTGAGCGGACCGAACTCGTCGACGCAGATCACCCGGCCTCCCTGCGGCGGGTGTCGTAGAGGGCCAGAACGGCGTGCATTTTGGCGACGAAATCCGGATCGTTCGAGCTCTTCCACGTGGTCGTGGTCTGCCACGACACGCCGCCGGCCTTCAGGATCCCCGCCAGATGCGTGCGGCTCAGCGACGTCACCAGCCCGACGTCCTCGAGGTGGGCGGCCAACTTCGACAGGCTCCAGGTCGAGAACGCGGTGATGCCCCACTCGGCGGGGGTCGTCCGGGCGATCAGGCAGATGCGCTCACGCACCCACTCACCGATCCTCCTCGAACGGCCCCCTCTCCATTTTGGGTCCAGCGCGTCGAACCCCCGCTCATTGAACGCGTGCACCACCGACCGAACGTAATCATCGCTGACCTGCATCAACGACCGAATCGCAGCCGGGGCCTCTTCGTTTCCAGAAGATCAAGATCGAGACATAACGTCGACACCTTGGCCAATGCCAGCCCCGGCAGACCAGGACCGCCGCTGGCGAACACCTCGTCGCCAGCCCGCCCCGGCCCGCCGCCCGCTACGGTGGAGCACATGCCACGCCGCAACCAACTAGGATCTCAAAAACATAACGCCCCCATATAAGCCCAGGTCGCGAAGGGTTCGCTCCGCGCAGGCGGAGGTAGTCCGCCGCGTCCGACGCGGCCCAGGAGGAGCTGGCGGTTCGCTCCGCGCAGGCGGAGGTAGTCCGTCCTTGTGTTCCTGCGGCTGTGATATCTGCGTGTTCGCTCCGCGCAGGCGGAGGTAGTCCGTCCTTGTGTTCCTGCGGCTGTGATATCTGCGTGTTCGCTCCGCGCAGGCGGAGGTAGTCCGGCCCGCACCGCGACGGAGACGGCGCTCACCGAGTTCGCTCCGCGCAGGCGGAGGTAGTCCGGTCGCGTTGCCACTGCTCAGAGCTGAGATCGAGTTCGCTCCGCGCAGGCGGAGGTGGGACTGTTCCGCGAAGGGCTCTGTTGTGAAACCGGTGGTAACTCAAAGTGGCCGTCCTCGTTCCGGACATTCGCACCCTTCGCGCCACCTCCGGGAGCACTGTCGATAACGAAGTGTCGGTCCCCGGATCACCGAGAACTACGGCAAACCACAGATCTCGGGCATGCACGCTCCGTCACCACCGAATCTGAAACAGAGCCCCGTAATCGGTGGTAGCTCTGTGTGATTTCGTGGCAGGCTGGAGGGTGCTGAGGGCTGAAGAGCTGGTCGGGGTGGTGTTCGCGGGGTTGTCCGCGCTGGTCATCGAGGACGTCGTGGAGGGCGGCGAGGTGATCCGGGTGAGGGCGAGGACGCGTGAGGAGCAGGTGCCGTGCCCGGTGTGCGGGACGTTGACGGGCCGTGTGCATGGCAGGTTCGGCCGGACGGTCGCGGACGTGCCGGTGGATGGGCGTCGGGTGGTGGTGTCGGTGCGGGTGCGGCGGCTGGCCTGCCAGGCGTGGTCGTGTTCGCGCAGGACGTTCCGGGAGCAGGTGCCGGGCCTGCTGGAGCGGTATCAGCGGCGGACCAGCCGTCTGGCCGACCAGCTGGGTGCGGTCGTGCGGGAACTCGCCGGCCGGGCGAGCGCTCGGATGTCAGCTGCTCTGGCGGTGGGTCTGTCGAGGTCGACCGCGTTGCGGCTGCTGGCAGCCTTGCCGCTCCCGCAGGTCCAGGTGCCCAGAGTGCTCGGGGTGGACGACTTCGCGTTGAAGCGCCGTCACCGATACGCAACGATCCTGATCAACGCCGAGACCAGCGAACCGGTCGACGTCCTACCGGGCCGCGGCGCAGTCATCCTGGAGGAGTGGCTGCGGACGCATCCCGGAGTCGAGGTCGTGTGCCGAGACGGCTCCCTCGTCTATGCCGAAGCCGTCCGGCGGGCGCTGCCCGAGGCAGTGCAGGTCAGTGACCGGTGGCATCTGTGGCGGAACCTGTGCGACAAGACCTTGGCCGAGGTCCGATCCCACTCAGCGTGCTGGGCGACCGTCAACCCGCCCTGCCCCGGTGGCGTCCGCGAGCAGACGACCCGGGAACGCTGGCAGCAGATCCACAACCTCCTCGACCAGGGCATCGGCCTGCTGGAATGTGCCCGCCGCCTCGACATCAACCTCAACACCGTCAAACGCTACGCCCGCCGCGGCGAACCCGAGGAACTCCGGATCGCGCCCCGCTACCGGGCCACGCTCGTCGACCCCTACCGCGACCACCTGCGCGCCCGCCGCGCCGAAGACCCCGCAGTCCCCGTCACCCAGCTCCTGCGAGAGATCAAGGAACTCGGCTACACCGGCAGCCTCAACCTTCTCTACCGCTACCTCAATCAGGGCCGCGCCGAAGGCGACCGGCCCGTCACCACCCCACGCCACCTCGCCCGCCTGCTCCTCACCCACCCCGACCACCTTCGCGACAAGGACGCCGACCTGCTGCGCGACCTCACCGCCGGCTGCCCCGAACTCACCGAACTCGCCCGCCTCATCGATGCCTTCGCGCAACTCCTCACCCCCGCCGACGGCAACGACGTCCTGCTCTCCGCCTGGATCACCGACGCCCGCGCCGCTGACCTGCCCCACCTGCACAGCCTCGCCAAAGGCCTCGACCTCGACCGCCCCGCCGTCAACGCCGCGCTCACCCTGCCCTTCCACAACGGCCGCACCGAAGGCGTCAACACCCGCACCAAAAGAATCATGAGACAGATGCACGGACGCGCTGGCTTCGAGCTCCTCCGCCACCGCATCCTCCTCTCCTAAACCACGGAGAGCTACCACCGATTACGGGACAGAGCCCTTCGCGGAACAGTCCCCCTACTGGGGCACGGTGCTTCTCGTGCCGCTCGGCAGATCTTGGTCAGTGCGTCAGCAGAAGCGGCAGGGCGGCAGCGAGTGCGCCGATGGGGATGGCTGTGAGAACTTGGGCGGTGGTGTGGTGGGTGAGGGCTGTGCGAGCCCAGGCGATCAGCAGCAGGAGTGGGGACAGGGCGAGGAAGCTGGTGCCGTAGAGAAGCACGAGGACGGTGGCTGCGGCAGCCGCCACACCCGTGTGGAAGCTGATCTTCCAAAGGGCTGTGATCGGTGCGCCGACGAGGCCGCCGGTGAGGATGGCGGTTTGGGTGGTCAGGATGTCGGCGGGGGCGTTGAGGTTGTGCAGAACGGCGATGCCCAGGAGGACGAGGGTGATGGCGAGGATGAGGGGGACGAGGCGGTGACGTCGGGTGGTGAGGTGGTGGTCGGCGTAGCGACCGACGAGGACTCCGGCGAGGATGACGAGCATGGGGGCGATGCTGCAGAAGAAGGCGCCTGCCAGGCCCCAGGCCAGGCCGTTGTCACCGGAGTTGAAGCCGACGGTCAGGAAGAGCGCGACGATGACGGTCCACGGGGCGAAGATCTCGGTGATGATTCTGGCGCTGCGCTCCCGCGAGGTCGAGCGGTCGGGGGCCGCGCGATCGGACTTCACTTCGGACATGGGTCGCCTTCCACAATGAGCGCAGGTTGCGGCGGGAACGGTAGAGGTGAGAAGAAGGCGCGGCTCACGGCTTCCAGCCATGCGGCTTCTTCGGGCAGGTCGGTGCTTTGCGGTCTGGTCAGTTCGAGGGTGGGCACCGCTCTTGTGGAGCCTCCGGTTCGCCGGGCTTCGAGGGCGGCGGCGAGCAGGGTTCCGTTGACCGCGGCTTCGAGGCTTGGTCCGCTGAGCCCTGCCTCTGCTGCGGCCCTGTGCGCGAGTGCTTCCCATTGCGGGTCTCGGTAGGGGGCAAGGGTGAGCCGCGCATCGTGGATCTCGATGACGCGCCGGTAGAGGCGCTCGCGCATATCGCCTCTGTGCGGGTCGAGCACGAGGTGCGGAAGCTCGCCGGTCAGGGTGCGCCACAAGGGTTCCAGGCGCCGGTAGGCATGGCGGTAGCGGAGGCGTTCGATGAGTGCGGCTCCCCAGGAACCCACGGTCAGGCCGGCGACGATGAACGTCGCGGACGTCATCGCCAGGACCGGACCGATGATCCCTTCCGTTCCCAAGGTCGGCAGGTGCCAGAACTTGGAGAGGGCGAAAAAGGCTTTGTAGAGGCAGTACAGCAGGCCGATCGCGCTGCCCGCCCCGCCCAGCCGCAAGCCCGCGCGGAGCGCCGCGTTGCGCGCCTTGGAGGCGTGCGACCACGCCAGTCGCAGGGCGTCTCCCAGCGTCGCGGCGAGGTAGCACAGGTACAGGAGCAGGTACGCGACGACTGGGCCTCGATGGCCGTGGACGTGAACGAAGTCCGGATGGTCGTGCAGTCCCGTGGTCAGCAGGAGCGCTCCCATCGTGCCGATCACCGCGAGGAGGGTGAGCGCTTTGCGGCGGAGCTGCGCCGGCGCGAGTCCGTCTCCAGCGATGAAGGCCATGGCGATCTGGATGCTGCATCCGGCTGCCAAGGTTGCGCTGTTGCCGAGCCACCGGGCGCTGTTGGGCGCGCCCGTCCAACCGTCGATGGCGAGACGGGAGGCAGGTGCCAGCGTGACGAAGGCGAGGCTCAGCAGGGCCAGGGTCGAGCAGGTGCCGCGCAAGGACGATGAGCCGGGGTCGCGGCTCAGGTCTCGCAGCTTGTAGAGGGCGCCGACAAGGCACAGGCCCGCCAAGAGGTAGTAGGCGTGCGTCATCTCCCGCGGCGCCCGCCTTGGCCCCAGGCGCTTTCGATGCGGGAGTGGACGTCCGTCACCGCGTTGTTCGGAGCGGGAGCACGGTCACCGTACCGGGCGCGCCGCAGGAACGCTGAGGCGAAGGCCTCCGCCTCTCGCTCTTTTCGCGTGGTGTACGAGGCCCGCTTCAGCGCCCGCTCGACCGTCTCGGGATCGAGGTCGGGGAAGAGGACGCGCTGGAGGTCTGCGGCGGCGAGGTCGCTCGCGTGGTCGAAGAGCAGATGCCCCAACTCGTGGGCGATGATGTGCTCCCGGTGCAGCGGCGTCGAGCCGGGCATATAGAAGACGACGTCGACGCCTGCGGCGCTGATCAGCATGCCGTAGGGGAGGCCATCGGCCGAGCCGCCCACCGGCATCGGTTCCAGACGAATCGCTCTCCCCCTCCACCGCTGGAACCGGGACAGGAACTCATCCATATCGAAGGGTGACGAAAATAGTCCATGCCGGACAAGATTCGCGACCAGCCGATCGAACTGCTGGTCGATGCTTTTCGCCCGCTTGAGGCGACCCGACCAGTTCACCCGCTGAAGCAGAGACGCACATGAGACACGATGCCGAATGCTACTTGCGGCCTGAGAGTTGTGCGCGGACTTCACAGAATCGCTTCGACGCCCTCATCCGAATCCGAACCTGCACGGGTTCACGAGGAGCCTGGGCCCGACAGCATCAGCCCGAACTGCCGGGATCACCGCGGTAGGAGCTCTCGATCTCGGCGGTTCTGACGATCATCTCGGCGACCATCTCCCGGCCCGCCGGTGAGAGGTCGAAGAACGTGCGGAGCTGGACTCCGTGAATACCGGCCTCTCTCAGGACGGACAGGAGCTCGATCTGGTTCCTGATCCCAGTCGATTCGCCCTCCTCGAAGAAGTACGCCGGACTCACCCCGAAGAACGCCGCGAGGCCCTCAAGGACACGCTTAGTAGGATTGTCCGACTTTCCGGTTCGAAGTCTCCATAGCGTGTTGTGGGAGACCTTCTCCCCCGTAATCCTCTCAATCCCCTCTGCGACCTCATGCAAGGAATAGGGGCCTCGGCCAGCCGGATGCATGGTCCGGAACAGATGGTCGATTTTATCTGCAAGCCCCGCTGCATCATCCGGAACTTCATCTTTTGTGGGATTCATACCTTTTTCACCCGCCCCCTGACCTCTCCGCCTCGCATCCACGACACACCCTATTGAGCCCCGACCGAATCGTTGACAACACACCCGCACGGTTCCTAATCTCCAACCGCCGCACTTCACATTTGTGTGACGGCACAAGAGGCAAATTCACACGCAAGTGAAGACGCCGCATCCAGGCAATCCCGGAGGTTCGCAGTGGTACAGAAAAACGACATTTTGCACGCCCTACTGGCAGACATCTCGGAAACGGCCGAGGGGCAGGCACACGACGCAACGCAGCGCGCCAGGACCGCCTCCCGGTTCCCCCGTTGCACCCATGGCGACACAGCTCAGCGCTTCCCGCCGACTCCGGCACTGACCGTACGCGCGAGCGCCGCAGAGCCGCAGGCGGTCATGCGGACCTTCTTCACCAACCTGCTCGCGAACGGGCCGAGGAGACTTCAGGCGATCATCGATCGCGAGGAGCTCGACCGGTTGTTCACCGGCCGTGCCGACGAGGTGGACTGGTCCGACCTCGCTCCGCGCCTTCTCCTGTTCGACGGCCTCGAACAAGTCATCGAGCACCTCGAGGGCGAGTTCAGGGGAGGCGGCGACGCGTCCATGGATGGAGCGCCCCGCATGTTCTGGTTCACCACGCCGGGCCCGGACCACGACGTGGTCCTGCGCACGCTCGAACCGCTGGAGCCCGGCGGGTTCGTCGGGGTGCTCCTGGGCCTCGAACCGCACGGGCCTGCGGTCTACGCCTTCGACCGCACCTCGCACCGATCGCGGCGCCGCTTCCGAGGTCCGGCGGCACCGTGCCTCCTCTCGGAGGACGCGGCAATTCTCCTCCTTCACCAAAAATCGGATGTCGGAGCATAGCCGCGCGAGAAAATTCACTGCCGAATTTCGCGCCTCACGCCTCATGGGGTGGCACATGCCCCCTCCAAGATGATTTTCTGAAGTAGATCAAAACCGGTTGGCGCCGATTATAAGCAACAACGATCGGCGCCAACCGTATCGCCGCAAAGATCACATAACCACCCCATCTCCATACACGACTCAATAAGGAGACACATGAACGATTCAACGGAAATGTTCAATAAGTCCGTTCATAACGCCGCCGCTTTGATACTCGGTGCGCTCACCGAGGTCCGGCGCGAGAGTCACGGGGCTGAAGACGCCGCGACGAGATGGGGTGAGGCCGATGACCAGATGACGGAGGCTTTGGAGAGCCTCGCTCCGCTCATCGCCTCGGCCCCGGTGACCGGGGCGTCCTCGGACCCGCGTGCAGCGCTCGGCGAGGCCGCCGAGTCCCTCGAACGCGCCGTCGAAGTGGCTCCGGATGCGGATGGCAAGCTCGCCTGCCTTGAGGCCGCCGTCCACGTCAGCCGCGCGATGAGGGCGCTTCTCTAGTGCGCCCGGCTCGCTTCGGTGATCTCGTCTCGGTGGCGCGCGAGCACTGGACCGAGGCCCTGCAGTGGTCCTCGGTCCAGGGGCGGCTCGAAGACCCGACCTTGGACGCCGCCTTCGAACGGTCCGTCACCGTGCTCCTGCGGTATGCGGAGCGGATCGAGGTCGGCTTCGGCTGGCGTCCCCGGAACCCGGGCTTCACCCAGGACGCGAGCGCGTGCGCCGACAGCCTGCGCGACGTCCTCGCGTTCATGCCGTCCGACGAGGCGGCGCGAGCGGTGCGCAAGAGCGACGTGGCGCGGAGCCTCATGCTCGGCAGCGAGGCCCTCGGCTGCGGGTTGGACCTGCTGTCGGCGCACTTCGAGGTCGGCCGCGACGGAGGACTTCGAGCGGTCACCGACATCGGGCGGGAGATGACGGGCTCGGTCGGCGCCAAGTCGTTCTTCGGCGTGGTGTCAGACCACTCACGGCAACTCGCCGACGTGGCCGCCGCGTCGGGCCGTCAGGAACTCGCGTCGAAGCTCAGGGTCGCCTCCTCTTTCGGCACCCGATACGCGACCCGGCCCAGGCGGCAGATCATGAACGCCGTACTGCCGGAGAAGCGCTCTCAATCTCAACAGGTGTCCAGAACCGCGATTCTGAGAGAGCCGGGTGAGGAGCGGCTTCCTGCGAAGGTCCCCCTTCTCGACGGCGAAGACCGCAACCGGGCCTTGGCGGGGCTCAAGGCGAGCACCGCCTGGTTCGTCAGGGCAGGGACCCCGTCATCGGCCAGGACCTGGCGTTCCCTGGCGACGTCCACGTTGATGACCTGCGAGATCAGCGGGCTGCTCACCCGGATGCTCATGGCCCGCGCGCGCGAGCTGGGGCTGGCGAAGGAAGTCCAGGCGCTCGCCACGGTGGAGGCTCGTATCGGCGAGCTCACCGAGCAGTGGTCCGGGATCCGGGACCTGTGGCGTGGAGTCCGCTGTTCGAGCGGGTCGACCCTGGATTCGCTGGCGGTCGACGCGGGAGAGGTCGTCGTGCGGCTCGGACGTCTCGCCTACGCCGACCGGGCATGGAGGCCGACCGGCGGAGCAGTCTTCAAAACGATCCCTCCGAGAGCCCTAGCCCCCGGGACAAACGGCTTCGGCGAGATCACGGGAGCCGTCACCGACGCACTCACCGTCTGCCGAACGTCTGCGGCCTGGGGCTCCGCTGCGCTGGGCGGACCGATCTCAGGGCTGGTCTCTCCCGAGCAGTTCGAGCCCCGCCGCGAGAGGTTTTGGCAGAGCTACCAGAAAGCCGACCAGGCGGCGCTGGACGCGGAGACGGCCATGACGGCAGCGAGGAAGTCCTTGGCCGGCGCCACGGGAACACCTGACCGTCAGGCCCAGCAGAGCTTCCCGAACCCGGCGAACTCCAGAACGGCGCCAAGAGCCGATGTCCGGCCGCGGAACTCCACACAGCGCAGGGGCCGCTCCCGAGCGCCGTGACGCTCGCTCGGGCTCCAGGATTTCTGCCGGGGCCGCTTCGCGGGGCAAGAGATAGATAAAGGCAACTTACGTCCTGACCGGGCGCGGTTCAGGGTGCGGACCGGGCGCGGTCCGAGGAAGGAAAGTGGGAAAGCTGGCTGTTCGAAGAAGGACGAGAAGAGCTCATGGACGGAGTCGTCGGGTCGTCATGCGCCTCGACGACGTCGAGTTCGAGGCGTTGGGCCTCGCGGCGAATCGGCAGGACCTGTCGCTCGGCGCGTACGGCGCGATGGTCTGCATGGCTCATGTTCGAGGCCTCGACTCTGCCGAGCAGGAGGGGCTGCGGGACCTGCTGAAGGGCCTGGTCGCCGCTTCTGCTCAGGTCCGGCGGGTCGGGGTGCTGTTCAACCAGGTCGTCGCGCGGCTGAACGCGACCGGTGAGGTGCATGAGTCCCTATCGGCCTACGGTGCCGCAGTCACTCGGACGCTGAGCCGGGTCGATGACGCCGTCGAGCACATACGGATCCGCCTTTCGTGATCGGCAAGGTGTTGCGGGGGCAGCGGGTCGGTGGGCTTCTCCGGTACCTCTTCGGTCCCGGGGCTCGTGGCGAGCACGAGGACCCGCGGATCGTCGCCGGCTTCGGGGAGACTGCCGAGCTGGAGCCGGCGCTCTCGTCGCTTGGTCGGCGGGATTTCCGGAAGCTGGAGGCGCTCATGTCGCAGCCGCTGTCCCTGCTCGATCCGCTGGGCGGAGTGAACCGTCCGGTCTGGCACTACCCGATCCGCGCTCATCCGGACGATCCGGTGCTGACGGATGAGCAGTGGGCGGAGATCGCGCGGGAGGTCGTGCACGCCGTCGGCTACGCCCGCCGCGATGACGAAGGGGGCTGCCGCTGGTTCGCGGTGCGGCATGCCGACGACCACATTCACCTCGTCGTCACCCTCGCCAGGCAGGACGGCACGCGGCCCGAGGTGCGCAATGACGCACTGCGGGGACGGCAGGCCCTGCTGCGGATCGAGCGGAGGCTGGGGCTGGTGCGCACGGCGCCGGCCGATCGTACGGCGGCCCGGAGAGCCACCCGAGGAGAGATGGAGAAGGCCGGACGAGTGGGGCGCTCAGAGCCCTCTCGGGACACGTTGCGAAGGGTCGTCACCACGTGTGCCGCGCGAGCACGCTCGGAGGCCGAGTTCTTCGAGCTTCTCAGAGGGGAAGGACTCGTCGTCAAGACGCGGGAGAGCCGGGTGCAGCCTGGTGAGATCACCGGCTACGCGGTCGGGCTTGCTGGCGATGTCGCCGCTGGTGGCGCTTCGGTCTGCTTCGGCGGCGGCCGACTGGCCTCCGATCTGACGCTTCCCCGGCTGCGGCGTCGATGGCCTTCTGGAGCTGTCCGGGCCGATCCGCGTGATCCGGATCGTTCCGCGGTGTGGGGAGAGTCGCTCTCCCTACCGACGGTCAGAGCGGTCTTGCGGAGGACCCTACGGGAGTGCGCCGAGGGCGCGGCGAGCCTCGACGAGTTCTTCTCCCGCGTGGAGCAGGCGGGGATGCTGCTGAAGGTCCGTTACAGCGAACGCGTCCCTGGTCAGGTCACCGGGTATTCCGTCGCCCTTCCGGGCGATCTGGAGCCTCCCGGATCGATCCGCTGGCACGGAGCGGCGCGGATCGATCCTTCCCTCAGTCCTTCTCGGCTCGCGGAGGCGCGCCGGTCCGAGGCGCCCATGACCCATGAAGAGCTGCAAGGCATCTACGACGATGCGGCGAGGGCGGCGTCCGCGGCGGCGGAGCGCATTCGAAACCTCGTCGGCGTCGATCCCAAGGCCGCTCATGATGCCGCTCGGGCTGTCTCCGACGTCCTGCATGTGGCTTCTTGGGCGACCGGGAACCACCATCTGCGCCGGGCCGCGGACGACTTCGATCGGGCCGCAAGGCCTCCGAACGCCGTTGTCCCACGGCCGTCCCCGGCGGGTCGGCGGCTTCGGACCTCGGCGCGGCTCCTGTCGCTGGGCGGGCTCGTCGGCAACCGGACGACGCTGGATGTGCTCGCGCTGGCCGTGGCGCTCTCGCGGGCGACCCGGGAGGTCGGCGTGCTCCGCGCCTCCGAAGGCCGCCATGCCCAGGCCTCCGCCGCGTACCGCTGCGCCGCTCACCTGGACGAGCTCGTGCCCGGTGCCAAGGCGCGCCGCGTGGCTTCGTTCTCGGCCGAGCGGACCGCGTCGCGGGTCAGCCCCGACGTCGCCGGTCGGCGGCGGCCGCGGCGAGGATGACATCGTCGAGGAGGAAACGCGCTTCCGGCGAGAGGCCGATGAGTGCCCGGAGCACGTCGGAGCGGATCACCCCGTCGCGCAGGCCGCGCAGCAAGGCCTGGTCGACGAGGCCGACGTCGATCGGCGCGGCTTCGTCGGCGAAGCCGAAGTAGCCGATGGGCACGCTGAAAAAGGTCGCCAGCGCGGTGAGCGTCTTGAGCTGCGGGTTGTCCTGGCGTCCGGTGCGCAGCTTCCACACGGTCGTCGAGGAGATCTCCTCCCCCGTCCGTGCCGCTATGGCTTGGGCGATCTCGACGTTCGTGCCCGAGGCCGGAACGTCGTCCGGCCACGAGTTCGCGATCAGCCACTCGATCCTGTCGGCGAGCGTCGCCGCGGTTGAAACCGTTCCCACCAGTCAACTCCTCAAAAAAATGACGCGCCACGCCATCGCCTTTGATTGACGCGACCCGTCGCCGTCTTGCATGGTTCTCCGCATCAGTGACTTTAGGTGACGACACGGTGACTCGTCAGCTAGCAACACTCGGGGGACTCACGTGACCACGACCATCGACAACGACCTTCTCGCCCGCCAGGAACTCATGGACGAACTCCACCACCTTCTGCAGGAGCGCGGCATGAACGTCCGGCTGCGCAGACACCCGAGCGGTATCCCGAAGCTCAAGGTCAGGTCCGGGACCTGGACCGAGACGGTGCAGTGCGCGGGTGCCGAAGGCGTTTACGCGTTCGTCACCGCCCACGGCCGCCTGCTCGGCAGCGGTGACGAGCTGCGCACCGTCGCGGACATCGTCCAGTTCATGGCCACCCGGCGGCAGCGGTGACCGGCAGCAGGACCCTCCTGTGGTGCCGGCTGGCCCTCGTTCCTCCCATCGCCGCCCTCGCAGTGCTCGGAGCCATCGGCTCCTTCGCCACCGTCCGGGCGGCGGCCGTTCCGTACTTCGGCGCCGACCTCGCCTGGATCGTGCCCGTTGGACTGGATCTCGGCATCCTCGTCCTCATCTGCTGGGACCTCCTGCTCGAACTCGACGACACACCCTGGCCCGTCCTGCGCTGGATCGCCTGGTCCTACATCGGCGGCACCGTCCTGGTGAACACCTCCGCCGCCCACGGAGACCCCGCCGCCACGGCCGCGCACGCGGCCATGCCCGTCCTGTTCATCACCGTCACCGAAGGAGTGCGCTTCCAAGTCCGGCGCAGGGCGGGCCTGGCGTCCTCATCCGGCCGGGAGCGGATTCCCCGCGCGCGGTGGCTCCTCGCCCCTGTCTCCACGACGCTCCTGTGGCGCAGGATGGTCCTCTGGCAGGTCGCTTCCTACACCCGGGCCCTCGAACTGGAGCAGGAGAGACTCATGCTGATCTCGCAACTCCAACAGAAGCACGGCCGCTTCTCCTGGCGGTGGCGCGCCTCCGTCGCCGAACGGCTGATGCTGAAGACTCCCCCAGCCGAAGACACCCCCGAAGAAGACGAGGAGCTGGTACTCGCCGCCTGCCTCATCCTGGCTTCGCACGAGGCGGACGGCCGGCGTATCAGCAACACCGGCCTTGCCCGGAAGCTGCGGGATGACGGCCACAGCGTGGCCAACGAGCGTCTCGCAGGCGTCGTCCGCGCCGCGCGGGCCCGGATGAACGGGGCACTCCCGTGAGGAACGACCTCGAAGCACTCCTCCGAACGATCACCCGCCAAGAGCTGGAGCGCGTGCACCGGGGCGAACTCGCCTGGGAGACCGTCGTGGAACGGATGGCCGCCTACGGCCGATACGGCTTCGCCAACGTCCTGCTGATCGGCGCCCAGCGGGAGGTGACCGACGTCCGAACGTTCGAAGAGTGGAAGGCGGCGGGGAGGCGGGTCCGCAAGGGCGAACACGCCATCCGCGTCCTCTCCCGCCAGGGCAAGCCCCGATCTGTCTTCGACCTCGCCCAGACCTCCGGTCCCGAGACTGTCCTCGGTACAGCGGACAGACCCGCATGGCAGAGTGTGAAGGCGCTCGCCACATCACGGCGCCTCTTCGTGGACCGCGGCAGCACCTGGTCCTACCTAGGCGATCCGAGCAAGCGCGTCGTCATCCCGCCCGGGCTCGATGACGACGCCGCCGCGCTCTTCCTGGCTCACCAGCTGGCGCACATGGTCCTGCACCGGGGCGAACTCGACGATGGCAGCCGCGTATGCGCGGGGATCGGCAAGGTCGAGGCCGACTCCGTCGCGGCCATCGTCGCGCGCGAACTCGGCCTGCCGATCACACCGGCGACGGCTCCGGTCTCCTCCTGGGCGGGCACCGACCCGAGGTCCCGGCCCCTGAAGACGATCGAGCACGTCGGAGGACGGATACTGCGCGCGGCGGCCGTGCTCCGCCGCGACCTACAGAAAGCAGCGAACGAGCCGACGGCGGAGGCGAAGGACCGATCGGCCGCCGAAGAACCGACAGCAGAGCCACCCGACCGAGCGCTCCTCGAAGCCCTCAAGGCAGCCCATCTCTTCTTCGTCGGCCGATTCCCCACGTCATGGGCTCCCGGCTATCTGACGAGACGCGGCTTCCCCGAGGCCTACCAGCTCCAGCGGCAGGCAGGATACGCACCGAACGGCTGGCGCGGGCTCCTCGATGCCCTGACTTCTCAAGGCTTCCCCCTGGAGACGCTCGTCGAGGCCGGACTGGTGAAGGTCCGCAACGGCCGCGCCTTCGACGTCTTCCGGGACCGCCTCGTCGTCCCCGTCCGCAGCGAGCACGGCGAGGTCGTCGGCTTCATCGGCAGAGCAGCCCCAGGCGACACCGGCCCCAAGTACCTCAACAGCCCGGAAACGCCCGTCTACAAGAAGGGCGCGCTTCTCTATGGCCTCCACGAAGCAGCTCCGAAGCTCGCCGCAGGCGCCCGCCCCGTCATCGTCGAAGGCGTCCTCGACGCCTGGGCGATCGACCTGTCCTCCGACGCCCACGCGGCCGTCGCCCCGAGCGGAACCGCCCTCACCGAGGACCAGGTCGGCCTCCTCGCCGGCGCCGCCGACCTCACCACCCGCGGCCCTCTCCTCGCCCTCGACGGCGACACCGCCGGCCGCCGCGCCACCGCCCGCGTCTGGAAGGCGTTCACGCAGGTCAGCGGAAATGTCGGCGCCATATGCTTCCCTGACTCCCAAGATCCAGCCGACCTTTTCCTGCACCACGGACCCGTAGGAGTCCGCCATGAACTCGCACAAGAACGCGACCTCATCGAGCACGTCCTCGACGCCGCGATCGCCGAAGGCCTCGCCCGGGGAGATCCCGCATCCGCGCTGCGGACAGCCGCCGAAGCCATCATCGGCCTCGGCCGTCACAACGCCGCACGGCACGCAGCCCGCGTCGCCCAAGGCCTCGACATCGACCCGCGAGAAGTGACCCGGCACCTCATCAACGCCGCCTCTCCCCCGGCCAGAGCCTCGGAGACCTTCCCGTTAGCCGCGACCACCGCCCACACGGACCCGCCCCCTCCGACCCCGAAAACACGCCACGACAGCAGGAGCAGACGACCATGAACGAACACCACGCCGACCCTTTCCACGACGCCGTTTCCGAGGGCGGCCAGCGCCTCGTGCAGATCCTGGCCGCCGCGACCATCGGCAAACGGACCTTCATGGAATGGCGCGAACGACGACGATCCGCCGCGGCCGCCCGCGAGCACCTCGCAGCACAGGCCGCCGACTCGCTGATCGCCGCCAGCTACGCCGATGCCTACACCGCCTTCTCCCGGGCACTCGACCCCGCCTGGCTTCGCGAAGCGAGCCTCTTGGAAACCGCCCAAGCCTGGGGAACCGCGATCCCCCACATCCACGAGAAGCCGGACGCCACACAAGCCGTATCCCTCTGTGAAGAACGCCTACGCCACCTCCACCCACACGGCATGTCCCACTACGACCGCTTCCGCACCGATGGCGCCGACCACCTCACCGCCATGCGCGCCGCCCTCCCCTACCTGGCCCGCGACCCCCGCACCCACACCGGCCACCCGGCCGCCCCGAAGCCGGAACTCACCTCACCCAACGCCGCCGACCTCGCCGCAGAAAGCTTTCCCTACACGGCCGCCGAAGCCATCCGCCGAGGAACCCGCACCACCCACGCAGGCTCCCACCGAACCCCGACACTCGACCGCACCCGCCGAAGGACGAGGTGACCCGTGACCGACCTCATCACCCCGGACGAGCAGATCATGCTCCTCCTCGCCGGCGTCATCCTCCTCTTCATCGGCCCCTCCCTCACCGTCCTCTTCCGAGGCTGCCCCGGCCTCACCGACTTCCTCGTCCTCAACGCCCTCGCCTTCGCCATGCCCGCCGCCCTCATCGTCATCTGGCCCCTCGCCTTCCTCTGGCCCGGCCCCCTGCCGCCCATCCCGCACCCCAAGCCGTCCCCGCGCCGCCCGCTACCCGGACCGCCCCAGGGAGGCGTCACCCTGATGAGCTCCCGACGCGTCCCCGATTGACCGCCTCCCGGCCGCTGAGCGGTTCGCCCACATCTCGCTATCGAACGCGGCGAACCAGGTCGGCGAGTGCGAGCCGTCCCCGTTCGACGAGGACGACGTCGTGGTTCCTCCTTCCGGTGGACCAGTACGAGACGGCCAGGCGAGCGGTCAGCAGGACGAGCATTCGGTACTCATCGCGGCTCAGTGCGCGACCGTATCCGTCCAGGAACGCCTCCTCCAGGTCTGGACGGCTGGTCCACAGCGCTCCGAACAGCCAGACCATGTCCTGCACCGCCAGCCCGGGGCCAGCTTCCTGAAAGTCGATCACGCCGAGGTCGCCTGCGTCTGCGTGCCACAGCCAGTTCCGACTCCCGAAGTCTCCATGCAGATACATCAACGGCATCGACTCGGCGAGGGCGGGAAGCTGCTCGACCTCGCCGATCAGGGCGCGCGTTGCAGCGTCGAGTTCGTCGCTGAGATGCTCCAGACATGCTGCCGCTTCGGCCGCCTGGCCGGTCATCGCCGCTTTGAGCGTGGCACGGGCTCGCGCGGATTCGGGCTCAGGGTGTTCATGCCAGGCACGTAGGATGCTGCCCGCAAGCCGGTGAACTCGCGTTTCTGTCGCCCTGGACAAATCCAAGTGGCGCACGATTTCGCCCGGGAGTTCCGTGACCACGATCGCGCGCAGCCCCGGTTCCGCAGCGAGCAGGCGCGGGGATTGACCCGGAACGAGTGCTTCCTGGGCGTGACGGAACCCGCTGATCTCGCGCTCAAATGCATCCAGGCTCGGGCTCATCTTCGCGTAGGCCACGGTGGATGTGGTCTGTACCCGCCAGACCCGGGAGGTCTCCCGGTCCCAGGAGGTGTCGGTCGCGGCTATGAACGTGCCGGGCAGGTGTCCGGTGAGCCACTGCCGAAGATCGTCGGGAATCGGTGCCGAATCGCCCATCATCAACTCCAATTGCCGATGTCTCCATCGCCCATGGACGCCGGAGGAACTCGGCGACAACGGCTCCGGCGGAGTGGCACCTGTCTCCCATGACGGCCCTGCCCTTGTCACTGAACGGTCGTCGACCAGCGACGAAGCTCAGAGGTTCAGGGCGTCTGCGAAGTTCTCGAGCCCGACGAAGCGAGACGCCTTGATCAGGACGGTGTCGTCGGGTTCCAGGATTCCGGTCAGCAGGGGTAGCAGTGTCTCGGGGCTTTCGGTTGTCTCGATGCGGGGCTGACGGGCGTGGTCGGCGGCGGCGTCTGCGAGAGCGGTGATGTTCGTTCCGGTGCCGACGGTGATCAGGATGTCGGTGCCGAGGGCGGCGGCGAGGCGGCCGATCTCGGTGTGGGCTGCTTCGGCGGTTTCGCCTAGTTCGCGCATTTCGCCGAGGACGGCGATGGTGCGGCGGGTTCCTGCGACGGCGTGGAGGGTTTGGAGGGCGGCTCGGGTGGATTCGGGGTTGGCGTTGAAGGCGTCGTTGATGATCGTCACGCCGTCGGGGCGTTCGGTGACTTCCAGGCGGCCTGCGGAGACGGGGGCGGCCTCGGTGAGTGCTTGGGCGATGGCGGTGGCTTGCATGCCGACGGCGTGGGCGGCTCCGGCGACGGCGAGGGCGTTGTGGATCTGGTGGCGGCCAAGGAGTCGGAGCTTGACCGGGGCGGTGCCGGTCGGGGTGTGCAGGGTGAAAGCGGCGCGGCCGTCGGCGAGGGTGATGTCGGTGGCTCGGATGGTCGCGGTGGCGGTGGTGCCGTACGCGAGGACTGCGGCGCTCGTCTGGTCGGCCATCGCGGCGACGAGGGGGTCGTCGGCGTTGAGGACGGCGAACCCGTCGGCGGGGAGGGCTTGGACGAGTTCGGATTTGGCCTTGGCGATGGAGGCGCGGTCGCCGAATTCGCCGACGTGGGCGGTGCCGATGTTGAGGACGATGCCGATCTGGGGCGGGGTGAGGGTGGTGAGGTAGGCGATGTCGCCGATGTGGCGGGCGCCCATCTCCAGGACGAGGTAGCGGGTCGTGTCGCCGGTGCGGAGGACCGTGAGGGGCAGGCCGAGTTCGCCGTTGAACGACTTCTGGGTGGCGACGGTCTCGCCGTGGTGGGCGAGGACCTGGGCGAGGAGGTCTTTGGTGGTGGTCTTGCCCGCCGAGCCGGTCAGGGCGATGATGGTGGCGTGGGTGCGGGCCAGGACGTACTGGGCGAGCTTCCCGAGCGCGGCGGTCACGTCGGGGACGATGACGGCCGGGGCGTCAACGGGGCGGGTAGCGAGCACGCACACCGCCCCGGCCTTCATGGCTTGGGGCACGTAGTCGTGGCCGTCGACGCGGGCGCCGGTGAACGCGACGAACATGCCGCCGGGCACGACGGCGCGGGAGTCGATCACGGAAGGCGCGGTCGCCCGGGCGTCCGGGTCGGGCACGTCGTGCAGGGTGCCGCCGGTCGCCTCGGCGATCTCGCCGAGCGTCAGGATGATCACGAAGTCCTCCCGGGCAGAGGTGCGAAGGTGATGGCGCGGCCGGAGTAAGAGGCCACCGCGCGGGTGAACGGAACACGGTCGTGGTCCTGGCCCCACCGGGACGGGTCCCGGAACAGCAGATCCCCGCGGTCGTGGCCGCGCGCGACGACGAGATGGCCCCCTCGTCGACCGTCCTCGGGGAACCGTTCGGTCACCGAGAAGATCAGCGGAGCCTCGGTGAGGCGATCCAGGAGATCCTCAGCGGCGACGGGCTCTGCCTGGGCGGGCACCCCGAACTCTGTCGCGATCTCGGCCAGACCGGCGTGCAGCCAGCCCGTCCCGGTGATGAAAGCCTCCCGCTTCACCCCGAGCTTCACCAGTTCGGTGAGCGGCGGCGTGTCCTGCCCGTAAGCGAGAAGGATCATGCGTAGCGAAGCCATCCCGCAGGCCCGGTTCGACCACTCAAGGCGGTCGCCGAGGGCCCAGCCTCCGCACCTGTCCCATTCCTCGGGCTCGATGAGCTGACGGCACATCGGCACGTCGTGGACGCGGGACACGGTGCGCGGCCTCCCCTTCGTTCGGATCAACCAGAGGCGACCTCGAAGACCGGCTCCGGCAAGGGTCCACTGTAGGCGGGGCGGGTCAGTGCTTCGTGGAGGATCGCGGTCACGACGTCGGCGTGGTCGAATCCGCAGAGTTCGGCGGCGGTGACGAAGTTCGACTCGCTCGACAGGCCCGGATTGGTGTTGACCTCCAGAGCGTACGGCTCGCCGATCCGGGTGACCATGAAGTCGACGCGGGCCAGGCCCCGGCAGCCGAGGCCGTCCCAGAGCTTGACGGCGAAGTGCTCCAGGGCCGCGAGCGCCACAGGCGTGAGGTCGGCGGGGCGGGTGCGGACGGTACCGGTGCTGTCGGCGTCGAGTTTGGAGGCGGCGTCGTAGAACTCCGCGTCCGGTACATCGGTCATCAGCGGCGGCAGGACGAGCAGGCCATCGGGCAACTCCAGGAGCGCGACCGTCACCGGGGTACCCGGTATGTAGTCCTCGATCAGGACGTGGCCTGAGTCGACCGCCGCGGCCTCTTCCACCGCCGTCCTGAGCCCGTCGAGGGTGTGGACGAGACTCATGCCGACGCTGGACCCGCCGAGCGAGGGCTTGACCATGGCCGGGCGGCCCGCCCACTCCCAGGTCCGGCCGTCCCAGACCCGCCACCCGGGCGTCGGAACCTCCAGACCTCGCATGGCTCGCTTGCACAGGAGCTTGTCGGCGGCCACCGCGGAGGCTGCCACGCCGCTCCCGCAGTAGGGCTTGCGCAGGTAGTCGAGCAGCCCCTGGAGCCGACCGTCTTCGCCGTAGGGGCCGTGGAGGTTCGACAGCACCACGTCGTAGCCGGCGATACTACGGACGAAGGCGGGCTCGCACGGGTCGAGGATGTCGAAATGCACACCGATCGACTTGAGCGAGCGGGCCAGCGCGGTGACCGACATCTGCTCGACCGGGCTCTCTGCGATGTAGAGCCGGTCCTCGGTGGAGACTCCTCCGTACACCAGCGCGACGGACAGCCCGGCGCATCGCTCCGCCCGCCAGGAGCGGAGGACATGGAGCTGCGCTTCGACTGCGGGCGTATCGGCGGCGATGAGGCGATGGTTCATGCCAGTACTCCTTCGTAGACGACGGTGACGGGCCCGCCGACCCAGAACGTCTCCGGCCGCTGCGCATGCGGACGGACGGTGAGCGGGCTTCCAGACTGGTTGTGGACCGCGACCGGGCGGTCGTCGACGAGGCCGTGCCGGCGAGCGACGACGAAGGAAGCCACAGCACCGCTCCCGCACGAGAGGGTCTCGGCTTCGACTCCGCGCTCATAGGTACGCACCCGAAGTTCGTCGCGCGCCACGGCCTGGACGAAGTCGACGTTCGTGCCGAGCGGAGCGAGCCGCGGGTGGTCGCGCACGGCGCGTCCTATCCCCTCGACGTCGAGGTCGTCCAGTTCCTCGACAAGAGCGACGAAATGCTCCGTCCCGGTGTGAGCCGGCTCGAAGGTGAGGTGTCGTCCACTGCGGCCAAGGGTGAGCGGCTCCTGCGGCGTCGTGCCGAGTTCCGCGGTCACTTCGGCATGGCCGCCCGTCACGATCGCCTGGTGTTCGACGCCCGCCATGACAAGGCGCAGCGCCGCCGAGGAATCGTCGGGGGCTGCAGCGAATGCGGCGCATCGCAGCGCGTTCCCGCACATGGTCGCGATCGAGCCGTCGGCATTGAAGCAGGCAACCAGAAGGATGCGGTCTCGGAGTGTTCGCGCGGTGAGTACAAGGCCGTCCGCGCCGATTCCGAGCCGCCGCTCGCAGAGCAGCCGCGCCTTCGTGGCCCAGTCCCGCTCCAGGTCGGTGGGCTGGACGTCGATCAGAATGAAGTCGTTTCCCGCGCCGTGGAGCTTACGGAACGGGACGGCGTCTTGCGGTGACGCCGTTGCTTGCCGCGAGTTCTGCATACCGGCCTCCGTTGTTCGACGGTCTTGGCGTCAGCCCAGGCGGGCGGTCTCGACCGCTTCCGTCGCGGTGGCGAGGGCCGGGGCGAGGTCGGCGACGTCTCCGGTGCCCATCAGGACGATCACGTCACCGGGCTTCACCGCCTCCAGGAGCGCATCCGTGGCTTCGGCCAAGTCCCTCGCGACGGCGCGGACGCGCCTCTGGCGGTCGGCGATCATCGGGAGCAGATGGTCGTGCTCGCCGCCGGTGTAGCGGGTGTGGAGGGGCAGGAGGACGGTCTCGTCCGCCGCGGCCAGCGCCAAGGCGATCTCGGTGTACATCGTGGTGACGCGGTGCAGGCCGGAAGGCTGAAAGGCCAGGATGAGGCGTCCCCTGCATTCGTCGGCGAGCTGCCGCGCCGCTTCGAGGTCGGCGCGGATGGCGGTGGGGTGATGGGCGTAGGAGGTCAGGATGGTGGTTCCGGTATCGAACGTGGAGTGGGTCAGTCGCCTCTCGACCCCGGCGAAGGTCTCCAGAGCCTGGGCTGCATCAGCCTCCGGGACACCATAGAGACCCGCGACCGTGATCGCGCCGACGGCGTTCAGCGCCTGCTCCTCACCCAGGACGGGGAAGGTGAAGGTGACGCCGGAGGTAAGGGCCACGACGGAGCCGGCCCGGCCGCTCTCGATGCGTTGGATGCGCATGTCGGCTGCCGCGGTCCGGCCGTAGGTGGTGATGTGCGGGCTGCCGCCGATGCCCAAGAGCCTGTGGCGCAGCATCATCGCACCGCCGTCGTCCCCGCACAGGACCAGCTGGGTGTCCTCGCCCAGGTGACGACCCCACTGCTCGAAGGCGTCGACCAGTTCGCCGTACCTGCCGTTGTAGTTCTCCAGGTGGTCGGCGTCTAGGTTGAGGACGAGCGCGATCGGCGGTGAGGTGAGCAGGAACGACCGGTCGCTCTCGTCGACTTCGGCGACCCCGGCCTCTCGGATGGACCATCGGGCCGCCTCCATGCCGATGGGGCTGCCGCCGATCGCCCAGGTCGGGTCAAGGCCGCTCCGCAGGAGGATGTGGGCGAGCATCGCCGTGGTGGTGGTCTTGCCGTGGGTGCCGGTGACGGCGGTCCAGTTGTGGTCCGCCAGCACCAGGTCGAGCGCCTGTGCCCGGTGGACGACGGGGATCCCCTGCACCTTGGCCGCCGACACTTCGACGTTGGTCTCTTCGATCGCCGTGCTCCGGACGACGACGGTCCGGCCGTCCACATGGTGCGCCGCGTGGCCGCCACGAGAGGCGTCCGAGCCGGTCACCGTCGTGCCCGCACCGCGCAGCAGTGTGGCGAGCGGTGCCATGCCGAGGCCACCTATGCCCACCAGGTGCGGCCGGGACAGATCGACGTCGGCAACGGCCTGTGGTCTGCCACCCGGCCAGGGCATTCTTCGGGTTTCGGTCATTGTTTGCCCTTCAGGAATGAGTCCGCGCGCCTGGACCCGCGCGGACTCGGGGAGCTTCTGATGTCCAGGACGGGGGCTTTCAGTGCTGGGCCGGCGTCGGAGCCGATCGCCGCGCCAGAAGTTCCGCCAGCTCGTCGATACGGTCGGCGGGGAAGTAGAGGACGGACTCGGGTCGCAGGCCGGTCGGTTCCAGGACGGACGCTGCGGCCCACTGCGCGTCGCGCAGGTCATGGGCGATACCCAGGAGCAGCTGCAGGTCCGGCGTCGGCATGCCCAGGTAGGCGAAGCCGTCGAAGTAGGTCGCGCGCCGGAACCGCTCGGCCGGAGAGAGGGCCGCCCCGCCGAGCGCGTAGAAGTCTCCGGTGTCCTCGCAGCACTCGATGGTGTCCAGACCGGTCGCCCACAGGGCTTGGACCAGCCCGGCCATCTGTACGTCGATCTCGACGCGGCGACCGTCAGGCCGCCGCATGGGCCGGGTCGGATGAATCTGATATCGCGCAGGCATGTGTCGACCCTTCGGGGAACGCCGTTCGTCAGGTATGTGGCCGCCCCCCTCTGCTGGTTGAGGTGGGCAGCCCGTCTCCTTGCCGCAAGCATGCTGCGGACGGCGGCCTCTGCTCATTCGAAGGAGAAATAGTCGATATTCCAAGCTGGAATATCTTCAGCCCGGGTGACGTACCGTCCGCTTAGACTGGCGTTCGGTGATTGCAGGGAGTTTCTTGCGGGAGGTCGGGTGCAAAACGGTTCAAAATCGCGCGCTCGGTGCCGTTGCGGCATAGTCCTGGCGCGCGACAACTCGGCCCAACTGTGCGCGTCGTGCCAGCGGACGCGACGGGACCTGCTGCAAGCCGCACCGTTGGTTCCACCGGCGTTCTGGGAGCACCCGTCGATCGTCTCGGCGGTCACCGCCCGACACTTCGGGCAGCTCATCCACGCCTTCCGGCACCACCCGGATCATGTGCGGCCCATCCCCCAGGCCACGGTCGCCCGCTGGCTGCACGTCACACAGGCGACGATCTCCAAGGCGGAGAACGGGCGACGTCCCCTCACCGACCTCGCGCGCCTCACGTCCTGGGCCGGACTGCTCGCCGTGCCGAGACATCTCCTCTGGTTTTCGCCTTCACCCGAAACCCGGGAGGAACTCTCCCACGGCATCATGGAGGCCGAGGCTTCTGAAAGTGGGGATCAGATGCGCAGGCGCGAATTCATCGCATTCTCCGGGACGACCGTGGCGGCCATGTCGAGCGACCTTCTCTCAGCACTGGACGCCGCCCAGTCCCCCGACCGGGTCTCCATCGAGCACATCGAACAGATCGACCAGGCAGCCGCCCTCTTCTCCCAGCTCGACCACACCTACGGCGGGGCGCCCGTCCGCCAAGCCGTCACCACCCACCTCAAGTGGGCCATCGGACTCCTCGACAACTCCTGCCCCGTCTCGCTACGAGGCGAGCTGTTCTCCTCCGTCGGCCGCCTCTCTCTGACCTGCGGGTGGATGGCCTTCGACGCCTACGCCCACGACCACGCCTCCGCGATGCTCAAGTACGGACTCGCCTGCGCCGAAGAGGCAGACGACTGGCACCTCAGGGCGAAGGCCCTCTCCCACCTCGCCCGCCAGCAGGTGTGGTGCAACGACCCCGACGGAGCCCTCACCCACATCGACCTGGCCCTCATCACCTCCCCGAAGGGAACGATCACCGCGACAGAACGCGCAATGCTCCACACCGCCCGCGCCCGTGCTCTGGCCCGGCGTGCCCTTCTCGGCGACGCCGACTCCATCGAGGGCGCCTTGCGCGCCATCGGAGATGCCGACGACGCGTTCTCCCACTCCGACCCCGCCACGGACCCCTCATGGATGTCGTACTACGACCAGGCCCAGCACGTCGGAGACACCGGGCACGCGCTCTTCGACCTGGAGACCGCTCCCTCCGGAGGCTCCTTGGGCGCGCGGACCCGGTTGGCGGAGGCCGCCTCACTCCACACGGACGCCTACGCCCGCTCGCGCGCCATCTCCACCACGAAACTGGCCACGCTCTTGATGCTGACCGGCGATCCCGACGAAGCTTCCCAGGTCGCCGTGTCGATGCTTCCCGACGCGGGCCGTATCAAGTCCCGCCGTGCCATGTCCGATCTCGCGGAACTCTCCCGGGCCGCCCTGCCTCACACACGGCGATCCGCGGTCGCAGATCTGCGTGAGCAGATCGTCGGCATCGCCCGTCGGGCCAGCTGACGGTGGACATCGAAGCGGTGGTGGCGCAGGCGCGCAGACACGCCGGGCTCGCCGCCTCGCGGACGACGCTGATTCACCGCGGGGAGAACATCCTTGTCGGCGCCGACGATGCCGTCATCCGCATCGGACGGGTCGGCGAAGTCCCCGGGACCACGCGCGAGGTGGCGTTCGCCCGCTGGCTCGAAGAACGCAAGATTCCCGCAGTCCGCCCCCTCCCGATTGAACAGCCCATCGAGGTCGAAGGCCACCCCGTCACCTTCTGGGAGAGGCTCCCCGCGCACCGGCAGGCCCGGCCCGCAGAGATCGGCGAAGCACTGCGCAGGCTCCACGCGGCAGCCGCACCCGACATCGGCCTACCTCGGCTCGACCCGTTCGCCCGACTACCCCAGCGCATCTCCGCCGCCACCACTTTGACCGACGACGACCGCAGATGGCTCACCACCCGCCTCTCCACCCTTCGCGAACAGTGGAACCGCCAAGGCCTCGACGCCGTGCCCCACTCGGTCATCCACGGCGACATCTGGGCCGGCAACGTCGTCGTCCTTCATGGAACCAGCATCCCGATCATGCTCGACTTCGAGCGCTGCTCCGTCGGCCCCGCCGCCTGGGACCTCACCTCCATAGCGATCAAGCGCACCTCCTTCGCCTGGATCACCGACGACGAATACATGGAGTTCACCAGCGCCGTCGGCGACGATGTCACCGCCTCGCCCCACTACGATCTGCTCCGCGACGTCCGGGAACTCCGCATGACCTGCTACCTCGGGCAGCACGCCGCCGAGAACCCCGGAACGCCCGCCGCTCAAGAGGCCGAGTTGCGCCTTCAGTGCCTGCGAGGAACGCACGGCCCCAGGCCCTGGCCCTGGACACCAGCCGCGACGTAGTGGCGATCTGGTCGGCGGGATGGCCGCTCAACTACGCGGGTGTCCGAAACAGGTTGGGGGCGACGACGAGCTGCTGGATCCGGAAATACCGCGTGACCTCGTGCAGCGGGCTGGCCGACTTCTGCACCTGACGAAGGCCGGTCCCCCTCCTGCCCCGCCATTCGACGTACATGCCGGCGATGTCCCGGACCGAGACCAGGAGTCGTCGGGCTCGACCACGGCGTCGCAAGTCTGGCATCAGGCGCGCATGTCGTCCGACGAGGGCATCTGCTTACCGTGTTCTCTCTAGAAGATCTTGATCGCGTTGTGCCATCCGGCCGCGGCGGCGAGCGACTCGGCGGTAGGGCCCGCCTCTATCGGGATCTCGCGCAGCCGAAGACCGAGCGCCTGGCGCGCGGCGAGAACGTTGGAGACAGGCATCGAGGAAACGGGTTCACCGGATGAGTCGGAAGGCGGAGTGGTCGGTGCCACGTTCCCAGACAGCCTCGAAGGCCTCCGCGCACAGGCGGACGGCTGCGGCATCGGTCGAGACTTCGCCGGCCTGGACCGTGCCGTCGCCCGCGAAGTGGTTCCACTGGACGACCGCGTCGTCAAAGAGCCAGAAGTCCGTTCCCGGCAGGGCCAGGTCCGCAGCGCCACGTCGTGGAAGCCAGCGCACCAACTCGCCCGCCGCGAGGTTCGTGGAGGACGTCACGGCATGCTCGTACGCGATGTAGTCGGTCACGGGCTCCGAGACGATCCGCGCACGGCGCACGACGACGCCCCGTGAAAGCAGCTCAGCGAGGATGTCCTTCCACATGGCCTCACGCTCCGCGCGGTCGAACGATTCTCCCTTCAGCCAGAGATCGTAGGACGGGTCGCTGACCGCGTAGACGTCGCGCATCTCCAGGTGGACCGCCGAGCGCGCCGACGCCGCGAGGAGGTCCGTAAACTCCTCAAGCGTCGTGGACGCCGTCAAGCCGGACCTCCTTGAAGTCCTTGCCGAAAAACTCTAGAGCCATGGCCGTCTCCCAATTCGGGTGCGCAGGAATGCTCGCTCGCCAGCGTGGCGCAGCCGACCCAAGAAACCAAGACGATCGGCGAATTCAGCCTATTTATCCATTTCAGACAGGCTTCCGGTTCTTCATGATCCGCTATTTCAGATCAACGCTGGTCGGCGGAGGCGGGCAGCAGTTTTTCTGCCAGTGGGCGGAGACCTCCGGTTTAGCTTCCGCGTAATGAATCGACTGCGGAGGGCGACATGTCGCGACTGGAGTATCTGGAGGATCTCGGCCGGGAGCTGGCCGGGCTGGGAGTAGGGGCCCGGGTGGTGAGCGGAGAGGTGCCCGTCCTGCGTGTGGAGAATCCGGGGCCACCGGTGCTCGACGAGGTGGTCGGGTGCGAGTTCGGGCCGGGAGGCGCGCTCTGGTTCTTCTGGGTGGGGGCCGGGGTCCTGCTCGCTCCCGTCGGGGAAGTGGGCGCGGCGCGGGAGCGGGTCGCGCTGGTACTCGCTATGGCCGAAGGGGCGGAGTCGTGAGCCGCTGGCGGAGAGAACGGGAGCCCCGGCGCGCGAGCTCCGGCCGGTGGATCGGGGACCGGCGGTTCGCGCTCGGCGAGCGCAGGGTCGCGGACGTCCAGAGATGGGCGCTCTCCCTGCTGGACGACGAGTGCGGCGGACGGGACGACCTCGCGATCGTGCTCGGCGAACTCGTCGGCAACGTCGTCGTGCACGGGGGCGGCGGCACGATCACCGTCATCCTCATGCACGGCCGCGACGGACTGGTGGGCAGCCTCATCCACCACAAGCCGCCGATCTCGTGGGAACCGCAGATCCCCGACGCGGTGGGCGACGAGATCTCCGCGCTTCTGGAGATCTCGATGGAGATCGACGACACGTTGATCGAGGGTCTCGCCGACGGCGGGCGGGGCCTCTTCTGCGTCGCCGCCCTCACCGCAGGAAAGCTGGAGACCTACCGCAACGCCGACTGCAGCGTCCTGCGCTGGATCCACTCCGAATGCCGCTGCGGGCGGCGGACATGACCGGGCGAGGGCGTCCCTGGAGCCAGGACGACTTCGAAATCTTCCGGCACTACCTGCAGGCCGTCGTCAATGTCTACGGGCCGTGGACGGCATCGCCGATCGTCTCTCCCATGGAGCGGCGGCTGGCGCACGATCGCGTCGCACAAGCCCAGCACCAGTTGGACCTCATGGCGAACCATCCTTCATTCGCCGCGAACGAAAGCGCGGATGGAGCGACGCAGTCTTCTCTGCCTCTGCCGGAAGCCGAAGGCTCTCGTCGCGGGTAAACAGGGCAAGAGAGCTCGGCTTGTCCCCCGGTGCCGAACGCGCTGGCAGTTTTTCTGCCGGTCGGACGGCTGACGCCACCTAGGTTTCACCCAGGTGTTGGAAGGAGCCTTCGTGAGCGGTGAGCAGATGACGATGGGCCAGCGGATCGCGCGGGCCCGTCGCCGCAAGAACTGGGACCAGGAGACGTTCGCCGCCGCGATCAACCGGTCGCCCAGCTGGGTGTCGAAGGTAGAGAACGGCCGCCTTCCTCTGGACCGGCAGAGCGTAATCGCCCGTGTCGCCGAAGCCCTGGGCGTCGAGGTGGGCGAACTGACCGGCCAGCCCTACCGGCACGAGACCGCCGAACTCGACTCCGGCCACGCCTCCGTCCCCGGGCTCCGCCTCGCCCTTCAGCAGGCGACCATGCCCGGCGGCGCTGCCCTCATCGGCCCTCGCGAGCCCGCGCCGCTCGACGATCTCTCCGAGCGCCTGAAGTCAGCCGAAGCGCTGCGGCAGGATGCGCGGTTCACGGCCCTGGGCGACGTCCTTCCCGGGATCATCACCGACCTGGTCCTTCACACCTCGGATCGGACCTCTTCCCGCCGTGACGAGGCCGAAGGGCTGATGCTGCGCGCCTGCCACATGGCCCGCGTCACCGCCAACCTCCTCGGACACCACGACCTCGGCTGGACCGCCGTGCAGCGCGAACTCCTCGCCGCCCAGCACGTCGGCTCCCCCGAGCTCGTCGCCGCCGCGGCCTGGGACCTGTGCGGCGTCTGGCTCCACGAAGCCTCCCTCGAACCCGCACGCGACGTCGCCCTCGCCGCCATCGACCAACTCGAAACCCACCTCACCGACGACACCCCCGACCTTCTCGCCCTCTGGGGAGCCCTCCACCTGCGCGCCGCCGTCGCCCACTCCCGCCTCTGGCGCAAGACCGACGCCGAAACCCACCTCGACGAGGCCGTCCAAGCCGCCCGCCGCCTCCCCGCCTACGGCAACGTCTTCCAGACCCAGTTCAACCTCGTCAACACCGCCATCCACGCCGTCGAGATCAGCCTCGAACTCGGCCGCCCCCGCGACGTCACCAATCGCTCCGAACTCGTCGCCATCGGCGACATCGACTCCCGCGAACGCCAAGCCCACTACTGGACCTGCACCGCCGCCGGCCTCGCCATGAACAACAAGGAGGACAAAGCCGTCGACGCCCTCCTCCAAGCCGACAGGACCGCTCCCCAACACGTCCGCAACCGCCCCCTCGTCCGCAACCTCGTCCGCGACCTCCTCACCAGCCCCTCCCACACCCGCCACCGAGACGTCCGCGCCCTCGCCACCAAGATGTCACTCGATACCTGACCTGCAGTACATCCGGAAGCGCGCCGAAGAAGTTCAGGATCCGTGAAGTGTCGGACGGTCGGCGGGTGCGTTCGGGGCGTGCCAGCGGTCTCGGGATCGTCGGAGATCTGAGCACAGACTCTGAGTAGGAGTGCTCATGGCCGGCGGCTTGTGCGCCCGGAGGATGAGCCCATGCCGAAGCCGAGAGCAGGGCCTGGGGCCGGCCCAGGGAGCGTTCGCAGCCTTCGCCTGGGACGTGATCGTGACGCTGGTGAGCGTGGGGGCCAGAAGCGTCGTCGAAGGGGGCGGTCAAGGGCTGGATGCTTGAGGTGCGGCCGAACAGCTACACCCCGGTCCCTCGCGCCTTTTGGGGTGGTTCGCCGGTGACGAAGACCCTTCTCACGATCGGGGCGCTGCTGGTCCTGCTGGTCGCTGGCACCGCCGTGGCCGAGAGCGGGGTGGTCCAGTTTCTGACGATGAGGGGGAGCGAGAGGGCCGAGCGGACGGGTTCGGAGAAGCTCCGCAGAACTGCCCGCCACAACGCGGTCCACCTGCGGGAGGCACTCGCCAGGGAGCAGAACCCGACGGTCCCGCGAGTCCTGGACCTGATGCGCCAGATCGCCCAGGAGGAGATACGCCCCCAGGCACGGAACCGTTGGACTCCCCGGTCAGCGTGATCTTCGCCGAGGGCGCCTCGGACCCGGTGACGGCGACCGGGGAGTTCGACCTCCAGACCCTGCAGTCTGAGCCGGACCTCCTGGGCGACGCACAGGTCCGGCTTCGGCTCTGCCTGACCATGACCGTGCGGCTGCCCGCCCGACAGGTCGAGTTGCACGACATGCCTTGCCGATCGCCGCACGGATCGGTCGCCAAGAACATCACGCTCGAACCATGACCTGAACAGCCCCGAGTTACTCGAAACGGTCTGGCCGCGGCGTGCGCGTGTTGAGCAGTGGCCCTGCCTGATCCGACTCAACTGCGAGCCTCACGACAGACGGATGCTGCTACGGCTGTCGGGGCGATGGTCGTGAACAAGCACGTACCCCGGCCCGCCCGGCGCGCAGTCGGGCCCGTGCGCGTCGAGGCTTTCAAGCTCGGTAGGGAGCGCGGTGCCAGCCGGGAGAATCTGCTCATCGAGCGTGAAGGCGATGCGGATGCCACTGCCCATAGGCGACCCGATCCTCTCGGGAGGGCCGCTCGGGCGGAGGCCGGTGAGTTCTTGGCGAAATGCCCGGTCTTCGCTCCATACGTCCACGCTCGTCGTCCCGCAGAGGGTCGCGATCGCAGCCAGGAGCCACCATTCGGGGCCGATGAGGGAGTCGAAGTAGCCGAGGAGCGGCGAGTCCGCCCAAGCATGCCTCTGCTTGATCGTCACCTGGAAGCAGAGATCGTCGAGAATATCGATCGCCGCCACCAGCGAGTGCACTTCTGCGACCCGAGTCGCCGGGTGCAGCGCGTGCCGAGCCGCGGCTTCCAGGAGCTTCATCGGTAGCCTGGGATCATCCAGCCCCACTTCGAAGTACATGCCCGGACGCTTGCGGACGGCTTCATCGAACTCGAGCACAGTGATGTCGGCCGCGCTGTACTCATGTCCCGCCATGAGTCCCCACGCTACCCATCTGGCGGCGCTTCGGGGTCCAGGAGCCCCGCTGACGAGTAGTTACGCCAAGGACACATCCGCAGGCCACGGCGTGGCTTGTTCAGGATGAACGGGGGCTGGAACTGTCCTTCGGGCAGCAGGTCTGCGGGTGCGGTTCGGATGGTGAGGCGGCTGTCCGCGCGCGAGGGCACCGATCGAAGTGCCCCGGTCGGTGTAGTTCGACACCGGCCCGGACAGGACGCGCAGGACGACGCCGCATGCTTGGCACCAGGCGC
This sequence comes from Actinocorallia herbida, assembly GCF_003751225.1. Classification (NCBI taxonomy): domain Bacteria; kingdom Bacillati; phylum Actinomycetota; class Actinomycetes; order Streptosporangiales; family Thermomonosporaceae; genus Actinocorallia; species Actinocorallia herbida. The sequence continues at coordinate 6,236,242 of NZ_RJKE01000001.1, forward strand.
GGACCTTGTGGATGTCGACCAGGTCGCGGCAGAGCCGGAACAGCGCCGCCGGGGAGTGGAGTCCATCCGGACCCGCTGCGCGGGGGTGAAAGTCTCCATCGGCGTCGTCCATAAGACGTCATCCGAAGCCCGGCGACCGCGGACCACAATTCATAGCCGCGGTGTCCTTAGCCCTGATAGGCGCCCGGGAGAGGAGCCGCTGCTTACAGCGCCCTTTGAACGCGGACGGCTCGACGGGAGCGAAGCCGCCGTTTCGTCCAGCCTCTACGGCTTGCGTATTGATCTTGTCGCCTTCGGCGAGGGAACGGCCCGTAGAGCTGGGCGGGGACGGGAAGGCGCAGCCTCGGGCCCGGTACGTGTGGCGGGGCCACGCGGATCGGGCGAGGAGGCGATGTAGAGGTCGACCTTGGGGTCGAGGGTGGTGGCGACCTGGTCGACGGGTCGGCCGCTCCAGGTGGCGAGGGCGGCGATGAGTGCGTGGGCTTCGGGGGGCGGGGCCTGTCTGGCGCGGCGGGCGGAAGCCAGGAGGGCGATGGCTTCGAGCTCTGCTTTTCCGGCGGTGGTGGCTTCTCCTACGACGGGGAAGGGCGCGGCAGGCTCGACTTGGTCGGGGCTGATCGCGCGGAGGTGCGGGGCGCCGGGGACGTGGACGTGGAGGGTCAGGGTTCCGGGCGCGTTGGTCACTTGGCGGACGACGGTGCCTGATTCGTTGGGCCGGCGGAGGAGCCGGACCTCGTCACCGATCTTGTATTCGGATGCCTCGTTGAGGTGCGTGCGGTAACTCCGCTGGGCGGCGTTCAGGAGTTCGGCGAAGTCGAAGCCGCGGGCGTCGGCCAGGTGGTGAAGGGCGGCGATGAGGTCGCTGAAGGCCGCGTGGGCGGGCAGGCGGCCTATGCTTTTGATCGCCTCGATGGCGAGGACCTGCTGTTCGGGGCGGATGTCCGGCATTGTTCTCCGATTCTGCGTGGTGGGTGAGCTGGTCTCTGATGCCGGATTTCTCAGCGTCTGGGCGGCCGGTGCGGGGACTGCTTGGGAGTCGGGCGGCGGATGGTGGCTGCGTCGGCGAGGGCAGCCGCGGGCGGAAGGCTGGCGCGTGCCGCCGACGCTGGGCCGGTCGGTCGTCGGAGGCTCTGGTAGGCGTGGAAGTAGAGCTCGTCCTTGCGGATGCCACTCCAGGAGGACAGGGCGCCCGCCAGGGTGCGGCACAGGCTGATCGCCGTCTGCGACGGGTCCGCCAGAGCCTCGGAGACGGCCTGGGTGAAGGCCATTTCGGCCTCGAGGGCTCTCGGTGCCGCCTTGTCCATCAGGACGTTGGGGAAGGCCGTGGCGGGTGCGAGGTCGTTGGAGCGCAGGGTGCGGTGTTCGCCTTGGCCGATGACGCGGACGCTGTAAGCGGGCTGGCCGGCGTCGTCGAGGACGGCGGTGACGACGCCCTGCCGGGCCGAGTCCTGGATGCGGACCTCATCGCCGACGGCGTAGCGGGCCTGTTCTCGTTTGTCCGACTGGTACCAGGTCCAGGCTTCGCGGAGTGCGGATTCGTAGTCGATGCCCTGGGCTTCGGCGTGGTGGGCGAGGTCGCGGAGGAGCGCTGTGAGTCGGGCTTCCTCCCACCAGGGTTCATGCGCCTGCGGTTCCGCCGAGAGGTTCGGGGCGAAGGCGATGGGTTCGTGGGCGTCGAGGGCTCGGGCGGCGGCGGTGCGGGACAGGGTGATCTCGTCGGGTTCGTTGGTCATGGGCTCTCCAGCCAGCGCAGTAGTCGGCAGCATTGGTCGGCGACCGCAAGGAGGGCGGCCTGCTCGGGTGGGCGGGCTTTGACGGCTCCGGTCAGCAGGAGGATCGCGGCCTCGTAGAGGTAGAAAGTGAGCTCCTTGGGCTCCTCAGGTTCGGTGTTCCTGTGCACCGGGTCGGTCGGCTCATCGGGCACGGCCGGGCCTTCCTGCGCTCCTGTGCGCAGGGGCTCGGTGCGGTGCGGCCTGCGCGGGGGGTCGGGCCGGGCCTGCGGTGAAGTTCTCCCGGGAGGCCGCCGGTGCCGCTGGCGTACCCGTCTTGAGGAGCTTCGTCGTGGCTTGCGTGGAGCTCTTCAGGACGCGTTCGGTGCCTGCGCCGGCCCAGGCTCCGAGGCCTTCGGCCAGGCGGATGCGGTCGGCTATGAAGGCGGGGTCGGGGCGGGCTCGGCCTTGGATGGAGGTGATGACCGCGGCCGACAGCGCGGTGAGGAGAGCCTTGGCCTGGCTCGGGCTGGTGGCGGTCCTGCTCAGGCTCGGGACCGGGATGGCGGGGAACGGGTCGGCGCGGCGGAGTTTCTGGGCGGGGATGCGGGCTGCGCCGTCGAATCCGGGGATGGAGACGAGGCGGATCGTGCGGCCGGAGTCGTTGCGCGTCGTGCCGATGACGGTGCCGCGCAGGATGTGGTGGCCGCCGTCGAAGGAGATCTGGGCGAGGGCTCCGGGCCGGTCGAGGTTGGGACGGTCGCTCATCGGCCGGTCCCGCCTTCGCCGAACTCGCGGAGCAGGCGGAGGAGCTCGGCGTCGTCCATGGTCGCGGTGATGGCCGGGCCGACGGGCAGCGGATCCGGGTCCCACCAGCCGTCGAGCGGTTCGGCGAGGCGGGCTTGGTGCGGTTCGAAGTGGTCGCGCTCGGTGCACTGGTAGAAGGGGCCTCGCGGTCCCATGAGGATGGGGAGCTGGTGGTCGAGGTGGTCGCGGAACCACAGGCCGATGCCGGTGGCGCCCTGGAGGCGCATCTCTTCCCACGAGTACCAGAGGGAGGAGAGGCGGACGATGGCCTCGGCATGGCGCCACCATTCGGCGCACCAGCGGAACTCGCCGCCGAGGGTGCGGCGGTAGATCGGGTTGAACTGCTCGGTCACCCATTCGGTGACGGTGGCGTAGCGGGTGTCAATCAGTTCGGCGGGCTGCTCGGTCATGGAAGATCCTCCGGAAGATGCGGCTGAGGCTGGTCATAAGCGGTCTCGTCCTTTCTGTGCGGGAACGTGCGGATGGGTCAGTGCTGGGTGGCGCCGTGCGCGATGGCGGCTTCGGCGCGGGTGATGGAGGCGGTGATGGCTTCGGCCTGCTCGCCCAAGTACCAGGGCTGAAGCCTGATGAGCGCGGGCTTCGCACCGGTGGCGAGAAGCAGGGCGGTGCCCGGTTTGAGGGCTCGGATAGCGGCGGGCTCCAGGATGTCCTGGCGGCGTAGGGAGACCTGTTCGCTGGTGCGGCCGTCGCCGTAGGTGAGGGAGCTGGTGGGGACGTCGTGCTGGCCGACGAGGGTGGCGAGGTCGCGGGCGAGGCGTGGTGAGTCGCCGCCGGCGCCGATGAGCTTGCGGGTGGTGGCTCCCCACAGGGCGGCCATGCCGTGCTCGTTCCAGACGGTGATGCCCTGCTCGTAGGACTGGAGGATGGTGACGGGGATGATGCCTCGGGAGCCGAGGTGGGAGTACAGCTCGGGCAGGTCGGTGATCCGGCAGATGTTCGCGGCCTCGTCCAGGACGACGACGAGCGGCGGGTCGAGGCGGCCGCCCATCCGTTCGGCGCGGCGTTCGGCGGCTCGCATGACGGCGTCGGTGAGCGCGGCGATCAGCGGGGACGCCGCCGAGCGGGACTTGGACAGCAGGTACAGCGTCGACAGGGGCGTGAAGTCCGGCGGGCGAAAGGCGGGCAGCCCGTCCTGCGGAGTCACCCACGCGATGATCTCCTCATCGCGCAGGCACTTCGCCGCGGTCCGCGCGGTCTGGTAGATGCCGTCCCGTGTTTCGACGGCGCCGTTCTGGGTGCCCTGGAGCGAGGACGCGAGCAGCTCGAACCCTCGGGCATGCAGCAGCTCGATCGGGGTCGGCACTCCCGGCTCGTCCAGCCAGCGCGCGACCTGGCGCAGCGTCCCACCGGAGCCCGACGCGGCGAGGAACAACGCGGTGAGGAGGTCCTGAGCCGCCGGCCCCCACAGGTCCTTCTTCTGCGGGTCGTCGACGGTGGCGACGAAGTGTCCTGCGAGCCGGTGCGCCTCCTCGACGGTCGAGAGTCCTTCGAGCGGGTTCCACCAGAACGTCTGGGGCTGGTAGGCGATGCGCTGCGGGTCGAACAGCCAGATCTCCTCGCGCAGGTCGGCGGTCGCCGCCCAAAGGTCGGCCTTGTTGCTGGTGACGACGACGGGGCCGGGCGCGGAGAGCACGTAAGGGATCGCCAGGGCCGTCGTCTTGCCCGAGCGGGGGGCCATGAACGCCGTGATCGTGTCCTCCCACGAGGAGAACAGCGCGGGGCCTTCGCCTCTCGGGACCATCAGTTTCCCGAGGAGGAGCCCGATGTGCGCGTCGGACGCCTTCGCGTCCTTGAGAGAGCGGCGCAGCTTCACCGCGCGGGCCGAAGTCGTCTCGCGGGTCAGCCCGTCGACTCCCGGGTTCCGGGCGAGCGCTGCCACGGGGTCGTCCGGCGCAGGGCGGCCGATCTGGAAAAGGCGCAGAGCTACGAAGGCCGCGGGCGCGAAGGTGAGCAGCCAGGTCAGAATGACGAGCCAGGTCGGCGTGCCCGGCCAGGCCGCGGCCCAGTCCCTCGTGATCAGGGCGCCGATGAAGCGGGTGCCGAAGTCCGCGACCTCTCCCCCGCTGAGGAAGGCCGCCGCCCACGCTCCAGCCCACAGCACCCAGGAGACGCCGACCGGCACCCAGCAGACGATCAGCACCATCCAGCCGACGGCCCCGTTCGCTTGAACCGCGGAAGGCCTCGGCCCCAACGTGCGGGTCATCGTGCCACCTCCTTGCGGATCGCGCGGTCGGTGTCGTAGAGCGCGTGTTCGGCGCCGACGAGGGTGAGCTGGACGGGCAGGCCGAGCCGCTCACCGGTCTTGATCAGGTACTTGCCCCGGCCCGGGTGCCGCGCTCCGGGCTGCCAGGTCTCCGGCGCCGACCAGGACGTGACGAGCTGCTGCTCCGGCCCGGTCAGCGGGGTGATCTCATGGACACGGGCGAGCTCGCGCGGCGGCAGGCCGGCCAGGATCGTGATCGCGCTGCGGTCGACGAACCCGCGCGCCTTCGCCCGGTCCTCCTCGGTCGGCAGCGCATCCAAGTCGGACAGCGAGTGCGTGATCATGATGGTGCCCATGCCCTTGGCGCGGCTGAGGCGGGTCAGGGCGTCGGCGTGCTCGACCAGGCCTGGTGCGCCGCGCAGCGCCCGCCACAGCTCGTCCATCACCCCGAGGTAGGAGCGGCGAGGGCCGCCCGCGGCTTCGGCGGCGTCGACGGTGCCGTAGGCGTAGGACCAGGTGCAGAGCATCGCGGCGGTCAGGAGCTTGTCTCCTGCGGCTCCGACGCGGGAGATGTCGACGCTGATCGCGGGCGCGTCCAGATCGAGCGGTCTGGTGGTCGGGCCGTCGAACACCCCGGCCAGGGAGCCGTGGCACAGCAGGTCGAGCGCGAAGACGAGATCGCGGACTTCGCGCCGGTAGTCCTGCTCGGTGCTGGTGCGGGCCGCGCTCCATAGTTCCTGCGGCCCCTCCTCCAGCGCGACGAGCACGTCCGGCACCGACGGCTCGACGTCGAGGCGCCGGTCGAGGAAGTCGATGGCCTTGCCCAGCACGACCTCCTCGGCGTTGGTGATCCGGCTTTCGCGCACCAGCGTGCACAGCGCCAGGAGCAGCGACAGCCGACGTCCTCGGACCTCCGCCCGGAGGGTCTCCGCGCGCGGTCCCGTGAGGCTGCGCAGTACGCCGCCGAGCGGGCCGGAGTCCAGCGGGTTCACCCGGTCGAGGCCGCGGCCGATGCGGATCACCTGGCCGCCGAGGTGCTCGACGAGCTCGGTGTAGTCGGGCTTGGTGTCGCCGAGGATGATCGGCGTGGTGCCGGTCGCGACGGCGCCGGTGACCAGGCGCTTCACCAGCGTCGACTTGCCGGTGCCCGGCTGGCCGAGCACGAAGGCGCCCGGATTGGTGACCAGCCCTGCTCGGCACCAGGCCAGTGGATCGAGGCAGACCGCTTCCCCGTGCAGGAGGTGGCGGCCGACGGGGGTGCCGACCGTCGGGCTTCCCGCACCCGCGACGTAGGGGAACAGACCGCACAGCTGGGTCGTCGTCGCCTGGAACTCGGGCGCGACGGCCACGTGGGCGGCCCAGCCGCCGAAGCGCTCCGGCCAGCCCCGGACTCCGGCGAGCGGCTCGGCGGCCACGAGTTCCTCGACACCGCGCAGCGGTTTCCGGCCCGTCGCGCCCTTACGGCGGCGCAGCCCCTCCCCCGCATCGTTTCGCGTCTTCACAAGGACCTCCTCGTCAGGTCGGGCGGGCAGATCCCGCACGGCAGGGTCGTCGCGAAGCCCGCGGCCTGGCTGCCCCACAGCCGGCGCAGCCGGATCTTGCTGGACTCGGCCGCCGACTCCACATCGCCGACGGCATGCGGCAGCTGCCCGGGATCGGTGATGGTGACCGTCGCGTACAGCGACACCAGGCACAGGCCGGCGCCTGCCGCTTCTTCGGCCGCGGCCTGCCGAGCGCGCGCGGCGTCCCAGGCGTCGTGCGCGGTCTCGTCGCGGCCGGTGCGGCGGCGCACCTGGGCGCGGAACGCGGCGGCGTTGACCTCGTTCTGCAGTACCCGGCTGGCCGTCGACGAGCTCAGCGCCCGGTACAGCAGCGTGACCCGCTTCGGGTACGGTCCCGGGGCCACGAGCCGGGCCAGGACGTCGGAGTGCACGCTCTGGCGGGGAGGCTCCTGCCATCCCCAGGTGACGCTCGCAGCGCCGTCGTGCTCGTACCGGTCGGTGTACTCGGCGGCGTGGACCGGGCCCGCGTCGGACCAGCCGAGGATCTCCGCGGAGTCAGGCCGGTTGACGAGGCGGGTGGCCTCCCCGCGGGCGCGCGGGTCGAAGGACGTGCGGATCGCGGCGGCCAGTTCCGCCGCGGTCATCCGGCCGGTGACGGCGACGCCGCAGCCGCCGAGCCGGGATGCCAGCGAGTCCAGCGTCCTGCCGAACTCCGCGCAGGCTTCCGTCACGTCGGCCGCCTCGGTCACCTTCGGGTCGAAGGTGATGGAGACCCGGGTAGCGACCTCGGCCGAAGCTGCAGGAGCGGAGGCGACGAGGTGGTCCATGATCCGTCGCGCTTGCTCCGGCGCCGCAGGGCTCATGGCGCCGCGGACGGCGTCGGCGAGTGCGGCTCCGGGCGACGGCGCGGTGTCCACGGTGACGGAGACCCATCTGATCATCGGCAGGTGCCCGAGCGAGGCCAGCCACCCTCCCCAGGTCGCCACCCAAGCGTCGGCCTCCCGCTGCTCCGCGAGCCACGTCGACGATGGGATGACGGACAGCGTCGCGGTGAGCAGACCCGTCCGGCGGTCCCAGATGACGCCGAAGCGGCCGCCGTAGCCGTCCTCCGCCGACAACAGGGTCAGCGGAGCGAGCACGCCGGGGAGCTGGAAGGCACGCGGGTGGTCGACAACGATCCCCGCCCGGTAACGGTTGCGGCCGCGAAGGACGCCGTACCACCAGCGGACGCGGGCGAGCGTGAGCACCGCCAGGGTCTGGCCGCCGATCCTTATGAGGCCGAAGACCCCGACCACCGCGGCGGGTGGCACCAGGTAGAGCGCGGCCTGCGGTGCCGCAATGGCCGTGGTGAGGAAGACGAGGGCGAAGGCGAGGACGACGAAGGTCGTGGCCGTGTCGAGGCCGGCGAGCCCGAGACCGCGACGCCTCCGCCAACCTCCGTAGGTCCGCAGCACGTCAGACATCGCTACCTCCGCTCGGACCGTCGCTGTGACGCATCCAGGTGATCGGCGCCGCCGAAGGGAAGCGCGGGTTCGTCATGCGCGGCGCCTGGCTGCTCTGGGCGGGATTCTGCGGAAGCGCCGAATCCTCACGGCCTCCGGCCGCAGAGCCCGGAGGATGACCAGCCCCTTGCAGAGGGCCTGGACCGCCCGCGTCGGCCTGATGCGAGCCGCCCTGATCGGAGCCCCCGTCCGCGTCGCTTCCCGCGGCAGGCATCGAGCCCGGAGTTCCAGGTGCCGCCTTCGGCTCTCCGGACCCGGGATCGAGGCTCTGCGCCACGTGTCCCGCGTGCTCCGCGGCTTTGGCCGCACCGGCCGTGACCGCGCCGACAGACCCCGCCGCCGCGCCGAAACCTCCTGCCGCGTTGACCGCGGTACTGCCGCCGATAACCGCGCCGAGAAGCCCGCCGCCCGCGTTCTGGGAGCCGGTCGAGCCGGTCGGCCAACTGAAGAACTTCAGCAGCACAGGGAACGCGACCAGGGCCAGGACGAGCATCGCCAGACCGGTCAGAGTCGTCTTGAAGTCTTTCCCGTGGCCGATCATCGTGAAGGCCGCCGCATACACGGCCGCGGCGGCGGCCGGGTAGAAGATGAGCGCGAGCATCCAGCCCGAGATCTTCTTGAACCACTCGCGTGTCGCGGGAGCGAGGGTCCCCGCGGCGGCAAGGGGAAGGACGCCGGCGAGGATGACAACCGAGGATTGGCGGAACAGCAGCAGGATCGCCTGGATGCCGCCGATCAGCAGTGCCACGAGGCCGAGTACGAAGGCCAGGACGCCGGGGACCGTCTCGCGTGCCTGCACGATGTCGGTCATCTTCTTGGCGAAGTCGTTGTCGGAGGCGGTGTTGAGCGCCCAGGCCGTCCAGATGTCGACCCACTGCAGCAGCAGGTTCGGCAACGCCACCCCGAGGGCCGCGACGCACGCGACGAGCACGAGCCCGGACCCGACATGCAGGAGGGGATCAGCCTTGCGCAGCACCGCCATCTTCCCCCCGGCCAGCAGAAGCGCCAGGACGGCGATGGTTATCTCGATCGGCTGGAACAGCGTGTGAAGGCGGTCGACAGCCGATTCGTTCGCCAGGTCGGGGGCATCGATGCGGACCCACCAGGCCGACGTCTCGGTGAAGAACCAGCCGACGGCCTCCTGGAAGGCCCGGCCGATGGCGTCCATGGTGTTGGAGCCGAAGTTCTCGACCGAGTCCGGGATGATGAAGTCGTTGATGTGCTCCTGGAACTCCTTCTCCACCGGGCCCGGTGAGGGCTGGATGCAGGGGAAGTTCAAGAGGTTGCACTCGCCGGGTTCCCTCATCGCTCAGCTCCCGAAGGCGTCGACGATGGCGGCGGTGACCGAGGCCAGCGACAGACCCCCGAGGGTCCACGGGACGCCGGTGGCACCGTCGGCGGCCAGGGACGAGCGGTTCTTGCGGCCGACCATCATCATGGCGCTGCACGTCAGCAGACCGATCACCCCGGCCGCGTACACACCCCACTTGCCCCAGGAGATCAGCAGATCCATCTTCTCCCCCAGCCCGGGCGGCGCAGCCGGCGCCGGATTCGGCGCAAGACCTCCTCCCTCCTCAGGCACTTCGGGATCCGGAGCCCGCAGCACCGCCTCGGTCACCGAGATGTAGAACGCCAGCACCATCAGCGCATCCCTCCCGAACCTTCACGCCGAGGGACGACCGCCTCCGCCGCGTACCCGCGGATGTCCCGCAGCGCACGCCGCGCCGATCCACTCAGCTCGACGAGCGCCGGATCGTCGACGAGCCGGACCTCGCGCAGGTAAGGAAAGCGGACGATCCCGCCGACCCGCGCCTGAAGAAGGGTGAACCGCGCCGAGGCGTCCTTCGGCTCGGCCGCCCCGTCACCGACCACGACCAGGCACGCGACCCACTCGCGGTGGCTGCCCAGCACCGTCACCGCGGTCGTCGCCGCCTTTGCCGCAGGCACAGTGTTGCGGCACGCCACCACGAGCGGCCTGCCGTCCGAGCGGACCGGCGCTTCGCCGACCTCGTACAGATGTCCGATCGACCCCAGATCCCACGACGGCTGAAGCAGCGCCGCAAGCGTCGAACAGCCCGACCCGCCATGCGCGCCGACCACCGCGATCTCCTGCCGCCCGTCCGGCCGCGGTGTCGCGAACCGTCGCCTGTCCTGTCGAAGACGCACCCATGTACCTCCGAATCACGTCGATGAGTGGTGCAGCGGTGACAGTACGTGGCATGATTACAGAGCGCAAGTAGCGCAATAAAGCTTTGAACAGCTTCCCCGAATCACAGACAACGCCAAACACTCACAGAAAGGACGAGATGAACACCGAAGACCAGATCCTCACCACCACCGAACTCGCCGCCAAGATCGGCCTCTCCCCCCAGACCGTCCGCCGCATGGCCAACGCCGGACAGCTCCCCGGCCTCAAATCCGGCCGCGACTACCGCTTCCTGTGGGCCGCGGTCAAAGCCGAACTCCGCAACCCGGGCCGAGCCCTGCTCCCCGACGCCGACGTCGACCAGATGCTCACCACCACCGAACTCGCCGACCGCCTCGGCCTCTCACCGCAGACCATCCGCCGCATGGCCCACGCAGGCACCCTGCCCGCCCTCAAAGCCGGCACCCGCGACTTCCGCTTCTCCTGGGAAGCCGTCAAAGCCCGCCTCTGGCAACCCATCACCACCGAGGAGGACCCCACTGCCCAGCCACCCCACGGCGCAGGCTTCCGCGCCCAACGCCGCGCCCGCGCCAGCGACGCCCTCGACTAACACCCGGCGGTGCCCGTGCTGAAAACCGCCATCGCGGGCACCGGCCTCTTCCTCCTCGGCATCCCCCTCTTCATCGCCATGGCCGCCACCTCGGCGCCTGCGCCGAGCACCGCCCTGACGCCCACCGACGAGGCCATCGCCGACATCCCACCCGACTACCTCGCCCTCTACCGCCAGTACGCGCGCCCGCCAGGCCTCACCTGGGCCGTCCTCGCAGCCGTCGGCGACATCGAATCCGACCACGGCCGCAACCCGAAGGACTGCGCCCCGAACTCCGCGGGCGCCATCGGCCCGATGCAGTTCCTTCCTTCCACCTGGAAGGGCTACGCCGTCGACGGAGACCACGACGGCGACACCGACATCTGCGACCCCGAAGACGCCATCCCGACCGCCGCCACCTACCTCGCAGCCAACGGAGCCACCAAAGGCGGACGCCACCTGGAGCGCGCCCTGTGGCACTACAACCACGCCGACTGGTACGTCCGCAAAGTCCTCGACCGCGCCGCCGAATACGCCAAGACCGCAACCACCCCGGGCGCCACCGCCGCGAAAGCCGCCCTCCGCTGGATCGGCACCCCCTACTCCTGGGGAGGCGGCAACGCCACAGGCCCCACCTACGGCATCGAACACGGCGCCGGAACCCGCGGCTTCGACTGCTCCGGCCTCGCCCTCCACGCCTGGGCCCAAGCCGGAGTCGCTCTCCCCCGCGTAGCAGCCGACCAATTCCACGCCGGCCAACACATCCCTCGAACAGCCCTCCAACCCGGCGACCTCGTCTTCTTCGCCACCAACCCCAAAGACCCGAGCACCATCCACCACGTAGGCATCCACCTGGGCGAAGGCCGCATGGTCCACGCACCCCAAACCGGCTCACCCGTCCAGATCAGCCGCTGGGCAGGCGACCCATCCCGCGAATCCGAATACGCCGGCGCAACCCGCCCCACACCCCGTTAGGAGCCCACATGTACACCGTCCGCGACCTCCACAACCTCCCCCCGACCCTCGACATCCCCACCGCCGCCCAACTCCTAGGCATCTCCCGCACCAAGGCCTACCGCCTCGCCAAAACCAACCACTTCCCCTGCCCCATCCTCCACATCGGCAACTCCTACTGAGTCCCCACCCACGGACTTATCCGCCTCCTCACTGCCCCTCCTCCCACCTCACGTCCAACCCCGTGACGCATTCGCTATTCCGCCCGGTGCGCTCCCACCGAGCATCGCGCGACGACCAGCGTCCCCTCCCAGAACCGCGATCGCCTCAGCGCCGACACTTCTCCGCCGAACGGGGTGGCTCCCCCAGCAGGAGCACTCTCGCGTTCTCGAGACCGCCGCCGGGACGACCATCGCGAGAACGAAGTTCTCGCAGGATCCCAGCGGGCGCGGCGTCGGCAGCCACGTGTGCATCGCAGTGCCGACAGTCGGCAGAGTATTTCCGCAGGCGCAGGGCCGACGGCATCGCGAACGACGACCTGAAGGACATCACGGGGCATCCCCGAGGGTCGCGGGGCCAACGCCAGCCGCTTCAACACCCTGGGGCTGAAGCTCGGCGAATCCCCGCGCACGGGCCGGGACTGTTCCGCGAAGGGTGTGACTCAGAGAATCTGAGGAGACACTGTGAGCGAGGATTCCCCTGAGATCGTGGAGGCCGGTCTGTCCGGTTCGCGGCAGGACAAGCAGAAGCAGCAGTCGGAGGAGCGGGCGCTGGTGGGCCGGCTGGTCGAGGCGGCCCAGGCCGAAGGGCGGGAACTCGTCGGCCGGGACGGGATGCTGGCGGGGCTGGTCAAGCTCGTGCTGGAGACCGCGTTGCAGGGCGAGATGGACGCCCATCTCGGCCGCGGCCACGGCGAGATCACCGACCCTGGCGAAACGGTCAACCACCGCAACGGAGCCCGGCCCAAAACGGTCGTCACCGATGTCGGGCCGGTCGAGATCCAGGTGCCGCGGGACCGGGACGCCTCGTTCGAGCCGAAGATCGTCCGCAAGCGCCAGCGGCGGCTCGGCGGGGTCGACGACATGGTCCTGTCTCTTTCGGCCAAAGGCCTCACCCACGGAGAAATCTCCGCTCACCTCGCCGAGATCTATGGGGCGGAAGTGTCGAAAGCGACCATCACGACGATCACCGACCGTGTTCTTGAAGGTATGGGCGAATGGCAGAGCCGGCCCCTCGATGCGGTTTATGCCGTTCTGTTCATCGATGCCATTCACGTGAAGATCCGGGACGGGAAAGTCGCGAACCGGCCGATCTACTGGCGCGTCACGCAACCTTGCTGGGGTAACTGGTCCAGGAGCGGATCGGGGAGCTGGCGGCGAAGCTGGTCTTGGGGCGTGCGTGCTGGTTGTGCCAGCGGATGTAGGCGGCGATCGCGGTGTTCTGCTCTTCGTGGCTGCGGTGGTCGGTGCCGTTGAGGGCGAAGTAGCGCAGGGCGGCGAACTCGGATTCGATCCAGTTCAGCCAGGAGCCGTAGGTCGGCAGGAAAACCAGCTCGACGTCGTTGGCGGTCGCCCATGTCCTGACCTCGGGGTGTTTGTGGGGCGAGTAGTTGTCGCAGATCACGTGCAGGCGCTGGCCGGGCCATCGTGCGCGCAAGGACTTGAGGAAGGACAGGAACTCCCGCCATCGCTTCCGGTGCCGGATCCGGTAGTAGATCCTGCCGGTGGCCAGGTCGAGTGCGCCGAGCATGTGCCGGACCCCGTCGTTGCGGTTGAACGTGGCACGCAGCCGGGCCGGATGCCCGGCGGGCCGCCAGGTCTTGCCCTTGCGCGGCATCAGGTTGAGGGGCCCGAACTCGTCCACGCAGATCACCCGCCCGCCCTGCGGCGGGGTGTCGTAGAGGGCCAGAACGGCATGCATCTTGGCGATGAAATCCGGATCGTTGCTGCTCTTCCAGGTCGTGGTGGTCTGCCACGACACCCCGCCGGCCTTCAGGATCCGCCGCAGGTGCTCAACGCTGAGCGACGTGACCAGCCCGATGTTCTCCAGGTGGGCGGCGAGCTTGGCCAGGCTCCACGTGGAGAACGCGGTGATGCCCCACTCGGAGGGGGTCGTCCGGGCGATCAGGCAGATGCGCTCACGCACCCACTCACCGATCCGTCTCGGACGGCCCCCGCTCCATTTTGGGTCCAGCGCGTCGAACCCCCGCTCGTTGAACGCATGCACCACCGAGCGGACATAGTCGTCGCTCACCTGCATCAACGACCGGATCGCAGCCGCCGATTGGCCTTGGGCGGACATCAGGACCACGATCGCCCGCCGCAGCTTCACCGGGTCCTTCGCCGACCGGGTGATCCGCTGAAGCCTCCGGCCCTCCTCCATCGACAACGCACGCACGAACACCTCGGGCTTACGCGCCACGACCACCTCCCAGAACAGGCCTGGGACAAGGCTCCCGCGCCCACCCGCAGAGATCAAATAGCCCAGGAACGTTCAGGGACGAGCCACTACCTCGTCATCGGTGTCACCGCCGACGGGTTCCGGGACATTCTCGGCATCTGGGCCGGCGACGGAGGAGAAGGCGCCAAATTCTGGGCGCACGTCCTGACCGAACTCAAGAACCGCGGCGTGAAAGACGTGCTCATGGCCGTCTGCGACGGGCTCAAGGGCCTGCCGGAGGCGATCAACGGCACCTGGCCGCAGACCGTCGTGCAGACGTGCATCGTCCACCTGCTGCGGCACACGTTCCGCTACGTGCCTCGCCAGCACTGGCCCAGGCTCGCCGAAGCACTCAAACCCGTCTACACCGCCCCGACCGAGGCCGCCGCCCTCGAGCGCTGGTGCGAAGTCGCCGACACCTGGGGCGGCCGCTACCCGGCAATCGTCCGATTGTGGGACAACGCCTGGCCCGAATTCGTACCTTTCCTCGCCTTCGACATCGAGATCCGAAAAGTCATCTGCTCGACGAACGCCATCGAATCGGTCAACGCCCGTATCCGCCGGGCCGTCCGCGCCCGAGGCCATTTCCCCAACGAGCAGTCCGCCCTGAAATGCGTCTATCTGGCGCTGATGAGCCTGGACCCGACCGGCACCGGCCAGGCCCGCTGGGGACGCCGCTGGAAAGCCGCCCTGGGCGCCTTCGACCTCGCCTTCGACGGCCGCCTCACCCGCAACCATCACTGAACAGCAACAACAACCTGTCCCACCATTCGCTAAACAGACCCCACGGGCCGACCTCACGAAGGATGGTCTCGCCCGCCTCCGAGATCGGAGCATCCGTGGGCGCGGGGCCGACACTTGTTGACCTGGGCGTTCGTGAGTCGACACGGCCGGAATTTGTTAGTTGGATTTCCGTACCTGGGGACAGGTTACAGGGGTTGAGGGGGCGGGGCAGCGCTTAGGAGGGTGGGGAGGGTCTGGGGGGAGCGCATTTGGCGGCTTTGGCGCCAGGGGAGGGTGGAGGGGGGCTGGGTGAGGGTGAGGGTGGGGAAGGTGGTGAGGAGGGTGGTGAGGGCTATGTGGGTTTCTAGCTTGGCTAGGCGGGCGCCGGGGCAGTAGTGGGGGCCGTGGCCGAAGGAGAGGTGGGGTTGGGGGCGGGGGGTGGGGGTGAAGGTGTGGGGGGAGGTGAAGGATCGGGGGTCGCGGTTGGCTGCGGCCAGGGAGATCATGATGGCTTGATCGGCGGGGATTTCGGTGTCGGCGTAGGTGACGGGTTCGCGGGTGAAGCGGATGGTGGCGATGCCGAGGGGGGCGTCGAAGCGGAGGGCTTCCTCGATGATTTGGGGAAGGGCTTCGAGGGTCGTGTGCGGGTCCGACATGAGGGCTGGGCGTGTGAGGAGCATCAGGGCGGTGTTGGCGATGAGGTTCGCGGTTGTCTCGTGGCCGGCGACGACGAAGAGCGTGGCCAGGGACACCAGTTCCTCAGGGGACATCGTCGGAGCTTCGTCCTGGTCGTTAAGGAGGGCGCTGAGGAGGTCGTCGCCGCGGGTTGTTCGGCGGGTGGTGACGAGGTCGGTCATGTACGCGGCGATGTGGTGGGAGGCGGCGTCTCGGTGGCGGTGGTCGCCGTGGAGGAAGAGGTCTTGGGACCAGGTGCGGAGGGCGGGGCGGTCTTCGGGTGGGACGCCGAGGAGCTCGCAGATCACCGTTAGGGGCAGGGGGACTGCGAAGTCGGCGACGAGGTCGGCTTCGCGGCGGTCGGCCAGGTCGGCGACGAGGTCGGCGGCGATCTGTTCGATGCGGGGGGTGAGCCGGTCGGTGAGCTGGGGGGTGAAGGCTCGGGTGACGGGGCGGCGTAGGCGGGTGTGGTCGGGTGGGTCGGTGGCGAGGAGGGAGCGGGCGATGGCGGGGGCGATGTCTCGGGTGCGGCCGTCGGGGGCCAGGACGTGCTCGAAGGCGGAGGTGTCCTTGCTCAGGCGCGGGTCGGCGAGGGCCTCGCGGGCTTCGGCGTAGCCGGTGATCAGCCAGAAAGGGAAACGGCCGCCGTCCATCCGCTGGACGGGGCATTGCTCGCGCAGGCGGTCGTAGAGCGGGTAGGGGTCGCGGAAGAACTCGTCATCAAACATGGGCCACCTGCTGGAGGGTGAGGACCGACGGCAGGGCCGCGGCGATGTCTGCGAGCTGGCGGGCATCGCTTGTCAGGTCGGCGGGGCTGGTGGGAGAGTGCGCGGGCTCGTCCCGTATCGCTGCGGGGTTGTTCTTGCGGCGCTCTGTCAGAGCCAGGGTGATCAGGGTCGCCTCGATGACGGCTGCGCGCTCTGGCGCCGGGAT
Organism: Actinocorallia herbida; assembly: GCF_003751225.1. Lineage (NCBI taxonomy): Bacteria > Bacillati > Actinomycetota > Actinomycetes > Streptosporangiales > Thermomonosporaceae > Actinocorallia > Actinocorallia herbida. The sequence continues at coordinate 6,252,445 of NZ_RJKE01000001.1, forward strand.
CTTTGCGGTGTCGGCTGCCGCTTCCGCTGCGGTGCGGGCCGCTGAGTTCCGGTAGGGGGTCAGGGCGGTCAGGCCGTCGCGGATTTCGATCACCCTGCGCTGCAGGCGCCATCGGGAGTCGAGGTGCGCGGTCCCTGGCATGACGATCTGGGGGAACTCCTCGTAGAGCAGGCGCCAGAGGGGTTCGAGGCGGGTGTGGAGACGGCGGTCCTTCCACCAGTCGAGGGGTGCGGTTAGCATCGGGCCCCAGGTCGGCACCGTCATGCCCACGACGATGAGCAGGGCTCCGACGGCGGGGAACGTGACGGAGAACAGGCATCCGACGGGCCACACGACGGACGGGCATGCACCGTCGTGTCCGGACAGAGGCAGATCCACGCCCAGGAACGTGGACTGGACGAAGATGAACTTCTCCGTGAGGTACACGAGTGCGATCACGGCGCCGCTCGCCACGCTCCACAGGCCGAACCGCAGGGCTGCGCGATGGGCGTGCCGCGAATAGCGGAGGCTGAGGAGGAGCAGAGCGACCATGGCCCTCCCGAGCATGACGACGAAGATGTCCGTGTAGAGGACGAGTCCGGGCTTGTCCCGGTAAAGGTCTCCGAAGTCGCCGACTCTGGCCGGCACCGGGCTGGCGAGGAACGCCGCTGCCATGGTCGCGATCGCCAGGAGGTAGGCGAAGGCGAGCCGCCGCACGGCCGCCTGTGCCCGGGGAGCGGGCAGGCTGACGCCGATCAGGTGGGCCACGATGCCGAACGCCACCACCAGGGTGCAGATGTTGGACAGGAGCCGGCCCAGATTCGGGAAGATCAAGCTCTCGACGGCTTGGGCGGTGTCCGACAACACCACGAAGGACAGGCCCAGCGTCACCAGCAGCAGGCACAGTGCGCGCTGGCCTGCACGCACCGGTCCTCGCCGGAGGTCTCGCAGTTTGAACGCGGCCGCGGCGAACGTCACGACGGCGATGGAGAAGAACACCGCGTCGATCACAGCTGCCCGCTCCCCCGCCGTCGGCGGCCCCAGACGCCCTCCAGACGGGTCAGTACCTCTGCAGCACCTCGATCCCGAACTGATGCGGCCCGCACGTCTTCGCCCGCCCGCGCGAGCACCAGGCTCGCGAAATACTCGGCCTGTTCTTCCTGGTGGTCGCTGTAAGAAATGCGGCCCAGCACCTTCCGGACCACAGCGGGATCGAGTGAAGGCAGAAGGAACGAAGCCAACTCCTCGACGCTCATCCCCGAATCCTCGTGCTCGAAGAGCAGATGGCCTATCTCATGCAGCGCGATGTGCTCACGGTGGTAGCGGGTCGTGCCCCGGATCGTGAAGACGTGGTCAGCGCTGTCGGTCGGGATGTACAAGCCGTAAGGCGAACCGATGCCGGCAGGCAAGGTCGCGAAGACCCGGAGAGGGCGGCCCCGCTTCGTCTCCAAGTGAGAGCGGAAGGTGTCGAAGTTCCATGGGTCGGGGACTTCGAGCTCTCGGACGAGATCCCGGCATTCCCTGCGACGGCCATGGCCATGCAACCGGGTCTGCCTGCCGAAGGGCCGCAGAAATGAGGGACATCGGAGCATCGGGATTCGGCGTCCCGAATTCTTCTCACCGCCGGGCATTGGCGACACCGCCAGCCCTCACCTCTTTCTATCGAGTCACGACTCCGGTGGGGGCCAGCCAGGCGCGCTCCCCCACGGTCGCCCACCTGACCCCCTCGGAGGCATTGTGACCCGAAGAGGATCACACGCGCCCGGGAATCAGAGAGAAAGAGGTATGGATGATAAGGCTCCCGACGGGAAAGAAATATGCTTTTGACCGAAACCCGAATCGGTAAAAGCACTCAGACAACCAGGCACGCACCTTTACACAGTAGATCTCGACAGCGCCGACAAAAACCGATCACCAGGGGCCTCGTCGATGCCTGCCACCCATTGACCGGGCCACAGGAAAAGGATCGGACCACCGGACAGAAGGCCATCCGAGGCCCGGGTCCGCACTTCGCAACGAAACAACCCCGCGGACATGCCCCGGCGCCATCCAGGCTTATACACCCATGAAAGCGGACCAACCTCGCATGCAACCCATCCGAGGCGCAGGGCGGCCTCCGACGCCGAGTCGCCGCGAGCAGCCCGGAGAGGCCGCTCGGACCGAGCGACACGGGCTACTACGCGGTGCGTGGGGTAGCCGCTGGGTGACAGCTCGGTCACCCAGCTAACTTTTTCGCTAACTTTCTGCTAGCGTACGGTCTCAACGGGTTCATGAAGTTGGGCGGAGCCGCAGGTCAGGCTATAGGCCGAGGTCGCGGCTGATGATCATCTTCATGATCTCGTTGGACCCGGCCCAGATTTTGGTTACTCGGGCGTCGGTCCAGGCTTGGGCGGTGCGGTATTCGGTCATGTAGCCGTAGCCGCCGTGGAGTTGGACGCAGGCGTCGATGATCTGGTTCTGGACTTCGGCGGACCACCATTTGGCCTTGGCGGCGTCGACCGGGGACATTTCGCCGTTGAGGTGGTTGGCGAGGCAGGCGTCGATGAAGGCGCGGGTCACGTCGGCCTTGGTGGCGAGTTCGGCCAGCAAGAAGGCGTTGTGCTGGAATTTGCCGATGGGCTGGCCGAAGGCTTCGCGGGATTTGACGTATTCGAGGGTCTCGTCGAGGACCTGGGTGGCGTGGGCGAGGTTGGTGACGGCGGAGCCGATGCGTTCCTGGGGCAGGAGTTTCATCATGGAGATGAAGCCGAGGCCCTCTTCGCCGATCATGTTCGCGGCGGGGACGCGGACGTCGCTGAAGAAGAGTTCCGCGGTGTCGGATTCGGGCTGGCCGACCTTGTGGAGTTTGCGGCCGCGTTCGAAGCCGGGCATGTCCGCCTCGACGGCGAAGAGGCTGATGCCCTTGGAGCCCTTCGACGGGTCGGTGCGGGCGGCGACGATCACGAGGTCGGCGCTGTAGCCGTTGGTGATGAAGGTCTTGCCGCCGTTGATGATCCAGTCGGAGCCGTCCTTGACGGCGACGGTCTTCAGGGCGGCGAGGTCGGAGCCGCCGGACGGCTCGGTCATGCCGATGGCCGTCCAGAGCTCGCCCGTGCAGAAGCGCGGGAGCCAGCGCCGCCGCTGCTCCTCGTTGGTCAGCTTGACGAGGTAGGGGGCGACGATGTCGGCGTGGATGCCGAGGCAGGAGGCGTAGCCCATGGAGACCTTGGCGAACTCCTCGTTGGCGACGACGTTGAAGCGGAAGTCGTCGGCGCCGGAGCCGCCGTACTGCTCGGGGACCTCGAGGCCGAGGATGCCGAGTTCGCCGGCCTCGCGCCAGACGTCCCGGTCGATCGAGCGCTGCTCGACGAACTTCGGGTAGTTGGGCTTCAGGACGCGGTCGGCGAAGCCCCGGACGGTCTCCCTGAAGGCGTCGTGGTCCTCGTTGAACAGTGTGCGGCGCATCGGCTGCCTCCCGGTTCGTCCTGATTAAGCGATTGCTTAATGTAGCCCACGTCCTGGGCGGCCCGGCCCTTGAGGGGCCCCGGCACAGCGGACGGCGGCCGCCGCACAGGGAGACCTGGGTCACCTTTACTTTCTTGACACCCTTGCCCAGAGACCGCAACCCCCGACATCCTGGGAGGAATCCACCCCGGACGACGAGGAGTTGCGCTGCCTTTGGACGGATCGACCCTCGGCTCCCTGGGCGCGGCCCTCCTCGGCACCGGCGTTTACTACGTCGCCTTCGTGCTCTTCCGGCACGCCGCCCTTCGGATGCCGCCCCTGCGCGGAGGCCGACCCTTCCAGACGGCCTGGTCGATGCTGGCCGACGGCGTGTGGTTCATGGGCGGGCTCATGCTGTTCGTCGGGCTCGCCTACCAGGTGATCGCCTTCCTGTGGCTGCCCCTCGGGGTCGCCCAGCCGGCCTTCGCGGCGAGCCTTCTCGTCCTCATCGCCTACAGCGCGGCGTACCTCGGGGAGAGGCTGAGCCGCCGGGAGTGGGTGAGCGTCGGGCTGTTCGGGGCCGCGATCGTCATGCTGGGACTGTCCGGCGGGCAGAGGGCCGACGAACTCGACGCCTCCGCGCCTTCTCTTCCACTCCTCGCCTTGGTGGTCATTCCGCCGCTTCTCATCGCGGGCCTCGTGTGGCTCGTAGGCGACCGTCGCAGGGGTGGACGCCACGCGAAGCCCCTGGCGGGGGTCGCGTACGGGATCGGTGCGGGTGTCGGCGCCGGCGTCGCGGAGACCGGCATCCGAGGGATCGCCGCCGTGTGGGCCTCCCAGGAGAGCGTCCTGGCCGTGCTGGAGTCCCCGTACCCGTACCTGACGCTGGGAATGGCGGGGATCTCGCTTCTCCAGCTCCAGGTCGCGCTGCAGCGCTGCCGTCTTGTCATCGTCGCGGTGATCCTCACCGTGACGGGCCGGGCGATGCTCGTCCTGTGCAGCACGGTCCTGTTCGACGAACCGTGGCCAGAAGACACCGGCCCCCTGCTCCTGCGTTACGGCGGCTTCGCTCTCCTCGCCCTCGGCATCTTCCTCTTCCCCCGCCACGAGCTCCCCCGCTCGTCCGTCCCCACGTTGAGCCCCCTACGCCGCATCGCGGAGGGCCGCCCTTAAGGCCGTCGCTCTGACGGCCGGGCGTGGATCGGGATCGGCAGGCCGGCCGGCCCGGACGCGGGTCACCGTACGGGCCGGCCGAGGGGGAACGTCACGCCGGTGAGCTCCTCGGAGACGGTCCACAGGCGCTGCTGGGCGGCTTCGTCGTGGGAGTCGGGGCTGGAGCCGACCGGTTTCGGATATCCCCGGATCTCCCAGCGGTTGCCGGGGCCGTAGTACTGCCCGCCGGCGACGGCCGGGTCGGTGGCGGCGCGCAGGGTGGGCAGGGCGCCCATCTCGGCCTTCTGGGTGAGCAGCGGCGCGAGCCAGGTGACGGGCAGGCGGATCGCGGCGGGCGCGTTGCGGGTGAGTTCGGTGTTGGACACGCCGGGGTGGGCGGCGACCGCGACGGTGGTGCCGTGGGGTGCGAGCCGGCGCTGCAGTTCGTAGGTGAACATCAGGTTGGCGAGTTTGGCCTGGCCGTAGGCGCCGATGCGGCTGTACGAGCGCTCCCACTGCAGGTCGTCGAAGTGGACGGCGGCCCGGATGCGGTGGCCGGTGCTGCTGACCGTCACGACGCGGGAGCCGGGGACGGGCAGGAGCCGGTCCAGCAGCAGGCCGGTCAGGGCGAAGTGGCCGAGGTGGTTGGTGCCGAACTGCAGCTCGAAGCCGTCGGCGGTGGTCTGCCGCGGGGTGTACATCACGCCCGCGTTGTTGATGAGGAGGTCGATGCGCGGGTGGGCGGCGCGCAGGTCGGCCGCCGCGGAGCGGATCGAGTCCAGGGAGGCCAGGTCGAGGGCCTGGACCGTGACGTCGCCGCTGATGCGGGCGGCCGCCCGCCTGCCCTTCTCGGTGTCGCGGACGGCCAGGACCACCGACGCCCCGCGTGCGGCGAGCATCCGGGCGGTCTCGAAACCCAGCCCGGTGTTGGCGCCGGTCACGATCGCCACCCGACCGTGCTGGTCGGGGATGTGCTGCTCGGTCCAGTTGCCGCTCATGACGCGCTCCTAACGAACTGCCGGTCTCTTATGGGCCTCAACGTAAAAGACCGCCGGTCTCCTGTCAAGGGACCGGCGGTCTTTAGTAGGGTGAGGGCGTGACTTTTCAGCGGGCGCGCAGCGAGGAGCAGCGGGAGGTCCGCCGCCGGGCGATCCTGGACACGGCGGCGGCGATGCTCGACGAGATGCCCGTGGCCGAGGTGAGCCTCAACGAGCTCAGCCGGAGGGTGGGCCTGGCCAAGTCGAACGTCCTGCGGTACTTCGAGTCACGCGAGGCGGTACTGCTCGAACTGCTGGACGCCTTCCTGGGGACCTGGCTCGCCGAGCTGTCGGACGAACTGGCCGCGGGCGTCGAGGCACAGGCGGCACCGGAAGCGCGGGCGCATCAGCTGGCCGAGATCCTCAGCCGGTCGCTGGCGGAGCGGGTGGTGCTCTGCGACCTCTTCGGCGCGCAGGGCGGGGTCCTCGAGCACAACGTCTCGGTCGAGGTGGTCAAGCGGCACAAGCGCGCCTCCCTCACGAGGCTCGCGGACATGACCGGGCTCGTGCGCCGTCACCTGCCGGAGCTCGGCGACGACGTGCAGATGTTCTGCCTGATGAGCCTGGTCTCGGCGGGCGCCCTGTCGGCGTACGTCCCGCCGCCGCCCAGCCTCCTCGCCGCCTACGCGGACGAGCCCGCCCTCGGCGTCCTCCACATGGAGCTGCACGACGCCCTGCGGGCCGCCATCACCGCGACGCTCGTGGGCGTGCTGCCGCGCGCCTGAACCTTGCCGCGGGAAACCCGGCAGGGCCCCGAGAGCCGTGCGCCGAGGTGCCGGCCCGTGATCCGGCAAAGGACGTGGGCTACCGGGAGCCCACCGGCCGCGCGGTGGGTAGTGGCCGTTCATCGGCACCGAGCGGCGGCAGCCGGGCGATCCCGTGAAGGTCTCGGACGCGCTGCCGAAGGTCGGCTCCGGCCGTGCCTACGACGCCTGACAAGGAGAGCCATGGAACTCGTCACCAGCACGCCCACCGTCAAGGCCCCGGCCGAGCGCTTCACCGGCGACGTCTACCTGAACATGATCCAGACGCCCGCCGAGCCCGCCCGGCTGGCGGCGGCCCTCGTGCGGTTCACGCCGGGAGCGCGGACGAACTGGCACTCGCACGCGCTGGGCCAGACCCTGCACATCACCGACGGCGTCGGGCTGGTCGGCACGCGGGACGGGCTGGTCGTGCGGGTGACGCCCGGCCAGACCGTCGTCTGCCCGCCGGGCGAGGAGCACTGGCACGGCGGGACCGACACCACCCTGATGGCCCACCTCGCCCTGGTCGTCGGTGACGGCACCGGCGACGGGACCACGTGGCTGGAACCCGTCACCGACGAGCAGTACGCCGCGGCCCTCGCCGCCGTCTCCGGCTGACGGGGCGCGGCGGCCGGGTCAGATCCAGGTGGGCAGGCCGCGGGCGTAGCGGGCGCCGAAGCCGCCGGTGGGGAGGATCTCGGCGATGGCGTCGAGGTCGGCCTTGGTGAGGGCGAGGTCGGCGGCCGCGGCGTTCTCCTCCATGCGCGCCGGGCTGCGGGTGCCGGGGATGGGGACGATGTCGTCGCCCTGGGCGAGGAGCCAGGCGAGGGCGAGCTGGGCGACGGTCGCGTCCTTGGCGGCGGCGAGCTCGGTCAGCCTCTCGACGGCCTCGACGTTCTTCTCGAAGTTGCCGGGCTGCCAGCGGGGGTCGCCGTTGCGCATGTCGGTGGCGTCGTATTCGCCGGCGGGCTTGGCCGCGCCGGTGATGAAGCCGCGGCCCAGCGGGGAGTAGGCGACGAACCCGATGCCGAGTTCGCGGAGCGTCGGGAAGAGCCGCTCGACGTCGCGCTCGAACAGGGAGTACTCGGTCTGGAGGACCGAGACGGGCTGGACGGCGTGGGCCTTGCGGATCGTCTCGGGGCCGGCCTCGGACAGGCCGAAGTACTTCACCTTTCCGGCGTCGACGAGCTCCTTGACGGTCCCGGCGACGTCCTCGATCGGGACGTCCGGGTCGACGCGGTGCTGGTAGAGGACGTCGATCTGGTCGACGCCCAGGTAGCGCAGGCTGTTGTCGGTGACCTTGCGGATGTTGTCGGGACGGCTGTTGAGGCCGCCGCGGAAGCCGCCCTCGAGGTCGAAGCCGAACTTGGTGGCGATGACGACGTCGTCGCGGACGTCCTTGAGCGCCTCGCCGACGAGGATCTCGTTGGAGCCGGTGCCCATGCCGTAGAGCTCGGCGGTGTCGAAGAAGGTGACGCCGAGGTCGTAGGCGCGGCGGATCGCGGCGATGCCGGCCTGCTCGTCGCCGGGGCCGTAGGCCATGGTCAGGCCCATCGAGCCGTAGCCGATCGCCGAGACCGTCAGGCCCTGGGTGCCCAAAGTGCGCTGCTGCACGGCAGATCCTCTCGATCGTGGACAAACCAAACCGTTTGGTATGCCTCTGGGGTCAGAGTACTCCGCGGTTCGGGTGTGTCAAACCGAACGGTTCGGGTCGGCTAGGGTTGAGGGATGGCCCCCGACACCCGCGACCGGATCGTCGAAGCCGCGCGCGCGGAGTTCGCCCGGTACGGGATCGCCGGTGCCCGGATCGACCGGATCGCGAAGACCGCCCGCACCAGCAAGGAACGCGTCTACGCCTACTTCCGCAGCAAGGAAGCCCTCTACGCGCACGTGGCCTCGATCGAGCTCGCGGCGGTCGCCGACGCCGTCCACCTGGACCCGGCCGACCTGCCCTCCTACGCGGCCCAGATGTTCGACTACTTCACCGCCCACCCCGACCAGCACCGCTTCATCGCCTGGGGCCGCCTCGAGCTCGCCGCCGAGCCCTCCGGCGACGACCCCGGCCCCTACCAGACCGCGATCGTCGGCAAACTGGAGCGGATCCGCCGCGCCCAGCAGGACGGCCTGCTCGATCCGACCTGGGACCCGGTCGACATCATGGCCCTGGTCTCCCAGATCGCCCACACCTGGTCCGACCAGACCGCCCTCGCCGCCGTCGCCCACCGCGCCGCCGCCGACCCCGCCCCGGCCGCCCGCCGCACCGCCGTCGTCCGCGCCGTCACCGCGATCTTCCCCCCGGCCCCGCAGAACCGCTGACCCGCCGGCCCGAGCCCTGTGTCCTTGGTCAACGGCCGGGCGGTTCCCGGCCGGCAGTCGACCGCGACACGGATCCTGGACCTGCTCACCGGGCGCGCCGCACGCCTGGGCGACGCACCCGGACGCCGCCGGTACGCGCGCCACGTTCCCGGCCGGGAGCGCGATCGCGGGCGTCGTCGCCGCCTGCTGCGTCCGCCGCCCCGACCGGACCGCCGCGCCGCACCGACGAGGATCCGCAGAGAACTCAGGGGCGGGCTCGGACCTGGGCCAGGGCTTCGGCGAGGCGGTCCACGGTGACGCCCATGGCGACGTAGGGGACGTCGTCCTCGTAGTGGCCGGGTCTCCAGGGGCCGTAGGGCTCGGTGAGAAGGCCCTCGGGTTCGGCCATGGCGGCTCGGCCGCCGCGGAGGGACCAGTGCGCGAGGGGCAGGTAGGTGCCGTCCGGGGATGCGGTGCAGAGCTGGAGGTCCAGGTGGAGGAAGGGCCAGGCGGCGGCGATGGCGTCGGTCTCGGCGGTGAGGGCGGCCAGGGACGGGTCGGGGCCGATGGCGTGGAAGTCGCAGCCGATGGCGCCGTTCCAGTCGCACCAGCCGTGGGGGCCGATCGGGTGGGTGGAGAGGATGCGCTCGTTGGTGAGGAACTCCAGGGGGAGGTGGTCCAGGTCGGCGAGGACGGCGAGGAATCCGGCGTCGTCGACGCGGGCGGGGCCGCACGGGACGCCGAAGACCTCGGCGACGGCTTGGACGGCGCGCCAGTCGCGGGCCCAGAGGTGGTCGGGGGCGGTCCGGAGCAGGATGTCGTTCGCCTGCTCCGGCGTCACGTCCTCGCCGGTGACGAGCAGGTGCGGCCAGCGCGGAAGGTCCACGCGCCAGGGCTGCCGAGGGGTCATGTCGGTGGAGACGCCGCGCCGCCCCGCGGAGTTCGTCCGGGAGGCGACGCGGCGGCGGTCACTTGATCTGGAAGACGGCGGAGGAGGCTTGGCCCTCGCCGAACTCCCAGCCGGTGACGGTCTCGTAGCCGGGCCGCTCGGCGAGCCGGGTGAAGTCATGAGGGCATTCGCCCTGGCCGAGGTAGTAGGCACCGTCGCTGCGAGCCCAGTGGGCCGTCAGGCAGAGCATGCGGAGGTGGTCGCGCAGGCGGGGGTCGGCGACGGAGCGCAGGGCCTCGTCCCAGGCGGGTTCGACCTCGGCCCCGGGCTCGAAGGGGACCAGTTCGTCGGGGCCGTTCAGGGTCCAGGTGGCGGCGCGCATCGCGGCGAGGAGGGTGCCGTCGGTGCGGACACGCTGGAGCCACTGGACGCGGCCCATCAGCTCGTCGCCGTCGGCCTCGCCGAGGTCGTCGGCGTGCTCGGCGAGGACGCGCAGGAGGTCCGCGCCGGACACCGTCCGCTCGTGGCCCGTCCCGGAGGCGACCGCGCGCAGCGCCGGGCCGATCCGGCCGCCGAGGCCGCCGTCCTCCTCGAGCAGGTCCTCTTCGAACACCCACAGGGAGCCCGGGTGGTCGGCGGGCAGGTCCTCCCAGCCGAAGCGCGGGCTGTCGTCGGGGTAGGCGTCGCCCTCGGCCTCCTCGACTTCGCCGCGCGCGAGGGCGGCGAGGTCGAGGTCGCCGCTGAGGAGGTCTTCGAGCATCAGGAACGACAGTTCGTCGTTCCAGGTGAAGAGCGCGTACTCCGCGGTCGCGGGGAACGCGTCGAGCGGCCGGCCGAGCAGCACCGCGAAGGCGTGCGCGAGATCGCGGTGCCACGCCTCGGGGTCGAACGTCATGGGAGAGCTCCTTCGAGCACGTCTAAGGGAACCCAATGTCTAGCGCGCTTGGTGGCCTTTTCGCCGGAAAAGTGCATGAACGATCCCGGCCCTGCGGTCAGAGGCCGTCGAGTAGGCGGGCGGTCAAGGAGTCGAGGCGGAGGGCGCGGTCGGGGGCGAAGTCGTCGCCTTCGAGGGGGAGGCGCTTGGCGCGCATGAAGGCGGAGAGAGGCTCCGCAGGGGGGCTGTCGATCAGGGCCGCGATGGGGCCGATCGCGCGGTCGACGGATTGGGCGGCGACGAGTCCCAGGGTCTTGGTGAGGAGCTTGAAGGCCGGCGGGAGGGGGTCGGCCATGCCCGTGCGGACGAAGCCGGGGTTGTAGAGGACGTAGCGGGTGCGGGCGTCGGGGTGACGCAGCGGGAAGGCCGCGCCCAGCAGGTCGACGCACCGGGAGCCCTGCATGGCGGCACGCCTGCCTTGATAGCCGGACGTGAGCTGGAGGTCGTCCCAGTAGATGGTCCCCGGAAGGCCGCCGGGCCCGGCGAGGTTCATGACGACGGGGGCGTCCGCCCTCTCCAGGGCGGGGAGGAGCCCATGGCCGAGGACGTAGCGGCTCAGGTAGAAGAGCGCGAAGGTGAACTCCAGGCCGTCGACGGTCTCGATCCGCTTCGAGGCGAACCTCTGCGCGCCGAAGACCAGTCCGTCCACGACGTCGGTCTGGTCCGTCACCTCGGCGAGCGCCTTGCGCATGCCCGCCACGGTGGCGAGGTCGGCGCGGACGAACACGGCACGGTCCGCGGCGCCGAGCCGGGCCGCCTCCGCGAGCAGGGCCGCGCCCTTGGCCTGGCCGCTCGCCAGCGCGAAGACGCGGTCCCCCCTGGCGAGGAACTTCAAGGCGAGCCCCTTGCCCATCCCATCGGTACCGCCGGTGATCACATGAGTCCGCACAGCCGCTCTCCTTCAAGTCATCGCTCGGTGACTTGAAGGTTAGAAACCGCGCCGGAGCCTGGTCAACAACTGGTGACTTGTGTTGACCCCAGGGCTCCTAGGCCTCGGCGTGGCCGCCGCGGCAGCGTTCGAGGATGCCGGCCATGGTGGCGGCGAAGTGGTCTTTCTCGGCGGGGGCGAGGTGTGCGGTGAGGTGGGCGAGTTCCGCGCCGACGTCGGTGTGGAAGGCGAGCGCGGCTTCGCGGCCCGCGTCGGTGAGGGTGACCTGGACGGCGCGGCGGTCGCCGGGAACGGGGCCGCGCTCGGCGAGGCCGCGGCGTTCCACGCGGTTCATCAGGCCGGTGAGGGCGGCCTTCTCGACGTCGAAGCAGTGGGCGAGTTCGGCCATGCCGCGGGGGCCGTCGAGCAGGACGCACAGGAGCTTGGCCTGGACCGAGGTGAGCTCGTACCGCTCCGAGACGATCGTGTAGATCACCTGGACGCGGGTGGCGAGCTGGAGCAGCCCGGCCGCCACGTCCACGTCGGCGCCGCACGGGCCGCTCGGGGGCGAACAGGCCGCCGCACCGTCGGCCGGGGGGATCTGCGCTGCCGTCTCGTTCACGCCTACCAAGGTACATTGCGCATATAGTTAATGCCACGTACTGTATGCCTCGTTAACCATCTGGCCCGGCAGGGCCTGCGCGTTTCACACCCCGGCCGCGCACCATCGCGCCATCGCGCACCCAAAGATCATTACGGAGAGTGCACATGTCGAAGCTTCTCGTCATCGTCGGCAGTACCCGGCCCACCCGCGCCTCGGACCGGGTCGTGCCGTGGGTCATGGCCCGCGCCGCCGCGCACGCGGGGTTCGAGGTCGAGCTCGCGGACCTGCGGGACTGGCCGCTGCCGCTGTTCGCCGAGCACTTCGGCACGGTCGGCGACATCAACGACCCGACGTACTCGGAGCCGATCGTGCGGGCGTGGAACAAGAAGGTGAAGGAGTCCGACGCGTTCCTCATCGTCACGCCGGAGTACAACCACAGCGTGACCGGCGCGCTGAAGAACGCCCTCGACAGCGTCTGGCTGTCGTTCGGGTTCCGCAACAAGCCCGTCGGCGCGATCGGCTACAGCACCGGGATCGGCGGCGGCATCCGCGCCATCGAGCACCTGTCCCAGATGCTCGTCGAGTCCGAGGCCGTCCCGCTGCGCCACGCCGCGGTCGTCCCGTTCGTGGACCGGGCCTTCGACGAGGCGGGCGAGCCCGCCGACCCGATGACCGACGTCAGCCTCCAGGTCCTCCTCGACGACCTCGCCTGGTGGTCCACCACCCTGGACAAGGCCCGCGCCGAGGGCGAGCTCACCCCCGGCGTCTTCCGCATCCGCGCCGCCGCCCAGGCCTGAGGGGTTCCGGGGGGAGCTTTCACACCCCGAAGGGCACCCGCGGCGCCCGGTGGCCCAAGATCCAGCCCGAGGAGGTCCGGGAACCGCATCGCCGGATCCCGGGCCTTTCCCGTGGCCGTCGGCGAGCGAGTCAACGGGTGGTGACTTACGCTGGGCGGATGAGCGAGGACACCACGGGCGGGGCGGCGCGACGGCGGCGGGACAAGGCGGCGACGCGGGCCGCGCTGCTGGACGCGGCGCGACGGCGGTTCGCCCGGCACGGATTCGAGGGGACGGGGTTGCGGGAGATCGCCGGGGACGTGGGGGTGGATCCGGCGTTGATCCCCCGGTACTTCGGGACGAAGCAGGCGCTTTACGCCGAGGCGGTGCAGGTGGAGGTACCGGCGGGGCTCGCGGCGGACGTGCACGCGCCGGTCCCGCATCTCGCGGACGCGCTGCTGCGGGACGTGGTGTTCGGGGACTGGCCCGAGTTCGACGGCGAGCACCCGCTCATCGCGATGCTGCGCTCCGCGGGGCACACCGGGGTGCGGGACCTGCTCAGGGAGCGGCTGTGCGACGGGTACCTGAACACGCTCGCCGACCGGCTGGAGGGCCCGGACGCCGCGCTGCGCGCCGAGCTCATCGGGGCGCTCCTGGTCGGGATGGGCGTGCTGCGCTCGGTCGTCGGCTCCCCCGCGCTCGGCGCCGCCACCCATGAGCAGGCCCGGCCTTATGTCGCCCGCGTGACGGCGGCCCTTGCCGCGCCGCCGCGCGCGGGCCGCGGGGATCAGCCGGTCTCGAGCGGCAGCGCCGGGTCCGCGGACCACTCCGCGAGGGAGCCGTCGTAGAGGCGTGCGTCGGTGCGGCCGAGGAGGGCCAGCGCGAACACGGGGATCGTGGCGGAGATGCCGCCTCCGCAGTAGACGACGACGGACGGCTCCGCCAGGAGCCCTCCAAGGCGGTCGGTCAGCTCCTGGGTGGGCAGGAAGTTTCCGTCGGCGTCGAGCAGGCCCTTCGCGGGGGCGTTCACGCTCCCTGGGATGCGTCCCGGCCTGCTGTAGGAGGTCTTGCCTTCGCCGCGGAAGACCTCCGGCGCCAGGGCGTTCGCCAGGCAGGACGAGCCATCGGCGACGATCCTTTCGACGTCGGCACGGCGGGCGAGGAGTTCCGGCCGGGGGCGGGCGGTGAAGGGCGCCGCCGGGTAGGCGGACGTGCCCGTCTCCAGCGGGAGGCCCGCCGCGCGCCACGCGGGCAGGCCCCCGTCCAGGACGCTGACGGCGTCGAAGCCGAAGTAGCGCAGCAGCCACCACATCCGGGTGGCCCACATCGGGCTCTCCTGGGCGTAGACGACCACGTGGGTCCCCGGGCCCATGCCGAGGCGTCCGGCGGCGTCGGCGAAGCGCTCGGGCGATGGCAGGGCGAACGGCAGCGGGCCGGGCTCGGCGAGGTCGCCGACGAGGTCGGCGAAGCCCGCGCCGGGCACGTGCCCCCTGTCGTAGACGTCCTGCCCGGACTCCGGCGTGTACGGGCCGCCGCCCGGCGGGCGCGGCAGCCGGACCGTCGTGTCGAAGACCCGCAGCGCGGGGTCGCCGAGCCGGGCGGCGAGCTCGGCGGGCGTGATCAGCGCGCTCATTCGGCCCACTTGTGGACGTGCGCCGGGTGGTCCTCGCGGACGCGCGCGGCGCCGGTGAAGCGCTCGCGCAGCGTCTCGCCCTCGTACTCCGACCAGACGCGCCCGCGGCGGCGGAGTTCGGGGACGACGAGGTCGACGAAGTCGCGGTGGCCCGCGGGCGCGACGGGGTCGGCGATGTTGAAGCCGTCGACGTCGGCGTCGTCCATCCAGCGCTCGAGCTCGTCGGCGACGGTGGCGGGCGAGCCTACGAGGACGGGCCCTCCGCCGCCCACGCCGACGAACTCCCCGATGGCCCGAGGGGTCCACGTCCGCGTGGGGTCCAGGGTGGTGAACAGTTCGACCATGCCGCGGATGCCGTCGGTGTCGACGTACTCCAGGGGCTTGTCCGGGTCGAGGGCGGACAGGTCGATCTGCATGAGGGCGCTCCAGCGCGCGAGGCTGCCCTCCCAGCTCGCGTAGGAGGCGTAGTCGGCGTACTTGGCGCGCGCCTCCGCGTCGGTCTCCGCGACGACGACGGTGGTGATGGGGAAGAACTTCAACGACTCGGGGTCTCTTCCGGCCGCTCGGGCCGCGTCCTTCACCTGCGTCACTAGGCGGCGTGCCCCGGCCGTCTCGTAGGTGGACAGGAAGACGCCCTCCGCGTGCCGTCCGGCGAAGGCGCTGCCTGCGCGCGACGTGCCGGCCTGGAAGAGGACGGGCGTGCGCTGCACCGAAGGTTCCGAGAGCGCTATGTCGCGCACCTTGTAGTACTCGCCTTCGTGCCTTACCGGACGCACCCGTGACGGGTCCACGAACACCCCGTCCTCGACCGAGCGCACGACGGCGTCGTCCCGCCAGCTCCCCTCCCAGAGCTTGTAGACGACCTCCATGAACTCCTCGGCCTGCGCGTACCGCTCGTCGTGCGGGATCTGCCGGTCCAGGCCGAGGTTGCGGGCGGCGCTCTCCAGCGCGGACGTCACGATGTTCCACCCGATCCGGCCCTTGGTGAGGTGGTCGAGGGTCGTCATCTTGCGCGCGAAACCGTACGGCTGCTCGTAGGTCGTGGAGACCGTGACCGCGAAGCCCAGGTGCTCGGTGACGGCCGCCATCGCGCTGATCGGCAGCAGCGGGTCGTCGGTCGGGGTCTGGACGCCGTCGCGCAGCGCCACGTCCACCTTGCCCTGGTAGGTGTCGAGGGGGCCGAGCGCGTCGGCGACGAAGAGCGTGTCGAAGGTGCCGCGCTCCAGGATCCGGGCGACCTCGGTCCAGTGGGCCAGCTCGCGGTACTCGTGGGCCCGGCTGTCCGGGTGCCGCCACAGGCCGATCGCGGTGTGCCCGACGGTCGACTGGCGGAGCCCGTTCAGGCGGATGCGCTTGCTCATTTCTCCTCTTCCAGCAGGGTTCGCAGTAGTTCGTTCTCGATCCGGGTGAACGCCGGATCCGCGTAGGCGTCGACGGTGCGCGGCCTCGGGAGGCCGACCTCGACGCACTCGACGACGGTCGCGGGGCGCGGCGAGAACACGTAGACGCGGTCGGACAGGAACACCGCCTCGCGGACGTCGTGGGTGATGAGCAGGACCGTCCAGCGGTACTCCTCCCGGACCCGTTCCAGCCACTGCTGCATGCGGGCCCTGGTGAGCGCGTCGAGGGCGCCGAAGGGCTCGTCCAGGAGCAGCACCTCGCGGTCCTGGACGACGGTCCGCAGCAGGGCGGCGCGCTGCCTCATCCCGCCGGAGAGCTGCGCCGGATGGGAGTGCTCGTATCCGGCGAGGCCGAAGGTCTCCAGTAGGGGCTCGACCTTACGGCGGGCCTCCTTACGGCGCATACCGGCGACCTCGAGGCCGAGCGTCAGGTTGTCGATCACCTTGCGCCACGGAAGGAGGGCGTCCTTCTGCGGCATGAAGGCGAAGCGTCCGGGGCTCTCCGAGAGCAACCTCCCGTCTACGCGGACCTCCCCCGACGTCGGAGACAGCGCGCCCGTCAGGACGGAGAAGGTGGTGGACTTGCCGCTGCCGCTGGGGCCGAGGATGGAGACGAACTCGCCTTCGGCCACGTCCAGCGAGAGGTCCTTCAGGACGGGGACTCCGTCGAAGGAGCGGTTCAGCCCGCGGATCTCCAGTTTGCTCGTCATGTCCGGTCCCCCTTGCGCGTCCACGGAGTGGCGACCCTTTCGACCGCGTACGTCAGCGCGAAGAGCGTCAACGTAAGGACGGCGCTCACCCCTACCGCGGCGAGGACGAGGTCGGTGCGGAAGGAGTTCTTGGCGTTCTGCATGTAGATGCCGAGCCCTTCGGTGGCCCCCGCGTACTCGGCGAAGATCGCGCCGACGACGGCGTAGGTGATGGAGATGCGCAGGCCCGCGAAGAAGAACGGGAGGGCGGTCGGCACGCGCAGGGTACGGAAGATCCGCCACCGGCCGGCGCCCATGCTGCGCAGCAGCGCGGTGCTGTCCTTGTCGGTCGCGCCGTAGCCCTCGACGAGCCCGACGACGATCGGGAAGAACGTCACGAACGCCACGAGCAGCACCTTCGGCAGCAGGTCGAAGCCGAACCACAGCACGACCAGGGGGGCGATCGCGATGAGCGGCAGCGTCTGGCTGACGATGAGGACCGGCATCAGCGCACGCCGCAGCACGCCCGAGAGGTCGATGAGGACCGAGAGGGCGAACCCGACCGTCAGCGACAGCGCGAAGCCCGCGAGGGTGGCGCGCAGCGTCGGCAGGGCGTTGTCCAGCAGGTCCCGGCGGTGCTCCCAGCCCTGGTCGAGCACGCGTGACGGGCTGGGCAGCACGTCGGTGCCGAGCCCGCCGGAGGTCGCGTAGACCTGCCAGGCGGCCACGAGCAGCGCGACCAGCGCGAGGGAAGGCAGCCACTTGCCCACGGACAGCCTGGACCCGGGCTTCTTGACGTCGCTCATGGCCGCACCACCACGTCGGCCCGTTCGGGGGTGCGCTCGCGGGCGAGCATGGCGTCCTCCTGCGCGGCCCACGCGTCCCAGTAGGGCACGTAGGTCTCTCCGTCGCGCTCCATCGCCCGCGCCTTGCGGACCTCGTCGGCGACCTCTATCCAGGCGAGGACTCCGGCGTACCGGGCCGCCCGTTCCGCGCCCGCCCCCACACCCTCGACGACGAGGTACTCGGGCGGGTCGAGGACGACCGGCGGCGTCCACGCGTTCCTGTGCCAGTCGTACTGCGGGACGAGGGCGCGACGGCCCGCGGCGAGCGGGACGAGCACGTGGGCGACGAGCCTGTCGACGCCCTCCTCGAGCCCGTCCCAGCCGCCGTACAGGTCCTCGAGGCTGACGACGGGGGCGCCGAGTTCGGCGGCCACCCGGGCGGCGAGGGTGGACTTGCCCGAGCCGGACCGCCCGTCGACCGCGAGGACGCGGGTGCGCCCCGCGGTCGGAGGGGCGGCGCGCAGCAGGACCGCAAGGTCGCTCATCGGGGGCTCCCGTAGACGGCGACCTTGTCGGGGGTGATGCGCAGGACGACCCGGGACGTCTCCTGCGCGGGATCGGCGACGACGTGGGGCGCTCCCGTGTACGCGAGCGCCAGCCGGTCCATAAGGGCGGTCGCGCCCTCGCTCTCCAGCCTTGCGACGCCCTCGATCCGCGCGTAGTGCTGCGGCTTGTCGCGCGCGTACAGCACGACGCTGACGCGCGGGTCGGCGGCGACGTCGCGGGCCTGGCGCCGGAAGTCCTTGGTGACCATGAACAGCTCGTCGCCGTCGCGGCCGACCCACATGACGCACTGGTGCCGTTCCCCCGTCGCCAGGACGGCGAACTCGGGGGCGTCGACCAGCGCCCGCGCGGCCTCGGGCAGCGCGGTCACGCCGGCTCCAGGTAGGCGTTGGTGGTGGCCTCGCGCCAGATCTCGCCGTCGGGCAGGACGCCGTTGGCGGCGAGCCAGGCGGCGTAGGGCGCGTGCAGTTCCTCGCGCTGGACGCCCCAGACGCCGTCGTGCGTCCACGTCCCGGAGATCAGCGTGAGGGACCGTTCCAGGAGCTCCCGCTCGAAGTACGGGATGTAGCGCTCGAACGCCTCCAGTGCCAGCTCGGGCTTCTCCACGGCCGCCAGGTAGCCGCGCCGGGCCCCGGCGAGGAACGCCCGGACCAGGGCCGGGTCGCGGTCCAGGGTGGTGTCCGCGGCGCCCAGGACATAGCTATGGAAGCCGGGCGCGCCGATGGTGTCGACCGGCCAGTAGACGCCGGGCGTGCCGAACAGCACGTCCCACGCCCAGTAGTTGCCGAAGCTCGCGTCGGCGGCCCCGGCCTCCAGGTCGGCGACGGTCAGCTCGCGCAGGCCGCTGTCCACCACCTGGACGGCGTCGGGGTCTCCCCCGTCGGCGGCGACCAGGTGCCGGACCATGGCGGTGCCTCGCGGCGTCGGGTTGTAAGCGATCCGGCGGCCTTCGAGGTCGCGGGGGCGCTCGATCCCCGAACCCGCGTACGTGCGGATCGTCTCCATCGCGCGGTGGTTGATCGCGGCGAGGCCGGTGAGGCGCTCGCCCTGGGCGCGCCGGACGAACAGCCGGTTCACGGGGAACACGGCGAAGGTCGTCTCGCCCCGGGCGAGGTAGGCCAGGGAGTCGCCGCGCGACGGGTCGGCCGAGGCCAGCTCGACGTCCAGGCCCGCGTCGGCGAACCAGCCCTGGGCGGCCGCCACGAACAGCCCGCCCGAGTTCGTCCAGGGGTGCAGGTATTCGAGGGCGACCCTGACGTGCGTGCTCATTACTGGGCCGCCTTGGGGAGGTAGTCGTTGGTGTAGTAGGTGGACCAGTCGGGCTTGGCGGTGAGGGGCTTGCCGTCCGCGTCGCTCAGCAGGCCGTTGTCGTAGAGGAAGTCGCCGTACGCCTCCCAGAACTCGGCGCTCTGGTGGCCGACGTCGCCGTCGGCGTCGCGCAGGTAGCCGCCGTCGGCGAGGGCCTGCTGGCTCTTCTCGACCAGTGAGGGGTCGGGGAACGCCGACTTCTCGGCCTCGACGAGGATGCCGGCCGCCTCCTTCGGATGGTCGGCCGCGTAGGCGTAGCCCTTCTGGACCGCCGCGAGGAACCCGCGCGCCTCGTCGCCGTTGGCGTCCAGGTACTTGCGGCTCGTCGCGAGCAGGTTGGAGTACTGGTCGGGGAAGCCGTAGTCCGTCAGCTCGAAGGTCTTGACGGGCTTGCCGGCGAGCTCGGCCTGGACGACCTCCCACGTCTTCACCGAGATGGTGAAGTCGGCGCGGCCGTTGTAGACGGCCTCGTAGGCGGAGGTGCTGAGGCTGACGTTCTTGAAGTCGCCCTTGCCGCCGTCGTTCTTGATGATGTGCTTGAGCTCGGGTCCCTCGTCGGGGGTGCCGAAGCCCGCGTAGGTCTTGCCGTCGAGGTCCTTCGGCGAGGCGATGTCGTCCCGGTCTGCGCGGACCGCGATGGCGTAGGTGCCCTTCTGGTTGGGCGCGAAGGCGGCGACGACGTCGTGGCCGGCGGCCTGCGCGTAGGCGACGCCCGCCTGGTAGGAGTAGCCGAAGTCGGCGGTGCCCTGCTCGACGAGGGTCTCGGGGGCGGTCGACGCGTAGGGGATGACCTTGAGGTCGATGCCCTCGTCGGCCAGGTAGCCGAGCTTGTCGGCGACGTACAGGCCGGTGTAGTCGGTGTTGGGCGACCAGCTGAGCGCGACGGTCACCTCGCTCGTCCCCTTCGCCGCGTCCCCTTCGGCCTTTCCGTCGGAGCCGCCGCAGGCGGAGACCGCCAGCAGGACCGTCGCCGCCAGCGCGGCCGCTCGCGCGGTTCGTCTCATCTCAAACATCCTTCCACCAGGGCATACGCGACTTCGTAGGCCATACCGGGCGGAATACTATGGTGAACAAGTAGGAAAAGTCGAATTCGACGGTATCCGTGTGTATACGTTAGAGTCCACGGGTGATCTACGAGCGGTTGCGTGAGGACGTCCTGGCAGGCCGGTTCCCTTCGGGAGCCCCGCTTCTGGAGACGGTCCTGGCCGCCCAGTACGGCGTCTCCCGGACCCCCGTGCGCGAAGCCCTCACCCGGCTCGCGCAAGACGGCCTGCTCAAGCGCGCGGCGCGCGGCTACGAAGTCCGCGCGGGCACCCCGGAAG
Organism: Actinocorallia herbida; assembly: GCF_003751225.1. Taxonomy (NCBI): domain Bacteria; kingdom Bacillati; phylum Actinomycetota; class Actinomycetes; order Streptosporangiales; family Thermomonosporaceae; genus Actinocorallia; species Actinocorallia herbida. The sequence continues at coordinate 6,272,846 of NZ_RJKE01000001.1, forward strand.
ACGTCCTGGAGATCTACGAGGCCCGCATCGCCCTGGAAGGCCAGGCCGCCGCTTCCGCCGCCGAACGCCGCACCGACCTCGACCTCGTCCGGCTCCGCCACCTCCACGAAGAGGCCTCCGACCCCGCCACCGCCCGCGAAGCCAACTCCCGCTGGCACCGCGCCCTATGGCAGGCCGCCCACAACGCCACCATCGAGGCCCTCCTCACCCGCCTCACCGCCCAGCTCCGGATCTACGACCGCACCCCCCACGAGACCCCCGAAGACCTCGCCCACACCCGCACCGAACACACCGCCCTCCTCGACGCCATAGCCGCCCGCGACCCCGCCACCGCCCGCACCACCGCCACCCACCACCTCACCCGCTCCCGAGACCTCCGCCTCCAATCCTTCGCCCGAGAACTCCCCGACCAGCACCTCTGAGCCCGGCCGCGGCTCCTCGTGGCGGGCCCGGTGGAGAGCCCCGATCCCGCTCCGACCTCGTCAGGCGAGGGGGAGGGTGACGTCTATGCGGGTGCCGGTGGGGGTGTCGGCGACGGTGGCGGTGCCCTGGTGGGCGTGGGCTATCTCGCGGACGATGGCGAGGCCGAGGCCGCTGCCGCCGGTGTCCTTGGTGCGGGAGGCGTCGAGGCGGGTGAAGCGTTCGAAGACGGCTTCGCGCATGTTCGGGGGGATGGAGTCGCCGTCGTTCTCTACCTGGAGGACGGCGTAGGGGCCGTCGGGGTGGATGCGGACGGTGACGTGGGAGGTGGCGTGGCGCAGGGCGTTGTCGAGGAGGTTGGTGAAAAGGCGGGCCAGGTTGAGGCGGGAGCCTTCGACATAAGTGGGGGTCCCTTCGAGGTCGATCCGGCCGTCGAGCCGGCGGCGGTCCAGTTCGTCCCGGACGAGGCGGGCCAGGTCGAGGCGCTCCTTGTCGCCGACCGCGCCGGAGTCCAGGCGGCTGAGCACGAGCAGGTCCTCGATGATCTCCTGGAGGCGGTCGACGCTGACCGTCAGGCGTTCCGCGGTCGAGGCCCAGTCGGTCTCGTCGGGGTGGAGCATGGCCCCGTCGAGTTCGGCGCGCATCGCCGTGACGGGGGTGCGGAGGTCATGGGAGGTGTTGGAGGTGAACTCGCGTTCACGGCGGAGCGAGGACTCGAGGCGGTCGAGCATCTCGTTCGCCGTCACCGCGAGCGCGCGCAGCTCGTCGTGGTGCGCGGGCAAGACGATCCGGCTGCCCAGCGCGCGGCCGCCCGCGACGGACGCGCCGATGTCCCGCGCGGCCCTGCGGATGTGCTCGACGGGCCTGAGCGCGCGGCCGACGACGAGGGCCGTGCCGAGGGCGGTGAGGCAGAGCAGGAACAGGCTCCCGATGGCGAGCTGGGCGAGGAACCCGTCGCTGATGTACCAGGGCACGGTGTCGTCGAAGGAGTAGACGTACCAGTCGCCGTCGGGCTCGTAGACCCGGAACACCACGACGATCTTGCAGTCGGGCATGCCGGGCATGTCGCACCGGACCCCGGTGCCCGTCGTGTCGTCGGCCGGGGGGATCAGATCCGACAGCCGCTCCTGCGCCGAGAGGGTGCCCGTGCCCGCGGCGACCACGCCCTTGGCGTCGATGACCTGGATGGTGCCCTCTTCGGCGACCTTCGGCGGGATCACCCGCGGCAGGTCGGCCCGCTTGATCAGGTGGACGGTCTTGAGCGCGGCGCCCTGGGCCCTCTCGATCTGGTGGGTGACGGCCTGGCCGTGGTTGACCAGCGTCAGCAGGGACGAGGCGACGACGCAGAGGACCGCCATCACGGCGGTGGCGATGACGGTGAGGCGCGTCCGGATCGACCAGGTGTTCATCGCGGGTCCCGGCCGGGCGCACGAAGCACCGCACGCGGCGGACCGAGCGCGCAGGGTCGTCGGCCGACCGCGGAATCCGGCACCTTCCCCCTCCCCGACGTGCGCGATGCGCTTACTGACGCGGCATCTGCCCTGCTGAGGGGGTATTGCCACGTACGCGTCCACACGAAGACCCGAACGGGTCAAATTCCCGGCAAGTCTGCCTGTGGACCTTACGCGGGGTCCGCTCTAGGCTCGCGGCCAACGAGGCGGGAGGCGGCGGTGGACGACCCCGAGGGCTGGCGGACCGAACCTCTGGCGGGCGGCGGACCGGACCGCGAGCCGCCGCGATGGCTGCGCCTCGCCCGCTCCCTGGCGGAATCGCGCGGTGTGCGGGCGCTCGGCGCCGCGGTCACGTGCGCCGTGGTCGCCGGACTCGCCTTCCGGGTCCTCGACGTCCCGGACCGCCCCACCGAACAGGAACGGCCGACCGGGCCCGTCGCGAAACTCTCGCCCGGCGTCGGCAGGCTGTGGCACGGCGACACCTGGTACGCGAGCGACACCCTCGTCCCCGACCTCGACGGCATCCCGCCCACTGCCGACCCCGCAGCGCGCGCGCTGGCGATCCTGGGCCACGCGGCGCCCGGGGCGCGGACCGCGAGCCTGTTCACGCTCCTCGCGCTGGACGCGCCGATCAGGGTGGAGGGCGTCCGCGTCGACCACCTCCGGTGCGAGGCCCCGGTCGCGGGCACCCTCCTCGTCACGCATGCCGGAGGCGCCGGAACCGGCGAGCCCGTCGTCGGGCTCACCGTCGATCTCGACGCCCCGGAGCCGTCGGCGACGCGCCTGGACTCCCCGGGCACGCCCTTCCCCGGCCTGCCCCTGGACGCCTTCCAGGCGCACAGGTTCGAGGTCGTCTTCACCTCGGCCCGGCACTGCCGCTTCCTCGCCCGGCTCGTCGTCTCCTCGCGGGGCCGGACGTCCGCCCTCGACCTGTCGAGCGAGACCCGCCCCGAGGCGGCCGCCCCGATCGGCTTCGAGGTGACCGGCCCCGCCGCGCGCTACGAAAACGCCTACGCCGTCGTCGGGGAGGGCGAGAAGGCCCGGATCGCCCGGCGGGATCCGCGCACGATCACCGTCGCGGACGGCGACCTCGTCCTTCCCGCTCCCTGAGCGCGGGACTCCCGGGCGTCAGGGTCCGGCGGGGGTGCGGGCCGCGGTGAGGGCGCGGACGGTCTCCACGAGGGTGGCGCGGCGGCGGTCCAGGGCGATCTCCTGGTCCTGCTCGTCGAGGACCAGGCGGCAGAGCTGGGGGACGGCGAAGTTCCAGGCCACGAGGCCGAGCAGGGTGAACATCCAGTCCTGGGCGGCCCGGGTGCGGGGCTCGCCTTCGGGGAAGGCGTCGGCGGCTCCGCCCTCGACGAGGTCGTTGACGACGGCGACGTAGCCCTCGCGGCGTTCGGCCTCACCGACGACGGGTCCGCCGGCGGTCTCCAGGGCCTCCCACAGGAGCAGGCGGATCAGGTCGGGGTGCTCGCGGTACCAGTCGAAGAGCTGGCCGACGCTCTCCCCCGCGGCCGCCGGGTCGAGGAGGTCGGCGTGGCACACCTCGTCGACCTTGGCCTGGACGACGCTGCCGAACAGCGCCTCCTTGTTGCCGAAGTACAGGTAGATCGCCTGCTTGTTGGCCTTGGCGGCGGTCGCGATGCGGTCGACGCGCGCGCCGGCGAGGCCGTGCGCGGCGAACTCCGCCGAGGCCGCCAGGAAGATGCGGCGGCGGGTCTCCTCGGCGTCGTAGCTCATGCCGAAAGAATAAACCATCCGGTTGACATTTCGCCTGAGCGGGTCCAAGGTTTAAACCAACCGGATGGTTTATTCAGGAGGAACTTCCATGAGCGTCACCGCACTCGCGCCCGCCCCCGTCCGCTCCCCGCTGCCCGACGGCCTGGCCGGCTCGACCGTCGTCGTCCTCGGCGGCACCTCGGGCATCGGCCTCGCCGCCGGGCGCCTCCTGCACGGGGTCGGCGCCCGCGTCGTCCTCGTCGGCCGCGACCGGAACCGGCTGGACTCCGCCGTCGCGGAGGTCTCCGCCGGAGACGCGGCGGGCACCGTCCTCGGCGCGACCGCGGACGCCGCCGACGAGGACGCCGTCCGCGCCGTCTTCGACCTGGCGGGCCGGGTGGACCACGTCCTGCTCACGGCGGGCAGCCTCACCGGAGGCGGCCCGCTGGAGACGCTGACCGCCGAAAGCGTCCGCGCCGCCTTCGACGGCCGGGTCTGGGCCGCGCTCGCCGCCGCGCGGGTGGCCGCCGAACGCCTGCCCGCGGGCGGCTCGATCACCCTGACCTCGGGTCTGTTCACCATCCGGCCCATCCCGGGCGTGAGCGGCGCCGCCGCCGCGATCGGCGGTGTCGAGACCCTGGCCCCCGCCCTCGCCGTCGAACTCGCCCCGCGCCGCCTGCGCGTCAACGCCGTCCGCTACGGCTCGTTCGACACCCCGCTCATGCGCACCCTCGGCGGCCTCCCCACCGACGAGGCCATCGCCGCCGCCGGCAGCACCACCCCCCTGGGCCGCTACGGCACCCCCGAAGAGGCCGCGGCCGCCGCCATCCTCCTCATGTCCAACACCTACATCACCGGCCAGATCCTCACCATCGACGGCGCCCAAAGCCTCGCCTGATCGCCCGGACGACGGGGCGGGGGACCCGCCGAGGTTCCCCGTCCCCGGAAGGCCGACGACCGGAGAAGGTCGGATTAGCGGGTCGTGGGCCTCGCGTCAGAGGGGGGAGGCGAGGTGGTGGGCGGCCAGGGCCGCGAGGAGGCCTGCGGTGATGGTGGTGAGGGTGTAGGTGGTGGCGCGGAGGGGGAGGCGGTCGGCGGTGGCGAGGCGGTAGGTGTCGTAGGAGAAGGTGGAGTAGGTGGTGAGGGCGCCGCAGACGCCGGTGGCGGCGAAGGACATGACGCCGTCGTTCGGGGAGAGGGCGAGGAGGAGGCCCAGGAGGGCGGAGCCCGTGACGTTGACGGTGAAGGTGGCCCAGGGGAAGGCGGGGGCGTATCGGTAGTGGATGAGGCGGTCGGTGAGGTAGCGGAGGAGGGCGCCCAGGGAGCCGCCCAGGGCCACCAGGAGGAGGGTCATCGGCGTAGGGCCGCTCGGGCGAGTCGGACTCCTACGGCCACCGCCAGCAGAGCCGCCACCGGGGTGAGAACCAGGTAGGCGAGGGCCTCTGCGCCGGGGAGGTCCAGGGCGTCGGCGACGTAGGTGGAGAAGGTGGTATAGCCGCCCAGGACGCCTACGCCCAGGAAGGGCCTGGTGAGTTCGGGGAGGGCGGGCAGGTCGGTGACCAGGGCCATGAGGACGCCCATGAGGAGGCCGCCGCTCAGGTTGACGCCGAAGATGGCCCAGGCGGAGGCGGTCTCGGGGAAGAGGCCGACCAGGGCCCAGCGGGCGACCGCGCCGAGTGCGCCGCCCAAGGCGACGACGCCCAGGACGGCCGGGCGGAGTTCGTCCCGTGCGCGCGCTCGCAGCAGACGCCTTTCGTCCTCGGTCACGGGCCGAGTCTAGGAGACGGAGATCCTCGGGGACGGGGCCGGGCAACGGTCGCGGAAGGTGAACGCCTCAGGTGACGGCCCATGCGCCCGCAGGTGCTCCAGCCGGGAGACCGCCTCCTCGGGGGTGGGCCGGTGGCCGTCGGGGACCCACCACAGGGCGACGGCGGGCTCGCCGAGGTGTTCGAACCACTCCCTGCGGCGGCGGAGGAACTCCAGGTGGGCGGTCCGGTAGGTGAAGTCGAAGAGGGACTCCACGGACTCCCAGGTGGCGAGGTTGATCATCATGAGGTCGTCCTCGTAGGGGCGAAGCGAGGTCGCGTCCTCCCCTGACTCGTCGACGAGCCGCCAGACGAACCCGGGCGAGGAGTCGGCGAGCGCGTTGACGGGTTCGAGCCCGGCCATGAAGGCGGCCAGGACCGGTGAGTCGGTCGGGGCGAGGGCACGGGCGACATTGACGACGGCGATCTGCATGGGTCCCAATATGTCAAAGTTCATTGGTTTTAGAAAGTGCGACGCAGCACCGGCCCGCCCCGGGGGCCATCCGGGCCGTCCAGGGCGTCCCGTCGGCCAGGCCCTCCAGCAACGCGAGGTTCATCGCGCAGACCAGCGGCGGGAACTCCTCGGCGAGCGTGTGGAACGGGCAGTTGAGCAGCCTGACCTCGCCGTCCTTCTCCAGCGGCACATAGCCGCGCGCCCGCAGCGCCTCCACCAAAGGCACTCGCTCCCCTGCGCGGCCCGCCTCCCGCGCCGCCTCGACGGCCTGCTCATCGAGCCCCGCTTCGGCGACCGTCTCGGCGAGCAGGGACGCGACGCCCCGGTAGTCCCGAGGCGGCACGCTGGCGGCGAACTCGCCCTCGGACCGCCGGTAGTACTTCGCCGGACGGCCCGCCCCCGGCCCCGCGCGGCCCTCCGGCCTGCGGAAGACCGCGTCGAGGAGCCCCCCCTCGACCAGCTTGTCCAGATGGAAGGCGGCGAGCGTACGGGAGATCCCCGCGGCCGCCGAGCCCTCGTTCCGGTCCACGTCGGCCCCGGCGCCCGCGACGAACTCGTACAGGCGGCGCCGGACGGGGTCCTGGAGGAGGGCGATCGCTTCGATGTCCACACCGGAGATTCTAAAACCAATCGTGATTGACCCAGCCTTGTGGTGAACCTACAAAGGCCCATGGGTCAGCTTGGTCGATGATCTGTAAGGCCATGCGGCCTCTTCCCTGGCAAACTCGGGTCTCAGGATGGAACGCCGTTCGCCAGCCAACGAACGTCGTTTGTGCGATCTATACGGGAGACAGCATGCGTGAAGCCGTCGTCACCGGCCTCGGCGCGACCACCCCGCTGGGCGGTGACCTGCCCTCGACGTGGGCGGCGCTGCTCGCGGGCAAGTCGGGCGTGACCCTCATCGAGGACGAGTGGGCCGCCGAGATTCCCTCGAGGATCGCCGGACGGCTGCTCGTCGAGCCGACCGAGTCGATCCCCCGGCACGAGGCCCGCCGCCTCGACCGCGTCGAGCAGATGGCCCTGGTCGCCTCCCGCGAGGCCTGGAAGGACGCGGGCGAGCCCGAGGTCGACCCGGTGCGCCTGGCCGTCGTGATCGGCACCGGCATCGGCGGCGCGATCACCATGCTCGAGCAGTACGAGATGATCCTCGACGGCAAGGCCCGCAGGGTCTCGCCGAACACGATCCCGATGCTCATGCCGAACGGGCCGTCCGCCTACGTCAGCATGGAGCTGGGCGCCAAGGGCGGCGCGCGGACCCCGGTGAGCGCCTGCGCCGCGGGGGCCGAGGCGATCGCCTTCGCCGCCGACCTCATCCGGCTGAACAAGGCCGACGTCGTCGTGACCGGTGGCGCCGAGGCCTGCGTCCACCACCTGACGATGACCGCGTTCGCCCAGATGCGGGCGCTGTCGACCCGCAACGACTCCCCCGCGACCGCCTCCCGCCCCTTCGACGTGACCCGCGACGGGTTCGTCATGGGCGAGGGCGCGGCCGTGATCGTCCTGGAGAGCGAGGAGTTCGCCAAGGCGCGCGGCGCCCGCATCCACGGCCGGGTCGCCGGCTCCGGGATCACCTCGAGCGCGGCGCACATCACCGCGTCCGACCCCGAGGGCCAGACCCGCGCGATCGGCATGGCGCTCACCGACGCCGGGCTCACCCCGCTGGACATCGACCACGTCCACGCGCACGCCACGTCGACCCCGCAGGGCGACGTCGCCGAGGCCGAGGCGATCGCGACGGCGCTCGGCACCCACCCGGTCGTCACCGCCACCAAGTCGATGACCGGCCACCTCATCGGCGCGAGCGGCGCGCTCGGCGCGATGAGCGCGATGCTCTCGGTCCGCGACGGGATCATCCCGGCCGTGCTGAACCTGAACGAGATCGACCCGGAGATCAAGGTGGACGTCGCCGTCGGCGCGCCCCGCGAGACGCAGGTCCGCGCGGCCGTCGCCAACAGCTTCGGCTTCGGCGGCCACAACGTCTCCCTGGTCTTCACCCCCTGACACCCGGACTCCCGGGGCCTCCGCGCGCCCCGGGAACCCACGCGCGAGGGCCCGCCGCAGCACGCGGCGGGCCCTTCGCCGTTCCGGTGATGGCGGCCCTTGGGCTGGAAGTCCTCGTAGACGATGGTGCCGAGCGCGGCGAGGACGCCGAGCGCGGTGGTGGCGGCCTCCGGCGTCACGGCGGAACCGCGGGTCGTCCGCCATGCGCGTGTCAGTGCGGCGTCGCGTCGGGCGCGGCCTCGGCGAGGCGGTTGATGTCGGGGTTGCGCAGGATCTTGGGGCCGTCGCCGTCCAGGCGGGTGACGGCGAGCATGGCGCTCCCCACGGCGTCGCTGGTGGTGACCCAGCGGGGGAAGACCCGCCGCAGGAGCGGGTACAGGCCGCCGGTGAGGCGGTACAGGATCCGATAGAGCGGGGTCTTCGAGGTCGCGCCGCCGACCGGCTGGATGTAGCCGGGGCGGAACATGTACGCGGGCATCGGCATGGCGAGCAGGTCGTTCTCGGTGCGGCCCTTGACGCGGGCCCACATCTGGCGGCTCTTGCCGGTGGAGTCGGTGCCCTCGCCGGAGACGTAGACGAAGGTCAGCGCGGGGCTCGCGGCGTGCAGCGCGCGGGCCGCGGCGAGGGCGTAGTCGTAGGTGACCCGGGTGTACTCCGTCTCCCCGAGTCCCGCGGCGGAGACGCCGAGGCAGTACAGGCAGGCGTCCAGCCCTTCGAACGCGTCCAGGACCGCGCTGTAGTCGGTGAAGTCGGTGTGCACGAGCTGCCGCACCTTGGGATGCGCCTCGGGCAGCGGGGCCCGGACGACGGCGACGACCTCGGTGACGTCGTCGTCGCGGAGGCAGGCGCGCAGCGCGCCGTGCCCGACCATTCCAGACGCTCCGAAGACGATGACGCGCATGGGTGCTCCTCAGGCTGCGGGACTCAGGGGGCGGCGAAGGAGGAGGGTCCGAGCGGCGCCGGACACCATGATCCCAGCCGCGCGCCGCTCAGGGGAGCCGACGGGCAGGGGTGACGTGGTGGAGGTGGAGGAGGACGTCGAACCAGTCGGCCGGCGCGCCGCCGGTCATGTGGTGGGCCGCGTCGTTCGCGGGATCGTAGACGGGGCCGATGGCGCGGAACCGGGCCGTCCGGGCGAGCCAGGCGGCGACGGCGGGGGGACGGGACCCGCGCAGGTCGAGAAGGAAGTCACCGGGGCCGAGGTAGGACTCGAAGAGTTCGGGGGCGGCCTCCGGGACCCGGTGGTCGCCCGCCTCCGTGTACGAGGCGAGTTCACCCTCCCGGAAGGTCAGCCCGATCGAGACATAGCCGGATCCGAGGCGTTCACGGAGGAATCCGCCCGCGTTGGGCAGCGTGCGGGGCGGCGCGGGCGGGAAGCTCATGGCCCTTCCCGGACCGTTGGAGGAGTGCGAACTGGACGTCCACCACAGGACCTTCTCGCCGAGGTGCCCCTGCCACCAGGTGAGGTTCTCGGCGAAGCACCGTTCGAGGCAGGCCATGTGGTGCGGATCGTTCGGCGACGGGTCGTGGTCGTGGAACTCATGGAACTGGACGATGAGGGCGGCGTTCCACACCATCCGGGAGTCCGTCGTCAGCTCGGCCACCAGCGCGTGGGCGGCGCGGGCGCGGCGCGCCCAGGCCCCTCGGTCGGCGCCGCTCCGGACCCGGCCCACATAGGCCCAGGGGCCTTCGTCCGGGCCGGGACGGAGACCGGCGTAGAGATCCGCGACCTCCCGCGCGCGTGAAGGGGCGACGGTCCGCAGGTGGTCGACGATCTCGTCGTGCAGCGCGACGTCGAGGGCGTGCGGGGCCAGCCCGACCAGACGGACCGGGCGTTCCCGGTGGTCCCGGTTGAAGGCGCGCATCCAGGTGAGGAGGCCGAAGACCTCCTCGGTGGCGGTGAACGGCGGGGCCGCCTTCAGGAGGGCCCGCAGATCCCCTTCGCCGGTGCGGACGTACTCGTCGAGCCGGAGGCCGAACCCCCGGTCCACCTCGAACGCGACGGCCCGGAACCCGCCCTCCTCGACCAGGAGCCGCGCGATCCGCGTCTGGAGGTCGAACAGCTCGTGCGCGCCGCGCGTCCCGGCCCCGTAGCCGACGACCGACGCGTCGCCGACCATCGACAGCAGCGGCCGGAGGTCGTCGAGAGGGGCCGCAGGGTCCACCGAGGCCACCGGCCGCGACCGCTCCTCGATCCAGGCGAGGACGGCCGCGCGTTCTTCTCCCGTTTTCGTCATGGTCCGAGACTCGGACATCAAGCACGGTTCAGGTCAAGGCCCGCCGCGGCGTGCGGCGGATCACACCGTCTGAGCGACGGCGTTCCACGCCCCGCAAGCCCGACGACCTCGGCCGGGCCGGCTGGATCACGCATCCAGCAGGGTCGTAGCCATCAGCCGCAAGGTGACCGCCAGCCGTTCCCCCTCTCCCTTCTCCAGGAGTCGCAGAATGGGCTCATTGCCCAGCGTCGACAACAGGACGTGCGCCACCAGCTCGGCATCCAGCGAGGGGCGCAGCTCGGCGAGCAACATGCTGAGGTGGCCGTGCCAGAAGCGGTAGACAGGATGGTCGTCGTCCGCCCTGGGGTGCTGGGTGGTGGTGACGGCGTGGCCGAGGGCCGCGAGCAGGCCCTTGTTGCGGGCCACCACGTCCACGATGCCGTCGAGGAACGCGAGGAGACGCGACCGGGGGTCGGCGTCGGGGCCCAGCGGAGGCGGGCCGGAGACGACGGCATCGTGCAGGGCCAGCGCGCGGTCCTGGATCAGGGCCTGCATGAGGCCCATGCGGCTGCCGAAGCGGTGGAACACGGTGCCTTTGCCGACGCCCGCCGCCGCGGCGACCTGTTCCATGGAGATCTCTTCCGGGCGGTACCGGGCCAGGAGCTCCTCCGTGACGCGCAGGATCTCGCGGCGGTTGCGGGCCGCGTCGGCGCGTTCGCGTCTGACTTCCGTCATCGAGGAACCTCCTGGACAACTGGACCGGCGGTCCAGTACGTTCGTCACAAGTTGACTGGTGGTCCACTTTAGCCCGGGAAAGAGGGGTCGTCATGCGGCGCGTCCGCTACCACGAGTACGGGGGACCTGAGGTCCTGCAGGTCGAGGAGGCCGAGGTGCCGATTCCCGGTGAGGGGCAGCTGCTCGTCAAGACGGAGGCGATCGGCGCCAACTTCGTCGACACCAAGTACCGGCAGGGGCCGGAGGCGGGGGCGATCTTCCAGCGGCCGCTGCCGGGCAAGCCGACCGGGGACGTCGTCGGCACCGTCGAGGCCGTCGGTGCGGGCGTCGAGGGATTCGCGGTCGGAGAACGGGTCGCGGCCCTTGTGGCGGAGGACGCTTACGCCGACTACGTGCTCGCCACGGCGCAGTGGGTCGTCAAGGTGGCCGAGGGTATCGACAACGGTTCGGCCACCATGCTGCCGATGGGTGCGCCGGTCGCGTTGCGCGCGCTGCGGACGGGCGACTTCACCCCCGGTGAGTCGGTACTGGTGCACTCCGCGGCCGGCGGCATCGGGCACCTCGCCGTGCAGATCGCGAAGCTGCTCGGGGCCGGCGCGGTGGTCGCCACCGCCGGTTCGGACGCCAAGCTGGAGTTCGCCCGCGAGCACGGCGCCGACGTCACGGTGAACTACACCGAGGAGAACTGGACCGACCAGGTGCGCGCGGCGGTGCCGGGCGGGGTCGACATCGTGCTCGACGCGGTCGGTGGCGACATCCTGCAGCGCAGCTTCGAGGTGCTGGCGCCGTACGGCCGGGCCGTGACCTACGGTGCGGCCGGCGGTGACCTGATCTCCGTACCGGTCACGAGCCTCTTCGCGCTGAAGTCCCTGGCGGGCTTCAACCTGACGGCATGGCGGACGGCCAGGCCCGAGCGGGCGCGCGCGGAAATGGACGAGCTCGCCGGCTACTTCGCCGCAGGCAGGCTCACCACCGCCGTGCACGCCACCGTGCCGCTCGCCGAGGCGGCCGAGGCGCACCGGCTGCTCGACGACAGGGCCGCGCTGGGCCGGGTTCTGCTGGTCCCGTGATGCCTTTGAGCGGGCGCGGGGTGCGCGAACCCCGCGCCCGCCCTCTTCACCTCGGCTCGCCCGCGATGCGGGACGGTCCTCGTCCAGGAAGACGCCGGCACCGCCCACGAGCGGCTCGTCCCGGTCGAGCGCGGCACGCGCCCGCGGCGTGCGGAGGATCAGATCGCCTGGATGCGGCCGGAGTCGTCGCCGCGGCGGTCGGCGGCCTCCACGGAGAGCTTCTTGAGGAACTGGAAGGTGGGGCTGGCCTGGGCGTTCTGGAGGGCCAGGTACACGAGGAGCTCGAAGAGGACGGTGTCGTAGTGGACGTTGGGGAGGGCGAGGGCGTAGGTGAAGCGCGCGTTCAGGTGGGCGCGGGTGGTGTCGGAGATGAGCCTGCCGCGGTCCGCCTCCAGGGCCTTGCCGGCCTTGCCGATGTTCGCGGTGACCGTCTCGCGCTGCCCCTTGAGCTCGGCGATGATCGCCTGGTCGGTGACGGGAGCGGGAACGACGACGTGGAAGTTGCAGAAGTCGAGTTCCTGGATGTCCGGCTTGACGTAGGCGCGGTCACAGGAGGCGTGCAGGATCTCGTGCAGCAGCGCCGAGGTGCGGAAGGCCCTCGGCTCGCCGGTCGCGGACACGTAGGCCGGGTCGAAGGTGGAGCTGTAACCGGGGCGCTCGGCGGTGATCTGGGCGGGCTGCCCGTTCGTCGCCTCGCCGAACTCGATCCCGGAGATCGCGCTGGCCGCCTCGTCGAGGAGGCTCCGGAGGTGGCCGTCCAGGAGGTCGTCGTCGGGCAGCGGGGCGCCCTTGCACGCGGTGATCTGGCGGTCGATGGCCGTTCGCCGCATCGGTACGTCGTTGTTCACGATCATGGCGCCTCTTCCTGGTGCGGTACGGGGTCCCGCAGGCGGCCCGGCCGCCCGCAGGCCCCACTACACCGCCCGGAGGGCCAGCGACACAAGGTGACAATTCAGTCACTTAGGGCATGGCCATACTGGCCGTCGTGCCTGTAACGCGACTACCCGCGGACCCTGGGGCGGTCCCAGCCGGCCGGGAGGTCGCGCGGGAGGTCCCAGGACGGGTCCGGGCGGAAGTCGCACCAGGTGCCGTCGAAGGGGAACGCGCCCTGCTCGATCTGCCGGGCGACGCGCAGTCCCTCGGCCCTGACGGCGTCGGCGTCGGCGACCCAGTAGTGGTCGGGGTAGTTCAGGCGCTCTTCGAGCTCGTGCTCGTCCTTCCAGGACCAGGACAGGTCGCGGTTGACCCACATGTCCAGATCCTGGTCGGTGATGTCGATTCCCGCGGCGTTCTCGTCCTGCCAGAGGACACCCGGTTCCTCAAGGTTCACGTACCAGCCGAAGAACTGGTCCTTCGGGTACCAGAAGAACATCACCGAGTGGCCCGAGTCCGGCGGGGTGTACATGAAGATGTCCGGGCCGGTCCAGCGCATCGGCGTCAGCTCGCGCTCCACGTGGACCCACTCGGCGAAGGGCATGTCGCGCAGGCCGCGCCCATCGGACGTCATCGTCGCCGACATCGGCGTGTTCCGCGGGATCCACAGCCTGAGGCCCAGCTCGTCATGGGCGACGACCCGGACGGCCCGCACATAGACGAGCCGCTCCCCCGTGAACTGCCGATGCAAGATCTCCTGCCCGGGACTGAACCGCACCGTCGCCGGGTCCTGCTGCATCGTCATGAACGGATTGAACCAGATCCGCCGCCGAACATTCCCCCACCCCGGCATCCGACCCCCGCCCCCGCCCCGATCCTCCCCACCTGCCCGATACCCGCGGGTCAGCCGCGTCGCGAGCGTCACCTACCCCCTGACGGTGCTGCACCAGGACGATCCGGAACCCAGGCCGGGCCGTCCCCCGGTGCCTCCCCGCCGCGGTCTTCTACGCCGGGGCCGTCTGCATGGTCATGATCGAGCTCTCGCCCGCGTAGGCGGCGGCCACGATCTGTCGGTGGCGTCGCCTACCCTCTGGGCATGGTCCAGAGCAGCGCCTCCACCGTCGACGCCTACGTGGCCGAGCTCCCCGGGGATCGCCGGGAGGCCGTCGCGCGGATCCGGGACCTCTGCCTGGCCGAGCTGCCAGGCTTCACCGAGGAGATGTCCTACGGGATGCCCGCCTACGCCCGCGAGAACGGCGCGGAGATCGCGTTCGCGTCCCAGAAGCAGTACATCTCCTTCTACCTGCTGCGCACCGACGTCCGCGCCGCCTTCGCCGACCGCCTCGCCCCGCACGACATGGGCAAGGCGTGCCTCCGCTTCCGCGGTCCGGCCAAGATCGACTATTCCCTGCTCCGCGACCTCCTCCGGGCCACCGCCGCCGCCCCGGGCGTCCCCTGCTGACCCGACCAGGCGGCGTCCTCGGCGCTCAGGAGACGGGTGGCGAACTCGGCGGCGGGGCTGGACCGGCGCAGGGCGTCCACGAGGGCTTGGCCCGCGGCTTGGAGTGCCTCGGCGGTCATCGGGGCCAGGCGTCGGCGGCGATCAGCGGGACGCGGTGATCGGGGCGCGGGGCGGCGAGCTCGGGCGCGATGGACGCGCCGTCGAGCCGTTCCCACGCGCTCGGACGGGTCGCGGATTCGGTGGTCAGGGTCGGTTCCCTTTCGGGTCGTTTGTCAGGGCTTCCAGGTGCCGATGCGGTCCAGGCGCCGCTGCTGCTGGCGCGCGGCCGGGGCGTCGAGGCCCTCGCCGCGTTCGACGAGGTGGTCGGCGACGGCCTCGCGGTGCTCGACGGGCTTGTGATCGTCGTACTTGAACTTCGCGCGGACCTCGGCGACCTCCAGGCGCAGGCCGCGGATGCCCGGCAGCATCCGCCCGTACGGCGGCCGGTCCACGGCGACGACGGCGTGGTCCCCGGCGGGCTGGAAGTGCGCGAGCTGGCGGCGCAGCAGCTCGGCCTTGGCCTCCGGGTCGTCGATGATCCGGGCGCGGCAGACGAACTGGACCGCCGCGTAGTAGCTGGTCGGGACTCCCTCGACGGGCGGGGTGCCCGCCGGGGCGCGCCACGGGCCGGGGACGAACGCGTAGTCGCCGATGACGCTCATGACGACGTTCGGGTCGTGGTCGATCGCCTTCCACACCGGGTTCGGCCTGGCCAGATGGACCAGCAGGTCGGCCCCGTCACAGCTGAAGTGGGTGGGCACGACGACGGGCGGCTCACCGGGCGGCCCGTTGACGGACAGCTGCCCGAAGTCGTGGCCGTCGGCGATCCAGGACCGCCATTCGGCCTCGTCCAGGCTCGCGTCCCAGGGCTGGATGAACATGTGCGGACTCCTTGATCGTCAGGACAGGGCGAGGAGGCCGACGGCGACGGCCGCGGCGCCGAGGCCGGAGCTGTCCCCCGGCCGACGCGCTCGTGCAGCGCGGAGCGGGCGAGCAGGACCGTCCCGTCCGGGTAGAGGGCCGCGACGACCGTGCGCAGCACATGGGCCTTGCGGACGCAGAGTCCGCCCAGGAAGTCGGCGCACCCATAGGCCAGGGAGCAGCCCAGGGCAACCCCCACCAACCCAGCGTCGCCGAAACCCTCACCATCACCTCCGGCCGGATGACCCTCACCGTCGACACCGCCGACCACCCCCTCACCAACGGCGACCCCCCCCCACCTACCGAGCCACCGACCCGACCCCCTGCCACCTCATCATGACCGTCCGCCTCCCCTCACCACCTGACCAGCCGCCCAGGATCGGGATTTCACCGACCCGTCACTCTCTGCTGCACTAATCTTTCCTTCCGCGGCAGTAGACGTCGGAGACGCGCAACTACGCGCGAGTTTTGCCGCTCTATGTCGAGCCGCTCGTTCCCTCGACGAAGGTCCGCAGGCAGCGCTGCTGCTCTTCTACGGGGCAGAGTGCGGACTCAAGGCGGCCGTCATGAGGCGCGGGAGACTGCGTTCCAGCGCGCAGCTCCAGGGAGACCTGCGCAGCCACGACCTCCGCCGGCTGGCCAAAGAGCTGAAGCTGCCGCCGCGCTACAGCGCGCAGATGCAGCCATGCGCCGGTCGACGACAGAGCGAGACGCAGGTCGATTTCCGCGACCTGCACCAGGCCTGGCGATATGGGCACTCACTTCGTGCGGACGACGAGAAGGCGGCGGTCGCCGTCCTCCGTGACCTGATGGCCTGGTGTGCGACAGAAGTGAGGACATGATCGTGCCGGAGGATTCTGCCGTCCCCGAACGTCTCTACACCTGGGTGGACGTCGACGCGCATCTCACGGCACTCGCGGCCAGACAGGACTGGCCCTCGTGGCTTCTGGAAGGCGACGCCTTCTGGGACGGCCTGGAACTGTCGGTCGACCCATCCACGTCCGATTCGGCGGTCCTGTCCTGGCTCGGTGACAGGTTCGGCGTCGGATCCGTGGTCCACCATGTCGCGGGTGCAGCGCTCAGGCTCGACGACGTGCCAGGGCATCCGTCGAAGAGACTGCTACCGGTCACCATCTCCCGAGAGGTACCCAGCGATTTCCGGCGTGAGCCGAGGTGGAGGGAGAGACGAGTAGTCGCCGACCTCGGCAGGCCGCTTCCACCACCAGACCGGCCCTTCGCCGAAAATGTCCGGATCTCTGCTCTGCACTCCTTCAAGGGCGGGGTGGGCAGAACACTGCACGGTGTGGCGATCGCCGACGCGGTCGCGAGGCAAGGCCGACGTGTTCTCCTCGTCGACGCGGACCTCGAGGCGCCGGGCATCACCTGGATGTTCTCCGCTCAGGGGCGACGGGTCGACTTCAGCTTCGAGGACTTCCTGGCGCTCCTGCACTCCTCGGAGGACGGCCGACCCGAGGAAGCGGTCCACCTCGGTGCCGCGTTCCTGCCGAACCAGACACTCGACGACGTGATCGTCATGCCGACGCGTCGATCCCTGGCGGACATCTCCCCTCCACGGCTGGAGCCCACGGACCTTCTGACACCCGACCGGTCCATCTACTACCTGACCGATTCCCTCGCGGAGCTCGCCTACCGGCTCGGCGCCTCGACCGTCCTCATCGACCTACGGGCAGGCGGCAGCGAGCTTTCCGCCCCCATCCTCCTCGACCCCCGGGTACAGCGGACCTTCGTCACCACGATCAGCGACCAGTCGCTGCGGGGAACGCTTCGCACCATTCAGGAACTCGGTAGGCGAGCTCCGAGCCGGCCCACTGATCCCGCCCCCGCCGCACTCATCACGCAGTTCCGTGAGCACGGGCACGGCGACTTGGCGGTCCGCTCCGCCGCCCAGCTCCGTGACACGATCGCCAAGTCCCTCGTGCCGTCCTTGTCGGACGACGACCTGACCATCGACAGCGACCTCGCCCTCGAGCCGCTCTTCAGCGTCTTTCAGGAGTCCCTGCTCGCGCTGCCCCTGTCCTGGGACGAGGTCATCGAGGTGATCCGCCGCCAGCGACTGGCGGACGCGCTCGCACCCCTTGTCGACTCGCTGAGCATCTCCAACGGCCTGGACCACAGCGTTCCGTCTCCCCCTTCCGACCACACGGCGGAGGAAGACCTTCTCGTACGACGCCGCGCCCTCCGGGGATTCGCGGAACAGCTCGCGTACGCCGAGACCGCCGACGACACGGACTTCCTCGCGACCGAGTCACTGAAGAACCTGCTGACCGCCCACCGCACCGAGCCACCGCTGTCCGTCGTGGTGGGCGCCAAAGGCTCCGGGAAGACCTTCACCCAGCTGCAGATGTGCTTTCGCCGGACCTGGCAAGAGTACGCGAAGGGTGTGCGTGTCGAAGGGGTCACCCTGGATGCGCCTCTCGTTCCCGTCTTCGTCTCGAAGAACCTCAATGAGGTCACACTCAGCCGCATCAGTGAGATTCAGCGGGGTTCCGTCACCGCGCCGGGAACCGAGCCCGCCTCTCAACTCGACTTGCGCGAGATCATCGACGACGCGCTTCGCACGGATCTCTCTGATGGAGAGTGGCGCAAGGTCTGGCTCACCTGCATGGCCCGCTCTTTGGGAATCTCCTCTTCTCCCGAACGGGTGGAGGACGACTTGGCGAGGCTGGGCCAGTCCGCCAGCCGGATCTTCCTGATCGACGGCTTGGAAGATCTCCTTCAGGATTTCTCACAGCGTTCAGCGCAACAGGCCCTACGCGTGCTCCTGGTCGACTGCCTCGATTGGCTGCGCAGCCTCCGGGGCCGTCCACTCGGACTTGTGGTCTTCGTGCGACGGGATCTGGTCCAGGCCGCGATCAAGCAGAACTATGGACAGTTCTTCGCCCGGCACAGCGAGTACGAACTCAAGTGGAACCCCGCTGAGGCCATGCGGCTCGCACTCTGGGTGGTCCAGCGTTCTTCGGCACTGCCGTCTCTCACTTCTGAGGAGGTGGCAGCGGCGAATGACCAGAAACTCAGCGAACTCCTCCTTCCCGTATGGGGGGAGAAGATGGGTTCCACCCGGTCTCGCGAGGCCCGCTCCGAAGGATGGTTCCTCGCCGCGCTCTCGGACTTCAACGGCCAGATCCAGGCACGCGACATCGTCACCTTCCTCAAAGAGTCCGCACGTCTGTCGGAGGGGGACACCCGCTGGATGGACCGTCTTCTGGCTCCCGCCGCGATGCGGACGGCGCTCGTCCATTGCAGCGCGGAGAAGATCGAGGCGATCAGTGTGGAGAGTCCGGAAGTCGGCAACCTGCTGAGGCACCTCAGGGATCTGAGCACGGACTTGAAGAGAATCCCCTTCGAGGCGGAGGCCGTGCAGCTCTCGAGTGACGATCTGGCAATCCTCTCGGCCAACGGTGTCGTGTTCCGCGAGGACGACCAGTACTGGATACCCGAGATCTTTCGACACGGACTGTCGTTCAGAGCGACCGGGCGCCCGAAGATCCTCGCGATCGCGAACCTCGTCCGGCAGCGCAACAACCTCGGGTGATACCGCCCGCACCGACGTCCTGTCTGCGCCGCGACAGGACGGAGGGCGTACGAGCTCGCGAGGAAGGCGGACGGCCGACAGGAGGTCCCGGGGAGGGCGGGCCGCAGGTGTGAGCGCGCTGGGGTTCGCGATCGACGGTGGTGTCGCCACCCGCGGGGATGGGCGGCGGTGGCCCGGGGGAGGATGGGGGCATGGGGGATGCGGAAGAGGTCGAGGAGTTCGCGACCAAAGTGTTCGGGTTGGCGCGGAGTGGGGAGACGGAGTTGCTGCGGGCTTATGTGGAGGCGGGGGTTCCGGTGGATCTGACGAATCAGGCGGGGGACACGCTGTTGATGCTGGCGGCGTATCACGGGCATGCGGGGACGGCGCGGATGCTGGTGGAGCACGGGGCGGACGCCGGGCGGGAGAACGATCGGGGGCAGAGTCCGCTCGCGGGGGCGGTGTTCAAGAAGGAGGCGGAGGTGGTGCGGGTGCTGCTGGAGGCGGGGGCGTCGCCGGACGCGGGGACGCCGACGGCGCGGGAGGCAGCGCGGATGTTCGGGAACTCCGAGTTCCTCGAGTGGTTCGAGGGCCGTTGACGGCTCAGGCGAGGAGGCGGGCGCGCAGGCGGTCGGGGTCGGCGCCGAGGACGTCGGTGAGGTAGGCCTCGACGGAGCCGTGTTCCTTGTCGGCCTGGTCGAAGGCGGCTTCGAGGTAGGGGGCGCGGACGTCGAGCAGGGGGGCGAGCAGGGCCGGGTCGATGGGGCTGCCGTGGCCCTGGAAGAGGTCGGCGAGGCTGCGCTGGCGCTCGTTGGTGAGCAGGTAATCGGCCAGGATCGTCTCGCGGGGGACGTCGAGTGCCGTCAGGAGCAGGGCGGCGAGCCAGCCGGTGCGGTCCTTGCCCGCGGTGCAGTGGAACAGGACGGGCTTCTCGGCCCGCTCGACGAGGTGCAGGGCGCGGGCGAACGGCTCGCGGGCCTCGGCGTCGCTGACGAACCAGCGGTAAAGGTCGACCATGATCGCCTCGGCCCTGCCGTCGCCGAGCACCTGCCGCTGGAGGGCCGGGTCGGGGTCGGTGACGAGCGGGGCGATGAGGGTGTAGATGTCGTGGTCTTCGGCGACGACGGGCAGGTGGTGGTAGGAGACCCCGTCGGGCAGGAGGTCCTCGCCGCTCATGGCGATCTCGGGCGCGCCCCGGAAGTCGACCACGTCGCGGACGCCGAGGGCGCGCAGGCGGGCCTGGTCGGCGTCGGTGAGCTGGTGCAGCGCCTCGGTCCGGAGCACCAGGCCGGGCCGGACGGACCGGCCGTCGGCGGTCTTGTAGCCGCCCAGGTCCCGTGCGTTGGGCGCCGACTCGAGCCCCAGGCTCGATCCCCCGTTGTCCGCCATGACCGACTCCTCTCCTCGTGATCGTCCGACGCAGACTAGACCACCCGGAACCCCGCGTATCACCCGCCCAGGCCCAGCAGCGCGGGCACGTCGGCGACGCCGGGGAGCAGGTGGGTGTGCCGTTCACCCCCGAGTTGCGCGGCGTTCATCGAACCCGTGAGCACGCCGACGACGAAGCCCGCGCCCGCGTTCGTCCCGGCACGGAGGTCGAGCACGGTGTCACCCGCGGTGAGCACTGAGGAGGCTGCGTGCACCCGTGTGAGTTCCATCGCACGGAAGACCATGTACGGCGCGGGACGGCCCGCCGCCACGTCGTCGGCGCACACGACGGCGTCGACGACCGCGGAGTCCCAGCCGAGGAGGCCGAGCAGCGCCTCGGTGATCGACCTGTCGAAGCCCGTGGTGAGCGCGACCTTCACCCCCGCCGCGCGCAGTACGGCGAACGCCTTCTCCACCCCGGGAAGGGGCTCGGGCTTGCGGGCCGCGTAGGCGGACGTCAGCCTTCGGTGGAAGTCGGCGAAGACGTCCTCGACGGTCTCCGGCGACGGACCCCCGAGGAGCGCGTGGATCGCCTCCCTCTTGTCCGCGCCCATCGACCGGTCGATGTCACCCGTGCCGGGCGTCGCGCCCGCGGCCTCTACGGCCTCCCGAAGGGCGACGTACACGGCGCCGTACTCCTGCACGGTCGTGCCGGCGACATCGAAGGCGGCGAGTTCGATCATTGGGGGGCCTTCCGTTCCGGCGCGCTAGGACGCCTGCCAGCTCCGCAGCAGCGCGGGTTGCGCGGCCTGGGAGTTCTCGATGGTGAAGCCGACCTTGTCGGGCCGGTAGCGGTCGTCGGAGTACTCCACGGGGCGGCCGTCGGCGCTGCGCGCGATCCGGCTCTCCCGCAGCAGCGGGAAGCCCTCGGCGACGTCCAGGAGACGGCCGTCGGTGGCGTCGGCGGCGACCGCGTCGATGTGGTGCCGGGCCAGGGACATGTCGACGCCCTGGGCGGCGAGGTGCGCGTACAGGGAGCCGGAGTCGCAGTCGAAGTCCAGCAGGAGGCGGCCGACCGGTTCGATGAACGTGGTCCGCTCCAGCATGGTCGGCGCGTCGTCGATGAGGCGCAGCCGCAGGAGCTGGACGACCTGGGTGCCCTCCTCCAGGTCGAGCGCGTCGGCGACGTCGGCGGTCGCGGGCCGCAGGGCGATCTCCTGGGTGCGCTGCCCGGGGGTGCGGCCTAGCCCGTGCACCCAGCGCGAGAACGACATGAAGGTCGCGAACGGCTGGCCGAGCGACTGCCGGAGCACGACGGGCGGCTTGCCGCGGCCGCCGCCGATCATGCCCTCGGTGCGCAGCGCGGCGAGCGCCTGGCGGACCGGCCCGCGCGACGCGCCCCACTGCGCGCAGAGCTGCGCCTCGGACGGGACCGGCTCGCCGACGGCCAGGTCGCCGGTGGCGATCAGGCGCCGCAGCTCGACCGCGATCCGTTCGTGCATGGGAAGCTCCATGGACTTGACTATACAGGTGGCAGCCCCTTCACCGGAGCAGCATCTCGCCGTTTGAGGTTGGCCTCCTTAACGTGAAGTGAACGTGGCGCGTATTCGCGCCGAGACTGTTGACGCACGGGGGACGCCCTCGGGACGCTCTTGTCATGACAAGTTTGCGCACCCTTCTGGACCAGGTGGACCTCGTGGTCGTGGGCGCCGGCGTCGTCGGCCTCGCCCATGCCCGCGCGGCCGTCGAGCGCGGCCTCACGGTCGCCGTCGTCGAGCGGGACGCCCGCCCGCTGGGCGCGTCGGTGCGCAACTTCGGCCACGGCTGCGCCACCGCCCAGGACGGCGCCGCGCTGCGCTACGCGATGGCGGCCCGCCGGATCTGGCTGGACCTCGCCGAGGACGGCGTCTGGGTGCGGCCGAGCGGCACCGTCGTCGTCGCGAGGGCGGAGGACGAGCTCGCCGTGCTGCGCGAGTTCGCCGAACTGCGCGGCCCCGGGCTCGTCCACCTCCTCGACGCCGACGGGACGCACGCGCGGGTGCCGCTCGGAGACGGCGTCGTGGGCGGGGCCTTCCTCCCCCTCGACGTCCGGGTCAACCCGCGCCAGGCCGCGCCCGCGCTCGCCGCCGCGCTCGCCGCGCGCGGCGTCCGCTTCCACTGGTCGACCTCGGTGCACACGATCGAGCCCGGCGAGGTCGGCACGTCGCGCGGGACGGTCCGCGCCCGGCACGTCGTCGTCGCGGTCGGCCACGACGTGGACCGGCACTTCCCCGGCCTCGCCGCCGACGCGGGCGTGCGGCGCTGCTCGCTGCACATGCTGCGGGTCCGCGAGCCGCACCCGCGGGAGATCGAGCCCGCCGTCCTCACCGGCCTGTCCCTGCTGCGCTACGACGGGTTCACCGCGTGCCCGTCCCTCGCCGACGTCCGCGCGCGGTTCGAGCGCGAGAGCCCCCGCCTGCTCGACGCGGGCGTGAACCTCATGCTCACCCGGCTCCCCGACGGCGACCTGACGATCGGTGACACCCACGCCTACGCCGCCGACGTCCCGCCCTACCGCGCCGAGGAACTCGACGACCTCGTCCTCGCCGAGACCGCGAAGCTGCTCGGCGCCCCTTCCCTGACCGTCCGGGAACGCTGGCGCGGCGTCTACGCGTCCGCACCCGAGCCCTTCCTGATCGCCACGCCCGCCGAAGGCGTCCGAGTCGTCTCGGTGACCTCCGGCATCGGCATGACCACGGCTCTCGGGCTCGCCCCCGAGGTGCTGGACGACCTCATCCCTTGACCCTCATCCCTGACCCGCGTCCCGAAGTCCCCCACGGAGAGAATCCATGAAGTCCCTGCTTCGCCTCACCGCCGTGACGGCCCTCGCCGTCCTGCCTCTGCTCGCCGCCTGCGGCGGCGGGGACACCGCCACCAACGCCGACGGAGGCGCCTGCCCGAACGGGAAGGTCCGCTTCGGCGTCGAGCCTTACGAGGACCCGGCCAAGCTCAAGCCCGCCTACGAGGTCCTCGCCGGGGCCCTGGAGGAGAAGCTCGGCTGCCCGGTCGAGCTCCAGGTCGTCGAGGACTACTCGGCGGAGGTCCTCGCGATGCGCAACGGCCGGCTGGAGATCGCCCAGTTCGGCCCGCTCGGGTTCGTGTTCGCCAGCACCAAGGCGGGCGCGGAGCCGATGGTCTCCTTCGCCGACGCGTCCGGCGCGCTCACCACCTACACCGGGGGCATCTGGGTGCCCGCCGCCTCGCCGATCCAGTCGATCGCCGACCTCAAGGGCAAGTCGCTGGCTCTGTCCAGCGCGGGATCCACCTCCGGCGACGCCCTCCCCCGCTACGCGCTCGCCCAGGCCGGGATCGCCGAGTCCGACCTCGAGATCAACTACGCGGGCGGCCACCCCGAGGCGCTCCTCGCCCTCACCAACGGCAAGGTCGACGCGGCCGAGATCAACAGCCAGCAGCTCGCGACCGCCGAGGCCGAGGGCCAGTTCGACAAGACGAAGTTCCGGCAGGTCTGGACGTCCGACCCGATCCCGAACGACCCGATCACCATCGCCTCCTCGCTCGACCCCGCGTTCAAGAAGAAGGTCGCCGACGCGCTGCTCGACCTGTCCCCCGAGGCCGTCGCCCAGGTCGGCGCGTTCCTCGACGTGACTCCGCCCGGCCCTCTCGTCGCCGTCACCAAAGAGACCTACCGGCCGCTGTTCGACCTCGCCGACAAGCTCGGCCTCACCGAGAAGGACGTCTGAGGCATGACGCTCCGCGTCCGGGGGCTGCGCAAGGAGTTCGGCGCCCGCACCGTCCTCGCCGGGATCGACCTCGACGTCGCGGCCGGGGAGTTCCTCGCGATCCTCGGCGCGAACGGCTCGGGCAAGTCGACGGCGCTGCGCTGCGTCGTCGGCCTGGAGACGCCCAGCGCGGGCGAGATCCTGGTCGGCGGCGACGGCGGGGCCGCGATGGTCTTCCAGAAGATCCACCTGGTCGGCCGCCGCAGCGCGCTGGACAACGTCTGCGCTGGAGCGCTCGGCAGCCTACCCCTGCACCGGTCGCTCACGCCCGCGCTGTTCCCCCGGACGCTCCGCGCGGAGGCGATGGCCTGCCTGGACCGGGTGGGTCTCGCCGACCGCGCCGCGGAACCCGCCCACCGGCTGTCGGGCGGGCAGCAGCAGCGCGTCGCGATCGCGCGGGCGCTGTGCCGGCGCTCGGCGCTGCTGCTGGCCGACGAGCCCGTGTCGGCGCTCGATCCGAAGGCGGCCGACCAGGTCGTCGGGCTGCTCGCCGAACTCGCCCGCGACGGCCTCGCCGTCGCCGCCGTGCTGCACCAGCCGTCGCTGGCGCGTAAGCACGCCGACCGGATCGTCGGCCTCCTCGACGGCCGGGTGGACCTCGACGCCCCCGCCGCGACCGTCGGCGACCTCGATCTCGACCGCCTCTACGCCCCCGACCGGGCCACCGGGCCCGCCGACCAGGAACTCCCATGACGACGACTCCGGCACCGCCCGCACGCCGCCTCCCCTCCCCCTGGTGGTGGACGGCCGCCGCCGTCCTCCTCGGCGTGCACGTCCTCGCCTGGCGGGGCACCGACTTCTCTTTGACGGCCCTCATCCAGGGTCGGCACGGGATGGCCACGTTCATCTCCGACGCCTTCCCGCTCGACCTCGACTGGGCGGAGGTGCTCGGACCGAGCCTGGAGGCCGCGGCGGTCACCCTGTACATCGGGCTGCTCGGCACGACCCTGTCGATCCCGTCCGCGCTGGTCCTCGCGGTGCTCGCCGCGCGGAGCAGCGGCTACGGGGCGGCGTCCTACCAGGCGGCGCGGTCGGTGCTGTCGTTCCTTCGCGCGGTGCCCGATGTGGTCTTCGCGCTGATCTTCGTGACCGCGGTCGGGCTCGGGCCGTTCGCCGGGGTGCTCGCGCTCATCGCGCACAACACCGGGGTCATGGGCAAGCTGTGGGCCGAGGCGATGGAGGAGAGCGACCCGGGCCCGCGCGAGGCCCTGCGCGTCCTCGGCGCCTCCCGCCTCCGGACCGTGCTGCACGCCGTCCTGCCGACGGTCCTGCCGCAGTTCGTCGGGCTGCTGCTCTACCGCTTCGACGTGAACGTCCGCTCGTCCCTCGTGCTCGGCCTCATCGGGGCGGGCGGCATCGGCTTCCTCATCAACCAGTCGATCAAGCTGTTCCGCTTCGACGAGATGGCCACCCACATCCTCGTCGTGCTCGTCCTCGTCATCGCCGTCGACCAGCTGTCCGCACTGGTCCGGCGCCGCATCGCCGCCTGAGCGGCCCTCGATCCCCCGGTCCCGCCAGGGCCGGGCCCTCCGGGAAACGCCTCCGGATCCCCCCATCCGCAAGCCCGACCGAAGGACCTCCATGAAGCACCGCCTGCTCGCCGCGGCCTCGGCCGCCGTCCTCGGCGCGGCGACCCTCGCCTCGCTCGCCGCCCCCGCCCACGCCGCCGCGCCCGGCAACCGGCACGTCGTCGTCTTCGGCGTCGACGGGGCCCGCTGGGACAAGGTCCAGTCGCTGAGCCTGCCGACCCTCGACGGGCTCGCCGCGACCGGCTACGCCTCGCCGACCTGGCTCTACTCCAGCCCCCTCGCCCAGACGCTCTCCGGCCCCGGCTGGTCCACGAACCTCACCGGGACCTGGCCCGACAAGCACAAGGTCGTCGACAACACGTTCCTGCTCAACGCGCTCGGCACCACCCCGAGCTTCCTCAACCTCGTCGAGTCGAACAACGGCGCGTTCGGCACCTACGCGGGCGTGGACTGGAAGCCGATCGGCGACAACATCATCGGCTCGGGCCTGGACCGCGAGTACGTCCTCAACGGGGACGCCAACGGCTACCCCGCCGAGGACACCAAGATCCAGACCGACGCGGCCTCCTACCTGAGGAACAACGGGCCGCACGCGTCGTTCGTGTACTTCGGCGAGGTCGACATCGCCGGGCACGACTCGGGAGGGGCCAGCACCGCCTACGCCCAGGCGATGCAGTCCACGGACGCGCGGATCGGGGCCGTCATCGACGCGGTGAAGAGCCGCCCGACCTACGCCCAGGAGGAGTGGCTGTTCCTGGTCACCGCCGACCACGGCCACACCGACGCGGGCGGGCACGGCGGCGACTCCAAGCTGGAGCGCACCTCCTTCGTCATCGCCAACGGGCCGGGCGTCCCGGTCTCGTCGCCTTCGGTGAAGCCGAAGAACGTCGACGTCGCGGCGACCGCCCTCGACTGGCTGGGCGTCCCCCGCCCCGCCAACCTCGACGGACAGCCCATCACCACCGCGTCCACCGACCCGTTCGACGCCCAGTGGCCGCTCCTCGCCGCCCGCCAGGACGAGACCGGCATCCCGGCCACGACCCTCGGCTGGACCAAGACCTTCCCGAGCGGCTGGAGCGTCGACAACAGCGCGATGGGCACCGGCGGCATGGCCGAGTGGCGCGGCTGGACCCTCACCGACGACGAGTTCTGGACGGCCACCCAGACCGGCCAGGACCGCGAGAACAACGTCAGGGCGCGCGGGGTGTTCGCCGTCGCCGAGTCCGACGAGTGGGCCGACAAGACCTTCTCCGGGACCTACACCACCACTCTGGTCTCGCCTAACGTGAGCGTCGCCGGGAAGACCACCCTGCCGATCTCGTTCGTCTCGCACTACCTCCAGGAGGGCGGCCAGCGCGCCACCGTGCTCGTCTCCTTCGACGGTGGCGCCGACCAGCAGCTCCTGCAGTACAGCGCGAACGCCAAGTCCCGGCTGGTGAACCTCACCGCGACGGTCCCGGCGGGCGCGCAGAACGCCAAGATCAAGTTCCGGCTCTCCAACGCGAACAACAACTGGTACTGGGTCGTGGACGCGCCCGTTTTCGGGTGATCTGACCTGCGCTCCGGCGTCCGTCCACGAGGGCGGCGCCGGGGCCGTCACCGGGGCGGCCGCGGGCGTGGCAAGCTGGGGTCATGGCTGATTCAGAGAAGGACGAGCAGATCACCGCCGAGGCCGCCGCCGAAGGCGTCGAGGAGGCGGTCGAGGAGACTCCCGAAGAGGCCGCCAAGCGCAGGTTCCGCGAGGCGCTGGAGCGCAAGCGCGGGGCCCAGCACGGCGCCGCGGGCGGTGGGCGCGGCGGATCGAAGATCCACGGCACCCAGGCCCAGGCGGGCGGCAAGCGCACCTTCCGCCGCAAGGCGGGCGGCTGACCCCTCGGGTCCGTTGACGACGGCGCCGCCCCGCGCGGCGCCGCGGGACCCCGGCCTCGCCGGGGTCCGGCCGTCCTTCCCCGGATCGGTGCCCGGGGCGGAGGCTATTCGAGGTGTTCGTTCTCATCGTCCGGCGTGCCGGCGATGAGGTTCTGGAGCCGGCGGCCGAAGTCGTCCAAGCGCATGTAGCGCTGCTCGCGGCGGGCCGAGCGGATCATCTTGCGGGAGCCGTTGGGGTAGAAGCGGTGGGCCCAGGGCGAGTGGGGGCGGGCCAGGCGCAGCGCGCCGAAGAAGGCGATGAAGCCGAGGAACAGGCCGATGAGGCCGAGCCAGGTCTTGCCCTTGAGGACCGAGACGATGGAGAAGCAGAGGTTCGCCAGGAGGTATCCGGCGAAGAGCCACATGCTCTCCTCCTCGCCCTTGCCGTCGGCGATGCCGAGCGGGCTGAAGCCCATCAGGAGCAGCCCGCACAGCGAGATCGCGACGAACACGACCTCCACCGAGAGCCTGCCCTCCTCGCTCCAGTAGACGTCCTGGAGGTGGAAGACCAGCGCGAACTCGTCGAGGACCAGGGCGGTCCCGACACCGAAGACCGCGGCCGACACCGCGGCCCACACCGACTCGGGGTCGGCGATCGCGAGGCCGGTCACCCCGCCGACGCACATGAACGCCAGCCCGAAGACCACGTGGTGGATGTGCTGCCCGCCGGGCGCGACGTTGCCGAACCACCATCTGACGTCGGCGCGGATCAGCCGGACGCTCACCCGGATGAACAGGAAGCCGCAGATGAAGGCGACGAAGAAGCAGAACAGGCGCAGTTTGCCCGCGTCGAGGATGTCCTGCGAGAACCAGTGCGCCATGACGCACCGATCCTAGGATCACCCCGTGTGACGGGCCGTCACGACACGCGCGCGGCGGCCTTGCGCAACCAGAGCAGCCCGAGGATCGGCAGCAGCACCGGGACGTAGCCGTATCCGGAGCCGAAGTGCGACCAGACCGTCGGCTCGGGGAAGAGGTCGGGGTCCAGGAAGCTGAACAGCCCGACGCCGAGCACGCCGACGAGCTCGACCGCGATCGCGCCGAGCGCGACCGACCGCTTGGAGCTCCACAGCGCGACCGTGGCCAGCAGGTAGATCACCGCGGCCAGCGCCGACAGCAGGTAGGCGACAGGAGCGTCGTCGAAGCGCAGCGCGAGCTGGACGCCCGAGCGCGCGCCCGCGGCGAGGGTGAAGACGGCGTACACCGCGACGAGGGCGCGGCCCGGCCCGGAGGCCAGCTCGCGCGACTTCGATGCGGCGGGGGCCGCTGCCGTGTCAGACACCGGTGACGCTCCACAGCTCCTGCATGCGCAGGATGACGACGGGGACGGTGAGGCAGGCGACCGCGGCGGCGACCGTGCCCCATTTGCTGCGCTCCCCCACCGCGAGGAAGGCGCCGACGGGCAGCACCACGAGGGATCCGATGAGGTAGCCGATGAAGGTCGCCTGCTCGGCGGGCTCGTGCCCTCCGGTGAGGCGGACCGCGGCCACGACGACCTGGGCCAGCAGCCCGACCTCCAGGACGGCCATCACCAGCAGGTGGACCGCCTGGATCATCTTGTCCGCGCGGGACAGGAGCAGGAACCACACCGCGACGGCCAGGGTCACCGCGATGAGCGCCCCCGCAAGCCAGCCGACCATGCTCCGTGCTCCCCTCTCGATGCGGCGGACCCACCGTACCGCCGCCTTCCCAGAGGTCGCGCCCGGGTCACACGCAGGCGGGCATCGCCTGCTCCGGCGCGGTGACCTCCACCTCGGCGCCCGCGTAGGCGTCGGCCAGCCTGTCGACGGCCGCGCGCATCTGGTCCGGGGGCAGCACGTACGGGATCCGCAGGTAGTCCTCCAGGACGCCTTCGGCCCCGAACAGCGGTCCGGGAACGACCCGGACCCCGTGCCGCAGGGCGGTCTCGCTCAGGCAGGACGCGACGGGGACGGGGAGCCGCGCCCACAGGCACATGCCGCCCTGAGGGACGGTGAAGCACCATTCCGGGAGCCGGGTGCGCAGGGCGTCCACGAGGGCGTCGCGGGATTCGCGCAGCTGGATCCGCCGCTCGGCCCGCACCTCCTCGATGCGGCAGAACAGCTCGGCGGTGATGAGCTGCTCCAGGACGGGCGGGGCGATGTCCATCGGCTCGCGCAGCACGGCCAGGCGCTGGGCCATCGGGATCGTGGTGCGGATCCAGCCGATGCGCAGACCGCCCCAGAACACCTTCGAGGCCGACCCGATGGAGATCACCCGGCCCCCTCCGTCGAAGGAGGCCGTGGGCGGCATCGGCTCGGCCGCGTCGATCGACAGTTCCGCGAAGGTCTCGTCCACGACGAGCTGGCCCTTGGCCGCCCGGCTCGCCTCGACCACCGCGGCGCGGTCGGCGGCGCCCATGAGGTGGCCGGTGGGGTTCTGGAAGTCCGGGATCAGGTAGGCGAGGCGGACTCCGGCCTGGCGCATGCCGTCGGCGAGGAGTTCGGTGTCCCAGCCTTCGCTGACGCCGACCGTGGCCAGGACGGCGCCGCGGTTGCGCAGCGCGGTGAGCGCGTGCGGGTAGGTGGGCCGCTCGACCATCACCGGATCGCCCGGCGACACCAGGGCGTGCACGAGGAGGTTCCACGCCTGCTGCCCGCCGCTGGTGACGACGATCTCCTCGGGCCGGGTGGGCAGGCCGCGCTGGGCGTAGCGCTGCGCGATCGCCTCGCGCAGCCGCATCAGGCCGACCGGCTCGTAGCCGGGGCCGCACGTGTAGCGCGGCAGCTCCTGGACGGCGGCCTCCACCGCCCCCGCGAAGATCGACGGCGCGGGATGGGAGGCGCAGCCGAGGTCGATGGTGCCCTGCTCGTCGCGCTTGGTGGCGGTGAAGGCCGCGCCCGCGTACATGTTGGCCGCGGGAAGGGCGGTCCAGCTTCCGGCGCCCTGCCTGCTGGAGACGAATCCGTCGGCGCGCAGGTCGTCGTAGGCGGAGGTGACCGTGGTGCGGCTCATGCCGAGCGCCCCCGCGAGATCGCGTTCCGCGGGCAGTCTGACGCCCAGCGGAAGCCGTCCGTCCTGGATGAGGGTCCGGATGCCCCGGCCCAAGGCCCGGTACACGGGCCGCTCCGACGGAAGAGGACCAAGGAGCCGGGCCAATTGGACCCCGCCGACGTACCGCACTTCACCCATAGAGGCCACTTTGCCTGATTGGCTCTTAACAGGCAAGCCATTGCCCCCCTTAATGGGAAGTGGCCCGACGAACTCCACTCCAGAGAGGTGCCAAGTGATCTTCGCCCTGGTCTTCTTCGCCGCCCTCGCGATCCTCGGCCCGCGCTTCGGCGCGGACTCCCGGGACTCCCGCGACTGGGCCCCGTCCCGTGCCTTCGCCCGGCGCAGGCACGTCGCCTCCGAGGTCCCCGCCGAGACCTCCGTCCGGACCGGTGGCGAGACCGCCGTCGAGACCGGTGGCGGCGATCCGGGTGACGGCGACGCCGCGGAGCCGGAAGAATACGCGCATGAGCGTGAGCGTGCCGGGCATTCACCGGCGTATTGCTGAGGAGCTGGGAGTTCGGGAGCGGCAGGTCGAGGTGACCGTCGAGCTGCTCGACGGGGGATCGACCGTGCCCTTCATCGCCCGGTATCGCAAGGAGGTGACCGGCGCCCTCGACGACACGCAGCTGCGCACCCTCGAGGAGCGGCTGCGCTACCTGCGCGAACTGGAGGAGCGCCGCGCCGCAGTCCTCGAGTCCATCAAGAGCCAGGGCAAGCTGG
Organism: Actinocorallia herbida; assembly: GCF_003751225.1. NCBI lineage: Bacteria > Bacillati > Actinomycetota > Actinomycetes > Streptosporangiales > Thermomonosporaceae > Actinocorallia > Actinocorallia herbida. The sequence continues at coordinate 6,303,860 of NZ_RJKE01000001.1, forward strand.
ACGAGGCCCTGGAGGCGCAGATCCTCCAGGCCGACTCCAAGGCCCGCCTGGAGGACCTCTACCTCCCCTACAAGCCCAAGCGCCGCACCAAGGCCCAGATCGCCCGCGAGAACGGCCTCGAGCCGCTCGCGCTGACCCTTCTCGAAGACCCGACCCAGGACCCGAAGGCGCTCGCCGAGGGTTACCTCGGCGAGAACGTCGCCGACGCGGCCGCCGCCCTGGAGGGCGCCCGCGCGATCCTCGTGGAGAAGTTCGCCGAAGACGGCGACCTCATCGGCGAGCTGCGCGAGCGCATGTGGGGCCGGGGCCGCCTCCTGTCCCGCGTGCGCGAGGGCAAGGAGGAGGCCGGAGCCAAGTTCTCCGACTACTTCTCCTTCGACGAGCCGTTCACCAAGCTCCCCTCGCACCGGATCCTCGCCCTGTTCCGGGGCGAGAAGGAGGAGATCCTCGATCTCGTCCTGGAGCCGGAGGAGCCCGTCGAGAGCGGGCCGAGCACCTTCGAGCAGAGCATCGCGCGGCGGTTCGAGGTCAACGACCGGGGCCGCCCCGCCGACAAGTGGCTCCAGGACGCCGTCCGGTGGGCCTGGCGGACCCGCATCCAGGTGCACATCGGCATCGACGTGCGGACCCGGCTGTGGCAGGCCGCCGAGGACGAGGGCGTGCGGGTGTTCGCCGCGAACCTCCGCGACCTCCTGCTCGCCGCCCCCGCGGGCACCCGCGCGACCATGGGCCTCGACCCCGGCCTGCGCACCGGCGTGAAGGTCGCCGTGGTGGACGCCACGGGCAAGGCCGTCACCACCGAAACGATCTACCCGCACGAGCCGCGCCGCCAGTGGGACGCGTCTCTCGCGGTGCTGGCCAAGCTGGTCAAGGAGCACAACGTCGAGCTCGTCGCCATCGGTAACGGCACGGCGTCCCGGGAGACGGACAAGCTCGCGGGCGAACTCGCCAAGCTCGTGCCGGGCATCACCAAGATCATGGTGTCCGAGGCGGGCGCCTCGGTGTACTCGGCGTCGGCCTACGCCTCCCAGGAACTGCCGGGCATGGACGTCTCGCTGCGCGGGGCCGTCTCGATCGCCCGCCGGCTCCAGGACCCGCTGGCCGAGCTCGTCAAGATCGACCCGAAGTCGATCGGCGTCGGGCAGTACCAGCACGACCTGTCGGAGACCAAGCTGTCGCGGTCGCTCGACGCGGTCGTCGAGGACTGTGTGAACGCGGTCGGCGTGGACGTCAACACCGCGTCGGTGCCGCTGCTCACCCGGGTCTCCGGCATCGGCCCCGGCCTCGCGGACAGCATCGTCGCCCACCGCGACGACAACGGCCCGTTCCGCACCCGCAAGGCGCTCAAGGACGTCGCGCGGCTCGGCCCCAAGGCGTTCGAGCAGTGCGCGGGCTTCCTCCGGATCCCCGGCGGCGACGACCCGCTGGACTCCTCGGCCGTCCACCCCGAGGCGTACCCGGTCGTCCGGCGGATCCTGGAGGGCACCGGCGCGGACCTCAGGTCCCTCATCGGCAGCTCGGCCCTGAAGCAGGTCAGGCCGCAGGACTACGTGGACGACAAGTTCGGCCTCCCGACCGTCACGGACATCCTTGCGGAGCTGGAGAAGCCGGGGCGCGACCCCCGTCCGGCGTTCAAGACCGCGGCGTTCAAGGACGGCGTGGAGAAGCTCACCGACCTCGAGCCGGGGATGCTGCTGGAGGGCGTCGTCACCAACGTCGCGGCGTTCGGCGCGTTCATCGACGTCGGCGTCCACCAGGACGGGCTCGCGCACGTGAGCCAGCTCTCGAACACGTTCGTGAGCGACCCGCGCGACGTCGTCAAGCCCGGCGACGTGGTGCGCGTCAAGGTCCTGGAGGTCGACCTCCAGCGCAAGCGGATCTCCCTGACCCTCAAGCTCGACGAGGACGCCCCGCGGCCCCGTCAGGGCGGCCAGGAGGGCCGGGAAGGCCGGGGCGACCAGCGCGGTGGCGGACGGCCCCGCGGCGGCGGCCAGGGCGGTCAGGGCGGCCGCGGCGGCCAAGGTGGCCAAGGTGGCAAGGGCGGCGGTCAGGGCGGCAAGGGCGGGGGCGGCGGACGCCGTGAGCCCGCGCCGGGCGGGGCGCTCGCCGACGCGCTGCGCCGCGCGGGCCTCGCCTAGCGCGCCGGAGAGAACGGAAAGGGCCGGGGCGTGAAGCCCCGGCCCCAGGACGCCGTCAGGTGACGGCCCGGCCCCCGCCGGGCCCTGACCGGGCGGCGTCCTCCGTGTCCGGAGTGCCGCCTAGGCGGCTTTGGCGGCGAGCGCGCCGCGCGTGGGCACGACCCGCCACAGCAGGGCGCCGACGCCCGCGAGCAGCAGGCCGACCGCGCCGGCGAGCAGGAAGCCCCAGCCCGCGCCCGCCTCGTCGATGACCCAGCCGCTGAGCGGGCCGCCGACCGCCAGGCCCAGCGTCAGCGCGGTGGACTGGAGGCCCATCGCCTCGCCCCGGCCGGCGTCCGGGACCCGGTGGCTCAGCGCGTCGACGACCGAGGCCATCGACGGGGCGCACAGCAGGCCCGCCGGGATCAGCGCGAGGGCCAGGAACCGCCAGTCGCCGACGAAGCCGACCGGGGCCGTCGTGAGCGCCATGAGGCCGACGACGACGAACGGGGAGGCGCCCTTCTTCAGGGTGCCGTAGACCAGGCCGCCGATGAGCGACCAGGCGCACCAGAGGCCGATGACCAGACCGGACCAGGAGGTCGCGCCGGCGTCCTCCAGGATCGCCACCATCGACAGCTCGGTCGCGGTGACCACGAAGGTGCCCGCGGCCGAGGCGGCGAGCAGGGCGAAGACCGCGGGGCCCAGCCACTCGCGGCGGCGCGGCGGGACCTCGGCGACGGCCGCCGGGCCCGCCGAAGGATCGCGGGTGGGCGGGTTCAGGCGGTACATCGCCGTGCCCGCGCCGACCAGGCCGATGCCGACGGCCGCCATCGTCCAGTGGCTGCCCAAGGAGGCGCTCGCGGCGACGGCCACGGCCGGGCCGATCATGTAGGAGATCTCGGCGAGCACGGAGTCCAGCGAGTAGGCGGGACGGCGCTGCTCGCCCGGGACCATCACCGAGATGCACTGGCGCATCAGGCCCATGACGGGGATCGCGAAGAGACCCGACAGAAGGGCGCCGACGAGCAGGGCCGCGTAGGGGAGGAACGAGGCCGACAGCCAGAAGGCGAGCTGGACGACCGTCGTCACCCCGATGACGGGGCGCAGTCCGTAGCGGTCGATGAACCGCCCCGCGACGGGCGCGCCGATCGCGATGCCCAGGGTGGCGCCCGCGCCGACGAGGCCCGCCTGGAACCACCCGAGCCTCAGCTCGTGGACCACGTACATGGTCAGGGTGAGGCCTGCGGCGTTCACGGGGATGCGGGCGAAGATCCCGACAAGCATGAGGGCGCGGACCCCCGGCAGGGCCAGCACCCGCCGGTAAGGCTCTACGGACATCTGATTCATTACCTCCGACGTCACAGTGTGCCATCTGTGTCGCACGTGTTACACCGCGGGCCCGTTTTGTCCGGACTGTCGGCTTGACCGGACGAAAACGAACCTGTGACCGTCACGCGACTGGCTGTTTCCACGCACACGTATCTCGTCGTTCCGCTTGCCCCCACGCGTTACCGCCACTACATTCTTCCGAGATCGACCCGTGATCAACCCCCGAAGGTTGCGGCAACGCCGAGGAGTACTACGTGGATGCGGTAGGCCAGAAGCTCCTGGACCTCGCTCAGAGCGAGCTGGGCTACAGCGAAGGCGCGGGCGGGTACACGAAGTTCGGCGACTGGTGGACCAAGAAGGTCGACGGCGACGCCTACTACAAGACCGCGCCGTGGTGCGACATGTTCCTCGCCTGGGCCGCCGACAAGGCCGGGGTCACCGAGTGGGTCGGCCAGTTCGCCGCCACCCGCGACCACGCCCAGTGGTTCAAGGCGCAGGACGCCTGGGGCACCACCCCCGAGCCGGGCGCCCTGGTGTTCTTCAACTGGTCCGGGTCCAAGGACCTCGAGTCGATCCAGCACGTCGGCCTCGTCAAGGAGGTCAAGAACGGCAAGATCATCACGATCGAGGCCAACACGCACGACGTCATCGCCGTCCGCGAGCGCGACTCCTCCGACATCGTCGGCTACGGCTACCCGTCCAAGGTCGAGATCGGCGGCATGACCTTCGCCGAGACCGTCGCCGCCGCCGAGGCCAAGGCCAACGCGGTCGACGCGGTGACCGGCCAGGGCTACACGCCCAAGCACGCCGGTCCCGCCCCGACCGTCACCGAACTCGCCGCGCCGGACGCCGCGTCCGCCGCCCTCACCGGGCAGTCGCTCCCGGACGGCGCCGGCGCGCACGACCTCCCGATCAAGGAGGCCGCGCTCACGGGCGTCGTCGGCATCGCGGTCCTCGCGGTCCTCGCGATCGGCATGGCCAAGGTGGCCGCCGCCCGCGTGCCCGCCGCCGTCGCCGCCACCCCCAAGCCCCAGGTGCGCAAGCGCGGGCGCCACCACCGCACCTCCGGCGCCCCGCCCGTCGCGCTGCCCGCCGAGATGACCCACTACGACCTCGACGACGCCGAGTCCGGCACGCTGCTGATGCCCGCGATCACCGCGGAGGTCGCCCAGCAGGCCGAGGACCGCGAGTTCTGGGGCCGGATCGAGCACCTCAAGGAGGACGAGGAGCTCAACTTCTGGACCGACCTGCACACCTCGGTCACCGCGGTCCCGGAGGGCACCACCACCATCGCCGGACGGCGCTGACCGTCCGGAGCAGATCCCTGGGGATGAGGGAACAGAAGGGGTGCGGACCCACCGGTCCGCACCCCTTCGCTTTGCCCTGCTTTTCGCCCGATCAGCTCACGGAGGACGTCGCCAGCTTCGCCGCGAATCCCAGGAACCCGACGCCGACGGCGCTGGTGGCCGTCGCCGAGATCCGCTTCCGCCGCCGGAACGCCTCGGCCAGCCGGGTCCCACCGAAGATCAGCAGGCTCAGATAGGCCCCGCTGAAAACCTGCATGATCACCGCGAGGACCAGGAACGACAGCGCGGGCGCCGGATAGGCCGGGTCCACGAACTGCACGAAGAACGAGATGAAGAACAGGATCGCCTTCGGGTTCAGCAAGCTGATCACCAGCGCCTTGCGGAACGGACTGCGCTCCGGCACCCCCACCGGCTTCGCCTCGGCGACGACGGGCGCGTGCCGCTCCCGCCACATCCCCCAGGCCGCCCGCAGCATCCCGAACGCCAGCCACGCCAGATACGCGCCGCCGAGGTACTTCACCACCGAGAACACCGCGGCGTTGGCCTTGAGCAGTGACGCCACCCCGGCCGCCGACGCGACCATGAGCACCGTGTCCCCCACGAACACCCCTGCCGCCGCCCGATAACCCCCGCGCACCCCGTCCCGCGCCGCGACGCTCAACGTGAACAGCGAGTTCGGACCCGGCAGCAGCACGATCAGAAACGCGCCCAGGGCATAAGTGGTGATATCCGTAACGCCAAACATGCCAACGAGTGTGCCATGACGCCCCCCTTGCTCCGCCGCCAGACCAGGACCGACAGGGACATAGTCCACGGTAACCTCGGCGCCCGGAGAACGACCAAGGAGTGATCATGTCGGCGGCGCGCCCCCGCATCCTGTACGTCACCGACCTCGCCTACCCGGCCCGCGGTCGCCGCTACTGCGACGAGGACATCCTCCTCACCTCCCGGCTCCGCGCCCATTTCACCCTCGCCCTCTGCCACCCCCAGGACGCGCGCGCCCTCATGGACGACCACGACGCCGTCGTCATCCGCAACAGCGGCCCCGTCCTCCACTACCAGACCGCCTACGACTCCTTCCGGGCCCACGCCCTGGCCACCCGCGCCCGCGTCTACAACCCGGTCACCGGCAAGGGCGACATGGCGGGCAAGCAGTACCTCCTGGACCTCACCACCGCGGGCCACCCCGTCATCCCCACGGTCGACGGCCTGGCCGACTTGGCCCGGCTGCCCGCCTCGGAGTCTTACGCCGTGAAGCCCAAGCAGGGCGCCGACTCCATCGGCCTGGAGTTCGTCCCACCCGCCCGCCTCCCCACCCTCGACCTCACCGACGTCCTCATCCAGCCCAAGATCGACTTCGTCCACGAGATCTCCTTCTACTTCGTGGACCACGCCTTCCAATACGCCCTCTACGCCCCGGACCCCTCCCGCCGCTGGGACCTGATCCCCTACCCGGCGACGGAGGCCGACCTGGAATTCGCCCACCGCTTCATCACCTGGAACGCCCTCCCCCACGGCATCCAGCGCGTCGACGCCTGCCGCACCCCCGACGGCGCCCTCCTCCTCGTCGAACTGGAGGATCTGAACCCCTATCTCTCCCTCGACGCCCTCGACGCCCCCACCCGCGAGTCCTTCATCTCCGCCTTCACCGCCTCCCTCCGCGCTTTCACGACCGCGCCCTGAAACCGCGGGTCGCCCGGCTCGGTCACCTCGGCCGACACCGGGGGCGCGAGCGCCCTCGCCGACGAGGCGGCCCGCAAGCATCCCGCCCTCATTCCCCTCGACGAGCCCGGCCCGGTCATCGACACGACCCCGCAGGCGGAGGCCGTGCGGCCGTCCGACGAACTCCGCGACCGAAGCGGAGCCCACCCGGCCTCTGCGGCTGCCGCTCCACTGCGGCACCGCCGCCTCCTCGTCGCGTTCCTCTTCGTCGGCGTGAGCGGCCTCCCCGCCCTCGCCTCCCGGGCGGCGCCGTGCACGGCCGGGGCGGTGGGGGCTCCGGGAGGCCCGGGGTTACCGTGAAAGGGTCGAGGAGGCGGGATGCCACTTTCACGATTTCGGCCCTATGGCACCGTGCGGCAGCTGGTCACGACCGATCCGCGCGACCTGGCCGCCGCGTCGCAGGCGCTCTTCGGCTGGAGCGCCGGGCAGCGGGCGTCCAGACTGCGTGAGGCCGCCACGGTGGCGGCGCTGGAACAGGTCAGGCCCCGGCGGGAGCGGATGCGGGCGCTGGTCGCGGGGCAGGACGGTCGGCTGGCCTGGCGTCGGGTGCTCGCGCCCCCGCCACCGGGCCCGCTGGGCGCCACCGTCCATCCGATCGCCATGGCCACCTGCGATCTGGACCGGGCGCTGGTGCTCGGCCGCACTCCGTTCCCACGACCGCTGCAGCTCGGTCATGAGTGCGTGGCCGAGGTGGTGGCGGTCGGCTCGCGGGTGCGCACCGTGCGGGTGGGCGACCGGGTGGTGGTCCCCTTCGAGATCAGCTGCGGGGAGTGCGGCGCCTGCCGGACCGGGCTCACCGGGAGCTGCCGCGCCGTGCCGCCCGCGTCGATGTACGGTTTCGGGCTGGCCGGCGGGCACTGGGGCGGCGCCTACGCCGACCTGGTCGGGGTTCCGTTCGCCGACGCCATGCTCGTTCCGCTTCCCGAGGGCGTTCCGCCCGCCGCGGCGGCGAGCCTGGCCGACACCGTCTGCGACGGCTTCCGGCACGTGGCCCCGCACCTGCCGCGGCTGCTGGAGCGCGACCCCGACGCCGAGGTCCTGATCATCGGCGCGCTCCCCGCCCGGTACCCGTTCAGTGTCAGCACGGCCCTCTACGCCGGGTTGACGGCCCGGTCCATGGGAGCCCGCCGGGTCACCTTCTGCGACGCCCGCGGCCAGGTGCGCGAGGAGGCGGCCCGGCTGGGTCTGGAGGCGATCCGCCCCGCCGAACTCCGCCGCCGCGACCTGGCGCCGCTGGTGGTGGACATCAGCGGGTCCCCGCGGGGCATGCGGACCGCGCTGGCCAAGACGGCGCCCGACGGCGTGTGCAGCAGCGTGGGGACCCTGCGCCACTCGGCCCGGATCCCCGCGAGCCTGCTCTTCATCCGGAACGTGACCCTGCACATCGGCCGGGCCCACACCCGCACGCTCATCCCCCGGGTGCTCGAACTCGTCACCACCGGAGCGCTCCGCCCCGAGACCGTGACGACCCGGCTGGCCGACCTCGACGACGCCCCCGAAGTCCTCACCGACCACATGGCCACCGACGCCACCAAGACCGTCCTCACCACCGGCTGACGCCGGGTCTCCGATCGTCGGTGTTCGGCGTCAGGTGGGGTGGGGATGATCGGGACATGGAGATGAGGGAGCTGGGGACACAGGGGCTCGTGGTGTCGGCGATCGGTTACGGGGCGATGGGGATCTCGTCGTTCTACGGCGCCGGGGACGCCGAGGGGGGCGCCGAGGCGATCCGGCGGGCCCACGATCTCGGCGTCACCCTGTTCGACACGGCGGAGATGTACGGGTGGGGGGAGAACGAGCAGGTCGTCGGGAAGGCGGTCGCCGGGTTCCGGGACGAGATCGTGCTGGCGACGAAGTTCGGCGTCACCCGGGAGTTCGGGACCGACAGCCGGCCTGAGCACATCCACGAGGTCTGCGACCACAGCCTTCGGCGTCTCGGGGTGGATCGGATCGACCTCTTCTACCAGCACCGGGTGGATCCGGACGTGCCGATCGAGGAGGTCGCGGGGGCCGTCGGGGAGCTGGTCGAGGCGGGGAAGGTGCAGTACTTCGGGCTCAGCGAGGCCGGGCCGGAGACGGTGCGGAAGGCGCACGGAGTGCTGGCGGTGTCGGCCTTGCAGACCGAGTACTCGCTGTTCGAGCGGGACGCGGAGCGGGTGTTCCCGGTGCTGCGGGAGCTCGGCATCGGGTTCGTGGCGTATTCGCCGCTCGGGCGCGGGTTCCTCACCGGGGCGGCCAAACCGGCGGCCGACTACGACGCCTCCGACATGCGGTCGTTCGATCCGCGGTGGCAGCCGGGGAACTTCGAGAAGAACGTCGAGGCGACCCGGGCGCTGGCCGGGCTCGCCGAGGGCAAGGGGGCCACCGTCTCGCAGCTCGCGCTGGCGTGGCTGCTCACGCGCGGGCCGCAGATCGTGCCGATCCCCGGAAGCCGCAAGCCCGGCCGCGTCGCGGAGAACACCGCGGCGGCCGATCTCTTCCTCACCGAGGACGACCTGGAGCGCATCGACCAGATCCTCCCGCACGGCGGCTTCGGCGCCCGCTACGTCGACTCGATGCTTCCCACCTGGACGTGACGGGGCACGCGGTGGTGGGCGGGCGCGTCAGGCCGAGGGCGTCGGGGCGGCGCGCCATGCGCTCGGGGTGGTCCCGAAGGCGTCGCGGAATCCGCGGGTGAAGTGGGCCGGATCGCCGAACCCCCAGTGGCGGGCGATCGCGTCGGTGGTCCGGTGGGCGTGCTCGGGCGCGGCCAGGTCGCGCCGGGCGCCTTCGAGGCGCAGGTGGGTGATCCACCGCTCGAGGTCGAGGCCGTTGTCCTCGCAGAGCCCGTGGAGGGCGGAGACGGTGAGGTTGTGGCCCGCGGCGATCCGGTCGGCGGTGAGATCCGCGTCGGTCAGGTTGCCGCGAACGTAGGCGAGGATGCGGGTGAAGCGGGTCTCCTCCGCGACGTCGTGCCGGGCGGGACCGCCGGCGGCGGAGGCGACGAGGGCGCGGAGGAGCGCGAGCACGGTGTCGCCGAGCGCGTCCGCGCCGGGTTCGACGGCGAGGCGGTCGGCGTCGGCGTGCAGGCTGTGCATGTGGGAGAGCAGCAGCGGGGCGATGTCGCTGTGGGGTGTCAGGGCGACCGCGGTACGGATCATCCGGTCGGGCAGGCCCAGCACGTCGGCGTCGAGCATGAGCCCGAGGCTCCGCCCGGTCCCGGACCAGCGCCATTCCCACGGACCGGTGGCCTTGCTGGCGATGGCGAGGCCGTCGGCGGTGAGCCGCCGCTGCCGTCCGTCCCAGGCGAAGCCCCCTTCGCCGTGGAGCTGGGTGAGGATGGAGACGGTGTTCCAGGAGTCCCGGCGCAGGTGCTTCGGGGTCTGCCAGTACCGCATGCCCGACCCCTCGGTGCGGAACAGGGTGACGGGCCCGAACCGCCAGGACGCGAGGCGCTTGCGGAATCCGCGGTCGCCGTCGAGCTCGTGCGCGACGCCGCAGGCTCCGGTCTCGGCGGTCGCCATGGCCTGGTAGGCGTCGACCCGCTCGTCGGGCGGGAGGTCGTCGGTGTCGAGCAGAAGCATGTCAGTCTCCGGCGGTCGGCGAAGTGGCGGTGGCGCGCCAGGCGCGCGGGGTGGTCGCGAAGGCCTCGCGGAACCTGCGGCTGAAGTGGGTGGGGCTGGTGAACCCCCAGGAGCGGGCGACGGCCTCGATGGTGCGATGGGCGTGCTCGGGCGCGGCGAGGTCGCGCCGGGCGCCTTCGAGACGGCGGCGGATGATCCACTGTGCGAGCCCCAGACCGTGTTCGTCGCAGAGGCGGTAGAGGGATCTGAGCGAGATGTTGTGGACCGCCGCGACCCGGGCGGGCGTCAGGTCGGGGTCGGTGAGATGCGCCCGGACGTAGGCCAGCACGCGGTCGAAGCGGGTCTCCTCGGCGATCTCGCGGCGGGTGTCCGGCGGTGCGCCCACCGAGGCGATGAGCGCGCGGACCAGGGAGAGCGTCGCCTGGCCGAGGTCGTCCGCGACGGGCCCCTCCGTGATCTGGTCGGCGCCGCGGCGCAGGGCCCGCATGTGGTCCAGCAGCAGCGGGGTGACGGGGCTGTGGGCGACGTGCGGAGCGGCGGTGTGGATCATGCTGTCGGGCAGGCCCACGTGGGCGGCGTCGGCGAGCAGGCAGAGGGTGGCGCCGGTCCCGGTCCAGTTGACCTCCCAGTAGCCGGCGGACTTGTTGGTGATGGCGAGGTCGCGGGCGGCCATGTCCTGTTGGTGGTCGTTCCAGATGAATCCGCCGCGGCCTGCGGGCACGGTGACGATCGAGACGGTGTTCCAGGAGTCCTGGCGCAGGTGGCGTGCGGTCTGCCAGTAGCGGAAGCCGCTGCCCGAGGTGTGGTACAGGGCGAAGGGCGCGAAGTGCCAGGACTTGATGCGTTTGTGCACGTGGCCGTCGGCGCCGGGCTCGTGGTCGATCGCGCAGCTGCCGGTCTCGGTCACCACGGCTTCGCGATAGGCGTCGACCCGGTCTGCGGGGGGAACGCCGTCGGTGTCAAAGAGCAGCACGGTCGTCTCCCTGCCGCCGCGCCTCGGTCGGCGTGAGGCCGAAGGCGCCGCGGAACCTGCGGGCGAAATGGGTCGGGCTGGCGAACCCCCAGGAGCGGGCGACGGCCTGGACCGTGCGATGGGCGTGCTCGGGCGCGATCAGGTCGCGGCGCGCCCCCTCGAGACGGCGGCGGATGATCCACTGTTCGAGGCTGAGTCCGTTGTCGTCGCACAGGCGGTAGAGGGATCTGAGCGAGATGTTGTGGACCGCCGCGACCCGGGCGGGCGTCAGGTCGGGGTCGGTGAGATGCGCCCGGACGTAGGCCAGCACGCGGACCAGGAGGGTCTCGTCGCCGACCGCGCGCCGCGTGCGGTCGTCGGTGGCGACCGAGGCGATGAGGGCGCGCACGAGGGAGAGCGTCGCCTGGCCGATGTTCTCCGCGCCCGGATCCCCCTCCAGCCGGTCGGCGTCGCGGCGCAGGGCGTGGATGTGGTTCAGCAGGACCGGGGTCACGGGGCTCCGGGCGATGCGCGGCACGGCGGTGTGGATCAGGCTGTCGGGAAGCGCGATCTGCTCGGCGTCGATCATGAAGGCGATGGTCGAGCCGGGGCCGGACCAGTTGCGCTCCCAGTAGCCGGCGGACTTGGTGGTGACGAACAGATCCTTCGCCGTGATGGTCTGCCGGTAGTCGTTCCAGATGAACCTGCCGTGCCCGGTGGCCTGGGTCAGGACCGAGATGGTGTTCCAGGAGTCCATGCGCAGGTGCCGCGAGGTCTGCCAGTAGCGCATGCCCGTACCGGAGTTGAAGTACATGGCGACGGGCCCGAACCGCCACCCCTCCAGCCGCTTGGCGATGTGGCCGTCGGGGCCGGGCTCGTGCTCCACGGCGCAGCTGCCGGTCTGACCGAGCACGGTCGCCTGGTAGACCTCGATCCGGTCCTGCGGCCGGACGTCGGCGGTGTCGAGGAGAAGCACATATTCCTCCCTGGCACGCGACGGACGAGCGGCGGTACCGAGAATCACGAGGCTGACCGGGACGAACGCGTCCCTTACCCCGGATTCTCACGGATCCTCCGGTGCGCTGCCCAGCCCCGCGGGACCGGCGCCCGTCCCGTCCCCAGGGCGACGGGCCAGGCCACGGCCGGTGTCCGCGGGCGGCGTGCCCGTCCGAACTGGCAGCCAGGGGCAGTGCCTTGGCGCGCACGGGTAAGACCGATGGCCCCGGCCGGACGCGTTCGCGCCGGATGCCCGTTTTCGGGGCACCCGGCGCGGTCCGGAGCAGCGGTCTGTCAGTGGTGGTGGCGGCACCACCAGGAGAAGCCGTCGTTGTAGCCCTTCACCCAGCCCCTCGTGTAGGCGTCCTTCTTCCCTGAGGAGTAGCTGCGCTGGGAGCTCTTCTTGCTGCAGGTGCGGTGGGCGTCCTTGACGCCCTGGCGGTAGCCGTCTCGGTAGCCCCTGTTGTATTGCCGGTTCTTCTTGGGCTTGACCTTCTCCACGGTTTCGACGCCCGTGACCACGCTGGTCTTCTGCGCGGACGCCTGGACGGCGGCGGCCGTGGCGGCGTGGGCCGGCGCGAAGGCGAGTCCGGCGAGGAGAGCGGTTCCTACCAGCAGGTTCTTGGGATTCATCAAGGTCCCCCATCGAGATGGCTCGTGCCGGATGGACCGGCGACGGTGCCCTCCGGCGTGCGGACAAAATGCACAGATAACTATGGACGGCACATTTCACGATAAATCGAACAATGCACGCCACGCCAAGGGTCCGGCGGTAAAGAAAATCTTGCGAAATCGCCCATCGAGCAGGCGATTGGACCGGCGACGATCCCCGCGAATCCGCGCTCGCCGCCCCGCCTCACCCCTGTGACACGGGTCACCTCGGCGTCATGTCACAGCGGCGGGGCCGAGTCCATCTGGTGGGTGTCGGCGACACGGAGTCGGCGGCGCCTGAGGAGGCGGAGATGGACGTGCGGAACGGACACCGGGTGGTCGTGCTGGGCGCCGGGTACGCGGGCATGGCGGCCGCGGTGCAGCTCGCGGCCCGGCTGAGGAAGCGGGACGGGGTGCGGGTCTCGGTGGTGAACGGCAGCGAGGTGTTCACCGAGCGGATGCGGCTGCACCAGGCCGGGACGGGATGGGCGCCCGCCGGGCACCGCATCCCGGACGCGCTCGCGGGCACCGGGGCCGAGTTCGTCCGGGCCCGGGTGACGGCGGTGGACGCCGCGGCCCGGCTCGTGCGCACCGAGGCCGGGACGGCGCTGTCTTACGACACCCTCGTCTACGCGCTCGGCTCCGTCACCGACACCACCGAGGTGCCCGGCGCCGCGGACCACGCGTTCGCCCTCGACGGGCCCGCCGAGGCGGCCCTGCTCGCGGCGCGGCTCGACGCGCTGGCCGAAGGCACGGTCGTCGTCGCGGGCACCGGCCTCACCGGGATCGAGACCGCGGCGGAGATCGCCGAGAGACACCCCCGGCTCGGCGTCGTCCTTCTCGGCAGGCAGGAGCCCGGCGCGGGGATGCACCCGCGCGCCAGGAAGCACCTCCAGGACGCGCTCGCCCGCCTCGGCGTCGAGGTGCGCACGGGCGAGGCGGTGAAGGTGCTCCCCGACGCCGTCGTCCTCGCCGACGGGACGGAGGTGCCCTCCGACGCCGTCGTCTGGACGGGCGGCACCCGGGTCGCACCGCTCGCCGAAGCCGCCGGGTTCGCCGTCGACGGGCGGGGCAGGATCGTCACCGACGCGGCGCTCCGCTCGGTGTCCCACCCCGAGGTGTACGCGGTGGGCGATGCCGCGGCGGTCCGGCAGAATTACGGCATGATGCACGGAACCTGCCAGAGCGGTATGCCGACCGGGGTGCACGCGGCTCTCTCCATCGTCCGGAGCCTCGGTGGCAGGGCGCCGGAACCGTTCCGGTTCGGGTACTTCCACATTCCGGTGAGCCTGGGCCGCGCGGACGCCGTCGTGCAGTTCACCCGTCCCGACGGCACGCCGCGCTCGGCCTTCCTGACGGGCCGCGCGGCGGTCCGCTACAAGGAGACGGTCATCGCCTCGCCCTGGCCGACGTTCCTGCGCATGCGCCGGATGCCCGCTTCCGGCGCCTTCTGGACGCGCGGCGGCCGGGCCACCCGGGGCGTCCGATGACCGGCCCGACGACCGGGCAGCAGGTGTTCGAGCAGCACCGGGGACTCCTGTTCTCCGTCGCCTACCGGGTGCTGGGCACCGCGGCGGACGCCGAGGACGCCGTCCAGGACGCCTGGCTCCGGTGGACCGCGGCCGACCGGTCCGCGGTCGCCGATCCAAAGGCGTACCTGGCGCGGACCACGGCGAACCTGGCCCTGGAGAAGCTGCGCTCGGCGCACGTGCGGCGCGAGTCCTACGTCGGCCCGTGGCTCCCGGAACCCGTCCTGACCCGCGAGGAGGCGCCGGACGCCGACACCGTCTCGGTCGCGCTGCTCGTCGTGCTGGAGACGCTGAGCCCGCTGGAGCGCGCGGTGTTCGTGCTGAGGGAGGTCTTCGCCTTCGAGTACGCGGAGATCGCCGAGGCCGTCGCGCGGTCGGAGGCCGCGGTCCGGCAGGCGGCGCACCGGGCGCGCGAGCACGTCCGCGCGCGGCGGCCGAGGTTCACCGCCGACAGGGCGGTCCAGCGGGACGTCACGGAACGGTTCCTCGCGGCGGCGGGCGGCGGCGACATCAACGCCCTCATGGACCTGCTGTCCCCGGACGTCGCCCTGTGGACGGACGGCGGCGGCAAGGTCCGCCAGGCGCTCAAGCCCGTCCTCGGCGCGGAGCGGGTCGCCGCGTGGTTCGCGGGCGTGGCCCGCCGCCCCTACGAGGGCGTCGCCCCCGAAGAGATGAGCGTCGGGGTCGTGACCCTGAACGGCGCGCCCGCCCTGGTGTTCCGCGCGCCGGACCGGGTGCTGGCGACCGTCAGCCTCGACGTCGGCCCGGACGGCCGCATCACCGCGCTGCACAATCTCGCCAACCCCGACAAGCTCACCGCCGTCGCCTCGGGCGTGCTCCACGACCTGGACCCCGCCTGACCTTCCCCGGACGCCCGGGGGAGGTCGAGGCGAGTCTTCTCGCCCTCTTCGGGAGGGTCTCCTAGGCGTTACCGGTGGTCTTCAGCCAGTCGGCGAAGGAGGTGCGGCCCAGGTCTGCGGGGCCGTCCGGGACGAGGCTGCCCGCTTCGAGCGTCGAGCCGAAGTACTCCGCGTCCGGGTCGGCGACCACCTCGCGGGAGTCGCCTTTCGCGCGGAGGGCGGCGCGGACGACCTCGTCGAAGCGGAGCCTGTCCGGTCCGGCGACCTCCACGAAGCCGTCGCGCGGCGGGGCCGTCGCGGCGCGCGCGACCGCCTCGGCGACGTCGGCGGCGGCCATCGGCTGGAACGCGACGGGCGGCACGGGCACCGTGGCGCCGCCTTGGGCCGCGGTGTCGGCGATCCCGCCGAGGAACTCGAAGAACTGGGTGGCCTGCACGATCGTGTACGGAATGCCGGACGCCTCGATCAGCTTCTCCTGCGCCCTTTTGCCCCGGAAGTAGCCGTTGTCCGGCAGCCGCGACGTCCCCACGATCGACAGTGCCACATGGTGGCCGACGCCCGCCTCCGCCTCGGCCGCGAGCAGGTTCCCGGTCGACGCGGTGAAGAACGCCAGCACGTCCGCGGGCTCGAACGACGGCGAGTTCGCCACGTCGACCACCACGTCGGCGCCGCGCAGCGCGGCGGCGACGCCCTCCCCGGTGACCGCGTTCACGCCGCTCGACGGCGACGCGGCGACCGCCTCGTGCCCCTGCTCCGCGAGCCTCGCGACGACCTGCCGCCCGATCAGCCCGCTGCCCCCGATGACCACGATCTTCATTTTCGCCCCCCCTTCTTGCGTTCTCTCCCTCTCGCCTCCGGTCTACTCCCGTCAGACGGGGGCGGGGGCGCGGTCGGTGGCCATCCGGACGGCGAAGGCGGCCAGGACGGAGCCCGTCACCCGGCGCTGGATCGTCAGCCAGAACGGGCGCGCGGACAGGAACGCGGACAGCGACCCGGCTATGAGGACGAACAGGCCGTTGAAGAAAACCGCCACAACGATCTGCACCAGCGCGAGCAGAAGGCTCTGGAGCGCCACGTCGCCGCGCTCGGGCTCGACGAACTGGGGCAGCAGCGACACGTAGAGGATCGCGATCTTCGGGTTGAGGAGCGAGGTGACGAACCCCATCGTGAACAGCCGCCGGGGCCGGTCGGGCGCGAGCTCGCGCGGCGCGAACAACGAGCGTCCGCCGGGGCGCAGCGCCTGCCAGGCCAGCCAGCCCAGGTAGGCGGCCCCGGCCAGCTTGAGCGCGACGTAGAGCACGGGCACGAGCGCGAAGACCGCCATGAGCCCTGCCGTCACCGCCACCGCGTACAGCCCGAACGCGCAGGCCACGCCGGCCAGCGAGATGAGCCCGGCCCGCCGCCCCTGGGCGACCGACCGCGACACCAGGTACACCATGTTCGGGCCGGGCGTCAGCACCATTCCCAACGCGACGAGCGCGATCCCCAGGACCGCTCCGAAATCCACCATGGTCACCACGCTCCTCCCGGAACCCACGCGGACACCAGGTCCAATCAGGACAAATGGCCTGCCCATCCGGCCTGGTCAGCCACGGCGGAAACGCTCGTGCGCGGCCTGTTTGGAGATGCCCATGGCGTCGCCGACCTCGGACCAGGAGGCGCCCGACTCACGCGCCCGGTCGACGGCCTGGTCGAGCAGGACGCGCTGCCAGCGCTCCATCCGGGCGAGCAGCGCGACGGCGGCGACGGGCCGCTCCCCCGCGAGCTTCATGATCTGCTCGCCGAGCACGTTCGACTTGATCACGAGTTCCTTGGGCGGCGCCGCGGCGAGCAGCGGCGGCACGTGCCTGCTCCACCACTGGTACTCCGCGCCCTCCACCCCCTCGGGCGTCGCCGGGTACCGCCGCCGGTCCGTCCACCCGCACGAGCAGACCGCCTGATATCCGGCGGGCGCGCTCGCCCCTTCGGCGAACAGGGCGGCGGCACGGCCTTCGTGCCCGGGCAGATCCGGAAGGCTCAATGTCATGGTCGTCAAGAATCCCTGACGATGAGCCTTCGCGCAACCCGAATCGTCAAGGTCTCCTGACGGATACGCGGGCGGCACCGAGCCCGTCAAGGCGACCCGACCGTGCCGAGCCGCCCACCGCCGGGGCTCCCGGCTGCGCGCGCCCCTCAGGGGACGATGAGGATCTTGCCGCGCACGGCGCCCCGTTCGCTCCGGGCGTGGACCTCCGGGAGTTCGGTGAGCGGAAGGGTCTCGGCGATGTCGACGGTGAGGGCGCCCGCGTCGATCAGGGAGACGAGCCGGGCCAGGACCGCCGGGTCGTTGCGGGCCGCGAAATGGGGGTGGCCGGGGATCGGGGCCGCGGCGGAGACCGCGCGGCCGCCCGGCCGGAGGAGGGAGGGGAGCGCGGCGGCCTCCTCGGGGGGCGCGGGGACCAGGTTGATCAGGACGTCGAAGCCGCCGGGCAGGGCCCGCGCGGTGTAGTCCACGACGCGGTCCGCTCCCTGGGCCAGGACCGCCTCGGCGCTGCGCGGGCTCGCGGTGGCCGTCACGAACGCGCCGCGCGACTTGGCCAGCTGGACGGCGAAGCCGCCGATCCCGCCGCCCGCCCCGTTGATGAGGACGTGCTCGCCCTCCCCCACCGCGGCGTGCTCGACGACGGCCTGCCATGCCGTCAGGCCGGCGACCGGGATCGCCGCCGCGTGGGCGAGCGGCGGCGCGGCGGGGGCCGCGACGAGTTCCGCGGCCTTCGCGACCGCGTGACCGGCCGCTCCTCCGCCCGCGTCGACCCGGGCCAGCACCCGGTCGCCCGCCGACCACCGGCCCGCGCCGCGCACGACGGTCCCCGCGACGTCCCATCCCGGCGTGTACGGCAGGTCGAGCGGGAGCATCGCCCGCAGCAGCCCCGCGCGCAGCGCCGCCTCGGTCGGATTGAACGAGGTCGCGGCGACCTCGACGAGCACCTCTCCCGGTCCGGGCTCCGGGACGGGGACCCGCTCGATCCGGATGACCTCGGGCGGGCCGTACCGGGTGAACCTCGCTGCGTTCATCATGGGTCCGACCCTAGGGAGGGGTGACGAGACGCTGAATGCCGAGAAGTCTCGACTTCTTGCGCCATAGTCTCGCCGCATGGACTTTGTCAGTGACGTGGTCGCCGTGATGCGCGCGGGACGGCCCAGTTCCGCCCTCGTCGCCTGGCATGCACCCTTCGGGCAGTTCTTCCCTGAAGTCCCCTATGCCGCCGGATTCCAGATCGTCGTCGCGGGCACACCCTGGCTCGTGCCGCCCGTCGGCGATCCCGTCCGGCTCGACGAAGGCGACCTCGTGTTCTTCCCGCACGGGCACGGCTACGGACTCGCCGACTCTCCTTCCCGGCCGATGGCCGCGCCGGTCTGCGACCCGGAGACCGGTCGGCCCCTGCTCGTCTCCGACACCGTCGGCGACGGCGACGGACCCGCCACCGTCACCCTGTGCGGCGGCTACCGGCTCGCGCCCGGCCGGGTGCATCCGCTGCTGGGCGGCATGCCCGACGCGGTCAGGCTCTCCGCGGGACGGCATCCGCGGCTCGGCACCGCCATCGCCCTGCTCCGCGCCGAGGCCGAGTACCCCACTCCGGGCTCCGAGACGGCGGTCCTCGCCCTGCTCGACCTGCTGCTGGTGTACATCCTGCGCGCCTGGTCCGCCGAGCAGCCGGACGGCATCGGCTGGGCCGCCGCCCTCCGCGACCCGGCCGTCAGCGCCGCCTTGAGCGCGCTGCACGACGATCCTGCCCGCGCCTGGACCGTGCGGACGCTGGCCGAGGCGTCCGGGCTCTCCCGGGCCGCGTTCGCGCGCCGCTTCACCGCCCTCGTCGGGCGCCCGCCGCTCGGCTACCTGACCTGGTGGCGGATGACCCTCGCCGCCCGCCTCCTGCGCGACACCGACACCTCCCTCGCCCACGTCGCCGCCCGGACCGGCTACGCCTCGGAGTACTCCCTCTCCCACGCCTTCAAGCGTGCGCACGGCGTCGCCCCCGGCCGCTACCGCCGCGTCCCCGACCCTTACCCGGAGCCGTCGGCGGGGCCGCGATAAATCCGTTGGCCGGATCGAGGGGCGGACGTAGGGTCCTCGGCATGGCGATGGCGAAGAAGGGCTCGCGGCTGATCGAGGTGGGCGGGACGGGGTTCCGGTGGAAGGTGCGGAGGCGGCCCACGTACTGCCAGGCGATGGGGTGGACTCCGCTGACGTTCGTGGTGGAGAGGGCCGAGGAGCCCAGGTCACGCCTGGTGGTGACGCTGCCCAGGGCGCATCCGGGGAACTGGCTCGAGCCGCCCACGGCGGCGGTGACGCCCTCGATGGTGATCGCGGCGGTCGCGGAGGGGATCGAGCGGGGCTGGCGGCCGTGTGAGGGCGGTCCGGGATCCTTGCTGGAGCTGGGCGAGAGCGCGGTGCGCGGGTGAAGGCGCGGTGGGCCGAAGCGCGGGACCTCGGGGTGCTGCCCGGGATCGAGGCGAGCGGCGACGCGCTGTTCGCGGAGGCCGGGATCGTGTTCGAGGCCGGGCCGACCGTCATCGAGCAGGTGGCCGGGACGGCGCGGGTGCTCGTCGTGGGCGATCCGCCGCTCGGGTTCGCGGCGCTGTCCGACGTGGACGGCCTGCCCTATCTGGAGCAGATCTCCGTGGCCGCCGACCGGCTCGGCAAGGGGTTCGGGGCCGTGCTGCTCCGGGCCGCCATCGCGGAGTCCGGCGATGGCCTCACCCTGCTCACCTTCCGCGACGTGCCGTGGAACGGCCCCTGGTACCGGCACTTCGGCTTCGAGGAGCTGCCACCCTCCGCGTGGGGCCCGCGGCTCCGGGAGCACTGGCAGGCCGAGATCGACGCGGGTCTGCACGAGCTCGGCCCCCGGCTCGCGATGCGCCGCCCCTGACTCCGGCACGCGGGACGAGCGCCGGTCACGGGGACGCCGCGCCCGCGAGGAGGAGCAGGACCGCGTTGTGGAGTTCGGCGCGGGCGGTGCGTTCCAGGTAGGTGCCCTCCTCCGGGAGAGGGGCCGGCCTCGGGGCGGCGCCCAGGGCCGCGGAGAGGGGGAAACGGCCGGGGAAGTCGGGGGCGGCTTCCTGGAAGGCGGCCGAGTGGGTCGCCCACCAGGTGGCCTCCGGCAGGGTCCGTTCGGCGTGGCGGGCGTCGCCGATGAGGCGGCCGGTGTTGCGGGCCAGGGCGAAGAGGGCGGAGACGACGGCGCGGGCGCGATCGGCGGGGAGGAAGAGCGGCTCCAGATGGGCGAGCAGCGATTCCAGGACGGCCTGCTCGTGCGGGCCGAGGACGGGACGGGCCCAGGAGACCTCGGTGAGCCAGTGGTGGCGGGCGTAGAGGTCGGCCAGGGCGTCGGCCCACGCGCGGACACGGGCTGACGGGTCGGGGCCCGCGAGGTCGGGGAACTCGGCGTGCACGCGGTCGTACATCAGCCGCAGCAGGGCCTGCTTGTTCGCGACGTGCGAGTAGAGCGCCATCGGGGTGCAGCCGAGCCGGTCGGCGACGAGGCGCATCGAGAGCGCGGGCGAGTCCCGGTCGTCGGCGAGGGCGATCCCGGCGCCGAGGATCGCGTCGAGGGTGAGGGACGCCTTGCGGCCGGGACCGCGCGGCGTCTGCGCGCCCGGACGGCGCCACAGCAGCTTGAGCAGTTCCGCGTCGTCGGCGGCGCCGGGCCGAGTCGCCATGATTCCCCTACGGTGTACGGTAATAATTTCTCTACACCGTATACCAATAGGAGGACCCATGCCCGACCTGCCGGTGCGCCTGTCCGACGGCTCCACCCTCACCGCGACGATCCGCGGTTCCGGACCCGCCGTTCTGCTCCCCGTCCGCACCTCCCCGCACGACCCGGAGACGGCCGCCGCCATGCGCGCCTGGGGTGCGGAGCCCGACCTCGGCAGGCTCCTCGCCGAGGCGCTCGCCGCCGACTTCACCGTCGTCACCGCCGACTACGAGGGCCACCGGATGAGCGTCCCCGGCGCCCTCACCCCCGACCAGCTCGCCGCCGATCTCCTCGCCGTCGCCGACGCCGCGGAAGCCGACGCCTTCGCTTACTACGGCTACTCGTGGCTCGCCCTCGCCGGACTCCAGCTCGCCCTCCGCACGGACCGCCTCTGGGCCCTGGCCATGGGCGGCTACCCGCCCGCCGAAGGCCCCTACGCCGCCATGCTCGCCGTCACCCGCGCCGCCCACGCGAAGGCGACGAACCCGCCTCCCGCTACCGCGCAGGAGGTCGTCCCCGGAGACTGGGACACCGTCCAGGCCGCCCCCGACCCCGCCGTCACCCGCCAGTTCGTCACCCTCTACGAGGCGCTCCAGGGCTTCGACGACACCGCCGCCGGCCGCGCCCTCACCGTCCCCCGCCTCGCCTTCGCCGGGTCCGACGACGACATCGCCTACGGCCCCGGCTGGGGCGACACGACGGTCCGCATCGCCACCGCCCTCACCGCCCACGACGTCTCCCTCACCGCCCAAGGCTGGACCGTCGCCCTCCTGCCCGGCCTCGACCACCTGACCGCGATGCTCAGCACGAACGTCCTCCCCCTGCTCCACCCCTGGCTGAAGGCCCACGCCCCCACCCGCCCCTGAGCCGCCGCACCCGCGACGGCACGGCCCCTTCGCCTCCGGGCACGGGTCAGGGCACCGCCGGGAGCTGCGCGCGGGAGGTGACGCCGAGCTTGGCGAAGACCTTGCGCAGGTGGTACTCGACCGTGCGGGGGCTGACGAAAAGGCGCTCGGCGACCTCCTTGTTCGTCAGGCCGCTGCGGGCCAGGCGGGCGATCTGCGACTCCTGGGGAGTGAGCTCCGCGGCGGTTTCCAGCACGCGTTTGCGGGCGGTCTCGCCGGTGGCCTCGAGTTCGCGCGAGGCCCGGTCGGCGAAACCGTCCAGGCCCATCTCGGTGAGCATCTCCACGGCGGTGCGCAGGTGCTCGCGCGCGTCGGTCCTGCGCCGTTCGCGCCGCAGCCACTCGCCGTAGACGAGGTGGGCGCGGGCGAGGTCGACGCGCATGCGGCTCCGGCCGAGGAGGTCGATCGCCGCACGGTACAGCCCATCGGCCTCGGCGCCCTCGCTGAGCAACGCGCGCGAGCGGGCCTCGACCCCGCGCGCCCAGGAGGTCCCGGCCGCCCGGGTGGTCGCCGAGAGCCGCGCGAGCCCGCGGGCCGCGGCCTCCCGGTCGCCCGAACGGACGCCGGCCTCGACCAGTTCGGCGGGCGACCAGTGCCGCCCG
Source organism: Actinocorallia herbida (assembly GCF_003751225.1). Lineage (NCBI taxonomy): Bacteria > Bacillati > Actinomycetota > Actinomycetes > Streptosporangiales > Thermomonosporaceae > Actinocorallia > Actinocorallia herbida. Next base: position 6,326,131 of record NZ_RJKE01000001.1, read on the forward strand.
GGACCCCACCCCATCGTGTGCTCGGCGGCCCGCTCGGCGGAGTCCCTGGCCAGGTCGTAGAGGCCGAGCCCGTTGTACAGGATGCTGAGGAACCAGTGACAGGGCATGATCGTCCCGGCGTCCTCGTGCGCGGTGGCCTCGGCCAGCACCTCCGCCACGGCGGTTTCGGCCTCTGCCCGCCGTCCCCGCCAGGCCGCGAGGGCGATCGTGTCGCCCGAACGGACCATGACCCCGTAGGAGGTGCGCGCGCCGGAGGCCTCGACCAGCGCCTGCATCTCCTCGTGCAGGATGCTCGCCCCGTCGAGGTCGCCTTCCAGGTAGCGGCTCGTGGTGGCCAGGGTCAGCGCCATCGGGAGCATCGCCAGCGCGCCCGCGCCCCGCAGCAACCCGACGAAGCGGTCGGCGAGCTCGCGGACCGCCACGTCGTCCCAGGCGCACAGGGCCGCGGGGAACGCCGCGTAGGTCCAGCCGAACGCCTCGACGGGCGTCGCGTCCCCGTCCATGAAGGCCCGCACGGACGCGCGGATCGCGGGTGCGGCGTCCTGCGGGTCCTCGGTGCAGTCGCGGACCAGCGCGTCGAGGGCGAGGTCGGACGCGGTCGGCGTCTCCGGTGGCGACCACGCCGCCCTGATGGCCGCGGCCACCTCACGGACCTCCGTGCCGGCGGGGGTCCGGCGTCCGCCGACCGCCACCAGCATCGCGTGGAGATAGGTGTCCCGGGCCCGGCCGGGGTCGTGCGGGGCGAGCCGGCGGGCCGCGCCGAGCAGGATCTGCGGCGCCGACGCGCCCCGGCCCGACGTCATCGCGATCTCGGCGCGCAGCACCTCGACCTCCGCCCGCCGCACCTCGTCCAGCGGGCGCGCGCCGGCCGAGGTGAGCATCGAGAGGGCGGCCTCGGGCTCCCCTACCAGGTACTTGGCCCGCGCGGTGGCGATCAGGCGCTCCGCGCGGCGGAGGGGGTCGGGGGTGAGGGCGCTCGCCCGCTCCAGGAAGGCGGCCGCGGCGAAGAGCCCGCCGCGCGCCTGTGCCCGCCCGGCGGACCGCTCCAGCTCCGCCGCGATGTCCTCGTCGGGGCGCGCGGTGCCGTTCGCGCGATGCCAGGCGCGCCGGTCGGGATCGGTCTCGACGTCGGTGGCCTCGGCCAGCGCCCGGTGCACTTCGCGGCGCTGCGCGGCGGAGGCCGCCTGATAGACCGCGGAGCGGACGAGCGGGTGCCGGAAACGCACCCTGCCCTCGAAGTCGATCATGTCCTCGACGGCGCCGGCCGCGCTCGCGCCGACCCCGCTGAGGATGTCCGCGGCCCGCCACAGCAGCGCCAGATCGCCGAGTGGTTCGGCCGACGCGAGCAGCAGCAGCTTCCGGGTCTCGACGGGCAGCTCCTCCCACTGCCGCCTGAAGCCGTTCTCCAGCCGGCCCGAAAGGCTCTTGGAGTCCTCGTGGCCGCCTCCCGCCGACAGAGCGAAGGACTCCCGTGGCAGTTCGATCAGGGCCAAGGGGTTACCGCGCGCCTCGGCGATGATCCGGTCGCGCACCCGCCCGTCCATCGGGCCGGGCAGGTGCGCGCTGAGCAGCGTCCGCGCGTGGCGGTCGCCCAGCCCGTGCACCTCCAGCGCCGGAAGGCCGGCGAAGGCGTCGCCCGGGCCCGCGTCGCGGAGCGCGAAGACGCAGGCGACCGACTCGACGAACAGGCGGCGCGAGACGAAGGCGAGCACCTTGGCCGACGCCTCGTCCAGCCACTGGGCGTCGTCGATCACGCAGACGAGCGGGCTCTCCTCGGCCGCCGCGGCCAGCAGGCCCAGCGCGGCGAGGCACACGAGGAAGGGGTCGGGAGGCGGTCCGGCGCGCAGGCCGAAGGCCGTGCCCAGCGCGTCGGCCTGCGGCTCCGGCAGCGCGGAGACGTGGCTCATCACGGGCAGGCAGAGCTGGTGCAGGGTGGCGAAGGCCAGTTCCATCTCGGCCTCGACGCCGGAGGCGCGCAGGATCCGGCAGCCTTCGGCCCGGTCGGCCAGGTAGTCCAGGAGCGCCGACTTGCCCACGCCCGCCTCACCGTACAGAACCAGCGACCTGCTCTGCCCGCCCCGGACGGCGTCGAGCAGCGTGTCCAGCGTCGCGCACATCTCGGCCCGCCCGAGCAGCTCCACCCGTCCTCCAGCCCTCAACGCGCTTCTCCCACCGTCCCCGCACGACGCGCCCCGGCGCGCGGCTCATCAGCGCACCGGGATCCTCATCCGAGGATCGCCCGGGAACCGCCCCCGGGAAGACCCTCCACCCACTTTAGGCCCTTCCGCCGCTTTCATCCCGCGCAACCCGATCAACGGCCGGTGCAGACGAAGACCAGGCGGAGCATCCGCGAGCGGTCGGCACGGTCGAGACGCCGAAGGAGACGCCCCGGGGTTCGGGCGCCTCCCTCGGGGCCTCGGGTCAGGCGCCGGTCCTGACCAGGCCGTCACGAATGACGTGCTTGGTGAGCTTGCCCGAGGGGTTGCGCGGGAGCGAGGCCACGGTGACGGCCTCGCGCGGGAGCTTGTAGCGGGCGATCTTGTCGGCGAGGAAGTCGCGGACCTCCTCGAGTGAGATGTCCGCGCCATCCGCGGTCACGCAGACCGCGACGACGGTCTCGCCCCACTCGGCGTGCGGACGGCCCACGACCGCCACGTCGGTGATCCTCGCGTGCCCGCGCAGGGCCTCCTCGACCTCCTGGGAGTGCACGTTCTCGCCGCCGACGATGATGACGTCCTTCAGCCTGTCGACGATGAACAGGAAGCCGTCCTCGTCGATCCTCGCGACGTCGCCGGTGCGGAACCAGGGGCCCGCGAACGCCTCGTCGGTCGCCGCGGGGTCGCCGTGGTAGCCGGTCATCCTCGTGTCGGCGCGCAGCCAGATCTCGCCGGTCCCGCCCGGTCCGGCGTCCTTGCCGTCGGCGGCCACGACCCGAAGGTCGACGCCCGGCATACCGCCGCGTCCGATCGACCCGGCCTTCGTGAGCTGCTCCTGCGGGTAGAGGGCGGTGCCGACGGGGCCCATCTCGCTCATGCCGTAGACCTGGAAGAACCTGTCGGTCCCGTACGCCTCGACCAGGGAGCGGGCCACCTGCTCGCCGAGAGGCGCGCCCCCGTACAGCCACTTGTCGACGCTCGACAGGTCGAAGTCCGAGAGCGCCAGCCTCCCGGCCCGCGCGAGCTGCACCGGCGCGAGGTAGGCGATGGGCGCGCCGAAGAACGCCGTCACCTTGTGCCGCTCCACCGACCGCAGGAAGCCGACGGGGTCGTACTCGCGCTGGAGGACCGTGGTCGCGCCGAGGAACACCATCGTGAGCAGCCAGTCGTTGAGCGGCGCGGCGTGCCAGATCGGCATCGCCAGCAGGAACCGCTCATCGCGGGTGAACCCGAGGGTGCTGGTGATGAGCGGGCCCACCGCCGAGATGGTGCGGTGGGTGTGCACGCAGCCCTTCGGCGAGCTGGTCGTGCCGGACGTGTAGAGGAACTGCGCGGGGGCGTCCTCGTCCTCGGAGACCGGGGCGTCGATCGGCGCGGCCGCCCTCGTCGACGCGTCGAAATCGGGCAGGCCCGCGACGGTCGTCTCGGTGGTGAACCAGGCGGTGTCCGGGCCCGCCGCGGTGGCGGTCCCGGCCAGTTCACCCGAGACGACGCCGACGACGGCGCCGCTGTGCTCGATCGCGTACCGGGCCTCCGGGACGGTCAGCTTGTGGTTGACCGGCACGAGGACGCCCCCGGCGAACCAGGCTCCGAACGCCGCGACGACGAAGCCCGGGGTGTTGAACGTCATCACCGCGACCCGGTCGCCGGGCTCGACGCCGGCGTCGCGGAACACCGTCGCGGCCCTGCGGGCGAGGTCGAGCAGCTCGGCGTAGGTGACGGTCCGGTCGTCGGTGACCAGTGCCGCCTTGGCGGGTGCGCGGCGCGCGGCGCGCTCCAGGACTGCGGTGAGGTGCATGGCGGGGTCCTTCAGGATCGGGGTGGAACGGGCGCGCGCCGGCGGGGAGGGCGCGCGCCCCGAGGCGTCAGGCGCGGGCGACGATCGCGGCGAGGTCCAGCGACGGGTCGAGCGCGCCGTACTCGAAGCTGCGGTCCGCGCCGAGGCGGGCGGAGACGAACCCGTCGGCGACGGCCGCGGGGGCCTCCTTGATGACGACGGCGCCCTGGAGCCCGAGCGCCAGCGCCTCGACGACACGGCGGGCCAGTGCCGGAGCGGCGGCGGGATCCTTGGCGACGCGGCCGAGGAGCCTGCGGGTCTCGGCGATGTGCGCGTCGTAGACCGGGTACTGGCCGAGCGCCGAGGCGAGCTCACGGTCGACCGCCTCGACGGAGTCCGGCTCCCGGGACATCGCGCGCAGGACGTCGAGGGCGATGACGTTGCCTGAGCCCTCCCACACGGCCATGACGGGCTGCTCGCGGTAGCGGCGGGCCAGCGGGAACTGCTCGGTGTAGCCGTTGCCGCCCAGGCACTCCAGCGCCTCGTAGGCGTGGTTCGGGCCGCGCTTGCAGACCCAGTACTTGGCGACGGCCGTGGCGAGGCGGCGGAAGGCGGCGGACTCGTCGTCGTCGCGGTCGTAGGCGGCGGCGAGGCGCAGCGCGGTCCAGGTGGCGGCCTCGGCCTCCAGCTGGAGGTCGGCGATCACCGCGGTCATCGCGGGCTGGTCGATCAGGGTCGCGCCGAACGCGCTGCGGTGGCGGGTGTGCCAGGCGGCCTCCGCGACGGACTGGCGCATGCCCGCGGTGCTGCCGAGCACGCAGTCCAGACGGGTCTGGCCGACCATCTCGATGATGGTCCGCACGCCGCGCCCCTCCTCGCCGACGAGCCAGCCCGTGGTGCCGTCCAGCTCGATCTCGGACGAGGCGTTGGACTTGTTGCCGAGCTTGTCCTTGAGCCGCTGGATGCGGAACACGTTGCGGTCGCCGCCGGGCAGGACGCGCGGGACGAGGAAGCACGAGAGCCCGCCGGGAGCCTGCGCGAGCACGAGGAACGCGTCGGACTGCGGCGCGGAGCAGAACCACTTGTGGCCGGTGAGCCGGTAGGTGCCGTCGCCGGCGTCCACCGCGCGGGTGGTGTTGGCGCGGACGTCGGAGCCGCCCTGCTTCTCCGTCATGGCCATGCCGAAGATCGCGCCCTGCTTGGTCGCCGGGTCGCGCAGCTCGGGGTCGTAGACGCGGGAGTACACGCGCGGGATCCACTGCTCGGCCAGCCCGGGGGCGAAGGCGAGCGACGGGACGACCGCGTGCGTCATGCTCACCGGGCAGGCGTGGCCCGGCTCGATCTGGGCGAACAGCATGAACGTCGCGGCGCGGGCCACGTGCGCGCCGGGCCGCGGGTCGGCCCAGCACGACGTGTGCGCGCCGTGCTCGATCGCGGTGCCGATGATGCGGTGGTAGGCCGGGTGGAAGTCGACGGCGTCGACCCGGTGGCCCCAGCGGTCGTGGCCGTTGAACACGGGGGTGATCGTGTTGGCGAGTTCGGCGTCCCGCTGGAAGTCGGCCCGGCCGACGAGGACGCCCACGCCGTCGAGGTCCCCGGCCGCCCACTGCGCGTCGTACCGCTTGACGGCCTCGACCAGCGCCTGGTTGGTCAGGTACTCGTTCACGTCGATGCGCGGGGGTGCCTGGTTGACGACTTCGTGGGTGGTGGTCACAGCGTCTCCTCGGTGCCGAGAGCCCGGAAACAGAACAGGCGGATGCCTTCGACGATCGCGGCTCCGTCCGGGGACGGGGCGGGCTCGTCCCCGTCCGACGGGCGCAGGCCGCCGATGAGCGCCTCGGAGATCGCGCCCAGCACCGCGGAGGCGGCGAGGGTCGTGTCCTGGGCGGCGAAGGCGCGGGTGGCGACGCCGTCGCGGAGGATCTCCGCGATGAGGTCGGTGTAGGACCTCCGGTAGACCAGCCTCTCGGCCTCCACCGCGGGCGTCACCGGCTCGAACAGCAGGGACCAGGCCATCCGCCGGCCGCGCAGGGCGCGGCCGGCGAAGGTGCGGATGACCACGTCGAGCCGTTCGGGGGCGCCGGGCCCCGCCTCCGCGACCGCCTTGCGCACGACTTCGAGCTCGTGCCCCGCCGCGCTCCGGAACACCTCGGCGAGCAGATCCTCGCGCCCGTCGAAGTAGGAGTAGACCGACCCGACGCTCGCCGCGCACTCGGCCGCGATCGCCGCGACCGTCGCCGCGCCGAAGCCGCGCGCGGCCACCAGCTCCCGGGCCGCGCGCAGGAACCCCGCGCGCTTCAACTCGGCGTTGCGCCGGGTCGCCTCCGTCGGCCGGTAGGGCACGCGGACCCCTCTCCTCAAGCTCTGAATCCGGTTTCAATCCTTACAACGAAGAATTGAACCCCAATTCAACCGAGGGCGCAAGGGGGTGCTGACAAAGTTTTCGCAGGTCAACCGGCCCCGGCCGGGCCGGCAGAGCCGCCGCTTGGGGCTTTCGCGCGTTTACGTGGAGATCATTTGCAGAATCTCCTGATCACCGCCGCACGCGGCCGAGCAGAAGGAGGTGCCACTTGGATCTCGGCGTGCACGACGTGGCGCAGCGGGCCTCCACCGGCGCGCTGCCCGGCCGGGACGACGTCGAGTCACTCGTCCTGGCCGCCCATGACCGCGAGCGGGACCTCCGCGACGGCGAGGTCGCCGACTACATCCCGGAGCTGGCGACGGCCGACCCCTCGCTGTTCGGCGTCGCGGTGGTCGAGGTCGACGGCGGCACGCACGACGCGGGCGACTCCCGGCACAGGTTCACGATCCAGTCGATCTCGAAGGCGTTCGTCTACGCCCTGGTCTGCGCGGCCCTCGGGCACGAGGAGGTGCTCGAGCGCGTCGGCGTCAACAACACGGGCCTCCCGTTCAACTCGGTCATCGCGGTCGAGCTGAACGAGGGCCACCCGATGAACCCGATGGTCAACGCGGGCGCGCTGGCGACGACCGCCCTCGCGCCCGGAGGCGATCCCGAGACCAAGTGGGCGTTCATCGTGGACGGCCTGTCCGCGTTCGCGGGCCGCCCCCTGGAGGTCGACGGACTCGTCTACGCCTCCGAATCGGCGACGAACCAGCGGAACAAGGCGATCGCCCGGCTCCTGGAGAGCTACGGCCGGATCGAGGGCAATCCCCTCAACGTCGTCGACGTCTACACCCGGCAGTGCGCCCTCCTGGTCGACGCGCACGACCTCGCCGTCATGGGGGCGACCCTCGCGGACGGCGGCGTCAACCCCGTCACCGGCGAGCGCGTCGTGCCCGCGGACGTGTGCCGGGACACCCTCGCCGTCCTGGCGGCGACCGGCCTGTACGAGCGGTCCGGGGAGTGGCTGTTCGAGATCGGCCTGCCGGGCAAGTCCGGCGTCTCCGGCGGCATCGTCACCGTGTCGCCCGGCAAGGCGGGCATCGGCACCTTCTCGCCGCCGCTCGACCCGGCGGGCAACAGCGTGCGCGGCCAGCGCGCGACCGCCTTCCTGTCCAGAAGCCTCGGACTCAACGTCTTCGCCTCCGCCGCGCACCGGAGCGCGGGCCGCGGGACAGAACGGGACCAAGCATGAGCACCGCGACGAACGCGCCGGCCGCCGCGCACCGCACCTCATGGGCGCCGATGATCGGGCTGTTCCTCGCCCAGGTCCTGATGTCGTTCAACGTCGCCGCGCTGCCCGTCTCCATCGGCGGCATGGTCGAGGAGTTCGGCGTGCCGCCGACCGCGGTGAGCACCGCGATCGTCGTCTACGGGCTCGCGGTCGCCGCGCTGGTGATGGTCGGCGCCAAACTCGGCCAGCGCTTCGGCTGGGTGCGGATCTACCGGACCGTCGTGGCCCTCTTCGCGGTCGCCGAGATCATCATGGTGCTCGCGCCGTCCATCGGCTGGGTCATCGCCGCGCAGGCGCTGGCCGGGGCGTCCGCGGCGATGATCGTGCCGTCGCTGGTCGCGCTCATCGCGGAGAACTACCGCGGCGCGCAGCAGGAGACGGCGATCGGGTCGCTCGGGTCCGCCCGCGCGATCTCGGGCGTCACCGCGTTCTTCCTCGGCGGCGCGCTCGGCACGCTCGTCGGCTGGCGGCCCGTGTTCGCGATCCTGATCGCCGTCGCCGCCATCGTGCTCGTGCTGAGCCTGAGACTGCGCTCCGACGCGGGCGACCCCGGGATCGAGATCGACGTGGTCGCCGCGATCCTCATCGGCCTGGGCGTCGTGTGCCTGACCCTCGGCTTCAACAACATCGAGGGCTGGGGCGGCCTGCGCGCCGAACCGGACGCGCCGTTCTCCTTCGGGCCGGTGTCCCCCGCACCGATCCTCATCGTGATCGGGATCGTGCTCGGGCAGGCGTTCTTCCTGTGGACCCGGCGCCGCACGGCCCAGGGCAAGGTGCCGCTCGTCGACCTGTCCGTCCTCGGCTCCCCGCAGGAGCGCGCCGCCGTCTACGCGATGTTCGTCATCGTCGCGATGGAGGCCGCGGTCAACTTCACGATCCCGCTCTACACCCAGATCGTGCAGGGCCGGACCCCGTTCGACACCGCCCTCGCGATGATGCCGTTCAACATCACCGTGTTCGTGACCGCGACGCTCATCGTGCGGCTGTACCGCAGGTACCCGCCGCGCACGATCGGCATGTGGGCCTTCGGCCTGACGACCGCCGCGCTCCTCTGGCTGTCGTTCGTCGTCACCAACAACTGGGAGACCCTCCCGACGATCCTCGGCCTCATCCTCTTCGGCCTCGGCCAGGGCGCCCTGGTCACGCTGGTCTTCAACGTCCTGGTCAGCGCCGCCCCGAAGGAGCTCGCGGGCGACGTCGGCTCGATCCGCGGCACGACCCAGAACCTCGCCTCCGCCCTCGGCACGGCCGTCGCGGGCGCGGTCCTCGTCGCGGTCCTGGGCACGAACGTCGCCCTGGCCGTCGCCGCGCACCCGAAGCTGCCCGACACGCTCGTCTCCCAGGTCGACCTCGACCGGGTGAACTTCGTCCGCAACGACCGGTTGCGCGAGGTCCTCTCCGCCACCGACGCCACCCCGGCACAGGTCACCGCCGCGGTGCGCGTCAACACCGACGCCCGCCTGAACACCCTCCGCCTCGGCCTCCTCGCGCTCGCCGGCGTCAGCGCCCTCGCCATCCTCCCCGCAAGCCGCCTCCCCAGGTACAAACCCGAGGAGATCCCCGACCGTTCCGAGTCCTAGGGCCCACCGGGTTTGACCGGCCGGGAGACCGGTATGCCCGCTCCGTCGGACGAAACCGGAGTAGGGAGACAAGGCCTCATGGGATGCCGTCTGAGCGAACTCATCCTCGATTGCCGGGACCCCGAACTGCTCGCCGGGTTCTGGTGCGCGGTGCTGGGCTACACCGTGCTGGACCGGGAGGAGGGCGGCGTGGAGATCGGCCCACCGGAAGGGTTCGGCGGTATCGCGCCGACGATCATCTTCTCGCCGACCCGGGAGCCCAAGCGCGGGCGGCTGCGGCTGCACTGGGACGTCAGCCCGACCGACCGCGACCAGGACGCCGAGCTGGAACGCCTCCTGGAGCTGGGGGCGACGCGCGCGGACGTCGGGCAGACCGGCGAAGAGTCCTGGTTCGTCCTCGCCGATCCGGAAGGCAACGAGTTCTGCCTGCTCCGCACGCGGATCAGGCCGGCACGTCCCTAGCGCGCGGCGCGGCCCGACGCCGAGGCCATACCGAGCCAGGTGTGCGGGTTGCCCGCCCAGCACCAGCCGAGCTTCGGCGCGTTCCCGCTGATCCACAGGGCGGGCACACGCCGGTCCCCGCAGCGCGAGGCCCCCAGAGAGAAACACTTGTTCTTCACGAGGACGCCGGGGAACTGCGTGATCAGCGCGATCCCCTCCTCGAGGGTGAGGAGGGTGCGACCCCTGTCAACGATGACGGCCATGGCGTCCTCGGGGACCGCGTTACAGAACTCCTCGCCCCGCTCCACATCGAGCAGAAGGTAGGCGCGAGCATCGGGCAACTCGACCCCGTCGATCGGAACGAACCGCTCGATCGAGCCGGGCTCGAAGGACCTGTCGACGAATCCCGGCTTGCCGGGACCCCGCTTCCGCGGCAGGGACGTTCTGGGCATCGCCCACTCGATCGGGACGACTTCCCGCGTGACGACCAGAACAAAGGGCACCGTGCCGCCCTCGGGATCGGGTGCCGTCGCCGTCCGGACCGAGCCGCGCAGGGGCTCGAGCAGCGCAGTGAACCCCTCGGGATCGAGCCCCGCCCCCTCGGGATATCCGTGCTCGACGAGGACGGCCATCTGCCTGTCGAACTCGGCTTCCGCGTCGAAGGGCACGGGTGCGGTCATGCGGTCCTCCCGGGGTCGCTGCGCAAGGGTCCAACCTAGGGCGAAGAACGGAGGGCGGAGGCCACGATGACACGGCGCGGTGCGGCCGCGCGTCGCCGGACGAGATGACCGGGTCCTCCTTTCCGCCACGGAGTGCACCACAATCGACCGATGCGGAAGATACGTCGGCCTCCGGGGTGCGCGGCACTCGTCATCGTCACGCTGGTGATCGCGGTCATCGCGCTCGGGTCGGCCGCGTTCCTCTACCGGGACGGCGGGCCGCTCGCGGAAGGCGAGGTCGAGATCGGCGCGGCGGCCCCTCCGGGGCAGGCTCTGGCCCTTCCCTCGTTCGACAAGGACGAGGTGCTCCCGGCACGGGAGTGGCCGAGCGCCTGCCGCCTCGTCACGCAGGACGACGTCCTGGCGATCCTGCCGGAGGCCGAGGAGATCGCCTCGGGGACCGTGTCGGTGACCGGCGTCTCCCCCGCCGAGTTCGCGGCGGACCCTGGCTCGTCCGACGACGCCACGGCGTTCGACGGCCGCTGCATCTACGCGATGCGCCTGCCCGGAGAGACCTACCAGAGCACCCGGCTCTGGGTGGAGATCCAAGCGATCGCCCACCCCGACCTCATCGAGCGCTACTACACCCGGTTCGCCCCCTCCGTCGGCACCGAACAGGGCGCGCACGGCGCCGACGCGTGCGGGCTCAGCGCCCTCTTCGACACCGTGTGGGTGTGCCGCAAGGGCCCCGTCATGTTCCGCGTCGGCGGCCACACGACCGTCGCCTTCGAAGGCCGGTACGCCCCCGCCGACTTCGCCTGGCGCGACGACATCAGCCCCCTCGTCGTCCAGACGGTGTCCGCGCGGATCCCCTGACCCGTCGAAGGCGCCGCGCCTCCGCGGACCGGGGCGCGGCGCGGGATCTCGACCGCGCACCTCCTTCTCCGAAAGATCACGGCCGACCCGTTCCGCGCTCGGCACCGCGATATTCACCGTCGGCGGGATGCGGAATCGCCCGCACCTCACCGGCGCATAGCGTGTCTTCGCGCGGTCGGCGGCGCCGCCGATCACGATTCGGCCGCGGGCTGCCCTCGGAGCACGCCGATCCGGGTCAGGCCGGGCGGGTGCCGGGGTGGATGAGGCCGGTCTCGTAGGCGGCGATGACGGCTTGGACGCGGTCGCGGAGGGAGAGTTTGGCGAGGACGTTGCTGACGTGCGTCTTCACGGTGTGCTCGCTGACGACCAGAGCGGCGGCGATCTCGGCATTGGACCGGCCGGTGCCGAGGAGGCGGAGGATCTCGGTCTCCCTGGCCGTCAGGACGTCGAGGCGTGACGTCTGGGGAGGCAGGGCCGCGGCCCCGGAGGCGAAGGCGGCGATGAGAGTACGGGTGACGGACGGGGCCAGAAGGGAGTCCCCCGAGGCGACCGCGCGTACGGCGTGGACGAGGTCGTCACGGCGCACGTCCTTCAGAAGGAACCCGCTGGCTCCGGCGCGCAACGCGTCGAAGAGGTAGTCGTCCTGGTCGAAGGTCGTAAGGATCACCACCTTCGAGGATGTCTCCGCACAGATGACCCGCGCGGCCTCGATTCCATCCATGCCGGGCATCCGTATGTCGAGGAGGACGACCTCGGGCGCATGCTCCCGGGTCGCCCCGATCGCCGCGAACCCGTCAGCGGCCTCGGCGACCACCTCGATGTCCGGCTGCGTGTCGAGGATCATCGCGAACCCCGCGCGGACCAGTTCCTGGTCGTCGGCCACCACTACGCGGATCACCGTGCCGCCGTCCTCTCGTCCCGCGCGGCGAGGGGCAGCCGCGCGCTCACCTCGAATCCCGGAAGGCCGTCGGCGCGCGGCCCGGCGGTCGCGGTGCCGCCGCAGGCCGCGGCCCGCTCCCGGACGCCGATCAGCCCGTGCCCGCCCGAAGGGAGCGCGCTCGGCACACCCCTGCCGTCGTCCCTGACGCGCAGTTCCAGCGCGTCGTCGTGCCAAAGCAGCAGTACCTCGGCGCGGGCCGCCCCGGCGTGCTTGACCGCGTTCGTCAGCGCTTCCTGAACGATCCGGTAGGCCGCGACACCGCAGTCGGCGGGCAGGGCGCGCGGCTCGCCCTCGACCGCGCAGACGGCCTCCAGTCCGGCGCCGCGGACCCGGTCGGCGAGCGCGGGCACGTCCCCGACGGTCGGCTGCGGCGCGCGGCTCTCCGCGGTGTCCTTGAGGACCGACAGCATCCGGCGGAGCTGGTCCAGCGCGTCGCGGCCGGTGCCCGCGATGGCCTCGAAGGCTCCTTCCGCGCGCCCCGGCGACGCCTCCACCACGGCCGCGCCCGCCTCGGCCTGGACGACCATGAGGCTGATCGAGTGGGCGAGCACGTCGTGCATGTCCCGGGCTATCCGCGCGCGTTCGCGCTCGGCCGCGCGCTCGGCGTCCACCAGACGGTCCCGTTCGAGCCTGACGGCACGTTCCTCCAGTGCCTCGGCCTGCGCGCGGTTTCCCGCCGCGGCCCTCCCGAGCGCGTACGCCGCGACGTACATGACGATGCCCCGGGCCGCCGTGTCCGCCGAGCCCACGGTGAGCATCCCCACCCCGCAGACGACGGCGAAGACCGTCAGCCGCACCTTCGTCGGGCACAGGGCGGCGATCCCGTACAGCGCGACCAGGACGCCGTACCAGAGCGGCTGGGGCGCGAGCGGCTCGATGAGGTCGTACGACGCGGAGAAGGCGATGGAAACCAGGAGCACCAGCACAGGAGCCCGCTTTCGTGCTGCGATAGGCAGCGACGCGCCTATCGCAGCCGCGTACCCCCACCAGTGCCAGGGCGCCCCCGACTCGCTGGTCTTGGTCAGCAGCGGCGCGACCTGCGCGGCGGCCAGCACGAGGGCGAGCGCCGCGTCCGCCCACGGCGACCCCGCCAGGCGACGCGCCCGGTCGAAGAGCGTGGAAGCGAACACGGCGCCGGATTCTGCCACAGTCGTCATGGATCGGGCGATCAGGCGGCGAGGGTGACGGACCCGCGCGGGCTCCGGGCGAGCGGAGCCAGCCCGGCCGCCAGCAGCAGGCCGGCGACCGGGATCAGGTCGTTCCCGGCGAAGGCCGTCAGCACGCTGAGCACGACGAGCCCCGCGCCCCACGCGGGCAGTTCGCCGACGGCGGCGAGGTGGCAGGCCGCGACCATCAGCCCGACGTAGAAGAGGATCGGACCCAGCGCGTAGACGGCGAGCTCGACGCCGGGCACCCCCGACACCGTCTCGGACATCGACCCCATGGCCGCGTGGTCCTCCGCGAGGGCTCCGACGACGATGTCGATCCCGAACTGCGCGACCAGGCAACCGGCGCCGACGAGCGCCACGACGGCCGTCGCGGTGGCCAGGGTGCCGCTCCCCGCCCTCCTGCGCATCTCCCACAGCGCGACCGCGAAGAGCCCGACCCCGACGAGGAAGGCGAGGTGCCCGGACGTCCAGGCGAGCCCGGGGCCGCGCTCGCCGTCCCGTCCGTCGAGCAGCCTGATGACCCCGTAGACGACGGTGAGCAGCGGCGCGGCGATGAAGACCAGGTTCTTGTTCATGCCTCGGATCCTCGCCCGGGAGCCCCCTCCCGGACATCGCCGGTGCGAGCCATCTCCGCCCTCCCCCGCGCGGCGGATCGACCCGTGACGCGAGGGCCTTGCCTCGAACAAGAACACGTTCTAGTTTGCCGTCCATGGACGCGACAACAGCCCGCCTGGCGGCGGTGGAGGAGATCCAGCGCCTCAAGTACCGGTACCTGCGCACCCTCGACCTGAAACTGTGGGACGAGTTCGCCGACACCCTCGCCCCCGACGCCACCGCCGACTACGGCTCCCACGTCGGCGAGGGCCCGCTGCGCTTCTCCGGCCGCGACGCGATCGTCGCCTACATGAGCGGCGCCCTGGCCCCCGGCATCACCACGCGGGTGTCAGTTTGGAGCGGGTTCCTGCTTCTCCGCGCTGCGCCGGGACGAGTCCCGGTCTTACCTGCGCTCCACAGGCTGTCACCGCCAGCCCGGCGGCCTGGGCGATGTTGATCGCCGCGTTGATGTCCCGGTCATGGACGCTCCCGCAGCGCGGGCACTCCCATTCCCGGATGTTGAGGGGTTTGGGGCCATCCTTCACCCCGCACACCGAGCAGATCTGCGAGGTCGGCTCGAACCGGCCGATCCGGATCAGGGTCCGGCCGTACAGGGCGGCCTTGTACTCCAGCATGTTCACGAACTGCGACCAGCCCGCGTCGTGCACGGACTTCGCCAGGCGGGTGCGGGCGAGGCCCTTCACCGCCAGGTCCTCCACAGCGACCGCTTGGTTCTCGCGGACCAGCCCAGTGGACAACCTGTGGTGAAAATCGCGGCGCGCATCGGCGACCTTGGCGTGCGCCCGGGCGACCTTCACCCGCGCCTTCGCCCTGTTCTTCGAACCCCTCTCCTTGCGGGTCAGACTCCTCTGAGCACGCCGGAGCCTCTTCTCCGCGCGGCGCAGGAAACGCGGGCTGTCGATCTTCGTGCCGTCCGACAGGACCGCGAAATGCGCCAAGCCGAGGTCGATCCCGATCACAGCGTTGGTCTCCGGCAACGGCTCGGATGAGGTCTCGACCACGAACGACGCGAAGTACCGGCCTGCCGCGTCCTTGATCACCGTCACCGACGATGGCACGCACGGTAGGCTCCGCGACCACTTCACCGTCACGTCCCCGATCTTCGGGAGCCGGAGTTTCCGGCCGGGCGTGATCTGCCAGCGGGCGTTCGCGGTGAACCGCACCGACTGACGGGAATCCTTCCGCGACCGGTACCGAGGCACTCCCATACGCGGACGCTTCCCCGCCAAGCCGTCGAAAAAATTCCGCCAGGCCGCATCCAGATCCCGCAAGGCCTGCTGCAACACCACCACCGACACCTCGCACAGCCACGCACGCTCCGGAGTCCTCTTCGCCTCCGTGATCAACGCCCTCGACAAGTCCCCGGCCTTGGGGAACGGCAACCCTTGCGCACGTGCGGTCTCCCGTGCGCGCAACCCGTCGTTATAGACCGTCCGCGCACACCCGAACGCACTCGCCAACGACCGGCACTGACCTGCGGTCGGGTAGAGGCGGAAGGCATAACGGAGCTGCACACCCCCGACCCTCCCACACAACAGCCACCCACTGTGTCGACATCGGCACTTTCAGTGCGACATGTGTGCTGACCTCGAAGTCGAGCCGACCGAGTCCAACGAGAACGACGACCACGTCCACCTGCTGGTGAACCCCCTCCCAAAATCGCCCTGCCACGCCTGGCCAACTCCCTGAAAGAGGGCATCGTCCCGCAGGATCCGGCAAGAGCTCCCCGAACTCACCCGCCACCACCACCGCGGCAATCGGCTCCGGCCGACTTCCTGCTACGCCAGATCGGTCGGTGGCGCGCCGGTCAGCCTCCTGCGCCAGCACATCGAGCAGCAGAACGTCGGCCCATAGCGGCCGCGCGCCCGGGGCTTGAACGGCCCGGACCTCGCAGCGGCCCTTCACCCCCGCCTCAAGGCCGGAGCACTGGTAGCAGAAGCGCCGAGGAGGACTCACGCCATTAGGCGTGAGTCCTCCTCGTTCACCTCGGCATAAACACCGCAAAGCAGGCGTCAGGATGCCGGAGTGATCTCGGGCCGTAAAAGAAGGCTCAATCACTCTCGAAGCAATCCATCCTGATGGACCCGGAAACGTCCACGCTTCGCCCTGCTCCTCGTCGTGCCCCACTACATGCTGCCTGTGCTCGGCTGCCCGGCCGCACACTCTCATTCGATCAGCGAAACCCGATGGGCGAACCAGTCCAGAACCGCGACGACGGTGTCCCAGGCCCCCGGGTCGGCCAGCACCGAGCACGGGAAGCTCGGGAAGAGGCTCACCTTCGACGCGGGAAGGTCGATGCCGGGCGCGGTGTTCAGGTACTGCCGGATCTCTTCGCGAATCTCCAGGTCGTCGAAAAGAGGGCGCTTGGCGAGCGCGTTGAAGGCTACGTCGGCGGTCTCGGGGTACAGGTTGAGCAGCCAGTAGTCGACGCCCTTGTGCTTGATCACCGGAGTGCACCGGCCCAGCGTCGGGGCCGTGCCGAAGGTCAGCTTGTAGCCATGGTCCCGGCAGTGGTCGAGAAGTGCACTCACCGTCCCCGCGACGGCGGGACCGGAGCGGGCGGCGAGCTGGCGGTGATAGCGCAGCTCCCACTTCTCCATCTGCGAGGGATCCACGTGGACCGGGTCCGGCTCTGCGAAGTCCTCGGCTCCCGGGAGGTCGAGGCGCTGCGCCAGTTCGGCCGCCGACAGGCGTCGAGCCGGGTCGGCTTGGCCCTTTTCGTCGAAGGTCAGTCCCTCGGCGAGCAGTACCTCGCGCACGTCACGACGGTCGCTGCGGTCGGCCCACCGGAAGCCGGCGGAGATCTGACCGGATGCGGTGAGCACCCTGTGGGCGCCGGGCAGGACGGCGTTGGCTATGAACCCGGCCAGCGGCTGAGGGGCGGTGCCGACCAGCTGGGCGAGATCGTTGTAAGAAGTCCAGGAGCCTGGCTCCAGAATGGCGACGGCGTCGCCCAGCAAGGTCCAGTCTTTACTGGGGGCCTTGTCCTGCTCGGCCTCCAGCGGGCCCGGCCACAGGCCGATCGCCAGGTCGGCAATCAGGTCCGCGCGCTGGAGGATCTGACGCCGGCCCCACACCTCGTGCATCGTGACGCTCTTGGTGAGTTCGATGCTGGTCTGGAGGAGCTGCTCCCGCTTGTCCTCGTACGGCGCGTCGCCCAGCTCCGAGTTGTAGCCGGTGAGCGTCAGGTTGCCCAAGGTGTGCACGAGGGCGGCGTGCAGATCGCGCGCGTCCTCGCCGTCCTCGGAGAGCTGGCGCTTCCAGGAGTCTGTGAGGTGCTGGGGCAGCACGTGCTCGATCGTCGTGCCGTCGAGATCGACCTTCTCCTTGCCGCCGAGGGCCTGTTCCAGACGTCGCAGGACCAGCTTCTTCTGGTGCCCGCGGCCCGCGATGTAGAACGGCTTGGTCCTGACGGCCTCGCGGAGTTCGGTGTCGGTGACCCAGCGCTGCTGGGCCGAGAGTTCCTGGCGGATGATGTCCTGCACCCTGTCCTCACCGTCCAGCAAGGGCGTCAGGCGCATGAAGATGCGGTTGAGGTTGTTCGTCGGCATCGAGGCGATCATCCTGCGGACGAGGAAGCTCTCCAGGTAGGACAGGGCCTGGGCGAGGTCCCCGTCTGTGGCCTCGCCCGACTCCCGGAGCTCCAGCACCCGCATGATCACCGGATAGGTGGTCTGGGCCTCCCACTCCTTCAGGAAGCGGAGATGGTCGCGGACGGCTTCGCCCTCCCGCGACGGATCGAGGATCGTCTTCAGGTGCTTGGCCCTCGTGTAGAGGTCCGCAGCGTAGGCCTCGACCTTCTCCTCATCATCGGAGATCTGCTCGAGGATCTCCTGGTGCCCGCGGTAGACGTCAGTGTGCTTGGCCTTGTCCCCTTGGCGCAGGACCAGGACCAGGAACATCAACTGGTCGAGTGCCTTGGGATCGGCCAGCAGCTCCTGCATGGGGCGCCAGTACTTGGCGTAGACGTGCTCACCCCGATTGGGCAGGCACATGAAGACGTAGTTGCGGATGAGGTCGACCTGGTTCAGCCGCATTCCGGTGTTGTTGATCGACTCGAAGATGCGGAAGGCGTTGTCGTCCTTGTCCACCCCGATGTTGACCAGGCTCAGCCGGTCGAGGACGACCTCTTCGAAGCGGGACACCGAGTCCGGTATCGCGGGGTCGTCCGCTTGCTGGAAGCGATTGCGAAAGAACTGGTAGGCCGTGCCGACATGACCGGACAGCGCTTCAGCGTGCCCGCCTTCGACGCACGCCTTGAACGCCTGCCTGTCCGACTGGGTCGGCAGGAGCTTGAAGAACAGGTCGCCCTGCTTGAACTTGTTCGTCAGGAACAGGAAGTCCAGCTGCTCCTTGACCTCGGGCCGCTCCGGCGCGAGGTGGTCGCGAAGCGCGCACAGCGCGATCACCAGCGTGGTGAGGCGCTGCTGCCCGTCGACCACGGTCCACTGGCCGAACTGCGGGGTGCTCTTCTGGCTGGGCGCGAGCACGACGGCCCCGAGGAAGTGGGATGCGACCTGGCCGTCGGCCACCCCGACCATGTCGGTCCACAACTGGGTGAGCTGCCGGGTCTCCCAGGCGTATCGACGTTGGTAGAGCGGGATCTGGAGCTGCTTCTGTCCTTCCAGGAGATCCCTCAGCGTCGTCTCGTTCGCCTGCATTCCCCGCTCCTGAACCCCTAGCCGATCAGCGAAACTCTCATCCTGGCACCATCCGGCCACCCCCGCAGCCCCGTTTCCCATTCGTTGCCGAAACCTCCTCAGAAGTCCAGGTCGGGAAGCCGGAATCGACCCTCCTACGGGTATGACTCCCCCTCCACCATGCGCACCCGCCCCACAAGATCAATCCCGCTCTCGGATGACGTATCTGCGCCACCTGTCCCCACCCCATGACCAAAAACCACCCATATAGATTTCGGTGGAACCACAATTGTTCCCCTGCCTCCCTCCGGCCTCGCAATTCCCGCATCTGTACGCAACCACTCGCTTTCAGTGAAAGACCTGCGCCTTACGCCAGGGCCTTAGGGCGGCCCAATATTCGATCTTCATCACCGCCGACCGAGATGGAATCGTTCTTGATCCGCGCCCGCGGTCTACGACCTTGTGGCGGATCTCGGACCGGTCCGGAGCAGGAGCGGGACGAGCGCGCGCGCCACCGATGCGCGGGCAGAAGGTGGTGTCCAGGAGCCTTTGCACGCGCGGCGTCGGGACGCGGCAAGTGAAGGTTCCCCTGAAAGGGGGACCAGCTCTCAGGACTCGCGCAATCTTTGCCAGGGCAATGGCCCCCGTCGGGGACGATGGCCGGGCATTGAGCGGCACGTTCGATGGGGGCTTCTCTCGGCCGGTGGTCTGCAAGGCGCCCTGAAGGGATCAGCGGAGCCGCTGGACGGGGCGATCATCTGGTGGGGCTCGGTCGCGGCCCCTGTGGGTGGAGATGGGCGGTGGTGAGCCCGGGTGTGGGAGTCGAAGTGCACATCGCCGGGGGCTTCCTTTGTTCGTTCTGGTGCGGCCTTTACCCGGGCCCGGCTAGGGTGCGCGGAAGCCGAAAGGGAGGAGGCTCTGTGCAGCCGATCGTTGACAAGATCGCCTGGATTCGCCTGGACGGGGGGCGAGTTCTCAGTACGCGGTCGCGCGGTAAGGACGTGTACTACCTGCCCGGGGGGAAGCGGGAGCCCGGTGAGAGCGACCTGGACACCCTCGTGCGCGAGGTCGAGGAAGAGCTCTCGGTCAAGATCCTTCCGGACACCGCCGGGCTCGTCGGCGTCTTCGAGGCGCAGGCACACGGCCACTCCTCCGGTGTCGTGGTGCGGATGACCTGCTACACCGCCGAGCATGTCGGCAGTCCCGTCGCCAGCAGCGAGATCGTCGAGGTCGTCTGGCTCTCCTACCGGGACCGGGACCGGGTCTCCCCCGTCGACCAGATCATCTTCGACCACCTGCACCAAGCCGACCTCCTGCGCTGACGCCCTCCCGGCTCCCTTTCTCCTCCTTTCGCTCCTGCCTTCCTCACCCATCCTTCAGGTGGTGTGGCGCGTCGTACTCGTTGGAAAGGCGTCGACGCTCTCCCGCGGGGCTTCCCGGTGGTCGATCGTCTCCGTCCGCCGCTCCCGCAGGTCGTGAAGCCTCGTGCGCGAGGTGTGGTCCGCCGCCCGGTACCGCACGCCCATCGGGCGCCCGGCCGGCCATGCAGCGGGTCCGACGCCCGTGGTGGGGGCGGGTTTCCGGACTGGGCCCGCGCGGCATGTCGGTCCTCCTGCGGGGTCAGTGGGCGGTCGCCTCTTCGGAGGCCGGGGTGATCAGGCGGTCGGTGAGGTAGGCGAGGATCTCGTCTCTGGCCTGCGCCGTGGGGTGGCCGTCCTCGTCGACGAAGTGGGCGGTGACGACGCTGTGGGGGGAGGCGACGACGTCGCGGAAGAAGGGGGGCGGCCCGGGATTGGCGGAGTCTCCCGCGAGGACGCGGCCGTCGAAGGCGTCGCCGAGGAGCGCTCGGTAGGCGGCGAAGCGTCGGCCGGTGCACCATCGGTCGTTGTCGAAACGGTAGGCGAGCACCTTGAGGCCGTCGCGAGAGATGCGTGCGGCGACCTCGCGGGCGTCCGCGTCGCCGAGTTCGAGCGCGGCGGGGTCGTCCAGCGGCAGGGACGGGTGGTTGACGACCGAGGCGATCACGGCGGGCTCCAGCATCATGGTGAGGGCGAAGTTCCCGGTGAAGCACAGGCCGACCGCGCCGACGCCCGGACCGCCGCAGGCGGCGTGGGCCTGGCGCGCGAGCCCGCGGAGCCACGTCGTGACGGGGCTGGTGCCGCCGCCGGCGAAGGCGCGGAACTCGGCGCTGACGCACGCGCGACGCATGACCTCCGTACCGCCCTCGGCCGTAGGATGGGCGCCGTCGGCCCCGAAGAGCGAGGGGACGTGGACGGTGAAGCCCGCGTCCCGTATCCACCGCGCCAGCCGAAGGACGTCAGGGCTAATACCGGGCATCTCCGGCATCAGTACGACGGCCGGGCCGGAACCGGCGGTGTACACCGTCTTCGCCACCCCCTCCACGTCCACGAGTCGGCGGGTGAAGTCGGTGATCGGGTCGTCGAAGCGTTCGTTGGCAGCGTTCATGGCGGCAGTGTGGACCGACGCGCCGGCCCTGGGCGACGGGCTGGATCGCCATATGCGAGGGTGATCTCGCCAAAGGAGGCGAGGGTGAGCGCATTGCGGGTCGGTGTCCTGGCGTATCCGGGATGCTTCGCGTCAGAGGTGTTCGGTGTGCCCGACCTCCTGACCATGGCCGCGCACGTCGCCGGCCCGGACCACGCCGGATACGAGGTATCGGTCGTCTCACCGCGCCGTCGCGTCGTGGCCTCGGGCGGCACGGCGCTGGCCGTCACACCGCTGCGCGAGGTCGACGTCCTCGTCGTGCCGGGGTTCGAACTCCTGCCGGGCCTCGACGTCGAAGCGAGACTCGCGCCCCTCGCCCCCGAAATCGCGGCGATCCGCGCGCACGCCGCCGCGGGCGGAGCGGTCGTCTCGATCTGCGTCGGCGCGTTCCTGCTCGCCGAGGCCGGGCTCCTCCAGGGCCGCCGGGCCACGACCGCGTGGCTCCTCGCCGAAGACCTGGCCGGGCACTGCCCGGACGCCGACGTCCGGCCCGAACTCCTGGTCGTCACCGACCGGGGCGTGACGACGACCGCGGCCTTCAGCGCCATGTACGACTTCGCACTCGACCTGATCCGCCGGCACAGCGGCGCGGCCGTCGCCCGAGCGACCGCACGGATCGCGCTCCTCGACGACGCACGGTCCTCCCAGACCCCGTACGTCGACGCCCGCCTCCTCCCGCAGCCCGGAAACGACTTCTCCCGCAGGGTCATGCGGTGGCTGGACCAGCACCTCACCACCCGGTACGACCTCACCGTCCTGGCGGACACGTTCAACGTCAGCACCCGCACCCTGCTGCGCCGTTTCGCCGCCGAGACCGGCCGGAGCCCCCTCGAACACCTGCAGTCCGCGCGCGTCCGCCGCGCCCGCCACCTCCTCGAAACCACCGACCACACCGTCGCCGCCATCTCCGCCGCGGTCGGCTACCGCGACCCCGCCACCTTCGCCGCCCTCTTCGCCGAACACACCGGCCAACGCCCCAGCGCCTACCGCACCACCTTCCACCGCCCCGCCCCTGACGAGCCTTGAAAGGGCTTGTCCGCCGCCGACGCGGTGCCGCGCAGTCCGCCCTTCCTCGGCCGAGCGAAAGGAGAGACCATCGGTAGGCGCGCCTCGGTCGGGACACCGATGAGCACGATCGCGGCACCGGCGCGCAGTAGCGCGACCGCGGCCGTGCGACGGCGCCCTGGCCGGCGCACCCCGAGGTGACGACGGCTCCGCGGCCTCCGGCCGGGTCGAGGAGCCGCCCCGCGGAATCCGCTTGGCGAGATCGCCGGGCCAGAGCGAAGGTGAGCCGTCCATGAGCCCGTACGATCCCCAGTCCGACCCCTGGTTCAGCTCCCGGGCCGCTCGCGACCGCCCCGACCTCCTCGGCCTGTCCCTGACCGAGGTGACGGCCCTGGAGACCGCCGCCGGTCACGTCCTCCGCATCATCGCCGAGGACGACCGGGTCTTCGCGGCCACGGCGGACCACAACGACGCCCGGGTGAACCTCGTCCTCCGCGATGGCCGCGTCATCCGGGCGAGCATGTTCTGAACGAGCACACGAGCACCGGTACTCCCGCCCGAGCACGGTCCTCATGGACCGTCGTTCCTCCTCCTGTGTTCGGCGGGCCTCGGTGCGGCGGTGGATCGGGACGGTGCGCGCGGGGCCGGACTGTGAGGCGGACGGGCAAGCCCGAGCACCGGCACCCGCCGACCCCGCCTACCCGGTGCGGAGGTCACGCCGGCCTCATGACGGAGACCGCCTGGTGGAGTTCGCCAGACGCCGAAGCGGGGGCTGCCGACTACGGTCGCGCGGAGAGCCGGGCGGGGGACCTCGGCTCCACCTCAGGACAGGACGGCCTTGGCGCGGGCGAGGACGGTGCCGAGGACGCGTTCGGCGACGGCGAGGTCTTCGGCTGGGAGATCGCCCCACAGGCCCTGGGTGAGGGAGCCGAGATCGGTGCGGATCCCGGTCCAGCGGGTACGGCCTTCGGGAGTGACCGAGACCCGGCCCGCGTCGTCCACGGTGAGGAAGCCGGTGGCGGCGAGTTCCGTGAGATGGGCGGAGATCGCGGACTCGGGGAAGCGGGTGGTCTGGTGGATGTGGGCGATCAGCGCGGCGCGGTCGACGGGACCGGTGGCGGTGGCGGTGAGGGTCAGGGTGACCCACTGGGATTCGGTGAGGCCGGTGCCGGTGAGCCGGCGTTCGAGGAGGGCGTTGAGCGCCTTCTCGGTCTGGCCGATCAGGGCTGAGCCGAAAGGCGGGGCGGTGACGTTCATGGCTGGGCTCCGAATCCTTCTCGTACGCACGGGCGACTGGCGTTCACGGCGCTAACGTTCGTGCGACTAACGTTAGCCCCATGAACGAATCTACATCGTTAGTCGGGCTAACACAAACCGCGTTAGAATTCGGGCATGGCCAGTACCGAGGAGACGGTGGAGACCGGCGATGGCGCGGTCCGGGAGACGCCCGAGAGGCTGCGGAGGCTGCCGAGCAGGCTGCTCTCGATGGCCGCGGCGGACGCCGACCGGGTGGTCGGGGCCGGGCTCGCGGCCGAGGACGCACGGAAGTGGCATTACGCGGTGCTCGCCTCGCTCCGGGAGTTCGGGCCGGCCAGCCAGGCCGATCTGAGCCGGCGTACCGGGATCTATCGCAGCGACATGGTCGGGCTGCTCAACGAACTCGCCGAGCGCGGGTTCGTCGAGCGGGCGCCGGACCCGGCCGATCGGCGCCGCAACGTCATCACGCTCACCGCGCAAGGCAGGCACCGGCTCGAGCGCCTCGACGAACTCCAGGCCGATCTCCAGGACCAGGTCCTCACGCCGCTCTCGCCCGCGGAGCGCGAGCTGCTCGTGGAGCTGCTGCTCCGCCTGCGCGAGCACCACGAGCGCGGCGTCCCGGACGCGTGGGACGCCTGAGGCCCGCCCCGAAGACGGCAGGCCCAAGGTCTAGAGGTTTTGGGTGGGTACGGTGTAAACAGTCGTACGGTGTACCAGTAAGAGGGGGACCGTGGTGAAAGTAGCGATTGATACCGGACTCTGCCAGGGGCACGGCAGATGCTATGACCTCGCGCCGGAGGTGTTCGGCGAGGACGACGAAGGCTACGGGACCGTCCTGCTCCCCGATGGCGTGATCCCGCCCGAGGCGCTGGCCGACGCGCGGCGGGCCGCGGTGAACTGCCCGGAGCGCGCCGTCCTGCTCACCGAGGAGGCCTGACGTGAGCAACGAAGACAGGTTCTCCAGGGAGGAGCGGCCCACCGGCCGCGGGACGGTGTCGCAGCGGCTCACCGGGCCGGTCGAGGACTGGACGACGGACTTCTCGCACCTCGACGAGGAGTGGGCGGCGGACCCGTACCGCATCCAGGACGACCTGCGCGGGCGCTGCCCGATCGCGCGGACCGAGCGGTTCGGCGGGGCGTGGCTGCCGACGCGTTACGAGGACGTCGCGGAGATCGCCTACGACACCGAGAAGTTCAGCTCTCGGGCGATCGTCGTAGGCAACTACCGGCCTTCACGGGGGCTCGCCCCGGTCGGCTCGATCCCGCCGATCTCGTCGGACCCGCCGTTCCACCAGGGCGCGCGCAAGCTGCTGCTCCCGGCGTTCACCAAGTCGGCGGTGGCCCGCCGCGAGGAGGCGACGCGCGCGTTCTGCCACGCGCTCATCGACGACCTGGCCGGGCGCGAGGTCGTGGACGCAGCCCAGGAGTACGCCCAGCACATCCCCATGCGGGTGATCTCCGACATGCTGGGGTTCCCACCCGAAGACGGGCCGAAGTTCCGCGGGTTCGTCGAGGACGTCCTGGAGGGGATCGACCTGCCGCTGGAGGAGCGCGGCGCGAAGATCTCCGTGCTGTTCGACTACCTGTACGCGCAGATCCACGACCACGTCGCGAACCCGCGCGACGACCTGACGAGCTACCTCATCGACGTCGAACTCGGCGGCCGCCCGCTCAGCCCCCAGCACGTCGCCGGGACGATCGGGCTGCTGCTCATCGCCGGGATCGACACGACGTGGAGCGCGATAGGCGCGTCCCTGTGGCATCTGGCGAAGACCCCCGCCGACAGGGCGCGCCTCGTGGCCGAGCCCTCGCTCCTCCCGACCGCGATGGAAGAGTTCCTGCGCGCTTACGCCCCCGTCACGATGGCCCGGCTCGTCAAGGAGGACATGACCTGGCACGGGGCCGAGATGAAGGCCGAGGACTGGATCCTGCTGTCCTTCCCCGCCGCGAACCGGGACCCGGCCCAGTTCGCGCAGGCCGCCGAGGTCGTCATCGACCGGGAGGTCAACCGGCACGCGGCGTTCGGGCTCGGCATCCACCGCTGCGTCGGCTCCCATCTCGCGCGGATGGAGCTGCGGGTGGCGCTGGAGGTGTGGCTGGAGCGGATCCCGTCGTTCTCGCTCGCCGATCCCGCCGCCGTCAGGTGGGCGACGGGGCAGGTGCGGGGGCCGCGGGCGCTGCCCGTCCGGATCGGCTGACGACGCCACCGGGCCCGGTCTTGTCAGGACCGGGCCCGGGATGATCCCATGGGGAAGAATATTCTCTCGATGCGAGAATGGGGTTCTTGCCTGTGGGTGCGCACACCGTACGGTCCAAGTGGACGGAGCGGCCGGACTACCGCGTCGACGTCCTGGCCAGGACGAACGTCATCACCGCGACCGTCGGCGGGGTCCCGTTGGCGCGCAGCGCGGCCTGCCTGATCGTGGACGAGCAGGACCACGGGCTCGCGGTCTATTTCCCGCCGGACTCGATCGACTTCTCCCATCTCGAGGAGATCGGCCTCCGGAGCGTCTGCCCCTTCAAAGGCGAGGCGGTGTACTGGCGGGCCGTCGAGGGCGACGAGGAGTGGGTGGCGTGGAGCTATCCCGACCCCTTCCCGGAGGTCGCCCGGATCGCCGGATACCTGGCGTTCGACCAGGACAAGGTGACCGTCTCGATCGGCAAGGGCACCTACACGGGGACGCACCGATGACGCTCGCAGAACTCCTCTCAGCCTTCGACGTCTCTCCCGTGGACTCGGAGAACCGCGTCTTCGAGGCCGCCCCATCGGATGGAGGCGGGCGCCAGATCGTCGACGGAAGCCAAGTCCTCGCCACGGCGGTCGTGGCCGCCGCCAAGGCGTTCCCCGGCCTCACCGTCCGGACCGCGCACGCGATGTTCGCCTCCGCCGCGCACCCGGACAGGCCGTTCACCTTGACCGTCACCCCCGTCCGCGCAGGCGGGTCGTTCGTCTTCGCGACCGTCACCGCGACGCAGGACGGGGCGGCCAAGACCACGGTCACCCTCCTGCTGGACCGCCCGCGGCCCGACGTCGTCAGGCACGACGGGTGGACGGGCCCTCCCCCGGAAGGCCCCGACTCCGCCTTCCCCTCCCCCATGCCCCTGCCGGGCCGGGAGCTGCGCCTGGAGGGCGTCCGCGACCGCGGCGACCCCGACGAGGTCGGTCCTCCCCACCTCGACGCCTGGCTGCACTACGACCCGGTGCCCGAACGGGACGACCTGCGCCGCGCCCTCCTCGCCCACTTCACCGGCCACCTGTCCATCGCGACGACCCTGCGCGCCCACCCCGGCGTCGGCCTCTCGCAGGCCCACCGCACCCTCTCGACGGCGCCCCTGACCATCTCCGTCCACTTCCACGAGCCCATCTCGTGGGACGGCTGGATCCGCTACCACCACGAGAGCGCTTACGTCGGCGCAGGCATGTCCCATGTACGCGGCCAGATCCTCACCCGGGACGGCCGCCTCCTCGCCTCGTTCACGCAGGACGCCATGATCCGCGCCCTCGACGCCCGCGCCGCCGCGGTACCCACCGCGGCCCGCTTCTGACCCGTCCCGGCACCGCGGAACGGCCGCGCCGCACCGGGTCAGGTCGTGATCCAGTAGCGGCGTGCGGGGCCGTACAGGGTCTGCTCCACGCCTTCGAGGACGCCGCCGTTGTGCTCGATCGTCCTGGCCGAGGGAAGGTTGCCGTCTTCGCAGACGAGCAGCACCCGGTCCAGGCCGAGCGTCCGCGCCTCGCCGAGCATCCGGCCCAGCGCCCAGGTGGCCAGGCCGCGCCGCCGGGACGACGGCCGGATGCCGTACCCGATGTGGCCGAACCGCAGGACGTGGTCGTCGCGCCCGTGCCGCAGCGCGATCCCGCCGTGCACCCGGTCGTCCTCGACGATCCAGCGGTACACGTGCCGCATCCCGCCGGCCCTCACCGGTTCCTCCCTCAGGCGTGCCAGCCAGGCCGCGAACCCGCCCGGCGAGTCGACCTCATCGGACTCCCCCAGCCCGAACCCGTCCTCGTGCAGGCCCGGACCCCATTCGCGATGCGCCTCGAGCCACGGGGAATGCAGGCGCGTGGTGGGCGCGACCAGTTCGGGCATACCACGACGATACCCAGGACGACACGGCCTGCGGCAGGACCACCGGCCGGCGTGAACGGCCGAGCCGGGTCTGGTGGAAGGACGGGGGTCAGTCGCCCAGGCGGGTGGCCAGGGAGTCGCGGATGGCGGGGCGGGTGCCGAAGACCAGGAGGAAGGCGGCTTCTCGGGCCAGGCGTTCCGGGTGGGAGCCGCGCAGGACCGAGGTGCTGCCCTGGGCTACGGCGAGGGCCGCCGCGGCGCGGACGGCGAGGTCGGACACCGCCGCGCGGGCGGCGGGGAGGGCGGGGGGCTCGGCCGTGTCGAGCAGGGTGCGGACGGCGGCGACGCGGGCGTCCCAGGGGCTCGGGCCGATCAGGGCGGCACAGCGGGCGGCGACGCCGAGGGCGAGGTAGCCGTTGGTGCGGAGGCCCGCCCGGTCGCGCTCGGCGAGGCCCTCGGACGGGTCGTCGCCCAGGAGGCGCGCGGCGGGGACCCTCAGGCCGTCGAAGACGAGGCGGACGGTGCCGCTGGCTCGCGCGGCCGTCAGGTCGAGGGGTTCCGCGCGCAATGCCGGACCGGGCCGGGCGTCCAGGTACAGCCAGCGGATCCGGTCGGCCTCGTCGCGGGCGGCGAGGAGGAACACGTCGACGACGCCCCACCCGGTGAACCACGGCGAGGACCCCTCCAGGACGAGCCCGTCGCCGTCCCGGCGGGCGCGCAGCGGGGCGTTCGGCCACAGCCCGCCGAGCGCCACCCCCGCCTTGACGCGTCCCGCGCGCAGGTCGGCGAGCAGCTCGGGATGGGTCCCGTATCCGGCGACCGCCTTCGTCAGCGCGGTGTGCTGGAGCCACACGAACGCCGTGGCGAGGCAGCCTCCGGCGAGGATCTCGACGACCTCCTGGTGCACCTCCGGCGCCGCGTCCACCGCGAGCCCGTACAGCCCGCGCTCCGCGAGCGCCGTGAAGTGCTCCTCCGGCACCCGGTCCAGCCGGTCCACCCGCGCCGCGTCGGGGAACAACAGGTCGTCGGCCAGCTCACGGGCGGCCTCCCGCGGATCGATCATGCTCTGAGCCTGCCCTCCCCGCCCTCCCCCGGGCAACCCGACCCGGCGCACACCAAAGCACGGCGTGTGCCGGCGCGCTCTTTTTCACACACTCGTGTTGCGTGCATCTTTTCCAGTACGAGTGTATGAACAAAGCGGCCGCCAGGCGCCGGGCAGTCGACGACGAGGCGGGGACCGGCGTGCCATGGGGTGGGACGCCCGGGGGCTTCGGGACCCGCGCGCGGAAGGGTCCGCGTAGGTTCGGCCGTCATGGCGGAACGTCCTCTCATTGCGATTCCCGCGCGGTTCTCCGCGGGGGCCACGGCGCTGCGGTACGCGGGGGTGGTGGCGGCTCGTGCGGTCGTCGAGGCGGTGTGGCGCGGAGGCGGGGAGCCCTACGTCATGTATCCGGGGGCGCCGCGGGAGGCCGCCGCGCTGCTTCGGAGGTGTGACGGGCTGCTGCTGCCCGGCGGAGGTGATGTGGCGCCGCACCGGTACGGGGCCGCCGAGGCGCACTCTCGGGTGTACGACGTGGACGACGCCCAGGACGCGTTCGATCTCGCCGCGGCCGGGCACGCCCTCTCCGCCGGCCTCCCGACGCTGGCGATCTGCCGGGGGCTCCAGGTCGTCAACGTGGCCGCGGGCGGGACCCTCCGCCAGCATCTGGAACCCGACCACATGGCGTTCGCGCACCGGATCGCCGCGGCGCCCGGCTCGCTGCTGGCCAAGGAGACGGCGGACGAGGCCCTGTCGGTGTCCTGCTTCCACCACCAGGCGGTCGAGGACCTCGGGACGGGGCTCTCGGTGACCGCGCGCGCGGACGACGGGACCGTCGAGGCCGTCGAGTTCAGCGACGCGTCGGCGTGGTTCCTCGCCGTCCAGTGGCACCCCGAGGACACCGCGGAGACCGACGCCGCGCAGCAGGGCCTGTTCGCCGCGCTCGTCCGCGCCGCCCGCGGCGAGTCCTGAGGTCAGGGCGCGGCGACCGACAGGCAGCGGGCGAAGACCGAGGTCTCCAGGCGGTCGGTGAGGGCGGCCTCCAGGGCCTCGGCGGGATCGAGGCCGAGGACGGTGAGACGGCGGACGATCTTGGCGTAGGGCTCGGCGTAGAGGGTCTCCCAGAGGCCGGACGCGGTGAGGCGGGCGGCCTCGGCTGCGGTCTCGGGGTCGGGGTCCTGGCGGAGGCCGAAGAGGACGGCCAGGGCCGCGAGGAACGGGCGGAGGGCCGGGTCCGGTGCGGGGTCGGCGGCCGTGAGGGACGCGCTCAGGACCTGGCGGCGGGTGCGGACCGCGCCGAGGAGGAAGTCGCCGTCGGTGAAGGAGGCGGCGTCCGCGACGAACAGGACGTCCCAGGTGCCGGGCGGCACGTGGTCCGGGTCCGCGCAGGTGACCCTGGCGGCCTCGCCGGGGCGGTCGCTGAGAAGTGCGCGGCGGGCCTCCGCGGTGGCGCGCCAGGCGTCCTCGGGCGTGTCGCCGAGCACCGCGGCGGCGGCCTCGCTGCTCGCCTGGACCGCCTCGCGGGCGGTCTCCTCCGCGCGGCGCAGCCGGCTGGCGTCGGCGGTGATGGTCTTCTCCAGGTCGGCGAGGGCCGCCTCGGCGTCGACGAGGGTCTGCGTGGTGACGGCGACGGCCTGGGCGGTCTCGCCCGCGTTCTTCTCCGCGGCGGCGAGCGCGGCGCGCGCGGCGGCCAGGCGCTCCTCGGCGGCGATGCCGTGGCGGCGGGCCTCGTCGGCGGGCTCGGCGGCGGCGCGGGCGCGTCCGGCGGTCTCCGCGGCCGTCGCGGCGAGGGCCTCGTGCTCGGCGCGGGCGGGGAGGAGTCCCTCCTCCAGCCGCGGGATCTCCTCGGAGGCACGGCGGCGGGCCTCACGGGCCGCGCCGATCTCGCGGTCGCCGCCCTCCAGGAACGCCGCGATGCCCGCGCGCTCGCCCTCGGCGCGCTGCCGCGCGGCGTGCAGTTCGACGGCGCGGGCCTGGGCCTGCTCGTTCTCCAGCCGGTGCGAGGAGACCGCGGCGCGCTTGTCGGCCAGCTCCGAGCCGGCCGGGGCGAGGTGCAGGCGCTGGCCGAGGCTCTGCCGCTTGCGCACCGCGGCGAGCGCCGACTCCGCGCCCGCCAGCCGGTAGTAGGTGGCGTGCGCGAGCGCCTCGGCCTCGGTCGCGGCGGCCGAGGTGCGCTCGGCCTCCGCGGTCGCCGCGGGGAGCTGCTCGCGCGCCTGGTCGAGGCGGCGGCCGAGGTCGACCTCGGCCTGCTCCGCGCCGGCGACCTGGGCTCTGGCGGCGGCGAGGCGCTGTTCCAGGGAGACCGCGCGCTGCTGGGCCGCCTGCGCGGCCTGGGCGGCCCGCGCCGCGGTGTCGGCCGCCTCGTCGGCGACGGCCTTGGCCGCGGTGAAGGACTCCAGCCGGGCGGCGGATTCGGCCGCCGCCTCGCCCTCTTCCGCGACGGCCCCGTCCAGGGCCCGGGTGGCGTGGTCGGCCGCGGCCCTGGCCTGGGCCTTCTCCCCGAGCGCGGCGTCGATGGCCGCGGTGAGCCCGATCCGTCCCTCGGCGGCGGCCCGCTCGTCGGTCTCGCGGTCGGCCCGCGCCCTGCCGAGCGCGTCGGCGTCGGCGTGCAGCCGGTCCAGCACCGCGAAGCCCTCCCCCAGCGCCTCGAGTTCCCGCGCCCACGCGACGCCGACGGGCCGTCCGTCCGGCCCGACCGCGAGGAGATCTTCCGGCAGCGCCTCGGGGGCGCCGAAGAACAGGACCCGCTCGCCCAGCCGCACGGCTTCGGCGACGAGTTCGCCGAGACGCTCCGGCCGGGTGCTCACCGCGACGTCGGCGACGCTGCGCGCGGCCGGGTCGAGCAGCGCGCCGGCGAGGGCCGCGCGGTCGCCCGGCAGGTCGGCCTCGCGCAGCACGCGCAGCACCGCGAGCCGGGCGGCCCAGTCGACGGACGGGGCCGCGCCGGGCTCCAGGCCGCGGGCCTGCAAGAGTTGGTAGAGCGCCACGAGGGCGGCGTATCCGGATGAGATCCGGTCCTGGATTCCTGCCTCGGCGCGCATGTCTCAAAAATATCCCAGTGCGGAGTGGAGACCGATCGCTTCCCGTAGGCGGACCGCGCCGAAGCGCATCTTCCGCCGATCTGAGAATTTCCGCGGTCGCCTTCCTGTGGCCTCTCCGAGCGCCTAGGGTGTCGGGATGCCTCTCGCGACGGCTCACCCCTCATCCGTCCGGCTCGGCTGGCTCGACCTGCTGCGCGGAATCGCGGCACTCATCGTGGCGGTGCACCACGGGGCCGGTTATCTCACCCCGACCGAGGCCACCTGGGTGAACTCCTGGGTCAACCCCGGCAAGTACGGCGTCCTTCTCTTCTTCCTCATCAGCGGCTACATCATCCCGGCGTCCCTGGAACGGCACGGCGACCTGCGGGCGTTCTGGATCGGCCGGGCGGCCCGGATCTACCCCCTGCTGCTGGTCTGCCTCGCGGTGACCGCGGTCCCCGCCGCCTTCGGCGCGTGGCGCCTGCACGGCGGCATCGACGACGGCGGCGCGGCGGCTGCCGTCGTGGCGCATCTCACGATGTTCCAGGACCTGCTCGCCGTGCCCAGCGCGCTGAACGTGCTGTGGACCCTGTCCTACGAACTCGTCTTCTACTTCCTGGTGGCCGCCCTGTTCGTCGCGGGCCTGCACCGGGCGTCGGCGACGACGGCGATCGCCTTCGCGGTCGGCGCGCTCGCCCTGGGCGGGGTCCTGACCCAGCAGTGGCTGTCCGACGCCGTGGGGATCGCGCCCGTGGTGTTCGGGGCGTTCGGCGTGATGGTCCTCGCCATCGCCGCCTCGGTGTCGGGCCGGGCCGGGCTCGCCCGCGCCGGTGCGGTCCTGGGCGGCCTGCTCGGCCTCGTCCTCCTGCTGGGCGACAGCCGCGCGGGCCTCTGGGAGAGCATCTCGATCCTCGCGGTGATGTTCCTCGGCACCGCGCTGTACCGGGCCGAGCACGGGCCGCGCCGGTGGCCCGCCGTCGCCGCGACCGTCGCGGTGGTGGGGTGCACCGTCACGGCGGGGCTGCTGCACGGCTATCCGGCCCTGAGCGAGACGCTGGTGCGGGAGTTCGCCGCGAACTGGATCGTGCCCCTCGCCGCCGCGCTGCTCAGCTTCGCGGGCGGCTGGGCGGTGCGCCGCCGCCGGGTCCCCGCCGCGCTGTCACGGCTCGGCGCGATCAGCTTCTCGGTCTACCTGGTGCACCCGATCCTGCTGCTGCCGGTGCACGAGCACCTGGTCGTCGGACCGACCCGCCCGCTGTGGCTGCTCGCGTTCACCGCCGCGGTCCTCGCGGTGAGCTGGACGACCCACCGCTGGGTGGAGCTGCCGTTCCAGCGCTGGGGCAAGCGCCTGACGGCCCGCCCCGCACCGGAGCGGACCGCCCCGGAACGCGAACTGGCCGCGCGCTAGACGTCGACGTCGAGCGCGCGGCCGGGGAAGAGCCGGACGGTCAGGAGCCGTCCTCGTTGGTGTCGGTGCCGGGGACGGCCGGGACCTCGACGTCGGCGGGGGCGTCGATGGGGTTGCCCTGGGCGTCGGTGAAGCCCTCCTCGTCGATGCCGAGGACGCCGAGGCCGTTCATCAGCCAGCTTCCGTCGCCCTGCCGCTCGAGCTCGACGAGCAGCCGCATGCCGGTGACCGACCGGATGAACTCCTTGCTGACGATCCGGCTGTCGGCGACCACGACGGCCTTGGCGACGGGCCCGTCGAAGTCGTTGACGAACACGTCGCGGACCGTGACCTCCGAGGTGGCCTGGAGCTGGGTGATCACCGGGAACTGGACCTTGAGCGCGTTGCTGATCGTGGACCGGTAGTCCGGCACGGCCAGCGCCGTCAGGGTCTTGTCCCAGGTTTCGAGGTCGTCGACGTCATAGCGCAGGAAGGCGGTGACCGCCTCCGCGGACCGGGTCCGCACCTGCTGCTGCTCGGCGAGTTCGTCCGAGGCCCCCGCGTACGCGCGCCACAGGAACGCCGCGGTGACGATCGACACGGTCAGCGCGAGCAGCACCACGATCGCGGTGGCCCGGCCGTCCAGGGAGATGCGCGGAATGCGGCGCTTGCGGGGCGCCTTGCCTTCCGTGTCCTCCTCGGCCTTCACGGGCCCATCGGCCGTCTCAGGCTCATCGGTCTTCACGGCCTTGTCTGCCGCCGAAGGCTCGTCGGCGGTCTCGGACTTCTCCGGCGCCGCCTCCTTCGCCTCGGCCGCGTCGACGTCGTCCGGCACGGCCTCTTCGGCCGCGTCGGACGGCTCGACCTCCACCGCACTCGCCTCCGCCTCCTCCGGCCCCGCTTCGGGCGCGGTGGACGCGACGGCTTCTTCGGCGTCGGTCTCGGTCTGCTGTGCGGTGTGGCTCATCGGGCCTCCTGGAAGCTAGCGGCCGCCGCGCCTGCGGACGACGCGGAGGGTGCGGCGGGCGGTCACGGCGAGGATCACCGCGGCCAGGATGATCGGGATCAGGGTCAGCCAGCGGCCGGCGGCCGAGGACTCCGACGCGGGCTTGGCCTGCGCCTTGTCGGGCACCTCCACCGAGGTGAACGGACCCGTCGCGACGGGCCGGCCGGTCGTCTTGCCGGTGTCGGGCGCCGCGGTCTTGGCGTCCAGGTCATCGGCCTTGTAGGCCTTGGTGCAGTAGTAGAGGCGCGGGGTCTTCGGCCCCGCGGCGGGCTTGCTGTACTCCTTGGCCGCCGGGACGGGTCCGCCGCCGGTGATGACCATGGTGACGCGGGCGTAGTCTCCGCCCGGCCCCTTCTCGATGACCTCGTCGACGATCTTGGGGAACCGGTCGGTCATGAGGCCGAGCGCGTGGCCGAGGTTCTTGCTCGACTGGGGGGTGAACAGCGGCGGGGAGGGCGTGCCGAGGGCCGTCAGCAGGCAGCTGAGGCCGGGCCGCGACTCCTTCAGCAGCGCGTCGACCTGGCGGAGGAACGAGGGACCCTTTTCGAGGATCGAGTTCAGCTCCTCGCGCCGGTCCGACAGCGCGCCGGTGGCGGCGGCGAGCCCGTCGAGCCCGGAGGCGAGTTCGGGGCCGCCGTCGGCGAGGATCCCGGTCAGCTCGGTGAGCTCCTCGGACAGGCTGTCGAGGGTCTCGGCGTTGTCGGCGAGGGTGCCGGTGAGCTGGTGGGCGTCGCCGAGCAGGTCACGGATCGTGGTGTCGCGGCCTTCGAGGCCGGTCGCCAGTTCGTGAACGAGCGTCTGGGCGTCCTCGGGCTCGACGGCGGCCAGCAGGTCGCCGGCGCCGTCGAACAGCCGCTTGTACTCCACCGCGACCTCGGTGCGGTCCAGCGGGATGACGTCGCCTTCCTGCAGCGACCGCGCGGGCGACGACGGCGGCGGGTTGATCTCGATGTACGGCTCGCCGATCGCGGACTTGCGCAGCACCGCGGCGCCGGAGTTCGACGGCACCTCCACGCCGCGGTTCAGGTGCATCGCGACGACGACCTTGCCCTCTTCGAGCCGCACGCTGTCGACCGAGCCGACCCGCACCCCGAGGTAGGCGACCTCCAGGTCGGTGCGCAGGCCCGGCGACGAGGCGAACTCGGCCTCGACCGTGAACGGCCTGCGCAACGCGTCGACGGTGACGATGCTGGTCAGCGCCCAGACCATGAGGACGACGCCGAGGACCACGAACGACACGAGGTTGATCAGGATTCTGGGCCGCATCAGTCCCCCTTGTGGCCGACGGGCGACAGGGCCCGATCGGCGCCGGTCGAGAGGTCGACGGGATCGCCGGCGCCCTGGTTGGAGGTGACGTGGCTGGCATCGACGTCGAACCCGACGATGCCCGCGAGCCACACCAGCATGAGGCCCTGGCTCTTGTAGGTGAGCGACGGCGCCCCGAGCAGCCCGGTGTTGAGGCCCTTGAGCAGCTGCTTGAGCGTCTCCCGGCCGCTGACCATCTTCTTGAGGATGCGGTCGAGCTTGGTCAGCAGCGTCTTCAGCCGGGCCGCGTGCCGCGTCTCGATCTTGTCGTTGAACTGCTTGCCGAGCTCCACGAGCTCCTGGACGGCGCTCTTGAGCTCCTTACGGTCGGCCTCGATCCGGTCGGTGGCGACGATGATCCGGCCGGGGAGCTCGTCGAGGTCGCCGCGCTTGGACTCCAGGGAGGCGCCGAGCCTGGCCAGGCCGTCGATGGTGTCCTGGAGGTCGCCCGCCGCGGACGCGTAGCTGTCGCTGATATCGGAGATGTCCTTGACGAGCTTGTTCAGCTCGGGACCCTTGTCCTTGAGCGCCGTGGCGACCGCGTCGACGATCTCGCCGAGGTTCTGGCCGCCGAACGCGGCGAGGACCGGCCCGACCTTCTCGGAGATGCTCTCCAGGTCGGGCTGCACGGACGTCTGGGTGATGACGGCGCCCTCCGCCAGGGCGGGCCCCTGACCGATGGCGCTCCCCTCGGGGATGGTGATCCGCACGTAGTTCTCGCCGAGCAGGGACGTCTTGGCGATGGAGGCGGTGACGCCCTGCGGGAGCGCGGTGCCGGACTCCAGCTCCATCGTCACGTGCGCCTTGAAGTCGTCGGTCAGTTCGATGTCGGTGACGGTGCCGACCCGCACGTCGGAGATCTGCACGCTGTGCCCGACCACGAGCGCCTGCACGTCGGCGAACTCCGCCTCGAACTCGAACCCGCCCTTGGGCGCGCCGAGCGTCTGCACCGAGCACGCGGTGCAGGCGACGGCGAGGGCCGCGGCGAGCAGGGGTCTCCTCACGAGCCACCCGCCTTCTTGGTCTTCGGCTTCTTGGGCTTCTGGCTCTTCGGCCCGTCGGCCGTCTTGTCGATCGTCTTCGGGCAGTTGCCGAGCGGCTTGTCCAGGCAGGGCACCGCGCCCCAGCCCATCGCCGTCCACAGCGGCTGGAGCCAGGTCCTGGCGATCCCGCTCATCTGGAGCCGGACGATGATCATCTTGCGCTTGGGGTCGTAGGACCGCACGACCATGTCGGTGAACTCGGCGAGCTTGGCGATCGCGTCGGCGAGGGAGCCGGTGCTCGCCTTCATCGACATGACGATCTCGGAGGCGTCCGCGACGGTCTGCGGCAGCTTCTCGTGGTACGCCTCGATGAGCACGTCGCCGCGTTCGATGACCGCCTCGAGGCCGCCGATGAAGCCGCGCAGCGTGTCGCGTTCGTCGGCGAGGAGGCCGCCCGCGTCGTTGAACGCGGTGAACAGCGCCTTCAGCTTCTCGTCGCGCCGGTTGAGCGAGGCGGCGAGGTCGTTGAGGTCGGACGCCACCGACATCAGCCTGTCGTCCTGCGCGGCGATGTCGCCGGTGAGGTCACCGACGGTCTGGAGCCCGTTGTTGATGGCGTCGCCCTTGCCGCGGACGAGGTCGGCACCGCCCTCGAAGGCGTCGTGCAGCGTGCCGGGGTCGACCGACTCGGCGAGGGTGCTGAACGCCTCGAGCGCCTCGTCGATCTCGACGGGCAGGTCGGTGCGCTCGCGCGGGATCACCGCGCCGTCGGCGATCTCCGGCATGCCCGGCTTCCACGCCGGGTAGAGCACGATGTTGCGTTCGCCGATGGTGTTGGTGGCGAGGATCGCGGCCCGGGCGTCGGCGGGGACCGGCACATCGGAGCGCACGCTGACCTGGACGCGGACGCCGCCGGTCGCCTTGTCCACCTCGATCTTGTCGATGGTGCCGACGTTGGCGCCCATCACCTTCACCCTCGACCCCTCGTACAGCGAGGGGCTCTTGGCGAAGTCGGCCGTGAGCGTGTAAGTGCCGCCGCCTCCGACGACCGAGCAGCCGCCGGCCGTCAGCGTCAGGACGAGCGCGGCGCACACGGGGAGGGCCCGTCTCATTTGCGCGCCTCCTTCATCTTCGCGTTGAACTTGGCGAGGTCGCCGGGCGACAGCTGGCCGATCTGGGTGAAGATCGTGTCGACCCAGTTGCCGGTGTTGCCGGAGTTGCTGAAGGCGGTGAGGGCCGGGCCCGCCCACGCCAGGGCGGTGTTCAGGTCCTTCATCCGGGGGTCGATCGCGCCGGTCGTCTTGTTGAGGTCGCCGATGACGCTGATGAGGTCCTTCTGCTGGCCCTCGATCAGCGTGTCCAGCGACTTGACCGTGTCGGACCCCGAGCCGAGCAGCAGCGTGAGCTGGGTGCGGCGCTGGCGCAGGGTGGAGATGAGCGTCATCACGTTGTCGACGAGGTTGGAGAGCGTGTGCTCCTTCTCGCGGACCGTGCCGATGATCTGCTGGCTGTTGTCGAGCAGCTCACCGATCTTGACGTCGTCGCCCTCCAGTTCCTCGGCGATGTCGGCGAGGTTGCCCAGGGCGTCGGCGAGTTCGGTGCGGGTCTTCTTCGGCAGCCCGCCGATCTCGTCGAGGACCTTGCCGAACGTCTCGGCGTCCAGTTCCTTGAGCGTCTCGGTGCCCACCTGGAGCACGTCGTTGACGGTCGTGGGGATCTGGGTGCGCTCGATCGGGATCCGCCGGGCGTCCTCGTCCTTGTCCTCTAGGTACGGACCGAAGTCGGAGACCGGCCCGGTGAGGCGCAGGTACCGGCCGCCGAGGATGTTGGTCATCCGGATCTCGGCCCGGGTCTCGGGACCGAGGTCCACCCCGGAGTCGACCTTCCAGGTGACCAGGACGTGCCCGGCCCGGAAGTCGGGCTCGACCCCGGTGATCTCGCCGACCAGGACGCCCGCGACGAGCACGTTGTTGCCGTCGCGCAGGCCGCCGGTGTCGGCGAAGATCCCGCTCATCGAGTACTGCTTCTTCAGCAGGCCCATCGTGCCGACCGCGAACGTCACGGCGATGGCCGTGCCGACCGCGAGCAGCGAGACGAGGCCGACGGTGATCGGCGACCTGTCGCGAAAGGACTTGAGCGCCATCAGCTGCCCCCGATCAGGATCTTGCGGAGGAGGTCGGGGCTCTGCGGCTTGCCCTGGTAGTCCTTGAGGACGACCGGGTAGGGGCACTGGCCCGGCACCAGGCTCAGACAGGCGACGCCGCCCTTGGCGAACTCGCCGTCGTTGAAGACCGAGAAGAGGCGCTGCAGCTTCGGCCCGGTCAGTTTCAGCACGTCGTCGACGGTGCCGAGGTTGTGCTGGACGCCCGCCGCGACGATCGCGAGCCCGCCGATGACCTGGTCGAGCTGCTCGCTGTTGCCGGTGAGCAGCGCGTCGGACGTCTGGAACGTCTTCGACAGCTCCACC
Source organism: Actinocorallia herbida (assembly GCF_003751225.1). Classification (NCBI taxonomy): domain Bacteria; kingdom Bacillati; phylum Actinomycetota; class Actinomycetes; order Streptosporangiales; family Thermomonosporaceae; genus Actinocorallia; species Actinocorallia herbida. The sequence goes on from NZ_RJKE01000001.1 coordinate 6,364,663, forward strand.
AGGGCGTCGTCGAGGAGCCCGCGGTTGCGCACGAACGCGTCCGAGAGCTCCACGAGGTTGTCGGTCATCTGCCGGATCTGGCCGTCCCTGCGGGCGAGGACCTCGGTGATGTCGGTGTAGTCCTGGAGCATCTGCTTGAGCGTCGTGCGGCGCGCGGCGATCGTCGAGGACAGCTGGTCGACGTCGGAGATCAGCTGGGTGATCTCCGTCCTGTTGCCGTTCAGCGCCTCGTAGATGGCGGTGAGGATCTGGTTGAGCCGTTCGGGGTCGAGGCTGCGCGCGAGCGGCGCGATCTGGTCGACGAGCTCGCCGATGTCCACGACCGAACGGGTCTTGGTGATCTTCGCGCCGTCCTTGATCTTCTCCGGCGCGGTGCCGGGGATCAGGTAGACGACCCGCTGGCCGACGGCGCTGCGCCAGCGGATGGCGACCTCGCTGTCGGCCGGGACCCGGTAGCGCTCCTCCACGGTCAGCTCGACCCTGGCCTTGCCCTTCTCGACCTCGATGGAGTCGACCTGCCCGACCGGCGCGCCCGCGATCTTGACGACGTCGCCGCGCATGAGGCCGGTGGCGTCGTCGAAGACGGCGACGATCTGGTACCCGCCCCCGAAGGAGATGCGGGCGATCTGGCTGCCGATGAGGAAGGTGAGCAGGCCCGTGATCGCGAAGAACGTGGCGAGCCGTACGAAGGTCGACCGGCGCTGCCGGCGCATCTCGTTGACGGCGGCCATCACCGGGCTCCCTTCTTGGAGTTCTTGCCCTTGCCCGGCTTCTGCGCGGTCTTGCCCGTGGCGTCGCTCGGGCAGACGCCGATGATGATCGCGCAGGGGTTCGCGGGGATGAGCACCTTGACCGCGAGCAGCCGGTGGTCGCCCGGCGCGCTCGGCCAGCTCACCGCGCGGTAGACCGGCAGGAGGTTGACGATGGTGCGGAGGCCGGGACCGAGCCTGCCGAGCTGGGCGTCGATGACGCCCACGGCCCGCTCCGCCGAGTGGAAGCCCTCGCGCAGGTCTCCGCCGTGCGCGGCGAAACCGTGCGCGGTGAGGCCCGAGATGTCCGACAGCGCGTCGGCGAACGCGCGCAGCCGGCCGTCACCCTGGGAGGCGGTCGCGATGACGGCGTTGGTGCCCGCCACGATCGTCGCGATGTCGTCGCCCGCGCCCTGGATCCGGGCGAGCCTGGCCAGGTCGGCGAGGAACACCTCGGCGTTGTGCCGGTTGTCGTGCGCGACCCCGACGATCACCTCGACGCTCTCGAGCGTCTCGCGCAGGGTGGTGCCCTGCCCCGCGAGGCCGCCCGCGAGCGCGTCGACGATGATGGCGAGCTCGGTCGGATCGAGCGCGGCGAGCGCCTTGTTGGCGTCGGACAGCAGGTCGTTGAGGTCGCGCGGGTCGGAGGTCTTCCCGATCGCCGTGCCGGCCTTCAGGTACGGCCCGCCCTTCTCGTGGTCGCCCGGCAGGAGGTTGATGAACTTCGGGCCGAACACCGACTCCGGCTCCAGCGACGCCGTCGCGGTGTCGGGGACGCGCACGCCCGGGTTCATGGTCATCGTGATGCGGGCCCGCCCGTTCGGCAGCAGGTCGATCGAGCTGACCCTGCCGATGTGCATGCCGCGCACCTTGACCGGCGAGGTCGTGCCGAGGCCCTGCCCCGCGGTGCCGAACTCGGCGGTGAAGGTGTCGCCCACGGTCTTGTAGGGCTTGGTGATGAGGACGAACAGCAGCAGCGCCGTGAGCACGACGGTGAGCGCCGCGATGGCCGTCCTGCGGCCCAGGGAGTGTTCGGTCATCCGGAGAGCCTCACTGTTCCGCCCTGGCCCCAGAAGACGAAGGACAGCAGCAGGTTGAGCGTGACGATCATGACGATCGACAGCCGGATGGCACGGCCCGCCGCGGTGCCGACGCCGACCGGGCCGCCGGTGGCGTTGTAGCCGTAGTAGCAGTGGATCGAGATGACGGCGAAGGAGAACACCGCGACCTTGACCGCGCTGAACGCCAGGTCCTTGAGCGGCAGGTAGAGGTGGAAGTAGTAGTCGTAGACGCCGGGGGCCAGCCCGAAGAACTCGGTCGAGACGAACCGGGTCGCGAAGAAGCTGGCGAACAGGGCGATCAGGTACAGGGGCACCAGGGCGATCAGCGCGGCGACGACGCGGGTGCAGATGAGATAGGCGAAGGAGTTGATGCCCATCACCTCCAGCGCGTCGATCTCCTCGCTGATGCGCATCGCGCCGAGTTCGGCGGTGAAGGCCGAGCCGCACTGGGCGGCGAGCGCGATCGCGGCGATGATCGGGGTGATCTCGCGGACGTTGATGAAGCTGCCGACCAAGCCCATGAAGGACTCTGCGCCGATGACCTCGAGCCCCGTGTAGACCTGGAGGCCGACCTCGGTGCCGACGAACAGCGACATCGTGAACGTCACGAACACCATGCCGCCGCCGACGACGGTGCCGCCGACGCCGATGACGATGTCGCTGACGTGGTGGGCGACCGTCTTGGCGTACTTGAACCGGAACACGATGTCGCGGATGCAGTACAGCAGGACGCGGCCGAGGAACAGCGGCCATCCGGACAGCCCCGCGAACCGCTCGACGGCGACCGTGGAGCCGCGGACCGCGCCGAGCGCGGCCTTGCGTGGAACGTTCGTCAGCATCCAGCCTCAGATCTTCGGGGGGAAGGCGATCACGTAGATCGTGGTGATCACGTAGTTGAAGCCGAACACGAGCAGCAGCGCGACCACCGTCGCCTGGTTGACCGCGCGGCCTACCCCTACGGGGCTCTGCTCGCAGGTCATGCCCTTGTAGCAGGCGACCATCGCGGCGATGAGGCCGAAGAGCCACGCCTTGAACAGGGTCACCACGAGGTCGGAGATCTGGAGCAGGCCGAGCGCGCCGTCGAAATAGGCGCCCGGCGTGACGCCCTGGAGCAGGACGTTGAAGAAGAATCCGCCTACCGCGCCGGACAGGATCACCAGTGACGACAGCATCGTCGACACCAGGCTCGCGGCCCACATGCGGGGCGTGACGAGCCGGTGGACCGGGTTGACGGCCATCACCTCCATGGCCGACAGCTCGTCGCGGATGCGGCGCGCGCCCATGTCGGAGGTCATGGCCGAGCCGCCGGCGCCCGCGATGATGAGCGCGGCGGCGATCGGTGCGACCTCGCGGACGAGGCCGACGACGACCGCACCGCCCGTCGCGGACTGGGCGCCGAGCTGGCCGGCCAGGTCACCGACCTGGAGCGCGACCGTGGCGCCGAGCGGTAGTGCGATGAGGATGACCGGGAGCGTGGTCACCCTCGCAAGGAACCAGCATTGCTCGACGAACTCCCAGAACCAGTTCCGGACGTCCCACGTGCGTCGCAGTCCTTCGAGCGCGATGGTGAACAGCTCACCTATCTGGGTGAGCACGCCGCGCACTCGTGCGGTGACCATCACGGGCACACTCGCCATGGGCCACCCCTCGGGAGTAATGATCCGTTTACAGACCAAGCGCTTGGTACCGTAACGCGCGTCACACTCGAGCCACAAGACCTTTCATCCAATAGATGGAGGAAGGCGGAGGATTCAGGGCACCAGGACTACCACTTGCCCCTCCGCCCCGCACGGTTGTGCGCACACCGAGGCCGACCCCGGCCACCCGGCTCCGCGCACCTCTACGCTGGTCCCAGAAGCGAACGCGCACGTCGCGCCGCGTCCCGGCCCCGCCGGGCGGCACGGCGGGCCGGAGAAGAGGGCGACGTGGGACGGGTGACCGAGCGGCGGCGGATCGACCGCTGGACGGGACAGGGCAGCACCGAGCGGGTCGACGTGCTCGCGGTGGAGGAGCCGCTGGAGATCCGGATCGCGGGCCGCCCCCTGACGGTCACGATGCGGACGCCCGGGGCCGACTTCGACCTCGTCGCCGGGTTCCTGCTGGCCGAGGGCGTCATCTCCGGCCCCGCCGAGCTCAAGGCGATGAAGTCGTGCGGCGACGACGAGTTCAACATCGTCGACGTCGCGCTCGACCGTCCTTATGAAGGGCCGGTCCGCGCCTTCACCACGACGTCGGCGTGCGGGGTGTGCGGCACCAACACCATCGGCGACCTCGCCCGGCGCGCGCCCTTCGACGTCGCGGCCGATCCGCTCAGGGTCTCCCCCGAGGTGCTGACCGCGCTGCCGGACGTGCTGCGCGAGGCGCAGAAGGTGTTCTCCAGCACCGGCGGCCTGCACGCGGCGGGCCTGTTCGGCGCCGACGGCGAACTGCGCTGCCTGCGCGAGGACGTCGGCAGGCACAACGCGGTCGACAAGATCGTCGGCCACGCCCTCAAGGAGGGGCTGCTGCCGCTGCGCGAGCACGTCCTCCTGGTGAGCGGCCGCGCCTCGTTCGAGCTGACGCAGAAGGCGTGGATGGCCGGGATCCCCGTCCTGGCCGCGGTGTCGGCCCCCTCGTCCCTCGCGGTGTCGCTCGCCGCCGAGGCCGGGCTGACCCTGGTGGGCTTCCTGCGCCCGCCCACGTTCAACGTCTACACCCGGCCGGACCGGGTTGGTCAGTGATTACTTACCGCGATCGGTTAAAGTGCGTTCATCTGGAAACGCACTGAACCCTAAGGAGGCGACCGGTGGACTTCACCCTGCCGGAGAGCGCGCTCGCCGTCCGGGACGGCATCGCCGCCGTCACCGCCAAGTACGGCTACGACTACTGGGACAGGTGCGACAGCGAGCACCGCTGGCCCGAGGAGGTCTACCGCGACCTCGCCGAGGGCGGCTGGCTGGGCCTCGCGATCCCCGAGGAGTACGGCGGCGGCGGCCAGGGCCTCCTGGAGCTCGCCGTGGCGCTGGAGTCCCTCGCCGGATCGGGCGCGGGCGCGGCCGCGTCCTTCATCTACCTGCTGAGCCCCGGCTTCGGCGGGCTCACCATCATGCGGCACGGCACCGAGGAGCAGAAGCGCCGGTTCCTGCCCGGCCTGGCCTCCGGCGAGATCGAGACCTGCTTCGCGCTCACCGAGCCCGACGCGGGCAGCAACGCGATCAACATCGCCACGCACGCCCGCCGCGACGGCGACGGCTGGCTGGTGAAGGGTCAGAAGATCTGGATCTCCGGCGTCGAACGCGCCGACCACATGCTGCTGGTGACCCGCACCACCCCCGCGGCCGAGGCCAAGCCCCGCGCGAACGGCTTCACCGTCTTCGTCGTGGACGTGAAGGCCGCCGTCGAAGCCGGGACCCTCACCTACCAGCCGATCCCCAAGATGGGCACCAACACCGTCGCCTCCAGCATGGTCTTCCTCGACGACCTGCGCGTCACCGACGAGGACGTGCTCGGCACCGTCGACGGCGGCTTCGCGGTGCTGTGGGACATCCTCAACCCCGAGCGCATCCTCGCCTCGGCGTCCGGCGTCGGCGGCGCCGAGGCCGCGCTCAAGGTCGCGGTGTCCTACGCCATCGACCGCGCGCCCTTCGGCAAGCCGATCGGCGCCAACCAGGCCATCGCCTTCCCGCTCGCCAAGATCAAGGCGCAGACGGAGCTGGCCCGGCTCATGACCTACAAGGCCGCCTGGCTGTGGGACCGCGGCGAGCCGTGCGGCTCCGAGGCCAACATCGCCAAGCTGACCGCCTCCGAGGCCGCCTGGCAGGCCGCCGACCGCACCTTCCAGACGCACGGCGGCATGGCCTACTCCCTGGAGTACCCCGTCGCCCGGATGTTCCGCGACGCCCGCATCGGCAAGAACATCCCCGTCGCCGAAGAGCTCGTCCTCGCCCACATCGCCCAGCACGACCTGGGTCTGCCGAAGTCCTACTGATCTCGCCGACACCACACGAGCAGGTACGGACCCGGCCGTCCCGCACAGACCGTCCGGTTCCGGCGCCCACCGCACACCGGCGCCCGCCACCGTCTCCCCCGGCCCTTCGGAGTGCTCCCCGCACCCCGAAGGGCCGAGCCGCCGTTCAGCCCTCGGCGCCCGCCGCGACCAGGGCCTCGAAGAGGCTCAGGTCCTCGCCCTCTTCCGGGTGCCACTGGACCGCGACGCCGAAGCGGTGGCCTTCCAGCTCGACGGCCTCGATGACCTTGTCGCCCGCCCAGGCCACCGGGACGAGGCCGCCGCCCAGGCGATCGATCGCCTGGTGGTGGTAGGTGGGGACGTCCGCGATCTCGCCCATCGCCCGGCCCGTCCGGCTCCCCGGGTCGATCCGCACCCGGTGCCGCGAGAACCTGCCGACCACCGGCGCGTGGCCTTCGTGCCCGACCTCGTCGGGCAGGTGCTGGATGAGGGTGCCGCCGCGGACCACGTTGAGCAACTGCATGCCCCGGCAGACCGCGAGGAACGGCTTGTCCGCCTCGACCACCGCGCGCAGGACCGCCGACTCGTACCTGTCGCGGGCCTGGTTGGGCACGCCGGTGCGCTCGTGCGGAGCCGCGCCGTACCGGGACGGGTCGACGTCCGGACCGCCCGCGATGACGAGGGCGTCCAGCCGCGCGACGAGGCCGGGCACCGCGTCGAGTTCGGCGAGCGGGGGCAGCATGACGGGGACGCCCCCCGCCCGTTCGACCGAGCGCGGATAGGTCACCGCCAGCAGGGCCGCCTCGCGGACCCACACGCCCCAGCGGGCGGCGTCCTGGTAGGTCGTGACACCGATCAATGGACGAGTCATCCGCACCCTCCCTGGTCCCGGAAGTAGCTTGCCGCAACTCGCGGCGCGAGCACAGCCCCCGGGACGCGTCTCCCATCGCCCGGCCCATACCAGACCGAGACCAATTCCCCGTAGAAGCATGTTCTTCCGGAGTAGAAGAAATATCCCGCCGTGCGATTGCCGCGCGGAATGCGATCTGCGGTGTACCCCCTCCGAAAAGGCCCGATCATCCCGATAAGCAACGGCTACCGGTTGGTATTCCTTCCCCTCCGATGATCACCCCATGAGCATGCCCCGTCACCCATCGTAGATAGTGGGGCGTCTTATCGTGAAACGGTTGAGCTTCACCACCCCTGGTGTAACACTCCGAGCAAGGCTTCCGGCACCGAGCGTGCCGACATCCGCGGCCAAGGGGGGACGCGGGTGACGTCCGGACCGGCTGCCGACTCCGCCGTCACCGTCAGATTTTTTGTAGTTTGCCAGTTTTGACAGTTTTGCCAAGGGGGGCGAGATTGCCACATGTCATTGAATCCCCGGCTCGTCAAAGAGAGCTTCGCACTCCTGGAACCGGACTCGCCGCGGGCCTCCGCCTATTTCTACGGTCGGCTGTTCGCCGAGCACCCCGACCTCCGCGCGCTCTTTCCGCCCGCGATGGACGTCCAGCGCAACCGGCTCTTCCACGCCCTCACCACGGTCGTGTGGAGCCTCGACAGTCCCGACGCGCTCACCACCTACCTCAGCGGGCTCGGCCGTGACCACCGCAAGTTCGGCGTGTCGGAGGCCCACTACGCGGCCGTCGGCGCCGCGCTGCTCGCCACCCTCCGCAAGTTCCTCGGCGACCGCTGGACGCCGGAGATCGAGGAGAGCTGGGCCGCGGCCTACCGGATCGCCGCCGAGGTCATGCACGGTGCCGCGGTGGCCGACGCACTGATGGCGCCGCCCTGGTGGATCGGCGAGGTCGTCGGGCACGAACGGCGCGGCATCGACCTCGCCGTCGTCACCGTGCGGCCCGCCCAGCCGCTGCCGTACGAGGCCGGCCAGCACGTCACCCTCCAGGTGGCGCGGTGGCCGCGGATGTGGCGGCAGTACTCCATCGCCAACGCGCCGCGCGCGGACGGCAGGGTCAGCTTCCACGTCCGGGCGGTCTCCGGTGGCTGGGTCAGCAGCGCGCTGGTCCGCGACACCGAGGTCGGCCACTCGGTGCTGCTCGGCCCCGCGATGGGCGCGATGACGCTGGCCCGCGACAGCGACCGCGATCTGCTGTGCGTCGCCGGCGGCACCGGCCTGGCCCCGCTCAAGGCCCTGGTCGAGCAGGTCGCCGCCGACGGCGGCCGGCGTCGCGTGCACCTCGTCGTCGGGGCCCGCCGCGGCGACGACCTGTACGACCTGCCGGACCTCCTGCGCCTGGCGGCCGAGCAGCCCTGGCTGCGGGTCGTCCCGGTCGTCGCCGACGACACCTCCTACGAGGGGCTGCACGGCCGGGTCTCCGACGTCCTGGAGGAGATCGGCGACTTCACCGACCGCGAGGCGTATGTCTCCGGGCCGCCGGAGATGGTCGCCGAGACCGTCGGCAGGCTCAGCGCGCTGGGCCTGCCGCCCGAGCGCGTCCACCACGACGCGCTGCACCTGGAGGGCAGGGTGGCCTGCCCGCACCTGTCCGGCTACATCGGCGCCGGGCCGCTGCTCACACCGCCCTGACGGGGACCGCGGTCCACCGCACCGGGTCGGCGCCCGTCGTCCGCGCCACCCGGCCCGTCTTCTCCAGGACGATGAGGTGCGCGAGCGTCTCCAGCATCGCCGTGCGCCGCATGAACGGCTGGATCTCGGTCCACGGCCGCGACCAGGTGAGCTCTTGGGCGAGCTCCCAGGTGGTCGGGGCCTCGGCGGGCGACCCGGTCCCGTCGGGGATCGCCTTGATGATCTCCTCGAGGCGGTCGCCGTGGTGGGCGAGCAGCGCGGCCACCCGGCTGTCGAGCCCGGCGAACCGGTACTCGTGGGCGGGCAGCACCTCGCCGACCGGCAGGTCCCTGACCTTCTCCAGGGACGCGAAGAACGCACCGAGCGGGTCGGCGTGCGCGCGCGGGAACAGCCCGATCGCGGGGGTGATCCGCGGCAGCACATGGTCGCCGGACATCAGCAGGCCGTTCTTGACGTCATGGAAGCAGACGTGGCCCGGGGAGTGGCCCGGCGTCCAGACCGTGCGCAGGTCCCAGCCCTCGACGGGCGGCGCCGTGCCGTCCTCCAGCATGAGGTCGGGCATGGCGTGCCCGGCCATCGCGAGCATCTGCCGCGACGCGTCGGCGAGCGTCCCCGCGACGTCCTCGGGCACCCCGTGCTCGGCCATCTGCCGGATCATCGCCCGAGCGATCCCACCCGGGTCCAGATGCCGCTCCTCGATCAGCCTGGCGTCCTCGGGATGCAGCCCGACCCATGCCCCCGACGCCTCCCGTACCCGCGCCGCAAGCCCCCAGTGGTCATGGTGCATATGCGTGACCAGCACACCCTTGACGTCCGTCATGGCGTAGCCCGCGGTCTTCAACCCGGCGTTCAGCGCATCCCACGCCTCAGGCGTGTCCCATCCGGCGTCGATCAGCGTGACCCCGGACGGCCCCTCCAACACATAGACCAGCACATACCGCAACGGATTGTCCGGCAACGGCACCGGCACCGACCACAACCCCGGCCGCACCTGCTCGACAGGCGGCAGCACCTTGTCGAGCCACGCCTGCTTCTGCGCAACGCCGGTGACCTCCACCGAAGCCTCCTTCTAGAACCAAGTTCTAACGCTCCAGTGGTATCACGCCGGTGTCCAACCGTTCACCCCCGCCCCCGCACCCATCCGCTTCACTTCGAGCCCCCTCCACCAGGTAATATAGAACACATGTTCGCACACCCTTGCGGCCGCCGACCGGCCAACGGCCCAAAGGCACCGCTCAGCAACGGACCGTGTGCCGGTCCATGCTGGAAAGGCGAAACGGCTGATAGCCATCAGCCGAAGCGGTGATGATCGGCCTCTGTACTCAAGGCCCATTACCGTAAGGTAGGTACGAACGTGAGGATCCGCCGACCGGAACGAACGCTCGGCAGACAGCGACCGGCAGGGGGCCCGGACCACATGGCGACCATCAAGGACGTCGCGGCCCACATCCTCCGCAGGCGCGGCCCCATGACGGCGATGAAGCTCCAGAAGCTCGCGTACTTCGCCTACGGCTATCACCTGATCTGGGAAGAGCGCCGCCTGTTCCCCGAACGGTTCGAGGCATGGGCGAACGGCCCCGTCTCCCCGGTCCTGTACGGCTGCCATCGTGGCCGGTTCCACCTCCAGCCGGGCGAGATCCCCGGCGATCCCGACGCCCTCGACGCGGGCGAGCGCGAATCCGTCGACCTGGTCATCGAAGGGCTCGGCGAGCTCACCGCCCACCAGCTCTCGACGATGACCCACGAATCGGGCCCATGGGTGTCCGCCCGCCAACGGGACGACGCCCACGACCTGGAGCGCAGCAGCGAAGAACTCCGCGACGACGAGATCGCCGAGTACTTCGACGCCCTGTCGGCCGCCGATGGGCAAGCCTAAGAGGAGAGTCTCCACCCCGCCCCTTCAGGCGAAGGAAGTACCGCGACCCGGTTCCCTCCCCGGCGCGGAGACCTCGACTCAGCGCATCTGCTGGCGATTCACCCACGTCGACCATGACGGCCCCTGGGGATTCGACCGGCTCGACGGCACAACGCTCGCGTGGATGTTCGGCCAGCTCAGATCGTTCGAATCGATGCGAATCGACGAATTGTTCAGCCAGGGTGGCCATCCGGGCAAGCACTACGAGACCGAGCGCCTGCCTAACGAGACCGCACTCAAACGACTCGACGACCTGCGCCTCGCGGACATGACCAGGATTTCGCGGCTACGCCTGTCCGGTGCGGGCAGGCTGTACGGATTCCTGGTCGATCAGGTCTTCCACGTCGTGTGGTGGGACCCTCGGCATGAGATCTGGCCGTCGCCGAAGAAGCACACCTGAGGCCCCACCGAGTGCGTGGGGTCAGACCTTGCGCCAGCGGGGGGTCCAGGCGCCGTCGACGACTTCGTAGTCGCCGAAGAGGGCGGGGGCTTCGGCCTTGAGGACTTCGCCGATCTTGTTGAACAGGAGGCGGATCTCCTCTTCGGCCCCTTCGGCGGTGCGGGCCTCGAGGGTGTGGCGGAGGGTGCGGACGTTGGCGGTCCAGACCAGGCCGGTGGCGACGCCCTCAGGGGCGAAGCGGCGCATGAAGGAGGTGCGGTGCTTCTTCTCCTTGAAGGGCACGCCCTCGGCGTCGAGGCCGAAGTGCCCGGCCATCCAGCCCTGGAACTGCTCCATCTGCTCCAGCAGCGCCGTCGCCTTCTCCATCAGCTCCGCATCCTCCTGCGCCCACTCGGGGAACCAGAACGGCAGCTCATCCAGCCGGACGAACCTCAGCGACTCCTGCGAGATCGCCACACCCGGACGGTGGCGGATCAGCTCATGGGTGTTTCCTGAGACGACAGGCTTGCCGTTGCGACGGACCCACAGCAGCCCATTGGGAACCTTCACACAGTGGATCTGGCCGGTGTACTGCTCGATCCGGTCGTTGTATCCGTCCTCGTTCCAGTAGCGGCTCGGCACCTTGCGCCCGGTGTTGACGAGCGGTGTGAGCCGCTTGGTGAGAAGCGAGACGACGTAGCACGCACGAAGGTTGTTGAAGCGCTGCCCACTCGGAAGAACCCTCTCCAGGCCGACCCTGTCGTCCACCCGGACGTTGGCGGACAGCCCCGCCTTGATGGCGAGGACTTGCAGGTCGTCGGCCAACTGCGGGGAGACCGTATAGATCACCCGGTGTCCGCTTGTCTTGTGCTCGGTACCGTCGCCTTCGACCATCGCATCGAGGAATTCGGCGATGGCCTCCGGGCCCCATCCGTGAACCATCTCCGGCACGTACTTCTCGTGGCAGTGCCCGAGAACGGCCAGGAAATCCCGTAGCGCGACGCATGAGGTCCGGACTGTGCCATGCCCGGTCTCGGGAACGTAGGCCTTGAGGCCCATCTCCTCAATGGTCGCCCGGATCTTCTCCAGCATCGGACCGCGGTTCTGGGCGATGACGATCTGGTGCCCGTTAATGCTTCCCTCTGCGATGAAGTACCCGAGGAAACGGGCGAAGGGAAGCGTCGGGAAGGACGCTCCCTCGTAGTCTCTCTCGACCTCGGTGCCCGTGTCGGACCGAACGTAGGACCGGGTCGTCGCCGGGATCTCCACCCGCTCTGGCGTGTGCCCCTGCCACACCGCCGACTTCTGGTACTGAACGCGCTTGTGGAGGATGTCCTCGGCGAACTCCACCTGGAAGTCCTGCTCACCCCGCCGAGCCGCCTGCGTGTCGAACCTGCGGATCCACATGCGGTGGTTCGGCGTGACCAGAAGGTCGACCTGTTCGGACGCCACCCGGTACATCGGCCCGTCGTAGTCGGCGTGGAAGACCTCGGTCGCCTGCTGGTACTCCAGTTCGCGGGTTACCGGGTTGAGGGTCGCGAAGGTCTCGTCACCCTCGATCTTCGGCCACGGCACCCAGCCGCGGTCGGTCAGGACCTCAGTGTCCGAGTCGTAACAGCACACTCGGCTCACGTTGTGTAGGGCGAAGGAGAAGGAGACGTGCTCCAGGACGGAGCCGTGGAGGCTCGCAAGGATGTTCTGGAGGTACTCGGTCTGGTCGGTGCGCACCCGCGTGACGTTCGGGTTCAGGCCCGGCTCCCAGGAGCGGTAGCACAGGCGGCCCGCGAACTCGGCGAGGTTCTGGGGGTCGTTGAGATGCGAGTCCAGGTCACCGCGGTCCAAGCGCTCCAGCCAGGATTCGCCGCCGACCTCACGGAGGTAGCGGGCCACCTCGTCGTAGTCCAGCTGCGGCTTGGCGAGGAGGTACACCTCGGGCTCGACGCTCTTCACAGACTCCCCTTCTCCCAGGGGGTCGCTCTCCCCCTTGGCATCCGAACGCCCCGGAAGCCATCGGCTCCGGGGCGTCTGTCAGCCTATCCCGTCGTTGACGCCGACGGGGCAGTACCCGCAGTTCAGAGGTGCTTACCGGGTCAGGGCTGCTTGGCGAGGCGGAGGACGTTCTGGACGATCAGGTGGCCGTTGCCGCCCGAGGCCGTGAGGATGGATTCCGGGTGGAACTGGACGGCCCAGCGGCGGTGGACCGGGTCCTCGATGGACATGACGACGCCGTCGGCGGTGGCCGAGGTGATCGTGAAGCCGCCGGTGCCGAGCAGGTCGGACGTGGTGTGCAGCGAGTGGTAGCGGGCCGCGGTGAACTCCTCCGGCAGTCCCGCGAGGACGGCGCCGGCCGGGAAGCCCTCGGTCCGGACGCGGCCGGGCTTGCCGTGCTGGGGGTAGTCCAGCACGGCGAGTTCGCCGCCCGCGTACTCGACCATCGCCTGGAGGCCCAGGCAGACGCCGAAGGCGGGCAGGTTCCGCGCGTCCAATGCCTTGAGCAGCCCGGCGGTGTCGAAGTCCGCGGGACGGCCCGGACCGGGCGACAGGACGACGAGGTCGGGCGCGATCTCGTCGAGCATCCGCTCGGGGAAGCCGAACCGCAGGGTGGTGACCTCCGCGCCCTCCTGCCGGAAGTAGTCGGCGAGGGTGTTGACGAAGGAGTCCTGGTGGTCGACGACCAGGACCTTCAGGCCGACCCCCGGCATCTCCGGCTCCGGCTCGGCCACGGGCTCGGCCTGCTCGGTCTGGGACGACGACAGGGCCTCCAGCAGGGCCCGCGCCTTGAGGAGGGTCTCGCGCTCCTCGGCGTCGGGGTCGGAGTCGTACAGGAGGGTCGCGCCGGCGCGGACCGCGGCGACGCCGTCCCGGATCTGGGCGGTGCGCAGGGTGAGGCCGGTGTTCATGGACCCGTCGAAGCCGATGAAGCCGACGGCGCCGCCGTACCAGCGGCGCGGGGTCTCCTCGTGGTCCTCGATGAACTGCATCGCCCACGCCTTGGGGGCGCCGGTGACGGTGACGGCCCACATGTGGGAGAGGAAGGCGTCCAGGGCGTCGAAGCCGGGGCGGAGCCTGCCCTCGATGTGGTCGACGGTGTGGATGACGCGGGAGTACATCTCGATCTGGCGGCGGCCGATGACCTTGACGCTGCCGGGCACGCACACCCGGGACTTGTCGTTGCGGTCGACGTCGGTGCACATGGTCAGCTCCGACTCCTCCTTGAGGGAGGACAGGAGCGTCCGGATGTTGTCGGCGTCCTCGAGCGGGTCGGCGCCGCGCTGGATGGTGCCGGAGATCGGGCAGGTCTCGACCCGGTCGCCGTTGACCCGGACGAACATCTCCGGGGACGCGCCGACGAGGTACTCGCCGTCGCCGAGGTTGAAGAAGAACTCGTACGGGGCCGGGTTGGTGTCGCGCAGGCGGTCGAAGAACCGGGCGGGCGACGGGCAGGGCCCGTGCATGACGTGGCCGGGCACGACCTCGAACAGGTCGCCGCGGATGAACTTCTCCTTGGCGTTCCGCACGACCTCGGCGTACAGGCCGGGGACGGGCGGCGGCGGGACCTCGGCGGGTACGGGGACGGGGGTGGGCTCGGTGCCGCGCGCCAGTCCCTCGGTGGATCCGGCGGGGGTGGTGAAGTCGTAGGAGTAGCGGGTGTAGGACTCGCGCTTGCGGTCGATGACGAGAATGTCGTCGGCGAGGTGAAGGACGAGGTCGCGCTGCTCGGCGGCCCGGTCGATGACCATCCGGATCGGCTCGAACTGGAAGGAAAGGTCGTAGCCGAAAGCCCCGTAGAGGCCGAGGTGCGGGTCGCCGTCGGCGTCGTCGGCGGGCTGGAAGAGGTCGACGACGGCGCGCAGGGCGGTGAAGACCGTGGGCTGGCGGCTGCGCTCCTCCTCGGTGAACACCTCCTGGCTCTGCGGGACGTGCACCTCGATGCTGCCGGGGATCTCGGCGGTGACCTCGCCGGTGCCGCGGATCGCGTCGGCGACGAGCGGGAGCAGCACCTCGCCGCGCGCGTTGAGCGCCCGGACGGTGAGGGTGCGCCCGCGGGCGACGAGTTCGAGCGACGGGTCGACGTACCCCATGGCCCAGCGGCTGTAGCGGCCGGGATACTCCATGCCGGAGCTGAGCACGCCGCCTCTGCGCCGCTCCACCGCGGTGACGAGCTGGGCGAGGAGGTGCGCCTCGCTCTCCGCGGCGACGGGCACCCCGGTCCTGATCACGCCGACGCCACCGCGGGTCGTGTACCGCGTGACCGTCGTTTCCGTGTTCTTGCTGTCCACCCTGGTCTCCTTCTGGTCCGACGACTCGGGGCGGAAAACACAAAAGGACCGCCCAGAGGGGCGGTCGCTTTGGTCAGAACACGCTGAACCGGCGCCGCCTCAGCAGCGCCACCACCACTGGGTGCTCGATCCGGTTCGCATGATGAGGGCAGCGTACCGGAGCGGAGGCGGCGAATTCAAAGTGAACGCCGTGTCCAACAGGGGTTCTGTTACGCCCGGATTACTGGGAAGATAGCGGAAAGCGATCACTTACTCGCGTGAAGGACACGGCCTTGGACAGGATCAACACCGAGTTCGAGCTCCGCGGGGTGAACCACCTCGCCCTCGTGTGCAGTGACATGAAGCGGACGGTCGACTTCTACCAGGGCGTCCTCGGCATGCCGCTGATCAAGACGATCGAGCTGCCGAACGGCTGGGGCCAGCACTTCTTCTTCGACGTCGGCGGCGGCAACGCCCTGGCGTTCTTCTGGTTCCGCGACGCGCCCGAGGCCGTCCCCGGCATCACCAACCCGATCACCGTGCCCGACCGGGGCGAACTGCTCTCGGCGGTCGCGTCGATGAACCACGTCGCCTTCGACGTCGCGCCCGAGAAGATCGAGGAGTATCGGGACAAGCTCGTCGCCAAGGGCGTCGACGTGGGCCTCATCCTCAACCACGACGACAGCGAGTTCGGCGTCGCCGGGAAGTGGACCGAGGACGTGTTCGTCAGGTCCCTGTACTTCAAGGACCCCGACGGCATCCTCGTGGAGTTCGCGGGCTGGACCCGTGAACTGGACCGGCCCAGCGACGTTCGGCACGAGCCGAAGACCGCGGCCGACCGCACGGTCTGACCCACCACCCCGACGCATCAGCACCCCATCCCCGAGAGGAACACACGTTGCCGAGACTGCGCCAGGTCCACCGCGAAGAGACCGACGACAAGCTCGTCCGCTTCTTCTACGACCGTCTGTTCGGCGAGGGCGTCGACCCCGTCGACGGGCCGGGCACCGCCACGGGCACGCCGGGCACCTGGTGGACGGTCTTCGCGCTGGACCACGCGATCTTCAAGCACTGCGTGCAGGGCTTCCAGGTCTACCGGGGCGTCAAGCTCGACCCGGTGCTGCGCGAGCTCGGCCAGACCCGCGCCGGGTGGAGCCGCGGCAGCCAGTTCGTGTTCTCCCAGCACTGCAAGCAGATGCGCGCGCTGGGCGTGCCCGAGGCGAAGATCTCCGCGGTGGCCGCCTGGGAGGTCAGCGACCAGTTCGACGAGCTGGAGCGGGCCGTCCTGGCCTACACCGACGCGCTGGTCCTGGGCGGCGGCCGGGTCCACGACGACGTCTTCGCCGTTCTCAAGAAGCACCTGCCCGACGAGCAGATCCTCGAGCTGACCTACACGACCGCCCTGTACGAGATGCACGCGACGATGACCAAGGCCCTGCGCCTGGAGTTCGACGACCGCGACGACCCCATCACCGAGGTCGCGGCGCCGGAGGGCTACGGAAGCCGGGACATCTCCGACGACATCACCGGCGGCTGACCGCCTCCGGCAAAGAACCGGCAAAGACACACCGCGCAGGGGTCGTTCACGGAGAGTCACCGGGAATGACCCCTCTCGTCTGTTCGAGATCACGGACTTCTCGGAACACGGGGGTGGGTCGATGCGCGGCGCTGTGCTCGGTTTGGCTGTCGGCGGGTTCCTGCTGCTGGCGGCGCCGCCCGCATGGGCCGACGGCGGCCTAGAGGTGAATCCGAGCAACGCCAAGCGCGGCCAGACCGTCGGCATCTCCACCGCGGACAACTGCCGGGAGACCGACGGCCAGGCCTCCGTGGCCTCCTCGGCGTTCGACACCGTCGACACCACCGTCGCGCAGGGCGAGGCCAACGTCGCGGTCGCGATCTCCCAGGACGCGTCCTTCGAGACGCACATGATCACGCTGACCTGCGCGCCGTCCCAGCGCAAGATCGAGGGCGCGGTGACGGTCAAGCGGGCCAAGTCGTCGAGTCCCGACGGCGACCGCTGCTACCAGGACGAGTGGGGCCAGTGGCACGGCAAGTGCTCCCAGCAGGGCCCGGAGACCGGGTTCGGCGGCTCGGTCGGCAGCGGCCCGACCGCCCTGGGCGTGGCCGGGATCGGGCTGGTGGGCGCCGCGGGCGCCCTGTACGCGGTGCAGCGGGCGCGCAGGGCCCGTGCCTAACCCGACGGCGGTCGTCGCCGGGGTCCTCGCGATAGCGGGCGTCGCACTCGCGGCGAAAGGCTGGGAGCACAAGGAACCGCCGAAGTACCGGACGTTCGGCGGGCCGGAGGCCATCTGGGACATCCCCGACGGCCAGGCGCTCGGCCGCGCGGACCCGAAACGGCTGCGCATCCCGTCGGCGAAGGTCGACGCCGAGATCGGCAGGGTCGGCAACACCGAGGAGGGCGGCATCGCCGTGCCCCCGGCCCACCGCGCCGACGAGGCGTCCTGGTACGACGGCAGCGTCCTGCCCGGCACCCGCGGGTCGTCGATCATCGTCGGGCACTACGACGACGACAAGGGCGGCGCCGTCTTCTACGACGCGCACAAGATCCGTGCCAAGGACCGCGTCTACGTCGACCGCGCCGACGGCACCACCGCGGTCTTCGAGGTCGACGCCCTGGAGCAGGTCCACAAGGCCCTGTTCCCCACCCGCCGCGTCTACGGCCGGGTCGGCTACGCGGGCCTGCGCCTCGTCACGTGCGGCGGCAAGTTCGACGACCGGCGCGGCCACTTCCGCGACAACGTGATCATCTACGCGCACCTCACGGGCGCCGAGAGGCAGCGCGTCAAGAAGAAGCGACAGAAGCCGCCGCAGGCAGCCCGCTGAGCACGAGGTCGGTGAGCGCGGCCACCACCACCGCGCGCGGCACCTCGGGGCGGTCCAGCCACCAGTCGCCGGCGTTCTGCACCATCCCGACGATCGCGTGCCCCCACACCTGGGCCCGGGGCTCGTCGGTGAGGCCCGCCTCGGTCAGCAGGATCTCCGCGATCTCCCGGCCGAGGCTCTGCATGACCGTGGACATGACGCTGTGCGTGGCGGTGTCCTCGGCGCGGGCGCGGTGCATGAGGAAGCGGTAGAAGTACAGGTTGGCGGAGATCATCGCCAGGTAGGTGTCGATGCCGTCGTGGACGCGTTCGCGCATGCCGGCGTCCTTGCGCATGGCGGCGCGGATCGCCTCGATGAGGACGCGGCTGTGCCGTTCGGCGAGGGTCTGCAGGAGGCCGCTCTTGTCGCCGAAGTGGCGGTAGAGGATCGGCTTGCTGACACCCGCCTCGGCCGCGATCGCCGCCATCGACGCCTCGGGCCCCTCCCGCAGGATCACCGTGTCGGCGGCCTCCAGCAGCGCCCGGCGGCGGTCCGGGTCTCGTCTGCTGGTCGCGGCGGTCACTCCCGTTACGTTACGGGGCGATCGGTCCCCGACGCCATCCGGCTCCGGGTATCGTCGGCGCGTGCCCGAAGGTCATGTCATCCACCGGCTCGCCCGGCGTTACGGGGCTGCCTTCGGCGGCCGTCCGGTCGTGGCCGAGAGCCCCCAGGGCCGCTTCGCCGACGGGGCCGTCCTCCTCGACGGCCAGACCCCCGAGGGGGCCGAGGCGCACGGAAAACACCTGTTCGTGGAGTTCCCCGCCGGGTGGCTGCACGTCCATCTGGGCCTGTACGGGAAGGTCGCCTGGGGCGTGCCGCCGGTGCCCGCGCCCGTCGGGCAGATCCGGCTCCGCCTGGCCAACGCGGCGAACTACGCGGACCTGCGCGGCCCGACGGTCTGCGAGGTCCTCACCCCCGCGGACAAGGACCTCCTGCACGCCAGGCTCGGCCCCGACCCGCTGCGGCCGGACGAGGACGCCGACAAGGCCCGCGCGATGATCGCGCGCAGCGGCCAGCCGATCGCGACGCTGCTCATGGACCAGAAGGTGATCTCCGGCGTCGGCAACATCTACCGCGCCGAGGTGCTGTTCCGGCACAACCTCGACCCGAGGCTGCCCGGCCGCGACCTCACCGACGTCCAGTGGAAGGCCATCTGGGAGGACCTCGTCGTCCTCATGGCCGACGGCGTCGCCGGAGGCCGCATCGACACGGTCCGCCCCGAGCACATGCCCGAGGCGATGGGCCGTCCGCCCCGCGAGGACGCCCACGGCGGCGAGGTCTACGTGTACCGCCGCGCGGGCCTGCCCTGCCTGGTCTGCGGCACCGAGGTCCGCACCGAGGCCGTCCAGTCCCGCAACCTCTTCTGGTGCCCGCGCTGTCAGGCCGCCGTCTAAGATCAGTTCATGGTGAACGAGCGCGCCGGGAAGACGGCCCGGCCCGAGGATCTGATCGACGTCGCGTGGCTGGTCACGGCCTACTACGCGATCAAGCCGGATCCTTCGCAGGCGGGGCAGAGAGTCTCCTTCGGCACCTCCGGGCACCGGGGCTCGGCGCTGGACGCGGCCTTCAACGAGGCGCACATCCTCGCCACCACGCAGGCCATCTGCGAGTACCGGGCCGCGCAGGGCACCGACGGGCCGCTGTACCTGGGCGCGGACACCCACGCGCTGTCCGACCCGGCCTGGGTGAGCGCCCTCGAGGTGTGCGCGGGCAACGACGTCACGGTCCGCTACCAGAACGGCTACACGCCCACCCCCGCGGTCTCGCACGCGATCCTGGCGTTCAACAAGGACCGGACCTCGCATCTGGCCGACGGGATCGTGGTGACCCCGTCGCACAACCCGCCGCGCGACGGCGGCTTCAAGTACAACCCGCCGAACGGCGGCCCGGCCGACACCGACGCCACCTCCTGGATCCAGGACCGGGCGAACGTCCTCATCGAGGACGGGCTCAAGGGCGTCAAGCGGATCCCGTTCCAGCAGGCCATCGGCACGGCCGAGGCGTACGACTACCTCACCACCTACGTGGCCGACCTGCCGAACGTCGTCGACCTCGACGCGATCAGGCGCGCGGGCGTCCGGATCGGCGCCGACCCGCTGGGCGGCGCGAGCGTCAAGTACTGGGGCGCCATCGCCGACGTGCACGGGCTCGACCTCACCGTCGTGAACCCGGCGACCGACCCGACCTGGCGGTTCATGACGCTGGACTGGGACGGCAAGATCCGGATGGACTGCTCCTCCCCCTACGCCATGGCCTCCCTCATCGGGAACAAGGACGCCTACGACATCGCCACCGGCAACGACGCGGACTCCGACCGGCACGGCATCGTCACGCCCGACGGCGGCCTGATGAACCCCAACCACTACCTGGCCACCGCGATCTCCTACCTGTACGCGCACCGGCCGCAGTGGCCCGGCGCCGCGGGGGTCGGCAAGACCCTGGTGAGCAGCAGCATGATCGACCGGGTCGCCGCCGGGCTCGGCCGCCGCCTGGTCGAGGTGCCCGTCGGGTTCAAGTGGTTCGTGCCCGGCCTGCTCGACGGCTCCCTCGGCTTCGGCGGCGAGGAGAGCGCGGGCGCGTCGTTCCTGCGCCGCGACGGCTCGGTGTGGACCACCGACAAGGACGGCATCATCCTGGCCCTGCTGGCCTCGGAGATCCTCGCCGTCACCGGCCAGAGCCCCAGCGCCCTGTACCGGGACCTGACGGGCAAGTACGGCGACCCGTCCTACGCCCGCGTCGACGCCCCGGCCACCCGGGAGGAGAAGGCGGTCCTCGCCAAGCTCTCCCCGGAGCAGGTCACCGCCACCGAGCTGGCCGGCGAGCCCATCACCGCGGTGCTCACCGCCGCGCCCGGCAACGGCGCCCCGATCGGCGGCCTGAAGGTGCAGACGGAGAACGCCTGGTTCGCCGCCCGCCCCTCGGGCACCGAGGACGTCTACAAGATCTACGCCGAGTCCTTCCACGGCCCCGAGCACCTGGCCCGGGTTCAGGAGGAGGCGCGCGCCCTGGTGTCGGCCGCGCTCGGCTGATCCCTGCGCCCGGTCGCGATGTCGAACTCCCGGTAGGGGTCGCGCATCGAGCCGAGGGCGACGAACTGCCGCCGGAAGAACAGCGCGAAGGTCCAGTCGGTGAGGACCCGTGCCTTGCGGTTGAGCGTCGGCAGGCGCGTCAGGTGGTAGGTGCGGTGGATGAACCACGCCGGGAGTCCCCGCACCTTCACCCCGTACAGCTGGGCGACTCCCCGGTACAGGCCGAGGCTGGCGACCGACCCCACGTAGGCGTGCTTGTAGGGCTTGAGCTCCTCGCCGCGCAGCGTCGCCACGACGTTGTCGGCGAGGCATTTGGCCTGCCGGACGGCGTGCTGGGCGTTGGGGGCGGTGAAGGCGCCCTCGGTGGTCAGGTCGGGCACGGCGGCGTTGTCGCCCGCGGTGAAGGCGTCGGGGTGGCCTTCGAGGGTCAGGGTCGCGTTCGCCTTCAGTCGGCCCTTGTCGTCCTTGGGCAGGTCGGTCGCGTTGACCAGGGGATTCGGTTTGACGCCCGCGGTCCACACCAGGGTCCCGGCCTCGAAGACCTGGCCGTCCGAGAGCTCGATCCGGCCGCCGACCGCGGAGTTCAGGCGGGTGTCGAGCAGGACCTCGATCTCCTGGCGGCGCAGCTGCTCGACGGTGTAGACGCCGAGTTCCGCGCCGACCTCGGGCAGGATGTGGTCGGTGGCCTCCACGAGGACCCAGCGGGGCCGGGCCTCCATCTCGGGCAGCCACTTGAGGTAGTCGTGCGCCATGTCCTGGAGCTCCGCCAGCGCCTCGACGCCGGCGAATCCGCCGCCCACGAACACGAAGGTGAGGCAGCGGCGGCGCTCTTCCTCGTCCCGGGTGGAGGCGGCCCGGTCGAGCAGGCCGAGCACCTGGTTGCGCAGCTGGATGGACTCCTCGATGGTCTTGAAGCCGATGCCGTGCTCGGCGAGGCCGGGGATCGGGAGCGTCCGGGAGACCGAGCCGACCGCGAGGACCAGGAGGTCGTAGTCGACGGGCCACGCCTCGCCCGCCGCGATCTCCACGGTGGCGGTCCTGCGGGCGTGCGCGATCGAGGTCACGTGGCCGTTGATGATCTTGCACTGCCGCAGCACGCGGCGCAGCGGGACGATGACGTGCCGGGGCTCCAGGTTGCCCGCCGCGGCCTCGGGCAGGAAGGGTTGGTAGGTCATGTAACCGTGTGGATCGACGACGGTGATCTCGACCTCACCGCGCTTCAGCGGACCGCGCAGCTTCCGCTGGAGTCTGAGCGCGGTGTACAGGCCGACGTAGCCGCCGCCGACGATCAGAATGCGCTTCCTCATACCGGGTCCCGTGCCCAGTGGGGCGATAAGGAAACAGACAGGCATATCTTCGGATGCATGTCACGTTCGGATCAGAAGACCTGGAACCGCCCTATACCCCTCATTGGGGATACCTCCGCGGCGGTCGACCGGGCCGCCGATCCGGCCGCCTGGGCCTTCGACGCTCCCGCACGTGAGGCGTTCTACGCCGTCGCCGGAGCCCGGCGCGACATCCGGCGCTTCCGGCCCGATCCCGTCCCCGAGGAGACCCTGCGCCGGATCCTCGCCGCGGCGCACACCGCCCCGTCCGTCGGGCACAGCCAGCCGTGGCGGTTCCTGATCGTCCGTGACCCCGCGCTCCGCGACGCCGCGGCCCTCATGGCCGAACGCGAGAAACTCGCCCAGGCCGACCTGCTCGGCGAGGAACGCGGCCGGCGGCTGCGGGACCTCAGCCTGGAAGGCATCCGGGCCGCGCCCCTCGGCGTCGTCGTCTGCTGCGACCGCCGCACCCCCGCCGCCGGCGTCCTCGGCCGCGCCACCTTCCCCGACGCCGACCTCTGGTCGTGCGCCGCCGCCATCCAGAACCTCTGGCTCGCCGCCCGCGCCGAAGGACTCGGCCTCGGCTGGGTCACCCTCTTCCAGCCCCACGAACTCGGCGCCCTCCTCGGCCTGCCCGACGGCGTCACCACCCTCGGCTGGCTCTGCCTCGGCTGGCCCGACGAACTCCCGCCCTCCCCCGGCCTGGAACGCCGCGGCTGGTCCCACCGGCTGCCCCTCGACGACATCGTCTTCGCCGACCGCTGGCCGGAATCCGACCCCGCCTCCCCGCCCGACCACCTCGCCGCGCCCGCCCCCGCCGCCGTCGTCGCCGCCCGCGACGAGGCCGACGACCTGCTCGCCGTACCCGGCTCCCTCGGCGTCCTGGACGCCGCACTCGACCGGATCCGCGCGATCCGGTCCGACGGCCTCACCGGAGGCCGCCTCGTCCTCGCCGCCGCCGACCACCCCGTCACCCGGCACGGGGTCTCGGCCTTCCCCGCCTCGGTGACCCGGCAGATCCTCGACGCGACCCGCGCGGGCGTCTCGCAGGGCGCGTCGGCGGCCCGCGCCGCGGGGCTCGGCGTGCTCGCCCTCGACGCCGGAGTGCTGCCCGGCCCCCCTCATGCCGAGTCCGGCCTCGACCGGAAACTCGCCGACGCCGTCCGGGCCGGGGGGCCTCGCGGCGACCTCGTGGAGACCGACGCGCTCACCGACGTCGCCGCCCGCCTGCTGCTGGAGGCCGGCAGGGTGGCCGGGGAGCAGGCCGCGGACGGCGGACTCGTCGTCCTCGGCGAAGCCGGGATCGGGAACACCACCCCCGCCGCCGCCCTCGCCGCGGCGTTCCTCGGGCTGCCCGCCGAGGAGACCGTCGGGCTCGGCGCCGGATCCGACGCGGCGATGGTCGACCGCAAGCGCGCCGTCGTCGCCGCGGCGCTCGCCCGGGTCGGCGACCGCGACCGCAGCCCGCTCGAACTGCTCACCGCGCTCGGCGGCGGCGAGTTCGCCGTCCTCACCGGCGTCGTCCTCGGCGCGGCCTCCCGCGGCGCGGCGGTCGTGCTCGACGGGCTCGCCACCTCCGTCGCCGCGCTCGCCGCCGTCCGGATGATGCCCGGCGTCGCCGCCCACCTCATCGCCGGGCAGCGCAGCCGCGAACAGGGCCACCCGCCCGTGCTGCGCGCCCTCGGCCTCGAACCCCTCCTGGACCTGCGGCTGCGCGCGGGCGAAGGCGTCGGCGGCTGCTTCGCCGCAGGAATGCTGCTCGCCGCACTGCGCACGCGCGCCGGAACGGCACGAACCGTGCGGAACCTCTAGAGTTCGGTAAAACGATCTTTTCGGGAGGGACCATGCGCACCGTCGATCTGGGCTCGCAGGGGCTGAAGGTGTCGGCACAGGGACTCGGCTGCATGGGAATGAGCCAGTCCTACGGCGTCGCCGACGACACGGTCTCCCTGGCCACCATCGACCGGGCCTTCGAACTCGGCGTGACGTTCTTCGACACCTCCGACATCTACGGCGCGGGCGGCATCTACGGATTCGGCGCCAACGAGAGGCTCCTCGGCTACGCCCTGCGCGGCCGCCGCGACGAAGCGGTCATCGCCACCAAGTGCGGCATCAAGGGCATCGTCGTGAACGGTATGAAGTTCGAGCTCGGCGCCTCCCCCGAGTACGTCAAGCAGGCCTGCGAGGACTCCCTGACGCGTCTCGGCACCGACCGGATCGACCTGTACTACCTGCACCGGGTCGACCCGGACACGCCGATCGAGGACACCGTCGGGGCGATGGCCGAACTCGTCACCGAAGGCAAGGTCCGCTACCTCGGCCTGTCCGAGGTCACCGTCGACCAGCTGGAACGCGCCCACGCCGTCCACCCCATCAGCGCGCTCCAGAGCGAGTACTCCCTGTGGACCCGCGGCATCGAGGCCGAGATCCTCCCCGCGCTGCGCCGCCTCGGCATCGGCCTCGTCCCCTTCTCCCCGCTCGGCCGCGGCTTCCTCACCGGCACCGTCACCACCGCCGAGTTCTCCGCCGACGACATGCGCAACTCCAACCCCCGCTTCACCGCCGAGGCCGTCGACGCCAACCAGGCCATCGTCGCCGTCGTCCGCGAGATCGCCGCCGCCCGGGGCGTCCTGCCCGGTCAGGTCGCCCTCGCCTGGGTGCACTCCCGCGGCGCCGACGTCGTGCCCATCCCCGGCACCAAGCGGCCCACCTACCTGGAGCAGAACGCCGCGGCCGCCGACGTCGCCCTCACCGCCGAAGACCTCGCCCGCCTCGGCACCCTGGCCGCCCAGGCGACCGGCTCCCGTT
This sequence comes from Actinocorallia herbida, assembly GCF_003751225.1. Classification (NCBI taxonomy): domain Bacteria; kingdom Bacillati; phylum Actinomycetota; class Actinomycetes; order Streptosporangiales; family Thermomonosporaceae; genus Actinocorallia; species Actinocorallia herbida. The sequence goes on from NZ_RJKE01000001.1 coordinate 6,389,565, forward strand.
ACTGAACCTCGCCGCGCGCCGGGCCGTGCTCCCCGGGCCCGGCGCGCAGCGCACCCTGCGCCCACCGCGTCGCCAGGTGGTCCTGGAAGTCGGCGTGCCGGAACTGGTACACCGGCCCGACCGCCCGCAGCAGGCCCAGCCGGTGCGCGTCGTCGAGGAACCCCATGAGGTCCCGGGGCGCCAGCCTCCGCCGCCGCAGCTCGTGGGACATGACCAGGTAGGCGGGCCAGGCGCGATGGGGCTTGAGGAAGACGACCCCCATCACCGCGCCGGGGAAGCAGCACGTGACGGCGAGCAAGGGCACGTTCAGGTCCGTCCCGCTCGCCATCGTCACGAGCACCGCCACGGTGAGGACGCCTGCGCCCATGCTGAACGCCACGGTGCCGGTCAGCGCCCGGTCGGCCCGCCAGACATCCCGTGGGGCGGCTGCGCGGCCGCCGTCCATCGGGGCCGCGTTGGAGACCACCGCCACGGCACCCGCCATGACCAGGCCCACCAAGCCCGCGGCCGCGCCGACCATCGGCGCGTTCCCTCCCATGAACAGAGCCGCCCCGGCACCCCAGAGCCCGGTGACGACCCCGGCGAGCACGGAGGTCTCCACGATGGCGCCGAGATCACGGCGCACGACCCGCAGCTCCGAGCGCGTGCGCCGCAGCGGAGCCAGCGAACTCCGGCCCGGCTCCTCGCCCGGCCACTCCCTCGCGTCCGCCCAGAGCAGCGGAACGCAGAAGAGCGCCGACGACAGGAAGACGGCGGCGCCGCGCACCGGATCCTGCGACACGCAGACCAGGGCGCCGACCGCGAGCGCGCCGCCGAGCCCGAGGACGCACACGACGTCGCGCCGGAAGCGGTCGAGCGGCATCACCGTGGCGGCCAGACGCCACCAGGCGAGGTCACGGGTCGGCGCGGCCACCGTGCCGGTGAGGTGGTGGGCCAGGTAGGCGAGCCAGCGCCGGGCCGCGGCCGGGTCGTGCGCGCGGCGCGGACGGAACAGGGCGGCGTCTCCGGTGGGCGGGCGGCTCTCGATGAGCGCGGCGACGAGGCCGTCGAAGAGATGGGCGCGCAGGTGGGCGCCGCCGGGGTGGACGGCCGGGTCGGTGAGGTGCGCGGGGTCGCCGCCCGGCCTGATCTGGGTGACCCGGATCAGCCACAGGCCCAAAGGGGTCGCGCACACTTCGGCGAGCACCGGGGCGGTGCCCCTCTCCAGCGCGTCGAGGCAGTCCCGCCAGGCTTGGGACGGGACCGGCGGGAGGCAGCGGCGCAGGTAGCCGGCGGCCGCGGCCGGGGTGAGGAGGTCCGGCTCGGCGACCGCGGCGCCGGTGAGCACGTCCCCCGCCGCCTCGACGAGTTCGGTGTACTCGTCGGTCCGGCAGGTGAGGATGAGCCCGCCCGCGTCGCCGAGGTGCCGGTTCAGGGCCGCGAGCATCGCGGTGCGCGCCTGCGGGGGCACCTCGTCCAGGCCGTCGAGGACGGGCACGACCATCCGGTCCGCGACGAGGTGCCGGGCTCCCTCGCCGCCGAACTCCCGCCCCGCCAGCGCCGGATGACCGAGGCGGAGCTGATCGGCCGTCCACTCCCACACGTCCGGTGTCGCCTCGACGTCCCAGGAGGCCGCCGAGAGCAGCACCGGTACGGGCTCCTCCGGCTTGCGGCTCTTGAGCAGTTCCCGCACCAGCTGGACGGCGAGGGTCGTCTTGCCCGCACCGGGCCCGCCGAGAAGGACGAGACGGTTGCGGCGCAGCGCCCTGAACCGGTCGGCGAGCACGTCGATCCCGTCCGACGACCCCTCCCATACGGGTCTCCCGTCGGCGGCGACGCTCGCGCCGTGATCCATCAGCGGCCGGTCGGTGAGCCGCCAACGGACCGGGATCGGATCGGGGTCGTCGAGCTGCCGTGCCACGGCCTCCCGCCGCCACTGCTCGGCGACCGAGCGGGCCAGCACGTCCGCCGCGGACGCCACCTGGCCGGTGGTGACCGCGGCCGCCGCGCGCCCACGCCACCACCAGAGCCCCAGCAGCGCCGCGGGCACGCCCGCCGCGAGCGCCACCCCGACCACCTGTCCGACGTCGGCGGCGGTGTCCAGCCCCTTGTCGCGCAGCACCTGGAGCACGACGCCCACCGACGCCGCCAGCGACAGCAGCCCCACCGCCAACGCGACGTCCCGCACCCGCCCTCTGCCCATGCGGCCCATTCTGGAGAAGAAGATCACCAATATCCGGAGAACCGCCGGATTCTGCAATCAACTGGGCGCCCGCCCAAGGCACGGCCTTTACATAGTAATGTCCGAAATGCCGGATGCCACGATCACCCCGAAGCCCGCGAGGAAGGGGTGCGCGAGACGTGGCGGGCGGGAATGCGCGCCACCCGGGTCAGCGTGGCCACCGAGGACGGGCGGCATGAACGCAGGCTCGGATCGTGCCACAGGGACGGTCTCGCGGGGGTTCTCCGTGGCGCTTTTGTATGTTATTCCTACTGTTTAAGTCAAGTAAGTAGGGATTCGGAGTCCTTCACCGCCGGAGGGTTCCGGAAAGGAGCGGTACCGATGACCAGCGCGAGCAGCGAACTTCAGGTCACCAAGGTCGGCGGCGCGATCGGCGCCGTCGTCGCCGGACTGCGCATCGGCCCCGACCTCGACCCGACCGCCGTCGCGCAGTTCCGCGCGGCCCTGCTGAAGCACCGGGTCGTCTTCCTGCGCGACCAGCACCACGCCACCGACGACGACCAGTACGCCTTCGCCGCCCAGCTCGGCGAGGTCACCCTCCCGCACCCGACCGTCCGCGGCGACGGGCACGCGATCCTGCCGATCGACTCCGAGCAGGGCAAGGCCAACAGCTGGCACACCGACGTCACCTTCGTCGACCGCGTCCCGGCCATCTCCGTCCTGCGCGCCATCACCCTCCCGCCCTACGGCGGCACGACGGTCTGGGCCAACACCGTCGCCGCCTACACGAACCTGGCTCCGGCGCTCAAGGCGCTCGCCGACAGCCTCCGCTTCGTGCACACCAACGCCTACGACTACGCGCTGGAGCGCCCCACGGCCATCGGCGGCATCGACGTGCGCGAGGAGAAGTACCGCGCGGAGTTCGCCAACACCGTCTTCAAGACCGAGCACCCCCTGGTCCGCATCCACCCGGAGACGGGCGAGCCGTCACTCCTGCTCGGCCACTTCGCCCAGTCCATCCCGGGCCTGTCCACCGCCGACTTCCAGGACCTCTTCGGCCTCTTCCAGCGCCACATCACCCGCCTGGAGCACACCGTCCGCTGGACCTGGTCCCCCGGCGACCTCGCCATCTGGGACAACCGCTCCACCCAGCACTACGCCGTCGCCGACTACGGCGACCACCCCCGCCGCCTCCACCGCATCACCATCGCCGGCGACATCCCCCTCGGCATCAACGGCACCCCCAGCACCCCCCTGGAAGGCGACGCCTCCGCCTTCTCCCCCCTCCAACCCGCCTGACCCCTTCCCCCCGGCGGCCCGCCCCACGCGGGCCGCCTTCCGCGCCCTCCCGGCCCCCACGACAGCCCCCGCGGATTCTCCTCGCGAGCCCCGGCAGCCGCCGGCGCCCGTGACCGCCATCGGATCTGGAAGGCCCGATGGTTTATCTCACGCGAAGCCTTTGGGTGCCGTACTCGGTACCGGCGAAGTACGCATCAGACGCTCGTCGCATATCGAGGATCTCGGGGACCCCACGGAGAATCCCACCAGCACCGCGCCCCATCAAAGACAGGAACTCTACATACCGTCCAGGAATCCCGCGAACGCCCCACCGCTCGCGAACGCGGTTAATCTCCGTGTCTGCCAATCCAGTGACGGATCCAGGGTCGGCACTCCGCACTCCTGTAGCAATATCCGAGATAGAAAGCATCAACCCCGCACCATCGCGATGTTGCGAAGGGCCTGCCATGGCCTCGCTCGAACCCGAGATCTGGGGAGGACCCGCTGACGACAGCTGCACCCGCCCGGTTTCACGGGGCTCGTAGGCTTCCTGCGAGCAGGATCGCGGCTTGACGGCGAACTCAGGCGCCGATCAGTCCTCTGGGGGAACCCATTTGATGTGAGTCTTCCGTACCTGGTCCAAGATCCACGCGCGAACCTCTGGTTCCGAATTGCGCCACAGGTAACCGACCGGACGACACATGGCATCTCTGCCAGCCCATCCTGGTTCACTCAAGAACAGGCGTCTGGGAGAAGACCTTGCGACGATGGGAAGGCTCTCACAGATACCGGCCAGCAACCAGATCCGGTCCAGATTCTCCGGCACGCAGCTTCCCCTGGGATCCCGGTCAGCCGGTGACGAAAGAGCTCGAATCTCTCTCATCGCCCGGAGAACCAGTGCACCCGCAATCCAGTTCTCGTCCGTTCTGGCTCTTGACCGCCCGCGGAACCAAACCACGCCCACTCCTCTACAACGACGGATCAACAGGAGGCTTACACACTCCCATGCTGATCCGCAAACTTCGCGAGTGCTCTGGACCCAGCAACTTCAGAAGTTCCACTCGTATCTCTCTCGACCGTGGTGCCCGCCAAAACGGGTGAACATCACCCTGGCCGTCAAACGGGGGAAGCTCAGTCGAGTGATGGGGTCCGCTCTGCAATTAGACCGTCACCGTTCGCTGCGACCACGTCCACGTACCCATTGAATCCCGGCCGACCTCATCGGCGGCAGGCAGGGTTGATGGGGCGGACAAGGAAGGTTGCGCACTGTTCAGCGCGGTGGCGCAATAGGTCGTAGGTGGTGGTTCCGGTGGCCTGGCAGGAGCGGATGGTCTCTACGAGGGCTCGGGTGCCGTCTGTCTGCTGGAGTCGGCCTCAGGGCGGAGGCCGGCGGCTTTGAATAACCATCCAGTTATTAGATGTACGGACCGTCCAGGACGTCATAATTACAGAAATTTCCTATTGCGAACTGTCGCGAATACTCACCATCCTCAAGATAATTCGATGGACTCCAATCACCCGGACCCGGGTCCAAATCCAATAGGCACCAATCGTCAGCGACGCAAATTCGCAGACCGTCAGAAAGGACGAGCAGGGAATACCTGGCAGCATCTTCGACTATTCGATAGTCCTTCAGTCCGAAAACTGATATATGGACCATCCGCCAGTCGCCGGACACTTCAGCGTCCCTCGCCTGTATCTCGAATGTCACTTTCCTGGAATCAATGTTCGGATACCTTGGAAGAACAATGCTAATCCCGGTAATGACACCATCCTCGAAATTGTCGAACCTCTCGAGGAAGGAATCGACATCTACTTCTTCGAGTTTCACGATCCCACCTCAATCCTTCACTACCGTGGCGACCTCAGGTTCCATCTTACGGGGATCCTTCTTTCCAGAAAATGCGGTGCGCCGCGTCCGTGGCCCTGCACGGCTCCCGGCGTCGTGAAGACGTGGCCACGAGGGGCCGCCAGTCCCATGGTCCTTGAAAACTAAGTGAACGACCGCATCTCCGTTCTCATTGAATATGTATGTTCTGAATCGGTGTGCTATTCGGCACCATGCGCCAGTGTCGTGCCGGCGAGGACGTACCTCAGAGTGGGTTGCGAAGATCGTGGCGACTCCCGGGTCACTTGATGTCGGCGTCACACCGACCCGCTGGGTTCCTGCGCTTCCCTTATGTCCCTTGGAAGTGCCGCGGAAGAGAGGGACGTCGCAGTTGTGGACGAGGATGGGGGTGGTGTCTGCGAGGACGTAGTAGGTGTGCGGCGATCAGGCCGAACGGGAGATCACGGCGGGCCATGACTGGCTCCCGACCTGCTGCGTTCCAAAGCGTGCCCGTCCGGGCACAGGTCTTGACGGCAACGGTGACGGCAACCCGGGCGAACGAGCAGGACCGGCAGGTGTCACCGGGACACCCACACCGCAGGCAACACGAGGAGCCGGCCACCCGGGCCCGCCAAGGATTGAATCATCGGACGGCCGAGATCGGCGAGGAGACGGAAGCTATCGGTTTGGGCAGGGAACCCTCGCAGGAGCCCTGATCGGGCCTCAGCGGGCAGGCCAGGCCCGCCCGATACGCCGGGCCAGCGTACGGGCCCCCGCCCCTGCCCAAACCGATCACTCAGCTCGCCGATACCGGAGACACCCAACTCACCAGAACGCACGCAGAGTCATCAGAAGTCACACGAGCTGGCTGAAACTTTCTCTACAAGTATCAAGAGCGCGCTGACGCGCGCCGCGGGCTACGCCCGCCCGGGACGGGCACGCCTCCTGCCTCCGGCCCGGCAGCCCGCCCGGCAACAAGATCCAGCCCCATACACCGCCGGGTGCTCGAGCGGCGAGCCGAACCCGAAACGCTGCCCCGCCCAGCGACGAGCGGACCCCACCACCAGCGTCCGCGCGTTGCCGAAAGCCAGACTGACGACAGAACGCATCTGCCCAGCTCACCCGCTTTGTAGGAAACCTACAACGACCGCTTTGGCTTGACGGCAACACTGACGGCAACGAGGGGCACCGTCAGCGCCACACTGCGACCTTGAGGTCATTCCACTGCGCCAAAAACCCGCTCAGGCTCGGGTTCATAAAGTCCCGTCATAAGCGAACTTGGCTCACCAAACGCACGAGAATCTTCCGCCCACACCACACCTCGCGCGATTACAATCCCTTCTGCGAGCGATGGTCCGAAGAGGAAGGCTCACCTCCCTCTCCAATTGAACGGCGCCACCGTAGACTGGATCACCCCCTCCTCGTCGCCTGAAGCAAAACGAAGCGACGCGTTCGGAGTCTCCTCCCGCAGGCCGATGTACACCACGTCCTTAAACAGTACTTCGAGCCTGGTCGGCTTTTCCCTCTCCGGGCCGACACATAGAAGTAGTTGACTATGGCTCTTTTCATAGCACTTGAGGAAAAGGGGCCTGCCGAAGGAGATCGGCAGGCCGACCTGGACAACTTCCATTAAATTTCCTACCTGAACAGGTTCGCGATCAAGGTCATCCCCTCATAGAAATCAACCTTGGGGAGCGCGCCTGCATAATGAGGTGATCTCAGAGGAATAGGCCGGTCAGCTGGTTTTTCTGGGCAGGAGGCGGGTGTTCCGGGCTTTTCTGGAGGGTTCGTCGAAGGCCGGAAATGAGACGTGGAGCCTCGGTAGGAAGAGGGCCACCACAGCTCCGTCTTCGCCTCCGGAAGGCTCCACGTGATTGCCCATCGTGCCATGCTCGACGTCTCCCGTGACCTGGTTCTGCAGGTTGCCCGGCTGCTGGGGGCCGAGCGGCGGCGACGTGGAACGCCGAAGGGCAGCCGTGCGCTGACCCCGTTCTGGCAGGCGGTCGGGGTCCTGCGCTGGTTCCGCGGGGAAATGGACATCCCCGGCCTCGGCCGCGACCACGGCATCTCGCGGGCCACCGGCTACCGCTACGTGGACGAGGGAATCGACGTTCTCGCAGATCAGGCACCCGATCTGCACGACGCGCTCGACCGCGCGCGAGCCGACGGCCACGCCTACCTGATCATGGACGGCACCCTGATGTCCGCGGACCGGTGCGCCGAGCAGACCCTCAGCGTCAAAGGCGAGCTGATCGACCTGTGGTACTCCGGCAAGGCCCACCACCACGCCGGCAACATCCAGGCCCTGTCCTCCCCGGGCGGCCTGCCCCTGTGGGTCTCCGACGTCGAACCCGGCTCCGTCCACGACCTGACCGCCGCCCGCGCCCACCTGCTCGGCGCTCTCTACAAAGCCGCCGCGAACGGCCTGCCCACCCTCGCCGACGGCGGATACGAAGGCGCCGGAATCGGCATTCTCACCCCCATCAAAAACCCCACCGACGGACAGCGGCTCAGCATCGGCAACCGCACCTACAACCGGCTCCTACGCGGACTGCGCTGCCTCGGAGAACGAGGATTCGCCCTGCTCAAGACCCGATGGCGCACCCTCCAGCACATCACCGCCAGCCCCAGCAAAATCACCGACATCACCCGAGCCGCCCTCGTCCTCACCCACTTCGAACACGGCCACCTACCCGAAACTCGGTGAGATCACCTCAGTGCGCGTTCTTCTCCTCGACCAGGAACGTGGCGGCGTCGCGTTGGGTGTGCTGGGCGTCCGCGGTGACGATGACGTCCTCCAGATCGAGGGGTTGGAGCAGGGGCCGGAGCGCGGTGATCTCGTTGCTCTTGCCGTCGACTTCCACTTGCCGGAGTGTGGCCTGCGCGGCCTGGTCCAGGACCGACAGCAGATGGGTCGCGGTGCCCTTCGCGGTGTAGTGGCGGGTGCCGCGCAGGCTCTTGCCGTCAACGGCCAGCACACGCCGTCCGGTCGGCCGGGGCGTGGTCGCCGGCCCGGTGAGCTGCCCGACCAGCCATGACGCCGCGGCGGCATCGAACGCCTCGGGATCGACTTGTTCCAGCACCCGGCGGATCGTCGCTTCGCCAGGAGGCTCCCAGCTGCGGGAAAGCGGATCCCACCGCACTTCCAAGGAAGCCATGACCTGCGGGGACGCGTCCGCGACCCGCTCAGCGACCGCCGCGAACGACCGCGCCCCGGCCACCACCGCCGCAACCGTCACCGCCAGCAGCGACACCAGCCGATGCCGCACCCCACGCGCGTCCCGCGGATCGGGAACCCCGGCCAGGCAATCCAGCAACCCCGGCGTCCGACCGGCCAGAATCTCCCGCTCACCAGCGGAAAGCGGCCTGACGGCAACGCCAACGGCAACGGAGGCGATCCCCAGCCCCCAGCGGGGCCGCCTCAGCGCCATGCGCCCTGGCTGCCTCCGTCCCGCCGAATTGCTGGATCAGCCCTGGCGGCGCTCTTCGAGAAGCTAAACCCACTCGTTCTCGGAAAACTGGGAGTAATCCGCTGTGAGGGCGCTCGGAGCAGTTTCGATCAGGTGGAGGACTGTCCATGCCAGGCCGAAACACCCATCCGGACCGAAGACCGAAAGAAGAGCTTTCGCCTCCTCGTCAGAGATTGGAGCAACAATCTGCCCCAAAAGGCTCTCTCGACCTTCGAGATCATCAGGAGTGGCTGAGTCTTCACGCGGAAGCGGGCCAGCTGCCACCAGGTCTTCCATCTGTTTACGAAGCGTCATTTTCCCTGGCTCAATTGCTGTTGGCGTTGTGAACGAGGACTGTTGTGTGACCGGCGAGCACGTAGTGGGTGGGGGTCCGGCAGAGCGGGCACAAGCCGCTCACTCCCAGGAAAAGCTCTGCGGCGAAACACCCCCCGACCAAAGCCGATTGAGCGCACTCAGCATCCGGGTCAAACTCACGTCGAACTCGTTCCAGCCATCGGGATCCGATCTCATCCACCGATCATGGATTACCAGCCCTCGTGGATAGGGCCCCGTCGATCCTATGAATCGGCCGCATGAGGCACACCAAACATATGTCACCAAGGACAGTTTCCCAGCTCGGGCAGACTTCCGCGCATATGCCCTTATCGAGATCTGCCCGCACCCGGGACATACGCGCTCACTTTGATCGTCCAGGAAGGAAGGACCCGCACCCAGAACGGCAAGCTCATCTGCAGAGAAAGGTTGACGCCGCACCGATTATTTCACCCTCCTCGTGAATTGCTGCCACATCATGACTCCGTAGTCCTCTGCAGCCGCTTCAGTGCCACCCACGCTGTCAGGACCTCTCAGCCTGAAGGTCTGATGGTGGCGAATCTCGTGGAACACGGTCGTCACCGCAGTCTGCATATCCGATAGACCCATGTCCGAAATATTGATCAGCGGCCGCCCTCTGGGCCCCAGTTGCGGCATGCCCGAACCCGTATGCGGACTGACCCCGTACGCCGGAGTACCACCGATACTGATTTCCGAAACGTGCACTATATCATAATCAGATACGCCCATACCAGCACGACCCAGCGCCATTTTCAGCTTCTTGATACTTACCGCAGGGCCCCTTTTCCCCCCAGGCGCGCTCTGCGGATCATCTCCGCAGTTGTGGACGAGGATGGGGGTGGTGTCTGCGAGGACGTAGTAGGTGTGGAGGGTGTTGATGGTGAGGTCGTAGGTGGTTACTCCGGTGGCCTGGTAGGACCGGGTGGTCTCCACGAGGGCTCGGGTGCCGTCGATCTGCTGGAGTTGGTCTCCGGGGCGGAGGTCGGCGGCGTCGACCCACGACTGCTGGGTGAAGCTGAAGAAGGGGTGGTGAGCGGTCGTCGTCAGGAGGGCCGGCGGACCGCGAGGGGACTTGGCCGAAGAGATGCGCAGGTCGATGAAGTCGCGATCGTCCGGGGTGACGATGAGACGAGAGACCTTGTGGTTTTGGGTCTTGCCTTCGATTGCGGGAACGGCGTTCTTGATCTTGTCGCCGACCTTGATGTCGCTGATCTTCTTCGTCGAGCCGTCGGCCATCAGGACCTTGGTCGAACCGGTGAAGCTGTGCTTGATCGGGCAGGAGGCGCCCATGCCGTCGTCTGCTTCCGACTGCTTGCCGGGCTTGGACTTGGAGAACTTGTTGCCCAGGTAGGCGCCGCCGCCGCCGAAGAGGGCGCCGGTGACCGCGCCGTCCTTGGCGGACTGGCCCGCGCCGGACCAGGAGCAACCGGCCTTGGAGCTGCCGCAGGTCATGCCGTAGGTGACGGTGTTCTCCGCCGCCCCGCTCACCGCGCCTGTGACGGCACCGTCCAGGACGTTGCCGACGAGTTTGGGCAGGGAGTTCTTCAAGGCGGACTTCGCAAGGAGACCGCCCATGCCGCCGCCGATCGCACCACCGACCGCGCCCGTGACGCCGCCCAGGACGCCGGACTTGATGAAGGAGCCCGTGGAGCAGGCGCCCTTCTGGCCCTCGATGCACTTGCCGCCCTGCTCGATCATGCCGCCGACCGCGCCTGCCACCGCGCCGCAGGCCGCGGCGCCGGCGATGGCACCGATGCCACCCGTGGCCACGCCCAGGGCCGCGGCGCAGCCGGCGAAGACCGCGACAGAGGCTACGATCGAGACGACTGTGGCGATCTTGGAGGCGTTGGCCTTCGCCCATTTTTTGGTGCTCTTGGCTACGTTCTTGACGGCCTTCTTGGCGTTCTTCGCGGCCTGTTTGACCTTCTTGACGGCCGTCTTCACCTTTTTGGCGATCTTCTTCGTCGCCTTCTTGACGACGGTGACGACCTTCTTCTTGATCTCGCGGACGCGTTTCACTGCCTTCTGGTAGTAGTTCTTGACTACCTTGGTGACCTTCTTCTTGACGTCCTTCACCTTGTGGACGACGGTCTTGGCGGTCCGGACCGTGTAGTTCCAGGCGGAATTCGCGTAGCTCGTCGTGTTCTTCCACGCCGTGGAGGCCGCGGTGGTCGTGTAGTTGTAGGCGGTCGACACCGCACTGGTGGCCTTCTTCGCCACACCGCAGATCCAGCAGTGGCCGGAGGGGTCCGTGCCGGTCACCGGGTTGTCGGCGACGTAGGCGAACGGGTTGGCGTTGGCGGAGTTCGGGGTCGGCGTGGAGTCGAAGGTGTCCTTGTTCTGGAACTGGCCCGTCGCCGGGTTGTACCAGCGGGCCGTCATGTTCACGCGATCGGCGGAGGCGTCCGTCCAGCCCGACTGGAAGCCGACGTTGCCCGCCATGCCCGCGCTCGCGGTCTTCTTGCCGAACGGGTCATACGTGGTCGAACCCGTCAGGCCCGTACTCGCCGTGGTGAAGTTCCCGATGACGTCATCGTGCCGGTCCGTCCAGGCCAGCACCGACGCCGATGGAGAGCCTGTCAGGCCGATCCCGACCAGGCCGTCGCCCGTATCGCGGCTGTAGGTGTTGGAGCCGTCGGAGGCGACGGTGTTCTCCATGCCGGAGTAGGCGAAGGTGTGCGGGTTGGGGCCGCCGCTGGTGATGACGCGGCCCAGGGCGTCGAGCAGATAGGTCTGTGTTCCGGCGGCTCCGGCCGACTGGGTGATCTGCTGGCCGAACGCGTCGCTGGTGTACGTGCCCGACGAGGTGCCCGTCTGCGCCGACAGCGTCCCGCGGGCCGTGTAGGCGTAGGTCGTGTGGCCGTCCGAGGTGAGCTGGTCGCGGGCGTCGTAGGTGTAGACCTCGGCGCCGACCTGGACACGGTTGCCCGAGGCGTCGTAGGCGTAGGCGGTCGTCGTCGTGCCGTTGTTCCAGCCGGTGATCCGGTTGGCCCGGTCGTAGGTGTAGGTGTTGGCCGACGCGCCGTTGACGCCCGTCGTCGTCTTGGACGTGACGTTGCTGTTGTCGTCGTAGCCGTAGGCGACGGACGCGATGGTGGTGCCCGCGCTCGTCTTCAGCGTGTCGCCGGTGGGCCGGTGCCTGGTGTCGTAGGTGAACGACCGGGTCTTGGCGGTGCCGTAGGCGATCGACGTCAGCTGCGACATCGTGTCGTAGCCGTAGGTGAGTCGGGTGCCGGTGAGCGGGTCGTCGAGGGTCGACAGGCGGCCCGCGGTGTCATAGCCGTAGGCGGTGGTGCCGGCGGCGTCGGTCCGGGAGGCCAGGAGCCCGTCGGTGCCGTAGGCGAAGCTGCTGCTGCCCGCCGAGCCCGCCGCGGTGAGGAGCATGTCGCGGTCGTTGTAGGTGAACGTCTCGCTCGTGGACGCGACGGTGATGCCGATGGAGGCGGTCGCGGCCGTGAGCATCCTGCCGTCGTCGTCGTAGGTGTAGGTGCGGGTGGCGGTCGCCGCGTCGGCGCCGGAGCCGGACTGGGTCGTGAGGCGCCCCAGGTCGTCGTACTGGGCGCTCACGGTGACGCCGCCGGGCAGGATCTGGGAGGTGGCCTGCTGGTCGGCGTCGTACCTGATGAGCGTGCGCCGGTCGGCGACCGCGGTGTACGTCGGTGTCGTCGGCTCCAGGGTCGACTCCTGGAGGTTCCAGCTGTTGTAGCCGTAGATCCAGGAGTTGCCGCGCCCGTCGGTGGTGCGGGTGCGGTTGCCGTTGGCGTCGTAGCCGAAGCCGGTGACGATCGACGTGGTCGCGGTGACGGGTTCGGTCTGCGAGGTCAGGAGGCCGCCCGCGTCGCGGGTGAAGGTGGTGGTGAAGCCGCGCTCGTCGGTGGTGGAGACGCTGCGCCCTGCCGCGTCGTAGACGGCGGTCGCGGTGGACAGGACGGTCGTGCCGTCGGTGCCCAGCTTCTTGGTGGAGATCGGGTTGTCGTTGACGTCGTAGCCGACGCTCACCGCGGTGCCGTCGTGGGCGGTGACCTTGGTGGGGCGGCCGAGCTTGTCGTAGGCGGTCGTGGTGGTGGCGCCCGCGGGGTCGGTCTCGGCGGTCTGCTCGCCGACCTTGTTGTAGCCGTAGGTCGTCGTGCGGCCCTGCGGGCTCGTCGCCGAGGCGAGGAAGGCGCCGCCGGGGTTGGTCGCGGAAGACGCGTAGGAGTAGGTGGTCGTGGCGGCGACCGGCGAGGGGTAGCGCTCCAGCTCGGTGGTGGTGAGGGTCCGGCCGAGGTGGTCGTAGGTGGCCTGGGTGCGCGCGCCCGTGGGCGAGGTCTCGGCCAGGGGGCGGCTGTTGGCGTCGTAGACCGTGGTCGCGACGTTGCCGTCGGCGTCCTCGACGGAGGCGGTGTTGCCGAGCTGGTCGTAGGTGTAGGACGTCGTGTTCCCGAGGCCGTCGGCGATCTGGGTGACCTGGCCGACGGCGTCATAGGTCCAGTTCTGCGACGACGGGGTGGGCGCGCTGGCGCCCGGCGCGGTGTACGGCGGCATGACGACCGACTTCTGCTGCCCTTCGGCGTCATAGGTCGTGGTCGTGACGTTGCCGTTGGCGTCCTGCGCCTCGGTCGGCTCGCCGAAGGTGTTGTAGCCGGTCATCGTCACCGGGTGCTGCGCGACCGGGGTGCCGCCCGCGGTCTCGACGTTGACGGTCGGGCCGGTCGCGACGACGGACTGGCCCGCCTCGTCGTACACCAGGTCGGTGGCGTTGCCGTTCGGGTCGGTGATCCGGGTCGGCAGGCCGCGCTTGTCGAGGGTGTACTTCGTGGTGACGGCGGTGGAGGCGGCCGTGGTGGCGCCGCCGCGGCCGCCGGTGAACAGCTTGGTGACCTCGGTGCCCGACAGCGTCCGGTTGTAGGCCTGGACGTTGCCGATGGAGGCGTTGGCGTAGTCGACGAGGTAGCCGTTCCACTTGGCGCGCCCGACGACGAACTGGCCCGTCCCGTTGAACGGGGTCGCGGCGGTGGCGGTGCCCTGCTGCTGCCCGTTGACGAAGATCTTCATCGAGCCGTCGGCGGCGTTGAACGTGGCGACGAGGTGCGCCCAGGTGCCGACCGCGGCGGACGTGGTGCTGACCGCCGACGACCAGACCGAGGGGTTGTCGGTGTCGGTGTTCGCGCGCAGGAAGGCGTACTTGCCGACGGAAGGCTCGTACTTCAGGACGAAGCCGCTCTGGCGCGCCCCGTCCTGGCTGGCGATGGTCTGCGCGCCGGTGAGGGTGTTCGGCTTGACCCAGGCCGAGACCGAGAACGACTGGGACGTGTCGACGACCGGCCCGTTGGTGGCGATCGTGGCGTTCGCGGTGCCGTCGAGGGCCGCGGCGGAGTCCGCCCAGGTCACGCCGGTCCCCGCGGCGGCGGTGAAGCCGGTGCCGGAGTCGTCGTGGACGGTCTTGCCGGTGGTCTGGTCGAGCTTCCACCAGGCGACGGGGTGGCCCGGGTCGTCGCTCATGACCGACCGCTTGGTCACCCGGCCCATGGGGTCGTAGGAGAACGACGTGACGGTCGGGTAGCCGCCGGCGTCGGACTGGGTGCTGGTGGCGACCAGGTCGTCGGGCGTGTAGGCGTAGGTGGTCTTGCGGTTGACGCCCGTCGGGTCGATGGTCGTGGAGAGGACCCGGCTCGCGGTGTCCACGGTCGACTGGGCGGTGGTGGCGCCGTTGTTGGTGACCTGCTTGATCGCGTTGCCCGCGGCGTCGTAGGTGTTGTCCTGCTCGACGAACGGGTTCTGGCCCGCGGCGTCGACCTTGGTGACCGTCGCGACGAGGTCGTTGTTCGTGTAGGTGTACCGGGTCGTGTAGCCCATCGCGTCGGTGACGGAGGCGAGACGGCCCGCCGGGTCGTAGGCGTTGGCCTGCTGGACGAGGTCGTGCGGCGCAGACGGGTTGCCCGGGTCGCCGGTGTAGGCCTGGAGCTTCTGGGTGAGGAGCTTGCCGTTGGCGTCGTAGGTGTAGGCGGTGACCGCGCCCGACGCGTCGGTCTCGGTGGCGGTGTTGCCGTAGGCGTCGTAGGTGAAGGAGGTGACCTTGCCGAGGCCGTCGGTGCTGGTCTCCATCTGGCCGCGGGCGTTGTAGGTGGCGCTCGTGGCGCGGGAGGCGTCGCCGCCGGTGAGGTCGGCGACGGTCTGGGAGGTGACGTTGCCGTCGACATCGAAGACCGTGGTGGTCCGCGCGGTGTGGATCGCGCCGGTCACCCGGTTGAGGATCGCCGGATCGTTCTCCTGGACGACCTGGCCGACGGCGTCGTAGACGTAGCTCTCGGTGAGGCCCGCCGGATAGGTGTCGGACACCGTGGTCTTGGTGAGCGGGCGGCCGAGGCCGTCGTAGGTGTAGCGGGTGACGAGGCCCGCCGCGTCGGTGACGGAGGCGACGTCGCCGCTGCGGAAGTAGGAGACGAGCGTGACCGCCCCGGACGGGGACACCGTGCGGTAGGGCAGGCCGGCCGGGGCGTAGCCGCTGTCGGCGGCGGCGATGGTGGTGCCGTCGGTGTAGGAGGTGTTGGTGAACCTGCCGCCGGGGAAGCCGGGGACGGGCGGGGTGACGATCTGGGTCTGGTTGCCCGCCGCGTCGTAGGCGTAGACGGTGAGGAACGTGTCGTCGGTGGGGCCGGTGGAGCGCCCGTCGCGGACGGTCAGCAGCACGTCGTTCTTGGGGTTGGGCGTGAGCTGGGTCGTCGTGGCGTCGGGGAAGTAGCTGTAATAGGTGGTCGAGCACTTGTTCTCGGCCTGGTTCTGGCACGTGGTCTTGGAGATCTCGTTGCCGCGCGCGTCGTGGCCGGTCGTGTCGACGTTGCGGTTGGGGTCGGTCGTGGTCCGCAGGAAGCCGCCGGTGTCGTAGCCGAACGCGGTGCGGTTGCCGAGCCCGTCGGTGACGGCGAGCTGCCGGCCGCCATTGGCGAGGTCGTACTCGTGGGTGAGGTAGGCGCCGCCGGGGTCCTTCACCCGGACCGACTTGACCGGGGCGAGGCCGCCGGACAGGCTCGCCGCCGTGAAGTGGGCGGTCGCCTCGTCGGCGGACAGGGCGCCGCGGTAGTAGGCGACGTGGGCGATCGAGCCGTTGAGGTAGCCGTACACGTTGGTCGGAGCCGCCGCCCAGCCGCTGGTGATGAAGCCGCCGCCGACGTAGACCTTGTTGGCCACCGTCTGCACGAGGGCCGCGTTGACGGTGCCCTGGGCCGCGCCGTCGAGGTAGAGGGTCTGGGAGTTCGCGGTGGCCGACAGCAGCGCGTGGTGCCACTTGCCGTCGTTGACCTTCCCCGCCGAGACGAGCGGGCTGCCCGTGCCGTTGGCGTCCCAGAACTTGCCGTGCAGCTTGCCGTCGGTGCCGACGTACAGGGCGGGGACCGCGGCGCCGGCGGCCGAGGTCGCGCCGGGCAGCGCGTTCTCCTGCTGGGCGTACAGCACACCGCCCGCCGCGGAGGACGTGCTGAACCACAGTTCGACCGAGCCGGGTCTGGTCCCGACGCTGTTGTTGGCGGGCAGCTCCACGTAGGAGGTCGTGCCGTTGAACTTGGCGGCGGGTGAGTCGGGGAAGGGCCCGAGGCCGCCGAGGGTGACATTGCCGTAGGTGCCGGTGCCGGAGTTGAGGTCGTCGGTGGCCTGCGAGGCGCCCGCGCCGTCGGCGAGCCGGAAGTAGGTGGCGGGGGCCGAGCCGAGGACGGAGCCCCGGTAGACCTTGCTGGAGCCGGAGACCGTGGGCTTCTCGAGCTCCCAGACTCCACCGTTCTCGTCGGTGACCTTGGTGACGTTGCGGGTCACGAGGTCGTAGTCGACGGCGGCGAAGGCCTTGCCGGACGGCCGGGTGATCGTCTTCAGGAACGCGGTCGGGGTCTGGGACGCCTGCCACAGGGCCCCGACGTTGGCCGGGGAGACGAGCTTGTCGAAGTAGGCGACGTTGGCGATCGAGCCCTGGAAGAAGGACGCGTAGCCGGTCTTCACGCTGGTGGAGTAGTTCGGCTGGTTCGGCCACTTGTAACCGAGGTAGCCGGCGCCGACGATGTCGGTCCACTGGCCGGGGACCTCGTGCAGGCCGGTGCGGTAGTCCACGTACTGGCCGTCGAGGTAGAGCCATTGGGTGGCGCCGTCGCCGGTGAGGACGGCGTTGTGCCAGTTCCCGTCGGTGACGGCGGCCGCGCTGACCATCGGCGAGTACTGGGTGGCCGTGTTGTTGGTGAAGAGCGTGCCGTTGAGCTTGCCGTTGCTGTCGATGTAGAGCGCGGGCGTGTAGTCGCTGGGCGCGGTGGCGGTGGTGAGCGGGTTCTCCTGCTGGTAGGAGAACAGGACGCGGCCGGCGGTCGTCGTCTTGAACCACAGCGAGACGCCCTGCGGCCGCTTGGTGCCGATCTTGTAGGTGCGGGGCAGCTGCACCCCGGAGTTCGTGCCGTTGAAGGTCGCGGCGGTGGCCTGCCCGCCCGCGAGGGGGCCTGCGGCGCCGAGTGTCACGTTGGTGTACAGGGCGTTGTCGGAGCCCTGGTTCTCCAGCGCCGCGCTGTAGGCGACGCCGCCGGACGTCTCGGCGAGCGGCCAGAACGAGTCGGCGCCCTGGTCGAGGACCTGGCTGTGGTAGTTCGAGCCCGACTCGTAGGTGTACTGGATGCAGCCCTGGGAGCAGGCCTGGCTGAGCCTGTCGCCGGTGTACGTGTAGGTCCAGGTCTCGGCGGTGGCGGCCTGGCCGGCGGTCGCCGGATCGGTCTTGACCGTGGTGACGTGCTGGTTCGCGGTCCCGGTCGGCGTGGTCCAGGTGAGGAACAGGGATCGTCCCGACGTCGCGGAGGTCGCCTTGGTGATGACCGCGCCCGTCCAGGTGAAGTTCAGCGCCCTGCCGTTGGCGTCGGTGATCGAGGTGATGCCGGTGACACCCCCGGTGAGGTTCTGGGCGAACCGGTAGACGGTGCCCATCTTGTCGGTGAGGGTGTAGTCGGTGGCGCTCGTGGACCGGAACGTGGCGAACCTGCCGGACGGCGGTGAGAACGTCCCGTCGCTGTTCTTGCCGAACCCGACGACGGAGCCGTCGGGGTAGGTGACGTTGGCGCTCTTCACCGTGGTGGTGGAGCCGACGTACTGGAGCGCCACCTTGGCGTCGAAGACGCTCGACCAGGACGCGCCGAACGCGCCGGTCACGCGCGGGTCGCGGGAGTTGTAGTCGCGGCTGACGGCGAGTTCGGGGCCGACCGTCTCGACCTCCGCGTCGGTCGCGGTGGTGGTGTAGTTGCCGTTGACCGGGTCGTAGCCCTCGTCGCCGTTCTGGGACAGGGTCGAGAGGATCTCCGGCTGCGGCACCTGGGTGGACAGGGTGAGCGTCTCGAAGTCCGGGGCGTAGTTCACCCCGTCGAACGCCTGCGCCGTCCAGTAGTAGGACTTGCCCCAGGCCAGGACACCGGACGGCACGGTCCAGGACTCGTTGCTGTTGGCGGTGACGACGTTGCCCGAGTCGGCGAGCTGGGTGCCGGCGGAGTCGTAGACGCGGAAGCGGACCCCGTCCACCGTGGCGGCCGCGTCGACCGTCGAGGTCGCCGACAGGGCCGGGGTGAGCGTGTCGGCGACGTACCCGTCGGCCGGGGCCTGGTTGCGGACCTGCGGCGGGAGCGTCCCGGTGTAGGTGACCTCGAGCCTCGGCGGGTTGTCCCGGTTGTTGTAGGAGGCGAACTGCTTCCAGTGCGCGTTGTCGTCGACCGGGGAGTTGAGCACGAGACCGTAGTTCTCGCGGGTCCCCTGGGCCCACCCGTTGATGATGTTCTTGTCGAGGGAGACCTCGAACAGGTCGCCGACCGCCGGGTCCGGGTTGACGCCGCCGTTGTTGGCGCAGGCGTTGGGCACCGCCTTGTACCCGTATCCGAGCCACTGGGTGAAGCCGGGCGAGGTGGCGTAGGTGCTCATCTTTGCGTCCCACGTCTCCCAGGGCTCCAGGCCCTCGAAGACGTCGAACTGCTGGGCCGAGCAGGTGCTCGCCCAGATGTTGAAGATCTTCAGCTTCGCGGCGGTGACGGTCACGCCCGAGCCGTCCAGCACCTGGTCCGGGAACTTCAGGTAGGAGCGCGCCGTGTGCGGGCCGTTGTCCCAGGAACCGACGGCGATGGTCCGCTCCGCGGAGTGGTCGCCGTCCCAGTTCGTCATGACGTAGGTCGAGACCGAGTACATCGTGTACGTCGGGTCGACGCGGACGGGGAAGGCGCGGTCGGGGGACTTCAGCCATTCCTCGTCGAGGGTCAGCGCGAGGTAGGTCCGGCCGTCCTGCTCGAACAGCTGGAACTCCACGTCGTGCGTCATCGCGGGGTGGCCCGAGCGCGGGTCCCACTTGGAGTCCTCGGCGTAGGGGGCCGGGACGCGGGTGACGACCTCGCCCTTGGCGTCCTTGAACAGGACGCCGCCGTTGGCGTCGAGTTCGGGGGTGAGGCCACCGGAGTCGAGCGGGAAGACCCATTGCGAGGCCGCGTCGGCGTTCTTGAGGACGAGGGTCTCCTTGAGGCCCGTCCGCGTCGCCTCCAGCTCCAGGTCGGTCTGCGCGAGGACGTCGGGGTAGGTGGCGCGCGTGTCCTGGACGACGGGCGCGACCGGGGCGGCGCCCTGGAGCCCGTAGGTGACCTCGTAGCCGTCGACGGACATCCTGACGAGTTCGGGATCGGCGGCCGAGGGCGCGAACTCGGTGCCGACGCCGTTGGCGGTCTGGGCGAGGTCGCCGTCGGCCTGGGTCTGGAGCGTCGGGTCGATGGGCTTCCACTCGCCCTTGCCGTCCCGGAAGTTCACCGGCGCCTGGCTCATGACCCGGGTGTGGGAGCCGTCGGCGTTGTCGTAGTAGTCCGAGGTCGCGGTGGACTTGCCGGAGTTCCGCTTGCTGGTCTTGGCGACGTAGCCGACCACGCCCTTGGCGCTCTGGCCCTTCTCGTGCTTCGGCTCGAGCGGCTCGTAAGCGGGCAGTTCGCCCTTGCCGGGCTTCGGCGTGTGCCCGTTGCCCTTGCCCGACCGGGTGTCCTCGGACGTGGCGGGCGGGGGCGCTCCGTCGGGGGAGTCGCCCTCCTGGCGCGGCAGGTTCTTCCAGCCCGGCGCGGGCTCGCCGCCCAGCCATGCCAGGACGGTGCTGCCGCTCGGCAGGCTGAGGGCCGGGGTGGGGTTGGTCGGCAGCTCGCCGACGGCACGGGCCGGGTCTCCGGTGAGCGTCACGGTGACCGCGGCGAGGAGCACCCAGGCCACGCCGCGGCGCGGCAGGGCGGTGCGCTTGCGCGGGCGCCGGGCCGAAGGCCCGCCGCGTCGGAGGCGCGGCCATGCCGCGCCCGCCGCGCTGCCCAGACGGTAGGCGAGGAGGAGGATCAGGAGGCCGATGACGCTTTGAGACAGTGACAGCTGCACTGACCCACCTCTGCAACTCATGCAACCCCGGCACGGGGAGCCACTTCCAGCCATGGCAGATGCCAGACGACCTAGAAGTAAGGCAGCGTCACGGGCCCTGACAAGATCTAGAAAATCCTCATAAAGCGCCCAGGGAACTCTCAGCACGAGATGTAGCGGCCCTCCATCCGCCGATCACCTGCGAAGATCAGACGGAGCGAGATCGGTCGCTCACAGTTCCCGGCAGTGATGTGATGTTGATCACACGATGAACAAAAGATCGAGGATCTTGACAGGGCCACCTCGCCCGCGCCTACTATTTGCTGCTTTCTGACCGGATTCACTACCGGCGCGGCATCGGGTGGAGGACTGGATTGGCCCTTTCGACTCCCCCGCGGGAGAGGGTGCGACGTAAGCCGCCCCGATCCTCCCGCGTGCGTCTCGCCATCGCCGCCGGCGTCGTCGCCCTCGTCCCGGCGGTCGCGTTCCTGATCGCTTTCGGCACTGACGACGGGGACTCGCGGGCCCGCCCTTATCTCGAGTTCAAGGCTTGCCTTCTGACCGACGCCGAGGGGCTTCTCGGGAAGGACGCCGCGCCCGTCTGGCAGGGCATGCAGCGGGCCTCCCTGGAGACCCGTGCCAAGGTGCAGTATCTGGCCGTCACGGGACCGCAGACCGTTGCGGGGGCGGGGGCCTTCGTCGGGTCGCTGGTCGGGCTGCGGTGTGATCTCGTCGTGGCGCCGGCGGGGTTGCCGGCCGATGCGGTCGGTGAGAGGGCGGAGGCTTATCCGGGGACCCGGTTCCTTGTCGTCGGGGGCTCGGCGGAGGGGGCGAACGTCAGCCGGGTGGCGGGAAATGATGTGCCCGGGGAGGTTGCGCGGGTCGTCGCCGAGGCTGTGTCCGAGGCCGAGGGGTGACGGGGGCGGGGTCAGACGGCGGGGGCCTCTATGGAGAAGTCGATGGTTTCGCCTTCGGTGGAGGTGACGGTGACGATGACGGGGCGGGTCTGGCCTTCGGCGGTGGTGAGGGTGCAGGAGAGGGTGGCGCCGAGGGTGCCGGTGAGGTCGCCGGGGCAGTCGACGGCCTGGGGGGTGCCGCCG
Source organism: Actinocorallia herbida (assembly GCF_003751225.1). Classification (NCBI taxonomy): domain Bacteria; kingdom Bacillati; phylum Actinomycetota; class Actinomycetes; order Streptosporangiales; family Thermomonosporaceae; genus Actinocorallia; species Actinocorallia herbida. Next base: position 6,411,084 of record NZ_RJKE01000001.1, read on the forward strand.
AGTTGGGGGGCGAGCTGGGTGGAGATCTGGGACTCGACGGCTTCCTCGTCGGCCTTGGCGGTGGTGGCGGAGAAGGAGCAGGCGGAGAGGGCGCCGGCCAGCAGGGCGGTGAGGATGACGGGCTTGAGCACGGTACGCATGGGAGATCCCCCGGTTCGTCATGAAACGCACCCTTGTGGGCACTCTCCGAGGGTCGCCGCGTAGGTGTCCCGCCCACTACGGAGTGCGGTCCTGTTCGCTGAGGGTGGGGGAAAACGGGGGTCAGGGGAGGGTTTCGGTGAGGGCGCGGTAGAACGGGGGCAGGTCGGGGCGGAGTGCGTCCGTGCGGGGCTCGCCCACCCGGACCAGCATCCCGAGGGTGCGGCCGTCCGACCAGAAACAGCTGACGTGGGGGTCTTCGGTGTACGAATCGATGCACAGGCCCGAGCCCGAGGAAGGCGGCATCTCGACGTCCTCGGGGTCGACGCCGAAGGGCCGCGCCGCCTCGCGGATCGGGTCGAGCACCGCGTCCGGCCGGCGCGCCAGCACGCCGCCGAAGAAGACCGTGGCCGGGGCGTCCGACGCGCCGACCTGCCGGTAGACGGCCGTGGTCGGGTAGGTGACGGCCTCGCGGACCGCGTCCGGGAGCGCCCCGAGGTAGAACTCGGGCCGGACTTCGTCCGTGGGATCGAGGTGCCACTCCCCCGAGGGCGCGGAGATCGTCGTGACGGGGGTGAAGCCGACGGGGCTCGGCTCGGGAGGCGGGCCGTCCGGGTCGGGCGCCCACGAACCGCACCCTGCGGCACACGCGAGAAGCGCCGCCATCGCACCCGCGTTCCGCAGCCCCATGCCCCGACTCTGCCCGGTGCCGCGTCCTCCCGTCATGAGCGCCCGGTCCCCCGGGCCGGGGGACGCGCGCCGGGACGCGAACGGGACTCCGGGAGGACGCCGCGCAGGCACCGGACCTCCTGAAGCCGGGACATCCGTCTCCGCCGCCCAGGTTCAGCCGCCGGGCCGCTGGAACTCCGGCTGGTCGAGGACGCGGAGCCAGGTGCCGTCGGGCTGGCGGCGGGCGACCTGGGCGCGAGCGCCGGCGCCGTCGGACGGCGGGGTGGAGGTGAGCGCGAGGTCGCCGCTCACGAGGGTCGGGAGCGGCGGCTCCGGGGTGAAGTGCGGGCGGGCCTCAAGGACCTTGGCCCACAGGGCGCGGATCGCCTCCCTGCCGACGGTCTGGGAGCCGGGTGGGAACGCCATCACGGCGTCTTCGGCGTAGAGGGCGGCCACTCCGTCGGCGTCGCCCTCGTTGGAGCGCTCGACGAACAGGCGGGTGAGGTCCTCCGGGCACTGGGCCTTCGTGTACTCGGCGTACTTGTCCTCGGTCATCATGGGTCTCCTCTGTCTCGTTGCTTCCCACTTCCCAGGGTGCGCCGCCCAGCACCAGAAGTCCAACAGATTGTTCTTCTGGGAACTAGAATCACTGGTTATGGAGATGCATCAGCTCGCGTACTTCGTGGCGGTCGCCGAGGAGCGGAACTTCACGCGGGCCGCGGCACGTCTGCGGATCAGCCAGTCCGGGGTGAGCGCCCAGATCCGGCAGCTGGAGCGGGAGCTCGGGGCCGAGCTGTTCGACCGGGCGTCCCGCGCCGTCGCGCTCACCGCGGCGGGCAAGGCGGCCCTGGAGCCCGCGCGGGCCGTGCTCAAGGCCGCCGAGGAGGTCGCCCGCTCGGTGGACGACGTGCGCGGGCTGGTCCGGGGAAGCCTCACCGTCGGCATGGTCATCGGCTGCACGGTCACCCCTCTGTTCGCCGCCCTGGCCGATCTGAACGCGGGCCATCCCGGCGTCGAGGTCGCGCTGCTGGAGGACGCCTCCGACCGGCTCGCCGACGGCGTCCGCGCCGGCGTCCTGGACGTCGCGCTGCTGGGCACCGCCGTGCTCCCGGACGGGCTCGAATCACTGACGCTGATCAGCGAGCCCCTCGCCGCGCTCGTCCCGCCGGGCCACCCGCTGGCGGGCCGGGCGGAGGCGACCCTGGCCGAGGTGTGCGCCGGTCCCGTCGTCTGCATGCCGCCCGGCACGGGGCTGCGGACCGTCTTCGACCTCGCGTGCGCGGAGCGGGGCCTCACGCCGCACGTCGCGCTGACGGCCTCCGCGGCCGACGCCATCGCCGACCTCTCCGCCCGCGGCCTCGGGACGGCGATCCTCACGCCCTCCATGTCCGCCGCCTACACGGGCCGCCTTACCGCGCTCCCGATCTCCGACCTCTCCACGCCCGCCCTCCTGGCCCTGGCCTGGCGGCCGAACCCCTCCCCCGCCGCGCGCGCCTTCCTCACCCACGCCCGCGCCCGCTTCGGCCTCTGACGTCAGGGTGACGGGGTGATGAGCCCCGTCTCGTAGGCGTGGATGACGAGGTGGATGCGGTCGCGCGCGTCGAGTTTGGTGAGGAGCCTGGCGACATGGGCCTTGGCGGTCGCCGGGCTGATGACGAGTTCGTCGGCGATCTCCGCGTTGGAGCGGCCCCGGGCGACCAGGGAGAGCACCTCGCGTTCCCGGTCGGTGACCGACGTGGGGAGCGGCACCGCGCGGCGCTCCGCCGCTCGCGGCCGGGCGGCGAACTCGGTGATCAGCCGACGGGTGACGCCCGGGGCGAGGAGCGCGTCGCCGCCCGCCACGATCCGGACCGCAGCGAGGATCTCCTCGAGCATCATGTCCTTGACGAGGAAGCCGCTCGCCCCGGCCCGCAGCGAGCCGTACACGTACTCGTCGTCGTCGAACGTGGTGAGCATGAGCACACGGGTGCCGGGCAGCTCCGCGGTGATCGCGCGGGTCGCGCCGATGCCGTCGGTGCCCGGCATCCGGATGTCCATGAGGACGACGTCGGGCAGCTCCCGCCTGGCCAGCTCGATCGCCTCCCGGCCCGTGGCGGCCTCGCCCACGAGGACGAGGTCGGGGGTGTCGGTGAACAGCACGCGCAGGCCCGCCCGTACGAGGGGCTGGTCGTCGGCGAGCAGCACCCGGATCATCGGGCCGTTCCCGCCAGCGGCAGCCGGGCCTCGACCCGGAAGCCGCCCGTCTCCCTCGGGCCCGCGGTGAGGCTGCCGCCGAGCAGCCCGGTCCGCTCGCGCATGCCGAGCAGACCGTAGCCCGCCGGCTCGCCGGACGGCCCGGCCCCCTCGTCGGCGACCTCCACGACGAGCTCCTCCTCCCCGAAGCCGAGCGACACCCGGCAGCTCCCGGTCCGCGCGTGCCTGACCACGTTGGTGACGGACTCCTGGACGATCCGGAACGCGGCGAGGTCCACCTCGGCGGGCAGGTCGCGCCGCTCCCCCGTCCATCGGACGTCCACCGCGACGCCCGCGTCGCCGGTGGTGCGCACGAGCCGGTCGAGCCCGGCGAGGCCCGGCGTGAGCGCGTCGACCGGGTCGGCTCGGCGCAGCGCGCCGAGCATCCGCCGCAGGCCCGCGAGGGTCTCCCTGCTGCTCTCCTCGATGGCCGCGAGCGCGTTGCGGGCCTCGGCCGGCTGGGTGTCGATGACGCGCCCGCCGACGCCGGCCTGGATGGCGATGACGCCGATGCTGTGCGCGACCATGTCGTGCAGGTCGCGGGCGATGCGCAGCCGTTCGGCGGCGACGGCCTCGGCCGCGGCCCGCTCGGCGAGCTCTTGCGCGTGCCGCCGGTTCTGCCGCACCGTGGCCCCGCCCAGCCAGGCCAGTGGCACCGCCAGCGCGGCGACGGCGAGCAGCAGGGTCAGCACCGGGCCCGGATCGGCGAGCACGAGCACGCACGCGAGCTGGACGGTGATCGCGGCGCCGAGCGCGGTGAGCGACACCCACCGCGGCCGGGTGAGCGCGATGGCGGCGACGGCGCCGTCGACGAAGACGGCGAAGAGCAGTGCGATCTCGGGTTTGGGCATTTCGAGGGCGGCGGCCGTCCACGCCGTGAGGAGCGCGGCGAGCGCGAACAGCGGCGCCCGCCGGACCAGTGCGAGCACGGCGAGGGTGAGCACCGCCGAGGGCGCCACCTCCACGAGCCCGAACCCCGAGCGCCCCGAGTGCACGGAGAAGAACAGCACAGGTGGGTAGACCACGGCCGACACCACCAGCAGGGCCGTGGCGGCCGCCGAGTTCGCCCCCCGCCGCAGGTACCGCGCGATCGCTCCCATGCGCTCGATCGTAACGACGGCGCGCCCGGCGGACATCCGCCGCGAGGCGTACGCCTCGCGGCGGATGGACGGCCGGGGACGCCCTCACCCAGGGCGTCCCCGGCCTGCCGCGTCCGGGCCGGATACGTGACCGTCCGGGGCGTTTGTCCATGACGGCCCCGGTCGGCCCGGACGCGGCGGTCTAGCGGGCGGCGGCGAGGACGCGGCGGGCCTGCCGGACGACCGCCTCGTCCACCATCCGGCCGCGGTCGTCCACGACGACGCCCTCCCCCGCCGCGGCGAACCGGGCGACGAGGTCGCGCGCCCGCGCCAGCTCCGCGCCGGTCGGCGTGAACACCTCGTGCACGACCGGGAGCTGGGCGGGGTGGACGCACGCGCGGCCGTGGAATCCGAGCCTGCGCAGCGCGTGGCTCGACGCGCGCAGCGCCTCCGGGTCGGCCAGCGCGGTGCTGACGGGGCCGAGCGGCGCGGCGATCCCGGCCGCCGCCGAGGCGAGCACGACCTGCGACCGCGCCCACAGCAGCTCCCGCTCGTCGGGTCCGGGATCGACGCCGAGGTCGGCCTTGAGGTCGGCCTCGCCGAGCTGGAGCCGGACGACGCGCGGCGCGCGGGCCAGCGCGGGCGCGGCGAGCACCGCCGCCGCGCTCTCCAGGATCGGGCTGAGCGCGATCCCGGGGAAGCCGGCGAGCGCCGCGTCGACCTCCCCGAGCCCCTCGACGGTCTCGGCCTTGGCGACGCAGACGCCCGTCACGTCCGGGTGGGCGACGGCCGCCAGATCGGCGAGCCCCGCCTCCCCCGGGTTGATCCGGATCCACACCTGCGGCCCGCCCGAAGCGCCTCCCCCGGCGAGCCAGGAGGCGACGGCCTCGCGCGCCGCCTCCTTGGCCGGCGGGGCGACCGCGTCCTCCAGGTCCACGATGAGGGAGTCGGCCCCGTACCCGGCGGCCTTGGCCAGCTTGCGCGGCTGGTCGCCGGGCACGTACAGGGCGGACCTGACGGGGTCAGTCCCGGCCATACGGACGGGCCAGGAACTTGCCGGACGGCTCCCCGACGACCTTGCCGGCGTCCAGGATCCGCTCGCCGCGCAGGAACGCGTCGGTGACCTTCGCACCGAGCTCGAAGCCCTCGAACGGGGTGTACTCCTGGGTGGACTCGGAGTCCTCGGCCCGGACCGTCCAGGTGGCGTTCGGGTCGACCAGGGCGATGTCGGCGTCGTAGCCGGCGGCCAGGACGCCCTTGCCGCGCAGGCCGTACCGGACGGCGGGGTTGTAGGAGGTGAGGGCGGCGATCCGGCCGAGCGGGACGCCGCGCTTGCGGCCCTCGGACACCATGCCGGGCAGCAGGTACTCGGCGCCGCCGAAGCCGGACTTGGCGAGGAACACGTCCTCGCGGTCGGACCCGAACTTGGCCTCGTCGCGGCAGCAGGCGTGGTCGGACACGACCCAGTCGATCGTGCCGTCGGCGATGAACGACCACAGGGCCTCGACGTCGTCGCGGCCGCGCAGCGGCGGGTTCACCTTGCCGCCGATGCCGCTCGCGGTCTCGATGTCGGCGAGGAGGTGCCCGACGGTGACCTCGCGGCGGAAGTCGATGTGCGGGAAGGCCTGGGACATGCGGACCGCCGCGTCCACGGCCTTGAAGCCGGAGAGGTGCAGCAGGTTGATCGTCGGCAGGCCCGTCTCGTGCGCCAGGTAGGAGGCGATGGAGACGGCGAGGCCCTCGGAGTGCGGCGGCCGCGAGGCGCTGTAGGCGGCGAGGCCGCTCAGCGAGCCCTCCTCCTCCACGATCTTGGTGTAGGCGCTCATGATCTCGGCGGTCTCGCAGTGCAGCGACAGCGAGATCTCGTCGGCCAGGTGCGGGAACTTCTCGCGGGCGGCCTGGATGCCGCGCATGACGAACTCGAAGTGCGCGTAGTCGTACCGCTCGCCCTCGGGGGTCATGAGGAAGCTGCTCTGGTCGGCCGAGCGCCCGTGCAGGCCGTGCGAGCCGTAGAACATGAAGATCTTGAACGAGGTCACGCCGAACTTCTCGACGAGGTCGGGGATCTCGGTGATGTGCTGCTTGCTCATGGGCGCGAGGTGGAAGGCGTAGTCCACGTGCGCGCGGCCCTGGGAGGCGGCCAGGACCTCGGGGAAGAAGTCGGTGTAGGGCCCGCCCTTGTTCAGGTAGTACTGGCCCGTGCGCATGTACGTCAGCGCGGTCGTCACGCCGCCCTGCGCGCTGGCGCGGGACTCGGTCACGGTGTCGTCGGCGAGCGGGTTGTAGATGCCCCAGTGCTGGTGGGCGTCGACCACGCCGGGGAACGCGAGCTTCCCGCCGCCGTCCACGACCTGGCGCGCGCCCGCGGTGTCGATGCCGGGGGCCACCTCGACGATCTTCCCGTCGCGCACCGCGATGTCCGCGGAAATCGGCTCGTCCCGGTCATGGCTGACGACCGCGACGTTCTTCACGACCAGATCGAACTCACTCAACGTGCTTCTCCTATCGATGCTGCGGGGGTCGGGAACTCCGCCAGCGGGCGGAGCAGGTCGCTGACGCGCGCGAGGCCGGACAGCCCGGCGACGCCCTCGGTGACCAGGGCGGCGGCCTCCTCGGTCAGCCGCCCTGCGGTGTTGTCGCGGAACTTGCGGCCCAGTTCGGCCTCGGACAGCGGGCGGGCGGGGCCGCCGCGGTTGGCCAGGACCTCGGCGCGCCAGGTGCGGCCGCCGGAGTCGACCGCGGTGAGGATCGCGGGGAACTGGGCGGGGAAGATCGCGGTGGCCTGCGGGTCGGCGACCACCTCGACCTTGGCCATGAGCGCCCGGCGCAGCGGGTCGCGGGCCAGTGCGTCGGTGTAGTCGTCGAGCCCGGCGCCCAGGCCGCCGCCGCCGAGCAGGCCGGTGGCGACCGCGTAGGGGCCGCTGAACTGGGCCTGGTAGCCGGTGTCGGGCGCCCGCTTGACCTCGATGGGCTCGCCGATCGTCCGGATGACGGGGGCGGGCACGCCCAGCACGAGGCGCTCCACCCGGTCCGGGTCGAGGCCCTCGGCGCGCAGCCGCGCGGCGGCGTCGACGGCGGTGTGGGTGAAGTGGTTGGCGGGGTAGGGCTTGAAGAAGATGCCGGGGACGGCCCATGCGTCGCCGAGCCCGCGGGTGATCTCCTCGGGGAAGTACTCGCCGCGCAGGAACGCCTGGAAGAACCCGAACCGGCCCTCCAGGACGGTCGGCGGTCCGGTGAAGCCGCGCCGGACGAGGTCGGCGGCGGTGACGGCCGAATGCGCCGCCCAGCCGCAGTGCAGCCGCTTGACGGTGCCACCGGTGCGGTTGGCCTCGATGAGCCCCGCCGCCATGGAGGCGGTGACGCCGAGGCAGTCGAGCAGCCCTTCGGAGTCCAGGCCGAAGAGCAGGCCCGCCGCGACCGCGCCGCCGAGGGCGCCGCAGATGGACGTGGCGTGCTGGCCGTGCTCGAAGAAGACCGAGTTCCCCGCCTCGGCGTCGTAGCCGGCCATGCCGAGCCGGACGCAGATCTCCAGGCCGACCGCGACGGCCCGGACGGTCTCCGCGCCGGTCGCGCCCGCGAGTTCGGCGGCGGCCAGGGCGGCGGGCACGACCGAGGCGCTCGGGTGCAGCACCGATGGCAGGTGGGTGTCGTCGTAGTCCAGGGAGTGGGCGAGGACGCCGTTGGCGAGCGCGGCGAGCGGCGCGGGCACCTTGTCAGGTCCGCCGCCGATGACGGTGGCCTGCGGCGCGCCGCCCTGGTCGCGGACGTAGCCGACGATGGCGGCGCTGGTCTCCAGCCGGTGCGCGGCGACGCAGAGGCCGAGCACGTCCAGGATCCGCTGCCGGACGCTGGTCTCGACCTCGGGGGGCAGGTGGCGGGTCGCCGTGGCGAACTCGGCGAGCGTGCGGCCGAGGGTGGGCTCTGCCATCAGGACCGCCCGATGACGGCGAGCGGGCGGACCGGCGAGCCTGTGGCGCCGAGCAGGGGCAGCGGCGACAGGATGAAGGTGAACTCGTGCGCCCCGGCGGCGGCGGCCTCTTCCAGCGCCAGCGCCTCGATGATGTAGACGCCGCGCTCCACGAGCAGCACCCGGTGGGCGGGCAGCACGCTGTGGCCCTTGCCGGGCGGCAGGCACTCGAAGGCGATGGTGTCCGCGCCGACCGCGTGCGCGCCGCGCGCGGCGAGCCACTTGGCTCCCGCCTCGCCGACGCCGGGGACGCCGGAGGCCGCGCCGATGTAGACGTTCCGGTCCGGGTCGTCGAAGTGGCGGCCCCAGCCGCTGCGGATCAGCACCACGTCGCCCGCGCGGACGGGGGTGCCCTGGAGTTGCTCGGCGCGTTCCAGATCGGCGGTGGTGATCTCGTATCCGGCGGCGCAGTACTCCTCGCCCAGGGCGCGCGGCACGTCCAGCAGGACGCCGCGGCGGACCATCGGGGCGATGGTGTGCACGCCGTGCTCGGGGTAGCGCCCGTCCTGCAGCGCCTCGTCGGCGTCCACCCCTCCGTAGAGGCGGCCGTCCTGGGAGACGTGGGCGAGCGCGTCGATGTGGGTGCCCACGTGGGTGCCCATGACGACGATGTCGTTGGCGGCGGACCCGCCGTCCGGGCGCATCCGGTCGCCGTGCCTGCGCGGCAGCGAGTGGGTGTACGCGGGGTGGTTGGGCGACTGCGGCATGCCCTGGTACAGGGTGCGGCCGAGGTCGTACACGGTCACCCCGCCGAGGACCGCCTTGAGCAGCGGGTCGGCGGTGCCGAGGGTGGTGGTGTCAAGCGTCACGTCGTCGTCTCACTTCTTTCCGATGCTTCCCCGACCGAGCCCGGTCAGGTCACGATCTTCCTTTCGCGCAGCGCGGCGACCTCGTCGGCGGTGAGGCCCAGCTCGTCCGTCAGGACGGCGTCGGTGTCCGCGCCGTGGGACCGGCCGGTGAACCGGATCCGGCCCGGGGTCTCCGACATCCGCCACATCACGTCGTGCTGGAGGAGCGGCCCGAGGTCCGGGTCGGGGACCTCGGTGAGCATCCCCGTCTCTCGCACGTGCGGGTCCTCCACGAGGTCCTTGGCGGTGTAGACGGGGGCGACGGCCGCGCCCGCCTCGGTGAAGGCGGTGACCGCCTCGTCCCGGGTTCGCGCGCCGATCCAGCCGCCGACGAGCTCGTCGAGCAGTTCGACGTGCTCGACCCGGCCCCGGCCGGTGGCGAACCACGGCTCCTCGATGAGGTCGGGCCTGCCGATGAGGTGCATGACCCGCTCGGCGATGGCCTGGGCGCTGGTGGAGATGGCCAGCCAGTACCCGTCGGAGGTCTCGTAGGTGTTGCGCGGCGCGTTGTTGGTGGAGCGGTTGCCGTGCCGGTGCTCCACCACGCCGAGCTGCTGATAGACCGTCGGCGAGGGGCCGACCGCGGTCATCAGCGGCGCCAGCAGGCTCATGTCGATGACCTGGCCCGCACCCGACCGCTCGCGGTGGTACAGCGCCATCATCACCGCCGACGACGCCGCGATGCCGCAGACGGAGTCGGCGAGGCCGAAGGCCGGGAGGGTCGGCGGGCCGGCGGGGTCGCCGGTCAGGTGCGCGAAGCCGCTCATCGCCTCGGCGAGGGTGCCGAAGCCCGCGCGGGCCGCGTACGGGCCGGTCTGGCCGAACCCGGTGACGCGCACGATCACCAGCCGCGGGTTCACCTCGTGCAGCCGCTCGGGGCCGAGCCCCCAGCGCTCGAAGGTGCCGGGCCGGAAGTTCTCGACGAGCACGTCGGCGGTCTCGGCGAGCCGCAGCAGGATCTCCGCGCCCTCCGGCTCGGACAGGGTCAGGCCGATCGTCCGCTTGTTGCGGGAGACCTCCTTCCACCACAGGGCGTGGCCGTCCTTGGACTTGCCGTGCCCGCGCATGCCGTCGACCTTCACGGCGTGCTCGATCTTGAGGACGTCCGCGCCGAAGTCGCCGAGGATCTGGGCGCAGAGCGGCCCGGCGAGGATCGTCGAGACGTCCAGGACCCGCAGTCCTGCGAGGGGTCCGTCCTGCATGGTCTCTCCCCGTTCTGTCGTGTCGTTCGTTGTCATCCGCGTGCGCCGGTCAGCCGCGCGGGGCGCGGTGCCCGAGATCCGCCGAGACGTCCGCGGCGGCCGCGGTGACCCAGCCGGCCAGCTCGTCCGTCCTGCGCCGGACGAACATGTCCTGGGGGCCGCAGAGCGAGACCGAGCCGAGCACCTGCCCCATCGCGCCGAACACCGCGGCGGCCACGCTCGCCGCGCCGGACTGCCGCTCCCCCTCGCTCGTGGCGTATCCGAGGGTGCGGATCCGGCCGATCTCCTCGCGCAGGGTGGCCGCGGAGGTGATCGTGGCGTCGGTGACGCCCTCGAGCCTGTGGTGCTCGATGTAGTCGGCCACCTCGGTGTCGGGCAGCGCGGCGAGGATCGCCTTGGAGGAAGACCCGGCGTGCAGCGGGTGCCGGGTCCCCAGCGCGACGGCCATGCGGATCTCGTGCTCGGCGAGGACCTGGTCGACGTAGACCCGCGACCAGCCTTGGCGCAGCGACAGCGTCGCGGTCTCCCCGGCGCGGCGGCTCAGCGCCGCCAGGTGCCGGTGGGCGACCGCGGGCACGTCGAGCTCCCGCAGCGCGGCGAGCCCGATGTCGAGCGCGCCGGAGCCCAGCCGGTAGACCTTGGTGTCGTCGTCGAAGCGCAGGAACTCCCCGCCTACCAGCTCCCGTAGGATCCGGTACGCGACGGCCTTGGAAAGGCCCGTCTCCCTGGCGATCCCCGACACGCCCTGGGGCTGGCCGGAGTCGGCGATGGTCCGCATCACCGCGAGCACCCGGGCGATGCCCGATCTGGGCGGGCCCTGCTCATCGGCCAGATCCTGAGTCAGGTCGAGGATTTCCATGCAGGCCTCTCAAAGGGAAACGCTGATCCGCACAGCGAAACGACAACGTCGTCACATGGTCAAGGCAGGCCCTCTGCCAAGTCAAGCGCCCTGGCCGTGCGCCTCAATCGTGACCGTCACGTTGCCGCGGACCGCGTTGGAGTAGGGGCAGGTCAGATCGGCCAGGGCGGCCAGGCGTTCCAGCTCGGCCTGCGGGCACTCCGGCGCGGCGACCTCCAGCACGACCTGGAGGCCGTACGCCCCGCCGCGGCGCACGCCCAGCGTCACCGAGGCCGTCACCGAGACCGGTCCCGGGTCCGCCTTCTCCCTGCGGGACACCACCGCGAGCGCGCTGTCGAAGCAGGCGGCGTAGCCCGCGGCGAACAGCTCCTCGGGATCCGTGCCCTCGTCCTCGGGCCTGCGCTCGGCCGGCCGGACCAGCGGCGTCGCCAGCTTGCCGGTGAGCGACCTCGCCGAACCGCCGCGCCCGCCCGTCACCTCGACCGAGGCGGTGTAGAGCGGCTTGAAGCCCGGCGCCGCGGCCTCCGCGTGGGCGAGCACGTGCTCGGCCGCGGCCGCGGCGAACGCCTCGGGCTGCTCCTCGGGCACGAAGTCGGTGCCGCCCGGGATCGTGACCAGCGGGGCCTTCGGGAACGCCGCGGTGACGACGTCGTTCATCCGGTTCAGCACGTCCTGGTCGCCGTGCAGGAGCAGGGTCGGGATCCCGTCGAGTGCGGGCACGTCGAGCTTGTGGTCGAAGACCGCGCGGTAGGCGACGGCGTAGTCCTCGCCGACGGCCAGGTACTCGCCCACCTGGCGGCTCGCGGACTCACCCGAGATCGTCGGGTAGAGCCAGCGCACCCGGTCCCAGATCACCTTGAAGTGCTCGCCGTCCGGCGAAACGGTGTAGCCCGGGGCGTAGGAGGCGATCTTCTCGGCGCGCTCGGCGTCGCTGTACAGCGGAATGCCCTGGTGGATCAGGCCGCGCACGCGGTCGCGCCGCTGGAGCGCCGCCTCGGCCGCGACGATCGCGCCGGTGTGCTGGCCGAGCAGGTGCACCCGGTCCAGGCCGAGCGCGTCGACGATCTGCCAGACCGCCTCGGCGTACTCGGGGATCGACCACTGCCGCGGGGCGGCGTCCGACATGCCGAACCCGGGGGTGTCGACGGCCACCGCGTACACGCCGCGCGCGGCGAGCGCCGCGAGCGCGGGCTCGAACGTCGCCGACGACAGCGGCGACTGGTGCAGCAGCACCAGCGGCGGCGCGGACGGGTCCCCGGCGTGCCGGTAGTGGACCTGGCCCCAGGGCAGCGTCAGGTAACCGCGCTCGGAGGCCCCCTTCATGTGCGTCACGAAGGTCATCGGGCGTTCTCCTGTCCCGCCATCGCGGCCATGACCTCGATGACGTGCTTGATGCCCTTGCGGTAGTCCTCGAGGAGGATGTTCTCGTTGGGCCCGTCGACCCCCGAGTCGAAGCGGGAGACCCCGACCCCGACGATCGGGATGCCGGCCAGCGCGCCCTGGTTGCCGATCCACTGCGTGTACGGCTCCACCACCGGCTCGACCCCGTAGACGCGGCGGGCCGCGTCGCCGACGAGCGCGACGAACGGGTCGCGGTGGTCGGTCAGGTGCGGGCGGCTCATCGCCATGGTCTCCAGCGCGAGGTCGCCGAAGCCCCGGTCGGCGAGGTGCTTGACGACCGCGTCGCGCACCCGCTCGGGGTCCTGCCCGGCCACGAGCCGGATCTCCAGCTTGGCCGAGGCCGTCGCGGGGATGCCGAGCGTGACGTCGTCGCGGTTGTCGCCGCCGGTGAACCCGGTGACGGTCAGGGTCGGCCGGGTGCGGATCTCCACCGCGGCCTGCACGTCGTCCAGGTCGCCGACGAAACGCTCCACGCCCGCGCGGTTCTTCAGGAACTCCCCGTCGAAGTGCAGCGCCTCCAGCAGGGCCCGCTCCTCGTCGGTGGGGGTCCTGGCGTCGTCGGCGAAGCCCGGGACCAGCACGGTGCCGTCCGGGTCCTGGAGACAGGCGAGCGCGGCGGCGAGCCGGGCCGTCGCCGACGGCAGCAGCGCCGTGTTCTGGCTGGTCAGCTCGCGGCTCAACGTGGTCGCGACGAGCCGCAGGTACAGCACGCCCTTCTCCGACAGCTTCAGCAGCGGCCGGTCCGCGGCGTCCAGCCAGGAGTTCTCCCACAGCGCCGCGTCGGCGGCGAGCCGGTCGGCGTGGGCGCGGGTGAACGAGCCGAGGCCGGGGCTGTGCAGCCGCACCTTGCCCTCGAAGATGTAGCGGCTGGTCACCGGCGCGGGCAGCCCGGCCAGCGCGAACGCCGCGGCGGCGTGGATCCGCGACATGAGCGCGCCCTTGTCGTCGGCGACGCCCCGGGCGTACAGCCGCCCGTCGTGGATCTCGGCCGCGTAGGGCGGGCTGATCCACGCGTCCTCGTCGCCGGTCGGCTCGACCTCGACGTCGTAGTGCGTGAAGTGCAGCAGCCTGCGGTCGCCGCCGGGCATCTCGCCCAGCACGTACGGGTGCGAGTGCTCCCAGGGGATGATCTCGGCGGTGCCGCCCCACCGCTGGACGGACGCGGCGATGAACTCGGCGGTGGCCGCCATCTGGTCCGGCTCCTGACGCCGGCTGCGGATGCGGCACAGCTCCTGGAGCTCGGTGACGAACGTGTCGAAGTGCTCGTCCACCGCGGCGAGCGCGGCGGAGACGTCGATCGGGGATGTCACGTGCGGTTCCTCATTCGTGGGAGGGAGGCCGCGTCACTGGATGGTGACGCCGCCGTCGACGAAGACGGTCTGGCCGGTGATCATGGAGGCGGCCGGGCTGAGCAGGAACGCGACGGCCTGGGCGACGTCGTCGCGCTCGGCCATCCGGCCGAGCGGGATGGTCGCCATCTTGTCCGTCATGTAGGACGTGTCGGCGCGCACGTCGCCGGTCATCGCGGTCGGCACGATGGTCGGGCCGACCGCGTTGACGCGGATGCCGTCGGGCGCCCACTCCAGGGCGAGCACCCGGGCCATGTGCATCACGCCGGCCTTGCTGACGCAGTAGCCGAGGGTGTTGAGCACCGCGATGTGCCCGTTGGTCGAGCCGATGTTGACGATGCTGGCCGATCCGGAGTCGCGCAGTGCCGGGTAGGCCGACTGCGACATCCGGAACGTGCCCGTCAGGTTGACGTCGAGGACTCCCGCGAAGTCCGCCTCGGCCATCGTGGCGGCCGGTCCGCGCTTGACGACGCCCGCGTTGTTCACCAGGTGGTCCAGCCGCCCGTGCGCGGCGGTGACCTCGGCAATGAGCGCTCGGCACGACTCCAGCGACCGGACGTCCACCCGGTGGGCGGTGTGGGCGCCCACGAGCGGGGGCACCTCCCAGGACTCCGGCGGCGCCAGGTCGGCGAGGGCCACGGTGGCGCCGCGGCCCGCGAGCACCGCGGCGATGGCCGCGCCGATGCCGCGTCCCGCGCCCGTCACCAGGGCCACCTTGCCGTCGAAGCGGGTCGGGTCGGTCTTCGTCATCCCGCTCACGCGCCGATCACCTGGTTGTCGTCGGCCCAGAAGGCGACCTTCTTCTGGATCAGCCGGATGATGAAGTGCGCGATGAGGCCCATCACCGACAGCACGACGAGCACCGCGAACATGCCCGGCATGTCGAAGTTGTAGTTGGTCTGGAGGAGCAGGTAGCCCAGGCCCTCCTTGGCGCCGATGAACTCGCCGACGACCGCGCCGAGGATGGCGAAGACGATGCCGATGTCGAGGCCGGCGAAGATGAACGGCAGCGCGGTGGGCAGCCGGACCATCCGGAACACCTGCATCCGGCTCGCGCCGAACACCTTGAGCATCTGGATCCGGTCCGGGTCGGCCGAGCGCAGGCCCTCGATGACGTTCACCAGCATCGGGAAGAACGAGATGACCGCGGCCATCACGACCTTGCTCGTCAGCCCGAAGCCGAACCAGACGACGAACAGCGGCGCGAGCGCCACCTTCGGCACCGTCTGGAAGGCCACGATGTAGGGCATGAGGGTGCGCTCGACCAGCCTGATCTGGGAGATCAGCATGCCCAGCACCATCGCCAGCGCGACACCGATGGCGTAGCCGAGCAGGGATTCCTTGAGCGTCACCCACAGGTGCGTCCAGAACATCGCGTCGGACATCTGGGTGACCAGCGAGGCGTAGATCTGCGACGGCCGCGGCAGGACGAACTCCTCCACGCCGAGCGGCTCCAGCAGGAACTCCCACCCGAGCAGCACGACGACGAAGACCGCCGGGACGAGCACGATCTCCGGCCGCTCCCGCAGGTCCACCCGCGGCTTGCGGGGGGTGCCCTGCGGCGCGGGCGACGGGGCCTTCACCTTGGGGTTCTCGATCGTTGTCATGGTCCGTCCTCGTCAGTCGATGGCGCCGGCGCCGTTGAAGTACTTGCGGATCCGGTCCACGTAGACGCCCGCGGCGTCGGAGGACACGATGCCGATGTCGCGCGGGCGCTCCAGCTCGATCGGGATGATCTCGGCGATCCGGCCGGGGCGGCTGCTCAGCACGACGACCCGGTCGGACAGGAAGACCGCCTCGGGGATCGAGTGGGTGACGAAGACGACCGTCTGCCCGCTCTCCCGCCAGATCCGCAGCAGCTCCACGTTCATGTGCTCGCGGGTCATCGCGTCGAGCGCCCCGAACGGCTCGTCCATGAGCAGCACCGCGGGGTCGTGCACCAGCGCCCGGCAGATGCCGGCCCGCTGCTGCATGCCGCCCGACAGCTCGCTGGGGTACTTGTCCTCGAACCCGGTGAGGCCGACGAGCTCGATGAGCTCCCGCGCCCTGGCCCGGCCCGCCTTGGCGTCCAGGCCCTGGACCTCGATCGGGACCATGATGTTCTGCAGGATCGTGCGCCAGGGCAGCAGCGTCGCCGCCTGGAAGACCATGCCGACCTCGGGGATGGGCTTCAGCACGTCCCGTCCCGCGATCCGGACCGTGCCCTCGGTCCTGGGGATGAGCCCGGCGAGGATCTTCAGCAGGGTGGTCTTGCCGCAGCCGGAGGGCCCCACGACCGAGACGAACTCCCCGCGCTTGACGGTGAAGTCGATGTCGGCGAGCGCCTGGGTGGGCGCCGACCGGCGGGGCCGGTAGACCTTCTGCAGGTCGCCGATCTCGATCCAGGATCCCTCGTCGACGGGGGCGGACTGCGCCGCGGCCCGCGGCCGGCCGAGCGTTCTGTTGGCCATGAGGCCCTCCTTCTCTCTACTGGTGCCGGTGGTGCGGTGATTCCGGCAGGGCGGCTAGCCCGCGGTGTAGCCGTCGGCCTTGGTGAGGACCGCGGCGGCGTCGAAGGCGTTGGCCTCGGTCAGCAGGCTCGCGTCCCAGACCCCGGCGATGTCCACGTCCGAGGTGATCTGGCCGGCGCCCTTGGTGTAGGCGCGGGTCTTGGTCCACTCCTCCTCGCCGATGGCGCCCCAGTCCTTGAAGGAGTCGGGCTCGCCGGTCAGCGGGGTGGCGGAGTCGATCCAGGCCTGGAGGGTCTTGGTGTCCGCCGCGATCTGGTCGTCGCCGTTCTTGCCCGCGAGGATCGCCGGGAAGACCTTGTAGCCGATCCGCATGGCGGCCTCGGGGTTCGCGGAGGAGAAGAGCATGCCCTTGTAGGCGGCGCGCAGGTAGCGGGTGACGGCGTCCTTGTCGTCGGCGAGGGAGTCCTCCCGGACGGCGAAGGTGATGGACCGGATCCCCTGGAACATGTCCGGGTTCTCCAGGTAGTCGTAGGTCGTGCCCGCGTTGGCGATGACCTGGTATGCCTGGCCGTACAGGGCGAGCGCGTCGATCTTGCCGTCGGCCATCGCCGCCGCGGCCTGCGCCCCGACGCCGACCGGCAGCAGTTCGACGTCCTTGGCCGGGTCGAGGCCCGCCTGGGCGACGAAGGCGCGGGCGTACGGCGCGGAACCGGACGCGAGGCTGATGACGCCGACCTTCTTGCCCCTCAGGTCGGCGGCGGACTTGATCGGGCTGCCCTTGGCCACCGCCATCTTCCACGGCCAGTTCTGCACCAGGCCGCCGACCGCCTTGATCTTCAGGCCCTTCTCGCGGGCGGCGAGGATCGAGCCCGCGTCGGCGGCGGTGATGTCGGCGCTGCCGGAGGCGACGGCCTGGAGGGCCGCGACCGATCCGTCGGCGTTGATGGTGGAGACCTTCAGGTCCTCTTCGGCGAAGAAGCCCTGGTCCTCGGCCACGGCGTAGGTGGCGACCTCTTCCTTGGGGCCGATGACCGCCGACGCCACGGCGAACGTCAGCTCGTTCGAGCCGCCGGAGGACCCCTCGGAGTCGGAGCCGCAGGCGGAGACCGCGAGTGTCGTGGTGAGGGCGAGCGCCAAGGCGCCGGCGCGCAGGGGGAACTTCATGGAACTACCTCGTTCTTGCGCAGGGGGATGGGGAGAGGGCGGGGCGGTTCAGGCGGACGCGCCGCCGGCCGAGGGGATCCGGATGATCCCGGCCTCCGGAAGGTCGTTGAAGACGTTCTGCTCGACGATCAGGCCGTCGCGCAGCACGAACACGTCGGCGTAGCGGATCCCGGAGAACGGCGCGCCGTCCAGGTCCTCGCCGTAGAGCGAGCCGAGCGAGGTGACGACAACGGCGCCGTCCGCGCCCGTCCCCTCGAAGTAGCGCTCACGGTGCTTGCGGACCCACGTGTAGTGCCCGGAGGCGGCGCCGGCCATCTGGTGGAGCGAGGTGTGCACCCGCCCGCCCGGGAACACGATGCGTGCTCCCGGGGCGAGCAGGGCCGTGGCCTCGTCCAGCGCGCGGTCCTCGCACAGTTGCAGGTAGCGGTCGACGAGCGCGGCGGGCGAGGCGTCCATCAGTGCCCCTGCGCCGGGCTCTTGGCGCGCAGCGACGCCTCCCACTGCTCGCGCAGCGGGTGCTCGGCGGGGCCGTCCTCGGTGATGACGCGCAGCATCCGGCCGATCAGCGCGTCGCGCCGGGCGTCGAGGACCGTACGCTCCTCGGCGGTCGGGCGCAGCGCGTCGAGCTCGCCCGCGGTGAGGACGCCCTTGCGGACCAGCAGCGCCTCCAGGGAGTGCACCCGCTGGCTCGCGACGTGCAGGTCGCTGCCGAGCTGGAGGATCAGGTCGAACAGCTTGCCGTCGACCCGGTCCTTGAAGTAGTCGAACTCGCTGGTCATCATGCCTCCGGCTTCTTGGCGGACAGGACCGCCCACGGGAAGTGCCACTCGCGCCGCTCGCCCCAGCCCTGCGGGCTCATGCCGTTCGCGCGCTCGTCGAAGGGGGTCCAGGAGGGCTCGACGAGGCCCGCCTCGCGGCAGGCCGCGAGCAGGTCGGTGCCGAACAGGTCGTGGAAGAACGGCTCGTTGTTGCGCTCGGCGTGCTCGAAGATCGTCGCGTCGCGGAACGGGTCGCCGGTCGGCTGGAACTCCAGGAACGCCATGGTGCCGCCGGGCTTGAGGACGCGGGCCGCCTCGGCGATGGTCTCCTTGACCGCCTCCGAAGGCATCTCGTGCAGCGTCATCGTCCCGGTGACGACGTCGCAGCTCGCCTCCTCCAGGCCGGTCGCGCGGGCGTCGGCCTGGCGGTAGTCGATCTTGACACCCTCGGCCTCGGCCTCGGCGTGCGCCAGCCGGAGGCCGGGCGCGGCGAGGTCGATGCCGATGACCTCGGCGCCGGGGTAGCGCAGTGCCAGGGGACGGGTGCTCTTGCCGAACCCGCAGCCGAGGTCGACGACGCGGGTGGCGGCCGCGGTCTCCGGCAGGGCGGTCTCGGTGAACAGCCGGTGGAACTTGTAGCCGTCGTTGTCGCGCAGCATGACGATGCGCGCGCCGAACTCGTACACGTAGGCCGACAGGTCGTCGGAGAAGAAGCTGCCCGGCTGGACGTGGATGTCGTAGTCGGTGTACCAGGTCGGCAGCTCCAGCGACGCGTCGAGCGTGAGCGTGCCCGCCGCGTTGCCGCCCTCCTCGTACTGGGCGAGCAGGCTCTCGCGCCTGCTGATGACCGCGTCGGCGGCGGTCTTCCACAGCATCTTCTGCTGCACCCGCTCCATGTGGCTGTACCAGGGGTACAGCTCGAGGTCGCGCAGCCGCTCGGCCGCCGCCTCCACCGACTCCTCGGGGGCGCCGCCCGCCTGGTACTCCTCGACCATCGTCGGGTAGACGGTGTCCGCCCAGCGCTTGCGCAGCGTGAGGATGAAGTCGACCGCGGACTGCTCGTCGAGCGTCAGCCTGTCCTCAATGTCGATCATTGCTCTCCCAATTCAAGAGACGAGTGGGTCTCAGACCGTCCGGGCCAGCGCCGCGGCGCCGTCCACGGGATCGGTGAGGAACACCCCGGTGAGCCGTCCTTCGTAGACGGCCTCCAGTGCGGTCCGCGGAGCGTTGGCGTCGCCCGCCACGAGCACCGTGGGTGCGTCGGGCAGGCCATCGAGCGCCCGGTAGATCTCGTCCACCGCGATCGGCCGTCCCGCGTCGACGACGGCGGTGACCCCGGCCAGCTCCTCGACGTCCCCGTTGAGGGTGTCGCGGAGCAGGACGCGGTCGCCTTCTGCGCCTTCGACGGTGCGGAGCGGCCGTGCCTTCACTCCGAGTTCGCCAAGCCGGTGGGTGAGTGCCAGCTTGGAGTAGGTGGTGATCCGCGCCGCCAGCGAGGCCGTCGGCGTGACCAGGTGGACCCGGGCGCCGAGGCGGCCCAGGTGTTCGGCGACGGAGGCGGCCGGCCAGCCGCCCTCGTCGTCGCGGATGACGACGGTGCCGCGCAGCGGGGCGCAACTCTCGCCGTCGGGGTCCTCGAGGGCCGCGACCGCCTCCCACAGGTCGTAGACCGGGGGGCCGCCGGGCAGTTCCCGGCGGGCGGGCCGCGAGCCGGTCGCGACGATGACCTCGTCGAAGCCCGCGAGATCGCCGCCGGGCAGCAGGTCTTCGGGCGTGACGGTGCGGCCGAGCAGGACCGGGACGCCCGCGGCGGCGAGCCGCGCGGCGGGCTCCTCGGCGAGCAGCGCGAGGCGCTCGCGGCCCGCGACGTGGGCGGCCCGCGCGATCTGGCCGCCGAGGGCCCCGCCCGCCTCGGCGAGGGTGACGCGGTGGCCCGCCCGGTGGGCGGCGAGCGCCGCCTCGACCCCGGCCGGGCCGCCGCCGACCACGAGGACGGCGCGCCGCTCGGCCCGCGGCCCTGCCCAGACCGCCGCCCACTCGGCCTCCGCGCCGGCCTCGGGGTTGACCACGCAGGCGATCGGCAGGCTGGCCTCCAGGCGGCCGACGCACCCCTGGTTGCAGGCGAGGCACGACACCGCGGGGTCCTCCCCCGCCATCGCCTTGCGCACGAGGTGCGGGTCGGCGATGTGCGGGCGGGCCAGCCCGACGAGGTCGGCTTCCCCGGACGCGACGAGGTCGGCCGCGTCGGCGAGGGAGTCCAGCCGGCAGACCGCGAGGACGGGCAGGTCGGGGAACTCCTTCTTGAACAGGGCCGCGTTGTGCCGGAACGGCGCGTGGCCGAAGCTCATGTCGGCCATCTGTGTGGCCAGGGAGTAGCTGCCGTGGTAGGCGGAGTGGCTCACGTGGACGTACGCGATCGGGAAGTCTTCGCGCAGGCGGGCCACGATCTCCACGACGTCCGGCGGGGTGAGCCCGCCCGGCAGGAACTCGTCGGCGCTGACGCGCAGGCCGATCGGCAGGTGGGGCGCCTTCACGCGGATCTCGGTGAGGACCTCGCGGGTGAGCCGCATCCTGCCGTCGAGGTCGCCCCCGTAGCCGTCGGCGCGGGTGTTGGAGAACGGAGAGAGGAACTGCTGGAGCAGGTGGCCGTGGCCGAGATGGACCTCGGCGCCGTCGAACCCCGCGGCGTCCATCCGGCGGGCCGCCGCCCCGAACGCGGTGACGATCACCGCGATGTCGCTCGGGCCCATCGCGTGCGGGGTGTGCGCCGATCCCGACCACGGGGTGTCTCCGGGCGCCCAGGCCGCGGTGCGGGTCGCCTCGCCGCTGGCCTGCCGTCCCGCGTGCATGAGCTGGGCGAACATGCGCGCGCCCTCGACGTGGACGGCCTCGGTCATCTCCGCGTAGGCGGCGATCGAGGAGTCGTCGAAGCTGCCGAGGCTGATGTGCCGTCCGGCGCTGGCCGGGTGGACCCGGATCGCCTCGGTGATGATCAGACCCGCGCCGCCCCGCGCACGCTCCGCGTGGTAGGCGGCGTGCCGTCGGGTGGGGTTGTTGTCGGCCCCGAAGTTCGTGGTGTGGCCGGGGACGAACACCCGGTTGCGCACGGGCACCCCGCCCAGGATGAACGGCTCCCACAAGGTCCGTGTCCGGCTCGCGCTACCCACTCGTCCCTCCTTCGTGTCGATCGTTCCGTTCAGCGATACGGCGTTCGCTTGAGCGGGACACTATGCAGGATCCATGGGACAGGTCAATGGGTTGACCGAAATTCACCATGTCGGTAACACACCGGAAACTCCTCCCCGGTCGACGACCCCCAGGACGGGGCAGACCGGACAGTCCGGACGGGTAGTTTCAGGCACTGATCTGCGGAAACATCCGTTCACCCCAGGAAGGCGAACACGACTTCCGCCTGTCTCACTTTTCGGTCATGGCCTGAGGAATGAGGGAGATCGCGTCCGAAAACCGATGACGGCCCCGCCAGAAAGGAAACACGGAAGGAAACAGAGAACAGGCCGCGTCACCCTTTTGGCGGCCGCCGGACGGGTGGGTTCCGGCTTGCCCGGTACTCGTGCGCCGCGGCCCGGATGAGGAAGATCACAGGAGCGGGCGCCCGGCCCTCCGCCGCCGAGGCCGGCGCGGTGCCGGTCCCGCGGGCGAAGGCACTGGTCGAAGCCGCGGACAACGCCCCGGACCGGTGCCTGACCTGGTGTTCTGTGACGGAGAACACGATCCCGCCCCCCTCCGCGGACGAACCGCCCGCGCGCTGCAACGGAACGCGGACCGACGCGCTCGGACGGCCCCGGACAGTGCCGGGAAGGACCTGCGAGGCGCCGCTCCGGGCCTGCCGGCCTCCCCTTGCACGTCGCCGCCGGTACCCGACTTCGGATGGCCTCGCGGGGCGAATCACCTGACACGTCAGGGAAGACCCGGGCTTCGGGGCCTGCCGATTTCCCGCGGATCGTTCGAAAAGGTCCGGCAATTCATGGACCGCCCTTGTTCCTGCGGTCCCGAGGCTGTTCTGGCCGCCTTTTCCCCGCCCGCCGAAGACGGGGCTCCCCGCGCTTCCGGGGCCGCGGAGGCACGGGGTGGCCCGCGGGCGTACGTCGGGCGGCAGGCCAGGGCGCGCCGAGTGCCGCCCGCGGGCCGATGTGCGCGGAGGTGCCCTCGGGACAGCGTGGAGGACGTTCCGAGCCGTTCTCCCGAGAGGTACCGATGTGCGGAAGACATGGCAGAAGGTCGCGTACGCGGGTGTGGCCGTCGAGGTCGTCGGAGTGCTGGTGTTCGCGCTGGCCTACCCGTCGCTGGACCATCACATCTACTGGCTCGGCGGCGGCGCGCTGACCGACGGGACCGCCCTGTACACCGCGCGGCACGCGGGACTGTGGTTCACCAACACGCCCTTCATGGCGCTGCTGTTCGCGCCCGCGTCGCTGCTGCCGCTGACCGTCGCGCGGGTGCTCTGGCAGCTCGGGTCCGTCGCGGCGTTCGCGTGGGCCTGCGACTCGGCGCTGCGCCTCGCCGGGCGGCGGCCGTCCCGCCCCGTCCTCGCCGCGGCCGTCGCGCTCGGGCTGCTGCTGGAGCCGGTGTGGCACACCCTGTTCCTGGGGCAGGTCAACCTGTTCCTCATCGCGCTGGTCCTCGCCGATCTGCGGCGCGTGGCGGAGGGGCGGCCCGCCGGGATCGGGGTGGGGATCGCGGCGGCGGTGAAACTGACGCCGGGGATCTTCATCGTGCTGCTGCTGGCGGCCGGCCGCGTCAAGGCCGCGGTGACGGCCGGGGCCGCGTTCCTGATCTGCACGGGCGCCGCCTATCTGGTCGCCCCCGACGCCTCCAGGACGTACTGGCTGGAGACCTTCTTCGACACCTCCCGGGTGGGCGTCCCTTACATCAGCAACCAGTCGCCGATCGGGGCCGCCGCCCGGATCCTCGGCGGGGTCGCGGAGATCCCCGACGCCTACCGATTCCTCCCCCTCGTGCTCGGGGTCGCCGGGGTGGCCGTCGCCGTCGCCTGGGCGCGCCGCGGTGACTGGCTCGCCGCCGCAGCCGTCACCGGGGTGGCCGGCCTGCTCGTCTCCCCCATCTCCTGGACGCACCACTGGGTCTGGGCGCTGCCCGCCCTCGTCGTCCTGGCCCGGACGGGCCCTCGCCTGGCCGCCTTCGCCGCCTGCCTGTTCCTCCTGGCTCCTCCCTGGCTCACCCCGCATGACGGAGGCCCCGCCCAGTACGGCCTCCACGGCCTCCTCACCATCGGGGCCAACGCCTACCTCGTCGCGGCCCTCATCTTCCTCGCCCACATGGCGATCCACCTCCGCACCAGGCCCCCGACCGCACTTCCCACCCGGACGAATGGACTAATGGTACATATTTCATAGCACCGACCTTTCCGCTGAATTCCATAAAGCGCCAGTGAGCCCCCCGCACCACCGGTAACTTCACTCCCATGCCTTCTCCGCACCACGACTCCCTGAACAGCATTTTCCGGAGCCGCCCGGCATTGGCCCAGGAAATACTGCACGACCTGTGCGGCGTGCCGATCTCACCGCACACCCTCTCCCGGGTGGAGTCCAACGACTTCAACACCAGACCGTCCGAGGACTTCACCCCCGACACCGTCATCACCGTGGGGCCGCCCCAGGAGCCCCGCCACGGCATCATCATCGAGGTCCAGCAGAACCGCGTCGAATCCAAGCGCATGCAGCTCGCGCGCTACGCGGCCTCGATGTGGCTCCAGATCCGGCGCCCCGTGCACGTCATGGTCTTCACCTCCGACGACAAGACCGCCGGCTACTACGCGACCCCCGTCCAGACCGACCTGCCCGGCTACACCTTCACCGCGCACTCCATCGGACCCGCCACCGTCCCGATCATCACCGACCCGGCCGAAGCCGCCGCACATATCGAACTCGCCATGTTCAGCGTCCGAGCCCACGGACAAACCCACCCAAAAACCATCTCCGCCTTCGTCGAGGCCCTCAAGACGTTTCCCGAGGAAAAGGTGACGGCGTACGCTAACTCCTGCTGGAACATTTCCCCGATCGCCATCCGACCCACCCTGGAGTTCCTCATGGACGACACGCTCGAATTCCCCCTCTCCGCCAAGATCATCGCCGACGCCCGCCCTCGGATCGAAGCCGAGGTCCGCCCCCGGATCGAAGCCGAGGTCCGGCAGAGGACCGAAGCCGAGGCCATCTTCACGGTGCTCGCGAAGCGCGGCGTTCCCGTCGACGACGCCGCCCGAGAGCGCATCCTCGGCTGCACCGACCTCGAACGACTCCACCACTGGCTCGATGAGAGCGTCACCGCGACCTCGGTCGGCGAGGTCTTCGGCGACGTGCCTTCTTCCTGACGCCGCCGTGCTGCGGCGTCGGGAAGAAGGCGCCCGGAGGTTCGGCAGGCCGCGTGCCGGCGCGGCCTCGGGGTCAGCGGGGCATGGGCTGGAAGGTGTCGGAAAGGGGACAGTGGGTGCCGCGGTAGATGGTGGGCATGCAGCGGTTGCAGTGGATGCACGACGAGGTGGTGGTGGCGTCCTTGGCCAGGCGGTTCGGGAGGTCGGGCTCCATGAGGAGGGCGCGGCCCATGGCGGCGAACTGAAAGCCCTCGGACATGGCGAGGTTCAGCGACGGCATGTCGGTGACGCCGCCGAGGAGGATGAGCGGCATCGAGAGTTCGGCGCGGAAGCGGCGGGCCATGGGCAGCAGGTAGGCGGGCTCGTAGGGGTAGGCGTGCAGGAAGAAGCGGCCGAAGACCCGCAGGCCCGCCTTCACCGGCTGCCGGAACGAGTTCGCGAACTCCTTCACCGGCGCCCCGCCCCGGAACAGGAACATCGGGTTGAGCAGGGAGCTCCCGGCCGTCAGCTCCAGGGCGTCGAGGTGGCCGTCGGACTCCAGGAGGCGGGCCACGGCGAGGCCGTCCTCCTCGGTCATGCCGCCCCGCACCCCGTCGGTCATGTTGAGCTTGGCGAGCACGGCGATCCGATCGCCGACCCTGGCCTTCACCGCCTCGGCGAGGCCCCGCGCGACGCTCGCCCGGTTGACGAGCGAGCCGCCCCTGCCGTCCCTGCGCTTGTTCAGCAGTGGGGACAGGAACGAGCTGGCCAGGTAGTTGTGCCCGAAGTGCAGCTCGACGGCGTCGAAACCGCAGTCCGCGGCGAGTTCGGCGGCGTCGGCGTGCGCGCGGGTGACGCGGGCGAGGTCGTCCTCGGTCGCCTCCTGGATGAACTGGAACGACAGCGGACTGAGCCGCTTGGACGCCGACAGCGCGGGCAGCCGGTTCGATCTGGCGTCCGCGACGGGTCCGGCGTGCCCGACCTGCGCGGAGATCTTGGCGCCTTCGGCGTGGACGGCCTCGGCGAGCCGGGTCAGCCCTTCGGCGGCCTCGGGGCGCATGTGGATCTGGCGGCGTTCGGTGCGGCCCTCGGGCGCGACCGCGCAGTACGCGACGGTCGTCATGCCGACGCCGCCCGCCGCGATCCGGCGGTGGAAGTCGATGAGTTCGTCGGAGACCAGGGCCTTGGGGGTGCGGCCCTCGAACGTGGCGGCCTTGACGATGCGGTTCCGGAGGGTGAGCGGGCCTAGCCGGGCGGGGGCGAAGACCTCGGGGACGTCGGACATGGGGGCGCTCCATCGGGGGGTGGGAACGGGGCGGTGAGCCCTGCGGCGACGAACGCGGTCACGCTCGCCGCGGGCGGCGGGGGGCCGGCTGAGTCGCCGTAGGTGTGCAAGACGAGATCGCGGGCGAGCCGGAACCGCAGCGCGGCCTCCTCGGGCGGTAGCGCGGGGACGGCACGGGCGAGGAGCGCGGTCCACGGTTCGGGGAAGGACCAGGCCGAATGCCAGGGCAGCGGATGCCCCGCGGCGACGATCCTGGTGAGCAGCCGCGCCAGCCAGCGCCGCCCGGGGTCGTGGGCGAGCGTGGCGAGGGGTTCCACGAGCAGCGCCGCGAGCCGCTCGCCGCGCACCGGGCCCGGCCCGGCCAGCAGCGTGTCGAGTTCGGCGAGCCGCCCGCCCCACAGGTCACCGAGGCCGCGTTCCAGCACCGCGGTGGCCAGGGCCTCCTTGGACCCGAAGTGGTAGTGCACGGCCGCCGGGTTCATGCCCGCCGCCTTGTTGACGGCGCGCACCGAGACCGCGTCGTACCCGTGCTCGGCGAAGAGCAGGCCGGCGGCGTCGAGCAGCCGGTCCGGCGCGTCCGCGATCGTCATGCCCCCGAGTGGACCACGGCGCGCCGGGCGCGTCAATCACTGATTGAATCGGTGCTGGGACCGCTTTGGGTCAGTCGCGGAACTCCAGCAGAGGCACGTCGTACATGTCGGGGTTCGGCGGACGCCGGATCTCCGGCCCTGCCACCTCCACGACCAGCAGCTCCGCGACGAACTGGACCGTCGCGCCGAGCAGGTGACTGGTGTGCGCCTGCGCCGACCGCTCCTTCAGCCCGACCGAGATGTGCACGTGCGGCACCGCCCGGTCCTGCGCCGGATCCCACGCGAGCGTCCCGCAGCCGATCGCCTCGACGTTCGTCGCGTTGACCTTCGTCCAGACCGGGGCCATCGGGTCCGCGACCCGCTCGCACGTCCCGATGACGTCCACCGAGGAGAACGCGCCGAGGAACATCGGGATGTAGCCCTGACGCACCTCGTTGGCCTTGCAGAAGTCGGCGAGGGCGGTGAAGAAGTCCTCGCCCGGATCGAAGACGACGCCGAAGGTCCGGCCCCGTCTGAGCTCACTGCTGCGCATGCGCGCCCTCCAGGTAGGCGGGCCAGCTTCCGTGGCCGCTGATGTCCGGCGCGCCGCCCGTCGCGTACGCCTCGCAGAGGAACCCGTGCACGGACCGTCCGTCGGCGAGGTCGACGGTGCCGAGGCCGAGCGGCGGTGCGGTCTCGGTCAGCAGGTGCCCGAGCGCGGCCGCCGAGAGCGTGTACAGCTCGACCTCGACGTCCGTGCCGCCGTCACCGGTCCGGACGAGGCCGGGCCGGGGGACGTCCCCTCCGGGCAGCGCGAACAGCCGGTAGACCGGCGCGGTGCGCGCCGTGCCGCGCGGGCGGGCGCCCAGCGCGGTGAGCCTGCCGTGCAGCGGCTGGCCCGCGCGGTGCGCGCCGACGACGGCGAGCAGCGGCCCGTCGGGCTCCGCGCCGGCGACCGCCTCCCCGCCGAACGCCGCGGCGGCCGATGCCAGCAGCGCGTCCTTGCCCGCGGGCGCGAGCAGGGTGAGCCCGTGCGGACGGCCCGCGGGCGTCATGCCGCCCGGGACCGCGATCCCGGCGAGGTCGAGGAGGTTGGCGAAGGTGCTGTAGTGCCCGAGGGTCCTGTTCCTGCCGATCGGATCCTCGTGCATCTCCTTGTGCGTGAACGTGGTCGGGACCGTCGGCACGGCGAGCGCGTCGATCCGCTTCCACACCGTGCGGGTCTCGGCCCTCAGCTCCTGGAGCCGGTGCGCGTCGGCGAAGGCGTCCGCCGCCGACATCGACGTCCCGGGCCGCAGGACCCGCCGCGTCACGGGGTGGACGGCCTGCGGGTTGCGGGCGGTGAACGGGCCGATCGCGGTGAGCCGCTCGGCCACCCACGCGCCCCCGTACAGCAGCTTGCCCGCCTGGAGGAACGGCGTGAAGTCGACCTGCACGAGGGTGTGCCCGAGGTCGCGCAGCCGGGCGAGCACCTGCTTGAAGGCGACGGCGGCGGCCCCGTCGCCGAAGAACTCGAGCCTGCGCGGCACCCCGATCCGCAACGGCCCGGACGGGGTCAGCGCCCCGACGGGCAGGCCGCGCGACCACGGATCGCCCGGGACGGGTCCGGCGACCGCCGACAGGACCGTCCAGGCGTCGGCGACGGACCCGGCGAAGACGCTCGCGCAGTCGAGCGACGCGCAGGCCGGGACCATGCCGAGGGTCGAGACCAGCCCTCGCGACGGCTTCAGCCCCACGGTTCCGGTGAACGCCGCGGGGACCCTGCCTGAGCCCGCGGTGTCGGTGCCGAGCGCGAACGACACGAGGCCCGCGCCGACCGCGACCGCCGAGCCGGAGCTCGACCCGCCGGAGATGAGGCCGGGCACGAGCGGCGACTCGCACGCCCCGTACGGGCTGCGGGTGCCCGACAGGCCCGTCGCGAACTGGTCGAGGTTGGTCTTGCCGATGAGCAGCGCCCCCGCCGCGCGCAGGCGCTCCACGATGGGTGCGGACTTGCCGGGCGTGTAAGCGAACTCGGGGCACCCGGCGGTCGTCGGCAGGCCCGCCACGTCGATGTTGTCCTTGACCGCGTACGGGATGCCGTAGAGCGGCCCGTCGGGGAGCGCCGCCGCCTCGGCGAGCACCTCCGCGCGCGGCCGCAGCGTGATCCAGACGTGGTCGTCGCCCCGTGCCTCGATCCGGTCGTAGATCTCGCCTGCGATGTCCTCCGGCCGGGCCGTCCCGGCGCCGTAGCGCCGGGACAGCTCCGCCACCGACAGCGAGCCGGTCATGGGCCTCCCAAGGTTTCGAGCAGGGCGGACGAGGGCGCTATCGCGCCGAACACGCCGCCCTGCATGGTGATCATCTTCAGCGCCGCCTCATAGTTGCCGACGTCCGTCGCGCCCGTGCAGTCGGTGAGCAGCAGGCACTCGTATCCCCGGTCGTTGGCGTCGCGCATGGTCGTGTGCACGCACACGTCCGTGGTGATGCCGGTGAGGATGAGGTGCGTGATGCCGCGCGTCCGCAGGAGCAGGTCGAGGTCGGTGGCGTAGAACGAGCCCTTGCCCGGCTTGTCGATGACGAGTTCGCCGTCGACCGGCGCGACCTCGGGGACGATCTCCCAGCCGGGCTCGCCCCGGACCAGGATGCGGCCCTGCGGGCCCTCGTCGCCGATGCCCGCGCCGATGCCCTTGGACCGCCAGAGCTTGTTCGGCGGGCAGTCCGCGAGGTCGGGCCGGTGCCCTTCGCGGGTGTGCACGACGGTGAAGCCGAGCGGCCGCACCGCGTCCAGCACCCGGGCCGTGGGCTCCAGGCCCGCGCGGGTGAGCTCCAGGTCGTAGCCCATGGTGTCGACGTACCCGCCCTTGCCGCAGAAGTCCACCTGCCAGTCGATGCAGATGACCGCGGTCCTGTCCGGCGTGAACGTCCCGTCGTAGGGCCAGGCGTAAGGCTGCGCCATCACTGGACCGTACTGAGCGCTCATTTCGCCGCCGTAACTTCCGCGTCAGCGGCGGGTTCTGGTTCGGCGAGCGCCGGTTGCGGCGCGGTCTCCGCCTTGCGCCTGCCGTCGAGGAAGGCGAAGAGGAGGAGGACGGCTCCGGCGAGCAGGTAACCGAGCGCGACCTGGCCCTCGGCGTTCCACTCGACCTTCTCGGCGTGCACCAGGCCGATGAACGACAGGACCGCGCCCGCCGCGGCGTAGCCCGCGGCCCACACGAACCTGCGGTCGATGATGAACGCGACGATCGCGCCCAGCACCAGCCCGGCGAGGATCGCGCCGCCGCCCAGCAGCTTGAGGCCGTGATAGACGACGCCGGCGCCGGCCAGCGCGTCCTCGCCCAGCTCCGCGGCGGAGGTCCCGGCCGCCGACAGGACGTTGTCCATCTGCCCGACCGCCCACGAGGCGACGTTCGGAATGATCGCCATGACGACCGCGATGGCGTGCGCCTTCGGCACCTCTTGGAACGCCTGAGCGCCGATGAGCAGGCCGATGTACAGCAGGATCGGCACGATCGCGGGCGTCGGGAGGAGCGCGCCGAGCACCGCGAAGAACCCGAGGAAGCAGAACAGCGCGATGACGACGCCGGTGGCCAGCGAGTACGCGGTGCGGCCGCCCGCGGCCTTCCAGCCGGGGTGCCCGATGTACACGGCGGGCGGGAACGGGGAGCCGAGTCCGGCTCCGACGACCGCGCCGAGACCGTCGGCGAACAGGACCGCGCGCAGGTTGTACTCGTCGCCCGCGACCGCCGCGCTCTCGACGTTGGTCATGCCCTCAGTGAAGTTGTAGATGCCGAGGGGGATGGCCGTCGCGAGCAGCGGCGACACCTCCTTGAGCCCGTCGATCAGCAGGTCGATCTGGAGCGTCGGGAGGCCGATCGCGATGTCCTTGGCGGCCGCGGTGACGTCGGCCGGCTCCATGTAGCCGCCGATCCAGCCGATGGCCGAGCCGACGAGCAGCGCGACGAGCCCGACGGGCAGGCCGAACGGCAGCTTCAGGTCGGTGAAGAACCCGATGAGCAGGATGATGAGGACGGGCAGGGCGATCCAGGCCGCCTCGAACATCTGCCCGGTCGGCCGCATGGAGATGAACGCGATCGAGATGCCCGCCAGGGTGCCGAGCATCGCCGCCTGCGGCGTGTACTTCCTGATGTACGGGCCGACGAACGCGCCGAGGATGACGATGAGGCCGATGATGAACGACCAGGCCAGGCCCGCCGCCCACGCGGCGAGCGGGTCCTTGGTGGCCAGGTAGATCGGCAGCATGATCACGAAGGTGACGATGAACATGTGCGGGACGGACGGACCGTACGGCATCGCGCAGACGTCGGTGCGGCCTTCCTTGGCCGCCAGACGACGGGCGAGGTAGGTGTAGTAGACGTTGCCGATCAGCATCTGGATGCCGAGGGCCGGGAGGATCACCCCGTAGACGTCGCTGCCGGGGATGTTGACCACGCCGAGGCACAGCCCGGTGAGCACCAGGACGTTGACCATGACGTTGAAGCCGAGGCCGAAGAAGGCGTTGGTGTCGCCGCCGACCCAGAACGGCAGTTTGAACGGCGCGGGGGTCTCCGCCGGCTCGGCGGGCTTGGTGTCGGTGCTCATCGCAGTGCCTCCAGGAACTGCTTGGCGGGGGCGGTCCAGCCGAAGATGCCGCCCTGCGCGGAGAACATGGCGAGTCCTGCGTCCTGGAACTCCGCGAAGTAGGAGCCGACGCAATCGGACAGGACGAGGCATTCGTAGCCCCGGTCGTTGGCCTCCCGGACGGTGGTGTGGACGCACACTTCGGTGGTCACCCCCGTCACGACGAGGCTCGTGATGCCCTTGGCCGTCAGGAGGTCCTGAAGGCCGGTGGCGTAGAACGAGCCTTTGCCCGGTTTGTCGATGACCGTCTCGTCCGGGAGGGGCTTGAGTTCGTCGATGATGTCGTGGCCGTACTCACCGCGAATGAGGATGCGGCCCTTCGGCCCCGGATCCCCGATGCGCAGGGACGGCTCCCCTCGATTGAGCTTGGCCGGAGGGCAGTCCGACAGGTCGGGCAGATGGCCCTCCCTGGTGTGGATCACCGTCATCCCGTGGGTGCGGGCGGCGTCGAGGACCTCGCGCAGCGGCGGGATGACCCGGCGCAGCATGGCGACGTCGTTGCCGAGGGTCTCGCCGAAGCCGCCGGGCTCGACGAAGTCGCGTTGCATGTCGATGATCAGCAGTGCGGTGGTGGCGAGGTCGAACCGGTAGGCATAGGGCTCGGCCTCTACTGATGCGTTCATGGGCAGTTCCTCTCTCCCCCGAGGACCACTGATCGTCGATTGTCGACAATCACATGTCGGCGACGGACGTCGTCCGTTACGTCGGGGTTAAAGGGGTTCCGCAGGCCGGATCCGGCCGTCAGCCGGCGTAGGTGCGCGCCCCGTGGGAGACCAGGCCGGCCAGCGCGAGGACGGGGTCGCCGCTCGCGATCGCCTCGAACAGGCGGCGGTGCCGCGCGACGCCCTCCTCCGGAGCGCTCAGCGCCGCGGCCTCCAGCCGCAGGTTGGCGGCCATGTGCAGCTGGAGTTTGAGGATCACCGGCTCGTAGGCCAGCAGGAGCTGGCGGTGCCCGGAGAGGGAGACCACCGCGAGATGGAACCTGTGGTGCGCGTCGTTCTCGGCGAGCAGATCGCCCGCGCGCGCGGCCGCGTCCATGCTCTCCAGCGCCGAGGCCAGGTCGGCGAGCACCACCGGACCCGGCAGCGCGATCTCGACCGCGTACCTCTCCAGCACGTCGCGCAGCCCGAACAGCTCGTCCACGTCCGCGGCCGACAGCTCCGCCACCCGCACGCCGCGCCGGGGCAGGTGCTCCACCAGGCCCTGCTGGCCGAGCAGCCGCAGCGCCTCGCGCAGCGGGGCCCTGCTGATCCCGAACCGGGCGGTGAGCTGCTCCTCGATCAGGCGCTCGCCCGGCGCCAGCGCGCCGGCGAGGATGTCGGCCCGGACCCTCTGCATCACCAGCTCGACGAGGCTGGGCGGGTGAAGCGCGTCCATGCGGCCGACTCCCCTCATCTCCTCATCTCCGCGGTCACCGCGGTCACCGCGACCTGCGGTATCTCAGGAAGAGATGGTCTCCATCCTGCCTTACCGCCGCGAGCGTCATCCCCTCGTCGAGCGCCGGGCCCCGCACGACCCGCGGCGCGGCCCCGCCGACGAGGCGCGGCGAGAGGGTCAGGCACAGCTCGTCGAGCAGGCCCGCGGCGGCGATCCCGCCGAGGATCGTCGGGCCTCCCTCACAGAGCAGTCTGGTCAACCCGAGGCCGTGCAGCGCGGTGACGGCGGCGGCGAAGTCCACCGATCCCTCCCCCGCGACGATCACCTCGGCGTGCTCGCGCGCCTCGGCGAGCCGGGGCGCGTCGGCCACGGTGACCAGGATCGTCCGGCCCTCGAACAGGGGCGAGGCGAAGTCGAGATCGAGCGAGCGCGACACGACCGCGATCGGCACCGGCGCGCGCCCGTACCCCTCGGCCCGGACGGTCTGGGCGCCGACCACGATCGCGTCGGCGAACCCGCGCAGAGCCTGGAACAGCAGCCTGTCCGTCTCATTGCCGAGACCGCCCGACAGGCCCTCGCGCGTCGCCGCGCCGTCGGCGCTGGCGATCATGTTGGCGCGCAGCCAGGGCCCGTCGGGGTGGGCGTAGTCGGCGAGCAGGTCGGCCGGAAGATCGCTCATTCCGCCAGGGTCTCAGACCGTGCCGATGTGCCTGTCGACGAGGTCGGCGATCTCCGCCGGACGGCTCACCGGCGCCCAGTGGCCCGCCTTGAGGGGCACCCGGGTGATCCGCGACGCGAAGGGCAGCGCCGAGGCGGCGAGCGCGGGCGTCACGAAGGCGTCGTGCTCGGGGATGACCAGTTGCACCGGTACGTCCGTACGCCGCTCCTGGGGGTGCCGCATCCTGGGCAGGATGTTCGCCCGGTAGAGCTGCACGCCGTACTCGCCGTCGAGGGCGATCGTCGGGCCGAAATGCGGGGTGCGCATCCCCTCGGCGCGTGCGACGACCTTGGCGGCGAAGCCGGTCCGCCAGCCCAGGACGGGCAGCACCGGCAGATGGAAGAACGCGATGTACCAGGAGCGCAGCGCCTGCCGCAGGCCCTTGGCGGTCCCCGCGAACGCCCTGTTCCAGCGGCCCGCGTGATCGAGGCACGGCCCGGAGATCGAGGTGTAGGACGCGAACAGCTCAGGCATGGTCGTCACCGCCTCCCAGCCCTGGATCGACCCCCAGTCGTGGCCGACGAGGTGCACGGGGCCGTCCTGGCCGACCTCCTCGACCACGGCCCGCAGGTCGTTCATCAGGTGGGCGAACCGGTAGGCCTCGCGCCCCTTCGGCCGGCTCGACGCGCCCGCGCCGCGCACGTCGTAGGTGACGACCCGGTACCGGTCGGCGAGGCGGGCGGCGACCCCGTCCCAGACGGCGTGCGTGTCGGGATAGCCGTGCACGAGGAGGACCGTCGGGCCCTCGGGGTTCCCCTGGACCTGGACCGCCAGATCGACGCCGTCACCCTTGACGATTTTGTTGGACATATTGCCAATTAGAGGGCCGCACACCCGGTGGGTCAAGTCGGTGACACCGAACCTCGCCGGTACACTGAAAGAGATTTACGTGACCATGACGAAAGAGGCACAACACATGTCCGCTGGTGGTTCGCACGCTGGAGAGGCCAAGTCCTGGGTCGTCGTGGCCGTGGCCCTCGTCGGCTCCATCATCGCCGGGTTCGGCCTGCCGCTCGGCAACTGGGTCATGTTCGGCGCCGGTTTCGCCGTCATGGCCGTCGCCGCCGTGCTCGGAGTCGTCTTCCGGATCATGGCCGACGTCGTCGTCGCCGTCCCGCCGAAGCTCTGACGAAGCCATGTTCCACCGTCGTTCCCTCGACGAGGAGATCGCGTACCGGCAGGCCAAACGGCCACCGCTGACCGAGGGCAAGCACTTCGAGCACGGGCCTGCGAAGTTCGTCTTCGTCGCCCTGATCTCGATCACCCTGGCGGCGCATCTCGTCGCCCTGGTGCTGCTGAAGTTCACCTGATCTCCTTGAAGGGGAACGTGGCGCTCGTCACGACCGTGCTCGCTCTCGCGGGCACGGTCTTCGCCGTTCCCGCCGCCGCGGCAGCCCCGTGCACGACGGGCACCTGGCGCCTCACCAAGGCCGACCTGACCGTCCGGCAGTCCACCACGCGCCTGCGGATCGTGGGAGGCAAGGGCGCGACCCTCACTCTCGGGGGCGGCAGGGCGGTCCATCGCTACGCGGGCTCCGCCCGGCTCACCGAGACCGGCACCTCCGGCGGCGCCGCGGTCACCGGCTGGCTGCGCTACCGCGGCACCCTGCGGATGAAGGCCAAGATCACCGGCTCCCGCCTGGTCGGCACCATCTCCTCCGCCTCCGGGAACGCCACCCTCAAGCTCCGCCAGACCGCCCCCCTCTCACTCGACCCCGCCCCCCGCAACCTCGCCGCCCTCCTCAAAGCCGGCGAGTTCACCGGCGTCCCTGACAACGCCAAGATCACCTGCTCCACCACCTCCCTCAAGCTCCACCAGACCGACACCACCTCCTCCGGCACCCTCAAGGCCACCTGGACCTACCGTCGCGCCTGACCCGGCACCGCGCACCGCCCGCGCAGCCCGGCCGCGAGCCTCCGAGCAGCACCGCTGCCCAGCGCCCGACCGACCACTCGGTCCCCTCCCGTACGGCCCCTCCCCTCCGCCCGCGCACGGCGCCACTCGCGCGATCCCGCCCTCAGGCGACCGCACTTCAGGTCCCGCCCCCACCGGAGCCGGCGCCCAGCCGCACTCGGCACCGGCACACGTAGCACCCGCCTGACTCCGATACCCGGCGGACACGGCACCCGCTATCGCGCGCGACACCCGCCCGACGCGACACCCACCCCGACGCGGCGCTCGCAGGGCGCGGCATTCGCCACCGGCCGCATCCCCGCGCGGGATCCGCCGGTGGAGGGGCCCGTCCGCCGGGGGAGGCCGATCGTCTGGTGGGGAGTTCGCCCGGGATCGCCGGCGGGTTCCGGACCGAGGCGTGCGGAGTCTCAGAGGAATGGAGTGTTCCTTGTGCGGGGAGCTGGTTCAGGGTGGGACGGGCGCGGTGTTCGAGGCCGGGCGGCGCCGGGTGACGGACGGCGGAGGAGGAGTTCGGCGATGAGGAGGTTCGGGACCCAGGACAGGAAGGGAACGAGGGCATAGGCCCGCTCGAAGAGATCCTCCTCGGGCACTCCTGTCCGGGCGAGGACCGGCATGAGCACGAGCACCCACAGGCGCAGGGTGACGCCCGCGTAGGTCAGGGCGAACAGGCGGGTCGCCCATCTGCGGTGCGCCGCCACGTTTCCCCGGCGGATCGTGCGGTAGGCCGCGAGCGCGCAGAGCATCCACAGCAGAGCCAGCGAGCCGAATCCGGCGGTGCCCATCGGACCGGCGAAGGAGAACGGTGCGAGGAGCAGGCCCGCGGCGCCGCCGACGGCGATCGCGGTGAGCACGATCCGGCCCGTCGCCCGGTGAAGGCGGGGCGCGCGCTCGCGCAGGCGCGCGGCGAACTGGAGTGGGCCGAGCAGCAGCGCCACCCCTCCG
This sequence comes from Actinocorallia herbida, assembly GCF_003751225.1. Taxonomy (NCBI): domain Bacteria; kingdom Bacillati; phylum Actinomycetota; class Actinomycetes; order Streptosporangiales; family Thermomonosporaceae; genus Actinocorallia; species Actinocorallia herbida. Next base: position 6,446,954 of record NZ_RJKE01000001.1, read on the forward strand.
CCGACCGCGTGGACGAGGAGCGCGGCGCGCACCCAGGCGGGCTGCGCCGCATAGTGCGCGGCGAGGCCCACATCGTCGCGCGCGAGAGTTTCCAGCGACGCGGTGAGATACGGCAGGGGCGCGTACACCGCGATCGCCGCCGCGGTCAGTGCGAACCACCACCAACCGGTGGTGCGTGCCCGCGTCGCGGGCGGATGTGCTGTCGTCATGCCGGCACGGTAGAAAATCCGTCGGCGCCCGCGCCTCCCTCACGTGAGTGATGCGGGGGCACGATCTCCGGTGCAGGATGCCGCTATGCGCATCCCCATCGCGGCCGGGCTCGGTGTCGCGACGCTCGCGGTCGTCGCGGGCATCCTCGCCCCGGCCGAACCGCCGTACCGTGAACCCGATCCCCTGGGCTGGGTCCTGTTCGCGATCTCGATGCTCGCCCTCGTGGCGCTGCGGGCCTCTCCGCTGGGCGCGTTCGCCGCGACCTGCTCGGTCCTCGTCGCGAACGCCGCGGCGGGGTTTCCGGCCACGTTCGTGCACTGGCCGCTGTGGATCGCGCTGTGCGCCTGCTTCTCGCGGTACGGCGACCCACGGCGGCGGGCCGCCGCGGTCGGCGTGTTCCTGGCGGGGCTGGCCGGGTTCCTCGCCTTCGACAGGGAGCCGAGTGAGACGCTCTCGGGCATCGCGGTCGGATTCCTCATCGCCACGGTCGGCGGCGACGCGCTGCGCAGCCGCCGCGCGTACGCCGAAGAGGCCGAGGCCAGACTGCTGCTGGAGGAGCGCTCCCGGCTCGCCCGGGAGCTGCACGACGCGCTCGGCCACGCCGTCACGGTGATGGTGATGCAGGCGTCGGTCGGCCGCAAGGTGTTCGCGAGCAACCCCGAGTTCGGCCGGGAGGCGCTGCGGCACATCGAGACCCTCGGCCGCGGCGCGCTGGAGGAACTCGACCAGGTGCTGCGCGCGCTCGACGGCGCGCCATCCGGCCCACCGGATCTCGCGGCGCTGGCCGAGCGGGTGCGAGCCGCCGGGCGGGATCTGGATCTCGAGGTCGACCTCGGCGACGCGGTGCTCGGCGCGGAGACCGCCCGCGCTCTTCACCGGATCGTCCAGGAGGCGGTGACGAACGCGCTGCGGCACTCGGCGTCCGGCCGCATCCGGATCGGGCTCGCCCGCGACGGCGGCCGGGTGCGGCTCGACGTCGTGAACGAGGGCACCGGATTCGCCGACCCCGAGCCCGGCCGCGGCATGGCCGGGATGCGGCGGCGGGCGACCGAGGCGGGCGGGGAGTTCCACGCGGGCGCCACCTCCGAGGGCTTCGCCGTCCGCGTCGTCCTGCCGGAGGCGGCATGATCCGCGTCTTCCTCGCCGATGACGATCCGCTCGTCCGCGCCACCCTCCGGGCGCTGCTCTCGGCCGAACCCGACATGACCGTCGTCGGCGAGGCGGCGAGTGCCTACCGCGCGGTCGAAGGCGTGCGGGCGACCCGCCCCGACGTGGTGCTCATGGACGTGCGGATGCCGGGCCCCGACGGGGTGCAGGCGACCCGAGAGATCCTCGCCCAGCCCTCACCGCACCCGCGCATCCTGGTCCTCACCACCTTCGACCTCGACGAGATCGTGGACGGGGCGATCGCCGCCGGAGCCGACGGGTTCCTGCTCAAGCGCGCCACCCCCGAGGAGATCGTCGCGGCGGTGCGCTCGGTGGCCCGCGGCGACGCCGTCCTGTCGCCCCAGGTCACCCGCCGCCTGCTGCGCGATCTCGCCGCCCGGCCCAAACCCGACCCTCTACCGGTCCCCCTCACCGAGCGGGAATCGGCCGTCCTCCGCGAACTCGCCCGCGGCCTGTCCAACCCCGAGATCGCCGACGCCCTGGGCGTCTCCCTGGAGACGGTGAAGACCCACGTCAAAGCGGTCCTGCTCAAGATCGGCGCCCGAGACCGCACCCAAGCCGCCGCCTGGGCCTACCGCACAGGCTTCCCCGGCCTCCCCTGAGGCGTCGGGAGCTGGGCCGGCACGGCGAGACCGCCCACCGCCAGAACGCCTTCCCGACCTCCCTGAAGGGATCGGAGGCCGGCCAAGACGGCGGAGCCGCCCACCGCCAGAACGCTTCCCCGGGCCATCCGAAGCCGGGCCAGAACGGTGAGACCGCCCTACACCAGCGCGGCTCCCGGCCTCCCTTGAGAGGCCGGGAGGGGGAGCAGCGACCAGCGCTGCCGGCAGGCCCGCGATTTCGCCCGCCCGCCCCGGGGGCGGTAGCGGGCCAGACCGGCCGGGCACCCACCGGTAGGACGCTTCCCAGCCTCCTTGCGGGGTTGGAGGCCCGCGGCGGCTCGTTCGGGAGCCGTGGTGGCCGGGTGGTCGCTCAGGAGGGGGTCAGAGGCCCGCGAGGGTGAGGGCGGTCAGGAGGGTGTCCACCACGGGGGCGCCGGTGGATTCCAGCTCGGTGCGGCGCTGCATGCCGCCGGTGTAGAGGACGGCCTGGGCGCCGATGTGGGCCGCGGCGAGTGCGTCGTCTGCGGCGTCGCCGATGACGGTGAGGTCGGCGGGGGCGATGCCGAGGGCCGCGGCATGGCGAACCAGGTGCTCGGCCTTGCCGCCGCCCGGCGCGCCGACGAGCCCGTCGACGCGGGTGAAGTAGCGGGTGATCCCGAAGCCCTCGACGAGCCCCGTGAGCTGGTCGTGCCTGGCCATCGACAGGATCGACTGGCTGCGCCCGGCGCCCGTGACGTGGTCGAGGGCCGTGAGGGCGTCGGCGGTCAGCGGCGCGGCCGGCAGGAGCTGCTCGTAGCTGACGTGGAAGGCCTCGTCCATCCGCTCCCACTCGCCCTCGCGGAGGGGGCGGCCGAGCAGTTTCTCGTAGGCGACCCAGATCGGCCGGGTGTAGGCCGCGCGGATCTCATGGCCGCTGATCCCCTCGGCCTCCGTCCCCAGGAACGCCGCGGCGCTCGCGCCGAGGACGATGTCCAGGTCGTCGAAGAGGGTTCCGTTCCAGTCCCACACAATGTGACGCACCGCTGCATTCTAGGCACCGCGGAAAGGTGCCCACCTCACCTTGTCCACCTGCGGAAACGCCGACGGGCGGCGCCCCGTACAGGGGTCGCCGCCCGTCCGGCGCGCGGAGCCGTGGGTCAGGCGTTCTTGATCGCCGAGACCTCGAACTCCAGGTTGATCTTCTCGCTGACCAGCACGCCGCCGGTCTCCAGCGCGGCGTTGAAGTTCACGCCGTAGTCGCTGCGGTTGATGGTGGTCGAACCCTCGAAGCCGATCCGGGAGTTGCCGAACGGGTCCTTGGCCGCGCCGTGGTACTCGAAGTCCACGGTGACCGACTTGGTGACGTCCTTGATCGTCAGGTCGCCGGTGACGCGGAAGACGTCGTCCTTCACCTGCTCCACAGAGGTGGACTTGAAGGTGATCTCCGGGAACTTCTCGACCTCGAGGAAGTCGTTGGTGCGCAGGTGGCCGTCACGCTGCTCGTTGCGGGTGTCGATGCTGCCGGTGGCGATCGCCAGCTCGACGGACGAGACGGACGGGTCCGAGCCGTTCACCTGGGCGGTGCCGGTGAACTCGTTGAAGGCGCCCCGGACCTTGGTGACCATGGCGTGCCGGGCGGAGAAACCGATCCGGGTGTGGGCCGGGTCGAGGGTGTAGGTACCGGTGAGCTCGGAGAGGTCGGACATCTTTGGCTCCTCTTGTCTTCGTTCGGACTCGGAAGAAGTTGAACTTTCAACTCTTAGAATACGCATCTTTGGTGACATGTCAAGTAAACTCGAGACCATGACTCGATGGCTCTCCGACCAGGAACAACGCGCCTGGCGCGGTCTCATGGACCTGCACGCCGAACTCTGGTCCGCCGTCGCCCGCGATCTCCAGGCCAACTCCGGGCTCTCCCAAGGCGACTACGCCATCCTGGCGTGCCTGAGCGAGGCGCCCGGCCGCCGCCAGCGGGTGACCGAGCTGGCCCAGACGATCCGATGGGAGCGCAGCAGGCTCTCCCACCAGCTCTCGAGGATGGAGAAGCGCGGGCTCGTCGTGCGCACCGAATGCCCGGAGGACGCCCGCGGCGCCTTCGCCGAGATCACCCCGGACGGACTGACGGTGATCACCGCCGCCGCGCCCGAGCACGTCGCGAGTGTCCGGCGGCACCTGTTCGACGCGCTCACCCCTGAGCAGGTCGAGGCCCTGGCCGAAATCTCCGCGGCCGTCCTGGACGGGCTGCGTCAGTCCTCCTCGGCCGGGATGAACGGCAGCACCTGAGTCTCCACCGACCCCTGCCGCCTGACCCCGTGCTCCAGCGCCGCCAGGGCGTGCCGCATGGCGCCGTTCTCCCGCAGGAGCTGGTCATTGTCGGCGCGCAGCGAAGCCACGGTCCGACGGGTGCGCCACAGCGCCACGAGGGCGCCGACGAGGATTCCCACGGCCAGGGCGCCCAGCGCGGGCAGCCACAGGGCGCCCACCCCGGCGACGAGGAGCAGAAGGACCGCGCCCAGCACCTTCCCCCTGCGCTCCGCCCAGTCCCACGCCTTGTCCACACTCTTGGGAATCCGCACCCGCACCTGGCCTCCAGTCTCCTTGCCGACTCAGGAAAAACGGCGGAGGCGATCCGGGGTGTTCCCATCCGGCACGGCTGACGGGAATCTCACATTTTGATCGACGGGCACCGTCCCCCCACGTCGGCATGCCCCACGGGTGAGTCTATCCAGAATGATCTTGAAAAGTACTACGATCATCCGATGAGCACTCCGCACCGCCCGAGCGCCCGCGTCCTCCTGGTCGACGAGCAGGACCGGCTGCTGCTCTTCCTGGACGGACTGAAGGAGAAGTTCTGGCTCACCCCCGGCGGCGGGATCGACCCGGGCGAGACCGTCGAGGAGGCCGCGCTGCGGGAACTGCGCGAGGAGACCGGCCTCATCGTCGCGCCGGACTCCCTCGGCGCGGTCGTCGCGACCACGTCGGGCTACTACCTCGCCGACTGGGACGGGGTCATCCGCTCGGCCACCGACACCTACTTCTTCGTGCGGACCGCCCATTTCACCCCCGACACGAGCGGGTTCACCGACTACGAGCGCGAGACCGTCCAGGAGCACCGCTGGTGGACTCCCGCCGAGATCGCCGACGCGCCGCCGTCCGTCGTGCCCTGGGGGCTCGCGGGGCTGCTCCCCGGCCTCCTCGCAGGCCGGATGCCCGCCGCTCCCGTCGCGCTGCCGTGGCACCACCCCGGCGTCACCCCGTGAAATAACGCGCGGCCCGCGGGAGTTGGCGGAGACATGAGTTCCGAGGACCGCTACGCCGACTCCGCGACCATCCGCCGGCTGCTGTGGGAGTCCGAGACCTGGGCGTTCGTCGGACTGAGCGACGACCCCCACCGGACGGTCTACGACCAGGCCAGGCGGCTCCAGGAGCGCGGGAAGCGGATCTTCCCCGTGCACCCGACGGCCGAGAAGGTCCTCGGCGAGGAGGTCCACCGCTCCCTCGCCGACGTGCCCGAGCCCATCGACGTCGTCGGCGTCTACCGGCGCGCGGCCGCCGCGGGCGCGGTCGTCGACGAGGCGATCCTGGTCGGTGCCAAGGCGGTGTGGCTGCCCCTGGACGTCATCGACGAGGCGGCCGCGGAACGCGCCTACGCCGCGGGCCTCGACGTCGTGATGGACCGGTGCCCGGCCATCGAATGGCGCGCCCATGGCCGCCCGGCGTAGCGGCGGGCGTCAGCTCCCGGTCCGCAGCTTCTGCTCGGTCTGGGCGAGCAGCCTCTGGGTGCCGAGCGCGGCGGCCCCCAGAGCCAGCGCGCCGAGGCCCCATCCCCACTCCCCGTCCGACAGCGCACCGACGACGATGAGGCCGAGCAGGCCCAGGAACAGCCGCAGCGCATACGCGGCCCGCAGCGCCCCGTGGGCCTCGCACCGGTAGGTCCGCAGCGCCGACGTGCCCATCGCGACCGCGAGAATCCCCGGGATCGCCGCCCCGATGAGGATCACCCCGCGCAGCATCCCGTCGTCGATGAGCACCGCCTGGACGACCATCACGAACGCGAGGGCAGCCCCCGCCGCCGCCCACACCCCTGCCACGAGCCCCGCCGTGCGCGCCGCCTCGGCCACCCGCGGATCCCCCGCGTACGGCGACCGCCCCTCGGCTCCAGCCCCTTGCTCCATGCCGTTCAGCTCCTCCTGGTCACCTGCGCGGTGGGAGCACCTGCCGAACCGAGCGCGTCCCGTCCCCGACCCGGCACCGGCTCCCGCGTGAACCTTCGTCCGACGACCTGCGCCGCAAGACCGGGCTAGCATATAGACATAACTGTCTATATGTGGAGGCCCAGCACGGGACGGAGCGGGGAATCAAAACCGTCACGATCTTGATCGCGCCGACCGGAACCCACCGCGATGCGGTCTGATACGACGCTTTGACCGAAGGAGCGGAGATCGTCGCCGACCGGTATCGGTCGTGGCCCTTCTGCGGCAGGGCGGGACGGGCGCCGCATGGCGTGCGCACGACGGGGCAACCCGCCGCACGCGGGCAGGAGGCACGGGCTCGTGGAAGACCTCGTCACCCACCCGAACGCAGGCGCACCACCACGCAGAACCCGGGCACCGTTACAGGACGCGACTCGGTACCTCCGCCCCCGGAGGAACCACACGAAGGCCGGGGCCACCCGCGTGGGGCCGGGGTCGCCCACACCGGGGAGCCGGGTCAGGAAGGAGCGCCCACACCGGGGAGCCGGGTCAGGAGGGGTCGTCGGTGTGGGTGGGGTTGAGGGCCAGCCAGCCGTGGAGGACCATGTGGAGCTCCAGGCGCTGGGCGGGGTGGTAGATCTCGTCGCCCAGGAGGCCTTCCAGCTGGCGGACGCGGTAGCGGATGGTCTGGGCGTGCATGTGGAGGCGCTGGGCGACCTCTGTGGCGTTGAAGCCGGACTCCAGGCAGGCCAGGAGGGTCTCGGCGAGCACGCGGCGCTGCCTGGGGCGCAGTTCCAGCAGGGGGCCGAGTCTGCGTTCGGCGACCCGCTCGACGAGGTCGGCGTGCGGCACGATGAAAAGGGTCGGCAGGTGCTCTTCGGCGATGACCAGGTCGTCGTCGGGCAGGTGGCCGCGCCGGGCGAGGTCGAGCGCCCGGTTCGCCCATTCCTGGGAGCGGGCCGCCTCAGCCAGCGGCACCGACGGGCCGAGCGCGGCGAACCAGCCGCGCAGGCCGTGCTCCAGCATCCGGCGGCGGCCGGGGCCGCCGGGGTCGGGCACGAGGAGGCACGGCTCGGCCAGGTGCAGCCCGACGAGCACCTCCGACGGGAGCGCGGGCCGGCGCGCCGGTTCGGCGTCCCGTTCGTGCACCGCGACGACCGCGACGGTCTGCGGGAGGGTCCAGCCCGTCTTGGCGGCGAGTTCCCTGACCTCCTTGAAGGCCCGCTCGCCCCCGTCCAGGAGGAGCTCCAGCATCCTGCGGCGGCGCCCCTGGAACTCACCGACCTCGCGCGCGCCCGCCTCGGCGTGCCCGGCGGCGACGGCTTCGGCGAGGATGTCGATGTAGACGAGGACCGAGTTGGTGAGCTGGCCGACGACCGCCCCGGGCAGGTCCTCGCCGCGCTCGGTGTTGCGCCGCGTGATGTAGTCGATGGTCGCGCGGGTGCCGATCCTGGCCGCGCTCTGCCAGGACTCCATGCTGCGCGCCTCGCGGGCTTCGCCGACCCCGAGGGCACGGAAGAAGGAGATGGTCTCGCCGGAGTCCAGGTCGGGGTCGATGAGCATGTCGAACCAGTGCCGGATCGCGTACTCGACGGCGGTGCGCACGACGCCCGAGTACCGCGGGTCGTGCGGCCGCACGTAGTCGGGGATCGACTTCTCGATCTCGGCGACGCCCTCGTCGGCGATCGTGTCCAGCTCGGGCCGATAGGTGTCGGCGAGGCGGGTGAACGTCTCCTTGTAGGCCCCGTAGTCCAAGACCCCCTGGAGCAGCCCCACGCGTCACGTCTCCTCTCGGGACCGGGAAAGAGCAAAGTTACTCCGCGTTGCGCTCAGGTTTCAACCGGCGTACGGGGAAATGTCGGGCTGACCGGAGGCAGGGAAGGGACCGCTGGAACGATCCGGTCGGGAAAACAAGTGTGAACAGGGTGGCCGGTGGTGAGGACGTCAGCAAGGGTGGAGGCGGTCGCGTCGCGGAAGGGGTGACCGCCTCCCGCCCCTTACCTCCCTGTAACAAACGGCCGGTAAATGCAACGGAACCGAGATTCGAACGGTTCTTCTCGACCAGGGTCGCCGGGCATAAGATCACGGTAAGCGGTCAGCAGCAGGTCATCGGCCTGAACCCACCCTCTCGCCACACCGCCCCCCCTTTTGGCGTGCCTTGACGAGAGGTGTTCCTTCTGTGCCGATCCTGAGTGTCGTCGTGCCCTTTCACAATGTGGCCGAATACCTCGATTCCTGCCTTTCCTCACTCGCCGCCCAGACCGTTACGGATCTGGAAGTGATAATGGTCGACGACGGCTCCACCGACGACGGCGCGCGCATCGCCGAGTCGTGGACGGTTCGAGATGAACGTTTCCGCCTGATACGGCGCGAGCACGGCGGACCGGGCGCCGCGCGCAACACCGGGGTGGCCCGCGCGCGGGGCGCGTTCCTCGCCTTCGCCGACGGCGACGACGTCGTGCCGCCGGACGCCTACGACCTGATGCTGCGCACGCTGGAGCGCACCGGCTCCGACCTCGTCTCCGGCGGGGTCCAGCGGATCGGGACGTTCGGCACGAAGCCGTCCCACCTGCACGGCCGCGCGATCCTCGGCGAACGCCTCCGCACCCACATCACCAAGACACCGAGCCTCCTCTACGACGTCACCATGTGGAACAAGGTGATCCGCCGGAGCCTTTGGGACGAGCACACGCTCTCCTTCCCCGAGGGCGTCCTGTACGAGGACATCCAGCTCGCCGTGCGGCTGCACTGCCTGGCGCGCCGCGTCGACGTCATCACCGAGCCCATCTACCTGTGGCGCGAGCGGTCGGGCGGGAACCCGTCGATCACCCAGAAGCGGGACGCGCCGGAGAACCTGCGCGACCGGATCTCGGCCCTGCTGAACATCGACTCCTTCCTCGCCGCGCACGCGCCGCGCAGGCTGCGCCGCGCCCACCACCACAAGGCGCTCACCAACGACCTGCCCCTGTACTTCAAGGAGCTGCACAGGGTCGACGACGACTACCGCACGCTGTTCCTCGACAGGGTGAACGCCTACCTCGACCGGGTCCCGCGGCGCGCCTACCGGGCGCTGCCCTCAGGCGAGAAGCTGCGGTTCCACCTCGCCCGGCGGGGCCGGATGCCGGAACTGCTCGACCTGCTCGCCTGGCAGCGGGCCGCCAAGCCCGGCGCGCTGCCCGTCGTGCGCGAGCGCCTGCGCCTGTACGCGGACCTCCCCTTCCGTGGCGACAAGGCGATCCCCGCGCGCGTCTTCCGGCTCACCTCGGCCGAGACCCGCCCGGTGACACGCGTCGACGAGGTCTCCTGGCGCGACGGCAGGCTGCGCCTGGCCGGGCGCGCCTACGTGCCCTACCGCGACCTGGACGACCGGCGGCACACCTCCAAGTTCCTCGTGCTGCGCGCGCCCGGAAGGCTCCCGCGCGTGGTGCGGATGCGCAGCGAACTGCACGCCGAGGCCACGGCGCGCTCCGGCCAGGACCGCTATGTCTACGACTGGTCGGGATTCTCCTGCGCGGTGAACCCGGGGCGGCTGGCGGGGGACTGGCGCTGCCATGTGATCGTGCGCGGGCACGGCCTGGTGCGCTCGGCGCCGCTGACGGTGCCCGTGCGGGGGCGCCCGCAGCGTCCGCCTTACGCCGAGCTGGGCCGGGACGTGCGCATGGTGACGCGGTGGTCGGGCGACCAGCTCTGCCTGTCGGTGCAGCCGCTGCGGGTCATCGCCACGGGCTTCCGCCTCGACGGCGACGACCTCGAGCTGACGACGCGCCTTTCCGGCCCGGTGGAGTCGGCGGAACTGCTGGTGAAGCGGGGCGCGACCGCGCACGAGCTGCCCGCGGCCGTCGTGGCCGGGGTCTGCTCCGCACGAGTGCCGCTCGACCTCCTCGTGGACAGCGACAGCGCCGACGACTACGCCTCGTGGGAGACCTACCTGCGGCTCGACGGAGGCGAACCCATCCGGATCGCCGCGACCGCGCTGCTGGCGGAGGAGCGGTTCACCCACCGGCTGCGCGAGGTAGCGGTGCTGCACACCCGCGACGGCAACCTCTCGATCGCCGAGCGGACGTTCCGGCCCGTCATCGAGACCGAGGAGTGGACCTCCGAGGGGGTGCTGGTGCTGCGCGGCTCCTACCGCGGCCCCGGCCCTCTCGAGGCGGTGCTGCGCCGGCGCGGCACTGGAGACCTGCACACCTTCCCCTTCGTCCAGGACGGCGTCCGCTTCGAGGTGCGGCTGGCGCTGCGCGAGGCCGAGGCGTTCGGGCGGCGCGCCCCGCTGCTGGACGGCACGTGGGACATCACGGTGCGCGAGGGGGCCCCGCACGAGGACCGCCTCATCTACACCAAGTTCGACCACGGGCACCTGCCCAACCTCGCCGAGAAGCCCGTGGTGCTCGACGGCAAGCGGCTGCGGTTCCTGTGCTCGCAGTACGACACGCCCGTCATCGAGGTCGAGGCGGACTCGCGCCCCGACGAGCGCGGCGCCTACGCCCAGCGGCAGCTCCAGGAGCGGTACTACCCGCTGCACCGGGACCTGCGCATGCGGGACCAGCTGGTGTTCGTCAGCTGGAAGGGCAAGCAGTGCTCGGACAACCCGCGGGCCATCGCCGACGAGCTGCGCCGACGCGGAGACGACCGCGAGCACATCTGGGTCGTGCGCGACACCTCCCTCGAGGCACCGCCCGGGGCGACAGTCGTGCGGCAGTGGAGCCGGGACTACTACCGGGCGCTCGCCCGCTCCAAGTACGTCGTCGCCAACGACGACATGCCCTCCTCCTACGTCAAGCGTGACGGCCAGACCTACGTGCAGACCTGGCACGGCACCCCGCTGAAGAAGATCGGCTTCGACATCGGGCAGGTGCGGTTCGCCAGCGGCAACGCCTACCTGGAGCACCTGGAGAAGGACGTCTCCAAGTGGGACGTCATGCTCTCGCCGAACCCGTTCAGCACCCCGATCCTGCGCGAGGCGTTCCGGTTCACCGGCGAGATGCTGGAGACGGGGTACCCGCGCAACGACCTGCTGCACTCCCCCACCGCGCCGCTGGTCGCCGCGCGGGTACGGGCCCGCCTGGGCATCGGCGAGGGCAAGAAGGTGGTGCTGTACGCGCCGACGTGGCGCGACGACCAGTTCTACGGCGGCGGCCGGTACCGGTTCGACCAGCGCCTCGACCTGCTGCGGGCGCGCAAGGAGATGGGCGAGGACCACGTGTTCCTCGTGCGCGGACACCACCTCATCGCCGACGACCTGTACGACCCGTCCTATGGCGACTTCGTGATCAATGTCAGCGCCTACCCAGACATCACCGACCTGTATCTGATCAGTGACGTGCTCATCACCGACTACTCTTCGGCGATGTTCGACTTCGCGGGCACCGGGCGGCCGATGCTGTTCTTCACCTACGACCTGGAGACCTACCGCGACACGCTGCGGGGCTTCTACTTCGACTTCGAGGAGCGTGCCCCGGGGCCGCTGCTCATGACGTCGGACGAGGTGCTGGACGCCCTGGGCGACCTGGCGGGCACGACGAGCGCGCACGCCGCGGCGTACCGGCGCTTCCAGGCCGACTTCCACCCGGTCGGCGGGACCCCGGCGGCGAGCCTGGTGGCCGACCGGCTGTGCTGAGGCGCGTTCCGGGGCCGCGGGACCCGCGGCCCCGGGGCGGCGCGCCGCAGCGCGCAGGCGATCTGGAACGGCACCGAGCTGAGGTAGGCGCAGACGACGTCGAGGACGATCGGGCTGCCGAAGCCCTCCTGCCGGGTGTGCAGCCCGAGGACCAGGAGCCCGGCGTAGGCGGCTCCGGCGAACCAGCCGCAGCGCCCCCACCCCGAGCCGGAGACACACCGCCACAGGGCCGCCGCGACGGCCCACAGGTAGCAGACCGAGGGAAGGAAGACCAGGAGCGCCGTCTGCGCACCCGCCTCCCGCTGCCACAACCCCCACAGGATGGGCGCCCCGAACACGGTGTTCACCACCGCCACGGTGAGCGCCAGTACCGCCGCCGCGCCCACGAGAAGTCTCCGCACTCCTCAGAGGGAAGCCGCCACCCGACGCCCTGACCAGCCGCAACGCCGTCCCTTGACCGCAGGCGGCCCTTCTTCAACCCAGGAACTCGACGAACTCCTCCAGGGAGATGAGGCCGTCGTCGTCGGTGTCGGCCTTGCCGAAGATCGCGTCGCTCTCCTCGACGGTGATCGGCGTCCCGTTACGCTCGTACAGCCGCGCCAGCTCCACCCGCGAGATCTGCCCGTCCCCGTTGGTGTCCACCACGGGGAACAGCTCGCGTGCCTGTGCCTCTGTCATGACGTTCTTCCCTTCCATCGCACACCCCCGATGCCACGCCCCGCCCTGTCCGCGGGGCCCGTTTTCCGATCCTGCGCAGACCTTAGCGCTCCCCACGCCACCCCGCGTTTCCCGCTTGTGGATAACTTCCGCGGGCGGCCCCGGCTCGTCCCCGACAGCGCGCGCTGGCACCATCGGACGGGTGCGGGACAGAGAGGCGGAGGCGCCGAGGTTCGCGATCCGGGAGGGGTACGCGCTCTATCGCGGCCTCGTGACGGACGGTTCGTCCCACGCGCACGCGGCGTTCCAGATCGCGATCGCCGTGCGGGGCGAGGTGGCGATGGTGGACTCGGCCGGGAGCCGTCATCGGGCCGAGGCGCTGGTCGTGCCGCCGATGGTGCGGCACCGGATCCTCGCGTCACCCGATCTGCTGATCTTCTTCGTCGAACCGCACTGCGCGTTCGCCGATGGACTGCGCGAACGCTACGGTCCCGGCGTCACCGCGGCACCGGAGCTGCACGGCCTCACCGAGGACGGGATCGGCGGCACTCACCCGTCCCGCGAACTCGACGGGCGCCTGCTGGAGGCCATGGACGCGCTGGCCGGCGGGGCGATCGCGATGCCCGAGGTCGCCGCCCTGGTCGGTCTCTCACCGCAGCGCCTGCGCGCGCTGGCGCGCGAGCAGCTCGGCATGCCGCTCGCGCGCTGGCGCATCTGGCGCCGTCTGGTCCGCGCGGCCGAGGCGCTGCGGGAGGGCCGGTCGCTCGCCGAGGCACCGATCGCCGGAGGATTCGCCGATCAGGCGCATTTCACCCGACAGATGCGCGACATGATGGGATCGACCCCGTCTTCGGTGCTGCCGATCCTGCGCCCGTCAGCCGCGCCGCGCGACGAGCACCGAGATCGACCCGGTGACCGTTGAGACGACCTCGGCCTCCCGCACGTCAAGGAACCCCGTCTCCGTGATGAGTTCCGGCAGGATTCCGTCGGCATTGGGCTGCGTGTCGGCTTTGCCGTCCGCGATCTGCACGAGGCGGAACGCGAGCCGCATCAGCCGCGTCCGCTGGAGCCCGTAGTCGGCGATCACGAGCCGCCCGCCGGGCCGTAGCACCGCGTGCATCGACGCGAGGATCCCCCGTTTCATCGCGACCGGGCACTGGTGCAGAACGAGGCTGGACACCACGGCGTCCGCCTCCCCCGCCCCCACGACCTCTTCGAGCGCGTCGCCCATCCCGACCCGCCACTCCGGCCCCGCACCGGCGCCTCCGGCCTTGCGCCGGGCGGTGTCCAGCACGTCGGCGTCCGGATCGACCCCGACGATCCGGGCCCCGGGTTCGATCCGGCTCAGCAGCAGCGAGGTCGACCCGGTCCCGCACCCCACATCGACGATCACGTCCCCGTCCCGCGGCGCCGCGTACATGGCCAGCAGCGCCCGCCAAAGCCGCTCCCGCGTCAACGCGACCACCGGATCGTAGAACCCGGCAGGCGCGAACCGCCCCGCCGCAGGTGTGAAACTCCGCTCCGTCATGCCCCCACCCTCACCCGCCCAGACCGCCCCGGTCTTGAACAAACCGCTCACTTCACGCCCCCGCTCACAAACCTCTGACGACTCCGCGAGGTCTCATATCGCGACGATCACGGGCACCCGAGACACGGGGCGCCACCGCCCGAGTACTACGCCGATCTGTTCCGGGAGTTCGTTCCGCCGTTCGCCGGACCGCCGGCGACGTTCCATCTGAGCGGTGCCGTCGGCATCGACGCCCTGGCTCTCCGCCGGTCGGCCGAGAAGACCGGAGCACGCCTCGTGGTGGTGGTTCCCGCGACACTCGCGGACCAGCCGAACGGCCGGGAGAGCGTCGCCTGCGCATCCGGCCGGCAGAACCAGGTCCTCCTCGCGCACGCCTGCGCCCGGACCTCGACGGAGAGCTCGGGCCCGGTTCCGGTCTCCGCACACTGCCGGTCTTGCCCGGCACGCTCTCGACCAGGACACCGCCGGGGACCCGGCCGCGGGTGCCTTCCCGCCGGCGCGGCCGAACACCCGGGGCCCCGGCGCGGCCGAGAGCAGCGCGGACATCCTGCACGAATGCGTCGACCTCGTCGCCGCCGCACGTGGCCGCGTCCCCGCTCAACGGCTCCGCCAGGTCCGTCTCGGCCTCCGGCCTCGGCGCACCGCACCGTTCGTGGCGGAGCTCGACGATGACATCCACAGTCGGCTCATCGGGCTCTGACCCGTTCGGGGTGCCGCCCGGATGGGGGAAGGCGGCGGTGCCGGGAGGCGAGGGGGGCGTCCGCGGCACCGCCGGTTCGGGGGTTAGAGGACGGGGAGGACGCGGAGGGCGGGGTGGTGGGGGGAGTTGAGGTAGAGCTTCTCGGTGGAGTGCTCCTTCTCCAGCTCGATGACGAAGCGGTAGCGGTAGAGACCGGGGCGGGCGGTGGTCATGACGGCGCCGGCCCAGTAGTAGTAGACGGCGGTGTACTTGTGGCGCATGCGGTCGGGCCCGCCGTAGACCTTGAGCTCGGTCATCATGCGGCGCTCGGCGGGGTCGTCCTCGTCGCCCTCCTCGATGTCGAGGAAGACCAGGTTGTTGATCTTCGGCATGGGGGGCCAGGTGCCGTCGGGGCGGCGGTGCATGTCGATGGGGCGGATGATCCAGTTGATCACCTGGCCCTGCTTGCAGACGGTCTCCAGGTGGTCGGTGCCCTGGCCGACGCCGCCGATGCTGTTGTCCATCATGGTGAGGCAGCCGTCGAGGGACTCCTGCGCGACGGCCTTCTCCATGTCGACGAGCGTGACGACGTTGAGCTGCACCGAGTTGAGCTGGCCGCGGTCCTTGAAGTCGGCGGCCTGGTACTGCTGGTCGGTCTGGACGGTCATCACGCCTCCTTGTCCGCGCCGAGGAGCGCCTGCTCGGCCGCGACGGTGAACGGGTCGGCGACGCCGCCGAGCAGGAACGACAGCCGGTAGGAGACCGGCTTGACGATGTCGCGCTTGACGGTGGCCGTCCAGAACGCGATGTCGGTGCCGGGGTAGAACTTGCGGACGGGGTCGGCGACGCGCCGGTCGATCTCGATCCCGGAGAGCGCGACGAACGTCTCGCACTCCAGCGGGATGACGTTCCAGAGCAGGGTGTCGCCCTTGCGGACCCGGGTCCGCAGCCCGGGGGTGCCGAAGCCGGCCGACCCGGCCTTGCGGTTCGTGTCGTACAGGTACAGGTTCTCGTCCAGGTCGCCGGTGGCGAGCGCCGCGACGGGGTCGATCACCGCGGTGATCGTCACCGGCCGCACGGCGAGGGACGGGGGCTTGGGGGGCATGGTCCTCCTTGGCTCTTCTCCCGCGTTCGGCGGGACCGGGGTCTGCGGGGCCGCCGCGACGGGCTCGGCGGTCACGGCGCGGGCGGCAGGTCGGGGATCGGGAGGACGCCCAGGCCCGCGCCGGTGAAGGCGTTGCGCTTGGGGTCGGAGATGATCTCCAGGGCGGACGTGCAGGTGAGGTCCACCGGCTGCCAGACGAGGCCGTCCTCGCGCTCGATCAGCTCGTGGAGCTGGATGTGCATCGTGTAGGAGTAGATCCCGGGACGGCTGGTGTCGACCGTGGCCGCCCAGTACCAGCCGTCGTAGATCATGTCGGGCGAGCCGTACTGCGCCGGGTACATGATCTGCTGCTCGACGGCCGGGCCCGTGATGTCCGTGATGACCGGGGCCGGGTAGTTGTAGGTCGCCGCGGCGTTCTGCCCGGCGACCCGGCCCGTCGCATCGAGGACCTTCGCGGTGGTGACGCCCTTGGCCGCGCGGCTCTGCTTGGCGTTCACCCCGACCTGGTCCTTGATCCGGCCGATCCCCGCCTCGTCGCCGCTGCCGACGGCGGCGAGGTCGGCGAGCGCGTCCCGGTCGGTCTGCAGCGCCTGTTCGGCGAGGTAGTTGCGCGGGACCGTCGGCGGAACGGCGCCGAGCGAGGCCGGCAGCCAGTTGAGCACCTGCTCGGTGGCCTGGGAGCCGTCGCTGTAGTAGGTGCCGGGGACGATGGTCACCAGGTGCTCGGTGCCCTCCCCGGTCGAGCCGAGGAACTTCATGTTGTCGAACCAGAACGCGTTGCCGTCGAGGGTGCGGTCGGTGAGCGCGTTGTCGACGTCGACGAGGACGATGATGCCGTGCTGCTGTGCCATCTGCCTGCCTTCCTGCGGCTTAACGGGGGTTCACACGCGCAGCAGCGCGGGCGTGTCGACGTGCAGGACGCTGTTGGGGCCCTCATGGAGCCGGATCGAGAGCCGGTACCGGTAGGGCACGCCGGGCGCCATGGTGAAGGGCACGATCCCCTCCCAGACGAGGAGGTCGTGGTTCTCCAGCCCGTTGGAGGCCAGAGGGCTGGGCGGCGCGGCGGTGTAGGGGGAGGCGGGGGCCTCCGGCTCGGCGAGCAGGACGCCCGACGCGTAGGCGGGCACGGCCGCGTAGCCGGGGTCGGGCCGGGTGACGGGCGTCGCCGCGCCGGTGACGGGCTCGGCGCCCTCCCCCGGTCCGAGGAACGCGATCTGCTCGATCTCGACGGGTGTCTGGACGTCCACGTGGATCGCGGTCCACTGGACGACCTGGCCCGGCAGGACCGCCGTCACCAGCTCGGGGGTCCCTCCGTTGCGGCTGCCGTAGGGGCTGTCGTCGACCAGGGCGAGGTTGCCCTGGTGGAGGGTGCGGTCCGACAGCGCGCCGACGGCGTCCACCAGCAGCACAATGCTGACCTTCGGTTTCACTCGTTCTCCCATCATGGGTTCTGCGGGGTCGGGAAGGGTCAGATGCGGTCCCTGACCAGCGGGACCTTGCCGACGGGCGTCCGCTCGATCTCGGGCGAGGCCCGGGGGACGAACGCCAGCCGGAAGTCGTAGCCGGAGGCCTCGATGGACTCCGGGGTCGCTTCGCGGTCGTTGAACAGCGATAGCGAGCGCGGAAGGGCCGCGGCGAACACGCCGCGCCACCCGGACCTGCCGAGGGAGGCCGCCGCCTGCGCGGCGAGCCCTTCGGCGTCGTCGGCGGCGACGAGCACGGTCAGCGCCTTGGCCGTGCGGTGGTTGACGAACTGGACGTCGAGCGCGACCCGGTCGAGGTCGATCCCGGTGGCGCGCAGCAGCTCCACCCGGAGGGCGGCCTGGGCGAGGAGGGCGGAGTACTGGCTGTCGCCGAGGTGGAGCATGTCGCCGCTGCGCCCGGCGAACTCGAAGCGCCCGGTCCGCAGGCCGGCGCCGTCAAGGGGCGACCTGCGGACCATCCGGTCGCCGAGCTTGAGCCGCAGCAGGGGCGTCTCGTGCGCGTGCAGGCGGGTGACGACGAGCTCGCCCTCCTCCCCCTCGGCGACGGCCCTGCCGTTCTCGTCGACGATCTCGACGAGGTGCAGCCCGGGGACCGCGGCGAGTTCCGGCTGCTCGTGGTCCAGCTGGAGCCCGATGCATTCGGCCTGGGTCGCCGCGAAGTAGCTGAGGATCGACACGTTCGGGTAGACCGCGTGAAGTTCCTCCCGCTTCGTCTGCGGGAGCAGGCCGCTGCCGTACATCGCGACGCGGAAGCTCTCGCGGGCGTGCGCGGGCATGCCCGCGCCGAGTTCGGCGAGGTAGCCGATGCCCGCGGAGATGCCCATCAGCGCCTTCGCACCCGGGTAGGAGAACATGTGCTCCAGCACCGGCGCGGTGACCGGCCCCGCCCCGATGTAGTTGACGCCGGGCACCGCGGCGAGCACGCCGCCGACCATCGTGCCGCTGCTCCACATCTGGTAGTCGGCGAGCGTGGTGTACAGCCAGCGCGGGCCCGGCGCGCGGAAGTACCCGCTGAGCTGGTAGGCGCCCATGAAGGCTCCGGAGATCCGGTAGGTGTCGCGCAGCTCGCGCAACGAGTAGACGATCTCCAGCGGCAGCCCGTCGCTGGTGCCGCCGCTGGCGACGATCTCGAAGCCGCCGTGCTCGATGGGCACGACCATGCCCGCGCGCGGCCCCATGAACATGTCGCGCTGCACCGCCTTGTCCGACAGCGGGATGCGCTCCCACTCCGCCAGGTCGGCGGGCGCGGACGTGACGCCGTAGTAGTGCAGCCGTTCGCGCCACAGCGGGTTCAGCAGGACGGTGTTGACGATCTGCTGGAGCCGCCGCAGCACCAGCGCGTCCTGGACGTCGTGGGGCGCCTCGCAGTAGGGCGCGCCGACGAGGCGGGCGCACTCTTCGAGCTTGCCGGCGAACGAGGGCAGCGCGGCGACCTGCGCGACCGACCTCGGGTTCAGCTCGTCGTCGGGGATCAGCCGGGCGGCGAGGTCGGTGGGCGCGGCGGACGTCCTCTTCGACGCCGCACGGGGCTGGGTGATGGTCATGGCTGGATGCCGTCCTTGTCGTCGCGGGCCGCGCCGTCGCGCAGCACCTGGTGTCCGGTCGTCCTGATCTCGGCGATGAGCAGGGCGAGGTGCCCGGCGTCGATCCGGTGGTTCATGAGGACCACCCGGAGCGCGGCGACGCCGGCGATGTCGACCTTGGAGATGAAGAAGCGCCCGTCGGCGCGGATCCGGTTGCGGATGGCGAGCTGAAGCCGGTGCAGGTCCCCGTCCGCCAGGCTCTCCGGGGTGAAGCGGAAGCAGAGGATGTTGGCCTCGGGTTCGTGCAGGACGGTGAAGTCCGGCTCGGCGGCCAGCATCCGGTGGGCCTCCGCCGTGAGCGCGCACAGGTGGTCGATCTTGCGCGCGAACAGGGCGGGGCCGTAGACCGACCAGAGCGTCCAGAGCGGCATGATCATCGGCCGCTTGGTGCACTCGAGGTTCTTGTCGCCACTGTCGAACGCGCTGTAGATGTCGGGTTCCTCGTCGAACACGTAGCTCGCGCGCTGGCGGAACGCGCCGCGCGCGGCGGTGCCGTCCCGGTAGAACAGGAGGGTGCAGGGGGCCGGGACGAAGAGCATCTTGTGGGCGTCCCAGGTGAGGGAGTCGGCCTCGGCTATGCCGTCCAGCCTTCGGCGGTGCGCGGGCGACACCAGGAGGCTCGCGCCGTGCGCGCCGTCCACGTGCAGCCAGATCCCGCGCGGACGGGTGAGCTCGGCGAGCTCGGCGAGCGGGTCGAAGGCTCCCATCGAGGTGGTGCCGGCGGACGCGACGAGGCAGAAGACGTTGAGGCCCCGGCGTTCCGCGGCGTCGAGGGCGGGGCCGACGAGCTCGGGGCGGATGCGGCCGTGGTCGTCGACGGGCAGGCGGACGATCCGCTCCGCGCCGATGCCGAGCACGCCCACGGCCCGGTCGACGCTGTAGTGGGCGTCCTCGCTGAGCGCGACGGCCGGGTGGCCGCCCTCCCCGGCGACGCCGCGCGTCCAGATGCCGGGGAAGGCGCGGTTGCGGGCGGCGAGCAGGGCGGTGAGGTTGGCCATGGACCCGCCGGACGTGGTGACCATGGTCGAGGTCTCGGTGTCCCAGCCGATCAGGGCGGTGAGCTCCTCGGCCATGAGGCGTTCCGCGACGTTCGGGAGCTGGCCCGCCTCGTAGAACGACGACGGCTGGTTGGCGACCGAGCTGACCAGGTCCATCAGCCCGGCGAGGGGGACGGTGCCGGAGAACTGGCGGCCCATGTAGCCGGGCGAGTGGACCTGGATCCCGGTGCTCAGGTAGAGGTCGATGATCCGGCCGAGCCGATCCCCATCGAAGGGGGCGATTCCGGCGGTCTCCGTCGTCATGAGTTCCCGTGCCGCCTTCATCAGCACCGCGGGTTCGACGAGGTCGAGTCCTTTGATCTCGGGGTCGTCCAAGTAGAGGCGGAGCCGCACCGCGCATTGCTCGACGGCCCGGTGAAACTGCGCGGAGTCGAAGGC
This sequence comes from Actinocorallia herbida, assembly GCF_003751225.1. Lineage (NCBI taxonomy): Bacteria > Bacillati > Actinomycetota > Actinomycetes > Streptosporangiales > Thermomonosporaceae > Actinocorallia > Actinocorallia herbida. The sequence goes on from NZ_RJKE01000001.1 coordinate 6,467,194, forward strand.
GCCGGCCAGATCGCCGTCCGCCGTTCTGCGTTCCCCGCCGTTCACCGAATGGTCGATCGCGCTTTGCGTTCTGGCGAGCTTCACAGGCGGGTTCCTCCCCACGATCAGGTGCCCGGATGGTGCTTCGGGGATGATCGTAGGCAGCCGGCGGGGATCTCCGACAGATGGCGACCGGGTGCGGACGCCCAGCTCAAATGGGATGACCGTAAGGAAGATTCGGGGATCACGGCGAGGGTGTCAAGGAATCACGGAAGTAGCCCCGATACGGAGTAAACCGCCCAGAACAAAGTAGACATAAGGAATATTGCCCCCGGTCGCTCATCCTTTTTCGGCGAGTGGCGGAACATATCGCCCTACTTTTTTCACACCGGCCCGGGAATTCCACAAAGCTCCTTGCGCATGCTATGAGATGCCGCACCGCATCCGTTTCCACAGTGCGGTGATCCTCATGCAAGAGCATTCGCCGGTATGACCGCCCGCCCACTCCGGCGCATTTTCGCGGCACCCGGGGCGTCCTTTCCGCCACCGCCGGGGCACACGGTCACTCCCGCCGCCGGATCCGTCGCCGACGGTGACCGCGGGAAAGGCGATCGGCGTTCGAGTGCCGCCGCCAGTGCGGAGGTCAGGCCTGCCAGAACGTCGCCAGCGCGACGTGCAGGGCGGTCGCGCCGAGCACGCTGACCACCGCGTTACGGGTGCGCAGATGGAGGGCCACGGCGGCGGCGAGCCCGGCCGCGGCGGGCACCGCGCTGCGCCAGGCCGTCGGCTCTATCCCGCGCAGCGTGTAGAGGGCGAGGATGACCATGACGCCGACCGGCATCGAAAGGGACAGGCGGCGCAGCGCGGCCGACCGGCGCAGCGGGCTGAGCACCGCGAACGGCAGCGCGCGCAGGCCCCAGGTGATCGCGGCGCTGAGCGCGACGGCGGCGGTGAGGTAGAGCGGGGTGGGCATCGTCCGTCTTACCTTTCGGCCCCGACGGGCACGGGCGCGGCCTTCTCCAGCGCCGAAGGCTCCTCGTCGGCTTCCCGAACGTCAACGGACCCGGTCATGACGTGCCGGAGCAGCAGGCCCCCGGTGAACAGGGCCATCGCGGTCAGGAGGAGCTGCCCGGGGGTGACCAGCGCGGCGATCGCGTAGCTCGCCGCGGCCAGCAGCGGGACGGGCAGCTCGCGCCTGGCCTGCCAGGCGTCCAGGGCGAGCACCACGAACAGGGCGGTGAGCGCGAATTCCAGCCCGTGCAAGGTGACCGGGAGAAGCGCCCCGCCGACCGCGCCGAGGGTGGCGCCGGCGACCCAGTAGACCTGGAGGAGCACCTGCATCCACACGATCCGGGCGCCGCTCCAGGACGCGGCGCGGTCCCCTGCCGTCAGCGCGTAGGCCTCGTCGGTGAGCGCGAACATGGCGTAGGGGCGGGCGCCCCGGCGGACCTTGTGCAGCGGGAAGGACAGCGCGTAGAAGACGTGCCGGAAGTTCACCAGGAAGGCGGTCACCGCGATCTGGGCGAGCGGGGTGGCCGCCGCGACCAGGCCGAGGAGCAGGAACTCCAGCGAGCCCGCGTAGACCACGGCGGAGAACACCGTCGCCCACCACCACTCCAGCCCCGTGTGCACCACGAGCACCCCGAGGCTCAACCCGAGCGGGAAGAGGCTCAACCCGACCGAGGCGGTGTCGGCCGCGGCCCCCGCGAGATCCCGCGCGCCGCCCCTGGTCCTTGCATCGAACATGGGAGTAATGATAGTGCGGATATCGCCTAATATGGTTGCATAGCGTTATGGGATAATGGGGCTGTGCGCACTTCTATAACCCTTGATGGCGTCGATCGTGAAATATTGTTCCAACTGAGCCGAGACGGCAAGATGTCGAACGTGGAGCTGGCCCGCCGCGTCGGGCTGACTCCCCCGCCGTGCCTGCGCAGGGTGAAGCGCCTGGAGGACGCGGGCGTGATCACCGGCTACCGGGCGGAGATCGCCCCCGAGGCGCTGGACCGCGCGCTCGAGGTGGTCCTGTCGGTGGACATCGCGGTCAACAACCTCCAGACCGTGGAGGAGTTCGAGGCCGACGTCTCCTCCCACGAGGAGGTCCTGGAGTTCCGCCGCATGTTCGGCCGCCCCGACTACTACATCCGCGTCGCGGTCTCCGACCAGGTCGCCTACGAGCGCTTCCTCACCCAGAAGATCATGCCGCTGCCCGCGGTCTCCCGCGTCGACTCCCACCTGACCATGAAGCGCATCAAGGGCTGATCCGGGACAGGCCGGGCGGCCTGTCCCGGAACGTGTCTCAGCGTGCGGCGTTCTTGACGAAGACCTCGCGGGAGCCGTCGGCGGCCTTGTCACCGGTGTTGTAGCCGCCGCGGACGTGGCGCCGGGTCGTGCCGTCGACGGAGGCGCGGGCGGCGGAGTGCCAGAGGTAGGCGTCGTGGAGGAGGAGGTCGCCGCGGTCGCAGTAGACGGCGATCTCGCCGGGCACCTTCTCGAAGCCCAGGGGCATGGGGAACGGGGCGGGGGCCGAGGTGTGGCCCGCGGCGGGCACGGACGACTCGGGCAGGGGGACGTTGCTGGGGGCGGGGGTCTGCCACAGGTGGCTGCCGGGCACGACGCGCAGGAAGCCGTTGGCGGGGCTCGTCTCGTCGACGTGGATCGTGAAGGCCGTCGCGGGCCAGATGGCGAGGTTGGGGGCGGCCTGCCAGTCGGCGTGCCAGCCGATCCTGGAGTAGCCGGACTCCCGGCCGGGCCGGGCGTCCTGGTAGACCACGCCGAAGCGGTGCGCGTCGTTCAGCCAGCAGCCCTCGCCGAGCAGCCTGTGCAGGACCGCCACGAGTGCGGGCGCGGTCACCGCCTCCAGCACCGCCGGGGACAGCTCGTTGACGTATTCGACGTAATTCGCGAAGGCCCCGGCTTTGCTTTCGTCATCGAGGAAGGCCGTGGAGCCGTACCGGGGAGGCAGTCTCCCGGCGACGACGTCGGCCTGGGCGCGCACGCAGTCGTCTTCCAGTGTCCGGAGGGTCTCCTCGGAGTACAGTCCGCGCAGGACGACGAAGCCGTCCGTGCGGTAGCGGGCCTCGACGGCGTCGAGGTTTCCGGTGAGGTCGGCGGCGGAGAACACGACGGGTTCCATTCCCGCACGGTAACCCTGGGATGTTTCTGGTCCCCTTTTGTCGTGTTAAAGGACTGCTTCGAACGACTATAAGCAGAGACTTACGTCACAAGGGCGCGCCGGGGTACGTTGAGGGCCCAGCAGGGAAGGAGTCCACCCCGATGCCGTCCTTCAACCTCGCCGACCTCTTCGAGATCGTCGCGGACGCGGTACCCGACAACCTCGCGCTCGTCGCCGGAGACGCGCGCCTCACCTACGCGGAGCTCGACGCCCGCGCCAACAAGGCCGCCGCCGCACTGGCCGCCGGAGGCGTGGGCCCGGGAGACAGGGTCGCGATCCTGTCCTACAACCGGGCCGAGTGGCTTGAGGCGCAGATCGCCGCCTTCAAGCTCCGCGCGGGCACCGTCAACGTGAACTACCGCTACACCGCGGGCGAACTCGCCCACGTCATCGCCGATTCCGGCGCCAAGGCCCTCGTCGGCGAGCGCTCGCTCGTCGCGCGGCTGAACGGCGTCCGCGGCACGCTGCCGGACCTCACCCACGTCCTCCTCCTGGAGGACGGGTCCGACACCGAGGTCCCGGACGCGCGGAGCTACGAGGAGGACGTCGCCGCCGCCTCCCCCGATCGCGTGGCGATCGAGCGGTCCGGCGACGACCTGTTCATGCTCTACACCGGAGGCACGACGGGCCTGCCCAAGGGCGTCGTGTGGCGCGCCGAGGACATGTTCTTCACCGCCATGGGCGGCGGCCGGATGATCGGCGACCCGATCACCCGGCCCGAGGAGGCCGCCGAGGTCGCCGCGGCGGGCGGGCTGACGATCATGGTCAACGCGCCGCTCATGCACGCCGCCGGCGTGTGGATCTGCTGGGCCGCCCTCACCGGCGGCTCCAAGCTGGTGATCTGGTCCGGGCGCAGCTTCGACACCGCGGCGGTGCTGGGCGTCGCGCAGGCCGAGGGCGCGCAGGTCATGTCGCTCGTCGGCGACGCGATGGCCAGGCCCGTGGCCGACCTGCTCACCGCCGACCCCAAGGCGTTCGACCTGTCGTCCCTGCTGGTCCTGGCGTGCGGCGGCTCGGCGACGTCCCCGGACGTCAAGGCCCGGCTGAACGCCGCGCTGCCGAACCTCATGACGATCCTCGACGCGATGGGCGGTTCGGAGACCGGCGTCGCGGCCGCGGGCATCGAGCCGGACGAGTTCGGCAACGCCAGGTTCGCCCCCCGCGAGGGCATGGCCGTCCTGGACGAGAACCTCAAGCCGATCACTCCCGGTTCGGACGACATCGGAGTCTTCGCCCGCAAGGGCCGGATCCCGATCGGCTACTGGAACGACCCTGTGAAGACCGCGGCCACGTTCGTGACCGACGCCGACGGCGTCCGCTGGTCCCTCCAGGGCGACATGGCCAGGGTCGACGCCGAGGGCAACATGGTCCTGCTCGGCCGAGGCTCCACGGTGGTCAACACCGGCGGCGAGAAGGTCTACGCCGAGGAGGTCGAGACCGCCGTCAAGGCGCACCCGGCCGTGTACGACGCGCTCGTGGTGGGCGTCCCGGACGAGCGGTTCGGCCAGCGGGTCGCCGTGGTGGTCTCCACGAGCGGCGAGGTGACGGCCGAGGAGCTGCGGGACCACTGCCGCACGACCCTCGCCGGGTACAAGGTGCCGCGCGATGTCCACTTCGTCCCGGAGGTGCAGCGTACGCCGACGGGCAAGGCCGACTACAAGTGGGCGAAGGCGACGGCGCTGGAAGCCGGGTAACGACCCATCCCGGACGCCGCTGCGTCACAATGATCTCCTGGTAGGCGATCCTTGCTTGCGGAGAGCGGGTGGAGCAGTTGGACGACCTGCGGCTGTGGTGGCTGGCACTGTCGGCGATCCAGGTGGAGTGGGGCGGCGGCGGGCATGACGCCCTGCGGATGGACGACGGCTCTCCCGAGGCCTACCGCAGGGCGCTGAACGACAACTGGGGGATCACCTCGGCCGCCGGGCTGCAGGACATGGCCCGGTGGCTGACCACCTCCGGGCACGCGCGCGAGTACGAGCGCCATCTGGGCCGCGCCCCGTTCGCCTGGGACGCGGCCCGGCTGGTGTTCCTGGTCCGGGCCGCGCACGCCGCGGGGCTGCTTCCCGACGAGGACGCGGTCTGGGATCTGTGCGAGCGGCTGACCGTCCCGGTGCTGTGCCGGTACTCCTCCTGGCACGACTACGCCGAGGACTTCCTGGCCGCCCGCCGGATCTGGGTGGGCGACGGGCTGCACGACGCCGAGCAGAGCGCCCGGCAGGAGGAGTTCGCGCGGGCCGCCGCGCGGCTGCTCGATCCGGCCAACGCCGCGAGTCCCTGGCGGCGGGTACCCTTCGACGCCCCGGCCCCCTACCTGGTGGTGCGCAGGCCGGGATCGGCCTCCGCGCCCGTGGCCCAGGCCGTCGAGGCCCCTCCGGAAGACCGCAACGCGGCGCTGCGCCGGGGGTTCGAGGTGCCCCTGCGCTGACCATCATTCTGCGTGGCGCGAAATTTTGCGTGTCACGAAGATTTTCACCCCATAAATGATTGCGCGCCGTGCAAACCTGTCGGTACGTTATCGGGCGTGAACGAGGGGCTACGCGCACGCAAGAAGCAGGAGACCCGGCGCGCGCTCGGCGAGGCCGCGCTGCGGCTCGCCCTGGAACACGGCCCGGAGAACGTCCGGGTCGAGGACATCGCCACCGCGGCGGGCGTCTCCACACGCACCTACAACAACTACTTCGGCAGCCGTGAGGCGGCGATCTGCGCGCACGGCGTCGAACGGGCGGCCTCGCTCGCCGACGCACTGCGGGCCCGTCCGCAGGACGAGCCCCTGGCCGAGGCCTGCGTCAACGCCGTCCTCGCCCACTTCCGGGGCCAGGAGGACCCCAACTGGCGGGCGATGCTGATGATCTTCTCCAACCCGGCGCTCCAGGTGGAGTTCCAGCGCCACTGCGGACCCGCGTCCGGGCCGCTCGTCGAGGCCATCGCCGAGCGCTGCGCGGCCGACCCGGCGGCGGATCTCTTCCCGGCGCTGCTCACCGAGACCCTGAACACCGCGGCCCGGGTGGCGACCGTGCACTGGCTGCGCGCCAAGGGCGACCGGAGCTTCCATGACGTCCTGCGCGAGGCGCTCGAGCGGGTCGCCCCCGTCGCGGCGGCCTTCGAGCAGTCGCACCGCTGAATTCCTTTCCCTGCTACCCCCGAGCGAGACATCTTGCTGATCCGACTCGTCACCGCGACACTGCGGCCCTACCGGCGCGACCTCGTCGTGCTGGTGGCGCTCCAGTTCCTCGCCACTCTCGGCATGCTCTACCTGCCGACGCTCAATGCCGACATCATCGACAAGGGCGTCGTCGTCGGCGACACCGGCTTCATCATGCGGGCCGGCGGCATCATGCTCGCGGTGTCCGTCGCGCAGCTCGCCTGCTCGACCGGCGCCGTCTTCTTCGCCTCCCGGACGGCCGCCACCCTCGGCCGCGACCTGCGCGCCGGGCTGTTCCGCCGCGTCCAGGACTTCTCCGCGCGCGAGGTCGGCCAGTTCGGCACGCCGTCGCTCATCACCCGCACGACCAACGACGTCCAGCAGGTGCAGATGCTGGTCCTCATGGCGCTGACCATGGCGGTGGCCGCGCCGATCATGGCGGTCGGCAGCATCTTCATGGCGCTGCGCCAGGACGTCCCGCTGTCGCTGCTGCTGCTCCTGATCCTGCCGCTGCTCGGCGGGGTGCTCACCTGGGCGGTGACCCGGATGGTCCCGCTGTTCCAGAGCATCCAGGGCAAGCTCGACGATCTCAACCAGATCCTGCGCGAGCAGATCACCGGGGTCCGGGTCGTCCGGGCGTTCGTCCGCGAGAAGCAGGAGACCGAGCGGTTCGCCAAGTCCAACGACGTGCTCCTCGACGTCTCCCAGCAGGCCGGGTACTTCATGGGCACCCTGTTCCCGCTGATCATGGCCGTGGTGAACGTCGCGAGCGTCGCCGTCCTGTGGTTCGGCGGGCACCGGATCGCCGGCGGCGGCATGGAGGTCGGGGCGCTGACCGCGTTCCTGTCCTACCTGATGCAGACCCTCATGTCGGTCATGATGGCGATGTTCATGTTCATGATGGCGCCGCGCGCCTCGGTCTGCGCCGGCCGCATCGACGAGGTCCTGGACACCCGCTCCAGCGTCGTCCCGCCGGTCTCCCCCATCTCCGAGACCCCGCTGCGCGGCACCGTCGACCTGCGCGACGTCGACTTCGGGTACCCCGGCGCCGAGGAACCCGTCCTGCGCGGGGTGAACCTCAGCGCGCGGCCCGGCGAGACGGTGGCGATCATCGGCTCGACGGGCAGCGGGAAGACCACGCTGCTCAACCTCATCCCCCGGCTGTTCGACGCGACCGGCGGCACGGTCGAGCTGGACGGCGTCGACGTGCGGGAACTCGACCCGGCGCGGCTCGCCAAGATCGTCGGAATCGTCCCGCAGCGTCCGTACCTGTTCTCCGGGACGATCGCGTCCAACCTGCGGTACGGCAACCCCGACGCCACCGACGAGGAGCTCTGGCACGCGCTGGAGATCGCGCAGGCCAAGGACTTCGTCGAGCGCATGCCCGAGGGCCTCCAGACCCCGGTCGCGCAGGGCGGCACCACCGTCTCCGGCGGCCAGCGCCAGCGCCTCGCGATCGCCCGCGCGCTGGTCCACAAGCCCGAGGTGTTCCTCTTCGACGACTCCTTCTCCGCCCTGGACTACACCACCGACGCCCGGCTGCGGGCGGCGCTCGCCGCGGAGACCACCGACGCCACGGTGATCATCGTCGCGCAGCGCGTCAGCACCATCCGGCACGCCGACCGGATCGTGGTCCTCGACCACGGCCGGGTCGTCGGCGTCGGCGCCCACGCCGACCTGATGGCCGGCAACGAGACCTACCGGGAGATCGTGCTCTCCCAGCTCACCGAGCAGGAGGCGGCATGACCGAGGAGAACAAGCCGGCGCCGGCCGCGCCGCGGCACGGGCCGGCCGCCTGGATGGCGGGCCCGTCGCTCGAGAAGTCCTCGGACTTCGCCGGGTCGGCCAAGCGGCTGCTGCGCGACATGCGCCCCGAGCGGGCGCTCATCATCATCGGCTCGCTGCTCGGCGCGGTCAGCGTCATCCTCACCGTGCTCGGTCCGCGGGTGCTCGGCGAGGCCACCGACCTGATCTTCGACGGGGCGGTCTCGGCGAAGCTCCCGGCCGGGCTGTCCAAGGCCGAGGCCGTGGAGCAGTTGCGCGCCTCCGGCCAGGGCACGTTCGCCGACATGGTCGCCGCGATGGACGTCGTGCCGGGCACCGGCATCGACTTCGGGGCCGTCGGCAGGGTGCTGCTCGGCGTCCTGGCGATCTACCTGGTCGCCGCGGCCCTCGGCGTCACCCAGGGGCGCGTCACCGCGGCGATCGTGCAGCGCTCGATGCACCGGCTGCGCGCCCGCGTCCAGGAGAAGCTGGCGCGGCTGCCGCTCAGCTACTTCGACCGCAACCAGCGGGGCGAGGTGCTGAGCCGGGTCACCAACGACATCGACAACCTCTCCCAGACGCTCCAGCAGACCCTCAGCATGGCGCTGAACTCGATCCTCACCATCGTCGGCGTGCTGGCGATGATGCTGTGGATCTCGCCGCTGCTCGCGCTGATCGCCCTGGTCACCGTGCCGCTGACGGTGTTCGTCACGGCCAAGATCGGCGCCCGGTCCAAGCCGCAGTTCATCCAGCAGTGGGCCAGCACCGGCAAGCTCAACGCGCACATCGAGGAGATGTACGGCGGGCACACCCTCGTCGCGGCGTTCGGCCGCAAGGAGGAGGCCGCGGAGACGTTCACCGAGCACAACGAGAGCCTCCACAAGGCGTCCTTCAGGGCCCAGTTCATCTCCGGGCTCATCCAGCCCGCGACGATGCTGATCGGCAACATCAACTACGTGCTCGTCGCCGTCATCGGCGGCCTGCGCGTGGCGAACGGCTCGCTGTCGCTCGGCGACGTCCAGGCGTTCATCCAGTACTCGCGGCAGTTCACCCAGCCGCTCACCCAGGTGGCGAGCATGGCGAACCTGCTCCAGTCCGGCATCGCCTCGGCCGAGCGGGTGTACGAGCTGCTCGACGCCGAGGAGCAGAGCGCCGAGCCGAAGGCGTCCCCCATCGTCGCCGACCCGCGCGGCAGGGTGGCGTTCGAGGACGTCTCGTTCGCCTATTCCCCCGACAAGCCGCTCATCGAGCATCTGTCGCTCACCGTCGAGCCCGGCCAGACCGTCGCGATCGTCGGTCCGACGGGCGCGGGCAAGACGACGCTGGTCAACCTGCTCATGCGGTTCTACGACGTCACCGACGGCAAGATCACCCTCGACGGGGTGAACATCGCCGAGATGGACCGCGGCGACCTGCGCGCCCGCACCGGCATGGTGCTCCAGGACGCGTGGGTGTTCGGCGGGACCATCGCGGAGAACATCGGGTACGGCGACGTCACCGCGTCCCGCGAGAAGATCGTCGAGGCGGCGAAGACCACCCAGGTCGACCACTTCGTGCGGACCCTCCCCGAGGGCTACGACACGGTCCTGGACGACGAGGGCGGCACCGTCAGCGCCGGCGAGAAGCAGCTGCTGACGATCGCCCGCGCGTTCCTGGCCGAACCGGCGATCCTCATCCTGGACGAGGCGACCAGTTCGGTCGACACCCGCACGGAGGTGCTCATCCAGCGCGCGATGCGCAACCTCCGCCAAGGCCGCACCAGCTTCGTCATCGCCCACCGGCTGTCCACGATCCGCGACGCCGACCTCATCCTCGTCATGGAAGAGGGCTCGATCGTCGAGCAGGGCACCCACGAGGAGCTGATCGCCTCGGACGGCGCCTACCAGCGCCTGTACGCGGCCCAGTTCGCCGAGGCGCTGACCTGACCCGAGCGCGCTGGAACGAGGGCCCGCGGCACCGCGCCGCGGGCCCTTCGGCGTCCGCGCGTGATCTTCGTCCGGACGACACCGGGCGTACGCCACGACTTCGCCTGTCCGCGCCTTCGGGGCATTGAGCGGTCCTGAACCCGGCCACCGGTCAGCTCACCGCGGTCCGTCCCGGAACCGCCCGCCTCCCGGAAGGGGAGGCGGCCCTTTCGGGTTTCGGCTACCAGGCGAAGGCTTCCGGGCTGGGGCCAGGGCCGGGGAAGAGGGTGTCGAGCTCGGTGAGGAGGTCGGCGTCGAGGGTCAGGGCCTCGGCGCGGAGGCCGGATTCGAGTTGGTCGATGGTGCGGGGGCCGACGATCGGGCCGGTCACGCCGGGGCGGGTGAGGAGCCAGGCGAGGCCCACTTCACCGGGCTCCAGGTCACGGGCGGCGCACAGGTCCTCGTACTTCTCGATCTTGGCGCGCCTGCGGTCGTTCTCGAGGTAGGTGGCGCTGCGGCCGGTCTGGGACCGGCTGCCGCCGCCTTCGCGCTGCTTGCGCAGGACGCCGCCGAGCAGGCCGCCAGCGAGCGGGGACCAGGGGATGACGCCCAGGCCGTAGGCTTCGGCGGCGGGGATGACCTCCATCTCCGCACGGCGTTCGATCAGGTTGTAGTGGCACTGCTCGCTGACCAGGCCGAGGGAGCCTCGGCGGGCGGCGGTCTCGTTGGCGCGGGCGATAGACCAGCCGGGGAAGTTCGAGGACCCGACGTAGAGGACCTTGCCCTGCTGGACGAGGACGTCCATGGCCTGCCAGATCTCGTCCCAGGGCGTGTCCCGGTCGACGTGGTGGAACTGGTAGAGGTCGATGTGGTCGGTCTGGAGGCGCTTCAGGGAGGCGTCGCAGGCGCGGCGGATGTTCAGCGCCGACAGCTTGTCGTCGTTGGGCCACGGGTTCCCGCTCGGGCCCATGTTGCCGTAGACCTTGGTCGCGAGCACGGTCTTGTCGCGCCGTCCGCCGCCGTTGGCGAACCAGGTGCCGATGATCTCCTCGGTCCGCCCCCGGTTCTCCGCCCAGCCGTACACGTTGGCCGTGTCGAAGAAGTTGACGCCCGCGTCGAGCGCGGCGTCCATGATCTTGTGGCTCTCGGCCTCGTTCGTCTCGGGCCCGAAGTTCATGGTCCCGAGGACGATCCGGCTGACCTTGAGCCCCGTACGTCCCAGTTGTACGTAGTCCATGAACACCAGTAAACCGTTCCTGAGCACTGTCCAGGAGTGTTCCCCCCCGGGATCAGTGCGTCTGTCCCGAACGGTGCTGGACAGACTTGCCCCCCTGCTTTCACACACCCGGTGGAGCAGCGGATCTCGTCCGCCCTCCGATCCGGGCCGGGCAGGGTTCCTTACACCCGGGGTCGTGGTGCCGGGCCTGGACGGTCCGATGCCCCGCACCATCACACCGGTGATGCGGGGGCGGTGCCGTCCGACGCCGGGCCCCATGGCCCTGGGCGCGCCGTCCGATCACGAGACTCGCGGCCTCATGACGGCTGGTCTTGATCTTGCGCGTGCTGGTGGCCTGCTGCCAATACCGCGCTCCCCACCGACACTCAGCGGACACCAGTTCAATACCCCGCCGGGCACGTCGCGATCACCCCGAGGCCGTGGCACGGGTGCAAATCCAGGAGAAACCCACGAAAGCCCCCAAGTACCGGACGACCAGGGCATGATCTTCGGGTGAGCGATCTTGTCAGGGAGACCGGGGAAGCGCTCGTGGCGGCCGCGGAGGCGGGGGACGGCAAGGCCGTCCGGCGAATGAGCGGCTTCTTCGTGTTCCGGGCCCTCGTCGACGAGGGCATCCCCTACTGGGAGCGGGCCGCGCCTGTCTCTTCCTGGGCCGCCTTCACCCTTGCGCGTTACCGGAAGATCCGGGGGGACCGGGCCGAGGCCGAGCGCCTGTACCGCTCGTTCGCCGGGACGTCCGGCGACTGCGCCTACGGTCTGGGGGTCCTACTCGGCGAGGACGGCGATTCCGAGGCCCAGGCGTGGTTCCGCACGGGCTGGGAGGACTGGCGCAGGCTCGACTGCAAGATCGAACTCGGCAAGGGGATCGCCGCGCAGGGCCGTCCGGGAGAGGCAGCCGCCTTCCTGATGGACGGGGCCGGCCTCGGCGACATCGCCGTGTTCCGCTGGGTGGAGCTGTTCGAGGCGATGCAGAAGACCCTGGACGATGCCGCGGCCTCGCTCGACGCCGCCGGGTCACCCGCCGAAGCGGCCGGATCGATCCTCGACCTCGCCGGGCTGCGGGACTCGCTCTCCGCCTACCCGGGTCTGCTGGCACCCACGGAGGAGCTCTACCTCCGGGCCGCCGACCTGTCCGCTTCCGACCCCTATCCGCACTCCTACATCCTCCTCGAGCACGCCCGCACCCTGTACGCCGCGGGCGGCCGGGCCGACGACTGCGCGGCGCTCCTTCACCGGGCCGGGGACCTCGGCCTGCACGCCGCGTCCAGCGCGCTGGCCGGGATCGCCCAGGACCGCGGCGACCTCGCCGAAGCCGAGCGCGCCTACACCGCGGCGGCCGAGGCCGGGGAGCCGGACTCCGTCTTCAACCTGGCGCTCATGTACGAGGCGGTGTTCCGCCTGGACGACGCCGAGCACTGGTACCGCAGATACCTCGACCTGTTCCCCGACGACCCCGAGGTGCCCGGTCAGCTCGCCCACGTCGCGCGCAAGCGCTCCATCGACGCGACGGCGCTGCGCGAACGCGTGGCCGACCTGCCCCGGCTCCGCGCCGCGGCCGAGGCCGGAGACGCACGGGCCGGGTACCTCTTCGGCAGTTCCCTCTGGACATGGAAGCAGGGCTCGGCGCGGGAGATGCTCCCCTGGATCCTTCCGCTCGCCGAGGAGGGCGACGCCGAAGCCGCCGACCTCGTCGCCGAGCTCTACGGCAGGCTCGGCAAGGCGTCGCTGCGCGACCGCCGGCGGCTGCGCGCGGCGGAGCTCGGCGATCTGAACGCGTGCAGGCAGGCGGGCCTTTTGTCGAACCACCACAAGGACTGGCAGCAGGCGGAGCGCTGGTTCGTCCGGTCCGCCTCCGACGGCGACGGACTCGACGCCTTCTTCGCCGGAAAGCTCATGGCGCAGCGCGAGTCCTTCGCCGAGGCCGAACCGCTGCTGCGGCACGCGTGGGCCCAAGGCGAACACGAGGCTTATGGCCCCGAGGCCGCCGGGTACTACGGCGTCGTCCTGCACCGGCTCGGCCGCTCCGCCGAGGCGGTCCCGCTCCTGGAGGCCGCGGCGGAGTCCTGGTCGCGCATCGTGCTCCGCCATTCAGACGACGTCGACGTCATCGCCCGCGCCCCGAACGTCCCCGAGCTCCTCAAGGAGGCCCGGGCCGCCGCGGGCGCGGGCTGACCCGGGGCCGGGTCACCAGCGCATGCGGACCTGCTCGGCCCAGCCGAGCAGGCCGTCCACCTCCAGGGCCGGGCCTTCGTCGGGGTGGATCGTGCCCGCGTAGTGGCCGAAGAGCTGGTGGGTGTGGTTGGCCAGGAGAAGGGCGTCGGTCTTCACGTGCCGTTCGTGGAACGGGGTGAAGACGAGGTCGACGGCGCCGGGGGCGTGGATCCGCCAGGGGGCGCGGAAGTCGGCGGGGTCGTACTCCCAGGCGAGGTCTGCGCCGATCTTGGTGAGGCGGCCGTCGACGAGGACGGCGTTCTCGGTCATCCCGGTGCCGTCGGTCCATTTGCCGCCGAACTGGAGGCCGATGGTCCGCCCGGCGCTGGTCCCGGAGGCGGCGCCCCAGTTCCAGAGGGTGTCGTACGGCCAGCGGCCCCGGCCGTGGTCGAGGACCGCCCAGCCGCCGTCGAACGCGAAGGAGCGCCCCCCGAGCGTCAGGGTGCCTTCGGCGGGGCGGGCGACCTGCTTGGACGTGAACTGGTAGCGCCGATCGTCCCACGGGATGACGACGTTCATGCTCTCGTGGCCCTCGGGGAGCGCCGCGAAGAGGTCGGCCGTCAGCGGCCCCTCAGAGGTCGGGCAGGTGGCGCGCACACGGGTGCCGCCTGCCTCGCGGAGGACGGAGACGCGCACCTTCCCCGACGCGACGGTGATGTCGGAGCCGTCCAGGCTGTCGGGGAGGCGTACGCCCGGACCGAAGGGAGCCATCGTGCTCACCTCGAGTTCGGTCCCGCCGTACTCCAGGAAGTACACGCCGTTGACGGCCATGTAGTCGAGGTGGCTGACCGTCACGGCGACGAGGTGGGTCGGCGTGGTGAAGCACCAGTACTCCCACTTCTTGCGCCGCCCCCACCGCCCCGGAAGGGCGGTGTCGTGCAGGGGGCGGCGGGACCAGCCGACGGCCGCCGGGTCGAGGCGGCCGTCGGGACGGGTCAGGGCGACGGGCTCGGTGATCTCCCGCTCGTGCGTGCTCATGCGCGCGTACGGTACAGGGCCGAGAGGAACCGGATGAGCAGCGCCTCCCTGGTCTCGGCGGGCAGCGCGTCGAGGACCGCGTTCACCATGCCCATCTCCATCGGGCCGTCGCCGTCGAGGTCGGCCCCGACGGCCCCCAGGAGCTCGGTGAAGCCCGCGTCGTCCACGGTGCCGAGGTCGAGGCCGCCCAGGAGGTCCACGAGGCCGTCGGGGATCTCCACGGGACCCGCGGCGATCGCCTCGGCGGCGGCCTTGGCCAGGACGTCGAGGAGCGCGTCCACGCCCTGGAGGCTGACCCCGGTGAGGGTGAGGTGCACGTTCGCCGGGATGCCGGGGAAGCTCAGCTGCGGCTGGATGAACCAGCCGTGGCCGCGCGCCTTGTCCGACAGGACGAACACGTCGAGGCGGGGGTCGTCGGAGGCCAGCGCGACGAGGGAGGCGTCCGGCGTGCCCAGGACGCGCAGGCCCGGGATGTCCGCGACGCCTTCGATGAGCCGTCGTGCGGCGGCGACGGCGTGGGCGGCGAGGTCGCGGTATCCGGCCGCGCCGATCGCGTGGAGGGTCGCCCACGCGCCGCCGAGCGGGCCCGCGCCCTTGCTGGACTGCACGGTCGAGTTGATGATCGTGTAGCCGGGCCAGGCGGCGGAGGCGAAGTAGGCGTGGCGGCGCAGCGCCTCGTCGGCGAACAGCACCACCGAGGCGCCCTTGGGCGCGTAGCCGTACTTGTGCAGGTCGCACGAGAGCGAGGTGACGCCCGGGACCGACAGGTCGAACGGCGGCACGGGGTGGCCGGTGTCGCGCAGCCACGGCAGCAGCCAGCCGCCGACGCAGGCGTCCACGTGGCAGGGGACGCCGCGCGCCGCCGCGAGCGCCGCGATCTCCGGCACGGGATCCACCACGCCCTGCGGGTACGACGGCGCGGACACCACGACGAGGACGGTCCGGTCGGTGAGCGCGGCCTCCATCGCGGCGGGGTCGGCCCGGAAAGTCGCGGTGTCGACGGGCACCGTCACGAGCTCCACGCCGAGGTAGTGGGCGGCCTTGTGGAACGCCGGGTGCGCGGTGACCGGGACGACGACCTGGGGCCGCTCGACCCCGCGCGCGTCCCTGGCCGCCTTCACCGCGAGCATGATCGACTCGGTGCCCCCGCTGGTGAAGATGCCCGGAGTGCCCGGACCGCCGCCGAGCTTCGCCGCGACGGTCCCGACGACGTCCTTCTCCAGGGCGACGATGCTGGGGAAGGCCGTGGGGTCGAGCCCGTTGACCTCCAGCATCTCCAGGTACGCGCGGGCGGCCAGTTCGTGCACCTCCGGGCGTCCGGTGTCGTAAACGTAGGCGGTGACCTTGCCTCCGCGCACGGGCAGGTCGGCTTCTTTCAGCCGCGCCAGCTCCGCCAAGAGGTCGGCACTGTCGCGCCCGTCTTCAGCCAGCATGGGGGAACACCTTTCGAGAGTCGTTCTACGCGGGGCCGTCAGGCCGCCGCTTCCTCGGGGGTCTTGTGGGCCGCCGCACGCCGCGCGTACACGACGAGGAGGGGCGCGCTCAGGGCGAGCAGCAGGGCGGGCACGAGGGTGAAGCCGACGGTGAGCCCGCCGAGGGCGGTGCCCGTCTGGGCGACGGTCTCCTCGTCCGAGCTCGACGCGAACCCCGTGACGGCGAGGACGAGCGCGTACACGCCGCTGCCGAGGGCCATCGCGCCGGTCTCCGCGGCGGTCCACACGCCGGTGAACGCGCCGGACTGGGCCTGCCCGGTGCGCCCGGCGTCGGCGTGGACGGTCTCGGGCAGCAGCGACAGCGGGAAGAGCTGGAGCGCGGCGTAGCCCGCGCCGACGAGCGCGGTGAGCGCGAACGCCGGGATCTTCGCGCCCGCGGTGAGCACCGGGTACAGCGCGAGCGCGGCGACGGTGAACAGCGCGACGGCGGCCAGGTAGCAGGGCACCGTGCCGAACCTGCGGCCCAGCGCGCTCCACACCGGCACGGCGACGGCGCTGAGCCCGACCATGCAGACGAACAGGACCGTCGTGAGGCCGTCGTCGCCGAGCCGGTACTGCGCGACGTAGGGCGCGCCCGCGAGCATGACCGCGATGGCGAGGGACTGCACGGTGAACGCGCCGAGCAGCGCGAAGAACGGCCGGTTGCCGCGGGCGAGCCTGAGCGCGGCGGCGAAGCCGAGCTGGCGGGCGCCGGGCGACGAGCGGATCCAGCGGGTCGACAGGGCTGAGCCGACGAGCGCGGCGGCGAGCACCGCGCCGATGACGACGCCCATGAGGAGGTACCCGCCCCGTCCGTCGCCGCCGATTCCGACGATGACGGGCGCGAGGCCACCCGCGAGCAGGATGCCGAAGGTCAGGGCGACGATCCGCCAGGCCATCGCGCGCGAGCGCTGGGCGGGCGCGTCGGAGATCTCGGCGGGCAGCGCCACGTACGGCACCTGGAAGGCCGCGAACGCGCTCGCCGCGAGCAGGAACGCGGCCATCGCCCAGGCCGCGCCCGCGCCGCCGGTGAACGGCGAGGCGAACATCAGCGCGAACAGCACCGGCAGGGTCACCGCGCCGAGCAGCAGCAGCCGCTGCCGGCTTCCGGTGCGCACGGCCTCCCGGTCGCTGAGGGTGCCGACCCAGGGGTTGAGCAGCACGTCCCAGGCCTTCGGCAGCACGAGGACGACACCCGCGAACGCCGCGGGCACGCCGAGCGAGTCGGTCAGGTAGTAGAGGAGCAGAAGCCCCGGCACGGCGCCGAAGACGCCCGTCCCGACGGAGCCGAGCGCGTAGCCGAACAGCCGCCCGCGCGCTACGGGCTCCCCTGACGCACGGGGCTCGGGGACTGCTTGCGAGGGGTCCACTGCGGACTGCTCACCGGTCATGGCATCACGTCCAGATCACGAGGGGTGCGGGGAGGCGGCGCGCGACGTCACGGGGGCGTGCTCCAGGCCGAGGAGGCCGGAGGCGAGGCGGTGGAGGGCGGCGCGGAAGCGCTCCAGGGCCTCGGGGTCGTCGGTCCTGCGGCGGCGGCCGGACGCGTCGGGGACACCGCCGCGCGCGAAGCCGTGCACCGTCCAGATGACCGACCAGAGGGCGTACTCCACGTCGGCGTCCGGGGCGGCGACGGGGCGGGTCAGCTCGATCAGCCGGCCGACGAGGGGGTGGACGTGCGCGGCCTCGAAGGAGGCGACGTCGGCGGCGTCGGACAGCCACCGGTGCATCCACAGCGCGGGGATCTCGGGGCGGGCGACGCAGAAGTCGAGGTAGGCGTCCACGACGAGGTGGACGTCGGCGGCGGAGCCGAGGCGGCCGGGTTCGGCGCAGGAGTCCAGGGCGGCTTCCAGGGCCGCCCGCTCCGCCTGGGCGGCCCCGGTCATGACGGCGAGGTACAGATCGCGCTTGCCGCCGACGTGGTAGCTGACCGTCGCGATGTTGAGGTCCGCCGCGTCGGCGATGCGCCTCGTGGAGGTCCCGTCGAACCCGCGCTCGGCGAACAGCCGGGTGGCGGCGTCGAGGATGCGGGTGACGGGATCGGAATTCATACCGGAACGGTAGGGTAGATCACCGTCCCGGTCAATCGTTTGATGGAGAGAATTCTCCGGGCGGGCTACAGCCTTTCGAGCAGGGTCGCGTTGGCCAGGCCGCCCGCCTCGCACATGGTCTGGAGCGCGTACCGGGCGCCGTGTCGCTCCATCGCGTGGACGAGGGTGGTCATGATCCGCGCGCCGCTCGCGCCGAGCGGGTGGCCGATCGCGATGGCGCCGCCGTGCACGTTGAGCTTCGCGGGGTCGGCGCCGGTCTCCTGGAGCCAGGCCATCGGCACGCTGGCGAACGCCTCGTTGACCTCGTACAGGCCGACGTCGGCGAGGGAGACGCCGGTGCGGCGCAGCAGCTTCTCGGTCGCGGGCATGACCGCGGTGAGCATCATCAGCGGGTCGGCGCCCGCGACGGCGAACCCGTGCAGCCGGGCCAGGGGGCGCAGGCCGAGCCGGGCCGCGGTCTCGCCGCTCATGATCAGCAGGGCCGCCGCGCCGTCGTTGATCGGGCTGGAGCTGCCCGCGGTCACCGACCAGTTGATCTGCGGGAACCGCTCGGTGAACTGGGGGCGCTCGAAGGCGGGCCGGAGCCTGGCGAGCACCTCGGGGGTCGTGGAGGGCCGGATCGACTCGTCGGCCGTCACCAGTCCGGCCGGGGTCCGCACCGGCGCGATCTCGGCCTCGAACCGGCCCTCGGCCGTCGCCCGGGCCGCCTTGGCGTGCGACTCGGCGGAGAAGGCGTCCATCGCCTCGCGGGTGAGCCCCCACTTGGCGGCGATGAGCTCGGCGGCGACGCCCTGCGGCACGAGGCCGTCGGGGTAGCGCTCGGGGATGCCCGGCCCGAACGGCACGCTGCCGGGCAGCACGTTGGAGCCCATCGGCACCCGGCTCATCGACTCCACGCCGCACGCGACGACGATGTCGTAGGCGCCGGAGATGACGCCCTGCGCGGCGAAGTGCACGGCCTGCTGCGACGAGCCGCACTGCCGGTCGACGGTCGTGGCCGCGACGGACTCGGGCAGCCCCGCCGAGAGCCAGGCGTACCGGGTGAGGTTCGCCGCCTGCTCCCCCACCTGGCTGACGGTGCCGCCGATGACGTCGTCGACGAGCTCGGGGTCGATGCCGCTGCGGGTGACGAGTTCGCGCAGGGTGTGCGCGAGCAGCTCCACCGGGTGGACGTCCGCGAGGGATCCCCCGGGCTTGCCCTTGCCCACCGGCGTCCGGACGGCTTCGACGATGACCGCGTCGCGCATGGGTTCCTCCTCAAGGTTGGAAAATCAAACTCATTATGCGCCCGAGAGTTGGATTCCACAACCCTCCAGGGTTGTCGACGAAACCCAACGTTTACCGCGAAGTCACACGAACCACAGCAGGCACCGCGAACACGGTGGAACCATGGCGCCGGGCTTTTCGGATCGGAGGTTGCGGATGCCTTTCGACTTCTCCACCGTCGATTCGGGCGCCACGGCGTGGGTGCTGGCCAGTTCGGCGCTCGTGCTCTTCATGACGCCCGGCGTGGCGTTCCTGTACGGCGGGATGGTGCGGGCGAAGAACGTGCTCAACACCATGCTGCAGAGCTTCACCGTGATGGCGCTCGTCGGCGTCACGTGGGTGTCGGTCTCCTACTCGCTGGCGTTCGGCGGAGCGGGTGAGGTCATCGGCGGCCTGCACTTCGCGGGGCTGGCCAACATGGACGAGATCGTGCCGGGCTTCACCGGCGAGGCCGCCCAGGTGATCCCGCCGATCGCCTTCGCCATGTTCCAGATGATGTTCGCGATCATCACCCCGGCGCTCATCACCGGCTCGGCGGTCGAACGGTGGCGGTACGGGGCGTTCGTCCCGTTCATCATCCTCTGGTCGATCATGGTGTACGCGCCCGTCGCGCACTGGGTGTTCTCACCCGACGGCTGGGCCTTCAAGCTCGGCGCGCTGGACTTCGCGGGCGGCACCGTCGTGCACTGCAACGCGGGCGCGGCGGGGCTGGCCATCGCCATCGTGCTGGGCCGCCGCACCGGCTGGCCGCGCGCCCACATGGCCCCGCACAACGTCCCGTTCATCCTGCTCGGGGTGGCGATGCTGTGGTTCGGCTGGTTCGGCTTCAACGCCGGATCCGCGCTCAAGGCCGACGCCGTCGCCGTCTGGGCGTTCGTCAACACCAACACCGCGACCGGGGCCGCCCTGCTCACCTGGGTCCTCGTCGAGCGCATCCGCTACGGCAAGCCGACCGCGCTCGGGGCCGCGTCCGGCGCCGTCGCGGGCCTCGTCGCCATCACCCCGGCCGCCGGTTACGTCGACGCGCGGGGCGCGCTGGCCATCGGGCTGCTCGCCGGACTCGGCTGCTGCCTCGCCGTACCGCTGAAGAGCAGGCTCAAGCTCGACGACTCCCTCGACGTCGCCGGGCTGCACCTCGTCGGCGGCGTCATCGGCTCGGTGTGCGTCGGGCTGTTCGCCACCGGCGCCACCAACCCAGCCGCGCCGGACGGGCTCCTCTACGGCGGCGACGCCCACCAGCTCGTCCTCCAGGTGGCCGTGGTCGCGGCGGTGACGGCCTACAGCTTCTTCGTCACCTACTTCATCGCCCTCGTCCTCGACAAGCTGCCCTCCCGGCGCAACCGCGTGTCCTCACAGGACGAGGCGGTAGGCCTGGACTTCGCTCTGCACGGCGAGACCGCCTACGAGACGCACCGCCCGACGGGCGCGTAAGACGCTAGGTCCAGGGCTCGCGGTAGGCGGTGTCGTCGCCTGACGGGATGATCGGCAGGGGCGCCGGAGGGACGGGCGCGGGCTCCGCGGGGACGGCGCGGTGCGCCGCCGCGTGCGCGGGCCTGCGCCGCAGTACCAGCGCCCGGACGGCGAAGGCGAGCAGGGTCAGCAGCGCGCCCGCGCAACTGGTCAGGAAGATGATGCGCGGGAGCGGGTCGTCGGGCGACGCCCCGGCGACGGACGCGGCGGGCGTGGGCGGACCCGCGTCCTCCTCGGTGTCCGTCGGCGCGGGCGCGACGCTCTCGTCGTCGTCCTCGCTCGGCGAAGGCGTCGCGGAGTCTTCCGGCGCCGCCGTGGGGCTCTCTCCCGGTGCGGACCCCTCGGGCACGGACCCTGTGCCCGGTGCGGCGCCCTCGCCCTCCCCGTCGTCCCCTGCGGGCGCGGGCGCGGGCTTGGCGGGGAGGACGAGCTCGGCCGCTCCCGCCCCGGAGTCCGCGGCGCCCGCGCGGTGCGCGACGACGGTCACGGTGACCTCGCCCTGCGCGGACTTCGGCAGGGTGAGCGCGGCGGTGCAGCGGCCGTCGGGGCAGTCCACGCCCGCCTGCGCGCGGCCCCCTGCGGAGACCGCCACGGAATATCCGCTGACGTCCGGTTCGGGATTGCGCTGCCAGACGACGGTCAGTTTCCGCCCCGACGCCAGCGCGACGACCCCGGCGGGCGCGTACGCGGGAACCGCCATCCGGAAGGTCGCCTCGCCGCGGTTGAGCGGGATGAGCCCCGTCATCTCCACGGTGTGCGTGCCGTTGGCGACCGCGTGGCCGTCGATCGCGAACGTCAGCCGCTCGGCCCTGCCGGACGCGCGGCGCTCGCCGTCGACGATGAGCGTCCCGCCGGACAGGCCGGCCCGCGCCGAGACCGTCACCGTGCCGTCGGTGACGACGGCGCCGTCGCCGGGGCTGATGTCCGGTGCCGCGGCGCCGCCGAGCAGGGCGGGGAGGACGGCCGCCGCAGCCGCGTGCCAGACCGCCATGCGTGGTCCTCTCGCTTCGCTGGGTGAGGCGAGATCCTAGGGTCTGGAGGTACCCGTGGGAAAGGGCCCCCGAGCCCGGCGTCCCGGCGCGGGTGTCAGCGGAACGGGGGACCGTCGGGGTCGAGGCCGGCGAGCATCGCGCGGCAGATCGCGCCGAGCTGCGCCGACTGCTCGGGGGTGATCAGGTCGAACAGGTTCGCGCGCACCGCCTCAACGTGGCCGGGCGCGGCGCCGACGACGACCTCGTGCCCCTCGTCGGTGAGGGTGGCGATGGTGGTGCGGGCGTCCTCGGGGTGCTTGCGGCGGCGCACCCAGCCGTGCTCCTCCAGCTTGCGCACCGCGTGGGAGAGCTTGCTGGGCGAGCCGCGGGTGATGCGGGCCAGCTCCGTCATCGTGCGGGACCGGCCCGGGGCCTCCGACAGCATCGCCAGGATCACGTAGTAGCTCTGCGGGATGCCCGACTCCTGCTGCATCCGGCGGTCCAGCGCCTCGTGCAGGAGCTGGGTCGCCCACAGGTAGGCCCGCCACGTCTCCTGTTCGTCGTCGTCGAGCCAGCGCACCATGTCCCGATTCTAGGAGCCGCCGCGCGGGCGGCGGCCCGCTCACGGCGGCTCGACGGGCGGCGGCCCCTCCTCTTCGTGGAGGCGCGCGAACATCGTGAAGCGGGCGACCAGCTCGGGGTCGTCAAGGCGCAGGCGTTCTGCCATATCGGCGAGGATCTTCCGCTGCCGGCCGGGGGTCATCATCGGGCACCTGCCCCAACTCGTTTGATATCCGGATATACCCCAGCGCGTCGTACTCGACGCGCCGAAATTCCCCGGCTTCGCCAAGCCTCACATAAGTGAGCCCTTACATGCAGGGGTGGGTCGGATTTACCATGCGGACACCCCCAGAGGAGGACGATTCATGGACGACGGCTTCTTCACCCGGCACTCGGCGATCCGCCAGATCTCCAGCGAGCCGCTCGGGCTCCTAGGCGGCGGCCCCGCCCTGCTGCTCCAGCTCGCCCACCCCAAGGTCGCGCGCGGCGTGGCCGAGCACAGCGACTTCCAGGCCGGACCGTTCAAGCGCCTGATGTCGACCCTCGACTACCTCGCGATGGTGGTCTTCGGCACCAAGGAGGAGGCCCACCGCGTCGCATGGTCGGCGATGCGCGCCCACGACGCCGTCAACGGGCCCGGCTACACCGCGCACGACCCCGAACTCCTGCTGTGGGTGCAGGCGACCCTCTTCCAGGTCGCCCGCGACCTGCACGGTCGGATGTACGGGCCGCCGACCCCGGAAAGGGACGAGGAGTACTACCAGCAGGCCGTCATCTTCGCCGAGCTCCTCGGCGCGCCCCGGGACGCGCTGCCCGCGGACGTCGCGGGCTTCGACGCCTACTGGGACGGGATGCTCGCCACCCTCCGCGTCGACGACAACGGGCGCGAGCAGGCGCGGGCCGTCCTCAGCGGGGCGGCCCTGCCCGGAGTCCTGTTCCCTGCCCTCGCCGTCTTCCGGCTCGTGACGACGGGGCTCCTTCCCGCACCGATCCGCGAGCAGTACGGGCTGCCGTGGACGCCCGCGCGCAGGCTCTCGTTCACGGCGCTCATGGCCGCGCTCAAGCTCGCCGTGAACCTCACCCCCACCCCGGTGCGGCATTTCCCGGCGCGTGTGACGGTGCCGCTCATGCGCCGGTACAGGTGGCCGAGGTACCAGCGGCCGCTCCCTCCGCACCGCGCGCCCGCGGGGTGAGCGGGAACGGGTAGGCCGGAAGCACAAAAGGGCGCCGGCCCAGCGTGCTGCTGGACCGGCGCCCCTACGACGACCCGGGCGCGCCCCGGGCCGTCGGCTCTCTCAGGCCTCCGCCTTCGCGGAACCGCCCTTGGCCTCGATCTCCGCCGTGAGGTCGGCGGCACCGGCGAGCCCGGCGGCCGCGGCCTTCGCCTCACCCGCGGCCTCCAGCTCCTCGGGCAGCTCGAACGTCTCGCGCAGCGCGGGCGGACGCAGGAACAGCGTCGCGATCAGGCCGATGACGGCGACGCCCGCGGACACCAGGAAGATGTGCCCGGTCGCGTCGCCGTAGGCCGCGCGCACGATCTCCTTGATGGGCTCGGGCATCTCGGCGATGTTCAGGCTGCCGCCCTGCTCACCCGTGACCGGGATGCCGGCCTTCGTCAGTCCCTCCTTGATGGAACTGGCGACGTTCGAGGCGAGGACCGCGCCGAGGATCGACACGCCCATCGCGCCGCCGAGCGACCGGAAGAACGTCATCGCGCCGCTGGCCGCGCCCATGTCCTTCATGGACACGCCGTTCTGCACGATGAGGACGAGGTTCTGCATGGACATGCCGACGCCGACGCCGATCAGCGCCATGAAGACGCCCAGCAGGACGAGCGCGGTCTGGTGGTCCATCGTCGACATGCCGATGAACCCGACGAGCAGCACGACCAGACCGGTGACGACGTGCGGGCGCACGTTCCCGGTCTTGGAGATGATCCGGCCCGAGACGGCCGAGGACACCAGGACGCCGAGCATCATCGGGAAGGTCAGCAGACCCGCCTCGGTCGGCGAGTAGCCGCGGCCGATCTGGAAGTACTGGCCGAGGAAGACCGCGCCGCCGAACATCGCCATGCCGACCGCGAGGCTGGCGACGATGGCGAGGGCGGGCGTCCGCTGGGTGACGATGTGCAGGGGGACGACCGGGTGCGAGGCACGCGACTCGGCCCGGACGGCGAGGGCGAGGATGACGACGGTGCCGCCGACCATCACCGCGGTCTGCCAGGAGAGCCAGGCGTACTCGTCACCGACGAAGGTGACCCAGATGAGCAGGAGGCTCACGCCCGCGGCGATGAGCGCGGCGCCCAGGAAGTCGATCTTGACGTTGGTCTGCTTCACCCGCTCGATGTGCAGCGACAGCCGCAGGACGAACGAGGCGATCGCCAGGAACGGCAGCATGATGAAGAAGCACCAGCGCCAGCCGAGCGGCGAGTCGGCGATGAGGCCGCCGATGAGCGGTCCGCCGACGGTGGCGAGCGCCATCACGCCGCCGAGGTAACCGTTGTACTTGCCGCGCTCCCTCGGGGGGATCAGCGCGGCGATGACGACCTGCACGAGGATCTGCACCGCGCCCATGCCGACGCCCTGGATCGCGCGGAACGCGATGAGCTGCTCGGTGTTCTGCGCGAGACCGCACGCGATCGACGAGACCGCGAACAGCACGATGCCGACCTGGAGCAGCATCTTCTTGTCGAAAAGGTCCGCGAGCCTGCCCCAGAGCGGGGTGGTCGCGGTGGTGGCGAGCAGGGCCGCGGTGACGACCCAGGTGTACTGCGACTGCGTGCCGCCGAGATCACCGATGATCTGCGGCAGCGCGACCGACACGACGGTCGCGCTCAGCATGCCCACGCCGAGCACTGCGAGCAGTGCGCTGAAGGGCTTCATAATTTCCCGGTGGGTCATCCGATCCCCCGGAGCGTCGACGACTGTCAACTCGGTTTCTCCTCCGCTGTGTTCAAGCGTCGAGAGCCTATTGCACGCGATGCAACTTTGCATCATGTGCAGTTATTCCGCGACTGTGCGATCCGACACCTCTAGGATGTGCGCATGACCGGAACGCAGGGCTTGCGCGAGCGGAAGAAGGCCGAGACCAGGCTGGCCGTGTACCGCGCGGCCATGCGGCTGACCGTCGAGGTGGGGTACGAGAACGTCACCGTCGAGGCGATCGCCGAGGCCGCCAACATCTCGCGCCGCACGTTCTTCAACTACTTCTCCGACAAGGCCGACGCCCTCATGTACGGCGAGGAGGAGCGGCACCGCAGCCTCATCGCCGCCTTCCGCGAGCGTCCCGCCGAGGAGTCGGGCTGGACCGCGCTGCACGCCGCGGCGGTCGACCTCTACGGGAGGTTCGAGGAGCCCGACCGCGAGTGGATCGCCCGCACGCTCCTCGCCCGGCGGCACCCCGCGCTGCTCGCCCGGCAGCTCGCCAACCTCATGCATCTGGAGCAGCAGCTCGCCGCCCTCATCGCCGAACGCGACGCCGACACCGGTGTCCGCCCCCGCGTCATCGCCGCCGCCATGCTCGCCTCGGTCCGCGCAGCCACCAACCTCTGGCTCGACGACGACCAGTCCCGCCTGCTCCCCGAGATCCTCCACGAGGCCCTCAGCGCCGTGGCCTCCCCGTTCTGACGCGTCCGCCCGCGGCGTCTCGGACGGCGACGGCCGCCTCTTCGTTCCGACGTGCCCACCCGGGCGACGGCGGCGCTCGGGCAGGCGGTGCGCTCGCCCCTTCCGGCCTATCCGCTCAGGCGCGGACGGCGTGCCAGAGGCGTTCGGGGAGGAGGCGCTCGGCCTCGGCGAGGTCGATGCCCGGCGCGCCTGCGAGCCAGCGGCGTACGGTCTCGGCGACCGGGCCGATGAGCAGCATCTCCATCAGGGCGGGCGGCAGGTCCGCGATCCGGCCCGCGGCGACGTGCGGGGCCAGCCAGTCCGTCATCCGGGCGAGCAGCGGGTCCTTGACCGCGGCGACGGTCCCGGCGTGCGCGGGCAGGAACGCCGCGTAGGCCGAGGCGTGGATGAACGCCATCTCGTCGCGGTGCTCGCGTGCGAAGGCGAGGTAGGCGGCAGGCACGGCGCGCGCGCCGTCGGCGGCCTCCGCGCACTCCTCCAGCGCCGTGACGACCGACGTGAGCAGACCGCCCATGCAGCGCGCGTACAGCGCGGCGGCCAGCCCGTCGAAGCTGCCGAAGTGGTGATAGAGGCTGCCGCTGCTCACCCCGCTCTCCTTGATGACCGCGCTCATCGTGAACCCCTCGCGGCCCTCGCGCGCGAACACCGCGAGGGCCACCTCGAGAAGCCGCTCGACCGTCCGCGGCGTGGTGCGGTGCCTAGGCGACATCGAACGCCGCTGCCGCGTCGGCCCAGATCCGCCGGGCCAGCGCGGTGTCGGTCGCGGGCGCGACGAGATCGGTCGGCCGCTCCTCCTCGTAGTAGAGCGCGGGGGACGGCTCCGCGACGAGCCGCGCGACGGGGCGGGCGCCCGCCTCGGGCGCGGCCCAGGAGCGCTTGACGAGCTTGAGCAGCAGCCCGAGGGGTCCCGGCCGGTCGCCCAGACCGGTGCGGATGACCCCGGGATGCACCGCGGTGATGGTCACCCCGGCATCCTTCCATCGCTCGGCGAACAGCGGGACCGTCATGAGGTTGGCCAGCTTGGTGTCGGCGTAGGTGCGGATCGAGTGGAAGTCGAGCCCTTGCGGGGTCCGCTCCGGGTCCACCCTTCCCTTCGGGTAGAGGCCGGCCGTCACCTGCACGACGCGGGCGGCGTTCGCCTTGAGCACGTCCTCCAGGAGGTGGTTGAGCAGGAACGGCGCGAGGTGGTTGGTGAAGAATGCCTGCTCGAACCCGTCGGCGTTGAGGACCTTCCGGCCGGGCCAGATCCCGGCGTTGTGCACGAGCGCGTCGGTCTCGGGGAACCGCGCCCGCAGCTCCGAGGCGAGCGCCGCCACGCCGTCCCGTGTCCCGAGGTCGCCGACGACGAGCTCGGCGTCCCCGCCGATCTCGTCCCGCGCCGCCTCCCCTTGCTCCCTGTTCCGCGCGACCAGCACCACCCGGTCACCGCGCTCCGCCAGCTCCCGCGCGGTCGCCAGCCCGATACCGCGCCCCGCACCCGTGATCACCACAGTCTTCGCCATACCCCGCACCCTACGCATTTACAGAGACCTTCTCTAGAGACATTCTCTGTAAATTCCGCCGAACCGGTGCCGTCGCGATCAGGCGGGGCGGGTCGCGGCGACGCGGCGCAGGAGGTCCGTCAGGGTCGCGCGCTCCTCGGCGTCGAGGGCGGCGAACCAGGAGGCCTCGCGCGCGGCCTGGAGCTCGAACGCCTCGCGGACCGCGGCCTCGCCCTTGGCGGTGAGGGCGACGGGGACGGCGCGCCGGTCCGTCGGCGACGTGCGGCGCTCGACGAGGCCGGAGCGTTCCAGCGTGTGCACGGCGTTGGTGACGGCCGAACGGCTCATCGCCGACAGCTCGGCGAGGCGCGCGGGCATGGTGGGGCCGAGGAGCCAGAGCTTGAACATCAGCCGGAAGCCCGGCAGCGTCCAGCCGCGCGGCCTGTGCACCGCGCCCTCCAGGTCGTTGATGAGCTGGTAGGAGGCGTGCAGGACGTTGTAGGCGAGCGAGAACAACTCGACGTCGGCGTCCGGCGCCACCCTCGGGATGCCCGCCCGGGCCAGCCTCTCGTAATCCTCCACTTGCCCTCCGCGGCGCCGCTGGTCCATATTGTTACGCCTGTAACAATATGGTCGAGTCGAATAAGGGTTGTCCGATGCGCGTCATCATCGCAGGAGCGGGGATCGGGGGGCTCACCACCGCGTTGAGCCTGCACGCGGCGGGGATCACCGACGTCGTCGTCCGGGAGGCGGCCCCCGAGATCCGGCCGCTCGGCGTCGGGATCAACCTGCTTCCGCACGCCGTCCGCGAACTCACCGAGCTCGGGCTCGCCGACCGGGTCGCCGCCCTCGGCGTCCCGCTGCGCGAACTCGTCTACGCCAACCGGTTCGGGCACGTCATCTCGGCCGAGGACCGCGGGCTCGCCGCCGGATACCGCTGGCCGCAGTACTCGGTGCACCGCGGCGCGCTCCAGATGCTGCTGCTCGCCGCCGTCGAGGAGCGCCTCGGGCCGGACGCCGTCCGCCGCGGCGACCCCGTCACCGGGCCCGCGCACGACGCCGACGTCCTCATCGCCGCCGACGGCATCCGCTCGACGGTCCGCGCCGCGCTGTGCCCCGACGAGGGCGCGCCGATCTGGAACGGCCTCACCCTGTGGCGCGGCGTCACCCGCGCCGCGCCGTTCCGCACGGGCGCGAGCATGGTGATGGCCGGGGACGGCACGAGCAAGTTCGTCGCCTACCCCATCGGCCCGCCCGGCCCCGACGGCCTCGCCCCGATCAACTGGATCGCCGAACGGCCCACCGGGGAGGGCGCGGCCCGCGAGTCGATGGGCGACTGGAACCGTGCGGTCTCGCCCGCCGCCGTCGCCGCCGACTTCGCCGACTGGGACTTCGGCTGGCTGCACGCCCCGTCCCTCATCGCGGGCGCCGACCAGGTCTTCGAGTACCCGATGGTCGACCGCGACCCGCTCCCCCGCTGGACGCACGGGAACGTCACCCTGCTCGGCGACGCGGCCCACCCGATGTACCCGATCGGCTCCAACGGCGCCTCCCAGGCCGTCCTCGACGCCCGCGTCCTCGCCCGCGCCCTGGCCACCGCGCCGACCGTCGCGGACGGCCTCGCCGCCTATGAGGAGGCCCGGCGGCCCGCGACCTCCGCCATCGTCACGGCCAACCGCGGCATGGGGCCGGAACTCGTCCTCGGTCTCGCCCACGAGCGCGCCCCCGAGGGCTTCGACGACATCGAGAAGGTCGTCCCCGAGGCCGAACGCGCGGAGATCGCGCTGCGCTACAAGCAGGTCGCGGGCTTCGCGCCCGCCGCCCTGAACGAGCGCGAGTCCTGGTCGGTCGGCCCCACCGGCGCCGCGCCCGGCCTCGCCCCCCTCGCCACCTTCCGCGTGGCCCTCGACCCGATCCTGCACCTCGGCCGGACCCCGCTCGGCGACCGCCGCGTCGTCAACATCACCGGCGGCTCCTTCCAGGGCCCCGGCCTCAACGGCGAGGTCCTGCCGGGCGGCGCGGACTGGCAGCTCGTCCGCGACGACGGCTCGGCCGCCATCGACACCCGATACACCCTGCGCACCCACGACGGCGCCCTCCTCTACCTCCAGACCCGCGGCTACCGCCACGGCCCTCCCGAAGTCCTCGCCCGCCTCGCCGCCGGCGAGCCGGTAGACCCCTCCTCCTACTACTTCCGCCTCACCCTCACCTTCGAGACCTCCCACCCCGCCTACCTCTGGCTCACCCGCACCCTCGCCGTCGCCACCGGCCGCCGCACCCCCGACGCCGTCCTCTACGACGCCTACGCCCTCACCTGACCCATGCCGCCCCCACCCCACCAGAGCCCGGCCCGCTCGACGGCCCGACCCCACCAGAGCCACGCCCGTCCCGAAAACGCGGCCACCCGGAACCCGACCCACGGCCGGCGCACACCGCGCTCCCGGGTCGGCCCGGAAACGCAGCCACCCGGGACCCGCCAGGCGCAGCGCGAACCGATGAGCCCAGATCGACCCAAAGACGCGACCACGCGGAACCCGGCCCAAGGCAGGCGCACACCGGCATCCGCACCGGCCCGAGAACACGGCCCCCCGGGCCCAACCCAAGACAAGCGCACACCCGACGTCCGCACCGGCCCGGAGACGCGACCAAGCGGAACCCGGCCAAAGGCAGCACGCACCCGACGCCCGCACCGGCCCAGCGACACGACGACCCAGGGCCCGGCCCGGGGCAAGCACAGACCCGACGTCCGCCTCGACCCGGAGCCACGACCAAGCAGAACCCGGCCAAAGGCAGGCGCACACCCGACGTCCGCACCGGCCCGGAGACGCGACCATGTGGGCCCAGCCCAAGGCAAGCACACACCCGACGCCCGCACCGGCCCAGCGACACGGCGACCCGGGGCCCGGCCCGGGGTAGGCGCGGACCGGTGTCCGCACCGGCCCGGAGACGCGGCCATGCGGGGACCGGCCGGGGCGGGCGTGGACCGGGCGGCCGTGGCCGACGGCCGGGTGCTTCGTGAGCCGGGTCGGCAGCTTCGTACCGGGCCTTGTGGCCCGGGATGTACACCCCCTGTGAGTGAGGAGATCTTCGATGGGTCAGATCGACGTTCCGGTGGTGCCGGTGACGACCGTGCACGGGCAGCCGATCGAGATGCGGGACGGGACCGTGCTGCGCGCCTCCGTGCACCATCCGGCGGACGGGCAGGGGCACCGGACGGTGCTGGTGCGCTCGCCCTACGGTGAGCCGACGCTGCGCAGCGAGCCGGTGACCTCCTATCTCCAGGCGGGGCTCGCCGTCGTGCTCCAGCACTGCCGGGGGCGCGGCGACAGCGACGGCGAGTTCACCCCGTGGGTCGACGAGGGCCGCGACGGCGCCGACACCGTCGCGTGGATCCGGGCGCAGCCGTGGTCGAACGGAGAGGTCGTGGCGATCGGCATGTCCTACCTCGCCGGGTGCGCGCTCCAGCTCGCGGCCGAGCGGCCCGAGGGCTTGAAGGCCGTGGTCGCCACCATGACGCCGCACGACTTCTACGACGGCCTGAACTACCTCGGCGGCGCGCTCGCCTTCGGCTCGGCCCACCAGTGGGCCGCGCTCCAGGGCCTGCTCGGCGCCCTGCACGAGGCGCGCTCGGGCGACGCCGCGGCGTTCGGCAGGCTCGGCACCGCCTCCCAGCTGATGGCCGGCGTGCCCGACGTGGCGGTGCCGCCCGCCGACCAGCCCGTCGGCGAGGTGTTCCCGGGCTGGCGCGAGTGGGTCGCCCATCCGGAGCGCGACGCCTACTGGGCGGAGCTCGCCGAGACGCTGCGGCACGACCGGATCGAGGTCCCGGTCATGCACACCGCGGGATGGTTCGACATCTTCCTCAAGGGCACCCTGGAGAACCACCGCCGCCTCGGCGGCCGCCTCATCGTCGGCCCGTGGACGCACCTGGGCCGCGACGGCACCGCGGGCGACGTGAACTTCGGCCCGCGCGCCTCCGCTCAGGCCGCGATGCTGGAGGCCGAGCACTTCGGCCACCTGCTCGGCAACGAGGGCGGCGCCCCGGTGAAGATCTTCGTGATGGGCCGCAACGAGTGGCGCGACGAGGAGGAGTGGCCGCTCAAGCGCGCCGTGCCGACCGACTTCCACCTGCGCCCCGGCGGGGTGCTGTCCACCGAGCCCGCCGCCGACGGCGCGGCGCCGACGGTCTTCCCGCACGACCCCGCCGACCCGGTGCCGACGCTCGGCGGCAACCTCCTGCTCGCCGACGCCCGCAACGTGGGCGCCCGGATCCAGGAGTCCGGCCACCCGGGCGTGCGCGCCTTCACCACGGAGCCGCTCGCCGAGGCGCTCGAGGTCACCGGCGAGGTGACCGCGGTGCTGCACGGCACCACCACCGCGCCCGGCTCCGACTGGACGGTCAAGCTCGTCGACGTGCACCCCGACGGCCGCGCGTTCAACGTCGCGGACGGCATCGTCCGCGCCCCCTCCGCGGCGGTCCGGCACGAAGTCGACCTGATCGCCACCAGCCATGTCTTCCTCCCGGGACACCGCATCCGGGTCGACGTCGCGGCCTCCAACTACCCGCGCTTCGACGTCCACCCGTCCCGGACCGCCTCCACCCAGACCCTCGGCCACCCCTCCGCCATCACCCTCCCCGTCATCCCCGCCTGATCCCCCGCCCGCCGCACCCTGGGACGGGCGCCCCGAGCACCCCGCGCCCGTCCCGGTCGTTCCGTCGCCGCCCGTCCGCACCCGTTCGCCGGCTCCGGCCGCCGGGTGGCTCTCCGGGCCATGGTCTCCGACCCGGAGGAGGCCGCCGTGCCCCCCGGCCCACCCGCGGATCGCCGCGCGCAGGCGCCGGCCCGCCCCTGCCAGGGAATCCGGCGCCGGACACCGGCCGATCCGCCCGCCCCACAGGACCGCTAACGGGCGGACGTCCAGGTCGAGGTTGACGGCGAGCTGGATCGCCTGGGCCGGGTCGATGGTCGCCCCCTTCATCTCGGCGGTGCGCGGGTCGAGGTCGCCCAGGGCGCTGCCGCGCAGATCGCATCCGGTGAGGGCGGTGCCGCGCAGGGAGGCCGCCGAAAGGTCGCAGTCGCGCAACCGGGAGCCGTCGAGCCGGGCGCCGGAGAGGTCGGCTTCGCGCAGCCGCACGCCCTGGAACTCGCTGCCGCGCAGATCGGCACGGGGCAGCGCGGTGAACGACCAGTCTCCGCCGTGCGCCTTGAACAGGCCCCAGGTGCAGTCGTCGAACACCGTCCCCGAGGTCTTGCACCCGGTGAACGAGGCGTCGAACAGCGTGCACCGGGTGAACGTGCAGTTCACGTAGGCGGTGTCGGCATGGGTCGAGGCGTTCAGCCGGACGTTCCGGAACACGCATTCCTCGAACCGGCAGCCCCTGACCTCGTACTCCATGAGATCGAGGTCGGTGAACAGGACCCGGTGGAACTCCTCGCCCACCAGATCCCCCCATTCCCAGTCGTCGGGGCCGATGGTGCGCTCGGGCGCGGGGCCGGGAGCCCGGCCGGAAGGACTTCGTCGATCGTTCATGCGGCCAAGCTAACGGCGCCCGCCGACAGAACCCGCCGGTCGTCCACAGCCCGGAAAGTCCTGTTCGTCGACCTTTGCAGCACTTCGCCGGGGCGTCTCCACCTCCGGCGCGCCCTCACCGTCCGGCCAGGTTTCCCTTACCCGTCATTCCGGCGTCAGAGCGCCCACTCGGACCGATAGGCCGGGTGCGTGGAGTACTGCGCGGCGAGCGTGCGCAGCAGCGGCCCGATCAGGCCGAGCTCCGGGGCCTGGGGGCCTTTGAGCGTGTACTTCTCATAGGTCTCGACGATCGATCTGTGCGCGGCGACGGTGCTCAGCGCGCGCTGGGGGTTCATCCGGGCGATGTGCTCGGCATACGAGGCGTTCTCGGCCCTGGCCACGAATCCGAGCCGCTCCCAGTCCGGCCGCGCCGCCGCGTCGGTCGGACTCACCCGTACCGTCCCGCCCGCGCCCACGGTCCAGGGCGCGCCCGCACAGGCCCGTGCGACTGCCTCGTCCCGATCGAGCCTCTCCTTCAGGAACCGCACGAGATCTTCCACGCTCACATCCTGCCTCCCAGCAGGCCGAACCATCGGCACAACGCCGAACTTTCGGCCATCTCCCCCGCGTCCGTCGCCGCGGGCGACCCACCGGAGGCTCCGCGTGACCCTGCAATACGCTGGCGCCTGCGAACCCCGAACCGAGAGGCACCCCCGTGCTCGCCGTCACACTCGCCGACATCCGGCTCTTCCTCCACGTGCTCGCCGCCACCATCTGGGTGGGCGGCCAGATCACGCTCGCCGCCCTCGTGCCGCTTCTGCGCGGCTACGAGGGGCTCCCCAAGCTCGCGGCGCGGCGCTTCAACCAGATCGCCTGGACCGCTTACGCCGTCCTGATCGCCACCGGCGTGTGGAACATGCTGGAGCTGCCGGAAGACTACCCGGGAGAGACCACGCTGCAGGTCAAGCTCGGCTTCGTCGTCCTGTCCGGCGTCGCGGCCTTCCTGCACACCAAGGCCAAGAGCAAGGCGGGCCTCGCGGCGTGGGGCGCGATCGGCCTCCTCACCGCGCTCGGCGCGCTGTTCTTCGGCATCCAGCTCTGACGCCCGCGCGCCCGCCGCTCCGCCCGCACCCCCGGGCGGCGGCGAGCGCGCGGCGTGCTCAGGAAGGAATGCGGGACAGGCGGGCGCTGAGCCTCGCAGGGTCGGGCCAGCGGACGTCGTGGGCCCAGCCGAGCCGTTCCAGCAGCCGGATCAGGCCGGCGCTGGCGTCGAGCTGCCCTTTGAGCACCCCGTGCCTGGCGCAGGTCGGGTCGGCGTGGTGCCAGTTGTGCCAGCCTTCGCCGAAGGTCAGCAGGGCCACCCAGCCGACGTTGGTCGACCTGTCCCGGGTGGTGAAGTCGCGGTGGCCGAAGCGGTGCGCGATCGAGTTCACGGACCAGGTGACGTGGTGGACGACGGCGTAGCGGACGAGCCCTCCCCAGAAGAGCGCGGTCCAGAAACCGGCCCAGGACCAGGAGAGGAGCCCGCCGAGAGCGGCGGGCAGAAGGAACGACGCCACGACGAGGGACGCGTAGGCGGCGTCGATCCGGCGGATGTCGGGATCGGCGAGCAGGTCGGGGACCCAGTGCGCGCGGCTGGAGCGGCGCCGCTCGGTGTAGAACCAGCCGACCTGGGCGTGCAGCAGTCCGCGCAGCGGCCCGAGACCGCGGTCGCCGTGGGCCCACGGCGAGTGCGGGTCGCCGGGCAGGTCGGCGTACTTGTGGTGGCGGCGGTGCTCGGCGGCCCACAGCGAGGGCGGGCCCTCCAGGGCGAGCGCCCCGCAGACGACGAGTGCGGCGCGGACGGGCCTGGGGCATTTGAACGCCCGGTGGGTGAGCAGCCGGTGGTAGCCGACGCTGATGCCGAAGATGTTCACCGTGTAGAAGAACGCGGCGATGAGCAGGTCGCGCAGCCCCAGACCCCACCCCCAGGCCGCGTAGGCCCCGGCGGGCAGCGCCAGGAGCGGCAGGACGACGAGCACCACAAGGTAGGTGTTGCGCCGCGCCCAAGAGACCGGGACGGTCCCCCGCACATCCAGATCCGACATGTCAGACATGACACCTCCCCCGGGACTGGTTCGTCCTTATTGGACCGGGGATGCGTAACGGTCGGTAGTGACCTCGCGGACAGATAACCATCACCCATAGAGGCGATTCGCGTACTCTGCGCGATATTTTCGGTTGCGACCGGCGCGATCATCTGCTTACCCTTCGAGTCCGGCCGATCACTCCCCCTCGCGTGGAGGCCAAAATGGACACCGACGGTTATCTCGCCCAGTACGACGCGCTCCACCAGAGCGACCCCGGCGCCGCCCTCGCGCTGCTGGCCGGCTGGCTGCGCACGGACTGGCGGCCCCTGTTCGCCGAACTCCGCGCGCGCAGGCCCGTGCTCACCACGCCGGCGTTCACCCTCGTCACCCGGTTCGCCGACGTCACCGAGGTGCTGTCCAGGCCGGATTCCTTCACCGTCGCGGCCTACGCGCCACCGATGGAGGCGGCGCTCGGCGCGCCCAACATGCTGACGCGCGACGGCACCCCGCTGAACTGGCGAGAGAAGGGCCTCATGCAGGTCATGCTCGCGCCGGAGGACGTGCCCGAGCTCCGCGCGCTCACCGGGTCGCTGGCCGACGCCGCGCTCGACGCCGCGGACGGCTCACTGGACGTCGTCGCCGGGCTGTTCCGCGCCGTGCCGCTGGGCGTCTGCGCCGGGTACTTCGGCTTCCCCGGCCCGGATCCCGCGACGCTCTCGCGCTGGTCCCGCGCGGTGATGACGGACGTCACCGCGAACCTCCCCGGCGATCCGGCCGTGCGGGCCGCCTCGGTCGAGGCCGGCAAAGAGATGATAGACTACCTGCGGGTGCTCGTCACAGCACGCAGGGCGGGCCCCGAGGGCGCCGACGTCCTGGGCAGGCTCGTGCGGACCCGGCTCCCCGCCGAGCTCGGCTTCGACGACGAGCGGGTCGCGGTCAACGTCGCCGGGCTGCTGCTGGGCTTCGTGGAGAACGCCGCGGGCTCGATGACCAACGTGCTCACCCATCTGCTCGCCCATCCCCCGCTGCTCGCCCGTGCCGCCGAGGCCGCCCGCGACCCCGAGCGGTTCGAGCCGTTCGTCTGGGAGGCCCTGCGGTTCGACCCGTTCCTGAAGATGATCATCCGCTACCGCGCCCGCGACCATGTCCTGGCGTCGGGCGCCCCGCTCCCCGCGGGCGGCCCGGTGCTGGCCGCGGTCGCCTCGGCGATGTTCGACGAGTCGGCCGTCACCGCGCCGGAGACGTTCCGGCTCGACCGTCCGGCGCACACCCGGCTGCACTTCGGGCACGGCCCGCACGGCTGCGTCGGGGTCCACGCCGGCCGCACCGTCATCGCCGAGACCCTCCGGCGGCTCCTCCTGCGGCCGGGCCTGCGCCCGGGAGGCGCCGTCCTGCGCGACCGCGGTGTCTTCCCCGACAGCCTCCCCCTGCACCTCGACTCCCCCGCATGGAAGGGGCCGCGAGCATGAGCCGCCGCAGCGCCCGCAGCATCTCCTCCGACGGCGCGGTCAACCGCCTGCGCTACCTCGCCCTCACCAACGCCCGCCCGCTGTGGCGCCTGGCCGAGTCGGCCACCCCGCTCCGGCGCAGGCTGAACGCCACGCTCATCGACCAGGCGGTGCGCGAGATGCCCGCGCGCCCCGAGCCGCTGAGCACCCTGGCGCCGTACACCTCCTGGACCTCCCTCACCGACCGAACCTACGCCGGGCGCCATCTGCCCCCGTTTCCCGACCCGGAAGGCGGCCGCCCGTCCGTCGACAAGGCCGCGGACCTCTTCACCCGCGAAGGCCCGATGGACCCCTGCCCCCGGTCCACCGTGCTGTTCGCCTACTTCGCGCAGTGGTTCACCGACGGGTTCCTGCGCGGGGAGTCCGCCGAGCCGCGCGACCCCCGGCGCAGCACCTCCAACCACGAGATCGACCTCAACCCGCTGTACGGGCTGGACGAGCGGGCCACCCGCGCGGTCCGCGCGCACGAGGGCGGGCTGCTGAAGAGCCAGCTCATCAACGGCGGCGAGTTCCCGCCCTACCTGTGCGAGAAGGGGGAGATCAAGCCGGAGTTCGCCGCGCTGTCGGCGGTGCGCATGGAGATGCTGCCGCCCGAGCACCGCGACACGCTCTTCGCGCTCGGCGGCGACCGCGGCAACGTCCAGGTGGGCTTCACCCTGATGACCGTGCTGTTCCTGCGCGAGCACAACCGGGTCGCCCGGCTGCTGGCCGGGCGCAACCCCGGCTGGGACGACGAGCGGCTGTTCCAGACGGCACGCAACATCGTCATCGTGGAGGTCATCAGGATCGTCGTCGAGGAGTACATCAACCACATCACCCCGTACCACTTCAGGTTCCTGCTCGATCCCCGTCTCGGCCGCGCCCTGGCGCGCGCCACCTGGCACCGGCAGAACTGGGCGTCGGTGGAGTTCAACCTCGTCTACCGGTGGCACAGCCTGATTCCGGGCGCCCTGGACGTCGGCGGGCGGGAGACGCCGCTGGCCCGGACCCTGTTCGGCGGCGCGCTGATCCCCGGACCCGGGCTCGGCCGGCTGTTCGAGGACGCCTCCGAGCAGCGGGCGGGGCGGATCGGCCTGTTCAACACCGACCCGGCGCTGCGCGACGTCGAGGTCTCCTCTATCGCCGACGGACGGGCACTCGGCCTCGCGCCCTACAACGCCTACCGGGAGCACTGCCGCTTCCGCCGCGTGCGCCGCTTCGACCAGGTCTCCGGCGACCCGCGCGTCCACGAGGCGCTGGCCGGGCTGTACGACCACGTCGACGACCTCGACCTGTACGTCGGGCTGTTCGCCGAGGAGCCCGGGTCGGCCAAGGCGATCCTGCCACCACTGCTCACCAAGATCATCGCGATCGACGCCTTCTCCCAGGCGCTCACCAACCCCCTGCTCGGACCGCGCGTGGCCAACGCCGCGACGTTCGCACCGCTGGGCATGGAGATCATCGGCCGCACCCGGAGCCTGTCGGACGTCCTGCACCGCAACATCCCCGAGGACCCCGCGCCCCGGTTCGTCAGCATGACCTGGCGAGGGGCGCCGGCATGAGCGACGCCGACGACGCCGACGCCCGGCTGCGGGCCGCCGCCCGTGAGCTCGCCGAGATCGCCCACGCGCTCCGCGAGGCGGCCGGGCAGGCCACCGCGGTGCTGGCCGACCCCGCGCTCGCGGCCTCGCTGCGCCTATCGCCGGGCACCGGGCTGCGCGCCCAGCGCGCGCTGCTGCGGGCCGTCACCGACCGGCGCGGGCTCGGCTGGGCCGTCACCGGCGGCCGCGCCGGAACCCTCGGCGCAAAGCTCGGCGGGCTCGTCAACGCCGGAAACCTCCCGATCCGGGTGATGACCACGTCGCTCCGGCTGCGCATCGCCGCGGTCGCCCGCGGCCACCCGGAGCTGGGCGACGATCCGAAGCTGCGCGGACTGCTCGACGCGGTCGCGGCCGACAGCGACCTCGCCGCGGGACGCGCGCTCTACGCCCTGGTCAAGGACCGGGGCGCGGCCGGCGCGCTGTCGAGCGTCGCGCCGGTCTTCGGCGAACTGCTGGCACTGCGCGCCCTGCTGGACCGGAACCCGCTGAACGACGCCACGGCCTGGCTGATCGCCACCGGCATGGGCACCGCGACGGCCGACCCGCTCACCGGCATGAGCAATCGCGTCGTCGCCGGGCTCGACCGGGGCCGGGGCGCGGCGGTCCCGGTCGAGCCCGCGCCGCACGAGGCCGCGCGGCTCAGCCCGCGGGGATCCTTCCTCGACTACCTCGCGGACCTCCTGGTGATCCGGCCCACCGGGCGCGCGCTGGTGCAGACCGTGCGCGGGCCGGACGGGGTGGCGCGGTACGTGGTGCTCGCGCCCGGCATGCGGATCGGCCGCCCGCAGACCGAGCACCCGGCCGACCTCCTCGGCGCGTTCAGCAGCACGGTCCTGGACGACGGTCCCTACAGCCGGTCCCTCGCCGCCGCGATCGCCGAGTACGGCGTCCCCGAAGGAGCCGAGGTCGCCTTCGTCGGGCACAGCGCGGGCGGCTCCGCGGTGATGAGCCTCGCGCAGGACCCGGCGTTCAACGCCCGGCACCTCCTCACCGACGTGATCGCGATCGGGTCGCCCGTCGACTTCAAACAGCCCGCCTCGCCCGCCACCCGCGTCGCCAGCGTCACCAACCAGCACGACATCATCCCCACCCTCGACGGCCAGGGCGCCGGGAACTGCTTCGCGCTGCATCCCGACTGGTACATCGTCGACTACACCGACGGCACCCACCTCTTCCCGGCCTGCCACGGACTCGAGCAGTACGCGGCGAACCTCCGCGACGACCTGCCCGAGGCACGCGCCCATCTGGAGGCCCAGCTCGCCGCCTACACCGGCCCGATCGTCCGGCGCCGGCTGTACCGCCTGCTCGACCACGCGCCCGTCCCACCCGGCTTCCCGT
The DNA here is from genome assembly GCF_003751225.1 of Actinocorallia herbida. Lineage (NCBI taxonomy): Bacteria > Bacillati > Actinomycetota > Actinomycetes > Streptosporangiales > Thermomonosporaceae > Actinocorallia > Actinocorallia herbida. The sequence continues at coordinate 6,506,488 of NZ_RJKE01000001.1, forward strand.
TCCTGACCGTGCCGACCCACCCCGTCGCCGGACCCGCCGGGCCCGTCACCGTGCCGCTGCTCACCCATGAGGCGACCGCGGTCTCGGCCTGGTTCGCCGTCTCCGCGGAAGCCGCGGCCGGCCTCCTGCCCGGCGGGTCACCCGGCACGGCGCTGCATCCGGTCGTCCTCGGCTCCCGGGCCTGGGCGGTGCTGCACCTCACCGACCATCGCTCGGCCGCCCTCGGCCCCTACCGCGAGTTCACGCTCAGCCTTGCCGTGCACTCCCCGCCGCGACCGCACCGGCGCGCGCTCTGGCGGGACGCCCTGCGGCCGCCCGCGCTGCGGCACGCGGGGCTGCATCCGCTGGCCTCGCTCGTCACCAGCCCGGCGGCGCTGGACGCCGCGGCCCTCTGGCCGCATTCGGTGCACCTCGCCGAGGCCGATCTGTCCGTCGCGGCGGGCTCCCTGGCGGCGGCGGCCAGCGACACGGGCCGGCCGCTCGTGGCGTTCGACGGACCGCTGGGTCCCCGCCTGCCCGCCCGGGCGGGCGGCCACCCCGGCTACACCGGGCCGAACGCCGATCGCTCGGTCCGGCACGTCCGGGGGCCGGGCACCGTGGCGCATCCTCTGCCGCGCATCCGGTTGCACGCGAGCACAGCGCCCCACCCCTTCACCGCGGTTCTGCGCGCGCTGTCCCTGGACGGCGCCCGACCCGTCCTGGTCCGGGTCTCCCCCGCCGCCCAGCTGCGCCGTGACGCCCCCGCCCCGCTCCGCCCGCCCGGAGGGTCCCCCGCATGACCGTCCCCCGCGCCTCCCACGCCGACGGCCTCGCCGCCTCCGCCGAATCCGTCGCCGCCTGCGCCGTCCGCCTGCGCGCCCTCGCCGCCCGCCTGCGCGCCGACCCGGCGACGCCGCCCTGGCTCGCCGCCGCCCTCGACGCCCACCTCACCGCCTGCACCATCGCCGCCCGCCACCTGACCGAAGCCGCCACCCTTCTCACCGCCCACACCACCCCACCGGCCACCCCCTCCCCAACGCACGAGCCCTCATGAGGAGTGCTCCGGCACGGTGACCTCGTGGCCCGCCCGGCGCGGTGCGGTGCGCCGCAAGGACGGGCCCGCCGAGCCCGTCGTTCTCGCGGACGTGGCCGGGCGGGTTCGCCGCGCTCTCCGGGAAGGGCGAGGGCGCAAGACGCGATGGTGCGTGGTCGGGGCGTCCACCACGCGAAAGGGCTGCAGCCGGAGCCAGGGCGCGACCCCTCCGGGTACCGGCGCTACACCGCCCGGCACGCGATCGAGCTCATCAAGATCCGGACCCTCGCCGAGGCCGGCGTGCCCCTCGTCCGGATCCGGGGGCTCCGGTCGGCCCCCGAAACCGGCCTTCCCGCCGGCGGCACGGCACCACCCCCCACGGCCGGGTCCCCGAGACGATCCGGCGCCCGGCCGCGTCAGGACGGCTTGTCGGGGGCGGGGCCGGCCGGGCCGAGGTCGGTGAGCGGGTGTTCCTCGACCTTGTAGCGGCGGATGTAGGTGGTGAGGAAGGCCTGGAGGGTGGCGCCGGCCGGCAGCGCGAGGATCGCCCCTGGCGCCCCCAGGAGCGACGCCCCGGCGAGGACGAGGCCGAAGGCGACGGCCGGGTGCATGTCCATGCTGGCGGCGGTGACCTTCGGCTGGAGCACGTAGTTCTCGAACTGCTGGTAGGCCACGATGAACAGCAGCACCCACAGGGCCGTCGACGGGCTCTGCGCGAGCGCGACGAGCACGGGCACCGCGCCCGCGATGTAGGTGCCGACGGTCGGGATGAACTGCGACACGAGCCCGACGAAGATCGCCAGCGTGATCGCGTTGGGGACGCCGAGCAGTTGCAGCGCCACGAAGTGCGCCACCGCGGAGAAGATCGCGAGGACCAGGCGCGAGTACAGGTAGCCGCCGGTCTTCTCGATGGCGATCTCCCAGGCGCGCAGCACGTCGCGCTGCCGGGCGGGCGGCAGGAGGGCACAGACGGTCCGGCGGAGGCTCGGCCCGTCGGCGCACAGGTAGAAGGTGAACAGGGCGACGCCGAAGGTCTGGAACAGCACCGAGACCGCGCCGGTGCCGATGCCCCAGACGTTCCCGGCCACGGAGGTGAAGTAGCGGTCCAGGTTCGAGCGTGTCTGGGTGATCTGGTCGGTGATGTCCGACGGCGATAGATCAAGGCGGAAGGTCCGGTTCGCCCATCCAATGATCGCGTCGACCCGGGAGGGGAAGTCGTTCGCCAGGTTCTGGACCTGGTCGACCAGCAGGCTGCCCAGCAGCGCGACGAACGCCGCGAAGATCGCGAGCAGGAGCACGAAGATCAGGCCCGTGGACAGGCCGCGCGGCCAGCCGCGGGCGGCGAGCGCGTTCACCGCGGGCTCGATCGCGAACGACAGGAACAGCGAGACCAGCACGAGGATCAGCAGGCCCTGGAGGCGGTCGAGGATCCACAGCCCGGCGAGGAACGCCAGCACCGACAGCGCCGCCAGCAGGAAGGCCCGCGGCAGCCAACCCGGCATCCGGTCTCGCATCCGGTCAACCTAGCCCGGCCCGTCCCCGCGCTCTCGGATCGACACCCGCCGAACCTCCGGCGTACCCGGCCGCGATTGCCTACAGTGGCGTTCGTCATGCTTTGGTCGTAGACCCGGCAATCGGGGGCGATGAGCGGTACGGGAGGATGTGTTCCCCGACGTCACCGTGACCGGGAAGGAGCACAGTGAATCGCAGACTGCTGCGCGTGGGCGTGCGGCTGCACCCGGACAAGGGGATGGTCCGGGTGCATGACCTGGGGTCGGACCCGACGAGCCTCCAGGCCCCGCCGCCTCCCGGCACCTCCCTGGTCAGCGTCGGCTACGACCAGATGTGGATCGGCAGCCTCCAGGACGACGTCGCCATCACGCTCCTGCTGGAGGAATGGGACACCGAGCCCCCGTCGTCGCCCGGCCCGTGGGAGCAGGAGGCGTTCAGCGAGCTGTACCTCCGCGGCGCGGTCGCGGTGTCGACCGCGACCGGGGAGCCGGTCCTGCACGGGATCAGGCTGGTCGGCGGGGTGGGCCGCTACCACCTCGCCGTCCGGGCCAGGCACCGCGCCGAGATCGCCCGGCTGTACGACGATCTGCTCGACCGGTTCCGCGACGGTTTCAACGCCGAGTTCCAGGCGGCGCTGCGGGCGCTGGAGGGCGTCGAGCACTACCTCGTGCAGTTCTGGCCGGTCCAGTCGGCGGGTCCGGTGCGCGTGCTCACCGACTCGCCGATCTGAGGCGCCGTTCAGGGCACCGGTTCGAGCCCCCGGACCAGGTCGGCGCAGATCGAGCGGGCACCGAGGTCGAAGCCGCTGGGGGTGGCCACACAGGCGACCGCCGCGTTGGTCGCCCCGGTGGTCTTCGCGGCGTTGACCCGCTCGCGCGTCATGGTGATCGTGCAGGTCGCGGCCGCCGGTCCGGTGTCGCAGCCGTACCAGACCGGGGTCCGGTCGATCGCCGAGTCGTCGAGGTACCTGCCCTTCGCGGGGACCTGGCCGGTGATGACGGCCTTGAGGGTGATGCTCTGGCCCACCGACAGGCGGAACTCGCCGCACCGGCGCCGGCCGGTGATGGGGTCGGTCTCGCCGATCTCGTCGGTCTCGTGGCGGCACACGGCGGGGGCTCCCTCGATCTCCACCCGCCACTGGGTCGGCGCCCGGAGGGTGACGACGCCCGTCGCGCTGCCCGGCCCCACGGGGTTGCGGGCGGTGAGCACCTCGCACTCGCGGCGGGCGACGGCGTCGCGCGGGCCCGTGGTGGTCGCGCACACGACGTGGTCCCGCTCGGCGGTGACGGTGCATTCGGTGGACACCGGGCCTTCGTCGCAGCCCCAGTACCGCAGGACGACGCCCTGGGTGGCGCGCGGCTCGACCATCACGGCGGTGGCCTCGCCCTTGTCCGCGTTGACGACCGTGCTGCAGTTCGTACCGGTTCCGGAGGGCGTGCAGGTGGAGTCGCCCGGGAGGTCCACCGTCACCACGTCGCTGCGGACCATGAGGCGGACCGCGACGGTGTCGCCGGACACGGCGCGCACCCCGGCGTAGCCGCCCGCGATCGCGGCGACCGCCAGGCCCCCGGCGAGCGCGATCTTGACGCGGCCCGGGGAAGAGGGCAGCGCGTGGCGGGCTCTGCCGTTGCCGCGCTGCGCCTTGGCCTCGTCCTCGCGGGGTGCGGGGGGCCGCGGGCGCGCCGCGGCCTCGGCCCGGCCGCCGACGGACCGGACGGGCGCGGCCGGCGCGGGCGCGAAGTGCAGCTCGGCGACGGACGCGCCGTGCCGGACCGCCTCGCGGGCCTCCTCGGTGAGGCCCGCGCCGACCGGGTCGCCCAGCTCCCGCCACAGCACCGCGGCCGCGGCGAGCGCCGAGGCGGACGCGGCCCTGCGCCCGCTCAGCAGCAGCCGCACCCCGTCCTCGTGCAGCAGGTGCGCGAGGGTGCGGCGGTCGCCTGCGCGTTCGGCGGCGGCCTTGCCCTGCTCAAGGATGCGGCCCCAGGAGCCGAGCCGCAGAGAGCGGGCGGCGCCTTCGGAGGCGGCGCGCGCCAACAGGCCGCCGGACTCCGGATCGCCGGTGCGGGACGCCGCGGCGACCACCGCCGCGATGAGCTCGCCGTGCGCCGCGACGTCCTCGGGCGTCCGTCCTGGCGATCCCGTCCAGGCCCGCAGGACGCGCGCGGTGGCCCGTACGTCGGACGCGCCGGGGTTGGGCGCGACGACGGGGCCGGGCGCGACCCGGTAGCCGTCGCCGGTCTCCACGGCGAGGCCGCAGCGGGTGAGCCGGTCCGCGCCCGCCGCGCCGAGCGGCACGAGGTCGTCCAGCACGTCGGGACGCACGGTGCCGCAGCCGGGCAGGGCCAGCAGGGTCAGGACCCGCAGGGCCGACTCGTCGAGGGCCTCGATGAGGGAAGGCACGAGGTCGCCTACGCGGCCGGGCGACGGGAGGTCGCCGGTGGCGCCGCTCGCGGCGACCCGCAGCAGCGCGAGGGGCTCTCCGCCGGCGGCGCGCCACAGCTCCAGGGCCCGCGCGCCTTCGGCGTCGACCGGGTCGCGGCCTAGCGCGCTGCGCAGCAGCGCCAGCCCCGGAACCTTGTCCAGGCCCTGGAGCTTCAGGACGGCGTCCTCGTCGAGGCCGGAACGCGCGGTGCCGGAGAAGACGACGGAGCCGGCGGGGACCGCGTCGAGCAGCCTGTCCACGGCGGCGGCCGCGAGATCGTCGATGATCAGGCGAACCGGGACCGGGGCGAGCAGCCGCCGCGCCTCGGCCTCGGCCGGGCGGTGTCCGGGCGCGTCGAAGCACGCCTCGAACACGTCCTGGACCAGGTCGCCGGTGTCGCGCCCGGTGGCGTCGAGGTAGACGAGTCCGGTGCCACCGTGCAGGTGCGCGGCCTTGCGCAGGAGGGTGCTCTTGCCGACGCCCGCGCCGCCGCGCACGTGCAGGGTCCGGCCCGCTTCCAGGGCCCGGACGACGGACGCGGTCTCGGCGTCCCGTCCGTAGAGCACCAGGGGTGCTTTCGGCAGGGACCCGAGGATCGGGCGGGTGCGCGTCGGGGGGCGCTCGCCTTCGGGCAGGGCCGCGACCTTCGACCCCTCGGCCGACACCGTCACCATGTGCTCACCGAAGACCATCGGCACGCCGACGCCTCGCACGTTCTTCAGGACGCCCATCAGACCTCCGGAGGGTAGGAGAAACGAGAGAGAAACCGCGCGGGATATCCGTCCCTCATCCGTCCATAAAGGGCCGACCATCTGAAAGCGCGCGCGTCCACCTCGGACGTGCCCAGAGAATAAGCCTGCCCTCAGCTCCAGATCCCCCCTTTTCATCTTTTGATCTGTCGGCCGCAATTCCCGCTACCGACACACTCCGCAGATTCTCCCAAAGCGCAGAAATCGACAATTCTCCCCGGTCCGCACGTCGAAGAGCCGGGCGGAACCCTACGGGCCCCGGTCGGCACGGCACAGGCGGATGACCCTTCCGGGGGGCCACACCCCGACACATCAGACGCGCCACGGCCGACAGTGAACAATCAATCCGAAGAATCGACCTTATCCCCCTTTTCTCCTGAATGACCGACCGAGGGAGGGCATTGACTGGTCGGATGATTCCGACTAAAGGGATGAAAGCCAATTAAGGAATATTCACGGAATTAGCCACTCCGGCACCAACCCCGTGGCGCCGGGTACCGCCGTCCCCGTCCGTGCCGAGGCGAACGGGGCCGCCCGCGCCCCGGCGGCGTCGGCGTGGATCGGGTCGGCCGGATCCTTCGGCCGCGCCGACGGTGCCGGAATAGCACCGCGCCGCCCGGGCCTCGGGGGCCTCGGGCGGCGCGGCGGACGTCCTGGGGTCTAGCGGGGCAGGTCGGCGGCGATCCCCGCCACGTCCTGGGCGCCGAGGACGAAACCGTGGTCGCCGATGACGGCGAGGGTGTCGTCGGCGGTGCCCAGATGGCGGGTGCAGGCCCGGTCGAGGAAGGTCTCGACCAGCCGGGCGTTGACGAGCCTGCCGCGTCCGGCGACCGGGCCGAACTCGGCCCGGACGACCTGCCAGGCATGGTCGTCGATGGTGACGAACCGTTCGGCGGCCAGCAGGGCGAGCAGGTTCAGCCGGGCCTCGCCGCCCTCCAGGTCGGGCAGGCGCACGGTGCGGAAGTCGGTGACGATCTCGGGGTGCGCCGCGGCGAACTCCTCGAACCGTTCGGGCCGGACGCTCGCGACGAGGGTGGTCGTGGTGACGCCCTCGGCACGGACCCGGTAGAGGGCGCGGGCGTAGGCGTCGCCCTGCCCGTCGTCGAGGATCAGCTCGTCGAGCCCTTCCAGCAGGAGGGTCTCGCCCGAATGCGCGTCGAGGAGCGCGGGCAGGCCGTCCGGGCCGTTCTCGCGCACCTGCTCCAGATGCAGGGTCCGCAGCCGCTCGCCGCTGAACCCGACCTCGGCGAGTGCCCGCGTGATCATCCGGGCGAGACGGCGCTGCCCGGTGGAAGGCGCCCCGACGAGCAGGACGGCCGGGGCCGAAGCGCTGGACACCTCCTGCCCGCGCAGCTGCTGCGCCCACTTGCCGCGGCGGCGGACCTCGGTCAGCATCCGCTCGACGTCGTCGGCGCCGCACAGGAACCGGATGCCGTACGCCTGGACGGTGGTGCCGCCCGACGGCGCGCCGGGCAGGCCGAACGGCTCCGCGGGAACGGGGGTCTGAGCGGGGGCCGGAGGCGGAGGCGGGGACTGCGCCGCGAACGTCGGCAGATAGGGCGCGGTGCCGTCCGCGACCTGGGCGGGACCGGTGAAGTCGGGCGCGTACGGCGATGTCTCGGCCGGAGCCGGCGCCGCGTGAGCGAGCGGCTGGCCATAGGCGTCGTACGCCGGAGGCGACTCGCCCTCGGGAACGGGCCGGTAGGGGTCGGGCGCGTACGGCGCCTCGACGGGCCCCGCCTGGCCGGGCACGTTCCCTACCGGCTGGCCGTAGGCGTCATAGGCGGGCGGCGCGGACGCGCCGGAGACGGGCCTGGCCTGCGGATCGAAGGGCGGCACCGCAGAGCCCTCCGAGGAACCGTGCCCGTGCACCGGAGACGCGGAGGGGTCGTAACGCGGAATCCCGGAACCCCCCGGAGAACCCTGCCCCTGCACAGGTGAAGCGGACGGATCGTAAGGCGGAACCGCAGGACCCTGGCCGTGGACCGGAGACGCGGACGGGTCGTAGGCCGGGGCCCCGGAACCCCCCGGAGAACCCTGCCCATGGACCGGGGAAGCGGAGGGGTCGTAAGGCGGAACGCCGGAGCCCTGCCCCTGCACGGGCGACGCCGACGGGTCATAACGCGGAACCGCAGAACCCTGGCCGTGGACCGGAGACGCGGACGGGTCGTAAGGCGGTATCCCGGAGCCGCCCGAAGGGCCCTGCCCGTAGGCGGGCGACGCGGAAGGGTCGTAGCGCGGGACCGCCGGGCTCTCCGCAGAAGCCGACCCGTGGGCGGGTGACGTTGAGGGGGCGTAGGGCGGGGCGGCGGAGCCGTTCGGGCCCGGCGGCGGAGACGACGGGCTGGAGGAGGGCTGGCCGTAGGCGTCGTAAGCCGGGGGCGCGTCGTTGCCCGCGGGCCGGGCGTTCGGGTCGAAGGGCGGCGGGACCTCGGACGACTCCGCGACATCGCGGCCGAACGGATCGGGCCGCGGACCGTCGGCCGGGGACGGCGCCGCGGGGCTCGCGTTCGGACGGGTCGCGAAGGGGTCGTCGTCGAAGGACGAGGGTTCCGGCGACGGCGGAGGGGCGACGGGAGGCACCGCGGGGGCCGGCACGGCCGCCTGCGGGCCGGGCGCGGGGGACGCGGGCGGCGCCGACGGGTGGGCGACGCCCCGCTCGTCGGCGAGGTGGCGGCGCGCGGCGTTGATGATCTCCCAGGCGGTGAGCTCGCCCGTCGCCTTGGGACGGCTGAGCGCGGGCGTGCCGAGCTCGGCGGCGCAGGCCGCGGGGACGATGAACTCCAGGTGCTGCGGCGCGGTCTGGGCGAGGCGGCAGGCCGTCATCGCGAGGGTGTGGGTGAGCGCGAGCAGCGCCCGGACCTTGCCCGGGTCGGTGCTGCTCAGCCCCGGCGGCAGCCGGACGCCCTGCGGGAACAGCTCGCGCAGCGGGTGCTGGGCCTGGCCGAGCACCTCCTGGACGGTCCGCGCGGACTCCGGGTCGAGCCACGGCAGGACCGCGGGCACGGCCTGCGGGATGGTCTGGAGGTCGGCGGCGAAGACCGCGGCGGCGGCGCGGCGCAGCTCCGCGGGCGGCCGCGCGGTGCCCTCGGTGAGGTCGCCGTACAAGAGTGCGAGGTCGTACAGGGCGAGCCTCAGGTACTCGCCGGGCGAGGCCTCCCGCACGATGGGCGCGGCGAACTCCGCGGGGCAGCGGCGCAGCCATTCCTTGGCGACGGTCTGCGGCCCGTAGGCCATCGCCTGCTGGTCGGCCTGGACGTACTGGAGCGTGGTCGCGCAGATCGCGGCGAGCGCGGACGCGCCGGGCTGGAAGGCGCGGTCGGCGGCGAGCGCCCCGGCCAGCTCCCCCATCATCCGCACGACGAAGGCGGCTCCGACGGGGTCGTGCGCGCCGAGCCTGTCGGTGTAGTAGACGGCGAGGCGGGTGAGGTCGGGCGCGATCATCCAGCGCAGGTGCTCGGCCTGGACCGTCAGGTAGGGCGCGAACATGGCCACGAGGGGGTGCTCGGCGAGCACGACGGGGGTGCCCGCGCTGAACAGCACCGCGCCCCACAGCGCGGCGACGGTCGTGGGGGTGCCCGGCTGGAACGCGGGGTCCTGCATGGCGAACTGCTGGGGGTCGACCGCGATCGCGGTGACGAGGGTCTGCTGCACGCGCGCGACGAGTTCGGCGGACGGACCGTCGGCGAGCAGGCCCGCTCCCGCCATGAGGCCCGCGCCGATGTCCGGACCTGTCGGGATGAGCTGGGGCGGAACCGGCGGATTGCCCACTCCGGGCGGCGCGGGCGCGAGCACCCGGCGGGCCGCGGCGTCGGCGGGCGGCGGGCTGGGGTGCCAGTGGCCGTCTAGACCGCAGCGGTACCAGCGGCCCCAGGCGCCGTAAAGCCACCATTCGCCCGGCCCGGCGAGCAACCGTGAGATGACCTGCTCCGCGCGCTGCTGCGGCGCGGCGGTCTGCCACCACGCCGAGGAGGTCATCGCGCGGACGTCGGCCTCGGCCTTGGCGAAGGGGTCGTCTGCGGGGACGCCGCCGGAGGTCTGCCAGTTCACACTTTCGGATCCTAGTCGGGTTCGGTGACGCTTCGCCGAGCCCGGGGACGGGCCGAGGGCGCCGTCCGGACGCGCGCCCGGGGCATGAGCCCTCGGACGCCGTCGGATCGAAGATGTCGTCCGGCCGCGCGGATCGAGCGACCGGGGAGCGTGCCGGTCGCGGGGCGGCCGGCACGCGGGTGCGTCAGGACGCGAGGCCGCTCAGGACGCGGGTGAACCACACGGTCTTGCCGTGCGACTCGGTACGGCAGCCCGAGTCCGCGGCGAGCGCGGCGACGAGGAGGAGGCCGCGGCCGTCCTCCGCGTCGAACTCGCGCTCGGTCCTCGGTTCGGGCGGCGGTTCGAAGGACTCGTCGGTGATCTCGCCGCGGAGGAGGTGTCCCTCCAGCAGCAGGCATAGGTGGATCGGCCCCTTGCCATGGACGACGGCGTTGGCCACCAGTTCGTCGACCATGAGCACTACCTCATCGATGTCCGACTGGTCGGCTATCCTCCAGGCCGCCAGTTCCCCCCGGGTGAGTTCCCTCGCCCTGCCCGGTGCGCGCAGGTCAGGGGACAGATCCCATGCCGCGGCGCGGGCGCCGGACCTGCCGACCAGCCCCAGTCGCGGTGCGTCCACTGCCCGTCTCCTCCCGTACGACGTGCGTTGCGATGGTGGCCGAGGCCCCCCGGCCCTCACCTTCGGATGTTCCCCCTCCGGCGGCGGAAAATTGCCGTCCGGCGACGGTATGGCCGAAACGGCACTGTTTTGTGCCGAGTCCGCATCCGGTCCGGCCGGGAGTTGACGTTCCGGCAAGGGCCCCTCCTCGCTGGATATCAGGTCGCTCTACACATTTGCGACGCTCCAGACACCCGCGCGGAGTACGTGACGCGTATCACACCTTGTGGAAACACGCCCGAAGCGGGACGCGGGGGACGCCGTGCGCGAGACACCCCGCGGGAGCCGTTAAGCTGGCTGTGCCGGTGTGGCCAGTGTCCCCGGGCCGCATCTAAAGCCTTCACGGAATACCGTTCGGCTGGAGCCGTGTTGTGCCATCCGCCGAGAGGCGACCACCACACCGGCCTCGCGCAACACCGAGGGCCCCGGCGCATCGCGCCGGGGCCCTCGCCGCGTCCGCCCTCCTCGTCGCGCGGACGCGGGGCGGTTCAGGAGAAGAACACCGCTATCGCGGTGCCCACCGCGGAGACCAGCCCGAGCACCGTGATCACCACGGCCGTCACGATGCGCCTGGTACGGGTCCGGCGCGCCCGGCCGAAATGCTCCAACCGCTGAGCCAGGGCGGGGTCTTCCCGGCTGAGCCGGGAGGCGATCTCGGTCAGGATCCGCTCTTCGTCCATTGAGAGAGCCATGGCGCACCTCCGGGGGTCATTAGGGTCTTCCTCCCCCGTCCCGGCGGGTTCTATTCGTCCCGGAGTGATCCCGGTCACTGCCCCCGGACGGCCCCCGCGCCGGGTGCGCTCTCGTGCTGGTTGCGGTCCAGGGCCGTCACCCGGTAGGTGTACGCCTTGCCCTGCTCGGCGCCGGTGTCGCGGAACTCGGTGCCGCGGGTCGTGCCGACCAGGTCCTGCGGGCGCACCGGCGCGCACTCCTCGCCGCGGCCCTCGGTGCGGTAGACGGCGTAGGACGTGCCGTCGCCCTGCCACGTCACCTTCACGCGGCCGTCTTCCGTCGTAGCCCGCACGTCCGTAGGGGCGGCGGGAGCCTCTCCGGTCTGCCACGGCGGGATGAGGGCGGGCCGCCGGTAGTGGTCGCGCAGGATCGCGCTCATGAACCCGCCCTTGTCGCGCGCGACGTCGGCCGAACTGAAGTACACGTCGCCGCGCACCTCGGGGTACCTGGCGTTGAGCGTGAGGTGGCGGCTTATCTCGTCGGGCTTGCGCCACACCGCGTCGGCGCCGACGCGGTAGGCGCCCTGGCCGATGAACAGGCGCACGTCGGTGCCGCGCACGATGTTCGACCACCACGGGACCAGCACGCGGTAGTCGGCGCGCGGGTCGCCGATCGGCCAGTACAGCTGCGGGATGACGTAGTCGAGCCAGCCCTGGCGGATCCACCTGCGGGCGTCGCCGTAGATCGAGGCGTAGGAGTCGAGGCCGTTGGTGTCCGAACCCGCCGGGTCGGCCGACTTGTTGCGCCAGATGCCGAACGGGCTGATGCCGAACCGCACCCAGGGCTTGGCCGCGGTCACCTCGGTGTAGAGGCGCTTGACGAGCTTGTTGACGTTGTCGCGGCGCCAGGCGGCCTTGGTGGGGTAGTCCGCGCCGAACAGCTGGTAGGTCTTGCCGTCGGGGAACTCTCCGTCGGACGGGTAGGGGTAGAAGTAGTCGTCCATGTGGATGCCGTCCACGTCGAACTTGTGGACGACGTCCATGATGGCCGACACGGCGAGGTCACGGACTTCGGGAAGGCCCGGGTCGTACCAGAGGTACTTGCCGTACTTGTGAGCCCAGCTCGGATGTTCTGCGGCGGGGCTGTCCGGCGCGAGCTTGGCCCTGTCGTTGTCCTCGCCGACGCGGTAGGGGTTGAACCACGCGTGGAACTCCAGGTTCCTGGCGTGCGCCTCCTCGATCATGAACTCCAGCGGATTCCAGCCCGGGTCCTTGCCCGCCTTGCCGGTGAGCCAGACCGACCACGGCTCGATGTCGGAGGGGTAGAACGCGTCGCCGGCCGGGCGGATCTGCACGAACACCGCGTTCAGCCGGGCCGCCTTGGCCTTGTCGAGCAGGGTGCGGAAGGCCGCCTTCTTGCGTTCGACGGGCAGTTCGGGGTCGCCGGGCCAGTCGCCGCCGTAGACGGTGGCGATCCACATGCCGCGCAGTTCCTTGGCCGGGTCGTCGCCGGTCGGTTTCAGACCGGTGCACTCGGCGGGGGCGTCCGCGGCCCTTCCCGGCACCGCGGCCTCGGCCTTCGGCGCGGGCACGGGGTCGATGCCCCCGACCGCCGAGCATCCGGCGACCAGGGCCGCTCCCGCCACCGCCGTCACTGCTGTGCGCGCTCCACCCATTTTGGTGAGGCTACCCGCTCCCACCGGCGCGGACCCGCGGATTCTGTCGTACCCCCGTGCTGGGATCGATCCATGGCCACATGGAGCGAAGTGATCGAGTCGGCGCCGGAGTTCGCGGCGGACGCGGCGGCCCTCTTCGGCGCGCACAAGCACAAGACCATCGCCACGCTGCGCAAGGACGGCGGTCCGCGGATCAGCGGGATCGAGATGGAGCTCGTCGAGGGCGAGGCGGTCGTCGGGATGATGCCTCAGTCCCTGAAGGCGCGCGACGTACGGCGGGACCCGCGGGTGGCGATCCACTCCGGATCGGAGGATCCCGACAACGCGAACCCCACCGCCTGGCCGGGCGACGCCAAGATCTCCGGGCGGGCCGTGGAGGTCGCCGATCCAGCCAAGGCCGCCGCCCTGCTCAAGGCCATGGGCGCGGCCGAGGAGGTGGCGGGCAGCCCGGTCTTCGTCCTCGACATCACCGAGGTCGTGGTGACCCGGGTCGCGGCGTCCGCCGAGTACCTGGACGTCCTCCTCTGGAAGGAGGGACAGGTCCGGCAAATGCGGGCACAGTAGCCCCTTCCCTGTTATTGACGAATTATCTACTATGGCGAGGTGCTCAAGGAGACAACATCCCCCGACCGTCTCGTGCTCGGCGCGCGCGACGTGCGCTTCGACTGGTCGGAACTGCCGCGCCACTGGGTGCCGGGCGAACCCCTGGCCACCCATCTGATGAACGTGCTCCACCTGCTGCTGCCCGCCGGGGAGCGCTGGTTCGTCGAGGTGTTCCGGCAGGCGCTGCCGCTCATCGAGGACGAGGACCTGCGCCGCGACGTGCTGGGCTTCATCGGGCAGGAGGCGCTGCACGCCCGCGCCCACACCGAGGTGCTCGAGCACTTCACCGAGCAGGGGCTGGACTGCCGGCCGTTCACCGACCAGATGGAGTGGTTCTTCTCCGTGCTGCTCGGCGACCGGCCCCGGCTGCGCGGCCGCGCCGAGGCCGAGTGGCTGGTGTCGCGGCTCGCCCTCATCGCGGCGATCGAGCATGTCACGGCCTTCATGGGCGACTGGATCCTCAACGCCGAGGGGCTCGACCGGGCGGGCTGCGACCCGACCATGCTCGACCTGCTGCGCTGGCACGGCGCCGAGGAGGTCGAGCACCGGTCGGTCGCCTTCGACCTGTACCGGCATGTCGACGGCCGTCACCTGCGCCGGGTCCAGGCGATGGCCGTGGTCGCGCCGATGCTCTTCGTGCTGTGGCGCAAGGGTGTGCGGTTCCTGTACTCGATCGACGGCGAACTGGCCGGCGTGCCGCTGCCGCGCGCCCGCGACGTCCGGGGTCCGGCCTCGCGCGGGGTCACCCCAGCGCTGCCGCACCTGGGCCGCAAGGTGCTTCGCTACCTCTCGCGCGGCTACCACCCGTCGATGGAGGGCGACACCGACCAGGCGGTGGCCTATCTGGCGTCCTCCCCCGCGGCCCGCGCCGCCGAGGGGCGAACGGCGTGAGGCTGCCCGCGGAACTGCGCGGCAGGGGCGGCGCGGACTCCCTGTTCACGATGCTGGCCAGGGCCGCCGCGGTGCCGCCCGCGCTCGCGGCGCTGAGCGGTCTCGGCCGCCGCCCCGCGCGCCCGGTCGACCGCACCCGGGTCCTGCTCGTCACCGCGACCCGGGCCGAGGCCGAGGGCGTCATGGGACTCACCCTCGCCGACCCCGCGGGCGGGCGGCTCCCGGCATGGACGCCCGGCGCCCACGTGGACGTGACGCTGCCCTCGGGACGGGTCCGCCAGTACTCCCTGTGCGGCGATCCCGCCGACCGGTGGGCGCACCGCGTCGCCGTCCGGCTGGTCCCCGACGGGGAGGGCGGCTCCGCCGAGGCGCACGCGCTCGTGCCCGGCTCGGTCGTGCGGGTCTCGGCACCGCGCAACGCCTTCCGCTTCACCGGCGGCGGCCCGCACCTGTTCGTCGCGGGCGGGATCGGCATCACCCCGATCCTGCCGATGGTCCGCGCGGCGGAGCGGCGCGGCGAGGACTGGCGGCTGCTCTACACCGGCCGCGACCGCGCGGCGCTGCCCTTCCTGGCCGAGCTCGCGCGCCACGGCGACCGGGTGACGGTCCGCACCGACGACGTCGAGGGCCGGCCGGGCCATGATCTGCTGGACGGCCACCGGGTGGAGGGCGCCGCCGTGTACTGCTGCGGCCCCGCCCCGCTGCTCGCCCTGGTGCGGGAGGCTTCGGGCGCCGCGCGGGAATTCCACGCCGAGCGGTTCGCGCCCGGACCCGTCACGGGCGGCTCGCCCTTCGCGGTGCGACTCGCGCGCACCGGCGTGACCGTCGCCGTCCCGGCCGACCGCAGCATGCTCGACGCGCTCCGCGAGGTCGTGCCCGACGCCCCTTACTCCTGCCGCCAGGGCTTCTGCGGCACCTGCCGGGTGACGGTCCTGGAGGGCGAAATAGCGCACCGCGACCGTTTCCCGCAGCAGGCGCGCCGTGACAATGAGATGATGCCGTGCGTCTCCCGAGCCGTGGGCGACCACCTCGTCATCGAGCTGTGACCATCCCGGGAAGGGCCGTATGCCCACGACCGACAGACCGATACCGACCGCCCCGCGCCCCCGCCGGATGTCGCCCGAGCACCGCAAGCAGGCGCTCATCGACGCCGCACTCGAGCTGTTCGGCAGTGCCGCGCCCGAGCGCGTCACGATGGAGGACGTGGCCGCGCACGCCCAGGTGTCGCGCGCGCTGGTCTACCGGTACTTCTCCAACATCGAGGAGATCCACGTCGCCGCGCTGCGCACGTCCGTCGACGACCTCGTCGGGCGGATCAGGCGCGACCGGGAGGGCGACCTGCTGGCGCAGCTCCAGGACACCATCGGGGAGTTCGTCGCGTTCGCCGAGGACCACGCGGCGGGGTACATCGCGCTGCTGCGCGGTGGTTCGGTCATCGCCACCTCCGAGACCGCGGCGATGGTCGACGAGGCGCGGCACGCGGCCGTCGCGGAGGTGCTGGTCCGGTTGGAGATCGCCGAGCCGTCGCCGTTCCTGCTGCTGACCCTGCGCTGCTGGGTCGCGGCCTGCGAGGGCGCGCTGCTCACCTGGCTCCAGGAGCGCACGCTGGCCCGCGAGGAGCTGGTGCCGTGGCTCTCCGGGCAGCTCGTGGCGATGATCGCCGCGACGGCAGGGCACGACCCGGCGATCGCCGCGTTCATCGGCAAGCTGGAGAGCCTGGCGTAACGGCGCGCCTCAGCCGTCGAGCGCGGTGCGCATGACGCCGAACTTGGCGCGCGCCTCGGCGATCTCGGCCGCGGGGTCGGAGTCGGCGACGATGCCGCACCCGGCGAACAGGCGGGCGCGGCGGCCGTCGAGCTGGGCGCAGCGCAGCGCGATCCCCCACTCGCCGTCGCCGCGGGAGTCGACCCAGCCGACCGGCCCCGCGTACCGGGAGCGGTCCATCTCCTCGAGTTCGCGGATGAGGTCCATCGCGGCGTCCGTGGGGGTGCCGCAGACGGCGGGGGTCGGGTGCAGCGCCTCCAGCACGTCCAGGACCGAGCGCTCGCCCGCCAGGCGACCGCGCACCGGGGTGGCCAGGTGCTGGACGTTGGCCAGGCGCAGCAGCTCGGGTTCGGCGGGCAGGTCGAGCTCGGCGCACAGCGGCGCGAGGGCGTCGCGGACCATGTCGGCGGCGTAGGCGTGCTCGCGGCGGTCCTTGGCGGAGGCGAACAGGGCCTCACCCAGCGCGCGGTCGGCGGCCTCGTCGGCGCCGCGCGGGGTCGTCCCGGCGAGCACGAGGGACGCGATCTCGCCGCCGATCCGGCGGACGAGCAGTTCGGGAGTGGCGCCGACGAGGCCGTCGACGGCGAAGGTGTAGCAGTCGGGGAAGCGCGCGGACAGGCGGCGCAGCAGGACCCGCGCGTCGATCGGCTCATCGGCCTCGGCCCACAGGTCGCGGGCGAGGACGACCTTGCCGAGCTCGCCTTCGCGGATGCGTCCCGTCGCGGTGCGGACCGCGCCGCCCCAGCCAGTGTCGTCGAGCGCGCCGCCCCGCCAGGCCACCCCGGACGGCTGCCGGGGCGGGTTCAGTTCGGCCATGGGGTCGTCGTCGGCGCCGATGACGGTGTGCCAGGCACGGCCGTCGCGCCAGCCGACGACGGACCGGGGCACGATGAGCACCGAGTCGTCGCTCTTCGGGTCGAAGCCGAACGTGCCGAAGGCGACGGGCCCGGAGCCGGGCACGCCCACCGCGTCGTCGACCTCGGCGCCCTCGAACAGGGCGGTCAGCGCGCCGCGGGCGCGGGCGAACCTGTCGGGCCCCCCGGGGATCGGCACGCGGGCGGCCTCGCCCCAGCCGACGAGTCCGCTGTCGCGTCTGATCCAGGCCAGGGCGGCCGGATGCGGCAGCCTTCCGACGAGGTCGACGGGGCCCGGCGCGGGTAGTGTCCGCACCGTCAGCCGCTCGGAGGTTCGCAGCACAACGCTCACGAGGCCCACAGTACAGCGGAGTTGAACCCGTTCAACCACACGTGTCGCTGTTCACACCGCGGCCCCCAGAACGTCGGAAGCGCCCGATAGGCTCCGATCATGCAGAACCGCTGGATACCCCTCGAAGGCGCCGTCAACGTCCGCGACCTGGGCGGGCTGCCCACCGGTGACGGCGGCGTCACCCGGTTCGGCAGGGTGCTCCGCTCGGACAACCTCCAGGACCTCACCGAGGCCGACGTCACACTCCTCGCGGGCACCATCGGGATCGGCCACGTGCTCGACCTGCGCACCGAGGCGGAGGTCCAGAAGGAAGGGCCGGGGCCGCTCAAGCGCGCGGGGGTCGTCCACCACCACCTGTCGCTGTTCAGCGTCGAGGACGACCCCGAGGAGGTCGACGTCGACGCGGTGCTGCCGTGGCAGAAGCGGGACGCCCAGGAGGTCAAGGGCGATCGCTCCGTGGCCGCCTACCAGGGGTATCTGCGCGACCGGGCCGATTCGGTGATCGCCGCGCTGCGCGTCATGGCGCACGCCGAGGGCGGCTCGATCGTGCACTGCGCCGCGGGCAAGGACCGCACCGGCGTCATCGCGGCGCTGGCCCTGTCGGCCGTGGGCGTGACCCGCGACGCCGTCATCGCCGACTACGCGCTGACCTCCGAGCGCCTCGACGCGATCCTCCGCCGCCTCCTGGCCTCCGACACCTACCGGCAGAGCCTGAGCGGCCGCCCCAAGGAGACCCACGAGCCCCGCGTCGACGTCATGGCCCGCTTCCTCGCCGACCTCGACGCCGCCCACGGCGGCCCCCTCCCCTGGCTCACCGCCCACGGCTGGACCCCCGCCGACACCAAGGCCCTGAACTCCCAGCTCGTCTCCTGATCCCTCCCCCACCCCGAAGCGGCGCGGGCGGCAACACGGTCCCGCCCCCGGACGGTCTCCGCCCGGACCCGCCTCCACAGGGCCTCCCGAAAGCCCCCGGGCGACCCCGGACCGATCGGGCGGGCGCGGTCCGCGTCCTGACGGCCTCCCGGACGAGCGCCAGATGGCCGGCGGGGGCCTGACCCGGCTCCTGGCGGCTGCGCGGACGAGACCCAGACGGCCGGCAGGGATCCGACCCGGCTCCGCACGACCGCACGGACGGCTCCCAGGCGGTCGGCGGGGGCCCGGCCCTCGCGGCTGCGCGGGCGAGGCGCCGAGGGGCGGTGTGCCGAGGGTGCCGCTCCGGTGGCCCGGGTCCTGTTCGAGCCGGGCGGGTCAGCGCTGAGCCGTCCGGGCCGATCGTGCTCGGGCCGGGCGCGGGATCGGCGGGCGCGAGGCGGGGCGCGGCGTCCGGCCTGGGCTGGTGCGGGCGGGTCAGGTGGGGTCGAGGAGGGTGCGGGCGAGGGCGTAGGCGTCGGGAAGGGAGTCGCCCTCGTAGGAGAGGGCGGCCAGGGCGGTGAGGTGGGAGTCGGCGTTGACGGCGACGGTGTGGTCGAGGTGGCGGAAGAGCGGGACGTCGGAGTGGGAGTCGCCGTAGGCGACGACGCGGGAGACGGGCAGGCCGTGGCGGAGGCGGAGTTCCTCTGCGGCGCGGACCTTGGCCTCGGGGACGAGGATGCCGGCCGGGTCGATGGGGGTCCGGAAGGGCAGCGCGGGGAACCGGGACGCGACGACCTCGTCGACGCCCAGGCCGCACAGGAGCGTGGCGAAGAAGTCCGGCGACAGGGTGATGACGGCGGTGCGGCCGCCGCGCGCCCTGATGTCGGCGCAGACCTCGGTGATGCCGCTGAGCCATGGGGAGGCGGCGAACGCCTCGGCGACGTGGTCGGGCGTCAGCGCGTGCCACAGGGCGTGGATGCCGACGGCGAAGCCCGGCGGGTCGAGGCGCCCGGCGGCGAGGTCGGCCTCCATCGCGAGGAGTTCGGCGCCGACGCCGAGGAGCGTGGCGACCTGGAGGCTCGCGCTCGTGCCGCGCAGGAGCGTGCCGTCCATGTCGAAGAGGTGCAGTTCCGTCACACGCCCATCGCAGCACTCGACGGGCCCGCGCGCACCTGGTTTTCCAGGGGTTCGGCGAGTGTGGTGAACATCGCGCACTGGTTTCCTCCAGAACGAGACATTGAGTAATGACACATAGGGAAGTGATGCGTTACGGTGCCGGAAATCGCGGACGACGAGGAGGGCACATGGGCGTTCTCGCCGAGGAACTGAAGCCGGCGGGTGGGGCCGCACTCGACCAGGTGTTCATCGCCAGCGGGGCGGGCCTGGTCCTGGCCGTCGTTCTGCTCGCGCTGGGCTGGGGCCACCGGACGGGCAGAATGACCGCGCTGACCGCCGCGGCGTCGGTGGCGAACCGGAACGGCAAACTGGGCATTCCGGGATGGGCGGCCCTGCCGTCGATGGTCTCGCTGGTGTCCCTGCTGACCGCACTGCTCGGGATGTACTGGGACATCTCCCTGCACATCACCCGAGGCCGCGACGAGGGGCCACTGGCGAACATCGCGCATTACCCGATCCTCATCGGGCTCTTCGGGATCTTCGCCGCGGGCGTCCTCGCCCTGGTGCTGCCGCTGCGCGAGAAGCCCGGACCCGCGCCGCTGCGCATCACGCGCGACTGGTACGTCCCGGCGGGCGGCGCGCTCGTCGCGGGCGCCGGGTTCTACGCGCTGCTCGGCTTCCCGCTGGACGACGTGTGGCACCGCATCTTCGGCCAGGACGTGACCCTCTGGGGCCCCACCCACCTGATGCTCATCGGCGGCGCGGGCCTGTCGCTCGTCGGCATGATGATCCTGGAGCGCGAAGGCCGCGCCGCCGGGACGCCCGGGAACGCCGTCATCGGCTACCTCCGCCGCGGCAGCATGGCGGGCGGCCTGCTCGTCGGGCTGTCGGTGTTCCAGGCCGAGTTCGACTTCGGCGTCCCGCAGTTCCGGCTGGTCAACCAGCCGTTCCTCATCGCGCTCGCGGCGGGCGGCGCGCTCGTCGTCGCCCGGCTGTGGGTCGGCCGCGGCGGCGCGCTCATGGCCGCCGCGTTCTACCTGCTGGTCCGCGGCGGCGTCACGCTGCTCGTCGGCCCGGTCATCGGCGAGCTGACGGCCGCGGTGCCGATGTACCTGGCCGAGGCGCTCCTGGTGGAGGTCGTCGCGCTGTTCCTCATCCGGCGGCCGTACGCCTTCGCCGTCGCCTCCGGGCTCGTCATCGGGACCGCGGGGTTCGCCGCCGAGTACCTGTGGACGGGCGTCGCCTACCGGCTCGCCTGGACGCCGGACCTCGTGCCGGAGGGCGTCGCCATGGCCGTCGCCGGGGGCCTCTCGGGGGCGGTCCTGGGCGTTCTGCTCGCCGAGGGGCTGGCCGGACGGCCGCCCCGCCCTGCGGTCTCCCGGAGCCTGTTCGCGGGGGCGCTGCTGGTCATCGCCGGATGCGTCGCCAACGGCCTCATCGCGACGGTGCCGGGCGACCTGTCGGCGAAGGTCGAGATGAGCCCCGACGGCAACGCCGTCATCACCCTCAGCCGTCCCGTGGACGACCCCGCGTGGGTGCAGGTGACCGCCTGGCAGGGCGGCGACCTGCACGTCGACCCGCTGGAGCGGACGGGCCCGACGGTCTACCGCACGACCTCGCCGATGCCCGTGGACGGCGAGTGGAAGACCCTCGTCCGCGTCCACGACGGGCGGGAACTGTCGGCGGTGCCCATCTATCTGCCGAAGGACCCGGCGATCGGCGCCGAGGCGCTGCCCGCCGAGCCGTCGTTCACCCGGCCCGCCCAGTCGGAGAAGCTCATCCTCCAGCGGGAGCTGAAGACCGACGTCCCCGGCTGGCTTTGGGGGACCGCCTCACTCGTCGTCCTGGTGTGCTCGCTGACGCTCGTCGTCTCCCTCGGCTGGGGCACGCAGCGGATCGCCCGTGCCACCCGGGAACGTCCCGATGTACGGTCTCGGTCATGATTCTCGCCGACCATTCCGCCACCGAGGCGATCGCCCTCTTCGTCCCGGCCCTGGCCATCGTCTCGGTCATCGCGGGCGCGATCATCGTCGACCGCCGCCGCGCGGCCGCGGAGGAGGCGGCGGCCGAAGCCGAGGGCTCCCCCGAGCCCGAGCCCGAGAGCGGGTCTCCCGAGGACGCCACGGCCGAAGAGGCGCCCGACGAGAAGGCGCCCGACGACGAGGCGACGTCCGCGGAGCGCGACGCCTGATCAGGTGAGGGGCCCTCGGCCCCTCACCTCAGCGTCCGACGGCCGAGCGCAGCGCCGCCTCGATGACCTCGAGGCCGGCGATGGCGTCGGACATGGGGACCGGGGGCGGGGCGTCCTCCTGGAGCGTGGCGGCGACCCCGCGGTAGAAGTCCTGGTAGGCGCCCGCGTCGGTGCGGACGGGGCGGGCCCTTCCGGGAACGCCGAGGAGGCCGTAGCTCTCGGGCGGCATCTGGCCCCATCCGGGTTCCCGGGGGCTGCGCCCGGCGCGGAGGGCCGCCTCCTGCCCGTCCATGCCCTGGATCACGTACGAGGCCTCGCTTCCGAGGACGCGGAAGCGGGGTCCGAGGTCGGCGGCGGTGGCGCTCATCCAGAGGTGGGAGCGGACGCCGCCCTCATGGGTGAGGCCGAGGAACACGTCGTCGGGCACCTGCGCGCCCTCCCGGCGCGTGTCCACCTCGGCGTACACGTGGGTGGGCGGCCCGAACAGGCAGATCGACTGGTCGACGAGGTGGGTGCCCAGGTCGTACAGGATGCTGCCCGCGTCGGACGGGTCGCGGGACTCCTTCCACGACTCGGTGACCTCCGGCCTCCACCGTTCGAAGCGGGACTCGAACCGCTGCACCTTACCGAGGGCGCCTTCGGCGATGAGCCTTCTGGCCGTCCGGAAGTCCCCGTCCCAACGGCGGTTGTGGTAGGGGAAGACGGGCGGCCCGTAGGACTCCAGCTCCCGGGCCTGCGCCGCGGTCACCGCGACGGGCTTGTCCACCACGACCGGCAGTCCCGACTTGAGCGCCGCGGTGGCGAGCGGGACGTGGGTGCGGTTGGGGGTGGACACCACGACGAGGTCGCAGTGCTGCGGCTCGGCGAAGACCGCCGAGGCGTCGGGCAGCACCGCGACGCCGGGGTAGCGCTGCCGGACCGCCTCCTGCCGTTCGGGGTTCCCCGTCACGACGGCCACCAGCATCATCCCCGGCACCGAGCTGATGAGCGGGGCGTGGAAGGCCGCACCCCCGAGCCCGTATCCGATGAGGACCACACGCAACGTCATAGCACGATCATGACAAACCAGATGCGGACGACAAGCGGGAGGGTCCCCACTTAGCCGGTCAGGCAGCGTCAAGGCAGGCGCAGTAGGGCGAAAACCCCTCGGTGGTCGCTGTCGGGCAGGGTGTGCACGGAGTAGCCGAGGACCGCGACGCGCCGGTCGGCGAAGACGTGGTCGATGGCGACGCCGGGCAGCGGGCGTCCGTCGGCGGGCCAGGTGGACCGCAGGGCGGCGCCGCGCACCTCGGCCGCGTCGCGGTAGCCGGTGGCAAGCACCGCGCGCAGGGTGGCGTGGTCGAGGGTGGCGTTGAAGTCTCCGGCGAGGACGCGCACGGCGCCGTCGGGCGTGGCGGCGGGGAGGGCGGCCTGGCTGTCCCGCCAGCACTGGTCGAGGCCCGGATACAGCGGCGCGCAGGTGTGGACCGCCACGACCTCGACGATCCCGCCCGCGCCGGGCACCTCGACCTGGGCGCGCACGGCGCCCGCCGGGGACGGTCCCGGCACTTTGAGGGGGTAGGCCGAGTAGAGCGTCGTCTCGTTGGTGCCGTCCTGTGAATAAGGCAAGTACTCGCCTATGCCCGCCTTCTCGAGCGTGTCCTTCGCGGGCGAAGGCAGCTCCGACAGGGCGAGGACATCGACGTCGAGGGTGCGCACGAGGCGGAGGACGTCGGCGGCGGGGGTGCGGCCGAACAGGAGGTTGGCGGCCAGGACGCGCAGTTCCGGCCCTTCGGCGCGCGGTTCGCCGTCGGGGACGACGCGGGGCGCGAGGAGGGCGGCGAACACCGCGACCACGGCGGCCCCCGCGACGGCCGGGGCACGCCGCCGCAGCACGAGCGCGATCACGGGCACCACCACGGACGCCGCTGCGACATAAGGGGTGAACGAGACGAGTTGCACCCATCGGAACGTCGCGTCCCACCCGGACAGCCGCACCGCGGCCCACAGCGCGAACGGCGCGACGATCACCCAAGCGACGACGGTCTTCCAGCGCCCCATCCCCCGGCCCCCCGTGGCAACGCCCCTGGGACGTGCACCGCGCCCCTTCGCGCAGGGTAACAGCGGAGGACCCGGCCCGACCCTGTACGAACAGTGAGTTGGATATGGCAACCTGGAAGAATGAGCAGCACCGCGCGCCCCTGCTCGATCGCCGGGGCGCTCCAGATCGTCGGCGAGCGCTGGGCGCTCCTGGCCGTCCGCGAGATCATGTTCGGCAACCGCAGGTTCGACGAGATCGCCCGCAACACCGGCGCGTCCCGCGACATCCTCACGGCCCGCCTGCGCTCCCTGGAGGCCACCGGCGTCCTCACCCGCCGCCTCTACCAGGACCGTCCCGCCCGCTACGAGTACCACCTCACCGAGGCCGGCCGGGACCTCGCCCCCGTCCTCACCGCCCTCCGCGACTGGGGCGACCACTGGCTCCCCGGCCCCCCGCCCGTCACCGCGACCCACACCTGCGGCCACCCCGCCGAAACCGTCCCCACCTGCGCCCACTGCCACGAGAAGGCCACCCCCGAAACCCTCCGCCTCACCGTCACCGCCCCCGGCTGGACCCTGAAGGGCCCCGAATAGCCCCGAACCGCCGCTCGCATGCCGGCCAGGACGCCCACCTGGCGATAAGAGTCGTCCGTGGCGTGCCGTCCGTGGACGCTGGTTCACCCGGGATCACGGCCGATGGGGTACTTTCCCAACCCCCCGGTGGTACCCGTACCTTGACCCGGGGACGGCCGGTGCCGATCGCGGTCCGGCCGGGTGGACGACGGTGAAAGGCCTCCAGGTGTCTTCTGTTCCGCTTGATGTCGCCGCTCTGATTCGTGCCGGGGAGGAGGGGGTGCGGCATCGGTTCGTGTTCTTTTGGGGGCACACGCCCAAGGCGAGTGGGAACCACGTGTTCTCGCAGTGGTGGGAGGAGGCGTTCGAGATGGAGGGGGTGCGCTACCCGTCGGCGGAGCACGCGATGATGGCGGGGAAGGCGCGGTTGTTCGGGGATGAGGCTGCGTTGGCGAAGGTGATGGGGGCGGGGCATCCGGGGGCGGCGAAGGCGGCGGGGCGTGAGGTGCGGGGGTTCGACGAGGAGGTGTGGGCCGAGCGGCGCTTCGAGCTCGTGACGGGGGTGAGCGTCGCGAAGTTCTCGGCCACGCCGGAGCTGCGGGGGCGGTTGCTCGGGACGGGCGACCGGGTACTGGTGGAGGCCAGTCCGCTCGACCGGATCTGGGGGATCGGGCTGGCGGCGGACTCGCCGGACGCGGCCGAGCCCGCGCGGTGGCGGGGGCTGAACCTGCTGGGCTTCGCGCTGATGCGGGCGCGGGAGCTGCTGAGCTGAGCCGAGCGGTGCTCAGACCGCCGTCCAGCCCCCGTCGGCGGTGGGGCTGACGCGGACGGGCCTGCCGTTGACGACGATGACGAGGTCGTCGCCCTCCGGGGCCGCCGGACCGAGCCGGACGGCCGTGCGATCCGTCCGGGCGGTGGTGAAGGCCACGGACGGGAGGAAGACCTTCAGGGCCGCTTTGAAGGGTCCGGGGAGCCTTCCGGGTGCGCAGGAGTCCATGCCGGAACAGAAGGCGTCCAGGACCACGAGGGGGTCGGCGCGGCCCGCTCCGGAGGCCGTCAGCGCCACCGCGTAGGCGGGGGCGTCCGGGACCTCCGGCCGGGCTCCCGGCTTCTGGCCCATGTCGTCCTGCAACGCGTCGCCGCTCTCCAGCGCGCCGCCGGCGAGCGGCGTGGGCGCACCACTCGCCGCGGGTTTCGCCTGCTCGTCGCTTTGGCGGTCGTAGCCGCCCCGCGCGGAGGTCGCGGACACCGCGGAGTCCACCCCCGCCGTCTGCTCGGTCCACAGCACGGGGAGCACCGCCGCCGCCGCGCAGACCACGGCGGCCGACGCCGCGACGGTCAGGCGGCGCCTGCGCCGGACACGGCGGGCCCTGCCGACGACGGCGTCGGCGAAAGCCGGTGACGGGCCGGGCGCGTCGGCGGCGAGCAGGTCGAGGAGGGTCCGGTCATCCATGGGCGTCGTCCCGTACCGTGCCGTAGGCGTCGCGGAGTTTGTCCAGGCCGCGCAGGGTCTGGCTGCGGACCGTGCCGGCCGAGCAGCCGAGGAGTTCGGCGACCTCGGCGACCTCGAGGCCGACCCAGTGCCGGAGCACGACCGCGGCGCGCTGGCCCGCGGGCAGCGCGGCGAGCGCCGCGCGCAGCCGCACGTTGCCGTCGACCGCGGCGAACGGGTCGGACCCGGCGTGCTCGGGCGGCGCGTCGGTCGCGGTCTCGTGCCGCCGGTGGGGTCGGCGGCGCTCGTCGGCGGCGACGGTGACGAGGATCCGGCGCACGTAGGCCTCCGGGTTCGTCTCGATGCGCTTCCACCGAAGATACGCCTTGACCAGGGCGTTCTGCACCAGGTCCTCGGCGCCCGCGCGGTCGGCGGTGAGCAGGTAGGCCAGCCGGAGCAGCCCCGGGGAGCGTTCGGCGACGAACTGCCGGAACGCCTCCTCGTCGGCCATCGGGGCCTCCTCGCTATGCCGGGACCTGCCACACGGTGGTCCGCTTGTGCCGGGCGTCCTCCAGCGCGCGGCTCACCGGCACGTCGTACCGGGCGAGCGCGGTGTAGGTGCCGCGCGGCAGGTAGCGCCGTCCGGGGTCGCCGACGAGGACGAGCGCGCCCCGTGCCGCGCATTGGCGGAGGAACGGCTCGACCCTACGGGACATCGCCTTGTCGTAGAAGACGTCTCCGGCGAGCACGAGGTCGCAGGGGCCCGGGTCTCGGGCGCCCTCGTCGAGGAGGTCGGCGCACACGGCCGTCACGGTGACGCCGTTGGCCTCGGCGTTCGCGGTGACGGCCGCCGCGGCGTACGGGTCGACCTCCGCCGCGAGGACCTCGCGGGCGCCCGCGAGGGCCGAGGCGACGGCGACGACGCCGGAGCCGGAGGCGAAGTCGAGGACGCGGCGGCCGCGCACGAGCTCGGGCCGGTCCAGGACGTGCCGGGCGAGGGCGAGGCCGCCGGTCCAGGCGAAAGCCCAGTAAGGCAGGCCGGTGTCTTCGGTGCGCTCCCAGAGCCCATAGGGGTCATCGGCCTGGTGGAGCACCATTTCTGGAAGGAACGGGACAGGTCTCAGGCGCGTGTGCGCCCGCACGAAGGCGAGTTCTTCAGGCGCCTGGCAGAGCGGGGGGTTCGACTGCACGTTGCAGACCTTAAACCGCGCGCCCTTACAACGCCATTTCCCACGGTCATTTTCCCTCGGCTGCATTTTGTTGCTCAATCAGACTATGTCCCGTGACACTTCCGAAGATCAGGAGAAACAGTCATATAAGGCCGCCTGGACGGCCCCGCCACGGGGCCTGACCGGGGAACCCTTCGCACCCGGTCTTCCAATAGTTAACAAACTTACCTATTATGGACGCCCATGTGGACCCCCAGGATGTCGGTCGCGGCGGTGTTCGCCCTTCACGGTGCGGTCGGCGGCTCGTTCGCCACGCGCATCCCGTGGATCCAGGACCGGGTGGACGCCGGGCCCGGCGGACTCGGCCTCGCGCTCCTCGCCCCCGCGCTCGGCGCGTTCCTCGCGATGCCCGTCACCGGCCGCCTCATTCACCGGCGCGGCGCCCGGACCGTCACCCGGGCCACGGCCCTGCTGTTCGCCCTCGCCCTCGTGCCTCCGTCGCTCGCCCCGGACCTCGCCGTGCTGTGGGTGCTCCTGCTGGGCTACGGCGTGCTCGGCGGCGTCTGCGACGTGGCGATGAACGGCCTCGGCGTCGAGGTGGAACGCGGTCTCGGCAGGCCGATCATGTCGAGCCTGCACGGCATGTGGAGCGTCGGGGCGCTGGTCGGCGCGGGCGCGGGCGCGCTCGCCGCGGCGGCCGGACTCGACGCGCGCGCCCATTTCACGGGGGCGGCGCTGGTCCTCGCCCTGCTGGCGCTGGCCGCCGGGCGCGGCCTGCCCGACCCGCCGCCCGGCGCGGCCGAGCCCGCCAGGTTCACGCTGCCCGGCCGCGAGGTCCTCGGCATCGGGTTCGTCGGATTCTGCGCGGTCTTCGCCGAGGGCGCGACCGCCGACTGGTGCGCGGTCTACCTGCGCGACGTGGTCGGCGCCGACCCCGGCATCGCCGCGGCCTCCTACACGGCGTTCGCGGTGACGATGGCCGTCAGCCGCCTCGTCGGCGACGCGGTCGTGGCCAGGCTCGGCACGGTCCGGACCGTCCGGCTCGGCGGGGTGATGGCGATCGCGGGCGGCGTCCTGGTGGTGACGGGCCGGGCACCGGTCCCGGCGATCGCGGGCTTCGCGCTCATCGGCCTCGGCATCGCCGTCGTGGTGCCGCTGGCCTTCGCCGCGGCGGGCCGCGCGGCCGACGTGCCCAACGAGGGCGTCGCCGCGGTCGCCACGATCACCTACTCGTGCCTGCTCGTCTCCCCCGCGCTGGTCGGCGGCCTCGCCTCGGTGACCTCGCTCCCGGTCTCCTTCGGCGTGATCACCGCCATGGCCGTCCTCATGACCCTCGCGGCGGGCTTCCTGGGCCGCGGCGAACCCCGCCCCGCCTAGCCGGGCCGCACGCCACGCGCCGCGGCCGCCGCACGGTCCTCGGCGCGGCTCAGCGGTCGCCGGCCGGGCCGAGGAGGCGCAGGGCCCGCTGGGTGCTGCTCCTGGCCGCGCTGGCGGCCAGGCGGGGGACGGCGGCGGGGGCCGTGCGAAGGGTGACGCGGACGGCGATGGCGGCGGCCGCCTCGCCCGCGGGGCCGCGGACGACGAGTTCGGTGATCTTGCGGGTGGCGCGGGTGACCGGCCCGGTGGCGGGGACGGGGTCGCCGCGCAGGACGCCGACGGCGCCCGTCCAGGCGAGGCGGACCGACTCGCGGGCGCTGTCCTTCATCCGCTCGCGCAAGGTCGTGCGGGCGACCTCCTCGGCCATCTCGGTCAGCGCGCGGCCCAGCTCGGTGCCCGCGGCCCAGGAGGCCGCGCCGTAGGCGCCGCGCCCGGCCAGGTCGGCCAGGCCCGCGGACCCGGCGAACTCCACGACCACCCGGACGGGTTCGCTGCGCGCCACCTCACCGGCCCAGCCGACGGCCGAGGCGGGCAGCACCCCCGCCTCGACGAGCCGGGCGGCGACCTCCCCCGCCGCGTGCCGCGCGACGCTCTCGGCGACCTCGAGCGCGAGTTCCGGCCCGACCTCGATCACCACGTCCATGACGACGTCGGCGACCACGTCGGTGACGGAGTCGAGCGCGGCGTCCACCGCGGTCCTGGCGAGCGCGCTGCCCGCGGCCCGCTCGGTGATCCCGACCCAGGTGGAGGCGGTCGCGCGGGTCAGCGGATTGCGCAGCGCGAGGCGGCGCGCGGCCTTCGACAGCGGGTGCCCCGCGGCCTGCCCGGCGACGGCCAGCGCGGTCGCGGTGACCCCGTAGGCGGCCCCGGTGACGGCGTTGGCGCCCGCGGCGGTGGCGAGCTGCCCCGCGGCCTGCTCGGCGACGGCGACGGCGAGGCGCTGCGCCGCGGCCTGCGCGGCCCGCTCGACGGGCGCGCGCACCGAGGGCAGATCCAGGGCTCGCTCCAGGCCGGTGCGCGCGGCGGCGACGGTGACGTCCCTGCCGAGATCGCGGACCGGGCGGGTGATGCGGGAGCCGAGCCGCCAGAGGTCGGCGACCTCCCGCCGGAGGTCCGCGCCCCCGGTGTGTTCCGCCTCCATCGCCCGCTCCTCGCTGTCGCTCCACCCCGGCCGGGATGGGGTGGCCCCCCGGCCGACCTGCGGCGAAGAGGGTATCCCCTGCGGTGGACGGGGCAATCCCGATCACTCCGGACGATCTCGCGGGCGGGCGCTCCCGGCCGAGTACGGTGATCCCATGAGCAATCTCGAGACCGCGCCCGAGCCCGTCAGCACCGGCGGCACCGCCGACGTGAAGGCGACGCCGGTCCGCGAGCTGCTGCCGATGAAGGAGGTCGTGCTGGGCGCCGGCACGGCGGTCCGGCGGCTGCTCCCCTCGTTCGGCCGCCGCATGGTCGGCGCGTGGTGCTTCCTCGACCACTACGGCCCCGACGACATCGCGAACGAGCCGGGCATGCAGGTGCCGCCGCACCCGCACATCGGCCTCCAGACCGTCAGCTGGCTGCACGCCGGCGATGTCCTGCACCGCGACAGCCTCGGCAGCCTCGCGACGATCCGGCCCGGCGAACTCGGCCTGATGACGTCCGGGCGGGGCATCGCGCACTCCGAGGAGTCCCCGGTCCCGCACCGGCCGATCCTGCACGGCGCCCAGCTGTGGACGGCGCTGCCGGACTCCGCGCGGCACAAGGCCCCCGCGTTCGGCCACCACACCGACCTGCCCGTGGTCACCGCGCCGGGCCTGCGAGCGACGGTGTTCCTCGGCGAGCTGGACGGCGCGATCTCGCCGGGCGAGGTGTTCACCCCGATCACCGGGGCCGACGTCACCGTCGAGGCGGGCGGCGAGGCGCGGCTGCCGCTGGAGTTCGACTTCGAGTACGCGGTCCTCACCATGACCGGCGACGTGCGGATCGACGGCGCCGACGCGCCCGTCGGCCGCCTCCTCTACCTCGGCTGCGGCCGCGACGAACTGCCGGTCGAGGCGGGCTCGACGACCCGCTTCCTGCTGCTGGGCGGTGTCCCGTTCGAGGAGAAGCTGGTGATGTGGTGGAACTTCGTCGGCCGCACCGGCGCGGAGATCGCCGCGGCCCGCGACGCCTGGATGACCGGCGACTCCCTCGGCGTCGTGCACGGCTACGCGGGCGACCGCGTCCCGGCCCCGGCCCTGCCGACCGTCCCCCTCAAGGCCCGCGGCCGCGAGCGCTGACGCCCCCGTCAGGCCCCCGCGCCGACCGGCTCCGCGAGGGGCGTCAGGGTCAGCGCGAGGTGGCGCGGGGCGGCGAGGTACGGCTCCACGCGCCGACCGCCCCGATGGACCCCTTCGAGGTGCCCGCCCGAGCGGCGGCCGACCGCCGGATCGCGGACGCCCAGGCCGTCGTGACGGTCAGTCCCACCAGAAGGACCAGGCGTTGCGGCCCACCAGTTCCGCGGCGTAGCCCTCCAGGGTGCCCGCGCCCTGCACGACGACGTCCGGGCAGAACGCCCAGTGCTCGGCGGCCACGTGCACGGCGTGCTCGGCGTCCCGCGGCGGCGCGGCGACGCTGAAGTCCATCGTGTTGAACCCGACCCGGACGAGCCGGGCGCCGAAGCGGTCCTCCCAGCCGCGCGCGACCGCGGCCATCGGCGCGGTCCACGGGTTGTGGTTGAGCGCGCCCTGCCAGCCCATGACGGCCAGGGAGTCGGCGCTGCGCGTGGCGGCGACCAGTCCGAGGAGGGTGCTGCGGCCGTCGGCGAGCCGCCCGGCGAGCCAGTCCGCGGCCTCGTGCGGCTCGGCCATCGGCTCTCCGGGGGCGGCCAGGCCGGGGCAGAACTTGCCGAACGGGGCGAGGTCCTCGAAGTCGTCGCCGTAGCGCAGCCGCGGCTCGATCATGTCCTGCCAGACCTCGGCCATGAACTGGGCGGGCTCGTAGACGTCGATCTCCGTCTCGGGCTCGGGCGCGATCTGCCCGGCGGCCCACGGCTGCGCCGTCTCGTCCAGGAGCAGCGGCCACAGGCCCGAGTACGGGTGCTCGGCGGCCAGGCTCCGCCAGACGTCGGCGGTGACCGGCGCGTCGCTCAGCCAGAACGCGGGGCGCGTCACCGGATGGTCGCGGCGGTAGGACCTGTCGGGCCACACCACCGCCCCTTCGGGCAGCGGCACGTTCAGCGTGCGGCCGTTGCCGCCGTCGGCGAACAGCCGGTAGACACCCGCCGGCAGCGCCCTGCCGGGCCGGGGATCGTCCATGCTCGACCACTTTCGATTTAGGCAGACCTATGCCGGATCTTGGCGCATTCCAGGACTCTACTGCCACCCGGCCGCCCCGTGCGGCTCCCGCAGGCGAAGCGTGCGACGATCGGTGCCGTGACCGCCGAGACCAAGCCGCCCGCCCTTCTGCCCGACCGCAGGACCCTCACCCACGAGATCTGGCTGGTCTTCGCCCTGTCGCTCGGCGCGTCGGCGCTCGCCGCGCTGATCTCCTTCACCGGCTCGCTCACCGCGGAGAAGGAACTCGCCGAGCAGACCGCCTCGCTCGTCACCGACCGTTACGCCGGACGGCCCTGGCTGGGCCTGTCCTGGCAGTTGTACGGCATCGCCGCCGCGCTCGTGCCGGTCGCGCTGGTCGCGCACCTCATGGCGCGCTCGGCCGAGCCGATGGGCCGGACCCTCGGCGTCACGTGGGTGCCGCGCGGGCTCGACCTGCTGCGCGGCGCGGGCGTCGCGGCGGCCATCGGCGGCTCGGGCCTCGCGCTGTACCTGGTCGCGAACGCCGTCGGCGCGAACCTGACGATCGTGCCGACGACGCTCGGGGACGTGTGGTGGCGGGTCCCGGTGCTGGTGCTCTCGGCCATCGAGAACGCGGTACTGGAAGAGGTTCTGGTCCTCGGCTACCTCCTGCACCGGCTCGACCAGCTCGGCTGGTCCCGCTGGAAGGCCGACCTGACGAGCGCCGCCGTCCGCGGGAGCTACCACCTCTACCAGGGCCTCGGCGGGTTCGTCGGCAACTTCGTCATGGGCCTGATCTTCGCGTTCCTGTACCGCCGCTGGGGCCGCGTGATGCCCCTGCTCGTCGCGCACGCCCTGATCGACATCGTGGCCTTCGTCGGCTGGGTCGCCCTCGCCGGAAAGGCCTCCTGGCTCCCGGGCGCCTGACCGCCCACCCCGCTCCGACGGGGCGGGCGGGGGTCAGTCGGTCCAGTCGAAGGTGCGGGTGACGGCCTTGAGCCACTGGGCGTATTCGCGTTCGCGCTTGTCCTCGGGCATGTCCGG
The DNA here is from genome assembly GCF_003751225.1 of Actinocorallia herbida. NCBI lineage: Bacteria > Bacillati > Actinomycetota > Actinomycetes > Streptosporangiales > Thermomonosporaceae > Actinocorallia > Actinocorallia herbida. Next base: position 6,538,732 of record NZ_RJKE01000001.1, read on the forward strand.
GGTCCAGCGGCGGTCGGCCTTCCACTGGGCGGCGAGTTCGGCCTCGCCGTGCCAGACGCCGGTGGCTAGGCCCGCGGCGTAGGCGGCGCCGAGCGCGGTCGTCTCGTTGATCCGCGGGCGGACGACGGGGACGCCCAGCACGTCGGCCTGGATCTGCATGAGCAGGTCGTTGACGACCATGCCGCCGTCGGTCTTCAGCTCGGTGAGGGCGTAGCCGGAGTCCCGGTTCATCGCGTCGACGATCTCGCGGGTCTGCCAGGCCGTCGCCTCCAGCACCGCGCGGGCGAGGTGCCCCTTGTGCACGAACCGGGTGAGCCCGACGATCGCGCCGCGCGCGTCGGACCGCCAGTACGGCGCGAACAGGCCGGAGAACGCGGGCACGAAGTAGCAGCCGCCGTTGTCCTCGACGGATCCGGCGAGTTCCTCGATCTCGGCGGAGGAGGAGATCACGCCGAGGTTGTCGCGCAGCCACTGCACGAGCGCCCCGGTGATCGCGACCGAGCCCTCCAGCGCGTAGACGGCCGGGGCGTCGCCGATCCGGTAGCCGACCGTGGTGAGCAGGCCGTGCTGCGACGCCACGGGCCGCTCGCCGGTGTTGAGCAGGAGGAAGCTTCCCGTGCCGTAGGTGTTCTTGGCGTCGCCGGGCGCGAAGCAGCACTGGCCGAACAGGGCGGCCTGCTGGTCGCCCAGCGCCGACGCGATCGGCACCCCTTCCAGGACTCCCCTGCCCGTCCCGTAGACCTCCGCGGACGAACGGATCTCGGGCAGGACCGCCTCGGGGATACCGAACGCCTCAAGGGTCGCCGGATCCCAGTCGAGGGTCTTCAGGTCCATGAGCATCGTGCGGGAGGCGTTGGTGACGTCGGTGACGTGCCGTCCGGTGAGGTTCCAGATCAGCCACGAGTCGACCGTGCCGAACAGCACCTCGCCGCGCTCGGCCCGCGCGCGCAGACCGGGGACCTCGCGCAGCAGCCACAGCAGCTTCGGACCGGCGAAGTACGTGGCCAGGGGCAGCCCGCACGAGGCGGCGAAGCGCTCGGGGCCGTCCTCGCCGGCCAGCTCCTTGCACAGCCGGTCGGTGCGGGTGTCCTGCCAGACGATCGCGTTGTGCACGGGCTCGCCCGTGCGCGCGTCCCAGACGACGGTCGTCTCGCGCTGGTTGGTGATCCCGGCCGCGGCGAGATCGCCCGGGACCAGCCCGGCCCGGTCCAGCGCCTCGGCCACGCACGCCTGGACCGACGCCCAGATCTCGGCCGGGTCGTGCTCGACCCAGCCCGGCCTGGGGAAGAGCTGCGCGAACTCGCGCCGGGCGTCGCCGACGACCGTGCCCGCGGAGTCGAAGACCATGCACCTGCTGGAAGTCGTCCCCTGGTCGATCGCGGCCACGTACACCGGCTGCCTCCTGGTCCCTGCTGCCCACTGCCGTCCCCGCCGCGGTGGTCGGCGGTCCCGACATCTTCGCGGAAACCCCGCCGCCCGTCACGGGGGGACGCTCCGACCGCCGTCGCGAGGCGTCGGTCAGAGGGGATTGTCGTCGGTGGGGTCGCCCTGGCCGGGGCTGCCGTCCTCGCCGGGGGTCGGGGAGTTCGTCCCGGTGGGCGACGGGGTGGGGCGCGGCGAGCCGGTCTGGCCCGGGGACGGGGTCGGGGTGGTGATCGTCTCGACCGGTTCCGGCGGCAGCTCCTCGGGCTGGGAGCGCCACAGCCAGATCACCGCGCCGAGGATCAGCAGGAGCATGATGATCACGGCGACGGCCGCCAGGATCGTCCCCCAGGGCCCGGTGTTCCCGCCGGGGCCGGGCGTGCCGCCGAAGAGCAGCGTGTCCCGGCGCGGCGTGCCGCCGCCCGCCCCGCCCGCGCCTCCCTTGGCGCCGGAGGCGGTGTAGCGGGGGAAGACCAGGTACGGGCCGCCGGACCCCCGCGGAGTGGCGCCCGACTCGGTGACGGGGTAGGCGGGCTCCTCCGCACCGACCCAGTGGTGGGCCAGAGGAGGGCCGCCGCCGCGCTCGCGCAGCGCGACCGAGTCCAGCAGCCCGCTCAGGTCGCCCTCTCCGACCGCCCAAGGGCCGGGATTGGCGACGTCGTAAGACAGCAGCCTGCCCTTCTCCCCGCGCACGGCCGCGGCGAAGCGGTCCCGGGCCGCGGCGTCCCCGGCCGCGCCCTTGCTCAGCAGCACCACCTGCACGGCCCTGCCCATGCCGTCGACCGCGCCGAACACGTATCCGGCGGGCGTCTGGCGGAGCGCGCCCGTCAGCCGGTAGGGGCCGGGTGACGGCGGGGACGGCGGCGGCGCTGTCATGACCACGACCCTACTGCGACACCGGGGCGATCACCTGTGTCGTCGGCGGGGCACCGGGTAGTTCACGTAGGGTCGGACTTGTCAGTCGAGCTGTTGGATTTCGGGGCGAAGGGGCTGGGTTGACCGTCACCGCAGGGACCAAAGAGGCGTCCGCGCTGCTGGAGCGCGCGCTCTCGGAGGTGAAGAAGGTCATCGTCGGCCAGGAGCACATGGTCGAGCGGCTCATCGTCGCGCTCCTCGCGGGCGGCCACTGCCTCGTCGAAGGCGTGCCCGGCGTGGCCAAGACCCTCGCCGTCTCCTCCCTCGCCCAGGTGACCGGCGGCTCGTTCGCCCGCATCCAGTTCACGCCCGACCTCGTGCCCTCCGACATCGTCGGCACCCGCATCTACCGGCCGTCCAGCGAGGCGTTCGACGTGGAGCTCGGCCCGGTCTTCGCCAACTTCATCCTCGCCGACGAGATCAACCGCGCCCCCGCCAAGGTCCAGTCGGCCCTGCTGGAGGTCATGGCCGAGCGCCAGGTGTCCCTCGCGGGCAAGACCTATCCCCTGCCGCGCCCGTTCATCGTGCTGGCGACCCAGAACCCGATCGAGTCCGAGGGCGTCTACCCGCTGCCGGAGGCCCAGCGCGACAGGTTCCTCATGCGGATCAACGTCTCCTACCCCGACGCGGCCGACGAGATGGCGATCCTGCGCCGGATGAGCGTCGACCCTCCCGTGGCAGAGCGGGTCCTCGACCCGGAGACCCTCCTGGACCTCCAGAAGGCCGCCGCCCGGGTGTCGGTGCACGAACTCGTCGCCGACTACGTCGTCCGGCTCGTCATGGCGACCCGGCAGCCCGAGGCCTACCGGATGCCCGACCTCGCGCCGCTGATCGAGTTCGGCGCGAGCCCTCGCGCGACCCTCGGCCTCGTCTCCTCCGCGCGCGCCCTTGCGCTGCTGCGCGGCCGCGACTTCGTGCTGCCCGAGGACGTCCACGACGTGGCCCGCGACGTCCTGGTGCACCGCCTCGTGCTGACCTTCGACGCGATCGCCGACGGGGTGTCGCCCGGCGAGCTCGTCGCCCGCGTCCTGGCCTGCGTGCCGCCGCCGCGGGTCATGTGGAACCACGGCGCGGTCTGATGCGGATCCCCGAGGACAGGCTCCGGCGGCTGGAACTGAGGGTGACCGGCCGCCTCGACGGGATGCTCGGCGGCGAGCACCTCGGCCTCCTTCCGGGCCCGGGCAGCGAACTCGCCGAGGCGCGCGCCTACCAGCCGGGCGAGGACGACGTCCGGCACATGGACTGGTCGGTCACCGCCAGGACCGCGGTCCCGCACGTGCGCGACGTGATCGCCGACCACGAGCTCGAGGCGTGGGCACTGGTCGACCTCACCCCGAGCATGGACTACGGCACCACCGACCTCCTGAAACGCGACCTGGCCGTCGCCGCCCTCGCCGCCGTGGGGTTCACCGCGACCCGCCTCGGCGACCGGGTCGGCGCCTACCTGATGACCGGTCCCACGCTGCGCCGCAGACCCGCGAGGACGGGCCGCAGCCGCCTGTACGCGCTGCTCCGCGAGGTCGAGGAGGCGCCGAGCGAGCCGGGCCCGCTCACCCTCGCCGACGCGATCACCGCGCTCGACCGGGGCCAGCGCCGCCGCGGCCTGCGCGTGGTGATCAGCGACTTCCTCGACCCGCCGGACTGGGAGCGGCCGCTGCGCCGGATGGCCGCGCGGCACCAGGTCCTCGCGGTCGAGATCATCGACCCCCGCGAGCTGGAACTGCCCGCGACCGGGATGATCGAGTTCGCCGACCCCGAGACCGGCGCCGTTCAGGAGTTCCTGCTGAACGCCCGCGTCGCCGACGACTACCGGCGGGCCGCCGCCGCCCAGCGCGCCGCCACCGCGGCCGCGCTGCGCCGCGCCGGGGCGAGCCACCTCGTGCTGCGCACCGACCGCGACTGGGTGACCGACATCGCCAGGTTCGCCCTGCGGCGGCGCAGGCTGGGGGGCCGCGCATGAGCTTCATGTCCCCCTGGTGGCTGCTGCTCCTCCCACTGGTCCCGGCGATGCTGCTGGCCTACCTGATGATGCTGCGCCGCGGCTCCCGCCAGGCCGTCCGGTTCACCAACCTGCCCACCCTGCGCACGGTCGCGCCGCGCAACCCCGCCTGGCGCAAGCACCTGCTCGCGGGGATGTTCCTCACCCTGCTGACGGTCCTGGTCGTCGGCGCCGCCCAGCCCGCCGCCACGGTGAAGGTGCCCCGCGAACGCGCGACGATCATGGTCGCGATCGACGTGTCCCTGTCGATGCAGGCCACCGACGTGGCCCCGTCCCGGTTCGAGGCCGCCAAGGCGTCGGCCAAGGCGTTCATCGAGGCGCTGCCCCAGCGGTTCAACGTCGGGGTCGTCTCGTTCGCCGGCACCGCCAACGTGGTGGCGTCGCCGACCGCGAACCGGGTCGCGGCGCTCAGCGCGATCGACAACATCGGCCTGGAGCGGCGGACCGCGATCGGCGAGGCGGTCTTCGCCTCGATCACCGCGATCAAGACCTTCGACGCGGGCAACGGCTCGGACCCGCCGCCCGCCCACATCGTCCTGCTGTCCGACGGCGACAACACCTACGGGCGGTCGGTCGCCTCGGCCGTCAACGCCTCCCGGGCGGCGAGCATCCCGGTCTCCACGATCGCGTTCGGCACCCCCTACGGCACGGTGACGATCGAGGGCGAGACGACGACCGTCGACGTCAACAAGGCGACCCTGCGGGCGCTGGCGACGCAGACCGACGGGCACGCCTACGAGGCCGAGGACTCCGCCCAGCTCTCGGAGGTCTACGAGAGCATCGGCACCTCGCTCGGCTGGCGGCCCGAGAGCCGCGACATCTCCTCCTGGTTCACCGCGCTCGCCGCGCTGCTGGCGCTCGCGGGCGGCGCGCTGTCCCTCACCTGGTACTCCCGCCTGCCCTGACGACGGGCCCGGCCGGTCGGGCGGGCCCCGCGCCGCCACTAGGCTTGACGGCCGTGGGGGATCATTACTTCTCGGCCGAACCGGGCGCCGCCAGCCGGCCGGCCGCCGTCGACCTGGTGCTGCGCGATCTGCACCTGCGCCTGGAGACCGACCGGGGCATGTTCTCCCCCGACCGCGTCGACGCGGGCACCCGGATCCTGCTCGACTCGGTGCCCCCGCCGCCCCAGGAGGGGCACCTCCTGGACGTCGGCTGCGGGTACGGGCCGATCGCGCTCACCCTCGCCGCGCGCGCCCCCGGCGCGACCGTCCACGGCGTCGACGTCAACCGGCGGGCCCTGGAGCTGGCCGGGCGGAACGCCGCCGCGGCCGGCCTGGCCAACGTGTCCTTCACCGAGCCCGAGGCGCTCGATCCCGAACTGCGCTTCGCGGTGATCTGGTCGAACCCGCCGATCCGGATCGGCAAGGCCGCCCTGCACGAGCTCCTGGAGACGTGGCTGTCCCGGCTCGCCCCGGACGGCCGGGCCTACCTGGTCGTCCAGAAGCACCTCGGGAGCGACTCCCTCCAGCGCTGGCTCACCGAGTCCGGGCTGGCGACCTCCCGGCTCGCGTCCCGTTCGTCCTACCGCATCCTGGAGGTCCAGGCCCGTGAACACCCCTGAACGCCGGCAGCTCCGCGCGACCGACGTCAAACGGCTCAACCGCACCTGGCGGCGGGCCACCGAGGGGCGGCTGGGCCTGCTCGTGGAGTCGGTGACGCAGCCGTTCAACATCGGCTCGATCTTCCGCACCGCCGCGGTGTTCGGCGTCGAGCACCTGTGGCTGGCGGGCAACGCCACCGAGCCCACCCACCCGAACGCGCAGAAGACCGCGCTCGGCACCGACCGGCTCGTCCCCTGGGAGCACGCGGGCACGGTCGGCGACGCCGTCAAGAAGGCCCGCGCGGCCGGGTTCAGGATCGTCGCGCTGGAGCTGACGGGCGACGCGAGCCCCCTGCACGAGGCCGACCTCACCGGGAACGTGTGCCTGGCCGTCGGGGGCGAGGACCACGGCTGCTCCCCCGGCCTGCTCGCCGCGGCCGACGCCGTCGCCTATATCCCGCAGGTCGGCCGGGTCGGCTCGCTGAACGTCGCGGTGGCCACGGCCGTCGCGCTCTCGGAGATCCGCCGCCGCGAATGGGCCGGGTAGCGCGGTCCCCGTGACTCGCCGCACTACCCGGGCGACCGCCTTGACGTAGTAAGGCCGGGTCATACTGGAGGCGAGATGCGCTACGCCTTCCTCGACCACGACGGCCCCATCGCGTTCGCCCACCGCGGCGGGGCGCTCGGCGCGCCCGAGAACACGATGGCGGCCTTCCAGCGCGCGGTGGACCTCGGCTACCGGTACATCGAGACCGACGTCCAGGCCACCGCCGACGGCGCTCTCCTGGCCTTCCACGACGCCGACCTCACCCGGGTCACCGGCGAGCCCGGCAAGATCGCGCGACTGCCCTACCGGCGCGTCGCCCGCGCCCGGATCCACGGCACCGAGCCGATCCCCCTGCTGGAGGACGTCCTCGCGGCCTTCCCCGCGGTCCGCTTCAACATCGACATCAAGGACCGGCCCGCGATCACCCCGCTGATCCGCGTCCTGCACCGCACCGGCGCCTGGGACCGGGTCTGCATCACCTCCTTCTCCACCCGCCGCCTCGCCCGCGCGCGGGCCCAGGCCGCGCCGCTCACCCGCGAGCCCGTGTGCACCGCGCTCGGCCCCGGCGGGGTCGCCGCGGTCCGGCTGGGCGGCCGGGCCGCCCGGATCGCCGCCGAGGGCGTCGCCTGCGCCCAGATCCCCCACGTGCTCGGCCCGCTGCCGTTCGCGACCGCCTCGTTCGTCGCCCAGGCCCATGCCGTCGGGCTCGCCGTGCACGCCTGGACGGTCAACGACCGGACCGCGATGGGCAGGCTCCTGGACAGCGGCGTGGACGGGATCATGACCGACGATCTGGAGGCGTTGCGGGAGGTCATGGCCGGACGCGGCCTCTGGAGCGGGGCGGGAGCGTAACAGGCAGGGTTGGAAAGGCCGCCAGCGGGAATCTTGTAGCGGTATCCAGCGTTGGTCACAGCAGGACCGCTAGCCGTCTGGGAGGCGTTTTTCGATGGCAGAGCGCGCACTTCGCGGCACCCGGCTCGGGGCGACGAGCTATGAGAACGACCGGAACACCGATCTGGCACCACGCCAGGAGGTGTCGTACACCTGCCCGAAGGGCCACCAGTTCACCGTCACCCTTGCCGCCGAGGTAGAGGTGCCGATGACCTGGGACTGCCGCAACTGCGGTGTCCCCGCCCTCCTGATGGACGGAGAGGTGCCGGTCGCCAAAAAGGGTAAGCCGCCGCGCACCCACTGGGACATGCTCCTCGAGCGCAGGTCGATCGAGGATCTGGAGGAGGTCCTCGCCGAGCGCTTGGAGATCCTTCGCGCGGGACGGCGCAAGACCGCATAGCCCGTCAGAGCAACACCGACAAGAGCCGCGACATCATGGAAGGCCCGTACCGGAGTCCCCGGTGCGGGCCTTCTCCGCGCTCCGCCCGGACCTGTGCGGCTCCGTCCGGTTCAGCGCCGCCCCGAGCCGGCGTCGCCCTCGTCGTCGCGCAGGACGTCGCCGCGCAGGATCTGCCCCTGGACGGGGCCCTGGCCCGGCCCGTCGTCCTCCTCGTCGACCACCTCGCCGCGGATCACGTCACCCTGACCGGGGAACACCGGCCCGCCGGGAAAGCCCGCCACCGGGCCGATCCTGGCGGCGCGGCGCTCGGCCCAGACCATGAGGACCCTGCGGACCAGCGGACGGGTGAAGGGCAGGACGCACAGGAACCCGAAGACGTCGGTGACGAAGCCCGGGACGATCAGCAGGACGCCGCCCGCGAGGATGAGGAACCCGTCGGCGAGCTCCCGGTCCGGCATGCGGCCCTGGGCGAGCGTGGCGTTGAGGCTCGACCACGCGCGCTTGCCCTCGCGCTTGACGAACCAGAGGCCGAGAAGGGTCTCGGCCACCAGCAGCAGAAGGGTCCACCAGCCGCCGATCGCCTGGCCGACCTGGATGATCACATAGATCTCGATGATCGGCAGGAGGACGAACAGAAGCGGAAGAAGCAGCGGCCACATGTCTTCATCATCCCCGATGATGTGCGGTGTCCGAACTGCTGGTTCATGTTTGACAGGGCAATGGATTCCGGTAGTTTGAGCCGTCTGGTCCAGACCGGACCCGACGGGCTCGGGCATCCTATAGACAACGGACACCGCCTCCACTGCCTGTGGGGACGCGTCCGGCCCGACGGATGTCCGGGCCCGCGTCCTTTGCCGGTACCTTTCATGCGACGGGGCGCGCCGGGAACGCTGGAGATGGTGTGACGCAGGAGACGGTGACGGCCGAGTCCCGAGAGGCCCCCCGCGAGCCGCAGGCCGCAGGCGGGCCGCGACGGGCGCCGCGGATCGCGCTGTGCGCGGCCGCCGGCCTGATCATGTACCTCGCCTTCCCGCCCAATGTCCTCGGCCCCGATGAGGGCGGCGCCACCGGCATCTGGCCGCTCGCCCCCGTCGGCGTGGCGCTCCTGGCGCTGGCGCTGCGGGGCCTGCGCCCCTGGGCGGGCGCGCTGGGCGGCCTGGTGTGCGGCCTCTTCTTCTTCGTCCCGGTCCTGCCGGGCCTTCGGCCCATCGGCACCGACGTCTGGCTGGGGCTGAGCCTCACCGAGGCGCTCTACTTCGCGCCCATGGGCGCGGCGATGGCCTACGTCTCCAAGACCCGCCTGTGGCCGCTCTGGGTGGCCGGACTGTGGGTCGCCCAGGAGCTGGTGCGCGGCCGGGTGCCGCTCGGCGGCTTCCCCTGGGCCCGGCTGGCGTTCTCCCAGACCGACACCCCCTACACCGCGTTCGCCGCGCTCGGCGGCGCCCCCCTCGTCTCCTTCGCCACGGCCCTCACCGGGACCCTGCTCGCCTTCGCGGTCCTCGCCGCGGCGGCCAAGGGCCTGCGGACGGCCGCCCTGGCCGTCGCCGGGGCCCTGGCCGTCCCGCTGGTCGGCCTCGGGGTGCCGACCGGCTCGGGCGGCACCGGCGGTTCCGGCACCGCGGCGGGCGAGAGCGCGACCGTGGCCGTGATCCAGGGGAACGTGCCGCGGTCCGGCATGGACTTCCTCGGCCAGCGCCAGGCGGTGCTCAACAACCACATCGCGCGCACCCGGGAGCTCGCCGCGCAGGTCAAGGCGGGCGAGGTGCCCCAGCCCGACCTCGTCGTCTGGCCGGAGAACGCGAGCGACCTCGACCCCTACAACGACCCCGAGGCCCGCGCGCTGATCGACGCCGTCGTCAAGGAGGTCGGCGCCCCCGTCCTGGTCGGGGCGCTCACCTCGACCCCCGACGGGACCATGGTCGAGAACCGGGGGATCGCCTGGGACCCCGAGACCGGCCCCGGCGAGTACTACACCAAGCGGCACCCCGTCCCGTTCGGGGAGTACATCCCCTTCCGCGGCGTGCTCACGAAGATCATCTCTCGGCTCGACCGGGTCCCCCGGGACTTCGCGCGGGGCACCCAGGACAACACCCTGGTCATGGACGGCGTCCCCGTCGGGGACGTCATCTGCTTCGAGGTCGCCTACGACGGGATCGTCCGGGACGCGGCCGAGGCTCGGATCCTCGTCGTCCAGACCAACAACGCCACCTACGGGCACACCAGCCTGCCGTGGCAGCAGCTCGCCATGTCGCGGCTGCGGGCCGTCGAGCACGACCGGACGGTGCTCGTCGCGGCCACCAGCGGGATCAGCGCGATCGTCGCCCCCGACGGCACCCTGATCGACCGGTCCCGCGAATTCACCCCCGATGTGCAGGTGGCCTCCGTGCCGCTCCGCACCTCGGTTACCATCAGTGACCGCCTCGGCGGGCTGCCCGAATGGCTGCTCGCTCTGGTCGGCGTCGCCGGGGTGGGCCTGGCGCTCACCGCGCGGAGGCGGGCCTCGAGAACAGGCCCCGGAGAGGCAGCATGAACGCGATCGTCGTGATCATTCCGACGTACAACGAGCGGGACAACCTCCCCCTGATCACCGCGCGGGTCCGGGCCGCGGTGCCCGGCGCCGACCTGCTGGTGGTCGACGACGACAGCCCCGACGGCACCGGCCTCCTCGCCGACGAGCTCGCCGCGGCCGACGACCACGTCCACGTGCTGCACCGCACGGCCAAGAACGGCCTGGGCGCCGCCTACCTCGCCGGTTTCCGGTGGGCGATCGAGCACGGCTACGACATCATGGTCGAGATGGACGCCGACGGCTCCCACCAGCCCGAGCAGCTCCCCCGGCTGCTGGAGGCGCTGGAAGAGGCCGACCTGGTGATCGGCGCCCGCTGGGTGCCCGGCGGCGAGGTCGAGAACTGGCCGAAGCGCCGCGAGATCCTCTCCCGGAGCGCCAACACCTACGCCCGCCTCATGCTCGGCATGCCCCTGCACGACGCCACGGGCGGCTACCGCGCCTTCCGCCGCGAGACCCTGGAGAAGCTGGACCTGGAGGACGTCGACTCGCGCGGCTACTGCTTCCAGGTCGATCTCGCGCTGCGCGCCCACCGGGCGGGCCTGCGCGTGGCCGAGGTCCCGATCACCTTCGTCGACCGGGTGCACGGCTCCAGCAAGATGAACAGCTCGGTGATCGCGGAGTCCATGCTCCGCGTCACCGCCTGGGGCATCCGCTCGCGCTTCGGCCGCTGACCGTCCCCCCTTTCTGGGAGCACCGTCCCGTCTCCTCCGGGAGGCGGCGACACGCCTTCCTTTCCCGTGCGATCCTCCGGAAAAGCGCCTCCTTCTCCGGAGTGATCACCGTGACCGAAGTCCCCTCGTCCCTCGAATTCCGCCTGACCGGCAAGCAGTTCTGGAAGCCGGTGCTCCTGCCCGTCGAGCTCTGCGCAGGGGTCGGCCTGCTCTTCGCCGTCGTCGACGGATCGGTGGCGACGCTCGGGATCATGCTCCTCATCGGCGCGGCCTTCACCGCCTTCCTCCACCGGCTGCTGCGCCGCATGTACCTGCGTCTCGACGCCGAGGGCGTCTCCTCCCGCATGTTCCGCGCCCGCTCCGCCGCCTGGCCCACGGTCTCCGGCTTCGGCGAGGGCTCCTATGCCCAGGCCTCAGGCGTCCTCCACGTCCCCGCCCTCCACCTCAAGGACGGCTCCGCCTACCGCCTCCCCGCCCCCCGCTCCGACTCCCCCACCTACCGCGAGGACCTCCAGTCCATCCGCGCCTTCGCCCACCACCGCATCTCCCGCCCCTGATCCGGGGAAGAGGCCGCAGGCCCTTTCCCATGAGCCGAAACATCGGCTTGATATTGCCCGAAACCGGCTAAATCGCGAAATTCATGAATGGCTCTGATTCGCCCTCGAACGGCGTCCTACCATGAGCAGGATGACGACGCTCGATCCCCAGGCGATCCTGGACGGCCGGACCCCCGGCCGTCCTTCGCTGAAGTTGATCGTCGGGATGGTCGTCACCTCGACCTGCGCCCTCGCCGCGCTCGCGGTCTTCGCCTTCCTCGGCGATGGAGGCACCTTCTTCGTCGGGCTCGCGCTGGCCCTGCTGCCGGTGCCGATCCTGCTGTCGGCGGTCCTGCTGCTCGACAGACTCGAACCCAAGCCCGTCAGAGGCCTGGTGTCCGCGTTCCTGTGGGGCGCGGGCGCGGCGGCGGTCGGTGGGCTGATCTTGAACACCTTGGGCTACAGCTTCGCCTCCGTGTCTTTCTTCGGCGACGACAAGGGCCTGGTGTGGACCGCGACGGTGGGCGCTCCGGTCATCGAGGAGTCGTTGAAGGGCGCGGTCCTGTTCGTGCTGCTGTGGTTCCGGCGCAACGAGATCGATGGGATCACCGACGGGATCGTCTACGCCGCGATGGTCGCGCTCGGCTTCGCGATGATGGAGAACATCTCCTACTACATGCAGGCCATCGACGCCGGGGGCCAGGGCCGTCTGGAGGCCGTGTTCATCCTCCGGGGGCTGATCTCCCCCCTCGGCCACCCCCTGTTCACCGCGATGACGGGCCTGGGCGTGGCGTGGGCGGCCAACCACCGGCGCGGGCGGATCCCGGCCGTCATGGCGGGGCTGGCGGGAGCGATCCTGCTGCACGCGCTGTGGAACGGCGCGGCGGCCTACGGGGTCAGGGGCCTCGCGGTCGTGTACGTGCTGGACTTCTGCCTGCTGCTGGTACTGCTGACACTGGTCTTCTTCGAACGCCGCGCGCTGGTGCACCAGATCGGCAGGCACCTGCCCGCCTACGTCCCGACCGGCCTGGTCTCACCACAGGACATCGTCATGCTCGGCCACATCCAGCGCCGCCGCGACGCCCGCCGCTGGGCCAGAAAAGTCGGCGGCAAAGGCGCAGCCCGCGCCATGTCGGACTACCAACTGGGCGCCACCGAACTCGTCCTGCTCCACAAACGCCTGGACGCCGGAGTCATCGAAACCGACTTCTTCACCACCCGCCGCACCCAACTGCTCAACCTCATGGCCGTCGCCCGCCAAGCACTACTCCTCAGCAGACCCGGCCGGCAACCCGTCACCCCACCCTGGGGACCATCAGGTCTGAAAGAACCCCTGCCGGTCGGATCCCGGTGGCCCATCGAAGGACGCGTCCAGCGGCCCGAGGCTCCTCTTCGGCAGGAGCGGGCGACGCCGCGTGACGCGCCTTCGGCGCAGAGCACCGCCGAAGGCCCTGCCCAGGCGCTCTCCGCCGAGTCCGCAACGGCCTTCGCCGCCGACGTCTCCCGGTTCTTCCTCGACCTCGGCCCTCCGCCATCGGAGGACACCGCCGATTCTTCACCCGACCCGACGCCGCACGACCATGGGGCCGCCAGATGAACCGGACACCGGATGAGCCCCGGCCGGACGAGTGGTTCGACATCGCCAAGCAGTGGGCGGAGTTGCCCGTCGGCCATCTGAGGATCGCCGTCCGGGCCGTCGAGACCAGGGACGTCCGCGCGCATGAGTACCGGATGGAGGAGCTCAGGCTCGGCGCGCGCCGCGAGTCGGAGCAGAGGACCCACCGCCTCTACATGGCGGGTCTGATCACGGGCTTCCTCATCGCCGTCGGCATGCTCACGGGAGCCGTCATCGTCGGCATCAACGACCAGCCTTGGCTCGCCGCCATGCTGGCCGGCCCGAGTGTGCTCGCGCTCGCGACGCTGTTCGTCCTGCGAAGGTCGGACCCCGCCCAAGTCGGTTCCGTCGGGCGGGCCCATGGCGCGGCACTCGCGGCGTCGCAGCAGCCACCGGTGCTCTGAGCCGCCGGTGATGACGTGCCCGGTCATCGGCCCGAGGCGGCGGCCCCATGCCGTCCTGTCCGGGGGCACGGGGCCGCGAAGGAGCGGTCGTCGTCAGGGCTACTTGACGGCGCCGGCGGTGAGGCCGGCCTGGATCTGGCGCTGGAAGATGATGTAGACGATGATCACCGGGATGATGGCCATGCTGAGGGCGGCCATCAGGGCGGGCCAGTCCTGGCGGTAGCCGGCCGAGGTGCTGATGGTGGCGATGGCCTGCGGGAGGACCCATTTGTCCTGGTCGGCGGGGACGATGATGATCGGGAGCAGGTACTGGTTCCACTGGCCGATCACGTTGAAGATCGTGATGGAGACGAGGCCGGGGCGGGCCATCGGCATCATGATCTGGAAGAACGTGCGCATGTGGCCCGCGCCGTCGATGAAGGCGGCCTCGGCCACCGACGTCGGCAGGGTCCGGAAGAACGCGGTCAGGAAGAACACGGTGAACGGCAGCGAGTAGGCGACGTACACGAGGATGAGGCCCTGGTAGGTGTTGTGCACGTGCAGGTTCTGCACGACCTTGAACAGCGGGACCAGGGCGAGGAAGACCGGGAACATCATCCCGGACACGAACATGAAGTAGATGAGCTTGCTGCCGCGGAACTCGTACCGCGCGAGGACGTAGGCGGCCATCGCGCCGAGCAGCATCGTCAGGAACGTGCTGATGGTCACGACGAACACGCTGTTCAGCAGGTAGCGGCCGATGTTCGCGTCGCTCCAGGCGCGGCCCCAGGCGTCGAAGTGCCAGGAGGCCGGCAGCGTCCAGGCGTCGCCGAAGATCTCGGCGTTGGTCTTGAACGCCGCGACGAACGTCCACACGATCGGGACGATCACCAGCAGCGCCCAGACCGCCAGGGCGACATGGGACAGCCCGGAGAACACCCCGGACGCCACCTTGGCGGCGGGCTTGCCTCCGCCCGGGCCGGAAGCGGCGCCCTTCCGAACGGGCTGCGCGTCCGCGGGCAGGGCGGGCAGATCGGTGCTCGTGGTCTCTGCGTTGGTCTTCATCGGCCGGCCTTAGAACTCGATGCGTTCGCGGCGGGTGACGCGCAGGGTGAGCGCCGCGAAGGTCAGGGTCATGAAGAACAGGACGACGCCCATGGCCGAGGCGTAGCCGAGCTCGGAGTAGCGGAAGACCTGGCGGTAGATCTCCAGCGCCACCACGGTGGTGGAGTTGTCGGGGCCGCCCTGGTCGACCGACAGGACCTGCACGATGGCGAACATGTCGAACGCCGCGATCCCGAGGTAGATCCAGCCGACCTGGAGGGTGTCCCACAGCAGCGGGAGCGTCACCCGGAAGAAGAGGGTGAACCTGCCCGCGCCGTCGATGGCCGCGGCCTCGAACACGTCCTTGGGGATGGAGGACATCCCGGCGGAGAACAGGACGACGTAGAAGCCGACGCCCTGCCAGACGACGACGCCGATGATCGACCACAGGGCGAGCTTCGGGTCGTTGAGGAACTGGACGGGGGCGACCCCGACCTTGGCGAGCAGGCCGTTGAGCATGCCGCTCTCGTTCGGCCGGTAGACGGCCTGGAACAGCACGCCGAGGATCGCCACCGCCAGCACCTGCGGCAGGAAGAAGATCACCTTGTAGAAGCCGGAGAACCGGACCCCCCGCATCGTGCCGCTCTTGCCCGCGCCCCCGCCGACGTTCAGCAGGAACGAGAAGAACAGCGCGATGACGAGGGTCGCCAGCGGCAGGGTGATGAGGATCCACAGGTGGTGCCAGAGCGCCGAGGTGAACGCCTCGTCCTCGAAGAGGTCTCGGAAGTTCTTCAGTCCGACGTACTCGGGCGCCTTGTAGCCGTTCCACTTCGTGAGCGCGATCTGGAAGGCCTGGACGTACGGGCCGATCACGAAGACGGCGTACAGGACCACCGGGATCGCGAGGAACCCGATGATGAAGGGATATCTACCCTGCCGCATGGCTGGTTCTCCGGAATCTGGGCGTGATCTCAGGGGGGATAAGGTCAGGACGCCCGGGTCTGGATGTCGGCGCCGGCGTCCTCCTTGGCCTTGTCGGCCGCCTTCTGCATCTCCGCGCAGAACGTCTTGGCGTCGTTGCGGCCGTACATGAGGTTGTTGGTCTGGCGGCGGAGCTCGGTCTCCAGCTCCTTGTACCAGTTCTCGAACAGGCTCGTGGTGACCACGTTCTGCCCCGCGGCCTGCTGGGCGGCGAACACCGAGGTGAGGCCGGGCGAGAGGGTGAGGCCCTCGGCGGCGCCGTTCACGATGGTGAGCGAGCCGGACTTCTCGGTGAAGCCCTTCGCGCCGGCCTTCGACAGCATCTGGCGGAAGTACTCCATGCCGCCCTGCGGGTTCTCACCCTTGGCCGACACGAAGTAGTACTCGCCCGCCGCGACCCGGACGGCCTCATAGGGCATCGCGTCGGCGGAGCTGACGGACGGGGTCGGGGCGAGCCCGTACTTGAACGTCTTCGGGGTGGACGGGGCCTGCTCGTTCTCCAGCCAGGAACCGGACGGGTAGAAGGCGATCTTGCCCTGGTTCTGCTGGGTCTGGACCTCGGTGTGGATGAGTCCCTCGAAGGACTTGTCGGAGTACTTGGTGTTGATCTCGGCCCACGCGGCCGCGGCCTGCTCGACGGCCGGGTTCGTCCAGGCGCCGTCGACGAGGTTGTCGATGTCCAGCAGGACCTTGTTGCCGCCGATCTTCGCCGCCGAGATGAGGATCATCCAGTAGGCGTAGTAGGAGGCGTTCTTGCCCGCGTAGGCGAACGGGGTGAGGCCCGCGGCCTTGATCGTCTCGGCGAGGGTCTTGAACTCCTCGAAGGTCTTCGGCGGGGTCCAGCCCTTGGCCTTGAACAGCTCGGCGTCGTACCAGAGGCCGTAGGTGGTGGACACGTACGGGAGCAGGTACGGCTTGCCCGCGACGAGGCCGGCCTCGACCGCGCCCGGCATGATGGTGTCGCGGACCTTCTTGGCGGGGTCGTCGACCGAGGGGGCGTCCCACAGGGCGGTGAGGTCCTGGAGGTGGCCGGCCTCGGCGAGGGCGCCGGTGTCCATGAGGTCGGTGCCGGAGTTGGCGACGACGTCGGGGATGTCGGTGCCGCTGGAGAACCGCGGCTGGAGGGCCTTGCCGATCTCGACGATGCCCTCGTGCTCGATCTTCACGCCGGGGAACGCCGTGACGTACATGGGCTCGTGGACCTGGGTGGCGTAGTCGTCGCCGAGGCCGCCCTTGAAGATGACGACGTTGAGCGGCTTGGCCGCGTCGACCTTGAACGGGTTCTTGGCGTCGCCGTCGGAGGCGACGTCGGTGCCGCCCTCCTCGCTGCCGCCGCCGGTCGCGCACGCGCTCAGCAGGGACAGGCCGGGCGCGGCTACGGCCACGAGGCCGAGCCGCTTCAGGACGTCGCGGCGAAGGAGGCCGGTGATCTCGGTCATGAGTGCTGTCTCCCTAGGGGGAAAAGAGGACGGGACAGGGGCAAGGGATGCGGGGTCACGCGGGGTCGCCGCGCGTTCATGGCGGCACGGTCGAGGCGAAGAGCTCGTCGCGGGTGAGCGTGAGCCCGTGTTCGACCGCGCCGGTGAGGACCGGGTCGGGTCCGACGGTGGACAGGCGCAGCGGCGGCCGGGGGATGGTCAGCCGGTGCAGTTCGTGTTCGAGGTGGCGGCGCAGCGCCTCTCCCCCGGCCATCAGCACGTCGCCGGTGAGGACGACGAGGGCGGGGTCGAGGAGCGCGGTGACGGAGGCGAGTCCGGTGGCGAGGCGGACGGCGACGTCGCGGAGCGCGTCGCGTCCGGCGGGGTCGTGTTCGCGCGCGGCCGCGGCGCGGACCGCGGAGGCGGCGTCGGTGCCGCGGAAGCCGTGCGAGCGCAGGACGGTCCGCACGGCCGCGCCCGCGGTGAGCGCCTGGAGCCCGTGCGGGGCGAACCGGCCGGTCTCGCGGGCGGTGGGCGCGCCGGGCACCGGCATGAAGCCGATCTCCCCCGCGCCGCCGCCCGCGCCCCGGTGCAGCCGGCCGCCCAGCACCAGCGCCATGCCGAGGCCGGCGCCCGCCCACAGCACGACGAAGTCGGCGTGGCCGCGGGCGACGCCGTGCTCGGCCTCGGCGAGCGCGGCGAGGTTGACGTCGTTCTCGATCTCGACGCGGGTGCCGAGCGCGGCGCGCAGCCGGTCGGCGAGGTCGGGGATGCGCCAGCCGGGCAGGTGACGGGAGTAGCCGAGGCGGCCGGTCCCGGGTTCGACGACGCCCTGGACGCCGACGACGACCCGGGAGAGGCCGCGCACGTCGATTCCGGCCGCGGCGCACGCCCCGGTGACGGCGGTGGACACCTCGGCGGCGGCCTTGCCCCCGGCGCGCGACGGGCTGGGCAGCCGGAACCGGCCGACGGTCTGGCCGGTGAGCCCGGCGACGACCGCCTCGATCCGGCCGGGGGTGATGTCGAGGCCGCACACGTGCGCGGCGGACGGGTTGATGCCGTACTCCTCGGCGGTCGGGCCGGGGCCTCCCCCTCGCCGTCCCTCCCGCACGACGAGCCCGGAGTCCCGCAGGCGGGTGAGGAGCTGGTGCGCGGTCGGCTTGGACAGGCCGATGAGGTCGCCGAGTTCGGGCCGGGTGAGGGGCCCGTGTTCCAGGAGGGCGCGGAGGGCCGCCTGGTCGTTGATGGCGCGCAGCAGCTGCGGTGTGCCCGGTACGTGCGCGCTCATGACCTGCCTCCTCTCACACCCGGAAGATTAACTATTAGGAAAGTGTCCTAATCATTGAGGTGAAGGTAGATCCCGATCGGCCGACCGTCAAGCGCGCGTACATCCCTCCGACACGTTCGCAACCAACCCGTGACAGAGCCGCCCGCGCCGTGTTTCCCGCACATGACGAAGACCCCGCCCGCGTGATGCGGACGGGGCCTGCGAAGACTCCGGAGGCGTCTCAGAATACGGACTCGAAGTCAGGCTTCCTACCAGTGCGGCGGTTCATTTCGGCGCTCCGGTGAGCGCCCGGGTGATCCAGTCGGCCAGCTGGGGCAGCCAGTCGGGGCGGGCATTGCCGAGGAGGTGGTCACCGTGCGGGACGCACAGGTACTCGCCGCGCGGGGCGGCCCCGGCCAGCACCGCCCCGTTCGTCACGCCGGGGACGACGTCCCGGCCGCCGTCGACGACCAGCAGCGGGGCGGTGATCCGGGGCGCGAGCTCCGCCAGGTCGATCCTGCGGGCGAACTCCGCGGCCTCCGCCTCCCCGCCCGCGCGCCGGGCCAGGACGCCCTGGAGGAAGGCCGGCAGGTCGTCCCAGTCGAGCCGGAAGGGGCCGCTGACGGTCGCGGCCGCGGCGATCCTGGGTTCGCGCGCCGCGGTCTCGGCCGCGTAGTAGCCGCCGAGGCTGAGGCCGACCGCCCCGGCGCGCTCGGCGCCGAGCGCGTCGAGGACGCGGCCGACGACCCGGTGGCAGTCGGCCTGGACCGTCGTATCCGCCGCGAGGACGCCCTGGCCCGGGCCGTCCATCGCGAACACCGCGAGCCCCCGGGCGAGCAGCGCGTCGGCCACGTCGAGGAACTCCTCCTTCGCCGAGTCCAGCCCCGGCACGACGACCACCGTCGCGGCCGCGTCGGCGGGCCCGCGCAGCCAGCCGGTGAACCCGTCGCCCTCGATCCGCCGGGCCGCCGGCTCCAGCAGCGCCAGCGCCGCCGCCAGCGCCGCGTCCGCCTCGGCCGCCGCCTCCCCGACGCCCGCCGTCCAGAGGGGCGCGAGGGTGGCCATGTGGAACCAGCGGGCCGCGGTGCGCAGGTGCGCGCCCGCCGACGGCGGGGACCCGGCCGCCTCGGCGCGGGCGAGGTGACCGCGCGCGGCGCGCACGAACGCCGGGGTCCAGTCGGCCGGGTCCGCCAGGTTCCCGGTGACCTGCTGGTACTCGTGCGGATCGAGACCCACGCCGGTGGCGCGCGTCCACTGCATGGCGGCGAACTCCGCGGCGCTCATCGGGCGTCCCCCGTCGTCAGGACCGCCTTGCCGCGGATCCGGCGTTCGCGCAGGTCCACCAGGACGCGCGCGCTGTCCGACCAGTCGTCGGTCCGGCCGATCTCGGGATGCAGCCTTCCCTCGGCGACGAGCCGGACCAGCGTCCCGAGGTCGGCGCCGTAGGGGGCTCCCGCGTAGTGGAAGTGCTGGATCATGACGCGCTCCGGGCCGCCGAGGAGGTCGAAGAAGTCGAGGGCCGCCGGGGTGCGGGAGGCCTGGCCGAACCAGACGAGCAGGCCGCCCGGACGCGTGCGGGCGAGGGCCGCCGCCAGGTGCGGCCCGCCGGTGGACTCCAGGACGACGTCGAACGGGCCGTCCGCCTTCGCGACGTCGTGCGCCACCCGCGCCGCGCCGAACTCGAGGAGCCGCGCGCCGCGCTCGGGGGTGGCCGTCACCGCGGTCACCCCCGCCCCGGCCGCGGCCGCGAGTTCGGTGACGTAGTGCCCGACGCCGCCCGAGGCGCCGGTGAGCAGCACCCGCAGGCCGGTCAGGGAGCCCGCCGCGCGCAGCAGCCGCAGGGCGGTGATCCCGGCCAGCGGCAGGGCCGCCGCCCGCACATCGTCGACGCCGTCGGGGAGCACGGCCAGCGAGTGGGTCGGCGCCGCGGCGTACTCGGCCCAGCCGCCGTACGGAGGGTGCCCGACGACCCGGGCACCGGCCTCGGGTCCCGAGCCGTCGGCGGCGGGCCGCACGACGAGCCCCGCGAGGTCCTTGCCCGGCAGGAATCCGGGCTCGGGCCGCTCCAGCAGGAAGGTCTCGCCGCGGTTCGGCGCGAACGCCTCGACCTTGACGAGCGCCTCGCCGGGCCCGGGGACGGGCCGGGGTGCTTCGGTGAACGCGACGGGCCGTGCCGCGTCTCCCGTGGGGATCAGTCTTCGCATGGGGACCACCGAAGCGGCGCGGCCTCCCTCCGGTCCAACAACCGCCGGGCATATCCGACAACCATCGGTTGTCGCCTATGGTGAGCGGGTGGATCTCGACCTGGCGCAGGTGCGCGCGTTCGTGCGCACCGCCGAGGAACTGCACTTCGGCCGGGCCGCCGCGACGCTCGCGGTGTCCCAGCAGGCGCTGTCCAAGCGGATCGCCCGGCTCGAGTCGCTGCTCGGGACCTCGCTGTTCCAGCGGGGCGGCCACGGGGTGGCGCTCACCGACGCGGGACTGCGGTTCCTCGAACCGGCGAGGCGGACCCTCACCGCGGCCGACGCCGCGGTGGCGGCGGTCGCGCGGACCGACCGGCCCCTGCGCGTCGACGTGTGGGGCCATCTGTTCGCGCCGATGCGGACGCTCGCGCTGGTCGCGGAGCGGACCGAGGCGCCCGTGCTGGTGCTGGGGCACGGCCGCGACCTGCCGTCGGTGACCGCGGCGCTGCTGCACGGGGAGATCGACGCGGCCTTCGGCAGGGTCCATCCGCCGCTGCCCGCCGGGCTGGCCCACCGGCTGGTCCGCCTCGAACCCGTCGACGCGGTGCTGAGCCGCGCCCATCCGCTGGCCGACGAGCCCGCACTGCGGCCC
This sequence comes from Actinocorallia herbida, assembly GCF_003751225.1. Classification (NCBI taxonomy): domain Bacteria; kingdom Bacillati; phylum Actinomycetota; class Actinomycetes; order Streptosporangiales; family Thermomonosporaceae; genus Actinocorallia; species Actinocorallia herbida. Next base: position 6,559,768 of record NZ_RJKE01000001.1, read on the forward strand.
GAGCAGCTCCGCGACGGCGTCCTGTGGGCGCCCGCCGCGCTGGACCGCCTCGACTTCCTGCACCGCTTCGCCGAGCGCTTCGGCGTCCGGCGCCGGGCCGAGGGCACCAACCTCGGGCTGTCCCCCTATCTCGCCGGGCTGGCGGCCCATCCGGACCGCTTCGCCCTCCTGCCCGCCGACCTCCCCCTGCCGCGGACCTCCGCGCTGCGCTCCGTGCCCCTGGTCGAGCCCACGCCCCTGTACGCCTGGTCGCTGCTGTTCCCCGCCGGGTCTGCCCACCCCGGCCTGCCGGCGCTGGCCGCCGCGTGCGCCTCGGGCGCCCGCGACCGGCGCTGGCTGGACCACTCCCCTTCCCGCGACTGGCTCCCCGACGCTCCTTGAGCGCCGCCCCCGGCCGAGACCATGGGGTCCCGGCCGTAAGGGCCGTCGTGGTCAGGCGTCGGCGGAGGGCTGGAGGCCGGGGATGAGGCCCTCGCGGAAGGCGTCGACGAACAGGGCGTGGTCGTGGCGGACGATCTCGGCGTAGCCGTGGCCGAAGGCGACCATCGCCGCGACGAAGGCGGACTCGTCGTCGCCGATGGCCTTGTCGATGGCGTCCTCGACCTGGAAGGGCACGAGGGTGTGGTCGGAGTCGCTGTCCGACACGCAGTGGATCTTCGCGGTGGCACGGCCCAGGTCGTCCAGGAGGGTGATCATCTCGTCGGGCTCGGTGAGCGAGCCCCAGTCGAGGTCCGCCTCGTACGGCGAGAACTCCTGGACGACGAAGCCGACGCCGTCGATCTCGGTGTGGCCGAGCCAGGGGTCGGAGTTGGCCTGGAGCGCCCTGCGGGACAGCGCGGTGCGGTGGCCGTGGTGCTCGAAATAGGCGGCGATCCGCTCATCGGGCACGACGCGGGACGGGGCGGCGACGTTGCCCTGCTTGACCGAGAGGATGACGTCGTTCTCCAGGGCCTGGCTGTGGCCCTCGACGAGGATGTTGTAGGCGGCCAGGCCCGCGGAGCCGATGCCGAACCCGGACGCCCCGACCACGTCCTTGATCTTGTAGGTGAGGCTGCCGAAGCGCTTGTCCTGCGGGATCGTGTCGAGGTAGTGGGCGTAGGCCTCCTCGACCCTCGCGCGCTCGGCCTCGTCCAGGCGGCGGATGTGCGCGCCGTCGCGGATGCGGCGCACGTGCCCGTCGACGACGGTGTGCCTGTTGAGCAGCTCCACCCGGGTGGAGGAGACGGCTTCGACGAGGACGTCGTAGACGTGCCCGGTGGCCGAGTCGAGGGTGAGCGCCCACCTCTCGTCGGGGTCGTGCCTGGCGTAGAAGCGGACCTGGTCCACGTAGGCGCGGACGTAGGTCTCCATGAGGCGCGTGATGTCGGCGTCGGAGATGGCCTTGCTCCACGCCAGGAGGGCGAGGCTCGCGACGAACCGCTTGACGTCCCAGGTGAAGGCGCCGATGTAGGCCTCGTCGAAGTCGTTGACGTCGAAGGTGAAGACGCCGTCGTCGCTCATGTACGTACCGAAGTTCTGCGCGTGCAGGTCACCCTGGATCCAGACGCGGGAGGTCCGCTCGTTGGCCCACGGGTCGGCGTCGCCGGCGATGTCGGCGTAGAAGATGGGCGCGCTGCCCCGGTAGAACGCGAACGGGTCGGAGGCCATCTTGCGGAAGCGGCGGCGGAACTCGGCGGGGCTGCGCCGCATCAGGGGGGCGAAGGCGTCGACGAGGACGTCGATGAGGCGCGCCTGCCGTTCCTTGGGCTCGGCCGCGCCGAGCGCGGCCACGAGGTCGGTCATGGGTAGGGGGTTCCTTTCGCGGTATGACCAGATCATCCCGCTCCTGCGCGCCCTGTGCGGCGTGATTCGCCTCAGGCCTCCATGTACCGGGCGTCCACTTTCTCGATCTTGTCCTGGAGGGCGCGGGCGGGGTCGTCGGAGAACGAGCACAGGGCGACCATCGCGGTGATCACCACGTCGCACAGTTCAGCGGCGACGTCCTCGCGGGTGTGGGTCCTGCCTTTGCGGGGGTTCTGGCCAACGAGTCCGATATACGCCTGCGACACCTCGCCGATCTCCTCGGTGAGCTTCACCAGTCGCATCGCCCGTTCGTGGTCGCCGGTGCCGTTCACCTGGTCCAGATGGGCGGCGAAGCGGCGGACGCTCGGCCAGGGGTCGTAGACGCTCATCCCCCGACCCTAGTGTGAAAGACTGTCAGTAAGCGCTAACTTGCGCGACGGCGGCTCGCTTGAGCTGCGGGAACGACGAGCCCGAGGAAGGCACACATGATCGAGTGGTCCGCGGACGAGCTGATGATCCGCGACGCGGTGCGCGACTGGGTGGCCAAGGAGGTCCGGCCCCACCAGGACGGCCTGGACTCGGGCGACGTGTCCCCGTACCCCATCATCCAGAACCTCTACCGGACCTTCGGCATGGCCGACATGGCCGCGTCCTCCTTCGACAAGCGCATCGCCAAGGAGAAGGCCGGCGAGCCCGCACCGGAGAAGAAGGAAGGCGGCCCCGACGCGGGCGCCTCCTTCACCATGCTGCCCATCATCGAGCTGTGCAAGGTCGCCCCCGGCCTCGTCACCGCCATGGGCGTCTCCCTCGGCCTGGCCGCCGGCACGATCATGAAGCGCGGGACCGTCGAGCAGAAGGAGCGCTGGGGCCGCGACCTGCTCACCTTCGACAAGGTCGGCGCGTGGGCCATCACCGAGCCCGACTCCGGCTCCGACGCGTTCGGCGGCATGAAGGCCTCGGCCCGTGTCGACGGCGACGGCTGGCTCCTCAACGGCAACAAGACCTTCATCACCAACGGCCCCGACGCCGACACGATCGTCTTCTACGCCAAGCTCGACGACGGCCGTCCGATGCGCGAGCGCGAGATCCTCTGCTTCGTGCTCGACAAGGGCATGGACGGCCTCGTCCAGTCCAAGCCGCTGCGCAAGATGGGCTGCCACTCCTCCCCCACCGGCGAGCTGTTCCTCCAGGACGTCAAGGTCGGCCGGGACCGGCTGCTGTCGGGCGGCGGCAGCGGCAAGGAGTCGGCCAAGCAGAACTTCACCACCGAGCGCGCGGGCGTCGCGGCGATGTCCCTCGGCGTCATCGAGGAGTGCCTGCGGCTGTCCATCGACTACGCCAAGTCCCGCGTGGCGTGGGGCAAGCCGATCGGCGACTACCAGCTCATCCAGCTCAAGCTGGCCAAGATGGAGGTCGCGCGCATCAACGTCCAGAACATGGTCTTCCGGCACATCGAGCTGGCCAAGGCGGGCCGGAACCCGACCCTGGCCGAGGCGAGCGCGATGAAGCTGTACTCCGCGCAGGCCGCGTCCGAGGTGGCCATGGAGGCCGTCCAGCTCTTCGGCGGCAACGGCTACATCGCCGAGTACCGGGTCGAGCAGCTCGCCCGCGACGCGAAGGTCTTCCAGATCTACGCGGGCACCGACGAGCTTCAGATCACGCACATCGCCCGCGACCTGCTGAGCCGGTGAACCGGAGGCGGGCGGTCGCTGGACATCGCGGGAATTGATCTGGATACTCGCGTTCATGGACGGACCGCCCGCATTCCCGGTACGGGCCTCCGACACCCGCCGGGACAGGGTGATCGAGGAGCTGCGCGACAGGCTCGTCGAGGGGCGCATGTCGCAGGGCACCTACGAGCAGCGGGTCGAACGCGCGCTCAGGGCGCGCAACGAGGCCGAGCTCGCGGAGCTGCTGCACGACCTGCCCCCGCGCAACCGCGTCGTCGATCGGCTGACCGGCCTCGTGTCGTCGCTGTCGGCCGCGACCGCCCGGGTGGAGTCGGCCTGGCGGGCCCCCCGCCTGCCCCGCTTCATCCTCCCCGGCTCCCAGCAGCCCCGCGTGCTCGTCGGCCGCGCCCCCGGCTGCCACTTCGTCCTGACGGACCTGACGGTCTCCCGCTTCCACGCCGAGATCCGGGCGAACGAGGACGGCTGGATCGTCAGCGACCTCGGCTCCATGAACGGCACCCGCCTCAACGGCTGGCGCCTCACCGGCCCCGTCGCCGTCCGCCCCGGCGACCAGCTGGGCTTCGGCGACCTCACCTTCGTCGTGGCGGCCACCCTCGCCTGACCGCTCCGCGGCGGCGCCCGGCCCGACCGGTCCGCATATTTCCCCTCTCTCTCGGTAAAGCTGCGACTACAGTGCGTCTGTGACCGAGAAGAACCCCCTGATCACCGATCGCTACCAGCGGCTGCGCCTCCTCGGCGAGGGCGGGACGGGGCAGGTCTGGCTGGCCGCCCATCCGGCGCTCGACCGGCGCGAGGCGCTCAAGCGGATCGAGATCCCCGCGGACCTCTCCCCCGGCGTCCGCGACCGGCTGCGCGAGCGGATCCACCGCGAGACCAAGGCGGCGGGCCGCATGACGCACGAGAACGTCGTGCCGGTCTACGACGCCTTCATCGAGGACGGCGCCTGCTGGATCAGCATGGAGTACGTCGAAGGCCCCACCGTGGCGTCCCTGATCAGGGAGAACCCGCTCGATCCGGCCGAGGCCGCCCGCATCGGCCTCGATGTGGTGCGCGCGCTGGAGTACTGCCACGGCATGGGCGTCGTCCACCGGGACGTCAAGCCCTCCAGCATCCTGAACCGGCTCCCCGACCCCGGGCGCGAGGACGACGAGCCCCGGGCCAGGCTCACCGACTTCGGGATCGCCCACCTCGACGACGAGCCGGCCACGACCTCGCTCGGCCGGGTGATGGGCACCCCCGCCTACAGGTCGCCCGAGCAGCTGCACGGCGGGCCGGTGACCGGGGCGACCGACCTGTGGTCGCTCGGCGCCACCCTGTTCCACATGGTCGAGGGACGCCCCCCGTTCGGCACGTCCTACGAGAAGGTCCTCGCCCAGGTCGCCGGGCGCCGCCGCGTCCGATGCGCCAGGTCCCCCGAGTTCACCCCCGTCGTCAGGGCGTTGCTCAGGCGCGACCCGGAGAAGCGGGCCTCGCTCGACGACACCGCCGCGCGGCTGGCGGCGATCCTCGCGGCCCGCACCGCCGACCCGGTGTCCGCGCCGCTCGACCGGCGCAAGGTCCTGGTCGCCGGCGCGACCGCGGTGGGCGCGGTCCTCACCGCAGGCGGGGCCTCGGTCCTCATCGACCGGGGGCGGTCCGGCGGCACGGCGCCGGGCGACACCACGTCGTCCGCGCCGCCGCCTCCCGGCGTCCCGGGACGCTCGTACGCGGGCCTGCGCCAGATCGCGGAGATCCCGGCGCTCGAGTTCGCGGGCAGGGGCGTGGCGTTCAGCAGGAACGGGCGCGCGTTCGCGGTCGCCGGAGGCGAGGGGTTGCGGGCCCGCGCGTGGAACACCACGACCCGCAAGGCGATCCCGGGCCTCAGACGCCACTCCGCGTGGGTGTGGGCCGTGGAGTACAGCCCGGACGGACGCCTTCTCGCGATCGGCGGCGGCGCCGAGATCCGGCTGCTGGACGCGACGACGCTGGGTCGCGTCCGGACCCTTCGGACGGGCTCCGGCGTGCGCTCGCTGGCCTTCTCCGCCGACAGCGGGACCCTGGTGTCGGGCGACGACCTCGGCGAGGCCGCGGTGTTCCGCGTCGGCGACGGCGTGCGGCTGAACCTCACCCGGGGCATCGGCGGGCACCCCGGGTACTCGCAGGTCGCCGTCCACCCGACCGAACGGCTGTACGCCACCTCGGCGGGCCCCGTCGTCGACCTCAGGTCGCTGGCGACCTACCGGGTGACCGGCAGGCCGCTGTCCGGGCACACGAAGGCGGTCCGCGCGATCGAGTTCAGCCCTGACGGGAGCCTCGTCGCGACGGCGTCGGAGGACCACACCGTAGGGCTCTGGCACGTCGCCACGCGGCGCCGGGTCCGCACGCTGCGGCACGCGGGCGTCGTCCACGACCTGGCCTTCTCGCCCGACGGCGCGACCCTCGCCACGGCCTGCGGCGAAGGGCCGGTCCGGCTGTTCGCGGCGGCGTCGGGGACGGAACTGGGCGGTCTCGACGTCCCGGACGCCACCGCCGTGGCGTTCCACCCGAGGGCGGCGATGCTCGCCGTGACGACCTACCGCGACAGGACCGTCCGGCTGTTCGGGAAGGAGAGGTGAGGCCGCCCGCCGCGCGGGTGCCGCGGCGGGCGGTACGCGGGGTTACGGGGTGATGTTGAGGTTGCCGCCCTGGGGGACGGGGACGACGCTGATGCGGCCGTCCTTGATGGCCTGGTAGAGGACCGCGCCGTTCGGGCCGAGGACCTTCACGAGCTCCTTGAGCGCCTGGATCTCGGTCTTGATCTGCTTGTTGCGGTTCTCCTGGGTGTTGTTGTCCTCGATGGCCTGCTGGGCCGCGGCGAGGGCGTTGCGCACGTTGTCCGGCGGGACGGGCTGCTGGAGGGTGAGCAGGAAGGCTCCGCAGTCACCGCTGCCGGTGTAGGTGGGGGCGCAGAAGAAGTTGTCGCCTGCGGTCGCGTTGACCTGGGCGGCCACCGCGGCGCCCACCTCGGTCTCCCACTTGCGCTTGGTCTCGGGGTCGGAGTAAAGGTCCTGCCACGGGTACTTCTTCGACACCTCGTCCAGCGCGCGGTCGAGCGGCGCGCCTATGTAGGTGCGCAGCATCTCCGACCAGCCCTCCTCCTCGTAGGCCTCGTACTTCAGGCCGATCTCCTCGTGGAACTTGCGCAGCGTGTCGCAGGAGTCGTTGAGAGAGAACGTGGCGACGCCCTCGACGGTCAGCTCCAGGTCGTCCCGGGAGACGACCTTCAGGGCGTCGCTCTCGCCCTTGTTGCCGAACTTGTACGTCCGCTGCCCGACGGGGTAGGCGAAGACCTTGTCCGCGGGCCCGTGCCAGATCCGCCCGCTTCCGCAGTCGTCGAACTCGGTCGAGGAGAAGGGACCGGCGTTGTACTCCAGCCCCTTCTGATCGGGCGCGATGCTGGCCGAGCATCCGCTGAGCACCATGGCCGCGACGACGAGCGCGACGACCGCGCCGATCCCCTTCAAGTATCTCAATGCCGCTCCATTCTCGGTGGCGACGGCCGGATGTGGGAGGACCGCCGCAGGGGGTGTGCACCGCGACCTTTTAGACGCGCAGAACCGTCCGCGCGCCCACCCGGCTGCACGACTGTGACCTTGGTCGGCCACCCCGCGCGGGCGGGCCCGCCCGCGCGGCACCCCGGGATCAGCGGGAGGAGGCGCGCCAGGCGGTGGCCGCGAGCGGGGCGAACAGCGCGGTCAGCGCCACCGGGCCCACGACGGCCAGGACTCCGGCGTGGTCGGCGGACCACGAGGTGCCGCCCGCCGCGGGCGCGCCGAGCAGGTCCCGCAGGGCCGCCGCCGTCGCCGACAGCGGGTTGGCGTCGGCGACGGCGGCGAGCCAGCCCGGCATGGTCGCGGTGTCGATGAACACCCCCGAGAGGAACAGCACGGGCCACACCGCGACCTGCACCGTCTGGACGGTCTGCGGGTCGCCCGCGCGCAGCCCGAGCCACACCCCGGCGCTGAGCATCGCCGCCCGCAGCAGGAGCAGCAGCCCGGCCGCCGCGGCGACCGCCCCCCACGAGGTATCGGGCCGCCACCCGAACGCCAGGCCCGTCGCGGTGACGACGGCGACGGCGATCACGGAGTCGAGCAGGTCCGCCGCGGAGCGCCCGGCGACGACGGCGAGGCCGCTCACCGGAAGGGACCGGAGCCTGTCGCTGACGCCGCGGGCCGCGTCGGAGGCGACGCCGAGCATGGTGCCCTCCAGGCCGAAGAACACGGTCATCGTGAGCACGCCGGGCATCACGAACTCCAGGTAGGAGCCGCCGGTGGCACCCCCGACCGCACCGCCGAGCAGCGCGGTGAACATGCCCATGAGCAGGACGGGGAACAGCCACCCGAACACCTTGGCGCCGGGCCGGTTGCGCCAGTGCAGCAGCTGGCGCCCGGCCAGGGTGCGGCTGTCGGCGAGCAGGGCGCGTGCTTCGACGGTCATGGCGGTCATGTCAGGCTCCCTTCGCGGCGTCGGCGTTCGCGTCGGCACTCGGGTCGGCACTCGCGTCGGCGTCGCCGACGATCCGCAGGAACGCCTCGTCGAGCGTGGGCGTGCGGACCTCGATGTCGGCGAGGGCGACGCCCGCGGCGTGCAAGGCCGCCGCGGTGGCCAGGAGCGCCGGGGCCCGGTCGGCGACGGGGACCCGGACCGCCTCCCCGCAGGAGTCGACCTCCCCCGAGGCGAAGGGCCGGGCCAGGTCGGCGACGCGGGCCGCGTCGGCGGGATCGCGGGGGACGAGGCGCAGGACGTCCGCGCCGAGCCCGGCCTTCAGCTCGGCGGGCGTGCCCTCGGCGACGACGCGGCCCCGGGCGAGCACCGAGACGCGGTCGGCGAGCGCGTCGGCCTCCTCCAGGTACTGGGTCGTGAGCAGAACGGTCGTGCCGCCTTCGGCGAGCTCGCGCACGGTGTCCCAGACCTCGCGGCGGGCCGCGGGGTCCAGGCCGGTGGTCGGCTCGTCGACGAACAGCACCTCGGGGGCGACGACGAGGGCGGCGGCCAGGTCGAGCCTGCGCCGCATTCCGCCGGAGTACCCGGCGACGCCCCGGTCGGCCGCCTCGCCGAGGCCGAGCCGCGCCAGCAGCTCGGCGGCCCGGCGCGCGGCCTGGCGGCGGCCGAGCCGGGACAGCCGCCCGAACATCACGAGGTTCTGGCGTCCGGTGAGCTCCTCGTCGACCGCGGCGTCCTGGCCGACGAGCCCGATCCTGGCGCGCACCGCCCGGCCCTCGCGGACGGGGTCGTGCCCGGCGACGCGGACGGTCCCGGAGTCGGGCCGCAGGAGCGTGGCCATGATCCGCACGGCGGTGGTCTTGCCCGCGCCGTTTCGGCCGAGCAGCCCGTGGACGGTGCCGCGGGGCACCCGGAGGTCGAGTCCGGCCAGCGCGGGACCGGACGGGTAGGACTTGCGCACGTTCGCGAGATCTATCGCGATTTCCATCTGCCCCCCCTGCGTACACCGTCGGGTACGGCGTACGCAAGACAGGCTAGGGTACGGTGTACGCAAGACGCAACCCGCTCGGAGGAGACCGCCCGGTGTCCGCACGCCCGCCGGTCCAGGACCTGGCTCGCAGCGTCTACCTGCTGTGGGGCCACCACCCAGCGCCCGGACGCTCCGGCCTCAGCGTGCCGAAGATCATCGTGGCCGGGCTGGAACTGGCCGACGCCGAGGGCCTGGACGCGGTCTCGATGCGCCGGGTCGCCGACCACCTGGGCGTCGGCGCGATGTCGCTCTACCGGCACGTCCCCGGCAAGGACGACCTCACCGCGCTCATGGTCGACGCCGTCCACGCCGAGGCCTACGGCGACGACGTCGGGGCCGCGGCCGACCGGGACGGCTGGCGCGAGGCCCTGCGCCACGTCGCCGCCCGCAACTGGGACCTCTACCTGCGCCACCCGTGGCTGCTCGACGTGCACGCCACCCGCCCGAACCTCGGACCCCACACCGCCCGCAAGTACGAGGCCGAACTCCGCGCCCTCGACGGCCTCGGCCTGTCCGACGTCGAGATGGACACCGCCCTCACCTTGGTCCTCACCCACGTGGCGGGCTCGGCCCGCACCCACCGCGCCGCCACCCGCACCGAGACCGACTCCGGCATGTCCGACGCCGAGTGGTGGCAGGCCGTCACCCCGGCCCTCACCCAGGTCATGACCGACCCCGACCTCACCGTCTCCGCCCGCGTCGGCTCCACCGTAGGCGCCGAGTTCAACGCCGCCTCCTCCCCCGAGCACACCTACACCTGGGGCCTGGAAACCCTCCTCGACGGCCTCGCCACCCGCCTCCCGAACCGACCGCGGACGGCCACCCGCGCGGGCCCGACGGCCGACGGCGCAGCGCCGCGCATCGACCGGCCGTGAGGCTCAGATGCCCGCCCGAGGGGCTCTCCGGGTCCGCACCCGATCGAGGACGCCGCGGCGCCCGTCCGCGCTCCGCGGGTCGAAGCCCGCCGCGACGCGGTCCTCCGGCGCCCCGACGCGGAGATCGCCGTCGGCTCGCGCCGACCGGGCCGTCAGAGTTGGGGTGGGCGGCCTTCATAGGGGGTGCTGAGGACGATGGTGGTGCGGGTGTTGACGTTGGCGGCGGAGCGGATCTGCTTGAGGAGTTCCTCCAGGTCGGCGGGGGTGGCCACGCGGACCTTGAGGATGTAGTTCTCGTCGCCGGCCACGGAGTGGCAGGCTTCGATCTCCGTCAGATGGGCCAGGCGCTCCGGGGCGTCGTCGGGGGCGGCGGGGTCGATGGGCTTGATGGAGATGAAGGCGGTGAGCGGCAGGCCGATCTGGTCGGGGTCCAGGCGGGCGGTGAAGCCCTGGATGGCGCCGCGTTTCTCCAGGCGGCGCACCCGCTGGTGGACGGCGGAGACGGACAGGCCGGTCTCCTTGGCCAGGTCGGTGAAGCTCATGCGGCCGTCTTGGGCGAGCAGGAGCAGAATCTGCCGGTCGGTGTCCTCCACGGGAGAAATCTACCGTGATCGGCCTGGGCGGGCGGAAGGAGTGACCGGACCGCAACTCGCCCTGACCATGAGTTCCGTCGGCAGGACGACGGGGCGGCCCGCGCGCCGGGCGGGCGCGCGCAGGACGAGTTCGCAGGCGCGCTCCCCCATCGCGCGGGCGGGGCGGGCCACGACGGTGAGGGGCGGGTCGCACAGTTCCGCCCACGGCACGTCGTCCACGACGATGATCGACACGTCGGCGGGGATGCGGAGGTTCAGCTCGCGGGCGGCGAGGATCGCGGCCTCACCGAGCCGGTGGCCGCCCGCGACGATCGCGGTGAGGTCGGGCCGGCTCTGGAAGAGGCCCGCGGCGCTGGCGTAGGCGGCGTCGGCGGAGCCGCGGGCGCGGACCAGCAGGCCCTCGTCCGGGACGATGCCGTGTTCTTCGAGGGTGGCCCGGAAGGCGGCGCGGCGCTCCCGGGCGCCGCCGAGGGTGGCGTCGCCGTCGAGGTGGGCGATGCGGCGGTGCCCGAGGCCGGTCAGGTAGTCGACGGCGGTGCGGACCCCTTCGGCCTCGTCGGCCAGGACGGCGGGCACCCCGGTGACCCCGGACGGGACGCGGCCGGCGAAGACGACGGACACGCCGAGCCGGGCCAGCCCCGCCCAGGTGTCGGCGTCGCCGTGGACGGGCATGGCGATGATCCCGTCGACGCGCTGCTGGGCGAACCTGTCGACGATCTCGGCTTCGAGGGCGGGGTCCTCACCCGCGGCGTCGAGGAGGACGTGGCAGTTCTCGGCGCGGGCGGTCTCCAGGACCCCGGCGATGAAGTCGGCGCAGAAGGGGTCGGCGGCGTCGGGGACGATGAGGCCGATCCCGCCGGTGCGCTGGGTCTTCAGACTGCGCCCGAGCGCGCTGGGGCGGTAGCCGAGGGTCGCCGCGGCGGCCTGGACGCGCTCGCGGGTGGTCGCGCTGACCGAGCCGGTGCCCGACAGGACCCGGGAGACGGTGGCGACGCCGACGCCCGCGGCGGCCGCCACGTCCTTGATCGTCACTCCGGCCACCGGCCACCTCCTCGGCTCATCCTCCCACGCGGCGCCCGCCTCCCGAATTGGAAACGTTTCCAATCACTGAGAATCCGGACGATGACTTGCATAACCACCTCGACTGCGATTAGACATAGGGCGACACACCGCCGAAACCCCCATTGGAAACGTTTCCATCCTGGGGCGGCGATCGGACAGACGGAAGAAGGGCCGCACGATGGCGCAGATCGTCCTTGACGGCATCGACAAGATCTACTCAGGCGGGGTCAAGGCCGTCGACGGGCTGTCCCTGGACGTCCAGGACGGCGAGTTCATGGTGCTCGTCGGCCCGTCCGGCTGCGGCAAGTCCACCGCGCTGCGGATGATCGCCGGCCTGGAGGACATCTCCGGCGGCACCCTGACCATCGGCGAGAAGGTCGTGAACGACCTCGCGCCGAAGGACCGCGACATCGCCATGGTCTTCCAGAACTACGCGCTCTACCCGCACATGACGGTCGAGCAGAACATGGCCTTCGGCCTCCAGCTGCGCAAGACCCCGAAGGCGGAGATCAAGAAGCGGGTCGGCGAGGCCGCCAAGATGCTCGGCCTCGAGCCCTACCTGACCCGCAAGCCCGCCGCCCTGTCCGGCGGCCAGCGCCAGCGCGTCGCGATGGGCCGCGCGATCGTCCGCGAGCCGCAGGCGTTCCTCATGGACGAGCCGCTGTCGAACCTCGACGCCAAGCTCCGCGTGTCCATGCGCGCCTCCCTGTCGCAGCTGCACAAGCGCCTCGGCGTCACCACGATCTACGTCACGCACGACCAGATCGAGGCGATGACCCTCGGCGACCGCGTCGCGGTGCTGCGCGACGGCAAGCTCCAGCAGGTCAACACCCCGCAGTACCTGTTCGAGAACCCCGTGAACCTCTTCGTCGCCGGGTTCATCGGCTCCCCGTCGATGAACTTCGCGACCGCGCGGCTGACCCGCGCCGCCGACGGCTCCGGGACGGTCGACTTCGCCGGCTTCTCCCTGCCGGTCCCGGCCGAGGCGTTCGAGGCCCGCCCGGACCTCGCCTCCCACGTCGGCACCGACATCATCCTGGGCATCCGCCCGTCGGACTTCGAGGACACCTCGCACGCCAAGCCCGAGTGGCCGCGCGTCTCGATCACCGCGAGCGTCACCGAGGAGCTCGGCTCGGAGATCAACGTGATCTTCCCGATCGACTGCCCGCCCGTCCAGCACAAGGACACCGCCGACCTCGCCAGCGACGCCACCGACGGCGAGGAGGGCGACGGCACCCTGCCGCTGCTGGAGGACAAGACGCTCTGGACCGCGCGCGTCAACGCCCGCTCCCACGCCCGTCCGGGCGACACCCTGGAGCTCGGCATCGACTGCTCGCGCCTGCACTTCTTCGACCCGGCCACCGGCCTGGCGATCGGGCACCCCGACTCCGTGGCCGCCGCGGCCCGGATCGGCGTCTCGAAGGTCGCGAAGGTCTGACGTCCCGGCGGCACACGGCCCGGTCGCCTCGGGGGCGGCCGGGCCGTGCCGTGTCCGGACGCTCCGCGTCGACGACCGCGGTCAGCCGTCGATGACGACGAGATCGCGGGTGGTGAGGTTCATCCGGTCGGCCCCGGTCGCGGTGCACACCACGATGTCCTCGATGCGGGCGCCGTGCGCGCCCGGGTAGATGCCCGGCTCGATCGAGAACGCCATGCCCGCGTCGAGCGGTTCGGTGTTGCCCTCGACGATGTAGGGGTGCTCGTGGGTCTCCAGCCCGATCCCGTGCCCGGTGCGGTGCACGAAGAACTCCCCGTACCCGGCCGCGGTGATGACGTCCCGGGCGGCGGCGTCGACGGCCTCGGGCGTCACGCCGGGGCGGACGGCCTCGACGGCGGCCTTCTGGGCGGCGCGCAGGACCGCGTAGTAGTCGCGGAACTCCTTCGGCGGCTCGCCGACGCTGTACACGCGGGTGGAGTCCGAGCAGTAGCCCGAGGGCATGGTCCCGCCGATGTCGACGACGACGGGCTCGCCGCGGCCGATGACCCGGTCCGACAGCTCGTGGTGGGGGCTCGCCCCGTTCGGTCCCGAGGCGACGATGGTGAAGTCGACCGTCACGTGGCCCTCCGCGAGGATCGCCTCCGCGAGGTCTCTGCCGACCTCCGCTTCGGTGCGCCCGGCCTTGAGCACCTGCGGCACCAGCCTGTGCACCCTGTCTATCGCCGCGCCCGCCTCGCGCAGCGCCTCGATCTCTGCGGCGGACTTGCGCATCCGCAGGGTCCGCAGCACCCCGCCCGCCGCGCTGAGCGGGACGCCGGGCAGCGCGTCGCGCAGCCGGAACGCCATCGCGGCCCACATCTGGTCGGCCACCGCCACGCTCGGGACCTTCCCGAGCCTGGAGGCGACCAGCGCGAAGGGGTCGTCGGTCTCGTCCCACCCGAGGATCTCCACCCCGAGGGAGCCCGCGGGCGACACCCGCACGATCGGCACCTCCAGGCGGGGCGCCACCAGGAACGCCTCGCCTTCGGCGGGCACGACGAGGCACATGAGCCGTTCGGAGAGATGGCCGGGGTAGCCGGTGACGTACCGCAGGTCGAAGCCGGGCGTGAGGACGACCGCGCCGAGCCCGGCCTTCCCCACCGCCTCGCGCACCCTGGAGATCCGCTCGGACGGGTACAGCGCCGTCGTCGCGACGGCTGTGGCGTCGTTGTCCATCTCCCCACGGTAGCCGAGGCGATCAAGCCGGACGTGATCAAGCCGGACCTGTGATCGAGCGGCCGGGCCCGCGACGCCTCCTGGGCTAGGCTGGGGCGCATGTCCCGCCTGATGCTGCTCGACACCCCCTCGCTGTACTTCCGCGCGTTCTACGGGGTGCCCGAGTCGGTGAAGGGCCCCGACGGGACCCCGGTCAACGCGGTACGCGGGCTGATCGACATGATCGCCCGGCTGGTCGCCGACCGCCGCCCCGAGCGGCTGGTGTGCTGCTTCGACGCCGACTGGCGCCCGGCGTTCCGGGTCGCGGCGATCCCCTCCTACAAGGCGCACCGGGTCGCCGAGGAGCGCCCCGCGGGCGACGTGGAGGAGACCCCGGACACGCTGCTGCCCCAGCTCCCGGTGATCGACGCGGTCCTGGACGCCCTGGGCATCGCCCGCTCGTCCGCCGCCGGCTACGAGGCCGACGACGTGATCGGCACGCTCGCGCACCGGGACCCCGGCCCCGTCGACATCGTCACCGGCGACCGGGACCTGTTCCAGCTCATCGACGACGCCCGCGAGGTCAAGGTCCTCTACACCGCGCGCGGGATCCGCAACCTCCAGGTGTTCGGCGAGGCGGAGGTGTCGGAGAAGTACGGCATTCCGGGCCGGGCGTACGCCGACTTCGCGACGCTGCGCGGCGACCCCAGCGACGGCCTCCCCGGCGTCCCGGGCGTGGGCGAGAAGTCCGCGGCGGCGCTGGTCTCGCGTTTCGGCTCGCTGGCGGGCATCCTGGAGGCGGTGGACGCCGGGACCACCGAGGGCTTCCCCGCGGGCGCCCGCAAGAAGATCGAGGCGGCCCGCGCCTACCTCGGCCCCGCCGAGCTCGTGTGCCGGGTCGTCACCGACCTCCCGCTCGACGTGGCCGACGCGCTGCCCAAGGCGCCGAAGGACCCCGAGGCGCTCCTGGCGCTCAGTGACCGGTGGAACCTCGCGTCACCGGTGAACAGGCTCCTGGCCGCACTGTGATCGGGAACGTGCGCCGCCCTGTGTCAACGGGCACACGCTGAGCACGCGAACAGGCGCACGCTGAGGGCATGGACCGGTGTTCCCTTTGGGGAGCCCCGCCGAGACCCCTCACGGAAGGCCCGTCATGGCACTCATCGACAGCCGACCCACCGCTCTCCCCGATCGCCCTTATTCCGACGACGAACTGTCCGCCGCGGTTCGCGCCTCCAACCACGACACCTCGCTGGCCTCCGCGACCGTGGCGGCGATGGCGGTCGGCGTCCTCGTCCAGGTCGGCATGCTCGCCTCGGCCGAGCCGTCGTTCGCCCAGCTCGCGCTGACGGTGCTGCTGCTGCCCCTGCTGGCCGCGGGCACCCGGATCGTGCTGCTGCTCGACCGCGCCTCGGGCGCGCTCGGCGCGGCGGCGAACGCCAGTCAGATCCTCGCCGGACTGGAGACCCGCGGAATGTGGACCTTCCGGGCGCGGCTGTGGAGTTACGGCACCGCCGCCCTCTTCTGCTGCTGGACGATCGCGGTCCAGTTCCTCGCCCGGTGAAGCCTCCGGCTTGCCAGACCGGCACATCCTGGTTTCTCCTGGAGGCCTGAGAATTCCGGCGCCCCCTCTCAGGAGGCAGTCCATGCCGCTTGACGCCCCCCGGCCCACCTTCTGGACGAGTCTCGACGAGGCGTCCCGCCTCACGCTCCAGCGCGGCGGCCGCCACCGCCGCTTCAAGGCGGGCGAGCACCTGTGCCGCCAAGGCGACGTGCCCGACCACGTCCTGGTCATCAAGGAGGGCTGGGCCAAGGTCACCATCGCGGGAGAGGACGGCCGCGAGTCGGTCGTGGCGGTCCGCGGCCCCGGCGACCTCATCGGCGAGGCCGGACTCATCACCGGTGAGCCGCGGACCGCCACCGTCACCGCGCTGCACGCGCTCCAGGCGCTGTCCGTACCCCGGCTGCGGTTCTCCACGTTCCTCAAGGAGGCCCCCGACGGCTGGCACCAGCTGTCCAGCACGGTCGCGCGGCGCCTCGCCCAGTCCGACGGGCGGCTCACCGGGGGCGGCGGCCCCCATCTCGCGGGCCGTCTCGCGGCGTTCCTGCTCCAGCAGGCCGCCGACAACGGCCGTCCCCTGTCCGGCGGGGGCGTCCTCATCCCGCCGCTCTCCCAGACCGAGCTCGGCAGCTGCATCGACGCCTCCCGTGAGACCGTCGCCCGAGCCCTCCGGGACTGGCGCGCCCTCGGCCTCGTCGAGACCGGCTGGCGCCGCACCGTCATCCGCGACCCCGCCGCCCTGCGCGCCCACGCGGGCGCCCTGCGCGACGACTTCTAGCGCGCCCCGGCCACAAAGACGATCTCGAGCGACGATCTTCGGCCACACCGTCGTGCCCCCGCGAACGGGAACGGCCCGTCCCTCCGGACGGGCCGTTCCACGTTCTCGCTAGGCGACCGAGGAGTACGCCACGACGCCGCGGCGCATGGCCTCGGCGGCCTGGCGGGCGGTGCGGCGGACCGGGCCGTCCCCCGCCGCGTCGGCGATCTGGCCGAGGAGGTCCATGAGCTGCTTGACCGAGCGGACGAAGTCGCCCGCGGTCATCCCGGCCTCGCCGAGGACCTCGTCGAGGTCCTCGCCGCCCGCCCAGCGGTAGGCGGCGAACGCGAACCCGAGATCGGGTTCGCGCTGGAAGGCCACGTCGTTGTCCTTCTCGACGCCTTCCAGTTCGCGCCAGACCCGGACCATGGCCGTCAGGGCGTCGCGGCTGCCCGGCGGGATGCGGGGCGGCGCGGCGTCCTCGGGCTGGCGGGACTCGTACACCAGCGCCGACACGCACGCGGCCAGCTCCGCCGGGGACAGGCCCTCCCACAGGCCCTCGCGCAGCGACTCGGCGGTCAGCAGGTCGAGTTCGGAGTAGATCCTGCCGAGCCTGCGCCCGGCGTCGGTGACCTCGCCGTCCTTGAGGTAGCCGAGCTGCTCCAGCACCCCGCACACCCGGTCGAAGGTCCGCGCGATCACCTGGGAGCGCGACTCGACGCGGCGCCGCAGCCCGGCGGCCTCGCGCTCCAGCCGGAAGTACCGCTCGGCCCAGCGGGCGTGATCCTCCCGGTCCGCGCAGCCGTGGCAGGGGTGGGCGCGCAGCGCGGCGCGGATCCGCTGGATCTCGGTGTCGTCGCCCTCGGTGCCGCCGCCCCGGCCGCCGTGCCGCTTGACGTCGGCGTGCGGCACCTTGTTCCGCAGGGTCGCGGCCATGTCCTTGCGGTGCTGGGGGTTGCGCGGTGAGAACCACTTGGGGATCTTCACCCGCTCGACCGGCTCGACGGGCACGAGGAAGTCCGCGAGGGTGAGCCGCTTGACCTGGCGGCTGTCCAGCAGCACGAGCGGCGCCGGGCCGTCGGACCGCTTGGCCAGGCCGGTGTCGAGGATCAGCGCGACGGTCTGGGTCCGCCCGGACGGCACGATCACCACGTCGCCGGGCCGCAGCCGCTCCAGCGACCTGGCGACCTCGAGCCTGCGGGAGCCCGCCCGGCTGCGCGAGAGGTTCGCCTCGGCGTCCGACAGGGTCCGGCGCAGCGCCGCGTACTCCATGAAGTCGCCCATGTGGCAGGTCGCGGCCTCGGTGTACCCGGCCATCGCCTCCTCGGACTTGTGCAGCTGCCGGGCCAGCCCGACGACCGCCCGGTCTGCCTGGAACTGGGCGAACGACTCCTCCAGGAGGGTGCCGGCCCGCTCCCGGCCGACCGCGCCGACGAGGTTCACCGCCATGTTGTACGACGGGCGGAAGGAGGAGTTCAACGGGTAGGTGCGGGTCCCCGCGAGCCCGGCGACCGCACCCGGGTCCACGCCCGGCTGGTACAGCACGACCGCGTGGCCCTCGACGTCGATGCCGCGCCGCCCCGCCCGGCCGATGAGCTGGGTGTACTCGCCGGGGGTGAGGTCGGCGTGGGTCTCGCCGTTCCACTTGTCGAGCTTCTCGATGACGACGGTCCTGGCGGGCATGTTCACGCCGAGCGCGAGGGTCTCGGTGGCGAAGACGGCGCGGATGAGGTTCTTGGCGAACAGCTCCTCCACGACCTCCTTGAACACCGGCAGCATGCCCGCGTGGTGCGCGGCGATCCCGCGCTCCAGGCCGGTCAGCCAGTCGTGGTAGTTCAGGACGGCCTTGTCGGCCTCGGGGATGTCGGCGGTGCGCTCCTCGGCGATCCGCCGGATCAGCTGGGCGTCCTCCCGGGACGTCAGCCGCAGGCCCGAGTGCAGGCACTGGGAGACCGCGGCCTCGCAGCCGTTGCGGGAGAAGATGAAGGTGATCGCCGGGAGCAGCCCGGCCCGGTCGAGCCGCTCGATCACGTCGGGCCGCGACGGCGGCCGGAACCTGACGGGACGGTGGTCGCGACGGCGCCCGGACCGCCTCCCGTTATTGATCTTGGCCTTGCGGACGTCGTCCAGGGAGATCCGGCGCAGCTCGGGATTGACCTTGGCGCGGCTCTCGCGGGGGTCGTCCACGAACAGGTCGTACAGGCGGGTGCCGACCAGCATGTGCTGCCACAGCGGGACCGGCCGGTGCTCGTCCACGATCACCGTGGTGTCGCCGCGCACCGCCTTCAGCCACTCGCCGAACTCCTCGGCGTTCGACACGGTCGCCGACAGCGCCACCACCCGCACCGAATCGGCGAGGTGGATGATGACCTCTTCCCAGACGGCGCCGCGGAACCTGTCGGCCAGGTAGTGCACCTCGTCCATGACGACGTAGCCGAGCCGGTCGAGGGTCTGCGAGCCCGCGTACAGCATGTTGCGCAGGACCTCGGTGGTCATCACCACGATCGGCGCCTCGCCGTTGACGGAGTTGTCTCCCGTCAGCAGGCCGACGTTCTTGGCCCCGTACCGCTTCTGGAGGTCACCGTACTTCTGGTTCGACAGGGCCTTGATGGGGGTGGTGTAGAAGCATTTACGGCCCTCCCGCAACGCGAGGTGGACCGCGAACTCCCCCACCACGGTCTTGCCCGACCCGGTGGGGGCGGCGACCAGGACGCCGTCACCGGACTCCAGGGCCCGGCACGCCTCCAACTGGAATCCGTCCAGGTCGAAGTCGTACAGGCCGCGGAACTCCCGCAGGGCGGGCCCGTTCTCGGTGACGCTCTTCCTGTGGGCCGCGTAACGCTCGGCGGGACTGCTCATGCGTCCAGCCTATGGTTTCGCGGGAGCCGATTCCCACCCGGTTTTCCGGTCTCAGCGACGCTCTTCGAGCGCTTCCGGCTCGCCGATGTCGGACGGTTCGTCGTCGAGGGCCGAGGCCTCGTCGTCGGACAGCCCGTCGTACAGGCTCGGCGCCTTGGCACGCCGCTTGTCGACCAGGTAGGCGATCCCCTCGGCGAGCGCGAAGAGCACCACCACGGGGGCGGCCAGCGAGACCATGGTGAACGGGTCGGCGCTCGGCGTGGCGACGGCCGCGAAGAGGAAGATGCCGAAGATGATGCCGCGCCGCCACTTGCGGATCGTGGCGTGCGGCAGGACGCCGGCGAAGTTGAGGATCGACACCACGAGCGGGAGTTCGAACGCGAGGCCGAACACCAGCAGCATCGTGATGAGGAAGCTCAGATACTCCTCGACGGTGATGAGCGGCGTGACGTCGTCGGGGGTGAACCCGAGGAACAGGGCCAGGCCCCGCTCGATCGCGAAGTACGCCAGGGCGGTGCCCGCGAGGAACAGCGGCAGCGCCAGCCCGAGGAAGAGCACCGTCCAGCGCTTCTCCTTGCTGTGCAGCCCCGGGGCGATGAACGCCCACAGCTGGTACAGCCACACCGGCGAGGACAGCACCGCGCCGACGATGAACGAGATCTTCACGTTCAGGAAGAACGAGGAGAAGATCCCGTTGACGACCAGCGAGCAGGCGTCGCCCTTGAGCGCCCTGGACTGGTCGACCGCGCAGAACGGCTCCCGCAGGAAGTCCCAGACCTCCTCCTTGACCAGCCAGCCGATGACCATGCCGACCAGCAGGCCCAGCAGCGCCTTGACCACCCTGTTGCGCAGCTCGCGCAGGTGGTCCAGGAGCGGCATGCGGCCATCGGGGTTGTCCGAACGCCCGCTCATGTCCTCATCCTCGGGGTGTGTTCAGCTGACGGGAAGGAGAGGGTGCGTCAGGCCTTCTTCGCCTGCTCCGGGCTGACCGGCACACCGCTGATGGTGGTCCCGTCGGCCTGCGGCGCGGGGATCTCCTGCGCGGGGGCGGCGGCCTGCTGCGGCGCGGGCGCCGGCTTGGCCTCGTCGTCGTTCATCAGGCCCTTGGTCTCCGACTTGAAGATGCGCAGGGAGCGGCCGAGCGAGCGCGCGGCGTCGGGCATCTTCTTGGTACCGAACAGCACCAAGATCACAACGGCGATGATCAGGATCTCGCCCCAACCGAACGACCCCATAGTCCAGTCTCCACTTCAGGCGGGGTTCTTTTACCCTCCCGATGCTACGCCTCACCCAGGGTGGTGCGTAACCGTCAAAAGAGTAGAACCCTAAGGTTTCTTTCCTATTCACCGGCGGTGAACCAGGACCACACATTACTCGCCCTACCGCACCGAAGTCTCCCCCTGAAACATCCGAAACGGGGACTTAACGGACAGAGTTATCGGTCCCGCAGGCGCTCCCACAACCTGTCGATCTTCTTCTGGAGCCGCGACCGCTTCGGATCCAGCCGGCGCCGCGTCCGCTCCACCGCCCAGGCCAGCTCCCGCACCGCGAGGAACAACCGGAACGCCGCGAACGCCACCACGCACATGCCGACCGTCGTCAGCGCCACCCACGTCATCGCCCAGCCCACGCCGCCAACCTACACCGGACGACCCCGCCGCCCTCACGTGTACAGCGCCAGCGCCCGCTCGGCGT
Source organism: Actinocorallia herbida (assembly GCF_003751225.1). Taxonomy (NCBI): domain Bacteria; kingdom Bacillati; phylum Actinomycetota; class Actinomycetes; order Streptosporangiales; family Thermomonosporaceae; genus Actinocorallia; species Actinocorallia herbida. The sequence continues at coordinate 6,580,766 of NZ_RJKE01000001.1, forward strand.
CCCCCCGCACCTCCTCGGCCAGCCCCGCCGGAGCCACCAGCCGCGCCTGGTCGCCCAGCCGCAGCGCCAGCGACCGCACCCACCGCGCGTCCGACGCCCGCAGCACGATCCGCATCCTGCCCTCACCGAGCTCCTCGGCGCTCTCGCACGGATAGTGGTCGGCCACCCAGCGGCCCTGCGCCGCCAGTTCGAAAGTGGCCCGCACGTCCTGCGCCGACCCCTGGTACAGGCCGCCGTCCAGATCACGGCCCGCCACCCCGTCCGGCACCGACGCCGCGACCTCCAGCACCCGCACCGAGGTGATCTGATCCATCCGGAACAGCCGCACCGCCTCCGCCCGGCGGCACCACCCCTCCAGATACGTCCTGCCGTCGACCACCAGCACCCGCATCGGGTCGACCTCGCGCTCGGTGTGCTCGTCCCGGCCCGCCACGTAGTACCGCAGGAACAGCCTGCGGCCCGTCCGCAGCGCCTCCTGCACCTGGCCCAGCGCGCCCGCCCGGCCGTCGACCTCCACCGACACCTGCCGGGCCGCCTCCGCCGCGCCCCCGGCCGCCGCCTCCAGCTTCGCCACGACCCGGCTCAGCGCGTCGCGCTCCGCCGACCCCGGCAGCTCCGCCAGCATCCGCAGCGCCACCAGCAGCGCCGCCGCCTCGTCCGCGCCCAGCCGCAGCGGACGGCTGATCGACTCCGCCTCGGCCACCGTGATGTCGCCGCCCTCATAACTGAGGTCGATCGGACAGTACGGATCGGGCGAGCGCAGCTCCAGGCACCACAGCAGGTTCAGGTCATCGCGCAGCTCCCGCTCCGTCACCCCGAACGCCTCGGCCGCCTCCGCCACGCTCACGGTGTCGCGCGACACCACATAAGGCACCAGCGCCAGCAGCCGCGACAACCGGTCCGACGACGTCGTCGTCACGACAAGACCCCCTTCAGATGCCGGATCACCGCGTCCCGCAGATCCGGCGGATCCAGCACCACGAGATCATCGGCGAACCGCGCGAGACTCGACGCCGTCCACTCCGCGTCCCAGACGCTCAAGTCGGCCTCCTCCCACTGCTCGTCCACCGGCACCACGTCCGACGCCCACCGCCGCACCCCCTGCGCGCCGCCCTTGCGCAACCGCACCCGGGCCGTGCGGCGCTCGGCCGGACGCTCCCCGAAATCGAACGCCAACGCCCGGATGTCGGTCCCCTCGGGGACCTTCACCGAACCGTCCGGACCCGCGGAGGCCACCTCGCCGACGACCCGCGACAGCCGGAACACCCGCTGCGCGCCCCGCATCCGATCGAACCCCACCAGATACCAGCGGCCCCGCCGGGACGTCAGCCCCCACGGCTCCACCAGCCGCCGCTGCGGCTCCGACCTGCCCATCTTCACATACTCGAACGCCACCGGACGCCCATCGCGGACCGCCTCGTACAGCGCGGGGAACGCCGGATCGTCGGCCGCCACCCGCGACTCCAGCACCGGTGACCCGGCCGGATCCGCGTCGATCCCCGCCGCGCGCAGCTTGAACAGCGCACCCGACGCGGCCTCGGCCATCGTCGTCTGCTGCCACACCCGCGCAGCCAGACCCAGCACCGCCACCTCATCGGGCGTCAGATGGATGTCCGGCAGCTCGTAGGCGTGCGGCGGGATCCGGTAGCCGATCTCGTCGTCTCCGTCGGACCCCAACTCCAGCGGAATGCCGAGCTCACGCAGCTCGTCCTTGTCCCGCTCGAACATGCGTTTGAACGCGTCGGGCGAATCCGGGTAACCCGGGACCGCCCTCCTGATCTGCTCCGCCGACAGGTACCGCCTGGTCGCCAGGAGGCAGACCACCAGATGCAGCAACCGGTCGGTCTTGCGCCGTGACATCTCCAGCGCCACCTCCCTCGCGGTGAAACGCTACCGTCTTCCCCGTGATCCGATGGCGTAAAGGCACAGTGCAGGGCGTCCGCCGCGAATGGCCGGGCGCGGTCGAACTCGACGTGACCATCGACGGGCAGGGCGCCAGAGCGCTCGCCTACCCGTCCCTCGTGGGCAGACCCGAGCCCGGCGACACCGTCCTGCTCAACACAGGCGCCCTGGCCCTCGGCCTCGGCACCGGCGGCTACGCCATGGTCGTCGCCGTCCCCGACCGGCTCCCGCCCGACCCCGACGGGCCCGGCCACCTCGTCAAAGCCCGCTACACCCCCCTCCAGGCCACCGTCCTGGGCGCCGACGAGCAGGACTCCCCCCACCACGCCGTCCTCGCCGACGCCGACGACCTCGACGGCATGCCCGTCCTCATCGCCGACCTCCACTCCGCCCTGCCCGCCCTGCTCTCCGGGCTCCTCCTGGACCGACCCGGCACCCGCGTCGTCTACGTCATGCCCGACGGCGGCGCGCTCCCGGCCTGGTTCTCCATGTCCATCGCCCAACTGAAGGCCGCCGGGGTCCTCGCCGGAAGCGTCACCACCGGCCAGTCCTTCGGCGGCGACCTCGAGACCGTCACCGTCCACACCGGCCTCCTCGCCGCCCGCCACGTCCTGGCCGCCGACGTGGCCATCGTCGCCCAGGGCCCCGGCAACCTCGGCACCGGCACCCGCTGGGGCTTCTCCGGCGTCACCGCCGGCGAGGCCGTCAACGCCGCGGCCACCCTCAACGGCAGGCCCGTCGCATCCCTGCGGGTCAGCTCCGGCGACGCACGCGAACGCCACCAGGGCATCTCCCACCACAGCCTCACCGCCTACGGCCGCGTCGCCCTCGCCCCCGCCGACATCCCCGTCCCCGATCTGCCCGGTCCCTTCGGCGCCCGCGTCGCCGCACAGGCCGCGACCCTCCCCGACCGGCACCACCGCGCCGCCATCGCCCTCGACGGCCTGGAAGAAGCGCTCAGAGCCGACGAGACCGCCTGGGGCGTCCGCATGTCCACCATGGGCCGCCGCATCGACGGCGACCTGGAGTACTTCCTCACCTGCGCCGCCGCCGGCCGCCACACCGCGACCCTGCTCTGACACCCTCGGAGGGGCCCGCGCGGGCCCCTCCACGCCGTGCGCTAGAACGCGCCCAGCACGTCGATCACGTAGACGAGGGTGTCCGACTCCTTGATCCCGTACTTCGGCAGACCCTTCACCGCCATGTCCTTGGCCCCGTAAGCCATGTCCGGAGGGGCCACCACCAGAAGGCGGCTCCCCACCTTCTTGCCGACCAGGGCCTCGTCCCACCCCTTGATCACCTGCTGCTGGCCGATCACCGCCGCGTACACCTTGCCGTCCGTCCAGGATGAGGAGAACACCTTCCCGTCCCGCCAGAGCGCGCCCACGTACTGGATCGCCAACAGGTCACCGCCCTTCACCTCCGGCCCCGGACCCGTCTTCACCGTCTCCACCGTCAGCTTCTTCGGCGGCGCCGCCTTCGGGACCTTGATCCCCGGCACGTCCCCCGCCGCCACCTCAGGCAGGCCCGCCCCCTCCGCGAACGCCGGCGCGTCCTCGACCGAAGCGCCCTTCGGGAACGTCGCCCGCACGTCCAGCACGTACACCAGCGCGTCGTCCGCCGCGATCCCCAACCGGTCCGACCCCTTGTCGCCGTACCCGTCCTTCGGCGGGATCACCGCCACCACCCGGCTGCCCGCCTTCGCCCCCACCAGCGCCCGCTTCAACCCCGGCACCAGATTCCACGACGGGAACGCCGCCGGCGTGCCCCCCTGGAAACTGTTCCCGATCAGCTTCGACGTCCCACCCTGCGCCCACGTGTACCCCACATAATCCGCCACCACCAGATCGCCGTCCGCCACGACCTTCCCGTCACCCTCCACGACCGTCTCCAGCGCGAACGCCTCCCCCGGCGCCCCGCCCTTCGGGAACTCCACCGCCGGCACCGCCCCGAAACCCCCCGACACCTCGACCTCCGGATCCGCAGGCCCGTCCCCGCCGCACCCCGCGAGGGACGACACGAGCAGCACAGAGGCAGAGACAACCGCGAGACTACGACGCATCAAAACAACCCTCTGAGACAAACGAAAAGGACGGGCGCCCACCCTACCGATCAGTAAGTCCCCGCAAAAGGGGCTACGAACCGGTAAGGCGACACCCGCCCTTCGCTACGTCACATCCCGGCGATGAGCTTGTCCACCCGCTCATCCACCGACCGGAACGGATCCTTGCACAGCACCGTCCGCTGCGCCTGGTCGTTCAACTTCAGATGCACCCAGTCCACCGTGAAATCACGGCGCTTCTCCTGGGCCTTCTTGATGAACTCACCCCGCAGCCGCGCCCGCGTCGTCTGCGGCGGCACCGACTTCGCCTCGAAGATCGCCAGATCCTGCGCGACCCGCTCCACCGCCCCCTTCTTCTCCAGGAGGTAGTACAGACCGCGGTTCCGGTGCACATCGTGGTACGCCAGATCCAGCTGCGCCACCCGCGGCGACGACAACGGCAGATCGTACTTGTGGCGGTACCGCTCGATCAGCTGGTACTTCGTCACCCAGTCGATCTCCCGCGCCACCATGTCCAGATCCCCGGTCTCGACCGCCGTCAGCGTCCGATCCCACAGATCCAGCACCCGCTGCACCAGTGGATCGGCGCCACGCCGATCCATGAAGTCCTTCGCCTTCGAGAAGTACTCCCGCTGGATCTCCAGCGACGACGCCTCCCGGCCGTTCGCCAGCCGCACCTTCCTGCGGCCCGTCATGTCATGCGACACCTCGCGGATCGCCCTGATCGGGTTCTCCAACGTCAGGTCCCGCATCACCACCCCGGCCTCGATCATGCGCAGCACCAGATCGGTCGCCCCGACCTTCAGCAGCATCGTCGTCTCCGACATGTTGCTGTCGCCCACGATCACATGCAGCCGCCGGAACCGCTCGGCGTCCGCATGCGGCTCATCGCGCGTGTTGATGATCGGCCTCGACCGCGTCGTCGCCGACGACACACCCTCCCAGATGTGCTCCGCCCGCTGCGACACGCAGTACACCGCACCACGCGGCGTCTGCAGCACCTTGCCCGCGCCGCAGATGATCTGCCGCGTCACCAGATAGGGAATCAGCACATCGGCCAGCCGGCCGAACTCCCCATGGCGCCCCACGAGATAGTTCTCATGGCACCCATAGGAGTTGCCCGCCGAGTCCGTGTTGTTTTTGAACAGATAGATGTCCCCGGCGATCCCCTCTTCCCGCAACCGCCGCTCGGCGTCCACGAGAAGACCTTCGAGGATCCGTTCCCCCGCCTTGTCGTGCGTGACCAGATCGACCACGTTGTCGCACTCAGGCGTCGCATACTCAGGATGACTGCCGACGTCCAGGTAGAGCCGTGCCCCGTTTCGCAGGAACACGTTGCTGCTCCGGCCCCACGACACCACCCGGCGGAACAGATAACGCGCCACCTCATCAGGTGACAACCGCCGCTGCCCGCGGAAGGTGCAGGTGACCCCGTACTCGTTCTCGAGCCCGAAAATGCGCCTGTCCACACCTTGACCCTATGCGCCGAAGCCCCCGACCAACAGTCTCCGCACCCCACGATTCTCACGATTCGTGGGCGGCCCATCGCACAAAACACATAACACGCGCAACAGGGCCACTCCAGGCGATTTACGCCTGAAGTGACCCTGCTCGTGATCGGCGTCAGTCCTCCGCGGGAGCCTCCGGCGCCGCCGGCGCGTCCGCGGACCGCGCCAGCAGCTCATCGATCCGCGACGGCGCGAGCCGCCGGAACAACCGCCGGTCACGATTGCGGTCCAGCACCGCGACCTCCAGCTTCTCCGCCTCGAGCACCCTCTCGGCGTCCTGCTGCTGCAACGCGTGCACCGCGACCTTCAACGCCTCGGAAAGACTCTCGCCATCGCGGTAGCCCTCCTTCAACGCCGTCGCCACCGCGTCCGCCGCGCCGCCCATCGCCACGAAACCATGCTCGTCGGCGACCGACCCGTCGAACGTCAACCGGTAGATCTGGTCGCTGCTCGCGTCGTCACCGACCTCCGCGACGACCAGCTCCACCTCGTACGGCTTCGTCTGCTCCGTGAAGATCGCACCCAGGCTCTGCGCGTACGCGTTCGCCAGACCCCGCGCCGTCACATCCGACCTGTCGTACATGTACCCGTTCACATCCGCGTAGCGGACACCCGCCAGCCGCAGCTGCTCGAACTCGTTGTACTTGCCGACGGCCGCGAACGCGATCCGGTCATAGATCTCCGAGATCTTGTGCAGCGCCCGCGACGGGTTGTCCGCCACGAACAGGATCCCGTCGTCATACTGCAGGACCACCACCGAACGGCCCCGAGCGATGCCCTTCCGCGCGTAATCCGCGCGGTCCTTCATCTGCTGTTCGGGAGCCACATAGAACGGCATCGACATCGCTTCTGACCCTTCTCCAGCCTGACCGGGGGACGATTACCGCAGGGGGGCGTTCGGACCGCCCGGCGAGGTGTACCGCGCCTCCACGACGGCCCGCGCCACATCGCCGACCTCGGCGTCCGGCACCCGCAGGAACCCGTCGTCGGTGATCGACGCCAGCACCGGGAAGATCCCGCGCGTCAAGTCCGGCCCGCCCGTCGCCGAGTCGTCGTCGGCCGCGTCGTACAGCGCCTGCACGCACACCACACGCGCGTCCGCCTCCGACAGATCCGGCCGCCACAGCTTCTTCAGCGCACCCTTGGCGAACACCGAACCCGACCCGATCGAGTGGAAGTCGTGCTCCTCGTACCGGCCGCCCGCGGCGTCATAGGAGAAGATCCGGCCGATCCCCTTCTCCAGGTCGTAACCCGCGAACAGCGGCACGACCACCAGACCCTGCATCGCCATCCCCAGGTTCCCCCGGATCAGCGTCGCCAGCCGGTTCGCCTTCCCCTCCAGGGACAGCAGACGGCCTTCCATCTTCTCGTAATGCTCAAGCTCGACCTGGAACAGCCGCGTCATCTCCAGGCCGATCCCCGCGGTCCCGGCGATCGCCACCGCCGAGTACTCGTCCGCCGGGAACACCTTCTCGATGTCGCGCTGCGCGATCACATTGCCCGCGGTCGCCCGGCGGTCGCCCGCCATGATCACACCACCCGGGAACGTCACCGCCACGATCGTCGTCGCGTGCGGAATGTTCAAGTGCTCCACACTCCCCGACACCATCCGGTTCCCAGGGAGCAGCTCGGGCCGGTAGGCCCCCAGAAAGTCAGCGAACGACGACGGACCCGAGTTCATGAAGACCCCCGGAAGACCCCCGCCCATCGGCATAGACGCCATGCGACTCCTTCCCCAGCACGCCGGTAGAACTGTCTCGACCCTACTGACATTCGACCGTCTTCCGCATGCCGCGAGATCTTCCCTCGCTCCGCCCTCGGCGAACCCCCCGCACACCCCCCACTTCCCCCGAACCCCAAATCGTGACCAAGCCTCCCCCACCAAACCCACCCCAACCACCCCACCAGCCCCACCCGACACCACACCTCGGCCACTCGGAGCCCAGCTCCAGCCCTCGATTTCCCCTCACCGACTTCCCCTCACCACCACCGCACACGCCACCACCCCCTACGACCGGACGAAGCCAGCTTGTCCCGACTGCTCCCCTGCGGCTTCCCTCCGGTCTCCGCACCGACCCCGGAACCTCACCCGTCCCGGCCGACACGGACCACGCTCAGTTCCGCCGCTCCCAATCCGCGGACAGCGGCCCGACCATCAGCGTCGGCACCTCCCTCCAGCGGGCATCGGCCGCCCGCGGCGGACCGACCGACGGGAACCGCTCCAGGTAGCCGACCGCGGCGACGAGCACCCGCACGTCGTCCTCGGCATGCCCCAGCAGCACGTTGCAGAGAAAGCACAGCATCCCCCGCACCGCACCCGAGCGGTGATCGTGGTCGACGTGCGCCGCAGGCCGCCTCCGACAGATCCCGCACAGCCGCCGCTGCGCCAGCAGCATCCGCTCGACGTCCTCAGGCGTGAGCCCGTACGTCCGCTTCAGATGGTCCCGCGCACCACGAACCTTCCGGCACGCCTTGCACGCGGAGGCGAACCCGTCCGCGCTGCGGGCGGTTTTGTGCCACCCCGCGTGCGGGACCACCGTCCGGCAGGTCGGGCACCACTTCGTCCCTTCCGGAACCTCCGTCCGCTCGCGCACGGCGCGCCCCTGCTGAACGGCCCGCTCCCGGTACAGACGGTTGCTGCGAAGCCTGGCGCACTCCTTGCAATAGAAGGAGTGGCCGTCCTGCAACGCCTTGTTCCTGCCGAACTCACCGAGCGGCTTGACCGTCCCGCAATCCGGACAGAGTTTGTCGACGCCGTTGTTCTCGCGGCCGGGCCGGGGCCGGACCACGGCGCCCTGCGCCTCACGCCGCCGACGGTGGTCCTCCCGGGCGTGTGCCAGCGTGCAGGACCGACAGCGAAGCGCCAGTCCATCCGCTTTCGACCGGTCCACTCCAAAAGAGATGACCGGCTTGCTTTGCTCGCATCCGCGACAGTACTTGACCGCCGCTTTCCGTTCTGCGTCCATGCCGGTCAATGTAATGGCAAAAAAGGAAGCCCGCAGGGGAACGCCTGTTCGACCCCGCGGGCTTTCCTAGAGACAATCGGACATCTGCCCAGTGTCCGATTTATGCGCTATTGCCCGCCCTTTTGCACATAGGACCGGACAAACTCCTCGCTATTCTCCTCGAGCACATTGTCAATTTCGTCTAGAATTGCATCGACATCGTCCGAGAGCTTTTCGCTGCGCTCCTGGACGTCGGAGGAGGCTTCGGTGGTGGTCTCCTCGACCTCTTCGGTCTGTCGGGTGGTCTGCTTCTGTCCGCCGGTGTCCTTGGTGGCCATTAGGGGCTCCTCCCGTATGTGCCGCGTGTACGGCGACCTTACCTGGGGCTGCTACGGGCTGGCGTAGGTGGCGTTCCGCCCTGAGCAGAGCGACCGAGGGGTCCCTACGGTTATCACCCTTACGCGGGTTGCCGAAACGGGGTAAAGGGCACATCGCCGTGCGGCGTGCCTGGTGGCGGGGGCGGCGCGCGCCGAAGGACGGAGCCCGGGTGCCTCCGAGAGGGCCGTGCGGGGGCGTCTGGGGGCCTCCCACCGGGGTCCTCGGGTGAGGTGCTCACATGGGGTGGGCGGGGCCCTCCGAGGGCTACGGAGCCTCCGGGGAGGGAACGCCGAGGGTCCCGCACACGGGTGCGTGCGGGACCCTCGGCGTTGGACGGACTGCCGGGCCGCCCGGCCGTCCTGGAGGCCCTCGGTCAGCCCTGGCCGGCCAGGACGGCCAGAAGGTCGGCCGCGGTGCGGCAGCGGTCGAGGAGGGCGCCCACGTGGGTCTTGGTGCCGCGCAGCGGCTCCAGGGTGGGCACGCGCTGGAGGGATTCGCGGCCGGGGACGTCGAAGATGACGCTGTCCCAGCTGGCGGCGGCGACGTTGTCGGCGTACTGGGCGAGGCAGCGGCCGCGGAAGTAGGCCCGGGTGTCTTCCGGCGGCGCCTCGATGGCGCGGGTGACGTCGTCCTCGGTGAGGAGGCGGTCGATGCGGCCGAGCGCGACGAGCTTGTTGTAGAGGCCGCGGTCGGGGCGGATGTCGGAGTACTGGAGGTCGACGAGTTCGAGGCGGCTGTGGCCCCAGTCGAGGCCGTCGCGGCTGCGGTAGCCCTCGAGGAGTTCGAGTTTGGCGACCCAGTCGAGTTCGCGGGACAGCTGCATCGGGTCGTCGCCGAGCCGGGTGAGGACCGATTCCCAGCGGGTGAGGATGTCGACGGTCATCTCGTCGGTGTCGGTCCCGTATTTGTCCTCGACGTATTTGCGGGCCTGCTCGAGGTATTCCATCTGGAGTTGGATGGCCGTCATCTTGCGGCCGTCCTTGAGGGTGATGAGGTGTTTGCAGCTCGGGTCGTGCGAAATGGCCCGCAGCGAGGCGACCGGGGATTCGATGCCGCGGTCGGCGGTGAGGAATCCGTCTTCGATCATGGCGAGGACGAGGGCGGTGGTGCCGGCCTTGAGGTAGGTGGAGATCTCGCTCATGTTGGCGTCGCCGATGATGACGTGCAGGCGCCGGTACTTCTCGGGGTCGGCGTGGGGTTCGTCGCGGGTGTTGATGATGGGCCGCTTGAGGGTGGTCTCCAGGCCGACCTCGACTTCGAAGAAGTCGGCGCGCTGGCTGATCTGGAAGCCGTCGCCGCGGCCGTCGACGCCGATGCCGACGCGGCCCGCGCCGCAGAAGACCTGGCGGGTGACGAAGAAGGGGGTGAGGTGCCTGACGATGTCGGAGAACGGGGTCTCGCGCTTCATCAGGTAGTTCTCGTGGCAGCCGTAGCTGGCGCCCTTGTTGTCGGTGTTGTTCTTGTAGAGCTGGATGGGGTGGGTGCCGGGGACGAGGGCGGCGCGCTTGGCCGCGTCGGCCATGACCCGTTCACCGGCTTTGTCCCACAGGACGAGGTCGAGGGGGTTGGTGACCTCGGGGGTGGAGTATTCGGGGTGTGCGTGGTCGACGTAGAGCCGGGCGCCGTTGGTGAGGATGACGTTGGCGAGGCCGAGGTCCTCGTCGGTGAGTTGGGTGGGGTCGGCGACTTCGCGGGCGAGGTCGAAGCCGCGCGCGTCGCGCAGGGGGTTCTCCTCTTCGAAGTCCCAGCGGGCTTTGCGGGCCCGTGCCGCTGATGCCGCGAGGTACGCGTTGACGACCTGGCTGGAGGTCACCATCGCGTTGGCCCCGGGTTGTCCCGGTACGGAGATGCCGTATTCGGTTTCTGTTCCCATGACCCGCCGAACGCTCATGTGTCCGAGCCTAGTGGGCTTCTCGCGGATCTCGACGGGCGGAGCCCGGTTCGGCGCGTTTTTGTGGTGCGGGTGTGTGGGCATGCGAAACGGCGGGCACACTGGGTGCCCGCCGTTCTGTGGTGCTTGTGGCGACCGGTGTTACAGGTATTGGCCGGTGTTGGCGACGGTGTCGATGCTCCGGCCGGATTCCGCGCCCTTGGTGCCGGAGACGAGCGTGCGGATGTACACGATCCGTTCGCCCTTCTTTCCGGAGATGCGGGCCCAGTCGTCGGGGTTGGTGGTGTTGGGCAGGTCCTCGTTCTCGGAGAACTCGTCGACGCAGGCGTCGAGGAGGTGCTGGACCCGGAGGCCCTTCTGGCCGGTGTCGAGGAACTGCTTGATGGCCATCTTCTTGGCGCGGTCGACGATGTTCTGGATCATCGCGCCGCTGTTGAAGTCCTTGAAGTAGAGGACTTCCTTGTCGCCGTTGGCGTAGGTCACCTCGAGGAAGCGGTTCTCCTCGGTCTCGGTGTACATGCGCTCGACGGTGGCCTGGATCATGGCGTCGACGGTGTGCTGGTTCTCGCCGCCGTGTTCCTTGAGGTCGTCGGGGTGCAGGGGCAGTTCCGGGATGAGGTACTTGGAGAAGATGTCCTTGGCCGCTTCGGCGTCCGGGCGCTCGATCTTGATCTTGACGTCGAGCCGTCCGGGCCGCAGGATCGCGGGGTCGATCATGTCCTCGCGGTTGGAGGCGCCGATGACGATGACGTTCTCCAGTCCCTCGACGCCGTCGATCTCCGACAGGAGCTGGGGCACGATCGTGTTCTCGACGTCGGAGGAGACGCCGGATCCGCGGGTGCGGAAGATCGAGTCCATCTCGTCGAAGAAGACGATGACCGGGGTGCCGGCGGAGGCCTTCTCGCGGGCTCGTTGGAAGACGAGGCGGATGTGGCGCTCGGTTTCGCCGACGTACTTGTTGAGAAGTTCGGGGCCCTTGATGTTGAGGAAGAAGGACTTGCCTTCCTGCCCGGTCTTCTCGGCGACCTGCTTGGCGAGGCTGTTGGCGACGGCCTTGGCGATGAGGGTCTTGCCGCAGCCTGGCGGGCCGTACAGCAGGACGCCCTTCGGTGGCCGGAGCTTGTGCTCGCGGAACAGTTCGGCGTGCAGGTAGGGCAGTTCGACGGCGTCGCGGATCATCTCGATCTGCGGGCCGAGTCCACCGATCTCCTCGTAGGCGATGTCGGGGACTTCCTCCAGGACGAGTTCTTCGACCTCGGCCTTCTGGATCTTCTCGTACACGTAGCCGGAGCGGGTGTCGAGCATCAGCGAGTCTCCGGCGCGCAGGACGATGCCGCGCAGGGGTTCGGCGAGCTTGACGATCCGTTCCTCGTCGGCGTGCGCCACCACGAGGGCGCGTTCGCCGTCGGCGAACACCTCCTTGAGGGCGACGACTTCGCCTTGCTGCTCGAATTCGAGGGCCTCGACCACGTTGAGTGCCTCGTTGAGCATGACCTCTTGACCGACTTGGAGGTCTTCGACCTCCACTGCCGGAGAGACGTTCACCCGGAGCTTGCGGCCCCCGGTGAAGATGTCGACGGTGCCGTCCTCACGAGCGCTGAGGAAGATGCCGTAGCCGGATGGCGGTTGCGCCAGCCGGTCGACCTCCTCCTTGAGAGCGATGATCTGCTCTCTTGCCTCTCTGAGTGTGGACACCAGTCGCTCGTTCTGGCCCGTCACTGCGGCCAGATTCGCCTGTGCCTCATGCAGGCGCTCCTCGAGCACCCGCGTCTGGCGGGGGGATTCCGCGAGCTTCCGACGCAGAACGGAGATCTCTTCCTCCAGGAAAGAGAGCTGCGTCTGGAGGTCACGAACCTCTCTGTCGTGCGTCTTTCGCCCTGCGGCGTCATCACGAGCGGCCACGCCCCGTCACCTCCTCACGAAGAGCCGACGACCTACTCTGACCCTACCTATCTGGCGGGGATCCGTAACCTGACTATTGCATTTCCTTACCGTGGCGGTCCAGTTACGGCGCGCGGTTCGGGCAGGTGAGATCGGCCTGGACGGCTAAAGAAACGTCGGTGAAACAGAAAAATCACGGCGCGGCGGGTCGGCCGGGGGTCGATTACGCCGGAGGCGAACCGATTTCCGATTCTCCGTCCGTAACGTTCACGGGTTCGGCGGGGAAGGTATTCCCGTTACCGCGGGTGAGTTCGTTTTCGGCCGGTTCGGGGTAAGCGCCCTTGGCCGGGCGGCGGCGCCGGAGCGGCGGGGTGACGCCGTCGGCGAGGCGGCGGGCGGTGATGAGGAAGCCGGTGTGGCCGATCATGCGGTGGTCGGGCCGGACGGCGAGGCCTTCCACGTGCCAGGAGCGGACCATGGTCTCGAAGGCGTAGGGCTCGGCGAAGGAGCCGTGTTCGCGCAGTCCCTCGACGACGCGGGACATCTGGGTGGTGGTGGCGACGTAGGCGCACACCAGGCCGCCGGGGACGAGGGCCTTGCCGACGGCGTCGAGGCATTCCCAGGGGGCGAGCATGTCGAGGACGACGCGGTCGACGTCGGTCTCGGTGATGGCGTCCTCGAGGGAGCCGACGGTGAGCTTCCAGCTGGGGTGGGGGCCGCCGAAGAACTTCTCGACGTTCTTGCGGGCGACCTCCGCGAAGTCCTCGCGGCGCTCGTAGGAGGACAGGGTGCCGTGCTCGCCGACGGCGCGCAGGAGGAAGCAGGACAGGGCGCCGGATCCGGCGCCGGCCTCGACGACGCGGGCGCCGGGGAAGATGTCGGCCATGGCGACGATCTGGCCGGCGTCCTTGGGGTAGACGACGGCCGCGCCGCGCGGCATGCGGACGGCGAAGTCCTGAAGGAGGGGGCGGAAGACGAGGTAGTCGATGCCGCCGGTGGAGCGCACCACGATGCCTTCGGGGCGGCCGATGATCTCGTCGAACTGGAGGTAGCCCTTGTGGCCGTGCCATTGCTTGCCGGCGGCGAGGGTGACGGTGTTGATGCGGCCCTTGGGGTCGGTGAGCTGCACCTGGTCCCCGTCGCGGAGGATGCCGTGGGGTGTGCGGGGGCCGGGTTCGTGGGTGGCGCTCATCGGGTCAGATTATCGGTCCCGGAGGGGTCTTCGGGCCGGTCAGCCCGGTGGGCTCCGGGCCGGTCAGGTGTTGGTGAGGGTGCGGTGGAGATCGGTGGTGGACAGGACGCCGTAGATGTCTCCGGCGGGGTCGAGGAGGAGGTGCTCGGTGGCGCCGGAGTCGTGGACGGCCTGGAGGAGGTCCTGGCCGGAGAGGTCGGCGGCGAGGGTGGTGGCGGCGTCGAGTCCGCGGGAGACCTCGCCCGCGGTGGTCCAGGGGCGGCGGGCGGGGGGGACGGCGTCGACGGCGTGTTCGCTGACGAGTCCGGTGGGGCGGCCGTGGCCGTCGACGATGACGAGGGCTCCCGCGCCGTTGGCGCGGGCGTGGTCGAGGGCGACGGCGAGGGGGGTGTCGGCGGTGACGGCTGCGGCGCGGCGGGCGAGGCGGCGGGCGGTGAGGAGGGGGAGGCGGTCGCGGAGGCGTTCCGCGCGCAGGGACTGGGTGGCTGCGATCCACATGAAGGAGGCGAGGAAGGCGGCCCACAGGACGGTGATCCAGTCGGTGCCGCCGGTGGTGCGGACGGCGAGCCAGGTGCCGCCGAGGAGGACGAGGAGGGCGAGGGCGCGGCCGGTGTGGGCGGCGACGATGGTGCCGGTGCGGTCGCGGCCGGTGATCTTCCAGACGGTGGCGCGGACGAGGAAGCCGCCGTCGAGGGGGAGGCCGGGCAGGAGGTTGAAGACGCCGACGATGAGGTTGGTGAGGGTGAGGGCCTGGAGGAGGAGTGCGGGGACGGGTCCTGGCTGGGTGAGGGCGAGGAGGGCCGCTCCGGCACCGCCGAGGGCGAGGGAGAGGACGGGTCCGGCGGCGGCGATGAGGAAGGAGGCGCCGGGGCGGGTGGATTCGCGTTCGAGCTGGGTGACGCCGCCGAGGAGGTGGAGGACGATGGCGCGGACGGGGAGGCCGAAGGCGCGGGCGGTGACGGCGTGGCCGAGTTCGTGGAGGAAGACCGAGAGGTAGAGCAGGATGGCGAAGGAGGCGGCGAGCGCGGTGGCGGCGGGCTGGGGGGCGACGCGTTCGGCGGCGGGCAGGAAGCCGAGGGTGATGAGGAGGGCGATGGGGAACCAGCTGAGCGAGACGTACACGGGGACGCCCATGATCGTGCCGAGGGACAGGCCGGGCGGTCGTTCTTCGTCTCTGCGCACGTTGTCGATGCTAGCCAGCGGGTGGGCGGGTTCCGTCGTACCCGTCCCCTAGTCTCTTCGCCATGACCTCCACGACCGGTTCTGGGCCCTCGGTGATCGGTTCGCTGTCGCCGTCGCGGGCGGGCGATTTCATGACGTGTCCGCTGCTGTATCGGTTCCGGGTGATCGATCGGATCGAGGAGCGGCCGTCGCCGGCGGCGGTGCGGGGGACGCTGGTGCACGCGGTGCTGGAGCGGTTGTTCGATCTTCCGGCGGCGGAGCGCACGGCGGTGGCGGCGCGGGCGATGCTGGAGCCGCAGTGGGCGGATCTGGTGGCGCGGGAGCCGGAGTTGGATTCGCTGTTCGAGGGGGCGGCGGAGGGTGAGCGGGAGGAGTGGCTGGCGCGGGCGCATGAGCTGGTGGAGAGTTATTTCACGTTGGAGGATCCGCGTCGTCTGGAGCCGGCCGATCGTGAGCTGTTCGTGGAGACGGTGCTGGAGTCGGGGCTGAAGCTGCGGGGGTACATCGACCGGGTGGATGTGGCGCCGTCGGGTGAGGTGCGGATCGTCGATTACAAGACGGGGTCGGCGCCGCGGGCGGATTTCGAGGCTCGGGCGCTGTTCCAGATGCGGTTCTACGCGCTGGTGCTGTGGCGGTTGCAGGGGCGGGTTCCGGCGTTGCTGCAGTTGATGTATCTGGGGAACGGCGAGGTGCTGCGGTATGCGCCGGACGAGGCGGATCTGCGGGCGACGGAGCGGAAGCTCGAGGCGTTGTGGCGGGCGATCGCGCGGGCGGCGGAGACGGGTGAGTGGCGGCCGCGGCCGGGGCGGTTGTGCGATTGGTGCGATCACAAGGAGCGGTGCCCTGAGTTCGGGGGTGTGCTGCCGCCGTTGCCGGAGGGGGCCGGCCCGGAGGGGGTGCGCAGGGCGCCGGTGGAGGTGGCGGTCCCGGCACAACGGGATTTTTCTGACGATCTATGAGTTCCAGCCCGAAAGCACCAGCCGCTCAAGGAGTGTTTCGTCGGAGTCCTACGGTTTTGTAGGGGTCTGGTGATGGATTGGTGACGCATGGGCGCCGCGCGCCGGTTACGGTGCGGGGTATGGGTGCGCCGGATCTTTATTTCTCGTGCGACGTGGAGGCCGACGGTCCGGTGCCGGGCCCGTACTCGATGTCGAGTTTCGGGCTGTCGGTGGCCGGGGTGTTCGACGGGCGGTCGTTCACGCCCTATCCGCCGACGAAGCACACGTTCTATGCGGAGCTGAAGCCGATCAGTGCGGAGTTCGTGCCGGAGGCGGCGGCGGTGAGCGGGCTGGACCGTGCCCGGCTGGTCGCCGAGGGGCAGGATCCGCGGGCGGCGATGACGGCGGCGGGCGTGTGGGTGCGGGCGCGGGCTCGGGAGGCCAAGGCGGTCCCGGTGTTCGCGGCTTATCCGCTGGGTTTCGACTGGCTGTTCATGTACTGGTATTTCATCCAGTTCGCCGAGGCGGGGTCGCCGTTCGGGCACGCGCGGGCGCTGGACATCAAGACGCTGTACGCGGCGCGGGCCGGGGCGCAGATCCGGGACGCGGTGAAGAGCGCGATGCCGCGCCGGCTGCTGTCGCGCAGGCCGCACACGCATCACGCGCTGGACGACGCGATCGAGCAGGCGGAGCTGCTGCAGAACCTGATGGTGTGGGACGGCTCCCGCTGAGCCGGTGACCGGCCGGGCCGTGGCGCCGGGTGGAGTCCCCGCCCGGTGCCCGGGCCCGGTCAGGCGGCGACGGTCTCGATCTCTTCCTCGGTGACGGGGTCGGGTTCCGGCGCGGGGGCGGGTGCGGGGCGGCGGCGCCGTTCGGCGAGCGCGGCGAGGGCGCACAGGAGGGCGCCCGCGGCGAGCCAGGCGAAGAGGGTGAGGATGTGGCCGGTGCGGGCGGCGTCGGGGAAGTAGAGGGTCGTGCGGACGGTCTCCAGGAGCGCCGCGCCGTTCCAGAAGGTGTGGAGGGCGCCGAAGAAGCCGTTCTGGAGGTCGGGGGTGAAGATGCCGCCTGAGCTGGTGAAGTTGAGCATGACGAACAGGACGGTGACGACCAGGGTGGTCCAGCGCTTGAGGAAGGGGAAGAGGCCGACGCCGATGAGGATGATCCCGCCGGAGTAGAGCCAGGCCAGGGGCCAGAACGTCCAGAGGCCGTGGGTGAGGACGTGGAAGACGGGGGCGCCGAGGAGGGTCCCCGCGGTGGCGACGACGGCGGACATGGCGGCGGCGAACAGGAGCCGGATCCGCATGGGGAGGGCGCCGGTGGTGGCGCCGATGAGCCCGGCGGAGGCGTAGGAGCCGATGCTGAGGGCGACGAGGAGGAAGAACAGGCCCTGGCCGGTGGGGTCGTGTGCCGCGGTGGGGGCGAGGTCGGTGACGCCGAGGGGGGCGCCCTGTTCGGCGGCGACCTTGGTGAAGGCGGTCTCGGCGGCGCTCGCGCTGGTCTCGGAGGCGGCCTTGGCGACGATCAGCTCGTGGGTGGCCGGGACGTAGGCGGCGGTGGTCGCGCGGTCGGCGACGAGGGCGGCGGCGGTGGCCCGGTTGGGGACCGTGGTGACGTCGAGGGCGGCGCCGGCGGTGTCCTTGAGGGTCTGGGCGAACGCCTTGGTCTTGGCGTTGTCGGCGACGACGGTGACGGCCATGTGGTGGGGGGCGGGTGAGGCGAGGGCGCTCATGTAGGCGAGGCCCATGCCGAGGCAGAGGACGAGGGGGGTGAGGAGGTGGATGAGCAGGTGTGCCGCCGCCGGGGAGCGCAGGGCCGCCGGTCCGTTCGAGGGGGCCGCGTGCGCGGCGGTTGATTCGGGCACCTGTGCCGTCCTCCCAATTGGTTGCAGAATACAACTGACTGAAGATGGTTGTACTCTACAACCATGACGCGACCAGACCCGACACCGGACGACGCCGTGGAGATCATCGAGCGGGAGATGACCGCGTTCGCGCGGCGGGCGCGGGCCGCCGCGGCCTGGATGCACCCCGAGCTGTCCCTCGTGTCGTTCACGCTGCTGTCACGGCTGGAGGACCGCGACGGGTCCCGGGTGGTGGACCTCGCCGCGCACTACCGGCTGGACAAGTCCACGGTGAGCCGCCAGGTCGCGGCGCTGGAGCGCGACGGGCTGATCGAGCGGCGCCCGGATCCGGGCGATCATCGGGCCCAGGTGCTGCATCTCACGGCGGCGGGCCGCCGCGCCCTGGCGGGGGCGTCGGCGCGGCGGCACGAGCTGTTCGCGGAGCGGCTGGCGGACTGGCCGGCGGAGGATCTGGCGCGGTTCGCCGACTACGTGGTGGCGTTCAACGCGCGGGCGCGTGACTAGAAGTCGCCGTCGGCGGCCTGCAGGACGGTGAGGCCGAGGGCGCGCCACATGGCGACGACCTTGTCGCGGTCGTCGATGACGCCCCCGGCGGGGCCGTGCGCGGGCAGGACGCGCCGCTGGTAGAGCTCGGACTTGATGATCTCGTCGGGCCGGTGGTCGCCGTCGGCGCGCATGAGGAGGTCGAGCCCGGGGACGCCGATGTGGTGGGCGATCCAGGCCGAGGTGGCGGCGCGGGCGCGTTCGCCGCGGCCGGACAGGTAGACGATGGGGTGGCCGGAGGCCGCGAGGGCGCGGACGACGGCGATGACGGGCCGGTTGGGCAGGTCGGTGCCGACGAGGGTCATGTCGTAGGGCGAGCGGGGCCGTTCCATGCCCTGGTCGCGCAGCGCGACGGTGCCGTCGAGGTCGACGAGCCAAGGAGCGGCGCCGGGTGGGGGCGGCGGGGCGTAGTGGGCGGCGCGGACGGTGTGCAGCCAGGCTTCGGCGGCCTCGGTGTCCGGGGCGTCGGGCAGGGGGCTGCGGGCGGCGGCGAAGCGCTCGCCGAACGCGCGGATCTTCTCGGGGTCGGGGAGGGCGACGGTCAGGTGCCCGGTCCGGTACAGCTCCAGGCCCTGGTGGAGGAGGCGGGCGAGGTGGCGGGCGGCCTTGGCGGTGCGGGTGCCGCTCTTGCCCGACTCGGCGCGGTGGATCTGGGCGGTGGCGTAGCCGAGGTAGGCGTCGCGGACGCGGCCCGCCGACAGGAGGCCGCCGCGCAGGGCGATGAGGGCGTCACCGAGGGGGGTGCGGACCTCGTAGAGGTGGTCGGGCAGCCACAGCAGCTCGGTGGCCGTGGGGTTGACGCCCAGGGCGAGTCCCGCGTACTTGGCGGCCTCGTGCAGGGTGGCGTCGTCGCCGTCGGGGCCTCCGGTGACGTGGGAGGCACGCCGTCCGGTGGGCGGGTTGAGGCCGTGGAAGGCCGAGGTGGGGGCGGCGTAGACGCCGAGCCGGTCGGTGTCGGAGGCCGGGGTGGCCAGGCCGTAGGCGGTGGAGCCGACGATGCCGGACAGCAGGACGGTGCCGGGGTTCACGGGGCCGCTCCAGCGCGCTCGGGGACGGGTCCCGTCACGGTGCCAGACCGGGACGTTCCCCGGCAAATCGTTTCCCGGCGCAGGTCAGCGCGGTCCGGCCGGGGTCAGAAGGCGGCGGCGGGCGGCGGGCCGGACGGCAGGTCGGGGCCCTTCCCGCGCAGGCCGCGCAGCCGGAACGAGGTGATGATCAGGGCGATGCCGGCGAGGATCGAGAACAGGCCGATGATCCAGATGAGGGCGAGGCCGCCCTGGCCGGGCCAGATGAGCAGCAGCAGGCCGAACAGGACCGAGACGATCCCGCCGACGATGTACCACCATTCGCCGTCGATCTTGCGGCGCAGCCAGATCCCGGTGATGATCTCGAAGACGCCGGTGATGATGGCCCAGCAGGCGATGACGAGCAGCAGCACGAACACGGTGATGCCGGGCCAGAACAGGGCGATGAGCCCGGCGAGGATGCTGAGGACGCCGGTGAACGCGAGCCAGCCGCGCGACTGCCCCGGCACGCCCTTGATGGCGTGGTAGACGGCGGCGATGCCGTCGACGAGGGCGTAGGCGCCGAAGAGGATGGCCAGGGCGATGACGGTGATGCCGGGCCACACCCAGGCGATGATCCCGAACAGGACGGCGATGATGCCGCGCAGGAGCACGAGCCACCAGTGGCGGGCGATTTCCTCGATCATCGCGGGTCCCTCCCGATCTTGGGCGTTTCTCCTGGGATGCCCGCGGGACGCCCCAAGGCAATCGGGCGAGGCGGCCAAGACGCGGCAAACCAGGCAGGGCACCGCGCGCCGGGAAGACGGCGCGGACCCCCGGCGCCGTCGCCGGGGGTCCGCGGTCGGGTCAGGCCGTCACTGGGTGGCGATGGCCTTGAGGACGTCCATGCGCCCGGCCCGCCAGGCCGGCCACAGGGAGGCGAGGATGCCGACGAGGGCGGAGAACAGCGCGCAGACGGCGAGGAAGACGTAGGGGATGGACAGGATCGCCATCTCCTCTCCCCCGCTGCGCTGGATGGAGATGCCGAAGACCAGGCCGAGGGCGATGCCGAGGAAGCCGCCGAAGACGGCGATCACGACGGACTCCAGGCGGATCATCCGGCGGGTCTGGCGGCGGCTGAGGCCGACCGCCCGCAGCAGCCCGATCTCCCGGGTCCGCTCGGTGACCGACAGGGTGATGGTGTTGACCACCCCGAAGACCGCGATGATGACGGACAGGGCGAGCATGAGGGTGAAGAAGACGAGGATCTGGTCGAGCCCCGACATCGTCTCCTCCTTCAGGTCGGCCTGGTCCAGGACCTCCGCGCCCGGGTAGGCGGCGACCGCCTTGTCGAGGGCGCCGTGGACGGCGGCGCCGGTGGTCGAGGCGTCCAGGGCCAGCAGGGTGGGGAGCGCCTTGGGGGTGTGCGCCTGCCAGGTCTCCGCCGGCAGCACGTAGTTCCCGATGAACTGGCTGGTCTGGTAGATCCCCGCGACGCGCAGCGTCTCGGTCTTCCCGTCGGGGAAGGCCGCGCTGAGGGTGTCGCCGACGGCGAGCTCGTCCTCCTCGGCCTTGGCCTCGGAGATCAGGATGCCGTCGCGGCCCGGCTGCGCGGTGCCGGAGACGACGTCCCGGTTGATCATCGCGAGCAGCGGCGCGGGGTCGCCGCTCGCGTACTGGGCGGTGTCGCCGTCGAGGGTGAACGCGCCGAGGCCGACGCCGAGGACCGAGGTGACGCCGGGGACGGCGCGGACCGCGTCGGTGACGCCGGGCTCCAGTCCGGCCGGGCTCATCGTCTGCACGATGTAGTCGGCGCCGAACTGGCTGTCCACGACGTCGGCGAGGGACGCCTTGGCCGAGGAGGCGATGACGTTGACGGTGGTGACGAGCGACAGGCCGATCATGAGGGCGACCGCGGTGACGGCGGTGCGGCGCGGGTTGCGCTGCGGGTTCTCGCGGGCGAGGCGGCCGGAGACGCCGAACGCCTTCGGGTACCAGCTCGCGAGGAGCCGGACGACCGGCTTGCCGATGACCGCGGCGAGCACGGACGCGGCGAGCCACACCAGCAGGACGCCGACGCCGATGAGGGCGAGGGTGCCGCCGGTGTCGCCCGTCCCGGCCAGGCCCGCGGCGAGCGCGCCCGCGCCGAGCGCGGCCAGGACGGTGCCGATGACGGTGCGGGCGCGCAGCCCGCGCTGCGGGAGGACGATGTCGTCGCGCATGGCGGCGACGGGCGGGATCTTCGCGGCGCGGCGGGCCGGGAAGTAGGCGGCGGCGCAGGTGACGAGGACGCCGACGGCGTAGGACCAGGCGACCGCGGCGGGCGTGATGGCGAGGGCGCCGCCGAGGTCGAGGCCCATCGCGCCGAACACCGACTTCAGCAGCAGGGCGATCCCGGCGCCGACGAGCAGGCCGAGGGTCGAGCCGACGAGGCCGACGACGACCGCCTCGCCGAGGACGGCGCGGGTGACCTGGCGGCGGGAGGCGCCGATGGCGCGCAGCAGCGCGAGCTCCCGGGTGCGCTGGGCGATGAGCATCGTGAAGGTGTTCACGATGTTGAACGAGCCGACGACGATCGACACGATCGCGAAGGCCAGCAGGAAGTTGCGCAGGAAGCCGAGGATCTCGTTGACGTCGCTGCGGTTCTCGGCCTTGAGCTCGTCGCCGGTGACGGCCTCGAGGCCCGCCGGGAGCAGCGGCGTGATCTTGGCGGCGAGGTCCTTCTGGGAGACGCCGTCGGCGGCCTCGACCGCGATGAGGGAGTACTGGCCGGGCTCCAGCAGGAGCTTCTGGGCGGTGGCGGTGTCGAAGAACACGAAGGTGGCGCCGAGTCCGTCGCCGGAGGCTAGGCCGGTGACGACCGCGTCCTGCTGGCCGCCCTGGACCGCGATGCGGACCTTGTCCCCGACGCCGGCCTTCGCCTTCTCCGCGGTGCGCTCGCCGAGGACGACCTCGCCTTCCTTCGCCGGAGGGACGCCTTCGGCGAGCGGGGTCGACGGGTCACCGTTCCAGGCGAGGCCGAGCTGGGGCGGGCCGCCGCCGCCGATGAGCTCGCCGTCGGAGCCGATGACCGCGGCGTACCCGTTGACCTCGCCGCGCGCGTCGGCGACGCCGGGGATGGCGGCGATCGCGGTCTTGAGGTCCTCGGCGATGGGGACGCCGGTGCGGACCGCCTCGGTCTCGGCGGAGGACGCGTCGTCGGTGTGCGCGCGGACGGCGACGCTGGTGTGCGCGTAGACGTCGTTGAACAGGTCGTCGAAGGACTTGTTGGCGGTGTCGGTGAAGATCAGGGTGCCGGACACGAACGCGACGCCGAGGATCACCGACAGGGCGGTGAGGACGAGCCGGAGTTTGTGCGCGGCGAGGTTGCGGAGGGTGACCCGCGTCATGGCGGTCTTCATCGGGCCGCGACCTCCGGCAGGTCGAAGCCCTTCATGCGCTCGAGGACGGCGTCGGCGGTCGGGTCGGGCATGGTCCCGACGAGCCGGCCGTCCTGCAGGAACAGGACCTCGTCGGAGTAGGCGGCGGCCGCGGGGTCGTGGGTGACCATGACGATGGTCTGGCCCATCTCGCGGACCGAGGCGCGCAGGAACGCCAGGACCTCGGCGCCGGACCGGGAGTCGAGGTTGCCGGTCGGCTCGTCGGCGAAGATGATCTCGGGCCGGGAGGCGAGGGCGCGGGCGCAGGCGACGCGCTGCTGCTGGCCGCCCGACAGCTCCGACGGGCGGTGCTTGAGGCGCGGCCGGAGCCCGACGGTGTCGATGACGCGGTCGAGCCACTCCTGGTCGGGTCTGCGGCCGGCGATGTCCAGGGGGAGGGTGATGTTCTCCAGCGCGGTCAGGGTCGGCACCAGGTTGAACGCCTGGAACACGAACCCGACCTTGTCGCGGCGGATGCGCGTCAGGCGGTTGTCGTCCATGCCGGTGAGGTCGGCGTCGCCGATGAACACCTGCCCGGAGGTGACCGAGTCGAGCCCGGCCATGCAGTGCATCAGGGTCGACTTGCCGGAGCCCGACGGGCCCATGACGGCGGTGAACCTGCCGCGCGGGATGCCCGTGGTGACGTCGTCGAGCGCCCTGACCTCGGCGTCTCCGGTGCCGTAGGACTTGGTGACGTGCAGGACGCGCGCGGCCAGGTCGCCGGACGGCGCGGGCGGCTCGGCGGGGGTGTGCGACACGGGGATCTCCCAAACGAAGCGGATGCGGTGATACGCACAACGTTAGGGAAACCGCCGCCGCGGCGGATCAGCCGCGGGGACGGGCTTGCCGCTCCCCCGGCCGCAGGAGAAGGCCGCCCCCGGTCCTCCCCCTGAAGGAGGGGGTCCCCCTAGACGTCGCCCCTCCGGTGTCGGGGATCGCCGCCCCCGGCGCTCAGGGTCGTCAGCTCCCGCCGGGCCGGATCACGCCGGTCTCGTAGGCGTAGACGACGGCCTGGACCCGGTCGCGCAGGCCGAGTTTCGCGAGCACGTTGCCGACGTGGGTCTTGATGGTCGTCTCCGACACCACGAGCTCCCGGGCGATCTCGGCGTTGGACAGGCCGCGCGCGACCTGCCCGAGCACTTCGCGCTCCCGTTCGGTGAGGTGGTCGAGTCCGGGCGGCGGCGCCTCCTCACGGACCGCGGGCAGCCGGGCGGCGTAGGTGTCGATGAGGCGGCGGGTGACGCTCGGCGCGATGAGCGCGTCCCCGTCGGCGACGATCCGGATCGCCGCGACGAGGTCCTCGGGCGGGGCGTCCTTCAGCAGGAAGCCGCTCGCCCCGGCCCGGACCGCCTCGATGACGTACTCGTCGAGGTCGAAGGTGGTGAGGATGAGCACGCGCGGGTCGTGCGCGGCGGCCCGGTCGCGGATGATCCGCCGGGTCGCCTCGATGCCGTCGACGCCGGGCATCCGGATGTCCATGAGGACCACGTCCGGCAGGAGGGTGCGGGTCGCCTCGACCGCCGCGGCGCCGTCGGCCGCCTCGCCGACCACGGTCAGGTCGGGCTCCGCCTGGAGGATCAGCCGGAAACCGGCCCTCAGCAGCGGCTGGTCGTCGACCAGCAGGATCCTCGTCGCCGCCGTGCTCACAGTCATGCCTCCAGGGGGAAGGTCGCGCGGACCTGGAAGCCCCCGCCGGTGCGGGGGCCTATCCTCAGCTCACCACCGTAGAGGGCGACGCGTTCGCGCATGCCCACGAGGCCGTGGCCGGACGATCCGGCGGCCGAGTCGATGACGCCCCGGCCGTCGTCGCAGATCTCCACGATGAGGTCGCGGTCGCGGTACTTGAGGCGGACCCAGGCGCGGGCGTGCGGCCCGGCGTGCTTGAGGCTGTTGGTGAGGGCCTCCTGGATGAGCCGGTAGGCGGCGAGGTCGACGCCGGTGGACAGGCGGCGGGCCTCCCCCGCGACGTCCAGGTCGACGGTGAGGCCGGTCTCGCGGACCTGCTCGATGAGGCCCGACAGGTCCTCCACGCCGGGCTGCGGGGACAGCTCAGGGCCGGGCGGGGCCGCGTCCCGGTCGGTGCGGAGCACCCCGACGATCCTGCGCATCTCCGACAGGGCGGTCCGGCCGACCTGCTCGATCGTCTCGATGGACTCGCGGGCCAGCTCCGGGTCCCGGTCGAGGATCCGGCGGGCCGCGCCCGCCTGCACCGTCATCACGCTGACGTGGTGGGCGACGACGTCGTGCAGTTCCCGGGCGATCCGGGAGCGCTCCTCGACGCGCGCGGCGCGGGCGTCGGCGAACCTCGCCTTCTCCAGCCGGGCCGCCCGGTCCTCCAGTTCGGCCAGGTAGGAGCGGCGCAGGCGGGTGCTGCGGCCCGCCCACCACACGGCCGCGAGCAGCGCGACGAACAGGCTGAAGGACACCGCGCCGGGCCCGGCGGTGGCGTGCAGGACCGCGGTGACGGCGATGGCGGCGCCGCCCGCGAGGGCGCTGCGGGCGAGCGGGCGGTGCGCGGCGACGGTGTAGATGGCGAGGAGCAGCGCGATGACCTCGCCGGACGGCTGGACGCCGGCCGCGTGCAGGACGACTCCGCCGACGACGATGAGCGCGAGGACGCACACCGGGAACCGCTGCCGGAAGGCCACGGCGCCGGTGACGACGATGAACAGCGCGTAGGCCGCGATGCCGGGCTCGGCATAGGAGTGCGCGGTCTCCCTGGCTCCGGACAGGTCGACGAGGGTCGCCGCGGTCAGCGCCAGCGCTACGAGCCCGTCGAGGGCCTCCGGATAGCGGGCGGCCCAGGCTCTGAGGTCGCGGATCGGAGTGCTCACCCCCTCAAAGTAGGGGCCGTTCGGCAGTGCCCGCCCCCTCCGGGATGCCGAACCGTGCCCCTCCTTGCGGAGGAGGCGCGGTCCGGCGGGGGGTCGCGGGCGGGGCGGCGGGCGTCAGGCGCCGACGGTGGCCGCCGGCTCCGGGTCCGGCACGGGGAAGTGGCAGGCCACGGCGTGTCCGGGAACGGTGTCGGCGAGCGGCGGCACGTCGGTCCGGCACACGTCCTGCGCCTTCCAGCAGCGGGTGTGGAAGGGGCAGCCGGGCGGCGGGTTCAGCGGCGACGGCACGTCCCCGGTGAGCCGGATCCGCTCGCGGTCCTCGCGGGCCGACGGGTCGGGGATCGGCACCGCAGACAGCAGCGCGGTCGTGTACGGGTGCTTCGGCCGGGTGTAGAGGTCGGCCTGGTCGGCGATCTCCACGATCCGGCCGAGGTACATGACGGCGACGCGGTCGGAGATGTGCCGGACCACCGACAGGTCGTGCGCGATCACCACATAGGTGAGGCCGAGCTCGTTCTGCAGGTCCTCCAGCAGGTTCACGACCTGCGCCTGGATCGACACGTCCAGCGCCGACACCGGCTCGTCGGCGACGATCAGCTTCGGCTTGAGCGCCAGCGTCCGGGCGATGCCGATGCGCTGCCGCTGGCCGCCGGAGAACTCGTGCGGGTAGCGGTTGTAGTGCTCGGGGTTGAGCCCGACCAGTTCCAGCAGCTCCTGCACGGCCTTCTTGACGCCCTGCGGGGTCTCGATGTTCTGGAGGTGATAGGGCGCTCCGACGATCGAACCGACGGTCTTGCGCGGGTTCAACGACGAATACGGATCCTGGAAGATCATCTGGATGTCGCGGCGCAGCGGCCGCATCCGGCTCTGCGACAGGTTCGCGATCTCCCGGCCCTCGAACCTGATGCCGCCCGAGGTCGGATCCTCCAGCCGCATGATCATCCGGCCGGTGGTGGTCTTGCCGCAGCCCGACTCCCCCACCAGGCCGAGCGTCTCGCCCTTCGCCACGGAGAACGACACCCCGTCGACCGCCTTGACCGTCGCGACCTGGCGGCGCAGCAGGCCCGCGTTCACCGGGAAGTGCTTGCGCAGGTCCGTCACCTCCAGCAGCGGCTGCGCGGGGGTGTGCGGTGCTTCGGTGGACATGCTCTCCCTCTCCGGGCTCTCCTCTTCCGGTCCGCCCTTCACAGCAGCGGCTCGATGTCCGCCGCCCAGATCCTGCGGCGCTCGGCGGCGTCCAGGTGGCAGGCCGCGCGGTGCGTCGGCTCCAGCTCGGTCCGCAGCTCGGGCACCTCGGTCCGGCTGAGCCCGTCGGTCCGGTCGGCGTAGGCGCAGCGCGGATGGAACGCGCAGCCCGACGGCAGGTTGATCAGCGACGGGGGCGAGCCCTTCACCGGCAGCAGCCGCTCGGACCGGTCCCGGTCCAGCCGCGGCATCGAGCCGAGCAGCCCCCACGTGTAGGGGTGCAGGGGGCGGTGGAACATGTCGTCCACGTTCCCGTACTCGATGCACCTGCCGCCGTACATGACCAGGACGTCGTCGGCGAGCTCGGCGACCACCCCGAGATCGTGCGTGATCATGATGATCGCGGAGTTGAACTCCTGCTGGAGGGTGCGCAGCAGATCGAGGATCTGCGCCTGCACCGTGACGTCCAAAGCCGTCGTCGGCTCGTCGGCGATCAGCAGCTCCGGATCGCACGCCAGCGCCATCGCGATCATCGCGCGCTGCCGCATACCGCCCGAGAACTGGTGCGGATAGTCGTCCACCCGCTTGTCCGGCGTCGGGATCCCGACCCGGCCCAGCAGGTCGACGGCGTGCTTGCGCGCGACCTTCTTCGACACCTTGTTGTGGATCCGGTACGCCTCGATGATCTGCGCGCCCACGGAGTAGAACGGGTGCATCGACGACAGCGGATCCTGGAAGATCATCGCCATGTGGCGGCCGCGCAGCCTGCGCACGTCGTCGGGGTCGGCCCCGACCAGCTCCTTGCCGTTCAGCCAGATCTCGCCCGCGACCCGGGCGTTCTCGCGGTTGTGCAGGCCGAGGATGCCGAGGCTCGTCACCGACTTGCCCGACCCCGACTCCCCCACGATCCCGAGGGTCCTGCCCCGCTCGACCGAGAACGACAGCCCGTCGACGGACTTGACCAGGCCGTCGTCGGTCGGGAAGTGGATGCGCAGGTCACGGACCTCGAGGAACGGCCTCCGGCCCTCGCCGCCGCCCTGCGCGGGCGGCGGCGCCTCTCCCGGTCCGGCCTCTGCGGGCACGGCCCCGGTGGGCTCTCCCTTGCTCACGAAAGCCTCACTCTCGGGTCGACGACGGCGTACAGGACGTCCACCAGGAAGTTCAGGAACACCACGAACCCGGTCGCCACCAGCACCACGCCGATCACCATCGGCAGGTCGCCGGTGAAGATCGACTGGATGGACAGGGCGCCGAGCCCGGGGAACCCGAACGTGCTCTCGGTGAGCACCGCCCCGCCGAGCAGCACCCCGAGGTCCAGGCCGAAGATCGTGAGGATCGGGGTCAGCGAGGCGCGCAGCGCGTGCTTGCCGATGACGGTGCGTTCGGGCAGACCCTTGGCCCGGGCGGTGCGGATGTAGTCCTCGCCCATGGTCTCCAGCATCCCCGAACGGGTGAGCCGCGCGTAGGTGGCGGCGTACAGGAACGACAGGGTCATCCAGGGCAGGATGAGGTTGTAGGCCCAGTCGGCGGGGTTCTCGGTGAACGGCACGTACTTGACGCCCATCGGCCAGAGCTTCAACCCGTAGGCGAAGATCGCCAATGACAGCAGACCGGTGAAGTAGATCGGCAGCGAGACCCCCGCGAGCGCGGTGACCATCGCGGCCCGGTCGAACAGGCTGCCGCGCCGCAGCGCCGACAGGATGCCGATGCCCACGCCCGACACGATCCACAGGACCGCCGCGCCGAGGGCGAGCGACAGGGTGACCGGCGCGCGGTCGATGAGGGTCGGCAGAACCGGCTGGGACGTGCGGAAGGAGTAGCCGAGGCAGGGCGGCGGGCACCAGATCTCACTGGGGCCGTTGTCGAAGTTCTGCCCGGCGACGATCCCCTTGGCGAACCTCGCGTACTGGACGGCGATGGGATCGTCGAGGCCGAGGCGGGTCTTGATGTCCTCGACGACCTCTTCGGTCGCGGCCTTGCCCGCGTAGGTGACGGCGATCTGGTCGGTGGTCTGCCCGGCCAGCTTCGGCAGGACGAAGAAGATGCCGAACGTGACCATGCTGGTGACCACCAGCATGGCGACCGCTCCGATGAGGCGGCGGATGATGAATGACAACACTGGCGGCGGCCGGGACCGGGCCCGTCCGCGAGGGACGGGCCCGGGATTGCTGGCCTTTCACCTACCTTCTGATGCAGCGTGCGGCAGGCGGACTAGCGGACGCCGATGTTCAGGTAGTCGTACATGCCGCCGTAGCCCTCGGTGATGGTGAGGTTGGTGACATTGGTCGGCCGGTACAGCAGGATCTTGGCGTAGACGAGCGGCAGGATCGTCGCGTCCTCCATCACCAGCTCGTCGATCTGGGTGTAGATCGCCTCGCGCTGCTTGATGTCGGTGTTCTTCGCGGCGTCGTCGAGCAGCTTGTCGACGGCGGGGAGCTTGGTCTCCTGGATGTTGGTGTTGCCGGAGTCGCGGATGGTGCGGCTGTCGACGATCTGGGAGAGGAAGCCGTAGCCCGACGGCCAGTCGGCGGCCCACGCCATGGACAGCAGGCCGACGTTGTTGTCGCGGATCCACTTCGGCGCACCCGCGTACTTGCCGAAGTAGTCACCGGCCGGGACGCTCTGGATGTCGACGGTGACGCCGATGCGGGCCAGGCCCTGCTGGACGGCGGTGCCGGCGGCGACTTCCTTGTCACGGTCGGAGCGGACCGACAGGGTCGTCTTGAAACCGTTCGGCTGACCGCACTCGGTGAGCTCGGCCTTGGCCTTCTCCAGGTCGCCGTGGTTGTCGGCGCCCGACGGGTAGGCGTTGGCCTCCTTGTAGCCCGACACGCTCGGCGGGATCACGGTGGTGGCGACGGCGCCGCCGGCCTCGGGGCCGCCGTGCGCGGTCTGGGTGGAGACCTTGTCCAGCGCGTACTGGACGGCGCGGCGGCAGTGCACGTTGTCGAACGGCTTCACGTTCGGGTTCACGCCGAGGTAGCGCAGGTAGCCCGCGACCGGGTTGTCGGAGTTC
The DNA here is from genome assembly GCF_003751225.1 of Actinocorallia herbida. Taxonomy (NCBI): domain Bacteria; kingdom Bacillati; phylum Actinomycetota; class Actinomycetes; order Streptosporangiales; family Thermomonosporaceae; genus Actinocorallia; species Actinocorallia herbida. The sequence continues at coordinate 6,610,507 of NZ_RJKE01000001.1, forward strand.
GCGCGGTTGGCGCTCTGGCCGAGGATCTTCGGCTGGGCGCCCTGCTGGACGCCGACGCCGGCGATGTCGACGTCGAGGGCACCGGACATGAGCCGGTTGTCCAGGTCGGCGGCCTCGACCTTGAGGGTGACCTCGATCTTCTCCGGCAGCGCGTGGTTCGCGCGGATCGGGTCGGTCGCGGGGTCCCAGTTGGTGTTGCGCGACAGCTTCATGACCTTGCCGCGCTCGTACGTGTCGATCTTGTACGGGCCGGTGGACAGCATCGCGTTCTGGTAGTCCAGACCGGTGTCCTTGGCCTGTGGGACCGGCTGCGTCTGCATGGAGACGAGGTAGTCGAACTCCGCGAACGGCTGGTTCAGGTGGAAGACGATCGTGGTGTCGTCGGGGGTCTCGATGGACTCCAGGCCCTTTTCGGACTTGTCGTCATAGGGGCCCTTGTAGGGCTCCTTGTTGTCCTTGAGGTACTGCTTGAAGTAGTGCGGGCCCTGGGTGAGCTCCGTGGTGAAGTTCGACCGCTCGACCGCGTACTTGACGTCCTTGGACGTGACCGGGGTCCCGTCGTCGTACTTGAGGCCCGCGCGGAGCTTGTACGTCCAGGTCAGGCCGTCCTCGCTGACCTCGCCCAGGTTCTCGGCGAGGTCGGGGACCAGGTCCTTGGTCTTGCCGGGCTCGGGGCTGAACGTGGTCAGCGACCTGCTGTAGAGGCGGCCGAAGTTCTGGGAGTAGGCGTAATACGTATTGCCCATGTCCGGCGAGTCCCAGTCGTCGGAGTGGCCGAACCGCAGGGTCCCGCCCTTCACGTCGGACGGGTTGGCCATGCCGGTGAGGGCGGCGTCGGCCGGGGAGGTGTCGAACGACTCGCCATCGCCGTCGCCTCCGCCGCACGCGGAAAGGCCCGCGGACAGCATCAGCGCCACCGCCGTGGCGGCGACCGCTTTGAACCTGGTCTTCAACCGGGTTACCTCTTCCTGATCTGGATGGTGGGGGGCGGGGGGGTACGGGGGCTTCCGGCCGCGGCCGTCAGCGGGATCGGGGGTCGAGGGCGTCGCGCAGACCGTCCCCGAGGAGGTTGAAGGCGAGCACCGCGAGGAAGATCGTCAGGCCGGGGAACACCATGTACAGCGGGGCGTTCTCGTAGGCGTTGAGGGCGACCGCCTCGTTGAGCATCAGGCCGAGGGACGGCAGCGGCGCGTTCACGCCCACACCGAGGAACGACAGCGACGCCTCGAACAGGATGTTCGTCGGGATCAGCAGCGTGGCGTACACGATGATCGGCGCGAAGAGGTTCGGCAGGACCTCTTTGAAGAAGATGTGGGTGTGGCTCGCGCCGAGCGCGCGGGCCGCGTCGACGAACTCGCGCTCGCGCAGCGACAGGGTCTGGCCGCGCACGATCCGGCCGACGTACGGGCAGTAGAAGAACCCGATGATGAAGACCAGCACGGTGATCTTGAGGCCGTTGCCCTCCAGGCCCCACATCTGGCGCGGCAGGATGCCGATGAGCGCGATCGCGAACAGCAGCAGCGGGAACGCCAGCAGCGCGTCCATGAACCGGCTGACGACAGTGTCGACCCAGCCGCCGAAGTACCCGGCGAAGCCGCCCATGACCACGCCGATCGCCACCGACAGCAGGGTCGCGGCGATCGAGACGAGCAGCGAGACGCGGGTGCCGATGAGGATGCGGGCGAGCAGGTCGCGGCCGGTGGTGGGCTCGACGCCGAGCAGGTGGTCCCAGCTCATCCCCGAGTGCAGCCAGCCTTCCTTCGGCCGGAGCATCGAGGTGTCGATCATGTCCTGGTTGAACACGTTGGGGTCGGGCAGGAACCACGGCCCGACGATGGACGCGACGACCAGGGCGACGATCGCGAAGGCGCCTCCGACGGCCACCTTGTCGCGCCGCAGCCGGAGCCAGGCGATCTCCCAGAGCGACCTGCCCTGGATGGCCTTCCCCATGCCCTTGACGACTACTTCGGGATGGGCCTCGAAGTCAGACCCCGACACCTCGACCGGCGCGGTCACGCTCACGAACCTCCACGCAGCGCGGGGCTGCCTTGAACTCTGTCGTGAAGCACAGTCGCCGCGCGGCGGACGGGGCGCCAGACCCCGTGTCCGGATCGTGATGTCGCCGAGATCGAAAACGCATGAGGCCATGACAAAGAACGGACATAAGGGGTGTTCAACCCCTCATGTCCGTTCTCACGGCGCGGGCACCTCAGGGGTGCACGCCGTAACAGTTCTTTTACAGACGAGCCGACGACGCAGCCCGTCCGGCCCTCCCGGTAATGATCAGGACATTCTCCTGTAACAGCAACCGGTTTTCAGGAGATGTCATAGGGCGGCTCTTCGCCTTCGGACGACGCCCGATCAATGGCCCGATCAGTTCTCCGGGAAATGGCAGGCGACGCTCCGCCCGGCACCGCGGTCGGCCAGCACCGGCACCTCGGTGGCGCACTTCGGCTGGGCCTTCCAGCACCGCGGGTGGAACGGGCAGCCGGCCGGCGGGTTCAGCGGCGACGGCACGTCCCCGGTGAGCCGGATCCGCTCGCGGTCCTTGCGGGCCGCCGGGTCGGGGATCGGCACCGCCGACAGCAGCGCCTTGGTGTAAGGATGCTGCGGCCGGGTGTACAGGTCGGCCTGGTCGGCGATCTCGACCATGCGGCCGAGGTACATGACGCCGACGCGGTCGGAGATGTGCCGGACCACCGACAGGTCGTGCGCGATCACCACATAGGTGAGGCCGAGCTCGTTCTGCAGATCCTCCAGCAGGTTCACGACCTGCGCCTGGATCGACACGTCCAGCGCCGACACCGGCTCGTCCGCGATGATCAGCTTCGGCTTCAGCGCGAGGGTGCGCGCGATGCCGATGCGCTGCCGCTGGCCGCCGGAGAACTCGTGCGGGTAGCGGTTGTAGTGCTCGGGGCTCAGGCCCACCAGCTCCAGCAGCTCCTGCACGGCCTTCTTGACGCCCTGCGGAGTGTCGATCTTCTGGAGGTGGAACGGCGCGCCGACGATGGACCCGACGGTCTTGCGCGGGTTCAACGACGAGTACGGGTCCTGGAAGATCATCTGGATGTCGCGGCGGAGCGGGCGCATCTGGCCCTGCGACAGCTTGGAGATCTCCCGGCCCTCGAACTTGATGCTCCCGGCCGTCGGCTCGAGCAGCCGCATGATCATCCGGCCGGTGGTGGTCTTGCCGCAGCCCGACTCCCCCACCAGGCCGAGCGTCTCGCCCTTGCCGACGGAGAAGGAGACCCCGTCCACGGCCTTCACGGCCGCGACCTGGCGGCGCAGCAGGCCCGCGTGCACCGGGAAGTGCTTCTGGAGACCGGTGACCTCCAGCAGAGGTGTGGAACTCAAGGCGCTCACCTTCCTCAGAGGTTCGGCCGGATCTGGGTCTCCCAGATGTCCAGGCGCTGGTCGGGGGTCAGATGGCAGGCGACCCGGTGGCTCGCGTGCGCGGCGGTCGCCACGAGCTCGGGGCGGACCGTGGTGCAGGCGCTTCCGGCGCCGAGCATGTGCGCGCAGCGCGGGTTGAACGCGCAGCCCGACGGCAGGTTGATCAGCGACGGGGGCGAGCCCTTCACCGGCATGAGCCGGTCCGTCCGCTCCCGGTCCAGCCGCGGCATCGAGCCGAGCAGGCCCCACGTGTAGGGGTGCTGCGGCGCGTGGAAGATCTCCTCGACGGTGCCCTGCTCGATCGAGCGGCCGCCGTACATGACCATGATCCGGTCCGAGAGCTCCGCGACGACGCCGAGGTCGTGCGTGATCATGATGATCGCGGAGTTGAACTCCTGCTGGAGGTCGCGGAGCAGGTCGAGGATCTGCGCCTGCACCGTGACGTCCAGGGCCGTCGTCGGCTCGTCGGCGATCAGCAGCTCCGGGTCACAGGCCAGCGCCATCGCGATCATCGCGCGCTGCCGCATGCCGCCGGAGAACTGGTGCGGGTAGTCGTCGACGCGCTTCTCCGGCGTGGGGATCCCGACCCTGCCGAGCATGTCGATGGCGTGCTTGCGCGCCGCCTTCTTCGACACGTCGTTGTGGATCCGGTACGCCTCGATGATCTGGGCGCCGATCGTGTAGAAGGGGTGCATCGAAGACAGCGGATCCTGGAAGATCATCGCCATGTTCTTGCCGCGCAGCCGCCGGACCTCGTTCGGGTCCGCCCCGACGAGTTCTTTCCCGTTCAGCCAGATCTCGCCGGACATCCGGGAGTTGCGCCGGTTGTGCAGGCCGAGGATGCCGAGGCTCGTCACCGACTTGCCGGAGCCGGACTCGCCCACGATGCCGAGGGTCTGCCCCCGCTCCAGGGTGAAGTCCAGGCCGTCGACGGACTTGACGAGCCCGTCGTCGGTCGGGAAGTGGATGCGCAGGTCTCGGACGTCGAGGAACGCCCGCTGCTTCGCCGCCGCCGGGACCGGCGACAGTTCGTTCGTGGTGCTCAACTGCCCAGCCTCACCCTCGGGTCGACGACGGCGTACAGGATGTCCACGATCAGGCTCGCCAGCACGATGAAGACCGTCGCCAGCAGCACGACGCCCATCACCATCGGCAGGTCGCCCGACAGGATCGAGTCGATCGACAGCGAGCCGAGGCCCGCGAGGCTGAACGTCTGCTCGGTGAGGACCGCGCCGCCCAGCAGGAGGCCGAGGTCGAGGCCGAAGATCGTGACGATCGGGGTCAGCGACGCGCGCAGCGCATGCCTGACGATCACGGTCCGCTCGCCCAGGCCCTTGGCCCGCGCGGTGCGGATGTAGTCCTCACCCAGGGTCTCCAGCATCCCCGACCGCGTGAGCCGCGCGTACGTGGCCGCGTACAGGAACGCCAGGGTCACCCAGGGCAGGACGAGGTTCCAAGCCCACTGCCCTGGATTGTCCAGGAAGCCGACGTAGGCGATGCCGTCCGGCCACACCTTCAGGGTGTAGACGAAGATCGACATCGAGACGAGGCCGGTGAAGTACACCGGCAGTGACACACCCGCGAGGGCGACGGCCATCGCGGCCCGGTCGACCGCCGTGCCGCGCCGCAGCGCGGACAGGATGCCGACGCCGACTCCGGCGACGAGCCAGATGATCGCGGCGCCGACGCCGAGCGACAGCGTGACCGGGGCCCGGTCGAGGAGCGTGGGGAGGACGGGTTCGTTGGTGCGGAAGGAGAAGCCCAGGCACGGCGCGGAGCAGTGGTCCACGGACGGCCCGTTGCTGTAGTCCTGGCCGGCGAAGATGCCCTTGACGAACCTGCCGTACTGGACGGCGATGGGGTCGTCCAGTCCGAGCCGTTCCTTGACGTCCGCGATGGCCTCCGCTGTGGGGGCCTTGCCGACATAGGAGGCGGCGAGCTGGTCGGTGGTCTGCCCGGCCAGCTTCGGCAGCTGGAAGAAGATGCCGAATGTGACCATGCTGACGATGACCAGCATGACGACCGCGCCTACGAGGCGCCTGACGATGAATGCGAACACGAGGAACGGCCCGGTGACCCCGGCCCCCGCGAGGGGGCCGGGACCACCACTCGGCCTTCACCTGCCTTCGGTGATGACGAGCGGGTGGGAGGCCTTACTTGAGGCCGAGGTTGACGTAGTCGTACTGGCCGCCCATGAACTCCGAGACCACCACGTTGGTGAGGTTCTCGGGCCGGTAGAGCAGCTGCACGGAGTACGTCAGAGGAACGATGTCCGCGTTGTCCATGGACAGCTGGTCGATCTGTCCGTAGATCTTGCTGCGGGCGTCGGCGTCGCTCTCCTTGGTGGACCTGTCGAAGAGCTTGTTGATCTTCGGCAGGTCGGTGGAGGAGAGGTTGGTGTTGCCGGTCGGCTTGATGCTGCGGCCGTCCAGGATCTGCTGGAGGAAGCCGAAGCCCGACGGCCAGTCGGCGGCCCACTTCATCATGGCCATGCCGACGCCGTTGTCCTTGAGGAAGGCGGGCGAGCCGGCGTACTTGGTGAAGTAGTCACCCGACGGGTAGCCCTTGAGCTCGACCTTGATGCCGGCCTTGCCGAGGCTCTGCTGGATGGACTCGGCGGCCGAGACCTCCTTGGGGCGGTCGGCGCGGTAGGTCAGCTTGGCGGTGAAGCCGTTGGCCTGGCCGCACTCGGCGAGCTGCGCCTTGGCCTTGGTGACGTCGCCCTTGTTGTCGGCGGTCGGGTACTTGTCGAAGTCCTCGTGCCCGACGACGGTCGGCGGGAGCACCGTGGTGGCGATGTCGCCGCCGGTGATCGGGCCGCCGAGGCTGGTCTGCACCGAGTCCTTGTCGAGCGCGTACTGGACGGCGCGACGGCAGGCGATGTTGTCGAACGGAGCCACGCGGCTGTCGATCGTCATGTAGGTCAGCGCCGAGCCGGAGGCGGCGTCGGTGTTGCCCACCTCGGTGCCGCCGAGGGCCTTGGGCTGCGCGGCGGTGCCGAGGCCACCCGCGGCGAGGTCCATGTCCAGGGCGCCCGACATCAGCTTGTTGTCGATGTCGTCCTGGTTCTGGTTCAGCGCGACGGAGATGGTGTCCGGCAGGGCCTTGCGGACCTCATCGGTGCTCTGGTCCCAGTTGGTGTTCCGGGAGAGCTTCATCGCCTTGCCGACCTCGTACGAGTCGATCTTGTACGGGCCCGAGGAGACGATGTTCTTCTTGTAGTTCAGACCGTTGTCCTTGGCCTGCGGGACCGGCGCGGTCTGCGGCATGAAGGCGAGGTAGTCGAACTCGGCGAACGGCGTGTTCAGGTTGAACTTGATCGTGTACTTGTCCGGCGTCTCGATCGACTTCAGACCGTCCGCGGACTTGTCCTTGTACGGGCCCTTGTAGGGGCTCGCGTTGTCCACGAGGTACTGCTTGAAGTACTTCGGGCCGCCCTGGAGCTCGTCGGTGAAGTTCGACCGCTCGACGGCGTACTTGATGTCCTGCGCGGTGATCTCGGTGCCGTCGTCGTACTTGAGGCCCTTGCGGAGCTTGTACGTCCAGGTCTTGTTGTTGTTGGACGCCTTGCCCAGGTCCTCGGCGAGGTCGGGGACGAGCTCCTGGCCCTCGGCGCCCGGCGCGTTCTTGAACGTCACCAGGGTGCGGGCGTAGTAGCGCGCGAAGTTCCAGGAGAACGCGTAGTAGGTGTCGCCGGGGTCCGGCGAGTCCCAGTCGCTGGACATGGCGTACCGCAGGTCTCCGCCCGTCTTGTCGGACGGGTTGATGATCGCGGTGTTGGCCGCGTTCTTCACCGCGGTGGAGGAGGAGGTGGCCCCCGAGTCCGAATCCCCACCGCAGGCCGTCAGCCCGGCGGCGAGCACGGCGCACGCGGCGAGCGACGCACCGATCTTGATCTTGTTCATTGTGCTGAGAGCACCTCTCTACAGAACTGGCAGGGAACGCAAACCCACCTGGTGGGGGTCACCGGGCACGGGGATCGAGCGCGTCGCGCAGCCCGTCCCCGAGCAGGTTGAAGGCCATCACCGTGATGAAGATGGCGAGGCCGGGGATGATCATGAAGAACGGGGTGTTCTGGTACGTCGGCACCGCGAGGCTGAGCATTCCGCCCCATGACGGCATCGGCGGGATGACGCCGACGCCCAGGAACGACAGGGCGGCCTCGAACAGGATGTTCGTCGGGATGAGCAGCGTCGTGTAGACGATGATCGGCGCCAGCAGGTTGGGCAGCAGCTCCTTGAACAGCACGTGCGCGTGGCTCGCGCCGAGGCTGCGGGACGCGTCGATGAACTCGCGCTCGCGCAGCGACAGGGTCTGGCCGCGGACGATCCGGCCGATGTAGGGCCAGCTGAAGAAGCCGATGACGAACACCAGGACGCCGACGCGCAGTCCGTTGCCGCGCAGCCCGAACATGTCGTCGGGCACGACTCCGACGAGGGCGATCGCGAACAGCAGCAGCGGGAAGGCCAGGAAGACGTCCATGGCCCGGCTGATGATGGTGTCGACCCAGCCGCCGAAGTAGCCGGCGACGACCCCGAGGACGGTGCCGATCGCGACCGACACCAGGGTCGCCGCGAACGCCACGATCAGCGAGATCCGGGCGCCCAGCACGATCCGGGACAGCATGTCGCGGCCGGTGGTCGGCTCCACGCCGAACCAGTGCTCCCAGCTGATGCCCGAGTGCAGCCAGCCGTCATAGGGCCGCTGCATCGTCTTGTCGATGAGGTCCTGGTGGTAGGCGTTGGGGTCCTGGAGGAACCACGGTCCGACCACCGCGATCAGGATCAGCAGGACGATCACGACGGCGCCGGCCACGGCGGCCTTGTCGCGCTTGAGCCGCGTCCAGGCGATGCGGCCCAGTGAACGTCCCTGGATCGCCTCGCTGCCGACGCCCTTGAGGACGTCCTCGGGGTGGGCCTCGGCCTCACCCTTCGTCACTTCGATCGGCGCGGTCACGCACGTTCCTTCCTCGCCACCTGGACACCGCAACTCCGCGTAGCGGTGTACGTGCCCCTTGTACCGGCGGGTGCGGCTGTCTCCGGGCACGAGGGGCGGCTTGTTTCACAGAAAGTTGCCACCCCGTGACGCATCCGACGGAGCCTGGCCTCAGGGGAAGCGGAACGTTCCATGAAGTCTTCGTCAATTTCGGACGCGCGGAGAGATGTTATACGTGCATCCGATATGAACCGCACCTGAGCGGTCAGACCTCGCGAAGATTTACCGTTCCGAGTCCTCCAGGGCACACCGGAACCGGCGAACACGGGATCTCGGGCGAAGAATATGCGGATCGACCAATGCTCGAACTGTGGTATGGGACTGACCTTCAGGGCATAGCGGTTCCCATAGTTCCGGGGTTATGGGAGCGCACGAAAAAGGCCCGCCCCCAGGGGGACGGGCCATGTTTCGGTCAGAATCGGGTTTGGACAGGCTGGACGCGGGGCGTCACAGGCCCCTGCGGCGCAGGATCTCCTCGATCTCGGCCATGTCGTCGTCGACCTGCGGCGCCTGCTTCGCCCCGCCGCGCACCGCGGGCGGCGCGGACGCGCCCGGCACCTGCCGCGGCGCCTTGCCCCCGGATGCCCGCAGGCGCGCCCCCGAGACCACGTAGAGCGTCCCGGCGAGGGCCAGGACCGCCACCCCGGCCCACTTGAGCGGGCTGAACACCAGGGAGGCGAGGAAACCCGTCAGACCCGTCAGGTAGAACCCGATCGGCACCAGCGACCAGGCCGCGCCGCGCATCCCCGAGGCCCCGCCCCGGCTCCGGCCCACCCGCCAGCTCGCCAGCAGCCCCACGACCGTGACCGCAAGGCTCACCGTGAAAAGCAGCGCATCACTCATGGCGGCCAACCCCTCGCATCTCCACACCGCCCGGCGGCGGAACTCGTCTTCTTCCCATACTCACACGTCAGGGCAAGGACCGACCTCATCCCCGAGAACGGTTCCCGCCCCTGAGACGGCGTCGGGGAAGCCCCTACCGGGAGGCCGCGATCTCGCGCAGGCGGGCCAGGCTCAGATCGGCGAGCGCGGGCACGACGAGGCGGCGCGGACCCTCGGGGATCGGCACGATGTTGGGGATCGCGATCACCACGCAGCCCGCGGCCTCGGCGGCCGCCACGCCCGTCGGGGAGTCCTCCAGCACCACGGTGCGGGCGGGCTCGGCGCCGAGCAGGCGGCAGGCCTTGAGATACGGGTCGGGATGCGGCTTGGTGTGGTCCACCTCGTCGCCCGTCACCGTCACGGTGAACAGGTCGCGGCCCAGCGCCTCGATCGCCACCTCGGCCAGCTCCCGGAACGTCGAGGTGACCAACGCCACCGGCACGCCCGCGGCGCGCGCGTCGGTGAGGATCTCCTTGGCGCCCGGGATGATCTCCAGCTCGGTCGGGAGCCGCTCTTTCATGAGATCGAGCATCCGCCGCCCGACCTCCTCCACCGGCACGTCCGCCCCGGCCAGGTCGATGATGTAGCGCGAGGCGGCGTAGAGGGAGCCGCCGACCACGGCGTCCTGGTGCTCGGGGCCCCAGGTGCCGCCCAGCCACTCCGTCACGTCGCGCTCGACCGAATGCCACACCGGCTCGGAGTCGATGAGGGTCCCGTCGAGGTCGAAAGCAAGAGCCTGAAGAGTCACGTGGAGCAAGGCTATGCGCTCAGGCATGGCGGGAACACCGGCGGGCCCGCTAGCGTTCCGACGGACAACTACCGACTGGTAAGGAGCACCCCCCATGACGTACCGGTCCATCCTCGTCGGCACCGACGGCTCCAAGACCTCGTTCCTGGCCGTCGACCGGGCCGCCGAGCTCGCCGCCGCCACCGGCTCCCGGCTCGTCCTGGTGTCGGCCTACCACCCGATGCCCGAGCGGGAGCGCAACGAGGCGGCCGACCGCCTCGGCGACCTGGCCTACAAGGTCCAGGGCTCCACCCCGGCCGAGGACGTACTGCGCGCGGCACGCGAACGCGCCGTCGCCGCGGGCACCGCGGAGATCACCGAGATCGCCCGGGAGGGAGACGCCGTCGACGTGCTCGCGACGATCGCCAAGGAGGAGTCCGTGGACCTCGTGGTGGTCGGCAACCGGGGCCTCAACAGCCTCGCGGGCCGGCTCCTCGGCTCCGTCCCGGCCAACCTCTCCCACCGGTCCCCCGTGGACGTCCTGATCGTCCACACCACCGACGGGAAGTGATCCACCACGCGCCGGAAAGTGTGATGTAGACGGATCACCTCATCCCTACCGCACAGGGATGAGCCGTCGCGGGATGGGTAGGGGTTGGCCAGGACGTAGGCTGGACTTGACCGTGATCCACTCGCAAATCCATCGTCGTCCCCGGTAGGAGGCCGTGTGCTCGAACTCGATTCCCTGCCCGCGCTGGACCGCCCGGTGCTGCTCGCGGCGTTCGAAGGCTGGAACGACGCGGGCGAGGCAGCAAGCTCCGTGATCACCCATCTCGCCGAGAGCTGGGGCGCCCGGCAGATCGCCGAGATCGACCCGGAGGACTACTACGACTTCCAGGTGACCCGGCCGCGCGTCGAGCGCGACGACGAGGGCCGCAAGATCATCTGGCCGACCACGCGGATCTCCGTCGCCCGGCTGGACTCCGGCCGCGACGTGGTGCTGCTGCACGGAATCGAGCCGAACATGCGGTGGCGCGGCTTCTGCCGGGAACTCACCGACTACCTCGCGCGGCTCGGCGTCCGCTCGGCCGTGCTGCTCGGCGCGCTGCTCGCCGACGCCCCGCACACCCGGCCCGTCCCGGTGTCGGGATCGGGCGGCGGCTCGGCCTTCGGCGACGACCCGACCCTGGAGCCGTCCTCCTACGAGGGCCCGACCGGCATACTCGGCGTCCTCCAGGACCGGCTCGAGGCCGGCGGCGTCGAGACCGTCGCGCTGTGGGCGCAGGTCCCGCACTACGTCTCCTCCCCGCCCAACCCCAAGGCGACCCTGGCGCTGCTGCGCCGGGTCGAGGACCTCCTCGACCTCGCCGTGCCGCTCGGCGAACTGCCCGAGCAGTCCCGCGCGTGGGAGGAGGGCGTGAACGAGCTGGCCGAGCAGGACAGCGAGGTCGCCGATTACGTCCGCACCCTGGAAGAGGCCAAGGACGCCACCGAACTGCCCGAGGCGACGGGCGAGTCCATCGCCCGCGAGTTCGAGCGGTACCTGCGGCGGCGGGGCATGGAACCGCCCGTCTGATCCCGTTCCTCCGTCCCGTCGGTAAGCTGACGGCATGCGTTCCTGGTCAGCTCCCCGGATCCCCCGTCTCTCCGATCTGGGCCTGGCCGGTCCAGGTCCCGCCCTGCGCCTGTTCGACAGCGCGACCCGCACGGTCAAGGCGACGGACCCGGGCCCCGTCGCCCGCATGTACGTGTGCGGCATCACCCCGTACGACGCGACCCACCTGGGCCACGCCAACACCTACCTGGCGTTCGACCTCGTCGGGCGGGTGTGGCGCGACCTCGGCCACGAGGTCCTGTACGTGCAGAACGCCACCGACGTCGACGACCCGCTGCTGGAGCGGGCCGAGGCGACCGGCGTGGACTGGCGCGACCTCGCCGAGCGGGAGATCGAGCTGTTCCGCACCGACATGGAGGCGCTGCGGGTCGTCCCGCCCGCCCACTACGTCGGCGCGGTCGAGGCGATCCCGATGATCGTCGAGATGATCGAGGGGCTCAAGGAGTCCGGGCTCACCTACGACCTCGACGGCGACCTCTACTTCCCCGTCACCGCCGACGCCCGGTTCGGCGAGGTCAGCGGGCTCACCGCAGCCGAGATGCTCCCCCTGTTCGCCGAGCGCGGCGGCGACCCCGCCCGCACCGGCAAGAAGGATCCGCTGGACGCGCTGCTGTGGCTGGCCGAGCGTCCGGGCGAGCCCTCCTGGGACTCGCCCTTCGGCAAGGGCCGCCCCGGCTGGCACATCGAGTGCTCCGCGATCTCCCTGCGCCACCTCGGCATGTCCTTCGACGTGGAGGGCGGCGGCAGCGACCTCACCTTCCCCCACCACGAGTTCAGCGCCTCGCACGCCCAGGCCGCCACCGGCGAGCACCCCCACGCCCGCGCCTACGTGCACGCCGGCATGGTCGCCCTCGACGGCGAGAAGATGTCGAAGTCCCGCGGCAACCTCGTCTTCGTCTCCAGGCTCCGCACCTCCGGCACCGACCCCATGGCCATCCGCCTCGCCCTCCTGGCCCACCACTACCGCGCCGACTGGGAATGGACCGCTCCCCAACTCGACGCCGCGACCGAACGCCTCTCCCGCTGGCGCGCCGCCGTGGAGCGCCCGACGGCCGCCCCGGCCGCCCCGGTCCTCGCCGAGATCCGCACCGCGCTGACCACCGACCTCGACGCCCCCGCCGCCCTGGCCGCCCTCGACCGCTGGGCCGCCGCCGACGGCGCCGACGCCGAGGCCCCGGCCCAGATCCGCGCCATCACCGACGCGCTGCTGGGCGTCGAACTGTAGGCACCCTGCACGCACGCCGAAGGGCGCCGGTCGGACCGACCGGCGCCCTCTTCGTCGTGAGAACGTTCCAGAATTATCATCGCCAATACGAAACTCTCGGGACCCTTACTCACCCGTTGACAGACTTCCGACAGGGGCCCTGCCGACGCCTTGTCGCCTCCCGAAGCCTTACTTACGCTCGGGGACAAGCAGGTGAAAACCTCGCCGCTGAGCTGGCCTTACGCACGAAGCGTCATCTCCTGCTCACGGTCCCACCCCGAAGGAAAGGCACCCCCCATGCTCCGCAAGCTCGCCGTGTCCGCCGTCGGCGCGGGCGCTCTGGCGCTCGTCGCCGGCAGCCCCGCCTTCGCCCTCACCGGCACCTGGACGTACTCGGGCCCCACCACGGTCACTGCCAGCTCCTCCAACCTCATCTTCCAGGCGGGCACCCTCCCCGTCACCGCCGCCTGCACCTCCGCCACCGCCACCGGCACGAGGGCCGCCACCTCCGGGACCTGGGTCTCGACCCCGCCCTCCTCCGGCGGAACCCCGGTCATCACGGGCCTGGCCATCACCACGAGCGGCTGCGCCACCACCAACATCACGCCCCAGATGACCTTCAACTTGACCCAGAACGGCACGGCGCAGCTCTACGTCACCGGGGTCACCGCCGGCAGCCCGTCCGTCACGCCCGGCGAGATCCGGGGGCTCTCCGTCAAGGGCACCGCCCTGGGCGGCCTGTGCACCGTCCAGGTCGACGGCCCCGGCGGCGCCAACTCCAAGACCGGCGTCATCGGCGGCACCTACACGACCAACGGCACCACCGGCACCATCACCGCCACCGGCGCCAGCAACATGACGATCAAGAGCGCCAGCGCCCTCTGCACCCTCGGCGGTCTCGCCGTGGGCGACGCCGCCACCCTGAGCGGCAGCTTCTCCGTCACCAGCGCCATCCCCACCATCACCGCGACCAGCCCCTGATCCGGATCCACCCAAGGCGCGCAAGGGCCGCGCGGCCGCCACGGCCGCGCGGCCCGTGGCCGTAGAGCCACCCGCGCGGACGGCGCCGGCGGTCAGGCGGGCAGGACGCGCGTCCAGGCCGTGGGGTCGCCGGGCAGGGCGGTGAAGTCGTAGCGCAGTCCCTCGTGGGAGAGGGCGACGAGGGAGACCGAGGTGGTGCCGAAGACGCGGCCCTCGTCGGTGGTGTGCCGGTGCAGGAGGGCCCGGGGGTCGGAGGTGGAGAGGGCGTCGCCTTCGGCGAGCGGGAGCCAGGGGCCCCAGGCCGCGGCGGTGGAGGCGTCGCCGGAGGGGTCGGGGCGGGGGGTGGACGCCAGGAGGGGGCGGAAGTGGGCGAGGCGGGCCCGGATGCCGTCCAGGGCCGCCTCGGGGATCTGGGAGGGGCCGGGGCAGGTGGCGTCCAGACCGGTGTTGACGACGAGGTGGGTGCCGGGATCGAGCCAGCGGTCGGTGAGGTCGAGGCCCGTCCAGGTCCAGAGGCGGATCTTGTCGGGTTCGGCGCAGACCAGGTGGAACGGGTCGAAGCGGGCGAGGTCGAGGGCGCCGAGGTCACCGTGCTCGGCGGCGCGCAGGGGCAGGTCGCCCCGGGACAGGCGCCCCTCGGCCGGAGCGTCGACGCCGCAGCCGTTCAGGACGACGCCCAGGCGATGCGCGGCCGGGTTCACCGCGAGCCAGGTGCCGCCCGCCTGGCGGTCGCGGCCGCCGACGAGGCCGGGACGGTCGGGCCAGTGGGCGGCGGGCATGTCCCAGGCCCGGTCGGTGTACTCGTCGCGGACGCCGACGGCCAGGACGGGGACGGGGGAGTCGGGATCGAAGCTCAGCAGGCACGTGCACATGGCGGGAACCTCACATCGGGGGCCAGGGGACCGCGGGCCAGTCCTCCGGGGGGTAGGGGTGGACCCGGTGCTTCAGCATGAGGTCCACACGATGCCGGGTGGCCTCCACCTCGGCGGGGGTGATGTGCCCGGTGAGCCGCTCGGCGAGGGTCCCGTCGAGCTCGGCGCGGATCTTGGCGAGGGCCTGGAGGGCGAGCGGCTTGAGGGGCTTGCCGCGCCACTGCCACAGGACCGTGCGGAGCTTGTAGTCGGTGGAGAAGGTGACGCCGTGGTCGCAGCCGTGCACGTGCCCGCCGGGCACCGGCAGGAGGTGGCCGATCTTGCGGTCGGCGTTGTTGACGACGGCGTCGAACACCGCGACGCGGCGGACCGCCGCGTCGTTGGCGCGCGACAGGGCCACGAGGTCGACCTCGGGATCGGGCTCGATCCACAGCTGGACCATGCCGGGGCCATAGGGGCCGTCCCGGTGCACGGTCGGGGGGACGATCCGCATCCCCATCGCCTGGGAGACGATGTAGGAGGCGACCTCCCGGCCGGCGAGGGTGCCGTCGGGGAAGTCCCACAGGGGGCGTTCGCCGGCGACCGGCTTGTACACGCACTTGGCCTGCACGCCGTCCAGCTCGATGTCGCAGCGCAGCGTCGCGTTGGAGGCCTGGACGATCCGCCCCTCGACGGTCATGGTGCCACTGGTGAGCAGCCGTTCCGCGGCTTCGGCGTCCTCCGCAAGGGACCGCGTCATATCGTCCTTAGATGTCCGTTCTGCCGGGGGCAGACGTGGCCTGTGGCGTCGAGCGGGAGGCCGCACAGCGGGCACGGGGGACGGCCCGCCGCGACGAGCTTCAGCGCCCGCTCGGCGAAGGCGCGGGCGTGCGCCGCGGTGATCGACACCCGCAGGGTGGAGCCCTCCGGGTCGGGTTCGCCCGCCTCGGCGTCGGCGGCCTCGGCCGCCTCGACGATGATCCGCTCGGTCTCGGGGTCCCAGGCGAGCGACAGGGAGCCGACCTGGAACTCCTCCTCCACCGGCTGGTCCAGCGGGGAGTCGTCGTGCAGGCCCTCGGGGGTCATCGCGGGGACGTGGGCGCTGCCTCCGGACAGGCGCAGCACCTCGTCCAGCAGCTCTTCCAGGCGTTCGGCGAGCAGCCCGACCTGAAACTTCTCCAGGGCGACGCTGGTCACCCTGGCGCCTTCGCGGGCCTGGAGAAAGAACGCCCGCTGACCGGGCTGGCCGATGGTACCGGCGACGAACCGGTCCGGCATGTCATAGGAGATGACCGGCATGGTTCAGACCCTACGCGCCGCCGCCGACGGGCGCGTCACCGCTCCCCGGGTTGGGCGGGACCAGGCCCTCCACCCCTCCCCCGGTGTCGTTGAGGCGCACGAGGAACGGGCGCAGCTCGGTGTAGCGGATCACCGTGACCGAGGCGGGATCGACCTGGATCCGCTGGAACTGGTCGAGGTGCAGGCCGAGGGCGTCGGCGGCGACGGCCTTGATGATGTCGCCGTGGGAGCAGACCGCGTAGACGGCGTCGGGGCCGAGGCGGGCGTTCCACTCGCGGATCGCCTGGACGGCCCGGAGCTGGGCGGCGGCCAGCGACTCCCCGCCCGGGAAGGTCACCGCGCTCGGGTGGGCCTGGACGACCTTCCACAGCGGATCTTCGGCGAGCTCGGCCAGCTTGCCGCCGGTCCAGTCGCCGTAGTGGACCTCACCGAAGCGCTCGTCGGTCTCCAGGCCGAGGGTGCGGCCCTTCAGCACCGCTCGGGCCGTCTCCTCGCAGCGCTGGAGCGGGGAGGACACGACCGCGTCGAGCGGCAGCGGGGCGAGCCTGGCCGCCGTGCGCTCGGCCTGGCCCTGCCCCCGGGCGTCCAGGGGGACGCCCGGCGTCCAGCCCGTGAGGACCGGCCCCGTCTGCGCGGTCAAACCATGACGGATAAGAAGAACTGTCGGCACAGGGATCACCTTATGCGGCCCGGCCCGGTCCGCCTCCCGCACCGATCACGATCGGGGCGCGACCGCTCCCCCAGGTGACGATGCGGTGTCCGTCACGGCGTAGACCCTGTGCACAGGTCGGGATGTGCCGGATACTTGGCCCGTGATCGTGGATTGCGCTATATACCGGGACGGGTTCCGGGAGAACGTCGGCGGCGGGGTCGCCGACGCCGTCGCGTCGGTCCGGGACGACCCGGCGGCGTTCCTGTGGATCGGCCTCCACGAGCCGCGCCCCGAGGAGTTCGACGAGGTCGCGCGGGAGCTCCGGCTGCACCCCCTGGCCATCGAGGACGCCACCAAGGGCCACCAGCGCCCCAAGATCGAGCAGTACGGCGACGCGTTCTTCGTGGTGATCAAGACGGTGTCGTACACGCGGCCCACCGAGGTGACCCTCGGGGAGATCATGCTGTTCGTCGGCCCCGACTTCGTGATCACCGTCCGGCATGGTCCGGCCAACCCGCTCAAATCGGCCCGCGCCCGGCTGGAGGACGACCCCAAGCTCCTCGGCGAAGGCCCGGGGGCGGTCCTGTACACGGTGCTGGACGAGGTGGTCGACACCTACGACGTGGTCACGCACGAGCTCGAGTCCGACATCATGGACCTGGAGCGGCGCGTGTTCACCAAGCGCGGCGGCGACCACACCGAGGACATCTACACCGTCAAGCGCGAGACGCTGGAGTTCCGGACCGCCGAGGACCCGCTCCTGCCCGTCATGACCGAGCTGGTCAAGGGCCGCGTCCGGCTGTGCGCCGCGCTCGCCGACCGGTTCCGCAACGTGCAGGACCATCTGCTGCGGGTGGACCAGCAGGTCGACGCGCACAACGAGCTGATCACCAGCGTCCTCACCGCCCATCTGGCGCTGCTGGGCAGGCAGCAGAACGAGGACGTCCGCAAGATCTCCGCGTGGGCCGCGATCCTCGCGCTGCCGACGATGATCGCGGGCGTCTACGGGATGAACTTCGAGCACATGCCCGAGCTGAAGTGGCCGATCGGGTATCCGCTGTCCGTCGCGGTGATGGTCTGCGCGTGCCTGCTGCTGTACCGCAGGTTCAAGCGCAGCGGCTGGCTTTAGCGCGCTACATCGGGGCGGGCCTGCGCGGGTGCAGGATCGCGTCGGTGCCGCCGTCGGCGAACACCACGGAGCCGACGAGCAGGGACGCGGCGTCCGACAGCAGGAACGCGATGAGCGCGGCGATCTCCTCGGGCCTGCCGGGCCGGTCCAGGGCGGTCGGGTAGGCGTCGGCGAAGACCCCGAGGACGGGGTCGCGGCGCAGCGCCTCGGTCATCGCGGTGGCGATGAGGCCGGGCGCGACCGCGTTCATCCGGATGCCCGCGCCGATCCAGCGCTCGGTGATCGCCTCGCGGCGCAGCCAGTACGCCAGGGCCGCCTTCGTGGCCGGGTACGCCTGCACGGCCTCGCCCTCGGCGGCGAGCGCCCTGGCGGCCTGCTCGTCCCCGGCGAGGCAGACGTCGGCGACCGCGGCGGGCCAGCCCGGCTGGCAGGTGACCGAGTTCGACGACAGCAGCACCACCGCGGCGCCATCGGCCGCTGCGAGTTCGGGCCGCAGCCCCTCGACGAGGGCGAGCGCGCCGAAGTAGTTCACCGACACGAGCAGCGCCGGATCCGTCCCGGTCAGCCCGGCGACGCCCGCGCACGGCACCAGGCCGCGGACCGCCGGGACGCGCGCGCGGACGCCCGCGACGGCCGCCGCCCTGCCTTCGGGGGTCGCGAGGTCGGCGACGACGTCGGCGTCGCGCAGGTCCACGGTGACGACCTCATGGCCGAGCCCGCGCAGGAGCGCCGCCGTGGCCGCGCCGATCCCCGAGGCGGCCCCGCTCACCACGTACGCGCCGGTCATTCGACGCTCAGCCGGGGCTGGTAGGGGTCCAGGAGAGCGGCCCATAGCCGTCCGTCGGCCTCCGGGCCGAGGCGGCGGCGGATCCGCTCGATCGTGCCGCGGGTCGGCAGCGCGAGCGTCAGCACCAGCGGATACCCGAACCCGAACGCGAGGGCCATCGGGAGCAGGGAGTCCGACGCCATCGCGAGCGGCAGCCCGGCGAGGACCACGCCCTCGGTGAGCGCGAAGCGCAGGAACAGGGCGCCGCGGAACGCGTCGGACACGCGTCGTGCGGCCCGTTCGTCGGCGTTGCCCGCGGCGTCCGTCTTCCCGGGGGCGACGAGCAGGTCGGTGCCCCGCGGCGGGAGCGGCAGCGGAAGGCGCGGCGCGAGCCACAGCACCGCGAGCGCCAGCAGCGGAACCGCGGCGGCCGACCACAGCGGCGGCGTGTCGAGGATGTGCGTCTCGATCCGGACGATGAACGGTGACAGCGCGAACACCACGACGGGCATCACGCTGAGCATGAGGAAGGACCTGCGGAGGTTCCCGAGCACCGTCGGGGTGCGCAGCGAGGCGGCGAACCCCGGATCGCTCTGCGGCCCGGCCGTGTGATCAACCACAGGCGAACAGTAGCCTGTGACGGGCGATACCGACAGAGACCGGACAAGAACGG
Source organism: Actinocorallia herbida (assembly GCF_003751225.1). Classification (NCBI taxonomy): domain Bacteria; kingdom Bacillati; phylum Actinomycetota; class Actinomycetes; order Streptosporangiales; family Thermomonosporaceae; genus Actinocorallia; species Actinocorallia herbida. The sequence goes on from NZ_RJKE01000001.1 coordinate 6,629,674, forward strand.
ACGCACCCCCGCGGCGTTCCGGCCCGGGCACCCCGGGCCCACCGGACGCTATAGCCTTGAGGACTCATGGAGCATCGTCAGCTCGGCCGCAGCGGGCTCATGGTGTCCCGGCTCGGGCTGGGCACCATGACCTGGGGCGAGGGCACCGACCCCGCCGAGGCCGCGCGCCAGCTCACCGCCTTCGTGGCGGCCGGCGGCACCCTCGTCGACACCGCCGACGTCTACTGCGACGGGCTGGGCGAGCAGATCCTCGGCAGCCTGCTCGGCACCGTGGTGGACCGCGACGAACTCGTCCTGGCCACCAAGGCCGGGCTCACCCCGCACGGCTACGACTCCTCCCGGCGGCACCTGCTCGGCGCGCTCGACCGGTCGCTGGACCGGCTCGGCGTCGACCACGTCGACCTGTGGCAGGTGAACGCCTACGACCCGGCGACCCCGTACGAGGAGACCCTCGCCGCGCTGGACGAGGCGATCGCCTCGGGCCGGACCCGGTACGTCGGCGTCTCCAACTACGGCGGCTGGCAGCTCGCGACCGCCGCGACCTGGCAGCGGGCCTGGCCGGGCCGCTGCCCGATCGTGGCGAACCAGGTGGAGTACTCGCTGCTCCAGCGCGACCCCGAGCGCGAGGTGCTGCCCGCGGCGCTGTCCTCGGGCTGCTCGGTGCTGGCCTGGTCGCCGCTCGGCCGCGGCGTGCTCACCGGCAAGTACCGGAACTCCATCCCGATCGACTCCCGCGCGGCGCGCGACCGGCTCGAGCACTTCGTGGCACCGTATCTCGGCGAGCAGAGCGCCCGGATCGTCGAGTCGGTGGCGACGGCGGCCGAGGGCCTCGGCACCACCGCGCTGGCGGTGGCGCTGGCCTGGGTCCGCGACCAACCCGGCGTGGCCGCGCCGCTGGTCGGCGCCCGCACGACCACCCAGCTCAAGGCGGCGCTGGCCGCCGACGAGCTCACCCTGCCCGATGAGATCCGCGACGCACTGGACGACGTATCCGATGTCCTCTGACTCTTCCTCGACCGCCCCGGCGGTCTCCGACCTCGTCTCCCTCGGCGTGCCCGAGGCGCTGGCGCCGCGTGCCGCGGCCCACCTCGGCCCGGACGCCGCGGCGCTGCTGCGCGGTGACCCGTGGGAGCTGCTGCGGCTGCCCGGGGTGGCCCCCGCGCAGGCCGACAGGTTCGCGCTCACGGTGCTGCCCGGCGCCGACCCGCAGGACCCACGGCGCGGCCGCGCGCTGGTCGCGCATCTGCTCGCCGAGGCCGCGCGGCGCGGAGACACCGCGCTGCCGGGCGCCGCGGTCGTGCGGGAACTGACGGCGCTGCGCGTCACCGACCCGTACGCCGCGGTGAACGCGGCGCTGGACGAGGCGCGCGTCATGCTGTTCCTCGAGGAGCCGTCGGAGGCCGATCTCCCCGAGGACGCCGAGGACTTCCCCGACCCCGAGGAGTGGCTGGCGCTCGCCCGGTACGGGCTCGCGGAGGAGACCTTCGCCGAGGGCGTGCAGCGGCTCGCCGCGACCGCTCCCCCGCTGGACGTCCCGGACGACGGGACGGCGCCGGAGGGCGAGGCGGCGGTGCAGGCGCTGTTCCACGGGGTCTGCGTCGTGACGGGTCCGGTGGGCGGGGTGCTCGCGGAACTCGAGGCCACGGGGCTGCCGCTGGCGGTCGCCGCGGTCACCGCGACGGCGGCCGCCGAGTTCCCGGGCACGGTGAGCCTGCACCGGCTCCTGGAGGCCCGGGAGGGCCACGCCGGGATCGGGTACGCGCGCGGTGAGGAGTGGCCGCTGGAGGCCGCCCTGGTCGTCGTCGTGGGGGCCGAGGCGCTCGACGTGGAACTCGCCGCCGCGCTCGTCGAGGCGTGCCCGGACGGGGTCCACCTGGTGCTGTGCGGCGACCCCGCGGGGCTCGCGTCGCTGCGGCCCGGCCGGGTGCTCGCCGACCTCGTCGCCACCGAGGCCGTCCCGGTGACCTCGGTGCCGGCCGCGGACGGGCCGCTCGCCGAACTGGCCGAGGGCGTGCGCGGCGGGACCCTTCCCGTCGTGACGGCGCCGGGCCGCGAGGTCGTCGTGGTGCCCGTCGCCGACGGGCGCGAGGCCGCGCACCGGGCCGGGCAGCTCCTCACCGACTCGATCCCGCGCGCGCTGGGCATCGCCACCGGCGACGTGCAGGTGCTCACCCCCGGACTCGCCGGGACCGCCGCGTTCAACGCCGCGCTGAAGGCCGTGGTGAACCCCGGGCCGGGCGCGTTCGGCGGGTTCGACGCCGGAGACCGCGTGGTCGTCGCCGTGCCGTTCGGCGACGCCGCGGCGGGCGAGACGGGCACGGTCACCGAGGCGGGTCCGGACGGGCTCGCCGTGGCGTTCCCCGACGGGACGGTCCAGGTGCCGCTCGCGCAGGCCGCCCGGCTCCGGCACGGCTGGGCGATCCCCGTCCAGCAGGCCGTGGGCATCCGGTGGCCCGCCGTCGTCGCGGTGTTCCCCGGGCCCGCCGACCTCTCCGGGGCGCTGCTGCTGACCGCGGTGACCCGGGCGCGCACCCACCTGTCCTTGGTGACCGCGGCGGGCCCCGCGCTCACCCGGGCCGCCGCCGACCGGACGCCGCAGCCGCGCCGAACGCGGCTCGTCGGACTCCTCACCTAGAACGAGATTCGTTTCTCTCGTTGCGCGGGCGTGACTTGGATGCCGTCGATCCGTTGTAATAAGTCCGGAGCGATCGGTTTTCTCCCACCCCGCACTCCCGAGGAGGAGCATGCACCCCGGACGTCGTCCCCCCCGCCGTCTCGGCACGGCGAGCGTCCTGGTGTCGACAGGTGCCCTGCTCGTCCTCTCGGCCGTACCCGCCGCGGCCGCCGAGGACGAGTGCGTCAAGGGCGTCGATCCCCAGACGACCATCGAGAACATCACCTGCCAGTGGAACAACAACGTCGAGAACATCAAGAACGAACTCGACAAGGCCCAGGGCAAGGACGAGGAGACCAAACCGAGGGACCCCAAGCCGACCAAGGGCGAGGACGACAAGCCCAAGCCCACCAAGCCCAAGTCCACCAAGCCCCCGGCGGCTCCCGCCGCCCCCGCCCCGGCCCCCGTCTCCACCTACCGGGCCCCCGTCCCCCAGGGAGACCCCGAGCCGCTACCGGAAACGGCCTCGGACGCCCTCCCCGAGCCCCAGGTCGCCGAGGCCCCCCAGGCCCTGGCCCTCCCCGAAACCCACCTCGTGGCCCCCGTGGCGGTCATCTCCCCCGCAGGCGACCCGTCCCGAGCCCTCTGGACCGCCGCCGCCACCGCCGCCGCGACGGCAGCCCTCATGGCCCAGTTCAGCATCCTCGGCAGACGCCTCCGCCACCCCCGCCGCTGACCCCGGCCGCCCCGGGCGTCGGAGCGCCCGGGGCCGCGGCCCCTCCACCTCCCTGAGATCCGCCCGAACGGCGCGAAACCCGGGAGCTCCCGGGAGCGTGGTCGTCACGTCGGGATGCCGGGCAGGTCGAGGCGGGCGGGATCGGACAATATGTCGATCCCGCCGTCGCGGGAAACCTGGGAGGTCCGGAACCCGGGAAGGCCCGAGGACCCGAACCCGCGGGAACCCGAGCGCGACGAAACCCGAGAACGGTGAAGGCCCGGCCGGACGGCCGGGCCTTCACCGTGGGACCTAGTCGAACTGGCCGCCCATGGCGTGGACGCCGCCGTCGACGTGGACGATCTCGGCGGTGGTGGCCGGGAACCAGTCGGACAGGAGGGCGCAGGTGGCCTTGGCGGTGGGGACCACGTCGGTGATGTCCCAGCCGAGGGGGGCGGACTTGGACCAGCCGTCGGTGATGCCCTCGAAGCCGGGGATGGACTTGGCGGCCATCGTCTTGATGGGGCCGGCGGCCACGAGGTTGAAGCGGATGCCGTCCTTGCCGAGGTAGCGGGCGAGGTAGCGGTTGGCGGACTCCAGGCCGGCCTTGGCGACGCCCATCCAGTCGTAGACGGGCCAGGCGGCCTGCGCGTCGAAGGTGAGGCCGACGACGGAGCCGCCGCCCTTCATCAGGGGCAGGCAGGCCATCGCCAGGGCCTTGTAGGAGAAGGTGGAGATCTGGACGGCGGTGGCGACGTCCTCCCACTTGGTGTTGAGGAAGTTGCCGCCGAGCGCGTCCTGCGGGGCGAAGCCGATCGAGTGGACGACGCCGTCGATGCGGTCCCAGCCGTACGCCTCGAGGTTGGCGACGAGCGAGTCGAGGTGCTCGGTGTTGGTGACGTCGAGCTCGATGACCGGCGGCGGGTTGTCCGGGCCGGAGGGGAGCTTCTTGGCGATGCGCGCGGTGAGCGTCGGCCGGGGGAACGCGGTGAGGATGACGTTGGCGCCCTCCTCCTGCGCGATCCGCGCGACGTGGAAGCCGATCGAGGCGTCGGTGAGGACGCCCGTCACCAGGATGTTCTTGCCGTCGAGGATGCCCATGGTCTCAGTGCCCCATTCCCAGTCCGCCGTCCACCGGAATGACGGCCCCGGTGATGTAGGAGGCCGCGTCGCTGGCGAGGAACCGCACGACCGCGGCGATCTCCTCGGGCTCGGCCTGCCGCTTCAGCGGGATGTTCTGCTTGATCGTCTCTTGGAGCTTCTCGGGGAGCTCCGCGGTCATGTCGGTGTTCACGAAGCCCGGCGCCACCACGTTCGCGGTGATGTTGCGCGAGCCGAGCTCGCGGGCCATCGAGCGGGCCATGCCGACCATGCCGGACTTGGACGCCGCGTAGTTGACCTGGCCGCCGGAGCCCGCGAGGCCCACGACGGAGGAGATGAAGATGATGCGGCCCTTGCGCATCTTCATCATGCCCTTGACCGCGCGCTTGGCGACGCGGAACGAGCCGGTGAGGTTGGTGTCGATCACCGAGGTGAAGGCGTCCTCGCTCATGAGGGCGACGAGGGTGTCCTTGGTGACGCCCGCGTTGGCGACGACGACCTCGACGGGGCCCTGTTCGGCCTCGATCTTGGCGAAGGCCGCGTCGACGTCTTCCCAGCTCGTCACGTCGCACTTCACGCCGAACAGGCCCTCCGGGGGCTGGCCCGACCGGTAGGTGACGGCCACCGCGTCGCCCGCGGCCTGCAACTCCCGGGCGATCGCGAGCCCGATGCCGCGGTTGCCGCCGGTGACCAGGACTGAGCGCGTCATGCGCGGAACCTCCAGTTGGGTAGCGAGCGAGGGTCACATGCGCGGCCCAAATTACCGGCCCGCGCCGCCCGTGCCAGGTGCGGAGGCCGACAAGATCCGGCCTCCGCGTTTGTCCCCTGCCCGCAACGGGTAACCGTGTGCCGCTCACGCCGGTGATCGATAAGTTCGAAGGGTGCATGAAATCGATCCGGCTTTCACCGCCATTCCGCTGCGGCGCCTGGCCGACGCCGCGCTGACCCGGGCCAGAGAGCTCGGGGCCTCGCACGCCGATTTCCGGCTGGAGCGCATCCGCAGCCAGACCCTCAGGTTGAAGGACGCCGTCCTGGAGACGGCCCTGGACGCCGACGACATCGGCCTGTCGGTCCGGGTCGTCAAGGACGGGACCTGGGGTTTCGCCTCGGGTATCGACCTGACTCCGGAGGCCGCCGTGGCCGTCGCCGAGCAGGCCGTCGCGGTCGCCCAGGTGGCGCGGGCGATCAACCGGGAGCCCGTGGAGCTCGCCGCCGAACCCGCGCACGGCGAGAAGGTGTGGGTGTCGGCCTACGAGGTCGACCCGTTCACCGTCCCGTCGAGCGAGAAGGCCGAGCTGCTCGGCGGCTGGTCGCGGGGGCTGCTGGAGGCGGGGGTGGACCATGTGGACGCCTCCCTGCTCCAGGTGAAGGAGAACAAGTTCTTCGCCTCCCTGGACGGCACGGTCACCACCCAGCAGCGGGTGCGGGTCCATCCGCAGCTCACCGCGGTGAAGATCGTCGACGGGGCGTTCGACACCATGCGGACGCTGGCCCCGCCCGTCGGCCGGGGGTACGAGTACCTGACGGGCACCGGCTGGGACTTCGGTGCCGAGCTGGCCCGGATCCCCGAGCTGCTCGCCGAGAAGCTCGCCGCCCCGACCGTCGACGCCGGGACCTACGACGTGGTCGTGGACCCGTCGAACCTGTGGCTGACGATCCACGAGTCGATCGGCCACGCCACCGAGCTCGACCGCGCGCTGGGCTATGAGGCCGCCTACGCCGGGACGTCCTTCGCGACGCCCGATCTGCTGGGCGACCTCCAGTACGGCTCGCCCGTCCTGAACGTCACCGGCGACCGGACGGCCGAGCACGGCCTGTCCACCATCGGCTATGACGACGAGGGCGTGGCCACCCAGCGCTGGGACATCATCACCGGCGGCGTGTTCACCGGCTACCAGACCGACCGGCGGATCGCCCGCCTCACCGGGCAGGAGCGCAGCAACGGCTGCGCGTTCGCCGACTCCCCCGGCAACACCCCGATCCAGCGGATGGCGAACGTGTCGCTGGCCGCCGACGCCTCCCCCGGCGCGCCCTCGACGGACGAGCTGATCTCCCGGGTCGAGGACGGGATCTACATCCTGGGCGACAAGTCCTGGTCGATCGACATGCAGCGGTACAACTTCCAGTTCACCGGGCAGCGGTTCTTCAAGATCAAGAACGGGAAGCTGGCCGGGCAGGTCCGGGACGTGGCCTACCAGGCGACCACCACGGACTTCTGGAACTCCATGGAGGCCGTCGGCGGCGAGCAGACCTACGTGCTCGGCGGGGCGTTCAACTGCGGGAAGGGCCAGCCGGGCCAGGTCGCGCCGGTCAGCCACGGCTGCCCGTCCGCGCTGTTCCGCGGCGTCAACATCCTCAACGCGCTGAAGGAGGCGGGCAAGTGAGGCCCCAGGAAGCCGTGGAGCGGGCCCTCGCCCTGTCCACCACCACCGACTGCGTCGTCGTCGCCGAGGAGTCCAGCGACGCGAACCTGCGCTGGGCGGGCAACACCCTCACCACCAACGGGGTCGGCAGGTCGCGCCGCCTCACCGTCATCGCGATCCAGGACGGCGCCGTCGGCGTGGTGTCCCGGGCGGGTGCCGGACCCGACGACATCGCCCGGATCGTCAAGGACGCCGAGGAGATCGCGCGGGCCGGGGAGCCCGCCGAGGACGCCGCGCCGCTCCGCACCGGGACGCACGGCGACTGGGACGCCGAACCCGTGATCACCGACATCTCGGTCTTCTCCGATTTCGCCCCGGCGCTCGGCGAGCAGTTCGCCAAGGCCGAGGAGGCGGGGAACCGCCTGTACGGGTTCGCCCACCACGAGATGTCGTCGGTGTTCCTCGGCTCGTCCGCGGGCCTGCGGATGCGGCACGACCAGCCGACGGGCAAGCTGGAGCTGAACGCCAAGAACGCCGGGAGCTCGGCGTGGGTGGGCGCGGGCACCCGCGACTTCACCGACCTCGACGTCCCGGGCCTCGGCCTCGAACTCGGCCGCCGGCTCTCCTGGGGCGAGCGCCGCATCGACCTGCCCGCGGGACGGTACGAGACCCTGCTGCCGCCGAGCTCGGTCGCCGACCTGATGATCTACCTGTACTGGACGGCCGGGGCCCGCGACGCCCACGACGGCCGGACGGTCTTCAGCTCCCACCCCGTCGGGACCGAGCTGTCGAAGCTCCCGCTCCGCCTCTACAGCGACCCGGCGGCGCCCGGCCTGGAGTGCACCCCGTTCGTGACGGCCCTGGCGTCGGGCTCGAACTCCTCGGTGTTCGACAACGGCCTGGAGCTCGGCTCGACCGACTGGGTCAGGGACGGGAAGGTCTCCTCGCTGATCTCCACCCGGTACTCGGCGGGCCTCACCGGCGCGCCCGTCACCCCGGAGATCGACAACCTCCTCATGGAGGGCGCGCCCGGCGGGGCGTCGTTGGAGGACATGGTCGCCCGGACCGAGCGCGGGCTGCTGCTCACCTGCCTCTGGTACATCCGCGAGGTCGACCCGCAGAACCTGCTGCTCACCGGCCTCACCCGCGACGGCGTCTACCTGGTGGAGAACGGCGAGGTCGTCGGCGAGGTCAACAACTTCAGGTTCAACGAGAGCCCTGTCGGCCTCCTGTCCCGGGTCACCGAGACCGGCGCGGCCGTCCCGACCCTGCCGCGCGAGTGGTCGGACTACTTCACCCGTGCCTCGATGCCGCCGCTGCGCGTCGCCGACTACAACATGTCGACGGTCAGCAAGGCCTCCTGAGCCGCCCGGCGCCGGGGCCGCCGAGCGCGGTCGGCCGTCCCGGGCCGTGCGGCCGGAGGCGGTCAGGGGGTCTCGTCCGGGTCCTCCAGACGGAAGCCGACCTTCATGGTCACCTGGAAGTGGGCGACTTCGCCTTCTTCCAGGTGACCGCGCACGTTCAGCACCTCGAACCAGTCCAGGTGGCGCAGGGTGGAGGAGGCGCGGCGGACCCCGTTGCGGATGGCCGACTCGACGCTCTCGGAAGACGTGCCGACGATCTCTGTGACGCGGTAGGTACGGTCGGACATGACGATTACCCCCCATTTTCGGCTATCCCTGAGCTTTTCCCCGATGGGGCCTTGCGCACCCTCCACGGCGAAACGGCACCGCGAATGGCGTCTCGTTTGTACCGGGCATAACGTGGAGGGGTGAGGCTTCGCTCCCGCCGGAAGGCACCGGTCTACACCGTCACCGAAGCCCCCCGTCCCCTGTCGGAGGACGTGGCGGGCCGTGAGAAGCGCTATTTGATCTCCATGGCCGTACGCACGGTGTGCTTCGTGCTCGCGGTCCTGCTCTGGCACCACGTCCACTGGGTGATCGGCGCCCTGCTCCTGGTCGGCGCGATCGTGCTGCCGTATGTCAGCGTCATCTGGGCCAACGGCGGCCGGACCCCCGAGAAGGCCGTCACTCTAGAGGACGGAGTGAGCACGCGCCGGATGCTCGAGTCGGGAGATGACGCAGATTCCGGGTATGACGAAGAAATGTCTCCGTGACAATCTCTTGACTCAACCCGGGGGGTTTCGGTGTACGATTTGTACTCGACGCTCCGGTCCCCCGTCGGGGCGTCCCTTGCCGGTGTTCCGGGCCCCCGTCGGAACACCGATGTGCGGCGCAGGGAGGGTTGCCCCCGTATCCTCCCTGCGCCGCTTATTCATTTGCGCAGCTCGGAACCCGTGCGCGCCGGGGGCCCGAAGGTCTTAGGTCCCCCTCCCCCGCGTCTTACGACCCTGGCCCGCCCATGGCGCCGCCCGGGAGGCTGAGATCCGTCCGAGCGAAGGAGGATCATGGGCCCCGTCACCGTCCATCCCGGGAACCGCATCACCCCCGCGATGGCCGCGCACGCCGAGGCGCGGGTCGCCGAACTGCTCGACGGGCTCGGCGAACCCGTCCTGGACGCCACGGTCCGGCTGTCGGTGCTGCCCGACCGGGGACTCCCCCGGCCTGCCCGCGCCCGCGTGAGCGTCCGGCTGCGCGGCCGCCGCGTCCGCGCCCACGCCCAGGCGGCCAGCCCGCACGGCGCCGTGGAACTCATGCGCGCCCGCCTGGCCGAACGGCTCCTCCGCCTCGGTTGAGGCCGCCGAGCGGGCTCACGAGCGGAAGCACCGATCACCGCCGCCGAGCCGCGGCGGAGGTCAGGGGATGATGGCGACCGGGCAGTGGGCGTGGTGGAGGACCGCGTGGCCGACCGAGCCGAAGACGAACTGGCCGAGGGCGCCGCGGTGGTGGGTGCCGAGGACGAGCAGGTCGGCGCGCTCCGAGGCCTTGCTGAGGGCGGCGGCCGGGTGGTCGCCGACGACCTCCTCGGCGACCTTCACGTCCGGGTTGGCCTCCCGCCAGGGCTCCATCAGCTCCGACAGGGTGTTCGCCGGGTCGACGACGACGGGCGCGGTCTCGGCGTAGGGGGAGAAGATCTCTCCGGTGTCCCAGGCGTGCACCGCGCGCAGGACCGCGCCGCGCCGCCGGGCCTCGGCGAACGCGAACCCCAGCGCGGCGGTCTGGTCGATGTCGAACGCGACGGCGGCGACGATCTCGCCGCGCGGCCCGTGCCCGTCGCCGTGCACGATCACGACGGGTCCCTTGGCGGTCCCCGCGACCTTGAGGCTGGTCGAGCCGAGCAGGAGTTCGGCGAACCTCCCCCGGCCCCGCCGGCCCAGCACGAGCAGGTCACCGGGGTTCGCCAGCTCGCGGAGCACCCTCGGGACCTCGCCGAGGATGTTGTCGGTGGTGACCTCCAGGCCCGAGTGCGTCGAGAGCTGCGCCACCGCCTCGTCCAGGATGCGGCGGGCCTCCACCGAGCGGGCCTCCTCGGCCTGCGGCGGCGGGACGTCGGGCAGCCCGAACGTCGCCGACGGCTGCACATGGACGACGCGCAGCGGGCGGCGGGACAGCACGGCCTCGTCGGCGGCCCAGCGGACCGCGACGGCCGCCGCCGGTGATCCGTCCGTCGCCACGATGACCGACCCGGTCGGCTCCTCGCTCATAACCCGATCGTGCGCCGGACCGCGGTGGCCCGGCAAGGCCGCGACGGGGCGGCGCGCCGACCTTGGCCGGGCCCTGCCGTCTCCGGGCCGACCCGTGCCCCTTCGTTGAACCGGCCCGGTGTCGGGCTCCCCGGCGGAGCCGGGTCGTCAGTGCAGGGGGACCCGCCAGAACACGACGGTCCCGCCGCCGTCGCGCGGCCGCATCTCCATGGTCCCGCCGAGCGCCTCGGCCCGCTCCGCCATGTTCCGCAGCCCGCTGCGGCGGCCCCCCTCCGGAATGCCCGACCCGTCGTCCTCCACCCGCAGGATGAGGTCGTCGCGGACGTCGAGGACCACGTCGACGCGCTGGGCGCCGGAGTGCCGCACCACGTTCGACAGCGCCTCGGTGACGACCGCGAGGAGCTGCTCGCCGGTCTCGGGCTCCACCGAGGTGTCGAGGAGGCCGTCGAGCCGGATCGAGGGCGCGAAGCCCAGCAGCACCGCGGCGTTGTCGACGACGGTGTGCACCCGGCTGCGCAGGCTCTCGGCGTCCGGTTCGACCTGGAGCGCGAAGATCGTCGAGCGGATCTGCCGGATCGTCTCGTCGAGGTCGTCGACCGAGCGCTGGATGCGGCGCTGCACGTCGGGCTTGTCGGCGAGCTTGACCGCGCTCATCAGGGTCATGGCCGTGGCGAACAGCCGCTGGATGACGGTGTCGTGCAGGTCCTTGGCGATCCTGTCGCGGTCCTCCAGCAGGGACAGCCGCTCCAGGTCGCGGCGGCGCGCGGCCAGCTCCAGCGCGACCGCGGCCTGCGCGGCGAACGCCTCGAGCAGCCGCTGGGTCAGCTCGCCGAACTGCTGGCCGCCCGGCGCGTTGATCACCGACAGGACGCCGCGGGCCGAGCCGCCGCTGCCCAGCGGAACCTGGAGGGCGGGGCCGATCGCGACGTCCGGGGAGATCCGCGCGAGGTCGGCGGCGGGTCTCGCGTCGCCCATCAGCCGGGACTCGCCGGTGTCGTAGACGACGGCGCCGAAGGCCTCGTCGAACGGCATCCGCAGGTCGGCGACGAGGTCGGCGCCCTGCCCCGCGGCGGCCTCCACCAGGAACTCCCCGGCGACCTCGTCGGCGGTGGCGACCAGGGCGAGGTCGGCCTCGCAGATCTCCCTGGCCCGGTCGGCGACCAGCCCGACGACCTCCTCGGGCGCGGTGCCCGACAGCAGCGCCGTGGAGATCTCCGTCAGCGCCTGCTGCCAGCGCTCGCGGCGCCGGGTCTCCTCGTACAGGCGGGCGTTCTCGATCGCGACGCCGGCCGCGGTCGCCAGCGCCGAGACGACGACCTCGTCCTCCTCGTCGAAGTCGCCGCCGCCGTTCTTCTCGGTCAGGTAGAGGTTGCCGAACACCTCGTCGCGGACCCGGATCGGCACGCCGAGGAACCTGTGCATCGGCGGATGCCCCGCGGGGAACCCGACGGACTCGGGGTGCGCCGCGATGTCGTGCATCCGCAGCGGCACCGGCTCCTTGATCAGCAGGCCGAGGATGCCGTGCCCGTGCGGCCAGTGCCCGATCGCGGCTATCTCCGGGTCGCCGACGCCGATCGTGACGAACTGCACGAGGTGCTCGCCGTCGCTGCTGATCACGCCGAGTGCGCCGTACCTGGCGTCCACGAGGGTGGCCGCGGCCTCGGTGATCCGGCGCAGCACCGTCTCCAGGTCCAGGTCGCTGCCGATGGAGACGACCGCCTCCAGCAGCGAGTGGACCCGGTCCCGCGTGGACCGGACGGTCTCCAGCCGGGCCTGGAGCTCGGTCAGCAGGTCGTCCAGCTGGAGCTGGGGCAGGATCAGCCGGGCCCGGTCCGCCCCGGGCCTGGGTTCCGTTCCCACCGCGTGCCTCCCCTTGGCGTTTTCCCTTGGTCGACTGCCTATCCTGCCGGAGTCATGGCGTCCACCGTAAGCGGGGTGCCGACAGGTCACATCCTCGACACGGCAGGACGAACCGCACCTGACCGGGACCTTCGTCCCGGGTGAACCTGCCATTCGCGACTTGGCCGGGGCCGCCCGCCCCGGATACTTTCGTAAGGCACCGCCGCGCCGCTCCGGGAGGACCAGATGAGCACCGACCACCCCGGGGATCAGCCGATCCGCGTCTTCCTGCTGGACGATCACGAGGTCGTCCGCAAGGGGGTCGCGGCGCTGCTGGAGGCCGAGGGCGACATCGAGATCGTCGGTGAGGCCGCCTCCGCCGCGCAGGCGCTCGCCCGCATCCCCGCCGCCGCGCCCCACGTGGCCGTCCTCGACGTGCGGCTGCCCGACGGCGACGGCGTCGCGGTGTGCCGGGAGATCCGGGCCGCGCACCCGGACGTCAACTGCCTGATGCTCACCTCCTTCTCCGACGAGGACGCCCTGTTCGACGCGGTGATGGCCGGCGCGTCCGGGTACGTCCTCAAGCAGATCCACGGCTCCGACCTCGTCGGCGCGGTCCGCACCGTCGCGTCCGGCCAGTCGCTGCTCGACCCGCGCTCGACCGGCCAGATGCTCCAGCGGCTGCGCGAGCGGGAGACCCGCAAGGACCCGCTCGCCGCGCTGTCGGCGCAGGAGCGGCAGATCCTGGAGCTGATCGGCGAGGGGCTGACGAACCGGCAGATCGGCGAGCGGATGTTCCTCGCCGAGAAGACCGTCAAGAACTACGTCTCGAACCTCTTCGCCAAGCTCGACATGCGCCGCCGCACCCAGGCCGCGGCGTTCGCGGCCCGGCTCAAGGCCGACGCCGGGCACGAGCACCGCGAGGGCTGAGCCCGATGCGGGGACCTTCGCCCCTGGGCTCGCCGCGCGAACCTCGCGAGGATGCGGCCATGCACGCTGATCCGGCCCCCCTGGAGACCCTCGACGAGGCGACCTGCCGAGTCCTGCTGAAGAGCGTCCCGATCGGCCGCATCGTCTTCACCCACCAGGCGCTGCCGCGCATCCAGCCCGTCTCCTACGCCCTCGACGGCGACGACGTGGTGATCCGGGTGCCCGGCGGGTCGAAGGTCGCCGCCGCCGCGCAGGACGCCGTGGTGGCGTTCGAGATCGACGACTACGACGAGCCCAGCCGGACGGGGTGGTCGGTCGTGGTCGTCGGCCGGGCCCGCCGGGAGGACTCCCCCGCGGCCGTCGCCGCGCTGCGGAGGCTGGGCCTGCGCTCCTGGACGGACGGTCCGGGCGAGGAGTACATCCGGATCGTGCCGGAGATCCTGTCGGGCCGCCGCGTCCGGGACCTTCGCCCCTGACGTCGCGGTGCCCCGGCCGGGAGGATGGGCGCCATGACGGGAGAGCGACGCGCACCGGAGATCCTGGCGCCGGACGAGTGCCTGGCCCTGCTGGCCACGGTGCCGGTCGGCCGGGTGGCCTTCACCGACCGGGCGCTGCCGGCGATCCAGCCCGTCAACTTCGTGATGGACGGGACCGATGTGGTGCTGCGCACCGGGCACGGCTCGAAGCTGGCGATCGCGATGCGCCGGGCTGTCGTCGCGTTCGAGGCCGGGGCGTTCGATCCGGTGACGCACGCCGGGTGGACGGTGACCGTGCTGGGCGAGTCCCGCACGGTCACCGACCCGGCGGAGCTGGCGCGGCTCGACGCGCTGCCGCTGCGGGTCTGGGCGGGCGGCAGGCGCGACCACTACCTCCGGATCACGGGCCGGTACCTCTCGGGCCGACGGCTCCGCGCCGCCGCGGCCTGAGGCGGCCTCACCCGGGCGTCCAGGGGGCGCCGTGCGGGCTGTGCGCGACGATGACGGGGCAGTGCGCGTGGTGCAGCATCGCCCGCCCCACCGAGCCGAGGACGAGCCCGGGGAACCCTCCCCTGCCCCGGCTGCCGACCACGAGCACGTCCGCCGAGGCCGACGCCCCGGCCAGGGCGCGGACCGCCCTGCCGCGCACGACCTCGGGGATCACCTCGACGTCCGGGTGGCGGGCCCGCCAGCCCGCGAGCGCCTCGGCGAGGACGAGCCCCTCCTCCTCGGCGACGAGTTCCGGATCGAACACGACGGGCTGCATCTCGCCGTGCCCGGTGCCCGCCGGATGGGTCCAGGCGTGCACGGCCCGCAGCCGGGCCCCGCGCGCGGCCGCCTCGGCGAAGGCGAACTCCAGGGCGGGCTGCGCGCTCTCGGCGGTGTCGACGCCGACGACGACCTCGTTGTGCGTCGGCGGCTCGACGTGCCGGACGACCGCGACGGGGCAGGGCGCGTGCGCGGCGACCTGGCCGGTGACCGAGCCGAGGAGCAGCCCGGTGAGCTCCCCGTGGCCGCGTCCCCCGACGACGAGCAGCGCGGCCCGCTCCCCCTCGCCGACGAGCGCGGCGGCGGCCCCGCCCGGGATCAGCTCGCTCTCGACCCGGACGGTCCTGTCCGTCGCCGTCGCCCGGTCGGCGCCGCGCCGCAGCGCCTGGAGGCAGCCGTCGCGCAGGTCCTGCCGGACCGCCTCGGCGCCGGGCGCCGAACTGTGCTCCAGCAGCCGGGAAGGGACCGCGTAGACCAGCCGCAGAGGCAGGTGCCTGCGGGCCGCCTCCGCCGCGGCCCACTCCACCGCGGCGTAGGCGGGCTCCGAACCGTCGACCCCGGCGACGACGGGCTTGCGCTCACTCATCGCGGTAGGGCCGGGTGACGGCGACGTTGCACGGGGCGAGGTCGAGCACCGCGCCGCTCACCGCGCCGAGCCGCATGTTCGGGTGCGCGGTGTCGCCGCGGTCGCCGACGATGAGCAGCGAAGCGCCCTGCGCGGCCTCCAGCAGCACCTCGCGCGGCGGCGCGTGCACCAGCCGCACGGTGACGTCGGCGGTCGGGTGCTTGGTGCGCCACGCGCTGATCTCCCGCTGGAGCCGGGCGCCCGCCTCCCTGCGGAACTCCTCGAGGTCGCCGTCGGCGGGCGGCTCCGCGGCGTGCACCGCGATGAGCTCGCGCCGCCGCAGCGCGGACTCCTCGAAGGCCAGGGCGAGCGCGGCACCGCCCGCCCGGGACAGGTCGACGCCGACGACCACGGGCCCGTCGGCGGCGGGTTCGCGGACGACCACGACGGGGCACAGGGCGTACCCGGCGACCTGCCGGGCGACCGAGCCCGACGCCAGGTCGGGGAAGCCGCCCGCGCCGCGCGCGCCGACCACGAGCATCGCCGCGTCGGTGGCCTCGTGCAGCAGCGTGGCGGCCGCGGGGCCGCGCAGCAGGGCCTTGCGCACCTTCACCCGCGGCGAAGTGGTCTCGGCGATGAGGACGCCCTTGCCGAGCTCCAGGTCGGCGAACCGCCGGACCGTCTCATAGGAGGCGGCGTGCATCGGGTCGGCGTAGGCCCAGTGCCAGGCGTGGCAGACCACGAGGTCGGTGCCGCGCAGGGCCGCCGCGCGCGCCGCCCAGCGGATGGCGCGCTCGCTGCTCTCCGATCCGTCGTAGCCGACGACGATCTCGCTCATGGCTCTCCTCGGGATGTGACGACGGCGACCGGGCAGTCGGCGTGGTGCAGGACGCCGTGCGACACCGAGCCGAGCACCGCGCCCTTGAAGCCGCCGAGCCCGCGCGACCCGACGACGAGCAGGTCGGCGTTGCGCGACTCGCCGGTGAGCGCGGCGACGGGGTGCTCGAACGGCATGTCCCCGGTGCATTTGACGTCGGGGAACCGCTCGGCCCAGGGCTCCACCAGCGCCTCGATGCGCTCCAGGGGCCCCGCGCTGAGGACCGTGAGGTCCGGCGTGTCCCAGGAGTGCACGGCCCGCAGGACGGCCCCGCGCGCCCGCGCCTCGGTGAAGGCGAGTTCGAGGACGCCGCTGTTGTCGCGCTCCAGGTCGAGGCCCGCGACGACGGCGCCCCGGGTGCCCGAGACGTCGCCGCGCACGACCACGGCGGGGCAGACGGTCCGGCCGGCGACGCGCAGGCCGGTCGAGCCGAGCAGCAGCCCGGCGAACCTGCCGGTGCCGCGGTGCCCGACGACGAGCAGGGAACTGCGGGCCGACAGGTCGATGAGGACGGGCGCGGCGTGCCCGCGCAGCTCCTCGGTGGTCGCGGGGACGCCGGGGAACAGGCCGGTGACCGAGGCGCGGGCGGCGGCCAGGATCACCCTGGCGCGTTCGTCGGCGCCGGACTCCCCCTCCGGTATCGCCTCGCCGAACCTGGGCTGCGGCTCACGGACGTGCACGATGTGCAGGGGCAGCCGCCGCCGGGCCGCCTCCTGTGCGGCCCACCTGACCGCGGTGCCCGCGGCCGGGGACCCGTCGGTCGCCACCGCGACCGGTCCGGTGTTCGGTTCCATGACTCCAGTGTCACCCTCCGTGCTCGACCGGTCTCACCCGGGTTCGGGTCTCGGCTCTCGCCCCCGCTGCGAAGGACTTCTGGTGAGGGGACCTTCGCCCCTAAAGGCCCGGGCCGCCCCGGGACGAGACTGGTTCCGGGAACCGAGGCGAGGAGAGAAATGTCCAGTGAGGTCACCAGCGGGTCGCTACCCCCGGTGAACACGTCACAGCTCGAAGTCCTCATCGGTGATCTGGAGGCGCGCACCGCGCGGATCACCGAGTCGTTGATCGCGGTCGCCGAGGCGTTCGAGCAGGCGCCGCCCGAGGTCCGGGCCGACGCCATCAGGCTGGCCGCCGAGACCCTGCTGTCGGCCGACCGCCCGTGACCGGCCGGGGCGCCCGCGCGGCGGGCGCCCCACGGTCTTCACGCCTCAGGCGGGTGCACGACCGTCACCGGGCTCAGCGCGTGATGGACCGCTCCTTCGCTGGAGGAGCCGAGCAGCCGCTTGCGCAGCGACCCGCCCCGGCGCGCGCCGACGACGAGGACCCTCGCCCCCTCGCTCGCGGTGATCAGCTCGGTGACGGGGTCCCCGTCGACGAACCTGGGCTGCACCTCCACGCCGGGGAAGTCCTCGGCGCCGGCGCGCACGGCGGCCTCGAACCGCTCCCGCGCGATGTCCCGCAGCCGGTCCTCCTCGACGAACGGGGCGTCCTTGACCTCCGCGCTCTCGGGGTAGACGCACAGCGCGACGACCCTGGCCGTCCTGGCCTTGGCCTCCTCCAGCGCGGCCCGCAGCACGGCGGCCGAGAGCGGGGAGCCGTCGAGGCCGACGACGACGGGGCCCGCCGGGTTGTCCTCACCCCGCACGACCGTGATGACGCCGCTGCCGTGCGCGGCGACCTGGCTGCCGACGGTGCCGATGAGGGCGCGCCGGAACGCGCCCATCCCGACGCTGCCGACGACCGTCAGCGCGGCGTCGCGGGCCTGGTCGACGAGGTTGAACGCCGGAGAACCGCTGATCGTCCGGGTCGTGACGGTCAGGCCGGGATGGGTCGAGCGCGCCTTGTCCGCGGCGGCCTCGACGAGTTCGGTCGCGGACTTCTCCAGGGCGTCCACCGGCATCATGACGAAGCCCGGGTAGACGACCTGCCAGACATGGCAGATCGTCAGCGGCAGCCGCCGCGCCGCGGCCTCCTCGGCCGCCCAGGCGAGGGCGCGCTCACCTCCCTCCGAACCGTCATAGCCGACGAGGACACCGAGGGACTCGGTCATGTGGATCAGGCTCCCTTTCCTTGGAGACCGGTGGGGACGATGACGGCCCGGCCCGTCAGCTCGCCTGCGGCGAGCCTGCGGTAGGCGGTCACCGCTTCTTCCAGTGGGAAGGTCGTGACCTCCGGGACGAGCAGCCCGCGCGCGGCGAGGTCGAGAACCTCGGCGAGTTCGGGCCGGCTGCCCCAGTAGGTGGACTGCACCGACACCTCGTAGGCCGGCGAGTTGAACGTGACGGGCAGGCTGCCTCCGGCGATGCCGACGACGGTGACGTCGCCGAGCATCCGGGCGGCGGCGCCCGCGATGGCGAGGGTCGCGTCGGCCCCGACGAAGTCGAAGACGGCGTCGGCGCCGCGCCCGTTCGGGGTCGCCTTGCGGATCTCGGCGGCGGTGTCCTTGCCGGAGATCAGCGCCAGGTCGGCGCCGAAGGACTCGGCGAGTTTCAGCGCCTCCGGGCGGGTGTCGACGGCGATGACCCGGGCGGACGTGGTGGCCTTGAGGATCTGGACGGCCATGTGGCCGAGGCCGCCGACGCCGATGACGACGGCCGTCGCGGTGGGCGTCAGCTTCGGCCAGGACCTGCGGATCGCGTGGTACGGGGTGAGGCCCGCGTCGGTGAGCGGCGCGGCCACGACGGGGTCGAGCCCCTCGGGCAGCGGCAGGACGAGCCGCTGCGACGGGACGAGCAGGTAGTCGGCCATGCCGCCGTCGAGGCCGAGGCCGCCGCCTCCGCCGGGCACGGGCGCCTCGGCGGGCTTCTCGCAGTAGGTCTCGATACCGAGCGCGCAGTGCTCGCAGGTGCCGCAGCCCCAGGGCCCGTAGACCGCGACGGGCTGTCCCTCCTCCAGGCCGCGGACGCCCTGGCCGAGCGCGTGCACCCATCC
Source organism: Actinocorallia herbida (assembly GCF_003751225.1). Classification (NCBI taxonomy): domain Bacteria; kingdom Bacillati; phylum Actinomycetota; class Actinomycetes; order Streptosporangiales; family Thermomonosporaceae; genus Actinocorallia; species Actinocorallia herbida. Next base: position 6,648,454 of record NZ_RJKE01000001.1, read on the forward strand.
GGCGTTCTCGTGGCCGAGGGTGAACGGCGGGTTCCACGGCAGGGCGCCCGGTTCGAAGTCGTGCATCAGGTGCAGGTCGGAGTGGCACGCTCCAGACCCGCCGATCCGGACCACCACCTCGCCGGGACCCGGCACCGGGTCCGGCACCTCCACGAGTTCCGGCTCGGTCTTCCACGCCGTCAGCTTCAATGCGCGCATATCGCCCCCGATTCGTCGCAACGCACCTTGCCCGCGCCCGCGCTTTCGCGCCGACGCCTTGCCCACGCCTGCACGGCCGCGCCTATACGGCCTCCTCGTAGTGGGCCGCGGCGTCGATGAGCCGCAGCCGCGTCGACTGGAGCCTTCCGAGGATCACCTGGGTGAACCTCCCGTTCAGCTCGGTGCCCAGGCCCGGATTGGCGGCGCAGTGCGTGCGGACGAGCGCCGCGTCGAACTCCAGGGCGGTCACCGGCATCGTGGCCACCGCACCGAACCGCCAGGTCCGGGGCGGGAAGAGCCACGACCATCCCAGGATGGAGCCGCGCCCGTAGAACTCCACGGCTATGTGCCCCTTACCCGGGGTGAGCAGGTCCAATCGGACTTGTCCGGACAGCACCGCCCAGAACCGATCAGCGTTGCCGCCCTCGCGGAAGATCCGCCGCCCCTCGGGGATGGTGACGGGGGTCGCCGTCGTGGCCAGCACGCTGAGCTGGCCTCCCTGCATCCCGCGGAAGAACTCGTGCCCCGCCAGCAGCTTCGTGTCCACGCCCATGACCGGCCTCCCGGAATTCTCGTGTCTTGCCTCCAGCCCACCAGGGGCGGCCCCTTCCCGTCAGGGGCGCACGTCCCCACGGCCGAGGACGGATCCGGCCATCGGCGGGACCTTCGGCCCTGGAGTGGGTACCGACCCCCGCAGGAAGCTTGACGCGATGGATCGGAGCCGAGGAGGCGGGCCCTTGGCCGGGAGGTATCGGACGCGCAGCACGGCGCCGCGGAGGTACCGGATCGTGGACCGGTACGCCGAGGCGCCGGGCGAGCTGACACTCGTCCTCGCCCCCGAGGGGTCCGACGGCCCGGAAGGGGCGGACGGGACGGACGCGCGAGTGCCCGTCCCGTCGGCCGCGGGCCGCTTCTGGGTGCTGCACACCGCCACGGGGCAGCGGCTGCCCGCCGCCGACGTGTCCGCCCGGCGGCTGCACTCCGACGGCACGACCGCCGAGAGTTCCCTGGTCGAGGTGCGGGCGCTGCGGCTGCCGTGCGGACCGCGCACCTGCCGGATCGGCGAGGTGGTGGGCCTGTCCGGGCCGCGCGGGCTCGGCTGGAACCTGGAGGCCGCCACGGGGCTCGACCTGCTCGTCGTCGGCTGGGAGCGCGGACTCGGACTGCTGCGCCCCGTCGTCGAGCGCGTCCTCGCCGAGTCGGCGCGGTACCGGGAGCTGCGGGTGTGGGCCGCGGGCGCCGTCTGGTCGGCGACCGGCACGGCCGCGCCTACCGCGACGGCTCCCTCGGGACGGCTCACGCCGGGCGGGCCGGACGCGCCCGCGCTGCGGTTCGACCCCGCCGCGACCGTCGCGCTGCTGGCCGGGCCGCTCGCCGAGGCCACCGCGACCGCCGTCGCGCTGCACGCCCAGGGGACGCCCGCCGAGCGCATCCAGATCGCCGCGCACGAACTCCTGAGCTGCGGCAGCGGCAGGTGCGGCGGCTGCCGGGTGGAGGCCGCGGCGGGCCCGGTCCGGGTCTGCGCCGACGGGCCGGTGCTGCGCTACGACCAGCTTCCGGTCAGCGCCCGCCTCCCTCGGCCGACAGCAGCACCATGATCATGAAGGCCAGGAGGCCGGCGAACACCAGCAGCTGGAGCCCGACGATCCGCGCGTCCTGCGAGAGTCCGGCCCAGGGGCTGTCGGCGGCGAAGACGACGAAGACCGCGGCGAGCGCGCCCACCAGGCAGGCCGCCAGCGAACCGCGCTGACGCCGCCGCCACCGCGCCGGGTCTCCCGCCGACCGCGCGCCGCGCAGCCCGGCCCACACCAGCAGCAGGCCGGTGAAGCACCCGGCCGACAGCAGCAGCGGGAACACCACGAGGGAACTCGCGTCGACCGAGGCGCCGTTCTCGGACTCCCGCAGCGGGTAGTTGAGCAGCACGAAGACGCAGAGGCCGAGGACGAACGCGCCCGACCCCAGCACCAGCGCGCTCGTGCCCGCCCGCACCCACGTCACTCCGTGTCTGCCCCCTCGGGCGGCGGACTCGGCGCCGCGGCCGGACCCGGCCGTTCAGGGACGGAGGGGCCTTCCAGCAGCGCCAGGACCTGGTCGATGCGCTCGTCGGTCAGATCGGGCAACGCCCCGTGACCGGAGAGATAACCATCCCGCATGACCGACAGTATGTGCACGCCCACCTGCGGTGACGCGGCCGCGACACCGCGCGGGACCGGCGTTTTACCCGGACCTGACGGGTCCGGGGAACGGCGGTGGCCCGGCGCGCGGACGCCCCGGCGAAGCCGGGCTCCCAAGCGGCCGCGTGGCGGGCCCAGATGTACAAGGCCCGGCACACCTTTCGTGTACCGGGCCGAGGGGTGCGGGTGTCAGACCTGGGCCTGACCGAGGATGAGGCGCTTGAGGTACTGCGGGGCGATGAGCGTGCAGTAGTGCTGGCCCCGGAAGTTCTCCGGGAAGATCGCCCAGGCCCACGGCACGTTGAGGTTGCGCGAGGGGATGTTGAGCTTGCCGTCCCAGCCCTTGAAGGCCGTGGGGAAGTCCCACAGCCAGTCCGCGCCCGTGAAGGACGGCCAGTCGAAGCCGATGACCACCTTGTTGCGGGGGTAGACGAGGCTCGCCTGCTCCTCGGCGGTCAGGGAGGCGAAGACCTCGTCGACGGTGCCCGCGTTGACGACCTTGCACTCCTGCTCCGCGCCCGCCGCGTTCGCTCCGTACACCGTCTTGATGTGGTCGGAGGTCTTGGTCTTGCAGCGGACCTGCTTCGGCTGCGTCTTGGCCGCGTCCTCGTACGTGATGTACGAGCCGATGGTCAAGGGCTGCGCCTGCGGCTTGGACTCCTTGAACGCCTCGAAGTCGGCGTAGTCCACGTTGGTGATGCTGCCGCCCGCAGCGGTGAAGTTCGCCTCGTTCAACTGCGAGGTCTGCTTCTGGGCGCGGGTGCACAGATCGTCCACCCAGCCCGCCGCCGCGGCGGGCGCCGGGACCGTGACGAGGGCCGCGGCCCCCGCCAGTCCCAGGGCGAGGAGGACCCGCCCTGTGCGCTGTCGCATAGACAACTCCCTTATCGGGAAACAATGTTTCGGCAGAGGATACAGTTCTCGGCACAGACCGGGAATGGGACGGGAGAGGCGTAATGGATCTGGAACAGGACTACGAGGCTGCCGGGTTCGGCGGGAGCCTTCCGTTCGGGAAGCGACCCGCGGTACTCGTGGTGGACATGGTACGGGCGTACCTGGTGCCCGAGTCACCCCTTTATGCCGGAGTCGAGAAGGCGGTCGAGGCGGCGGCCGAACTCGTCGCCGCCGGACGGGCCGCCGACGTGCCCGTCGTCTTCACGAAGGTCGAATACCTGCCCGGGGGCACCGACGGCGGGCTGTTCTTCCGGAAGGTCCCGGCGCTGGCCGCGTTCGTGAAGGGCGGGGAATACGGGGCGTTCGTGCCCGAACTCGTCCCGGCGGAGGGCGACGTCGTCGTCACCAAGCAGTACGCGAGCGCGTTCTTCGGCACCAGCCTCGCCGCCACGCTCACCGCGCTCGGCGTCGACTCCCTGCTCATCTGCGGGCTGTCGACCAGCGGTTGCGTGCGCGCCACCGGCGTCGACGCGCTCCAGCACGGGTTCGTCCCCTACGTCGTCGCCGACGCCTGCGGCGACCGCGACCCCCGCCCCCATGAGGCCGCCCTGTTCGACCTGAAGCACAAGTACGCCGAGGTCGTCTCGATCGGCGAGGCGGTGGAGCTGCTCCAGGGCCTCCCGACCGCCTAGCCTTGCTCCTCTTCCAGCGCCCGCAGGACCGGGCGCAGGGACGGCAGCGCCGCCAGATCGGCCAGCAGGTCGGCGGCGCGGCCGAGCCCCGCCTTGGCCCGGACCAGCCCGTCGAGCCCCGGATCGGCCGGACCTCCGGACGGCCTGGGCACGAACCCCTCGTGCCGGGTGCCGTCGGCCAGCCGGAGGGTGACCCGCGCGGGCTGCTCGGCCACCGACCGCGCGGCGTCCCCCGGCCCCGGCTTGGCGGTGACCCGCGCGGCCAGCGCCCGGATGTCCGGCCTGCGCACGTCGATGTCGTGCGCCGGGTCCGCCTTGCCGTCCAGCAGGACCGCGGCGACGTTCCAGGCGAGACTGTGCCGCGCCTCGTGCGGGGTGCTCGGCGCCCGCCCGGTGACCAGGGGCAGCGCCACGGGGTGCAGCTCGACCTCCACCGAGACGATCGGGACCGCCGGCAGCCCGCGCCGGACCAGCGCGGCCGCGTCGAGGGCCGCGTGCACCATCCGGCAGGCGGCGTACGGCTTCACCGCGACCTGCTCGATCTCCCAGACCTCGCCGAGGCCCTCGGTGACCGCCGCGGCGTCGGGCACCTCCCCGAGCAGCGCCCGGTACAGCCCGAAATCTCCGTCCAGCACATCGCGCGGACCCGTGAGGCCCGCCTCGGCCAGACGCGCGGCGATGACGCCCGACTGGGCGGCGAACCCCGGATGCGCCTGCTCGACCGTCCCGCCCCGCGCACGCTCCACCCGGCCGCCCGCCTGGCTCCCGGCGATGCCGAGGGCGTGCCGGGTCGTCTCGGGATCGAGCGCGTACAGGCGCGCGGCGGTGAGCGCCGCGCCGAACACCCCGCACGCCGAGGTGGCGTGCAGGCCGCGCCGGTGGAACTCGGGCGGCACCGCCGCGCCGAGGCGGCACAGCAGCTCCATGCCCGCACCCGCCGCGGCGACGATCTCCGCGCCGGACGCCGACACCTCCTCCCCCACCGCGAACGCCACCGGCAGCACGACCGCGGTCGGATGGACGAGCCCGGATCCGTGCACAGGATCGCGGCCGAGCGCGTGCACCAGGACCCCGTTGACGAACGCCGCGGCGGGCGCCGAGACCCGGGCGGGGCCGGGCAGGACCGTCGCCTCCGGCGGTCCGCCGAGCGCCCGCGCGACGGTCAGCGCGGGCTGCCCCTCGCCGGCCCGCGCCGCCGCGACGGCGCAGCCCAGCCCGTCGACGAGGAGCCGGGTGACGATCTCGGGCGGCGGCTTGGGCGCCCACTCCGCGAACGCACGGGAGATCACGTGGTCCTCCGCCGTGCAACGCCGTTCCGATGTGATCTCACAGCGCCCCCTGACCGCTTGACGGGGCCGCCTCGCGGCGACCATGCTTACTCGCTAAGAATGAAACACTGTTTCTCGATACGAAACAACCTCGTCCGGGAAACATGCCGAACGGAAACATGCGGAGGACCGGGTGCAGCTGTCGATCGCCGGCGGGATCAGGGAGTTCGGTGTCAGCGCCGCGAACTCGGTGGCCGTCATCGACGGCGAGAGGAGACTTCGTTTCCGAGAGGTGCACGAGCGTTCCAGCCGGCTCGGCCAGGACCTCCTCGCCGCCGGACTCGCCCCCGGCGACCGCGTCGCGGTCCTCCTCGGCAACCGCGCCGAATGGATCGAGATCGCGGCGGGCCTCGCCAAGGCCGGACTCGTCATGGTCCCGCTCGGCACCCGCTCCACGGCCGCGGAGAACGCCTACATCCTGGAGCACTCCGAGGCGCGGGCCCTCATCGCCGACGCCCCGCTCCTCGGCGGCGTCACCACGCCGCCGCCCGTCGTCCGGCTCATCGGCGACGGCTACGAGGAGGCGCTCGCCGGGGCGTCCGCCGACGACCCGCTGGTGGCGGTGAGCGAACGCGACCCCTTCACGATCGTCTACACCTCGGGCACCACCGGACGGCCCAAGGGCGTCCTCATCAGCCACCGCTCCCGCGCGCTCACCTTCTACTGCTCGGCCCTCGAATGGGGCCTCGGCCCCGGCCGGACCAGCCTCGCCGTCGCGCCCATGTACCACGGCGCCGGATTCGCCTTCGGCTACACGCCGGTCTTCGCGGGCGGCACCGTCTCCATGCTGGGCGCGCCGGGACCCGAGGCGCTACTGGCGGGCCTCGCCGAAAGCCGCGCGCAGAGCGTGTTCCTCGTGCCGACCCACGCCCACCAGCTCCGCGCCTCCGGGCTCGTCGGCGACTACGACCTGTCGGCGCTCGACACCATCTACTTCAACGCCGCCGCGCTGCCGACCACGCTCAAGGACTGGGTCCTCGAGGCGTTCCCCGGCGTCGGCGTGCACGAGCTGTACGGGTCGACCGAAGGCGGGATCGTCACCGACTGCCGCCCCGCGTACGCGCGGACCAAGCCCGGGTCGGTCGGCCCCGGCTGGTTCATGACCGAACTGAAGCTCCTCGACGACGCCGACGTCGAAGTGGGCGTGGGCGAGCCGGGCGAGCTGTGCTCCCGCTCCCCCTTCCTCATGAACGGCTACCTCAAGGACGACGCGGCCACCGCCGCCGCCATGACCGCCGACGGCTTCTACCGGTCCGGCGACATCGCCGTCCGCGACGACGACGGCTTCGTCACCATCGTCGACCGGAAGAAGGACATGATCATCTCCGGTGGCGTGAACATCGCGCCCCGCGAGGTCGAAGAGGTCGTCAACGCCTTCCCCGGGGTCGCCGAGACCGCCGTCGTGGGCCTGCCCGACGAGCGGTGGGGCGAGTCCGTCACCGCCTTCGTCGTCGCCCTGCCCGGCGCCTCCCCCGACGCCGACGAGATAGTCGCGCACTGCCGGACCGTCCTGGCCGGGCCCAAGGTGCCCCGCCGGGTCGAGTTCCTCAGCGTCCTGCCGCGCAACGCGGCAGGAAAGATCCTCAAGCGCGAGCTGCGAAAGGACTGAACCGATCATGCGGCCTCATGTCGAACTGATCCAGGAGAACGACTACGTCTGGCACGGCGCCGAGCTGCCCGGCGGCGAGGGCCGGGCCAGCGAGCGCCGGCTCTCGGTCGACGAGGAAGACGGCTCCTGCTCCCTGCGCGTCGACTTCCACACCCGGTGGGGGCGCGGCCCCGGCGTCCACCACGCCAACACCGAGTTCCACGTCCTCGAAGGGTCCATGACCTACGGCGGACGCGAATACGGCAAGGGCGCCTACCTGTACGTCCCCAAGGGCGTCCCGGCCGAGTCGCTCGTCTTCGCCGAGGGCAGCAAGGTGCTGCACTACCGCGAGTACGGCGACGCCGGCTTCGACGCGGGCGCCGCCAAGCGCTGGGACGACGCCCGTGAAGAGGTCATCGTCCTCGACACCGAGGCGATGCAGTGGGACGCGGTGCCGAACGCGGGCCCCATGCCCGGCCTGTTCATCAAGTACCTGCACGTCGACCCCGTCACCGGGTTCTACACGCGGCTCGTGCACGCCCAGGAGGGCTGGACCGACCACCGGCTCGCCCACCACCCGTGCTACGAGGAGGCGTACACCACCCAGGGCCACATGGAGTACAACTTCGGCACCCTGGACCTCGGCACCTACTTCTTCCGCCCCGCCCGCGTGAAGCACGGCCACTTCACCACCCAGGAGGGCGGCGCCACCTGGCTGCTGCGCTCCGACGGCGAGCTCATGAACTGGTACACCCAGAGCGAGTGGCTGCGCTGGGGCGGCGAGGCCGTCAACTACTCGCCCGAAGGCGGCCGGATGGCCTGGTCGGCGTCCTCGCACGACCTCGGCCCGTCCAAGCGCTCCGAGAAGGACTTCGAGGAGCTGCGCGCCTCCGTCGCCTACCAGGCCTCGGTCGGCGAGGTCGACGCCCCGTTCTTCCCGCACGGCACCGGCACCGACAAGTCCCTCATCGCCATCGCCAAGGCCCTCGACGCCGCCGCCCTCCAGGGCGGCCACGACACCCACGGCCACGCGCACTCGCACGACCACGACCACGACCACGCGCACTCCCACGACGAGGTCGAGATCCCCGCCCTCTCGTTCGGCCCCGCCCCCTCCACCCTGGAGCACGCCGACGAGCGCACCGACCACCTCAGCCACAATTGGGGCGCCGGCCGCGCCTGGAAGCAGGGCGACCCCATCCCCGCCCCCATCCTCTCCACCCTCCCCGTCCGCTCCCGCTCCACCGGACGCTGGGACGGCGAGGGCATGTAGCCACATTTCCCTCCCCCACGGGAAGGCCCCGGCGCTCGACCGCCGGGGCCTTCCCCTTTCCCCGGCACGGCCGATGGATCAGATCCAGGCGACACGCGTTACGACGACCCGGTACTCGTCGATCTCCGGGTGATCGATGATCACGTGGATGGCGAAACCGCGTCCGTTGCCGAATGCACGTGTGCGCATGGCGGCACCCGCCGGGTTGTCCGGGTTGAACTGATCTCCGCTCCACGGCGCAAGCTCCAGGACCGTTCTGAGCTTCAGGTAGGCGCTGAGCGCTGCGGCGGAAGATCCCCGAGATCCGCCAGAACCTCGTCGGTCTCTTCGACCCCGTGGATCAAGAGTCCGCTTCAAGGTCGGAGAGACGACGCCTGATCATGTCGGGCGTCGGTTGTGGCGACCGGCTCGCCGCGGAGCAGCGCCTCAGACGCGCGGAGCGCGGACCTGTGGGCCTGCGGGTCGACCGACGACACCGCGATGCGCCACCAGGCCTCGATGAACTCGTGAACGGGCGCCAGGTCGAGGTGATCTGCGGCGCGGTTCATCGCACGCCGCAGGCCCGCATCGAACTCCCCGAGATCCTCAGGGAGCAGTGCGGCCCTGATCGACTTCAGGTCCTTCTCCGGAGGACGAGAAGCGCAGGGCTCCGAGGCAGCCGCGGTCATGCCCCGAGTCTATGCCGCCGACCGCACCGGGGCAGGTCCTCCTCCGAACTCCGATCCCGACGAACCTTTCAGGGTGTTCACGGCTTCCCGGACGGCGCGTCCCAGCGGACTCGGCGAAACTCGCCGAAGCCGCGTTCAGATGTGGCGGTGGCCCAGGGCGCGGAGAATGTCGGCGAGCCAGACGAGGTGGTAGGGGATGGCGTCGTCGGGGTTCTCCAGGAGATTCCTGATGTGGTCCCAGGACTCGGAGAGGTCGCCGAGGGTGAGGTCCCCGGTGGCCGGTGGGTCGGCGACGTCGTAGATCGCGTCGAAAGGAATCGACCAGAAGTAGCCGACGTCCAACTCGACCGCGTCACCGCCGTTCGCCGCCTCGATCCGGCGCAACAGCAGATCGAGCGCCGCACGGAGGCTGCTGAGGGAGACCGGCTGGTCTGACATCAGCCCATGGTGGCAGGCTCGTTCCGTTCTGTCCTCATGAGTGCGGGGGCAGGGCGGTGCTTCGGGGCCAGGCCGCGCCGGGGGAAAGGAAGAGGGCCGGGAATCGTCCCGGCCCATTCTTGTCGCGGTGGCGGCCTCGTCTGGGGGCGAGGGACATGTGGAGCAGGGCGCAGGCGAGGGGGACGGCGGCGGCTGCGAGGAGGCTCCCGCCAGGGCGAAGGTCATATGCGGGACTCGAGTTCGGCCTGCTCGCGGAGTTGGACGCGGAGGGCGTCGAGGTCGTCCTCGATGAGGGTGGTGTGGAGGTCGGCCTCGAGTTCGGCGACGGTCAGGGTGCGGCGGCGGGTCGCGCCGACGAGGCCGCCCTCTCCCGAACCTGTACGGAGGTGTACGAGCGATGAGCGGCAGCCGCCTGACGCCCCGCCTGTTCCTCGCCCGCGAGCTCCGGCGGGCCCGAGAGGCGAAGGGCCTCACCCCCGAAGCGCTGGGCAGACCGCTGTTCGTCTCGGAAAGCCTCGTCCGCTCCTGGGAGAAGGGCCGCCGCCTCCCGAATCCCGACACCCTCGCCCTGGCCGAGAACGTCCTCGGCACCGGCGGCATCCTCACCCGCCTCCTCACCGACGTCATCGACGCCGCGGTCCCCATCGAATGGTTCGGCCGCTGGATGGAGATCGAGGAAAGCGCGTCGTCCTTCTGGTCCTTCGAGCCACTGCTCATCCCGGGGCTCCTCCAGACTCCCGACTACGCGCGAATCGTCCTCCGCAGCGGGAACCACCCCGCCGACCTCGACGAGATGGTCGAGGCTCGCGTGAGACGGCGACAACCGCTGTTGGAACTAGCCCGCGCTCCGCGTTCCGTTCTGGCCCGTGACAGCAAGCATCCCCAGAACGGCCACCTGACCCTCGCCCCGGCCGCGAGCCGTTCCCTCCTCAACGCGGTGCGCAAAGGTCTGCTCGACGGATAGCCGTCCCCCACTGAGGGGGTACCCGGTGCGAAGCCGGATCGCCTTCGCCTCGTCCCTTCCTGCGACCCGGGCCCGTCCGCGACGGCCGGGCCTTCAGGTCGTTCCGCCTTGAGGGGAGGCGGAACAGGTGCTCACCTCAGGCGGGGGTCGATGGTCTGGAGCCAGTGGGTGAGGTGGGTGTCCTGGTCGTCGGGGGTGCCGATTTCGGAGGGGTCGGCGGCGGCCAGCAGGTCGAGGAAGTCGTCGGAGGAGACGGGGCTTCCCGGGCGGAGGATCACGACGAGGTGGCGGGTGTCGGGGAGGGACGGGCGGCAGCGGTGGACGTCGCGGCGGGCGCCGTTGACCAGGAGGCGGAGGTCCTGCCTGGCGGCGGCTCGGCAGAGCTGCTGGAAGGCGCCGAAGAGGTCGTCGCCGAGGGCCAGGATCGTGGGACGGTGCCGGAAGCCGGATTCCAGCTGGAAGGTCACCGTCCACGGATCGCTTCCGGTCACCGTCACCTCGGCGTTCTTGAGGGCGCCGCCGTGCAGGACGGTGATGGGGACCGGCATTCCTGCGACGAGGGGACCCCACCGATTGCCCCCGTCCGGATATCTCAGGAAGCGCGTCCGGCACACGTCGCATCCCCAGCGCTCGAGTTCGCCGTGGAAGCAGCCCGCGGAGACGTATCCGGGCGGCGGGACGACGATCGCCGGGTAGCTCTGGAAGAACAGCCGCTTGACCCGCCCGTCTTCGCACACGGGGCACGGCACGCCGTCCTCCCAGCCCATCGCGGGCTCCTCTCAGGGGATGCGCCGAGGCGCCGCGAGCGCTCGAATGATCCCGAGATCAGGGCCGCCACGGGATCGCCGTGCCGTCCCGCGCGACAGGGGCGAGGCGCGTACCCCCACGCTAGGGATCCGGCCTCCCGCCCGGCAGGGCCCGGTGTCCCCGGGCTTCCGGGACGCGTCCGGGTCAGCGGGTGGGGCGGAGGGCGGCGAGGGCCTGGCCGAAGAACTCCTCGACGACGGAGCGGTGGGCCGGGCGGGCGTCGGACCAGCGGGTGCGACCGGAGTCGGTGAGCTGGACGGAGATGGCGCGGCGGTCCTCGCTGCACATCGAGCGCTCCACCAGGCCCTCCTTCTCCAGGCGGGCGACGGCGCGCGACAGGGCGCTCTGGGTGAGGTGGACGGCCTCGCCGAGCTCCTGCATCTTCATGCACACGTCGGCGCGCTCGGCCAGCCGGTCGAGGATCTCGAACTCGCTCATGCCCACGCCGTAGCCCTCGTGGAGCACCTTGTCGAGGCGGCAGGAGGCGCCGGAGACGCGGCGGGCCATCTCACGCCACTCCGCGACGGGCTCGGCGACGGGCTCCGCCGCTGCTTCTGCAACCGGTTCCACTACCTCGCTCACGCCGCGACCATACCATGCGCCAGAATCTTATGCAAACACATTAAATGCTTGCGCATTCAATGCGCGCGCATGTAGTTTCCTCGGCATGAGCGCTACCGACGCCGTGCACCGCACGGCCGTGCCCGACTCCTCCGATGACTCCCCTCGGCTCACCCCGCGCCTGTGGGGCGTGCTGCTCGTCCTGTCCACGGTCCTGTTCCTGGACGGGCTCGACACCTCGATGGTCGGCGTCACGCTGCCCGCCATCCAGGCCGACCTGGGCATGTCCACCTCAGCGCTCCAATGGATCGTCAGCGCCTACGTCCTGGGCTACGGCGGCCTGCTCCTGCTCGGCGGACGCACCGCCGATCTCCTCGGCCGCCGCCGCGTGCTGCTCGTCGCGCTCGCCGTGTTCGCCGCCGCGTCACTGCTCAGCGTCTTCACCGACAGCGGCACCGTGCTCATCGCCACCCGCTTCATCAAGGGGCTGGCCGCCGCGTTCACCGCGCCCGCAGGCCTGTCGATCCTCACCACGACCTTCGCCGAAGGCCCGGTGCGCAACAAGGCGCTGGGCATCTACACCGTCTTCGGCGCCAGCGGGTTCTCCTCCGGCCTGATCCTGGGCGGCGTCCTGTCCACCCTCGACTGGCGCGCGGTGTTCCTGCTGCCGGCCCCGATCGCGCTGATCGCCTTGGTGGCCGGCTGGAAGCTGATCCCGCGCTCCGCCGAGCGCGCCGAGGGCGGCCACGATCTGCTCGGCGCCGTCACCGCCACCGCCGCGCTGCTCCTGTTGGTGTTCACCCTGGTCAGCGCGCCAGAGGCGGGCTGGCTCTCGGTCCGCACGCTCGGCTCGTTCGCCCTGGTGGTCGCGCTGGCGGTCGCGTTCGTGGTCACCGAACGCCGGGTGCGCCACCCGCTGGTGCCGCTGTCGATCTTCCGCAACGGCCTGCTGGTCCGCGCGAACCTCACCGCGATGACGGTCTTCGGCTCCTACGCCGCCTTCCAGTTCCTCGCCGCCCTCTACCTCCAGACGGTGCTGGGCTGGTCGGCGCTGGAGATGGCGCTGGCGCTACTGCCCGCGGGCCTGATCGTGGCGCTGTCCGGGCCGGTCATGGGCCGGCTCATCACCCGGTACGGCCCGACGCGCCTGGTGCCGCTCGGCATGGTCGCCTTCGTGCTGGCCTACACGCTGTTCCTGCGGGCCGGCGCCGAGCCCGACCTCGGCACCGTCATCCTGCCCACGGCGGTGCTCCTGGGCTTCGGCTTCGCCCTGGCGTTCAGCTCGCTCAACGCCCAGGCCACCACCGGTGTCCCGGACGACGAGCAGGGCCTGGCCTCCGGCCTGGTGCAGACCTCCTTCCAGATCGGCGGCGCGGTGGTGCTGGCCGTGACCAGCGCGGTCGTCTCGCGCACTCCGATCGAGCCCCACGTGCTGCCCTCCAGCTTCCGTCCGGCGCTGCTGTTCGTCATCGCCGCGGTGGTGCTGGGACTGACGGCGGCGCTCAGCGCCTGGCTCAGGTCCCCGGCGCCCCGCGCCGAGGCCGAGCCAGAGCGGGTCCGGGAGCTGGAGTTGGTCCCATGAGCCGATGAGCCGCGCCCTCGCGGGGGCCGTTCCACGCGGACGGCTCCCCGCCGGCCGTCTGCCGGCAGCGCGGGAAGGCGTCCGAGCGCTTCAGGATGCGCGTCGTCGCCGGAAGGCAGGAGATCCTCCTTCCCCGGAGGCAGGACCGGCGGTCGTCCTTCCCTGACGCTGGTCAGCTGGTCGGCTGGTCGGCTGGTCGGCTGGTCGGCTGGTCGGCTGGTCGGCTGGTCGGCTGGTCGGCTGGTCATGGTCGCCAGAGGGTGGCCGTGCCGTCGTGGGAGGTGGTGGCCAGGCGGGTTCCGTCGGGGCTGAAGGCGACGGCCCTGACGGTGTCGGTGTGGGGTTCGAGCAGGGCTCCGGCGGGGGCGCCCGTCTCGGTGTTCCAGAGGCGGAGCCGACCCTTGGCGAAGCCGGTGGCGAGGGTCCTCCCGTCGGGCGTGAGGGCCACCGACGCGGGATCGTCGCCGGTCTCGATGGAGCGGACTTCGCGCAGGTTCGAGGCGGGATCGAGGAGGACGACATCGGTGGCGGTGGCGACGGCGAGGGTCTCGCCGTCCAGGGCGAGCGACATCGCCGCGACGTCGGAGGAGCCCTTCCAGGTGGCGAGGGGGCCGAACCCGGGGTCTGCCGGGACCGCGAGACGGCGCGGGTCCGCGGTGTTCCACAGAAGGACGCCGTCCGGAGTCGCGGTGGCGAGAGTCCTGCCGTCCGGGCGGAACCCCACCTCGATCAGGGGGCTCGCGTGGTGGAGGGCCCAGCCGGAGTCCGTTCCGCTCGCCGGATCCCAGACACGCGCGTTGGTGTCCTCATCGCCGGTGATGAGGGTTCCGCCGTCCGGGCTGAACGCCAGGGAGACGACGGCGCGGGACCAGGCGGCGCTCAGCTCGCCGGTCCGGGCGCGCCGGGCGACGTCCCACAACTCGACGTCGTAACCCTCTCCCCTGGCGATGGCGAGCGTCGCGCCGTCCGGGCTGAACTCGACGGCGAAGACCGTACCCCCCAGGGTGATCGGCGCGCCGTTCGCCTTTCCCGTGACCGCGTCCCACAGGAGAACCGTTCCGTCCCACCCGCCGGTCGCCAGCAGCCCGCTGTCGGGGCTGAAGGCCGTGCACGAGACGTTGCCGGTGTGCCCGGCGAGCGCGTTCACCCGCACCGGCGTCCGCTCCCATCGTGGGCTCTCGTCACCGGACCAGGGAGCGTCGCAGCCCGTCACGGCGGACAGTCCCGCCGCGCCCAGGCCGAGCAGGACGGAACGGCGGGAGACGACGGGCGGACGCATCGGACCTCGCAGTGCGGACACAAGCGCCGGGCGGGCGCCAAGACATGCTTCCGACGCTAGGGAGCGGGGGCACCCGCCCGGCAGGGCCCACGGTCCCATGGCCTCCGGGACCGGACCCGGGGCCCGGTCCCTGCGCGGTTCAGGACGCGTGTCCCGTCGGGAGGACGGACGGTCTCCCCTCCGGCTGCTCCGGAGCTCCCGTGCGCCCTCCTTCTGCGGGCGGTGCCTCGCGGCGGCCCGGCAGGAACAGCGCGGGGATCACCGCAAGGGCCAGCAGCGCCACCGCGAACCAGTAGGCGTGCCGGAAGTCCGCCGGACCGGCCGCGGCGACCTCCCCGCCGGCCCGCGAGGCCAGCAGCACCGACATGAGGGCGGTGCCCGAGGCCGAGCCGACCTGCATGACGATGGAGAGCGTGGTGCTGCCCGAGGGCATGTCGGCCGGGGCGAGCCCGCGGACGGCCGTGGTGTTCGTCGGCATGAGCACCATCCCCACGCCGACGCCCATCAGCATGAGGGCCGCGCACAGGCCGGGATAGGGGGTCTCCGGCCCCAGCCGGACGGCGAAGAGGGCGAGCCCCGAGGCGGCGATGAGCGCGCCCGAGGCGATGAGCAGCCGGGGCGAGACCCGGTCGACCAGGCGCGTGGCGACCTGCATGGACAGGCCCACCGCGAGCGCCAGCGGGATGCCCAGGAGGCCGGCCTGCGTCGCGCTCAGCCCGCGCGCGCTCTGGAAGTACATCGGGGCCAGCAGCATCGAGCCGAAGTAGGCGCAGGGGAAGAGCGTCACCGTCGCCATGCCGGCCGCGTAGGTGCGGTCTCGGAAGAGGTCGAGGCGCAGAAGCGGATGCCGGGCCGTGAGCGCTCGGACCGTGAACAGCGCGACGAGCACGATGCCCGCCGCCGTCGGCAGCAGCGCGAGCGGCCGGGTGAAGTCGCCGCCGGAGCCGCCCTCGGCGAGGCCGAAGATGAGCAGGGCCAACCCCGGCGAGAGGCTGAGCAGGCCCGGCACGTCCAGCGGCGGCCGGTCGGGCCGCGCGGTGTCGCGCGGCAGCAGGCGCAGGCCCAGCACGAAGGCCAGCACGCCGACCGGCAGGTTCACCAGGAAGATCCAGCGCCACGACGCGGCGTCGATGAGCCAGCCGCCGAGCACCGGGCCGGTGGCCGGCCCGAGCAGCACCGGCAGTCCGAGCACCGCCATCACCCGGCCCATCCGCGCCGGGTCGGCCAGCCGCATGGCCATGGCCATCCCGACGGGCACGAGCAGGCCGCCGCCCAGCCCCTGCACGACCCGCAGCGCGACGAGCGCGGGCACCGACGGCGCCAGGGCGGCCAGCCCGGAGCCGCACGCGAACAGGACGATCGCGGTCAGGTAGACGCGGCGGGCGCCGAACCGGGCCATGACCCACGACGTCAGCGGCACCGCGGCCGACAGGGCCAGCGTGTACCCGGTGGCGATCCACTGGACGTCCTGGACGGGCGCGTCGAACGCCTCGGCCAGCGGGAACATCGCGACGTTGACGATGGTCACGTCGAGCACGGCCATGATCGAGCCGATGACGACGACGGTGAGCAGCCCGCCCAGGCCGCGCCGGTCAGCCACCGTACGGCCGCTCGGCGCGGGCGGTCCGCAGCGCGCGGCCCCACCAGACGAGCTGGTCGGCCATGCCCTTGGCCGCGCCCTCGCAGATCTGGGCGTCCTTCGGGAGACCGTCGGGGCCTAGCCCGGACCAGGGACCGTGCAGACTGACGGAGTCGCGCACGGTCACCGCGTGCAGTTCGGCGAAGACCAGGCGCAGCTGCTCCACGGCGCGCAGCCCGCCGCTGAGGCCCCCGTAGGAGACGAAGCCGACGGGCTTGGCCTGCCATTCGCCGTGGAACCTGTCGATGAGGTTCTTCAGCGCGGCCGGGAAGCTGTGGTTGTACTCGGGCGTCACCACGACGAACGCCTCTGCGGCCGCCAGCCGGGCGCGGACGGCGGCGAGCGCGCCGCGGGTCTCCTCGGGGTGCTCGGGCAGCCCGTCCCAGCCGGGCATGGCGGCCGGCAGGTCGAGGTCGGCGACGTCGATGACGTCCAGGGCGAGGTCGGTGCGGGCGCCGACGTGCTCGGTGAACCAGGCGGCGACGGACGGGCCGGAGCGCCCGCCGCGGGCGCTGCCGACGATGACGACGGTGCGGAGCACGGCGTCCGCGCCTGGCCCGGTGGTCTCGGGCATGGAGGGTCCCCCTCGGTTCTCGGGTGGGCCTCGGCGGCCCACGTCATAAAAGTACAATGTTCATTGCAGAAAATGCAATGGCTATTGTAGTTAGCGACGCGCACCGAGGATGGGAGACGATGCCGGGATGAGCACGGGAGAGACGCAGGCGCCGCGCCGGGGCCGGGCGGCGAAGGCCGAGGCGATGATGAACGCGGCGTGCGAGGTCTTCGGGCGGGACGGCTACACCCGCGCGGGCATGGAGGCGATCGCCGCCGAGGCGGGGGTCTCCACGCGCACGGTCTACAACCACTTCGCGGGCGGCAAGGCCGAGCTGTTCGGCGCGGTCATGGCCTGGAGCTCGGCCCGCGTCCGGGACGAGCAGCTCGCGCTGCTGCACCGCTACCTCGACCCCGAGCGCCCGCCCCGCCCCGCGGACCTGGAGCGCGATCTGATCCTCCTCGCCCGCTCCTGGACCGCCCTGATGACGCGCTTCCCCGCGCACTTCGCCATGGTCCGCCAGATCCAGGCGGAGATCGGGCACATCCCCGCCGAGGTCCGCGAGACCTGGCAGGACGAAGGCCCCCGCACCGTCGTGCGCGAGTCCTCCCGGGTCTTCGCCGCGCTGGCCGGCCACGGCCTGCTCGACGCGCACGGCGACCCGGCCCGCACCGCCCGCCACTTCGCCCTGCTCACCTCGGGCGAGCTCTCCCAGCTCACCTTCTGGGGCTCCGCCCCCCTCCCCGAAGCCGAGGCCGCAGAGGTCATCACCGCCGGCGTCCGCGCCTTCCTGCGCGCCTACGCTCCTTGACCCGCGCCCCGGCATCGCGCCGGGCGCTCCGGATGGGACCGAACCGGGAGAGGGCGGTCAGGCCGGTTGCCAGAGCTCGATGCGGTTGCCCTCGGGGTCGGTGACCCAGCCGAACCGGCCGACGCCCTCCATGTCCTGGGTTTCGGCGGCGACGTCGGCGCCCTTGGCGCGCAGCTGGGTGAGCATCGCGTCGAGGTCGCGGACCCGGAAGTTGAGCATGCTCCCCTGGGTGCGGGACCCGAAGTAGTCGGTGTCGGACGCGAACGCCGCGAACACCGTCGGCCCGGCCTCCTGACGCCACAGGCCGGATCGCTCGTCGGCGTCCAGGCCCAGGCAGTCGCGGTACCAGGCGCTCAGGGTCTCCGGATCGGCGGCCCGCAGGAAGTATCCACCGATTCCCAGCACACGTTCCATACCGCCATCCTGCCAGGACCCCCGAAGGAGACGGTGCGGAAGAAGGGGAGGCCCCGATCCCGGTGGGATCGGGGCCTCGTTTCCTGAGAGCGGAGGAGCCGTCAGGAGTCGGCGGAGGTGCGGCGGCGCGGGAGGAGGAACAGGAGCGCGGCGCCGCCGATGACGAGGGCGGAGGCGGCGAGGGCGAAGGTGGGGATGCCGTCGGGGCTGCCGGTCTGCGGGAGGGTGCCGTCGCCGGTCCCCGTACCAGTGCCGGTCCCCGTACCGGTGCCGGTGCCGGTGCCGGTCCCCGTGCCGTTGCCCGTCCCCGTGCCGGAGCCGCCGCCGAAGGTCAGGGAGACCTTGGTGATGATCTGGCTCGGGTTCATCAGGCTGGTGACCCCGATGATGCAGGTGCCGGCGACGGTGCAGTCCTTGCCGCCGACCGACTTCACCAGAGTGATCTTGTTGCCCTTGGCGGGCGCGACCCACTTGCCGCTCGCGTCGGCCTTGCCGAGCAGCGAACCGCTGAGGTTGCAGTCGTTCGGGCCCTTCACCGCGGTGAGGCACTGGCCGACGGCGACCGAGGCGAGGTTGGGCTCGAGGCCGGTGAGTGAGTTGATGGTGATGACCTCGCCGACCGCGAGGCCCGTCGTTTTGCTCATGCTCAACTGCGCCGCGGCGGCGGAGGCGCTCGGCGCGAAGAGGAGCACGGCCGCGCCGGTGAGCGCGGCGAGCTTGCTGATCTTCATTTGATCCTCCTGAGTGACTGGTTCCTGGCGGCGACGACGGTGACGGCCACGAGCGCGAGGAACGTGACCGCCCACAAGAGGACCGAGGGCCCGGCGACGCCGTCCGGGTCTGATTCGGCAGCGTCAGACGCGCCTGGCAGCGCCGCCTCGGTGGGGGTGAACGTGGCGCCCTCGAACATGAGCGGCACCTTCACGATGTTGGCCTTGTAGACGCTCGACGGCACCTGGTCGGGGATCGGCCCGGCGCCGATGACGCACTGCTGCTTGAGGCAGTCGAAGTCCTTGAACTGCGTGTGCAGCTCAAGGGTGATCTTCTCGAGGTTTCCCTTGGCGTCGGCGGTGACGAACTTGGCCCCGTGGTCGAGGTCGCAGTGGTCGAGGCCGTTGGTGTAGTTCTCGATGCAGGGGCCGACGGCGATCCCCTGGAGGCCCGGCTTGAAGCCGCTGCCCTCCACGGTGATGGTCTGGCCCTCGGTGAGGCCCTCGGTCGCGCTGACCGTCAGCTTGGCGCCCTCCGCCGCGGCGGCGGGTCCGGTCAGGGGCAGCGCCAGCGCGGCCACGAGCGCGAGGAGCGGAATGCTTCTCATGATCGTCCTTGGTCCAGGCTCTCGGTGAGCTCTTCTTCGGTCGGCGCGACGAGTTCGGCGTCGACACGGCCCTTCTTGAGCAGGTGCGTGCGCGCGCCGAGCCCCGCGGCGAGTGGCACCGGCGGTTCGGCGAGCACCACGACCGCGCCCTTGGCGGCGAGGCCGGACAGCACGGGGCCGAGCGACGGCGCGCAGTACTGGGCGTCGACGAGCAGGACCCGCGGCTCGCGCAGCAGCGCCTCGGCGAGGCCCAGCAGGAGGCCCGCCATCCCGTCGAGCCCCGCGACGGGTTCGTCGCGCCGCTCGGCGAGCGCCGGGAACACCTCGAGGACCTGACGGGCCCGCCACGGCTCGGTCGCGTCGGCGAGCCGTTCGGCGACGGTCCGCCCGTCCCCGTCGGCGACGACCGGGGCCCGGTGGGCGAGCCCGAGGTCGACCCGCCGGGCGGCGGGCAGCCGGGTCAGGTCGGCCCCGTCGGAGAGCAGCCTGCCGCCTCCGGCCGGGACGGTCCCGGCGACGAGTCCGAGGATCGAGCGGGAGCCCTTGCCGTAGAAGGCGAGGACGTCGCCGGGCCGGGCGGCGAGGCTGATGCCGTCGATCGCGCGGTCCCGGTCGCTGAGCCGCCACATCAGCAGGGGCGGCCCGTCCTGCTCGGCGGGCGGGGTGAGGCGCAGTTCGAGCAGGGCGAGCGCGAGGATCGGCAGGGCGCAGAGCGTCAGCGCGGTGCCCGATCCGGCGAACGTCCGCAGCAGCGGGTCGGCGCCGTAGGCGAGCAGGCCGCCGAGCAGCGCGAACGACGCGGTGAGCGCGGCGCCGCGGCCCGCGGTCTGCCGGTCGAGCACGGCGAGCGCCGCGATGGACGCGCCGAAGGCGACCGCGACGCCCACGCCGAGGAGCGGCGCGTTCGGGCCCGTCGCGGTGAGCACGAGGCCGCCCGCGGCGAGGATGAGCAGGGACGCGATGTCGCCGATCGCGCGGCCGAGGGGGTAGGCCAGGGCGCAGCCGACGGCGACGGCGGCGAGCAGCGCCACCATCTGGTCGGTGCCGAAGAGCTCGAAGCGGAACATCCACAGCCGCAGGGCGGGCAGGATGACCGCGCCGAGCGCCCAGCCGACCGCCGCGTAGGCGGGCAGCATCCGCCGCACCGGCCGCGAGTCCGACGGCGCGGGCGGCGCCCCCGGCACGAAGATCCCGGCGACGAGGGCGAGCGCCCCGGCGACGCCGAGACCGTTGAGCGGGTCGGTGGCGAACACCGCGGCGATGACCACCGCGAAGGCGACGCCGACGAGGCCCGCGTGGCCCGCCCGCCGGCCGGGCCCGCCGCGGGTGAGCGCGAGGAGCGTCGGCGCGCAGGCCGCGACGACCATGACGAAGGTGGCGAAGACCGGGATCTCCGGCACGACGGCCATGAGCAGCAGCGAGAGCCCCGGCACCAGCGCGACCGTGTGCCGGAACCCGGCGCGGTGCTTGGCCTTGAGCAGGAGCGGCGCGAGCGCCATGCCGAGGAGCAGGCCCGTGGCGGCCATGTAGCCGACGACCTGGCCGGGGATGCCGACCTCGGTGCCGAGGCCGTCGCCGAGCAGGACGAGCGAGGCCAGGCCGAGCGGGGCGACGGCCGCCGAGCCGACGAGCCGGGAGCGGCGATCAGCGCGGCTCATCGGGGCCTCCTTCGGGGGTCGAGGGGTACGAGAGGTCGTCGGGCGGCGGGAGCGGCGCGGTGGCGTCGTCGACCGCGAGGAACCTGTCGAGTGCCGCGGGGTCGAGCAGCGGCGGCCCGTCCAGGTAGGTGAGCAGGGAGGCGCGGTCGATCACGAGGGTGTCGCCGGTGCCCGGTCTCGCGGTGCCGTCGAGGTGGGCGAGCAGCGCCGCCCGCTCGAGATGGCGCGGGGCCGCCGGAGCCGAGGCCGGGGGCGGCGAGGCGGAAGCGGCCCCGCGGGTCTGGGGGCGTCTGCGGCGGATCGCGGCGCGCACCCCGGCGATCAGGGCGAGCAGCGCGAGCAGGTTCAGGCCGAAGAGCAGGTAGGGGTAGGTGGTGAAGGAGACCTGGAAGTCGGTCTGCCCGGCGAACCTGCCGCCGACGACGAAGTCGCCGTAGGAGGCGGGCGGCAGCTCGATCGGCACCCGGAAGGTGGCGGTCGCGCCGGGCTCGATCGTGCCGGTGGGCGGCGCGGTGAGCGGCATGTCCGCCTTCTTGTCCGCGCCCCAGCCGACGACGAGGGGCGCGTCCTTCACCGGATCCGGCGCGTTGTTGCGGACGGTCAGCACGAGCGTCCTGCGGGTCTTCCAGCCGAACAGCTCGCTCCACGACCCGCCGCCGCGCAGCTGCGCGTCGACGAGGTCGATCCGGACGGGCTGGGCGTCCTTGACCACCGCGGACGTCGGATGCCCGAGCACGGTGAAGGGGACGTCGACGATCATCCGGTCGGCCTTGGCGGGGGTGGCCATCCGGATCACGCAGGGGCAGTCCACCGGGGGCGCCCCGATGGTGAGGCCGCCGGTGACGACCCCGTCGGGGCCGACCGGGGCGGTGACCGCGCCGGCCGCGTCGCAGTCGACGGAGCCGTTGACCGCGAGGCGTCCGCACACCGAGAGGTGCACCGACGTCCCGGCGGGCCAGCCCGCTCCCGTCACCTGGACGATCGTGCCGGGCGCGCCCTCGCCCGGCGACGCGCTGCCGCCGGGATCGGCCGAGGCCGGAACGGCCCAGCAGGTCAGCAGCGTCAGGACGCTCGCGGCCAGCGCGGCGAGCAGGCGGGGCCCGGTCATGCTCTTCTCCGAGCGGTGAGGCGGCGGCGCAGCCGGACGAGCAGGAGGGCTGCGAGCGCCAGGACGGTGACGGCGAGGACGGTCTGCCAGGGCAGGGTGGAGTAACCGGTGCGGGCGACGGACTGGACGCCCGTGCGGGTCGACAGCTCGGCCGTGACCGTCACCTTGTCGGCCGGGGGCGCGCCCGCCCACGGCAGTTCCAGGTCGAGTTTCTGGCCGGGCAGCAGTTCGGGGAGCGCCCGCTCGGAGAAGTCGCGCAGCACGCGCCCGAACAGGCCGGTCGCCTTGACGTGGATCGACGGGGTGAGCCGCACGTTGCCGACGTTGGCGATCGTGTACTTGATGACGGTCCCCTTCGGGCCGCCCCAGGGCAGTTCCGGCTTCGTGTTCTCCACCCGCAGCCCGTCGATCCGGACACCGGGCACGAGGGTGCCGCTGACCCGCAGGTAGACGCGGGCTCCGACGGCGCGGCGCAGCCCGATGTTGGCACCGCCCGCGTTCTCGGCCCGCTCGATCGCCTTGTTGGCCACGACGACGCCCCCGATGTGCTCGCCGGGGGTGGCGTTGTCGGGGATCGTCACGGTGAAGGGGACGTCGACGGCTTCGCCGGCCGGGACGTTGATCTCGTCGCCGCCGACCTTCGTCCACAGGCCGACGCCCGCCTGCGCCTCTTCGGGGGTGCGCAGGGCGAAGGCGCCGTCTCGCGGGGTGTTGTACCCGTCCGCCGGATACACCTGGAACGTCATCTTCTTCGCGGTGTGGTTCCAGACCCGGACGGTGTCGCGGATGACGTCGCCGGGGCGGCCTTCCAGGGAGAAGTACAGCCGGGGCGTCAGGGTCTTGCTGGTGGTCGCGGGGCCGACCGCCCAGGCGCCGTTTCCGGTCGGGGCGGGCTCGGCGTGCGCGGGAGCTCCCGGGAGCAGCGCGGCGCACAGGCCGAGGAGGGCGGCGATCACGCGTTTCATGGGGTCACTCCCTTCTGTGGCTCGACCCCGCCAGGCGGGCGCGTTCGCCCGGCGGGGAGTCTCGGGGGGCAGGGGGTCAGGGGGTCCGGCTTCGGGTCAGGAAAGGGTCAGCGTGAGGATCGCGTCGTACTCGCCCGCCGCCGTCGCGGCCGGGACGTTCAGGGACAGGTCGGCGCCCGCCTCGTAGGTGCCGCCGATCGGTCCCGCGGTGCTGTCGGCGGTGGAGCAGAGCAGAGCTCCGCCTTCGCCGAGCGCGCCCGGGCTGCCGGCGACGACCGGGGTCGACCCGGCCTGGGCGGCGCAGCGCGGGGTCCAGGTGAGGTTGCCCGCGGCGATGCTCGCGCCGGCCTGGCCCGTGAAGTCGGTGAGGGTGCCGATGAGGGTCCAGCCGGTGGAGGCGCCGCGCGCGTCGGCGATGGTGACGGCGCGCAGAGCTCCGGTCGCGGTCTTGTTGGTGCCGTCGAGGGTGACCGGGGTCAGCACGACCTCGCCCTGCTCCTTGGCGAGGGTGAGCGGCCCGCCGGTGACGGTCACGTTGACGTCCTGGGTGGTGCACTGGTCGGGTTCCTTGCCCGCGCAAGGGTCGACGGGCACCTCGGCGCTCTTCACCTGGATCGCGACGTACTTGGCGGTGCGGTCCCGGACGACCTTCAGCTTGTAGCCGCCGTCGGCGGTGCCCGCGGCGACGGTGGCGGAGCCGAGGAGGTCGCCCGCGTCGTCGATGGAGGCGGTCACGTCGGTGAGGCGCTCGCCCGTGCAGTCCTTGCCCTGGGCGTCGCACAGGTGGACCTCGACGGGGCCCTTCTTCCAGCCGGAGCCCTTCAGTGTGATCGGCGTGCCGGGCGCGACGGTGACGGGGTCGGCGAGCAGGGTCACCGGGGCGCTCTGGCCGCGGACCTTCAGGCTGTAGATGACGGCCGTCTTCTTCGGCGCGCAGTTGATGTCGACACTGAGGCCGAAGGACGTGGCGGTGATGACGAGCTTGCCCGGCTTGAACTTCACGGTGCCGCCCGCGGAGAGCGGCACGTCGGCCGACACCTCGCCGATGGGCAGCTTCTGGCCCTTGCGGACCGGGCCTTTGTGCTGCCCGCCCGTCATGTCGTAGGAGCCGGTCTGCGAGCCGGACGCCAGCAGCTTGACGGACGTGCTCCACCTCTCGATGTCAAGGGGGGCCACGGCTGGCAGCGGAGAGAAGTCCGCCTCTATCCTTGCGGTGTCACCGACCCCGGCCGGCGACGGCGGACCACTCGCCTTGATCTCCGCGACATAGGTGAACGTGTCGTTGAAGATCTTGCACTGGTAGGTGACGGTCCCGTCGGTCGCGATGGCGGGCTCGCCCGCGACCGCGGCCGCCGCCACCGCTGTCGCCCCGGCCATGACGGCCCGCAGCGCGGCCTGTCTCTTCATCACGGCAATGGGCTCCGTTGTTTCGCTGGGGGAAACGAAGTTTCGCAAGTGCGCCCTAGCGAACCGCTGTCAAGGGATCGGTGTCAAGGCCGGACCCCAAGGCGAAACGCAAACGTTTCATTCAACGGATCGCCGTTTCCCATTCGGGGGACATCCGGCTACCGTCCCTCGACATGCGCACCGTCGTACGCCTGGTCGCAGAGCTCTGCGTCACCGCCGGCCTCATCCTCGCCCTCTTCGTCGCGCACCTCGTCTGGGGCACCGACGACTACACGCGCAGAGCCCAGAAGGGACTCAACGACGACCTCGACGCGCTGTGGCGCAAGCAGACGACCGTCGCCGCCGCGCAGCAGCCGGGGAAGCCCAAGCTCGTGGCGGCCGCGCCCGACCGCGGCGACGCCTTCGCCGTGCTGCGGATCCCCCGTTTCCAGGACTGGCGGTACGCCGCCGTCGAGGGCGTCACCAACGCCGACCTCGCCAAGGGCCCCGGGCACTACCCGGGCACGCCCATGCCGGGCGAGAAGGGGAACAGCGTCTTCTCCGGCCACCGCACCACCTACGGGGCGCCGTTCAACCGGCTCGGCGAGCTGGTGCCGGGCGACCAGGTCCTCATCGACACCGCGACCAAGACCTACGTGTACCGGGTGACGGGGTCGAAGATCGTGCTGCCGAGCGACCTGTCGGTGATCGCGCCGGTCCCGGGCAAGCCCGGCGCGAAGCCGTCCAAGGCCTATCTGACGATGACGACCTGCCACCCGAAGTACTCGGCGGCCTACCGGCTCGTCATCTTCGCCGAGCTCGCGCGCACCGAACCCCGCGCGTCCGCCTGAGGAAACCGAGGCGAGACCGCCCCGAAACCCCTAGGAGACCCCACTCACCTTCCGCAACGTGTTCCCCACCGTGTAACGTCGTTTCCATTCGCGGTCCGGGACGCCCCCGGCGTCCGCCCCACCCCGCCGATAAGGAGCCGACCGACAGTGCTGTGGAACGACCTGGCCGGCGCCACGGTCCTCGACCTGGCTCAGCCGATGAAGACGGGGATGCCCCAGTCCCCCAACCATCCCCCGTTCCGCATGCTGCTGGAACGCCGTCACGGCGACATGGTCCGGGCCGACGGCGGCTCCGCCGCCAACGAGATCATCATCACCGGCGGGCACGTCGGCACGCATGTCGACGCGCTGGCCCATGTCTCCCAAGACGGCCTCGTGCACGGCGGCACCCCCGCGGTGGCCGACCACCGGGGCTTCACCGAGGGCGGCATCGACTCCTTCACCCCGTATGTCGGCCGCGGCGTCCTCCTCGACGTCGCCGCCGTGCACGGGGTGCCGGTACTGCCCGCGGGCTACGAGGTCACCGTCGACGACCTGGAGCGGGCCGCGACCGGCCTGGAGATCCACCCGGGCGACGTGGTGCTCATCGGCACCGGCTGGTCCCGGCACTGGGACGAACCCGAGCGGTTCATCGGCGCCCGCGACGGCGTCCCCGGACCCGGGGCGGCCGCGGGCAAGTGGCTCGCCGGGCTCGGCGTGCGCGCCGCGGGCGGCGAGACCATCGCCTTCGAGCACCTCGCGCCCGGCAAGGGCCACGCCCTGCTGCCGGTGCACCGCATCCTGCTGGTCGAGGCGGGCATCAACATCATCGAGACGATGCGGCTGCTGCCGCTGCTGGAGTCGGGCGCCCGCGAGTTCCTGCTGGTGCTGAACCCGCTGCCGATCGTCGGCGCGACCGGCGCCCCCGTCCGTCCGCTCGCGGTGCTCCCGGCGGTGGCCGGTGCCTGAGGCTCCGCGGACCCACGTGCAGGCGCTCGCCGAGTTCGCGGCGGCCTGCCGCGACGAGGGCGTCCCCGCCGAGGTCGCCCGGGACGTCTCCGAACGCATCCTCGACGTCGTGGGCAACTGCCTCGCCGGCCGTGCCGAGGAAACGGCGGAAACGGACCCGGGAAACGCCGTCCTCCGCACCGTTTCCCGCTGGGGAACGGGCGGCGCGTCCGAGGTGCTCGGCACCGGCGCGGTCCTGCCAGCGCCCAACGCCGCCCTCGTGAACGGCACCTACGCGCACGCGCTGGACTTCGACGACACCCACCTGCCGTCGGTGCTGCACCCGAGCGCGTCGGTCGTGCCCGCGGCCCTCGCCGTCGCGCAGGAGGTCGGCGCGAGCGGCCGGGACCTGCTGGCCGCCGTCGCGGCGGGCATCGAGATCACCGACCGGCTCGGCATGGCCTCCTACGACAAGGGCATCCGCAACTCGGTCTTCTTCGAGCGCGGCCAGCACGCCACGTCGATCTGCGGCACCCTCGGCGCCGCCGCCGCGGCGGCCCTCCTCTACGGACTGGACGCCGGCGGCGTCGCCGACGCCGTCGGGATCGCCGCGAGCATGGGCTCGGGCGTCCTGGAGGCCAACCGGACGGGCGGCACGGTCAAGCGGATCCACTGCGGCTGGGCGGCCCACGGGGGCGTCGCCGCCGCGGGGTTCGCCGCGGCCGGGGTGACCGGCCCGCCGACCGTCATCGAAGGCAGGTTCGGGTTCTTCCAGGCGTGGCTGAGCGGCCAGTACGAGGCCGCCGCACTCCTCGAAGGGCTGGGCGAGCGCTGGGAGACCACGCGCACGGTCTACAAGCCCTACCCGACCAACCACTTCACCCACCCGGCGATCGACTGCGCCCTCGCGCTGCGCGCGCAGGGCCTCGACCCCGCCGACATCACCGCGATCGAGGCGGGCTTCCCCGCACCGACGCTCCGCACCGTCGCCGAGCCGCCCGAGGACAAGGCACGGCCGCGTTCGCCCTACCACGGCAAGTTCTCCGGCCCGTTCACCGTCGCGACCGCGCTGCTCGGCGGAGGCGGTCTCGGCGTCTACCTCGACGACTTCGCCGAGGGCGCGCACGAGGACCCGGCTCGGCTCGCGCTGGCCGCCAAGGTCACGTGCTTCGCCGACGAGCGGGCCAGCGAGATCTTCCCCAACGCCTTCGCGGCGGTCCTGCGGGTCACCACCCGCGGCGGCGCGGTGCTCGAGCACCGGGTCGACTCCTCGCGCGGCGGGCCGGGCCACCCCCTGCCCGCGGCGGACCTGCGCGTGAAGTTCCTGCTCAACGCCGCCCGCGCGGTCGGCGAACCCGCGGCCGAGGCGCTCGCCGCGGCGGTCACCGGGCTCGGCGGCACCCCGCGCGTCGGCCCCCTCACCTCCGGAGACTGACCATGGGACCACATCCGTACGGCTGGTGGATCGTCCTGCACATCGTGCTGTTCGTGTTCTGGCTCGGCGGCGACCTCGGGGTGTACTACTCCAGCAGGTTCGTGCTCAAGCCCGAGCTCGCCCCGGCGTCCCGGGCGACGGCGCTGAACATCATGAGCGGCCTCGACCTCGGGCCGAAGATCACGCTCGTGCTGTTCCTGCCGTCCGGCGTCACCCTGATGGCGATGGACCCGCACGGCGCGAACATCGGCGGCCACGAGATCTTCGTCTGGCCGCTGGTCGTGCTCACCTGGCTCTTCGCGTTCGGCTGGCTCGCCGCGACGATCGTCGACCACCGGACGCACGGGAGATTCCCGTGGGTGCGCAGGACCGACTGGACGATCCGGATCACGCTGATCCTCGCCCTGTTCGGCACCGCCGCCTACACGTTCTTCGCCGCTGAGCCGTTCGGCGTCACGACCGAGCCGAAGTGGCTGGCGGGCAAGGTGTTCTTCTACGCGCTGGCGATCGCCTGCGGCCTGGGCATCCGGCTGACGCTGCGGCCGTTCGGCCCGGCGTTCGGGGCGCTCATGCAGCACGGCAGCACCCCGGAGACCGAGTCGGCGCTGAAGCGCTCGATCGACGGCTGCCTGCCCTATGTGTTCGGGATCTGGGGCAGCGTGCTCGTCGCTGCGGTGCTCGGCGTGCTCAAGCCGGGCGCCAACCTCTGACCGGTGCGCGGAACCGGAGGCGCGGCGGCGCGGGAACTCCCGCCCGCCGCGCCGCGGCACGGCAGGTGCGGCTCAGTGCTCGGGGAAGCCCAGCTGGGCCGAGACCCGGGAGGCCGCGGCGATGAGGATCGGCGCGTACTCCCGCATGTGGCCCTTGAAGCGGGTGGCGGGGCCGGAGACGCTGAGGACGGCCAGGACCCGCCCGTCGTGGTCGAAGACCGGGGCGGCGATGGAGCCGGCGCCCTCCTGGCGCTCACCGAGCGAGGTCGCGTAGCCGCGCCTGCGGATGTTGGCGAGCTCGGCGCGCAGCAGCTCCTCGTCGATGATGGTCTTGTCGGTGAGCGCGTTCAGCGGGTGGCGCGAGAGGTACCCGGCGACCTCGGCCTCGTCGAGGAAGGCGAGGAACGCCTTGGAGGAGCTGCCCGCGTGCAGGGGGTAGGGGATGCCGAGGCTGACCTCCATCCGCAGCTCCTGGTTGGGCACCGCCTGGTCGACGTACATCCGGGTGTCGCCGCGGCGCACCGAGAGCGTCGCGGTCTCGCCGGTCTGCCGCGACAGGAGCCGCAGCTCGGGCCCGACCATCGCGCGCAGGTCCATCCGCGCCATGTAGGCGCGGCCCAGCGAGATGGCGGCGTGGCCGAGCGCGTACCGGCGGGTCACCGGGTCGACGGTGATGAGCTCCTTGCTGCGCAGGGCGGTGAGGATGCGGTGGACCGCGGCCTTGGTGAGGCCCAGCTCCGTCGCGATCTCGGTGACCCCAAGGTCGGGCCGGGTGCTGCGCCCGAAGAGCAGCAGCACGTCCATCGCCCGCTCCACGGCGGCGATGGAGCGGCTCTGGCCGCTTTCGGGCTCCTCGCCGGTCTTAGACGCGGTCCTCGGCACGGTTCAACTCCTCCTCAGAAGATCCGACGGAGGCAGTGTAGGCCAGAACGTTTCCTTATGGGAAACGTCACGGGAAACGCGTTGACACCCACTCGCCAGCGTTGTTACCTTCTGCGGGACAGTGTTTCCATAAGCGAAACGAGGGGGGCTCAGGTGGCGGTCGACGCCGAGACCTTCAGATCCGTGCTCGGCCAGTGGCCCACCGGCGTGGTCCTGGTGACCACGACGGCCGGTGAGACCTGGCACGGCATGACGGCCAGCTCGTTCTCCAGCGTGAGCCTCGATCCGCCGCTCGTCCTGGTGTGCCTGGACAAGGGCCTGTACAGCCATCGGCTCATCTCCGAGAGCGGGCTGTTCGGCATCAGCATCCTCGGCCGCGACCAGGCGCACCTCGGGCAGGCGTTCGCCGGGCGGGCCGCCCCGCAGGAGCGGTTCGCGGGCCACGACTGGGCGACCGCCGTCACCGGCGCGCCCGTGCTGGCCAACGCGCTGGGCTGGCTGGACTGCCGGGTGGCGCACGCCTACGCGGGCGGCGACCACACCATCTTCGTCGGCGAGGTGCTGGCCGCCGAGACGCCGCGCACGACGGGCCCGCTGCTCTTCCACTCCCGGTCGTGGGGCCAGCTCGCCGACCCGCTGCCCGCCGAGATCGGCCTCGCCGACACCGGCCTGGCCGCGGCGCTGGAACGGCGCGGGCTCCCGTCGGCGAAGCTGCTGCGGGCCGTCCGCGAGGCGGGCCTGCGCACCAGGGTCGGCCCGGCCGACCCCGACACCTCCGCGGCCTCCGCGCTGGTGGACGGCGCGGTCCTCACCGACGACCTGGACGCCTCCGCCGTGCTCCCCGACGCCGCGACCGTCGAGTTCCTGTTCCGGGACGCCGACGGCGCGGGCCGGCTGGTGAGCGCCGCGCGGGCCAAGGGCGCCCAGTCCGTCGGCCGCGTCCAGGACGCCTTCGCCCCGGACCGCCGTGACACCGCGGTCGAGGCGGTGGCCGCGCTCGTCGCCGCGGGCTGCGACGAGATCGCCCTCGACGAGGGCGGCGAACCCGCCTCACCGCTGAACCTCCGCGAACTGCTCCGCGACGCCGTCACCGTGGCAGGTGACGTGCCCGTGCGGGTGCGGCTCGCCGAACACGCCGGGCTCGGCCTGGCCAACGCGCTCACCGCCATGAAAAGCGGAGTGCGCCACTTCGACGTCACTCTCGGCGGACTCGACGACGGCCTGTGCGCCATCGACGTGCTCTTCCTCGCGACCCGGTTGGACGTGGCGAGCGCCGCCGACCGGGAAGCCCTGGTCGCGGCAGCGGCCGAACTGGAGACGGCGTGCGGGTCACCCCTGCCCGGCCGTACCTATCGACTCGGAAGGACCTCCTCATGACACTCATCGCCGAAAGGCTGCTCACCACTCTCACCGAGGCCGAGAAGGCCCGGATGGAGAAGGTGGAGAGCGTGCTGCCCGCGCTGCGCGAGGCCGCGGCGAAGGCCGACGAGACGGGCGAGTTCCCGATCGGCCACATCGCGCTCATGCGCGAGGCGGGCATCCTCGGGCTCATCGTGCCCGAAGAGTTCGGCGGGCTCGGCGGCGGCCTGCGCGACCTCGCCGGGGCCACCTTCACGCTCGGCTCGGCCTGCCCGTCGACGGCGCTGGCCTACTTCTTCCACAACACCAGCGCGTCGCGCGGCCTGCTCCCGCTGGAGGCCATCGAGGCCGGGCTGTTCTCCGAAGAGGAGAACCCGGTCGTCGAGGCGTTCGCCAAGAAGGTCCTCACCCTGATGGCGGGCGGCACCTGGCTGGCGAACTTCGCCAGCGAGGAGGTCAAGAGCTCCAGCGCCAACATCGCCATCGCCACCACGGCCGAGCCGGTCGAGGGCGGCTGGAAGCTGAACGGCGTGAAGTCGTTCGGCTGCGCCACCGGCGTCGCCGACATCTACCTGGTGACGGCGAAGATCGCGGGCACCACCGACGCGAACGGCCTGTCGCTGTTCCTGGTCAAGCGCGAGTCCCCCGGCGTCGCCTCCCGCGACAAGTGGAACGGCCTGGGCATGCGCGCGTCGGCCAACGACGGCATCACCCTCACCGACGTGTTCGTCGCCGCGGAGGACGCGCTGACCGTCCCCGGCTCGTTCGTGAAGATGCTCCAGATGAGCCGCGGCAGCTTCGTCGGCAACCAGCTCGCGATCATGGCGAACTACCTCGGCGCGGCCCAGGGCGTCTACGACTACGCGCTGGAGCGGCTGACCAGCAAGCGCTTCGCCGACTCCGGCAAGTCCATCGCCAGCTCCCCCATGCACCAGGTGATCATCGGCGAGATGACCGAGCGCCTGGAGACCGCCTACCACTGGCTGCGCCGCCAGCTGGAGCTGGAGACCTCCGAGCCGCCGCTGCTGCCCAAGGCCGACGTGTACCGTCAGTGGCGCATGGCCAAGGGCAGCATCTCCGAGGCCTGCTTCGATGTCGTCGTCGGCGCGTTCAAGGCCTGCGGCACCTCCGCCGCCACCATGGACGGCGTGATCGGCCGCGGCCTGCGCGACCTGTCGATGGCGCTGGTCATGACGTTCCCGCCCGAGCGGGGCAGGCTGGAGGCCGCTTCGATGATCACCGACGACCGCGAGAACGAGCTGTTCGCGAGCGTGAACAAGTGACCCCGGCCCCCCTGCGCGACCTCGTCGCCGGACGGTGGCGGGACGCCGAGGTCGAACTCGCCCTCGTCCGGGAGAACCCGCTCACCGGTGAGGCGCTGGGCCCCGCCCTCGCCACCTCCCCCGCGCGGGTGGAGGAGGCCCTGGCGGCGGCCGACGCCGTCCAGGACGCCTGGGCCGCGACCACGCCCGAGGAGCGCGCGAGCGCCCTGGAGGCCGTCGCCGCCGCGCTGGAGCCGCGCGTCGCGGAGATCGCGGCGCTGGAGTCCTTCGCGACCGGCGTCCCGATCCGGCAGACCCTGCCGCTCGGCATGATCATCACCGGCTCGTTCCTGCTCGCCGCGGGCCAGCTCCGCGAAGGCTGGCTGACCCGCGGCCTCCGGCGTGAGGACGGCCGCGAGACCGAGGTGCTGCTGCTGCCGTGGGGGCCGGCGCTGTGCCTGACCCCGTGGAACGCGCCCGCGCCGATGGGCGCGCACAAGGTCGCCAACGCGCTCGCCGCCGGCTGCCCCGCGATCCTCAAGGCCAGCGAGTTCGTGCCCTACGGCAGCCAGCTCATGGCCGAGGTCATCGACGGCGCCCTGCGTGCGGCGGGCGTCCCGGACGGGGTGTTCCAGTTCGTCCAGGGCGACGCCTCGGTCGGCGGGAGGCTCACCCTCGACCCGCGGATCCGCGCGGTGTCGTTCACCGGCGGCGCCAAGGGCGGCGCCGCGGTGGCCGCGGCGTGCGGCGCGGGCGTGAAGCCGGTCCAGCTGGAGCTGGGCGGCAACAACCCGCTCATCATCCTGCCCGGCACCGACACCGCGACCGCCGCCCGCGCGGCGGTCGACCTGCTGACCACCCTGAACGGCCAGTGGTGCCGCGCGCTGGGCAGGCTCATCGTCCCGGCCGACGACCACGACGCGATCGTGTCCGCCGTGCTCGACCGGCTGGCGACGCTCAAGCCGGGCGACCCGCTGGACGAGGCGACGGACTTCGGGCCGCTCGTCCACTCCGCGCACCGCGGCACCGTCGAGGCCCAACGCGCGGCGCTCGGCGGCACCGTGCACACCGCGCTCAAGGTGGCCGAAGAAGGCAACTTCCTGTCTCCCGCGCTCGTCACCGGGGTGCCCGCCGACCAGGCCGTGGAGGAGATCTTCGGCCCGGTCGCGACGGTCCACGCCTACGGGACGGTCGAGGAGGCCCTCGCCCTCGCCAACGGCACCTCCTACGGGCTCGAGGCCTACGTGTTCGGGCCCGACGAGGAGGCCGCCCTGGCCGTCGCGCGGAAGGTCCGGGCGGGCGAGGTGAAGGTGAACGGCTCGAGCATCATGAGCCTCCACCTGTTCGCCCCGCGCCCCGCCTGGGGCCGGTCGGGCCTGGGCGAGGAGGGCACCGCCGAGACGCTGCGGTTCTTCACCAACCCCCGGGTCGTCGGCGCCGAGGGCGGCTTCGCGCTGCACTCCCGGGAGGCGTGATGCGCGTCGTCGTCGCCGGGGCGGGGCCCGTCGGGCTCACCGCCGCCGTCGGGCTGGCCCGCCGCGGGTTCGCGGTGACCGTCCTGGAGGCGGGGCCGGATCTCGCGGGCGAGTCCCGCGCCTCCACCTACCACCCGCCGACGCTGGAGATGCTCGCCGACCTCGGCGCGCTCGACCGGCTGATGGCGCGCGGCCTGGTGTCGCACACGTTCCAGTACCGGGAGCGGCGCGGCGGCGTCGTCGCGGAGCTCGATCTGCGCCTGCTCGCCGACGACACCCCGTACCCGTACCGGGTGCAGTGCGAGCAGAGCAAGCTCACCCCGATCCTCCTGGACCTGCTCCGCGAGGAAGGCGGCGAGGTCGTCTTCGACGCCCCCGTCGTCGACGTCGCGCAGGATGCCGAGACGGCGACGGCGATCACCGCCGACGGCACCCGGTACACCGGCGACTGGCTCATCGGGGCCGACGGAGCCGGCTCGCGCGTCCGCAAGGCGCTGAACGTCCCCTTCGAGGGGATCACCTACCCCGAGCGGTTCCTCGTCGCCTCCACAGAGGAGGACCTCGAGGCGCTCATCCCGGGCATCGCCGCGGTGAACTACGTGTTCGACCCGGAGGAGTGGCTGGTCCTGCTCCGCACGCCGGACCACTGGCGGGTGCTGTTCCCCACGCCCGAGGACACCCCGGACGAGATGGAGCTGGCCCGGCTGCCCGAGCGGCTGCGGGGCGTCGCCGACACCGAGTGGAAGGTCGCCCACTCGACCCTCTACCGGGTCCACCAGCGCGTCGCCGCCGACTTCCGGACCGGCCGCGCCGTCCTCATCGGCGACGCCGCCCACGTCAACAACCCCCTGGGCGGCATGGGCCTCAACAGCGGCGTCCACGACGCGGTCGCGGTCTCCGCCGCCCTCGGCGACGTGTCGGCCCTGGACGCCGCGTGCGCGAAGCGCCGCGACGTGGCCCGGTCGTACGTGCAGAAGATCACCCACTCCAACTGGGAGCAGCTGCGCAATCCCGAGGCCCACAAGGCGGGCCTCCGGGAGCTCGCGGCCGACCCCGTGCGCGCCCGCGCCCACCTGCTGCGCACCTCCATGATCGCCTCCCTGCGCCCTGTCGGAGGCGCGGTATGACCGACCGGAGGAAGCGGTGAGCGGCTCGATCGCGGTCGAGAATCCGGGGCGGATCGGCGAGGTCGTCGGGGAGGTCCCCGTCGCGACGGCCGCGCAGGTCGACACCGCGGTGCGGGCGGCGGGCGCGGCGCAGCGCGCGTTCGGCGGGCTGCCGGTCGCCGAGCGGATCGCGGTGCTGGAACGGGTCGCGGGGTCCCTGGAGGACGACGAGGCGCTCGCCGAGCTGCTGGCGCGGGAGAGCGGGAAGCCGCTCGGCGACTGCCGCGGGGAGATCCGGTTCGCCGGCGTCTACCTGCGGTGGGCGGCCTCTCGCGCGGCCGGGGTGCTGGCCGACGCGCACACCGACGACGCGTCCGGGCGGCTGCTGCTGCGGCGGCGGCCGTTCGGGGTGGTCGGCGCGATCACCCCGTGGAACGCGCCGATCATCCTCACCCTGCTCAAGGTCGGGCCCGCTCTCGCGGCGGGCAACACGATCGTGGTGAAGCCCTCTCCCCTGGCCCCGCTGGCGATCGCGCGGATCCTCGCGCGGTTCCCCGACGGGCTGGTGCACGTCGTGCACGGCGAGGCCGAGGCGGGCGCGGCGCTGGTCTCCCACCCGCTCGTCCGCAAGGTCGCGTTCACCGGCGGCGAGGCCGCGGGCCGCGCCATCGGGGCGCTCGCCGGGAAGGCCATCACCCCCGCGGTGCTGGAGCTCGGCGGCAACGACCCCGCGGTCTTCCTGGCCGACGCCGACCTCTCCGACGCGGCGATGGACCGGCTCGTCATGGGGTCGTTCCAGAGCGCCGGGCAGGTCTGCATGGCCGCCAAGCGGCTCTACGTGCCCGAGGCCCGGTTCGCCGAATTCCGGGACGCGTACGTGGCGGCCGCGGCCCGGGTCGTCGTCCTCGGCGACGCGCTCGCGCCGGACACCACGGTCGGCCCCGTCATCAGCGCGGGCGCGGCGGAAAGGCTGCGGGCGCTCGCGGCGCTCGGCGAGCCCGTCCCGCTCGGACGGGTCGCGGTGGACCTCGCGCGCGGCCACTACGTCCGCCCGACCCTGCTCACCGGACTCGACGACGCCTCCCCCGTCGTCGCCGACGAGCAGTTCGGGCCCGTGGTGCCGGTCCTGACCTACCGGGAAGAAGAGGACGTGCTCGCGCGGGCGAACGCGGGCGAGCTCGGCCTCGGCGCCTCGGTCTGGTCGGCCGACGAGGACCGCGCGTTCGCGTTCGCCCGGCGCTTCGAGGCGGGCTTCACCTTCGTCAACACCCACGGCCGGACCGGCATGGCGCTGCGCGCCCCCTTCGGCGGCGTCAAGCGCTCCGGCTTCGGCCGCGAGTACGGCGAGGAGGGCATCACCGAGTACACCCAGACCTGCGCCGTCCACCTCCCCGCCGCGTTCCGCGCGGGCGGCGCCGGCATGGGCGCGGCGGCCTACCCGGCCTGACCCGCCCCCGAAGACCGATCCGTCCGAACGCGCCCGGACGGTGAGGAAGTCCGGTGCGTCCTCCGCCCCCGCGGAGGACGCACCGGACACCACTGCCCCGGGCCGGCGGCCTCATCGCCCCCGGGGCCTCCCCGTTCCTAGGCGCGGGTGAGGGTGACGGGAAGGTGCTTGAAACCCCTGAGGGCCAAGGCGGGGGCTCGGACCGGGGAGCCGGCCGGTTGCAGGGACCGGTAGGCGGGGCTGTAGAGGCGCTCCAGGACCACCTGGGCCTCCACCCGGGCCAGATGCGCGCCCAGGCAGAAGTGGACGCCTGAGGCGAATGAGAGGTGTGCGGGGGCCTCGCGGCGGACGTCCAGGGAGTCGGGATCGTCGGCGATCGCCGGGTCGTGGTTGGCGGCGCCGATGACGGTGACGACGACCTCCCCGGGGCGCATCCTGGTCCCGGCGAAGTCCGTCTCCTCCAGGACCGCGCGCAGGTCGATCTGGACGGGCGAGTCGAACCGCAGGAACTCCTCGACGGCCGATGGGACGAGCCCGGGATCCGCGCGCAGGGCCGCCTCCTGTTCCGGGTGGGCGAACAGGGCGGAAACGGCGTTTCCCAGCAGGTTCGTCGTGGTGACGAACCCCGCGGTGAACAGCAGCAGCGCCGTGGAGATCATCTCGTCGCGGGTGAGGCGCTCCCCCTCGGGCGCGGTCGCCAGCCGGGAGAGGAGGTCGTCGCCGGGGTCGGCGCCCTTGGCCTCCAGCAGCTCCCCGAAGTAGTCGCCGAGCTCCTCCCTGGCCCGCATCGCCTCCCGGAAGCCGTCCATGCCTTCGTCGGGCTCCATCATCGCGAGCATCCGGCGGACCCGGCCGGTGAACGGCTCGCGGTTCCCCTCCGGCACCCCGAGGAGGTCGGAGATGACGTTGACGGGCAGGGGCAGCGCCAGCCCTTCGAGGAAGTCCGCGCCGGGCCGCTCGGCCAGCCCTGCGAGCAGTTCGTCGGCGCGGCGCGCGATCTGCGGGCGCAGCTCCTCCACGTGCCGGTTGGTGAAGGCGGCGCTCACCGCGCGGCGCAGCCTGGTGTGCTCGGGCGGGTTGGTGATGAGCATGGTCCTGCCGTAGCGCTGGCGGGCCTTGCGGACCTCTTCCCCGATCTCGGCGGCCATCCCGAAGCCCAGCTGCTCCTCACCCTTGCCGAAGGCGCGGTGCCGCAGCGCCGCGTCGCAGTCGGCGAACCGCGACAGCACCAGGGCGCCGTCGCCGGAGCGGAGGACGGGCGCGGCCTCCCGCAGCCGCTTGTAGGCCGGGTAGGGGTCGTCGGGCGGCGCGGTGAACACGCTCTTGAACAGTTCGTCGGCGGCGGTATCGGTGACCGGCCCTGCCTGCGTCGTCATGACTCCAGCGTTTCCATCCGATCACACGGAGTCAACTAAGCGGAGCCCACCTCGCGTCCAAGGCTCTCGCGTCGCCCTGACCCCATCGTTACCGAACCGCGCTCCCGGCCCGGGTTGACCACCGGGTCACCCCAGGCGCTAATGAGACGGCATAACGGCAACATCGTTTCGCACATCGGAACAATGGGAGTGTGTTTCATGCGCCTGGCCGCCCTCCTCTCCTCGGCCGCCCTCGCCGCGGCCGTCCTGGTGCCCGCGTCCTCCGCCTCGGCGGTCGCGGTGACCCGGGTCCAGACGAACGTCGACATCAGCTGCGCCTTCACCACGATCAACCAGCCCGCGGACTGGTACCTGCCGGCGGGGACGCCGAAGGGCCTCGTGTGGCTCCAGCACGGCTTCTCCCGCTCCAAGAACGCCGTGGCCGACCTCGCGGGCAAGTACGCCGCCCAGGGCTACGTCGCGTTCGCCCCCAGCCTGCCCGCCGCCAACCTCTTCGGCTGCACGCTCCAGAACCTCGGGAACAACACCGACTTCATGGCGAACGTCGGCAAGCTCTTCGCCCAGGCGTCGAGCTCCGGCGGCCAGCTCGCCAAGAGCTTCGCCAAGGCCAAGGCGTCGGCGAACCGGCCCGAGCTGGCGCTGCCGGCCAAGCTGGTCTTCTCCGGCCACTCCGCGGGCGGCGAGGCGGTCACCTACGTGGCGAACCGCCTGCGCACCGACCACCCCTCGACCTTCGCGAACCTCCGCGGGCTGGTCCTGCTCGACCCGGTGAACGCCGCGATCGGCTCGAACCTCAAGACCGGCCTCCAGGGCCTCAACACCACCGCCAAGCCCCTCCTCACCGTCTCCGGCGCCGACGGCCTGTGCAACAGCTCCGGCTCCGGCACCGACCTCGTCCAGGCCGAGCTGGACCGGCCGTTCGTCGGCGCCCGGCTGACCACCGGCGGCCACGTCGACGCCGAGGGCGCCAGCACCGACGCGATCGGCACCCTGGCCTGCGGCACCTCCGACCCCGCCAACGTCGCGATCCTCCAGAGCCTCGCCGTCACCTGGCTCGTCGACCAGTTCGAGGGCACCACCACCGCCGCGTACTACCCGGGCGGCTCCTACTACGACGCCAAGATCGCCTCCGGGGAGCTCCAGACGCTCGCCGGGTCCTGACCCGCGCCGGACACGCGAAGGCCGCCGCGGTGAAGCACCGCGGCGGCCTTCCGCCTTGCCCGGACCGGGCCGGGCCCGTCAGAAGTCGACGGTCGCGCGCGAGGCGAGGCGCGGCCGGAGCCATCCGGC
This sequence comes from Actinocorallia herbida, assembly GCF_003751225.1. NCBI lineage: Bacteria > Bacillati > Actinomycetota > Actinomycetes > Streptosporangiales > Thermomonosporaceae > Actinocorallia > Actinocorallia herbida. The sequence continues at coordinate 6,686,872 of NZ_RJKE01000001.1, forward strand.
GACCTCGAGGTGCGACGGGTGCTCCTGGTATCCCTTGAGCCCTTCCAGATCGGCGTGCTCGGTGAGCAGGACGAGGTCCCAGGAGACCGCGGCCCGCACCACGTCGACGCCGACCGTGAGCTTCTGGATCTGCGGGACGCCGGGTACGAGTCCCTCCAGCAGCTCCTTCGCTTCGGCCGCGTCGGCGGGGTCGGTGAACTTCATCAGGACGACATGGGTCAGCACGGCGGCTCTCCGCTCTCCGGAATCTCTTCCCATCGGGTGGCGCTGATTGTATGTTTTGGAAACAGCGTTTCGCTAGAGGAACCAGGAGGCCTCAAGATGTCGGTCAAGTTGCGGGTCGCAGCTGTCCAGTTCGCCGCGGGCGAAGACGTGGAGGCCAACCTCGCGGCCTGTCTGCGCATGATCGACGCCGCAGCCGCCGAGGGCGCGGAACTCATCGTGCTACCGGAGTTTTGCAATCATTTGTCCTGGTATGAAAGCCGAGTTACGGCTCACCGTAAAGCCTGCACTCTGGACGGCCCGTTCCTCCGGGCGATCGCCGAGCGCGCGGCCCGCCACGGCGCGTACGTCAAGCTCAACGTGACCTTGGCCCGCGAAGGCGGCCGGACCACCGCCACCAGCCTCCTTTACAGCCCCCGGGGAGAGCTCCTCGGCCAGTCGGACAAGCTCACCCTCATGGGCGCCGAGGGCGACCACCTCAACCCGGGCGAGGCCCCCGGCCCGATCGTCGCGACGCCCGTCGGCCGCATCGGACTGTACGCCTGCATGGAGGGCGTGACCGCCGACGTCACCCGCGACCTCGCCGTCCGCGGCGCGCAGCTCCTGCTGAACAGCCTGAACTCCTTCGCCACCGACGAGGCGAGCCTGCACATCCCGGTGCGCGCGGCCGAGAACAAGGTGTGGGTCGTCGCCGCCAACAAGGTCGGCTCCCTGCTCCCCGAGGCGCACCTGCCCGCGATCGCCGAGAAGCTGGGCGTCCCGGAGGAGTGGCTGCACGGCGCGGGCGAGAGCCAGATCGTCGCGCCCGACGGCACCGTGGTGGCCAGGGCGCCGCGCACCGGCGAGGCCGTGGCCGTCGCCGACATCGACGTCTCCGCCGCCGACCTCAAGGTCCGCGGCGACGGCACCGACATCCTCGCCCGCCGCCGCCCCGAGCTGTACGGGCCGATCGCCTCCGCGCCCGTCGCGCGCACCGCCGCGCCCGGGGCCGACGCGGCCAAGGTCGCCGTCGTCGCCTCCGCCGACCCGCTCGCGGGCGCGGCCGAGGCCGCCGCCGCGGGCGCCGAGCTGATCGTGCTCCCCGAACTCGCCTTCGGGGACACCGAGCGGGCCGAGGTCGTCGCGATCCTCGGCAAGGCGCTGTCCGGCACCTCCGCCCACGCCGTCACCAGCGCGCGGGACGGCGACGCCCATGTCGGCCTCGTGGTCTCCGCCGAAGGCGAGGCCGGAGCCCAGCTCCAGCTGCACGCCGGCGCCCGCACCCCGTGGGCGACCCGGCTCGGCGCCGCCGTCGAGATCTTCACCCTGCCGTTCGGCCGCCTCGCCGTGGTCGTCGGCGACGACGCGGTGACCGTCGAGACGTTCCGGCTCGCCGCGATCGCCGACGCCGACGTGGTGGCCGTGCCGCGCGCCGCGGGCGAGGCCTGGGAAACGGCGCTCGGCCTGCCCGAGAGGGCCGCGGAGAACCGGTTGAACATCGTTTCCACCTGGGCCGAAGGCGGCCAGGTCCTCGACCTCACCGGCGACTTCACCCTCTGGACGGCCTGGGAGGGCCCGTTCACGGGACGCATCAGCCACCCGATCGTCACCGAGGCGGGCCCGGGCGTCACCTACGCGGTCGTGCACCCCGCGCAGGCCGTCAACCGGTTCGTCTCCAAGAACACCGACCTGGTGAACGGCAGGGCCTGGCAGGCTCTGGCCGGCCTCACCGAAACCGCGCCGTAACAGCGGGAACGTTGACAGCCCACGCCCGCACCCCAAGAATGGAAACAGTGTTTCCCCTAGCGAACCAAACCCCTCCGAACCAGGACGGACGAACCCGATGAGCGAGACCATCCAGTCCGTCGAGCAGATGCTCGACAGCCGGCCCGTCACCGACGTGACGGTCACGTTCGAGCGCTACCAGGCCCTGCTACTGGAGCTCAAGGCCAAGATCGACGCGCGCTTCGAGACCACGCGGGACCCGTCGACCCTCGAGCTCGAGTCGTACGGCACCTACCCCGAGGGTCCCGGCGGACGCGTCTCGGCCTACTCCGGCCCCGAGATCGACTGGATGGTGCACTCCTGGCTCGGCAACCCCGCCGCCAGCTTCGCCAACCTCCACCTGACGGTCTGGCTCGGCCCGCACATCCGCGTCCCCCACCTCGGCATCGCCCTCCTGGTGTGGCCCGAGGGCTGGTTCTACGTCGACTCCGTGCCGCGCGTCTCCCTCGTCATCGACGGCGAGTACTACGACAAGTACTACGCGCCCGTCAACGAGCCGTGGCTGAAGTTCAAGGACGACAACCCCGAGTTCACCTGGTTCACCAGCCCCGCCGCGTTCATCCGCACCAGCCTGTCCCCCACCGCCCAGTGTTACTCCTTCCCGCTGTCGGAGGACAACCTCCAGGCCGTCGAGAAGTGGGCGCGCGAGCACGTCGACCGCTGGCTCGCCTGGGTCGACGAGGCCGAGGAGGTGCCGGAGGAGGAGCGCGCGGCCCTGCGCGAGACCGACCTGACGATCCGCCGGAACATCGCCGAGCGCGACCCCGCCAACTCCATGGGCGTCCGCTTCTTCGGCGAGGAGCTCACCGAGAAGCTCGTCCGCGCCCTGTGGGGCGGCGACCGGGAACTGCCCCGCCCGTGAGCACCCTCATCAGGTCCCTCTGGACGGCGGCCCGCACCCACGGCGAGTCGCCCTTCGACACCGCGCACCTCAAGGTCTACTACCCGGCGGTCGCCGAGGGCACCGACACCGAGCGGCTGACGGGCGTCTTCCCGCCCGCGCCCGGCAGGTTCCCCGTCGTCGTCATCATCTCCGGCGTCAACGTCGCCCAGGACTCCTACCGGACCTGGGCCGTCGACATCGCCAAGGCCGGCTACGTCGTCGTCACCTTCGACCGGGTCGCCGAACTGTTCGGCGGCCAGGTCGGGCTGACCCCCGGCGTCGACCTCGACGCCGCCAAGCCCGGCGTCTACGGCACCCGGCCGACCTGCCCGGCCGTCCCCGCCATCCTCGACGCGCTCGCCGGGATCGACCTGCTCAAGGACTCGATCGACCTCGACCGGGTCGCGCTCGGCGGCCACTCGGCGGGCGGCACCGTCGCCCTCCAGTCCGCCCGCTTCTTCCCCGGCGTCAAGGCCGTGTTCGGCTACGGCACGCACACCATGGTCGCCACCATGCTCGGCTGGCCCGCGGGGACCGTGCTGCCCGCCCAGGTCGACACGCCGGTCTTCCTCGCCGTCGGCGACCGCGACGGCGTCATCCTCGGCAGCAGCGACCGCTACGGGCAGGACGGCAGCGCCGACCCCGTCAGCCGGACCTTCACCGAGGCGCTCCCCGGCACCGGCCACCTCCTGGCCGTCCTGAACGGGGCCAACCACTTCGCGGTCGCCGACCCCGTCGATCCGACCGCCGCGCGGGCCTTCCTCGACCTGGAGCCCTCAAGGGAACCGGCCGAGAGCAGGAGCGACTACCTGGAGGTGCTCACCGCCTTCCTGGACGCCCTGCTCCGGGACGACCCAGAACCGATGGAGCGAGTGCGGAAGAACCCGCCGGGCTCCGTAGAACTGCTGGAGCGATAGATGCTGAAGAACTTCTGGTACGCGGTCGAGTTCTCGCACGAGATCACGACGAAGCCCAAGAAGATCACCTGCCTCGGCCAGGACTTCGTGGTCTACCGGACGTCGAAGGGGCAGGTCGTCTGCCTGTCCGACCTGTGCGCCCACCGCGGCGCGGCCCTGTCGGGCGGCTGGACCAAGGGCGACTGCGTGGTCTGCCCCTACCACGGCTGGGAGTTCGAGCCGGGCGGCGAGTGCACCAAGATCCCGGCCAACCTCGAAGGCCGCGGTATCCCGAAGAAGGCCCGCGTCGACTCCTACCCGACCGAGGAGCGGTACGGGCTCGTCTGGGCGTTCCTCGGCGACCTGCCCGAGGAGGAGCGCCCGCCGATCCCGGTGTGGCCGGAGTTCGACGATCTGAAGAAGAACGGCGGCCGGTGGAAGCCGGTCTACGGGGAGTACCTCTGGAACTCCAACTACGAGCGCATCCTTGAGAACGGCTGCGACATCTCCCACACCCCGTTCGTCCACGCGGGCGCGTTCGGCAACCCCGAGCGTCCGGAGGTGGAGGAGTACGAGGTGAACATGCCGGACGAGTGGTCGGCGTTCGCGACCGTCCGGCTCTACCCGCCCCGGCCCAAGGGCCTGTGGGGCAAGATCACCGGCGGCAACAACAAGAAGCTCGAGGACCGTCCGCCGGTCGAGACCAGCGCGGGCTGGATGCTGCCCAACATGATCAAGCTGCACGTGCGGCTGCCCATGGGCAACATCATCATCTACGACAGCAACGTGCCGATCAGCGAGACCCAGACCCTGGTGAAGTTCGTCGCGCTGCGCGACTTCTTCACCGCGGACTGGGCCGACGCCAACGCGCTCAAGCGCATCTACCGGATCTTCGAGCAGGACGCGCCGGTCGTCGACGGCACCCGTCCCGAGCTGCTGCCCGCCGACCTCGCGGCCGAGCTGCACGTGAAGTCCGACCTCATCGCCGTGCACTACCGGCGGCGCCGCCAGGAGCTGGCCGACAAGGGCTGGCTGCTCGGCGACGAGGACCGCATCGTGGGCGACGTGCCGCGCCGCGAGGCGACCGTCATCGCCTCGCCCGCCCGCAAGAACAACCCCGCGCTCGCCCGTGCCTGGGTGCACAAGGCCCGCGGCGAACACCCCCGAGTCGACGAGTCCATCCTCGCCGGCGACGCCGAAGCCAAGGAAGGGCAGTCATGACCTCTCTCCCGAAGGGTCTGTTCGACCGGACCCTCGCCAAGATCGAAGAGATCGACGACCTCAAGCTCGTGCTCGGCGAGGACCTGTCCGGCTCGTTCGGGCCCGAGCCCGTCGGCAGGCTCGAGGTGCGGACCGGCACGAAGCTGGCGAAGGTCGTCTCGATCGGGCTCGTCGTGCCGCAGATCGGCATGGACAGCCACATGATCTTCGCGTTCCTGCCGGGCGGGTCGCCGATCCCGCACTTCACGCTGGACTCGGTCGAGGCGGGCGGGCAGCTCGCCTTCCACCTCGACCTCGTGCCGCGCGCCGACCTCGCCTCCCACCTGGGCTACCTGGACGCCGCGTTCGAGCCGCTGACCCCGGCGTTCGACCGGTCGAGGGAGCTCTTCGGGGCCTCGCGCGCCGCGATCGGGCCGCGCCAGTACGCGATGATGTCGCCCTGGATGCTGGTGCACCGCGCCGACGCCGAGCAGTTCGAGCAGGTCGACGCGTTCGTCGACGACTACTTCGGCCACTGGAAGGGCCTGGTCGAGAACGGCCTGCCCAAGGACGTCCTCGCGACCCTCCACGACACCGACCTCGCCGCCCGCGACGCGCTCAACCGCTCCTACCTGTTCAGCCCCGAGGTCGACCCGGTGTGGGCGAACGTCACCCGGCTCGTCGGCGCGGAGGCGTCGGCCCGGCTGCGGGCGCACCTCATGAGCAACGAGGTCGATCTGTGAGCGAACCCAGCGAGTGGCAGACCCGCATCGCCGGCGAGTGGCACGGCCGGCCGTCGCTGTTCGACGGCCAGGGCGTGTGGTGCGGGTACGAGGACATTCGCCGCTCCTCGGTGTTCGAGGACGGCAAGACCATGTACTACATGGACGGCGGCCTCGAAGGCGGCGGGAAGCTCGCCGGGCAGTTCCGGCTCGGCGCGCCCTTCGCGTTCGGCGTCATCGACTCCGACGCCGACCGGGTCTACACCGGCCCGGACTTCTACGGCACCGGCCAGCCTTACGGCGGCTTCGTCGACGCCCACTACTACGGGCCCGGCTGGCAGGTCGACCTCAACACCTGGAACCACAACCTGCCCGACGGCGAGACCCAGGTGTACTCCTCGGTGCTCTACCAGGGCTGGACCGTCGTCGGCTGCTTCAACGGCGTGTACAAGCGCCCGTCGTCGCCCGACTACGACATCCCGGGGCACCTCGCCGCCGAGACCCGCAACGGGCCCGTCCCGTTCATCCTGCCGACCAAGCAGACCGGCGGGTACACGGGCGTGTGCGAGCTGTGGGGCGCCGACCAGAAGCTCATCGGCGACGTCACCGTCACCCTGGAGCTGGAACCGATCGACCTGCTGCGCACCCGCGCGCACGTCACCTGGTCCGGCGCGATCGAGCGGTCCTACACCGTCGAGCAGCGGCGTGACGGCACGAAGATGTTCTACGAGGGCCCCGACGCGTGGGGCAACTCGCAGGCCTTCGGCCGGGCCAACTTCCCCAGCGTGCACTTCACCGACGTCACCAAGATCAAGGGCCGCGAGTTCATGATCGACGCGACGCCGGGGATGAGCGCGGGCGAGACCCTCGCCGTCAACTACGAGGTGTTCGAGGGCAACCGCCTGTCCGGCGTCATCCACGGGGTGCTGACATGGCGGTAGTCGTCGTCACCGGAGGCACCCGCGGCATCGGCTTCGGCATGGCCAAGGAGCTCATCGCGCGCGGCGCGACCGTCGTCATCTGCGGCCGCTCCGGCGTGGACGAGGCGGCGGCCGAACTCGGCGCGACCGGGGTCGTGTGCGACATGACCGACCGCGCCCAGGTCGAGGCGCTGTGGGAGAAGGCCGCCGCACTCGGCCCGGTCGCGCACTGGGTCAACAACGCGGGCGTCACCACCTCCCGCAAGCACCTCGCCGACCTGCCCGTCGCCGAACTGGAGACCGTCGTCTCGGCGAACCTCCTCGGCGTCATGAACGGCAGCGCCGTCGCGGTGAGGCACATGCTGGCGCAGGGCTCGGGCACCGTGTGGAACATGGAGGGCTTCGGCAGCGACGGCCGCACGATGCCCAACCTGACCGCCTACGGAGCCACCAAGCGCGCGGTGACCTACGTGACCGACAGCCTCGCCAAGGAGCTGAAGGGCACCCCGGTCAAGGCCGCGCACCTGTCGCCCGGCATGGTCCTGACGGACCTGCTCACCCACGACTACGCGCCCGAGGAACTGGAGAAGACCAAGAAGATCTTCAACATCCTCGCCGACAAGGTCGAGACCGTCACGCCGTTCCTCGCCGAGGGCATCCTCAAGGGCGTCAAGAACGGCGGCCGGGTCGCGTGGCTGACCGGCGGCAAGATCGCCTTCCGGTTCGCCACGGCGGGCTTCCGCAAGCGGGACCTCTTCTCGTGAGCGGCATGGACTACCCCGTCGTCCTGGCGATGGAGGACTTCGTCCCGGTGGCGCTCACCGTCACCGGGGTGCTGCTCCTCTCCAAGGTCGACGACCTCGACACCCGCCTGGTCCGGACCGCGGCACTGCTGCTCGGGCTGGGCGGGTTCGCCAAGTGCGGCTGGAAGCTCCTCATCGCCTCGACCGACATCGACCTGTGGGTGATGCCGCTCCTGCTGTTCCCGCTGCTGTCGGCGGGCTTCCTCACCCTCGTCAAGGCGCTGGAGCCGCGGCTGCCCATCGCCGCCGCGGCCGGGCTCTGGATGGCCGCGCTCGGCACGTCGTTCGCCATCGGCGACACCCTGCCGATGCTCATCCTGACCATCGGCGTCAGCACCGCCGTCGCGGTGTACCTCTTCCGGCGGCACAAGCTGTTCCTGCTGTGGATCGCCGGGCAGTACGCGCTCGGCCCCCTCGGCGGCCAAGAGCACCAGACCATCGCCCTCCAGTGGATCGAGCAGTCGATCAACACCGCGTCCCAGGCCGTGTTCGCCTTCGCCGCCTGGCGCGTGCTCACCCTCCAAGAGCGAAAGAGACAGGAGACCCCGGCATGACCGACGCGCTGGGCTGGCGCCGCAAGTTCGGCGTCATCGCGCCCTCGACCAACACCATCGTCGAGCCCGACTTCTACCGGATGGGCGTCCCGGGCGTCACGTCCCACTTCTCCCGGATCCACATCCGCGACCAGAACATGGCCGGCGACGAGGGCATGGAGCGCCTCCTCGACCAGATCCGCGACGAGATCGGCGCGTCCTGCGAGCGGGTCATGACCTGCGAGCCGGACTACATGGTCATGGGCATGTCCGCCGAGACGTTCTGGGGCGGCGTCGAGGGCAACCGCCAGTTCGTCAAGCAGATCCACGACCTCACCGGCCTCCAGGTCGCGACCGGCGCGGAGGCCTGCGAGCGGGCCCTGAAGCTGTACGGGGCGCGGCGCATCGGCGTCGTCACCCCCTACCAGCCCGTCGGCGACGCCAACGTGCGGACGTTCTTCTCCGAGCTGGGCTTCGAGGTCGACAAGATCATCGGCCTCAAGTGCCCGACCGCGGTGTCGATCGCGCACGTCACCGAGGACGAGCTGCGCGCGGCCATCCAGGAACTCGCCTCCGGCGACGTCGACGCCGTCATCCAGTGCGGCACCAACCTCTCCATGGTCGGCCTCGCAGACGAGGCCGAGCGCTGGCTCGGCCTTCCCGTCATCGCCATCAACGCCGCCACCTGGTGGATGGCGCTGCGCGAGAACGGCATCGAAGACCGCGTCGAAGGCGCCGGCCGCCTCCTGCGCGAGCACTGACGCACCCGCACGCCCCGCACAGGCGCGCACCCGAAGACCGGCGGTGGGCTCCTCCACGCCCCCCGGAGGCCCACCGCCCCTCTATCTGCTCCAGAGCTCCGTGTGGTCGATCCCCAGCTCTCGCAGCAGCCCCCCGAGGAGCACGACCGACAGCCCCAGCACGTTGTTGCTGTCGCCGTCCATCCCCTCCACGAACCACGCCCCGATCCCGTCGATGGTGAACGCCCCCGCGACGGCCGACGGCTCCCCCGACGCCACGTACGCGCGGATCTCCGCCTCCGTGGGCTCCGCGAACCTGACGACGGTCGAACCCACCGCCGTGGCCTCCCTCCCCGTGGCCCCGTCGATCACACAGTGCCCGGTGCGCAGCACCCCGCTCTTCCCCCGCCTCTCCAACCACCACCCCACAGCCTCCTCATCGCTCTTCGGCTTCCCCAGCCCCCTCCCCTCGAACTCCAGCAACGAGTCGCACCCGATCACCACGGCGTCCCCCACCTCCTTCACCACGGCCCGCGCCTTGCTCACCGCCAGCACCTCGACCAGCTCCGCCACACTCCCCGCCTCCACCCCATCCTCATCCACCCCACTGACGAAAACCTCGACCCCCACCCCGGCCCTCTCCAAAATCCCCCGCCGCGTCTTCGACGCCGACCCCAGAACCACCCTGCGCATCCCCGCTCCTCTTCTCGTCCACTGGTCCCCCGAGCATTCCATCGCCGAGGCACGCCGCTGACCTCGGCCGGTCCCCGCGGCGGCGAAATTCTCCCGGTGAACGCCCGACATCAGTGCAATCCAAACTCCGGCGCTGAATAATGGATCATTCGGGGCGCTTGGGACGGTCGGCACTGCGGAGGGCTCTTTGAGCGGTCGTCACGCACTCCTCATCGGGGTGCCCACCTATGGAGCCGGGCTCTTCAGCCCCCTCACCGGCACCGTCGAGGCCGACCTGGACCGCATGGCCGGCGCGCTCGAAGAGTCCGACTACCAGGTGACCTTCTGCGCACCCGGCCGCGACGGATGCGTGCAGCCGACCCGCGGCGCCGTACAGAACGCCCTGCTCAACGCCTGCCGCGACGCCCCCGAAGACGGCGTCCTGTTGATCTACTTCACCGGGCACGGCGTCATGCTCGACGGAAAGAGCTTCCTCGTACCGTCCGACGTCTACCCCGACGTGGACGACGAGGGCACGCCCGACGAAGGCAGCCTCATCCCCCTCGTCCCCCGCGCGCTGGAGAGGTGCCGCGCCAAGCTCGTCGTCCTCATCGTGGACGCCTGCCGCGACACCCCCGGAGAGTCCGGCCCGATCTCCGTCGGCGGCCAGCTCCGCTACCCGCCCGACGGGGCCTTCGCCCTCGTCACCAGCTGCAAGCCAGGCGAGACCAGCGGCTACGACGAGTCCGGCAGCTACTTCACCCAGACCCTCTCGGAGATCCTGGCCCGCCGGAACTCCGCCCGCACCCTCCCCGAGGTCTTCGCCGAGACCGGCCAGCAGCTCGCCCGGCGCATGGCGCACACCGACTCCCCCACCCAGACCGCCCAGATCACCTGGGCCGAGCCGGACCGCGCCCGCGATCTGCCCGTCTGCGAGGGCGACCAGATCAGCACCGCCTGGCGCCGCGCCATCGAGAGCACCCCGTTGTGGAACCGCGCCGTCTGCTCGGACGCCGACACCGCACGGGTCCGCGAAGCCGTCATCCGGGTCGTCGAGACCTGCGCCGACGACTGCATGCGCGCGACCGACGTCCTCGCCAAGAGGGCGCACCTGGCCGACCCGTGGTCCTCCCACGGCTACCCCACCCGCATCCTCGACGCCCTCGACCTCTGCCTCGCCGGCGACGCCCGCCTCACCGCCCGCGAGATCGGCCTCCTCGTCGCGGTCCCCTTCCTGCGCGAGGCCGTCATGGCCGCGGGCGTCCGGGAGGCCGCCGCGATCGGCCCCACCGACTTCGAACGACACTTCTCCGAGGGCCTGCGCGACGACCTCGAACTCACCCACGCCATGCACGAGCACGTCTGCCGCCGCGCCGAGGGACTCGTCCGCCGCGGCCGCGCCGACGCCCGCGACGCCCTCGCCATGTGGCTCGTCCACCGCTGGCTCGTCGCCCGCCCCCGCCTCTGGGACGGCCCGGCCGCCCAGGAGGTGAGCGGACGGCTCGCCACCGCGCTGCCGGACGCGCGCGGCACCGCCGGGCTGACGGCCCGCGAACTCGCCGACGTGGCGAGGGTGCTCATGCACGCGGTCGGCACCGGCGCCGACGACCAGCGGCTCACCGAACGGCTCGCCGGGCACGACTTCACCTCGCAGCGCCGGTCCCTGGCCGTCCTGCTCGCCCTCGCCGGCACCATGGCCCTCGACACCCGGCGCATGCCCACCGTCGTCGTCGACCACCTCGGCATCGGCGACGAACTCCAGATCAGCGCCCTGCGCCGCGCCGTCGAACTCGCCTCGTGGGAACGGGCCGGCGACACGCTCGACCTCGTCGCGATCTGCGACCACCCGGCCATCCACGAGGCCCTCGACCACATCGCGCAGCGCGCCGAACACGCAAGGGAATCCCTACTGGGCCTGCCCGGCCTCGACACCGCGCTCCTGCGCGCGGTGCCCGACCGGCTCTCCCAGACCGGCCTCCGCCCCGAATACCGCGACGGCAAAGCCGTCTACGAGACGCCCCTGCTGGCCTTCCGGCTGTCCGACGAGAAGATCCGTGAACTGCTCATGGGCCGCCAGCTCTACGGCGACCCCTCGCTGGCGATCCGGGAGCTCTACCAGAACGCCCTCGACGCCTGCCGTTACCGCCGCACCCGCCGCCGCTACCGCGACCTGCGCGGCCACCCGCCCCTCCCCTGGGAGGGCCGCATCACCTTCAAGCAGGACGTGGACCCCGAGACCGGCCGCGAGTACATCGAGTGCCGTGACAACGGCGTCGGCATGACCGTGGAGTCCCTGAAGAACACCTTCGCCAACGCCGGCGAGCGCTTCGTCTACCGCCAGGACTTCCGCTACGAGCAGGCCCGCTGGCAGGAGAAGGACCCCTCCCTCCGCCTCATCCCCAACAGCCAGTTCGGCATCGGCGTCTTCAGCTACTTCATGATCGCCGACGAGATCGAGATCACCACCCGCGCCGTCGACGAGGAGGACCAGGTCCGCGGACCGGGCCACCGCGTCCGCATCGCCAGCAGCGGCAGCCTCTTCCAGATCACCGCGGCCCCCTACGACGAGCCCGGCGGAGGCACCTGCGTCCGGCTCTACCTGACGGGAGACGAGGGGATCTCCGTCCTCAGGACGATGCGCCAGCTCCTGTGGCACTCGGAGTTCCACGTAGAGGTGGAGCAAGGCGCCGACGGCTCAGAGCAATGGCTACCCGAGACCCTGCGCCACCCCGAGACCACGGTGGAGCCCCTCCAGCACGGCCGCGACCTCTGGTGGGTCGCGGGCGAGGGCGGCATCGTCGCCGACGGCATCCGCACCAACGAGGAGATCTACGGCCTCGTCGTGAACCTGCGCGGGAAGCACCGGCCCCGCTTCACCGTCGACCGGAACACACTCCAGGACTGGGACAAGGACTGGATCACCGCGGAGATCCGGGAGTCTCTGCCCGCGCTGCGCGAGTGGGCGGGCTTCTCTCTGACCTGGCTCTGGGGGGTCACCGAGTCCGCGCCGGAGATCGCCCAGGAGATCTTCACCCGACTCGCCAAGGACGACGTCGCCATCCCTCTAGGCGGCCAGTGGACCCAGTCCGAGTCGGTGTCCGCGAGGCTGATCGGCTGTCTGCCCCTGGACGAGCGGATTCTGAGTAGGCAGACATTTCTTCCCTCCAACGACTGGCTTCATTCCTGGCGGATGGGCGCGTGGCAGACCACCGGGACGGTCACCAGCCGATACCAGCTCATCATGCAGAACCCCGCCGGAGCGCCGGTGGCCGAGCCATGTGACGCCGCGATCATCGATGAGCTTTTCCCCAACTACAACAATGCCGAGGCCATCGAACTCGACCGGATTCCCCGGATCGCGGCTCGGACGGAAGGCGATCCCGTCAGCGATCTGAAGCGCCTGCGGCGGCTCGCCGTGCTGGGCCTCGACTGCTCCCAGATCCGCGGCATCCCCCATCTCAGGCGTGGCCTCAGCAAAGAGGACCAGCCCTTGAGCCACGCCTTGACAGTCTGGAGCCCGGAGAGCACAGCCAGGCCTTGGCGCGTCGTGTGGCAACTCGCCGAGACCTCCGCCCAACTCAAGATCTCCGTACGCCATGTCCTCCGGCGCGTCGAGGGTTACGCTCCTGGTGCCGCCGGAACCCTGGATTTCGATCTGAGCCCCATGCTCGACCACACCTTCTCCACCGCGGAGGTGAGGCTGCTCCGCACGCGCCCGGAGGACGTGAAACAGGAGACCGGTTGGAGGGTGACTCCACGCGAGGTCGCCAAGGTGAGCTCGTGGCTCGCCCTGCCTCTGGCATCGGTCCTCGAAATGTACGATGCTTTCTCCGCTCTTGGCTGCCGTGTGGAAGGCCGAACGTCCTATCCGGCTTCGCTGACTACGGCGGAGATGGACGCGCTTCAGTTCGTCAGGGAGTTCGGCATGCGGCTCTCCCCGATCGACCTCTTCGCGCTCGCCGCGGAGAAGGGAGTGTCGGCTCGTGCCTACGCCGACCAGCTCCGACGGCTCACCGACACGGGATTCCTCCTCCTGCCCGAGCACTCGCTGATCCCGGAAGACCCCGCCGACGAAGTGGAGACCGAACTCCTCAGGAACGCGTACGTCGCGCGGATTCTGCGGGATCAGGGAGTCAGTTACATCGGAAAGTCCCCTTGGAACATTCTCCACGCGGTGTTGAGCAAGATCGGGCATCACGATAGCCCTGGCTTCGCCAGGCGCTTCACGCAGTACCGGCGGATCCTCGACCTCGCCGACCTTCGCGTGCCGCTGACCGCGCCAGGGGTCCTCGGCATGGCATCCTCGCTGAGCTGCACCGTGAGCGAAGCGATAGCCCACTATCGCGTCTTCTTCCCCGAGACCGCCGATCTCTCCCTGCTTCCCGACGCCGCTGCGGAATCCGACCTGCGCTGCCACGGATACCAGGAGCTCAGCGCCATGACGGGCAGCCGTGCCGAACACCTCCGCGGCTACCCGTCCTGGCGACTCACGCCCTGGCATCTGGCCAACAGCGCTTACCAGAGCCATCTGACGCTCCAGGAGTTCATCAGGCTTCTTGAGCCTTTCCGCGCTCTCGGCGCTCCCATCCCGGTCCTGGACGAGGCGGTCTCAGGCTCGCTGGACGGGTACGCACCCGACAAGTACGACAGGGCGATCCTGACCGTCTCCAACGATGAGTTCGCGGTGGCGGAGCCGATCACGGATGTGGACGCTCTCCGGCTCGTCAAGACCGCCGGGCGCTACGGCTGGACGCTGCGGGAGGCGCATGACCGGTTCGCGCGGTTCCAGCCCCTCGGGCTTACGCTCTCCTATCCGGAAGACGCGGTTCCCGACGGCATCGTCTACTGGCAGGACCTCCTCGCCATCACCGACTGGCTCGACGGGCAGCCGCCGGTCGTCAGCGGGGTCGTCGGGGCCGACCATGTCGCGCGCGCCGCGAAGGACCTGGAGGAAGACGAGGAGACCGTGCGGGGGCGGCTGCGCAAATACCAGGGGCTTTTCGGATACAGGATGGAAGGAGAGGGCTGAGTGGGCGCTCCGATCGAGGCGCACCGGGGTGTGGAGTACCGGTTGTTCGACCACGGGCTCCAGCCGGGCGGGTTCACCGTGACGGAGGTGGAGGGCGGCTTCGACGTCGCCGGGGTGTGCCCGGGGTGCGGGGCGCTCGTGCGCGTCCGGTGGTCGTTCGGGGCCGTCGGCACCAAGGGATGGGGGCGCCAGAAGAGCCAGGTGCAGAGCGGGCCGCGGACCATCACGTGCGACTGTGGGCACACCCATGCCGAGCGGCCGCCGGAGAACTGGGACAAGGGTTGCGGGGCGGTCTGGCAGGTCGAGCTGCCGTGAGCCTCGATCGGTACCGGTGGGACCAGAAGGCGCAGCAGCTGCGGTTCCAGCAGCTTGAGGTGGTGCGGCGGCAGGCAGAGTCGTGGCGCACGGGGCTCGCGGGAGTGACGGCGCTGCTCGGCGCGGTGCTCGTCGTCAAGGGCCGGGAGGGGTTCGCCGATCTCGCCGATCCGTTCCGCTGGATCGTCGCGGCGCTGCTCGCCGCCGGGCTGGCGCTGCTCGTCGCGGCGACGCTGCGGGCGCTGTCGGCCGCCTCCGGCTCGCCGAGCGGGGAGATCCTGCTGACAGGCGAAGACCTGGAGAGCTGGACGGGCAGGGAGGTCATGCGCGTCCGGCGCGGCCTCCGGTTCGCGCTAGGTGCCACGGTGGCCGGGATCATCCTCGTGGCCGGGGCCGTCGGCGTGACATGGTTCGCGCCGTCGGCGAAGCCGGCGGGGACGCTGCTGGAGGTGCGGGCGGGCTCCGCGCTGCACTGTGGTCGCCTCGTGCGGGCCGGGGACGGCGTGATCGTCGTCGAGATCGGGAGAACCCTCCGGGTCCTGCCTCTCGACGCCGTCACCGCGATGGAGACCGTCGAAAAATGCCCCTGACGGAGTCACGGCCTGGGTGACAGAACGGTATCGGTCGCGAGATTCTCCATAGAATCATCTTTTTTCGTGGCCACTCAGTCACTGCGGGCGACTATGTTGTGGGCATGTCCCCCCGACAAGGTTCTTCCGGCGCCGGAGTGAGCGGCGAGCCGGACATCGACGGCGTCGCAGAACGCGGCGCGCAGAAGGCGGCTCCGCCGACGGCGGTGCAGTTCCGGCCGGCGGCCGAGGGCGCGCAGGCCCGTGCGGAGGAGAGCGGGCCCCCGCCCGGGACCGCCCCGCCCGCGCCGCTGCCGCTGCACCCGGCGACCGTGCAGTACGTGCCCTACCGGGCGGCGCAGCCGTTCGCGCCGTGGCCCGCCGCCACGGCGGTGGCGCGGCGGCCCGCCTCGTGGGGTTCGCGGCGGGCGCGGATCGAGGAGCTGGAGGCCGAGAACGCGCACCTGCGCGCGTGGGTGTCGCACCTCGGCGGCGCGGAGCCGCTGCACCTCGTCCTGGAGACCGACAGGCTCAGGCGCGAACTCGCCGCCCTGCACCACGCGGTGCACACGGCACGGGCGGAGCTCACCGCGACGCACGCGGCGGTCACCCAGAACACGGCGGCGCTGTCCGCGGCGCGGACCCCGCCCGTCCAGAGCGCGGCCGACGGTTCCCGGACTCCGTCGCCCTTCCGGCGCATCGCCCTCCCGTCACGGCGCAAGTCCTCCCCCGACACCGCCTGACCGTTGCCAAGGGCCGCGGGCGGCCTGCGCGTCGCGGCGCGAGCCATCGCCCCCGCGGCCGACGGACCTCGGCGGCCCGCACCGCGCCTCCGCACCGCGCCGAGCCGCGGCCGGTCCGGTCGGCGCCACCGCCGAAGGCGGGACGGCCAGGGAGCCCGCCTCCCCTCCCCGGCCGTCCCGAGCACGAATTCGCAGGACGTCCTACCGCCCCGCTCCTTCGACGAGGATGCCGCGGACGGCCAGAGCTCGGAAGACCGGGGCGCAGAGCAGGGCCGCGACGGCGAGCGCCACCGCGGTCCAGGCCGGGCCCGTCGCCGAGGCGTCCAGGGTGGCGGCGGCGAGGACGGGGCCCGCCGCCGCGCCGACGTTCAGGGCGGCCGTGGCGTAGGAGCCCGCCATGGTCGGCGCCCCCGAAGCCTCATAAAGGACACGCGCTATCAGCGTGCTCCCTACCGCGAACCCCAGCGCGCCCTGGACGAGCGTCATCGTGAGCAGTGCGACCGGGTGCGGCGCGGCCAGCGCGAACGCCGCCCATCCGACCGGAAGGAGCGGCCCGCAGACGGCGAGGACGGTTCCGGGACGCGCGTCCGACAGCCGTCCCGCGAAGGTGACACCGGCCAGCGAACCCACCCCGAACAGCACGAGGGCGACGGGAACCCAGAAAGGACCGAGTCCCGCGACCTCCGTGACGACCGGGGCGAGGAACGTGAAAGCCCCGAAGGTGCCCGCGGTGACGAGCGCCGTGCCCGCCATGACCACGGCGAGGCGGGGCCGTCGCAGTTCGGCGAGTTCCGCGCGCAGCCGTGGGTCCGCCGACGAGCGCGAGCCGCCCCGTCCGCCGGGGACTCCGCGCAGCACGCCGAGCGCCGCGGGCGCGCACCCGAGCGCGACGGCCCAGAACGCGGCGCGCCAGCCGAGCAGCGCCCCGAGCAGCGCGCCGCCGGGCACCCCGGCGATCGTCGCCGCGGTGGTGCCGCCCAGCAGGACGGACAGCGCCCGGCCCTTCCGGTCGGCAGGGACGAGCGCGGCGGCGGTCGTGAGCGCGACCGCGAGGAACCCCGCGTTCGCCAGCGCCGCGATGACGCGGGTGCCGAGGAGCACGGGAAGCCCGTCGGCGACGGCTCCGACGACGTGCGCCGCGAAGAACAGGCCGAGGAAGGCGAGGAGGGCGGTTCTCCGCGGCCAGCGGCGGGCCAGGGCCGCCATCAGGGGCGCGCCCACCGCCATGCCGACGGCGAAGGCCGCGGTGAGCAGGCCCGCCTCCCCGACCGGGACTCCCAGATCGTCCGCGATATCCGGAAGAAGGCCGGCGAGCATGAACTCCGACGTCCCCATGGCGAACACCGCCACAGCGAGCAGGTAAAGCGACAAAGGCATCAAAAGATCCCGAGGTGAGAAGAGACAGGAACCGTCGTCTCGTCACCGCGGTCAGCGCCCTGCCCCCGCGCCTCAGCGCCGGGACGGGATCGTCCGCTTCGTGTCAGGGGGCTGACGGGTGACCGAAAGCCCCCACCCTGGATGCCTCAGGACCGGCCATGTCCGGCACCCTACAGGGCCCCTCCGTCAGTCGCCCTCGCGGTTGATGCGCTGGAGCGAGCTGACCCAGCCCTCGTTCACGAGGTCGCGCCTGAGCACCCGCAGCGACCGCGGCAGCCGGCCCACCTCGGACGGGGACCTGCCGAGCCGCAGCGCCTCGATGTACTCCACCTCCCAGACCTGCGGCACCGCCGCGCCCAGCGACTCCCGCAGCTGCCGCAGATCGCGCGGCAGGCGGCCGGGCGCCCACGAATTGAGCACCAGCCCCAGGAGGTTGATCCCGGCGCTCAGCGCGGGGTACTCGGCGTGCTGGCGGGCCGCGACGTGCACGGCCCGCATGCCCGGCGCGTCCGGATGGGCCACCAGCACCACGTTCGCGCGCCCCGTCCGCGGGACCGGCCAGCACCGGCCCGCGTCTCGCACCCCGATGAGCGCCGCGAGCGTCGTCGCCCCGGCCCCGCCGTGGCAGCCGACGAGCCAGATCGCGGCGGCCCTGTCGTCGCGCACCGCCCGCGCGGGAAGCCCCGGATGCGGGCGTCGGACCGTTCCCCTCATCGGCACCTTCCCGCTCCGCCCGACCGCGCCCAGCATTTACACGTCCACGCACATGAACGACCACTCCACTTTTGCGTTAACGCCTTTTCTGTTGTCCGCACTTCAGCATCATGCGGTAAAAGCGAACTATTCGCCTCCCATGCTTCCAAAGTTTCACCCAGAAGAACATCCGCAAAACCATGATCTTTCCGCATCGATCAGCCTTCTCGGAGGGCCGCGGCCACGTCCACTCCCCCCATTGCGGCACCGCCCATTCCGCCACGGCCCTGACCACCCTGACCCGATCTGCAGAAACACCTCGACGACGTCAAGAGCGGAGCCGCCCAGCGGCTCCCCCGGCCTGGTCCAGCACCGACAAACCCGTCAAAACCGGTAATCCTCCAGACACAACGGCGGCCCGGCGTTCACCACCCCCATCCGCCGGCGGAGCCTTCTGCGGCGCAAACCGGCCCGGCGCCACGCCGCCGAGGAATGGCACCGTGCGCGATGCGTCCCGAACCGCCCGCGACCCCTTCGTCACGAAAACGCCTTACCCATGATGACTTCCACCGAAAGAACCCACCGATAACCGCGCGCTCCTCCGACCTCCGCCCGTGACGGCCGGAACACTTTTCGCGACGGCCCCGCGCGGCCACAGAACATTTCCCCCGGCCACGCCGGTGCGCCCCGCACCGTGCCACGACCGCGCACGACCCGCTCCACCCCGTCCGAACCACCGATCCATCGCGTCGGCGGCCGCCCCACCCGAAGACCGAACTTCCGCCCACCCAGCCCCATCACCCCCTCCGAACCACACATCTGATGATCCATGCCCGATCGCCCCGACACCGCCTTTCCCGACCCAACCCCCAAAAACCACCCCGATCGAGCTCCCCACGAAGACCCTTAACGCAAACCACCAGACTGGGCATTCGTCACCTTAAGCAAGCCATGTCCTTTTTGTTAAAGGAGTGACTGATTCCGGAAAGGTCCCGAGATTGCCCATTCTTCGCCTCGCTTCCGACCGCGCCGACGCACGGCACACCACGGCCACCGCACCGCCGAAGGACAACCGCGTCCCCCGCACCGGCAGTGCGGCGAACGGCTCGTCACCGCACGAATCACCGACCGCTGAGACCGCATCAAGACAACACGGTCCCCGAACCCGCGGCATCCGAGCAGCTCCAGCACCCCCGCCACGAGCTCCACACCCTCCGACGCGCCCAGAACACGCCACCCCGAGAGCACACGCGACCCGTCAGGACGCCGAATCATTCCCCCGATCTGGAACACTCCGCCCGGCAAACAGGCAGAGACCCCCGCGCCAGGCGACCCGCCCGGCCAGGCCCATAAGGCGCCGCTCGGCCCAGATGCACGAACCCCGGTCCGCTACGCGAACCGACACGCGTACGCGACCCCGGGCAGGTACTCGACCCAAGCAGGTACACGACCCAAGCAGACACACCACCCAGACAGACACACCACCCAAGCAGACACACCACCCAGACAGACACACCACCCAAGCAGACACACAACCCAGGGAGGCACACGGCTCAGGGAGGCACACGACCCAGGGAGGCACACGGCTCAGGGAGGCACACGACCCAAGCAGATACACGACCCAGGCAGATACACGGCCCGGGGAGGCACACGGCCCGGGCAGATACGCGGCCCGGCGCGGGTCGCGGGGAAGGGAGGCGGGCTTAGTCGGAGTTCGGCTGCGCCGTGTCGGGTGGTGTCGCTCCGCCGGGCCGGGCGGCCTCGGGGCGGGCGGGGCGCCAGTCGGGCGGGAGGCCGACGATCTGTGGGACCGGGGTGTCGGGGAGGTTGGCCGGGCGGTGGCCCTCGGCGCCCGTGAAGTCGAGGCGGCCGGAGGCGAAGGAGGCGGCGCCGAAGTCGAGGACCGCCCCGTCGTGGCGGCTGTCCTGGAAGTCGACGAACGACCCGGCGAAGGAGGCGTTGCGGAAGATCAGCGCGCCGCCGCGGAAGGCCGCGTCGCGGAG
Organism: Actinocorallia herbida; assembly: GCF_003751225.1. Lineage (NCBI taxonomy): Bacteria > Bacillati > Actinomycetota > Actinomycetes > Streptosporangiales > Thermomonosporaceae > Actinocorallia > Actinocorallia herbida. Next base: position 6,706,956 of record NZ_RJKE01000001.1, read on the forward strand.
GTCGACGTGCCCGCCGATGAGCCGGGCCTCCCGGAAGCTCACGATCCCGGCGAGGAACCGGGCGCCGGCGAAGCTCACCGCACCGGGCGGCCGCCCGGGCGGACCGGGCCGCCCCTCGAACCGGGCGCCGCGGAAACTCACGGTCCCGCCGTCGACGACCGCTCCGGAGAAGGAGACGGACCCCGAGGCGAAGCGCGCGTCGCGGAAGCTCGCGGTCCCCCGGTCGAAGCGCGCGCCGACGAAGCTCGTCTCCGCCCCGTCGAACAGCGCTCCGCGGAAGTTCACCAGGTCCGACTCGAACCGCGCGCCGACGAAGTGGACGACCCCGCCGAGGAACCGCGCCCCGGCGAAGGAGAAGCCTTCCCCGGCGAAGACCGCTCCGTTGAAGGAGACCCTGCCCGCGGTGAAGTGCGCGCCCTCCAGGCCGCCGCCGTCCAGCACCGCGTCGGTCAGGTCGAGATCGAGGCCCTGCCAGGAGCGCGGATCGTCCGAGGGGAGCCGCAGATGGACGCCGATGAGGCGCAGGACCGTCCGCCTGACCTCGCGCAGCGCCCGGTGCTCCCGGACGGCGGCGGGATCGGCCTCCGCCCCGGGGTCGGGTTCGTACGGCAGGCGAAGGTAGGCGCACAGGACGTCCACGCAGGTCTGGCGCAGCGCCCGGGTGGGGGCGTCGTCGGCGACCCCGGCGAGCGCGTACACGCCGCCGAGCCGCAGCGCGGGCGCCCCGTCGAGGTGCGCGACGGCGGCGGTGAACCGGTCGCCGAGCTGGCCGCGCTCTGCCAGCTCGTGCATCTCACGGTGCCCCCGCTCGGTGAGGGCGACGGTTCTCAGCTGGGCGGCCTCCGAGGCGGCCGCGGCCGCACGGGCGACGTCGACGCCGTCCTGCGCCGCCTGGACGCTGGCCTGGGCGGCGGTGGCGGTCTCCTGGGCGGCTCTCGCCGTACGCCGCGCCGATGCCGCGTTCGCCGCCGTGTAGTAGATGGCCGCCGCCGCCAGCAGTCCGGTGCCCACGGCCGTCAGCCTTCCCCGCGCGCTGTCGAGGACCTCCTGGCGATCCTTGCCCTGGAGCGCGCCGCCGCCGCGCAGCGGCACCCCGTCGACGTGTTCGACCCACCACGCGGCGCCCGGCCCGAACAGCGTGAACAGGACGGCCAGGCCGGCTGCGGCGCCGATCACGGCGACGGCCCATGCCAGCGGCTTCTTCCAGGACTGCGCGGCCATCGCGGATTCGCTCACATCCCCTGTGACGCGCGGACCCCGGCCGCCGCTCCGTCGGGGCGGCGCCGGAGCGGACGCCGCCTCAGGCGAAGAGGGAGCGGCCCGAGCGGAGGGAGTCGGCGATCTCGTGGCCGAGGGGGCGGGCGTGCGCGTCGAGCAGTTCGGGGGCGAGGAGGGTCTCGGCCTCCATCGGGTCGGCCACGCCCAGCACCGTCGCGCCCGCGGCAACGGCGACGGCGCCCGAGACCGGGGAGCGGAAGTCCAGGAGGAAGTCCGCGGTGGCCACCGCGAGGCGGAACGACGCCGGGCCGTGCACGCGCAGGAAGCCCCCGCCCGGCCCGTCGTGCGCGCCCGCGACCGCGCCCCGGACCTCGAGCGCGCCGCGTACCGCGACCTCCGGCCCGCCGTGCAGCAGCACGTTGCGGGCCCGCAGCCTCCCGGTGACGAGGAAGAACACCCCGAACCCGTCGGCCGCCCAGTCGAGGTCGCCCAGCACGGTCAGGTCCCCGTCCACGACGACGTGGTGCACCGGATGGTCGACGAAGTCCGACACCAGGTCGTCGCCGATCTCAAGATCCCCGACGAAGCAGCGGATCTCCTCGGCCCGCCGTCCCGGATAGGGAAACCCGAAATCCGCGCTCAGCCGATAGGCGTCCTCGGCCTTCCCCACCGACATCACTTCGAACATCCGTACGCCTCCCACCCCCACCGTACCGTTCACCACCAGCAGGCGCACGCCGATCCGATCGCCGCTCCCACCGCGATCCCGGACCTCCACCGAACCCGAAGGACCGACCGTCCCAGACCCACCAGAGACCCGCGACCGACGACGCGCCCGAGGGGACCCGCGTCGGGCAAAAGGCTTTGCGGGGGTGGGAGAGGGCGGCTTAGGTTGGCGGGATGCCGCAGTTGCCGGAGTTCTATGTCGCCGTGGATGTGGAAGCGGACGGTCCCATTCCGGGGCCTTACAGCATGTTGTCGCTGGGGATGGCGGTGGTGGGGCGGCCCGATCTGAGGTTCTATACCGAGATCCGGCCGATTTCAGCGGAGTTCGAGCCTGCGGCGCTGGCCGTCAGCGGGCTGGACCGGGATCGGCTGCTGCGCGAGGCACCGGCCGCCGAGGAGGCGATGGCGGCGGCGGCCGCGTGGATCAACGGGCTGCGCAAGGAGGGGCGGCCGGTGTTCCTGGCGGGCCCGGCGGTCTTCGACGGCATGTACGTGCACTGGTACTTCGTGCGGTTCCTCGGCCGCAGCCCGTTCAACGCCAGCGGCGCGGGCATCGACCTGCGCAGCTACTGGATGGGCCTCACCGGCGACGAATGGGTGAGCACCCGAAAGAGCGTCATCAAGCAGAAACTGAAGATCACCGGCCTGCCGCACACCCACCACGCGGGCGAGGACGCCGCCGAGCTCGCCGCGGTCTTCGAGGCGATCCTCGCCGACCGCGCCGAGCGCACGGAGGCCGCCCTCGACGCCGCGCGCCGAGCCCGTGCCCGACACCACCGCGCGCAGACCGCCCCGACCCCGACCGCGCCCACCCCGACCGCCCCCGCTCCGACGGTCCCGGCCGGCAACGAGACCGGGTAGCGACGGCCGGGCCCGGGACCGAGGCGGCGTCCATCCCGCAAGGTGTGCGGCCCGCCAAGGAGCCCGACCCGAACTCCGCGCCCCGTCCGGAGCAGCGCGGGTCCCGCACAGGCTCAGGAACGCCGCTTTCCCACACCCTCCCGCCGGATATCCCTGCTGCGAGGCAGGGACGGGTCGTGAGATGTTCAGCGGACCCCGCGTGGTCGGAACTGGACGCTGATCCGGGGGCCTGAGGCATGGGCGGATTTGGGGACGGCGTGTTCCCAGGTGCGCTGGCAGGAGCCGCCCATGACGAGGAGGTCGCCGTGGGCGAGATCGTGGCGCAGGGTGGGACCGCTGTGATCGGCGGGGCGGAGCAGGAGCGGGCGTGGGGCGCCGAGGACGAGCAGGGCGACCATGGTGTCCTCGGTCTTGCCCCGGCCGATGCGATCGCCGTGCCAGGCGACGCTGTCGCGGCCATCGCGGTAGTAGCAGAGGCCGACGGTGCGGAACGGCTCGCCGAGCTCCGCCGCGTAGTGGGCGGACAGGCGATCACGGAGGTCCGCGAGGACCGGCAGCGGCAACCGCTCGTTCTCGCCGTAGTAGCGGGTGAGCCGGGGCACGGCGACGACCCGTTCGTACATCACCCGCTCCTCCGCCTGCCATGGCACCGCGGACTCCAGCTCCTCGAAGAGCGAGGCGGCGCCCGACAGCCAGCCGGGACGCACGTCGATCCAAGCCCCGTGGGCCAGCTCCGCGCGCCGGACCGCGGGGCCCAGCTCGCCCGGACGGGGCTCATCCGCCAGGTCGAAAAGGGAACCCTGAAGCATCATGCGACCCACACTAATCCCGAACACCAGTTCTAGCAAACACATGTTCGATCTGTTATCGCAGTTCAGCGCGCTAGACGGCCCGCCGAAGGCTCATGGCGGAGCGGCCAGCCGACGCTGCTCGTCGGAGACGATCCGGCGGGCCAGGTCGGCGTCGGACAGGTCGACGGCCTCGGGCGCGGCGTCGGCGACGTCGCTGCGCCGGGCGTAGGCGTCGAAGACCGCCTCCTTGCCCGCGAGCAGCGCCAGCATCCGTTCGTCCACCGAGTCCGCGGCCAGCAGCCGGTGCACCCGGACCGTGCGGACCTGGCCCATCCGGTGCGCCCGCGCGACGGCCTGGCTCTCCAGCGCGGGCTTGACCTGCGGCTCGCACAGGACCACGACGGACGCGGCCTGGAGGTTCAGCCCGATCCCGCCCGCCTGGATCTGAGCGAGCAGGACCGCGTGACCGTCCGCCGCGGTGAACGCGTCGACGAGTTCCTGCCGCTTCGCCGCCGCGACGTCTCCGGCGATCGGGCCGGTCGCGCGCGGCACCGCCTCTCCGACCCTTGCGAGCACGTCCTTGAAGTAGGAGAAGACGACGACCTTGCGCCCTCCTTCCGCGGCCTCGGCGACGATCTCCTTGAGCCGTTCGAGCTTGGCCGACCTCGCCGGTTCGGCATACGCCGCCCGTCGCATCGCCATGAAGTTCCCCGCCTGCACGGCCGTACTGTAGGCGGCCAGGTCCGCGGCGCTGAACTCCTCCCATTCGTCGGTGTGCAGCAGTTCGGGGAGCTCGGTGAGCACGTCCTCCTGGTTGCGCCGCAGGTACGCGGGCCCGACGGCGCGCCGGAACGCCTGCGCTCCGGCGACGGCGTCCTCGGCGTCCAGCCTCAGCTCGGGCTGGAGCATCGTGACGAGGCTGCGGAACTCGGCGACGTGGTTCTCCATCGGCGTCCCGGTGAGGAAGAGAACCCGCTCGGCCTTGTCCGCCCAGGACGCGACGGCCTTGGCCCGCCGCGTCACGGGGTTCTTGACGTAATGCGCCTCGTCCACGACGAGCATCGCCACGGATTCGGCGGAAAGGGCGTGGAGGCCGTCGATGGTGGTCACGGCCACTCCCCCGGCCTTCCGCCACGCGGCGAGGGCTTCCGCGCGCCCCGGGCCGTGCGCCTTGTAGGGCTTCAGGTCGCTGTGCCTGGCGATCTCGCGGGTCCAGTTGATCAGGACGCTCGCCGGGCAGGCGACGAGGAAGTGCCCGGCGCCTTCGGCGCGCAGATGGGCCAGGGCGGCGATCGCCTGGACGGTCTTGCCGAGGCCCATCTCGTCGCCGAGGATCACCCGCCGCTGGGCGAGCGCGAAGCGGGCGCCGAACTCCTGGTAGCCGCGCAGCGTGACCCTGCGGTGGGCCGCGTCCAGGGGCTGGGCGTTGACGCGTGCCGCTATCTCGTGCGGAAGGAAGCCCTCCGCACGCGCCCGGTCAGGGGCTGCGCCGGTCAGCTCCGCCAGGAGCGCGTAGTAGGCGGGCGACTGGAGTTCGAAGTCGATCCACGCGGCCGCCGCGTCCGCGGGCCTGCGGGCGAGGTCGAGGGCCGCGTCGGCGACGAGCCGGGGCGCGTCCCGGTCGGCGGCGGCCTCGGCGAGCCCGGCCAGCGCCACGCGGGCGAGGTCGCGGCGCCCGGCTCCGGCGAAGAGCCTGCGCAGCCGCCCGCGCGCAGGGGCCGCGTCGGTGAGCGCGGTACCCAGGTCACGGTCCAGCGCGCGGGCCGTCTCCACCGCGCCCGGGAGTCCTGGGCCCGCGGCGACCAGGCGGTGCAGGGCGGTGACCAGCGCCGTGCCGCGGGCGTCGCGGGCGTCGGCGTCGATCCGCACGGCGACGCTCTCGGCGACCGCCGCCGCGACCTGCCTGGCGGCCGCGGTGATCTGCCGCTCGGTCTGCACCCCGACGCCGGGCACCTGCTGGAGGTCGTACGGGCCGGCCTCCAGGACGTCGAGGACCGTCGTGTATCCGGCGTCCTCCAAGCCGCCCAGGCGCAGCCGCCCCTCGGTGACGTCCTTGAGCCGTGTGACGGGGATGCCCGCGAGCTCTCCCCGGGCCTTCTCCTCCCGCAAGGGAGCCAGCGCGCTGTGCACCTCCGCCAGCGCGCGGTCGTGGTCTTCCAGCAGCCCTCTGGCGATGGCCCGCGTCCGGCCCGTCGTGTCGAAGATCGCCTTGATCTCGCCCGCCGGGGGCCAGCCGTCCGCCATGCGTCTGATTATTCACATTCCACGCGATCCTTCGGCGTTTCCGCGGCCTGACCGTCCGAACGTCAACTGTTACCACTAAAGAAACGCTATTCCGTAGTGCGAAACGTGTGGTATTCAGGTGCGACGTTCCTCATCCCCCTCATGGAGGTGGCGCCCTTGCGCTCCATACGCCGTCTCGCCCTGCCGCTCGCGGTGGGGCTCGCCTGCGGCGCGGCACTCCCGGCCGCGGCCGGAGGATCCCGCCCGGCCCTCAAGCCCACCGACCCGCCCAAGCCAGCCGCCTTCACCCGGCATGTAGTGGACGGAGCCCTACAGGGGGCGGCCTTCTCCGTCGCCTCCGACGTGTCCGGCGACCGCCGTCCCGAGATCGTCGCCACGGGCTTCGGCACGATCGTGCCCGGCGGGCCCGCCCCGTCCGGCGAAGTCGCGGTCTACAAGATGGGCCGCGACATCGACACCTGGGCCAAGGAACGCGTCTTCGGCCCCGAAGCGGGCATCGCCTACCCGAACGAGCCCGCCGCGGCCGACTTCGACCGCGACGGCGACGCCGACATCGCCGTCCCCGGAGGCTTCTTCCAGTGCGCGCCCGCCAAGTGCGGCTCGCTCACCTGGTGGGAGCAGACGCGCAAGGGCTGGGAGCGGCACGATCTCGTCGCCCCCGGCACGCAGCCGCTCTTCTACCACGGCGCCGTACCCGTGGACTTCGACCGCGACGGGCGCCTCGACCTCGTCACGATCGGCGAGTCCTTCCCCGCGCCGGTGGCGCTGCTGCCGGGGCGGGCCCCCTCCAACGCCTGGGTCCAGGTGTTCAGGGGCAAGCGCGGCGGCGGGTTCGCCACCGAGCCGGTCACCCTCGGCGCGGGCGGCGGCGCCCTCCCCGAGGTCGCCGACATCGACCGCGACGGCGACCTCGACGTCGCCAGCGCCCAGTACTTCCAGTCCGGCGCCTCCTACGTCTGGCTGGAGAACCTCGGCGGAGGCCGGTACACGACGCACACGATCGACACGACCCAGGGCAGGTCGATCCAGATCAAGCTGGTGCGGAACCTTCGGGGCGACCGCAGGGACGTCTGGGTGGCCTCCAACCACACCAACACCGCGTTCCCTCCCGGCTCCTCCGACCCGGTGTCCCAGGTCGTCACCTACGCGGTGCCGAAGGACCCGCGCCAGGCCTGGACGCCCACCTCGATCTCCGAGGGCATCACCGCCCGGCCCCGGCCCGGCCAGGCCGCTCCCGGCGTCATCGGGGACGGCGACATCGACGGAGACGGCGACCTCGACATCGCGGTGTCCGGCGACGGCGACCCGCGCCTGTTCTGGCTGGAGCAGCGCGGCGACGGCTCCTTCGCCACCCACGTCCTGGCCGAGGGCCACGGCCAGGCCGGCGGCGCCATCGTCGCCGACCTCGACCGCGACCGCCGCAACGATCTGGCGTTCTCGGTCTACGAACTGAACTCCGTCGTGGTGTTCACCCGCTCGGGCGGCGGCAAGGTCCCCGCCAAGCCCTGATCCCGGTCCGCCCGACCGGCCCGCCGCCCCCGGAACCCCGGGGGCGGCGGCGTTTCCGGAAACTGTCGGACCCTGGTCATAGTGTGGATCCATGGCTCGATCCAACGAGGCGGCGGCCGAAGCGCTCAACGAATACGCGGAACTCTTCGCCCTCGACGGCGGCGACCCCTTCCGGGTGCGCAGCTACCAGAAGGCGGCGAAGGCGATCGCGGGGCATCCACGCGACCTGCGCGAGATCTCCGTCCGCGACGTGCCGGGCATCGGCGAGGCGATCGCCAAGAAGGTCGAGGAGTTCCTCGCGCGTGGCGGCTTCCGCCAGCTCGACGCGCTGCGCGCCAAGGTGCCCGACGGGGTGCGCCGCCTCACCCGCATCCCCTCCCTCGGCCCGAAGACCGCCCTGTTCCTCTACCGCGAGCTCGGCATCGACTCCGCCGAGGCGCTGGCCGACGCGATCGCGGCGGGCCGGCTCAAGGGCGTGAAGGGCATGGGCCCCAAGACCGTCGACAACCTGCTCGCGGGCATCGAGCAGCTGCGCAGCTCCGGCGGGCGGGTGCATCGCGGGATCGCCTTCGACCTCGCCCAGCAGGTGATCGCCGTGCTCGGCGGCCAGGCGAGCCCGCCCGAGCGGATCGCCTACGCCGGGTCGCTGCGCCGGATGCGCGAGACCGTCGGGGACATCGACATCCTCGCGGTCGGCTCGCCCGGCCTGATGGAGGCGCTGCGGGCGCAGCCGTTCGTCACCGAGGTCGTCGCCGCGGGCGACAAGAAGACCTCGGTCCGCACCGACCGCGGGCTCCAGATCGACCTCCGGCTCGTGCCCGCGGAGTCCTGGGGCGCGGCGCTGGTGTACTTCACCGGCGGCAAGGACCACAACGTGCGGCTGCGCGAGATCGCGGTGCGCAAGGGCTGGAAGCTGTCGGAGTACGGACTGTTCGAGGGCGAGCGCGTCATCGCCGCGGCCACCGAGGAGGACATCTACGCGGCGCTCGGCATGCAGTGGGTGCCCCCGCCCCTGCGCGAGGACATGGGCGAGGTGGAGGCGGCGCTCAAGCACGAGCTGCCCGAGCTGGTACAGAGAGCCGACCTCAAGGGCGACCTGCACACCCACACGAACCTCACCGACGGCGTCGCGTCCCTGGAGGAGATGGTCGCCGCCGCGGCGGACCTCGGCCACTCCTACTACGCGGTCACCGACCACGCGCCCGACCTCGCCATGCAGCGGATGACGCTGGACAAGGCGCTGGAGCAGCGGGCCGCGCTGGAGGCGCTCCAGGCGAAGTACCCGCGCATGCGGCTGCTGCACGGCACCGAGCTGAACATCGGCCCCGACGGCTCGGTCGACTGGCCGCTGGAGGTCCTCGAGGGGTTCGACGTCCGCGTCGCCAGCGTCCACTCGCACTTCACCCAGCCGCGCGAGGAGATGACCCGAAGGTTCATCGCGGCCTGCGAGAACCCCGGCGTGCACATCATCGGCCACCCGACCACCCGCAAGATAGGCAAGCGCCCACCCGTCGACGCCGATTGGGACGCGGTGTTCGACGCCGCGGCCCGCACCGGCACCGTGCTGGAGATCGACTCCTTCCCCGACCGGGCCGACCTCCCGTCGGACCTCGTCCGCCGCGCCAAGCACCGCGGCGTCAGGTTCTCGATCGACAGCGACGCCCATGCCGTCCCCCACCTGGGCAACCAGCACTACGGCGTGGGCATCGCGCAGCGCGCCGCCCTCACCCCCGACGACGTCATCAACGCCTGGCCCCTGGACCGCCTCCTCGCCCACCTGGCCGCCCCCACCTGAGGACCGGCGCCCCGCGCCCGCTCCGCACGGGCAGCCGCCGGACCGACGACGGGCGCCCGTCCGTCCACGGCCCGAACCGGCTGCCGCCGTACCGACGGCAGGGGCTCGTCCGCCCCCGGGCCGCACCCGACGGAGCTCGGCCGGCCGCCCGGTCACCTGACGCGTGCCGGGCTCACCCGACGCGCGGATCCCGGCGTCCACGTCGCGGAGGTGAAGCGGTTCCCCGGCGCTCGCCATGATGACGGGCGACGACGAGACGGGGCGGCGATGCTCGACGAGCGCCGCGCGGCGCCGCCCCGGGTCGGACCAGGGGAGGCGGGTGGGGGCCTTGTCCGGGGAGGGCACCGGTGGGGTGACCCGCCGTGGCCAGGTGGATGCGAAGGGGCGGGGAGGGGGCGGCCTAGGATCGCCGGGCATGGCGCAGAGGTGGCATCGGGTGATGTGCGGTAGGGATCCGGAGGAGGAGCACAGGGCTTCTACGCCGTTGGAGTTGTTCTTCGATCTCTGTTTCGTGGTGGCGGTGGCGCAGGCGGGTGCGGCGCTGCACCATGCGATCGGCGAAGGACATGTCGGGCATGGGGTGAGCGCCTATCTGATGGTGTTCTTCGCGATCTGGTGGGCCTGGATGAACTTCACCTGGTTCGCCTCCGCGTACGACACCGACGATGTTCCCTACCGGCTCGCGGTGCTGGTCCAGATCACGGGGTCGCTGATCATCGCGGCGGGGGTCTCCCGGGCGTTCGAGTCCGAGGACTGGACCGTCGTCGTCATCGGGTACACGGTGATGCGGGCCGCCCTCATCTGCCAGTGGCTGCGTGCGGCCGTCGAGGATCCGGCGGGGCGGGCCACGGCCGTGCGGTGCGCGGCGGGCCTGTTCCTCGTGCAGTGCTGCTGGGTCGCTTTCCTGTGGGTGCCGCACGGACTGGTCGGATATGCCTGGGTGGTGTGCGCCCTGCTGGACCTCGCGGTCCCGATCGTCGCTTCACAGGGCGAGACGTCCTGGCACCGGGAGCACATCGCCGAGCGGTACGGGCTGTTCACCCTGATCGTGCTCGGCGAGTCCGTCGGGGCGGCGACGCTGGCGTTCCAGGCGGCGTTCGCGACGGGCCGCACCGCCGAACTCGTCGTCACCGCGCTCGGCGGGGTGCTGGTGATGGCCTCGCTCTGGTGGCTGTACTTCTCGCGGGACTCCGCGGTGCTGCTCACCTCGGCGCGCGCGTCGTTCGTGTGGGGCTACGGGCATTACCTGGTGTTCGCGGCCAGCGCCGCGGTCGGGGCCGGACTGGCGGTCGTGGCGGCGCGGGCCGAGGGCGAGGCGGAGATCCCGGCCGCTCTCGCGGCGGCCTCGGTGACGGTGCCCGTCGCGGTGTTCGTGGTCGTGCTGTGGTTCCTGCACCGGCGCGCGGGCGGCTCCGCCGTGCCCGCCTTCGCCGCGGCGGCCCTGGTGCTCGCCGCGACGTTCACGCCCACGCCCGTCATCGTCACCGGACTGCTCCTCGCCGCGCTCGTCGCGCTCCGGGAGATCCAGCACGCCCGCGCGGAGCCGGCCCCGGCCGCATGAGGGGCGCCCCGCCGCGCGTGGGATCCGGCACGGGCGGAGACCGCGCCGGCGAGGGCGTGCCACCTTGAAGGGGAGGTTCCCGAGCAAAGGGTGGCGCGCCTAAGATGCCCGTTCATGGCTTATGCGTGGCACAAGCGGATGCGGGCCCGGGACCTCGCCGAGGAGCACCGGGCCGCGACCCCCCTGGAACTGTTCTTCGACCTGTGCTTCATCGTGGCCGTCGCCCAGGCCGGCACGTCCCTGCACCACGCGGTCGGCGAAGGGCACGTCGCGCATGGGGTGGGCGCCTACCTGATGGTGTTCTTCGCCATCTGGTGGGCCTGGATGAACTTCACCTGGTTCGCCTCCGCGTACGACACCGACGACGTTCCGTACCGGCTCGCCGTCCTCATCCAGATCACCGGGTCGCTCATCGTGGCGGCCGGGGTCGCGCGCGCCTTCGACGACGGCGACTTCACGATCATGATCGTCGGCTATGTGGTCATGCGCACCGCGCTCATCGGGCAGTGGCTGCGCGCGGCGGCGGCCGACCCGGCGGGCCGCACGACCGCGCTGCGCATGGCGGGCGGCCTGTTCGCGGTCCAGACGCTGTGGGTGGCGTTCCTCTTCCTCCCCGAGTCCTACCGGGTCCCCGCGTGGATCGCCTTCGCCGTTCTCGACGCCGGGGTACCCGTCGTCGCCGAGCGGGCCGGGCGGACGAGCTGGCATCCGCGGCACATCGCCGAACGGTACGGGCTGTTCACCCTCATCATGCTGGGCGAGTCCGTGGCCGCGGCGACCCTCGCGTTCAAGGCGGCCTTCGAGGCGGGCGTGAGCGTCCGGCTCATCGTGACGGGCCTCGGAGGGGTCGTCATCATGAGCGCGCTGTGGTGGCTGTACTTCTCACGCGACCCCTCCGGCAGGTTGACGGACTCGCGCGCCGGGTTCATCTGGGGTTACGGCCATTACGCGGTGTTCGCCGCGAGCGCCGCCGTCGGCGCGGGACTGTCGGTCTCGGCCGCCCATCTGGAACACGAGACGCACGTCTCCGACACGGTCGCCGCGGCCTCCGTCACCCTCCCGGTCGCCGTCTTCCTCCTCGCCCTGTGGGTCCTGCACCACCACCGCACCGAGCCCTACCTGCCCCTGGTCCTCACCATCGGCTTCCTCGCCGCCTCGACCTTCACCCCCGCGGCCGTCCCCCTCACCGCCCTCTGCCTGGCCGCCCTGGTCGCCTACAAGGAGGTCCGCACCGCCCGCGCGCGACCCGTCCCGGCCTTCGACCCCGAACCCGCCTGACCCGCGAGGGCACCCCTGAGAAGGCGCAGGCCGGAAGCGGGACGGCTGCTCGGAGGCGGCCGATCACGGCCCCGCCGGGGGCCTGGCACGGGTGAGGCGGACCGCGACCTCAGAGCCGCCCGAGGTCGCCCGCTCTGTGGTGGCGGCGGCACAGGACCTTGTAGCGGACCTCGGTGGAGTCGTCGGTGTCGGCGATGACGACCTGTTCGCCGGCCCGGACGAGCTCGCCGCCGACGGTGCGGGCGTTGAGCTGGCCGGGGCGGCCGCACCAGCACAGGACCTCGACCTGGAGGCGGGAGACCTCGTCGGCGAGCTCGAAGAGGCGGCGGGCCGCGGGGAAGAGCTCGGCGCGGAAGTCCGAGGCGAGGCCGAAGGCGTACACGTCGATGTCGCAGTCGTCGACGAGGTCGGCGAGCTGCTCGACCTGGGCGACGGTGTAGAACTGCACCTCGTCGCAGACGACGTAGTCGAGGCGGGGCTGGGCGCGGCGGACGAGCTCGCCGAGGTCGCAGTCGTCGCTCACCTCGTAGGCGTCGCCGTCGAGGCCGATCCGGCTGGTGACGCGCGGACCGCCGGACCTGTCGTGCTTGGTCAGGACGAGACCGCGCCTGCCCTGCCTGCGGTGGTTGTAGTTGATCTGCAGGGCGAGGGTGGATTTGCCGCAGTCCATCGGCCCATAGAAGAACTTGAGCACCGCGTCGCGGTGGAGGCCGCTCACTCCCGCGGGCGGAACCGATGACAATGCCGACAGATCACTCACGGGGTGTCAGTCTATGACGCACGGCCGATGCCCGGTACTCGGGTTCAGGCGAAACCCGGCAGGTGGGCCGCCGCCTCGTCCCGGAACCTTCCGCTGCCGCCCAGCGCGCCGAGGACGGCGAGCAGGGCGGGCAGGACGTGCGCGGTCTGCCGGTAGTCCGCGGGCAGGGTGAGGTGGCGGGCCGCGGTGAGCATCGCCGGGGTGGTGGCCTCGTTCACCCGGTCGGCGACCCAGCGCGGGCTGAACGTGAAGGTGTCCTCCCGGACGAACGCCGTCAGGGAGCGCAGGAGGGCGGCGAACGGCCTCAGGTCGGCGTCCGTGCCGCCGGCCGCGAGGCCGTGGCTGCGGGCCGCGGCGACGATCCTGGGCAGCCTCCCGCCCGCCGCCGTCCGGGTGAGCCTGCCGAGCGCGGGCGGGTGGGGGGCGCCGACCGCGCCGAAGTCGAGGACGCCGAGCCGACCGTCGGGCAGCAGCCGGAAGTTGGCGGGATCGGGGTCGAGGTGGACGAGGCCGCAGCGGGCGGGCGCGGCGAGGGCGAACCGGAACAGCAGGAGGGACGCGCGGTCCCGTTCGGTCCGGGTGCCGCTGCGGGCCACGGCGACGAGCGGACGCCCGCCGAGCCATTCGGTGACGAGGCAGGATCCGGCCTGGGCGACGACGGCCGGGACCCGGAAGTCGGGGTCGCCCGCGAAGGCCGCGGCGAACGCGCGCTGCCCCTCGGCCTCGCGTCCGGTGTCGAGTTCCCGCGCGAGGACCGCCAGCAGTCCGGCGGAGACCGATCCGGCGCCCGGCAGCAGGACCGCGGTGAGCGGGGACAGCCGGTCCAGCTGGCCGAGGTCGTACTCGAGGGCCTGGCGGGCGCCGGGGAACTGGAGTTTGACGGCGACCTCGCGCCCATCGTGCCAGACGGCGCGGTGGACCTGGCCGTGGGTGGCGAGGGCGACGGGCCGGTCGGTGAACATCCGGAACAGCCCGGACCAGTCGGGGCCGAGGTCGCGCGCCATCTCCAGGTGGACGGCGCCGGGCAGCATGACGGGCGCCGCGCCCCGCAACCGGGTCAGCGCGGCGCGGTAGGGCGGCCCTGCGCCTTCCGGCAGGAGCTCTTCGTACAGGGGCAGGACCCGAGCCATCCGAGTGACGCAAACGCGCAGTTCGCTCAGCACCTCGAACAGATGCCGGGTGATCCTCTCCTGAAGATCGTCGTCGCGCATCGCGCTAGGAATATACCCGTCTAAACTTCCCCGGACACGGACTTGCGGGAGGGTGGAGACGTGGGTGCACCGACGGTCGTCACCGACATGGCCGACGCGTTGGCGGGCCGGATCGTCGCCGGGGCGTACCCGGCGGGGACGCTCGCTCCGTCGGTGAGGCAGCTCGCCGAGGAGTTCTCGGTGAACCGCGCGACGGCCCAGCTCGTCCTGGTCCGGCTGGAGGCGGCGCGGCTGGTGGAGGCGCGCCGCGGCAAGGGTTTCGTGGTGCGGGATCTCGGCCGCGACGGCGGACTGGAGATCTGCCGGGTGGTGCTGCGGCACGCCGCGCGGCTCCCCGACACCGCGGTGGCGGTGTTCACCGGGACGCTGGATCTCTACCACGACGTGCTGACGCGCTCGGCCCGCCTCGTCGCGGCGAGGCCCGGCGCGCACGATCACACCGCGGCCGTGGGCGCGCTCGCCCGCTTCGAGGAGCTGAGCGCGGCGGGCGCGGCCCCCGCGGCGCTGCTGAGCGCCGAGCTCGCCATCGCCCGCGCGTTCACGACCGCCGCGGCCCGCCCGGTCCGGATCGCGCTGCTCAACTCCGTCGCGGAGATCCTGCTCGAGGCCCCGGAGGCCGCGGCGGCGCACTACCCGGCGGGGCAGCACGGGCATGTGCTGCTGTGGCGGACCCTGGTGACGGGCTGGGCGGGCGGCGTCGTGCCGACCACCGCCGAGCTCGACCTGCTGGACGACGTGCTGGAGCTGCGGCTGCGCCAGGTCGGCGACAGGTTCGCCACGCGGCTGCGCGGGTCCGGCGGCACCGCGCTGCGCGCCTGACCGCGGACGCGCCGGGGCGCGGACGCCTTGCCGCGTCCGCGCCCCGGCCCTCAGACCGCCGGTTATTCTTCCCGGTGCGCCGGAGGCATGGCCATCGGGCGGTCGTCCCGGGCCTGGCGTTTCTCCTGCTTCGCGGTGCGATTAGCCTTGAGCGCGGCCTTCTTCGCCTTACCGGAAGTCTTGGCCGGCTTCTTCCTGTCACCCATGATGGTCCCCCGATCTCTGGGGCGCCCGATTTCAGGCGCAAGGTCCACGTTGCCGGGAATCCCGGCGAAACGACATCCACAGCAGACAAAGAACGGACAAACGGTGCACAACCCCGAGATCATCTGCTCCGCCAAGGGCTGCCGCGCCGAAGGCGTGTGGGCGCTGCGCTGGAACAACCCCAAGCTGCACACGCCCGAGCGGCGCAAGGTCTGGACGGCCTGCGACGAACACCGCGTGAGCCTCTCGGAGTTCCTGGACCGCCGCGACTTCCTCAAGGACGTCGTCCCCGTCGGGGATCTCGCCCCCACCGACGGCTGACCGGACCAGGCCCGGCTCAGCCTTCGGCGCCCTCACGAGCCCGCGCGAGCGCGCTCAACCGCTCCGCCGCCTCCACGGGATCGGCGCCCCGCCCGACGGCCACGCCGAGCAGGTAGGCGGTGAGCGGAGCGGCGGGGCGGGCGACGGCGTGGGCCACGTCCTTGGTCAGGTCCAGCACCAGATCGCGGTCCAGGACCGACGGATCCAGGCCCAGGGCCGAACTCGCCTCGGCCAGCCATTCGTTCAACGCAGCCTCTCCTCGGCCCGGGCCAGGTCCTCGGGCGTGTCGCAGTCCGACCAGTGTTCGTCGGCCGTGACCCGGACCGGGGAGAGCGGGTCGAGCAGGCCCCTCAACGAGCCGCCCCCGTACGTCTCCAGGGCGGTCCGCAGCGTGTCGGTCTCCCACGCGCCCGTCAGCCACTGGTCCCGGCCCCCCGCGTCCACCAGGACGGCGTTGGGGTGCGCCAGGAGGCCCGCGACGACCGGGGCGGTGAGGAAGGGCAGGTCGGCCGCCAGGAGCACCACACGGGGCGCGGAGACGATCTGGAGGCCCGCGCGCAGGGCGGGCACCGGTCCTGAGCCCGGCGGGTCCTCGTGCACGAACACCGCCTCCATGCCGGGCCGCACGGGTCCGACGACGATCGTGCGGGAGGCGTCGGCGACGGCGTTCGCCACCCGCTCGATCAGCGGCACACCGCCGACCAGGGCGCCTGGTTTGTCCTGTCCGCCGAACCTTCGCGCGGCCCCGCCGGCCAAGATCACCGCGTCATAGGGCGCGCCGGGACTTCCCGCGCCGTCCGTCTGCACTGTGCTCACGGGAGCACCCCTTCCCGGATCTCCGGCCGGTCAGCCGCCGATCGCGGACATCGGGCGGTCGGGCTGGAGGAAGGACGGGTCGTCGATCCCGTGGCCCGCCTTCTTGCCGCGCACCGCGGCCGCCCAGCGCTCGGCGATCTCGGCGTCCGAGGCGCCGCCGCGCAGCGCCGCCCGCAGGTCGGACTCCTCGCGGGCGAACAGGCAGTTGCGGATCTGGCCGTCGGCCGTCAGCCGCACCCTGTCGCAGGACCCGCAGAACGGGCGGGTGACCGAGGCGATGACGCCCACGCGCCCGCTGAGCCCTCCGCCCTCGACCGCGAACCGCTCGGCGGGCGCGCTCCCCCGGTCCGCCGACGGCAGGGGCGTCAGGGTGAAGGCGGTCTCCAGCCGGGCGTGGATCTCCTCCGCGGTGACCATGGTCTCCCGCTGCCAGCCGTGCTGGGCGTCCAGCGGCATCTGCTCGATGAAGCGCAGCTCGTACTCGTGCTCCAGGCAGTACCGCAGCAGCGGGACCGCGTCGCCCTCGTTGACGCCCCGCAGGAGCACCGCGTTGACCTTGACCGGCGTGAGCCCGGCCGACGCGGCGGCCGCCATCCCGTCGAGGACGTCGGAAAGCCTGTCACGGTGCGCGAGCTTGCGGAAGACGTCGCGGTCGAGGGTGTCCAGGGAGACGTTGACCCGGGCCAGGCCCGCCTCGCGCAGCGCGCCGGCGACCTTGGCCAGGCCGATGCCGTTGGTCGTCAGGGAGACCTCCGGGCGCGGCGTCAGCGCGGCGGCCCTGGCGACGATGTCGACGATCCCGCGGCGCAGCAGGGGCTCCCCGCCGGTCAGGCGGACCTCGGTGATGCCCAGGCGCTCGACGCCGATCGTGATGAGCCGGACCACCTCGTCGTCGGTGAGGACCTCGGCCTTGGGCAGCCAGTCCAGCCCCTCGGGCGGCATGCAGTACGAGCAGCGCAGATTGCACCGGTCGGTGAGTGAGACCCTGAGGTCGGTGGCCTGCCTGCCGTGCCCGTCGAGCAGCACCCGTCTCAACTCCCTCACCCGCGAATCACCCCAGCATAGGCGGCTGCGCAAGGCGCAGGCACAGCGGCTATCCCGCGCGACGGCGCGCCCGGTACGCGGCGACGTGGGCGCGGTTGCCGCACGTGCGGCTGTCGCAGAAGCGGCGGCAGCGGTTGCGCGACAGGTCCACCAGGACCCGGTCGCAGCCTTCGGCCGCGCAGGAGCTCAGCCGGTCGAGCTCGCCCGCGGCCGCGACGTAGGCGAGCGCCATCCCGCAGTCGACGGCCAGGTGCTCGCCTATCCGGGAGCCCTGCGCGAAGTAGTGCACATGCCAGCCGTGCCCGTCGTGGTCGGTGAGGTAGGGCGCGGTGCGCACCTCGGCGAGGAGCCCGTTGATCAGCGGAACCACCCGCGCGGTCTCGGGGGCGTCGAAGATCTCCCGGAACCGCGCGCGCAGCGCCCGCACCTCCGCGAGGTCGGCCGCGGTCAGCGGCGGCACGTCGCTGGCCCCCGTGCCGTCGACGAACACGGCGAGCGCGGCGAGGTCGGGCAGTCCCTCGGCGCCGTCGGCGGCGCTGTTGACCAGATCCACCATGACGTCGAGGGCGTGCTCGGTGTCGTGGGTGAAAATCATGGGGGCAGTGTAGTGCCCTGCACGCGCTCAGATCCCGTAGTGCGGATCGGCGACGACCGGGTAGGCGGCCCCTTCGTGCGGCAGCCGCATGACGATCGCGCCTCCGTCCAGCTCCCAGCGCGCGGCCAGGGGGCGGAAGAGCGAGTCGCAGGCCCACGGGGTGTAGAAGCGCCCGACGGTGGCCCCGTAACGCAGGTTCACCACGTCGAACCCGCCGGAAGGCATCGCCTCCAGGGCCAGTCCCTCGGCGAGCCCGACGGGGAACCGGAAGGACGTGGGCGCCTCTGGGCCGTGCACGACGGTGACGAGACGGATGCCGTCCGCGGTGGTCTGGGCGACGATGTCGGTGTCGACGTCGATGCCGACGAAGACCCGCAGGCTCGGCCGCAGGACCGTGGCGGCCCGGTCGGGCGGGCAGTCGATGCCGACGTGGATGCGCTGGCGGTCCCGGGTCGGCGCCCAGACCCCGTCGCGCGCGCGGGTGGCCCACTGCACGTCGGCGTTGTCGAACTCCTGTGGCTCGGCCTTGCCGCGGGCGGCCAGCACCTGGGAGGCCGCGTTCATCGCCGCCGTCGCCCCGTCGCGCGCGTGCCTCATCGGCACACCCTCCTCGAACACTGAACACTCACCTAAAGACATCCCGGTCGGCCGGCACCGGTTTCGGTGGGCGCTGCACCGGTTTATCACGTGTGTTACGGCGACGAAGAACTTTGGCCCCCATCAGCACAGATTTGCAGTCGGGTGAATACTGGGAGTTATCGAAGTGGGCCGTCGACGCGCGCGGCACCCCTCACCGGAGTCGGCGCAGGGGTCCTCGGATAATAGGTCGTCGCGCGCACGGGGATGCGCGCGACGGGCGAAGCGTGCCGGGGGAAGAGGGGAGCAGGCATGAGCGAGCAGATGTCGGGCGACGGGGTGATCAGGGTCGCCGACCTCCCGGAGGCCGACCGGGCCTTCATCCGCGACGAACTGCGCCGCAACACCCCTTTGCACCACCTCCTCGCCCTGGAGGTGGTGGAGATCGGGGCGCGGCACGCGGTGGTGTCGATGCCCGTCCGGGAGGAGGCCTTCAACAGCACCGGCAACCTCCACGGCGGCGCGATCGCCACGCTCATCGACGTCGCGGCGGGCACCGCGGCGGCGCGGGGCAGCGGGTTCAGGCCGGGCGAGCAGAGCCTGGTCACGGCCGATCTGCACGTGCGGTACCTGGGCAGGCCCAACGGCGACACGGTCTTCGCGTACGCCGAGGTGATCAAGGCTGGGCGCCAGCTCGTCATCGTGGAGTGCCGGGTGAAGGATCCCGAGGACCGCATCGTGGCCACCGCCGACTTCTCGATGATGATCGTGCCGCTGCGCCCGTCGCTGCGCCCCGTCGCCGACGCGAAGCCGCACGACCCGGATCTGTGAGCGGTCGCCGGAAAATGGTTTGATCTCCCCCTCTCTTTCGGCTTTGATCGATCCCGGCGCCCACCGAATCGGACGAGGAAAAGGAGATGGTGATGCCATTCACGACGCTTCCCGGCGGATCCGCTTCGATCCGCATGTGGGCCGACCCGGAAACGGTCGAGCAGCAGGCGCTGGAGCAATTGCGGAATGTCGCGGCGCTGCCGTGGGTGCACGGTCTGGCGGTCATGCCGGACGTCCACTACGGAAAGGGCGCGACGGTCGGCTCGGTCATCGCCATGCGCGGTGCGGTGTCGCCCGCCGCGGTCGGCGTGGACATCGGCTGCGGCATGACGGCGGTCAAGAGCTCCCTGACGGTGGAGGACCTGCCGGAAGACCTCGGGCCGCTGCGCGCCAAGGTCGAGCGGGTCCTTCCGGTCGGGCGCGGGATGCACCGCGGCGAGGTCGATCCCTCCGGGATCGCGGGCCTGCGCGAGCGCGGCTGGTACGAGTTCTGGAAGTCCTTCGACGAGCTCCACCCGGCCGTGCGCCGGGAGATGGGCCGGGCCCGCAAGCAGATGGGCTCGCTCGGCGGCGGAAACCACTTCTGGGAACTGTGCGCCGACGACGCCGGCGCGGTCTGGGTGGTGCTGCATTCGGGTTCGCGCGGCATCGGCAACCAGCTCGCGGAAGTGCACATCGAGGCGGCCCGAAACCTCCCGCACAACCAGGATCTACCCGATCCGGACCTCGCGGTATTCCTTACCGGAACCCCCAAGATGGCGGCTTACCGGCACGATCTGTTCTGGGCGCAGGAATACGCCCGGCGGAACCGGGCGATGATGCTCGCACTGACGGTCAACGCCGTGGTCGCGCAGTTCCGGGGCCGCAAGGTGCGGTGGGAGGAGCCCATCTCCTGCCACCACAACTACGTCGCCGAAGAGGAGTACGACGGCGTCGAGGTGATCGTCACCCGCAAGGGGGCGATCCGGGCGGGCCGGGGCGATCTCGGCATCATCCCGGGCTCGATGGCGACGGGCACCTACATCGTGCGGGGCCTCGGCAACGCCACGGCGTTCAACTCCGCGTCGCACGGCGCGGGCCGGCGGATGAGCCGGAACCAGGCCAAGAAGCGGTTCACCGTCGAGGACCTGGCCGAGCAGACCAAGGGCGTGGAGTGCCGCAAGGACTCCGGCGTCATCGACGAGATCCCGGGCGCCTACAAGGACCTGGAGTCGGTCATGGCGGCGCAGAGCGATCTCGTGGAGGTCGTGGCGCATCTTCGGCAGCTGATCTGTATCAAGGGCTGAGCCTTCAGGGGCCGAGTCCCGGCAGGCGGTCGCGATAGACCGACGCGGCCCTCTCCAGCAGTGCGGGGAGGGCCGGGTCGGGGTCGCGGGCCCGCTCGGCCAGCAGCGCCCCGAGGCGCTCGATCCAGCGCAGGCACCAGCGCAGGTCCTCGGCCCGGGCGACGGTCCGGCCCGAGACGTCCACGTGGACGGGGCTGGTGTGCGCGTAGGCGCCTCGCGGGTCGAGGATCTCGGGCACGGCCGGGCCCTCGGCTTCGGCGACCAGGTAAGTCGGATGGCGGACGTCATAGGCGACCTCCACCTCTCCCTCCCCCTCGGCGACGACTCCTTCGGCGTCGTAGATCCGGACTCTGTTGCGCGGGCCCGTCACGGTGGCACGGACCCTCAGCCAGTGGCCCGATTCCGCGGCGGCCCTCTCCCCCGGCCCGTGTCCGGCGACGTCGAGCGCCAGCCACGGGCCGTTCGTGGCGAAGGTGCGGCCCGCGCGTATGGCGTCCTGGTAGGCGGGCAGGCTGAGCGGGCCGTCCAGGCGGGCGTAGACGCGGGCCCACCCCGGCGGGTTGGAGTAGGTCGCCAGCCGACCGTAGGAGAGCATCACGTCCGTGCCCGCCGTGACGGCGAGGCGCACGCCCGCGCCGAGGAGCCTGCGGTACATGCGGGCGGTCCCGGTGCACGACAGGTGGGTCAGGACGTCGAGGCCGTCCACGAGGCCCAGGGCGGCGGCCACGACCAGTTCCCGCGCCGCGCACGACCGCACCCCCTGGAAGAGCGCGTCGAGCGGGTCGGGCGTGTCGGATCCGAGCGGGTGCGCCCAGGTGACGATTCCGCCGCGCGCGTGGATCTCCGCGCACATCGCGGTGACCGACGGCCGGTCGGCGGGCCGCCCCGACGCGGGGTGCCCCGAGTAGTAGTGCGAGGGCTCGCCTTCCGCGCCGAAGGACGCGACATGCCCGAGGAGGTCGTTCCGGTACTCCGCGCCCATCCGGGCGATCCGGCCCGGTGGCGGGCTGCCCAAGAGCCCGACACCGGGCCCCTGAACACAACGCCGTGGCGGGCTCCCCGGCGAAGCCGGGCCCTCCGGCGCTGACCAGGGCAGGTCGCGGCCTGCCCAGGCCGTGAGGGCCTCCCGGTCGAAGACGAAGTCCGTGGTGGCGTTGGCCGCGAGCGGGTTCAGCACGTGCAGCGCCTCCCCGGCCTGCATCCGGGCCGCGTCGGCGGGCCCGGCGACCTGGTCGCCCGCGAAGTTGAGGTGCAGGTGCAGGTCGCCGCCGTACCATCCGGCGGCCGCGGGGTCCCGGGCGGGCGCGGGATCGAGTTCCACGAGCAGGGTCTCGCCCTCGGAGGGCGAGACCCTGGCCGTCGCGGAAGAGAAGTCCATGCCTCGGGCTGCGATCACCGTCAGTTCCTCGGCCGGGACGTCCAGGAGCACGTCCGAGCCGTGGAAGTAGGCGCGGCCGTGGGCGTCCCACTTGCGCAGCATGCCTTCCGGGAACCAGCCCCGCCCCTCAGGGCTGAGCACGCTCCACCGGCACGGCTCCGGCGACCGCAGGCGCAGCCGAGCCTTGGCCGTCTCCCGGACGGTCTCCGGCAGCGCCACCTCCCGCCCCCCGACGAGCAGCGGCCCCTCGCGCGCGTCCAGCGTCCCCGCGAGGCACCCTCCCGGCTGGACGGTCCCGAGCGGCGCCACCTCTATGGCTTCCGAAACCGCCGACTCCACGACGACGAGCAGCGCGAACGGCTCTCCGGACAGGACGGGCTGCGGCGTCTCCGGCCCGAGGAAGCGCACCCCTTCATCGGTCAGGGTGAGGACCGCCACCCCGTCCGGCACCCTGCCGTCCAGCGCGTCGCGGAACGCCGCGGGCATGTCGCGCGTCGGCGCGGTGTCGATCGCGTCGTCCAGGGAGAGGCCCGCGCGCAGCCCGGCGAGGACGGGCGAGGCGAGCAGTTCGAC
Source organism: Actinocorallia herbida (assembly GCF_003751225.1). NCBI lineage: Bacteria > Bacillati > Actinomycetota > Actinomycetes > Streptosporangiales > Thermomonosporaceae > Actinocorallia > Actinocorallia herbida. Next base: position 6,729,353 of record NZ_RJKE01000001.1, read on the forward strand.
ATGCGAGACATGCCGTAGATAGGGCACGAGCGGCCCGTACAGCGACAGGGCCGACTCGTTCCAGTTCGCCCCCTCCCGCGCGACGATCCCGCGGTAGAGGGCGAGCGCGGCCGCCACGGGTGCGGGCAGGCCGCCGGGCAGGCAGTGGTCGTCGCACAGGTGATCGTCGGGCATGCCCCCACGCTGACGGCGGCCCCGCCCGCCCCACAAGCCGTTGGCCGATTCCGGGCCGCCGGCGGACTACCAGTGGTCGGGGCTGAAAGGCTCCTCGTCGGGGCGGTTCGAGGAGGACAGCAGTTCGAGGTCGGACTCGACCATCATCGCCACGAGCTGCTCGAAGGACACGTCGGGCTCCCAGCCGAGCTGCTCGCGCGCCTTCTTGGGGTCGGCGCACAGCAGGTCGACCTCGGCGGGCCGGGTGTAGCGGTCGTCCAGGACGACATGCCGCTCCCAGTCCAGCCCCGCGGTGCCGAACGCCAGCTCGACCAGCTCGCGGACCGAGCGGGTGACGCCGGTGCCGATCACGTAGTCCTCGGGCGTCTCCTGGGTGAGCATCATCCGCATCGCCTTGGCGTAGTCCCCGGCGAAGCCCCAGTCGCGCCGCGCGTCGAGGTTGCCCAGGCGCAGCTCGGTGGCGAGGCCCAGCTTGATCCGCGCGACGCCGAGGCTGATCTTGCGGGTGACGAACTCGGCCCCTCGCCGCGGCGACTCGTGGTTGAACAGGATCCCGCTGACCGCGAACATGCCGTAGGACTCGCGGTAGTTCTGGGTGATGAAGTGCCCGTAGGTCTTGGCCACGCCGTAGGGGCTGCGCGGGTGGAACGGGGTCAGCTCGCTCTGCGGCGTCTCCCGGACCTGGCCGAACATCTCCGAGGAGGACGCCTGGTAGAAGCGGATCTGCGCCCGGGGCTCGGTGGTCCGCGAGGAGCTGATCCCGCTGACGACCCGGATGGCCTCCAGCACGCGCAGCGGACCCATCCCGGTGACCTCGGCCGTCAGCTCCGCCTGCTGCCAGGACATCGGGACGTAGGAGATCGCGCCGAGGTTGTAGACCTCGTCCGGCTGGACGCGCTCGACCGCGGAGATCAGCGATCCCTGGTCCAGCAGGTCACCCGTGGTGATCTTGACGTCTCCTATGTGCTTGCGGAGCCGCGCCACATGGGGGTTGGCCTGGCCGCGCACGAGACCCCAGACCTCGTACCCCTGCTCGAGCAGGTGCTCGGCGAGGTAGGACCCGTCCTGCCCGGTGATGCCGGTGATGAGCGCTCGCCTGGTCAGCGGAACCCCCCTCTGATGTGCCCGGAGGCACGGACCGTCAAGAACAACACAACTAATTGTGTGAAAGAAGAGGTTATCTACCTCCGTGTCCATCTGAGTAGTCCGGGGAGGGTTTCGACCGAATCCGATTCGCCCCTGGCCCACCCCAGGCACGGCGGAACCTAGGATGGCTCGCCGGGAGATCGCACAGATCAGCCGGGGGAAGGGGAGCACGGTGACACTGCGGCTGGGCGGACGGACACTGGACGGCCCCACGGTCATGGCCGTGGTGAACCGCACGCCCGACTCGTTCTTCGACAAGGGCGCCACCTTCGGCTTCGACGCGGCCATGGCCGCGGTGGACCGGGCGGTCGCCGACGGGGCCGAGGTGATCGACATCGGCGGTGTCAAGGCGGGTCCGGGCGACGAGGTGGACGTCAAGGAGGAGCTGCGCAGGGTCGTCGACACCGTCGCGGCGGTCCGGGAGCGGCACCCGTCGGTCGTGATCAGCGTGGACACCTGGCGGGCCGAGGTCGGCGACGCCGTCGCGCGCGCGGGCGCCGATCTGCTCAACGACACCTGGGGCGGCCCCGACCCCGAGCTCGCCGCCGTCGCCGCCGAGCACGGCCTCGGCCTGGTCTGCGCGCACGCGGGCCGCCAGCAGCCCCGCACCCGGCCCCACCGGGTCGCCTACGACGACGTGGTCGCCGACGTGATCGCCCATGTGACCGCCGAGGCGGAGCGTGCCGTCGGACTCGGCGTGCGGCCCGACGGCATCCTCATCGACCCCGCCCACGACTTCGGCAAGAACACCCGCCAGTCCCTGGAGATCAGCCGCCGCCTCAACGAGATGGTGGCCACCGGGTGGCCGGTTCTGGTCGCGGTGTCGAACAAGGACTTCATCGGCGAGGCCCTCGGCCGCCCCGTGGACAAGCGCGGGGTGGGCACGATGGCCGTCCTCGGCGTCTCCGCCCACCTCGGCGCCCGCATGTTCCGCGTCCACGACGTGGCCGGGGCCCGCCAGGCCCTGGACCATGTGGTCGCGCTGGGGCTCGCCCCGCGCCCCTAGCTCCCGTGCTCCTTGGCGTAGGCCAGGAACTCCCGCGCCACCTGAGGGAGGGGGCGGTGGGCGTGGACCAGGCCGATGGTGCGGGTCACGGGAGGCATGAGGGAGCGCACCACGAGGCCCTCGGTGTCCTCGACCTGGTTGCGGTACCACAGCAGGGAGCCCCGCCCCGCGCGCACCCAGCCGGGCCAGGCGCTGCGCTCGTCGGACTCCACCGCGACGACGACGTTCGCGCCGATCGCGCCGAGCATCGCGTCCAGCTCGGCCCGTCTCGCGGTGCCGCGGGTCGGCACGATCAGGCGCAGGCCCTCCATCGCCGCGGGTGACACCGGGTCGCGCAGCTTCAGCGCGGGCGGCGAGATGAGGACCACCTCGCGCTGGTCGAACGGGTGGGCCGCGAGATCGCCCGGCACCGGCAGGTCGGTGACGGCGAGGTCGGCCTGCCCGGACCGCACCGCCGCGCCGACCGCCTCGCGCCCGTCGCAGCGGACCACCCGCACCTTCACCGCGGGCTGGTCGCGGGCGAACCTCGGCAGGAGCCGGGCGGTCAGCTCCGGTTCCAGCGTGGGCGTCGCGGCGATGCGCAGCTCCGACCCCCGGCCCTGCCCGCGCGTCACCGCCTCGATGGCGTCGACCGCCTCCAGCGCGATGCGCGCCTGGCGCACCACCTGCTCCCCCGCGGCGGTCAGCACCACCCCCCGTCCCGATCTGGCGAACAGCTCGATCCCCAGTTCACGCTCCAGCTCCCGCACGGCCCGGGAGAGAGCTGGTTGAGCGACGTAAAGCGCCTGTGCCGCCGACGTCATGGTGCCGTGGTCGGCGGTGGCCACGACGTAGCGCAGCTGCCGCAGATTCATGCCCTTGACGGTATGGCACCGGGGCCCGCCGTTCTCGAACATGACGGAAAGCCACCGGTTGTAACTAGTTACGCCAACGATTCACGCGCGGTCCGGCAGTTCCGCCGCGTACGACTCCTTGACGATCTCCAGCACCTGCCAGGAGTCCAGCTCGCGGACGTGCCCGATGGCCCGCACCGCGTCGAGGACGTCGACGAGTCCGACGGCCGAGCCGGCCTCGGCCCGGCCCATGAGATCGAACCTGCCGAAACCCGCCGACAGGTACCGCACCCCGTCGAGCGCGCCGATCTCCTTGGCCGCGCGCCGCACCGACCCGCCGACCACGACGCCGAACGCGGCGAGCTCCTGGCTGCCCAGGGCGGCCGGATCGGCCAGGCCCGTCACCTGGATCACCCCCGAGCGCATCAGGCGGACCACACGCGCTCTGGTGGCCGCCTGGGACAGTCCGATGATCCCGGCGAGCCGGGTGTAGGGGGCGCGGCCGTCGCGCTGCAGCTCCTGGAGGAGGCGCCAGTCGATGTCGTCGAGCGCGACGTCGCCGAGTCTTCGCACGACCGAGTGGGCGTCCTTGACGACCTCTGCCGAGCGGAACACCTCCACGGCCGCCACGCCGGGGAGCTGTCTGATCTCGTCGACGGCGTCGGCGAGCGCGACGTCGTCGCGGGCCCGCGCCTCGGCGAGGACCGACCGCTCTCCGGTGGTGAGGCCCGTGAAGCAGACCGCGGGATGTTTGGCCACTTCGCGCGCCGTCTCACGGGCGGGGCCTGCGCTGGTGACGGCGAGATGACCGACTGCGCTGGCCCCGATGACCCGGGCGTGCACGATGCCTACGACACGGACGACGCCGTGTTCGAGAAGGCTCTGCACCCGGGCTCTGACCGCCGTGCGGGAGAGCCCGACGCGATCCGCGAGAGCCTGGAACGTCGCCCGGCCGTCCCGCTGGAGTTCGCGGACCAGCACGGAGTCCACTGCGTCCAGCAAGGGGAGTCCTCCTGTCGAATGGGGTTCGCAAGATCCTTACATTTTCCAGCCGGAAGTGGGAAATTTTGATCTTGCTCGTGTTTGCCCCGTTCCACCGCACAGGAACCGGCGGTGCGGCCCCCTTCGATGTCCGAAAGAACGGCCGAGGACCGGCCTCGCACGTCGGAACAGCACCGGTGATCAGCCCCATTCCTCGGTGGCGTTTCCCACTTCTGGCCGCAAGGTGAGCCCTCGGGCGAAGCAACGGACGAGACCCGGAGGCCGGAAGCCGACATGACCGGACGGACCGGGCACCGCCTCCAGCAGCCGCGCGTCCACCAGTTCCTCGAGGGCGTCCTTGTTCTCCCGGCTGTCCCGGTGATCCCGACCGTCCCGGTTCCCCGGGCTTTCCCGGTCGAACGATCCGTCGCCGAGCCTGGCGAAGGCCCGCCGGGCCGGCGCGGAGAGACCCGCGTGCGTGGCGGCCAGACCCGGCCGCACGTCGAGGTCGCCGTGCGCCAGTTCGGCGAGCCTGCCGTCCTCGTCGCTCAGCCGCCGCACGAGGTCGGCGAGCCGCCAGTGCGGCTTGCCCGCCAGCCGCGCGGCCGCCGCGCGCACCGCGAGCGGCAGCCGGTCGCACAGGTCGACGATCCGGGCCGCGGCGCCTGGTTCCGCGGCCACCCGCTCGGTGCCGGCGATCCGCGCGAGCAGCAGCAGCGCGTCGGCCACGGGCAGCGGGGCGAGTTCGACGTGGACGGCGCCGGGCAGCGCGCTCAGCCTCGCCCGGCCGGCCACCAGGACCGCGGGGCCCTCGCCGCCCGGAAGCAGCGGCAGCACCTGGCCTTCGCCGCCCGCGTCGTTGAGGACGATCAGCAGCCGCCGCCCGTGGGTGCGCGCCCGGTACAGCTCGGCGCGCTCGGCCAGGCCCGCGGGCGGGGAGTCCACGCCGAGCATGCGCAGCAGCCTGCCCAGGACCTCGGCGGGGTCCGCGGTGAAGTGCAGGTCGACGTACAGGCGTCCGTCGGGGAACCGGGCGCGCATCCGGTAGGCGGCGCGCACCGCGAGCGCCGTGGCGCCCGCGCCCGGCCTGCCGCTCACCGCGACGATCGGCAGCGCCGCGCGCGCCCCGGGCCCGCCCAGCGCCGTCAGAACGCGCGCCAGCTCGGTCTCCCTGCCGGTGAAGTCGGCGGGGTCGTGCGGCAGCGTGGTCTCGGCCGACGGCGGCCCGGTGAGCACGTTGAGGTGGGTGCGGCGCAGCTCGGGACCCGGCTCCAGGCCCAGCTCGGCGACGAGGACGCGGCGGGCCTTCCCGTAGACCTCGAGCGCCTCCGGGCGGCGGCCCGATCGCGCCAGCGCCACCATGAGCTGCGCGTGGAACCGCTCGCGCAGCGGATGCCCGGCGCACAGCCCCGTCAGCTCCGGCACCAGGTCGGCCGCGGCCCCGCGCGCCAGATCGACGCGGATCCGCTCCTCCAGCGCGAGCAGCCGCTGCTCCTCCAGCAGCGCCGCCTCGGCGTGCAGGCCGGGCACGCCCGCGAGGGCCGGACCCGACCATCCGCCCAGCGCCTCGGTCAGCAGCCGCGCGGCCCGCTCGGCGTCGCCGGCCCGGTCGGCGGCGCGCGCCTCGCGGACCCGGGCGCCGAATCCGAGCGCGTCCACTGCCTCGGCGTCGAGTCGCAGCAGATAGCCGGGCGGACGGGTGACGAGCAGGCCGCGGTCCGGGCCCAGCGCGCGGCGCAGGGCCGAGACGCAGCCGTGGATCTGGGTCGTGGAGGTCGCCGGAGGATCGCCCGGCCACACCGCGCAGACCAGCCGCGCGACGCTCACCGGCCGCCCCGCCTCCAGCGCGAGCGCCGCCAGCACGGCCCGCGCCCGGGGACCGACCGGCACGGCGCCGCGCTCCCCGTCGCGTAGCTCCACGGGGCCCAGGAGCCTGACCTGCATAGGTTCGTTCTCCTCCCCGCCAAGGCCCTGTGAGAAAACTTCAATGATCTAACAAAGGATGTCAAGAGGCACCGGGGGAATTTCACCGTTGCGACGGTGGGTAGGAAGCGGAGCGGAGTTGTTCCCCGGACGATTGGCGCCATCTTGCGGCTGCTCAACGCTGAGCGCATCGCTCACGAGCTCACCTACAACGACGTCTTCATGGTCCCGTCGAGATCGGCGGTCGGATCGCGCCTGGGCGTCGATCTGACGGTCTCGGACGGGACCGGGACCACGATTCCGCTGGTCGTGGCGAACATGACCGCCGTTTCCGGCCGCCGGATGGCCGAGACCATGGCACGCAGGGGCGGTCTGGCGGTGATCCCCCAGGACATCCCGGCGGACGTGGTGGCGGATGTCATCTCCTGGGTCAAAAAGCGCTCGCTGGTCTTCGACACCCCGATCCGGCTCGGCCCCGGCGACACCGTCGGACAGGCGCTCAGCCTTCTGCCGAAACGCGCGCACAACGCGGTGATCGTCGAGGAGGACGGAAGGCCGCTCGGGATCGTCACCGAGGCCGACTGCCAGGGCGTCGACAGGTTCGCCCAGCTCCGCGACGTGATGTCCCGCGACCTGGTGACGCTCCCGGACACCGTGCTCGCGCAGGAGGCCTTCGAGGTCCTCCACACGCGCGGCCACAGGATCGCCCCCGTGGTCGACCCGCAGGGGCTGCTCGTAGGCGTCCTCACCCGCAAGGGCGCCCTGCGCGCCACCCTGTACAGCCCGGCGGTCGACGCCGAAGGCAGCCTTCGCGTCGGGGCCGCCGTAGGCGTCAACGGTGATGTGGCCGGGAAGGCGAAGTCGCTCCTCGACGCGGGAGCCGATGTGCTCGTCGTGGACACCGCGCACGGCCACCAGGAGAAGATGATCTCCGCGCTCGAGGCGGTCCGGGCGCTCGGGCCCTCGGTCCCCCTGGTCGCCGGCAACGTGGTCACCGCGGAGGGGGTGCGCGACCTCGTCGCGGCGGGGGCCGACATCGTCAAGGTCGGGGTCGGGCCCGGCGCGATGTGCACGACCCGGATGATGACCGGGGTCGGACGGCCGCAGTTCTCGGCGGTCCTGGAGTGCGCGGCCGAGGCGCGGCGGCTCGGCCGGCACATCTGGGCCGACGGCGGCGTCCGCCACCCCCGGGACGTCGCCCTCGCCCTCGCGGCGGGCGCCTCCAACGTCATGGTCGGCTCATGGTTCGCCGGCACCTACGAGTCCCCCGGCGACATGCAGAGGGACGCCGACGGCAGGCTCTACAAGGAGAGCTTCGGGATGGCCTCGGCAAGGGCGGTCCGCCTGCGCACCGCTGAGGACACCCCCTTCGAACGGGCCAGGAAGGCACTGTTCGAGGAGGGCATCTCCACGTCCAAGATGTACCTCGACCCGAGGCGGCCCGGCGTGGAGGACCTCATCGACGTGATCGTGGCGGGCGTGCGCAGCGCGTTCACCTACGCCGGGGCCTCCACGATCGAGGAGTTCCACGACAAGTCCGTCGTCGGCGTCCAGGGCGCCGCGGGGTACGCCGAGGGGATGCCGCTTTCCACGAGCTGGTGACGGCACGGTGATGGGCGCGCCATCCGACGGTCCGGCTACGTGATCATGGAACGCGGTGCTGTGATCATGTTCGGCCATGGAGAACCACCTGCTCGGCGCCGCCCCCACCTTCCGCGCGGCCCGGCGGCCGCTCGGCGCGTCGGGCCTCGGCGCCGCGCTGCTGGCGACGGCGGTCTCGGCGCTCGTGCCCGGTCTCGCCCACCTGCGGGCGGGCCGGGTGCGGACCGGGCGGCTGCTGCTCGTCGGCTGGGTGTCGGCCACCTCGGCCGTGCTGCTCGTCCTGGCGGTGGCCGCGCCCTCGCCCGCCGAGGTGGCGGTCAGCCCCGGATGGCTCACCGCGGTCATCTGCGGGTCGGTCCTCGTCGCGATGGCCTGGACCGGCCTCGTCATCGCCTCCTACGCGGCGGTCCGGCCGATGGCCCCTTCGGCGGGCGTGCGGTTCGTGGGCGCGGTGGCCGTCGGGCTGCTGTGCGCGCTCGTCGCCGCCCCTCCCCTCGCGCTCGCCCACTACGGCGACGTCCAGCGCGACCTGATCAACGGGGTCTTCTCGAGTTCCCCCGGCGATGGCGCCACCGGCGATGGCGCCCCCGAAGCCGAGGACGCGCGCTGGACCGGCCCCGACCGTCTCAACGTCCTCCTGCTCGGCGGAGACGCCGACGTGGGCCGCACCGGCGTCCGCACCGACAGCGTGACCGTCGCCAGCATCGACGCCCGCGACGGCTCCACCGTGCTGCTGAGCCTTCCCCGCAACCTCCAGCACGTCCCGGTCTGGGACGGCTCCCGCGAGATCCCCTTTCCGCGCGAGCAGCTCCTCAACGCCGTCTACGAGTTCGGCGAGCGGCACCGGATCCCGGCGGGCGCCGAGCGGCCCGGCGCCGAACTGCTCAAGCGGACCGTCTCCCACGTGCTCAGCCTGCCGATCCACCACTACGCGCTCATCGACATGCGCAGCTTCCGCCGCATCATCGACGCGCTGGGCGGGCTGCGCGTCTGCGCCCCGAAAGCCGTCCCGGTGCCTCGCGAGCAGATCGCCGCGGGCGTCATCCCCGCGGGCTGCGCGAAGCTGAACGGCCGGGAGGCCCTGTGGTACGGGCGCTCGCGCACCGGCAGCAGCGACTACGCCAGGATGGACCGGCAGAAGTGCCTGCTGTGGGAGCTGTCCCGCCAGGCCACTCCCCTGAAGGTCCTGCGCGGCTTCCAGCGGCTCGCCAGGGCGTTCCGGGAGTCCGTCCACACCGATCTACCGCGCGGCCTCCTGCCGGGTCTCCTGGACCTCGCGGGACGCGTCCGGAAGGCCCCCGTCGTCAGCGTCCAGTTCAAGCCGCCGCTCGTCCGGCCGGGCGCGCCCGACTACGGCCTGATCCGGCGGACCGCGGCGCGGACCCTCGCCGCCGACGGTCGCGGGCGGGTCAGCGCCGTCCATGATTTGGGCAGGACCTGCTCCTGACCGCGATGCGGGCGCGAATCACGGGCACACCTTCCCTCAGATTCCATGGGGCCGAGATCGGGGGAGGGTCCATGCGGCATGGGCAGGGCAGGCAGTTGGTCAGGGCGTTCGCGCTCACCCTCGCTTCGGCCCTGCTGTGGGGGGTCGCCCATCTGGCGACAGGCCGCCGCTTCACCGGCGGCGTCCTCGCGACCGCCTACACGGTGGTCTTCATGGGCATCGGCCTGTGCGCGACCCGCTGGCGAGGGCATGTCGCCGAACTCGCGGTGCAGCCCGACTGGCTGACCCTCATGATGATCGGCTGCCTGGTCCTGGCGGTCTGCTGGACCCTGGTGATCGCGGTGTCGTGGCGGCTCGTCCGTCCGGAGGGCCTCGGCGCCCCGTCCCGGATCCTGGCCGTCGGCGCCGTCACCGGCCTGTGCCTGGTGATCGCCGCGCCGTTCGCGTTCGCCGCGCACAACACCCTGGTCGCCCGCGACACCCTGACGGCGATCTTCGGCGGGCACGCCGACAAGGGCGACGGACGCGTCCTCGCCGGGAAGAAGCGGCTCAACGTCCTCCTGCTCGGCGGGGACTCCGGCCGCAACAGGTTCGGTGTGCGCACCGACAGCGTCACGCTCGCCAGCGTCGACACCCGCACCGGCGACACCGTCCTGCTAGGGCTGCCGCGCAACCTTGAACACGTGCCGATGCCCCAGGGCCCGGCCCGCCAGCGGTTCCCCGATGGCTTCGCCGGCGACGGAGCCCTTACCCCCGGCCTCCTGAACGAGGTCTACCAGTACGCGGAAGAACACCCGGAGATGGTCCCGGGAGTCCCCGACGGCAAGCGCGGCCCGGCGCTGATCAAGCAGACCGTCGCCGGAGTCCTCGGCCTTCCCGTCGACTACTACGTCCTCGCCGACATGAAGGGCTTCGCCCAGCTCGTCGACGCCATGGGCGGGGTGTGGCTGCGCATCCCCGAGGACATCACCTTCGGCAAGTACGACGAGGGCCGCCTCGCCGCCGGATACCGGCGCCTGTCGGGCACCGAGGCCCTCTGGTACGGGCGGTCGCGCACCTTCAGCAGCGACTACGTGCGGATGGCCCGGCAGAAGTGCCTCCTCCGGGCCATCGCCCGCCAGGCCGACCCGGGCCGCGTGCTCACCCGGTTCGAGCAGCTCGCGGTGGCGGCCCGGCACACGATCGCGACCGACGTCCCGCAGAAGATGCTGCCTTCGCTGCTCAAGCTCGCGGGCCGGGTCAAGGACGGCGGGAAGATCACCAGCCTCCAGTTCACGCCCCCGCTGATCGACACCTCCGCGCCCGACTGGGCCCTCATCCAGCGGCTCTCGGCCCAGGCGCTCGCCTCGCCGTCGCGCAAGGCGGCCGACGCCCTGCACGGCACCGCCGAGGGGAGCGCGGCGGCGCGGAAGGCGAACGTGGACGACGCCTCCTCTGGAGGCGCCGCGCCTTCACCCGCCGACGGAGCCGCGACCTCCCTCGACGCCACATGCCCGTCCTGATGGTGGACGCCCGGCGCCCCGCCCGCGGACACTGAGAGCATGCGCGCGAAGTACCGGCTGAGGCAGGTCGTCAACATCGTGAACCTGTCGACGCCCCTGGGCCTCCTGCTCGCGCGCGCCGGAGGGCACGGCGTCGTACGGCGCGGCCCCGACGGGCTGCTTCTCGCCGACGGCTACCGGCTTCCCTTGCCCGTCGCCCCCGCCTTCACCCTCGGCAACGTCATAGTGTTCCGCGACCTCCGCCTGCTGGAAGGCAGGCCGAGGCTCCTCGCCCATGAGGGGAGGCACGCCACCCAGTACTCGTGGTGCCTGGGCGTCGTGATGCTCCTCCCCTACCTGGCGTGCGTCATGGCGTCGTTCGCCCTGTGCGGCGACTGGGCGTCCTACAACCCCTTCGAACGGCTCGCAGGGCTGGAGGACGGCGGCTACCGGAAGCGAAGACTCAGAGGCGCCCGGTTCAGAGGCGCTCGATGATCGTCACGTTGGCCTGGCCGCCGCCTTCGCACATCGTCTGGAGGCCGTACCTTCCACCGGTCCGCTCCAGCTCGCCGAGCAGCGACGTCATCAGCCGCGCCCCGGTCGCGCCGAGGGGGTGGCCGAGGGAGATCGCGCCGCCGTTCGGGTTGGTCTTCGCCGGGTCGTAGCCGGTGTCCTTCAGCCACGCCAGGACGACCGACGCGAACGCCTCGTTGATCTCCACCGCGTCGATCTGGTCCATGGACATGCCGGACTTCTTCAGCGCGTGGAACGTCGCGGGGATCGGCGCGCTCAGCATCCGCACCGGGTCCTCACCGCGCACGCTCAGGTGGTGGATGCGCGCCCGCGGGGTCAGCCCGTGGTCGCGGACCGCCTGCTCGGAGGCGATGAGGAGGGCCGCCGACCCGTCGGAGATCTGCGAGGCCAGCGCCGCGGTGAGCCGCCCGCCCTCGACGAGGGTCTTCAGCCCGCGCATCTTCTCCAGCGTGCTGTCGCGGCGCGGCCCCTCGTCGTGCTCGACCCCTGCGAGCGGCGCGATCTCCTTCGCGAACCTGCCCTCGTCGATCGCCCGGATCGCGCGCTGGTGGGAAGAGTACGCGAACTCCTCCATGGCCTCCCGGGTGATGCCCCACTGCTCGGCGATCATCTCAGCGCCCCGGAACTGCGACACCTCCTGGCCGCCGTAGCGCGCCTCCCAGCCCACCGACCCGGCGAACGGCCCGGCGAAGCCCAGCGCGACGCCCGCGGTCATCGCGTACGCGATCGGGATCTTCGACATGTTCTGCACGCCGCCCGCCACCACGAGGTCCTGGGTGCCCGACAGGACGCCCTGGGCCGCGAAGTGCACCGCCTGCTGGGACGACCCGCACTGGCGGTCCACCGTCGTCCCCGGGACCTCCTCGGGCATGCCCGCGGCCAGCCAGGCGGTCCGGGCGATGTCGCCGGCCTGCGGCCCGACGGTGTCGACGCAGCCGAACACCACGTCGTCCACGGCCGCCGGGTCGATGCCCGTACGCTGGATCAGCGCGCTGATCGCGTGCGCGCCGAGGTCGGCCGGATGGACCTCCGCGAGCCCGCCGTTGCGCCGTCCGACGGGGCTGCGGACCGCGTCGACGATATAGGCCTCTGCCATTGCTGTTTCTCCTCGCTCGGGGGCCCTCAGGGGTGCTGGCTGCTGACCGCGACGACCTCGCCCGTCATGTAGGACGAGTACTCGCCGGCCAGGAAAAGGATCACGTTCGCGACCTCCCACGGCTCGGCATACCTGCCGAAAGCCTCGCGGGAGGTGAGTTCTGCGAGCAGTTCCTCGCTCGTCACCTTCACAAGATGCGGATGCATCGCCAGTGACGGCGCGACCGCGTTGATCCGGACACCGAACTCGGCGGCCTCCAGGGCGGCGCAGCGCGTCAGGGCCATCACGCCCGCCTTGGCCGCGGCGTAGTGGCTCTGGCCCTTCTGCGCCCGCCAGCCGATCACCGACGCGTTGTTGACGATCACGCCGCCGTGGCCCTGGTCCCGCATCCGGCGCAGCGCCGCCCGGGTGCATCGCATGGTGCCGTTCAAGGTGATGTCCAGGACCCGGTCCCAGCGCTCGTCGGGCATGTCGACCAGCGCGTCGGTGCCGCCGAGGCCCGCGTTGTTCACCGCCACGTCGATCCGGCCGAAGACCTCCACCGCGTGCGCGTAGAGCGCCTGGACCTTGTCCTCGGACGTCACGTCGCAGGGGATCGCGCTGACGCGGTCGGCGCCGAACTCCTTGGCGAGCTCCTCGGCGGACTGGACGAGGCGCCGCTCGTGCGCGTCGGACACGACCACGCGGGCGCCTTCCTCCAGGCACCGGCGGGCCGTCGCGCCGCCGATCCCCGCGCCCGCTGCTGCGGTGATGACGACGACCTTGCCTTCGAGCAGGCCACGCGGGGCCGGGTACTGGGGAACCGTCATGCCGGGCAGCTTACCAAGCACTTGCTTGGTTCACGAGGGGCGGGGGTCGGCATGAGATCATGGGCGGGAAGACAACGCCGTCGAGAGGGGTGACCTGTGCCGTCGATCCGGGAATTCCGGGCCTTTCGCGTCGCCCTGCACCGCGGGCGGCGCCCTGAGAGCGTCCTCGTCCGGCTCACCGCCGACGACGGGACCGTCGGCTGGGGCGAATGCGCCCTCCTCGACGACGAGACCTGGGCCGACCTGCGCGAACGCATCGGCCCGGCGCTCCTGCGCCTCGACTGGGACCACCCCGAAGACCTCGGCGGCCTCCGAGCGCTAGGCGGGCCCCGTGCCACCGCCGCCACCGAGATCGCCGCCTGGGACCTGTGGGGGCGCCTCCACCGTGTGCCCGTCGCGCACGCGCTCGGCGGCACCCGCACCTCGGTCGTCACCGGCGCCCGCATCCCCCTCCAGGCGACACCGGACATCCTGCCGACCCTCGTCAACCGGTACATCGGCGGCGGATTCAGCCGGATCACCCTCGAGGTCAAGCCCGGCTGGGACATCGAGCCTCTGCGCACCGTCCGCGAGGCCTATCCCGCCCTCGCCCTCCAGGTCGACGGCAACCGCTCCTACACCGACTCCCCCGAACACCTCGACGCGCTCGAGGCACTCGACGGCTACGACCTCGTCGCCATCGAACGCCCCTTCGCCGACCTGGCGCCGCACGCCCGGCTGCAACGCGCCGTCCGCGCCGCGGTCGCCCCCGACATCACCGACCTCGCCGCGCTCCAGGCCGCCATCGACCTGGACGCCGGGCGCGCCCTGAGCCTCCGGGTGGGCACCCTCGGCGGCCTCACCGCCGCCCGCGCCGCCCACGACCTCGCCTACGCCTCCGGCTGGGACATCTGGTGCGGCGGCTCCGGCGTCTTCGGCATCGGAAAGGCGGCCTCGGTCGCCCTGGCCAGCCTCCCCGGCTGCTCCCTCCCCAGTGACATCACCGAATTCGTCGGCGGCCCCGAATACCTCACCCCGCCACTGCGCTCCACCGGCGGCGTCGTCGCCGTCCCCCTGGCCCAACCCGGCCTGGGCCACGACATCGACGGCGACCGCCTGATCCGCCTGGCCACCGACGAACTTCTCATGAAGGCCTGACCCACCGGCCTCACCGGTCGTGCGGCCGACCGATGACCGCCTCCCCCGAATGAGGGAGACCCCCTGGAAAGGGCGCTCGGGCTCGACGCCGGACTCACCCGGCAGCGCCGCGAGCGCATGGCGCACCGATCCGATCGGCGATGAAATGCGGAAAGGCCCCGAACCTGTGGTTCGGGGCCTTTCCTCACAACAATTGCGGCGGTGTCCTACTCTCCCACACAGTCTCCCGTGCAGTACCATCGGCGCTGGAGGGCTTAACTTCCGGGTTCGAGATGGGACCGGGTGTTTCCCCTCCGCCATAACCGCCGCAAGCCTCAGCTCGCGGACACAAACGGTCAGCGAAAGTATTCTCTTATTTGTGTTGCGGTTCGGCCGGCTGTTTTCCGGGAACCGCACAGGGACGCGAGCACACATGTTACGTCTTGCAGCATGGATGTGTTGTAGGCAAGTCACTCGGCCTATTAGTACCGGTCGACTCCACACCTTGCAGTGCTTCCATCTCCGGCCTATCAACCCAATAGTCTGTTGGGGGCCTTACCCACCGTAAGGTGGAGGGAGTCCTCATCTAGAGGCAGGTTTCCCGCTTAGATGCTTTCAGCGGTTATCCCTTCCGAACGTAGCCAACCAGCCGTGCCCTTGGCAGAACAACTGGCACACCAGAGGTCCGTCCGTCCCGGTCCTCTCGTACTAGGGACAGATCCTCGCAAGACTCCTACGCGCGCAGCGGATAGGGACCGAACTGTCTCGCGACGTTCTAAACCCAGCTCGCGTGCCGCTTTAATGGGCGAACAGCCCAACCCTTGGGACCTACTCCAGCCCCAGGATGCGACGAGCCGACATCGAGGTGCCAAACCATCCCGTCGATATGGACTCTTGGGGAAGATCAGCCTGTTATCCCCGGGGTACCTTTTAGCCGTTGAGCGACACCACTTCCACACGTAGGTGCCGGATCACTAGGCCCAGCTTTCGCTCCTGCTCGACCCGTCGGTCTCACAGTCAAGCTCCCTTGTGCCCTTGCACTCGCCACCTGATTACCAACCAGGCTGAGGGAACCTTTGGGCGCCTCCGTTACTCTTTGGGAGGCAACCGCCCCAGTTAAACTACCCACCAGGCACTGTCCCCCACCCCGATAAGGGGCGCGGGTTAGACATTCGAAACAACCAGAGTGGTATTTCACCAATGACTCCACCCGAACTAGCGTCCGGACTTCACAGTCTCCCACCTATCCTACACAAGCCATTCCAAACACCAATGCCAAGCTATAGTGAAGGTCCCGGGGTCTTTCCGTCCTGCTGCGCGTAACGAGCATCTTTACTCGTAGTGCAATTTCGCCGGGCCTGTGGTTGAGACAGCGGGGAAGTCGTTACGCCATTCGTGCAGGTCGGAACTTACCCGACAAGGAATTTCGCTACCTTAGGATGGTTATAGTTACCACCGCCGTTTACCGGCGCTTAGATTCTCAGCTTCGACCCTCACGGGTCTAACCGGTCCTCTTAACGTTCCGGCACCGGGCAGGCGTCAGTCCGTATACAGCGTCTTACGACTTCGCACGGACCTGTGTTTTTAGTAAACAGTCGCTTCCCCCTGGTATCTGCGACCCCGAACAGCTCAAGGAGCAAGTCCCATCACCATTCAAGGCCCCCCTTCTCCCAAAGTTACGGGGGCAATTTGCCGAGTTCCTTAACCACAGTTCACCCGATCGCCTTGGTATTCTCTACCTGACCACCTGAGTCGGTTTGGGGTACGGGCCGCCGGTACACTCACTAGAGGCTTTTCTCGGCAGCATGGGATCACTCACTTCGCCTAAAACGGCTCGGCATCAGATCTCAGGCACATGAGAGACGGATTTGCCTATCCCTCGCCCTACATCCTTACCCCGGGACAACCATCGCCCGGGCTGAGCTACCCTCCTGCGTCACCCCATCGCTCACCTACTACAGAATCGGATCCCAGACTCCCCGACACCAACTTCACCCGAAGGATCCGCTGGGCGGCTTGCGTGGTTAGCATCAACTGGTTCAGCGTTGGCGCGTACCAGCGGGTACGGGAATATCAACCCGTTGTCCATCGATTACGCCTGTCGGCCTCACCTTAGGTCCCGACTTACCCTGGGCGGATTAGCCTGCCCCAGGAACCCTTGGTCATCCGGCGGAGCAGTTTCTCACTGCTCATTCGCTACTCATGCCTGCATTCTCACTCGTACAGCCTCCACCACTAGCTCACGCTGCGGCTTCACCGGCTGCACGACGCTCCCCTACCCAACCAGCCATAAGACTGATTGCCACGACTTCGGCGGTGTGCTTGAGCCCCGCTACATTGTCGGCGCGGAATCACTTGACCAGTGAGCTATTACGCACTCTTTCAAGGGTGGCTGCTTCTAAGCCAACCTCCTGGTTGTCATCGCAACTCCACATCCTTTCCCACTTAGCACACGCTTAGGGGCCTTAGTCGATGATCTGGGCTGTTTCCCTCTCGACTACGAACCTTATCGCCCGCAGTCTCACTGCCGTACTCTCACTCACCGGCATTCGGAGTTTGGCTGACGTCAGTAACCTTGTAGGGCCCATCGGCCATCCAGTAGCTCTACCTCCGGCGAGAAACATACGACGCTGCACCTAAATGCATTTCGGGGAGAACCAGCTATCACGGAGTTTGATTGGCCTTTCACCCCTAACCACAGGTCATCCCCCAGGTTTTCAACCCTGGTGGGTTCGGTCCTCCACACCGTCTTACCGGCGCTTCAACCTGCCCATGGCTAGATCACTCCGCTTCGGGTCTACAGCATGCGACTAAAGTTCGCCCTATTCAGACTCGCTTTCGCTACGGCTCCCCCACACGGGTTAACCTCGCCACACACCATAACTCGCAGGCTCATTCTTCAAAAGGCACGCCATCACGGACAGCAGCAAAAGCCACTGGAGACGCTCTGACGGCTTGTAGGCACACGGTTTCAGGTACTATTTCACGACCCCTCACCGGGGCACTTTTCATCTTTCCCTCACGGTACTTGTCCGCTATCGGTCATCAGGGAGTATTCAGCCTTACCACGTGGTCGTGGCAGATTCACACGGAATTTCACGGGCTCCGTGCTACTCGGGAACACACCCAAGAGACCTCGCAATTTCGTCTACCGGACTCTCACCGTCTACGGTCGGCCTTCCCATGCCGTTCGACTACCACGAGATTTTGTAACTCTTTGCTACCCCAGCGGAGGCAACGGGATGGTCCCACAACCCCGACCGTGCAACGCCCGCCGGCTATCACACACGATCGGTTTAGGCTCTTCCGCTTTCGCTCACCACTACTCACGGAATCACTATTGTTTTCTCTTCCTGCGGGTACTGAGATGTTTCACTTCCCCGCGTTCCCACCAACCTGCCTATACATTCAGCAGGCGGCGACACCCCATGAAAGGTGCCAGGTTTCCCCATTCGGAAATCCCCGGATCAAAGTCTGGTTGCCGACTCCCCGAGGCATATCGCAGGCTCCCACGTCCTTCATCGGCTCCTGATGCCAAGACATCCACCGTATGCCCTTAAAAACTTGACCAAACACAATTGGCCCATACCAAGACATAGATGTGAACTGAAAAACTCTGCAGACGCCGAACCCCAACGGGTCCGGCAACAGATATTTCAGGCTCTTAATTGCTTAAGATGCTCGCGTCCACTGTGCAGTTCTCAAAAAACAGACGGCGCCAGACGTTGAGAAACCCCCACAAAATGGGGGCTCGCGGCCCGGCCCGCGGTATCCGAAGACACGGTCGCCCGTTTCTTCAGGACCCAACAGCGTGCTCGATCGACCTCGACCCCCAGAGACATCCCGTTCCACTCCCCGAAGGGGAGTACTTGCGATGCGGCGACCGGGGTCGACCGAATAGTCAGTGCTCCACGAACTAACGAGCAGCTCTATCTGCCGGACCTTGTGGCCCGGTCTGTTTGAGCTCGTGCTCCTTAGAAAGGAGGTGATCCAGCCGCACCTTCCGGTACGGCTACCTTGTTACGACTTCGTCCCAATCGCCGGCCCCACCTTCGACCGCTCCCTCCCTTGCGGGTTGGGCCACGGGCTTCGGGTGTTGCTGACTTTCGTGACGTGACGGGCGGTGTGTACAAGGCCCGGGAACGTATTCACCGCAGCGTTGCTGATCTGCGATTACTAGCGACTCCGACTTCATGGGGTCGAGTTGCAGACCCCAATCCGAACTGAGACCGGCTTTAAGGGATTCGCTCCACCTTGCGGTATCGCAGCCCTCTGTACCGGCCATTGTAGCATGTTTGCAGCCCAAGACATAAGGGGCATGATGACTTGACGTCATCCCCACCTTCCTCCGAGTTGACCCCGGCAGTCTCCCATGAGTCCCCACCATTACGTGCTGGCAACATGGAACGAGGGTTGCGCTCGTTGCGGGACTTAACCCAACATCTCACGACACGAGCTGACGACAGCCATGCACCACCTGTCACCGGCCCAAAAGGACCCCGCATCTCTGCGAGTTTTCCGGCGATGTCAAGCCTTGGTAAGGTTCTTCGCGTTGCGTCGAATTAAGCAACATGCTCCGCCGCTTGTGCGGGCCCCCGTCAATTCCTTTGAGTTTTAGCCTTGCGGCCGTACTCCCCAGGCGGGGCGCTTAATGCGTTAGCTGCGGCGCGGAAACCGTGGAAGGTCCCCACACCTAGCGCCCAACGTTTACGGCGTGGACTACCAGGGTATCTAATCCTGTTCGCTCCCCACGCTTTCGCTCCTCAGCGTCAGTACAGGCCCAGAGAACCGCCTTCGCCACCGGTGTTCCTCCCGATATCTGCGCATTTCACCGCTACACCGGGAATTCCGTTCTCCCCTACCTGCCTCTAGCCTGCCCGTATCGGATGCAGACCCACGGTTAAGCCGTGGGCTTTCACACCCGACGCGACAAGCCGCCTACGAGCTCTTTACGCCCAATAATTCCGGACAACGCTTGCGCCCTACGTATTACCGCGGCTGCTGGCACGTAGTTAGCCGGCGCTTCTTCTGCAGGTACCGTCTTGATTCGTCCCTGCTGAAAGCGGTTTACAACCCGAAGGCCGTCATCCCGCACGCGGCGTCGCTGCATCAGGGTTTCCCCCATTGTGCAATATTCCCCACTGCTGCCTCCCGTAGGAGTCTGGGCCGTGTCTCAGTCCCAGTGTGGCCGGTCGCCCTCTCAGGCCGGCTACCCGTCGTCGCCTTGGTGGGCCACTACCCCACCAACAAGCTGATAGGCCGCGAGCCCATCCCCAACCGAAAAACTTTCCACACCAACCGATGCCGATCGGTGTCGTATCCGGTATTAGACCCAGTTTCCCGGGCTTATCCCAGAGTCGGGGGCAGGTTGCTCACGTGTTACTCACCCGTTCGCCGCTCGAGTACCCCGAAGGGCCTTTCCGCTCGACTTGCATGTGTTAAGCACGCCGCCAGCGTTCGTCCTGAGCCAGGATCAAACTCTCCATTAAGGTCAAAACGACCCCCACCGAAGCAGGAGCCAAACCTTGTGGTGTTGAAACTGGCAAGAACAAGGTCTTGGCTGACCTTGTCGATTGCCTCAAAGAAATCCTCAGACGAGGATGACCAGAACCGAAGTCCTGGCCTAATTTGGCACTGACTTTTAGCACGCTGTTGAGTTCTCAAGAAACGGACTCGCCGTTCGTTCCGCGCCTTTCGGCGTTTCCCTTGCGGCGATGTCTCTAATTTAGCAGGTCCTTTCGGAGTGTCAAACCGGCGCGTTTTCCGCCGTTTTCACACTTCAGCCCATTTCCCACACGCAGCAGCAACCCCGAACTACGAAGAGTTCGCGATTTCGTACTGGAGTGGAGTCCCACCGGGGCCGGCCGCCTCTCGGCGTCCTGCATCCCCGCAAACGGGCCGACCGGACCAGAGTAACCCGCGAACGGCAAGGCTCGCACAGGTTTTTCCGGATCGGCTCGCTGAGCTTACGCAGCCCCGCCCGATGGGTCAAACCAGCGGAGGGTGGCGCCCGACACATCCGATTCTGTACCTTCTGCCTCGTCCCGTGGACCAGGTGCCCGGGGACAGGGCGAGTACATCGCGATGACCTCGGCGCGGGCCGGACCCGCGTGGTGCCGTCATCCGGGTCCGTGCGGACGTCGGTCCGGCGGGGAGAGGGGTCGCGGTGTCGTCGGCGGCCGTCGCGGGCGCGCTCAACGAGCGGAACGCCAGCCGTTTCGTGGTCGCCGGAGCGCTGGCCCCCGCGCTCCCCGAGATCCGGGGCGCCCGGCTCGTCGCGCTCCCCGGCGCGGTCGAGGTCCACGCCGACAGGTCGCGCATCCCCGCCGGGGCCGATCCCCGGGGCCGCGCCCTTCACCTGAGCGCGGGCGCAGCCCTCTACAACCTCCGCCTGTCCGCCGCACAGGTCGGCTGCGCGACCGCCGTGCGCCTCCTGCCCGACCGCGGTCACCCGACGCTCCTGGCCACGCTCCGGCTGACGGGCCCGCACCGGTCGCGTCCGGAGGAGCGCCTTCTCTACGCGGCGAGCCTTCAACCCCTCCCCATGCGGCACCCCTACGGGGACCAGCACCCCCCCGTACCCGTCCTCCAGGAACTCACCGAAGCGGCCAGGCTGGAGGGCACCACCCTCCACCTGCTCCCGCAGAGCGGCGGCCCCCGGACCGCGGTCCTCACCGCCGCCTCGGACGGCCCGCAGTCTTGGCTGAGGGCCGGTCAGTCTCTCCAGAGCCTTCTGCTCAACGCGCTCATCCGCTCGGTCTCCTTGTCCTTCGTCTATGACCTCACCCGGCTGCCCCACCCTCCGACCGCTTCTCCCGGCGAGGTTCCCCAGCTCGTACTGGAGCTGGCCCGCAGTACACGGTGAAGCGGTTCCGCGATGCGCCAGGCGTTCCCGATCTGTTGAAATTGTGGTTCTCGGTGGAGAGTATGGCGTTCTCATAGAACCCGGGAGGCGGCTGTGGCCACGTATGTGTTGGTGCACGGGGGCGGGCACGGCGGATGGTGCTACCGGCCGGTGGCGCGGCTGCTGCGGGAGGCGGGGCACGAGGTGCACGCGCCGAGCCTGACCGGGCTCGCCGACCGCGCCCACCTGGTCGGGCCGCACGTGGACCTCGACCTGCACATCGAAGACGTCCGCGCGCTGCTGCACGCCGAGGACCTGCGCGATGTCGTCCTCGTCGGGCACAGCTACGGCGGGATGGTGGTGACCGGCGCCGCGGACCGCGCGGCGGACCGGGTCGGGAAGCTGGTCTACCTCGACGCGGCGACCCCCGCCGCGGGCGAGTCGCTCGTCGACGTGGCGGGGCCGATCATCGAGAGCACGCGGCCGTTCGGCGAGGTGGTGAACGGCGTGGAGCTCGTACTGCTCCCCGCGCCGGGCGCGGGCGCCTTCTACGGCGTGACCGATCCCGAGACCGTGGCGTGGATGGACGACAGGCTCACCGGCCACCCGTGGAAGTGCTTCGAGCAGCCGCTGACGCTCACCGACGAGGCGGCGTTCCGCGCGATCCCGCAGTTCCATGTCGTCTGCACCTCGACGATCCCCACCCGCGGCCCCGAGCTGATCGCCGAGGCGCGCGCCGAGGGCAGGCTGTGGGACATCGACACGGGCCACGACCTCATGCTCACCGAACCCCGGGCCGTCGCCGACGTGCTCCTGGAGATAGCGCGGGCCTGAGGCGGCTCGTCCCCGGGGCGAGGCGCGGCCCCGGGGACCACGGGGTCAGACGGGTTCGTAGACGCCGATCCGTACGTGCGCCGTGGCGGTGACGGTGTCGGCGTCCGGCAGACGGGTGCGAAGGGCGCCCTCGGGGATGTGGTGCGCGCTGGGGGTCATCGCGACGAGCGTGACCGCCTCGTCCGGGGTGAGCGTCAGCGGGATCGTGATCTCCGTCGCGTCGGCGGGGGTGAACGAGCCGTGCAGTGACTCGGCGAGGCGTTCGTCCTTGCGGGGGTCGACGGAAAGCAGCCCGAGGGGACCGACGAGTTCGGCCAGATGGTCGGGGGCCGGGGTCACGACGAGAAGGCGGCCTCCGGGGCGCAGGATCCTGCGGTACTCGGGGGCGTTCCGGGGAGCGAAGACGTTGAGGAGGGTGTCGGCCACCGCGTCGCGTACGGGCAGCGGCTTCCACAGGTCGGCCACGACGGCGCCCACCCGGGGGTGGATCCGGGCGGCGCGGCGCATCGCGTGCTTGGACAGGTCCAGCGCCAGGCCCGAGGAGCCGGCGTCCGAGCGGTCGCCGAGGCAGGCGGCCAGATAGTGGCCGGTCCCGGCGCCCGCGTCGACGACGGTGCCGGAGGCGAGCCCGGCGAGCGCCGTGGCGAGGGGCGCGTAGTGGCCGGCGTCGAGGAAGTCCGCGCGGGCGGCGACCATGGCCGCGGTGTCGGCGGTGCCGGTGTGGGCGCCGCCCGGAAGCAGGCTGACGTAGCCCTGCTTGGCGACGTCGAAGGAGTGCCGGGACGGGCAGCGCAGCGTCCGCCCGTCCAAGGCGAGGCCGTCCGCGCAGATCGGACAGGCCAGGAGGTCAACGACGTCGCTCAGCACGTCGACAAGGCTAGGGCCGTCCTACGTGGTCTTCTCCCGCAGGACGTCCCGGCGTGCTCGGCCCGCCCGGGGTCCTCAGCCTTCGGCGAGGCGCTTCTTGACGTCGGCCATGTCGAGGTCGCGAACCTGGCGGATGATGTCCTCCAGGGCGTCCTCGGGGAGCGCGCCGGGCTCGGCGTAGACGATGACGCCGTCGCGCACGGCCATGATCGTCGGGATGGACCGCACCTCGAAGCGGGCGGCGAGCGCCTCCTCCGCCTCGGTGTCGACCTTGCCGAAGGTGATGTCCTCGTGCTTGCCGGCCACCTTTTCGTACACTGGGGCGAACCGGACGCACGGGCCGCACCACGAGGCCCAGAAGTCGATCAGCACGATGCCGTCGCGCTGCGCCACCTCGTCGAAGGTGGCCTCGGTCAGCTGAACCGTCGCCATGGTGTGTTCTCCCGTTCTGGGCGGTATTGGAAGGCCCTGTCAGTGGGCACCCCGTAGAGCAGCGGTACGGCACTTGGCTATTCCCTGACGAAAACGGGAATCACAGAGCCGTAATTAACGTTGGCAGTGTAGGGAACCCAGAAGCAGAGAAGGGCCGGGATGGCTGCAACTCGTGGCGCGACAGTGGACACCCCCGACAAGGACCTCGTCGGCGCCTACCTCGACAGGATCGGGCGCCGCCCCCTCCTCGACGCGGTCGAAGAGGTCGAGCTGGCCAAGGCCATCGAAGCAGGGCTCTTCGCCCAGCAGCTGATCGACGGCGTGCTGATCGACGGCGAAGCGCTGCCCGAAGGCGTCAAGCTGGAGGAGCTCCAGCAGGTCGCCGAGCAGGGCCTGGTGGCCAAACAGCGCTTCGTGGAGGCCAACCTCCGGCTGGTCGTCTCGATCGCCCGCAAGTACCCCACGGAGTCGCTTCCCCTGATCGACCTGATCCAGGAGGGCAACCTCGGGCTGATGCGCGCGGTGGAGAAGTTCGACTATCGGCGCGGCTACAAGTTCTCCACCTACGCGACCTGGTGGATCCGGCAGGCGATCGGGCGGGGGCTCAGCCACACCGCGCGCGCCATCCGGCTGCCCGTTCACGTCGAGGAGGAGCTCTCCAGGCTGCGTCGCGCGGAGCGGACCCTGGGCCGTGAGCTGGGCCGGGACCCGAACCGCGACGAGCTGGCCGGCGCGCTGGACACCAGTCCCGAGCACGTCGACGAGCTGCTCGGCTGGCGGCGCGACCCGGCGAGCCTCGACGCCAGCGTGGACGACGAGGGCGAGACCCCGATGGGCACCCTGCTCCAGGACCCGGACGCGATCACCCCCGAGACCGAGGTGGTGGCCGCCGACGACCTGGACGGCCTGGCCAAGATGCTCGAGCGCCTTCCGGCCAGGGAGCAGGCGATCCTGCGCGCCAGGTTCGGCATGGACAACGGCGAGCCGCAGTCCTACGCCCAGATCGGCGCGCGGTACGGGCTGAGCCACAACCGGGTGCGCCAGATCACCGACCGGTCGCTGCGGCGGCTCCGCCAGCTCGTGCTCGACTCGACCCTGGAGCGCCATGTCGAGGCCAAGACCGCCGCTGCGGCGTAGCGCCGCCGTGACGAGCACGCCGACCCTGATCTAACCTGGGGCGGTGAGCACTCAGAGCACCCCGCCGCCCGACCTCGACGCCTGGCGGAAACTGACAGCACTTCAGCAGCCGGAGTGGGCCGACCCGGCGGAACTCGACGCGGTCACCGCCGAGCTCGCGGCCCAGCCGCCGCTGGTGTTCGCCGGTGAGTGCGACCAGCTCAAGGAGAGACTGGGCGCCGTCACCCGGGGCGAGGCGTTCGTGCTCCAGGGCGGCGACTGCGCGGAGACCTTCGAGGGGTCGAGCGCCGACGCCGTCCGCAACAAGATCAAGACCCTGCTCCAGATGGCCGTGGTCCTCACCTACGCCGGGCGTGTCCCGGTGGTGAAGATCGGCCGCATGGCCGGCCAGTTCGCCAAGCCGCGCTCCAAGCCGACCGAGACCCGCGGCGACGTGACCCTCCCGGCCTACCGCGGCGACATGGTCAACGGCCTCGAGTTCACCCCCGAGTCCCGGCGCAACGACGCCAAGCGGCTGCTGCGGGCCTACTTCTCGGCGGCGACCACGCTGAACCTCACCCGCGCGTTCACCAAGGGCGGCTACGCCGACCTGCGGCAGGTCCACGCCTGGAACCAGGACTTCGTCGCGGCGAGCCCCGCCGGGCGCCGCTACGACCTGCTGGCGGCCGAGATCGACCGCGCGATGGCGTTCATGAAGGCGTGCGGGATCGAGCCGGAGGAGTTCTCCGAGGTCGACTTCTTCTCCAGCCACGAGGCGCTGCTGCTGGACTACGAGCGGGCGCTGACCCGGATCGACGCGCGCACCGGCGACCCGTACGACGTGTCCGCGCACTACCTGTGGATCGGCGAGCGCACCCGTCAGATCGACGGCGCGCACGTGGAGTTCCTGCGCCACATCAAGAACCCGATCGGCGTCAAGCTCGGCCCGACCACCACCGCGGACGACGCGCTCGCGCTGATCGACAAGCTGAACCCCGAGGGCGAGCCGGGACGGCTGTCGTTCATCACCCGCATGGGCGCCGGCAAGATCCGCGAGGTGCTGCCGGAGCTCGTCGAGAAGGTCACCCGGTCCGGCGCGCCGATCGCGTGGATCTGCGACCCGATGCACGGCAACACCTTCGAGGCGCCCTCCGGCCACAAGACGCGGCATCTGAACGACGTCGTGGACGAGGTCGCGGGCTTCTTCGAGGTGCACCGGGCGCTCGGCACCCACCCGGGCGGCGTCCACCTGGAGTTCACCGGCGACGACGTCACCGAGTGCGTGGGCGGCGCGCACGAGATCGCCGAGAGCGACCTGCACGAGCGCTACGAGACGGCCTGCGACCCGCGCCTGAACCGGCAGCAGTCGCTCGACCTGGCCTTCATGGTCGCGGAGATGTACCGCGGCTGAGGTGTGGACCGTGTGGGCCCGGGTCGCCGTCGACATCGACCTCGGCCCACACGACCTTCCCGCCGCCGGGCGCGCCCTCGGCGCCCCAGCGGGTGGAGTAGACCTCCACGAGGAACATGCCGCGGCCGCCTTCGGCGAGGATGTCGGCGGTCCTGGGAACCGGCAGCCTGTCGTCGCGGTCGCGGACCTCGATGCGCACTTTGCCGTCGAGCAGCGCGAGCCGCAGCTCCAGCGGGGTGCAGGCGTGCTGCACGACGTTGGCGACGAGTTCGGCGACGATCGCGGTGACCGCTTCCTCGGCCTTGAGCAGATTCCACGACCGCATGGTGCGCGCGGCTAGCCGCCGGGTCAGCTCGACCGCCTCGGTACTCGGCGCGGCGCGAAGGCTGGTCTCCGTCGTCGGCATGCGGATGCCTCCTCAGGTCAGCTCTGGCGGATGAGGAAACGATCCAGGCCGGTGGTGCGGAGCACGTTCTCCACGCGCCCATAAGCGCCGGTGACGGTGAGCGCCGCGTTGACGGCGCGGGCGTGCTTATAGGCCCGCACCAGCACGTTCAGCCCCGAGGAGTCACAGAAGTCCACGGCGGTGAGATCCAGCACGATCTCGGTGTGCCCGGCGTCGACCAGCTCCACCAGACAGCCGCGCAGGCTCTCGGAGGAGTGCAGGTCGATCGAGCCGCGCGCGGTCACCAGTGCCCGGTCGTCGGTGCGTGTCGTCTGCAAGGCCAAACCCACGGCACCAACATATCCCTTCAGCGGTTGGCGCGCAGAACCACGATCGCCATATCGTCATGGCCCGCTTCGGCGGAGAAGCCGTCGACCGCCCGTTCCACGGCCGCGGCGACCGCGCCCGCGCTGAGGCCCGCGCAGGACGACAGGAGACGCTCCAGGCCGTCTCCGTCGCCCAGCAGGACGTCTCCGTCGCGGCGCTCGGTGACGCCGTCGGTGCAGGAGAACAGGACGTGGTTGGGCCTGAGCTCCAGGACGTCGGCGGTGAACTCGATCTCGTCGATGACGCCGAGGAGCGGCTGGGGCGTGGCCGGGTCGGTGACCGTGCCGTCGGGGGCGAGGATCAGGGGCGGCGGATGCCCGGCGCACACGAGGGTGAGGGCGCCGGATGCGGTCAGCTCGCCGTGCAGGAGGGTGAGGAGCTTTCCGCGGCTGCCCTCGTCGATGATCAGCTGGTTGAGCCGGCCGACGACGTCGGGCAGGGCCATCCCCTCGCCGCCGAGGATCCGCAGGGCGTGCCGGGCGAGGCCGGTGACCGCCGCGGCCTCGGGGCCGGTGCCGCACACGTCGCCGATGGCGAAGCGCCAGCGGGCCTCGCCGTCGGGGCCGGGCGGGGCCGAGAACACGTCGTAGAAGTCGCCTCCCACTTCGACGCCCTCGCCCGCGGGGCGGTACCCGACGGCGAGGTCGAAGCCGGGGAGGTCGGGCAGCTCCGGAGGCAGGAGGCTGCGCTGCAGGGCGAGGCTCGTCGCCTTCTGCGCGGCGTACAGGAGCGCGTTGTCGAGGGAGAGCGCGGCGCGCCGGACGATCTCCTCGGCCAGGTCGTAGTGGTCGGGCGGGAACTTGACGGCACGCCCGACGCAGATCGCGCCGAGGGTCCTACCGCGCGCGACCAGGGGTATCGTGCAGGCGAGATCCGTGTTCCCCCAGGGCACGGGCGGCCCCTCCGCGGGGCGGCCTTCGGCCGCCAGCCGCTCTTTGAGCGCGTCGGACTGGTCCTCATCGGTATGCCATACGTACACCGGCGACGTACTTTCGGTGGTGTAGGCGGCACACCAGTCGGCCAGACGGGGCACGACGATCTGCGCGGTGAGGGCGACGATTCCGCCGGGGTCGAGGGTCCCGGCGAGCAGTTCGCTGGCCTCGGCGACGTAGGTCATCCATCCGCGCCAGGTCCGGTCGGCGAGTTCCGCCGATGTCGTCATGGTTCGGTCCCGTCGTCGACTCGATCAGTGGCAGACTGCCTAACTGGACTTCTTAGGAGCTTCAGCCTATGCCTCGGACCACCGCTTTGGATTCACGGCTCGACCGGAACCCCCGGTACAGCGACGCCGATCTGGAGCCGTTGCTGCTGGCGCTGACCCGGCTGCGCGATGGGGACTTCCGGGAGCACGCGGCGCCCGTGGCGGGGGCCGACGGCGCGATCGCGGCCGGGATGCTGCTGGTGGACCAGATCCGGGAGCGGGCCGCGCACCAGCACCACGAGCTCGTGCGGGTGCGCAAGGAGGTGTCGCGTGAGGGCCGGATCGAGGAGAGGCTGGCGCAGGGCACGGGCGTCGGGTCGTGGGCGGGCTCGGTGGACGCCACGAACGCCCTGCTGGACACGCTGACGGGCCAGTCGACGGCGATGGCCAGGGTCGTGGAGGCGGTCGCGTCGGGCGACCTGTCGCAGAAGGTCGAGCTGCGCTGGGGCGGCCGGCAGCTGCGCGGCGAGCTGCTGCGGATGGCCCGCTCGGTGAACCTGATGGTCGATCAGCTCGACGAGTTCACCTCCGAGGTGACGCAGGTCGCGCGCGAGGTCGGCATCGAGGGCCGGCTGGGCGGGCAGGCGTCGCTGCGCGGGATGTCGGGCCGCTGGCGGGACGTCACCAGCGCGGTGAACACGATGGCCGGGCGGCTGACGGCGCAGGTCCGCGACATCGCCGTGGTGACGACCGCGGTGGCCAAGGGCGACCTGACCCGCCAGGTGACGGTCGAGGCCGCGGGCGAGCTCCAGGAGCTGAAGCTCACGGTCAACACGATGGTCGACCAGCTGTCGGCCTTCGCCGACGAGGTCACCCGCGTCGCCCGAGAGGTCGGCACCGAGGGACGGCTCGGAGGCCAGGCCAACGTACGCGGGGTGTCGGGGGTCTGGAAGGACCTCACCGACAACGTCAACAACATGGCGTCGAACCTGACGAGCCAGGTGCGCGGCATCGCGGGCGTGGCCACCGCGGTGGCGAAGGGCGACCTGAGCCGGAAGATCACGGTCGACGCGCAGGGCGAGATCCTGGAGCTGAAGCTCACCCTGAACACGATGGTCGACCAGCTCTCCGCCTTCGCCGACGAGGTCACCCGCGTCGCCCGAGAGGTCGGCACCGAAGGCAACCTCGGCGGGCAGGCCCAGGTGCGCGGCGTCTCGGGCGTCTGGAAGGACCTCACCGACAACGTCAACTTCATGGCGACGAACCTGACCTACCAGGTGCGCAACATCGCCCAGGTCACCAAGGCCGTGGCCTACGGCGACCTGTCGAAGAAGATCACGGTGAACGCGCAGGGCGAGATCCTGGAGCTCAAGGACACCGTCAACACGATGGTCGACACGCTGTCGGCCTTCGCCGACGAGGTCACCCGCGTCGCCCGAGAGGTCGGCACCGAAGGCAACCTCGGCGGGCAGGCCAACGTACGCGGCGTCTCGGGCGTCTGGAAGGACCTCACCGAGAACGTCAACAACATGGCCACCAACCTCACCGGCCAGGTCCGCAGCATCGCGCAGGTGGCGACCGCGGTGGCGCAGGGCGACCTCACCCGCAAGATCGACGTCGACGCGCAGGGCGAGATCCTGGAGCTGAAGCTCACCCTGAACACGATGGTCGACCAGCTGTCGGCCTTCGCCGACGAGGTCACCCGCGTCGCCCGAGAGGTCGGCACCGAGGGACGGCTCGGAGGCCAGGCGCAGGTACGGGGCGTCTCGGGGGTCTGGAAGGACCTCACCGAGAACGTCAACAACATGGCCACCAACCTCACCGGCCAGGTCCGCAACATCGCGCAGGTCACCACCGCCGTCGCGCACGGCGACCTCACCCGCAAGATCGACGTCGACGCGCGCGGCGAGATCCTCGAGCTCAAGACCACCATCAACACGATGGTCGACACGCTGTCGTCGTTCGCCTCCGAGGTCACCCGAGTGGCCCGCGAGGTCGGCTCGGAAGGCCGCCTGGGCGGCCAGGCCGAGGTCGCGGGCGTGTCGGGCACCTGGAAGCGGCTGACCGAGAGCGTCAACGAACTCGCGTCGAACCTCACCACGCAGGTCCGCGCGATCGCCGAGGTCGCGTCCGGCGTGGCCAGCGGCGACCTCACGCGGGAGATCGACGTGGCGGCGCGCGGCGAGGTCGCGGAGCTGAAGGACAACGTCAACCTGATGGTGGCCAACCTCAGGGAGACGACGCGGGCGAACAAGGAGCAGGACTGGCTGAAGACCAACCTGGCCCGCATCACCGGTCTCATGCAGGGCCACCGCGACCTGCTCCAGGTGGCCCAGCTCATCGTCAACGAGCTGACGCCGACCGTCGGCGCCCAGTTCGGCGCGCTGTACCTCGCCAAGGACGCCGAGCTGGTGCTGACGGCCGGGTACGGGCTTCCGGCGGGCAGCGAGGGCAGGGGCCGGTTCCAGGTCGGCGAGGGGCTCGTCGGGCAGGTCGCCGAGGAGCGCCGCGCGATCCTCGTGCACAAGGTGCCGCGGGGTTATCTGCGGATCACCTCGGGGCTGGGCGAGGCGCCTCCCGCGAGCGTGATCGTCATGCCCGTGGTGTTCGAGCACCAGCTGCTCGGCGTGATCGAGCTCGCCACGTTCGACGGGTTCACCGACGTCCACCTGGACTTCTTCGACCAGTTCACCGAGACGATGGGCGTCACGATCAACGCCATCATCGCCACCACGCGGACGGCGGCGCTGCTGGAGGAGTCGCAGCGGCTCACCCGCGAGCTCCAGGAGCGCTCGGACGAGCTCCAGCGCCAGCAGGCCGAGCTGCGCCGCTCCAACACCGAGCTGGAGGAGAAGGCGGCGCTGCTGGCCAAGCAGAACCGCGCGATCGAGATCCAGAACTTCGAGATCGAGCAGGCGCGGCGCACCCTGGAGGAGCGCGCCGAGCAGCTCGCGGTGTCCTCGCGCTACAAGTCGGAGTTCCTGGCGAACATGAGCCACGAGCTGCGCACGCCGCTGAACAGCCTGCTGGTGCTGGCCAAGCTGCTGTCGGAGAACGGCGAGGGCAACCTGACGGCCAAGCAGGTCGAGTTCGCGCGGACCATCCACGACTCGGGCACCGACCTGCTCCAGCTCATCAACGACATCCTCGACCTGGAGAAGGTCGAGGCGGGCAAGATGGACGTGCATCCGCAGCCGCTGGAGCTGCGCAGGCTCGTGGAGTACGTGGACGCGACCTTCCGGCCGCTCGCGGTCGACCAGGGGCTGGGCTTCGACGTGCGGATCGAGCCGGGCACGCCGCAGATGCTGGTGGCCGACGAGCAGCGCCTCCAGCAGGTGCTGCGCAACCTCCTGTCGAACGCGGTGAAGTTCACCGAGGAGGGCGAGGTCAAGCTCGTCATCGAGGAGGCGTCCCCGTCCGAGGTCGCCTCGCCGACGCTCCAGGGCGCCGAAGGGCTCCTGGCGTTCCGGATCGCGGACACCGGCATCGGCATCAGCGAGGACAAGCTCCAGCTCATCTTCGAGGCGTTCCAGCAGGCCGACGGCACGACGAGCCGCAGGTACGGCGGCACCGGCCTCGGCCTGTCGATCAGCCGGAACATCGCGCGGCTGCTCAGCGGCGAGATCCGGGTGGTGAGCCGGCCCGGCGAGGGCTCGACGTTCTCGCTGTACCTGCCCGTGGAGTTCGACGGGCAGATCCCCGAGGCGCTGCCTCCGCTGCCCCCGGTCCCGCCCGCCTTCCTGCCGCGGACTCCCGCGCCCGTCCTCGCGGGGCTCCCCGACGACGAGGCGCCCGCCGAGTACAACGACGTGGTCCTCACCGGGCGCAAGGTGCTCATCGTGGACGACGACGTGCGCAACGTCTTCGCTCTCACGAGCGTCCTCGAGGGCTACGGGATGGAGGTCCTCTACGCCGAGGACGGGCAGGCCGGGATCGACGTGCTCCAGCACAACGCGGACGTGGCGCTGGTCCTCATGGACGTGATGATGCCGGGCCTCGACGGGTACGCCACGACCGCGGCCATCCGGGAGATGCCGCAGTTCGCGGACTTGCCGATCGTCATCATCACCGCCAAGGTGATGCAGGGGGACCGGGAGGACAGCCTGGCCTCCGGCGCGTCGGACTATGTGCCCAAGCCCGTCGACGTCGACCATCTGCTGGGCGTGATGCGCACGTGGCTCCAGCGCACGGAGGCGAGTGAGTGACCGATCGGCTGAACGAGAAGGTCAAGATCCTGCTGGTCGACGACCGGGAGGAGAACCTCATCGCGCTGGAGGCGATCCTGTCGTCGCTCGACCAGGACCTCGTGCGCGCGCGGTCGGGCGAGGAGGCGCTCAAGGCGCTGCTCACCGACGAGTACGCGGTGATCCTGCTGGACGTCGTCATGCCGGGGATGGACGGGTTCGAGACGGCGCGCGACATCAAGCGCCGCAAGCGCACCCGGGACGTGCCGATCATCTTCCTCACCGCGGTCAACAGCGACCCGGACTACGCTTTCCGCGGCTACCAGGCGGGGGCGGTGGACTTCATCTCCAAGCCGTTCGACCCGTGGGTGCTGCGCGCGAAGGTGTCGGTGTTCGTCGAACTGCACAACAAGAACCGGCAGCTGGAGCGCCAGGCCGCGCAGTTGCGCGAGCAGGCGGCGCTGCTGCGGGGGCGGCTGGGTGACGAAGGACGCGCGGAACAGTAGGGCGAACCGCTTGTTCGCTGATTTTTCGGTATGGAAGCATCGTCCTGTGATCGCAGCACGTCAGATCGAGCTCGTCTTCGGCACCGACAGCCGGGCGGCCGAGACCCATGTCAACCTGTCCGCGGTGCGCCACGACGGCCGATGCCTGTGGCTCGCCGGCGACGAGACCGCCACGATCGAGCGGCTGACGGAGGTGCGCGGCCCGGACGGCACGGTCACCGGGTACGACGGCCAGGTCACCTACCGGCTCGCCGACTTCGTCGACCTGCCCGCGGGGCCGGAGGAGGAGGCCGACCTCGAGGGGCTGGCCAGCGGCGACGGCTGGCTGTGGGCCGTCGGGTCGCACAGCCTCAAGCGCAAGCGGGTCAAGCTCGGACATTCACCGGCCAAGTCCCGCAAACGCCTCGCGACCGTCGTGCGCGAGGAGAACCGGTACATCCTCGTGCGGATCCCCTTGGAGACCGACGCGGACGGGCTGCCGACGCCGGTCCGGAAGGCCGCCGACGGGCGCCGCGCCGAGGTGCTCGGCGGCCGCGACGACTCGCTCGCCGAACTCCTCGCCGACGATCCGCACCTCGGGCCGTTCTTCGCGATCCCGTCGAAGGACAACGGGGTCGACGTCGAGGGCGTCGCGCTGCACGGCGACCGGATCTACGTGGGGTTCCGCGGCCCGGTGCTGCGCGGCTGGGCCGCGCTGGTCGAGGTCTGGCCCGAGTCCGACCCCGAATCCCCCGGACGAATGCGGCTGCGCGCGCTCAACGGCGAGCACTACCACACGCACTTCCTCGACCTCGACGGCCTGGGCATCCGCGACCTGTGCCCCGACGGTGACGACCTCCTGGTGCTGGCCGGGCCCTCCATGGCCCTGAGCGGCCCCGTACGCCTCTTCCGCTGGCGCGACGCGGTCCGGGCGACCGCCCCCGCCTTCGTGCCCGACCTGGACCGTCTGGGCGACCTCCCCCACGGCCAGGGCGAAGACCACGCCGAAGGCATCGCCGTCATCGACGACTCCCTCCTGGTCGTCTATGACAGCCCCGCCGCCACCCGCCACACCGAGGCAGGCGGCATCCTCGCCGACTTCTTCCCCCGGCCCTGACGCCACAACGCGGCATACGCATAGGAAAGCGACGAAAGGGCAGGTAAGCGACGAAGGGCCGGAGGCCGACGATCGGGGGAACGTCGCATGGCCAGGCAGACCGTTGCTGAGCAGTTCATCGCGATCCTCGTGCAGGCGGGGGTCGAGCGCATCTACGGGGTCGTCGGCGACAGCCTGAATCCGATCACCGACGCGGTGCGGCGGGCCGACGGGATCGAGTGGGTGCAGGTCAGGCATGAGGAGAC
This sequence comes from Actinocorallia herbida, assembly GCF_003751225.1. Classification (NCBI taxonomy): domain Bacteria; kingdom Bacillati; phylum Actinomycetota; class Actinomycetes; order Streptosporangiales; family Thermomonosporaceae; genus Actinocorallia; species Actinocorallia herbida. Next base: position 6,762,949 of record NZ_RJKE01000001.1, read on the forward strand.
GGCGGCGTTCGCGGCGGCGGCCGAGGCTCAGGTCACCGGGAGGCTGACGGCCTGCGCGGGGAGCTGCGGGCCGGGGAACCTGCACCTGATCAACGGGCTGTACGACGCGCAACGGAGCATGGCGCCGGTGCTGGCGATCGCCGCGCAGATCCCGAGCAGCGAGATCGGCACCGGCTACTTCCAGGAGACCCACCCCGACCGGCTGTTCACCGAGTGCAGCCACTACTGCGAGCTGATCGCCCACCCGTCGCAGATGCCGCGGGTGCTCCAGACCGCGATCCAGCACGCGGTCGGCCGGGGCGGCGTGGCGGTCGTGGCGCTGCCCGGCGACGTCGCGGGCCAGGACGCGCCGGTCAGGGGCGCCGAACTCGCCCTGGTGACGCGCAGGCCGTCGATCAGGCCCGCCGACGAGGAACTCGACGCGCTCTCCGGGCTCGTGGACGCCGCCCGGCGCGTCACCCTGTTCTGCGGCAGCGGCACCGCGGGGGCGCACCCGGAGGTCATGGCGTTCGCCCACAAGGTGAAGGCCCCCGTCGGGCACTCCCTGCGCGGCAAGGAGTGGATCCAGTACGACAACCCCTACGACGTGGGCATGACGGGCCTGCTGGGGTACGGCGCCGCCTACGAGGCGATGCACGAGGCCGACCTTCTCCTCCTGCTGGGCACCGACTTCCCCTACAACGCCTTCCTTCCCGACGACGTGCGCATCGCGCAGGTGGACGTGCGCCCGGAGCGGCTGGGGCGGCGGTCCAAGCTCGACCTCGCCGTGTGGGGCGACGCCCGGGAGACCCTGCGCGCGCTCATCCCCCGGGTCGCGGAGAAGGCCGACGCGTCTTTCCTGCACAAGATGCTGCGCAAGCACGCGGAGGCCCTCGGCTCTGTGGTGGACGCCTACACGCGCGATGTGGACGAGCACGTGCCCATCCACCCCGAGTACGTGGCGTCCGTCCTGGACGAGGTCGCCGCCGACGACGCGGTCTTCACCGTCGACACCGGCATGTGCAACGTGTGGGCCGCGCGCTATCTGACGCCCAATGGGCTCCGCCGGGTCATCGGGTCGTTCACGCACGGGTCGATGGCCAACGCGATGCCGCACGCGCTGGGCGCGCAGTGCGCCGACCGGGGCCGCCAGGTCGTGTCGCTGTCGGGCGACGGCGGTCTGTCGATGCTGCTCGGCGATCTGCTGTCGCTGGTCCAGCACGAACTGCCGGTGAAGATCGTGGTGTTCGACAACTCGGCGCTCGGCATGGTCGACCTGGAGATGATGGTCGCCGGGCTGCGCCCGCACGGCACGACCTACCAGCACACCGACTACGCGGCGATCGCGCGGGCGGCGGGCCTGTTCGGCGTCCGGGTGGAGCGGCCCGCCGATGTGCGCGGGGCGCTGCGGGAGGCGTTCGCCCATCCCGGCCCGGCGCTGGTCGACGTCGTCACCGACCCCGCCGCGCTGTCGCTCCCGCCCAAGATCACCGCGGACCAGCTCACCGGCTTCGCCCTGTCGGCGAGCAAGCTCGTGCTGGACGGCGGCGTCGGGCGGATGCTGCATCTGGCCCGCAGCAACCTGCGCAACATCCCGCGCCCCTAAGGATTCAGCCGTGCCCAGAACAGGGCGACTGATGACGATCGACGCGTTAGTGATCTTCCCCGCGATTCCACGGCTCGCTTCGACGTGCGCTTCTCGCCGGTGCCCGTCCGCCGCTGACCGGGACGGCCCCGCCCGGGAGCCGGGCGGGGCCGGGGGTCAGGGCAGGAGGGCGAGGGCGTCGAGGTCGGCGGCGTGCCGGGCGTGGCGGACGGTCATGGTGCAGAACATGTCGTCGCCGCGCTCGGTGCGCTCGACGAGCATCGAGGCGCCGATGGCCATGACGATGCCGGTGAAGGCATGACGCCGGTACGCCGTCCAGCAGGACGACCAAGGGTAGGAGACGCCTTCGGCGGTGAGGGTGTCATGGTAGAGGTGGACCAGTGACTCCTCCTCCGCTCTGCGGACATCGGCGGGCAGGCTGGAGGACAGGAAGTACGCCAGGTCCGAGACGCCCGCGCCCCGGGAGCACGTCTGCCAGTCCAGGACGGCCGGACGGGCCGGGCCGAACAGGAGGTTGTCGGCCCTGAAGTCGCCGTGGACGAGCGTGGCGGGCGCGTCGTAGGGCGCGAGGTACTTCTCCAGCGAAGGCAGGAACTCCTCGATGAGCGCGAGACCGTCGGCCGGAATGCGCTCGGAGTACCGCTCGCGGAAGCCTTCGTACATGGACGTGACGAGCGCCGCCGTGAAGGCGCGGGACTCGGGGTCATCGCGGTTCAGCCAGGGCAGCTCGCCGAGGAAGGGGTCCTCCCAGACGGCGGCGTGCAGGACGGCCATCTCCTTCACGGCCGAGGCCGCGTCGGCGGTGGCGAGCCCCGCGAGCTGGTCGCCGGGCTGCGCGGAAGCGAAGTCCTCGAGCAGGACGGTGTAGTCGTCGGTCTCCGGGTCGTGCGCGGCGAAGTGGCACACCGGGACGCTCGCCCCGGGCAGGCGAGGGGCGAGCGCCTGGTAGAAGCCCGCCTCGACCTCGTAGGTGCGGATCAGTTTGGCGGCCGAGCGGCTCGTCGGGTCGGGCGAGGCGATCTTGGCGATGACCGTCCGCGGCCCGGCGTCGGGCCTGTCGTAGGCGAGGGTCAGGCGCAGGGTCTGGGAGACCTGGCCGGTGCCGATCGGGGCCGACTCGACCGCGGTGACCGCGGCGCCGTCGAGGCCGAGCGCCCCGGTCAGGTAGGCGGGGGTGAGGTCGGCGGCGGTCGCCGCGGGGACCGTCACCGCTCCTCCCCGAGGAACGACCAGCCGTGGTCCCGCCAGGCCGGAGGCTGATGCCATTCCGCCCAGCCGTAGCCGACCCGTCCGTCGTCGGCGGTGAACCGGCACAACGCGCGCGGGAAGACCGCCTCCTGCCCTGTCGGCGACGTGACGTCCACGGAGGCGAACGCCAAGGGGACCGCCGTGAGCGGCGCGCCCGGCACCCGCAGACGGGACGACGCAGGCAGATCGTCGGCTCCGAACACCGTCTCGGCGCTGAAGCCGTCGAGGTGGTCCAGGGTCCCGGAGGGGGACACCTGGAAACAGGGCCAAGCCAGGGGGATGCCTATGTTGGCCTGCATCCCGTGGAAGTACGTGCCGTCGTCCAGGCGCCCGGAAGTCCACAGCCAGCTGACGCCCCACCAGTCGCGCTCGCCCCAGGAGTGGTCGCGTTCCCCGGAGGCGTCGACGGCGATGACCTCCTCGCCCGCCGTGACGGTGCCGGTCACCTTGCAGGGGACCTCGTAGCGCGGGAGGTCCTTGTAGGGGTAGACGCCGCCTTCCGTCGTCCATTCGAGGTCGAAGGCGAGGCGCGTGCCGGAGGCCGTGACGCCGTCCAGGACGATGTGCGCCTTGGCGAAGTCCGGGGAGAGCGTCTGCGTCGCCCGGTAGGCCTCGGTCTTGAGGTCGGTGCCTTCCGACGGCAGCGGCGCGAAGTCGTCAACGAGGATCAGCGGTTCCCGATCGGGCCCGACGATGCAGGCCCAGTACCAGGCGCGGTTCCAGTTCGGGTAGAGGCCGAGCCTCACATAGCCCCCGTAGGAGCCGTCAGGAGCGGCGAAATCGTAGTAGTAGGACTCGTTCCACAGGGGTTCGGCGCCGGGGGTGTGCAGGGACTCGTCGGCAGGGGTGAGCGGCCAGGTGCCGTGGTCGACGATCTTCAATGCGGTGGCTCCTCTGAATCCGAATTCGGTTCAGTCTTCGATCCGCCCGAGTGTAGGTTCGCAAGACCCATGTGGTCCAGCACACAGTTCGTCCGGCCCGATGGCCTTGTTCATCGTCCCGATGGCCGGGCGCTTGAGGACCCGGCTCCGCCGGGGCGCCCGGCCATCGGGTCTTGTCCATCCGCCCGATGGCCGGGCGCTTGAGGACCCGGCTTCGCCGGGGCGCCCGGCCATCGGGCCGGCGTCAGACCCGCTGGGCCGCCTGCCGGGAGGCCAGGTAGGCCCCGGCCGCCGCGGGGTCGAAGAACCACTCGGCGAGGCTCGGCGGCACCGAGTAGCCCCGCGCGAAGCGGCTCGCTACCTCGTCGTCCTGCGTCGCCGCGCCGAAGATCTGCTGCACGTGCTCGGGCAGCCCGTCGGAGATGAGCGCGTTGGTGAGCGCGGTGGACCACTGCGCGTAGTCCCAGTAGCGCTCGAAAGTCTCGTGCATCCACCGCTCGTCGAACGGCAGGTCGCCGCGCGCGACGATGGCGTCCCGGTAGATCTTGGCGCAGTGCGCGGCATTGTTGGCGCCCTGCCCGGCCGCCGGGTCGTTCAGCACGACCACGTCGGCCATGCCCAGCACCTTCTGGGCGCCGACGCGGCCGACGGGCCGCCTGACCGAGGGCGCGTAGGAGCCGTAGAGGGTCGCCTTCGCGTCCGTCGGCTCCGCCTGGGCGAACAGGTCGTACTCCCAGGGCATCCACTCCGACAGCAGCGCGCGCAGCCGGGTGAGGTGCTCGTCGGGGGTGATGCGCCGGTCGGTGAACGCGTCGAGCGGGCCGCCGGGCACCGCCTCGATGAGGACCGCGTCGCACGTCCCGCTGTTGGTCAGCGCGGGCATCAGGAACATCTCTCCCACGCCGGGCACCGCGTTGATGCGGACCTGCGGCACCGGACGCGCCGGCCACGGCGCCACCCCGTGCAGGTAGATCGCGGCGAGGCTGCGGCGCGGGTGGTCGTAGGGCGAGCGGGCGTCGTCGCGCTCGAACAGCTCCACCAGCGGGCCCTTGCCCGCGGCGACGATGACGAGGTCGTACATCGCCGCCAGGGACTCCAGCTCGCTCGTCGCGACCGGGTGCAGCACGACCTTGCCGCCCGAGCGCTCCAGGCGCTCCAGCCAGCCCGCCATCTTCACGCGCTGGTCGACGGACTGGGACGGGGCGTCCCAGATGCCGTAGAAGTCCAGGATCTTCTGCCCGCCGGGGGCGCCGAGCGTGACGCGTTGGCCCTCCATCCAGGGCGTCTTGTCCTCCCAGTCGTTCAGTCCGGCGTCCCGCTCGATCTGGAGGGCGGGGTGGAACATGCACTGCGTCGAGGTGATCCGGCCGCCGCGGATCTCCTCGGGCGTCTGCGCGGTCATGAGGGTGACGTCGTAGCCGCCGTGGTCCACCAGCGTCAGGGCGAGCTGGAGGCCCGCCTGGCCCGCGCCGATGATGAGGATCTTGCGCAAAGGGTGCTCCGAAAGGGGAAGGGGATTACCGGGAGTGGGAACGGGTCGCATGCAGCGTGTGCTGCACCGCGGTGACCAGCGCGCTGACGGTCTGGCCCCGCATCCGCACGTCGGCGGCGATGACGGGCACGTCGGGGGAGATCTGGAGCGCCTCCCTCACTTTGTCCATCGAGTGGGTCGCCAGGCCGTCGAAGAGGTTCACCACGACGATGAACGGCAGCGCGCGGTCGCGTTCGAAGTAGTCGACCGCCGCGAAGGACGACTCCAGGTCGCGGGTGTCGACGAGGACGACCGCCGCGCTCGCGCCGCGCGCGACGTCGTCCCACATGTGCCAGAACCGCGGCTGGCCGGGCGTGCCGAACAGGTAGAGCACCAGGCCGGTCGACAGGGAGACGCGCCCGAAGTCCATCGCGACGGTCGTGCGGACCTTCCCCGGACGACCGGGGTCCACGCCGAGCGCCTCCGCGGTCATCCACGCGTCGGTGTTCACCGGCTCGATCTCGCTGACCGCGCCGACGAAGGTCGTCTTGCCGACCCCGAAGCCGCCGGCCACCACGATCTTCGCCGAGGCCGGGACGTCAAAGTGCGCGGAGGCCATCGAGCAGCCTTTCCAGGATGAGCGGGTTGAACGGATCGAGGTCGGCGTGCACGGTGACCAGGCCCCGCCCGGCGAGATCGCCGAGGAGCACCCGGGTGAGGCCGAGCGGCACCCCGCACGCCGCCGACAGCTCCGCGACGGTCTGCGGACCCGCCGAGACCCGCAGGTACAGCGCCTGCGCCTCGGGCTGGGGGCCCGCCGCGGCGGCCGGGAGCCTGCCCGTGCCGCTGATCAGGGTGTGCATGAGCATCCGCCACTGCGTGCCGGTCCGGCCCCCGGACAGCACGTAGGCGCGGACCCAGGGGTGGCGCGGTGGCGGGGTCACGCGATCCCGCCCCCGGCCATCAGCGGCGACGGAGCGAGCCGCGCGCCCACCGCGCCGATGAGCCGCTGAAGTTCGTTGACGACGCCGGGCAGCGGGGCGCCGGGCTCGACCGCGACGCCGATGCCCGCGGTGACGCCGACCGCGCCCACCACGAAGTGGCCGCCGGAGGGGAACTGGCAGATGAGCTGGCCGCCGCGCCCGTCGCGTTCGCCGACCTCCTTGGCCAGCGCCCGGCCGGTGCCGAGCGCCGTGCAGGTGAGCGCGGCGAGCCGTTCCGCCGAGTCGCGCTCCAGCCCCGACGACCACAGCATCGCCAGGCCGTCCATGGACAGCAGCACCACATGACGCACGCCGGGCACCCGGGCGAAGTCGTCGATCATGAAGCTCAGGTCGGCGCCTGCCTGTCCGGGCAGACGGGACGGTCCTGTCACTGTGGTCGCTCCCGGGGGTCGGTGGAGAAGGCGGCTGCGAGGTCGGCCAGGGTGGCGCCCTGGCCGAATGGAGGGCTCTGGTCGTAAGGGGACCCCGTACCGGGGGCGGGCCCTGCGGGCGCGTGGCCGGAGGACTGTTCCGGCGAGGCGCTCGCGGCGCCGTCGTAGGCGGCGCCCGGGACACGGCGCGGCAGGTCGGCGGCGCCCAGGGGCTCCGCCGCGTGCCGGGGGGCGGCCGGGGCCGCCGGACGGGCCCGGCCGGCGGCGGGCACGGGCCGGAGGAGCCCGGCGGGCACGAACACCGTGACGACGGTGCCCGGCGCGTCCTGCGCGGGCGGCGCGACCGAGACGTTGACCTGGAGGCCGTGCCGCCGGGCGAGGTGGTGCACGATCGTGAGGCCGCTGTGCCTGCCGTTCTCGGCGATGACGGGCTGGACCGTTCCCGCGAGCCAGGCGTTGACGCGCGCCATCCAGTCGGGCGGACAGCCGGTGCCGGTGTCGCGCACGTAGACGGCGACCGACCCGTCTTCCAGCCGGTAGACGCCGGTGGTGACTGCGCCGCCATAGCGGGTGCCGTTGTCGAGGAGTTCGGCGAGCAGTAGGGCGAGGTCGTCGGCGAAGTGCGGGGCTGCGAGCAGCCCTGCGGGCTCCCCCGTCTCCTCGGCCCGCACGCGCTGGTACTGGCCGACCATGCCGGTCGCCACCGCGATGACGTCCTGGAGCGTCGCGGCGGGGCCGCCGTAGCCGTCGGACGACCCGCTGAGCACCTGGAGGCCGCGGACGAGCCTGCGCACCCGGGCGTTGCCGTGGTCGATCCGGTAGAGCTGCTCCAGGACCTTGGGATCGTCCTCGTCCTGCTGGAGCGCGTCGAGCGCCTCGCGCTGCTCCTCGACGATGCCGAGCAGCCGGAGTGCCAGCGCGCCCGCCACGTCGGGCGGCCAGGGCGCCGCGCCGGACGCGGGGGCCGCCTGGGGGACAGGTGCCGTGCGCCGCTTCCACAAGCCCAAGAGCAGTCCACCTCGTTCCGAAGATCACCGCGACCCACCCCACATCCGTCCCGACCGGATGTGAAGAGCGTTTCAGCGGGCGTTCGCGATGCGCTGGGCGTTTACCAAGCGTTTTCCGGCAAAGCGCCGGGTGCACTCGCCCGGCGGGACCAGAATCAGAACCGGAAATCTCAGAATCGACGTACAGCGAGGCGGGTGTGAACGCCAAGCAGGGAGCGGGGCCCAGAAGGGCCCTCAAGGCAGCGAGGGAACGCTACGGCTGGGGGCAGGAGGACGCCGCGGAGGCGGTCCGGGTCTCGGTCTCCACCTGGTCGCGGTGGGAGCGCGGCGTGCAGGACGTGCGCCCCGCGCACCGGGCGCGGCTCGCGGAGGTCTTCAACGCCGCCACCGAGGAGGTCGCCCGGTGGGTGGGCGCGGGAACGCCCTGCGAGGCCCCCGCCGCCCCTCCCCCCGCCTCCCTGCACGGCACCCTCGCCGACGCCGTCGCGCTGTGGCGGGCCGACGCCGACCTCACCCGGCGGGCCGCGCTCACCGATCTCGCCGTGGACGCCTCGGCCTGGCCGGAATGGCTCCTGCACTGGACGCTCGACCCCGGCCCCGGGACCCTTTCGCGAGTCGGAAGGCGGGTGCGCGTAGGGCCGTCGGACATCGCCCGGATCCAGGAGGCGACAAGGGCCTTCGCCGCCATGGACCGCAAGTACGGCGGCGGGATGGTCCGTCCCGCGGTGGTCGACTTCCTGCACGCCAGGGTGGCCCCCCTCCTGGCGGGCACCTATGACGACGCCGTGGGCGCCGCCCTCCTGTCGGCGGCGGCGACCATGACGGGACTCGCCGGCTGGGAGGCCTACGACCTGCGCCACGACGGGCTCGCCCAGCAGCTGTACGGGCGCGCGCTGGAACTCGCCAAGGCCGCGGACGACGGCACGACCGCGGCCTGGGTGCTCACCGTCATGGCGCAGCAGGCGATCGACCTCGCCCAGCCCGTCTGGGCGATCCGGCTCGCCAGGGCGGCCCGCGAGGCGGGCCGGGCCGCCGGGGCGCCCCCGCGCGTCCGGGCCGCGCTCGCACTGCGCGAGGCGCGCGCCACCGCGCTCCAGGCCGCCCTGTGCGACACCCCCGACCGGCATGGCGCACGCCGGGTCGAGCTGCTGCTGGGCGAGGTCGAGACGACCTTCGCGCGCGCCGCCCCCGGCGACGCCGAGCCGCACTGGATCAGCAACCTCGGCCCCGCCGAGATCGCCGCCGAGGCAGGGTGCGCGTGGCGCCTCATCGGCGAGCACGTGCGCGCCGCGGCGTGCGCGCGCACCGCGCTCGCCGGGTTCGGCGCCTCCTATCCCCGCTCGGCCCAGTTCAACGTCGTCCACCACGCCCAGGCGCTGCACGGCCAGGGCGCGCTCGACGAGGCGCTGTCGGTGGCGCGGCCCGCGGTGCCCATGGCCAACGAGCTGTCCTCGCACCGGGCGCTGTCGCTGCTGCGGTCCTTCACCCGCTCGCTGACCCCGCACCGGGGCCATCCGCTGGTCCGGGAATGGCGCGACTACCTCGCGGCGGAGCTGTCCCCGGCCGCCTGACCGGGACACGCCGGGCCTTGACGTCCCATGCGGTCCGCGGAGCGGGTATCGTCAAAAGGTCAAGGTAGGCGCGTGCTGAGATCACGACCGACGACCACGGCCAAGGGGATCCGGGCATTCCGTCCGAGATCGCTTCCGGGTGGACCGAACCACGATCCGCCGGGGGATGGGGAAACGGCCATCGCGGGAGATCACGGCGAGCGCGCCGTTCGATGGTTGGTGCTCGGGGAGTTTCTGTGGCGCTGTCGGGAAGAATCCTGCGTTTCGACGATGTGCGTGGTTATGGCTTTATCGCCCCGGACGGGGGCGGTGCTGACGTGTTCGTCCACGCCAATGAGCTGAACGCCGACAAGGGCACATTCAAGGCCGGTACGCCGGTGGAGTTCGAGGTCATGGACGGGGAGCGGGGCCCGAAGGCCTTCTCCGTCCGGCTGCTGGACCGGCCCAAGGGCAACGGTTCCTACGCCGACGACCTCGACGCGCCGTTCGACCTGCCAGATCGCGATTGGTCGGGTGACGATGACAGCCTGTGCGACGTGCTGACGCCGGGAGAGCTGAACCGCGAACTGACGGAGTTGTTCCTCTCCTCGGTTCCGGAGCTCACCGGCGCGCAGATCATCAAGCTGCGCGAAAGCATCCTCACCGTGGCCAAGAAGCACGGCTGGGTCGAGGACTGACAGAGCCGCCCGGCACAGGGCGGTTCTCGACGGACAGGAGCGGCCGCGCATGGCGGTAGTGATCCCGGGTCGTTTCAACGGGCCCGCCGCCAGTGGCAACGGCGGCTACTCCTGCGCGGTCTTCGCGCGCGCCGTGACCGGCGGCGACAGGGGCGGCGCGGTGGTGACCCTGCGCACTCCGCCGCCGCTCGACACGGCACTGACGGTCGAGCACGACGGGGACGGCGGCCGGATCCTGCACGGTGGGACCCTGGTGGCAGAGGCGGCGCCGAGCCCCACGGGGCCGGGCGCCTGGCCCGTGCCGCCCGCCGTCCCTCCGGCGACCGCGCGGGAGGCGCAGCGCCGCTACCGGGGACATGAGTTCCACCCGTTCCCCGGCTGCTTCGTGTGCGGCCCCGGCCGGCCCGCCCGGGACGGCCTCGCGCTGGAGCCCGGCGCGGTCCCCGGTCGCGCCGCGACGGTGGCGTGCGCCTGGGAGCCCGCCGCGGACCTCGCCGACGGAGCGGGCGAGATCGGCGCGCCCCTGGTGTGGGCCGCCCTCGACTGCCCCGGCGCCTGGACCCAGGACCTCGCCGCCCACCCGATGGTCCTCGGCCGCATGGCCGCCGAGATCACGGCCCTCCCCCGCGCGGGCGAGCCCTACGTGGTCGTCGCCTCCTCCGCGCCGCCCCTGGGTCGCAAGGTCCTCAGCCACACGGCGCTGTACGACGCGGAAGGCGCCCTCCTGGCCTCCGCGGCGGCGACCTGGATCACCATCCCGTCCGGCGACGTCCCACCCGCCTGACCCCGCATCCGCGGTCCCGCCGTGCACGGCCCCCGCTTCCCCGTGGCCTCCGCCCGAAGCGCCCGTTCCCCACCGCGCCTCCCTCCCCGCACCCCTTTCCCCATCCGGCTCTCCCGCCTGGAGCGCCCGTTTCGCACCGCGCCCCCTCCTGACATCCCGTTCCCGTCCGGCTCTCCGCGCGGAGCGCCCGTTTCCCACCGCGCCTCCCTCCCGGCGCCCCGTTCCCGTCCGGCTTCCCCGCCTGGAGCGCCCGTTCCCCGGCGCGTCTCCCTCCCGTTTCCCTCCTGGCCGTGGGGTCTTCCCGGGGTGCGAACCCCGCCTCGGTGCCGCCTTCCCGTTTCCCGCCGGCGCTGGTCTCGCGGCCGGCGCGGTCGGCCGCTCGCACGTTTCTGGGGATTTACCTGGTCGTGCTTGTTCGGCGGCGGCGCATGCCCGATCCTCGCTAAGGAAACGTCGTTTCCTTGTGTAGAACGGGATGTGCATGAGCGCCGTCAGCGACCCGCCCCGGCCCGGGACCCGTACCGTGGAGATCACGGCCTATCCGGGGAGGCCTCCGGTGGCCGTCGATCCCGATCGGACCGCACCGTTCGGGTGGTGGCCCGCGATCGTCATCGCGCTCGTCGCGCTCATCGACCGGGTCGAGGCCAACCTCGTGGCCGGGGCACTGCCCAAGATCCAGGCGGAGTTCGGGTTCTCCGACACCGCGGGCGGCGCGATCGCCACCGCCGCCGCCGTCGCGGGCGTGGTCCTGCTCATCCCCGCGGGCCGCCTCGCCGACCGCGGCCGCCGCAACTGGACCGTCGCGCTGGTCGTCGCGGTCTGGTCGCTGCTCACCATCGGGTCCGGCCTCGTCCAGTCGTACGCGACGCTCTTCGCGGTGCGCGTCCTGCTCGGCGGCGCGGGCCTGCTCTACAACCCCTCCGGCTCCAGCATCCTCGCCGACTACTACCCCGGCCGCAGCCGCGCCCGCGCCTACGGGCTCGAGCGGTTCGCCTACTTCTCCGGCCTCCCCCTCGGCATCATGGCGGGCGGCCTGCTCTCCCAGGCCATCGGCTGGCGCGCGATGTTCTTCGTCATCGCGATCCCCGGCGTCCTCATCGCGCTCGCCTGCCTCACCGTGCGCGAACCCGTCCGCGGCCTCGGCGACCGGATCGAGGCGGCCCGGACCGTCAAGTCCGCGCCCGATCCGGAGGAGGGCCCGGCCGGGCCGCAGGAACCGCTGCTCGACCAGCTGCGCGGCCTACTGGCGATCAGGACGCTGCGCTCGGTCGTGCTCGGCCTCACCGTCCTGTTCTTCGGCCTCGGCGGCCTCTACTACTGGATGCCGAGCTACTACGAGCGCACCCACGGCCTCGCGGAGGGGGCCGCGGCGGGCATCTCCGGCGGCGTCGGCCTCCTCGGCATGATCATCGGCACCCTCCTGGGCGCGCGGTACGGCGACCGGCTGCACGGCAGGTCCTCGGGCTGGCGCGTGCACTTCGGCGCGATCGGCGTCGCGGTCGGCACCGTCGGCCTCGCCGGGACCGTCCTGCTCTCGGACTTCCTCGCCGTCCAGACCGTCTTCTACTGCCTGTCGAACATCGGGTTCAGCATCGCGATCCCCAACCTGACCGCGGCCAACGCCGACGTCGTTCCGACCGACCGGCGCGGCCTCGGCTTCGCCGTCCTCCAGTTCCTCATCACCCTCGGCGGCTCGGCAGGCCCCCTCCTGGTCGGTGCGGCCTCCGACCTCACCGGCTCGCTGCGCGGCGCGTTCGCCGTCCTGCTCATCCCCCTGGTGATCGGCACCGCCATCACCTTCACCGGCCGCAAGCACTACGACGGGGACGCCGCCGCAGCCGTCGCGCGGGGTGGTCCTGACCTGCCCGGGAAGGACTGACCCCGCGGGAGCCCGGCCCCAGGCCATCGGCCGACGCGAACCGCCCCGCCCGACTCACGGTCCAGCCGCGCCTACCCGAGCGGCGCCCGGCACGTCCACCGCGCCGGGCCCGGATGAGCCAGAAGTCCCTCACGGACCACGCGGCCGCCCGGCATCTCATGATCGAGCACGCGGCACCGGCGCCGCGCACCTCCTTCCGGTCGGCCCGAGCGTGCCCCCGCAGGCGCTCACGCCCCCTCTTCGGCGGGCGTGAGCGGCCTTGGCCGCTGGATCGCCTTGAGCACTTCGACCGCGAGGTAGGCGAGGACGGCCACGGCCAGGACGGGCAGCCACTGCGCCCAGGTCAGGGGCGCGGAGCGGAAGAGGGAGTGCATGAACGGCACGTAGGTGTAGAGCAGCTGGATCGCGACGAGGGCCAGGGCGCCGACGCCCACCCAGGGGTTGCGGCGCACGCCGCCCCACAGCACGGGCCGGTTCAGGGACAGGCAGGCGAACAGGTACGTCAGCAGGGTCAGCGCGAAGACGTTCACCACGACGGTCTGCGCGACGGCCAGCGAGGCGCCCTGGGCGCGTTCCAGGTGGAACAGGCCGAAAGAGCCCGCGAGCAGGATCAGCGACACCAGCAGGATCCGCAGGACATAGGGGCGTTCGACGAGCGGGGCGTCCGGCGGGCGGGGCGGGCGCAGCATCACGTCGGGGTCGCGGGGCTCGACGGCGAAGGGCAGGCCGAGGATCAGCACCGCGGTCATGTTCAGCCACAGCACCTGGAGGGGCTCGATCGGCAGGTCGGTGGCGAGGACGACCGCGGCCACCAGGAGCAGACCGAGGCCGAGGTTGGCGGGCAGCGCCCAGATCATGAACTTCACGATGTTGTCGAAGACCCCGCGACCCTCCTCCACGGCGGCCTCGACGGTGGCGAAGTCGTCGTCGGTGAGGACCATGTCGGCGGCCTCCTTGGCCACCTCCGTGCCGGTGACGCCCATCGCGACGCCGATGTCGGCCTGCTTGAGCGCGGGGGCGTCGTTGACGCCGTCACCCGTCATGGCGACCACCTGGGCGTCCCGGCGCAGCGCGTTCACCAGCCGCAGTTTGTCCTCGGGCGAGACCCGGGCGAACACCGAGGCGCGCCGGGCGAGCTCGGGCAGCTCTTCTTCCGCGCAGGAGGAGAGCTCCGTGCCGCTCACCGCGGCGCCGCCGCCGAGACCGATCTCCCCGCCGATCGCCCGCGCGGTCGCCAGATGGTCGCCGGTGATCATCTTGACCTCGATCCCGGCGGTGCGGCAGGCCGCGACCGCCGCGACGGCCTCGGGGCGCGGCGGGTCCTGCATGCCCTGGAGGCCGAGGAAGGTGAGCGGCGGCAGCTCCTCCAGCGGGCCCTCGTGCCCCCGCGCCCGCGCGAACGCCAGGACGCGCAGCGCCCGCTCGCCCAGCGCGGCCGCCTCCCCCTCCGCCTCCGCCCGGTCGAGGGCGACCGTGCGGCCCTCGGCGTCCAGGGCGTCGGCGCAGCGGGCGAGGACGCGCTCGGCCGAGCCCTTCACATAGACCGTGCCGTCGGTGTGCAGGGTGGCCATGTACTGGGCGCGCGAGGAGAACGGGATGACGTCGACGCGCTCCGGCGGCTCCGGCACGCCCGCCTTGGCCGCGCTCACCAGCAGCGCGCCCTCGGTCGGATCGCCGATGATCCGCCAGACGCCGTCCGCGTCGGGCGCCAGACCGGCGTCGTTGCAGGCGGCGCCCGCGGTGAACAGCTCGGCGAGCGCCGGGAGCGCCCCGGCGTCCACCGGCCGGTCGGCGGCGTCGCGGACCTCACCGGCCGGGTCGTAGCCGCCGCCGGAAAGCGCGTAGGGGACGCCGCCCGCGGAAGCGGTGACCACGGTCATCGCGTTGCGGGTGAGCGTGCCGGTCTTGTCCGTGCAGATGACGGTGGTGCCGCCCAGGGTCTCCACCGCGGGCAGCCGCCGCACGATCGCGCCGCGCGCCGCCATCCGGGACACCCCGAACGCCAGCGTCACCGTGACGATCGCCGGCAGCCCCTCGGGGATGGCGCCGACCGCGAGCGCGACCGCGGTGGTCACCATCTGGGCGATCTCCTGGCCGCGCAGCACCCCTACGGCGAAGGTGAACACCGCGAGCACGAGGATCGCGACCGTCACCGCCTTGGTGAAGGCGTCGATCTTGCGGGTGAGCGGAGTGCGGACCGCGGTGGCCGCGCCGACGAGCCGGTTCACCTTGCCCAGCTCGGTGGCGTCGCCGGTGGCGGTGACGATCCCGGTGCCGCTGCCCGCGGTGACGAGGGTCCCGGCGTAGGCCATGTTCTTCCGGTCGCCGAGCGCCTCGCCCGGTGGGGCGGCCGGGTCCTTGCCGACCGGCAGCGACTCGCCGGTGAGCGCCGACTCGTCGACCGCCAGCCGGTGCGCCTCGGCGACCCGCAGATCGGCGGGCACCTTGTCGCCCTCGCCCAGCACCACGACGTCGCCGCGGACCAGCTCGGCGGCGGGCAGCCTGACCCGTTCGCCGTCGCGGACCGCGACCGCCTCGTCCGGAGCCATCGCGGCGAGCGCCGCCAGCGCCTTCTCCGCCTTCGCCTCCTGGAGGTATCCCACGACGGCGTTCGCCAGCACCACCGCGCAGATGACGACGGTGTCGACGACCTCGCCGAGCAGCGCCGTCACCAGGGCCGAGGCCAGCAGCACATAGATGAGCGCGTTGTTGAACTGCTCGAGGAAGCGCCGCATCGCGCTCTTGCCGCGCGCGGCCGACAGCAGGTTGGCCCCGTCGGCGGCCAGCAGCTCCGCGGCCCGGCGGGAGTCCAGCCCCGCCGCGATATCGGTGCCGAGCAGCCCGGCGACCTCCGCCGCGCCGATCCGGTGCGCCTCGTCCACGTCCACCCCCTGTCTCCGTCACTTCCATCCGGCCGCTCCCCCCAGCCCCACGCCCCCGCAAAACCTCCCCGGCCCTTCCCTTCACCCCGCGCCTCGACCCGGACGGCGCACACCGTTCGGGAGGAATGCCGGGAAAGAGGCAGGGGAGGTTAGGGTTGCCGCAGTTCTCGTGGGCTCGGCAGGGACGGTGGCGGATGGCGGGGCAGGGGCACACCCTCGGCGTGAGCCGGTTCGCCGAGGTGGGCGGCGGACGGCGGCTGCACTACATGACGCGCGGCTCCGGCGGCGTCACCGTGGTGTTCGAATCCGGAATGGGGTTCTCGCGGTCCTGCTGGGGGCTCGTCGTGCCCGAGGTGGCGACGCGCGCCCGGACCGTCGTCTACGACCGGGCGGGCCTCGGGCGCAGCGACGACGACACCGCGCCGCGCACCCTCGCCCGGCTCGCCGCCGACCTCGCGGCGCTGCTCGACGCGCTCGGCCCCGGCCCGTTCGTGCTGGTGGGCCACAGCTGGGGCGGCCTCGTCGTGCGGACCGTCGCCGCGGCGCGGCCGGCGCGGATCCGCGGCCTGGTGCTGGTCGACCCGACCGACGAGAACTGCCCGCTGTACTTCACGCCCGCCGCCGAGCGGCGGTTCGCCAAGGGCGGCCGGACGACGGTGCTGCTCGCCAGGATCGGCCTCTACCGCCTGCTCGGGGCGCTGTCGCCGGGCAAGGCCCAGCCCGCCGACGTGGCCGCCGACCACC
Organism: Actinocorallia herbida; assembly: GCF_003751225.1. NCBI lineage: Bacteria > Bacillati > Actinomycetota > Actinomycetes > Streptosporangiales > Thermomonosporaceae > Actinocorallia > Actinocorallia herbida. The sequence continues at coordinate 6,779,053 of NZ_RJKE01000001.1, forward strand.
GCGCCGAGGACTTCACCGTGCGCGCCGCACGGGGCCTGCGCGACGAGGGCACGGGCGGCCTGGCCGACCTGCGGGCGGTGCGCGAAGCCCCGCCCGCGCTCGGCGGCCTCGATCTCTCTGTCATCTCCGGGACCAAGGAGCCACGCGCCGACCGGGCCAACCGCGCCGCGCTCACCGAGGCCCATCGGCTGACGGCGGCCGCCCACCGGAACGGCCGCCTCGTCGAGTCCCCCGTCTCCGGCCACATGGTGATGTTCACCGACCCCGCGACGGTGGCCGCGGAGATCCTGCGCACCGCCGCGCGCTGACGCCCTTCAGGGCACGGCCGCGCGCAGCACCGCCTCGTACGCGGCGTGCTCGGCGCGCACCTTGTCCAGCGCCTCCGCCTCGTCCCACAGCTCGGCCCATTCGTTGTCGCGCGCCTCGAAGGCCCGGTCGAAGACGGCGACGGCGAGCCCGACGAGCTCCGGCGACGGCGCGAACTCCAGCTTCGCGGCATGATCCCGGCCGTTGACGTCCTCGATCGTGCCCGGCACGAGCCGCTCGGCCACGAAGCACGCCGCGACCAGGGCCCCCGAGACCTCGTGCTCCTCCAGGTAGTCCGTGCCCCGGACGATGTCGGCCATCGCCCCCCGGATCGTCTCCGCCGCGGCGTCCGGCGCGTCGCTGACCGACGCGGCGAAGTCGAGCCCGCTGTCGTTGTCGAACGGCCCGTAATCCCAAGCGCCCATGGTGTTCCCCTCCAACCGCTGTTTCCTGGCCAGACACTACGCGGGGCCGCCGACAAATTTCCGGCCGCCCGGGAAATCCGCGGTACCCGATCTCCGACCCCTTGTCCGGAAAGCGGGCGGATCGAGCACGGTCCGCGGCGCGCCTTCTCAGCCGGTCTCGGGTGCGAGGCCGAGGACGACGAGCGCCCGGTGCGCCAGGACCGACGGGAGCGGGCCGATCGTGAGGGTCGCGCCCGCCTCGTCGGCGGCCAGGGGCTCGAGGACGGCGAGCTGGGAGTCGAGCAGCGACGGCGGCATGAAGTGCGCGGTCCGGTCCTGGAGTCGCGACGCCAGCAGCTCCTTCGGGCCGTGCAGGTGCAGGAAGCGCGTCGTCGGGGCGGAGTCGCGCAGGCGGTCGCGGTAGGAGCGCTTGAGCGCCGAGCAGGACATGACGCCTCCGCTCGCCGCGTTGTCGCGCAGCCAGCCGCCGAGGATGTCGAGCCAGGGCTCCCGGTCCTCGTCGGTCAGGGGGACGCCGGAGGCCATCTTCGCGATGTTCTCCTCCGGGTGGTGGGCGTCGCCCTCTTCGAAGGGCACGTCCAGCGCCTCGGCGAGCAACTGCCCGATCGTGGTCTTGCCGGAGCCTGAGACCCCCATGACGACGACGAGGGGCGCGGAACGGTGCATGATCAAAGACTGGGGCCCATGGCGCCGTCCCGCAAGGTGACGCGGTGAGCCCGGCCGGTGGACCGGCCACGAGGAGTGACCGGCTAGTTTTGACGCGTGGTACCTCTCCGGCTTTTCGTCGACCGGTTCGGCCTGCGCGTCCTCGGCGGCGCCGACCCGGCGGACCGGCGGGTGAGCTGGGTCCACGTCAGCGAACTCGCCGATCCCGTGCCCTTCCTGTCCGGCGGCGAACTGCTGCTCACCGCCGGGATCGACTTCCGGCCACAGGACAGCGCCGCGTATGTGGCGCGCCTCTCGTCCGCGGGGGTCATCGCCGTCGGCTTCGGGCTGACCCCGGTCTTCGACGAGGTCCCCGCCTCCCTCATCGCGGCCTGTGAAGAGGCCCGGATGACCTTGCTGGAGATCCCTCCCGAGGTCCCGTTCGCGGCGCTCTCCCAGGCGCACCACGCCGAGCTCGTCCGCGGCGAGACCCTGGCGCTGCGCCGCCTTTCCGACGGCCAGGGCGTGCTGATCCGCGCGGCGGGCGGCCCCGGCCCGCTGCGCGCGGTCGTGGACCGGCTGGCCGAACTGCTCGAAGGCTGGGTCCTCGTCGTCGACCACAACCGGGACCGGACCTGGGCGGCCGGGCCGGTGCGCGCCGACCGCCGGGTGAGCGAGGCGCTCAACCGGGCCTGCGCGAGCCGCACGCCCCTCAGCGCCGCCCTGAACGCCGCCGACCAGCAGGTGGAGATCCAGCGCCTGATCGGCCCTTCCCCGTCCGGCTACGCGATGGCGGTGGCCCGCGCGGCTCCCTTCACCGTCGCCGACCGGGGGCTCATCGCGGTGGCGGCCTCCGCGCTGTCGCTGCTGTTCACCGCGCCCGCGGAGATCGCGTCCTCCGACACGCTGGGCGCCGCCGCCGTCGCGGGCCTCCTGCGGCCGCCCTCCTGGGAGGCGGTCCTGGCCGCCCCCTTCGACCTGCCCGAGGACACCACGTGGCGGGTCGTCCGCAGCCTGCCCTCCGGCCTGCCCGGCCCCCCGGGGGCCGTCGCCCACACGCTCGCCGAAGTCCTGGCGACCCCCTATGTCGTGCCCGATGGCGACGCCTTCACCGCCCTCGTGCCGGGTGACAGGCCGCCCGCGGACCAGGCCCGCGCGCTGGACGAGGCGGGGATCTTCGCCGGGATCAGCCGCCCGCACCGGGCCGAGGACCTGGCCGAGGCACGCGAGCAGGCCGAAGCCGCCCTGAACGGCTCCAGGATCAAGGGCGCGGCCGTCGTGGCGGAGGATCCGGCCGAGGGCCTCCTCGGCCTGCTGGAGCCCGCGGAGGCCGCCCGGCACACCGCCGGGCTCCTCGCCCCGCTGGACGCCGCCCGCGACGCGCCGGTGCTGCTCGGCACGCTGCGCGCCTGGCTCGCCCAGCACGGCAACTGGGACAGGACCGCCGCGGAACTCGGGGTGCACCGCAACACCGTCCGGCACCGGATCCGCCAGACCGCCCGGCTGCTCGACCTGGATCTCGCGGATCCGGACGTCCGGATGGAGCTGTGGTTCGCCCTGCGCTGGCGGGCTCGCGGCGGCTGACAGGACGGTTCGTACAAATCGAAAGCACTCCCAGGACGATTCGACCAGTTCACACACCCCGGAACGGTCCATACCGTGTGCGGAACACGTGAGACCCCCGGAGGAATGACCATGGCAGACAGTTCCGGCCCCGGCCGGCTGGCCGCGGACGCGATGGGGACGAGAGATCTCGTCTTCACCGTCCTGGCCGCCCTCGCGCCGCTCACCCTCGTCGTCGCGCTCGCCCCACTGCACTTCCTCAAGGGCGGCGCCGCCGTCCCCGGCGGCTACATCGTCGCCGGCATCGTGATGACGCTCTTCGCCGTCGGCTTCATGACCATGGCCCGTTACGTCCGGAACGCCGGCGCGTTCTACGCCATGATCTCCAAGGGTCTGGGCAGGCCGCTCGGCTCCGGTTCCGCCACCCTCGCCCTGCTGGCCTACAACGGCCTCCAGATCAGCTGCTACGGAGCGCTCGGCCTCTACGCGGCGGACTCCTTCGCCCGGTACACCGGCCTCGACCTGCCGTGGTGGCTGTTCGCCCTCGCCGGGGCGGCCCTCGTGGGCTACCTCGGCTTCCGCGGTATCCACACCAGCGCGCGGGTCCTCGCCGTCCTGCTCCTCGCCGAGATCGCGATCCTGGTCGTGCTCGCCGTCTTCGTGATCGCCAAGGGCGGCTCCGGAGACACCAGCTTCAGCTCCTTCGCCCCGGGCGAGGTGCTCACCCCGGGCAACGGCGCGATGTTCGCGCTGGTCTTCGGCGCCTTCATGGGCTTCGAGGCCACCGCGATCTTCAGCGAGGAGGCCCGCGGCGGCATCCGGACGGTCCGGCGCGCGACCTACATCGCGGTCGGGTTCATCGCGGTGTTCTACGCCTTCTGCACCTGGATCGTCGTGTACGCGGTCGGCGCCGACCAGATCTCGGCCGCCGCGGAGAACGACCTCGAGGGCCTGGTCATCGGCGTCTACGAGGCGTTCACGCCGGGCCCCGTCAGCGCGGTCATGGAGATCCTCCTCCTGACGAGCGCCTTCGCCGCCCTCCTCGCGCTGCACAACGCCGCCAACCGCTACCTGTTCTCCCTGGGCCGCGAAGGGCTCGTGCCGTCCGTGTTCGGCAAGACGCACCCCCGCACCCTCGCCCCGCACGTCGCGGGCAACCTCCAGACGGCCGTCGCGATGATCGTCATCGTCGTCTGGGCCGTGTTCTCCCTCGACCCCTACCTCGGCCTCCTCCTGTGGGGCAGCTCCCTCGGCTTCTCCGGGATCATCGCCCTCTGGGCCCTGTGCGCCGTGGCCGTGGTCGTCTACCTGCGGCGCAACCACCCCGAGGTGGGCCTCTGGCGCAGCACCGTCGCCCCCGGCCTCAGCGCCGTCGCCCTCATCGTGGTGCTCTGCCTCGTCCTGGCGAACTTCGGCCTCCTGACGGGCGGCGGCACGACCACCAACACCGTGCTGCTGATCCTGTCCGTCGCGGCCTTCGCCGGCGGCGTCATCTCCGCGATCTCCCTGCGCCGCCGCGCCCCCGAGCGCTACGCGGCGCTGTCCGCCGCCGAGGTCGAGAGCGCCGTGCCGGAGCCCGTGTAAGCGAGGCCCGGGGCCCTCTCGCCCTATGGCGGCGCTCCGCGCTCGTACGGCCGCTCTGGGAGGCGGCCGTACCTGCGCGGGGTGCCTCGCCCTTCCCTCCTGGGATAAAGGTAGGAAAAATCCAGGAAGAAGGTTAGATGAACGATTGGCGACTGGGAGGTCCGCCCGGCCGCCGCGGAGTAACATCTCGGCGGGCGGGGTCATGATCGGCTTCGCGATCGTCCTCCCGTCGTCTCCGAATCGGAGCGCTTGATTCATGTCGTGGTTCGAAGCCGTCGTCCTCGGGCTGATCCAGGGGCTCACCGAGTTCCTGCCCATCTCCTCCAGCGCGCACCTGCGGGTGTTCTCCGCGCTGTTCGGCTGGGAGGATCCCGGCGCCGCGTTCACCGCGGTCACCCAACTGGGCACCGAGGCCGCGGTCCTGATCTACTTCCGCAAGGACATCGTGTCCATCGTCCGCTCGTGGGTGCTGGCGCTGTTCAAGAAGGACATGCGCGGTGACCCCAACGCCCGCATGGGCTGGTTCATCATCGCCGGGTCGCTCCCGATCTGCATCCTCGGGCTCGCCTTCCAGCACACGATCGAGACCGCCCTGCGGGACCTGCGGATCATCGGCGCCACGCTGATCCTCTTCGGCCTCATCCTCGCCGCCGCCGACCGGCTCCGGCTGAACTCGCCCGGCAAGCCCATCAGCGAGCTGACGCTGCCGCACGCGCTGGGCTACGGCTTCGCCCAGGCCCTCGCCCTCATCCCGGGCGTCTCGCGCTCCGGCGGCACCATCAGCGCGGGCCTGTTCCTCGGCTACAGCCGCGAGGCCGCCGCGCGGTTCTCGTTCCTGCTGGCCATGCCCGCCGTGCTCGCCTCGGGCGTCCTCGAGCTCTTCGACATCGGGGAGGGCCCCTCGCCCGCGTGGGGGCCGACGATCGTCGCGACCCTCATCGCGTTCGTCGTCGGCTACGCCGCCGTCGCCTGGTTCCTGAAGTACATCAGCACGCACACGTTCATGCCGTTCGTCGTCTACCGGGTCCTGCTCGGCTTCCTGATCCTCGGCCTGATCATCGCGGGCGTCCTGACCCCGACCGAGGGCGGCCTCGGCTAGGCACGGCTTCCGAAGGCCCCGGCACCGGTGTGCCGGGGCCTTCGCGCGTCAGGCGTTGGGGTCGACGAGCACCTTGGTCTGGGGACTCGCGCCCGAGTCGAGCTCCTCCAGCATCTCGCGGAGGCCCGAGAGCGGGATCGTCGCGGTGTGCAGCGCCTTCACGTCGAGGCGGCGCGACGCGATCGCCTGCATCGTCGCGAGGAAGTCGTCGTGGTTGTAGGCGAGGGAGCCGATCACGGTGAGCTCACGGGCCTGCCAGTCGCCGTAGCTGACCGTCGAGGTCGTCAGCGGGAAGCCCAGCAGGGCCAGGGTGCCGCCCCGGCGCACCAGCTCGGCCGACGGCTGGAACAGCGACGCGACGCCCGCGCACTCGAACACCACGTCCGCGCCCAGGCCGCCGGAGGCGGCGGCGAGCAGCGGGGCGAGGTCCTCGGGCGGGACCACGTCGGTGAAACCGAGGCGCAGGGCGGTCTCGCGACGGGAGGGCGACGGCTCGGAGACGATGACCCGCCCGGCCCCCGCGTTGCGCGCGTGCTGCGCGGTGAGCAGCCCGATCGGCCCGGCCCCCTGGACGACGGCGAGGGCGCCGAACTCGATCGCCGCCCGACGGACCGCGTGGAAGGCCACCGTCGCGGGCTCGACGAGGGCCGCCTCGACGTCCGTCAGCGCGTCGGGCACCGGGATGGCGCGCCGGGCCGCGACCGCCACGCGGTGTGCGAAGGCGCCGTGCGGGGGCGCGGCGGGGTCGACGCCGTTGGCCTCGGCGAAAGCGGTGTCGCACTGGCGGGCGTGCCCGGCGCGGCACTGGGGGCAGTGCCCGCAGGCCGGTCCCACGCCGCCGACCACGCGCTGCCCGACGCGCAGCCCCTTCACCGCGGCTCCTACCGCGCTGATCCTGCCGGTCCACTCGTGGCCGAAGACGGCGGGCGGGAGCATGTGCCCGTCGGTGTAGCCGTGGACGTCGGTCCCGCAGATGCCCGTGTAGACGATGTCCACGACGACGCCGTCAGGGGCGGGCCGGTAGGGCTCCTCCCGCTGGGTCACGTCGAGCTGATAGGGACCGGAGACGGTCAGATATGTCATGTTCCCGCGCCTTTCCGCGGGCGGCCGTCGTCGGCGCGCCCGCCAGGGCCGGCGCCCCCCGGCACCGATCCCTGCCTGCGATTTTATGGACAGGCCGAAATCTGCCCTACAGGCGGGTCATAAAGGCACAGAAGCGGCGGGCCCATCGTCTGGACCCGCCGCGCCGCGCTCCGCCGCCCCGGAAGCCGGGGCTTCACTCAGCTGTAAGGCAGCAGGGTGCCTGCGATGGCCTCCCACGACTGCTTCAACGAGGCGAGCCTGGCGGGCTCCAGCTTCGCGTAGTCGCTCACCTCGCGTTCGTCGACCGCGAGGTTGAACAGCTGGTCGGCGCCGCCGGTGCCGCGGAAGTACTTCCAGTCGCCACGGCGCAGCGCGCGGTAGCCGCGGGTCCGCCAGAACAGGTCGCGCTCGGGCACGGTCTCGCCGCGCAGCAGGTACCCGGCGAGGCTCCTGCCGTCCAGCGGGTAGGCCGGGTCCGGGACGGTGCCGGCGAGCTCCAGGAGGGTCGCGGTCCAGTCGGGGCTGAAGACGGGCACGGCGCTGTACTGCCTGCCCTTGAGCGCCGCGGGCCAGCGCAGGATGTTCGGGACGCGGATGCCGCCCTCGTACAGGCTCGCCTTGTTGCCGGTCAGCGGCCAGTTGTAGGAGAAGCGCTCGCCTCCGTTGTCGCTGGAGAACAGCACCACGGTGTTGTCCTCTTGGCCCGACTTGCGCAGCTCGGCCAGGACCTTGCCGATGGACGCGTCCAGGGACTCGACCATCTTGGCGTAGATCTCGACGGAGCCTCCGTCGTTGTGCAGGAGGGCCTGGGTGGGGTTCACGCCCGCCTGGATCTTGGCGGTGATCGCGTCGCTGACCGCCTTGTCGTCCTTGGTCTCCCAGGGCCAGTGCGGGGTGGTGAAGTTGAGGTTCAGCAGCCAGGGCTTCTCGTGGCGGCGGCCCACGTAGTCCACCGCGCGCTCGGTGAGGATCGTCTCGTAGTAGCGCAGGTCCTCATAGGTGGCGTCGCCCTCGTAGAGGTCGTACTCGCCCTGCGTGCCGATCTTGGAGAAGTAGTCGAGCGCGCCGCCGAAGTTGCCGAAGAACTCGTCCCAGCCGCTCTTGGTGGGGCTGAACTCCGGAAGGTAGCCCGCGTGCCACTTGCCGATGAGCGCGGTGTCGTAGCCCGCCTTCTTCAACTGCGACGCGAGGGTCGGGTGCTCGGGGGGCAGGCCGACGCCCCGGGCGTTCAGCGGCTCCAGCAGACCACCGGGAAGACGGCCCGGGTAGCGGCCGGTGTAGAGGGAGAACCGGGTGGGCGAGCAGGTGGCCGAGCCGGAGTACGCCTGGGTGAACCGGACGCCTTGCGCGGCGAGCCTGTCCAGGTTGGGCGTCTTGATGTGCGGGGCGCCGTAGCTCGACACGTCCGAGGCGCCGAGGTCGTCGGCGATGATCACCAGGATGTTGGGCTGCTTGGGCGGCCGCGGCTTCTTCCCCTTGCCCTCGGCCCTGAACTCGGCCTCCCCCTCGCGCGGCTCCGACGGCGAGGCGAACGCGGGACCCGCCAGGGCCGCGCCCGCGGCTCCCCCTCCGACGAGTCCGGCGAACGCACGACGGGACAACGACGACATCCCAACCCCTTCGATAGGAAAACTAGGAATCGTCAGTAGACCATGATCAAGCCCCACGGACCAGACGTTGGTCAATTTTTTCTACCGAATGTGTCGGAATACCTGATGGGGACAGGTGCGGGCACTCCGGGCAAGGCCCGGTGCGGGCCGGGAAATGTCAGAGGGGCGTCTTACAGTGAGGGCATGAACACGGAACGAGCTGATTTCCGCGCGGCGATGCGGCGGCACCGGGAGTTCCTGCGCTTCGCCGTCAAGGGCCTGACCGACGACCAGGCGGTGCGGCGGAGCACGGTGAGCGAGCTGACCCTCGGCGGCGTCGTCAAGCACGTGGCGCTCACCGAACGGGGATGGATGCGCTTCGCCGTCCACGGCGCCGAGGGGCCGGCCTTCGATCCGGCGGCTCGCGCCCTGGAGTTCGTGATGGGCGAGGGCGAGACCCTGGAATCGCTGCTCGACCTCTACGGCGAGGTGGCCGCCGAGACCGAGGCGCTGCTCGCCGAACTCGACCTCGACGCGGCCCACGCGCTGCCCGAGGCGCCCTGGTACGAACCCGGCACCGCCTGGACCGTCCGGCGCGTCCTGCTGCACATCCTCGCCGAGACCGCGCAGCACGCCGGGCACGCGGACATCCTGCGCGAGACCGTCGACGGGCAGAAGACGATGGGTTGAAGGGCGCCTCAGTGCCCGCCCGAGAGGTTCAGGGTGACCACTCCGGCGACCACCAGGACGACCCCCGCGACCTTGGCCGCGTTGACCGGCTCGTCCAGGAAGAGCACGCCGATCGCCGCGATCAGCGCGGTGCCGACACCCGCCCAGATGGCGTATGCGACGCCCACCTGGAGCCCGCGCGCGATGCCCTGCGCGAGCAGCACGAACGACAGCCCGTACCCGGCGAGGCAGACGAGGGTGGGCAGCAGGCGGCTGAAGCCCTCGGTGCTCTTGAGAAGGCTCGTCGCGATCACCTCGCTGAGGATCGCGCCGGCCAGGAACAGGTACATCACCATCGGGGCCTCCGTCGTGCCACACCTGCGTACCGGTACAGAGGTACCGGAAGTCCGGCTCGATGTTGAATCGGTGAACCGCGCCGAACCGGTGAACCCTGCCGTACGGATCCTCCGCGCACCGGGGACGTGCCGCGCGCGCCCGCGGTCACCCCGCGGGGCGGGCCGCGCCCAGCAGGGCGAGGAACGCGCGGAAGAGCGCGGGCATGTCGATCTCGTCGGGGGCGAGCAGCCACTGGAGCTGGAGCCCGTCCATGACGGCGAACAGCAGAGGGGCGGCCTGCTCGGGCGTCACCCCGCCGGGCAGCGCGTCGCCGAGTTCGGCCCGGACGACCTCGGCCATCCACCCACGGGCGCTGCCGTAGCGCTCGCGGAAGAACGCCGCGGCCGGATGGCCCTCCAGCACGCTCTCGGCCGCCAGCACCGTGAAGGACTGCACGATCCCGCGCCGCTCGGTGTTCCATTCCACGATCGAGGCCACCGTGTCGAGCGTGATGCGGCCGTCGGCGCCCGGCAGCGCGATGACGTCGAGGCCCCGTTCGTCGCGCAGCCGCAGCACCTCGGCGAGCAGCCGGTCCTTGCTCGGGAAGTAGTGCAGGACGCCCTGCTGGCTGAGCCCGACCCGCTCGGCGACCGCCGCGATGGACGCCCCGGTGTAGCCGCGTTCGGCGAAGACGTCGAGCGCGGCGAGCAGGATCTCCTCGCGTCGGTTCATGGCGGCCCACCCTAGTTCAATAACGGAAATATAACGAGACCTACCGAGTACTCGGTAGGAGTCCCTATCCTGCCGGAACGGGACCCCGCACGTCCGCCCCTTGACCCTCCCGTGCCCGAGGAGCCACCCATGACCGCGAACGACGACGCCCTGCTCGACGCCAAGGCGCGCCTCCTCACGGGCGCCGACATGTGGTCCCTGCCCGCCGTGCCCGAACTCGGGTTCAGGGGGCTCACCATGTCCGACGGGCCCATCGGCGTCCGCGGCGTGCGGTGGACCGGCGACCCGTCGATCGCGCTGCCCAGCCCCACCGCGCTCGCCGCCACCTGGGACGTCTCCCTCGTCCGCACCCTCGGAGCGCTGCTCGGGCAGGAGGCGCAGCGCAAGGACGTGCAGGTGCTACTCGCCCCCACGGTCAACATCCAGCGTTCCCCGCTCGGTGGACGGCACTTCGAGTGCTTCTCCGAGGACCCGCTGCTCACCGGCCTGATCGCCGCCGCCTACGTCCAGGGCGTCCAGGAGTGCGGAGTGGCGGTCACGGTCAAGCACTTCGTGGCCAACGACTTCGAGACCGAGCGGATGACGGCGAGCGTCACCGTCTCCGAACGCGCGTTGCGCGAGGTGTACCTGCGCCCGTTCGAGATCGTGGTCCGGGAGGCGCGGCCCTGGGGGATCATGGCGGCCTACAACGGCGTCAACGGGGTGCGGATGAGCGAGAACGCGGCCCTCCTGAACGGCGTCCTGCGCGAGGAGTGGGGCTTCGACGGGTTCGTCGTCTCGGACTGGTTCGGCGCCCGCGACACCGTCGCGGCGGCCCTGGGCGGGCTGGACGTGGCGATGCCCGGCATGGCCTCCCCCTACGGCCCCCCGCTCGCCGCCGCGGTCCGCGAAGGCGAGGTGCCGCGGAAAGTCCTCGAAGAGAAGGCCGCGCGGGTCCTGCGCCTGGCCGGGCGCACCTCCGGACCGACCGCCCCCGGCCACTTCGACGGCCCGGTGCTCGCGCGCGTGGCGGCGGCCCGTGCGACGACCCTGCTGCGCAACGACGGCGTCCTGCCGCTCGAGGGTTCGCCACGGATCGCGCTCATCGGCGGCCCGGCCAAGGACGCCCGGGTGATGGGCGGCGGCAGCGCCCAGGTCACGCCCTTCCACGTCGTCTCCGCGCTCGACGGGCTCACCGCCGCGGGACTCGACGTCCGCTACGCGCGCGGCGCGGACCCGAGCGAACGGCTGCTGCCCGCGGCCGTCACCGTGCGGGTCACCGCGCTGGCCGCCGACGGCGCGGTCCTCGCCGAGTTCGACCAGCCCGACGGCGTCATCCAGTGGCTCGGGCAGCTGCCCGAGGGGATCGACCCGGCGGCGCTCGACTCCGTCGTGCTGCGCGGCACGCTCACCCCCGGCGAGTCCGGCGGGCATCTGCTGGGCGTCGAGGGCGCGGGAACGTTCCGGCTCACCGCGGACGGCGAAGTCCTCTTCGACGGCACGGTCGCACCGGCGAGCGGCGATCCCTTCGCCGCGCTGTTCGTCGCGCCGCAGACGGTGCTCCCGAAGGTCCTCGAGGCGGGGCGGCCCGTCGAGGTGGAGGTGGTGCACCGGGTGGCGCGCGCCGCGGGGCCCGTCCCGTTCCTCGGGTTCGCGCTCCTGCACCGCGAGCCGCGGCCGGACCCCGACGCGCTGCTCGACGAGGCCGTCGAGGCGGCGGCGTCGGCCGAGGTCGCGGTCGTGGTGGTCGGCACGTCCAAGGAGGTCGAGAGCGAGGGATTCGACCGCACGTCGCTGCGGCTCCCCGGCCGCCAGGACGAACTCGTCGCCCGGGTGGCCGCCGCCAACCCGCGCACGATCGTCGTCGTCAACGCCGGATCGCCGGTCGAGATGCCGTGGCGCGACGACGTCGCGGCGCTCCTGCTCACCTGGTTCCCCGGGCAGGAGGGCGGCCACGCCCTCGCCGACGTGCTCACCGGCGCGCTCGAACCGGGCGGACGGCTGCCCACCACCTGGCCCGCCGTGCTCGAGGACTGCCCCGTCGTGGACGTCACCCCCAAGGACGGGGTGATCGAGTACGCCGAAGGCGTCTTCGTCGGCTACCCCGCGTGGCAGCGCGCCGGCACGGCCCCCGCCTTCGAGTTCGGTTCCGGCCTCGGCTACACCACCTGGTCCTACGAGAGCGCCGAGCATGCCGGTGGAACCCTCACCGTTACCGTCCGGAACACCGGAACGCGCAGCGGCCGCGAGGTCGTCCAGGTCTACCTGTCCCCCGCCGACCCCGACCCCGAGAGCCCTGCCCGCCGACTCGTCGGCTTCGCCATCGCCGAAGCCGGTCCCGGCGAATCCACCACCGTCGCCATCGGCGTCCCCGCCCGCGCCTACGCCACCTGGCGCGACGGCGCCTGGAACCCGAATCCGGGCCGCCACCTCCTCCACACCGGCCACTCCCTCACCGACACCCCCCTGACCACCCTCGTCCACCACCCCTGACCCACGCCCATGCGGGAGAGCACGGGATCCACCGATCGGACCCGTCCGGCCGTCGGCGGCGCCGCGCGCGGAGGCCCCTGAACCGGGCCATGGGCTCCGGGGCCTCCTCGCGCAGGAGCATCGAGCCGATCAGGAGCCCGGCCGCCACGCGCCCGTGCTCGTCCTCGGACCCGCCCGAGCGCGCCTGGTGCGGCGGGGCGAGGCCGGGCGCCCGGGACGCGCGGGGCTCGAGGCCACGCGCGGGCGGACGGACGGTGAGATGATCTTTTCGGGTTCTGGCGCCGAGGCGGTAGTCGGGGAGGGCGGGATGACGGATCTCGTGCTGGTGCGGCACGGGCAGACCGTGTGGCATGCGGAGAACCGGTACGCCGGGGTCAGCGACATCGGGCTGACCGAGACCGGGGTGCGGCAGGCCGAGCGGCTCGCCGCGTGGGCGAAGGGCGCGGCGCTCGACGCGGTGTGGTGCTCGACGCTGAGCCGGGCAAGGATCACCGCGACGCCGAGCGCGGAGGCCGCCGGCGTCGGCCTGCGGGTGGACGCCCGGCTGCGCGAGCTGGACTTCGGGCTCGGCGAGGGCCTCACCAAGGCCGAGATGAACCTTCGGTTCCCGGCCGCGCGCGCCGCCTTCGAGGCCGATCCCTCCGCGCACCCGCTCCCAGGCGGGGAACGTCCCGGCGCCGCCGCCGACCGCTTCGTGTCCTGCCTCAGGCAGATCGAGGGCGACCGGGTCCTGGTCGTCGCGCACACCACCGCGATCCGCCTCGCCCTCTGCCACCTCCTCGGCATCCCCCTGGCCGACTACCGCCGCCGCCTCCCCGCCCTGGACAACGCCGCCCTCACCGAGATCCGCCTCCACCCCTCCCACGCCTCCCTCCTCCGCTACAACTCGCCTCTCCCCTGACTCCTTGAGGGTGGGGAGGGGGTCAGCGGCGGCCCAGGCCGGCGTCGCGGGCTCGGACGATGGCTTCGGCGCGGTCGGCGACGTGCAGTTTGGTGAAGATGTTGGAGACGTTGTTGCGGACCGTCTTCTGGGACAGGAAGAGGGCGGCGGCTATCTGGGCGTTGGAGCGGCCCGCGGCGACGAGTTCGATGATGTCGCGCTCGCGGGGTGTGAGCTGGGGGAAGACGTACTCGGCGGGTTCCGGGGGCGTGGATCGGCCGCTCTCCTCCGGGCCCGCGAAGAAGTCGGCGACCCGCCGCGCCACCGATGGTCCGAAGATGACGTCCCCGGCGGCCACCCCGCGGATCGCCCGGACGATCTCGGTCTGGTTCGCGCCCTTGAGGAGGTACCCGCGCGCGCCGGCCCGCATCGCGGCGAACAGGGTGGCCTCCTGCTCGGCCATGGTCAGCACGACCACGCCGATGTGCGGGCTCGCCGCGGTGACCCGGCGGGTCGCCTCGATCCCGTCCATGCCGGGCATGCCGACGTCCATCACCACGATGTCGGGCTGGAGCTCCGCGGCCCCCGCGACGGCCTCGGCCCCCGACGCGGCGGTGCCCACCACGTCGATGCCGGGCACCGAGCCGAGCAGCATGGCCAGCCCGTCGCGATAGACGGGGTGGTCGTCGGCGAGCAGGACGCGCAGGGGCTCGTCGGGCACCGGCACCTCAGGCAACGGCGGTCTCCATCTCCAGCGGAAGTCTCGCGCGCACCAGTGTGCCACCGTCGTCCGGGCAGGTGACCGCGCAGTCTCCGCCGAGTTCGGCGGCCCGCTCGCGCAGCGACAGCATGCCGACGCCCGCCGCGGTGTCGGGGCCGATGCCCGAACCGTCGTCGCGGACCTCGACCTCCAGCACCGCGCCGCGCGCGGCGAGCGTGACCTCGCAGCGGGCCGCGCCCGAGTGCCGCACCACGTTGGCGAGCGCCTCGGAGACGATCCGGTAGGCCGCGACCTCGACGGCCGCGGGGAGCCCGTCCAGGCCCGCGCCGCCGACCACGATGATCTGGAGCGCGGCCGAGCGCAGCCGGTCGGCGTGCTGCTCGACGGCGCGCAGCACGCCCAGTTCGTCGAGAGCGGGCGGGCGCAGGTCGTGCACGAGACGGCGCACGTCGGCCATGACGCCGGAGACCTCCGCGGCGGTCTGCTCGAGGATCCGGTCGGACCGCTCGGGCGCGCTGCGGGCGAGGTTGCGGGCCAGTTCGATGCGCAGGGCGACCGCGCCGAGACTCGGCCCGAGCCCGTCGTGCAGGTCGCGGCGGAGTCTGCGGCGCTCCTCCTCGCGGGCCGCGACGAGCTGGGCGCGGATGCGCTGGAGGTCGGTGCTCAGCTCGCTCGACCGGGCCGCGGCGGCCGCCTGGCGCACGAGGTCGCCCAGCAGCCGCTGGTCGCGCTCGGTCAGCTCGGCCCGGCACAGCACGAGCCTGCCCACGGCGTCGGTGGAGTAGACGACGGGCAGCGACACCGACGGGCCGCGCGGGACGCCGTGCTCGACGACCGACCGCACCCCGTCCGGCCGTTCGATCTCCACCCGGACGTACGGGAGGCGGAACGCGTCGGCGACGGTCCTGGCGAGCGCGGCGAGCTGTTCCTCGGGGCCGCTCGCCTGGTCGAGGCGGGCCGCGAGGGTGGAGACCATCGCGTAGGGGTCGTCGCGGGAGCCGTGCACCAGACGACGGGCCAGCCGCCATAGCCACGTCCGCAAGGGCGCGTACGCGATGGCCACGACCGCGATCGCGGCGAGGGCCGAGTCCCGCTCGCCCAGGACGCTTCCGGCGACGGTGAACACCGCGATGTCGAGCCCGACCACCACCACCGCCAGGACGGCGTACAGGAGCGTCGCCGGAAGCAGCCGGTCGATGTCGTAGAGGCGGTACTTGGCGACGGCCGCAAGGATCGCCCCGCAGGCAAGGCAGATGCCCGCGTACAGAAGGAGGGCGGTCAGCTCGGCGGAGAAGAGCAGAGGAAGGACGAGCACGCACGCGTTGACCAGCGCGGCCCACAGCAGCCAGCGGATCTGGGCGCGGCCCTCCGGCCCCGCCGCGCGGTAGCGGTGCGCGAGGACCGCGAGCGGGATGAGGAGGGTGACGGGCGTGATGGCTTGTGCCCCGTGGACGGCGACGGTCCAGAAGGCGTCCGGAAGGTGCGCGTTCAGGGGGTCGAGGTCGAGCCTGGCGATCTCGGGCGGCGGCGGGCCTTCCATGGCCGCGACGACCGAGGAGGGCACGAGCGCCCAGACGACGGGCAGCAGCGCGGTAAGGCCGAGGCCCACCGCCGAGAGAACCCGCCAGAACCGGGCGGCGGGCAGCCTTCCGTCGGGGAAGATCAGCAGCAGGAGCGGCAGCCCGAGCAGGAGCGCCGCGCCGAGCCTGGTGTACAGCCAGAACGCCGCGGCGACGCCCGGCGCGCCCGGATCGACGTAGACGCCGTGCACGATCCAGGCCCCGGCCAGCCCGTTCAGCGCCCAGTGCAGCCCGGACACCATCAGCACCCAGGCCACCGGATGCCGGGGCAGGCGGCGCAGCAGCAGCGCCGCGGAGACCGCCTGGACGAGGCCGCACAGCGACGCGGGCAGGCTCGTGCCGTCCACCCCGGTGTTCGGCGGGACCTCGGCACCCGCGTTCCGCAGCTCGAGCACCGCGGTGGCGACCGTGCACGCGAGCGCCGCGGCGACGAGGATCGCGGGCAGCGCGGCCCGCAGGGCGGCGGCCGGGGCCAGGCCGCGAAGGGCGGGCCGCCGCAAGCGCGCGGCGGCGGTGGGTACGGGATTCGGGTGCGGTGGGTCGCCTGAGGCCGGCTTCCCGGCGGGGGGCACATCGGTCACACGGCCCATTGTCGCTTTTTCCCGGGCGCCCTCCCAGGGACGCGCGTCCCGGGACCGCCCGGCGTCGATCCGGGCGCCGATCGGGGATGACCGGCCCTGCCGGCTCGGGACGGCGGGCGCGGATCGTGAAGCACGTCGCGGTGACCGCCGCGGTGAGCCGAGGACCGCGGCCGGGCGCCGCGACGGAGGAAGACCATGGAAACGCGCTACACCAACGAGCGGGCCCGCGCCCGCACCGACGTCGCCGCGCCGACCGGCCCCGCGGCCGACTCCGGCCCGTCGGCCAAGGCGATCAGGCGGGCGGGCCTCGGCCTGACCGCGGGCGCCCTGACCTGGGCCGTCGCGATCATCGCCTACGGCAGCGACGGCACCGGCACCGAGGGCCGGATCATCGACCTG
Organism: Actinocorallia herbida; assembly: GCF_003751225.1. NCBI lineage: Bacteria > Bacillati > Actinomycetota > Actinomycetes > Streptosporangiales > Thermomonosporaceae > Actinocorallia > Actinocorallia herbida. The sequence goes on from NZ_RJKE01000001.1 coordinate 6,795,717, forward strand.
ACCGGGCTCGCCTTCCAGCTCGGCGTGTTCTGCCTGCTGTGGGTGCAGATCCGCACCATGGCGATCGGCACGTCGCGGGCCGCGCGGTTCGCGCTGAAGCTCGAGGCGGTCGTCCTGGGCCTGGCGAGCGTCTGGTCGCTGCTGCACGGGGTGCTGCCGGACGCCCAGGCCGAGTCGGGGTGGCTGGCGGTCCTCGACCTGACCTGGCCGCTGTCCATGCTCGGCATGGCGATCATCGCGGTCAAGCTCGCCTTCGCGGGCCGCTGGCGGGGCGTCCTGCGCGGGTGGCCGCTGGTCGCCGAGAGCTGGGCGATCGTCTCGGTACCGGCCTACGGGATCTTCGGCGAGGACATCGCGGGCTGGGTCGGCGGCGTCCACCTGCTCGTCGGCTACTGCGCCCTCGGCGTCCTGCTGGCGCTGCGCCCCGAGCTCACCCGGCGGTGACCGGAACCGGGCCCGGCCTCGGGGGGCCGGGCTTGAGACTCCGATCTAGAACCTGTTCTACTTGAGGCATGCACGAGATCCAGGGACGACAGATCGCCATGCCCGTCGAGATCCGCAAGGCCCGCGTGGCTTCGGCCATGTGGGCCGTTCCGGCGCGCACCGCCCAGAGCGTCATCGGCTACAGCGGTCTGCGCGTGCTGCGGCCCGCCCCCGGCCTCGCGGTGTGCACCCTCGCCTTCATCGAGTACATCGACGGAGACCTCGGGCCCTATCACGAGTTCGCCGTCGCGTTCCTCGTCGAGGGGGAGGGCGAGGGAGTCTCCCCCGTCGGGGCCTTCATCCACTGGCTCCCCGTGGACGGTGGATTCACCCTGGAGGCCGGCCGCACCATCTGGGGCTTCCCCAAGGTCATCACCCATCTCCCCATCGACTGGACCGGCCCCCAGCGCGCGGCCGTCCACGAGAAGGGCGCCCTCGCCGTCTCCCTCCAGGTGAAGCCCGGCCTCCCTGTCCCCGCCGGTGCCGGCAGTACCACCGTGGACGCCTACTCCTGCATCGACGGCGCCACCCGTCGCACTCCTTGGGTGATGAACCCCTCCGGCGTCCGCATGCGCCCCGGCGGCGCCACCGTCCTCCTCGGCCCCCACCCCGTCGCCGAAGACCTCCGCCGCCTGGGCCTCGACCGCCTCCCCGCCCTCACGACCACGACCGTCTCCCACCTCCGCATGACCTTCGAAGACGCCGTCCCCCTCGGCTGACGCGCCCGCTCCCGCCCCCGCGCCGCCTCGCGGCTTTGCGGTCGCATGGGGTGGGGGGTGTTTTGGCGGGAGCGGATCTCTGGCATCCCCACAGGGAGGGTTGAGTCTTGGGGGGACGATGAGGATCGGTTCGGTCGCGGCGCTCGCGCTGCTGGGCGGGACGCTGCTGTTCGGGTGCGGCAACGGCGACGAGGCGGGCGACTCGGGCTCGGTGTCCCCCGAGGCGGGCGTGGACGGGCAGGTCGGCCAGGTGGATCTGCGCGATGTGTTCGTGCTCGGCGGCGACGACGGGGCGGAGCTCGCCAAGGGCGCATCGGCCGCGGTCTACCTGACGATGGTCAACCACCCGGCGGGCGGCGAGGTCGACAACACCTCGGGGACCGAGGCCGAGGCCGACGTCCTCCAGTCGGTGACGTCGCCCGCCGCGGCCTCCGCCGAGATCGTCGGCGGCCCGATCACGCTGCCCGCCGGGGAGGACGTCCGGGTCGGGCCCGAGGCGAAGATCATCCTGAAGGATCTGACGGCGGCCCTGCCGAGCGGCGGGAACGTCGAGCTGACCTTCACGTTCGTCAAGGCGGGCAAGGGCACGCTCAGCGCCCCGGTGCAGTCGCGGCAGGAGACCCTCACCACGTATTCCCCCGCACCCTGAACCGCGCGGACCGGCCGGAGGTGGCGGACACCATGACGGAGCAGACATCCCGCGCACGGCTCCTCCACGCCGCCGCACGGCTGTTCGCCGAGCTGGGCTACGACCAGACGACGAGCACGCTGATCGCCGGTGCGGCGGGGGTCCCCGTCGAGGAGATCGCCAGCGAGTTCGGGGGGCGGCGCGCCCTCTACCTCGCGGTCTATCAGGAGGCGCAGAGCCACGACCTCCAGCTCGTCTCCGACCACATGCGGCCCGGCTTCACCCGGGACGACTACCACCGGCTCATCGACGACTACATCGACTCCATCGAGGGAAGCCCGTATCTCGCGGCCCTGTGGATCCAGCGGTGGATGAACGACGCCACGGACATCCGCGACGTCGAACAGAGTTACGCCAAGCCGCAGACGGAGCGGCTGATTCCCGCGCTCGCCGCGATCGCGCGCGACGGCGTCGATGCGGAGCTCACCCTGCTGACGCTGGTGTGGACCATCCAGATGCACACGGTGGCCGGCTCTCCCCTCGGAACGCCGGGAGGCGGTCCGAGGGAGAGGGCCCGGTTCCGTGCGCACGTCCACACGCTGGTGGACGCGCTCTTCGTGTGAGTGAGCGCCGGCGCCGGGCGGGCCCCGGCGCCAGGCGCGGGGCGCGGGGTCAGGTGCGGCGGACCGCGCGGCGGGCGCGGGCGGCGAGGGCGTGGATCTCGGCCTCGGTGGCGCGAAGGTCGGCTTCGGCGCGGGCGGTGCGCGCGGCCGCGGCGCGCTCTCGGGCGGTCGGACGGTGGTCGGACTCGGGATGCCTGCGGAACCACTTCATGCCTCTTGTCATTCCCTAGCGTGCAAGGATCAGTACTTTTCGTGGCAAAGGTCACGTTCACCCCTCGGATACACCCATAGATCTAGCTACAAAAGGAACATCTAGGTATGTATCGGGAGGCGCTGCTGGGGATGGCGGACCCATGAGAGCCTTCGACGAGTTGCGCACGGCGCTGCGCGGTGACCTCATCCTGCCCGGCGATCCCGGCTACGACCCGGCCCGCGCGGTCTACAACGCGATGATCGACAAGCATCCGGCGGCCATCGCGCGCTGCCGGGACGTCGCCGACGTCATCGCCTGCGTAAGGCATGGCCGTGCCCAGGGGCTCACCCTGGCCGTCCGGGGCGGCGGCCACAACGCGGGCGGCCTCGGCGTGTGGGACGACGCGCTCGTCATCGACCTGTCGGCGCAGCGGAGCACCTCGGTCGAACCGCAGGGCAGGACCGTCCGGGTGGACGGCGGCTGCACCTGGGGCGACGTGGACCACGCGACGGCGGCCTTCGGCATGGCGACCCCTTCGGGGATCATCTCCACCACGGGCGTCGGAGGGCTCACCCTCGGCGGGGGCATAGGCCACCTGTCGAGGCGCTGCGGGCTCACCATCGACAACCTCCTGTCCGCCGACGTCGTCCTGCCGGACGGCGCCTTCATCCGCGCCTCGGCGACCTCCCATGACGACCTGTTCTGGGCGCTGCGCGGCGGCGGGGGCAACTTCGGCATCGTCACCTCCTTCACCTTCCGCTGCCACGAGATCGGCGACAAGGGGCTCATCGTCGGCGGCCCCGTCCTCTACGACCTCGCCGACACCGGCGACGTCCTGCGCTGGTACCGGGAGATCCTCCCGACCCTTCCCGAGGACCTGAACGGATGGTTCGCCCTCATCACCGTCCCTCCCGCGCCGCCTTTCCCCGAGTCCCTGTGGGGGCGCAAGGTCTGCGGGATCATCTGGTGCTACAGCGGGCCGCGCGACCGGGCGGACGAGGTGCTGTCCCCCGTCCGAGCCTTCGGGTACCCGCTCCTCGTCGGCCTCCAGGCGATGCCTTTCACCGCCCTGCAGAGCGCGTTCGACGCCCTCTACCCTCCCGGCCACCAGTGGTACTGGCGCGCCGACTTCTTCACCGAGATCACCGACGAGGCCATCGAGGTGCACCGCGCCTTCGCCGAACGGCTGCCGACCCCGCAGTCGACGATGCACCTGTACCCCGTGGACGGCGCGGTGTCGCGCGTGCCTTCCGACGCGACCGCCTTCGCCTACCGTGACGGCGGCTGGTCGGGCGTCATCGTGGGGGTCGACCCGGACCCGGCCAACGCCGAGGCCATCAAGGCGTGGGCGCGCGAGTACTGGGACGCGCTGCACGGGACGTCGGCGGGCGGGGCCTACGTCAACTTCATGATGGACGAAGGGCAGGACCGGGTCCGGGCCTCCTACCGGGGCAACTACGAGCGTCTCACCGCCGTGAAAGCCCTCTACGACCCCGACAACATCCTTCACGTGAACCAGAACATCGTTCCGGCCGTGTCGGCGTGAGCGTCGGCATGAGCACGAGCGGCACTGCGGAACTGTCCCTGTCCTTCGCCCCCGACCTCCGCCTGTTCCTCCGTCCCCGGGACCGCGCGGGGCTCGTCGTGCGCGTGCCCCATGACGGGACCTCCTCACTCGGCCACCTCGTGGAGGCCGCAGGGGTACCGCTCACCGAGGTCGGCGGGCTGGAAGTGGCCGGGAGGCGGGTCGATCCCTCCTACCGCCCGAGCGGCGGCGATGACGTGCTCGTCACCCCCGTCCGCCGGCCGCAGCCGCTCCCTTCGCCGGCGAGATTCCTGCTCGACGTGCATCTCGGCGCCTTGGCCCGGCGCCTTCGGCTCGTCGGGCTCGACACCGCCTACGAGCCGTCACTCGACGACCCCGAGCTCGTCGTCCTGGCCAACGCGGAGCGCCGCGTCCTGCTCACCCGCGACCGGGGGCTGCTGCGGCGCCGCGCCCTCTGGCTCGGCGCGCACGTCCTGGGGGACGACCCCGACGCCCAGTTCGCCGACATCCTGCACCGCTTCGCGCCTCCCCTCGCGCCCTGGACGCGCTGCCCCGCGTGCAACGCCCCGCTCCGGCGGGTCGCCAAGGCCGACGTCCTGGAGTCGCTCCCCGCGGGGACCTCCCGGACCTTCGACGAGTACGCCGCGTGCACCGGCTGCGCGCACCTGTACTGGAAGGGCGCCCACCACGACCGGCTCGAGGAACTCGTCGCGACGGCGCTGCGCGCGACGGGCGCGGGGACCACGCCGGGGAACTGAGAGGGGCGTGCCCGGAGGGGCCGGGAGTCCTCCGGGCACGAACGGGGTGCGGGGTTACCAGCGGAGGTCGAGGTCCACGACGTCGTCGAAGTCCTCGGTGCCGGTGACGACCGGGTCGTCGCTGGGCGTGTGGACCGCTTCGGCCGGAGCGGCCCCGGCGAGCGCGGCGGAGACGCCGGTCGCCGTGAGGCCCAGGACCACGGCCAGCGCCCTCGGGGCCGTCAGCCGACGACGGCTCCGGGAGCACAAGGGACTGCGGTTCACGGAAGGCTCCTTCCGTCCCCGGCGGCGCGCGCCGGATCGAGTTCCGGGAGCACGGAAAGCACTCCCATCATCACTCTAAGTATCCATTTACCGCATAGATGTAACATTCCTACATTTCCCCACACCCCCTCCCGGGATTAGGGAGAAAGCCCGGGTGTGGGCGTTTTACCGGCTTCCCCGCCCCATCCGACGCATCAGGCACGCCCACCCCGCGCGTACCACCCGTCGCGCTTCGTGTCCATAGCCAGACCGACGGTGATCCATCACTTTCCCGGAAGGCACATATCGTATCCACGCACTCACCAAACGTGACAGTCTCTTGCCGAACACGAGATCGCGCGGAGGTGGATCATGGGTGTGGGCCAGGTATCTGGCGAAGCCGCGCCGCAACGCGTCCCGTGGCGCATGCCCGGCCCCACGGGGCTCGGCACCGGCGCCGCGGCGGTGCACAGGACCGTGGGAACACCACCGGTGTACACCCACCGGTCCTGGGGCGACGGATCGGCGCCGCCCCTGTACGTCCCGGCCGTCGAACGGATCGACGCCGCGCTCGGCGCCGAGGTGGACGCGCGGCTGCGGGTCTGGGGCGCCGGGCTCGGCTTCCGCGACGACGAGCTCGACGCGATGGCGGCGGCGGGCTTCGGCAGGCTCGCGATGCTCACCCACCCCGACACCGACGACCCCGAGGCCCTGCTCACCGCGGCCAAGCTGAACGCGGCATGGTGGGCCGCCGACGACTACTACGCCGACGACACCTCACTCGGCGCCGTCCCCGAACTGCTGCCGCCCCGGCTGGCCCTGGCCATGTCCGCGATGGACCCGCCGCCCTTCACCGGGGACTTCACGCCCCCGCTGGAGGAGGCGCTCGCCGACGACCTCGTGCTGCGGATGCTGCGCTCGGCGACCGAGCACCTGGCCGCCCGCGGCAGCGCCGCCCAGGTCCAGCGCGTCTGCTACTCCACCTTCGCGATGTTCGTGAGCTGGTCGGCCTACGCCGCCTGGCGGGAGACCGACAAGCGTCCTCCCGCCTGGGAGTACCTCTCGGCCCGCCAGCACGACAGCTTCTACACCTCGATGACGCTGGTCGACGCCGTCGGCGGCTACGAGGTGCCCGCCGAGCTGTACTACCAGGAGCGCGTACGCCACGCGCTCTTCCAGGCGGGCACCGCCTCGGTCATGCTCAACGACCTCTTCTCCGTCGCCAAGGACGCGGCGGACGAGAAGCCCGTCTGCAACATGGTCCTGCTCGTCGCCGCCGACCGGGACTGCTCCGTCGAAGCGGCGACCGAGGCCGTCGTCGAGCTGCACAACGACCTCGTCCGGGGGTTCCAGGCCGCGCACGCCGAACTGTCGGCCGTGCCCTCCCCGCAGCTCCAGTGGTTCCTGCGCGGGGTCCGGGCGTGGATGGGAGGCGGCTTCGAATGGCACGCCACCAACGCCCGCTACCGCACCGAGTGAACCCCTCCCGAGTCCACCCGTCCTGAGTGCACCGAGTGATCACCGAATGAGAGGAACGGCCATGTCCCCGACCACCACCGCCACCGCCCCCGTGCTCAAGAGCCTCTACCAGCGTTCGGTCGCCGACTACTGGAACGCCGAACGGAACCCGGTCAACCTGCTGCTCGGCGACGTGAGCGGCACCTACCACCACCACTACGGCATCGGCGAGCCCGACTGGTCGGTGCTGGAGGGTCCGGAGGACACGCGCGAGCAGCGGACGATCGAGGAACTGCACAGGCTGGAGACCGCTCAGGCGTCCTTCCTGCTGGACCATCTGGCGCCCATTCCGGTCGGCGGCCGCCTGCTGGACGCCGGCTGCGGCCGCGGCGGCACGAGCTTCATGGCCAACCAGCGCTTCGGCGCGCAGGTGGAGGGCATCTCGATCTCCGAGGAGCAGGTGAGGTTCGCGAACGAGCAGGCCGAACGCCGCGGCGTCGCCGACTCGGCGCGCTTCTCCTTCCGGAACATGCTCGCGACCGGCTTCGAGACGGCCGCCTTCGACGGCATCTGGAACAACGAGTCCACGATGTACGTCAACCTCGACGACCTCTTCGCCGAGCACAGCAGGCTGCTCAAGCCCGGCGGCCGGTATGTGACCATCACCGGCTGCTACAACGACGTGTACGGGCTGCCGTCCCGGGCCGTCAGCGAGATCAACTCGCACTACATCTGCGACATCCACCCGCGCAGCGCCTACTTCAAGGCGATGGCGGCGAACGGCCTCGTGCCGATCAACGTCATCGACCTCACCGAGGCGACCATCCCGTACTGGCGGATGCGCGCCCGCTCCCCGCATCTGGTCACCGGCATCGAGGACGCCTTCCTCGAGGCCTACACCGGCGGGAGCTTCCACTACCTGCTCATCGCCGCCGACCGGGTCTGACCGCCCGGACCGACGAAGGAGAGGCGATGCCCCCCATCGAGGAGGCCCTGGCGGACCCGCCCGCGCTCAGCCTGGCGACTGAGGCGGCCCGCCTGCTGGCGACCACCACCAAGACCCCGCCCCAGATGCAGGCCATCTCCTCCAGATGGCTGCTGCGCAAACTCCCCTGGGTCGAGGTCAGCGGCGGCATCTACCGGATCAACCGCCGCCGCACCACCACCGCACGGCCAGGGCTGCTCACCTTCCGGTGGGGCGCCTCGGGCGTGCGGGTGGCGCCGGACTCGCTCGGCGGCGTCCCCGCCCTGCACGGGCTCGGAGGCACCGCCCGGGGCAGGATGCTGCTCTCCGAGCTCGCGGGCCGCTTCACCGCCCGCGACGTCGAGCCGGGCGACGTCCTGGCCGCCGAAGGCGCACCGGTGACGGAGGTCCTGGTCGTCGCGCGCGGCCGGGTCGAGCGGATCGGCACCGGCCGGTACGGCGGCCCGGCGATGCTGGGCGTCCTCACCGACGGGCGGCACGCGGGCGGTGACCTGCTGGCGGCCGGGTCCGACGGCCCCGTCTGGAAGGAGACGCTGCGGGCCGCCACCGCGGGAACCGTCCTGGCGCTGCCGCGCGCGGCCCTCGCCGAACTGCGCGATGTCAGCCCGGAGCTGCGCGCGCACCTGGCGGCCCACCGCGCCGCGGCCGCCTCCCCCGCCAACCGCAGGGGCGAGGCCGAGATCCGGCTCGCGGCGGGACACCGGGGCGAACCACGCCTGCCCGAGACGTTCGCCGACTACGACCCCGACCCGCAGGAGATCGAGCTCGCCGTCGCCCAGACGGTCCTCGGCGTCCACACCAGGGTCGGCGACCTGTACAACGGGCCGATGAACCAGGCGGAGGAACAGCTCCGCCTGGTCGTGGAGGAGCTGCGCGAGCGGCAGGAGTGGGAGCTGGTCAACAACCCCGACTTCGGCCTGCTGCACCAGGCCGACGATACCCAGCGGATCTCCACCTGGTCCGGCCCACCCACTCCCGACGACCTCGACGACCTGCTGGCGATGCGGCGCGGCACCCGCCTGTTCCTCGCCCATCCCAAGGCCATCGCGGCGTTCTTCCGGGAGTGCACCCGGCGGAGCGTCGCGCCCGACCAGATCGTCGACGGGGACAAGCGGCTGCTCGGGTGGCGCGGGGTGCCGATCTACCCGTGCGGGAAGATCCCCGTCGGGCCCGACCACACCACGTCCATCCTCGCGATGCGCACCGGTGAGGACGACGCGGGGGTCGTCGGGCTGCACCAGACGGGGCTGCCCGACGAGTATGCGCCCTCCTTGAACGTCCGTTTCATGGGCATCACCGAGGCGGCCATCGCCCGCTACCTCGTGAGCGCCTACTTCAACGCGGCAGTCCTGGTCCCCGACGCGCTCGGGGTCCTGGAGTGCGTGGACGTCGCGGCCCCGCGCGTTTAGGGGCCGGACCGAGGAAGGAAACGGCGACCGGGCCCTGTGGTGGGAAGCCATCCCGCCACAGGGCCCCGGCATGCTCTACGGGGCGGGGCACGGGCGGGAAAATCTCATGCGAAGTACCAGAAGGGTGTCATTCGGGCGCCATGTCCTGAGGTTCACCTAATGTGAAGGTTAGGATTTGGGCGGCCGTCGGCCGGCGCATCCCTCGGGCTGGGGTGGTCCGCGCGGACGCCTCTCGACCCCTTCCCCCGGAGGACCCCCATGTCCGCATCACGCCTTTCCGGGCGTTCCGCCAGATCCCGTCTGACCGCCGCGTTCGTCGCGCTGACCGCCGCGTTCGGCACCGTCGTCGGCGCCTCCGCGGCCCCCGCCGCGGCCGACGAGCCCTGCGCCAACGGCTATGTGGCGCTCAGCTTCGACGACGGCCCCACCACCCTGACCCCCGACTACGTGCAGGCGCTGCACGACGCGGGCTGGGTCCGGGCCACGTTCTTCCTCACCGGCGCGAACGCCCTCGACCACCCCTCCTACGTCGACCTGCTCGCGCAGAACGGCCACTGGATCGGCAACCACACCTACTCGCACCCGTTCCTCGACACGCTCAGCTCGACCGACGTGTTCAACGAGTTGCTCGGCACCAACCAGATCCTCCTCTCCCAGACCGGGGTGGCGCCGACCCTCTTCCGTCCGCCCTACGGCCGCACGGACAGCACGATCCGGGGCCACGCCACCACCCTCGGCATGACCGAGACCCTGTGGACGACCGACTCCCTGGACTACAACGGGATCACCGCGGCGCAGATCACCGCCAACGCGCTGACCGTCGCCCCCGGGGGCATCATCCTGCTCCACGAGGGCTACCAGACCACCCTCGACGCCCTCCCCGACATCATCTCCGGTCTCGCCGACCGGGGCCTGTGCGCGGGCAAGATCGTCCCGTCGGAGGACCCCGTCGAAGCGTGGCCGGGCACCACCTTCTACGCGGTCGCCGCCCACTGGTAGGAGAAACTCCCCGGCGTGCGGGCCTCCCGCCACGCCGGGAGTCTCGCCGGGAACCCGTCTCATCGCCGCCTGTGGACAACCCACCACGGAGTGTCGCCGGGGTGTTAGAAAGGAGTGTGCGCCCGGCCGTCGGAGCCGGGCGTCCACCCGCGGTTCCACCCCCCACCGGAGGGCGAGATGGGCACCCAGATGTCAGTGCGCGAGGCGGGCCTCGCCGTGGCCGACCCGCAGTCCTACGCGGACGAGCGGCGGCTGCACGAGGCCCTGCGGATCCTGCGCCGGGAGGATCCGGTGCGCCTGGTCGAGGCCGAAGGGTTCGACCCGTTCTTCGCCGTGACGCGGCACGCGGACGTGCTCGACGTCGAGCGGCGGCACGAGGACTTCCTGAGCGCCCCGCGCCCGATCCTCGCCACCTCCGAGATGGACGCGCTCCAGCGGCGGCATCGCGAAGCGGGCACCGGCCTGCGCACCCTCGTGCACATGGACGATCCGCAGCACCGGGTCGTGCGCGCGATCGGCGCCGACTGGTTCCGGCCCAAGGCGATGCGGCGGCTCCAGGAGCGGGTGGACGAACTGGCCCACCGGTACGTCGACCGCATGGCGGAACTCGACGGTTCGTGTGACTTCGTCCGCCAGATCGCGGTCCACTACCCGCTGTACGTGATCCTGTCGCTGCTCGGTCTGCCCGAGTCGGACTTCCCGCGCATGCTGAAGCTCACCCAGGAGCTGTTCGGCGGCCAGGACTCCGAGCTCCGGCGCGGCGCGAGCGCCGCGGAGCAGCTCCAGACCCTGACCGAGTTCTTCGCCTACTTCGGTGAGCTCACCGCGGCCCGCCGCGCGCATCCCACCGACGACCTCGCCTCCGCGATCGCCAACGCCCGCGTCGACGGCACGCGGCTCTCCGACGTGGACACCACGTCCTACTACGTCATCATCGCCACCGCCGGGCACGACACCACCAGCTCCACCATCTCCGGCGGCCTGCACGCCCTCATCGAGCACCCCGACCAACTGACCCGGCTCAAGGAGAATCCGGACCTGCTCCCCCTGGCGACCGACGAGATGATCCGCTGGGTCACACCCGTCAAGGAATTCATGCGCACCGCGACCCGCGACACCCAGGTCGGCGGCGTACCCATCGCCGAAGGCGAATCCGTCCTCCTGTCCTACCCGTCGGCCAACCGCGACGAGGACATCTTCGACGACCCCTTCCGCTTCGACATCGGCCGCGACCCCAACCGCCACCTCGCCTTCGGCTTCGGCGTCCACTACTGCCTCGGCGCCGCCCTCGCCCGCATGGAGATCCGCTCCCTCTACACCGCGCTCCTCCCCCGACTCGAATCCATCGAACTCGCAGGCACCCCCGAATGGACCGCCACCACCTTCGTCGGCGGCCTCAAGCACCTGCCCATCCGCTACACCCTCACCTGAAGCGTCCGACCCGGCCCGTGCCGCAGCCTCGAAGACGCGCGGCGGCGGCCGACCGTCGGCCGCGCCTCCACCCGACCCGGCAGCGCCTGCCCGCGGTGAGCGCGTCCGGCGCTCGGCGACGGCGCTCTGCCGCGCTGTCCGGCGGAGCCCTCCGCGGCTCCGGTCAGGGCGCGACGGGAAGGCGGCGGGCGTACGCGGCGGCCACCCGAAGCGTCGGATCGGCGGCGCCGGGGTCGCGCAGCCGATCCGTCACCACGAAGCCCGGGAGATCCCAGTCCGGAAGGTCGTGCTCGGAGAGGAGGAACGCACCGCCGCGGTCGTCCACGGGCCACCCCAGCGCGAGCCCGCGCTCGATGACGGCGCGCACGTCCCGCGTGGTCGGATACCCGTTGTCGGTCGCGCAGGCGCTCCAGGGCGAGGGACCGGTCACCGACAGCAGGTCGACGGCCAGGGGCCTGCTGTTCTTCCCGCCGCCCCACACCCGCAGCCTGAGGCAGCGGTGGCAGTCGGACGGACCCGGAACGTGGCCGATGCCCACCGTCCACAGGTGATCCCGCTCGCCGACCCGCAGCCGACGCAGCCTCGTCTTCATCCCTGCTCCTCCCGTCGTGCCGTCCCGCCCGCCGATGATCGCGCAAGCCCCCCGAAACGGCACCCGGTTTTCCGCCCACCCGACCCCGACCACCGGAAACCCCGCACCGAAGGGGCACGCCGAGCAGCGGATACAGCCTCCGCGACCCGCAGGCGCCCCGGCGATGCGATGACCTTCACGTACAGACCGGACACCGCCTCACGGGGCCGGCGCACCCCACCACCTGTCACCGGAGACCGATCTCCGGCCGCCACGGCGGCACCCGGACGCAGCTCGGGCCGCCCGTTCGCGCCCCTCAGCCGCCGCCGCTCCCGAGGTCGGGCGAGCGGCGGACGGTCAGGTGGGCTCGAGCGGGCCTCCACGTGACGGCGGGGTGTCGGGCCCGGGGGTTCGAAGGCCCACCACCGACCGTCGGGGACGCCATGGTGGCGCGGCGCGGGGGCGGACCGCGGCTCGGGACGTTCCCTCGGAGCCCGCGGCGGCCGCCGCCGTCAGGCGCACTCGGCAAGGCCGGGCGCGCGAGGACCCCGGGGACAGGTCGAACCGTCAGACGCACTCGGCAACACGGGCGCGGGGCCTTAGGGACCGGTCGAACCGTCAGGCGCACTCGGCAGGGCCGGGCGGGCGCGGGGCCTTAGGGACGGGTGGGGCTGTTGGCGGTCAGGTGGTCGTGGGCGGTGGGGTGGGTCGGGTGAGTTCGGAAGGGAGGGGGGTGGTGTGGAGGACGGTGAGGGAGGTGACGGCGCGGGTGAGGGCGACGTAGAGGCGGGCCAGGCCGCGGGGTTCGGCGGCGACGATCGCGGAGGGCTCGGCGACGACGACGTGGTCGTATTCGAGGCCCTTGACGAGGGGGGCGGGGACGAGCTGGACGCGGTCGGTGCCGGCGCTGTCGGGCGTGAGGACGGCGTGCGGGACGCCCTCGGCTTCGAGGAGGGCGGCCAGGGAGGCGACCTCGGAGTCGGCGGCGACGAGGGCGATCGAGCCGTCGCGGGACAGCAGGTCGCGGACCGCGGCGACGGCGGCCTTGGCGGTGTCGGGCACTTCGCGAACGGTGAGGGACCCCCGGCCGGGCCGCAGCGAGCGGGGCACGGCGAGGCCGGGCGCGATCGACGGGAGGAGGCGCGTGGCGTAGTCGAGGACTTCGCGCGGCACCCGGAAGCCGACGGTCAGCTCGGTGACCTCGCCTTCCCGGCCGAGGTGGTGCAGCACCTCGGTCCAGGTGCGGGCCGACCACGGGGTGGTGCCCTGGGCGAGGTCGCCGAGTACGGTCGCCGAGCCCGTCGCGCAGCGGCGGCCGAGCGCGCGCAGCTGCATCGACGACAGGTCCTGGGCCTCGTCCACCACGAGGTGGCCGAGGGACGCCGTGCGTTCGATGAGGTCGCCGAGCTCGTCCAGCAGGGCGAGGTCGGCGTCGGTCCAGCGGGCGGAGCGGGCCGAGCGCGGCGCCTTGTCCCAGCGCAGCAGCGCCTGCTCTTCCTCGGAGAGGACGCCCTTGGCGGCGCGGGCGAGGAACTCGGCGTCAGAGAGGAGCCGGAACAGCACCTGCTGGGGCGTGAGCTTCGGCCAGACCTGGTCGACCAGCGCCTTCACCGGACGGCTGCGGGCGACCGCGTCGTGCACCCGGTCGTCGGGGGCCTCGCCGCGCTGCTCCATGAGCACGAGGACCCGGTGCGCCAGCCGCCGCGCGAGCGCCTCGCGGCCCGTGCCGTACCGGGTGGCGCCGCGCAGCTCGGCGACGAGTTCGCGTACCTCGTGGTCGGGGACGCGGAAGCGCGCGCCGCCCCGTACGACGAGCAGCCCTTCCGCCGGCTTGGTGACGTGCAGCCACAGGCCCTTGCGCAGCACGTCGACGATCCTGGCGTCGCCCTTGAGCGCGGCCCGCTCGTCGGGTTCGACGCCGGTCGGGCCGCCGAGGAGGTCGGCGACGGTCGCCTGGTCGACGCGGACCTCGCCGAGAGCCGGGAGGACCCCGGCGATGTAGGAGAGGAACGCCCGGTTCGGTCCGACGATCAGCACACCGGACCTGCTCAGCCGCTCCCGGTGGGTGAACAGCAGGTAGGCGGCCCGGTGCAGGCCGACCGCGGTCTTCCCGGTGCCCGGCGCGCCCTGGACGCAGACGGTCTTGGCCAGGTCGTCGCGGACGATGACGTCCTGCTCGGGCTGGATGGTCGCGACGATGTCCCGCATGGGGCCGGTGCGGGGCCGCTCGATCTCCTCGGTGAGCAGCCGGGACTCGCCGAGCTCCCGGCCGTCGAGGTGCTCGTCCTCGAAGGCGGTCAGGTCGCCGCCGCGGTAGCCGAACCTGCGCCGCCGCGCGACGCCCATCGGCTCGCTGGGCCCCGCCTGGTAGAAGGAGCGGGAGACGGGCGCGCGCCAGTCCAGCACGAGGGCGGCGCCGCCGTCGTCGTGGACGTGCCGCCGCCCGACGTACACGGTCTCGGGGAGGTCGCCGGGGAGGTGGTCGAGGCGGCCGAAGAACAGGGGTGTGTCCGGGTGGTCGGCGAGCGCCTGGATCCGCTGGTCGAGCAGCGCTTCCAGGATCTGGGCGGACACCCAGTCGCCCGCCGCGTCGGCCGACAGGGACTCGGCGTGCTCGCGCATCCGCCGCAGCGCCGTCCGCGCCCCCTCCAGATGGGCCCTCTCGGCCTCCAACGTCCCCGCTACGTCGGCCTCTCCGGACATGCGTCTACTCCTGTCGGTCCACCTGGGCGAACCGTCAAGCTTACCGGCCTTCCCCACCGCCCGATCCCGATTCCCGCCCCGGCGCACCTCCGCCCGCGCCGACCGGCTGTGGGAGGGGTTCACGGGGCGGTCCAGCGTGTCACAGAGGGCGAAAAGTGAGGGTTTGGGGAGAATGATGGATCTTGGGTGTCTGGGAGGGGAGGGGCGCGGGTGAAGATCCACCATGTGAACTGCGGGTCGATGCGGATGCCCACGGCGCCGCTGGTCTGCCATGTGCTGGTGGTGGAGACCGACGCGGGGCTGGTGCTCGTCGACACGGGGTTCGGGCTGCGGGATGTGGCGGAACCCGGGCGGCTGGGGCCGATGCGCCGGGTGATCCGGCCCGTGCTGGCCGAGGAGGAGACCGCGGTCCGGCGGGTCGAGGCGCTGGGGTTCCGGCGGGAGGACGTGCGGCACATCGTGCTCACGCACTTCGATCTCGACCATATCGGCGGGCTCGCGGACTTCCCCGAAGCGCGCGTGCACGTCACGGCCGCCGAGGCGGAGGGCGCGGTGCACGCGCCCTCGCTGCGGGAGCGGGTGCGGTACCGGCCGGTGCAGTGGGCGCACGGTCCCCGGCTCGTGGAGCACGGGCCGGGCGGGGAGGCGTGGCGGGGCTTCGCGGCGGCGCGGGAGCTGACGGAGATCGCGTCCGGGATCGTGCTGGTCCCCCTTCCCGGGCACACCCGCGGCCACGCCGCGGTCGCCGTCGACGCGGGCGACCGCTGGGTCCTGCACTGCGGTGACGCCTTCTACCACCGGGGCGCCCTCGACTCCTCGCGCATCCCGTTCGTCCTGCGGGCTCAGGAGACCCTCGTCGCCTTCGACGGCGGGCAGGTCCGCCGCAACCAGGCCCGCCTGGCCGCGCTCCACGCCGAAGGCTCCCCCGACCTCCGCATCGTCTCCTCCCACGACCCGTCGCTCCTCGCCGCCGCGCAGGCCCCTTCCTGAACCCGTCGGCGGCTCCCGTCGCAGACGACGGCGCCCGTCCGGCGACGTGCTGCCGGACGGGCGCGGTGACCTGTCGCTCGAGCTCCCGTGACCGAGCGGGGACGGATCAGGCGGGGAGGTAGCGGTGACGAGTCGCGGGGTCGAGGTTGGCGCGGGAGGAGTCACCCCCGTAGTGCGCGATGACGCGGTGGTCCATGACGCGGCGCCAGAGCGGGGGGATGTAGGCGAGGCGGGTCATACTGGCGTAGCCGGCGGGGAGCTCCGGGGCCTCATCGAAGTGGCGGAGCACCTGGTAGGGGCGCGCGGGGTGGGCGTGGTGGTCGCTGTGCCGTTGCAGGTGGAAGAGCAGGATGTTGGAGGCGAGGCTGTCGCTGTTCCAGCTGTGCCGAGGCTGGACCCGCTCGTAGCGCCCCGAGGGCGACTGCTCGCGCAGCAGCCCGTAGTGCTCGACGTAGTTGACGACCTCCAGCGCCGCGAACCCGATGACGGCCTGGACGGCGAGGTAGGGAAGGATGCCCGCTCCGAACACCCCCGCGAGCACCGCGTAGAGGACCACGGTCATCGCCCAGGCGTTGAGCACCTCGTTCCGGAACGTCCACGTCCCCTTTCCGCGACGGGTCAGCCGCCGGGCCTCAAGGCGCCACGCGGAGCGGACGCTCCCCACGACGGTCCTGGGCAGGAAGCGGTAGAAGCTCTCCCCCAGCCGGGCGCTGGCGGGGTCCTCGGGAGTGGCGACCCGTACATGGTGGCCCCGGTTGTGCTCGACGAAGAAGTGCCCGTACGCGGTCTGCGCGAGCGCGATCTTCGACAGCCACCTCTCGAGCGCCTCGCTCTTGTGCCCGAGCTCGTGCGCGGCGTTGATGGCGATGCCGCCGACCGCCCCCGTGGCGAGGACGAGCAGGGCCTTCTCGTAGCCGGCGACGTCGTCGCGCGACCACGTCCAGCAGGCGAGGACGAGTCCGCCGTACTGCAGCGGCAGGTACGCCCGCACGCACCACCGGTAGTAGGGCTGCTTCTCCAGCCAGGCCATGACGGCTTCGGGAGGGTTGCGCTCGTCCTTGCCGAAGACGGTGTCGAGGATCGGGCTGAGGCCCATGAGCAGGAACGGGCCGAGGAGCCAGAGGACGCCCCAGCCCGTCGCCTCGACGAGGAAATAGGACGCGAAGGGGGCGGCCGGAACGGCGAGCCCGAGGATCCAGAGGTACTTCTTGCGGTCCACCCATCCGAGGTCGCGCGGGGGCGCGGCTTCAGCGGTCATGTGTCACCACCTCGTACGTACGATCTACAGTTGTTTACGGTGTACGTAAGCGTCACACGCTCCCCCGCGCGCTGTCAACGGCCCCCGCACGCGAAAAGCCCGACCGCGCAGGGCTTCCCCGTCCGCGTGGGAGCCCGTCGCGCTGGGCCCCGGGCGGGGCGGCGCGTAAGGTGCCGGGGGTGAGGCCACGGCAGTTGGAGTACGTGGTGGCGGTCGCCGAGGAGGGGTCGTTCACCGAGGGGGCGCGGGCCGTCCTGGTGAGCCAGCCCGCGCTGTCCCACCAGGTCAAGGCGCTGGAGCAGGAGCTGGGGCGCCCGCTGTTCGTGCGCGGGCCGGACGGGGCGCGGCTTACCCCGCACGGCGAGCGGTTCCTGCCGCACGCCCGCGCGGCACTCGCCGCCTCGCGCGCGGCGGTCGCGGCGGCGCGCGACACGGCCCGGCTGGAGGGCGGGGAGCTGCGGGTCGCGGCGCTGCACTCGATGGCGATGGGCCTGGTGCCGCCCGCGCTGGGCGCCTGGCGGCTCGCGCATCCCGCGGTGCGGGTCGCGCTCACCGAGTACGCGCACATCGACCTCCTCACCGCGGCGATGGCGCACGGCGACGCCGACATCGGGGTCGGCACCGAGCCCGCCGGCTGGTCAGGGCCACTGCGGGTGCTGGGCGAGGAGGAGCTGATGCTCGTCCTCCCGGCGGACGACCCGCTGCTGCGCAGGCCCGGCGGCGTGCCGCTGGAGCTGCTGGCCGACCGGCCCTGGGTCCTCTACGCGGCCGACTTCGGCCTCGCCCCGCTCCTCGCCAAGGTCTTCGCCCACGCCGGTTTCGTCCCCCGCGCAGCGGCCCGGGTGCACCACACCGCGACCGCCGTGGAACTCGCCGCCGCGGGCCTCGGCCCCGCCCTCGTGCCCGCCGACGTCATCGGAGCCCGCCACGCCGGGCACTCCGCGCGCCCCGCCGCCCCCATCCTCCGCCGCCTCGTCGCCTTCACCCGCGACGACCCCGCCCCCGCCGCCCGAGCCTTCGCCGACCTCCTCGCCGCCCACGCCCGCCCCACCCCCTGAACCGAGCCGCCTGGGCTTCCGCGCGAGCGTTGGCCGCCCAGCTCCTCGCCGCCATTCGCACGAACGTTCGTTGGATCAGGGCCCGGGAAGGAGGTGGGTGATGAAGCGGGAGGTCGCGGGGGAAGGGGGGCCGGGGAGGTAGGCGGCCAGAGTGCGGCGGATGGGCGGGGAGGGGCGCAGGGCGACGACGGGGAGGCCGGGTTCCAGGACGCCGGTGGGGACCAGGGCGGGGCCCAGGCCGGAGGCGGCAAGTTGCACGGCCGTGGCGCTGTGGTGGGTGCGGACCGCGGCGACGGGTTCGAAGCCCGCGTCGGCGCAGGCCGCGGCGACGAGCGGGGCGAGGGCGTTGCCCGCGTCGTACAGGACCCAGGGGCGGTCGGCCAGCTCGCGGAGCGGAAGGTCGGCGCGGCCGGCGAGGGGATCGCCGACGGGCAGGACGAGGACGAGCTCCTCCTCCCCCAGTTCGTACAGGGGTCCGTCCCAGCGCGCCGGGAGGGGGCCCACGCCCAGGTCGGCGCCGCCCGCGGCGACGTGCCGTTCGAGCGCGGTGCCCGAGGCGAACTCGACGACCTCCACCTCGGCGCCCGGCTCGGCGGCCAGCCAGGCCCGGACCGCCGGAGGCACCACGCCGAGGGCGATCGAGTACATGGTCGCGATGCGCAGGTGAACGGGCCCGGGCCGTCCGGTGCCCTCGCCGAGGGCGAGCCGGGCGCTGCGCAGCGCGGCCACGGCGTGCGGAAGGTACTCGCGGCCCATCGGGGTCAGCAGGACGCGCCCCGGCAACCGCTCCAGCAGCGGCACCCCGACCTCCCGCTCCAGCACCCTGACCTGGTGGGAGAGCGTGGGTTGCGTCACGCCGAGCCGTTCGGCCGCCGCGGTGAAGGAACCCTCCTCCACGACCGTGACCAGGTACTCCATCTGCCGGAAGCTCACGCGGACCATCCTAAAGGCATCAATATAAACATCGCCTATACCCGAAGTTCATACCGTGTCTTTGACGTATGGCAGCCCGCCGGAGATCGTAGACGTCATGACAGCGTTCGCAGACAGCTTCCGGGCCCGCACCGGCCGGCTGCGCACCATGGCGCTGCCCATCGTCCAGGTCGCGGTCGCCGCGGCCCTGGCATGGATCATCGCCACCCGGCTGCTCGGCCACGACCGTCCCTTCTTCGCCCCCATCGCCGTCGTCCTCTGCATCGGGGTGGGCCTCGGCACACGCCGCCGCCGCGTGTGGGAGCTGGTGGCCGGCGTCAGCGTCGGCGTCGGGGTGGGCGACCTGCTCATCTCCATGATCGGCGGCGGCGCCTGGCAGATCGCGCTGGTCGTCGCGCTGGCGATGGCCGTGTCGGTCCTGCTCGACGGCGGCACGCTGATCTCGCTCCAGGCCGGATCGTCGGCCGTCCTCGTCGCGACGCTGCTGCCTCCGGGCGGCACCGGCGGCGTCGACCGGATGGTGGACGCCCTGGTCGGCGGGCTGGTCGGGCTGGTCGCGGTGGCGCTGCTGCCCGCCAACCCCGCGGCGCTCGCGACCCGCGCGATCCGCGAGCTGCTCGAAGAGCTGTCCGCCGCGCTGGAAGCCGCCGCGACGGCCCTGCGCGACCGGGACCCGGCCCGCGCCGCCGAGGCGCTGGAGCGGGCGCGCGGCTCGCAGGGCACGGTCGACAAGTACCGGGACACGTTGCTCACCGCGCACGAGATCGCCGCGCTGTCGCCGCTGCACCGCGCCCGCCGCGACCGGCTCGAGGCCTTCGCGACGGCGGCGGAACCGCTCGACCACGCGCTGCGCAACGCCCGGGTGCTGCTCCGGCACACCGTGGCGATGATCGAGAAGGGCGAGGCGGCGCCCGACCTTCTCGCCGACGGCATGGCGGAGCTGGCCGGGACCGCCGACCGGCTGCGCGAGGAGCTCGCCGCGGGCACGCCGCCCCTGCTCACCCGCAAGGCGCTGCGCCGCGCCGCGGCCCGGCTCGACCCGGTGCCGCTGCCCCCGCTGGGCTTCTCCGCGCACGTCGTGCTGGCCCAGCTCCGCTCCCTGGCCGTCGACCTGCTGGAGGCCACCGGCGAGCAGCACGCCGAAGCCCTCGCCGCCTTCCCCCACCGCGCCGCCACCCGCGCCTCCTGAGAGCGCTTCCGCCGTCAGGGCCGCCTCCGCCCGGGGGCGGCCCTGACGCCGTTGCGCCGCCCAGGACGGGCCGAGGGAGCCGCGGAGTTCGCCCTGGGCGGCCGGGTCGAGCCGCCCGGCAGGGCGTACCGCAGGGTCCTTCCCACCCGATCGGGGGACGTTCGTCCCCCTTAGGGGTGGACACGGCGGGGATGATCGCCGATGGGGGCGCGAGGGGTATCTCACAGGCGTACGATGCTGTGATGCAAGTCTCAGCGACCCCCCTCAGGCTTGTCGTGGAAGCCCCCGGAACCACGGCCGGAGGCACCGGCCGGGGAGGCGCGCGAGGATGAGGTTCCCGCTATCCCGTCCGAGCATGACCCTGTACGCGGGCCTCGCCACGCGCGGCCCGGCCCCGGACGCCCCCGGCGCCTCGGGGGTGCGGACGATGTTCCTCGGCACGAGCACCCTGCTCGTCCGGGACTCCCGCACGACCCTGCTCATCGACGGCTTCTTCTCCCGGCCTCCCCTGTGGCGGATCGCGACGAGCAAGATCGCGCCGGACCTCCGCACGATCGACGCGTGCCTGGAACGGGCGGGCGTCACCTCCCTGGACGCGGTGCTGTGCGCGCACGCCCACTACGACCACGCCCTCGACGCCCCGGTCATCGCCCGCAAGTACGGGGCGCCCCTGGTCGGGTCGGATTCGGCGGTCAAGGTGGGCGAAGGATACGGGCTCCCCTCTGATCTCCTGGTGACGGCCAAGGACGGCGAGGTCTTCGCGTTCGGCGACTTCCGCGTCACCCCCGTGCACGCCCTGCACAGCCCGGGGGACATCGCCGAGGGCGCCGTCACCGAACCGCTGGTCCCCCCCGCCCGGTACACCGCGTGGCGGTCGGGCCAGTGCTACACGTTCTTCCTGCGCCACCCGGCGGGGTCGCTGCTGGTGCATCCGAGCGCGAACCACATCCCCGGGAAGCTCTCGTCCTTCCACGCCGAGACCGCCTACCTCAGCATCGGCCGCCTCGGCGCCCAGTCCGCGCAGGAGCGCGAGTCCTACTGGCACGAGACGGTCCTCGCCACCGGCGCCAAGACCGTCCTCCCGATCCACTGGGACGACTTCATGCTCCCCCTCGACCGCCCCCTGCGCCCCATGCCGTTCTTCATGGACGACGTCACCCCCGCCCTGGACTTCCTCGAACACGCCTGCCGCCGTGACCGCGTCACCCTCGTCCTCCCCACCGCCTGGCAGGAGGTCGACCCCTTCGGCCGCTGGCGCTGACCCCGTCAGCCCAGCAGGCGCGTGGTGAAGGCCCTGATCTCCGGCGTGATCGGCCAGGTCCCCGTCCTTCGCCCGGCGAGCTCGTTCTCGCAGGGAGCGAGGCCGAGGCGCAAGGGGAGGGCGCGGCCCGTGACGTCGGTGAGCATCAGGACGTCCATGGCCGTGGTCTTCTTCCGGCACTTCGGCGCGCCGGGCCGCGGTGGCGCGTTCACCGCCGCGCGCAGGGGCGCCAGGCCGGTCCGGGTCTCGGCCGAGTCCCGCAGCACGAGCCTGCCGCGGTCGTCGGCGGTGTAGCGGCACGCCTTCACCACCGCGAGTTCGACCGGCAGGAGCGGCCCGTCCGGGGCCCGCCGGAAGAAGTCGATCCCCTTGGGGATCGCCTGGTCCGCCGGAAGGAACCAGATCGCCCTCGTGTCGGGAGCCCGGCGCGGGCAGGCGACCGGAGTGATCCGCTCCGGGTGCGGCGAGGCGTTCTCCGCGCTCCAGAGCCGGGCGAACTCCTCGGTCAGCAGGGCGGCGCCGCCGCGCACGGCGACCCTGCTGGTCACCTCGTCGCGGTTGAACTCGAACGACATCGGCATGGCGGTGCCGTCCGGGTAGTGCAGGACGAGGTTGAGGTCGGAGAAGCCGACCAACGTCGAGGGGCCGCCGGGTCTGGTGATCGGCAACCCGTCGAGGACCTGCTCCAGCTCTCCGACGAGGCGGGTGAGGCGCATCGGTTCCGGCCACTCCGAGGCGTCATAGGCCCGGTCGCAGAGCACCGCGGAGACCGCCCCGTCCGGGGCCAGGTCGCGGTGGGCGGGAAGTTCAGAAAGGGGCCACGGCCCGGTTCCCGACCTGCCCTGGAACTCCTTCTCGAACGGGCGGTGCGGGCAGCCGTCGGGGTCGAACCGCAGCGCGGGCGGGGGCCGGTCCGCGACGGCGTACACCGTGGACAGCAGCCCCAGCGCGAACATCGCCGCCGCGAAGGGCCCGATGGCCCGGCTGATCCGCATGTGCTCCCCCTCCGCCCCTCGTGGCCACCTGACGGTAGCGGGAAGATCCACAGATGAGGGGCGGAACCGGGGGAAAGGGGTCAGGCGGAAAGGGACATGGCCTTGGCGGTGAGTTCGACCGAGTGGAGGCGGTCGGGGAGGGCGGGGGCCTGGTGGGTGACGATGACCTCGTCGGAGCGGGTGGAGGCGGCGAAGTCCTCGAGCCAGGCGCGGACCTCGTCGGGGGTGCCGGCGGCGGTGTAGCGGGTCATGGCGGACAGGTGCCTGCCGTTCGGGGAGGCGAGGAACGCGTCGATCTGGTCGTCGGTGAAGTCCGCGGTGCCCGACGGGCCGCGGGCGATCATCATCCGGGCGCGGGCCCGGTAGGCGACGGTCTTCTGCTCGACGGCCGTGTCGTGGTCGTCGGCGGCGAAGACGTTCGCGGCGGTGATCAGGTACGGCTCGGCCAGGTGCTCGGACGGCTTGAAGGTGTCGTGGTACAGGCCGGCCGCCTCGTGCAGCGCGTCCGGCGCGAAGTGCGAGGCGAACGCGTAGGGCAGGCCGAGCTGGGCGGCGAGCTGCGCGCCGAACAGGGACGAGCCGAGGATGTACAGGGGCACGGGCCGGTCGGCGACCGGCACCGCCTGCACGCCGGGCACCCGCGAGTTCCCGCTCAGGTAGCCCTGGAGCTCGAGGACGTCCTGGGGGAAGCTGTCGGCCGAGGTGTTGTTCCGGCGCAGCGCCCGCATGGTCTGCTGATCCGTGCCGGGGGCGCGGCCGAGGCCGAGGTCGATCCGGCCGGGGTACAGCGTCTCCAGCGTGCCGAACTGCTCGGCGATCACCAGCGGGGAGTGGTTGGGCAGCATGACGCCGCCGGATCCGAGCCGGATCGACTCGGTATGAGCGGCGACGTACCCGATGAGAACGCTTGTCGCGGTCGAGGCGATCGAGGCCATGTTGTGGTGCTCGGCGTACCAGACCCGCTTGTACCCGGCCCGCTCGGCGGTGCGGGCGAGTTCGACGCTCGCCTGGAAGCTCTCCCGGGCCGTCTGGCCCTTGGCCACGGGGGCGAGGTCCAGAATGGACAGTGCGGTCATGAGCTCTGACTACCTTTCCTAAAGATCGCGGTGGACGCGTTCGGCGAACTCCCGGATGCGCTGTTCGTCGCGCCGGTAGTACGTCCATTGGCCGCGCCGCGTCGCCGTGACGAATCCGGCGCGCTGGAGCACCGCGAGATGCGCCGACATGGTGGACGCCGAGGTCCCGGCCTTGCGCTGGAGGAGTCCGACGCAGACGCCGAGCGCCGCGGTGCAGTCGTCGGCGATCGGGAAGTGGGCCTCTGGGTCCTTCAGCCACTCCAGCACCCGCAGCCGGGTCTCGTTCGCCAGGGCCTTGCACTCGTCGAGCACGACACCGCCCCTTCGGCATTTCGCTGATTAACGAAATACTATGCGGCCCCCGCACCCGCCGGAACGTGATCGCCGCCACCCCGGCCGGGCCGGGGTGGCGGACGGCTCATTCGAAGCGGGTGGCCGCGGCGCCGGTGCCGCGGCCGACCAGCGAGGCCGCGGCGCCGGTGGCCGCCGCGGTCAGCAGCAGGCCGACGGCCAGGGTGAGGAAGAAGACCGGATCCGGGGCGCCCATGGTCAGCCGGTCGGCGGTGAGCCCTTCGAGGATCAGCCAGGCGACGCCGAAACCCGCGGCCGACGAGAGCAGCACGACCGCGGCCAGCGGAACCGCGGTCTCGTAGGCGATCACCCGGCGCAGCACCCCGGGCGGCATCCCCATGAGCCGCATCAGGCCGAGGACCCTGCGCCGGTCGAGCATCGCGGCCGCGGTGGAGACCGCGAGCGAGACCCCTGCGACGAGGATCGCCACGAACACGCCGAGGTAGGCGAGACGCGCGAGGTTCCCGACGGCCCCGCGCAGCCCGAGGTCGGCGAGGTCGCCCCGGCTGAGCGCCGGAACCGTCGTCAGGCCCGAGGAGTCCAGCGCGGTGCGGGCCCGCTCCAGCCCGGCGGGGGTGCCGTCGGTCAACGCGAACGCCATCGACGGCGCCAGCCCGCGCAGACCCGGGATCGGACGCGACGCGGCGGGCGCGTCGGACCTGGCGGCGAGGAACGACCCGGGTTCGAACCGCAGGTACCGGGTGCCGGAGGCGACGGGGAACCCGAGCGCGCGGGCATCGTCGGCCGAGACGGCAAGGAACTCCCGCTCGGGCGGCCCGTAGGCGACGATGAGCCTTTGTGCGCCCGAGGCCGCGGCGCGCAGCACCCCGGGTTCGGCGGCCCCGGACGCGATCCCCGCGAAAAGGCTGTGCACCGGGGAGCGGCCGGGACCGGTGTCGGGGGTGGTGACCCGGTCGACCGAGCTCGCGGAACCCGCGAAGACGCTCACCGTGAACACCGCGACGACCATGCCGGCGACCGAGCGGAACGCGGCGCCGGGCGTCGCCCTGATCCGGCCGCCCGCGATGGCGCCCGCCGCGCCCCCAGCCCGCCGCTCCAGGAGGCGGCCCGCGAGCAGCGTCAGCCAGGGGCCGACGACGGCGATGCCCGCGGTGGTGAGCACGAACCCGCCGAAGAGGAGCACCTGGCGGGTCGCCGAGGAGAAGGCGTCGCCCCGCAGGGTCGCGGTGGCCATGACCGCGAGGCCCGCGGCGAGCGGCAGCGCCCGCCAGGCCGTCGGGACGCGTTCGCGGCGCTGCCGGGCCGCGCCGAGCGGGCCGATCCCAGCGCGGTGGATCCGCCACGCCGCCGCGACGGCGGCCACCGCGGCGGTCACCCCGACGGTGAGGGCGGCCGTCGCCGGGGAGACCGCGAGGGCGGTGGCGTACAGCCTGCCGTCGCCGACGGGCAGCAGCGCCGCGACCGGGCGCAGCGCCCACGCCAGCAGCACCCCGGCCGCGCCGCCGGCGAGCGCGACCGTGCCCATCTCCCAGGCGGCGAGCCGGGCGAGCGCGCCCGGCGTCGCGCCGATCAGGCGGAGCGTCGCGAAGCTCTCGGCGCGCGCGGCGGCGCCGAGCCGGGTGGTGATCCCGACGAGCAGCAGCACCGGGAAGAAGACCGCGACGCCGCCGATGAGCATGACGGTCCGGTAGGAGCCGCCGCGCTGGGCGGCCTGGGTGTCCAGGGCGGTGATGACCGTCGCGGTCGCCAGGGACGCCACGCGTTCCGGCGCCGCGCCCTTGACGGCGACGAGGGCGTCCGGGCCTGGCAGGGCGGACGGGGGCAGCGTCCCGGCGAGGACGCCGTACCGGTCGCCCAGTTCGGCGGACGGCGTCGCGGCGACGAGTTCGGCGAGCGCGGGCGAGGCGTAGTAGGCGCCCGGGGAAGGCGGCGCCCCGAGACCCGGCACGGTCACCCGCGTTCCGGGACCTGCCGCGATGTCCCGCCGGGTGATCGGGACGCCCCGGTGGTAATCGGTGGAAGGCGCCCAGAGCGCCTCGCCCGCGCCGAGCGCCCTGGCCTCCTCCGACCCCTGGGTGTAGAGCCAGGCGGTGCGCTGCTCGCGGTCCTCCAGACCGCCGCCCGCGCCCCACAGCAGGAGGAACGCCGCGACGCCCAGGGCGATGCCCGCGCCGATGCCGAGGAGGCGGCCGAGGGAGGCGCGGCTGCCGAGGAGGGCGAGCCGCGCTGCCGAGAGGTTCACGCGACCACCGCGCCGATCCGCCCGTCCCGCACGATGACCTCGCGGTCGGCGTACGCCGCGGTGCGGGGATCATGCGTGATGAGGACGACGGTCGTGCCGTCCTCCCGGACGAGGTCGAGCATCGCGGTGAGCACGTTCTCGGCCGCCAAGGAGTCGAGGGAGCCTGTGGGCTCGTCCGCGAAGAGCACCTTCGGCCGGGTGATGAGCGCGCGGGCGATCGCGACCCTCTGGGCCTGCCCGCCGGACAGCTCCGTCGGGTGCTTCTCCCCCGCGTCCTGGAGGCCGAGCCTGGCGAGAGCGGCACCGGCCGCCGTGCGCGCGCGGGCCCTCGGCGTCCCGTTGAGCAGCAGCGGCAGGCCGACGTTGTCGGCGGCGGTCAGCTCCGGCAGGAGCTGACCGAACTGGAAGACGAAGCCGAACTCGGTGAGGCGGAGCCTGCTGCGGGCCGCCTCGCCCAGGCCGGAGACGCTCCGGCCCGCGACCTCGACGGTGCCGGAGTCGGGCACGAGCACCCCGGCCAGGCAGTGCAGGAGCGTCGATTTGCCAGACCCGGAAGGGCCCATGACGGCGAGGACCTCACCGCGCCGGACGTCGAGGTCGACACCGCGCAGCGCCTCCGTCGGCCCGAAGGACTTCCGCAGGCCGCGCGCGGTGATGAGCGCGGGTTCGTTCATCAGGGGTCCGTTCATCGCTTCGTGAGCTCCGCACGCAGCGCGTCGAGCCGGGCCGCGGCCAGGTCGATCCACCGCAGGTCGGCTTCCAGGTGGAACAGCGCGTGGTCGAACGCGAGCACGTCGAGCAGCCCGGCCTCCCGCCGCGCCCGGGTCAGCTCGCGCATCCGGGCAAGATGCGCGCTCCGCTGCACGTCGAGCAGCCGCTGCGCGTCCTCGTCGACGAGCAGCGCGATCACCGTCTTGGCGAACAGCTCGTGCCGCGCGGCGGGCGACGGCGGCTGGGCGGTGAACATCCACCCGAGCAGCAGCTCCCGCCCCACCGCCGTGATCTCGTACTTCTTCCGGTCGGGCGCCTCCCCCGTCGCCTCCTCCCCCACCGACACGATCAGCCCGTCCCGCACCATCCGCGCGAGCATCGCGTACACCTGCCCGAACGCCAGCGGCTTCTCGCCGCCGAAGTAGCGGTCGAACGAATGCTTCAGGTCGTACCCGTAGCCGGCTTCCCGGCTGAGCAGCCCGAGTAGCGTCTTCCCGTTGTCCATGCTCGGTGACTATACGCATGATGTATAGCCAGCTAGATCCCTCTCAAGAATGACCTTCCCTCCCTCCCCGGGACCAGGCCCGCGCCCGCTCAGACCGCGCCGAAGGCCATCAGCGGGGCGAGGGCCAGGACGGTCCAGGCGAAGGTGCGGCGGGTCCGGTCCGGGGAAACGCGCCGGGCGATCCGGGCGGTGAGGAGGGAGGCGGTGATCGCCGTCGCGGCGAAGGCCGTGATGAGACCCGGGTCGAGGTGGGCGCCGAGGTGCCCTGCGAAACCCGCCGCCGAGTTCACGATGATCACCACGAGGGACGTGGCCGCGGCCTCGGCGGCGGTGAGGCCCAGGAGGAGGGTGAGGGCGGGGACCACGGCGAAGCCGCCGCCCACGCCGAAGACGCCGGTGAGGGCGCCCGTGCCCGCACCGGCCAGCAGCGCCTTCGGCATGCAGCGGCGGCGGTCGGGGCGCGCGCCGGGCGAGGTGCGGCAGGCGCCGCCCAGGGGGGAGGCGTCGCGGAGCATGCGGACGGCGACGACGACCATGAGGGCGGCGAAGACCGGCATGAGGATCCGTGCGGGCAGCGCGCCGCCGAGTCGCGCGCCCGCGAGCGCGGCGGGGACGCCGCCGACGGCGAAGACCGCGGCGACCTCCCAGCGGATGAGGCCCGAGCGCAGCCTCGGGATCAGCGCGCCCGAGGAGGAGAGCAGGACGACGACGAGCGAGGTGGGGATGGCGACGGTGATGGGCTGGCCCGCGAGGAAGACGAGGACCGGGACGGCGAGGATGGACCCGCCGGCGCCGAGGAGTCCGAGGGTCACGCCCACGGCCGCGGCGCCGAGCAGGGTCAGCGCGAGGGTCATCGGTTCCAGGGCAGGCGGGCGAGGCCCCTGCCCATCAGACAGGTGTCGGTCACGCCGGCGAAGACCAGCCCGGCTCCGACAAAGGCGGCGACGACGAGCGCGGGCGGCCAGGCCAGGCTCGCGAGCACCGCCGCGAAGACCAGCGCCCCCGCGGCGAACCTCACCTGCCGCTCCAGGCTCCACGTCTGCTTTCCGCGCACGAGGGAGCCTCCGTCGGACTCCCAGGCCTGGACGCCGCCCTCCAGCACCGCGCCGGGCACGAGGCGCTGTGCCTGCCGGGCGCGCGCGCCGGACCGGCACACCAGGACGACGGGACGGCCCGCCGCCTGCGCCTCGATCGAGGCGAGGGCGGACGGGAGGGTGTCGAGCGGCACGTTGACCGAGCCGGGGAGGTGCGCGGACTCGAATTCGGCGGGCGTCCGCACGTCGAGGAGCAGGGCGCCGGAGCCGAGGGCGCGGACGCGGGCGGGGTCGAGGATGTGCATGGTCCTTCTTCCAGGTGGTGCGAGGGACGGGTGGTCAGGCGAGGTCGGGGGCCGCGGCGCCGGTGAGCGCCAGGACGGTGAACCCCTCCCGGACGAGCAGGCTCGCGGCGATCGCGGCGCGCCGGCCCGACCCGCACGCGACGAGCACGGGACGGGCGGGATCGAGCCCGTCCGGCACGCCCTCGGTGACGAGGTCGGGCACGAACCGCTCGCTCGCGCCGGGCAGGGGCAGGTCGGCCCGCTCCTGCGGCATCCGCACGTCGAGGACCTGGGTCCCGGGCACGAGCGGCCTCGCCTCGTCCAGGTCCAGGAGGGTGAACCGCGCGGTGGCGCGGCCGCCGAGGTCGTGGACGACGCCGCGGACGTCGTCGAAGCCGATCCGGGCGAGCTGGACCCGCGCCTCGGCGACGTCCTGGGCACGGTCGGCGACGAGCACGACCGGCGCCCCGTACGGGAGCAGCCAGCCCGCCCAGCTGCCGAAGTCGTCGCCCAGTTCGATGCCGAGCGAACCGGGCAGGAAGCCTTCGGCCTGCGCTGCGCGCGGGCGCACGTCGACCAGGTGGACGCCGGGCAGCGCGAGCGCGTCGGCGGCGGTCAGTTCGGGCAGCGGCGCGGCGGGCGGCTCGCCGGTGCCGCGCAGGTTGCCGGGGCCCATGTGCGCGTAGAACGCGGGGATCGGCGGGCGGACGGCGAGCAGGCCGTCGGCGAACTCCTCGGCGCCGGGGAGCGCGAGCAGCGGGTTGGTGTCGCGTTCCGCGCCGATGGTCGAGGTGTGCCGGCCCGCGCCGCTGACCGTGCAGAAGGAGCCCTCCCCGTGCGTCGGGTAGAGGCCGACCTCGCGCGGCAGCCCGGCGAGCCGGTGGACCGAGCCGTACTGGAGGCGGGCGAGGGTGCGGGCGCGCTCGGGCCCGAGCAGGTCGGTGCGGCCCGCGGAGGCGACGAGGAGGCTTCCGCCCGAGAAGACCGCGACGGGTTCGCCGTCGACGAGCACCACGTAGCTGGTGTGCTCGGGGGTGTGGCCCGGCGTGTGGACGGGCCGGATCGTCATCCCCGCCGGGCCGGGCAGGTCCTCCAGGTGGAACGCCGGGGTGTGCCGGTAGACGGGCGCGGCCCCCGCGGGCATGACGAGTTCGGCGCCCGTCCTGGCCGCCGCGATCCGCCCGCCCGACAGGTAGTCGTTGTGCAGATGGGTCTCCAGCACGAACCTGACCTCGAGCCCGCGTTCGTCGGCGGCCTCCAGGAACCTGCCGACGTCGCGCTGCGGGTCGACGAGCACGGCGTGCCCCTCGTGCGCGACGAGATAGGACTGGTCGCCGAGTCCCGGCGTCCGGAAGTCGATGATCTCCATGGGATACCCCCCGGGGTATGTGACCTGCAAAAAAAGGGGGCCCGCGGAACGGGCCCGATGACGGTGATGCGGACTCGAGGCTCAGGCGAGAGCCAGGAACAGTTTCTCCAGATCGGCGATCTCCATGGGCGCCTCCTCGCCGCGCGCGGCGGCGGCCTGGCAGTGCTTGAGGCCGGTCGCGACGAGCTTGAAGCCCGCCCGGTCGAGGGCTTTGGACACCGCGGCGAGCTGGGTGAGGACCTTCACGCAGTCCTCGCCCTCCTCGATCATCGCGATCACCGCGGCGAGTTGCCCGTTCGCCCGCCGTAGCCGGGCGACCGCGTCGCCGGCCAGCTCCTGGTTCATCTGCATGCCACGAAACATACCCCTAGGGGTATGAACCTCCAAATCCACCACCTGTTGCACCAGACCCAGACATCTCAGATTTTGGAACGTTGTGATGCAGATCATCCGAGATAACGGGCTTGCCACCGATTCCTAACCGATCGGACAGTTATCGTGATCCGCATGGCCCGTTCCCCCTCAGGACTGCGGGAAAGGCTTCTGGACGCGGCGCTGCGGCTGTTCGTGGCACACGGCTACCGCGGCACCTCGCTGCACGACATCGCCGTCGACGCGGGGTGCGCCAAGGCGTCGCTCGTGTACCACTTCGGGTGCAAGGCGGCGATCCTCAACGAGGTCCTCGCCCCCGCCGTCCGCTCCGTCACCCTGCTGCGCGAAAGGCTCGCCGAAGAGCCCGACGACAGCGTCGCCGCCGAGGCCGTCGCGGGACTGGTCGACCTCTCCCTGCGGTACCGCGGTGAGATGACGCTCCTGCTCTCGGACTTCGCCGAGGCGGGGGCCGTCAAGGAGTGGGGCGGCGACGGTGCGGTGCCCTCGGTCACCGAGGCCCTGCTCAGCGCGCTTTCCGGCAGGTCGTCCGACCCGGCCGACAGGGTGCGCGCGGCGATGGTCCTCGGCGGGGTCGCCGTCGCGTGCGCGAGTTCGCGCGACCTGCCCGCCGCACCCATGCGCGAGCAACTGGTGCACGACTCCCTGCGGGTCCTGGGGCGCGAACGGGCCCCGACCGACACGGCGACATAGAGAGGTTCTTCGGGGTGGCAGCTCTGCTCTACCGGCTCGGCCGGTTCTGCTTTCACCGACGTGGGCGCGTATTGGCCGTCTGGCTGATCCTGCTCGCGGCGCTCGGCGGCGCGGCCGCCGCCTTCCACGGGCCCACGACCAACGCCTTCACCATGCCCGGGACCGAGTCCTACCGGGCGATGCAGACCCTGGACCGCGAGTTCCCGCAGGCCGGCGGCGGCACCGGCACGATCGTCGTCGCCTCCGACGACGGCACTCCGCTGACGCCGCGGAAGGTCGCACCGCTCGTCGCCGAGGCCGCCAAGGTCCCCGGTGTCACGGCCGCGATGGACCCGTTCCAGTTCCAGGCCGTCTCCCAGGACGGCGAGTACGCGCTCATCAACGTGCAGTTCGAGGTCACCGCGCAGGAGGTCACCGCCGAGCAGCGCGAGGCCTTCGAGGCGGTCGGCGAGAACGCCGAAGGGCTGCGCGTCGAGCACGGCGGGGAGGTGATGAGCAGCGAGGCCTCGGAGATGGGCTCGACCGAGGTCATCGGCGTGGCCGTCGCGGCGGTCGTCCTGCTCATCACGTTCGGCTCGCTCGTCGCGGCGGGCATGACGCTCGCGAACGCCCTCGTCGGCGTCATCGCGGGCATGGCCGGACTGTTCGCGCTGAGCGGGCTGGTCGAGCTCAACAGCACGGCGCCGGTCCTCGCGCTCATGCTGGGCCTCGCGGTGGGCATCGACTACTCCCTGTTCATCACCTCGCGGTACCGGCAGTTCCTCGCCGAGGGCGCGGAACCGCGCGAGGCGGCCGGCCGGGCGACGGGCACCGCGGGATCGGCCGTGGTCTTCGCGGGCGTCACCGTGGTCATCGCGCTCGCGGGGCTGTCCGTCGTCGGCATCCCGTTCCTCACCATCATGGGCCTCGCCGCGGCCGGCACCGTCGCGCTCTCCGTCCTCGTCGCGCTCACCCTGCTGCCCGCCGTGCTCGGCTTCGCCGGGCCGCGGGTGCTGCACCGCAGGACGCGCAAGGGCGGCGCGGCCCCGGAGAAGGAGGCGTTCGGGTTCCGGTGGGGAAGGCTGGTCACCAAGGCCCGCGTGCCCGTGCTGCTCGTCGGCGTCCTCGCGCTGGGCGGGCTGGCCCTGCCCGTCCTGGACATGCGCCTGGCCCTGCCGGACGCGAGCACCAAGGCCGAGGGCACGGCGGCCCGCGACGCCTACGACCTGACGTCCGAGGGCTTCGGGCCCGGCTTCAACGGAAGGCTCATCGCGGTCCTCACCGCGGACGACAAGGCGGCCTTGGAGAGCGCCGCCCAGCAGGCCGCGGGGCTCATCCAGGGCACCGAAGGCGTCCTCGCGGTCGCGCCCGCGCAGTTCAACGCCGACGGGACGGCGGCGCTCCTGGCCGTCGTCCCCAAGACGGGGCCGACCGAGGCGGCCACCGAGGACGCCGTCCAGGCGATCCGCGCGAAGGTCGCCGACCTCCAGGGCGCGGACATCGCGCTCACCGGCGTCACCGCGATCGGCATCGACGTGTCGGAGAAGCTGTCGAACGCGCTGCCGGTCTACCTCCTGCTGGTGGTGGGCCTGTCGCTCCTGCTGCTCATGCTGGTGTTCCGCTCGGTCCTCGTGCCGCTCAAGGCGACCCTCGGCTTCCTGCTGACGGTCGGCTCCACGTTCGGCATCACCGTCGCGGTCTTCCAGGAAGGGCACCTCGCGTCGCTCGTCGGCGTGGACACGCAGGGGCCGCTGGTGAGCTTCCTGCCGATCCTGCTCATCGGCATCCTGTTCGGGCTCGCCATGGACTACGAGGTCTTCCTCGTCTCGCGGATGCGCGAGGACTACGTGCACGGCGACACCCCGCGGCAGGCGACCGTCAACGGGCTCGGGCACAACGCCCGGGTCGTCACGGCGGCCGCGCTCATCATGATGTCGGTGTTCGGCGGGTTCGTTCTGATCCCGGACCCGATCATCAAGTCGATCGGGTTCGCCCTGGCCGTCGGCGTCTTCATCGACGCGTTCGTGGTCCGGATGACACTGGTGCCCGCGGCCATGTCGCTGCTCGGCAGAGCCGCCTGGTGGCTGCCGAAGCCGGTCGACAAGGTGCTGCCCGACCTCGACATCGAGGGCGCGCGGCTGCCCGCCCCCGAGGCCCCCGCCCCCGAGGTGAAGACCCCGCAGCCCGTCGGCTGACGGACTCGTTCATGAAGGCCCCGGAAGCATCGTCTTCCGGGGCTTTTGTGCTTTCCATGCCCGCACATGCCTTACGCCGGGATGTTCCGTGGTCGTAGGGTGCGGGCGTGAACGCCACGCCTCCCCCTTCCTCCGCCGCGGGCTCAGTGCCGCTGCTCGCGGGCCGGCGGATCTGCCAGATCGGCATTCTCGTGCCCGACCTCGACGCGGCGGTCGCCTCGTACGCGGCGTTCTGCCCGGCCGGGGAGTGGCGGCGGGTCGAGCCGGGCGGGCCGATGCCCGGGACGTCCTATCTGGGCGAGCCAGGGGAGTTCGCCGTGCGGCTCGCGTTCGGCGGGGCCGGTCCGGAGATCGAGCTGATCGAGTCGGTGTCCGGCCCGAGCGTCTACAGCGCCTGGCTGGAGACGCGCGGGTACGGCGTCCACCATCTCGCGGTCTTCGTGGACTCCCTGGCCGAGGAGACCGCCCTGATGGAGCGGGCGGGCTTCCCGCTCGTCCAGTCCCTCACCGGATTCGGCCCGTACGGCGACGGTGGCTACGCCTTCTACGACACCGTCGCCGTGCTCGGCCACTACACCGAGGCCCTCCGCCCCGCCACCCGCTGACGCCCTCCCGACGAGGACACGGACCCCTCCCCCGACCGGGATAAACCGCCAAAAAGTAGTGTGAATATCACCGAAAGTGACGATATTCACGTCAGTGGTGATGGGCGGACGAAGGGGAAGTGCCGTGATCGACGGACGGACGCGTTCGCGGCTGCCCTCGGTGGCCCGGCGCGAGCGCTACGGCACTTGGAAGGGCTCCCTCCTGCTCTTCGGGTTCGTCTGCCTGTGGGAGGGGTTCTGGCTCGGCTGGGACGCCCTGGTGCCCGGCCGCGAGGAGGTCGCCGCGGGTCAGGCGGTCCAGGTGTCGCAGGCGGTGTCGTTCGTCCCGGCGCACGCCTGGTCGCTGTCGCGCGGCAAGACCACGCCGGGCAGCCAGGCGACGGTCACCCGGAGATCGAGCGCGTTCACCGTGCGGCTCGCGCCGTGGACCGAGCACCTCGACGCCAAGGTCGAACAGGAGCGCCGGATCCTCCGGACCGCGTCGGGCGCCCGGGTCTTCGGCGGCGACCAGTCGTTCCAGACCGAGAACGGGCTCAGCGGCATCCACTTCTACTACTCGGGGGTGCGCGGCGAGGGCCTGGTGTGGATGGGCTGGGAGCCCACGGCCAAGACCGTCGTCACCGTGCGCGCGGAAAGCCCGCACGGCACCCTCCAGCGCCATCTCCCGGACTTCGACGAGATGGTGGACAGCGTCCGGATCGGCACCGGCACATGACGGCGCTGCGCACGAACCCGGCGCCGGAGGAGGCCCCCCTCGGCGTCGACGGGTTCTTCCAGCCGCGCCGGGCCGCCTTCTGGCTGCTGCTGTTCTTCCTCGTCGTCGGGGCGTTCTCCACCCTGTCGAAGATCCATCTCAGCTACGAGATCGTGCCGACGGCCGTGCTCGTCGGGGCCTTCGTGTGGACGCTCTACGCGGTGCCCTTCCTGTGGTTCCTCCGGTCCCTCGACGTCTTCGAGCAGCACTCCCCGCTCGGGTTCGCGCTCGCGTTCGCCTGGGGCGGCTTCGGCGCGGTCCACCTGGTGATCCCGGTGAACGACGCGGTGGAGTCGCTCGCCGCCAAGCTCGGAGGCCCTGAGTTCGCCGCGCGCTGGGGCCCTGCGCTGGCCGCGCCGACGAACGAGGAGCTGTTCAAGTACCTGGGCGTGGTCCTGCTCGTCATGGTCGCGCGGACCCAGTTCCCGACGATCCTGTCCGTGGTCGTCACCGGGGCGACGGTCGGGCTGGGCTTCCAGGTGATGGAGGACCTCGTCTACACGGCCAACACCGCGATCCAGTTCCCCAGCACCAACCAGATCGCGCCGGTCGTCGTCATGCTCGTCGTGCGCGGCCTGCTCGGCGGGCTGTGGAGCCACGCCCTGTACACCTCGATCGCCTGCTTCGGGCTCGGTTACCTGGTCGCCCGGCCGGACCGTCCGCTCGTGCGGCGGATCGCCGTCGCGGTCGCGTTCTTCCTGCTCGCCTGGTCGGCGCACTTCTTCTGGGACTCGCCCCTGCTGCGCGGCCTCGGCGGCGGCGTCATCGTGCTCGCGCTGGTGAAGGGCGTGCCCGTCCTGATCGTCGGCTACGCCGTCTGGTACCTCGCCGAGCGCGAGGAGGGACTGCGGGTCCGCGCGATCACCGAGTCCTACCTCGACAAGACCCTCGTCGCGCCCGAGGAGATCCGCACGCTCGCCTCCTTCCGCGACCGCCGCGCGGCCCGCAAGACGCTCCGCTTCCGGCACGGCAGGCCCGCGGCCCGGACGCTGCGCCGCCTGCAACGCGCGCAGCTGCACCTGCTGCGCGTCTGCGGGCAGGGCGGCCCGGGACCGCAGGCGTGGCGGGCCGCCCAGGAGGTCCGCGCCCTGCGCGCGGACCTCACGGCGATCACCGGCTTACCCGCGGCCCCCTGAGGGGGACACGCGTCAGGCGCTCTGCGCGGCGGCCTCCTCGGCGGTGAGGACGAGCGGGGCCGCGAAGGCGCGGGCCGCGGCGCCGGCCTGCGGCGGGTCCACCGGACGGCGCAGGTGCCAGTCGGTCGCGGCCTGGTAGGCGGCGGCGACCTCCAGCAGCCGGTCCTCCTCGTAAGGCTGGCCGCCGAGGATCGCGCCGACGGGGACGCCCGAGGCGTTGAAGCCGATCGGGAAGCCGATCTCGGGCAGGCCGAGGATGTCGAACGGCACGACGCTCGTCTGGAGGACGACGTCGCACCGGTCGAGCGGGCCGTCCAGGACCTCGCGGATCAGGTGCGCCTTGGCGCGCTGCGCGGTGATCCACTCGTCGCCCGACAGCAGCAGGCCCTGGAGCCAGCTCAGCACCGAGACGCCGAACAGCTTGAGGTCCTGCTGGAGGTAGGGCCGGAACGGCTCGGTGCGCTCGGCGAGCCGGGCGTCGTTGAACGTGCCGGTGAGCAGCGCCCAGTCGTCCGGGTAGGCGATGTCCACGAGGCGGATCCCCTCGATGCCCGCGAGCACGGCGAGGAAGTCCTTGCGCAGCGTCGCGGCGCTCCCGGTCAGGTAGTCGGCGGGAACGCCGACGACCGTCGTGCGGCGCATCTTGGGCTTGCCCTTGCGCAGGACGGGGGTCGCCGCCCTGACGAGGTCGGGCAGGTCCGGGAGGCCCTGGGTGCGGGGGTCCTTCTCGTCGGGGCCGGACATGACCGTCAGCATGATCGCCGCGTCGAGGGCGTCGCGGGCGATAGGGCCCGAGTGGTCGCGGGTGAACGACAGCGGGATGATGCCGTACAGGGACGTGCGGCCCATCGTCGGCTTCAGGCCCGTCAGGTTCTGCTGGTTGGCGGGCAGGATGATGCTGCCGCCGGTCTGCGTCCCGATCGCCGACGTCGCGAGCCGCCCCGCGACCGCCGTGGCCGGTCCGGTGGACGAGCCGCCCGGGTCGGTGGCGATGTTCGTCGGGGTCCAGGCGTTGACGGTGGTGACGACGCCGTTCGGGGTCGTCGCGCGGGTCGTGGCGAGCGGTCCCATCTGGCCCTTGCCGAGCACGATGCCGCCCGCGGACGTCAGCCGGGAGACGGCGGTGGCGTCCTCGTCGGGGACGAAGCCGGCGAAGACGAAGGAGTTCGCGGTGGTCGCGACGCCCTTGGTGAAGTAGTTGTCCTTGACGCACAGCGGGATGCCCGCGAGCACCCCGGTCGGCCTGCGGTCCTGCGCCTTGGCCGCGGCGAGCGCGGCGTCTCGGGTGACCGCGTTGAACGCCTTGTAGGTGGGTTCGAACGCGTCGATCCGGGCGAGGTGCGCCTCGACGAGCGTGGTCGGCTTCAGTTTGCGCGCCCTGATGAGCGCGGCGGCCTCGGCGAGGGTCGCCTCGGTCGGGTCGTCCAGCGCGGCCTTGCGCACGTCCACGTCGGGCAGGGACGGCGCGAGCGGCCTGCCCCCGGCCTTGGCGGGCGAGGCCACGAGCGCCGCGGCCCCGGCCGCCGCGCTCGTCTGCGCGAGGAAGACGCGGCGTGAGTACTCCCGGCTCATCGGCCTTCCTCCGTCCAGGCCTCGGTGATCGAGGGGTAGAGCAGCGGTGGTGCGGCCTGCTGGGCCTTGGCGAGGGCGTCGGCGCCGGTCGCGGGCGGGGTCCAGAACGACAGGGCCGCGGGCCGGCCGCCCTGCCGGACGCCGTTGACCTTCGGTCCCGCGAGGAACGTGCGCAGCGACTCCATCGCCGCGGCGCGCGTCGGGGACCCGGTCGCCGGGTCGGCGGTCTCGGGGAGCTGGTCGAGGTCGACGCCCACGAGGGCGAGGCGCGCCCTGATGAGGGTGTCGAGCTCTGCGTCGGAGGGGATGGCCACCGGAGCACGTCCTTTCTCGATCTTCCTGCACCGGTGATCACACCGCCATCCGGTTTCCCGGTGATTTCGGAAGGGTTCGAGAGGCGTTACGTCTATGACCGAAAAGTCAGATTCCCCCGGGCGTCAGCGGGCGGGGGTGTCGATGCGGCGGCCGTTGGCGGCGAAGAACAGCGCGCGGTCGAGGTCGACGGCGAGGTTGACGCGGGCGCCCTGGACCATCGAGCGGGTCTCGCCCGCGCGGAACAGCAGGTCGGTGCGGCGGCGCTGGCCGACGTGCCGGGGCTCCTCGACGGGCGCGGCCGGGCGGCGGCGGAGCAGCCCCCGCCACGGACGGTCCGTCCGCTCCTCCTCCGGGCGCGGCTTCGGCCGGGCGCCGACCGCGTCCACGTCGACGCCGGGGATGTTCACCTCGGCGAACGCCATCCACTCGTGCCCGTGGAACTCCGCGGACCGCAGCCGCGCGGCGAGGACGGGCCCGCCGGACGGCTCGGCTACCGGGGTCAGCGACTCGGGCCGCAGGCCCACGATGACGGGACGGCCGTGGTGCGGCACGAACGCGTGGGCGCGCGGGTCGCTCCACGGCAGCGTGATCTGCTGGTCGCCGAGGGAGATGACGATGCCCTCGTCCCGGACGGCCCAGGCGGTGCCGCCGAGCAGGTTGAGCTGCGGGCTCGACAGGAACGCCGCGACGAACACCGTCGCGGGATCGTCGTAGACCTGCTGGGGCGTGCCGACGTCCTGGAGCACCCCGTCGCGCATGACGCCGATCCGGTCGGCGAGGGTGAGCGCCTCGATCTGGTCGTGCGTGACGTACACGGTGGTCGCGCCGAGCGAGCGGACCATGCCGCCGATCTCCATCCGCAGCTCGGTGCGCAGCCCGGCGTCGAGGCTCGACAGCGGCTCGTCCATGAGGAACACGCTCGGCTCGCGGACCATGGCCCGGCCCATCGCGACCCGCTGGCGCTGCCCGCCGGAAAGGGTCGCGGGCTTGCGGCCGAGGAGGCCGTCGAGCCCGAGCGCGCGGGCCATCTCCGTCACCTTCTCGGCGGTCTCCCCGGGCTCCTCCTTGGCCAGGCGCAGCGGGAAGCCGATGTTCTGGCGCACCGACATGTGCGGGTAGAGCGCGCCGCTCTGGAAGATCATGGCGACGTCGCGGTCGCGCGGCTCCAGGTCGTTGGCGTGCCTGCCGTCCATCCACAGGTCGCCGCTGGTGATCTCCTCAAGGCCCGCGATCATCCGCAGCACCGTGGACTTGCCGCAGCCGGACGGCCCGAGCAGGACGAACACCTCGCCGTCACGGATGCGCAGCCGCATCCCGTCGACCACCCGCTGCCCGCTCCCGAAGGACTTGCTGACCCCGTCCAGCACGATCTCGGCCATCGCCACCCACCTACCACCCGGGAGTCCCGTGTTACCCGGATCACAACCTAGGCCCCATCCCCAAAAAAGAAAAGCACCGAAATTTCCCCTTGACCCCTCCCCCTTTTCTGGCGGCACGAGCGTCGGATCACCCCCTTTCCGGCTCTTCACCGAGCACCCAAGATGCCCGGGGAGAACATGAGAGACATTCGGGTCTGGCTCGTCTACACTCACAGGCCGCGAAGGCACGCCACCGCGTCCCACCCCCAGGCGCTGCGGCGCGGAGACGGAGAAACCGGTATGAGCCACCCCCCGATGACGGTCGCCGCGGTCGGCGTGCACGTCCTGGACACGCACGTCATCGGGATCAGCGGGATCCCCGAGCGGTCCGACGGCCAGATCGTCGACACGATCCGGTTCTCCGCGGCGGGCACCGCGGGCGGCACCGCGCTGGTGCTGGCGCGGCTGGGCGCGGACGTGCGCAGCTTCGGCGCGGTCGGCGCCGACCCGATCGCGACGACCCTGCTGTCCCTCCTGGACCGCGAGGGCGTCGACACGGCCGGGATCGTCCGCAAGGACGGGCACCAGACGTCCGCCTCGGTCCTGCCGGTCCGGCCCAACGGCGACCGGCCCGCGTGGCACTGCATCGGCGCGAACGGCGCGTTCACCCTCGACGACCTGGA
The DNA here is from genome assembly GCF_003751225.1 of Actinocorallia herbida. Classification (NCBI taxonomy): domain Bacteria; kingdom Bacillati; phylum Actinomycetota; class Actinomycetes; order Streptosporangiales; family Thermomonosporaceae; genus Actinocorallia; species Actinocorallia herbida. The sequence goes on from NZ_RJKE01000001.1 coordinate 6,835,363, forward strand.
CCGGGCCGCGCTCTCCGGGATCACCCACCTGCACCTGGGCGGCCCCGAGTTCCTGGGCGGTCCCGCGGCAGGAGAACTCCTGGCCTACGCGCGCTCCCTCGGTGCGACCACCTCCGTGGACGTCCTCGCACCCGGCGACCCGGACATGCTCGCCTGGATCGCCGACGCCCTCCCCCACACCGACTACCTCCTGCCGAACGACGAGCAGGTACTCGGCTTCACCGGCGCCGCCGATCTCGCCGCCGGCGCACGCGCCCTGCTGGCCCACGGCGCGGGCTGCGTCGCCGTCACCCAGGGCGCCAAGGGCGCCCTGGTCGCCACCCCCGACCGCGTCTTCGAGGTCCCCGCCCTCCCCATCCCGCCCGAAGAGCTGGTGGACACCACCGGCTGCGGCGACGCCTTCTCCGCGGGCTTCCTCCGTGCGCTCTCCCTGGGCCGCGACCTCGAGGCCGCCGCCCACCTGGGCTGCGCCACCGCCTCCCGCGTCGCCCGCGGCCTCGGCACCGACGCGGGCGCCTACGACCTCGACACCATCCTCGCCCTCTGACCCACCCCCACGAGGGCCGTCCCACGGGGGTTCCGAAGGAACCACCCCGGAAGGTTTCCAGCTCAGCCACTCGCGACGAGCGTTGCCGAGGAGCCCCCAGAGGGGGTTGCGGCCCAGCCCCCTGCCACGGGCCTTGACGGGGAACCGCGCCGGTGTGATCGGGCGCCCCGGGGCAGGCCCCGGGATCTCAAGCGCCCGATCACCGCGACACCGAAGGCGGCGCGAAAAGCACGGCTACTCGACGACGGCGGTCGCGAGGGCCGGGTCGTCGGCGAAGATGCCGTCGATGTCCTGGGCGAGGAGGAGCTTGAGCCAGGCGGCGGCGTTGCCCTGGGCGCGGGGGTAGGCCGGGGAGGCGGGGTCGCCCTGGCGGAAGTCGGCGGGGAGGAAGGAGTTCTCCGGGCGGAAGGTCCACGGGACGACGGTGAGGCCGGCGCGGTGGGCGTCCTTGACGAGGGTGGTCGGCGCCTGGGTCTCGCCGGCCGCGTCGAGCGGGATGATCCAGTTCGTCGCCGGGCCGATGCCGTCGGCGAAGGAGGCGGTCCAGCGCAGGCCGTCGCGGGTGACGAGGTCGGCGTAGGTGCGCTTGTCGCCGGACACGGTGAAGTCGTAGGGCTGCCCGGCGCCGTTGAGGAGCAGGACGAGCCGGACGTCGGTCCGCTTGTCGAGGCGCTGGAGGATGCCGGGCTCGAAGGACTGCACGAACACCTTCGAGGACCGCTTCGTCAGACCGTGCTTCTTCAGCGCCTTCAGCAGCGGCTCGTCGAACGGCAGCCCGATCGACGCGAAGTAGGTCGGGTGCTTGGTCTCGGGGTAGACGCCGACGTTGTTCCGCTTCGCCAGCTCCGCGACCTCGTCGAACGACGGGATGAGGAACCGGCCGTCGAAGGCGGTGTTCTCCGGCCGGGTCGCGGGGATGCGCTCCTTGGCGCGCAGCGTCCGCAGCTCGGCGAACGTGAAGTCCTCGGTCCACCAGTCGGTCGAGGTGACGCCGTCGATCGTCTTGGTCTTCTTCAGGCCCGCGAACTCCGGGTGGGCGGCGACGTCGGTGGTGCCGCCGAGCGCGTTCTCGTGCCGGGCGACGAGCACGCCGTCCTTGGTGAGGACGAGGTCGGGCTCGATGTAGTCGGCGCCCTGCGCGATCGCCAGCTCATAGGCGGCGAGCGTGTGCTCCGGCCGGTACGCGCTCGCGCCCCGGTGCGCCACGACGATCGGCTCCGCCCTGTCCCGGCCCGGCGCGGCGACCGCCGTCTGCGCCGCGCCCGCCAGCACCACGCCCGACGCGACGACGCCCGCGCCCAGACCGGCGACGATCGCCCTCTTCCCCAGCGAAACCTTCACGGACAACCTCCAAGATCGGTTGCCCGGAAGCTATGCCGGTGCCGTGGCCCCCGCCCGAATTCCCGGCACCGCGCCGTCGAACACCGGGTGGCGCGGGACCGTCAGCCCGTCAGGGAGGCGACGGGGCCGTTGGGCGCCTGCATGCGCGCCGCGACGACGGCTTCGGCGATCTCCCGGATCTCCGATTCGGGCAGGGCCCGGTACCCCTCGGCGGTGACGGCGGAGACGGTCGGGAAGATCCGCCGGGTCAGGTCGGGGCCGCCCGTGGCCGAGTCGTCGTCGGCCGCGTCGTAGAGGGCCTGAACGCAGACGAAGACCGCGTCGCGCAGGGAAAGGCCGGGACGCCACAGTTTCTTCAAGGCGCCGCGCGCGTACGGCGAGCCCGACCCGTCGGCGTAGTGGTCGGCGGTCTCGTACGGGCCGCCCGTGACGTCGAAGGAGAAGATCCGGCCTCGGCCGCTGCTCTGGTCGTACCCGGCGAACACCGGGATGACGGCGAGCCCCTGCACGGCCTGCGCGAGGTTCCCCTGGACGAGGGTCGCGAGCCGCCGTGCCTTGCCGTCCAGGGACAGCGGCTGCCCTTCGACCTTCTCGTAGTGCTCGAGTTCGCGCTGGAACAGCCGGACCATCTCGGTGGCCAGCCCGACCGTCCCGGCGAAGGCGACGGCCGAGAACTCGTCGGCGAGTGCCACCTTCTCCAGGTCCCGCTGAGCGATGACGTTGCCCATCGTGGCCCGCCGGTCGCCCGCCATGACGACGCCGTCCGCGTGGACCACGGCGAGGATCGTCGTCCCGTGAGCGAGGTGCAAAGGCGCCACCGGCCCGTCGGCCTTCGTGTTCCAGGGCAGCAGCTCCGGCGCCACCTGCGCGAGCACCCGCGCGAACGAGTTCTCCCGCCCCAGCTCGTCCCCGAGCCCCGCAATCCCGTCACCCACGATCGACCCGCCCTTCGCTCGGGAGCACGCTTCGAACGAGGCTTTCATACCGAACCGAGGAATTGAATGGCGTTTCGCACCACACTGCGCCAGGCGCCCCGGAAGACACCCTCCCCGGCCGCGCCGCCGGGGAGGGCCGCCCGACCGCCGCGCGCCTCAGCGATCGGGACGAAAGGGCAGGACGCGGATGACGTCGCTCGCGCCGCGCAGCCGTTTGGGCAGCCCTTCGGGCGGCGCGGGCTCGTGCGGTGCGTCCTGCGAGGTGGGCGGGCCGGCCTGGCCCGGCTCGGCCGAGACGGTGACGGCGCCCGCGTCCATGAGGTCGGCGAGGGACCGCATCGTGGCGAACAGGCCGCGGCCGAGGGCGAAGGCGAGGCCCCGGACGTTGCGCCTGCCGTTGACCGCGGCCAGCAGCGGGTCGGTCGCGGACCCGGCAGCGGCGGACGCCGGGACGGCCGTGGAGGTGAGCCCACGCTCCTGCCACTCAGCCGCCATGGCGAGCCTGCGCTGGGCCTCCCGGACGACGTCGTCGGCCGCGAGCCCCGGGTCGAGGAACAGCAGCGGGCCCGTCTCGGCCGCGTCCAGCGGTGCGGCGACGCAGGTCTGCACCCCGCGCAGGGCGAGGGCGAAGACCGCGTCGGCCAGGGCCGTCGCGGCGACGACCTCGACGCCCAGTGCCCCCAGGGCGCCGTGGGCGACGAGCGCCTCGGCGAGCCGCCCGTGCGGGGCCCCCTCGGCGAACGCGGCGGTCCAGTCGGCTTCGGCGACGCGCCCGGAGCGCAGCAGCAGCGGTTCGGGGCCCGGTGCCTCAGGGGTCGCGGCCGCGACCACCTTCCCCTCCCGCAGGACGACGATCCCGGACACCGGGCCGTCCGCCCGCAGGACGCCCGTGAAGCCCTCCTTGGCCCTGCGGTCGATGCCCGCGAGGAGGACTCCGGCGGGTCTGCCGCGCGTGGGATCGGGGATCTCGGTCATGGCCTCACGGTTCCACGAGGTCGGCCAGGTTCTGGACCGTCGTGCGCGACCTGACGTGCAGCCGCGCCACGTCCAGGCCCTCGTCCCCGAGCACGACCATCAGGGCCTTCTTGCCGACGGCGTAGACGACGATGTGCCCTCCGGCGCACCGGACGACGACCTCGCGCAGCTCCCCCATCCCGGTCTCGTGGCCGGTGCTCTTGCCGAGCCCGAGGGTGGTGGCGGCGAGCGCGGCGAGCACGTCGGGCCTCGCCTCGTCGGTGTCGGCGACGAGGAGCATGCCGTCGACGGAGGCGGTCGCCGTCTCGGTGACGCCCGGGACGTCGGCGCGCAGCGCGGTGAGTTCCTTGAGTACCGCTTCCTTGTCCATGCCGCGGGTCAGACGCCGAGTTCGCGGGCGATCCTGCGCAGCGTGAGCCGGGCGAGCGCGAGGTTGGCCTTCTCCCGCTCCAGCGCGACGTACATCAGCAGCCGGTCCTGGCCCCGGTCGATGACCCGGATGAGGTGGTACTGGGTGTCCAGCGAGATGAGGATGTCCTCGATGGAGTCCTCGATCTGGAGCGCCTTGAACGCCTTGACCTGGGTGCGGACGATGTCGGTCGTCACCGCGGAGGCGACGTCCAGGTCGATCTCACCGGTCACCTGGATGCCGAGCGGCATCCCGCTCTCGTAGTCGACGAGCGAGGCGCCCGCGGCTCCGTCGAGGGCCATGACCTCCTTGAGTGCCGTTTCGATGGTCTGGCTCATGGCTGCTCCCTGCTGAAAGACACGCGAAAGTGACCGTCCGGTAGATGCCCGACAGTGACAAGATCCGCTGGATTCGGGGAGCCTAACGCAATTAGGAACTTTGTTCAAAATTGAGATGATTTCATGAGAAGAATTCATCTCTAAGGCCATGAGTGCGAAATATAAGAGTTGCACCGCCGGGCAGTGACACGCTCCACCTGCTTGGACGCGCCCTGGACACCCCGTGCCGCGGCCGCCGCACCGTGATTCATTGACGGAAGGACACCCCTCTTATGGTGATCTTTGACGCGTCAGATACTGGTGTCACGCGCCCCCTGAAATGGCGTGGGAAAAGCGCGGCCCCCTCGCCGGAACCGTCCTGGGCGAGTCTTGCCCCGGGGCGGGCCATCCCCGGGGACACCGCCGGGTAGCGCTTCGGAATGGCCGTACGCGACGTCTACATCGAGGTCCCGAGGGAGCGCGTCTGGCGGGTCCTCGCGACCGGGACCGCCTATGCCGAGTGGGTCGTCGGCACCCGGGAGGTGCGGTCGGTCGATCCGGCCTGGCCCGCCGTGGGCGCCGAACTGCACTTCACCGCGGGGTACGGGCCCTGGGCGCTGCACGACCGGACCGTCGTGCGGGTCAGCAGGCCGCCGGAGCGGCTCGAACTGGAGATCCACGCAGGACGGTTCGGGACGATCCGGGCAGCGTTGCAGCTCATCGAATGGGGCGCCGGCACGGTCGTCGTCCTCGACGAGCACCCGCTGCGCGGCATCGGCGCGACCCTGCACAGCCCCACCACCGAGCTCTTCCTGAACCTCCGCAACCGGCTCGCCCTCGACAACCTCGCCAAGGTCGCGCTCCGCGCCGCCGAGGCCCGCCGGACGGGCGTCGTCCGGCCCTGATCCGTCAGAGGCGAGGTCCGGAGAGCAGGCGCTGGAGAAAGGCCAGAGGAGCGCGGCCGTGCAGGGCGGCACGTGCCGCGTTCGCCCCGCACGCCCCGTGGACACCGCCCCCGGGATGCGCGGAGGCCGAGGCCAGGTACAGATCGCGGACGGGGGTCTCGGCCCGGCCCGTGCCGGGGACCGGCCGGAAGACGAGCTGCTGGTGGATGGAGGCGGTGCCGCCGTTCGTGGCGCCGGCGTCCAGGTTGGCGTCCAGCCGGGCCAGGGCGTCCGGGGTGAGGACGCGGCGGCCGACGATACGCGAGGCGAAACCGGGGGCGTAGCGCTCCAGGCGGGCCTGGAGCCGGTCGGCCATGGCCTCGGCCTCCCTTCCGTCCCAGGACCCGGTGATCCCGTCGCCTCCGGCGTCCGCGGTGACCTCGCGCGGCACATGCGTGTAGGCCCAGACGGACTCGGTGCCGGGCGGGCAGCGGTCGGGGTCGGCGGTCGCCATCTGGCCGACGAGCGCGAACGGCCGGGCCGGCACCGTCCCCGTGGCGAGCTGGGCGCTGTAGCGGGTGAGGTCGTTCATGCCGTCGCCGAGGTGGACGGTCGCGGCGCGGCGCGCGCCGGGCGCGGCCCACGGGACGGGCCCGGACAGCGCCCAGTCGACCTTGAACGTGCCGTGGTCCCACTGGAAGCGCCGCATGTCGTCGCGCAGCCTCGCGGGCAGATGCGCCCAGTCGACCAGCCCGCCGTACAGGGCGGGCGCCGACACCGCGGCGAGGACGGCCCGGGTGGCCCGGACGGCATCGCCGTCGGCGGTCCGGACGCCGAGCGCCCGTCCGTCCCTGACCACGATCTCGGTGACCCGGGCGCCGCAGCGCACCGTCCCGCCGAGGGACTCCAGCCGCCGCACGAGCGCCGCGGTGAGCGCGCCCGCGCCGCCGCGCGGCACCGGCCAGCCGTGCCGCTGGCCGAGCATCGCCATCAGCCAGCCGAACGCGCCGGACGCCGCGGCCTCGGGGAACAGGTCGGTGTGCAGGGCCGATCCGGCGAGCAGCAGGGGCCCGCCGGGACCGGTGAACTCCTCCTCGCCGAGGCGCCGCACCGGGAGGGTGAGGAAGCGCAACGCGCGCAGCCCGCCCGCCGCCCGCAGCCGCAGCGCGAGCGCGGTCCCGGCCCGGACGGGTGGGAACGGCGCCAGCAGGGCCCTGACCAGGTCGTCGCCGATCTCCTGCCACAGCCCCCACAGCCGCAGCCACGCGTCGCCGTCGCCCGCCCCGAAGACCTCGAGGCCCTCGGCCGTGCGCTCGGCCTCCTCCTCGATCACCGCGCACCTGCCGTCGGGCAGCGGGTGCGCAAGGACGGCCGGGGACCGCCGCCACTCGAGCCCGTACCGCTCGAGTTCAAGCGCGCTGATGGCCGGGGAGGCCGCCCCTAGGGGGTAGAAGGCGCTGCACACGTCGCTCACGTGGTCCGGGTGCGCTCCCCGGTCGCTGCGCACCGCCCCGCCCGGCGTGCCGGCGGCCTCCAGGACGACGACGTCCCAGCCGGCCGACGCCAGCACGTTCGCCGCGACGAGCCCGTTGGGCCCCGCGCCCACCACCACCGCGTCCGCCATGGCCGCCCTCCCCCGAGTGCCTCTGGAATGCGCCTACCCGCCCCGAGGCCGCTCACGCGGGACGGGACGGGACTCGGCGCGTCGGGACGGCTCAGAGGCCGCGGGCCGCGCCCGGCTTGGTGAGGAGCAGGAGTCCGGCGGCCACGTAGGTGAAGGCCATCCATGCGGTGAAGATGTAGGTGCCGGTCTGGACGCTGGTGACGGCCTCGCCCACTCCGGAGACGAGGAGCCAGAGGGATCCGGCGAGAGGCAGGAACCGCAGGGGTCCCTTCCAGCGCGCGACCCGGATGACGGCTATCGCGCAGGCGAGCATCGTGATCTGGGAGAGCGGCCAGGCCGGGTCGGTGGCCTGCACCCACAGGGGCGTCTCGGAGTAGGTCTCGTAGGGAAGGCTGCCAAGGCTCGTCGCGATGGCGAACGGGAAGAGCACGAGCGCGATGATGGGCAGCGCCTTGCCCTTGCGGTCCCCGGTGGCCCGCGTGGCGAGCATCAGCCCCGCCAGGGCCGCGAGGCCCACGATGAACGCGCAGCCCGCGGCGAGTTCGATCGGCGGCACCTCGTCGGACGTCGGGTCGGGCGCCCCGCTCGTGAACTGGCCCGCGGCCCAGATGAGCGGGCCCGCCGCCAGCGCCAGCCCCGCCAGCCGCACGATCCCGTCGCCGGGCCCCGCCGCCGCCCCCGGCGTCGGAGGGTGAATCCTCTGCCCTGTACCTCTTTCGACGGACACCGCCGTCCCCTTTCCCGGCGGCGCCCTGCCCCCGTGCCTCCACGGTCGCGGGGGCGCGTCCCAAGCCGCCAGGGAGCGGGGCACGGCCGGTGTCCCTGGGCCGATCCGGGACAATCGGGGCCCTCGGCCCTCCCCTGTTCCGGGACGCGCGGCGGCTCAGCCGTCCGGGGGCCGGGCCAGCGCCTCGACGACGGCGAGGGCCAGCAGCACCAGCAGGGTGATCAGCAGGACGACGAGGCCGGTCGGATAGTTCCAGAAGAAGAACACGAGGATCGCCACGAGGACGAGGCCCGTGCGCAGCAGCCTGCGGTGGTCGTAGACCCAGCGGCTGCCGTGGTCGCGGCCGCGCAGCCTGGCCAGCCCCGCCGAGAGCGTCTCCCGGGTCCGCACGGCCGCCGCGGACCGGCCGGTGAGGAACGCCCCGGCCCCGACGACCAGCGCGACGACCGCGACCATCCGGAGCGTCGAGCGCAGGAAGGTGATGAGGGCGTCGTACATGGCCCCGGCCGCCGCCGTGTTCAGGCCCCGCACCGCGACCGCGTCGAGGAAGTAGGCGCGGCCCGCGAGCAGGGCGAGGGCGAGGAGCAGCATCGCCCCGACGACCCCCAAGGCCGCGGCGATGAGCGCGCGGCGGTGGCCGCGCGCGGTGTAGACGCCCGCGGTGATGAGGATGAGCGACAGGACGGGCAGCACCCACCGCAGCGCGCCGAGGATCTGGTACCAGCGCTGCGCCTTGACCAGGGCGGGCGAGTCGAACACCTCGAACGTCGGATGGATCTCGGGGATGGCCCCCGCCGCGCCGAGCCCGCGGGCGACGAGGCGCTGCTTGACCTCGGTGATGACGGGGCCGAGGTCGAGCGAGACCGTCGTGCCCTCGGTCTTGAGCACCTTGCTCCCCTGCCCGGACAGCACCGCGTTGAGCTGGGTGTGGGCCTGCCGGTTGGCGCGCACCCAGAGGGTCTCGAAGGTGTCGCTCTTGACGAAGTCGAGCGCCTTGTCGCGGATGAACGAGGTGAGCGCGTTCTCGAGCGGCCCGGACAGCCCGTTCAGCCGGTCCCCCAGCTGGGCGGGCAGGCCCCTGCCTTCGAGGGCGTTCAGAGCCTCGTCGACGAGCTTCGGCACGTCGAGCCGGTCGACGATCTCCGTGGTGACCCGGTCGGCCACGGCGTTCTGCACCGCGGGGCTCTCGGCGAGCGGCGCGACGGTGTCGACGTACCTGTCGGCGTCGGCGATCTGGCCGCCCGACCAGGCGGCGACGACGGCGAGCGGCGCGAGCAGGCAGCCGAGCACGATGAGCACGACCGCCCCGACGGCCCGCGCGGTGTGACCGGGCGTCCTGCGCCCCGCCTTGAGCTCGGCCACCTCGGTGCGCAGCCGGGCGAGCTCGGCGCGCTCCGCCGCGTCCAGCCGCCCCGCCGAGGCCGGTTCCGACGCCGACGCCCCGGACGGCTCGGGCCGCTGAGACGGCTCCGGCGGCTCCGGCGGCTCCCCTTCCCCTACAGGTTCGGACATTCGGCACCCCCGCGCCTCGTTCGAGTCTCTGCGGTAGGTGTTCCTGGAAGTCCGCACTCTTAGGCGGTCATTCGACTTCCTTGAAGGGATATTTAACGCTTGGTCATTTCGTCCGATAAGCCGGTCGGGTTAAGCAGAGACATGGACGATTACCCGATGCTCAACCTGTTCTGGACGATGCTCATCTTCTTCTGCTGGATCATCTGGATCTTCCTGCTGTTCCGGGTCTTCGCCGACCTGTTCCGGGACCACGAACTGAGCGGCTGGGCCAAGGCGGGCTGGACCGTCCTCGTGATCGTCCTGCCGATGGTCGGCGTGCTCATCTACCTGATCGCGCGCGGCAGCGGCATGGCCCGGCGCGACCTCGCCGAGGCGCAGCGGCGCGAGGAGGAGTTCCGCTCCTACGTGCGGGAGACCGCGCAGACGCCCGCGAGCTCCGCCGACGAGCTCGGCAAACTCGCCGACCTGAAGGATCGGAACATCATCACCACCGAGGAGTACGAACGCGCGAAGTCCAAGATCCTCGCGGCCTGAGCCGTCACCGGGATTCCAGCACGGTGAGCAGTCCGAGTCCTCCGCCGTCGACCATCCGGCGCGTGTCGGAAAGGACGACGACACCGACTCCACATTCCGGTGAGATCCCAACGAAAGACGTGAAACCGGCTGTCCCGCCGTTGTGCCACAACAGCGGGCCGGCCGGTCTTCTCGTGCCGAACCAGCCGAGATGGCCCCAGGCCGCGGCGCCGGGCCGGCGCGTGCGCAGCACGAGGTCGATCGCCGGGCCGAGGGGCGTCGAGGCGGGGTCCAGATGGGCCCGGACGAGCCGAGCGAGGTCCGCGGCGGTGCCGCGCACCCCGCCCGCCCCGGCGAGGGCGGCCATGTTCCAGGGCGACACCTCCTGGCCCCGCGGTCGGTGGCCCTGGCGCAGTCCGGGCACGTCGACGCCGGTGCGCTCCAGGCCCAGCGGATCACAGATCTCGGCCCGCAGCAGGGTCGCGTAGTCGGTGCCCGCGCGGGTGGCCAGCGCGAGTCCGAGCAGGCCGACGCCCAGGTTGGAGTACTTGACCCGGCGGCCCGGCCTGGCGCGCAGGCGGGTGCGGGCAAGACCCTCGAGAACGGCCTCGGCCGTGCAGTCCGCGTAGGGGTCGGCCTCGTACGGGTGCAGCACCGCCTCCCGTAGCTTCCCCTTGGGCAGCCTCGGCAGGCCCGAGGTGTGCGTCGACAGATGCCGCAGCCGGATCGGCTCCCCGTCCCGCGAAGGCACCGGGGCGCCCAGCAGGTCGGCCACCGGCTCGTCCAGGCCGGCCCTGCCGTCCACCACCATCCGGGCCAGGATCAGCGCGGTGAGGACCTTGGTCACCGAGCCGATCTCGAACACGTCGCCGGGCGGGCCCGCCGTCGCGATCCCGGTGCGGTCGCCTACGACCGCCGCGACCGCGACCCCCGCGCGCCTGCGGCCCAGATCCTCGGCGGTCGTGCGGGCCAGTGCCGTCAGCTTCTCGTCCACCCTCGGAGCATGCCCTCGCCCGGGACGCGCCCGCATCCTCCCCGATCACGAGAAGCCGCTCCCTCCCGCGGAGGACACGAGCCGCCTTCTCGCCGCTCCGCGTACGTCGTGCGCGCCTAGGCGTCCGCGGCGGCGCGTACGCGGGCGGCTTCGCGGTCCGCGTACGGGTTGCTGCGGCCTTCGCGGGAGCCGGCGAGTTTGGCCCGGATGTGCTCGGCGACCGTGATGGGCGGGTAGGGGGTGCCTTCACCGGTGTGGTTCGGGAGGGTGCTGATCCGAGCGTCGATGTTCCCGTCGTGGAAGTAGGCGGCCGAGCGGCGGCGGCGGATCGAGCCGTCGACGACGGGGGGCTTCACGCGGTGGAGGGTGGACCGCCAGGCGTCGTTGGTCCAGCGGGCCATGAGGTCGCCGAGGTTCACCAGGAGCGCGCCTTCCGCGGGCATGACGTCGTGCCAGCCGCCGTCGTGGCCGAGCACCTGGAGGCCCGCCTCGCGGTCGGCCCACAGGACGGTGACGATCCCGTAGTCGGTGTGCTCGCCCATGCCCGTGAGGTCCCCGTCGAGGACCACCTCGCCGGGCGGGAGCGCGTAGTTGTTCATCCGGAGGACGTCCAGGGAGTGGCCGGTGAACTCCGCGAAGTATCCGGGCGGAAGTCCGAGCGCGTCGGCGAAGATCCCCGTGAGGGTCCGGGCGACCCGGGCCGCCTCCGCGAAGTACGCCTGCACGGCAGGCCGGAACTCCGGCAGCCCCTCCGGCCACAGGTTGGGCGCGTAGTCGTCGGCGGGCAGCTCGATCCCCGGATAGGCCGACGCCGGAATCCCGACGTTGAACGCCTCGAAGAAGTCGTTCATCCGGTCCGCCGCCTCGACCCCGAGGCTCAGCGACAGCGACTCGCTCCGCGGCGGCGTGTACCCCCGGTTGATCCGCGGCGGGGCCCGGAACCCCTTCTTGACGTCGAGGTCGAGCCCGAAGAACGCGTCGATGGCCCCTTTCAGCCCGTCGATCACGGCCTCGGGCACCCCGTGCCCCACGACCTGCACGAACCCGACTTCCCGGCACGCGTCGTCCAGCCGTCGGGCGGTCTCCCCGCGCGTCGCCGCGGAGCCCTCCCCCACGTACGCCGAGATGTCCACCACAGGCACCGAAAAGCCGCCCATCACCGTTCCTTCCACGGCCGCGCACCCGCGCCACGCCCCACCCCAAGTCAACCCGCCGAAGCACCCCGGCGGGTTGCGCCCGCGTAAACCCTCCCGTCAGCGCCCGAAAGCCAAGGTGAGGAACCCGTCATGCTGCCGGACTCGGCTTCCGCAACGGTCCCGCGCGCTGCGCCGTCGCGCTGCGGACGGGTCATGTCCGTACTCACCGGATCACCGCCGACGCGCCGGGCCGTCCCGCGGGCCGGGACGGTCTCGCCCGACCTTCTTCGCATATCCCTCCACAAGCTCCGCCTTTCCCGGGGCGCGCTTGCCCCAGGGGCCGCCGCGTGCCAATAATGAAAACGGTTTTCATTTTGGGAGCCTCCGAGGGAGGTTTCCGGCCGAGTGAAGGAGAGAGCATGTCGCTTACGGTGCCCGCGGATCTGGTGGAGCGGGCCAAGGAGGGGGACGTCGACGACGCGGCGTTCCTGGCGTGCGTGCGGGACTCGCTCCCGTACGCGTGGACGCTGATCGACGGGGTCGTCGGGGAGCTGCGCGGCGGGACCGCGGAGTTCGCGGACAACCAGGTGCCGCCGCCGGACGAGGCCGCGCGCGGACAGCTCCTGCGCGTCCTCGCCAGCGACGCGATGCGCGGCGCGCTGGAACGCCACTTCGGCGTCCGGCTGGCGTTCCAGAACTGCCACCGGGTCGCGGCGTTCCGGCCTGAGGCGACCGAGGCGCTGGCCCGCTTCACCTCGCCGCGCGCGCAGCTGCTGAACCAGTTCCCCGAGTTCGTCGACTGCTGACGCCGCGCCCGGCCGTCCCGGCCAGGGACGGCCGGGTCTGGGATGGGTCGGGGGCGGGCCAAGGTTCGGGCAGGGGGACGGGAACGCGGGACGGGCTGGGTATCGCTCCGCTGCGGCGACGGGGCCGGCAGCGAGAGGCGGTACGGATGAGGCTTGTGGTCGACCTCAACCGGTGCCAGGGGTACGCGCAGTGCGCGTTCCTCGGCCCGGACGTGTTCCGGATGCACGGGGAGGAGGCGCTGCTCTACGACCCGGTCGTGCCCGAGGACCGGCGGCCGCAGGTGCTCGCCGCCGCGGCGGCCTGCCCGGTCCAGGCGATCCTGGTGGACGCGCCCGGCCTCCGGGAGGTCGATCCCGTTGTCGGCTGAGGGGATCGACCGCGTCGTCATCGTCGGCGCGTCCCTCGCGGGCCTGCGGGCCGCCGAGGCGCTGCGCGACGAGGGGTTCACCGGACGCATCACGCTCATCGGCGACGAGGCGGTGCCCGCCTACGACCGGCCGCCGCTGTCCAAGCAGGTGCTGCTCGGCCAGGTCGCGCCCGAGGCGACCGCCCTGCCGCACACCCGCGACATCGACGCCCGGTGGCGGCTCGGCGTCGCGGCGACCGGCCTCGACCTGTCGCGCAAGACGGTCCTGCTCGCCGACGGCACCAAGGTCCCGTTCGACAGGCTGCTCATCGCCACGGGGACCCGTGCCCGGCCCTGGATCAACGAGGCCGAGGCGCGGCTCGAAGGCGTCCTCACCCTGCGCACCGCCGAGGACGCCGAGCACCTGTCCCGGCTGCTCGACGCGGGCCCGCGCCGCGTGGTCGTCGTCGGCGCGGGCTTCACCGGCTCGGAGATCGCCTCGGCCTGCCGGGAGCGCGGGATCGAGGTGACCGTCGCCGAACGCGGCGCGGCCCCGCTCGTCGGCGCGCTCGGCGGGGTCGTCGGCGACGTCGCGGCCCGCCTCCAGCGCGCGCACGGCGTCGACCTCAGGTGCGGCGTCACCGTCACCTCCCTGGAGGGCGACGAGGCGGGCAGGCTCCGTCGCGCCCATCTGTCCGACGGCACGGTCCTGGACGCCGACGTCGCGGTGATCGCGCTCGGCGCGCTCCGCAACACCGGCTGGCTGGAAGGCTCCGGCCTCGCCGCCGGGCCGCGCGGGATCGCCGCCGACGCCGCCTGCCGGGCCTTCGACCACAACGGGATCGCGACCGACGACATCTTCGTCGCCGGGGACGTCGCCCGGATGCCGCACGCCCTGTTCGGCTACCAGTTCCTCAGCCTCGAGCACTGGGGCAACGCCGTAGAGCAGGCGCGGCTCGCCGCCCACAACATGCTCGCCGCCGGGCCGGACCGCCGCCCGCACCTGTGGATCCCGGCCTTCTGGTCGTCGCAGTTCGGCGTGAGCATCAAGTCGGTGGGCGTGCCGACGATGGGCGACGAGGTGGTCGTCACCCAGGGCTCGCTGGAGGAGGGAAGGTTCGCCGCCGTCTACGGGCACCGCGGCCGGGTCATCGCCGCCGTCAGCTTCGACCACGGCCGCTGGCTCGACCACTACACCGGGCTCATCGAGTCCGCCGCGCCGTTCCCGCCCGTCTTCACCGGGGTGGACCGGCCGCCGCCGGGGACGACCGCGGTCTCCGCCGGCTTCCCCGACCCGTCCGTGCCGAGCCACGGGCCGACCGTCACCGTCAGCGGCTACGCGCCCAGCGAGCGCCGCATCACCTTCACGCCCGCCCCGGCCTAGCCCCGGCCAGACGACGAGGACCCATGACGACCGCCGACAGCCTCCTGCGCGCCATCGCCGACCCCGCGAACCGCGCCGACCCCTACCCGCTCTATGACGAGCTGCGCCGCACCCCCGTCGTCCGGCAGGCGGACGGGGTCTACACGGTGAGCACCTACTGGGAGGTGCGCTCGCTGCTCAACGATCCGCGGATCAGCTCGGAGACCCGGCCGCCCGTCGTGGGCACGCCGGGACCGTCCAAGAGCTTCCTGCGGCTCGATCCGGCCGAGCACGACAGGGTGCGGCGGATCGTCACCCGGCCGTTCGGGCCGCCGCACACCCCGCGCCGGGTGTTCGAGATGCAGGCCGACATGGCCGCGACCGTCGGCCGCCTCCTCGACGGGTTCGCCGGCAAGGACAGGGTCGACATCGTCGACGAGTTCGCCTACCCGTTCCCGATCTCGGTGATCTGCCGGCTGTTCGGCGTGCCGATCGAGGACGAGCCGCGCTTCCATCTGTGGACCGAGTCCCTGCTCGGCAACGCCGACCTGGGCACCGGGGAGACGCCCGACCCCCACCTCATGGACGGCGAGACCGCCAAGATAGAGATGGCGGGCTACCTCGCCGAGCTCTTCGACCGGCACCGCAGGGAGCCGAGCGGCGACATGTTCTCCGCCCTCGCCACCGACGACAGCCCCGACGGACGGCTGACCCCGCCCGAGCTCGTCGCCAACGCCTTCCTGCTGCTCATCGCGGGCCACGAGACGACCGTCAACCTCATCACCAACGGGGTGCTCACGCTGCTGCGCCATCCCGAGGCGCTCAAACGCCTCCGCGACGACCCGGGCCTCGCCCTCCCGATGGTGGAGGAACTGCTGCGGTTCGAGCCGCCCGTGCAGTACCTGCCGAACCGCCGCACCCTCGACGAGGTCGAGGTCGCCGGGACCGTCATCCCGAAGAACACCGACGTGAACCTGATGCTGGCCGCCGCCAACCGCGACCCGCGCAGGTTCGACGACCCCGGGCGGTTCGTGCCGGACCGGCCCGACGTCCAGCACCTCGGCTTCGGGAACGGCATCCACTACTGCTTCGGCGCGCCTTTGGCCCGGCTGGAGACCCGGCTCGCTCTGACGGAGTTCGCCCGCCGGCTGAAGGACCCCGAACTCGTCGCGGATCCGCCGCCTTACCGGCCCAATCCGGTGTTGCGCGGGCCCCGTCATCTCGAGGTCTCCTTCAGCGCGATGCAGGACTGATCGACGGGTTTCGCCCCGCGAATTCCGATCGTCCTCTTTACTCACCGTCAACTTTTCCGGACCTCGGCCGAATCCGGCCGGGGCCCGCGCCACCGCACGTCCCGGCTTCAGGATCTTCGGCGAATTTCCACATCCTTACTCCAGTCAAAACCGGAAGTTCTGCCATTGACCGGAGTGCGGGACGAGGCGAATCTGAGAGTTGCTTCACGGGGTGACTCGTGTGCTTCGAGTGCTCCCCGGATGACCCCCCAAGACAGGAGACGCAATGAGGCGCACGCTGATCTCGGCCTGTGCCGCGGTCGTCGTGGGCGCGTCGGCGGTGGTGGCCGCGATGGCCCCCGCCGCCGCGGCCCCCGACCCAGGCGCGGACCGGATCCAGGTGTTCACCGGAAAAGTCACCCCGGAACAGCTGCAGAGCCTGCGGGCGCTGGGGCTCGACCACGAGGACATCGCGCTCGGCGCGCAGGACGGCGACAAGGTAGAGGTCGAGGTCGTCATGAGCGCCCGCAAGGGCGAGGCGCTCGCGGCCAAGGGCGTGCCGATCGCGCCGAAGCCGGTCGCGAAGGCCAGGGCCGCCGCCGCGGGCGACGGCGTCTACCGGCCCTACAGCGGCACCGGAGGCCTCCGTGAGGAGCTGCTGGCGACCGAGACGCAGTACCCGGCCATCGCCGACGCGGTGGACCTCGGCAAGAGCGTCCAGGGCAAGCCGATCACCGCGGTGCGCGTCACCAAGGGGGTCAAGAAGCAGCCGCTCAAGAGCTCCCGTCCCTCGGTGGTCTTCCAGGGCACCCAGCACGCCCGCGAGTGGATCACCACCGAGAACGTGCGCCGCCAGCTCCAGTACTTCCTCGCCCAGTACGGCACCAACGCCGAGGTCACCCAGCTGGTCGACACGACCGACATCTGGTTCCTGCCGGTGGTCAACGTGGACGGCTACGACCACACCTTCACCGCCGACAACCGCCTGTGGCGCAAGAACCTGCATGACAACGACGGCGACGGGGTGATCACCACCCTCGACGGCGTCGACATCAACCGGAACTACCCGTACAAGTGGGGCTGGGACAACGAGGGCTCCTCCCCCGCGATCGACAGCGAGACCTTCCGCGGCACGGGCCCGGCGTCCGAGCCCGAGACGAAGGCGCAGAACGCCTGGATCAAGAAGATCCAGCCGAAGTTCGTCATCAACTACCACTCGGCCGCCGAGCTGCTGCTCTACGGCAACGGCTGGCAGCAGCAGACCCCGACGCCCGACGACCGCGTGTTCGAGGCGCTGCTCGGCGACGACGCGCACCCGGCCGTCCCCGGCTACGACCCCGACCTCGGCGCCGAGCTCTACATCACCAACGGCGACACCGACGGCCAGTTCGCCAACGCCTACGGCGCGCTGACGCTGACGCCCGAGATGTCGACCTGCGAGACCGCGAGCAACATCGACCCGGCCGACGCCTGGGAGCCCGCGGCCTGCGAGAGCGTCTTCAACTTCCCCGACGACGAGAGCCTGATCCAGCAGGAGTTCGAGAAGAACCTGCCGCTGGCCCTCGCCACCGCGAAGTCCGCGCACGACCCCGACGACCCGGTCTCGGTGGTCGGCAGGACCGCGCCCGACCTCGTCATCGACTCCTTCCCGGTCTCCTACGGGACGACCCAGCCCGTCGCCGTCGAGGCCAAGCGGGCCCTGGCCAAGCTCCGGCTCAACTACCGGATCAACGGCGGGCCCGTCCGCCAGGCCGACCCGAAGGAATGGAAGGGCGGCGAGAAGTACGGCGACGAGAACGACATCTACTACGCCGAGTACCGGGCGAGCGTGAAGGCCAAGCCGAACGACAAGGTCGAGGCCTGGTACACCGCGAAGAAGGACGGCAAGGACGTCGCCAGCGAGAAGTTCACCTACACGGTGGCGACGGACATCGGCGGGAAGGTCCTGGTCCTCTCGGCCGAGGACGTCACCGGCCTCAGCCCCGCGCAGGGCGTCGCGACCGCCAAGTACGCGGGCTCCTACGAGGCCGCGGTGAAGGCCGCGGGCTACTCCTCCGACGTCTACGACCAGGACGTCTGGGGCGCCTCGCCGCACCCGCTCGGCGTGCTGTCGCACTACGACGCGGTCATCTGGGAGACCGGAGACGACGTCATCCCGCGCGCCCAGGGACAGGTCCCCGGAACCGCCTCCAAGAAGACCCTTGCCACGCAGCTCGCCGTGCGCGACTACCTCAACGAAGGCGGCAAGCTGCTCTACAGCGGCAAGTACGCGGGCTTCGCCGAGGCCGCCAACGGCGCCTACTTCTACGAGCCCGACGCCGCCGACCCCGAGTGCACGGTGCCGTCCGAGCCGCCCTGCCTGCCGCTGCTGAACGACTTCCTCCAGTACTACCTGGGCGCGTTCACCTACGTCAGCGGGACCGGGTCCGACGAGAACGGCGCGCCGTACGCGATCAAGGGCGACGGCGGAAGGTTCACCGGGTTCTCCGGCGTCCTGAACGGCGGGGACTCCCCCAGCAACCAGGACCACACCGCCTCGCTGCTCACCACGTCGAGCTTCCTGCCCGCCGCGGACTTCCCGCAGTTCTCCACCGGCACCGCACTGGCGTGGGACCGGCCCGGCGCCGGGCCGTTCGACCCCAAGACGGGCAGCCAGTACGTCTACAGCCAGAACGCCGACGTGTCCTACAAGCGGCTCACCCGGACGATCGACCTGACCGGGCAGGCCGACGGCACGCTGTCGTTCCAGGCGTCGTTCGACACCGAGGCCGACTGGGACTACTTCTTCGTCGAGGCCCACACCGAGGGCCTGGACGACTGGACGACGCTGCCCGACACGGGCGGCTCGACCAGCCAGGAGACCGGCTCCAGCTGCGCGTCCGGCTGGCGCCTGCTGCACCCGCACCTGGACCACTACCAGGGCGCGGACTGCTCCCCGACCGGCACGACCGGCACCTGGAACGCCTCCTCCGGCCAGTCCGGCGGATGGCACGAGCAGTCGTACGACCTGACGGCCTACGCGGGCAAGAAGGTCGAGGTGTCGATCTCCTACGTCAGCGACTGGGGCACCCAGGGCATCGGCGTGTTCGTCGACGACACCAAGGTCACCGCGGGCGGCGCGACCATCGCCGAGACGTCCTTCGAGGACGACCTGGGCGGCTGGGCCATCGCCGGTCCGCCCGAGGGCTCGGCGGTGTCCGCGAACGACTTCGTCCGGACCGCGCTGGCCTTCGAGGAGGGCGCGGGCATCTCCACGAAGGACACCGTGTACCTCGGGTTCGGTCTGGAGGGGCTCAGCTCCGCGGCGACGCGGGCCGACCTCGTCAAGAGGTCGCTGCGGCACCTGCTGCGCTAGCCGCGCGGTCCTGACCGCACGGCGCTGATCGACCGCCCCGCCCGGAAGCCTTCCGGGCGGGGCTTTTTCCTTGATCACTCTTGGATCACAGCGGTTGCGGGGCCGCGGCGGCGGGTGTTGGGTGGCGGGAATATGGACGAGCAGAGTTTGGCCGGCGGCAACACCCTCGGTCTGGTGCGGGTCGGGGACACCGTCCGCCGCCCGGTGCACGAGAGCAGCCCTTATGTCCGCGACGTCCTGCTGTATCTGGAGAAGGCCGAGTTCCCCGGCTCGCCCAGGCTGCTCGGCGAGGACGAGCACGGCCGCGAGATCCTCACCTATATCCCCGGCGAGACCGTCCAGGACGACGCGCCGGTATCGGACGCGCGGCTCGCGTCGGCGGCCCGGCTGATCCGCGCGTTCCACGACGCGACCGCGGGCTCCCCCGCCGCCGACGGCGGCGAGGTCGTCTGCCACGGCGACCTCGGCCCGCACAACACCGTGTTCGACGGCGAGACCGCGATCGGCCTCATCGACTGGGACGACGAGCTGGCCCCCGGCGCCCGCCTGCACGACCTCGGCCATGCCGTCTGGTGCTTCGCGAACGTCGCCGACCCCGGCTGCGCCATCGCCGAGCAGGCCCGCCGCACCGCCCTGTTCTGCGCCGCCTACGGCTGGGACGACCCCGCCGCCGTCCTCACCGAGATCACCGCGCGCTTCACCCGTACCCGCGACGCCCACCGCGCCGCGGGCCGCACGGCCGCCGAAGCCGTCTTCGCCGACCTCGCCTCGTGGATGCGCGCGCACGCCGCCGACCTCACCGCGGCCCTCCCCTGACGGCTCGAGACCCGGAAGCCCTTCGCCGCGCGGACGTCATCGGAACGCCCGGTCCGCGACGGCGGCTTCCGACGATCATGGCGGGTGGCTTCAAGACACCGTGAAGTGGCTGGCGTTCACGCACGTGCCGTGTTCTGCTTGCTCGCTGTGCTGCTCAATGCCTTCTCCCTGCTGCCGACGCCTTCGGCGGCGGCCCGTCCGCACGGCGCCGACCTGCGGGTGGCGACGTACAACATCCACGCCGGAGCGGGCGCCGACGGGGTCTTCGACCTGCCCCGTCTGACGGCGTCACTGCGCAAGCTCGACGCCGACATCATCGGGCTCCAGGAGGTCGACGTGCACTGGGGCGACCGCAGCGGCTGGCTCGATCTGGCCGGCACGCTGGGCGCCGCCCTCGGCATGCGCTCCTATGCCGGACCGATCTACAGCTTCGACCCGCCGGCGGAGGGCGCGCCCCGCCGCGAGTACGGCAACGCGATCCTGTCCCGGTATCCCATCGTCTCCGGCGTGAACCACACGATGACCCGGCTGTCCACGCAGACCGCGGCGCCCGTCGCGGCGCCCGGACCCGGCCTGCCCGAGGTCGTGGTGCGGGTGCACGGCATCCCGGTGCACGTGTACTCCACCCATCTGGACTTCCGCCCCGACCCCGCCGTCCGCCGGATCCAGGTCGCCGAGATGCTCGAGGTGCTCGCCGGGGACCGCGGACTCCGTGCCGTCCGGATCCTGATGGGCGACTTCAACGCCGCACCCGACGCCCCCGAACTCGCGCCGCTGTGGCCGGTGCTCACCGACGCCTGGGCGGCCGCCGGATCGGGCCCGGGCCTCACCTACCCGGCCGGGTCCCCGGACCAGCGGATCGACTACATCACGGTGTCCGGCAGGGTGAGGGTCGACTCCGTCGAGGTCATGGCCGACGCGGACGCGTCCGACCACCTTCCCGTCGTCGCCGACCTCACCCTGCCGCGCGGAGGCTCCCACCACCGCGGCTGATCCCACCCCTGCCGCGGCCGCCCCCCTCCGGGCGGCCGCGGCGGGCCCGTCAGAGGCGGGCGGTCCGGTAGGGGGTGAGCCGGACGGGGCCGGTGATCCCGTACGCCTGACGGGCGTTGCCGCCGTAGACGCCGGGATCGGCCAGCCGCAGCCGGTTGTTGAGCGTGGTGGTCACCTCGACCACCAGGGTGTTGCGGCCCGGGCGCAGGTGCGCCGAGACGTCCAGCGCCGGGGTGATCACGTTGACCGCGGGCAGCGCCTTGCCGTTGACGATCACGCGGGCGGTGTCGAAGACCTCCCCGAGCGACAGGACCGCCCCGTGGTCGGCCGACCAGGTCTTGGGCAGTTCGACCGTGGTCGTGTAGCGGCCGACACCGGACACGTCCTGGAGTTCGGGAATCGCCGACCAGGCCGTCAGGGCGGTGAGGGAGACGCGCACCTTCTCCTTGACGGTCTCGGTCGCGGTCGCGCCGGGCAGCCAGGACTCCACGTCGAGCGTCCACGCCGCCGGGACGATCTCCGCGGGGACCTCGCCGATCTTCGAGGTGACCGTCTTTCCGGTGGACAGCGTCGTGGTGTACGTTCCGGCGGCCTTGGCCCGGACGGCGAGGCGCGAGCCGTCGAAGAAGACCGCGTCGGCCGTCGTGGCGGTCGCGTAGGCGTCCTTGCCGTTGCCCTTGCCGCCCTCGCCGAAGCGCTCGGGACGGGCGAAGACCACCGCGACGGTGTCGTTGACCTGGAGCGCGACCCGGAAGGTGACGGTGTCTCCCGACTCGCTGTACTGCGCGACGCGGCGGATCTCGCCCGTCCACAGGTCGAGCAGGAACGGCACGCGGCGGCGGTCGCCGCGGGTCAGCGTGACGGCGTGGTCGATGGCCACGACGCCCTTGGCGCTGTCGGCGTGCTTGCCGTTCGCCAGGTAGTACAGGTCCATGTCGTCCTCGACACGGCGCAGGTTGAGCAGCGACGACGTCGGGTAGGACGCGTCCGGCGTGACGCCGAGGGCGGCGAGCGCGCCGGGGACCCCGTCGGCCGCGGTGACGTTGCGGACCTTCGGGTGCGCGAAGAGCCGCCCGAGGAGCGTGCCGAGGCGCGCCGCCTCCGTGCCGATCGCGACGCCCGAGGTCGTCGCGGCGCTCCAGTCGCCGATGAAGACGATCGGCAGGCCGGCGTCGGCGTAGCCGAGGAACTTCTCGGCGACCTCGACGGACACGGTCGGCGCGCTGGAGTAGAACTTGTCGCCCTCGATGACGATCGCCTTGTAGGCGGGACCGTCGGGGGCGAAGCGCCCGCCGCGGACCTTCGCGGACTTCAGGGCCAGGATCGGCTCACTGATGAACTGGTGGGTCCAGCCGAGCGGGATGCCGGTGGCGGTGAACCAGGTCGCGCCGAGGCCGGTCTTGGAGTAACCGGTCTGGCGGAACACCGCGATGTCGGCGCGCATCCGGCCGGCCTGGGTGACGGCGTGGACGCGGGCGAGGTAGTCGGCGACGTCGCGGGTGTGCGTCCAGGCGGGCTGGCGCGGGCCCCACGACTCGGAGTAGCCGACCTTGCCGCCGTAGGGAGTGAACGCGGCGAAGCCCGGCCAGTTGACGCCCGGGATCGTCGCGTAGGAGAAGCCGTGGATGTAGGTCTGGTTGAGGCCCGCCGCGTAGGCGCCGGACATCGTCCGCAGGATCTTCTTCCACGGGGTCGCGTACGCGCCGCCCTGGTAGGCGCCGGCCTCGCTGGACATGACGGTGTGGCCGCCCATGTCGCGGCCGCCCGCGAGCACCCGGTAGTCGTCGAGGTTCTTGAAACCGAGCGACTCGCCCTCGGTGTTGTCGAGGATGGCCGAGGTGGCGATCGCGTCGGTGTTGAGGCCGTAGGGCTGGGCGCGCAGCTTCATGCCGAGGCCGTGGGCCCAGTCGCGCAGCGGCGTGAAGTGGTTCTCGTCGAACAGCTCGGAGACGGTCTCCCAGTAGTCGTGGCGGATCTGCCGGGTGCGCACCGCCTCGAAGGCGAAGACCGTGTTCTCCTTGGCGAGCAGGATCGCGGGCAGGACCGGGAAGAGGTCGTAGCCGCGGCGCTTCCTGAACTCCTGCGGGATGTTCGCCGTCCACTGGAGCGCCTCGGTCTCCAGCTCGAAGGAGTCCTCGAACAGGGTGCCGCCGACCCGGCGCAGCAGCTTGCGCATGCGCGGGGTGAGCAGGTCCTTCTCCCAGTAGGCGATGAGCGCCTTGGTGCCGGCCTGGCTGAAGTGGTCGACGACGTACGCGGGCGTCGCGGTGTGCGGGCCGGACTCCGGCTGCTGGGCCGAGCCGCGCTCCCAGTAGGAGAACAGGTACCAGTCGCCGTCCGCGGGAGCGGTCCAGGTGAGGTTTCCGCCGGACACCGAGCCGGTGAGGTCGGTCGCGGTGGCCTCCTCCAGACCGGTCTCCTTCTTCGTGGTGTTCGCCGCGTTGACGCGGAACGCGTTGACCCCGCGCAGGGTGTGCTCGGTCTCGTGCGCGATGACCGGCGCCGGGACGGGCCCGGTGTAGGTCTGGCCCGCGGCGACGAGCACGGCGCCGTAGGCGAGTTCCCGGCTGGCCGCGCCGTTGTCGGCGGTGATGGTGGGCACCGCGGACGGCCACGCGGGACCGAGGGTCAGGTCGATGACCAGGCCGCGGCGGTCGGCGCGCTCCAGCGCGGCCTCGACGCCCGCGATCCAGGACGCGCTGCCCCAGCCGTGGTGGGCGGTGTCGAGCACCGACTTGTCGGCGACGCTGTGGTGCACGCCGGCGATCTCGGCGCCGCCGAAGCCGGCGTCGGCGATCTGGTCGATCTCACGCGCGATCTCCTTCGGGTCGACGAGTCCGTCCGGCCACCACCAGCGGAAGCGGGGGCGGACCGCGGCGGTCAGGTCGGGGAACTTCGCGCCCTTGCCCGCGGCGCCGTGGGCGGTGGCGGGGAGGCCCTCCCACCCGGTGGAGACCGCGGCGGCCGCGCCGGTGACGGCGGCGGCCTGCAGGAAGCGGCGGCGGGAGAAGGGGTGGCTGGGCTGAGCCGTCATGCGTCTACCTCGAACTCAGGGGGCGGGACACGGCGGACCGGTGCGGCGGCCTGGGTCCCTGGGGTGGGTCTGTGTCACTGAGATGAAAAACGTTTTAAGTTGTGGTTGCGGATCGACGGTAGATGTGAGGAATATCTAGCGTCAAGAGCAGATCAGAGGACTCGCCCCGATTTACACGTTTTACTACGATGGGACGCCCGGGGAAGGAGGGGCTATCAGGACGAACTGGCCGTCCTGCGGGTCGCTGATCGAGACCGCCCTGCCGTAGATCGCATCCTCGTACTCGGCCACGTACACCGCGCCCAGCGCCAGCGCCCGGTCGACGGTGGCCTGCACGTCGGTGACGGCGAAGTGCGGGAGCCAGGCGGCCAGGGCCTCCGGCGGGATCTCGGGCCGGATCGTCCGCATGCCCGCGACCACCCGGTCCCCGGCCGTCCAGCGCACCCGTGGCCCCTCGCGCAGCCGGCCCCAGCCGAACACCCGCGAGTAGAACGCCTCGGCTCCCTCGAGGTCGCGGGTGAACAGCTCGGTCCACGCCCAGGTGCCGGGCACGCCCGTCAGCTCGACGCAGCCCTCGGTGCCCGGCTGCCACAGCATGAAGAACACGCCCTCGGGGTCAAGGCAGCCCGCCAGCGTGCCGAGCACGTCGACCGCGCGCGGCTCGACCACCACATGGCCGCCCGCGTCCCGGACCAGGCCCGCGGTGGCCTCGGCGTCCTCGACGTGGAAGAGGACCGTCCAGCCGGCGGCCCCGGCCGACGTCGGCTCCGGCCAGAGCCCCGCGACGGTCGCGCCGCCGCGCAGGAACCTGCCGTAGCCGGTCTTCTCGTCGTACTCCAGACGCCACTCGAAGAGCGCGCCGTAGAAGCGCACGGCCTCCTGGGGATCCCGGGCGGTCAACTCCAGCCAGCAGGGAGCACCCGGCGGCACCCCGTCACTTCGCGGCATACCTTCATCGTCACCCCGCGCTCCTCTCGGGAACCCGGCGAGGCAAGACCTTTACCCGCTTTCGCCCGGCCTTGCCCGGACCGTCAGGTGCCTCAGGTGCCCGAGCCGTCGTCGACGGTCTGGCGCACCTGGTCGGCGTGGTCGATGACATAGGGCCCGACGTGGACCCCGGTCGAGACGGCGAGGATGAGGACCAGGGCCGGGAAGACCAGGCGCGTCTCGGTCTTGTCGCCGGTCTTGAACCACTTCGGGCCGAACATGGTCTGCGACCACGGCCAGCCGAGCGGACAGCCGCCGCGCGTCACCATGTCGCCGAGGATGTGGATGACGACGCCGACGACGATCGCGTACGGCAGGACCGTCAGGTCGACCTCGAACCACAGCAGCGCGATGGTGATGGGGATCGGCGACAGGTCGTCCCAGATGCCCTTGATGTTCAGCGGGCGGATCGCGGCGGCCAGCACGAGGATCAGCACCGCGCCGACCAGGACCACGCCCGCCTCCTGCCCGTAGCGGTAGGCGGCGGTGCCGATCCCGGCGGCGGCGAGCGCGCACGCCATGATGGCGAGGAAGCCGTGCCAGGGCTTGCGGTAGGCGGCGCGGCCCTTGCCCTTGGACGGCAGCAGCCCGAAGAACAGGCCGAACACCAGCATGGCGCCGGTGATCGCCAGGCCCGTGTACAGCGTCTCCTCGTCCTGGGTGTAGATGGCGGAGGCGAAGAAGACCAGGGCCGCGACGAGCCCGATGCCGAGCGCGGAGTGCGTGCCGTTGCGATGCCCGCCCGCCACCTTGCCGATGGTCCAGGCGAAGCCGCGCGTGATCGGGCCGAAGGTCCGGGCGATGTGCGAGCCGTGGTGGTCGATGTCCGGCAGGACCGCTGCCCCGGCGCAGGCGACCGCGCCGAGCACGATCTGGTCCGGCGGCAGGTTCAGGGGGATCGCACCGGCCGTGAACAGGGCGGCTCCGGACAGGGCGTGGGTGCGGCCCATCATGGGACGGGGACTCCTTTAGCGGGGATGCCGGGGGACGCGCCGAAGACGCCCCCGCATTGTGGCATCCCCTTTTCCGTTTCCCCGGGAACGCCACGCGGTGCGGCCGGATCGGGCCGTCGGCGTGGGTCCCCCTTGGTCATCGGGGCTTCTCGGCGCTCAGTGAGTAGAGGACGGGCAGGTGGGAGTCGCCGATGGGCAGCCGGTAGAGACCGTCCGCGCCGCGCGCGAGGAAGCCGCGCGGGTCGAAGTCCGCCGCCACGTGCTCGCCCAGATGGGTGAGCGTGAGGCCCGCGCCGAGCGCCGCGGTGACGATCTCGCCGAGCGAGTGCGGGTACTCGACGGTCTCGCGCGGTTCGGTCCGCACCGACGGATCCGCGTAAGTGCCCTCGTTGACCTCCCGGTGCGGCTCGCCCCCGCCGTAGGGCCAGTCGATGACGAGCGGGTCGAGGGAGGCGACCATCTGGCAGGCCGGGTGCAGGTCGACCAGGACGAGCCTGCCGCCCGGCCGCAGCGCCCGCGCGGCGCCGCGCATCCAGGCCGCGGGGTCGCCGATCCAGCACAGGATCCCGATGGTGGCGACGACCAGGTCGAACCTTCCGTCCAGGCCGCTCGGCAGCGCCTGGGTGTCGGCCTCGACGAACTCGGCTTCGAGGCCCGCGCGTTCGGCGAGGCGCCTGGCCCGCGCGATCGCCACGGGAGAGAAGTCGACGCCTGTGGCCCTTGCCCCGCGCCGCACCCAGTCGAGGGTGTCCATGCCGAAGTGGCACTGGAGGTGCAGAAGGTCGCGGCCTTCGACGTCACCGGCGAGGCCGGTCTCGATCGGGCCCAGGGTCCGGCGCCCGGCGACGAAGGACTCCTCGTCGTAGAACCTGTCGCCTTCCGTCGTCCCGTGGATCTCCGCCCTCTGGTCCCACAGAGCCCGGTTGAGGTCCGTGCCTGCCTGTCGCGCGCTCTTCCCGTCGTCCGTCATGGCCCTGAGCATCGCACCCGCGCTGCCCGTCGGAGAACCGGGTTTCCGGGCTTGGCGCGGGGTTCGCCGAGAGCGGAGGTTCCCCCGACCGGGGAGGGGACAGGGTCCGGAACGGCACATCGCCCGACCCGCGAGGAGATCCCCATGGCCAAGGTCCTGTTCGTGATGACGGGCGCGCGCTCGTGGACGCTCAACGACGGCACCGCGCACCCGACCGGTTTCTGGGCCGAAGAGGCGGTCGCGCCCTGGCGGGTGCTCACCGGGGCCGGGCACGAGGTCGTGTTCGCGTCGCCGGGCGGAGCCGTCCCGGTGCCCGACGAGGCGAGCCTGACGGTCGGCGCGAACGGCGACGAGGACGGGGCCCGTGCCGTCGCCGAAGGGCTCGGGGAGATGACGGGCCTCAAGAGCCCGCTCAAGCTGGAGCACGTCGATCCCGCCGACTACGCCGCGGTCTTCTACCCCGGCGGGCACGGCCCGATGGAGGACCTCGCGGTGGACGCCGCCTCGGGCGCCCTCATCACCGCGCAACTGGACGCCGGGAGGCCGCTCGCGCTGGTCTGCCACGGCCCGGCCGCGCTGCTCGCCGCGCGGGGCGCGGACGGCGCGCCGGCCGTCGCGGGTTACCGGCTCACCGGCTTCACCGACGAGGAGGAGCGACAGGGCGGGCTCGCCGACAAGGCTCCCTGGCTGCTCCAGGACCGCCTCGTCGATCTCGGCGCGGAGTTCGACGAGGGCGCGCCGTGGCGGCCGCACCTGGTGGCCGACCGCACCCTGCTGACCGGGCAGAACCCCGCGTCGGCCGAACCGCTCGCGAAGGAGCTGCTCGCCCTCCTGCCCGGCTGACGGGTTCAGCTCAGCGTGCGCAGCCCGGCCACCCCCCGGGCGAGGAGGCCGGCCGGGACGTCGCCGAAGAAGGCGTTCTGGAGGATGAACCCCGGCATGAGGCCGAACAGCACACGTCCGACGGCGTCGGCGTCCGCGTCGGGAGCGAGCTTTCCCTCCTCGCGCAGCCGGACGGCGATGGCGATCCAGTGCTCTCGCAGGGAGCCGAAGAGCCCCCGGATGGTCGGCCCGACCTCCGGATCGTAGGTCGCCAGCGCCCAGGCCTGCGGGATCAGGCCCAGCACGTCGATCTCGGCGATCTCCTCGACGGTCTTGGCGAAGCCGCCGAAGATCTCCTCGAGGGGCGGCAGCTCCGGCAGGGCGAGGATCGCGGCCATGTGCTCGACGAGGAGCTCCCGCTTGTTCAGCACGATCGCCTTGACGATGTCGTCCTTGCCGGGGAAGTACCGGTACACCGCGCCCGCGGACAGCCCGGACTCCCGGAAGATGTCCTGCATCGAGGTGCCGTGGAAGCCCTGTCGGGCGAAGCACCGGGTGGCCGCGTCGAGGATCTGGCGCCGCCGCGCCTCGAGGTGCTCGTCACTCACTTTGGGCATGCCCCCAAAATAAAACGGACATTCGCTTTTGACAAACCGCACGGCACCGTGCTGGACTGAGATCAAAGAAAACGGATGTTCGCTTTAACCGTCCTGGAGCCCCCCATGCCGCAGTCACGGATGCCGATCGTGTTCGGCGTCGCGCTCGCCTTCCTCCAAGCCCTGCTGGTCGTCGCCTTCTCCTGGGCGCCCACGCAGAGCGCCCCCCGCGACCTTCCGATCGGCGTCGCCGGCCCCGCGCCCGCCGTCACCCGGATCACCCAGACCCTGGAGACCGCGCGCCCCGGCGGCTTCGAGATCACCGCCTTCGCCGACGAGGCGGCCGCGAAGGCCGCCATCGAGGACCGCGAGGTCTACGGCGCGATCGTGGTCACGGGGCAGACCCCGCGCCTGCTCGTCGCCTCGGCCGCCTCGCCCGCCGTCGCCCAGCTGCTCACCGAGGCCGCGAACCAGCTGGCCGCCGCCGCACCGCCGGCCGCGCAGGTGACCGACGTCGTCGCCAACAACCCCGACGACGCGCGCGGCACGGGGTTCGCCATGATGATCCTGCCGCTGGTGATCTCCGGGATCGCCGCGTCCGCCCTGCTGTCCTTCCTGCTCACCTCCACCCGGCAGCGGTTCACCGCGCTCGCCGTCTTCGCGGTCGGCGCGGGCCTGCTCACCACGCTGGTGTCGGTGACGTGGCTCGGCCTGATGCCGTCCTCGGCCTACGGGAAGGTCGCCGCGGTCGGCGCGCTGGTCACCTTCACCGTCCCCGCCGCGATCGGCGGGCTCGGCGTCTTCCTCGGCCGGCCCGGGTTCGGGCTGGGCGCCGCCGCGACCTTCCTCCTGGGGAACCCGTTCTCGGCGGCCGGAAGCGCACCGGAACTGCTCCCGCAGCCGTGGGGCACGATCGGCCAGTACCTCCCGCCCGGCGCCGCCGCCACGCTGATGCGCTCGGTCGCCTACTTCGACGGCGCGGGCGCCGCCCGTCCCCTGGCCGTCCTCGCCTGCTTCGCGCTCGCCGGCGTCGTGCTGCTCGTCCTCGGCGGCCGCCGCGGGCCCGCCGCGCCCGAGCGCCCCGCCTCCGACGACACGCTGGTCGCCGCCGCCTGATCCGGCGTTTCCCTCGCCCTGCCGGTAGCCGAGCCGCCGGCAGGGTAGGGCTCGTTCATCGGCACCGTTTTCAAGGGGGACACGCGGCATGGGCGGTTCGGCGCAGATCGGGGTCAGCGGCCTCGCGGTGATGGGGCGGAACCTCGCGCGCAACTTCGCGCGGCAGGGCTACACCGTGGCGGTGCACAACCGCACGGAGAGCCGCACCAAGGCGCTGGTCGAGGAGTTCGGGGCGGAGGGAGAGTTCATCGCGGCGCACACCCCGCAGGACCTCGTCACCGCCCTGGAGCGGCCCCGGCGCGTCATGATCATGGTGAAGGCGGGCGCGCCGACCGACGCGGTGATCGAGGAGTTCGCGCCGCTCCTGGAGCCCGGCGACATGATCATCGACGGCGGCAACGCGCACTTCCTCGACACCCGCCGCCGGGAGAAGGCGCTGCGCGAGCAGGGCGTTCACTTCGTCGGGGCCGGGGTCTCCGGTGGCGAGGAGGGCGCGCTCAACGGCCCGTCCATCATGCCGGGCGGCTCGGCCGAGTCGTACGAGTCGCTCGGTCCGATGCTGGAGAAGATCTCGGCGAAGGCCGGGGACGGATCCCCGTGCGTCACCCACATCGGGACGGACGGCGCGGGCCACTTCGTGAAGATGGTGCACAACGGCATTGAATATGCCGACATGCAGCTGATCGGGGAGGCCTACCAGCTGCTCCGCGACATCGGGGGCCGCTCCCCCGCCGAGATCGCCGAGATCTTCCGCTCCTGGAACACCGGCCGCCTCGACTCCTACCTCATCGAGATCACCGCCGAGGTCCTCGCGCACACCGACGCCGCGACGGGCGCGCCATTCGTGGACGTCGTGCTGGACCAGGCCGAGCAGAAGGGCACCGGCCGCTGGACCGTGCAGATCGCGCTGGACCTGGGCGTCCCGGTCTCCGGCATCGCCGAGGCCGTCTTCGCCCGCTCCCTGTCCGGCCACGCCGACCTGCGCTCGGCCGCCGAGGGCCTCGCCGGGCCCAGGCCCACGCCGCTGCCCAAGGCCGAGGCCGACGCGTTCGCCGCCAAGGTCGAGCAGGCCCTGTACGCCTCGAAGATCGTCTCCTACACCCAGGGCTTCCACGAGATGGCCGCGGGCGCCGCCGAGTACGACTGGCACCTCGACCTGGGCGCCATCTCCTCGATCTGGCGCGCGGGCTGCATCATCCGCGCCGCCTTCCTCGACCGCATCCGCGCCGCCTACGACGCCAAGCCCGATCTCCCGCTCCTGCTCGCCGACCCCGGCTTCGCCCGGGAGATCGCCGCGGCCCAGGGCGACTGGCGCGACGTGGTCGCCACCGCCTCCCTCCAAGGCGTCCCCATCCCGGGCTTCTCCGCCGCCCTCGCCTACTACGACGCCCTGCGCTCCCCCCGCCTCCCCGCCGCCCTGACCCAGGCCCAACGCGACTTCTTCGGCGCGCACACCTACCGCCGCACCGACCGCGAAGGCTCCTTCCACACCCTCTGGTCCGCCGACCGCACGGAGACGGACGCCTAGCGCGCTTGAGCCCCGCGGCCCTGGGCGGCGGGGCTCTCGGCGTCGGCCGCTACGAGAGGGCCGGGACCCGGGCGGCGAGGTCGGCCACGAGGGTGCGGACGGTCTCGCGGGCACAGGTCTTGTTGGTGCCGATGAAGCCGTTCGGGCCTCGTTTGATCCAGCCCGTGACGTAGGTGCGGTCCGTCCCGGTCACCCGGCCCTTCTCGTGGGGGACGGTGCCCGTGGCCTCGTCGAAGGGGAGGTCGGGGACGGGGCGGGCGTGGTAGCCGATGGAGGAGAGGACCAGGCCCGCCTCCAAGAGGTCGTCTCCGATGAGGACGCCGTCGGGGGTGATGGCGGTGGGGGCGCTGCGGTAGCGGAGGACGACGCGGGCGCCGGGGCCGGGAGCGGTGAGCCCGGCGAGGAGGGCGAGTTTGCGGGCGGCGGCGGTGTCGAGGCCGCCGGGGTCGGTGAGGTCGCCTTCCACGGCGACGTTGACGGCGGCGGCCAGGCCCAGGAGTTCGCTCGAGGTGAAGGCGGAGTCGGCGGGGCCCCGGCGGGCCAGGACGACGACCTCCTCTATGCGGCTTTCGCGGAGGACCGCGAGGGCGGCGGGGGCGATGTCCGTGGCGGCCAGGTCCTCGGGGTCGAGGGTGAGGATGCGCGCCACGTCCAGGGCGACGTTGCCGTTGCCGATGATGACGGCGCGGCGGTGGGACAGGTCGAAGGCGTGCCCGGCGTGGTCGGGGTGGCCGTTGTACCAGCCGACGAACTCGGTCGCCGTGCCCAGGCCGTCGGCGCCGGGCAGGTCGAGCCGGCGGTCCGAGGCGGCGCCGACGGCGTAGACGACGGCGTCGTGGGAGGCCAGGAGGTCCGCGTGGGTCAGGTCGCGGCCGATCTCCACCCCGAGGTGGAGGCGGAAGCCGTCCTGGCGGGCGATGACGTCGAAGGTGCCGGCGACGCGGCGGGTGTCGGCGTGGTCGGGGGCGACGCCGAAACGGGCCAGGCCGTAGGGCACCGGGAGGCGCTCGTACAGGTCGACGGACGCGCCGGGGATCGTCAGGATCTCGTCGGCGGCGTACATCGCGGCGGGCCCGGAACCGACGATCGCGACCCGGGGCGGGGCCGCCTCGCCGACCTCGAGGGGGGCGGGCACCCGGGCGAGGACCGGGCCCCGGTCCCGGCCGCCCTTGTAGAAGTCGGCGTTGATCTCCAGGAAGGGCAGCTGGTCGGGTGCGAGCACCGAGTGCGGGCGGATCGCCCCGACGGGGCAGGCCGTCATACAGGCGCCGCAGTCCACACAGGCCGCCGGGTCGATGTAGAGCATCTCGGCGGTGGCGAAGTCGGGCTCGTCGGGGGTGGGGTGGATGCAGTTGACCGGGCAGGCGTAGACGCAGTTGGCGTCGTTGCAACAGGATCGGGTGACGACGTGCGGCATGGGGGTCTTTCCTCAGGGTCAGGCGGCGTTCCGGGCGGGGCGGTGCGGTTCGCCGCGGAAACGCGAGGAAGGGCCGTCGATGCCGCACCACCGCCACACCGCGCGCGACACGGGGTTCATCAGCTCGAGCTGGTCGGCGAGCATCCGCACGTCGTTGAAGCACTCGCGGAGCATCGCCCGCGACTTCGGCGCCTTCCAGAACGCCTCGCGCATGACCTCGCGGGGGATGTCGAACCGCTTGGCGAACTCCGGCGGCGGGACAACGATCGCGCCGCCGAGCCAGCGCATCACCAGCGGGTAGACGATCGAGGTGATCCCGCGCTCGATCCGGCCGAGCCGCGCGACGTGCTCGCGCAGGAAGCGGTGCGCGAAGGAGATGTGCCTTGCCTCCTCGGCGATGTGGATCTCCATCACCCGCAGCATCGCGGGCGGGCAGTCCTTGCCCTCGCGGATCAGGTTCTTCTGGATGTGGTCGATGGGCTCCTCCCCGGCGAGGATGCCGATGAAGAACACGACGGGCCACTTCGCGAACAGGCTCCACGTCGCCATGGTGTTCCGGTAGAGCGCGCGCATGCCGGGCACGTCGGCGCCGGTGCGGTTGACGAACTCCTGGAACATCTGGATGTGGTTGCACTCCTCGGTCATCTCGTGGAGGCAGTAGCGGAACTCCGCGGAGTCGTTCGGGAGCCGCATGACGTACTGGAGCATGCCGCGGATCAGCACGGACTCGAAGCTCAGGCCGACCTTCTGGACGTTGGCCATCCGCCAGCGGCCGATGTCGATCCGCCGCTCCAGCGGCAGGGCCCGGTACCAGGGGTGCGCGCCGAGCGGGTCGGTGTGCTCCGACAGGACCCAGCGCGGGTCCTTCGGGTCCATCCGCATCTCGGGGGCGTCCCAGTCGATGTCGAGGTACGGGTCGAACCGGCGGTGCACCGACCCCTCGGAAAGGGTCTGGAGCATGTCCCGGTAGTCCTGCTCGATCATCACGGCCTCCGCAGTCCGTTTACACTTACTGCGGTGACTGTAAACGTGTGCCGCCGGGGGGTCAAGGGCCTCCCCGCGGGGGCCCTAGAGTGATGTGCGTGACAGAGGGCCCCTCACGCCGCACTCCCGAGGAGTTCCGCGCGCTGATCCTGGACGCCGCGGGCGAATGCCTCGTCGAAGGCGGATTCGCCTCCGGCCGGCTGCTGTCGGCGATCGCCCGCAAGGCGGGCATCTCCCGTCCGACGCTCTACAAGTACGGCGGCACGGTCGACGACATCAAAGAGGCCCTGGTCGAACGCGAGCTCGCCGCGTTCATCGGGCACATCTCCCCCGCCTTCGAGGAGATCGCCTGGACGCCGGACTACCTGACCGACCTCCTCGTCCTCGTCATCGACTACGCCCGGCGCCACCCGCTCCTCAGCGCCGCCCTGCGGGACGTGCCCGAGCTCATCCTCCCGGTCTTCACCCTGCACGCCCGGGTCCAGGTCGACCGGATCGAGGAGTTCGTCACCCCGGTCCTGCAAGGCCACATCGAGGCGGGCCGGATGCCCGACGTCGACATCGCGGTCCTCGTCGACGCGCTGTACCGGGTCGTCATCTCCGCGGTCATCGTGGACACCCGGCACGACTTCGACGACCCCGAGGTGCTGCGGGCCTACCTCCGCACCGCGCTCGCCTTCCTGACCGGGCTGCCCGCCGCCCGCTGAGCCCGCGCAAAGCCCGGGTCAACGGACGGCCCCGGCCGCATCTCGGTCCCGGCCGAGTGCCAAGGCCCGTCAACCATCGTGCCCCGGCCATTGGCGCGGCGGCCCGGCTCGCCCACACTGGAAGGAAGAAGTTCCCTCCAGCCGGGAGCGGAGGTGGCATGGTCTTCCAGGACTGGGGCTACCGGGACCGGACGGAGGCCGGGGAACGCCTCGGCGCGCTCCTCGCGGACGCCGGGTTCGCCGCCGAGCGGCCCGTGGTGCTCGGGCTGCCGCGCGGCGGCGTGCCCGTCGCCGCCGGGGTCGCCGCGGCGCTCGACGCGCCGCTGGACGTGATCGTGGTGCGCAAGCTCGGCCTGCCCGCCCAGCCCGAGGTGGCGCTCGGCGCGGTCGGCGAGGGCGGCGTCATGGTGCTGAACCAGCACCTCATCGGCCAGACCGCGACGGGCCGCGCCGAACTCGCCGCACTCGAAGTGCGCGAACGCGCGCTCCTTGAGGAACGCGCGGACCGGTACCGCGCGCTGCGACCGCGGATCCCTCTCGAAGGGCGGTGCGCGGTCCTCGTCGACGACGGCCTGGCGACGGGCGCGACGGCGCGGGCCGCCTGCGCGGTGGCCCGCGCGCTGGGCGCGGCCCGCGTGGTGGTCGCGGTCCCCGTCGCCGCCCCCGACTCCGCCGAGGCGGTCGCGGCCGTCGCCGACACGCTGGTGTGCCCGCTGCGGCCCCCGTCGTTCACCGCGGTCGGCGCCTGGTACACCGACTTCGGCGAGACCCCCGACGCCGAGGTCGACGTGCTGCTCGCGCTCGCCGCCGCCCGGGAGGCCCCCGAGGCCGACGACGACGTGCTGGTCGGCTGGGAGGAGCTGCCCGGCCATCTGACGGTCCCGCCCGGCGCCCGGTCCGTCGTCCTGTTCGCGCACGGGAGCGGGAGCGGGGCGTGCAGCCCGCGCAACGCCAGGGTCGCGCGGACCCTGAACGACGCGGGCCTGGGGACCCTGCTGTTCGACCTGCTGCGCGAGTCCGAGGCCGACCGGACCTTCGACATCGGCTTCCTCGCCGAACGCCTCGAAGGCGCCACCCGGTGGCTGCTCGGCAAGTCCCCGGACCTCGCCATCGGCTACTTCGGCGCGTCCACCGGCGCCGCCGCCGCGCTGCACGCCGCGGCCTCGCGCGTCTCGACGGCGCGGGCCGTCGTCTCGCGCGGCGGCAGGCCCGACCTCGCCGGGGAGAGCCTGCCCGCGGTCCGCGCGCCGACCCTGCTGATCGTCGGCGGGGCCGACGCCGAGGTCCTCGAGCTCAACCGGGCCGCGCAGCGCAGGCTGGCCTGCGACAACCGGCTCGACGTCGTGCCCGGCGCCACCCACCTGTTCGCCGAGCCCGGCGCGCTGGAGGCGGTCTGCGTCCTCGCCGCCGCCTGGTTCCGCGAGCACCTGCCCTAGGCTCGGCCCCATGGCGCGGGGCGGATTCGGCGGTCAGACATGGCGGGACGTGGTCTTCCTGCACTGGCGGGTCGCGCCCGCCGAAGTGGCCCCGCACCTGCCCGACGGGGTCGTGCCCGACCTCGTGGACGGCGCCGCCTGGATCGGGGTCATCGGGCTGCGGATGACCGCGCTGACGCTCGGCGGGGTGCCTTATCCGTCGTTCCTCGAGCTGAACGTGCGCCTGTACGGACGGGACTCCGAGGGACGTCCCGGGGTCGTCTTCCGCGCGATGGAGGCGAGCGACCCGGTCTTCGCCGCGGCTTCCCGGGCCTCCCTGCGGCTGCCGTACACCTGGGCGTCCATGCGCTTCGCCCATACGCGCGGCCGGGTCTCCTACGCCACCAGACGTCTCCTTCCGGACGCGGGACGCGCCGGGGTACGGCTGCGCGTGTCCGTCGGCTCCCCTCTCGCGGACCCCTCCCCGGCCGAGCTCTCCCTCACCGACAGGCTGTTCCTCTACCAGCGCTGGTACGGGCCCGCCCTACGGCTTCCCGTGGACCACGACCCCTGGCCTCTGTATTCGGCGAGCCTCCTTCAGTGGCACGACGACGGCCTGCTCTCCGCGTCCGGCCTTCCCGCCCTGCCCGGACCACCCGACAGCGTCCTGTACTCCCCCGGCGTCCCCACCCGGCTGCGCGCGCCCGTCGTCCTGCGCGGGTAGCGGAGGCCGTCAGGGCCTGCGGTACAGCAGGTGGCCCCGCTTGTAGAGCTCGCCCTCCCGGGCCGCGGTGATCAGCCGGGCCGCCTCGACCAGGCCCGTCTCCTCGACGAGCGCGCCCAGGCCGTCGAGCGACCAGCGGAACCCGGGCGTCACCTTGTGGTCGAACGGGACGTGGGCCGTCGCGGGATCGTCGTGCGCCTGGAAGGCGAGGACGAGATGGCCGCCGGGCGCGAGGACCCGGCGCAGCTCGGCGAGCGCGACCGGCATCGACGCGGGGGGCAGGTGGATCAGGGAGTACCAGGCCATGACACCCGCGAAGGCCCCGTCGGCGTGCGGCAGCCGGGTCAGGGACGCCCGCTCGAACGCGATCTCGGGGTAGCCCCGCCGCGCCAGCTCCACCATGCGCGGCGCGAGGTCCACGCCCGCCACGTCGAGGCCGAGCCTCCGCAGGTGCTCGGTGCCGTGCCCGGGGCCGCATCCGGCGTCCAGCACGGGCCCCCGCCCGCGCACGAGGTCGGCGAACGCCGCGATGAAGCCCCGGTCCAGGGGCCGGGTGGCGAGGCTGTCGCGGTAGCAGGTCGCGTAGGTCTCGGCGATGCCGTCGTAGGCGGCGGCCGTGGCGGTGAACTGCGGCGTCTCATCCATCGCGGTGACCCTAGCGCGCTGGGAGATAGCCGAAAGGCATCCCTGGGTAGCGCCACAGAAGGGGCATCGACCGTCCGGGGGAGCACATGGAGATCGGATACAAGCTCATGGCCGAGGCGTTCGGCCCGATCGACCTGGTGGCGCAGGCGGTCCGGGCGGAGCGGGCCGGATTCGACTTCGTCGAGATCAGCGACCACTTCCATCCGTGGCTGGAGGCGCAGGGCCACGCGCCGTTCGCCTGGTCGGTGCTCGGCGCGATCGCGGCGCGGACCGAGCGGATCAAGCTGCTCACCGGCGTCACCTGCCCGACCGTCCGGTACCACCCCGCGGTGATCGCGCAGGCCGCGGCGACGCTCGCGGTGCTGTCCCAGGGCAGGTTCACCCTCGGTGTCGGCTCTGGGGAGCGGCTGAACGAGCACATCGTCGGGGACGGGTTCCCCGAGTCGCCCAAGAAGCGGCAGGACATGCTGCGCGAGGCGGTCGAGGTCATCCGGCTGCTCTTCCAGGGCGGCTACCGCTCCCACCGCGGTGAGTTCTTCGAGGTGGCCCGCGCCCGGATCTTCGACCTGCCCGACGAGCCCGTGCCGATCGCCGTCGCCGCGGGCGGGCCCGGCGCCGCCCGGCTGGCCGCCGAGGTCGGCGACGCCCTCTTCTTCACCGAGCCGGACGCCGCCCTCGTCGGCGCCTACCGGGACGCGGGCGGCCAGGGCCCGCGCTACGGCGAGATGACGATGGCCTACGCACAGAACGAGCAGACCGCGGTGAAGGCCGCGCGGGCCACCACCCGCTGGGCGGTGCTCGGCTGGAAGGTGCTGGCCGAACTGCCGACCCCGGCGAGCTTCGCGGCGGCCAGCACGACCGTCCGGGACGAGGACGTCGCGGCCGCCTTCCCGTGCGGCCCGGACCCGGACAGGGTCGTGGCGCGGGCGCGCGCCTACGTCGAGGCGGGCACCGACCGCCTGGCCATCCTCAACTGCGGCCCCGACCCGGACTTCTTCTTCGACTACTACACCGACGAACTCGACGCCCGGCTCCGCGCCCTGCCCGGTCAGGTGTGACCTCGGGCGCCCGCGTGCGCCGGCGCCGGGACATATGCGCCCTGCATGTCATATGCATGATGCATATAGAGTGCAGTGTACATAACCCTGGTGGTATAGATTTTCAGGCCGAGCGCCCCGGCGGGCGGCGCGCACGCGGACGGGACGGAAGAAGGCGATGGGACCGGCGGAGAAGGTCGAGTACGAGATGATGCTGCTCTGGCGGCACAACCAGGTGCTCGGCCCGCAGGGGCGGCACAGCGACCGCATGGACCGCAGCGCCTACGTCCTGCTCAGCCGGATCCTCCTCAACGGCCCGATGACCATCAGGCAGCTCAGTGAGGCGTTCGGGCTCGACCAGTCCACCCTGAACCGGCAGACCTCCGCGCTCCTGCGGGCCGGGCTCGTCGAGCGGATCGCCGACCCCGACGCCGGGATCGCCCGCCAGTTCAAGATCACCGACGAGGGCGCCCAGCAGCTTGAGGACGAGCGGACCCGGACCGTCACCAGCGTCGCGAAGATCGTCGCGGACTGGTCCGCGGCCGAGGTCGAGGCGTTCGCCGCCTTTCTGCGCCGCTTCAACACCGACATCGAACAGCTCAGCGGACGGCCCTGGCCCCGCCCGTGACCTGCGGATGATCTCCCGTTTCGCGGCAGATCGTTAACGTACGGCCGTCTTAGGATGGTGGAATGGCCGTCAGTCCGCAGGATCCGCCGCCCGACCCGGTCATCGCGGTCGCGCTGCGGCTGTTCGCCGGGATCGGCTACGACGCCGTGACCACGCAGATGATCGCCGACGCGGCGGACGTGGACCTCACCGAGATCCACTCGCGCGGCGGCAAGGCGGGCATCTACGAGCGGATCATCGCGGAGTTCTTCGCCGCCCAGAACGCCCTGTTCGACGAGCTCTCCGACGCCTACGCCCACGACGCCGACAGCGCCCGGACGTTCCTGGCCCGCGTCCTCGACTTCTACCTCGACAACCCCGAGGCCATGGCGCTCTGGCTGCACCGCAGGCTCAACGACGCCGCGGACCTCGCCGAAATCGACCACCGGTACCGGATGCCGGTCTTCCAGCGGGGCGCGGAGATCATCGGCCCCGAGCTGCTGAGCGAGCCCGACCTCCTCATGATCGGCAACGTCGTCACCTGGAGCCTGTACGGCTTCCTCAACGGCGGCGTGGCCCTCCAGGACGGCACCCACCTCGACCCCGACGACCCCGAGGCGCGCCGCATCTTCCGGGCCCAGATGCACCGGCTCCAGGACCTCGTCCTGGCCGCCAGGGCCGGCGAGGCCCCCGGACCGCCCTGACGGCCCACCCGCCCCGTACGGGACGCGCCAGGGGTCCCTACGATCTTCCTCGTGGAGATCGCGACCATCACGACGGTGCTCGACCTCATCGGCGTCTGCATCAACGGACTGCTCGGCGGGGTGGTCGCGCGCAACCGCGGCTTCGACCTCTTCGGCTTCGCGGTGATCGGCGTGGTGTCCGGACTCGGCGGCGGTGTCGTCCGCGACGTGCTGCTCATGGAGGGCCCGCCCGTCGCGCTCACCAACCCCCTCTACGTGCCGACGGCCCTCGCCGGAACCGCCGTCGCCTTCCTCCTGAGTTTCACCGAGCAGGACTGGAACCGCGTGTTCCTCGGCCTCGACGCGCTCGCGCTCAGCGTGTGGGCGATCGCCGGCGCGCAGAAGACCCTCGCCGCGGACCTCACCTGGGTCCCGGCGATCCTGCTGGGCACGCTCACCGCGGTCGGTG
Organism: Actinocorallia herbida; assembly: GCF_003751225.1. Classification (NCBI taxonomy): domain Bacteria; kingdom Bacillati; phylum Actinomycetota; class Actinomycetes; order Streptosporangiales; family Thermomonosporaceae; genus Actinocorallia; species Actinocorallia herbida. The sequence continues at coordinate 6,874,883 of NZ_RJKE01000001.1, forward strand.
GCGGGGCCATCCGGGACCTGCTGGTCCAGCGCGTCCCGACGGTCTTCGGCGGGAACGAGCTGTACGCGTCCGTGGCGATCGTGGTCGCCACCTTCTACGTCGTGTGCTCGGCCTTCGGGGCGGTCGTCGTCGGGACCGTCCTCGGGATCGTCGTCGGGACCCTCATGCGGCTGCTGGCCTATCGCCGGGGCTGGGGGCTGCCGAGCGGGATGCCGTACGAGGCGCGGGAGGTCCTCGGCCGGGTCCGCCGCACCCCCCGGGAGCGCCCCCCGCGCAACCGGGCGCGGAGGCTCGGGCGCAAGGACGTGGGCGAGGGGCCCGACGACGGGGGCTGAGGAAGGCTCAGCTTTCAGGGGCCTTCGCCGGGACGGCCCGTAGGCGGCGCACCGGCCGGGTGAGCAGGACCGCCGCGGCCACGGCGAGCGTGGTCACCGCCGAGACGAGGAGCAGGTCCCGCGGCTCCAGGACCAGGGTGTAGGCCCCGACGAGGGCCTGGCCGACCGCGAGCCCGGAGACCGAGCCCGCGACCTCGTAGGCGGTGATCCGGTTCAGGACGGCGTACGGCACCTGGGTCTGCACGCTCGTCGACCACATCACCGACCAGAACGCCCACGCGGCGCCGCCGACGAGATGGCCCGCCATGAGCCACGGCAGCGCGGGCTGGAGCGCGAGGGTCAGCGGCACCAGCGTGTAGCCGAAGAGCGCGACGCCGCCCGCGGCCAGCGGCCTGGCCGGGCGCAGCACCATCGCGGTGAGCCCGCCGACGACCGTGCCGAGGCCGAGCGCGGCCATCACCCACCCGTAGGCGGCCTCGCCGAGCCGGTCGCCGACGAGCCGGGCGCCGAGCGGCACCGAGGGCCCGAACACCAGCAGGCCGAAGAACACCCAGATGATGATCACCGACCACATCCAGGACCGCGCGCGGAACTCCCGCCAGCCCTCGCGGAGGTCGGGCAGGAACGCCGAGACCCGCTTCGCGGCCGCGGGCAGCCCCCGGATCAGGGCGAGGAAGAGCCCGCTGATCAGGAACGTCGCCGCGTCCACGGTGTAGGCGACGCCGGCGTCGGTGAGCGCGATGAGCGTCCCGGCGAGGACCGGCCCCGCGACCTGCGCCCCCGCGTCGGCGATCTTCAGCACCGCGTTCGCGCGCTGCGGGTCGGCCGCGACCAGCGGCACCATCCCGTTGACGCCCGGCTGGAACATCGCCGTCGCGACCCCCGACAGCAGCGAGGTCGCCAGCAGCAGCCCCATCGACGGCGTGCCCGTGAGGAACGCGACGGCGACCGCGCCCTGCGCGCAGAACCGGACGGCGTCCGCCCCGACCATCATCGCGCGAGCGCCCACCTTGTCGGCGAGCACCCCGCCGACCAGCAGGAACAGGACGACGGACCCGGTCCACACCGCCATGACGTACCCGACCCCGGAGATCCCGTAGAGCCGCCCGACGGCCAGGGCCGCCGCCACGGGCATCATCGCGTCGCCGAACAGGGACACCACCCGGGCCCCGAAGTACAGCGTGAAATTCCTCGTCCACAGGCCGGGGGCGGTGGTGGCCGGGCGCGCCGCGCGCTCCTGCGTCGCGGTCATCGGGGGTTCTCCATGGCGCCAATCCTGGGCGCGCGCGGGGCCCCGCACAGGTGTCCGGAAAGACGCGATCCGATACATTCCTGCCATGCGGCATCGTGTGGTGGCCCTGGTCAGCCCCGGGCAGGAGCTGTACCCGGTGACCTGCGCGTCCGCGGTGTTCGGCAACCACGGACCGGACATTCCGCGCCGGTACTCCTTCCGGCTCTGCGCGGAGCGGCCTGGACCCCTTCCGACGACGCTCGGTGCGGCCCTCGAGGTCACGGACGGCCTCGAAACGCTCGCCAAGGCCGACACGATCCTGCTCGCCGACTGGCGGCCGCACCCGTCACCGGAGGTCCTCGAGGCCGTCGGCGCCGCCCACGCGCGCGGCGCCCGGCTCATCACGGTCTGGGCCGGGGTGTTCGTCCCCGCCGCGCTAGGCCTGCTCGACGGGAGGCGCGCGGCGGTCCACTGGGAGCTGGCCGAGGAGCTCGCCCGCCGGTTCCCCCGGGTGCGTCCGGACGCCTCGGTGCTCTACATCGACCAGGGCGACGTGGTGACCGCGGGCGCCTCGGCGACCGTCATCGACCTGTGCCTGCACCTCGTGCGGGCCGACCACGGCGCCGCCCTCGCGCTGCGGATAGGCCGCCAGATCGCCGCGGCCCCGCACCGCGAGGGCCGCCAGCGCCAGTACCCGCGGCTGCCGACCTCGGGGCCCGCCGCCGACCCGCTCGCCCCTCTCCTGGACTGGATCACCGAGCACCTGGCCCGTCCCCTGACCGTCGCGGAGATGGCCGACCGCATGGGCCTGTCGGAGCGCACCCTCAGCCGCAGGTTCACCGACCGCCTGGGCGTCTCCCCCGGCCGCTGGCTCCTCGACCGCCGCATAGCCCACGCCCGCGCCCTCCTCGAAGAGACCGACCTCCCCATCGAGACCATCGCCCTCCGCACCGGCCTGGCCTCCGCCACCAACCTCCGCCGCCGCTTCCGCACCGCCACCGGCACCACCCCCTCCGCCTACCGCCACGCCCACCGCGGCCTCCCCACCCCCGCCCCTCCCCACCTCTCTCCCCCCTGACCACCGCCCTCGGGCCGATCGTCACCAGACGCTCAGCCCTCGCCCTCGCCCACCCGCAGGCCCGCCACCGCCGACCTTCCCGGCTGCCGGGATCCCCTCCTGATGCCGGGGGTATTGAACTGTTGCCCGTTGAGTGTTCAGGAGTGTTCGGAAGCGTCCACAAGGTCGTGTCGGTGGTGCTGGTCGTCGTGTCCCCGGGTCGGGATGTGGCCGCTGGTTCCGGCAGCATGGCGTGGGCTGTGTGTTGTCCGATTCCCCGGACATGGCCCTGGCATCGGGATTAGGTTCTCGATCGGTCACGTTCGGTGACTTCGGCCAGGTGAAGGGGGTCGTCTGCTGTGGGCGTGTCGATGCCGCAGCGGTCGATGGCCGCGCCGTTCGTGGTCTCCGAGGCCTGCGGGGTGTCGGTGCGGACCCGCCTGAAAGACCTCACCGCGGCCGATGTGGAGGTGTTGCGTCGGGTCGGCGCACATCTGGGATCCCTCGCATCCCGGGACCTCAAGGCGCGTTGCGGTGACGGGCTGGGCCACAGCGCACAGCGGTGGGCGGAGCGTCAGCGGGAGTTGACCGGGGGATCGTCATCGAGGTGGGCGGGTGCGATCACGAAGGCCTCCCATGATCAGTGGGCGCTGGCCCGCCGTTCCCAGACCTCCCACATCACGACCCTGGATGCCGCGATCGCCACGATCACTGGTCGGCTTGCTCTGCCGGTCGGACAGAAGGGCGCTCGGGGCGTGCCGGGAGGGTACCGGTCAGCAGCGGAGTGGTTCGGCAAGTCCCGTCGCCTCACGGTGCTGAAGCAACGCCGGCAGCAGGTCGCAGCGGACAGGGCCGACGGCCGGGTACGGGTGGTGCGGGGCGGAAAGGCACTCGCTCGTGGCCGACATCAACTGGAGGCCGCCGGGATGAGTGAGGAGCGGTGGGAGGCGGCCCGCTGGTTCCTGTCCGCGGATGGCGAGACCGGCAAGCGGTACGGCAACGAGACCCTGCGCGTCACTCCCGATGGGCAGGTGTCGATCAAGCTGCCCGCCCCGCCGGCCGGTCTCGCCAACGCCCCCCACGGCCGGTACGTACTGTCCGCCCGCGCCTGTTTCGCGCACAGGGGTGAGGAGTGGGTGGATCGGGTCGAGGCGGACCGGGCGTCCGGTGTGGTCGGGGTCGACACCAACGCCGACCACCTCGCCGCCTGGCACCTCAACGTTCACGGCAACCCGATCGGAAGACCACGCCGGTTCCCCTACGACCTGACGGGCAGCGCCTCGCACCGCGACGCCCAACTCCGCCACGCCCTCACCGGCTCCTGCACTGGACCCGCCATCTCGGCGTCACCACGATCGCCATCGAGAACCTCGACTTCACCGACGTCAAAACCCGCGAGAGGCACTGCCGACGCCGTCTGCGGCAGGTCGTCCACGGCATCCCGACGGGCCTCCTGAAGGCCCGGCTGGTGTCGATGGCCGCCGAACAAGGGATCGCGCTGGTGGCGGTCGACGCGGCCTACACCAGCCGGTGGGGAGCGCGGTATTGGCAGCAGCCCACCAGCACACCCGCACACAAGACCAGCCGCCACGAGGCCGCAAGCCTCGTGATCGGACGGCGCGCCCAAGGCCATGGAGCCCGGCGACGGACGGCACCGCCCCCGCACCACCAGAGCGATGATGCGGGGCATCGGACCGCCCAGGCCCGGCACCACGACCCCAGGCGTGAGGAACCCCGCCCCGCCCGGACCGGAGGGCGGACACGATCCGCCGCTCCACCGGGCGCGTGAAAGCCGGGGGACCAGTCTGTCCAGCACCGTTCGGGACAGACGCACTGATCCCAGGGGGAACACTCCTGGACAGTGCTCAGGAACGGTCAGTCGTCGTCTTCGCCCGCGTAGACGGCGAGTTCGATGAGGTTGCCGTCGGGGTCGCGGAGGTAGAGGCTCGTCATCGAGCCGAGGGCGCCGACGCGGGTGACGGGGCCCTCCTCGACGGGGACCCCGTGCGCGGCGAGCTCCGTCCTCGCCTCTCCGAGGGTCGTCCCCTCCAGGACGAGGCAGAAGTCGGCTCCGCCGGGCGTCGGCGCCTGCGCGTGCGGCGCGGACCCGTGCCCGTGCTCATGAAAGTTGATCTTGCTGGGGCCGAAGGCGACGGCGTGCCGCCCCGGTTCCGCGGGCGCCTCCCGCATGCCCAGGACGTCGCGGTAGAAGGCCGCACTCCGCTCGGCGTCGGCGACGGTGAGCACAAGATGGTCGAGTCTGGAGATCCGCACGCGGACTTCGTTCCCCGCGCCGCGGCCCGCCATGCCGCGGGCGTCAGCCGACGCGGCGGCGGCGCGGCACCGACAGGGCCGCGAAGGCCTCGTCGAGCAGCGCGAGGAGATCCTGCTCGGGCGCCCCGTCCATCCAGGCCTCCAGCGCGGTGTTCACGCAGGCGAGGGCGGCGCCGGCGCGCGCCGAGTCGCGCAGCCGCGGGGTCCGCGCCCGGGACCGCTCGGCCAGCGCCGCGGCGAGCAGCGGGCGCCAGGCGTGCTGCCGCTCGAGCTGCCTGGCCCGCAGCGACGGGGTGTCGCGCAGCAGCCGGGTCAGCGCGGCGGTCCGCTCGGGATCGCTGGTGTACGGCTCGATGAAGGTGCCGAGCGCGGCCCGCAGGGCGGTCCAGTCGTCTTCGTCCGCGGGACGGGCGCGCAGCGCGTCGGCGGCGGCCCTGCCCTGGGCGTCGAGGGCGTCGAGGACGGCGTCCTCCTTGCTCTCGAAGTACCGCAGGAACGTGCTGCGCGACACCCCCGCCGCTTCGGCCACCTCGGTGACGGTGACGTTGTCGAAGCCGTCGCGGGCGAAGAGGTCGAAGGCCACTTGGGCGAGCTCCGCCCTGACCGCCGCGCGGGCGATGTCCCTGGTACTGGTCCGTGCGGCTCCGTTCACCCCGTCAATGCTACGGGGTCGGCCACTTCCGGCCGTCGGCCGTGCGCCCCGGTCAGTGGGTGACGACCGCGACGGGGCAGTCCGCGTGGTGCAGCACCGCGCCGCTCACCGACCCCAGGTAGGGCCGCATGTCCGTGCGGCGGCCGGGCCCGATGACGAGCAGGTCGGCCGACCTCGACTCCTCCAGCAACGCGCTCTGCGGCTCCTCGAAGTGCAGGACGGGCACCGCCCGCACCAGCGGGTACCGCTCCCGCCATGGCGCGAGCAGCCCCTCCAGGACCTCCAGCGGGTCGGCGGCGCCGTCGTCGTCGCGCGGCGGCCTCGCCCGCACCACCCGCAGCACGGTCCCGGCGCGGTCGGCGGCCGCGAAGCCGTAGGCGAGCTCCTCGGCCTCGCCCTGCCTCCCCGGCGACAGGCCGACGACCACCGCGCCCCGCGCCCCCGTGTCGTGGCCCCGGACCAGGACGACGGGCCGCGCGGTGTGCCCGGCCACGCCGAGGCTCGTCGTGCCGAGCAGCAGGAACTCCGAGACCCGGCCCGCGCCGCGGTGCCCCAGCACGAGCACGTCCCCGAGGTCGGCGGCCGCGCGCAGCGCCGGGATCGCGGGCCCGTCGAGCAGTTCGGTCTCGACGGGCAGGCCCCGCCCGGCGACCATCGCGGCGGCGGCCCGCAGCACGAGGTCGCGCTCGCGTCCCGCGGCATCGCGGGCCGGCGGCTCCCGGGTCGGCCAAGGCGCCCACGGGTCCCAGGCGCGCAGCACGCGCAGTCTGCTCCCCCGCCGCGCCGCCTCCCCCGCGGCCCACCGCACCGCGTTCGCCGCCACCGCCGACCCGTCGGTCCCGACGAGTACCACCCCGTCCCGTTTATCCCCCATATCCCGCCCATGCCCATCCGTCCGCCCCCGAACACCCGCCGCCCCTCGGCCGAGGACCTGCGCCGCCCCGCGCGGCAGGACCCCGTCCCCCGCGTGCGCCGCCGTAGCCTCCATCCTCAGGAGCACCGACCCGCACGCCCGCCGACCCTCTGGAGGCCGCCCGATGACCCACCCCCACGACACCGAGATCCTCGACCTCGTCGACGGCCGGGACACGGTGATCCGGCAGATCGCCCGCAGCGACTTCCCGCGCTGGGAGGGCCGAGGCCACCTGCGCGTCGTGGACTGCTTCCTCCGCAACGACCGCGGCGAACTGTGGATCCCACGCCGCGCCCTCGACAAGAGGCTCGCCCCCGGCGGCCTCGACTACAGCGTCGGCGAGCACGTCCTCAGCGGCGAGGACTACCCCGCCGCCGCGGTCCGCGGCTTCGCCGAGGAACTGAACCTCACCGTCACCCCCGCCGACCTCACCTACCTGGCCAAGATCCCCCCGGCCCCCGGCAAGCCCTTCTTCCAGGCCCTCTACCTTCTGGCCACCGACACCGCCCCCCGCTACAACCCGGCGGACTTCACCGGGTTCACCTGGCTGACGCCCGAAGACCTGCTGACCCGCATCGAACGCGGCGACCCGGCGAAGCCGAGCCTCGCCGCGACGGTCCGGCACCTCCTCCACCTCACCCGGCCCTGACCCGCCGCCAGGACCCGTTCCCGCGCCCGGAGCCCTCCCCTCAGGCTCCGGGCGCGCCTGGGCGGGGCGCGGTCCGATGGGCCGCCCAGAACAGCAGCCCGACCGGGAGCAGCAGCCAGCACGACAGCAGCCGGTAGACGAGGACGGCGGCGGCCGCCGGGGCCGCCGCGACCCCCACGGTGGTGAAGGCGAGCAGCAGCGCACCCTCGATGACGCCGATGCCGCCCGGCGTCGTCGGGATCTGCCGGGCGAACTGGACGCCAAGGTAAGCGCCGGCCATGGCCGGCACCGACACCTCGAGCCCGAGCGCCCGCACCGCGGCCACCAGGCAGGCCAGATCCGCCAGCCAGTTGAGCACGGCGAGGGCCAGCACACCCCCGCTCCGCGCCGCCCCGACCGTCCGAGCCTGCCCCGCCGCCCCCCGCACCGCCCCCGCCGCCCGCCGCACCATCCCCTTCACCCACTCCCGCGCGCCCGGCCCCGCCTCCGCCTCCGCAGCCGAGCGCTCATCCGGTGCCCTGTGCGGCGCGGGCGGGCGCGCCGCCAGGGGGAGGAAGGCGACGACGGCCACCACGGCGAGCAGCGCGACCGCGACGGGCACCGGCCATGGTGCGAAGGCCCACACGGCCGCGCTTCCCGCGTAGAGCACCGCGAGGCCCGCGGTCGACGCGGCGGCCGAAAGGGTCATCGCGGCCAACGCGACGTCCTGTTCCGCCCCGCGCCCCCGGAACTGCCGGAACGCGTAACCCGCCGAGACCACCGATCCCGCGGGCAGCGCGATCGCCATCGCCGTCCGCGCATAGGCGAGCCCGACCGCCCACCGCACCGGCGCCCGCACCCCGAACACCGCGAGCAGCCTCCGCTGCTGCAACCCGAACGCGGCCACCGACCCCACCTGGAAGCCCACCGCGGCGACCAGCCACGCCGGCTCGGCCTTTCGAAGCGCCGCCCAGGTCGCCCCCGCGCCAGGCAGGCTTCCCCGCAAGAGCATCCATGCCACCACCACGCTCCCCAGCAGCCCCACCCCCCGCAGAACCCGCCGCCCGACCCCCTGCCGCGCCCTCTCCCAGATCTCCCGCAGTACACCGAGCCGCGCTCCCCGCGCACCGGTCCCACCCGCCGCGCCGCCCGTCTCCGCCGGGCCGACCCGTCCCGGACCCCGGGCGGCCGGCACCGACAGGCCGCCGCGCCCGTCACCGCCGCGCCCGCCTTCGCGCGCTTCGCCGCGCCCGTCGGCTCGGGCGGCATCGTCCCGCGCGCCGTCCCGGGCTTCGGCTCGGGCCTGCAGGCGGGCGCAGGCGTGGGCGGCCGGGAACCGGCGGGGGGCGGCGGCCGGGCGGGGCCGTGCCCGTGGACGGAGTCGCACGTTCGTCTTGCTCCTGTCTCCCATCCCGCGAAGATCGCGGCGGCGCTTAAGAGGGACCGGGGGGCCCGGTTAAGAGACGGGTAAGAGATCGGGGTGGGGCGGGAGGCACGGCAGGTGGACCGTCACCACGGTGCCGTTCGGGCTGTTCGGCCCGGCGGTGACGGTGCCGCCGTGCTGCGCGGTGGTCTGCGCGACGATGGCGAGGCCGAGGCCCGAGCCGGGGGTGCCGCGGGCGGCCGGAGCCCGGTAGAACCTGTCGAACACATGGGGCAGATCGCCGGGGTCGATGCCCGGACCGCCGTCCGCGACCGTCAGGACGCCGAGACCGGGGCCCTCGGCCCTGAGGCGGGTGTGCACCTCCCCGCCCGGCGGGCTCCACTTGGCCGCGTTGTCCAGCACGTTCAGCACCATCCGCTCCAGCTCGCCGGGGCGGCCCTCCACCTGCACCGGCCAGAGGTCGGTGCGGAACGAGACCGCCGGCGCGCGGATGCGCACCCTGGCGATCGCGGTCTCGACCACCTCGGCGAGGTCGAGCGGTTCCGGCGCTTCGCGGGCCGCCTCCTCGCGGGCCAGTTCGACCAGCTCGGCGGTCAACGTGGTGAGCTCGACGATCTGGGCGTCGAGGTCGCACAGGAGCTGCGCCCGCTCCTCGGGGGGCAGCCGGTGGGCGAGCTCCGGTCGGCGTTCCACCGCCAGCAGCAGCTCGATGTTGGTCCTGATGCTGGTCAGCGGGGTGCGCAGCTCGTGACCCGCGTCCTCCACCAGCATGCGCTGCGCGCGCCGGGCGGTGTCGAGCGCGGCGAGCATCGTGTTGACCGACCGGGCCAGCCGCGCTATCTCGTCGTACCCGGCGGCGGGGATCGGCCGGCCGAGGTCCATCGTCACCGCCACCTCCTCCACCGCCTCGGTCAGCTCCCGCACGGGGGTCAGCCCCGCCCGCGCCACCGCCCACCCGAGCAGCGCAGCGGCCGCGACGCCGAGGGCACCGCCGAACAACAGGAGCAGCGCGAACGCGGTGAGGATCCGGCCGGTGAAGTGCTCGCTCACCGCGACCTGGACCGCGCCGCCCCCCTCCAGCGGCACGGTCATCATGCGGTACGCGTCGCCCGCGAGGACCACCTGTTCCTCGACGCGTTCGCTGCGCCCCTCGGCCACGGCGCGGGCGCCCGCGGTGACCGGCAGCGGATCGGAGGACTCACCGTCGACCTCGGCCTTCGCGGTCAGGAGCTGCCAACGCGTGCCCAGGTCGTGCCCGTGTCCGTGTCCGTGTTCGCCTCCCGCGCCTCCCGCGCCTCCCCCGTCCTCCTGCGGCGGACGCGCCGGCGCCGAGCGCCACTGGTCGGGCCGTCCGGCGATGGTCTGCGCGCTGGTGACGAGCTGGCTCTCCAACTGCCGGTCGATGATGACGTGCACCGAGGCCCAGGAGACCAGGGCGAACCCCAGCACCGCCACCGCGACCGCGCCGGTGACCAGCACCGCGAGGCGGGACCGCAGGGTCCCGCGCCGCCGCCACCGCGCCGACGCCCGCCGCGCGGCGCCGGGCCTCGGCCACGGCCCTCTCACAGCGGTTCCTCGCGCAGCACGAAGCCGACGCCGCGCACGGTGTGCAGCAGCCGGGGTTCGCCCTCGGCCTCGAGCTTGCGCCGCAGGTACCCGAGGTAGACGTTGATGCCGTTGGAGGCCTCTCCGAAGTCGTAGCCCCACACCTGCTCGAACAGCACGATCCGGGTCAGGACCTGCCTGGGGTGCCGCAGGAACACCTCGAGGAGGGAGAACTCGGTGCGGGTCAGCCGGAGCCGGCGCGGCCCGCGCGTCACCTCGCGGGTGCGCGGGTCGAGGCTCAGGTCGGCGAACTCCAGCACGCCCTCGCGCGCCGCCGGGGACGCCTCTCCCGCCCGGTTCCCCAGCGCCGTGCGGCGCAGCAGCGCGCGCACCCGCGCCTGGAGCTCCTGCAGCGCGAACGGCTTGATGAGGTAGTCGTCGGCGCCCGCGTCCAGCCCCGCCACCCGGTCTCCCACACTGTCGCGCGCGGTGAGCATCAGCACCGGCAGCGTCCGCCCGTCGGCCCTCAGCCGCCGGCACGCCTCGAGACCGTCCAGCCGCGGCATCCCCACATCGAGGATCATCGCGTCCGGCTCGCGCGCGCCGACCTCGACGAGCGCGGCCTCCCCGTCCGGCGCCGTCACCACCTCGTAGCCGTCGAACCGCAGTGTTCGCGCCAGCGAATCCCGCACCGCCGTGTCGTCGTCCACCACCAGAATCCGCATCATCCGCTCCTTCGCCACCCAGACCCCGGGCGACCACCGAGAGATACGAACGAACGACCCCGCACGCTTTCTCCCCCCCGCCCATGACCGGCCACCGCCGTCCACCCCGCACAGCCCCTCCCCTGCATCACTCCACGTGATCAGGGACCACGCTAAGCGCCCGCGGCCGCATCCCGCATCGTCCGATCGCAGCATTTCCCGACTACCGCGATCGTGGTATCCGGCCTCCACCCGGGCCGCACGTGCGGGCGGCGGGCACTCGCCGGGGCGCTTCCCGACGGCTCCGGCCTCGCCTGCCGAAGAACCAGGAGAAACAAGAACGGCCCCCGGCGGAATCCGCCGGGGGCCGTGCTGGTGGTGGACGATACTGGGATTGAACCAGTGACCTCTTCCGTGTCAGGGAAGCGCTCTCCCGCTGAGCTAATCGTCCGGGGGAAATGCGAGGTGGAGACGGGATTTGAACCCGTGTACACGGCTTTGCAGGCCGTTGCCTCGCCTCTCGGCCACTCCACCGTGATCGACCCTCCAGGGCCGCTCCGAGCGGAAGACGGGATTCGAACCCGCGACCCTCACCTTGGCAAGGTGATGCTCTACCACTGAGCCACTTCCGCGTGTCCTCCCCGGCCCTTCCGGCTTCCCGGCCGGTCCGTGGCGACGTGGAAAACCATAGCCAACTCTCGGGCCTAGTGCCAAACCGGAGCCGCGGAGAGGGTCCAGGGCCTGGTGAATCCGGGTGCGAGTGGTGGGTTCCGAGGGTGAAACTAGGGGTATGGATGCGTTCGCCCACGTGGGGGGTCTTCTGGCCACAGACCTGGCCGAGGTCTCCTCCGATCCCGCCGTGCTCGACGGGCGCGGCTGGTGGGCTGTGGCCGTCACCTACGAGGGCAAGGTGACGTGCGCCCGGTTCGAGCACGTCCGTCCCGCTCCGCACCCGGACGGGCCGTGGCGGCCGCCGGGCCCGTGGCGCAGTTCGCTGGACCGCTCCGCCTACGAGCGGGGCGTCTCGGAGATCCGCGCCGCGATCGCCGACGGCCTCGTGTACCAGGCGAACCTGTGCCGGGTGCTCTCCGCACCGGCTCAGGACGGGATCACGGGACTGGGCCGCCGCCTCGCCGACGCCCACCCGGCCCCGTACGCGATGACGCTCAAGCTGCCGGGCCTGGAGGTCGCCTGCGCGAGCCCGGAGCTCTACCTCTCCCGTGACGGCGACGTCATCGCCTCCGGGCCGATCAAGGGCACCGGACGGACGGAAGCCGACCTTCTCCCCAAGGACCACGCCGAGAACGTCATGATCGTCGATCTGGTCCGCAACGACCTGGGACGGGTGGCGCTGCCCGGCACCGTGGAGGTCCCGGCGCTGTGCGCGGTGGAGCACCATCCGGGCCTGGTGCACCTCGTCTCGACGGTCCGCGCCCGGACGCCCGCGGGCTGGCCGGAGATCCTCGCCGCGACCTTTCCGCCCGGATCCGTGACGGGCGCGCCCAAGGCGTCGGCCCTGGAGCTGATCGAGCGGCTGGAGCCCGTGGCGCGCGGCCCGTACTGCGGCGCCATCGGCTGGGTGGACGCCGACCGGCGCGCGGCCTCCCTGGCGGTGGGCATCCGGACGTTCTGGATCGAGGACGGCCTCGTGCGCTTCGGCACGGGCGCCGGCATCACCTGGGGGTCCGATCCCGCGCGAGAATGGCGGGAGACGGAGTTGAAGGCCGAACGGCTACTGGAGGTGGCGGATGCTGGTCTGGACTGACGGCGAATTCGGGCGCGATCAGGTCAGCGTGGTCGACCACGGGATCACCGTGGGCGACGGCGTGTTCGAGACGATCAAGCTCGTGCGGGGAGTCCCGTTCGCCTTGACGCGGCACCTGCGCCGGCTCGCCTTCTCCGCCCGCGGCCTGGGCCTTCCCGAACCGGACGAGGGCTTCGTGCGCAAGGGCGTCGAGGAGGTGCTGGCCGAGGCGGACCCGTGGGAGCTGGGCCGCGTGCGGATCACCTATACGGGCGGCCCCGGGCCGCTCGGCTCCTCGCGCGGCGACCAGGGCACCACGACGATCGTGATCGCGAGCGAGCAGAAGCCGTTCGCTCCGACGTCCCGGGTGGCGACCGTCCCGTGGCCGCGTAACGAGCGGGGTCCTTTGACGGGCCTGAAGACCACCTCCTACGCCGACAACGTCATCGCGCTGGCGAAGGCCGCGGAGGTCGGCGGGGACGAGGCGATCTTCGGCAACCTGGCGGGGAACCTCTGCGAGGGCACAGGCTCGAACATCTTCGTCGTCGCGGGCGGGCGGCTGATCACGCCGACGCTGGAGAGCGGCTGCCTGGCGGGCGTCACGCGCGCGCTGGTACTGGAGTGGACCGACGCCGAAGAAGCCGACGTGCCTTTCGAGGCGCTCGGCACGGTGGAGGAGGCGTTCCTCACGTCGACGACCCGGGACGTCCAGCCGATCACCTGGATCGACGGGCGGGAGCTTCCGGTCGGTGAGCTGACCCGTGCCGCGGCCCGGGAGTTCGCGATCCGGTCGGCCGAAAAGGTCGATCCCTGATCCGTAAAGGGACGTTCTTCGGGGACCTCCCGCTTGTTACACGAAATGCCTTATTCCGGCGGCCGCCCCGGGTTCAGACTGATGCCGTGTACGACTTCGATCTCCTCGTGCTCGGATCAGGACCGGGCGGCCAGAAGGCCGCCATCGCCGCCGCCAAGCTCGGCAAGAAGGCCGCCGTCGTCGAGAAAAGGAACATGCTCGGCGGCGTTTGCATCAACACCGGGACAATTCCCTCAAAAACCCTGCGCGAGGCCGTGCTGTACCTGACCGGCCTCAGCCAGCGCGAACTCTATGGGCAGAGCTACCGGGTCAAGGACGAGATCACCGTCACCGATCTCGGCATGCGCACCCAGCACGTCATCGGCCGCGAGATCCAGGTGATCCGCAGCCAGCTCGGCCGCAACCACGTCCACCTGTTCGAGGGCACCGGACGCTTCCTCGACGCCCACACCATCGGCGTGTCGGGCGCCGAGGAGAAGAAGGTCACCGCCGAGAAGATCGTCATCGCCACGGGCACCTCCCCCGCCCGGCCGTCGAGCGTGGAGTTCGACGACCGCACCGTGATCGACTCCGACGCCATCCTCCACCTCGACCGGGTTCCCGAGACCCTCGTCGTCGTCGGCGCGGGCGTCATCGGCATCGAGTACGCCTCCATGTTCGCCGCGCTCGGCACCAAGGTGACCGTCGTCGAGCGGCGCGAGCGGATGCTGGAGTTCTGCGACCTGGAGATCGTCGAGGCGCTCAAGTACCACCTGCGCGACCTCGCCGTCACCTTCCGTTTCGGGGAGAGCGTCGCGGCGGTCGAACGCCGGCCGCGCGGGGCGATCACCGTCCTGGAGAGCGGCAAGAAGATCCCCGCCGACTGCGTGATGTACTCGGCGGGACGGCAGGGCAAGACCGCCGAGCTGTGCCTGGACGCCGCGGGCCTGGCCGCCGACCCGCGCGGCCGCATCGAGGTGGACGAGCACTACCGCACCGAGGTCCCGCACATCTACGCGGTCGGCGACGTGATCGGCTTTCCCGCCCTCGCGGCCACCTCGATGGAGCAGGGCCGCCTCGCCGCCCAGCACGCCTTCGCCGAACCGGTCGCGGACATGCACGAGCTCCAGCCGATCGGGATCTACACCGTGCCGGAGATCAGTTTCGTCGGGAAGTCCGAGGACGAGCTGACCCGCGAACGCGTCCCGTTCGAGGTCGGCATCTCCCGCTACCGCGAGCTGGCGCGCGGCCAGATCATCGGGGACTCCTACGGCATGCTCAAGCTCCTGGTGTCCCCGGACACGCGCAGGCTCCTGGGCGTCCACGTCTTCGGCACCGGCGCGACCGAGCTCGTCCACATCGGCCAGACGGTGATGGGCTGCGGCGGCACCGTCGACTACCTCGTGAACACGGTGTTCAACTATCCGACGCTCGCCGAGTCCTACAAGGTCGCGGCCTTGGACGCGATGAACAAGATGCGGGCGATCGAGCGGCTCAACGCCGAGATCTGATGAGTTGTGAGATGCGTGGAGCCCCGCGCGAGCCGGGTGTGGTCGCGGCCGGCGCAGGGCTCCACGGTCAGAGCGGGAGGTGTCAGGACGACCAGAGCAGATGCTCGAGTTCGGCGTCCATGTCGACGAACTCCGATTCGCGGCCGGCGGCCACTATGTCGTAGGTCTTGTGCAGGAAGTCCGCCATCGGCGTCAGCGGCACGTCGAAGAGCGCGTTGCCGAAGGGCGACGACAGGGCGAGATGCAAGGTCCGGTCGTTCTCCGGTCCCGCGGGCCACACCTGGACGTCGCCGTCGCCCGCCCGGCGCTCGATGCCGATCGTCAGCAGTTCCCGCGCGAAGATCCATTCGACGGGGTCGTCATTGCCCACATGGAACGACATCCTGATCGCGTAGGGGTCGTCGGCTGCGTACTCCAGGGTCGCCAGAAGTGGCACTGTGGAGCGATCGGGCACAACAAGCCGAAGGCCCAGCTCCGCGGAGACGGTGGTGCTGCCGTTCATCGCCATTCCTTCGCGTCGGGCCCGTTGCTCGAGCATGAGATGAGGACTGCGCCTCAATGACGGGTGTCCCCCTGATCTATGACGCGTAACTGCGAGAACACGTCAGAACATTCCCAGCACCAGGCCACGAGAGACCCTGACCGAACGTGACCAAAACCACTCTGACCTGCGAGAACGCCTACGGGCAGGGGCTGGGAAGTCTGACTCCCGAGTAAGGTTTGTCACCCGGCGGGACGTGGATCAGCCGTCGCGGGAAGGACTTTTCACGTAGGGTGAAACCGTGGCGATTGACCAGGAAAATGACCTCGAGGGCCGTGGGGGCCGCCTCGAGCGCTTCCGAGCGGTGATGCGCTCGAACCCCCTGCTCTACACGACCTGGCGCGTCGGTGTGTTCACCGTCGGCGTCGCGGTCCTCATCGCGGGACTGCTCATGATGGTCCTCCCAGGACCGGGCATCCTCGCGATCATCGTCGGCTTCGCGATCCTCGCGACGGAGTTCGTCTGGGCCCAGCGCGCCCTCGGCAAGGCCAAGGCCGCCGCGGAACGCGCCAAGGAGAAGGCCCTCGACCCCCGTGCCCGCCGCCGCAACCTCATCTTGGCGATCATCGCGGGCATCCTCGTGGCGGCCCTCGTCGTCGCCTACCTCTATGTCATCGGCCTGCAACTCCCCTGGAACGCCGACTGGAGCAGCATCAACACCCGGTGACGCCGCCCGCGGTGCTCACCAGCCGATGCGGGCCGCCACCGGCAGGTGGTCGCTGCCGGTGGCCGGCAGGGTCCACGCGCTCTCCGGTGCCACGCCCCGGACCAGGATCTGGTCGATCCGCACCACCGGGAACTTCGCCGGCCAGGTGAAGCCGAGGCCGTCGCCTGCCGCCTCCTGGGCCGAGCGCAGCCGCGAGGTGACGCCGTCGAACGCGCGGTCGTCCATGGTGCCGTTCAGGTCGCCGAGCAGCACCACGCGGTCGTTGCGCTCGGCGGCGAGCGCCTCGGCGAGCGCCTGGGCCCCTCGGTCGCGATGGGCCGTCCAGAACCCCTCCCGTGGGTTCACGCGCACGGACCCCAGGTGCGCCACGTACACCGCCAGCGGCCCCTGCGCCGTGGCCACCGTGGTGCGCAGCGCCCTGTTGTAGGTCAGCTTGACGTCGGCGGGCTTGGCGTCGCCCAGCGGCCCCGCGTCCATCTCGGTGTCGACCGGCCGGGTGTCCGACAGCGGCAGCCTGCTCCACAGCCCGACCGTGCCCTGCACCGTGTGGTACGGGTACGCGGTCGCCAGCTCCTTCTCGTACGTGCCCAGGACCTGCGGGGCCAGCTCCTCCAGCGCCAGCACGTCCGCTCCGGAGGCCGCCAGGTCGCGGGCGGTACCGGCCGGGTCGGGGTTGCCCGCGCCGACGTTGTGGCCGACCACGGTGAGGTCGCCGCCCGGGTGGGACCGGTCGCCGAGCAGCCCGCCGAAGAGGCTCAGCCACACCACGACGGGCAGCAGAAGGGCGACCGTCCCGGAGACGGAACGGCGCCAGAGCGCCCCGGCCAGCAGCACCGGGATGAGCAGGCCGAACCACGGCAGGAAGGTCTCCACGAGGCTGCCGAGGCTCCAGATCCGGTTCGGGATCACCGCGTGCAGCAGCATCACCAGGCCGAGAAGCAACGCCGACGCCGCGAGGACGAGGCCGCGCCTCCAGGCCGCCGGCCTGGTCACCCGGCGGACGCGCGCGAGCCGGGCGCCGGAGCCGGTCTCCCGGAGGTCGGAGCCGCCCTGTCCGGTGGTTCGGGTCGAGGTTCTGGTCATCCGGCAAGTCAAGCCGACAGGGTGTTGCCGGGGTGTATGCGGTCGGCGATATGCCGACGATACGCGCGGGCTCGTAGCCTTGACGACATGCGTGTGCTGATCGTGGAGGACGAACCCTATCTGGCGGAGGCCATCCGTGACGGCCTGCGCCTGGAGGCGATCGCGGCCGACATCGCGGGCGACGGCGACACCGCTCTGGAACTGCTGGGCGTCAACGCCTACGACATCGCCGTCCTCGACCGCGACGTCCCCGGGCCGTCCGGCGACGAGATCGCCGAGCGCATCGTCGCGTCCGGCAGCGGTATGCCGATCCTCATGCTCACCGCGGCCGACCGGCTCGACGACAAGGCCTCAGGATTCGGGCTCGGCGCCGACGATTACCTCACCAAACCCTTCGAGCTCCGGGAACTCGCGCTCAGGCTCAGAGCGCTCGACCGCCGGCGGGCCCACCACAGACCGCCCGTCCGTGAGATCGCGGGGCTGCGGCTCGACCCGTTCCGCCGAGAGGTCCACCGGCACGGCCGCTACGTCGCGCTGACCAGGAAGCAGTTCGCGGTGCTCGAAGTCCTCGTCTCCGCCGACGGCGGTGTCGTCAGCGCCGAGGAACTCCTGGAACGCGCGTGGGACGAGAACGCCGACCCGCTCACCAACGCTGTGCGCATCACCGTCTCGGCGCTGCGCAAGCGCCTCGGCGAACCCTGGATCATCGCCACCGTGCCGGGCGTCGGCTACCGCATCGACACGGGACCGGGGACCGGACACGAGGGAAGAGACGGTGCGTAGGGCCCCCGGGCTCAGCGCTCGCCTCAAACTCACCCTCAGCTACACCGGATTCCTCCTGCTCGCCGGCGCCCTGCTGCTCGCCGCCTGGTCGGTGATCCTCCTGGGATTCCAGCGGCGGGCGATCGACGCGCAGGGGCTGGTCTTCGCGGTTCCGGGCGCCGGCCTCCTGCGCTCCTTCGCGCCGTCGGCGGCCGCGGTCATGGCGTTCCTGCTGGTGTTCGGCCTCTCGGGGGGATGGATCCTCGCCGGCCGCATGCTCGCCCCGCTGACCCAGATCACGGACGCCACCCGCGCGGCCGCGAACGGATCGCTGTCCCACCGGATCCGGCTGCCCGGCCGCAACGACGAGTTCCGCGAACTCGCCGACGCCTTCGACACGATGCTCACCCGGCTCGAGGCGCACGTCGCGGAACAGCGGAGATTCGCGGCCAACGCCTCCCACGAGCTGCGCACCCCGCTGGCGATCTCCAAGGCGCTCCTCGACGTGGCCCGCGCCGATCCGGCACACGACACCGGCGAGGTCATCGAGCGCCTCCGCAACGTCAACACCCGGGCGATCGACCTCACCGAGGCACTGCTCCTGATCGGCCGGGCCGACCAGCGGTCCTTCGCCCGCGAGCCCGTCGACCTGTCCCTCATGGCGGAAGAGGCCACCGAGACGCTCCTCCCCCTCGCGGAGAAGCACGGCGTCGCCATCGAGACCTCCGGCGACATCGCCCCCACGAGCGGATCACCGGCCCTTCTGCTGCAGCTGGCCATGAACCTCGTGCACAACGCGATCATCCACAACCTGCCGGCGCGGGGC
Source organism: Actinocorallia herbida (assembly GCF_003751225.1). Taxonomy (NCBI): domain Bacteria; kingdom Bacillati; phylum Actinomycetota; class Actinomycetes; order Streptosporangiales; family Thermomonosporaceae; genus Actinocorallia; species Actinocorallia herbida. Next base: position 6,893,533 of record NZ_RJKE01000001.1, read on the forward strand.
ACCGTGTGGGTCGGCACCGGCGTCCGCCCCGGGACGGTGGTCCTCACCGTCGAGAACACCGGCGAGCAGGTCGCCCCGAAGCTGGCCGCGACGCTCACCGAGCCCTTCCGCCGTGGCACGGAGCGCCTGCACACCGACCACGCGGGCGTCGGCCTGGGCCTGGCGATCGTCAAGACGATCACCCAGGCGCACGACGGAACCCTCACCCTGCTCCCCCGTCCCTCCGGCGGCATCCGCGTCACCGTCGAGCTCCCCCGGACGACCGCGCACCCCGACGGCTGACCCTGCGGGAGCACACTTCCGCGGCCCTCCACCGGCGACGGCGAGCCTGTACCCGGGACGGAACGCAGCGGTCGCAGCGCTCTCCGGGGAGGTGCTGCGACCGCTGCGGGCGGCGCTGTCGAGGACTAGCCCACGTGGATCCATCTGGCGACGGAGGGCAGGCCCTTGGCGTCGGTGGCGAAGAGCATGTACCAGCCGGGAGGGGCGATGCTGCTCTTGCCGGTGAGCTTGAACTTGACCGTCTTGCCGGTGACGGTGAGCTTCTCCGGGGCGACGGCGCGCTGGTTGGGGTCGGAGGAATGGGTGACGGCGGCCGGACGGATCAGCCAGGCGGTCTTGATCTTCCGGTTGGTCTTGAAGGTGTAGGTGTTGCCGTAGGCCCAGTACCGAGTGCCGACCCCGGTGATCTTCGGGCGCGGGCCCTTGAAGAAGTAGGGCGGCTTGTAGATCGAGATCCGGGTGTCGTAGAAGTTACTGGCCGGGTTCGACCCCTGCGCCATGACGGCGCCGTTCGGCAGCAGGATCGAGGAGTTGTGGTAGGTCCGGCCGACGGGATCGGCGGCCATGGGCGTCCACTGGCCGGGCTTCTTCGGATCGAAGACGGAGGCCTCGTGGGTGTATCCGGCGCGGTTGCCGCGGGAGCCACCGGTCTCGAAGACCTTCCCGTCGGGGAGGATGACGGCCGACAGGTACACCTTGGGCGTCAGCAGATCGGGGCCGCGCTTGAAGCCCGCCCCCGCGTCGTCGAGGTCGACGATGTCGGTGTGCTGGTGCGCGCCGTCCTGCTGGCCCTGAGCCGTGCCGTTGAAGTTCATGCCGCCGAGGACCATGACCTTCTGGTTCTGGGCGGGCGGCAGGAGCAGGCTGGCGGCCTGGTCGCGGGCGTGGTCCTGGCTGAGCCCGCCGACCGGGGTCCACTTCTTGGTCTTGATGTCGAGGAAGCCCGGGCCGAGGAACGGCTCGCCGTCGGAGTAGTTGTTGCCGTCGTTGTTGCCGGTGGGGTGGCCGAAGACGCTGGCGCCGGTGTAGAAGAGCCGGTTGTCCTGGGTGAGGATGAGCGAGGGGTAGGTGGCCCAGTTGATCCCGGTCTGCACGACCTGGTTCTCGGGCAGCCACTTGCCGCCGGTCTTGGAGTTCTTGTCGTACTTGAACAGCTCGGTGACACGCGAGATCTGCTGCCTTCCGCCCGCGTACTCACCCGCGTAACCGCCGACGGTGTAGACGTCGCCGTTGCCCAGGACCGTCGCCGACGGGTACCAGTGCCCGTCGCTCATGTCGTTCGTCTGGATGTACTTCTCGTCGAACGGGTCGAAGAGGTAGGAGCGCTCCTCGCCCAGCCAGCCGTCCTCCTGGGGAACGTAGTCCGGGTACTTCTTCGTCCCGCCCATCACCAGGACGCGGCCGTCCGAGAGCTGGACGTGGCCCGCGCAGAACATGTCGGACGGGGTGCCGATCTTCTTGTACGTGTTCTTGATCGGGTCGTACAGCCAGCTGACGAGCCGGCCGGCTTCCAGGCGGTTGTCGAAGTTGGCGCGGTTGTTGCCCGATCCGGCGATGAGCAGGACCTTGCCGGTGACCAGGAGCACGGCGTGCATGGCGCGCACGCCCTTCTTGAGGCCCGTGCCGCCGTCTCCCGTGTCGCCCTCGCCGTCCGGGACGGGGTCGCCGAACTCACGGACCGCCCACTTGCCCTGGGTGCAGCCGTTCGGGTCGGTGCACACGCCGGTGACGCCCGGAGCCCGAACCGCCGTGTAGTCGTCCGTGGTGATCTTGCCCTTGCCCTCGACGGCGAGGCCGAAGCGGATCGCGGTGGTGCCGTCGGGGGCGAAGGGCGTGCGGACCTCCACCCGCTTCCACTTGGCCGAGGCGCCGCCGACCGCGAGGTCCTTCCACTTGTGCCACTTGCCCTTGGCGTCCTTGCGGAAGGTCACCACCTTCATCTTGGCGGTGTCGCTCTTCAGGTAGAACGACAGGTCGAACCGCTTGCCGCCCGTCGTCTTGATCGCGCAGGCCGGGGTCTGCACCAGGGCGCGGGCGCCCGAGACCCGCACCTTCATGTCGATCTGGACGGCGCGCTTGCCTGAGCGGCCCGCGACGACCTTCGTCTTGGCGGTGTTGTGCCCGGTCGACCAGGTCGTCCAGCATTTGGGGAGCTTGCCCGCCATCGTTTCGAGCTTGGGGTTGGGGACGAGGTTCGGCGCCGCGCTCGCCGGCGCGGGGATCGCCGCCGGGACGGTGGCGGTCACCGCCACCGCCAGACCGGACAGCAGCGCGCGCACTCGCGGATTGTGCGTCTTCATCATGGCTCCGGGGAATTCTGGGGGCCCGCTAGTCGCAGGCGATCTTGTTCTTGTCGGGATCGAGGCGCTGCCGGTCGGTGCCCACGACCCGCACTTCGCCGAACCCGTTGATCTTCAGCCAGAGGCATTTATCGGAGTACGCGGTGATGCCGTCGGGGAACACCCACGGCACGCACTGCGTCGGCTCCCCGTAAGCGGGGTCGCACCCGTCGTTCGATGTCCCGTCGGCCTTGGGGGAGGTCGACGGGAGTCGGGTCTCGCGCAGGTCCGTCGCCTGGGGTGTGACGGCCTCGGCCGTCGGTGTCGTCTCCGGCGGCGTGGGCACGATGCCCTCCCCGTCGTCCGGTGCGAGGAGCGCGTCCGCCTTGGCGGGACCCTCCTGGCCGGGAAGCGCGTGCTGCGTGCCGAGATAGACGCCCGTGCCCGTGATGCCGAGTGCCACGACGCCCGCCGCGACGGCGATGCGAACGCGTTTGGTGCCCATTGTCGTGATCAAGCCCAACTTCGCCAGAATGCCGTGAAAGTTCCAGGCATGCCCAATGATCACCGGATGCTAGCACCGGCCCGCGCGGCTCCCGGGAGATCGTGATTGTTAAGTCAATTATCGTTATCACCCGGCCGCGGCAGGGCCGAGAAGCCGCCGTAGGCTCGCGAACCGGCGAACCCGAGGAAGGTCGAGGCGACGTCGCCGCCTCCGCCCCCCAGAGACGCCAATGGCCGGTTTCCTTGACGGAAACCGGCCTCTGACCTGCTGATCAATCCGGGTGGGCGATACTGGGTTCGAACCAGTGACCTCTTCGGTGTGAACGAAGCGCTCTCCCACTGAGCTAATCGCCCGGGTGATCGTCCCGGGCTGCCCCGGCAACGGGGTTAAGACTAGCGTGTTTCGGGGGTGGTTCGCACATCGATTGGGGAAGGGGCGGGGAGGCGGGGTTTCCGGGTGTTTCCGGGCTAGACGGTGAGGGTGCGGCAGCCCAGGGCGGAGGCCAGGGTGCGGGCCGCGGAGGCGGCGGCGGATACGGGGGCCAGGCGGCGGGGGTGGGGCCACAGCCAGAGGTAGTGCCAGCCGGCCTCCGGATCCAGGCGGCAGGAGACCTCCTCCCGGGCGTCGGCGCGGGTGACCGCGAGACGTTCTGGGCGGCCCGCTTCGGGGGGGAGGAGTTCGGTGCGCAGTTCGGGCCAGCCGCGCCGGACGGCCTGGGCCAGCGCCGCCAGGTGGGCCGTACCGGGGTCGGGGGAGCCGGGGGCCGGCGGCTCCGCGGCCTCCGTGATGTCCATGCTCATAACGGTGACGGTAGAGGCGCGCGGGCTCCCCGGTCCATCATGTTTCGCGGCGTTGCTCGCAGGAAAATCGAGAGATCCGGTCCGGCGCCCCGATCGTGGTGCTTCCACAGCTTCCATCCCCTTTGACAGATCACGTGGATCACGCGGATCCATCCTGGAACGGCGAAGCCGCGCCCCCTGCGGGGAACGCGGCTCCACGGTGACCCGGATCAGGTCGTGCGGGCCGCGGCCGTGAGGTGGCGGCTGACGCGCTTGATGAGGAGGGCCATCTCGTAGGCGACCTGGGCGGCCTGGGCGCCCGCGTCGCTGAGCACGGCGAGGCAGGTGCCGGTTCCCGCGGGCAGGACGAAGAAGAGCCTGTCGTCCAGCTCGATCACCGCCTGGTTGACCCGCTCGGCCGAGTAATGCTCGGCGGCTCCCCGCGCCAGGCTGTGGAAGCCCGACGACAGGGCGGCGAGGAACTGGGCGTCCTCGGAGGACATGTTGCGGGACGCGGCCATGACGAGGCCGTCGCGGGAGAGCAGGAGGGCGTGGTGGACGGGGATCACCCGGTCCACCAGGTCGTCGAGCAGCCAGTTGAGTTCGCCGGTCACGGTCTGTTCCGTTCGTCAGTCGGGTCGTCGCCCTGGCCGTCGCGTCCGCGCGCCCAGCCGTACTGGAGCGAGGACATGAGGGCGCGGCTGGACTCGGGGTCTGGTTCCTCGAAGTCGTCCTCGACAGGGGGCGGCGTGGTCTCCGTGCGCAACTGCGGGGCCATGCTCTGCTGCTTGCGGCGGCGTGGAAGCCGTCCGGCCTGCTCGGGGGTGGCGTCCGGTTCGAAGCGGTTGTCGGCCGCGCGCGCCGGGGCGGCGAGCGGGACGGGGCGCCGTTCCGGGGCCGCCATGACGGCCGGGGAAGGGGGCGGCGCGGAGCGGGGCGCGTTGACGGCGGGCCGGGACGGTGCGTCCTGGACGGTCAAGCCGGAGGGGATGAGGACGACGGCGGTCGTGCCGCCGTAGGCGGAGGGCTGGAGGGCGACTCGGATACCGTGCCGGGCGGCGAGCCGCGCGACGACGAAGAGGCCGAGCCGGTCGGAGTCGGCGAGGTCGAACTCGGGCGGCTCGGCCAGGCGGCGGTTCAGCTCCGCGAGCTGGTCGGGGTAGAGGCCGAGACCCCGGTCGATGACCTCCACGGCGAGCCCGTTCGCGACGGCCTCCGCCTTGACCAGTACCTCGGTGCCGGGCGGGGAGAACACCGTGGCGTTCTCGATCAGTTCGGCGAGCAGGTGGATGACGTCGGCGACGACCGCGCCGGTGACCGACGACGAGCGCGCGACCGCGGGCTCGACGCGGGTGTAGTCCTCCACCTCGCCGATGGCGGCGCGGACGACGTCCTCGATGGGGACGGGATGGTCGAAAGCACGCACGGTCGGCTCCCCGGACAGGATCACCAGGCCCTCGGCGTGTCGCCGCATCCGGGTCGTCAGGTGATCGAGTTTGAACAGGTCGTCCAGCTCCTCGGGGCTGGAGGCGCGCCGCTCCATGGTGTCCAGCAACTGGAGCTGACGCTGCAGGAGGCCCTGGCTGCGCCAGGACAGGTTCACGAAGACCCGGCCGATGCTGCGCCGCAGCCTCGCCTCGCCGATGGCGACGTCGACCGCGGTGTGCTGGACGGTGGCGAAGGCGTCGGCGACGGACCCGACCTCCTTGGTCCGCGCGCCGCCGGGCAGGGGCTGTTCGGCGAGGGAGACGTCGATGTTCTCGCCGGCGCGCAGCCGGGCGACCACCTCGGGCAGGCGTTCGTCGGCGAGTGTGTGCGCGGCGCGTTCCAGTACCCGCAGGTCGCCGGTCATGCTGCGGGCGAAGCGGACGGACAGCAGCAGTGAGGCGATCACGGCGATGAGGCCGATGCCTCCGGCGGCGTAGAAGCGCAGCATGATCTGGTCGCCGACGGGCGCGATCTGCTCGTCGAGCATCACGCTGACCGCGCCCATGTTGGCGTACCAGGCGGGTTCCACGTTCGCGACGGCCTGCTGCCACTGGGCCGAGGTCGCCCCCGTCTTGCCCGCGTTGATGCCGCCGTTCCGGATCTGGCCCTCGAGCTGGACATAGCGGCCGAACGGCTCGGAGTCCGCGAACTCTGTGACCTTGGCGCGGAGGTCCTCGTCCAGGGTCGCGATGCCGAGGCGGAAGAACTTGTCGCGGCTGTCGGCCCACCCGCTGAACGCCATGCGGCCGGCGTTGTCGAGTTTGCCGCCGGTGGGCAGCGCGCCGATCAGGGCGGCTTCACGGAGCATGAGGTCGTGCGAGCTGAGCACGTGGATGACCGCGTTGCTGTTGCGGTAGGCGGAGACGTCGTCGACGCTCACCATGCCGCTGAGGAGCTGGATGACGGTGTCGACGATGGTGCTGTACTCGTCGATGATCTGGACGCTCGAGGCGTCGGCGGCGACCTTGCCGCGCAGCCCGGTGAGGGTGCCGAAGGCGTCGTCCAGCGCGCTGACCTGGGTCTTGGACAGGTCGTCCATCGCGTCCTGGGTCTCTTCGGAGAACGCCGCGGTGCGGAACGCGGTCACCGTGCCGTCGGTGTACTGGGTCTGCTCGGCGAACTTCGGCGAGTGGTCGGCGGCCGCGGTGCGTTCCTTCTGGATCGCGTCGAGGACGGCGGCTGTCTGCAGGCCCATGTTGTCGTACTGGGTGTCGAAGTCGAACTTCTTGAGCGCCGCCGTCAGTGTCGTGGTGGCCGCGAAGGCCCACAGGAGGATCAACGACGCCAGCGGCAGGGCAAGCAGGATGGCGAGTCTTCCACTGACAGGGAGGGCCCGGGGGGCACTCCCCCCTCTCGCCGACGAACGTCTACCGCGCACCTCGTACCCCGTCCTCCGTTTAGAAGCGCATTCTTGTACGAGGCAACGTAGTTCTCGGACGGCCGTTGGACCACCGGTTTGCCCGACTTAACCCTAAATCGAAAGCAAAATTAGATCTTCGTGCATCAAGTGAGACGGTCGACAAGTCCCCAGGCCAACGCGGTTTCCACGGTCACGGGGGCGTTCGACAGCGCCAGGTGCAGGGTCCGCCAGCGGCCGATGCGGCGCGGGAGGCTCACCGTGCCGCCCGCGCCGGGGATCAGGCCCATGGCGACCTCCGGCAGCCGGAACGTCGTCCCCGGCGCGGCCAGCACCGTGCCCGCGAACGCCGGAAGCTCCACGCCCGCGCCGACGCAGGTGCCGTGGACCTGCACCGTGACGCGGTCGCGCAGCCGGTGCAAAGGCAGCGCCGCACCCGCGCGCGTACGCAGGAAGTGAGCGGCGGCCAGGTCGTGGGCGGTGCCGAACTCGGCGAGGTCGCCGCCCGCGGAGAAGACGGGACCCGCTCCCGTCACGAGGACGCGGCGGACCGTCGGATCGAGTTCCGCGACGGTGAGCGCCTCGACGAAGGCGTCCCTGAGCCGGCTGCCGTAGGCGTTGCGCCGCTCTGGACGGTTGAGGGTGATGAAGAGGCGGTCGCCTTCCCTACGGAGCAGGACGGGCTCGGCCACCTCGGGAGGTGCCTGGGCGGCTCCCCTGGAGGCGAGCCACGCTGCGAACTCACGTCCGGAGAGAAGGGTCGAGTAGGCGAACGACTCGAGGTCGAGCGCCTGCCGGACGTCCAGGTGCGCGCCCGCGCGCAGCACGCCGCCCAGCGTGAACGCCGCCTGCGGGTTCGCCTCAGCCTGCTCCTGAAGGAGTGCGAGTTCGGCGCGCGGGTCGGGCACCCCCACGTACGGACGGGGAAGGGCACGTCCCGAACGCACGAGCGTGAGGTCCAGGTAAGGGGCGAGCACACGGGCCGTCTCCAGAGGAGTGGCGCCTTCGATGAGGCCGACGAGGACCCGGTCATGCGCGGCGAGACGCTCGACGGCCCTGCCGAGCGCGCCCGGCTTGCGCGGGCCGTCCAGGTCGACGCCGACGACCGGGGAGACGGGCATCCCGTCCTCCCCCAGCACCCCGGCGTCCGCCGCGCCGTCGGCCAGTTCCTCCACGGACATGACCGCGCCGACCATGGACCCTCCCTCAAGATCGTCGCCGCGGCCGAGTCTAGCGCCGGGCCCGCGCGGACCTTCTGGCGGTCCGCCCCGCTCACCGGGGAAGGATCTCGTTAGGCTCACCGCCATGCTCCGCGCGGCTTCGGATACCCGCAGGGCAAGGGGCATGTTCGGCTCGCCCCACGGGGTCGTCAGCACGATCCCGCGAGGGGCGCGAAGGCTCGGCTGTCAGGGAGGTGCGTGTGGAGGACGTCGGAGATGAGGTCGGGGCTTGGGCGCGCAGCGGCGTGGTCGCCCTGACGGGCCGGAACGTTCCGCTGGTACCGCCCGGAACAGGCGCCCGGACTGCTTACGCGCTCGGAAGGCGGTTCACGGAGGCGACCGGAGTGGCCGTCGACGGAGGGCGGCTGCTGTCCGAGCGGGCCGCCTACACCGGCTCCGGACGGCGCGGAAGCGTCTCGGCCGGGGGAAGCTGCCGTCTTCTGCCGTGCCTGGACGGCTGGGCCGCGGTCTCGTCGGCGCGGGCCGACGACCCGGCGCTGCTCGGCGCGCTGGCGTTCGCCGAGCCCGGCGAGGACCCTTGGACCGCCACGGCGCGCTGGCTGCGCGGGCACACCGGCGGGGAACTCGACGCGCGGGCCGCGCTCCTCGGCGTCGCCGCGGGCGCGGTGGCCCGCCCGGAGGCACCGCACCTGCCCGAGGCGGGAAGGCCGCGGCCCGTGGCGGGCATGCTCGTGGTGGATTTCAGCGCGCTCTGGGCGGGGCCCCTGTGCGCTCACCTCCTCGGCTCGGCCGGCGCCCGCGTCGTGAAGGTCGAGACCCCTACGCGGCCGGACGGCGCCCGCGGCGGCGACGCGGCCTTCTACGGCCTCCTCCATGCCGGGCACTCGTCGGTGGTGCTCGATCCGGAGACCCCCGGCGGGAGACGCGCCCTGGCCGCGCTGGTGGCCGCCGCCGACATCGTCATCGAGGCCTCACGGCCGCGCGCGCTGGCCCGCTGGGGGCTCGACGCCGAGGCCGCCGCCGCGTCGGGGAAGACGTGGGTGTCGATCACCGCGCACGGGCGCGCCTCGGACCGGGTGGGCTTCGGCGATGACGTCGCGGCCTCCGCGGGCCTGGTCGCACGTGACCCCTCCGGTCCCGTCTTCGTGGGCGACGCCTTCGCCGACCCCCTGACCGGGCTGACGGCCGCCGTCTTGGCCGCGTCGGAGCCGCCCGCCGGTGCGGGGGTTCTCTGGGACCTGTCCATGACGGACGTCGTCGCGTCCACCCTGCCCGAGTCGCCTACCGGCCTCTCCCCGCAGGCCGTCTCCACCTCTTCGGGATGGGTCGTGGAGACGCCCGACGGTCCGGTCCCCGTGGCTGCGCCCGCCCGGCGGACGGGCCCTACCGGGGCCGCCTCCGCGTCCGGTGCCGACACCGCCTCCGTCCTCGGCTCTCTGGGGATCGCCCTTCCCTGACGCATGAGGCGCCCGCCTGTCCGGCTCCGTCGGTGAGAACCTTCCGCCCTCCCGGCTTTCCTGACGAGCGGGGCGCTCAGGACCGGCCCGCACGCGCGGCACGCGGCGGGCTCGGACGCGGCGTGCGGTGCCTGCCCGTAAGGTGAACGCGTGGATGGGCGGGGGACGCTGCTGCGGGACGCCGAGGTCGACGGGCTCCGGCACGCGGACGTGCGGCTCAGGAACGGCTTCGTCCACGAGGTCGGGCCCGCTCTCGCGCGGGACGGCGACGAGGTCGTCGACTGCGGCGGAAGAGCCCTCATCCCCGGCCTTTGCGACCACCACGTCCATCTCCTCGCCCTGGCCGCGGCCCGGCGCTCGGTGGCCTGCGGCCCGCCGGGCGTCGGCGATCCGGCGGCCCTGCGGGCGGCGCTCGGCGCCGCCGCCCCCGGCCGGGACGGGTGGATCCGCGGCGTCGGATACGTCGAGACCGTCGCGGGCGACCTCGACGCGGCGGCACTCGACGGGTTCCGCGCCGACGTGCCCGTCCGGCTCCAGCACCGCAGCGGCGCGCTGTGGACGCTGAACTCCGCGGCGGTCCGCGCCGCGGGCCTGGCGTCAGGCGACCATCCCGGTATCGAACGGGACGATCGGGGCACCCCGACCGGGCGGCTCTGGCGGGCCGACGGGTGGCTGCGCACCCGTCTGCCGGACGAGGGCGGCACGGAGCTCGCCGAGGTGGGCGCGGCGCTCACCGCGGCGGGCATCACCTCGGTCACCGACGCCACGCCCGATCTCGCGCCCGAGGCGGTCGCCCTGCTCGCGCGGGCCAGGGCGACGGGCGTTCTTCCGCAGCGCGTCCGCCTGCTCGGGGCGGCCGGGCCGCTGCCCGGCGGGCTCACCTCGGGACCGGAGAAGATCGTCATCGCCGACTCCGCGCTGCCCTCGCTGGACGCCCTCACGGCGCGGATCGCCGCGGCCCACGCCGCAGGACGCCCGGTCGCCGCCCACTGCGTCACCTATGCGGCTCTCGTTCTGTTCCTTGTGGCCATCGAGGCCGCGGGCGCCCTGCCCGGCGACCGGATCGAGCACGCCGCGCTCGTCCCGGCCGACCTCCTCGGCACCATCCGGCGGCTCGGCCTGCGGGTGGTCACCCAGCCCGGCTTCCTGGCCGACCGGGGCGACGACTACCTGCGCGACATCCCTTCGGCCGACCACGCCGACCTCTACCGCTGCGCCTCCCTGACGGCCGCCGGCATCCCCCTGGCCCTGTCCAGCGACGCCCCGTACGGGCCGCTCGACCCCTGGACGGTGATCGACGCCGCGGTCCGCCGCCGGACCCGCGCGGGGGCCGTGGCGGGGGCCCCTGAGCGTCTCGGCGCCCGTGACGCGCTGGACCGCTACCTCGCGCCCTCCGACGACCCCGGCGGCCCGCCCCGCCGCGTCAGGCCCGGCGAGCCGGCCGACCTGCTGATCCTGCGGACGCCGTTGGCCGACGCGCTCGCCGCGCTGCCCGCCTCGCCGGTCGATGCCGTGTTCCTGGACGGGCATCGCACCCAGTAGCCAACAAACACCCCACCCAGCAGCAAATCACCGCTTATCTCTTGGCTAGGGTCGCAGACGTAAGACAGGCGTTCCGTACGGCACCGCGGCCGATCGGGACAGGCGAGAAGGCGAGGGGGCCTACATGGGCGCACTGCGGGAGACCCTCGATCTCGAGCGGCTCGACGACCTGCTCTTCCGGAGCGGTTCGGCCGCCACCCGCAACACCCGCGTCTTCGGCGGCGAGGTCGCCGCCCAGGCCCTCATGGCCGCGGGCCGCACCGTGCCCGGCGACCGGCACGTCCACTCCCTGCACGCCTACTTCCTGCGCCCCGGCGACCCCGGCAGCCCGATCGTCTACCAGGTGGACCCGATCCGCGACGGAGGCAGCTTCACCACCCGCCGCACCGTCGCCGTCCAGCACGGCAAGCCGATCTTCCACCTGTCGGCCTCGTTCCACCGGCCGGAGGAAGGCTACTCCCACCAGCCGCCCAAGACCGAGCGGCCCGAGCCGGAGGACCTGCTCCCGGGCGAGGAGGTCATCGCCGCCGCCGACCCCGCCACCCGCGAGTGGTTCGACCGGGTCCATGGCGACAGCCCCCTGGAGATCCGGTTCGCGGAGGAACTGCCCAGGTTCGCGGCATTGCGCGGAGAAAGCGCCCCGCCCATCCAGCGGTTCTGGTTCCGCACCCACGAGACGCTCCCCGAGGACGACCCCCTGCTCCACGCCTGCGCCGTCGCCTACGCCTCGGACCTCCTGCTGCTGTGCAGCTCCGTCGCACCCCACGCCAGGACCCTGGACGGAGGCGACTTCCAGTTCGCCAGCCTCGACCACACCCTGTGGCTGCACGGGGTCCCGCGCGCCGACGACTGGATCTTCTACGACCAGGAGGGCATGTGGGCCGGAGGCGCCCGCGCCCTGTGCCGCGGATCCCTCTCCGACCGGTCCCACCGGCTCATCGGGAGCGTCGTGCAGGAGGGGCTTATCCGTCCCGTGGGCTGAGCCGTCAGGCGGAACCATAGGCCCGGAGCGTCAGCAGGGCGGCAAGGGTGACGCCTGGACGCGCCTCGAAAGCCGTCGCCGGAGACCACTGCGCCCAGGGGAGCGGCCATCCGCCGTCCTCCTCCTGGACGGCCACCAAGTGCTGGAGGCTCCGGTCCATCTCCGCGTCGGTGAACCAGGCGCGCGCGACGCTCCCGGGCGAGGCCGCGTAGTCGTGCGGCAGATGGAACTCGCCCGGTGCGTACCCGGGCGCCGGACGGGCCTCCCCTGGTTTCTCCGGGTCCAGGAGCACGATCCGCTGCTCGCGCACGAGAGAGCCCAGCCGGACGCCCTGACGTGCCGCCCAGGCCCGGTCGCGCACCCCGTCCAGGAACGCGACCACGGCGCCCGCCTCGTACGGGTGGGTCTCCTCCAGCGCCTCGATCGCGGCCCGGCAGAACCGTTCGGCCGCGCGCAGCCAGGGATGCTCGGTCCCGTGTCGCAGCAGCGGGCCCGCGATCTGCCCGGTGGTGAGCAGATCGCCCCGGGGGTCGTCGGCGACGGGCATGAACGGCGGGTGCGGGAAGGGCCGCAGACTCGGCAGGACCGCCGGCACTCCCCCATCGGGGTCCGTTCGTTCGGCGAGCCAGTCGCAGAGCGGAACGAGCCGCTCCGGGACCATCCGCCCGGCCTCCTCCAGCACCCGCAGCGCGGCCGGGACGGCGATGGGCTGGCCCAGGGGACCACGGATGTCGGGCTCGAGGCCGAACGCGTAGCCGCCCTCCTCGTCCGCGTAGGCGTCCAGGGCGGCGAGGACGCCCGAGGCGGTGCCCGACCCGAACAGGTGGGCGAACCTGCGCTGCTCCAGCACCCGGCCCGACGTCCACAGGAAGCGCGCGGCCTTCTCGAGCACGGTCTCGGTCAGCAATCCCATACGTCGCACGCTAGACCGCGGCGCGTCATGGCCGCCTCCCTTCCCCGCCATGCCCGGTCCCGGGCCCGGCCCAGCGGCGGAGATCCCCGGCGGGGACCCCCGCCGCGCCCGGGTGACCGGCGGGTAAGGCGGCGCACGCCGCGGGCTCAGTGGCCGTCGAATCCCCAGCCGGTGAAGGCGTCCTGGTCGTGGCAGCCCGGCAGAGGCGGGAAGACGAACGAGCACTCGCCGGTGGCCGCGGCCGGAGCGGCGGACGCCGAGGCGGCGGGCAGTCCGAGCCACAGACCGGCGGCGACGATCGTTCCGGCCGCGATCCGGCGGCCCCTACGCGCACTACGCATTGAAACTCCTCCATTACACAGAGTGGCCATTGCGGTCAGTATGTCACCCGCTTCCGCATTGTCGGAGGCGGCCCCCGGGCAGCAGAAAACCCCTCCCTTGAGGGAGGGGCCTTTTCTGGTTTTCCCACTCTCGGGGTGCGGTCTCCGGAGACCGGGGTCCGGGAGGGCGACACCGATGTGCATGACGCTCAGGCGCACCGGCGGCCCTCGTTCAGGAAGGGCGCTGTATCACCAGCCGCCCCAGCCCCAACCGTCGTCGCCGTACCACCAGTCACCGAAGTCGCAGTCGTAGGAGTCCCCCCAGCCGTCGTCGCACCAGTACGGGCCGTCGTGCGTCGGAGCCGTCGAAACCGACGCTGCCGCGGAAGCGGCCGGCCCGGCCACCATGGCCCCGCCTACGAGCACGCCCGCGACAGCCAACCCGCGAGCGAAGCGCGATGAACTCATCACTAAGCCTCCTCAAATCACTTGGAGTGACCATCACCTCCACTGTCACACGACGCCCCGTGATCAACACAAGCAAAACGAACCACCCAAACCACCACATAAGCCGTATTTGCCACAAACCACGCATATCGCCCAGCACACCCCCCTTCCCGTTGCCCTCCGCCGACCCGCCCGCACCCCGGACGAACCCCGTTCGGCCGCCCCGGAACAAGAGGCATCCACACGGCCATGGACGCGCAGAGGCTTCCGCCCGCAGCCAGGCGGCCAGGCGGCCAGGCGGCCAGGCGGCCAGGCGGCCAGGCGGAAACGATCACAGGGGCCAAGGATGCGGGTGTTCGGGCGGAAGTCCGCCGGAACGGGGCGTTCCGGTGACCGAGCCGGTGAAAGGCGTGGGAGGCCGGGGCGGGCGGCGGGACCGCCCGCCCCGGGCCGGTCAGGACTCGGGGGTCTCCGCGGGTGCCTTAGGACGCCAGAAGACGGCGAGGAGGGCCGCGGCGCCCACGGCGCCGGCGCCCGCGGTGATGGCCAGGCCGATCGGGCCGGACAGGTCGTCCTCGACGCCGAGAACGGAGTCGAGGGAGTACGCGCCGCCGCCGAGGACGCCGAGGGCGCACGCGGTGAGGATCAGCACGGCGACGTACTCGTAGCCCTGGCCGGGACGGAAGATGAAAAAGCCGTTGCGCAGATGCGCGGTGATCAGCGCGACCGCCATCGTGCCGACGGCGCCCGCCGCGGCGAGCGGCGTGAGCAGGCCGAGCAGCAGCAGGAGCCCGGCGCCCAGTTCGGTGCCGGTGGCGGCGAGCGCGTGCAGCATGCCGGGGCGCAGGCCCATCGACTCGAACCAGCCGGCGGTGCCGGGCAGCTTGCCGCCGCCGAAGGCGTGGTTCCAGCCGTGTGCGATGAGGACGATGCCCAGGGTTGCCCTGAGGATCGCGGACGCAAGGTCGATGCTCTCCATGTGACCTCGTTCGGGGGGAGAAGGCGGATGGGTCAGCGCGGGCGAACGTGATCCAGATTACGCCGAACCCGCCAGGGGCCCTTCTACGGCCCCCGGCCTCGGTGTTAGCGTCGCGCGCATGCGACAGCGACGCACACCCTCGCTGCGCGGGCGGCGGGTGCTCATCACCGGCGCGGCGCGCGGGATCGGCGCGGCACTCGCGCTCCGGCTGCACGAGCGCGGGGCACGGGTCGTCCTCGCCGGACTGGAACCCGGACCGCTCGCCGAGGTCGCCGCGGCCTGCGGCGACGCGCCCTTCCGTCCCGTCGACGTCACCGCGCGCGAGGACCTCGCCGAGGCGGTCGCGGACCTCGCGGGCCCGCTGGGCGGCCTCGACACGGTGGTGGCCAACGCCGGAATAGCCCGCCAGTGGCCGGTCGCGGAAGGCGACCCGGCGATCCTCGCCAAGACACTCGAGGTGAACGTCCTCGGCACGGTGCACACCCTCCAGGCCGCGATCCCGCACCTCTCCCACCCGCGCGGCTACGCCCTGCTCGTCTCCTCTCTCGCCGCCGCCGTCCACGCCCCTCTACTCGGCGCCTACAGCGCTTCGAAGGCAGCCGTGGAAGCCCTCGGGAACACCCTCCGCGAAGAACTGGCCCCTACCGGCGCCCGTGTCGGCGTCGCCTACTTCGCCGAGCTGGACACCGACATGACCCACCGAGGCTTCGGCACCGAGGCCGCCTCCCTGCTGCGCACCCCCACTTCCGTCCTCTCCGGCGTCACGCCCCTCCCCGTCGCCATCGACGCCCTCGAATCCGGCATCGCCTGGCGCTCCCGCACCATCTGCTGCCCCCGCTGGGTGGCCCCCCTCCTCCCCTTCCGCGCCATCGCCCAACGCGTCCTGGAAGCCTCCCTCCCCCCGACCCTCCCCCACGCCCTGGCCCTCGCCGCCACCGAAGACGCCCCCTTCACCACCCCCCAACCCACCCGAGACTGACCCTCCCCAACCGCGAAGACACCGCCCGATCGCACCGCGGCCCCGCGCCTGCGAAGGCGCCGTCAGGTTGGGCCACTCCATGCCCCGGTCCCGTGAAGGCGGCGGCCCGCCCGATGGCGCCATGGGGCCCCACTCCGGCGATGGCGACGGCATGCGCCACCGCCTCGCCACCGGGCACGGCGGTCACGGGCCGGGGACCATGACATGGAGGACGGTTCGGTTGCGGGGGT
Organism: Actinocorallia herbida; assembly: GCF_003751225.1. NCBI lineage: Bacteria > Bacillati > Actinomycetota > Actinomycetes > Streptosporangiales > Thermomonosporaceae > Actinocorallia > Actinocorallia herbida. The sequence goes on from NZ_RJKE01000001.1 coordinate 6,909,253, forward strand.
GGGTGGGTTCGGGGTGGCGGATGACGGGTGGGCGGGTCAGAGGGATTTGAGGAAGGCGGCGGCTATGGGGGCGGCGGCGGTGGCGCCGTCGCCGCCGCCCGGGACGAGGACGGCGAAGGCCAGGTCTGCGCGGTAGCCGATGAACCAGGCGTGGGTGCCGCTGGAGCCGGTCTCGGCGGTGCCGGTCTTGCCGAAGGTGCCCGCGGGCAGGCCGGCGGACGCGGCGGTGCCCGAGGCGACCACGGCCGCCATCATCGGGCGCAGCGCGGTGAGGACGGCCTGGGGAAGCGGGCGGGGGGCGGGGACCGCTTCGCCGTTGGCCGTGTAGGACGCGGCGGGGAACATCACCGGCGAGCGCCACGTTCCCGAGGCGACGGCGGCGGCCACCGCCGCCATGTTGAGCGGCGAGGCGGTGACCCTGCCCTGCCCGATGCTCGCCTCGGCGAGGTCGGCGGTGCCGGACGGCGCGGGGAAACCCGGCCGCTCCGCGTTCACCGCGAACGGCTTGTTGAAGCCGAACAGCTCGGCGGCCGTCGTCATGCCCGCGGCCTTCGCCCGGTTCACACCGAGGGAGGCGAACGTGGTGTTGCAGGACTTCGCGAACGCCGTCTGGAGCGAGGTGGAGCCGAGCGCGAGGCCGTCGTGGTTGGGGATGGTGCGTTCGCCGAGCAGGACGGTGGCCGGGCAGGAGACCCCGGAGGACGGGGCCAGCCCCGAGGTGATGAGCGCCGCCGCCGTGACGATCTTGAACGTCGAACCCGGCGGGTAGACGCCATGGCTGGCGGCCCGGGAGCCGACCCGGTCGGCGATGGCCACGATCGCACCGGTGGAGGGCTTCAGCGCCACCAGGACCGCGGGCTTGGCCGCACCCGCGACGGCTTTGTCCGCGGCGGCCTGCGGCCCGGATTCCAGGGTCGTCGGCCGAGCGGCCGCCGTCGCCTCGCTGAAGACCTTGACGGGGGTGTCGTCGAGGAAGATCCCCCAGCCGGGCTTCGCCTCGCCCGAGGTGTACTGCCCGCCGAGCGCGTCGAGGTACTGCCTGGCCCCGGACGTGCCGGGGATCTCCGTGCCGTCGGCGAAGGTGACCGCCCCCACCGCGCCGGCGGAGGTCTCCCGCAGCTGGAGCAGACCGCCGTTCGCCAGTTCCGGCGCGAGGGTCGCCGGGGTCCAGACGACCCGCCAGCGGCGGTCGACGACCTTCATCCGCAGGGTCGCCTCGACGGTCCACTTGCCGGGCGGCAGGGTGCGCTCGGCCGTGAAGTCCGCCCTCGCCTCGGTCTCGGTGGGCCGGACGACGGGCTCGGGCAGGAGGTCGAGGGCCGAGACCTGGAGCGCCTTGCCGAACGCCCGGTGCTGCTCCACGAAATCGGCGGGCGGCGCCGCCGTCAGACTCCGCATCGCCTGGAAGTCCCCGGCCTGCCAGTAGGCGAAATAGGAGGCCGCCAGCTCCTTGGGGTCGCCCTTGACCCGCAGGTGCAGGTAGAGGCCGCCGCCCGTACCCGCCAGCAGCAGGGTGCCCAGGATGATCGCCAGCCACCGCACGTCGGACCTCCGGCTCTGAGAAGTTCAGCGCACGCAATCTAGGACACCGCACCCCCATTCGGACAGGGATCATGGAAATCTCTCGAAGGACTCCGGCTTTCCCTGCCTTCCGGACCGCTGCCATACGATGGCGGAAGCAAAAGCCCACGGAGGGGATGGAATGTCGGGGAACGCACGGCCGATCACACTCATCGGGGACCCGGTCCTCCACCGGTCGCTGAAGGAGGTGACGGAGTTCGACGACGCGCTGCGGGAGCTGGCCGACGACATGTTCGCCAGCATGTACGCCGCCAACGGGGTCGGGCTCGCCGCCAACCAGATCGGCGTGGACCTGCGGATCTTCGTCTACGACTGCACCGACGACCACGGGGAGCAGCAGAAGGGCGTCGTGGTGAACCCGACCATCGAGTTCCCCGACCGCAACCGGACGCTGGACAACGACTCCGAAGGCTGCCTTTCGGTCCCGGGGCCGTACGCCGAGGTCGCGCGCGTGGACCACGTGCACTGCCACGGGTTCGACCTCGAGGGCAACCCGATCTCGCTGCACGGCACCGGCCAGCTCGCGCGCTGCTTCCAGCACGAGGCCGACCACCTCGACGGCAAGCTCTACGTCGACCGCATCCCGGCGAAGGCGCGCAAGCAGGTGATCCGGGAGTACGAGGCGCGCAAGGCCGAGGCCGAAGCGGCCTCCTGAGCCCTTCGAGGCGCGTGCCCTTCAGCCGGGCGAAAGGGTCTCGCGCAGCATCCGCGTGAGGCCCTCGACCCGCTCCAGCGACTGCTGGAACAGGGCGCGCGCCTCCTCCAGCTGCTCCAGGGCGGCGCCTATCGGCGCGTCGTCATCGGCGAGCAGGATCTCGGCGAAGAGCACCTCGGTGGCGGCGAGGACGCCCGTCGCCGCGCCGCGCGCGATGCCGCCCCTCATCTCGGTGAGCTGGCGCACCGTGCGCATCAGCCGTTTGAGCACCATCGTGGGGTGCTGGCCCGGCGGCGCCGCCGAGCGGTAGCCCGCGTCGAAGCGCGCCCAGTCGCGGTACATCCCGCCGGGCCCGGCGAGCTGCTCGACGGTGGCCAGCAGCCGCCCGAGCGCGTACGCCGGATCGCCCGGCGCCGGAGGCCGCTCGGCGGGCCGCAGCAGGCCGAGCGCGCCCCGCACCGCCCGTGACTCTCGTTCGGCTCTCTCATGCTTCATCTCGATCCCTTCCTCGGCTCGACCGCCCCCATCCTCGCCGCCTCGCACCCGCCCGAACCGACCGAACCACATTCTGTGGATTGGTGCAGGTGGTGTCTTTTCATGCCTGCGACCAGGCACTTTGTGTGTTCTGTCCGGTCTTCGGAGGGTTCGGCCCCCGTATGGCCCCCGGATTTCCGAGGGCCGGTCAGGCCGCTTCCGGCTCGCCGTAGACGTCATCGAGCGCGAGGTTGGCCGCTTCTGCCTGATCTGTGAGCCAGTGGGCGTAGGTGGTGAGGAGCATTTGGATGCTGTGGCCGAGGCGACGGGCGATCTCGGCTACGGGGATGCGCTTGGTGAGCATGAGGGAAGCGCAGCCGTGCCGGAGGTCATAGGGCCGCCGCGCGACCGGGGAGGCGTCCGCCGCCTTACCGAAGGCCGACGCGCGAACACGCTTCCAGGTCGCGCGGTATTGCTGCGCGGTGACGGGCGCGTGGTCGCTGCTGTCGTAGGCCCAGAACAGCCGCCCGTCAGGTGCCGTCCCGTACAGGGCGATGTGGTCGCGCAGGATGGTCACGAGCGCCGGGGGGATGGGCACCGGCCGGATTTCCCCGTTCGCCCTGTGCTTGAGCGCTTTGTCGTCGAAGCGTCCGCCGTCTTCGGTCCACTGTCCGCCGACGTCCGCGAGCGCCCCGCCGAGCGTGAGCTGACCCCACCCCGTGGCGGGAAGGTGGCAGTCCTCCGAGCGGAGCCGCCGCACCTCACCGGGACGGCATCCGGCGTAGTACATGACGGCGAACCAGGCGTGAAGGTGCTTGTCCCGGTTGTGCGCCAGCTTGGCCGCAGCCGCCAGGAGGGACCGGGACTGTTCGAGGGTCGGCACGGTGCGGGGGTCCACCTGATCAACGACGCGCCGACGCCGGGACGTCCGGACTCCCGTCAGCGGGTTGGTGGACAGGAGTTTGCGTTCCACCGCGTGGTCGAGCGCCCCGTACAGCGCCGAGCGTCGGAGCCGGATCGAGGCATTGCCCAACGTCTGCCCCTTTGTTCCCGTCGCCAGCGCGGCCAAGACGGCCCGGATTACGGACGCGTCGGTCAGGTGGCCGATCGGACGGGACGCCGCATCGACCCATGCCAGCGTCTTCGCGATGTCTTCCGGCATGGGCTTGTCCCACGAGGGCGGGTAGAGCGCCCAGTCGCGCAGCGCCGTCCGCAGGAGCTTGGTTTCCGGACGGCCCCGCTTTCGCTCATTGAGCGTCGCTTCCACGACCGGGATGAGGGCGAGGACCAGGGACTTGCGGGAAGAGGCCGCAAGGCCGTCCTTCCACCGGTTCCCGACGTAGACCCGCAGGTGGACATACACAGACTCGTTGTCCTGCGCCCAGCTCACCGGCAGCCCGGTGAGCATCGAGAACGCCTCACCCTTCCGGTACGCCCTCATCAGCGAGCCCCGGTGGATCTCCGCAGGCGCCTTCTCTGAGAAGGACTTCGACGGCTCGTACTTCATGCCACCGGGCCCGTTGCAGGTCCATCGAACCTCGTACTTCTGCCGCCGGTCAGGCCGAACCCTGATCGGCCGCTCGAAACTCACCGAGATTGCTTCCATGTCTACCTTTCCTCACTTTCGAGCTTGTGTAGCCATTCTTTCAAATCCGACTCGCGAAATCGAATGCCACCATTGGGCAGTCGAATAAACTTTGGACCCCTCCCAGTCGCCAGCCACACATACAGCGTGGAGCGAGCTATCCCCAGCTCAGAGACCACATCAGCGACCGTCAGATACGCTTTCCCCACCGATACCACCACCCCTCACGGAGCCATTCAGGAGCCCTCAGGCGCACCCGATAAATGCGCCGAGAATGCCGGACGCGCGACCACAACCGGCCCTATGAATTGCGTAGAAATGGTTGACGAATGCGCGGAGCTTACGGGCAGCGGCTCCCCGGCAGAACATGCCAGGGGAGCCGCGGCCCTCACCTCAGCGACAGGACGCGGTGCGCCGGGGCAGGAGCGCCCGTGTCACTGGCTGGCAGCCGCGCGCCGGGATGACGGTGCAGGTCAGCGCTGTGCGCGGCCGCCGGCCCGTTCCCCGATGCGCACCAGTGGCCACCCTCCGGGCACAGGGTCGGGGCGGTCACGGCCACGGCTCACGGTGACCCGCGCCGTCCCACAAACCCCCGCCCCCCGCCCCTTCTGAGGGCCCGCTACGCGGGTCTGTGCCCATGGGGCCGTTGGCCCGGCTAGATCGGTCGCTGCGCGGCTGACCTTCCGGGGCGCGCACTCCCGCCGCACCGACCCCGTCCGTGCGCAAGGGGCTGTCTCCGTTCGGCGTGCCATCCCACAAGCCCCCGCCCCCCGCCCCCCAGATCTCGCCACTTCGTGGCATTGCGCCAGAGGCCGGGGACCCCGATTGCCGTCGCACGTCCGGCCGGGTGTCACCCGATGGCCGAGGCCCCGTCCGAACCCACCGGATCAGCACCATCTCCGCGCAGACCCGCACCGCCAGCAGGCCGCCCAGACCCCCCGCCAGCGTTACGGGCAGCATGAAGTACCACATCCACCCGAACCAGCTCGCGAGCCAGATCCACCACATGAACGCGACCAGGACCAGCAGGCCGCCCGCCCACAGCGTGAGCAGGTAAATCGTGCGGATGATCAGAGGGGTGATCCACGTGTCGAACCGGGTGTCGAGCAGCGCCCGCCCGATCGGGGTGCGCCTCACCACGCGTGCCCCGTGACCGCCGCGACGACCCACACCACAGCCGTCAGAACGCCCAGGAGCAGCACCAGCCCCGACACCCCGCCGCCCTCACCACCGACCCGCGCCCGTGACTGCGACCTCAGCGTCACACCCGCCGCTTTCCCGATCAGCCACAGCGACAACAGCACCGCAAAAATCGCTACCATCCCGCCTCCTCCTCACCGTCGACCAACCGCACCACCGCCACGTCATGCACCCGCCGAGCCGCCCGCACCTGCTGTTCCTGCCGGTAGAGCTGACCCGCCACCTCCGCATCGCCCGCAGTCCGGTAGCCCAGGCCGACCAGCCGCCAATCACCCACCACCACCGCGCCCAGATCCGCCCACACGTCGCCGTTCGACCGGCGCGCCCGCCACGACCGCCGCGCCTCACTCAGCGCCAGCATCGTCATGGAGTACATCGGGCTCTTACTCGCGTAATGGCCGCCGTACCCCATCTGGTGAACCCTCTCCGCCAAATGGGAGAGATCCGGATACCGCCGCGCGAGCCGCAGGCACGTCCCCGCCAGCATCAGCAGATGCCACGACACCCCGCGCGCCCGCATCCTGTCCATCTCCAACGGGCCGAACGCCCGCATCGGCCAGCCGGGCAACGTGTCGCCCGCGACCTTGGTCGAGTACTTCGCGAGGTACCGGGCAGCCGCAGACGGGTTCGTGATCGGTGAGACGTCGAGCTGTGATCCCCACACCGCCGACCGCGCCACCCCGTCTGGAGCGGGCATCGACACCGACGCCGACAGCGCCGCATCCCGCACCGCCGCCGCCAGCAGGTCACGCCCCGCCCAAGCCGGAGGAGCCGCCGCTACATCCCCGTCCGACCGGCCATCCAGCCGGACCACCGCGTGAACGTGAAGCGCGCCCCGTCGCTGCCACTCCACCACCCGCGCGAAACGCGGCCGCAGAAGCGCGGTGATCTCCTTCACCGTCCGATGCGTCCCCGTCACCGGCCCCGACTGGCGAGCCAGCGCCCGAGGCAGACCGACCACCGTCCGCCGCCACAGCTCAGGCATCGACGCGTGCCACAGCACATGATCGGTGTAGCCGTAGCACGAGACGCACATCGCGTCGCCGACCTGCCGACCATCGGCATGCACCAGGTTGCACCACCGCGCCGTACCGTGCTCGCACACCGGCCGCCCGCGCGACGGGTGACACGCCCCGTCTTGCGACCGGACCCGATGCACCCGACCCCACGAAGGAGCCGTAAGAGTCGCGAACACCGCCGGATGCGCGCTCACCGAACCGGGCACCCGCACCGGCCAGCCCGCACCGGCCGACCCGTCCAGGCCCATCACGATGATCCGCCACAGGTTCGCCCGGTACCGGGCCGAACACGGCGGACACACCCCCGCCCGGCGATCACCGCACGCGATCAGAAGCGACCCGTCCGGCTCCCCCTGCGAGTCGTACGCCGCCAGCACCTCACCCGTTCCCGGATGCACCGCCGCCGCACCGCCCATCACCCGAACCGGCCGCACACACCACCCGGCCCGTTCCACCAGCCCCTCCCACGCGGGGAAGTCCTCCCGGAGCCGACGCTCCATCATCTGCGCCGCAGCGCCCACCGGCCGAGGCCCGCTCACCGCAGACCATCCCGAACCCTGCCGACCGGCGCGCCCATCGTGAACCGGACCAGCACCCACATCAGCGCGTACCAGTCGGGAGACTCCCCTTCAATCACCGGCCAGCCGTGCGCGGCCAGCACATCGGCCACGTCCCGCACCAGACCGTCACCCACCCGACCAGCGCCCACCGCATCCCGCTCCACCGGATACTCCCGACCCGCCGTCCGCACCACACACAAGCACTCCGCTTTCCTGATCCCGCTCATCCGCATTTCTCCTTTCAGCGCCCACCAGGCGCACGCACCACCAACCACCACCGCGACACCACCGTCAGCCCCGCCGCACACCCCGCCGCAGCTCCGCACCACGAGCCGCCACCCCCTCCACCTCCCCATCCGACAGATAGAAGCTCCGGCACCTGACCGGCTCTGCCTGACCCTCACCCAGCAGGAGGCCGACCCCGCGAGTGCCCACCGGGACCGTTGCGGCCGAGTGCCCCAGCGACGCCCAGCCCGCGCCCAAGATCGTGTCTGACGCGTCCCGAGTGTTCGACCTCAGTGCCCAGCGGTACCCGAAAAGATCCCGGAGCGAGGTGGGCACCACGTCCGCCGACGGCTTCTGAGTCGCCGCCACCACGGGAAAACCGGCCGCCCTGCCGCGCGCGACCAGATCGATCAACAAGCCGTTGAAGTGCTCCCGCGCCACGCGGTCTGGGTGCGCGGTGTAGAACCTCAGCTCATCCACCACCACGACCGTCAACCGCGCGTAGGACGGCACCTTGCGCAGGCGCTCCGCCGCCATCCGCTCATAGACCGAGTCCATGTCCGAGATCACGGACTCAAGAAGCGCTATCGCGTCGTCCATCTTCGCGAACGCCACCTGATCGAAGCAGGGTTGCCACAGCGACAACTCAAGCCTCTTCGCATCCAGGCCGACGAGGGTGACCCACGGGTCCAGGGCCGCCGCCGCGATGAGCTGAGTCATCGCCGCGCTCTTGCCCGCCTCAGGCTCCCCGCCCAGCAGCAGATTCCGCCCCGGCAGCGTGAGCGTCACCAGGTCGCCAACCTCATCCAAACCGACCGGCACCGGCTCCCACAGCCGGGACTGCGGGCGTTCCAGCCACGGCCACGGCACCGGACCCGCCGACTCCCACGGGTCCCTCCGCCGCAGCAGCACACTCGCGAGATCCGCCCGTGAAGGCTCCCGCCGCACCTCCACACCCCGGATCCGCAGATCCGCCGCCAACTGCTCCGTAGCAGCCTCCAACTCGCTCACAGTCGAGCCGCGCGGCATCCGCACCCGCAGGCGCTCACCCACCGGAACCCGCTGGATCTTGAGCACTCTCGGTATCCGGTCATTGGACGTGGTCAGCCCGGCGAACCGACATCCTCGGTCCCACCGCCGCTTGAGACGGCCACCAGCCAGCCAGCCGCCCAGCAGGGCCCGCGTGCCCGGCACCGCCAGGGACGACAGCAGCACCAGCGGCAGACCCAGCCCGACCAGGCCCAGCCGCCACCAGCCAGCCGCCCCCGCCCCGACCAGCACCAGACCGAGGAGGTATTCGCGCCTCCACAGCCACGCCGGACGGATGACCAGGATCGCTAGCCACGCGCCCGCCGTCCGAGGAGCCCGCACCGGGATATCGGGAAGCTCACGGACCGGGGGCAGGCCCACGCCCACCCCCGGCACCTGAGCCGAAGCTCGCCATTTCACGACCGGCGACCCCTCCGCCGACGAGGAGCGTTCAGACCCGCCGCGATCCGACGAGCCGAGATCCGCTCCCACACCTCCTCACCGATCAGCCGTTCCACGTCGCCGACGACCCCCCAGCCGCCCCACGACCCGCCCTCATCGAGCGCGCCCCACCGGCGCACCCCGTCCACCATCACCATCACCCACGGGCCCCACGTCTGCCGAGGCTCCAGGGACGACGCTCCCCGGTCCGGCAGGCCCGACGCCGTCGCCGACGCCCACAGCGCCAACCGCGCGGCATCGCCCACCGAGCACCGGTCCAGGTGCATCCGACCGTCCGCCGTGATCTGGTACATCAACCGCAACGGACCCGACGCCGACACCGTCACCACCGACCCCGCCACCGCACCCATCACCGGCAGCGCGATCGACAGAGTGAAGTCCGGCACCCCCAGCAGCCGCAGTTCCGCCCCGCCCGAGACAGGCGGCCCGCTCACCGCCGTCACTGAGCACCACCGGCCTTACCGCGCGCCGGAGCCGGAGCCGGAGCCGCCGCCGCATCGCCGTCCGCTTCGAACCCGTCGCAGGTCCACCACGTCATGACCTCACCGCGACGGCTCGTCATGTTGAGCGCCGGGGCCACGGGCTTCACGATCTGCCCCTGCACCACACCCGGATCGCCCGCCACGCTCACACGCACCGGAAGCCACTCCGCGCCGTCCAACAGCGCCAGCTCCACACTCATGACCTGCACGCCGTCCTTCACGACCGGCATTTTCGTCTCGAAATCGACCCGCTCTCTCGGTGCTCCGAGCACCAAGAACTTCGCTTCGTTCAGATCCAGAGGGATCTTCACGCCACCACCTCCTGATTGCTTGTGACAGCAATGCTCCGCCAAAGGTGGGGGTGCGTAACAAGTGCGGTAACCACCCACATTTCAGGGGTGGTGAGAGGGGTCATAAGGGGGTGCGTAAGAGGGTGCGTAAGAGGGGGGATTAGCGGTAAACCGCAGCTCAGAGCCCACGTTCAGCGGGCCGGTGAACCGCCGTGGCCGGATCGTGCCACTACCGGAAATCACACGCCGGACGGTCGAAATACGCGCCGCAACCACGGCATGATCCCTCCCACGACCACAGAATCGGCGTCGCGATCAGACCGTTAACGCGAACCGCAAGAGGAGTGTCATGGCCAGACGCAGTCGCATTCTCCGCACCTTCACCCCGACCCCCGAGCAGCCCACCCGTCTCGACACCACGACGCTTCAAGAAGGGCTTGCCCAGCTCCTCTACTCCGGAGCGCGCATGGGCCACCTGCTCACCCCGGCGGGTGTGCATCCATGGGTCGATCTCATCGCCCCCCGCGCAGCCGGAGACACCCCCTACGGAGGCAGCCGAGCCATCGCCGCCGAGGAGATCGTCACCACCGCCATCGCCGCCGTAGGAGGCACCCACGGCCAGGCCATGGAGATCCTGCTCCAGATCGCCCCCGGCACATCCGGCCTCTCCCTTTCCGAACGCCGCGAAATGTGCGCAGATATTTTCGGCATATCCGTCGAGACATTCGTCAAAACCGACAAATACGAGAAAGGAATCATGCGGATACTCCTCATGGAGATATACCGCATCCTCGCGGCCCGAGGGCGCATGGCATGAGCTACACCATCACCCGGTGGAGCGTCCCCGGATACACAGAAATCCGAGAACTCGGCAGAGGCGGACAAGGAATCGTCTTCCTCGCACGGGACGAAGACGACGAACTCGCCGCCATCAAATACATCGAGCCCCGTCTACTCGAAACACAATTCGCCGACCTTTTCCGAGCCGAAGCCGAAATCCTTTCCCGGCTGGACGATCCGAACATCGCACGCATCAAAGCGTACGTCGAAGACGACCACGGCGCGGCGATCGTCATGGAATATGTACAGGGTGCGACTCTCCGGCATATTCTCGACCACGGCCATCCTAAAGGGCTGACCCCACAAGCCGCACTGACGATCCTTAAAGGCTCACTGAAAGGTCTTTCCGCCGCGCACAAGGCTGGCCTTGTCCACCGCGACTACAAACCGAAGAACATTGTGGTCAAGGACACCGGGGCGTCCAAGCTCATTGACTTCGGAATCGCCGCACTTTCCGGCGAGGCCGGATATCTGGGCACGCCGGAATACATGGCGCCGGAGCAATGGAAAGGCGGCCCCGCCTCACCTGCTACCGACGTCTACGCCGCCACCTGTGTTTTCTATGAGTGCGTGACCGGGCACCGCCCCTACGAATCGCGCACCACGCGATCAGGGACCCGCACCCTTGAGGCTCAGCACACGAGGGCGCGCATTCCCACGCGCAGAATTCCGCGCAAACTACGCTCTCTCGTAATGGCGGGAATGGCGAAATCGCCAGCCAGCCGGCCGACCAATGCCGACGCATTTATCGACCATTTGGAAATGGTCGCCGTAGCCGCCTACGGGCCTGACTGGGAAAAGGCTGGACGGATCGCTCTGAGGACCGCCGCAACCGTCGCACTCATGACGCTGCCCGTCCTAGCACCCCATGTCATCGCCTCCATCACAGCTCAGGGCACGCGCGTCGGGGCGAGAGCGAAGGCGGCCGGGGCATCCGTCGCCGGAATCGGCATCGCCGCAGCCGCGATTCTCGTCTTTCGGGACCCCGCTCCCGCGATCACCCACGCCGAGGCTCGGCAAGCCCTAGCCCACTACATCGCCACGGCCAACGCCGCAGCGAAGAGCCTTGACACCGAAAAACTCAAGTCCGTCCAGTCCGGACCGGAAATGGATATTGCCGCCACGTACTACAAGTACGCGCGAGAACACAGGCACCGGCCCGCTGGAACAATCGACATTCGCGAACCCACTTTCTGGATACCCCGAGAATTCACCAACGGCCACAAATGGTTTGTCGTGGAAGCCGGGGAGGGGTCAGCGATTCCTTGGATGTTCGCCAACGGCACCAGCTTGAGCGACCCGAATTTGTCCGCGATTTTTAGCCACGGCACCATGGTCTTTTCCATGGAAGGCGGGTCGTGGAAAGTCGTCATGACCATCAATGGCCCCGTAGACGGGAAATACCCCGCCCCGGTCCTTGATGAAGACGGGTACGCCACCGAGCTAGCCGACGCCGCAACCGGTTACACCGTTCCGCCTCAGGGCATCCCAGATCTGATCCTGAAATCCGAGGATGATGAGGACACCCTTGGCGAAACCCGCTGCACGATCCGCACCCAAACCCCGAAGGATGCGACAGCAGGCGCGTCCCTATCGGTCACAGGATGGAAATTCGACTCCAAAGCACGGCCAACCGGAGAGCCGGTATACGCGCTGAAAACACGAGACTCGGCACTCGTATGGGCCAGTACCTCCCTGCTCCAGACCGGCAGGAAGATCCGAAAGACTGGGTGGACGTACGGCCCCCCATTTACCGCCAACAAACACAAGCATTTCATCTTCTACCCCAACACCCTGACGACCGATCGCATGAAAACATGGGCAGTGGTCTCCCCCGCATCCAGCCCAGCCAAAGCACGGCCGTACACCATCGGATGCCGAGTCGGCCTCACCTCATACTCCGGAACCTGACCGCCGCCCCTCGTTCAGGCAGCGGCTTACCCGGCACAGTCGTGCCCTCCCTGACAGCCGCGGCCCTTCCCATCCCGGAGGGGCACACCCGCCCCGCTCCGCTGGACCGGCCACCTCAGCCAGCACCAAATGATCTTGGTGCGGGGCGAGGTGGCCGGCGCGCTCCCCAGGCGCGGACCTCACCCCATCGCGACATCGCCGAACCACGGCTCTCTGCCTCTCTGGCACCACGCCGCCCGCCATGTCCGCAGCGAGGGCCGCCCCAGCCAGGACACAGGCCGCACTACAGATGCTCCGTAGCTCTCGCAGTCGATCCAGACCTCAACGGGAGGCGCACCCGTCCGCCCCGCCTCAACCCCCCGGACGTAGCGGAGCAGCGCCCGCACCCCGTCCACCGTGCACAGGGCCATCACCGACGCCGCGACCGCATCCGGGTCGCCGCCCAGGCCGATATCCGCCTCCCCAGGACCCGCGACCCAGAACCCACCGTCCCTACGGCGGACGCTCACCCCGAAGGCCGACCCGGAACGCCGGACGTTCAGATAGACCCCGCGTGCACCCTCCCGCACCCGCACATCAGCACCCAGAGCCCGCAGCCGCACCGCCAACTCATCCACTTCGGCCCTCTCGTTAAAAGGGGTGCGGCTGGCCCGAGGGGGAAGTAGACCAGCCGCACCCCCTGTCAGGGATGGCACGAGTTGGAAACCCGCACCAGGCACGCCCATGCAGGAGAGCGCCACTGACAGGTCATTCAGGGTTCGCGGGCTTGGGGGCTTGGGCCGATTCGAAGCGCCGCAGCCTCTCACGCAAGGTGGACAACTCGCGCTTCAGCTCCTCCCTCTCCGCATACAACGCCCGGATCTGCCGGGCCGCGAGCGCCGACTCCCGCGCCATGGCCGCAGGTCCGTCGCACATCTCCTGCTGGGACGACGGCAACCCATGAGCCTGCAACCGCTCGCTGATGAGTCGGGCCGCAGCCGTGCCGATGTCGCGGAGGCGCTCCAGGTCACCCATGTAAATCGTGGCCAACAGCATCTGGACGGACAGGACTTTCTCCCATTTCAGGGCGCTGACGACCCGGAGCGGCAGACCCAGGCAGACCACCTCACAGTCCACCGTCACCCGGTGGCCGTCCACGGCAGACACCCCCGAACCGGCGTCGTTGATCAGTTCCATGTCACTCCCTTTCGCATCGGACCGGTGAAGGGGGTGCGGCCGGTCTGGGGAAGGTGACCGACCGACCGCACCCGATGGCCTGTGGAACCGTCACTCCCGCGCGCAGGAGCGCAGCCGACAGGCCCTCAGATAAGCCATCACGCCGCTCGGCTCCCCGCAGCGGCCGGAGCAGCGTGGGACCGCAACGCGCGTGCCATGCCGCCCGGCGATTGCGCCTCCAAGAGGAAGCCGATCCCGCCGTCCGGGATGTAGGCCCACCATGCCTTGGTGGCCTCGCCCCACCAGACCATCGAGCCCGGCAGCAGCGCAGCCAGATAGGCCGCAGTCGTCGTCACGTCCCGCTCGCGTCGAGCGTTCGCGTCCCTGCTGAGCAGCAGCATCACGAACCCCCCTCCCGCCGGACGTAGGCGTTCGCCGCCGCAGCAGCCGACGTCTCCCAGACCAGCAGACCGAGCAGGGCCCGCAGGTCCTCGCACGGACACACCGCGTCCCGGACCAGGAACACGAAGCCGTCCGGCCCCGACTCCACCCGCACCAGCACCCGGACCGCCGATGACGGACGGCCCGCGCTCAGGAACGGATCGGCATCGGTGCTCAGGTCGAGATGCGACTCAACCCCCACCACCTCCAGCATCCGCATCAGCGGCAAGAGCAGGTTGACCCGCACCGTGTCCCGCTCCGCGCTCATGACGCCGACTCAGGAAAGAAGAGCGGCACCAGGCGCGAGCCCCCGTGAAACTCCGTCAGCTCCGCCGACACGGCCCTGACCATGCCCGCCTCGGACGTCTCTTCCCGCACCAGGTCCACCACGCCCAGCACGTCACGACAACGCGCCCACGCCCGACCGCCCACGCGCAGGGACGTCCCGACATAGAACACGCGCTGCCCATGCCGAGCCCGCGCGACCACCTCCGTACCCACCGAGCCGCCACGCCGGACAGCCACCAGATACGGCATCGGCCCATCCCACCGCAGACGCGTCACCACCCCCACCAGGGCCAGCGGCACCCGCAGCACCATCAACGCCCAGTACGGGCTGAACACCAGGGAGACGGCGATGAGCCGCACCCTCCTGCCACTACCCTTGCCCACAGTCGGAACCTCGATTTCCGATCAGGCCCCGCGCCCGGTGCTCTGCCAAGTACACCGGCCGGGGCTGCTTTCGCTCTGGCGTTTCGCCATCGGGAAACTAGGCAGTTTCTCGCGTTCCTGCCGCGCACCTGCTACCCAACGTGCCAATCTGATCCCAGAATGAAGCACCACCGCCTTCTTGGCAACACCCCATTGGCAATTCGCCAAAACATCTGAGGGGATGATCATCGATGTCTGTGAGGCCGAGTCCTACCGTCCGAAGTAAGCGGTTGGCCCGAGAGCTACGACGGCTCAGGGAAGAAGCAGGTCAGACGATTGAGCAGGTTTGTTCCCGGGCGGGGAACGGCTGGAGCCCCAGCACCCTGGCCCGCTGGGAGGTGGGCGACCGGCGAATCCAACCGGCTGACCTCAAGAGCCTGCTTGGTGTGTACCAAGTAGATGATGAGACGGCGGAGGTCCTACTGAACCTCTCCCGCGAGGCTCGGCAGCGTGGATGGTGGCAGGCGTACGGGGATGTTCTCCCGTCGGAGTACAGCACCTACATCGGGCTGGAGACCGAGGCCAACGTCCTGTTGAGCTATCAACAGCAGCTTGTTGCCGGGATCGTTCAAACCGAGAGGTATGCCCGAGCCGTTATCAGGGCGGCTCGACCAGATGATGATGCAGCCTCCATCGAGCGACGCGTCGAGCTGAGGATGGATCGCCAACGAGTCCTTGCCGGTGACGATCCCTTGCGTCCGTGGATCATCTTGGACGAGGGCGCAGTGCGGCGGATGGTCGGTGGCCCGGATGTGATGGCCGAACAGCTCGATTGGCTCGCCGAAGTTGCCGATCGACCGGGTATTCACGTTCAAGTGATGCCCTACAGCGCTGGAGAGCACGCCGCGATGGCCTCATCGTTCGTGGTCTTGGCCTTCAACGACCCAGATCCCGACGTTGTTTACATCGATGCGGGGACCAGTGCCCTGTTCGTGGAGGAACCAGCCGAGGTCGGGACCTATAGACTGACATTCGACCACTTGAGAGCGTCCGCGCTGTCTCCTATCGAGTCAACGAGGCTCCTTCGTGCGCTCGCTAAGGAGATGCGCAAGGCCGTGTGAACGAAGGAGATCCGATGACAGCGGACATCTCCCCTGGATGGCGCGCGAGCAGCCGGAGCAGTGGCAACGGCGAGTGCGTCGAGGTCGCCGAGATCCCATCGGCAATCGGGGTTCGGGACAGCAAGAACCCCCGCCTTCCCTACCTCAGGGTCGCTGCCCCTGCGTTCCGCCGTCTCATCAGCCAGGTGAAAGCCGGGCGGCATGATCTAGCGTGATGACTTTCCCTTAGAGATCGAGGGGACCGCCGCTACGCGGCGGTCCCGAACAACGCCCAATCGGGCGTCCGGCGCAAGCGCCGGACGCCCGTTGTGCTGTTCGGGCCACCGCTCACGGCGGTCGATCCTCAGCAGCGCTTCATCACCCCCTCACCGGCCGGAGGACCACCAGGGCCACGGCGCGCCCTGTCGCAGGAGAACGGCGGTCATCTCCCAGCCGTGGCCAGGCGGCCCACCGCTCCGGCTCACCATCGCGGGTTGATCGACTCACGCAAGGTGGGACGACCGCATTGCACACGGCCCTGACTCGGCGGGGATCATGGTGCCCTCCCGGCTACGTGGATCGCCGAGGCGAGCCCAACTCACTCCCTGCGTCAAGGACACATTCTGTGCCGCTTCGCGGTGAGCTTCGCTCATCCTGGACTCCGGTCCCTCCTTGGGCTGAGCGGAGCTCATCCACTACACCAGGAGGGCACCATGAGTCTCCCCACCAACGTCAGGTCCGCGTGCAACGCGGCCGTCCTGCGTGAGCCGACCAACCCGCAGTGGTTCGCCTACGCGGTGGGCCGCCTGACCACTCCCGAGGACTGGGAGATGACCGCCGTCCTCCTGCTTGAAACCGGGCACGCCGAGTCCCTGGTGGTCCTCCTTCAAGCATCCGGCGAGCGTGTGACGAATCCCTTCTAAGAATCAAGGAGTCCCCGAACCGGCCCTAGGCGGCAGACCGAGCTTCTTAGCCCGCGCCTTGATCCCCGACCACCGCCGCCCCAGCGCCGACACCATCGCCGGGATCTCCGCACCCCGCTCCCACATCTCCCGCAACGCCGCCTCCTCATCGGCCGTCCACGCCGAATAGGCCCGAGGCTGCACCGTCCGGATAGCCGCCACGAGGTTCGCCGGAAGGTCCCCGCTCGTCAGGATCGACAGATCCGACGCCGCGACGTTCAAGACCCGCTCACCGCCCCTCAACCCGATCACGTGATCCAGCCGCACCGCCCCATGCACCAGTTGCTCACCCCCCACCCACTGAGGGCCCTTGAACATCACCCTGAACTCCTGCTCCGACGACACTGCCACCTCCGAGACGACGAACCACCGGTCTCCACTGGCGAACCACGACCACCGCCCAGCGCAACAACCGCGCCAAGGCACACCCCCGATTGTCCCCCGAAGCGATCAACGGAACCCGACCCCAAGGCAGCGATGGCGAGCGGCCGCCCGGCACGCGACGCCCGCCCCGCCGCCGCACCCGCCGCCGCACCCGCCACCCCACGGGATCGCCGACGACCACCCCGCAGCGACGGCCAGGGCGATCCCACAACCCGCAGCCCGAGGGGGCTCCGGTTTACCGATAGGCGGACCGCTCCAGGCGCTCCCACCGGTCACCGGGTGCCGCCCAGCCCGCACCCGCACCACACCACCGCGCACCCTTCACCGGTACAGGAATCCGACCACCAGCAGGGGCTCCCGCCCCCGCACCCCCGGCCCCACATCCGGCCCATTCGGCCGCCTACCCACTCAGGGACCGGGCGCGCGACCCTCCCCGCACCAACGCGCCATCCAGCGCGCCCAACCCCACCCAGCGCGCCCCGGCACACACCCGACGGCAGGCAGAGCCCAAGATCACGGCTCTGCCGGCCTCTCCACCACAGACGCCAGAAAAAGACTCCCCACCACCCGGGCGAGTGATCGAAACTCGTGCACCACGCGTCCGCTGACCAGGCAAAACGCCCTGACCATTGGCCCCTCTATGGCCCCCGAACAGCTGATCACAACCATCACCAGCCGGACGCCACCGGACAAGATCACGCCACCACGACCCGAATCCGCAGGTCAGCACCACCCCCCAGAAGCGAGGAAGCGGCCCCGGAGATCATCCGGAGCCGCCTGGGAGTCATCGTTTATCTGTGGATAACCCGCTTGCGGGGCCCTGGCCTGGCCTTACGTAAGTGGGCGAGCCTTGCTTACACCGCGCGTACACCGGCCGGTTCGGGATAACCCGCCTGAGCTGGGAGTATGTGGTGTGGGAGGGGTCGCCCGCTCGTTGGCTAGGAGGCCGGAGTGGCGCAGGACCCGAAGATCAACAAGTTGCCGAACGGCAAGTGGCGGATGCGGTGGAACAACGGCTCCAAGTCGTTCACCGCCGACACCCGTGATGAAGTCGTGGCGTTCAAGGCGGCGCTGCTGGCGGGCGGGATGGTGGACCCGCGTGCGGTCGTGGCCCCGGTGGCGGGAGGCCGGACGTTCCGCAAGGTCGCCAACGACTACATAGTGATGAAGAAGAAGAAGGGGCTGGCGCCGGGCACCATCGAGGGGTACGAGCGTGACCTCCGCTTGTATGTGCTGCCGGAGATCGGCGGCATGGACATCAACGAGGTGCGGCCCCCGCACATCCGGGCGGTGCTGGAGCGGGCAGGGAAGCGGCGTACGCCTGGGTCGCTGCGCAAGATGCACTCCAGCGTTCTGTACCCGATCTTCAAGTGGGCGATCGGGAACGAGTGGCGCGAGCGCGCGAACCCCTGCGAGATCACCGCGCAGGAACTGTCCCAGGAGACCCGCGAGCAGGGCGCGCTCCTGCCCGATGACGCCCCGATGTTCCTGGACTGCGGCTACGCGATCGCCGAGCCCGACGACGACGGGAAGGTTCTCGACCCGGACGGGCTGGCGGGGGACTTCTTCACCCTGCTGTACGGGACGGGTCTGCGCTGGCAGGAGGCCGCCGCGCTCGATGTGGGGTCGGTGGACTGGAAGCGGCGCGTGGTTGTGGTCAAGCAGGTGATCCGTCTGCACGTGGGCGTCGCGAAGGACAAGGGCAAGTCCCGGTACGCCTTCCGCGACATCCCGCTTCCCGCCGCCGACGACGACCCGTTGGTGGTGATGCTGCGGGCGCGGACCCGGGGCCGGTTCGCTTCCGAGCCGCTGTTCGTCACCGGCGCGGGCCGCAGGGTCTACAGCTCGGTCGCGCGGCGGCTCCTGCGTCACACGCTGGAGCTGGCCAAGAAGCTTCACGGGTACGCCGAGCAGTTCGGGTTCCACGGGTTCCGGCGCGGGTTCGCCACCGCCATGGAGGACCGCGAGATCCCCGAGCGCTCGCTGAAGCTCCTGCTCGGCCATGCCCGCCACACCGGCGCGACCAAGGCGTACGTGAAGCTCACCGCCAAGCAGGTCGAGAACATCCGCCCGTACGTGGGCGGGATGTGCTGGCGCGCCTCGGAACTCGCTCTGGCGGCCTGACCGGCTGGTCGTGTGGGTGCGGGGCCTGCTCGACCCCGCACCCTATCTATGTGAGCTGAGTCACATTTGGCCCGGAATTCCGGCTCGGCCGATGAAGCCATTTCCTTGACATTGGTCTGAGGGTGAAATCGCCGGATCCCTTGTGTCGTCGTGGCTTGTGTCAGTAAGCGGTTGACGACTTTCTAGGCTTCTACCTCGCAAAGAATGGGGGATGAAGGGGATGAAACCTGCAAAGTCGCAGGTGACAGGAGGTTTCGGATGTTCTAGAACTGTTCCCGGCAGATATCGAGTCGCTGCCGAAGGACCCCCAGGGCGGCCCCTCCCGACCTGCCCGGGATCTGTTGAGAAGGAGATTTCCATGCCGCTGCCCGACCCGGATCTGTACATCACCGAGAAGGAGCTGACCGAGCGGTTCGGGGTGTCCCAGAACTACCTGGGCACCTTGCGCCGGGCCGGGAAGCTGACCGGCTGGCTGAAGTTCGGGCACCGCTACGTCTACCGGCGCGCGGACCTGGACCGCATCGAGCAGGTCTTCGCGACCCAGTGGGCCAGCCGCCGCGACGCGGCCTGACTTCCTCTGCTCGACTCACAACTCACGATCTGTCGTTGGCGGCCCGCGTAGTCCAGGCGGCGCGCGGGGGTTCATCCGCCACGGGGAGCGCACCAGGGGTGCGGAGCCCGAGACACCAGCCAACTCGCACGCCGGGTCGGCCCCGGGACTCGGGTGCCGCACCCTTGCTCTTGCACGAGGAACGCATGACTCAACGACAAGGCCGCCCGGAACCCACATCCCGGACGGCCCCTCACACGATGCTCCCCACCAGCGTATCCGGTCCCCGCCATGCGGGCCGCTGCTGATGGTCTGGTTCAGGGTGGATGACGGCTTCCACTCCAGCCTCGACATGTTCGACGCCCCTGACTGCGCGGTCGCGCTGTGGGTGAAGGCCGGTTCGTGGTGCGCGGAGAAACTGACCGACGGGCGTGTCCCGGAGACGATGCCCTCGCGGCTGTGCGAGGACCCCGAGCGCGCCGTCGAGGAGCTGATCCGCCGCAAGGTGTGGAAGCGCACCAGAGACGGCTACAAGTTCATCCATTGGGCACCCGCGCAGAAACTCAAGAAGGACGTCGAGGGCGAGCGCGCGGCGTGGAGAGCCAAGAAGGAAAATCAGCGAGGAGACAAGAAGCCGCAGGCCAGAGGCGAAAACGCCCCGGATGTGTCCCCGGGGGACACCCGCCGAGACGCCCCGGGGGACGCACCCCGGACGCCCTCTGGGAGTCCCGCCGGTGTCCTGGATACCTCTTCCTCTTCCGGTTCCTCTTCCAGTCCGAAGGACGATCCTCCCCCCTCACCCCCCACCGACCGGGGGGAGCCGGATGGACGGGAGGACGATCCTGCTGCGCGGCACGACGAGACCGACCTGATAGCGGCGGTTGCCGAGGTGATCGGCGAAGTGTGCGGGCGGCCCGCGAGCCGTGAGCACGCCCGCAAGGTGTGCAGGCAGATCCTCGACGGCCGCGAGGTACGGCACCCGCTCCGGTACGTCACGACCGCGATCCGCAAGGACCCCGCCCTGTACGCGCCGCCCGCCGTCCGCCCGTCCGAACGTCCGCCGTCCGAGGCGATCGCGCCGGGACAGTGCGGGCACGGAGCGGCCAACGCCGCCGAGTGCGCGCTGTGCCGACGCGGCATGACCGCCTACGAACCCACTTCATGATCAGTACGCAGCGAAAGCAGGAACGATGACCGACGCGCCCACCCCCGAACCCATCACCGAGACCGTCACCGAACCGGCCGGCGCGCCTGAGGCCGTGCCCGAGACGGGTGGTCCGGACAAGCTCCGCAGCGAGGCCGCCCGGTACCGGCGTGCGCTGCGCGAGGCCGAGACCGACCGCGAGCGCCTGACGGGGCAGGTCGAAGCACTCCAGCGCGCCGAAGTCGCCCGGCTCGCGGGCGAACGGCTGGCCGACCCCGCCGACCTGTGGCGGGCCGGGACGCTGACGGTAGCTGACATGCTCACCGACAACGGAACCGTGGACGCTGCGAAGGTCTCCACCGCCGTGGAAGCCGTCCTGGCCGAACACCCGCACTGGCAGCGGCAGGTCATCCCGACCGCGAGGGAGGTCGGGCTCGGCGGAGCCGGGAACGACCCCGATCCGGTCGCCGATTTCGCCTCGTTCATCCGCAGGTCAGCGCAGTGATCGGCACGCGGTAGCCTGGTACGTGAGGGCGGTGTCCTCCGGCCGTGCCGGACCCCGCCCCTCACGTACCGGGCCCCAGGCGGGCCAGCGGGATCGAGCAGCGCTCTCCCGCCTCCGCAGTGCACACCGCCCCCTCGTGCGCGGCGCGTGTGCCTCCGCCTGGAGGCCCCTCCTTTGGCTCCGCTGCTCACCTCCTCCGCGCCCACCGGCGTCTCCCTCACCCCGTCCGGTCAGGCCGCGCTCGTCCTCGGCCCGCTGGAACGCATCTCCACCGCCCTGACCACCGCCACCGTCCTACGGACCAACACCGCCGAGACCCACGTCCCCTACCTGGGCACTGACGTGCCGACCGCATTCGTTGCCGAGGGCGAGGAACTGCCGACCGGAGAACCCGAGGTCCTCACCCTCAAGCTCCGCCCGGTCAAGATCGCCGCCCTGTCGAAGCTGTCGCGCGAGCTGGCAGGCGACTCCACCCCCGGCGCGGTCGAACTCGTCGGCCAGTCCATCGCTCGCAGCGTCCGCAAGACCCTCGACACCGCGTTCCTCAACGCACCCGGCACCGGCCTTCCCCCGCGCGGCGTCCTGGCCACCGCCGGGATCATCGACGGCGGCCAGATCACCGGCAACCTCGACCCGCTCGCCGACGCCATCGCCACCGTCCAAGACGCGGGCGGCAACGCCAGCCAGCTCGTCATGGCACCCAAGACGTTCTCCGCGCTGGTCAAGCTCAAGACCGCCGCCGGGTCCAACCAGAGCCTCCTCGGGGCACCGGCCGAAGCCCCCGCCTCCGCGTTCGCCCGCACCCTGCACGGCGTCCCGGTCACCCTGGACCCCGTCTGCCCGCCCGACACCATCGGCCTGTGGGACAAGACCGCCGTCGTCACCGTCTTGCGCGAAGACGCCACCATCGCTGTCTCCAACGACCACTACTTCGACTCCGACAGCATCGCCGTCCGCACCACCCTGCGCGCCATCTGGGCCGTCCTCGACCCCGCCCGCGTGGTCAAGCTGACCTACGGCACCTGACCCGCGCATCCCCACCCCCGGCAACCAGGCACCACCCCCGGCGATGCCCCTGCGAAGGGGTGGGGAGTCACCCCCTCCTCGTCCTGCTGGCTCACCGGCGGGTAGGCCCGCATGTGCGTGCCAAGCCTTTGAAGACCCGCCAGGAGGCGAAAGTGACCGGTGAAACGTTTCCCTGCCGCACCTGCGGCAACCCGGCCGTCCAACCGGCGACGGGACGGCCCCGCCGCTACTGCTCGCCCGCGTGCAAGCGGCGCACCGAGCAGAACATCCGGGCCGCGCGCAGGCGGCTTCGCCGGGCCGAGCGCGCCGTGTCGGCCTGGCACGCGGCGGTCACCGGGCAAGACCCGCTGGCCGGGCTGATCGGCACCCCCGAGGACGACGTGCGGCAATGGCAAGACGCCTGCGCCCGCCGCGACCAGGCACACGCCGATCTAGCCGCCCTGCTCCGCGGCAATGTGGCGCACGCCTCACCGGTGTAGCCGGCGGGGTGAACCCGGACCCCATCGGCGAGGATGCCCGCCCGCTGCGGCGTCTTCGCCGATGGCGGGCTTCTTGGAGGTGCCCGATGCCTGGATTGAGGGTGGTCACGCACCAACCACCCGACGAAAGGCACCACGATGGCCACCACCAACCGCACCACCACCGCCAAGGCCGCGACCACCAAGCGCCCGCAGGCCCCGCGCACCACCACCGGCAAGGCCAACACCCCGGCCGCCGCCCCCGCCCCCGCACCGGCCGCCACGGGGTCGCCCGCGCCCGACCAGGCCACCCCCACCGCACCGGCCCCGGCCGCCACGGTCAAGGCCCCGCAGCCCTACATCCGCAAGGACCGCACCCGCCGCGCCACCGGCAGCCGCGTCCAGGTCCTCGACCTGCGCGCCGCCGACGCCCCCGCCGACGCCATCGCCCCCGCCGAAGGCGACGGCAAGCCGCTGAACTACGCCGCCCGGTGCGTCACCCACGAGCAGCACCAGCACTTCGCCACCTACGCGCAGGCGTACGCAGCGGCGAAGTCCTCAGCCGACTGGTGTGGCACCTGCAAGCCCACCGAGCAGGAGTAGCCCCACGCAGTCGGCGGCCCGGCTTCCCACCTGGGAGCCGGGCCGCCGAACGCACCGGGACGATGTTCAGGCAGCCAGGGAAGAGCCCGACCACCGCCCTGCCTCTCCTCCCGACGGGGAAGCCTCCAGCACCCCGAGAAGGTCTTGAGGAGCAGTCGCACGATAGAACTCGCTGCGCCCCCGGACGGCCAGCCAGTCACCGCGCCACGGGTCGTAGATGATCCCCCAACTGGTGAAGCGGTCCCGCAGCCGGGCCAACCACGCGGTGACCTCGCCGGGGCTCATCACTCGCCCCCAAGAGCTGCCTTGATCGCCATCAGCGCGCCGGTGACGTCCTCGGCTTCAGCGAGCGGCTTGCCCCCGGCGAAGGTGAACCACAACCTACCGCCGTCGTCGGCACGAGGCCCGCACCAGACCTCCACCACCACGGGCGGAATTGCCCCCGGGGGACCGACCATCAGCCCCTTGGACATCCGCCGGACCACGAACCCTTGGCCCTCCAGCAGGTTCCCGAGTTGGAACAGCGCAGCGGCCTCAGGCGCGACCATGGGAACGGTCTCATCCGGCCGGTCCCCCGGGACGACCGTCCCGTCCAGCGCCTCGCGGCTTCGTCTGCGGTCAAGCGCCACGGCCAGCCACCTGCCGGTTCTGGAACAACCAGCCCTGTACGTCCCGGCTGGCCGCCTCCAGGTTGCCCACGGGGCAGATCGAGCCGTTCCACGAGGAGTACCAGAACCACGACGCTCCCTGCTCCGGGTGCTCCCGCACCACGACCCGGCAGGACAGCTCGGGCCGCTTCGGGTTATGCACGCGCAGGCTGGAAGCCCCCTCACGCTCCCCCAGCTCGATGATCAGACCCGCGTCCTGCAGCAGAACACCGAGCCTGGCGAGGTCGCTGCTTCCGCGCGGGTTGGTCGATGGCCGCTCCAGCGGCCTGTCCAAGAACGTCACGGGGATCTCCTTGACGGTAGGCACTTTGGCTTACCCGCAAGCTAGGTCTCGTGGTCGGCTTGGTCCCAGCAGTGTGCGTCAGTTTGCTCGTCAATTCGGCGGGGCGTCCAATGCCTCCAAAGCCCCGGTGATCAGGGATCGAGCTCGCGGCCCGTAGACCGCGCTTTCGCTTAGCTCGGCAAACGCCTTCGTGTAGATGCCGATCTCGCGGGGCTGGGTGATGGCGAGCTCGGCGGAGGGCGTCTCGACCAGGACGCGCCCTTCATCGAAGATCCAGAAGCCGGACATGGGCCAGATGACGCGGTCGATGCTCGCCGGGATGATGCCGAGGCTGACGTTCGGTTGAGAGGCCAGCGTGAGCAGGTGGCCGAGCTGCCCCGCCATGACGTCAGCACCGCCGATGCGGGCACGGAGGGCCGCTTCTTCGAGGACGACGGCGAACCTGTGGACTCCGGCTTTGACGACCTTCTGGCGATCCATACGGGCCGCGACCGCTTCGTCGGCGTCGTCGGGGATGCCTCGGAACGTGATGACCGCGCTCATGAGGGCGTGGGCGTACTCGCGGGTCTGGAACAGGCCGGGGACGAGCGACGGCTCGTAGATGCGGAACCGGGCCGTGCGCTCGTACAGGGGGACGGCTGATTGCTGGTGCTTGCGCATCCCCGTGCGCTGAACTCTGCGCCACTCGGTGTACATCTCGTCGATGGCGCGCAGCGACTCGACGAGGTCGGCCGCTTGGTCCTCCACGCCGCAGTGCAGGCACCAGATGCGAAGGTCGGCTTCGCTGGGTACCTGCCTGCCGTATTCGATCTTGCTGATCTTGGAAGAGTGCCAGCCTGCCAGACGGCCGAGGTCGCGGCCTGACAGGCTGGCGTCGGTTCGGATCTCGCGCAGGCGCGCGCCGAGGGCTCTGCGGGCGCGCTCTACGGCGGACGAGGGCGGAGTCACCGGAGGCCGGCGGGGACGGAGAGGAGCTGGCTTCAAGCGGTCCGGTACTCCTCGTGGGCCGTAGCCAGATGCCAGACCGCGTCGAACGCCGAACTACACAGGTCGGTGATCTCCGGGTCCTTCGTCCACTCGACCCCGGCCCAGTCGCCTACGCCGTTGAAGTGGTTGAACATGACGCGCTCGCCGTCGAGGAGCCAGAAGTCACAGCCGGGCAGCGCCAGCGGAGCGGCCTTTCGCCGAGGGAGCCAGCGCACCTGTTCGCCCGCCAGGACGTTGGTGAACGTCATGTCGTACTCGAATCGGATGTACTCGGTGACCGGTTCGGACACGATGCGCGCCCGCCGCACCTCGACGCCCCTGCTGACGGCCTCCTCGACCAACCCGAGCCAGGGCCGCCACCAAGACGCCCGGTCTTCCGGGTCGTCGCGGTGCCCGGCCTTCCAAGCGTTGAACAGGGCGTCTTCGCTGGACACCCAGTAGGTGTCCCGCATCTCCAAGTGGACGGCCGACCTGGTGCACTCGCGGAACATCTGGGTCCACTGTTCAAACGTGGGCGGTCCTGCGGTCCACTCCATCAACTGCCTCCGTGAGGTCGTCCTTGGGCACTTCGATGACGGTCTCGTGGTCGGGCAGGTGGAGTTGCGCCAAGACGGCGGGGTCGGTGACCTTCGGCCCCTTCAACACGTACATGGTCCCGGTGTCGAACAGCATGTGGCAGCCGGGCCGCAGGCGCACGCCGTCCGGCAGATGGTCCATCAGCGTCTTGTGCACTTCCACCAGAGCTTCGCCGTCTTCTAGCTCGAAGTGTGCCAGGGCCGCCATGTTCAGGACGATATAGCCCTGAATCACCCAGGTGTCTCCGTGGTCGTAGAGGGTCGGCGACCCACCGTCGATCGTCTCTTTTCCGAGGAACCGTAGCGGCATCGCCGCCCCCTTCGCCGAAGGTGTGCGCTGGATTGCTTACCCAGCACCCACCTAGTGCCCCAACACGCAAACCCAAAAGCACACATGGCCGCAGGCGGTCACCCCAGTAGAAGGTCACCCCAGGTGAGAGCAGGGTCACCAGGTGACGGGCCGCGCACATGTACGGCGGTGTAACCCTTACACCCACCCCCGTGCACGCACGTTGGTCACCGTGCACCCGTGTGCACTAACGTGCGCCCCTAGCTGGGCCCGTTTGCCCAGCTCCAGGCCAGGGCCCCGCCCCTAGGTAACTGTGGATAACTTTCTGCGGTCTTTCTCGCACAGGAAGTCATCGTCGGCCGCGCTGTTCGCCGGTCGCCCCGCGCCGCCCGGCCGGGGAGGCGCCCGGCACCCGGAAGCCGAGGAAAGCTAGGGTGTGACGCGTCCGCGGCGAGGTCCGCGGCAGCAGAGCAGGTTCAGTCGCAGGGGGTTCGCAACGTGGTCGAGTTCGGTCCGGAGGCCGTCGAGTTCTGGCGGGAGTACCACATCTGCACCTTGACGACGCTGCGGCCGGACGGGACCCCTCACGTCGTCCCCGTGGGCGTGACCCTCGACCCGGAGGCGGGCGTCGCCCGGGTGATCTGCGACGGCGGATCGCGCAAGGCGCGCAACGCCGCGCTGCCCGGTGCCCGCGCCGTCGTCTGCCAGGTCGACAAGGGCAGGTACACCACGTTGGAGGGCGTCTCCTCGGTTCTGGCGGACGGGGCCGCGGTGGCCGACGCGGTGCGCCGCTACACCGAGCGCTACCGCGAACCGCGCGTGAACCCGAACCGCGTGGTCATCGAGATCGCGATCGACCGGGTGATCGGCACCGTCAAGTGACGGTCTACTTCATCGGGGCAGGGCCCGGCGCGCCCGACCTCATCACCGTGCGCGCCCAGCGGATCATCGCGAAGGCCCCGGTCTGCCTGTACGCGGGGGCTCTCGTGCCGCCGGAGCTGCTGGAGGACTGCCCGGACGGGGCGCGCAAGGTGGACACCGCGGATCTCGACCTCGACCGGATCCTCGCCGAACTGACCGCCGCCCACGCGGCGGGACTGGACGTCGCCCGCCTGCACTCGGGCGACCCCTCGGTGTTCAGCGCGATGGCCGAGCAGATGCGCCGCCTCGACGCCGCGGGCGTCCCCTATGAGGTCGTGCCGGGCGTACCGGCGTTCGCCGCGGCGGCCGCCTCCCTGCGCCGGGAGCTGACGGTTCCCGGCGTGGGCCAGACCGTCGTCCTCACGCGGACCTCCGCGCGCGCCACTCCGATGCCCGAAGGCGAGGACCTGCCTTCGCTCGCGCGCAGCCGCTCGACGATGGTGCTGCACCTCGCCGTGCAGCGGATCGACGAGGTGGTGGCCGACCTGGTGCCCTCCTATGGCCCGGACTGCCCCGCCGCCGTCGTCGCCCACGCCTCGCGCCCCGCGGAGGTCATCCTGCGCGGCCGCCTCGCCGACCTGCCCGCCCTCGTCCACGAGGCGGGCATCAAGCGCACCGCCGTCATCATCGTCGGCCAGGTCCTCACCGCCCACGACTTCCCCGACAGCCACCTGTACTCGACCGCCCGCCCCCGCCACTGACCGCCCCGGCCGCGTCCGGCCACGGCTCCGCCGCAGCCCTGGCCGGACACCCCGCCGAACACGGGGCCGAACACGGGGCCGAACACGGGGCCGAAAAGCACGCTCAGGCTCTTCCCACGATGGTTCCGGCTCGGTCGATGACGACGACGTCGACGGCCACGGGGGCTTCGCGGAGGACAGAGAGGGCGGTCCGGCGGGCGTGGCGGGCGACGAGGTCGCCCAAGGGGATGTCGGCCTCCTGGCAGAGCTGGAGGGCGGCGAGGGCGGTGTTGGCGTGGGTCAGGCGGGCCGCCAGGGCGTCGGTGGCGCCGGCGTCGGCGGCCAGGCGGGCGAGGAAGTCCTTGTCGACCTGGGAGCGGCTGGAGTGCAGGTCGAGGTGGCCGTCGGCGAGTTTGGCGAGTTTGCCGATGCCGCCCGCGATGGTGAGGCGCGGGACGGGGTGGCGGCGCAGGTATTTCAGGACCGCTCCGGCGAAGTCGCCCATGTCCAGGAGCGCCTCGTCGGGCAGCCCGTAGAGGCCGCGCACGACCTGCTCGGAGGTGCTCCCGGTACATCCCGCGACGTGCTCGTGGCCGAGGGCGCGGGCGACGTCCACGCCCCGGCGGATGCTGTCGATCCAGGCCGAGCAGGAGTAGGGCACGACGACGCCCGTGGTGCCGAGCACGGACAGGCCGCCGAGGATGCCGAGCCGGGGGTTCCACGTCTTGCGCGCGATCTCTTCGCCGTTCTCGATGGACACCTCCACCTCGACGTCCCCCGTGCCTCCGTACCGGGCGGCCGTCTCCGCGACGTGTTCGGTCATCATCTTGCGCGGCACGGGGTTGATCGCGGGTTCGCCGACGGCCAGCGGAAGCCCCGGCTTGGTGACGGTCCCGACACCGGGTCCCGCCGCGAACCGCACGCCCGTCCCGGGCTCCCCGAGGCGGACCGTGGCCATGACGACGGCCCCGTGCGTCACGTCGGGATCGTCTCCGGCGTCCTTGACGACGCCCGCCATCGCCCGGCCCGGGGCGAGTTCCTCGCGGTCGAGCGCGAACGCCGGGCGCTGCCCCCGGGGCAGCACGATCTCCACCGGGTCGGGGAACTCCCCGGTCAGCAGCGCCGTGTACGCCGCCGTGGTGGCGGCCGTGGCGCAGGCTCCGGTGGTCCATCCGTAGCGCAGGCCTGATTGGGTTGAGGACATGAGATCCGTACTCGTGCTCGGTGGAACGGGCGAAGCCAGGCGGCTGGCTGACGTGCTCTCCGCCGTGCCCCGCCTGCGGACAGTGTCCTCCCTCGCAGGGCGGGTCGCCCAACCGGCCCTGCCGTCGGGCGAGGTCAGGACCGGCGGGTTCGGCGGCGCGGACGGGCTGGCGGCCTGGCTGCGGGACGAAGGCATCGACCTCGTCGTGGACGCCACCCACCCGTTCGCGTCGGGGATGACGGCTTCCGCCGCGGAGGCCGCCGCCCGTACGGGCGTGCCGTTGCTCGTGCTGCGCAGGCCCGGATGGCACCCGGTGGAGGGCGACCGCTGGCACTGGGCGGCGGACGTCGCCGAGGCGGTCAGGATGCTTCCGGACCTCGGGAGCCGGGTCTTCCTCACCACGGGCCGCCAGACGATCGGCGAGTTCGCCCACCTGGACGACCTGTGGTTCCTCGCCCGTTCGGTGGACGCCCCCGCCCCGCCCGTACCGCGCGGCCTCCACGTCGTGCTGGACCGCGGGCCCTTCACGTTCGACGGCGAGCTCGCCCTCATGCGCGAGCACGGCGTGGACGTCCTGGTGACCAAGGACAGCGGCGGGCCCATGACGTCGGCGAAGCTCGCCGCGTCCCGGGCGCTCTCCTTGCCGGTCCTGCTCGTGCGCCGTCCTGCGCTGCCCGAGGGCCTGCCCGTCGTCTCCACCGTGGAGGAGGCGGCGGCGTGGGTCCGCGGGAGCTGACCCACGCCGGTGCTCAGGCCGGGTAGCGGCGCGGCGTGTAGACGACGGGGCCGCCCGGCCGGTCGACCGCGCGGGTCGTCGACGAACCGATGATCACCAGGGTGCGCATGTCCACGTCGGCCGGGACGAAGTCGGCGAGGGTGGTCACGGTGAGGCGCTCCCCCGGGCCGCCGACGTCCCTGCCGAGGACGACCGGGGTCGTCGGCGCGCGGTGCTCGAGGAACAGCGCCCGGGTCTTCTCGATCTGCTCGCGGCGGGTCTTCGACGCCGGGTTGTACAGCGCGACGACCAGGTCCGCCCGGGCCGCGGCGGTGAGTCGCTCCGCGACGACCTCCCACGGCTTCAGGATGTCCGACAGCGAGATGACGCAGAAGTCGTGGCCGAGCGGCGCCCCCACGCGGGACGCGACGGCCTGCGCGGCGGTGAGGCCCGGCACGACCCGGACGGGCACGCCCGCGAACCGCTCCTCCTCCGCGACCTCCAGGACGGCGCTCGCCATGGCGAAGACGCCCGGATCGCCCGAGGACACGACGGCCACGCGCGCGCCTTCGAGGGCGAGTTCCAGCGCGTGGGCCGCGCGTTCGGCCTCGACGCGGTTGTCGGTCGGGAAGCGGCGCTGCCTCGGGTTCGGGGGGACGCGGTCCAGGTAGGGGCCGTAGCCGATGAGGGTGTCCGCGGCGGCGAGCGCGTCCTGCGCCTCGGGGGTCAGCCACGGGCGTCCTGCGGGCCCGAGCCCTACGACGACGACTTCGCCGGCGCCCTTGGCCGCGCGTGACGGCGTCAGTTCCTGCCGGACGGGCACGTGCTCGTTCATCGGGCTGGGCAGGAGCGCGAGGGAGAAGTACGGGGCGGAGGCCGGGTCGACGTCGGCGAGGCGTTCGATCCGTTCGGCCCCGGTGGTCGCGCGCTCCACGTACCAGGCCTCGTCGAGCCGTCCGGCGCGCTCGAGCGCGGCCCGGACCTTGGGGAACGTCCTGCCGAGCTTGAGCACCGCGACGGCGTCGCCGCCGGACAGGTGCGCGGCGAGGGTGTCCTCGGGCAGGGTGCCCGGTAGGACCGTCAGGGTCTCTTCGCCTTCCACCAGGGGCTTGCCCAGCGCCGCGGAGGCGCCGCTCACGGAGGTGACCCCGGGCACGACCTCGGCCTCGTAGGTGTGCGCGAGCCGCTTGTGGAGGTGCATGTACGAGCCGTAGAAGAGCGGGTCTCCTTCGGCGAGCACCACGACATCGCGTCCGGCGTCCAGATGGGCGGCCAGCCTTATGGCGCACTCCTCGTAGAACTCCTCCAGCGCGCCCCTGTAGCCGCCGGGATGATCGGTCGTCTCCGTGGTGACGGGGTAGAGCAGGAGCTCCTCGACCTGGCCGGGCCGCAGATAGGGGGCGGCGACGGACCTGGCGATGCTGCGCCCGTGCCGCGCGGCGTGGTAGGCGATCACCTCCGCCGAGCCGATGAGCCGGGCGGCCTTGACCGTCACCAGTTCGGGGTCTCCCGGCCCCAGGCCCACCCCGTAGAGCTTGCCGGTGCGCATCACTCCTCCTCGCTGGCGATGGCGTTGACGGCGGCGACGGCCATGGCGCTGCCGCCGCGCCTTCCGTGGACGACGACGTAAGGCAGGTCGCTCGCTGCGAGCGCCTGCTTGGACTCGGCGGCGCCGATGAACCCGACGGGCACGCCGATGACGAGGGCGGGCCGTCCGGCGCCCGCCTCGATGAGCTCAAGGAGCCGGAACAGCGCGGTCGGCGCGTTGCCGATGGCCACGACCGCGCCCTCCAGGCGGTCGCCCCACAGGTCGAGTGCGGCGGCGCTGCGCGTATTGCCGAGGCGGGCGGCCAGGGCGGGCACGGACGGGTCGTCGAGCGTGCAGACGATCGCGTTGTCGGCGGGCAGCCTGCGGCGGGTGATGCCGGAGGCGACCATCTTGGCGTCGCAGAGCACGGGCGCGCCGCCGAGCAGCGCGGCCCTGCCGGACGCGACCGCGCCGGGCGACCAGGCGACGTCGCCGACGAGGTCGGTCATGCCGCAGGTGTGGATCATGCGGACGATGACGCGGGCCACGTCGTCCGGCAGCCCCGCGAGGTCCGCCTCGGCGCGGATCGTCGCGAACGACCGCCGGTAGATCTCCGCGCCGTCGCGGATGTAGTCCATCACTCAGCCCCTTCGTGCCGCCGTGACGGCGGCCCCCGCCGTCACGAGCGAGGACAGTACCGGCCCTTCGGACACCCGGTAGCCATCGGGCACCGCGACGACGTCCACGACGGAGCCCTCGGGCCTTCCGCAGCGGCGGTCGCATCCGGACCAGTGCACCCGCTCCCGGCCCGCGGTCATGACCGCGAGCGCGTCGGCCCGGACGTCGGCGAGAGCCTTGCCGCAACCTGGACGTCCCGTGCACGCGGTCACCCCGGCGAGGGCGTCACGCGGGTCCACGACGAACCCGTGACGCGCGAGTTCTTCGACGATCTCAGGTCCGCCCGTCACGACGACGCTGCGCCAAGGCGTCACGACGATCCGCTCCCACGCGGTGAGCGCCTCGGCTTGGGCGACGGAAAGGCGGCCGAGGGGAGCTCCGGCCACCCAGACGCCGTCGGCCACGCGGCCCACCGGGACCGGCCCGGCGTCCGCGCTCTGTGCCGGGTCTTCGGGAAGCCCACGCGTCACGAAGGACAGGTCTCCCAGCGCGCGCACGACGCCCGGGACGGCTTCGGGCAGCTCCGTGAGCCGCCACGCGGTGGATCCCAGGACCGCCCGCTCGACGAGGAATGCCTCGGCGGAGGCGAGCAGCGCGGGCACGACGTCCGCAGCGCCGACCGCCAGTCCGGTGGAGGCTCCGGCCAGGTGGAGCACGAAGGTGTCCGGCCCGAGGGCGCGGGCCGAGACGTCGGCCCGCGGGAGCCGGTGGTCCCCGCCGTCGTCCAGGGCGAACAGGAACCGGCCGGGCAGCTCCGCCAGGCCGGGCGTCGCGCACAGCGCCCGGTCCAGCGCCCCCACCAGCACCCCGACATCGGCCCGCCCTCCCCCGGCGAAACCCCCGCCGCCGACGCCTCCGCGCCCACCCTGGCCACCGAGACCGGGGAGACCGCCGGAACCGGTGGGGCCGCCTGAGCCGTGGCGACCGCCGGGTTCTTCGCGCAAGCCGCGGTCGCCGGGACCGGTGAGGCCACCAGGACCGCCCGGTCCGCCAGTGCCGATGAGGCCGCCGGGTTCTTCGCGCAAGCCGCGGTCGCCCGGCCCGGCGGGAACGCCGAGGGCGCTCAGGGGGGAGGCGAGGATGTTGCGCACCCGTTCGTGGGTGGGGGACGGCAGGAGGCCCGCCGCGGCGAGGCGGGCGGCGAGTTCGGGGACCCGGTCGGGGTCGACGCCGCGCACCTGGACGTTGGCCCGCGAGGTCAGTTCGAGCTCGCCGGAGCCGAGCTCGCCGGCGGCCTCGGCGAGTGCCCGGACCTGCGCGGACGTGGCGATACCGCCCGGCAGCCGGACCCGCGCGAGGGCGCCGTCGGCGGCGGTGTGCGGTCGGAGCGCGCCGGGGCAGGCGTCCGGACGGTCACGTCGGGTGGTCATGGCGCCATGGTGCCACTTGCCAGCGAACCGCCCGAAACCGGTAATGTCACCTGAGACGAGTCGTGTGAGGAAACCGGTGCGAACCCGGTGCTGTCCCGCAACTGTGATCGGAAGCCGCGAGGCACCCGAGAGTCAGACACTCCCGCCCGTCGACCGACCGACGACCGGGGCGCGGACCCCGAGGGAGGACCGTCGCCATGGGCGCGCCCGCTTTCGAGAGCGGCACGATCGTGCTGCTCTCGACCTCTGACACCGACCTGCTCAGCGCGCGCGCTTGCGGCGCCGACTACAGGCTCGGGAATCCGGCCCGTCTCACCCCCGCCGATCTGCCCGCCCTCACCGAGGGCGCCTCCCTGGTCGTGGTGCGCCTGCTGGGCGGCCGCCGGG
This sequence comes from Actinocorallia herbida, assembly GCF_003751225.1. Taxonomy (NCBI): domain Bacteria; kingdom Bacillati; phylum Actinomycetota; class Actinomycetes; order Streptosporangiales; family Thermomonosporaceae; genus Actinocorallia; species Actinocorallia herbida. The sequence continues at coordinate 6,942,954 of NZ_RJKE01000001.1, forward strand.
CGTGGGAGGAGGGCCTGGACGCCCTCCTCGCCGGCAGGATCCCGGTCGTGGTCCTCGGCGGAGAGCAGGCCGCGGACGCCGAGCTGATGGAGCTGTCCACGGTCCCGTCAGGGGTGGCCGCGCAGGCGCACGCCTACCTCGCGCACGGTGGCGAAGGCAACCTCGGCGAGCTGTACCGGTTCCTGTCCGACACCGTCCTGCTGACGGGCTTCGGCTTCGAGTCCCCCCGGGAGACACCCGTGTGGGGCGTCCTCGACCGCCCGTCGCGCGAGTCGGACGGCCCGGTCGTCGCGGTCCTGTACTACCGCGCCCACCACACGGCCGGGAACACCGCCTTCATCGAGACGCTGTGCACGGCGCTCGAGGACAAGGGCGCAAGGCCCCTCCCCGTCTACTGCGCCTCCCTGCGGTCGGCCCCTGCCGACCTGCTCGACGTCCTCGCCTCCGCCGACGCCCTCATCGTGACGGTCCTGGCCGCGGGAGGCACCCGTCCGGGCGCGGTGTCCGCGGGCGGCGACGACGAGCTGTGGGACGTGGGCGCGCTCGCAGCCCTCGACATCCCCATCCTCCAGGGCCTGTGCCTGACCTCCAGCCGCGCCGAGTGGGCGGCCAACGACGACGGCCTCTCCCCCTTGGACGCCGCCTCCCAGGTGGCGATCCCCGAGTTCGACGGGCGGATCATCACCGTTCCGTTCTCCTTCAAGGAGATCGACGAGGACGGCCTGACCGTCTACGTCGCCGACGAAGAGCGCGCCTCCCGCGTCGCGGGGATCGCGCACCGGCACGCGCTGCTGCGGCACGTGCCGGCCGCGGAGAAGCGGGTCGCGCTGATGCTGTCGGCCTACCCGACCAAGCACTCGCGCATCGGCAACGCGGTCGGCCTGGACACCCCGCGCAGCGTCGTCCGGATGCTGCGCGCGCTGGACGAGCGGGGCTACCGGGTCGGCGAACTGCCGGGCGTGGCCGAGCAGGACGGCGACGCGCTGATCCACGCGCTCATCGCGGCGGGCGGCCAGGACGAGAACTGGCTGACCGAGGAGACGCTGGCCGCGAACCCGGTGCGCATCTCCGGCGAGGACTACGGAAGGTTCTTCGCCACCCTGCCCGCGGACCTGCGCGCCTCGATGACCGAGCACTGGGGCGAGGCGCCGGGGAGCCTGTTCGTGCACGACGGCGACATCGTGCTCGCCGCGCTCACCGCCGGCAACGTCGTGGTCATGGTGCAGCCTCCGCGGGGGTTCGGGGAGAACCCCATCGCGATCTACCACGACCCCGACCTGCCCCCCAGCCACCACTACCTGGCGGCCTACCGATGGCTCCAGGACTCCTTCGGCGCGCACGCGATCGTGCATGTGGGCAAGCACGGCAACCTGGAGTGGCTGCCCGGCAAGGGCGCGGGCCTGTCTGCGGACTGCGGCCCGGACGCCGCTCTCGGCGACCTCCCTTTGATCTACCCCTTCCTGGTCAACGACCCGGGTGAGGGCACCCAGGCCAAGCGCCGCGCGCACGCCGTCCTGGTGGACCACCTCGTCCCGCCGATGGCGCGCGCCGACGGCTACGGCGACATCGCCCGGCTGGAGCAGCTCCTCGACGAGCACGCGGGCATCGCGGCGATGGACCCGGCGAAGCTCCCGGCGATCCGCGCCCAGATCTGGACGCTCATCCAGGCCGCGAAGCTCGACCACGACCTGGGCTTGGCGGACCGGCCGCACGACGCGGAGTTCGACGACTTCCTCCTGCACGTCGACGGCTGGCTGTGCGAGATCAAGGACGTGCAGATCCGCGACGGCCTGCACGTGCTGGGCGAGGCGCCCGAGGGCGAGGCCCGCGTGAATCTCGTCCTGGCGATCCTGCGGGCCCGGCAGATGTGGGCGGGCAGGCAGTCGCTGCCGGGCCTCCGCGAGGCTCTGGGCCTCGCCGAGGACGGTTCCGCGGGACGGGCCGAGACCGACGCCGCCGAAGACCTGGCCTCCCGTCTCGTGCGCGCGGCCGAGGCGGGGGGCTGGCTCGACCCCGCGGGCGCCGTCCGCGACGTGCTGGGCCGTGCGGACGCCGCGGTGGAGGCCGTGCTGCGGTTCGCCGCCGACGAGGTCGTGCCGCGCCTGGCCCGCACGACCGACGAGATGACGCATGTCCTGCACGCCCTGGACGGCGGCTATGTCCCGGCCGGACCGTCCGGGTCGCCGCTGCGCGGCCTGGTGAACGTGCTGCCGACGGGCCGGAACTTCTACTCCGTCGACCCCAAGGCCATCCCGAGCAGGCTGGCGTGGGCGACGGGCCAGGCGATGGCCGACTCCCTGCTCGACCGCTACCGGTCCGAGCACGGCGAGTGGCCGGCGAGCGTGGGCCTGTCGGTGTGGGGGACGAGCGCGATGCGGACCGCGGGCGACGACGTCGCCGAGGTTCTGGCCCTGCTCGGCGTCCGCCCCGTCTGGGACGACGCGTCCCGCCGCGTCACCGGCCTCGAGGTGATCCCGGCCGACGAGCTGGGCCGCCCCCGCATCGACGTGACGGTAAGGATCTCCGGTTTCTTCCGGGACGCCTTCCCGCACGTGGTGGCGATGCTGGACGACGCCGTAAGGCTGGTCGCCCACCTCGATGAGCCCGACGAGGCCAACTACGTCAGCGCCCATGTGCGCGGCGATCTCGCCGAGCACGGCGACGCCCGCCGTGCGACCCTCCGGGTGTTCGGCTCCCGGCCGGGCGCCTACGGCGCGGGCCTCCTCCCCCTGATCGACAGCCGCAACTGGCGTGACGAAGCGGACCTCGCCGAGGTCTACGCCGTCTGGGGCGGCTTCGCCTACGGCCGCGACCTGGACGGGGTGCCCGCGCGCGCCGACATGGAGTCCGCCTATCGCCGCATCGCGGTGGCCGCCAAGAACGTCGACACCCGCGAGCACGACATCGCCGACTCCGACGACTATTTCCAGTACCACGGAGGCATGGTCGCCACCGTGCGCGCGCTCACCGGACGGGCTCCGGCCGCGTACATCGGCGACAGCACCCGGCCGGAGGCGATCCGCACGAGGTCCCTCACGGAGGAGACGTCACGCATCTTCCGCGCCCGGGTCGTCAACCCCCGCTGGCTGGCGGCGATGCGAAGGCACGGGTACAAGGGCGCCTTCGAACTGGCGGCCACGGTGGACTACCTCTTCGGTTACGACGCCACCACCGGCGTGGTGGCCGACTGGATGTACGACCGGCTCGGCCGGACCTACATCCTCGACCCCGAGAACCGCGCGTTCCTCGACCAGGCGAACCCGTGGGCCCTGCACGGCATGGCCGAACGCCTCCTGGAGGCCGCCTCACGCGGCATGTGGGCCGAACCCGACCCCGAGGTCCTCGCCGGCGTCCGCCAGGCCTACCTGGAAACCGAGGGCGACCTGGAGTCCGGCATGGAGTGACGGAATCCGGTTAAGGTCTCCGTGTGACGGATCTACTCCGAGGAGGCGTCACAGTGAAGATCGAACTCGGTGCGGCGGCGGCCGTTGGGCTGGTCGGCCTCGCCTTCCGGGACGTGCCGCGCTCCCTCGGCGCACTGAAACCGGGCCCGCGCGTCCTGCGCTCGCCGCATTTCCGGGACGGCAGTTTCCACAACCTGCGGGACGAGCCGCCCGCGACCGAGCCGGTGCGGGCCGCCCGCGAGTACGCGCGGCGCGAGCAGCGGACCCCGCTCACCCCGGTCCCGGTGATGACGCCGAGGTTCGGCGACCCCGAGGCGCTGACGGTGCACTGGCTCGGGCACGGCACCTCGCTGGTCGACATCGAGGGCCGCCGGGTGCTGTTCGACCCGGTCTTCTCCCAGCGCTGCTCGCCCAGCTCCCTCGTCGGGCCCAAACGGGTCCACCCCGTGCCGGTCACGGTCACCGGCCTGCCCCGCCTGGACGTCATCGCGATCACGCACGACCACTACGACCACCTCGACGTGGCCTCGGTGCGGGCGCTCCTGCACGCGCAGGACGCCCCGTTCGTGGTCCCGCTCGGCGTCGGCGCCCATCTGGAGCGCTGGGGGGTGCCCACGTCCCGGATCATCGAACTCGACTGGGACGAGGCGGCCGTCGTCGCCGGCCTGCGGATCACCGCGACGGGGGCGCACCACTTCTCGGGCCGGGCGCTCAAGCGGAATCCGACGCTGTGGTGCTCCTATGTGGTGGCGGGCACGGATAAAAAGGTGTTCTACAGCGGGGATTCCGGCTACTTCGAGGGCTATGCCGGGATCGGCGCCGCGCACGGCCCGTTCGACGTGACCCTCATCCAGGTCGGCGCCTACAGCGCATCCTGGCCGGACATCCATATGACCCCCGAGGAGGGCGTCACCGCCCACCGCGACCTGCGCGGCGAGCTGATGATCCCGGTGCACTGGGGCACCTTCGTGCTCGCCCCGCACGCCTGGAACGACCCGCCGAACCGCGTCAAGGCCGAGGCGAAGCTGCACGGGGTGCGCCTCGCCGTCCCCCGGCCGGGCGAGCGGATCGACGTGTCCGCGCCCCAGGAGCCGGACGGATGGTGGGAGACCCTGGCCTGAGCGGTCAGGACTTCTCGGCGCTCGGCGCGGGCGCGGCGCCCAGGCCCGTGACGTCCCGGACCAGCAGGCAGGCCGCGGCCCCGACGAAGATCATCACCACGGGGAAGATCATGGTCGGCCGCACCGCGGTGACGAACGCGTCGGTGAAGACGCGGGCGGCGAGCCGCTGGACCTCCGGCGGCGCGCTCGCCGGTCCGGTGTGCTGACCCGCGCCCAGCTCCAGACCGGCCCGGGCCGCGCCCGCGAAGCTCCGCACGAACTCCTCCCGATTCGCCTCGGGCACCTGCGCCGCGGCGGACCTGGCGGTGTCGGCGAGCGCGGCGGCCATCCGGTTCTGGAGGATCGCGCCCGCCGTCGCGTTGCCGAGGACCGAGCCGAGCTGGCGCAGCGTGTTGTTGACGCCCGCGGCGGCGCCGGCCTGCGCGGGCGGCACCGTGCGCATCGCCTCGGTCGACATGGGCGCGAAGACGCAGCCGATGCCGATCCCGGCGACGATGAAGGGCCCGAGGAACGTCTGCCACTCCGTCTGCGGGCCGACCGTCGAGACCAGCCAGGACAGCCCGATCCCGTAGGTGACCATGCCGAACATGAGGATGCGCTTGCCGCCGAGGCGGTCGGACATCCGCCCGGCGAACGGGGCGATGAACATCGACACGATCGACGACGGCGCCATCACGAGGCCCGCCTTGATCGCCGAGTACCCCAGCACCGACTGGAGATAGATCGACATGGGCAGGAACAGCCCGATCATGCCGATCGAGACCGTCACGCCGACGAGGCTCAGCACGCTGAAGTTCCGGTTGCGCAGCAGCGAGAAGGGCACCAGCGGGCCATTGTCCTGCCTGCGCCGCTGCTGGGTGAGGAAGACCGCGAAGACCACCGCCGCCACCGCGAACGACGCCCAGATCCAGCCGTTCCAGTCGTAGCGCTGGCCCTCGGTGAGCGCGAACACGAAGAAGAACAGCGCGACCGAGGCGAGCGCCACGCCCGTCCAGTCGAGCGGCACGCGCGCCGAGTGCCGCACGTCGGGGATGACGGAGAACGCCAGCACCAGCACGACGACGCCGATCGGCACGTTGACGAAGAAGATCCACCGCCAGTCCAGCACCGTGACCAGGAGGCCGCCGACGGTGGGTCCGGCGATCGTCGCCAGGCCCGCGACCGACCCCCAGATGCCCATCGCCGCGCCGCGCCGCTGCGGCGGGAACGTGGCGATGATCAGCGCCATGGTCTGCGGCATGAGCATCGCCGCGCCGAGGCCCTGCACGACCCGGGCGGCGATGAGCTGCCACGCCTCCTGGGAGATGCCGCACAGCAGCGACGCGAGCGTGAACACCGTGACGCCGATCACGAACATCGGCCGCTGCCCGCGCAGGTCGCCGAGGCGTCCGCAGGTGATGAGCAGGACCGCGAGGATCAGCACATACCCGTTCACCACCCAGAGGACCTCATCGAACGACGCGTCCAGATGCACCAGCATGTCCGGGATCGCGATGTTGACGATCGTGAGGTCGAGGAGGGTCATGAAGAACCCGAGCGAGAGCGTCAGCAGGATCGCCCAGGGGTTGCCGCGCCAGCGGCCGAGCAGCGAGGTCACGGCGGAGACGATACGCCCCCTACCGGACCGCCGCGATCAGTAGAGGGTCGCCCGGTACCCGGCTTCGAGGTCGTCGTCGATCACCTGCGCGGTCACGTCGATGGCGAGGATGTCGCGCATCATCGCGCCCAGAGACGGGACGACGTCGCGGTCGGGCCACTCCTCGTGCCGCCACAGTCCCGACCGGCGGAAAGCCTTGGCACAGTGGAAGAACACCTCGTCGATCTCGATGAGGATCGCGGCCTTCGGGAGCTTTCCGTCGACCGCGAGATCGGCCATGAAGGGCGCTTTGGCGACGAGCCGGGCACGGCCGTTGACGCGCAGGGTCTCCTCCCGGCCGGGGATGAGGAAGAGCATCCCGACCGCGGGGTTCACGATGAGGTTGCGCAATGTGTCGTAGCGCTGGTTGCCGGGACGTTCCGGCACCACGATCGTGCGGTCGTCGAGGACCTTCACGAAACCGGTCTTGTCTCCGCGCGGGGACACGTCGGCGTTGCCCGCGCCGTCGGAGCTGGCCAGGAGGCAGAAGGGTGACTCGGCGATCCAGTTCCGCGCGTGCTCCTCGAGCCGCGGCTGCACCTTGCGGATCACCGACTCGTACGGGTCGCCGAGCAGGCCCGTCAGCGCCGCGACATCCGCGATGAACTCCACCCCGTCGTGCACGCGCGCTCCCCGATTCCTCTCCGACGGACAAGGGATCCGATCTTACAGACCCGGCGTTCCCGATCATCCTTTTTGTCCGATCCGTAGGCGTTCATCCGAGACTCGTGGGCCGGCCGGGCGGCGTCCAGCGCGGCCACGGGGTCCGCAGTTCCGCCTCGGCCGCGACCCGCAACAGGGTCTCCTCCTGTCCGTGCCGTCCGATGACCTGCAACCCGACGGGCAGCCCTCGCGCGGTGCACCCGGCAGGGATCGAGATCGCCGGATGCCCGCTGAGGTTGACCGCCCAGGTGAGCGCCACGTTCATCCGCTCCCCCGGCCCGTCGTGGCCGTGCGGCGGAAACGGGACGGTCGGGGTGAGCAGCAGATCCGCCCGCCGGAAGAAGGCGGCGAGCGCCCCGTCGTTGAGTGCGCGCGCGCCTCCGGAGCCGCTCCGCAGGCGCGTCCAGACCTCGGAGGGGTCCCGCAACCGCAGTCCGGCCTCCGCGACCCGCAGCGGTCCTTCCAGCGCCTCCGCGGCCCGGCGCGCGACCCCCGCGACCTCCGGATCCACCTCCGCGAACCCGAGCGTCGCCGACCACCCCGCCCGCACCCCTTCGAGCGGCCCGTCCAACCGCGTCCGCGTCCCCGCGAGCACGTCATAGGCCGCCGCCGCGTCCCCCACCCGCCAGGCGATGGGCCCCGGCGTGTTCAACCCGGCCCGATCCCGCGCGGCAAGCCGCCCGTTCGTCAACTTCAACCCGACGACCCCGCACCAGGCCGCCGGAATCCGCACCGACCCGGCCCCGTCGCTCCCCGTCGCCAGGGGCACCATCCCCGCCGCCACGGCCGCCGCCGACCCCGCCGACGACCCGCCCGGAGTCACCCCGGCACACCACGGATTCCGCGTCGCCCCCCGCTCCGTCCACCCCCACGTCCGCCACGAGGTCCCCTTCCCCGGCACCGAGGTCTCCCCCACCACCGCACACCCCGCCGCCACCATCCGCCGCCCCTGCTCCGACCCCGCCCCTTCACTCCCTTTGACGCCCAGCGGCACCCCCGCCAAAACCCCCTCGCCACTCCCGCTCACTCCGCCGAACACCTCACAGAAGGCCCTCACCCCGGCATCCCGAGCCCCGATGACCTCCAGCGCCGCCCCCACGACCTCCCCCACCGACACCACCTTCCCCCGCACAAGCCCCGCGATCTCCAGCGCGCTCAGCCCCACGTACTCCCGCGCGTCCACCAGACCCACCTATCGCCGAACGAAATTCCCAATTCCCCCCGCGGAACCGACGGCGGAACGGGAGCATCAGACTCCCGGGGAACCGATCACCGCGCGCCACGTGCTGGGAGGGTCAGTGGAGCACGAGCAGACCGACCTCTGGAAGCGCGCGTTCACCCCGCGCCCCGACGACCCCGACCGCGCGGCCAGGGAAAAGCTCCGCGTCGCCTACGAGCAGATGCGTGCGGTGGCCGGACCCCTCGCCGAGTCGATCGGCGGGACCCTGCCGATGTTCACCGACCACGGCCTGGCCCACGCCGAGGCCCTGTGGGACATCGGATCCCTGATCTGCGGCGACGCCGTCGAGTTCAACCCCGCAGAAGCCTTCGTCCTCGGCTGCGCCTTCCTGCTGCACGACCTCGGCATGGCCCTCGCGTCCTACCCGGACGGCGAGGAGAACCTCGCGGCCGATCCGCGGTTCCCGGACCTCGTCGCCGAGGCGTCCGCCCGGATCCGCACCGCCGACCAATCCGCGGACGACGGCTTCGTGCAGGACTCGGCCCGCAAGGAGGCGGTCTCGGAACTCCTCAGGCTGCGCCACGCCGAGCAGGCCGAGACCATCGTCCGGGAGCCCTTCGCCGGTCCGAAGGACGAAAGCATCCACCTCCTCCAGGACCCCGAGCTCCGCCGCTTCTTCGGCGCGCTCATCGGACGGATCGCGCACAGCCACTGGTGGCCGGTATCGCGGTTGGCCGACGAGTTCAACCGGAAACTGGGCGCGTGCCCCTTCCTGCCCGGCAAGTGGGAGGTGGACCAGCTCAAGATCGCCTGCCTGCTGCGCCTCGCCGACGCCGCGCACATCGACGAGCGCCGCGCACCGCTCTACCTGCACGCGTTCCGCAGGCCCACGGGCGTGTCCGCCGAGCACTGGAAGTTCCAGTCCATGCTCACCCGGCCGCTCATCGACGACGACCGGATGCTGTTCACCTCGCCGTCCTCCTTCACCCGTGCGGACGCCGAAGCCTGGTGGCTCGCCTTCGAGACGATCCAGCTCATCAACGAGGAGTTCCGCCAGGTCGACGCGCTGCTCGCCGACCTGCGCCTGCCGAGGTTCGCCGTCCGCTCGGTGGCGGGGGCCGAGTCACCCGAACGCCTCTCCCAGTACCTTCCGTGCGACCGCTGGAGCCCCATCGACGCGAGCCTGCGCGTGTCCGACGCCATCCAGGTGATCGCGAAGATCGGCGGCACCGACATGTACGGTCAGCGGCCCGACGTGGCGCTGCGCGAACTCATCGCCAACGCCTCCGACGCGACCTTGATGCTCACCTCCTACGAGGACGTGCCCGCCAAGCCCGTCACGGTGACTCTGGAGCAGCACGACGGCGATTGGTGGCTCGAGGTCCACGACAGGGGCATCGGCATGTCGGCGAGCAGGATGGTCGCCGCGCTCACCGACTTCGGACAGTCCCACTGGCGTTCCTCCGCCACCACCCGCGACTACCCGGGCCTCAGTGGAAGCGGATTCCGCCCCACGGGCAGGTTCGGCATCGGGTTCTTCGCCGTCTTCATGGTCGCCGACGAGGTCCACGTCTCCAGCCGCGTCCACGAGGAGGCGTCCAGCTCCACCCACGTCCTGGAGTTCCGCAACGGCGTCCGGGGCCGGCCCCTCCTGCGCAAGGCCGAACCGCTCGAACGCCTGCGCGAGTCGGGCACCAAGGTGCGCCTGAAGCTCCGCGACGACCCGCGCAGCACGAAAGGGATCTTCCGCACGGACAGCCCGCTGCGGACGCACAACGAACGTCTGCACGCCCTCGTCGAAAAGATGTGCGCCCTCTCAGAGGTGGACATCGCCGTCCAAGGACCCGACGATCCGAGCCCGACGATCGTCATCAGGGGTCGCGACTGGGAGGACCTGCCCGCCGAGGACCTGTTCCGCAGGCTGTACTGGAAGGGGACCGAACGCTATGTGGAACGGTCGGTGTACGAACGGTATGCGAAGCTCTTCGCCGCTCACGAGACGCGCATCTACGACGATGCCGGACGACTGAGCGGCAGGGCCATGACGGCCCCTTCAGGAGGCATCACCGTTCACTGGAACCATGGGTACGAGAAGGCACAGCTCTATGTCGGCGGACTTCACTCCAGCGATCTCGCGTATGTGACCGGTGCGCTGACCGCGGAGCCCACCACCGCCGCCAGGTTCACCGCGTTCCCCTCGTGCGGGGTCACGAATCTACAGAAGTGGATCGAAGTCCAGGTCGAGAACGGGGTCGACCAGGGCTGGGCCAACACCTCGGAACTATGGAACATAGCCGACATCGCCGCAGGGTTCGGCGCCACTTCCGAGAACCTTCCCTGCGCCCTCAACGCCGAGCGGTCATTCGATCTCGCGGCCTTCCGCGCGGTGGCGGAGGGGCTCGACGAGGTCATGCTGATCGCACTGGGCGGAATGTGGATCTTCAGCTACGGGGACGGGTTTCGTTTCTTCAGCTACAACGGCGGCGAGGTCACCCTTCCCCCGGCCGCCTTCATCAGTTCCTTCTACCCATCGTGGATATTCCCCGAAGAGATTCATCCCCGTCCGACCTACGAGCCTTTCGCGGAGAAGATCCGACGATCTCCGGATTTCGAACCCTTCACCTGGTGGTACGAACGCGCCCACTACGGACCGATCGGCCTGCTGATCAGCGCACTCGCCGATATCTGGGGCACCGATCTGGACGGCCTTTTCGAGGGGGTCGAAGTGTTCTCACAGACCACCGAAGCCGACCAACGACTCGTCTTGGAATCCCACGAGGGAGAGGGCGTCGCCCTCGAGGCCCTGCGGTTCCATCGGCCGAAGGAGGAGTGCGCATGAGCGCGTCCGTTCCCGCCCAGGGACCGCCCGTGCAGGTGCCTCAGGTCCAGGGAGTGCCGGATACGGCGCAGCTGCTGGCCGTGGAGAGGTACAAGTACATTCTTCAGCAGATTCATACGCTGAATGAGAATGTGTACAAGTTCCTCGCGATCTATCAGACGCTCGCGACCGCGATCGTCGGGGCCGGGATCTCGGTGTTCCTCGGGCATGACAAGTGGGACGTCGGGCCTGAGGTGGCGCGGGGGGCGCTCAAGGGGTTGCTGTGGCTGGAGACGTTCGTGGCCGGGTTCACGATGCTGCTCGTCGTGATCGGGGTGCTGTCGTGGCTGGACTATCGGCGGGAGGAGTGCGAGCTGCTGGACGAGCTGGTCAGGCCGGGGTTCCGGAAGCAGCCGCGGATCGCCGCCGCGTACCGGTGGTATGAGACGTATGTCGTTCTGTTCATCGGGGGGTCTACGGTCTTCCTGTGGGTGTACACGACGAACTTGCTGCTGCCGGCGATCAAGTGAGCGGGCCGACGGCCGGGGTCGACTACGTCGGGTTCGGGGTCGGGGGGATGGTGTTCGACGCCGGCGGGCGGGTGTTCCTCGCGCGGCGGGGGGCCAAGGCGCGGAACGAGGCCGGGACGTGGGAGTTCCCCGGGGGCGGGGTGGAGTTCGGGGAGCGGATGGCCGACGCCGTCCAGCGGGAGTTCGCCGAGGAGTACGGGATGGAGATCGAGCCGACGGACCTGCTCGGCGTGTTCGACCACATCCTCGCCGACGAGGGGCAGCACTGGGTGTCGGCGACGTTCCTCGCCGAGCACACGGGCGGGGAGCCGGCGATCCGTGAGCCGGAGAAATGCTCGGAGATCGGGTGGTTCGGCCTCGACGCCCTCCCGAGTCCGCTCTCCCGGATCACCGTGGAGAACGTCGCGGCCTACCGGACGCGCGGCTGAGTACCATCGGCACCCATGACCGGTGAGAGCGTGACGTATCAGGAGCAGGTGCTCGGCTGTGTCGTCGCCGGAGCGATCGGGGACGCGCTCGGCGCGGGCGTCGAGTTCCAGTCCCTCGCGCAGATCCGGGGGACGCACGGGCCGGACGGGGTCGCCGGTCCGCTCCCCTGCTACGGCGTCGACGGCGCGGTCGTCACCGACGACACCCAGATGACCCTCTTCACCCTCGAGGGCCTGCTCAGAGCCAGTGCCGGAGCCGATGACGGCGAGATCGCCGAGTCCGTGCACCGCGCGCACCGCCGCTGGTACGCCACCCAGCGCCTCAGCGGCCCCGGCCGCGGCCCCGTCACCCTGCCGGACGCCGGGACCGTCGACCTCGACGGCGGCCTCTCCGACGCGGTATGGCTCTACGCGCAGAGGGCGCCCGGCAACGCCTGCCTCTCCGGCCTCACCTCCCCGCGCCGCGGCACGCCCGGGCATCCGGCGAACCCGGACTCCAAGGGCTGCGGCGCGGTGATGCGGTCGGCTCCGTTCGGCCTGGTCCCGGCCTGGAGTCCGGCGCGCGCGTTCGCGCTCGCCGCCGAGTGCGGCGCGCAGACCCACGGCCACCCGACGGGCCACCTCGCCGCCGCGGCCTTCGCGGCGATCGTGCGGCATCTGCTCTCCGGGGACGACGTGGCCCGTGCCGTCGGGCACACCCTCGACCTCCTGGAGGCGCACCCGCAGGGCGGCGAGACCCGGTCGGCGATCGTGGGCGCCGTCGCCGCGGCGTCGAACGGCGCGCCTTCGGCCGAACGGCTGGAGTCGCTGGGCGAAGGGTGGGTCGCCGAGGAGGCGCTGGCCATGTCGGTCTACTGCGCGCTCGTCCACGCCGACGACCTGCCCGCGGCCCTTCTCCTCGCCGTCAACCACTCCGGCGACAGCGACTCGACCGGGGCGATCACCGGAAACCTCCTCGGCCTTCGCCACGGCCGGGCGGCCCTGCCCGACGTCTGGCTCAACGCGCTGGAAGGCAGGACGACGATCGAGGGCATCTCCTCGGCCTTCGCCACGCACTTCTCGTCGTAGGAATTATCCGCCGGACGCCCAGAATTATCCGATATGCCCACGGGTACACCCTCAGACGTGCCCGGTGACACACCCCTCGCCCAGGGTAAGTGCTTCCTTTGTGGCATGACCGCTCCGGTGAGCTTCTGGGACCGCCTGCCCGCCGACCTCCAGCGCCGGCTCGACACCGAGCACCGCACCGTCGTGCACGGACCGCACGCGGAACTCCAGTTGCAGAGCAGGCTGGCCGAGGACGTCCTCATCGTGCGGGACGGGCACGCGCTGGAGATCCGCCGCGCGACCCTCACCAACCAGGCGTCGGTGCTCGGCGTGCTCGGCCCCGGCGACGCCGCGGGCCTGCCGCTGCTCGCCGGCCAGCCGCAGCGGGCGGACGTCGTCGCGGTCGGGCGCGGCCAGGTGCGGGTGCTGCGGGTGCCGCAGGCGCGGTTCCGGCAGCTCGCCGAGGAGCACCGCGTGTTCACCACCGCCGTGCTGCGCACCCTCGACGACCGCAGCACCCATGACGGCCTGCGCCTGGCGCTCGCGCTGGCCCCCGAGGTCGGCGCCGACCAGAAGCTCGCCGCCCATCTCGTGGAGCTCGCCGAGCGGTTCGGCCGCCCGCACGGCGGCGGCGCACTCCTGGACATCGGCCTCACTCAGGAGGATCTGGGCAGATACGCCGGTGTGACGCGGGCGCGGACGAACCGGACACTCAGCAGGTTCCGGCAGAAGGGCCTGCTCGACGCGCACTGGCGGCGCATCACCGACCTGCCCGGGCTGCGCCGGATCGCCGAGCCGTTCGACGACCTGTGGTCGGTGACCCCGCACCGCAGGCCGCTGCTGGGCGAGCCCGCGGAACCGAGGTCGCGCCGGACCACGCTGCCGCCCGGACTCGGCTGGCCACGCCCGCCCGTCCTGCCGCCGGAGGTGCCGCACTTCACCGGCCGCGCCGCCGAGCTGGCCCTGCTGCGCGAGGAGCTGCTGCACACCCCGGGCCACCGGATCGCGGTGCTGCACGGCCCGAGCGGCTCCGGCAAATCCGCGCTCGCCGCGCATTTCGCACACGCGGCGCAGGAGCACTTCCCCGACGGCCGGGTCATGGTCGACGTCCGGGGCCGCTCCACCGCGACGGCGCTCGGCGCGATCCTGCGCGCGCTGGGCCTGCCCGGAGAGACCGTGCCGCGCAGCGCGGAGGCGCTGTCCGAGCTGTACCGCAGGATCGTCGCCGACCGCGATCTGCTGCTGGTGTTCGACGACGCCGAGGGCGAGGACCAGATCCGGCAGCTGCTCCCGCTGACGCCGTCGTGCGCGGTGGTCGTCACGTCGGGCAGGTCGCTGCCGGACCTCGGCGGGCGGCAGATCCCGGTCGGGGCGCTCACCGAGGACGAGGCGGCCGACCTCGTCGGGCGGATCGCGCCGGCCGCCCCGGCGCAGACCCGGGTGGAGCTGGCCCGGCTGTGCGAGCGCAACCCGCTCGCGGTGCGGGTCGCCGCGGCGAGGCCGGAGGGCCTGGCGGACCTTCAGGCGGGCTCGGAGGCCGCGGGGGTGAGGTCGGCGTTCATGGTGGCCTACCGGGGCCTGTCCGAAGAGCACCGCCGTGTCTTCCGGTTCGCTTCCCTGACGCCCAGCGCCGACTTCTCCGAGGAGTCCCTGAGCGCGCTGGTGGACGCGCCGGTCGAGCAGGTCCGCGAGGTGCTCGCCGAACTCGTCGGGGCGGGACTGGTGGCCCGCGCGGACGCCGGACGGTTCCGGTGGCACGCGCTGCTGCGGCAGTTCGCGCTGGACCGGGTCCGGCTGGAGAACGCCCAGGACGAACGGGACGGGGCGGTCGACCGCGTCCTCACCTACTTCCTCGACGGCGCCCGCGAGCACGGCGACCTGCTCGGAAGGCACCGGCGCGCCTTCCACCAGAGCAGACCGGGTCCCGAGGCACCCGCTTCCGACCTGCGCGAGCACGGCCTCGCCTGGTTCGAACGGGAGCTGCGCGGACTCGTCGCCGCGGCGAAGCAGGCCGCCGAGGCGGGCCGCCACGAGGCCGCCTACGGCCTGGCCGACGCGTGCTTCGACTTCCTGGAGCTGCGCAGGTACGGCCGCAGCACGATCGACATGCACCGGATCGGGCTGCGCTCCGCCCGGCTCGCCGACGACCCCAGGGCCGTCGCGCACATGCTGCGCAACCTCGGCGTCGTCCACCTGGCCGTGGGCGAGTACATGGAGGCGTTCGCGTACGCCAAGATGGCCGGCCGGGCGTTCGCCGACCTCGCCGACCTGCACGGCCAGGCCGTCGTGGAAGGCGACCTCGCCGCCGTGCACCAGCTCCTCGACCAGCACGACGCGGCGATCGGCAGCGCCTGGCGGTCGCTGGAGCGCTACCGGGGCACCCGCGACCGGCGCGGTGAGGGCGACGTCCTGCTGCGGCTCGGCGAGAGCCTGTGCACCCTCGGCAGGTACCCCGAGGCGCTCAAGGAGACCGAGCGGGCGCTGGCGCTGCACCGCGCGTCGGGCGACCGGCGGGGCGAGGCCGAGGCGCTGCGGATCCGCGCGAACATCCGGCACGGCCGCCGCGACCACGAGCCGGCCCACCGGGACGCCACCGAGGCACTCGCGCTCAGCCGCGACATCCAGGACGCGACGGGCGAGGCCCGCGCGCACACGATCCTGGCGAAGGTCGGCCGGCACCTTCGCCTGCACGGGGAGGGCAGGGAGCACGGCAGCAAGGCCGTCGACCTCGCGCTGGCCTCGGGCGACCGCCAGGCGGAAGGCTGGGCGCGGATCTGGCTCGGCTGGACCCTGCTGGACGAGGCGGACCTCGACGGGGCGCTCGCCCAGCTCGATCCGGGCCTGCTCGCGCACATCGAGATCGACCACCCCCGCGGCCAGGTCTCCGCCCGCACCGCGATCGCGATCGTGCTCCAGCAGCGGGGCCGCCTGCACGAGTCGCGCAGCCAGCTGGAGCAGGCGCTGTCGCTGGCCCGCCGGATCGGCGACCGCAGCGGCGAGGCGCAGGCGCTGGAGGAGATGGCGACGACCCTGCGCCGCCTCCGCCAGCTGATGGACGCGCGGACGTTCGGCGAGGCCGCCCTCGCGGCGTGGCGGCGGCTCGGCCACCCGCACGGCACCGCGACCGCGCACGGCGGGCTCGCCCGCATCCACCTGCTCGCCGGGGAGATCGACCTTGCCCTTGCCGCGTGCGACCAGGCCGAGGCGCTGCGCGACCATCTGGGCGACCGGGTCGGGCTCGGCCGGGTCGCCGACACGCGGGCGCGGATCCTCCTGCACATGGGCGAGCACGCCGGGGCGCTGAAGGTCATCGAGGAGGCCCTGCCCCTCATGCGCAGCGGCGGAGCCCCGTTCCCGCTGGCGTCGGCGCTGCTCGTCCGGGCCGCGATCCTGCTCGAACTGCGCAGGTTCGGAGACGCGCACAAGCAGGCGGTGGACGGGCTGCGCAGGGCCGAGGACCTGGGCGACGGGGCCGCCGAGGCCGAGGCGCGCCTCGTACTGGGCCTGATCCGGCAGCGGCAGCACTTCGGGCGGAAGGAGGACGATGAGGCGGCGCTGGAGCAGTTCCGGCACGCCGACTCCGTCCTCGTCGACGTGGACGACCAGGGCGGGCGCATCGACGTCCTGCTCGCGCAGGCGCGCTCGTACACCCGCCTGGGCCGTCTCGACGAGGCCGACCGGTGCCGCCGCACCGCCCACGAGCTGCGCCGATGGCTGGCGCGGCCCGAGCTCCCCGGAGGCTGATCCCCCATGTTCCTGTCGCTGCTGTCGGAGGACGTCAAGCACGAGATCCACCACGTGGGTTCGAGCGTCTTCTACCGGCGCAACCAGAACCTCATGCGCGAGGGCACCGTCCTGGACGCGGTCCGCGTGCTCGACTCCGGCTGGGTCAAGGTGTGGGCGCGGCGTGACGGCCAGGAGCAGATCCTCGACCTGCTCGGCCCCGGCACGATCCTCGGCGAACTGGAACTCGCCGACGACCAGAGCCAGCTCTGCTACATCACCGCGCTCACCGACGTCCGGGCGACCGCCGTCCAGCCCGAGCGGTTCAAGGCGCTCGCCGAGCGGAACCCCGAGGTCTACCGGGCGCTCGCGCACGCGATCACCCTGAAATTCCGCGACGAGCACGCGCTGCGGATGGCGCACCACGGCACGCAGCGCCTGCGCGTCCTGCTGGTCCGCCTCGCCGACCGGTACGGCAGGCCCACGCCCGACGGGTTCGTGCACGTCGCCATCCCGATCACCCGGACGCTGCTGGCGAGCTGGGCCCGGCTCACCACGGCGGCCAGCGGGAAGATCGTCACCAGGGCGTTCGGCGCGGGCGTCCAGTTCCGCCCGGACGGGCTGCTGATCCGCCGCGCCTGCCTGGAGGAGCCCGACGACGACCTGTGAGACGGTCTAGCGGGCCCGGAGGATCTCCCGGGCGGCGTCGGTGAGGGGCCGGTACTCGCCCGCCACGTCCCGGTAGTAGGCGATGCCTCCGTTCTCCTCCGGGACGCCCTCGGCGCGGAGCCCCGCGGTGAGCAGGCGCGCGTACGGGTTGGCCGCGATCTCGTCGACGATCCGGATGAGGTCGGGCCCCGCCTGCGGGAAGGCCGCGGTGAAGTCGGCGGCGGCGACGGGCGCGCGCAGCGTGACGGCCGCGGCGAGGAGGTCGTGCCGCCCCGTCGGGATGCCGTAGGCGACGGCCAGGTCGACGCCCGGGACGTCGCCGATCGTGTCGCGGATCAGGCCGCACGGGATCGGGCCCGCGGCGGTCCTGGCCACCTCGGCGGTCCGGCCGACCATCCAGTGGTCGCCGTCGGCGTCGCGCTGGAACAGGTCGCCGGTGGCGATCCACGAGTCGCCCGGCTCGAACACGCCGCGCAGCGGGTCGGGCGAGGAGTCGCCGGCGGCGAGCAGGAGGCCTGTCTCGTCCGGACCGCATTCGGCGACGAACCCGTCGGAGCCGGACACGAGTTCCTGGCGTTCCACGTCGTACCTGGCGATCCGGACGGGGGCGCTGCCCGGGAGCGGACGGCCGACCGCGCCCTGCTTCTTGCCCGTCAGGTTCACCATGATCGCCTCACCCGAGGTCGCCGCGTAGAACTCCAGGACGCGCGCGGGCGCGAGCCTGGTCTCCAGGCGCCGCCACAGGCCGCGCGGCATCCCCGACCCGATGAACAGCCGCACGGAGTGGTGCCGCTCGCCCGGATGCGGCGGCGCCTCGACGAGCCCGTGCAGGAGCGTCCAGGTGTAGGACGCGACGGTGACGCCGTAGCGGCGCGCCTCGTCCCAGAACGTCGCGGGGTCGTAACCGCTGGCCAGCGCGATCCTGGCGCCGCCCGCGATCGCGCCGCCGATGCTCATGAGCAGCGTCGACGGGTGCGAGATCGGGGCGAGGCTGTAGACCGTGTCGGCCGGGGACAGCGCCGCCGAGGACGCCGTGCCGAACGCCGACAGGGCCCATCTGCGGTTCGTGACCCGGGTGGCCTTCGTGTCCTTGCCGTCACCGCCGAAGAGGATGAAGGCGAGGTCGCCCGCCCGCCCGGGGTTGGGCCGGTACCAGCCGGGGACCTCCACGAGGTCGGTCTCCAGCTTGTCGAGGTCGGCCGCGATCTCGGTGTCGTCGAGGCCGCGCTCGGCGCCGCCGAGCAGGAACACCTCGGCTCCGTCGACGAGCCCGGCGTGCTCGGGGTCGGCGACGACCCGCCGCACCTGGCCGAGCGCCATCTCCAGCGCGAGGTCGCCGCCGGGCCGCAGCATCACCGCGACCGCGCCGAGCCGGCTGAGCGCCGCGACCAGCGCCAGCGCGCTCGGCCGGTTGGCCATGAGCACCCCGACGTGCTCGCCCTGGCGGACGCCGAGCGACAGCAGGCCGCGCACGACCGCGTCGATCCTGCGCTCCGCCGCGATCCTGGTGTGCGCCCTGTCCTCGTACAGGAACAGGACCTCGTCGGGGCGCTTGCGCGCCTGCTCGTCCAGCAGGAGGCCGAACGACATGCGGGTGTCCGGCTCGATCCGCTCCAGCCTGCGCAGCCGCGGCAGCAGCTCGGCCGCCTCCTCGCCGAGCCCGACGAGCGCGTGCACCGCGGTCGCCAGGGTCCCGGCCGCGGACCTGACGGCCCCGGTGCCGACCTGCACGGCGAGTTCGAGGCCGTAGCCGACCTTGCCGCGCATGCCCTGCTCCTCGTCCCGCACGGGGCCGATCTCCTTCGGGATCATCCCCTCGCCCGAGCGCCAGTGCACCCAGGAGGCGACGATCGGCCAGGTCGTCCCCGCCGCGTGCGACCCGGCGACGAGCCCGAAGTGTCCGGTCCGCTGGGCCGCCTCGTACACCTCGGCGCGCGGCGCGGCCCGGACGATCCCGCGGACCATCGCGGTCGGCGCGATCTCGTCGACCTCGCCGACGAACGCCAGGACCGGGCAGGTGATGTCGGCGAGGGAGCTGAGCCGGTCGCCGATGACGAACCCGCCGCGCAGCATCCGGTTGTGCGCGACGAACTGGCGCAGGAACTCCGCGAGCGCCGGGCCGGGCCAGGCCACCCAGCCCTCGCCCTGCATGAACCTGCGCTGCCGCTCGCGCGGCGCGAGGATCTCCCGGTCGTGCAGCTGGAGCAGGAACTCCAGCCGGTTGCGCACCGACTTGGTGGGACTGAGGACCTGGAAGCCGACGCGGGTCACCCAGCCGGGGATCGACAGGTCCGGGAGGCTGCCGAGCAGGTCCACGAACGGCTGGCGCGGCACCCACGTCGGGACGCCGAACGGGTTCGCGGCGTCCAGGTCGGCGGGGCTGCCGAAGGTGATCAGGGACTCGATGCCCTGGCTGCGACGGTACGCGGCGGTCTGGTAGGCGAACATGCCGCCCTGGGAATACCCGCCGAGGTGGACGTCCCGGCCGGTGATCTCCTGGATCCGGTCGATCGCGTCGCTGATGGCCAGGACGTGGTCGCTGATGTCGCGCTGGAGGCCGCCCGGTTCGTCCTCGGGGTGGCCGAAGTCGACGACCCAGGGATCGACGCCCAGGTCGTGCAGGACGCCGACGGCGCTCGCGGTGGGGGCGATGTCGTAGATCTCGGCGGTGAGCATCAGCGGGGGCACGAGCAGCACCACGGGCCTGTCGCCCATCGCCTCGGGGAAGTACCTGCGCAGGCGGTAGACGCGCTGCTCGGCGGCTATCTCGTGCGGTGACGCCTGCTCGTCGGTGCGCAACCCCCCGAACCTGGCGACCTCCAGCACATTCTGCGCGGTGGCGGTCAGCCCGCGGGCGAGTCGCGTCCCGAAACGGGCGAGGTCCTTGGGCGCCGGTGCCTTGAACAGGGACGTCACACCGGCCATCGTGGTCGCTCCACCCCGCCCGGGTCAACGCCCCGCCCGGCGCGCCCGCCGCTCGATGCCCCGGCTCCACCGGGGTCCCGCACGGCCGCCACTGAGGTAAGTAGTTATTTACATCACATCCGGCTAGGCAGCGCCGGAGCGGCATGCGAGCATCGCCCTACCCCGGGCCGAGGAGACCCCATGGATCGCGTGACGCTGCTCATCGAACGGCACGCGCAGGCCAGCCTGCGCGCCCGCGCCGTCAACGCGAGCGCGCGCGCCGTCTCCACACGGCTGCTCGCCCGCGTGCCGGTAGGGCCCATCGACTTCAAGCGCGCGGCGGCCATCGACAGGCTCGCCGGGAAGGTCCCGCCGCCGAGGGGCACCCGCGTCGACCGGGTGGAACTCGACGGGTTCGGCGCCGAATGGGTGCACGGCAGGGGCGTCGGCCGGGACAGGTCGAAAGTGATCCTCTACTTCCACGGCGGAGGCTGGATCTCCTGCGGGCTCAACACGCACCGGCGTATGGTCGCCCGCCTATCGGAGGCCGCGGGGATCCCCGCCCTGTCCGTCGACTACCGGATGCTGCCCGACGTCACCTTCGCCGAGGAAGCCCTCGACTGCCTCTCCGCCTACACCTGGCTCCTCGACCAGGGCGTCGCCCCGGAGAACGTCGTCTTCTCCGGCGACTCCGCGGGCGGCTACATGACGTTCGCGACCGCCCTCCTCGCCCGTGAGGCGGGGCTGCCGCTCCCGGCCGCGCTCATCGCGCTGTCGCCCATGCTCGACATGGACCTCACCGCCAAGGCCGCCCACCCCGCCGCCGCGCTCGACGCGTTCAGCGTCATGCCGCTCCTCGACGTCTTCGTCACCGAGATCCTCGGCGGCCTCGACCCGCACGACCCCACGGTCTCCCCCATCAACGCCGACCTCACCGGGCTGCCCCCGTCCTACATCTGCTGCAGCTCCAGCGAGGTGCTGGTGAGCGACGCCGAGGTGATGGCGCGGCGGCTCGCCGACGCCGGCGTCCCGGCGACCCTCCAGACCTGGGCGGGCCAGCTCCACGTCTTCCCCATGTTCGGCGGGCTCCTCCCGGAGTCCAAGGCCGCGATCGCCACCTACGGCGGCTGGGTGCGCGAAGCGCTCGCCCGGACCGTCGCCGACGCGGAGGAGGCCGCCTCGTGAACCAGATCTTCAACGACCTTCGGGACGAATACGGCGCGCTCGACGCGCTCGTCAGCGCGCTCACTCCCCAACAGTGGGCGCTGCCGACCCCCGCGCCCGGCTGGACCGTCGGCCACCAGATCGCGCACCTCGCCTGGACCGACCGGCAGGCCCTCCTGTCGGCCACCGACCCGGAAAGGTTCATCGCGGCTCTGCGCTCGGCCACCCCCGACCTCCTCGAACAGGGCGCCGACCCCGCCCAGTACCTTCCGGGCACCCCGCTCACCGCGTGGCGCGAAGCCCGCGACGCCGCCGTCGCCGCGCTGCGCGACGTGCCGCCCGGCGAGCGCATCCCCTGGTTCGGCCCGCCGATGGCCGCCCCGAGCATGGCCACCGCCCGCCTCATGGAGACCTGGGCGCACGGCCTCGACGTCGCCGACGCCCTGGGCGTCGCCCCCGCGCCGACCCACCGGCTCCGGCACGTCGCGCACATCGCCGTCCGGGCCCGCGACTACGCCTTCTCCGTCCACCGGCAGGCCCCGCCCGCCGAACCGTTCTACGTCGTGCTGACCGGGCCGTCGGGCGAGCAGTGGACCTGGGGGCCGAGCACCGCCGCCCAGCGCGTCACCGGGACCGCACTCGACTTCTGCCTCCTCGCCGTCCGCCGCCGCCACCGCGACGACGTCGCCCTCAACGCCTCGGGCCCCGACGCGTCACGCTGGCTCGACGTCGTCCAGGCCTACGCCGGGCCGCCCGGTCCGGGCCGCACGCCCCTCGGCGCCGCCCCGGCGCAATCGAGTACGCACTAGGTCCAGAAGTCCTGTAGGGTTATCCATGTCGCCAGGGGGAACCGGCCGGAAACGGAACGGAAACCCAAGGTCGGACAAGCGGAAGTGGCTCAGTGGTAGAGCATCACCTTGCCAAGGTGAGGGTCGCGGGTTCGAATCCCGTCTTCCGCTCGGAGAGGCCATCGCCTCGCGGTGGAGTGGCCGAGAGGCGAGGCAGCGGCCTGCAAAGCCGTCCACACGGGTTCAAATCCCGTCTCCACCTCCAAGGACGATTAGCTCAGCGGGAGAGCGCTTCCCTGACACGGAAGAGGTCACTGGTTCAATCCCAGTATCGTCCACCAGCCAAGCCTTAACGGTCACCCTCCGGGTTCCGCACCGCCCCCGTTCACCAACGGGGGCTTTCGGCTTTCCAGCCCCCTTCCCGGCCCTCAGCGGTGCGGAGCAGCACGAGGCGGGCCTTGGCGAAGGCCCGGCCCGTGACCGGCGGCACACGTCCCGCGATCCCGACCGACCGCCCTCCTCGCCGCGCCTTGAAGCCCGGCCCCGTGGTCGGCGCAGCACGCCGACCGGCGACCCCGACCCACCGCCTCGCCGCGCCTTTCAGGGGTGTCGAACTGTTGCCCGTTGAGTGTTCATGGGTTCGGCACCGCGCCTACCTGGTGGTTCTCGTGTCATAGGCGAGGCGGGCGGCTTCGATCTCGGGGTTGTGGTCGGTGGCCCATTGGACGAAGGCGTAGGCGGTCTCGCGCATGCCCTCGCCGAGGGGGGTGAGTGCGTATTCGACGCGGGGCGGCATCTCGGGGTAGGAGGTGCGGGTGACCAGGCCGTCGCGTTCCAGGTGGCGCAAGGTCAGGGTGAGCATCCGCTGGGAGATGCCCGGGACCTGTTCGTAGAGGGCACCGAAGCGCAGGGGGCCGGAGCCGAGGATGCCGATCACGAGGATGGACCATTTGTCGCCGACGCGGTCGATGGTGTCGCGGATGCCCTGGCCGTTGTCGGGCCAGGACGCGCAGGGGTGCGGCGCGGTACGGGCCGCTGCCAGGCGCGGGTCTGGATCTTGGCTTGCGAACATTGATGTGCCTTTTGTACGGGTCCTGACGAGTGCTTATGGTGCGGATACTTACCAATCGTAACGAATGAGGGGTAGCTGCATGTCCTCCACCATCGCCGTCGTCGGTGCCGGACCCGGCCTGGGCCGGGCGATCGCCCGCAGGTTCGGCGCGGCCGGCCACCCGGTCGCGCTGATCTCCCGGACTCGGGCCAAGCTCCAGCCGATCGCCGACTCCCTGGCCGCCGAGGGGATCACCGCGGGGGTCTACCCGGCCGACGTCACCGACGCCTCCGCCCTGACCGGCGCGCTGGAGTCCGCCGCCGCCGACCTCGGCCCGATCGGCGTCCTGTCCTACAGCCCCGCCGCCACCTGGACCCACGACGGCGGCGGGCTCCCCGACACCGCCGCGCTCGGGTACACCGCAGCGCTGGAGACCACCCCGGAATCGGCCCGCGCCCAGTTCGACCTGATCGTCGGCGGCGCGCTCACCGCCGCCGCGGCGGTCCTGCCCGCGATGCGCGAGGCCGGGGAGGGCGCCCTGCTGTTCACCACGGGCGCCTCGACGTTCCTCCCGATCCCGGCGCTCGGCAACGCCGCCATCGCCCAGGCGGGCCTGCGCCAGTGGGCGAACACCGTCCAAGGGGACCTCGCCGCCGAAGGCGTCTACGTCGGCCACCTGTGCGTCGGCGTCGCGATCGTGCCCGGCGGCGGCGAAGGCGACCCGGACGCCCTCGCCGACCGCTGGTACCGCCTCTTCCAGGCCCGCGACGCCTTCGAGGCCACCGTCGGCTTCTGACCAGCAGCCGCCCCGCCCCGGCGCCCTGCCGGGCCGGGCCGGGGCGGGGTGCCGGGTGCCTGGAGCGGTCCGGGACGGGCGGCGGGACGGCCGGTGGTTTCGCGGATGGCAGGGGGCCGGGGGCGGCGGAGCATCGGCGGTGAGAGGCGGACCCGGAAGAGGGCCGCCGGCGCGGTGCGGAGGCCGAGATGCGAGCAGCGTGGAGAGCGGCGGGGCGGATCGCCCTGGTGCTCGGGGTGCTGGTGGGGATTCACCTGCCCGGAGCGCCCGTTCTGGCGGCGACCGGAGGGTCGGGGCCCTATCCCGCGGACTACGAGACGACACTGAGGCTGCCCGGCCACACCGTGTACCGGCCCGCGAGCCTGCCCACGGGGGTGAAGCTGCCGATCGTGGCGTGGGGCAACGGGGCGTGCCGAGCCGACGGGACGTGGTTCGAGAACATCCTGAAGGAGTTCGCGTCGCACGGGTTCCTGGTGATCGCCAACGGACGGCCCGGCGGGTTCGGGCAGACCGACGCCGACATGCTCATCGACGCGATCGACTGGGCCGTCGCCGAGAACACCCGCCTCGGCAGCAGGTACCGGGGCAAGATCGACACCACGAAAGTCGCCGTGATGGGCCAGTCATGCGGCGGTCTGGAAGCCTACGAGGCCTCCGCCGACCCGAGGGTGACCACCACCGGCATCTTCAACAGCGGCATGCTCGACGACGCCGACAACGTCCGGCTCACCCGCCTGCACGGGCCCATCGTCTACCTCGTCGGCGGCCCCGACGACATCGCCTACCCCAACGCGCTCGACGACTGGGCGCGGCTCCCCGCAGGGCTGCCCGCCTTCATGGGCAACCTCGACGTAGGCCACATGGCCACCTACGCGGAACCGAACGGCGGTGAGTTCGGCAGGGTCGGCTCAGCTTGGCTGAAGTGGCGGCTCAAGGGCGACGCCGCGGCCAAGTCCCTCTTCGTCGGCCCGAACTGCGGCCTTTGCGGCACGGCCTGGGACGTCCGCCAGAAGAACCTGTCTTAAGCGCGCTGCAAGGAGGCCGTCTCCCCCGTGGGACGGCCTCCTTCGGGTTCAAAAAGCGGTGGCGACGGTGGCTAGGGTGAAGGCATGGGAAGTGAGGCTGGGACGGTCCGGGTCGACAGCTGGATCTGGGCCGTGCGGTTGCTGCGGACGCGGTCGGCGGCGGGGGACGCGTGCCGGGGCGGGCATGTGCGGGTGAACGGGGCGCGGGCGAAGCCGGCGCAGGCGGTGCGGGTCGGCGACGAGGTCAGGGTCAAGGTCGAGGGGCGTGAGCGGATCGTCATCGTGGGGCGGCTCATCGTCAAGCGGGTGGGGGCGCCCGTCGCGGTCGAGTGCTACGAGGACAAGTCGCCGCCTCCCCCGCCGAAGGAGATGACGGGCCCGGTGGGCATCCGCGACCGGGGCACGGGACGGCCGTCGAAGCGGGAGCGGCGCAGCATCGAGAAGCTCTTCGGACGAACCACCCAGTGACCTGACGGAAGGCCCCCACGTTAACCGGACGTCACTCTGGGTAGTGGTCCGGTGATCACGAGCTTCGGGGGGCCCGGGTGAATTTTCTGATCCGTCTCGTCATCAACGCGGTGGCGCTGCTCGTGGCGACCTGGATCGTCAGCGGGGTCGACCTCACCGGGCACGACACCTGGTCCCAGGTGTGGACGCTCGCCGTCGTCGCGCTGATCTTCGGCCTGGTCAACACGTTCCTCAAGCCGGTCATCAAGGTGCTCGGCTGCCTCTTCTACATCCTGACGCTCGGCCTGTTCGCCCTCGTCGTCAACGCCTGCCTGCTGATGTTCACCGGCTGGGTCGCCGAGCAGTTCCACCTGCCGTTCCATGTGTCGGGCTTCTGGCCGGCGTTCTGGGCGGCGATCATCATCAGCCTCGTGAGCTGGCTGCTCAGCCTCTTCCTCGACCCCGACGACCGGCGGTGACCCGCGCCGCGCGCCGGCTGCTCCCGCTCCTCCCGCCCGCGATCCTGGTCGGGGTGGTGAGCGCGGTGGTGCTCATCGGGGCGACCGAGCTCGCGCATCTGCTGGAGCACTGGCTGTGGCAGCCGCAGGGGGCCTGGTGGACCGTCGTGGTCCTGACCGCCGGCGGCCTGCTGACCGGGCTCATCGTGCGCTTCACACCGGGCCACGCCGGGCACGACCCGGCGACCGAGGGACTGGCCGGGGCTCCCCCGCTGCCGGTGTCCGCGGTGCCGGGCGTGCTCGCCGCCCTGTTCGTCACGCTGGCGTTCGGGGTGAGCCTCGGCCCGGAGGCTCCGACGATCGCCGCGAACGTCGCGCTGGCCGCCTGGTTCGGCAAGCGGGTGATGCCGAAGGCGCCGGTGGCGGTCTGGGTCGGGCTCGCGCTCGCCGGAACGCTCGGCGCGATGTTCGCGACCCCGATCGCCGCCGCGCTGCTGCTGTCGGAGGTGCCCTCGAAGGAGGGCGACGCCCCGCTGTGGGACCGGATGGCCGCGCCGCTGCTCGCCGCCGCCGCGGGCGCGCTGACGGTGCGCTTCCTCAACCCTTCGATGGAGTTCACCCTGGACGTCCCGGCCTACGCGCCGGGGGCCGGCGACCTCGTCACGGCCTCCGTCGTCGGGTGCGTCGCGTGCCTCATCGGGATGGGGATGGTCCACCTGTTCCCGCACTTCCACCGGATCGCGCATTCGGCGCGCAACACCGTGCTGCTGCTGACGCTCGGCGGCGTCGTCCTCGGCGTCCTCGGCGTGATCGGCGGCCGGATCACCCTGTTCAAGGGGCTCGACCAGATGAAGCAGCTCGCGTCGGACCCTGGCGCCTACTCGATGCCGCAGCTCGTCCTCATCATCGTCGTGAAGTGCCTGGCGCTGCTCGTCGCGGCGTCCGCCGGGTTCCGCGGCGGCCGGATCTTCCCGAGCGCGTTCATCGGCGTCGCGGTCGGGGTGCTCGCGGCGGCGCTGCCGTGGCCCGGCATGCCGCTGGCGCTCGCGGTCGCGGCGGGCTCGATGGGGGCGTGCGTCGCGGTGTCGCGCAGCGGGTGGCTGAGCCTGTTCCTCGGGGTGGTGCTCGGCGGGAGCGTGGCGCTGGTGCCGGTGCTGTGCGTGGCGATCCTGCCCGCCTGGCTGATCGCCACCGGGCGGCCCGAGATGCGCGTCGATGTCACCGCTCCCGCATCCGCCCCCGGGCGTGCGCCAGGATGATGGTGATGAGCGAGGTCACGATGACCAGGTCGAAGATCATCTGAACGGTGGTGATGATCCGCGCCCACTGCCCGATCGGGACGATGTCGCCGAAGCCGACCGTGCAGAGCGTCGAGACGGTGAAGTAGAGGGCGTCGAGACGGGTGGCGATGCCGCTGAACTCCGCTGAGCGCGCGTAGTAGATGAGCGCGAAGAAGACGATGACGAGGTCGACCATGCTGAGCAGCAGCGCGATCTGCTCTGCGGGGAGCCGCCCTTCCCGCGTCACCCTCTGGCCCTGCCGGATGAGGACCGCGGTGACCAGGCTGAGCGACAGGAACAGCAGGATCCCGCGCAGCACGAAGCCCGACTCGATGTCCTGGGGCTTGACGGGCACCGCGAAATAGACGATCGCCCCGCCGAAGAACGCGAGGAACGCCTCGCCCCACACCCGTACCCTGCGCGGCACGCTCACCGCCATCGGCCACCTCCTCCGCAGGAGGTACCAGGCGCGTCGCACCGCCGGGCGGGCGGCGCGGCGGGCGGCGGCGGGAAGATCAGCGGGACTTGACCGACTCCAGGGCGAGCGCCAGCAGGACGACGTCGCGGGGCTCGTCGAGCTTGCGGCCGGTGACCTGCTCCAGGCGGCGCAGCCGGTTCAGGACCGTGTTGCGGTGGCAGTACAGGCGCCGCGCGGCCTCCGCGGTGGAGCCGACCTCCAGCCAGCAGGCCAGCGTGTCGAGCAGGGCGGTCGACTCGTGCGAGGGCAGCGCGAGCACGTCGGTCATGATCTGGCGGCGCAGCAGCTCGGCGAGGTCGGGCGCGGCCTTGACGAACGAGCGCAGCAGGTGGTCGTCGAGGGCGACGACCCCGCGCTGGTCGGGCCTGCGCCCGGCGAGCGCGGTCTCGGCGAGGCGCCGCGCGAACGCCAGGGAGGTGAGCCCGGTGACGGCGGGGCTCAGCCCGACCGGCCCCTGCACGGCGGCCTCCAGTGCTTCGGCGACCTTGCCGAGGCCGTCGCCGCGCAGCGCGACGACCGCGATGTCGCCGTCGGTCCCGGCCGACCAGACGACGCGGGCGCCCGCCATCGTGTCGGGCTGGCGGGCGCCGCGCCGGAGCCTGGCGTACCGGGTGACGGCGACGGCGTACGAACCCGTCTCTTCGAGGCCGAGGGTGTCGCGGACGGCGTCGATGAGGGGCTGCTCCGGCGCGTTCGTCTCCAGGAGCTCGCCGAGCAGAAGGCGGGCCCGTTCGTCGGCGAACCGCACCTGGTCGGCCTGGGCCTCGCGGTAGGCCTCGGCGGCGACGTCGGCCTGCCGCTCGATCCCGGCCCAGATGTGCATGCTGCTGCGCATCAGCAGGTCGAGCCGCTGCGGCGAGTCCTCCCTGACGATCCTGACGAGTTCGTCCCAGACGAGCTGGACGGACAGGTGGTAGGACTTCACGACCTCGTCGAGGGGGACGCCCTGGGCGGCGCGGCGGCGGCCGGTCCTCGCCGCCTGGACGAGTTCGCGCCGTTCCGGGCCGGGTTCGGGGATCGTCGCGAGGCCGTAGGAGAGGCCCAGCTTGACCGATTCGAACTGCTCGGCCTCGGGCACGAGCCGGGCCGCCGCCGGGCAGTGCGCCCGGATGCGCTTGAGGAGCCGCGCGGCGAGTTCCGGGGTGTCGTCGCTGAGCCGCCGTGCCGCCATGCCGACGACCTCACGATGCGTCTGGTTCCGTTCGATGAGTCCGAGTGCGCCCATTTTGCCCTCCCTGCAACGGCCCTCAGCTTGCCCAGCCCGTTCCGGGGCGCGCAAGGGGGCATTGTGGCCGCGGCCACACCGGTGCCGCCCGACTGTGGCCGGGCACACCCGCCCCGACCTGCGCCGACGTGGATGGGACCGGTCCCGTGCGCGCGGAGCGCCGGGCCCAAGACCAGGGATACACCTGTGGTGCCCGCACAATCCTGGAACGGTCCAGGGCCGTTCCGACCGGGCCGCCGGGGTCCGATCTTGTGACGATGCTCGAAACGCGCCCCCGAACCGCGCACCCGTCCGGACGCGGCCGCACCGTCCCCGATGACACAGGGAACCCCCGTTTCTCGGGTCATAAACGTCATACGTATTATCCACGCCGTGTTCATTGCCACTTAATGCCGGGCTTCCGTGTTGTAGGTCGCTTTTGAGATCTTTTGTTTTGCCCAATCATGACCCGTTTCGTCCAGATTCCCCCCGATCTGGCCGGGTGATGAAGGCAGAAGGGAAGACTCGTGAAGCGAGTCCTCACCGCGGCGGCCTGCGCGGTCGCCCTTTCCCCCCTCGCCCTCCTCGCCACCTCCGCCCCCGCCGCGGCCA
The DNA here is from genome assembly GCF_003751225.1 of Actinocorallia herbida. Taxonomy (NCBI): domain Bacteria; kingdom Bacillati; phylum Actinomycetota; class Actinomycetes; order Streptosporangiales; family Thermomonosporaceae; genus Actinocorallia; species Actinocorallia herbida. Next base: position 6,972,380 of record NZ_RJKE01000001.1, read on the forward strand.
CCCCGCCCGGCATCCCCAGCCTCGCCACCGCGCAGAGCCAGCTCGCCGGGCTCACCGTGGCGGCCGAGGCCAACGCCTCGACCTACGACCGCGACCTGTTCCCGCACTGGATCACCATCTCCGGCACCTGCAACACGCGCGAGACCGTGCTCAAGCGCGACGGTTCCGGCGTCGTCACCAGCAGCGCCTGCGCCGCGACGTCCGGGAGCTGGTACAGCCCGTACGACGGCGCGACCTGGACCGCCGCCTCCGACGTGGACATCGACCACATGGTCCCGCTGGCCGAGGCCTGGCGCTCGGGCGCCTCGGCCTGGACCACGGCCAAGCGCCAGTCCTTCGCCAACGACCTCACCCGGCCCCAGCTGTGGGCCGTCACCGACAACGTCAACCAGGCCAAGGGCGACCAGGACCCCTCGACCTGGAAGCCGTCCCTCACGGGCTTCTGGTGCACCTACGCCAAGTCCTGGATCGCCACCAAGTCCTACTGGGCCCTGAAGGTCCAGAGCACCGAGAAGACCGCGCTGACGACCATGCTCGGCTACTGCTGAGTCATACGTAACACCTCCCCGCGAGACCCCTTCTGGGCGGCGTCCCCCGCCCAGAAGGGGCGTTATGTGACCCACCTCACATGATGACCCCGTGACGTTCCCGCCCCGGGGCGGCGCTGACTCACCGTGGAACCCGAGGACCCCGACCTCGCCGAGTCCGTCCGGCGCGCCCAGGAGGGCGACGTGGCGGCCTTCGACGCGCTCTACGTCGACGTCCAGCCCCGCATGCTGCGCTATCTGCGCACCCTCGTCGGCGACGACGCCGAGGACGCGGCGGCCGAGGCCTGGCTCCAGATCGCACGCGACCTGCGCAGGTTCAGCGGCGACTCCGCCGGCTTCCGCGGCTGGACCGCGCGGATCGCCCGCAACCGCGCGATGGACCTGCTGCGCCAGCGACAGCGGAGGCCCGCCGAGCCCGTCCCGCTGGAGCGGCTCGTGGACCTCGTCAGCGCCGAGAGCACCGAGTCGCTCGTGCTGGACTCCCTCGCCACCGAGGCAGCACTCGGGCTCGTCGGCTCGCTGCCGCCCGACCAGGCCGAGGCGGTGATGCTGCGCGTGGTGTTCGGCCTCGACGCGCCCGCCGCGGGCCGCGTCCTCGGCAAGCGGCCCGGCGCGGTGCGCACCGCGGCGCACCGCGGGCTGCGCAACCTCGCCAAGCGCTTGGGCGCGCTCCCCACGCGCTCCGCCTCCGGGCCGACCACCCCCCGCCCGGAAAATCCAGAAAACTCCGGAAAACCCGTGACAGCCGTGCTGTCGGTGGCGCTTGAGGATCTGAAATGAACGCAGAGGACACGCCGCTGGCCCATGTACTGGCCGCGCTCGCCGCCCCGGCGCACGACGCCGAGCTGACGGGCAGGGACCTGGCCTTGGCGGCGTTCCGGGAGGCCGCGGCCGACCCGTCACCGGTGATCGGGAGACAAGAAGTGAACAGAAGCACCCTGGCCAAACTGCTGACGCTCAAGACCGGCGTGGCGGTGCTGTGCGTGACCGCGCTCGGCGGCGTCGCCTTCGCGGCCGGCGGCAACCCGCTGGCCGACGACAAGGGCAAGGACGACAAGGGCCACCACGCCCCCGCGCACCACCCGAAGTCGGCGCCCACCGGCCCTGCCCCGACCGGCACCCCCACCGCCGCGCCCGCCACGCCGCCCGGGCATGTGGTCGCGCTGTGCGTCCGCATCCTCAAGGCGGTCGACGACGAGAACCCGGCCGACGGCAAGCCCGGCAAGCCGGCCAAGCCCGGGCAGAGCGGCAAGCCCGACAAGCCCGGCAAGGGCCCCAAGGAGCTCAAGCACAAGGCGAAGTTCAAGCCGAAGGACATCAAGGCCTGGGAGGCGCTGGTCCAGGCCGCGGGCGGCGAGGACGAGGCGAAGATCCTCGCCTACTGCGCGTCGCTCGTGCCCGGCCACGGGCCCAAGCCGGACAAGCCCGGCAAGCCGAGCGGGCACCCGACCGGTAAGCCCGCCCAGTCGGGCAGGCCCGGCACCGAGAACAAGCCGGGCGGTAAGCCCGGCAAGCAGACCGGTCCGTCCGCAGGCGCTCCTGCGGACGGATCCGGCGGCGGCCAGGGCTGACCCTGCCCCGCCGAACCGTCCGGCGGCCCGGGTACCCCGCCCCGGGCCGCCGGACTTCGCGCCGTTACCTGCCGCCCGGCTCGACCTTGACGGCCTCGGGCTTGTAGGACGTGCCCTTGGTGTCCTCGGCCACGTTGGCCAGGGCCTTCTCGATGTAGTCGTTGGTGTAGGCCAGGCCCTCGGGCTGCTTGGTGATGACGGTGTCGCCGTCGGCGTTCTTGGTGCCGAGCGACAGGTCGACGGTCCGCTTCCAGTCCGCCTCGTTGATGACGCCGATGCCCGCGGGCGACGGCCAGATCAGCTTGTTGGTCTCCACGGTCTGCCAGAGTTGGTGGCTCGCGCCGAGCTTGGAGCCGCGCGCGACGACGAGGTCACGGCACTCCTCCGGGTTCTCCCGGCAGAAGATCCAGCCCTTGATCGTCCCGGTGAGGAACTTGACGGTCGTCTCCTGGTAGGCGGGGTCGTCCAGCCGCTCGGTCGAGGCCCACACCGCGTCCTGGAGCATCGAGGTGCCGACGTCGTTCCAGTCCAGGACGGTGAAGTCCGACGCCTGGTACGGCTTCTTGGTCTTGGGGTTCTCCGCCTCCAGGAGCTGCGCGTACTCGTTGTAGGACATGGCCTGGGCCGCGTCGATGTCGCCGCGCAGCAGCGCCTGCATGTCGAACTGCTGCTGGACCAGCTCGACGTCCTTGCCCGGGTCGAGCCCGGCCTTGGTGAGGGCGGCGAACAACTCGTACTCGTTGCCGAAGCCCCAGTTGCCGACCTTCTTGCCCTTGAGGTCGGCGGGCTCCTTGATGCCGCTGCCCGCGAACGCGACCTGGTAGGTGCCGGACCGCTGGAAGATCTGGCCGACGTCGGTGATGGCCGCGCCCTGCTCGCGTGAGGCGAGGGCCTTGGGCACCCAGGAGATCGCGTAGTCGGCGCGGTTCTGGGCGAGGACGGTCTGCGGCACGATGTCGACGCCGCCCTCGAGGATCTCCACGTCCAGGCCCTCATCGGCATAGAAGCCCTTGTCCGCCGCCGCGATGTAGCCGGCGAACTGGGCCTGCACGAACCACTGGAGCTGGAGCTTGACCTTGGTGGGGCCTGACCCCTGGCCGCCGCCCTCTTCGGTGTCGGCGGTGCCGCATCCGGTGAGCAGGAGTGCGGCTGCGGTGAGCACGCCGAAAATCTTCTTCACTGGTTCTTCCTCCGGGGGTTGAGGGGGGATGGGAGGGGTTCCGGGGCGGGAGGCTTCAGGAGGACGAGACGCGTCTCCAGGGCGTCGCGATCCGTTCCAGCAGGAGGGCCGCGGCGTAGAACAGCAGGCCGAGCGCGCACGCGCCGACGACGAACGCCCAGGCCCTGGGGTAGGCCGTGCTGGACGCCGCCGAGGTGATGCGCGAGCCGAGGCCGTTCTGGAGACCGCCGAAGTACTCCGAGACGACCGCGGCGATGACGCCCAGGGAGGCCGCCTGCCGCAGTCCGGTGAAGAAGAAGGGCAGCGCGCCGGGCAGGCGCACCTTCCGGTTGAACGCCCAAGGGCTCGCCGCGTAGGAGTCCATCAGCTCGGTGTGCGTGGGATCGACCTCGCGCAGCCCGCGCAGGGTGTTGAGATAGACCGGGAAGAACACCACGAGCGCGACGACGGCGCGGCGCGGGATGCTGCTGGTGGACTCGAACATGTTGTTCAGCACGGGGGCGAGCGCGATGATCGGCAGCGCCCCGGCCGCGGCGACGATCGGCGCGGAGACCTCGCCGAGGAGCCGGAACCGGGACGCGAGCAGCGCGGCGGCGAGGGCGAGGAGCGTCCCCGCGACGAGTCCGGTGAACGCGTTGAGCCCGCTGGCCGCGCCCGTCCGCACGATGACGTCGAGCGAGCGGCCGAACTCCCCGGCGATCGCCGACGGGGCGGGCAGCACGAACGGCGCGACCCGGCCGACCCGGACGAACAGCTCCCACAGGACGAGCGCGCCCGCGCCGACCAGGGCCGGGGCCAGGAACGCGCGGGCCCTCACTTCGGCTCCGCGGGGGCGGGGGCGGGCACGGCCCGGTCAGGGGCGCGCAGCGCGCGGCGCACCTCGGTGACCGCGGCGAAGAACTCCGGCGACTGCCTGACGTCCTCGGTCCGGGCGCCGAGCCCGACGGACACGACCTCGGTGATCCGGCCCGGCCTCGCCGACATCACCGCGACCCGGTCGGACAGGAACACCGCCTCGTCGATCGAGTGGGTGACGAACACGACGGTCGTGCCGGTCTCGGCGCAGATCCGCAGCAGCTCCCCCTGGAGCCGTTCGCGCGTCATCTCGTCCAGCGCGCCGAACGGCTCGTCCATGAGCAGCAGCGGCGGTCCGTCGGCGAGGGCGCGGGCGATCGACACGCGCTGCTGCATGCCGCCCGACAGCTGCGCGGGGTAGTGCCCGGCGAACTCGGTGAGCCCGACGAGGTCGAGCATCGCCGCGGCCCGCTCGCGCCGCTCCGCCTTGCCGACGCCGCGCAGCTCCAGCGGCAGCTCGACGTTGCGCCGCACGGTCCGCCAGTCGAACAGGCCGGCCTTCTGGAACACCATGCCGTAGGAGCGGTCCTTGCGCGCCTGCGCGGCGGGCTTGCCCGCGACGGTCACCCGTCCCGTCGTCGGCGGCGCGAGGTCGGCGATGAGCCGCAGCAGGGTGCTCTTGCCGCAGCCCGACGGGCCGATGAGCGACACGAACTCCCCGCGCGCGACGGCCAGGTCGGCGGCCGCGATCGCGGTGACCTCGCCCGGCCGGCCCGCGTTGAAGATCTTGGTGACTCCGGAAAGTCCGATCATGGTGTCGCTCCCCTCGCCGCGAGGCGCTGCCCGAGCGTCAGCAGGCCGGTGACGGCCAGGCCGAGCAGGGCGGCGCCGAGCATCGCGGTGTAGACCTTCGCCGGGTCGGTCGTGGCCTCCCGGGAGTACTCGATGACGAGGCGGCCGATGCCGCCCCCGGTGCCCGTGGAGATCTCCCCGACGACCGCGCCGACGACCGCCGCGGCCCCGGCGAGCCTGAGCGCCGGGAACAGGAACGGCAGTGAGGCGGGCAGCCGCAGCTTGACCAGGGTCGCCCACCAGGACGCCGAGTAGGAGTCCATCAGCTCGACGGCCTCCGGCGCGGGCGACTGAAGGCCGCGCAGCAGCCCGATCGCGACGGGGAAGAACGCCAGGTAGGCGGCGATGACCGAGACCGTCGCCCACTGCGGCATGATCGCGCCGCCCCAGCCCGCGATCGCCGGGGCGAGCGCGACGAGCGGGACGGTCTGCGACAGCACGACGTAGGGCAGCAGGCCGCGCTCGGCGAATCCGGACCGCTGCATGAGCACCGCGAGCAGCGCGCCGACCAGGACGCCGACGGCCAGGCCGACCGCGACGATCCCGAACGTCGTCAGGCACGCCTCGAAGAGCACCTCCCAGATCGGGGCGCCGCCGCGCAGTTCCGGCTCGCCGAGCCGGGCGAGGACCGCCCACAGGTGCGGCATCGCCTGGTCGTCGGCGCGCGGCAGGACGCGCACACCGAAGGCCGAGACCCCGTCGTCGGGCGCGAGCGCCTTGTAGGACTCCCAGGCCCCGGCGGCGACCGCCACCAGGGCCAGGGAGCCGAGCAGCCGTCTCACCAGTCCGCCACCGCGGGGATGATCTGCTCCCCGTAGACGGACAGGGTGTGCTCCTTGGCGTCGTGCTGGAGGTAGACGGCGAACTGGTCGACGCCGAGGTCGGCCAGCTCCTTCAGCCGGGCGAGGTGGTCCTCGACCGGGCCGAGCAGGCAGAACCTGTCGACGATCTCGTCGGGCACGAAGTTCGTGTGGGTGTTGCCCACCCGGCCGTGCTCGGCGTAGTCGTAGTCCGTCCGGCCCTTGATGTAGTCGGTGAGCGCCTTCGGCACCGCGCCGCCGCCGTCGCCGTACCGCGCGACGATGTCGGCGACGTGGTTGCCGACCATGCCGCCGAACCAGCGGGTCTGGTTCCGCTGGTGGGCGAGATCCTCGCCGACGTAGGCGGGCGCGGCGACGCAGAAGGTGACCGCGTCGGGATCCCGGCCGGCCTTCTCTGCGGCGGCCTTCACCGCGCCGATCGTCCAGGCGGTGATGTCGGGGTCGGCGAGCTGGAGGATGAACCCGTCGCCGACCTCTCCGGCGACGGCGAGGGCGCGCGGCCCGTATCCGGCGATCCACATCGGCAGCGCGCCGCCGTCCACCCACGGGAAGTGGATGTCCTGGCCGCGCACGTCGGCGATCCTGCCCTCGGCGAGGTCGCGGATCGCGATGGTCGAGGCGCGCAGTTCGGCGATCGTGGTCGGCTTGAGGCCGAGCGTGCGCACGGCCGAGTCGCCGCGGCCGATGCCGCACACCGTCCGGTTGCCGTACATCTCGTTCAACGTGGCGAAATGCGAGGCGGTGACGGACCAGTCCCGGGTCTTGGGATTGGTGACCATCGGCCCGACGACGACCTTCCTGGTCTTCGCCAGGATCTGGCTGTGGATGACGAACGGCTCCTGCCACAGCAGGTGCGAGTCGAAGCTCCAGACGTGGCTGAACCCCGCCTGCTCGGCCTTCACCGCAAGGTCCACGACGGCCGAGGCCGGTGGGTCAAGCTGGAAGACGACACCTATGTCCACTTGATTCTTCTCCCCCTCGATGGTGGCGCCGGTGCGCCCGGACCCGTCAGACCAGGTAGCTGCTGAGGCCGCGGCGCAGGTACTGCCCGTGCCCCTTGCGGCCCCGGTAGACGCCGTCCTCGAGCAGCACGGTCCCGCGGCTGATGACGGTCTCGACCTTGCCCGCGATCTCGTAGCCCTCGAACGCCGAGTGGTCCATGTTCATGTGGTGGGTCTCGACGCTGATGCGGGTCCGGCCGTTCGGGTCGTAGACGACGATGTCGGCGTCCGAGCCGGGCGCGATGACGCCCTTGCGGGGGTAGAGGCCGAACATCCGGGCGGGCGTGGTGGCGATGGTCTCCACCCAGCGCTCCAGGCTGAGCTGGCCGTCGACGACGCCCTGGTAGAGGAGGTCGACGCGGTGCTCGACGCCGCCGATCCCGTTGGGGATCTTGGAGAAGTCGCCGACGCCGAGCTCCTTCTGGTCCTTGAAGCAGAACGGGCAGTGGTCGGTGGAGACGACCGACAGGTCGTTGGTGCGCAGGCCCCGCCACAGGTCGCGGCCGTGCGACTCGTGCTTGGAGCGCAGCGGCGTCGAGCACACCCACTTGGCGCCCTCGAAGCCGGGCGCGCCGAGCTGGTCCTCCAGCGTCAGGTAGAGGTACTGCGGGCAGGTCTCGGCGAACACGTTGCGGCCGTTGTCGCGGGCCTCGGCGACGCGGGCGAGCGCGCCGCTCGCCGACAGGTGGACGATGTAGAGCGGGGTGTCGCGGGCGACCTCGGCCAGGTAGATGGCCCGGCTCGTCGCCTCGGCCTCCAGCGCCGCGGGACGGGTGATGCCGTGGTGGATCGGGTCGGTCTCGCCGCGGGCGAGCGCCTGGGCGACCAGGACGTCGATCGCGGGCCCGTTCTCGGCGTGCATCATGATCATGGCGCCGTTCTCGCGCGCCCGCTGCATGGCCCGCAGGATCTGGCCGTCGTCGCTGTAGAAGACGCCGGGGTAGGCCATGAACAGCTTGAAGCTGGTGATGCCCTCCTCGGCGACGAGCTGGTCCATCGCCTTCAGCGCGTCCTCGTCGACGCCGCCGAGGATCTGGTGGAAGGCGTAGTCGACGTGGCACTCGCCGTCGGCCTTGGCGTGCCAGGCGGCGAGGCCGTCCTGGACGCGCTCGCCGGTCCGCTGCACCGCGAAGTCGACGATCGTGGTGGTGCCGCCCCAGGCCGCGGCCCGGGTGCCGGTCTCGAAGGTGTCGCTGGCGAAGGTGCCGCCGAAGGGCAGCTCCATGTGGGTGTGCGCGTCGACGCCGCCCGGGATGACGTACTTGCCCGTCGCGTCCACGATGGTGTCGGCCGTGGTGATGGAGCCGGGCAGGGACAGCGCGACGATCCGCTCGCCGTCCACCAGGACGTCGGCGTCGATCGCGCCCGCCGGGCCGATGACTTTGCCGCCTTTGACCAGGAGTGTGGTCATACGTATGCCTCCTTGGATACGTGGCAGTTAGGGGGCGGTGAGGTCGCCGTAGGCGTCGGGCCTGCGGTCCCGGTAGAACGCCCAGCGGTCGCGGACCTCGGCGAGCAGGCCGAGGTCGAGGTCGCGGACGATCAGCTCCGCCTCGTTGCCGTCGCCGACCTCGCCGACGAACTTGCCCTCGGGGTCGACGAAGTAGGACGTCCCGTAGAAGTCGTTGTCGCCGAGGTCCTCGATCCCGACCCGGTTGATCGCGCCGACGAAGTACTCGTTGGCGACGGCCGAGGCGGGCTGCTCCAGCTTCCACAGGTAGGAGGACAGGCCGCGGCTGGTGGCCGAGGGGTTGAAGACGATCTGGGCGCCGTTCAGGCCGAGTGCCCGCCACCCCTCGGGGAAGTGCCGGTCGTAGCAGATGTACACGCCGACCTTGCCGACAGCGGTGTCGAACACCGGGTAGCCGAGGTTGCCGGGCCGGAAGTAGAACTTCTCCCAGAAGCCCTTGACCTGCGGAATGTGCGTCTTGCGGTACTTGCCGAGGTAGCTGCCGTCGGCGTCGACCACCGCCGCGGTGTTGTAGAGCACGCCGGGCTGCTCCTGCTCGTACATCGGCAGCACCATGACCATGCCGAGCTCGGCGGCGAGCGCCTGGAAGCGCTCGGTGGTCGGGCCCGGGATGGACTCGGCGTACTCGTAGTAGGCCGGATCCTGCACCTGGCAGAAGTACGGGCCGTAGAAGAGTTCCTGGAAGCACATGACCTTGGCGCCCTGTGCGGCGGCCTGGCGCGCGTATTCCTCGTGCGCCTTGATCATGGATTCCTTGTCGCCCGTCCAGGTCGTCTGGACGAGGGCCGCGCGGATGACTTCGGACATCACACTCCCCTTATCGAAGCCGTAACAGCGATATCCCCTGCCCTTTAAGAGTTCGGAAGCTATGGCCGCAATGGGACACCCGGATTTCATGATCGTTCCAGGGGCGTTACTGACGTGCTCTTGCACAGGCCGTCAGTGGAGGGTCGGCCAAAGGGGAGGTGTGTGATTTATCCGCGAATAGGAGGAAGTACTAAAGAAGGGAGAGCAGCCGGTCGCAGTGGCCGACGAGCGCGGCGCGCAGCGGCTCGGCCCGCGCGGCGAAGTCACGCTGACGGGCCGCGTACTCGGCCCGGCCCTCGGCGGTCTCCACCCGGATCGGCGGATGGCCGAGCGCCGCCATGTCGTACGGACTCGCCCGCATGTCGACCGAGCGGATCTCGCGGGCGAGGGCGAAGCAGTCCACGACGAGTTCGGCGGGGATCAGCGGCGACAGCTTGTAGGCCCACTTGTAGAGGTCCATGTTGGCGTGCAGGCAGCCCGGCTGCTCCTGGTCGCGCTGGCCCTCCCGGGTCGGCTGGAGCACGTTGAGCGGACGGGCCGGGGGCGTGAAGAAGCGGAAGGCGTCGAAGTGGCTGCACCGCACGCCGCGCTGCTCGACCACCGCGGCGACCTCCCCGGGCGGCAGCCGCAGCGGCCAGGCCGCGTGCCTGACCTCCTCCTGCCCCAGCCGGTACACCATCGCCCACTCGTGCATGCCGAAGCAGCCGAGGTGGGGCTGCCTGGAGGCCGTCGCGGCGAGCAGGTCGCGCGTCCAGGCGAGTGACTTCGCCCGCTTGGGCAGCAGCGCCTCCAGGTCGAGGGTCGTCCCTTCGGGGGTGTCCCGGTAGGCCTGACCGAAGTCCCGCGCCCCCTCCAGGACGACGCCCGCGCCGGGGTGCCAGGTCAGCAGCCGCCCGGGCCGGTGCCCGTAGTACGTGAACAGGAAGTCCTCGACGGGATGGGACCTCCCGGCCCGCCGCAGCGCCAGATAGCCGCCGATCATGCCCTCCAGCCGGGCGCGGTGCGCCTCCCTGCGAGCCCGCCAGACGCCCGCGGGGACAACGGTGCCGAGAACCTGTGCCATGCACGCATGTTAGGAGAGCCTGCGCGGTGCGCCCGCACCTGGTACAAACGAATGCACGAGCACCTGCACGTGCACGCGCCGTCCCGGCACCGTCCCCCCGACGGCGTCGGCCGCGGCGGCCAGCCGAAAACGCCAAGGAGCGTAGATGATCCTGCGGGCCTTCAACGGGATGCCGGCCCAGTGGCTTCCGGAAGTCGAGTGGCGTGCCGCCGACCCGGGCGGGGCCTTGGAGGTCGCGGCGCTGCCTGACGGGGAGATCGCCGTGCGCAGTGCCCAGCACGTGGACGGACCGGCGCTGATCTTCGGCGCCGGGGATCTCGCCCAGTTCGTCGCGGGCGCCAAGCGCGGCCTCTTCGACGACCTGTGCGGGCACGGCCCCGGCGCCGCGCGGGACCTGAGCGAGGGGCCGGACGAGGCGCTGCGCTCGGCCTGAGCGGCCCGCCTCAGGACGCCGCGGGTCCCGCGACCGCGCACCGCGGGACCCCGGCCCCCGCGGCCCCCTGCCCGGGCGGCCGCCGGGACCCGGCCGCACCATCACGGGCGGCCGGACCGGCGCACTCGACAGCCTCGGCGAGATCGTGATCCCCGGACGGCGGAACGCGCACGGGACACCGATCCCTGCCGTCCGGGACGCCCCCGCGCCTACCGTCGTCGGTATGCGAACCACCTCCTTTCAGACCCTCGCCTGGCTCATCATGGGCTCGACCGGCAGCGCTCCCGGCGTCCTGCGGCTCACGCACGGACGGCTGGCGTTCGAGGCGCACGGCAGGGGCGCCCTCACCCTCGGCCAGCTGCGCGCCCTGGAGCAGCGCGGCAACGCGCCGGGCCTCGCCCGGCACCTCGGCGACGGCGGCGTCGCCTCGCTGTTCGACGGCCCCGCCTCGCAGGTCAAGTTCCCCTGGTACTACTTCGGCGGCGGCATGAAGCTGTCGGTCGGCGGCAACCCGTACCGCTTCTCCTTCCTCCAGCCGCAGAACACCCGGCTCCCCGCCGAGCTGTACGACGTGCCGGGCATCGCCGGGGAGATCGGCTCTGGCCGGGCAGCCGGCCGGGCCTGGCGGGCCGCGCTGACCGGCGCCTCCGCCTGACGGGCGGGCGAGGCCGAACCCGAACACGCGGGCGCACAGCCGGGGACGGCGCGGGGGCGGCGGCTAGGCTCGCCGCCATGACCTTCCTGGATCCCGTGGTCGACGCCTATGTGGCCGCGCACTGCTCACCCGCCGACGACATCCTGCTCGATCTGGCGGCCGAGACCCAGCGGGCGCTCCCCGACTTCGCCGGGATGCAGGTCTCCCACGACGAGGGCCTCTTCCTCACCATGCTCGTCGCGCTCTCGGGTGCGCGCGACGCGCTGGAGGTCGGGGTGTTCACCGGCTACTCCTCGATCTGCATCGCCCGCGGCCTGCCCGCCGACGGACGGCTGCTGGCCCTCGACGTCAACGAGGAGTACACCTCGATCGCGCGGGCGTACTGGCTGCGCGCCGGGATCGCGGAGAGGATCACGCTCCAGATCGGCCCCGCGATCGACAGCATCCGGGCGCTGCCGGAGACCCCGTCGTTCGACTTCGCCTTCATCGACGCCGACAAGACCGGCTACCCCGACTACTACGAGGCGATCCTCCCCCGGCTGCGGCCCGGCGGCGTCATCGCCCTGGACAACGTGCTGCGCGACGGCCGCGTGGTCGACCCGACCGCGCAGGAGCCCGCCGACCTGGCCGTCAAGCGCCTGAACGACGCGATCGCCGCCGACGACCGGGTGGCCTCCGTCATGCTGCCACTGCGCGACGGCGTCACCCTCGCCCGCAAGCACCCTTAGACGGGCGAGGCGGAGCCCGGCCGCACCTCCGCGAGCCGAACGGGGACCCCGTCCTTCGGCCGCATCGCGGTGATGCTGCGCGGCACGACCGGGCCGGGCAGCGGAACGCCGTCCACCCGGTCGAGCAGCCTGGCCAGCGCGACCTTGAGCGCGGTGGTGGCGAACGCGGAGCCGATGCAGCGGTGGTTTCCGCCGCCGAACGGCAGGAACGTCGCGGGCGTCGCCGGGACATGGCCCGGCGCCCCGGGGTCCCAGCGGTCCGGGTCGAACACGCCGGGGTCCGGCCACACCGACGCCATCCGGTGCGTGACGTAAGGGCTGTAGATGAGGGTCGTGCCCTCGGGGATCCTGCGGCCCCGGAACTCCAGCTCGCGCGCGGCGGTCCTGACCGTCATCACCACCGGCGGGAACAGCCGCAGCGTCTCGTTGACGACGTGGTCCAGGTAGGTGAAGGAGGCGAGCGCCGCCGGCGTGAGCGGGACGCCGGAGACCTCCGCGCGGGCCCGCTCCCACACCCCGTCGGTGGTGAGCATCAGGTGGAAGGCCCAGCCGAGCGCCGCGCTCGTCGTCTCGTAGCCCGCGGCCATGAGGCTCATCACCTGGTCGCGGATCTCGGTGTCGGAGAGGCCGTCGCCGTGGTCGTCGCGGGCCGCGGCGAGGGTCCCCAGGACGTCGCCGCCGAGGTCGCCGGCCTCCTCGCGCGCGGCGATCTCGGCGCTGATCCGCGCGACGACCTCGGCGCGGGCCGCGGCCGTGCGGCGCTGGAAGACCTCGGGGAGCGCGCGCAGGAGGACGAGCTGGGTGTAGGGCTTGTCTATCGCGTCCAGCGCACGCTGGAGCGGGCCGGAGAGCAGCGCCTCGTCGGCGGCGAGCCGGTCGCCGAACAGCAGCTGCACGGTGGTGCGCCGGGTCAGCTCGCGGAACGCCGTGTAGACGTCGACGGTCTGGCCGGGCCGCCAGGTGTCGATCAGGGCGTCGGCGTTGGCCGCCATCCGCGCCACGTAGGAGTCGATCCTGCGGTGGTGGAACGCGGGCTGGACGAGTCTGCGACGGCGCCGGTGGGCGGCGCCGTCGGAGACGATGAGGGCCGTCTCACCGTTCACCGGCACGAGGACGTCGAACGCCTCCCGGACGGTGAGGTCGGCTGAACCGGCGAAGACGAAGGCGTTGGCTTCCGGCCCGAACAGCAGCGCGTAGCGGAAGGCGCCCCAGCCGAAGCCGGACGCCTCACCGCCCGCGTCGTGCGCGGCGAGCAGCCCCTCGTAGGGATCGCGGGCCAGCATGGCGGCGAGGCGCAGCAGCGCCCGCGGCGAGGAGATCCCCGGAAGCGTGTCGGCCACCGGGTCACTATCGCACGCGGGATCGGCCTACGTAAGGTCCCGGTTCTCGCCCCGGCGCACCTCGGCCAGCCACGGGCCGAGCAGCCTGTCGGTGTCCAGGCCCGCCGCGCGCAGCCGGGCGATCGCCCGGTCGGCGCGCAGCCAGTCCGGCTCCTGCCGGACGACCGGGGCCGGCTTGTCGGGGAGCATCCGGCGCGCCAGCAGCACAAGGCCGGTGGCGAGCAGGACCACGACCATGAACAGCACCGGCAGCACCGTGCTCTCGGTGACGGGCAGGGCGGCGGTCATCCCTTGCCGACCTCCTGCTGGCGCGGCACGAAGTCCTCGGCGTTGACCGGGCCCCGCTCCGAGTCGCGCGCCAGCACGTCGGCCAGGGCGTCGCGCACGCTGGCGAGCCCTTCGACGAGCCGGTCGTGCGCGCGCGTCAGCTCGGTGACCCGCGACCCGACCTCCACGTCCAGGGACGCGCTGACCCGCTCCTCCAGCTCCATCGCGCGCTGGCGGGCGTCGCCGAGGATCCGCTCGGCGTCGACCGTCGCGGCGGCGAGCCGCTCGCGCGCCTCCGCGGCCATCAGGTCGGCCAGCTCACGCGCGCCCAGGAGCGTGCGCTCGGCCTGGCCTGCGGCCTCGGCCTTGCGCTGATCGGCGCATTCCGCCGCGAGCCGCAGCACCCTGGTCACCGCCCCCTCGGAGGGCGCGACGGACGCACCGCCGGGCGACTCGGTTTGCGCGCGCAGCTCACGGCGCACCTCGAAGACGAAATCGTCCACCTCACGCCGGGAGTATCCGAAGAGTCGGATGCTGAAGCCCGGTTCCTCACGGACAGCCATAAAGCAGGAGGCTAGGCACCAACGGACGACGATGGCGGGCGGACGTGCGGGGGGCCGGGAATCTTTGCCGACTCCGGGTGCGGTCACGGGAAACGACATAGGATTCACCGCAAGCCACGTCCGACGACACCCGCGGAAGTCATGCCGACCACGAGGCTCTACCAGGCCGTCCTGCGCGACCCAGGCCCCACGCTGGCCAAGCGGCTGCGGCGCGCGTTCAGCACCTGGCTGATGGGCCGCGGCTTCCCCGAGGTGCCGATCAGCCCGCATTTCACCGCCTCGGTCAAGGGCACCCGCGCGCGTCTGGACGCCGCCAGGGGCTGCGGCAGGTTCACCGTCGAGGACGGCAGGCTGCGCACCCGCGTCACCTACGCCCAGACCATGGACCGGATGACGGGCTGGGTCGTCGTGACGGTCGAGCAGTACGCCGGGGATCCCGCCGAGGAGTTCGCGCCGGGCTTCCTGCCGGACTACCTGGCCACCGAGCGGGTCACCGACGGCGGCGTGCACCTGACGGGCCGGGCCGAGGAGCACGACGAGGACGGCATCGTCTACCTGCTGGGCGACCTGTCGGAGCGGCGCAGGCGCGTCCCCGTCGTGGTCGTCGCGGTCGAGGGGCGCGGCACGGGGTCCGGGCGGGTGCACGCGGAGTACCTCGCCGACCGGGTCGCGGGCGCGGCCCAGGTCGTCTGGCTCGCCGACCTGCGCGCGCAGGACAGGTTCAACGACACCGTCGGCGACGACCTCGCCGTCTACGGCGGAGGCATCCGCACGTATCTCGCGGGCTTCCGGCCGGGCGAGGAGGAGGCCGACCGGCACCGGGTGATGGGCGGCAAGATGGTCCGCGCCGAGGGAACGCCCGCGCTGGACCGTGCCGCCGGATACATCATCGGCGAGACCGCGGGGCTGAAGCTGCCGGACGAGCTGCGCGAGCCGTACCGGGTGGTCGGCCGGATCGTGCAGGGCGACGCCGAGCCCGAGGCGCTGGCCGAGGCGGCCCGCCCGCAGCCCGTCAGATCGGCCTACATCGACCCCGAGCAGTACCGCAAGATGATGGACATGGCCAAGGCGGTGACGGTCCCGCCCGCGCCCAAGCCGCGCCCTCCGCTGTCCGTCCTGCCCGCTCCGCGTGCCCCGGAGCCCGAGCCCGCGCCCGCCCCGGCGGCCGCGAACGGCAAGCCGGCGGCGCCGGAGCTCGACCTGGACCTGCTGGCCAGGACCGTCGCCGAACGGGTCGCCGAACGGCTGTCCCATCTCGGTGACACCGTCGCCAAGGCGGTCACCGAGGGAATGCACGGCGAGCTGGAGAGCATGCTCGACCTCGTCACCTCCGATCCGCAGGAGCTGGCGCGGCACATGCGCACGATGACCAGCCATGTCGCGAGCCTCACCCGCGAGCTGAGCGAGGCGCGCGAGGGCCGGGAGCGCGCGGACTCCGGGCGGGCCGAGGCCGAGTCGGAGTCGGCCAGGCTCGAGGACGAGATCGAGCGGCTGGTGGCCCAGCAGCGCTGGCTGGAGACCGACCTGGCCGAGGCGACCGCGCGCGAGCGCCGCCTCGCGGTGCGGGTGCGGCGGCTGGAGAGCGAGCTGGCCAAGGCGGCGGGACCGGTCGAGATCGCCGACGAGACCCCGGAGTCGCCCGCCTCGCTGGTGGACGCGCTGCACTTCGCCGAGTCGCTCACCCATGTGGTGATCGGCGAGACCATGCACGAGGCGGGCCTGCTCGACCTCGCCCATCCGACGCTGCGCCGGGTGTGGGCGGGCAAGGCCTGGGACGCCCTGTGCGCGCTGGACGAGTACGCCAAGGCCCGCTCGTGCGGGGAGTTCCAGGGCGGGTTCCGCGACTGGTGCCTCGCCGAGACCGGCGGCCGCCGGGTCATTTCGGCGAACCTCCTGGCGATGAAGGAGTCCGACTCGGTGACCGGCCGGGACAAGTTCTCGGCGGTGCGCACCTTCGCCGTCCCGGCCGAGGTGGATCCGTCGGGCCGGGTGTTCATGCCCGCGCACATCAAGCTGCGCAAGGCGGGCACCCCCGCGCCGCGCATCCACTTCCTCGACGACGCGGGCGGCGCCACCGGCCGGATCTGGGTCGGCTACGTCGGCGACCACCTCCCGAACACCCGGACGAACTGACCCCCGCCCCCTCGGGACAAAATGCCTATGAAAAGGGGACATGTCGGTTGCGGACGTGGTGGGCGCGGCAGCGCTACGCTGCCGGGATGACGCCGGTTCCGGGCAATCACCAGCGGGTGGCGGACGGACTCGCCCTCGTGGGGAAGGGCCTCGCGCCCTACGTCGACAAGCAGATGCGCGCGCGTCACGGGCCGCAGTGGCTCGCCGCGCGGTCGAAGGAGGACACGGCGCGGCGCGGTGAGCTCGTCGAGCACTCCCTCGACGACACCCCGCTGATGCTGCGGATCATCACCGAGGACCCGGTGTTCGGTGAGCAGAAGGTGCTCCCGCAGCCGGGCGTCCGCGTCGCGGGCATCCTGCTGCGGGTGGCGGGCCGCCTGGATGGCGGCTCGTTCACCCCGGCCGAGGAGGACCACGCACTGCGCACGATGGCGCAGATGCTGCGGCTCATCGGCGCGCGCAAGCTCGCCGGGGAGGTGCACGAGATGATCAAGCCCCCTCCCCCGCCGCTGCCCCGCCGCCGGAACAACGCGCAGCTCGTCCGCAGGGCGGTGCTCGGCAAGAAGGCGGCCGAGGCCGCGGAGAAGGGCGGCGGCAAGTCGGGATCCAGCCAGATACGGCTGACGACGCTCGTGGTGGGCGCGCTCGTCGTGCTCGTCGCGCTCCAGTTCATCAGCGATGACTCCTCCCCCGACGACCCCTATGAGGGCAAATGGGCGGAGCGGAAGGTCGGCGACCAGCTCGTTAGTAAGAAGGACGTCGCGCTGTCCGACGGCAAGCATGTCGTGCTGCTGGAAGGCAAGCCGCATGACGGCTCCTTCAAGGGCGACGTCTACTTCACCGCGGGCGCGCTGTACGCCACCGACAAGCGCCTCGCCATCCTGCCCGACGACGGGAAGCCGGGCTTCGGCGACTGCGCCGGGATCAAGGACTGGCTCACCGTCGCCGAGGACGAACTGGAGAAGGGGCGGCGCATCTGCGTCGTCACCGACCGGGGCGCGGTCGCGCTGCTCACCGTGCAGAGCGTCCGCGCGAAGCCCCGGAAGGTGACGTTCGACCTGCGGGTCTGGAAGGGCGAGCGGCAGGACTGACCGGCGTCCTCAGGCGTCCGGCCAGAACGCGGCGTACAGGGAGTCGTCGCGGGACACCGACCAGCCGTGCCCGCGCAGGTGCGCGAGCACCGCGTTGACGTGCCGGGCGGGCAGGTGCTCGCGGCCCGACGGCCACTCCCGCTCGATCGGGCCGAACCGCTCGCGGAACGCGGTGTCCGCCCAGGGCCCGCGGACGGTCGGGACGGGCCGCCAGCCGCTGTCGCCGAAGCACGGGTGCTCCTCGACGTCGAACGGCTGGTCGTCGGCCGGGCGGACGGCCTGCCACAGGTCGCTGGTGGACCTGGCGCGCAGATGGTCGACGTCGACGTCCTCGTGGGCACGGCAGACGAGCTCGACGTAGTAGTCGAGGCAGCGGCGCCGGTCGTCGACCTCGAGGCCGAAGGAGCGGGCCTCGCCATAGGTGCGGGCGCTGAACGCGGCGTCCAGCCGGGCCACGCCGGCCTCGGCCTCGGCGTAGTCCATGAGGTAGAGGTCCGGGCCGAACACGCCGAGCGCCAGCTCGGCCTGGGCGGGCGCGCCCTGGGCGGGCGCGGCCTGGACGAGCGTTGTACCCGGCACGTCCGGCGGGCGGTAGTCGGACTTGTCTCCCGGGAACAGGGGCTCCCCGGCGTAGACGCCCAGCAGCCTTCCGGAGCCGCGCGGGCGGGTGAGGCGGCGCGGCGGAGCCCCGGGCAGCCAGGACCCCGGCTCCCCGCAGCTGTAGAGGGTGACCGCGGCGCCCGTGCCGTAGAAGGCGACGCCCCAGCCGCGCGCGAGCCAGCCGTCGACCGTGCCGAGGAAGTGCACACGGCCCGAGGTGCTGGTGAGCCCGGCCTCGCGCCAGGCGTCGAGGGCGAGTTCACGGGCGCGGTCGGCCTCGATGACGGGCACCGGACGGGCGGGCTCGGCGGGCCGCGGGTGCGTCAGCAGTTCCAGGACGGAGGTCATGGCGCTCCTTCACCGGGCTGGGCGGGGGCCTGGACACGGGGTCCCGGGGGACTCCCGTGTCCATGGGCTCGGGGGCGACCGGCGTCGGCGCCTGACGCCGCGAGCCCGTGGCAGCTCGATATTCTGTTCTATCATCGCATAGATGTTCGGGCGCGTCAGTGCCCGTGCTCGCGCCACATCCGGAGCGCGATCTGGACCTGGTCCATGAGGTCGAGTCCGGCGAGCTCGTCCAGCGCGAACCACTCGGCCCGGTCGGTGGAGTTGTCCGTCTCGTACCGCAGCTCACCGCCGGTCCGCGCCACCTCGTACAGCACCCGCAGCCCGTGGAAGTCGACGACCTCGCCGTCCCAGTCCCGGTCGGGCCAGTGGAAGGAGTGCAGGCCGAGCAGGCGGATGATCCGGCCGGTGTAGCCGGTCTCCTCGGTGAGCTCGCGCAGCACCGCGTCGGCGGGGTCCTCACCGTGCTCCAGGCCACCGCCTGGCAGGATCCAGCGGGGCCGCTCCCCGCCGATGAACCGGGCGAGGAGTATCCGTCCGTCTTCCACGACGACCGCGTACGCGGCGACCCTGAGCCTTCTCTTCATCACATCGTCCACGGACCCGAGTCTTTCACCGGCGACCGCTCGGGCGGCCGGGTCCCCGGACCCGGCCGCCCTGTCCGTACGTCAGTCCTCGCCGATCACTTCCAGGTGTCGGACGCGGTGTGCGCGCCGCCCGAACCCGTGCTGAACGAGCGGTTCGCGCCGCTCTCCCAGGTCACGGTCCCGTTCGCATCCTTCTTGAGGTACTTGTACTGGAACGCGGTGTTCTTCGGCACGATCGCGAGCCTGCTCCAGACCGGGTAGCCGGCCGACAACAGCGGGATCGCGTGCGCCGGGTTCCACGAGCCGAGCGACGCGAGCGAGCCCACGACGTAGACGTTCGTGCCGGGGCTCGTCGTCGCGGTCACCTGGAACGTCACCGAGGTGGCGGCGGCGTCGGCGACGTTCCAGCTGTTGTGCACCGTCACCGCCGCCGTGGTCGTGGTCACCGTCCGGTTGGGGTTGCTCTCCCAGGTGACGCTGCCCGCCGCGGTCTTCTTGAGGAACTTGTACTCGACCGTGCCGTTCGCGGGGAGCGCCACCGAGCCCGTCCAGACCGGGTAGCCGGAGGCCGACAGCTTCACCGCGTCGTCGGTGTCCCAGGAGCCGAGCGCCGGGGTGTTCCCGACGACGTAGACGTCCTCGCCGGGGACGGTCTCGGCGTAGACGTTGAAGGCGGCGGCGACCGTCGCGGGGGTGGTCGGCGGTTCGGTGGGGGTCTGTGTCGGGGTGGGCGTCGGGCCGGTCGGGGTCGGGGTCGGTTCCGGGCCCTCGCCGGACTTCGCGCCGAGGTGCAGCGCGAACGCGCTGTTCGCCGGGATCGTCACGGTAGCGGAGCCGCCGGAGACGGTGGCCGAGGAGCCGGTGCAGCCGTCGTCGTCGGGGCCGCCGGTGATGACGTCGCAGTAGACGCCGTCGGCGAGGCCGGTGGCGTAGGTCGCGGTCGAGGCGCCGCCGGAGTCGTTGATGCCGATCCAGCCCTTGTCGCCGCGGCTGAACCCGATCACGTTGGCGTTCGTCACGGTGAAGTTCGAGACGGTCGACACGGACTTCGCGGCGTTGTGCCAGCCGACCATGCCCTTGATGCCCGTCGTCTGGCTGAGGCAGTTCCACGCGGCGCCGCAGACCGTGCCGGTGACGAAGCCGTTCCCGTCAGCCGGGGGCGACTGGCCCCGCGCCGACCACGCGAAGCTGTCGTAGACCGACGGCTTGCCGTGCGGGTAGGCGAGGGTGAAGTAGTTCGCCAGCACGTAGTCGGCGCCGTTCTTGTACGACAGGACGACCCCGTCGCGCTCCAGGTCGTGGTTGGTGACCATGGCGAAGACGTTCGCGCTCGGCGCGTCCAGGGCCCAGCTCCCGACGTTCGCGAGACCGGAGATCGAGCCCTGGAACGCCGCCTTGACTCCCTTGGCGTAGGCGAAGTCCAGGACGTCGCCGTTGCCGGTGAAGGCGGCGGCCTTGAGCGCGGCGTTGGAGGCCCCGTCGAAGATCTCCTGGGCGACGTACGGGCGCTTGTTCTCGGCGGTGGTGTCGTTCAGCTTGCCGAGGATCGCCGCGAAGTCGCCCTTGGCGATGTGCTTGACGGCGTCCACCCGGAACCCGTCCACGCCGAGGCCGATGAGGTCGTTGAGATAGGCGGCGATCTTGTCCTGCACGCCCGCGTCGTCGGTGCGCAGGTCGGCGAGGCTGAGCAGCTCGCAGCCGGTGACCTGGGCCTCGTTGTTCCAGTCGCCGATGCCGCCGGTGGTCCCGCAGCCGCTGCCGGGGTGGTGGAAGTCGCCGTACCCGTAGGGCACCGCGGGGTAGGTGTAGCCGGTCGGGCTGAACGAGCTGCCCGCGTAGCCCGTCGTGTGGGTGTTGTTGGTGCCCGCCATGTGGTTGACCACGGCGTCGACGTAGACGCGCACGCCCGCCGCGTGGCAGTCCTGGACCATGGCGGCGAACTCCGCGCGGGTGCCGAGCCGGCTCTCCAGCTTGTAGGAGACCGGCTGGTAGACCTCCCACCACGGGTGGGCGCCGTCGCTGCTGGATGGCAGGCTGACCGACTCCTGCGGCGGCGCGACCTGCACCGCGCCGAACCCCGCGGGGCCGAGGTGGCCCGTGCAGGCCGCCGCGACGGAGTCCCAGTTCCATTCCCACAGGTTGGCGGTGACGTCGCTGTCGTTGAGCGCCGCGGCGGTGGCGGGGGCGCCCGCGGTGAGCGCCGCGATCGGGGCCAGCAGGCCCGCGGCGAGCACCACCGCCATGGTCGGCGCGCGCCACCGGCGCCGGGGTCGTCCTGTTCTCGTCTGCATGGGATGCCTCCTCGGAGGGCCGGTCTGATGGGGGGTGGGACGGCCGTCCACGCAGCGAGAATGAATCAGCTATGAAAACAAGTCAAGAACTTGCGCAAGAAGACTGGAAACTTGAAAGAACCTGGTCATTACTGGATCGTTCCAGATATCCGAGAAGATATGGACGGTCGTCCACCAGGAAGCAAGATGTCCAAGTGGAAGGATTCAGAGGTTTCGCCCGGCTTGAACGAGACAGCCCCTGCAAGCTTTCTGAAAACTTGCAGGGGCCCTTGACGGGTCTCCCGGGACGAACGATCCTCGGGGAGCCCGGACGGCGCTAGCCCCAGGCGCGCTTGAGCTTCGCGGTGCCGTGCGCGGTCGTGTAGGAGACGGCCTTGCGGGCGGTCGCCGCGGGGTTCTTGCGGTCGGACAGGAAGTACCAGTCCATCCGGGTCTGGGACTGCCCGATCTGGAAGACGCCGAAGCCGTGGTCGTCCATGTTGAGCCAGCGCACGTGCCGGTTGGTGACCCCGACCGCCGACTCGATGGCGAGGGAGGTGGTGCGGGGGGCGGTGCCGAGGATGTCGTCGATGTTGTCGCTGGTGACCGACGGGACCACGAACTCCGTCGCCACCGACGGGCTGATCGGGTAGGTACCGGCCTTGAGCGGGACCTCGTTGGCCCAGCTCGTGTGGATGTCGCCGGTGAGGAACACCGTGTCGCCCGTGCCGCGCGCGTTGAGCGCGCCCAGCAGCTCCGCCCGGTCGGCGGTGTAGCCGTCCCACTGGTCGGGGTTGAGGGTGAGACCGCCTTGGGGCAGGCCGAGCAGTTCGGCGATCGGGCCGAGGGCCTCGGCGGTGAGCGAGCCCAGCACCAGCGGGCTGATCATCACCGACGTCCCGACGACCCTCCAGCGCGCGGTGCTCGCCGCGAGGGTGTCCTTCAGCCACGCCATCTGCGGCGCGCCCGTCATCGTCCTGGCGGGGTCGTCGACGGCGAGGCCGCCCTGCTGGAGGGAGCGGTAGGACCGGAGGTCCATGAGGACGACCTCGGCGAGGGAGCCGAACTTCAGCGACCGGTAGATGGCGCCGTCCGGGGAGAACCGTACGGGCATCCACTCCTGGTAGGCCCGGTGGGAGGCGGCCTTGCGGGCCGCGTACGAGCCCTCGGTGGCGGGGTCGTGGTTCTCCGCGCCATCGGCCCAGGCGTCGTTGGCGACCTCGTGGTCGTCCCAGACGATCAGCCATGGGTGCCTGGCGTGGGCGGCCTGGAGGTCGGGGTCGGTCTTGTAGCAGGCGTGCCGGATCCGGTAGTCGGCCAGCGTGATGATCTCGTGCTCGGGCGCGGTCCTGCGGACGACGACGTCGCCCGCGCCGTACGAGCCCGTGCCGTATTCGTAGATGTAGTCGCCGAGGTGGATGACGCCGAAGAGGTCCTCGCGGGCGGCGAGGTGGCGGTAGGAGGAGAAGTAGCCCGCCTCCCAGTTGGAGCACGACACGACGCCGAAGGCGAGGGAGTCCACGGCCGCGTCGGCGGCGGGCGCGGTGCGGGTGCGCCCGGTCGGCGAATAGGTCCCGGCGTAGGCGAAGCGGTAGTGGTAGGCGGTCCCGGGGTCGAGTCCCCGGACGTCCACTTTGACGGTGTGGTCGCGGTCCGGTCCGGTGGCGAAGACGCCGGAGGCGGCGAGGCTCGCGAAGCCGGGGTCCTCGGAGATCTGCCAGGAGACCTGGATCTGCGGTCCGGCACCGCTGCCGGGGAGCGCTTCGGGGACCGGCGTCACCCTGGTCCACAGGACGACGCCGTCGGGAAGCGGGTCGCCGGAGGCGATGCCGTGGGCGAAGAGGGGGTCGGGGGCGGCGGACGCGGCGGCCGGGGCCATGAGGGCCAGGGCGGCTCCGGTGCCGCCGAGCTTCAGTGCGTCGCGGCGATTGAGGTGGGTCACAAGCGCCGAAGGTAATCAGCGTGACGAAACTGACAATAGGCACGGCCGCAGAAGGCCATGTCCCGTTCACCGAATCTTTCGCCAGGGACGACACGACACGCGTGATGTCCCTGGAAAACCCTGGAACTCCAGGGAACTTCCGGTAGCCTCCGCTGCATGTCGCACGACGACCCTTCCCCCGACCCCGCGGCAGGCGATTCGGCGCCCGGCGAATCCGCGGACCGTCTCGAACAGCGCATCGCCGCCCTGCGCACCGACGTCCGGCGTGCGGTGGGCCGCGGCGACCGGGCCGCCGCCCGGGTGCTGCGCGCCGAGCTGCGCCGCCTGGAGCAGGCCTGGGACACCGCGGTCATGGCGCCCGCCGCCCCCGAGCCCGCCGAGCCCGCACGGCTGATCCCGGTCCGCGACCAGGTGCACCACGCGCTCACCCTGCTCGGCGTGCCCGCGGCGCCCAAGCTGATCCAGAGCGTCCACGAGGCGTTCTACTCCGGCCCCCTGAACGCCGGGCAGCTCACCAGCCTCCGCCGCGACGAGGAGCGCTCGTTCCGGTCCGGCCCGCACACGCGGCCGTTCTATCTGTGCGCGGCGCTCACCTCCGATCTGCTGGCGCCCGCGCGCGGGCTGCTCGCGGTGAGCACCTGGCCCGCGGCCACCCGGATGGTCGGCCCGCTCAGCCCCCGGGTGGACTTCCTGACCTCCGCCGTGCGGGTCACCGAGCACCTGGAGCGGCTGGACGCCGAGCCGGGCCCGGCCGCCCGCCGCCTGCTGTGGCGCTTCGCCGCGGGCATCCCCCGCGCCGCGGGCGTCCAGGGCACCGTGGACCTCTCCGCGGTCCGCGCCGCCGCGCACGCCGAGCTCGACGTGCACCGCGAGGCCGACGCCGCGCACCGCGCCGAGGCCGCCGAGCGGGCCGCCCGCCAGCTCGACCAGGTCGCCCAGCTCTTCGGCGCCCGGCTCCAGAGCACCCGCGCCCTCGGGGTCGGCTCGTGAGCGCGCTGGAGGCCGTGGACGCCCGGCTCGACAGGATGCGCGGGGACGCCCCGCCCCGCAACCACGACGCGCGCAGCATCGCCGCGCTGACCACCAACCCCGGCTGCAAGCGCCGCGCCCTGCTGGACGCCGCGGGCGCCGACAAGGCGCAGATCGCCCGGTTCCTCGGGCATCCGCCGCACTTCGGACAGTCCCAGTTCGCCATCACCCGCGGCAACGCCTTCGAGGCGACGGTCAAGTCCGACGGCTGCGCCCCCCTGTACGGGCTGCTCCGCGACAAGCTCGGCCTGCCCGTCCCCGAGTCGGAGTACGCCGACCTCGAGGAAGTGGGCGGGAATGTCAGCCGGGAGGTCCGCTACGCGCGCACCAAGCAGCTGCTCAAGCGCGCGGTGGAGGGCGAGGGGACCCTGTTCGACCATCCGCTGCTGCGGATCGAGGTCGGCGGCCACCCCGTCTACCTGGAGCCCGACGTCATCGCCTTCCGGTTCGAGGGCGCCTTCCACATCATCGAGATCAAGTCGTTCCCGATCGTGGACGGCCGCGCCAACCCCGAGCAGGTCGCCGCGGCGGCCCGGCAGTCGGCCGTCTACGTGCTGGCGCTCCGGCTGCTCATGACCGAGCTGGGCTACGACGAGAGCCTCGTCGCCGACCGGGTCGTCCTGGTCTGCCCGGAGAACTTCACCAACCGCCCCACCGCGACCCTCGTGGACGTGCGCCAGCAGCTCGGCGTCATCCGGCGCCAGCTCCAGCGGATGCAGCGGATCGACGAGCTCCTCGACGCGCTGCCCGAGGACGTCACCTTCGCGATGGACGAAGGGCTCGGCGAGTCCGTCCAGCGGATCGAGGCACGGTACGAGCCGGGCTGCCGCACCCACTGCGACCTGTCCCTGTACTGCCGGGCCGAGGCCCGCGCCTGCGGCTCCACCGACCAGCTCGGCCGGCAGATCGGCGACCAGCTCGGCGGGATCACCCGGGTCGACAAGGCCCTGGACATCGCGCGCGGCGCGGACCCGGAGGACGAGGCGCTGGAAGAAGTCGCCGGGGAGCTCCAGGAGGCCTACCGCCTCCTGGCGGAGATCGCCCGATGAGCGTCCTGGGCGCGGTGGCGCGCATGAAGGCGCTGCGGGACGGCCGCGCGGTGCCGCTGGCGAGCGTCCGGCACGTGCGGCTCGCCGAGGACCCGCTGGTCCTCATCCCGCTCAAGCTCGCGGGCGAGGCCGCCGCGCCGCTCGCGGCGATGGTCGGCAACCACCCGGACAAGGCGCGGGTGCTGCTGGTGCCGCAGCCGCGCAACCGGGACCTGCGGTTCGCGTTCTTCGCCGAGCTCGGCCGGATCGTGCTCGGCGAGGTCGCCGCGGCCACCGCGACGGCCGAGACGATCGAGATCAAGCGCGGCGAGCGCAAGGGCGAGACCTACGAGCGGTACCTGGACGCGCCGCAGATCCTCGTGCCGAACCGGGCCGCGATCGACTTCCTGCGGATGGCCGGGCGCGCGACGCGCTTCCGGCAGACCGACGGCGAGTGGCCGGTGGCGCCCGAGGTGCCCGTGCTGGGCCGCTGGCTCACCTGGTTCGCCGACCGGTCGGACTACCCGGGCGCGAGCGCCCTGTGCGCGATGACGGAACTGCTCGGCGCGCACTGGGCGTCCGGGCAGTCGTCGATGGAGGACGGGAACCTCGCGGCGCTGCTCGGCTGGATCGACCCCGGTCCCTCGCTGGCCGCGCTCATGGGCGCGCCCGCGCCCGGCAGGACGCTGGTGGGCCGGGACATGGCCGAGCTCGCCGAAGACCCCCTGACGGTGCCGCCCGCCGGGCCCGCGACCGACCCGACGTTCGACAACGAGATCCTCGCGCCGATGATCACCGCCTACGACACCGCGCCCGAGGGCCCGGCCCGCGAGCACGCCGAGGAGCTGCTGCGCGAGCGGCTCGCCGAGCAGATGGAGCCGACCTGGCGGCTGATGTGGCACGCGGTCGGGCTGCTGCGCGAGCTGCCCGAGGCCCCGCATGTGCCCAACCGCTTCGAGGGCGACCGGCAGTCCTTCACCAACTTCGAGGAGTCCCTGGACGAGGGCGTCCCGCAGGCCAGGCACGACGGGGCCGTCGCGGCGGCGCGCAGGCTCGCCTCGCTGGAGGCCGCGGCCTCCCGGTACTCCGTCCAGCGCGCGCTCGACGACCCCCTGGTGATGGCCGAGTACCGGCTCACCGGGGAGGCGTTCCAGGGCGAGGTCGAGGCGGTCGATCCGGAGAACGTCAACGAGAAGGGCCTGCGCCGCCCGCTGGTGACGATCCGGACGAAGGACCGGATGCGGCTGGAGCCCGGGGCGATCGTGCACAACACGGCGCGCACCCAGAAGGCCGAGGTGCTGGACGTCGCGTTCGGCAGGGTGACCCTGCGGATCGAGAACGGGATGGGCAACGCGCGCAAGCCGCTGCCGGGCTCGATCCCGGAGGAGGGCCAGGCCATGTGCTTCACCTCCTTCGCCGACGAGTTCCGGCCCGGCGGATCGCTGCCCGAGCCCGAGGACACCCCGTGGACGCACGGCGGCCCGCCCGAGGCGCTGCTCCTGGAGCCGAACGAGACGACCGCCGAGGAGATGACCCATGAGCGCGCTTGACCTCCGCTCGCCTGGCGCGCTCGCCGACGCCGCGGTCGCCGGGGTGCTCGCCGACCTCGCCGACGGGAGCCACCGCGGCGTCGTCGTGGACTCCCCGCCCGGCGCGGGCAAGTCCACGCTCGTGGTGAAGGCCGCGCTGCACCTCACCGGTGCGGGCGAGCGGCTGATGATCGTGGCGCAGACCAACGAGCAGGTCGACGACCTGGTCGAGCGGCTGTGCGCGAAGACGTCCGAGCTGGTGATCGGGCGGCTGTCGGCGGGCGACTACCAGCCGAGCGACCGGGTCAAGCTGCCGAACGTGCTGATCAGCCCGAAGATCGACGCGCTGGCCGGGGTCCCGCTCGTCATCGCGACCGCGGCCAAGTGGGCGACGGTCTCCGACGGCACCTGGTCGTGGGCGATCGTCGACGAGGCGTACCAGATGCGCTCGGACGCGCTGCTGCGGATCGCGGCCCGGTTCGAACGCGCCCTGTTCGTGGGCGACCCCGGCCAGCTCGACCCGTTCTCGACCGTCGACGCGGGGCGCTGGGCGGGCCAGTCGTGGGACCCGACCCAGTCGGCGGTCTCGGTGCTGCTCGCGCACAACCCCGACCTTCCGGTGCACCGGCTCCCGGTGTCGTGGCGGCTGCCCGCGTCGGCCGCCCCGGTCGTCTCGGACGCGTTCTACCCTTACACCGGGTTCCGCGCCGGAACCGAGCACGGCGACCGGCTGCTGCGGTTCGGCGCGGCCGGGATCGGCGCCTACGACGACGCGCTCGACATCGCCGCGGCGTCCGGCTGGAGCCTGTACGAGCTCCCCCGCAGGCACACGATCCGGACCGACGCCGAGGCCGTCACCGCCACGGCGAAGCTGGCCACCCGGGTGCTGCACCGGGGTGCGATCGCGACCTCCGACGGCACGGAGAAGCCCGTGACCGCCGACCGGATCGCGGTCGGCGCGGCACACCGCGACCAGGTCGCCGCGATCAAGGCGCAGCTCGCCGGGACGGGCATCACGGTGGACACCGCGAACCGCCTCCAGGGCCGTGAATACGACGTGACGGTCGTGCTGCATCCGCTGTCGGGCCGCCGGGACGCCACCGAGTTCCACCTCCAGGCGGGCCGCCTGTGCGTCCTGGCCTCCCGGCACCGCCACGCCTGCGTCGTGGTCGCCCGCGCGGGCATCCCCGACCTCCTCGACGCCCACCCTTCGACGGGCCCGGTCCACCTCGGCCTGCCCGTGAAGTTCCCGGACGGCTGGGAGGCCAACCAGTCCGTCCTTGCCCACCTGGAGGGCTACAAGGTCACCGTCTGACGGCCGCCGTCCGAAGCCCGGGTCAGCGGCGGCCCGGGTCAGCGGCGGACTCGGCGGCTGCGGCGGGCCACGGGCGACAGGAGCTGGGCGGCGGTCAGCTGGACGGGCCGGATGGCGCGGAGCAGCTCGCCGCCCAGGATGACGCCCGCGCCGAGCGCGAGCGCGGTCGACAGCGCCTCGATCAGGGTGACCAGCCCGGTCTGGGTGTGCCCGGTCGTCATCTCCAGCAGGCCCCGGTACATGAGCGAGCCCGGCATGAGCGGCGCGACGCACGGCACCACCGCGACGATCGGGGGAACGCCCCGGTACCGGGCGAGCGCGGTCATGAACAGGCCGACGACGAGGGTGGCCAGGAGGGTCGCCGCGGGGGCCGCGACGTCCTGGCGCAGCAGGTGGGTGAACAGGGTCCAGCTCACCATGCCGCCGACGGCCGCCGGGGCGACCCACGGCGGCGGCACCACGACGTGCACGGCGAACGCGGCGGAGATCACCCCCGCCGCGATGACGGAGCTCCCGGCCGTGAGCCGGGCGAGCGGCAGGTGCTCCAGCGAGATGGGCACGCCGAGGCGGGCCGCGACGTAGATCGTGAAACCGACGCCGCTGAGGATCGCCGCGATGATGTAGAGGGCCTCGATGAGGCGGATCGAGCCCGTCACGTA
This sequence comes from Actinocorallia herbida, assembly GCF_003751225.1. Classification (NCBI taxonomy): domain Bacteria; kingdom Bacillati; phylum Actinomycetota; class Actinomycetes; order Streptosporangiales; family Thermomonosporaceae; genus Actinocorallia; species Actinocorallia herbida. The sequence goes on from NZ_RJKE01000001.1 coordinate 7,001,003, forward strand.
GTCGCCCGCGATGCCGTCCTGGAGGCTCGCGACCAGGGCACGTCCGGGGATCAGCGCGATCACCACGCCGATGATCACCGCCCCGGCGCGCACCTCGGCGTCGAGCCAGACGAGCAGCGCGGCGAGGGTCGCGGCGAGCGCGGCGGCGAACGCGGTCTGCAGGAACTCCGAGACGCCGCGAGCGCCGAGCCGCGCCGCGACCCGGTCGCCGGCGAGGGTCGCGCCGAACGCGCCGAGCGCGGACAGGAACCCGCCGCCGACCAGGACCGCGCCCGCCCCCGCGAGGACGGCCAGGGTCGGCGCGTGCACCCACCACGGATAGGGCCCGGGGCCGGAGATGATCCGGCGCAGCCCCTCGGCGGCCTCCTCGATCGTCATCTCGCCGCGCTCGGTCTCCGCCACGAGCCGGTCGACCGCGACGACCCGGGTGAAGTCCGGGACCCTGCGGCGGATCGTGCGCTCCCCGGTGACCGGCGGCCGCCCGTGGCCGGGCAGGTAGGAGACCGAGATCGCCGACAGGGTGACGTTCACCTCCGAGCGGGCGGGCATGCCGAGCGCGCGGCCGAACAGGGAGACCGCCCGTTCGACGCTCTCGGCGGACTCGCCGCCCGCCAGCATCAACTCGCCGACCCGCAGCGCGAGCTCCATCGCCAGATAGGCGGCCTGCTCCTCGGTGCGCTCCTGCAACCCGTGCCTCCCCCGGCGCGAGCGTAGCCAGCCGATCACCGGGCGGGCCGACCCCGTCGCCGACCTGGTCAAGTCTTTGCGATACCGTGCGAGCTGCGCAGGTGAGCGAAGTCCGGTGTGATTCCGGCGCTGTCCCGCAACTGTGATCGCCCTCGGGCGAAGCCAGGCCGCCTCGCCGCGCAGGCGTAACCGAACCCTCGGTGGAAGGGCGGGCCGTCCCCCGCCGGGCGCTCGTCGGCCGCCGGCCCCTCAGGAAGGCCACGGAAATGCGACGCGCGCTGGGCGCTCTTGTGCTTTTTCTCCCCCTCGCCGCAGGCTGCGGCTTCTCCACGTCCTCCGGCGAGGCCGAGGGCACGGGCTCTCCTTCGGCGGGCCCCGTCACCGTCGAGGCCGCCAACGGGACCGTGACGCTGCCGGGCCCGGCCGAGCGGATCGTCTCGCTGTCCCCGACCACCACGGAGATGCTGTTCGCGATCGGCGCGGGCGGCCAGGTCGTGGCGGTGGACGACTACTCGACGTACCCCGAGGAGGCGCCGCGCACCGACCTGTCGGGGTTCAAGCCGAACGCCGAGGCCATCGCCGGGTACAAGCCCGACCTCGTCGTCCTCTCCGACGACATGGACGGGATCGTCGGCGCGCTCGGCAAGCTGAAGATCCCGGTCATCCAGGAGCCCGCGGCGACCGTCCTCGACGACTCCTACGACCAGATCGCCGACCTGGGCACCGCCACCGGCAAGTCCGCGGAGGCCACCGAGGTCGTCGAGACCATGCGCGACCGCATCGACGCCGCGGTGAAGGCCGTGCCGGACGGTTCGGGCCTCACGTACTTCCACGAGGTCACCACCGACCTCTACACGATCACCTCCAAGACCTTCATGGGCCAGATCTACGGCCTGTTCGGGCTGGAGAACATCGCCGACGGGGCCGACAAGCAGGGCACGGGCTACCCGCAGCTCTCCGCAGAGGCCGTGCTCAAGGCCGACCCGCGGCTGATCTTCCTGGCCGACGCCAAGGGCGCGGGTCAGTCCGCCGAGACGGTCTCCGAGCGCGCGGGCTGGTCGGGGCTCACCGCGGTCAAGGAGGACGGCGTCGTGGCGCTCGACGACGACATCGCCTCCCGCTGGGGCCCGCGGCTGCCCGACCTGATCGAGGCGGTCTCCGCCGCGGTCCAGAAGGCCGCGGCCTAGCCCTATGCGTTCCCGTGCCCGGCTCCGCCCGGTGCCGCTGGCGGTCACGCTCGCGGTGCTGCTGGCGTCCCTGGCGGCCGGGCTGCTCGTCGGCGCGATCGCGCTGCCGCCCGGCGCGGTGCTCCGGGCCGTCGCGGGGCTGCCCTCGGGGCTCTCGGCCATGGAGGAGGCGCTGGTCTTCGAGTTGCGCCTCCCCCGGGTGCTGCTCGGCGCGCTGGTCGGCGGGCTGCTGGCGCTCGCGGGCGCTGGTTACCAGGGCGTGCTGCGCAATCCGCTCGCCGACCCGTACCTGCTCGGGTCGGCGGCGGGCGCGGGCGTCGGCGCGACCCTCGTCATCCTGTACGTGCCGGTCGCACCGCGCCTCGGCGTGCCGCTCGCGGCGTTCGCGGGGGCGCTCGCCGGGGTCGCGCTCGCCTATGCGCTCGGCCGGGCGGCCGGGCCCGGGACCGGCACGCTGATCCTCGCGGGTGTGGCGGTCTCGTCCTTCCTGTCGGCCGCGCAGACGTTCCTCCAGCAGAGCCGGCTGGAGGACCTCCAGCAGGTCTACACGTGGATCCTCGGCGGGCTGTCCGGCGCGTCCTGGCAGACCCTCGGCATGGTCGCGCCGTACGCGCTCGTCTCGACGGTCGTGCTGCTGCTGCACGGACGGCTCCTGGACCTCCTCGCGGTCGGCGACGACGAGGCCGCGGCCCTGGGGGTGCGGGCCGCCCGGGTCAGGTTCACCGTGCTGGCCGCCGCGTCGCTGGCGACCGCGTCGGCGGTGGCGGTGAGCGGGCTGATCGGGTTCGTCGGCATCGTCGTGCCGCACCTCGTGCGGATACTGGCCGGGGGCTCCTACCGGGTCGTGCTGCCGCTGTCGTTCCTGGGCGGGGCGGCCTTCCTCGTCCTCGCCGACCTGCTCGCGCGGACCATCGTCGCCCCGGCGGAACTGCCCCTCGGCGTCGTCACCGCGTTCGTCGGAGCGCCCTTCTTCCTCGCCGTCCTGCGCTCGTCCCGGGGGCGGTCCTCGTGATCGAGGTCGCCGGCCTGTCCGTCGACCGCGACGGGCGGCGCGTCCTGGACGGCGTCTCGCTGACCGTGGGCAAGGGCGCGTGGGTGGCGGTCGTCGGGCCCAACGGGGCGGGCAAGTCCACACTGCTCCAAGCCGTCGCTGGGCTTCTGCCCTACTCCGGACGGGTCGCCCTTGCCGGGCGTACGGCGTTCCGGGGACGCGAGCGAGCCAGGACGATCGCTTACGCGCCGCAGAACCCCGTGCTCCCCGAGGATCTGACGGTCTTCGACTACACGCTCCTCGGACGCGCCCCCCACCTCGGCTACTTCGCCCGCGAGTCCGCCCGAGACCGGGCGGTCGCGGAGGCCGCCCTGGCGCGACTCGACCTGACGGGCTTCGCCGGAAGACGGCTCGGCCGGATGTCCGGCGGAGAACGGCAGCGGGTCGTGCTGGCCCGCGCGCTCGCCCAGCAGGCGCCCGTCCTCCTCCTCGACGAGCCGACGACCGCCCTCGACCTCGGCCACCAGCAGCAGGTGCTGGAACTCCTCGACGAACTGCGGACCGAGGAGGGCCTGACCGTCGTCACCACCCTGCACGACCTGGGCGCCGCCGGGCAGTACGCCGACGAACTGGCCCTGGTGTCCGGCGGCCGGATCGCCGCCTCCGGTCCGCCCGGCGCGGTGCTCACCGCCGACCTGGTGGCCGCCCACTTCGGCGCGCGCGTGCGCGTCACCGACGGGCCGGACGGCCGGCCCCTGCTGGCATTGGAGCGGCCGTGAACATCGAGACCGCGTGGCGGGACGAGGACGGGGCGCGGCTGCCCGCGCTGGTCTGGCGGTCCGGGCCCCGGCGGATGATCTCCTCGGGGATGGTCGGCGGCGGCATCGCCGAGGGCGGCTGGGTGCTCAACGCCCAGGTGCCGGGCGGCTACTCGCGGATGGACCCTGTGGCGCACCTGGGAGAACTGGCCTCCGGCTTCGGCCTCGACGGCCCCGGGGTCGGCCTCCTTACCGCGGCGGAGGTGAACGCCCACGAGACCGGCCGGGACGGCGGCGTTCACGCGGTCGCCACCGTCGGTCTCAGGGTCCCGACATGGGCGGCCGCTCAGGAGGGCGCGCAAGACCCCGAGCTGGCTCCCATGGTGACGCCCGGCTACCGGCCCGGGACGATCAACATCGTCGTCGACGTGCCCGTCGCGCTGTCGGACGCGGCGCTGGTGAACGCCGTCCTCACCGTCACCGAGGCCAAGACGCAGGCCCTGCTGGAAGCCGGATACGACTGCTCGGGCACGGCGAGCGACGCCGTGTGCGTCGCCGCCCCGCCCCTGGGCGAGCCCGAGCCGTTCGCCGGGCCGCGCTCGGTGTGGGGCGCCAGGATCGCGCGGGCCGTGCACGCGGCGGTCCTCGCGGGGGCGCTCGACTACCGCCGCAGACTGGGACTGATCGCGTCCACGGGGCGGCCGGACCGGGGCACGTTGGGTTAAAGTCGCGGTAAACCGATCAAGGAGCGCGCGATGGTGACCGTCGTCCTCGTTCTGCTCTGCGTGGCAGTCGGGGTCCTGGAGCTTTACGCCGGAAGGCAGTCCAAGTACCAGGCCGAGGCGTTCGTCAGCAGGGTGCGCGACCTGCACGACCTGGTGCTGCGCCAGCACAACCGGCTGGAGACGACGGGCCGGGAGCTCAACGAGGAGATCACCGAGGTCAAGCAGCGGATGCTGCCCGACCTGGGCTTCCGGGTCAGCCAGCACGGTGGCCGGATCGACGAGATGTCGTCGCTGCTGCACCGCGCCGAGGAGTACATCCGGGCCCAGGCGATCCGGCTGCACGAGCTGGAGAAGCAGCGCGAGGTGCTCGCCGAGCTGCGCGGCAGGCTCTCGGACATGGAGTCGGCCCAGCCGCCCGTCGCCGTTCCGGCGGTCGCCGGCGCGAGCGGCGAGGCCCGCATGGAGGCCGCGCTGTCGCGGATCGCCGACCTGGAGACCGACCGGGGCCGGGTGATGGAGCTGCACCGCGACCTGTCCTCGACCCTGGAAGAGATCGAGGAGGTCGTCGCCGACCTGCTCGGCTACGCCTCCGGCGAGCTCGACCACGCGATCACCAGCACCCTCGACGACGGAACCGAGCCTCTCACCACCGTGGGCGGCTCGCTCATGTCGGCCGACCCGGCGCTGCGCGAGGTGCTCGCCGACGTCTACGAGCGCTGCGTCGAGGGCAGCGGCCTGCACATCAGGTTCCGCAGCGTCGAGGAGAACCTGACCCGCTACTACCTGACCGGCCGGATGCTGGAGGAGCTGGGCGGCGGCTACACCTCGCTGCTGCTGTCGCTCACCATGGACACCGGCCTCGCGGCGACCCGGCACGGCGCGGGCGGCGACGCCGCCTCGGTCCGGGCGCTGCTGCGCGCGCTGCACGAGTCCGCGGGGGCGGTCGCCAAGATCGGCCCGCTGGTGGTCAGCCGGACCACCGACACCCTGGTCTGCGGGGTGCTCTCACACGTGCAGAGCGCCGAGTTCGAGCGGCGCGGATTGCTCGCCGACCCCGCCTCGGCCACCGCCCGGCTGCGCGAGCTCGCCGTGCATCAGTTCTGGGATCTGACGGCCTGGGCCGTCCGCCCCGCCTCCGGATAGGCCTGCACGACGACCCCGTCCCCGGTCATCCGGACCAGGAGCCGGGCGTGCGGCCTGCCCGTCTCGCGGTCGAGCTCCACGCCGAGGCCGAGGCCCTTCTCGTCGTCGAGGAAGACCACGTCGCTCAGCGACTTCGCGGCCCGCACCGCCGAGCCCGCCGTGTCCGCGTCGTGCGGGTCGAACAGGGTCTGGTAGGTCAGCCTGCGGGCGTAGGCGGTGAGCGAGGCCGCGTCGACGACGCGGCTGCCGACCGCGGCGTACGGGCCGCGGATGGCGATGCCGGTGAGGCGGCCGCGGTCGCCGCGCACGAAGATCTCCCGGTCCACCTCGCGCCGCGCGACGCCGCGCGGGAACTGGAAACCGAACCCGCTCGCGTCGGCGAAGACCGGCGCGGGCCCGGGGCGGGAGGAGAACCGCACGTCACCGGGCACGGGCTTGTGCCCGGGCAGGTACAGATCCAGGCTCTTCACCAGCAGCTTCCACACGGCACGGCCCGCCAGTTCCGTACGGAACGCCTCCTGTGCCTCGTGCGGACCGGAACCCGGACTATGACCCATGGTCACCTATCGTGGGGTCAACGGCGGCTCCCGCACAAGACTTACCGCGGCACACCCCGCCCGGAGACTTCCTGACCGGTGATCAGCGGGCCGCGCCCGTCCGCCCTCCCCGTCAGGCCCTGCCGCGGATCTCGAGCCGGTCGAGCAGCACCGCCGTGGCCTCGGCCACGGCCGCCACGGCCTCCTCGAAGGCCGCGGCGTTGTGCGCGGCGGGCTGGCGGAACCCGGAGATCTTGCGGACGTACTGGAGGGCGGCGGCGCGCACGTCGTCCTCCGTGGCGTCCTCGGTGAACGGCGGCCTCAGCGTCTTGATGCTCCTGCACATACCTCCATCATCGCCCCTTCGCCGCGCTGCCCGCCTCCCTCGCCCGAGGGAGGACGTCACAGGACGCAGAGCACGGCCGTGGCGTCGTCGTGGCGCTTGGCGCGGGGCCAGCGCTGGCAGTCGGGGTCGGCGTCCTCGGCCGAGCGGGTCTGGTCGATGAGGGCCTCGGGACCGTCGGCGACAAGCAGGGTCAGCAGCTCCTGCCAGCCGAGGATCTTGAAGCGGTCGGCGAGGCGGGACGCGCCGTCGGTGAGCAGCGCGGCCCTGCGCAGCGCCCCCGGCGGCCGGGCACCGGTGATCGCGCGGGCCGCCGCGGCCGGATCGGCGGCGGCGTAGGTGCGGGCGTACTCGCGGGAGACGACCTCGACGCTGTCGCCGGAGTCCAGCAGCAGCACCGAGTCGGCGAGCACCAGGTACTCCACCCCCTCCGGGCGCTCGCGCAGCGCGAGGACGGTCGCGGCGGGCGTCGCCGGATGGCGGAGGTCGCAGGTGCCGGCGTGGCGCTGCGCGACCGCCTCGATCGCGTCCGCCAGGCAGGCTCGCAGCGCGTTGCCGCGATCCATCGGGGCCACCGGGGGTTCCAGCATCCGGCCCAGCAGGTCGAGGCCGAGCGTACGGGCGTACCATGCGGTTCCGTGCCGGCAGCCGAGGTCGGTGCCCGGCGGGAGGCTGCACCCGTCGAGCACCACCACCGCCCCGTCCGCCGCGGCGACGAAGTCCTCGTTGGGCCAGTCCCTGTTCGGAACGGCCCGAGTCGCCCAACTCACCTTCATGGATGCCTCCCGGTCCCCGCCGGACGCCCACCGGACGTCCATTGTTCGACTACCGTTTTCACCGACCCGTCTTCGGAAAGGACGAGACCCATGCTCCTGCTCTTCGGTGGCTTCGGGCTGATCCTGCTCGCGTTCTGGATCTTCTGCATCTTCGATGTGCTCACCACCGACGCGCAAGAGACCCGGGCGCTCCCGAAGCTCTTCTGGCTGGTGATCGTCCTCCTGCTGCCCGACATCGGCTCGATCCTGTGGGTGCTGTTCGGCAGGCCCCGTCCGCCGTGGGAGCTGTGGCGGCGGCCGCCCGCGACCGTCGCCTCGGCGCCGGACGACGACGAGGACTTCCTGCGCGGCCTCCAGGCCCGCGTCGAGGAGCAGCGCCGCAAGGCCCGCGAGCAGCAGCAGGGCGACGACACCTGACCGGTCGACGGGCACGGCGCGTCACCGGTCCCCGGGCCTGATCGTCCTCGGCCGCCGCGTGCTCCCCAGCCGCCCGCCCCGGGCCTTCCCCGACCGGCCTCCCGGGGGCTCAGCCCGACGTGACGGGCAGCAGCACCGTTGACGGGTGCGCGGGCCCGTGCAGGATCTCGTGGCGCTGCCTGACCAGCCTGGTGGCCGTGCCGAGGGGTTCGCCCGTGCCGGGGTTTCGGGAGAACCGGGGGTGCGAGCCGCCCGCGACGTGGACCCGGATCCGGTGGCCCGCGCGGAAGCGGTGGGCCGTCGGCCAGAGGTCGAGGTCGGCCTCGTGCGGACCGGGGCCTTCGAGGACGAGCCTGCGCAGGCCGTCGCAGACTCCGGTGGAGCGGCCCGCGCGGTCCACGTCGCAGACCCGGACGAGCAGGTCGGTGTGCGCGGTGTCGGACCGCAGGTGGATCCGGGCGCGGACCGGGCCGACGACGTCGAGGTCGCGGGCGAGCGGCGGCGAGGTGAAGACCAGGACGTCAGAGCGGGTCTCGACCGCGCGCTGGTCGCGCGGCCCGCCTCCCGAGCCGAGCAGCGGGCCGCCCTCTCCCGGAGTCGGGTCCGAAGGGTCATAGGTGAAGGACGAGGACGAAGGCTCGGTCGAAGGCTCGTCCCGCAAGGTGCCGTCGCCTTGGAGGTGGAAAGCACGAGGTTCGGCGGGCGGCGGCCAGGAGGCGTAGCCCCGCCACTCATCGGCGCCCTGGAGGTAGAGCCGCACGGGGTCGCCCTCGGGAGGCAGGCCGCGCAGGTGCGCGCCGAACCAGTCGAGGGCGTCGCGCGCGGCCGCGCCGAACAGCGCGGGCGAGGTGTGCCGCCACGGGCCGATCGTCAGCCGGGTCGTCCGGCCCGCCGCGGCGAGCGCCTCGTGGTCGGCGAGCTGGGACTGGAGGAAGATGTCGTGCCAGCCGGTGACCAGCGTCGCGGGGGCGGTCACGTCGGCGACCGTCGCGCGGTGGTCGCGCGAGCCCGTCCAGTAGGCGTCACCGGGCTCCGCGTGCGCGAGCCACTGCCGGTACCAGCCGATCGGGACGCCCGCGGCGGCGACGTCCGCGTCCGCGAGGGGCAGCGTCGCGTAGGCGCGGGCCAGGCGCCGGGCCGACCCCGGCCGGCGGGGCGCCGCGCCGGTCCGCCGGGCCATGCCCGCCGCCCATGACAGGCTGCCGCGCAGCGTGAACGCCTCACCGAGGTAGGTCTGGTCGCGGAACTGCGAGGCGCTGGCGAACGGCGCGATCGCGGCGAGCCTTCCGCCCGCCTCGGCGGCGATCGCCCACTGCGCGAGGCCGAGGTAGCTCGGCCCGAACGTCACGGTCCTGCCGTTCCACCAGGGCTGCTGCTCCACCCAGTCGAGCGCGGCGAGGCCGTCGCGGCGCTCGTCGAACGGGCTGAACTCGCCTGCTGAACCGTCCGTCCCGCGCACCGCCTGGACGACGACCTGGTAGCCGCGCTCGGCGAACGGCCAGGCGGTCGCCTGCGCGACCCATCCTCGCCGCCCGTAGGGGCTGCGCACGAGGACGGTCGGCGCGTCCGGCACCCGGCGCGGCAGGTAGACGTCGGCGCGGAGCACCGTGCCGTCGAACGACGGCACGGGCACGCCCCTGCGCACCTCGATGTCGCGGGAGAGCGCGGGGGGCAGCCCGAGGACGCGGGCGGCGACGCGGCTGAGCGGCGGCATGCCGCGAGCCTAGCCGCCGGTCAGCCGCCGGGCTGTACCGAGATCTGGTCGCCGCGCACCACGATGGTCACACCGGGCTCGAGGTCCTTCACGGTACCGGTCTTGGTGGTGGTGACCGTCGTCTGGTCGCCGATCTGCACCTTGACGGTCCGGCCGTCGGCGGTCTTGACCTCGACGGTGTTCCCGGAGACCTTCCCGACGGTCCCCATGGTGACGTTGCCGCCCCCGAACCCGCCGCCCCCGAACCCGCCGCCTCCGCCGGTCTGGCCGCCCGGCCTTCCCTGGCCGTTCTGCCCTCCGCCCATCTGGCCTCCGCCGGGGAAACCGCCTTGGCCTCCGCCGGGAAAACCGCGCTGCGGCCCCTGCGCGACGGTGGACGCGTCGGCTCCACCCCACTGCTTGTCTGCGTAGACGCCGCCGATGAAACCGACGACGGCCACCACACCCGCCCCGAGGACGAGGGTCGCCACGGGCAGCTTGGCCCGGGGCGGGTGCGCGGCGAGAGCCTCTTCAAGCGTCTCCTCGTACGGGGACGTCTCCAGCAGTTCCTGCGGGCTCATGGGCTCGGACATGGGTGGCAGCATCGGGCCGCCGTCTGGGTGATCGGTGAGGCTCCGATGAGAGAACGATGAGATCAGCCGGTGGTGACCTCCACCGTCACCGGCATGCCGGTGCGGATCTTCGCGGGCAGCGACGACAGCGACACCAGCACCTCGTAGCGCACCACCGTGGTCGACGACTGCTGGAAGCCGCCGCCCCCCGCGGTCGTGCTCTCCGCGCTGACCGGGGTCGGCGCGACGGTCGTCACCTTGCCCTTGACGGTCTTGCCGAGCGAGTCGAAGGTGATCGACGCCTTCTGGCCCGCCTTGAGCAGGATCGCGTCGGCCTCGGTGAAGTCCGCGGTCACCCGCAGGTCCTTCATGTCGGTCAGCGTGATCATCGCCGAGCCCGCCGACGCCTCGGCGTCGACCACGGCGGTCACCGAGGTGACCGTGCCGGAGAACGGCGCGTAGATCTTGGTGCCGTCCACCTCCCGCTGGGCCTTCCGGTAGGTGTTGCGCGCCTGGATCATCGAGGCGTACAGCTGCTTCTTCTGGTCCTTCTCGGCGTCCGCGTAGCTGTCCTGCGCCGCGACGTACGCGGTGTAGGCGGCGTTCAGGGACTCGGTCGGGACGGTCGCGTCCACGGTCGCCAGCAGGTCGCCCTTGGCGACCTTCCTGCCGGCCTTCGTGTCGACGTCGGCGATGATGCCGCCCGTCGCGAAGGAGAGCGAGGTGACGCGGGCGCTCTCGACGGTCCCGGAAGCCGAGACCGTCCCTTCCGCGGCCGCGTCGGCCGGCGCCGCGGGGGACGCCGAGGCGCTCGCCGACGCCGCGGGCTCGGCCGCGTCCGCGCCGTCGCCGTCACCGGAGCAGCCGGTGAGGCCGCCCGCGAGCAGGACGCCGAGAACGCCGAGCGCGGCTGCCGTGGTCTTGTCGAACTTCATGGTCCTCAACTGCCGTTCTGGTCGCCGCCGCCTTGGCCGCCGTCGCCGCCGCCCTGACCGCCTTCACCGCCCTGGCCGCCGCCGGGGAAGCCCCCGCCGCCACCGCCCTGCGGCATCAGCGAGGAGCACTCCTGGAAGGCCGCCTGCTGCTCGGCCGACATCGACGGCCGACCCGTCGGCTGGCCGCTCGGCATGTCGGTGGGCCGGTCGGAGGGCCGGCCGGTCGGCGCGCCCGAGGGCCGCTGGCCGCCCCCGCCCATGCCGCCGCCCTGCGGCATCGAGACGCCGTTCTTCTCCAGGCACTCCTGGAAGGCGGTGAAGTCCCCGCCGTTCTGGGTGCCGCCGTCCGTCGCCTCGTCACCGCCGCAGGCCGCGGTGCAGGCCAGGACCCCGGCGAGCGCGAGGCCGCCGGCGATACGCACGATCTTCTTCATGGGGGGTCTCCTCAGTTTCCGCTGGGTGCCTGCAGGCCGCCACCGCCGCCGGGGAACCCGGACGTGCCGGACCCCTCGCTGACGGACGTGGCGGTGACCGTGCCGTCCTCACCGGTCTCGCCCCGCACGACGACGCTCGCGCCGGACTTCAGGTCGGCCGCCTCGCCGTTCTCGCTGAGCGTGATCGTGGTGTCGCCGCTGGTCTTGACCTCGACGCTCTCTCCGTCGGACGTCTTCAGCGTGATGACGCCGTCCTTCACCTTGGTGACGGTCCCGGCGGTGACCCCGCCGCCGAAGCCACCGCCACCGAAACCGCCGGTTCCGCCGCCCTGGCGCTGCCCGGACGCGGTCGGCATGCCGCCCGTCCCGGTCTCCTCGGCGCCCCAGGTCTTGTGCGCCTGGACGCCGCCGATGAACCCGGCGACCGCGATGATCCCCGCGACCAGGTAGGTCGCGGGCCGCGGCTTCGCGCGGCCCGGCTTGGCCGCGAGGTCGGCTTCGAGGTCGCCCTCGAAGGGGCTGCCGTCGAGGACCGCCGGTCCCGTCTCCACGACGGGTGCCGCGTCGGTCCGGGTCGCGGACGGGTCGCCCTCGCCCGCGCGTCGTGCCTTGCTCATGATCCGTCCTCTACTCGTGTCGCAGGGCTTCGATGGGCCGCAGGTTGGCCGCGCGGTTGGCGGGGTAACTGCCGAAGAAAAGGCCGATCGCGACCGAGACGCCGAGCGCGAGCGCGACCGACGACGGCATGATCACGGGCTTGACCCCGACGATCTCGAACCGGCTGCCGACCACCCCGACGACGACGCCGAGGATCCCGCCGAGCACCGAGAGGATCGTCGCCTCGGCGACGAACTGCCCGAGGATCGCGCTCTTGGGGGCGCCGATGGCCTTGCGGATGCCGATCTCGCGGGTCCGCTCGGTGACCGTGACGAGCATGATGTTGGTGACGCCGATGCCGCCGACGAGGAGGCTGATCGCCGCGACCGCCGCGAGCAGCACCGTGAAGGTCTTGCTGGAGTCGGCGACGGCGTCCTGCGCGGAGGCCTGGTTGTAGACCGTGAAGTCCGCGGTGGAGCCGGTGATCTCGTGCCGCTGGTTGAGGATCTCGGTGATCTCGCTCTGCGCGGCGTCGACCACGTCGGCGTTCTTGGCCTGCACGACGATCTGGCTGAGCGAGCCGTAGCTCGTCAGGCTGCCCTGCACCGCGGTGATCGGCGCGATGGCCACGTCGTCGGCGTCCTGGAAGCCGGTCGAGGACGAGCCCGACGCGGCGAGCACCCCGATGACGGTGAAGGTGGTGCCGTCGACGTTGATCTTCTTGTCGAGCGGGTCGACCGTGCCGAACAGCTCATCGGCGACGGTCTGCCCGATGAGGACGACCTTCGCGCGGGCGTCCACCTGGGCCTGGGTGAATCCGGCGCCCTTCTCGACGGTCTTGTTCGCCGCCTTGAAGTAGCCCGGGTAGGTCCCGATGAACTGGCTGATGTCGTGGCTCGTCGTCTCATAGGTGGTGGTGACGGAGTTCGCGTTCACCACCGGGGAGGAGCTCTCCACGCTCGGGGCCTTGTCGGGGTCGACGAGCGCCTTGGCATCGTCGATCGTCAGCTGCTTGGCCTGGGTGCGCGGGCCGCTGGACGTCGAGGACTGGCCGCCGCCGGGGAACCCTCCGCCACCGCCACCGCCACCGCCACCGCGTCCCGTCGTGGACGAGGAGACGGTCAGGGAGCCGGCGCCGAGGGAGCTGATGCTGCTCTTGATCGCCTCCGAGGAGCCGTTGCCGACCGCGACGAGCAGGATGACCGAGGCGACGCCGATGAGGATGCCGAGGGTCGTCAGACCGCTGCGCAGCTTGTTGGCGCCGAGGCCGCGCAGGGCGAACCGCAGGACTTCGTAGAACTTCACCGGGCTCCTCCGGCCAGCAGGGCGGGCGGCGGACCCTGGACGGGCGCCTGGCGCCGGTCCTCGATGATGTCGCCGTCCACGAGCTTCAGGACCCGCTTGGCACGCGCGGCGACCTCGTCCTCGTGGGTGATGATGGCGATGGTCCGCCCGGCGTCGGACAGCCGGTCGAGGATGTCCAGGACGTCCTGGGTCGAGCGGGTGTCCAGGTTGCCGGTCGGCTCGTCGGCGAGCAGCAGCGACGGCGAGGTGCCCAGGGCGCGGGCGACGGCGACGCGCTGCTGCTGGCCGCCGGACAGCTCGTTCGGCTCGTGCCCGATGCGGTCGGAGAGACCGACCATCTCCAGCGCGGCCAAGGCGCGACGGCGCCTTTCCGCGGGCTTCACGCCGCCGTACGCGAGGGGAAGCTCGACGTTGGCAAGCGCGCTCATCCGGGGGATGAGGTTGAACGACTGGAAGATGAACCCGATCTTGCGGTTGCGCAGGATCGACAGCTGCGCCTCCTGGAGCACGCCCACGTCGGTGCCGTCCAGCAGGTAGCGGCCCGCGGTCGGCACGTCGAGGCAGCCGAGGATGTTCATCAGCGTGGACTTGCCGGACCCGGACTGGCCCATGATCGCCACGTAGTCGCCGCGCTCGACCTGGAGGGTGACGCCGCGCAGCGCGTGCACGGTCGTCTCGCCCTGGCCGTAGACCTTGGTCACGCCCCGGACGTCGAGGACAGGGGGGGTCATCGGCCGCCACCGCCGCCGAATCCACCGGTGCCGCCGCCACCGAAGCCGCCGGTGCCGCCGCCGGGGAAGGTGCCGCCGCCGGGGAAGCCGCCGGTGGTGGTGGAGCCGGTGGTCGTGCTGGTCACCTGGATCTGGTCGCCCTCTTCGACGCCCGACGTGATCTCGGTGCCCGAGGTGCCGGTGACGCCCGTCTCCACCGTGACGATGGACGTCTGCCCGTCCTTCACGACGGTCACCGTGCTCTGGCCGCCCGCGGTGCTGATCGCCGCGGCCGGGACGTACAGCACGTCCTTGGCCTCTGACGTGACCACGGTGACGGTCGAGGTCTGGCCGATGCGGACCTTCGCGGGCTTGGAGGTCAGCGTGATCGTCACGGAGAAGGACACGACGTTGTTGGTCGTGGTCGGCTCGGTGTCGATCGCGGTGACCTTGCCCTCGGCGGTGACGTCGCTCAGCGCGTTGAAGCTGACGGTCGCGCTCTGGCCGACCTTCATGTCGGTCGTGTCGGACTCGGTGAAGCTGCCTTCGACCTTGAGCTTGCTGGGGTTGGCGATCTCGATGAAGCCGGAGGAGGAGGTCGAGCCGGTCGAGCCGGCCGTCCCGGAGGAGGAGCCGGACGAGCCCGAGGACGAGCCGCCCTCCTCGCCGTTGACGGCGGTGACGGTGCCCTTGAAGGGCGCGTAGATGATCGTGCCGTCGAGGGCGCGCTGGGCGCTCTGCACGGAGTTCTTGGCCTGGACGTACTGGGCGTAGCCCTGGGTGGAGTCGGTGTCGCCGTCGGCGGCCACCGCGAGGTTGGCCTGGGCCGCCTCAAGGTTCTCCAGCGCCTCGGTCTGGTCCAGGACGGCGAGCTTCTCGCCCTTGGCGACCTTCTCGCCGACCTTGACGTAGATCTCGTCCACGGTGCCGGAGCCGGAGAAGGACAGCGCGCTCGACTTGGCGCTCTCCACGGAGCCGGACGCCGACACCGACGCCGTCAGGTCGCCGCGCGAGACCGACACCGTCCGGGTGGTCGCCGCCGCCGGCTCGTCCTCTCCGAATAGCGCTCCATCCCCGAGGGAGAGATAGGCGACGCCCACACCGCCGACCAGCAGCACGCCCAGCGTGCCGTTGACCACGACGGCCCGGCGCTTGATGAGGGATTTCATGAGAGCCGAGGCTGCCGAGGTCTTCTGGGCCGCCGGTGATCCCCACGTGAGAGTCAGATGAGATCCACCGCCGCACACTCATCTAACGTCCGATTTCCGGTTAAGAAATGACTCATCCGGGTAAGCCACCGTCCTTGGCATGATTCCGCCCATTGTGCTGTCGGCGGTGCTCGCTCTGGGGCAGGTGACGGGGATGAACACCGCGGCGGGCCTCACGGCCAAGCTCAACGCCTACCTCGCGGACCGCTCCGGAACCGTGTCGGCCGCCGTCACCGATCTGGAGACGGGGCAGACCTACCGGTACCACCCGAAGGTCCGCACGGCCACCGCGAGCATCGTCAAGCTGGACATCCTCGAGACCCTGCTCCTCAAGGCCCAGGACGCCGACCGCGCCCTGACGTCCGGGGAGGAGGCCCTCGCAAAGAACATGATCACCCTCAGCGACAACACCGCGGCGACGTCGCTGTTCACCTCGGTGGGCGGGGCGGCGGGCCTCGCCGCGGCCAACCGAAGGCTCGGCCTCACCCAGACGACGCCTTCCTCCGCGTGGGGCGCGACCACCACGAGCGCCGACGACCAGGTGCGGCTGCTCACCTCGCTCGTCTCCCGGACGAGCAGGCTCACCAAGACCAGCCGCTCCTACGCGCTCGGCCTCATGGGGGACGTCACGGCGAGCCAGGCCTGGGGCGTCAGCGCGGCCGCCAGGACCGGGGACAAGGTCGCGCTCAAGAACGGATGGCTCCCCCGGCCCGTGCACGGCGGCCTGTGGACCGTCAACAGCGTGGGCCGCGTGACGGGCCACGGGCACGACTACCTGATCGCGGTGATCTCCGAGCGGAGCACCTCGATGCCGGAGGGGATCGCCACGGTCGAGCACGTCGCGCGCGCCGTGGCCCGGGGGATCGCCTGAGCCGGGGGCCTCCCTGGGAACGTTCCCATCGGAGGGGGCGTTCAGCCCTTCGGGGCGTCGCGGAGCATGCAGCTGAGCCGCGACGTGCAGACGCGCCGGCCGGCGTCGTCGGTGATCACGATCTCGTAGGTCGCCAGGCTCCTGCCGCCGTGGACCTTGGTCGCCACGCCGATGACGAAGCCCTCGGTCGCCGACCTGTGGTGCGTCGCGCTGATCTCGATGCCGACCGCGATCCGGCCCTCGCCCGCGTGCAGCGCCGAGCCGACCGACCCCAGCGTCTCGGCCAGGACGACGGACGCGCCGCCGTGCAGCAGACCGTAAGGCTGCGTATTGCCCTTCACCGGCATCTTCCCGACCACCCGGTCGGGCGAGGCCTCCAGGATCTCGATGCCCATCTTGTCGCCCAGATCTCCGCCGCCCCTGGCGAAGAAGGCCTCCAGCGACCCCGTTGTCTCAGCGTCCACCGCGTTGAACTCCCGCCGCTCGGTTCCGGCCGTTGCCGGAAACTGTCACCGGTCGAGACTAGGCTCTGCACGTGGCTATCGCGGAACCGACCCCTCAGACCCTGCTCCTGCTCGACGGGCACTCCCTGGCGTACCGGGCGTTCTATGCCCTTCCGGTGGAGAACTTCTCGACGACCACCGGGCAGCACACCAACGCGGTGTTCGGCTTCACCTCGATGCTGGTGAACGTGCTGCGGGACGAGAAGCCCACCCACGTCGCCGTCTGCTTCGACCGCTCCGAGCCGACGTTCCGCCACACCGCCTACGACGAGTACAAGGCGGGCCGCGCCAAGACGCCGGACGAGTTCCGCAGCCAGGTCCAGCTGATCCAGGAGATGCTCGACGCGCTGCGCATCAGGCACCTGTCGGTGTCCGGATTCGAGGCCGACGACCTCATCGCCACCCTGGCCACCCGCGCGTCCGGTGAGGGGATGCGCACCCTGATCGTCACCGGCGACCGGGACGCCTTCCAGCTCGTCGACGCCAACACGACGGTGCTCTACCCCGTCAAGGGCGTCTCGGTGCTGGCCCGGATGGATCCCGAGGCCGTCGAGACCAAGTACGGGGTCTCCCCGCAGCGGTACCGGGAGCTCGCCGCGCTCGTCGGCGAGACCAGCGACAACCTGCCGGGCGTGCCCGGCGTCGGCCCCAAGACCGCCGCCAAGTGGCTGGCCGCCTACGACGGGCTGGACAACCTCATCGCCCGGGTCGACGAGATCAAGGGCAAGGCCGGCGAAAGTCTCCGCGAGCACCTCGGCGAGGTCATCCGCAACCAGCAGATCAACAAGCTGGACACCGAGGTCGAGCTCGACGCCGCCCCGGCCGAGCTCACCATCGGCGACTGGGAGCGCGCGGAGATCCAGGCCCTGCTGGACACCCTGGAGTTCCGCGGCGAGCTGCGCGAGCGGCTGTTCAACACCATCTCCGAGAACGTGGTCGAGGCCGAAGAGGGCTTCACCGTCGAGCTGGCCGACCTCTCGCCCGGCGCCCTCGGCGATTGGCTCGCCGCCCGCTCCGGCCGCGTCGGCGTCGCGGTGGCGGGGCGCTGGGGCCGCGGCGGCGGCGATCTCACCGCGATCGCCCTCGCCGACGTCGAGGGCGCGGCGGTCCACTTCGACCCCGCCGGGCTGGCCCCGGAGGACGAGCGGGCCCTCGCCGCCTGGCTCGCCGACCCGGCCAAGCCCAAGACCATGCACGACGCCAAGGGGCCCGGCCTCGCCTTCGCCGCCCGCGGCCTCACCCTGGCCGGGGTCACCGACACCGGGCTCGCGTCCTACCTCGTCGCCCCCGACCAGCGCTCCTACGAGCTCGGCGAGCAGGTCCTGCGCTTCCTGCACCGAGAGCTGCGCGAGGAGGCCGAGCAGTCCGGCCAGCTCACCCTCGACGGCTCCGACGAGGACGACGCCGCCCAGGAGCTCGCGGTCCGCGCCCGCGCGGTGGTGGACCTCGCCGAGGCGCTCGACGGCGAACTCGAGCGGCGCGGCGCGGCCCGGCTGCTGGCCGAGCTGGAGCAGCCGCTGGTCCCGATCCTCCTGGGCATGGAGCGCGCGGGCATCGCGATCGACCACGAGCACCTGGCGAACCTGTCGGCCACGCTCGGCGGGCAGGCCAAGGAGGTCGAGCAGAACGCGTTCGACGCCGTCGGCCACGAGTTCAACCTGGGCTCCCCCAAGCAGGTGCAGCAGGTCCTGTTCGACGAGCTGGGCCTGCCCAAGACCAAGCGCACCAAGACGGGGTACACCACCGACTCCGAGGCCCTCACCGGCCTGCTGGAGAAGAACGAGCACCCGGTGCTGGAGCGCATCCTGCGCTGGCGCGAGGTGTCGAAGCTCAAGTCCATCGTGGACTCGCTGATACCGCTGGCCGACGACACGGGCCGCATCCACACCACGTTCAACCAGACGGTCGCGGCCACCGGCCGGCTCTCGTCCACGGACCCGAACGTGCAGAACATCCCGACCCGCACCGACGAGGGCCGCCAGATCCGCGAGGCGTTCACCGTCGGCCCCGGCTACGAGTGCCTGCTCACCGCCGACTACAGCCAGGTCGAGCTGCGGATCATGGCGCACCTGTCCGGCGACGAGGCGCTCATCGAGGCGTTCGCCTCCGGCGCGGACTTCCACACGATCACCGCGGCCAAGGTCTTCTCCGTCGATCCGGCCAGCGTCACGCCGGAGCTGCGCAGCAAGATCAAGGCGATGAACTACGGGCTGGCCTACGGCCTGTCGGACTTCGGCCTGTCCCAGCAGCTGCGGATCAGCCCCGGCGAGGCCCACGGCCTCAAGGAGGAGTACTTCGAGGTGTTCGGCGGGGTGCGCGACTACCTCGCCGAGGTCGTCGCCGACGCCCGCCGCGACGGCTACACCGAGACCATCCTCGGCCGCCGCCGCTACCTGCCCGACCTCAACTCCGACAACCGGCAGCGCCGCGAGATGAGCGAGCGGATGGCGCTGAACGCCCCCATCCAGGGCTCGGCCGCCGACATCATCAAGGTCGCGATGATCCGGGTGGACGAGGCGCTGCGCTCCTCCGGCCTGTCCTCGCGGATGCTGCTCCAGGTGCACGACGAGCTCATCTTCGAGGTCGCCCCCGGCGAGACCGACGCCCTCCGGGAACTCGTCCGCACCCAGATGGACGGGGCCTACGCGCTGCGCGCCCCCCTGGCCGTCTCCATGGGCACCGGCCGTACCTGGTTCGACGCCGCCCACTGACGGTGACGGCCGGGGCCGCCGGACGGTCCCGGCGTCACTGTCCGTCCATTTTCACCGTGTCGCAGGTCACCCTTGCGTCACCGCCTTTGCGCGGACCCACCCCGCTCGCTACCGTTGACCAACGGGCCTGGAACGCCGAGTAGAAAACGCATGAACATGCGGTCCCAAAGGCGTCTCCAGGCCCCAACTCCTTCTCCCCCTCGGGAGCCCGCCTTGCGCCGCTCTCCCACCCTGGCCCTCCTCGCCGCCGCCGTGGCTTCCGCGGCCTGCTCCGGGCCCGCGCCGACGAAGCCGTCCCCGGCGTTCTACGACATCACCCCCGCCCCCGCGCGGTCCGGCGAGACCGTGCTGCGGGGCGTCTCGGGCACCAGCGGCGACGAGCACTTCCAGCTCCTCGGCTACACCGCGGGCATGCCCGCCACCCCCGGCAGCCACATCGAGGTCCCGGCCGTGAACGGCCAGTACGTCCGCCTCCACCTCCTGGTCACCAACACCGCCAGGACCTCCGCCACCCTCCCCCTGGCCGCACAGCGCGTCGAGACCTCCGACGGCACCGCCTACTCCCCCGACCTCCCCACCATGTCCCTCAAGCGCCAGCCCCTCACCCCCGACCTCTACGCCCAGTCCCGCCTCGAATTCGACCTCTGGTACGACATCCCCGCCGCCGCCGTCCCCGTCAAGGCCGTCCTCCAGGGCACCACCCCCTACTCCACCACCCCGCCTCCCGCGGTCCACCTCGCCCTCCCGCCTGCTTGATCCGTTCTCGGGGTGGAATTCCCACATTCCGGATGCCAGGGCTCGGGCATCGTGATCGGCGGGAAGGTCTTCCGCGGCGCCCACGGGGCGGCGGGCGAGATCGGCCATCTGCGGGTGCGGAGCGAGGGTTCCTACCGCCTGTGCGGCGGACGCGGATGCCTGGAGACGGTCGTGGGCTTCTAGGTCTCCCACCGCGAGGTATCACGCACCCGATGTTCTCCACGGTGGCGGTGCCGCACACCCGCTCCGCAAAACAGTTGCATTTCGGATCGGCCCTCCCCTGGTGACGCGGCGGCCCGGGGAGGCGCCGCACCCCCTCCCTGCCGGGCCGGCACCGGACCTGAGCCTTCTGGACGGTCCGGAAAGGGCGGTTTCCGGGGAAGTAATTCTCAAGGGTGGAAGCTCGGGTGGGCTGCTGCGAGCATGTGAGCGGATTGTTGATCTGGTCCTCCGACCCCCGGGGAGTGGCGTATGCGGGAGATCGAGTTCAGTCCGTTGGCGGGCGGGTGCCCGGTGGGGACGAGTGCGGGGGTGTTCGACGGGCTGCGGGAAGGGCAGGACGCGTTCTACTCCACGTACGGCAAGGGGTTCTGGGTTCTGACGCGGTACGCCGACGTCCAGGCGGCGTTCCAGGATCCCGGGCTGTTCTCCAGCGCGTCGGTGAACGCGCTGGATCCGGAGCCGCGGTACCGGTGGATTCCGGAGATGCTGGATCCGCCGGAGCACACCGGATGGCGGCGGCTGCTGGCGCCGCATTTCACGCCGGCGGCCGTGAAGGCGCGGGAGCCTCGGGTCCGGGAGCACTGCCGGGCGCTGATCGACGCGATCGCGGCGCGCGGGGAATGCGATTTCGTGTCCGACTTCGCGACGCCGTTCCCGTCGGTGATCTTCCTTGAGCTGATGGGGCTGCCCGTCGAGCGGCTCGAGGAGTTCCTGACGTGGGCACGGGCCATCCTGCACGGGCCGCCCTCCACCAACCCGGGGCGGATGGCCGCGATGGGCCGGGTCACCGCCATGTTCGCCGAGCTCATCGCCGAACGCCGCGCCGACCCGCACGGCGGCCGTCTCCGCGACGGCCTCCTCAGCGACGCCCTCACCTGGACCCTGGACGGCGCGCCGATCCCCGACGACGACCTTCTGGCGTTCTGCCTCCTGCTCTTCATGGCGGGCCTGGACACCGTGACGTCCCAGCTGTCCTACGCGGTCTGGCATCTGGCCGCGCATCCGGCCGACCAGCGGACGCTCCGGGACGAGCCCGGCCTCATCCCGTCGGCCGTCGAGGAGTTCCTGCGCGCCTACCCCGTGGTCCTGCCCGGCCGGAAACTCACCCGTGACGCCGAGTTCGCGGGCTGCCCGATGAAGGAGGGCGACATGGTCATGCTGCCCCTACCGTCGGCCAACCGGGACCCGGCCGCCTTCCCCGACGCCGCCACGGTCGACCTGCGCCGCTCCCCCAACCGCCACCTCGGCTTCGCCGCCGGCCCCCACCGCTGCCTCGGCTCCCACCTGGCCCGCGCCGAACTCCGCATCGCCCTGGAGGAATGGCACCGCGCCATCCCCTCCTACCGCCTCCCCCACCCCGACGCCCCCCGAGAACACACCTTCGGCCTCCTAGGGCTGGACACCCTCCCCCTCACCTGGGAGCAGCCGGCCGACGGGGTCGAGTGACGGGTCAGAGGACCTTGGAGAGGAACTCCTGGAGGCGGGGGTGCGAGGGGGAGGCGAGGAGGGTGGCGGGGTCGCCCTGCTCCAGGATGACGCCTTCGTCCATGAAGACGAGGGTGTCGGCGACCTCGCGGGCGAAGCCGAGTTCGTGGGTGACGACGATCATGGTCATGCCGTCGCGGGCGAGGGTCTTCATGACGTCGAGGACCTCGCCGACCAGTTCGGGGTCGAGGGCGCTGGTGGGCTCGTCGAAGAGCATGAGGTCGGGCTCCATCGCCAGGGCGCGGGCGATGGCGACGCGCTGCTGCTGGCCGCCGGACAGCTGCGACGGGTAGTGCCCGGCCCGGTCGGCCAGGCCGACGCGGTCGAGGAGCGCCGCGGCGGCGGCCCGGACCTTGTCCTTGGGCAGGCGCTTGACCTTGCGGGGCGCCTCCATGACGTTCTCCAGCGCCGTCATGTGCGGGAAGAGGTTGAAGCGCTGGAAGACCATGCCGATCCGGCGGCGTTGCGCGGCGATCTCCCGGACCGGGAGTTCGTGCAGTTTGCCGCCCTTCTCCCGGTAGCCGATGAGCTGCCCGGCGACCGACAGCCGGCCTGAGTTGATCTTCTCCAGATGGTTGATGCAGCGCAGGAACGTCGACTTGCCCGAGCCCGACGGCCCGATGACGCACATCACCTCGCCGCGGTCCACCGCCAGGTCGATGCCGCGCAGCACCTCGGTCCGCCCGAAGCTCTTGTGCACGCCCTCGGACAGGACCATGGGCCCGTCCTGCGCCGCCTCGGGCGGGGCCCCCTCGTCTGACATCAGTGGTCCTTTCCGAGGATGCGCAGCCGCGTCCTCGCCTGCCCCGTGCGGGAGTGGCCCCGGGAGAAGCGGCGTTCGAGGAAGTACTGGCCGACCATGAGGACGCTGGTGAGCACCAGGTACCACAGGCAGGCGGCGACCAGCATCTGGAACGGCCGGAACTCCCGGTTGCCGATCGCCCTGAGCTGGAAGAAGAGCTCGTTCGTCACCGGTACGGCCGCGAGGATCGCGGTGTCCTTGAGCATCGCGATCGTCTCGTTGCCGGTCGGCGGGATGACGACGCGCATCGCCTGCGGCAGCACGATCCGCCGCATCAGCAGCGGCCGGGACATGCCGAGCGCCTCGGCCGCCTCGGCCTGCCCGGGGTCGACCGACTGGATGCCCGCGCGGATGATCTCGGCCATGTAGGCGGCCTCGGACAGCGCCAGCGCGAGCAGGCCCGCGAAGAGCGGCGCGAGGAGCGTGTTCGCGTCGACGGAGAACAGCGTCCCGTCGAGGTCGACGCCGAGGAAGTCGGCGATCTGCCCGGAGAACGGCAGGCCGAGCGTGTAGTGGGCGTACAGGACGCCCATGTTGCCGAACAGCACCGCGAGCACGATGCGCGGGACCGCCCGGAAGAACCACGTGTACAGCCAGGAGACGCCGCTGAGGATCGGGTTGTCCGACAGCCGCATCACCGCGAGGAGCACGCCCAGCAGGATGCCGAGCACCATGGCGCCGACGGTCAGCCGCAGCGTGGTCCAGACGCCCTCCAGGACCGGAGGGGTGAAGGCGTGGTCGTAGATGTAGCCCCACATGAACTGCTCGTTCGTGAGGAGCATGTGCACGAACTGGGCGCCGAGGACGAGGAGGATCGCGATGGCGACCCAGCGTCCCGGGCGCCGGACGGGCACGGCCTTGATGGCTTCGGGCCGGGCCCGTCCGTCACCTGGGTTCGTCATCAGGAGGCCGGGTCCACCGCCGGGTCGGTGATGCCGCCGCCCTCGACGCCCCACTCGGACAGCACCTTGGTGTAGGTGCCGTCGGCGATGAGCGCCTTCGTGGCGTCGGCGAGGACCTTCCCGAAGGGCGAGCCCTTCTTCACGACGTAGCCGTAGGGGGCGGCGTCGTAGATCTCACCGAGGAGCTGCAGGCCGGGGGCCTTGCTGACGGCGTAGGCCGCGATCGGGGAGTCGGCGAGGCCCGCCTCGTCCTTGCCGGACACGACGGCCGCGGTGGCCTCGTCCTGGCCCTGGTACTGGTCGATCGTGATCTCGGGCTTGCCCGCGTCCTTGCACGCCTTCGACTTCGCCTCGATGTCCTCCACCTGGACGGTGGAGGCCTGGACGGCGATCTTCTTGCCGCAGGCGTCGTCGGGCGAGATGGTCGCGCCCGCCTTGCCGAACCACTGGGTGCCGGCGCTGAAGTAGCTCACCATCGAGGCGGCCTGGAGCCGTTCGGGGTTGATGGTGAAGGAGGAGACGCCGACCTCGTACTTGCCGGAGCCGATGCCGGGGATGATGCCGTCGAAGCTGCTGCTGACCCATTCGGTCTTCAGCCCGATCTTGGCGGCGACGGCGTCGAACAGGGCGACGTCCCAGCCGGTGACGGTCTTGCCGTCCTCGTCGAGGAACTCGTTGGGGGCGTAGGAGGAGTCCACGCCGATGACGATCTTGCCGTCGGCCTTGACGTCGGCGGGGACGGCGTCGGCGAGGGCCTTGTCGGCGGCCAACGCGGCCGCCGGGGGCGTGTCGGTGGGGGCGGTGTCGGTGTCGTCACCGCAGGCGGTGAGGCCGACGGCCGCGGCCAGGACGACGGCCCCGGCGGCTACGGTACGGCGGCTGGTGGAGGATCTCACGGCGCGCTCTCCTTGAGGGGTAGGTACTACGTACGACGGGGACTTGGAACGTTCGAAGGGGCCGCCCGGAGGCGGCCCCGCCTTCAGGCCTGCTCAGGCGCCTCGGCCGTCGCGGCCTCCTCTTCGTCGGCCGACAGCTCGCCGCCCAGGTACGCGGCGCGCACCTCGGGGTCGTCGAGCAGGTCGGCGGCGGGCGCGGACTTCACGACCTTGCCGGTCTCCAGCACGTACGCGCGGTGGGCGAGCTTCAGCGCCTGCTGGGCGTTCTGCTCGACCAGCAGCACCGTCGTGCCGCGCCGGTTGATCTCCTCGATGATCGAGAAGATCTGCTGGACGAGCATGGGCGCGAGGCCCATCGACGGCTCGTCGAGCAGCAGGACCTTGGGCTTGGCCATGAGGGCGCGGCCGATGGCGACCATCTGCTGCTCACCGCCCGACATGGTGCCGCCCATCTGGTCCTTGCGCTGGGCCAGCCGCTCGAACAGCTCGTAGACCTCGGCGAGGTCCTTGGCGGTCTCCTTGGCCTGCCCCCGCTTGCGCGTGTAGGCGCCCATGAGGAGGTTGTCCTCGACCGTCATGCCGGGGAAGACGCCGCGACCCTCGGGCGCCTGCCCGATGCCGGCGAGCACCCGCTTGTGGCCGGGCATCTTGGAGATGTCGGCGCCGTCGAAGCGGACCCGCCCCGCGGACAGCTTGCGCAGCCCCGAGATGGTCTTCAGCGTGGTCGTCTTGCCCGCGCCGTTGCCGCCGATGAGGGTGACGATCTCCCCCTCGCCGACCTGGAGCGAGATGCCCTTGAGCGCCTCGACCTTGCCGTAGTGGACGCGGATGTCGTCGATCTCAAGAAGCATCGGCGGGAGCTCCCAAATACGCCTCGATGACCCGGGGGTCGTCCTGGACCTCGCGGGGCAGGCCCTCGGCGATCTTCGTGCCGAAGTCCAGCACCGCGAGGCGGTCGCTGATGCCCATGACGAGGCGCATGTCGTGCTCGATGAGCAGGACGGTGACGCCCGAGTCCCGGATCTTGCGGATGAGGTCCTGGAGGGCGACCTTCTCGGCCGGGTTCATGCCCGCGGCCGGCTCGTCCAGGAGCAGCAGTTTCGGCCGGGTCGCCAGCGCGCGGGCGATCTCCAGCCTGCGCTGGTCGCCGTACGGAAGGTTCTTGGCCGCCTCGTGGCTGCGCCCGCCGATGCCGACGAACTCCAGGAGTTCGGCGGCGCGGGCCCGGCCGTCCCGCTCCTCCCTGCGGTGCCACGGCAGGCCGAGGCCCGCGCCGGCGAGCCCCGTCCTGTGGTGGGCGTCCGCGCCGACCATGACGTTCTCGGTGGCCGACATGTTGTGGAAGAGCCGGATGTTCTGGAACGTCCGGGCGACCCCGGACTTGGTGACCTGGTAGCGCTTCTTGCCGGTGAGCTGCTTCCCGGCGAAGTCCACCTGGCCCGCGGTGGGCTGGTAGACACCGGTGATCACGTTGAACACCGTCGTCTTGCCCGCGCCGTTCGGGCCGATCAGCGCGAAGATCTCGCCGGCGGTGACGGTGAGGTCGAGCTTGTTGATCGCGGTGACGCCGCCGAACTGCATGAGGACCTCACGCATCTCCAGCAGTGGCGCGGGCGCGGGGGCCCCGAGGGACTTCTCGGTCATTTCTGCACCTCGATCTCCACGTCGGCGCCGCCGGGTCCGCCGACCTCGGCGCCCAGCGACCCCATGCCGCCCGAGCCCTCGGACAGTTCGGCCTTGCGCTGCCGGGACGGCAGGATGCCTTCCGGCCGCAACGCCATCATGATCACCAACGCCGCGCCGAACACCAGGACGCGGTACTCGCCGACGCCGCGGACCCGCTCGGGGATCCAGGCGATGAGGAACGCGCCCAGCATGACGCCGGGGATGTTCCCGGAGCCGCCCAGGACCACCGCGGCGAGGATCGTCGCCGACAGGATGAAGGGGAAGTCCTCGGGGATGATCGACGTCGCCTGCGAGCCGTACATGACGCCCGCGAGGCCGCCGAACGCGGCGCCGATGGCGAAGGACGCGAGCTTGAACTTGAACGTCGGGACGCCCATCAGCTCGGCGGCGTCCTCGTCCTCGCGGATCGCGGCCCACGCGCGGCCGACCCGGCTCTTCTCCAGCCGCTTGGCGAAGACGATCGTGAGGACGATCGCCCCGACGAGCAGGTAGTAGTACGGGCGTGAGTCGAGCGCGCCGTACGTGAAGGGGGTCATCCCGTCGAGGTCGAGGGCCTCGGTCAGCGCGTTGGTCGGGACCGCCCAGTCCGTCAGGTTCGGCGGGTGCGGGATGCCCGCGATGCCGTTCGGGCCGCCGATCGCGTCGGTGTTCGTCGCGGTGATCCGGATGATCTCACCGAAGCCGAGGGTGACGATCGCCAGGTAGTCGCCGCGCAGCCGCAGCGTCGGGGCGCCCAGCAGGATGCCCGACAGGGCCGCCAGGAGGATCCCGATGACGATGATCTCCCAGAACGTCCAGCCGTAGATCTTGCCGAGGACGGCCATGGTGTAACCGCCGACCGCGAAGAACGCGACGTAGCCGAGGTCGAGCAGGCCCGCCTGCCCGACGACGACGTTCAGGCCGATCGCCAGCAGGATGTACCCGCCGATCGGGTAGAACAGGATGCTCTGCCAGTCCGAGTGCGGCGACATGAACTCGCCGAGGCCCGCGTGCGGGAGCAGGAGCGCGCCGACGATGAGCGCGGCGTAGACCGTCCAGCGGATCGCGCCCGGCTGGGCGTCCCACCAGTCGCGGATCCCGTCGAGCACGTCGCCGACGGCGCCCCGGGCCCTCCGCAGAGGCTGCTGCTTGCCCTTGCCGGCGGGCTCGGCCTTTTCGTAAGTGCTCATACGCGTGCCTGCTGAAGGGACTCACCGAGGATGCCGGTGGGACGGAACATGAGGACGAGGACCAGGACGGAGAACGCCACGACGTCCTTCCATTCGGAGCCGAAGAAGGCCGACCCGTACATCTCGATGAGACCGAGGACGAGGCCGCCCACGAGCGCGCCGCGCAGGTTGCCGATGCCGCCGAGGACGGCCGCGGTGAACGCCTTGATGCCGAGCAGGAAGCCGACGAAGTAGTTCGTCTCCTCGAACCGCATGAAGTACAGGGCGGCCGCCGCGCCGGCCATCGCGCCGCCGATCGCGAACGTGGCGGTGACGATCCGGTCGATGTTGACGCCCATCAGCACGGACGTCTCGGGGTCCTGCGCGGTGGCACGGATGCCGCGGCCGAGCTTGGTCCGGGTGACGAACTGGTCGAGGGCGATCATCATGAGGACCGCGCCGCAGAAGACGATCAGCTTGTCGTTGCGGACGACGAAGTCCCCGATCGCGAACACGTCGGAGCGCTCGACGAAGTGCCCCTGGACGGGCAGGGCGCCCTTTTCCTTGGGGACGTCGAACCACCAGGGGATGAGGACGCGGGCGAAGAGCTGCTGGAGGAACAGCGACGCGCCGATCGCGGAGATCAGGGCGGCGAGCCGTGACGCGCCGCGTTTGCGCAGCGGCCGGTAGGCCAGGTACTCCAGGGCCACGGCGCTGCCCGCGGAGGCCGCGGCGCCCGCGAGGGCGATGATGAAGACGACGCCGACGAGGGCGATGCCGCCGACCTGGGTGAACCCGAATCCGTTCACGACCGCGAGGGACGCGAACGTGCCGATCATGAAGATCTCGGAGTGCGCGAAGTTGATGAGGCGCAGGACGCCGTACACCATCGTGTAGCCGAGCGCGATCAGCGCGTAGATCGAGCCCAAGGCCAGGCCGTCGACCGTAGAGGGCCAGAACTGGGTCAGAAAGTTGTCGAGCAAGGAAGTCACACCTTCGTGAGGAAGGGGCGGGAACCCGGGGTCACCGCGTTCCCGCCCCTACACGTGCCGATGCCGGACTGCTACTCGTCCTTGGCAGTCTTGGCGTTGCCCAGCAGCGGCAGGGTCTCGCCGGTGACCTTGTAGATGTAGACGTCGTCGGCGGCGATCTCACCGTTGGCCTGGAACTTGATCTGCTTGCTCACACCGGGGAAGTCGGCGGAGGAGATCCAGGTGTTGATGTCCTCGGCGGTGACGTTGCCGGCCTTGATCGCGTTGATGAAGGTCGACGCGGCGTCGTAGGCCTCGGCCGAGTAGATCGCGGTCGGGGAGCTGAACGCGGCCTTGTAGGCGGCGGCGAACTTCTTGCTCGCCTCGCCCGCGGAGCCCTCGGGGTCGATCAGGCAGGGGCAGCCGATGAGCGCGCCGTCGGCGTTGGTGCCGCCCGCGCCCTTGGCCAGGCCCGGGTCGAGGGAGCCGTCGGCCGACAGGAACTTGGCGTCGACGCCGGCCTCGCGGAGCTGCTTGATCAGCTTGCCGCCCTGGGCGTAGTAGCCACCGAAGAAGATCGCGTCGGGGGCGAACGCCTTGGCCTTGTTGACGGTCGAGGAGTAGTCCGAGGCCTTGGCGTCGATCGAGTCGGTCTCGGTGGTCGCGCCACCGGACTCGACGGCCGACTTCACGGTCGCCGCGAGGGGCTGGCCGTAGGTCGACTTGTCGTCGATGACGAAGACCTTCTTGGCGGCCAGGCCCGTGGCGATGAAGCCGCCGATGCCGGCGCCCTGGACGTCGTCGTCGGCGATGACGCGGTGCCAGTACTTCCAGCCGCTCTCGGCGAGGTCGGCGTTGGTGGCGGAGGCCGAAACGCTCGGCACCTTCGCCTCCTCCAGGACCGGGCCGACGGAGGCGGACTCGCCGGAGAACGCCGGGCCGATCAGGCCGACGATCTTGTCTTCCTTGACGGCCTGCTTGGCCAGGGCGACGGCCTGCTCGGGCTTGGCCTGGCTGTCGTAGTCCTTGAGGACGATCTTGACTTCGGGGTTGGTCGCGTTGTACTCGTCGACGGCGAGCTTCGCGGCCTTCTGGATCGGGATGACGATGCCGGAGTTCTCCCCGGTGAGGTCGCCCATGATCCCGATCGTGACCTCAGAGACATCGCCACCACCGCTGGAGTCGTCACCGCCGCCGCAGGCGGTGAGAGCGAGGCTCGCGACACCGGCCACCGCGATGAGGCGGAGAGCTGACGTTCCAAGTTTCATGCCATTGGCTCCTTCACCGGGCCGGCGCGCAGCGACGACCCACGTGGGACTGATTGGCGGAAACGTACTGAACGCCGATCAGGAACACCAGGCCAGAGCCGTTTCCCATCCGTCGTGATGCACAGTCGTGACCTCACCGCTACCAACGGCAAATATCCGAAACCGGGATGTAACACCGCAAAAGTGGCGATTAGCTATTCCTTTGTTTCCACATCCGACTCGACCGCGCTCTCCAGCACCGCTTCGGCGACTTTGCGCATGGTCAGACGGCGGTCCATGGACGTCTTCTGAATCCAGCGGAAAGCCTCCGGTTCCGTCCAGCCGTGCTGGGTCTGGAGGCGGCCTTTGGCGCGATCCACGACCTTCCGCGTCTCCAGGCGATCCTTCAACGTGGTCACCTCGGACTCCAGCTGGCGGATCTCGTCGTACCGGGACACGGCCATCTCGATCGCGGGCACCAGGTCCGCCTTGGTGAAGGGCTTCACCAGGTAGGCCATCGCCCCCGCGCTGCGCGCCCGCTCGACCAGCTCCCGCTGGGAGAACGCGGTCAGCATGACGACCGGGGCCACCCGCTCCCCCGCGATCCGCTCCGCGGCCGAGATGCCGTCGAGGATCGGCATCTTCACATCCAGGATGACCAGATCCGGGCGCAGCTCCGAAGCGAGCTTCACAGCCGTCTCCCCGTCACCGGCCTCTCCCACCACAAGGTAGCCGTCCTCCTCCAGCATCTCCTTGAGGTCGAGCCGGATAAGGGCCTCATCTTCGGCGATCACAACTCGCTTGGCACTCTCGCTCACGCGCACGAGACTACCGGGAACCTGTACCCTGGTGCCTGTCCCGGGTCGGCTAGACCCCGGTGCCGGACATCGCACCATCTGGCCGGCTCCGCCCGACACCCGCCTCGGTATCCCAATTGGCAGAGGAGACGGATTCAAAACCCGTTTGTTGTGGGTTCGACTCCCACCCGAGGCACCGACGAGAACCGCCGCCCCCGCAGGGGACGGCGGTTCTGCGTTTCCGGCCCCCGGAACACCGGCCCGCGCCCCGCCGGGCGGGCGGCGGGGCGGGCGCGCGGCGGCTATCTGTGGGCGATGGCGTCGCCGATGCGGTGGACGCGGAGGGCGTTGGTGGAGCCGGTGGTGCCGGGAGGGGAGCCGGCGACGATGACGACCTTGTCGCCCTTCTGGCAGCGGCCCAGCTCCAGGAGCGCCTGTTCGACCTGGGCGACCATCTCGTCGGTGTGGTCGACGTGCGGGACGAGGAAGGTCTCGACGCCCCAGGAGACGGCCAGACGGTTGCGGACCCGTTCCACCTCGGTGAAGGCCAGGAGGGGGATGGGGCTGCGGTAGCGGGCCAGGCGGCGGGCGGTCTCGCCGGACATGGTGAAGGCGACGAGGGCCTTCGCGCCGACGATGGCGCCGACCTCCGCGGCGGCGCGGGCGATGGCGCCGCCCGTGGTGGTGGGCTTGCGGTCCAGGGAGTGGGCGGCGTAGAGGTGGGCCTCTTCGGCGGCGGCGGCGATCCTGGACATCGTCTCGACGGCCTCGATCGGATACTGGCCGACCGCGGTCTCCCCCGACAGCATGACGGCGTCCGCGCCGTCGAAGATCGCGTTGGCGACGTCGCTGGCCTCCGCGCGGGTGGGCCGCGGCGCGCTGATCATCGACTCCAGCATCTGGGTCGCGACGATCACCGGGTGGGCCTTGTCGCGGGCGAGTTCGATCGCGCGCTTCTGCACGATCGGGACCTGCTCCAGCGGGAGCTCCACGCCCAGGTCGCCGCGGGCGACCATGATGCAGTCGAACGCGTCGACGATCTCGGGCAGGGCGGCGACGGCCTGGGGCTTCTCGATCTTGGCGATGAGGGGGACGCGCACGCCCTCCTCGTCCATGATCCGGTAGCACTCCTGGGCGTCGGCGGCGTTCCGCACGAACGACAGGGCGACCATGTCGACGCCGATGCGCAGCGCCCAGCGGAGGTCGGCCTCGTCCTTCGGGGTCAGGGCGGGCACGCTGACGGCCACGCCCGGGAGGTTCAGGCCCTTGTTGTCGGACACCATGCCGCCGACGACGACCTCGGTGCGCACCCGGACGCCTTCGACCCCGAGCACCTTGAGGGACACCTTGCCGTCGTCGACGAGGACGTAGTCGCCCTCGCTCACGTCGCCGGGCAGCCCCTTGTAGGTGGTGGAGACCTCCTTGCGGGAGCCGGGCACCTCCTCGGTGGTGATCGTGAACTCGTCGCCCACGTTGAGCCGGACCGGGCCGTCGGGGAACCGGCCGAGGCGGATCTTGGGGCCCTGGAGGTCGGCGAGGATGCCGACGCCCCGCCCGGACGACTCCGCCGCGTCACGCAGGAAGCGGTAGACCTCCTCGTGCTGCTCGTGGCTTCCGTGGGACATGTTCAGCCGGGCCACGTCGATGCCCGCCTCGACAAGGGCGAGGATCTGCTCGCGGCTGGAACACGCTGGTCCGATGGTGCTGACTATCTTCGCTCGACGACTCACGGAGTACAGCCTAGGTAGTTACCCGACAGTAGGTGCAAAACAGCAGCTAGACATCACCGTCTGTTCATCAAGGACTTCGTGGAGTGGTCTAGACCAACGGTTTCCGGACCGGTTTCCGCGGGGTCCGCCGGGCGCGCCGCCAGATGTGCCCGGCGGCACACGACGAGGACCGCGGCGAGGCCGACCGTGACGGGAGGGAGCAGGAAGGCCGTCGAGGGGCCGAACCGGTCGGCGAGCTGTCCGCCGAGGGCCGCGCCCGCCGCGATGCCGAGGCCCGTCCCGCCCGTCAGCCAGGTGTAGCCCTCGGTCTTGACGTGCGCGGGCACCAGGCCGTCCAGGACGGTGTAGCCGGTGATGAGCGCGGGCGCGACGACGAGCCCGGCCGCGCCCGCCGCCGCGTACAGCGGACCGGTGGACGAGGCGAGCGGAGGCAGCAGCAGGGCGACCGCGAGCGCCCCCAGCAGGACCGCCAGACGGCCCGGGGCGGCGCCCCGCAGGCGCAGCGCCCCGAAGGCGAGGCCGCCCAGGAGGCTGCCCGCGGAGAACGTCCCGTAGATGGTGCCCGCAGCGCCCGGATCGCCGATCTGCGCCGTGTAGGAGGTGATCGCCACCTGGAGGGCCCCGAACACCGTGCCGACGCCCAGCAGCGCCCCAGCGACGACCGCGACGCCGCGCATCGCGAGCACCCGGGTCCCGCCCGACACCGCCGCGGGCGCCGGTTCCGGCCTGCCGGTCCGGACCGCGGCGAACACCAGCGTCCCGGCGATGACGAGCACGAGGGCCCCGGTCAGCGCCCACACCGGGCTGGCCGCGGTCGCGACCGCGAGCAGCACGACCGGCGCCAGGGTGAACATCAGGTCGTCGGTGACCGCCTCGACCGCGAACGCCGTGCTCGTCCTGCCGCGCGGCAGCAGATGCGCCCAGCGCGCCCGGACCATCGACCCCACCTGCGGCATCGTCGCCCCGGCGAGGCCGGAGAGCGGCACGAGCCAGACCGGTGGCAGGCCCGTCTGCGCGGCGACCAGCAGCGCGCCGAGCGCGACCGCGTGCACCAGCACCTGCGGCACCAGCACCGCCCGCTGCCCGTACCGGTCGGCCAGCCGTCCGGTCTGCGGCGCCGCGACCGCCTGCGCGACGGCCGCGAAGGCCGCCGCGAGCCCGCCCCACCCGTAGGACCCGGTCGCCCATTCGACCAGCAGCAGGGTCCCGATCTGCAACATCGCCTGCGGCAGCCGGGCACAGATCCCCGGCAGCAGGAACCGCCACGCTCCAGCCGTTCCCAGAACCGCAACATACGCCCGCAAAGCCCCGACCCCTCCGTCTCGACGACACTGAGACCGGGGTAGATACCGCCCGAGAACCGGGAACGGCCGCCATGCGGTCGGGGGTGATTTTACGGGGACGATCCGGGTTCGCCCTTTTCCCGCTACTTCAGGATGCGGATGAGGCCCGTGGTGCCGTCGACGGAGAGGGTCATCCCGTCCTTGATCCGGGTGGTGAGCTCGGGGACGCGGACTATCGCGGGGATGCCGAGTTCTCGGGCCACGGTGGCGGCGTGGGTGAGCGGGCCGCCGCGTTCGATGAGGAGCGCGGCGGCGGTGGGCAGCGCGGCGACCCAGCGCGGGTCGGTCCGGCGGGCGACGATGACGCCGCCTTCGGCGTCGGCGGGGGCGTCCAGGAGCCGGGCCACCCCGGTGACGATGCCGGGGGCGCACGGGATGCCGCGGAGGACGTCGCCGGAGGGGTCGCCGGGGTCGGGGCTGCGCAGGCTCCAGTAGACGCTGCCGCGGGTGGTGAAGCGGGGCGGCGGGGCGGGCATGAGGCGCTGCCGGGACTGCTGGTCGCGGCGCAGCTCGGCCAGGGGCCGCAGCTCGCGGTGATCGAGGGTGCCCGCGTAGGCGGCCCGGATCTCCTCCAGCTTGAGGAAGAACACCTCGCGGCGGTCGCCGAGCGCGCCGACCGACTCCAGGTCGCGGCCGATCGCCTGGAACATGCGCCGGGCCACGCCGAACACGCGGACGCGGGCGTGCCTGACCCGCTCGCGTTCGCGCAGCGCCTCGCGGACCTTGGTGCGGACGAGGTGGTAGACGAACCGCTTGGGGCCGCTCAGATGGGCGGCGAGGTAGGCGTCCGCCTCCGCTCGGCGGCTCGCGGAGGCGACGGCCTCCTCGGCGGCTCCCGCGACGCCCTGGAGCGCTTCCTGGAGCAGCGCCATGAGCCGCGCGGGGTCCGCGTGCAGATCGGGCTCCTCGAGGTTCAGCGAGCCGCTCGCGACGTGCCCGAACTCGGCGAGGTAGTCGCTGAGGGCGGCGCGCAGCCATGCCGCGTCGTCGCCGCGCGCGTCGGTGAGCCACCCGGCCAGGTCGGCGGCGGGGCGTGCGGCGATCTCGACGGCCAGGCGCTCGCGCCCCGCGAGGTCCGCGGCGATCGCGGCGAGCCGCGCGGCGGGCGGGGGCGCCTCCGCGCCGGGCTGGACCGCCTCCCACACGACCCAGGGCGGCGCGTCGGGCAACCAGCGCTGGTTGAGGCTCTGGAGCACGCCGAAGGAGAGCATCAGGACGTTGTCGAGGACCGCGGTCGGGCCCCATCGGGTGAGCAGCCGGTCCTCGAGCCGGTACAGCTCCCGGTTGACCTCGTGCCCCGGCAGGTCCGCGTAGTCGACCTCCTCGAACGCCGCGGACGCCTCCGCGAAGTCGTCGACGAACGCGGCGACCGAGCGCCGCGCCCCCATGAACATCCGGACGAACCGGGCGGCGACCCGGAACCGGACCAGCCGCTGCCGTCCCGCGGAGCCGATCGGGTGCTGGGCCTCGGCCAGCTCGTCGGAGGTCTCCCGCACCCCCAGCGCCCGCTCCAGGACCCGCCGGTGCAGCTTGTACCCCGGGAGCAGCCGGATGACCTTGTACCAGTTGAGGACGTTGTAGTAGACCCGCCCGTCGAAGTAGCCCAGCATGTCGCCGAACCACTCGTCCATCCGGGCGATGTCGCTCTCCGGGACGCCCAGCGCGCGTACGTGGTCCCGGTACACCTTCTGGTAGGCGAGGCGCGCGAAGCTGAACGTCAGGGGCGCGGTGACCTCGCCGAAGTCCTCGTCGATGTCGGCGCTGTCCCACACCCGCAGCTCGCCCTCGGCCTCCCGGAGCGTGGTGATCGGCCGGGCCTGCAGGACATGGAAGGCGCCGTCGTGCAACGCCCACTCGATGTCCTGCGGGCAGCCGAACAGCCGCTCCACCCGGGCGCCGAGATCGCCGAGGTCGCCCACCTGCTCGTTGCTGAGCGCGAACCGCACGCGGTGGTGGCTCGAGACCCGGCTGAGCACGGGACCGCCCGGGCCCGGGTCGAGCCGCTCGGCCTTCTCCCCGATGACGGCGTCGCCGACGACCCCGCTCGTGCGGTCGAGGGTGAGGGTGTCGGGGTCGACCGCCCCGGACGAGAGCGTCTCGCCCAGCCCATAGACACAGCTGATGAGCGCCTGGTCGCGGTCCCCGGTGACGGGATGGGCCGTGAACATCACCCCGGACACCTCGGCCGGGACGATCCGCTGCACGATGACGGCGAGGTCGATCCGGTCGGTCGGCAGCCCGTGCAGCCACCGGTAGACCAGGGACCGGGCGGAGTAGGCCGACGCCCAGCATTCCCTGACGTGCTCGG
This sequence comes from Actinocorallia herbida, assembly GCF_003751225.1. Classification (NCBI taxonomy): domain Bacteria; kingdom Bacillati; phylum Actinomycetota; class Actinomycetes; order Streptosporangiales; family Thermomonosporaceae; genus Actinocorallia; species Actinocorallia herbida. Next base: position 7,036,398 of record NZ_RJKE01000001.1, read on the forward strand.
CGACGGCGTCGAACCCGCTCAGCCCGAGGAACGAGGAGTACTGCCCGGCGAACGACACATTGGGCAGGTCCTCGTCTGCGCCGGAGGACCGGACCGCGACGGTGCCCTGCCCGACCGCGTCGTAGGCCCGCCAGATCGCCGACAGGGCCGCGCCGTCCAGCGGGGTCACCGAGAACGCCTTGGCGATCCGCTCCGCGGTGTCGTAGGCGGTGTCGGGATTGAGCCCGGTGAGCAGGGCGGCGATCTCGGCGTCGAGCCCGGACCGCAGCCGGAAGTCGCGCAGCACGTCGAGGCCGAGGACCGACCACTCGGGCACGCTGAAGCCCGCGTCGGCGAGCCGGCGCAGGTGTGCGGCCTTACCGCCGATCACGCGCGCACCACCTCGGCGGTGACCGCGCAGACCTCGATGCCGTCCTGGGCGAAGGAAACCGCGACCGCGACCTTGCCGCCGCGGTCGGCGACGATGCGCGCGGTGCAGCTGAGCGCGGTGTCGAGCTCGCCGACGCCGGGGTGGCCGCTGTCGAGCACGATGACGGCGAGCTGGCCCGCGGGCAGCGCGAGATGCCGGGAGGTCGCCCACAGCGCGGCCTGGCGCGCCGCCTCCATGAGCGCGACGCCGGGGACATGGTCCTGCGGCTGGTCGAAGAGCCCGGGGTTGGCCGGGTCGACGACGACGCGGGCGGTCATCGTCCCGGGCCGCCAGAGCGGGTCGGCGAGCACCACGTTGTCGTCGTGGCTGCGGCCGACGGCGCGGGCCGAGGGGAACGTCCCGCTCATGTCGGGCACACCGATCTCGGCGCCGAGCCCGTGCCTGGCCCGGCCCTCGAGGCGTTCCGCCTGCCACGCGGACTCGCTCATCCAGGAGAACGACAGGGTCGCGGTCGCCAGCGGGACGCCGTCGGCGCCTTCGTCGAGGCCGAAGAACCCGAAAGCCAGGTCCAGGCCGTCGCGGCGGGCCTCGGTGACGGTCGCCTCGATGCGGACGCGCCGGTGCGCGCAGGCGCCGGGGACCAGCGCGGCCCGCAGCCCGCGCAGGGCGAACCGCGCGTCGTCGGGCGCGCCGTGGTGGGCGTGCGCGAGGACGTAGGCGCTCTGCCCGGCGAGTTCCAGGATCGGCGCGAGGTCGAGGCCGGAGCCGGAGCGCGGCACGTCGTTGAGGTAGCGGTGCGCGGTCGGCAGCTCGCCGGCGAGCAGCACCGCCCCGTCGGGCGCGGCGACCTGGTCGGTGAGCAGCACGCCCGCGGGCCCCGCCTTGTGGACGAGCCGGTAGGGCAGGGTCCGGTCGAAGCGCAGCGGGCGCCACGGCTGGGCCTTCAGATGCTCCCACTGCGCGGTGGTCACGCCGGTCACCAGCGGCGCCTTGTCCGAGAGGCACGGGGTCGCCGCGGCGCCGCCGAGGACGACTCCGTCCCAGGGGCCGGCGGGGGTGCCGAGTTCGGCGCGCTCGCGTGCGGCGGTGCGGGAGAGGTCGTCGGCGGGGGTGCGCCGGTACAGGTCGGCGATGAGGGCGCGCGCCTCGGTCTCGCGGTCCCGCCCGGCGACGAGGTCGGCGTAGACGCGGCGGCGGTCGGGCCCGTCGAGGAGGATGCCGAACTCGCGGACGAGGTCGGCGGGCTCGTCGGCGGTGTGCGCGAAGGTGACGAGTCCGCTGACCGGCTCGCCCAGTCCGGCGAGGAGGTGGCGGAGCTGCCAGCGTTCGCGCCGGGAGGGGTCGGCGCTGCCTTTGCGCTGGCTGATCCGCAGCGTCGCCGGGATGGGCGCGCGCGGCAGCCTGGCGACGAGCAGGAGGCTCTCGCCCGCGGTGGCGAGGAGGTCGGTGAGGGCGCGGTGCTCGCGGGTGGCGACGTTCCACTGGTACCACCACAACGCGCGGGTGCTGTGCCGGTCGAGCCGCAGCGCCTCGGCGGCGACGACGACCGCGTCCTGCGCGAGCAGCCAGTCGAGTGCGGCCTCCAGTCGGCGTCCCGCGACGGCGTCGGGGGTGAGCAGCACCGTGGCGTGCACGTCGAGGAGGGTCCACGGGTCGGGCGCGGTCGCCATCAGGTCGTCCCAGCCGTCGCGGAAGTAGCTGTCGACGGCGAACAGCGCGCGCTTGCCGGGGAGCGCGGACAGCGCGGCGGGGACGGGTTCGGCGTGCTCCCCGCCGATGGTCATCTCGGGTGCCTCGGCGGGTGCTTCGCTCGCCCCGGCCAGTGCGGTCGTCCCGGTCATGCCCGCCCTCTCCCCACGGCGTCCCCGGTCCGGACGCGCAGTGCACCGGACCGATCACGAACCGTCCTGAAATATCCCTCCAAGAAAGGCCATAGAAGATGATCTGATCTTTGTTGTCAAATCGACACAGGCGACGTCGCCGACGTTCACACACCTTTAACAGGGCGTCCCATTCGGGAGTGTCGCAGGTCACTGCACCGCCGAGAATCCCTGCCTGGTAAGGGATCTCGCTCTGCCAACTGGAGTCAACATGACATTTCGGACCGCAGTCAACACACCCGGTGAATTGCGCAACAACGCCATTCTCTTTTTCCCCGGCCCCAGGCGGCACCCCCTCCCCCCGGCAACGCGGAACGCCCGGCCGCAGGTCACAGGACCGGGCCGGGCGCTCGAAGGGCGTTACAGCTCGTTGCGGATGGCGGTCAGAACATCGGCGGTGGCCGAGACGGGCTCGGCCTCGACGCACAACTGGTCCATCACCGCGAGATAGCGTTCGACGTCGTCGCGCTTGTCCAGATACAGCGCGCTGGTGAGCTGCTCCAGATAGACGATGTCGGGCAGGTCGGGCTCGGCGAAGCGCAGGATGCTGAACGGGCCCCCGGCCGCGGCGTGGCCGCCGCGCGCGAACGGCACGACCTGGACCGTCACCCCGGGCGCCTCCGACAGCTCGATGAGGCGCGCGAGCTGCTCGCGCATCACCGTGCGGCCGCCCAGCGGACGGCGCATCGCCGCCTCGTCGACCACGGTCCACACCTGGGGCGCGTCCTCGCCCGTGAGCAGGCCCTGGCGCTGCATCCGCATCTCCACCCGGCGCTCGATCTCCTCGGCGGGCGCGGCGCTGTGGCCGAGGAGGGTGACCGCGCGGGCGTAGGCCTCGGTCTGGAGCAGGCCGGGGACGAACTGCACCTCGTAGGAGCGGATGCGGCTCGCCGCCTCCTCCAGGCCGATGTAGTTCTCGAACCATTTGGGCAGCACGTCGTTGTAGCGGTGCCACCAGCCGTTGCGGCTGGCCCGCCGGGCCAGGCTCAGCGCCTTGGCCCTTTCCTCCTCGTCCTGGACGCCGTAGAGCGTCAGCAGGTCGGCGACGTCGCGCTCCCGGAAGGACACGCGGCCGAGCTCCAGACGGCTGATCTTGGAGTCCGAGGCGCGGATCGCGTATCCGGCGTCATCGCGGGAGATGCCCTTGGCCTCGCGCAGCCTGCGCAGCTGCGCGCCCAGCAGGATGCGCAGCACGGTGGGCCCGCCGCCGGCCGATGCCGAGATGTCCAACACGGTGGCGGGTGCGGGTGGGACCATCCAGGGCTCCCTGATCCATGGGTCTTCCGAAAGGCTGAGGCATAGGGCCCGAGAGGTCCGATACGCCGGAACACGCGAGTATCCCACGGCACACCGGCGCGTTCCACCCATCCCTATTTCGGACATGAGTAACCGCTCCGAACGGTCCGACCGCGGTGACGGGGCCGGGCGCCGCCGAACGGCGCCCTTCGTGTGCCCCGCGACTCCTAGGCGACTAGATGGTCGAAGTCACCGTCCTTGGCCCCTCCGATGAACGCCTCTATCTCCGCGCGCGTGTACACGAGCACGGGGCCGTCCGGATGCCGCGAGTTGCGCATGGCGATCTCCCCGGTGGGCAGCTCGCTCAACTCGACGCAGTTGCCGCTGGGGTTGCTCCGCCGGCTCTTCAGCCAGCCCCCGGGCGCCTGTCCGTGAAGGGACGGCTTCAGTGCGTGTTCCCCCATGACTTTGCTCCGTTCCAACAACGATCTTTCTGTGCCGCAAGGGCAGATGCACGTGCAGAAGCTCTTGCACCTGCACGCGTCGAAGGGAAAGATAGCGGACACCCACCCGACGCATCATCCGGTCGTGACAGGACATTCCATGACCCTTCAGCGGGCTCCTCGCATGATCCACAGCCGTCGGCTCTCCTGCGCCGACGAGGGCAGATGGCCTGCGATGCTGCCGACACTCGAAGCCGCGCACTGGCCCACGCCCCCCTCCTCGGGCACCGACCGGCTCGTCAGGCGCCCGCTCAGCAGTGATCCGGGATCGCCGGGCTCCGCCCGCGAGTTCACCCGGGAGACACTGCGCGGCTGGAACCTCTCGTGCGTCTTCGGCGACGCGGCGGTGGTGGTCTCCGAACTCGTCACCAACGCGGTCCGCTACGGCCTGCCGGGACGGCACCGGGTGGCGCGCGCGCCGATCCAGCTGATCCTCATGGCCCAGGAGCGGCGGGTGCTCGCGATAGTCACCGACCCCAACCCGGAGCCGCCGGTGCTCGCCGAGCCCGAGGACTTCGCCGAGAGCGGCCGCGGCCTCCAGGTCGTCGCGGGCCTCGCCGAGGCCTGGGGCTGGGCACCGCTGTCGACCGGCGGCAAAGCGGTCTGGTCGTCGTTCGCCCTCGTCTGACCCGTATTCTCCTCCCCGACCGCCACCCGGGTCCGCACGGCCCCGGGAACAATCGACGATCTCCCCTCCGTTCTGTGCTATGAGCGACGCCGCACGGCGCCGCGCACACGGACGGGACCAGGAGGAGTCGGGGGATGCCGAAACCGCCCTTTCCCGAGTCAGCCCGACCTACTGTGGGTAAACAGGAAAGCAGGTCAGAGTTCCGGGGCGGTGAGGGCACATGACCGATACATCCGCCTATATTCTCGCGCCATGAACGTCGGGGGACCTGTCGCCGCGGCGCGGACGGTGCGCGGGGCCGCAGCACGGCGCGAAGCCGACGGCTTCCACCGCACGCCGGTCCCCGATCCCGGCGGCGACTTCATTCTGCACGCGGTGTCCGAGCCCTACGCGGTCGGCGCCCGCGGCCACGGCCCGCTGGTCCTCGTCTGGAACGGGACGGCGTGGACCACCGAGGCCCTGCCTCCCCTTGACGCGGCCCTGCACGGCGCCGTGCTCACCGCGGTCGACGGCACGGTCGCGGCGGGCGGCGCGTTCGACCGGCTCCGCCTCGCCGAAGTCCCCCTGCTGCTGCGCCGCGGCCCCTCCGGATGGCACGACGACGATCCGCCCGAACTCGGCTTCCCCTACGTGCTGACGGGCGTGCGCGGGCCCTGGGCGGTCGGCCACGGCTTCCCCGCGAACGTCGTCCTGCGCCATGACGGCGCGGTCTGGAAACCCGTCGAGGTGCCCGGCCGTCCCGCCAAGCTGCTGACCCTCGCCGTCACGGGTGAGAACCTGCTCGCCGCCGGCGCGCGCGATCGCGAGGGCCTGATCCTGCACCACGACGGCCGCACCTGGCGCGAGTGGCACACCCGCACCGGACCCGTCACCGCGCTGGCGTGCTGGCGCGGCACCGCCTACGCCGCCGCCGGAGACGCCCTGCTGCACTGGACGGGCCGCAAGTGGGCCCGCGAGCAGGCGCCCCTGCGCGTCAACGCCCTGGCCCCGGACCGCACCGGCGTGCAGTGCGCGGGCGCGGACGGCGTCGCGGTGTTCGACGGACGCCGCTGGACCTCCACCCCCCTGCCCGGCACCTGGCTCGGCGCCGACCCCGACTGGCTCGTCGGCACGTCCTGAGGCCCCCGCCCGCCGGGCTCAGGGCTCGACGAGGCCCGCGCGGATCGCGTACCTGGCGAGTTCGAGGCGGTCGCGCATGCCGAGCTTGGCGAGGATGTTCGAGCGGTGCCGGTCGACCGTCTTGACGCTGATGAACAGCGTCTCGGCGATCTCCTTGGTGGAGTTGCCCTCGGCGATCAGCTTGACGACCTCCTCCTCACGCGGCGTGAGGATGCTGTCGGGCAGCCGCTCCCCCTGCCTCTCGCGCTGGAGGTAGTCCCGGATCAGCGCGGTCATCGCGCCCGGGTAGAGGAAGGGCTCGCCGCGCATCGCCGCCCGGCACGCCTCGATGAGGTCCTGGTCGGCCGCCGATTTCAGGACGTACCCGCTCGCGCCGCTCTTCAGCGCCTCGAAGAAGTACTGCTCGTTGTCGTACATCGACAGCATGATGATCCGGACCTGCGGAGCCCGCCGGGAGATCTCCCTGGCGGCCTGGAGGCCGGTCATCCGGGGCATCGCGATGTCCAGCACCGCGAGGTCCACCCCGCCCGGCTCCGCTCCCCCGCCGCAGACGGACTCCACCGCCTCGGCCCCGTCGGCCGCCTCGGCGACCACCGCGAGGTCGGGCTCGGAGTCGAGGATCATGCGCAGGCCCTGGCGGACGAGGGCGTGGTCGTCGGCCAGCAGGATCCGGGTGGTCTCCACGGTCACTTCTCTTTCCCGGCCTCGACGGCCTGTCCTGGCACCGTCAGGGTGACGCGGGTGCCTCCCTGCGGGCGGGCCGCCACGGTCAGCCGGGCCCGGATCAGCCCGGCCCGCTCCCGCATGCCCCGGATGCCCGCGCCCTCGACGTGCTCGCCGCCCCTGCCGTCGTCGGCGATCGACAGCACGATGTCGCGTCCGCGCAGGGTCAGGCCCATCTCCACCCGAGACGCCCCGGCGTGCCGCATCACGTTCGTCAGGCTCTCCTGGGCCACCCGGTACAGCACGAGTTCGACGTCCTGGCCGAGGTCCTCGGGCAGCTCTGGGTCGATCAGCCGGGTCACGGGCAGGCCGCTGGTCCGGGAGAAGTCGCTGATGAGGGACTTGAGGGCGCTGCGCAGGCCGAGGTCCTCCAGGACGCCGGGCCGCAGCCGGTGGGCGATCCGCCGGACCTCCTCCAGACTGGCCCGGACGCCCTCCTGAACGGTGTGCAGGTCGGCCACGAGCTCGTCGGGGGCCCGGTCGACGGTGCGCTTGAGCCCGAGCAGGACGACGGTCAGGCTCTGCCCGATCTCGTCGTGCAGCTCGCGCGCGATGCGCATCCGCTCGGCCTCCTGGGCGGCGAGGGTGCGGCCCGCGCTGGCCGTCCGCTCGGTCTCCAGCCGGTCGAGCATCCGGTTGAAGGTGTCGATCAGGTGCGCGAGGTCGCCGTTGCCCTGGTCGGGCAGCCGGTCGCCGCCGCGCAGCAGGTCGACCCGCTGCATGACGGTCGCGAGCTGGTCGAGCGGGGCGAGGCTGCGCCGCAGGAGGAACCCGTTGAGCGCGAGGATCAGCGCGAGCCCGACCAGCAGGACGGGCACTTCCCTCCACACCACCGGGGCGGATACCGTGGCGGGCGACAGGGCGAGGACCAGCGTCCCGCCCGCGAACACCAGGCCGTTGCTGAGGAAGAGCCGCCAGAACAGCGACTGTCCCGGTCCCCTCACCTCACGCGCTCGCTCCGCCCAACGGCGGCCCTGTCCTCCCGGCATCACTCCAGCGTCCTCAGGCTCCGCGGGTCGGTCAATCGGGTCCGGCCCCCATTTCGGCGGGCCGACATGGGGGTGCGCCCCCATCCGAATCTGGGGGTCCGGCCCGATGGTGAGATTGTCCTTTTCGTCCCAAAATGGAGGGGCGAGGAGGTCTTTATGACCATGAGAATCACTCTGGATGGTGGAATGCGAGCGCGCGACATCACCGCGAACCTGCCCACGGTAACGGTGCACGACTCGGTGATGCGTGCGGTGCAGCTCATGGCCGTGCGCCAGCTCCCGGGCCTGATCGTGGTGGACGACCGGGGGAAGCCCTGGTCGGTCCTGCCGGGCACCCAGGTGCTCCGGCTGGCCATCCCGGGAGCCTACCGGGAGACCCCGGCGCTCGCCCGCACCGTCGACGAGGCCCACGCCGACCTGTTCTGGCAGGAGCTCGGCGAGCGCACCGTCGGCGACTGCCTCCCCGAGGCGCCGACCCGTCCCACCACCGTCACCCCCGACACCAACCTGCTCGAGGTGGCGGCGCTGATGGCACGGACCCGCAGCCCCCTGGCCGCGGTCGTGGACGAGCGCGGCGTCCTCATCGGGGCGATCACCCTTGACCGGCTGCTCACCAGCCTTGCCGTCCTCGGACCCGGCGACACCGGCGAGTAAGAGGACCCGGGCGGCGGCGTGACCGCCGCCTTCGGCGTGTCCCCACCTTTCCTCAATACTGGGAGATCTGATGTCCTACTATCTCGACTTTCCATGCCTGAAAAATAGGACTTCGGAAGGCGCCGGACCCCCGGGGTACGCCCGGTGACCGGAATCGTCGCACTCTCCATCTTCACGATCGCCATCGGGCTGATCGCCAGCGAGAAGGTGCACAAGGTCAAGGTCGTCCTCGTGGCGGCCGGCCTGATGGTCGTGCTCGGGATCATCCCCGGCTCCGAGGTCTTCTTCTCCGAGCACGAGGGGATCGACTGGAACGTCATCTTCCTGCTCTTCGGCATGATGATCATCGTCGGGATCATCAAGCAGACGGGACTGTTCGACTTCCTGGCGATCTGGGCGGCCAAGAAGTCCGAAGGCCGGCCCTACAAGCTGATGGTCATGCTCATGGGGCTGACCGCGATCGCCTCGCCGTTCCTGGACAACGTCACGACCATCATGCTCGTGGCGCCCGTGACGGTCGTGGTCTGCGACCGGCTGAGGATCCCGGCGCAGCCGTACCTGATCGCCGAGATCCTCGCGTCGAACATCGGCGGCGCGGCCACCCTGATCGGCGACCCGCCCAACATCATCATCGGCAGCCGCGCGGGCCTGACGTTCAACGACTTCCTGGTGCACATGGCGCCGATCGTCGTGATCATCTTCGTGGTGTTCGTGCTGCTCACCCGGGTGATGTTCCGCAAGTCCTTCGAGTACCACCCCGAGCACGTCGCGGCGGTGATGGCGCTCAACGAGAAGAAGGCGATCACCGACCGCAAGCTCCTCGTGCGCAGCCTCGTCGTGCTCGGCTTCGTGATCGCCGGGTTCTCCCTGCACTCGGTGTTCCACGTCGAGCCGTCGATCGTCGCGCTCGTCGGCGCCGGGGTGATGCTGCTGGTGTCCAGGACCGACGTGAACGACGTGCTGGCCGAGGTCGAATGGCCGACGCTGGTGTTCTTCATGGGCCTGTTCGCGATGGTCGCCGGGCTCGTGCACACCGGGGTCATCGCCACCATCGGCGAGTGGATCTCCGCGACGTTCGCCGACGACACCTTCGCGGCGGCCAGCGTGCTGCTGTGGGGCTCCGCCGTCTTCGGGGCGTTCTTCGACAACATCCCGTACGTCGCCACCGTCGCCCCGATCGTCGAGCAGATGGTCGCGGCCACCCCCGGCGACGGCGAGATGCTGTGGTGGGCGTTCGCGCTCGGCGCCGACTTCGGCGGCAACGGCACCGCGATCGCCGCCAGCGCCAACGTCGTGGCGATCGGCATCGCCGCGCGGACCGGGCACCGGATCAGCTTCTGGCAGTTCACCAAGTACGGCCTGCTGGTCACCCTGATGACCACCGCGATGGCCTGGGCGTACGTCTGGCTCAGGTACTTCGTGCTCGCCTGACCCGCTCGGGCGGTCCGGCGGGGCCGGGCGGGACCGGCGTCCCACCCGGCCCTTTTGCCGCACCCGTCCCGGAAGCTGACAGTCCGCATATCCGGCACCGGGGATACTCCTGGAAATGGAGGCGGTCATCGCGGCGCTGCGGGCGATGCACTGGGGCGTCGTCCCGGTGCTGGTGCTGCTCGCCGTCCTGCACTACGTGTTCGAGGCCACCGCCCTGCGCGCCGCCGCGGGCCGTCCGCTGGGGCTCGGCCGGACCACCCTCACCCAGTTCACCGCCGCCGCGGCGGCCCGGATCACCCCGGGCGGCCTCGGCGGCATCGCGGTGAACGCCCGCTATCTGACGGTCTGTGGGATGGCCCTGCCCGCCGCCGCGACCGCCGTCACCGCCTACGCCGCGGGGCTCGGAATCGGCCGGATCCTCGTCGTGCTCGCGGTGATCGCGCTGACCGGGGACCTCGAGGCGCTCGACGGGGTGGCCGACCGGATCGGGGGGTTCGCGGCGGGGCTCGCCGATCCGCGGATCGCGCTCGCGGCGGGGGCCGTCGCCCTCGCCATCGCGGGGGCGGGGGTCTGGGCGGTGCGCAGGGCGCGTCGGCGAGGCGGGAAGACGCCGCGCGAGACGCTGCGGGAGTCCTGGGAGGCGCTGCGCGACCTCGCCCGGCGGCCCCGCGACCTGTTCGGCGTGCTCGCCTCCTCGGTCGCCGTGGCCGTGGTCCTCGCGCTGGCCTTCGGCCTGTCCGTCCTCGCGGTGCCGGGCACCGAGACCGACGCGGAGCAGTTCGGCGTGCTGGTCGGGGCCTATTTCGTCGGCAGTTTCGTGGGCGCGGCGGTGCCCGTGCCGGGCGGGGTCGGCACCACCGAGGCCGCGTTCACCGGGACGCTCGTCCTGCTCGGGATCGCCGCGCTGCCCGCCCTCCAGGCCGTCCTGGTGTTCCGGCTGATCACCTACTGGGCGCCCGTGCCGGTCGGGATCGCCGCGTCGCGGCTGGCGCTGACCCGTCGGCAGGGCGGCTGACCGGGATCAGACGGGCTGGGCCGTGTTCACCTTGATCCCGGCCTCGGCCAGCGGGCGGATCGCCGCGGGCTCCGGGCGCTCCACCCCGAGGAAGTCCACCCGGGACAGCTCACCGCCGAGGCCCGCCAGCAGGGCGGACAGCTCGGGCGTGGGGGCGGTTCCCGAGAACGTCAGGGTGCCCAGGTACGGAAGCTGCGCCAGCGTGGTGAGGCGTTCGACGTCGAGGCGCGGCAGCCGCAGGTAGAGCATCCGGACGCCGAGCGGAAGCCAGCCCAGACCGTCGCCGGTGGCCGTGTCCGACGACCAGCGGACCACGCGCAGGTCCGGGTAACGGCCGACCAGCCTCAGCGACCTGTCTTCCAGGGCCGCGCCGCTCAGCGACATGACCCGCAAGGGACTGTCGGGCGGGGTGAACTCGCCCTCGATCCGATCGGAGTCGAGCCACAGGTCGAACAGTTCGCGCAGGCCCGTCAGGCGCCGCACGCCCTCGTCGGTGAACGGTCCGCGCGCCTTCAGCACCCGCAGCCAGGTCATCTCGGCGACCTCGCCGAGGACCGCGTCATCGGCGTCGGCGAGGTCGAGTTCACGGAACATCCGCTGGCCGCGCAGGCCGCTCATCCAGACACCGGTGTAGGCGAGCTCGGCGTCCGCCGCCAGCTCCACGCTGTGCATCTCCCCCATCCCCTCACCCTAGGTCACCTTCCGGGAGCGGATCCGGAATCTCCGGTGACCGGCGGTCGAACAATCTCCCCGACTTCGGCGAGTGGATCACCAGGTACCGGGCGTTCGGGGCGAAGTCAGAGACCGCCGAGCCGTCCTTCGAGGACGATCAGCAGCCGGGAGAGGTTGTCGGCCAGGTCGGCGCGGGTGCCGTCGTCGAGCGCGGACAGCACGGACGCCTCGTGGGCGAGCTGGGCGGGCAGCACCTCGTCGATCAGCGCGCCGCCCTCGTCGGTGAGGGACAGGTGGGCGACGCGGCGGTCCCTGGCGTCGGGGCGTCGGGCGACGAGGCCGCGCTCCTCCAGCGCCCGCACACGCTTGGTCACCGCGGCGCCGGACGCGAAGGTCTCGCGGGCGAGGCGGCCGGGGGTGATCTCGTGGTCGACCCGGCGCAGCGCGGTGAGGATGTCGAATTCAGGACGGGTCAGCCCGAACCTGGCGAGCGGGGTCTCCTCGGCCTGCTGGAGCAGCAGCGCGCAGCGGTTCAGCCTGCCGATCACGCCCATCGGCTCGGGGTCCAGCTCAGGCCGGACCTCCCGCCACTGCCGCATCACCCGGGCCACGACGTCTTCCACCGGTCTCCCCCTCTCCTCCCGGGCTATTCCGGACGACCACCCGACTGTAGTGCGGCGAGCTCCCGGTGGCCTTCCCGTTCGGCGACCACGATGCGCTCCTCGGGCAGGCCGCCCCGCCACCATTCGCCGTGCGCGATGTCGGCGGCCTCGCGCAGCCCGACCAGCGCCGAGGCGAGCTCGGCCGCGGCGGGCGCGGGCTCGGCCTCCGCAGCGTGGGCGCGGGCCTGGTCGACCCGCTCCAACGCGCTCTCGGTGCGCCGCGCCGCGCGGTGGTTGGTGACCAGCAGGCAGGCGACGAGCCCCGTGACGACCCCGACGACGGTGTCCAGCGCGCGGTCCAGGACCAGGACTCCGCCCGGCTCCTGTGCCGCGAACTCGGTCATGAGCAGGGCCATCGGGGTGACGAAGACGGTGCCGAGCCAGTAGTTGCGGGTGATCATCCCCTCGGTGACGAACTGGCAGGCGAGGATCAGCAGGACCAGGGCGACCGCGCCCGTCCGGCTGATCGGGAGCAGCAGGGCAAAGACCGCGAGGCCCGCGAAGTTCCCCCAGGCCCGCTGGAGCGCCCGCCGCCACGACAGGTCGGCGCTCGCCTGGCAGACCGCGGCCGCGGTGACCACCGCCCAGTAGGGGTGGCCGACGCCGAGCAGCAGCGAGATCCAGCCCCCGAGCACCGCCGAGACCAGCACCCGCAGCACCACCGGCCACAGCCCCTGGAGCAGCACGGACCGGGGCACGGCGGTGTGCCGCTCCGCGGCGAGCCCGGTGAGTTCGGCGACCTGCGCGTCGGACAGGCCCACCTCGGGCACGGTCCCGGCGCGCAGCCGACGGGCCAGGGAGTTCAGGCGGGCGGTCTCCGGCGCCTTGGACAGGGCCTCCTCGGCCTGGACGAGCAGCCTGTCCAGCCCGGAAGGCCGGGCGGCGAGGACGGCCCGCCAGGCGGCGTTCACGGCCGCGGCCGCGCGGTGCCGGGAAGGCGCGTCGGTGATCTGGGCGGCGGCCTCCAAGGCCGCGGCGACGGCCCGCCTCTCCGGCCCGTAAGGACGGACCAGGGCGGGCGCCATGACGACGGCCCAAGCGATGAGGGCGCCCAGCGCGGCGAGCGCGGTGTGCCCGGGGATCTGGCCCGTCTCCGTGGGAACGAAGGCGACGGCGGCGCCGATGAAGGTCAGGATGACATTGCCCGGAGCACCGATCTTGGCGGCCTCGCCGAAGAGCTTGTGGACCGCCGCCAGCAGCGCGGCGACCACGACGAGCACGACCGCCGAGTCCGTCAGGGAGGCCGCCACGGCGGCGGCGCCCACGGTCGCGGTCATCGCCAGACCGATCCACGCGAGCACCCTGGCCCGTCGCGGATAGGGCAGCGCATGCGTGTAGAGCGCGCACATGGCCCCGGCGGAGACGTACATCGCCAGATCCAGCCGGCCGAGCGCGAGCAGCACCAGGTACGGCGCGCCCAGCGCGATCACCGCGCTGACCGACCGCTTCCACCAGATCTCGTCGACCCGCCCCACCCGGAACACCCCGGACAGCGGGAACCTCGGCCGCAACACTCCCAGAACCATACCCAAAGCCTACCAAGTGTTTTACTAGTAAAACACTTGAAACTCATGTGGCCCCCACCACCCCGACCCACCTACCCCCTTGTACGATTCATCCCTCTTTGACCTTTTCTTCTACCCTTAAGGCTCGGTGGCTGATGCGCGTGCGGACGGTCTCCACGGCAGCGGCCCTCATCACCGTCGCCGCCCTGTCCTCCTGCACCGACGGATCGGGTCCCGCGCTACCGCGGGCAGCGCTCCCCGCCGCCGACCCCACCCCGACCCGCCCGCTGATCGAGCCGTGGCCCGTCCCCGCCCGTCGGGCCGAAGGCTGGACCACCCTCGTCCGCACCTCCCTCCGCACCGGCGACGCCCTGCTCGGCCCGATCCCCGTGCACGAGAAATGGGTCAGCTTCCAGCTCACCTGCGCCGGCAAAGGCGCCTTCCGCCTGACCCACTGGACTCGCGTCGACACCCGTGACGGCGGCTCCCGCGACCAGGGCGCCGGTACCGACACGACCTCGCTCCCCTGCGCCAAGGGCCCCCTCCGCACCCGCCTCCGCACCAGCTCCCCCGACGGCGAGAACTTCCGCACCAACGCCCTGGGCACCGGCTCCCTCATGCTCGGCGTCAAGGCCCCACCCACCATGCGCTGGTACCTCCGCATGGACGAATCCCCCGTGAACACCCCCTGACCCCGCCTACGCCCGGCCGCCCGCGCCCGTGCCGCGTCACCGATCGGGCTCCGGCCTCGGTCGCCGGCGTCGTCACCCGGATCGGATTTCGGCGCGGCCGGGCGGCTCGCAGTGGCCGTCGTCCGGATCCCGGGTGATCTGCGGGGATCGCCGGCGGGCTTCAGCGCGGTGCGTCGGCGGCTGGGCTCGGCCCGGGTGAAGGGCCTTGAAGGGGGTGGGGCGGCGAGGAAGGCGGGAGCGCTGCTGCATATCGTCCGAAGCGATGGGAGAAGGAAGCGCGCCCATGGCCTCGCCGCGGGATCACGTTAGCAGGGAGTTCTGGGCGGATTCCCGGGGCGGGCGAGGGAAGCGGGGGCGCTGAGTGGTGAGAAGGAAGCGCGCCCATGGCCTCGCCCGCACGATCAGAGCGGCGGGTACGCCGGAGGCCGGACCCGGGCGCGAAGCCCGGGGCAGGCGGGGCGGCGAGGAAGGCGAGAGCGCTGCGATTTCATTTGCAAGGAAAGGGGAGAAGGAAGCGCTCTCATGGCCTCGCCGTAGATCACGGTAGCAGGGGGAGATCTCCGGCGTCGTGGGGTTTTTGCGTGGTGGCGTCAGGTGGGGATCAGGGCGGCGAGGCGGTCGAGGGTGTAGGCGGTGGAGCCTTCCGGCAGGTGGTCGGGGCGCTCCAGGCCGATGTAGGTGACGGGGACCGCCGGGGTGGTGCCGTCGTCGACGGTGACGGTGTCCGGTGGGAGCAGGTCCAGCAGGGTGCGGACGGTGGTCTGGGCGCGGTCGGTGACTGCGCGGACGAGGGTCGCGGTGCTGACGCGGGAGTTCTCGACGGCGTTGGCGAACGGCATGCCCTTGAGGTGGAGGTGGAGCCACTTCGCGCGCCACGAGCCGTCGGCGTCGCGGAGGAACGCCAGGGGGAGCGCCACCCGGCCGCCGCCGCGCAGCTCCGACTTCATCCGGACGGTCGCCGGCTCGAACGGCAGGCCCTCCTGCGCCGGCTCGCGCAGCATGAACCCGAAGAACGACTCGGCGACCTCGGCGAAGCCCTCGCCGTTGAAGATGTGCACCTGCGGGACGATCCGCGCGGCCTCGGTCCCGGCGAGGTCGATGTCGATGAACTCCGACGCGCCCTCCGGGGCCTCGGTCACGTCGCCCGAGTGGACGGATCCGCCGTCGGACAGGTTCGTGTAGGACACCCATGAGCCGTTCTCCCAAGCGGCGTCGAAGAACAGTGCCGACAGGTCGTAGTCGGTGTCCTCCTCGGCCTGCCGCCAGTAGGTGAAGAACCGGAGCAGCCCTGCGTCGACCTTCGACTCCGAGCCGCGCGGCAGCACCCCGAACCCCGACGGGGCGGCCTTGCCGCTCAGCGGGAGCGCGACGTCGAGGATGTCGGGGTCCACCAGGACGGGACCGGCGATCGGGAGCCTGCCGCGGACCTCGTCGTCGAGGATCTCGCGGAGCCGGGCGACGGCCTCGGGAGGGAGCGGCGCCCGGTCCTCGGGGCGGACGTGCGCGCCGCCCTTCCGGTTGACGAACACGCGCCGCTCCAGCGCCCGCGGCCGGTTCACCAGGTGCTCGCGCACCCCGAGCAGCACCCTCCCCGAGACCCGGGGGGCCGCCTCGGCGACCGCCGCGACGACGGCGTCGACCATGGCGCCCTCGCCACCGACGAGGTCGGCGGACGCGGCGGTGCGCACGAGCCGGTCGAGCGCGCGGAACAGCATGCCGGGAGCCGTGGACAGCACGGCGAGGGCGCCGGGGACATCGTCCGCGGCGAACGCGGCCTCCACCCGGCCCGCAAGGGAAGTGGCCCGCTTGTCCCCGCGGGCTACGGCGAACACGTCCTGCGCGTAAGGCCACTGCGGGAACTCGTGCGGGTGCAGCCGCTCGCCGAGGCGCTTCCACGGCTCCCGGTGGGCGTGCACGTCGCCGAGCTTGCCCGGCGCGGCGGAGACGATCGCGTCGAGCGCGGCGAGGAGGCCGCGCCGCGTCGCGCGCCGGAGGCCGTGGAACCGGGTCGGGGTCTCCAGGGTGACGTCGCCGTCGGACAGCGCGCAGGCGAGGCGCAGCACGTCGGTGACGGTGTCGGCGAGCAGCGGCAGCCCCTCGGCCAGCCGCACCCGGTCGACGACCGCGCGGTTCTCCCGCACGGGGATCGCCGCGGGCTGCGGCCCGGCGGCGCAGTGCACGGCGAGGAAGGCGAGATCGACGAGGTCGTCCTCATTGAGGGGGACGGCGCTGCCCGCGAGCGCGAAGTACAGCTCCCGCGCCTCGTCCCGCGCGTCTCCCCCGAGGCGCAGGACGGTCAGGCGGTCGCCGGCCGAAGGCAGGAACGCCGCGTGCGCCGCCACCATCTCGGTGTAATCGTGCTGATAGCGACCGTACTTCGGGAGCGCGAGGAGGTTCACTGCCTCGCCGACCATGAGCTCCTCGACGGTGCGCGCGCCGAGCGCGTCGAGGACGCAGTCGAGCCAGAACTCGACGGTGTCCGGCACTCCGGCCGGAAAGTCCCGGAAGTACGCGTTGTGCGCCACATGATCGCCGACCTCGCGCCGGACGACGTCGAGGATCTCGGCGCCCAGGTCGATGACGATCCCGTCCGCGAAGCCGCCCAGCCTCTCCAAGGCCTCCCCGGACAGCTTGAACCCCGCGGACATCAGCACCGCGTCGACCTGCCGCGCGGCGGCCCGGCCGTCTCCCGCGGGCGCGTCGGGCAGGAGCACGCGGCGCCGCTTGCGCAGCACCATCTCGGCGACCACATGATCACGACTCATGCCCTGATGGTGGCATTCCGCCCTGCCCGGCGTCTCCCGATTTACCGCGCCGACGCCCCGGGCAGCCCGGCCGCGACGGCGTCCAGGACGCCCTGGAGTCCCTGCTCGAAGCCCTCTTCCGGGCTGAGGTGCGGGGTATCGGCCTCCAAAACGACCCGCTT
This sequence comes from Actinocorallia herbida, assembly GCF_003751225.1. Taxonomy (NCBI): domain Bacteria; kingdom Bacillati; phylum Actinomycetota; class Actinomycetes; order Streptosporangiales; family Thermomonosporaceae; genus Actinocorallia; species Actinocorallia herbida. The sequence continues at coordinate 7,053,403 of NZ_RJKE01000001.1, forward strand.
CATGAGCGGGTAGCGGCCGGTCGCCAGGAGCGTTGCGAGGTACGGGCCGTGGGCGCGCATCCACTCGCCCTCGGTGACTCCCGCGTCGGCGGCGCGGCGGGCGGAGGCGAGTTCCTGCCGGACGGCGCCCGTGGCGTAGGCGACGACCGTGGAGACGGCGTTCATCATCGCGTCCGCCGACAACCCCAGGCCGTCGATGATCCCGTAGAGGTACTCGACGTACTCGATGCCGTGCGGGCTCAGGAAGAGGAACGGCGCGTCGGTCTGGGCGAGCCAGGGGTGGCGGTGGGTCTGGGCGCGGATCTGGTGGGCCAGCCAGCCGAGGCCGGTCCGCCAGTCGGGGTGGGCGGGCCGCGGGATCTCGGTGAGGACGATGTCCTTCATGATGTCGAGAAGGTCGTCCTTGGACTCGACGTACCGGTAGAGGCTCATCGTCCCGGTACCGAGTTCCTTGGCGAGGCGGCGCATCGTGAGCGCGTCGAGGCCCTCGGCGTCGGCGAGTGCGACGGAGGCCCGCGCGATCCGCTCGAGGGTGAGCGACGGGTTCGGGCCGCGCGTCGACCGGGCGGGCCTGGCCCAGATGATCTGCTTCGCCTTGTCCTCGCTCATTCCTGCATCCTTCCACTTGCGTACATCGTACCCAGTAACTACAGTCGGCCCTATAACTGCGTACCCCGTACCCATTTGGAGGGATCGATGGACGACCCCGTCGTCATCGCCGAAGGACTGCACAAGCGCTACGGGGACACCCACGCCCTGCGCGGACTCGACCTGGAGATCGAACGCGGCCGCGTGTGCGGCGTGCTCGGGCCCAACGGCGCGGGCAAGAGCACCGCCGTCCGCATCCTCGCCACCCTCGCCGACCCGACCGAGGGGCGCGCCCGCGTCGCCGGATTCGACGTCGTGCGCGAGTCCGCCGAGGTCCGCCGCAGGATCGGCCTCGCCGGGCAGGCCGCGGCCGTGGACGAGTACCTGTCCGGCCGCGAGAACCTGCACATGTTCGGGCGGTTCCACCACCTGAGCCGGCGCGACGCCCGGCGCCGCGCCGACGAACTCCTGGAGCGGTTCGGCCTCGCCGACGCCGCCGACCGGCCCGTCGGCGGGTACTCCGGCGGGATGCGGCGCCGACTCGACCTCATCGCCAGCCTCGTCGTCCGGCCCGAGGTGCTCTTCCTCGACGAGCCCACGACCGGCCTCGACCCCCGCAGCCGGGGCGAGATCTGGGACGCCGTCCGCGAACTCGTCGCCGACGGCACCACGGTCCTGCTCACCACTCAGTACCTGGACGAAGCCGACCAGCTCGCCGACGACATCGCCGTCATCGACCACGGGAAGGTGATCGCCCGCGGCACCCCCGACCGGCTCAAGGCGGAGATCGGCACCCGCCTCGACGTCGTCCTCGGCGACCCGGCCGACACCGCCCGCGCCGCCTCCCTGCTCGGTGCCTGGGCCGGATCCGGCGCTCCCGACGCCGACGCCGAGACGGGCCGGCTCAGCCTCCCCGTCGGCGCGGTGACCCTCCTGGAGGCCGTGCGCGAACTCGACGCCGCCGGCATCGCCGCCGCCGACGTCACGCTGCGCCGTCCGACCCTGGACGAGGTCTTCCTCAAGCTCACCGACCACCGCGAAGGAGTCCCCGCATGACCGCCCTCGGCGCCGCGATCGGCGACGGCATGACGATGTTCGGCCGCCGGATCTCCCAGGTCCGCCGCCGGCCCGGCGAGCTCGTCGCGGGACTGATCGTGCCGATCGTCCTGGTCGTCCTGTTCGGGTATGTGTTCGGCAGCGCCATCCAGGTGCCCGGCGGGGGCGACTACCGCGAATACCTCATGCCGGGCATGTTCGGCATGGTGGCCTTCACCGCGGTCATGGCCAACACCATGTTCATGGCCACCGACGCGACGAAGGGCGTCGTCGACAGGTTCCGCTCGCTGCCCATCGCCCGGTGGGCCATGCCGTTCGGGCAGTCCGCCGCCGACCTGGTCATCGCGCTGCCCGGGATGGTCACCCTCCTGTGCTGCGCGTTCGTCGTCGGGTGGCGCCCGCACGAAGGCGCCCTGCGGACCCTCGCCGGCTTCGGGCTGCTCCTGCTCATGCGGACCGCGCTCGGCTGGGCCGGGATCTTCTTCGGGCTCGCGGTCAAGGACGACAAGACCGCCGACGCGTTCGTGCCGCTCGTCTTCCCCGTCACGATGCTGTCGAACACCTTCGTGCCGACCGGGGGCATGCCCGCGTGGCTGCGGGTGATCGCCGAATGGAACCCGGTGAGCGCGCTGGTCGCCGCGTTGCGCCACCTGTTCGGCAACCCCGGGGCCCCCTCCTCCGCGTGGCCCCTTACCCACCCCGTCACCGCGACCCTCCTGTGGACGGGCGTACTCCTCGCCGTCTTCGTCCCGCTGTCCGTCCGCGCCTACAACCGCCGCGAACGCTGACCCCTCGCCCGGCCGTCTCCCCGACGGCCGGGCCCTCCCGCCTTACGCTGGCACTGAGGAGAGGGGACGCCGTGGCGATGTGGACGCCAGAAAGGGAGATCTCGGTAGAAAAGGCTCGACGGCTGCTCGTCGGGCGCTTCCCCGAGGTCGAGGCCCGCGACGTCGCGTTCCTGAACGCCGGATGGGACAACGCGGTCTTCTCGGTGGACGGCCGCTGGGCGTTCCGCTTCCCGCACCGACGGCTGGCCCTCGACCTGATGCGCAAGGAGATCGCCTTCCTTCCGGCCCTCGCCGGGAGGCTCCCCCTTCCCATCCCCTACCCGAGGTTCGTCGGCGAGGACGGCGGCGACCCGCCCTGGCCGTTCACCGGCGGCCCGCTCATCGCCGGCCGAGAGTTCGTCCTCGCCGGACTCGGCGAGCGGGAGCGGGAGCGGGCCGCCGAGGGACTCGGCACGTTCCTCTCCACGCTGCACTCCCTGACCCCTCCCCCGGGCCTCCCCCACGACCCGATGCGCCGCGCCGACCCCGTCTTCCGAGCCCGCATGGCCCGCGAGACCCTCACCGCCCTGGAGAAGCAGGGTCTCTACGAACCCGACCCCGCGGTGACGTCCCTCCTCGACTCCGCCCACGACCCCGGCGGCGAGACCCGCGTCCTCACCCACGGCGACCTCCACCTCCGCCACCTCCTCGTCACCCCCGACGGCACCCCCACCGGCGTCATCGACTGGGGCGACCTCTGCACCGCCGACCCCTCCATCGACCTCTCCTTCGCCTACGCCGCCTTCTCCGGCTCCTCCCGCGCCGCCTTCTTCACCGCCTACGGCCCCATCACCCCCGCCCAGGAACACCGTGCCCGCGTCCTCGCCATCACCCTGAGCTCCATCCTCGCCGCCTCGGCCTCCCCCGCCGCCCCCACCCAACGCACCGAATCCCTGACCGCCATCCCCCGCGCGACCCGCTGAAACCCGAAGCGCCCGGCCCGCGCATCGGACCAGGCGCCTCACCGGCAGGGAGATCAGAGCAGGAACTCTTCACCGGTCGCCGCATCCATCGCCCGCTCCAGCCGGACCTTCGGCCGCGCGACCTCCGCGCATCCCGGGATCCGAGCCCGGACCTCCTCGGCCCTGCCCTCGGCCTTGCCTCGGGCTTCGGATTCGGCGCGGTTGCGGGAGACGAGCGGCTCGGTGCCGGTGCCGGTGCCGACGGGCGTGCGACTACCGAGGGTGGCGTGACAGAAACACGACGACGAGTAGGCATCCAGGTTTGCAGATATCGGTAAGGCTTTAGAAGGGATTGTCCGGGAAATGCCGGGGCCCGGCTGACGGCGGTGTCGGCCGGGCCCCGGGGTGGAAAGAGGGGGTCAGTGGGGGGTGGCCTTTTCGGCGCCTAGGCCGGTGAGGGAGCGGACTTCCATTTCGGCGTATTTGGCGGCGCGGTGTTCCTTGCTGAGGATGGTGCCGAGGTAGCCGAAGAGGAAGCCGAGGGGGATGGAGACCAGGCCGGGGTTCTCCAGGGGGAACCAGGAGATGTCGATGTCGGCGGGGAGGAGGGACAGGGACTTGCCGTCGGGGGCGACGCCCTTGCCGGAGACGACCGGGGAGAAGATCACCAGGAAGACCGCCGAGCCGAGGCCGCCGTAGATGGCGGCGACGGCGCCCGCGGTGTTGAACCGCTTCCAGAAGAGGCTGTAGAGGATCGCGGGGAGGTTCCCCGAGGCGGCGACGGCGAAGGCCAGCGCGACGAGGAACGCGACGTTCAGGCGCTGCGCGAAGATGCCGAGCACGATGGCGACCGCGCCGATGACGAACGCGGAGATCTTCGCGACCCGGACCTCGTCCTTCTCGGTGGCGGTGCCCTTCTTGATGACGTGCGCGTACAGGTCGTGCGCGACCGACGAGGACGACGCGAGGGTCAGGCCCGCGACGACTGCGAGGATCGTGGCGAAGGCGACCGCCGCGATGAACGCCAGCAGGATCGTGCCGCCGACGCCGCCGAAGAGGAGGTCGCCGATCTTCTCGGCGAGCAGCGGGGCCGCGGTGTTGCCCGCCGCGTTGGACTCCGCGATGGTCTTCGACCCGACGAGTGCCGCCGCGCCGAAGCCGAGGATGAGGGTGAGCAGGTAGAAGACGCCGATGATGCCGATGCCCCACAGCACCGACTTGCGGGCGTCGCGGGCGGTCGGCACGGTGTAGAAGCGGATGAGGATGTGCGGCAGGCCCGCGGTGCCGAGCACCAGGGCGAGGCCGAGGCTGATGAGGTCGAGCTTGCCGGCGAGGCCCTGCGCCTCGGTCCCGTACTTGAGGCCGGGCTCGAGGAACGCCTGCCCCTTGCCGCTCTGCTCTGCCGCGTCGCCGAGCAGGTTGGAGACGTTGAAGCCGTACTTGCCGAGGACGAGCAGGGTGATCAGGGTGGCGCCGCCCATGAGCAGCACCGCCTTGACGATCTGGACCCAGGTGGTGCCCTTCATGCCGCCGACGACCACGTAGACGATCATGAGGATGCCGACGCCGACGATGGTGAGCGCCTTGGCGGCCTCACTCGTCAGGCCGAACAGCAGGGCCACGAGGGCGCCCGCGCCGACCATCTGGGCGAGCAGGTAGAAGATCGACACGACGATCGTGGAGACGCCCGCGGCGGTGCGCACGGGCAGCGGCCGCATCCGGAACGCCAGGACGTCGGCCATCGTGTACTTGCCGGAGTTGCGCATCAGCTCGGCGACCAGCAGCAGCGCGACGAGCCAGGCGACGAGGAAGCCGATCGAGTACAGGAATCCGTCGTAGCCGCTGAGCGCGATGATCCCGGCGATGCCGAGGAACGAGGCGGCGGACATGTAGTCGCCGCCGATGGCCATGCCGTTCTGCGCGGCGGAGAACGAGCGGCCTCCGGCGTAGAAGTCGGCGGCGTCCTTGGTCTGCCGGGAGGCGCGGATCGTGAGGAAGAGGGTGAAGCCGACGAAGAGGAGGAACAGCACGATCGCGAGGGTGTGGTTGCTCATCGCTGCGCCTCCTCCCGGATCCTCTCCGCCAGCGGGTCGAAGGTGGACCCGGCGTGCCTGGCGTAGAAGTAGGCGATGGCGAAGGTGGAGACGAACTGGAGGAGTCCGAACACCAGCGCGACGTTGATGTTGCCGACCAGCTGAACGGCCATGAAGTCGCGGGCGAAGGCGGACATCACCACGTACAGCAGGTACCAGGCGAGGAACGCGACGGTCAGGGGGAAGACGAAGGACCGGAACTTGTGTCTGAGCCGCACGAAGTCCGGGGTCGCCCGGACCTCCTCGTACACGCTGAATCCCTCGGGAGCCGTGCTCATGCGGGACCTCCTTGCCGATGTGATGGGGGTCACTGTGGGTGGACGCGCACACAACGTAAGCCGCGCAGATGATCCCGAGGAGAGGTGTATCGGCGAGCCGCGTTCAGCCTGCGACCGTTCTAGATCGGCTGCGGTGAACGGTCGTTCTGAAGCGGTGAACGGGGAGGCGCGCCCGTCAGATACGCCGGGGCCGCCAGTCACCGCGATCAAGCTCCACGCCCTCCGGGGTGTGCAGCCGGACCATCGTGCGCGCGGTGTGCGCCGGGCGCGCGGTGCGCCGGGAGACCGCGACCATCACCAGGAAGGTCAGCGGGACGGTCCACGCGCCGGGCTGGGCGACCCAGCCGTCGGCCCGCTCGGTCGCCACGGTCCACACGACCGCCCCGCCCGCGAGGATCCCACCGGTCGCCAGGCCCGCGAGGGCGCCCGCCGCGGTCAGGCCGCGCCACCAGATGCCGAGGACGAGCAGCGGGCAGAAGGTCGACGCCGAGAGCGCGAACGCCAGCCCGACCATCGTCGCCACCGGCAGCGACGACGGGACCGCCAGGGCCAGCGCCAGCGGCACCCCGATCGCCACGACGGTCGCCGCCCGGAAGGATCGCACCCCGCCCCGGAACAGATCCTGCGCGATGACGCCCGCGACCGACACCGTCAGCCCCGAGGACGTCGAGAGGAACGCCGCGAAGGCGCCCGCGACGAGCAGGGCCCCGAGGAGTTCGCCGAGGGTCCCGCCGACGATCCGGCCGGGCAGTTCCAGCACCACGGTGTCGGTGTCGGGCGAGCCGCCCGCCGCGAGGTCGGCCGCGTAGATCTTGCCGAGTGCCCCGTAGGCGGCGGGCAGGAGGTAGAACAGCCCGAGCAGGCCGAGGACGACCGAGGTCGTGCGGCGCGCCGCGTTCCCGTCCGGGTTGGTGTAGAACCTGACGAGCACGTGCGGCAGCCCCATCGTGCCGAGGAAGGTCGCGAGGATGAGCGAGTACGTCGAGTACAGCCCGTCGTCGCCGGGCAGCAGCCAGGACGTGTCGGCGATGCCGGGGGCGCCGTCGCCGCGCCACGCGGCCAGCAGGAACACCAGCGGGACGCCCAGCGCGGTGAGCTTCAGCCAGTACTGGAGCGCCTGGACGAGGGTGATGCTGCGCATTCCGCCCGCGACCACGCCGAGGATCACGACCGCGGCCACCAGCGCGCCGCCCGCCCAGGGCGGCCCGCCCGTCACCGAGGCGAGCACCCGGCCCGCCGCCTGGAGCTGCGGCAGCAGGTACAGCCAGCCGATGAGCACCACGAGGAGGCTCGCCGCCCGCCGCACCGCCATCGACTCCAACCGCGCCTCGGCGAAGTCCGGCAGGGTGTAGGCGCCCGAGCGGCGCAGCGGGGCCGCGACCAGCACCAGCAGCACGAGGTACCCGCCGGTCCAGCCGACCGGCAGCCACAGCATGTCGACGCCGCCGGCCAGCACGAGGCCCGCGATGCCGAGGAAGGAGGCGGCCGAGACGTACTCGCCGCCGATGGCCGACGCGTTCGCCAGCGGCGACACCCCGCGCGAGGCCACGTAGAAGTCCGAGGTGGTGCGCGAGAGGCGCAGCCCGTAGAAGCCCGCGAGGAGGGTCGCGACCGCGACCGCGGCGACGGCCGCGGCGTTCACCCGGCCCTCACCCGCGCTGCACCATCTCGGCGAAGTCCCGCTCCGCGGCCTCGGCCTGCCGCCGGTACCACCAGCCGAGCCCGGCGAACACCGGGTAGACGGCCACCGCGAGCAGCAGCCACGGCAGGGGGACCCCGAACACCTGCGCCTCCCGCATCGGACGCACCAGCGCGAACGCCAGCGGCAGCCCCCCGACGAAGGCCACGAGCAGCACGCACACCGACAGTGACAGCCTGAGCTGCGACCGTATCAGCGCGTCCATGTAGACCTCGCCGAGTCGCGTCTGTTCGTCGATCTCGCGGGTGCCGGGGCCGGGCCGCCTCCGCGGCACCGCGGTGCGCGGGCTGGTCACCGCCACCCGGGAGGGACGGCCGGAGCGCGCGGTCACGGGCGGGGCCTGCGCAGCAGGAGGTCGCGCAGCTGCCGGGTGTGGCGGCGGCTCACCGGCAGCTCGGTCCCGGCGACGACGACGGTGCAGCGCCCGGCGTCCAGGCGCAGTTCGCTGATGTGCGGGACCGCCACGAGGTGGCTGCGGTGGATCCGGACCAGTGCGGGCCACCGCTCCTCCAGGACGGTCAGCGGGATCCGCACGAGATGCGCCCCGGACGCGGTGTGCAGCCTGGCGTAGTCTCCGCGCGCCTCCACGAAGTGCACCTCCGCGGGGTGGACGAATCGGGTGACTCCCGACAGTTCCACCGGAAGCGGTTCGGGCTCGGGCAGGAAGGGCGCGGCCTCGTCGGCCGGGTCGCTGATCCGCCGGACGGTCTCGGCGAGCCGTTCCGGCCGCACCGGCTTGAGGAGGTAGTCGGCGGCCTGGACCTCGAACGCCTGGACCGCGTGCTCCTCGTGCGCGGTGACGTAGACGAGCCGGGGAGGGCACGCGAACTGGGCGAGGAGCCGGCCCAGCACGATCCCGTCGAGGCCCGGCATCCTGACGTCGAGGAAGACCGCGTCGTAAGGGCGTTCGGCGGCGATGGCCCGGTCGAGGGCGCGGAGCGCCGCGGCGCCGTCCCGTGCGCCGTCGACGTCGGCCACGCGCGGGTCGGCCCGCAGCAGGAACACGAGATCGTCCAGGGCGGGCAGTTCGTCGTCCACGGCTAGCACGCGCATCTCCAAAGCGTGACGACCATCACAAAGGATGTCAAAGGTCGACTTTCCCGATATTCGGCCGTTTTCGGACCCGGAGCGTCGCCGGCCCTCACCGCGCCGTCACGCCGGGGTGGTACTTGGGCACCCTCAGGGTGATCTTCACACCGGCGCCCTCCGCGGTCTCCACGACGAGGCCGTACGCGTCGCCGTAGACCTGCCGTAGGCGGGTGTCCACGTTCGCCAGGCCTATACCCGTCCCGGTGGCGCCCTCCCCCGCGAGGACCTTGCGCATCTCCTCGGGCGCCATGCCCACCCCGTCGTCCTCGACGATCAGCCTGCACTCCGCCCCCGCGTCCTCCGCCAGCAGCGTGATCCTTCCCGGCCCGGGACGTCCCTCGATGCCGTGCCGCACCGCGTTCTCCACCAGCGGCTGGAGGCACAGGAACGGGACGGCCACCGGCAGCACCTCCGGCGCGATCCGCAAGGTCACCCGCAGCCGCTCCTCGCCGAACCTGGCGCGGGCCAGCATGAGGAACCTGTCGATGTTGCGCAGCTCCTCGGCCAGCGTGGTGAACTCCCCGTGCCGCCGGAACGAGTAGCGCGTGAAGTCCGCGAACTCCAGCAGCAGCTCCCTGGCCTGCTCCGGATCGGTCCGGACGAACGACGCGATCGTGGTGAGGGAGTTGTAGATGAAATGCGGGGAGATCTGCGCCCGCAGCGCCCGGACCTCGGCCTCCACCAGCAGCTCCCGCGACAGGTCGAGCTCCGCCAGCTCCAGATGGGTCGCCACCCACCGGCCGACCTCCTCCGTCGCCCGCACCAGGCCCGCCGACGCCTGCCCGCCGAACGCCACGAGGGTCCCGGCCACCCCCGCGCCCGTCGCCAGCGGCACCACCACCGCGGCCCCGCCCCCCGGCAGCTCGACGACCCGGGCCCGGCCCGTCTCCAGGGAGTGGGCCGCCAGCGCCATGACGCCGTCGCGCGGACCCGTCAGGACCTCCTCCCGGTCGGTGATCGCCAGGTCGTCGGCGTCCAGCAGCTCCCGTAGGTGCCGTGCCGCCTTCTCCGCTCCCGTCCGGGTGAGCCCTCGGCGCAGGGCGGGGGCGGCCAAGGAGGCCTTGTGCAGGGTCTCGAAAGCCGCCCGCTCGGCCGGACCGCCCAGATCACGGCGGCGCAGCCGGACCAGCAGGAGCACCGCGGCGGCGAACGCGACCGCGAAGAAGAGGAGGGCTGCTTCCACCCGATCCAAGGTATGGGGCGGACGCCGATAATCTGGGAGTCATGACCGAAGTGCCTCCGTGCTGTGCCGCCTCCCGTCCCGCGTCGGAACCGACTCCGGTCACCCTGTCGCTGTCGCCGGCGCCTCCCGCCGCCCCCGCGGCGCAGCCCCCGAAGGGCATGATCTCGCTGCCCGGCGGGATCTTCCGGATGGGCAACGAGGACGAGAACGCCAACCCGCTCGACGGCGAGGGCCCGGTCCGCGACGTCGAGGTGGCCCCGTTCAGGATCGACCCGACCACGGTCACCAACGCCCAGTTCGCCAGGTTCATCAAGGACACCGGGTATGTGACCGAGGCCGAGACCTTCGGATGGTCGTTCGTCTTCTACGGCCTGCTCTCCCCCGAAGTGGCCGCCCGCACCCGGTCCCCCGAAGGCACCCCGTGGTGGCGGGCGATCGACGGCGCGACCTGGCGGACCCCGGAAGGCGAGGGCTCCGACATCACCCGCCGCCAGAAGCACCCCGTCATCCACGTCTCCTGGACCGACGCCGCCGCCTACGCCGCCTGGGCGGGCAAGCGCCTCCCCACCGAGATCGAATGGGAGTACGCCGCCCGGGGCGGCCTCGACCAGGCCACCTTCCCGTGGGGGAACGAGCTGTACCCGCGCGGCCAGCGCCGCGCCAACATCTGGGAGGGCGACTTCCCCACCCACCACACCGGCCAGATCGGCCCCGTCGCCGCCGACTCCTTCCGCCCCAACGGCCACGGCCTCTACAACACCGTCGGCAACGTCTGGGAGTGGACCGCCGACTGGTTCGACCCCGCCCAGGACCGCCGCGCCATGCGCGGCGGCTCCTACCTCTGCCACGACTCCTACTGCAACCGCTACCGCGTGGCCGCCCGCACCGCCAACACCCCCGACTCCTCCACCGGCAACATCGGCTTCCGCTGCGCGTATTGAACTGCGCCGCCTCCGGCGGCGCGTGATCGGGCGCTTGAGATCCCGGCGCCACCCCTCCGGCCCCAGGGGGCCTACGGGGCGGCGCCGGGGCGCCCGATCACCGGTCCTCGGTCCCTGGGGCCTGCGGCGTGCGACTTGCCCGATGCGGTCTGGGCGCGGTTCTACCCCCTGCGGGACGTCGTGGGTTTCTGCGTGATCAAGGGGCGGCCTTTACGTAGTAAGTCTGGGTCGGTGTGGGTCAGGCGGTGAGGCGGGGCCAGTCTTGTTGCCAGTTACGGCCTTCGGCGTCTATGAAAGAGCCGGGTGGGGGCTGGAGGCCGTGGGCGCGGAGCCAGGTGCCGGGCGGGGTCTGGTTGCGGCGGGGGCGGCCGTCGGAGGGCATGATCTGAGGCGGGATGGGGGCCGGGGCCGGGTCGTGGTAGGTCTCCAGGCTCTGGTCGGCCAGGTCCTTCTCCTCGGCCATGCCGATGGGGCCTTCGCGGCGGGCGTTGAAGAACTGGTTCACGGCCGGGTCGCGGCTGGTGAGGATCATCTCGCGGGGGCCGAAGGCGACGAGGCCGCGGCGGAAGAGCAGGCCCATGTTGTCGGGCAGGACGCGGGCGGTGCCGATGTCGTGGGTGACGATCAGGATGGTCGCGCCGGTCTCGTGGTTGATGTCCACGAAGAGCTGGCTGAGGTAGGACGTCCGGACGGGGTCGAGGCCGGAGTCCGGTTCGTCGGCCAGGATGATCTCGGGGTCCAGGACGAGGGCGCGGGCCAGTCCGGCGCGCTTGCGCATCCCGCCGGAGATCTCCCCCGGAAACTTGTCCTCCGCGCCGGAGAGGCCGACCATCTCCATCTTCTCCAGGGTCTTGGCGCGGACCTTCGACTCCGAGAGCCGCGTGTGCTCGCGCAGCGGGAACGCGACGTTGTCGAAGACGCTCATCGAGCCGAACAGCGCGCCGTCCTGGAACAGCACGCCGAAGCGCCGCCGCATCTCGTACAGCCGGCGTTCGCGCAGCTCGGGAACATCCTGCCCGTCCACCCACACATGCCCTCGGTCGGGCCGCAACAGCCCGATGAGGTTCTTCAGAAAGACGGATTTGCCCGTTCCCGACGGCCCCAGCAGGGCCGAGATCTGGCCCGCGGGGACGGTGAACGACACGTCCTCCCAGATCACCTGGCGGCCGAACGACTTGCGCAGGCCCTCCACCCGGATCTCGACGCCCATGGCGGCACTCCCCGCCGGGGCCGGGCGGCGGGCGGTCCCGCACAGTCTGAGACGGCCCCGCTGCCCGGAAGGTATGTCGGAACGAAAGATCTGAGAGGGCCCAAAAACCCTAGGCGGCGGGGATGCCGAGGGCCTTGTGGATCTCGGCGAGCACCTCGGGGAGCTGGTCGTTGAGGTAGAAGTGACCACCCGGGAACGCCCTGACCTCGCACGACGCCGTCGTCACCTCCGCCCAGCGGTACATCTCCTCCACCGTGACGTGCGGGTCGGCCTCGCCGGTGAGCGCGGTGAGCGGGCTGGCCAGCTTCGGCGCGTCCGGGTCCCGCCGGTACCGCTCGATCGCCTTGAAGTCGGCCCGGACGTACGGCAGGACGAGTTCGCGCAGCTCCGGATCGGCCAGCGCGGCGGTGTCGGTGCCGCCGAGCTTCGTCAGCTCCGCGACGAGCCCGTCGTCGTCCCGCTCGGAGATCCGGTCCTCGGTGTCGGTCCGCCGGTGGATCGGCTTGGCGCCCGAGGCGAAGAAGTGGACGGGGGCGGCGCCCTTGGCCTGGAGGATCAGCGCGGTCTCATAGGCGACGAGCGTGCCCATGCTGTGCCCGAGCAGGGCGAGCGGCCGGTCGGTGAGCGGCGCGAGCGCGGCGGCGACGAGCCGGGCGGCCTGCTTCAGGTCGGTCATCACGGGCTCGCGCATCCGGTCGGCGCGGCCGGGGTACTGCACGGCGTGCACTTCGAGTGCCGGGCTCGCGGCCTTGCCCCACGGCCGGAAGGACACGGCGGAGCCTCCGGCGTGCGGGAAGCAGACGAGTCGGGTCGTCGCCCAGGGCCGGGGGTCGGGGCAGCGCAGCCAGCTCACGGTCTTCCTCTTTCACTCGTCCGGGTCTCGCGGGTCCGGGCCTACTCGGCGAAGCCCGGCCGGATGCCGCGGGGGTCGTCGGGCAGGGGCCACGGCGCCACCCTGGGATCGGGCACCGCCTTCACCCCGGTCTCCTCCCGCGCGACGGAGAAGCCGCGCCGCAGATAGTTCGCCTTGGCGGTCGGATGATCGAGCGTACTCGTGCGCAGCCATACCCGCCGCGTCGGCCCCAGCCCGTCGCCCCACAGGCGGCCGCGCTGCCAGGCCCGCCGCACGCACTGCTCGACGAGGTAGCCGCCGAACCCGCGCCCGACGAACGCCGGGACGAGGCCGACGAGGTGCACCTCGGTGTCGCCGTCGGGCTGCGCCTCGAGCTCGAAGTATCCCGCGACGGTCCCTTCGGCGAGCGCGAGCCAGGTCGCGAGTTCCGGGCGGTCCACCCATTTCGCCCAGTCGGCGTGCGTCCAGGAGAAGCGGTCGGTCCAGCAGACGCGCGCGCCGACGGCGGCGTACATCGCCCGGTTGAAGTCCGGCGACGGCACGCAGGCGAGGCTGAACGACACCTCTCCCGACGGGAGGGGGCCGGGCCGGAGGGCGCCGGGGTCGCGCATCTCCATGGCCCACTCGGTGACGGTGATCTCCCTCGGTTCCCCGGGGGCGGCCAAGGTCAGGCGTCCATGGCGCGGGCGAGACTGCGCGGCCGCATGTCGGTCCAGTGCTCGGTGATGTGGTCGAGGCAGGCCTGCCGGGTGTCGGCGGCCTTCGCGACGGTCCAGCCCGCGGGGACCTCGGCGAACGTCGGCCACAGCGAGTACTGGCCCTCGTCGTTCACCAGGACAAGGTAGGTCGCTTCGTCGTTCTCGAAGGGGTTCGTGGCCATCTCGGGGGATCCTTCCGGTCGGGGGTGAAGAGTGAGGATAGTGGCTAGTTCCGCAGCCGGTCCGCGAGCACCGCGGCGATCTCCGCGACGGCCTGGGGCTCCATCAGGAAGTGGTGCTCGACGTCGAGGTCGTGGACTTCGAGTCCCCCGGTGTAGGGCGCCCAGGTCTGCGGCGCCGGGGAGTCCGGGCGCAGGCCGCGGGTCGCGCGGAAGAACACCATCGGGGCCGGGACGAGGCCGGACGGCAGGTACCCGTCGACGATCCTGAGCCCGTTCTCGTAGGTGCTGTAGACGGCGAGGAGCTGGTCCTCCTCCAGGGTGGCGAACGCGTCGCCGCGGGAGCGCAGCTCGGCCATGATCGCCGCGACGTCGGGGTTCGCGGGGTCGCCGACGATCTTCTCGTCGATGCCGATCGACTGGAGCAGCTCGGGGATCACCTCGCGCTCGTCGGCGGCGAGGTCCTGGGAGTGGAAGGAGTCGAGCAGGCACAGCAGCCCGATCTCCGCGCCCCGCTCGTGCAGGATCCGGGCCGCCTCGAAGGCGACGAGCCCGCCGAGCGACCAACCGAGCAGGTGGTACGGGCCCTCCGGACGGACCTTGAGGATCTCGGCCACGTAGTCCTCGGCCATCGCCCGCACGGACGCCGCCCGGTACGCGGGCTCGGACAGGGCCCGGGACTGGAGGCCGTAGAGAGGTCCGGGAAGATGGGCCAGGAAAGCGAAGTAGGGCCAGGACAGCCCTGCGGCCGGGTGGACGCAGAACAGGGGGGCTCCCTCGCCTCCGGTGCGGATCGGGAGCAGGACGTCAAGGCCGAGCTCGGGGTCGCCCCCGCCGAGGAGGCCCGCGACGGTCTGGTGGGTGAAGACCATGCGCGGGGTGACGTCGAAGCCCGCCTCCTTGGCGCGGGAGGCGAGGCGCAGGGCGGCGATGCTGTCGCCGCCGAGGTCGAAGAACCCGACGTCCGCGGCGACCGTGTCCAGGCCGAGGATCTCGGCGAACACCGCGCACAGGCGCTCCTCGTCGGGGGTGGCGGCGGGCCGTCCGGTGAGGGTGAAGCCGGGGGCGGGCAGCGCGGCGCGGTCGAGCTTGCCGCTGCCGTTCAGCGGGAAGGCGTCGAGCACGACGACGGCCACGGGGACCATGTAGGACGGCAGTTGCGCGGCGAGGTAGGCGCGCAGGTCGTCCGGCTCGGGAGAAAGGCCCTCGTGCGGGACGGCGTAGGCGACCAGGCGTTTGCCGCCGGGGCCGTCCTCGCGGGCGAGGACGGCGGCTCGCGCGACGTACGGATGCGCGCCCAGCGCCGCCTCGATCTCGCCGAGCTCGATCCGGAAGCCGCGGATCTTCACCTGGAAGTCGGCCCGGTCGACGTACTCGAGCAGGCCGTCGCGCCAGCGCACGAGGTCGCCGGTGCGGTACATGCGCGCGCCGGGCGGCCCCGCCGGGCAGGCGACGAACCGCTCCGCGGTGAGCGCGGCGCGGCCGAGGTAGCCGCGCGCGAGGCCCGCGCCGGAGACGTACAGCTCCCCGGTGACGCCCTCGGGGACGGGCCGCAGGGCCGCGTCGAGCACGTGCAGGACGGTGTCGTCCATCGGCCCGCCGAGGGGCGGCGCGGCCCGGTCGCCGAGATGGTCGCGCATCGGCTGGAAGGCGACGTACGTGGTCGTCTCGGTCGGCCCGTAGACGTTGGCCAGTTCGAGGTCGGGGCAGGCGGCCATGACCGCGCGCATGGCGCGCGCGTTGCCCGCCTCGCCTCCGGTGTGCAGGCGCCTCAGGGGCGCGAACGCCTCGGGCCGCTCGGCGGCGAGCAGGTTGAACAGGCTCGTGGTGACGAACGAGCCGGTGACGCGCTCGGCGGCGGCGATCTCGGCGAACCCGGCGGCGTCGAGGTCGCCGGGCGGGGCGATGACGGCCGTCCCGCCGTTCAGGAGCGGCGTCCAGATCTCGTAGGTGGAAGCGTCGAACGCGTGCGCGGAGAAGACCAGGACGCGCTCATGGCCTTCGCCGACCTGGCCGTCCGAGGCGAGCGCGGCGACCTCGCGGTGCGCGACGCCGACGCGCTTGGGCAGGCCGGTCGAGCCCGAGGTGAAGATCGCGTAGGCGAGGGAGTCCGGGCCCGCGGGCCCCGGAAGGTCGGCGTCGCCCTCCTCGCCGGGCAGGTCCACCCGAAGGGTGCGGACGGAAGGGACGAAGCCGGGGTCGGCGAAAGCCTCGTCGAGGAGGAGGACGGGCGCGCCGGACTCCTCGAGCGCCCACGCGCGCCGCTCGGGAGGGTAGCTGTGGTGAATGGGGACGTAGTAGCCGCCGGTCTTGAGCACCGCGAGGGTCGCCGCGACGACGTCGGGACCGCGCTCCAGCAGCATCGCCACGGGCGTCTCCGGGCCCGCGCCCGCCGCGCGCAGCCGCCGCGCGAGCCGGGTGGCGCGCTCGTCCAGCTCCGCGTAGGTGATCGACGTGCCCGCGTACCTGAGGGCGACGGCATCGGGGTCGGCCGCCACGGACGCGGCGAAGCGCGCGGTGACCGTCGCCGCCTCACGCCCGATCACGGGGCCCGTGCCCAGCGCGCTCGCGGCGGTGCGCTCGCCGGGGGTGAGGAGGTCGAGGGCGCCGATCCGGGTCTCCGGGGCGGACGCGATCGCGGCAAGGACCCGGCGCAGCCTTCCCGCCAGGCGTTCGGCCTCGGCCTCGGTGAGCAGGTCGGGCCGGTAGTCGAACCGGACGCCCAGCTCGCGGCCCGGCACGGCGGCGACCGCGACGGGGTAGTGGGTGGCGTCGTGCATGCTGACGCCGGAGACCTTGACGCCGTTCAGGTCGGTCGCCTCGGCGTCGGGGTCGAACGGGTAGTTCTCCAGCACCATCACGGTGTCGAAGAGCGCGCCGAGCCGGGTGAGGCCCTGGATCTCGGCGAGCCCGAGGTGGTGGTGGGCCAGCAGGTCGGCCTGCTCGCCCTGGACGCGGCGCAGCGCCCCGTCGAGGGTGTCCCAGGGCGTCACGCGGACGCGGACGGGCAGGGTGTTGATGAACAGCCCGACCATCTGCTCCACACCGGGCAGGTCGGCCGGGCGGCCGGAGACGACCCCGCCGAAGACCACGTCGGTGCGGCCCGTCTCGGCGCCGAGCACGAGGCCCCAGGCGAGCTGGAGCGCAGTGTTCAGCGTGACGCCCGCGGACCTCGCGCGGGCGGTGAGCGCGGCGGTCAGATCCTCGGGAAGGAGGAGGTCCAGCTTGCGCGGCTCCACGGCGACGCCGCCCGCGGCGGTAGGACGCAGCAGAGTAGGTTCCTCGACGCCTTGCAGCGCCTCCCGCCAGGCCGCCTCCGCCGCTCCCCTGTCCTGCCGGGAGACCCACGCGAGGTAGCTCTTGTAGGGCGTGACGCGCGGGAGCACCGAGGCGTCCCCGCCCGTCAGGTACAGGGCGAACAGCTCGGTCTGGAGCAGCGGGGTGGACCAGCCGTCGAGCAGGATGTGGTGGTTGGTGAAGACGAGGTGGTGGACGTCGGGCGCCTCGTCCCGCACCAGGACGAAGCGGAGGAGGGGCGGCCGGGCCAGATCGAAGCGGTGCGCCCGCTCCCGGGCCGCCACCTCCCCGACGTCCCCGGTGGTCTCCTCGAACGGCACCTTGACGGTCTTGGCCACGAGCTGCACCGGCTCGCCCGTCTTGCGCTGCCGGAAGGCCGCGCGCAGGTTGGCGTGCCGGGTGACCAGCGCCTCGGCCGCGGTCCGCAACGCCGCCGCGTCCAGCGGCCCGTCGAGCCGCAGGACGACCTGGGCGCTGTAGACATCGGCCTCGCCGTCGAAGGCCGCGTGGAAGTACAGCCCCTGCTGGAGCGGCGACAGCGGGAGCACGTCCTCCAGGTTGCCGCTCATCGCCCCTTCCCTTCCGTGTTCACGTCGCAGTCCTCAAGGTCACAGATCGAAGTCGTCCAGGTCGGCGGCGAACTCGTCGAGCTCGTCCTGGCTGACCGCGACGAGGTCGATGTCGGACGGCGTGAAGCCGCCCGCGCCGTCGGTCGCGGTGTGCCCGGCCAGCGCGCCGAGCGCGGCGAACCACAGGTCGGCGAGTTCGGCCACGTCGGCCTCGGCGAGCAGGCCGGAGGCCCACGACCAGGTCGCCGACAGGCGCGGCCCGGCGGGGGCGTCCTCGGTGTGGCAGTTGACCTCCAGCGCGTGCGGGAGCGCCAGCGCCGGGTCGTGGCCGCCGCCGAGCGCGTCGCTCAGCGCGGCGGACGCGGGCGACCAGTCGGCGTCCGCGCCGGCCGACACCCTGCCGAGGTAGTTGAACGCGAGCTGCGGCGCGGGGTGCGCGGCGAGCGCCGCGCCCGCCTCGGCGTTGAGGTACCGCAGGAGGCCGTGGCCGAGGCCGTTGTCGGGGGCCTCGCGCAGTTGCTCCTTGACCCGCTTGAGCGCGGTCCCGACCTCGGGGCCCGCCGCGAGCACCTCGGACCAGGCGGGCCGGCCCGCGTCGAGCCTGACGGGGTGGATCGAGGTGAACCAGCCGGACGTGCGCGAGGTGTCGACGCCGGGCACGACCTCCTCGCGCCCGTGGCCCTCCAGATCCACCAGGACGGCCGGAGCCGCCTTGCCTCGCCGCTCGTGCCACTCCGCGACGGCGAGGGCAAGGGCGGTCAGCAGGACGTCGTTGACGCGCCCGTGGAACGCCGCGGGGACCGTCGTGAGGACGGGTTCGGTGACGTCCTCGGCGAGCGTCACGGTGAGATGCCCGGCCGTGGCGAAGGTGTCGCGGGCGGGGTCCAGAGGCCGGGAGCCGAGCACCGGCTCCGGCGTCGCGGCGATCTCGGTCCAGAAGCCGAGCTCCGCGGTGCGCGCGGGCTCGGACGCCTCGGCGGTGAGCCGCTGCGCCCAGCGCCGGAACGACGTCCCGACGGGCTGGAGCGGGGCGCCGCCGAGCGCGGTGACGAGGTCGGGCAGCAGGATCCGCCACGACACCCCGTCCACGACGAGGTGGTGGGCGGTGAACAACAGCAGGCCGGAGGCGTCGCCCGCGTCCAGGAGGTGCAGCCGCGTCATCTCGCCCGAAGCCGGGTCGAGCGCTTCGCGGGCCGCCTTGCCGGTCTCGGCGAGGACCCGTTCCAGGTCGGCGCCTTCGAGGCCCGCGATGTCGACCACCTCGACCTCGGCCGTGCGGGCGCCCTTGTCCCGCACCTCGTACACGCCGTCGGCGACGCGCAGGCGGAGGATGTCGTGGTGGTCGAGGACCGCCTGGTAGGCGGCGGTCAGAGCGGCGACGTCCAGGTGGGCCGGGACGCGCAGCAGGGTCCGCTGGCTGTAGGACGATGTCGGCCCTTCCAGTTCCTCGAACCAGCGGAAGATCGGCGTCGGGGGCACCGCGCCGAGTGCCGTGCCCTCCGGCTCGGCCTCGATCACGTCCTCGTCGGCGGGCCTGGCCACGGCGGCGAGTTCCGCCGTCGTCTGGTACTGGAAGACCTCGCGGGGCGTGAACGCCAGACCCGACTGGCGGGCCCGCGCGACGAGCTGGATCGCGATGATCGAGTCGCCGCCGAGGTCGAAGAACCCGTCGTCGATGCCGACCCGCTCCAGCCCGAGCACCTCGGCGAACAGCGCGGCGACGGTCTCCTCCGCGGCGTCGCGCGGGGCCCGGCCGGTGACGTTCGCGGCGAAGTCGGGGGCGGGCAGCGCCCCGCGGTCGAGCTTGCCGTTACCGGTGAGCGGCAGCGCCGCCAGCGCGACGACGGCGGCCGGGATCATGTAGTCCGGCAGGTCCGCGCCGAGGAAGCGCCGCAACTCGGCGCCGTCGGGCGCCTCCGCCCCGGCGGCGGCGGTCACGTAGGCGACGAGCCGCTTGTCGCCCGGCCTGTCCTCGCGGACGATCGCGGCGGCGTCGGCGACGGCCGGGTGCCGTACCAGGGCCGCCTCGATCTCGCCGAGCTCGATCCGGAACCCGCGCAGCTGGACCTGCTGGTCGGCGCGGCCCAGGTACTCCAGGGAGCCGTCGCGCCGCCAGCGGCCGAGGTCGCCGGTCCGGTACATGCGGGTGCCCGGCGCGCCGAACGGGTCGGCGAGGAACCGGGACGCGGACAGGCCGGGCCTGCCGTGGTAGCCGCGCGCCAGCCCTGCGCCCGCCACGTACAGCTCGCCCACGACGCCCGGGGCGACGGGCTGGAGCCGGTCGTCCAGGACGTAGGCGCGCAGGTCGGGGATGGGCACGCCGATGACGGAGCCGGCGGCCTCCTGGCAGTAGGCGCGGTCCAGCGCCAGGTAGGAGACGTGCACGGTCGTCTCGGTGATGCCGTACATGTTCACCAGGACGGGCGCGTCGTCCGCGTGCCGGGAGTACCAGTCCTCCAGCCTGCCCAGCTCCAGCGCCTCGCCGCCGAAGACGACGTAGCGAAGGCCGAGCGGCGTACCGGGGTTCGCCGCGTCGGCCGCCATGAGCTGGTAGAACGCCGACGGCGTCTGGTTGAGGACGGTGACGCCCTCCTCGGCGAGGAGCCTGAGGAAGTCCTCGGGCGACCTGGACACCGCGTAGGGCACGACGACCAGGCGGCCGCCGTTCATGAGCGGGCCCCACAGCTCCCAGACGGAGAAGTCGAACGCGTAAGAGTGGAACAGCGTCCACACGTCGTCGGGGCCGAACCCGAACCAGTGCTCGGTGGAGGTCATGAGGCGCACCGCGTTGCGATGCGGCACCACGACGCCCTTGGGACGCCCCGTGGAGCCCGACGTGTAGATGACGTACGCCGGATGGTCCGGAGACATCTCCACGCACGGGTTTCCCAGGGGGGTCTCCGCCGGATACCCGGCGAGATCCACCGACGCCAGCAGCTCGGCGTCCACGGTCATGACGGGCGCGGCGTCCGCGACGATGTAGGCGATCCGGTCGGCCGGGTAGTCGGGGTCGACGGGCACGTACGCCGCGCCCGTCTTGAGCACCGCGAGGACGCCCACCACGAGGTCCGGAGAGCGCGGCAGGGCGAGCGCCACGAACTCCTCAGGTCCCGCGCCCTTCTCGATGAGGTGCCTTGCCAGCCGGTTGGCGGCGGCGTTCAGCTCTCCGTAGGTGAGCGTCGTGCCTTCGAACGTGACGGCGGGCGCGTCCGGCGTCGCGGCGGCCTGCCGTTCCACGGCCGCGTGGATGAGGCCCCCGGAGTCGGGCAGAGCGGGGAGTCCGGCGGCGGGCGAGGTGAGCCCCGCCGACCACTCCCGGAGGATCGTCTCCCGCTCGTCGTCGGCGAGGACGGCGGCGGCGCTCACCGGCTCGTCCGGGGCCGCGGCGACCGCCGTCAGGAACCTGGTGAGGCGGGTCACGAGGTCGGCGGCCGTGGCGGGGTCGAAGAGGTCGAGCGCGTACTCCAGCCCCGCAGACAGGCCCGCGGGCGAGCCGTCGGAGGAGTGGTGCTCCTCCAGGTACAGGGACAGGTCGTACTTGGCGGCCCCGACGCCGAGGTCGAGCGCCTCGACGGTGAGCCCGTCGACCTCGGCGCGCGCCTCCGGGTTGTTCTGGAACGACAGGCACACCTGGAACAGCGGGTGGCGGCCCAGGTGGCGGGCCGGGGAGAGCACCTCGACCAGCCGCTCGAAGGGCACGTCCTGGTGGGCGTAGGCCGCGAGGTCGGTCTCCCTGACCCGGCCCACGAGCTCCCGGAACGTCGGGTCGCCCGAGGTGTCCGTGCGCAGCACGAGCAGGTTCACGAACATGCCGACCAGGTCGTCCAGGGCCTCGTCGGTGCGGCCGGCGATGGGCGAGCCGATCGGGATGTCGGTGCCCGCGCCGAGCCGGGTGAGCAGCGCCGCGTAGGCGGCCTGCACGACCATGAACAGGCTCGCGCCGGAGTCGCGGGCGAGGTCGAGCAGCGCCCGGTGCACGCCCGCGTCCACGGTGAAGTCGAGGGTCGCGCCGCGCTGGGTGGCCTGCGCGGGGCGCGGCCGGTCGGCGGGCAGCTCCAGCTGGTCGGGCAGCCCGGCGAGGGCTTCGACCCAGTACGCGGTCTGCTGCGCGAGCAGGCTCTCCGGGTCTTCGGGGTCGCCGAGCAGGTCGCGCTGCCAGAGCGCGTAGTCGGCGTACTGGACGGGCAGCGGAGCCCACGCGGGGGCTTCGCCGCGCCGTCGCGCGTCGTAGGCGGCGACGACGTCGCGGGCCAGCGGGGCCATCGACCAGCCGTCGCCCGCGATGTGGTGCAGGACCAGCACCAGGAGGTGGTCGTCCGCGCCGAGCCGCAGCAGCGCGACCCGGAAGGGCGGCTCGACCGACAGGTCGAAGCCCTCCCCCGCGACGGCCGCGAGCGCGCTGGGCACCCCGGCCTCCGTCGTCTCGGTGACGGTCACGCGCGGGAGCGCCGCGGCGGTGTCCAGGACGAGCTGGCGCGGGGTGCCGGAGGCGTCGGGGAAGACCGTGCGCAGCGACTCGTGCCTGCCGACCACGTCGGCGAGCGCCGCGCGCAGGGCGGCCAGGTCGAGTGCGCCGCGCAGCCGCAGCGGCACCGGCATGTTGAAGGTCGCCGACGGCCCCTCGAAGCGGCCGAGGAACCACAGCCGCTGCTGCGCGGGCGACAGCGGCACCGCGGCGGGCCGCTCCTGCCGGGCCAGGGCGGGTCTGACGCTGCCCTCGGCGGCGGCGACGCGCAGGGCGAGCCCCGCGACCGTGGGGGCCTCGAACAGGGCCCGGATGGGCAGCTCGACGCCGAGCACGGTGCGGACCCTGCTGATCAGCCGGGTCGCGGTGAGGGAGTCGCCGCCGAGGTCGAAGAACGAGTCGTCGGCGCCGACCCTGCCGACGCCCAGGATCTCGGTGTAGACGCCCGCGAGGATCTCCTCCTGCGGGGTGCGCGGGCCGCGTCCGCCGCCGAGACCGAGGTCGGGCGCGGGCAGCGCCTTGCGGTCGAGCTTGCCGTTGGGGGTGAGCGGCAGGTCGGGCAGCAGCACGACGAGCGGGACCATGTACTCCGGCAGCGTCCCGGCGACGAACGCGCGCAGGTCGCGGGCGGAGGCGCCCTCGGCGGCCACCGCGTAGGCGACGAGCCGCTTGTCGCCCGGCCTGTCCTCCCGGACGACGACCGCGGCCCGCGAGACCGCGGGATGCCGCTCCAGGGTGGAGGCGACCTCGCCCGGCTCGATCCGGAAGCCGCGGATCTTCACCTGGTCGTCGGCGCGGCCCAGGTACTCCAGGGTGCCGTCGGGCAGCCAGCGCACGAGGTCGCCGGTGCGGTACATGCGCTCGCCGGGCGCGCCGAACGGGCACGCGGTGAACCGCTCCGCGGTGAGGCCGGGCCGCTCGAGGTAGCCGTGCGCGAGCATCGGACCGGCCACGTACAGCTCGCCGGGGACGCCGTCGGGCACCCGCCGCAGCGCGCCGTCCAGCACGTAGGGCCGGCTGTTGCGGAACGCGGTGCCGATGTTGGGCGCGGCGCCCGCGATCAGGGGCCCGTTGAAGAAGTCGACGCTGGCCTCGGTCGGCCCGTAGAAGTTGCGCGCCTCCAGGCCGGGCAGCTCCGCCAGCTCGTCCCACAGCCCCTGCGAGACGGCCTCGCCGCCGAGCAGCACCGTGGAGGCGCCGGCCTCCAGGACGCCGAGGTCGCGCAGCGTCTGGAAGTGCGACGGGGTGGTGTTGACGAGGTCGATCCCGTGGTCGCCGACGTAGGCGACGAGGGCGCTTCCGTCGCGCCGGGCGGCGTCGTCCAGGACGTGGAGCTCCTGGCCGAAGAGCATGAGCGCGAGGCCGTGCCAGGAGGTGTCGAAGGAGAACGACGCGGTGTGCGCGAACCGCACGCGGCGGCCGGCCCGGGCGACGACGGGCGCCCAGAAGGACTCCCGGTGCCCGTCGTGGTAGTTGACGAGGCCCCGGTGCGGGACGACGACGCCCTTGGGCAGCCCGGACGAGCCCGACGTGTAGATCGTGTAGGCGGGCGCGTCGGGGTGGACCGCGATTCCGGGGTCGTGGGCCGGCGCGTCGGCGGTCAGGCCCGGCCAGTCCGGGGCGATCTCCAGCACGGGCGCGGAGTCGGCGAGCATGTGCGCGATCCGGTCGGCCGGGTACTCGGGGTCGACGGGCACGTAGGCGGCGCCGGTCTTGAGCACGCCGAAGATCGCGGCGACCTGGGCGGCGGTGCGCGGAAGGCGCAGCGCGACCCTGTCCCCGGCCTTGACGCCCGAGGACAGCAGGGTGTGGGCGATCCGGTTGGCGGCGGCGTTCAGCTCGGCGTAGGTGAGGGTCGCGTCCACCGCGACGAGGGCGGTGACGTCGGGGTCGGCCGAAGCCCGCGCCTGGAGGAGGTCCACGACGGACGGGGCGGAAGGCTCCCCGACCGGGCCGGACCGCGCGTCGAGGGCGGTGCGCTCGGTGTCCGACAGGAGGTCGAGCGCCGCGAGAGGCTGCTCCGCGTCTTCGAGCACCGCGTCGAGGAAGGCCCTCACCCTCCCGAGCAGGGCTTCGGCCGAGTCCGGGGTGAAGAGGTCGGGCCGGTAGTGCAGCCGCATGGACAGCCGGTCGCCCGGGATGATGACGAACGACAGCGGGAAGTGCGTCGCGTCGTAGGACTCGAACCCGGTGAGCCGCAGCCCGCCGAGGATCCCGTCCATGGTCGACGGGTCGAAGGGGTAGTTCTCCAGCACCGTCATGGTGTCGAACAGGACGGGATGCCCGGTCGCCCGTTGGATCTCGGTCAGTCCGAGGTGGTGGTGGGCCAGCAGGTCCGTCTGCTCCTCCTGGAGGCGCTCCAGCACCTCGGCGAGGGTGTCCGACGGGGTCAGCCGTACCCGGATGGGCAGCGTGTTGATGAACAGGCCGATCATCTGCTCGACCCCGGCGAGGTCGGCGGGACGGCCGGAGACCGCCGCGCCGAACACCACGTCGTCGCGGCCGGTGAGCGCGCCCACGACGACGCCCCAGGCGGCCTGGAGCAGGGTGTTCACCGTGACGCCGTGGCGGCGCGCGGCGCGCGTCAGCTTCCGGCTGACCACCTCGTCCAGTTCCAGCAGTGCCCGGTGCGGGACCACCGCGGGCAGGTCCGCGGCCTGCGGGGCGACGAGCGTCGGGTCTTCCAGCCCGTCCAGGGCCTCCTGCCAGGCCGCCTCGGCGGCCTTGCGGTCCTGCCCGGCGAGCCAGCGCAGGTAGTCCTTGTACGGGGTCGGGCGGGGCAGGCCCTCGTCGGTGCCGCCCGCCAGGTAGAGCGCGAACAGCTCGGTCGCGAGGACGGGCGTGGACCAGCCGTCCAGCAGGATGTGGTGGTTGGTGAAGACGAGCCGGTGCCTGTCTCCGCCGAGCCCGCCGTCCGGCAAGCGGACAAGGACGAAGCGCAGCAGCGGCGGTTCCATGAGGTCGAACCTTCGGGTCCGCTCGGCGAGCACCAGCGCGCGCGCTTCCTCCTCGCCGAGGTCGACCTCTTCCCACGGCAGTTCCACCGCGCGGGGGACGAGCTGCACGGGGCGGCTCACGCCCTCGTCGGTGAAGGCCGCGCGCAGGTTGGCGTGCCGCTTGAGCAGGGTCTCGGCGGCCCGGCGCAGGACCGCGACGTCCAGCGGCCCTTCCATGTCCAGCACGAGCTGGGCGGTGTAGACGTCCTGCTCGTCGTACTTGGCGTGGAAGAAGAAGCCCTGCTGCAACGGGGACAGCGGAAGGATGTCCTCCAGATCCCGGCCCGTGCTCACTTGTTCCTCCAAGCCGCTTGAAGCGTGTCGATCTCGGTCTGGTCGAGCTCGACCAGCAGGTCGGAGCTGGTGAAGCCGCCCGCGTCCGCGCCGCGGGCGTGCGCGACGAGGCCGCGCAGCGCCGCGAACCACGCCTCGCCGAGCGCCCGCACGTCGTCCTCGGCCAGCAGGCCGCCGGGCCACGACCAGGTCGCGGCGAGCTCCGGACCGCCGGGCCTGTCGTGGGTGATCACGTTGATCTCCAGCGTGTGCGCGGCGGGCAGCCCCGGGTCCTCGCCCGGCGGGAGCTGCTCGGGCGCGGGGCTGAAGTCGCCCTCGTCGGAGGCGACCCG
This sequence comes from Actinocorallia herbida, assembly GCF_003751225.1. Lineage (NCBI taxonomy): Bacteria > Bacillati > Actinomycetota > Actinomycetes > Streptosporangiales > Thermomonosporaceae > Actinocorallia > Actinocorallia herbida. The sequence continues at coordinate 7,078,952 of NZ_RJKE01000001.1, forward strand.
GCCGAGGTAGTTGAACGCGACCTGCGCCCGCGGCAGGTCGGCCAGCTCCTCGCCGGTCGTCTCGTTGAGGTACCTGAGCAGGCCGAAGCCGATGCCGTTGTCGGGCACCTGGCGCAGCTGCTCCTTGACCCGCTTGAGCGCCTGGCCCGCCGCCGCGCCGCCGGAGGTGATCTCCGCCCAGTCGGCCTGGCCGGGGTCGAGCCTGACGGGGTAGAGGCTGGTGAACCATCCGACGGTCCGGGACAGGTCGACGCCCTGGACGACCTCTTCGCGGCCGTGCCCTTCGAGGTCCACCAGGACGCCCGTCCCCCGGCCGCCCCGTCCCGTCCGCCACTGCGCGACGGCGAGGGCGAGCCCGGTGAGCAGGACGTCGTTGACCCGGCCGTGGAACGCGGCGGGCACGTCGGTGAGGACGGCCTCGGTGGTGGCCGCGTCCAGGACGAGGTCAAGGCGCCGGACGGTGTCGGCGGTGTCCACCGCGGGGTCGAGCGCGCGCGCGGCGAGCTTGGCGTTGGGGCCCTCGGCGAGGTCGAACCAGGTGTCGAGCTCCTCCGCGCGCTCGGGGTCGGCGGCCTCGGCGAGCAGCTTCTGCGCCCACCTGCGGAACGAGGTGGGCACCGGCTCCAGGGCGGGCTCGGTCCCGTTCGCGGCGGCGCCCCAGGCGGCGACGAGGTCGGGCATGACGACACGCCACGAGACGCCGTCCACGACGAGGTGGTGCAGCACGAGGACGAGGCGGCCCTGTGCGCCGGGTCCGGCGTCCAGCCAGACCAGCCGGGCGTTCTCGCCCGCCTCGGGGTCGAGTTCGGCGGCGGCGCGGGTGACCGCGGCGTCGAGTTCGGCCCGGTAGTCGGCGGCGGGCGCGACCTCGACGCGGCGGACGAGGGCGGCGGCGCCGACCTCGCCGACCGGGCGGACGACCGGCTGCCAGTCGTCGAGCCGCAGCCGGAGCATGTCGTGCCGGTCGAGCACGGCCTGGAGGGCGCGCACGAGGTGCGCCTCGCCGAGTCCGCCGGGCACGCGCAGCGCGAACGCCTGGTGGAATCCGGACATGTCACCGCCGCGCTCGCGCAGCCAGGCCATGATCGGGGTCAGGGGCACCGGGCCGATCCCCGCGCCCTCCGGCTCGGTCTCGACGGTGTCGTCGTCGGCGGCGTCGCGGGCCAGCGCGGCGAGGGCCGCGACGGTCTGGTGCTGGAACACCTCGCGCGGCGTCACCACGAGGCCGCGGTGGCGGGCCCGGGAGACGAGCTGGATCGCGATGATCGAGTCGCCGCCGAGGTCGAAGAAGCCGTCGTCGGCGCCGGGCCTGGCACGCAGGGCGAGGACCTCGGAGAACAGGTCGGCGAAGACCTCCTCGCGCTCGGACGCCGGGGCGCGGCCCGCGCCGGCCTCGATGACGGGCGCGGGCAGCGCACGCCGGTCGAGCTTGCCGTTGCCGGTGAGCGGCAGCGCCGCCAGCGGGACCACCGCGGCGGGCACCATGTGCGCGGGCAGCCGCTCGGCGGCGAACGCGCGCAGCGCGGCGGCCTCCACGCCGTCTCCGGCCGCGTAGGCGACGAGCCGCTTGTCGCCCGGCCTGTCCTCGCGGACGACCACGGCGACGTCGGTGACCGCCCCGTGCGCGGCGAGCACCGCCTCGATCTCGCCCAGTTCGATGCGGAAGCCGCGGATCTTCACCTGGTCGTCGGCGCGCCCCAGGTACTCCAGGGCCCCTCCCGTCCGCCACCGGGCGAGGTCGCCGGTGCGGTACATGCGGGTACCGGGCGGCCCGTACGGGTCGGCGACGAACCGGGACGCGGTCAGGCCGGCCCGTCCGTGGTAGCCGCGGGCCAGGCCCGCGCCCGACACGTACAGCTCGCCGACGACGCCGGGCGGGACCTGCCGCAGCCGCGCGTCGAGCACCCGGACGCCGAGATCGGGGATGCCGGTGCCGATGACGGAGCCGGGCGCGGTCGCGCAGTACTCCGCGTCCAGGGCGACATAGGAGACATGGACGGTCGTCTCGGTGATGCCGTACATGTTCACCAGAACCGCGGGACGGCCGTGCGCGTACCAGCCGGCGAGGCGCTTCAGCTCCAGGGCCTCGCCGCCGAACACCACATGGCGCAACGCCAGATCACGGCCGTCGTCCGCGGCCATGAGCTGGTAGAACGCCGACGGCGTCTGGTTGAGCACGGTGACGCGCTCGGCCGCGAGCAGGTCGAGGAACTCGCCGGGCGAGCGGGTGACCGCGTAAGGCACCACGACGAGGCGGCCGCCGTACAGCAGCGGCCCCCACAGCTCCCAGACGGAGAAGTCGAACGCGTAAGAGTGGAACAGCGTCCACACGTCGTCGGGGCCGAACCCGAACCAGTGCTCCGTGGAACGCATCAGCCGGACCGCGTTGCGGTGCGGCACCACGACGCCCTTCGGCTCGCCCGTCGAACCCGACGTGTAGATGACGTACGCCGGGTGGTCCGGGGACATCTCCACGCGCGGATTCCCCGAGGGCGCCTCAGCCGAAGACCCTTCAAGATCCGCGGAGGCCAGCAGCTCCTCGTCCACGGTGAAGACCGGGGCGGAGTCCTCCAGCGTGTAGGCGATGCGCTCCTCGGGGTAGTCCGGGTCGATCGGCACATAGGCCGCGCCGGTCTTCAGCACCGCGAGGACCGCCACGACGAGCCGCGCCGAGCGCGGCAGGCGCAGCGCCACGAACCGCTCGGGGCCCGCGCCGAGCGCGATGAGGCGGTGCGCGAGCCGGTTGGCCGCCGCGTTCAGCTCCCCGTAGGTGAGCGTCGCGCCTTCGTAGGTGACGGCCGGGGCGTCCGGCGTCTCGGCGGCGCGCCGCTCGAACACCGCGTGCAGGGTCGTGGCACCGTCCGCGGCGAGGTCGCCGCCCGCCCAGAGGTCGAGGAGCGCCGGTTCGTCGGCGGCCAGGAGCGGCGCGTCCCCGATGGGCGCGTCCGGGGCGCTGAGGAGACCGGTGAGGAGCCGCTCGAACCGGGTGACGAAGGTGCGGGCCGTGGCCGGGTCGTAGAGGTCGAGCGCGTACTCGAGTTCGCCGTCGAACCCCGCGGGCGACCCGTCCGGCCCGAACTTCTCGGTGAGCATGAGGAGCTGGTCGAACCGGGACACCGCGGCGTGCAGCGGCTCGGGCTCCGCGGTGAAACCGTCGAGTTCGAGCCTCGCCTCGGGGTTGTTCTGGAAGGTCAGCCCGTTCTGGAACAGCGGGTGGCGGCCCATGTGCCTCGCCGGGTTCAGCACCTCGACCAGCCGCTCGAAGGGCACGTCCTGGTGGGCGTAGGCCGCGAGGTCGGTCTCCCTGACCCGGCCGACCAGCTCCCGGAACGTCGGATCGCCCGAGACGTCGGTGCGCAGCACGAGCATGTTCACGAACATGCCGACCAGGTCGTCGAGCGCCTCGTCGGTGCGTCCCGCGATCGGCGAGCCGACGGGGATGTCCTCGCCCCCGCCGAGCCGCGACAGCAGGACCGCGTAGGCGGCCTGGGCGATCATGAACGGCGACGCCTGGGTCGCCGCCGCGAGGTCGGCGACCGCGCGCTGCACCTCGGCCGGGAGGGTGAACCGGACGGTCCCGCCCCGGTACGTCGCCTCCTCCGGCCTGGGCCGGTCGGCGGGCAGGTCGAGCTGGTCGGGCAGCCCGGCGAGGGTGTCCTTCCAATAGGCGAGCTGCCGCGAGAGCAGGCTCGCCGGGTCGTCCTCGGACCCCAGCAGCGCCTGGTGCCACAGTGTGTAGTCGGCGTACTGGACGGGCAGGGGCGCCCACTCCGGGGCCGCTCCGGAGACCCGTGCGGTGTAGGCGGTGATGACGTCCCTGGCCAGCGGCGCGAGCGACCAGCCGTCGGTCGCGACATGGTGCATCACCAGGACCGCGACGTGCTCCTCCGCGGACAGCGACAGCAGGTGCGCGCGCAGCGGCGGCTCCGCCGAGATGTCGAACGGGCGGCCCGCGACCCGGGCGAGCTCCATCGGCAGCGCGGCCTCGGTCGTCGCGACCGTCTCCAGCTGCGGCCGGGCGACGGCGGCGGTGAGGATCTGCTGCCTCGGGGTGCCGCCGGAGTCGGGGAAGATCGTGCGCAGCGACTCGTGCCGAGCGACCACGTCGGTGAGCGCGTCCTGGAGCGCCGCGGGGTCGATCCGGCCGGTGAGCCGAAGCGCGAGCGGCATGTTGTACGTCGCCGACGGCCCCTCGAACTTCGCCAGGAACCACAGCCGCTGCTGGGCGTAGGACAGCGGGATCTCCGCGGGCCGCGCGGCCGGCACCAGCGCGGCCCGCGCCGGAGCCGCCTTCTCGACGTGCCGGGCGAGCGCCGCGACCGTCGGGTCCTCGAACAGCGCGCGCACCGACAGCTCCACGCCGAACGCGACCCTGGCCCGCGCGACGACCCGCATCGCCAGCAGCGAGTTGCCGCCGAGCGCGAAGAAGTCGTCGTCCGCGCCGACGTCCGCGACCCCCAGCAGCTCCCCGACGATCCCGGCGAGGACCCTCTCCCGTTCGTTCGCGGGCGCGCGGTAGGCGACGGCGCCGGAGCCCAGCTCGGGCTTGGGCAGGTTCTTGGTGTCGACCTTGCCGTTGGCGGTCAGCGGCAGCTCGTTCATCACCATGACGGCGGCCGGGACCATCGCCTTCGGCAGGTGCTCCAGCACGAACGCGCGCAGCTCCTCGGAGCTGATCGTGTGGCCGGGCGCGGGCACCACGTAGGCGACGAGCCGCTTGTCCTGCCCGGCGGCGGGCCGGGCAGGCGCGGGCGCGGGGGTGCGCAGCAGCAGCGCGTCGGCCTCCGGCAGCCGGACCGCGCCGATGTGCGCCGACGGATCCGCGACGGCCGCGTCGAGCACGCGCAGGAACCAGCGGCACAGGTCGGCGGCGGTGTCGGCGTCGAACAGGTCGCGGGCGTACTCCAGGGTGCCGGTGAGTCCGCCGCCCGGCGCCTCCTCCAGCAGGAACTCCAGGTCGAACTTGGCGACGCCCGGGTCGACGTCCTCGACCTCGACCGTCATCCCGGCCAGCTCGACCCGGGCCGCCGGGTTGTTCTGGAGTGTCAGCATCACCTGGAACAGCGGGTGCCTGGCCAGCGAGCGGGCCGGGTTCAGCACCTCCACGAGCCGCTCGAAAGGCAGCTCCTGGTGGGCGTAGGCGGCGAGGTCCGCGTCGCGGACGCGGTCCAGGAGTTCGGCGAACGTCGGGTCGCCCGAGGTGTCGGTACGTAGTACGAGGGTGTTGACGAACACGCCGACCAGGTCGTCCAGCGCCTCTTCGGTGCGGCCGGCGATGGGCGAGCCGAGCGGGATGTCGGTGCCCGCGCCGAGCCGGGTGAGCAGGGCGGCCAATGCCGCCTGGAGGACCATGAAGAGGCTGCCGTGCGCGGACAGCGCGAGTTCCTGGAGGCCCGCCGCGGTCTCGGCGGACACCGTGAACGCGGTGCGCCCGCCCCGGTAGGAGGCGCGTTCCGGCCGCGGCCGGTCGGTCGGCAGGACGAGCTGGTCGGGCAGCCCGGCCAGCTCCCGCGTCCAGAACCTGATCTGCCGGGAGATGAGGCTGTCGGGGTCGTCCTCGCTGCCGAACAGCTCGCGCTGCCACAGCGCGTAGTCCCCGTACTGGACGGGCAGGGGCGCCCACTCCGGCGCGGCGCCCCCCGCCCGTGCGGCGTAGGCGGTGATGACGTCCCTGGCCAGCGGCGCCAGGGACCAGCCGTCGCCCGCGATGTGGTGCATCACCAGCAGCAGCACGTGCTCCTGCGGCCCGAGCCGGTAGACGTGCGCGCGCAGCGGGATCTCCGCGGCGAGGTCGAACCCGCGGGTGGCGGCCATGTAGAGCAGGCCGACCAGCTCGTCGGGGTCGGCCTCGGCGACGGTCAGGGGCACCTCGGCGCCGGGCAGCACCCGCTGGAACGGCGCGCCGCCCCGCTCGGTGAAGACCGTGCGCAGCGACTCGTGCCGGTCGGCGACGTCGCGCAGCGCCGCGCGGACCGCCGCGAGGTCGAGCGCGCCGGTGAGCCGCAGCGGGATCGGCATGTTGTAGGTCGCCGACGGCCCTTCGAGCTGGGCGAGGAACCACAGCCGCTGCTGGGCGTAGGAGACCGGCACCAGCTCGGGCCGCAGGACCGCGGTGAGCGGCGGCCGCTCGGCGGCCCCGGCTTCGGCCCGGCCGAGCTGAGCGGCCAGCTCGGCGACGGTCGGCGCGTGGAACATCGCGCGGATCGACAGCTCCGAGCGGGTCGCGGCGCGGATCCTGGCGACGGCCCGCGTCGCGAGGAGGGAGTCGCCGCCGAGCTCGAAGAAGTTGTCGTCGATGCCGACCTCGCGCACCCCGAGCACCTCGCGGAACACCCCGCAGAGCAGTTCCTCGGTGCGGTCGCGGGGGCCGCGCCCCTCCTTGGCGGGGGCGGTGAAGTCCGGCGCGGGCAGCGCGGCCCGCTCCAGCTTGCCGTTGGGGTTGAGCGGCAGCGCGCCGAGGGCGAGGATCGCGGCCGGGACCATGTACTCCGGCAGCCGTCCCGCGACGAACCTGCGGATGCGCCCGGTGTCCAGCGCCGCGCCGGGCACCGGTACGACATAGCCGACGATCCGGGTGTGCCCCGCGTCCTCGCGGGCGACCGCGACGGCCTGCGCGACCTCGGGGTGCGCGGCGAGCGCCGCCTCGATCTCGCCCAGCTCGATCCGGAACCCGCGGACCTTGACCTGGTGGTCGAGCCTGCCGAGGTACTCGATGTCTCCTGCCGCGTTCCAGCGCGCGAGGTCGCCGGTGCGGTACATCCGCTCGCCGTCGCCGAACGGGCACGCGACGAACCGGTCCGCGGTGAGCGCGGGCCGGTTCAGGTAGCCGCGCGCGAGGCCCTCGCCCGCGAGGTACAGCTCGCCCGCGACGCCGACGGGCACCGGCCGCAGCCCGGCGTCGAGGATGTAGGCGCGGGTGTTGGCCAGCGGCCTGCCGATCGGCGCGATCCCCTCGGGGTTGCCGTCGTCGTACCAGCCGACCGTGTAGACGGTCGCCTCGGTCGGCCCGTAGATGTTGGAGATCCGCGCGTCCGGGACGAGCGCGCGCAGCCGCTTGACCAGCTGCGGCGGCAGTGCCTCGCCCGCGAGCACCACGTCGCCCGCGGCGAGGTCGAGGCTGCCCTGGGACAGCACCGCGGCCATCGCCGACGGCACGCCGGACAGCAGCGAGCCGCGCCAGCCGCCGCGCTCGGCCAGCTCCAGCAGGTCCCGGACGACCTCGACCCGGCCGCCGACGGTGAGCGGCACGAGCCACTCGAAGACCGACACGTCGAAGTTGAGCGAGGTCGACCACAGCACGTGCCGCAGCCGTGCGGGCCCGAAGTCGCGGGCCGCCCACGCGCAGAAGTCGACGGCGTTGGCGTGCGTGACGACGACGCCCTTGGGCCGGCCGGTCGAGCCGGAGGTGTAGATGACGTACGCGGCGTCGAGCGGGTGCGGGCAGGGGCCGGCCAGATCCGCGCCGTCGAGGCCCTCACGGGGGCCGAGGATCGCGGTGCCCTCGGGCAGGTGCGCCGCGGTCTCGGCGATGACCGCGGCGGGCGCGGCGTCGGCGAGCATGAACGCGATGCGGTCGGCCGGGTAGGCCGGGTCGATGGGCAGGTAGGCGGCGCCCGCCTTGAGCACCGCGAGGGCCGCGACGGCGAGGTCCGCGGTGCGCGGCAGCGAGATCGCCACGACGGAGCCGGGCCTGGCCCCGTCTGCGCGGAGCCTTCTGGCGAGCCTGTCGGACAGCTCGTCCAGCGCGCGGTAGGTCAGCGAAGACGCGGCGTCGCTCACGGCGGTCGCGTGCGGGGTCCGCTCGACCTGGGCGCGGAACAGGGCGGGCACGGTCGACGCGGCGACCTCGAGGCCGGTGTCGTTCCACCCGCGCAGGACGAGGTCGCGCTCGGCCTCGTCGAGGAGGTCGAGCGCGCCGATGCGGGTGCCGGGGTCGACCTCGGCCATCGCCTTGAGCAGCCGGACGTACCGGTCCTGGTGGGCGGCGACCTCGGCGTCGGTGTACAGCTCGGGGTGCGCGTCGAAGTCGATCCTGGCGCCCCTGCCGTCGGCCGCGTCGAAGATCGCGATGGCGAGGTCCTCGACGGGGCCGTTGCTCAGCGGGTGCTGGGTGGCGCGCAGTCCGCCCCAGTCGGCCGTGTAGTCGTACGGCATGATGTTGACGACCGGCCCGTGGATGCGCCGGCCGACCAGTTTGAGGTCGCGCACGAGGTCCTCGCGCCGGTACCGCTGATGGCGCAGCAGCCGGGCGGTGGCGCGGGACGCCTGCCGGGTCAGCTCCTCGACCGTCATCTCCGGCCGCACGGTCACCCGCAGCGGCAGGATCGACGCCATGTGGGTGGGCGTCTCGCGGGCCAGCTTCGTCACCCGGCCGGACACGGCGATGCCCAGGACGACGTCCTCGGCCCCGGTGGTCTTGGCGACGAGCGCGGCGGTCGCGGCGATGGCCAGGCCCGGGGTCGCGGTGCGCAGCCGCCGGGCGCCCGCGGCGACCTCCTTGGTCTCGGTCTCGCCGAGCATGACCGTCCGGCGCAGGTACCGGTCGGTGGGGGCCGCGACCCGTTCGGTGAGGCCCACGACGTCGGGGCGGTCGGCGAACCGCTCGGTCCAGTAGGCGCGGTCGGCCGCGAACCTCTCCGACGCGCGGTAGGCCTCCTCCTCGGCCAGCAGCGCGCGGTAGTCCCCGTGCCTCTGCGGCACGTACTCCTCGCCCCGGGCGAGCGCCGCGTAGACCTCCGAGCCTCGGCGGTTGAGGAACGCGCCCGTGTAGCCGTCGATCATGATGTGGTGGCCCCGCATGAACCACCAGTGCAGGTCGGGCGCGAGGCGCAGGACCCGGCTGACGTACAGCTCGGGTCCCATCAGGTCGAACGGGCTGTGCACCTCCCGGTCGATCCAGGCCGCGGCGGCGGCCCGGGGATCGGGTTCGCCGCTGAAATCGAGTTGCCGCATCGCCTCGGGCGCCGCGTCAAGTGCCTGATAGGGAATTCCGTCTTTCTCCACCAGCCGGAACCACAGCGCCTCGCCCTCGTGCGCGCCGATCCTGACCGTCTTGTCGAACAACTCCGGATCGAAGTCGCCCTCGATCTCGATGTACTGCGCCACGCAGATCGGAGTTTCCGGGCTGAGTTGTTGCGCATACCAGACCGACTGCTGTGCCGCGGACAGGGGGAGGAACTCTGAAGACGACATGAAGAATGGCTTTCGCAGGCGCGGGAGGTGGAGTTCTCAAGACACAGAATTACCAATCAGAAAACCGGGTGCCGGCCCCTTTCCCGCAACGTCTCACAATGCTCCTGCGATCCCCGTCTTTGCCCGCCGACGATCGCACGCGCCCGTGAAGCCCCCTTGTTGCACTACTTTTCAGTAGCGGAAGCACAGTCAACCAGGGCATCCCATGCTTCGCAATCCTCCCATAAGCGGAACTTAACGGGCACGGTTGCTCACCTCCGTGACAAGAAACGGGGAACGTGACCGCCCGGTTACGGCCCGGGCGATCCACTGGTGACAAGGCTTCTCTGGACGGCTATCGGGCCGTTACCGCGCCGTGCCGAAGTCGTGCACCACCACGGCCACCGCGCCGACGCTCGGGTGCCGCTGGAGCACCGCCTCGATCTCGCCCAGCTCCATCCGGACCCCGGCGATCTTCACCTGGCGGTCGACCCGGCCCAGGTACTGCAGCGCCCCCTGCGGCAGGACCTTCACCGCGTCGCCCGTCCGGTAGAGACGGCTGGTCAGAGACGTGCCGAAAGGAGATCGAAAGAAAGCGTCACACGTGCGCTCGCGGTCGCCGAGGTACCCACGGCCGACCCCGTGGCCACCGACGAACAGCTCGCCCGTCTCCCCTGGCTCGCACGCGTACCAGCCGTCGTCCTCCGCGCGCAGGACGTACAGGTCGGTGTTCACCACGGGGGTGCCGATCGGCAGCCGCAGCAGCTCAAGATCACTCAGTGTGACGATGTGGTGGGTGACGTCGTCGGAGCACTCGGTCGGACCGTAGGCGTTGACCAGGCCCGCCTGCGGCATCTCCAGCAGCCAGCGGCGGGCCACCTCGGTCGGCAGCTCCTCGCCGGTCGCCAGCATCCAGCGCAGGCCCGCGAGGCCCCCCTCGGCGTCGGCCGCCGCCAGGTCGTCCAGCAGCAGCCTGACCATGGTCGGGACCAGTTCGACGATGGTGATGCCCTGGCCGTCGACCGCGGCGGCGAAGGCCACCGAGTCATAGGACACCTCGTCGCTGATGACGTGCACCTGGCCGCCGTTGACCAGCGGGCAGAGCATCTGCCAGATCGAGATGTCGAAGCCGAGCGGGGCGGTCTGGGCGACCACGTCCCGGTCGGTCATGTCAAGGTCGACGATCTTGGCCCACAGGTGGTTCACCATGCCCTGATGCTCGACCACGGCGCCCTTCGGCTTGCCCGTCGAGCCCGAGGTGAACAGTACGTACCTGGGCTGGGCCAGGCCGTCGAGGCGGGCCTCGCCCTCCCACGGCGCGACGCCCGCGGCCTCGTGCGCGCGCACCACGCGGACCCCGGCCGCGGCGGCGCCTTCGGCGAGCACGGGCGTGACCTCGCCCCGGTCGGTGTTGAACAGCAGCGCCGCGCCGGCCTGCGCCAGCACGTCGGCGACGCGCTTGGCGGGCCAGGTCGTGTCGGCCGGGACGTACTGGGCGCCGAGCAGTTCGAGGGCGAGGAAGGCGGCGATGACGGTCACGCTGCGTACACCGCCGACGGCGACGACCTGGTTCGGGCCGACCCCCTCGCGGGCCAGCAGCGCGGCGATCCGCCGGGCCTCCACGGCGAGTTCGGCGTAGCTGAGCGCACGGACCTCGTCGCGGACCGCGGGACGGTCACCGCCTGCGGCGATGCGCTCCACCCGGGTGATCACGGCGTCGGCCAGGTCGACCTCGTGCGCACGGCTCAGCGCGAGCTTGCGCGCCCGGTCGATCTCGGCCGAGGAGATCTTCAGCTCCGGCAGTGCTTCGAGTTCGAGCAGACCATCCAAGATCGTCACGAATCCGCTCCTACATCCCGTGCGTCATTAGCCGATTTTGAGTACTTTAGTGGACAGTCTGGGCTTGCCTGCCAACTTGCCCTACTGTACGGTAATCACGGCCATGGTGATGGGAGTCACCGAAAGATTCTAAGGAGCCCGGATTCTCCGAATGCCGCACAGACCAAGGGCAGGTCTGAGCTAATTCAGCCACGGGGATGAATGGCCAGAGAATTTCGGCTGAAGGCGCGCGGCCCGGATTCGAGCAAGGCCCGTCACCCCGGGGACGGCAGTCACTGTCCACCAACGTTCGGTTAGTTGTCATACAGAGGGTGTCGGCAACGTGCCTATTATCAGCTCCCCGCAGGAGTTCAACGTCGAGGACCTGTACGTCGATCTACGATCCGTGCTGGGTGCCCCGCTGTTCCTGAAGTGCGAGGGGTTCAACTTCGCCGGCTCGGTGAAGCTCAAGGCCGCGGCGGAGATGATCTCCGCCGCGGAGCGCGGCGGACTGATCGGGCCGGACTCGGTGCTGGTGGAGTCGTCGTCGGGCAACCTGGGCATCGCGCTCGCCATGATCGCCTCGGCCAAGGGCTACCGCTTCCTGTGCGTCACCGATCCGCGCTGCAACACCACGTCCCAGCAGGTGATGCGCGCGCTCGGCGCGGAGGTCCGCGTCATCGACGAGAAGGACGCCAACGGCGGCTACCTGGAGAGCCGGATCCGCTACGTGCGCGGTCTCGTCGAGTCCGGCGGCCGCTACGTCTGGCTCAACCAGTACGCCAACCCCAACAACTGGCGCGCCCACTACCGGCACACCGCCCCGGCGATCGCGCGCGCCTTCCCCGACCTCGACGTGCTCTTCGTCGGCGCGGGCACCACCGGCACCCTTATGGGCTGCGCCCGCTACTTCAAGGAGCACAACCGGCCCGTCACCATCGTGGCGATCGACGCGGTCGGGTCGGTCACCTTCGGCGGCATCCCGGAACGGCGCATGGTGCCCGGCCTCGGCACGAGCACCCGTCCGGCGCTCGTCGACGAGTCCTACATCGACGACGTCGTGCACGTCGCCGAGCCCGACACCATCCGCACCTGCCACCGGCTCGCCGGGTCCGGCTTCCTGTTCGGCGGCTCCACCGGCACCGTCGTCAGCGGGGCCATGCACTGGCTGAACGAGAAGTACCCCGGTGAGGAGCCCATCGCGGTCGCCGTCTCGCCCGATCTCGGCGAGCGCTACCTGGACTCCATCTACGAGGAGGGCTGGCTCAAGGAGTACTTCGGTACCCTCGACCTTCCCTGAACCTCCTCCCCCAGACCGGCGGGTTCCCCTCCCCCCAGGGAACCCGCCTTCTCCTTTCCCCCGGTACCGCCTCCCCGGCGCCGTCCCCTTCGATCTCCTAGGAGCCCTCCGCATGAGCCAGACCCCCCAGTTCTCCGTCATCTCCGGGGAGCAGGTACACAACGCCCTCCACGGACGGGAGCGCCAGGTGACTGCCATGATCGAGGCCGCCTACCGGCTGCACGGCGAGGGCCAGACCGTCAACCCGGACAGCTACTTCCTGCGCTTCCCCGACCGGCCCAACAGCCGGATCATCGCGCTGCCCGCCAGCGTCAAGGGCGAGGTGAACGCGCACGGCATGAAGTGGATCTCCAGCTTCCCCGACAACGTCGCCGACGGCATCCCGCGCGCGAGCGCCGTGCTCATCCTCAACGACACGCGGACCGGCTACCCGTTCGCCTGCCTGGAGAGCAGCATCATCAGCGCGGCGCGGACCGCCGCCAGCGCCGCCCTCGCCGCCGTCACCCTCGCCGAGAAGCGCGGCGTGACCCCGCGCAAGGTCGGCTTCGTCGGCGTCGGCCTCATCGCCCGCTACCTGCACACCTACCTCGTGGGCAACGGCCTCGAGTTCGACGAGCTGGGCGTCTTCGACCTGTCGGCCGAGCACGCCGAGGGGTTCAAGGGCTACCTGGAGCGCACCGAGAAGGGCCAGGTGACGATCCACGACACCGTCGAGTCCCTGCTGACCTCCAGCGACCTCATCGTGCTGGCGACCGTCGCGGGCGAGCCGCACATCCTCGACCCCGCGCTGCTCGCGCACAACCCGCTGGTCCTGCACGTCTCCCTGCGCGACTTCTCGCCGGAGATCATCCTGTCGGCCTACAACATCGTCGACGACGTCGACCACTGCCTCAAGGCCAACACCTCCCCGCACCTGGCCGAGCAGCGGACCGGTAACCGCGACTTCGTCGACGGCACCCTCTACGACGTCCTCACCGGCGAGACCACGCCCCCGGCCGACCGCCCCGTGATCTTCTCGCCCTTCGGCCTCGGCGTCCTCGACCTCGCGGTGGCCCGCTACGTGCACACCCAGGTCACCGCCTCCGGCGACCTCACCACCATCCCGAACTTCTTCCACGAGATGAAGCGCTACGGCTGACCCCTCTGTCCCGCGGCCCCGCCTCGACGCGGGGCCGCCGGCGGACCGATCGGTGCGGAAGCCGGCCGCATGGTTGAAATGCGCGGAACGTAATGGTTCGCTGTGGCTCGTGCGCTCCCTTCGGAAGACCGCCCTCGTCCTGTCCGTGGCCCTGGTCGTCGCCGGATGCAGTGACGGAGGGGAGCCCGAGGGGGCGCGGACGTCCGAGGCGGCGCCGGGGGCCTCCGCCTCCCCCGCGCCGGTCGTCTACGCCAAGGAGGGGTGGACGGGGCCGGTGGACCCCGTCCGGATCCGGCTGGAGGTCGGGGCGGTCGAGCGCTACGCCGACCGGTCCTTGCTGCGCTTCTACGTCACCAACCTGACGGAGCGGCCCGCGTTCCCGGACCTCGCCGCGGCCATCGCGAACCGGGCCCACATGTCGCTGACGCTGCTGGACCCCGTGGGCGGGCAGGCCTACCTTCCGCTGCGCGACGCGCGCGGCCTCCAGCTCGGCTCGGACCCGCGGCAGACCCTCTACCGGCCGGGCGTCCGCTACGAGCACGTACTCGCCTTCCCCGCGCTGCCCGCGGACCTGGACGCGCTGACGGTCCTCACGAACACCACGGCCGGGGAGTTCACCGGCATCCCCGTCGCGGACGGCGCCGGGACGCCCGGACCGAGTGCCCCGCCCGCCCCTGCCCTGCCCACCGACCAGGTCGGCGGGCAGACGTACGCGTTCCCGCTGCGCGAGGGCACCGGGGAGCCGGAGAACGCCGAGCCCCGCGCGCTGGTCGGGCTGACCGAGACCGACGTCAAGTCCACCAGGAAGGGCCCGGACGGCGAGGAGGTGGGCCTGCGCACCGACGTCCTGTTCACCATCGACTCCGCGAAGCTGTCACCGCGCGCCCGCGACATCCTCGACGACGTCGCCGCCGAGATCGAGGCGCGCGCCGACGTCCAGCTCTCGATCACCGGCCACACCGACGACACGGGCGCCCCCGCGCACAACCTCGACCTGTCGCGGCGCCGCGCCGACGCCGTGCTCAAGGAGCTGAAGAACCGGCTCGGCGACGGCTGGAAGTACCTGGCCAAGGGCGTGGGAGAGACCGACCCCGCGGTGCGGCCGAGCGGGGCGGCCGCCGCCGAGGCGCGGGCCCGCAACCGCCGCGTCGAGGTCTCCTACGACCTGCGCCCGCAGGAGCCGCCCCCCGCGGTCAACGCGCCCTTCCACGCTGTGGACGGCCCGGTCGTCGCGTCCAGGGAGGCCGACGTCGACGTGCTCGGCTTCAAGACGCGGCGCAGGATCGACGTCAAGCCGTTCTACCGGGACGGCGCCTACCTGGTGGCGGTCTTCGACATCACCAACCTCGGCCCGGACCCCCTCACGGAGACGCTGAACAGCTACTGGGGCGTCAACGGCGGCGAGTTCGGCGGGTTCACCGTCCTCGACCCGTCCACCGGCGTGCGGTACGGCAGCGTCCGCCTCGGCCCGGAGAGCCCGGTGCGGACGCTCTTCGCCGACCCCGGGGAGACCGCCTTCCTCGTCGCCCCCGACACCGCCAACCGGGGGTTCTTCTACGTTCCGACGCCTCCGGCGGCCACCACGTCCGTCACCTTCGACGCCGGGCCTTTCGGGACGTTCAAGGACGTCCCCATCGACTGACCGTCCTAGACTCCGCGCCCATGACCACCGTGCGCTCGATCGTCCTGTTCCTGCTCGCCGCCGTCGCGGAGATCGGCGGGGCGTGGCTCGTCTGGCAGGGCGTGCGGGAGAACCGCGGGCCGCTGTGGACGGGCGCGGGGATCCTCGCGCTCGGCCTGTACGGCTTCGCCGCCACCTTCCAGCCCGACCAGAACTTCGGCCGCGTCCTCGCCGCCTACGGCGGTGTCTTCATCGCCGGCTCCCTCGCCTGGGCCATGGCCTTCGACGGCTTCCGCCCCGACCGCTACGACCTGGCCGGCGCCCTCGTCTGCCTCGCCGGCGTCACCCTCATCATGTACGCGCCCCGGCCCTAGAGCGCCAGGTGCTCGGCCAGTCGCGCGCGGTGTGCGGTGGGGGTGGCGAAGAGGAGCTGGGTGGACTTGGCGCGTTTGAAGTGCAGGTGGGCGTCGTGCTCCCAGGTGAAGCCGAGGCCGCCGTGGATCTGGATCATCTCGGAGGCGGCGGTGAAGTAGGCGTCGGCGGTGTGCGCCTTGGTGAGGGAGGCGGTGACGGCGAGGTCGGCGGGCGGGGCGGCGTCCGCGGTGCCCGCGGCGTAGGCGACGGCCGAGCGGGCCGACTCGATGATCATGAGCAGGTCGGCGCACTTGTGCTTGATCGCCTGGAAGGATCCGATCGGCTTGCCGAACTGGTGGCGGACCTTGGCGTAGGCGACCGAGGAGTCCAGGCAGTGCTGGGCGCCGCCGAGCGCCTCGGCGGACAGCGCTATCTCGGCGAGGTCGCGGACGCGGGCGAGCACCCGGTCGGCCTCCCCCTCCGCGCCGACCAGCGCGGCCTCCGCGCGGTCGAGGCCGACGCGCGCGAGCCTGCGGGTCTGGTCGAGGGTGGGCAGCGGCGTGACCGTGACGCCCGGGGCACCGGTGCGGACCGCGCACAGGGACGGCCCGGACGGCGTCCGCGCGGCCACCAGGACGAGATCGGCGACCTGGGCCTCCAGGACGAGGTCCGCGGTCCCGGTGAGCAGGAACGCTCCCCCGTCGGCGGCCTCCGCCTCGATCCCGGCGCCCGTCCCGTCGCCCATCGGCAGCGCGACCGTGGCGATGAGGCTCCCGTCGGCGATGCCCGGCAGGTACGCGGCGCCCGCTTCGGCGTCGTCGGCGGCCAGCAGCGCCTGCACGGCGAGGACCGCCGACGGCAGGAACGGCGACGGCAGCAGGGTGCGCCCGAGTTCTTCCAGGACGACGGCGAGTTCGGCGAAACCGCATCCGGCACCGCCGTGCTCCTCCGGGACGGCGAGGCCCTGGAGCCCGAGATCGGCCAGCCGCGCCCACAGGGCGGGGGCGTGCCCGGTCGGGCCTTCCATGAGCCCGCGCACGACCGCGTCGGGGGCGTGGTCGGCGAGCAGCCGCCGCACGACCGCGGCGAGCTCCCGCCGCTCCTCGGTGACCGCCCAGTCCATCGGTGACCTCCATCGGCGATTCCACTGACCTAGCAAGCGCTTGGCCGACAGCTTAACAGCCACCGCCCATGTCTCCCATTGGTCACGTAACCGCGAATTCACCGCAGAGAAACGGAAACGATCACCCCGAGCCCGTAGGTTCTCGGGTATACGGCCATCCGGCGCCGCGGCGCGGTGGCGCCGGAGGCCGTAAATCCCCGCTTCACGGACACCCGCACTACCCGAACCACAGCACTACCCGAATCGCATTCGGTCAGGGCATGATGGCCCGGGTGGAACCGTTCTTCAGCACCGCAGGCGACGATCTGCTGCCCCTGCCCCCCGCCCGCAGCCCCTGGTCGGCCGACATGCTGCACGGCCGCGTCCTCGGCGGCCTCGCCGCCCGGGCGATCGAGCGCGCCGGCTTCGGCGAAGGCCTCCGGCCCGCCCGCGTCACCGTGGACCTCTTCAAGAACACCGGCTTCGTCCCGCTGCGCGTGACCGCCACCCCCGTCCGGGAGGGCCGCCGCATCCGGGTCGTCGACGCCGTCGTCAGCGGCCCCGCCGGACCCGTCGCCCGGGCGAGCTGCGTGCTGCTGCGCGCGGGCGCCCAGCCCGCGGCGGGCGGCGGCTGGGAGCGCCCCGCCTGGGACGTGCCGCCGCCCGGTGAAGGCCCGTCGCTCGACGGGACGCCCATGCCGATGCAGATGTGGCCCGCCGACGAGGGCTCCTGGCAGTCCTCCGGCGCCGCGCCGCGCCGGGCCTGGGTCCGCGACATCCGCGCCCTGGTCGACGCGGAGCCGCTCAGCCCGTTCGTCCGGGCCGTCCTCGCCGCGGACCTCGCCAGCCCCCTCACCCACTGGGGGGCGGGCGACCTCGCCTTCATCAACGCCGACTACACGCTGCACCTCGCGCGGCTGCCCGAGGGCGACGTCATCGGCCTGGAGGCGGGCGGCCACCTTTCGGCCGACGGCATCGCCGCGGGGCACTGCGTGGTCTACGACGCGAAGGGCCCGATCGGGCACAGCAACACGACCGCGATCGGCAACGCGCCGATGCGGTCCTGACCCGGGCGCTCCCGCCGGGCCGCTCAGCCCAGCAGCGAGAGCCGGTCGCCGAGCACGGCCTGGGCCGCGTGCACGAGCTGTTCCAGCCGGTACATCTCCGACGTGTGGAACTCCGGCGCGTTGGACCGCGCCACCAGCACCGCCATGTCGATCGCGGGCAGCGGCACGAACCCGAACTGGGTGCCGTCGGCGGCCTGGAAGGCGCGCAGGCGCAGCGGCTCAAGGTCGGCCGGAGCCTCGGCGGTCTCGCCGCCGGGGCTGGCGTGCACGAGCTTGCCCGACGGAACGTGCACGACGCCCGCCCAGTCGGCCGACAGGATCCCGGGCAGCGCGTCGGCGAGGATCATCAGGCCGTCGGCGTGGGTGACCGCGAGCTGCCCGATGAGCGCCACGTCGGGGTGCAGGCCCTGCGGCTCGAGCGTCGGCCACAGGCCCTCGACCTGGACGCCGGGAACCGCGTCGAGCCCCGCGATGAGCCGGTCGGCCGAAAGGCCGGTCGGCCAGGACACCGTGAAGTCGTCGAGCGCCCTTCCGCCGTCCTGCTCCAGCACGGACAGCTGCACGACGTCGGCGCCCGCCGCGCCGAGGGTGCGCGCGACCTTGCCCAGCGATCCCGGCCGATCCGGGAGCCGCACGCGAATGCGCAGCAGCATGGCCACCTCCAGTAAGCGTTCCGTCCCTTATTGTTGCACTATGAGCGTTTCGGTGCTGTTACCCGAACGTGTCACTTCTTCAAGAAGCCCTATCGTGGCGGGTAACCGACCGTTAAGGTTTTCCAACGTGTCCAGTACACCCGGTGCCCCCCGCGAGAGGCCGCCAGACAGCGAGTCCGAGGGCCAGCCCGAGGCCACCCTGGCCGACCTCCGCGCGGCCCTTTCCGGGCTGTCCGCGAACATCGGGCGCGAGCACGAGCGGGCGCGGCACCGCGAAGAGATCATCGACCGGCTGCACCGGGACAACGAGCGCCTGCGGCGCGGCGAGCTCGACCAGCTCCACGACCCCGTCAGAGCCGCTCTCTATCGACTGTACGACCTCGTGCGGCGAGCCGAGCTGGAGCCTCCCGAAGGCCCCCACGTCGCCCCCCTCCTCGGCATGATCGGCGACGAGCTCGCCGAGGCACTCGGCCGCACCGGCGTCGAGATCTTCGAGGTCGAGTTCGGCGAACCCTATGACTCCGCACGCCACCGCCCGCTCGGCGTGGAACCCGTCACCGACAGAGGACTCGACGGCCGGGTCGTCGAGGTCTGCCGGGACGGCTTCGCCCGCGGGGAGGTGGTCGTGCGCAGAGCGCAAGTCCGCGTCGGCAAGTACAGGGAAGACTGACGGCCTGTGTACCAACTGATCGTTTGCGCGCGGCCCCCTTCTCGGGGGTCCTCCACTCGCCGTCCGGTTCAGACGGCGGCGGGGGTTCGCGCCGTTGACGATCCCCGGACAGCGCCCGCGCCCTTTGAGGAGGGACGGTCGTTCGGGGGCCCGGGTCGCGCGTTGATGACCCGGCCCGCTGCCGGCAGGTCCGGGGCCCTGTTCAGGGCCTTGAAGGGTCGTGGAGGTGGGGTCCTTGCCTGGCGAGGTTGATCGCGGCGTTGTTGCGGATCCGGAAGCCGTCGGGGGTGCGGTTCTTCTTCTCGAACACCGGGAACCGCACCCGCGGCCCCGTCCTGCCGCCCGACCGGGACGCCGAGAACGCCACCGGACCGGCGGCCGGGTCCGTGACGGCCTCCTCGAACAGCATCGCGGGCACATCCCGATGCCAGGTACGGCCCTCGGCGCCCAGGACCTCCCGCTTCCACGCGTTCACCGCGTCGATCAGATCGAACCGCGACCACGGCGCCACCACGGCGGGATCATCCCCGCGGGCGGCGAGCCGGTCCTTCACCAGCGCGAAGACCCTGTTGCAGGCGGCACGGGCGGCCCCCCCGGCGGTCCACAACAGGCTCTCCTGAGCGGCCGTGGGGGTGAGCGTGAACGAGAACGCCACCATCCGCGACATGACCGTCACGCTACACACCGCAACTCGAACATGTCATCGAAACGCTGGAACCCGGACCGCGCATCTCAACCCATCAACTGATCGACAGGCTCGGAGGACACTTAAGGACATGGCTGTATACGGGATCGACCTGGGCACGACGTACTCCTGCATCGCGAGCATCGACGACGTGGGCCGGCCGACCGTGCTGCGCAACCTCGAGGGCACCGACACCACGCCGTCGGTCGTGTACTTCGAGTCCGGCAGCAACGTGGCGGTGGGCGCGACGGCCAAGGACACCGCGGTGATCGACCCCGACAACGTGGTCAGCCTGATCAAACGCGACATGGGCCGCGACGTGCCGCGCGAGATCCACGGGTTCAGCTACAACCCCGAGGAGCTGTCGGCGTTCGTCCTGGTGAAGCTCGCCAACGACGCCCAGACGGTGACGGGCGAGGTGGCCCGCGACGTCGTCATCACCGTGCCCGCGTACTTCGGCGCGGCCGAGCGCGACGCCACCCGCAAGGCGGGCAGGCTCGCGGGCCTCAACGTCATCGACATCATCTCCGAGCCGATCGCCGCGGCCGTCACCTACGGGGTGCTCAACCCCGACCGGGACCGCACGATCCTCGTCTACGACCTCGGCGGCGGCACCTTCGACACCACGGTCATCGCGCTGCGCGGCGGCCACATCGAGGTCATCTGCACCGACGGCGACCACGAGCTGGGCGGCGCAGACTGGGACTCCCGCCTGGTCGAGTACCTGGCCGAGCGCTTCACCGCCGAGCACCCCGACGCGGGCGACCCGCTCGACGACAAGATCACCGAGCAGCAGCTGCGGCGCGACGCCGAGGAGACCAAGAAGGCGCTGACCGCGCGCACCCAGCACACCGTCCGGGTGATGCACGGCGGCCGGGTCGCCACCCTGGAGATCACCCGCGAGGTCTTCGAGGAGATCACCAAGGACCTGCTCGACCGGACGATCGAGATCACCGGCCGGACCCTCGAGGTCGCCCGCAACAAGGGCGTCACCGACTACGACGACCTGGTGCTCGTCGGCGGCTCGACCAAGATGCCCGCGGTCTCCGCGCGGCTGTCGGCCGAACTCGACCTCGAACCCAAGCTCCAGGACCCCGACCTCGCCGTCGCCAAGGGCGCCGCGCTGTACGCCTTCGAGGAGACCTTCCGGAGGCTGCTCCAGGAGGGCGCCCGCGAGGAGGCCGAGGAGATGGCGAACCGCGCGGGCCTGTCGGCCGAGCAGCAGCGCCAGATAGCCGCCCGCAAGATCAAGACCGTCGCCTCGCGCGGCTTCGGGATCGTGGTGCTCAACCGCGACACCCAGGCCGAGGAGGTCATCCACCTCGTGCACGCCAACGACGAGCTGCCCGCGGGCCGCACCTCGGACTTCTTCACGGTGCACGACGAGCAGACCACCGCCGACGTCCGGGTGATGGAGCAGGCGGGCGCGGTCGAGTCGCCCGAGCCGTCGGACAACACCGAGATCGCGACGGGCTCGGTGCGCGTCCCGTCGGGCAAGCAGGCGGGCTGGCCCATCTCCGTCACCTTCACCCTCGACTCCTCCGGCCTCCTGCACGTGACGGCCGAGGAGAAGGAGACGGGCGAGCGCCTCGACCTCCAGGTGGAGGTCGGCAGGATGACCGAGGACGACGTCGAGGCCTCCCGCGCGGCGCTGTCCCGCGTCCAGGTGAGCTGACCGGGCGCGCGGGCGGTGTCGTTCGACGACGACTACAAGAAGCGGGTGCTGGACCCCGCCCGCGCGGCGGGGGACCAGCCTCCGGAGGATCTGCGGGCCAGGTACGCGCTCGCCGAGCCGCTGACCCCCGAGGCGGTCACCGCCCGGGTCAAGGAGGTGCGGCAGTGCTGGCGGCGCTCGCGCGGCCAGCTCAAGTACCGCCGCCTCATCGACCGGCTGGAGGCCGAGCACCGGCAGCTCGCCGGGGTGTTCACCGCGGCCGAGCAGGGCGACCTCGGGCCGCTGCGGCAGCGGCTGCGCGGCGGCGACGAGCGCAACGCGCAGCGCCGCGCCGAGGTGCGCACCCGCCTGCTGGACGCCGCCGGGACGCTGAAGCTGCTGTCGCCCGCCGAGTGCGAGGCGATCGGCAAGGCGGGCGGGATCTCGGCCGCCGAGTTGAACCAGCTCCTGCGCATCGACGGCGTCGAGGTGCACGAGCCCGACCCGCTGCCCGCCGCCGCGCCCTACCCGGGCTACGCCAAGGCCCGGGAGTCCCTGCACGTCCTGGGCAGCCGCCATCTGCTGGCGTTCCTGCTCGGCAGCGACCGGATCGGCGGCGTCCGGCTCTTCGGCGGGGTGTCGGCGGGCGGCGTCCCGATCGACCCCGCGGGCGCGGGCCGCGCGCTGGAGCGGGTCGCCGGGGAGTGGGCGCGAAGACCGCGCGACACCAGCGCGACCCATGCCGAGACCGTCCTCATCGCGCTGCGCGCCGCCCTGCGCGAAGGGTTCCTGCACGACCTCCTCGCCTACGACTTCGTCGCGCGGCTGCGCGAGCGCCGCGCCCAGCGCGCCTCCGACGCGGCGCTCATGGACGCCGCGGTGCGCGGCCTCGGCCTCGAGACGGGCGAAGCGCGGCGGCTGGTGTTCGCGATCGGCCGCGAGGGGGGCGCGCCCGTCGGCCCCGGCGGGCGGCTGCGCGAGCTGCTGGACGCCGGGGAGGCGCACGCCGCGGCCCTGCTCGCCGAGAGCATGCCGGACGGCGACACGCTGCCCGAGACCGCCGAGGCGCAGGGCCGGGTGGCCTCGGCCGCCCGGCTGCTGGCCGAGGCAGGCGACCTGGCCGACCGGGGCGACGCCGACGCCGCCTGGCGGAAGCTGGAGGACGCCGCGGCGCTCGCCGCCGACCTGCCCGGCCTGCGCGAGCGGCGCCGGGCGCTGCCGCCGCTGCCGCCGACCGGGGTCCGGGCCGCCGCCGACGGGGAGCGGGTCCGCGTCACCTGGACGCCCTCGGCCTCCCGCGCCGGGGACATCGCGCACCAGGTGGTCCGGCGCGCCGGCCGCCCGCCCGCCGACCCCGCCGACGGCGACCCCGTGCCCGCGGCGGATCCGGCCCCGCCCGTCAACGTGCCGCTGTACTACGCGGTGTTCGCCAAGCGCGGCGAAGCGGTGTCCACGGGCGCGGCGGCGGCGCCGGTGCTGCTGCGGCCCGAGCCGTCCGACGTCGAACTCGCCGCGGGCGACGGCACGGTCACCGGCCGCTGGGTGTGCCCGCCCGGCGCGTCCCGGGTCGCGGTGTTCCGCGACGGCGTACCGATCCCCGTCGGCCGCGAGGGGTTCACCGACCGGGCCGTGGTCAACGGGGCGACCCACCGGTACGAGATCCACGCCGTCTACCCCGAAGGGCAGATCGAGACGACGACCCCCGGTCTGGTGCTCACCGCGACGCCGCATCCGCTGCCCGACCCCGTCCCGGAGTTCACCGCGGAACCGCACGGGCAGGACCGGCTGCTCCTGGGCTTCGCCCTGCCCGAGCACGGGCTCGTCGAAGCGCTCCTGCTCGACGGCGACCCGCCCTGGCCGAAGGGCGCGCTCGTGCCCGTCCGGGAGCTGCGCGGGGAGCGGGTGGACTCGACCCCGCACGCGCGCGGCCTCGTCGTGCGGCCCGGCGCGAGCGGGGTGCTGCTGCTGGTGACGGTCGCCGGGGCGAGCGCGGCCATCGGGGCGCACCGCCGCCATGTGGACCTCCCGGTGCCCGAGGGGCTCACCGCGGCGCGGCGCGGCGACGAGGTGCGGATCGGGTTCGCCTGGCCGGGCGACGCCGCGGCCGTCGCCGTCACCTACGAGATCGGCGACTCCGGCGCCCAGCGTGTCGCCGTCACCCGGGCCGCCTACACCGCCGCCGGCGGGGTGCACCTCGCGGTGCCGGAGACCGCCGCGGTGCGGATCGGCGTCGCGGGCACCTCCGACCACGCCGGGGCGGTGCTCACCGGGCCCGCCGCGACCATCGCGCTCGGCGCGCGCACCGTCGTCCGGTACGACCTGGCGCCCTCCGGACCGCCGTGGAAGCGGGAACTCGTGCTCACCCTCACCCCCGACCGGCCCGTCCGGCTCGGCCGGCTCGACCTCGTCGTCCGGGACGGCAAGGTGATGCCGCACGCGCCCGGCGACGGGGAGAACCTCGTGTCGTGGCACGATCTGGATCTGCCGGGCGAGACCGTGCTGCGCGTCCCGCTGCCCAGGCGGCGCGGCCCGCACTGGCTGCGCTGCTTCACCGGCGACGCCGTCGACCTGGCCGACCCGCCCGTCCGCCGCCTCCAGCAGGGAGCCTGAACATGCGAACCGAAGGCGTGCGCGGCGCGCACCGCAGGCCCGCCAAGGGCCGTCCGCCGCGCGCCAAGGACGCCGTGACCTGCCCGTACTGCTTCGCGCTCTTCGGCAGGGACCGGATCGCCTACCGCTGCCTCGGCCGGGCCGGGCGCGGCGTCGGCTGCGACCCGGTGCTCGACATGGAGCTCGCCGCCTACCAGGGCGGCCAGGCGGGCGCGATGCTGCCGCCGGTCTTCACCGGGCGCGGCGCGCGGGCGTCCTGCCCGGACTGCGGCCGGGAGAGCGGACGCCGGGTATGCCCCGAATGCCATCACGAGCTGGCCCCCGCCTACTGCGACACGCCCGGCCGGATCGTCGCACTCGTCGGCGCGAAGAACGCGGGCAAGAGCACCTATATCGCGGTGCTCCTGCACGAACTGCGCAACCGGGTCGGCACCGAACTCGGCACCTCGCTCGTGGCCTGCGACGACCGGACCATCGACCGGTACAAGCGCGACTTCGCCCGCCCGCTGTTCGACCAGCAGCGGCTGCTGCCGACCACGCCGAGCGCGGTCACCGCGCCGCGCGAACCCCTGGTCTACCTGCTGACGCGGCGGGTGAAGGGCAGGTTCGGCAGCCGCACCGAGGCGCTCACCCTCGTGCTGTTCGACACCGCGGGCGAGGACCTGCGCAGCCGCGACGTGCGCGACCTGCACCTGCGCTACCTGGAGGCGGCCGACGCGATCGTGTTCCTCGCCGATCCGCTCGAACTCGTCGCGGGCGGCGCGGAGAGCGAGCCGCTGGACGTGCTGGCCCGGGTCACCGAACCCCTGCGCCAGCGGCACGGCCTCGACGTCAAGGACAGGCTGCGCACGCCCATCGCGGTCGCGCTCACCAAGATCGACGAGCTGGAGCTGCCCGCCTCCTCGGCGCTCCAGCGGTCCCGGGTCCGCTCGGGCTCGCTGGACGCCGACGACCGGGAGGCCGTCGACGCCCATGTGCGGGCGCTGCTGGACACCTGGGGCGCGGGCGACCTCGACAGGTACCTGGAGCAGCACTACGCCGAGTACGGGCTGTTCGGGGTGTCCGCGCTCGGCGGCGCGCCGCGCGGCGACGAGGTCGCGCCCGGCGGGGTCCGCCCGTACCGGGTCGAGGACCCGCTGCTGTGGCTGCTGCACCGGTTCGGAATGCTGGACGGCTGATGGCCTGGCAGCTCCACTACACCTCGGCCCGCTCGGCGGCCCGCTCCGGCTTCCAGTTCACCGCGTCCTCCCCGGGGCTGCCTCCGGGCGCGGAAGCGGCCGTCTCGCCTTACCTCGGCTACCGTCCGCCGCCCGACGCGCCGCCCGCCCCGGACGCGGCCGAGATCGCCGGCTTCCCCGAGGCGCTGAGCTACGACGTCATCGGCGGAAGGCGGCTGCTCGTCCTGTCGCGCTACCTCGGCCGCGACTACTCGGGCCGCTTCGGGAACTTCCTCGCGCACGCCGTCCTCGCCGACGCCGACGAACTCGAAGGGCTACGGCCGATCGAGTTCTGGCGGGCGCCGTTCTGGGCCGCCGCCCCTGCGGGCGCCCTGCCCGTCCTGGACGACCCGCCCCCCGGCGACACCCTGGACCCCGAGTCACTGTGCCACTGGCTCGCCGCCCTCGACCACGACCCTTACGCCCGGCTCGCCTGGCTGCTCGACACCTCCGCCGACCGGATCATCCTGGTCTGCCCGGACGTCGAGGAGATCGTCCGCTGGTTCGCGGTCCTCGCCTACTCCCTCCCCGTCGAGACCGCCGCCGCCCTCTCGTTCACCACCTACACCGCCGACCCCGTCACCTCCCCCCACCGCCTCGTCGGCACCACCCCCGACGTCTGGGCCTCCCAGCGCACCGACCACCCCGCCCATCCCCTCGACCGCCCCGCCCCGCCCCACACCCCCACCCCCTACGCCACCGCCGTCACCGCCCTCTGGCGCGCCCACGACCTCGACGGCCTGGACGCCCTCTCCGAACTCGCCCGCCTCACCCCCGCCACCCCCGACGCCGCCGCCATCCTCACCTCCCTCTGCACCCCCCCGACCCCGGAACCCGCCGAACCCCGCGACACCCCCGACCCGACCGCCCCGGAACCCGCCGGACCCCATCCCCCCACCGCCCCCTCACCAGGCTCGGACCACCCCACGGAATGGACCGCCTGGACCCCCGAAACCACCACCCGCCCCACCCCCGCC
Organism: Actinocorallia herbida; assembly: GCF_003751225.1. Taxonomy (NCBI): domain Bacteria; kingdom Bacillati; phylum Actinomycetota; class Actinomycetes; order Streptosporangiales; family Thermomonosporaceae; genus Actinocorallia; species Actinocorallia herbida. The sequence continues at coordinate 7,104,989 of NZ_RJKE01000001.1, forward strand.
CCCCACAGGGCCCAGCCCACCTGGCCCACCGTCACCACCGCACCCGCCCCCCACGAACGACCCACCCCCTGGACCCCCGGCACGACCGAACCCGAGACACGTGAAGGACCGTCCGCATGGCCCCCCGGCGCGACCGGGCCGACCGGGCCGGAGAAGCGCGAAGAACCCGCCTGGGCGCCCGGCACGGCTCACCCCACCGGACCGGAACACCCCGAAGGACGCTCCACCCGGACCCCTGGCGCGAGCGAACCCGAGACGCGTGAAGGACCGTCCGCATGGGCCCCCGGCGCGACCGGACCGGAGCACCACGAAGGACGAGTCGGCTGGACCTCCGGCGAGGACGGAACGACCGGGCCGGAGCATGATGGAGGGCGGTCCGCTCGGGACGACGCCGCGGGTGGTGCGGGGAGGCTCGGAGGGCGGGTCACCGATGTGGGGGAAGAGGGCGCGGGTGCGGGGGTGGGCTCGGGCGGGGTCGACGAGGCGGCGCAGCTGCTGGTGCTGCCGCTGCTGAGCCGTCCGGACCTGCCTTCGTGGGTGTGGGAGCGGCTGCGGACCGACCTGCTCGGGTTCGATCTGGCGGCCGCGGTCAACCGGCTGGCGCCCGACCCCGGGGCGGCGCGGGCGGCGGGCGACCGCTGCGCGCACCTGGTGCTCACCTCCCCCGGGCTGCGCGACCGGCTCGGCGAGTTCACCCTTGAGGACCCGGCGGAGCTGTCGGTGCGGTTGTCGCGGGAACTCGCGGCGGCGGCCGACCTGACCGTGCTCGCCGACCTCACCGTCATCGCGGAGCGGCTGGCGATCCCCGTCGTCGGCGAGCTGACCCGGCGCGGCGCGCACAGGCTCACCCTGGAGGGCGCCGACGACCGGGCGGTCCTGAGCGCGCTGGATCGGGTCTGCGACAGCGCGCTTCCCGCGCTGCTGTCCGGCGTCGTCGAGGCGCTGGAACGGGGCGGCGCGCTGCTGCGCCGCGAGGTCCTCACCGGCCAGGTCTGCGACGCCCTCGCGGCCCGCGCCGACCGGATCCCCCTGGCCGCCGCGTCCGAGGTGTCCCTGCACCTGCTGCGCTCGCTCGCCGCCCGCCACGGCATCCACGGCGGGCCCACCCTGGCGCTCGCCGAGCGGCTGCCCGGAAGCCGCGCCGCCGATGGCGTCCTCGCCGCCCGGCACGTCGCCACCGGCCGCGACCCCCGGGCCGCCGCCCGCGCGCTGGAACGCGTCGACGGCGCGCTGGCCGGACCGACCCTCCTGGCCGTCGCCGACGCGCTCACCGAACGCTCCCCCCGCTTCCGCGCCGCGCTCCTCACCTCCCTCGGCGACCGCGTCCGCGACCTCCTCGTCCACCGTTGGATCGAGACCGCGGGCACCCGGGCGCGCCGCTTCGACCTCGTCGGGGTCGCGCTGCGCTCCCCCGGCACCCCGCTGGACGGCTGGGCACGTGAGCTGACACGCAAACGGCTCACCATGTTGCAGCTGGAGACCTATTTCCGGGACGATCAGACACTCCGAGCCGCACTGCGAGACCTGCGGGGGTAAATAAGCGTGCCGATCCTCTATGTGCTCGCCGCGGTGGTGTGGACCGCCGTGATGTGGGCCGGGTTCGTCTACGTCTTTCCTCCTCTGTTCGGGATCACCCTCGCGGTCGTCACCGTCGCGGCCTTCGGCTACTACTACGTCATCGCCTGCCGGGCCCTGGTGCCCGCCGGAGCCGCCGGCCTGTCTCCCGTGAAGCCGTCGGACGGCCGATACCGGCACTACCTCGTCGGCCAGGTCTGGCGGGACTGGCTGGCGCTGGTCCGCGAGGTCGGCCCGCGCGTCCACCGGATGGCCGACGCCTCGGTCCGGCGGCTCACCACGGTGCTGCTCCGAGGCTGGTGGGGGTTCTTCCTCTTTCCCGTCTGGGCCGCCCTGTGCGGCGGGATCGTGCTGGCCGCGGTGCCGGTCGTGCTGATCGGCGCCGCCCTCACCGTCCTGTACGCGGTCGTCGCCGCGATCGGGCTCGCCGGGTGGCTCGTGTGCGTGGCGCTGCTCGCGGGGCTCGACCGGCTGCTGTCGATCCGCGGCCGGATTCTCCAGACCTGCCCGCACCCGAGCTGCTACCGGCGGATCGGCCTGCCCGTCTATGTCTGCCCGCGCTGCACCCGGCGGCACGGCAGGCTCGTCCCCTCGACGGCCGGGGCGTTCCGGCACGTCTGCGCGTGCGGGGCCAGGCTGCCGACGACCGTCGCGCTCGGCAGGTACCGGCTCACCGCGCACTGCCCGCACTGCGCCGGACGACTTCCGGACCGGATCGGCCGGGTCAGGGTCGAGCCCGTGCCGTTCATCGGCGGCCCCGCGGCGGGCAAGACGACCTTCATGTTCCTGGCGATCCGGGCGCTGCACGCGCGGTCCCGCGAGATCGAGGGTCATGTCGCGTTCGTCGAGCAGCGCCACCAGCAGGCGTACGCGGGCGCGGTCGCGGAGTTCGCGCGCGGCGGACGGCTCGCCAAGACCGGGCCCGAGCTTCCCCTCGCGACCATGGTCGACGCCGAGCTCCCGCACGAGCATCGCATCCTCTACCTCTTCGACCCGGCCGGCGAGCTGTTCACCGGCGCCGCCTCGGTGGAGGCGCTGCGCTACCTCGACCACAGCGAGGCCCTCGTCTTCGTGCTCGACCCGTTCGCACTGCCCGAGGTGCAGCGCTCCCTCACCGAGGACGAACGGGCGAGGCTGCGCACCACCTCCGGCGAGGCGCCGTCGGACGAGGACCCTTCCGACACCCTCCAGCGGGTGCTGAACGATCTCCGCTCCCGCAAGGACCGGGGCAGGCAGCGCCGGGTCGCCGTGGTGGTCACCAAGACCGATCTGCTCCTCGGCACGTCCGTCGGCCGCGACGTGCGGGCCGACCCGCGCGCGTGGCTGGACTCCCTCGGACTCGGCAACACCCTGCGCACCCTGGACCAGCTCGCCGAGGAGGTCCGCGTCTTCCCCTCGGGTCTGGACGCCCCCATCTCCGCGCTCGCCGACCTCGTCGGCTGGGTCGCGGGCCTCACGCTCTCCGCCCGCGGCGCCCTCATCCCCGACCTCCCGCCCGACCTCTCCGAGGTTCCCCCCGCCCTCCCCCTCCGCGACCCCTGGCGTCCCAAGGGCCGCACCCCCGACTTCGTCCCCCTGGGCCACCAGGCCGGCCGCTGGACCCTTCTCACCACCCTCTCCCTCATCCCCCTCGCCACCTCCCTGCTCACCCTCCACCACCTCCTCCCCTGACCCCCGTCCCGACAGGGTTCCGACCGAGCGCCCGCCGGTGCGTCCGGATCGGGACGGGGCGGCGGGGGTGGGACGCCGGGGGGATGTGAACCGAAGGGGGCGGAGGGGAGTCGAACAGGGCGAGGTCCTCTTTGCCCCCGCTCCCCGACCCAGTCCGGGAAAGGACTGCCATGTCCGCCGAGACCGATCCGGTGCCCGAGCAGCAGGCGCCCGCCGAACAGGCGCCCGCCGAGATGTCCAAGAAGACGATGGTCCTGCTCGCCGGGGCGATGAGCGTGTGCGTCGCGCTGATCCTGGGCGTGACGCTGCTCGTCGGAGTCGACGGGCCGGGCGGGGCGGACCGGCCTCCGGGAGTGGGCACCGTCCCCAAGGTCGAGGGGCTGACGCTGCTGAAGGCGACCCAGGCCCTGGCGCAGCGGCGGCTGGCGGTCGGCGGGGTGGCGCGGGTGCCTTCCTCGCTGCCCGCCGGGGTGATCGTCTACACCGCGCCCAGCGCGGGCGCCCCCGTCGGGGAAGGCTCCCCGGTCACCCTCTATGTGTCGAACGGCAGCGGCGAAGAGGACGCCACGCCCTCCCGGGCCGCGGTGCCCTACCTCCTCGGCGTCGACGCCGAGGACGCCGCGCGGGTGCTGCGCAAGATGGACCTGCGGCTGGAGCCGGCCGGATCCCGGGGGCCGATCACCCGCCAGGACCCCGCCCCGGGGACCGAGGTCGCCGGGGGCAGCGCCGTCCGGGTGGCCGTCGGGGAGCCTGCCGGTCCGGGCTCTGAACCCACGCCATAGATCCCGACATTTACCGATAGGTGAGATCTCACTAACCCTGAGCTTTCCCGTCATACGACGCAGTTCTCCTGTGCCGAATAGGCGGATGCTTGACACAGACGTCCGCCGACCCGGCCCTCGCGCCGCCCGGAGCCGCCCGATGCGCACTCTCCTGCCCGTCATGCTCCTGCTCCTCCTGCTCGCTCCGCCCGTCCAGGCACATGAACACCCGCACGGCTCCACCGACCGCGTCACCCCCGGCGCGGTCCGCGTCGAGGTCGGTGCGAAGGTCGACGTCACCCTGCTGGACGACAGGGCGGCGCTCAAGCGGTTCAAGCGCAGCTACGAGGTGACCCTCGGCGCGGGCAGCGGCTTCACCGTCACCCCCGACGGCGTCATCGTCACCGCCACCGGCACCGTCGACAGCGAGGAGGACCCCGCCGTCTACGCGGCCAACCGGGTCTTCGCCGAGTACTACGAGCAGAAGATCCCCGCCGACTTCGCGCGGCACACCGCGGGCACCGGCGACCTCGACTTCCGCCTCCAATCCTGTTACCCGCCGGAACGCAGCGACTCCACCTGCACCGCCGTCGTCACGCCGACCGTACGGGTCTTCCCGTTCCTCGATCCTCCCTCGGATGAGGGATATCCCGCCGAGATCCTCAAGACCGGCGCCGACCCGTCCGCGCCCGCCGTCCTGCGCGTCACCGGCGGGACGAAGGACGTCGACCTGCCGACCCTGCCCCTGGCCAAGGCCTACGGCGGCGAGATCAAAGCGCTCGACATCATGACCTACAAGGGCCGCCCGTCGATCGAGGTGACCCCGACCGTCGAGGTCGCCCACCTCGACCCGCCCGGCTCCCGCACCCTCCTCAAGGACGACCGGGAGCGCATCGCCCGCCAGATCACCGCCGACGGCACGGGCGGCGCGGTCATCGACGACGCGCACAGCGAGGTCATCGGGCTGGTCAGCCTGACCGGGGCGGAGACCAGGTTCGCGACCGTCGAGGACATCCTCGCCGCCCTCGAGTCGGCCGACGTCAGCGCGCACCGCGGCCCCCTGGACGTCGTCTTCGAGACCGCGCTCGCGCACTACCACGACCGCTCCTATTCGCTGGCGATCCCCGTCCTGGAGCAGGTGCTCAAGCTGCGCCCCGACCACGCCGTCGCGCTCAGCCACCTGCGCGACTCACGCGCCTGGAAGGGCACCGACAAGGAGGCCAAGCGGCCCGACGCCGATGGCGGCGGCCCCGCCTTCTTCACCCCATGGACGATCGGCGCCGCCGTGCTGCTGCTGGCCGCCCTCGGCCTCGGCGTGCTCCTGCTGCGCAAACCGCGCGGCCCCTCCCCCGACGAGGCGGTCACCGCGTTCGTCGGCTCGGTCCCGCTCCCGGCCGCCCCGCTCACCACCGTCGACAGGTCCGACCCCGGCCAGGTGCCGCCGCGCCGCCCCGGCCCGCCGAGCACGCCGAGCACGCCGAGCACGCCGAGCGGCGGCGCCCACCCCGGGCCCCGCGAACCGGGACCCGCCGACCGGCCCGCCTACTGCACCCGGTGCGGCATGCGGCGCGGCCCCGCCCACCGCTTCTGCGGCTACTGCGGACACCCCGCCTAAGGAGACCCCTTGCACACCGGCGACTCCCGCCCCGGCCTCTCCGGCCGCGTCATCGGCGACTACCAGGTGCTCGACCTCGTCGGGCGCGGCGGCATGGCCGAGGTGTACCGCGCCCGCGACAACCGGCTCGGCAGGATCGTCGCGCTGAAGATCCTCGCTCCGCACCTGACCTATGACGAGCGCTTCCGGATGCGGTTCGTCCGGGAGTCCCGGACCGTCGCCGGGATGGACCACCCCTACATCATCCCGATCTTCGAGGCGGGCGAGGCCGACGGCCTCCTGTTCATCGCCATGCGCTTCGTCGGCGGCGAGGACCTGCGCGTCCGGATGGCGCGGCAGCGGCCCTTCGCCACCGAGCGGGCCGCCCGCGTGCTCGGCCAGATCGCCGCGGCCCTCGACGCGGCGCACGAGCACGGGCTGGTCCACCGGGACGTCAAGCCCGCCAACGTCCTGGTCGCGACCGGGCAGTCCCCGGGCGACGAGCACGTGTACCTCACCGACTTCGGGCTGACGAAGTCGGCGACGTCGGCGTCCGGGCTGACCAGCCAGGGCCAGTTCGTCGGCACGCCCCGGTACATCGCGCCCGAGCAGATCACCGGCGACGTGGTCGACGGCCGCTGCGACCAGTACGCGCTCGCCTGCGTCGCCTACGAGATGCTGTGCGGCGCCCCGCCCTTCGTGCGGGAGAACCAGATGGGCCTCCTGTACGCGCACGTGTCGGAGGAGGCCCCTCCCGCCTCTTCGCACCGGACCGGCCTGCCCGTCGCGGTGGACGCCGTTCTCGCGCGGGCCATCTCCAAGTCCCCCGGCGACCGCTACCCCACCTGCCTGGTATTCGTCCGTGCTCTACGGGAGGCCCTGGGCGAGGTCGTCTCCGACCCGTCCCTGCGCTCTGTGCCTTACACCCCGCCCGGCGAGCAGACCCCTCCCCCGGGGCTTCGCCGAGCCGACACCGTCCCGCCTTCCCTCACCCGTCTGACGACCCCGTCGGCACGGATAGGCGGACGTCGTCCCGTCCAGCTCATAGGCGCCGCGCTGGCGGTGCTCGTGGCGGCGGGCGCGGCGGCGGCTCTTCTCATGCGCGGTGGCACGGCGACGTACCCGGGCAGTGCCGCGGCCCCGTTCAGCTTCGCCTACCCCGCCTCGTGGGAGGACCGTACCCACTCCGACGTGTCCATGGTCGCCTCCCCCGAGGCCGCCTTGTTCGAGCAGCTCTTCGCCACCCCCGTCGCCGCCGACTGGGCGCCCATCGCCGGCCTCGACGGCGACGACGCCACGGGCGTCTTCGCCGGGGTGAGCGACACCCTCGACAACGCCGCGACCGTCGCGACGAGCCTGCCCGCGCTGCTGCCCGGCCAGGTCAGCCTCGGCGCGGCCACCCAGGTGACGGCCGGCGGCGTCCGGGCCGACCGCTTCCAGGGCTCGGTCGCCGACCCCGCCGACCCCGCGCACCGGCTGGAGATCACCGCGCTGGTCGTGCCGCGCCCGGTGGCGTCGAGCGCCTTCCTCGTCTACTTCTGCGCGCCCGCGCACTGCTCGGCCGAGACCGCGGAAGACCTCCTCAGCACCTTCTCCCTGACGCCCTGACGAGGCCGCGTCGGCGATTCGGCGGCCGGATGGACCCGGTTTGCGGCCTTCCCGTGGATCCCCTCAGCCGAGGAAGCGGCCCGTGCGGACCGCGGCGAAGAAGTCCCGGACGTCCTCGGCGAACGCCGCGGGCTGCTCCAGGGCGAGGAACGCCCCGCCGCGCTCGAGCTCCGTCCACCGGGTCACGTTGTGCTCCCGGTCGGCGAACCGCCGGACCGCCACATCCGTCGTGCCCGTCGCCAGGACCGCCGTCGGCACCGGGCCGCGCGGCCGCGGCGGCACCTCGCCGGGGTCGTGCGCGTCCTCGTAGTAGAGCGCGGCGGCGGAGGCGGCGGTGCGGGTGAACCACAGCAGGGACGCGTCGGCGAGCAGGAGGTCCCGGTCCACGGCGTCCTCCGGGAGCGCCGACCTCGCGTCGGTCCACGCCCACAGCTTCTCCACGGTCCAGGCGAGTTGCCCGGCCGGGGAGTCGAGGAGCGCGTGCCCGAGCGTCGCCGGACGGGTCTGCTGCAATGCGGCGAACCCGTACCCCTCGCTGTGGAACTCCGCGAGACGGGCGAGCCGTTCCTTCTCGACCTCGGTGAGGCCCGCCATGGCCGTCGGCTCGTCCGCGGGCGGGGTGACCAGCCCGTTCAGGTGGACGCCGATCACCCGGCCGGGCGCGCGGCGGCCCATCTCGGCCGCGATCCTGGCACCGCTGCGGCCGCCCTGGACCCCGAACTCGGCATGGCCGAGCCGGGTCATCAGCTCCAGGAACGTGTCGGCGATCCGTCCGGTGGTCCATCCGGTCTCGCGCAGCGGCCCCGAATACCCGACGCCGGGCACGTCCGGCACGACGAGATGGAACGCGTCGGTGAGCTGCGGCAGCACCTCGGTGAACTCCACGAACGACCCGGGCCACCCGTGCACCAGCAGCAGCGGCACCGCCCCCGCCCGCTCCGACGGCCTGTGCACGAAGTGCACGGTCTGCCCGTCGATCTCGGTGACGAACTGCGGCATCCGGTTCAGCCGCACCTCGGCCGCCGTCCAGTTGAACCCGTCCGCCCAATACCCCACGAGCCTCTTCAGATAGGACACGGGCACCCCCCGCTCCCACCCCACCTCGGGCTCCTCCGGCCCCCACCGCGTCCGCCCCAACCTCTCCCGAAGGTCATCGACCTCCTCGCGCCCCACCCGGATCCGGAACTCCCGCACCTCGCCCATGAGCGAGACCTACCCGCCGAGCCGCCCCGCCGCACCCGGAACCCCCGAGATCACCCCTGAACCTGCTCCCGGTACCGCTCCAGCAGCTCCGGCGCCAGCTCCAGCAGATCCACCAGCTCCTCCACCAGCGCCGCGTCGATCACCGCCATCTCCACCGCGCTCAGCCTCTCCCCGGCCACCGTTACCCCCTCGGACCTGCGAAGATCTCAGTTCGCACCGCCCAGGATCGTAGCCGCAGGGCCGTCGGCGATCGCACAGGGGGCCGGATCCACCCGAGAAATCGGAGCCGCGGAGACATATCCGATCACTCGTCGTCGCGCCTGGGCAGGCCGCTCCGCGCGGCCTCCATCTGCGCGCTCCGCTCCACCCTTATGGGGAGATGGAAGAGCAGGTCGACGAAGTCGCTCTGCGGTGCTCTCCCCCACTCGAAGTCACCCAGGATCCGCAAGGACAGCGAGACCCGTCGCTGGTTCAGCGTCGCCGTCAGCACGAGATTGAACTGCTCGCACCTTCTGTTCAGGTCCGTCTTGCTGAAGAAACCAGCCGATCGGGCAGTGGTGAACCAGTCGCTGATCGACAGCCGGAACTCCTCCACGAGCGTCCTCACCCAGAGAGCCGTGCCAAGCGCTTCGAGGGTGGACGACTCGAGGAACGCGCCACTGGGAAAGTCTCCGCCCAGTGATTGCGCCGCCTCCCGCCTGAGGATCTCCGCGACATCGAGCGCCTCCAGGGTCCCCGTGAAGATCAGGTCCAGCTCACCCGGCAAAGGCGGTGCGGGAGGAGGTCCGCCGTCGAACCGGTTCACGTGATTGTTGGTCACGTGATTGATGACCGACGACTCCCTGTCCCGGATACTCCGCAGGGAGTCTTCGACCTCCTCGGCCCGGATCTCCTGATCCCGCTGGAACTTCAGGAGCGTCTCCAGCATCCTCGACTGCTGGCGTCCCAGGCGGTCGACCTGGTCGCGCAGCAGCGAGAGGTTGTCCTCGCGGGTGGCGTCCTCCAGCCTCTGGACGGCGCCCTTGACCGCGGCGTCGAAGTCCTTGGCGAAGTGGCGGAGGCTGTGCGTCAAGGGCTCGCGGTCGAAGGCGGCGGCCAGGCTCGCGCTCAAGCCCTCGGCCAGGTAGCCGTTGACGACCAGGAGCACCGCCGTGTCCTGGCGCCCCGCACGGAGGTCCACGGCGGCCTCGCGAAGCGCCCGGACGTCGCCGGGCTGCAGGACGGAGTCGCTGATCAGGATCGCGCAGCCCCCGGACTCGCCCACGGGGATCCAGAAGTCGGCCCGGCCTCCGTCGGGGAACCGGTGCCCGGTCTCGAAGGCGAACCCGGCTAGATCGAGCACCCTGGCCGTCTCGGCGCGCACGTCGTCGCCGGTGGTCAGCTCGAACTGGTCGCGGGCGACCTCCCGGACCATCGCGGTCGTCACGTCGGTGCCCGCCGCGACGGCGCTCTGGAACCCGTGGAAGAGCAGTTTGATGATCTTGCGCGCGTTGCCGCCCGCCAGATCGACGAGGTACTCGACGACCTCTTCGTTGAACGGGTCCAGGGCCTGTCCCCGCCCCTCGCGCGCGTTGGCGTCCCTGACGTAGGTCAAGGTGTCCGCCACCGAGAGCGCGGACGGCTTAACGATGCAGCCGATCCGCTGCCTGGCGTCCTCGGGCAGCGCCTCGAGGAAGTCGGGCAGCCCGGAGAGCACCAGGAACGCGCCGGCACCGGAGAAGACCTCCAGGAGCTTCTTGAACGCCAGGACCGACCCCGCGCCGGGTACGTGCGGCGGTGAGAGGATCTTCTCCAGTTCGTCGATGACGAGGGCGAAGCGGTGGCCCTGCCGTCCGTGGAGGAGGGCGAACACGCCGATCGCCTCCAGGGCCGTCGTGTCGGTGTCGATGGCCTCGGTGATACCCCGCTCGGCCAGCGCCGGGTCCGGGGCGTGGCCGCGCAGCCACTCCCAGACGGCGTCCTCGAACTCGGGCCGCAGGAAGAGGCCGAGCGCGGTGCCGAACGCCGCGTTCTCGGTCACCACGCCGAGACGGCGCTGGAGTTCCTGGAGAAGGGCGCTCTCCATGAGGCCGAAGGCACGGACCGCCGAATGCGGGTCGACGTCCCGGGTGCGGAGCCGTTCCGCGGCCTCCGCCGTCAGCTCGGAGTCCGCGAGCGAGTCGGCGACGATGTCGGCGTAGTAGTCGCTCACCCTTTCCCGCACGTCGGACTTGCGCAGCTCCACCACGAACCGCTGCCGGTACAGGGCCACGAAGGTGTCGGCAGGGGCGTCGAGGTACAGGGTCCGCGTGGAGTGCCCGTTTCCGGCGCGCGTCAGGCGCGCGCGCAGGGAGAGCGCCAGATGGGTCTTGCCCGTGCCGTACTCGCCGACGACCGCGATGACGTTGCCCGTCTTCCCCGGACCGGCCAGGTAGGCGTCGGTGTAGTCGAGGGCACGCCGGACGGCGGGTGTCGGGATGGTCGCGTGCAGATCGCCGGGGTCGACGGACAGGCGGGCGACGGCCGCGGCGGGGAACGGGTTCCTGCGCGGCCCGGTCACAGCAGCCTTGCCTTCCTCAGGTAGTAGTCGGCGAAGTCCGCGTAGTCCAGCCTCTCCTTGCCGGCCGCCTCTTCGAAGACCTCCTGGAGGACCATCTGGAGCTCGTGGATCGTCGTCCCGCGGGTGCCCGCGATCCGTTTCTCCATGAAGGTCAGCATCGTGTCCTCGCTGATCTCCGGGAGCTCCGCGCCGGCGCGCGCGTAGCGGTCGGCGACGAGGCGCCAGCCGTCCCCCGGGTGCAGCATGCCGACCTCAAGGACCAGGACCTGGGAGGCCGTGCCGGGACCGAGCCGGGCCCGGCACGTGTCGGCGACCGTCGGGTAGGACGTCTCGGCGAGCAGGAGGATGTTCTTGCGGGCCAGCTCGGCGTACCGCGCGACCTCCTCGAAGACCTCCGAGGGCGGCAGCAGGACCACGGCCGCGCGCTGAGACTTCTGGAAGATCTTGGACAGGTACGGGAACGCCTTGGAGGGGTCGTCGCGGCGCTCCTGCAACCCGGTGAGGGGCACCTCGTCCAGGCTGCCGTCGAGTTCCAGCTCGTCGACGAGCCTGCCGCACACGTGCCGGATCCGGCTGGGCGTGTCGGCCCCGTCCAGCCCGTCCTCGGTGAGGTCGAAGATCGTGGCCTTCGGGCCGCCCGACTGCTTGAGCCAATGGGCGCAGCGGTGCATCAGCGAGGTCTTCCCGCATCCGCCGCCGCCCGAGACGAGGACCGTGCGTCCCTTGGCGGCCAGAGAGGCGCCCCCGCCGAGCGCGGTCTTGAACTCCTCGAAGGAGCACTGCGTGTTGTCCACGGGCGCGTAGTAGTCGTCCTGCTCCGCGATCTCCCAGGGGCGGAGCGGGCCGTGGCCGCCGAGGACGCCTCCGGGCACAACGAACGGATTGGTCACGTGCGTGTCCCCGCATCTCTCTTGAGGCCCGAATGGAGGCGGCCGGGCCGCTCCAGCGCCAGGGCGATCCGTTCGCAGCCCTCTTCGAGGACGGCGAGATCCGCCTCGATCCGTTTGGCGCGCCCGGTCTTCTCCTGCGCGCCGCCCGGCTCGTCCCAGCCCTCGCTGAGGATCTCGCCGAGGTCACCGCCGAGCGCGGCGCGCAGGTCCTGGACCATCCGCCATTTCGGCTCGGCAAGCGCGACCCGCTGAAGCCAGGTGTCCAAGGACATGCGGTCACGATCCACCGCGTCCGCGTCGGGACGCCTGCCCACGGTGTACCGGAGTTCCTCCTGCACGTACGCGCGAACGCTTTCGGTGAACGCGCGCGCAGCCGCACGGAACTCGTCGGCCTTCGCGCGTCCCGCGTCGACCGAGGCCCGCCATTCCGAGGCGGACCAGGCGAGACCGGCGCCGACCACCACGGGGACGAGCACGGCCGCCAAGGCCGCGAGGCTGAACGGCGAATCGGCTTTACCCGCGGCGGGAGTCTCGGCGCTCGCCGACACCAGTGCCGCGCAGGCCCGCTCGAAGTCCGTCGGCTTCTTCTCGCGCCACTCTTCCAGGCTCAGTTCTCGGCCGCCGACGACCACCCGCGTGCCTCGGGGCTCCGCCAATCCGAGGATCCCCGCCGCGTCCGCCAGTCCTTGCCGATGGTCCCCGCTGAGACAGAACACCAGCTGAGCGTCCTTCGCGGCGTCCCACGCCGCGGCGTCCCCGGGCCAGAGCAGCAGGAACCCGAACACCGCGACGAGCCCGAACCGGTGCCCCACAGACCGTCCCTCCGAAAGGCCAGGAACCACACCATACAGCCCCCTTATCGCACCGCAGGGGCGATTGACGCCTCCGGACATCCGCCCAATCAGCGGTGAACGGTCAGGCGAGTTCGCCGATTTCGGCGGCGAGGAGGGCGCCCAGTTCCCAGCAGGCTTCGCGGGTGGCCTTGGTGATCGGGCCGGTGACGGTGACGGGCGGGCGGACGGGGCGCCAGGAGAGGCCCGCGGTGATGGACTCGACGGCGCGGACGGCGCCGGTGGTGTCGAGGTTGCCGTGGACGTAGAGCCCGTAGGGCATCTTGGGCTTGGCCTCGAGGCAGGGGTAGTAGACAACGTCGAAAAAGTGCTTGAGGGCGCCGGACATGTAGCCGATGTTGGCGGGGGTGCCGAGGAGGACGGCGTCGGCTTCCAGGACGTCGGTGATGGAGGCGGACAGGGCGGGGCGGGTGACGATCTCCACGCCCTTCACCTCGTCGGTGGAGGCGCCTGAGCGGGCGGCTTCCAGGAGTTCCTGGAGGGCGGGCGACGGGGTGTGGTGGACGATCAGGAGGCGGCTCACGGGAGGCAGCCTCTCACCTTCGCGGGGTGGAGGGCCGTGGCGGCGCGTGGTCGTGGAAAGGGCCGTGCCTCCGGGGGCGCGGACGCCACCGGAGGCACGGGGGGTGAGGATCGCCGCCGGCCTAAGGCCGACGGGGTCGGTCAGACGAAGTCGTAGACCGCGGTGACGGTGACGCCGCTGACGCAGAGGATGCTGCCGCTTCCGGTGACGGGCTGGTTGGTCCAGGTGACGACGTCACCCGCGGCGACGGTCCCGCCGGACAGGGTGCCGCTGTAGGTGCAGCCGAGGGCCTTCATCGAGAAGAACATGGTGGCCGGGGCGGCGATGTTGCCGGTCCAGGGCAGGCCGACGGGGGTGACGGTGACGCCGCAGCTGGTCGCGGTGGCGCCGGTGACGTTGATCGCGCTGCCGCTCCTCGTGCCGTCGAGGGTCGAGGCGCAGTTGGCGGCGGTGGTGCCGTTGCTCAGCTTGACCACCACGGTGCCGGAGGCGAGCTGGGCCGCGTGGGCCGGGGCCGCCATCATGGCGGCCGCGGCGGCCGAGGCCGCGCCGAGCGTGGCGATCTTGATCATGCGGGACATGGGTCCTCTTTCCAAGGCAGGGCGCCCGAAAAACGCCCAGGGGTGGGACGGCCGCCCCGTGCTCCGGATCCGCCCATGTCGGGTGGGCGGTGACGGTTCCTCGCCGGGAATCGGCCGTAATCAACTGGCGCCGCCCTGAGTGGGCGGGTTCTCCTTGACCGTAAATCGCCTTGACTCTCCCGGCAACACGCAAGCGCTAGCTTGGTTTGGCCGGATCGCGCCGCGGCCGGGCCGCATCCCGAACCACCAGCTCCACACCCTGAAACAGCCGCCCCGGGACACCTCACCCGCCCCTTCGACCGCGCCCCCGGAACGTCCGAACGGACGACCTCGCCACCATCTCCGAAATTCCCGATAGGGAATTCTCAAATCCACACCCGTAACAGAGTGAAACAGAAAAGGGACAGCGGGCCCCGTCAGTGAGAGGCGGTGCGGCCGAAGGAGGTGAACGGGTTGGTGCGGGTGCGGCGGATGCGCAGCGAGTCCTCGGTGATGGCGGAGGCCGCCATCACGATGGGAACGGCGACGAGCTGGGCGACCGCCACCACGTGGGCGAGCGGGATCGTGAGGAGCACGCCGGCGGCCGCCGCGCAGCGGTAGCGGGCGCCGTCCAGCGCGAGGACGCGCAGGAACCAGGCGTGGCCGAGGAGGAACATGGCCGCCCCGGCGCCCAGGACCGTCGCGGGACCCCACGCGAGCGGCTCGAACGCGTGCCCGACGGTCTTCTTGGTCCCCGCGGAGAGGAAGACGACGCCCAACAACAGCGGGTAGTGGGCGTAGCCCCAGCCGTACAGCGCCAGCAATGAGCGGCGCCGCGGCTCGGCGGCGGCCTGGAGCGCGTGCTCGGACCGCTCCTGGTCGAGGGAGAAGTACGTCCACCACAGGTAGTACGCGGTGCCGAGCCCGAGGAGCGCGACGACGATGGCGCCGAAGTCCAGCTCCAGCCCTTCGAAGCCCATGCCGATCGCGATGATGGACTCGCCGATCGCGATGATGACGACGAGGCCGTGCCGTTCGACGAAGTGCCCGGCGTTGACCGAGTGCGCCTCCATCCGGTGCAGGTAGGGCGTCGCGATCTGGAGGGCCAGCGCCACCGCCCAGAGCGCGTACCGGGGCCATCCGGGCAGCAGGCCGCCGACGAGGACGAGCAGCGCCGACGTGAGGTTGATCGGCGCCAGGCGGGTCAGCACCGCCCTGGCCCCCGCCCCGCTCGCCCGGTGGAGCAGGAGCGAGTGCATGACGCTCACGACGAGGTACCCGGCCCCGAAGGCCCACCCGGAGGCGCCGAACGCCTCGGGCACGGCGAGCGCGACGACGAGGAACCCGCCCATGCCGACGAGCAAGAGCGTCCGGCGCATCACGCTGTCGGGCGCCATCGCGTTGGTCAGCCAGGCGTAGCCGCCGTACATCCACCAGATCAGGCCGAACATCAGCATCGCCTGGACGACGGCCGCGGCGTCGAGGTGGTGGACGAGCGCCCTGGTCAGCTGGGTGAAGGTGAACACGAAGACGAGGTCGAAGAACAGCTCGAGGGTGGACACCCGGATCAGGGGCTCCGCTTCCTCAAGGCCCGAGACCGCCGGTGCATCCTCTGCCATGACGGGAGAATAGCGACAATAACCATCCGACAGCGATAGATCATCCGCTGCCGACGACCGGTCCGTCAGCGGCGCGCCCGTGCCGGACCCGCGCGCCGCCGGGGCGGTGCGCGGGTGCGCCGGGCGTCAGAGGTCGAGCTGGGATTCCGCCTCGGCGAGGAGGGTCTGGATGTGCAGGCCGTGGGCGGCGTTCAACGGGTGGTCGGTGCCGGTGCGGACGGCCTCGGCGAACTCGGCGATCATCCGGGCGAAGTCGTCGTCGCCGACCTGCCAGTCGATGCGGGCCTCGCCCTTGCGGCCGAAGACCTCGACGTGGGCGGACTGCTGCGGGTCGGTGCCGGCCATGGACAGCGAGACCTCGCTGACCGCGCCGGTCTCGTGCTCCAGCAGCAGGCCGAGCCAGCGGAGCGGGTTGCCGTGCGCCCGCACCGAGGTGATCCGGCCGAGGGAGGCGTCCATCATGTCCAGGACATGGGGGCCGAGGTCGAGCAGCGCGCCGCGCTCCAGCCGCCATGGGGTGGCGAACGGGCCGCCGGACAGGCCCGCAGAGACGAACCTGCCGTAGCCGCCGAGGACTTCGAGCTCCGCCGTGGTGCGCAGGAACGCCCGGGCCGCCTCGGTGTAGCGCAGCGAGAACACCATCTGGGAGACGACGCCGGCCTCGGCGACCGCGTCGGCGAGCCGCCTGGCGCCCTCCAGATCCATCGCCAGGGGCTTCTCCAGCAGGACCGGCTTGCCCGCGGCGACCGCCTTCAGCGCGAGTTCGGCCTGCACGTTCGGTGGCACCGCGAACGCCACGGCGTCACAGGAGTCGAGCAGCTCGTCCAGGCCGTCGAAGGCCGACGTGCCGTGCGCGCCCGCCAGCTCCGCCGCGGCCTCCGGCCGCCGCGCCCACACCCCGGCGAGCCGGGTGCCCGGCCCCGCCGCGATCGCGGGGGCGTGCACCATGTTGGCCCAGGGCCCGGCTCCGACAAGTCCGACGGCAACGGTTTCGCTCATGCCCGCAAGTTTTCCACTCCGCCCGCCACCTCGCGAATCGCCCCTGTGGACGACTCTCCGGCGCGGCCCGGCCGCCCGCCGCCGCGGCGCACCGGGTCCGGGCGTGCGAAGACCCCGGTCCCTCGGGCTTGTGGCCGGACCGGGGTCTTCGGGCGCGCCGGGTACGTCAGACCGTGGTGACGACCTCGTCGTACTCCAGGCGCGGGCTGCGGGGGAACCAGGCGTCGGGGCCGGGCCTGCCGATGTTGATCACGGCGAGCACCTTGTGGGCGCCGTCGCCGAAGAAGTCCTTGTTGACGCCCTCGGCGTCGTAGCCGGCCATCGGGCCCGCGGCGAGCCCCGCCGCGCGGATCGCGATGATCAGGTAGCCGATCTGGAGGGAGGCGTTGAAGGAGCCCATGCCGTGGCGTACCTCGGCGGCGTTGTCGAAGTTCTCCTTCGCGCCGGGGGCGTGCGGGAAGACCTTCGGGAGCTCCTCGTGCCAGTCGGTGTCGTAGCCGACGATCGCGACGAGCGGGGCGGAGGCGGTCTTGGCCTTGTTGCCCTCGGCCATGTGGCCGACCAGGCGCTCGCGCGCCTCGGGGCTGCGGACGAAGGTGATGCGCAGCGGCTGGGCGTTCATCGCCGTCGGGGCGTACTTGACGAGGTCGTAGATCGCCTGGACCTGCTCCTCGCTCACCGGCTCGTCGGTGAACGTGTTGGCGGTCCGCGCCTCGCGGAACAGCAGGTCCTGCGCGGCGGCGTCGAGAACGAGGCTCATGGGTGGTCACCTTCCTGATGGGGGTCTCGCTTCCGGAGAGAGAACAAACTTGAACCCTCAACTTCTGCCCGATCGGATGATGACGTACGTCACGTTCCGGTCGGTCAGCCGGGTGCCCCCGCGGCGATGACCTTGGTCAGGGCGTCGCGCGAGGCCGTCAGATCGGCGATGGCGCGCTCCATCCTGTCACGCTCCCGGCGCAGGTCGGCGAGGAGGTCGGGGCAGGTGGGGACGAGCGCGGTCCCGTCCTCGCGCAGGCAGGGCAGCACCGAGGCGATCGTCACCGTGGGGAGCCCGGCCGCCAGCAGGCGGCGCACCCTCAGGACCGCGGCGAGATCCTCCTCGGAGTAGTCCCGGTAGCCGCTGGCGTTCCGCCGCGGCTCGAGCAGCCCCTGCTCCTCGTAGTAGCGCAGCAACCGGGTGCTCACCCCGGTGCGCCGTGCGAGTTCCCCTATCCGCATGCCCGCGACCCCGCCTTCCGCGCCTTGCCTTCACATGGATGTCAATGTTGACAGTATCCTCCATGACGCAGAACCAGGTCCGTTCCGGGCCTTCCGCGGGCCCGGCCGCTCCGGCCCTCGCCCGGCACCCTTCGATCCTCCTCGGCGGGTTCATCCTCCTCGTCTTCTGCACCGGCACCGCCGAGTTCCTCGTCTCCGGGCTGCTCCCCCAGCTGTCGGCCGACTTCGACGTCTCGGTCCCCGTCGCGGGCCAGGCCGCGACCGCCTACGCGCTCACCGTCGCACTCGGCGGGCCCCTGGTGACCATCGCCACCGCGCGGCTCCCGCGCAAGGGCCTCGTCCTGGCACTGAGCGTCCTGTTCGGCCTCGGCACGCTGCTCTCGGCGCTCGCCCCGTCCTTCCCCCTGCTCCTCGCCGGAAGGGTGGTCGCCGCGTCCGCCCAGGCGACACTGTTCGCCATCGCGCTCGTCGTGGCGACCTCGGTGGTCTCCCCCGACCGGGCGGGCCGGGCCGTAGCCGCGGTCACCTCGGGGCTGACCGTCGCCACGGTGCTCGGCGTGCCCCTCGGCCAGTACGCCGGGCAGGCGACGGGCTGGCGCGTCCCCTTCGTCGTGGTCGCGATCGTCGCGGCGGCCGGGACGGTCCTCATCGCCTCGGCGATGCCGCGCACGGCGGCCCCCGCGAAGGGCGCGCTCGCCGAACTCGCGGTGCTGCGGCGCGGCCCCGTCCTGCTCTCCCTGGCGACGACGGCCGTCGGCTGCGCGGGGGTCGGCGTCGTCTTCACCTACCTCGTGCCGCTGCTGACGGACGTCTCCGGGTTCACCGGAGGCGCAGTGACCGCTCTGCTCTTCGCCTACGGCGTCGGAGGGTTCACCGGCAACGTGCTGGCGGGCCGCCTGGCCGACGCCTCTCTCGGCGCGACCCTTCGCGGCGTGTTCGCGGCGACGGTCGTGGTGATGGCGCTGCTGCCGCTCGCCGCGCCCGTCCCGTGGGCGGCGGTACTCGCCGTCGGCGCGCTGGGCGTGCTGTCCACGGCGACGATCGCGCCGCTGCAGACCGTGCTGCTGCGCCACGCCGAGGGCGCGCCCACGCTGTCCGTCGCGGTCAACGTGGGGGCGTTCAACCTGGCCAACGCCCTGGGCGCGGCGCTGGGCGGGATCTCGGTCGGCGCGGGCCTGCTGCGCTTCAACGGCCTGTTCGGCGCGGTCTTCGCGCTGGCCGGGCTGCTCCTCGCGGGCGCCGTCCTGCGCCGGAGGGTCCGCTGACGAGCCGGCCCGCCGCCTCCGCGCACGCGGCGGGCCGCACCCACTGGGCCCGGTGACAGGCCCTCGAAGAACCCGGCTTCGCCGGGGAGCCTGCCACCAGGCCGCACCCACTGGGCCCGGTGACAGGCCCTCG
Organism: Actinocorallia herbida; assembly: GCF_003751225.1. Lineage (NCBI taxonomy): Bacteria > Bacillati > Actinomycetota > Actinomycetes > Streptosporangiales > Thermomonosporaceae > Actinocorallia > Actinocorallia herbida. The sequence goes on from NZ_RJKE01000001.1 coordinate 7,124,001, forward strand.
AAGAACCCGGCTTCGCCGGGGAGCCTGCCACCGGGCCGGGCTCACTGGGCGCGTGCCTTGCGGATGGCGTGCTCGGGCCGGTGGACGGTGGTGCCGCAGTCGATGACGACGGTCTGCCCGGTGACGCAGCGGGCCTCCTCGGAGGCGAGGAAGGCCACCAGCGCGGCGATGTCCTCCGGTTCCGCGGCCCACGGGAGTAGCCTTTCCGCGGCCTTCTCCGCGAGCATCTCCGGGGTCATGACGCGGCGTGCGACGTCGGTCATGACGAGTCCCGGAGCGACCGCGTTGCAGCGCACCCCCCTGTCTCCGTACATCGTGGCGACGTAGCGGGTGAAGGAGATGAGGGCGGCTTTGGCCGCCCCGTACGCCGCGTGGTCGGTGTCCCCGACGAGGGCGCTGACGGACGTGGTGTTCACGATCGCCGCCCCCTTCGACATGAGGGGGACGAGATGCTTGCAGGTGAGCATCGCGCCCCGTACCGAGACCTCGTGGGTGCGGTCCCAGACGGCGACGTCGAGATCGGCGAGGTCGAGGTCGCGCCCGTACACGTCGCGGCCGAGCGCCGCGGCGTTGTTGTGCAGGACGTCGAGCCGCCCGTGCTCGGCCCGTACGGACTCGGCCAGCGCGCGCACGGCCGCCTCGTCGGAGACGTCCAAGGCGAACGACGAAGCCGCACCCCCGTCCTTGACGACGAGGTCGGCGGTGTCCCGCGGATCCAGATCGGCGACCACTACGGCCGCCCCCTCCGCGGCGAGCCTTCGGGCGGTGGCCTTGCCGATGCCCGATCCGCCGCCCGTGACGATCGCGACCTTCCCGGCGAACCTCACCGCTCATCCCATTCGACGCGCAGGCCGGCGAGCCCCCGGCCGACAAGGCTGCGCCGGTACTCGGCGGGCTCCCCTTCGACGAGCCGCAGCGAGGGGATCCTCCGGACGATCTGCTCGAACGCGATCTCCATCTTGAGCCTGCTCAGCGCCGCGCCCACGCAGTGGTGGATGCCGTACCCGAAGACCAGGTGGTCGCGGGCGTTGGGCCGCCGGATGTCGAACCGCTCCGGGTCGGGGAAGACCGTCTCGTCGTGCGCGGCGGAGTCGGTGCTGATGAGCACCTCGACCCCGGCGGGGATGGTGACGCCGTGCAGGGTGACGGGCCTGGTCGGGATGCGGAAGCTGCCGAGGCTCGCCCCGTCGAGGCGCAGGGACTCCTCGATCATGCCGGGGATCAGCGCGGGATCGGCGACGATCTCGTCCCAGACGTCCCGTTCGCGCATGAGCCGAAGGATCCCGTTGCCCAGCGCGTTGGGCACGGTGTCGTTGCCGCCGAGCAGGAGCGCGCTGATGGTCTCCACCACCTCGCGGTGCGACAGCTCGTCGGGGATGAGCCCGGCCATGAGCGAGGCGAAGTCGTCGCGGGGGTTCTCGCGCCGCTCGGTGACGAGCCGGTCGACGAAGTCGAGGTACTTGAGGAAGTCCCGGGCGAGCTCCACCTGCCGCTCGGGGGTCTGCGGGGACAGGAAGAGCTGGAACCAGGACGTCACCCAGTGCTTGACGTCCTCCTCGTCCTCCGGCGGCACTCCGATGAAGATCGCGGCGAGGTGCGCGGACGGCAGGTGCGCGATGGTCTGCACGAGGTCGGTGCCGCCCTGCGGGATGACGTCGTCGAGCACCCCGTCGACCTGGGCGCGGAACGCCTCGCCGAGCTTCGCGACGGCCCGGGGCGTGAACGCGCTGGAGATCGCCCGCCGCATCCGGGTGTGCTGGGGCGGGTCGACGTTGGCGGCGAAGTTGTCGAGGAAGGACTGGTGCTCGCCTAGCGCGCGGCGGACCTCGTCGGTGAGGGTCCGGGAGATGGTGAGAGAGCCGACGGAGGAGAAGGTCGCGTTGTCGCGGTAGGCGGCGCGCACGTCCTCGTACCGGGTGAGCACCCACATCTTGAGGTGCTCGCTCCAGAAGACGGGCTGCTCGTGCCTGAGGCGGCGCAGGAAGGGGTACGGGTCGGCGACGTGCCAGGCGGCGGTGACGTCGAAGTCCGCGGCGTCTGCGGCGGCGCCGGGGTGCGCGGCGGGGTGGACGGACATGGCGGGCTCCCTCAGTAGGGAGCGACGGGCGAAAGGACCCGCCGCGGGTTGTCGATGAGCATGAGGTCGATCTGGGCCTGCGTGACGCCCCGCGCCAGCAGCTCGGGCAGCACGTCGGACGAGATGTGCCGCAGGTGGTAGTTCGGATGCCTTTCGGCGATGACGTCCCACTCGAACCTGTCGTTGAAGCAGTACGAGTCGTGGCCGAGGACCATCCGCTCGGCGTAGCCCAGCTCGCACATGGCCACGACGGTGGCGACCCGGTCCTCGAAGGAGGTGAACTCGATGCCGAAGCGGTCCATACCGAGGTAGGAGCCGCTGTCGGCGAGGGTGCGCAGGTAGTCGAGGTCGGTGGAGTCGCCCGCGTGGCCGATGACGACGCGCGTGAGGTCGACGCCCTCTTCGCGCAGGAGCTTCTGCTGGTCGAGCCCGTTGCGCACGGAGGACTCGCTGTGGGTGGTGATGGGCACGCCCGTCTCGCGGTGCGCCTTCGCGCAGGCCCGGATGACCCGCTCCACGCCGCGCGTGATGCCCTGCTTGCCTGTGGCGCACTTGAGCATCCCGGCCTTCACCCCGGTGCGGCCGACGCCCTCGGTGATGTCCCGGATGAAGAACTCCGCGAGCCTGTCCTCCCCGCCGAAGAGGCTGCCCGGTCCCCGGTTGCCGAAGTAGGCGGGCAGATCGTCGTAGGTGTACAGGCCGGTGGCCACGATGATGTTCACGGACGTCAGCTCGGCGACCCGCTGGACGGCCGGGACGTAGCGGCCGAGGCCGATCACCGTGAGGTCCACGACGGTGTCGATGCCGAGCGCGCGCACGGCGTCCAGTTTGGCTGCGGCGTCGGCGGCGCACCGCTCCAGGTCCCAGCCTTCGGGGACGTCGGGCCAGTTCCACAGGATCTCGGGGCTGAGCCCGAAGATGTGCTCGTGCATGAGGACCGCGCCGAGGCCGCCGGCGGGCCCCCGGACGGTCTCGATCGCTCGTTCTCGCTGTGTCACGGGGTGACCTCCGGGAAGCGCGGATGGTCGAACGGCTTGTTGACCGTGAGGCCGAGCCCGTCCGTCTGCGCGTATGGGGTGCCGGTGTAGAGGGCGTCGGAATCGAAGTAGGTGACGGTGAACGAAAGCCGGGGCTCTTCCTTCAGGTTCGCGCCCGACCCGTGGACGGTGAGGGCGTGGTGGACCGTCGCGTCGCCCGCCGAGAGGTCGAGCGGGTCGGACAGCGGAAGGGCGGTGAGCCACGGGTGCTGCGAAGGCTGGTCGTCGCCTTCGCGGGTGAAGCTCCGGCCGAGGAGCCCGTACCTGTGGGAGCCCGTGTAGAAGCGCAGGGATCCCATCTCGGCGGGGATGTCGCCGAGGGCCAGCCAGACCGTCAGCATCTCCGAGCGGTCCATCGGCATCCAGGGGAAGTCCTGGTGGAACACGGTGGCACCGTGGCCGCCCGTGCCCTCCGGCTCCTTGACGAGCAGGTTCGTCACCTGGACGCGGACCCTGGCGACGCCCTGGAGCAGCCGGGCCGCGGTCTCGCCGAGGGTGCCGTCGAGGGTGAGCGAGCGGAACAGGGGATCGGTCTCGGCGATGTCGCGGGACTGGCCGAACGCCTCGTCGACGGCGCTGCGGCGGGCCCGGTCGCGCTCGGCGAGACGGGCGAGTGCCGTCGCGCGCAGGGCGGCGACGGTCTCGGGCGGGACGAGGCCGGGCAGATGGACCCAGCCGTTCTCGCGGAAGAAGGCGACCTCGTCGTCGGTCGCGGGACGCACTGCGAGGGACATTGCCCAAGTGTCGAACGCACGGCATGGTAAAGCAAGCGCTTGGTTTGAACCGAGCCCCCCGACCGGGAGGAGCCCCCTGTGTCCCGCCAGGACCGCAAGGACCGTCCGTACCGCCCATTCCGCTTCGGCGCCGTCCTGCGCCTCGCCGAGTCCGGCCGCGCCTGGGCCGACAAGGCGCGCCGTCTGGAGGACGACGGGTTCAGCACCCTGCTCGTCCCCGACCACCTCGTCGGACCGCGTTTCGGCCCCGTCGCCGCGATGACGGCCGCGGCCTGCGCGACCGAGACGCTGAACGTGGGCACGCTGGTCTTCGCGAACGACTTCCGGCATCCGGCCGTCCTGGCCAAGGAGGCCGCGACCATGGACCTGCTCTCCGACGGCCGCCTTGAACTCGGCATGGGCACCGGGTGGATGGCCCGCGACTACGACGCCGCAGGCATGGAGCTGGCTTCCCCGGGCGTCAGGGTGGCCCGCCTCGACGAGTCGCTCAGGGTGATGAAGGCGCTCTGGAGGGGCGGCCCCGTGGACTTCGCGGGAGCGCACTACACGGTCTCCGGCTTGGAGCAGGAGCCCCTTCCTGCCCGGAAGCCGGGGCCGCGCATCATGCTCGGCGGCGGCGGCCCGAAGATGCTGGCGCTGGCCGCCCGCGAGGCCGACATCGTCAACCTGACGATGCGGGTGCGGGCCGACGGCGCGGGCCCCGACCTGCGCGACAGCGGCATCGACCAGTTCCGCGGCAAACTCGCCACCTTGGAGGCCGCCGCGGGACCGCGCTTCGAGGAGATCGAGCTCGGCACGTCGGTCCTCAGCCTGGGCCTCGGCGCACAGCCCGAGGCGTGGAGCGCCGCGAACCCGTCGGCCCAGGCGGGCACGCCCCAGGTGCTCGCGGGATCCCTCGACGACATCTGCGACGCCCTGCGGCACTGGCGCGAGGACCTCGGCATCTCCTACTTCGTCCTGCACAACGAGGACGACCTGCCGTCGTTCCGCCAGGTGGTCGCCCGCCTCTCGGGCAGCTGATCCGGACATCCGCCCCGGAACCGCGGTTCCGGGGCGGAACGGCGACCCATCGCCCATTGGTCTGGACCAATCGCGAAAGCGGGCGACCGGGGCCCGAACCGCTCACCGCCCGCGCTTCCCCCAGGCGTCACCCTGCGTTTACCGGCCCCGGCCTGCGGCTCAGCACGCGCGGCGGGGTCCGGCACAGATGCGCGGACGGCGCCTCCGTTCACGATCCGCTAGACCACTCCCGGAGCCCCCATGAGATCTGCGCCACACTCCGCCGCGGGCCGCCGACCTGGGGAAATGGACGTTCCACCGCGAACACCGCTGGATGACCTGGCGTTCTTCGGCCAGGTTGTGGTCTGCGTCGCAGAAGTCCGAAAGATTTTCTGCGTGAGGTGATGTTTCCTCAAAGTAACGCATTGGCTCAGACCAATTGGCCAAAACCTGTAGGTGTCGTTCACGATGCGTACAACCCCAAAGCAGGTGTGAGGAGTAAGGCGTGTCTGACCAGGTCCCCGGGCTCAAACCGGCACCGACCAGCAACCAGGAACTGATCGACTGGGTCGGCGAGATCGCCGCGCTGACCAAGCCCGACAACGTCGTGTGGTGTGACGGCTCTGAGGAGGAGTGGGTACGCCTGACCGACCTGCTCGTCGAGCAGGGCACCTTCAAGCGGCTCAACCCTGACAAGCGCCCGAACAGCTTCTACGCCGCCTCCGACCCGCGCGACGTCGCGCGCGTCGAGGACCGGACCTACATCTGCTCCGAGAAGGAAGCGGACGCGGGTCCCACCAACAACTGGATCGCCCCGGCCGAGATGCGCGCGACCTTCGCGAACATCTTCGACGGCGCCATGAAGGGCCGCACCCTCTACGTGGTGCCGTTCTGCATGGGCCCGCTGGGCGGCAACATCTCCCAGCTCGGCGTCGAGCTCACCGACTCCGCCTACGTCGCGGTCTCGATGAAGATCATGACCCGCATGGGCGCCGAGGCGCTGCGCCTCATCGAGGAGCGCGGCTCCTTCGTGAAGGCCGTCCACACCGTGGGCGCGCCGCTGGAGGCCGGCCAGGCGGACGTGCCGTGGCCCTGCAACACCGAGAAGTACATCTCGCACTTCCCCGAGACCCGTGAGATCTGGTCCTACGGCTCGGGTTACGGCGGCAACGCGCTGCTGGGCAAGAAGTGCTACGCGCTGCGCATCGCCTCGACGATGGCGCGCGACGAGGGCTGGCTTGCCGAGCACATGCTCATCCTCAAGCTGACCCCGCCGAGCGGCGAGTCCAAGTACATCACCGCGGCCTTCCCCAGCGCCTGCGGCAAGACCAACCTCGCCATGCTCCAGCCGACCATCCCCGGATGGAAGGTCGAGACCGTCGGCGACGACATCGCCTGGATGCGGTTCGGCGAAGACGGCCGCCTGTACGCGATCAACCCTGAAGCGGGGTTCTTCGGGGTCGCGCCCGGCACCGGCGAGTCCACCAACGCCAACGCGATCAAGACCCTCTGGGGCAACTCGATCTTCACCAACGTCGCGCTGACCGACGACGGCGACGTCTGGTGGGAGGGCCTCACCGACGAGCCGCCCGCGCACCTGACGGACTGGAAGGGCAACGACTGGACTCCCGAGTCCGGCACGCCCGCCGCCCACCCGAACGCGCGCTTCACCACGCCGGCCGGGCAGTGCCCGACCATCGCGCCGGAGTGGGAGGACCCGAACGGCGTGCCGATCTCGGCGATCCTGTTCGGCGGCCGCCGCGCCACCTCGGTGCCGCTGGTGACCGAGTCCTTCGACTGGCAGCAGGGTGTCTTCCTCGGCGCGAACGTCGCCTCGGAGAAGACCGCCGCCGCCGAGGGCACCGTCGGCGAACTGCGCTACGACCCGTTCGCCATGCTGCCGTTCTGCGGCTACAACATGGGCGACTACTTCGCGCACTGGCTGAAGCTGGGCGCCGCCGCCGACGCCGAGAAGCTCCCGCGCATCTACTACGTCAACTGGTTCCGCAAGGACGAGGACGGCAAGTGGCTGTGGCCGGGATTCGGCGAGAACAGCCGCGTCCTCAAGTGGATCGTGGAGCGCCTCGAGGGCAAGGCCGACGCCGTCAAGACCGCGATCGGGCACGTCCCGACCGCCGCGGCGCTCGACCTCCAGGGCCTGAAGATCGACGGCAAGGACCTGGACCTGCTCCTGTCCGCCGACAAGGAGACCTGGAAGCGCGAGGCGTCCCTGATGCCGGCGCACCTGGAGTCCTTCGGCGACCACCTGCCCAAGGAGCTGTGGGACGAGTACAACGCGCTCGTCGCCCGCCTGAACGACGACTTCTGAGGAAGTCGCACTCCGGGACGTTCCCTCCGACGCCCCGGATGACGGGACCGGCCCCGCCTCATGGAGCCGCCCCGTAACGGGTCCCCGCCAACGACGCCGGGGACCCCCACCGCCTCTCCCCGAGGCATTCGGCCCGCCCGGACCCACCTCCCGGGCGGGCCGACGCCGTTCCCGGGAACGCGAGTCCCCGCCACGCCGGGACGGGCATGACGGGGACGCTCAGACGGCGGCCGCGGGCCGGGTGAGGCGGCGTAGGCGGGGGACGGGGATGCGGTGGTCGAGGGCGACGGCGGTGGCGGTGCCGTCGGGGTGGGTCCAGCGCAGGAGGGCGCCCTTGGCGTTCTCGGGCAGGGGCAGGGTCTCGGGGGTTCCCTCGCCGGGAAGGAAGCCGCTCGCCTTGAGGGAGCGGCCGAACTGCTCGGTCCAGAAGTAGGGCTGGAGGTCGAGCGGCGGGATCTCATCACCCTTGAGGAGGGCCGCGGCGGCCGTCTTGGCCTGATCTATGGCGCTCGTCCACAGCGGGACCCTGCGCGGGCCGCGCCGGGTCGGGACGGTCGCGACGTCCCCGGCCGCGACGATCCCGGGACGGATCCGGCCTCGGGCGTCCGCGACGAGCGCGCCGCCGGTGAGCAGGCCGCTCGACGCCAGCCAGGCGACGTTCGGGACGTCGCCGATCGCGGTGACGACCAGGTCGGCCTCCAGCGCCCCGCCGCCGTCCAGCACGACCCGGGGGCTCCCGCCTTCCTCGGCGAATCCCATAGAGCCCGCCGTCACCAGCCGCAGACCGCTTTGCCTGGCCGCGGTGACGAACACGTCCGACAGGAACGGGCCGAGCTGCGCCAGCAGGGGGCGGCCGAGCGTCACCAGGGTGACCGCGCAGCCCGTCGCGAGACAGCCGGAGGCGACCTCCATGCCGAGCGGGCCATCTCCGACGACCACCACGGACGGCCGTGCGGCGAGCCGCGCCCGCAGCGCCAGCGCGTCGTCGAGGGTGCGCACGGTCAGTTCGGCCGAGTCCTCGGCGAGACGGCGGGCCCGTGCGCCCGTCGCGATGACGAGCCCGTCGTACCGCAGGTCCGTGCCGTCGGTAAGGGTGACGGTCTGCTTGTCGGGGTCCAAGCGCGCGGCGGCGACACCGAGGAGTTCCACGGCCTCGTGCGTGGGCGCGGGCAGCCGGTGGGACGTCATCTCCCCGGCGTCCAGGAGCGCGGCCTTGGACAGCGCGGGACGGCTGTAAGGCCCGTGGCGCTCGTCGCCGACCAGGACGATCTCCCCGTCGAACCCCGTGTCGCGCAGGGTGTCGCACGCGGTGAGCCCGGCGATGCCGTTGCCCAGGACGACGGCGCGTTCGCCGCTCATGCGAGGCGCAGCGCGGCGACGGGGCAGATGCGCACGGCGGCCTTCGCGGCGTCGGCGTCGGGGCCTTCGACGGTCTCCTGATCGAGGACGAGTTCGCCCTCGTCGTCCAGGTGCATCAGGTGCGGGGCGGCCTCCTCGCACAGGCCGTGGCCCTCGCAGCGCGGCCGGTCCAGGATGATCTGCATGGCTCCTCCAGGGTGAGATCCAGGGCACAACGGCCCGCGAACAGCCTGGTCGGGAGGCACATGAGAATCAAATGAATGATTATGATCGTTCACATGCACGACACGAATAGTGACACCGATCTGGCCAGGCTCGCCTCTGTGGACCTCAACCTGCTCGTGCCGCTGCTGGCACTCCTCGAAGAGCAGTCGGTGACCCACTCGGCGGCCCGCGTCGGGCTCTCGCAGCCCGCGATGAGCCACGCACTGCGCCGGATGCGGCGGCTGCTCGGCGACGAGCTCATCGTGCGGCACGGCAAGAACATGATCCTCACGCCGCGCGCCGCGGATCTGCTCGTGCCACTGCGCCGCGCGCTCCGCCAGACCGCCCGCATCGTCGACTCCCGCCCTTTCGACCCGGCCACCGACGACCGGACGATCACGGTCGCGATGACCACGAGCAAGGCGCTGGTGATCGGGAGCGCGCTGTCCCGGCTGCTCGCCGAGCGCGCGCCGCACGCGGTACTGCGGCTGCGGCCCATGACGGCGGTGTCCGACGCGGTCTTCACCGACGAGGGCGCCGACGTCATGCTGCTGACGGAGGGCGCCCCCACCGAGCACGCCAGGGAGCGCCTGTACGACGACCGCTGGGTCGTCATCGCCTCGGCCGGGGCGCCCTCCGGCGCGAGCGCGCTGGAGCTGCTGACGGCACTGCCGCACGTGGTGTTCGACGGTTCGCCCGAGCCACGCTCCCTGCCCTACCGCGTCCTGGACGAGCAGGGCGTCGCCCACCGGATCCGCGAACGGGTCTCGGACAACCTGCTGATCCCCTTCCTCGTCGCCGGGTCGGGGGGCGTCGCGGTGCACAGGTTCCGGCCCGCCCGCGTGCTCCAGGACTCCCTCGGCCTGCTCATCGAGGAGTTCCCCTTCCCGCTGCCGCCCCTCGGCATCGACCTGGTGTGGAACCCGTGGCTCTACGACGACGCCTTCCGGACCTGGCTGCGCGACCTTCTGCGCGACGCCGCCGCGACCCTGGACCCGGCCCCCACCTTGTGACATTCGCGCCGCACATGTGTTTTATGCGCAACATTCATTTGTCACATGTGATGTGGGTCGCCTTGAATGCGGAGACCGATCCCACCCCACCGCGCGAGGTGCACCGATGGCCGCACAGACGGCTTCCGATCTCGATCTCTTCTCCGACGAGGTCCTGCTGAGCCCCTACCCGTACTACGCCGAACTGCGGGAGACGGCCTCCGTCGTCCACCTGGAGAAGACCGGCCTCTGGGCGGTGACGCGCTACGCGCCGATCCGTGAGGCGCTCGGCGACCCCGCGACGTTCTCCTCCAAGGCCGTCGCCTTCAACGACCAGATGAACGCGGCGCTCGTCGGCACCTCCCTGGCCACCGACCCGCCGGACCACCAGGCTTTGCGCGCCGCCCTCACCGAGAACCTCTCGCCGCGCGCCGTCCGCGGGCTCAAGGCCGGGATCGACGCCAAGGCCGAAGCCATGGTGGCCGACCTGGTCGAACGCGGCTCCTTCGACGCCATGGAGGACCTCGCCCGCGCGCTCCCCCTCGCCGTCGTCATCGACCTCATCGGCGTCCGGGATCCCGACGTCCGGAGCAGGATCCTCGACTGGGGCTACGCCGCCTTCAACGTGCTCGGACCGATGAACGAGCGCGCGATCGCGAGCTTCCCCGTCGCGGGCGAGCTCTTCGAGTGGACCCACCACTGCAAGGCCGACGACCTCGCCGAAGGCAGCATGGGGCGGGCCATCTTCGCCGCCGCTGAACGCGGCGAGATCGCCTACGAGAGCTGCGGCATGATCATCCACCAGTACGTCGCCGCCGGCATGGACACCACGATCGCCTCCATCGGCAACGCGATCGAGCTCTTCGCCCGGTACCCCGACCAGTTCGCCCTGGTCCGCGAAGACCCGTCCCTGATCCCGTCGGCGTTCAACGAGGTCCTCCGCTACGAGTCCCCGCTGCCCGCCATCGGCCGCCTCGTCACCCGCGACACCGAGATCGACGGCGTCACGATCCCCGCGGGCGCTCAGGCCGCCCTGCTCATGGCCTCCGGCAACCGCGACCCCCGCCACTTCGAGGACCCCGAGTCCTTCCGTGTCGAACGCAACCCCGCCGACCACCTCACCTTCGGCTACGGCCCCCACGGCTGCGCAGGCCAGGGACTGGCCCGCCTGGAGTCCTTCGCCGTCATCGCGTCCCTCGCCCGCCGCCTCCGCTCCTACACCGTCGGCGAAGGCACCCGCCGCATCAACAACACCACCCGCGCCTACGACACCCTCCCGGTCCTGTCGGTCGACCCGGCCTAAACCCGCGGGGCCGCCGAGCACGGGACTACGCACATGTTCGGCGGCTTCAGGCCCCGCCGTGCTTCACCCTTCCGAACAGCTCGCTGAGCGTGCCCCGAGACACCTCAAGCCGCGCTCCGGCCGGATTCTTAGAGTCCCGCAAACCGATTCCGCGCCCCAGCCGCGCGACCTCGACACAAAGCTGGTCGTTTCCGCCGCCTGTGTACGAACTCTTACGCCAGATGGTCATGTGTACGTCCTCCGCACCGCGTCGATCAACTGCCGTGATGCATCGCGGGACTCGGCGAGCGCCGCGATCTGATCGAACAGTACTGCAACGGTCTCGGCCTCGGCTCCGGCCTCGATCAGGCGTCCCCCGGTCTGGGCACCTGCGTAGGCCACCTCGCGTCCTCGCACCTTCAGCAGTTGGATGGGGCCGTCGTGGCCCGGATGCCAGCCTGCCGACGTGCGCACGACCCTGACGCTCACCTGGGGAGACTCCGACACCGCCAGAAGGTGCTCACACTGCTCGCGCATCACCTCTGCGCCGCCGATCGGGCATTTCAAGACCTCCTCGTCGAAGATCACCCATAGCCGTGGCGCGTCCGCCCGGCCCAGGATCTCCTGCCGCTTCATCCGTGCCTCCACGAGCCCTTCGACTTCGCGACCGTGCCCCGCCGCGAGGAGCATGCTTCGCCCGTAGTTCTCCGTCTGCACGAGCAAAGGGACGTTCTTGCCGTGATAGGCGCGGACGTCCTCGGCCCATTCCTCGTACTTGACGTACTGCTTGGCCCAGTCCGGGTCGTGGCCGTTGCACGCGAACATGTGCAGCCGCTCGAAGTGCCCGCCGGTCTTCCAGACCTCGTCGAGCCGCCTCATGTGCTTGTCCGCCGGCCGCAGCCGCCCTGCCTCCCAGTTGGATACGGTCGCGCGCGTGACGTGCAACGGCAAAGCCGTCTGCGCCAGAGAAAGCCCGCGCCGATCCCGGTAGAACCACAGGTCGAAGGCCAACCAGGACCACAGGGACGAGTTCGGATCGATCGATTCACGGACGCTCATGCCACCCCCAGATGTGTATCGCACCGCCTGGAATCCACCCCAAGTCAATCCTCGGTCGCGGACAGTGAGGGCACTTTCCATGAACCTCACAGGACGGTGTCATGCACCCCGAGGACATCACTGCGCAGCAGCAGCCCGCCTCCCTCACGCGGGGGAGCTCCGACCACCGCGAAAACCGCGTTCCAGACGCATCGCCCCGCAGAGCCACGCCCGAGGAGCCCCGCTGGACCGAGACCGGCCGGTGGGACGCCGAAGAAGACCTCCGCATGACCCTCCTGGCCGAGCCCTCTTCCGTCGTGCTCGCGCGCGACATGGTCCGGCACGCGCTCGACGGGTGGGCGTTCGGTCCCGACCTCGTCCATGACGCGCGCGTCGTCATGAGCGAGCTCGTCACCAACGCCGTCAACGCGGCGCGGGGGCACGAGATCAGGGTGCGCATCACCCGGTACGAGGGCCGTCCCCTGCTCGAATGCTGGGACCCCGCGCCGGCCCTGCCGACGTTCACCGACGCACCCGTCACCGCCGAGTCCGGCCGGGGGCTTCCGATCGTCGCGGCCTACTCGCGTAGCGCGGGCCTCCGGCCCGCCGCGACGGGCCGGGGCAAGGTCGTCTGGGCCCTGATGTGACGCGGAAGGACCGACGCCGGGGGGCGGGTGGCGTCAACCCCTCCGGCGCCACGAGGGCCGCGGTGCGCAGCGCGGCGGTGTCGGTCGAGAGATCCTGGTACTGCCCGACACGAGCAGGAGATGTCGCCTCGCGCCCTCGGCCGACCGGCGCTCGGCGTGCTTGATTCCGCCGACGCGCTCGTCCCGCCGGGGCCGGGCTCAGGGCGCCAGTTTGCAGCCGGGGAAGGGGGCCAGGAGGTTCTCGCGCCAGGTGCCCGTCAGGAACTCGCGGGAGCGGGACTGCCAGGCGGTGAGGCGGGGGTCGGGGGTGGCCTCGTCGTCCAGGCCCAGGGCGGCGTCGCGGGAGCGCTGGAGGGAGAGGTGGTCCTCCAGGGTGGTGCCCCAGAAGGTGACCACCTCGGTGTCGCAGAACTGGACCTCGTAGGAGCCGATGAGGCGTTGGCCGTGTTCGGCCAGGACGGGAGCGCGCTCTTCTGTGACGGCCGCCAGGTAGTCCAAGGCGGCGCCCGGCCTGACGGTGGCGCTTTCGAAGACGTAGAACGGGGCCGCGTAGCCCTCTTCGACGACGTCGGCCAAGGCGGGGCTGCCGGGGGACGCGCCCAGGGGACGGGAGTAGGCGGCGTGGCGGAGGTCGTCGATGTCCGAGAGGAAGAGGCGCTCGTCGACGCCGGCGTAGATGTCCATCATCTGCTTCCAGCCGCCTTCCCAGCCGCCCTTGCAGTCCCACAGGGTGACCGCCTTGAACTGGCGGTGGCCGGTGATCCCGACGGCGTAGAAGGCGCCGACGAGGTCGATGTCGCTGGAGCGGACGGACTTGCCCGCCGTCAGCTCCGACTCCCCCTCCTCATAAGCCGCCGCGTCCTCGTTCTTGTATCCGGTGAGCCACGTCAGATACTCCAGCGGCTTCCTGGAGTTCATCGGGTTGAACTCGACCTCTTCGAGCAGATAGATGCCTCGCCGCACGCGGGTCCTCCGGCGGTAGATCAACCAAGCGATTGCTCGGCAAGCCTAACCTGCGGACCGCTCCCGGCCCAGCCCCGAAAACGCCGCGGGGACGGCGACGCCCCCTTCCGTCTTCCGGCCCGCGCGCGCCGGAGCCGTCAGCCGGTACAGCCCCCACCAGCCGGCCGCGAGGACCAGGACGTAGGCGACCAGCACGGCGGCCAGGTACGCGTACCGCCCCGCCGTCCAGGGCCACCACCAGATCCCGCGGACGACCGTGACGGCCTCGGAGACGTGTGGCGTCCAAGCCGCGGCCGCCAGGACATGACCCACGCTCTTCCACCCTCGCCCGAACGCGAACGCGGCGGGAAGGTTGAGCACGACCACGGCCAGCATGATGCCCAGCGTCCCCTGCGGCGTGAACGAGAGCACCTGCGCGGTGACGTCGGCGACGGCCCGCATCAGCACCCGGGCCGCCAGCCCGCAGAGCACCCCTGTGACGAGGGCCGCGACCAGCGCGCGCCGCACCGTGAACACGATGTTTCCCATACCCGGAGTATGCGAGACGCGCGTTGGGATCGGCTTGGAGACCGGTGGTCAGGGGTCGATGGCGGCGAGGGTCTCGGCGGCTCGGGCGGCGAACAGGACGGCGCCCTGGCGGCGGGCGAGCGCGACGGCCTCGTACAGGACGGGCACAGCCCCGGCCGGGTCGCCGAGAGCGGCCAGCGCCGCGCCGCGCAGGCGCAGGAGTTCGGCGCGGAAGTAGCCCTCGCCGGTGGCGTCGGCGAAGGACAGGCCCCGGTCCGCCTCCACCAGGGCCGCCGTCGGGTCGCCAAGGCGCAGCGCGGCCTCGGCCAGCTCGGCCCGCATGACGGTGCCGGTCGCCCGCATCGACAGGGCCGAGTAGGCGTGGTCGGCCCGCTCCCGCAGCAGGGCGAGGCCCGCCGCGTCCTCGGCCGTGCTCCACGCGAGCAGCGACTCGGCGAGTCGGCCGAGCTGGAGGAAACCGCCCTCCGCGCACAGGTCGACGGCGCGGGAGCACAGACGGCGCGCCCGCGCGCGGTCCAGCTCGACGAAGGCGGTCCAGCCGCCGAAGTGCACGGCCGAGGCCCGGTCGTAGGGGTCGCCCGTCGCGTTGGCGAACCGCTCGGTCTCGGCCTCGACCGCGCGGGCCTCCTCGGTCTCCCCCAGGGTGGCCAGGGCCAGCGCGAGGAACGTCCGCGCCGAAACCGCCGCGCGCGGGCGGAAGGAGCCCGGCGGCCCTGACAGGTCTCCGGCGACCGCCGCCTCCAGGCGCTCCTTCGCCAGGTGGAGGTCGCCCCGCATGACGGCGGTGCAGCCCGTCGCGTAGGCGCCCGCCACGGGGTCGAGCACGGTGAGCCTGCGCGCGTACTCCTCCGCGCCCGCGTACTCGGCGCTGGTGTTGGCGTGCTCCCACAGCTGGGCGAGCGCCGCCGCCACCCCGGGCGCGTCCGGCGCCACCAGCTCCAGCACTTGCCTTATCCGGGCGTTGTTCGCGCCCACCTCCGGCGCGTTGTAGCCGTCCAGGCCCGACAGCAGGGACGCCCGGCGGGCCAGCACGTCCATTTCGCGGGCCGCCTCCTGCGGGTCGAGCGCCGACCGGGCGGCGTGCACGGCGGCCTGGCGGCGCAGGAAGTCGGCGGCGTCCGCGTCGGCGAAGGCGCGCGAGGCGGCCTCGGCGGCCCTGGCGAGCCAGGTGATCCGCTCTGCGCGGTACCCCAGCGGCGCCGCCTGCTCGTAGTGGAACGCCAGCTCGGCGGGGGTGCCGCTGCCCTCGGCGAGGTGCGCGGCGGCCAGCGCCGCGTGCAGCGCGGCCCGCCGCACCACGGGCAGCCCGGCCAGCACCGCCTCGCCGAGCAGCGCGTGCGCCAGCCGCAGCGACGCGCCTCGCTCGGCGACCATGCCCGAGGCGAACGCGGGGCCGAGCGCGGTGAGCGCGCCGACCACGTCCGAACCCCAGGCGGAGGCCAGCGTCGCGGGCTCCACCGGACGGCCCGCGACCGCGAGCAGCTCGACGAGTTCGCACGTGTCCGGCGGATGCTCCGCGAGCCGTCGGGCGATCACCGCGTGCAGCGTCGTGTCGGCGGGGGCCCTGCCGAGTTGCGCGAGATGGAACGGATTGCCGCCGGTGGCCGCGTGGAGCAGCGGCGCGCCCTCGGCGTCCCCGGTCAGCTCGGCGACCTGGACGGGCGAGAGGCCGGACAGCTCGATGGGCGCCGCGTCCAGGGGGACGGGCCTGCGCGACAGGACGAGGCAGCGCAGCCCCGTCGCGCGCGCCTTGGCCAGATAGCGCAGGAGCAGCACCGAGTCCGCGTCGGCGGCGTGCAGGTCGTCGAGCACGATCAGGAGGCCGCGGGGCACGGCGATCCGCGCCAGGAGCCGGGTGACGCCCTCGTACATCCGGAACCGTCCGACGGACTCGTCCGGCGCGAGCAGCCCCCCTCCCGCCTCGCCGAGCCGCTCGCGCAGTTCGGCGCAGTCCGAGAGCTCGGCGCACAGCGCGGGGTCGGCGAGCGCCTCGGCGAGGGCGCCCGCGACCTGCGCCCACACCCAGAACGGCGGCGCGTCGCCCACGTCCGGGCTGCGTCCCCACACGACGGGCACCCCGCGCGAGGCGGCGTGCGCGGCGACGCGTTCGGCGAGCTCGGTCTTGCCGATCCCGCCCGGTCCGGTGACGACGCGTATGCCCTCGCCCGACTCGGCGAACTCCATGAGGGAGGCCAGCTCCCCCGCGCGTCCGACGTACGGGCGGCGCGCCTCGGGGGCGGGCCGTGCGGCGGCCGGAGGCGGGGGCGCCTCGACCGGTGTGAAGAGGCCGGGGTCCTGCTGGAGGATGCGCCCGTGCAGCGCGCGCAGCTCCGGCGACGGGTCGATGCCCAGTTCGGCGGCGAGGGTGCGGCGCAGGGTCTCGTAGGCGGTCAGCGCCTCGGCCTGGTTGCCCGTCCGGTACAGGGCGAGGATGAGCTGGCGGTGGGCCGTCTCGCGCAGCGGGTGGGCGGCGGCCAGCCTGCGCAGCCCCGACACCGCCTCACCGTGCCTGCCCAGGCCGACCTGGGCCGTCATCAGGCCCTCTTCCGCGCGCACCCGCAGCTCGGCGAGCCGGTCGGCCTCCAGCCGCAGCGGCGCGAGGTCGGGCAGCCCGGCGAGGGCGGGGCCGTGCCACAGCCCGAGCGCCGCGGCGAAGTCGGCTGCCGCCGCCGCGTGCCCGCCGCCCGCGAGCGCCGCCTCACCGGACTCCAGGAGGCCGGTGAAGGCCAGCGCGTCGGACTCCGGGGCCTCCAGCGCGTAGCCGCCCGCCCGGCTCACCAGGACCCGGTAAGGCTGCCCGGACTCGAGCTCGCGGCGGAGCACCGAGATGTAGGAGCGCAGCGTGGCGACCGCGCCGGCGGGCGGCGCGCCCGACCACAGCTCATCGGCGAGATCGCCCGCCGCGACATAGGCCGAGGGGCGGACCAGCAGGAGCGCGAGCAGCGCGCGTTGGCGCCGGCCCCCGAGGTCGACGGGGACACCGTCGCGCAGCACCTCGAGGGGGCCGAGCATCCGGAAGGACAGGGACGGGGCGGGGGCGGGAGCAGGCGAAGGGGGTGTTACCGAATCGGCCATGATGATCCGCGGAGCGGAGTGCTCGGCCCCAGGGGAGGCGGAGGAGGCGCCGCGCACGTCTCCTCCGTCTCCCGCCGGAGCCGAGTCCCCCGGCCACCACGCGGCGACTCCTCAAGGTAATCAGACAGGCACGTCCTGTGCTGGGAAAATCTAGAAATTAGATGTGACGGCGGAGATCACCGCGTCGATCGCCGCGGCGTCCTTCGCGTCGTAGGCCTTGGCGTCGGTCGCCTCGGCGATCTTCTTGAGGCCCTCGAGGTCGGCGCCCGAGGAGAACCCGATGGTGAACAGCCGGACGCCGCTCTCGCCGTCGATCCTGCCGAGCAGGGCGTCGAGCGAGATCGAGCCCTTGTCGTCGTTGACGCCGTCGGTGAGCAGGACGACCGAGTTGATCGCATCGGGGACCTTGGCGTCCCGGACCGTGTTGAACGCGGCGAGGGCCGTGTCGTACAGGCCCGTGTCGGACTTCGGCTGGAGTCCGGCGACGGCGGACTTCAGCTCGGCCCGGTTCTGCGAGACGGGTCCGATGGGCACGAGCTGGCGGTAGTCCTTCGCCCCGTCGATACGGGTGGCGAACTCCCATAGACCCGCCCTGTCGACGCCGATGAACTGGTCCATCGCCTTGCCGAGGGACGCCTTGGCCAGTTCCATCCGGGTCTTGCCCGTCCCCGGCACAGGCTCGACCATCGACCCCGACACGTCGACCACCCACAGCACGTTCGAGCGCTTGCGCAGCGACTCCCAGCCGCGCAGGACCTTGTCCAGGACGGCGGGTTCCGGCGGCGCCAGCATCTTGGCGGGCTGGTTGGGCAGCAGGCCGTTGTCCTGGGTGATGAGGTCGGTGACCTTGTTGTCGTAGCCGCGGAACGCGTCCTCGGCGAACCTGGCCTGGCCGTCGGGGCCGCGCAGGAACGCGAGGAAGGCATCGGCGATCGCCTTCTTGCTCGGGTCCATGGTGTTCAGCGCGACATACGGGTGGTCCGAGACGATCGTCCCCTCCTTGGGGTAGATCGCCACGAGCGGGATCTTCGGCGCGGCGTGCTTGCCCGCGGTGGCCCGGTCGCCGGTCGGGTTCCCCTCGTTGTAGTAGCGGACCGACATCTCCTCGACCGCGACGGCCGAGACGTACCCGAGCGCCTGGCCCGCGTCGTCCGCGCGCTGGAGGCCGGACAGGAACGTCAGGGTGGTGTCGCCGTAGTGGACGATCGCGCTTTCCACGTCGCGGACGAACGACTTCACCTGGGGGGTGTCGAGGTCGTCCGCGGTGAGGTCCGCGGACTTCTCGGTGGCCGCGAAGTACGCGCCGACCGTGGCGTTGAGGCCGGAGGTGGAGTAGTTCGGGTTGGTCTTGCCGAGCTTGAACTGGCCCCACTCGGGGTGCCCGTAGGAGCCCCAGCCCTGCGGGTCGCGCGAGAGCTTGAGGATGTCCGACCAGCCGATAGCGCTGTTCGGCCAGCCCAGCGCCTCGGCCATCGGCCGCGGCATGGCGATGACGAGCGGCGACACCGCGACGCCCGGGGTCTCCGGCGGCAGGAAGTCGATCTTGCCGCCGTCGGTGAGCCGCTGGCGCAGCAGGCTCACCCAGGTCGACGCCGCGGGCGTCCACACGTCGGGCTGCGGCGCCTTGTCCCCCTCAGGGTTCCATCCGCGCACGAGCGCGGCCATCGCCTCGCCCGACGACTTGGACTGCACCGCGATCTGCGCGCAGGCCCCGTTCACCTCGGTGCCCGAGTACTCCTCGGCCAGGTCCTGCATGACGCCGAACTTCTCCGGCGAGGACGACACGTTCAGCGTCACCCCGTCGGAACCGCAGGAGGTACCGCCCGAGCCCAGCACGTAGAAGGCGACGCCGCCCGCGACCACCAGCACGGTCAGGAGGGCGACGAGCCCCAGCACCAGCGGGCCCTTGCTGCGCCGGGGAGGCGGCGGCGGGGGCGTGTAGTAAGGCGGCGGAGTGTACGGCGGGGGGCTGTACAAGAAGTCCTCCAGACCAAGGGCGGGACTGGGTCCGGCCGTTCAGGGGGTTTTGGGGTCTGACGCCAAAGTTATACAGCCGGTTCGTCAGACACCCGACGTGAACGTCATGACGGCTGCTGTCTCCCCGGCCTCATTCGTCACCTTCGCCCCGTCATCGGTGCGTTCGACCGTCGCGTTCGTTCCCGCGAAGACCGGTCGGCGCAGCGTGAACGACAGCGCCTCCGGGCTCGCCTGCGCGGTCCGTCCCAGCTCGGCCATGAGGACCGCCAGCAGCGGCCCGTGCACGACGAGACCCCTATGGCCCTCCACCTCCGTCGCGTACGCGAAGTCGTAGTGGATGCGGTGGGCGTTGTAAGTGAGGGCGCTGAAGCGGAACAGCAGAGCGGGATCCGCGGACAGCGCGAAAGCACGCTCGTCGGTACGGCGCAGTCCCTTCCCGTCCGGGCGGATCGGCGGCTCCGCGCTCGCCGGGGCGTCGCCGGAGCGGTAGACGATGTCCTGTTCCTCGACCGCCAGCAGTTCGCCTCCGCGCAGCAGCCGGTGCCGGACCGTGGTGAACAGCAGCCTGCCGCTGCGGCCCTCCTTCTCCGCGACGGAGGTCAGCGCCGAGTGCTTCACCACCTCGTCGCCGATCCGGATCGGGGCGTGCGCGGTGAAGCGGGCGCCGGCGAACATCCGGCGGCGGTCGGGCAGCGGCGGCAGGAAGTGCCCGTCGCGCGGGTGGCCGTCCGGGCCGAGCGCGGCCTGCGGATACCGGTCGAGGTGGAACAGCCAGTGCCACAGCGGCGGCAGCGCCTCGGCCGGCGGGTCGATGTCGAGCAGCCCGGCGAGCGCGCGCACCGGCCCTTCGGCGATGACGTCGACGGTCTCGACGGGTCCGGGCGCCCAGCTCATGCCCTGCTCTCCCGTCATCCGACGATTCCCTTCGCACGAAGCCCGGCGACGTCGCCGGGGGTCAGGCCCAGAGTGCCGAACACGTCCACGGCGTCCGCGCCGAGCACGGGGGCGGGCCGCGGCTCGCGCGGCGCGCCGTCCCGGATGGGGGTGCGCGGCGCGCGCAGGCGGCCGATCCCCGGCTGGTCGATCTCCGCGAGCAGCGCGTGGTCGCGGGCCACCAGATCGCGGAACGTGCCGTACTTCGACCACAGGACCGACGTGCGGGCCAGCGTCTCGGCGGCCTCGGCGGCGGTGCGGCCCGCGAACCACGGTTCGAGGAGCGCGGCGAGGCTCTCCCGGTGGCGGTATCTGTCGCCGTCGTCTGAGAAGTCGGCGCCTACCAGCTTCTCCAACTCGGCGATCTTCTCCGTCGCGCCGGTGGCCCTGCCGAGGTCGTCGAGGTGCCTGCGGGACAGCGTGACGATCATGAACCTGCCGTCCCGGACGGCGAAGTCGCGGGCGAACCCGCCGAACAGGTGGTTGCCGATGCGCGGCCGGTCGACCCCGTTCAGCTCGGCCTCGCCGAGGAACCCGAGGTTCCCGGCCGTCGCCAGCGCCACGTCCGACAGGGCGATCTTCACCGACCTGCCTTCGCCGGTGCGCAGGCGGTGGTGGTCGGCGGCGAGGATCGCCACCGCCGCGTACAGCCCGCACGCGACGTCCCAGGCGGGCAGCACGTGGTTCACCGGGGCGTCGCCGAGCCCCGTGATCAGCGGGAAGCCCGTCTCGGCGTTGACCGTGTAGTCCACCGCGGGACGCCCGTCGGGATACCCCTGCACCAGCACGTGGATCAGGCCGGGACGCGCCGCGGCGAGATCCTCGTAAGCCGGCTTGGGGGTGTTGGCCAGGACGACCCCGGCCTGCGCGGCGAGACGCAGGACGAGGTCGCGGCCTTCGGGGGTGCGCTGGTCGACCATGACCGACCGCTTGCCCTTGTTGAGCGATGTCCAGTAGATGGACGCGCCCTCCTCGGTGACCGGCCACCGCGTGGTGTCGGTCGCGCCTCCGATCGGATCGACCCGCACCACGTCGGCGCCGAGCTGGGCGAGGGTCATCCCGCCCAGCGGCGCAGCCACGAAACTCGAGATCTCCAGGACCCGCAGACCGCTCAGCATGCCCTGAGCCTGCCACATGTCTTCGGGCCGCGCCGGATCAGCGCTGGACGACGGCACCGGTGGCGAGGAGGTCGTCGACGTCCTTGAAACCGAGGTCGGTCAGCACCTCGCGGGTGTGCGCGCCGGCGACCGACGGCGGGCCCGTGATCGTGCCCTGCGTGCGCGAGAAGCGCGGCGCGGGCGCGGGCTGCGGGACGCCCTCGACGCCCGGCACGAACACCTCGCGCGCGGTGTTCCACGGATGCTCGGCGGCCTCGGTCAGGTTGAGCACCGGCTCCACGCAGGCGTCGGACGGCACGAAGATCTCGGCCCACTCGTCGCGGGTCTTCTCCTTGAACTTCGCCCCGAACAGCTCCTTCTGCCCGGCCCAGTTCGCCATGTCGTACTGCGGGGCCTCCTCGGGGGCGACCCCCAGGCGCTTCAGGAACTCGGCGTAGAACTGCGGCTCGATCGCGCCGACGGCCATGTGCCCGCCATCGGCGGTCTCGTACACGTCGTAGAAGGGGGCGCCGGTGTCGAGCATGTTGGTGCCGCGGTTCTCACTCCACAGGCCGGAGGCCTTGAAGGCGTGGATGAACGTGGTGAGGTGCGCGGTGCCGTCCACGATCGCGGCGTCGACGACCTGGCCGCGGCCGCTGACCTTGGACTCCAGCAGCGCGGCGAGCACGCCCACCACGAGGTACATGCTGCCGCCCGCGAAGTCGCCGAGCAGGTTCAGCGGCACCTGCGGCGGGCCGCCCGCCCGGCCGATCGCGTGCAGGGCGCCGGTGATCGCGATGTAGCCGATGTCGTGCCCGGCGGTGTGGCTGAGCGGGCCCTCCTGGCCCCAGCCCGTCATCCGGCCGTAGACGAGCCTGCCGTTGCGCGCCAGGCAGTCGTCCGGGCCGAGGCCGAGGCGCTCGGTGACGCCGGGCCGGAAGCCCTCGAGGAGCACGTCGGACCGCTCGATGAGCCGGAGGACGACCTCGCGCCCCGCCTCGCTCTTGAGGTCCACCGCGACCGAGCGCTTGGAGCGGTTGGTCATGTCCTTCTCGGCGACGGGGCCACCGCCGCCGCCCTTTCCCGCCCGGTCGATCCGGATCACCTCGGCGCCGAGGTCGGCGAGCAGCATCGCCGCGAACGGGCCGGGACCGATGCCCGCCAGCTCGATCACACGCACTCCGGAAAGCGGACCAGCCATAAGGAACACCCCTCACTCAAGGACTCGCCCACCAGTGTGCCACGAATGTAAGTGAGCGCTTTTGACCGGGTGGGGGTCAGTCCAGGGAAACCGCCCGCTGCGGCGCGTGCTTCGCCCGTTCGCCCTTCACGTAAGACAGGCCCGCCCTTTGGCGCGCCCCTTCGAGGGCCACCCCCCGGCCCGCGGCGAGGTAGTACCAGTGCCGGTTCGGAGCCCGCCACCACAGGCCCGTACGGCCGTCCGTGCAGTCCCTCGCCTTGTGCGACCGGCCTTCGACGGCGAGCAGGCCCTCATGGTGGATGGTGCCCTGGGGGTCGGTGACGACATGGCAGATCAGCTTGCCCCTTCCGCCCCGTCCGGGGAGGGTGCCCTCCCAGAGGAGCCTTTCCTCGGGGGTCGGGGTGGCCGCTTGGACAGGGGTCTTCACCGTGCTCGCGGTGCCCGTGGGGGCGGAGGCGTGGTGGGCGCCCGCTTGCGCGTTGAGAAAACCTCCCTCCTCGACGGCCAAGGCTCCCCCGGCCGCGCAGGTCACCAGTAGGGCGACGGCAAGTGGGGCTTTGGAGCGGCGGGAGTTCCTGGCGCCTACCGGGCCGGGCGTCACGACGTTCAGCTCGGGCATCTCGGCGACGCGCTCCAGCAGGTCGTGGGCGTTCGGGACGGCGAGGTCGACCAGCACGTCGCGGGCCGCGTACCGGCGCATCCCGACCACCCGGCACAGCACGTAGGCGACGCGCTCCTCCGGGCGCAGCGCCGCCAGCGCCGGATTGTCCGGCATCTGCGCGGGCAGCCCGCGCAGCCACGGCACGAGCCGCCAGCGCAGCCGCCGCGGCGGCCGCATCGACTGGCGCAGCACCGCCCGCCGGGCCTCGGCGTAGGCGCTGCCCCCGATCGGGCGGCGCGGTAGGGCCCGCTCGACGATCCTGCGCGCGAGGGCGAGGCGCACCTCGTTGGCCCGCCCGCCCGGCAGCACCAGGTAGGACAGCCTGACCAGCTCGCGGTACCGCCTGTCGGCGCCGAAGTCCGGCATGGGTGGAAAACCTCTCTGTCCCGGGGACTGGAAACGGTCAGAGGCTAGGAACGGGGCCGAGCCGACACGGGGAGGTTGGCGCTTCGTTTACCGCAGCGCGGACGATAGCTGGCTCCGCCAGGGACGATGTCCGCTGTTAACACGACAATGAGTGGTGAAGAGGTTTTACGATTGCCGCATGGAGTGGCTGGAGCTCATCCTGAGGTTGCGCCGCCGGACCGACAACGGAACCCGCGATCCGCACAAAGCGCTCCTTCTCCTTTACGCGATCGGCCAGCTCCAGCGCGTCGGCCACAAGAACATCAGGTACCGCGACGCCGAATCCCTCCTCAACGGGATGCTCAAGGAGTTCGGGCCGCCCCGCCCCGCGGGCGCCGCGTACCCGTTCCACCATCTGGCCTCCGACGGGCTCTGGGAGGTCGCCACCGGCTCCGGCGGGGCCTGCCCGTCAGCCGACGGGGCGGTCATGCTCGCCGAGGACGTGCACGGAAGGCTCCCCCCGGCCTTCGCCCATGATCTCCTCGCCGAACCCGCCCTGCTGGCCCAGATCGTCAGGCTGCTGCTCGACACCAACTTCGAGAGCGGCCTGCACGCCGACGTCTGCGCCGCGGCCGGCCTCATGCCCGAACTCGCGCGCACCGCGGCCGTCGCCCCCTACGGCAAGGGCGACCTCCCGCGCACCGAGCGCGACCCGATCCTGCGCCAGAAGATCCTCCTCGCCTACGACTGCCGCTGCGCCTTCTGCGGGTTCGAGGGCTGGATCGGCACGACCGTCATCGGCCTCGAAGCGGCCCGGCTGCGCTGGTGGGCCTTCGACGGCCAGGACGACCCGACCAACTGCGTCTGCCTGTGCACCCTCCATCACAAGCTCCTCGACAAGGGCGTCCTCGGGCTCAGCCCGCTCGGCAGGATCATGGTCTCCCGTCAGTTCGTGGGCACCACCGAGACCTCCCGGCGCCTCGTCACCGACCTCGCCGGGCGCGCCTTCCACCCGCCGCAGCCCGGTTTCGCCGGACCCGACACCCGCAACATCGCCTGGCACGGCAGGCAGGTCTTCCGCGGGCCCGCACTGGCGTGAACTCCACGGAACACCGGCACCGGTCCCGGCGTCATACCCTTGGCGCACTCCGAAGGGCGGATATCAGGTGAAGTTCAGCGACTTGTGGCACACCCAGGCCGTTCCCGAACTGTGGATCACCGGCCTGGCGGCCCTCGCCGCGCTGATCCTCGTCGGGTACGGGCCTGCATGGCGGATCGCGCGCAACGTCGTGACCATCGCGCACGAAGGCGGCCACGCGCTCGTCGCGCTGGTCTTCGGCCGCAAACTCGACGGCATCCGCCTGCACTCCGACACCTCCGGCGTCACCGTCTCGCGCGGCAGGCCCGACGGCGCGGGCATGGTGTTCACCGCGCTCGCCGGCTACACCGCGCCGTCCGTGCTCGGGCTGCTGTTCGCGTGGCTCCTCGGCATCGGCCGGATCACCCTCATGCTGTGGTTCGCCCTCCTCCTGCTCGCCGGGATGCTCGTGATGATCCGCAACGTGTTCGGCGTCGTGTCCGTCGTCACCACCGGCGCCGTCGTCTTCGCCGTCTCCTGGTTCGGCTCGGCCGCCATCCAGGGCGCGTTCGCCGCGTTCGGCGCCGCGTTCCTGCTGCTGGCCGGGATCCGCCCCGTGATCGAACTCCAGCGGCTGCGCGCGCGGCGGCAGGCGCCCAGCTCCGACGCCGACCAACTCGCCCACCTCACCGGGGTGCCCGGCGCGGTCTGGGTCGGCGTGTTCGGGCTCGTGGCACTGGCCTCACTCGGCCTGGGCGGCTGGCTCCTGCTCCCTCCGGAGTGGACCATCACCCTCACCGGCTGACCTCGCACGGGCCTGACGGGCACCGTGCGGGGCTCCCCGCGCGCCACCCCGGCACGGCCCTGCCCCGCCCTGCCCGCGGGCCTGGCGGGCGGCTCAGCCCGTCGTCCCGGCTTCAGTGGGCGCCGGGCCGTCCTCCTCCGGCTCCGGTTCCGGCTCGGGGACCTCTGGTTCCGGCGGCTGGGTCGCCTCCGCCGCGGGCGGCGGTTCCGCGGGCGGGTCGGCGGGCTGTCCCGTGGCCGGATCCGGCTCCCCGGGGGCGGCGGACTGGGCGCCGGACGGGTCGGCGGTGCCCGTCGGCTCAAGGGTGCCGCCCGCCTCCCCGGTCTCGGTCGCGGTCGGCGCCGCGGTCTGCTCGTCCGTCGGCGGCTGCGCGGGCGTCGTGGCGCCAGGCGTGCCGGTGCCTCCCGTGCCGTCCGTGCCGGTGGACGGCCCGTCCGAGGGCGGGGAGGGCGGCTCGGATGCCGCGGCCGGGGGCACCGGCTCGGGAGCGCCGTCGGACTCGCCCTCGGTCCCGACGGGACGGTCGAAGGCGGTGTCCTGCTCGGTGTCGACGAGCATCAGCTCCTCGACGTCCGCCGCGGGCGGACGGACGACCGTCACCTTGTCGGGAGAGAACCCTGTCCACGAAGCACCGGTGAAGTCACTTTCGCGCACGTCCACTTCCGGCTCCGAGAGCGGATTTCCACAATTGCATTTCACCACCGGAACGCCTCTTGCGTTCACCATGACCGCAATTCCCGCCTGGAGCACCGCGGGTGTCTTCGTGGCCTTTCCGTCACGGTAGCCGTGGTTCGTCACCAGGGTGTCGGCGCGCAGCAGGACGGGGGTGAGCGTGTCGACGAACTCCGCGATCCCTCCCGGGGGGACGCCCTGCGCGGCCGCCCATGCCGTCGCCTTCGCCGGGTCCCCTTCCAGGAAGTCCACCAGCGCTTCCTTGTCGCACACCGCGTCCTGCCTGGTCCCGCCGTACAGGCCCGGCTCATCGCCGGGCTTGGCTCCCCCGGCCGCCGCGAGCCTCCCCACGTCCTCCTTGTCCGTGCCCGACACGATCGTGTAGGCGTCCGGACCCGGATCGCCCACCGCCAGGCGGGTGATGACCGTCCCCGCGTCCCCGCACCCCGCCGCCCCGATGACGAGCAGGAGAACGAGAAGCACCACGGCTCTCGCCCTTGTTCCCATCCCGACCCCCGTCTGGATTTCTGTAAGTTCTTCGTCTTTGATGTCTCATAGAAGTGAGAAATACACAATTCCTGCGCATGGCCGGGGAGGGACGACATCATGCGCGCGCTCCAACCGGGGGACCCCGAAAGGCTCGGCGGGCACGACCTGCTCGGGCGGCTCGGGGAAGGCGGCCAGGGGACGGTGTACCTGGGCCGGGGACCGCACGGCGAGGTCGCCGTCAAGCTGCTGCACGCCCGGCTCAGCGACGACCCCGTCGCCCGGGCCAGGTTCGCTCGCGAGCTCGCCACGCTGCGGCGCATCGCGGGGTTCTGCACCGCCCGCGTGCACGCCGCCGACCTCGACGGGGACCGGCCCTACATCGTCAGCGAGTACGTGCCGGGGCCGTCGCTGCGCGAGCTCGTCCTCGCCGAGGGGCCCCGCACCGAGGGCGCCCTGATGCGGCTCGCCGTCGGCACCGCCACCGCGCTCGCCGCCATCCACGGCGCGGGCGTGGTGCACCGCGACTTCAAGCCGCCGAACGTCCTCATGGCCCCGGACGGCCCCCGGGTCATCGACTTCGGCATCGCGCGCGCACTGGACAACGCGGGCATGCGCACGATGACGGGCCAGCTCGTCGGCACCCCCGCCTACATGGCGCCCGAGCAGTTCGCCGGCTCGTCCGTCGGCCCCGCCGCCGACCTCTTCGCCTGGGCGCACACCGTCGCCTTCGCCGCGACGGGCCGCAACGCCTTCGGTTCCGGCACCCTCATGTCCCTCATCCACGCCATCCGCACCGCCGAGCCCGACCTCGCAGGCGTCCCCCCCGAGCTCCTCCCCCTTCTCCAGGCCTGCCTGGCCAAGGACCCCACCTCCCGCCCCACCTCCCAAGACCTCCTCTGGACCCTCCTCACCCTTGTTCCACCGCCCCGCCCCTACAAGAGCACCTCCGCCCCGCCCCCGCCCGACGCCCACGACGTCACCCACGACTACGCTCATCTCCCCCCACCTCACCCGAACCACCCGCGAACCGCCCCGAACGACGGCCCCGACCCGCGCTCCGCACCGACCCCCCCTCCCCAGGGCCCCACCGGCCCCGAGCAAGGAGCCCCGGGCCCATCCGGCTTCCAAGGGCACCACGAAGGCCCGCCGCACCACGCGTGGGATCACCACGCCGGCGGGCGGGGTGTGCCGGGGCAGGGCGGGCGGGGTTTCGCGCCGAAGGAGGGGGCGGGTGAGGGCGTCACGGCGTGGGAGGGCGCGGCGCGGCCGGTGGGGGCGGTGCGGCGCGGGCGGCCGCCCGGCCGGGTGTCGGCGGACGACCCGACCCAGGACCTCGGCGGTCGGAGGGTCTTCGTCCGGCGTGCCCAAGAGACGCCTGCCCAGCCGGAGGAGGAGGCCGGCCGGGCACCGTTGCGGCGGACCTGGCCGCTCGCGCTCGGGCTGCTCCTCGTCACGGCGGTCTCGCTGCTCGACATGGCTTCGCTGTCGGTGGTGGCGGGCGGACCCGTCGTGGAGACCAGGCAGCAGTGGACGCTCGTCCTGGCCACCGCCTACACGTCGCTGGCCGTCATCACCCTCTTCGGGGTGGCGGCGGCCTGGCGCGGCTACCGGTCGGGCGTGTGGACCATCATCGCCGTCCGCCTCGCCCGCGCCGGGACCTGGATCCTCACGCTCGGGCAGGTCCCCCCGCACGACCTCACCCTCGTGCTCCAGACCGTCTCGCCCGTGGTCGTGATCGTCCTCCTCCTCGCCGGGCTCTACCTCGGCCGGGACGACTCCCGGCGCCGCTGACCGCGCGGGGCGGCGTCCGCCCGTCCTTCAGACGGGGACCGCCCGCGCCTCCGGGAGGGCGTGGGACGCGCAGCGCACGTCGGCGCCCTCCGCGTGGTCGACCTCCAGCGTCGTGTGCGTGATGCCGTACGCGTCGCGCAGTAGCAGACGCACCTGCCTGCGCACCGCGTGGCAGTCTCCCCCCGGCGCGACGAGGATGTGCGCCGACAGCGTCGGATGGCCGGAGGTCACCTCCCACACGTGCAGCGCGTCGACGCCCGCGACCCGCGGGACCGTCCGCACCAGCGCGCTCATCTCGGCGGCGTCCATCCCGTCCGGAGCGGCCTGGAGCAGCACCCGCCCGGCGTCCCGCACCAGGCCCGTGCCCGCCTTCACCATGAGGGCGGCGACGACGAGGGACGCGACGGCGTCGGCGCGGTTCCAGCCCGTCACCAGCACCACGCACCCCGCGATCGCGGTCGCCACGAACGCCAGCAGATCGCTGAGAATGTGCTGGTATGCCCCTTCCACATGGAGTTTCGACCGGTCGGCTCGGCGCAAGAGCCAGGTCGCGGCGAGGTTCACCGCGATGCCCGCCAGCGCCGTCGCCACGACGAGCCCGCCCTCGACCGGGTGCGGTGCGATGATCCGGGACACGCCCTCGACGGCGAAGTACGCGGCGAGCAGCAGCAGCGTCAGCCCGTTGAGCTGCGCGGAAAGGATCTCCACCCGTTTCAGCCCGTAGGTGAAGCGGCCCGTGGGCGGCCGCGCCGCGATCCGCATCGCCAGCAGCGCCACGGCCACCGCGAACGCGTCGGTGAGCATGTGCCCCGCGTCGGTCAGCAGCGCCAGCGACCCCGACGCCATCCCCACGACCACCTCGGCGGTCATGAACACGACGATCAGCGCGAGCGCCCCGCGCAGGAACCGCCGATCCGCGTCCGCCCCCAGCCCATGCCCATGCCCATGCCCATGCCCGCGTTCCCGTCCCTTCCCCTGCTCTCGCCCGTTCCCGCGCTCACGCTCACGCCCGTCGTGCTGTCCATGCCCGCGTTCCCGTCCGCGCCCGCGCTCCTCTTGCCGTCCGTGCTCCTCTTGCCGTCCGCGCCCGCTCCCGTGCTCCTCTTGCCGTCCGTGCTCCTCTTGCCGTCCGCGCCCGCTCCCGTGCTCCTCTTGCCGTCCGCGCTCCTCTTGCCGTCCGCGCCCGCTCCCGTGCTCCTCTTGCCGTCCGCGCCCGCTCCCGTGCTCCTCTTGCCGTCCGCGGCCGTTCCCCTGCCCGCGTTCGTGCGCACGTTCC
This sequence comes from Actinocorallia herbida, assembly GCF_003751225.1. Lineage (NCBI taxonomy): Bacteria > Bacillati > Actinomycetota > Actinomycetes > Streptosporangiales > Thermomonosporaceae > Actinocorallia > Actinocorallia herbida. The sequence continues at coordinate 7,153,590 of NZ_RJKE01000001.1, forward strand.
GGGTCGTGCCTGTGTTCGTTTTCAGCCCCCGCGCCCATCCGCCCACACCCCCTGACCGGCCACAATAGCCCGGAGCGACCCCGCCGACCTGGGATTCCGCGCCGCGCGCGCCCGTCGCGGGCACGCCTCTCGTGCACACTCTGGCGTATCTCGCGCGTTCGCGCGGGCCGACCTGTGGACGATCCGATTCTGTCGGTGGCGGTCGCTAGATTCGACAATGTGAGCGAATGAAACCGGTCGGCCCGCCGCGCAGGCGCGGGCCGGCCGAGCGGAGGGAGGTGCGGACGTGGACGAGCGGCGGGAACGAACGGCGGGTCCGGAGGATGGCGGTCCTGCCGTCCGGTGGGGCAGGGAACGGGTGCTGGCGCTCGCGCCGGACGCCGCCTCGCGCAAGGCCGCCGACGCCTTGGCGGGGCGGTCGGAAGGCGCGTCGGGCTCGGATGGCGCGCTGGTCTGGGCGGAGGGCAGGTACGCCACGGCCGTCGAGCTGGCAGGCCCGGCGTTCCGGTGCTCCTGCCCGAGCCGCAAGATCCCCTGCAAGCACGCGCTCGGCCTGCTCCTGCGCTGGAGCGACGGCGCGGTGCCCGAGACCGGGGCGCAGGCGCGCCCGGCCTGGGCCGAAGAATGGGTGGCCGCTCGGCGAGAACGCGCCGCCGCCCGGGTCATCGCCGCGGAGGAGGCCGCCGCCGAACCGAACGCGCCGGGCGCGGCGAGCGAGAGCGCCACCGCGCGGCGCCGCGCCGAACGGGTGGACGACGGCGTCGCGGAGTTCGGCCGCTGGCTGCGCGACCAGGTGTCCCGCGGCCTCGCCGGAGCCGAGCGCGCCCCCTACTCCCTGTGGGACGAGGCGGCGCGGCGCCTGGTCGACGCGCAGGCGGGCACGCTGGCCGGAAGAGTGAAGGAACTCGCCGCGCTCCCCCGCGGCGGCGAGCACTGGCCGGAGCGCCTGCTGGAGGAGTACGGGCTGCTGCACCTGTTGGTCCGCGCGCACACCAAGGGCACCGCGCTCGCGGGTGATCTGCGCGAGACGGTCCGCACCCGGATCGGCTTCCCGACGCCGCGCGAGGAGGTCCTCGCGGGCCCGCACCTCCGCGACGCCTGGCAGGTGCTCGGCTCGCGCGAGACCGCCGCCGACGCGCTGACGACCCGCCGCACCTGGTTGCGCGGCCGGCGCACGGGCAGGCCCGCGCTGCTGCTCGCCTTCGCCCCGACGGGCCGCTCCCTGGAACCCGCGCTGCCTCCCGGAACGCAGGTCGAGGCGTCCCTTGCCTTCCATCCCGCGGCCCAGCCGCTGCGGGCCCTGGTCGTCGAGCAGCACTCCGCGCCCGAGCCGTCCCCGCCCGAAGGAGGCACCGTCATGGCTCTGCTCGAGGAATACGCCGCGGCCCTGACCCGCGATCCCTGGCTCGACCGATGGCCCGCCTGCCTGGCCGACGTGCGCCTCGCCCACTCCGACCCCCTCCAGGTCGTCGACCCGGCGGGCCACGCCCTTCCCCTGCTCACCGCCGACCCCTGGCACCTGCTCGCCCTCTCCGGCGGCGCTCCCTTCACCCTCACCGCCGAATGGACCCCCACCGGCCTCCGCCCCCTCACCGCCCACCACCCAGAAGAGGGTCTCCTCACCCTTCCCTGACCTCCCGCCGCGAAAGGCCCCATCATGACCGCCCCCTCCGCCACCTCGCCCTCCGAGCTCCGCCCCCGACGGCGGCACCCCGCCGAGGCACCCGAAGACCTCTCCCCTCGACCGGGACCCGCTCCGCCCTCCGAAGTACCGGAACCCTCCAGAGCCACGACGGGGCCGCCCGCCTCCGCGCCCACAGGCCGGCCTCCGCATGAGCGGGACGGCACCCGGCATATCCCCGGGCACGGAGTGATCAAGCACGCCGATTCGGGCAGCACAGATCAAAACCACCCGGACACCGCACTCCGGGCGGGCGCAGCCGCACTCGGCGCGTCCCCCGAACGACGAGCGATCGAACGCGCCGACAGGGACGGCACGGACCGGACATCCGAACGCCCACCCGTGGCGCGCGCAACGGCGCTCGGCTCTCCTCCCGGTGAACATCGATCGAGCAGCGCGGTGGACACGGCGCTGCTCGGATTCCCGGCACCGCGCCCCTGGCAGCGCGTCGGACGGCGGATCGGTGGAGAACGCTCGCGTCGACGAACCGGCCGAGCACCGGAGACCGGCGCGAGCGCCACCGCCGTCAACGACCGGCTGCACCCCGCGAGGTCCTCCAGATCGTCGCGGTCGGCGGCGCGGGCCGACCCGGACGGGCTGCCGGTACCGCTGCACGAGCGGAACCGCGGCAGGTGGGATCCGCCCGTCGGGGGCCGCCGGGAAGGCGGCCAAGAGCCGACGGCCGCGCGAGGCGAACGACGGAGACCGTCAGAGCCGCTCGCCGAGGCACCGGCACGGGACAGGGCGAAGACCTGCAGGTGGGGGTGGGATGAAAGGGGACCGCGGCGCGTGGGCGACTCGGGTGGCGGATCCCGTGGGCGAGATGGGAGAGGTGGAGGGCAGATGACGGGATCGTTGGGATTTCGCGGTCGGGAAGCCGACGTGCGGGGCGAGGAGTCCGGCCCAGCACGGGACGGGAACGGGGCGGGCGGGAACGGACGGGGTTCGTCGGCGAGGCACGGGAGGCTCAGGATGAGTGGACGGGGCGCCGCGGCGGCCGTGACGGGGGGTCGTCATGACGGGCGGTGAGGGGGCGGCGTCGTGGCCCGAGGTGTGGCAGGAGCATGTGGCCGTGGCGCTGCTCGGCACCCGGCGGCGGAGCGTGCCCGAGCTGGCCGAGGCGGAGCTCGCGGAAGAGGATCCGGCGGCCCGGCTGCTCGACCAGGCGGGGCTGCTCGCGGTGGGGCGGCGCGCCGGGCTCAAGCCGGGCACGGCGGAAGCCGTCGCGCCCGCTCCCGCCGAGGACGCGCCGCAGGTCCCGGCGGCCGCGCGGGACCGGCTCACGGCGCTGCTCGAGGGCGAACGGGTGCGGCTGCTGCCCGAATGGCTCGCGGCCGCCGCCGATCTCGGCTACCGCGTCCCGGCCCGCCATCTGCCGGAACTCCTCGACCGGGGCCGCGCCGACCGCGCGCTCCGGCCGCTGATCGCGCGCGCGGCGGGGCGGCGCGGCGCCTGGCTCGCGCTGCGGAACACCGACTGGGCGTATCTGCTGACCGAGTCGGGGGCCGCGGCCGAACCCGTCGCGGACTGGGCGCACGGCACCCGGGGGCAGCGGGTCGCCGCGCTCACCGCGGCCCGCAGGGCCGACCCGGCCGAGGCGCGGGAACTGCTGCTGCGCACCTGGCCGCGGGAGTCCGCACCCGATCGGGCCGCGTTCCTCGCGACCTTCGCCCACGGCCTGTCGCCCGACGATGAGGAGTTCCTGGAACGCGCCCTGGACGACCGCGGCAAGGACGTCCGGCGCGGGGCCGCCGACCTGCTCGCGCTCGTGCCCGGCACCGCTTACGCCCGGCGGATGGCCGAGCGGGCCCGGTCGCTCGTCCGGCTCTCGGGCACGCCCGCGCGGCGGCACCTGACCGTGACCCTGCCCGCCGAGCACGACGACGCGATGGCGCGTGACGGCATCCCGTTCCACCCGGCAGGGTCGTTCGACCCGGCGGCGGCCCGCACCGGGGTCCGGGCCGCGTGGCTCCGCGAGATCCTCTCGCGCGCGCCGCTCGACACGTGGCCCGAGCACCTCGGGCTGAGCCCGCACGAGACGGTCATGCTCCCCGTCGCCGATGACTTCGCCCGGGACGTCCACCTCGGCTGGTGCCGGGCGGCGCTGCGGCAGGGCTCGGCGCCCTGGGCCCGCGCGCTGCTGCGGGACGGCTTCATCATCGACGAGGCCGAGTCGCCCACGGGCCTGCTGGCCCTCCTTCCCGAGGAAGACCGCGCCGCGGAGGCCGCCGCGCTCCTCGCGGCCGCCGAGGACCACCCGCACCGGCTCCGGCTGCTCGCCCACATCCCGGGGCCTTGGACGGGCGCGCTCACCGACGCCGTCCTCGATGCCCTCGCCGGCTCTCTCAACGACCCCGACGCCCCCCGCTTCGTCGCCCAGCTGTGCCGCCTGGCCGACGAACGCCTCGCCCCCGACGCGGCCCCCCGCGTCCACTCCCTCGCCGCCGCCCACCCCACCTGGCCCCTCGCCGAACTCGCCGACACCCTCGCCTTCCGCCGCCGCATGCTCCGCGACCTCGCCCCTCCCTGAACCCTCCTCCCCGGGAACACCCGAAACCCCGAAGGAGAGAAGGTCCCATGCCCTCCGCCTCACCGCGCGGAACCCGCACCCGCACACGAGCGCTGGACCCGGCACGGTCCAGGGCCCGGGGAACGGAACCCTGCGCGGTCGGCGGCGTGCCGAACTCAGTGCGGTGCCGGGGGTCGGGGCGTCGTTCGGGTCGGGGCGGGATGTCAGAGGGGTGTGATGGGGTGTCGTCCAGGCGGGTGAGGGCTGGGCGGTAAGGGATTTCGTTGGTCGTCGGGAGCAGGAGGAGAGGGTCATGGGCGAGGTGCTGAGGCCGCATGCGGAGCAGGAGTACGCGGAAGAGCTGGCTCGGCTGGCCGAGGTGGACGAGCGGGTCAGGCCGCCCGGGTGGCGGCTGTCGCCGTGGGCGGTCACGGAGTACCTGATGGGGGGCGAATTGGCGGACGGGACGGTGATCACGCCCAAGTACGTCGGGCCGCGCAGGCTCATGGAGGTGGCCGTCGCGACGCTGGCGACCGACCGGGCGCTGCTGCTGCTCGGGGTGCCGGGCACCGCCAAGACGTGGGTGTCGGAGCATCTGGCGGCGGCGATCAGCGGCGACTCGACGCTGCTGGTCCAGGGCACGGCGGGCACCCCGGAAGAGGCGGTGCGCTATGGCTGGAACTACGCGCGGCTGCTCGCCGAGGGCCCGTCGCCCGAAGCCCTGGTGGAGAGCCCCGTGATGCGCGCGATGCGGCTCGGTTCGGTCGCCCGGATCGAGGAGCTGACCCGCATTCCGTCCGACGTGCAGGACGCGCTCATCACGATCCTGTCGGAGAAGACGCTGCCGGTGCCGGAGCTGAACACCGAGGTGCAGGCGCACCGCGGCTTCACCGTCATCGCCACCGCCAACGACCGGGACCGCGGCGTGAACGAGCTGTCCAGCGCGCTGCGCCGCAGGTTCAACACCGTCGTGCTGCCCGTGCCGGGCTCCGCCGAGGAGGAGGTGGAGATCGTCGCGCGGCGGGTCGCGCAGCTCGGCCGGGCGCTGGAGCTGCCGGAGGCCGCGACGGGCCTCGCCGAGATCCGCCGCGTCGTCACGGTCTTCCGGGAACTGCGCGCGGGTCTCACCGAGGACGGCCGGACCAAGGTCAAGACGCCGAGCGGGCCCCTCAGCACCGCCGAGGCCATCTCGGTGATCACCGGGGGCATCGCCTTGGCCGCGCACTTCGGCGACGGCGAACTGCGCGCCTCCGATGTCGCGGCGGGCGTCCGCGGGGCCGTCGTGCAGGACGCGGTGTCCGACCGGGTCGTCTGGCAGGAGTACGTCGAGACCGTCGTCCGGGAGCGACCAGAGTGGGCGGACTTCTACCGGGCCTGCCGCGAGGTCCCGGCCTGAGGCCGCCCGCGTCCCGATCCTTCCCCACCGCTTCCTCTCGGGAGTCCCCATGACCGTCGAGGTCTACGGCATCCGCCACCATGGCCCGGGCTCGGCCCGCGCGCTGGACGACGCCCTCGCCGTCCAGCGTCCCGACATCGTGCTCGTCGAGGGTCCGCCCGAGGCCGACGCGCTGGTCCCGCTGGCCGCCGACCCGGGCATGGTCCCGCCGGTCGCGCTGCTCGCCTACACCGCCGACGACGCTCCCGCCCGGGCCGCCTTCTGGCCGTTCGCGGCGTTCAGCCCGGAATGGCGGGCGCTCGAACACGCGCTGCGCCGCGGCGTGCCCGTGCGGTTCATCGACCTGCCCGCCGCGCACACCCTCGCCGGGCAGCACGCCCCGGAAGATCAGGAGAAGCCGGAAAAACCCAACGAAGAGGAAGATCCTTGGCGGGATCGCGTCAGATCCGATCCGCTCGGCGTCCTGGCCGAGGCGGCGGGCTACGACGACGCCGAACGCTGGTGGGACGACGTGATCGAGCTGCGCGGCGGGTCCGACAGGTTCGCGGCGGTCGCCGAGGCCATGGCCGCGCTCCGCGAAGGCGACGACTCGGCTTTCACGCCTCGGGAGGAACGCAGGGAAGCCGCCATGAGGCAGGCGATCCGCAAAGCCCTCAAGGAGGGGCACTCCAACGTCGCCGTGGTCTGCGGCGCATGGCATGTGCCCGCCTTGGTGGACGAGGCGCGCGCCCGGGTGACGGCGACCCGGGACGCCGCGGCCTTGAAGGGCCTGCCCAAGGCCAAGGTCGCGATGACCTGGGTGCCGTGGACGCACGGGCGGCTCACCCGCGCGTCCGGATACGGCGCCGGGGTCTCCTCGCCCGGCTGGTACGGCCATCTGTTCGAGGTGCCCGATCGGCCGGTCGAGCGGTGGCTCACCGCCGCGGCGCGGGTGCTGCGCGCGGAGGGATTGCCCGCCTCGTCGGGGCATGTGATCGAGGCGGTCAGGCTCGCCGAGTCCCTGGCCGTCCTGCGCGGACGGCCGCTGCCGGGCCTCGAGGAACTGACCGAGGCGGTCCGGGCGGTGCTCTGCGAGGGCGCCGACCTGCCCGTCGCGCTGGTCGAGCGGCGGCTCGTGGTGGGCGAGCGGCTCGGCGCGGTGCCTGCCGGGACCCCGATGGTGCCGCTCCAGCGGGATCTCGCCGCGGCGCAGCGGCGGCTGCGGCTCAGACCGTCGGCCGAGGCCAGGGAGCAGGTCCTCGATCTGCGCACCGAGCTCGATCTCGGGCGCAGCCGGCTGCTGCACCGGCTGCGCGTCCTGGAGGTCGGGTGGGGGGAGCCCGCGGGGGCCGAACGCGGCAAGGGCACCTTCAAGGAGACCTGGACCCTGCGGTGGCAGCCGGAGTTCGACCTCCGGCTGATCGAGGCCGGGGCGCTGGGCACGACCGTGGAAGAGGCGGCGGGCACGCGGGTGATCGCGGCCGCAACGGCGCCCGAACTGCCCGAGTTGACGGCGCTGGCCGAGCGCTGCCTCCTCGCCGATCTCGCCGACGCCCTCCCGGAGGTCATGCGCGCGCTCGCCGACCGCGCCGCCACCGACCGCGACTCGACCCGCCTCATGGCCGCGCTGCCGCCGCTCGTCCGGTCGCTGCGCTACGGCGACGTGCGCGGTACCCCGACGGGCCCGCTGCGCGCGGTCGTGGACGGGCTCGTCATCCGGTTCTGCGTGGGTCTGCCCTCGGCGGTCTCCGCGCTCGACGACGACGCGGCGGCCGCGATGCTGAAACTCGTCGGCACCGTCCACGAGACCCTCGCGCTGCTGGACGATCCCGCGCACACCGAGCGCTGGCTGACGGCCCTGGCCTCCCTCGCGGAAGCCCCCGCCCTGCACGGGGTCCTCGCGGGCCGCTTCACCCGGCTCCTCCTCGACGCGGGCAGGCTCCCCGATCCGGCCGAGCGCATGTCGCGGGCCGTCTCGGCGGGCTCGCCGCCCGACCGCGCCGCCGCCTGGATCGAGGGCTTCCTGTCCGATGGCGCCCTCGTCCTCCTGCACGACGAGATCCTCCTGTCCCTGCTGGACTCCTGGCTCGCCGCGCTGCCCCCCACGGCGTTCGACACCGCCCTCCCTCTCCTTCGGCGCGCCTTCTCCGGCTTCGCTTCCCCGGAACGCCGCGCCTTGGCCTCCGCCGTCCGCCGCCCTGCCGCACAACGCAGCCGCGAGCACCAGGACCTGGACCTCACCCGCGCGGCCCCCGCGATGGCCACCGTCCTCACCTTCCTCGACCACCGCACCCCCACCCCATGAGAGGGCCGACGAGTACGGACAAGCCGCCGGCGCGGGCGGAAACGCGGGGGCCCGCGAGTGCAGACGGGCCTCGGACGGATCGGGGCCGCGTGAAGCGGCGTGGCCGGGATGAGCTGGAGGAGGAGAGATGAGCGGGGACGTCGAGAGGTTGCGGCGGTGGCGGTTGGTCCTGGGGGCGGAGGGGACCGAAGGGACCGGGGTGGAGGTTCAGGGGCGGGATCGGCGGGTGGACGAGGCGTTGGAGGCGCTGTACGGCGGTGGGGAGGGGCGGCGGGGAGGATTGGGGGCGTCCGCGCCGAATGTGGCGCGGTGGCTCGGGGACATCCGGGAGTATTTTCCGGCCTCGGTGGTGCGGGTGATGCAGCGGGACGCGATCGAGCGGCTCGATCTGACCAGGCTGCTGCTGGAGCCGGAGCTGCTCGACGCCGTCGAGCCGGATGTGCGGCTGGTCGGGACGCTGCTGTCGCTGGCGAAGGTGCTGCCCGAGCGCGCACGCGAGTCGGCTCGGGCGGTCGTGCGCAAGGTCGTCGCGGAGCTGGAGCGGCGGCTCGCCGACCGGACCCGCGCCGCCGTCCGCGGGGCGCTCGACAAGGCGGCGCGGACCTCCCGGCCGCGCCCGTCCGACATCGACTGGGACCGGACGATCCGGGCGAACCTCCGGCACTATCTGCCGGACCGCCGCACGGTCGTCCCGGAGCGCCTCGTCGGGCACGGCCGCAGACGGCGGGCGGTCCAGCGGGAGGTGATCCTCTGCGTCGACCAGAGCGGGTCGATGGCGTCGTCGGTGGTCTACGCGGGCCTGTTCGGCGCGGTGCTCGCCTCGGTGCCCGCGCTGCGGACCTCGGTCGTCGTGTTCGACACGGCGGTCGTCGACCTCACTGAGCGGCTGCACGACCCCGTCGAGGTGCTGTTCGGCACCACCTTGGGCGGCGGCACCGACATCAACCGGGCCCTGGCGTACTGCGAGGGGCTGGTCACCCGCCCGGAGCGGACGGTGCTGGTGCTGGTCAGCGATCTCTTCGAGGGCGGCGACCGCCGGGAGATGCTCGCGCGGGCCGCCGCGCTGGTCCGGTCGGGCGTACAGATGATCGCCCTGCTCGCCCTGTCGGACGACGGCGCGCCCGCCCACGACCACGACACCGCCGAGGCGTTCGCGGCGCTGGGCGTTCCGGCGTTCGCCTGCACCCCCGACGCCTTCCCCGACCTCTTGGCGGCGGCACTCCAGCAGCAGCCCCTGCCCGGCGCATGAACACCCCGTCCGGCGGCCGTCGCTCATGGGCGTATGGCGGCCGCCGTTCGCGGCCGCCATACGGCTGGTCGGTGGGCTCAGGCGGCGCGTTCGCCGCTCACGGGGGGTGGGATCAGGGCCTCGCGCAGGACGGGCAGGGCCCGCTCGAACTCTCGCGACCAATAGGGCCAGCTGTGGGTGCCGGGGTGGAACCGGGTGGTGGCCGGCACCCCGAGCTGCTGGAGCTTGGCGGCGTAGAGGGTGTTGACGGTGTGCACGAGGGTCTCGACGGGATCGGGACCGGCGTGCGGGAGGGGGTCGAGCGGTCCGGGGGCGCCGGTGCCACAGGCCAGGTGCAGCCGCACCCCGGTGAGCTGGGTGACGAGGTCGTAGGGGTTGTGCCGCTTCCACAGGGCGCGCTGCTCGGCGGGATCCCCCCAGACGTTCGCCCAGTCGACCCTGGCCACCGCCGCCGTCAGTTCCATGAGGTCGGGTCCGTCGAGGGTGGACGCCGAGTGGTGGAGGGTGTCGACGGGGGCGCTGAAGGCCGCGACCGCGCGGAACGTTCCACGATGGCGGGCCGCGTAGGCGAGCGCGCCGCGTCCGCCCTGGGAGCAGCCCGCGACGGCCCGCGACGGACCCGCGCGGTAGCCGCGTTCGAGGATCTGGGTGAGTTCGGCGAGATGGAAGGTCTCCCAGCGCGCGCCGCCTCGGCGCGGCCGGAGCGGGTCGGTGTAGGCGGCGCACGCGCCGCCTTCGGGGAGGACGACGAGGAAGTCGTCCTGTTCGGTCAGGGACGCCACATCCGTGTGGGACGTCCAGCTCGTGTGGTCGCCGCCCGGGCCGTGCAGCAGCCAGAGCGCGGGCCAGGTGCGCGCCGCGTCACGCGCCCATCCCGGCGGCAGCAGGAGCCGGACGCGCCGGTCCTCGCCGAGGGCGGGCGAACGTACGGTGAGGTCGAGCACCCGGCCCTGCCTGCGCTCGCCGACGACCCGGGCGCCGTCGTCGGCCGAGGGCACCCGCGCCCGCGCGGGGCCGCCGGGTGCGATGGTCGCGACGGTCCTGAGGACCGCCGAGACCAGGGAGAAGGTTCCGATGACAGACCGAGCAGCCCTCCGCATAGCCGCCTCACAGTGAGATTCTTGTTCTGGTAATCGCTTTCTGCCCGGCGGAAAGGCAGTTCGCACCTGTCCGCAAAGATTTATAAGATGAAGGTCAACAGGAAGACGTATGAGTACCCGATGGTGTAAAGCGAGAACAGGCGACGGGGTGGCGTGATGCGCAGCAAGGCCGAACTCGGCGCGTCCATCCGCGCGGGCGGCAAGGCGGTCCTCATCGTCAACACCCGGTCGCGCCGCGGGCGCCGCGAGTACACCGAGGCGTTGCGGCTGCTGCTGGCGGCGCGGATCGGTTTCGTCGGGCTCTTCCCCGTCACCGAGCCGGAGAAGCTGGCCGAGGTCTTCGCCGAGGCGCTCGAGCTCGAACCGGATCTCGTGGTCGTCGGCGGCGGCGACGGCACGCTCAAGGAGGCCGTCAAGCACCTCGCGCACCGCGACATCGCGCTCGGCCTGCTGCCGCTCGGCACCACCAACAACTTCGCGCGCGGCCTCCAGCTGCCGCTGAAGCTCGCCGGGGCCGTCGCGGTGATCGCCGAGGGCAAGGTCGCGGACGTGGACCTCGCCGAGATCTCCCACCCCGACGGCTCCCCACCGGAGATCTTCGCCAACATGCTGAGCATGGGTCTTTCGGTGCAGGTCGCCGAGAACGTCCCGCACCTGCTCAAGCGCTATCTGGGCCGCAACGCCTATCCGCTGACCGCGATCGCGCGCCTCGCCCTGGACCGCGCGTTCACCGCGACGCTCACCGTCGACGGCGAGGTGCACACGCTGGAGACCCACCAGCTCAACATCGCCAACGGCTCACACCACAGCGGCAGGCCGATCGCCAGGGACGCGAGCCCGGACGACAGGCTGCTCGCGGTCTACCCGCTCGGCGGGGCGGGCCGGATCAGGCTGCTGTCGGCCACCGCGCGGCATGTGCTCACCGGGCAGTTCCGGACGATCACCCAGCCGCCGTTCCTGACGACGGGCCGGGTCGAGATCGTCACCGACCCGCCGATGGCCGCCGATGTGGACGGCGAACTGCACCCGGGCACTCCGATGACGGTCACGCTGCTGCCGAACGCCCTGCGCGTCATAGTGAAGCAGGATTTTCCCGACACGTAGTGGGACAGCGGGCCCTGGACGGCCGCCATCCGCGGGGTCAGGATGCGGGCATGGAACATGTGCGGGTGGCGATCATCGGGGCGGGTTTCGGCGGCATCGGGCTGGCCATCCGGCTGCGGCAGGAAGGGATCGGCCCCGTGCTGGTCCTGGAGAAGGCCGACGGGATCGGCGGCACCTGGCGGGACAACACCTATCCGGGCGCGGCCTGCGATGTCCCGTCGCATTTGTACTCGTTCTCGTTCGAGCGGAAGCCCGACTGGTCCCGCCGTTTCGGTGAGCAAACGGAAATCCTCGACTATTTGCGGCATTGCACCGAGAAATACGAGATCGAGCCTCGGCTCAGCACCGAAGTGCACGAAGCCGTCTTCCAGGACGGGCGCTGGCTCCTCACCACGTCGACGGGAACGGTCCTGGCCGACGTCGTCGTCTCGGCGACCGGGCAGCTCAACCGTCCGGCGGTGCCCGATCTGCCGGGCCTTGAGACGTTCGCCGGGAAGGCCTTCCACTCCGCCCGCTGGGACCACGCGCACGACCTCACCGGACGCGACGTCGCCGTCATCGGCACAGGCGCCAGCGCGATCCAGTTCGTCCCGCACGTCGCGGAGCAGGCCGGCAGCCTCACCGTCTACCAGCGCTCCGCGCCGTGGGTCGTCGCCAAGTCCGACCGGACGTACGGGCGATGGGAGCACCGCCTGTTCGCCGCGGTCCCCGCCGTCCAGGACCTCAACCGCGCCCTGATGTACACGCTGCTGGAGTCGCGCGCGCTCGGCTTCGTGTCCTGGCCCGGCCTGCTGAAGACCATGGAGCGCGGTTCGCTCAAGCGGTTGCGCGAGGAGATCGCCGACCCGGAGCTCCGCCGCAAGCTCACCCCGGACTACCCCCTCGGCTGCAAGCGCGTCCTCATCTCCGACGAGTACTACCCGGCGGTCCGGCGGCCCCATGTCGAGGTCGTCACCGACGCCGTCAAGGAGGTCAGGCCCGAGGGGATCGTCACCGGCGACGGGACGCTGCGCCGCGCGGACACCCTCATCTTCGGGACGGGATTCCGCGCCACCGAGTTCCTCGCCCCGATGCGCGTCACCGGACGCGACGGCACCACCCTCGACGAGGCGTGGCGCGACGGGGCCGAGGCGCACCACGGCATCGCCGTGCACGGGTTCCCGAACCTCTACCTGCTCTACGGCCCCAACACCAACCTGGGCCACAGCAGCATCGTCTACATGATCGAAAGCCAGATCGCCTACATCCTCGGCTGCGTCCGCTCCGGGCGCGTCCTGGAAGTGCGCGCGGAGGCGCAGAGCCGGTTCGCCGCCACGATGCGGGAGCGGTCGAAGCGGTCGGTCTGGACGGCCGGCTGCGAGAGCTGGTACCTCACCGACGGCCGCAACACCAACAACTGGCCCGGCTACACCTTCGCCTACCGAAGGGCGACCCGGCGGCCCGACCCCGCCGACTTCCAGGTGCTGCCCGCGCCCAGGGCCGCCGCCGTGCCCGACCCAGCCGTACCCGGTGGCGCGGCGGCACAGGACCTAGGGTGAGGACATGCCTACCGCACTCATCACCGGCGCGACCGCCGGCATCGGCGCCGCCTTCGCGCGGCGCCTCGCCCGCGACGGGCTCGACCTCGTCCTCGTCGCCCGCGACACCGACCGGCTGACGGCCTCCGCCGCGGAACTGCACGGCAGGTTCGGCGTCCGGACCGAGGTCCTCCAGGCCGATCTCGCCACCGACGAGGGGATCGAGCGGGTCGAAAAGCGCCTCGAGGAGGGCGTCGACCTCCTGGTCAACAACGCGGGCTTCGGCAACCAGGGCACGTTCCTCAACGTCCCCGTCGAGGACGAACTGCGGATGCTCAAGGTGCACTGCGAGGCCGTCCTGCGGCTCACCTACGCCGCCCTCCCCGGCATGCGCCGGCGCGGCAAAGGCGGCATCATCAACGTCGCGTCCGTGGCGGCCTTCCTCACGCGCGGCACCTACGGCGCGTCCAAGGCCTGGGTCGTCAGCTTCACCGAGGCACTCGCCCAGGAGATCTCCGAACCCAACGTCCAGGCCATGGCCCTGTGCCCCGGACTGGTCCGCACCGAGTTCCACGAGCGCGCCAAGATGGACGTGAGCGGGACCCCCGACCTTCTGTGGCTCGACGCCGACGCCGTCGTGAACACCGCCCTGACCGACCTCCGCCGGGGCCGCGCCGTCAGCGTCCCCGACCCCCGGTACAAGGCGATCGTGGGCGCCGCGAAGCTCATCCCGAAGGGCCTGATCGGCAGGATCTCCGCCAAGACCGCCCGCCGCTACGACTGACGCCTTTCGGCGGGCCGCTCCCCCGGCGGCCCGCCCGTCCGTCCCTTCGGGAAAGTCAGGACAAGCCCCGGCAGCCGCCCCGCTCGATAGAATCCAGCCGTGCCCGACCCGAAGTTCGAAGTCCAGATGCTGCACGACCGCGTCATGATCAAGGCCGACAAGGAGGCCGAGCGGCTCAGCAGCAGCGGAATCGTCATCCCCGCCACCGCCGACTCCAGCAACCTCCTGGCCTGGGGCGAGGTCTGCGGCACCGGCCACCACGTGCGCACCGTCAAGGTCGGCGACCGCGTCCTCTTCCACCCCGAAGACCAGCTCGAGGTGGACCTCCAGGGCGTCAAGTACCTGGTCATGCGCGAGAGAGACCTCCACGCGGTCGCCAGCGAGCGCCCGGAACACGGCACCGGCCTGTACCTCTGACGAACCGATTTCGTGGTCATCTGGTAGCGGACCTGTCGCAGTCCCACGCCACCCGACGTGGCACCCGCACCTGGAGGTGCGGGTGCCGTCGCGTCGGGTGACGACCCTCGTGGGCCGCACCTTCAGCGATCTCCATGACCGTTCGGGTGTCGCCTGCCCCTGCGCGAGGCGGCAGGGGCAGGCCTCACCCGCGGTCCTATCGGCCCGCTACTTGTTGACCTTGGCGAAGGACGCCCGGGAGCTCGTCTTGGCGAGTGACTTGTCGCGGGCCGGCGCCCCTCCATGATGGCTGTAGAAGATCCCGCTCCTGCTGTTCGAGGTCTTCTTGGTGACGACGGCCATGTGGAAGAGGTCACCCGGTTCGCCGAAGTAGATGATGTCTCCGACCTGGACGTCCGCGTACGACCATCGCCAGGTCAAGCGCTTCTTGTTCCCCTCGAAGTGCTTGTGGTGATTGACGACGGCGGACCACGTGAAGGAGTTGTCCTTGGCCTTCCGGCGGAACCGGTACCTGTCCCAGCGCTTGGTGACGCTGTTGATCGCGTCGGGCCGGTACTGCCTGTAGCCGCCGCCCCAGGAGATCGCCGACGCGACAGGGGTGTCGGACTGCAGGGCGGCCACCTCGAAGGTGTAGCCGACCGGGTCGGCCGCGACCGAGGAGGCGGCGGCGGTCAGCGTCGGAGTCGTGCTGTTGACCCGAACGCTGGTGCCCCATTGCTTGTCGCTCGGCCCAGCGGTGAGCTCGGAGAATGTCAGGCCCTTGCGGAAGTAGCCGTAGGACGCGACCGATACCGTGACGGCTGCCGTGCCGGTGTTCTTCAGCACGATCTGCCCGTTCGTGCCTAGCTCGGCCAGGGTGGCGCCGGTGGTGGCGGCGTTGGCGTCGAAGCCGAGTGTCTGCAGGCCGGGGTCGGTGGCGCCCGCCGGGTAGACACGGAGCGCTCCAGTGACGGTGCTGAGCGCGTCGATGCTGAGAGAGACCGATTTGACGCCCGTGGTGGGAGTACCGGCCTGCCCGGACACGGTGAGGGTGTGCGTCGACCCCGCGGGGATGCTGACGTTCGTCGCCAGGTCCGTCGGCTGGAGCCCACGGTAGGTGGGTCGGGGCCGGACTTGGTGAAGTAGCCGACGACGTCCACCCAGATCTTGGCCGAGAAGAGCCCCTGGTTGTGGAGGTTGATCTTGCCGTTGGTGCCGAGCTTGACCACGGCGAGGTTCTGCCCGGCGGCGGAGCTGTAGTCGATCGTGGCGTCCAGTGGCAGGGTCTCACCGGCGGCGTACACCCGGAGCGCTCCGGTGCTGGTCGAAGTGGCACGGACGTTCACGGCCACGGCCTCGACGTCCGACGAGGGCACGCCGCCCTGCCCCAGCACGGTGAGTTCGTGGTTCGCAAGCGCGCCCAGGAACTGGTTCGTGAGGATCTGGGTGGAGGAAAGCGGCACATAGGTGCTGCCGGAGGAGTTCCCGATGCCACCGGGAGTGTAACCCAGCACATCCAGGTTGATCTTGACGGGGGCGGATCCGGTGTTCGTCACCTTGATCTTGCCGTCCGCGCCGACCTTGGCGAAGACCATGTTGTGCAGGAAGGTCGCGGTCCGGTACCTGAGCGCGACGGATGTCGGCTGGCTCGCACCCGACGGGTAGACGATCAGCGCGCCGGTGGCCGAGTTGCCCTTCCCCGACACGTTCAAGGCGACAGAGCCGATCCCCGATCCGGGCAGGCCCACGGCGCCGGCGACCGTGACCGTGACGGTTCCACCCGCCGCGATCCCGGTGTTGGACGCGATCCGATGCCGCTCCGGGAAGTACTGCCCCCCCCCGGCGCCGGATCAGCCGCCGCCTGCGGCGCTATCCCCACCACGGTCGAGAGCAGGACGGTGAACGCCACGAGGACGGATCCGAAACGCTCCCAGAACCGTTTCCTACTAGAAAATTCTGCGGACACTCCTTCACCATTCCAGTAGAGATGATCTTGATAGAAAGAATGGTTAAAGAACGCCAAATAATTGTCAATGGACATGACTGGGAGTCGGTACTTGATCACTGCCCAATAAATTCGATTCGAGTGTTCGCGACAGGGATTATTACTCGATTCGGCAGGGTGCCGCGTGAAGACTTCGACGTTCCCCAAGCCGCCACGGGCACCTGAGGGAGATTCCGTCCCTGCCTGGGCATGACACCCACGAAAACCTGACCGCATTGGATGAATCTCGGCATGCCCGCGCTGTGTGCGCCCTTCCGGACCGGCGACCCAGGAAGGCGATGGACGGATATTGAATACCAGGACTTCCTTACTGTACGGTCGCTGCATGATGCTGCGGATCGCGGTCGCCGTATTGTCCGCCGGGTTGTGCGTCTCGGGATGCGAGGCTCCCGCGATGGATGACGCGACAGTGCGGCGACTGACGGAGCAGGGCGTGGATCCCGATTTCATCTTCCGGGCCGAGGTGCCCGGATTCACCGCCGAGGAGAAGACGGTAGAACCCCTCGACGGTGGCGGCTTCCGCATGAGATATGTTTCGGATTCGAATTCGGACGACCACGCGGAGTTGCAGGTCCACCCTGTCGATTTCACCGCCGAATCGTGCGCCTCCACCCCGATCCCCAACGCCGACAGTGCCGCCCCCGTCGAGTGCGTCGACAACGGCAAGGGTCTCTACCGGTCTGGCGGCGGATTCCATGAGTACGTCCACTCGCTGCAGCACGGCCATATCCGGCTGAGCGCCCCGATCGACGCCATCAGCCCCACCGACCTGCGCGACGCCCTCAACGAATCCGAGTCCCTCTGGGGCCCCGCTTCACACCCCTGACCTCCGACGGGTGCTCTCGGGCCGTGTCCACAGCGTGAAAGAGCAGAAGGAGCCCGGCGGAGCGGTCCGCCGGGCTCCCGTGATCGGGTGGTGCCGCGCTACATGGTGTTGTCCTCGGCCACGCTGGCGACGACGGCGTTGGCCGAGGTGTCGACCGCGTCGACCGCGGCACCGTCCTTCAGGACGGTCAGCGTCGGTCCGGTGAGCAAGGAGGCCGAGAACGGCTGCGTCGTCGCCGGGAGCGCGAAGACGTAGTCGACGGTCACCGTCTCCTCGGTCACGGCCTCGGCGGGGCCCACGGTGTCGGGGTCGATGTAGGTGGAGTCGGTGTAGGTGTCGGTGGTCCGGGTGGACAGGACCGCGCGGACGGTGACCCGGTTGGCCGCCGCGTCATAGCTGACCAGCGCTTCCTCGACGGTGGGTACGTCGCTCTCCCGGTCGATGCCCTGGAGCACGAGTTCTGCCTTTTCCGCCAGGAGGGGATCCCCGGTGACCGCCAGCGCGGACGAGAACAGCGAACTCTGCGCGCTCGCGGTCAGGGCGGCGGCCACGTCCGCGAAGGTGCCGTCGACGAGACCCTGCTGGGCTTCTCCGAACTGCTGGACCGCGTCGACGAAGTCCTGCACTCCGCCCGGAGCCGCAACGGCGGTGACCGGTGCCGAGGTCGTCGTCCACGGGCCAGGGCCCGCCGGGTTGACGCCTCGGACCCGGACTCCGTAGGCCTGGCCGTTGGTGAGACCGTCGATGATCACCGAAGTGTCCATGGTGGTGGCGGTCTCCACGAGGGCGCCGCCCGGGTCCAGGATCTCGACCTCGTAGGACTCCGCGTCGATGGCCTCCTCGATCTCCCAGCTCGCGAGCACACCGCCGTCTCCCGGCCGTGCGCTCACCGACGAGACCCCGCCCGGCGCCTCGGCGACCGCGTAGCCGATGGTGAGGGACAGACCGGTGAAGGAGGTGGAGCCGGTCCCCGGGGAGCGCAGCAGCACGCCTGTGTCGGCCGCAGCGGCACGGTCGTCCAGCGCGCTGCCGAGCTGGATCGCCGCCCCGTTCGCCGGGCCTTGGCCGAGGGCGTCGGCCAGGCCGGCGCTCACGACCAGCGGACCGGTCGCCGGCACGGTCATGGGCTCGATCTGGTGCACGGTGATCTGCCGGCTCGCGGCGCAGTCGCCCGCACAACCGGTGAGGGTGAGCGTCGTGGACACGATCTCGGCGCCGACGGGCACCTGGGAGAGGTCGACCCGCAGCCGTGTGACGGTCTCGGCGTCGTCCGTGCCGCCCAGCTGGATTCCGGTCGCGAGCGGCAGCGCGCAGGGCACGCCCGCGCGGGCGGTGGCACCGATCGGTGCGGTGTCGAGGGTGAGCTTGTCGGCTGTCACGGCCAGCGAGGCGGGGATGGGGGCGGGGGGGGCGCCTCGCCCCAGGTGAGCGGCTGGGCCGCGGTGCGCGGGGAGCAGGTCGACTCCGCGCACGACTCCATCTGCCAGGTGTAGGGATCGCCCGGCTCGATCAGGTAGGTGGGCACCCGAAGGGAGACGCGCTGTCCGCCGTCCACGGTCCCCTCACCGAGCGGAGAGGGCCCCGCGCCTACAAGTTGAACGACAGCATGGGATATCCGAAGGTCGACAAGATCGTCGCGCTGCCCAATGCCGCTTCGTCCGGGCAGGATCTCTTCCAGAGCCGCGCGACCGGCCAGAGCAATCTGATGTTGTGGACCGAATGGCGTGTCGGGACGGTGAAGAAGGCCACCGCCTCCGGTGAGAAGCCGCTCAAGGTGTTCGGTTCGGGCAACTGGCCGAACATCACCCGTGTGAAGAGCTTCAGCAACTGGACCGACGGGCGCTACGCCGTCTGCCAGGGGATCAAAAACGAGGAGTACTGCACCAAGGACCGCGCCAAGGTACTCAACGCCGATGGCACCAAGGCCTACGAACTGGGCCAGAACAACGACCGTTATTACAAGGTGCGCCCCTTCTTCTGGGTGGGCTGGTAGACGAAGATCGTGCGGACATGTTGAGTCAACGCCCCCGGAAGCGAGAATGCGGATGATGAGAGCAGCGGGTGCCGCGGCGTCGACGGTGGCGGTCATGGTGGCCGTTCCGTCGGCGGCGGCCGGCACCGGTCAGGCGGCGCAGTGGCGCCTCGTGAAGACGGTGGAGCCCAGGTACGGGAAGGGATTCTCGGGGTTCGACCAGGTGCTCGCGCTCGGCCCCAAGAGCGCGTTCGCCTTCGGTCAGGGCAACGGCGCGGAGTTCTCTGCGAAGCCGACCAGCGATCTGCTGGCGTACCGTTTCGACGGAGCGGCTTGGCGGCACACGAAACTGCCGGCCGAACTCGGCAACGGGTTCGGTCCGGTCGGCGCGGCGGGCCGGAAGTCCGTGTTCGCCGTGGCCGTCTTCCAGCGTCCGGAGGCTCCCTCCCCGCCTCGCGGAAGCCACTACTCCTCCACCCTCGTGCGGTGGAACGGGACCAAGTGGGCGGTCATGAAGAAGTGGCAGGGGTACTCGGTCCGATCCATGGCCGTGCTCGGGGGCAAGAACATCTGGGTGTTCGCTTCCCGGGTCGCCGAAGGCGGCTTCAAGTCCGTGGCGCTGCACTACGACGGTAAGGGGTGGAAGGAGCGTTCGGTCCCCTACGTCGTGGCCGCGGTCACGAAGGGACCCGAGGGGAGGACGTTTGCAACCGGCTACAAATCCTCCAAGAACCTCCCGGAAGGCGGCGGAGCGCCCGCCGCGTTGCGGTTCGACGGCAAGCGCTGGACTCGTCTGTCCGACCCGGCCTGCCATGGCGCGACCCTGCTCACCACGCACCAGGGCAAGCCGGTCGGAACCTGCCTGAAGGAGAACGCCCAGACGGTGTCGGTCGGCACCTTCGTCGCCTGGAACGGCTCGTCGTGGAAGGCCGAGAGGCCCTCCCTCGCGCGAGGCTGGGACCTGGGGGAACCGGTCTCCGCCCGCGACGGAGGTCTCTGATTCATCGGTGTGAACTGGAGCGACGAGTCGCGGGCCCTGTTCCACCGCTCGTCGTCCGGCGTCTGGACCCGGACCGCGGTCTCCCCCGAGCCGCTCAGCGGTTCCGACACCGCCGCGCTGCATACCCGCCACCTCGCCGCGATCCCCGGGACCAGGTCCCTGCTTCGGGCCGGGACCATCGACGTCGAGGGAGATCCGGTCGGCGCGATCGCCCGGACCGACAACCCCTGACAGGGCCGACGGCCGGGGACCGTTCGCGGTGCGGGTCAGGTCTTGCGGGCGAGGAGGCGGTAGGTGTTGGCGCCCTTGTCGGTGCGGGTGATCCGGGCGGCCAGGGCGAGGTCCAGCGCGAAGGACGCCACGGCGAGGGGCACGACCGCCAGGTAGGCGACGGTGCGGGCCGCGGTGCGCAGGGCCCGCAGCCGGCCCGGCTGCCAGGCGCTGTCCTGGCCCGGGAAGAGGCGGTTCATCAGGATGCCCAGGGCGGGGAAGAAGTCGGCGGGTCGCAGAAATGGGCCATGAGAGCGGTCACCGGCCCGGTGCGGGATCGGGGGTCCCGCACCGGGGTGGGGTCAGGGCGCGTCGGAGCGGAGTTCGCCGCCGAAGGCGACGGAGTCGGGCGGGTACTCGGCGAAGAAGATCTTGATGAGGTCGGGCGGGCAGTCGTAGGCGGCGGCCAGGGCGGCGGTGACGGCCTCGGCCGCCCGCCTCTTGCGGGTGACGTCGCGGGGCAGTTGCTTGATGGTGACGATCGGCATGGGGCCTCTTCCGTTCACGAGGGTCGTGCTGACGGGGAGAGTCCATCGGACGGCGGCTCCGCGACCAAGGGCCGATCCGTTCCCGCAGCGATCACGGTTCCTTATCGCCGCAGGCCAGGAGGATTTCCGACGTCCAGGAGCAGTCCGGACGGACGGCAAGGTAGGTCGTGAGCGCCAGGGGCGGCTCCATCGGGAGGACCGCGACGCGGGGCCGGTGGAGGCGTTCGGCGTGGGCGGCGTAGACCACGGTCCACAAAGGCTCGCCCGCGCCGATGAGCGCGAGGGCGTCGTCCAGGGAGGCGGGCTCGGCGACGACGCGCTGGCCCGGGCTCGCCGTCTCCATCAGATCGGCGAGCGGCCGGTTGCGGCGCCGGTCGGCCAGCCGCAGCGGCAGCGCGGCAAGGTCCGCCAGCCGGACGGCGCCCGCCTCGGCGAGCCGGTGCCCGGCGGGCAGCGCGGCCAGCAGTGGCTCCTCCCAGACCGGGTGGAGGTCGAGGCCGGGGTGGTCGGCGACGCCGCGCACGAACGCGGCGTCCAGCGCGCCGGCGGCGACCCGGTCGAGCCGCCGCGGCCCGCCGTCCAGGTCGACCCGGACGCCGGGCAGCCGGTCCAGGACGCGGTCGAGATGCCGACCGAGACCGGCGCTCGTCCCGAGCCTGAGCCTGCGGACCGGGGCCACCGACGCACGGGCCCGCTCGACCGCCGCGAGCACGGCGCGCGCCTCGGCGAGGAACCGGACGCCCTCCGGCGTCGGGCGCACCCGGCGCGAGGTCCGGTCGAACAGCGGCACACCGAGTTCCCGCTCCAGCCGCCGCACCTGCTGGCTGACCGCGGGCTGCGCCACGTGCAGCCGTGCCGCGGCCCTGCCGAAGTGCAGCTCTTCGGCCACCGCCACGAAGCAGCGCAGTTCCCTCAGTTCCACCCGCCCATTCAACCCGCGCGCGGGCACGGTCGCGACCGGCGGACGGGCCGTCAGGGCGTGGGGAGGCCGGTCATGTAGGGCGAGTAGGTGCAGCTCACGGAGACGTAGTCGCCGTTCTCACTGGTGCCGTCCTGGACCACTTCGCCGTCGACCGTGATGCGGCAGCGGAGCTTGCTGGTGACGGGGCCCGCGCTGACCGACACGGTCAGGAAGGTGAAGCGGTCGGCCGTGAACTTCTTGGTCCAGGGGAGCTTGACCGTCCCAGAGGAGGAGCCGCCGGTCGGGGACATGTACATGACGCGCGCGTTCGACGCGTGGCCGGTCAGCGTGTAGACGATCTCTCGCTTGTCCGGGGTCTTCGGCGGTTCCGGCGTGACCGGCCGGACCGGCGAGGACGCCGTCACCGGGGACACGCTCCGGCCCGCGGACGGGTCGCCGCCCGGCAGGCCGTTGACCGCGAAGAGGACGGCCAGGCCGGTCACGGTGAGCGTGAGGAGCACCGCCCCGACCGTCAGCGCGGTGGACGGCTCCCAGCCGCGCGCGGGCGGCTGCGGCGGCATGGTCGGTGCGGGGAACTGGGGCGGCGGCGGTGTGCTCGCCCCGGCCGACGGCGGCGGAGCCGGACTCGGGAAGGCGCCCCCGGTCGGCGCGCCCTCGCGCGGCAGCTCCCGAAGGTAGGACGCGACGGCGGCGGCACTGGGCGGACGCTGGTCCACCGACTTGGCCAGCAGCGCGAGAACGAGGTCCTCGAGTCCTTCCGGCACCTCCGGCCGGCGCGACCTGACGCGCGGGGGCGGCTCGTTCAGATGCGCGTAGAGCAGTCCGGGCAGGCCGGTCTCCGACGCGAAGGGCGGGCGCCCGGTGAGGAGCTCGTGCAGGACGCCGCCGAGCGCGTAGAGGTCGGAACGGAAGTCCGCGGGGTCTCCCCGGAACTGCTCGGGGGCCATGTAGAGCGGGGTGCCGAGCGAGCCGCCGTCCCGGGTGAGCCTGGTGGCCTCGACGGTGAGGCCGGCGATGCCGAAATCGAGCAGCTTGAGGCGTCCGTCCTTCAGCACGAACAGGTTCGCGGGCTTGATGTCGCGGTGCACGATGCCCTGCGCGTGCGCGGTGGCGAGGGCGTCGGCGAGCTGAAGGGCGAGTTCGACGGCGCGGGGCACCGGCATCCCGTCGGGGTACCTCCCCAGGACGGTGCGCAGGTCCTCGCCTTCGAGGAGCTCCATCACCAGGTAGGTGAGGCCGTCCTCGTCCTGCCCGATGTCGAAGACGACGGTGATGCCGGGATGCTGGAGCGCCGCCGTGGCCTCCGCCTCCCGTTCGAACCGGGCGAGGCCGCCCTCGGCGACGGCGATCTCCGTGGGCAGCACCTTCACCGCGACCGCGCGGCGCAGCCGCTGGTCGATGGCGCGCCACACCTGGCCCATCCCGCCGCGCCCGATCAGGGACTCCAGCCGGTACCTGCCGCCGAGTTCCCGGCCGACGCTCGGACCCGAGCCGTCCTCCACCCCGCCCCCCTTGATCACCGACGAGCCACTCATGGTGCCACGAAAGACGTCATTGTCCATATGCTCCGGCAAAGAGGGTCTGCGACCCCGTCGTCCCCCCGGCCGACACGGTCGACGGCGTGGAGCGGCGGACCGGGATTTCGGACACCGGGACCCGACCTGAAGCGGATTTCGACGCGTCGCCGGGGAGCGCGATCAGGCCCCGGGGCGGGTCACCATGAGGACGGCGACGGCGGCCCAGAGGAGGTTGAAGATCCCCGTGGTCATGTGCAGCCGGGCGGCCGTCCCGGGGGCGTCGGACGGGACGTCCAGAAGATGTCGCTGAGCGGGCAGGACGGCGAAGGCCAGGACTCCCGCCGCGAGGGCGGTGAGGACGATCGAGACCAGGAGCCACGGGGCGGTGAGGACGTCGAGGGCGAGCGCGGTGGCGAAGCCGAAGACGGGGATGGCGAGACCGACCAGGGAGTAGCCCCGGCAGATGCGGTGAAGGAGGGCCGTGGTGGGCGCCTGATCCCGGGCCTGGCGAGGAAAGAGGGACGAGGCGACCGCCATGGGGCCGATCGCCAGGAGCGCGGCGAGGACATGGAGGGTGAGCAGGAGTTCCGTCATGGGTCGGGCTCCGGGGCGTGCGTCGATGGATTGGCTGCCAACCTGTCTACCACGCCCGGACGGTCTTGGGTAGGCTGCCTACCCATGAAGGCGGATTCCGTGCGGGGGCACCTCGACGCCCTGCTGCTCGCGGCGCTGGAGGCGGGCCCCGCCCACGGGTACGCGATCATCACCGCGGTCGAGGAGCGCAGCGCCGGGGCGCTGGAACTGCGCAAGGGGACCGTGTACCCGGCGCTGAACCGGCTGGAGCGGCTGGGGCTGCTGCGCAGCGCCTGGGAGGCGTCCGGGGAGCGCAGACGGCGGCGGTACGAGCTGACCGACGCGGGCCGCCGCACGCTCGCCGAGGAGCGCACCTCCTGGCGCGCGTTCACGACCGCGATCGACGCGGTGCTCAACCCGTCGCCGGCGCCATGACCCGGGCGAATCGCCCGTCGGCCGTTCCCCCGGAGGCCGACGCGGTCGGCGCCTACCTGGCCGACCTCTCCGCCGCGCTCCGCGGCCCCCGGACCGCCCGGGAGAGGCTGGTCGAGGAGATGCGCGGCGACCTGGCCGAGACCGTCGCGGTTCACGTCGGCGAAGGGATGCCCGCCGAGGAGGCGGGCGCCGAGGCCGTCCGGGAGTTCGGGCCCGTGACGGAGATCGCGGCGGCCTGCCAAGAAGAGCTGACCGTCGCCCAGGCAAGGCACACCGCGAAGGCCGTCGCCTTGGCCGTCCCCGTGCTGCTGGCCTGCTGGTCGCCGCTCTGGCCGACCGGGCACGCCGTCGAACTGCTCGCCGTGCCTTCGGCCGCCACCGCGGGCTGCGCGGCCGTGCTCGCGTTCCTCGTGCTCGCCACCACGGGCCCATCGTCGCCCCGCCTGCCTTCCGCGGCGCTCCTTCCGCGCGCCATGGCCTGGGCGGGGACGGCGGCGGCCGCCGCGATCGCGCTCGGCACGGCGGCCCTGTGCGTCTCCGCCGCGAACGGCCCCCCGCTCGCCCTCGCCGTCGGTGCGGCCCTTCTCGGCCACGGCAAGGTCGCCGCCTCCGCCCGCCGCTGCCGCGACTGCGCTCGCCTCGCGCCCGCCTGAGGCTTCGCGCTCTCGACGGATCGCCCGTGGAGGGACGAAGGTGGGGGAATGGAAGATCTTTCTTGTGACGTGCTGGTCGTCGGCGGGGCCGGGGTGGACACCATCGTGCGGGTCGAGCGGTTCCCGGCGGAGGCGGTCGACTCGGTGATGGCGCCGGGGATCGCGGACCACGCGGGGCACACCGGGGCGGGGGTGGCGCTCGGGTGCGCGGCGCTGGGGCTCGGCGCGCGGCTCGTCGAGTTCCTGGGGGACGATCCGCAGGGGGATCTCGTGCGGCGGCGGCTCGCGCGGGGCGGGGTCGTGCTGAGCGCGCTGCCCGCCTCCCGGACGCGGCGGGCCGTCAACTTCGTGGATTCGGCGGGGAGGCGGATGTCCTTCTATGACGGGGAGGACACACCGGAGATGCGGGTCTCGAAGGAGGTGATGGGCGGCCTCCTCCGGGGAGCCCGTCACGTCCACGTGTCCATCATGGACTTCGCGCGGCACGTCTATCCGCTGCTGGAAGGCGTCTCCACGTCCACCGATCTGCACGCCTGGGACGGGGAGGCCGCCTATCAGGAGGACTTCGCGTACTCGTCCGACCTGGTCTTCCTGAGCGCGGCGTCCTTGGGGCGGCGTACGCCGGACGTCATGCGCAGGGTCCTTGACCGCGGCCGGGCGCACACCGTCATCGCGACCGACGGCGCCGCCGGAGGCATGTACCTCACCCGGGAGGCCCCCGAAGTCCGCCCCTACGCCCCCGCCACGGGCGCCCCGGCCGTCGATTCCAACGGCGCGGGCGACGCCTTCGTCTCCGGCTTCCTCTACGCCCGCCTCAACGCCCTTCCCCTGGAGACCGCCCTCCGCTACGGCGCCGTCGCAGGCCACCACGCCTGCACCTCGCAGGGCACCCATGCAGACCCGATCACGCTCGCCACCTTGCGGGACCGGCTCTGACGACCCGGGGAGGGACCGGGAGGAAGCAGGACGGTTCGATCATGGGGCGGGCTGGATTATATTTTTCTACGTTCCGTAGAAATACGTGTCGCCGGTCCCCCGAGCGCGGCGTTCCCCCGGAGGAGTCCCATGTCCCCCAGTCAGAAGTCGGCGCGCGAGACGCGGCAGCGGGTCGCCGAGATGCGCGCGCGGGAGCAGGCGCGCGAGCGGCGCAAGAAGATCCTGGGGATCTCCGCCGCCGCGGTGGCGGGGGTCGGCGTGGTCGCGGGCCTGGTGTTCATGGTCGCCCAGCAGGAGTCCGCGCCCCCGACGAAGGCCGCGCCCGTGACGTCCAGCGTGCGCGCGGACGGGGTGACGATCTACGAGGGCCTGACGGCGGACCACGTCACCAAGGACATGCAGTACGGGCAGACCCCGCCGGTCGGCGGCGATCACGACGCCGTCTGGCAGAACTGCGGGATCTACCCGGGCCCGCTCCGCGACGAGAACGCCGTCCACGCCCTGGAGCACGGGGCCGTCTGGATCACCTACGCGGAGAGCCTCGCCGAAGACCAGGTGACGCGGCTGCGCGACCTCGTCCGGGGCAAGCCGTACCTCCTGCTCAGCCCGCACGAGGGCGTCACCGACGGGATTTTCGCCAGCGCGTGGGGCGCCCAGCTGAAGGTCACCGACCCGGCCGACGCCAAGCTCACCGCGTTCATCACCGAGTTCGCGCAGTCGCAGAACGCCCCCGAGCCCGGCGCGCCGTGCACCAACGGCACCGGCACGCCCGAGGCCTGATCACAGCAGGCAGCCGCCCAGCACCGCGGGCGTCGCCGCCCACAGCGCCGCGGAACCGGCGTACACCGCGGCCCGCTGCCAGCCCGGCATGGGGGCCGCGGGCGCGGTGAGGCGGCGCACCCGAGCGACGACCGAGCGTTCCGCCGCGCCCAGCGCGGGCGCGGGGACCGACGCGGCCTCCGCGCGCCCCGCGGCGAGCCGGACCAGCGCCGACGCGACGGTCCGGCCGCCGTGCCTGGCCCGCGCGTGGTCGTCGGCGAGCATCTCCACCAGCCGCGCGGCGCTGTCGTGCGCGCTGCGGAAGGCGGTGAACCGCGGCAGCGCGGCGGCGAGCGCGTGGAACGGCAGGAGCAGCAGGTGGTGACGGCCCCTGGCGTGCGCGCGCTCGTGGTCGAGGACCGCGGCGAGTTCGGCGGGTTCCAGCAGCGCGAGGAGCCCCGAGGTGACGACGACGCGCGGCCGGAAACCGGGAAGGCAGTAGGCCGCGGGGACCGCGTGCTCGACGACGAGCGCCCCGTCGCGTCGGGCGACGGCGACGAGGTCGACGCGGTGCCGGTGCCTGCGCCGGGCCCGGACCTGTCGCGCGAACGCGTGCCCGAAGACCGCGGTGATCCCGCCGACCACGGCGGCCGCCCATGCCAGGGCGACGATCTCGGCCGCGCCCATGCCGCGCAGCGGGTCGCCTTCGAGGGTCTGCGCCGCGAAGACCCGCAGGCTGCAGTGCAGCGTCGCGGCGAGCGGCGCGACCGCGACGGCGAGCAGCCCGCCGACGACGCTGAGGGCCGCCGCGCCGGTGACCGCCTGCCAGAGGGCGAGGGCGGCGCGCGGGGCCCGGTCGCTCCAGGCGGCGCGGGCGAGCAGGGCGGGCAGCGGCCCGAGGAGGACGGCGCCGAGCGCGAGCAGCCCTGCGGCGACGCAGACCCCGGCCACGGCTAGGACCCTTCCCCGTCGGGCGCGGCCGCCAGAATGCGGCGCAGGGCGGCGACGTCGTCGGGCGAGACGGTGCCGAGGAAGTGGCTGAGGGCCGACTCGCGGTCGTCGGCGGCGGCCAGCGCCTCGTTCATCGTCTCGGCGACGTGGGCCTCCTTGCTGTGCAGCGCGTGGTAACGGTGCGCGCGGCCCTCCCGCTCGCGGGTGACGAGGCCCTTGCGAACGAGGCGGTCGAGGATGGTCAGCACCGTGGTGACGGCCGGGTGCGACGGCAGGGACTCGGCGAGGTCCTTGGCGAGCACACCGGCCCCCGGCCGGGCCCACAGCTCGTTCATCACCGCTCGCTCCAGGTCTCCCAGGCGCACGCCCGTCCCCCCTCTTCAGACGTCCGGACGTCAGGGTAGCGCGGGGTCCGGACGGTTCCGCCGGGCCGCGGCGGACCCGGGTCGGGCGACCCCCGACGGTCTTCTATTGTCGGTAGAAGTTCGCGCCCCGCCCCCGTTCCGCCCCTCGGAAGGAAGCCCGATGACCTCGCCGCGGCCCGCCGCACGGATTCCCCGCGTCCTGCTCGGCCTGGTCCTGCTCGTCGCCGCCGGGCTGCTCGGCGCGTTCGTCGCGGCGCCGGACCGGCCGGTGGAGACCTCGGCGGAGGCCGGGTTCAGCCGGGACATGACGATCCACCACACGCAGGCGGTGGAGATGGCGCTGATCATCCGCGACGGCACCGACGACCCGACGCTGCGGACGATCGCGCTGGACATGCTGCTCACCCAGCAGAACCAGATCGGCAGGATGCAGGACTGGCTGATCCAGTGGGACCTGCCGCTGACCGGCGCGCGCCGCCCGATGGAGTGGATGGCCGGGCACCACGGCGGCGCCGCGGTCGCCGACGCCACGACCATGCCCGGCATGGCCTCCCAGGAGGATCTCGCGAAGCTGCGCGCGGCCAAGGGGCGCGACGCCGAGGTGCTGTTCCTCACCCTCATGATCGCCCACCACGAGGGCGGGGTGGCGATGGCCGAGGCGGTCCTCCCGCTCGCCGACGACGAGCACGTCAGGTCGCTCGCGGCCAGCATCGTGCGCAGCCAGACCGCGGAGATCAAGGTGCTGACCGATCTCCTGGACGAGCGCGGCGGCTCCTCGCGGTCTTGATCACACGGTCCTGATCACGCCGCGCGTCAGGCCATGTAAGCGGCCGACTGCTTCCCCACGATCCGGAGCAGGTCGCCCAGCGCGATGTTCACGTCGAGCAGGTGAATGCCCCACGTCGGCAGAGGCGCCGCGTGCAGGGCGCGTGATCCGGGCAGGCCCGTGACGCGCAGGACATGGGCGCCGTTCTCGTGGACGCACCGGACGACGTACCTGTCGGACGGGACGAGCCAGGGGGTCGCGGCCGTAGGAGGCCGCCCCCCGTACGTGATGAGGGCGGCGATCCCGAGGAGTCCCGGGACGGGGTCGGTGCGCAGGATCGTCTTCGCGACGCCCGGCAGGTTGTGGCGCAGCGACGTGGGGTTGGTGCAGGCCGCCTCGTAGTCCGGCCCGGAAGGGAAGCCGCTGCCGTTGTCCTCGGCCGGGACCCGTCCGAACAGCGTGTCCTCGCCGGGCTCCTTGCTGAACGAGGCGTACGACAGGACGCAGCCCGTCTGGTCCTCGGCCTCGCAGAGCGGGACGTGCTGGAAGTCGCCGCCCCGGTCGGTCCCCTTGCGCACCGCGACGGTGCCGCCGAGCAGCAGCCCGGAGACGAGCCGGGCACGCGCCGCCGGGTCGGGGTCGATCTCCTCCCGGATGAGCCGCCGCAGGACCCCGGTGCCCTGGGAGTGCCCGATGAGGACGACGCCCCGGCCGTCCTCGCTCCGGGCCAGGTACTCCTTCCAGGCGGCCACGACGTCGCCGTAGGCGATCCGCGCGCTCTCGGCCTGGAGTTCCGGCCCGTAGAGGCCGCCGACGGCCAGCGCGGTGAGGGTCCGCTGCCGGTAGACGGGCGCCCAGACCTCGCACACGTCGGAGAAGCGCGCGGCCTGGTGCCTGGCTATCGACGTGACGGGCGGGGTCGCCTTGAGGCTCGCGTTCGGTGTCGGCTCTTGGGAGACCGTCGGGTACACATAGAAGCAGTCCACAGGCCGGCTCTCGGGCACGGTCGTGGTCTTGCCGGTCCGTTCGTCCGTCGTGGGCAGGCCGCCCTGGCAGGGGTCGGAGGCCAGGTCGGGAGCGCACAGCCACACCGTCGCGGGCTCCCCCGCCGCGGAGGGCGCCTGCGCCGGCCCGCCCACCAGCCCCGCCAGCAGCCCGACGGCGAGCAGCCGCCGCGTCACTCCGTCCCGCCTGAACCGCATGACCGCCCCTCCACCGCTGTGTCCCGCGTCACAGCCCACCTTGGGTACGCGGAGCCGCCGCGCCTAGCGGCGGGAGTGACAGGCCCCGGCCTTCGACCTGTTGCCGTGGCCACTAGACAGCACGTGACGAAGGACGCACTTCATGGCGGAACGGGCTTCTTGACTGTTTCGGTCGGGATTAACTAGTGTCACTGCCCAATCGGGTAGATATGGTAGACGCCGCTGGTGAACGCCATAGTGAGCAAAGGGTAGGTGGCGGATGGGCGGTTTCGAGCGGGTGTCGCGACGGTCGTTCCTGCGGGCGGTCGCGATCGCCGGGGGCGTGGCGACGGTGCCCGGGTTCCTCACGGCGTGCGGCGCCCCGGACGCGCCGGAGACCGCCGGGGGCGGCGGCACGCTGGACGAGCTGAGGGTCGCCCTCCCGTCCTCGCTGAGCTCGCTCGACGCCAGCAAGGAGGCCGGGATCATGAACTACGTGGTCGCGCTCCTGTGCCAGGAGGCCCTGGTCGGCGTCGGCCCCGACGGCGACCTCGTGCCCGCGCTGGCCGAGTCCTGGGAGAGCGACGACGCGAAGACCTTCGTCTACCGGCTCCGCAAGGACGTGAAGTTCTCCGACGGCACCCCCGTCACCGCCGCCGACATCGTCGCGAGCCTGGAGTACAACACCGAGAAGGGCTCCACCTCGGCGTTCGCCTACGCCTACGCGGGCGTGAAGTCCGTCAAGGCGACCGGCGAGCACGAGATCACGATCAAGCTGGACCAGATCGACAGCTCCTTCGCCTGGACGGTCTCCCCCGGCACCCTGCTCGTCACCAGCGCGAAGTTCCTCGCGAACGGCGACAAGATCGGCACCCCGGACGTCAAGATCCTCGGCACCGGCCCCTACAAGGTCACCGAGTTCGCACCGGACTCCCACGTCACCCTGGAGCGCAACGACGCCTGGTGGGGCGGCAAGGCGGAGATCGCCAAGATCCGCTTCGAGTTCATCGCCGAGGACTCCACCCGGCTGCTGGCCATGCGGCAGGGCGAGGTCGACATCGCGCTCAACGTGCCGCTGGAGCAGCTCGCCCAGTGGCAGGGCCTGGACGGCGTCGAGGTCAAGACCACCACCGACCGCTCGCTCGTCGCGCTGGCCTTCAACACCGCGGTCAAGCCGTTCGACGACCTGCGCGTCCGCAAGGCGATCGGGCACGCCGTCGACCGCAAGGGCATCGTGGACGGCATCCTCGGCGGGCACGCCGAGGTCGCGACGACCCTGCCCTCCTCCGCGCAGTGGGCGGGCCTGCCCGCCGCCGACGTCGCCGCCATGTACGCCGCGATCCCGCAGGTCGACTTCGACCTCGCCAAGGCCAAGGAGGAGCTCGCCGCCTCCTCGGTGCCGGGCGGCTTCAAGGCCACCCTGACCTACCCCAACAGCGGCTCGCAGCTCGGCAAGGCCGCGCTGACCCTCGCCGAGAACCTCAAGGGCCTCGGGATCGAGCTGACGGTCAAGGAGATCACGCTCGAGGCGTGGATCGCCGAGCTGACCGAGCGCAAGTCGGGCCTACTGTACGGCTGGTACTTCGCCACGACGGGCGACCCCGCCGAGTTCACCCAGCAGCTCCTCAACGGCGCCAACGCGGCGGCGGGCGGCACCAACATCGCCTCCTATGCCAACGCCAAGGTGACCTCCCTGCTCGACCAGGCCAAGGCGACGACCGAGGACAAGGCGCGCACCGACCTCATCGGCCGGGCCCTGACGCTCGCCGCCGCGGACCTTCCCTACCAGCCGCTGTGGTGGGGCCAGTCGGCCACCGCGTTCGGCCCGAAGGTCACCGCCGACGGCTACGGCCCGTACTTCTTCATCTCGCCCTGGGCCGCGGAGGTCGCAGCCAAATGAGTCGATGGGGCGGGACCGCCGACCCCCGCGCCGCCCACGCCGCCCTGACGGCCGCGCGCGTCCCGTCGGACGTCACCGCGGACGGCTCCCTGATCGCCTTCACGGTGCCGTCCGACGGCGGCATGGTCCTGCACGTCCTGGACGCCGACGGGACGGGCGGGGCCCGGCCGCTCCCGGGCACCGACCACGTCATGCCGCGCTGGATCCCCGGCACCGGGCGGCTCGTCGCGGTGACGTCCGATCTCGGCTGGATCGAGGAGATCGACGCCGCGACGGGCGCGATCGCCTGGTCGCAGGCGGTGGACGGCGCGGTGGAGGAGGTGATCGCGGCGGCGGGGGGCGCCCTGCTCGTACGGGTCGCCGACCCCGGTAGCGACCGGGACGGCATGCATCTCGGCCTACGGGTCCCGGCCCCCGACGGGCCTTACGTGGACTCCCCCGGCACCCGCCTGCGCCGCCTCTTCTTGGCCCAGGCCGGGCGGGAGGGCCTCCAGCCGGTGCCTTTGGGCGGGCTCACCGTGTGGGAGGCCGACTGGGACGGTGCGGCGACGGCCCTCGCGGTCGTCTCCGCGGACCCGTCTCCGAGCGGGT
Organism: Actinocorallia herbida; assembly: GCF_003751225.1. Classification (NCBI taxonomy): domain Bacteria; kingdom Bacillati; phylum Actinomycetota; class Actinomycetes; order Streptosporangiales; family Thermomonosporaceae; genus Actinocorallia; species Actinocorallia herbida. The sequence continues at coordinate 7,185,720 of NZ_RJKE01000001.1, forward strand.
ACTACGCGCCCCGGCTCGTCAAGGTGGACGTGCGGGACGGCTCCGTCCGGACCCTGCTGACCACGCCGTGGCAGCTCGCCCGTCCGCGGCTGTCCCCCGACGGCTCCTGCGCCGTCGTGGTGGAGGGCCTGTCCATCGTGTCGGGCCGGGTCCTGCGCGTCGACCTCGCCTCGGGCGGCGCGACGTGCTGGGAGTCCCTCGACGACGTCACCGACCTGGGCTGGCTGGACGCCGGGCGGCTCTGGTTCGCGGGCTGGGCCGGCACGGGCGTCCAGGGCGGCCTGGTCAAGGCCGACGGCACGGTCGTCTCGCGCTGGACGGCCCCCGCGGCGCTCGGCGGACGCGACGGGCAGCCCTCACTCGTCCCCTGCGGCCCCGGCCGGGCGGTGACGGTCTGGGACGCCCCGGACAGCCCGCCCGAGGTCGCCGTGGGCTCCCTCGGCAGCGGCGGCTTCGTCCCCCGCACCGACTTCAACGCCGGCCTCGCGCGGCTCGCCGAGGGCCTCGTCCGCGAGGTCCACCGCTGGGAGGCCGACGACGGCCGGGTGATCGAGGGCCTCGTCCTGCGCCCCGTAGGGCCCGGCCCGTTCCCGCTGGTCGTCCTCGCGCACGGCGGGCCGACCTGGCTTTGGGCGCAGTCCTTCGCGCCGGGCGAGTCGAACCTGATGGCGCTGCCGCTGGCGCTGGCCGGGGCCGCGGTGCTGCTGCCCAACCCGCGCGGCAGCAGCGGCCGGGGCCAGGAGCACGCCCGCGCGGTGATCGGCGACTTCGGCGGCGCCGACCTCGCCGATCTGCTCGCCGGGGCCGACCTGCTCATCTGCGCGGGCATCGCCGATCCCGACCGGCAGGCCATCGCGGGCCTGAGCTACGGCGGCTACCTGACGGCCAGGGCGATCACCAGGACCGGGCGCTTCCAGGCCGCGGTCGTCATGTCGGGCGTCCCCGACTGGGTGAGCTTCCGCACGACGAGCGCGATCGGCGGCGGCTACGACGTCGTCTACCACGGCGGCGCGGACCCGGCGACCCTCGACGGCCGGGAGTTCCTCGCCGACCGCTCGCCGCTCTACGCGGCGGACTCGGTGACGACGCCGACGCTGATCCTGCACGGCGCGGAGGACCGGGTCACCACGCTCGGCGAGGCCGAGCGGCTCTACAAGGCCCTGGTCAGAGCCGGTACGACCGTGGAAATGGTGACATATCCTCACGAGGGCCATGAGCTGACCGACCCCGCGAACTGCGCCGACGCCCGCGACCGGATCCTCGGCTGGCTCACCGGCCACGGTGTCCTCACCTCGTCCGCCGCCCCCACCGTCCCAGCCGGAGACCGCGCATGACCGCCACCGCCCGCCCGCCGCGCGCGGGCGCGCCCGCGCCCGGCGGGGCAGCGTGACCGCGGGCTTCCTGGCGCGGCGGGCGCTCGGCACCCTCGCCGTCCTGGCGATCCTGTCGATCGGCGTGTTCGGCCTGCTCTACCTCGCGCCCGGCACGGTCGAGCGGACCCTGCTGGGCACCCGCCCCGCCTCCCCGGAGGCCCTGGAGGCCATCCGGGCCCGCTACCACCTGAACGAGCCCGTCGTCTCCCAGTACCTGCGATGGCTCGGCGGAGTCTTCCAGGGCGACTTCGGCACCTCGATCCGCACCGGGATGCCCGTGACCGAGGCCATCGGCTCCCGCCTCGGTCTCACCCTCCAGCTCACCGGCTACGGCACCGCCCTGGCCGTCCTGATCGGGCTGCCGCTGGGGATCGTGGGCGCCTTCCGCAAGGGCAAGGCCGTGGACCGGGCCGCCGCGGTCACCGCCGTCGCCGGAATGAGCGCGCCGCCCTTCGCGGCGGGCCTTGTACTGCTCATGGCGTTCGCCGTCTACCTCCAATGGTTCCCGGTGTACGGGGCGGGCGAAGGCTTCTCCGGCAGGCTGCTCCACCTGACTCTGCCCTCGGTGGCCCTCGCCGTCGGGGCCGCCGGGCTGCTCGTCCGGTTCACCCGCACCGCCCTCGTCCGCGAACTCGACCAGGACTACATCGTCTTCGCGCGGGCGCGCGGCCTGTCCCCGCTGCGCATCGCCGGATACGCCCTGCGCAACTCCCTCATCCCGATCCTCACGGCCGTCGGCCTGATCCTCACCAGCACCCTCGCCGGGACCGTCCTCATCGAGGTGACGTTCGCGCTGCCCGGCCTCGGCTCGCTGCTCGTGGACTCGGTGACGTTCAAGGACATGCCCGTCGTGCAGGCGCTCGCGCTCCTGCTGACCCTGCTGATCTCGCTGGTGAACCTGCTCGTGGACGTCGCCTACACCGTCGCCGACCCGCGCATCCGCTTCGGGGAGGAGCGATGAGGATTCCCTTCCGGGTCCCCGCGCCCGCCGTCGCCGTCGCGCTGCTCGTCCTGGCCGTCGCCGGGGTCTGCGCGGTCTTCGGGAAGCTGATCGTCCCCGGCGCCACCGGCCAGGACCTCGCGACCGGCATCACCTTCCCCGGACCCGGCCACCCCCTCGGCACCGACGAACTGGGCCGCGACGTGTTCCGGCTCCTCATCGCCGGGGCGGGCACCGCGGTGCTCGGCGCGATCGCGGTCAGCGCCGGATCGATGATCCTCGGCAACCTCATCGGCCTGCCCGCCGGATACCTCGGCGGCAGGACCGACGCGTTCGCCATGCGCTGGGCCGACCTCGTGCTCTCGCTGCCCGCCCTGCTCGTCGCGATCGTCGTCGCCGGGGTCATGGGCGGCGGGTACGGGCTCGCCGTCGTCGTCCTCGTCGTGCTCTTCGCGCCCACCGACGCCAGGGTCGTGCGCGGCGCGGTCCTGGAGCAGCGCTCCCGCGCCTACGTGGAGGCCGCGCGGCTCCAGAACCTGTCGTCCTGGCGGATCATGACGCGGCACATCTGGCCGAACATCCTTCCGGTGGCCCTGGCGAACGCGTTCTTGAACTTCGCGTATGCGCTGGTGTCCTTGGCGTCGCTGTCGTTCCTCGGCCTCGGCGTCGCGGCGGGCTCGCCGGACTGGGGCCGCACCCTCGCGGACAACAAGGGGCAGCTCTTCGCCAACCCGTGGGCCGCGGTGGCGCCCGGACTGGCGATCATCATCACGGCGGCCGCGGTGACCGTCGTCGGCGACTGGCTCCAGGAACGGGCCGAGCAGCGGAGGCTGGCGCGATGACGGCGATGGCGGAGACCGCCATGACGCGGGAGGCACGGCCGCTGGTCGAGGTCGACGGGCTGCGGGTGCATCGCGCGGCCGACGGACGGACCCTCCTCTCCGACGTGTCCTTCGCGGTCGAGGCGGGCCGCTCCCTGGCGATCGTCGGGGAGTCCGGCTCAGGCAAGTCCCTCACCGTGCGCGCGCTCTTCGGGCTGCTGCCTTCCGGGCTCAAGGCGTCCGGGAACGTGGACCTCGCGGGAGTGCGGGTCTCGGAGAAGCCCAAGGAGCTGCGGCGCCTACGCGGCACGACCGTCTCGCTCCTCCTCCAGGACCCGTTCACGCTGCTCAACCCCCTGCGTCCGGTGGGCAAGCAGATCTCTGACGGGCTTCCGCGCGGCAAGCGCACGGCGGCGGAGGTCGCCCGGCGGCTCGCCGAAGTGGGACTGCCCGCCGACGTCGCGGAACGCCGCCCGTACGAGCTGTCGGGCGGGATGCGCCAGCGGGTCGGCCTCGCCTGCGCGCTCGCCGACGACCCTCAGGTCCTCGTCGCCGACGAGCCCACGACCGCCCTGGACGTCACCACCCAGGCCGAGGTGCTCGACCTCATCCGGCGGGTGCAGCGCGAGCGCGGCATGGCCTTCGTGCTCATCACCCACGACCTGCGCGTCGCGTTCTCGATGTGCGACGACGTCCTCGTCCTCTACGCGGGACGGACCGTCGAGACCGGCCCCGCCGACGCCGTCCGGGAAGGCTCCCGGCACCCTTACACACGGGCGCTGCTGGCCGCCGAGCCGCCGCTCGACCGCAGGCTCGCGGTCCTGCCCTCGGTGCCGGGGAACGTGCCGGCGCACGACGCCGTCACCGGCCGGTGCGGCTTCGCCGACCGCTGCGCGCTCGCCTCGGACACCTGCCGCGCAGGCACGCCGGAACTGCGCCCCGCGGGCCCCGGGCGGCGCTCGGCGTGCGTCAGGGCCGACGAGGTCGCCCTCACCTTCACCCCCGAACCCGCGCTCGCGGCCGAACCCGCCCCGTCCGACCCGGCGGCGCCCGCGCTGCTGGAGATCCGCGGCATCACCCGGACCTTCCGCGGCGCGAAGCGGCCCGCGCTCGGCGGGATCGACCTGCGGGTCGCCCCCGGCGAGGCGGTCGGGATCGTCGGCGAGTCGGGCTCGGGCAAGACCACGCTCGCCCGCTGCGTCGTCGGCCTGGAACGCCCCGACGGCGGCACGATCACCTTCGACGGCACCTCCTACACCGACCTGCGGGCCCTGCCGAAGGGCGACCGGGCCCGGGTGCTGCGCGGCGTCCAGATGGTCTTCCAGGACCCGTACTCCTCGCTCAACCCCGTCCGCTCGGTCGGCGCGGTCCTCGCCGAGGCGCTGCGCGCGGCAGGCCGCGAAGGCGGGAAGACCGAGGTCGCGGCGCTGCTCGACCTGGTCGGGCTGGCCCCGGCCGTCGCGGCCCGGCCGCCCTCCGGCATGTCCGGCGGCGAACGCCAGCGCGTCGCGATCGCCCGAGCCGTGGCGGGCCGCCCGAAGCTCCTCATCTGCGACGAGTCGGTCTCCGCCCTCGACGTCTCGGTCCAGGCCCAGATCCTCGACCTCCTCGCCGAGCTCCGGACCTCCCTGTCGATGGCGCTCCTGTTCATCACGCACGACCTCGCCGTCGTCCGCCAGATCACCGACCGCGTCTACGTCCTCGCCGAAGGCACCCGCCGCGAAGAGGGCCCCACCTCCCGCGTCCTCGACGCCCCCGCCGACCCCTACACCCGCCGCCTCCTCGCGAGCGTCCCCGACCCCGCCCGCCGCCCGGCCTGAACCGGCCCGCCGCGAAGCCCGCCTTTCTGGCAGGATCGCCGCGCAAGCGGCACTGCGGCAGGGGAGGCGGCATCTCCAGGGTCACGCGGTATCTCGGCCTGTCCATCTTGGTCGTCGTCGCGGCCGCGTTCCTCTACCGGCCCGCGACCGACCTCTACGCCCGGCACCGGGCGGCCGCCGACGCCCGGCACGAGGTGGAGAACTACGCGGACGTGCTCGCCGCCGACGGGAAGGTGACCGAGCAGGAGGCCCGCGACTATCTGCCCTTCTTCGCCGTCCACGCCTACCGGGACGTCACCGGGGGCGCCGAGGTCACCGTCTCGGCCCGGGGCGTCTCGCAGGGCATCGGCCCGCGGGTCGACGGGCGCTACTGCTTCCTCGTCCGGTTCTCCGGTCTCGGCGGGCGGCAGGCCGAGACCGACCTGGAACGCCGGGACGGAGCCTGCGAAGGCCCCTGGCTGCCTTAGCCGTAGCGTCGGCGAAGGCTCAGAGTTCGTCGAACGACAGGATCGTGAGGACGCGGGCGGGCTGCCCGGCCGTGGTGTAGACGTGGTCGTGCTCGGCGCCGAACCTGATCGCGTCGCCGGGCGCCAGCTCGACCGACCAGTCCCCGGCCGCCACGGTGACCGACCCGGACACCAGGTAGGCGTACTCGACGGTGTCGGGGCCGTGCGCGTTCTTCACGCTGCGCGTGCCGGGCGGGATGTACCCCTCGGAGATCTCGAACCGGCGCCGCTCCCACGACCCGAACAGGGTCCGGACCGCCTGCTCGGCCCGCACGCCGGGCTCGGCCCGCAGCACCTCGGGACCCGCCATCCGGGGCCGCGCCAGCTCGACGAAGCTCTCCCCCAGCGCCGCCGCCACCCGGGACAGCACGTCGATCGTCGGATTCGCCACCCCGCGCTCGATCTGCGACAGCAGCGCCTTGCTCACCCCGGTCGTCTCCGCCAGCTCCCGCAGGCTCATCCCCCGCGCCAACCGGATCCGCCGCACGTTCCCCGCGACCACGTCCCGCACCGGCACCCCGCCCGGCTCCCCGAACTCCGCGACCTCGCTCAACGCCCGCCCGCCCTTCCTTCCGCTCCCCCAATGATGCCCTGTCCTCGCGGGTCCGCGCCCGCCGAGGCCCCCGCCGTCCGCGCGGCCCGACCTGGACGGGCATAGTGGAGAAGATCAAGACGGAAGGTGGCGGAGTGGGGTCGGACAAGCTGGGGCGGCTGCTGTGGCTGTCGGTGGCGGCCGCGGTGGCGACGATCGCGCTGAAGACGACGGCATGGGCGCTCACCGGGTCGGTGGGTCTGCTGTCGGACGCGGCCGAGTCGGTGGTGAACCTCGTGGCGGCGCTCATCGCGGTCGGGGCGCTGCGGTGGTCGTCGATGCCGGCCGACGACGAGCACGCCTACGGGCACACCAAGGCCGAGTACTTCTCGGCGGGCGCCGAAGGCATCATGATCTTCATCGCGTCGGTGACCATCGTGGTCGCGGCGGTCGGGCGGCTGCTGTCGCCGCAGCCCGTCGAGGACGTCGGGCTCGGGCTCGCGGTGTCGGCCGTCGCCTCGCTCATCAACCTCGCGGTCGGCCTCCTGCTGGTCAGGGCGGGACGGGCGAACCGGTCGATCGTGCTGGAGGCGGACGGCAAGCACCTGCTCACCGACGTGTGGACCTCGGTCGGCGTCATCACCGCCGTGGCGGTCGTGGCGCTCACCGGCTGGCAGGTCCTCGACCCGCTCATCGCGCTGGCCGTCGCCGCGAACATCGCCTTCACCGGCGGCAAGCTCGTCCGGCGCTCCGGCTCCGGCCTCATGGACCGCGCGCTCCCCGACGACGACCTGCGCCTCATCGACCAGGCGCTGCGCCCGTTCCGGGAGGACGGCATCGTCTTCCACGCGCTGCGCACCCGTCGGGCCGCCAGCCGCTCCTTCGTCTCACTGCACGTCCTCGTCCCCGGCACCTGGACCGTCTTCCACGGCCACCGCACCGCCACCGAGGTCGAGACCGCCATTCGCGAGACGCTTCCGCACGCCTCGGTCTTCACCCACCTGGAGGCGATCGAGGACCCCCTCTCCTACCAGGACACCGGCCTGGACCCCGACCCGTCGGCCCCGCTGCACACCGCGCCGCCCACCACCACCGACCCGCCCGCCTGACCCGGGCGGGACGGGCCCGGAGCAGCGGTGAGCCCCCGGACGGGGTGGGTCCGGGGGCTCGGTGGGGACATCAGACCTTGGGGGCGGGACGGGGGATGGACTTGAGCTCGAGGTAGGCGTCGAGGCCCTCGGGGCCGAGCTCGCGGCCCAGGCCGCTCGACTTGTAGCCGCCGAAGGGGGTGGCGGGGTCGATGCTGTAGAGGTTCACGCCGCAGGAGCCGGTGCGGATCCGGCGGGCGACGGCGACGCCGTGCTCTTCGTCGGCGGTCCAGACCGAGCCGCCGAGGCCGTAGTCGCTGTCGTTGGCGATGCGGATCGCCTCCTCCTCGTCGTCGTAGGCGAGGAGCGCGAGGACCGGGCCGAAGATCTCCTCGCGGGCGATGCGCATGTCGTTGGTGACGCCGCCGAACACCGTCGGGGCCACGTACCAGCCGCGGTCCTGCGGCCGGTCCAGGCCGCCGACGAGGACCTTGGCGCCCTCGTCCTGGCCGATCCGGATGTAGCCCTCGACCCGCTCCTGCTGGCGCTGGGCGACCAGCGGGCCGACCTCGGTGCCGAAGTCCGCCGGGTCGCCGACCGCGAGGCCGCCGACCATCGCGGCGAGCGCGTCGGCGACCTCGTCGTAGCGGGAGCGGGGCGCGAGGATGCGGGTCTGCGCTGCGCAGGCCTGGCCGTTGTTCATCAGCGACGCGAGCTTGAAGCCCTCGATGGTGGAGGCGAGGTCGGCGTCCTCCAGGATGATCGCCGCGGACTTGCCGCCGAGCTCCAGGGTGACCCGCTTGAGCTGCTGGCCGCAGACCGCGGCGATGCTGCGCCCGGCCCCGGTGGAGCCGGTGAAGGACACCTTGTCGACGTCGGGGTGGGCGACCAGGTGGGCGCCCACCTCGCGGCCCGCGGGCACGATGTTGACGACACCGTCGGGGATGCCCGCCTCCTTGATCCACTCGGCGAGGAGGTAGGTGTCGAGCGGGGTCTCCGGCGACGGCTTGGCCACGATGGTGCAGCCCGCGATGAGCGCCGGGGCGAGCTTGAGCATCAGCGTGAACTGCGGGACGTTCCACGGCACGATCGCCGCGACGACGCCGACCGGCTCGCGGACGACCGAGACCGGGCCCTGCATGCCCTGCCGCTCGTCCTCCCAGGTGTAGGTGGCGGCGAGGTCGACGTAGTACTGGAGCACCATCTGCGGGATGGCGGCCTGGGCGAACATGGAGAACAGCGCCGGGGAGCCCATCTCCGCGGTCACGAGCTGGGCCATCGGCTCCACGTTCGCGGCGTAGATGGCCGACAGCCGGCCGACGATCTCGGCCCGCTCGGCCGGGGTCATCCGCGGCCACGGCCCCTCGTCGAAGGCGCGGCGCGCGGCGGCGACCGCGGCGTCGATGTCGGCCTCGGAGCCGTCGGGAACGCGCCCGATGACCTCCTCGGTGTGCGGGGAGACGACGTCGATGACCCCGGTCCCCGCCGGGGCGACCCATTCGCCGCCGATGAAGAAGCTCTTGTGCTCGTGCATGGAAAACCCTCCGCAACCCACCGAGTGCTTGCTTGGGCGCAGCATATGACGGCGAGACCCGAGTCTCAATCTCCAGGGTCGGTGAATACTTACCGCCGGTAGGCCCGGCCGGTCACAGCAGATGGGCGTTCGGCAGCTTCGCCCGCGCGGCCAGCGCGGGGACCTCCACGACCTCGACGCCCTCGTCCTCCAGCAGCTCGACCCCGTCCCCCTCGACGAACAGCACGGGCTCGCGCCAGGCGAACACCACCCGGCGAACGCCCCGCTCGACGATGAGCCGCGCGCACGACTTCGGCCGCGAGAGCCGCCGCGCGCATGGCTCCAGCGAGCTGTAGACCGTGGCCCCCGCGAGCTCGACGCCCGGGATCTTCGCCAGCGCCGCCTCCTCGGCGTGCACCTTCTCATCGGTCTCCCGCGAGAACCCCCGCGCCAGCTCCCGCCCGTCGGCCCCCACGATCACCGCACCCACCGAGAACGCCGTCTCCGAGGGCGGACACGAAGACGCCAGCTCGCAGGCCACCTCAAGCCACCGCAGATCTTCCACGTCGCTCATGCCGTCCCCCGCTCGACCCGTCTCTTCACGCACAGCTCTCTCCGCTCTTCCCGCCTGCCCGTGTCCCCGCCGATCGTCCACCGCCGACAGCGGCTCACACGGGTGGGGAGGCGTCTCCGATCAGGTAGCGGAGGAAGGCGACGTCGCCGAGGGCGCTGGTCTCGGCGAGGCGCATGGGGCGGGAGGGGCTCTGGGGGAAGAGGCCCGGGTGGGTGAAGCGCGGGGCGTCGGGATCGCCGAGGAAGAAGGGCGCGATGGCCAGGTGGATCTCGTCGACCAGGTCGGCGGTGAGGAAGCCGGTGTGGACGCCGCCGCCGCCCTCGACCATGAGCCGCCGCACCCCCCGGGCGGCGAGATCGGCGAGCAGCGCGGCGAGATCGGCCTTCTCCCCGAGGGCGACGACCTCCGCGACGCCGTCGAGTTCCGCGCGGAGCTCCTTCGCCGCCTGATCCGTGGTGTAGACGAGCTTCGGTTCGGCCCCCGTGGTGAAGAACCGCGCCTGTGGGTCGAGCCCGCCGCTCGCCGTCAGGGTCACCTTCACGAGGTTCTCCGGCAGGCCGCGCGCGGCCCGCGCGGCCCTGCGTTCCGGCGAGCGCACCAGGAGCGACGGGTCGTCGCGCCGGATCGTGGTCGCGCCGACGAGGATGGCGTCGACCTCGGCGCGCGCGGCGTCCACCCGGTCGAAGTCCGCCTCGTTGGACAGGCGCAGCCGCTCGGGCGAGGCGTCGTCGATGTACCCGTCGACGGACGCCGCGCAGCTCAGCAGCACATAAGGGCGGTCGTTCATGCAGGCAACATAACCCGGAACCGCCACCCGCCGTTCTCCGGCCTGTGGACAACCGATCCGTACCCATGGGCCCGGTGACGGGCTCTCGAAGAACCCGGCTTCGCCGGGGAGCCCGCCCGGCACACCGAAAAGGGCCCGGCCCCCTCCGCACAAGGGGGCCGGGCCGCGCGGACGCCGGCGTCAGGTGCCGAGGAACGTCCGGATCGAGGAGAGCACCGAGGTGTCCGTGAGGAAGCCGATGTGGGTCTGGCAGGCGACGTAGTTGTTGGTCGCGCCGTCCAGGCGGGTGCTGGTGTAGGGGAGGATGACCCCGTCGCAGGGCGAGTACCAGGTGCCGTACTTGGTGCTGCCGGGGGTCTCGTCGCCGCTGCCCAGCGTGTTGATGAAGGACGAACCGGGATACATCTGCTGGCAGGTCACATAGATGAGGCAGGCGCTCGCGAACGTGGTGCCGTGGTTGGCGCCCGCGATCGAGGCGAGGTGGCGGACCTTGGTGTTGCCGCCGAGCTGCTTGAGGTACCACAGGCTCACCAGGCCGCCCATGGAGTGGTTGACGATGTCCACCTGGGAGGCGCCGGTCTGGGCGCGCACCTTGTCGACGAACGTCGCCAGACCCTGCGCGTTGGTGATGTTGTTGCCGTACGAGTTGTACTCGTAGGCGAACAGCTCGGAGCTCGCGTATCCGCCGGACCGGAAGACGGACATGGCCGTCACCCAGTTGGAGGCGCTGCCGGTGTAGCCGTGGACGAAGACGACGGGGGTCTTCGCGGCGTGGGCGGGGGCGGTGAAGCCGGCCAGGACGGCCGCCAGCGCGGCCATCACGACGGCGATCTTGCGGAGCATGTTCTCTCCTCGGGGGGTGGGGTGAGGTCGAGTCTGCCCAGCGCCCGCGGACCCCGCATCGGTGACATCACCGGTGCCTCCCGCACCCGGATTGGAGCGATCCAACGACCCGCGCCCCGACCAGAGAACCCCTGCTCAGCGCGGTTCTCGCGGCGGTCCGGCGCGGCTCAGAAGAACTTCGCCAGCTCGACCCGCGACCGGACGCCGAGACGGGTGAAGACGTTGCGCAGGTGGTGCTCGACCGTCCGGGGGCTGAGCACGAGCCGGGCGGCGATCTCCCGGTTCGTCGCGCCCTCGGCGGCGAGCCGCGCGATCTGCTCCTGCTGGGCGGTCAGCTCGGCGGCGGGCTCGCCCCCTGCCGCGGTCTCCCCCGCCGCGCGCAGCTCCGCGCGGGCCCGGCCCGCCCACGCCTCGGCCTCGTAGTGCCGGAACAGGTGCAGCGCGTGCCGCAGGTGCGCCCGGGCGTCGCTGGGCCGCCGGGAGCGGCGCAGCCAGGAGCCGAACAGCAGCTCGGTGCGCGCCAGCTCGAACGGGGAGCCGCCCAGGCGGTGCAGGGCGAGCGCCGCGCTGAAGTGCTCCTCGGCCACCGGTCCCTCGGACAGCAGCGCGTGGCAGCGCCGCGAGAGCGCCAGGCGCGCGGGATTGGCGGTGGCCTTCGCCCATCCGTCGAAGACGGCGAGGGACCGCGCCGCCGCCTCCCGTCCTCCGGAGTGCACCTCCGCCTCGACGTACAGCGGGGTCGACATGACGCGCACGACGGGGTGCACGGTGATGATCCGGAGCCGGGCGGCGGCCTCGGCGGGCCGGTCGGCCAGGAGGTCGAGCGCGGCCTCGGCCCAGCTGAGGAACGCCTCGGGACGGCTCAGTCCCCGCCCCTGCGCCGTGGCCGCGGCCATCCCCGCCTGCCTTCGGCTCTCCGCACGGTCGCCGCGCAGGGCGGCCACCAGGGCGAGCAGCGCCCTGTGGTCGACCGCCACGTTGCCCTGTCCCGTCGCCTCGGCGAGCGCGAGCCCTTCCCTGGACGCCTCCACCGCCTCGCAGAACCGTCCTCTCCACAGCTCCGCCTGGGCGAGCAGGTGCAGCGCGCAGGGCTTGAGCGCGGTGTTGCCGCCGTGGGCGGCCCGCACCGCGCCGCCCGCGAGCTCGTGCGCGGCGAGGTCGTCGCCCAGCAGCGACGCCGCGGTGCTCGCCCACAGGTGGTCGAGACAGCTCTCGGGGAGGGTGAGCACCCGCCGCAGCGCATGGCTGAAGTCCTCTCCGACGAACGCGGCGGCGATCCCCTGGAAGTGCAGGGTGAGCAGATCCGAGCCGGGCGTGCGGGCGGCCCGCTCCGCGAGGTCCAGGTAGGACATGATGTCGCCGGCCAGGTAGGCGGCCTCTCCCGCGCGGGCGAGCGCGTCCAGCCTTTCGGCCTCGGGCAGCAGGTCGGCCGCCGTGGCGTAGAGCGTCCGCGACTTCTCCGGCATCCCGTCGAACAGCTCGATCTCGCCCAGCAGCATCTCGGCCTCGCCGGGCGGGACCGCGGGATCGGCCAGGGCGCGGCGCACGAGCACCTTCGCCCGTGCGGGCGCGCCCGCCCGCCAATGCGCCGCCGCCGCGCCGAGCAGGTCGGCGGGGTCGCCGGACAGCTCCGCGGCCCGCGCCCAGATCCCCGCGGCCTCGGCGGGCTCGGCCCCCGCCGCGACCGCGCGCAGCTCGGCGAGGTCGCTCGGGCGGCGGGCCACCGCGGTGCGGTGCATGATCCGGCGGGCGCGCTGGCCCGGCCGGTCCATCACCTGGGCGAGCAGCCGATGGGCGGTGTGCAGCGCGGCAAGTGGGGAATCCGCCTCAAGGACGCTGCGCATGAGCGCGCTGGGGACGCTGACATGGTCGCGGTCCACGGTGAGCAGGCCCGCGCTCCGGGCCGGCTCCAGGGCGGCGAGGTCGAGGCCGGCCGACGCGGCGGCCCGGCCGAGGGTGACGATGTCCAGGCGCTCCTCCACGACGGCGAAGGCGAGCAGGCTCCTGGCGTCCTCGGGAAGGCGGTCGTAACGCCTGCGGAAGGTGGCGCGCAGTTCACTGCCAGAAGGCAGGGTCGCCGGGGGCGGCTCGATGCCTGAGATCTGTCCCGGGGTGAGCGCCCTGCCGAGTTCGCGGAGCGCGCGGGGGTTCCCCCCTGCCAGCTCGACCAGGACCGACTCCACCTCGGCGGGGATGCCTTCGACGCACTCGCGCAGCACGAGCCGTGAAGCCGTGTCGTCCAGCGGCGGCAGCGGGAGGTCGGGGATGGCGGCGAGCCTGTCGCGGCCCGCGCCGCGCACCCTGCCGTCGCTCGCGCCGAACAGCATGAGGATCGGCAGCGTCTCGGCCCTGCGGGCGGTGAAGGCGAGCGCGGCGAGCGAGGGCGCGTCCATCCAGTGCGCGTCGTCGGCCACGCACAGCAGCGGCCGGTCGGCGGCGAGCTCGACGAGCCGCCGGTGCACCTCCAGGGGGTCCTCGGACCCGCCGGGCAGGATGCGGCCGAGCGCCGCCCCGGGCAGATCCGCCTCGACCCGGACCCCGGGCACGCTCAGCACCCGGAAGTCGGGCGAGGCCCGGCGGGCCGCCCAGCGCAGCAGCGTGCTGCGGCCGAGTCCGGGCCCGCTGCGCACGGCAAGGGCGCCGCCCCTGCCTGCGCGCGCCTCCACCACAAGGCGGTCGAGCAGATCGAGTTCCCTGTCACGACCGTGGACGCCCATCGCGGAACCTCCCAGGAAGCCGCCGTCACTACAGCATGCCGCCGTCGGACCGTCCAGGGTCCCACGGCGGGCGTGGGCTCGCACACCCCTGGGGGACGGCCGATTGTGCGAGTGCACAATGCGGACATCGGTGACGTTCCAGCGACACCGCGTCACCGTCGCGTGGTTCGCCCGTGTGAATCTCGATACCGGAGCGCGCTTCCGGGGCCGAAGTGTCAGTGCCTCGGTCTAGGGTCGGTCGTGCCATGAGACTCCTGCACACCTCCGACTGGCACCTGGGCCGATCCTTCCACCGGGAGGACCTCCTCGGGCCCCAGAGCGCCTTCGCCGACCACCTCGTCGCGACCGTCGCCGCCGAGCGCGTCGACTGCGTGGTCGTGAGCGGCGACGTCTACGACCGCGCCATCCCGCCGGTGGACGCGGTCCGCCTCTACGACGAGACCCTCGCGCGGCTCAAGGCGACGGGCGCCGCCATCGTGATCATCTCCGGCAACCACGACTCGGCGATCCGCCTCGGCGTGGGCTCCCGCCTGCTGGAGGCCGCGAACGTCCACGTGCGCACCGCGCCCCCCGAGGAGCCCGCCCGCCCGGTCGTCGTCGGGGACGTGGCGATCTACCCGATCCCCTACCTTGAGCCGGAGCTCGTGCGCGAGCCCTGGGGGCTGGCGGAGCGGTCGCACACCGCGGCCCTCACCGAGGCGGTCCGCAGGATCCACGCCGACGGCCACCGCGGCCCCCGCGTCGTCATGGCGCACGCCTTCGTCTCGGCGGGCGAGGCCCCCGTCGTCAGCGAGAGCGAACGGGACATCTCCGTCGGCGGCGCGAGCATCGTCCCCGCGGGCGTCTTCGACGGCATCGACTACGTCGCCCTCGGCCATCTGCACGGCCGGCGGGCGCTGCGCGAGCACGTCCGCTACTCGGGGTCGCCGCTCGCCTACTCCTTCTCCGAGCTGACGCACGTCAAGGGCTCCTGGCTCGTCGATCTCGACGGCTCGGGCCTGCGCGCCGCCGAGTTCGTCGAGGCGCCCGTCCCGAGGCGGCTCGCCCATCTGACCGGCACCCTGGACGAGCTGCTCTCCGATCCCTCCCACACCCGGCACGAGGACGACTGGGTGAAGGCCACCCTCACCGACACCAGGCGCGTCGCCGGGGCCATGGAAAGGCTGCGCGCCCGGTTCCCGCACGCCCTCGTCCTGGAGTTCGCCACCGAGTCCTTCACCGGCGACGGCCCGGGCCGCGCCGAACTGCTGGCGACCCGCACCGCGCCGGAGATGGCCGGGGAGTTCGTCCGGGAGGTCACCGGCGAGGGCGCCACCGAGGACGAGCGGGCGCTCCTGCACGACGCGTTCGAGTACTGCCGGCTCGAAGAGAAGGCCCCCGTCCCCGCACAGCGCGCCCCGGCGCGGGAAGGCGTGTCCCGATGAGGCTGCGGAAGCTGAGCGTCAGCGCGTTCGGACCCTTCGCCGGGACCGAGGCCGTCGATTTCACCGCCCTGGCCGACGCAGGCCTGTTCCTCATCCAGGGCCCGACCGGCGCGGGCAAGACCAGCGTCCTGGACGCGGTGTGCTTCGCCCTGTTCGGCACGGTCCCCGGCCCGCGCAGGGCGGTCCGCAACCTCCGCAGCGATCACGCGGACCCGGGCTCGGAGCCGAAGGTCGTGCTGGAGTACGCGATCTCGGGCCGGGTGTTCCGGCTCACCCGCACGCCCGAGTGGCAGCGGCCCAAGCAGCGCGGCACCGGCACGACGAAGCAGCAGGCCTCGGTCATCCTGGAGGAGCGCGCCGACGGCGGCTGGCGGGCGCTGTCGACCCGGATCGACGAGACGGCGCACCAGGTCGAGAAGACCCTCGGCATGAACGTCGCCCAGTTCAGCCAGGTCGCGCTGCTGCCGCAGGGAGACTTCGCGGCCTTCCTGCGCGCGGGCGCCGAGGAGCGCCGCAAGGTGCTGGAGAAGCTGTTCGCCACCGAGATCTACGCCGCGGTCGAGAAGCGGCTGGCCGAGGAGCGCGCCCGCACCCACCGCGAGGCCGACGCCCTGCACGCCGCCTTCACCACCACGGCCGGGCTCGTCGCCGAGGTCGCCGCCGCCGAGCCGCCGGAGGACGCCACCGCGGAGGCGCTCCTGGCGTGGGCCGACGGCCTCGCCGTCGGGCACGGCGCCCGGCTGCGCGGCGCGGCCGAGGCCCTGGAGACGTCCCGCGCCGCCGTGGCCGCGGCCCAGCAGGCGGCGGCCGCCGCCACCGAGCTGGTCCGCCTGCGCCGCGAGCACGCCGAGGCGGTCCGCCACCGCGCCGCACTCGACGAGCGCGCCCCGCAGGTCGCCCTCCTGCGCGACCGCCTCGCCGCCGCCGAACGCGCCGAACGCGTCCGCCCCTACGGCACCGCCCTCACCACCCGCCGCCGCGAGTCCGAATCGGCCGCCACCGCCTCCCGCCGGGCCCGCCGCTCCCTCACCCCCCTGATCCCGCCCGTCCCCCTGCCCTGCGCCTGCCCGCCCCCCGACGGCATCGTGCTCTTCGCCGTCCCGTCCCCGGACGTGACCGGAGCTCCCGGGGGCGCGTGCGACGGGGTCGAGGAGGCCATCGGGTGCCGGTGCGGGTCGCTCGGGGCCGAGACGTCCGTGGAGGGGGTGGAGAGGGCCCGGCGGGTCTGGCAGGACGAGGTGGCGCGGCTGGCGGGCTTGCGCGGGCGTGAGACGCGGCTGGAGGAGGTCACGCGGGATTCCGCGAGGCTACGGGAGCGCGGGGTGCAGCAGGCCGCCGAGGAGGCGCGGGCGCGGCTGGAGGCCGAGCGGCTGCCCGCGGTGATCGAGGCGGACCGGCGGGCGCTGGAGCAGGCCAGGATCGGCGCGTCCCAGGTGGAGGCCGCGCACAAGACCGAGAAGGACACCGCCCAGGCCGTCGAGGACGCGCGCCATCGCGACAAGCTCGGCCACGATCTCGCCAAGGCCGACGCGGCGCACCGCGGCAGCGTGGACCGCGCGCAGGCCGCCACCGACGCGCTCCAGGCGATCCGGGGCGCGCGCCTCGCGGGCATGGCCGCGCTGCTGGCCTCCGGACTGCGCGACGGCGAGCCCTGCCAGGTCTGCGGATCGGCCGAGCATCCGGCCCCCGCGCCCGGCGCCGACGCGGTGCCCACCGACGCCGACGAGGAGCGGGCCGCCGCCGTCCAGGAGGCGTGCCAGCGCGACCGGGAGGAGTCGGCCCGGCGCGCCGACGGCATCCGCGTCGAGTTCGACGTGCTGGCCGACCGGGTCGAAGGCTCGGTCGAGTCCCTGATGGACGTGCTCGCCGCCGCCCGGACCACGCTGCGCGAGCGGCTGGACGACACGAGCCGCGTGGAGGCCCTGGAAGCGCGGGTGCGCGAGGGAGAGCGGCTGCTCGAGGGAGCGCGCGAGGCGCAGGGCGAGGCGGGCAGAGCGGTCGCGGAGACCACCGCGGCCGTGCAGGCGCTCACCGAGGAGGCCGGCGTGCTGCGCGCGGAGCTGGAGGGCGCGCGCGGCGCCGACCCCACGCTCCGGGCCAGGATCGCCCGCCTCACCGCCGAGACCGCCCTGCTGGACGCGGCGGTCGCCGCCGACGCGCGGGCGGAGACGGCCCGGCTCGAACTGGTCCAGGCGGAGTCCGCCTTCGACGCGGCCTGGCGCGAGCAGGGGTTCGCCTCGGTGGACGCGGTGCGGCAGGCCCTCCTGCACGACGACGAGCGCGCCGCGGCGACCGCGGAGATCCGCGGCTTCGACGACGCCGACGCGACGGTGCGCGCCCGGCTGGAGTCCGCCGAGCTCCGGGCCGCCGCAGCCGCCGAAGAGCCGGACGCCGACAAGGCGCGGACCGCGGCGACCGAGGCCGAGGAGGCGCACACGGCGCTCGTCTCGGCGCACGACGCGGCCCGGAAGGTGAGCGGCCGCCTCACCGAACTGGCCGCCGACCTGAAGCGCGCGCACACCGCCTGGGCTCCCGCCCAGGAGATCTACACGACGACGGCGCGCCTGGCCTCCCTGGTCAACGGCCAGGCGCCGAACCCGGTGCAGATGCGCCTGTCGGCGTACGTTCTGTCGGCCAGGCTCGACCAGGTCGTCGCCGCCGCGAACGCCCGGCTGTCGACCATGTCGCAGAGCCGCTACCTGCTGCTGCGCACCGACGAGCGGGCCGCGGGCGACACCAGGCGCGCGGGCGGCGGGCTCGGCCTGCGCGTCGTCGACTCCTGGACGGGCCAGGAACGCGATCCGGCCACGCTGTCCGGCGGCGAGTCGTTCGTCACCAGCCTCGCCCTGGCGCTCGGCCTCGCCGACGTGGTGACGGCCGAGGCCGGCGGCGCGGAGATCAACACGCTCTTCATCGACGAGGGCTTCGGCACCCTCGACGAGGACACCCTGGACGAGGTCATGAACGTGCTGGACTCCCTGCGGGGAGGCGGCAGGTCCGTCGGCGTCGTCAGCCATGTCGCCGAATTGCGCACCCGGATCCCCACCCAGCTCCGCCTCACCAAGTCCCGCCGTGGATCCCGTCTGTCGACGTCGCTCTGACGGCCCGCGCGAACCCGGATCCGCCTCGCATGCTGACGCGAGGCGAACCAAGCGCTAGTTTGTTTCCGTAGCCGTCCGCCTCGACGCCGGGAGCCGCCGATGTCCGCGCCCACGCCCGTGCAGCGCGTGTTCCGCCCGCTGTTCCAGAGCATCTCCGGGTCGCCCTGGTTCGCCAAGGTCGGGCCGAAGCTCGTGCCCGCGCTCGACCGGGGACTGCACCGGATGACGGGTGGCCGGGTGATGCTCGCCCAGGCGCTGATCCCGCAGCTCTACCTGACCACGACCGGCGCGAAGTCGGGGCAGCCGCGCGTGACGCCGCTGCTGTGCATGCCCGAGGACGGCGGCTGGATCGTCGTCGGCAGCAATTTCGGCCAAGAGAAGCACCCCGCCTGGACGGGCAATCTCCTCAAGGAGCCGCGCGCCACGGTCGAGTTCCGCAAGCGCGCTTACGAGGTCACCGGCACCCTCCTGGAAGGCGCCGACCGCGAAGCCACCTGGACCCGGCTGAACGCCATGTGGCCGGTCTTCGACCGCTACCAGTCCCGCGTGGACCGCGACCTCCGTCTCTTCCGCCTCACCCCCGTCTGACCCCGGCCGGGAGGGGCCTCGGCACGAACGCCCCTCGGCCGCGCTCTCCGCGCACCCGTCGGCCGCCCGGTCTCAGGCAAGTGTGGCGACGGCGTCCCTGGTCGTGCGGGCGGCACCGTGTTAGCACGGGTGCATGCCGGACTTCGCGCGCCTCGACGGCCCCTCGACCCTGGCCGTCCTCGCCGAGATCCAGCGGGTCTACGCCGCCGCGTTCCCCGGCCACCCGCTCACCGGGCACGCGCGGCGCGCCGGGCAGGCCGCGGCGTCCCCCGGCTTCGCGACCGTGACCGCACGCGAGCGGGGCAGGCTGGTGGGCTTCGCGTGCGGGCTGCCGCTCCAGGCCCCGACGACCTGGTGGCACGGGCTCCGCCCGGCCAGGCCGCCGTCCTGGACGACCGAGACGGGCGCCCGCACCTTCGCCGTCCTGGATCTCGGGGTGCTGCCCGCGCACCGGGGCACCGGGACCGGCCGCCGCCTCGTGGACGGACTGCTCGCCTACCGCGCCGAGGAGCGCGCCACCCTCGCGACCGCCCCCGACAAGCCCGACATCCAGCGCATGTACCAGCGCTGGGGATGGCGGCTCGTGGGCCGGGTCCCCGGCGGCCCCGAAGAGGCCCAGCCCTTCTACTACCTGTACGTCCTCCCTCTCCGCGTCCGGACGACGCGCCCTTGACGACCCGCCTTCCGACCGACCGCCGCCCGCCGCCCGCCCGGTCAGCGGTAGCACAGCCAGAGGCCGCCCTCCTCGCGCGCGGCGAGGTCGCGTTGCTGGTACTGCCAGGCGCAAGCGAGGTCCTTGTCTATGTTCGTCCGGCACGCCCAGGTGGTCCCGTCGATGAGAGCGGTACCGACCTCGGGGCTCGGCGCGAACCTTTCGCGGCAGTAGCCCGCCATGTCCTTGATGCCGCCCACGTACTTCTTCTTTCCGTCGAAGCACCGCCCGCTGTAGGGGCCGGACGTCATGACGAACGTGTGACCCTCCGACCCGTATTGCCAGTCGCACGCCTTGGCCAGCGGAACGCCGAGCGAGCAGAATTCGTCGTCGTTCGCGGAGTAGCCATAGGACTTGCAGTACTTACCGAAGTCCAGACCGCCGACCTCGGTGTCCTTCACCAATTTCACGGGGTCGACGAGCTGCCACATCACGGTGGCGACGACCGCGATGAACAGCGCCGCGCCGCCCACCCTCGACAGCCTGCCGCGCAGGCGGGAGAGCCGCTCGCGCAGGGGCCGCCTCGCGAGGATCAGGGAGATCGAACCGAGGGAGCCCGTGACCGCCGCGGTGGCGGCGAAGACCGCCGTGAACAGGGACACCGCACCGAGGAAGGCGAGCCAGCCGAGGCCGTCGCGCGGCGGCAGCGTCCGCGGGATCAGCGCCTCGCCGACCACCGTGCACAGCCCGATGACGACGGCCGACAAAGCGATGATCAATGCCGCATAACGTCTTCCGCGGGCCCTTCGCCCTGCGTCCTCCGACGGGATCTCCGGTTCGCTCATCGCCTGTCTCCGAACGTACGGGGGGAATACCTCGGGACCCTTATGCATTGCCGGGAATTACCACCGGAACGGTATGCGCCGCAGCCGGTGGGGATGTCGTGACGCGGCTGGCGGCGCCTTCCGGCAATTCTCCGGTCCGGCCCACTTTTCATATCACGAAGTCCGGCGACGGCAGAGGGATCCGCCCGGAACGGACGCTTTCCGGCCGGGAGGACGCGGACGGCCCGGCGCGCGGCCCGGATTCCGTCGGCGCCCCTCGCTAGGCTCGGTGCTCCGCCGGGGGTGGCGCAGACCCGGGACGGGCCCGGCACCGTCCCCGCTAGGAGACGGCATGAACGACCCGGTGACCTTCGTCCTCCTGCACGGGGCGGCCTCCGACTCCTGGTACTGGCACCTCGTCGCGCCGGGGCTCCGTGCGGCGGGCCACGACGTCGTCGCGGTGGACCTTCCCTGCGAGGACGAGGAGGCGGGGCTCGACGCGTACACCGAGGCCGTGGTCGCGGCGGTCGGCGACCGGACCCGGGTGGTGCTCGTCGCGCAGTCCCTCGCGGGCCTCGTCGCGCCGCTCGTCGCGGCCCGCCTGCCGGAACGCGTCGCCATGGTCGTCATGGTGGCGGCGATGGTCCCCGCGCCGGGCGAGAGCGGCGGCCGGTGGTGGTCGGCCACCGGCCAGGGGGAGGCGCAGCGGGCGCTCGACCTCGCCGAGGGCCGCGATCCCGACGCGCCCGGCGATCCCGTCGTCACCTATCTGCACGACGTGCCGGAAGAGATCGCCGCGGCCTCCGCGCACCACACGCGCGGGCAGACCGGGCGCGTCCTCGACGATCCCTGGCCGCTGCCGGCCTGGCCGGCGGTGCCGACGCGGTTCCTGCTCTGCCGCGACGACCGGCTCTTCCCCGCCGATTTCCTCCGCGCGCTCGTCCGCTCCCGACTGGGCATCACCCCGGACGAACTCCCCTGCGGCCACCTTCCGGCCCTGGCCCGGCCTGCGGAACTGACCCGGGCCCTGCTCTCCTACGTGGCCTAGCCCGTGCGGACGCCGCGGGCACCGGCGGCGCTCGAGCACCGTTCCTGGCCGGGACACCCCGCCCTTTACGCGGAAGTCTTCCGTGAGACGGGGCCCGTCTGACTGAATGGGATCATGAGACGGGGGCTTGTGGTGACGGGGGTCGGTCTCGCCGCGGCGTTGGCGGCGGGGGTCGGGGCGCACTGGTTCGAGGGGGTGCCGCTGGTCCGCGCGTGCGAAGTGCTGACCGGGGATTTCGCGGCGGGGGTGCTCGGCCCGTCGGTCCTCAGCAACGACGACATGGGGCGGCGCTCCACGGAGTGCCAGTACATGAGCACGCCGGCGGGCGGTTCGGTGAACCTCCAGGCCGAGCGGTTCAAGAAGACCAAGAAGGAGAGCGGCACCGAGCGCGCGCGGCGCAACGCGCTCAGGCACCACGGGAAACCCTATCCGGGGCTCGGCAGGGAGGCCTACCTGGCGATCTTCCGCCTGCCCGCTCCCCCGGGCACCGACCCCGAACTGCGGACGGGCATGGGCCAGCTCGTCATCATCGTCGACGACGTCGTGGTCCGGGCGGGCGTCGGCGGCAGGTCCGTCAAGGACATCCGCGCGGCCTCCGACCACCTGGCGCGCGCCTACCTCGACCGCCTCGACGGCTGAGGCCCGCACGCCGGGCCGCGAGGCGGACGGGGCCGGTCGCCCGCCTCGCGGAGCACGGGGTCAGGCGTAGGAGACCGGGAGTTCCTTGATCCCGTGGATCCAGGACGAGCGCAGCCGCCGCGGCGTCCCCGTCCGCCGGATGCCGGGCATCGCCTCGGCGATCGCCTGGAACATGATGTCGATCTCCAGCCTGGCCAGGTTCGCGCCGATGCAGTAGTGCGGACCGGTCCCGCCGAAGCCCAGGTGCGGGTTGGGCGAGCGGGTGATGTCGAACCGGAACGGGTCGGTGAAGACCGTCTCGTCGTAGTTCGCCGAGGAGTAGTAGAGGGCGAGGCGCTGTCCCGCCTTCACCTCCGTGCCGCCGAGCACGGTGTCGCTCAGCGCGGTCCGCTGGAAGGCGATGACGGGCGTCGCCCACCGGACGATCTCGTCGGCCGCCGTCGCGGGGCGCTCGGCCCGGTAGTGCGCCCACTGCTCGGGGTGGTCGAGGAAGGCCATCATGCCGTGCGTGATGGCGTTGCGCGTCGTCTCGTTCCCGGCGACGGCGAGCACGATGAAGAAGAAGCCGAACTCGTCGTCGGTGAGGCCGCCGCTGTCCCCGGCCTGGACGAGGCGGGTGACGATGTCGTCGGCGGGCTCCGCGCGGCGGGCCTCGGCGAGGCCCATGGAGTACTCCAGGATGCCCGCGGCGGCCCCGGTCATGTCGGCGTTCAGCTCGGGGTCGTCGTAGCCGAGCATCTGGTTGGACCAGGTGAACAGCTTGCCGCGGTCCTCCTGCGGCACGCCGAGCAGTTCGGCGATCGCCTGGAGCGGCAGCTCGACCGCGACGTCCGTGACGAAGTCGCCGGTGCCCTCCCTGACGGCCCGGGCCACGATCCGCTCGGCCCGGTCGCGCAGCGCGTCGCGCAGCCGCTCGATGACGCGCGGGGTGAACCCGCGCGAGACGATCGTGCGCAGCCTGGAGTGCTCCGGCGGATCGAGGTTGATGAGCAGGGTGCTCTTCAACATGTCGATCTCGGCGTGGCCGATCTGCTCGTTGTAGCGGATGAGCGCGGTGTCGGCGTGGGTGGAGTACACCGCGTGGTCGCGCGACGCCTCCATCACGTCGGCGTGCCTGGTGACGACCCAGCAGCCGTCGTCGTCGAAGCCGGAGACCCCGCGCGGCTGCGGGTTCCACCGCAGTCCCCCGGCACGGCGCAGCGCCGCGAACTCCGGCGCCGGAATGCGCTGCTCGATGAGTGACGGATCGGTGAAGTCGAACCCTTCGGGCACGGCGACTTTCTCCATGGGCGGCCTCCTCGTGGGGTGTCGTCGGCTCCTCGCCTCAAGGCCCAGTACAGCCCCCGGGACCGACCCGCTCAAGAGGAATGAGACGTGAGTCTAGTCACGCGTCTCGACCACAGACCCGACCCATGTCTCATCACCCCCGCCCGGACACGCGAACGTCCGGCCGGCACGGGGCCGACCGGACGTTCGGCGCGCGGACGCGGTGGAAAAGGCTCAGGAAAGTCGCAGCGACAGTCCGCGCGCGGAGTAGACGGGCACGACCCTGCGGCCGTCGGCCTCGACGGACCCGAACCGGCCCGTCACCCGGCCCGCGATGACCTGGACGGTGCCGCCCTTCGCCCCGTCGAGCGAGACCCGCAGGACCGACCCGCGGGCGGGCGTGACCTTGCCGGACACCTCGAGGGGCGAGTTCCGCCGTCCCGCGGTCAGCTCCAGGGCGCCCCGGACGGCCAGATCGCCGCGGACGCGCGCGCCGGACGCGGAGACGCGCAGCGCCCCGCCGTCGACCGCCACGTCGCCGGCGCCGAGGGCGTCGCGCGACGCGGCCACGAGGACGCCCGCGCGGACGGTGGTGCCGCCCCGGTAGGAGTTGTCGCCGGACAGGGTGAGCACGCCCGTCCCGGACTTGGTGAGGCCGCCGCGTCCGCCGATGTCGTTGCGCCAGGCGTCGGCGGCGTGGAAGCCGCCGGCCGCGGCGTCCAGGACGACCGCGACGTCCCGGTCGAACGCGCCGTAACCGTCGGCGGCGGCGAACAGGTCGAGACGGCCCCACTCCTCCGGCCCGTCGAGCAGCGCGAACCCGTCGAGCGCGGTCGTGCGCAGGACCTCGCGGATCTGCGCCGCGTCGAGGTAGGGCAGCCGGGTCTCCAGCAGGACCTCCGCGCCCTTCGGCACGACGGCGCCCCGCCGTCCCGTCTTGGGGAGGATGTAGGTGAGGCGCGGGGCGAGGGCGCGCCGGTTGGCGGCGCGGTCGGCGTACGGGTCCTCGGCGCGGTCCGCCGCGTGGGCGTAGGCGAAGAGGGTGTTCGCGTCGGTGCCCGTGGCCGCCTGAAGGTAGGCCGCCGCCTGCGCGCGGGCCGCCGCCTTGAGCGCGGCGTTCGCCGGGTCGCCGAGGATCGCCGCGGCCAGCGCGGTCGCGAGGACCCGGCCGCCGACCACGTCCACCGGCGAGTGCATGCCCGCGGTGATCCTGCTGTGCCCGACCTCGGCCGCCCGCACGACGAGCTCCTGGAACCGCTCGGGAACGGCGTAGGCGAAGGCCAGCGCGGCGAGGTAGGCGGCGTTGGTGTGGCCGCTCACGTAGCCGCCGTCGTCGGCCGGGTTGGTGCTGCGCTGGCGCAGCAGCTGAGGGGCGACGACGACGTCCGAGGCGTAGACGGGGAAGCCGAACTCGTCGGTCTTGCCCGTGTCGGCGACCACGCCGTCCTCGGTCGTCCGCCACGGCCGCGGGTACTGGTAGGCGGCCTTCGCCGGGTTGCCCGAGGAGTAGGAGCCGCGGACGGTGTTGACCAGGTCGACGACCTTGCCCAGCGCCGACGCCGGCGCGCCCGCGCCGAGCGCGGACCCCGCGGGGGCCCCGGCCGGGACCGCGTCGCTGACGGTCGTGGCGGGCGTCCCGTCGGGCGCCCCGGTGATCCCGGTGACGGCCAGGGCACCGGCCTTGTAGGCGGCGGCGAGCGGGCCGAGGCCGGCGATGGCGGAGTAGCTCTGGTGCTGCCGGTCGAGGACGAACGCCTCCTTGGCCTCGGCGGCCGTGCGGTGGCGGGTGACCGCGGCGCTGTAGCGCATGTTGTCGCGCAGCACGCCGCGGCGCAGCACCTCGCCGGTGTTCCAGGCCGTGCCGGGCCGCCAGAGCGCCAGCATGCCGGAGAGGATCCGGACCGCGGCGTTGGTCTCGACGGTCAGGTTCGCGGCCACGTTGGACCGGTAGTCGTCGACGAAGGGCAGGGCCGCCGCGGCCTCCGCCCGCGCCGCGGCGGGGACCGCCCACGCGGGCACGACGTGCACCGCGGCGACGCCCGCGGCGACCGCGCCCGTCCGCTTGAACAGGGCGCGGCGGTTGATCGAGTTCGTCTGCATGCTCTTCTTCCCGGCCGCCGCACCTCGGCGGCCCCGCCGAGTCTCAGCGGACCGCGCTACGCACCCGGGAACCCCGCGTGAACGACCGTGACCAGGAACATGAAGATCACTCATATCCAGGGTTCCGCCCGTGCGCCCCTCGCTAGGCTCCGCACCTGCCCCCGGCGCGAGCGCTGCGGCACCGCCCGGCGCGCAGGCGCTCGAATCGACGGCCCGGTGCCCCCTCTCGAAGAAAGGGGACCGGACCTCGGAAGGCCCGGCCCCCTTTCCCAATGCTCGTCCGGAACGAGGAAAGGGGGCCGGTCCCGGGTGGGACCGGCCCCCTGTGCCGGGTACCGCCTAGGCGGCGGAGGAGGTGGCGGCGGTCGCGGGCTCCAGCGCGATCGCCAGAACCTCGCGGACGTCGGACACCGCGTGCACGGTCAGCTGGGCGAGCACCTCGGCGGGCACGTCGTCCAGGTCGGGCTCGTTCCGCTTGGGCACGAGGACCGTGGTGATCCCGGCCCGGTGGGCGGCGAGCAGCTTCTGCTTCACCCCGCCGATGGGCAGGACCCGGCCGGTGAGGGAGACCTCACCGGTCATCGCCACGTCCGGCCGGACCGGGCGGCCCGACAGGAGCGACGCCAGCGCCGTCGTCATGGTCACGCCCGCGGACGGGCCGTCCTTCGGGACCGCGCCGGCCGGGACGTGGACGTGCACGCCCCTGTCCTTCAGGTCGCCGACGGGCAGTTCCAGCTCCGCGCCGCGCGAGCGCAGGTACGACAGCGCGATCCGCGCCGACTCCTTCATGACGTCGCCGAGCTGGCCCGTCAGCGTCACTCCGGTGTCGCCGGTCTCGGCGTCCGCCAGGGACGCCTCGACGTACAGGACGTCGCCGCCCGCACCCGTCACCGCCAGGCCCGTCGCCACCCCGGGGACCGCGGTGCGCCGCTCGGACTCCTTGAGCGAGACCTCCGGGGTGAACCGGGGCCGGCCCAGGTAGTCCGTCAGGTCGTCGATGACGACCGGCAGCTCCACCTCGCCGAGCGCGGCCTTGGCGGTGACCTTGCGCAGCACCCGCGCGATCGACCGCTCCAGGGAGCGGACGCCCGCCTCGCGGGTGTACTCGCCCGCGATCAGCCGCAGCGCCTCGTCCGGGAAGACGATGTCGCCGGACTCCAGGCCCGCCTTGTCGAGCTGGCGGGACAGCAGGTGGTCGCGCGCGATCGTGACCTTCTCGTCCTCGGTGTAGCCGTCGAGCGTCACCAGCTCCATGCGGTCGAGCAGGGGGCCGGGGATGGTGTCCAGCGAGTTGGCGGTGGCCAGGAACAGCACGTCGGAGAGGTCGAGCTCCACCTCCAGGTAGTGGTCGCGGAACGTGTGGTTCTGCGCCGGGTCGAGCACCTCCAGCAGCGCGGCCGTCGGGTCGCCCCGGTAGTCGGCGCCGACCTTGTCGATCTCGTCGAGCAGGACGACCGGGTTCATCGAACCGGCCTCCTTGATCGCCCGGACGATCCGGCCGGGCAGCGCGCCGACGTAGGTGCGCCGGTGGCCGCGGATCTCCGCCTCGTCCCGGACGCCGCCAAGGGCGACCCGGACGAACTCGCGGCCCATCGCCCGCGCGACGGACTCGCCGAGCGAGGTCTTGCCGACCCCGGGAGGACCGGCCAGCGCGAGGACCGCGCCGGACCTGCGCCCGCCGACGACCCCGAGGCCGCGATCGGACCGCCGCTTGCGGACGGCCAGGTACTCGATGATCCGGTCCTTCACGTCGGCGAGGCCGGCGTGGTCGGCGTCCAGGATGGCCCGGGCGCCCTCGATGTCGTAGGAGTCCTCGGAACGCTCGTTCCACGGGATCTCCAGGACGGTGTCCAGCCAGGTGCGGATCCAGGCGCCCTCAGGCGAGGCGTCGCTGGACCTCTCCAGCTTGTCGACCTCCTTGAGCGCCGCCTTCTCCACCTTCTCCGGCAGGTTCGCCGCCTCGATACGGGCGCGGTAGTCCTCCTCCTCGCCCTCCTCGGCATCGCCGTTCAGCTCGGCCAGCTCCTTGCGGACGGCCTGGAGCTGCTGCTTGAGCAGGAACTCGCGCTGCTGCTTGTCGATGCCGTCCTGGACGTCCTTGCGGATGGTCTCGGCGACGTCGAGTTCGGCGAGCTGGTCGCGCGCCCATCCCGTCACCAGTTCCAGCCGCTCGACGGCGTCGGCGGTCTCCAGCAGGGTGATCTTCTGCTCAACGCTCAGGTAGGGCGCGTAGCCCGCCTGGTCGGCGAGGATCGACGGGT
The DNA here is from genome assembly GCF_003751225.1 of Actinocorallia herbida. Lineage (NCBI taxonomy): Bacteria > Bacillati > Actinomycetota > Actinomycetes > Streptosporangiales > Thermomonosporaceae > Actinocorallia > Actinocorallia herbida. Next base: position 7,213,137 of record NZ_RJKE01000001.1, read on the forward strand.
CGTCGATCTGCTGCACGATGTCGACGAGCTGCCAGGATCCGCGGTGCTGGAGGATCGCCTGGAGCAGGCCCTTGTACTCCTTGGCCAGCTTGGCGGCCTCGGGTCCGGCCGCCGGGATGTCGACGGTGTCGCCCTCGACCCAGAGCGCGGCGCCCGGCCCGGTCGTCCCGGTGCCGATGCGGACCCGGCTCACGGCGCGGACCACGGCGCCCGGCTCCCCGCCCGGCAGCCTTCCCTCGCGCTCGACGACGCCGAGCACACCGACCGCCGCGTACTTCCCGTCGACGCGCGGCACGAGCAGAACGCGCGGCTTGCCCGCCGCCACGGCCCGCGCCGCCTCGATCGCCGCCCGCACCTCGCTGTCGTTCAGCTCCAGCGGCACCACCATGCCGGGCAGCACGACCGTGTCGTCGAGCGGCAGCACCGGCACCGTCAGTCTCTCGCTCATTTCACTCCCCAGTCATGGATTTTCTTGAGTCACTCACACTCAAGAAACCAGAGCCTTGATTCATTCCCCACCCCTGTTCGCTCACAGCGATCAACCGGGGCGAACCCCGCAGAAGCGAAGATTGCGGTGAAACCCCCAACCCCCTCCCCGCATTCCCCGCGCCCCACCCGGCAGTCCCTAAGGTCACAAACAGCATGAAATGGGCATATTTCTCACGAGAGGGGCGGCCATGGGCGTGGACGGATCGGCCGGGCCCGCGGATCCGCCGGAGTCGCTGGAACTCGGCGACGCGGTGCTCCGGCGAACGCGGGAAGGGGACGCGGCGGTCCTGCTGGACGCCGTGAACGCGTCCTTCGCCGAACTGCACCCGTGGATGCCCTGGGCCGCACGCCCGCTGACCCTCGACGACGAGTTCGAGATGATCGCCGCGGCCCAGGACAACTGGCGCAACGGCGACGCCTACCTCTACGGCGCTTTCGCCCCCGATGGCACCGCCCTCGGCGGCTTCGGAATGCACCGCAGAGTCGGCCCCGGCGCCATCGAGATCGGCTACTGGCTCCGCACCGGCCACACCGGCCGCGGCCTGGCCACCCGCGCCGTCCGCGCCCTCACCACCGCCGCCCTGGCCCTCCCCGACATCTCCCGCGTCGAAATCCACTGCGACGAGGCCAACACCGCAAGCGCCGCCGTCCCCCACCGCCTCGGCTACCACCTCGCCGAAACCCGCCCCACCACCCCCGAAGCCCCCGCCGAAACCGGCCGCACCCTGATCTGGACCACCGCCGCCCTTCCCCATGGCCCGCCCCGCGGGAACACGGCCCGGCGCTAGGCTGACGGAACCGAGATCCGGACAAGGAAGAGGCCGAGCATGCGTCTACCTGTGTGGGCCACCGACCCGGCCAGCATGCTCATCACCGAGGAGCAGTACGAAGCGCTGCCTGCGGACATCGCACGCACGATCGAGGTCGTCGACGGACGGGTGATCTTCTGTCAGTCGCCCACCCCGGAGCATCGGACCGTGTCGTTCAACCTCACCGCTGCGCTGAAGGGCGCTCGGCCGAAGGGGCCCTGCGTGGCGGTGCTCCAGGACACCGACATGTGGTACGTCTACGCGAACGTGCGCAAGAGCGCCGAGGGGAAGCACTTCACGTTGCGGCGACCGGATGTCAGCGTGCTGTGGTGCTTGAAGCCCAGGGCGCGGATGACGTCGGCGGATGTGTTCGTGGCGATCGAGATCAGCAGCACGAACACCGAGACGGATTTCGCGGACAAGAAGGCCGAGTACGCCCGTCAGGGGATCGAGGTCTATCTGATCGTCGTCATGGCCGAGAGCCGGATCCACTCGGTCGAGGAGTACCGGCTCGACTGGTCGAAGCGGAACTACCAGCTGGCCGCAGTGCACCGGGAGGCGCTGCGAACCTCCCTGCCCGAGGGGATGCTGATCGACGTCTCGTTCACCGAGCTCGAGCTGAACTAGGCGGGATGCCCGCCGCCCTTGCGTACCGTTTCGGCCGATGCCTCCCCAGCGTGTGGCGAGGCGGGGTTCAGAAGGCGGTGGGTTCCGTGGGGACCAGCCAGGGGATGCCGGTGGTGGCGGTGTGGGCGGTGAGGAGGGTGGTGACGGTGGGGGCGAGCAGGGCTCGGGCGTCGGGGGGAAGGTCGAGGAGGAAGGTGTCGAGGCGGGCGATGATCTCCTGATGGGCGGCGTCGGCGGCCTCCTGGCCGGGCGGGGTGAGGGCGGCGTGCCAGATGCGGCGGTCGCGGGGGTCGCGGACGCGCTCCAGGAGGCCGCGGCGCTCGACCCGGTCTACCAGGCCGGACAGGCCTGATCGCTCCAGGTGCAGGGCGGCGGCCAGGGTGCCCATCGGGACGGGGCCGCGGGCGAGCCGGCAGAGCAGCTGGGTCTGCTGCGGGGTCAGGCCGTGCGCGCGGCTCACATCGGCGAACACGTGCTGCACCATGTGCGACAGCCGGACCAGCGCCTCGGCCGGGCCGATCGGCTCGGTCGTCCCGGTCATCACAACCTCCTTTTCCTACCGTAGTTGACGGATATATCCGGCGCGACCTAACGTGCTTCGCACAGCGAATCTTTCGCAGTGCGAACCTTCCGCTTGGCGAAACTTCCGTACTGCGAATTTTATCGCGCGCGCCGACCCCATCCTGCGTGTCGAACCAGAAAGACCCTCCCCGTGCCAGCATCTGCCCGCGCTCTCGCCGCGCTCGCGCCCCTCCTGCTCCTCCCGGCCTGCGCCGCCGACTCCTCCCCCGCCGCCGAAGCGGTGCTCCAGATCGCGCTGCCCGCCGACCCCGGCTGCCTGGACCCCCAGCAGACCGGCCAGCTCGCGGCCCTCGACGTGTCGCGTTCCCTGGTCGACACCCTCACCGACCAGGACCCCGAGACCGGCGAGATCGTCCCCTGGCTCGCGCAGGAGTTCACCGCATCCGCCGACGGCAGGTCCTTCACCTTCGTGCTGCGCGAGGGCGTCACCTTCAGCGACGGCACCCCGCTCGACGCCGCAGCCGTCAAGGCGACCTTCGACAGACTGATCAAGTTCCCGGCCAACGGCGCCCCCGCCTACCTGCGCGGCTACCAGGGCACGAAGGTCGCCGACTCACGCAACTTCACGGTCGCCTTCGACGCCCCCAACGCGCAGTTCCTCCAGGCGACGTCCGGGGCGGGATTCGGCATCCTGTCGCCGAAGACCGCGGCGGCGGACCCCGCCGAGCGCTGCCGCGGCTCCTTCGTCGGCTCGGGACCGTTCGTCCTCGACCACTACACGGCCAACCAGGAGGTCGTCCTCAAGCGCCGTGAAGGCTACGCCTGGCCGTCTTCACTGGCCGCGAACGACGGCGCGGCCAAGGTCGCCGGGGCTCGGTTCGTGTTCGTCCCCGAGGCCGGGGCCAGGACCGGCGCGCTCTCCTCCGGCCAGGTGGCCGTCGCGCAGAACATCCAGGAGGCCGACCGGGCCCGGTTCCAGAGCGGCGGATTCCAGCTGCTCACCAAGGCGGTCCCCGGCCTGGTGCCACCGCTGTCCCTGAACCACGCGGGCGTGCTGGGCGACCGGCGGCTCCGCGAGGCGCTGCTGCTCGGGGTCGACCGGCAGGCGCTGGTCGACACGGTCCTCGGCGCGCAGTTCCGGCCCGCGACGAGCGTGCTGTCATCCACCACCCCGTTCTACGCCGACCGCGCCGACCGGCTGCGCCACGATCCCGACCGCGCCAAGGCCCTGCTCGACGAGGCGGGCTGGAAGCCCGGGGCCGACGGGATCCGCGCCAAGGACGGCGCGCCGCTGAAGCTCGTCTGGCTGATCCCCGCGCCGACCCCGCCGGTCAACGAACTCGTCCAGCAGCAGCTGCGCGCCCTCGGCATCGACGTCGAACTGCGCGCGGTGCCCCCGGCCAAGTACGTCGAGCAGCAGCAGAAGGGGGAGTTCGACCTGACCGCCGTCGCCGTCACCCGCGCCGACCCCGACGTCCTGCGCAACATCTTCTCCACCAAGGGCGCCAACCTGTGGCACCTGCCCTCGAGCGAACTCGACACCTTCCTCGACCAGCAGGCGTCGGCCACCGACGGCAAGGCCCGCCAGGAGGCCGTCGACAAGGCCGTCACCTGGATCCTCGACCACGCCGACACCGTCCCGCTGTACGAGAACTCCCTGGTCCACGCCGTGTCGGACAAGGTGAAGGGCCTCCGCCTTGACGCCTCCGCCCGGCTGGGGCTGCACGATGTCGAGCTCTCCTGATCGCCGGGCCGTCCCGCGCTACGTCGCGGGGCGGCTCGCCCAGGCCGCCGTGGTCGTGTGGGCGGCCTTCACCGTCGTGTTCGCGATCCAGCGGCTGGTGCCGGGCGATCCGGTGGAGCTGATGCTGAGCGGGCGCAACGGGTTCGAGGCCGTGCCGCCCGAGGACGTCGCCCGGGTCCGGGCCGAGCTGGGCTTCGACCGGCCGGTCGCGGTCCAGTACCTGGACGCCGCGGTCTCGGCGGTGCGCGGCGACTTCGGCGCCTCGATCCAGACCGGGCGCCCGGTCGCGGCGATGCTCGCCGAGGCGCTGCCCGCCACCCTCACGCTCGGCCTGACCGCGCTCGCGCTGAGCGTGGCGGCCGGGACGCTGCTCGCGGTCGCCGCGAACCTGCCGCACGGCGGCGCGCTGCGGGCCCTGCCCGGACTCGCCGTCTCGCTGCCGTCCTTCCTCGTCGGGCTCGTGCTGATCCAGCTGTTCGCGCTGCGCTGGCCGCTGCTGCCGTCGCTCGGCGGGTCGGGGCTGCCCGGCCTGGTGCTGCCGGCCTGCACCCTGGCGATACCCGGCGCGGCCCTGGTCGCGCAGGTCCTCGGCCGGAGCCTGGCCGAAACGCTCCGCGAACCCTACTGCGAGACGCTGCGCGCGACCGGCGCCAGTACGGTCCGCGTGGTGCTGCGGCACGGGCTGCGCAACGCCGCGATCCCCGCCGTGACGGTCGCGGGCGTGCTCACCGGCGGGCTGATCGGCGGGGCCGTCGTGGTCGAGACGGTCTTCTCCCGGCAGGGGGTCGGCCGGATCGTCCAGTTCGCCGTCTCGACCCAGGACCTTCCGGTGGTCCAGGGCGTCGTGGTGGTCGCGGCGGTCGGGTTCGCGGGCGTGAACCTGGCGGTCGATCTGCTGTATCCGGTGCTCGACCCCCGGGTACGGACCGTGCGGAGGCCCTCCGGGGCGCTCAGGGCGGTGAAGGCATGAGGCGGCCAGGCACCCTTCTCGCGGTGGCGGTCCTGCTGCTCGTCGCGGGCTGGACCGTCCGGCCCGGCTGGTTCACCGGGCAGAGCGCCGTCGAGGGCACCGGGGCCGAGCGGTTCCGCCCGCCGGGCCCCCGGCACTTGTTCGGCACCGACCAGCTCGGCCGCGACGTGTTCGCGCGCGTCGTCCACGGGACCGCGCCGTCCGTGCAGGCCGCCGTCCTGGCGATCGCGCTGGGGCTGTCCGTCGGGGTGGCGCTCGGGCTGCTCGCCGGGTTCTTCGGCGGCCTGCCCGAGACGCTCGTCATGCGCGCCGTGGAGATCCCGCTGTCGATCCCGCCGGTGCTGCTGTCGCTCACCGTCATCAGCGTCCTCGGGTTCGGGACGGCGGAGATCGGCCTGGCCGTGGGCGTCACCGGGATCGCGACGTTCGCGCGGGTCACCCGCGCCCGCGTCCTCCAGGTCCGGACGTCCCCGCACGTCGAGGCCGCGAGGCTTTCCGGGGGCGGGCCGACGCGGATCCTGCTCCGGCACGTGCTCCCGTTCACCGCCGGGCCCGTCCTCGCGCTCGCCGCGCTGGACTTCGGCCTGGTCGTCCTCGCCGTCTCCTCGCTCGGATTCCTCGGGTACGGCGCGCCGCCGCCCGCCCCCGAGTGGGGCGCGCTGGTCGCGGGCGGGCGCGACCACCTCGCGACCGCCTGGTGGCTGACCGTCCTGCCCGGACTGACGGTCGCGGCCGTGGTGGTGGCCGCGGGCCGTGTCTCCCGGGCGCTGCAGGACGGGGGGCGGGCGGCATGAGCGCGCTCCTCACCGTCCGCGGGCTGCGGGTCTCCTACCCGGGCGCCGAAGCCGTCGCGGGCATCGATCTGACGGTCGAGGCCGGGCGGATCACCGCGCTGGTCGGCGAATCCGGCTCCGGGAAGAGCACCCTCGCGCACACCGTCCTGGGGCTGCTGCCGCCGAGCGCGCGGATGAGCGCGGACGCCCTGGAGTTCGAGGGCCGCGACCTCACCCGGCTCACCGAACGCGGCTGGCGGCGGATCCGGGGCCGGTACATCGCACTGATCCCGCAGGATCCCGCCGTCGCGCTCGACCCCGTGCAGCGGGTGGGCCGGCAGGTCGCGCAGGTGCTGCGGCTGCACGGCCTGGCGCGCGGCCGGGCGGCTCGCGAGCAGGCCGTCGAGCTGCTGGACCGGGCAGGGCTGCCGGACGCCGCCCGCAGGGCCCGGCAGTACCCGCACGAGCTGTCCGGCGGGATGCGCCAGCGCGTCCTCATCGCGGTCGCCACGGCGGCCCGGCCCCGGCTGCTCGTCGCCGACGAGCCCACCTCGGCGCTCGACGTCACCGTCCAGCGCCGCATCCTCGACCAGCTCGAAGAGCTCGTGGACTCGACCGGCATCGCCGTCCTCCTGGTGACGCACGACCTGGCCGTGGTCGCCGACCGCGCCCACCGCACCGCCGTCATGGCGGCCGGGCGCCTCGTCGAGTCCGGCCCGACCGCACGGGTGCTGGCCGCCCCCTCCCACCCCCACACCCGCGCCCTCCTCGCCGACGCCCCCGCCCTGCGCCCGTCGGCGGCGCTCCGGCCGGCAGAGCCTGAACGCACGGAGGCGGTAGTGCGGCTCGCGGTCACAGAACGGGAGCAGCCGGGCACGGGGATCTCCCGTGACGGCGATGGATCGGCGGAGCCGCTGGTGGTCGTCAGCGGGCTGCGCAAGGAGTTCGGCGGGAGGACCGCGATCGATGGGGTCGGCTTCACGGTCGAGCGCGGGAGCGCGCTGGGGCTGGTCGGCGAGTCCGGGTCGGGCAAGACGACGACGGGGCGGATCGTCGTCGGGCTGGCGCGGCCCACGGCCGGGACGGTGCGGGTCGGCGGTATCGAGGTGGGCGGGCTCGACCGGGCCGGGCTGCGCGAGCTGCACCGGCGGGTCCAGCTCGTCTACCAGAACCCGTACGCGTCGCTGAACCCGAGGATGACGGTGGCGGAGATCGTCGCCGAGCCGCTGGCCGGCTTCGCGACGGTGCCACGGCCCGGCCGCCCCGCCGAGGTGCGGCGGCTGCTCGACGCGGTCGCGCTGCCCGCCGCGCTGGCCGGGCGCAGGCCCGGCGAGCTGTCGGGCGGCCAGCGGCAGCGGGTCGCGATCGCGCGGGCGCTCGCGCCCGGCCCCGCGCTGCTGGTCTGCGACGAGCCGGTGTCCGCGCTCGACGCGACGGTCCAGGCCCGGGTCCTCGACCTGCTCGCCGAGCTGCGCCGCGACCTCGGCCTCACCTATCTGTTCATCTCGCACGACCTCGCCGTGGTCCGGCAGGTCTGCGACCGGGTCGCGGTGATGCGGGAGGGCCGGATCGTCGAATCCGGGCTCGCCGACCGCGTGTTCACCGCACCGAAGCACCCCTACACGCGGGAACTGCTCGCCGCCGTCCCCGGCGGCCGGGCCCGCGACGATCTCATGAAGGACGTGACATGGAGCTAGGGCTCATCACCTTCGGCAGCCTGCTGCCCGACCCGCACACCGGTGCCACCGCGAGCCAGCACGCGCGGATCGAGGACGTGATCCGCGGCGGGCGCGACGCCGAGGAGTTCGGCTTCTCCTGGTACGCCGTCGGCGAGCACCACTTCGGGGACCGGGACGTCATCTCCTCCCCCGCCCTGGTGCTGGCCGCCCTCGCCCGGGAGACCTCCACGATCCGGCTGGCGACCGGCACCACGCTGGTCGCCAACCGCGACCCGGTGCTCGTCGCCGAGGACTACGCCACGCTCGACCTCCTGTCGGGCGGGCGGCTGGAGATCGTCGCGGGCGGCTCGTTCTTCCCCGAGCCCTACCGGGTGTTCGGCCAGGAGCCGGAGAGCAAGGCCGCCCGCAAGCGCGAGAACGTCGAACTGCTGCTGCGGCTGTGGACCGAGGAGCGCGTCACCTGGTCGGGGAGCTTCCGGCCGCCGCTGGAGGACGTCCGGCTCCAGCCGCGGCTCTTCCAGGACCGCCCGCCGCTGTGGATGAGCGGCGGCACCGGCCTCGAGTCGGTGGAGCTCGCCGCCGAGCACGGCCTGCCGCTGATCCTCGGCACGACCGCGCGGCCCGCCGCCGACTTCGTCCCGGTCTTCGACGCCTACCGGGATCGGGCCCGCGAACGCGGCGGAGCTCCTGGACGGCTCGGCGCGGCGAGCCACGTGTTCGTCGCCGAGACCTCCCAGCGAGCCCGCGCGGTGTGGCGGGAGTACGTCGAGGCCTACGTGAACGTGCCGGGCTCGCCGGTGCGCGACTTCGACTTCGACGCCTACGTCGGCCCGGACGGCCCCGCCCTGTGCGGCTCCCCCGACGAGGTCGTCGACCGGCTCGGCCGGCTCCGCGAGCAGTGGGGCCACGACCTCCACCTTCTCGCGGTCGACATCGGCGGCCTCCCCTACGACCTCGTGCGCGACACCGCCGAACTGCTCGGCGACCAGGTGCTGCCGCAGGTGCGGGGGCTGGCGCGTGCTTGACGCCGACGTCCGCGAACTCGCCCAGGCCAGGACCCTCGCGATCCTCACGACCCTGATGCCCGACGGCGGGCCGCAGAGCAGCGCGGTCTGGCCGCACGCCGACGCCGAGCACCTGCTGGTCACCACCGGCACCGCGCGGCGCAAGTACCGCAACGTCGCGGCGGACCCGCGGGTGGCGCTGCTCCTGCTCGACGGCGTCGACCCGCGCCGCTACATCGAGGTCCGCGGCCGGGTCGTCGACCTGGTGACCGGTGAGGCCGCGCTCGCCGTGGCCCGCACCGCCTTCACCAAGTGGACGGGCTCCGACGTCGTCCGGCCGACCGACGGCGAACGCGTGCTGCTGCGCATCCTCCCCGACCGCGTGTACCGGAAGGACTGACCTTGCCCGAGCTGCCCCCTGTCGTCGCGGCCGACGACCCGATCGTCTCCGCCGGACGCCTCGCCGACGTGCGCTGGTACCTGGACGGGAGCGACGGCCATGCCGCCTACCTCGCCGGGCACATCCCCGGCGCGGTCTGGGTCGACCTCGACACCGTCCTCGCAGGCCCGCCCACCGAGGCGGGCGGCAGGCACCCGCTGCCCTCCCCCGAGGCGTTCGCCGAGTCCCTCGGCGCGCTCGGGTTCGACGACCGGACGCCCGTCATCGCCTACGACGACGCGGGCGGCGGCTACGCGGCCCGTCTCGTCTGGCTGCTGCGGCGCATCGGGGCGCCCGCCGCGCTCCTCGACGGCGGCCTCGCCGCTTGGCCGGGCGCCCTCGCCACCGGCGAGGAGACCCTCGCGCCCGCCGTCCGGACCGCCGTGCCCTGGCCCCGGTCGGCGCTGCGCGACGCCGACGAGGTGGCCGAGGCCGTCCGGACCGGGAGCGCCGTCGTCCTGGACGCGCGCGCCGCCGACCGCTACTCGGGCGCGGCGGTCCTGCCCTCGGACGCGCGGTCCGGGCACATCCCGGGCGCGCGGAACGCGCCGTGGGCCGCCAACCTCGACGAGGACGGGCGCTTCCACGCCCCGGACGTCCTGCGGTCCCGCTTCGACGCGGCCGGGATCGCGGCGGACACCGACGTCATCGTCTACTGCGGCAGCGGCGTCACCGCCTGCCACGACCTGCTGGCGCTGGAACGCGCCGGCCTCACCTCCACCGCGCTCTACCCCGGTTCGTGGTCGGCCTGGTCGGCCGACCTGAGCCGTGCCGTCACCACGTCCACCGATTCCACGCAGGGGGAACCATGAGCTCCATCCTCGGGCAGCGGCTCGTCTTCGGCGCGGGCGGCGCCGTCGCCGGCCTGACCGCCGCCGCGACCCTCGACCTCGCCCGCAGCGCCGACGAACTCGGCTTCGACCTGTTCACGCTGAGCGACCACCTGCACAGCACCAGGCCCACGGTCGAGCCGCTGACCGCGCTCGCCGCCATCGCGGCGCGCACCGAGCGGATCGAGATCGGCACGAACGTCCTCGGCCTGCCCTACCGGAACCCCGCCGTGCTCGCCAAGACCGCCGAGACCCTCGACGCGATCTCCGGGGGACGCTTCGTCCTCGGCCTCGGCGGCGGCGGTTTCGACGAGGAGTTCACCGCCTTCGGCCTCACCGAGCGCACCCCCGGCGGCAAGATCGACGCCCAGCGCGAGGCCGTCGGGATCATGCGCGACCTGTGGGCGGGCGGCCCCGGCGACCTGGACGGCGCCCACTTCACCGTGCGCGGCGCCCGCATCGACCCGCTGCCCGCCCACCCGATCCCGATCTGGCTGGGCTCGTACGGCCCCCGCGCCTTGGCCCTCACCGGCGAACTCGCCGACGGCTGGCTGCCCTCGATGGGCCGGATCGGCCTCACCGAAGCCGTGGCCCGCCGTGCCCGCGTCCACGCCGCCGCCGAGAAGGCGGGCCGCGACCCCTCCGCCCTCACCTGCGCGACCAATCTCCTGGTCCGCGTCGACCCGTCCCGCACCCCCACCCCGGAACTCGTCGCGGGGACGCCCCGCGCCGTCGCCGGCCAGCTGATCGAGATCGCCAGGGCGGGCTTCACCGCCCAGCTCCTCAGCCTCCCCACGGTCGCCGACCAGGAACTCGTCGCCAAGGAGGTCCTGCCCCGCGTCCGCGATCATCTGGCCTGAGCCGTCCCCGCCCTCCGCCCGGCGGCGGAGGGCGGGGAAAGCACGCAGCCCTTCTCCTCGACGAGGGGCGCGAGGAGAAGGGCTGCGGGAGGAGCGGAGGCGTCAGGCCTTGGCGACGCCCTGGGTGGCGAGGGTCTCGCGGGCTTCGGCGACGATCTTGCGCTCGATGAAGAAGGCGAGGAAGGGGATGAGGCCGGCGGAGACCATGACGGCCATCTTCTTGAGGGGCCACCCGGCCTTGCTGTAGAGGTCGAACGAGATGGCCAGGTAGACCATGTACAGGAAGCCGTGGATCGGGGAGATGATCCCGGACGGGCCTGGGTTGTCCCAGATGTAGCGCAGCGGCACGGCCACGAAGCACAGCAGGAGCAGCATGATGCCGACGAGGGTCGCGAGCACGCGATACCGGGTGATGGCCGCTTCCACAGGGTTTCCCTTCTAGCGCCGGTTCTGCGCGGCGAGCCGGGCGAGGCGACGGTTGTAGGCCGCCAGCTCGGGGTTCTCCGCTTCGGCTTCCTTGATCAGTTGAGCTTCGGTGAGGACACGGACGGGGACGGCGGGGGCTGCATTGGGGTCCACCGGGGGGGCCTTGGCCGCCTTGAGCTCGTCGCGGATCATCTTGATCCACATGACGATGACGAATCCCGCGAACACGGGCCACTCGAAGGTGTAGCCCCAGCTTCGCGCGTTGCCCGCCTGCGCCCGCTCGAACTGCCACCAACCGAACGCCAGGAACGCGAAGAACAGCACGATCGCGATGAGGTGGATGCCCAGCCAGCCGGGTGTGAAGAACCGTTTCACGTCCCTGACACTACCGCCGCTCCGGCGCGATCAGTCCCCGCCCCCGCCGTGGACGTCCAGGAGGCCGCGCACCGCCGTCTTCCAGGGGTAACGCTCGGCTTGCGCGCGGGCGGCGGCCCGCCTTTGGGCTGCGGGGACGGCGAGCAGCCGGGCGACCGCGGCGGCGAAGGCCGCGCCGTGGGCGGGCACCGCCTCCCCCGCGCCGGGGGCCATCAGCTCCGGGGTCGCGCCGGAGTCTGCGCACACCACGGGGGTGCCGCAGGCGAGGGCCTCCAGCACGGCGAGGCCGAAGGACTCCACCGGGCAGGTGGCGAGCGCCACATCGGCGGTCGCCAGGAGCCGTGCCACCTCCGCGCGCACGCCGAGGTGCCCGTGGAACTCCACGGGCAGCCCCTTCGACGCGCGGCGCATCGCCGGGCCGAGGGCGCCGTCGCCGATCACGTCGAGCCGCGCGTCATGGCCCTGGGCGAGCAGTTCCCGCAGGGCCGCCAGCGCCAGCCCCGGGTGCTTCTCCTTGGACAGCCGCCCGAGGAGCACGAGGCGGACCCCTTCATGCGGGGGTGTGGGCCGGGGCCGGAAGGTGTCCAGGTCGACGCCGAGCGGGACCAGCGCGACGGACGGGGCGCCGATCCTGCGGAACTCGGCGGCGGAGAACTCCGAGGTGGCCACGACGGTGTCGAAGGCTCCGGCGAGCCTTCTGTTCCAGAGGTCGGCCCCCTTGTCGAGGGCCACCCAGGACGGGACGCGGGGGGCGAGGATCGCGTCGAGCCTCTCGTGCGAGAACAGCACGGAGCGGATCCCCCTCCGACGCGCCCACCGGCCCGCGACGGTGAGGGTCGCCTTGTCGGAGACCTCCACGGAATCGGGCCCGATCTCCGCGAGGGCGCGCAGGACGGGGCGCGGGTCCAGGACGAGCCGGTAGCCGGGCGCCACGGACGGCCCGGGCACGGTGATCACGGTGCCGGACTCGGTCTCCCGGCGGCTCCTCCCGGGCCCCGGCAGCACGAGGAACCTTTCGTGCCCCGCCTTGGCGTATCCCCTGCCGAGTTCGTCCACGGCGGTGCGCAGCCCTCCGGAGACGGGACTGTAGAGGTTGGCGAGCTGGACGATCCTCATGCGATGAGCGCGCGGTAGGTGACGGGCCGCGCTCCGGCCCTCAGGGCGGTGTCTATCGCCGTCAGGGCCGCCTCGCGCAGGCCGGGGCGGTCGAGGTCGGCGGGGTGCAGGGCGATCCGCAGCGACCTGCCGGAGGACGCGAGGGCGCGGGCCGCGCGGACCATGAGCGCCGCGCCCGCCCGTTCCCCCGTGCCGCCGGGGCGGTGGGACAGCGCGGGGACGCGCAGGACGCGGCGGCGGTGCAGGTCGTGCACCCCGGTCTGGCTGGTCCAGTAGCCGAATCCGAGCCGGGCGAGGGCGTCGCGGGTGCCGGGCGAGGCGAGCCAGCCGGGCGGGGTGAACCCGTCGACGCGCAGGCCCGCCGTCTCCATGATCGCCAGCCCCGCGGTGAGGCGGCGGCGCGCCTCCCCGGCGTCGAGCGCGCAGAACTCGCCCGCACCGCGCGCCAGCACGGTGTTGGCCCACTGACGCAAAGGGGCGCCGCCTGGTACCCGGGTGTGGGTGAGGCCGTGCAGGGAGATCTCGTGCCTCCCGTCCAGCGCGCGCAGGCGGCCGGCGAATTCCGGGTCGGTAGCCAGGCCGCGTCCTCCCGCGAACGGTCCGGGGATGACGAGCAGGCTCGCCGGGACACCGCGCGCTTCGAGGTCGGTGAGCCAGGTCTCGGTGGCGGCCGCGGTCGCGGGCGCCACGTCGTGGACGGAGACGACCAGCCGCGCCTCACGCGACGGCACGGTCGGCCCCCGTCCCGTAGATGACCTCGCTGTAGTGACCGAGGAGCCTGTCGCAGACGGCCTCCCAGGTGTTGGCGCGGACCGAGTTGCGGGCCGCGCGGCCCATCCGCTCCCGGGTGGGGGCGTCTGCGGCGAGGGAGGCGACCGCCGCGCGCAGGGCCATCCCGTCGGACGGCTTGAACAGCAGCCCGTTGACGCCGGGGCGGACCAGGTCGAGCGGTCCGCCCGCGGCCGGTGCGACGGCGGGGAGCCCGGACGCCAGGGCTTCCTGGAGCGCCTGACAGAAGGTCTCGTTCGCCCCGGTGTGCACGAAGATGTCCAGGCAGGCCAGCAGCCGGGCGAGGTCGGGGCCGCTCTGGAACCCTGTGAAGACCGCCTCCGGCAGCAGCTTCCGCAGGCTCTCCTCCGCGGGGCCGTCCCCGATGACGACGACGCGCACGCCGGGCAGTCCGTCCAGCGCGGAGAGGAGTTCCACCTGCTTCTCCGGCGCGAGGCGGCCCATGTAGCCGACGAGGATCTCGCCGTTCGGGGCGAGGGCCGCGCGGGTGTCCGCGCAGCGGTGGTCGGGGTGGAAGCCGTCCTGGTCCACTCCCCTGCCCCAGAGCGCGAGCCGGGGGAAGTCGCGTTCTTCCAGCTCCTGGAGGGTCGGCCGGGAGGGCGCAAGGGTCCGGTCCGCCTTCGCGTGGACGTGGCGGAGCCACGACCACAGCACCGCGTCGGTGCCGCGGAAGCCGTAACCGCGGAAGAACCCGGCGATGTCGGTCTGGAACACCGCGACCGACGGGATGCCGAGCCGCTTCGCGGCGGTCGCCCCCGCCGCGCCGAGGACGACCGGGGAGGCGAGGTGCACGACGTCCGGCTGGAACGCGCGCAGGGCGTGCTCGACGCGACGGCCGGGGATGCCGACGACGAACGACTTGTAGACGGGGAGGGAGAGCCCGGGCACCAGTTCGACGGGGGTTCCGGCGTAGCTGTCCGGGCCGGGTGCCGGGGCGACGAGGAGTGCCTCGTGCCCGCGCGCGTCCAGGTGTTCGAGGACCCGGCAGACCGAATTGGTCACACCGTTCACCCTCGGCAGGAATGATTCCGCCACGATTGCCACCTTCACGGGTGTGAGGGTGACGAACCGGGACGACCGATGGACCGCAGGCGGGAACCGGAAGAGAAAACAGCAGACGAACACTCGCGCACCGTGACCCTTCGTCACTATGCTGACGCGCACTCGACCAGGCAGATCACCCCATTCCGGGTGGTCCGCGGTCCTGGTCACTGCATCCCGACCACCTCCCCGACCACCTCCCCGACCCCCAAGGGGTGCGCCGATGACCACCACTCGTTCCGGGCGGGCCTGGACATCCCAGCTCTCCGCCTATCGCGCCGCGGTCCAGCGCCGGGTCCTCCTCGTGCTCACCGCGGTCCAGGTCGTCGCGGGAATCGGCGCCGCGGCCGGGGCCGCCGCCGGAACGCTCGCCGTCCGGCACCTGTCCGGCAGCGACACCGTGGCCGGATTCGCGCAGGTCGGGGTGCTCCTGGGCGCAGCGCTCGCGGCGGTGCCCGTCGCCCGGCTCGCCGCGAGCCGGGGCCGCCGCCCCGCCCTGGCCTTCGGATACGGCTGCGGCCTGCTCGGCGCGCTGGTCGCGGCGGGCGCCGTCGCCGCCGGGTCGTGGCGGCTCCTGCTCGCCGGGCTCGTGCTGCTCGGCGGCGCGACCGCGGCGGGCCTCGCCGCGCGGTTCGCCGCGACCGACCTGTCCCGGCCCGGGCACCCCGCCCGCGACCTCAGCATCGTCGTCTGGGCGGCCACCGGAGGGTCCGTCGCCGGGCCGCTCATAGCCGGGCAGGTGGACGACACCGGAAGCCACCTCGGTGTCTACGCGCTCACCGCCGTCGTCTTCGCGATGGCCGCCGTCGGGATCGTCGCCGGACTGCGCCCCGACCCGCTCCAGGTCGCCCATGAGGGCAGCGCGCGCGGCGCGATCGCCCCCGAGCGGTCACTGCGCTCGGCCCTGGGCGTCCTCGGCCGCTCCCCTAGCGCGCGGGTGTCCGTCATGGCCATCGCGGTGAGCCACACCGCGTCCCTCGCGCTGCTCGCGGCGACCTCCCTGCAACTCGACCGGGGCGGCGCCGACGCGGCGGACCTCGGGATCGTCCTCAGCCTGCACGTCGCGGGCATGTACGTGCTGTCGCCGCTGATCGGGTGGTGCGCCGACCAGCTCGGCCATGTGCCCGTGCTGCTGGGCGGCCAGGTGCTGCTCGTGCTCGCCGCGCTCACCGCGGGGCTCGCCGCGCCCGGCGCGGTCGCGCAGTCCGGGGCGGCGCTGGTGCTCCTCGGCGTCGGCTGGTCCTGCGGTCTCGTCGCCGGGTCCGCCCTGCTCACCGAGTCCGTGCCGGTCGACCTGCGCCCCTCGGTCCAGGGCCTGTCGGACCTCCTCATGAACGCCGGGGCCGCCGTCGGCGTCCTGGTGGCCGGCCTCCTGGTCACCGCCGACGCCTACACGGTCCTGCCCGGCACCCTCCTCGTCCTCGCCCTCCCCATGGCCACCGCCCTCCTCCTGGCCCGCCGCATCGCCCCGGCCGCGCAGTCCACGCAATCCATGCGATCCATGCGATCCATGCCGCCCGCACCGGCCCCGCCGGCCCCCGCGCCCCCCACCGGTACGCTGCCGCCCGCCTGGCCCCCTCCCAGCGGCTCCTCAGGCCATCTGCTCACCTGATCTCACGGCACCGCCCGCCAAGCGGCCCCCTCCCCCTCGGGACGGGGCCGCTTCGCCGTTCCCGGACCCCGGGAAAGATCCCGACAATGCGTCGATATCATGCCGACATGTTGTCGATAAAACCCCTCCGCACGGAGGTCGGCCGATGTTCCTAGCCCTGCGCGAACTGCGCTTCGCCCGTGCCCGCTTCGGTCTCATGGGCGCCGTCGTCGCGCTCATCGCCGCACTGATGGTGCTGCTGTCCGGGCTCGCCGACGGCCTCGTGGACGACGGCGTCTCCGGCCTGAAGCGCCTGCCGGTCACCTCCTTCGCCTTCGAGAGCGGCGTCCAGCACGACGCCGCGTTCACCCGCAGCGTCGTCGACACCGCCGACGCGGCGACCTGGACCGGACGGACGGGCGTCACCGCCGCCGCCCCGTTCGGCCTGTCCCTCGCCAACACCGAGAGCGACCGCGGCGTCGAACTCGACCTGGCGCTGTTCGGCGTGGAGGCCGGGTCGTTCCTCGCCCCGGCCGCCGCCCGCGGCACCGGCCTCGGCTCCCCCGACGGCATCGTCGTCAGCCCCACCGCGCTCGCCGACGGACTGGCTCTCGGCGACACCGTCACCGTCGATCGGATAGGCACCCGCCTGAAGGTGGTCGGGGTGCTCGACGCCCAGCACACCTTCGGCCACGTGGACGTCGCCTACCTCCCACTGCGCGTCTGGCAGGAGGTCCACGCGGGGCTGCGCCCCGGCGAGAACGCCTCCCCGCGCGTCTACGAGCAGGCCACCGCCATCGCGGTCCGCGGCGAGGGAGCGGACCTCGCCGCCGCCGACCAGGCCGCGGGCACCGAGAGCCTCACCCTCAAGGAGTCCTTCGACGCCTCCCCCGGATACCGCGCCGAGACCTCGACGCTGCTGCTCATCGAGGTGTTCCTGTACGCCATCTCCGCACTCGTCGTCGGGGCGTTCTTCACCGTCCTGACGATCCAGCGCAAGCCCGAGATAGCCGTGATGCGCGCGATGGGCGCCCCGACCGGCCACCTCCTGCGGGACGCCCTGGCCCAGGCCCTGATCCTGCTGCTGGCCTTCGTCGCCCTGGGCGTCGCGGTCGGCGTCGGGCTCGGCGCGTTCATGGACGGCGGCGGCGTGCCGTTCCGGCTGGCCGCCGGATCCGTCGCGGGCGCGGCGGCCCTGCTCGTCGCGCTCGGCACGGCGGGCGCCCTCCTCGCCGTGCTGCGCATCGCCTCCGTCGATCCGCTGACCGCGCTGGGAGGAGCCCGATGAGCGCCACCTCGACCACCCCGGACGGCCTCGCCCTGCGGGGTGTGTCCCTGCGGCTCGGCGACGGCGAGGAGTACGTCCAGGCCCTCGACGGGGTCGACCTGACCGTCGCCCGCGGCGAGTTCGCCGCCGTCGTCGGCCCGTCGGGCGCGGGCAAGTCGAGCCTCCTCGCGGTCGCGGGCGGGCTCACCCGGCCGACCTCGGGCACGGTGACGGTCGCGGGGCGCGACCTGCTCGCCGGTTCCCGGCGGGACCGGGCGCGGCTGCGCCGCGAGGAGATCGGGTTCGTGTTCCAGTCCGGCAACCTCATCCCCGCGCTCACCGCCGCCGAGCAGCTCGTCCTGCCCACCCGCTGGGCGGGCCGCGGCGGGCGCCGGGGACCCGGGGCACGGACGCTGCTCGCCGACCTCGGCCTCGCCGACAAGGCCGACCGGCGGCCCGACCGGCTGTCCGGCGGGGAGCGCCAGCGCGTCGGCATCGCCCGCGCGCTCGTGACCGCGCCCAGCCTCGTCCTGGCCGACGAGCCGACGGCCTCGCTCGACCGGGCCCGCAGCCACGAGGTGGTGGCGCTGCTGGCCCGCGAGGCTCGGGCCAGGAACGTCGCCGCGGTCATGGTGACGCACGACCTGGACGTCCTGGCGCACTGCGACACCGTCTACGAGATGATTGACGGGAGGCTGACACGCGCACAGTGAGGGGGGCCCGTGCCGAAGATCCAGGCGGCCACGGTCGCCGAGCACCGCGCCCTTCGGCGCCGTGCCCTGCTGGACGCGGCCCGGGCCATCCTCGCCGAGACCGGCGGCAAGGAGCCGCCGGGTCTCGGGGCGGTCGCCGAGCGCGCGGGCCTGGCGCGCCCGAGCGTCTACCAGTACTTCAAGTCCCGCGACGCGCTGCTCGCCGCCCTGATCGAGGACATGTTCCCGCAGTGGACGGCCTTCGTGAACGCCCGGATGGACGAGGCGGAAGGGGACGGCGCCAAGATCCTCGCCTACGTGGAGGCCAACCTCCACCTCGTGGCGAGCGGCGAGCACGCGATCGTCCAGGCGCTGGCCACCCTCGCCGACAGCGAGGTGGTGATGCGCTCCAGCGGGGCGCTGCACGAGGGACTGCGCGGGCCGCTGGTCGCCGCGCTCGCCGCGCACGGGGCCGCCCGGCCCGAGGAGACCGCGGACCTCCTGCACTCGATCGTGCTGCGCGCGGGCAGGATGATCGAGGAGGGCCTGGACGAGCGCGCCGCCTCCGGCCTCGTCCGCGAACTCCTCGGCCCGTACCTGCGCCTCACCCCGTGAGAGGTCAGGGGCGGAGTTCGAGGGTGCAGCACTTGGGGCCGCCGCCGGCCTTGTGGAGTTCGGTGAGGTCGACGGGGACCGGCTGGTAGCCCTCGGCTTCGAGGGTGCGGGCGAGATCTGTCGCGGCCGCGGTGAGGACGACGTGCTCGCCGTCGCAGACCGCGTTGAGGCCGAACTCGACGGCGTCGGCCTCGGCCGCCTCGACGGCCTTGGGGAAGCGCTCGCGGAGGAGGGCGAGGCTCTCGGTGGCGAAGGCTCCCGGGTAGTAGCAGATGTTGTCCCCGCCGAGCGTGAACAGGGCGGTGTCCAGGTGGTAGAAGCGCGGGTCGACGAGGCGGAGCGACAAGACGGGGCGGCCGAGGAAGTCCTCGGCCTCGCGATGGGCGGCGAGGGTCGTGCGAAAGCCCGTACCGGCGAGGATGACGTCGTCCAGGGTCAGCAGGTCGCCTTCGCCCTCGTTCACCTCGCGGGGGCTGCGTACCTCGGCATAGCCGTGGGCGCGGAACCACGCCTCGTAAGCCGGGCCCTCGGCCGCGCGCTCAGGGTGGACGAACCGGGCGCCGTAAACGCGGCCGTCGACGACCGTCGCGCCGTTGGCGGCGAACACCATGTCGGGCAGTCCGGGCTCCGGTTCGATGAGCTCCACGGTGTGGCCCAGGCTGAGGTGGACCGCGCGCAGGGCCTCCCACTGCTTAACGGCCCTTGCCGGGTCGGCGCCGCGCGCGGGATCCATCCAAGGGTTGATGGTGTAAGTGACGTCGAAGTGGGTGGGTCGACACATGAGGTAGTGGGCCATGCCGCAACTGTAGAAAGCGGAAAGGCGCGAACCAATGCGTCGATCATGCGTTCTACCCGTAAATCATTGCGTGATCGATGGGCTGGACAGCGAATCATTCAGGGGTAATGCACGCCCGTCAGTTCCTCCGACGCCTCCCACAGCCTGCGGCCGTGCTCGGGGTCGTCGCCGCGCGGGTGCAGGGCGGTCCGGACGGGCGCGCCGCGCGCGAGCAGCCGGGGGCCGTAGCACTCGCCGCCGCGCGCCGCTGGGTCGGTCGCCGCGCGCAGCGTCGGCAGCGCGCCCGCCGCGCCGGACTGGGCGAGGACCCGGCCGAGCGTGTAGGTCACGGCCTCCGCCCGGCTCCCGCTGGACTTCGCGGAACTCGCGGTGAGCTCGGTGTCGGCGTAGCCGGGGTGCGCGGCGAGGCTCGCGACGCCGGGGACCCGCCGGCCGAGTTCCTTGGCGAACACGAGGTTGGCGAGCTTGGCACGGCCGTAGGCGAGCCACTTGGAGTAGTTCCGCTCGCCCTGGAGGTCGGTGAAGTCGATGCTGCGGGCCGCGTTGGACATCAGGCTGGTCACCGTGACGACCCGGCCGCCTTCGCGCCGCAGGAGCGCGGGCAGCAGCAGACCGGTGAGCGCGAAGTGGCCGAGGTGGTTCGTGCCGAACTGCCGCTCGAACCCGTCGGCGGTCACCGCGCGCGGGATCGCCATGACGCCGCCGTTGTTGATGAGCACGTCGAGCGGTTCCTTCACCTGCGCGTCGGCGAAGGCCCGGACGGAAGACAGGTCGGCGAGGTCGACGATCCCGAGGGAGACCCGCGCCCCGGGCACGGCCTTGGCGATGCCGGCCAGCGCGGCCTCACCGCGCTCCGCGCTCCGGCAGGCCAGCACCGTGTCGGCGCCGTGCCGGGCCAGCTCCAGCGCGGTCTTGAGCCCGATCCCGCTGTTGGCGCCGGTGACGATCACACGCCTGCCGGCAAGGTCGGGGATGTCCGCCGCCGTCCAACCCATCGCACACTCCCGAGTCGCGCGCTCGACCGACCAAGCGCTCGATTGTTCCTGGGACGTGAACTTAGACCGGCGGTCCATGGAGGGCAAGAGCGGCGGACACCCGCACGGGGATCAAGCGGTCAGGGCGGCTTCGACGGCCGCGACGAGGGTGTCGTCGTCCGGTTCGGTCTGGGGGGAGAAACGGGTGACGGAGCCGTCCGGAGCGACGAGGAACTTCTCGAAGTTCCAGCGGATGTCACCGGTGTGGCCGGTGGCGTCCGGGACGTCCACGAGGGCGGTGTACAGGGGGTGCCTGTCCGGGCCGTTCACCTCGACCTTCTCGGTGAGCGGGAAGGAGACGCCGTACGTCGTCGAGCAGAACGTGGCGATCTCCTCCGCGGTGCCCGGTTCCTGGCCGAGGAACTGGTTGCAGGGCACGCCGAGAACGGTGAAACCGCGCTCGGCGTACTTCTTCTGGAGCTCTTCCAGCCCCGCGTACTGAGGGGTGAGACCGCACTTGGAGGCGACGTTGACCACGAGCACGGCCTTGCCCTTGTACCGGGCCAGATCGGCCGGTCCACCCTGGAGAGATCCGATCTCCACATCGAGAGCACTCATGCGGCGATCTTACGGACCTCCACCCGGATGGCGAGGTGTCGGGGGTGAGGTGTCAGGTGCCCAGCCTGTTCACGAACGTGGCGAGCTGTGTCCCCGCGTCACCGATCGCCGAGAACGCGTTGTTCACCACCTCGGCCGCGGCCGCGGGCTGGCTCAGCAAGTAGAACGCCACGAAGGCGATCGCCACCAGTCGGACGTTCCTATTGTTCAACATGCGTGCCGTCCCTAAGTACGCTGTGACACGACTGACCCGATTCAGTTGTGCCCACCGATGGATGTCCGCAAAGAGACTTTCGTGTGGCTTCTTCGCCACCCGTTTCCGGGCCCATCGTAAGACGTGGACGGCAAGTTGGGGGCCCCGGGATCCGAAGATCCCGGGGCCCCGTCGATTATGTCGTGTCAGGGGATCGCACTCGTCATGAACGTCGAGAGCGAGTCGGCTGCACCACCGAGTCCGTTGAGCGTCCCCTGGACTACTCCGGCGGCACCGTCCGGTCGATTGACGACGTACCAGACGAGGAACGCGATACTTCCCCATTTGAGATACTTCTTGATCATGACAACCACACCTTCGGTCCACACACGGTCACCCGGAGTGATGCCCCGTGCGTAGCCGGTTACCCCACCCGTAATGTTAAAAAATCACTTGAGGCCGTCTGGAACGGGGGAATCCTTACGAAGCGCCGCGAACAGGGCTTCCGACTTGGCCTCGTCCCATACGACGTAGCTTCCCACCGCACCTGATCCGAACCTGCCGAACGGCACACTGAGTGTCTGGCCGTCACCGCCGGTGAGACCGCGCATGGCCCACATCATCCGGCCGAGGTTCAACAGGGACGAGCCCTCGTCCACGGTGAAGTTGCCCGTGGAGTTCCAGGCGAGGGGAACGCTGCGGAACGGGTTGAGGAGGGTGCCGGGCGAGGTGGCCTTCTCGATCAGGGCCGAGAAGAACTCCCGCTGGTTCTTGATCCGCTCCAGGTCGCCGTTGGCGTACTGCCGGGTGCGCACGTAGCCGAGGGCCTGGCCGCCGTCGAGCGTCTGGCAGCCCTTCTTGAGGTTCAGGCCCGCCTTGACGTCCTTCAGCCGCTTCTTCACGCAGATGTCGACGCCGCCGACCGCGTCCACCACCCCGACGAACCCGCCGAAGCCGATCTCCGCGAAGTGGTCGATGTAGATCCCGGTGGCCTTCTCGACGGTCTGGGCCAGGAGCGCGGCCCCGCCGAACGCGTAGGCGGCGTTGATCTTGTTCATGCCCTTGCCGGGGATCTCCACGTAGGAGTCGCGCGGGATGCTCAGCAGGGTCGTCCCGCCCTCGCCGTAGTGCAGCAGCATGATCGAGTCCGTGCGCTTGCCTTCGGCCTTGCCCGTCTTGAGCTTCTTGCGGTCCTCGGCGGTCAGGCCCTCGCGGCTGTCGGAGCCGACGATCAGCCAGTTCGTCCCGGGGGTGTCCTCGATCCTGCCCGTGTAGTCCGGCAGGGCGTCCTCCTTCTGGAGGCGGCCGTCCAACGAGACGTAGCCGACGCCCAGCAGCACCGCGAGCGCGACCAGGACGGCCACGCCGATCCGGCGCTTGCGGCCGCGGCGGCGGCGCGGGGGCTGCGGCTCTTCGGCCGTTGACGGGGGCGCGTACACCATCTGCGGTCTCCTCGGGTGGTCTGTGCTGGTCCAAAGGTATGAGAGAGGGCGAACTCCGCGCATCGACCTGGCGGATCGGTTACATGACCCTCTTCCGTACGACGCGACACGGTCCACGTCACTCCGGCGGGTGACACTGGGACCACGGAACCCGGAAGTCAGGAGGACGATGCGGATCCGACCGCGATCTCCCGAGCCCCAGCAACCCGCCGAACCCCAGGCCGCCCCCGCCGCGGACCGGCCCGAGCCCCCGGACCAGCCGAAGCTCTCCGAGCACCGCTGGACCGCGCACACCGCCGAACTCGCCCAGACCGGCGTGCGCCAGGTCGCCCGAAGACTACCCGCCCTGATCGGCCAGGCGATGTCCCTGGCCTGGCGGGCCAACCGCCGCGACACCGCCGCCGCCGTCGGCCTGAACATCGCGGCGGGGCTGTTCACCGCCTTCGGCCTGCTGGCCACCACGGGCGTCCTCACCGCCCTGTTCTCCGCGGGGCCGACCCCCGACCGGGTCCGCGAGGCGCTGCCCTCACTGGTGCTCGTGGCCTCGGCCTTCGCCCTCCAGGGGGCGCTCCAGGCGGGCGCGGGCTGGGCGCAGGCCCGGCTGGAGCCGCAGATCGAGCGGATCGTGGAGATGCGGCTGTACCGGCTGAGCACCGGGATCGACCTCGCCGCGCTGGACGACCCGGACTTCCTCGACGACCTGAAGCGGGCCGAGATGCGCGGGATGCTCGCCGCGCCGACCATGGTCCGGCACACCATCGACCTGATCACCGGGCTCGTCGGCGTGATCGCGGCGGCGGGCGCCCTCGGCGTGCTGCACCCGGTGCTGCTGCCACTGCTGCTGCTCACCGCGGTGCCGCTGGCCTGGGCCTCGGTCCGCACCGCCCGGATGCGCTACATCACCATCCTCACTCTGGTCGCCAGCCGGCGCCGCCGGGGCATCCTGTCGGACCTCATGACGAACCGGGTCCAGGCCGCCGAGGTCCGGTCGTTCACCGTCCGCGATCTCCTCCTGCGCCAGTACCACGACCTCGCCACGCACGAGCGCGACGTCGAACTGGACCTGACCCGCAGGCAGGCCGCCACCAGGGTCCTCGGGGACGCCCTCCAGGGGATCGCAGGGACCCTGGTGTACGTGGCGCTCGGCCTTCTCCTATGGCGGGGCGCGGTGCCCTTGGCCGTCGCCGGAGCCGCCGTCCTGGCGATCAGGACGGGCCGGACCTCCCTGGCCAACCTCGTCTACGCCGTCAACCGGTGCTACGAGGAGGGCCTCTACTTCGCCGACTACCTCCGGTTCTGCGCCATCGCCGAGACCCGCCTCCCGGTCCTGGAGGAGGCCCCCCTCACGCCGCCCGCCCGGTTCGGGGTGATCCGGACGGAGGACGTGACCTTCACCTATCCCGGCGCCGACGCCCCGTCCCTGCGCGGGGTGACGGTCGAGCTGCGCCGGGGCGAGATCGTCGCCCTGGTCGGGGAGAACGGCTCGGGCAAGACCACCCTCGCCAAGATCCTCGCCGGGCTGTACTTCCCGCAGTCCGGCCGGGTCCTGTGGGACGAGGTCCCGCTGGGCAGGGTCGACCCCGAGGAGCTGCGCGAGCGCATCGCGGTCGTCGCCCAGGACCACACGCACTGGCCGATGACCGCGCGGCAGAACGTGATCATGGGCAGGCCGGACGTGGCGGCCGCGGTGGACGCCGCGGTGGCGGCCTCCGGCGCGGACGAGGTGATCGCCGAACTCGCGCACGGCTACGACACCCTCCTGGACCGGAGGTTCGACGGAGGCGCGGAACTGTCGGGCGGGCAGTGGCAGCGGCTGGCGGCCGCGCGAGGCTTCTACCGCGACGAGCCCCTGCTCATCTGCGACGAGCCTTCGGCGGCGCTGGACGCGAGGGCCGAGCACGCGCTCTTCGAACGGATCCGCTCGCACGCCCGAGGCAGGACCGTGCTTCTCATCACGCATCGGCTCGCGAGCGTCCGGATGGCCGACCGCGTCTATGTCCTAGAAAAAGGAGAAATCGTAGAACACGGGGACCATCTCAGCCTTATGTCCGATGGCGGACTTTACGCCGATCTCTATACGCTTCAGGCGAGCGCTTATCACGCGTCCACACCTCCGTGAACCGGGCGTAGGGTGAGCAAGTGACAATCCCCCGGTTGCCTGAACACCTCGAACTGCTGGTCACCGATGAGCCCGTCTTCGACGTCTACGCGCACGGTCCGTGGCGCGTGCCGGACGGGCTCATCGAGGAACTGACCGCGCGGGCGAAGGCGTTCGCGGCCGACGATCGGGGCAAGGAACTCGCCCAGTCGCTCACCAGCTTCTACGCCGAGGACACCTCGGTCCTCGGCGCGGAGCTGTTCTCGCTGATCACCTTCCTGATGGGCGCCTCCGCCGTGCGCGCCGGCGTCCGCGGCGACATGGACTACGAGCTGCTGCTGTCGTTCCTGGCCAACCCCGAACCCGCGGTCCGCGACACCGTCGCCTGGTTCAGCCAGTCCGGCCGGTGGCGGCCCCCGACCCTCTGGCTGGCCGACCCCGCCGCGCACGACCCCGCCAAGCGCGAGCTGATGTTCACCCTGGCCCGCGAGGCCCTCGACGTCTTCGAGGGGCTCGAGCCGCTGGACGCCCGCCGCCGCGCCCTCATGGCCCTGCACGACCGCCGCGACGCCGAGCAGACCGCGCAGGACGCCGCGGTGCCCGTCGGGGAGCTGACGGGGATCTGGGCCGCGCGGGCCACCCCCGAGGAGCTGGCGCTGGTGCCGGAGCTGGCCGGGACCGTCGGCTACCTCCAGTGGTCGGCCGAGGGGTTCATCGCCGCGCACGAGCGGCTGAGCGGGACCCTCGCCACCGACCCCGTCGAGACCGCGCTCGCCAGGCTGCTGCTCCAGGCCGGGCAGACCGCCCCGCCCGCCGACCTCGCGATCGCGCTCGGCACCGCCCGGTACGAGAACGTCGTGGAACGGATGGCCGCGCTCCAGCCCGAATGGGCGCTGGAACCCTGGCAGCAGGGGCTGCGGTCCTGGCTGTCGCGGCTGCTCGTCGCCGGAGAGGCCGACGCCTGCCGGGCCTGGCTGGACATGGCGGTCCGGGTCACCGGCTGCGTGCAGGGCCTGCCCGAGGCCGCCGCACACCCCGCGATGCACACGCCCGTCCGCTGGTTCCAGGCCGACCTCCGGCGCCTGTTCGGCCGCCGGACCGTCGTGCCGAACGCGCTCACCGAGAAGCTCCGCCGGGACGTCCCGGTCATCACCGGCGCCGAGGACGACCTCCCCGAGCCCTATGACGTCCCGGGCAAGGCCCTCGTCGGCCAGCCCGAGCTGGTCAAGGCGATCGGCGCGGCCCTGGACGGCGACGGCCCGGTCCGGATGCTCGTCGCCGGGCCCGAGGCCACCGGCAAGGGCACCGGCGCCGAGGTGCTGGAGAAGGCCCTCATCGAGTCCGGGCGCATCCGTGAGGCCCTGTGGGTGTCGGACCAGGTCTTCCCCTCCCTGACCCTCTCCGACGGCGTCCTGTGGCTCCAGGCGCGCGTGAAGGAGTGCCTGGACGGCCGTCAGCTCCTCGTGATCGAGAACCTGGACAAGCTGCTGTCCTACGAGCGGTCCGGCCCCTCCGTGCTGGAGGAGCTGCGCCGGCTCATGGCCCGCAACAAGAACCTGCACGTGCTGGCGTTCGCCCGGCCGGGCGGCGACGAGCGGCTGTTCGCCGCGAACCCCGGCCTCGTCCGGGCGCTGCGGATCGCGCACACCCGCGACTTCGGCGAGCCCGAGTACACCGAGCTGTTCGTCCGGGCGGTCCGCGCCCGCGAGATGAACGTGGCGCGGACCGTCGCGGCCACCGCGGGCGTGCTGCTGTCGCGCACCCCGCCGATGCTGAACCTCCGCAACGCCCGCCTGGTGGACTTCCTCGCCGACCAGGCGGTGGCCGCCGCCGCGGCGCGCCGCGCGGGCCGGGTCACCGCCAAGGACCTGCCGCAGCGCCTCGTGCCCGGCGACGCCTCGGCCGTCGACCCGCTCGCCGAACTCGCCGCCTGCGTGGGCATCGAGCCGGTCAAGCGGGAGATCGCCGCGCTGGTCGCCGAGGCCAAGGCCGCCAAGATGCGCCGCGAGGCCGGGATGGCCGTGCCCGCGCGGCCCAGGCACCTGGTCTTCACCGGCAACCACGGGACGGGCAAGAGCCGCGTCGCCCGCATCCTCGGCCGGATCTACGCCGAGCTGGGCGTCCTGTCGACCGGCCATCTGGTCGAGGTCGACCGGGCCGACCTCGTGGGCGAGTACACCAGCGAGAGCGGGCCGAAGGTCCGGCGCGCGATCGAGCGGGCGCTCGGCGGCGTGCTGCTGGTGGCCGACGCGCACACCCTGGGCTCCTCGGAGTCCCCGCGCGACCGGGAGGCCCTCGACGTCCTGCTCACCTCGATCCAGGCGCACACCGATGAGCTCGTGGTCGTGCTGTCCGGCCCGGACGCGGCGATCAACGGCCTGCTCAAGGGCGACGCCGACCTCTCCCGCTCCTTCACCAAGATCGTCCGCTTCCCCGACCTCACCCCGGAGGAACTCGTCGAGGTCTTCCGGGTCAAGGCCGCCGAGAGCGGGTTCGCCCTCGCCGACGGCGTCCTGGACCAGGTCCGGGCGCTGGTCAAGGCGGGTCCGCGCGGCACCAACGCGCGCCTGATGACGAGCCTGCTCGACCGGGCCATCGCGCTCCAGTCGCGGCGCGTGCTGGAGGACGGGGTCGTCGACGACACCGAGTCGCTGGACGAGATCCTGCCGGACGACCTGCCGAACACGCTGGCCTCCACGGGCCGGATCGAACTGCCCGGCGACCCCCTCGCCGACATCGACGGGCTCATCGGCCTGGACGCCGTCAAGCAGGAGGTGCACCTGCTCGTCGCCGAGGCGAAGGCCGAGAAACTGCGCCGCGAGGCGGGCATCCCGATCACCTCACCGACCCGGCACATGGTCTTCACCGGCAATCCCGGCACCGCCAAGACGACCATCGCCCGGCTCATCGCGGCCGTCTACGCCAAGCTCGGGCTGCTGTCGTCGGGCCACCTCGTCGAGGTGTCCCGGGCCGACCTCGTCGGCGAGTACATCGGGCAGACCGCGCCGCGGGTGCGCGCCGCCGTCGAGCGGGCGCTCGGCGGAGTCCTGTTCATCGACGAGGCCTACTCGCTGACGCCCGCCGACTCCTACCAGGACTACGGGCACGAGGCGGTCGCCGAGCTGCTCAAGCTGATGGAGGAGCACAGGTCGGACCTCGTGGTGATCGTCGCCGGATACGAGGGCGAGATGCTGCGGTTCCTGGACTTCAACCCGGGCCTCGCCTCGCGTTTCCCGACCGTCCTGGCCTTCCCCGACTACTCGGACGACGACCTCGTCGCGATCTTCACGTTCATGGCCGAGCAGTCCGGGCTCACCCTGGACGAGGCGATCCCGGCCCGGCTCGCGGAGATCCTGCGGCTCACCCCGCGCGGGTCCTCGTTCGGCAACGCCCGCCTGATGCGCAACCTCCTGGACCGGGCCCGCTCACTCCAGGCGCGCCGCATCACCACCGGAGAGCCGCTCGCGGACGTCCGGCGGCTCCTCCTGGAAGACCTCCCGGACAACCCGGCGAAGCCCGCGGACATCCCCATGGGCCAATACCTCTGACCTGCGCCGACGCGGCGGCGCAGGGCTGTGCTGCACCCATGAGCCCGGAGACAGGCGCTTGGAGAACCCGGCTTCGCCGGGGAGCCCGTCTCCGGGCTGTACCCATGAGCCCGGAAACGGGCTCATGGAGAACCCGGCTTCGCCGGGGAGCCCGTCTCCGGGCTGTACCCTGCCCGTCGGTACGGACGATCTTCTGCGAACATGTGTTCGTGTCCGATGGTATGTTCGAATCCGCGCGCGCGACGATCCTGCACGCCGACCTCGACGCGTTCTACGCGTCGGTCGAGCAGCGCGACGACCCGCGGCTGCGCGGGTTGCCGGTGATCGTCGGCGGCGGGGTGGTGCTCGCCGCCAGCTACGAGGCGCGCGCGTTCGGCGTGCGCACCGCGATGGGCGGCGGTCAGGCGCGGCGGCTGTGCCCGCAGGCCGTGGTCGTGCCGCCCCGGATGGCCGCCTACACCGAGGCCAGCCGTGCCGTCTTCGCGCTCTTCCGGGACACCACGCCGCTGGTGGAGGGCCTGTCGATCGACGAGGCGTTCCTCGACGTCGGGGGCCTGCGCGAGATCGCCGGGACGCCCGAGGAGATCGCGGTGCGGCTGCGCCGGCGCGTCCGGGAGGAGGCCGGGCTGCCGATCACCGTGGGGGTGGCCCGCACGAAGTTCCTGGCGAAGGTCGCGAGCGGTGTCGGCAAGCCCGACGGCCTGCTCGTGGTGCGGCCCGACCGGGAGCTCGAGTTCCTGCACCCCCTGCCGGTCGGCCGACTGTGGGGCGTCGGGCCGATCACCGCGGCCCGGCTCGGCGGGCTGGGCGTGCGAACGGTCGGCGACGTGGCCGCGCTGCCGGAGCCGGTCCTGGTCTCGGTGCTCGGCCGTTCCTCCGGGAGGCATCTGCACGCCCTCGCCCTGGGCCGCGACCCACGCGCGGTGACGCCCGGGGTGCGGCGCCGCTCGATGGGCGCCCAGCGCGCGCTGGGTCGGCGTCCGCGCACCCCCGAGGAGCTCGACGTGATCGCGCTCGGCCTGGTCGACCGGCTCACCGGCCGGCTGCGCAAGGCCCGCCGGGTCTCCCGGACCGTCACCTTGCGGCTGCGCTTCGCCGACTACACACGCGCCACCCGCAGCCGTTCCCTCCCGCAGGCGACCGCGGAGACCGACGCGATCCTGCGGGCCGTGCGTCGGCTGCTCGGCGACGCGCTGCCGCTGATCGGCGCACGCGGCATCACCCTGCTCGGCGTGGCGCTCGGCGGTCTGCACGACGACGCGGCGGTACAGCTCGCACTGCCCCTCGAAGGCGAGGTCCCGCACGGCGCCCTGGACCCGGCCCTGGACGCGGTGCACGCCAGGTTCGGCCGGTCCGCCCTGTCCCGCGCGGTCCTCCTCGGCCAAGCCGACGCCCAGGAGACACCCCTCCTCGACGAGCCGTAGGGAACAAATGCCGCAAATACCATTCCCCTCAAAGAAATAGCACGAAGCACTAATGGACGTCGGCCGTGAATGTACTACCTGTACGGCATATCATGATTTGAATGCTTGACAGCCTTCGGTGAACCACTTAGCGTCCCTTGCGTACGGTTTTTGCCGCGCCGTCCAGGACTTTCCCATCGCAGAACGCCATTACCGGATCTCCCCGCCACTCCCCTGAGCGCCGCACCGCGGATCCCCATTCCGCATGCCCCCACCCGCGCCGTCCATCGCCGTTCCGACTCGTCCGCCGTTTCTCGTGAAGGAGATGCGTCCGTGCCGCGTCAGCTCGTCCCCGATGCCCGCGCCCGGTGATCGGGGCCGCAGCGAGCCCCGCCCCGCTCCGCGCCCGGGTGGGCGCCGCCGTCGACTCCCGCGCCGCCCAGCGGTTCATCACCTTCGTCATCCTGGTCAATGCGGCGACCCTCGGCTGCGAGACCTCCCCCTACCTCCTCGACCGCTACGGCACGGTGCTGCACCTGCTCGACCACGTCGCGCTCGGCGTCTTCTGCGTGGAGCTCGCCCTGCGGCTCTACGCCCACAGGCTCGCGCTCTTCAAGGACCCGTGGAGCTGCTTCGACGCCCTCATCGTCGGCATCGCCGTGCTGCCGACGTCCGGCGGGCTGTCGGTGCTGCGCGCGCTGCGCATCCTGCGGGCGCTGCGCCTCATCTCGGTCGTGCCGAGCATGCGCCGGGTCGTCTCGGCGCTGCTCACCGCGATCCCCGGGATCGTCTCCATCACCGGCCTGCTGTCGCTCATCCTCTACGTGTCCGCGGTGATGGCGACGAAGCTGTTCGCGCGGATCGACCCCGAGCACTTCGGCACCCTCAGCAAGTCCGCGTTCACCCTGCTCCAGATCATGACCGGCGAGGGCTGGTCGGACATCGCACGGGCGATCATGCCGATCCAGCCCTACGCCTGGATCTTCTTCTTCATCTACATCCTGATCTCGACCTTCGTCGTGCTGAACCTCTTCATCGCCATCACCGTCAGCGCGATGGAACCGGAGGTCCTGGGCGACCTCCAGGACGAACTGGAACAGCTCGAGCAGCGCGAGCAGGCGTCCGACACCCTGATCCTGGAAGAGCTGCGCGCGCTGCGCGCCGAGGTCGCCGCCCTCCGCGAGCGGTGACGCGAGGTCAGTCCTCGGACTCCTCCTCGTCGTCCTCGAAGACCTCGTCCAGCAGCTCCCCGGCGACCATGCCCGCGACCACGCCGCCCGCGACGCCCGCGGCCACGCCGGCCCAGCCGGGCCCTCCGCTCCCGTGCCCGTGGTGCCCGTGCGCGTAAGGGTCGTGCGCGTAGGGGTCGTGGTGCCCGTGCGACGCGCCGGGGAACCCTCCCGCGGCGACGGCGTCGAGCCACTGGACGAGGACGGACGGCCAGTCGGCGCGCACCGCCTCGTCGTGCGCGAGGGCGAAGCGGCCCAGCGCGTCGCCGCCCGCGCCGAACGGGCCGCCGCGCCTGTCGGCCTCCAGGATGACGGTGAGGTTCCACGGATCGGCGACGAACGTCAGCTCGACCTCGTCGACCCGGCCCCGGTAGCCGGCCGGCGGGTGGAACTCGATCTCCTGGTAGAAGGGCAGCCGCTGGTCGACGCCGTGCAGGGCGCCGTACTCGACGTCGGCGCCCTTGAACGCGAAGCCGAGCGCGCCGAAGCCCTCGAGGACCGCGGCCTGGGACGGGAGCGGGGTGACCTCGAACGCGTCGAGGTCGCCCTTGTCGACGCCCGCCGCGACCGCGAGTTCGGTCCGGACGCCCATCGCCATCCCGCGCAGGGGCGTGCCGTAGAACGACGTCACGGGCGTCTCCCACGGGACGGCGAGTTCGAACGGGATCGCGGTGCGCTGCCCGGCGGCGAGCCGGAAGCCGCCCGAGACGTCCGCCCGGAAGAACTCGGCGTCGCCGGTGGCCTCGCCCTCCCCGTGCTCGACCTCGATCCGGGTGACGAGCCCGAGGCCGATCCGCTGGAACTCCACGTCGTAGTCGGCCGCCTGGACCCGCACCTCGCCGCGCAGGGTCCCCCCTGGCGGACACGACGGCGTGTGCAGCACGGTGTCGACGGTCGGACCGCCGATCCCCAGTGAGCCCAGCATTCTCTTGAAGATCACGAAGATTCCTCCCCCGCGCCGGCGGAACGGCGCGTCCGGCGAGCATGGACCGGGCTACTATTACACCCGTAGTTCTCACCGACAAACTACAGCTGTAGTAAGTCGTCCCGCCCACGAACCTCCGGGAGCCGTCCGTGCAGAGACGCCAGCTCGGGCAGCTGGAGGCCGAGGTCCTCGCCGCCCTGTCCGAAACGCCGGACCGGGCGCTGTCGACCGCGGAACTCCAGGCCCGCATCCCGGGCGATCCCGCCTACACCACGATCAACACCGTGCTGTTCCGCCTGCACGACAAGGGCCTGGTCACCCGGGAACGCGACGGCAGGTCGTTCCGCTACCGGATCGCGGTCGACGAGGCCCGGCTCGTCGCCGGGCGGATGCACGACCACCTGCGCTACGCCAGCGACTCCTTCAACGTGCTGAGCCAGTTCGTCAAGACGCTCAGCCCCGCCGAGGAGGAGGCGCTCCGCCGGATCCTGGAGGACGGGTGAACGCCTGGACCTTCCTCCCCACGGCGCTCACGCTCGCGCTGTCGGTCGTCCTCGGCCTCGCGCCGCTCCCCCTGCACCCGATGTGGTCGGCGAGGATCCTCGGCACCGTCGCCGCCACGACCCTGCTCGCCACCGCGGGCACCCTGTTCTTCGTCATGGTGAACTACGGCGCGAGCCTGCACCCGCAGGCCGTCGACCGGCTCCCCGAATGGGCGCTCATCGGCGACGACCGGCCGATCCCCGCGACGCTCGGCGTCCCGGCCACCGTGCTGTTCGGCGCGCTCTGCCTCACCGCCGCGGTCGTCGCACTGCGCTCGGCCGCGGAGGTGCGCCGCGCCACCGCGGACGCGCGGGCGATCCTGGAGACCGACGTGCCCATCGCCGTCGCCGTCCCCGGCCGCAACGGCGGCGTGCTCGCCTCGCGCGGCCTCCTCGCCGCCCTCGACCCGCGCGAACTACGGGTGGTCTTCGAGCACGAGGGCGCCCATCTGCGGTACGCGCACCACCGCTACCTCGCCGTCGCGGCCCTCGCCGCCGCGTGCGTGCCGCCGCTGCGGCCGCTGCGGTCCCGGCTCCGCTTCGCGCTGGAGCGCTGGGCCGACGAGGAGGCCGCCGAGGCCGTCGGCGACCGCGAGCAGGTGGCCAGGACCATCGCCCGGGTCGCCCTGCTGCAACGCCCTCCGGCCCCCGGCCCGCTCCTCGCCTTCGCCGACTCCGGCGTCGTCGGGCGCGTGCGCGCGCTCCTGGTCCGCGCCCCCGACCGCAACCGCATCAGCGGCCCCGCCGTCCTGCTCGGCACCGGCCTCACCACGGCCGCCCTCGCCCTCACCGCCCTCCAACTCGACCAGGCCTTCCGCCTGACCTTCCTGTGACGCGCGACCGAGTACGCGCGGCCGTGGAGTCCCGGACGTTCCAGCGGTTCGTCACCGCGGTCATCGTCGTCAACGCGGTGACGCTCGGGTGTGAGACCTCGCCGTACCTGCTCGACCGGTTCGGCGGGCTCCTGCACCTCCTCGACCGGACGGCCCTCGCGTTGTTCGTCGCGGAGCTCGTGCTGCGCCTCCACGCCTACCGCCTGGCGTTCTTCCGCGACCCGTGGAACTGCTTCGACGCGGGCGTCGTCGCGGTGTCGCTGATCCCTGCGTCGGGCGGGCTGTCGGTGCTGCGCGCGCTGCGCATCCTGCGGGCGCTGCGGCTCATCTCGGTGGTGCCGAGCATGCGCCGGGTCGTCTCCGGGCTGCTCACCGCGATCCCCGGCCTCGCGTCGATCACCGCGCTGCTCGGGCTGATCCTCTACGTCGCCGCGGTGATGGCGACCCGGCTGTTCGCCGCGGTGGACCCCGGGCACTTCGGCGACCTCGGCGCGTCGGCGTTCACCCTGTTCCAGATCATGACCGGCGACGGATGGTCGGACATCGCCCGGCCGATCATGGACGTGCACCCGTGGGCGTGGGCGTACTTCCTGCTCTACATCCTGATCTCGACGTTCGTCGTGCTGAACCTCTTCATCGCCATCACCGTCAGCGCGATGGAACCGCAGGTGCTCGGCGACCTCCAGGAGGGCCTCGACCAGCTGGAGCGCCGCGAGCAGTCCACCGACGCCCTCGTCCTGGAGGAGCTGAGGCGCCTCCGTGCCGAGATGGCCGACCTCCGTGCGACGGTCCGCGGGAGCACGGACGGCGGCGAGGCCCTCCGGGAGGTGCCTAGCCGATGACGGGCGAGTCGTAGGGCCAGGTCCATGGGGAGGGGCCGTAGCCGGGGAGCTCGCCCGCGTCGCGCTTCTTCGGCTTGTAGGGATTGCCTGACGGGTCGTAGTGCTCGCCGGGCTTGTAGCCCTTCCCCGGCTTGCCGCCCTTACCGCCTTTGCCGCCCATACCGCCCTTACCGCCTTTGCCCTGCGCGGTCTTCGGACAGTTGTCGAAGATCGTGCAGAAGAACTGATCCACGATCTCCGTGAGCTGGGAGACCAGGCCGTCGGAGGCACCCGTCGGGGGGCCTGGCGCGGCATGGGCGGGCGCGGCCCCGGCGAGCAGGGCGAGGAGCACGGCCGCGGCGGCCGTCCGGGCGGTCTTCATCGCACATCCCTTCGACACCTCGAAGGATCTCGGGACCGCACCGCCCGCCGCAGCCCGCATGGGCGAGACCGGACCGTACCTTGACCGTCCCTTGGCCGTCAGGCGCCGGGGTCGGTCGCGGGGCGCGCCCGCAGCGACCGCGCCAGCATCACCGCGGGCGCCACCGCGAGCAGCAGGGCAAGGGCGCCGTAGCCGTAGGCGAGGGACGCCGCGGTGGCGACGACGGCGACGAGCAGCGGGCCGCCCGCGTCACCGAGCTCCCTGCCGAGCTCGGCCGAGCCCATCGTCTGGCCGAGCCGCTCCTTGGGGGTCGACGCGGCGAGGGTGGCGAACCCGAGCGGGGTGATGAGGCCGGTGCCGACGCCGATGAGCACCGCGGCGAGCAGCACCCCCGCGACGCCCGGCAGCATCGCGCAGGCCAGGCCCGCAGCGGTCAGCGCGAGACCGGTGCCGAGGCCGCGGGACGCGGAGAGCCTGCCCTCGTCGAGTGCGCGTCCGGCGCGGGGCTGGACGAGTGCGCCGCACAGGGCGAGCACCGAGACCGCGGCGCCCGTCGCCACGGGGCCGAGGCCCGCCGCGGCGCCGGAGACCGGGAGGAAGCCCACGCCGACGGACAGCGCCGCGGTCGCGCCCGCGAGCGCGGCGGTCGGCCGCCAGAACTCCGGCGCCGACAGCCGCCGCGCCAGGTCGAGCACGGTCTGGCGGGCGCGCGGCAGCGGCGGCAGCGCCGGCACGGCGAGCGCCGCCCAGAGCGCCACTGCCGCGCCGAGCACGGCGAGCACCGCGAACAGCTCGCGCAGCCCGCCCGCCCACAGGATGACCGCGCCGAGCAGCGGGCCGAGGGTGTAGCCGAGGCTCTTGTAGAAGCCGTAGCCTCCGAAGGCCCTGCCGCGCTCCTCCTCCGGCGTCATCCGGGCGACCAGCGCCGAGGCCGCCGGGGAGAAGGCCGACGCCGCCGCGCCCTGCCCGAGCCGGGCCGCCCACAGCCAGGCCGGCCCGTCGGCCACGACGTACAGGGCGGAGGACGCGGCGAAGGCGGCGAGCCCGCCGAGCAGGACGGGCCGGGCGCCGATCCGGTCGGCGAGGGAGCCGAACACCGGTTTCAGCACGACCTCGGCGGCGTCGTACAGCGCCAGCAGGCCGCCGAGGACGAGCAGCGACGTCACCGCGTCGTCCGCGCCGAGGCTCGCGGCGATGCCGTGCGCTCCGAAAGCGGTGGTGAACCCGGCCGCGTACAGCGGCCACATCCTTCGGTTCCGGTGCATTTCTCTCCCTCGCAGCGTCGCCGACCGTGCATCATGCCGTCTTCGCGCCGCCCACGCGCGGGCGGGGCGCCTCGGGCGATGGATATACCTCTGCTTTTCCGTCCCTTGGTGGGAAGATCCCGACATGACTGCATCTGATGCGGAAGCGAAGGCCTCCGTCGCGGCGATGTTCGACAGGTCGTCCGCCACCTACGAAGGCTTGGAAGGCGAGTACTTCGCTCCGATGGGCCGCGCGCTGGTCTCCCGGGCCGGGATCTCCCCCGGGTCGCGCGTCTTGGACGTCGGATGCGGGCGCGGCGCGGTGCTGGCCGCCGCCGCGGCGGCCACCGGACCATCCGGCGCGGCGGTCGGCATCGACCTCGCGCCCGGCATGATCGAACGCGCGGCCGCGGCCGTCGCGGACCTGCCGTGGGTGTCCGTCGCGCTCGGCGACGCCGCCGATCCGGACTTTCCCGACGCCTCCTTCGACGCGGTCCTGGCCGGGCTCGTCATCTTCTTCCTGCCCGCGCCCGAGGACGCGCTCGCCGCCTACCGGCGCGTGCTGCGGCCAGGGGGGCGGCTCGCCTTCACCACGTTCGCGGCCCAGGACCCGCTGCTGGGCGCCGTCGTCAAGGCGCTGACCCCGCTGCTGCCGGGCGGGCCCGTCGAGCGGCCCGTCGACAGGTTCACCGGCACCGCCTCGATCGGCGCGCTGCTCGGCGACTGGGACGCCGTCGCGTTCGCCGTGGAGACGTTCGAGACGCCGTTCGCCGGAAAGGACGCGCTATGGGACTGGTTCTGGTCGCACGGCATGCGCGCGGTCCTCGAGCGGATCCCCGCCGACCGGCTCGACGAGGCCAGGGCGATCGCCTATGACGCCATGGATCCCGCGGTCGGCCCGGGCGGCGGGATCTTCTTGCGCACGTCGGTCCGGATCACCACGGCGATCCGCCCGGAGTAGGGGGACGCGCGTCCGCGCCGTTAAGAGTGGGACTTCAGGTAGTCCAGATAGAGCGGGCGCAGGGCATCGGCCAAAGGCTCCTCGCCGGAACCGATGAGATCGGTGACCAGGCCGAAGACCCGCATGATGTCGGTCTCGCTGCGCTCCAGGTCGCCGGAGGCGGCCTCGGCCGCGGGGATCGCGCGCAGCAGTTCCCAGAGGAAGCCGATGTCGTGGCGTTCCCTGGCCAGCTTGACGGCCCTGTCGTGCAGTTCGGGGGAAGTGAGGTCGTCGAGGTTCTGCGTCATGGGTCTCCCCTACCCCGTGCGTCCAAGGCGCATCCGCTACTTCGCGTCGGCGTAGCAGTCGACCACCGAAGTGTGCAGGGGGAAGACGACGGGGGTGTCGGCGAAAAGAAGGCGTCTGGCCTGCTCTGCGGCCTCCTCGACCTCCGCGGCGACGGCTTCGGCGTCGGCCTCCGGCGTGTGCACGATCACTTCGTCGTGCTGGAAGAAGACGATCTCGGCGGGCCCGGCGAGCAGCCTGCCGCGCAGCAGCGCGAGGAACGCCAGCGCCCACTCCGCGGCGGTGGCCTGCACGACGAAGTTGCGGGTGAAGCGCCCGCGCGACAGCGCCGCCGACCGGCCCGCCGAGGTGGTGATCAGCTCCCGGTAGGCGGCGTCCCCCGCCGGGCTCGCCCTGCCGAGCAGGGAGCTGACGGCCTGGCCGCGCTCGCCGGCCCGCGCCGCGGCCTCCACGTAGCCGAAGGCCGCGGGGAAGCGCCCGCGCAGCACCGCGAGCAGGGCGACCGCCTCGCCGGTGCCGCCGCCGTACATCGCCGACAGCATGGCGATCTTGGCCTTGTCGCGGGGGGAGGGGCCGTCCGGTGCCTCGGGGAAGGCGTCGGCGAGCGCCGCGTACAGGTCGCCCTGCGCGGCGGCCGCGGCGAAGGCCGCGTCGTCGGCGAGCGCGGCGAGCACCCGGGGTTCGAGCTGGGCGGCGTCGGCGACGACCAGGACATGGCCCGGGTCGGCGACGACCGCGCGGCGCAGCACCTTGGGGATCTGGAGGGCGCCGCCTCCCCGGCTCGCCCACCGGCCGGACACCACGCCTCCGACGACGTACTCGGGCCGGAACCTTCCGTCGCGCACCCAGGAGTCCATCCAGGACCAGCCGTGCGCGGTGTAGAGGCGGGCCAGTTCCTTGTACTCCAGTACCGCGGCCACCGCCGGGTGATCGACCCCGCGCAGCTCCCAGGCCCGGGTGGACGCGACCGTGTGGCCCGCCGCCGCGAACGCCTTCAGGAGCTGCTTGGGCGAGTCCGGGTTCAGGTGTCCCCCGAACGCGGCGCTGATCCCGTCAGCGAGGTCCTGGAGGAGGCGGGGCCGCATGCCGGGGGCCGGACGGGGGCCGAGGAGGCCGGTCAGCAGCTCGTCGTGGACGTCGGTGCGCCAGGGGACGCCCTCGCGGCTCATCTCGGCGGCGGCGAGGCCGCCCGCGGACTCGGCGGCCGCCAGCAGCCGCAGCGGGCCCAGCTCCGCCTCCTGGGCGCGGTGGACGGCCACCACGTCGGCCAGCGGGGTGGCCGGAGCGCCCCCGAACAACGAGGGCTGCGCCTCGTGACGGTGCTCGGCGGGTGCGGGGAGGCCCTGCCTGCGGGCCAGCGCCGCGGCGGCCGACCTCGGCTCGCCGAAGCCGTTCTCCCGGGCGAGGAGAAGGCCCTCGATCAGCTCCAGGTCGTAGCAGCGGGCCACGCGCACGCCGGACGCGAGCAGGCGGGCGTAATCCCGCGCGGAGGACTCCCACACCCAGCGGGGTTCTTCCGCGCGTTCCAGCCGGGCCACCTCCGCGGCCAGATCGGGCACGGTGCGGGGAGGCCCCACGGGCACGGCGCCTTCGAGGACCTGGAGGTCGCCCTCTTCGTCCTCGCCCCAGGCCACCGCTATGTTCACCCGCCCATTGTGCCCACCTGGTGTGACAGTCCTGACGGGGCGCTTCAACGGGGTCCGCCTTGGCCGGGTGCCTTGTTACAGGGGCACCCCATAGATCGCTCTGCGCCGGGGGAACTCGGTAAGGCTCCAGAGTTGCTTCTTCTCTCGCCACACCGTCAGGTCCTCGGGTCCGAAGGGGTAGTCGCGCACCTCGGGGACCGCGCCGGGCTCGGCCTCGAGTAGCTTGCCCCGGACGGCTCCCGTGCCCGCCTGGCTGAGGTACCACCGGCCCTTGTGGCAGGCCGCGCCCTGGATCTTGAAATCGGGTGCACGGTAGGCCTCGCAGGGCACGGCGACGCCTTTGTCGGCCGCCAGCGTGCCGTCCTCCTCCAGGTTCCAGCAGGCCAGTCTTCCAACGTCGCCCTGGACGTCGGTGTACTCGCCGGAGACGAGGCGGTCGGGGGCGCTGGAGCGGTCTATCGAGGCGAAGGAGAAGACGGGGCCGGTCGCGGTGAGCTTCCAGCAGTCGGTCTGCGGGAGCAGAAAACGGTACCCGTAGGCGTGGTACTTGCCTTCCCTGCGGCCGAACTTGGTGTGGTCGCCGACGTCGTCCTGCACCGAGCGGATGTCGAGGATGCCGCGCAGATCGAACACGCGCAGGCCCCGGGTGGTGTCGGCGATGTAGAGGAGGTCGCCGTACCAGGCGATGCCTCCCGCGTGGATGTCCACGGGGGCGTACGAACCGTCGGCCTTGGCGATGACGCACAGCACATGCCGGTACTTGGCCGTCTGCGGGTCGAGGAAGGTGAGGCGGACGCCGCGCTCCTCGGTGTCGACCTCGGGCTTCCAGTACCAGGAGGCGATGAAGGCCGGATCGCTGATCCCCGCGTCGGAGGCGCTGGTGAGCCCCTGCGGGTACCAGTCGCGGGTGTCGTCGTCGCCGTCCTCGAAGGTGAACCAGTCGGCGGGGCCGGGCCGCATGCCGTTGAAGGCCGTGGTGGCGCCCTTGCGCACGGCGGTCCGGTTCGCCCCCGCGAGGACCTTCGCGACGGGGACCGCCTTGAGGTCCTCGGCGAGCCGGGCCGCGCCTTCGGCGAGCCCCCCGGTGCGGCGGTGGAGGGTGTAGGGCTCCGGGGACACCGAGACCAGTTTTCGCATCGGACGACTATGCGACAAACCCCAACTTTTCGCCACAAGATCCACGGGAATTTAATCGGTGGCGTGTGCGGGGCCGACCGGCCTATGGTGATCGGAATCGGCGTGCGGCCTGGTCAGCGCGCCCTCGGCTCGGAAGGAACCTTGTGAAGAAGGTCATTGTGCGCGGCACCACTTCGTCCCCTTACCTCGCGGCGCCCGCCTGACCGCAACGCAGGCCGGCGCCGGATTCCAGAAAGGCGCCACCCGTGGCATCGGGATTTCCTTCACCTCGTTCACTTCCGTCACACGAGTCCCTTGAGGCATTCGGCTATGACGCGTCTCTCGCCGCGCATCTCGAATCCGGGCTCGAACCGGGCCGGGTCGTCCGGGTCGATCGCGGCGCCTGCGTCGTCGTCACCGCCGGAGGCACCCGCCAGGCCGTCAACCGGCTCGCCGAGCCGGTGCGCCCCTGCGTCGGCGACTGGGCGGGCGTCACGTCCGGCCGGGAGGCCGTGGTCCGACAGATCCTGCCTCGCCGCACCGCGATCGTCCGGGCCGCCGCGGCGCCCGGCGTCTCCGCGGGCCAGGTGCTCGCCGCCAACGTCGACATCGTCTACATCGCCGAGCCGGCGGTGCCCGAGATCGACCTCGGCCGGATCGAGCGGCTGCTCGCCCTCGTCTGGGAGAGCGGCGCCCGCCCCGTCGTGCTGATCACCAAGGCCGATCTGGCGGGCACCGTGCTGCCCGAGTCCGAGCTCGACAAGGTGGTCAGGGCCGCGCCCGGCGCCGAGGTCGTCGCGGTCTCCTCGGTCGCCCGCACCGGTCTCGAGGGCCTGGCGCCCCTGCCGGGCGAGACCGCGGTCGTGCTCGGCCGCTCCGGCGCGGGCAAGTCCACCCTGGTCAACGCGCTCGCCGGGCGCGAGGCGATGGCCACCGGCGAGATCCGCGAGGCCGACGGCCGGGGCAGGCACACCACCGTCCACCGGGAGCTGCTGCTCCTGCCGGGCGGCGGCATGGTCATCGACACCCCCGGACTCCGCTCGATCGGCCTCCAGGCCGACGGCGAGGGCGTGTCCCGCACCTTCGCCGACCTCGCCGAACTCGCCGAGGAGTGCCGCTTCACCGACTGCGCCCACACCACCGAACCGGGCTGCGCGGTCACCCGGGCCGTCGCCGACGGCACCCTCCCGGAGCGCCGGCTGGCCTCCTGGCGCAAACTCCAGCGCGAAGCCGAATGGGCGGCCTCCCGCACCGACGCCCGCCTCCGCGCCGAACGCGAGAACCGCTGGAAGTCCATCCACAAGGAAATGCGAGGCCGCAACCGCCCCTGACCGCGCCCCACCGCAACGCACCACCCGTGGGCCGGACCGCCCCAACGCGGCCCGGCCCACGGGCCCGAGCACCGTTCCCGAGTGCCCCGACCGGACCCCGCCCACAGACCGACCCCGCGAACCTCGGCACAGGCGAACAGGTCCCAGGCCGAGCCGCGCCGACGGAGGCTCCCCACACCAAAGGCCGGTCCCACGAACCTCGGGACGGGCGGGTGGGTCCCGGGCCTGGTGGGCCGGGCAGGTTGGGTCGGCTGGGCAGGCCGGGCGGGTTGGGCAGGCCGGGCGGGTTGGGTGGGCTGGGAGGGCAGGCCGGGCGGGTTGGGTGGGCTGGGGGTTCAGGGTGGTTCGGGTGGTGGTCTGGCTTTGTCGGGTTCGGGTGGGTTCGAGCTAGGAGGGGTCGGGGTGGGGGGTGTCGTGGGCTCGGGTGAGTTTGTCGACGGCGGCGTCGAGGAGGTCCGGGGGGAGGGTGAAGGGGAGGCGGAGGTGGCGGTGGTGGGCGCCTTCGGGGGAGAAGCGGTGGCCTGGGGTGAGGGCCAGGCCCAGGGCCGCGGCGCGTGAGGTCAGGCGGTCGGCGTCGGTGTCGAGGAGTTCCAGCCAGAGGGAGAGGCCGCCTTGCGGGAGCGCGAAGCGGCACCAGGGGAGGTCGCGTAGGCGGGCCGCGAGGTGGTCGCGCTGGGTCCTGAGGCGGCGTCTGCGCTCGTCGAGGATCTCGGCGCGGACGTCGAGGAGCCGGAGCGCGACGAGCTGGTCCAGCGGGGAAGGCGCCAGGGAGTGCGCGACGGGCAGCGCGGCCGACCGCGCGATCACGGCGGGGTGCGCCCTGATCCAGCCGACGCGGAGCCCCGGCCACAGGGACTTGCTGAGCGAGCCGATCGTCACCGTCCGCCGGTCGCCCGGCGCGGCGATCCGCGCGGGCGGCGGTGCGGCCGCGCGCAGGTCGAGGTCGCGCAGGGTCTCGTCCACCACCACGAGGGTGTCCTGCGCGGACAGGAGGCGGCGCAGGGCACCGCGCCGCTCGTCGTCCATGAGCAGCCCGGTCGGGTTGTGGAAGTCCGGGACGAGGTAGGTGAGCGCGGGGCCCGCCGCGGCGACGGTGCGGCCCAGGGCCGCGACGTCCCAGCCGTCGCCGGTCAGGGGCTGGGCGACCGGCCTGGCGCCTGCCGACCGGAACAGGGCGAGCGCTCCCGGGTAGGTGGGCGAGTCCGTCACGACCCGTGCGCCGCGCCGGACGAAGGCGGCGATGAGCAGCGCGAGCGCCGCGTCCGCGCCGCCGGTCAGCAGCACATGGCCTTCCCGGGTGGGCAGGCCCTGGTCGGTGTAGGCCGCGGCGATCGCGGCGCGCAGGTGCGCGGCGGGCCCGTCGGGGGCCAGCGCGGACGGGAGGCCGTCCGCCGCGCCCAGTACGGCGGCGTGCAGCGCGTCGAAGGGCGCGGCGGGTTCCGCGGCCGTCAGGTCCAGGGCCGCCTCGCGCCCGCCGGTGAGGGAGAGGCCCGCGGGCCAGGGGGCGAGGCCGCCCCGCAACCCGGGCGGGAGTGCGGTGACGCTGCCGGATCCGGTGCGCGTCGTGATCAGTTCGGCGGCGCGCAGTGCCCGGTAGGCGCTCGCGACGGTGCCCCGGGCCAGGCCGAGCACCTCGGCGAGCCGCCGTTCGGCGGGCATCCGGACGCCCAGCGCGAGCCGGCCGTCGTGGAGTGCCCGCTCGACGGCGTCGGCGAGAAGTCCCGCCGCGCTGCCCTCGCCGTCCCGCCACGAGCCCAGCAGCCGGGCCACTTCGAGGGCGGAGACCTGTCGCACGTCGACCATATGGTCCAATTTATTCTAATTGGACCATTACTAAAGGTTCGCCGCCACCTACCTTCGGCAAGAGAGCAGGCACCAACCCGAGAAAGCCGAACCAGATGTCACTCGAGTACCGGCACGTCGACGTGTTCGCGGCCGAACCGTTCACCGGCAACAGCCTCGCCGTCTTCCCCGACCGCCCCGACCTGACGGGCGCCCAGATGCTCGCCGTCACCCAGGAGCTGCGCCACTTCGAGACGATCTTCCTGCGGCCCACCGACGCGCCGGACGCGTTCGAGGCCCGGGTGTTCGACCTCATCGAGGAACTGGACTTCGCCGGGCACCCGATCCTCGGGGCCGCCGCCGTCCTCCACGAGCGGGCTGGGGGCGCCGGGACTCGGGAGTGGCGGTTCCGGCTCCCGCGCAAGACCGTCCAGGTCACCACGCGTCACACCGAGGGCCACTTCCAGGCCGCGCTCGACCAGGGCAGGCCCGAGTTCCTCGGCACCGTGCCCCCCGACGGCAGGGCGGAGATCGCCGAGGCGCTGCGGCTCCCCTCCGGGGCGCTCGCCGATCTGCCCCTCGAGGTCGTCTCGACCGGCCTGCGCTACCTCGTCGTCCCCGTGCGGGGGCGGCTGGTGGAGGCGCGGATCGTCCGCCAGGACTTCGCCGACCTGCTCGCCCGGCACGGCGCGCAGTTCGCGTACCTGCTCGACGTCGACGGCCTGGAGGGCAGGCACTGGAACAACGACGGCGTCATGGAGGACGTGGCGACGGGAAGCGCCGCCGGATGCGTCGGCGCCTACCTGGCGCGGCACGGCGTCGTGCCCGCCGGGCGGGAGTTCATCCTCCGGCAGGGCCGCTTCACCGGCCGGCCGAGCAGGATCGGCGTCCTCCCGGAGGGCTCCCCCGACGACCTCGAGAACATCCGCGTCTCCGGAGCCGTCGCGATGACGGCCCGCGGCACCCTCGACGCGGTTCCGGCGAAGACCGAGGAGTCCTGATGCCCGCGTTCCCCGTCCACACGGCCCCGGAGATCCGCGCGGCCGTCGGCGTCGACGACCTCCTGGAGCCGGTGGCCGAGGCGCTCGCCGCCTTCAGCACGGTGGAAGGGGCCAGGGCCCCGATCTCGGTGCTTCCCCTGAAGAACGGCGGCGACGCCCACCTCAAGGCCGCCTACCTGCCTGGGATGCCGCACTTCGTCGTCAAAGTGGCGACCTGGTTCCCCGCCAACCGCGCGCTCGGACTGCCCGAAGGCGGCGGGTTCGTCGCCCTCCTCGACGCCCGTACCGGGACCGTCACCGCGGTGCTGGAGGACGAGCACCACCTGTCCGATCTGCGGACCGCCGCGGCGGGCGCCGTCAGCGCCCGCGCCCTCGCCCGCCCCGACGCCTCCCGCGTCACCGTGATGGGCACCGGCAGGCAGGCGCGGTTGCAGGCCCACGCGCTCACCCGGGTCCGCGGCATCGACCACGTGACCGTCTGGGGACGCACCCCCGAAGGCGCGGCCCGCCTCGTCGGGCAGCTCCGCGAAGACCTCCCCGACCTGCCGGTCGAAGCCGTCGCCGACCCGGAGGCCGCCGTCCGCGACGCCGACGTGATCATCACCGCCACCGCCGGCACCTCTCCCGTCCTCCGGGGCGACTGGCTCCGCCCCGGCCAGCACATCACCGCGCTCGGCGCCGACGACGAGCACAAGCGCGAACTGGACGCCGGAGTCTTCGCCCGCGCGACCCGGATCTTCGTGGACGGCCGCGACCTGAACCTCCGCTACGGCGACGTGCACGCCGCCGTGGCCGCAGGCGAGATCACCCCCGACCGCATCACCGGCGAACTCGGCGAAGTCCTGTCCGGCCGCACCCCCGGCCGCCGCACGTCCAGCGACATCACGCTCGCCAAACTCATCGGCATAGGCCCCCAGGACCTGGCCGCCGCCGAAACCGCCGTCGCCCTCCTCACCCCCTGACCCCGGCCGCGCAGCGGACATCGGCCGCGCCTCCGCGAGCACGCGCCGCTCCCAGAAGGCCACCGCCGACCCGGGTCGCCAGGCGGCCTGCGGGAGCGCTCGGGGTGGGGTGCCGCGGCCGTCCTCGGAAGATCGGCGGATCCGTGCCCGAGGCGTCGGCGAG
The DNA here is from genome assembly GCF_003751225.1 of Actinocorallia herbida. Taxonomy (NCBI): domain Bacteria; kingdom Bacillati; phylum Actinomycetota; class Actinomycetes; order Streptosporangiales; family Thermomonosporaceae; genus Actinocorallia; species Actinocorallia herbida. The sequence goes on from NZ_RJKE01000001.1 coordinate 7,258,090, forward strand.
GAGGCTCCGACGCCGCCGCGGGGCGGGTTCCGGAGGTGCCGCGCGGCGATTTCGGCGTGGGTCAAGGCCGTGGAGGCGCGGTCCCGACGGGCAGCGTTGCTGCGCCCTCGTGCCGGAGGTGGTCGCGGGGGCCTAGAGGGGCTTGAGGTCGGGGCGTTTGGGGGCGCGGCCGTCTCCGGAGGAGATGCCCTTGAGGCGGCGTTGGACCCAGGGGGCGAAGTAGGCGCGCGCCCAGTGGAGGTCTTCACGGCGGGCGTCCTGCCAGGTCTTGGCGGAGGGCAGGGGCCAGGGGGCGCGCCAGTCGCCTTCGACGGGGACGCCGAGCCGCTCGGCCACGGCGAGGGCGAGACGGCTGTGGCCTTCGGGGGTGAGGTGCAGGCGGTCCTCGTGCCAGGCGGGGTCGGCGTTCAGCACGGGCATCGACCACAGGTCGACGACGGTCAGGCCGAGGCGATCGGCGATCGACCGGATGTGCAGGTTGTAGGTGGCGACCTTCCCGCGGAAGCGCCCGTCGCTCGCGCGGCCGTTGAGGCCCCGGAACTTCGGGTCGAACCCGGTGAACACGACGACCTCGGCGCCCGTCCCGCGCAGCGCGGCGAGGGCGTCGCGGTAGACGACGGCCATCTCGTCGGGGTCGGCGCCGGGGCGGATCATGTCGTTGCCGCCCGCGGAGATCGTGTACAGGTCGGCCCGCATCTCCACGGCCCGCGGCACCTGGTCCTCGGCGATCTGGCGCAGCAGCTTGCCCCGCACCGCGAGGTTCGCGTACAGCAGACCGGGCCGGGCGGCATCGAGGTGCCCCGCGAGCCGGTCGGCCCAACCGCGGAACTCGTCCGGCCGGTAGGGGTCGTTCAACCCCTCGGTGAAGCTGTCACCGAGGGCCACAAAAGATCGAATTTCCTTCTTCACCGCACCACTCACGGCATAAAGAGTGCATCATGCACATTGCCCTACGCGACCGTAAGAAGCGGTGATGACCGCCACGTCAGCGCAGGGGAATACGCAACTCGTGCTCCAGCGGAGGCTCCAGTTCCTGCGCCCGGCAGCCCGTCGCGCCGAAGCAGCGGATCCGCAGCTCGCCGGGGGTGACGTCGAGGCGCAGGAAGCTCTTGAAGAAGGGCGCGCTGTCGGTGTCGGAGGCCTCGGAGAACATGCGGTGGTAGGGCTTGTTGACCGGGAGCCGCAGCCACGGCCTGCGCTTGCGCCCGTCGGGGACGGCGAGGAGCGAGGCGATCATCCGGGCGCGCAGCCCTGGCACGACGCCGTGGGCCTCCGGCCGGGTCGGCGGGACGCCGAGCCGGCGGGAGACCGCCGCGGCGGCCTGGGGGTAGTCGATCTCGAAGAACCGGCGAAGGCCGAGACGACGCAGGCGCCGCCCGTACAGGCGGCTGTAGAAGACCAGGGAGTCTCCGCGCAGCGGGTGGCAGACGAAGTCGTCCTCGCCGACGAGGGTGACGCCGTCGCGCTTGACGTCCACGGCCGGGATCGTATGGGTCGCGTGCATGTACGCCCCGGAGCCTCCCGCGACGAGGTAGTCGATCCGCCGGCCCGCCACGTCGACCGGGTAGTGCTGGTAGTTGTGGATGTCGCCGCCGATCACCGCGACGTATCCGGTGGACCTGACGATCTCGTCGACGGTGCCGCCGCCCTCGATCGGGCACGGCCGGTACTCGTTGTTGCGGTAGATCGGCTTGCCGGTGATGAGGACCTTCGGCTTGGGATCGGCCGAGACCCGGCGCAGCCACTCGGCCTGCTCGCGGTCGATGCCGCCGCCGATCCCGGTGTCGAGGCCGATGACGCGCAGCCGCGGACTGTCGATGTACCAGTACGGGCCGGGCTGCTTGGCCTGCTGCGCGGGCTGGGCGCGCAGCGCGCGGGCCGCGGCGAACGCGGACTCGTCCGTGGGCTCGGGCCTGCGCCACAGCCGCCGCGCGAGCGGTCCCCACCGGGGATGCCACGACGCGCCGGGCGCGCCGTCACCGATGCGGTCGCAGAAGACGCGCATGAACCCTTCGAGCCCGTCGTACCAGTCGTGGTTGCCCGGAACCGCGTAGATGGGCGCCGGGTAGGCCTGGTAGGGCTTGAAGAACACCTGCGCGTAGTCGTTGATCGACCCGACGGGGTAGTTCACGTCGCTGGCGAACACCGCGAAGTCCGTGCCCTGCCCGGCCTTGAGCATGCCGGGGACGACGGCGTACTGCGAGGAGTCGCCCTCGCCCGGGTCGCCCAGGACGAGGAAGGAGAACTCCTCCCCTTCGGCGCGCATCGGGGTCTCGTCGGGCACCCCGACCCAGCGGCGGCGCAGTTCGTCGACGGGATCGCCGAACCACTTGGCGATGACGTCGTTGCGCGAGCGCCACAGCACCGACGGCCGCATCCAGGAGAGCGCGGGCCGCGGACCGAGATCGGGGTAGACGCCGGGCTCCGCACAGTCCCATCGGGAGAGCTGCTGTGAACTTCGGGGGGAGGTCACCCTTCAAGGCGACCACGCCGCACCGCTCTGGATCAAGAGCCCGCAGTGATCTTTCGTGACGGATATGCCGGTCAGCAACCTTCCACCCTCACGAAACACCCCAAGTCAGGCACCGTGCGGGGTCAGAAACCCTGGCCGGGAACCCGTGGGTCGTCGGCGGAGACGATCTCCCGGCCCAGCGGGGTGAGGGAGACGGGGATCAGCTTGAAGTTCGCGATGCCCAACGGGATGCCGATGATCGTGATGCAGAGGGCGATACCGGTCATGAGGTGCCCGATCGCCAGCCAGATTCCGGCCACGATGATCCAGATGACGTTGCCGATCGCGGACCCGACCCCGGCCGACTCCTTCTGGGTGATCTTCTTGCCGAAAGGCCAGAGTGCGAAGACGCCGATGCGCCAAGCGGCGACCCCGAACGGGATCGTGATGATCAGGATGAAGCAGATGAGCCCGGCCACGAAGTAGCCGAGCGCCATCCAGAACCCACACAGGACGAGCCAGATGATGTTCAGCAGAGTTCGCATGCTTCGACCCTAACTCGCGGTCGTCCGCCCCCACCTCCCTCACACGAGGGAGCCGACCCCTAGGGGGTCCGGGACCTCGGGGGCGAGCCGTCGGATCGCCCCCGAGGGGTCAGGAGGCGGGGGCGGCGGCGTCTGCGGCGTCCCGGTCGAAGGTGTTGCGGATCCAGAGCAGGGAGAGGACGGCGAGGAACATCGCGGGGACCAGGACGAGCATGGCCAGGGCCAGCGGTTCGCCGGAGTAGCCGGTGGCGGCGATCCGGTCGGACGTGAAGCCGATGAGCAGGGGCCCCAGGGCGCCGCCCAGGGTCACCAGGAAGGTCAGGAGGGCGAAGCCCATGCCTCGGCGGGCCGAAGGGACCACGTCGGCGGAGGCCGCGGTGAGATTGGGGATGGCGGCGGCGAAGCCGGCGCAGGCGACGGCGACGAGGGTGATGCGGAGCCCCAGGCCGGGGAGCAGTACCGCGCCGGTGAGGGACACCGCACCGATGAAGAGGAAGCCCGTGGCGACCCTGATGCGCCAGCCGGGGCGCAGGCCGTGGTGGCGGTCGCCCATGCGACTGCCGATCAGGATGCCGACGACGATTCCGGTGCCGCCCACTCCCCCGGCCAGGCCGGAGGCCGCGTCGTAAGCCAGGTCCTCGGTGCGCTCCAGGAAGGTCGGGAGCCAGTAGAAGAGCCCCGCCACGGCCAGGGACAGGAGGGCCTGACCGAGGATGATGCCCTTGAGGGTGCGGACACGGAGCAGGGAGCGGGCCTCCGCGATCAACGAGACGCCCTCGGCGCCCTCTGTAGCCTGCTCGGCTGCGGCGTCCGGGCTCACCGGGGCGTCGCGGAGCCTGTCGAAGGCGTCTCCCAGCCCTCGGATGGGCTCCTTGACCGTCAGCACGAGCAGGGCGACCAGCAGGCCGGGGACCGCGGCCACGAAGAAGACCGCGCGCCAGTCCAGCGCCTCGGCCACCGCGCCGCCGAGGATGACGCCCGTGGGCAGGCCCATGTAATAGCCCGCGCGCTCGAAGCCGAACGCCTTGCCCCGGCTTCTCGCCGGGTAGTAGTCCGCGAGCAGGCTGGACGCGGGCGGGTTGTAGAGCTGCCCGGCCGCGCCGAGCAGCACCCTGACCCCGAAGAACATGACGAACGTCGTCGCCAGGCCGCTGAGCACCGAGCAGAGCGACCAGATCAGCACCACGATCGCGATCGTCGCGACCCGGGGCGCGCGGTCGGCGAGCCGCCCGGCCGGGAGCAGGAGCAGCGCCGCGGCGATGCTCGCGGCGGTCGGGATCGCGCCGCCCGCGGTGTCGCTGAAGCCGAAGTGGTCCTGGATCGCCGGGAGCGCCCCGGAGATGAGGTTGATCTCGATCCGGTCGATGAACGCGACGAGCGCGACGACGACCGCGGGCCACCACCCGAGCGGCGCCGCCTTGTCCAGGTCGACCGTGCGCGCGGGGCGCTTGGGGAACACGGGGATCTCCACGGTGGCTCCGCGCGGGGCGGTGGACCCCGTCGGCGGCTCTGGCGCCTTGTCGTGCGTGTCGGTCAAGGGATCCGCTCCTCTCGGCTGATGGATCGCGCCGGGGCCCGGATCGTACAAACTTCAAGGAACAACCGTGTTTCACGGCACCGCGGGCACGCGGCCGCACCCAGACCCGAACGTCTCGATATGTGAGACGCGAACCGGCGGTCCGCGGCGTGGAGCTGCGCGACCGCCGACGGCCGGCCGGGCCCTCTGACGCGCGACGCCGTCCCACCATGTGGGACACGCCGGATTCACGGCCGGATGATATTGAGCGCGGAGGGCAGCGCGCGGACGGTGACGGGGAGCCAGCCTGGGAGTTCGCCGTCGCACCCGTAAGGCAGCGGCCGGGAGGACGCGATGTGGATCTCGGCGCAGCGAAGGGTCTCCACCTCGGGCCGCCGGATGTGGGCGCCGCTCTCCAGCTCCTGCATGACGGTCAGGAACATCCGCCGGGAGGCGTGCTTGATGATGACGATGTCGAGGAGCCCGTCGTCGACCGACGCCATGGGGGCGATCTTCCGGCCGTAGCCGTAGTAGCCGGAGTTGGCGGCCACCACCGTGTAGGCCCCGCGTTCCAGCCGCTCTCCGTCGACCGTCACGGTGTAGGTGACGGGCTTCCATGACGCGAAAGCCCTGACGGCGCCCCACGTGTAAGACGCCTTGCCTTTGAGCCATGTCCTGTTCGCGTGGGCGTTCGCCAGCGCGTCCACACCCGCGTAGACGCTGCCCAGGGCGGCCTCTCCCCCGGCCTCGATGGCGTCCGTCGGCCGCGCCTCGCCGTGGAGCAGCAGTTCGGCGAGCTTCGAAGGCTCGGTGGGAAGGCCCAGCTGACGAGCGAAGTCGTTGCCGCGTCCGGCCGGGACGATGGCGTACTCCGCACCGGTGCCTACGAGGGCTCCCCCTACCGTCCCGGCTATGCCGTCGCCGCCTACGCCCAGCACTGTGTCGCCCCGGGCCGCGGCCTGCCTCGCGAGGTCCGCGGCGTGCCGAAGGTCCCGGCTGTAGTCGACCTGGAGGGACGCGCCCGCGTCACGCAGGAGGCGGGCGAGGCCGAACAGCGCCTGGGCCGACGACCCGCCTCCGGCCGTCGGGTTCACGACCGCGGTGAACGACCTCACGGGATCAGCACGCCCGGGTTGAGCACCCCGGCAGGGTCGACGCGCGCCTTGACCGCGCGCAGGATCTCGACGCCGAGCGGGCCGATCTCCTCGGCGTACGCGGCGCGGTGGTCGGTGCCGACGCCGTGGTGGTGGCTGATCGAGCCGCCTGCCGCCAGGATCGCCGCGTTCACCGCGGGCTTGGCGGTGTCCCAGTCGATGTCGGGGGTGACGATCGTGAAGTACAGCGAGGCTGCCGAGGGATACACGTGCGAAATGTGGCACATCACCAGATGGCCCGGCAATGCCCCCAGCACCGCCTGATACAGGGCCGGGATGTTCGACCAGAAGGTCGTCGTCTCCAGGGTTTCGACGAACGCGCCGACGTCCAGCAGGGAATCGCGCAGGTAGGGGGCGGCGAACCTGCCGTGCGCCCAGCCGTCGCCGGGGCCCTCGCCGAGGTCGGTGCCGCCCTCCTCGATCAGGATCTCCCGTACGCGGGCCCGCCTATCGGCGACGTCTCGCGGCTCGCCCTCGAACCCCACGATCGCGAGGCACCCTGAGCCGCCCTCCTCCCCGATGGCGCCGGACTGGGCGAGGTTGACCAGCGTCTCGGTCTCGTCGGACAGCCGCAGGACCGTGGGAACGGGCCCGTCCTGGATGATCCGGCGCAGCGCGCGCGACCCGGTGGCGAAGTCCGCGAACCGCCACCCTTCATACTTCTTCACCTCGGGAACCGGCCGGATCCGGACGGTGACCGAGGTGATCACCCCGAAGGCCCCTTCCGAGCCCAGGACGAGCTGCCTCAGGTCGGGCCCGGCCGCCGACTTCTGCGCCCGGCCCAGGGTGAGCGTCCCGGTGGGCGTGGCGACGGTCAGCCCGACGACGTTCTCGTCGAACCGCCCGTATCCGGCGGAGGACTGGCCGCTGGAGCGGGCCGCGGCGAACCCGCCGACGCTCGCCCACTCGAACGACTGCGGGAAGTGGCCGAGGGTGAACCCGTGCTCGGCGAGCAGCTCCTCGACGCGCGGGCCGCGCAGGCCCGGCTCCAGGGTCGCGGTCCGGCTGACGGGGTCGACGGCGACGAGCCGGTCGAGACGCCGCAGATCCAGGGCGACGAATCCGGCGAATCCGCTGTCGTCCGGGGCGAGCCCGCCCACCACCGACGTTCCCCCGCCGAAGGGGACGACCGCGAACCCGTGCTCAGTGGCCAGCTCCAGCACCTTGACCACCGCGTCGTGCCCGTCGGGCAGCACGACCGCGTCCGGCGCGGCCGAGACGTCGCCGCTCCGGAGCGCCAGAAGGTCGGGCGTCGACTTGCCGCGCGTGTGCCTGACCCGGCTTTCCGCGTCGGTCCGCACGACGGCGACCTCGCCGAGTGCCCGGAGCGCCGCCGCGGAGAGCCGCGACGGCCGGGGCGCGAGGTCCGCCAGCGCGACGGGCGCGGCCTCGCGGGGCTTGACGCCCAGGAGATCGCGCAGCAGGGTCGTGATCTTCTCGGGGAGCGGCGCCGCCTGGGCCGGGTCGCCCCATCCCGACCAGGAGATCTCAGGTTCGGACATGCTCGCTCCTCGTTCGCCGGGACCGTCGGATGTGGTTCACTGTGACACATGACGTCAGTTCGTCACAACACCGGCCACGGCGCCTCCGGGGCCGCGCCCACCAACGACGCGGTGCTCGACGCGGCTCGGGACTGCGTGCTCGCCGTCGGGGTGCGCCGCACCACGCTCACCGACATCGCGCGCCGCGCGGAAGTCTCCCGGATGACGCTCTACCGCCGCTGGCCCGACGTGCGGACGATCGTCGGCGACCTCATGACCCGCGAATGGCTGGCGCTGGCCGCCTCGGTGCTCGAGGCGGACCCGTCCGGCGACGCCAGGAGCCGTCTCGTGCAGACGCTCGTGCGCGGCACCGTCGCCTTCCGGGCGCACCCGCTGCTGCGCAAGATCCTCGAAGTGGATCCCGAACTCCTGCTCCCCTACCTGCTCACCCGTACGGGCGCGAGCCAGGAGGCGTTCCTCGACCTCATAGAGGACGCGCTGGAGCACGGGCACACGGACGGCTCCATACGCCCCGGCTCCACGCCGCTCCAAGCGCGCGCGCTTCTCCTGGTCGTCCAGGGCTTCGCGCTGTCCCTCCCCACGATGGCCGGGGAAGGCGATCTCTCCCCGGCGGCCTTCGACGCCGAACTCCGCCGCATCCTCGACCGCACCTTGGCGCCCTGACCTTGAGCGAGCACCCCATGAGCACTTCCCTCAACGCCGCCCGACGCGCGGGCGACCTCGCCGCGGCCTCCGGCGAGGTCGCCGACGTCCTGGTGATCGGCCTCGGCGTCACCGGGGCGGGCGTCGCCCTGGACGCCGCCGCGCGCGGCCTCAAGGTCACCGCGATCGACGCCCACGACCTCGCCTTCGGCACCTCCCGGTGGAGTTCCAAGCTCGTCCACGGCGGCCTGCGCTACCTCGCCTCCGGCCAGGTCGACGTGGCCCGCGAGAGCGCGATCGAGCGCGGGATCCTCATGACCCGCACGGCCCCGCATCTGACCCGCCGGATGCCGTTCGTGCTGCCGCTGACCCCGCTCGTCTCGCGCCGGAGCGAGCTGCTCACCGGGATCGGCCTGCGCGCGGGCGATCTGCTGCGGATGAGCGCGGGCACGCCCCGGGGCGTGCTGCCCGGCCCGTCCCGGCTGTCGGCCGCCGCGACGCTGCGGACCGCGCCCGTGCTGCGCCCCGCGGGGCTGCGCGGCGGCCTCCTGTCGTGGGACGGCCAGCTCCACGACGACGCCCGCCTGGTCACCGCCATCGCCCGCACGGCCGCCGGGCACGGGGCCCGGATCATCACCCGCTGCCGCGCGCTGGAGGCGACGGGCGAGGGCGTCCGTGTGCGGGACGAGCTGACCGGCGCCGAGCACGACCTGCGCGCCCGCCGGGTGGTCAACGCCGCCGGCGTCTGGGCGGGATCGCTCGTGCCGGGCGTCACCCTGCGCCCGTCTCGCGGCACCCACCTCGTCCTGGACGGGCTGGTCTTCGGCGGGATGCGGACGGGCATGCACCTCCCCATCCCGGGCACCCTGAACCGGTTCGCCCTGGTCCTCCCCCAGGACGACGGCCGTGTCTACGTCGGCCTCACCGACGAGCCCGTCGACGACATCCCGGACGTCCCGACCGCGCCCGAGTCCGACATCGGGTTCCTCCTCGACCTCCTCGGCACGGTCCTCGACGTCCCGGTCCGGAGGTCCGACGTGCTCGGGGCCTTCGCGGGCCTCAGGCCGCTCCTCGACGCCGAAGGCACCACCGCCGACATCTCCCGCAGGCACGCGGTCCTGAAGTCCCCAGAAGGGATCGTGACGGTCGTCGGAGGCAAGCTTACGACGTACCGCAGGATGGCCGAGGACACCGTGGACGCCCTCGGGCTCACCGCCACCCCTTCCCCCACGGCCTCTCTGCCCCTCGTCGGCGCCGCCTCCCTCGGCGAGCTCGCCAGGATCAAGGCCCCGTCGCGGCTCGTCCGCCGGTACGGCGCGGAGGCGTCGGCGATGGCGGAACTCGCCGCCTCGGACCCGTCGCTGCTGGAGCCGATCGTCACGGGGCGTCCCCATCTGCGGATCGAGTGGGCGTGGGCGGTCCGGCATGAAGGCGCGCTCGACCCGACCGACCTGGTGGACCGCAGGACCCGGCTGGGTCTGTCCGATGCCGATCGCGCGCGAGCCCTGCCGCTGGCCAGGGCGTATTTCTGAACGAAACTTCCAAGCCGCGGAGGTGTGTCACCGGGGGTGGCAGGGGAAGGACAAGTTAGGTTAGGGTGTCCTAACTATTGCTCGGGGGAGGTCCTTCCTTTGTCACGCTCGGTCTCGTGTGAGCACTGCCCAGGCGGTCATCTGGGACAGAAGCCCTGCTTGGCGAGCGCGACGACGAAGGCCAACTCCTGGCTCCTCATCGAGCACTCCGGCCCCTGGCCGCGCAAGATCGAGGAGCTGGGCCTGCCGGTGATCGACCGGGCGATCGCGCACGGCGTGCGCCCGCAGCTGATCCGCCGCAGCGGCCGCCGCGCCCAGACCCCTCCCCTGCGCGTCTACGTCGGCTGGTCCGGGGAGAACCCGTGGCTGGAGACCCGCGTGGTCTCCGACATGGCCGAACTCGACGATCTCGACCTCGCCGCGGTGGCGCTCGGCCGTCGTCCCGGCTTCGGCGAACCCACCCTGGAGCCGCTGCTGCTGGTGTGCACGCACGCCAAGCGCAACGCGTGCTGCGCCCGGACGGGCACCCCGCTCGCTCGCGGCCTCGCGGCCGGATACGGCGACCTGGTCTGGGAGACGAGCCACGTGGGCGGCGACAGGTACGCGGCCAACCTCGTGTGCCTGCCGCACGGCATCTACTACGGCGCCCTGGACGGAGAGACCGCGCGCGAGGCCGTGGACGCCTACCTGCGCGGCGAGGTCGTGCTGGACCGGCTGCGCGGCCGCGCGGGCATCCCCGAGCCCGCCCAGGCCGCCGAGCACTTCGTCCGGGCGCACACCGGATTGCTCGGTCTGGACCAAGTCAGGGTAATATCCGTCACCGGTACCGGCCCCTATATGACGAGGGTCACAGCCGCCGGAAACGTGTGGTACGGCACGGTTGAACTGGTGAGCAGCCTCGGTGGCTGCGGTCACGACTGCGATGAGACGGTCGAGACATACCAAATGAGGGACCTGGCCCTTCACAGCGAGGCGGCCCTCGTGTAATCTCTGCGAGGCCCCATTCAGTGGGGATGCTGCGCCGCGGGCTCACCCATCATAGGGAACACAGCGGCAACTCCGGACGTTGAAAATTTTGACGCTACCAAGCGTCGGCAACGTCTATGTCCTTATTTGCTCAGAAATCAACTGAGGTGGGTGTTTCATGGCTCAGGTACGTCGGCAGGCTAACCTCCCCCGTCCCAGCTGGGGCTGGCAGGACGCCGCCGCGTGCCGGGGGGAAGACCTTGTGCTCTTCTTCGGCCCCGACGGCGAGCGTCAGCCCGAGCGGGAGATCCGAGAGCGCAAGGCGAAGCAGGTCTGCATGGGCTGCCCCGTCCGCTCGGAGTGTCTGGACTACGCCGTCTCCCGTCCGGAGAAGTACGGCACGTGGGGCGGACTGAACGAGGACGAGCGCGCTTCCGAGCGTCGCCGCCGCATGCGTCGCGCCAACGCCGCGTAAAGATCGGCCGCCGTTAACCCCGGCACCACAGATGCGCCTCCGGCCTCGCATTGCGCGAGGCCGTTTGCGTTCCACGCCACGGATCGGCGCGCGCCGCCGTTCCCCTGACCCTTGGTTCTTCGCACAACGATCTGTGACGTGGGACTCGGGAAATGCGAAAAGGCCCTCCATCGGAGGGCCTTTTGTGTTACACGTCTCGTGGTCGCGCTCACATCGCGGGGACACATCCGCGGGAGAGAAAGAAACGGATTCCGCACTCCGCGGCGCGCCCGCGCGGCTACAGCCGCGAGGACAGCCAGCGCAGGGTGTTCTCCCGGGTGAGCAGGCCGAGGGTCGCGTCGTCCACACCGCACAGGCGGAGGGCCGGCACGAACTCGGTGAGGACCGCGCCGAAACCCGGACCGCCGTAGTGCGCGATGTGGCTTTGCCGGGTGACGCCGGAGCCGATCAGGAGCCGGTCGGCGTGGCCCGCCTCGATCAGCTCCAGGGCATGCCGCAGGGAGGCGTCGCCGGAGTGGGCGACGTCGCCGAACGACACGTACGCGCCGAGTTCGGCGATCTTGCGGTGCACCGCGGGGTCCGCGCCGTCGGCCTGCTGGCCGATCGCGATCCGCTCGGGGGCGACGCCCATGTCCAGGAGCACCTCGAGCTGGGCCAGCCCGGGCCGGCCGTAGGTGGCGATGGGAAGGGAGGTCTCCAGGGCGGCGAGGGCGGCGCCGCGCAGGGCCTTGTCCTCGCCGGGGGTCGGGATCTCGCCCCACACGCCGACCTCGCCGATGACGCCCGGCAGGACGCTGGTGCCGTCCATGCCGAACCCGATCTCGGCGATCAGCCGCTCGGCGATCTGCTCGGGGTCCATGTCGGCCATGGCGACGGGGTGGAACGGGTCCGCGAAGTAGCCCGTGGAGGCGACGACCGCGACCCGGCTGGCCGCGGAGATGCGGGCCAGCGCGGAGGCGTCGCGACCCATGCCGAGGCAGGTGAGGTCGACGACCAGGCCCAGCTCGTGCTCCTTGCGCAGCGCGGTCAGCTCGGCGGCGACGTGCAGCTCCTCGTCGAGCCAGCGGTGCGGGTCGGACTCCGCCCGCACCGGCCAGCGCAGGTCCATGCGCAGGTGCTCGCGGGAGAGGACGCGGCCGGTCAGGGCGGAGAGCTGGGCGGGGCCCGTGACCGTGCGGATACGGGCTTCGCCGGTAGGGGCATGGAGAGGGAGGGCCGTCATAAAACGCAAGGTTAAGCGAACTTTGCCGGATTAGTGAATGGGGCCCGAATTCTTTACCAATGCCGCGGCGCGGGCCCTTGACGTGCTGACGCTGGGCCAGAGCTTGTCGACCTCGGCGTTCAGGCACGCCCCCACCAGGACGGCGAACGCCGTGACGTACAACCAGGCCATGAAGGCGATCGGGGCCGTCAGGGACGCGCTCACCGACACCCCGCTCACGGTCCCGGAAAGGTAGATCCGCAAAAGGACGCTGCCCGCGACCCAGAAGACCATGGCCACCACGGCCCCCGGCATCTCGCGCCACCAGGCCGTGCGCACCGGGACGCTCAGGTGGTAGAGCAGCGCGAGAAAAAGGATCAATAGGAGGACGGTGAAAGGCCAGTAAAGCAAGGAGAGCAGCCGGGAACTCGCCGGGATCGTGCTGCGCACCAGCGCCGGACCGAGGATCATGAACGGGATCACCAGCACCGCCACGAAGAGGCCGACGATGTAGAGCAGGAAGGCCTGGAGCCGGGTCCGGACGACGCCGCGGACGCCGTCGAGCCCGTAGGTGATGGTGATCGTGTCGACGTAGACGCTCATCGCGCGCGATCCCGCCCACAGGCAGGTGAGGAAGCCGACCGAGATGATCGCGATCTTCTCGCCGCGCACGACGTCGTCGACCAGGGGTTCCACCACGCTGTCCACGGCGGGCTCGGTGAGGAACGCGCGCGACTTGGCGATGATCCAGTTGCTGATCTCCCCCACCGTCTCCGGCCCCAGCAGCCCGCGCATGTGGCCGACGCTGGAGATGAGGCCCAGGACCAGGGGCGGCAGCGACAGCAGCGCCCAGAAGGCGGCCTCCGCGGCGAGACCCGTGATCCGGTAGTTGAAGGCGGTGACCGACGTCCCCTTCACCAGGAGCCACAGCACGCGCAGCAGAGCGGTGGCGCGGCGGGCTGGCGGGGACGCGGGGGACTCCACCACCCGCGGGACGGCTGACGTCACGGACAACACCGTAGGGGGTCGCGTACCCGGATCATTCGCTCTCGCTCTAACTCGATCGTTCGTGCCGCGGGTTCGGCCGCCTGGCGGCCTATGATGTCCGACACACCACTGTGGTATCGGACACTCGTCACGATAGGTGACACTAGAGCATGATCTGCCCTCAGTGCCGAAACCGTCACCACGAGGATTGCCCCGGTGGAACCTGGTGCGACTGCCAGCACCAGTCCCCCGCGGAACCCGTCGACGAAGCACCCCTGAACTGGGTCAGGCAGGGGTGAAGATGATCGTTCTCGCCTGTCCACATGCCGGACGCGGCTGGACAACGGCCGCTACCGCGTGTCAAAGTCATGGCATGACTGCTGCCTCCGACCCGTTGCTGGTGACTCGCCGGCACGTGGACTTCCTCCGGGTCCGCAGCGCCATCTGTCGGTAACGCCCAGACCACGCCCGACGACTCATTCCGGGACCGTGGCTTACCGGCGACCTCTTTTTCGCTCAATGTCGAGCACGTCCGGCCTGCCATGCGTTCCTCCGCTCCAATGAAAACGACCTCTGGGAGACGCGCGCCGTGCCACCCCGTAAGCGTGGTGAGGGCCAGTGGGCCCTCGGATACCGCGAGCCGCTGAACAAAAACGAAGAGAGCAAGAAGAACGACGACCCGCTCAACGTGGGCAGTCGGATCATCGACATCTACTCCAAGCGCGGCTTCGACTCGATCGACCCGGCCGACCTGCGCGGCCGGTTCCGGTGGTACGGCCTCTACACCCAGCGCAAGCCCGGGATCGACGGCGGCAAGACGGGCCTCCTCGAAGAGGAAGAGCTCGACGACAAGTACTTCATGATGCGGGTGCGCATCGACGGAGGCCAGCTCAGCGCCGCCCAGCTGCGGGTGCTCGCCGACATCTCCAACGACTACGCGCGCGGCACCGCCGACATCACCGACCGGCAGAACATCCAGTACCACTGGATCGCCATCGAGGACGTCCCGGCGATCTGGGAGAAGCTGCACAGCGTCGGCCTGTCCACCATGACGGCCTGCGGCGACTCCCCCCGCGTCATCATCGGCTGCCCGCTCGCCGGCATCGCCGAGGACGAGATCATCGACGGCCAGCCGCAGATCCAGGACGTCCTGGACCGCTACCTGGGGTCCAAGGAGTTCTCGAACCTGCCGCGCAAGTTCAAGTCGGCGATCTCCGGCTGCTCCTCGCACTGCACCGTGCACGAGATCAACGACATCGCGTTCGTGGGCGTCGTCAACGAGGCGGGCGAGGTCGGCTACGACCTGTTCGTCGGCGGCGGCCTGTCCACCAACCCGATGTTCGCCAAGCGCCTCGGCGTCTTCGTCTCGCCCGAGCGCGTCCACGAGGTCTGGAAGGGCGTCATCTCGGTCTTCCGGGACTACGGCTACCGCCGCCTGCGGCACCGCGCCCGGATCAAGTTCCTGATCAGCGACTGGGGCGCGGAGAAGTTCCGCCAGGTCCTCCAGGACGAGTACCTGGGCTACGCCCTGCCCGACGGCCCCGCGCCCGCCGCGCCCAAGGCGCAGCGCGACCACGTCGGCATCCGCCGCCAGCAGGACGGCAACTTCTACGTCGGCTTCACGCCGCGGGTCGGCCGGGTCAACGGCGACAAGCTGCACGTGATCGCGAGCCTCGCCGAGAAGTACGGCTCGGGCCGCACCCGGACGACCGCCGAGCAGAAGATGGTCATCCTGGACGTTCCGGAGGAGAACACCGAGGCGCTCGCGGCCGAGCTCGAGGCGCACGACCTGCGGGTCCGCCCGTCGGTGTTCCGCCGCCAGACCATGGCCTGCACCGGCATCGAGTACTGCAAGCTCGCCATCGTGGAGACCAAGCAGCGCGCCATGGACCTCATGGACGAGCTGGAGAAGCGCCTGCCGGACTTCGACCAGCCGCTGACGATCAACGTCAACGGCTGCCCGAACGCCTGCGCCCGCATCCAGGTCGCCGACATCGGCCTCAAGGGCCAGCTCGTCCTGGACGAGGACGGCAACCAGGTCGAAGGCTTCCAGATCCACCTCGGCGGCCAGCTGGGCACCACCTTCGGCAAGAAGGTGCGCGGCCTGAAGACCACCTCCGCCGGGCTCACCGACTACGTCGAGCGGGTCGTGCGCAAGTACGACGACCAGCGCACCGAGGGCGAGACCTTCGCCCAGTGGGTGCAGCACGCCGACGAAGCAGATCTTCAGTAGGCGGGAATGAGCGAGCGAGCGGCCCCGTTCTACTGCCCGTACTGCGGTGAAGAAGACCTTGTTCCCTTCGAGGGGGACGGGACCTGGCACTGCCGGGCCTGTGCCCGCAAGTTCCGTTTGAGCTTCCTCGGGATTGGAGCCCCCCAGTGACGGTGTTGGACCAGGCGAAGGTCGACGCACGCCCCTCCCTGTCCCTGGAGGACATCGTCGACTCGGCAGCCGCCGCGCTCGCCGATGCCTCCGCCCTGGAGATCGTCCAGTGGGCGTCGGCGACGTTCGGCGACCGGATCTGCCTCACCTCCTCGATGTCGGACGCGGCCCTCATCCACCTCGTCTCCAAGGTCCGCCCGGGCGTGGACGTGCTGTTCGTCGACACCGGCTACCACTTCGTGGAGACGATCGGCACCCGCGACGCCGTCGAGGCGGTCTATCCGGTGAACGTCATCAATGTGACGTCGTCGCGGACCGTCGCCGAGCAGGACCGGGACCTGGGGCCGCGCCTGCACGGCCGCAACCCGGACCTGTGCTGCCACCTGCGCAAGGTCGAGCCGCTCGGCCGGGCGCTGGAGGGCTACATGGCGTGGTTCACCGGGGTGCGCGGGGACGAGACCAGCTCGCGCAAGGACATGAAGGTCGTCGAGTGGGACCGGCGGCGGCAGATGGTCAAGGTCAACCCGATCCTCAACTGGACCGAGGACGAGGTCGACAACTACATCGCCGACAACGGGATCCTCGTCAACCCGCTGCACTACGACGGCTACCCGTCGATCGGCTGCGAGCCCTGCACCTCGCGGGTCGAGCCGGGCGCCGATCCGCGCAGCGGCCGCTGGGCCGGTCTTGGCAAGGTCGAATGCGGCATTCATCTCTGAGGCCTCCCCTGGTCGCGGTCGCGCACGGGTCACGTGACCCGCGGGCGACCGCGACCGTGGAGTCCCTCCTCGACCTCGTGCGCGCGCGGGGCGTGAACGTCCGGGCGTCCTACCTGGACCACGCCGCGCCGTCGCCCGTGCACGTGCTGGAAGGCGTGCACTCGGCGGTGGTGCTGCCGCTGCTGCTCACCGAGGCTTATCACAGCAAGATCGACATTCCCGGCGTGCTGGAGACGGCACGGCGGCGCAACCGGCGCCTGTCGGTGCGCGTCACCGGGACCCTCGGGCCGCACCCGCTGATGTGCGACGCGCTGGAGCGGCGGCTCGCCGAGGTCGACGTCACGCCCTCCCCCGACACGGCCGTGGTGCTGGTCTCGGCGGGGTCGTCCGACCCGTCGGCGAACGCCGTGATCGCGTCGATGGCCGCGGACTGGCGGCGGCGCGGCTGGTACGACGTGCGGCCCGCCTACGCCTCGGCCACGGCGCCGACCCCTTCGGACGCGATCAGCGCGCTATACGACGCGGGCGCCCCGCGCGTCGCGGTCGCGTCGTACTTCCTCGCGCCCGGCTACTTCGCCGACAAGGTGCGCACCGCGGCGGAGGAGGCGGGCGCCTGCGCGGTCTCCCCCGTGCTCGGGGCGGCTCCGGAGCTCGCCGAGATCATCGTGCAGCGCTATCGGGCGGCCCTCACCCGTCCCGCCTCGGGCCCGCGCCACGCGCTCAGCCACTCCTGACGGGTTTCACCACTTCCGGTAGGGCTCGAACCTTCCGTCCAGGATGACGCGTACGCGATCTCCGGCGGGGTCCGCGATCCGCTCGACGTCGATCCGGAAGTCGGTCGAGCTCATCAGCCCGTCGCCGAACTCCTCCTGGATCACCGACCGCAGCGTCGTGCCGTACACCTGCACGATCTCGTGGAACCGGTGGATCAGCGGATCGGTCGGCACCGGCCCGTCCAGCGACCCCTTGTCGGCCGGCGCCTGGAGCGCCCGCGCGACGTCCATGTCCAGGCCCAGCAGGTCCACCACCGCGTCCGCCTCGGTCATGCTCATCTGCTGCTGCCCGAGCAGCGCCGACGTCGTCCACACCGTGTGCCGGTCCACCGCCTCCGCGATCTCGGAAAACGTCAGCCCCTTCATGGACTTCGCCTCCAGCACCAGCTCCATCGCACGCATCTTGTCCATGATCGCAAACTAGGCCCCCCCGATTTCACCCACGTGAAATGCACGTCACACCCACCGCCCGTGAGCCCCGCCCGGCGCTGGACCGGGTCGTCCTCATCGGGCCCGCCACCCGGCCACTTGACGAGCCCGGCTTCGCCGGGGCGTCCGCGTGCCGGGCCGGTGGCGCGCGGCCGGATGCGGTCGGGGGGATGGTGCGGAGTGGTGCGGGACGGGCGGGGGGTTCTGTCTTTATCGTTGGTTTTTATGGTGGAAGCGGAGTCCGGTGGGTGGCGGTGGGGGCGGTGGGGGCTCGCGGTGGTGGGGGTGGTCGGGCTCGTCGCGATGGTGGCGGCGCTGCTGGAGCCCGGGTGGGTGCTGGCGCACCTGTACGGGGTGGACGTGACGGACAAGGATCTGGTGTCGGAGGCGGACAAGGACAAGCTCGAGGCGTTCGACAAGGCGCGGAGCCGGATCGTAGGGCTCGCGACGGGGGTGCTCGCGGTCGTCGCGGTCTACTACACGGCGGCCAACGCCGCGTCGGCGAGACGGACCGCGCAGGCCGCCGCCGACAACGTCGAACTGGCCGCGCGCGGGCAGACCAACGACCGGTTCACCGCGGCGGTCGCCCAGCTCGGGGACGCGTCCACGGCGGTCCGCCTCGGGGCCGTCCAGGCGCTGGCCGGGATCGCCGACGACGCGCCGGACCTGCGCCAGACATGCATCGACGTGCTCTGCGCCTACCTCCGCCTCCCGTACGAGCCGGAGCCCGACCCGTCCGACGCGCGGGCGCACCGCGCCTACCGGGCGGAACGGGAGGTGCGGCACACGGTCATCCGGCTCGTCGGCGCGCACCTGCGGCTGCCCGCCCGTGACCGGCGCTCCTGGCAGGGCAGGGACTTCGACTTCACCGACGTCGTCTTCGACGGCGGGGACCTGTCCGGCGCGGTCTTCTCGAGCGGCACGGTCACGTTCCAGAACGCCGAGTTCGCGTCCGGCACCGTCTCCCTCACCCATGCCGAGTTCTCCGGCGCCGCCGTCAACCTGTGGAACGCCCGGTTCACCGGCGGCACCGTGGACCTCTGGGCGAGCCGCTTCCTCGACGGGGAGATCGACTTCGGCGGGGCCGAGGCAAGCGCCGGGAAGATCACGTTCTGGGAGGCGGAGTTCGCGGGCGGGATCGTCGAGTTCAAGGGCGCGCGGGTGAGCGGCCAAGCGCTCGTGGACCTCGGCAAGGCCAAGTTCACCGGCGGAACCCTCTCCTTTGAGGAGACCGAGGTCTCCGGCGGCACGATCAACCTGTGGGAGGCCGACCTGCGGACCGGGATCGTCGACTTCGGTGGGTTGCTCCTTTCGGGGGGAAAGATCACTTTCTGGGAGGCCGCGTTCGGCGGGGCCGTCGTCGGCTTCGTCGGGGCCGCCTTCACCGGGGGGCTCGCCGACTTCGGGAAGGCCGCGGTCACCGACGGCCTGGTGGACTTCAAGGACGCGCGCTTCTCGGGCGGTGACGTCAACGTCTGGGACACCGACCTGTCCGGCGGCGTCCTGGACTTCTCCCGCGCGGTCTTCTCCGGAGGCAAGGTCACCTTCTACGAGTCCCGCCTGACCGGTGCCTCCCTTGCCTTCCGCCGCGCCGCCTTCACCGGCGGGACCGCCGACTTCGGCCGCGCGTCCCTCACCGCCGGCTCCCTCGACTTCCCCGACGCCTCCCTCACCGACCAGTCCCTCGTCTTCACCGGCACCGACTTCGGCGGCACCACCCTCGACTTCACCCGGACGACCGGCCCCCGCCCGTCCACCCTTCCCGCCGACCCGATCCCGGGCCTACACCCGTCCCCGAACTGGGCCCCTCCCCCGGCCTGACGCGCCCGTCCCGGCGCGGTACCGGTCACCATCCGCGAACAGGACGCTCTCGCCCACCGCGTAGGCCAGGCGGCTCTCGACGTCGAAGTCGCGCGGCACGTGACGGTCTTCCAGCCGTCCTTGCAGCACACCCGGTCGCCCGGCAGTTCGGCGTACTGGCCGGGGTGCGTGCTCGCGGCGCCGAGGACGGGGCCGAGGGGACGCACGCCGAGCAGTTCGCAGGGGCCTGGCCGTCGGCCAGGCGGCGGAGGGTGTGCCGGCCCAGGAGGTCCCAGCGGCTCCGCACGTCGTTCTCGAAAGACCCCGAGTGACGGCACCGTCTGCGTCATCGGCTTTCTCCACGTTCATGGCAATTTGCACCAGATCGCCATGCTTTCCTGGCCGATCCCGCAAAGCCGACTGGAAGCATGCGAGAACTCAGTGCGCCGTGGCGAGCCGATCCCGGTGGATCGGTCCGGTGGTGGCGGTGAGCGGAAGGGCAGGGCCGCCCCTGCGGGCCGCGACGATCTCCGCGACGATCGACACCGCGGTCTCCTCGGGAGTGCGGGCGCCCAGGTCGAGGCCGATCGGCGAGCGGAGGCGGGCCAGCTCGTCATCGGTGAGGCCCGCCTCGCGCAGCCGGGCGAGGCGCTCGGCGTGGGTGCGGCGCGAGCCCATCGCGCCGACGTAGCCGACGGGCAGGCGCAGGGCGACCTCCAGCAGGGGGAGGTCGAACTTCGCGTCGTGGGTGAGAACGACGACGGCGGTCCGGGAGTCCACCGCCGTGGCGGCGAGGTAGCGGTGCGGCCAGTCGCAGACGACCTCGTGGGCGTCGGGGAACCGCGCGGGGGTCGCGAAGACGGGACGGGCGTCGCAGACCGTCACACGGTGGCCGAGGAAGCGGCCGAGGGAGGCGACGGACGCGGCATAGTCGATCGCGCCGAAGATCAGGAGCCTGGGCGGGGTGGCGAAGGAGGAGACGAAGACCTCCAGACCCGGACGGCACCGGACATCGCGGATGCCGGTGGCGCCGGCGTCGAGCATGGCGGCGGCCTCGGATCCGATCACCGTGTCCACGTCGGGCTCGCCGGTGGTCCCGTGGAACCCGTCCGCCGTGATGGCGAGGGTCGACCCGGAGCCGTCGAGGAGATGGGCGACAGCGATGGGGCGGCCTACGGCCAGGGCCGCTTCGACGGCGGCGATGACGGGGGCGGGGGGCGTCGGCTGGACTTGCACTTCGATGGTCCCGCCGCAGGTCAGGCCGACGGCGAAAGCGGTGTCGTCGGAGTAGCCGAAGGTCTCCCGGGCCGGCTCCCCCGTCTCCAGAGCGCGCAGGCACAGCTCGTATACGGCGCCCTCTACGCATCCGCCGGAGACGCTGCCCACGGCCTCGCCGTCTTCGGCCACGGCCATGGCGGCACCGGGCGTCCGGGGAGCGCTGCCGCCCGTGCCGATGACGGTGGCCAGGGCGTAGCGCGTACCGGCCCGGTGCCAGGCCGCCAGCCGCTCGACGATCTCCCGCATCCGCATCCCCCTTTTCGTCCGGTTTGCATAGGAAGATACCTTAGTCCTAACATTCTTTGAACAAAGCGTTCAAAGGAGAACAGGATGACCGCTCAGGGATCCATCGCCATCAGCGGCGCCGGCATCGGCGGCCTCGCCGCCGCGATCGCGCTGCGGGCGCTCGGCCACGAGGTCGTCGTCTACGAGCAGGCCCCGAAGTTCGCCCGGGTCGGCGCCGACATCAACCTGACCCCGAACGCCGTCCGCGCCCTCGACGGCCTCGGCGTCGGCGCCGCGCTCCGCGAGACCGCGGCCCGCCCGACCCACCGGATCAGCCGCACCTACGACACCGGCGAGGAGACCTCCCGGCTGCCGATGGGCGACATCGCCGAGCAGCAGTACGGCGCGCCGCAGCTCACCATGCACCGCGCCGACCTCATGACCGCGCTGGAAGCCGCGGTCCCCGCCTCGGCCATCCGGTTCTCCGCCAAGGTCACCGGCCTCACCCAGGACGACGAGGGCGTCACCCTGGAGTTCGCCGACGGCACCACCGCCCGGCACGACGCCGTCATCGGCGCGGACGGCATCCACTCCTCCGTCCGGACCGCGCTGTTCGGCAAGGAGAGCCCCGACTTCACCGGTGTCGTCGCGTTCCGGGCCGTCGTGCCCGTCGAGACCCTCGCGGGCGTGGACAACCTGGACGCCTTCACCAAGTGGTGGGGCCCCGACAAGGACACCCAGATCGTGACGTTCCCCCTCAACCGGGGCCGCGATCTCTTCATCTTCGCGACGATCCCGCAGGAGGGGTGGCACGAGGAGTCCTGGACCCAGCCCGGCAACGTCGCCGAACTGAGCGAGCTCTACCGGGACTTCCACCCCGAGGCCCGGCAGCTCCTCGCGGCCTGCGACGAGGTCCTGAAGTCCGCCCTCTACGTCCGTGACCCGCTGGCGTCCTGGACCGTCGGCCGGGCGACCCTGATGGGCGACGCGAGCCACCCGATGATGCCGTTCATGGCCCAGGGCGCCGGCCAGGCCATCGAGGACGGCGTCGTCCTCGCCCGCGCCATCGCCGCGCACGACGCCTTCCCCGCCGCCTTCGCCGCCTACGAGGCCGCCCGCCGCGAGCGCACCGCCCGCATCCAGATCTCCTCCCGCGACAACGCCTGGCTCAAGGAGTCCGGCACCGGCGACTGGGTCTACGGCTACGACGCCTGGACCGTCCCGGTCGCGTGACCACGCCGCCGAAGGATTCCGCCGCCGCCCGCGTCCTCACCCTCCTGGAGCACGTCGCGGACGGCGGCGGCACCGCCAACCTCTCCGACCTGGCCCGCGCCACCGGCCTCAACCGCATCACCGCCATGCGCCTCGTCGCCGACCTGGAAGACCTCGGCGTCCTGGAGCGCACCGGCTCCGACCACCGCCTGGGCTCCCGTCTGCTCCGCCTGGCCGCCTCCGCCCTTTCCGGCCAGGACCTCACCTCCCTGGGCCAACGCGCCCTCGATGCCCTCAGCACCACCCTGGGCGTCTCGGCTTACCTGGTCGTAGCCAACGAAACCCACCTCACCTACCTTCTCCGCTCCATCCCCGACACCCCCCTCGTCTCCCACATCGGAATAGGCACCGTCGTCCCCCTGGACGCCACCACCGGCGGCCGAGCCATCGCCGCCGCCCGCACCGGCGACAACGCCTGCACCTGGAGCCACTCCGGCTACGAACCAGGCATCGACTCCGTAGCCGCCCCCGTGGTCCCCGCCCCCGGCTCCCCGGTGGCCGCCATCAGCCTCGCCGCCCCCGCCGGCGTCCTGGACCCCACCCCGGCCCGCCGCACCGAAGTAGAACAAGCCCTCCGAACCGCGGCCTACGACCTGGCAGCCCTATTGACCACCACCCGCTCCTAGGAGCCCCCGACCTCTTCGCCGCGCCACGCCCCAGGCGGCCGACGACGCCCGCCACCCACCCCGGCGAAGAGCCCCCGGGCCCGCACCCCCACGGGTGCGGGCCCGGTTTCACAACACGCCCCGCTCGAACCCCTCCGCGATCCGATCCTGCCTTCCCAGCGACTCCCCCAGCTCCTCCGGCGTCGGAGCCACGACCGTGGCCAGCAGCCCGGCCCCCATCTGCGCCCACGTAAGCCCCGCCCTCCGCCGAGCCGTAAGAAAGTCCCGCGTCTCCCGAATCTCCCAAAGCGACTCGTACTTTCGCCTCAGGTCTTCCAGCGCTTGCCCCATGCGTCCTCCCGGTTTCGTCGCGACATTGGGTGATTCACCTGTCACGTAACCGGTGATCGGGGCACGATGGGAGGGGCCTCGCATCGCCCTGACGTTGGCCCCTACCTGGCCCACAGGCCACGAGCCAGAGGTCGGAAAGTGCATGAAAACACCAAATTCTCGGCAGAACGCATGGTGGCCCACAGGAAGCGAGCCGGGCTTTCACAAGGTCAGCTCGCCGCCGGGCTCTCCCTGATCACCGGGGTCACAACCCTCACCCGGCACGAAATCAGTCGCTGGAACGCGGTGCACGCACCCCTACCGCCTGGCTCGACGCGCTGGCCCACGCGCTGGGCATCGACGTCAGCCACCTGTGCGAGGCTCCTGCGTCGGCCTTCGGGCCGGGTCTACAGTCCTGCCAGGACGCACAGGGCCCACGGGAGCAGGTGAGTGATGTGCTGCGCCGGGAGTTCCTCGCCAAGACCGCCGCCCTGACGGCTCTGCCGCCCGTTCTTCACGCCTTGGACGTCATAGGCGACGGGAACCCCTCGACCATCGCCGACAGCCTCGGTGAACTCGTCGAGCACTATGCCCGAGCGCTGCCCTCGCTCCCGCCCGCGGGGGCCTACGACGAACTCCTCGCCATCCGCTCTTTCAGCGGTGCCGTCCTCGACCGAACAAAGACCCCGCGCAAGGCCGACCTCGCTCTCCAGTGCGGGCGCCTGTCCGGCCTCCTGGCGATCGCCGCACAGAACCTCGGGCAGCACGCGACCGCCCGCCTCTGGTGCTCGGACACCGAACGCCGCGGCGACGAGGCCGGGCACCGCGAACTCACGGGCTGGTCCCACCTCACCCGCTCGATGATCGCCCACTACCAACGCCTCCCCCACCAGGCCGCAGACCTCGCCGCCCAGGGTCGGCGGTACGCGCCCCTCGGCAGCGTCGCCCACGCCAGACTCTCCGCCCAGTACATGCGCGCCACCGCCGTGACCGGGGACAGAGCCGCGACCGCCAAGGCCCGACGACAGGCCGTGGCCGCCATGTGCGCCCTCCCCACGAGCGTCCCCGAGAGCGGCGTCTACGCCATCACCCCGTCAGAGGACCCGCCCTACACCGCCACATCCCTCCTCCTCACCGGCCACCACCACGGCGGCGACCTCCCCGGTTACGCCCGCTCCCTCCTCATCCTCGCCCTCGCTCAAGCCGGTGCAGGCGACCCTTGCCAAGCCGCCGACACCGGCCTCACCGCCCTGACCACCGGCCACCCCACCTGGCCCACCGTCAAACTCGCCGCACAACTCACCGAAGCCCTCACTGCTGCGGGCCCGAATGCCTCCACCACCACCTACTCCACGCGCTACCAGGAGCTGAGGCACGCTTTCGAATCCCCCACGGAGCCCAGCCGATGACCGAGGATCACATCACCCCGGACCGCGCGGCCGCCATCGCCGCAGTGACCACCGATCCGACCGCGAGCTTTTCGCGTCCCGTCGTCGCCGCCGGAGTCCTCTTCTTCGACGAGCAGGACCACGTGCTCCTCGTCGTCCCCAGCTACAAGGATTATCGCGAGATTCCGGGCGGGTACGTCGAACACGGCGAGACCCCGTCAGAAGCGGCGGTACGTGAAGTCCGCGAAGAACTCGGCATCACCCCGCCCATCGGTCGTCTCCTCATCACCGACTGGGCCCCCAACGAGGCCGAAGGCGACAAGCTCCTCTACATCTTCGACGGGGGCCGCCTCACCGACGAGCACCTCGCGAAGATCCATCTGGATCCCGCCGAGATCGCCGCCATCGAGTTCCACCCCATCTCCGCGGCCCCCACCCTCACCATCCCGCGCCTGGCCCGCCGCCTCCACGCCGCCCAGACCGCCCGCTCAACGGGCACCACCCTCTCCTTGGAGCACGGCAGCTCCCCCATCACGCCCGCACCCTGACCGCCCGGAGCCCACGATGACCGCCGACGACATCTCACCCGGCCAGGCCGCCGTCATCGCCGCCGAGGTCGACATCCACGCCCCGCCCCCCCGACGACCTCCCCACAGCCCACTTCGTCTTCGGGACCGATCAGTCGGACGTCGTCGTTCCGCTCGTCTCCGCGAGGCATCGGCTCGGCCTCGCCCCCTTGATCATCGTGACGGGCGGCGTCAACCGGCACACCGGCATCGTCGAAGGACAGGAGTTCCGTCGCAGGCTCGTCGAGAGCGGCGTCCCGGCCACCGCGATCCGAGTGGAAGACGTCTCCGCGAACACCTGGCAGAACGTCGAGAATGCCGCGCCGCACGTTCAGGAGGCGCTGTCCGCGGGGCTGCGGATCACCGCCGTCAGCAAGTGGTTCCACCGGCGGTCCCTCCACGCGCTCAAGAAGCACGCTCCTGGTCTGGGCCCGTTCCACGGTCTCGGGTGGGAGCCCGTCTACCGGGGCGTCACCGTCACGCGGGAAGCGTGGCCGGACGTTCCCGACGGGAAGCGGCGGGTCCTGCGCGAGAGGGCCGAACTGGACCGCGCGACCGTGCCCGTGGGCCTCGACGGCGGAGCCTGGATCTGATGCGTGCCGCGAAGGGGTGCCCTGCCCGCCTAAGGTCGAAGCCGTGAGTACCGATTGGGGTGCGGGGCGTTCTCGGCCCTTCGTCGCGGCCGGGGTCCTCTTCTTCGACGAGTGGGATCGGGTGCTGCTCGTCGTTCCCACTTACAAGGACGACCTGGATATTCCGGGCGGATACGTTGAGGGCGGGGAGACGCCTTGGGAGGCGGCGGTACGTGAGGTCCGCGAGGAACTCGGGATCAGCCCGCCCATCGGGCGGCTGCTCGTCACCGACTGGGCGCCGGATGACGTCGAAGGCGACAAGGTCCTCTACGTGTTCGACGGGGGGCGGATCGGTGCGGACCTGATCTCCGAGATCCGGCTGGATCCCGGTGAGATCGCCGCGATCGCGTTCCACCCCCTCTCGGAGGTGCCCACCCTCACCATCGCGCGGCTGGCCCGGCGCGTTCAGCAGGCGGGCGTGGCGCGGGCCACCGGCGGCACGCTCTATCTGGAGCACGGGCGGCCCTTCGAGCCCCGCCGCTGACGGGGCATCTGAACGGCGGGGGCAAGAGGAAGGCCCCGGTCCTGTCGGCGCTGACAGGCCCGGGGCCTTGGCTGGGCGCTTGTCCTTGGCGACGTTGGCAAGGACCGGCCCTGGTTGGAGCCGTGCCCGCCTTTCGGCGGGCACGGGGTCTAGAGGGTGCTCAGGAAGGCGGAGAGTTCCTTGTTGAAGGCTTCCGGGTTCTCCTGGTTGGCGAGGTGGCCGGCGTCGGGGACGACGGCCAGCGCGGCGCCGGGGATCTGGGCTGCGATCGCTTCGCTCTCCGGGCGGCCGGTCACTCGGTCGTGTTCGCCGTAGAGGACGAGGGCGTGGGCGGTGATGTCTCCCATGGAGCCCTCCAGGTAGGTGGCGGCCATGGAGTCGGCGGCGTGGGCGTAGCCGGGGAGGCGGATGGCGGCGGCCATGGCCTTCGCGGCGGCCTCCACCTCGGCGGCGGGGGCCGTCGCGCGCAGGAGGCGCGGGGCTCGCACGGCGGAGAACGTCTCAGGGCCCGTCGAAGACAGCTCGGGGCCTCGGGCGCGCATGGCGGCGGCCTTTTCGGGGGTGGCGGCGGAGCCCCGGGTGCTGTCACCGAGGATCAGGGCGCGGACCAGGGAGGGGTGGCGCTGGGCCAGGCGCATCGCGATGACGCCGCCCCAGGACATGCCGAGGACGACGGCCGGGGCGCCGTGCGACGCGATCAGGACGGCGGCCAGGTCGGCGTAGCCGTCCATGCCGGGGGCCGAAGGCAGGGCCGGGGAGGCGGCGTAGCCGGGGGCGTCCCAGGCGACGACGTGGTAGCGGTCGGCGAAGGCCGTGAGCTGCGGGGCGAAGGAGGCGGAGCTGGAGCCTATGCCGTGGAGGCAGAGGAGGAGGGGGCCGTCGCCCGCCTCCCGCGTGTGCAGGAGACGGGCGGCGGCGGAGGCGTCGAAAGCGGTCATCAGTCGCGGGTGACGCCGTGCATCTCGGAGGTGACCGGGTAGCTCGGGATGGCGGGCTTCCGGGTGCCGATGATGACGCAGATGCGGGCGTCCTCCTCGGAGACCGTCTTCAGGCTGCGGGGGACGCCGGCCGGGACGCAGAGGAGGTCGTACTTGCCGAGGACGCGGCTGGCGGTCTTGGTGCCGTCCTCCACGTCGTGCACGGAGAACTCGACCCGGCCCTCGAGGACGAAGAAGGCCTCCTCGACGTCCGGGTGGGTGTGCTCGGGGCCGACGCAGCCCGCGGGAAGGATCATGTTCGAGAAGGTGAAGTGGTCCGAGGGGATGATCGTCTGGTCGCCCTCGTGGTTACCGGTCGCACCCGAGCCGATGTAGCGGACCTGGCCGCGGCGGAACTTCTCGCCGGCCTTGGTCTGGAACTTCAGGGTGTCGAAGTCGGCGGTGCGGGTCGCGCTGGTGGCGAGGCACTTGTCGATGAGGGCTTCCAGCTCGGGCGTGCCGGTGGAGGTCGTGGTCTCGGTCATGATGCGCCTTTCGGTATCTCAGGGAACTGCTGCGGAGGACGTGCTCAGGCCCAGCCCGGGTCCGGCACTCCGCCCATGTGCTCGCGGATGTGCGGGCTGGGCGGCCCCGCTGTGCGGAAGAGGTCGGAGAGTTCCGGGATGCGCGGCCACACGCGCGGCATCCAGGTGTCCTCGTCGATCTGCATGACCTCGGCGGTCATCTCCGGGACGAGCCCGGCGGGGTCGACGTAGTAGGCGAACGCGTTGTCGCCGGGGCCGTGCCGGCCGGGGCCCCAGGCCGTCTCGTGCCCGGCGACCTTCAGCCTGCCGATGCTGCGCAGCCAGGCGTCGAGGTTCGCGACCTCGTAGGCGACGTGGTTGGGCGCCGCCCACTCGGCCTGGTTGAAGGCGATGACGTGGTGGTCGCCGACCGCGCGCAGGAACACCATCTGGTGCTCCGACCAGTCGCTGACGCGCAGGCCGAGGACCCGGGTGTACCAGGCGGTGAGGGCGTCGATGTCGGTGGTGTTGAGCACGCAGTGCGCGACCTTGCGCGGGACCGGGACGTCCTGGGGCCGTTCGGCGACGGCGTGCACGTAGGCGCTGATCTCCAGGACCCGGTTCTCGGGGTCGAGGATCCGGAACCCGTAGCCGGCCCCTGGCCTGTCGATCCGGCCGGGCGGCTCGAGGATCGTCGCGCCCTCGGCGGCGGCCCAGGCGGCCGCGGCGTCGACCTCCTCGGGGGTCGGCAGCGCGAACGCGAGGTGGTCGAGCGCGTTGCGGTCGGCCGCGTGCAGCTGGAGCACGTGGTGCTCGGGTCCGGCGGCGCGCAGGTACGCGGCGTCGTCGGTGCGCTCCTGGACCTCCAGCCCCCACGGCCCGCTGTAGAAGGCGACGGACTCCTCGAGGGCCGTCGTCCGCAGCGCGACGTGGCGCAGGGCCCTGATCTTGGGGGGTGCCGGGGTGCTCATCGGCTGTCCTCTCGGATCGGATGGGGAAAGGTCGGGGGACGGTCTCGCGCGGCTAGTCGACGCCGGGGATCGAGACCGGCGGGGTGAACGGCTTGGGGATCGGGCCGAGCGCGTCCACGTCGACCTCGACGAAGACGGCCCCCCGGACGGACAGGGCCGCGGCGAGCGCGCCCTCGATCTCGTCGACGCTCTTGACCTTCCAGTACGGCAGGCCGTACGCCTGGGAGAGGAGGCCGAAGTCGGGGGTGGCGAGGTCGACGCCGGAGCGCCGCCCGACGAACCCGTCCTGGGTGTTGCGCAGGACGCCGTAGCCGCCGTCGTTGAACAGCAGGACGACGGCCCAGGGGTTCTCCTGCGCGAGCGTGCCGAGTTCGCCGAGGTGGACGGCGAAGCCGCCGTCTCCGGCGAGGATCAGGGAGGGCACGTCGGGCCGGGCGAGCGCGCCGCCGATGCCCATGGCCAGGCCCTGGCCGATGCCGCCGCCGCGCGGGAACACGTTGACGGACGGGTCCTCGACGGCGAGCAGCCGGTTGCCCCACATGCTGGACGGGATGGTGACGTCCCGGGCGAGGACCGCGGTCCGCGGGAAGGCCGAGCGGACGGCGTCGCAGATCTCGGCCTGCCAGCCGATGGAGGCCCGCAGTCCCTGCCGGGCGCCGCGCCGGGCGGCGGCGATCTCGGTGAGCCAGGTGCCGTCGGTGGCGGTGCGCTCGGGCAGCCGGTCGAGCAGGGCGCGCAGCACGGCGGCGGCGTCGCCCGCGAGTCCGGCGCTCGCCGCGTAGACCCGGCCGATGGCCGCGGGGTCGAGGTCGATCTGGACGTGCGCGGCGGGCAGCTCGAGCGCGTAGTCGCCGGTCTCGTTGCTGCGGAAGTGGGTGCCGATGCTGACGAGCAGGTCGGCGCGCTCGCGGACCGGCGCGACCGCCGGGTTCATCGCGAAGTTGCCGATGCACGCGCCGTGCCCCTCACCGACGACTCCTCGCCCGGAGTTGCTGGTGAGGAGCCCGGCACGGGTCCTGGTGAGCAGCTCGAGCACCTCGTCGCGGGCGTCGAGCGCGCCGCCTCCGACCCACAGCAGCGGGCGCTCGGCCGCGGCGATCAGCGCGGCGGCCTCGTCCAGCGCGGACGCGGAGGGCAGGGCCGCCTCCGGGCGGGGCGCGACGTCCAGGGCCGGGATCTCGTGCCGCTGGTACTGGAGGTCGATCGGCCACTCGACGCTGACCGGCCCGTAAGGGGCGGTCGCGGCCTCGCGGGCGGCGCGGGCGAGCAGTTCGGGCGCGCCGGCGACGTCCTCGACCGTGTAGGCGGCCTTGCTGACCGCGGCGAGCATGCCCGCCTGGTCCTTGGTCTCGTGGATGAAGCCGCGGCCCTGGCCGAGGTACCGGCTCTCGATCTGGCCGGTCACGTGCAGCACCCGCGACCCGGTGGCGAGGGCCTCGATGAGGGAGCCCGCGGCATTGCCCGCGCCGGTCCCGGTGCTGGTGAGCGCGATGCCGACGGTGCCGCGGACGCGTCCGTAGGCGTCGGCGGCGTTGACCGCGGCGGCCTCGTGCCGGACGGGGACGAAGCGCAGCCTCTCGGAGATCGCGTCGACCAGCGGCATGTTGTGCACGCTGACGACGCCGAAGGCGGTGTCGACGCCGAGCGCCTCCATGAGCGCGACGAGCAGGTCACCGCCGTTCACGACGTCGAGGGCGCGGCGGGGGGCGGGGGTCTGGTCAGACATAGCGGGCGACTCCTCCGGAGACCTCGAGCTGGGTGCCGGTGACATAGGAAGCGCGCGGCGACGCGAGGAACACGACGGCCGCGGCGACCTCTTCTGCGGTGCCGAAACGCCCTGCGGCGATCCGGCGGTTGGCGGCGATGGAACGCGCCCACTCGTCGTACGAGCCGGGCGACCGGCCCTCCTCGACCGCGGTGTCGTAGCGGCGGCGCCACTGGCCGGTGTCGATCAGGCCGACGCAGACCGAGTTGACGCGGATGCCGTCGGCGGCGAACTCGGCGGCCATCGACGTGGAGAGGTTGAGCAGTCCGGCGCGGGCGGCCGAGGTCGCCACGAGGTGCGGCTCGGGCTGGCGGGCGAGGACGGCGTTGAGGTTGACGATCGCGGCGGCGTCGGAGGCGCGCAGGGCCTCGAGCGCGGCGCGGGTCGGGTTGATCACGCCGAAGAACTTCAGGTCGACCTCGGCGCGCCAGGCGTCGTCGGTGGTGGTCTTGAAGGTCGAGGTGTGCGACCGGCCCGCGTTGTTGACCAGGACGTCGAGGCCGCCGAAGTGCGCGACGGCGGAGGCGACGAACGCGGTGGTCGTCTCGGCATCGGTGACGTCCGCGGTGCCGGTGTACAGGCGGTCGCCGTACTGCTCGCGCAACGGGGCGAGGGCGGTCCTGAGCCTTTCGGGGTCGCGGCCGCAGGTCGCGACGTTCGCCCCTTCGGCGAGCAGCGACGCCACGGTGGCGAGCCCGATGCCCGAGCTCCCCCCTGTGACAAGGGCCGTACGCCCGGTCAGTTCCAGTTCCATGAGCGGCACGCTACCATAAATCTCAGTACTAAGTATCTTTAGTCTTGGGTAATTAGCCCTGAGTCAACCAGCCCTGAGATACTTCAGGGCAAGGATCCGATCCGCCCCAGAAGGAGCACACATGTCGCAAGCGACGACGGCGCCTCGCCCCCAGGCACCCGTGAAGGGGAAGGCCGTCGCGGTCCTCGGGTACGGCGCGATCGGCTCGGTCGTCTGCGACAGGCTGCTCGCCGGGGCGATCCCCGGAGCGCGGCTCGACTGCGTCGTCAGCCTCGACGGCGCCGACACCCCGGTGCCGGTCGTGACCGCCGAGGAGGCGATCGCGCGGGCCGACGTGCTCGTGGAGTGCGCCGGGCACGCGGCCCTCGCCGCGCACGGCCTCGCCGCCCTGAACGCCGGGGTGGACCTCGTCGTCTCCTCGGCGGGCGCGCTGACCGACAAGGCGCTGTACGACGGCCTGCGCGCGGCGGGTCCCGGCAGGCTGTTCCTCACCACGGGCGCGCTCGGCGGGCTCGACCTCCTCGCCGCGGCCGCCTCGGCCGCCCCGTTCACCTCGGTGCGGCTCACCACCACCAAGACACCGCGGGCGCTCGTCCAGGACTGGATGGACGACGCGCGCAAGGCCGAGCTGACGAACGCGACGGCGCCGCTCACCGTCTTCCGCGGCCCCGCCGAGGAGGCCGCCGGACTGTTCCCCAGGTCCCTCAACGTCGCCGCGACGCTGGCCCTGGCCCTGCCCGGCACCCCGGTCGAGGTGGAGCTCGTCGCCGACCCGGCCGCCGACGTCGTCACCCATGTGGTCTCGGCCGAAGGTCCGGTCGGCTCCTACCGGTTCGAGGTGCGCAACCTGCCGTCTCCGGAGAACCCCCGCACGAGCCGGGTCGTCCCCTACGCCGTCCTGCGCACGCTGCGCGACGCGCTGTAGCAGCCCGGAACGCCGGAAAGGCCGCGGACCCGAGGATCCGCGGCCTTTCGGCGCTTTCGGGGGTCGGTCAGTCGGCCCAGGGGATGGGCATCCCGCTGACGTCGACGTAGACACTCTTCTGCCGCTGGTAGGCGCGGATGGCGTCCGCGCCCTTCTCCCGGGTGGAGCCGGAGTCCTTGAACCCGCCGAACGGCGTGGCGACGGACAACTGCTTGTAGGTGTTGATCCACACCTGCCCGGCCTTGAGGGCGCGGGCCGTCCGCCACGCCTTGGGGAAGTCGCGCGTCCACACGCCCGCGGCGAGACCGTAGACGGTGTCGTTGGCCTGCGCGATCAGGTCCGCCTCGTCCTCGAACGGGATCACCACGAGGACCGGCCCGAAGATCTCCTCCTGGGCGATCCGGGAGGAGTTGCCCACCCCGGTGATGATCGTCGGCCGCAGGTAGGTCCCGCAGGCCAGGGCGGGATCGTCCGGCCGGACTCCCCCGGCGACGACCTTGCCGCCTTCGGCGGTGCCGAGCCCGATGTACTCCTCGACCGAGGTGCGGTGCCGGTCGGTGATGAGCGGGCCCATCTGGGTGCGTTCGTCGCGGGGGTGGCCGACCCGCAGGGCGTCCGCGCGCGCGGCGAGCCGGGCGACGACCTCGTCGAAGACCGCGCGCTGCACGAAGAGCCGGGACCCGGCGATGCAGGACTGCCCCTGGGAGCTGAAGATGCCGTACAGGACGCCGTTCACGGCGACGTCGAGGTCGGCGTCGTCGAACACGATCGTCGGGGACTTGCCGCCGAGCTCCAGCGAGGTCGTCATGAGCTTGCGCGCCGCCGAGGCCGCGAGGCCGCGCCCGGTGTCGGTGCCGCCGGTGAAGGAGACGTGCCCGACCTCGGGGTGGTCCACGATGCGCTGGCCGACGGTGCCGCCCGCGCCCGGCAGGACGCTGACGAGTCCGGGCGGGAAGCCCGCCTCCAGCAGGATCTCGCCGACCTTGAGGGAGATCAGCGGCGCCCAGCCCGCGGGCTTGAGGACGACCGCGTTGCCGCCGGCCAGGGCCGGGGCGAGCTTCTGCGCGTCGGAGGCGATCGGCGAGTTCCACGGGGTGATCGCGCCGACCACGCCGATCGGCTCGTGCACCGACAGGGTGAGGTACTGCCCGCGCGGGACGGTGAGCCGCTCGTCGGAGCTCTCCAGCACCGCCGCGACATAGCGGAAGGTGCCCGCCGCGCTGGCGACCAGCGCCCGCGTCTCGGTGATCGGCTTGCCGTTGTCGCGCGACTGGAGGACCGCGAGCTCCTCGTGCCGGGCCTCGATCAGCTCGGCCGTCCTGGTGAGGAGCCGGGCCCGCACGTGCGGCAGCATCCGCAGCCAGGCCGGGTCGGACTGCGCGGCGACCGCGCGCTCGACGGCGAGGTCCACGTCCTCCTCGGACGCCGCCGCCACGGTCGCGACGGGGGTGCCCTCGGCCGGGTCGACGCTGGTGATCGGCTTGCCTCGGCCGTCCTGGAGGACGCCGCCGATCAGGATCGGAAGGGGGTTCTGTGCCATGTTCGGCTCCTCAGGACTCGGTCGGCAGGAAGCCGGTCTGGCGCCAGAAGATCACCTTGCGCTCGATGAGATCGACCGCGAGGTAGACCAGGAAGGCCATGACCGACAGCAGGATGACGAAAGCGAACACCCGGTCCAGCGCGAAGCCCACCGACGCGGTCTTCACCATGACGCCCAGGCCCTCACCGCCGCCGAGGAACTCCGCGACGATCGCGCCGATGACGGCGAGGACCGACGCCGACTTCAGACCGGCGAACACGAACGGCAGGGCGTTCATCAGCTTGAGCTTGACGAACCGCTGCCAGGCGTTGGCGCGCAGCGACTTGAACAGTTTGTCCTCGTCCTCGTCGATCCCGGCGAGGCCCGCCGCGGTGTCGACCATGACCGGGAAGAACGCGATCACCGCGGCCATGACGACCTTCGGCGCCATGTCGAAGCCGAACCAGGCGACGAACAGCGGGGCGAGCGCGACCTTCGGCGCCGCGTACAGCGCGATCATCAGCGGCTGGAGGACGCGGCGGCCGATCACCGTCTCGGCGATGAGCACGCCGAGCACGATGCCGGCGACCGCCGCGATGAGCAGGCCGTACAGGGTCTCCTGGGCGGAGATGAGGAAGTTGTCGAACACCGGGCCGCCGGTGAACAGGTCGGCGGTGACGTCCCACAGGGCCGTCGCGGTGTCCCACGGGGTCGGCAGGACGTACTCGTTGACCCACCCGAGCGAGATGGCGCCCTGCCAGACCGCGACGAGCAGGGCGAGCGCCGCGGTGAGCAGGACGGGGGTGGGGATGCGCTCCATGAGCGGCTTGGCGGCCTTGGCGCGCGGCGCGGCCGGGCCCTTGCCGGCCGGCGCGGCCGCCGGGGCCGTGCCTTCCCCGGCGAGGACGGTGGGGGGCTGCGTCATGGTCAGTGCTCCTCGGTGCCGGAGGAGGCCGCGTCGTAGCCGATCTTCAGCAGGTCGCGGGCCTCGCGGACGTAGTTCTGGAACGGAGCTGAGGTCATCACCTCCGGGTCGCGCGGCTTGATCAGGTCGACGTCGACGATGCCGGCGATGCGACCGGGTCTGGCGCTCATCACCACGACGCGGTCGGCGAGGAAGACCGCCTCGCTGATCGCGTGGGTGACGAACACCGCGGTGCGGCCGGTCAGCTTGCAGATCCGCGCGAGTTCCACGTTCATGTGCTCGCGGGTGAACTCGTCGAGCGCGCCGAACGGCTCGTCGAGCAGGAGGACTCCGGGGTCCTGGATGAGCATGCGGCAGATCGCCGCGCGCTGCTGCATGCCGCCGGACAGCTCGTTCGGCATCTTGTCGGCGAAGGCGCCGAGGCCGACGAGGTCGAGCAGCTCGTCCGCCCGGGGCGTCGCGGCCTTGGCGGCCTTTCGGCCCCGGGAGATCTCGATCGGGAGCAGGACGTTCTCCCGGATCGTGCGCCAGGCGAGCAGGACCGCCTTCTGGAACATCATCCCGACCTCGTCGGGCACCCCGTCGACGTCCGTGCCGCCGACCTGGACGACGCCCGAGGTCTGCGGCAGGAGGCCGCCGATGATGTTGAGAAGGGTGCTCTTCCCGCATCCCGAGGGACCGAGCAGGGCCACGAACTCCCCGGGCTCGATGTCCAGGGACACCGGGCCGAGGGCGTGGACGGTCTCCCCGTCGCGCGTGAAGGTCCGGACGACGTCGTGGACGTGGACGGACGCCCCAGTCGCGGGCCCGTCGGCCGCGGAGTTCTTCGGGTCGGCCGCGGGCAGATCCGCGGTCATTCGGTGCTGTGGCATGCTTCCCTCTCGCTCACCCGGCGCTACGGCGCCGGGTGCTACTTGCCGCTCGAATTCCAGGCTTCGACGTGGTCGTTGGTGACGGCCTGGGCGCCGTCGGCGGACTCGATGAGCTTCAGGTCCGCGAGCTGCCCCGCGAACGCCGTGAAACCCTCGGTGTCGATGTGGCCGTACTCGCCCCCGGCGCTCGCGGGCAGCGTCAGCAGGTCGCTCACCCGGTCGTAGATGACCTTGGCGAAGGCCGGGTCCTCGGTCTCCTCGGGCGCGTGCTTCCCGCAGATCTCGATGACGCCGTCGGGGTTGGCGAGGCCCCACTCGGTGCCGCGCGCGAGCGCCCTGCCGAACTTGTCGACGGTCTCGCCGTTGGCCGCGGCCCACTTGTTCGTGGCGACGAGGAAGTTGTCGACGAGCTGGGGCTCGTCGGCCACGTGCAGCGCGGTCAAGTCGAGGTCGCCGCCCTTGATGACCTCCTCGTCGAAGAACGAGGCGGCGTAGGCGTCGACGGTGCCCTTCTTCAGCGCGGTGGCCGCCGAGGAGCCGTCGCCGACCGCGAGCTGCTTGTAGTCGGCGTCCTTGGTGAGGCCCGCCCGGGAGGCCAGCCACTCCTGGTAGATGACGTCGCCGCCGCCGGGGGCGCTGATGCCGACGGTCTTGCCCTTGAGGCCGGCGACGTCGGTGATGCCCGAGCCGGTCGGGGTGATCACCGCGAAGGTGCTCTTCTGGTACAGCGCGTAGAAGGCCTGGAGGCCCGCGCCGGTGGAGGTGGCCGACAGGTAGGCGTTGGGCGCGGCCGCGGCGAGCTCGGCCTTGCCGGTCAGCGTCGCCTGGACGGCGCCGCCGGACCCGTCGGTCGCCTCGAAGGAGGCGTTGATGCCCTCCTCGTCGAAGTAGCCCTTGTCCTCGGCGACGTAGAGGGGGTACCAGGACAGGCAGCTCGCGAACGGAAGGGCGACGGTGACGTCGCCGGACGCGGTCGCCGGGTCGTCTCCGCCGCAGGCGGAAGCGAACACGGCCGTGGCCGCGAGGGCGGAGGCCAGAAGCTTCTTCGACATGGGAGATCCTTCTCTCAGATCATGACTTCTTAGTACTTGAATTATTAGTACTAAGAAATTTGATGCCTAGACTCTTGCCGTAACGATCGGGTTAAACCGCTGGTCACACCGCACATGCCAGGCAAATACGGCATTGACCCGCTTATCTGCGCTATCTGTGCGGACCTCAGCCGCGGGTCAGCCGGTATCCGGCGGTGCGGCGGCCGAGCAGGAACGCGAGCAGGACGCCGAGCACGACCGCGAAGGGCGCGGCCTTCCTGGCCAGCACGGGCCCGGCCACCGAACCGAGGTCCAGCGGCGGAGCCGCCGCGAGCGGCGTGGCCGGCGCCCGTCCCGCGGGGGCGGCCACCGCCCGGGGAGCCGCGGCGGCGGCCTGCGCGCCCTGCCCGCCGTCGGTGAGCGCCGCCTGGATGTTGGCCGCGAACGCCGCCACCACCTTGTCGCCGACCTCGCTGATGACACCGCGCCCGAACTGCGCGGCGCGTCCGGAGATGTCGACGCGGGTGTCCACGACGACCCGGGTCGCCCCCGCCTCGTCGCTCAGCCTGCACACCACGTCCGCGGAGACCGCCCCCGCGCCCTTGGTCTCGGCGGCCTCCACCCGCAGCGCCACGGTGTCCGCGGCACCGTCCAGGAAGCTGCCCTTGCCCCGGTAGGACATGGTGATCGCGCCGACCTTGACGCTCATCCGGCCGGTGAACTCGCCGCCGTCGAACCCTTCGAGGACCGCGCCGGGCATGCACGGGGCGAGCCGCGTGACGTCGTGCAGGACGTCCACCGCCTCGGCGAGCGGGACGGGCACGGTGAAGGAGTGCTGAAGCTCCATTGCTTTCGCCTTTCAGTGCCGGGCGGACGACGCCGCGCGGAGAAGGTCCTTGACCCGGCTCGGGGTGAGCGGGCCTCGGGTGATGTGGACGTGGTCGGGCCCCAGCGCGTCCTCGACGGCGTTGGCGATGACGGCGGGCGGGGCGATCGCGCCGCCTTCGCCGAGGCCCTTCACCCCGAGGGGGTTGAGGGTGGATCTGGTCTCGATGTGGTCGAGCACGTACGGCGGCGCCTCCGCGGCCGTCGGGACCAGGTAGTCCATGTAGGTGACCGAACGGGGCTGGCCGTCGGGGCCGTACTCCATCTCCTCGTACAGGGCGCCGCCGATGCCCTGCATGACGCCGCCGGTGACCTGGCCGTCGGCGACCATGGGGTTCACCACCCGGCCGCAGTCGTGCACGATCGCGTAGGAGAGGATCTCGGTCTTGCCGGTCCGCTCGTCCACCTCGACGATCGCGCCGTGCGCGGCGCTGGCCACGGTCACGGTCGGCGGCTTGAAGAAGGTGGTCTCGCTGATCACCGCGCCGGGGCCGGTGCTGGTGCCCGGGACGAGCAGCGGGGCGCGGCGGGCGGCGAGGACCGCGACGTCGATCCCGGCCTCCGGCTCGTCGACCGGGCGGACGATCCCGTCGACGATCTCCAGGTCCTCCGGCGCGGTGCCGAGCAGCCCGGACGCGTCGGCGAGCACCTGCTCGCGGACCGCCAGCGCGGCCAGGTGGATGGCGTTGCCCGCGGTGACCATGCTCCGGCTCGCGATCGTGCCGACGCCGTGGCCGATCACGCCGGTGTCGCCCTCGCGCAGGTCGATCCGGTCGATCGGGACGCCGAGCGCGTCGGCGGCGACCTGGGCGAACACCGTCTGGTGCGCCTGGCCCTGGGAGCTGGCGCCGGTCGCGACCCTGATCCGGCCGGTCGGCAGGACCGTCACCGACCCGCTCTCGAACGGGCCGAGGCCGGTGCCCTCGATGTAGAGGGCGAGGCCGACGCCGAGCCGCTTGCCGGGCGCGACGTCCCCGGTCCGCTGCCGCTCCCGGATCTCGTCAATCTTCAGATGCCCGACGACGCGGCGCAGCAGCTCGGGGAAGTTCCCCGAGTCGTAGGTCTGCGTCGTCCCGTCGCGGTACATGAGGCCGGTGCGGTGCGGCATGTTCTCGGGCCGGACGAGGTTGCGGGCGCGCAGTTCGTGCGGCTCGATCCCCATCTTGCGGGCGAGCCTGTCCATCGCCCGTTCCATGGCGAAGACCGCCTCGGGGCGTCCGGCGCCGCGGTAGGGCGTCGCCATCATCGTCGTGGTGACCGCGCCGCGGACACGGAGGTCCAGCGCGGGGATCACATACGGGCCGATGACGTGGGTCAGCGTGTTGTAGGGGACGACCAGCCCGGTGAGGTTGGCGTTCCCGAGGTTGAGCACGGCGTCGTCGCGGAGCGCGAGGAGCCTCCCGTCGGCGTCGGCGGCGAGGGTGATGTCGTGCACCTGCTCGCGGGCGTGCGAGGAGGAGGTCAGGTTCTCGGTGCGGTCCTCGATCCAGCGGACCGCGCGGCCCAGGCGGTGCGCGGCGTAGGGCACGAGCACGTCCTCGACGTACTGGACGCCCTTCTGGCCGAAGCCGCCGCCGATGTCGGGCGCGGTCACCCGGACGTGGTCGGGATCGACCCGCAGGGTGCCCGCGATGACCTCGCGCAGCCGGTGCGGCGTCTGGGTGGAGGCGAAGACGGTCAGGGACCTGTCGCGCGGGTCGAGGGTGACCGCGACCCCTCGGGTCTCCATCGGCGAGGCGACGTACCGGTGCGACCGGTACCGCTCGGTCACCACGAAGGCGGCCTCGGCGAGCGCCGCGTCCACGTCGCCGACCCTGCCCTCGACGGAGATGGCCAGGTTGTCCTCGGTGCCCGGGACCACCGCGGGGGCGTCCGGCGCGAGCGCGTCCAGCGGGTCGACCAGCGCGGGCAGCGGCGCGTAGCCGACCTCGACCAGCTCCACCGCGTCCTCGGCGAGGTACCTGTCCTCGGCGACGACCATCACCACGGCCTGGCCGACGCAGGTGACCCGGCCGTCGGCGAGCAGCGGCACGGGCTGGAGCCGGGACAACGGCTTGATCGCCTCGCGGACCTGGTCGGGGATGCGCATCTCGGCTTCGAGGAACAGCGCCGAGACGGTGTCGCGGATGTCGTCCCAGGAGTAGACGGCGACGACGCCGGGCAGCGCGCGGGCCGCCGCGCAGTCGATCCGGGTGATTTCGGCGTGCGCGTGCGGGCTCCGCACGAAGGCGATCTCCAGGGCGCCGGGCAGCCGCAGGTCGGCGAGGAAGCGGCCCCTGCCGCGCAACAGCGCGTCGTCCTCCTTGCGCAGGACGGAAGTGCCGATCAGGCCGGTCCCGCCGGTCGCGGGGGCTGCGCTCATCGGTCGGCTCCTTCGGGGGCGTGCTCGCACGGGGCGGTGTCCGCGCCCAGCGCACGGCGGGCGGCCGCGGTGATGTTGCGGTAGCCGGTGCACCGGCAGAGGTGGCCCGACAGGGTCTCGTCGATCTCCTCCTCGGCCACCGTCCCGGCGCCCTCGGCCCGCTCGTGCAGCGCGACGAGGCTCATCACGATGCCGGGGGTGCAGAAGCCGCACTGGAGGCCGTGGCAGTCGCGCATCGCCTGCTGCACCGGGTGCAGCGCGTCCTCGGACGGCGCGACGGACTCGACGGTGCGGATCCGGCGGCCCTCGGCCTGGACGGCCAGGGTCAGGCAGGCGCGCACGGGCCTGTCGTCCATGAGCACCGTGCAGGCGCCGCACACGCCGTGCTCGCAGCCGACATGGGTGCCGGTCAGGCCGAGCCGGTCGCGCAGCGCGTCGGTGAGCAGCATCCGGTCGGGCACGTCGAGGCGGTGCTCCCGGCCGTTGACGTGAAGGGTGATCTCAGGCATCGGCGGTGCTCCCGGCTGGGGTTCTGGCGAACGCGTCGGCCAGCGTGGTCGCGACCAGGTGGGCGGCGACCTCACGGCGGTAGTCGGCGGAGGCATGGCTGTCGGAGCCGGGGTCGAGGTGCTCGGCGGCCACGCGCGCGGCCTCCTCGAACGCCTCGGCGGTGGCGGGCCGGCCGGTGAGCAGGTCCTCGGCCTCGGGCAGCCGGACGGGGGTGGAGGCGACGCCGAACAGGGCGAGCCGTGCCTCTTCCACCGTCCCGGCGGCGTCCGTGCGCAGGAGCGCGACGCAGCCGACGAGCGCGAAGTCGCCGCTGCGCCGGGCCACCTCCGCGAAGGCCCAGCCGGTGGCCGGAGCGGGCAGCGGGAACTGCACGGCGGTGACGATCTCGTCGGCCGCGAGGGCGGTGTCGAACGTCCCGGTGAAGAAGGACGCGGCCGCGTAGGAGACGGGTCCCCGCGGCCCGAACGCCAGGATCTCGGCGTCCAGCGCGAGCGCTACCGCGGGCAGTTCGGCCGACGGATCGTGGTGCGCGATGCTGCCGCAGACGGTGCCGCGGTTGCGGATCTGGGAGTGCCCGATCCGGGCGATCGCCGCGGCCAGCACCGGCAGGTGCGCCCGCACCAGCGGGTGCGCGGCCACGTCGGCCTGGGTCGCGGTGGCGCCGACCTCGAGGCGCCCGGCCACCACGTCGACGTAGTCGAGGGCGCTGAGCGCGCCGATGTCGACGAGGGTGCCGGGGCGGGCCAGCCGCATGTTGAGCATCGGCACGAGCGACTGCCCGCCCGCGATGACCTTGGCGTCCGGGTCGGCGGCCAGCAGGTCGACGGCCTCGCCGAGCGTGGCGGCCCTGCGGTAGGTGAACGGCGCGGGCTTCACTGCCGCCACCTCGCGTGTGTGGTCATTGGGGGTTCCTCTCCTGGACTTCCCGGCGCTGCGCCCACGGCCCCGTACACTAGAAGTCTTGATACTGAGATTGTTTGCTTAGTCCAAAGATGTTCAGTCCAGAGAGATCTGGACTCCGGGTGGGGAGATCCGCATGACGACCGAGCTGGACGAGAACTTCCGCGACGAGGTCGACGAGATCGTCGATCAGTGGCGGGAGCAGCGCCCCGATGTCGTGCCCGACGCGATCGGCGTCTTCGGCCGGATCACCCGGACCTACCTCACCCAGCGCGCGATCCTGCGCGAGGTCCACGAGCGCCACGGCCTGACCCTCGCCGCCTTCGACGTGCTGGCCAACCTGCGCCGCTCCGGCGCCCCGCACCGCAAGACCGCCGGTGAACTGGCCGAGTCATCCCTGCTCACCTCGGGCGGGATCACCTTCCGGCTCGACAAGATGGAGGCCGACGGCCTGATCCGCCGCAGCCGCTCGCTGGAGGACCGCAGGGTCGTCTACGCCGAACTCACCGAACTCGGCCTCGCCAAGATCGACGAGGTGTTCGCCGAGCACCTCGCGGTCGAGCAGGGCATGCTCGGCCTGCTGGAACCCGCCGAGATCGCCCAGCTCTCGGCGCTGCTGCGCAAGCTCGGCGCCTCGGTCGCGCAGGGCGCCCGCCCCGCCGACGGCTGACCCGGCGCGCATGCCGTCGTTCATGCCCTGTACCCCCTGCCCCGCACCGTGTTCGGCGGCGCTCGCGCGCCCGGTCGGTCGAGCCGTCCGGGCGCGGGCCGGGGCGAGGGGGCGGCAGGCGCCGGCCAGGCCCGGAGATGCGCGATGTCCGGTTTCGACGCTTCTCAGTGTGCGTGCTCAAGTACGCTTGAGTACAAGGGGCAAGTGTTACGGGGGCCCATATTGACACGGCTGTACTCGATCAGTGAGGTGTCGGAGCTCTTCGGCGTCTCCGTGCCGACACTGCGCTACTACGAGGACATCGGGCTCCTGCCGTCCTCGGCGAGGCGCGGCAGGGTCAGGCACTACGACCGCGCCGCGCTGGAACGGCTGGCCTACGCCCAGCTCTGGCGCGACGACGGCATGATGACGCTCGCCGACACCATGGCGACCATGCAGGCCCGGCAGGCCGCCGACCGGCATGAGCGGATCGCCGCCCAGCTGGCGGCCACCCGCGAGCGGATCTACCGGCTGGAGCGGTCCGCCCGGGTGCTGAACCACCTGCTGGACTGCCCGCGTGACCATCCGCTGGCCTGCCCCGTCACCGGCGCCCACATCCGGGCCAGGGTCGACGCGATCCTTGCGGGCGAGGAGTTCACGCCGGAGTTCCCCGACACGTCCCCGCCCCCTCGCTGAGCCGTCAGAGGCGGCGGGCGATCAGCCGGTAGGCGTTGGCGTGGCCGGGGACGAGGTGGCGGACCGTGTGGTCCAGCACGAACGCGACCGCGACGGCCGGAATCGCGGCGAGCACCGCCGCGTAGTGCCGCACCCGCGCCCGGAAGGTCGGCTTCGCCCAGGGCCGTGACGGCTTCGGGCCGAAGGCGTTGAGCACGACCAGCGCCGCGAAGACGAAGTCGTGCCCGAGGTCGGCCTTGCCCCCGACCACCTCGACGACCTCGAACCCGGCGTCCTCGACGGCCTTGGCGAGGTTGCCCGACGGGTACATGTGCAGGTGCTGGGGCTGCATCCACTGGAACCAGCGGCCGCCGAACAGCCTGGCGAACGCGCACTCGGGGTCGGGGACCTCGATCTGGAGGAATCCACCGGGGTCGAGCGCCCGGGCGGCCGCCGCGATCTCGGCGAACGGCTCGGTGGTGTGCTCCAGGTAGTGGTGCATGCTGATCACGTCGTAGCGCCCGGCGAGCTCCGGCGCGAGATCCGTGAACGAGCCCCGGTGCGCCTCGGCGACCCAGCCCCGGGCGAGGCCCTTGAGGATCCCCGCGCCCTGGTCGAGTCCGGAGAATTCGGTGTCCGGCCAGATGCGCTGCGCCGCCTTGCAGAAGTGCCCGAAGCCCGCGCCGACGTCCAGCCACCGCTTGGGCTGCTCGGCGTGCCGCAGAAGGGTCCGGGCGCGGCGCCGGTAATCGGCGGCGACGAGACCGAATCCGAATTCCGTCGAGGCCTCACCGAGACCGTCATAGGTGTCCCGGTAGTAGAAGTCGAGTCCTTCTCCGGTGAGCCGGGGATTCT
Organism: Actinocorallia herbida; assembly: GCF_003751225.1. NCBI lineage: Bacteria > Bacillati > Actinomycetota > Actinomycetes > Streptosporangiales > Thermomonosporaceae > Actinocorallia > Actinocorallia herbida. The sequence goes on from NZ_RJKE01000001.1 coordinate 7,300,985, forward strand.
GGAAGACATGCCCGCACGCGCGGCACCCTTCGAGGGTGAAGGTGCCCGGCTTGTGCTGGACGATGTCGGGCGTGACGGCGCGGACCTCCAGGTCGGGCGAGCCGCACCAGACGCACTCGGTGCGCCGGGGCTCGAAGAACCTGGCGACCCCCTTGGCGATCTCCGGCGTGTAATAGGCGCGGGCTTCGGACTCTGCGGTCATAGCGAGCAAATGTACTGAAGTGGTTTGACGAACCCGCTTTTCCCCAAGAGTGATCTGCATCACATCGAATGGTGAAACTTCCCCGCAAGGTCTTCGACCTCGACAGAGGTCGGGCTTCTGTAAAGCGTCCGGGGAATGAGAAAGGACGAGACAACGAAATGCTGGCGAAACATAAATGGGGACCATCTCAGAAAGTCGCCGAGGCCCCGGTAAATTGGGAGGATGGATTCCGGCTCCGGGCACGAAGGGCGCGACGGGTTCCTGCCGCCGCGGCAGGAGCGCAGCCGTGAGGTACTGCGCCGGGTCCTGGCCTCGGCCGAGCACGTCCTCGGGGAGCGGGGCCTCGCCGACTTCACGATGGCCGCGGTCGCCGCGGACGCGGGGGTGTCCGTCGGCGCGATCTACCGCAGGTTCGAGGGGCGCGAACCCCTGCTCGCCGCGGTGAAGGACCTCCTGCTCACCCGGCTCGAGGAGGGCGTCGCCGGCCGGCTCAGGGACGCGCGGCCCGACCTCGCCGGCGTGGTCGACGCGTTCGTGCGGGGCTACGCCGAGTCCTTCGCGGCGGGCCGCCGGGTCTTCCCCGACCTCCTGGGCGGCGCTCCCGGCACGGCGCTCGCCGAGCGCGGCGACGAGGCGCTGCGCACCACCCGCGCCCTCTTCCGCGCCGCGGCGGACCCGCACGTCGGCGAGGTCGTCCGAGCCGACCCGGAGACGGCGCTCACCCTCGCCTGGCAGACGATCACCAGCGCGTTCATCCACCGCGCGACCATGCCCGACGGCATCCGCGACGACCTCCCCTGGGACGTCTACGCCGTCCACCTGCGCGACATGACGCTGGCCTACCTCACCAGCCCCGGCGGACCGCCGCCCGCGGCTTGATCACGATTAACCGGAAGATCCATTCGCATATCCGTCTAATGAAAGGTACAGTTTTGGCACGATATAAGTGACGATCTGGGTCTGAGGTGCACTCATGTCCGTGGCTTCTCCGGCCGCCCCGGTCCGCGACGACCGTGCGGCGATCGACAAGGCGGTCAGCCTGCTCACGTCCTTCGGCGCGCAGGCCAGCACCGGAGTCGGCGTCAGCGAGCTCGCCCGGCGGTCCGGCCTCAGCAAGTCCACGGCCTTCCGCGTCCTCGGCATGCTGGAGCGCAACGGGGTCGTCGAGCGCACGGGCAAGGGCTACCGCCTCGGCGAACGGCTCCACGAGCTCGGCACCAGCGTCTACGCCCCGGGCCAGGACCACGTCCGGGACCTGCTCATCCCGTTCCTCACCGACCTGTACGGAATGACCCGCGAGACCGTCCACCTCGCGGTGCTGCACGGCACCGAGGTCGTCTACCTGGCCAAGCTCTACGGGCACCGGAACCTGCCCGTCCCGTCGCGGATCGGCGGCCGGATGCCCGCACACTGCACCGCCGTCGGCAAGGCCCTGCTCGCCTACGACGAGGACGCCGCAGAGGAGGCGCTGACCGCCCCGCTGCGCCGCTTCACCGCCACCACCCTCGCCGATCCGGGCGACCTCTCCCTTGAGCTGCGGCGGGTACGCCAGGAGGGCATCGCCTACGACGAGGGCGAGGCCAAGCCCGGCCTGCACTGCATCGCGGTGCCGATCATGGGCCGCACCGGCAGGCCCGTCGCCGCCCTGTCCGTCGCGGGCGCCGCGGGAAGGCTCGAGGCGGGCGCGCACGCCTCGGCCCTGCGCCGCGTCGCCGCCGCGGCCTCCCGCGAGGTCTCCCGGCTGCGCCTGGTCCGCTAGCCGACCATCGCGCGGACGGCGACCTTCTCCAGCTTGCCCGAGGCGTTGCGCGGCAGCGCGGGGACCACCCGCAGCTCGCGCGGCAGCTTGTAGCGGGCCAGCCGCCGCTCGCCGAACGCCCGCAGCTCCTCCAGCGTCAGCTCGACGCCCTCGGCCAGCGACACGACCGCGACCACCCGCTCGCCCCACCGCTCGTCGCCGACGCCGATCACCGCGATGTCGGTGAGGCCGGGCAGCTCGGTGAGGACCCGCTCGACCTCGGCGGGGTAGACGTTCTCCCCACCACTGATGATCATGTCCTTGAGCCGGTCGACGATGAACAGGTAGCCGTCCTCGTCCAGGTAGCCGATGTCGCCGGAGTGGAACCAGCCCTCGGCGTCGAACGCGGCGGCCGTCGCCTCGGGGTTCTCCCAGTAGCCCGGCGTCACGTTCGGCCCGGACACCAGCACCTCGCCCGCCACGCCCGGCGCCGCCGCCTCCCCGGTCTCGGTGTCGACGACCCGGACCCGGGTGTGCGGCATCGGCAGCCCGGCGGATCCGAGCTTGGCCATGGTCGACTCGGCGGGCAGATGGGTCGCGAACGGCGCGGTCTCGGTGAGCCCCCACGCCTGCTGGAGCAGCACGCCGTACCCGGCGAACTGCTCGATCAGCGACGGCGGCACCGGCGCCCCGGCCACCACGACCGAGCGCAGCGCCGACAGATCGGCCTCGGCGATCCCCTCGACCCGGCTCAGCCCCGCCAGCATCGCGGGGACCATGAACGTCGAGTTGACGCGGTGCGCCGTGAGGTCCGCGAGCGTGCTCGCCGGGTCGAACGTCCGCCGGACGATCACCGTGCCGCCCCGCACCAGCGTGCGGATCACAAAGCTGTTGAGCGCGCCGATGTGGAACAGCGGGGCCACCGCGTGGGTGGTGTCGCCGCGCCGGGTGTCCAGCATCGTGTCGACGTTGACGGAGTTCCACCAGACGTTGCCGTGGGTGAGCAGGACGCCCTTGGGCCGACCGGTCGTGCCGGAGGTGAACATGAGGATCGCCGGGTCCGCGAACCCCCGGCTCGCGATCTCCGGGTGCGGGTCGGCCTCCGCGAGCGGGCCGGACCAGGGGGCCCACGCCGGACCGGGCTCGCCCTGGACCGGGATCGCCGGGTCGTCGTCCACGAGCAGGGCGAGCCGCAGGTCCACTCCCTCGCGCGCGGCCTCGGCGACGGCCCGGTGCCCGTCCTCGCACACCAGCGCGACGGCCCCGCTGCGGCCGAGGACATAGCCGGTCTCGACCCCGGTCAGCCGGAAGTTCAACGGCACGAACACCGCCCCCAGCCGGAACGCCGCGAGCATCGTCACCAGGAACGACGAACTGTTCAGCCCCAGATAGGCGACCCGCTCCCCTTCCCCCACCCCGCCCTCCGCCAGCACCGCCGCGAGCCGCGCCGCCCGCTCATCGAGCCCCGCATAACTGAGGTCGCCGCCCTCGTACCGCACCACCACATGATCGGGTGCGACCCGCGCCCGGCGCCGCACCGCCCCCGCGGGGTTCACATCGACATCGGCACCGGAGTTCGCAGAATTCGGGGTGGTCATCGCGCTCCTCAATCGGTCAGGTCCGCGCCCCGCGCCGAAGCCGGTCGCGCCCCGCATCCATGCGGTCGCCGACACGGGGGTCCCGCCCATTCGACTCCCGCCCCCGGCCCGCCCGACACACTCCGTGCCGCACAACGGCACACCTCCCCGACGCGAGCGGCTCATCGCGTCCTCGCGGTCGGGGACCGCCGCGACGTCCGCCGCCGTGTCCCGTGAACGCGGACGGCCCGGCCCGGCGTCCGGAGTGGACGCCGGGCCGGGCCGGGGTGAGGCGGTCGGTCGGTACCGGTCAGTACTTGATGACGCCTCGGATGTTCTTGCCGTCGCGCATGTCCTGGTAGCCCTGGTTGATGTCGTCCAGGGTGTAGGTGGTGGTGATGAGTTCGTCGAGCTTGAGCTTGCCCTCCTCGTAGAGGCGGAGGAGGCGGGTGATGTCGCGGCGCGGGTTGGAGTTGCCGAAGAGGCAGCCGACGAGCTCCTTGCGCTGCATGGAGAGGTCGAAGAGGTTGAGCTTGACGTCTTCCTGCATGATCGGGGCGACGGCGGTGACGACGCCGCGGCCGCCCTTGGTGATCAGGGACATCATCTGGCCGATGAGGTCGCCGTAGGCCACGCCGGTGGTGAGAATGGCCTTGTCGGCCATCGCGCCCCAGGTCAGCTCGCCGACCTTGGCGAACGCCTCCTCGACCGAGGCGACCGCGTGGGTCGCGCCGAACTCGAAGGACTTCTCGCGCTTCCACTCGACCGGGTCGATCGTGACGACGTGCCGGGCGCCGGCCAGCGCCGCGCCCTGGACGGCGTTCATGCCGATGCCGCCGAGGCCGATGACCACGACCGTCTCGCCCGCGCGGACGCTCGCCGCGTTGACCGCCGAACCCCACCCGGTGGTGACGCCGCAGCCGATCAGGGCCGCCTTGTCCATCGGGATCCAGTCGTCGATCTTGATGCAGGAGGTCTCGCTGACGACCGTGTACGGCGCGAAGGTGCCCGTGCACGCCATGATGCCGAGGTCGGTGCCGTCCAGCGCGTGGTGGCGGGCCGTCATGTCGGTGATCTGGCGGCCCGCGAGGATGAACGCGCCGAGGTCGCACAGGTGCTGGCGGCCCATCGCGCAGGACGGACAGCGCCCGCACGCCGGAATGAAGGACAGGACGACATGGTCGCCCTCCTTCAGGGTCGTGACACCGGGGCCGACCTCGACGACCTCGCCGGCGCCCTCATGGCCGCCGATGATCGGGAACTGCTGGACGCCCATCAGCTCCGAGATGTCGGGCCCGAGCACCATGTCGCCCGTGACGAGGTGCTCGTCGGAGTGGCACAGGCCCGAGGCGACCAGCTTGATCTTGACCTCGCCGGCCTTCGGGTCGTCGAGCTCGATGTCCTCGACGCTCCAGGCGCCGTTCTGTTCCCACAGGATCGCTGCCCGAGTCTGCATGTGTTCCCCTTTGGGGGTCGGACCGTCGTGGCAGTCGCGCTCGCGCCTTGACGCGGCTTCCCGACAGGTGCGGTCGATTTACTTCCGGTCCTCACTGCAGGAGGGATCGCCGCGCCCTGACCGGCCCGTGGCAGGGTTGCGGTCCCGTCTTCCGCTTTTGTGACATTTCGGCACCTCCGAAGGGGGTGGCAGGAGGCCTTCGCCACGCAGCATGTCACGTATCGGATGCCGCGGACAATATCGAAAAGGGGCCGTCGCACAGCCGCCTTGACGCTCTGCTGTGCCGCCGCACCGACCTCGTGTCACGGTGCGGGACCTTCGATCACTTAGGGTGATCACCCGTGGAACGGTTGGCTGACGAGGAGCGGGCGCGGCGCGCGGCCCGGGGCAGGGCGCTCGCCGAGGATCTGGTGCGCGACGGGATCGAGGGCGTCGCCGTCACCTGGGTCGACACCAGCGGGATCACCCGGATGAAGGGCGTGCCCGTCGGACGGCTCGGGCACGCCGCGGGCTGGGGCGTCGGAGCGTCGCCGGTGTTCGACCTGTTCCTGCTGGACGACTCGGCCGCGCCCGGCGCGTCGCCCGTCGGGGACCTCAGGCTGCACCCCGATCTCGACCGTCTCGTCCCCCACACGGCGCTGCCCGGCTGGGCGTGGGCGCCCGGCGACCGCTACGACCAGGACGGCCTCACCCACTCCCGCGACGGCCGCGCGCTGCTGCGCCGGGAGTGCCTGCGGCTCGCCGTGGACGGGTGGCGGGTCCTCGCGGGGATCGAGGTCGAGTGGACGGTCTCGCGCGGCGCCGGCGAGGAGTTCGTCCCCGCCGTGACGGGGCCCGCATACGCGATGTCCCGTCTCAGCGCGCTAGGGGATTACACCGCTGAGGTGCTGACGGCGCTGGGCCGGGCGGGGGTCGCGGTCGAACAGCTCCATCCGGAGTACACGCCGGGCCAGTTCGAGCTGTCCACCGCGGCCGAGGACCCCGTCGGGGCCGCGGACACCGCCGTTCTGGTGCGCGAGACCGTCCGGGCGGTGTCGGCGGCGCACGGGCTGCGCGCGACGTTCGCGCCCCAGCCCGCACCCGGCCTTGTCGGGAACGGGGGACACGTCCATTTGAGCCTGTGGCATGGGGATGTGCCGATGATGTCGGGCGGGCCGCTCCGGTACGGGATGACCACCGAGGGCGCCTCCTTCATCGCGGGCGTCCTGACCCGGCTGCCCGCCCTTCTCGCGATCGGCTCCCCTTCCGTCGCCAGCTACCTGCGGCTCGTCCCCGAGCGCTGGGCCGGCGCGTACGCCTGCTGGGGCCTGGAGAACCGCGAGGCCGCCGTCCGGTTCATCACCGGCCCCGCGGGCGCGGGCCGCTGCGCGAACGTCGAGATCAAGTGCTTCGACGCCACCGCCAACCCCTACCTCGCCCTCGCCGCCCTCCTCGCCGCCGCCCGCGCCGGCCTCACCTCGGAGACCACCCTCCCCGACCCCGTCATCGGCGCCCCCACCGACGCGACGGCCTCCCGCCTCCCCTCTTCCCTCCCCGACGCGGTCGCCGCCTTCACCGCCGACCCCGTCCTCACCGAGGCCCTGGGCGCCCCCATGGCCGAAGCCGTCACCGCGGTCCGCACCGCCGAGACGGCGCTGTTCGCCGACGCCTCCCCCGACGAGATCGTCACCCGCACCCGCTGGCGCCACTGACCCTCGACCGGACCGGACGGCCTCGGAGACGAGCGGGCTAGCCGAGCGGATCGTCGGCGAACACCTCGTCGGCCACGGATGCGGTCGCCGCCCGCATCAGCCACTTCTCCAGGACCTCGGCCTCCCGGCACTCCTCGATCCGCGCCCTGACCTGCCCGTCGACCGCGAGGCCCCGGCTGTCCAGCACCAGCAGGATCGACCGCGCCAGCCCGTCGACCTCCCCCTCCGCATGGCCCTCCGCACGGCCCTTGCCGAAGTGCTCACGGGCAAAAGGGGAGAAAGCGGGCCATTCATTGGTTTTCATGATTTCCTCCATGATTTTCCGGACGGGGAGGGGCGAGATGTTCCAGCAGTGCTCAGTGTAGGAGTTTCCCTTCTCGCGCGGAATGGACTCAATGGCGGCCATGAAGGCGGTGACGACTTTTCTGTTGCCGGCACCGTGGGCCATGACGCTGAGGGCGGAGAGATCTATGTGGGCCGCGGCCTCGGCCGGATCGGCGATGACGGGGATCGTCTCGCTGCCGACGACGTGCGGGCGGAAGGTGTAGCCGGGGAGGATCGTCACGAGGGGGGTCTCGTAGAAGACGGCGGCGGACCGGGTCGGCGCGATCACCAGAACGTGGGCGGGGCGGTCGAGCAGCAGGCAGAGCTGCATGGCGTAGCGGGCGAGCTGGCGCCGCTTGCGCTCGCTCTTCTCGTACTGGATCTCAACGATCACTCCGAGCGTGGGCGATTGCGGAGGTCCGGCGACGATGACGGTGTCGGGAGTGAAGTCGTCGGACGGGCGGGTGTTGAAGTCGTTGGACTCCACCCGGGCGAGGACCGTGCTGTCTATGGCGGCGCCGCACAGGTCGTGCAGGATCTCCAGGGCCAGTTCCGGGCGACGACGAAAGATGCTGTTGAGGCTGTCGTGACGGGGTGAGGGCATGCCGGAAAAGTACCGAGGGGTTTCCTGACGTTTCACCGGTTTAATGAATTACCCACACAAGTGAGGTGCGCTCGCACTGATCAAAGTTGACTACATATGTCCGGGCTAGCGGAAATGCCGCGGGGAGGACGGAGCGGCCGACTGCGCGCGGACCAGGCGGGGCGGGCGTCGCCGCGGCCCTGCGCGTCCGGAGGATGCGTCCATGGGTGGGTGGATTGAGGATGGACACAGCGGATCGGGGGACAGGGGGCTGGGGAAAGCGATCTCGTATCCCGTCATGCTAGTTTTGGATCCCAGATGTTGGATCGCGGCTGCGGGAGAGGTGCCCGGTGGGTTCTGAGCGTGTTGAGGGGGCCGCAGGGCGGGTGGCGGTCGCGGCGCCGCATGCGGCCGCGGTGGAGGCCGCGGAAGAGGCCGTGCGGGGCGGGGGGAACGCGATCGACGCGGCGCTCGCCGCGGCGGCGGCGCTCACCGTCGTCTATCCGCATCAGTGCTCGCTCGGCGGGGACCTCATCGCGCTCGTACACGACGAGCGGTCGGGTGACGGACCCGTCGCGGTGCTGTCGGCGGGGACCGTGCCCGCCGGGCTTGACCTGGAAGCACTGGCCGGGGCGCCGATGCCGCGGCGCGGGATCGAGACCGTCACCGTGCCCGGGGCCGTCGCCGGGTGGCGTGCGATCGCCGCGCTCGGGGCGGCGCGGCCGCTCGGCGAGGCGCTGCGGGCCGCGGCGAGGACCGCCGCGAAGGGCGCGCCGGTCTCCCCCGGGCTCGCGCGGGCGATCGAGGCGCAGCGCGAGGCGGTGCTGGCCGATCCGGGGCTGCGCGAGGTCTTCGCGCCCGAGGGAGAGCCGCTCGGCGAAGGGGACGTCTTCGTCCAGCCCGCGCTCGCCGCCACGCTCGAAGAACTCGCCGAAGACCCCGCGTCCTTCTACACGGGCGCCGTCGCCGCCCGGCTCGCCGCCGGGCTGGCAGGGCTGGGCGGCGCGCACACGGCCGCCGACCTCGCCGCGCACGAGGCCGAGACGGTACCCGCGCTCGGCCGGGAGCTCGGCGGGGTCCACTGGTGGGTGGCACCTCCGCCGTCGCAGGGCGCGCTGCTGCTCGGGGTGCTGCCCGCCGCGCTGGAGGCCGCCGCGTCGGGCCGGGAGGCCGGGCTGGTCGAGGCGAGCCTGCGCGGCATGGACGTGCGGGACCGGGAACTCGGCGACCCGCGCACCGCCCCCGTGGACGTCAGGGCGATGACGGATCTGCGCGTCTCCTCCACCGAGCCCGCTCCCCCGTCCGGGCGGGCGCTCGGCGACACCGTCGCGGTCACCGCGGTCGACGGGGCGGGCCTGTCCGTCACCCTGATCCAGAGCGTCTTCCAGACGTTCGGGGCCGGCCTTCTGGAGCGCTCCACCGGCATCGTGCTGCACAACCGCGGCGCGTCGTTCAGCACCGACCCCGCGAGCCCCGCGCGGATCGCGCACGGGTCGCGGCCGCCGCACACGCTGTGCCCGCTCATCGTCCAGGCGCCCGGCCTCACCGCGGCCGTCGGCTGCCAGGGCGGGCGGGCCCAGCCGTGGATCCTCGCCCAGGCCGCGCCCGACCTCGCCGAGCCCTCCGCGAACCCCGCCGCAGTGCTCGCCCGACCCCGCTGGGTCGTCGGCGCCAAGGACCTCGGGCACGACGTGCCGACGCTGGTCGGCGAGCCGGGGACCGCGGGCGCGGTGAACGCCGCCTCCGCCCTGGGCGTCCCGGTGGACCGCCGCGACGGCCCGCAGGACGAGGCGGGGCACGTCCAGGTCGCGCGGCGCGCGGCGGGCCGCCTCGACGCGGCCACCGACCCGCGCGCCGACGGCGCCGCCGCGGTCCTGCACCCCTGACGCCCCCGACGTTCCGACCCGCAGACCTCCCGATCCGACAGGAGCACACGATGAGCACCGCACACTGGACCGATCCCCTCACCGAAGCCGAGATCGCCGAGGTCGTCGCGCTGGTCAAGGCGGATCCGCGGATCGGGGAGCGGCCCAGGTTCTGGGGCGTGGCGGTGGAGGAGTCGCTGGCGCGCGGGCTCGCGGCCGGGCAGGGCCGCCCGGTGCGGCTCGTGGTGATGAACCCCGACGCGCACGCCGCCTGGGAGATCGCGGCCTGGACGGCCGGCACGGACCGCGTGGCGTCGCTCGGCGCCTGGCTCCCGGTGGACGCCCGGCGCCCCGGCGTGTCCAGTGAGGAGGCCCGGATGGTCGCGCAGGCCTGCCGGGAGGACAGGGGCGTGCAGGAGGCCCTGGCCAAGCGCGGGATCCACGATGTGTCGCTGGTCTGGGTGGACCCCGAGTCGATCACCGGGTTCGAGCCGGCCGACCTGAAGGACCGCCGCCTGTCCTGGGGCACCGTGTGGCACCGGGAGACCGCCGACGACAACGGCTACGCCCGTCCGGTCTCCGGGCTCGTGCCGATCATCGACATGGAGACCCTCGAGGTCGTCCGGATCGAGGACCACGGCGTGATCCCGATGGCGTCGGAGACCGGCGTCTACCGGTCGGGCACCTGGGGACCGGACCGGGAGGTCGCCCCGCTGGAGATCACTCAGCCCGACGGCCCCGGCTTCTCCGTCGACGGGCAGCTCATCGAGTGGCAGAACTGGTCGTTCCGGGTCGGGTTCACGCACCGCGAGGGCCTCGTGCTGCACGACATCCGGTACAGGGACGGCGACAAGGTACGTCCCATTATGAAGCGGGCGTCCGTCAATGAGATGTACGTGCCCTACCTCGACAGCGACCCGACCGCCTACCGGAAGAACTTCTTCGACTGGGGCGAGTACGGCGCCGGCCCGCTGACCGCGTCGCTGGAGCTCGGCTGCGACTGCCTCGGCGAGATCCGCTACCTCGACGCGGCGGTGCTGAACGGGCACGGCGAGCCGCGCACGATCAAGAACGCGATCTGCATGCACGAGGAGGACTTCTCGATCCTCTGGAAGCACGTCAACACCCGGACCGGCGAGGCCGAGGTGCGCCGCGCCCGCCGCTTCGTCGTCTCGTTCTTCGCGACCGTCGCCAACTACGACTACGGTTTCTACTGGTCGTTCCACCAGGACGGCATGATCGAGCTGGAGATCAAGCTGACGGGCGTCATGTCCGTCTCGGGCGTGGCCGACGGCGTCACCCCTCCGTTCGGCAGGATCGTCTCCCCGAACGTGCAGGCGCCCAACCACCAGCACTACTTCGGCCTGCGCCTGGACATGGGCGTCGACGGCCCGGTGAACCGCCTCTACGAGGTGCACTCCGAGGTCGAGGAGGACGAGGCGCTCAACCCGTACGGGAACGCCTGCAGGACCGTCCGGACGCCGCTGCTCTCGGAGAAGGACGCCGCGCGCAAGGGCGACCCGTCACGGGCGCTGCACTGGCTCGTGGAGAGTGACGGCACCCTTAACCGGTTCGGGGACAAGACCGCCTACAAGGTCCTCCTCCAGAACACGACGAACCTGTTCGCCAAGCCCGGCAGCGTCGTGGAGCGCAAGGCCCCCTTCGTCGCCAAGCACCTGTGGGCCACCGCCTACGACGGCACCCAGCGCTTCATCGCGGGCGAGTACCCCAACCAGGCCCCGCTCGGCGACCCCGACGGCGTGCACGCCTGGCAGGAGGCCGACCGCTCGCTCGACGGCGCGGAACTCGTCCTCTGGCCCGTCGTCGGCGTCCACCACGCGCCCCGCCCGGAGGAATGGCCCATCATGCCCGTCCACCGCATCGGCATGCGCCTGGAACCCGACGGCTTCTTCGACCGCAACCCCTCCCTCGACCTCCCGGCCCCCAAGCGCCACCGCACCCCCGCGGAGGCGTCCGACGGCGGCTCCTGCTGCCGCTGACCGCCGCTCACCTGAGCCCCGGGCACGGGGCTCAGGGGCGAGGTCAGCCGTACATGTGCATGGTGCGCCAGTCGCCGAAGTCGGAGAGGCACTCTTCGGTGAGGTCGGCGAGGTCGCGTGGACAGGACCACAGGGCCAGGGCCTCGGGCGATGGCGGGGGCTCGGGGTCGAAGAGGGCGGTGAGGGAGGCCGGGCGGTCGCGCTGCCCGGTGACGGCCCAGGGGTGGGCGTCGCCGTGCGAGCAGGGGGCGGGGTCGAGGGTCGCCACCGCCGCGCGCAACGCCGCCGCCATGTCGGTCAGGAGGCCGGCGGAGCCGATCCGGCCCGACACCGCGTACCAGGACGTGGCGCTCAGGATGACGACGAACCCGGCGCGGCCCGGACCGCCCGGGGCGGCGGCGAGCCTGTCGGCGCAGTCCTGGAGCGTCCACCGGGGGTCGCCCGAGGGATGGTCGTCGACGATCCCGCGCAGGGACCCGGCCAGGTCCGACGCCTCCGACGCGCTCATCTCCACGGTGGTCATGCCGGGAACCTACCGAGTGCCGCCGACACTTCGATCATGCATGCCACCGGCATCGCACAGCAGATGGGGAAATCTCCGATAAGAGAGATCGCCGGCGGCTATCCTGCCGGGCGTGATCCCGTTTCAGCCCCTCGGGGCGCGCGATCCCCGCGAGATCGGCGGGTACCGGATCTCGGCGGTGCTGGGTTCCGGCGGCATGGGCCGAGTGTTCCTCGGCGCGACGCGCAGCGGGCGGCTGCTCGCGATCAAGGTGATCCGGCCGGAGTACGCCGACGACGAGCACTTCCGGCGCAGGTTCCGGCGCGAGGTCGAGGCCGCCGACCGGGTGCGCAGCATCTACACCGCGCCCGTCGTGGACGCCGACCCGGAAGGCTCGCCGCCGTGGCTGGCGACCGCCTACGTGCCGGGGCCGTCGCTCGCCGCGGCGGTCGCCGAGCAGGGCCCGCTGCCCGCCGCGACGGCGCGGGTGCTCGCGCTGGGCGTCGCCGAGGCCCTGCACGCGGTGCACGCGGCGGGCCTGGTGCACCGCGACCTCAAGCCGGGGAACGTGCTGCTGTCGGCCGACGGCCCGCGCGTCATCGACTTCGGGATCGCCCGCGCCGCCGACACCACGCCGCTGACCCGCACGGGCGCCCGGATGGGCTCACCGCACTTCATGTCCCCCGAGCAGGCCGCGGCCCGGACCGCCGAAGCGCCGTCGGACGTCTTCGCCCTGGGCGCGACGGTGCTGTTCGCCGCCACCGGCCGTCCTCCGTTCGGCGAGGGCGACCCGGCCGCGGTGCTCTACCGCGTCCTGCACGACGAGCCCGACCTCTCCGGCTGCCCCGAGGACCTCCTCCCCCTCGTCCGGTCCTGCCTGGACAAGGACCCCGACGCCCGGCCGTCCGTGCGCGAGGTCATCGACGCGCTGGCGGCCGACCCGTCGGCCACGACCGTCGACTGGCTGCCGGAGGGCGTCGAGACCGGTCTCGACGCCTACGCGCGGCCGCCCGAGCCCGAGCCGGAGGCCCGCAGGCGCCTCCCCGCCTCGGCGGGCGTGCTCGGCGCGGCGGTCCTGCTCGCCGGGGCGGTCGTCGCCGCCGCGGTCATCCTGCGGCCCGGCGGCCCCGAGAAGGCCGACGCCGCCCCCTCGCCCAGCGCGACCGCGACGATCCCGTCGCCCGCGCCGCCCGCCTCCGGCACCTACCGGTTCGACCGGCAGGTCTACCGGGACATGGAGTGGACGGTGAAACTCGACCGGATCGAGGTCGAGGGCGCCACGGCCACCGCGCGCATCGTCATCTCCCGGAGGTCCGGCACGCGGGAGCTCATCTGCCTCAGGAACGCCGGCGTCAACGTCGCCCTCGTCCTCGCCGACGGCAGGTCGGTGCCCGCCCGGAGCACCTTCTGCGGGAAGCACGAGGGCGAGACCTGGCCCGTCCGGGCCGGGACGCCGCACCGGGAATGGGCGACCTTCCCCGTCTCCCCCGACCTCACCGAGCCCTTCACCCTCGAATGGGGCACCCTCGGCGACGTCCTGGGCGGCCAGGTCAAGGGCCTGACCCTCACCGACCCGTCCTGACCCGCGCCTCAGAGCAGGAGGCCGGACCCCTCCTCCCTGGAGCGCGTGTGCACGACGTGGGCGGCGGCGACGTCAAAGGCGGCGTGGCCGGTCGACTTGAAGAAGGTGATCTCCGATTCCGAGACGCGGCCGCGGTGGCGGCCGGCGAGGACGTCGCCGAGGAGGGTGACGCGCTCGGGCGGGACGCCCTGGAGTTCGTGGGCGCCGGCCGGGAGGGGGGAGGCGGCGGCGCCGGGCCATTCGGCGAAGAGGGTCGCGGAGGCGACGGTGTCGGCGGGGATCTCGGGGCCGTGGAAGCCGCCCACGGAGCCGACGTGCGCGCCGGGGACGAGCCAGGAGTGGTCGAGCACGGGGGTCCTCGCATCGGTGCAGCACAGCACGATCTCGGCGGCGCGGACCGCGTCCTCGATCCCCGCGGACGTGCCGTTCGGATGGCGGGCGGCCAGGGCCGCCGCCGCGGACGGCCGCCGGCCCCCGACCATCAAAGGCAGGTCGGGGTGCAGCGCGGCGAGCAGGGCGACCTGGGCGGCGGCCTGCGAGCCCGTGCCGATCACCGCGACGCGCCGGGCGCCGGGCCTGGCCAGCGCGCGCATCGCCACGGTGGCGACGGCGGCGGTGCGCACCTCGGTGATCGGCTCGCCGTCCATGACGGCGAGGACGCTCCCGTCGCGTTCGTCGAAGAGCACGACCACGCCCCGATGAGCGCTGCGCCCGGCGTGCCCGGGGTCGGCGAAGACGGAGACGAGCTTGGCGCCGAGGCCAAGGCCGGGAACATATCCGGGCATCGCGCCCAGGAGCCCGCCCGGTGCGAAGGCCGCGACCCGGGGTGGCGCCGACGCGGTCCCGTCGCTGATCGCGCTGAGCGCGACGGCCACCGCGGCGACGACGGCCTCCGGGTCGAGCGCGGCGGCGGTCGCCCGCGCGTCGAGGACACGTGCCCCGTTCATCGGAGGCCTTCGAGGGACGAAGCGCGGCGGAGATGATCGGGGCGGTTCAAGGTGCGGCTCCTGAGATGACTGCGGCTAGGGATTCCGCCGCCTCGCGAAGAGCGGCGGCGAGGACCGGCAGCGCCTCGGTCGTGAACTCGGCGTCCGGTCCGACGAGGGTGAGCGCGCACACGGGGCGCCCTTCGGAATCGAGGACGGCGCGGCTCAGGGAGGCGACCATCCGGTCCTCGCGCCCGTGTTCGACGGCGAAGCCCGTCCGCTCGGCCTCGGCGAGGGCGTCCGCCAGGGCCGCGGCGGGTGTCCCGTCGGCCTCGGCGACGCGCAGGTAGGGCGCGCGGGCGTCTTCCGGCAGGGCGGCGACGAGGGCGAGCGGCCCGGCGAACCGGTGGACGGGCAGGGCCTCGCCGACCAGGTCGGTGATCATGTGCAGCCGGGGCGGCCGGACGGCGTCGAGCACGAGGGACGTGTCGGCCTGCGGGACCTGGAGGTTCACCATCAGCGCCGTCCGGGCGGAGAGGCCCTCCAGCACGGGCCGGGCCAGCGCCGCGAGCGAGGCGCCGACGGGCGTGCGGGCCAGCCGGAGGATGCCCGCGCCGGGCAGGTAGGCGTCTCCGGCGCGCAGGATCCAGCCCCTCGCGACGAGATCGGCGAGCACCCGGTGCGCGGTCGCGCGATGCAGCCCGGCCGCCTCGGCGATCTCGCTGAGCCGCTGCGGCCGACCTGCGGAGGCGACGATCTCGATGACGTCGAGGGCCTTGGCCACCGCCGAATTCGCCGATCTGGGCACCGGACCCCTCCCCACCTGGGCAAACCGCTGTAAAGCGCGCTACCGTGTCCTCTGGATTACAACTGATACAACGATTGTTACATACTACGTAACAAGCCTGGACAGGAGGTGCCGCGTGCTGGAGTTTCCGGGCGCACCCACGCCGTACGCCCCGGCGCCGGAAGACGCGGTCACCGTCTACCGGGGGGCCACGCTGATCGACGGGCACGGCGGCCCGTCCCGTCCCGGCACCTCGATCGCGGTCCTCGGCCAGGTGCTCGCCTTCGTCGGGCCCGACGCGGAACTCCCCGCCGCGTTCGCCGACGCCGAGACCGTCGAGCTGACCGGCCGGTTCGTGGTGCCGGGCCTCATCGACACCCACCAGCACCTGGCGACCCCGCCCGACCGGACCGTCGCCGAGTTCGCGCTGCGCCGCCAGGTGTACGGCGGCGTCACCGCGATCCGCGACATGGCCGACGACCTGCGCCAGATCTCCGACCTCGCCCGCGCCACCCTGGTGGGCGAGATCCCCGGCCCCGACCTCGGCTACGCCGCCCTCACCGCGGGCCCCGGGTTCTTCTCCGACCCGCGCACCTGGGAGGTCTCGCGCGGCGCGGCCCCCGGCGCGATCCCCCACATGCAGGCGATCACCGACGCGACCGACCTCCCCCTGGCCGTCGCGCTGGCCCGCGGCACCGGCGCCGTCGCACTGAAGATCTACGCCGATCTGCCCGCCCGGCTCGTCGCCGAGCTCACCGCGGAGGCGCACCGGCAGGGGCTGCACGTGTGGGCGCACGCGGCGGTCTTCCCCGCGACCCCGCGCGACATCGTCGAGGCGGGCGTCGACGTCGTCTCGCACGCGACGCTCCTCGCGCACGAGGCGTCCGCCCAGAACGGCCGCGCCAGCTACGCCGAGAAGCCTCCGATCGACTTCGCGCGGTTCACCGGCGAGGACGACCCCGTCATGGCCGGGCTGTTCGCGCTGATGCGCGAGCGCGGCACGATCCTCGACGCGACCGCCGCCCTGTACTCGGTCCTCGCCGAGCCCGGTGAGGACGACCCCGGTTTCCCGCACGGCCCCGAGACGGCCGAACTCGCCGTCCACCTCACCCGGCAGGCGCACGCGGCCGGCGTCGAGATCTGCGCGGGCACCGACTACGAGACGGACGCTGACACGCCCTACCCGTCGCTGATCGAGGAGATCGAGTTCCTCGTCGCGCGGTGCGGGTTCACCGCCGCGCAGGCGATCCGCTCCGCGACCCTCGTCGGGGCCAAGGCGATGGACGCCGAGGACGTGCGGGGCACCGTCGAGCCCGGGAAGCTCGCCGACCTCGTCGTCCTCGCCGAAGACCCTTACGCCGACATCGCCGCGCTGCGGACCGTCGTCGGCACCCTCAAGCGCGGCACGTGGTTCGACCGCGCCGACTTCTCCCCCGCCGCGAAGGGAACCGACCGATGAGCACCGACCTGCCCTTGATCGTCAACGCGCTCGGCGCGCTGGACAATCCCAACGCCGAGACGTCCCTGGCCGCCGCGAACGCGCTCATCCAGAACAGCGACGAGATGACCGTCGACGCCCGCGCGATCGCCGACGCCCACGCGTCCGGTCTCACCGCGGTGAACGTCACGCTCGGGTACGTCATGGGCGACCTGCCCCCTTACGAGCACACCCTCGCCGAGATCGCCCACTGGGACCGCGTCATCGCCGACCACCCCGGCGACCTCCGCAAGGTCGTGCGCGCGGCCGACATCACCGACGCCCGCGCGAACGACGAGATCGGCGTCATCTACGGCTTCCAGAACGCCGTCCAGCTCGGCGACGACCTCTCGCGCGCCCAGGAGTTCGCCGACCTCGGCGTCCGGGTCGTCCAGCTCACCTACAACCGGGCCAACCACCTCGGCGACGGCTCCATGGCCCCCGAGAACCGCGGCCTCACCCCCTTCGGTCGCGAGGCGGTCGCCGCGCTCAACGACGCCCGCGTCATGGTCGACCTCTCCCACAGCGGCGAGAACACCTGTCTGGACGCCGCCCGCACCTCCACCGCACCCGTCTCCATCAACCACACCGGCTGCCGCGCCGTGACGGACCTCCCCCGCAACAAGACCGACGAGGAACTCCGCCTCGTCGCCGCAAGGGGCGGCTTCGTCGGCATCTACTTCATGCCCTATCTGGCCCCCGACGGCCAGGCCCGCGCCGCCGACGTCGTCGAACACCTCGCGCACGCCGTGCGCATCTGCGGCGAGGACGCCGTGGGCATCGGCACCGACGGCTCCGTCACCACCTACGACGACCTCGATGCGTACCGCGCCCGGCTCGCCGACCACACCGCCGCCCGAGCCGCCGCCGGCGTCGCCGCCACCGGAGAGGGCCCCGACACCTTCCCGTTCGTGATCGATCTCCGCGGCGTCGACCAGTTCCGCACGCTCGTCCGCCTGCTGGAAGAAAAGGGCTTCTCCTCGACCCGCGTCGAGAAGCTCCTCGGCCTCAACTTCCTCGGCTACGCGGAACGCATCTGGGGCTGATCGAACCGCAAAAGCCCCCTCGCCACCTCCTGCGTATGTGACCATATTGATCCACCAACGGGGATCTGGAAGACGGGGAGGGCTTTGTGCTGTGCTCGTGCGGGGCGCGCGCGGACGCCGCGGATCAGCTCGTGTGCAAGAAATGCCTCACCCCCTTCTCCTTCGGGAAGGCGAAGACGGGGGCGGGCAAGGCCCGCGAGGTGAAGGCTCGGTTCGCCCCTACCGAACACGTGGTGGTGCGCCGCCGGAGCCTCACCCTCGAGTTCGCCGACGGCACGCTGTCCCTGGCCCCCGGGGAGACCCGCGGCCTGGGCAGGGACCCCGAATTCTCGGCGGACTCCCGGTTCTTCGCGACGTTCGGCACGGTCTCGGGACGGCACGCGAAACTGGAACTGCGCCGGGACGGTTCCGCCTGGATCAGCGACGAGAACTCCACCAACGCCACCTATGTGAACGGCCGGATGCTGCCCCCGAGGCAGCCGCATCCGCTCAACGACGGTGACACGGTGCGGTTCGCCCAGGATCTGCACGCCGTGGTCCGGCTCATCGCCCGATGACGAGGTGACTCCGCAGCCCGTCCCGGAGCCGATCAGTCCTGGAACTCCCGGTGGCAACCGGAGATGGCCGCCACGAGCGCGTGGTCCCTGCCCAGCTGCGCCTCGGCGACGGGCTTCAGGTTCTTCAGCCGGGTTCGCGCTTCGGTCTTCTTGCCGAGGTGGTAGCGGGCCCTGGCCCTGCCGAACAGTGCGGCGACCCAGCCGGGGTGCTTGTTGGCGCGCTGGTCCTGAAGGTCGACGACCAGGGCGCGGAAACCCGTGTCGGCCGCGGCGTAGCGGCCGTTCACCAGATGCCTCTCGGCGGCTTCGAGCCGCTGCCAGACCTTCGCGTCCGACAGCGCGGCCGAGCCCGGCACCGGCTTGGCCGCCTTCACGACGGGCTTCGCGGCCTGCTTCACGACCGCCCTCTTCGCGGGCTTCGCGGCGGCCTTGGCCTGCGGCGTCGTGGTCTTCGCCGCCTTCGCCGCGGCCTTCGCGGGGGCTTCGGCCGGGGGCTTCACGGGGTCCTGCCGCCTCGTGGGCGGTGCGGGAGACGGGGGCGGCGCCTCCGGACGGACGGCGCCGGGCCCGAGGGTCGCGGCGTCGCGCTCCTGCTCGAGCCGGGCCGCCCGGTTCTCGATGACCCGTTCGACGACGCGCAGGGCCGCCACCGCGGTCGGCCGCGCCAGGGGGTCCTTGGCCATCATGTGCCCGACCAGCCGCTCGAGCTCGATGGGCACGCCGGGCCGGTTCAGAGGATCGGGCCCGCCCGCCATGATCCTGCGGTAGAGCACGTCGAGTTCGCCGTCCGGGAACGGCTTCCGGCCGGACAGGAGCCAGTACAGGACGACGCCCGCGGCGTAGACGTCGCTGGGAGTCTCGGCGGGACGGCCCTCGAACTGCTCCGGCGCCATGTAGGAGGGGGTGCCCATCCGGGCGCCGATCGAGGTGAGACGGGTGACGCCCGAGCCGGGCAGCCGCGCGATGCCGAAGTCGCAGACCTTCAGCCTGCCGTCCCGGTCGACCAGGATGTTCTCCGGCTTGATGTCACGGTGCACGACCGGATGGGGCTGGCCGTGCGCGTAGGCCAGCGCGGCGAGCAGCTGCCGGGTGCAGCCGAGCGCCCGGTCGAGCGGCAGCGGCGTGGGCCCCTGCCCGAGGCTCTTCAACGTCGGGCCGTTCACGAACTCCATCACCAGGTACGGCCGTCCGTCGTGCACGCCGCGGTCGAAGATCCTGACGATGTTCTCGTGCTCCAGGGTGCTCAGCGCCCGCGCCTCCCGATCGAACCGGGCGAGCGC
Organism: Actinocorallia herbida; assembly: GCF_003751225.1. Taxonomy (NCBI): domain Bacteria; kingdom Bacillati; phylum Actinomycetota; class Actinomycetes; order Streptosporangiales; family Thermomonosporaceae; genus Actinocorallia; species Actinocorallia herbida. The sequence goes on from NZ_RJKE01000001.1 coordinate 7,320,578, forward strand.
CTTGAACGGGTCGCCCATGTCCTCGACCTTGAGCACCTTGACCGCGACCTCGCGACCCAGCCTGACCTGCACCGCGCGGAAGACCTCGCCGTAGGCGCCCTCGCCCAGGGGCTCCCCGAGCATCCACCTGTCTTCGAGCAGCGTGCCGTGTTCCAGCGGACGGTTCATCGGCGTCCTCTCCTTCGGCCGCCCCGGGTGGTGCCCGTGACGCGGCCGTCGCGGCCTTCCCGCATCGTCGGGTCGGCGTGGGCGGGCGGCGTGGGCGGCGGCTCGTCGTCCTCGCCGCTGAAGTAGCGCCGGCCGCTCAGGGTCAGCGCGACGCTCTCGTGCAGCACGACCTCCTGGCGGGGGCCGAACGTGTGGCGTCTGCCCGGGGTCAGCCGGGTCAGGGTGTCGCCGTTGCGAAGGTTCGTCCCGTTGCTACTGATGTCGCGGACGAAGACGCCTTCGGCGGCGCAGATCAGCTCGACGTGGCTGCGGCTCATCGACGCGAGCGCACCCGCGCCCAGCCAGGAGGCCAGGGGGATGCCGCCGCCGAGGGGGGCGCGGCCGACGGGCGTCGTCGCGCCCTCCTCAAGGGTGAAGCGGATGACGACGGTCCCCTCGATCAGCACCTTGACCTGGGCTCGCCGGGGGGCCCTGCCCCGGTCGGCCAGCGGGCCTCCGTGGGTGGGGCACACCGCGCCCTTCCGGGTGAATCTGGCGAGCGGCTGACCGCCGCGCCGCGGCCTGCCGAAAAGGGGGCAGCCCGGTTCCGGGCATTCCCAGCGGCGGCCCAGAAGGGTGCGCCGCAGCCTTTCGGCGTCCTTTCCGCGCAATCCCGCGTCCTTGATCTCGCGGTTCTCCTCGCTGAGGGACAGTTCCCATTCCGGGGGCTCGGGAATGGTCCGCCGCCGGACGGTCACCGCGCCCGGCTCGCGCGGGTCGGGCCGGGGGCCGAGGAAGCGGTCGCGGTTGCCGGTGAGCCACGGATACGCGCGGTGGTACTCCTTGTAGTTGTCGTCGGTGACGATCATCCGGTCGGCGAGGTCCGCGATCTCCAGGATGCGGTCGTCGGCGACGGGGCGCACCTCGATCAGCCCGGCCGCGGCCCATTCCTGGAGCGCCGCCCGCTCCCCCGGGGTGAGGTCCCGGTCGTGCAGGAGGGCCCGGTCTGCCACCGCGTAGACGGAGACCTCCGTGTCCCTGGCGAATCTCCGCAGGCCCTCGATCAGCCCGTCGAACCTGTCCAGCCGCGCCGCCCCCCGGCCCAGCGAGGTGTTGCGCACCACGTTGGACAGGTCGACGATGAAGTCCGCGGATTCGATGTCCAGCGTCAGATGGTCCAGCGCCATGGCCGCATCCTAAAACGACTCATTCCCGTGCAGCGGAGAAAGCCGAAAAGGCGACCTATGGGGAAATGCTTCGGCCCGGCCCCGCGAGAGCGCGGGACCGGGCCGGGTGGGGCCTCGGGTCAGCGGGTGAACGCCGCGGCGCGGAGGGCGCGGAGGCGGTGCATGACCGCGCCGTCGGCGAAGGTGTCGTGCAGGCTGAGGAAGAGGGCGTAGAGGTCGTCGTAGGCGGTGGCGTTGGCGGGGTCGGGGATGTAGACGGCCTGGTCTCGGCGGCCCATGGCGGTGGCCGCCGCGACGATGTCGGGGTGCTCGCCCGCGGCGACCGCCGCGTGAATGGCGGAGCCGAGGGCGGGGCCCTGGGCCGAGCCGATGACCGACAGGGGACGGCCGAGGATGTCGGCGTAGGTCTGCATGAGGAAGGTGTTCTTCGTCAGGCCGCCGGCGATGATGAACTCCTCGACGGGGACGCCGGACTTCTCGAAGGTCTCCACGATGACGCGGGCGCCGAAGGCGGTGGCCTCGATGAGGGCGCGGTAGACGTCTTCGGGCCTGGTGGCCAGCGTCTGGCCGACGATGACCCCGGACAGGGTGTGGTCGACGAGGACCGACCGGTTGCCGTTGTGCCAGTCGAGCGCGACGAGCCCGTGCTGGCCGACCTTCTGGGCGGCGGCGAGGTTCGTCAGGTGCTCGTGGAGGCCGATCCCGGCTTCGCGCGCGGCCTCGGCGTAGGAGGCGGGGACCTGGTTGTCGAGGTACCAGGCGAAGATGTCGCCCACACCGGACTGGCCGGCCTCGTAGCCCCACAGGCCGGGCACGATCCCGTCGGCGACGACGCCGCACATGCCGGGCACTTCGGCGAGCCGGTCCGAGGGCATGATGTGGCAGGTCGAGGTGCCCATGATCGCGACCATCTGGCCGGGGCGGACCGCGTCCGCCGCGGCGGCGGTGACGTGCGCGTCGACGTTGCCGACCGCGACGGCGATGCCCTCGGGCAGGCCCGTCCAGGCCGCGGCCTCGGCGGTGAGCCGCCCGGCCAGGCCGCCGAGCGGGGCGAGGTCGTGCGCGAGCTTGTCGGGGAAGGAGGCGAAGCCCGGGTCGAGCGCGGACAGGAAGTCCGCCGAGGGATAGCCGTCCTGGTAGATGCCCTTGTATCCGGCGGTGCAGACGTTGCGGGACTCGACGCCGGTGAGCCGCCAGATGATCCAGTCGGCGGCCTCGATCCACCGGTCGGCGCGCGCGTACAGCTCGGGATCCTCTTCCAGGAGCTGGAGGCCCTTGGCGAACTGCCACTCGGAGGAGATCTTGCCGCCGTAGCGGGGCAGCCACGCCTCGCCGCGCTCCGCGGCGAGCGCGTTGATCCGGTCGGCCTGGCTCTGCGCGGCGTGGTGCTTCCACAGCTTCGGCCACGCGTGGGGGCGGCCCGGGAAGAGGTCCGACAGCGGGGTGCCGTCCTCGGTCGTCGGCAGGACGGTGCAGGCCGTGAAGTCCGTGCCGATGCCGACGATGTCCGCGGGGTCGACCCCGGAGGCGGCGACGGCCTCGGGCACGGCGGTGCGCAGCACCTCGAGCCAGTCGGCGGGCGACTGGAGCGCCCAGTCGGGGCCGAGCGGGGTGCCGTCGGGCAGGGCCCGGTCGATGACGGCATGCTTGTATTCGTGGACGGCCGAGCCGAGTTCGGCGCCGTCGGAGACGCGGACGACGACGGCCCGGCCGGACAGGGTGCCGTAGTCGACGCCGACGGTGTAACGGGGCTGGGTGCTCATGTGTGTTGTCTCCTGGAACCCCGGGGCGCGCGCTCGGGCACTGAGCGCGGCCCCGGGGAGTCTGCGAGGGGTCAGAAGCCCTGGGCCAGGCGGTGGTACGCCTGGTTCCAGCGGATCTCCTGCGCGAACCTGCGCGGGGTGGTGTCGGCGTCGATGGTGAGCAGCTCCACGCCGAGCATCTCGGACATGTCGTGGAGCGTCTCGGCGTCCAGCGCGCGGGTGAGGACGGTGTGGTGCGGGCCGCCCGCGGTCAGCCACGCCTCGGTGGAGGTGCGCAGGTTCGGCAGCGGCTTCCACACGGCGCGCGCGACGGGCAGCGCGGGCAGCGGCTCGGGCGGGGCGACGACCTCGATCTCATTGGCGACGAGCCGGAACCTGTCCCCCATGTCGGCCATGCCGATCACCACGGCCGGGCCGGGGTCGGCGTCGAACACCAGCCGGACCGGGTCCTCCCGGCCGCCGATGCCCAGCGGATGGATCTCCAGCGACGGCCTCGCCGACGCGATCGTCGGGCAGACCTCCAGCATGTGCGCGCCGAGGATCAGCTCGGAGCCGGGCACGAGGTTGTAGGTGTAGTCCTCCATGAAGGAGGTGCCACCGGCGAGGCCCGTCGCCGCGGTCTTGAGGGTGCGGAGCAGGGTCGCGGTCTTCCAGTCGCCCTCGCCGCCGAACCCGTAGCCGTCGGCCATGAGCCGCTGGACGGCGAGGCCGGGGAGCTGGCGGAGGCCGCCGAGGTCCTCGAAGTTGGTGGTGAACGCGCCGAAGTCGCCGGCCGTCAGGAACGCGCGCAGGCCGAGTTCGATCCTGGCCCCGTAGCGCAGCGACGCGTGCCGCCCGCCGCCCGCCCGCAGCTCGGGCGCGACGTCGTACAGGTCCTCGTACTCCTTGACGAGGTCGGTGATCTCCCCGTCGGCGACGGCGTCGACGACCTCGACCAGGTCGTTCAGGCCGTAGGTGTTGACCGAGACCCCCAGCTTGAGCTGGGCCTCGACCTTGTCGCCTTCGGTGACGGCGACGTCGCGCATGTTGTCGCCGAACCGGGCCAGGCGCAGCGTCCGCAGCTCGGCGACGCCGAGCGCGGCCCGCGCCCACGCCTCGGCGCGCGCGGCCACGACCGGGTCGGACACGTGACCCGCGATGGTCTTGCGCGGCACGTTCAACCGGGCCTGCACGAACCCGAACTCGCGGTCGCCGTGCGCGGCCTGGTTCAGGTTCATGAAGTCCATGTCGATGGTGCCCCAGGGCAGCTCGACGTTGGCCTGCGTGTGCAGGTGCAGGAACGGCTTCGCGAGCGCGTCCAGACCGGAGATCCACATCTTCGCCGGGGAGAACGTGTGCATCCACGCGACCAGGCCGACGCAGGCGTCGTCCGCGTTGGCCTCGAGGAAGACCCGGCGGATCGCGGCGGCGTCGGTGAGGACCGGCAGCCACTTCAGCCGGACGGGCAGGGCCTCGCCGAGCCGGTCGGCGATCTCCCTGGACTGGTCGGCTACCTGCCGGAGGGTGTCCTCCCCGTACAGGCCCTGGCTTCCGGTCAGGAACCAGATCTCACGCTCGGCCACGGCGGCCTCCTTCTCACTCTGGGCCTTCACTGGCCGTAGACGTTCTGGTAGCGGTCGTAAAGGGAGTCGATGTCCGGCTGCGCGATCGGCAGCGGCGCGCCGAGCTGCCGGGAGATGTGCACGGTCCTGGCCACGTCCTCGCACATCACCGCGGCCTTGACCGCCGAACGGGCGGACCCGCCGATGGTGAACACGCCGTGGTTGCGCATGAGGACGGCCGGGCTGCGGTGCCCGTCGAGGGTCTCCACGACGCCGCGGCCGATGTCGTCGCCGCCGATGAGGGCGAACGGGCCGACCGGGATCTCCCCGCCGAACTCGTCGGCCATCGCGGTCAGCACGCAGGGGATCGCCTCGTTGCGGGCGGCCCAGGCCGTCGCGTAGGTCGAGTGGGTGTGCACGACGCCGCCGACGTCGGCGCGGTGCCGGTACACGTAGGCGTGCGCGAACACGTCGGACGACGGCTTGAGCGCGTCGGCGTCGACCGGCTCGCCGTCCATGTCGCACAGCACCATGGACTCCGGCGTCAGCTCCTCGTACGCGAGGCCGCTGGGCTTGATGAGGAAGTGCTCATCGTCCACGCGCGCCGACACATTGCCCGCGGTCCACACGACGAGGCCGGACTCGATGAGGGCCTGGTGCAGGTCGGCCAGCTCGCGGCGGACGTCGGACAGTACGGCAGGGCTCGTCACCTTGCTCACCTTCTTGTTAGCGCTAACATTCGGCGGCCCCGCAGGGCCCGGGTCTTTCGGCGAGGGCGCGGGGCCGCCCGGGGCGGCTACTTCACGGCGCCGCTGGTGATACCGGAGATGATCTTCCGCTGCGCGATCGCGAAGACCACGACGAGCGGGAGGCTCATGAGGATCACGTAGGCGAAGATCAGATGCCAGTTGTTGAGGTAGAGGCCCGCGCTCGCCACCTGGAACAGGTTCAGCGGCAGGGTCTCCAGCCGTCCGCCGACGACGAAGAACGCGTAGAACACGTCGTTCCAGACGTACAGGCAGACGAGGATCGTGGCGGTCGCGAGGACCGGGCGCAGCAGCGGCAGCACCACCCGGACGAACACCTTCACCGGACCCGCGCCGTCGATCTGCGCGGCCTCCTCCAGGGAGGCGGGGATGGTGCGGACGAACCCGGTGACGAAGAAGATCACCGTCGACAGGTAGATGCCCATGTAGACGCCGATCATCCCGACCGCGCTGCCCGCGAGGCCCAGCTGGCGCAGCAGCAGCACGAGGGTGACGACGGCCGGGGGCAGCACGATCCCGCTGATCGCCAGCGCGTACAGCGCGGCGGTGAGCTTGGACGCGCGGCGCGCGAGGATCCACGCGGCCATCGAGCCGACGATCAGCACGCCGATCACCGACGGGATCACCACGAGGAGGCTGCCGAAGAAGCCCGCCGGGATGCCGCCGTCGGTCCAGACCGCCTTGAGGTTGTCCCACAGCTGCCACTTCGAGGGCAGCGAGAGGTCCGGCTGGAGCGCCTCACCGCGCGACTTGCCCGCCGTGGCGACGACGAGCCACAGCGGCACGCCGATCACCACGAGCGTCAGCAGCGGGGTGAAGACCGGCTGGAGACGGGTCCAGATCTTGGAGTCACTGAGCCCGGGACGGCCCGGGGAGGTCGCTTTCACAGGATCTGCTCCCTCTTGCGCAGCAGGCCGATGACGGGGAACGCCATGAGCGCCACGATGAGGAACAGCACAAGGCTCATGGTCGTGGCCTGGGCGAACAGGCCCTGGCCGAAGGTCCGGTAGATGAAGATGTTGAGGATCTCCGTCGTCCGGGCGGGGCCGCCCTCGGTGGTGGCCTGGACGATGTCGAAGCCGTTCATCGAGCCGAGCAGCGAGGTGGCCACGTTGAACGTGATCGCCGGGGCGAGGAACGGGAAGCGGATCTTCCAGAACATCAGCCAGCGGGACGCGCCGTCGATCTTCCCGGCCTCCAGGACGTCCGACGGGATCGTCTTCAGGCCGGCCAGGTAGATGAGCATGGAGAGGCCCATCCACTTCCAGGCGTGGATGACCGCCACGGTGCCGATCGTCCAGGTCGGGTCGGCGAGCCACGCGTAGTCGATGTCGTGCCGCAGCAGCGTGCTGAGCAGCCCGTTGAGGCTGCCTTCCGGCTTGAGCAGCGCCTGGAAGATGTAGCCGACCGCGAGGGCCGACATCATCACGGGGATGAGGAAGAACACCCGGGCGATCCGGTTGATCTTCGTGTCGCGCTCCAGCAGGACCGCGAGGAGGAACCCGAAGAGGTTCTGGAAGACCGCCACCAGCACCGCGTAGACGATCGTGATCCGGAGCGCCCGGAACAGGGTCCCGTTCGACGCGAGGTTCGCGAAGTTGTCCGTGCCGACCGGGTTGATCTCGGCCTTGAAGCTCGACCAGTCGGTGAAGGCGTAGATGAAGTTGAAGACCGTCGGCAGGAAGAAGAACACGAGCAGGATCGCGAACGCGGGCGCGAGGAACCACATGGGGTGCGTGCGCTTGATGACGCGGTTGCGCGGCTTCTTCTGGGACGCCTTCTTCGTGGCGCGGTGCGGCCGGACGGGCTGTGCCGACTCCGGCTCCGGCCCTGAGGCCGTTTCATTGATCGTCTGCATAGGGGCGGCTCCTTGCCGGCCGGACGGCCCGGGCTGGTGGGCCCGGGACGTCCGGCCGCGCGGTCGTCGTCTCGGGCCTAGAAGCCCGAGGCTCCGGCCGCCTGGGCGAGCTGGGCGAACTGGTCCTGGGTGGCCTTCGCGACCTGCTCCGGCGTCATCTGGCCGGTGATCATGTCCGCGAGGTTGATGTACAGGTCCGGGTTGGCGATCGCGAGGGCCTGCATGGACCCCGCGGCGTCGCCGAGGGAGGCGTGCGCGTCGAGCAGGGCCTGCGGAACGCCCGCGGGGCTCTCGACGGACGTCTTCAGCGAGACGGTCTGCTGGTCGGCGACGAAGTCGGCGTAGCCGGGGCCCATCCAGTAGGACAGGAGCTGGCGGGCCGCGGCCTCGCGCTTCGCGTCACCGGTCTTGAAGGCGACGAGGGCGTTGGCCTGGTCGGGGATGTACGTGCCGACGTTGCCGGACGGCGCGATCGGGAAGAAGCCGATCTTCTCGTTCAGCTCGGGGGTCTCGGCGAGCGCCTGGAGCTGGCCGAAGAACGAGTTCACCTGGACGACCATGGCGGCGTCTCCGTTGAGCAGGGCCTTGCCCTGGTCCTCGAACGTCGCGGTCTTGATGTCCTTGTTGAACAGGCCCTCGTCGATCAGGGACTTGTAGTTCTTGATCGTGTCGAGGATGACCGGGTCGGTGAACTTGGTCTCGCCCGCGTTCACCTTGTCCCACAGGCCGTCCTTGGCGGCGTCCGCGAGCTGGACCTGGACCCACCACTGGGTGCCCCAGCGGTCGGCGGCCATCTCGTAGAACGGCGTGACGCCCTTGCTCTTGAGGCCGCGGGCGGTCTCGACCATGTCCGCGAAGTTCTTCGGGGTGGCCTTGACGCCGGCCTTCTCGAAGACCTCCTTGTTGTAGTAGACGCCCTGCACGGCCGGGCTCGTGACGAGCGCGGCGTAGCGGGTGTCGTTCAGGAGGCCGGTGAGGTCCTTGACGTCCGGCGACAGCTCGGACAGCCACGGGGCGTCGTCGAGCGGCTGGAGGTTGGTCTTGGCGTTGATCGCGGTCAGCATCGACGCGGTCGGCTGCCAGAAGGCCAGGTCCGGCTTGTCACCGGTGGCGACCTTGGTCTGGATGCCCTGCTCGTACGGGTCGGGGATCGTGACGATCTCGACCTTGGCGCCGGTGGCCGCCTCGAAGCCCTTGACGACCTTCTCGGGGACCGTGTTGCTGTTCTGGGCGGCCCAGATCGTCAGCTTCTGGCCGTCCAGCTTGGCGGTGGGGTCCGCCCAGGTGATGGCCGCGGCGTCGTCGGTCGAGGTGCTCGTACCGGGGTCGCTACAGGCCGCCGCGCCGAGAGCGAGCGACGCCGCTGCGGCGATGACCTTCCATTTCTTCACTGACTGATCTCTTTCTCGGGTGGGGGAGATCGCTTTACGGCACGGAACAGACAAACTTAACTGCTCAGTGTGTGCGCTCGGCGACAGATCGGATGCGGAGGAAGCGTGCGGTGAAGGGCGCCTCAACGGGGTCGGAGACCGACAGCACGCCGGTTTCCGCGTCGAAGGACGCCTCGTAGGGGGGCAGGTCGCGCGGGTAGAGGGTGTCCAACACCACATCGCGGCCCGCCAGGTGCGGGAAGGACAGCTCGACGGAGTCCGGGCCGCCGCGGTGCCAGAGCGCCACGTAGGTGACCTCTCCGGCGACGAGGCCGACCGCCGTCCACGGGTCGGTCCAGCCGGGCAGACCCAGCGGCCAGACCGGGACGGACCGGGCGAGCTCGGCGCGGACGTCCTTGTGCACGGCGACGGCCGCGCGGACCGAGGCGAGCTGCGCGTCCGTCATCCGGGCCAGGTGGCCGGACAGGTACATACGGCCGGGCATGCCTGTGACGAGGCAGAACGCGGCCTCTTCGGGCGTCATCTCCGGCTGCGGGTAGGCCCAGTTGCCGGCCTGCTCGGGCAGCACCGACAGTGGCGCCGAGGCGGCGATCGGCGGGTAGAGCGTGAAGCTCTGCTGGTCGGTGGTCGACTGGAGCTGGAGCCGGGAGAGCAGCGCGTAGTCCATGCGCATCGCGCCGGAGCCGCAGTTCTCCAGGATCAGCTCGGGGTGGCGGTCCAGGACGCCGTCGAGCCAGGCCAGGTGCGCCCGGTTGTGCGCCAGCAGGCCGGCGCCGACGCTGTCGGCGGCCAGGTCCGTGCCCGCGCCCGGGTCGATGTTGTAGTCGAGCTTGAAGAAGCCGACCCCGTACTGCTCGACCAGGCGGTCGACGGTCGCGTCCAGGTGCGCGATCGCGGCCGGGTGGCGCAGGTCGAGGTGGTAGCGGCCGTGCTCGACGACGCGGACGCCGTCGCGCTGGAGGAAGGCCTCGGCGGGCAGCTCGTCGGCCAGCGGGCTGCGCACGCCGATCACCTCGGGCTCCAGCCACAGGCCCGGCTGCATGCCGCGCTCGCGGATGTGCGCGACGACCTTCTCCAGGCCGCCGTCGGGGAACCGGGTCGTCGAGGCCTCCCAGGCGCCGACGCCGTCCCACCAGTAGCCGGTGTCGTCGTACCAGCCGGCGTCGATGCAGAAGATCTCCGCGCCCGCCTCGGCTGCGGCGTCGATCAGCGGGAGCAGCTTCTCGGTCGTCGGGTCGCCCATGAGGGTGTTCATGTAGTCGTTGAAGACCAGGGCGAGGGCCGCGGTGTCGGGGTGCGGGCGGCGAATCGCGCGGCGGTGCGCGCTGAGCGCGGCGACGGCGCCGTCGAAACCCGTCGCCGAGGTGGCGAGGGAGACCGGCACGGTCGTGAAGGACGCGCCAGCGGCGAGCCGCTGCGACCACTGGTGGTCGATGTCGTTCGGGCCGGTGAAGGCGGCGTAGGCGCCGTCGAGACGCTCGGCGACCTCCCAGCGCCAGGCGCCGTTCTGCTCGACCTGCCAGGCCCAGGCCTGCCCGGACGCGGGATCGAGGAGCGCACCGGTCGGCAGCGCGCCGCCGGTGGACCAGGCGCCGGTGCTGATCGCGGCGAACCGGCCGCGGCCGTGCTGCGGGCCGTGCGCGGGCAGGTCGAGTTCGACCGCGGGGCCCTCGCGCAGCGCGGTCGTGGTGAAGCGGCCCTCGCCGAGCCACTCGCCCTCGCCGCGCACCACTTCGAGGCCTTGGACGGGCAGGCCGTGGAAGCCCGCGGCGAGGGACGTGACGCCCAGCAGCAGGACCGGCTCCGCGCCCTCGTTCACGACCTCGGTCCAGGCCTGGACGGCGGCGACGCCGTCGGCGGAGCGGAGGTGGACGCGGGCGACGAGGCCGGTGACGGCGTCGCGCAGGTCGATCCGGAGGGTGTGCCAGACGCCGTCACGGCCGGACTCGCCGCCGGTGAAGGCGAGGCGGCGTCCGATCGTCGTCTCGGAGAAGCGGCCGGAGACGTGGCCCCTGCCCTGGCCGGGGGTGAGGATCTCCACCAGCGGCTGCGCGGTCGCACCGGTCTGCGTGAGCGGGGCGTCGGCGGGGGCCGCGGCGATCGCGCGCACGCTCACCGGACGGCCGGGGGCCGTGTCGATCGCGACCGTGAGCGCGGCATGCCCCCACACCAGGCGCTGCGCGGCGTCCACTGCGTTCAAGTCCAGGCTCCTCATGATCAGTCGGGGGTGGCGGCTCGTCCGTGGGGGGTCGGCGTCAGCCTCGATCAGTCGTGTGACCGGTCACATTGTGGAGTGTGACCGTTCACATCACCAAATGGGAAGATGTGTTCGCCGTTCTGTTACCGGAACTTAACCTACTGTCGGGCCGGCGATGCTGTGGACTCGCGGACCACGAGATGAGGTACCGGGAGCACCGCCGGCGAGGCCGGAAGCCCGTCCAGCTCGGCCGCGAGGGCCGTCAGGCAGGCCCTGCCGAGGGCGGCGAAATCGATCCGGACCGTGGTGAGCGCGGGCGTCCAGTAGGCCGACCCGGGCACGTCGTCGAAGCCGACGACGCTCACCTCGCCCGGCACGTCACGGCCCGCGTCGTACAGGGCGCGCCGGACGGCGAGGGCGGTGTCGTCGTTGCCGCAGAGGATCGCGGTGACCTCCGGATCCTGCGCCAGGGTCCGGCCCGCCTCGTAGGCCGACCTCGCGTCCCATCCGGCCGGGACCACCTCGGGGACCGGCGCGCCCGCCCCGTCCAGGGCCAGCCGCCAGCCCGCCTCACGCCCCCGTGTCCCCGACTCCGACGGGATCGCCACATGGTGCACGGTCCGATGCCCCAGCGCGAGGAGATGCCGCGTCGCGTCCACCGCCGCCGGGCCCTCGTCCAGGCAGATCACCGTGCGGTCCGTCTCCGGCACCGCCCCGGGCTCGATCGCCGCCACGGCGGGCACGCCCTCCGGCAGCAGCCTGAGCGCCGCCATCCCCTCCTCGTCGAACGCCACGACCACGACCCCGCCCGCCGTCGGATCACTCGCGTACTCCACGGCCTGCCGGACGTCGCCCTCCCGGGCCGACTCGATCACCCGCACCCCGACGGAGAACCCCCGCTCCCTGGCCTCCCCCTCGATCCCCTGCAACACCGACGCGTAGCCGTACAGGGTCGTGTTCGACGTCACCACGGTCACCGCCCGAGCCCGTCCCAGCCCCAACGCCCGAGCCGCCCGGCTGGGCCGGTACCCCAACCGCTCCATCGCCTCGACGACCCGGGCCCGGGTCTCCGCATGCACCCGCGGCGAGTCATTCAGGACCCGCGAAACCGTCTGATACGACACCCCCGCGGCCGCCGCCACATCCCGAATACTCGGCACCGCACCCCTCACCCCCGCGCGAACCTCCCGGCCCCGCACCCCGGAACCCGCCGGCGCTCCCCGAACGCGCGCGAGCCCCGCCAACGCCCCGAAACTCTACTCCCCGCCCCATCGGCGCTGTGCCCGCGCACAGAGCTCACGGTGAGGCCGTGCGCGCAGACAGGGCCGCTGCTTACACTCGGCGCCACCTACACCGAGGAGGACGGGCATGGCCGTCGATCCCACCCGGCAGGACCTCGAACGGCTCCTCGCCGAGGACGACGGGGCACCCGTCGTGATGCTCAACCTGCTCCGCTTCGCCCCCGAAGGGGCCGCCCTGTACGCCGAGTACTCCAAGCGCGCGGCCCCCTTCCTCGCCAAATACGGAGGCACCCTCCTGTACGCGGGCGCGTACTCCACCCCCCTCGTCACCTCCCCCGACCACACCTGGGACGCGATCCTCGTCGTCCGCTACCCCACTCGCGACGCCTTCCTCCAGATGATCGCCGACCCCGGCTACCAGGAGATCACCCCCCTCCGCACCCGCGCCCTCTCCGAGGCGGTACTCCAGGCCACGACCGCCTGGCCCTCCAGCCCCTGACCCACGTCGAGGCCGCCGCGGCACGGCTCGCCCGCCGGGTCGCGGGGGTCCTGGGGTGGTTCGAGAGGCGGGGGCGCGTAGGGGCTGCGGGACGCGAGGGACGGGGCGCGGCGGCGGCGGAGGGGGATCAGGGCGAGGGCGGTGAGGCCGAGGGCCAGTTGGGCGAGGGAGAGTCCTGTCAGCGCGCTCATGGGGAGCGAGGGGAGGACGGACGTGGAGTGCGGGTGAGCGGCGGACGGCACGACGCTGCCCGAGGTGGCGGTGTGCGGGCCCAGGTGGAGGGTGAGCATCGCGGCGGCCAGGAAGGCGGTCTTGGTCCAGCAGTGGGGGGAAGGGGACCGCCAGAGGACGGGGGCGCAGGTGAGGCAGGCCGCGGTGACGACGACCATCACGAGGACGCGCGGGAGGTCGGGCACGATGTCGCCGAAGAGGAGGGGGAGGTGGGCCGCGGCGCAGGCGACGGTCAGGGTCGCGCCCGTTCTGCCGAGGAGGGTTCGGGCCGGGACGTGGTCAGAGCAGGTCGAAGTACTCACGTTGCTCCCAGTCCGATACCTCCGCCAGGTATCGGGCGAACTCGGCGCGCTTGAGGTGGACGTACCAGTTGACGACGTCGTCGCCGAGGGCACGGCGGAACAGGGCGGAGGCGTCCAAGGCGTCGACGGCGTGGCCCAGGGTGCTCGGCAGGCGGACGGCCTCGTCGGCGTAGGGGGATTCGGTCGGCTCGCCGGGCGAGGTCTTGCGGTCCAGGCCGTCCAGGCCGCTGACGAGCTGGGACACGAGGTACAGGTACGGGTTCGCGGCGGGCTCGCCGGACCGGTTCTCCAGATGGGCGTTGGGGTCGCCGCCCGTCCCGACGACGCGGACCATCGCGCCCTTGTTGTCCAGGCCCCACAGGATCCGGTCGGGCGCGAGCGAGAACGGCTGGTAGCGCTTGTATCCGTTGACGGTCGGGGTGGTGAACGCGGCGGCGGCCGTCGCGTGCTCCAGGAGACCGCCGAGGTAGTGCAGTCCGTCGTCTGACAGGACCCGAGACGAGTCGGCGGAGGCGAAGACCGGCTCCCCCGTGGAGAGGCTCCACATCGACTGGTGCAGGTGCCATCCGGTCGAGGCGGTCTCGGCGCCCTGCGGCCGGGACATGAACGTCGCGTGCAGGCCGAGGCGGCGGCAGATCTGCCGGATCGCGGTCCGCGCGAGCACCACCTGGTCGGCGACGAGCGCGGCGTCGCCCGCGTCGAGGGTGATCTCGAACTGGCTCGGGCCGAACTCCAGCTCGACCGAGCGCAGCGGCAGGTCGAGCCGGACGAGCCCGTCGTGCAGGGCGCGCACGAGCCCGTCATGGCCGTCGAGCGCCTCGACGTGCAGGAGCTGGGAGCCGGGGGTGAGCGGCCGCACGGCGGTGGCCGCGCCCGGTCGGCCGGGCCTGCCGACGCTCGCGGTGTCCATCCCGTCGGCGGCGCGGGCGAAGACGTGGAACTCCAGCTCGGGCCCGACGGTGAGGGCGAGGTCCCGGTCGGCGAGCGCGGCGAGCCGGCGCCGGAGCATGCCGCGCGTGCAGTACGGGACGGCTCCACCGTCGGGGTAGCGGAGGTCGGCGAGGAGCAGGCCGGTCCGCTCCGACCAGGGCAGCACCCGGAACGTCTCCGGGTCGGGCACGAGCACGACGTCGCCCGCGCCCGCGAATCCGGCGTACCCATCGAGTTCCAGCGCCCCGAACACCGCGAACGATGACTTTCCGGACGGGTCCTTGAGCAGCAGCGACGACGGCGCCGTCAGCCCGTTCTTGAGCACGCCGGGCAGCGCCGGACGGGTGATCGCCTTGCCGCGCAGCACCCCGTGCTGGTCGACGAAGCACACCCGGACGAGGTCGATGCCGAGTTCGTCGACGACCCTGCGCATCTGGGCGGCGGCCGCGTACTGCGCGTCGCTCCACAGCCCGTGCCGCTCGACGAACCCGCCGCTCCCCCACGCCAGGGAGGGCATCGCCACACGTCCGCCGCCGCCTTCCGCGACCGGCCTTTCGTCCACATTACGCATCGGCGGGAACCTCATCCGAGGAGGCCCACGGAGAGGCGGCGCGCCGGGCGGCATCGTGAGGCAGCCACTTGCCTTCCCACCCCTCGGAAGCACTCACCATGTCCACCGCGACGGGTCCGGTAAGACGGGCCGCGGAAGCGGCGTCCAAGGCTTGGGCCGGAAGCGGGTTGCCCGACTCGAACGCGTCCAGCGCCTTCAGCAGCAGCCGCCGGTTCGCGGTGACGGCCCGGTCGGACACCCCGAGCCGCTCGACGGTCCGGTCCTGGATCGCGCCCATGCTCTCCACCGCCCACTGGTCGTGCACGTTGATGTCGAGGCCCATGCCGGTGTAGGTGAGGTCGCGCTGCTCGGCCGGGTCGAAGCCCCAGTCGTTCGCCCTGTTGCGGATCGGCCGGTAGTCCGGGAGCGTCACCTCCTTCAGCCGCTGGGCGAGAAGGGTCTCCTTGTCCGTCTTCTCGGCGAAGTCATAGAAGATCATGTACCAGTAGTGGCTGGTGTCGTCGATCGGCACGTGCCACTGGACGAAGACCTTGCTGTTCCCGAAGGGCACCACGAACGCGTTGGGGAACAGCAGGTTCGTCACCCGGACGTGGTTGATCTCCTCCGTGAGCCGCCGCACCGCGAAGACGCGCAGCCCGTGCTCGGCGGACTCGACCTCGATGTCCGGACGGTAATGGTCGCCGACCAGCTTCGAGAGCCTCTGCCCCGTCCCGTCGACCTCTTCGCTGAACTGCTGCCCGTACACCTCGCGCGGGTCGTCTCCGACGAACCTGTGCAGGAACGACACATGGCTCGGGTCGATGCCGCCCTCGACGCCCTGGAGCCAGTTGCACTCCCACAGGCCCTTGAAGGCGAAGGTGTACTCGTCGGGGGCGGTGAAGCAGTCCCACGCGGGGAAGGGCGGGGGGTCGCCCGCGCCGAGATAGGCGAAGACGATGCCGTTGCGCTCCTCGCAGGGGTAGCTGCGGATGCGGATCTTGTCGGCGAAGCCGCTGCGCGGGGGCTCGGCGGGCTGTTCCAGGCAGCGTCCGTCGGGGCCGTAGAGCCAGCCGTGGTACAGGCAGCGCAGGCCGCCGTCCTCCAGGCGTCCGTAAGACAGGTCGACGCCTCGGTGCGCGCAGAACCTGCTGATCAGACCCCACGTGCCGTCGTCGTTGCGGAACAGGACGAGATCCTCGCCCATCAACCGGACCGCCTTGACGGGCCGGTCCTCCGGCATCTCCGAGACCAGCGCGGCGGGCTGCCAGTAGGCCCGCATGAGGCGGCCCAGCGGCGTGTCCGGACCGGTTCGGGTGAGCTTCACATTGTCCTCGTGCTTCAGCACGGCAGGCCCCTTCCGGCTCGGATGCTCTGACGATCCCAAATATCTCACCATGGATCTCAGAATCGCAAGTTTGGATCCAATATCGGGAGGATGTGGCTGATACGAGTCATCCGATCACCGAATTCGTACCGCAAGCATGGACGGCGGTACAATCTTGGGCCCCCGGGCCGATTCCAGACCAAGACCGCCGCTTCCCCGGGTGCCACCTGCGGGAACATCGGCGTGCCGGACGCGCCGCCCCGAACCCGTCACGTCCGAAACCCGAGGACGCACCGGGCCGTATTCGGGGCGGCGGTCCCGCACACGGAGCCCGGAACGCACCGGGACGGGTCCCGGACATCCGGAACCGCCCTTCGCATCGCGCGTCCCGCACGCACCCGTCGCCGCCCGAGGAAGATCCTCACTTTCGAATCCCAAACAAGTCTTTCAGGATCCCAAATCCCCGGCTTTCGGCCCCAGGTGGTCCGAATCCCCCCGGCAGGGCGCGGAGACGCGTCCAGGACGGCTTGGTATCATCGTCCCAGAAGCGATTTCTTGGATCCATGCGACTCGCTCCGAGGCCGGTACCGCGGCGCGGGGGCGGGCCGCCCTCCGAAAGGTCCCCAACCGTGGACTCCGACGCGACCTCCCTGGGCCGCAGCGCCCTGGTGGACGAGACCGCCGCCGCGATCCGCGCCCGCATCATGTCGGGCGAGATCCCCATCGGCGCGCAGCTCCGCCAGGCCGAACTCGCGGCACAGCTCGGCATCAGCCGCACCCCCATCCGCGAGGCGCTCCGCCAGCTCCAGGCCGGCGGGCTCATCGAGGTGCTGCCCCGGCGCGGCGCGGTCGTGCGCGTCCCGTCCCCCTGGGAGGTGCGCGAGGCCTACGAGGTGCGCGCCGAACTCGAGGGCCTGGCCGCCGAGCGGGCCGTCCGCCGCGTCACCCGCACCCTGCTCGACGAGCTGCGCGCCACCAACGAGGTGCTGCGCGCCAACGACCGCCCGGCCGAGCCGCCGCGCCCCGGCGAGCCGATGTCGCCGACCACGGTCGCCAACGACCGCTTCCACACCCTGATCCACGAGATCGCGGGCAACGACCGCCTCACCCGCACCATCCGCGAGATCAACGAGGCCTTCCCCCGCAACGTCTCCGCCAACGTCCTCCAGGACGACCACCGCCACCAGGCCGACAACCTCCACGAACACGAGCGCATCGTCGCCGCCCTCGAATCCGAGGACCCCAAACTGGCCCGCCGCGAAATGCGCGACCACGTCCTCGCCGCCGGCGAGCAACTGGCCCGCTGGTACGAACGCCGCACCGCCACGGTCTTCCGCGGCTGACCCCTCCCCCGAAAGCGCCCGCCCTCCCCGGCCGGGCGCTTTCACGTTCCGCTCAACGGACGAGCCGAAGGCGCGGGCCGGCTCAGGAGCGCGTGGCCGAGGGGCGCAGCGCGCGTTCCGAGATCCGGGCGGCCGCCCAGGCCGGCCTCAGCCGGCCGAACACAAAGGTCTGGACGGCGTTCATCCGGCCGTCGACGACGGCCGGGACGCGTCCGCGCAGGGCGGCGAACACGCGCGGAGCAAGGCCCGGCCTCGAGGCCGGGCCTTGCTCCGATGCGGGGTATTGAACTGTTGCCCGCTGAGTGTTCAGGAGTGTTCGGAAGCGCCCACAAGGTCGTATCCGTGGTGTCCGTGGTGCTGGTGGTGCTGGTCGTCGTGTCTCCTGGTCGGGGTGTGGCCGCTGGTTCCGGCAGCATGGCGTGGACTGTGTGTTGTCCGATTCCCCGGACATGACCCTGACATCGGGAGTAGGTTCTCATCCGATCACATTCGGTGACTTCGGCCAGGTGAAGGGGGTCGTCTGCTGTGGGTGGGTCGATGCCGCTGCGGTCGATGGCCGCGCCGTTTCTGGTTGCGGAGGCCTGCGGGGTGTCGGTGCGGACCCGCCTGAAAGACCTCACCGCGGCCGACGAGGAGGTGTTGCGCCGGGTCGGCGCACATCTGGGATCGCTGGCGTCCCAGGACCTCAAGGCGCGCTGCGGTGACGGGCTTGGCCACAGCGCACAGCGGTGGGCGGAGCGCAAGCGGGAGTTGACCGGGGGATCGTCATCGAGGTGGGCGGGCGCGATCACCAAGGCCTCCCACGATCAGTGGGCGCTGGCCCGCCGCTCCCAGACCGCCCACATCACGACCCTCGACACCGCCATCACCACGATCAGCCACCGTCTCGCCCTGCCGGTCGGGCAGAAAGGCGCTCGGGGTGTGCCGGGCGGGTACCGGTCGGCTATGGAGTGGTTCGGGAAGTCCCGTCGCCTGAGGGTGCTGAAGCAGCGCCGGCAGCAGGTCGCAGCGGACCGGGCCGGGGGCAGGGTGCGCGTCGTGCGGGGCGGAAAGAGCCTTGCTCGTGGCCGGCATCAACTGGAGGCCGCCAGGATGAGTGAGAAGCAGTGGCGGGAGCGGTGGGAGGCGGCCCGCTGGTTCCTGTCCGCCGACGGTGAGACCGGCAAGCGGTACGGCAACGAGACCCTGCGCGTCACTCCCGATGGGCAGGTGTCGATCAAACTGCCCACCCCCCTGGCCGGTCTCGCCAACGCCCCCCACGGCCGGTACACGCTGGCCGCCCGCGCCTGCTTCGCCCATCGGGGCCGGGAGTGGGCGGACCGGGTCGAGGCGGACCGGGCGGTGGCCTACCGCATCCACCTGGACCCCGCACGGGGCCGCTGGTACGTGGACGCATCCTGGCAGCGGACGCCCGTGCAGACGATCCCGCTGGAGGCCGCTCTGGCTGCTGGTGTGGTCGGGGTCGACACCAATGCCGACCACCTCGCCGCCTGGCACCTCGACACGCACGGCAACCCGATCGGCAGGCCCCGCCGGTTCTTCTACGACCTGTCGGGCAGCGCCTCTCATCGGGACGCGCAGCTCCGCCACGCCCTCACCCGGCTCCTGCACTGGGCGCGCCGTCTCGGTGTCGCGGCGATCGCCATCGAGGATCTCGACTTCGGTGACGTCAAGTCCCGCGAGAGGCACGGCGGGCGGCGTCTGCGCCGGGTCGTTCACGGGATCCCGACGGGCCGGCTGAAGGCCCGGCTGGTGTCGATGGCCGCTGAGCAGGGGATCGCGTTGGTGGCGGTGGATGCGGCTTACACCAGCCGGTGGGGAGCGCGGTATTGGCAGCAGGCCACCAGCACACGCAAGACCAAGACCAGCCGTCATGAGGCCGCGAGCCTCGTGATCGGACGGCGCGCCCAGGGCCATGGCGCCCGGCGTCGGACGGCACCGCCCCCGCATCACCGGAGTGATGATGCGGGG
This sequence comes from Actinocorallia herbida, assembly GCF_003751225.1. Taxonomy (NCBI): domain Bacteria; kingdom Bacillati; phylum Actinomycetota; class Actinomycetes; order Streptosporangiales; family Thermomonosporaceae; genus Actinocorallia; species Actinocorallia herbida. The sequence goes on from NZ_RJKE01000001.1 coordinate 7,339,820, forward strand.
CATCGGACCGCCCAGGCCCGGCACCACGACCCCGGACGTGAGGAACCCCGCCCGGCCCGGACCGGAGGGCGGACACGATCCGCCGCTCCACCGGGCGCGTGAAAGCGAGGGGGCCAGTCTGTCCAGCACCGTTCGGGACAGACGCACTGATCCCAGGGGGAACACTCCTGGACAGTGCTCAGGAACGGTGTGGCGCTACACCGGCCGCAGCATGTGGGAGGGCTGGAGGAAGGCGAGGTCGGGGCGGGGGGCGCCTTGGACGAGGTCGGCCAGGGCTTCGCCGATGGCGGGACCGAATTTGAAGGCGTGGCCGGAGCAGGCGGCGGCGACGAGGACGTGGGGGCGGGTGGGGAGGGGGCCGATGGCGAAGCGGTTGCGGGGGGCCATGGTGTAGCGGCAGGCGAGGTCTTCGGTGATGGGGCCGTCGGCGGCGGGGAGGAAGCGGCGGACCAAGGCGTGGAGGGTCTCGCGTTCCTCGGCCGTGACGGGGGCGGGCGAGGCCGCCGGGTCGTCGTCGGGGCCCAGGTCCAGGCCGACCTTGACGGCCTTGCCGTCGAAGGCGGGGATGCCGTACATGAGGCCGATGCCGGGGACGTCGACGGAGAAGCTGCCCAGCGACGGGGGTGCGAGCAGGGGCTCGTTCGCCGAGGCGACGTGGATGTTGACGATGCGGATCACGCGGAGGACGTCGGTGAACTCGGGGAGGAGGCCGGCGGTCCAGGGGCCCGCGCAGATCACGAGGTGGGCGGCCTTCGCGGAGCCCTTGGGGGTCCGCACGGTGACGCCGGTCGCGTCGGAGGCGAACGACAGGACCGGGGTTCCGTCGTGGCGCTCGACGCCGTGGGCGCGGGCCAGGTCGGCGAGGGCCGTCAGCGAGCCGGCCGCGTCGATGACGCCCGCGTTCGGGTCGAACACGGCACCGAATTCCGGGCCCAGCGAAAGGCCGGGGAAGATCTCGGCCGCGCGCTTGAAGTCGACGGGTTCGCAGTCGGGCCCCCGCAGCCCCGCGGCCTCCTCCCCCACCGGGCGGGCGTAGAGCCCGCCCGTCCGGGTGACGAGTTCGCGGCCGGACTCGGCTTCGAGGAGGTCCCACGCCGCGTAGGCCCGGTCGACGAGCCCGTCCCACACGTCGGACGGGTAGGCCCGCCGGATCATCCGGGTCGGCCCGTGCGACGAGCCCCGCGCGTGCCCGGCCTCGAACTGCTCGAGGTGCAGCACCCGGGCCCCGCGCGCGGCGAGCCGCCATGCCGCGGACGACCCGTGCACCCCGGCCCCGACAACGATCGCGTCGTACCCGTCGGAGGCGAACCCCTCAACTCGCTCGGACATGTCCACCTTCTTCTCGACGTTCTGCTTCGGCACTGCCCGGCCCGAGCGCCACCGCGCCCGACCCGTCACGGGGGCCGCCCGAGGCGACCCGTTCGAGCTTTCGGTCCCGGCCGCTCCGGCCCCGCTCCCGCCTGCCCCGAGGGTCACGGGTGGAGCGCGGCGGTCAGGGCGGTGATGTCGTCGGGGGTGTTGTACAGGTGGACGGAGGCGCGGACCACGGCGGGGAGGCCGCGGCGGGAGAGGTCCCAGCGGCCGTGGGAGGCGGGGACCGAGGTGACGTGGAGGCCGTGGCCGCGCAGGGCGCGGACGGTGTCGGCGGGGGGTTCGCCTTCGCGGACGAAGGTGACGATGCCGCCGCCCGCGGCGGGCGGATCCACGACGCGGACGCCGGGCACCTCCGCCAGACCCGTGCGGGCCAGCGAGCCCAGGGAGGCTATGTGGGCGTACACGCGGTCGGGCCCCGCGGCCTGGAGTTCCGCAAGGGCGGCGACGAGTCCTAGGCGGAGCGCGTGAGCGTGTTCCCAGGTCTCGAAGCGCCGGGCGCCGGGGGCGAGGACATAGGAGTCGTCCTCCATCCAGACCGCGCCGCGCACGTCCGGCGCGAGGGGGCGGAGACCCAGGGAAGGGTCGACCCAGAGCAGGCCGGTGCCGCGCGGGGCGCGCAGGAACTTGCGGCCGGTGCCGACCAGCAGCGTGCAGCCGAGCGCCGCGACGTCCAGCGGGAGCTGCCCGACGGACTGGGTGGCGTCCAGCAGGAACGGGACGCCCGCCTCGCGTGCGATCGCGCCGATCTCGGCGACGGGCTCGACCAGCCCGGACGAGGTGGGCACGTGCGCGGCGGTGACGAGCGCGGCCGGGGCGCGCAGCGCGGCGCGCAGCCCGGCGAGGTCGACCGCGCCGGTCTCGTCGGTGCCGACCACGTCGATCACCACGCCGTGCCGCCGCCGCAGCTCGAAAAGGTTCAGCGCCGAGCTGACATAGGTGGACGCGGTCGCGACGACCCGGTCGCCGGGCCCGAGCCGCAGCGCGTCCACGGCCCGCTGCCACGACACCGTCGCGCTCTCGGTGAGGGCGACGTCCTCGGTCCGGCCGCCGAGCAGCGCCGCGACGAGCGCGTAAGCCGACTCGGTGTTCGGCCGGGCGGCCTCGGCCGCCTCGTAGCCGCCGATCTTGGCCTCCAGCCGCAGATGCCCGATGACGGCGTCGAGCACCGCCGTGCTCGGCAGCGACGCGCCCGCCGCGTTCAGGTGCCGCGCGTGCGCGGCCCCTGGGGTCGAGGACCGCGCGGCGGCGGACAGCGCGTCGTCGATGCCGCCCGCGACGGCGCCGGGAGACGCGGTCACAGGGCCACCACGACGCTCTTGGGCTCACAGAACGCGTGCAGCGCCTCGTCGCCGAGGTCGCGGCCGAGCCCGGAGTCGCGGACGCCGCCGAACGGCAGGGCCGGGTCGAACACGTTGTAGGTGTTCACCCAGACGGTCCCGACGTGCAGGGCGGCGGCCATCCGGTGGGCGCGGGAGAGGTCCCGGGTCCAGACACCGGCGGCGAGACCGAAGTCCGAGTCGTTGGCGATCGCGACGGCGTCGGCCTCGTCCTTGAACGGGATCACGCCGACGACGGGCCCGAAGATCTCCTCCCGGGCGATCCGCATGTCGTTCCGCATCCCGGTGAAGAGCGTCGGCTCCACGAAGTAGCCGGGCCGGTCGGGCACGCCGCCGCCCGCCGCGAGCACGGCGCCTTCGGCCCGCCCGATCTCGATGTAGGACAGCACCCGCTGCCGCTGCTCCTCCGACACCAGCGGTCCGACGGTCACGCCGCCGTCCAGCCCACCGCCGAGAGGCACCTTCGCGACCGCGGCGATGAGCCGCTCCTGGGTCTCCGTCAGGATCGACTCCTGGACGAGCAGGCGGCTCCCCGCCGTGCACATCTGCCCGGAATGCCCGAAAGACGCGCGCATCGCGGTGAGCACCGCCGCGTGGAGGTCGGCGTCCTCGAACACGATGTTGGCGCTCTTGCCGCCGAGCTCCAGGGTGAGCCGGGCGACGCGCGGGGCCGCGGCGGCCATGACCGCCTTGCCCACCTCGGTGGACCCGGTGAAGGACACCTTGGCGACGCCCGGATGCGCGACGAGCGCCGCGCCGGTCGCGCCGTCGCCGGTGAGCACGTTGAGCACCCCGTCCGGCAGGCCCGCCTCGGCGGCGAGCGCGGCGACGCGCAGGATCGTCAGCGGGGTCTGCTCGGCGGGCTTGACGACCACGGTGCAGCCCGCGGCGAGCGCCGGGGCGATCTTGAAGCAACCGGTCATGATCGGGAAGTTCCACGGCAGCACCAGGGCGGCCACGCCGACGGGCTCGCGCACCGTGTAGGCGTGATGAGGCCCCTCGATCGGGATGACCGAGCCGGTGAGGCGGCCGGGGGCGCCGGCGAAGTGGCGGAAGGTCCTGGCGCTGCTCGCCACGTCGGCGCGGGATCGCTCGATGGGCTTGCCGTTGTCGCGCGTCTCCAGGACGGCGAGTTCCTCGGCGTGCGCCTCGATGAGGTCGGCGATCCGGGAAAGGACGCGGGTGCGCTCCAGCGGCGGCAGGCCGCGCCAGCGCGCGTCGGCGTGGGCGCGGGCCGCGGCGGCCACGGCGGCGTCGACGTCGGCGGCGGTCGCCTGGGCGACCCGGGTCAGCACGGCGCCGGACGCGGGGTCGACGACGTCGATCATCGCGCGGTCGCCGGGGGCGATCCAGACGCCGTCGATGAGGAACGGCTCCTCCTCGCGCAGCGCGCCCTGTCCGCCGGTTGCCGCGGTCGTACTCATGGCTCGTCCCCTTCCCTTCACGATCAAGCTGGATACTAACTTAGAAGTATTGGATCCAAAAATCCAGTCAAGGTCGGTTCAGCAACCGGCGGGGATTCGTCACAAGGATCCGCTCGACGACCGAGGCGTCCCCACCGGCGACCCGGGTGATCGCCGGGGCGATCCGCCGGAACAGGTGGTCGTAGCCGTACCCGCCGTTGCGCTTGAGGTTGGCCTGCGTCCAGACGTCGGCGCCGATGATGAGCTGCCCCGCGTACCCCTCCTCCAGCAGCCACTCGACCATCGCGATCCGCTCGGCGTCGGTCGGGTTGCGCTGCTCGGGGCCGCCGTAGAGGAAGTCCGACCCGAAGGTGTCGTAGGCGAGCACCGCCCCGGTCCGCGCGACCTCGCGGTGGTAGCCGGGGTCGAAGTACTCGTCGAGGTGGCCGATGATGATCCGCGACGGGTCCATGCCCTCGGCGACCAGCGCCTCGAACACGGGGAGCGCGGGCTTCCCGCGGAACGACAGATGCACGTAGACGGCGGCCCCGCTCTCCGCGCCCGCCCGTCCCGCCGCGCGCAGCACCTTCCACTCGCCGTCCGTGACGGGCCAGCTCGTGCCGATCTCGCCGAGCAGCGCGGGACGGATGCCGGTGCCGCCGATCCCGTCGCGCAGCTCGGCGAGCAGCATCTCGGCGACCCCGTCGACGTCGGCGGCGCGCACCCGGCCGGGGTGGACCTGGTCGACGTAGAAACCACCGCCCACACAGAGGTGGACGCCGCTCCGGCGCGAGATCTCCGGCAGCTCGGCGAGCCTGCGGCCCATTCCCTCCAGGGTGAGCTCCACCACCGCCGACGCCCCCGCCGCCCGCGCGTCCCGCAGTTCTGCGACGGCCGTGTCCGGGTCGTGCAGGACGAGGTTCTCCGGCACCGAGAGCGCGTTCCAGCGCAGGTAGCCGAGGAGTTCCGGGCCGATGGGCACGCCGGAAGGGGGTTCTTCGGCACTCGGCCGGCTCCAGATCCGCAGGTCGCTGAGCAGGTGCTCGTGCATGGACGTCGGGCCCAGCTCGTCAGGCTCGATGGGTCCCAGCACGGTATGGATCGGCATGATCCCGCCTTCCGAGAATTATTTTGGATCCTATCAGGATCATCTAGTATCCAAGCTGAGCGATCGCCCGGTGGCGGGCGGCGCGGGAGAGACCGGAGGCCGGAAAGTGGACGTCATCGGCAACGCGGTGCTGATCGTGGTGGACATCCAGGGCGGAGACGTGCCGCACGAGGAGTCCCGGTCGGAGATCGCCTACATGGGCGGCAGGGAGAGCAGGACCGCACGGGTCGAGCGGCTCATCGACGACTGCCGGGCCGCGGCCGTGCCCGTCGTCTTCATCCAGGAGGTGCACAAGCCGTCCCTGGTCGACATCGGCCGCGAACTCGACGGCGCCGAGGGACCGCACTGCGTCGAGGGCTGGCCGGAGACCGAGCTCGCCCCGCACATCAGGCCGCGCCCGGAGGAGTTCCTCATCCGCAAGCGCCGCTACTCGGCGTTCTTCGGCACCGAGCTGGAGATCGTGCTCAAGGCGTACAAGGCCGACACCGTCCTGCTCATCGGCGGCCTCACCGACGTGTGCGTGCACTACACGGCCGTCGACGCCCACCAGCACGACTACCACGTCAAGGTCCTCACCGACTGCGTCGGCGGCTCCTCTCGGGAGGCGCACGACGCCGCCCTGAACGCGATCGCCTACCTCCAGCGCGACGCCCTGGTCACCGCCGCCGACGTGACCGCCTGGCTGGACGCCCGCCGCGGCGCCTGACCGCCGCCCGCCCGCGCGGCCTCGACCGCGCGGGCGCAGGGGCGGGCGGCGAGTGCTCAGCGCGGGACCGGCCATGCCTCGGCCACGCCCTGGGCGACGACCCGGGCCGTCGTCTCGATGCAGCGGCGCGCCTCGTCGGCGCCGTGCGGGGCGGTCGCCTCGTGCACGTCGCGGCCCCACACGCCCGACTTCGACACCTGGTCGGTGCGGTAGTCCCAGAAGGAGTCCCGGTCCTCCAGCGAGACCGCGCGCTCCAGGTGCACGGCCCCGGGGTCGATGTGCATCATCAGCGAGGTCTCGAAGTAGTTGGCGTGCATGAGCGCGCGCCCGTAGGTCACCTTGCCGTCCACCTCGGGGCCCGGGTAGGCGGTCACGTAGGCCAGGTAGCGCACGCGGGCGTCGTCGTAGCGGGTGCGCAGCTTCTCGGCGGTGACGTCGAGCGCGCCGCCGTTCCAGGTGTGCCCGTTGAGCAGGATGAACTGGCGGAAGCCGCGCGCGTACAGCGAACCGACGACGTCCTCCAGCATCATGATCATCGTCTCCGGGCGGAGCGCGATGGTGCCGGGCAGGTCGCCGTGCGAGCCGGAGACGCCGTAGTGCAGCGGCGGCACGACGGGCACCCCGGTCAGCGCGGAGACGCCCAGGGCCACGTGGTGCACGATCTGGGTGTCCACGCACAGGGCCATGTGCCGCCCGTGCTGCTCGGTCGCGCCGACCGGGATGAGCACCGCGTCGGTGCGCTCGACGACGTCGGCCGCCTCCGGCGCCGTCAGCCGCTCCCAGGCGACGGGTTCGCCGGTGCCGCCGAGTTCGGCGGCGAGTTCCACGGAGACCTCCGGGGTCCGCATGCCCACCACAGTCCGCATCCCAACCTCCATGTTTGGATCCAAAATCACTTCTACGGTATCCTATGGCTATGAACTTCCCTGATGCCGACGCCGACCTCCTCGCCACCGCGACCCGGCTCCTCGCCGAGGCGCACACCCCCGGACGGCACGAGGTCGCCGCCGCCATGCGCGGTGCCGACGGCCGGATCCACACCGGCGTCCACGTGGAGGGCTCGGCCCGCCGCACCTCCATCTGCGCCGAGGGCATCGCGCTCGGCTCGGCCATCACCGCCGGCGCCCGCGACATCACCACGATCGTCGCCGTGCACTACAAGCCCGCCGACCGCCTCCGCGTCATCGCCCCCTGCGGGGTCTGCCGCGACCTGATGTTCGACTACTGCCCCGACGCCCACGTCTACGTCTACGAGCCCCCCGCGGGCGAGCTGCCCGACGGCACCATGCCCGGCGGCGGCTGGGAACCCGGCACCGCCCTGCGCCTCCCGGTCTCCGACCTCATGCCCTACAAGACCCGCCGCCGCTGGTGACGCGCCGGCCTGGAGACCGCGGCCCGGACCTCCGCGCGGAGTCCGGGCCGCGCCGTCTCTACGCCGGGACGGAGATGCCGAGGATGCGGGCGATGTTGCCGCCCTCGACCAGGGCTCGGTCGGCGTCGTCGGTGATGGCCTTGCCGATCTTCATGCGTTCCAGGTCGAAGTCGTGGCCGGGCCACTCGGTGCCCATGACGATCTTCTCCGGGCCCAGGCGGGCGTAGGCGCGGCGGACATCCGATAGCAGGGTCGCGGATGTCTCCAGGTAGACGTTGGGGTTGCGCTCGGCGACGAGGATGGCGTCGGGGACGTTCCAGACGGCGCCCATGTGGGCGATGATCGTGGGGACCTCGGGGAAGCCCTTGGCGATCTCCTCGATCATGAACGGGGAGCAGAACGGGTCGTCCAGCGCGTTCACCAGGACGGCGATCCCGGCCTCGCGGCAGATCCGGTAGACCGGGTCGAGCAGGCCGTGGTCGGAGAAGAAGTAGCCGTGCAGGGTCGGGTGCAGTTTCAGGCCGAGCATCCCGGCCTCGGCGATCCGCTCGACCTCCGCGAGCGCGTCGTCGTCCTGCGGCATCACCTGGCCGAAGCCGAACAGCCGGTCGGGGTGGCGCTGGACGAGGTCGATGAGGAAGTCGTTCTCGATCCGCTGGGCCAGAGAGCAGACCATCGCCATGTCGACGCCCGCCGCGTCCATCCGGTCGAGGATGCGGCGCGGGTCGAACGGCGTGTGCGGCGGCGGGTCCTCGCCGGGACGCACCCCGGTGAGGTAGTCCGAGCGGCCCCGTTCGTTCTGGGCGGTGTTGTAGGCGTCGATGATCATGCTGTTTCCCCGTGCTTCGCTAGCGGGTGGGAGGTTCGGTGTGGGTGAGTTCGGCGGTGAGCGCGGGCCAGGCCACCGGGTCGTGACCCGGCACCAGCCGCAGGCCGCGGGCCGCGGCGTGGGCCTTGAGGCGGCGGACCGGCGCGACGGTCTCGACGGGCGCGACCCCGACGCCGAAGCCGATCGGCAGCTCTTCCTCGATGACCGCGGTGAGGTCGGCCGCGTCGAAGGCGAAGACGAATCCGCCGCCCCCGGCGGTCTCGACCGCGAAGCTCTGGTGGCCGGGCGTGTGCCCGGCGGTGTCGAGGGCCGTGACGCCGGGGAGGAGCTCGGCGTCGCCGTCCAGGAGCCGCCAGTCGTGCCGCGGGTCGTCGAAGTCGATCCGGTAGACGACGTTCTTCTCGACCGACGGGTCGCCCGACAGGCCGTACTCCAGCTCGCGCCGCTGGATGTGGACCGGGACGCGCCCGGCGAAGTGCTTCAGCCCTCCCGCGTGGTCGCAGTGCAGATGGCTGATCGCGACCTCGGTGACGTCCTCCGGCGCGAACCCGTGCGCGGCGAGCGCGTCCAGCAGGGGCTCGCCCTCGCCCGGCGGCAGGTGCGGCTTGTAGAAGGGCGCGGCGTAGAAGCGCGCGCGCAGGGCGGGGTCGCGCAGCAGCGCGGTGTTGAAGCCGGTGTCGAGCAGCAGGAGCCCCCCGGTGTGCTCGACCAGGACCGCCGGCACAGGCTCGCGCAGCACCTCGTCGCCGCCCTCGTGCACCGAGCACCAGCGGGGCAGTTCCTCCCAGCCCAGCGTCAGCGGGATGACCCGCGTGACGGAGGTCCCCGCCATCTCAGTCCCCGATCACATGACGCGGGGCGGCGTGGCTGAGCCCGATCCTGACCTTGCCGCCCTCGGTCAGCCCCGAGGCGTCCACCGACGGAGGCAGGCTCACGATGAGGGTGCCCGCCTCGGGGTGGTCGACCTCCAGCCGGAACCGCGATCCCTGGAAGACCTTGAGCCGCAGGACGCCGTCGATGCCGTCGCCGCCGTCGCCGTCGCCGACAAGGCAGAGGTCCTCGGGCCGGAGCACCGCGGTGCCCGAGGCGGCGTAGGGCGCGCCGAACCCGGCGAGCCGCCCGCCCTCGACCGGCACGAGGTTGGCCTCGCCGAGGAAGGTCGCGACGAACCGGGTCGCGGGCCGGTGGTACAGGTCCTCGGGCGTGCCGTACTGCTCGATGAGGCCGTCCTTCATGATGGCGACCTTGTCGGACATCGTCAGCGCCTCGGTCTGGTCGTGGGTGACCGCGATCGTGGTGAGCCCGAGCCTGGCGTGCAGCCGCTTGATCTCCATCTGCATCGTCTCGCGCAGCTGGCGGTCGAGCGCGGCCATCGGCTCGTCCAGCAGGAGCAACCGCGGCGAGGCGGCGAGCGCGCGGGCGATCGCGACGCGCTGGCGCTGCCCGCCGGACAGCGAGGCGACCTTGCGGTCGGCCATCTCGCCGAGCTGGACCAGCTCCAGCATCCGCAGCGCCGTCTCCGTCCGCTCCTTCCTGGGGCGGCGGCGGGTCAGCAGCGGGAACGCCACGTTCTCCCCGACGCTCAGGTGCGGGAACAGCGCGTAGGACTGGAACACCACGCCCACGTCGCGGCTGTGCGGCGGCACGTCGTTGACGCGCTCGGTGTCGAACATGACGTCGCCGCCCGAGGTGTCGGTGAGGCCGCCGATCACGTTGAGCGTGGTGGACTTGCCGCTGCCGCTCGGACCGAGCAGGGTCACGAACTCGCCCTGGGCGATGTCGAGGGAGACCCCGCGCAGGATGTGGTTGCCTCCGAGCGTGACGTGCACGTCGTCGAGGCGGACCGAGACCGTCAAGACTTCCTCGTTTCTCCGCGTCGCCGCGAGATCAGGTTCGCCCCGCCGAGCAGGAGCAGGGACAGGAGGGTGACCAGCGTCGACGCGGCGGTCAGCTCCGGCGAGATCGCCTCACTCGAGGCGTTCATCATCTGGAGCGGCAGCGTGGTGGCGGTGCCCGGCGGGATCAGGAAGATCGACAGCACGACCTCGTCGAACGCGAGGTTGAAGCCGAACAGGGCGCCCGCGGCGATCGCGCCGCGCAGCAGCGGCAGCTCCACCTTCCACACGATGGTCGGCCAGCGCGCGCCGAGGGTGGCGGCGGCCGGGCGCAGCGCCGGGTCGAGGCCGGAGATGGCGCCGCTCACCAGGATGAAGACCATGGGGAACGCCAGGCAGACCAGGCCGAGGATGAGCGGCACGAGTGAGTCGTCGAGCACCGGGACCCGGTTGACGGTGTCGTACAGGCCGAGCGCGTAGGCGATGACCGGCATGGCCATCGGCAGGACGAACAGCGACCGGAAGATCCGGCCCGCGCCCGTCAGCCGGGTCAGGCCGAGCGCGGCCGCGACGGCGAGGACCGTCGCGACGGCCGTGGCGAGGCCCGCGACCCCGATGGACGTCCAGAAGGCGCCCATCCACTCGGTGTCGCCGAACAGGCCGGTGTACCAGCGCAGCGAGAAGCCCTGCGGGGGGAAGGTGAGGAACTCCCCGTCGGTCCAGGACGTGGCGAGCAGCACCGCGAAGGGCGCGATGAGGAAAAGGCCGAGCAGCGCGGCGAACGCCACCACGGGGACCCGGTACGCGCCGAGTGCCATGCGCGAGCCCATCGGTCTACCCCCACTTCTCACTGACGCGGAACAGCCGGTCGGCCGCGGTGTAGAGCACCAGGACCGCGCCGAGGAGCAGCACCGACATGGCGGCGGCCCGCTCGGGGTTGTCCGACCCGTTGAACTGCTGGTCGATGTAGCCGGCGACGGTCAGCTCGCTCGGCGAGCCGAGCATGAGCGGCGTGACGTAGAAGCCGAGCGACATCAGGAAGATGAGCACCGCGGCGGAGATCATCGCCGGGCGCAGCTGCGGCAGGACCACCTTGCGCAGCACCAGCAGCGGGCGCGCGCCGAAGACCTGCGCGGCCTGGATCTGCGCGTGGTCGAGGCGGCCGATCGCGATCCAGACGGGCAGGACCGCGTACGGCAGCATCACGTGGACCATCGCCGGGTAGGCGGCGAGCGACGTCTGGTAGATCTCCAGTGGCTGATCGCGCAGGCCCAGTTCGTTGAGCGCCCAGAACAGCGCGCCCGCGGGCAGCTCCAGCAGCATCCAGCCGAACGTGCGGACCAGGACCGAGGTCCACATGGTGAGGAAGAGCCCGGCGAGCAGCAGTCCGGCGACCCAGCGCGGGGCGGCGGAGATGCCGAGGGCGTAGAGCGTGCCGAAGCCGACCGCGCACACGGTGACGACGACCGTCATCACGATCGTGTGCTGGACCGCGTCGTAGAAGACCTGGTCGCCGACGAGGGAGGCGAAGGCGTTCTCCTCGCCGCTGAACGCGGTCTGCGCCAGCATCGCGACGGGCCCGATTAGCAGCAGCGCCAGCACCGCGATCGGGGGCAGCAGCAGCCAGCGCAGGCCGCTGCCGTCCGCCACCCGCAGACGCGGGCGGCGGACGGAAGGCAGGGTCACTTCTTGGACAGCCACTGCGTGTACTTCTCCACGTACTCGTCGTAGACCTCGCCGAGGTAGTGGTTGTCGGCCTTGAGGCTCTTGGCGTCGTTCTCGGGGCTGTTGACGATCTGCTTGGCCAGCTCGGGTTCGATGAAGTCGAACGCCGCCTGGTTACCGGGTCCATAGCCGGTGAGCTTGGCGAACTCGGCCTGGCGCTTGCCGTCCGACATCCAGTGGGCGAGCGCGAAGGCCGCGTCCTTGTCCGGGGAGCCGGAGGCGGTGATGGAGATGTTGGCGCTCTGGAACGCCTCGTTCATCACGATGTGGGTCTTCTCGCCCTTGTTGTTCAGGGCGAAGAACAGGCCGGACGGCGCCTTGGCGACCGACACCGTGCCGGAGACCATGAACTGCTGGACCTGCGGGAACTCGGTGTAGAAGACCATGTGCTCGCGGAGCTCGTCGAGCTTGGCGAAGCCGCGTTCCCAGTCCAGCGGGTAGAGCTCGTCCATCGGGACTCCGTCGGCGAGCAGGGCCGACTCGATGGTGCCCTCGAAGGAGTAGCCGGTGCCGGGCCAGCCGCGCTTGCCGGGGAACTTCTCGACGTCCCAGAAGTCCTTCCAGTTCTGCGGGCCGGTGCCGCCGGGGAACGCCTTGTCCAGGTAGGCCTGGGTGTTGGCGACGATGAAGGTGCCCCAGGCGTAGTCCTGGGCGTCCTTGTCGAGGGAGTCGTTGCGGGTGACGTCGGCGGGCAGCTTCTCGATGTGGCCGAGCTTCAGGGAGCGGTACAGCTCGTAGACGCCAGCGGGCAGCGCGTCGTAGTCGCCCTTCTCGCCGTCCTGCATCTTGGCCTGGACCGCGTCGACGGTCATCGTCGGCACGACCTTGACGCCGGTCTCCTTGGTGAAGGAGTCGAAGAACGCCTTCACCCGGGCCTCACGGGTGGTCCCGCCGAAGTCGGCGTACACGACCTGCTTGCTCTTGATCCCGGAGAGCGGGCCGGAGGTGGGGGCGCTCACGGCGGCCTCCTCGCCGGAGCCGCAGGCGGTCAGAAGACCGGGGGCCGCCACGGCGCCTGCGCCGATCGTGGCCGCGCGCAGGAAGTTCCTGCGCGTCAGGGAGAGGGTGGAACGTTCGAACATGACGGACTTCTCCTTGGGCCACACTCTGAGCGATGACTACCTTGGATCCATAATCTAGAACTTTGAATCCAATCATTGGTTTCGCGGATGTTAAACCGGTGGACGGTCCAGCAGCCTGGCCGGATTCGCCACGAGCATCGCGTCCACCTGTCCGTCCGAAACCCCCCGATCCCGCAGCACGGGCACGATCCGGCCGAGCAGATGGCCGTATCCCATGCCGCCGAACGCGCTGAGCTGGCTCTTGGTCCAGACCGAGCAGCCGAGCACGATCCGGTCGGCGTGACCGTCGGCGAGGAAGGCGCCCAGGCCGTCGAGGCGCTCGGCGTCGGTGGCGTCCTTGTAGCCGTCGCGGTAGTAGGCCTCGTTGCCGAAGCACCACTCCAGCGTCGCGCCCGCGTCGGCGAGTTCCCGCAGGTAGGGGCCGTCGATGAACTCGTCGACGTTGCCGAAGACGACGCGGTCCGGCGGCAGTCCCTCGGCGGCCAGCAGGTCGAGCACGACGGGGCCGAGCCGGGCCGCGGGGTCCAGCCGGACCGTCGCGGCGGCCCCGGTGCGCGCCGCGGCGCGGCCCGCCGCCCGCAGCACCTTGACCTCGCCGCGCTGGAGCTCCTTGCTCGTGCCGAGGATGCCGAGCAGCGCGGCGCGGTATCCGCAGCCGGAGATCTCCTCGGTGAGCGCCGCGAAGAACAGGTCCTCCAGCGCGTCCTCGGACGCCTCGGCCAGCCAGGAAGGGTGGGATCTGCCGAGGTAGGCGCCATAGCCGACCGCGATGTGCACGCCGGACCCGCGGGACAGCGCGGGCAGATCGGCGTAGCGGGGGCCGAGGCCCCAGCTCGTCAGATCCACCAGGCCGCGCTGGCCGAGCGCGGGCAGCGGCGCGAGCTCGGCGGCGGCGATCGCCGGGTCGTCGAGCCGCAGGTTGTCCTCGAGCGCGAGGAGGTTCCAGCGGACGAAACCGAGGTTCGCCATCGTCACGCGCGGATCGGCGGGCAGCGGCTCGCGGGCCGGGGCGTGCAGCACCGTGCTGTCGCTGAGCAGGTGCTCGTGCATCGAGGCGGCGCCGAACGCGGTCGCCTCGACCGGGCCGAGGACCGTCTCGATCATGCCGCGGGGGGCAGCAGCAGGGTCCGCGACGGGGCGCCCTCCGCGCCCTGGAACGGGATCGGCAGCGAGAGCATGCCGTAGGGGCCGGGCGCGACGTCCAGGAGGTCGACGACCTCCAGGATCAGCACGCCCGCGCCGCACAGGAGCCGGTGGGTCTCCCAGTGCTTCGTGTACGCGACCGCCTCGATCGAGAGGTAGTCGATCGCCGCGGTGCGCACGCCGGCCTCGATGAGCCGCTCGGCGCCGTCGGGGGCGAGGCCGACCCAGTGCGGGGACTTCCACGGCGAGCGCAGGACCGTCGCGGAGTTGGAGGTCTTGAGCAGGACACGGCCCTCGGCGCCCAGGCCCGCCTCGTCCAGGTCCCTGGCGGTGATCTGGTCCTCGACGTGGGTGAGGTCGAGGACACGGGCGGCGCCGTTGAGATCGTTGAGGTCGATCTGGTCGACGGTCGCCCCGCCGTCGATGAAGTGCGCGGGGGCGTCGATGTGCGTGCCGGTGTGCGCGCCGATCCGCCAGCGGGAGACGTTGGAGGCGAAGCCGTCCGCCCTCGCCTCGACCACCTCGACCTCGGGGCGGCGTCCCCAGTGCAGCATGCCGGGGTGGATGGGCACGGACACGTCGATGGCACCGGAAAGATCCACGGCGACCCTCCTATGGATACAACAAGAGCATTTGTGGATCCACAGTAACGATCTCGTGTGTCGCCGGTGTTACACACACTTTCACACCGGCCGATCCCGGCCCGGGCGAGCCCGCGCGTGGGCGCCGGGCGTGACGTGCGCCACCGAACAGGGGGCCTTGCCACCGGTGATCAAATTAGGTAAGCCTTACCTAAATAACATGCACCCCTCATGTGCGTCCCCACTCGCTTCGGCCGCCTTCCCCCAAGGTCCCGCGCTCCCCCTGGAGGTCCGCTTGTCGACAGCCGCCGCCCCCGTGGCCACGCTGCCCGCAGATCAACTCCTGACCTTCCTGCTCCAGGTCGGCCTGCTGCTCGCGCTGGCCGTCGGCCTCGGCAGGCTCGCCCGCCGCCTCGGCATGCCCGCGATCGTCGGCGAACTGTGCGCCGGCGTGCTGCTCGGGCCGTCCGTCGCCGACCACCTCTTCCCCGGCTTCACCGACTGGCTGCTGCCCAAGGACCCCGCCCAGTTCCATCTGCTGGACGCCGCCGCGCAGCTCGGCGTGCTCCTCCTCGTCGGCGTCACCGGGGTTCAACTCGACCTCGGCCTCGTGCGCAGACGGGGCGTGACCGCCGTGAAGGTGAGCCTGTTCGGCCTCATCGTGCCGCTCGCCCTGGGCGTCGGGGCGGGCCTGCTGCTCCCGGCGAGCCTCCTCGGCGACGGCGCCGACCGGCACGTCTTCGCCTTCTTCCTCGGCGTCGCCATGTGCGTCAGCGCGATCCCCGTCATCGCCAAGACCCTCATGGACATGGGGCTGCTGCACCGCAACATCGGCCAGCTCACCCTCGCCGCCGGGATGTTCGACGACGCCGTCGGCTGGCTCCTGCTCTCGATCGTCTCGGCCATGGCCACGGTCGGCGTCACCACGGGCACGGTCGCCGCCTCGATCGGGCATCTCGTGCTCGTGCTCGTCGCGGCGGCCGCCCTGCGGCCGGTGCTGCGCCGCCTGCTGCGCGCGACCGGTGACGAGACCGGCCTCACCGTCTCGGTGATGGTCGTGGTGATGATCCTCAGCGCCGCCGCCACCCACGCCCTGAAGCTCGAGGCGATCTTCGGCGCGTTCGTGGCCGGAGCCGTCATGGCCACCACGGGCGAGATCACCGCGGCCCGGCTCGCCCCGCTGCGGACCATGGTCCTGTACGTGCTGGCCCCGCTGTTCTTCGCCACCGCGGGCCTGCGGATGGACCTGACCGCGCTCACCGACTCCTCGGTGCTGGGCGCCGCCTTCGCGATCCTGGCGATCGCGATCATCGGCAAGTTCGCCGGCGCGTTCGTGGGCGCCGCGCTCAGCCGTCTCGACAAGTGGGAGGCGCTGGCGCTGGGCGCGGGCATGAACGCCCGCGGCGTCGTCGAGGTGGTGGTGGCGATGGTGGGCCTGCGGCTCGGCATCCTCACCACCGCCACCTACACGATCGTCGTCCTCGTCGCCATCGTCACCTCGCTCATGGCCCCGCCGCTGTTGCGCCACGCGATGCGCCGGGTGGAGCTGACCGCCGAGGAGGAGATCCGCGAGCAGACCTTCGCCGTGGACCCCGAGCCCGTCGCCTCCGACCGCAAGGGCGCGGAGTGACCGCGGCCCCCGTCCCGCGGCGCGCGCGGGACGGGGGCCGGGACGTCCCGCGGAGGCGCGGGACCGTGCGCGCGGCGGCCCGGCCTTTCCGGACGCCGCGGGGCGGGTTCAGTGCGCGGTCATCACGTGCTTGACGCGGGTGTAGTCCTCGAGGCTGTAGGCCGAGAGGTCCTTGCCGTGGCCGGACTGCCTGAAGCCGCCGTGCGGCATCTCCGAGGCGAGCGGGCCGTGGGTGTTCAGCCAGACGCAGCCGAAGTCGAGGTCGGCCGACAGGCGCACGGCGCGCCCGTGGTCGGCGGTCCACACCGAGGCGGCCAGGCCCTGCGGGACGCCGTTGGCGAGCTCGACCGCCTCCGCCTCGGCGGCGAAGGTCTGCACGGTGACGACCGGGGCGAAGATCTCCTCCTGGACGATCTCGTCGTCCTGGCGGAGGCCGTCGACGACCGTCGCGGCGAGATAGTAGCCGCGCTCGCCGACCCGGGCACCGCCCGCCAGGACCGTCGCGTGCGCGGGCAGCCGCTCGATCAGGCCGAGGACCCGGGTGAGCTGGGACCCGCTGTTGAGGGGACCGAAGTCGCCGTCCTCCTCCGGCGCGAGGCCGGTGCGAGCGGCCTTCGCTCGGTCGGCGAGGGCCGCGGTGAACGCCTCATGGACGTCCTCGTGGACCAGGACCCGGGCGGCGGCGGTGCAGTCCTGCCCGGCGTTGTAGTAGGCGGCGTCGGCGATGGCCGCGGCGGAGGCGACCGGGTCCGCGTCGGCGAAGACCAGCACGGGGGCGTTGCCGCCCAGCTCCAGGTGGGTGCGCTTGAGCGCGCCCGCGGCGGACCTGGCCACTTCCGCCCCCGCCCGGGTGGACCCGGTGATCGACACCATGGCGAAGACCTCGTGCTCGACCAGGGCGCGGCCGGTGTCGCGGTCGCCGGTGACCACGTTGACGACCCCGGCCGGCAGGTGCCGCGCGCAGACCTCGCCGAGCAGGACGGTCGAGGTCGGCGTGGTCTCCGCGGGCTTGAGCACCGTGGTGTCGCCCGCCGCGACGGCCGGGCCGATCTTCCACACGGCCATCATCAGCGGGTAGTTCCACGGGGTGATCTGGGCGACGACGCCGAGCGGCTCTCGGCGGATCGAGGAGGTCAGGCCGGGCAGGTACTCGCCGGTCGCGCGGCCCTCGGGCACCCGGGCGGCGCCCGCGAAGAAGCGCAGCGCGTCGGCGCTCTGCGGGATCTCCTCGGTGAGCACGAGGCGCCGGGGCTTTCCGGTCTCGCGGCACTCGGCGTCGGCGAACTCCTCGGCGCGCGCCTCGAGTTCGTCGGCGATCCGCAGGAGCGCGGTCATCCGCTCGGCGGGGGTGCTCCTGCGCCAGGTGCGGAACGCCGCGGCGGCGGCGCGGGCGGCGGCGTCGACCTCGGCCGGCCCGCACAGCGCGGACCTGCCGGAGACCTCGCCGGTGGCGGGGTTCACCAGGTCCAGGGTACGGCCGTCGGCGGCCAGCGCGGGCGCGTTCGCGATCACCGCGTGCAGGGTCGTCGGGGTGGTCACGCGGTGGCTCCCTTGCGGAGGGCGAGCAGGCTGACGAGGTCGTAGGCGACGTGCGCGGCGGCCGTGGAGGTGATGTCGGCGTGGTCGTAGGCCGGGGCGACCTCGACGACGTCGGCGCCGATCAGCGCGGCGCCGTTGAGGCCGCGCAGGATCTCCAGCAGCTCGCGGGAGGTGAGGCCGCCGGCCTCGGGGGTGCCGGTGCCGGGCGCGTGCGCCGGGTCGAGGACGTCGATGTCGACCGAGACGTACAGGGGCCGGTCTCCGATCCGGTCGCGGAGCCTCGCGACGACCTCGTCGACGCCCTGCCGCATCACGTCGGCCGAGGTGACGATGCCGAAGCCGAGCCGCTCGTCGTCGGTGAGGTCGGCCTTGCCGTACAGCGGGCCGCGGGTGCCGACGTGGGAGAGCGCCTCGGTGTCCAGGAGTCCCTCCTCAACGGCGCGGCGGAAGGGCGTCCCGTGGGTGTAGGGCTCGCCGAAGTAGGTGTCCCAGGTGTCGAGGTGGGCGTCGAAGTGCAGGAGCGCGACCGGGCCGTGGCGGCGGGCCGCGGCGCGCAGCAGCGGCAGCGAGAGGGTGTGGTCGCCGCCGACGGTGACGATGGACGCGCCGGTGTCCATGAGCGCGCCGATCTCGTGCTCGACGGTCTCGACGGCGTCGCCGATGGCGAACGGGTTGACCGCGATGTCCCCGGCGTCGGCGACCTGCACGGACGCGAACGGGGAGACGTCCAGGGCCGGGTTGTAGGGCCGCAGCAGGCGGCTGGCCTCGCGGATCGCGGCGGGCGCGAAGCGGGCGCCGGGCCGGTAGGAGACGCCGGTGTCGAAGGGGATACCGACGACGGCGATGTCGGCGGCGGGCACCTGGTCCAGCCGGGGCAGCCGGGCGAAGGTCGCCGGGCCCGCGAAGCGCGGGACGCGTGAGCTGTCCACGGGTCCGAGGGGGGCCGACGGCGGCGTGTGGGACATGCCAGGTGCTCTCTTCCGGACGAAACGACGACGGACGGAAACCGGCGGCGGACGGTCACGAGAATCCGCAGCGATTTCACCCTAAAGTCGCCGACAGGAATCTTCACTGGATGTTTCATCCCGGGTGAGCATGGGCCGGGATGAAACATCCCGGGCCGAACCCGGCAAGGCGGGTCCGGCCCGGGGAGCGCGGCGGGTCAGCAAGCAGGGTCGGGGGCTGCGATGCCCCGGGCGGCGAAGACCTTGCGGGCCACGGCGGCGGCGTTGAGCGCGCGGGGCATGCCGCAATAGACGGCGGACTGGAGGAGGGCCTCGACGACCTCCTCGGGAGAGAGGCCCGCGTTGAGCGAGGCGCCCACGTGGAGTTCGAGCTGGGGCTCGCAGCCGCCCAGGGCGGCGAGCATGCCGAGGGTGACGAGCTGCCGGTCGCGGGGGGCCAGCACGGGCCTGGCGAGCATCTCGCCGTAGGCCCACGCGATGATCTGGTGCGCCAGTTCCGGGGAGACGTCGGCCACGGACGTGACGGCCTCGCGCACCTCGCCCGTGTCGATCCGCCGCATCACTTCCAGGCCGCGTGCGTAACGCTCTTCGCGCGACATTCCACCTCCCAGAGATTCCCTGTGAGATTCTCACCGAAATGATCTTTCGAGTCGGGAAGTGGCCGCTGTGTGACGCATCTCTCGCGGGACCGGGCCGCCGTCTCCCGGACGAACCGCCTCAGCGCGTCACGATTCCGCCGGTGCGGCGGCGTAGCGGGCCGTCAACTCGGCCTTGAGGATCTTGCCCGTGGCGTTGCGCGGCAGCGCGGCGACCGCCTCCACCCGCTCGGGCCACAGCCGGACCGGTACCTCCGCGTCCGCCAGGAAGGCCGTCAGGGCAGTCAGGTCGGGGACCGGGCCGCCCGGCACGGGCACCACGACGGCGCAGGCCAGCTCGCCCCGCGCGGGGTCGGGCAGCGCCACGACGGCGACCTCGGCGACCTCCGGGTGAGCCGCGACGGCCTGCTCGACGGCCAGCGCGCTGATGTTCTCGCCCTTGCGGATGACGATGTCCTTGAGCCGTCCGGTGATCGTGACGTGCCCGTCCGCGTCGATCCTGGCCAGGTCGCCGGTGCGCAGGTAGCCGTCGGCGTCGAAGGCCGCCGCGTCCAGAGCGGGATCGGTGTAGCCGCGCATGACCTGCGGGCCCTTCGCGCGCAGCTCGCCCTCCTCCCCCGGCCCCAGGACCCGCCCCTCGGCGTTCACCACGCGCAGGTCGACGCCCCGGGTGGCGCGGCCCTCGGTGCGCGCGAGCGCGTCGTCGGGGTCGGCCGGCCCGCCCATCGCGAGGATCGGCGCCTCGGTCAGCCCGTAGCCCGACAGCACCCCGACCCCGCCGAGCACCTTCCTCACCTCGGCGTGCAGCGTCGGCGGCTTGGGCGCGGCCCCCGCCGTCATCGCGCGGACCTGCGGGAACAGCCGCCCGGCCCCCTGTTCCCTGCGGGCTTCGGCCAGGTAGGCCTGGATGAACACGGTGCCCGACCCCGCGAGCGTGACGCCCTCGCGCCGCTGGAGCTCGGTGCTGCGCGCGACGTCGAAGGCCGCGTCGAGGATCAGGGTGCAGCCGAACAGGAGGCAGGCGCCGAGCCACGTGCCGCAGCCGCCGATGTGCGCGACGGGGAAGACCATGCCGACCCGGTCCTCCGGGGCGCAGGCGATCCGCTCCCCCATCGCGCGGGACGAGGCGAGCACCGAGGAGTCGGTGTGCCTGGCGCCCTTGGGATCGGCGGTGGTGCCCGAGGTGTAGAAGACCCAGCGGACGGGGTCGTCCTCCAGGGGAGAGGGCCCGGTGAGCGGCTCGGCCTCGGGCAGCCCGCCGTCGAGGATCACCGTGTCCAGACCGGGCAGCCCTTCGGCGGCCTCCCACGCCTCCCCGGCCAGGTCGCGGCCCGGCTCTGCCGTCGCGGCCGACACCAGCAGCCGCGCGCCGGTCTGCACGAGGGCGAAGCGCAGCTCGCGCGCCCCGAGTACGGGCATCACCGGATTCTGCACGGCCCCGACGCGGGCGAGCGCCGCGGTCAGCACGAGCGCCTCGACGGTGGTCGGCAGCCGCCAGGTCACCGGGGTGCCCGCGCCGACGCCCCGGGCGGCGAGCCAGCCCGCGGTGCGTTCCGCCGCATCCCGGAACGCCCTGAAATCCAGCGCCCTGCCATGTTCGTCCACCAGCATCTCGGCGAACGGGGTCGCCTCCGCTCGTGCCGCTACCAAACCCCACAAACCACCAGAAAACTCAATCATCGGCATGCCGGGGAGCATAGGTTTCGCCGTGGGACGAATCCAGAGGTCTCCGGTGCAGTAATCCGGCATATCCGCTCAAGTTTGGCTATCCGCGTGGTGAAAGCCGCGTGTCCGGGGAACAGGGCGGTCCGGGCGATCGTTGCCGCATCGGGAAGATCCCGGCGGAAGAGGTGTGCGGTATGGCGGTGGACTCGGCGGCGCGGCGGCCTTCGGCCTTGCGCCCGGTACTCGTGGGCGGCGCGCTGATCGCCGTGATCGGGCTGCTGTTCGGGGTGCCCTGGTGGACCCTCGTGGCCGCGCCCGGCTGGGAAGGGCCCGGCCATGTCGTCGGCTCCGCGCTGTTCGGCGCGGCGGCGGTCGCGCTCCCCTTCCTGATGTTCGCCGGGCAGCGGGAGGGCGGCGACCGCCTGTCGGTGGCCGGAAGCGTCGTGCTCGGCATGGCCTGGGTGCTGTTCAGCCAGTCCGTCATCGCCCTGGTCGTCCGGCTCGGGCTGGAGGCCGCGGGCGTCGCCGAGGCGGCCAGGATCACCGCGGCCTGGGTCGCGGGCGTCTCCGCGGTCCTGCTCGTCTGGGGCTACCGCGAGGCCATGCGGGTGCCGCGCGTGAAGAAGGTCGACGTCGTCCTGCCCCGGCTCGGCGCCGGCCTGGAAGGCACGAAGCTGGTCCTGCTCACCGACACCCACTACGGCCCGACGAACCGGGCCGCGTGGTCGGCGAAGGTCACCGAGGCCGTCAACGCCCTCCGGCCCGACATCGTCGCGCACACCGGCGACATCGCCGACGGCACCGTCGCGCGGCGCCGCGACCAGGCGGCTCCGCTCGCCGACATCGAGGCGGGGCTCGCCCGCGTCTACGTCACCGGCAACCACGAGTACTACGGCGACCCGCTCGGCTGGGTCGCGCACCTCGCCGACCTCGGCTGGCAGCCGCTGCGCAACCACCACGTGGTGATCGAGCGCGGCGGCGACCGCCTCGTCCTCGCCGGGATCGACGACGCCACCGCGCACCACTCCGGGCATCCCGGCCACCGGGCCGACCTCACCGCGGCCCTCGCGGGCGCCGACCCCGACCTGCCCGTCGTCCTGCTCGCGCACCAGCCCAAGCAGGTCGCGCAGGCCGAGGCCGCAGGCGTCGACCTCCAGTTGTCCGGGCACACCCACGGCGGGCAGATCTGGCCGTTCCACCACCTCGTCCGGATCGACCAGCCCGAGGTCGCGGGCCTGTCCCGGCGCACCGACCGCACCCAGATCTACACGAGCCGCGGCACCGGCTTCTGGGGCCCTCCCTTCCGCGTCTTCGCCCCCAGCGAGATCACCCTCCTCACCCTGCGCGGCGCCTGACCCGCCCGCCGGGGCTGGACTCTCCCCCCGTGGGAGGGTCCAGCATGGGGGCATGCCGGAAGACCTGCTGACCATCGGGCGCTTCGCCCTGCTGTGCCGCCTCAGCGTCAAGCGGCTGCGGCACTACGCCGACCTGGGCCTGCTGCCGCCCGACCGGGTGGACGCCGCCACCGGCTACCGGTACTACGCCTCCGACCGGGTCCCCGACGCCCTCACCATCGCCCTGCTGCGCGACCTCGACGTCCCCCTCCCCGCGATCGCCGCGGTGCTCGCCGCGGCGGGCGACGAGCGGGCCCGCCTCCTCGGCGCGGCGCGGGACCGGGTCGCCGCCCGGATCGAGCGCGACCGGGCGCGGCTCGCGGTGCTCGACCGGCTCGCCGAAGGGCGGACACCCGCCTACGAGGTCGCCCTCGCCGACGTCCCGGCGTTGCGCCTCACCGCGGTGCGCGCCCGGTACTCCGCCGCCGACCTCGGGAAGGGCGTCGGCGAGTGCGTCGCCGCGCTGTTCGCCGCACTCGCGGGCGGCCCGTGGACGGCGCCCCTGCACGGGGTGTTCCCCCTGGACCTCGCCGAGCCCGCCGCCGTCGCGGTCGGCGTGCGGGCCGACCGCGACCCGCCCGGGACCGTCCCGCTGGCGCTGCCCGCCGCGACCGTCGTGCGGACCCTGCACCGCGGCCCCTACACGGAGATCCCGCTGGCCTACCACGCGCTGCTGGCCTGGGCCGGGGAGCGGGGGCTCGCCGCGCACGGGCACGCGCGGGAGGAGTACCTGGTCGGCCCGGACGAGGCGGAGCCCGCGGACCTGCTGACCCGGGTCGCCCTCCCCGTCGGACCGCGCCCGAAGACCCCTGCCGACGAGATCACGACCGACCTGGAGAAGCGATGAGCACGCCGCGGGAAGACTTCAAGAAGACCCACCGGGACCTGTACTCCGCGCGGTCCGCGCCCGCGCTGGTGGACGCGCCCGAGCTGGGGTTCCTCATGGTCGACGGGGTCGGCGCGCCCGAGGGGGAGGCGTGGTCCGCGGCGGTGGCCGCCCTGTACACGGGCGCCTATGCCGTGCGCGGTGCGCTCAAGGCCGCCGGAACCGTCGAGTACCCCGTCATGCCGCTGGAAGGGCTGTGGTGGCCCGGCGACGGACAGCGGTACGAGGAGTCCGATCGCGAGCGCTGGCACTGGACCATGATGATCATGCAGCCGCCGCAGGCCGCCGCCGATCTCGTCCGCACCGCTCTGGCGGCCGCGGCACGCCGGAAGCCCGGCCTGCCGGTGGACGCTCTGCGGTTCACCGCCTGGCGCGAAGGGCGCTGCGCGCAGGCACTCCACACGGGCCCCTTCGCCGACGAGCCCGCGACCCTGGAGCGGCTCTACGCCCACCTGGCCGCGCAGGGCCTGGAGATCACCGGACGGCACCACGAGATCTACCTGTCGGACTTCCGGCGCGCCGCCCCCGAGCGGTTGCGGACGATCCTGCGCTATCCGGTCGCCGCCCGGTGACCGGCCGGGGCTCGACTGGGTAAAACCGCTGGAAAGGGGCGGCGACTCAAGGTGGTCGGATCACTACCCTGTGCGGTTATGCGTTCTCTCTGCGCTCTCGCCGCCGCCGCGCTGCTCGCGCTGCCCGCCACCGCCGCCTCGGCGGCACCCGTCGCCACCTCCGGGATGGTCGTCCCGATCAAGGCCGTCGAAGCGAGCGGCCAGGCCCTGGACGTCCTGCTCCTGTACTCGTGCGAACCGAAGAACGAGACCGCCGTCCTCACCGCGTCCTTCTCGCAGACCGAGGCGAAGCCAGGCGCGCGGGCCGCGGTCTCGGGCAAGGTCAAGGAGGACGTCGAGTGCGGCACCCTGCGCCGCCACACCATCCAGATCCCGGTCATGCGCGACGGGCCCCTCGTCCCGGGCTCGATGGCCACGATCACCACCCAGCTGCACAACGCCGCCGGGGTCCGCCTGCACACCGCGACCAGCGTCAAGAAGGTCCAGGCGATCAAGAAGCGGAAGAAGAGGGGCGGCGGGCTGAGCGGCAAGAGCAACCCCCTCGGGAGCCCCTTGAGCGGCCTGTTCGGCAGCCTCATCCCGCGCTGACGGGCCCTTTCCGGGTCCCGGCCGCGCCGGGGCCCGGAATCCCTTTTGCCCCGCACAGGCACTGCCCCTATGTTTCACGCTATGGAGGACCTTTCCTGGGCCAGGGGCGTGCAGCGGATCACCGCGTTCACCGGAGCCGGAATCTCGACGGACTCGGGCGTGCCCGACTACCGGGGGCCACAGGGCCTGTGGACGCAGGACCCGACCGCGGCCGACATCTTCACCTATGACCGATTCCTCGCCGACGCCACGGTGCGCCGCCGCTTCTGGGAGGTCTTCTCCGGCAGGCAGGGCGAGGTACGGCCGAACGTCGCGCACCGCGCGCTGGCCGACCTCGAGGCCTCGGGCAAGGCGGTGCGGATCGTCACCCAGAACGTCGACGGCCTCCACCAGAAGGCCGGATCCTCCCCACGCAAGGTCATCGAGCTGCACGGCTCGCTGACCACCGCGTCCTGCCTGGACTGCGGCGAGCGGACCACCGCCGACGCGGCCCTCGCCCAGCTCCCCACCGAGCCCTTGTGCGGCTGCGGCGGGCCGCTCAAGCCGTCGATCGTCATGTTCGGCGAATACCTGGACTCCGACGTGCTGAGCCAGGCGCGCCGGATCGCCGCCGCGTCCGAGCTGTTCCTGGTGATCGGCACGACCCTCCAGGTCGAGCCCGCCGCGTCCCTGTGCGGCCTCGCCGCCGATCTCGGCGCCCGGGTCGTCATCGTCAACCGCGACCCCACCCCCTACGACGACCGCGCCACCGCGGTCATCCGCACCCCGATCGGCGAGGCGATCCCGGCCATCTGCGCCGAGCTCATGTCCTGACCCGGCACGGCGCGGGAGAGGCCGCTCGTGCGGCCTCTCCCGCGTGCTGAACGCCTCCGCGACCGCGGTCCGGCCCGCGCTACGGGAGTCCTGGAGCGCCCGGCCAGGCCGGGTCAGGAGGACGTGGGCGACGGGGTCGGCGTCGCGTCGGCGTTGTCGGCGGGCACCTGGAGCTCGTGCTCGGTGCCGTCGTCGGACTTGATGTCCACGTTCCACATCGGCTTGCCGTCCTCGTTCTCGAACTCGAGGGACTGGAGGGTGCCGGGCTGCGTCTCGGTCGCCTTCTTGACCGCGTCGGCGGCGGTCACCTTGGCGGCGCGGATGGCGGTGGCCTCGTCGGTGTCGCCGGAGGACTCCTGGTCCTGGGTGACCTCGCCGGTCGCGCCGTCGACGGTGATCTCCCGCCACTTGTCGTCCTCGGTGAGGACGTCGATCTGCCAGGTGGGCTTCTCCCCCTCGTCGTCGAGCTCCGCCCCTGCCACCAGGCCGGGCGCCTTCTCCAGGGCCTTGTTCATGGCCTGGTCATAGGTGACGGCAGGGGCCGCGGACGGGCTGGCCGGCGACTCCGTCATGTCGTCGGTCGGCGTCTCGTCCGTCGGGGTGTCGGTGGCCGGTGTCTCGGTCACCGCGGCGACGGGGACGCGCGGGCCTGCGTCTGCGGACGCGGACGCCAAAGCGGCGCCCGCGGCGGTTCCCCCGGCCGCGGTCACGGCGAACGCCAGGGCGAGGACTGTCTTGGCGGGCATCGGTGCTCCTTCACGGGCGACGACTGTCGATCAGCGCCCACGCTGCCCTGCCGGTCCTGAAGAAGCCCTGAACCTTCCTGAAGGGTGCTTCAGCATGAATGCGGCAAAAGGTGAAGGTATGAGGCTGCTGATCGTCGAGGACGAGCGCCGGCTCGCGCTGTCCCTGGCCCGCGGGCTGCGGGCCGAGGGCTACTCCGTCGATGTCGCCCATGACGGGCGAGAAGGGCTCTTCCGGGCCGGCGAGGAGGACTACGACCTGATCCTCCTCGACGTGATGCTCCCCGGCGTGAGCGGCTACCGGGTCGCCTCCACCCTGCGGCGGGACGGCGTGCAGACGCCGATCCTCATGCTGACCGCCAAGGACGGCGAGTACGACGAGGCCGAGGGCCTGGACTGCGGCGCCGACGACTACCTGACCAAACCGTTCTCCTACCTCGTCCTGCGCGCCAGGATCCGGGCGCTGCTGCGGCGCAGGCAGCGGGCGGGCTCGCTCGTCATCGAGATCGGCGACCTGCGGGTGGACCCGGCGGGGCAGCGGGTGCACCGCGGCCCCGCCGAGGTCGCGGTGACGTCCCGGGAGTTCGCCGTGCTGGAGTACCTCGCCGCGCACGCCGAGGAGGTCGTCTCCAAGCGGCGCATCCTGGACCACGTGTGGGACTCGGCCTACGACGGCGATCCGAACGTCGTCGAAGTGCACGTCAGCGCGCTGCGCCGCAAGGTCGACGCGCCCTTCGGCCGACGGTCGATCGAGACGGTCCGCGGATCGGGCTACCGGCTCACCGCGGGCAAGGTGTGAGGACGTGCTCGGCTCGGTCCGCGCCCGCACCTCCCTCGCCGCGACCGCGGTGGTGGCGCTCGCGCTGATCGCCGCGGGCGTCCCGGTGGTGCTGGCGCTGCGCGCCGAACTGCTCGGCGGGGTCTCGGTGGCCGCGGAGTCGTCCGCGCAGCGGGTCGCCGCCCAGTGGACGGCCGGGATCGCGCCCGCCGCGCTGCGGCTGCCCGAGGCGGGCCCCGTGCGGGTCGTCGACCTCGACGGGCGGGTCCTCGCGCAGAGCCCGGGACTCGTGCTCGACGGGCTGCCGACCGTCCCGCCCGGCGCCGCCGATGACGACGACGACACCGATCCAGAGACCGGGTTCGTCACCCGGACCGCGGTGTTCGGCGGGGAACCCTCCGCCTACCGGTTCGCCGCCGTCGCCGTGACGGGCCCGGACGGGTCCTCGGCCGTCGTGTACGGCGGCGCGGAGCTCAGGGAGGCCCGCGAGGCGGTCGCCACCGCCGTGCGCGGTCTGCTGCTCGGGCTGCCGCCGGTGCTGCTGGTGACCGCCGCCGCGGCCTGGCTGGTGACGCGCCGGGCGCTCCGCCCCGTCGAGGCGATCCGGGCGAGGCTCGCCGGGATCACCGCGGCGGGCGACCTCGCCGCGCGGGTGCCGGTGCCCGCGTCCCGTGACGAGATCGCCCGGCTCGCGACCACCACCAACCGCACCCTCGCGGCGCTGGAGCGCTCGGCGGAGCGGCAGCGCAGGTTCGTCGCGGACGCCTCGCACGAGTTGCGGACCCCCATCGCGTCGCTGCGCGCCCAGCTGGAGATCGCGCGCGAGCACCCCGGGCTGCTCGACCTCGACGGGACCATCCTGGACGTCCACCGGCTCCAGCACCTCGCCGCCGACCTCCTCCTCCTGGCCCGCCTCGACGCCGCCGACCCCGGCCCGCCCGCCGTCCCGGTCTCCCTCGCCGACCTCGTCGCCGAGACCCTCGCCGCCCGCCCGGCGACGGACCGCGTCCCCGTCGTCCACCGGGCGCTCGCGGACCCGTGGGTCTCGGTGCGCCCCCGGCACCTCACCCGCGCGCTAGGCAACCTTCTGGACAACGCCCAGCGCCACGCCGCGTCCCGCGTCACCGTCACGGTCTCCGCCGAGCCCGGCCCCGCCCCCCGTGCCGTCCTCGCCGTCCACGACGACGGCCCCGGCGTCCCGCCCGCCGACCGGGACCGGATCTTCGAGCGCTTCGTCCGCCTCGACGCCGCGCGCGCCACCGACGAGGGCGGCGCCGGCCTGGGCCTCCCCCTGGCCCGCGAACTCGCCGAGGCCGACCACGGCACCCTCACCTGCCCCGCCCCCGGCGTCCCCGGAGCGGACTTCGTGCTGCGCTTTCCGGTGGTTCCTCCCGCTCCGTGATCAAAGGGATACCGGGGTAATCCGTCGGTGGGTGAGTGGATTCGTCCTGGCCCGAGGCGATGGACTTGCCTCCAAGGACCGGGACCACGGAAGGTGCTTCGATGCTGGCTCATGAGCGCATGGGGGCGGGCGAGCCGCTCGTCCTGCTGCACGGGATCACGCATCGGCGACAGGCGTGGCTGCCCGTCGCGGACCATCTCGCCGAGCACCGGGAGATCTTCCTGGTGGACCTGCCGGGGCACGGGGAGTCGCCGGGGCTGCGGGCGGGGACCGAGCCGCCCGGAGACCGGATGGTGGCCGATCTGCTCGACCTGTTCGACCACCTGGGGCTGGACCGGCCGCATGTCGCGGGGAACTCCCTGGGCGGGCGGCTCGCCCTCGAACTCGCGGCGCGGGGCGCGGCGCGGAGCGTGACCGCCCTGTCGCCCGCGGGGTTCTGGCGGACCGGCGCGGAGTTCCGGTACACGGTGGCGCTGTTCCGGACCGTCATGGCGCTCGCCGGGGTGCTCGACCCCTACGCGGCGCCGCTGCTGCGCACCCGGGCCGGGCGGGCCGCGCTGTTCTTCTGGATCAACAGCCACCCCACGTGGGCGGCGCCCGAGGCGGCCCTGGGCGACTTCCGCGGGTTGCTGCGGGCCCGTCCCGAGGTGGGGGAGTTCTTCGCCGAGAACGCGCCGTTCAACGCCGAGGTGCCGCCCGAGGTGCCCGTCACCATCGCGTGGGCGACCCGGGACATCGTGCTGCCCGTCCACCAGGCGAAGACCGCCCGCGCGCTCCTGCCGCACGCCGAGCACGTGCTGCTGCCCGGCTGCGGCCATGTGCCGATGGGCGACGACCCCTACCGCGTCGCCATGACGATCCTGCGCGGAAGCCACTCGCAATTCTCCCGAATGCCGGACACTTCACCCCCCGGCACAGTAAATGTCGGACATGTCCGATGACAGCACGACGGACCGGGACGCCGGCCGCGAAGAGATAGACACCACGCTGGCGCATTCGGCCCGGATGTACGACTACTACCTGGGCGGCAAGGACAACTACCAGGCCGACCGGGACGCCGCCGAGAAGATGATCGAGGCGACGCGCGGCGGCGTCAGGTTCGGCGCCCGCCAGAACCGCGCCTTCCTCCTCCGGGCCGTCCGGTACCTCGCCGCGCAGGGCGTCACCCAGTTCCTCGACATCGGCACGGGCATTCCCACCTCGCCGAACACCCACGACGCCGCGCGCGAGGTGGTCAAGGACCCGCACGTGGTCTATGTCGACAACGACCCGATCGTGTTCGTGCACTCCAGCGCGCTCCTCGGCGCGGAAGGCAGGACCGCCGCCCTGCGCGCCGACCTCCGCGAGCCCGCGACGGTCCTGGAGCACCCGCGGACCCGTGACCTCATCGACTTCGGCAAGCCCGTCGGCGTCCTGTTCATCGCGGTGCTCCAGTTCCTGGAGGACGCCGACGACCCGTGGGCGCACGTCGCGACCTATCTGGACGCCGTCCCGTCGGGCAGCCACCTCGCGCTCACCCACTTCACCCATGACTTCAACCCCGTAGGCGCGGCCCAAGGCGGCAAGGCCTACGACAAGGCCTCGGCCCGGATGTCCGCGCGCGGCCGCGCCGAGGTAGGGCGGTTCTTCACCGGCCTCGACCTCGTCGACCCCGGCGTCGTCCAGGCCTCCCGCTGGCGCCCCGACGGACCCGTCGCCGACGTCCCCGGCGGCCACCCGTGGATGTGGGCGGCCGTGGGCCGCAAGCCCTAGCGCACGGCGGCGGCCGCGGCGTTCGGGCACGCACGACTCGCGCGTACGCGGAGGGCCGCCCCCTCGAGGACGGCCCTCGGCGGCGCGGGTCAGGGTGCCGCGGTGCCGGGGTCGACGGAGCCGGCCGGGGTCGCCTTGTCGACGAGACCGGGCAGCACGTTGGCCAGGTCGTCGGCGGCCTTCTCGGGAGCCACGCCCGCGGCCTGGGCCGCCTGCCGGACGGCGTCCGGGCCGAGCGCCTGCTCCACGTCACGTCCGGTGACGGGCTCGTTGGCGCCGGTGCCGACCCAGGAGTCGACCTGCTTCGACAGGCCGCCTCCGGCGAGCTGCCCGAGGAGGTCCTGGAGGCCGCCGCCCCCGGCCTTGCCCCCGGCCTGCGCCCCGGCCTGGCCGGAGCCGCCGATACCGCTCAGCACCGACTTCACCATCTGCTGGACCTGCGGGTCCTGGGCGAGCTTCATCAATTGCGACAGATCCATGGAATTCCTCCCTAGACGTACTTTCACGCTAGAGAGCGATCTCTCGGGCACCACCCAATCCCGCCCCAAGGAACACCCAAGGGACCGGCCGATCACCCGGCCTCCCGCGCCCCGGGAATCCCCCGGCGAGCGCGAGGGCCCGGCCCGCAAAGCGCGCACGAGCAGCGCCCACTTGTCCCCACCAGCCAGGAGGAACCCCGGCAATGCGGGCCTCCATAGATGCCGGCCTCGCTATATGGACGCGACCATATCCCACCATATGAACAGCTCCTTAAGAGGACGGGCATCCCTCGGGAACACTCCGACCCTGACAGGAGTCGGAATCCTCCTGACGAGATCCGTCCCCCATGCCGGGGCCCGCCGCCCCCGCGGCAGGCCCCAGGCGCCCTCCCCAGGCACCCTCCCCCAGGGGCGGTCGCACAGAAGCCGTGACGAGAGCCGCAATGACTTCCAACCGCCTTCCCGCATTGTCCCGACGCGACCTCCTGCGCCTCGGACCGTCGGGCGCAGCCGTCCTCGGCGCCGCCCCGCTGCTGTCCGCGTGCGCGGACGACACCTCCCCCGGCGCCGGCGCCACCGCGGCCACGGCGCCGACCGCACGGTGATCAGAATGGAGGGACTCCGCTCGCCCGCCGCCCAGGGCTCCCTCGTCCTCACCCCGCCGCTCAGCCCCGAGGACGAGACGCTGCGCACCGCCGGATGGCGCTGGCTCGCCGCCACCGCCGACGGCGCCGACGTCCTCGTGCTGCTGCACGGCGCGGAGCCCGACCGGGCGACCGCCCGCCGCTTCGCAGCGATGAGCCCGCAGGCCGAGCGGACCGGGTTCAGCGCCGCGTTCACCGGCCTCGACCGGCTCCCCGAGGCACTGAAGGAGGCCCGGATGGCCGCCTCCGTCGCGCCCGCGGGCCGCGGCATCGCCTACTACGACGACTTCGGCTCCTTCGGCAACGTCGCCGCGGCCCTGTCGCCGAAACAGCTCACCGAGTACGTCACCACGACCCTCGGCGCGCTTCGCGCCTACGACCTGAAGCGCGGATCGAGCCTCCTGGAGACGCTGCGCCGGTTCGTCGCCAACAGCGGCCAGGTCGCCGAGACGGCCGCGGAACTGTCCATCCACGTCAACACGCTGCACCAGCGCATCCAGCGGATCGAGCAGGTCACCGGACTCGACCTGCGGTCCTACCGGGACATCGCCCGGATCACCCTGGCCCTGGACATGCTGCAGATCACCGGGGACCCGCCCTTCGGCTGACACCCGCAGCCCGACCCGCACCTTCTCTCCTCCCGAGCCGGAGTCCTCCCGCATGACCTCGCCGCCCTCGCCTTCCGCGCCGCCCGCCGCCCCGCCCGCCGGGGACCGGCCCCGCCTCGCCCTGATCCTCGCCCTCGGCTCGCTGTCCGCGCTCGGGCCCCTGTCGATGGACCTCTACCTGCCGGGCTTCCCGCAGATCGCCGAGCGGCTCGACACGTCGGGCGGCCTGGTCCAGCTCACCCTGACCACCTGCCTCATCGGGCTCGCCGCGGGCCAGCTCGTCGCCGGGCCGCTCAGCGACGCCTTCGGGCGCAAGCGGCCCCTGGTGATCGGGATGACCGCCTATCTGCTGGCGACGCTCGCGTGCGCGCTGGCCCCGAGCGTCGAGGCGCTCATCGGGGCACGGCTGGTGCAGGGCCTCGCAGGGGCCGCGGGACTGGTGATCGCCCGCGCGATCGTGCGCGACATGTTCCAGGGCCTGGCCGCCGCCCGGTTCTTCAGCACGCTGATGCTGGTCTCGGCGCTGGCGCCGGTCATCGCGCCCGTGCTCGGCGGGGTCATCCTCGAGTTCACCGTGTGGCGCGGCGTGTTCGTGGTGCTCGCGGCCTTCGGCGCGGTCATGCTCGCCGGATGCGTCCTGGTCATCCCCGAGACGCTGCCGCGCGACCGGAGGGTCACCGGCGGCCTCGGCGCGAGCCTGCACGCGGGCTGGGCACTGCTGCGCCGGCCCGCCTTCACCGGCTACATGCTGACCGGCGCCCTCGGCTTCGCCGCGGTCTTCTGCTACATCGGCGGGTCCTCCCTCGTCCTCCAGGACGCCTACGGCGTCTCGCCCACCACGTTCAGCCTTCTGTTCGGGCTCAACGCCATCGGCCTCGCCGTCGCGGGCCAGATCAACGGCAAGCTCCTGCTCGGCCGTTTCCGCGCGCACACCGTCCTCGGCGGCGGCCTCACGGCGCTGACCCTCAGCGCCGCCGGGCTGATCGCCGCCTCACAGACCGGGGCGCCCCTCCCCTGGGTGGCCGCCCTCCTGTTCTGCTGCACCTCCTCGATGGGCCTCATCCTGCCCACCACCACGACCCTCGCCCTGGACCGGGCCGGAACCGCCGCGGGCACCGCCTCGGCCTTCCTCGGCGCCGCCCAGTTCGGCACCGCCGGCGTCTCCCCCGTCCTCACCGGCCTCGGCGACACCTCCTCCGCCCTCCCCATGTCCCTCGCGATGCTCGCCCTCTCCCTCTTGGCCCACCTGGCCTTCCTCTCCTTCCTCCGCCCCTGGCGCCGGCTCCCCGACCCCCTCCTCGCCCGCTGACCCCGGGATCAGTGGGTGCTGAGGCCGCCGTCGACGAAGAGGGTCTGGCCGGTGATGTAGGAGGCGGAGGGGGAGGCGAGGAAGACCGCGGCGCCCGCGAAGTCCTCGGGCACGCCGTTGCGCCCGACGGAGGTGCCCGCGGCGAGTTCGGCGAGCCCCTCCTCGGTGACATGGGTGGTCAGCGGAGTCCGGACGAAGCCCGGCACCAGCGTGTTCGCGGTGACTCCCCGCGCCGACCACGCCTCGGCCTGGGAACGGCTCAGCGCCGTGACCCCGGCCTTCGACACCCCGTAGCCGCCGCTGTTGAGGAACGCCCGGAACGCCTGCTGCGACCCCACGTTGAGGATCCGCCCCCAGCCGCGTCCCGCCATCGCGGGCCCGAACCGCTGCCCCAGCAGAAACGGCGCGGTGAGGTTCACCGCCATCGTGAGATCCCACTCGGCCTCGGTGAGCTCGTCCATGTGCGGCCGCGGATTCACCCCCGCCGAGTTCACCAGCACATCCACCTCCCCGAACACCCCCACCGCGCGCTCAGCCGCCTCCTGCACGGCCCCCCGCTCCCCCAGGTCCGCGCTCACCCACCCGGCCCGGCACCCGTACCGCTCCAGCTCCGCGACCGTCTCCCGCAGCCCCTCCTCCTTCCGCGCCACCACCACCACATCCGCCCCGGCCCGGCCCAACGCCACGGCGATCCCCCGCCCGATCCCCGAGCTCCCCCCGGTGACCAGCGCGACCTTCCCCTCAAGCCCGAACAGCTCCCGCAGATACCCCATCCCGATTCCCCTCTCTAGACCACCAACCCCCCAATCCTCCCCCCTTCCCCACCCCCGCCCGCCCGCCACACCCGAGCACCCGCCCCCACCCACCGACCTACCGCCCCCACCCATCACCCCACCCCGACACCACCGCGCCACCCAGCATCCCCGCCCCGCCCCGCCCCACCACCACCGCACCCGACCCGGCACGCGCCACTTACCACCACGCACCACCACGTACCACCACGTACCGCCGTACACCACCGCACACGCCGCACACCGCCACGCACCGCAGCACACCGCCACGCACGCCGCACACCGCCGCACACCGCCGCACACCGACCCGGCACCTACACCGACACCTCCCGGGGCGGGAGGGAGTCAGGGGCGGGAGGGAGCAAGGAAGGCCGGGAGCAAGGAAGGGCGGAATCCGGCGCGGCACTCGAGGCCGCATCAGGGAGGTCAATCCACCCGTTTGCCATGCGCTCGGGGTCCGTTCGGGCGTCCTAAGTTTGACAGCAGGCTGTCGTTTCGACAGGATGCTGACATGAAGAACTCGGTGCGGGACGTGTGGGTCGCGGTGTACGACGGATGGGCGGACTGGGAGGCGGGGCACGCGATCGCGCACCTCGCCAAGGCGGAGTGGCAGCGGGAGCCCGGGCGGTACCGGGTCCGGACGGTCGGGGCGACGGCGGGGCCGGTCACCACGGCGGGCGGGATCCGGATCGTGCCCGACGCGGTGCTCGGAGAAGTCGGCCCGGAGGGTTCCGCGCTGCTGATCCTGCCCGGTGCCGACGGGTGGGACGAGCCGGGCACGCTCGACCCCTTCGCCGACCTCGCCCGGCGCTTCCTGGACACGGGAGTTCCGGTCGCGGCGATCTGCGGAGCCACCGCCGGCCTGGCCCGCGCGGGACTGCTCGACGACCGCGCGCACACGAGCGCCGTCGCCGAATACCTCGCCGCCACGGGCTACGAGGGCGGCGCGCACTACGTCGAGGCCGACGCGGTCACCGGCGGGAACGTCATCACCGCGGGCCCGACCGAGCCCGTCGCGTTCGCCCGCGAGATCTTCGCGCGACTCGGCCTCTACGAACCCGCGGTGCTCGACGCCTGGTTCCGCCTCTTCGCCCACTCCGACGCGTCCGCTTACCCCGTCCTCATGGCGGCGGCCGGATGAACGAGCAGGAGTTCCTCTCGGCCACGGCCCTGACCGTGTTCCGCCTGAACGGGCTGTTCCTCGAGGCGTCCGAACGGCTCGCCTCCCCCGTCGGCCTCACCGCGGCCCGCTGGCAGGTTCTCGGCGCCGTCGTCTCCTCCCCCCTGACCGTCTCCGACATCGCCCGCGCCATGGGCATCACCCGGCAGAGCGTCCAACGCGTCGCCGCGCTCCTCGTCGAGGACGGCCTCGCCGAATACCTGCCCAATCCCTCCCACAAACGCGCCCACCTCCTCCGCCCCACCGACCGCGGCCACGCCGCCCTCCGCCGCATCGACCCCGACCACGCAGCCCTGGCCCACGCGCTCACCACCGCCCTGGGCCCCGACCACCCCTCGGTCCTCACCTCCCTCCAACGCCTCGCCACCGCCATGGCCGCTCTCCACCCCGCCGCCCCTCCCGCCCCCTGAACCTCGTAACCCGACCGGCCCACCCCACGACCTCCCGCACCCATCCACCCACGCCCACGTCATACCCGCCCCAGCAACCCGCCCCAGCAACCCGCCCGAGCAATCGGGCCCGTCCAGCGCCGTAAAGCCACCACCTCACCCACTACCTCGCCGCGCCTCCGCACAGCAGCCCGGCCCACGGCGACCGGGCCCGTCCGCGGCCCCGCAAGCCGCGCGCCACCATCTCGCCCACCGAACCGCCGCCCTTCTTCTCAGCAGCCCTCCCGGCCAGAAACGGCCCACGGCCGCCTTCCCGCTCATCGCGCTCGGCCCCTCCCCCGGGCCGACATATCCGATACCGCGCCCCAGAGCCGGGGCGGCGTTCCCCGTTCGGGTCGTGGCCCGGAGGCCGGGCCCGTACGGGCTGCGGCCAGCCGCGCCACAGGGGGCAGGGCGGCCCCCACCCACTCCGCCCGACCGCACCGAACCCTCTTCATCATGGAATTCTCTTGAGAGAGATCGGCCGATAAGTCGACATTCACTGGGTGATGCCGCAGAAGTGCGAACATGGCCGTTTCCCGGAACGCCGTAGCCCGTGCCTCCAGGCCGATGACCCCCGCTCTCCGCGCATGGTCCGGGTCACCGAGAAGGGCGACGCGTTCCCTCTCGTAGCCGACTGTGTCGGCCTCGTCGACCACCAGGCGCGCGATCTCCGCCGCGGCAACGAGATCCGCACCCCGCGCAAGACGACCCAGAGCTCAGCCCGCTTCACTCCGAAGCGCACCCCCTGCCAATGGTGCTTCCCCTCCTGACCGCGCAGACCGCCTGGGCCGGGGTCGTGGGCACCTCCCCGGTTCGGGCGGCATGGTGGTGGGTGGGCGGTGCGGGGGAAGTGTCGGTGGGGGGCGGCAGGATGGCCGGGATGATCCCGGTACGACGAACGGAGACCGCGGTGCCTCTCGCGAACGAGCGGATTCTCGCGCATGAGTTCCTGCCCGAGCTGTACGAGGACGACTACTTCCCCGACCCGCTCGTCGACAAGGGGAAGGCGATCCTGCTGCGGCTGTGCGAGCGGATCGAGCGGGAGCGGCCCGGGGACCTCGCCGCGCTCTATGTCCTCACCCACGCCGCGACCGAGGAGTTCAACGCGCTCGACCACGAGCTCCAGGCGGCGGACAGCGAGATCGAGACGATGGCGCGTGAGGAGATCAGCGAGGACGTCGCGTTCATCGCCACCGCCTACGGCTTTCCGGACGCCGATCGAGAAGAGCTCATCGCACCCCGCGACTGGTGACGCGCGCTCCCCCACCGCACCCCGCGGGGCGTCCCCGGCAGAACCCGGCGCGCGGTCGTCCGCAGAGCCCCGCGGATCATCCCCTGCGAAGCCCTTCGCGCACTTCCCCACGAAACCCGGCGCACGCTTCCCCGCGGAATCCCGGGGGAGATGGCGGGGCGACCAGACCTGGTCCGCGGAGGCCCGTCGGCTCGCCCGGCTCGGGTCACGGGCGA
Organism: Actinocorallia herbida; assembly: GCF_003751225.1. Classification (NCBI taxonomy): domain Bacteria; kingdom Bacillati; phylum Actinomycetota; class Actinomycetes; order Streptosporangiales; family Thermomonosporaceae; genus Actinocorallia; species Actinocorallia herbida. The sequence goes on from NZ_RJKE01000001.1 coordinate 7,376,547, forward strand.
GGTCGCGGACCGGGGCGGGAGCCGGTCGGATCCGCGCGGGGTGGTGCAGCGCGGGGTGGTGCAGCGCGGGGTGGTGCAGCGCGGGGTGTGGGGCTCTTCAAGGGGCGGTGAGCAGGGACCAGAGGTGGCCGTCGGGGTCGGCGAAGGTGCCGGTGTAGCCCCAGGGAAGACGGGACGGCTCCACGATGACGCGGGCGCCGTGCGCGCGGGCGCGTTCGATGAGCGCGTCGACCTCGGCGTCGGTGGGCCGGGCGAGGGTGAAGACGCATTCGCTGCGGCCCGGCTCGGCCACCTCGTGGTCGCCGATGACCCAGCCGAAGCCGCCCGTGGGCACGAGCATGACCCGCAGCCCCGCGTTGACGGCGAACTCCAGCGGTTCGGGCACGCCGTCCTCGGCGGGCGGCCCGGGGGCGTCCCACCCGAGGACGTCCTGGTAGAAGCGGTAGGAGACGCCCCTGTCGGCGATCGGCAGCGCGGCGGTGACGACCCCGGCCCGGGTCGCGTGCGTGTTCTGTTCGGTCATGACTACCTCCCGTGTCCGTTCCGGCACCCCCATCATGCGGCACCGCACCGACATTTCCCGGCCGTCGCCCGCGATCTGTGGACAACCCGGTCCGCCTTCCACCGGTTCGCGAGAAAGGTCGTTCTCCGCCGGACGGTCAGTGCGGCAGGCGGCCGCTCCGGTACCGGGTGAAAAGGTAGTTGACCAGCCAGAGCGCGGCACCGATGACGATGAGGGTCGCGGCGCGGACATAGACCTCGGCGTCACGGCCGGTGAGCGGTGAGGCGAGCAGCAGGCAGACGATCGCCCCCAGCGCGGGCATCCACGACGGCGCACGGAAGTGGGCGTGCTCGACGGGATCGCGGCGCAGGAGCAGGACGCACACGTTGACCAGGGCGAAGACCAGCAGGAGCAGCAGCACCGTGGTGTCGGCGAGGCCCCCGACATCGCCGGTGCTGACCAGGACCACCGCGACCGCCACCGTGAACAGGATCGCGGTCCACGGCGTGGCGCGGACCGGCGCGACCTTGCCGAGCACCGACGGCACGATGCCTTCGCGGGCCATCCCGTAGACGAGGCGCGAGGCCATGATCATGTTGATGAGCGCGGTGTTGCCCACGGCGAGCAGCGCGATGAGCGCGAACAGCTTGGGCGGGAAGGACAGCCCGGCGACCTTGACGACCTCCAGCAGCGGACCCGTCGAGCTCTCCAGCGTCTTGGTGTCGACGAGCATCGTCGCGGTGAAGGCGACGGCCAGGTAGACGACCGCGGCGAAGACCAGGCCGCCGAACAGCGCGCGGGGGAAGTCGGCCTGCGGGTGCTTGGCCTCCTCGGCGAGGTTGACGGAGTCCTCGAAGCCCAGCAGCGCGTAGAACGCCAGCGCGGTGCCGCCGAGGACGCCGAGGATCGCGCCGTTCTGCGGGTGGAACTCCAGCGCGCGGGCCGGCTCGCCGTCCCCTTGGATGAGCGCCCAGATCCCGATCACGACGATGACGAGCAGCCCGAACGCCTCGATCGCGGTGAGCACGACGTTCACCTTGATGGACTCGGAGATGCCCGCGAGGTTCACCAGCGTCACCAGGGCGAGGAACGCCAGCGCCCCGACGATGACGGGCAGCGTGATGAACTCGGCGAGGTACCGCCCTCCGAAGGCGCGTGCCGCGGCGCTGGCGGAGGTGACGCCGCTCATCATCACGGTGAACGCCACCATGAACGTGACGAAGGGCAGCCCGAACGCCTTGTGCGTGTACAGCGCCGCGCCTGACGCCTTCGGGTACTTGCCCACCAGCTCGGCGTACGCCGTGGCCGTCAGCGACGCGAGGACGAACGCGACGAGGAACGGCAGCCAGATCGCTCCGCCGACCTCGCCCGCGACCTGTCCGACGAGGGCGTAGATGCCCGCGCCGAGGATGTCGCCCACGACGAAGAGCAGCAGCACCTTCCGCCCGATGACCCTCTTGAGCTCGGATTCCTCCGGCTGCCCGAGCACCGCTCTCGCCACGACCGCCCACCCCGTTCCGTACCCGTCCGACGACCCTCCGCATTGAGCCTATGCCGCGGCTCCGACATCCGCATGGGGAAGAACCGGGCGAGTACCGGCGGGATACGACGGACCCCGGCCGCACGTCGGGTCGGCGCGCCGCCGAGTCGAGAGGTTCGTCCCGGTTCGTCCAGGTCACCGGCCGCCCTGGATCGACGCCGCCACACCGCAGGAGCATCGAGGCCCTCCCGCGCGGTGCGCCTTCGGTCTTCACGAAACCACGCTCGGCGAATCCCTCCACGTCGACGGCCCTGGCCGCCTCCTCCCCTGGATCCGCCCCGTCAGCGGGCATCCGCGGGGTGGCGGGTACCGGAGCCGGGTCGCGCACTTTCGCCGAGGCCTGCGCCGGGCTCGGGGCGGGCGGCTCCGCGTCTATACGAGGGTCCGGACCGACGGCGAGACCGCCGGCCCGTCAGCGGCCGATGGGCAGGAGTCCGCCTATGCCTCGGGCGCCGGAAAACCAGATGACCCGGCCCGCGCGGGTGTCCTACCGTCGGAGGATGGACGTGACGTTCCGACGGACGGGTGAGCGCAGGTACGCGGTGATAGCCGAGCCGCCGGGGCGGCCCGCGCAGGCGATGGATCCGGCCCCCGGCTACGACGAGCAGATCCCGCACGACGCCGTCCACTACCTCGTGGAGGCGGAGCTGGGGCTGATGGGCGGGCTCTACGGGCGGATCGCGCGGGGCGGCGGAGAGCTGCCCATCGCCGTCCGCGACGGGGAGGACCCCAAGGCGCGGCGGCGGGCGATCCGCAGGCAGCAGCGCAAGCAGGCTTCGCTGCGCGCCCGGGACCACGCGAGCGGCGACGAGATGGGGCTCTCCGAGGATCTCGCGGCGGCCGTCGATCTCGCCTGGCGGCGGGCGCGCGGCGCCAGGCGTCCGGAGTGGGCCCCGCCACGCCCGGCGGACCCAGAGGTCGAGGCGCTGGTCCAGCGGTTGATGCCCGCGGTCGAGGCGTTCGCCGAGCGGTGGCGGGGGCTGCCGGTGGGCGGCGCGGTCACGTTCCGCTGGCCCGCGACGCGTCCGGAATCCGCGGGCTGACCTCGGCTGCGCCGTCGCCTCCGGCGGGACGCGGCGTGCGGCCGACGAGGAAGAGCCCGAGCAGGACGACGGCCGAGGCGGCGACGACGGTCGGGGTGATGGATTCGCCGAGGACGACCGCGGCCGCCGCGATGCCGAAGATCGGGACGAGGAGGCTGTAGGGGGCGACCCTCGCCACCCCGTGGTCGGCGAGCAGCCGGTTCCACAGGCCGAAGCCGAGGATGGTGGAGGCGTAGGCGATGAAGGCGACGGCCAGCAAGCTCGCCAAAGACAAGTGGGTGAGCGCGCGCACGGTGGCGTCCGTGCCTTCGATCGCCGCGGACAGGCCGAGCAGCGGCAGCGGCGGCACCAGGCTGGAGTAGGCGAGCAGGGACAGCGGGCGGCGCTCGCCGCTGCGGCGGACGATGATGTTGGCGCAGGCCCAGGACAGCGCGGCGCCGAGCGTCAGCAGCAGGACGGCCGGCGCGGCGTGCTCGCCCCGGTGCACGGCGAGCAGCAAGATCCCCGTCGAGGCGAGGGCGACGCCCGCGGCCTGGCCGGGCCGGACGCGCTCGCCGAGCACGGTCGCGGCGAGCAGCACCGAGAACAGCGCCTGGGCCTGGAGGACGAGGGAGGCGAGCCCGGCGGGCATGCCGTGCGCCATCGCGGTGAACAGCAGGCCGAACTTCGCGACGCCCAGGACGACGCCGTAGGCGATCACGTATCGCGCGGCCGAGGTCGGCCGGGGGACGAGGAAGACGAGCGGGATCGCGCCGGCGAGGAAGCGGAGCGCGGTGAGCAGGAGCGGGGGGACCTCGCGCAGACCGAGGTCGATGACGACGAAGTTGACGCCCCAGATCGCGGCGACGAGGACGGCGAGGGCACGGTGACGGTTGGACACGGCTCCAGCCTGCCGAGGCCAACATTTCAGGACAAGTTAAATTAACTTCAATGACTTTGTAGTATCACTTCATGGAACTCGACGCCCGGCGCCTCCGTGTCCTGCACACCGTCGCGGTCCGGGGCGGGGTGACCGCCGCGGCCGACACCTTGTGCGTCTCGCCTTCCGCGGTCAGCCAGCAGCTCTCCCTTCTGGAGCGGGAGGCGGGCTGCGACCTCGTGGAGCGGGTCGGCCGCGGCGTCGCGCTGACCCCGGCAGGACGAGCCCTCGCGTCGGCGGCCGAAGAGGTGCTGCACGCGCTCGACCGCGCGGAGGCCGCTCTGGCGGCGGCGCGCAAGGGGATCGGCGGAACCGTCCGGGTGAGCGCCTTCCCGAGCGCGGCCCGCGCCTTGGTCGCGCCCGCGGTGGCGCGTACGTTGCGCCGCCATCCGGACCTCGACGTGCGCGTCGGCGAGGGCGAGGACGGCCAGGGCCTCGCCGATCTGAGGCTCGCCGCCGTCGACGTTGTCATCGCGCAGGAGTACGACCACGTCCCGGTGGACTTCCCTACGGGACTCGTCCGGCACGCTCTCATTCGCGACCCCCTGCACCTCTGCGTACCGGCGTCGGGGCCGCTCGCGGGGGCGTCGTCGCTGGAGGACCTGCGTGACGCCCGGTGGATGGCGGCGGCGCCCGGCACCCCGTGCGGGGACTCCACCCGGCAGGCCTGCCATGACGCGGGCTTCTCCCCCGACGTACGCCACTCCGTCATGGACTTCGCCTTGGCCCTCGACCTCGTCGCCGAAGGTCTCGGCGTCGCGCTGATCCCCGGGCTGGGCCTGCGCGACCTTCCCGAGGGCGTCGTCACCGCGCCCACCGCGCACGCGCGGACGATCTACGCGCTGACCCGGGAGCCGGGCGTCGGCCCCGTCCGCCCGGCCGTCGCGGCGTTCCTCGGCGAGCTGCTGGGACGTCAGCCTTCGGCGGCCCGGGGGTCGGCCGGCAGGGCCCGTGCCGAGAACGAGGCGTAGCCGAGGGCCGCGGCCGTCGCGTAGAGGACCCCGGCGACTCCCAGGCCCGCCGCCAGGGCGCCCGCGGCCGACGGGATGACGAGCTGGCCGGTCCGGTTGCCGACCAGCCGCAGGGCCATCGCCCGGCCGCGCAGGCCCGGCGGGGACGCCTCAGCGAGCCAGGACATGGTGAGGGGCTGCCCTATGCCGAGCCCGAAGCCCGCGACGGCCATGACGGACAGCAGCGCCGGCAAGGGCAGGTCGAAGGGGAGGACGGCCATGGCCAGCCCGGAGGCCGCGGTGCTGGTGGTGAGCAGTACGCGGCGGCCGAGTCTGGCGGCCATGCGGCCGAGGAAGAACCGGGACCCCATGGACGCCAGCCCACGGACGGTGAGGAGCAGCCCGATGGTCCCGGATGCCAGGTCGCGTTCGGCGCCGAGCGCGGGCAGGTAGGCGAGGGTGATGTCGACGGCCGCGAGCACGATGCAGCTCGTCGTCAGCGCCCGTACGAGGCCCGGTAGCCGGACGAGTTCCGCGAACCCGCCTTCGTCGCCGGTCTCGGCCGCGGAGGCCGTCCTGCGGCTGTCGGGGAGGGCGAACGACAGGGCGACGAGCAGGGCCGCCGCGCCGACGCATGCGGCGAAGATCCGGTCCGTGTGCGGGATCTGCTGGTCGCCGCCGAACAGCAGGATCAAGGTGGGCCCGAGGGACTGCCCGAGCGAGGCGGCGAACGTGTAGTGCCCGAAAGCCGTGTCGTAGCCTGCGCGCGCAGAGGTGTTCGCCACGAGCGCCTGCTGGCCGACGACGCAGCCGAGGTGTCCTATCCCGAGCAGGACGCTCCCGCAGAGCAGCCCGCCGAGTCCGTCTCCCAGAAGGGTGAGCACCAGGGCGGCGGCCGCCGTGCACACGGCTCCGCCGAGCGCCACCCGCCGCTCCCCGATCCGGTCGGTGAGCTGCCCGACCGGGAGCGCGAGGACCAGCGGCGCGAAGGCGAAGCTCGCGGCGAGTACACCGAGGGCGGCAGCCGGTACGTCGAGTTCAAGCGCGCGGTACGACATCGTCGGCCGCAGCACGAACGTGATCAGCTGCACGAGCACCGCGTGCCCCAGCAGCACCGGCCCACCGCGCAGCCCCACCGAGCACTCCCCTACGCCGAACCACCGAACCGCCGCATCATCCCGCACCAACAGGACGAACACCGCATCAGCCCCGAACCACCCGACCACCGTCCCGGACCGCACGACCCGGTCACGTCAACCGGAGCCCTGCACCACACCGCGGAGCCCCGCGCCCGCGCGCAGGCCGCCCTGATCGTCCCGGGCCCTGCGGGCGCGGGAAAGCCGGGCACGCGCCGGTGGCCGGGGCGGTCAGGTCATGGCGGCCAGGCGGTGGGCTTCCAGGGCGAGGGCCAGTTCCACGACGTCGCGGGGGCGGTCGGGGGAGCGTCCGGTGAGCGCCTCGATGCGGCGGAGGCGGTTGAAGACGGTGTTGCGGTGGCAGTAGAGGACCGCCGCGGTCCGGGTGACCGAGCCGTCGCAGTCCAGGAGGGACGCGAGGGTGTGGAGCAGGGTGTCGCGCTCCGGGGCGTCCAGGGCGAGGACGGGGCCGAGCACCGCGCCGACGAGGCGCTGCGCGAGGTCGGGGCGGCTCACCGCGAGCGCGGCGGGCAGCCTCTCGTCGAGCCGGACGACCTCGGCGCCCCGGCAGGTGCGCAGTGCGGTCATGGCGAGCCTGCGGCCCTCGGAGAGGCCGAGGAGTCCTTCGAGGGGCGGGCTGACCCCCGCGGGTCCGGGCAGTTCCGGGGTGAGCGCCGCGAGGGCGGCGGCGGGGTCTGCGCCGTTCAGCCAGACGACGAGGATGTCCCCGTCGGTACGGGGCCGCCGCAGCACGCGCAGGGCGCCGAGCCGGGCGGGCGGGCAAGACGGCGAGGTGGCTTCCGGACGGCAGGCGACGACCAGGTAGCCGCCGTATTGGGGCACCCCGAGAGCACCGGCGGCCTCCCGCACCACGTCGGTGTCCGCCCTGCCTTCCAGCAGGGCGTCGAGCAGGGCCTCGGCGCGTTCGGCGCTGCGCCTGCTCAGTTCGGCCTCGCGGCGGCGGTAGGCGGTGACCGCGGCGATCGCCTGCCGGTCGACGCCCTGCCAGACGCGTCCGGCCGAGTGCAGGATGGCGACCGCGGCGTCCGGGTGCTCGCGGGCGACCACCTCGGCCATGGTGTCCCAGGTGATCTGGGTGGCCAGGCGGTAGCCGCGGAGCATCGAGTCCAAGGGCACGCCCTGCTCGGCGCGGCGGGCGGCGGTGGCCGACGCGATGGCGACGTCCCGGCGCTCGGTGCGCTCCTGGTACATCGCGGCGACGCCCGCGGCGAAGCTCCGCTCCATGTCGCCGCGGAGATCCGCCTCGGGAAGCACCCGGTAGGCGTCCTCATCGACGCGCAGGGCGGTGAGCAGCCTCCCCGCCATGTCGGGGACCCGATCCATCAACCGGCCCGCGACGCGCCGCATGAGCACGGCGCCGTCCTGGTCCGTCTTCGAGGCACCCGGCAAGGCCCCACCCCCACCAGCGAGCGGTTTCAACGTCAAACGCACGTTATCGGATGAATGTGCGTTTGCACACACTTGCCGAGTTCTTCCCCCTGGTCCCTTGTGCACCCGCCACCACTTCGACTCCCGGTCTGGACGTCCGGCGGCCGGGCCGGTTTGTGTGAGCCATCGCACATTCACCGGGAGGACACCGAATGGACGCAGCCGCCAAGCTGCCGCCCGACCGCACCGGAGCACCACCCCACGGCGCCCCCGGCCTGCGCGTCCACGAACTGGAGGTCGCCTACGGGCGGGTCCGGTCCCTCCGCGGGGTCTCCCTGGAGGCCCCGCAGGGCTCGGTCGTCGCCGTCCTCGGCGCGAACGGCGCCGGCAAGACCACCCTCCTGCGGGCCGTCTCCGGCACCCTGCGCTATCACAAGGGCGCGATCACCGGGGGGTCCGTCGAGTTCGCGGGCGCCCCGCTGACCGGCCTCGACGCCGCCGCCGTCGTCGCGCGCGGGGTCACCCAGGCACCCGAGGGCCGCCGGATCTTCGGCCGGATGACCGTCGCGGAGAACCTCCGCGCAGGCGCCCTCGGCGGCGCGAGCCGCAAGGCCACGGCCGAAGCGCGCGCGCGAGTCCTCGACCTTTTCCCCGTGCTCGCCGAACGCGCGAGCCAGCGGGCCGGCCTCCTGTCGGGCGGTGAGCAGCAGATGCTCGCCATCGGCCGCGCGCTCATGGCCCGGCCCTCGCTGCTGCTGCTGGACGAGCCGACCCTCGGCCTCGCCCCGCTCATGCAGCAGAAGATCGCGGCGACCATCACCGAGATCAACGCCCAGGGCACCACGGTCCTGCTCGTCGAGCAGAACGCCGCGACGGCCCTCGCCCTCGCCTCCCACGCCTACGTGCTCGAGGTCGGCGAGGTGGCGATGAACGGTCCCGCGGCCGATCTCGCCGCCAGCGACGAGGTGCGCCGCCGCTACCTCGGCGAAGGCGACGCGGACGAGGCCGCCGAGGCCGACACCGCGCCCCGCCCCGTCCTGACGAGGTGGGCCGGATGAAGCTCCCCGAGCCGTCCACGCCCCGGCTGCACGTCGAGGACGTCACCGTCCGGTTCGCCGGACTCGTCGCCCTGGACGCGGTCAGCTTCACCGTCGAGCCCGGCTCCGTCCACGCCGTCATCGGCCCGAACGGCGCGGGCAAGTCCACCTGCTTCAACGTCCTGTCCGGCGTCTACCGGGCCACCTCCGGCAGCGTCCGCTTCGGCGACGCCGAGCTCACCAGGCTGCCCACGCACAGGATCGCGGCGCTCGGCGTGGCCCGCACGTTCCAGAACATCGCGCTGTCCCAGCACCTGCCCGTCGCGGCGAACCTCATGCTCGGAAGGCACCGGCTCACCCGTGCCGGATTCGTCTCGGCCGGGCTGCGGCTGCCGCACGCGCGCCGTGAGCGCGCCGCGCACGCCGCGCGGGTCGCCGAGATCGCCGCGTTCACCGGGATCGCCGACCGGCTGCACGAGCCCGTCGGACTGCTGCCCTACGGCGTGCAGAAGCGGGTGGAGCTGGCGCGCGCCTTGTGCATGGAGCCGCGGCTGCTGCTGCTCGACGAGCCCGTCGCGGGCATGAACGGCGGCGAGCGCGTCGAGATGGCCCGGCTCATCTCGGCCATCCGAGAGGACCTCGGCATCTCTCTCATCCTGGTCGAACACGACATGGGGATGGTGATGCGGCTCGCCGACGCCGTCACCGTCCTGGACTTCGGGAAGCGCATCGCCGACGGCGCCCCCGCCGACGTGCAGCGCGACCCCGAGGTCATCCGCGCCTACCTGGGCGCGGCCGCCGACGACTCTGCGCCGCTCAAGGAGGAAACGGCGTGACGCACTTCGCCGAACTGCTGCTGACCGGGATCTCGATGGGCTCGGTCTACGCGCTCATCGCCCTCGGCTTCGTCATCATCTTCAAGGCCAGCGAGGTCGTGAACTTCGCGCACGCCTCGCTGCTGCTCATCGGCGGGTTCCTGATCGCCGAGCTGCACGGCAGGATCGGGTTCTGGCCCGCGCTGCTGGCCGGGGCCGCGGGCGCCGCGCTCGCCGCCGCGTTCGTGGAGTTCGCGATCATCCGCAGATCGCGGGCGGCCAACCACAGCGTGCTCGCGATCGTGACCATCGGCGTCGACATCATCCTCGCCACCGAGCTGACCCGCAGGATCGGCACCCAGGTGATGGCGATGGGCGACCCGTGGGGCGACGCGGTCGTCCACTTCGGCGAGGTGTCGATCCCCGAGACCCGCCTCGTCGCGCTGATCGTCGCCGGCTGCCTCATCGGCACGTTCCTGCTCGCCTTCAAGTACACCGGGTGGGGCGTGGCCATGCGGGCCTCGGCCGAGGACCAGGAGGCCGCCGCGCTCATGGGCGTCCGGCTCGGCCGGATCTCGCTCAGCGCCTGGGCCGTCGCCGGGGCGCTCGCCGCCGTCGCGGCGCTCTTCCTCACCGTGTTCCCCACCCCCGGACTCGACCGGACGACCGGGATGATCGCGCTGAAGGCCTTCCCCGCCGCGATCCTCGGCGGCCTCGACTCCACCACCGGCGCGCTCGTCGGCGGTCTGATCATCGGCGTCACCGAGGCGCTGATGAGCGGCTACCAGGGCGAGATGGGCTCGCTCGGCAGGGGCCTCGGCGACGTCGCGCCCTTCCTGGTGATGATCATCGTGCTGCTGATCCGCCCGGCGGGACTCTTCGGGACGAGGGAGCTGACCCGTGTCTGATTCCCGCAACGCGCGGCTGTTCCGCCTGGCCCTGTGGGCCGCCGCGGGCGCCGCCGCGGTCCTGATCCCCTTCTACCTCGACGGGTTCTGGCTCATGGCCGGGCTGTTCGCCATGTCGGCGGCGGTCGGCGCGATCGGCCTCAACCTCCTCACCGGCGCGACGGGCCAGCTGTCCATGGGACACGCGTTCTTCCTCGCGGTCGGCGCCTACACCTACGTGTACCTGTCGTCGGAGTCCGACGACCACCTCGCCGGGCTCGGCCTGCCGACCGGCGTCGCCGCGATCGGCGCGATCCTCGCGGCGGGCCTGGCCGGGGGCCTGTTCAGCCCGATCTCCGCGCGGCTCAAGGGCGCCTACCTCGGCATCGCCACCTTCGCGCTGATCTTCCTCGGCCAGTACCTGATGCACGGCGCCGAGGCCGTCACCGGCGGGTACAACGGCCGGGCGGTCCCGCCGCTCACCCTGTTCGGGTTCTCCTTCGCCGACACCCCCGAGCTCATCGTCCTGGGCATCCCGTTCGGCGCCCTGGAACGGCTCTGGTACCTCGCCGTCCTCGTCCTGATCGCGGCGGCCTGGTTCGCCAAGGGCGTCCTGACGGGCAGGCCGGGCCTCGCCATGAACACCATCCGCGACCACGAGACCGCCGCGGGCGTCATGGGCGTCCCGGTGTCCCGGTACCGGGCGGGCGTGTTCGTCCTGTCGTCGATGTACGCGGGGCTCGCGGGGGTCCTGCTGGCCCTGGTCTTCCAGCGGACGGTCCCCGACTACTTCGGCATCGTCCTCGCCCTCGACTACCTGGCCATGATCGTCATCGGCGGTCTCGGGTCCGTCGGCGGCGCGGTGCTCGGCGCCTTCCTCGTCACGCTCCTCCCCCAACTGCTCACCCGGTACAGCGACTCGCTCCCGCTGGTCGCCCAGCCCGGCACGAGCGGCGGATTCTCCCCGGCCGAGGCCGCGCGGATCCTCTACGGGTCCGTCGTGGTCGCCGTCGTCCTGTTCCTGCCCGCGGGACTGCTGGGGCTCGCCCAGCGCGTCCGCCAGCGCCTCCCGGGCGGTCTCCCCCACCCCTCCACCCCCTCTAGGAGTGCTCCTTGAGCAGGTTCCGTCTCCGTGCCGGCGTCGTGGGCGCCGTGATCCTCGCGCTCGCCGCGACCTCGTGCGCCAGTGACAAGGCGGTCGACGGCGAGGCGGCCGTCGGCGCCGACGGCGTCAAGCACGGCCCCGGCGTCACCGACGACACCATCACCGTCGGCATGATCACCGACCTGACCGGGCCGTACGCGCCCCTCGGCAAGAGCATCAGCCAGGCAGGCCGGCTCTACTTCGAGGAGGTCAACGCCGCCGGAGGCATCTGCGGCCGCAAGGTCGAACCGCTCGTGCGCGACATGTCCTACGACGTCCAGAAGACGGTGAGCGCCTACACCGAGCTCGAGCCGAAGGTCGCGGCGCTGCCGCAGTTCATCGGCTCGGCGACGGTCGCCTCGGTCCGCGACAAGCTCGAGGCGAGCGGTCCGCTGACCCTCGCGCTGGCCTGGGCGCCGAGCATCCTCGGCGCGCAGTCCATCCAGATGACGGGCACGACGTACGCGGTCGACGTCGTCAACGGCGTGGACTTCCTGGTCAAGGAGCGCGGCCTCAAGGCGGGCGACAAGATCGGCCACATCTACGTCGAGGGCGACTACGGCGACGACTCCCTGGCCGGGTCGAAGTACGCGGCCGAGAAGCTCGGCATGACGGTCGTCGAGCAGAAGGTCAAGGCGACCGACGCCGACATGAGCTCGCAGGTGTCGACGATGGAGGAGGCCGGCGTCAAGGCGGTCATCCTGTCGATCGCGCCGAAGCAGACCGCCTCCTTCGTGGGCGTCGCGGCCACCACGGGCCTCAAGGTCCCGATGCTGGGCAGCAACTCGGCGTTCGCGCCGCAGCTGCTGGCGACCCCGGCGGGCCCGGCCCTGCTCGGCGACTTCTACGTGCTCCAGGCGTCCAGCCCGCTCAGCGCGGACCTGCCGATCATGAAGAAGATCATCGACGGCTACAAGGCGAAGTACCCGCAGGACGGCCTCGACAACGGCGTCATGGCCGGTTACACCGGCTCGATGGTCATCGGCGACGCGCTGAAGAAGGCCTGCGAGAACAAGGACCTCAGCCGCGCGGGCATCATCTCCGCGCACCGCTCCCAGAAGGCCTGGGACGGCGGATTCGGCTCCACCTACGACTTCAGCGACCCGAGCCAGCCGCCGACCCGCAGCACGTTCATCCTCAAGCCCGACGCCGACGCGCTGGGCGGTCTGAAGATCCACAAGGACCGCTTCACCGCCGATCTCGCCGCGTCCTACCCGGTCACCGCGAGCTGATCTCACCCGCTACGAGGCCGGTCCCCTGGGGGGCCGGCCTTCGGCGTAGAACGGAACGGGAGGGGAAGGGGAGGAATGGGAGGTTTGTCCACTTTCTAGGGGGCAGGCGATGGTGGCGATCCGGGCACGGGAGCGCACACGGGCCGACGGGGTGGCCCGGGTGTCGCCCACCGACGCGGCGCTGATCTGCGGGACCGTGCTGGTACCGCTGGTCGCCCGCGGTCTGCTCGCGCGGTGGCCGCTCATGGTGGACCTCGGGGATCTGGTGGACGCCGACCGGGTGTCGGTGCGGGTTCTGCGGCGTATGCGGGCCAAATACGGCAGGGGCCGGGTGCTGCTGCTGCGGCTGCCGAAGCGGCGGCTCGCGCTCGTCCTGGACGCCGAAGGGGTGCGACGGGTCCTGGAAGGCGAGCCTGAGCCTTTCACCGTCGCCAACCTGGAGAAGCGGCACGCCGTAGGGAGGTTCCAGCCCAAGGGGGTGCTCGTCTCGTCCGGGCCTGAGCGCAGGGCCCGCCGCCTGTTCAACGAAGAGGTGCTCGACACCGGCCGGGGGCTGCCCCGGCAGGCCGAGACGTTCGCACGCGTCGCCCGCGAGGAGGCCGCGGTCCTGCTGGAGTTCGCCAAGGAGCGCGGCGAACTGCGCTGGGACGAGATGCGCGTGTCCTGGGCGCGGGTGCTGCGCCGGATCGTCCTCGGGGACAAGGCACGCGACGACCACGCCGTCACCGACACCCTGTTCAGGCTGCGCCGAGAAGCCAACTGGGGATACGCGCCGCGCAGCGAGCGCACGTACAAGGAGTTCAGGGGAAGGCTCGAAGCGCACCTGCGCCGGGCGGACGAAGGCAGCCTCGCCGCCGTGGTCGCGCGCACCCCGTACGGCCCGGAGACCGCGCCCTACGACCAGGTGCCCCAGTGGCTGTTCGCCTTCGACTCCGCCGGACTCGTCCTGTTCCGCGCGCTCGCGCTGCTCGCCTCGCACCCCGTGCACGAGGCCCGCGCGCGCACGGCGATCGAACAGGACCCGGTCGCCCTCGGGTATGTGCGGGCGTGCGTCCTTGAGTCGGTGCGGCTGTGGCCGACCACCCCGGCGATCCTCCGCGACGCCACCCGGGACGTCGCCTGGGGCGGGGACGTCCTCCCGGGAGGGACCGGCGTGCTCATCCCCGCGGTGTTCACCCAGCGCGACTCCGAGGCCCTGCCCTACGCCGACGCCTTCACGCCCGACGTGTGGCTCGACGGGACGGCCGGGGCCGACTGGTCGGTGGTCCCGTTCAGCGGCGGTCCCGCGGCCTGTCCGGGCCAGGACGTGGTCATGCTCGCCTCCACCGTCTTCCTCGCCTCCCTGCTCGCGGGCGGCGTGTTCCGGCAGACCGGAGGTCGAAGGCCGACGCCCGAACTGCCGCTGCCCGGAAGCCTCAGCCCGTACCGGCTGAGATTCTCCGTCGGCGGGCCCTGAGGAGGCGTCCGCCGGTGCCCGCGACCGCACGACCCGCGCCCCGTGACGGAGACGACCGCCACGAGACCGAGAGCGCGCGCCTGGACCGCAACTACGAGGAACTGCTCCAGGAGCTGCGGGTGGCGCAGACCGGAGTGCAGATCCTCTTCGCGTTCCTGCTCACGCTGCCCTTCCAGTACGGCTTCACCAAGACGTCCGGGCTGGACCGTACGGTCTTCATCCTCACGCTGCTCTGCGCGACGGTCGCCACGGCCCTGCTGATAGCGCCCGTGGGCTTCCACCGCAGGGTCTTCCGCCAGGGCCGTAAGGGCGATCTCGTCCACGCGGCCTCGTCTTTCGCGCTCGCCGGACTCGCCGCCCTCGCCTTGGCGATGTCCGGCGCCCTGTTCGTCGTCACCGACGTCGTCCTCGGCCTCGGCTGGGCCGCGGGCCTGGCCGCCGCCGCCTTCGCCGTGCTGATCTTCTTCTGGTACTTCGCCCCGGTCTTCTGGGGTCGCCGGCGCGCGCGGACGGGGCCGGGCGATCAGTCCTCCGCGGACGGCGGCCGCGGAGGGTAGCGGCGCGGCCTCTCCTTGCGCTCGTCGAGCGGCGGCTGCGGCGAAGACGTCGTCTCCGCGACGCGTTCGGCGTCCGCCTGGTCCAGTTCCTCCGGCGGGACTCCCTGGGCGAGGCCGCGCGCGACGCGGCGGGCGGCCTTCTCGGATTCCTGCTCGGGCTCCGGTTCCGGCGGCGGCTCCGGTTCGACCTTGGTCCCCATGTCTTCCCCCTCCGCGCGCCGGATCGTCCGGCGCGCCCCTCATTACCGACCTTCCCCATCGGAAGCCACCGAACATCTGCAGATCACCCCTATCGCCGGCACTTCTCGGGGTAGGGCCTTGACGGAAGCAGACGACAGAAGGAGGCGGCATGCCCCGTCAGGACTGGAGCGACAAGCGGGAACGGCAGTACGAGCACATCAAGGAGTCCGAGCGGAAGCAGGGACGCGGCGAGCGGCGCGCCGAGGAGATCGCGGCCCGCACGGTGAACAAGAACCGCGCCCAGGCGGGCGAGGCCAAGACGTCGAGCAGGCTGTCCCGCGAGGACACCTCGCCGCAGAAGCGCGGCGGGCAGCGCTCTGGGACGAACCGGGAGAAGGGCCGCACCAAGGACCAGCTCTACGCCGAGGCCAAGAAGAAGGGCGTCGAGGGCAGGTCGAAAATGACCAAGGCCGAGCTCAAGAAGGCGCTCGGCGCCTCGGATTAGCGCCCAGGCCAGAAGTTCCCGGCGCGTGGACAAAAGGGTGCCAAATCAGTGGCCTCGCGGGTTCACGGTGGGGAAAGGTCTCGTCCGGCTGTCCAGGTTTGGTGGCTGATCTCCCCTGACTTGAAAGATCTCCTGGTTCAGTCGAATCCGTCAGGCAGCACAGCAGCCACAACGAAGGGGACGTCCATGGGCTTCGTGACGATGCGCGATGGAGCCGAGATCTTCTACAACGACTGGGGCACCGGCCAGCCCGTCGTGTTCATCCATGGCTGGCCGCTCAACGGCGACGCCTGGCAGGACCAGATGAAGGTGGTGGCCGAGAACGGATTCCGCGGCATCGCGCACGACCGGCGCGGCCACGGCAGATCCACCCAGACGTGGAAGGGCTACGACTTCGACACCTTCGCCGACGACCTGGCCCAGCTCATCGAGGCCCTGGACCTCCGCGACGTCGTCCTCGTCGCGCACTCCATGGGCGGCGGCGAGCTCGCCCGCTACATCGGCCGCCACGGCACGGGACGCGTCGGCAAGGCGGTCCTGCTGTCGGCGATCCCGCCGCTGATGCTGCAGAGCTCCGACAACCCCGAGGGCGTCCCGAACAAGGTGTTCGACGACATCAAGCGCGGCATCCTCGAAGAGCGCTCGCAGTTCTGGAAGGACACGTCCGAAGGCTTCTTCAGCGCCAACCGCCCGCACAACCGGGTGACGCAAGGCAACCGGGACGCCTTCTGGTACATGGCGATGCAGGAGAGCATCAAGGCCGGCGTCGACTGCGTCACCGCCTTCGCCGAGACGGACTTCACCGAGGACCTGAAGAAGTTCGACATCCCGACGCTCATCGTGCACGGCGACGACGACCAGGTCGTCCCGATCGACGCGACCGCCCGCAAGTCGGCGAAGCTCATCCCGAACGCCGAGCTCAAGGTCTACCCGGGCGGCTCCCACGGCATCGCCCTGGTCCCCGGTGACAAGGAGAAGTTCAACCAGGACCTCCTGGACTTCCTGCGCGGCTGAACCCGCGGCGACGAGGCGGGGCTCTCTCCGGGCCCCGTCTTCGCCTTGCCGGAGGCGCCCGGGCAGGCCCGCCCCGCCCGCCGGAGGCCGAGCGCCGCGAGGTCCACCGCGCCGGCCATGGCCCGCTCCCCGCCTCGTCGAGGGCGGCCGCAGGACTCCGCTTCCCCTTGAGGCGGCGCAGGACCGGTAGCGGACAGCGGAGGCCCTGTCGGGGTGCCGGGGGCGACGGTACAACGACGGGATGAGGATCTTCCGGAGGGCCACCGCCCTGTTCGTCACGGCAGGGCTGGTCTCGGCGGGGTTCACGGCGCCGGCACGGGCCGAGGAGCGGCGGACGGGGCCGGGGGCGGTCGTGGCCGCCGAGCGGCTGAAAAGGGAGCTGTGGCTGCCGGAGGCGGGGGCGGCCAAGCGGTTCCGGTACTGGACCCGGGACTCCCGCGGCCGGGCCGCGGTGAGCAGCGGAATGCTGCACCTGCCCAAGGGCGAGGCGCCCGAGGGCGGGTGGCCCGTCGTCGCCTGGGCGCACGGCACGGTAGGGATCGGCGACGGCTGCGCGCCCTCACGGACGGGCTTCTCCGAGCGGGACGTGCGCTACCTGTCGCGCTGGCTCGGCGAGGGCTACGCGATCGTCGCGACGGACTACGCCGGGCTCGGCACCAAGGGCGTCGCGGCCTACGTCGACGGGCCGAGCGAGGCCGAGAACGTCGCGGACTCCGTCCGGGCCGCCCGCGCGATCGTCCCGTCGCTCGCCCGCAAGTGGGTGGTGGTCGGCCAGTCCCAGGGCGGGCACGCGGCGATGTTCACGCTGCACGCGGCGGCCGGGCACGCCCCCGAACTCGACTTCCGGGGCGGGGTCGCCACCGGCGTCTCGGCCAACCTGGAGAACCTCGTCCCGCTCGCCGGACCGTACCTCCCGGACCTCCCCCTGCACGGCCTGACGACCTACTTCTCCTACGTGATGGCCGCGCTGCGCGCGAACCGGCCCGACCTGGAGATCGACAGGTTCCTCACCCCGCGCGGCAAGGCCGTCATGGCCGACGCCCTGCGCCTGTGCTACCCGGAGCTGTCGGCCGAGATCAAGGCCGATGGGATCGGCATCGGCGACATCCTCTCCCGCCGGCTCGTCGACAGGCGCCTCATCCAGGCCCTCCGGGAATCCCTGGCCATCCCCGTGAAGGGCTACCCGCGGCCCTTCTACGTCGCCCACGGGGCGCGCGACACCGACGTCCCGGCGCTGCTGGTGCTGAAGCTCGCCGCGGACCTGCGCCGGAACGGCGCCCCGGTGACCTTCAAGCTCTACCCGGGCGCCGACCACAGCGGGAACATGTTCGCCTCGCTGCCGGACACGCTGCCGTTCGTCCGCGGCCTGCTGCGGGGCTGAGGCGTCAGCGGGAGGCCTCGTACCAGCGGTAGGGGATGCTCCAATCCCAGTTCTCGGCCTCCAGCTGGTCTTCCGCGATCCAGTAGGGGTCGAGGTACCCGGCGTAGGCGTGGCCCATGGCGCGCAGCCAGGAGGCGGCGAGGGCGCCGAGGAAGGCGAGCGAGGTGCTGAACATGTGCGCTCCGCGGGGGGGTCGGGGAGATCGGCCGGTGTTCAGGGGTCCCGAAACAGCCAGATTTATCCGACTATCTCGGGACACCAGTGTTGATGATCTGAGCCCCGGCTTCAATGGACATTCGCACAACACCCGCGCCCGCTCCCCCTCCACGGCGCGACCGCCGCCCGAGGGCCTGACCTGCTGACTCTCCGCGGGGGCCGATAGACTCGGCGAACGTGACCACCAAGCCCCGCATCCCCAATGTCCTCGCCGGCCGTTATGCCTCCCCGGAGCTGGCCGTCCTCTGGTCGCCCGAGCAGAAGGTGAAGCTGGAGCGGCAGCTCTGGCTGGCCGTCCTGCGCGCCCAGGCCGGGCTCGGGATCGACGTCCCCGAGCAGGCACTCGCCGACTACGAGCGGGTGCTGGAGCAGGTGGACCTCGGCTCGATCGCCGACCGCGAGAAGATCACCCGGCACGATGTCAAGGCCCGCATCGAGGAGTTCAACGCCCTCGCCGGGCACGAGCACGTGCACAAGGGCATGACCTCGCGCGACCTCACCGAGAACGTCGAGCAGCTCCAGATCCGGCTCAGCCTCGTGCACGTCCGCGACCGCGCCGTCGCCGTGCTGGCCCGGCTCGGCTCGCTGGCCGCCCAGTACTCCGAGCTGGTCATGGCGGGCCGCTCCCACAACGTCGCCGCGCAGGCCACCACCCTGGGCAAGCGCTTCGCCAGCGCCGCCGACGAACTGCTCGTCGCCCTCGCCCGGGTGGAGAACCTGATCGAGCGCTACCCGCTGCGCGGGATCAAGGGCCCGGTCGGCACCGCCCAGGACATGCTCGACCTGCTGGGCGGGGACGCCGCCAAGCTCGCCGACCTGGAGCGCCGGGTGGCCGAGCACCTGGGCTTCGGCTCCGCGTTCGTCAGCGTGGGCCAGGTCTACCCGCGCTCCCTGGACCACGACGTGCTGTCCTCCCTGGTCCAGCTGGCCGCCGCGCCGTCGTCGCTGGCCAAGACCATCCGTCTCATGGCCGGGCTCGAACTGGTCACCGAGGGCTTCAAGGAGGGCCAGGTCGGCTCCTCGGCGATGCCGCACAAGATGAACACCCGATCCTGCGAGCGCGTCAACGGCTTCATGGTCATCCTGCGCGGCTACGCCTCGATGACCGCCGAGCTGGCCGGCGACCAGTGGAACGAGGGCGACGTGTCGTGCTCGGTGGTCCGCCGCGTCGCCCTGCCGGACGCGTTCTTCGCCCTCGACGGCCTGATCGAGACCTTCCTGACCGTCCTCGACGAGTTCGGGGCGTTCCCCGCCGTGGTCTCCCGCGAACTCGACCGCTACCTGCCGTTCCTGGCCACCACCAAGGTGCTCATGGCCGCGGTCAAGGCGGGCGTGGGCCGCGAGGAGGCGCACGAGGCCATCAAGGAGCACGCGGTCGCCTCCGCGCTCGCCATGCGCGAGCAGGGCGCCGCCGACAACCAGCTCCTGGACCGGCTGGCCGCCGACGACAGGCTGCCGCTGAACCGGGCCGACCTCGACGCGCTCATGGCCGACCGGCTGTCCTTCACCGGCGCCGCCGCGGCGCAGGTCGCCGAGGTCGCCGAGCGGATCGCCGAGGTCGTCAAGCGGCACCCGGCCGCGGCGGCCTACGCACCCGGCGCGATCTTGTGAACTCCCACACATTTGACAACGACTGTTCCAGTCTTTCCACGGAGATGCCTTCTCGGGACAGGCGTTCTGTCAGGATGTCGGCATGAATGCCGTGCCCAGCCGCCGAATCTATGGCGGCGCGAGCCCCGAGGTCCGCGTCGCCGAGCGCCGGGCCCGCCTCCTGGAGGCGGGCCTGGCGCTCCTCGGCACCGAGGGCCTGCGCGGCACCACGGTCCGCGGCGTCATCGAGCGGGCGCGGCTCACCCCGCGCTACTTCTACGAGAGCTTCCAGGACCTGGACTCCCTGATCACCGCCGTCTACGACGGGGTGGTCGCGGACCTGCGCGAGGCGGCCATGGCCGCGCTCCTGGCGGCGCCCGACCGCACCACCGACAGGGTGCGCGCGGTGGTCACCACGGTGATCGACTTCTACGGCGACGACCCGCGCAAGGGACGGCTCGTCCTCGCCGAGGCGATGGCCAGCCCCGTGCTGGCCGAGCGGCGCCTGGCCACCTCGCAGATGTTCGCCAAGATGATGACGGGCGAGCCCATCCTGCACAGTGATCCCAGCCGGGAGATCATGATGGCCGCCCGCTTCATCGTCGGCGGCTTCAGCGAGATCCTCACCGACTGGCTCCAGGGCGACCTGTCCGCCGAGCGGCCCGAGCTGGTCGAGCGCTGCACCGCGCTGATCATGGCGACGCTCATCTCGGCGGCCACCGCCGGTTCCGCCTGATCCCTCCCCTTTCGGCACCGCCATCCGGTGGGTTAGCCTTGCGGAAACGTCGTTTCGCAAGGCGATACGACGTTTCCCCTCACCCCCGGCGCCGTCTTCCTGAGCGGCGCAGACCCTGGGAGGCGTCGATGGCCGGCCTGACCCTCGCGACGAAGATCTGGAACGCGCACGCCGTGCACCGCGCGGCGGGGCAGCCCGACCTGCTCTACATCGACCTGCACCTGCTGCACGAGGTGAGCAGTCCGCAGGCCTTCTCCGGGCTGCGCACGGCGGGCCTGGGCGTCCGCCGACCCGACCTCACCCTCGCCACCGAGGACCACAACGTCCCCACCGACGACCCCACGGTCATCAGCGACCCGCTCTCGCGCGCCCAGGTCGACACCCTCCGCGCCAACTGCGCCGAGTTCGGCATCCCCCTGCACTCCCTCGGTGACCCCGACCAGGGCATCGTCCACGTGATCGGACCGCAGCTCGGCGTCGTCCAGCCCGGCATGGCGATCGTCTGCGGCGACTCCCACACCGCGACCCTCGGCGCGTTCGGCGCCCTGGCCTTCGGCATCGGCACCTCCGAGGTCGAGCACGTCCTGGCCACCCAGACGCTGTCGTCCCCGCCGTTTCAGACGATGGCCGTCACCGTCGAGGGCGAACTGCCGCCGGGCGTCGGAGCCAAGGACCTCGTGCTCGCCGTCATCGCCCGGCTCGGCACGGGCGGCGGCGCCGGATACGGCATCGAGTACCGGGGCGCGGCGATCCGCGGGCTGTCCATGGAGGGCCGGATGACGGTCTGCAACATGACGATCGAGGCGGGCGCCCGCTACGGGATGATCGCCCCCGACGAGACGACCTTCGCCTACCTCGAGGGACGCCCGCACGCCCCGGCCGGAGCGGCATGGGACCGGGCCCTCGAGTTCTGGCGGACCCTGCGCACGGACGACGACGCGGTCTTCGACGCCGAACTCGTCGTCGACGCCTCAGCGCTGACCCCGTTCGTCACCTGGGGCACCAATCCCGGGCAGGGCGCCCCGCTCGGCTCCGCCGTCCCCGACCCCGCGTCGTTCCCCACCGAGGCCGAGCGCACCGCCGCGGAGCGCGCGCTCGCCTACATGGACCTCGCGCCCGGCACCCCGCTGCGCGACGTCGCCATCGACACCGTCTTCGTCGGGTCCTGCACCAACGGGCGCATCGAGGACCTGCGCGTCGTCGCCGAGGTACTGCGCGGCAGGCGCGTCGCCGAGGGCACCCGCATGCTCGTCGTCCCCGGCTCGGCGAGGATCCGCCTCCAGGCCGAGGCGGAGGGCCTGCACGAGGTCTTCACCGGCGCGGGCGCCGAGTGGCGCCACCCGGGCTGCTCGATGTGCCAGGCGATGAACGCCGACCGGCTCGCCCCCGGCGAGCGCAGCGCCTCGACCTCCAACCGCAACTTCGAAGGCCGGCAGGGCAAGGGCGGGCGCACCCACCTCGTCTCCCCGGCCGTCGCCGCCGCGACGGCCGTCCGGGGACGGCTCGCCGCCCCCGCCGACCTCTGACGGAGGCGGCCCCGCGCAGGCCGCCCCCGTCTCCGCCGCCGCGCGCCGGCGGCGGAGCCTGTGTTCCGAAGTCCCGGAGGACCTCAGTCCGAGTTCCGCTCCTCGTCCTCCTGCTGTGCCTTGCTCTTGGTGAAGTGGATCCTGCCGATCATCGGACTACCTCCAGTTGTGCGGCCATCTCGATTGCTCTCTCACGCTTGATCCCGGCCCCGAGGACCTCCACCAGCAGACCCGTCTGCTGTTCGCACACGGCACGCGCGACCTTCCGTCTCACGACGCTGTATCCGCAGCCCGCCCATTGCGCCGAGTCGGCGTCGGCGGCCAGCAGGGTCTCTTCGGCATAGTCCTGGAGCGACACGCCCTGGATCACGGTGACCTGCGCCCGCCGTCCGCTCTTGGCATCGCGCACATGCCAGATCCGCCATGTCCAGCCGGCCGGGGGGTGTTTCTCGACTTCGGCGACCTCCGGGCCCGCGTCCGCCACTCCCATGCCCTCGGGGAGGTTCCCGGGGACCGACCGCAGGTCCAGGGCCTCCAGCACGGTGTCCGCCGGCGCCGGGCGGGGCTCCTCGCCGGGGACTCTCGACATGACCGGAACGGTGACGGCCGCCGCTGCCGTCGCGATCACCGCGAAGGAGACGGTGATCCCTCGGGGCCATCCCCTGCGGCGCCGCCCCGTCAGCACCCGCGCGGCGAGGTCATGGGGAGCCGCCACGTCGCACACATCCTCTTCGACGCTCTCACGGACCAGCGCGGCGAGGCGCGCGGCGAACTCGTCTTCCGCGGTCATCGCCTTCCTCCCGCCATCTCGCTCTCGGCGTCCGGCGGAGGACCGTCCGCCAGCTCCACCGATCCGCGCAGCGCGCGCATGGCGCGGTGCGTCTGGCTCTTCACCGTGCCGACGGTGACGTCCATCAGCGCGGCGGTCTCGGCCTCGGACAGGCCCTCCCAGTACCGCAGGACGATCACCGTCCGCTGTCCCGGCGACAGTTCGTGCAGCGCCCTCCGGACGGCGTCCCGCCGGACGTAGTCGTCGAACGGCACCGCCACGGGCTCCTCACCGCCCACCCGCTCCAGCAAGGTGAGCGCCCGGGTGTCGCTCCGCCAGCCGTCCTTGGCCGCGTTGACGATCGAGCGCCGCAGGTACCACTCGGGATCGCCGCGCCGGGAGATCCGCTTCCACTTCGGGAAGGCCCGCTCCAGTACCGCCTGGACGAGGTCCTCGGCGTGGTGCCGGTCGCCGGTGAGCGCGGTCGCGAACCGGAGCAGCGCCGTGCCGCGATCCTTGACGAACCGGGTGAAGTCCGCCTCGGTCTCGTTCACATGCCCCTCCCTCCGGCCGACACCCCTTACACGTCCTGGGGCCTCTGGAGGTTGTCACGCGAGTGCCCCCGAATCCCGGCGGACTCGGAGGCACCCGCGGACTCTCGGGGCCCCGCGGCTCAGCAGAGGGTGCTGTAGGTGTAGGCGATCTTCTTCGTGCCGTTGTAGTTGTAGTAGGCGTTGGAGGTCAGCCGCTGGAAGTAGACGAAGGAGCTCGACCCCACGTAGACGACGTCCACCTGGGTGTTCAGCCACAGGCCGTCGTCGGCGGCGTTCCGGGTCTGGGCGCCGACGATCCCGTCGACGCCGAGCCCCCACTTGCTCTGCCAGGCACGGGTCGCGGTCGCGGTCGCCGGGCCGAAGGAGCAGTCGATGCCGATCGAGATGCCGTCGGCGGCGACCACCTTCTGCCACAGCCAGGTGTAGTTGCTCGTGGAGTAGGCGCAGCCGTTGCAGAGCGTCGCCTCGTCGCCCCAGTCGTCGCCGGAGGCGTTCGCCCCGTCGACGAAGAGGCTGGAGGTCGAGCGCTCCGCCGAGCGCTTCGGCGGCTCGGCTTTCTCGACGAGCCTGCGCACCTTGGCCGGGACCCGCGCGGTGTCGGCGGGCAGCGCCTTGACGATCTTCAGCAGTTCGCCGCGGCTCACCGGCTCGCGGGCCACGACGCTGTAGTTGACGCCGCTCCGCTCGGTCCAGGTGGCGCCGAGGAGCCCGGACACGCCTGGCACACCGGTGTGCACGAAACGGAGCTTCCGGTTGCCCGCCTTCGCGCGCTTGACGGTGGTCGTCTGCACGACCCGCCCTGAAACGGTGTCGGGTGACACCTCGTAGACCGCGCCCACCGCGCGGGTGACCGCCACCGTCTTCGCACCGTGGAACTCGGCGGTCTCCACCTTCACCGCGCCGCCGCCCGCGATGTCTCCGGGCACGGTATGGGTGTTCTGCCCCGTCAGTTCCACACCGGGCAGGGCTTCGGTCACCGCCTCCTCCGCGCCCTGCACCAGTTCGGGTGGCGCGGCGGCCTGGGCGGGAGAGACAAGGGCAAGGACGAGAAGGGGGGCGGCAAGGACCGAGAGGGCCTTGGACAAGACGTACTCCTAAGACACACCGTGCGGAAGTGGATGATCAGAGATTTCCGTTTTGGACACTCAAGATCAAGATCGGTGAGTGGCCTGTGATGGACATGTTGTCCATGTTTGTCATGGAGACTCTGTTTCCACGGCGGTGGTGTCAAGCAGTCGGTCGGCCCTCTGGGCGATAGCGAAGGAAAAGTACCCCTTCGTCCTCATAGACAGCGTCGAGCGCGAGTTCGCGGCGGCCGTCCAGATCGCCGACGAGCCTGGTGTGGTGCGGGGTGCCGAGCAGCGTCGGCGCGATGTTCAGGCACAACTCGTCGGCGAGGCCCTCGCGTAGCACCGACGTGGTGAGTCCGGGGCCGCCCTCGCACAGGAGGTGGCGGACGCCGTGCTCCTCGCGCAGCCTCCGCACGGCCAGGCGCAGGTCCACGTCGCCGTCGCCCGCCGAGACCACCCGCACATGCGACGGCGCGGGCGAGTGCGCCCCGTCCGAGGTGACGACGATCGGCTCGCCCTCGGCGAACAGGGCGGCCTCCCAGTCGAGATCCAGCGACCGGCTCACCACGATGATCGGTGCGGGCGGACGGCCCCGGCGCGCCGCCATCTCCTTGGTGAGCCGCGCGGGCTTGATCCGGCCGGTGCGGACCGTCGCCGCGCCGACCATGATCCCGTCGGCGAGGGCGCGCAGCGCACGGAAGACCCGGAAGTCGGCGGCGCCGCCCAGGCCGTCGGACCAGCCGTCCTCGTCGGTGGCCGAGCCGTCGGCGCTCACCACCATGTGCACGCGCAGCCAGTCGCCCGCGACGCCGTACTCGTAGTACGGGTCCACGCCTTCTTCGGGTTCCGGCAGCAGACGCCTCATGCGACCCAGGTTATCTTGGGGCATGGACCTGCCGATCAGCCCGCCCGTCGCGCCGATGCTGGCCAAGGCGGTCAAGACCATGCCGCGGGGAGACCTTTACTACGAGCCGAAGTTCGACGGCTTCCGCTGCGTCGTCTTCCGCGACGGCGACGACGTCGTCCTGTCCAGCCGGGGCGAGAAACCGCTCACCCGCTACTTTCCCGAACTCGTCGAGACGGTCAAGGCCGAACTGCCCGAGCGCTGCGTGATCGACGGCGAGGTGATCATCCGGCGCGGCTCCCGGCTCGACTTCGACGCCCTGTCCCAGCGGATCCACCCCGCCGAGTCCCGGGTCCGGCTGCTCGCCGAGCAGACCCCGGCCTCCTTCGTCGCCTTCGACGTGCTCGCCCTCGGTGACGAGACCTGTTTCGAGACCCCGTTCAAGGAGCGGCGCGCCCTGCTGGAGCGGGCGCTGGCGAAGGCCCGGCCGCCCGTCCACCTCAGCCCGATCACCGACTCCTTCGAGGTCGCCACGCGCTGGTTCGACGAGTTCGAGGGCGCCGGACTCGACGGCGTCGTCGCCAAGAGCGCCGACCTTCCCTACGCGCCCGACAAACGGCTGATGTTCAAGGTCAAGCACGAGCGGACCGCCGACTGCGTCGTCGCCGGGTTCCGGTGGCACAAGAGCGGTCCGATCGTCGGCTCGCTGCTGCTCGGCCTCTTCGACGGCGACGGCGCCCTGCGGCACGTGGGCGTCGCCGCGTCGTTCACGATGAAGCGGCGCGAGGAGCTCGTCGCCGAACTGGAGCCCTACCGGATGTCCGATGTCTCCGGGCATCCCTGGTCGGCGTGGGCGTCGCAGGGCGAAGCGGACCGGATGCCGGGCGCGGTGTCGCGCTGGACCGGCAAGAAGGACCTGTCCTGGGTGGCGCTGCGGCCGGAACTCGTCTGCGAGGTCGCCTACGAGCACATGGAAGGCGACCGTTTCCGGCACACCGCCCGCTTCCGCCGCTGGCGCACCGACCGGACGCCCGAGTCCTGCACGTACGAGCAGCTCGAGGTTCCCGTCGAGTTCGACCTCGACCAGATCTTGACCTAGCCGCCACCTGCGGGTTCACCGGAGGTCCAGGAGCTGTCGGGGCGAACCGGGGCGGAGCGGGGCGCGTCACACCAGGCATCCCCTCGAGAGAGATGAGGCCCCTTGCCCCGTCTGCTTGTCCTCACCGCGGCCGTCGCGGCGCTCGCCCTCACCGGCTGCACCGTGACCGGTTCCGACGGCGGACTCCTGCCCGATCCCTCGACGTCCGCGTCCGCCTCGGGCGACGCCTCCCCGGAGAGCGCCGCCCCCGAGAGCGCCGACCCCGCCGGCATCGCCGAGTCCGGAGGCCCGCAACCGGTCCCGGCGGCGAGCTCGCCCACCGCGGTCATGTTCGCCGACGCCAGGGAGGCCGTCACCATCCTGCTCAGGGCGCGGATCGCGGACGACAAGACCGCCGCGCTGACGGCGGCGGGACCCCGCACGGTGGAGAAGGTCTTCGCCACCGCCGCGCCGCTCTCCGACGAGCTCGACGGCTGTGTGGCGGGCAGCGAACACGGCTACAGCTACGCCTTCGACTGCTACCGGAGGTACGAGGGCGGCTCGAACCACTACCTGGTCGACCCCTATCCGGCCACCGGCTGGCGCGTGGTGAACTACGAGGCGATCGCCGACTGACGTCCCAGGGTTCCCTTCCCCTCACAAACAAGCGTACGCTTGGTCCGCTATCTCGCGGGAAGGGAACCGATGACCGAGATCAAGACCTATGCGCACCTGATCGGCGGCGAACTGCGCACCTCGGCGCAGACCCTGGACTCGGTCGATCCGGCCACCGGACAGGTATGGGCGCGCATTCCCCGGGGCACCGCCCAGGACGCCGACGACGCGGTCGCCGCGGCCAAGAAGGCGTTCCCGAGGTGGTCGGGGATGTCCGCGGCGGCCCGGACCTTCATGCTCCGCAAGGTCGCCGAGGTCTTCACCGCGAACGCCAAGGAGCTGGCCGAACTCGAGACCCGCGACAACGGCCGGATCATCAACGAGACCTCCAAACTCGACCTGCCCGGCATGACCTACCTGTGGCAGAACGCCGCGGGCGAGGCCGCCCAGGCCGTCGAGGGCAAGTCGGTGATCTTCGGCCCGGGAAGCATGGGCTATACCCGGCGCGAGCCTTACGGCGTCGTCGTCGGGATCATCCCGTGGAACTCCCCCATCTCGACGTTCTCCGCGAAGGCCGCCTACGCGCTCGCCGCGGGCAACACCGTGGTGATCAAGCCCGCCGAGCAGGCCACCGTCTCGATGCTGCGGCTCGCCGAACTGCTCAAGGACGTGCTGCCCAAGGGCGTGCTCAACATCGTCTCCGGGCTCGGCGAGGAGGTCGGCGACCGGCTCGTCCGGCACAAGGACGTCGGCCGGGTCAGCCTCACCGGCTCCACCGAGACCGCGAAGATCATCACCCGCGCGTCCACCGACGCGCTCAAGCCCCTCGCGCTGGAGCTCGGCGGCAAGTCGCCCAACATCGTCTTCGCCGACGCCGACCTCGACAAGGCGGCCGAGGGCGTCTCCACCCGCGCGATCTTCACCGGCAACGCGGGCCAGGCCTGCCTCGCGGGCTCCCGCATCCTCGTCCAGCGGCCCGTCTACGACGAGCTCATCGCCAAGGTGAAGGAGCGGATGGCCGCGATCCGCCTCGGCGACCCCCAGTCGCCCGAGACGACCATGGGCCCGATCGTCTCCCGTGAGCAGTACGACCGCGTCGTCTCCTACATCGAGCTCGGCCAGAAGGAGGGCGCCGAACTCCTTTACGGCGGCCGCCACGGCGCCGAACTCGTCGCCGAGGAGTTCGCCGGAGGCTACTGGGTGGAGCCCACCCTCCTGGCGACCCCCGACAACTCCCTGCGCGTCTGCCAAGAGGAGATCTTCGGCCCCGTCGCCGTCGTCCTGCCCTTCGACACCTACGAAGAGGCCATCGCGATAGCCAACGACTCCCCTTACGGCCTCGCCTCCGGAGTCTGGACCACGTCCCTGGCCACCGCCCAGCGCGCCGCCCAGGACATCCAGGCGGGCTACGTCTGGGTCAACACCTTCCGCCGCGTCGCCCCCGGCCTCCCCTTCGGCGGCTGGAACGACAGCGGCTACGGCCACGACGCTCTCCTCGACAACACCCGGGAGAAGAGCGTCGTCCTCGACCTCTAGCCCTCGAGCCTCCCGACGGGACGCCGCGCCGCCTGGACAGCGGTGCGGCGTTCGCGGTTGGCCGCACCTCCGAAAACGGTTGATAATGCTGCACTTCGCATGATCGGGACATCTCGGGTCGTTGGCCCGGCCGGTCGGGCGGGGGGAGGCGGGATGACGCCGGATCGGATCGGGGTGCTGGTCGGGGCGGTCTTCGGACTGGTGTGGGTGGAGGTGAACGCGGGTGCCGCGGGTGCGCCGGTCGATCTGGTGCTGCGGATCGGCGGGGCCGTCGTCTTCCTCGCGGTGCTCGGCGGGCTGTGGCGGGCGCGGAAGACGCCGGCGCCGGACGAGGCGGGCAGGCCCGGCTTCGGCCCTGGTTACCGGCTGGTGCTGGCCGTCGAACTCGCCGCCTTCCTCGGCGGGAACGCGCTGCTCAACGGGCCCCTCGACCTGCCGGACGCGGTGCCCGCGTGGATCGCCTTCGTGGTCGGGGCGCACTTCGTCGCGCTCGCCCGGGTGTGGCGGGAGCCGTCGATCGGCTGGGTCGGCGGGGCCGCCGCGGTCCTCGGCGCGGTGGGCGTCGCCATGGCCGCGGCGGGCGCGTCCGGCGACGCCGTCGCGCTGACGTCCGGGGTGGGCACGGGCATCGTGCTCCTCGGCGGCTGCGGCTGGACCGTCCTGCGCGTCCCGGCGCGCGCGGCCTGACCGTCGGCGGCGGCCCGCGGATCAGCTCGCGGAACGCCCTCCCACGGGAAGGCGCCGCCCGTCGTGGGCGGCGAGATCGGACTCGGCGAGGGCCGCGGCACGCCAGCCGCTGGTGAGTGCGCCCTGGACCGACGGGCTGTCGCGGTGGTCGCCGGCGACGTAGACCCCGTCGGCGACGCGGACGGGACGCCTGAGGCGGTGGGTCGGAGGTGACGCGTCCGGCAGGGCCTCCGGGATGCGGATCGTCGTCACGTGCTCCCAGTCCGCGGTCCGGGCGCCGTAGACACGGGCCAGCTCGATCCGGACGGCCCGCTCGTCGGCGTCGGCCGCGACGAGGGTCGAGGCGATCAGGGAGCGGCCGGGCGGCGCGTAGGACGGGACCGCGTCGCTCACCACGACCGTGTTGACGACGCCGCCGCCCGACCGCCGTCCATCGCCGTTCACGTACAGGATCGGCTCGACCGCGGGAGAGCGCGGAGCCGAGTGGTAAACGGTCGTCAGCGGGTGCATGCGGGGCGCCGGGAGGTCCGGCAGCAGGGCCGCGGCGGTCCGCGGATCGGTCGCCACGATGACGGCGCGGGCGGTGATCCGGCCGGCCGACGTCTGGACAGCCGTGCCGTCCAGGCGCTCCACCCGCTGGGACAGATGGATCCAGCCGACCGGCAGCGGCGCGGCCAGCGCCTCGGGCACGGCGGCCACGCCCGCCTCGGGCAGCCCGATCCTGCCGCGCGCGAACGAGCGGACGACCATCGCCAGGACGTGCTCGGAGACGCGCAGGTCCGGATCGCCGAAGACGCCCGCGAGATAGGGCCGGACCAGCCCGTCCATCATCTCCGGGGAGAGCCCGGCGAGCGCGGCCGCCGCGGTGCGCTCCGGCTCGGCCAGGACGCGTTCCGGCGGGAGCCCGGCGTAGCGGGCCAGCAGCGCCGCGAGCCTGGCCTGGTCGGCGGCCGAGCCGATCCGGTGCGCGGCGAGGCCCTGGAGCATCCCCGGAACGCCCCCGGGATCGCGCAGCGGATGCGCGTACCGGACGAGGCCGCTCCGGTGCCGCACCAGGACGCCCGCCCGAAAGAAGCCCATCCGCAGCGACGCGAGGTCGACCAGCGACGCCAGCCGCGGATACGCGGTGTTGACCACCTGGAACCCGCGGTCGACGGTGAAGCCGTCCACCGTGTCGGTGGCGACCCGCCCGCCGATCCGGTCGGCCGCCTCCAGCAGCAGGAAGTGGCGGCCCGACCGGTGCAGCCGCCGCGCCGCGGCCAGCCCTGCCATGCCCGCCCCGATGATCAGCACATCCGTATCCGTCATACCGTGCGCTTACCCCCGGACAACCCGCCGTTTTCCCCTGTTCGGGTACGACTTCCCCATGACCGAGTTCAGGAAGGGCGACCGCGTCAGGTGGAACTCCCACGGCTCCACCGCCGAAGGCACCGTCCTCAAGAAGATCACTTCCGACACCGACGAGGCGGGCCGGACCGTCCGCGCCTCCCCTGACGAGCCGCAGTACCTCGTGCGCAGCGAGGCTTCCGGCGGCACGGCCGTCCACCGACCCGAGGCGCTGCGCCGGGCCTAATCCTTGGCCTTGCTCGGCTGGACGCGCTTCGGCTCGCCGGGCATCTTCGGATAGTTCGGTGGATAGGGCATGTCACCGAGGCCATGGTCCTTCTCGTCGCGGTCGGCCATGTCCAGCAGGGAATCCAGGGAGAAGGCGGCGTCGTCTATCGCGGCGTGCCTGTCGCCGACCTCGGCGAACCGGGCGGGCATCGTCTTCACGGTGAAGTCGGCGGGGTCGGCGTCGGCCAGCTCGTCCCAGAAGAGGGGCGCCGAGACCGGCGCGTTCGGACGGGCCCGGACACTGTAGGCCGAGGCGATCGTCCGGTCCCTGGCGTTCTGGTTGTAGTCGACGAAGACGGTCTCGCCGCGCTCCTCCTTCCACCACTTCGTCGTCACGGTGTCGGGCATCCGCCGCTCCAGCTCACGGCCGAGCGCCAGCGCGGCCCGGCGGACCTGGGTGAAACTCCACCGCGGCTCGATCCGGACATAGATGTGCAGACCCCTGCCCCCTGACGTCTTGGGGAAGCCGGTCATGCCGAGTTCGTCCAGCAGGGGGAGCACGCCCTCCCGCGCGACCCGCACGGTGTCGGAGAAGTCGCGGCCGGGCTGCGGGTCGAGGTCGATCCGCAGCTCGTCGGGGTGGTCGACGTCGGCCGCGCGCACGGGCCACGGGTGGAAGGTGATCGTGCCGAGGTTCGCCGCCCAGGCGACGACGGCGAGCTCCGTCGGGCGCACCTCGTCGGCGGAACGGCCCGAGGGGAAGTCGATCTTCGCCGTACGAACATAGTCGGGCGCGCCTTTGGGGACCCGTTTCTGGTAGAACGCGTCGCCCCCGCTCGGGTCGGCCCGGGTGGACATGACGGCGCCCTCCACCACCCCTCCTGGCCAGCGCTCCAGCGTCGTCGGGCGTTCCCGCAGAGCGCGCAGGATGCCTTCGCCGACCGACAGGTAGTAGGAGACGAGGTCGAGCTTGGTCAGCCCCGCCTGGGGAAAGTACGGCTTGTCAGGGTTGGTTACCTTGACGATCCGGTCGCCCACCGGCAGTTCGAGGAAGGCCATGGTCCACGCTTACCCCCCGGGAACACCCGCAACCCGCAGAAGGTTGCACCCGATGGCAACCTCTGGCCGAGAAGGGAAGTAGCGTGCCGGGCATGGAGAAAGTCCACAAGACCGAGACCGAGTGGCGGGCGATCCTCGACCCCGAGGAGTTCCGCGTCCTCCGCCAGGCGGGGACCGAGCGCCCCTACGTCGGCGAGTACACCGACACCAAGACCGTCGGCGTGTACCACTGTCGCGCCTGCGGGGCCGAGCTGTTCCGCTCGGAGACCAAGTTCGACAGCCACTGCGGCTGGCCGTCCTTCTACGCCCCGACCGACTCCGACGCGGTGATCCTGCGCGAGGACGACACCCTCGGCATGCGCCGCGTGGAAGTGCTGTGCGCGGCGTGTGATTCGCATCTCGGCCACGTCTTCCACGGCGAGGGCTACGGGACGCCCACGGACGACCGGTTCTGCATAAACAGCGTCTCGCTCCGCCTCGAAGAGGCCTGACGCACGACTCCGGGCCCTGTCCTGACCGGGCCCGGACACACCTTGACCCTCCCGTTCATCGAATATTGCACTGCCCGGCCGGGAATGAGCGTTTCCGGGAGGCCTACGGTGAGCGGCGAGACAGCGAAGGTGACGGGCACGGGACGGACCTGGTTCGGCCGGTCCAAGCCCACGGAGACGGCCCCGGTGGCGAAGCCTCCGGCCGCGCGGAGCAAGGCGCCGGGCAAGAAGGGTCGCGGCATCGTGCGGCGGATCCTTCGATTCTTCACCGGAGTCATCACCTTGGCGGCTCTTGTGGTGTTCTGCTACTGGGCGTACCGGTTCACCCTGACGCCCGTCCCCGATCCGAACGGCTGGGCCGTCGGCAACGGCGAACCGGGCAAGACCCTGCGCTTCTACCTGGACCGGCCCAGCATCAAGGAGGCCGTCCACGCGATCGGCGGCAACCTGGCCCTGCTCGCGCCCCTCGGCGTCATGCTCCCGATCCTCTTCAAGTCGCTGCGCGGCCCCCTTCGCCTGACCATCGTCGGTGCCGTCCTCTCCTTCGGCATCGAGATAGTCCAGCACTTCGCCGTCAGCGGCCGCACCTTCGACGTCGACGACATCATCCTCAACTCGGTAGGCGTCCTCCTCGCCTACCTCCTCATCGGCCGCCGCGCCGCCCGCCTCGTCCACGGCCGCAAACCCACCCTGACCGCCCGCATCCTCCGCCGCGGGTGACGGCCGGCCGACCGCGAGCCCTCGTGCCTCGACGAGCGGGTCCACGCCCGGGGCGGAGAGCGTGGACCCGTCGGGTCATTTGTCGAGGACCACGGGCAGGTCGTCGGCACCGCGGGCCGCGATCCCGGCGTGGCGGACGGTTCCGGACCAGCCGACCCTGAGGCCGGGGAAACGCTCGAGCAGCACACCCATCGTGGCCGGGAGGAACTCCTGGAGAAGGTCGCGGGGGACTTACCCGGTCGTCGGCTCCTCCCCCGGCTCCCGGTGATTCGATGACTTTCACAGCGGCGATCCGCACCGGATACCGCACTCTCACATTCCCCGAGAAAGACAGAGGCCGCGCCGCATGGTGCGGCACGGCCGGATGGTTCCGGGATGACCTTTAAGGCAGCTCGGTCACGAGTTCGGTGACGGACTTGCGGCGGCCCGTGTAGAACGGGATCTCCTCGCGGACGTGGCGACGGGTCTCCGAGGCGCGCAGGTGACGCATCAGGTCGACGATGCGGTACAGCTCATCGCCCTCGAAGGCGAGCATCCACTCGTAGTCGCCGAGGGCGAAGCTGGAGACCGTGTTCGCGCGGACGTCGGGATAGCCGCGGGCCATCTTGCCGTGCTCGGCGAGCATCTGGCGGCGCTCGGCGTCGGGCAGGAGATACCACTCGTACGAGCGGACGAACGGGTACACGCAGACGTAGGCGCGGGCCTCCTCCTCGGCGAGGAACGCCGGGATGTGGCTCTTGTTGAACTCCGCCGGACGGTGCAGCGCCATGTTCGACCACACCGGGGTGGAGTTGCGGCCCAGTTCGGTGCGGCCGAAACGGTGGTAGACCTCCTGGAGGTCGTCGCTGCTCTCGGCGTGCCACCAGAACATGTAGTCGGCGTCGGCGCGCAGGCCCGCCACGTCGTACAGGCCGCGCGTCGTGACGTCCTTGGCCGCATAGCCGTCGAGGAGGTCCTGGACCTCGGTCGCGACCGCGCTGCGGTCTCCCTCGGGCAGGCCGTTCGCCTTGAACACCGACCACATGGTGTAGCGGATGACCTGGTTGAGGTCGCGGGCCTTGGGCTTGTCGGTCACGGTTGCACTTCCCTCAGCTGATCAATGATGCGGACGGCCGCCGCCTTGGCGGTGGCCAGGCAGGCTGGGACGCCGACCCCATCGTAGGCCGCCCCGCAGACGGCCAGCCGGGGGTGCCCCGCCAGCGCGCTCCGGGCCCTCGCCACACGATCGAGATGTCCCACGTTGTACTGCGGAAGACCACCCCCCCACCGGGTGATCCTGGCGTCCACGGGCAGTTCGCCGACCGCGCAGGTGTCGGCCAGCTCCGCCATCGCGGCGGCTTTCAGCTCCCCGTCGGAGCGCTGGAGCGTCCGCTCCTCGCCGAACCTGCCGATCGAGGCGCGGACCAGCACCAGGTCGGGGTCCTTCTCGGTGAGGGACGGCCACTTCACCGAACTGAACGTCACCGCCTTCACCTGGCGGTTCTCCACCGGCGGCACGAGATAGCCCGAGCCTCGCGGCCGCTCGGGGAAGGCCGAGGCACGGTAGGCGAGACTGATGATCGCCATGCTGGCGTACTCGATGCCCGCCAGCTCCGCCGACGCGGCGGGCGCCTCCGCGGCCAGCAGCCGCGCCGTGGGGGCCGCCGGAACCGCGAGGACGACGGCGTCGGCGTCCACCGGCACGGGAGCCGTCTTCGGGCCCAGCACGACCCGCCATCCGTCGGGCGTACGGCGCAGCTCCTGCGCCATCGCCTCCGTGCGGATCTCCACCCCGTTCTTGACGAGGATCTCCGCGAGCAGGACCGGCAGGGAGCCCATCCCGTCCCGCATCGTCGCGAAGACGGGGCCCTGGTCTTTCGGGGCCGCCTCCTGGATCGCCTTGGCGGCCTGGACGAGAGAGCGCCGGCCTCTGCTGGCATGGGCGAGCTGCGGGAGCGTCGCCTCGAACGACAGCAGCTCGGCCCGCCCCGCGTACACGCCGCCCAGCAAGGGCTCGACGAGCCTGTCCACGACCTCGCGGCCGAGGCGGTCGCCCACGTAGTCGGCGACCGAGAGGTCACCGCCGCGCGGCGTCGGCCTGCGGGCGAGATCCAGGGCCGCCCGCGCGACGCCCGCCGCGTCGAGGACACCGGACTGGGCGAGCGCCGTCAGATCGGACGGCACCCCCATCACCTGCCCCGCCGGGAACGGCTTCAGGCCGCCGTGGCTGTAGATCGCCGACGACGCCGTGCCCGGATGCCGCAGCAGATCGTCCAGGCCCAGATCCGTCACCAGCCCGACGGCTTCGGGCCGCCGCGCCAGCATCGACTCCGCGCCCTCGTCCAGCGGTACCCCGGCCAGCTCGCTGACCTTGAGCTTCCCGCCGACCCGGGGCCCGCCCTCCAGCACCGTCACGCGCAGGCCCGCCCGGCTCAGGTGCCAGGCCGCGCCCAGCCCCGAGATCCCGCCGCCGACGACCACCACATGCTTCGACTTCACCCCTCCACCATGGCAGAACCACTCCCGTGCCCCGTCCGCCCCCAGGTGTGAGATCACAGTCACTCCCCAAGGACCATCGCCCCTTCCCTCCCCGCGCGCCTCCCCCTCCGAAGGACCCGCCGGGAGGCGCGGACACGATCAGGCTGGTCGGAGGGAGGCGGACGGGAGCGGGGTCGGACGGGCGATCCGGGCCGCGGCCACCGCCGCGCCGCAGAACAGGGCCGGGAGGAGGAACGCGACGTTCAGGGGGACGAAGTTCGTCAGGGGACCGATGATCGCGGGACCGGCGAGCATGCCCAGGTAGCCGAGCCCCGCGACCCGGGACACGTTGGCCCCCGCGGCGGCGGGATCGACGTGCCCCGCGGCGCTGAACAGCTGCGGCACACAACCCGAGAGCCCCAGGCCCGCCACCGTCCAGCCCAGCAGCGCGAGCCCCGCCCAGGGCGAGAGCACCACGACCATCCAGCCTCCCGCGGCCAGGACCGACCCCCACCGCAACACGAACACCGTTCCGAAGCGGGCCGCGACCCGGTCGGCGCACAGCCGCCCCGCCGTCATCGCCGTCGAGAAGGCGCCGTAGGCAAGCGCGGCCACCCCGTCCGAGGAGCCGAGCACATCCCGCAGATGCAGCGCGCTCCAGTCGTTCGCCACCCCCTCGCACAACATGAGCAACAGAGCGAGTCCCCCCAAAGCCCACACCCGCCGCGAAGGCCCCGGATCCCTTCGCGCTTTCTCCCCGGCCCCCACCTTCACGGCAAGCCCGCCCACCGCTTCGGCCCCGGCCCCGGCGGGTTCGGCGGCGAGGTCGGTGCCGTGGCCCGAGCCGGCTTCTGGCCGGGCCAGGGCCGACTCGGCGCCTTCCGCAGGGGGCGGGAGGACGGCCGAACGGGCGGGATCGGTCTTCAGAAGGGCGGGTGCGCATGCCAGCGCGATCAGGACCCCCGCCAGGGCGACCACCGGGAGCGTCCGCCCCGGGGCCCAGCCCCGGGCGAGCACGGCGGCGCCGGCGAGCGCGGCGAGGACGCCGCCGACCGAGAACAGCGCGTGGAACGCCGACATCACCGGGCGGCCATAGCCCCGTTCGACCTGGACCGCGTGCGCGTTCATCGTGACGTCCAGGCAGCCGTTGCCGAAGCCGAACAGCAGCAGGCCGACGCCGAGGCCCCAGGCGTCTCCGGCGAGCGCCGGAAGGGCGAGACCGAGTGCGCACAGCACCGCGCTCACGGGCACCGCCCGGCGTGGCCCGAATCTGTCGGCCAGGGGCCCCGCCATCTGCATGCCGACGAACGCCCCCGCGCCGAGGAGCAGCAGCAGCCAGCCCAGCGCGGCGTGCCCGACCCCGGTGCGGTCCTGCACCGCGGGAATGTGCACGACCCACATGCCGAGGAGCAACCCGTTGAGCGTGAAATAGGCGAAGGTCGCCGCCCTGCCGACCCGGAGCGTTCTGTTCATGACGCGAACATAACAAACATAGAGAGTGTTCGAAAAGTTGATTTCCGCACGGTGATGATGTTCAATGAGGCCATGGCGGCAGACGGTGTGATGAGCGAGCGGCTGAGCCGGATCGTCGAGGCGGTCCGCGCCTCGGGCGAGGTCAGCGTGATCGAACTCGCCCTGCTCACAGGGGCTTCGGAGATGACGATCCGGCGCGACCTCGACGTGCTGTCGGGCCGCGGTGTCCTCACGCGGTTCCGAGGCGGTGCCCGCAGCCTGCTCCTGCGCGGTGAGGAGCCGCCCTTCGGCATGCGCGAGCGCGAGGGCGTCGAGACCAAGCGGGCGATCGCGGCCGTCGTCGCCGGGCTGATCGCCGATGGCGAGTCCGTCGTGGTCGACAGCGGCACCACATGCCTAGAGGTGGCCCGGGCGCTCGAGCCACGCCGCCTGACGATCATGCCGCTCTCCCTGCACGCGGCGAACGCGCTCACCGGGGCCGCTTCGATACACCTCCTGCTGCCCGGTGGCGAGCCGCGCCCCGCGGAACTGGCGCTCACAGGCCCGCTGGCCGAGGCCTCGCTCGCCGCCCTCCGTTTCGACACCGCGGTCATCGGCTGCTGCGGCATCTCCCCCACCGACGGCCTCACCACCCACGACCTCGCCGACGCAGCGGTCAAGCGCGCCGCCATCGCCTCCTCCCGGCGCGTCATCGCCGCGGCCGAAGCCACCAAGTTCAGCCGCACCGCCCTGGCCCATGTCGCCCCCATCACGGCCTTCGACGCCGTCGTCACCGACGACACCCTCCCCGAAGACACCGGCACGGCCCTCGCCGCCGCAGGCATCTCCGTCCACCGCGCCCCTTCCCCCTCTCCTTGACCGAGAAGGATCCGGTCAGGCCTGGAAAGAGCTGTGCCTGCCCGGAAGGGTCCTGGAAGCGAGGAGGGGTTTGGGCTATGTGGCTTCGGCCCGCCCTTTCCGGGGGGCCGGCCGGCCTGGGCCGGGCACGGGCTTTACGTAGTAATGCCGTTTCTCCAGGGGCGGGATGTTCGTCGATGGCGTGTTCGTCGATGGCGGGGGTGCGGCGAGCAAGGGTCGGCTGCGGCAGTCGACGCCGAGCAGGGCCGAGGGCCATCAGCGGGGGGTGAGGGCGGCGTGGACTATGACGTTGTCGCGGTAGGAGCCGCGGGTGTGGTCGAAGGTGCCGCCGCAGGTGATGAGGCGGAGCTCGGGGGCTGCGGTGGGGCGGTAGACGGAGTCGGGGACGTCGGTCTTAGGGTGGCGTTCCAGGTGGTGGACGGTGAAGGAGACCGTCTGGCCCTGGTCGGTGTCGACGTAGACGCGGGTGCCGGGGGTGAGGTCGGCCAGCCGGTAGAAGACGGCAGGGCCGGACGCGGAGTCGACGTGTCCGGCGATGACCGCCGCGCCGCGCTCGCCGGGTTCCGGGCCGGCGCGATTCCACCCCGCGACATCGAAGCGCCGGGGAGCGATGAGCTGGTGCCGCCGGTCCAGGCGCAGCGGGATCAGCGAGGTCGACAGGCCGACCGCCGGGATGCGCAACCGCACCGGGTCGCCGACCTTCGGGGCGGAGGTGGGCGCCCCGGCCTCGGACCGCACGGCAGGGGCCGCGAGTCCCTTCTCCATGGCCCTGCCGCCCATCGGCACGCACCCGGCGAGCGGCACCGCCCAGACGACCGCGGCCCAGATCCGCAGGACCCGTCGTACCCGTCGTCGCACCGTCACGGCGTCGCCGTCTGTCCGGGCGGCCGGGCCCCGCAACCCGGTTGTGGGCGCCGTCGCGCAGGGGCCGGGCGGCCCGTCCCGCCGGCAGGGGATCCCTCGACCTCGTCCGAGGCCCACGGGAGAAGGCCCAGATGTGCCGGGTCGGTCCCGCGCGACACACAGGACATGGCGTCGGGAGGGGAGGCCCGGAGGGCGGGAGCGTTCGGCTCAGGGGGCGGATGAGGGAAAGCGGGAGCGGCCGCAGTCAGGATGCGGCCGCTCCGTCCCCGGCGGGGATCGCACATGTCAGGAGGTTCCGGTGAAACGTCGCAGGAAGTAGACGCCGACGCCCGCTGCGAGGACGAGGCTCAGCCCGAGCGGGGCCAGGACTCCCGCGCTGGTGAAGTCGAAGGCGGTGCCGCCGGCGCCCGTGTCGACGCCGCCGACCGGAACCCGGTCGTCGGTGTCGTCGCCGGACCGGCCGTCATCGTCCGCGCCCCGGCCGCCGTCATCGCCAGCCCCGCGCTGGGCCGGGGCTCCGCCGGTCGCGGCGCCGCCGGACGTCGCGGGAGCGCTCGGCGAGGTCGAGGCGCCGCCCGTGCGGTCGTCGCTCTGGTCGTCGTCCCGGTCGTCCCGGTCGTCTCCCGGCTCGTCCCGGTCGTCGCGGTCCACCTCGCCGCCCTTGTCGTCGCCGCGGTCGTCCCCGCTGTCGTCTCGTCCGTCCCCGCTGTCGTCCCGGTCGTCTCCCGGCTCATCGCGGTCGTCGCGGTCCACCTCGCCGCCCTTGTCGTCGCCGCGGTCATCGCCGCTGTCGTCTCGGTCGTCGTCTCGGTCGTCGTGTCGGCCATCGTCGTCGTCACCGTCGTCCGCGTGGGCGGCGGAGGCGGACAGCGGCGAGAAGGCGGACGGTCCGGCGGGCAGGACCGCGCCGAGCGAGGTCAGCCCGAAGGTGAGGGCGAGGGCGAGCAACGCCCGCTGGAACAGAAGGGTCACGGTGGCCTTCCCTGGATCTCCGCCCGGTCCTTCCGGGCTTGGTTCCAGGTTCCGGTCGAGCCGTGGAACGTGGATGAGGCCGCGATGAGAGCCCTCTCATCCGCGGGGAGGCCTACGCGCCCGCTTCCGGCCCCAGGGGGCGGAGCCGGTAGCCGGTGCCGCGGATCGTCTCGATGCGTGCCGCGCCCAGCTTGCGCCGCAGGTACCGGATGTAGACGTCGACGACGTTGGAGCCCGGATCGAAGTCGAAGCCCCACACGTGGCTGAGGAGCTGCTCACGCGTGAGGACCTGGTCGGGGTGCCGGCAGAGGAACTCCGCCAGAGCGAACTCCCGGCTCGAGAGCTCCACGGTACGGCCGCCCGCGCGAGCACGGCGGGTGCGCAGATCGAGGGCGAGATCCCCGACGGTCAGCACGGTCGCCTCGGGCGCGCGTTCCGGCCGCAGCCGCAGCCGGATGCGGGCCAGCAGTTCCTCGAACGCGAACGGCTTGGCGAGGTAGTCGTCGGCGCCGCTCTCCAACCCGGTGACGGTGTCGGCGACGCCGCCCCGCGCGGTGAGGATGACGACGGGCAGGGTCACCCGTGCCTCCCTCAGCATCCGCAGCACGGTGAGCCCGTCGCGGCCGGGCAGGCCGAGGTCGAGGACGAGCAGGTCGAACTGTCCGCTGAGCGCCAGCTCGTGGGCGCTCAGCCCGTCCTCGACGACCGTCGTGACGAAGCCGTGCCGCCGGAGCCCCTTGTCCAGAAAGGAAGCGATGCGAGCTTCATCCTCAGCTATCAGAATACGGTTCACCAGGCTCGCCCGTCTCGTAGGCCGGAATGCCGATCAGGAAGACGGCTCCGCCGCCGGGCGCGTCGCGGACCTCGGCGCGGCCGCCGTGCGCCGCGGCGATGCGGGCGACGATGGCGAGCCCGAGGCCGGTACCGGTCTGCGCGCCGTGGACGAAGCGCCGGAAGATCCGGTCGCGCTGGTCGGCGGGGACACCGGGGCCGTCGTCGCGGACCCACAGCTCCAGCTCCGGCCCGCGCAGGGCCGACCCGACGGAGATCCGTCCGCCGTCGCGGGTGTGCCGGACCGCGTTGGCGACGAACTGGACGAGCGCCTGGGTCAGCCGCTGGCCGTCGGCGAGGACATGGGTGTCGGCGACCTCGTCGAGCCGCCAGGTCCGGTCGGCCAGGGTCCGCACCTTGGCCAGCACGTCGACGGTCAGTTCGGCGACCGCGACCTCGCCGACGGTGAGGAATCCCGGCTGCTCCGAGCGCGCGAGCAGCAGCAGGTCGTCGACGATCCGGTTCATCCGCCCGAGTTCGTCGAGGACGAGCGCGACGGTCTCCTCCCGGTCCTCCTCGCCCATCAGCTCCAGATGGCCGCGGACGACCGTGAGGGGGGTGCGCAGTTCGTGCCCGGCGTCGTCGAGGAACTCCCGCTGGGTGGCGAAAGCGCGCTCCAACCTGTCCAGCATGCGGTTGAACGTCCCGGCGAGAGCGGAGATGTCGTCGTCGCCGGGGACGTCGAGGCGGCGGCTCAGATCCGAGGAGTCGCTGATCCGCTCGGCGGTGGTCCGGACGAGCCGGACGGGCCGGAGTACCCGCCCGGCGACGAGCCACGCGGCGGCGCCCGCCACGCCGACGGCGAGCGCGGAGGTGAGCGCGAGGGAGCGCATCACGTCGGTGACCTCGCTGCGCTGCACGTCGTAGAAGACGGCCACTACGAGCGCCGCCTTACGCTCGTCGCCGGTGACGCGTACCGGCATCACGAGGTAGCGCACTTTCCCGAGATCGCTGGAGGCCCAACCGGTCTCGGGCTCGCTCGCGCCGCTCGCCTTGGCGATGAGCGCGTCGTCGATCTTGAGTTCGCCGTCGGACGGCCTGCCGGTGAACTGGTCGACCTTGCCGTTGACGACGCTGACGTACGTCTCGTGCCTGTCCGGCGCGGTCAGGCTGAGGTAGTCGTAGAGCAGGCTTCGGACATCGGTGACCGGCCCCGCCTTCGCCGCGAAGGTACGGAGTTTCTCCGCCTCATTGGCCAGTTCCTCGGCCACCCGCGCGTCGAGACGGTTCACCAGCAGCGACCAGGTGGCCGATCCGGCGACGGTGAGGGCGAGCGCGACGACCAGCAGGACCCAGGCGACGATCCTGGAGTGGGCGCTCATGGGCGGGTCTCAGTCGGCATCGTCGCCACCGTGGTCGTCACCGGGCTCGACGCCGTCGTCGGCACCGCCGTGGTCGTCGGCCTTGTCGTCGCCGCCATGGTCGTCGGCGTCACGGGGAGGCGGAGGCGTCACGGGGTGCGCCGTCTCCGGCTCGTCCGTGGCCGAGGGGCCGGGGGTGGCCGTCACGACCACCAGAGGCCCGAGGGCCGGCGGTGCGACGCGCGCGGCCGCGACGAAGGCGTAGACGGCGCCCAGGGTGAGGAGCACCGCCCCCACCACGGCGAGCAGCGGGCCGCGGATTCTCATGCGCCCACCGTAGGCACTCCCGCAGGTGGCGAACGCCGTAAAGCGATGAGAAACCTCTCATCAGTCGAAACTCGGCGAAATCACCGAAGGACGGCACCCGAACGGGCGCCGTCCTTCGGTGGGACCTCAGCGCGCGGAGACCTCATGGACGAGGTCGGCCAGGCGGGCGAGCTGGTCGGGGTTCGTGTTCGGCAGCACGCCGTGGCCCAGGTTGAAGATGTGACCCTCGGCGACGCGGCCCTGCGCCAGCACCTGGCGGGCCCGCGGCTCGACGACCTCCCACGGGGCGAGCAGGATCGAGGGGTCGAGGTTGCCCTGGAGCGCCTTGCCCGGACCGACGCGCCGCGCGGCGTCGTCCAGCGGGACGCGCCAGTCGACGCCGACGACGTCCGCGCCCGCCTCGCCCATCAGGCCGAGCAGCTCACCCGTCCCGACGCCGAAGTGGATGCGCGGGACGTCCGCCATCGCGGCGAAGATCTGCTCGCTGTAGGGCATCACGTAGCGCGTGTAGTCCTCGGGTGCGACGGCGCCGACCCAGCTGTCGAAGAGCTGGACGGCCCGGGCGCCTGCGGCCACCTGGGTACGCAGGAAGCCGATGGTGATCTCGGTGAGGGCGCTCATCAGCGACTGCCAGATGTCGGGCTCGCCGTACATGAGCGCCTTGGTGCGGTCATGGTTCTTCGACGGCCCGCCCTCGATGAGGTAGGAGGCGAGGGTGAAGGGGGCACCCGCGAAGCCGATCAGAGGGATGTCGCCCAGCTCGGCCACCAGGCCCTTGACCGCCTCGGTGACGTAGGGGACGTCGTCGGAGGCGAGCGGGCGGAGCCGGGAGACGGCGTCCTTGTCGCGGATCGGGTCGGCGATCACGGGGCCGACGCCCGGCTTGATGTCGAGGTCGATGCCGATCGCCTTCAGCGGTACGACGATGTCGCTGAAGAAGATCGCGGCGTCGATCGCGTACCTGCGGACCGGCTGGAGCGTGATCTCGATGATCAGATCGGGATTCGCGCAGGACTCCAGCATCGGGATCCCCTCGCGTACCCGCAGGTACTCGGGGAGGGAACGCCCGGCCTGGCGCATGAACCACACGGGCGTGTGGGAGACGGGCTCGCGGCGGCAGGCACGGAGGAACACCGGGTCTTCAGCGGGCATGTACACGATGGTCCCATGCCTCCGCGCCTACGGCGTCCCGGGGTCCCGTTCGGCGCGCCCCGGAGATTCCCTCAGAGATTTTCGTGACACGCCGCCCGATGTCCCACAAGATCACCGAAGCCACTGGCATTTTCGTTAATTATCGACATCGCAAACGAGCGATCAGCTCACGAACGAGCAGAGGTCCACCGGTGCCTCCTACCCCCCGCACCACCGCCCGCGACCGCGTCGGCGTGGCAACCCCCCGCCTCCCACGGCCGGAGATCTACTCTCGGGAGATGACACCCCCGCACTCGGCACCCGGTTTCCGAGAAGCCCTGGACACCCTCAATGAGGCGCTCACAGGCGATTCCGAGCGTCCCGAGCTGGAGTTCGAGGAGATGCCCGCCCCGCAGCGTCTCGCCCCGTTCTCGGCGGCGCTGTCCGCGGCCGTGGTGCGCGAGGACGCCGAACTCGCCGTCGGGCGCCTGATCCTGCTGCACGACCCCCAGGGCAGACCCGGCTGGGACGGACAGTTCCGGCTTGTCGCCTATATCCGGGCGGATCTAGAGCCGGAGATCGCCGACGACCCCCTGATCGGCACCGTCGCGTGGAGCTGGCTGATCGAATCCCTGGAAGAGGCGGGATATTCAGCCGAATCAGGGACGATTACCCGGGCCGTCAGCGAGAGTTTCGGGGGCAAGGAGGACGAACCGGCCACCACGGAGCTCGAACTCAGGGCATCATGGTCACCCGCCGGGACCGACTTGCGTGCGCATGTCCGGGCCTGGACCGAGGTGATGTGCATGGCTGCCGGACTCCCCCCGCGAGGAGTCCGCGATCTGAAGGACGTACGGTAGCTGAGTGGAAGCAGGTGGGGACACGGGAGGCACGGCGCCATCGCCGCTCCTGGAACCGCGTGAGGGCATCCCGCCCGTCGTCGCCGACGACGCGGGGCTGGATCGCGTCATCGCCGCGTTCGCGGCAGGTTCCGGCCCGGTGGCCGTCGACGCCGAACGCGCGTCGGGCTACCGGTACGGCCAGCGCGCCTACC
Organism: Actinocorallia herbida; assembly: GCF_003751225.1. Taxonomy (NCBI): domain Bacteria; kingdom Bacillati; phylum Actinomycetota; class Actinomycetes; order Streptosporangiales; family Thermomonosporaceae; genus Actinocorallia; species Actinocorallia herbida. Next base: position 7,420,547 of record NZ_RJKE01000001.1, read on the forward strand.
TTGTGCAGCTGCGCCGCCGCGGCGCGGGCACCGCGCTGATCGACCCGGTCGCCTGCCCGAACCTCAACGACCTCAACAGGGCGTTGGCCGACACCGAGATGGTGCTGCACGCGGCCAACCAGGATCTGCCCTGCCTGGCCGAGATCGGCCTGATCCCGCGCCGGCTTTTCGACACCGAGCTGGCCGGACGGCTGCTCGGCTATCCGCGGGTGGGCCTCGGCGCGATGGTCGAGACCGTCCTCGGGTTCAGCCTGGAGAAGGGGCACTCCGCGGCCGACTGGTCGACCCGCCCCCTGCCGACGGACTGGCTGCGCTACGCGGCCCTGGACGTCGAACTGCTGGTGGAGCTGCGGAACGCGCTGCACGCCGAGCTGCTGGAGGCGGGCAAGCTGGAGTGGGCGCTCGAGGAGTTCGAGGCGATCGCCGAGGCTCCGCCCAAGCAGCCGAGGACCGATCCATGGCGGCGGACGTCGGGCATCCACCGGGTGCGCAACCGCCGCGCGCTGGCGATCGTGCGGGAGGTCTGGGAGACCCGGGAGCGGATCGCACAGGAGCTCGACCTGTCCCCCGGCCGGGTGCTGCCGGACACCGCGATCGTCGACATGGCCGTGACGCAGCCGCGCACCATGGCCGAGCTGTTCACCATCGCCGCCGTCAAGGGCCGCAACGCGCGCCGGTACACCACGCAGTGGCTGCGCGCGGTCTCCAAGGGACGGCAGCTTCCGGACTCGGGACTGCCCGAGCAGAATCTGCCGGGTGACGGCCCGCCGCCCGCCCACCGCTGGGCCGAGCGCGACCCGGAGGCCGCCGCCCGTCTGTCGTCGGCCCGGACCGTCGTGGCGGCCTTGGCCGACGCGCACAACCTGCCGAGTGAGAACCTCGTCCAGCCGGATTTCATCCGGCGGCTGTGCTGGGCTCCCCCGGAGCAACCGACGCCCGAGGCGATCCGCGCCGAACTGCGGCGCCTGGGCGCCCGGCCGTGGCAGGCCGCGCTGGTCTCGGTGTCCGTCGCCAAGGCCTGGACGCGGATGGAGACCAAGGGCGAGCTGGCCTGACGGGGCCGGCCCTGAGATCGGCCCAGGGAGTTGTCCACAGGCTGTGACCGGGTGCCGAGCGGAATGTCACCGGTGCGGGTTAGGGTCGCGGGCATGGATCAGCAGAGCATTCCGGCCCCCCTCGCCGGGCGGGTCGGCCACATCGCGGGCATCGAGTCGATCACGCTCGATGGTCGGCGCCTGTACTTCGGCTACGACTACTCCGACGATCTCGTGGTCTCGCCCCTCATCGACGACCCCGCCGCGATGGCGCGGTTCGCCGCCGAGCACCTGCGCCAGACGACGGGCGCGCACGACGCGGCGTACTGGGCCGAGCTCGTCGAGTACGCCGCGACCTCCTCGGGGCTCGCGTACGAGGAGGATTGCGTCTTCACCACCGAGCAGATGGCCTCGCTGCCCGCGCCAGGCGGCCACCTGCTCTACCTGCTGTCGACCGCGCTGGACCACGACGATCGCGAGTGCGCCCTTCCCGCCGAGGCCCTGCCGCTGCTGGAGCGCCTCGGGCGGGACCCAGAGGATGTCGCCGAGTGCGTCGACGAGTGCCTGAGCCTGCTGCGCGCCGAGGGCCGCGAGGCCCATCCGGACGCCTGGCTCGTCGTCCAGCACTACCTCGCGGCGACCCTCGACCGCCTCCCACCGACCTGGGACGCCTTCTTCGCCCCGCTGCGCCACCTTTGACGTCGAGCGCGTTCGCGCAGGCACGCGGGGCGCGGGGCTGTGGCGGCGGGGGCATGGGTGACGGTGGAGTGGCGGGGTAGGCGGGTAACGAAGTGGATGAGATGCGGTGGACGGGCGCGGGGGACGGAACCGCCCGCGAGGAACTCCCGTTAAGGGGGGAACGGCAGGTCCGGCACAACGGTTCGTGGAGGAACACTGATGGAGGTCACGACACTCGGATGGACGGTGACTCTCGCGGTCATCGCCGCGCTCTTCGTGCTCGACCTCTCGGTCGGCGCGTTGCGGCCCCACGCGGTGGGCTTCCGGGAGGCGACCGTCTGGTCGGTGTTCTACATCGCGGTGGCCGTGGTGTTCGGCCTCGTGCTCGGCATGCAGTACGGCTGGGGCTACGGCGGCGAGTACTTCACCGGCTACATCGTCGAGAAGAGCCTGTCGATCGACAACCTCTTCGTCTTCGTCATCATCATGACGACCTTCGCGGTGCCCAAGGAGTACCAGCAGAAGGTCCTCACGATCGGCATCCTGCTCGCCCTGATCATGCGCGCGATCTTCATCGCGGTCGGCGCGACGCTGCTGTCGATGTTCACCTTCATGTTCCTGATCTTCGGTCTACTGCTGCTGTGGACGGCCCTCCAGGTCTACCGGCACCGCAACGAGGACCCGGACATCGCCGACAACGTCCTGGTGCGGACCTCGCGCCGCCTGTTCACCGTCACCGATGAGTACGTCGGCGCGAAGTTCACCACGCGGGTCGACGGCAAGCGCGCGGTCACCCCGCTTTTCCTGGTCCTGCTGGCGATCGGCGGCACCGACCTGCTGTTCGCGCTCGACTCGATCCCGGCGATCTTCGGGATCACCGAGCAGGCCTACATCGTCTTCGTCGCCAACGCCTTCGCCCTGCTGGGCCTGCGGGCCCTGTACTTCCTGGTGACGGGCCTGCTCGACCGGCTGGTCTACCTCGCCACCGGCCTGGCGATCATCCTGGCGTTCATCGGCGTGAAGCTCGTCCTGCACTGGGCCCACGGAATCTGGCCCGCCGCCCCCGAGATCAGCACGCCCCTCTCCCTGGCCGTCATCGTGGTCGTCCTCGCCGTCACCACGATCGCCAGCCTCATGAAATCCCGCCGTGATCCCTCCGCCAAGGCCCACTCCGCCACCGTCATGGGCCACAAGAAGGACCGACCAGGCACCCCGGAGGACGAGGCACCCCGGGCCTGACCCGTCCCGACCCGCAAGGGCCGCACGCCGGTCTCCCGGGGCCGGACGGGGCCGCGAGGCGCCCTCGGCCTCGCTCCTGCCCTGGACCGGGCAGGCCGAAGGACCCGGCGGCAGGGGCCCGGCGGCACCGGAGCGGCCTCGGCTCCGGCTCCGCCGTCCTGTCCGGCCAGGCGCGCTCGACGCCGAAACCGTCCGGGCCGGACCGTGCGGGGACGGCTCTCACGCGGGCGAAGGCGACGCGGGGCCTACCGCCCAGCGGCACGACGGCTGCCGTGGCACTACGGGCACGCTCTCACTCAGCCGAAGCGGACTCCCCGACCGACGGCCAAGGCCACGGGCGCGCCCGGGCCGGGACCCGACCTCGACCAGGTCGCGGCCTCGGTCCTGGCGCGGGCCTTCACCGGTCCACGCGAGAACGGCCGGGGGTCGCGTTCCAGTGGGAGGGACACGATCCGGGTCCGGCGGGCACGACTCGACGGATCGTCGGCTCGCGGCCTTCAGGTGGGAAAGGCCGAGCCCGGTTCGAGGGCGAAGACGGGTCGGAGATCCAGGCCGCCGGAGAGGCCGCCCCTGCGCTCCGCCCGAAAACCGGGGCGACGGCGAACGTCGTCGCCTACTGGAGCAAGGCGCGGCACCGCTCCTCCCCCGGAGCAGGGCCATGGGCCGCGAAGCGTCCGCCGGCACCCGTAAGGACAGGACCTCCGCACGACTCGGCCCCGTTCCCCCGCAGCCAGCCGACGGCAGCGAGACATCCGCCCGCACCCGTAAGGACAGGACCTCCGCACGACTCGGCCCCGTTCGCCGACGGCAGCGAGACATCCGCCCGCACCCGGACAAGACGCGACCGCTCCCCGGGCCTCGGCATCGCTCCTCCCCGGAAGCGGGGCGGAGGGCCGCGAAGCGTCACCCGCGCACGGCAAGACTCGAGCGGGTCTGCGGGCTCAGTCGTGCTCCGCACCGGAGCGGGACCGCGAGCCTCGCGGCGCCGCCCGTGGCCGGTAGACGAGACCGCGAGTGCGGCGCTCCGTTGCGCTCCTCTGAGAGCGAGAAGGAGGGCCGCCAGGCGTCCGACCGCGCCCGCAGGCACGGTATCTCTCATTTCTCGGAGCCGGGCCGAGGGCCGCGGGACGTCAGCAGGGCACGGCCAGACTTGAGTGGGTCTGCGGGCTCAGTCGTGCTCCGCACCGGAGCGGGACCGCGGGCCTCGCGGCGCCGCCCCTGGGTAGGTGGGGGCTTGGCTGGGGTTCCCCGGGAGGAGGGCCGTCAGGCGTCTGATCGTGCTCGGTGGGAAGGGACCTCGGGTGGGGTTCGGTATCGGTTCGCTCCCGGAGCGGGGCCGAGGGGGTGCGGTGTCGCCGGTGCGGGGCAGGACGGGACGGGGTGGGCCGGGGGTTGGGGCGGTGGGAGGGGTCAGGGGGTGGGGAGGGTGGGGACGAAGTGGAGGTCGGGGATGGAGAGGGGGGTGAAGCGGCGGCGGAGCCAGGAGAGGAGGGTTTCGGGGTCCAGGGGGGCGCGGGCGACTATGTGGGCGGTGAGGCGGCGGCCCCGGGACGGGTCGGGGAGGCTGGTGACGGAGGCGGCGGAGACCGCGGGGTGGGCGGCGAGGTGGCGTTCGACGGCCGCGGGCTCGACGGGCTCGCCGGCGGTGAAGACCAGTTCCTCGCGGGGAGGCGGCACGAAGAGGCGGCCCTCGGGGTCCAGGTGGCCGACGGTGTGGGTCGGGCTGGAGCCCGCGTGCACGTGGCCCGGCATGCCGGGCAGGGCGCGGGTGCCGTCTTCGCGCAGGACCTCCAGGTGGGTGCCCGGCGTCGGGCGGCCCGCGGTGCCCGGCCGCTCCAGGAGCTCGCGCGGGGTGGCGATGGTGAGGGCGTCGCCGTAGACGGTGTAGAGGATCTCGCCGTGGCCGTCCATGAAGGCGGTGGCGGTCGCGGGGTCGAGGGTCCCGCCGTGCGCGGCGACGACCCTCAGGGACGTCAGGTCGTGGGCCGCGCGCACCGCGGGGTCCACCGCGAGCATCGCGTCGAGAAGGGAGGGCGCGGTGAGCAGCGCCGTGCAGGCGTGCCGGTCGACGGCGGCGAGCACGCCCGCGGCGTCATAGCGGCGGGTCAGCACGACGGTCGAGCGCAGCGACAGGGCGAGGTGCAGGGAGGCGCGGCCCCAGCGGTGCGCGAGGGGGACGCCGAGCAGGGCCGTCTCGTGCACCCGCAGCGGGATCCGGGAGAGGACCGCGGTGAGCCGCTCACGCCCGTCGGTGCGGCCGCCGCGGCTCGGTGTGAGGGGCCGCGCGTCGCGGACCGGGCGGAGCCGCTCGGTGACCAGGCGCCGGACCCGGCGCGGCGCGGCGGCCAGCAGCGGCGCGAACTCCCCGTCGGCGACGACGGCGTCGACCCCGCGCAGGCCGGCGAGCCGGTCAGGGGTCGCCTGCCCGGTGTCGAGCACGAGGGGGGTCACACCGAGCTTGCTGCACGCCACGAGCACTTCGACGGCCGCGCGGTGGTCGCGGGCCAGCAGCGCCACGCGCGGGGTCGCCTCCAGTGCGCGGGCGAGTCCGTCGGTGCGGGCGTTCAGCTCGGCGTAGGAGAGCGCGCCGTCCTCGTCGACGAGGGCGGGACGGTCGGGGTCGCGGACGGCCCCGGCGACCGTGTGGCCCGCGAGCGTGTCGCCCCAGCGCGCGAACGCGGCGACCTGCCTGACGGTCGCGGCAGGGGTTCCGGGGGTGAGCAGCCCACTGCGGGCCAGGACGAGCGGGACCTGCGCCGCCGCGTAGACCAGTCCCCCGATTCTGCCGAACACCATGAGCAGCCCTCCGACCTTCGTTCCGCATCCGGGCGACCACCCGGCGGAACCACGGTAATACCGGAGAGTTACCCTGCCTTTACCGTCACATGACCAAAGGCGGTCAAGCCCGGCACCCGTCGAGCACCCCGCGCACCTTCCGTGAACCACCGCCCCGGACGGATCATCGTGCGCAGCCCGGCCGAACGCCCCCGGACGCCGCCGCCCCACCCCGTGCCCGAAGCCGGACACCCCTCCCCCGTGCGGACCCCTCGATGGGCAGCACCGCCGCCGCCGCCGAAGACACCCCGCGCGAGGACACCACTCTGGGCCCGAAGCCAGGCACCCCTCCCCCGTGCGGACCCCTCGATGGGCAGCACCGCCGCCGCCGACACCCCGCGCGAGGACACCGCCCCAGGCCCGGAACCGGGCTCACCGCGTCGGCACCCGTTCTTCCGCGGGCTGCGCCGATCCCCCTGCCCGGAACCTGCGGTTACTGCGTCGGCGCCCGCTTTCGGCGGAAAGGGCCGGGCGGGGAGGTGGGGGTCAGCTGGCGGCGTCGGTGGCCGTGGTGGGAGGGGAGGGACGGGCGGTGGCGGGGGTGTTCGGGGTGTGCCAGAAGTGGACCCGGCCTTCCGGGGGGTGGGTGCGGCCGGAGGCCAGGCCGGAGAGCCAGCGGTAGACGATCTTGCCCGTGGCGTTCCTGGGGAGTTCGTCGATGAAGACGATGTCGCGGGGGACCGCGAAGCGGGCGACGCGGGTGCGGACGTGTTCGCGAACTTCCTGTTCGGTGAGGTCCGCACCGGGGCGCAGCACGAGGTACGCGGCGAGGCGCTGGCCGTATTCGGGGTCGGCGACGCCGGTGACGGCCACCTCGCGGACCTCGGGGAGGCGGGCGAGCACGTCCTCGACGTCGCGGGGCACGACGTTCTCGCCGCCGGAGACGACCATGCCGTCCTCCCGTCCGTCGACGTAGAGGAGCCCGTGGGAGTCGAGGTGGCCGAGGTCCCCGGTGGACAGGAGCCCGTCCCGCACCTCGGTCGGGTCGCCGCCGGTGTACCCCTCGAAGACGTTCTCGTTGGCGGCGAAGATCCTGCCTATGGTCGCCCGAGGCACCGGCTTGCCTTCGGCGTCCAGGATGCGCACGGAGGTCCCGCGCGGAGGGCGGCCCGCGGTGGCGGGGTTGATCCGCAGTTCCTTGGGGCCGGCGACGCTCACCCAGCTCGCCTCGGTGGAGCCGTACACGTTGTAGAGGCGGTCGCCGAAGGCGTCCATGAAGCGGTCGGCGAGATCGCCGGGCAGGGACGAGCCGCTGAGGGCGGTCAGCCGGAGGTTGCGCGTGTCGTAGCCGTCGAGGACGGTCTCGGGGAGCTCCATGATCCGCTGCACCATGACGGGGACGGCGAAGTGCGCGACCCGGCTGTGCCGCTCCAGTTCGCCGAGCGTGAGCGAGGGGTCGAACCTGCGGTGCAGGACGATGGTCGCGCGCAGGGCGAGCCCGATCTGGAGCGCGGCGAGACCCCAGGTGTGGAAGACGGGCGCGTCGATGAGGAAGGTGTGCCGCGAGCGCAGCGGGATCCGGGAGAGCATCGAGGCGAGCGGGCCCATGCCGGGACGCGGCTTCCGGCGGGCGCCCTTGGGCCGGCCGCTCGTGCCGGAGCTGAGCATGATCGTCCGGCCGTCGGTGTGCGGGGGCTGAAGCGCGCCGCGCGGCGCGCGCTCGATGAGCGCGTCCAGCGTTTCACCCTGTGCCTCAGGCCCCGCCCAGACGACGACGGGTGCGAGCGCGGCGGGGCAGTCCCCCAGGAGCCGCGCGAACTCCGGGTCGGCGACGACGACGGCGGGCCGCAGCTCGTCGAGGACCGAGCGGAGCTGGCCGAGCCCGAACCCGGTGTTGAGCAGTACGGTCTCGGCCCCGCGTTTGGCGCAGGCGACGAGGATCTCGACGAGTCCGCGGTGGTTCCGGCACATGACGGCGACCTTGGGCCGCGGGCCGTCCAGCGGGAGCGCCGCGGCCAGCAGGTCGGTGCGCTCGTCGAGTTCGGCGTAGGTGAGCGAGCCGGTGTCGTCCAGCACCGCGGTCTTGCGCGGTTGCATGGCGGCCGCGGCCTTGACCAGCCCGCCGAGGGTGGTCCCCCAGGTCTGGAGCTCGCCCACACCGCGGAGGGCGGCGAGGGGTCGGGAGAGGCGTAGCGCGCCCGAGCCCAGGACATGAAGGTAGTCGAGAGAGTGCCCGAACCGGCGTCGGAGGCCGGGCCGGTAGGCGGGTCTGGCGTGTACCACGGGCCTACCTCCACCGGCGATTTCCGGCAAACGCTAACGAGACAGGGCGGATACGACAAGTGGCAGAGGGCGACACACCGCGGCGGACGCGGCCGTCAGTGGTTACTGACGAGTAGAATCCTTTGTTACCGGCGAGTAGGCCCCTGCGGTCGGCCCGTCGGCGTCCGCACATTGAGCGCAGAGGGAGACCTGATCGTGCCTCGCACCGCACGTGATGTCGTGTTCGTCGACGGCGTACGCACGCCGTTCGGCAAGGCAGGCCCCAAGGGCCTTTACGCCGAGACCCGCGCCGACGACCTCGTCGTGCGCGCCATCCGCGAACTCGTCCGCCGCAACCCGGCCCTCCCGCCGGAACGCGTCGACGAGGTGTCCATCGCCGCGACGACCCAGATCGGCGACCAGGGCCTGACCATCGGACGGTCCGCGGCGGTCCTGGCCGGGCTGCCCAAGTCCGTGCCCGGATTCGCGATCGACCGCATGTGCGCCGGCGCCATGACGGCGGTGACCACGACCGCGTCCGGCATCGCCTTCGGCGCCTACGACGTGGTCATCGCCGGCGGCGTCGAACACATGGGCCGCCACCCGATGGGCGAGGGCGTCGACCCCAACCCGCGGTTCATGACCGACAAGCTGGTCGACCCGTCCGCGCTGGTGATGGGCCTGACCGCCGAGAACCTGCACGACCGCTACCCGGCCATCACCAAGGAGCGGTGCGACGCCTACGCCGTCCGCTCCCAGGCGAAGTTCGCCGAGGCGCAGGCCGCGGGCAAGATCGAACCGGACCTCGTGCCGACCGCGATCCGCTCCGCCGCCAAGGGCTGGGGCCTCGCCACGCAGGACGAGCCGCCGCGCCCCGGCACCAAGCTGGAGGACCTCGCGGGCCTCAAGACGCCGTTCCGCGTCGCGGGCAACGTCACCGCGGGCAACGCCGCGGGCCTCAACGACGGCGCCACCGCGTGCCTGCTGGTCGCCGAGGACGTCGCGGAAGAGCTCGGCCTCACCGCGCGCATGCGCCTGGTCGACTTCTCCTTCGCGGGCGTCGAGCCCGAGGTCATGGGCATCGGCCCGGTCCCGGCGACGGAGAAGCTGCTGGCCCGCAACGGCCTGTCCGTCGACGACATCGGCCTGTTCGAGATCAACGAGGCGTTCGCCGTGCAGGTCCTGGCGTTCCTCGACCACTTCGGCATCGCCGAGGACGACCCGCGGGTCAACCCGTGGGGCGGCGCGATCGCGGTCGGCCACCCGCTGGCCTCCTCCGGCGTCCGGCTGATGACGCAGCTGTCGCGCGAGTTCGCCGAGCACCCCGAGGTCCGCTACGGCCTCACCACGATGTGCGTCGGCATGGGCATGGGCGGAACCGTCCTCTGGGAGAACGTGAACTGGGAGGGCGCGAAGTGAGCATCGCGGACATCTTCAAGGACGAGGTCGTCACCAAGGCGATCGTCCGTGACGTCGAGCTGCCCTACGGGGCCGGGAAGCTCGCGCTGATCACGCTCGACAACGGCTTCGACCACACCAAGCCGACCACCTTCGGGCCGGGCGGCCTCGCCGAGCTGGACGCGGCCATCGACTCCGTCGCCTCCCGCGACGACATCGTGGCCGTCGGCGTCACCGGCAAGCCGTTCATCTTCGCCGTCGGCGCCGACCTGAAGGGCATCCCGCTCATCCAGGACCGGGCCGACGCCCTGCAGATCGGCAGGCTCGGCCACGACGTGTTCCGCCGCCTCGGCGAGCTGGACGTGCCGACCTTCGCCTACTACAACGGCGCGGCCATGGGCGGCGGCGTCGAGGTGGGCCTGCACTGCACCTACCGCACGGTGTCCAAGGGCGTCCCGGCGTTCTCCCTCCCGGAGGCGTTCCTGGGCCTCGTGCCGGGCTGGGGCGGCACCTACCTCCTGCCGCACCTGATCGGCGCGGAGAAGGCGCTCAAGGTCGTCATCGACAACCCGATGGCCAACAACCGGGTCATGAAGGGCGAGCAGGTCTTCGACCTGGGCATCGCGGACGCGATCTTCGACACTGCCGACTTCCTGGAGGAGTCGCTGTCCTGGACCGCGCGCGTCCTCAAGGGCGACGTCGAGGTCGAGCGGCCCGAGGTCGACAAGGGCAAGGGCTGGGACGACGCGGTCGCCATGGCCGGGTTCGTGCTGGAAGGCAAGCTGCACGGCGCGGCCCCGTCCTTCGTCCGGGCGCTCGACCTCGTCCGGCAGGCCAAGGACCGCACCCGCGACGAGGGCTTCGCGGCCGAGGACGAGGCCCTGGCGGACCTCATCATGTCCGACGAGCTGCGGGCCGGCCTGTACGCCTTCGACCTCGTCCAGAAGCGCGCCAAGCGGCCCGCCGGGGCCCCGGACAAGTCCCTGGCCCGCAAGGTCTCGAAGGTCGGCGTCGTCGGCGCCGGCCTCATGGCGGGGCAGCTCGCCCTGCTGTTCGCCCAGCGCCTCGAGGTCCCGGTCGTCATGACCGACCTCGACCAGGAGCGCCTGGACAGGGGCGTCGCCTACGCGCACGGCGAGGTCGACAAGCTGCTCGCCAAGGGCCGTGTCCATGGCGACAAGGCGAGCCGCCTCAAGTCCCTGATCTCCGGCTCCCTCACGAAGGACGCGTTCGCGGACGCCGACTTCGTGATCGAGGCGGTCTTCGAGGAGATGTCGGTCAAGCAGCAGGTGTTCGCGGAGGTCGAGGCGGTCGTCTCGCCCGAGTGCGTCCTGGCGACCAACACCTCGTCGCTGTCGGTGTCGGAGATGGCCGAGAAGCTCCAGCACCCGGAGCGGGTCGTGGGCTTCCACTTCTTCAACCCGGTCGCGGTCCTGCCGCTGCTGGAGATCGTCCGCGCGGACAAGACCGACGACGTGACGTTGGCCACCGCGTTCGGGGTCGGCAAGCAGCTGAAGAAGTCGTCCGTGCTGGTCAAGGACGCTCCGGCGTTCGTGGTCAACCGGATCCTGCTGCGCCTGCTGGCGGAGATCATCGGGGCCGTCCAGGAGGGCACCCCGGTGGAGACCGCGGAGCGCGCCGCGCAGCCCCTCGGCCTGCCGATGAGCCCGTTCATGCTGCTCGGCCTGGTCGGCCCGGCGATCGCCCTGCACGTCAACGAGACGCTGCACGAGGCCTTCCCCGAGCGTTTCCCGGTGTCGGAGAAGTTCCGGAAGTTCGTGGCGTCCGGCAAGAAGAGCGTCTACCTTCCGGACTTCTCGCTCGACCCCGAGGCGCTGGAGATCTTCGAGGGCGGCGCCGACCCGTCCACCGAGGCGCAGGTCCTGGACCGTGCCATGCGCGGGCTCGCGGAGGAGATTCGTCTCATGCTGGACGAAGGGGTCGTGGCCGCGCCCGAGGACATCGACCTGTGCCTTATCCTCGGTGCTGGTTACCCGTTCCACCTGGGGGGCATCACGCCCTACCTGGACCGGACAGGAATTTCTTCCCGTACGGGGAACCGATTCCTCGCCCCAGGCGTTGCACAGGTGGGATAGGGGTATTCCGCAAGACCAGCCGGCCCCGGGACTGGGGGGTTACCGAGCCGGCTAACGGGAGGCGCCTCGTGTCGTAAGACACGGGGCGCTTTTCGTTTTCCCGCCGCGCCCGACGGGCACCCTTGCCCGATGAACGAACCTCCCGACTGGTCCAGGCTCGCACCGCACTGGGACCCCGCCAAGGCGACCCCCGGCGACGCGCAGGCCGCCGGGGACGAGCTGGACGCCGCCGAGCGGACCGCGGAACGGGTCGCCGGGGGCGGGATCCGGGCGGCCGTGCTGGGCGGCAACGACGGCCTGGTGACGAACCTCTGCCTCATCCTCGGCGTCGTCGGCGCGGCCACCCCCGCCGCGACGGTCCGGCTGACCGGGCTCATGAGCCTGCTGGCCGGGGCGCTGTCGATGGCGGCCGGGGAGTGGGTGTCGGTCCGCAGCCAGCTCGAAGTCGCCGAGAGCATGGACGGGGCGCTGCGCCGGGCCTGGGAGCACAGCCCGCCCGTGGTGTTCGCGCGGTTCGCCCGCGCGCTGCGCGGGTTCGGGCTCGACCGGCGGACGGCGCGCCAGGCCGAGGAGCAGGTCGCGCTCGGCGACGAGCCCGTGACGGTCGCGGGACGGGTCATCTTCGGCGTGACGCCGGACACGACCGGGTCGCCGATGACCGCCGCCGTCAGCTCGTTCGTCCTGTTCGCGGTGGGCGCCTTCATCCCCCTCGTGCCGTGGTTCTTCACCGAGGGCGTCACCGCGGTCGTCCTGTCGGCCGCGCTGACGGGCACCGCGAGCCTCCTCGTCGGCGGGTATCTCGCCGGGCAGTCGGACCGGCCGGTGTGGGCGGGGGCGCTGCGGCAGCTCGCGATCGTCGCCGGAGCCTCCGCGGTCACTTACGTGCTAGGAATGCTTGCGGGAACCTCGGTCTGACGCCCGCCCGGGAGAGAGGGGCGGCGCGGCATATTGATGAGAGTTGTCCGTTAGGACACCATAGGAGCCCGCAGCGAGAGTTCTGGGGGAGGACGTGGGATTCGGTGTCCGCTACTTCGATCTCGACATCGGGGTCGCTCGGGAGCGGCTGCGCGGGCTCGGCGCGCGGTGCCACCGCCCACGGAGGCTGATCCAGCGGGTCGCGCTGGCCGGGCAGAACGGCGCCTGGGCCGGCCTGCACTCCGAAGGCGACAGGCATGTGCTCACCTTGATGCGCGACCAGCGGACGGTCCGCGAGGTCCTGGTGAACGACTTCGACGCCGCGCTGGAGATCCTCGAGGGTCTCGGTCTGCGGGTCACCGGCCGCCAGGAGATCCTGCGCGAGGCGTGGGAGCTGCACGCGATCGAGTTCCGCTTCGTCGAAGGGCCGGGGCTCGCCCCGGCGCTGGAGATCCACGGGCCGCAGGACCAGGCGGACCAGTCGGCGGTCCGGTGGGCGATCGGGCAGCTCGGCCTCGACCCCGGCCGCGCCCAGCCGATCCAGGCGGGCGGGTCCGGGCTCGCGCCCGCCCGGCCGGCCAATCCGACCGAGCCGCTGATCCTCACCGCCCGAGCCGCCGCGCAGGCCCTGCCCGGTCCCGCCGCGCCGCCCGGCCCCGGGGGACGGTCCGGGCCGCCCGGTCCCGGGGGTCCTGCCGGGCCGCCGTCCGGTCCGATGCCTCCGTGGCCTCCGCAGCCCGTTTCCTCGCCCACCGAGCCCGCCGAGACCGCCGAGCCCGTCGGGCCCCCGGCCGCCGAGACCGCCGAACCCGCTCAGGACGTCGAGGGGGCGCCGTCGCACTCCCCCATGGTGACCGTGCTGGACACCGGGTCCCTGCGGCCTCCTGCGCCGCCACAGGCCCGGCCGCGCCCGGAACCCGGGCCCGACCCCGACCCCGGGCGGCTCGTGCAGTTCACCGTCGCCGAGACGGGGTGGACGGCCGAGGCCAGCGAGTGGGTGCCGGGCGAGTACTGGATCCGGTGGGCGACCGTGCTGCACAACCCCAACACCCTGTACTGGTGCGAGCTGCCGACGGTGCAGGTCACCGTGCGCGACGCGTACGGCAACGTCATCGGCTCGGAGGAGCAGGTGCTGACCGTGCTGCCCCCGCGCACCAAGATCGCCTGGGCGGGCCTGCTGGAGGTCAACGGGAACCGCCCGCACACCCTGGAGATCACGCCGCGTCCGGCCGATTGGTACCCGACGGAGGCGCGACCCGAGGACTTCCCCCCGTTCACCTACGAGAACGTCTCCATGGCCGTGCCCGAGGGCGCCTGCGAGGTCACCGGCGAGATCCGCAACCCCTATGACGAGGCGGTCGAGGAGGTCGCGCTCGTCGCCCTGTTCCGGGACGGCAGGGGCACCCTGATCGGCGGCGACATGAGCTTCGTGCAGGGGCTGCCCGCGGACGGCACCGCGCCGTTCAAGATCGAGGGGACGGTCTCCGCTCCGCCAGGGCCCGTGGTGTCCCTGGATCTGATGGCCCAGCCCTGGTCCGACCCGAACCCGTGGGAGACGGCCCTCCAGGGCTGACGCCGACGGGTCTCCCGGCCGTCGCCGGAGTTTTCCACAGGCTGCCCACGAGGCGTGTCCGCGACCGGGCTCTTCGTGTTTACATGGGGCGAGCCGGGTGTCCCGAGCGCCCGGCCCGAAGGGTTCGAGGACGAGCCTATGGACGAGAAGCTGGGTGTGCGGCGCGAGGCGCTGCGCAGGGAGTGGTCGCGGTGGTTGGCGGGGCGGGGGTCGCCCGGGGTCCGGGCGGAGATCGGCGCGTCGTGGCGGCGGTCGATCCGCGCGGTCGATCCGGCGCTGGGGTGCGCGCCCCTGGCGGCGGAGGCGGATTGGGCGCGCTCGCCGCTGCGCGCGCCGGTGGAGGCGGTGTCGGGCGAGTTGCGGGCGGTGGCCGAGGACGCGGGGTTCGTGGCGGCCGTCACCGACGAGCGCGGCACGATCCTGTGGACGTGCGGGGGCGCGGTGATGAGCCGTCGGGCGGGCGCGGTGAACTTCGCGCAGGGCGGCCGGTGGGACGAGGCGTCGATGGGCACCAACGCGCTGGCGCTGGCGCTCGAGACCGGCGTGCCGAGCTCGGTGTTCTCCGCGGAGCACCTGGTCGAGGCGCTGCACGGATGGGTCTGCTACTGCGCGCCGCTCCACGGCCCGGACGGTGCGGTGCTGGGCGTCCTGGACATCTCCAGCACCTGGGACAGATCGCATCCGCTCGGCCTGCCGACGGTCCGCGGGCTGGCCGCCGCGATCGAGGGCAGGCTGGGGAAGGCGGCGGGCTCGGGCTGGCGGCTGCGCTGTCTGGGCGCCGCGTCGCTGCGCCGCGACGGAGTCTCGGTGGCGATCCGGCCGAGGCAGGTGGAGATCCTCGCGCTGCTCGCGCTGGAGGGCCGCGCCCTGCCGCCGGAGCGGCTGCACGACAGCCTTTACGGCGAGCGCCGGGTCAGCGCGGTCACGCTGCGGGCCGAGGTGTCGCATCTGCGGCGCGTCATGGCGGGGGCGCTGTCGACCCGGGCCTACGCACTGGCCGGGCAGGTGTCGTGCGACGCGGCGGAGGTCCTGGCGCACCTGCACGCGGGACGCCTGACCGAGGCCCTGGACGGCTACGGCGGCCCGCTCCTGCCGCTGTCGGAGGCTCCAGGGGTGGTGCGCTGGCGCGACCACATCGAGGTGGCGCTGCGCGAGGCCGTCCTGGCCGATCCCCGGCCGGAGCCCGCCCTGGCCTACGGCGCGCACCACCCGGAGGACCTCGCCGTGCACGAGCACGCGGCGGCGCTGCTGCCGTCCGCCGATCCGCGCCATGCCGTCGCGGTCGCCCGGGCGCGGGCCGCCGCGGACTGACTCCGGACGCGGTGGGCGGCGCCAACGTTTCGCCAACACGGGGAGTGGAGAGTGAGCGCCGTCACAGATGTCGAGGAGGGCTTCATGGCTTTTGCGCATCCCGGTCGGGACGGGGCGCTCGTGCGTTTCGCGCCGCAGTACGACAACTTCATCGGCGGCAAGTGGGTGCCGCCGGTCGACGGTAGGTACTTCGACGATCCGAGCCCGGTCGACGGCAAGGTGTTCACGCGGGTGGCGCGCTCGGGCTCGGCCGACGTGGAGCTGGCGCTGGACGCGGCGCACGCCGCGGCCGAGTCGTGGGGCCGCACCTCGGTCGCCGAGCGCTCGCTGATCCTGCACCGGATCGCCGACCGCATCGAGGAGAACCTGGAGTACCTGGCGGTCGCCGAGACCTGGGAGAACGGCAAGCCGGTACGCGAGTCCCTCGCCGCCGACCTGCCCCTGGCGATCGACCACTTCCGCTACTTCGCGGGGGTGATCCGCGCCCAAGAAGGCGGGATCAGCCAGCTCGACGACGACACGGTCGCCTACCACTTCCAGGAGCCGCTGGGGGTCGTCGCCCAGATCATCCCGTGGAACTTCCCGCTGCTCATGGCCACCTGGAAGCTCGCGCCGGCGCTCGCCGCGGGCAACTGCGTGGTGCTCAAGCCCGCCGAGCAGACCCCCGTCACCATCCTGCTGCTGGTGGAGCTGATCGCCGACCTGCTGCCGCCCGGCGTCGTCAACGTGGTCAACGGCTTCGGCGTGGAGGCCGGCAAGCCGCTGGCCTCCAGCCCGCGCGTCGCCAAGGTGGCCTTCACCGGCGAGACCACCACGGGCCGCCTCATCATGCAGTACGCCGCGCAGAACATCATCCCGGTCACCCTGGAGCTGGGCGGCAAGAGCCCGAACATCTTCCTGCCCGACGTCATGGCCGCCGACGACGACTTCCTCGACAAGGCGATCGAGGGCTTCGTGATGTTCGCGCTGAACCAGGGCGAGGTGTGCACCTGCCCGTCCCGCGCGCTCGTCCACTCCTCGATCTACGAGGCCTTCATGGAGCGGGCGCTGGAGCGGACCCGCGCGATCGTCGCGGGCGACCCGCTGGACCCGGCCACCATGGTCGGCGCGCAGGCCAGCAACGACCAGTACGAGAAGATCCTGTCCTACCTCGACATCGGCCGGGCCGAGGGCGCCGAGGTCCTCGCGGGCGGCGGGCCGCGCACGGTCCAGGGCCTGGAGGGCGGCTTCTACATCGAGCCGACGGTCTTCCAGGGCACCAACGACATGCGGATCTTCCAGGAGGAGATCTTCGGCCCGGTCGTGTCGGTCACCACCTTCGACTCCACCGAGGAGGCCCTGCGGCTCGCCAACGACACCCTGTACGGCCTCGGCGCGGGCGTGTGGACCCGGGACGGCGCCTCCGCGTACCGGCTCGGGCGGGCCATCAAGGCGGGCCGCGTGTGGACGAACTGCTACCACGCCTACCCGGCGCACGCCGCGTTCGGCGGGTACAAGCAGTCGGGGATCGGTCGGGAGAACCACCGGGCGATGCTCGACCACTACCAGCAGACCAAGAACCTGCTGGTCAGCTATGCCCCACAGCGGCTCGGCTTCTTCTGAGGAGCCGGGCATGACCGAACGCGTCACGGTGACCGAGGAGGCCGCCGGGTGGCTGCGGCGGCTCGCGGAGACGCACGGGCCGCTGATGTTCCACCAGTCCGGCGGCTGCTGCGACGGGAGCTCGCCGATGTGCTACCCGCGCGGCGAGTTCCAGGTGGGCGCCGCCGACCTCCTGCTCGGCGAGGTCGGCGACGGGATCCCCTTCTGGATCAGCGCCGCCCAGTACGCCTACTGGAGCCACACCCATCTGACCGTGGACGTGGTCCCGGGCCGGGGCAGCGGCTTCTCCGTCGAGGCTCCCGAAGGCATCCGCTTCCTGCTGCGCTCCCGCCTCTTCACCGAACCCGAACTCGCCGCCCTGGAAGCCGGTCCCCCGCCGCCCACCGGCGACGACCCGCCCTGAATCCCGGGCCACCCCGCCCCGGGCCTTCGAACGGCCCGGGGCTCCGGGGAGCCCGAGGAGCCCGGTCAGCGTCCCTGCGTCCACAGGGGCCCGGCGAAGTAGGCGAGGGCCTCCTGGACCATCAGGGGGTCGGCGTCGAGGTCGCTGAGGTAGCAGACGGGCGTCCATGAGCGGGCGCGGCGCCGCACCATGACGGCGCGGGCCCGCAGGAAGCCGTGCGGGCGGACGCCGACGGCGTGCAGCCACCGCCAGTCGAACACCTCGGTCTTGCTTCCCCACAGGACGGACATGCCTTGCGGTCCGACCTGGAACCGCCGGGTGCGCATGAGCCGGACCAGCATCGCCAGGAGGATGAACGCCGCCCACACCACCCACACCAGCAGCGCGACGACGGGGAACGCCTCGAGGTCCGCGTCGTCGTCGCCGCGCAGCAGCACGACCGGGACCGCCTGCCCGATGAAGCAGATGAGCGCCGCGCGCACCAGCCGCGACCACCCGTGCCGGAGCACCGCCCAGGCGCGCACGCCCGCGGTGAACGGCGCGACCGGACCCCGGTGCCAGCCGCTCTGCCAGGACGCCCCGTATCCGGGCGGGCCCCCGGCGACCGGCCGCCCGATCCCGCCCTGCGTTCCGCCGGCCTGCCACGGCACCGGAGGTCCGGACGGACCGGGGTTCGGCTGCGCCACGCCTTCCTGCCAGGGGTAGGCCCCGCCTTGGCCCGGGGGGCCGAACGGGCCGTCCGGGGAGGCGGGTCGCGGCGCCGGCGCGGCCGGAAGGACGAGGGTGCGCGGGTCGGGCGCCGGGAGGGGTTCGGCCGGGGCGCGGCCCGCGTCGGCGAGCGCGGGCTGCACCTCGGCGGCCGTCGGGCGCGCGGCGGGGTCCTTGCGCAGCAGCGCGGCGAGCAGACCCTCCAGCGGTCCGGCGTGCGCCGGCGCGGCGGGCGCCCCTTCGAGGATGTTCGCGACGATCGCGGTGAACGTCGGGCCGGTGAAGGCGTCACGGCCCTCGACCGCGAAGTACAGGGTCGCGCCGAGCGCCCACAGGTCGGAGGCCGCGCTCGCCTCGGTGCCGCGCAGCTGCTCGGGCGCCATGTAGCCGGGCGAGCCGATGACGGCCCCCGACCGGGTGAGCCGGGTGTCCCCCTCGGCGAGGGCGATGCCGAAGTCGACGAGCTTGACCCGGTCACCGGCGGTCACGAGCACGTTCGCGGGCTTCACGTCGCGGTGCACGACGCCGCACGCGTGCGCGGCGGCGAGCGCCTCGAGCAGCAGCAGGCAGATCCGCGCGGCCCGTTCGGGAGGCAGCGGCCCCGACTCGGTGACGAGCGCGTCCAGCGACCTGCCC
This sequence comes from Actinocorallia herbida, assembly GCF_003751225.1. NCBI lineage: Bacteria > Bacillati > Actinomycetota > Actinomycetes > Streptosporangiales > Thermomonosporaceae > Actinocorallia > Actinocorallia herbida. The sequence goes on from NZ_RJKE01000001.1 coordinate 7,439,177, forward strand.
TCGACGTACTCCATGACCATGTAGACGCTGGAGTCCTCGAGCAGCACGTCGTAGACCGCGGCGGCGCCCGCGTGCACGACGCGGGCGGCGGCTCGCCCTTCGCGCAGGAGCCGCTCGCGCAGCTCCGCGGCCTCCTCCTCCGGTATCCCCGCAGGGGTGAGGATCTCCTTGAGCGCCACCTTGCGCGCCAGTCTTTCGTCGTCGGCGAGCCAGACGACCCCCATGCCCCCGCGGCCCAGTTCACGTCGCAGCGTGAAGCGTCCGGCGACCCTCGTCTCCGCCACACCCGCCCCCGGATCTCCCGTGATCTTCTCTCGGGCACCCTGACGCAAGGGCGGGTGGCGGCGCTCCCGCATGGCCGATAGCGGACGGGAACCGGAACCGGGCGGTCAGTAGCGGAGGATGGCGGCGACTCTGGCGTGGTCGGTGAGGGAGCCGTCGGGGACGAAGGTGGCGCGGCCGTCGTTGCGCAGGACCGTCTCGATGAGGTCGTCCACGGCGTCGTTGACGAACTTGCCGCGGAAGGCCGCGTCGGTGGCCTCCTCGTTCACGCCGATCTCGGCCGGCGCCGGGGCCGAGCCGTTCTCGGCGGGACCGTCGGCGGACATGACCTGGAGGCGGCCCTCGTGGGTGCGGGAGGGCGCGAAGAAGGTGTCCTCGACGAGCAGGTGCTGGACGCGGCCCTGATGGGCGAGTTCCCAGCACTCCTCGAGGCCCGCGGCGAAGCGGCGGCCGGACCTGGCGTCGTCGATCCCGGCGAGCGCCTCCTCCCGGACGCGTGCGATCTCCTCGTGCAGCACGGGCGCCACGAGCCGGGCGATCTCGGCGGGGGTCGCCTTCTCGTAGCCGCCTTCGACGGTGCCGATGAGGGCGTCGCGCAGCATGCCGTTGGAGTTCTCGCGCAGGTACGTCAGGGCGCGCTGGACGCCGACGGCGATGACGGGACGGCTGCCGCGTTTGAGCAGTTCGGTGAGGTTGCGGTCGATCTGGCGGACGAACTGCTGCCTGCGGTCCTCCTGGATGCGGTTCTGCACCCGGTTGGCCGCGGTGGGCCCGCCCTGCTCCTCGGGGACGGTGTCGGCGAGGTTGAGCGGGAACAGCGCGTTGCTCACCTCGGCGCAGCGCTCGCCTTCGCCCGCGAACAGGCGGGTCGGCTGCTCCGACAGCACCAGCACGTAGTAGTTCCAGGTGCGTTCCAGCATCGCCAGCAGGTCGCGGGTGGCGAAGGTGTCGTCGATGATGACCCGCTCGCTGACGGTCACGCCGGGCAGCACGAACGCGTGGGTCTCGCCGCCGTACGCGGCGAACAGGACGAGCGCCTCGGCGGTGCGCTCGAAGTCGACCTGCTCCGCGGCCTTCTCCAGGTTGCGCATCACCTCGTCGGCGACGCCGTGGTCCAGCTCGTAACCGGCGAGCCGCTGCCGTGCCTCGTCGAGCAGCACCTTGAGGCGGATGCGGTCCTGCTGGCGTTCAGGCCTCGCGCGGTGCGTCGGCATGATGATCGAGACGGCCGGGAACGGCCGCACCTCGTGCAGTCGGGCGAGCTGCGCAGCGTCCACGAAAATCCCCCAGTCCGAAGCCGGTGACCGTTTCAGCCTAAGTAACAGACAACCGGGGGAAAGATTCCGTTGGTCGGTCATTTACCGAAAGATAGACAGGTAACACAACCGACATCTTTTCGCTAGACCTGTTCGGCCGTACGCAACTCCCAGTAATGGGTGATCTGCGCTCTGAAAGTGCCGAGCTCTCTGCCGACGTACGTCCAGCGGCCGCGCAGCCGCCACGAGCGGCCCACGCCGTCGGAGAGCAGGATCTCCAGCGAGAAGGCGGCGTCGTGCGCGCGGACCGCTCCGCTCGCGTCGACGCCGCCGCTCTTCAGCAGGGGGACGCCCTCGCACTTCACGGCGATGACATGGGTGCCCGGGTCCTGGCGGAGCAGCCCCTGGGACAGGTCGTGCACGAGCTGCGCGGAGTAGTCCGCGCCGAGCCAGCCCAGCTGTGGCACCTGTTGCGGAGGGGCGAAGCCCCAGAGCCGCGGTCCGCCCGTCATGGCGGGAAACCTGGTGTCCAAAAGGGACATACTTCACCACTTCCCGGTTGATTCGACCAGTGTCAAAGGCGCGTGTTCAGTTGTGCCCCGATGGTCGTGCGAATCGCCGTGTGGTCAGTGGGGTGGACAGGCGGCACGCATGGCGTCCCAAGTGCCCAACTTGACCCTTTCTCCTCGCGAAAGAGACTTTGCCAGTGCGATCTCCGCCGCGTCCAGACCCAACCAGCTCTGGTAGGTGACGAATTCGACACCTTTTGCCCTGAGGACCGACTCGATGTCCGTTACGGGCCTCGGCCGGCTGCCCAATTCGGACAGCAGGACCCCCACGGTCTCGGCCGCGTCGGACTTGTTCGTGCCGACGACACCGGACGGACCGCGCTTGATCCAGCCCGCGGTGTACTCGCCCTCGGCGATCCTGCCCTTCTCGTTGCGGATCACCGACGCCCGCTCGTCGAAGGGGACCCCGTCGAGCGGCACGCTGCGGTAGCCGACCGAGCGCACGACCATCCCGACCGGGAGGGTCTCGTACTCGCCGGTGCCGCGGACCTTGCCGTCGACGAGCTCCGTGCGCTCCACGCGCAGGCCCTCGACCCGGTCGGTGCCGAGGATCTCGACGGGCGCGCGCCAGAACCTCAGGTCGATGTGGCGCTCGCGGCCCTCCGCGGGCTCACCCGCCCAGGCGCGCATCGCCGCGAGGTTGCCCCGGACGTGCCGGTCGGCCGCCTCCAGGGCGGCGCTCTCGACGTCCAGCTCGAGGTCCTCCGGCCGCACCGACACCGACGCGGCGGGCAGCTCGCCGAGCTCGCGCGCCTCTTTGGTGGTGAACTTCGCGTGCGCGGGACCGCGCCGCCCGATGAGGTGCACGCGCTTGACCCGGCTGCGGCTCAGCTCGTCGAGGACGGCGACGGGGATGTCGGTCTCGGCGAGCTCCGCGGCGGTCTTGGCGAGGATGCGCACGACGTCCACGGCGACGTTCCCGACGCCGACGACGGCGACCTCCTCGACGGACAGGTCGAAGGAGTGGCCCGCGGCGTCGGGGTGGCCGCAGTACCAGTTGACGAAGTCGGTGGCCGCGATCGAGCCGGGCAGGTCCTCGCCCGGGACGCCGAGGCGGCGGTCGACCATCGCCCCGGTGCTGTAGACGACGGCGTCATAGCACCCGAGGAGTTCCTCCCGGGTGATGTCGCCGCCGAGCTCGACGCAGCCGAAGAACCGCACCCCGGGATGCTCCAGGACGCGCTGGAGGTACCGGGCGATGGATTTGATCGACTTGTGGTCGGGCGCGACGCCGTAGCGCACGAGCCCGTAAGGGGTGGGAAGCCGGTCGAAGACGTCCACGCGGACGCCGCCTTTGGTCAATGCCTCGGCGGCGTACAGGCCCGCGGGGCCGGCGCCTACGACGGCGACAGAAAAGTCGGTCACACGGGGCATTCTGCACACGACCCATCGCATACGACCATGTGAGCTAGATCACTGAAGCGCCGTTGGAGGCGGTGGATCGTGCCAACCGGCTGTGCCGCCTGCCGTACGCGAAGTAGATGACGGCGCCGACCAGCATCCAGACGACGAACCGGATCCAGGTCTCGGCCGGCAGATTCAACATGACGAAAAAGCAGGCCAGAATCGACAGGATCGGCACCAGTGGGACGAGCGGGGTCCGGAACGAGCGCGGCAGGTCGGGCCTGGTACGGCGCAGCACCATGACGCTCGCGGACACCACGACGAACGCGAACAGGGTCCCGATGTTCACCAGTTCCGCCAGCGCGGACAGCGGGATGAGCCCGGCCAGGACCGCCACGACGACGCCCATGAAGATCGTGGAGCGGGCCGGGGTGCCGAACCGCGGGTGCACGTGCGAGAGCCATTCGGGCAGGAGCCCGTCCCGGCTCATCGCGAAGAAGACGCGGCTCTGCCCGAGCAGCAGGATGAGCACGACCGTGGTGAGGCCGAAGATCGCGCCGACGCTGATCAGCCCGGCGAAGAACGGCTGGCCGACCGCGCGGAAGGCGTCGGCGAGCGGCGCGGCCTCGCTCAGGTCGCTGTAGTGCTGCATCCCGACGATGACGAGGGAGACCAGGACGTACAGCAGCGTGCAGAGCGCCAGGGAGCCCAGGATGCCGATCGGCAGGTCCCGCTGCGGCCGACGCGCCTCCTCGGCGGTCGTGGCGACGATGTCGAAGCCGATGAAGGCGAAGAAGACGATCGCGACCGCGCCGAAGACGCCGAACCAGCCGAACGCGACGGGGGTGACGCCGAACAGCACCTGGATGAGCGGCGCCCGCACGCCCTCGACGGTCTCGGTGGTGACGGCGGGCGGGATGAACGGCTTGTAGTTGGCGAGCTTGATGGAGAACGCCCCGGCGATGATGACGAGCAGGACCACCGCCACCTTGATCGTCACCATGATCGCGTTGATCCGCGAGGAGATCTTGATCCCCGCCACCAGCACCGCGGTCACGACGAGCACGATCAGCATCGCCGGGATGTTGAACCCGGCGGTCTCCCCGGCGAGATCCGGGGGCAGGTCGAGCCCGATCGTCGAGAGCAGCGAGGCGAAGTACCCCGACCAGCCGACGGCCACGACCGCGGCCGCCAGGGCCATCTCCAGGATGAGGTCCCAGCCGATGATCCAGGCGGGCAGTTCGCCGAGCGTGGCGTAGGAGAAGGTGTAGGCGGACCCCGCGACCGGCACGGTGGAGGCGAACTCCGCGTAGCAGAGCGCGGCGAGCGCGCACACGAGCCCGGCGATCGCGAAGGAGATGGCGACCGCCGGTCCCGCGTACTCGCGGGCGACCCTGCCGGTGAGCACGAAGATGCCCGTGCCGATGATGACGCCGACGCCGAAGACGACCAGGTCGAGCGCCGACAGGTCGCGGCGGAGCCGGTGGCCCGGCTCCTTCGTCTCCCGAACGGACTGCTCGACGGTCTTCGTGCGGAACACGCTTGCGGCCACCGGCACCCCTCATCACGATTCGTGTTACTACAAACACGAACCGTAACAAGCGAGGGCCCTCCGACGCGTCAACGCGGCGTCGGCTTCGGTGTCACCTTGCCTTCCGCGTCACCTTCCCGTCACCTTCGCGAAGGAGTCGGTGATCTCCTTGGCGAGGTCGGGCGCGGTGAGCCCGATCTCGCTGAGGATCTCGCCGCGGCCGGCGTGGTCGAGGAACTCCTGCGGGATGCCGTACGTGCGGATGGGGACGTCCACGCCGGAATCGCGCAGCAGCCGGGCGACGGCGTCGCCGACGGCACCGGTGCGGCCGTTGTCCTCGACGACGACCACGAGCTTGTGCGCCGCGGCGGCCGAGGCCAGCGCGGGGTCGAGCGGCTTGACCCAGAGCGGGTCGACCACGGTGGCGGAGATGTCGGAGGCGGCGAGGCGCTGGGCGACGTCGACGCCGCAGGCCGCCATCGAGCCGACCGCGACGAGCAGCACGTCCTTGTCGGCGCCCTCGGCGAGCACGTCCATCGAGCCGAGCGAGCCGATCGCGGGCTGGTCCTCGAAGACCGGGCCCTTGGGGAAACGGATCGCGGAGGGCGCGTCGGTGATCTCCAGGCACTCGCGCAGCAGCCGGCGCAGGCGGGCGCCGTCGCGCGGCACGCCGATGTGCATACCGGGCACGAGCTGCATGATCGACAGGTCCCACATGCCGTTGTGCGACGCGCCGTCGTTGCCGGTGACGCCCGCGCGGTCCAGCACGAAGGTGACGCCCTGCTTGTGCAGCGCGATGTCCATGAGGACCTGGTCGAACGCCCGGTTCAGGAAGGTCGCGTAGATCGCGACGACCGGGTGCAGCCCGCCGAGGGCGAGGCCCGCGGCGGAGGTGGCCGCGTGCTGCTCGGCGATGCCGACGTCGTAGATCCGGTCGGGGTAGGCGTCGGCGAAGGCCGCGAGCCCGACGGGGTGCAGCATGGCCGCGGTGATCGCGACGACGTCGGGGCGCTCGGCGCCGATCTCGACCATCTCGCGGGAGAAGACCTTGGTCCAGCCCGGGGTGGAGGAGGGCGCGGACTTGCCCGTCAGCGGGTCGAAGGACCCGGCGCCGTGCATGTGGTCCTCGACGTTCTCCAGCGCCGGACCGTAGCCCTCGCCCTTGCGGGTGATGGCGTGCACGATGACGGGGCCGCCGAAGGCGCGGGCCTTGCGCAGGGCGCGTTCCACGGCCTGCTCGTCGTGGCCGTCGATGGGGCCGATGTACTTGAGGCCGAGGTCCTCGAACATCGCCTGGGGCTGGAGGATGTCCTTCAGGCCCTTCTTGATGCCGTGCAGCGCCTCGTAAGCCAACTCCCCGGCTACGGGTACCTTGGGAACCGTCTTCTTGACGAGGTCGAGCGCCCTCTCGTAACCCTGGGTGACGCGCAGGTCGGCCAGGTGGCTCGCGAGGCCGCCGATCGTCGGCGAGTAGGAGCGGCCGTTGTCGTTGACCACGATGATCACGGGGCGCTCGGCGCCCGCGATGTTGTTCAGGGCCTCCCAGCACATGCCGCCGGTGAGGGCGCCGTCGCCGACCACGGCGACCGCGCGGCGGTCGGTCTCGCCGCGCACCTCGAAGGCCTTGGCCAGGCCGTCCGCGTAGGACAGGGCGGTGGAGGCGTGGGAGTTCTCGATGATGTCGTGCTCGGACTCGCCCTGGCAGGGGTAGCCGGACAGGCCGCCCTTCTGGCGGAGGCCGGTCCAGTCCTTGCGGCCCGTGAGCAGCTTGTGCACGTAGGCCTGGTGGCCGGTGTCGAAGAGGACGCGGTCGCGCGGGGAGTCGAAGACCCGGTGCAGGGCGACGGTGAGTTCGACGACGCCGAGGTTGGGTCCGAGGTGTCCGCCGGTTTTGGAGACGGCGTCGACCAGGAACTCGCGGATCTCGCGCGCGAGTTCGGGGAGGCTCGCGGCATCCAGACGTTTGAGGTCGTCCGGACCGTTGATCGACTCAAGCAGGCTCAAGCTGGGTCATCTCCTCTGCGAACCGAGGCCTGTGACGAGCGGTCACTCGAACGCCTCCCGGAGGCAGGCCCCTGCGGCTTATGGTTGCCCAGAGTTTAATGCCGCTTCGCCGAACACGGAGAGCAAGGAGAAGAAGTTTCATATGGGAGAGAAGATAGTACTTCTGGACGAAGCAGGACATGCCATAGGAACAGCACCGAAGGCGGAGAGTCACCACAAAACCACTCCGTTCCATCTCGCCTTCTCCTCCTACCTCGTGGACGCCTCCGGCCGGGTCCTGGTGAGCCAGAGGGCCCACCACAAGGCGAGTTTCCCCTCCGTGTGGACCAACAGCGCGTGCGGCCACCCGGCCCCCGGCGAGTCCCTGCGCGATGCGGTCGCCCGCCGCGTCAAAAGTGAGCTCGGCGTTACCGTGAGTGACATCACTCTCATCCTGCCGGAGTTCGTCTACCGGGCCGAGATGAACGGCGTCGTGGAGCACGAGTGGTGCCCGGTGGTGCGCGCCTTCGTCGACGCCGAGCCGGTGCTCGACCCCGATGAGGTCGAGGACATCCAGTGGCGCGACTGGGAGGGCGTGAAGGCGCTCCGGGAAGACCCGCAGGCCTCCCCCTGGTTCCTGGACCAGATGGTCCACCTCGTCCCCCTGGGCGAGCCCCTCACCTGGACGCAGGCCGACGAGCGGCTGCTCCCCCCTGCCATCACCTGGTGACGGCGGTCCCCCTCAGCTCGTGAGAAGCCGCTCCAGCGGCGCGGGCGGCTGCGCGGGCAGCATCGCCCTCACCTCGGCCACCAGGGACGGCTGAGCCGTCCACAGGCCCCCCTGGTAGCCGACGGCGACGATCGGCCGCCGCAGCGGCCGGACGTCCGCCAGCGTCCAGTGGTGGTCGCCGCGCACCGCCCACGGGCCGCACTCGCACGACGAGGATCCCGGCGAGCAGACCCCGGCAACGTCCGCCACCGCGATCACCGCGCCCAGGGTCGCCAGCGGGTCGGCGGGCGACCAGCCCGAGGCGCGCACCTGCGGCAGCACCGTCGAATCCAGGTCGACGCGCATGGCGGCGTGGATCAGGACCGTTCCACGGTGGTCCGTGGCCCCCTCCTGGTTGACCAGAGGCTGATGCCCGCGCGCGATGGCCCAGGCATACGGCTGCTTCACGCTGATCGCCTGCATGCGGTTCCCTCCCCATGGGCGTCGTCTGACACTCATCTTTACTCGACCGCGGAGCCATGCGAATCCTGCTTAAGGCGGATTATGAGGATTCGACAGGGTTAATCAAGCCCCTACGGCCGGGAAACCCGCTGTGTCGAGCGGCACACCTTCCGCCCTTGCCACCAGATCTTGACAACGGCGAAGCCGCCGCCCGGACGGGATCCGGACGGCGGCTTCGGAGGAACCCGGCCTACTTCGCGATGAGGCTGCGCAGGACGTACTGCATGATGCCGCCGTGCCGGTAGTAGTCGGCCTCGCCGGGGGTGTCGATGCGGACGACCGCGTCGAACTCCTTGCCGTCGGCCTTGACCTTGACGGTCTTGGGCGTGGCGCCGTCGTTGAGCTTCTCGATCCCGACGATCTCGAAGGTCTCGGTGCCGGTGAGGCCGAGCGACTCGGCGCTCTGGCCCTCGGGGAACTGGAGCGGGATGACGCCCATGCCGATGAGGTTCGAGCGGTGGATGCGCTCGTAGGACTCGGCGATGACGGCCTTCACGCCCAGCAGCGCGGTGCCCTTGGCCGCCCAGTCGCGGGACGAGCCGGAGCCGTACTCCTTGCCCGCGAGGACGACCAGCGGGATCCCCGCGGCGATGTAGTTGGCCGACGCGTCGTAGATGAACGACTGCGGCGCGTCCGCCTGGGTGAAGTCGCGGGTGTAGCCGCCCTCGACGCCGTCCAGCAGCTGGTTGCGCAGCCGGATGTTGGCGAAGGTGCCGCGGATCATGACCTCGTGGTTGCCGCGGCGCGAGCCGTAGGAGTTGAAGTCCTTGGCGGCGACGCCGTTGGCCTCGAGGTACTGCGCGGCGGGGGTGCCGAGCTTGATGTTGCCCGCGGGCGAGATGTGGTCGGTGGTGACCGAGTCGCCGAGCTTGGCGAGGACCCGGGCGCCGGTGATGTCCGAGACCGGTGCGGGGGTCTCGGGCATGCCGTCGAAGTACGGGGCCTTGCGGACGTAGGTGGAGGCCGGGTCCCACTCGAAGGTGTTCCCGGTCGGGATGTTCAGGCCCTGCCAGCGGGCGTCGCCGGCGAAGACGTCGGCGTAGTCCTTGACGAAGAGGTCCTGGGAGATCGAGGCCTCGACGACCTCGGAGACCTCGGCCGGGTCCGGCCAGATGTCCTTGAGGTAGACCGGCTGGCCGTCGGAGCCGAGGCCGATCGGGTCGTTGAGGATGTCGATGTCCATCGTGCCCGCGAGCGAGTAGGCGATGACCAGCGGCGGCGAGGCCAGGTAGTTCATCTTCACGTCGGGGCTGATGCGGCCCTCGAAGTTGCGGTTGCCCGACAGGACCGCGGTGACCGCGAGGTCGTTGTCGTTGATCGCCTTGGAGATCTCCGGCTCGAGCGGGCCGGTGTTGCCGATGCAGGTGGTGCAGCCGTAGCCGACCAGGTTGAAGCCGATCTTGTCGAGGTACGGGGTGAGGCCCGCGCGCTCGTAGTAGCCGGTGACGACCTGGGAGCCGGGCGCCATGGAGGTCTTCACCCACGGCTTGCGGGTGAGGCCCTTCTCGACGGCCTTCTTGGCCAGGAGGCCCGCGCCGACCATGACGTACGGGTTCGAGGTGTTGGTGCAGGAGGTGATCGCCGCGACCGTGACCACACCGTGGTCGAGCTCGAAGGAGGTGCCGTCGGCCAGGGTGACCTGGACCTTCTTGTGCGGGCGGTCGCCGCCGTCGTACTCGGCGGGGGCGTCGGAGGCCGGGAAGGACTCCAGGCCCGCCTCGTCGGCGTCCTTGACGTAGTTCTGGACGTCGCGGCGCCAGGTGTCCTTGGCCTTGGAGACCTCGATGCGGTCCTGCGGGCGCTTGGGGCCGGCGATCGACGGGACGACCGTCGCGAGGTCGAGTTCGAGGTGCTCGGAGAAGTCCGGCTGGGCCTCGGGGTCGAGCCACATGCCCTGCTCCTTGGCGTACGCCTCGACGAGCGCGACCTGCTCGTCGGAGCGGCCGGTGAGGCGCAGGTAGTTCAGGGTCTGGTCGTCGATCGGGAAGATCGCGCAGGTGGAGCCGAACTCGGGGCTCATGTTGCCGATGGTGGCGCGGTTGGCCAGCGGCAGGGCGGCGACGCCCGCGCCGTAGAACTCGACGAACTTGCCGACGACGCCGTGCTTGCGCAGCATCTCGGTGATGGTGAGCACGAGGTCGGTGGCGGTGGTGCCGGACGGCAGCTCACCGGTCAGCTTGAAGCCGACGACGCGCGGGATGAGCATGGAGATCGGCTGGCCGAGCATCGCGGCCTCGGCCTCGATGCCGCCGACGCCCCAGCCCAGGACGCCGATGCCGTTCTCCATCGTGGTGTGGGAGTCGGTGCCGACGCAGGTGTCGGGGTAGGCGACGCCGTTGCGGTCGAACACGACGCGGGCCAGGTGCTCGATGTTCACCTGGTGCACGATGCCGGTGCCGGGCGGGACGACCTTGAACTCGTCGAAGGCGGTCTGGCCCCAGCGCAGGAACTGGTAGCGCTCGTTGTTGCGCTCGTACTCGACGGCCATGTTCAGGCCGAACGCCTTCGGGGAGGCGTAGTTGTCGACGATGACGGAGTGGTCGATGACCATCTCGGCCGGCGCCAGCGGGTTGATCTTCGAGGCGTCGCCGCCGAGGTCGCGGACCGCCTCGCGCATGGTGGCGAGGTCCACGACGCAGGGGACGCCGGTGAAGTCCTGCATGATCACGCGGGCGGGCGTGAACTGGATCTCGGTGTCGGGCTGCGCGTTCGGGTCCCACTGCCCGAGGGCGTTGATGTGGTCGGCGGTGATGTTGGCGCCGTCCTCGGTGCGCAGCAGGTTCTCCAGCAGAACCTTGAGGCTGTACGGAAGGCGGGCCGAGCCCTCGACCGCGTCCAGCCGATAAATCTCGTAGGTCTTCTCGCCTACCCGCAGCTCGCTCTTGCTGCCGAAGCTGTTCGCGGACACTTGCCGTCTCCTCCTACATGAACCGATCTCGCGACCGGCCGACCGATACTGCCGGCTCTCTGAGGCGCGCCATACCTCTGTCTACCTGGGCGCTGCGGGAGGACACCGATGCGCTGCCTGCCTTCGCGGTCCGGTGCTTCCGGTCCTCCACACAGAATCCTGCCCTAGTCCGGAAGCATGCCTGAACTCAGGTCGGCCTAACTTCCGTCACTTTTTCTCTCGACGTCAAGGTAACGCCGATTTGTCTTGACATCAAGTTACCCATCGGTAGGAACCTCACTCGGCGCGCGACGGAAGGTGAGGCGCCGGCCCTTTCAACAAGAGTGTTCTAGATATATCGTCAAGACTATCGAGAACAGTGCTCGACCGATCTTGAAGGGACGCCGCCATGCATGGACGACGGCACGGATGGCAGGGGCCGGGCCCCGACTTCCTCTTCGGCTGGGGCGGGGGCGGGGGCGCCCAGCAGTCCGCCCCGCCCTGGGCACAGCCCGGCTTCCCGTTCGGCCCGCCGCCCGCCAAGGCCAAGCGCGGCGACGTGCGGGCCGCGATCCTCGTCCTGCTCACCGAGGGCCCGCGCAACGGCTACCAGATCATCCAGGACGTCGTGGAGCGCACCGAAGGCGGCTGGAAGCCCTCCCCCGGCGCGGTCTACCCGGCACTCCAGCAGCTCTCCGACGAGGGCCTCATCCGCGGCGAGGAGGCCGACGGGCGCAAGACCTACGCACTGACGGAGGCGGGCCGCACGTACGTCACCGAGAACCCGCCGGAGGCGCCCTGGAGCGACAGGACGGGCGAGCGGTCCAAGGGCGACGGCCCCGGCTGGCCGGTCGGGGAGACCGCCGCGGTCTTCGGCGAGATGGCCCAGCTCGGCAAGGCGCTGGTCCAGGTGGTCCAGGCGGGCTCGCCAGGACAGGTCGCCGAGGCCCGCCAGGTGCTCGGCGACACCCGCCGCAGGCTGTACGGCATCCTGGCCGCCGACATCCGCGAGGAGGAGGCCTGATGTCCGGCATGTCCCGCGATGAGCGCAGGCAGGCCCATCAGCTCGCGCACGAGGCGCGCCGCGCCGCGCAGCTGGCCCGGCGCACCGCGCTGCAAGGCTGGGCCGCGGCCTCCGCCTCTGCCTCGGCTCCCGACACGAGCAGACTCCGGGTGGGCGACACCGAGCGCGGCGCCGTCGCCGACGCGCTGCAGGAGCACTTCGCCCAAGGCCGCCTGGACTCCGTCGAACTCGACGACAGGCTGGGCCGGGCCCTGTCGGCCAAGACGGAGGGCGACCTTCGCGGCCTCATGGACGACCTGCCGGGCCCGCACCCGTGGGAGGCGCGCGTCCCGCACCAGCACGCGCCGGGCTACCGGCCGCGCGAACGCCGCCGTCCGCACCGGGCCGCCCTCGCGCTCTGGCTGTTCCTCGTCGTCGGCCTGCCGCTGATCTTCTTCGGCGGCGGCGCAGTGGCGGTCTTCGCGGCGGTCCGCGTGCTGTTCATCATCGGACTCGTCGTCTTCATCGCCAAGATGGTCCGCCGCTCCCGCCGCTGACGGGACGCGAGGAGGAATACGGGCGGCGTCCCGCTCCCCCACCCGGAGCGGGACGCCGCATGGGACCTTCCGGACGGTGTCGCGTCCGGGGTCCCCGGCACGTCCCCGCATCACCCGTCGCGGCGGGGGGACGTGACGTCTCAGGCGCGCAGGGCCGCCGCCTCCGCGGCGAGCTTCTCGACCCGGACCCAGTCGCCCTGGGCGATCGCGTCGGCCGGGGTGAGCCAGCTGCCGCCCACGCAGGCGACGTTCGGGAGCGCCAGGAACTCCGGCGCGTTGGCCGGGCTGATGCCGCCGGTCGGGCAGAAGGTGATGTCGGGGAGCGGGCCGTGCAGGCCCTTGAGGAAGCCGGTGCCGCCCGAGGCGGTCGCCGGGAAGAACTTCATCGCGGTGATGCCCTGCTCCAGCAGGCCCATCGCCTCCGACGCGGTGGCGACGCCCGGCAGGAACGGCACCCCGCTGTAGCTCATCGCGGTGCGCAGGATGTCGGTGCAGCCGGGGCTGACCAGGAACTTCGCGCCCGCCGCGACCGAGTCCTTGACGTTCTGCGGCCCCGTCACGGTGCCCGCGCCGACGACGGCGCCCTCGACCTCGGCGGCGATGCGGCGGATCGACTCGAGGCCCGCCTCGGTGCGCAGGGTGACCTCGATGACGGGCAGGCCGCCCGCGACCAGCGCCCGGGCCAGCGGCACGGCGCTGTCGGCGTCCTCCAGCACCACCACCGGGATCACCGGGGCGAGGTTCATGAGGTCTTCGGCGCGCATCAGGGTCTCTCTCCTTGGCAGTGGCTCTTGTCGTTCCCCCGGACGGGGTTTCCCCGGGGCCGGCGGCAGGCCCCTCCGCCTGCGCCGCCCCGGGGACGTTTCCTTCGCGGGACCGGCGACCGGCCCCTCCGCCGGAGGCCGGTCCCGCGAAGCGGGAGTCCTCATGGGCCCGGGTCCGGCCCCTCCGCCATCTCCAGGGCCCATGAGGAAGTGCTTCTCCTCACGGGTCCGGGTCCGGCCCCTCCGCCGTTCCCGGACCCGCGAGGAAGTTCTCTCCTCGCGGGCCCGCCCGTCAGCCCCTCCGCGTCGGAGCGGGCCCGTGAGGAAGTCTCTAGAAGACCGAGGCGCCCCTCTCGGCGGGTCCGACCGACGCGCGGAACGCGCCGAAGAGGTCGCGGCCGGTGCCGGACCACTCCTCGGCGGTCGGCGCGGCGCCCTCGGGCTCGCGCGCGGCGAGGTCGGCGGTGATCTCCAGCTTGCCGCTGTCGGCGTCGAACCGGATGAGGTCGCCGTCGCGGACCCGGGCCAGGGGGCCGCCCGCGGCGGCCTCCGGCGTCAGGTGGATGGCGGCGGGCACCGCCCCGGAGGCGCCCGACATCCTTCCGTCGGTGACGAAGGCGACCTGGAAGCCCCGGTCCTGGAGCACCGACATCGGCGGGGTGAGCTTGTGCAGCTCGGGCATCCCCGTCGCCTTCGGGCCCTGGTAGCGCAGCACGATGACGATGTCGCGGTTCAGCTCGCCCGCCTTGAAGGCGTCGAGCACCTGCTCCTGGGTGGTGAAGACCCGGGCGGGCGCCTCGACGGCGCGGTGCTCGGGCTTGACCGCGGAGACCTTGACGACGCCGCGGCCGAGGTTGCCCTCGACCATGCGCAGCCCGCCGTCGGCGGAGAACGGCCGGGACGCGGGGCGCAGCACCTCTTCGTCGCCGGAGGACTCCGGGGCGTCGGCCCAGGACAGGACGTTGTCCTCGCTGAGCGAGGGGGTCCGCGTGTAGTGCGCGAGGCCGTCGCCCGCGACGGTCTTGACGTCGCCGTGCAGCAGGCCCGCGGACAGCAGTTCGCGGATGAGGAAGCCGGTGCCGCCCGCGGCGTGGAAGTGGTTCACGTCCGCGCCGCCGTTGGGGTAGATCCGGGTGAGCAGCGGGGTCACCGTGGACAGCTCGGCGAAGTCGTCCCAGGTCAGCTCGATCCCCGCGGCCGCGGCCATCGCGGGCAGGTGCAGCGTGTGGTTGGTGGAGCCGCCGGTCGCCAGCAGCGCGACGACGCCGTTGACGAACGCCCGCTCGTCCAGGATCTCGCCGACGGGGGCGACCTCGCCGGAGACCGCGCGGCGGCCCGCCTCGGCGGTAAGCGCGGCCCGCAGCGGGGTGTTCGGGGAGACGAAGCTGGCGCCGGGCAGGTGCAGGCCCATGACCTCCATCAGCATCTGGTTGCTGTTGGCGGTGCCGTAGAAGGTGCAGGTGCCGGGCGAGTGGTAAGAGGCGGCCTCGGCGTCCAGGAGCTGCTCGCGGCCGACCTCGCCGACGGCGTACAGCTTGCGGATGCGGCCCTTCTCGGCGTTCGGCAGGCCGGATCCCATCGGCCCGGCGGGCACGAGCAGGGTCGGCAGGTGGCCGAAGGACAGCGCCCCGATGACGAGCCCGGGCACGATCTTGTCGCAGACGCCGAGCATCAGGGCGGCGTCGAACATGTCGTGCGCGAGGGCGACCGCCGTGGACATCGCGACGACGTCGCGGCTGAACAGCGACAGCTCCATGCCCGGACGGCCCTGGGTGACGCCGTCGCACATGGCCGGGACCCCGCCGGCGACCTGGGCGACGCCCCCGGCCAGCAGGATCGCCTTCTTCAGGTGCTCGGGGTAGGTCCGGAACGGCTGGTGCGCCGACAGCATGTCGTTGTAGGAGGTCACGATCGCGACGTTGCGCCGGGTGTTCCCGCGCAGCGCGACCTTCTCCTCGGGCGAGCTGGCGGCGAAGCCGTGCGCGAGGTTGCCGCAGGCGAGCGCGCCGCGCACCGGACCCTGCGCCTGAGCCGACGCCACGCGCGCGAGGTAGGCGGCGCGGGACGCGGCGCTGCGCTCGGTGATGCGGGCGGTGACACGGTCGAGGACCGGGTGGACGGCCGTCATAGGACAACTCCGGGAAGAGATCGGCGAACCTGGGGGATACCTTAGCAAGGAAATCATGAAAACTTCTGTAGGGAAGATGACAAAAGTCACCGATCATCCGAAACAACCGGGCCAAGAGATCGTGGAAGACTGGTGACATGTCGAGATCAGCGGCCACGAGCGGGGAGATCCTGCGGCTCATCCGCGAGGACGAGGTGCAGACCCGGGCCGACCTGGCCAGGCTGACCGGCCTGTCCCGTCCCGTCATCGGGCAGCGGGTCACCGAGCTGATCGACGCGGGTCTCGTCGTCGAACTGCCCGGCGTGTCCAGTGGTGGCCGCCCGGCCGCGCGGCTGGAATTCAACGGCGCGGGGGGACGGGTCCTGGTGGCCTCTCTCGGCCACACCCACGGGCACCTCGCCGTGTGCGACCTCTCCGGGACGATCCTGCGCCAGGAGCCGGTGCGGATCGGCGCCGGCATCGAGTCGGCGATCGAGGGCTGGCAGCGGATGGGCCCCGGGGCCGTACGCGGCGTCGGGATCGCGCTGCCCGGCCCCGCCCACGAGGACGAACGCGTCGTCAAGGCGGTGCGGGAGGTCTTCCCGGTACCGGTGCACATCGACAACGACGTGAACGTCATGGCCCTGGGCGAGCACCGGGTCCGCAACGACGTCTCCGACCTGCTGTTCGTCAAGGCGTCGACCGGGATAGGAGCCGGGGTCATCTCCGGCGGGCGTCTCCAGCGCGGCGCGTACGGCGGCGCCGGGGAGATCGGCCACATCCCCGTGTCCGACGGCCTGCTGTGCGGCTGCGGCACGGTCGGCTGCGTGGAGACCGTCGCGGGGGGCGCGGCGCTGCTCGCCCAGCTCGGCGGGCGGGCCAAGGACCTGCCGGAACTCGCCGCGCTGGCCCGCGCGGGCGATCTGGAGGCCGTCGCGGTGCTGCGCGAGGCGGGCCGCAGGATCGGCGAGGTCGTCGCCGCCGCCGTCAACATCCTCAACCCCGCGGTGGTCGTGCTGGGCGGGGACCTCTCCGGCAAGAACCTCATCGCGGGCGTCCGCGAGAGCGTCTACCAGCGGGCCGCGGCCATGGCGACGCGCAGGCTGCGGATCGAGCCGAGCGTCCTCGGCGACGACGCGGGCCTGCTGGGCTGCGCGACCATGATCCTCGACCACATCCTCGCGCCCGCGGCCGTCGACGCCGCGCTGTAGGCGCTTCCCCCGTAAGCCCCGCAAGACACAGGCCTCTCTATGAGAGGCCTTTTCGGTGTCCGGCGCAACCCCTTCCTGCGCAGGCCTCGCAAGACTTGCAAGCTCTTGCAGAAATCTTTCAGCAAGACTATTTACATTCTTGCAACATCTGGACTAGCGTCCGGGGTCGGTTCCCCTCATCTACCCCGTCATCGCGAGATGACCCCCTAGGAGGAAGCACATGCGGCGCATCCCCATGATCGGTGCCATCACCGGCCTCGCCCTCGTGCTCGCTGCCTGTGGCGGCGGAAGTGACAACGACACCGATCCGAAGGCGTCCACGGCCCTGGAGGGCCGCGGCGAGATCTCCTTCGTCACCGGGAAGGACACCTCAGGCAACCTCCAGAAGCAGATCGACACCTGGAACGCCGCCCATCCCGATGAACCGGTCAAGGTCATCGAGCTGTCGGACAAGGCCGACGAGCAGCGCCAGCAGATGGTCCAGAACGCCCAGGTGAAGTCCGACGCCTACACGGTGCTGAACCTCGACGTCGTCTGGACCGCCGAGTTCGCCGCCAACCGCTGGGTCGTCGAGCTGCCCGAGGCCGAGCTGCCGATCGCCGACCTGCTCGCCCCGACCGTCGACACCGGCCGGTACCTCGGCAAGCTCTACGGCGTCCCGATCGACTCCGACGCGGGCCTGCTCTACTACCGCAAGGACCTGCTCACCGAGGCGGGCATCGACAAGGCCCCGACGACCTGGACCGAGCTGTTCGCGGCGTGCGACACCGTCAAGGAGAAGGTGTCCTCGGCCAAGGACATCGACTGCTACGCGGGCCAGTTCGACAAGTACGAGGGCCTCACCGTCAACGCCTCCGAGGCCATCAACGCCGCGGGCGGCGCCGTCGTCGACGAGCAGGGCAAGCCGACCGTCAACACCCCCGAGGCCAAGGCCGGACTCGACGTCCTGGTGAACGCCTTCAAGGACGGCCACATCGCCAAGAAGGCCATCACCTACACCGAGGAGCTCGGCCGGGCCGACTTCAACGCCGGCAAGCTGCTCTTCCACCGCCAGTGGCCCTACCAGTACGCCTCGGCCAGCAACAAGGAGGAGTCGAAGGTCGCGGGCAAGTTCGACGTGGCCCCGCTGCCCGGCTCCAACGGCCCCGGCGTCTCCACCCTCGGCGGGCACGACTTCGCCATCTCCGCGTTCGCCCCGAACAAGGCGACCGCGCTGGACTTCATCAAGTACATGGCGTCCCCGGAGGTCCAGAAGGCCAACGCGCTCGTCATCGGCAAGGCCCCGTCGGTCGCCGCGCTCTACAACGACGCGGAGATCGTGGCGAAGTTCCCGTACATGCCGTCCCTGAAGACCGCGATCGAGAACGCCCAGGGCCGTCCGAAGGTCGTCAAGTACGGCGACGTGACCACCGCCATCCAGGAGGCCGCCTACGCGGCGCTGAACGGTGACAAGCCCACCGACCAGGCGCTGAGCGAGCTCCAGGCCAAGCTGGAGACCCTCACCCAGTGAGCCCCCGCCGGGGAGGGGCCGTGCTCCGCGGCCCCTCCCCGGCGCTCTGGAGAGGAACCTGGAGAAGAGAATGGCGACCCCCACCACCACCGAGACGGCCACCGCCGTCCCGGGTCCCGGCGCGAAGGCCCGCGGCCAGGGCGCCCGCTCGTCCCGGCGCTTCGCGCTGCTGCTGCTGTCCCCGACCTTCCTCGTGCTGGCGCTCATCGTCGGCTACCCCGTGCTGGCGGGCATCCGCCAGTCCCTGTACAACAAGGACGAAGTCCTCGTCGACGGCTTCGTCACCGAGGGCGAGCGGTTCGTCGGCCTCGACAACTACACCGCGCTGTTCCGCGGCGAACGGGGCGACGCATTCTGGAACGCGTTCTTCAACACCTCGTTCTTCACCGCGACCGCCGTCGTGCTGGAGACGGTGATCGGCGTCTGCCTGGCGCTGATCATGCACCAGGCGCTGCGCGGCCGGGGCCTGGTGCGCGCGAGCGTCCTGGTGCCGTGGGCCGTGCCGACGGCGATGTCCGGCCTGCTGTGGCGCTGGATCTTCCAGCCCGACGGCGTCGCGAACACGCTCCTGCACCAGGAGATCCTCTGGACGGCCGACGGCTGGCAGTCGAAGGTCGCGGTGATCATCGCCGAGGTCTGGAAGACCTCTCCGTTCATCGGCCTCCTCGCCCTCGCGGGCCTCCAGATGATCCCGCAGGACGTCTACGAGGCGGCGCGGGTCGACGGGGCGAGCGCCTGGCAGCAGTTCCGCCGGATCACGCTGCCGCTCATCAAGCCCGCGCTCGCCGTCGCCGTCCTGTTCCGCCTGCTCGACACCCTGCGCATGTTCGACCTGCCGTTCGTGCTCATCGGCGCCAACAAGGAGTCGGTGGAGACGCTGTCGATGCTCGCCTGGTCCGAGGCCGGCAACCTCAGGTACGGGGTGGCCACCGCCTACGCGACGCTGCTGTTCGTCTACATCGCGCTGATCGCCTACGCGTTCATCAAGCTGGCCGGCGCCGACGTCATCGGAGAGGCCCGCGTCCGCAAGACGACCGGGAAGAAGGGGGCCAAGGCATGAAGCGCGTCCTGAACTACGCGGGCCTCGCCTTCGTCGCGGTCTTCTGCCTCGCGCCGTTCTACTGGATGGTCGTGTCGGCCTTCCGCAGGCCGCAGGACCAGTTCGACTCGAGCCCGTGGCCCGCGCCCTGGTCGACCGAGAACCTGCGCGCGGTCTTCGACCCCGACAACATGTTCGGCAGGGCGCTGGCCAACAGCCTGCTCGTCGCGGGCGTCACCACGGCCCTCACCCTGCTCGTCGCGGTCTTCACCGCCTACACCCTCGCCCGGCTCGACTTCCGCTTCAAGAACGCGGTGCTCGGCGTGATCGTCGCGACGTCGATGTTCCCCGGCATCTCCCAGGTGGTGCCGCTGCTCAAGCTGTTCATCGACATCGACTGGATCAACACCTACCAGGCGATGATCGTGCCGAGCCTGGGGTTCGCGCTGCCGCTCGCGGTCTGGAACCTCACCGTGTTCTTCCGCCAGCTCCCGTTCGAGCTGGAGCAGGCGGCGATGACCGACGGCTGCACACGCGGCGAGGCCTTCCGCAAGATCATCATTCCGCTCGCCGCTCCCGGCGTGTTCACCACCGCGATCCTCGTCTTCTTCATGGCGTGGAACGAGTTCATCATCGCGTTCAGCATGGTCAACGAGAAGAGCATGCAGACCGCGACGGTGGCCATCGCCAAGTTCACCGGCATGCGCGGCTTCGACCAGCCGTTCGGCACCCAGATGGCCGCGGCCGTCGTGGTGACCGTCCCCCTGGTCATCGTCGTGCTGGTCTTCCAGCGCCGGATCGTCGTGGGCCTCACGGCCGGCGGCGTCAAGTAGCCCGCGGCCGCGGCGGCGACGCCGCGGCCGCTCTCCACACCCGCACACATCGTCCTTGGGGGGACACCATGCAGGGCTCCACGGTCGCCACGCGGTGGTGGCGCGACGCGGTGATCTACCAGATCTACGTCCGCAGCTTCGCCGACGGCGACGGCGACGGCATCGGCGACCTGCCCGGCATCCGGGCACGGCTGCCGTACCTCGCGGCGCTCGGCGTCGACGCGGTGTGGCTCACGCCGTTCTACCGCTCGCCGATGGCGGACTTCGGCTACGACGTCGCCGACTACCGCGAGGTCGACCCGCTGTTCGGCGACCTCGCCGACGCCGAGGCGCTGATCGCCGACGCGCACGGCCTGGGCCTGCGGATCATCGTCGACGTCGTGCCGAACCACACCTCCGACCGGCACGCCTGGTTCACCGCGGCCCTCGCCGCCGCGCCGGGCTCGCCCCAGCGCGCCCGCTACCACTTCCGCGACGGCCGGGGCCCCGACGGGGCCGAGCCGCCGAACGACTGGGAGTCGGTGTTCGGCGGCCGCGCCTGGACCCGGGTCCCCGACGGCCAGTGGTACCTCCACCTGTTCGCGCCGGAACAGCCCGACCTGAACTGGGAGAACCCGGAGGTCCACACCGAGTTCGAGGACATCCTCCGGTTCTGGCTGGCCCTGGGCGTCGACGGGTTCCGGATCGACGTCGCGCACGGCATGGTCAAGAAGGCGGGCCTCCCGGACGTCGGGCACGGCGACCAGTCCCGGATGCTCGGCACCGATCCGCTGCCCTACTTCGACCAGGACGGCGTGCACGAGATCCACCGGGGCTGGCGGGCGCTGCTCGACTCCTACCCGGGCGAGCGGATCGCGGTGGCCGAGGCGTGGGCGTCGACGCCCGAGCGGCTGGCCCGGTACGTCAGGCCGGACGAGGCGCACCAGGCGTTCAACTTCCATTACCTCGGGACCGGCTGGGACGCCGCGGCACTGCGCGACGTCATCGACGTCTCGCTCGGGACCTCCGAGGCGGTCGGCGCGCCTACCACGTGGGTGCTGTCCAACCACGACGTGCGCAGGCACGTCACCCGGTTCGGCGACGGCGAACTCGGCCTGCGCCGGGCCAGGGCGGCGGCGCTGCTCATGCTGGCGCTGCCCGGATCGGCCTATGTCTACCAGGGCGAGGAGCTGGGTCTTCCCGAGGTCCTCGACCTGCCACCGGAGTTCCTGGTCGACCCGCAGCTCGGCCGGGGCGACGACGCCGGACGCGACGGCTGCCGGGTGCCGCTGCCGTGGTCGGGCGACGTGCCGCCGTTCGGGTTCGGGACGGGTGAAGGCACCTGGCTGCCCATCCCGGCCTCGTGGTCGGGTCTGTCCGTCGCCGCGCAGGAGGCCGACCCGGCCTCGACCCTCGCCCTGTACCGGGCGGCCCTGGCCTTCCGGCGGGACTCCCCCGCGCTCGGCGACGGCGCCCTCGTGTGGGAGGACGCCCCCGAAGGCGTCCTGCGGCTCCGTCGCGAGCCCGGCTTCGGCTGCGCGGTGAACTTCGGCGCCGCGCCCGTCCGGATCCCGGTGGCGGGCGGGATCGCGGTCTCCAGCGTCCCCCTGACGGTCGAGGACGGGCACGTGACGCTGCCGTCCGACGCGGCGATCTGGTGGACGGAAGTCCGCGCCGACCTCGGCGAACGGTAAATTACGGATCATGGCGACACGGCTGGCCGACATCGCGGCTCAGGCAGGGGTCAGCGAGGCGACCGTGAGCCGCGTGCTCAACGGCAGACCCGGCGTATCCCCCGGCACCCGGCAGGCGGTGCTGGGGGCGCTCGACGTCCTCGGCTACGACCGCCCGCCCCGGCTGCGCCAGCAGCGGGCCGGGCTGATCGGGCTCATCCTCCCCGAACTGACCAACCCCGTCTTCCCGGTCTTCGCGCAGACCCTGGAGTCGGCGCTGGTCATGTCCGGGTACACCGCGGTGCTCTGTACCCAGACGCCCGGCGGCGTCCGCGAGGACGACTACACCGAGCTCCTGTTGGA
This sequence comes from Actinocorallia herbida, assembly GCF_003751225.1. Lineage (NCBI taxonomy): Bacteria > Bacillati > Actinomycetota > Actinomycetes > Streptosporangiales > Thermomonosporaceae > Actinocorallia > Actinocorallia herbida. The sequence goes on from NZ_RJKE01000001.1 coordinate 7,461,299, forward strand.
ACGTGACGTCGCGGGGATCATCGTGGTCAGCGGCATGCACGCCGACTCCACCGCCGACCTCGGCCGCTACAAGCGGCTCACCGACCAGGGCCTGCCCCTGGTCCTGGTCAACGGGTACCGGGACGGGATCGACGCCCCGTTCGTCTCCAATGACGACGTCGCCTCGGTCGAGATGGCGGTGGAGCACCTGGTCTCACTCGGCCACACCAGGATCGGGCTCGCCGTCGGACAGGCGAGGTTCGTGCCGTCGATCCGCAAGGCCGAGGGGTTCGCGCGGGCCGTCAAGGCGCTGCTGGGCGAGACCGAGCCGGAGCGGCTGATCGCCACCTCGCTGTTCACCCTGGAGGGCGGCCAGGCCGCGGCGGCGCAGCTACTCGACCGGGGCTGCACCGCGATCTGCTGCGGCAGCGACATCATGGCGATCGGGGCGATCCGGGCGGTCCGCCAGCGGGGCCTGCGGGTCCCCGAGGACGTCTCGGTCGTCGGCTTCGACGACTCCCCCCTCATCCCCTACCTGGACCCGGCCCTCACCACGATCCGCCAGCCCGTCCGGGAGATGGCGATCGCCGCCGCGGGCCAGCTCCTCGAGGAGATCGGCGGCAACCGCGTCCCCCGCACCGAACTCCTTTACCGCCCCGAACTCGTCGTCCGCCGCTCCACGAGCCGCGCCCCGAGCGCTCAGCGGGGCCGAGAGCACGGCTAACCGACCTGGAGCGAGCGCTTGGAGAGGCCCATCCAGAAGCCGTCGATGGTGGAGCGCTGGGTGTCGAGTTCGTCGGCGGCGGCGCCGAGGGTGACGAACAGGGGCGCGAAGTGCTCGGTGCGGGGGTGCGCGAGCCGGCCGGCGGGCGACTTGTGCAGGAAGTCGATGAGGCCGTCGACGTCGTGGGCGGCCAGGGCCTCGGCGCCCCACGCGTCGAACTCCTTCGACCAGCCGGGGGCCTGGTCGACGCCCAGACCTGGGTCGAGCCCGCGCAGGTTGTGCGTGAAGAACCCGCTTCCGATGATCAGGACGCCCTCGTCGCGCAGCGGCGCGAGCTTCCGGCCGATCTCATAGAGGCCGGCGGGGTCGAGCGTCGGCAGCGAGATCTGGAGCACGGGCACGTCGGCGTCGGGGTACATCTCCACGAGCGGCACGTAGGCCCCGTGGTCGAGGCCCCGGTCCGGGACGTCCTGGGCGCCCTTGACCAGGGCGCGCACGCGGGCGGCGAGCCCGGGGGCGCCGGGCGCTCGGTACCGCACCTGGTAGTACCGCTGGTCGAATCCCCAGAAGTCGTAGACGAGCGGGACCGTCCGGGTCGCCCCGATCGCCAGGGGCGCGTCCTCCCAGTGCGCCGACACCATGAGCACCGCCTCGGGCCGGGGCAGGTCCGCGGCCCACGCGGCGAGCTGGCCGGGCCACAGCGGGTCGTCGGCGAGGGGCGGCGCCCCGTGGCTCAGGTACAGCGCCGGCATCCTCGACGTCGTCTGCGTGTCGCTCATCGCGCATCCCCTACCCGGAACTCAAGTTTGAACGTTCAACTATTCAACCATGAACAAACCTGCCTGCACCACTATTCCTCCGGGAGCCCGCCCGGCGAAAGAAAAAAGCCCCGGCCGATGGCCGGGGCTTCCTGGAGCCGGGACTAGCGCCTGATGCGCACGCGGCGCTGCGCGCCGGGGCGGCGGACGGAGACGCGCCGGGGGCGGGGCAGGGTGCGGCGGCGGGTGGCATGCGGCGCGAACTGATCCCGCATGGTGTGCCGGAGCTTGAGCATGATCAGCGGGATCAGGCAGGCGGCGAAGAGCTCGGAGGCCGCGGTGAAGCGCATGCCGGTGGTGCCGCCGGGCAGGCCCGCCGCCCAGGCGACGATCGAGAGGGCGCCGCAGGCGGCCCAGACGACCATGATCCCGGCGAGGGACCGGCTGGAGGGCTTGGGGAACGGCAGGCGGCTGACCGCGAGCAGCGCCACACAGGCGATCGCCGCGAGGGCCATCGGCACCGGGGGCTCCAGCACGATGATCGAGACCACCGTGAAGGCGCACAGCGGGGCGGGCATGCCGCGGAAGATCCCCGGCTCGGGAGCCGCGGTGACGTACCGGGCGAGCCGGACCACGATCGCCAGGAAGAACCCGGCGGCGGCCACCATCGCGGGCATCGCCCAGTCGTCGTCGAAACCGACCCAGGCGAGGGTCATCGCGGCGGGGACGAGGCCGAAGGTGATCACGTCGGCGAGGTTGTCGAGGTGCGGGCCGTAGGGGGTGCTGCGCCAGCGCCGGGCCATCCGCCCGTCGAACAGGTCGCAGACGGCGCCGATCAGCATGAGCAGGACCGCACCGGCGAACAGCCGGCTCTCGGTGCCCGAGAAGCTGCCCTGCACCATGATGCTGCGCAGGGCGGCGATGCCGCAGAGGGCGTTGCCGAGCGTCAGGAAGTCGGCGGGCGACAGGCGCTCCGTACCGGCGGTCTCGCTCTCAGCCGCAGACAAGGTGCGTCTCACCGGCCCGGGTCTTCTGACCGACGGCCACCGCCGGGACGAGCCCGGCCGGGAGGTAGGTGTCGAACCGCGAGCCGAAGCGGATCAGGCCCAGCCGCTCGCCCTGCTCCACCGAGACGCCCTCTTCGAGGTAGGGCACGATCCGCCGGGCGACGGTGCCCGCGATCTGCACGCACTCGATCTCGCCGACCGCCGTGTCGAACCGCCAGACGACGCGCTCGTTGCGGTCGCTGTCCTTGTTGAAGGCGGGGACGTGCCCGCCTTCGATGTGGTCGACCGAGAGGATCTTGCCCGCGATCGGCGCCCGGTTGACGTGCACGTCCAGCGGGCTCATGAAGACCGCGACCCGGGTGCGGCCGTCGGGCCACGGGGTGATGCTCTGCACCACGCCGTCCGCGCCGGAGAGGATCAGGCCCTCGCCGCTGCGCGGCGGGTCCCGGAAGAACCAGGTCAGGCCTGCGGCCGTCGCCGTGGCTGCGGCGGCGACCAGGCCGCGGTACCGTGACCGCCGGGTCAGCAGGACGGCGCCCGCCGCACCCACCAGTCCGGGAACCAGCCAGGGTCCGGCGCCGCGCGCGAGGGTGAGGGTCTCCGCCTCCGGCTCGTGGGGACCGGGCACTGTCTCTTCAACTCCTAGGGCAGGGTGCAGCGTTCGAGCGAGCTTACTCAATGCGAGGCTCGTCACACCAACCGACGGACTGCGGCCCGACGGGTATTCGGCGCGATCTGTTCAACGTAGCGCGAAATTCCCGCGATCACCCGCATTCTCCTTACTTCTCCCGCAAGGCGGGATGAGGTGATTGACTCACCCGGTGATCGAACAGCTCACCGCACTCGCCCGCGAATCGGGCGGAACGGGCGAGGCGGCGGTGCTCTACGCGCGTGGCGACGTCCTGGTCGTCAGGGTAGGCGGGGTCGTGGCCAAGGCGCACCGGGCCGAGACGACGGACCTGCCCGCCAGGGCCGCCGTGGCCGCCGGGCACCCCGGGCTCCTGCTCCCCCCGATCCGGGTGCCCGACCCCGTCGACGGGCGGACCGTGTCGGTCTGGCCCGCCGGCGAGCCGGTCGACCCCGCCGACCCGTTCGGCGCCCCCTGGGAGGAGGCCGGACGGCTCCTGGCCCGCCTCCACGCGCTGCCCGTCCCGGCGGGGCTGCCCCCGCAGGGCGCGCCGCTGCGAGTGCGGGAGGTGCTGACCCGGCCGCTGCCCGACTCCCCCGCGGCCCGGACGATCCTGCGGGCCTACGCGACCCTCCCGGACGTCCTGGAGGCCCCCGGGACCGCGCGGCTGGTCCACGGCGACTTCCACCTCGGCCAGCTCGTGCGGTGCGGCGGCGGCTGGCGGCTGATCGACATCGACGACCTCGGGCACGGCGATCCGGTCTGGGACCTGGCCCGTCCCGCCGCCCTGTTCGCCGCGGGGGTGCTGCCCGACGAGGTGTGGTCGAGGTTCCTGCACGCCTATCTGTCCGCCGGCGGTACCGACCTCGGACCTGACCCGTGGGCCAGATTGGACATTCCCGCGCAAGCTCTGGCGATCCAAACGGCCGCCCGGTGCGTCTCAAAGGCTGTGGACGAGGGACGGACGCTCAACGAGTACGAGACGACCCTTATCGACGCTTGTGACCGAATTAGCAGCTCACGCAATGCTTGATGGCGTAAGGTGCCCTCACAATCAAGCTGCGCAAAGACGCCTGTAGCGGCCAGAGCCGCGAGGGAAAGGTGGCGGAACATGCTTCAGTGCCCGAAGTGTCGGGGCACGATGCGGACCTTCGACCGTAACGGGGTCCACATCGAACAGTGCGACATGTGCCGGGGGATCTTCCTCGACTATGGCGAGCTGGAGACCCTCGCGCGCATCGAGAGCCAGTGGCGCCAGTCGCCGCCCCCGCCCGTCGCGCAGCCCGGCTGGGGGGCCCACCACGCCCCGCACCGGCACCACCACGGACCGAGCCTGTTCGGGATGCTCTTCTCCACCTGAGCACCCCCGCTCAGCGGCTCGGAGCACCATAGTCGGCTCCCGGAAGGGGCGGCGCGCACGGCGCGCCGCCCCTTCGGCGTCCCGGTGAACATCCCACCCCATGGACGACATTTCCCTTACGTTGCCGCTAGTCTGCTGAATCCCCCGGACAAGATCGGAGCCGAACCGCCGATGCGCACGCCCCTGATCGGTGCCCTGGCCGTCGCCCTCCCGCTGGCGGCGCTGCTCGCCGCCCCCGCCGAGGCCGCCCCGAACGTGCAGATCACCTACGTTCGGTACGACGCCCAGGGCAAGGACACCAAGAAGAACGTCAACGGCGAGTACGTCGTCGTGACCAACAAGAGCGGCAAGAAGGTCAACCTCGCCGGCTGGACCCTCGGTCAGACCTCCCGGCTCGGCGACTCCAAGTACATCTTCTACTTCCCGGCCCGCGGCGTCTGGGTCCAGCCCGGCAAGAGCGTCACCATGCGCATGGGCGAAGGAAAGAAGACCGTGAAGTACGTCTACCAGGGCCTGCGCAAGCACACCTGGCCCAACACCAAGGGCGCCGCCTACCTCTTCGACCCGTCCAACGCACGGGTCGACGGCTGCACCTGGAACAACGCGAAGTCGGACTTCAAGCGCTGCTGAGCGCGCCCCGGCCGGTGCGCGCCTCCTTTCGCACGAAAAGGGGCGCTCACCGGCGGATGGACGATTCCAGGCCGCGCAGGAAGACCTCGAGGCCGAACTCGAAGCGCTCCGCGCTCTCCCCCGCGGTCGGCTCGGGGACCAGCGCGGTGATCCGCGCGAACCTGTCGGCGGGCGGGCGGCCGCGCCCGCGTGAGCGGGGCCGCCGACACCCGGGACCCGCGCGGTCCGGGGTTCAGGCGCCGGGCAGGGCTCCCGCGGCGACCACGTCGCGGTACCAGCGGGCGCTGTCCTTCCAGGTGCGCTCCTGGGTCGCGTAGTCGACGTGGATGATGCCGAAGCGCTTGGCGTAGCCGAAGGCCCACTCGAAGTTGTCGAGCAGGGACCAGACGTAGTACCCGCCGATGTCGGCGCCCGCGTCGATCGCGTCGAGGACCGCGGCCAGATGGCCGTGGAGGTAGGCGATCCGGCGGTCGTCGTGGACGGGCTCGGGGTACGCCGCGCCGTTCTCGGTGACGACGAGGGGCAGGCCCGGGTTCTCGCGGGACAGCCGCAGCAGGAGTTCGGTCAGGCCCTGCGGGACGATCGACCAGCCCATGTCGGTGCGCTCGCCCGGGGCCGAGGAGAACTTGAGGTCTTCGCAGCCCGGCCACGAGGGCTTGCCCTTGCCGCCCGGCTCGACGACCGTCACGGAGTAGTAGTTGACGCCGAGGAAGTCGACCGGCGCCTTGATGACCGCCTCGTCGCCGTCCTTCACGAACGACCAGTCGGTGAGGTGGGCGGTGTCGGCGATCACGCTCGAGGGGTAGCCCCCGCCCAGGAGCGGACCTTCGAAGACGCCGTTGGAGATCCCGTCGGCACGGCGGACGGCCGCCTCGTCGGGGCCCCAGACGACGTGGGGGTTCAGCGTGATCCCCTTGCGGCCGGGGAGCAGCGGGGCGGCCAGGCCGTGCGCGAGGTTCAGGTGGTGGGCCGCCTCGAACGCCGAGTCACGGCGGCCCGGGGCGTGCTCGCCCGACCCGTGGCCGAGGAAGGCCGCGCACCACGGCTCGTTCAGGGTGATCCAGGTGTCGACCCTGTCGCCCAAGGTGTCGGCCACGAGCGCGCTGTACTCGGCGAACCTGTGCGCGGTGTCCCTGTTCAGCCAGCCTCCGCGCTCCTCAAGCGCGCGAGGCAGGTCCCAGTGGTAGAGCGTGACGGCCGGGGCGATGCCCCGCTCCAGAAGGAGGTCCACCAGGCGGGAGTAGAAGTCCAGACCGCGCCGCTCGGGCCTGCCGTCGGGCAGCACCCTCGGCCAGGAGACGGAGAACCGGTACGACCCGACGCCGAGGTCGGCGAGGTGCCCGACGTCCTCGGCGTACCGGTGGTAGTGGTCGCAGGCCGTCTCACCGGTGTCGCCGTTCAGGATCGGGCCGAAGCCGTCCCAGATGGAGGGCGCCCTGCCGTCCTCGGCCACAGCGCCCTCGATCTGGTACGCCGCCGTGGCGGCGCCCCAGACGAACCCGTCGGGAAACCGTCTCATCCAAGCCCTCCTGGGGGTCGGGGAGCGCACGTCGGCCGCCGATCTCCGGCGGCCGCCGTTCTCGTCAGTCCCTGACGAGGGACGCCACGCACTCGACGTGGCTGGTCTGCGGGAACAGGTCGAAGGCGCGCAGGCTCTCCAGGGTCCAGCCGCGGGCCGAGAAGTACTTGAGGTCGCGGGCCAGCGTCGCAGGGTCGCACGACACGTAGGCGATCTTCCGGTTGGTGCGCCGCGCGATCTCGTCGACGACCTTCTCCCCGGCGCCCGCGCGCGGCGGGTCGAGCACGGTGATGTCGGCGCCGCGGACCCGCGAGCCGCCCCGGTGGCCCTGCGCGGCGCCGCGCTTGGGCTGCGCCTTGCCCGGCTTGGGCCTGACGGGCCCGGCGGACGCGCCGAACTCGAGCGTCGGCAGGACCTCTTCGACCTTGCCCTGCTCGACGCTGACGTTCGTCAGGTCCTTGAGGTTGAACTTGGCGTCCCGCACCGCCTGGTTGCCGGTCTCGACCGCGACGACCAGGCCGTCGCGGCCGACCGCCTCGCCGAGGACCCCGGCGAACAGGCCGACGCCGCAGTACAGGTCGAGGGCGATCTCGCCCGGCCGGGGCTCCAGGACGTCCATGACCGCCTTGACCAGGGTGTCGGCGGCGGCGGGGTGGACCTGCCAGAAGCCGCTGCCGGTGACCTGCCAGAGGCGTCCCGCGGCCTCCTCGCGCACGAACGGCACGACGGGGCGGCGCGCGCCGGGCTGCGGGCGCTCCTGCTGGCGGAACTGCGGCCGCTCGGGCTTGACGACCCGGACGGGCACGTCGAGCTGAGGCACCCGCACGGGGCGGCCGCGCTTGCCCTTGGGCTCGGAGATCACCACGAGGCGGTCGCCGGTCCCGGCCGACACCACGCCCTCGACGCCGGACGCGCCGGGCCACATGTGCCGTTCGATGCCGATCATCTCCACCCCGGGGTGCGCGATCAGGCAGCGGTCGATGTACTCGAGCTCGTGCGAGCGGTGCTTGCGCAGGCCCACGCCGCCGTCGGCGTCGACCGCGAACTGGACGCGGGTGCGCCAGCCGAGTCCGGGCGGCGCCGCGAGGGGCTCGCCGTCCTCGGTGTACAGGGCGGGGACCGCCACTTCCTCGACGTGGACGGGCCGGTCGATCCCCGCCAGCCGGCGGAGCTGCTCGGCGACGACCTCGCCCTTCATCACGCGCTGCGCCGGCAGGGCCGCGTGCTGCCAGTCGCAGCCGCCGCACCGCCCGGGCCCCGCGTACTCGCACGGCGCCGTGACACGGTCGGGAGACGGCTTGATGATCTCCACCGCGTCGGCCCGCAGGAAGGTCTTGGTCTCCTCGGTCACCCTGGCCCGCACCAGCTCCCCGGGAAGGGCGTGCCGAACAAAAACGACCTTCCCCTCATGCCGGGCGACACAGAAGCCACCATGGCCGACGTTGCCGACTTCGAGTTCGAGGAGATCCGTAGCAGTCACGTTCCGCGATTCTAGTGCGCTATTCCAGGTCCCCTCGCCGGACGGCGCCGGGGGCGGGGCGTTCGACGCGGCCCTTGAGGCGGTCGGAGGAGGCGAGTTGCCACGGGACGCTGGTGACCATGACGCCCGGCTGGAAGAGGAGGCGGCCCTTGAGGCGCAGGGCGCTCTGGTTGTGGAGGATGTGCTCCCACCAGTGGCCGACGACGTATTCGGGGATGTAGACGGCGACGACGTCGCGGGGGGATTTGCGGCGGACGTTCTTCACGTACTCCAGGACCGGGCGGGTGATCTCGCGGTAGGGCGAGTCGAGGACCTTGAGCGGGACGGGCAGGTCCAGGGCGTCCCACTCGTCGCGCAGCCGCTCGGCCTCGTCGGCGTCGACCGCGACGCTGACCGCCTCGAGGATCGACGGGCGGCTGGCCCTGGCGTAGGCGAGCGCGCGCAGGGTCGGCTTGTGGATCTTGGAGACGAGCACGATCGCGTGGGTGCGCGAGGGCAGCGTGGTCTCCGCGCCGTCCGGCTCCAGCTCTCGCGCGACCCTGTCGTAGTGCGCCCGGATGCCGCGCATGAGGATGAACAGCGCGGGCATCGCGATGCAGACGATCCAGGCCCCGTGCGAGAACTTGGTGATCAGCACGACCACCAGGACCGCGCCGGTGATGAGCAGGCCGACCGAGTTGATCATCCGCGAGGTCTTCATCTGGCGCCGGACCGTGCTGTCGGTCTCGGTCCGCAGCAGCCGGTTCCAGTGCCGGACCATGCCGGTCTGGCTGACGGTGAACGACACGAACACGCCGACGATGTAGAGCTGGATCAGCTTGGTGACGTCGGCCTCGAAGGCGTAGATCAGGATGATCGCCGCGCCCGCGAGCATGATGATCCCGTTGCTGAAGGCGAGCCGGTCGCCCCGGGTGTGCAACTGGCGGGGCAGATAACGGTTCTGGGCGAGCACCGAGGCCAGCACGGGGAAGCCGTTGTAGGCCGTGTTGGCGGCCAGGACCAGGATCAGCGCCGTCATGACCGTCACGAAGACGTACATCGGCGGGAAGTTGCTGAAGACGGTCTCGGCGACCTGGGTGATCACGGTGTGCTGCTCACCCGAGACGTCCCGGCCGGTGGCCGGGTCGATCAGGTGGCTGCCGTGCAGCGGGTCGGCGTACTTGGCGTCGGTCACGTAGGCCAGGGCGGTCACCCCGGCGAACATGGTGGCGGCCACCACGCCGAGCATGAGCAGTGTCGTCGCGGCGTTCTGGCCCTTGGGCTTGCGGAAGGCCGGGACGCCGTTGCTGATCGCCTCGACGCCGGTGAGCGCGGCGCAGCCGGAGGCGAACGCGCGCAGCAGGAGAAAGATCATCGCGAGCCCGGCGATGTCCTCGCCCGTGCCGTGGACCTCCAGGTGGGCGGACTCGGACTCCAGGTCCGCACCGCCGGCCATCCGGATGAAACCCCACGCCATCATGCTGAAGATGCCGAACATGAACAGGTAGGTCGGGATCGCGAAGGCGATGCCGGACTCCTTGAGGCCCCGCAGGTTCAGCACGGTGAGCAGCACCACGAGGGTGACCGCGACGAGCACCCGGTGCTCGGCGATCAGCGGTGTGAAGGCCGAGAGATTGGAGACCGCCGAGGAGATCGACACCGCGACCGTCATGACGTAGTCGACGAGCAGCGCACTGGCGACGACCAGGCCCCAGTTCCCGCCGAGGTTGGTGGTGGCGACCTCGAAGTCGCCGCCACCACTGGTGTAGGTCCGGACGTTCTGCCGGTACGACGCCACGACGACGACCAGCAGCACGACCACCGCCAGGCCGATCCAGGGGGTGAAGGCGTACCCGGCGAGACCGGCGATCCCCAGGGTGATGAGGATCTCCTGCGGCGCGTAGGCCACGGAGGACAGTGCGTCGCTCGCGAAGACCGGCAAGGCGATGCGCTTGGGCAGAAGCTGATGGTGCGCCTGAGTGCTGCGCAGGGCACGCCCTAGCAAAACGCGCTTCAGGACGTCAGAGGCCTTGGACACAGCAGGCCACTCTAACGGCCGTTGTCCAGGAGTTCCGTACGGCTCCCCCCGCCGGGAAGAACGACCGGTTTCCGCGTGGTCGCCAGACCGGTGCTTCCCGCGATCAGGGGGATACTGTCCCCTACAGCCTGCGCATCCAGCGCCTAGACCAGAGAAACGCCAGACCAAAGAACGGGACGGGTCGTGCATATCGTCATCATGGGATGCGGCCGGGTCGGCTCGACCCTGGCCCATATCCTGGAGGACAAGGGGCACTCGGTCGCCATCATCGACCAGAACTCCGAGGCCTTCCGTCGGCTGCGCGGCGGTTTCAAGGGCCGCCGGGTGATCGGCATGGGGTTCGATCGTGACGTGCTCGTCGAGGCACAGATCGAGAAGGCGTCGGCGTTCGTGGCCGTGAGCAGCGGCGACAACTCCAACATCATCTCCGCCAGGGTCGCCCGCGAGACGTTCGGCGTCGAGAACGTCGTCGCCCGCATCTACGACTCCCGCCGTGCCGAGGTCTACCAGCGGCTCGGCATCCCGACCGTCGCCACGGTCCGCTGGACCGCCGAGCAGATGCTGCGGCGGCTCCTGCCGGACGGCGCGCTGCCGCTGTGGCGCGACCCGACCGGCGACGTCAAGCTCGCCGAGGTGCAGACCGACGTCGCGTGGATCGGCGCGCGCGTGGCCGACATGGAGCGGGCCGCCCCCGGCTGCCGGGTGGCGTTCCTCAACCGGATGGGCGAGGCCGTCGTGCCGACCGGCGACACCGTCGTGCAGGACGGCGACGTCGTCCATGTGATGGCGCGCGCCGCGGACATGGACCAGATCACCGAGGCGCTGGCCAAACGGGTGCGGGAGGAAGACTGACATGCGGGTGGCGATCGCCGGGGCCGGCGCGGTGGGCAGGTCCATCGCCCAGGAACTGCTGGAGAACGGGCACGAGGTCCTGCTCATCGACAAGGACCCCAAGGCCATCAAGGTCGAGATGGTGCCGCGCGCCGAGTGGCTGCTCGCCGACGCGTGCGAGATCTCCTCGCTGGACGACGCGGCGCTCGAGCGCTGCCAGGTGGTCGTGGCCTCCAGCGGCGACGACAAGGTGAACCTCGTGGTGTCGCTGCTGGCCAAGACCGAGTACGGGGTGCCGAGGGTGGTCGCGCGCATCAACCACCCGAAGAACGAGTGGCTGTTCAACGACTCGTGGGGCGTGGACGTCGCGGTGTCGACGCCGCGGCTGCTGAGCGCGCTGGTGGAGGAGGCGGTGAGCGTCGGCGACCTCGTGCGCCTGATGACGTTCCGCCAGGGCGACGCCAACCTCGTGGAGCTGACCCTGCCGGACGACGCGCCGCTCAACGGGCAGCGGGTCGGCTCGGTGCAGTGGCCGCGCGACACCGCGCTCGTGGCGATCCTGCGCGAGGGCCGGGTGCTGGTCCCCACTCCCGACGACACCCTGGAGGCGGGCGACGAACTGATGTTCGTGGCCAGCCAGGACGTCGAGGACGAGCTCGCGGACCTCCTCAGCTCGCGCTAGGCCGGGCCGCGGGACAGGACGACGGAGCCCCGGCGCGCGTCGCGCGCCGGGGCTCCCGTCTGTCCGCGCGCCCTCAGGCCGGGCGCGCGAGTCAGGCCGTCACTCGCCGGTGTAGATGGCCTCGAGCGCCTCGACGTAGCGCAGGACCGCGAGCTGCGCCACCGAGGAGTGCCCGCCGAGCGGCGCGGCGGGTTCGGCGGCCGCGGCTTCGGCGGCCTTGGCCAGCTCGTCGGCGGCGGCCTCGAACACGAACGGGGAGAACGCGATCCGCTGGGCGCCGTTGGCGCGCAGCGCGCCGGCGGCCGCGGCCAGCGCCGCGGGGTCCTCGATGGGCGCGGCGACGACGGGCACCGCGAGCCGGGAGGCGAGCAGCACCGAGGTGATCTCGGCGCTCTCGTCGGCGGCGCGGCAGCCGAGGACGACGCCGTCGGCGGCGGTCACCATGCTCATCATGCGGATGCGGTCGGCGCGGGCGAGGCCGGCCTCGGCGAGCCGCAGGTGCAGCGCCTCGGCGAGCAGCGGGTGCGGGCCGAGCGATTCGGAGACCAGCACGGGCAGTGCGGACAGGCCCTGGCGCAGCGCGGTCTCGAAGGAGCGGTCGGGGCCGAGCAGCAGCGGCACCACCACGGCGGCGGGGTCGCCCACCAGCTCGCCGAGGGTCTCGTCGGCGCCCGCGTGCACCGGGATGCCGGGGTGGGCCGCCTCGATGAGGTCGGCCAGCTCGGACATGACCTCTGTCGACGCACCTGTCAGCACCACGGCGGGCGAGTCGGAGGGCAAGGTGAAGGAGCCGCCGCGGTGTCGTCCGCCGCGACGACCGGCACGGCGCCGGGTGGGCAACGAGTCGGGAGTCACATCGGGGAGTTCGGTCACGGGGCAAGGGTAGTCCCGTAACGTGCTGACTTTGTGCCATATGCACGGGGAAGCGCATTAGATCACCCCGTAGTAGGCTCCGGCGTACCCCCCAGCGCCGTACTTCGAACCACCCCGCCGGAACCCACGGAGGACTGCCGGGCATGCGACGTTCCCGCAGCCAGCCGATCAGATCCGCGATCGTCTCGCTCATCGCCGTCCCCCTCACCACCCTCGTGCTGTTGTGGGCCTTCACCGCTTTCTCCTCGCTCGGCGACGGCATGCTGCTCGCCCGCGCGCAGTCGCTCGACGGCCAGGTCGTGCGCCCCACCCAGACCCTCATCGCCGCGCTCCAGAACGAGCGGATGGCGTCGATGGCGGTCCTGGCGGGCGCGCAGGCCGGGGCGACCGACGACCTCGCGCTCCAGCGCCAGGCCGTCGACGACGCCCGCGCCGTCTTCGAGCACAACACCACCGACCAGGGGCTGCGCGACGGCATCGAGAGCGACATCCGCACCGCGCTCGACACCTTCTCGCGCGATCTCGGCGGCCTCGACCTGCTGCGCAGCGTCGTCGACGGGGGCGCCCAGCGCAGCCGGCCGCAGGTGCTCACCTCGTTCAGCACCTACATCGACCACGGGTACGCGATCTACCGCTCGGTCTCGCCGCCCGACCTCGACATCGCCGCCGACGTGTCCACGCTGACGTCGCTCGGCATGGCCCGCGAGCAGCTCTCGCGGATGGACGCGGTGCTGGCCGGCCGGCTCGGCGGCGAGGTGAGCGCCTGGGACCGCAAGGAGGTGGCGCGGGCCGTCGGCGCGCGCGACCTGCTGTACACCGACACCCTGTCCCGGCTGCGCCCGGCCGACCGCGACCGCTACACCGCGTTCCTCAACACCATCGAGTACCAGCGCCTCCAGCAGTTCGAGGACCGCATCACCCGCGGCGGCGCCGCCGGGGCCGTCGGGCAGGTCGCCTGGGACGCCAACGCGGAGAAGGTCCAGAGCGGCCTGCTCGCGCTGGAGGAGCAGATGCTCGGCGGCATCACCTCGCGCGCCGAGAAGGTGGCCATCGGGGTCCTGCTGGAGATCGGCGTCGCGGGCGGCCTCGGCCTCGGCGCGATCGTCGTGTCGATCGTCATCGCCTGGCGCGTCTCGCGGCGGCTCATCCGCGAGAGCCGCGCCCTCGCCGACACCGTCGGGGACTTCACCCGCGACCAGCTCCCGGTCATGGCCGAGCTGGTCCGCAACGGCCAGCGCGTCGACAGCGACCAGATCGAGCCCGGCGTGCAGTTCAGCGTCACCGAGATCGAGCGCATCTTCCGGTCGTTCACCTCCGCGCGCGCCGCGGTCCTGGAGGCCGCGCTGCACGAGGCCGCGACCATGGCCAACGTCCGCGAGGTGTTCGTCAACCTCGCCTCGCGCAACCAGGCGCTGCTGCACCGCCAGCTCTCGCTGCTGGACGAGATGGAGCGGGACGCCGACGACTCCGACCAGCTCGGCAGGCTGTTCCAGCTCGACCACCTGGCGACCCGCATGCGGCGGCACGCCGAGGGCCTGGTCATCCTCGCCGGGAAGGCGCCCGGCCGAGGCTGGCGCTCGCCCGTCCCGCTCGTCGACGTCGTGCGCGGCGCCGCGTCGGAGGTCGAGGACTACACACGGGTGCGGGTGCTGCCCATGCCGCGCGTGGCGCTGGTCGGCCCCGCCGTGGCCGACACCATCCACCTGCTGGCCGACCTCATCGAGAACGCCGTCCAGTACTCCCCGCCCGACACCGCCATCGAGGTCTCCGGCCAGGGCGTCGCGGCCGGGTACGTGCTGGAGATCGAGGACCGCGGGCTCGGCCTGCCGGCCGAGGTCATCGAGCAGCTCAACGAGCGGCTTTCCGCGCCGCCGGAGTTCACCCTGTCCGACACCGCGCGGCTCGGCCTGTTCGTCGTCGGCCGGCTCGCCAAGCGGCACGGGATCCGGGTGTCCCTGCGCGTCTCGCCCTACGGCGGCACCACCGCCGTGGTCTTCCTTCCGCGCGAGCTCCTCGCCCCCGACGTCCCGGAGGGCACGACCGTCGAGCCGTCGCCCGCGCTGCGCGCCGAGCGGGTGTTCGCCGCGGCGGGCGCCCAGGGCGCGGAGCCGCGGCCGGTCGCGGTCGTGCGCGAAGAGGTCCCGCCCGCCCTACCCGAGGACGCGGTGCCCGACCTGCCTGACGTGCCCGCCGAGCCGGCCGCCGAGGCCGACCCGAGCCTCGGGCTGCACCTCGACCTGCCCCGGCGGCGGCGCAAGAACCGGGGGGCGGAGCCCGCCGACCCGCCCGCCGAGCCCGCGGCTCCCGCCGACCTCGTCTCGACCTCCGCGGCGATGCCGCCCACCGGTGCGGCGGCCAACACGGCGGCGCCGGAGCCGCCGGAGCGGTCGCCCGATAACCTCCGGTTGCGGATGTCGGCCATGCAGCGCGGCTGGGAGCGCGGCCGGGTCGAGTCCGCCGAGTCCGGTGACGATCACCTTCAGCACTCCGAGGAGCACTCATGACCGAACCCGGCGATCTCAACTGGTTGCTCAACAACCTCGTCGACAGCGTCGCGCAGGTGAAGCAGGCGGTCGTCCTGTCGAGTGACGGACTCGTCGTGGGCGCCTCGCGGGGCCTGCAGCGCGACGACGCCGAGCACATGGCGGCGCTCGCGTCGGGCTTCCAGAGCCTCGCCCGCAGCACCGGCGAGCAGTTCAAGGGCGGCGCGGTCCGGCAGACCATCGTGGAGATGGACGAGGCGTTCCTCTTCGTCACCTCCGCCGGACAGGGCGCCTGCCTCGCCGTCCTCGCCGACGCCGCCGCCGACGTGGGCGTCATCGCCTACGAGATGGCGATGCTGGTCACGCGGGTCGGCCTGCATCTGTCGGCCAAGCCCCGGACGGTGAGTCTTCCGTGACGGGGCACGAGTGGCTTGACGAGGAGGCCGGACCCATCGTCCGGGCCTTCTGGCTGACGGGTGGCCGGACCGAGTCCGGCAACCGGACCGATCTCGATCTCATGACACTCGTGGTGCGCACGACCGAACCGGTGTACGGTTCGCTCCTTCTGTCCCCTGAACACGAGGCGATTCTCCAGCTCGCCCATCAGCCGCTCACGGTCGCGGAACTGGCCTCGGCCCTTGACCTGGCCGTCGGTGTCGTGCGAGTACTGCTCGGCGATCTGCTGACCGACCGTCGGATCACGGTGCGCGCCCCCTCGGCCGTCAGCCGGATCCCCACCACCAGAATCATCGAAGAGGTAATTCATGGACTCCAGGCCCTCTGAGGCCGAGCTCGCCGTCAAGATCCTGGTGGCGGGAGGGTTCGGCGCCGGGAAGACCACGATGGTCGCCTCGGTGAGCGAGATGCGCCCGCTGCGCACGGAGGAGCAGCTCACCGAGCGCAGCATCGGCGTCGACGACCTCGACGGTGTGGAGCGGAAGACCACCACCACGGTGGCGATGGACTTCGGCCGGATCACCCTGCGGACCGGACTGGTGCTCTACCTGTTCGGCACGCCGGGCCAGGACCGGTTCTGGTTCATGTGGGACGAGCTGGCCGAAGGCGCCCTCGGCGCGGTCGTGCTGGTCGACACCCGCCGCCTCGCCGACTGCTTCGCCTCGATCGACTACTTCGAGCGGCGCGGCCTGCCGTTCATCATCGCGGTGAACACCTTCGACGGCGCCAAGCCCTACACCGCCGACGACATCCGGATCGCCCTCGACCTCGACCCGGAGATCCCGGTCGTCAGCTGCGACGCGCGCTCACGCGAGTCGACCCGCCAGACGCTCATCAGCCTGATGGGCCATGTCATGACGGCGATGGCCCGCCGCTAGGGAGATTTCCCCCTGACCTGAACGGCCGCCGAGGGCGGCCGTTCGCCATTTCGGCGCGCCCCCAAGGCGGCTTCCGGCCGCCCCGGGGGCTCAGCGTCATTCTGCGGGCTTCTCCCGGTTCCGGCCTTCCCCGGTGCCCTCCAGATGCGCCGCGACGTCCTGGGCGCTCTCGTCGCCCGGGAGCGGGGTGCGGCCGCGGGCCAGCACCCAGACCATCGCGCCGAACGAGGCGACCTGGAGCGGCCAGCCCAGCGCGATCTTGGCGGTGCCCAGCCAGCCGACCATCCCGGCGAGGTAGAGCGGGTACTGCACGACCACCCGCAGGACGCACGGGAGCACCAGCAGCCAGGTCAGCTTCGCGCACAGCCTGACGATCGCCGGGTCGCGCCGCCACGCGGTCGGGTCGCCGGTCACCGAGCCGATGATGAACCCGACGACGGGCCAGCGCGCGACGATCGAGCCGATGAGCACGACCGAATAGACGGCGTTGTAGAGGATGCCCGGGAGGAAGGCGTCCTCGGCCTTGCCGGTGCGCAGCGCGAAGAACGCGGCGATGCCGATGCCGACCAGGCTGTTGAAGACGAACTGCACGGTGGAGCGCTGGAGCAGCCGGACCACGAGCAGGAGCACGGCCGAGCCGACGCCCAGCCCGACGGCCAGCTTGAGGTTGTGGCTGATCAGCCAGGCCACCGTGAACAGCACGGTGGGCACCGCGCCCTCGGCGATGCCGCGGCCGCCGCCGAGCGCCTTGGCGAGCTGGGTGCGGACCGCCGCCTCGACGGTCTGCCTGGCGTTCTCGTCCGCTTCCCTGGCCGCCTGTTCGGTCACGTGGATCCTCGGAGTTCGTAGCGGGGATTGAAGATGACCTTGCGGCCGTCCTGGAGGCTCACCAGGCCTTCGGCGCTGAGCCTTCGGCCCGGCTCGATGCCGGCGATCCTGCGCCGGCCGAGCCAGACGAGGTTCACCACGTCCGAACCGTCGTAGAGCTCGGCCTCCAAAGCGGGGGCGCCGCCTCGCGGTCGCAATGTCACCGTCCGTAGCGTACCCGCGACATGCGCGCGCCGGCGTTCGGCGCAGGAGGCGATGGGTGTCGCCCCCTCCGCGCCAGTGTCCTTCCGCAGCTCTTCCGCTTCCATCTCGGCCTTGCTCGAGGCGAGGCGGCGGAGGAAGCCGCGCAGCCCGCTGCCGGGCGCTTCGTCCATATTCCAGAGGCTACGGCAAACGCGGCCCGACCGGGGAACGGACGGTCAGCAGCCATCCGCCGGCGACGCACACGAGGACCGCGGCGAGCCCCCCGAGAGCGGAGCCCGACAGTGCGGCGACCGTGCCCGCCTCGTCCTGGATCTTCCCCGCGAGCGCCGATCCGGCCGAGACGCCGACCGTCATGAACGCGACGATCCAGGCGAACGCCTCGGTGACGGTGCCCTCCGGCGCGAGGTCGGGGACGAGACCGAAGACACAGGCCAGGATCGGCGCCAGGAAGACCCCGGAGACGTAGGCGAGGACCAGCATCAGGGGCAGGCCGGGGGTGAGGAGCAGCAGCGCGTACCCGGCGGTCAGGGCGGCGAGCATCGGCGGGATGCGGCGCGCGGGCCGCCCCGGCCATGTCCGGGCGCCGTAGACGAGCCCGCCGGTCAGGGCCCCGAGCGCGTTGGCGGCCATCAGCCAGCCGGACGCGGACTCGCTGCCGATCCCTTCCGCGTAGGCGACCATCCCCACGTTGAAGACGCCGAGGCTGAGCCCGATGAACCCGAGGGAGATCCCGATCACCACGAGGCCGGGCGAGCGCAGCGCCCCCGCCCAGTCCCCCGTCGACGGGCTTCCCCGCCAGGCCCGCGACGGCCCGGACAGCGCCACGATGAGGGTGCCCGCCAGCCCCAGGAGGGCGCACGCGTACAGAGGCGCGGTGTCGGAGACGAGGCCGGAGACGATGACCAGAACCGGCCCGAAAGTGAAGAGCAGCTCCTGCGCGGCGGCGTCCATCGCGTAGGCGGCCTGGACCTGGTCGGGCTCCTTGAGCACCTCCGGCCACAGCGCGCGGAGCCCCGGCTCCAGGGGCGGGGTGAACAGCCCCGCGACGGCGACCGCGGCGAGCGCCGCGGGCACCGCGCCGATCCCGGTCCACGCGAACGCGACGAACCCGAGGCCCGCCAGGCTCGCGGCGGCCACCAGCACCCGCGGCTGGCCGAGCCGGTCCATGAGCCGGCCGAGCACCGGCTGCCCGAACGCGGCGGCGAGGCCGTGGACGGCGGCCAGCAGTCCCGCGAGCGCCCAGCTGCCGCCTTCGTCGCGGGTGAACAGCGTGATCGCGAGCACGCCCATCCCGTTCGGGAGGCGACCCAGGAGGGTGCCGCCGAGGAGGCGGACGGCGTGGGGGGCTCGCAGCAGACTGCGATAGACGCGCATGATTCTCCCAAAAAATCCGGGCACCCGTCGGTTATACGTATCACTAGAATCAGTGATACGTATGGGGGCGGCACCGACGGATCTACTCTAAGGGGCGTGATGCCAGCACACAGTCGGCCTACGAGCAAGGACGTGGCGGCCGCGGCCGGTGTCTCCCAGTCCACGGTCTCGATGGTGCTCAGCGGCAAATGGCCAGGCCGCGTCTCCGAAGCCACCGCCCAGAACGTCCGCGACGCGGCCCAGCGCCTCGGCTACCGGCCGAACCCCGCGGCCCGCAACCTGCGGCTCGGCCGCACCCGGACGATCATGCTCGTCGTCCCCGCGATCACCGCGCCGTTCTTCGCGGCCGTCTACACCGGCGCCGCGAAGGTCGCGGTGGAGAACGGGTTCAGCCTCGTGGTGTTCCCCTGGCCCCTGGAGGCCGACGGGCCGTTCAGCGGCCCGCAGGAGGCCATCGACGGGATGCTCGCCTCCTCCATGGGCGAGAACTCCCTGGCGGGCATGCGGCGGCCGGTCCCCCTCGTCATGGTGGACAGCGATCCCGAAGGCCCGGCCCCGACCGTCAACTTCGACGTCGCGGGGGCGATCGGCGACATCGTCGCCCACCTGCGCGGCCTCGGCCACACCCGGATCGGCCACCTGGCCGCCGACATCAACGTGTGGACGTTCCGCAGCCGCGCGCTCCGGCTCGCCGAGCAGGTGCCGGAACTGGTCACCGGACGCGCCGCGATCAGCATCGCCGCGGGGTTCGAGACCGCCCTGCGGCTGCTCTCCTCCCCGGACCGCCCCACCGCCCTCGTCTGCGACGACGACACCCTCGCGGCGGGCGCCCACAAGGCGGCCCGCCACCTCGGCCTCGACGTCCCCGGCGACGTGTCGATCACCGGCTTCGACGACCTCTACTTGGCCGAGGCGCTGGAGCTGACGACGGTCCGGCTGCCCGCCGAGCGGATGGGCGAACTCGCCATGGCCCACCTCATGGACGTCCTGGAGGGCCGCCCCGCGGAGCCGGCGCTCCTGCCCGCGGAACTCGTCCTCCGGCGGTCCACCGGCGCACCCGGCCGGCGCTGAGACGACACCGAGGGCGCGGCCGGGAACTCCGGACGCGCCCTCGGGACAGGGCGTGGGGCCGAGCGACCCGTCAGCGGGTCTCGGTGATGTGGACGCCGGGCTCGAACGGGTCGAAGTCGTCGTCCGTGTCCTCCGCCTCGGCGGCCTGCTCGCCCATGGCGTTCCTGGCCTCGGCCGGCAGGTTCAGCGCCAGCGCCTCGCGCGGCGGCATCGGCTCATCGCCGCGGACCACCACGAGCTCGCTGAACACCGCGCCGAGCGGCTGGAAGGCCTCGTCGTCCTGCACCGCCTCGCCCGCGACCAGCGCGCGCACGAACCAGCGGGGGCCGTCGACGCCCAGGAAGCGCAGCGGCTGCCAGGCGAAGCCCTGGTCGATGACCTCCTGCGGGATCTGCGCGCGGACCTCGTCGGGCATCTGCTCGAGCATCTCGGCGGTGAGCTGGGCCGGGACCATCGCGCGGATCTCGGTGCCGAACGGGCCCTCGCCCTCCTGCACCTCGGCGTTCGCGTTCTGGGTCAGCTCCTCGGTGAGCTCCTTGCGCAGGTCGTCCCAGAGGCCGGAGCGCTTGGGCGCCGCGAAGACCTGGAGCTGCATGCTGCTCTGCCCCGCGATCACCGTGATCGCGACGATCTTGCCGTTGAGCGGGTTGCCCTGCGCGTCGACCTCGGTGGGCTCCAGGTTGACCTGGATCTCCAGCCCGGGACCGATCGGCACCTGGAGGGCGCCGAAGTCCAGCCGCTCCAGCTCGGTCGCCGTGCCCTCGATGGAGTCCCAAGGACCCGTCGCGGGGACGGCCTCGGTCTCCTCGACCGGGGCGGCCTCGGCCTGCTCCGCCGACGACTGCTTGTCCTGACGACGACGTCCGAAAGCCACTTTCCCTACTCCTTCGTTCGAATGCGCGCTTAGGAGTGCGCCCGCTGAGCGTATCCGCCTGTGGAGCCGAAACCATCTGCTCCGCGGGCCGATCCCGGCAGATCCGCGACTTCCACGAAAGCCGCCCGCTCCACCCGCTGGATCACCAGCTGGGCGATCCGGTCGCCGCGCGCGAGGCGGACCGTCCCGTGCCGGTCGGTGTTCAGCAGCGTCACCTTGATCTCGCCCCGGTATCCGGCGTCGACCGTGCCCGGCGCGTTGACGATCGTGACACCCAGCGTAGCCGCCAGACCGGAACGCGGATGGACAAAAGCGGCAAAGCCATTCGGGAGGGCGATGGCCAGTCCGGTCGGCACCACTTTGCGCTCGCCCGGCTCCAGCACGACGTCCTCGGCCGCGTGCAGATCCGCGCCCGCGTCGCCCGGATGGGCGTAGGACGGGGCGGGCAGTTCCGGATCGAGCCGCTTGATCAGCACCTCGACGTCACCGCGCACCGTGCGCCTCCTCTGCGGCGTGAGCCCCGTGTTCCACCCGTCGTCCTCCCAGCCGGCTTTGCGTCCAGGCGGAAACCCTACCGCCGCCGGGGCGTCACAGCCGCTCGAACGGCACGGCGTGGGCGACCCCCGCGGCCCGCCCCGCCGCCGCGACGATCGAGGTGACCATCTCGCCCTGGTCCGGCGCGCCCTCCAGGTGGGCGAGATAGACGCGGTGCGCGGCGAGCGCGCGCAAACCCGTCTCCAGGTGGTCGCCGACGTCCACGAAGTGCGCGGCCGCGGGGGAATTGGCGAACAGCGCGAACCTGACGCCGTGCCACGCGGGCTCGGGCAGGTCGCGGAACACCCACGGGTTCGACGCGTCCCGCACCGCGTCGGCGACAGCCCGCCCGAGCACCCGGTGATCGGCCATGTTGTACGTGCCGGGGCCGAACGTTTCCCGGAAGTTCAGCGACACGACCACCTCGGGCCGGTGCCTCCGGATCGCCTGGGCGAGGGCGCGGCGCAGCGGCAGGCCGTACTCCAGCATCCCGTCGGGGAAGTCGAGGAACTCCACGGTGTCCACCCCGACGAGCCTGGCCGCCTCGACCTGCTCGGCGGACCGGAGCGGGCCGACCTCCTCGGGCGGCATCGTCTGGATCCCCGCCTCGCCGCGGGTCGCGAGCACCTCCACGACCTTCTTGCCCTGCGCCGTCCACCGCGCGATCGCCATGGCCGCGCCGTATTCCAGGTCGTCGGGGTGCGCCACGATCGCGAGCGCCGACGCCCAGTCCTCCTCCACCGGCTCCATGAACCCACCCTAGACGGCGGGACTAGGGTTTCCCGGATGACCCACCTGCCCGCCCGCCGCGTGCTCGTCGCGGCCTCCCTGGCCCTGCTGACGACGGCCGCGACCGCCTGCGGCGGCGCCGGGCCGGTGCCCGCCCCCGCCGCGCCCTCCGCCGCGGCGGACTCCCCGCAGGGCTCCGCCGCGGGCTCCGGCGCGGCGCCCTCCTCCCCCGCGGCCCCCGAGGCCGAGGCGCCCGCGCCCGCCGCGCGGCCGAAGCCCGCGCCCGGCGTCTCCGCCCGCTGGGTGGTCTTCGACCGGCGGACCGGCAGGACGCTCAGCAAGAGCGGCGCGCACAAGACGCTGCGGTCGGCCTCGGTGGTCAAGCTGTTCATCGCGCTGGACTACCTCGGCCGCCGCAAGGGGAAGGTCGAGCCCGCGCACGCCGCGCGATTCGCCAAGATGCTGCGCTCCAGCGACGACGACAGCGCGACGTTCTTCTGGAACCTCGGCGGCAAGGGCGCGATCGTCACCCGGATGAAGAAGAAGATCGGCCTCGCCGACTCCGCGCCGCCGCCCGCGAGCCAGCCCGGCTACTGGGGCTACACCGCGATCAGCGCCGCCGACATCGCCGCGACCTACCGGTTCCTGCTGGACGAGGCGGCGCCGAAGGTCCGCGACACGGTCATGGGCCACCTCGGCAAGTCCACCAAGTGCGGCACCGACGGGTTCGACCAGAGCTGGGGCATCCCGTCGGCGACCAAGCGCGCGCACGCGGTGAAGCAGGGCTGGTCCGGATTCGGGCTCACCCCGC
Organism: Actinocorallia herbida; assembly: GCF_003751225.1. Classification (NCBI taxonomy): domain Bacteria; kingdom Bacillati; phylum Actinomycetota; class Actinomycetes; order Streptosporangiales; family Thermomonosporaceae; genus Actinocorallia; species Actinocorallia herbida. The sequence goes on from NZ_RJKE01000001.1 coordinate 7,484,029, forward strand.
CCTACCCGTGCGCGAACGGCTCACGCTTCGTCCCGGCCGCCGGGCCCGACCTCGGGCTCGGCAGGCCGGTCCTGCACACGACCGGCACCCTCGGCGCCGAGTCCCGGTACATCGTGGTCGTGCTGACCCTCAACCCGGCGGGGGCGTCCTACCGGGTCTCGGGCCGGCGGCTGACCGAGCTCACCAAGGAACTCATCAAGGGCCTGTGAGGTGTCGAACGGGCCTGACCGCTAGGCGAGCACGACCTCGGCCGTCACGCCCTCCCCTTCGGACTCGGCGACGGAGAGGTCGGTGATGACGCCCGCCGCCGCGAGGTCGCCGCGCGCGACCAGGCCGGCGTCGGCGCCGCGCAGCACCGCTCCCGCGACCTCGGCGCGCATCGACGCCCCGGCCGTCGACTTGGCCTTGCGGACCTGCGACAACGCCTCGGCGGTGGCGGTGAGCACTCGCACGTCGCCGCCGCGCTCGCCCGGCTCCGGCCAAGGCGCGCGGTGCACCGAGCCCTCCTTCCACCACGACCAGACCTCTTCGGTGGCGAAGGGCAGGAACGGGGCGAAGAGCCGGAGCAGGGTGTCCAGCGCGCTGCGCAGGGCCGAGCGCGCGGCGGCCGACGCCGGCCCCTCGCCGTAGGCGCGCTGCTTGACCAGCTCCAGGTAGTCGTCGCAGAACTGCCAGAAGAAGCGCTCGGTGACGTTCAGGGCCCGCGTGTAGTCGTAGTCCTCGAACGCGGCGGTCGCCTCGGCGACGACGTCGGCCAGGCCGGTCAGCATCGCGCGGTCCAGCGGCGTGAGCGCCTCGGGATCGGCCTCACCGGGCAGCCCCAGCACGAACTTCGAGGCGTTCAGCACCTTGGTCGCCAGCCGGCGGCCGACCTTGATCTGCGCGGTGTCGAACGCGGTGTCCGTGCCCGGCCTGCCGTTGGCCGCCCAGTACCGGACGGCGTCGGAGCCGAACTGCTGGAGCAGCCCGAGCGGCGTCACGACGTTGCCCACGGACTTGGACATCTTCTTGCGGTCGGGGTCGAGGATCCAGCCCGACAGCGCCGCGTTCGTCCAGGGCAGCGAGCCGAACTCCAGCTCGCTGCGCACGACCGTCGAGAACAGCCAGGTGCGGATGATGTCGTGCGCCTGCGGCCGCAGGTCGAACGGGAAGACGCGGGCGAACAGGTCGGCGTCGTCGGTCCAGCGGCCCGCGATCTGCGGGGTGAGCGAGGACGTCGCCCAGGTGTCGAAGATGTCGGGATCGGCGGTGAAGCCGCCCGGCACGTCGCGCCGCCCGGCCTCGTAGCCCTCGGGCACGTCGGTGGACGGGTCGACGGGCAGCAGCGCCTCGTCCGGCACGAGCGGCGTGTCGTAGCGGGGCTCGCCCGCGTCGTCCAGCGGGTACCAGACGGGGATCGGCACGCCGAAGAAGCGCTGGCGCGACACCAGCCAGTCGCCGTTCAGGCCCTCGACCCAGTTCTCGTACCGCGTGCGCATGTAGGCGGGATGCCACGAGATCCGCCGGCCCGCCTCGACGAAGCGGCGGCGCAGTTCCTCGTCGCGGCCGCCGTTGCGCACGTACCACTGCCGGGTCGTGACGATCTCGAGCGGCTTGCTGCCCTTCTCGTAGAAGCTCACCGGGCGCGTCACGGGCTTGGGGTCGCCGTCGAGGTCGCCGGAGGCGCGCAGCATCTCCACGATCCGCTCGCGCGCGCCGTGCAGGGTCTTGCCCGCCAGCTCCGCGTACGGCCCGACGGGGACGCCCGCGGGCGCCTCGGGCGCGATCCGCCCGTCCCGTCCGACGACGGCCCTGATCGGCAGGTCGAGCTCGCGCCACCAGACCACGTCGGTGGTGTCGCCGAACGTGCAGACCATGACCAGGCCGGACCCCTTCTCGGGGTCGGCGAGCCGGTGCGCGACGACCGGCACCTCGACGTCGAAGAGCGGGGTGCGCGCGGACTTGCCGAACAGCGGCTGGAACCGCGCGTCATCGGGGTGCGCGACCAGCGCGACGCAGGCGGGCAGCAGCTCCGGCCGGGTCGTCTCGACGTGCAGGGGGCCCTCCGGCCCCTGGAAGACCAGCCGGTGGAACGCCCCGGCCTGATCGCGGTTCTCCAGCTCGGCCTGCGCGACCGCGGTCCGGAAGGTCACGTCCCACAGGGTCGGCGCCTCGGACAGATAAGCCTCCCCGCGCCTCAGATTGCGCAGGAACGCCCGCTGGGACGCGGCCCTGGCCCGAGTGCCGATCGTGGTGTACAGGTGGCTCCAGTCCACGGACAGGCCCACCCGGCGCCACATCTCCTCGAACGCCTTCTCGTCCACCTCCGTCAGCCGCTCGCACAGCTCGATGAAGTTCCGGCGGCTGACCGGGATCTGGTTCTTGCCGGGCTTCTCCGGCGGCTCGAACGACGGGTCGTAGGGCAGCGACGGATCGCAGCGCACCCCGAAGTGGTTCTGCACCCGGCGCTCGGTCGGCAGGCCGTTGTCGTCCCAGCCGATCGGGTAGAACACCTCCTTGCCGCGCATCCGCTGGAACCGCGCGACGGTGTCGGTGTGCGTGTAGGAGAACACGTGCCCGACGTGCAGCGACCCGCTGACGGTCGGGGGCGGCGTGTCGATCGAATAGACCTGTGCGCGGTCCTTCGTCCGGTCGAACGCGTAGGTGCCCTCGCGGTCCCAGACGGCTACCCACTTGTCCTCCAGGCCGTCGAGGGTGGCCCTTTCAGGGATGGCGCGGGTGCGTGGCGTCTCGGTCATCCGCCAAGGATAGGGATGCCGGGCGGAGAAGGCGCGTTGATTACCGCAGCCCTGGGGCCCGGCCCGCGATCGCGATAGCGTCGGGACCGCGGCGGACGACGCCGCACAAGCGAGGAAGGGGCGACGATGGCGCAGAAGCCGGACGTCGGCTGGAAGATCTTCGCCGGCATCACGGGGATGGCCGGCGGACTTGCGGCGCGCAAGTCACTGGAGCTGATCTGGCGCAAGGGGACCGGGCGCAAGCCCCCGGTCAACCCCGAGTCCCCGGACGTCGGCCTCGCCGAGGCGCTGGGCTGGGCCGTGCTCATCGGTGTCGGCATGGAGGTCACCCGGGTGCTCGTGACCCGGCTCGCGGTCAGGCAGTGGGAGCACACCACCGGGGCGCTCCCCGCCCACCTGGCGAAGCTCAAGGACGAGCTGACGAACGACTGACCGGCACGGTCCGCGCGGGACGGGTGTGCCGCCCGTACCCGCGCGCTCCTAGTCCTCGTCCCCGGGAGGGGGGCCTGGCGGCGGAAGCTGGGGATGCCCGCCACCGAGATGCTTGTGCGGCTCGCGCGGCACGCCCCTCGCGAGGGTCCCGTAGCGCGCCAGGTCGTCCCTGACCTTCTCGGCGAGCTTCTTGGTGGCCGCCCGGTTGAGCGTCCCTCCGGCGACCGCTCCGGTGAGGAACGGGCCGAGGGTCGTCATGTGCCTCCCCACGACGCCCAGCATCCGTTTTCGCAGCGCGGCCTTGGCCGCGCCGCCGAGCCCGACGCTGAGCGAGCCGGAGTCCATCGGGTTGACGCCGCGCTGCTTCGCCCAGGCCAGCGCGTACGTCATGGTCCGCTCGGAGGTCCCGCCCTGGACCTGGACCCCGTGCACCTCGTGGAGCTCGGCGATCATCTTGGTCTCGATCGCCGCCACGACGAGGGTCTCGGCGACGATCTGGGCGGGCGCCGTGAGCAGCAGCGGCGGCGCCGCGAACTGCACGGCCGCGAGCGCGCCGCCGGCCGCGCCCACCGCCGTCGTCCGGTTCACCGCGCCGCGCACCAGCTCGTCGGCCAGCGCCTCGGCGCTGAGCCCCGGATGGTGCGCCCGCAGCGTCTCCAGGTCGCGCATCGGGATGCGGGGGGCGACTTCGGCGAACACGTCGGCGAGCCAGCGCCCGCCCGCGAGCCCCTTGACCCCGGCGCGCCTCGCGCTGGAGCCCAGGAGCTGGGCGAGCCGCCCGAGCAGCCGCCCCCTGGTCGTCTTGTCCAGCTCCTCCGTGCCGGACAGACGACCGATCAGCTCACCTATCTCGTGTTCTTCCTCGCCCTGCGGGGGCTCGGGACGGTCGCCCTCGCTGGTCATCCCGTCCTCTCCTCCTCGGGTCCGTCCGCGGCGGGTCAGGCCGCGCACTCCGTGCAGACCGGCTCGCCGTTCTTCTCCTTGGCGAGCTGGCTGCGGTGGTGCACCAGGAAGCAGCTGCTGCACGTGAACTCGTCGGCCTGCTTGGGCACGACCTTGAACGACAGTTCCTCGTTCGACAGGTCCGCGCCCGGCAGCTCGGCGACCTCGCCGGCGTCCAGGTCCTCGTCGATGATGCCGGCGGACTTGTCGGTCCGCCGGGCCTGGAGCTCCTGGAGGCTGTCCTCGCCCAGGTCGTCGTCGGTCTTGCGCGGGCTGTCGTAGTCGGTGGCCATCTCTCTCCATCCCCCTCTTGGCCTTACCGGGCTCCCGCCCGGAGGCTCCGTAGTCCTCTATATGCACCCCGTCGCGCGGAAGTAACGCACGGGACGCCGTTCTTGTGCCCGATCCGGGCGGGAAATTCTGTCACGGTTTGCGACCTCCGACACACATGCCGCTACCGCCACTCCGATGCGGCAGCGCACGACGTGAGCGCCTCCGCCGACTCCCGTCCGGAAGAACGGTCGGCAGCTACGGATAGTCCCCGTGGCTGCGCCCACCGCGGGCGGGATCATACCTGGGAAGAACGGGTCCATGAGTCACGACGTGACCATCCAGGGAGAAAAACTCCCTGCGAATCACCGTATGTGGCGAACAACACCCAGGATCCGGCCATCGGAGACCAGTAAAGAGGCGCGCGGCGACCGGGACGGCGGTGAGACCGAAGTCCCGGCCCCACTCGTCCTCTACCCCTGCAAAGGGCCAGAAGTACAGAGAGATCTCATAGTTCTGACTCACGCGATATCGTCGCCGCATCGCCGCCGCCGATGCGCGTGGGGATTGAGCTGACCTGGGAGGGGTCGCATGCCGAAGTACGCTCCACTGGAGCAGGGTGACCCGACCGCGCTCGGTTCCTACGAGGTGGTCGGACGCCTCGGAGCCGGGGGGCAGGGCGCCGTCTACCTGGGCCGCACGACCGACGGCCACCTCGTCGCGATCAAACTGCTGCACGCCCAGATGAACACCGACCCCCAGGCTCGCGCCAGATTCGTGCGGGAGGTCGCCGCCGCGCAGAAGGTCGAGCCGTTCTGCACCGCCAGGATCATCGAGGCGCAGGTCGACGGCGACTCCCCCTATGTGGTGAGCGAGTACATCGAGGGCCCGTCGCTGCACGAGCTGGTCGCCCAGGGCGGCCCCCGGCCCGCGCAGGAGCTGAACCTCCTCGCGATCGGCATGCTGACGGCCCTCGCCGCGATCCACGAGGTCGGCATCGTGCACCGCGACTTCAAGCCCAACAACGTGCTGATCGCCGCCGACGGCCCCCGGGTCGTCGACTTCGGCATCGCCAGGACCGTCAACTCCCAGGAGAGCGCGGTCACCGCGACCGGCATGGTCGTCGGCACCCCCGGCTACCTGGCGCCCGAGCAGCTCACCGGCGCGCCGCTGCAGGCCGCGGTCGACATCTTCGCGTTCGGCGCCACCATGGTCTTCGCCGCCACCGGGCAGTCGCCCTTCGAGGCCGAGACCCTGCCGGTGATCATCAACCGGATCCTCAACGAGGAGCCGGACCTGTCGGGGCTGCCGCCCGAGCTGCGCCCGCTGATCGGCCGCTGCCTGGCCAAGGACGCGACCCAGCGGCCCTCGGCCCTGGACGCCCTGCTGGAGCTGGTCCCGCAGCCCGGCGCCGCGCCCGCCTCGGCCACCCAGCGCGAGGAGCTGCTGAACCAGGGCACCCGGATCGCCGCGCAGCTCCCGGCCCCGCCGCCCCCGCGCACGCCGACCCCCGCCCCGTTCGTCTCGCCCGCGCAGCCCTACGCGGCGGCTCCCGGCCCGGCGAGCCCGCCCGCCTACACGCCGCCGCCGCAGTCCTACCCGGGCGCGATCAGCGCGCAGCCGGGCCCGCCGACCCCGCCGCCGCTCCAGCACTCGGCCTTCCAGCCCGGCCTCCAGCAGGGGCCGCAGCAGCCTCCGCAGCAACCGCCGATGGGCTACCCCCAGCAGGGCGGCCCGTTCACGCCGCCGCCGCAGTACCCCCAGTCCCCGCAGGTCCCGCGGCCCTACGCCCCGCAGCAGGGCTTCGCGCCCCAGCCGGGCTTCCCGCCCGCGCCGCCGTACCCGGGCCCGCCGCGCAAGTCCAACGGCGCGGTGATCGCCGCGATCGCGGGCTCGGTGGTGGTCATCCTGATCCTGGCCATCGCGATCATCATCGCCGCGCTGCCCGACTCGGAGCCGACCACCCCGACGGTCCAGCCCACCAGCCAGGCGCCGCTCGACCCCGGCACGGACGACGACACCGACACCGACACCGATTCGGGCGACACCTCCACCGGCGACGTCGACTGCGGCGACACGGCCGACACGACCTTCTGCAAGGACTACGCGGGCACCTGGACGGGCCAGGTCAACCAGACCAAGCCCGAGAGCGCGACGTACAACGTGCGGCTGACCATCGACGAGGGCTCCTCCACCGGCAGCATCACCTACAGCAACGGTCCCAACGACGACACCACCTGGTCGTGCTCGGGCACCCTGACCTTCCTGCACCACCCGAACGGCTCGGTCTGGAAGACCGTCGTCCGGGAGCAGATCACCGAGAAGAACGCGGCCAAGTGCCCCGACCAGACCTACAACGAGCTGTTCCCCAAGGACAACGGCACCGAGATGTTCCTCACCAAGTTCAACACCGAGGCCGAGGCCACCGACGGCAGCGGCGACTTCGTCTTCATCGGTACGCTGGCCCGCCAGTAACGTCCCGTCCCCCCGCCCGAAGGACGCCGCGTGTACCCTCCGCCCTCTGGACAGCCCCCGTACGGCTCCCCGCCCCCGTTCCAGGGGCCTCCGCCCAGGCGCGGGGTGTCACCGGTCCTGGTCGTGCTCGGCTCCGCGGTCGCCGTCATCGCCGTCATGGCCGCCGTCCTCGTCGTCCTGCTCACGCGCGACGACGAGGGCGGCGGGACGCCGACGCCGACCGGGCCCGCCGCGGCGGGCTTCGAGGCCGACTACGCGGGCACCTGGTCCGGCGAGGTCATCCAGATCAAGCCGAGCTCGGCGAAGTACCTCGTGGTCGTCGTGGTCACCGAAGGCTCCCCCACCGCGACGATCAAGGTCACCAGCGAGCCCGGCGCGAACACCGCGTTCTCCTGCTCGGGGACCCTGACGTTCCTGCACCACACGCCCAAGTACGAGTTCAAGTCGGTCGTCCAGGAGAGCATCACCGACAACCAGGGCGGCGCGACCTGCGACGCCATCTCGTACTCGACGCTGTTCCCCGACCCCGACAACAGCGGCGGCGCGAGCGACGGCATGTACTACAAGAACTACTTCAACCAGTCGGCCGCCGACGCCGACGAGGACCACAACGCCATCGGCGAGCTCAAGCGCCAGGCGGGCGCGGCGGCCTGACCGCGGGCCGCCCGGGGCCCCGGCCGCGTCAGCGGGGCTGGGGCTGGAGCGGCAGCCGCACGGTGATGATGAGGCCGCCGCCCGGCCTCGGGCTCGTCACCACGGTCCCGCGGTGCGCGTTGACCACCGAGCGCACGATGGACAGGCCGAGCCCCGCGCCCTTGGCCGACTCGATCCGGTCGCTGTTGAGCCGCCGGAAAGGCTCGAAGAGCCGGTCGATCTCGTAGGCGGGGATCACCGGGCCCGAGTTCTCCACCTGGCAGGCCGCGGCGCCGTCCAGCACCCCGGTGCGCAGGAAGACCTCGCCGCCCTCGACGTTGTGCTTGAGCGCGTTGTCGACGAGGTTGGCGATCAGATGCTCCAGCAGGACGGGGTCGCCGACGGTGTCCGCCGAGGTCAGCTCGGTGTTCAGGGTGACGTCCGGACGCTCGGCCTCGGGGCGCTTGCGGACGGACTCGAGGACGGTGTCGGCGACCTCCTTCAGGTCGACGACCTTGCGGGTGGTCAGCTCCCGCTCGCTGCGCGCCAGCAGCAGCAGCCCCTCGATGAGCCGCTCGTGCCTGGCGTTGGTGGCCAGCAGGGTCTTGCCGACCGTCATCATGTCCGGGGACACCTCGGGGTCGGTGAGCGCGACCTCCAGCAGGGTCCGGTTGATCGCCAGCGGGGTGCGCAGCTCGTGCGAGGCGTTGGCGACGAACCTGCGCTGGGAGTCGAACGCCTCGCTGAGCCGGACGAGCATCGCGTCGAACGTGTCGGCGAGCTCCTTGATCTCGTCCTCGGGGCCCTCCAGCGCGATCCGCTCGTGCAGGGTGCTCTCCGAGAGCCGCCGCGCGGCCGCGGTGATCGCGTGCAGCGGGGCGAGCGCCCGGTCGGCGACGATGTAGCCGAGGACGAGGGCCATCAGGCCGACCCCGAACAGCGCGAACACCATCCGCTTGACGAGCTGGGCCAGCATGCCCGTGCGCAGGTCGTCGACCGGGACCGTGGTGTAGGAGTACCCGTCCGCGGACCGGTAGGTGAGGTCGCTGCCCGGCCGGAGCACGTCGCTGAACGACTGGCCGACGAACACGTAGGTGACCGCCATGAGCAGGCAGCCCGCGAAGAAGAACAGGACGCCATAGAGCAAGGTGAGCCGCAGCCTCACGCTGACCCGCCTCGGCAGCTCCCGCAGGTCCTTGAACAGGGTCTTCGGGGACGTCACAGCCGGTACCCCACGCCCGGGACCGTCTCGATGACGGGCGGGTCGCCGAGCTTCTTGCGCAGCGTCATCATGGTGACGCGCACCACGTTGGTGAACGGGTCGATGTGCTCGTCCCAGGCCTTCTCCAGGAGCTGCTCGGAGCTCACCACCACGCCGTCGGCGGCCAGCAGCACCTCGAGGACGGCGAACTCCTTGCGGGTCAGCTCGACGGGGTGGCCGTCGCGGGACACGGTGAAGCGGCCCGCGTCGAGTTCGATCCCGGCGCGGGTGAGGACCGGCGGCACCGGGGTGGCGACGCGGCGGCCGAGCGCGCGCACCCGGGCGATCAGCTCCTTGAACGCGAACGGCTTGGGCAGGTAGTCGTCGGCGCCGAGGTTGAGCCCGTCGACCTTGTCCTCCAGCTCGCCCGCCGCGGTCAGCATGAGGATCCGGGCGCCGTACCGCTCGGCGACGAGGGTGCGGCACACGTCGTCGCCGTGCACCTTCGGCAGGTCCCGGTCCAGCACGATCACGTCGTACTCGTTGATCCCCGCGCGTTCCAGCGCGCCCGCCCCGTCATAGGCGATGTCGACGGCCATCGCCTCACGGCGCAGTCCCGTGGCGATCGCGTCGGCCATGACCCGTTCGTCCTCGACGACCAGCACTCGCACCTTCGGCTCCTCTTTCTCCCCGCCGCGACCTGCCGCGACCTCTCCGTTATGCCACAGACCCGGTAAGCGACCGGTAAGCGAAGCCCCGATGACCGAGGCTGAAATTCTCTGTGGGTAAAGGTTTAGACCAGTCTTGCCGGGGGGTAGGGAGGGTCTGACCCGGAAGGACCATGCCCATGAGCGAGCTGAACGAGACGATCCAGCAGCGGTTGAAGGACGCCTACGCCTCCCTCCAGGCCGCCACGAGGGACGGTGACGTCTACCTCGCCGACCTGCGCCAATCGGAGATCGACGAGCTGCGGCGCATCGCCGACGCCCACGACCTCCCCACTCGCTGACCCCCCAGTTCCCTCGAGCCTCCCGGTCACGGGACGGCTCAGTCCCTCGCGGGGCCGAGCGGCGCCAGCAGATCGTGCAGCGGGCCGAACAGTTCGGCACCGGCCGCGATCGTCAGCTCGTTCCCCGCGGGGGCCCCATCGAGGCCGCCCACCCGGCCGCCCGCCTCGATGACGATCAGGCTCCCCGCCGCGATGTCCCAGTGGTGCACGCCGCGCTCGTAGTACCCGTCGAGCCGGCCCGCCGCGACCTGGCACAGGTCGATCGCCGCCGCCCCGTTCCTGCGGATGTCCCGGACGTTCGGCAGCACCCCGGCCAGCACCCGCGCCTGGGCCGCCCGCCGCGCGGCCTCGTAGCCGAAGCCCGTCGCCACCAGCGCCTTCTGGAGCGGCACCCCTGACGTGCAGCGGATCGGCTCGCCGTTCAGGAAGGCGCCGCCGCCGCGGACCGCGGTGAACGTCCAGCCGCGGCGCGGCACCTCGACCACGCCCGCGACGGCGGCCCCGTCGACCTCGGCCGCGATGCTCACCGCCCAGTCCGGCAGGTCGTACAGGTAGTTGACGGTCCCGTCGATCGGGTCGACGACCCAGCGCACGCCGGTGGAGCCCGCGGTGTCCCCCTCCTCCTCGCCGAGGAAGGCGTCCCCGGGCCGGGCCGCGCCGATCCGCGCACGGACGAGCCGCTCGGCCGCCCGATCCATCTGGGTGACGACGTCGGTGGCGCTCGACTTGGTCGCGACCACGTCGGGGCCGCCCGCCGGGCGCTCGTCGATCAGCATCCGCCCGGTCTCGCGGGCGGTGGCGACGGCCAGGTCGAGGAGCGCGAGGTGATCCGGGTCCGCCGTCACGTCAGAGCCTTTCGAGCAGGTCGCGGGCGAGGGGTGCGAGCGCGATCCCGGGGGTGGCCGCGCGGACGAGGCGCAGGCCCAGTTCGGCGGCGAGGTCGCGGGCCTCCACGTCAAGGTCGTAGAGGACCTCCATGTGGTCGGACACGAAGCCGATCGGCACGAGGACGACGTCGGTGACGCCCCGGGCGTGCAGCGCCCTCAGGTGGTCCAGGACGTCGGGCTCCAGCCAGGGCTGGGTGGGCGGGCCGCTGCGGCTCTGGTAGACGAGATCGAAATCACCGGACGCGCCGGACGCGGCGTGGACGCGACGGGCCACCTCGTGCAGCTCCGCCTCGTAGTCCGGGCGGCCAGGCTGCCCCAGCGGGACGCTGTGCGCGGTGAACACCAGCCGCGCCTCGGGGAGCTGGGCGAGCGCCTTCCCCGTCGCCTCGGTGAACGCGCCGACGAAGCCCGGCTCCAGGCAGTACGGGGGCAGCTTGGTGATCTCGGGCGCGCCGGGGACGGCCTCCCGGGCGCGGTCGATGTCCTCCTGGTACTGGCCGGAGGAGGAGTAGCCGCTGTAGGCGGAGGTGACGAACGCCACGGCCGAGGTGATCCCGTCGGCCTTCATCTCCGCGACGGTGTCGGCGAGGTAGGGCGCCCAGTTCCGGTTGCCCCAGTAGACGGGGACGTCGACGAGCTTCTCGAGCTCGGCCTTCAGCTCCCGGCAGTGGCCGTTGATCGGGCTGACGCCGCCGAAGAGGTGGTAGTGCTCGGCGACCGCCTCGAGCCTTGCGCGCGGGACGTTCCGACCCCGCGTGACGTTCTCCAGGAAGGGCATGACGTCCTCGGGGCCCTCCGGGCCGCCGAAGGAGACCAGCAGCAACGCGTCCATGGGATCAGCCTATGAGACCGGCCGCCGGGGAGCGGACCGGCCCGGCCGGGCCCGCCTAGGCGAACTTCCTGGCGTAGGCGTCGGCGAGGGCCAGGACCTCCTGGACGTACCAGTCCGCGTGGTTGTAGGCGAAGACGGCCTTGTACAGGTCCTTCTGGGCGCCCGCCGCGCACAGGTACCCGGCGGCCGCGGGGATCGCGTCGAACGGGCTCATGATGTCGGCCTTGCCGTCGCCGTCCCCGTCCGTGCCGTAGCTCTGCCAGGTCGCGGGCATGAACTGCATCGGGCCGAGCGCACCCGCGCTGGACGGGCCGACGTTCGTGCCGTGGTCGCTCTCCACCTGGCCGATCGCGGCGAGGACCGTCCAGGACAGGCCGGGGCAGGCCGTCGCCGCGCGCTTGTACAGGTCGAGGTAGCTGCCCGCCGTGCCGGCCCGGTCCGCGGTGTGCAGGTTCATCACCTCGGCCTTCTTGCCGAGGATCGCGCGGATCTTCTTCACCAGCGTCGCGGGCTTGACGCCCGGCGCGTTCACCAGCACGGCGACGGACGGCACGAGGCCCATCCTCGTCCCGGTCTCCGGCGGCACCAGGACGTCCACGCCGGGCAGGCCCAGGGGCGCGGTGCCGCCCAGCGCGACGGACGGCGCCTCGCCCCCGGCGAGGCGGTAGGTCGCGCCGAGGGAGAGCCCCAGGTCGTCGGCCGCCGTGGACGCGGCCACGAACCTCCCTCCGGCCAGGGCGGTCCACAGCGCCTGGCTCTCGGCGGTGACCGGCGGCGTCCAGGACCGGAACTCCGACGGGTCCACCGCCAGGACGTCGACGCGCTTCCCCTCCAGGGTGACCGCCCCGCCCGCCACGGTGATCACGTCGGCCACCTTGGCGATCTTCCTGATCCGGTCGACCTGGGCGGCGCCGGCCCCTGCGGGCACGACGGCCAGGACGTCGGGCACGACGACCCGCTCCAGCGCGGCGACGACCGGCGCGGCGGGGGCGGAGGGCGCCCCCGCGGAGAGCGCGGCGGGGCTTGACGGCTCCTCGACGGCCCCCAGCCGGATCGCCGCCCACACCGCGACGGCGGTCACGGCGAGGACGGCGACGGAGGCCACGGCGGTCACCAGGCGGTCTTTGCGCACCCCGGAAGGCTAGCGCCGGAGGGCGACCACATGGCATTTACGGACGACAGGTACGGTTTCCGATTCGGGGGTGTATCTCATGGCCAATCCGTACCGGGCGCTGTTCGAACTGCCCGGCGCGCGATCATTCGTGCCCGCGAGCTTTGTGGGCCGGATGGCCATGTCGATGCTCGGGATCGGCATCGTGCTCATGGTCACAGGCACGCACGGCGGCTACGCGCTGGCCGGCGCGGTGGCGGCGACCACACAGGTCGCCTACGCGATCGCCTCCCCGATGATCGCCCGGCTGATCGACCGGCACGGGCAGCGCCGCGTCCTGGTGCCGCTGGTCTCGGCGAACGCGGTCGCGATGACCGGGCTGATCCTCTGCGCCGAACTCGGCGCGGCCGCCTGGACCCTGTTCGCGACGGGCGTCCTGGTCGGCATGACCTCGCCGTCGATGGGGGCGCTGGTCCGGGCGCGCTGGTCGCACCTGCTGGCCCCGGAGAACAGGCCGCCCCTGGGCACCGCCTTCGCCATGGAGTCGGTACTGGACGAGCTGGTCTTCATCACCGGTCCGCCGCTGGCGACGGCGCTGGCGACCGGGGTCGTCCCGGCGGGCGGCCTGGTCGCGGCGGGGCTGTTCACCCTCGTCGGGGGCCTCGCCTTCGCGGTCCAGACCCGCACCCAGCCTCCGGCCTCCCCGGGACGGCGCGGCGGGCGCACCGCCCTGGCCTACCCGGGCGTGCCGGGGATGGCGCTGGTCTTCCTCTCCCTGGGCCTCGTGTTCGGCGCGGTCGAGGTGAGCGCGATCGCCTTCGCCGACGAGCAGGGCAGCAAGGGCCTGTCGGGCCTCGTGCTCGCGTGCTTCGCCGCGGGCAGCGGCGTCGCGGGCCTCTGGTACGGCGCGCGGACCTGGGTGTGGCCGCTCGCGCGGCGCTTCCGCCTGGGCCTCGGGCTGTTCGCGCTCGGCCTGGTGCCGGTCACCCTGGTGGAGAGCCTGCCGGTGATGATGGCGGTGATCTTCTTCGCGGGGCTCGCGATCTCCCCGACGATCATCCCGGCCTACGGGGTGCTGGAGCGCCTGGTGCCGGAGGGCCGGCTGACCGAGGGGCTGACCTGGGCGTCGACCGCGGTCGGGCTGGGCGTGGCGGGAGGCGCGTCGGCCGCAGGCGCGATCATCGACTCCCACGGCTCGGGCCCGGCGTTCGCGTTCGCCCTCGCGGCGGGGATCGCGGGCGCCCTGATGGGCCTCGCCGTCGTGGCGCGGCTGAAAACCGTGTCACGGTTCGATAACGACGGCAAACGCGAACTTTCTTCATAATCGGCGTCCACTACCCTCCTTCCATGTCTGTGGAAACCTGGCGCAACTGGGCGGGCAACGAGAAGTCCGTCCCCGCCCGCGTCGTCACCCCCCGCTCGACCGAGGAGGTCGCGGCGGCGGTCCGCGCGGCCGCCGCGGACGGGCTGGCGATCCGGATGCCCGGCACCGGGCACTCCTTCACCGGCGTGGCGCTCACCGACGGCGTGCTGCTGCGCCCGTCCGGGCTCACCGGGGTGCGGTCCATCGACACCGCCACCGGCCTCGTCACCGCCGAGGCGGGGCTGCCGCTCTGGCGGCTCAACCAGATCCTCGCCGAGCACGGCCTGGCCCTCGCCAACATGGGCGACATCCAGGAGCAGACGATCGCCGGGGCCAGCCAGACCGGCACCCACGGCACCGGCCGAGACCACGCGGGCCTCGCCTCGCAGATCGCCGGGCTCGAACTCGTCCTCGCCGACGGATCGGTCGTGACCTGCTCGGCGACCGAGCGGCCCGAGCTGTTCGACGCCGCCCGCGTGGGCCTCGGCGCGCTCGGCGTCGTCACCGCCATCACCTGGCGGACCGTCCCCTCGTTCCTCCTGTGCGCCCGGGAGGAGCCGATGGCCTGGGACGAGGTCCTCGGTCGCGTCGACGAGCTGGAAGCCGACAACGAGCACTTCGAGTTCTACTGGTTCCCGCACAGCGAGGGCTGCCTGACCAAGCGCAACAACCGGGTCGAGGGCCCGCGCGACCCGCTGCCGAAGTTCAAGGCGTGGCTCGACGACGAGTTCATCTCCAACAAGGTCTTCGGCGTCGCCCAGGGCCTCACCCGCAGGATGCCCTCGACGATCGGCCCCATCAACGGGATCTCGGCCAAGCTGCTGGGCGCGCGCACCTTCACCGACACCTCGCACGAGGTCTTCACCAGCTCCCGGACCGTCCGGTTCAAGGAGCAGGAGTACGCGATCCCGCGCGAGCACCTCGTCCCCGCGCTGCGCGAGATCCGCGCGGCGTTCGACCGGCGCGGCTGGCGGATCAGCTTCCCCATCGAGGTCCGGCTGCTGCCCGCCGAGGACGCCTGGCTGTCCATGGCGCACGACCGGCGCTCGGCCTTCATCGCCGTGCACGTCTACCACCGCAACGACCACAAGGCGTACTTCGAGGGCGTCGAGGAGATCCTGACCGCCTTCGAGGGGCGTCCGCACTGGGGCAAGATGCACACGCGCGACGCCGCCTACCTGGAGACGGTCTACCCGCGTTTCGGCGACTTCACGAAGCTGCGTGACGAACTCGACCCCGACCGGCTCTTCCGCAACGCCTACCTGCGCCGCGTGTTCGGAGCGTAGCGACCCCCCTTCCGCCCTCCGGACATGAACGCCTCCGGAACATAAGCCGCGAAACCCCATTTTCCTTCCTGGCGGGCGGCCCGCAAGCCGCCCGCCAGGGAAAAGGATGCACAAGAAACCCGCAGCGGCGCCCCGCGAGGCCTCCGCGCAAGGCAAGCTAGCCGCGGGAGGAGAACGGCTTTGTCCTGTACTCCGGGTGACACCGCGCATGCGGAGGACCCGCAGGCACTAGCACACCGGACGAATCGGAGCGACGATGTTCGGACATGCCGGGTACGGTGCTGGCAGCGGGTGTGTCCCTGACGAGACACTGGGAGGGCTCCGGGCGGTTGCCCGTGCGGAGCGTCCGGGGGATGGGACGCATGCGCCCGCTGTCGCAACCGACGGCGTCAGGGCCCGGGACAAGGCTGGGAAGGACACGCATGCAGGAGCTGCGCCTCGTGGCGGTAAGCGAGGACGGTTCGTACCTCGTGCTGGCCACCGCCGGCCGGGGCACCCGGTTCACCCTGCCCGTGGACGATCGGCTGCGCGCCGCCGTCCGTGGGCACTTCTCCCGACTCGGTCAGTTCGAGATCGAAGTGGAGAGCCCTTTGCGCCCCAAGGAGATCCAGGCCCGCATCCGCGCGGGGGAGACGGCGGAGGAGATCGCCGAGTCCGCCGGCATCCCCGTAGAACGCGTCAGGTGGTTCGAGGGCCCGGTCCTTCAAGAGCGCGAGTACATGGCGCAGCAGGCCCAGCGCTGCGTCGTGCGCACCCCCGGTGAGCCGACCCCCGGACCCCCGCTCGGCGAACTCGTCGAAGAGCGCCTCGGCCGTCGCGGCGCCGACCTCGAGGACGTCACCTGGGACGCCTGGAAGTGCGAGGACAATTCCTGGCAGATCCGGCTGTCGTTCTACGACGCCGGCCGCCCGCACGCCGCGGAGTGGAAGTTCGACCCGCGCCGCCGGGTCGTGCGCGCCCTCGACGACGAGGCCGCGCGGCTCATCCACCTCGGCGAGGAGGAGGAGCCGGAGTCCCCCGCCGACACCGTCACGCCGCTGCGCCGTCCGGCGATGAAGATCGTCTCCGACCACCGGCGCGAGTTCCCGGCCGGCCGGCCGGTCCCCGCGCCGTTCAGCCAGCGCCCCGACCTCGCCGACGCGCTGCCGTCGCTGCCGCCCAGCCCGCCCCTGTCCCCCGAGCCCTTCACCCCCGAGCGGTTCCAGCGCGAGTCGCGCGGCGCCGACCTGCCCGACCTCGACGCGCTCAGCGCCCTCCTGGACGCCACCGCGCCCGGCACGCCGACCGCTCCCGAGCCGCCCGCCGCCACGGAGCCCGCCCTCGACCCCGCCGACGCCGCCCCCGCGCGGCCCGGCGTCCCCTCCCCCGCCGACAGCGCGTCGGAAAGCCCCGCCGCCGGCCCCCGGCCGGCCGCCCTGGCCGCGGAGCGGCCCGCCCCGGAGGACTCCCCGAACACGACTTCCGCTCAGCAGCAGTCTGAGCCGGAGCCCGTCGCCGTCGAGGAGCCCACCGTGCCGCAAGAGCCGATCACCGCTTCCGTTCCCGAGCCCGTCCGGCAGCCCGAGCCGCAGCCCGCGGCCGCCGCGCAGCCGGTGGCCGAGCCCGAGCCCGCGGTTCCGGCCGTGCCCGAGCCGGTCGCGCCGCCCGCGGCCGCCGAACCCGCTCCCGCGCCCGCCCCTGCGCCCGAGCCGGAGCCGGTGCCCGTCCCCGCGTTGAAGCCGAAGCCCGCGCCGGTGCCCGCCGCGGCCGCCGCCGCGACCAAGCCCGAGCCCCGGCCGCGCAAGCGCCCCGCCCGCAACCGCCGCGCCAGCGTCCCGTCCTGGGACGAGATCATGTTCGGCGCCCGCCGCCCCGACTAGCGGCGGGCCGCGCGCCCGCACCCCGCTTTTATCGCGCACCGCCGCATAGGGTGAGATCGTGACAACGGGGCTGAGGCCGCCCGAGCACCGGGTCTCCGGCCGGGCAGTGATCAAATGGGCCGCCGATCTCCTGATCGGCGGCGCGGTGCTGACCGGCGTGGCCTACGGCTTCACCGCCTGGACCGTCGGCGCGGACTGGACGTTCCAGCCTCTCTGGCTGCCCTGGACGGTCGGCGCGCTCAGCGTGCTCGCCCTCCTGGTGATCCCGCCGTGGCGCTACCGGGTGCACCGCTGGGAGGTCAGCGCCGATGTGGTGTACACCACGGTCGGCTGGTTGCACCGCGAGTGGCTGCTGGTCCCGGTGAGCCGGATCCAGACCGTCGACGCGGTGCAGAGCTGGCTGGAGCGGCTGCTCGACCTCGCCACGCTGAAGGTCACCACCGCCTCGCACGAGGGCTCATCCGAGCTGACCGGGCTGCCCCTCGGCACCGCCACCGCGCTGGCCGAGCGGCTCGCCCGGCGCGCCCACGACCTGCGGGACGACGCCACATGATCACCGGCGAGCCGGGGCAGAGCCCCGCCGCCGAGGGCGACGGCCAGGGCCGTCCCGCCCCGGTTCCCCCGCCGCCCCCGGCGCCCGACACCCGGCGGCTCAGCCCGGTCAGCTGCATCGCCGGGGCGGTGCGCGAACTCGCCGCGCTGCTCGTCGTGGCGGTCAGCGGGCTGCTGATCAGCGGGTTCAACGTCGCCGTCTACTTCACCCTCGCCGCGTTCGGCATGGGCCTGCTGCACCAGGCCGTGCGGTGGTGGTCGTTCACCTACACGCTCTACCCCGACCGCGTCGAACTGCGCCACCAGCTCATCGGCCGGTCGGTGAAGACGATCCCGCTGGAGCGGATCCGCGGCGTCGACATCACCGCGAGCCCCGCCCACCGGCTCCTCGGCCTCGCCGTCGTCCGGATCGACGCGGCGGCCGGCGGGGACGAGGGCATCCTGGACGGGGTGGCCCGCGGCGAGGCCGAGCGGCTCAGGGCACGCCTGCTGGGCCGCGGCCCGGTGGTCCGGGGCGCGCCCAGGCCGGAGGTGATCGCCCGGTCCGAACCGTCCTGGTACTGGTACGCCCCGCTGAGCGGCGCCTACCTGCTGACGCCCTTCGCGCTCGCCGGAAGCCTCCTCGGCACCCTGTACAACCTCAGCAACGAGGTCGGCCTGATCTCCGAGGGCACCCTCAGCCACCTCGGCGACCGGGTCCTCGGGTTCTCCCCCGTCGCCGGCGTCGTCGTGGCGCTGCTGTTCGTGCTGGCGATGCCGCTGGCGTCGGTGCTGGTGTTCGCCTGGTTCAACTGGGACTTCCAGCTCAGAGCCGTGCGGGACGCCGAGAGCGGGCAGGGCGCGCTGCTCGCCGAGCGCGGCCTGGTCAGCCGGCGCAGCGTCACCCTGGAGAAGCGCCGCATCCGGGGCGTGGAACTGCGCGACAACCCGCTGGAGCGGATGCTCGGCGTGGTGCGGCTCACCGCGCTCGTCACCGGTCTCGGCGACGCGGAACAGCGCGGCAGACTGCTGCCGACCGCGCCGCGCCCGGTCGCCGAGGACGTCATCGAACGGATCGCCGGGCCGTTCACCGCTCCCCTCGCCGCCCATCCCCCGGCGGCGCGCACCCGGCGGATCTCCCGTGCGGTGTGGCCGCCCCTCGTCCTCGCCGCGGCCGCCACCGCGACCGGGCACCCGTGGCTCGTCGGGCTCGGCCTCGTCGCGGCCGCCTTGGGCGTCCCGCTGGGACTCGACAGGTACCGGCAGCTCGGCCACGCCACCGACGGGCGGCTGCTCTCGGTCAGGTCGGGATCGCTCGTCCGGCACCAGGAGATCATCGAGAACCGTGCGGTCGTCGGCTGGAAGCTCCGGCAGAGCGTCTTCCAGCGGCGCGGCGGCGTCGCCACCCTGACCGTCGCGGTGGGGGCGGGCGAGGGCGGTTACGCGATCATCGACGCCGGCGAGGCCGAGGCCGTCGCGTTCGCCCGGTCCGTCACCCCGGCCTGGGTCACCCCGTTCCTCGTCCCGTCCGGGCCCGGAGAAGACGCCCCGGAAGCCTCCGAGAGCGTCCAGGAAGGGCTCGCGTCTCCGGACACGACAAAGCCCCCGGACCTGCGGTCCGGGGGCCCTGCGGGCTCGCTGGGCGCTGCGGGCTAGGCGGTCGCCTCGGCGTCGCGGCGGCCGTCGCCCTCCTCGGTCGGCACCTCGTCGGGCACCGCGAGGAAGGATCCGTGGTCGGGGTCGAGGATGTGGACCTTGGCGGTCTCCAGGTCCAGGTACATGCCGACCAGTTCGATCTCGCCCAGGTCGACACGGCGCTTCAGCCACGGGTAGCTGAGCAGGTTGTCGAGCTGCTGGACGACGTTGGTCTGGCACAGCCGCGTGAGCGGGCTCGCCGCGCCGTCGCCCTCCGGCTCGTGCAGGTACCTGTCGAGGCTGTAGTTGGCGTGCTTCAGCCAGTTCGACAGCTGCGGCAGGTGCTCCACCTCGCTGCCCCCGGCCAGCACACCGGCCATCGCGCCGCAGTTGGAGTGGCCGCAGACGGTGATCGTCTTCACGTCGAGGACCGAGGTCGCGTACTCGACGGTCGCCATCACCGAGTCGTCGGGCACCCGCGAGCCGTAGCGCGGCACGAGGTTGCCGACGTTGCGGTTGATGAAGATGTCGCCGGGCCCGCTGGCGGTGATCAGATTGGGCACCACCCGTGAGTCGACGCAGGTGATGAAGAGATGGTCAGGGGTCTGGGCCATGGCCAGCTCGGCCATGATCGGACGAACGAGACGCGCGGTGCGTCCGTGGTACTCGCGGACGCCCGCGAGGAGCACCTCACGCGGCGATACGCCATCGAGGTCCTGGACCGGGCCGCGCTCGCGGCGTGACCAGGGCGCCCACCACCGGACGCCCCCGGACGACTTGTCCTTGGGAGCAGCTTCGCCTGTCATAGCGTTTTCATACCAAGACTCGTGGATTTCATCGATATCGACCCTACCGCCCTGCCTTTCATGGGAAACGCGCCAGGTGTGGATAGTGTCGAACGCCGCGTTGTCCATGAAGTCGACGTCGAGGTCGAGGTCCACCGGGACGCCCGGCGGGAGGTCGGCCAGGGCCGCGTTCAGCTTGGGGACCCCCAGGAACGTCAGCGACCCGGCCACCACGACATGCCACTTCCCCTCGCGCTGCTCGGTGCGGATCCGCACCCGGGTCAGCCGCCGCAGCGCCAGGCAGGCCGCCAGCGCCATCCCCAGCAGCACGCCCTCGCCGAGGCCGAGGACGACCACGCCCGCCAGGGTGAGCCAGTAGATCCAGGTCTCCCGGTGCGCGCGCAGGCCCTTCAGCGGGGAGGGGTCCATCATCCGCAGGCCCAGCGCCACGAGCAGCGCGGCGAGCGCGGACAGCGGGATCTGCTCGATGAGCAGCGCGCCCGACAGCGACAGCGCCACCACCCAGACGCCGTGCAGGACCGTCGAGGCGCGGGTGAGCGCGCCCGCCCGGACGTTGGCCGCCGAGCGGACGACGACGCCGGAGATCGGCAGGCCGCCGAGGAAGCCGGAGAAGCAGTTGCCCACGCCCTGGCCGATCATCTCCCGGTCCAGGTCGCTGCGCGCCACCCCGACCGGCCGCGTCCGGTCCATCAGCACCGCGCACAGCAGCGACTCCACGCTCGCGACGAGCGCGACCGCGACCACCGCGCCGACCAGGTCGGGCAGCGGGGCGTCGGGCACCTTCGGGGTGCTCCAGTCGCCGAAGAAGGAGTCGGGGAAATCGACCCGCGGGACGTCCAGGCCGCCCGCCCAGGCGGCGAGCGTGGCCACCGCGATGGCGACGAGCGGGGCCGGCACCCTGCGGAACGGCAGCCGCTCCCAGACCAGCAGCACGACCACGGTCAGCACGCCGATGAGCACCGCCGCCGAGTGGTTCTCGCCGATCTGCCGGGGCAGGTCGACCAGGTTGGCGATCGGCGACTCCTGGGGGGTGCCGCCGAGCACGATGTGCAGCTGCGACAGCACGATCACCGCGCCGATGCCGCCGAGCATGCCGTACATGACCGCGGGCGACACCGCCAGCGCCGTCCGGGCGACCCGGCAGGCGCCGAGCCCGATCTGGAGCAGGCCCGCGCCTATCGTGATGGCGCACGTGGCCTGCCACCCGTAGGTCTGCACCATCGAGGCGACGATCACGGTGATCCCGGCGGACGGACCGCTCACCTGGAGCGGGGCCCCGCCGATCAGACCGACGATGATGCCGCCGACCGCGGCGGCCACCAGCCCCGCGGCCACCGGTACCCCGGCGGCGACGGCGATGCCTAGTGAGAGCGGGACCGCCACCAGGAACACCACGAACGACGCGGGAATATCCCTGCCGGGCGCGATGAAACGCGTCACTACATTCTGTGGTTCGAAGGTCACATGCTGTATCGAATCACAGCCGCTCGGTCACCGACGGCCATTCCGCGCCGGTGCCGGGCGCTAGTGCCGGTAGTCGCGGTACTCGTCCCATTCCTCGGTGGCCCGAGGCTGGTCGGCGTACTGGGCCGTCGGGTACTGCTGGGTCGGGTACTGCGGCGCCGGGTCGACGGGCGCGGGGAACGGCGCCTGCTCGCCCGGGTAGTAGCCGCCGGAACCCGTCGTCCCGGTCGGCTGCTCCCCGGTGTTGCCGCTGTAGCTGCTGCCGGAGAAGTCCCCGTAGCGTCCGGCGCTCTCTCCGCCCTGGCCGTAGGAGGAACCGCTCGGGTAGCCGCCGGTGCCGGACGTGGAGGAGCCGCTCGAGCCGTAGCCGCTGAGCGGGTCGTCGTAGCGCGCCGGGGTGGGGTCGGCCCCGTAGGTGGGGGCCGTCGGGTAGTCGGTGGAGCCGGTGTAGGACGGCGAGCCGTAGGAGGAGCCGCCCAGGGCGTCCGAACCCGAGGGCGTGGACGACGACCAGGACGAGCCGTAGTCGCGGTCCGCGGAGTTCAGCGGGTCGTTCAGCGGGTCCAGCGCCGGGGTCGGGCTGTAGGACGCCGAGGAGCCCGGGGCGTCGGACTTGCGGCGGTCGGCCTGGATCCGCTGGAGCAGCTCGTCCACGGTCGGCAGGCGGGTGCCGTCGGTGGTCTCGCTCGCCGACGGCGGGTCGACCGGGCCGCCGTAGGACGGAGCTCCGCCCAGCGGCGGGCTCAGCGGGGACGCGGGCACGGCGCCGCCGAGCGGACCGCTCAGCGGGGACGCGGGCCCGGTGCTCAGCGGGCCGGTGGAGCGCACGGGCGGCGGCGCGGGGATCGACGGCCCCGTGGACAGCGGGTTGCTCCCCTGCGTGGGCAGCGGGCCGGTCGAGCGCGGTGCCGGGGAGCCGTAGGACCCCGCGCCCAGCGGGCCGGTGGCCGAGCCGAGGCCGCCGAGGGGCGCCGCCGGGTAGGCCTGGGTCGCCTCGGGGTCGCGCGACTGCGCCGCGGCCGCGGGACGGGCGAACGGGTCGGGCAGGCCGAGCGGGTCGGGCTGCGGGATCCGCTGCTGCGGCGCCTCGTAGGCCGCGGCGGCGGGCTGCTGCTCGTAAGGCTGGTCGTACTGCTGCTGCTCGTACTGCGGCACGTCGTACTGCGGCTGGTCGAAACCGCGCACCGGGGGCTGGTCGAACCGGGTCAGCGGCTCGTTCTGCCAGTCGGCGGCCGCGGGCTCCAGCGGATCGGGCCGCAGCGGGCGCTGGACCGGCTCGGGGTCGTAGCCGTGCCCGTCGTTCTGGTCGGGGTAGTAGGCGGTGGTCTCCTCGCCGTAGCCGTAGCCGTCGGCGCCGTACTGCTGGTCCCCGTACTGCTGCTCGGCGTACTGCTGGTCCCCGCCGTACTGCTGGTCGGAGTAGGAGTCGGCGTACTGCTGGTCGCCGTACTGCTGGTCGCCGTACTGCTGGTCGGCGTACTGCTGGTCGGCGTACTGCTGGTCGGCGTACTGGTCGCCACCGTAGGAGTCCGCGTACTGGTCGTCCTGGCCGCCTTGGGCCTGGGCGTGGGCGGGCTCCGGCTCGGGCTGCGGCACGGAGTCGAGCGGGTCGGCCACGGGGGGCTTGCCTTCGCCGCCCTCACCGTTCTGCCAGGGGAACTTGGGCTTGTCGAACGTGATCGTCGCCCAGTAGTCGTCGTCGGCCATGCGGTCGCCGCCGGCCTTGCCCCCACGGGCGGCCGCGCGGCTGCCGCGGCCGGGCTCGCCCGCCGTCGGCGCCGACAGCGGCGCCCCGGCGACCCTGCGGTCGGGCCCCGCGGGGTCCTCGCCGTCCTTGCGTGCCTTCGGGTCGTCGGTCATCCAGTCGTCGTCATCGTCGCGCTCGCGCTGCGCCCGCATCCCGAGCGCGACGAGCACCACGACGAGACCGACGAGTACGACCAACCCCGTAATAACGATAATCATCGCTCCACCCAGTGCCATGGCCCGGCGCACAGAACCGGCCCCGTTGGTGTCGGCCGGTACGGCCGTACGTGCCCGGTCCCGCTTGTCACCGCGCCCTGCCCATCCGTTCGCGCACCCCTACCATCACACGATCTCTCTCGTTTTGGCCACAGGTCCGGGAAGTCTCACGACTCGGACTGCGGCCCGACGTATCCGGTGATGCGCCCCCGTCCGACGGTGCGCTCGGCGATCGCGGGCAGTGAGTCCTTCAAGCCGCTCACCTCGTCCTCGGGAATGGGCGAGGACAGCGCGTAGACCGTGAAGCGGATCCTGTGCCGCTCCCCCTTCGGCGGGCAGGGCGCCAGGTACGACGCGCTTCCCGCGGAGTTGCGGCCCTGCTCACCGCGGTCGGGGACCACGCCCTCGACGAGGTCGGCAGTCGTCCCGTCCAGATTGGCGAGCACCCAGTGAATATACGTGCCACCGCGCGCGTCCGGGTCGTCGACGACGACCGCGAAGGCCTTCGCCTCCGGGACTCCGGACCAGTGCAGGGGCAGGATCTTGCCCTGCCCCCCCAGCGCGGCGCAGCCGTAGCGGTCGGGGATATCCTTCATGTCGCTGAACGCCGGGCTGCTGACGGTGAACTCCGCCAGCTCTCCGCTTCCGGAGCCACTGCCCACGACGCCGCAGCCCGAGATCAGGGACGCCCCAGCCAGGGATGTCAGGGCCACTTGGAGGACGGCGGCCCGTCCCGAGGTCTTCTTCATCAGATCAGCACTCCCGGGTCGAGATCGTACGCGAGCACGCGCGCTCGCGCGCGGTCCCCGCAAAACCCTAGGGCCTCACCGGACCTTGGGGTACGTGAGATGTGACGTTGGTCATTAACGACGGTCAGGTTTTGGGATATCGAGAACTTGTGTCGTAGTTCACGGCCCTAGACCGATCCAGTTTTACCAAACTAGAAATATATGCGGAAGTTCCTTGGTTCTGGTTTGGACTAGACCACCCAAGTCCGCTACATTGTGAATGTCTTCACAAGGTGACACCTCTTTAGGAGCTTGAGATGGCCACTAGGCCTGACGCGAACCCCGACGCCCCGCACATCCTCATCGTGGGGGGTGGCTATGTCGGCCTGTACACCGCGCTCCGCCTCCAGAAGAAGCTCAAGAGCGAACTGAAGCGCGGCGAGGTCGAGATCACCATCGTCGACCCGCAGTCGTACATGACGTACCAGCCCTTCCTCCCCGAGGCGGCGGCCGGAAACCTCTCGCCGCGGCACGTGGTCGTTCCGCTGCGCCGGGTCCTGCCGAAGGTCAACATCGTCACCGCTCGCGTCACCGAGCTCTCCCACGCCGAGCGCTGGGCCATCATCCAGCCCGTCGAGGGCCCCCCGAAGAGGCTCACCTACGACTACCTCGTCATGGCCGCCGGATCCGTCTCGCGCACGCTGCCCATCCCCGGGCTCGCCGAGAACGGCATCGGCTTCAAGACCATCGGTGAGGCCATCCACCTGCGCAACCACGTCCTCGGGCAGCTCGACATCGCCTCGTCGACCGACGACCTCGAGCTGCGCAAGCGCGCCCTCACCTTCGTCGTCGTCGGCGGCGGCTTCGCCGGCGTCGAGGCGCTGGCGGAGATGGAGGACATGGCCCGCGACGCGATCAAGCTGCACCCGAACCTGCGCGCCGACGACATGCGCTGGGTCATGGTCGAGGCCGCCGACCGGATCCTGCCCGAGGTCGGCCCCGAGCTCGGCAAGTGGACCGCCGAGCAGCTGCGCGGGCGCGGCATCGACGTCAAGCTGAAGACCTTCCTGCAGTCCGCGGTCGACAACGTCATCGAGCTGTCGGACGGCGAGAAGTTCCCGACCAACACCCTGGTCTGGACCGCGGGCGCCAAGGCCAACCCGCTCGGCAAGTCCACCGACCTGCCGATCGACGAGCGCGGCCGGGTCAAGGGCAACGAGTTCCTCCAGATCGAGGGCACCGTCCGGGCCTTCACCGCGGGCGACAACGCCGCGATCCCCGACCTCACCAAGGAGGGCACGGAGTTCTGCGCGCCGAACGCGCAGCACGCCGTCCGCCAGTCCAAGGTCCTCGCCGACAACATCGTGGCCGCCTACCGCGGCAAGGCCCTCGAGGTCTACCGCCACGCCTACGTCGGCTCGGTCGCGGGCCTCGGCCTGCACAAGGGCGTCGCGCACGTCTACGGCACCAAGCTCCGCGGCATGAGCGCCTGGCTCATGCACCGCACCTACCACCTGTCGCGCGTCCCGACCTTCAACCGCAAGGTCCGCGTCGTCGCCGACTGGACCCTCGCCCTGTTCTTCAAGCGCGAGACCGTCTCCCTCGGCAGCATCGAGGCCCCCTTCGAGGAATTCGCCCTCGCCGCCGCCACCGACCGCCCCGCCGCGGACGGCATCGTCAAGAGCGCCGCCAAGTAACCCGGCACCTCGACCGAAAGGGGCACGGCCACCGGCCGTGCCCCTTCGCCTTTCCCGCGGCCTGGGACTTGAGAACTCGAGCGGCCAGAGATCGGGCTTCCTGAGCGAACTGCTCCTGCGGCGGGCCCGTGTCCCCGTTCCGGAACTCCTCGACGCTCTTGCGCGAGCGCGCCTCAGGACACGTTCGCAACGATCGCAAGGGTAAGATCGGGCTACGGCGGACGAGCCGGCCGGGCGGTCGCGTCGGGGGGTCTTCGGATCTCCCGCCGAGGAAAGTCCGGGCTCCACAGGGCAGGGTGGTCGGTAACACCGACCCGGGGCGACCCGCGGGACAGTGCCACAGAGAACAGACCGCCCCGCGCTCCCAGGAGCGCAGGGTAAGGGTGAAACGGTGAGGTAAGAGCTCACCAGCGCCCGGAGCGATCCGGGCGGCTAGGTAAACCCCACCCGGAGCAAGACCAGACAGCGGATGCACGAGGGCTGCCCGCCCGAGTCCGCGGGTAGGTCGCTAGAGGGCGCCGGCAACGGCCCCCCAAGATGGATGACCGCCAAGGAGACGTCGGCAACGACCCTCCAGAACAGAACCCGGCTTACAGGCCGCCTCGTCCGCCGCCACCCCTCCTACCAGGGGCTTCCCCCTCATCCGCCGTGGTTCCGCAGCCCGCTCACGAGCGCCCCGCGACCACCGCCAGGATCGGCCACATCACCTTGACGACCTCCCCCGAGGCCCGATCCCACTCCGAGCACAGCGCCAGCAAGTCGCCCCCGGACTCGAACCAAGCCTCCAGAACCCCCTCCGGACCAGGTTCCAGCCGAACCCCGACACAGACGCCGACCCCGGCAAGCCGCGGATGCCAGACCCGCAAGAACACCGCCCCGAGTTCAGTTCGTATCTGGGCATTCATCCCTCTCGCCCGCAGCGCCCTCGACAAGAACACGAACCCTGCGACATCGCCCCCCTCACCCACCGTCGTCCTCTTCCCCGCCGTCGGCGAGCAACGCAAGGACCTCGGCAGC
Source organism: Actinocorallia herbida (assembly GCF_003751225.1). Lineage (NCBI taxonomy): Bacteria > Bacillati > Actinomycetota > Actinomycetes > Streptosporangiales > Thermomonosporaceae > Actinocorallia > Actinocorallia herbida. The sequence goes on from NZ_RJKE01000001.1 coordinate 7,510,907, forward strand.
GACATGGTAGATCCGGTCCGGCTCTGACCGTCCCCCACCGGGCTCCCACGCGATGAGCCCGTCGTCTCCGACCCAGACCCCGACGGACGAGCCCGCAGAACTGACGACAAGCCGCGGCACCGCGTCCCGCAACTGCATCCCCACCCCGGACACCGCCAGCACCCGGCACAGCCGCCCGAGAACGACGGTCTTCTCCTCACGGTCCATGCTCGCCCTTCAGTGAAAAAGACGAGGCCGGCGGCCCTTCAGCGAGCCACCCGCACCCGCGCGAGCAACCGACCAGACCGGGTACCGCCGGCCCCGCACCCATTACGCAGCCGCCTTCTTCACTCGGCCGGACCCAGCGCACCGGCAGCACGGCTCACGCTCGGGGACCCACTCGACGTCCCCGCTCACCGTCACCGCCATCAGCACCACAGGCGAAGACACGAACTTCCAGCCCCGACCACCGCACCCCGTGCAGCGCCCGGACCCGGAGCCGTCCTGCTTTGCCATCAAGCCCTCCACACGCTCGACTGCGTTGCGTCAAGGGTGGACGAGCCAAACGGCCTATCAAAGGTCCTCTTAAGGCCATCTAGAGGACTCTTAGCGGCCTTTCTAGGCAACCCGTGTCCGGTTAGTCCTTTGAAAGTCCGTTGAAGAGCTACAGTCGAGCCAACAACGGCCCGTACGTCCGGAGGAAGGACCGCATGTCACGTCCAGTCGGCAACACGAGGTTGAAGGCCGCCAGGCAGCACGCCGGGTTCGCCTCTCAGCAGGCACTCGCCGATGCGCTGACCCGAGCCGCCCCGCAACTCGGTCTCGGCCGCATGGAGATCAGCGCCCGCCAGGTCCGCCGTTGGGAGTCCAGCACTCCCCCGTGGCCCCGCGCCGACCATCAGCGCCTGTTGGTCCACGTCCTGCAACGCCCCGTCGAGGACTTGGGCTTCACCGCCCCGTGGAGCACCGAGGCCGCCCAGCCGACGAGCACCAGGATGACGACACCCCATACCGCCCCGGCCCAAGGCGTCCCGCTCCCCCTCCCCCAGGCGTCCACCGGCGTGCAGCCCTCCACCGCGGGCAGCGACTACGCCGCCATCACCACCGCCCACCGCCGCCTCTACTGGACGGTCCAACCGGCCCAGATGCATCCCGCCGTCGCCGAACACGCCCGTCTCGGAACGCAGCTCCTCGGCGAGACCAGCGGAGTGTCCCGCCGCATCCTCGCCACCGCGTTGGCCGAGTCCCTCCTCATGGCCGGCCGCATCGAGTTCTTCGACCTCCGCCAGCCCGACGAGGCCGACGCCACCTTGGTCCGCGCCCTCCAGGCCGCAGGCGAAGCCGATGACGCCCTCCTCGGCGCCGCCATCCTCGCCCACGCCGCGTTCGTCCCCGGCTGGGCAGGCCGCCGCGAAGAAGCCACCGAGCGCATGCGAGCCGCCCGCACCTACGCCCGCCGCGGCAACGCCAGCGCCCAGTTCCTCGCATGGCTCGACGCCGTCGAAGCCGAATGCGAAACCCGCTCAGGCCACCCCCGCGAGGCCCTCCGTCTCATCGACCACGGCGAACAGACCCTCACCACCGCCCCGCACCACGAAGACCCGGCCTGGTTCGACTGGTTCTCCCCCGTCCGCCTATCCGCCTTCAAGGGCAACACCCAGCTCGTAGCAGGCCACTACCCCCAGGCCCACGAAACCCTGACCGCCGTCCTAGCCGACCTCCCCGAGGAAGCCGGCAAGCAGCGCGTAGTGGTCCTAGGCGACCTGGCCGCAGTCGAAGCCGCCCGCAAGAACCCCGAAGCCGCCTGCACCTACGCCGAACAGGCCCTCGACCAACTGGCCCTGACCTGGTACGCGACGGGTATGGAGCGCATCCACGACGTCCGCCGAGCCCTCCAACCCTGGCAGGACAACGAATGCGTCCAACGCCTGGACGACCGCCTCTACGGCTGGCAGACCACCCTCAGCACCCTCCAGCGTTAAACGCCTCCACCAGACCCGGAAGCTCCTCCAGCGAGTGAATCCGCATCGTCGGAACACTCCGAGCTTCCGGGTCTTCCCATTGGATCAACCCCCAAGGCCCCCGCCGGATCAACGCCGTCTTCAACCCCACCTCCACCGCCGGCCGAATGTCATTGTCCAGCCGATCCCCCACATACAAGATCTCGTGCGCCTCACACGGCGCCACCTCCACCAACCGCCGAAAGAACTCCGGATCAGGCTTCGACACCCCCCAGTCATCCGACGTCGCCAAGAAGTCCGCCGGAAGCTCCAGCCCCCGCAGGATGCCCCCCGCCCTCACCGTCTGGTTCCCCGCGATCCCCACCCACAGCCCAGCCTCCCGCAACTTGCTCAAGGCAGGCCGCACATCCGGATACAGGTCCCCTTCCCCGAACCACTCCGGCTGCCCGGCCTCCGCCCTCTTCTTCCGCTCCTCATACAGCTCAAACCCAGGCCGGAACACCTGGAACGTCTCCCGGTAGTCCAGCCCCCGAGCGATCACCGCCCCGAACATCGCCGAGAACGCATGCCGAGGCACCCCCAACCAGTCCGCCCACGTCCCATACTCCCGCGTCTCATCCACAAGGCACTCACCAACATCAAACACAACTGCTCTGATAGTCATGCGAAGAGTTTAGAGCATCCACTCCAGAGGAGACTCTAGGAGACCTTATTCTTCAGTTTCACTCTCTCTCGAAACAGACCCGCGCTCTATGAGAACGTCAAACGGCGATCCTCCTTGCTCATAAAATTCCCGGGAAACCTCAGCATCCAATCCGGAACTCTTCCATTCATTTGGAGGAAATACAATGGGGTCAATGGCGGCAGCCACTTCATATGCGACTTTCACGTCTCCAATCAAAAACTCCACTCCAACCGGATCAACATCAAATATTTCCCTAATACACTTAAGCATATGGAGGATGTATACAACATCCCCATCGCATCTCCCAAGAATCGACGTTAGAGTTTTCCAATCGATCACAGTAACATCGTTTGATGGTTGATCAAAAAACATTCCAGAATTCTGGGATGTGATGATCATCGACCTGAAGGCAATGATACCCTCCCGCATTGGCGAGGAATCTTCAGAAATGACCTTCTCTGCCAGGAATCTGACGCCTGCTTCAGAATCCAAGGCATCGATAATCCTTCCCACCTGCAGAAATGCCTTAGGCAGGCTATCTTTTCGCAACACTCTAAGATAGTCTTTTGCCCAAGTAGCCGGTAGTGTTGCTTTCACTTCACAGGCGAAGACATAATATCCGAGAGTCGCCTCTTTCGATATCACCAAAAGGTCGATATCGGGAAGATCCGCACCGAGTTCGCTCAGCGAAACATTCTTTCGGACGATAAATCCAGCTTTCTCGAAGCTCTCGGCCAAACGTACCACTAGGCCGTCACCCAGCGGCCCACTTATGTGGCGAGAAAAATGAGCTGGAGACTTGATCGATTGCACCCTCAGCAGCTGGGCAAATCCGTCCTCTTCAATAAGGCTATCCGCAATTATCAGATACTCTTCAAGACTCCCATGGGAGAAGAGTTCGAAATATTGAGGGACCATTCCCTTTGGGCTGTCTCCAGAATAGACCATATCCTTCACCACCAGCTCGACGATGGATTCATCGAGTCCGGTATTCAATGATATCTCCATAACTAGATCCTGCTTGGAGAATCTAAATACTGGCATTACCGAGTTTGCCCGAGCATAGTATCGATGATAAATAAACTTGGCTAGCAGAAACCTGTATACCACATAGAAGTCTGCATAGCGGTAACCGTCAAACTGAACGCCAGACTTGGCACCTCCAAGCATCTCGAACTTCGCCGCAATTCTTAGATCGGCCTCCTGTTCGGCGAGCTCAAGTCCGCGAATCACGTGCTCCTCCGCTCCCAGCTCTTCTTTCCCAGAGAGAAGAGCTATCGCCTCATTCTCGATGGCAAGCCTATCCGTGAGCGCGTCTATCAAGGCAACAATCGCAGCGTTTCCCCCTTGATGAAATTGTCGCAAAATGGATCGATCACTAAAAGAAATCTTGACAAAATCTTCGCCAAACTCCCAATTAAACGACCCCTTGGCATTATATGTATAGTACAGGTACTCCCTGATCATATAGTAGTGCGACATAAAAGTCAGTGCATCAGAAAAATTCTTCCCGTAATCGCGATCAACGGGACTTCCTTCGCTAAGCTTGGCAAGTATGGGCAGCGCTACGGAGAGACTTCGCGATGCCGTTCCAACTATCGGATTCAGGTTAGGGTCCGTGTAGCTAAGCAAAACCGAGCCAACCAGATTTATGGTCGAATCGCTTGGCTCATATCGAAAAAACTTCTGCGATGAGAGCTCTTCATCCAGAAGCCGCTCAAATTCTCGCACCTTTTCCAGATCCACCAGTGCCTCCCCACGTCACGACCATCTTGGCGCAGAACTGGCGATCACTCCAGTGGGTTTTGGGAGTTCGCTTAGCTTCGGTAGCCGCGCCCAACTGTCTTGCCGAGTTTGGCTGTTTAGGATCAAGGGCGGCGGCTTCGCCGCCGCCGGCCGCCCCCGCACGCCGCTTCGGGCGTGCGGCGTGGGCGCCGGTCCCTCAGCGGCGGACGGGGGCGGCCCAGCTCGTCTCAGCTCCGGTGAACCGATGCGCAGGGGACTACGGACGCGAGATCCTCGTTGGGGGCTCAGGCGCCCCCAGACCCCGCCATCCCAGAGCACTCATCCGCGCTCTGCTCTCTGTCACGGCTTCTCGCCGTTGCGCGGATGAGCACTCTGGACCGAACCGTGCGGGCTCTGCCTCTCGCTGAAACCAGACCGTCCGTGAGGATGAGACCATGACCGATCCTTGGCCCTCCATCGACGCCGAGATCCTGCAAGGCCACAACATCGCCGCGATCGCGATCTTGCGTGAGGAGTTCGGGTACACGATCCACGAAGCCGTTGACGCCCTTCAAGAGCGGTACGACCGACTCATGGAGACACGGCCCGACGACTTCTCCGACGCTCCCCCGGCTAGCGGCGAGTGCGTCCGCTCCTGAGTTGCCGTATCAAGATCAGTGCACATTTCGTGCACATGAGGGCGCGAGGAGGCGGGAAACGATGAGAACTGGCCCGAAGTGAACGGGAACGTTCGGGCTGGCCAAGGGGTGTTTCCGCTGGTCAGCCGACCGGGGGTCTCCGATCCCGGCTTACAGGCCGCCTCGTCCGCCGCCTTTTCCCGACTCCGGCACCCCGTCCGGACCCGCTTCCAGCCGGCCCCGACTCAGGCGTCGATCCCCGCCCCTCACCCACCGTGGCCTTCTCCCCGGTCGTCGGCGAGCAACGCGAGCACTTCAGCGGCAACGTGGTAGACCCGGTCCGGCTCGGCCTTGCCGCCCCCGGGCCCCCATGCGACAAGCCCGTCGTCCCCGACCCAGACCCCTACGGACGCACCGGCAGAATTGACGACGAGACGCGGCACCGCGTCCCGCAGCTGCATCCCCACCCCGGACACCGCCAGCACCCGGCACAGCCGCCCAAGAACGACGGTCTTCTCCTCACGATCCACACTCACTTCTTCGCAGAAGAAGACGGGATCGGCTGCACGGCTCACTCCCGGGAACCCACTCGGCGTCCCCGCCATCAGCACCACAGGAGAAGACACGGACTTCCTGACCCGATCACCGCACCCCGTGCACGTTCGTCCTCCGCATCACGGTGTTCGACCCCGCCTCGGACCTGGGCCTCATCGAAGGGCAGGCCGATCCCTCGGTGCTCGTGACGCACCGCTTGGCGCCGGGTTCCCGGCCTCGTGATTCACCAGCGATTCCCGGCCCCCGCAGCCGCTGGCCTCGTTGGCTTGAAGGGGATTCATGTTCGCGTGAGTGTCGACCCCACCTGGACGGACGAGGTGGTCGGCGCGCCTGCCCAGCGTCCGGCCGTGGGATGTTACTCAGGGTGCGAAGAGGGCGAGTGCGTGAAGGCGCGCCTGATCGACGTGGGAGCCGCAGAGCGGGCAGTGCGTTGCATATCGGTGCCGACCGCCCCAGGACGGCAGCCCACCGTCGGGATAGAGCGCGTTGACGCGCCCACCGCAGACACGGCAGCGAAAGCCCTCCCGCGGATGAACGAGCAGGACACCGGCGAGATCGTCATCGGTCCACGTGGCCGCCCGGTCGGGGTCGGGAACAGGGACACCTTTGGGCCATGCCGCGACCAGGTCGCAGGCATGCGCATCGACGTCGGCCACGTTGATCCGCCTCAGCCGAGCCGGCAGATATTCAGACTCGGCAGGGATCCACCGTGGAAGGCCGGGTGTCCCGGCACCCGGGGTGGCGCCGGCTCCGAAGATCTCCAGGGCCCATCCCTGGCCGACCGTGATCTGCTGCACCGCACGACCGTAGCGCTCCCGAATCGACACCGGGCCAGATGATCGTGCGTCAGCCGGACGGGGGGATCGACCGATGCTTCAAGATCGGGGGGACTGCACCAGGTGGGCCGGATTCCGCTGAGGTGGAGCCAAGAGCCGCTGCAGAAATCACGGCCTCGCCTCTGCGCATCCGGACCACGGCCTACCAACGTGACCTGCCGAGGGTGAACATGTCGGATTGTTCAGACATCTCTGGCACCGGCGGGAGGCACTCGCGGCCGGCTTCGGCGACTGCCTCCTTCACTGCAGCGCCGGATTCATCTCCGAAGGCGCGACATGGAACGTCGGCTTCTTCGACGGGCAGTGGCTGGCGAGACCGGTGCGCAGACCGGTGAGGGTGTCTCCGACGTGGGAGGAGGTGCACTCCGGCGACGGCGCGGACGGTCCTGAACCGCCAGGACGCGGCAGTACATCCCGGCCGTTCACCGGATCCTGGGGCCGGTTGGCAGGATCCGGCCGTGCGGTTGAGGCGATCGTGCCGGGCCCGGGTGCGTCCAACCGGATGTGAGCCAACCGGACGAGTCAGGGCCCGCGGGCCCCCCGCCACCCGGCCCCGCCGCGCACGGGCCCCACGACGCCGACGTGACCGCGCCCGGGGCTGCGCAGGCCGATGCGCCGGAGCCGGAGCGCCGACGCCAGGATCGCCGCCGGTCCCCGCGTCAGTGGTCCAGCCGCATCACGCTGGCGGTGGTCGTCGTGGGAATCCTGGTCACCCCCTACTTCATGCTGAGCTCGGGCCGGGAGGCCCACAACCGCTACACCCAAGCCGTCGAACAACTCACCTCCGACCGCAGCGAAACCCGCACCGCCGCCATCCACGCCTTGGCGCGCGTCGCCAGGGATTCTCCCCCGGACCGGCTCGCCGTCCGCGACACCCTGGCCGCCTACATCCGCGAAAACAGCCCCGCCACCGACGAGGGGCTCCTGCCGACACTCGACCCCGAGATCGCCTCCGCCCTCACCGTCCTGGCCGACCTCTCCACCGACCCCGCCGACGACCCGCCCCTGGACCTCCGCGCCATCCACGCGCCCCACTCCTCCCTGGCCAAAGCGAACCTGAACGGCGCGTACCTGAACGGCGCGTACCTGAACGAAGCGAACCTGACCGGCGCGAACCTGAGCGGCGCGGACCTGCACATCGCGAACCTGTTCGGCGCGAACCTGGAAGGCGCGGACCTGCGCGGCGCATACCTGAGCAACGCGACCCTGAGCGGCGCGACCCTGGACGGCGCGCATCTACGCGGCGCGACCCTGGACGGCACCGACCTGAGCGGTGTGAACCTGCGTGGCGCGGATCTGCGCGGCGTGAATCTGAGCACGGCGCGAGGGATAGTACCGAACGAGATCCGGGCGGTGGCGGTGACGGACGGCTCAACGCTGTTCTGAGGCGAGGTCGGCGGCCCCGCCGACGGCCGGAAACCCGTGGACGGTGCCGCGCACCGGACGGCTTCGCCTCGGCTGGCCGTCGTTGCGCGAACCTAAGATCAGCGCATGTCGTAAGACGTCTATTTCTGGAAGAGCGCCGAGGGTGATCCCGGCGATGTGTGCGGGGAGCCGGCGGACGAGGAGGGCGACTCCGTCAAGCCGGGTCCGGACGTCTTCCGGTTTCGGGAGCAGCTCTTGGGACTGTGGCCGGATCTGGCGGACCGGATCTCTCCCTGGGCCGCCGACCCGGGATGGCGGCAGCCGTCGGGGCGCGAGGACCTCGCCGCTTACTACGTCGGCCTGACCCTGTCTTGGAGCATCGCCGAGGACACACTCCAAGCCATGATCGACCTGGCCGAAGCCCACCCTCGGTCACCTACGACCCCTAGAGCATGAGCGTGCTCACCTGACTCACCGCCGACCACGGATAGAGGCTCGGGTCGGAGAATGAGTTCGCGGTGGGGTGGTCGTTCTCGGGCTGTCAGCGGTGGTGGAGGAGCCTGGCCAGGGTGCGGCCCATCGGGGTCTGTTGGTATGCGCTTGTGAGGGGGGCTGTGCCGGTCATGGCGTGGTGGCCTAGGAGCCAGTAGGCGTCGGTCTCGGTGCCGTCCCACAGGGGGGTCATGCCGTCCAGGGAGGGTGTCTTGCGGGCGGCGGGCGGTTTGCCCGCGTTGAGAAGGGCCGCGTCGGCGGGGCAGCAGGCGACGGGGCGGGGGGCCGCGTCGGCCGGGCGCCACACTGCCTGCCTGGAGGCGGGCGGGTGATACGGGTCGAAGACGCAGGGGCGGTGGTCCGGGTCGTGCCGCAGCCGCGCGACGGCGATCTCCGCGGCGAACAGTTCGACGAGGCCGCTTTTCAGGTGGAGGTCCGCCGGCTCCTCGAGCGCCCGCCACTGGTCGCGGTGCAGGCGTGCGGCGGGGATCTCCGCGCCCACGGCGCCTTCGGCCTCCTCCAGTTCGCGGTCGTACGTGTCCATCATGTACTTGGCCAGTGCCCGGCCCCGTGCGATCCCTTTACTCACGCAGATATGGACGCACCGGGCATCTCGCCGGTTCGCCGGGGTCCCCGGAGGCGCGGTTCGTCACGAGGCGTTGCGGCCGTAGGCGGGTGTCGCGGCCGGAAGCCTCAAGGGGACGAAGAGCGACGACTCCAGGTCGCGGCCGCGGAAGGCCGGGTCAGCACGGTGAGGGGTGTCAGGAGCGGGTGCCGGGGTGTCGGGCGCGGAGTTCGTCCTCGTTGATGATCTGGTCTATGCCGGGGAGCGGGGAAAGGGCGGCTTCGATGGTGGGGACGTCGGCGGGGTCCGCACGGATGCGGAAGGAGTCCGGGATGTCCCCGGGCTCGGCCGCGGCGATCATCCCCGGCGTGTCGGCGAAGAGGACGCGGAAGCGTTCGAAAGCCTCCTCGCTGGACTCGTAGCGGAAGCCGTGGACTTCCGGGAGGGAGGACAGGCGGGCGGCGACCGCGTCGCGCTGGGCGGGGGTGGTGTCCTTGCCGCCGCAGGTGGGCTGGGACGACGTGCGGACGCACAGGTAAGCGGTGAGTTGGAAGGTGCCGGCGGGAGGCGCGGCGGCCTCGGTGCGAACGGGGTCGGGGGCGGCCAGATAGGCGATGGACGCGACCACGGCGGCCGAGGCCAGGGCCGCGGCCAGAGGACGGGGAAGGAGGCGGCGGGTGGTGGGGGCGGCGAAGTCGGGAACGCGCTCGATGGTTCGGGCGGTCGCCGTGAGGGTGTCGCGGAGGCGGTTCTCGGTGGGGGTCATCGCTGGGGCTCCAGGTGGCGGGAGAGGGATGCGAGGGCGCGGGAGACCGTGGATTTGGCGGTGCCGCGGCTGATGCCCATCGCGGTGGCCGTCTCCTCCTCCGACAGGTCGAGGAAGTAGCGCAGGACGAGGGCTTCGCGCTGGCGCGGGGCGAGGCGGTGAAGGGCGGCGAGCACCTCGCGGCGGTCCTCGCCGAGGATCGCCTCGGACTCGGCCGACCAGACGGGCGGCTCCAGCGCGCCGAGGAACGGGAGGCGTCTTCGGCGCAGCAGCGAACGGCACCGGTTGAGGACCGCGGAGCGGACGTAAGGGAGGGCCTTCGACGGGTCCCGCAAGGACGGCCAGCGTCTGTAGAGCCCAAGGAACGCCTCCTGGACGACGTCCTGGGCCGCCTCCCTGTCGCCGACCATGAGGAACGCCATCCGGGTGAGCCCCAAGGCGTGTTCCCGGTAGAGCGAGGAGAACGACCCCTCGTCCGCGCGGCGGGGGGCCGTCGTTTCAGTGGTCATGTCCCAGAGACGCCGCACCGCCCCGGAGGTTGCCTCCCCGGAGCGGAATTCTCGCAGACGGAGGGCTCGGGCGGAGCTCGGCGACCGGCCCCTCCGCACTGGGGGCGAAGGGGAGAAGGCCCCCTGCGCCAACAGGAGGGCCTTCTCGAGTGACGGCGTCCGGCTCAACAGACGTGCGTCGCCGCCCCGCCGCAAGAGCGCGGGGCCACCCCCACTGTGCTTCTCGTCGGTGCCATCCACGAATCGCGGCGTGCGGTAGCCGCCATCTCATCGTCCGGATGGAGCCCTCAACAGGGGCAAGGGAGAATGTTCGACATTTTCCGGATCGGATTCCGCAGGAAAACACAAGACGATAATTGTTCGGTATCTCCTGCTTGATTTGGTTCTGGTGAGGTTTCAGAGGATCCTGGGTCCGGGCTCCAGAAGCCGGACAGCGCCAACTGTCCGGGAATCGCTTCTGTACCAGAAAGTCACTGAATGTCCGGCTCAATGAACTGCAAAGGAGCAGATTCGTGCGCACATCGGTGTGCTCTGCCTTCATGCCCGAGGTCCATTTCGGGCTTCTGGTCCTCGCGACGGTGGCCGGTGGCACCCTCACCCTCTCGGGAACACCGCTAGGCGAGGCATTCATCATCGTCATGGCGACCCTGGTCGGCGGCGTGGAGGTCTCCCGCCGTGTCACCGGATCTCTGCCGTGGGTCCGCATCAGGATCGCGGTCGTGATCCTGATCCTCGTGCTCGTGGTCGGACTCATCGTGGCCGGCTTCCCGCCTCTCATCGTCGTCTTGGGCCTCCTCGCGACCGCCGACGCGGTGGCCGGGGCCGCCCGACGACTCACCACCCCCGCAACCGTCGTACCCCTCACGGTCTTCGCCGCGTGAGGGGATCCTTCAAGCCCGTCATGGCCCGTCCAGAAAAGCCCGTCACAGGCGACGAGCCCATCGCGCGATTCGCCAGGAGCCTGCGCGCCGAGCGGGAGCGCGCCGGGATCACCTACCGGGCCATGTCGATCCGCTGCCACTACGGCGTCACTTCATTGAGCCAGGCCGCCAGCGGGAGCAAGCTGCCCATCTGGCCGCTCGCGCAGGCGTATCTCACCGCGTGCGGTGTGCCCAAGGCCGACCTTCCCCGGTGGCACCGCCAATGGGAAGAAGCCGACCGATGTCGGTGACGGATCCCGGATTCACCGACGCCCGCAGGTCCGTCGCCGCGTTCGCGCGCGGCCTGCGGGCGGTCCGCGAGAAGGCGGGCACGCCGCCGTACCGCAGCATGGCACGGCTGGCCAACTGCTCGGTCTCCAGTCTGGCCACGGTGACGCGAGAGGACCGCCTGCCCACATGGGAGATCGTCGAAGGATTCCTGCGGGCGTGCGCCGTCGAGCCCGGCGATCTCGAGCTCTGGCACCGACGCTGGGTCGACGCGCGCTCGCTCCGCGACGAGTTCGGGCTGCGCACGACGGGGCGAAGCGACGGTCCAAGACAGCTGTTCGCCGCGCGTCTGAGCCGTCTGTTCGTTCTCGCGGGATCCCCGCCGATGCGCACGGTCATCGCACGCAGCCAGCACCTGCGCTCCCCCGGGCGAGAACCGCAGCTCAGCGTGCAACGGGTCAGCGATTGGCGCAGAGGGATCTCCATTCCCACGGATCTCAGCGCGCTTCTCGCCCTTGTCCGGGCTCTCGGTCTGGTGCACGCCCAGACAGGTGGGTACACGACACCGGAATTCGAACTACTGCTGGATCCCGAGGAATGGCGGCGGCTGTGGCGAGAATGCCGCGCTGAGAAGAAGACCCAGTCGTCGCCGAGCAGGACTCGGATCGGCGTGCTTCCGCAATTCGCCGACGCCTTCGTCAGCAGGCAGATCGACGCCGAACTCGAGGCGCGCTTCTCCCGGGCGGACGCGGCGCCCACGCAGGTGCTCACGGGCATGGGCGGGGTCGGCAAGACGCAGATCGCCGCCGCCTGCGCCAAGCGCGCCTGGCAGCGCGGAACGTTCGAGGCGCTCGTCTGGGTGGACGCCTCCCGCCGCGCGACGATCAAGGGAGGCTATGCCGCGGCCGCCCAAAGGCTTGACCTCTGCCTCGGCGATGATCCTGACCAGGGCTCCCATGCCTTTCTCGAATGGGTGCAGGCTTCGACGACACCGTGCCTGATCGTCCTGGACGGTCTGCGCGACCCCGCAGATCTGCGCGATCTGTGGCCCGCCGCCGCGGGCGCGCACCGCGTCATCGTCACCACCCGCCGACGCGACGCCTCACTTTCCGGGTATGGGCGGCAGTTCCTCGACATTCCCGTGTTCACCTTGCCCGAGGCGAAGACCTATCTGACGGCGCAGTCCACCGTTCGTGGAAGTGCCGAGACCTCGGCGAATCTGGAGGCGCTCGCCGAGGGTCTGGGCTTTCTGCCGATGGCTCTCGCCCAAGCCTCCATCGTGCTCCGCGATCTCGACCAGAGCTGCGCGACGTACCTGACCCGGCTCGCCGACCCCCGTCTGCGCCTGGCACAGCTGCTGCCCACACCGGATGCCCTCCCCGACGATCACCATCACACCGTCGACGCGGTGTGGAACTCCTCGATAGATCTCGCGGACCGCGCTCGTCCCGCCGGAATGGCGGGGCCTCTGCTGAACGTCCTGGCGATGCTCGCGCCCGATGGCGTCCCCACCGAGATCCTTCGCAGCTCCGCGCTGCGCGCCCACCTGGCCGCCCGTGACCCCGCGCCGGAGAATCTCCCCTCCCCCCATGCCGATGAAGCGGCCGAAGGGCTGCGCGTCCTGCACCGCCTCGGCCTCATCACCATCACCGACGGCGCCGACTCCCCGCACTCCGAGATCAGGCTTCACAGGCTCCTCCAGCGCACGGTTCGCGAAAGGCTCCCCGCGGAGCGGTTCACCGAGGCGGCGCTCGTCGCGGCGGACGCGCTACGGGAAGTTTGGCCGGAGAGCGAGGCGCACCCCCTTGCCAAAGCCCTGCGCGAGAACACCGTGGCGCTCCGCTCGGTCGCCGAGTCCGCGCTCTGGCGGCCTGACGGCGCCCATCCCGTGGTCGCGCACCTGATCGCCAGCCTCGGCGCGGTGGGCGAGGCCGTCGCCGCCCGCATCGAGTGCGCCAAGGTCGTGGCCTCCGCGGAACGCCTGCTCGTTCCCGACCACCCTTACACGCTCACCGTCCGGGCTGCCCTCGCCCTGTGGGTGGGGGAGGCCGGCGACGCCCAGGCGGCCATCGACGCCTACGCACGCCTGCTCGCCGATCGCGTCCACGTCCTCGGACCCGACCACCCCGACACCCTCGCCACCCGCCACCACCTGGCCCACTGGAGAGCCAGAGCAGGGGACATCACAGGAGCCATCACCACCGCAGAAGACCTCCTCACCCAACGAATCCGCCTCCTCGGCAACGACCACCCCGACACCCTCGCCACCCGCGAGGCGCTGGCCTGCTGGACGGCCTGGACCGGGGACCCGGCGGGCGCGGCCTCCCTCGCCTCGACGCTGCTCGCCGATCGTGTCCGTGTCCTCGGACCCGACCACCCCGACACCCTCGCCACCCGCCACCACCTGGCCGACTGGACCGGGGCGATCGGCGACGCGCGCAGCGCGGCCGAGCGGCACGCACGGCTCCTGGCGGACCGCCAGCGACTCCTCGGCCCGAGGCATCCGGACGTCCTGGCCAGCCGCGACGCGTACGCCCTGTGGGTGGGGGAGGCCGGCGACGCCCAGGCGGCCATCGACGCCTACGCACGCCTGCTCGCCGATCGCGTCCACGTCCTCGGACCCGACCACCCCGACACCCTCGCCACCCGCCACCACCTGGCCCACTGGAGAGCCAGAGCAGGGGACATCACAGGAGCCATCACCACCGCAGAAGACCTCCTCACCCAACGAATCCGCCTCCTCGGCAACGACCACCCCGACACCGCGGCCGTCAGGGCGGATCTGGCCCGTTGGCAGGAGCTGGCCGGGCTCTCCCCGCTTCCGCAGGGCAAGCGTTCCAGCGCAGGGTCGCTCGCCCTCCGGGTGCTCCTCGGTGCCCGGCTTCGCGGCCTCCGCGAGGCCAAGGGCATCTCCCGGGCGAAGGCCGGGCAGGCCCTCCGCGCGTCAGGTTCCAAGATCAGCCGGATGGAGAGCGGCGAGGTGCTCTTCCGGCACCGGGATGTCGTCGATCTCCTCTCCCTGTACGGCGTGACGGACTCCGAAAAGCGCAGGGAGATGGCGGAGCTCACCAAACGCTCCAACGCACGCAACTGGTGGCGTGAGTACAGAGACGTGGTGCCACGCTGGTTCGAGAGCTACATCGGCCTCGAGGATTCCGCGATCCGCATCCGCCTGTACGAGGCGCACCTCGTCCCGAGTCTGCTGCGGACCGAGGACTACGAGAGGCAGGTCACTCGCCTCAGTGATCGCCGGATCTCCCCGGCTGAGATCGACAGGAGGATCGAGGTGCTCGCCGCGCGACAGCGCCTGCTCGTCTCCGACCAGGCGCCGCACTACTGGGCGATCATCGACGAGGCCGTGCTGCGCCGTGGTTTCGGCAGGCGGGGTGGAAGGAAGATGATGCGCGCTCAGCTGAGGCGGCTGATCGAGCTGAACGAACGACCCAACGTGATCGTACAGATACTCCCGCTCACCCACGGCGAGCGGGGGACCGCGGTCGGCTCCTTCAACGTCCTTCGCTTCGCCGAGCCGGAGCTGCCCGACATCGTCTATCTCGAGCAGCTCACCAGCGCGCTCTACCTCGACCGGCGCCACGACACCGACAGCTACCTGGCCGCCATGGAGACGCTGGCCCTGGAGGCCCATCCCCACACGCGCACCGAGCGCATTCTGACCGCCATCCACGACGAGCTGTGACCGCGGCCGGGCGGGGCCGTCTCCCGGCGCCTCCGCTCAGGAGAAGAACCGGAAGAGACCGGCTCCTCCTCAGGAGCGGTGTCAGACCGGGACGGTGGCCGAAGCGGCGGTGGCGATCTCGTCGACGGTCTCGAGGGGGATCGTGACGGCGAAGTCCCAGGTCTCGTCGTCCTGGCCGACGAGGATGACGGCGTTGCCCTCGTGCTGGACCCAGAACGCGGGGGCGCCCGCGCAGGTGCCCGCGCCGATGGACCCGGAGGTCTCCCAGTCGGTGTCGCGGATGCCGGTCAAGCGGGCGAACTCCGCGGGGATCGCCCGGATGTTGATCTCCCAGCCCGCGCCGCAGAGTTTCACCGTGGCGACCGGGTCCATGTCTCGCCCGGCCTCGAACGTCATGCTCACCATGGGCTCATCCTCCCGTATCGCGGCAAGTGAGATGTCCGCGGAGGCAGCCACTCAACCAGACATGGGGCCCACAGGGATCAAATACGGCGAAAACTCTTTACGCGGACGGCAGATAATGCGTCTCGTTCATCGACCTGACCACGGCGGGGCCGTCGTCGTACCAGTCGACGGTGCACAGCGACGCGGTGTCGAGATGCACCCGGTACAGGATCGTGTCCGGGGCGTCGAGGGCGAGTTGCAGCATCGTCTTGATCGGCGTCACGTGCGAGACGACCAGGACGGTCTGGTGCCGGTAGCGCACGAGCAGCTTGTCCCGCGCGACCGAGACCCGCTGGGCGACGGAGGTGAAGCTCTCCCCGCCGGGCGGGGGGTAGCCGGAGTCCGACAGCCAGGCGGCGAGGTCGTCGGGCCAGCGCTCGGCGACCTCGGCGAAGGAGTGGCCCTCCCACGCGCCGAAGTCGGTCTCCCGGAAGCCCTCGTCGGTGCGGATCTCCGCGCCGGTGACCGCGGCGACGGCCTTGGCGGTGTCCTGGGCGCGGCGCAGCGGGGACGCGACGATCACGTCGATCCCGGCGTTCGCCAGGTACCGGGCGGCGGCCTCGGCCTGGGCGACGCCGACCTCCGTCAGGGGGATGTCCCCGACGCCCGCGAAGCGCCGCTCGACCGACAACGGGGTCTGGCCGTGCCTCAGCAGCAGGGTGCGGGTCGGGTCGGTGCTCGGGGGCACCCAGCCCCCCTTGCGGGGCGGCTCGGGCGCGGCGGGCGGCTCGGCCGCGGACGGCGACCAGGTCTCGCCGCGCGCCGCGGCGTCCATGGCGGCGTTGGCCAGGGCGTCGGCGCGGGTGTTGCGGGCGCGCGGGATCCACGTGTAGGAGATCGCGGCGAAGCCGGACGCGGCGTCCCGGGCCTCCAGCGCCAGCGGCTTCATGTCCGGGTGCTTGATCTGCCAGCGCCCCGACATCTGCTCCACGACGAGCTTGGAGTCCATCCGGACCTCCACCCGCGCGCCGGGGTCGAGTGCCGCGGCGGCCCGCAGCCCCGCGATGAGGCCGCGGTACTCCGCGACGTTGTTGGTGGCCCGGCCGATGGACTCGGCGACCTCGGCGAGCAGCTCACCGGTGAGGGCGTCGATGACGACCGCCCCGTACCCGGCGGGGCCGGGGTTGCCGCGTGAGCCCCCGTCGGCCTCGATGACCAGCTTGCGGCTCACAGGCCGGACTCGGGGGTGCGGACGAGGATGCGGCGGCACTCCTCGCAGCGGACGACGTCGTCGGCCGCGGCGGCCCTGATCCGGTTGAGGTCCGAGGTGTTGAGCGCCAGGCGGCAGCCCTGGCACTGGCCGCGGGTGAGCGCGGCGGCGCCGACCCCGCCGAACTGGTCGCGCAGCTTCTCGTACAGGCCGAGGAGGTCGGCCGGGATGTCCCCGGCGACGCCCTTGCGCGCGTCGGCGGTGAGCGAGGACTGGCCGGCGATCTCCTGCTCGGCCTTGTCCTTGCGCTCGTTCAGCGCGGCGAGGGAGGCGTCGAGCTCGCGCTGGTCGGACTCGACGGCGCCGACGCGCCCTTCGGCCTCCTCGCGCCGCTCCATGATCTCCAGGACGACCTCCTCGAGGTCGCTCTGGCGGCGCTGGAGGGAGGCGATCTCGGACTGGAGGGAGGCGAGGTCCTTGGCGGAGGTCACCAGCCCCGAGTCCAGGCGCTTGGCGTCGCGGTCGGCGCGGGTGCGGACCTGGTCGACGTCCTGCTCGGCCTTGACCTGCTCGCGGTCGAGGTCGCCGAGCTCGGTGCGGGCGCCGATGAGCCTGTCGCGCAGTTCGGCGATCCGGCCCTCCAGCGCGGTGAGCTCCGCGATCTCGGGGAGGGTGCGGCGGCGGTGGGCGAGCCGGTCGAGGGTGGAGTCGAGTTCCTGGAGGTCGAGCAGACGGATCTGGTCTCGGGGTGCGGCTTTCACTGGACTCCTTCGGCGGCGTGGGTCCACGCGTCGGTGACGAGCGTGGACACCAAGGTCTTGACATGTGGGCTGAGGAAGGCGGCGAGGTCGGCCAGCCAGGGCCACTCGGTCGCCCAGTGGGCGGCGTCCACCAGCGCCATGGGGCCGCTCTCCAGGGACTCGGAGACGGGATGGTGGCGCAGATCGGAGGTGAGGTAGACGTCGGCGCCCGCGGCCCTCGCGGTGTCGATCAGCGAGTCGCCCGCTCCCCCGCAGACCGCGACGGTCCGCACGGTGCGGCCGGGGTCGCCCGCGGCGCGCACGCCCCAGGCGGTCTTGGGCAGTGCGGCGGCGGCGCGCGCGGTGAACTCGCGCAGCGTGACGGGTTCTGGAAGCTCCCCGATCCGGCCGAGGCCCCTTCTGGGGTCGGCGGGCGAGGGCTGGAGCGGGCGGAGCGCCCCGGTCACGCCGACGGCCCTGGCCAGCGCGTCCGACACGCCGGGATCGGCCACGTCGGCGTTGGTGTGCGCGGTGTAGAGCGCCACACCCGAGCGGATCATCCGGTGGACCGTCCGGCCCTTGGGGGTGGTCGCGGGCACGCCGTGGACCCCGCGCAGGAGCAGCGGGTGGTGGGTGATCACGAGCTGGGCGCCGCCGGCGATCGCCTCGTCCACCACCGCGGTGACGGGATCGACGGCGAGCAGCACCGAGGTGACTTCGGATTCAGGGTCGCCGCACACGAGTCCCACCGCGTCCCAGGCCTCCGCCCAGGCCGGGTCGTATCGGCCCTCGATCCGGCAGATCAGTTCGGAGAGACGCACGTCCGAAAGGTTATCGTGGTTTCGCACCGGTCTTCCTGGATCCGAGCCGGAGCGCTACCGTGCGGACGACACCGCGAGCACGGGGATCGAACGCGATCAAGGGGATCAAACTCGGCCGTGGAATCGTTGGAGTGTTCGTGAAGTCACCGTTCCGCCGCCGCAAGCGGTCGAAGAAGGCCGAGGAGCTGCGCCGCAAGGCCAAGCTGGAGGCCAAGATGTCCGTGCCCGAATGGGCCCATGAGGGCACCGGAGGCGGCGGCCTGATGTCGGCGCTGCGCGGTGACGGTGAGGCGGGGGCCGGATTCGGCGCCGGGATCTTCGAGGATCTGCACGCCGCGTTCAGCGGGGCGAAGAAGATCCAGCTCCAGGAGCAGGAGGCCGAGAAGCTCCGCCGCGTCGACGACCATGAGCAGACGGGCAAGGCGCCCAAGAGCACCCGTCCGGATCTCGATTCCGGGCGCATCCGGATCACCCCGCGGCGGGCCCCGTCCGCCGAGGAGTCCGACGAGAGCTGAACCGGCCGCCCTCACGGGCGGCGCATGACCTTCCCGCCCTCGGGATCGGCCGACAGCGGCCGTCCCGGGGGCGTTCGGCTCTATCGGCGCGGCCTCAGGTGCGGGTGACCACCTTGTCCGGGTTCTTACGTGCGGGGCGCAGCCCGTGCTGGAGGGTCGCCTCGTCGAGCCAGGCGCCCAGCCGCGGCCAGGTGGTGGCGCGGGCGGCGCGGCCGGTGAGCACGCCGAGGTGGCTGCCGGGGGCCGTGGCGAACCGCACCTCGGGGCTGCCGGTGAGCAGCCGGGTGAGCGGGTGGACCGCGGCGAGCGGCGCGAAGGCGTCGTCGCGTCCGGCGAGCACGAGGACCGGCACGCGGACGTCGGACAGGGCGATCCGCCGCCCGCCGACGAGCACGGCGCCGGAGGCGAGGTCGCCGCGGCGGAAGAAGCGGGTGGCCGCCTGTGCGGAGGCGGGGTCGGCGGTGACGCGGGCGGCGAACGCCTCGCGCGCCTCGGCCTGGGCCAGGAAGTCGGCGTCGTCGAGATGCAGCAGCAATTTCACCGGACGCGTCAGACGTTTATCTATTCCATAGGTCTCATAACCGTGCAGCAGCGATTCAGGCGCAATTCTCTGCACCGCGCCCGGGAGCACGCCGCGGCTTCCGGCGATATGGGCGACCGGGTCGGCGCCCGCGGGGACCGCGGTGCGGTCGACGGGTGCGGCGAGTGTGGCGAGGGAGGCGAGCGGCAGGCCGGGGTCGGCCGCCGCGGCGAGGACCGCGAGGATGCCGCCGAGGCTCCAGCCGACCAGCTGAACGGGCTGGCCCCCCGCGTCGCGGCTGACGCGGCGGACCGCCTCGGGGATCGTCTCGCCGATCCAGCGGGCCGGGCCGCCCGGGTGCTCCGCGGTGTCGGCGGGGGCGAGATCCAGCAGGTGGACACGCCTTCCCGTGGCGACGAGATGGGCGGCGAGGCTGCCGCCGCGGCGCAGGTCGAACGCCCAGGCGGCGCCCGGCACGGGCGGCGGGACGAGCAGGACCGGCGGTCCCGTGGCGATGACGGAGGCGGCTGGACGGTACCGGCGCAGGGCCCCGGAGCCGCCGACCGGATCGGACGGGGTCGGGGTCAGGTCGGCGACGGCCCCGTGCCGCAGACGGTGCGCGGCGTTGGCTGTCGCGTCGCGGATCTTTTTCGGGGAGGGAAACATCACCACAGTATTCCACGACCAATCACGAGTCGATTTCAAGGACCGAACCCGGACACCTGTGACCTGCTCTTACTCTTACCTATCAGACAAATCCGTGTCGCTTATCACACGGCCATGTCGACCGCGTTAAATCAACCTCCCGGCGCGGACGGTGACGAGGGACCGGTCCAGTACAGGTCCGGACCCGGTCACGAATGCGGACCTAACGGCCGGTCCGCCCTGCACAGCCGCCCGGTCGCGCGCATAATGACAGCTACAGCCAGTCACTGATCATGTTCCGGGCGGTGTCTTTGACGATCATCAGACCGACGGCGAAGGAGCCGAGCACGACGCGCTGGAGCGCGCTCGGCAAGGTGCCGGGACGGGCCGCATCCGGCCCCGCGCAGGCGGTCGAGCCGCTCATCGCGGCGTTCCGCGCGGCCCATCCGGCGGCCGATCCGGCCGAGTTGCGGCGGGCCTACGAGGTCGCCGAGCGGATGCACCGCGGCCAGATGCGGAAGTCGGGCAATCCTTACATCACCCATCCGCTGGCGGTCGCGACGATCCTCGCGGGGCTCGGGATGGACCGGACCTGCTTGATCGCCGCGCTGCTGCACGACACCGTCGAGGACACCGCCTACACGCTGGGCGAGGTGCGCGCGGACTTCGGCGACGAGGTCGCGGTGATCGTCGACGGGGTGACCAAGCTGGACGGGGCGCGCTGGGGCAAGGAGACCGCGGAGGCCGAGACGTTCCGCAAGATCGTGCTGGCCGCCGCCGCGGACCTGCGGGTGCTCATCATCAAGCTCGCCGACCGGCTGCACAACCTGCGCACCCTGGGCGCGCAGCCGCCGCACAAGCGGGAGCGGATCGCCCGCGCGACCCTCGACCTGCTCATCCCGTTCGCCGACCGGCTGGGCATCCACGTCCTCAAGCGCGAGATGGACGATCTGGCGTTCGCCACGCTCGATCCCGAGGCGTTCGGCGAGACGCAGGCCAAGGTGCGCGAGGTGCTTCGGCTCGTCGAGGCCGAGCTCGGCCCCGCCGCCGCGATGCTGCGGAGCGCGCTCGCCGACAACGGGGTGCGCGCCGAGGTCGAGCTGCGCCCCCGGCATCTGCACAGCGTGCACAAGACGCTGCCCGGCGACCTCGCGGGCCTGCGCACCAGCGAGGTCATCCGGTTCCTCGTCCTCGTCGACGGCTCCGAGCAGGACTGCTACGTCGCGCTCGGCGCGGTGCACGCGGCGCTGCACCCGATCACCGGCCGGGTGAAGGACTACATCGCGATCCCCCGTTTCAACCTCTACCGCGCGCTGCACACCGTGCTGATCGGCCCGGACGGCGACATGCTGGACGTGATCATCCGGAACCGGCGGATGCACGAGGTGGCCGAATACGGCCTCATCGCGCACATCCGCCAGGGCAGCGGGGGCGGGGCCGCCGAGGAGTTCGCGGGCCGCCGCGACCTCGCCTGGCTGGCCCGGCTGCTGGCGTGGCAGTCCGACGCCCCGTCCGCGGCGTTCCTGGACGGGCTGCGCACCGACCTCCGCGAGGGCAACATGCCGATCTTCACCCCCGAGGGCCTGATCGTCCCGCTGCCGCCGCGCTCGACCGCCCTGGACTACGCCTACGCGCTCGACCCGGAGACCGGCGAGCACAGCATCGGCGCCCTCATCAACGGCCGCCTCGCGCCGCTGTCGGCCGAGGTGCGGCTCGGCAACGTGGTGGAGATCCTCACCGCGCCCGACGCCTGCCCGGGACCGGACTGGCTGGAGTTCGTGCGGACCGCCCAGGCCCGCGTGCACATCCAGGGCTTCCTCGACGCCCAGGCCGCCGACGAGCGGGCGCGATCCGGCCGGGAGGCGCTCAGCGCGGCACTGGCCGCCCAGGGCGTCGACCTGCTCGCCGCCGAGACCGCGGGCGACTCCCTCGGCGTCGCCAGGTCGCTCGGCCACAGCAGCCCGGAATCCCTCTACCTCGCGCTCGCCGACGGCGCCCTCCCGCTGGACGACGCCTTGTCCCGCTTCGCCACCAGGGACTTCGAGCCCGACCATTCCGCGCCGCCCGAATGATCGCTAAGCTCCGCGACCACCCCCCGATCGACGGAGCGAGCGATGCGGCGAAGTGTTCAGGCCCTGTGGGCGGCGGGAGCAGCGGCGTGCGTCCTGCTCGCCTCGGGCTCCGCGGTCTCCGCGGCTGCCGACTACCGGTGGCGCGTGATCAAGCCGACCGGCGAGGAGCAGACGTTCGCCGACTCCGCCAAGGCGTTCAGCGACCGCGACCTCTGGGTCTTCACCGAGGACTGGTCGGACTACCCGAGCCGGCCGCTGGCGCACCACTTCGACGGCGCACGCTGGAAGGACGTCCCGCTCCCGGCCGAGGTGACGGGGAAGGTGCGGCTGGTGGACGGCTCGCCGTCCGGCCTCTGGGCGCTCGCCGACGCCGGGCAGAAGCCGTCGTCGATCCTGCACTGGGACGGCGCCCGGTGGACCGTCGTCAAGACCGTCGGCTACTCCGGGGCCGTCTGGTACGGTCTGCGCGCGTTCGGCCCGCGTGACGTGCGGATCTTCGCCCGCGGCAAGACCGGCACGGACATCCTGCGCTACGACGGGACCCGGTGGAGCAGCCGCGCGACGAGCGCGGCCGGGATCGACCTGGTCTCCCCGCTGCGCGACGGCACGGCCTGGGCCGCCCGCGGCGCCTCCGCCGCATCGGCCGATTCGGCGGTCGCGCGCTGGACGGGTGCGAAATGGACCCGCACCACCCCGTCCCGCGCCGTCCTCGGCTGCAAGACCGCCTGCACGACGCAGGTCACCGGACTCCTCGCGCTGTCCAAGACCAAGGTGTTCGCCTCCCTCGCCGTCACCGAGCGCAAGGCGTCCTCGGCCAAGGGCGTCCTGGTGCGCTGGAACGGCCGGAAGTGGACCCTCGTCCGCCGCCTCGGCGCCGAGTCCTACGGGAGCCTCGTCCCGGACGGCTCCGGCGGCTTCTGGGCGATCCACGGCGTCGAGTCGAACGACGCGATGGTCGTCCATCACACCGCCAAGGGCGGGCTCGTCCGCTTCCCCTACCGCGTGAAGTACGACTGGCTCCTCCTCGGCGTCCTGGCCGCCGCCCCCGACGGCACCGTCGTCACCTTCGGCGCCCGCGACACCGACAAGTACGAGGACGGCGAGATCTTCCTCGGCTGGCGCCTCGACCGCACCCCCTGACGGTCCCCGCACTCCCCGAACCGAGGAACACCCATGCCGTCCCGAGCCGCCGTCGCCGCCTGCGCCGCGTCCGCCCTGTCGGCCACCGTCCTCGCCGTGCCCGCCGCGCCCGCGTCTGCGGCCCCCTACCGATGGACGCGCCTCATGAGGATCGGCGCGGACAACCCGTGGTTCCCCGCCGAGATCCAGGCGCTGGGCCGGAACGACATCTGGCTGTTCACCGACGCCTCGCAGGAGGCCGCGGAGTCCGTCACGCCCCGCGCCCACCACTGGAACGGCGCCTCTTGGACGGAGTTCCCCGTGCCCTCCCGGGTGAAGGGCCTGATCGGGCAGATCTCGGCGGGCTCGGCGAAGGACATCTGGGCCGAGGTGTGGAGCCCCGACTCCTCCTATGAGGGGGTCCTGCACTGGAACGGCAAGGCGTGGTCGGAGGCCGGCCGGCTGTCCTCGGGGCTCATCACCACCGGCATCGTGGCCTTCGGCAAGGGACGTGCCCGGGCCTTCTCCAGCGAGCCCGGGCGCACCGAGACCGTGACCTTCCGCGACGGCTCCGCGACGCGCAAGACGTGGCGGGGCCGCGAACTGCTCGCCCCGGCGGGCACCGCGCCGAACGACGTGTGGGCACTCGGCCTGTCCAAGCGCTCCCCGGTCTTCCCCCGCGAACTCCAGAGGTTCGACGGGACCAAGTGGCGCGAGGTCGTGCCGCCCGCCTCGGTGCTGGCGTGCGGCGGCAAGAAGTGCCCGCCGAGTTCCTACGGCTCGATCGTCGCGGCGTCGAAGAAGAGCGTCTTCGTCACCTATGACCTCTCCGTCGAGAGCGCGAACGGCGAGCCGCTCAAGCCGCGGTGGCGGGTGCTGCACTGGAACGGCAAGGCGTGGAAGCGGCTCGGCAAGGACCACCGGTACTGGCTGCACAGCGCGGTCTCCGACCGGGCCGGCGGCCTTTGGGCGGTCGAGCAGAACCCCGACGGGGGCAGCACGGTCGTCCACCTCGACAAAAAGGGCAAGCTGACCCGCTACCCCTACCGCGCCGACCCCTCCGGGCTGCGCTACCCGGGCCTCACCGTGGCCAAGGACGGCACGGTCTTCGCCACCGCGGCCCCCCATTACGGAAGCGACGGAGCACGTTATGTGTGGCGGCTCGACCGGTGAGCGGGGTCAGAAGGCGGGGGCCGGGTCTCCCGGGCCGTAGACGTCCCAGAGTTCGCCGAGGAAGAAGCGGCCGAAGCGGGTGAGGGCCTTGAGGTCGTCGGGGCCGTCGGTGCGGAATGTGGTGAGCTGCTCCAGGAAGTCGGCGAGGCGGATGTGCAGGGTGCCCGCGCCCAGGACGGGGGCGACGGACTCGGCGGCGACGTGCCCGGCGAGGATCCGGTAATAGAGCGTGGTCGTGTCGGGCCAGATGTGGGTCGGCGGACCGACCTGGATGTCCTTCCAGCCCGCGAGGGTGCGGGGTTCCCCGTGCACGTCGGTGAAGTGCAGCAGGTACCGCATCTCGCGCCGGTCGGCCTGGGCGCCGGGGGTGACGAACAGGTTGAACGACCCGTCCTCGACCCGGCGCCGGCCGCCGAAGGACGCCGCGTCGATCCAGCCCTCGGCGCGCGCCAGATGCCCTTCCTCGGCGAGGAACCTGTCGACGTCGGCGGCGGTGATCGTCAGGCGGAACGACAGCCGCTCGCCCGCCTCGCCGTCGTGCGGCTCGGTCGCCCCGGAGACGTAGCGGCCCTTCATCTCCTCGGTGAACGCCAGCGACGTGCTCCCCCGAGCCCGTCCGCCGTTCGAGGCGGCGTTCCGGCGGGAGGCGGCCCCCGCCGTCTCCGCCGCGAGGTCCCCGTGCAGCATCTGCCGGCTCATCCGCTCGGCGAGCGCCGCGATCGTCAGCGACGGGTTCGCGCCGACCGGCCCCGGCAGCGCGGCCCCGTCGGCGATGTAGAGGCCGGGCAGGCCGAACACCTCGCCGAACGGGTCGCAGACACCCTCCCCGGCGTGCCTGCCGAGCGGCGCCCCGCCGAGCGGGTGCACGCTCACCACCCGCTTGCGCAGCCACAGCGGGTTGTCGGCGTAGTCCGCGCCGAGCACGTCGCCGATCCGCCGCATCGTGGTGCGCAGCCGCTCGAAGTACGCCCGGCTGGTCTCCACCGACCAGTTGGCGGTGAGGTTCCCGTCCCGGTCGAGCGCGAGCACCCCGTCCGGGACGTCGCGGCCCATGCCGAGCAGCGGGAGCGCCTGCGCCGACAGCGACCTGCCCGACAGCAGCTGCGACACCTCCGCCGACATGTTGGTGTCGCCGTCGCCGGTGAGGAAGTCGGTGAACCGCTCCCACAGCAGCTTCACCGCGCGGGTGAGCTGCCCCGGCATGTCCAGGCCCGCCGCCATGAAGTCGACGAAGCCCGGGTACCCGCCTTCTTCGATGTAGGCGCCGCGTCCGGTCCCGAACCCGTCGAGCTGGTCGGGCAGCCGGATCGCGCTGGTGATCACCGGCCCCTTGGCGACGTCCAGCGGCCCGGAGCGGTCGCTGTCCTTGACGCCGGTGAGGAAGGTGAGCAGGTCGCCGTTCCCGCACAGCCGCGTGCCGAGCGCGGGGCTGATGCCCGGCAACGCCGAGCGCAGCAGCAGCCGTGTGGTCCCGAACGTCCCGGCCGCCAGGACGAGCCGGGCGCACCCGAGCGTCCCCTTGGCGCGGCGGCCGGTCGCCGGGTCGTGCCGGACGTAGTCGACGAGGTAGCCCCCGCCTTCCCGCGTCCGTATCCCCTCGACCTCGTGCAGCGTCCGCAGATCGGCCCCCCGATGCGCGGCCGACGACAGATAGGTGTGGTCGAGGGAGTTCTTGGCTCCGTCATTGCAGCCGATGTCGCACTCGCCGCAGAGCCTGCACGTAGTGCGGGGCACCCCGTGCAGGTTCGGATACGGACCCTCCGCCAGCGGTCTGCCCGGCTCCGGCACGGCCCCTGTGTGCGTGCCGAAGCTCACCGCGAGCGGTGGACGGAACCAGTCGAGCCCCAGCTCGGCCGCCGCGTCCTGCATAGCGTGCGTCTTAGGGGTGGCGGCGTACGGCGGATGCTCCACCGGATACGGCGCCACGCCGATCATGCGCTCGACCTCGTCGTAGAACGGGTCGAGGTCGGTGCGGGTCACCGGCCAGTGCTCGTAGCCGCCCCCCGGCAGCTCCTGTTCGTGCACGAACCAGTGCTCGTCCTTGCGCAGCAGCACATTGGCGTAGATCAGCGACCCGCCGCCGAGTCCCGCGGAGACGACCGAGTCGAAGCCCTTGAAGCGCCAGACGTCGAACATCCCGTAGAGCCGTTCGGCGGGGTCCCAGAAGGCGCGGCCGAGGTCGGCCGGGGTGCGCGGGAACTCACCCGGTGCGTAGGAGCGCCCCCGCTCCAGCAGCACCGTGGCCAGGCCCGCCTCGGCCAGCCGGAGCGCGGCGACCGACCCTCCGAAACCGGAGCCGACGACGACCGCGTCGACGGTCTCCACCTGATCGTGCGCCATCGGGCTCAGACCGCCTTCTTCCTGAGGAACTCGACAATGCGGGGGAAGACGTCCTCATGCGCCTTCTTCCCGACGAAGGGGTCGACATGGCCATAGCCGGGCAGCAGCTCCAGCTCGTGCCTGCCGGGGGCGGCCTGCTCCAGGGCCGCATGGGTGACGATGTTGCTGTCGGTGAACACATGGTTGGCGGTCCCGGCCAGGAGCAGGATCGGGGTCTCCACCGCGCCGAGGTCGCCCATGACGTCGGGCAGGCGGGTGTCGGCCTCGTCGAACGGGACGATGTGCCCGGCCGCGACCATCTTGGCCACGTGCCGGTAGTAGTGGACGCCGCAGGCGCCGCACAGGTCCTCCATGCGCTCATGGGTGGCCTCGTGCAGCATCTCGTGCGCGAACATCGCGGGCTTGCCGTCGCCCCACATGAAGCTGAGCATGTGGCAGGCGGAGTCCCGGCACTCGCGGTGGAACAGCGAGACCGCGCGGGAGAAGACCTTGCGCCGGGTGAACCACAGCGCGTCGCCGAACCGCGGGTCGAGGACCGGCATGCCGAGGCCGTA
Source organism: Actinocorallia herbida (assembly GCF_003751225.1). Lineage (NCBI taxonomy): Bacteria > Bacillati > Actinomycetota > Actinomycetes > Streptosporangiales > Thermomonosporaceae > Actinocorallia > Actinocorallia herbida. The sequence goes on from NZ_RJKE01000001.1 coordinate 7,537,921, forward strand.
CTCGGCGAGCGCGGGCCCGAACCGCAGCTTGAGCGCGGCCCACTTGGACACCCGAGGGTGCAGCGAGACGCTGTTGGCGACGACGCTGGTGATCTGGTCGACCTTGCCGCCGAACAGGCTTGCCATGAACGTCACCGAGCCCAGGCAGTGCGCGATGACGTGGATCCTGCGGTCCCCGACGACCTCGCGCAGCGCCTCAAGGGCCGCGGGGTGGTCGAACGCTGCGACGTCGTCAAGCGTATGACGGTGCGTCTCCAGGTCGTAGGGGAAGCGGTTGCTCATCCGGTAGTCCAGCGTCCACACGTCGGTGAAGCCGGCGTCGAGCAGGTAGGAGACGAGGTTGGTGTGCTCGGGCATGATGAACATGTCCCGGGACAGGGTGAGACCGTGGATGAGGAGGACCACGTCGTCGCAGTCGGCCCGGTGGAACCGGGTCAGGCTGAGCCCGAGACCGTCCTCCGTGGCGAACAGCCGCTCGGACATCTCGGTGCCCGTCACCCCCTGAAGGGTGAACCTGGGTATCCGGTCGGTCATCTCTCCTCATTCCCGCGGCGCTCGGGCCCGTGATCCGGCGCTCTCCCGCCGGTGACCACCTTCCCGCACACCCGGCCCGGGGGACATCGGGGGAAACACTGAGCTTGTAGGTGTTCGTCCTCGTACGTACCGATCCGCCTTACCCGGAGGCGAAACCCGTACCTTCCTGACCCGGCCCCAGCGGGAGATTCCGGACGGCCCCGGCGACCCCCACCCGGGACGTCACCTCGAGCTTGGCGAAGATGTTCGACAGGTGGGTCTCCACCGTCCGCACGCTGATCACCAGCTTGTCGGCGATCTGCTGGTTGCTGTAGTCCTCCGCGACGAGGAGCGCCACCTCCAGCTCGCGCCGGGACAGGCCCCCGGGGCCGCCGCCCGCCCGTCCCCTGGCCCGCTGCACCGGCACCCGCACGCCGCGCGCCCGCTGCTCCCGGACGGCCTGGGCGTGCATGCCCTCGGCGCCGTGCTCGGCGAACACCCGGACGGCCTCGGCGAGGTCGGCCAGCGCGGTGTCGCGGTCCTGCTCCAGCGCTCCCGCGGTGAGCCGCGCGCGGCCCTGCTCCAGCGGATGCCCTTCCAGCAGCGCGGCGGCCTCGCGGGCGCGCCGCGCGGACCGCTCGGCGTGCGCCGCGGCGAGCTCGACGAGCCCCCTGCCGTAGTCCCAGTCCTCCTGGAGGGCGCCCGCGGCGCGGTCGGCCCAGCGGCGCGCCTCCACCGCGGCCCCGCGGCCCGCCTCGGCCCAGGCGAGCAGCTCCGCGCACGACAGCAGGGTCGCCGGGTCGAGCACCGGGTCGTCGAAGTCCCGGCAGGCCGCGCGCAGCACCGCCACACCCTCGTCGGTCCGCCCGGCGGCGAGCAGCGCCACCCCGTGGGCGTGCCGGAACATCGACCCCCACACCTCGCCCTCGCCCGTCCCCGTCGCCTCGGCCTCCGCCACGCACTCCAGCGCGCGGCCGGTGTCCCCGGACCAGGCCGCGGCGAGGCAGCCCTGGGTCTGCGCGAACACCAGCTGCATGCCCGAGCCGATCATCCGGGCGATGTCGGCGGCCTCCTCGGCCAGCGCGGCGGCCTCGGTGAGCGCGCCGGTCATCACCAGGCCGCGCGCCTGCCCGGCGAGCATGTTCGCCACCACGTAGCCCATCTCGTGCGGCCTGGCGATCGCCACGAGCCGGGAGAAATGGGCGACCGCCCGGGCCGGCCGGCCGAAGAGGGTCTCGGTCCAGCCCGCCCAGGTGAGGACGTCCATCCAGTCCAGCAGGTACTCGTCCGGGGTGAGCGCGAGCTGCTGGGCGGCGACCTCCATGAACCGGCGCGCCTCCTCGGTGCGACCGAACGCGTGCGCGGGCAGCCCGCGCAGCGCCGCCACCGCGACCTCGAGGCCGGGCGGCCAGTCGCGGCCTATGTCCGGGATCATGTCCAGGACCGCCTGAGCAGCCCTTTTGTCGTTGCGCAGCAGGCTCTCGGCCACCAAACGCAAACGCAAAGGGATCGCCAGCGAGGTCTGCTGCCGCGGCAGCCGCTTCAGTTCGGCGAGCAGCACCGCACGGGCCTGCTGCGGCCGGTCGAGCTGGCGCTCCACCAGGGCCAGGGCGCGCACCGCGTGCGCGCGCATCACATGGTCGTCCTCCGACAGCAGGCCGAGCACCTCGTTGGCGGTGCGACGGGCGCCGTCCAGCCGTCCGCTGGCCAGCTGCGCCCTGACCAGCTCGACGAGCAGGACCAGCCGCTGCGGGTCGCCCGGCTGGATGAGCCGCAGCGCCGAGCGGAGCCGGTGCCCCGCCGTCGCCGGGGCGGGGCCCGCCGCGGCCCTCGCGGCCTCCACCAGCACCTCGATCGCGGCCTGGTCGCCGAAGCGGGCGGATCGCTCCACATGCCGGGCGCGCAGCGCCGCGGGCGCGCCGAGCCGCCCGAGGTGGGCGGCGACCCGGCCGTGCGCGGCGAGCCGCCAGCCCGCCGCCGCCTGGACGTACACCGCCTGGCGGACCAGCGGATGCCGGAACCGGAACCGGCCCGGCGCGGACGGCCGCGCCACGTCCCGCGCGACGAGTTCGTCGATCGCGGCGAGCGCGAAGTCCTCGGAGATGTCGGCGGCGACCGCGACCAGGACCGGGTCGAACTCCTCGGCGGCGACCGCGGCGCCCTGCGCGGCGGCCTGCGCGCCCGCCGACAGGCGGCTGACCTCCAGCTGGAGTGCGGCGCGGACCGGTCCAGGCAGTTCGTCGGACTCCTCCACGTCGTCCTCCGCCTGCTCGCCGCGGGCCAGGGCGTCCAGGTAGAAGGGGTTGCCCCCGCTCGCCTCGTACAGGCGGCGGCACCGCTCGGCGGCCGGGTCGAGGCCGAGCAGCTCGGCCGCCTCGGGCAGCGAGAGCGGGCCGACGGTCATCCGCTCGCCGGACTCCGACAGCGCGCCGAGCCGCGGCATCGCCTGGACGGGCCGGTAGGCGATCGCGACGAGCACCTGGCCGCGCGGCTGGTGCCGGACGAGGTGGTCGAGGAGCTCCACGGTGGCCTGGTCGGCCCAGTGCAGGTCGTCGAGGATGAGCACGAGGCCGTCGGTGCGGGCCAGTTCGTCCATGAGCTGGCGGGCCGCCTTGTGCAGCCGGTAGCGGCCGGACGCGCCGGTGCCCTCGCCCGCGGCGTCCTCCAGCGCGGGGAAGATCGTGCCGAGCAGGCGGACCGTTCCCGGGCCGAGCCTGCGCGGAACGTCGGGCGCGGCCTCCAGGTGGTCGTCGAGCGCGTCGACGACGGCGCCGTAAGGCATCTCCTCGTCGAACTCCGCGGCCCTGCCCCACAACGTGAGCCTGCCGCGGCCGCGCGCGGTGGCGGCGAGTTCGGTCAGCAGCCGGGACTTGCCGACACCGGGGTCGCCGACGAGGGACAGGAACGTGAAGCCCGGCCGGTCGAGGACCTCGGCGAAGGCCGTCAAGGCGTCGGCTCTGCCGACCAGGCGGTCGGCCGCCGGCGAGGGGTGGTCGGGCACGGGGGGCACCTGTCTGCTCCGGGAGGGGGACGGGGCGGACGCGCGGCACACGGCGGTGCGGCGACGTAGATGAAAGATCAATCTATCCGTACCGGAGGGGGCTAGGTAGTGTCGTGTGACTCAGACACCCATAAGGTTTGCGTTAAGCGCGTCCTTCACCCCGTCATTCCGAGGTCGCCAGGAACGCCTCCCGCCACACCGCCTCCAGTCCGTGCGACTCCGCGAGCGGACGGCAGCGCAGGACGTCGGCGTGCAGCGCCGGATCACCGAGCCGGGCGGCCGACTCCAGCGCCACGTCGAGGGTGTAGTTGTCGAGCGCCGGATCGGCGAGCAGCCTGCGGATCCCGGCGGCGGCCCGCTGATCGCCCCGCTCGGCGAGCCCCCTCGCCGCCTCGGCCAGCACCACCGGCGACGGGTCGTCCAGCCGTCTGGCCAGCGCCTCGCGGATCTCCGGGTTGTCGATCTCCAGCAGGCCGAGCGACATGGTCGCCCAGTCCCGCACGTACTCGTGGTCGTCCTCGGTGAGCCGGACCAGCTCCTCGGTCTCCATCGGGTCCTCCGGCGGCAACACCCTGGTCAGCGCGTAGCCGACGGCGTCGCGGACCCGGTGGTCGTCGTGCCTGGCGTGCCCGAGCAGCTCCGGCAGCGCCACCACGTCGCCGTGGTCGCTGAGCGCCAGCACCACGGCCCGCAGCAGCACGGGATCGGTCTCCTCCCTGGCCATCCGGCGCAGCAGCGGCAGCGCCTTGGCGCGGTGCTCCGGCCCGGCCAGCACATCGACCCCGAGCGTGCGGTACAGCGGATCGGAGTCGTGCGCCAGCTCGATCGCCTGGTCCAGGGTCTCGGCGTCACGTCGCTCACGCAGCACCCGGACCGTCTCGCTCCAGCCGGGCCGCTCCGTCGCGTGCCTGCGCGACTCCGCCGCGGTCGGCCGCAGATAGCGGAACTCCATCGCCCGTCTGACCAGCTCGTCCATCGGGGTCCGCACGCCGAGGCGCTGCTCCAGGATCGTCGCGATGGCCCCATGGCCGGTCTGCATCGCGCTCTCGGCCCCGTCGAACTCGCCGGGGCGTCCCGCCGAGACGCTGATCAGCTCGGTCTCGTCGTCCTGCTCGGTCCGGGTGACGACCACCTCGTATCCGGGCTCGGTGAACATCTCGGTCTGGCGGCGGCGCAACTCGGCCTCGAGGTCGATGCCCGTCCAGTGGAGCGCGGCGTCCAGCGCGGTCTTGCCCTCGGCGTCGAGGGCCCCGGGATCGGCCCCTGCCTTCAGCAGCAGCCTGACGATGTCGACGGCCCCGCGGCCCGCGGCGAGATGCAGCGGGGGAGTCCGGGTGCCCAGGTTCGGGTCAGCGCCGTGCCGCAGCAGCAGCGAGACCGCGCCCGTGTGGCCGCCGGAGGCCGCCCATTTCAGCGGGGTCCAGTCGAAGGACTCGGTGCGGTTCGGATCGGCCCCGCCCGCCAGCAGCGCCGCGACGGTCTCGTCATGGCCCCAGCAGGCCGCGCCGCACAGCGGCAGGCCGTCGCTGTCGCCGAGGCTCGCCAGGTTCGGGTCGGCGCCGCCCGCGAGCAGCGCCCCGACCACCTCCGTATGCCCGGCCACCGCCGCCGCGTACAGCGCGGTGGTGCCCTCGGCATCCGGCCGGTCCGGCGGCGCCCCCTCGGCGAGCAGCTCGCTCAGCCGATCGAGCTTGCCCGCCCGCGCGGCCTCGACCAGCGATTCGTCCCCCGACATGCCTGTGTCATTTCCGGGGCCGCGCTTCGGTAATCGCCTTCCTGATCCGTTTGTCGGACACGGGATAGCGGGTGCCGAGCGATTGGGCGAACAGGCTCACCCGGTACTCCTCGATCATCCACCGGACGTCGGCGGGCTTCCCGGCCCGTTCCCAGTCGCCGCGCACCCCGGCGATCTGGGCCATGAGCTGACGGTCCCGGACGGGGCTCTCGGCGAGCCGGTCCAGCCGGTGCTCCACCGCCCGCAGGTAGCGCAGGAGGTCCGGCAGCCTCGCCATCCCGGTCTCGGTGACGAACCCGGGGTGGACCAGCTCGTCGAGCTGGGCGCGGATGTCGGTGAGCGACGGGACCAGCACCAGGCTCGTCGTCCCCTTCAGCTTCCGCTGGACGGCCTGGTAGGCCCCCAGAACCCTTTCGGTCCAGTGCAGGATCTGGGCCGCGGTGTCGGCGAGATCGGCCCGGACCGCGTCGTACAGCCGCCGGTAGTCGGCCTCGTTCCACGGGACGCCGCCATGATCGGCCATGAGCTTGTCGGCCGCCGCGTCGGTGATGTCGGCGAACAGCTTGGGCACCGAACCGTGCGGGGTGTGCGCCAGGGTGAGCTTGGCCTGGTTGGTCAGCCCGTTGCCGAGGTGCTTGGCCGGGGACGGGGCGTTCAGCAGGATCATCCGCCGGACGCCGGGCCACATCGCGGCCCGCTGCTCGTCCTCGGTGCCGAAGGTCCGGATCGCCACGGTCGCGCCCTGGTCGACGAGCGCGGGATAGGCCTTGAGCCTGCCCTGCTCGTGCAGCCTGGGCAGCTCGGAGAAGTCCCACGAGGTGAGGCCCTGCCGCTCGATCCCGCTGGACTTGGCCAGGGTCTGCTGCTGCTTGGGCGCCAGCTTGCGCTTCAGCTCCTCCAGGTCCTTGCCCTCGGCGAGGCGCTTGCGGCGCTCGTCGACGACCCGGAAGGTCATCCGCAGGTGGTCGGGGATGCCCTGGGGGTTCCAGGACTCCCGGGCCACCCGGACGCCCGTCAGGGCCTTGAGCACGTCCTCCAGGGCGTCCAGGAGGGGTCCCTGGCGCGGGACGATCCGCTCCAGGGCGCGGCGGGCGAAGTCGGGGGCGGGCACGAAGTTGACCCGGGTCTGCTTCGGCAGCGCCCGGATCAGCGCGGTGATCAGATCCTGGCGCAGGCCCGGGACCATCCAGTCGAACCCGTCGGGGCTCACCTGGTTGAGCAGGTGCAGCGGGATGTGCGCGGTGACGCCGTCGGCGTCGGCGCCCGGCTCGAACTGGTAGGTCAGCTTGAACGCCAGGTCGCCCTGGGTCCAGGAGTCCGGATAGTCCTCCTCGGTGACCTCGGCCGCGGTCTCGTGCACCAGCATGGACTTCTCGAAGTCCAGCAGGTTCGGCTCGGTCCGCTGCGCCTTCTTCCACCAGGAGTCGAAGTGCGCGCCCGAGACGATCTCGGCGGGCAGCCTGCCGTCGTAGAAGTCGACGAGGGTCTCGTCGTCCACCACGATGTCGCGGCGCCGCGCCCGCTCCTCCAGCTCGCCCACCTCGGCCAGCAGCCTGCGGTTGGCGTGGAAGAAGCGGTGCCTGGTCTCCCAGTCGCCCTCGACGAGCGCGTGCCTGATGAACAGGTCGCGCGACATCTCCGGGTCGATCCGGCCGTAGTTGACCTTGCGGTTGGTCACCAGCGGGACGCCGTAGAGCGTCACCTTCTCCAGGGCCATCACCGCGGCCTGGTTCTTCTCCCAGTGCGGCTCGCTGTAGGAGCGCTTCACCAGATGCTGCGCCAGCGGCTCGACCCACTCGGGCTCGACCTTGGCGTTGACCCGGGCCCACAGCCGCGAGGTCTCCACCAGCTCGGCCGAGACGACCCAGCGGGGGTTCTTCTTGAACAGCCCCGAGCCGGGGAAGATCGCGAACCGCGCGCCGCGCGCGCCCAGGTAGTCGCGCTTCTCTGCGTCGAACAGGCCGAGGTGCGACAGCAGGCCCGCCAGCAGCGACGCATGGATCCGCAGCGGGTCGCCCGGCGTGGTGTTGGCGCTGATGCCGAGGTCGCGGCCGACCTGCTTGAGCTGGCCGACGAGATCCTGCCACTCGCGGATCCGCAGGTAGTGCAGGAACTCGTTCTTCATGGTCCGCCGGAACTGGCCGCCCGACAGCTCACGCTGCCGCTCCCGGACGTACTCCCACAGGTTCAGGAAGGCCGCGAAGTCGCTGGTCGGGTCCTTGAAGCGGGCGTGCTTCTCGTCGGCGGCCTGCTGCTTGTCCGAGGGACGCTCGCGCGGATCCTGGATCGACAGGGCCGCGGCGATCACCATCACCTCGTTGGCGCAGCCGTTCTTCTCGGCCTCCAGGATCATCCGGCCCATCCGCGGGTCGACCGGGAGCCTGGCCAGCTTGCGGCCGATGTCGGTGAGGGTCCGCTCGCCGTCGAGGGCGTGCAGTTCGTGCAGGAGGTCGAAACCGTCCTTGACGGCCCTGCGGTCCGGCGGGTCGATGAACGGGAACTGCGCGACGTCGCCGAGGCCGAGGCTCGTCATCTGGAGGATGACCGAGGCGAGGTTGGTCCGCAGGACCTCGGGGTCGGTGAACTCCGGCCGGGAGACGAAGTCGTCCTCTTCGTACAGGCGGATGCAGATGCCGTCGGAGGTACGGCCGCAGCGGCCCTTGCGCTGGTTCGCGCTGGCCTGGGAGACCGCCTCGATGGGCAGCCGCTGGACCTTCAGCCGGCTGCTGTAACGGGAGATCCTGGCCATGCCGGGGTCGATCACGTACTTGATGCCCGGGACCGTCAGGGACGTCTCGGCGACGTTCGTGGCCAGCACGATCCGGCGGCCCCGGTGCGCCTGGAACACCCGGTGCTGCTCGGCGTTGGACAGCCGCGCGTACAGCGGGAGCACCTCGGTGTCCCGGTACTGCTTCTTGGCCAGGGCGTCGGCGGCATCGCGGATCTCCCGCTCGCCGGACAGGAAGACCAGGATGTCGCCCGGCGCCTCCAGGCGGAGCTCGTCGACGGCGTCGCAGATCGCCTCGGCCTGGTCGGTGTCGTCCTCCGGCGGGCGGTACCTGACCTCGACGGGGTAGGTGCGGCCGGAGACCTCGACGATCGGGGCGTCGCCGAAGTGCCGGGAGAACCGCTCGGGGTCGATGGTCGCCGAGGTGATGATCACCTTGAGGTCGGGCCGGCGCGGCAGGAGCTGCCTGATGTACCCGAGGATGAAGTCGATGTTGAGGCTGCGCTCGTGGGCCTCGTCGATGATGAGCGTGTCGTAGGCCTCCAGCGCGCGGTCGTGCTGGAGCTCGGCGAGCAGGATGCCGTCGGTCATCAGCCGGACGAGGGTGTCGTCGCTGGAGTGGTCGGTGAAGCGGACCTTGTAGCCGACGGCCCCGCCGAACGGGGTGTCCAGTTCCTCGGCGATGCGCTCGGCGACCGTCCGGGCGGCGAGGCGGCGCGGCTGGGTGTGCCCGATGAGGCCCTTGACGCCCCGGCCCAGCTCCAGGCAGATCTTCGGGAGCTGGGTCGTCTTTCCCGAACCCGTCTCGCCCGCGACGATGACGACCTGGTGGTCGCGGATCGCGTCGGCGATCTCGTCCTTCTTCTGGCTGACCGGAAGCTGCTCGGGATAGGTGATCTTGGGGACGGCGGCGGTCCGGTTCACCACGCGCAGCTCGGCCTGATCGACCAGGCGCAGCACGTCGGCCTGCACCTTCGCGCGCTTGGCGGTGTCGCGGATCTTGCGGGTGCCCTCCCAGCGGCGGCGCAGCCGGGCGGCGTCGCGCGTCATGAGGCCGTCCAGGCGTCGGCGCAGGTCGGCTTGGGGGACGGGCGGAGAACTCACAACCGCCAAGGATAGGCGGCACCTGGGGCAGTAACGCAAAGCATTATCCGCGACGCTGCCCACAATGACCCCCTTGCCGGGGCTCGCCCCCTTGACCCCCTCGTGGGGCATCTGTTGCGAACCCGACCCCAGCACGACCAAAGCGGTACTACCCTGTGACCGTTTTGTTGCACTTGGAGATGACATGACCCCCAAAATTGCTTTTGCCCTGTCCGTGAGTGCGCTCGTCCTGTTCTCCGGCGGCGTGGCCCATGCCGCGCCGAGCACCGCCTCCGGCCAGGAGTCCGTGCGCACCACCTCGTCCAAGGCCGCCTACAAGATGACCGCCAAGGAGCGCAAGGTCCTCCAGCTCACCAACAAGGCGCGCGCCAAGGCCGGCTGCAAGCCGCTCAAGGCCAACACCAAGCTGGCCAAGGCCGCGCGCAAGCACTCCAAGGACATGGCCGTCAACCACTACTTCTCCCACGACTCCCAGGACGGCAGCTCGCCGTGGGACCGCATCAAGCGCGAGGGCTACAAGTACCCCGGCGCCGAGAACATCGCGGCCGGCTACCCGACCGCCGCCGCGGTCGTCAAGGGCTGGATGAACAGCAAGGGCCACCGCGCCAACATCCTCAACTGCAAGCTGAAGGCCCTCGGCGTCGGCCACTACCAGAAGTACTGGACCCAGGACTTCGGCTGGAAGTAGGCCCGCGGGACAGGACCGGGCGCACGGGACCCGCGGCACCGGTGACACGGCACTGTGACACGAAAGGTCGCTCTCGCCGCTTTCACTGGTGACCCCCGTCGCCCGGCCCTCGCGCGGCTCTCCCACTCCCGAAGCGGCGCCGCGGTACGGGCGCCTCGCCCCTTGGAGCTGACATGACCCCCAAGCTCGCGCTCATCGCCTCGGTCTCCGCACTCGTCCTGCTCGCCGGATGCGGCTCAGGAGGCGCCGAAGACCTCGCGGCCTCCTCCCCGCGGGCTTCGGAGTCCCAGGCCGTCGACGGATCCGGGGAGCCGACGGCCGAGCCGTCGAAGACCGGGAAGTCCCCCGACGGCGGGAAGGACGAGAAAAAGAAGAAGTCGAAGAAGCCGACGCCCAAGCCGTCCACGGCCAAGCCGAAGAAGCCGAAGACCACGCCGACCGTCAAGCCGACCCCGAAGCCCAAACCGTCGACCCCTCCCCCGGTCGCGACGGGCGGTGGAATGACGAAGGTGGAGCTGAAGGTGCTCCAGCTCACCAACGCCGAGCGGGCCAAGGCGGGCTGCGCCGCGCTCAAGCCCAACGCCAGGCTCGCGCGGGCCGCGCAGAAGCACTCCAAGGACATGGCGGTCAACGACTACTTCTCCCACGACTCCCAGGACGGCCGTTCGCCCTGGGACCGGATCAAGGCCGAGGGCTACACCGACCCCGGCGCGGAGAACATCGCGGCCGGGTACCCGACCGCGGCCGCCGTGGTGAAGGGCTGGATGAACAGCGCCGGGCACAAGGCGAACATCCTCAACTGCAAGCTGAAGGCCCTCGGCGTCGGCGAGTACAAGAACTACTGGACCCAGGACTTCGGCTGGACCTGACGGCCTGCTCGGGCGAGGGCGGACCACCGTCACCCGCCCGAACGCCATGGTGGCTTTTCGGCCAGCCTGAATGGCGACATTTATTGACATCGCCAATTCTCGGCGTGTTGTCCCTGTCATCCGGGCATAGTGAGCGGCGGAGCCTCCCCCGAGGCCCCGCCCGCCCCATGCGCCCTGCCCGGACCGACAGGAGCAGCCCATGGCACTGCCCCGCCTCACACTGCGCGGCCGCGACCGCTACCAGTTCATGATCGCCGCAGGCATGGCCTTCGGCGTCCTCGCCGGAGCCTTCGGCGCGTGGAGCGTGGTGGAACGGCGCGGCGGGTTCTCCCTCAGCGCCGCGGCCGCCCCCGACGACGGCTGGAAGGTGCTGTTCGAGGACGGCTTCGGAGGGAAGAAGGACGCCTACCCCGGCGACCACTGGCTGCCCGACCTCGGCCACCACACCGTCTCCCCCATCGGCGCGGGCAACGGGCCCATGAACTTCGGCACCACCGAGGTCGCCGCCATGACCAAGGACCCCGCCAACGTCTCCACCGACGGCACGGGCAACCTCGCCATCACCCCCCGCACCGACGGGGCGGGCGGCTGGACCTCGGCCCGGATCAACAGCGAGCAGGTCTTCAAGTTCGCCGACGGCGGCCAGACCGCCTTCGAGGCCAAGATCAAGATGCCGGACGTCGCGGGCGCCCAGGCCCTCGGCTACTGGCCGTCCTTCTGGCTGCTCAACCAGGCCCAGCGCCTCCACCCCGAGCAGGGGAACTGGCCGTCCGGCGGCGAGATCGACATCGTCGAGAACGTCAACGGCCTCAACAAGGCCCACTTCACCCTGCACTGCGGCGTCAAGGGCGGCGGCGACCAGGGCGGCCCCTGCAACGAGCACAACGGCCGCGGCACCGCCGCCGACTGCGCGCCGGTCTCCTGCCAGGCCGGGTACCACACCTACCGCTTCGAACTCGACCGGCGCACCGACGCCGAAGAGATGCGCTGGTACCTCGATGGCCGCCTCACCCACCGGCTCGAACGCGACAACCCCCCGGACGGCGCCGACGGCGGGCAGTGGAAGCAGGCCTGGGACAACATGACGGGCGGCGACGGATTCTTCATCATCTTCGTCGTCGCCATGGGCGGGGACATGCCTCGCGGCAACGGAGGCGACATCGCGGCTTCCACCGAGCCCGGCAACCCCATGCTCGTCGACTACGTCAAGGTGATGGCGCGCGGCGCCGGCGCCCCGGACGGCGACATCGCCCCCGAGGCGCCCGAGGACCCGACCCCTGACGCGCCCGCGCCCACCGCGACGCCCGCGCCGTCCGAGTCGGCGAACCCCGAGAAGCCCGAGGATCCCGGGCCCGCGACCCCCGGGACTCCCGCGCCGCCGACACTCGACCCGGACTCCCCCGCGGCGTGGAGTCCCCCGTTCGTCCAGGCCGAGGGGTACTCCGCCCAGTCCGGCCTGCGCACCGACGCCGCGGACGACATCGGCAAGACCGAGTTCATCGGCTGGATCGCCGACGGCGACTGGGCGCGCTACGACGACATCGACTTCGGCCCCGGCGGCTCCACCAAGTTCCTCGCCCGGATCTCCGGCGGCGCGGGCGGCGACCTGGGCGGCACGCTGGAGGTCCGGCTCGACTCCGCGGACTCCGCGCCCGTCGCGACCGTCAAGGTCCCGAACACGGGCGGCTGGCAGGAGTGGGAGGACGTGCTCGCGGAGATCCCGGCGACGAAGGGCGTCCATGACGTGCACCTCAAGTTCGTCACCGACCACGACCAGGAGTTCTTGAACGTCAACTGGTTCACTTTCCTGCCATGACGTTACGTGTCAACACGATTACTCTCGGGCAGGGTGATGGCGGTCCGTCCGTCCGTCGCCCCGCCCGGGAGGAATCATCAACGAAGGACATCCCACCCGCCGCGCCGCCGCCGCGCTCTGCACGGTCATCGGCGGCACCGCACTCTTCACCGCCTCGGCCGAGGCCAGACCGCACTCTCTGCCCGCCGCGCCCGCCGCGCCCGCCGCGTGGGAGGACCCCCTCGACCGGCCCGCGCCCCGGCCCGCGCTCGGCGCCGCGCACGTCCCCGTCCTGCCGAGCCCGCCCGTCGACCCGCCCGCCGTTCCCGACCTGCCCGCGCCGCCGAGCCCGCCCGGTGCGCCCGGACTGCCCGGTGCGCCCGGACTGCCCGGCGCGCCCGGACTGCCCGGCGCACCGGGGCTGCCGAGCGCGTCGCCGGATCTGCCCGTGTCGCCCGGCCTCCCGGCCTCGCCCGGGCTCCCCGCCTCACCTGGGCTTCCGGCCTCACCTGGGCTCCCCGCCGCACCGGAGGTGCCCGCGCTCCCCGGCGCGACGCCACCGGCCGTGCCGGGACCCGCGCTCCCGTCCGTCCCCCCTGCGGTCCCGCCGCTCCCCCGCCTGACGGAGAAGTCGGCGGCCTCGGCGAAACCGACCGCGTCGGCCCCGGGCAAGGCGAGCGCCTCGGCCGGGGCCGCGCGCTGGCGGGTGCTGTTCTCCGACGACTTCTCCGGCGCCAAGGGCACGGGGCCCGGGCCGGAGTGGCTGCCCGACCTCGGCCACCGCACCCGCTCCCCGCTCGGCGGGCTCGGCCCCGAACGGTTCGGGACCGGCGAGATCGCCAGAATGACCGCGGACCCCGCCAATGTGGCGACCGACGGCAAGGGCAGGCTCGCGCTCACCCCGCGCCGCGCCGGCACCGCCTGGACGTCCGCGCGCATCAACAGCGCCAAGGTCTTCCGCTTCGCCGACGGCACCCGCACCGCCGTCGAGGCCTCGATCAGGATGCCCGAGATCAGCGGCGTGCGCGCGGGCGGCTACTGGCCCGCGTTCTGGCTGCTCAACCAGGCCCAGCGGCTGCACCCCGAACAGGGCAACTGGCCCTCCGGCGGCGAAATCGACATCGTCGAGAACGTCAACGGGGAGAACACCGCGCATTTCACCGTGCACTGCGGCATCCGCGGCGAAGGCTCCGCGGGCGGGCCCTGCCGTGAACCCGTCGGACGGGGCGCGTCCGCCGAATGCGCGCCGGTGTCCTGCTCCGCCGGATTCCACACCTACCGGCTGGAGTTCGACCGGCGCACCGACGCCGAGGAGATGCGCTGGTACCTCGACGGAAAGCAGGTGCACCGGATCGCCCGCGACGCCGCGCCCGGCAACGTCCCGGGCAAGCGGTGGCGGAAGGCCTGGGACGCCATGACGTCCGGGGAGGGCTTCTTCGTCATCTTCAACGTGGCGATGGGCGGCAGCATGCCCCGCGCCCACGGCGCCGACGCCGGACCCGCCACCGAGCCCGGCAGGTCGATGCTCGTCGACCGGGTCGCGGTCTCAATGGAAGTCCCGGCTGCGGACCCGGCCGGGAACCGGAAGCCTGCGCAGCCGGGTGGCGTGGACGTGCACCACGCCATCCCGCCGCTCCAGACGCCCGTTGACCAGCAGGCCCTGCGCTGACAACCCGACGGCCCGGTGCCGGTCCCAGACCGGCGCCGGGCAGATCACATTGGCGGTGCCCGTCTCGTCCTCCAAGCTGAGGAAGACGATCCCGCCCGCGGTCGGCGGGCGCTGCCGGTGCGTCACCAGCCCCGCGACCAGCACGTTGGAGTCCGGCCGCGCGCCGCGCAGCGCCGCGGCGGGCAGCGCCCGGTACTCCTCCAGCAGCGGCCGCAGATGCTCCATCGGATGCGTCGCGGAGATCCCGGTGGACCACAGGTCCGCCAGGGTCTCCTCCACCACGGACATCGGCGGCAGCTCCGGCGCCGACGCGCCCGGCGCGGTGCCGGGCAGCTGGCCCGGCCGGGTGCCCGCGAGCGCGCCCGCGCTCCAGATCGCCTCGCGCCGCGACAGGCCGAAGCAGTCGAACGCGCCGGCCGTCGCCAGCGCCTCGAACGCCGCGGCCGACAGCGGCACTCGCAGCGCGAGATCCTCCATCGACGCGTACGGCCTGCCCTCCTCGAGGAGCCGCAGCATCTCCGGGCCGAGATCGCGGACCGAGCCGAGCCCCACCCGGATCGCCGGCTGCGGCCGGGACGGGCCGTGCGGATGCGTCCGCACCGGCGGCAGCGGCTCCTCCAGGGTGGCGAGGACCGCCGAGGCGTTGACGTCCACCGGCCGGACCGTCACCCCGTGCCGCTTGGCGTCGCCGAGCAGCGACTGCGGACTGTAGAACCCCATCGGCTGGTTGCGCAGCAGCGCCGCGGTGAACGCCGCGGGGAAATGCCGCTTCAACCAGGAGCTCGCGTAGACCAGATGGGCGAACGACTGCGAGTGCGACTCGGGGAACCCGAAACTGGAGAACCCGAGGATCTTGTCGTAGACGTCGAGGGCGATCTCGCGGGCGATGCCCCGCTCCGCCATCCCGTCCAGCAGGCGGGCGCGCAGCCGCTCGATCCGCTCGGGCGCCCGCTTGGAGCTCATCGCCTGGCGCAGCGCGTCGGACTCCTGCGCGGTGAACCCCGCGCAGTCCACCGCGAGCTGCATCATCTGCTCCTGGAACAGCGGGACGCCCAGGGTGCGGCGCAGCGCGTTCTCCATCAGCGGATGCGGGATCTCCGGCGGCTCGTCGCCTCTGCGGCGCTTGAGGTAGGGATGCACCGAACCGCCCTGGATCGGGCCGGGACGGATCAGCGCGACCTCGATCACCAGGTCGTAGAACGTGCGGGGGCGCAGCCGGGGCAGCGTCGCCATCTGGGCGCGGGACTCTACCTGGAAGACCCCGACGGAGTCCGCGTCGCACAGCATGTCGTAGACCGCCGCGTCGTCCTGCGGCAGGGACGCCAGGTCGTACCGCTCGCCGTGGTGGGCGGCCACCAGACGGAAGCAGTCGGCGAGGGCCGAGAGCATGCCGAGGCCGAGGAGGTCGAACTTCACCAGCCCGGCCGAGGCGCAGTCGTCCTTGTCCCACTGGAGGACGCTGCGGTCCTCCTTCGTCGCCCACTCGATCGGGCAGACCTCGCCGACGGGCCTGTCGCAGATGACCATGCCGCCCGAGTGGATGCCGAGGTGCCTCGGCAGCCTGCCCATCCGCACCGCGAGATCGGTGACCTGCTCGGGGATCACGTCATTGTTCACCGGATCCCGCCAGTCGACCTGCTTGGACCAGGCGTCCTGCTGGCCCGGGGAGTAGCCGAGCGCGCGGGCCGCGTCGCGGGTGGCCATCTTGGGCCGGTAGGAGATGACGTTGGCCACCTGAGCGGTGCACTCCCTTCCGTACTTCCGGTAGACGTACTGGATGACCTCCTCTCGACGTTTGTGCTCGATATCGAGGTCGATGTCGGGCGGCCCGTCCCGTCCGGGCGACAGGAACCGCTCGAACAGCAGCCGGTGGTGGACGGCGTCGACCCCGGTGATGCCGAGGGCGTAGCAGGCCGCGGAGTTGGCGGCCGACCCCCTGCCCTGGCACAGGATGTCGTTGTCCAGGCAGAACGCCACGATGTCGTGGACGATGAGGAAGTAGCCGGGGAACCCCAGGCCCTCGATCACGTCGAGTTCCCGGTCGATCTGCGCCCAGGCGCCCCGGGTCTTCTCGGCCTCCCGCGGGCCGTACCTCCGCACCGCCCCGTCGTACGTCAGCTTCCGCAGGTAGGACGCCTCGGTGTGGCCGGCGGGGACGGGCCAGCGCGGCAGACCCGGCGGATCGGCCTTGAAGTCGAACGCGCAGGACTTCGCCAGGTCCACCGTCGCCTCCCGCACCCCGGGGAAACGGGCGAGGCGGAGTGCCATCTCCTTGCCCGTCCGCAGATGGGCGGTGCCCGCCGCGTGCAGCCATCCCTCCATCTCGTCCAGCGGGGTCCGCGCCCGGATCGCGGCGAGCGCCTGGGCGAGGCGCGCCTCCGGACCCGGCGCGGCGTAGTGCGCGTTGTTGGAGGCGACGACCCCGAACCCCAGCTTCCTCGCCTCGGCGTACAGGGCGTCGTTGCGCGGGTCGTCACCGGGCATGCGGTGGTCGATCAGCTCGGCGAGGACATTGCCGCGGCCGAACCGCTCCCCCAGCTCGGCAAGGCCGATGCCCCGGCTCAGCGGCCCCTTCCGGCATCCGGTGAGCACCGCCCAGTGCCCGTCGTGCGCCTCGCTCAACTCGTCGAGGTCATAGACCGGACGCCCTTTCTCCCCACCGCGCAGCTGCGCCCGCGTGATCGCCCCGCACAGCCGCCGGTACCCCTCCGCCCCCCGCGCCAGCACCAGCAGATGCCACCCGTCCGGATCCGCCTGCCCCGCCCGCGCTCCCGACATCTCCAGGCTCAGCTCGGCCCCGTACACCCCCCGGATCCCCGCCCTCCTGACCGCGTCCGCGAACTGCACCGCCCCGTACATCCCGTCGTGATCGGTGATCGCCACATACCCCACCCCCAGCCGCGCGGCCTCCTCGGCCAGCGCCGCAGGGTCACTCGCCCCGTCCAGAAAACTGAACGAAGAATGACAGTGCAGCTCAGCCCACTCCACCTCCCCGGGCACGAACTCCTCAGCCGCCCATTCCCCCGCAGGCAGCCCGGCCCTCGCGGCCACCCCCTTCCCGCCCCACCCCACCCGATCAGCGAACTCCTTCCAAGGAACCGCCGGATTCTCAAACCCCACCGGCCCTCCCCCCACCGAGACCGGGCCGACCAAGCCCAGCACCGACACGAAGCCCACCAAAAGTCGCGGAACCATCCCGAAGCAGGACAGGCAAGGCCGCACCCGTCAGGTCCGCACCGATGCGTCCACGGCGAACCGGGCGGCGACGGTCCGCCACCCGACCGGCATGCACCTCACCGAGGCCGCACCGAGCACAGAACCCCTCACGGCCAAAGCGACCAAGACCGACCAGCCCACCGGACCTCGCACACGGCCCGCCAGAACTCGGGCGGCCAAGGTGGAACGGCCTGCCAGGCCGAGCACGAAGACCGCCTGGGCCGGGGCCGGCAGGGACGTTCGTCCTTCCGGGGAGAACGGGGAACGGGTCGGGGTGGGCGGAGGGGGCGGGGCGGGGAGTTCCGCGGGGGTCATTCATAGGAGGCCTCCAGGGTCCAGGAGCTGTTCTGCAGGGTGAGGAGATGGGCGCCGCGTGGGGTGAGGATCTGGAAGCGGGCCAGGCGACGGGACGTATCGGGGTCCCACCAGCGTTCGTGGGCGGGCCAGGGACCCGTCCAGGACAGGACGCGGTGGCTTGTGCCGTCGGGCAGGACGACGAGGGCCGGGGCGGCCGAGGGGACGCACCGGGCCGAGACCGTCACCGGGGAACCGTCGGCGGCGCGAACCGTGACCGGCCGCGCCTCAGGTGGCACGACCGAGGGCGCGGGGGCGGGCAGCGCCCCGGGCCAGGGACCCTCCGGCCGGGTCTCCAGCGGCATGTCGCCGAGGGGCACCCGCAGCACCCGCTCCCCGGGACCCCGCCCGCCCGTCAGGTGCGGGCGGGTGAGCGAGCCATGGCCGAGCATCGCCTGGACCCGGTCGGCCGCGCGCGCCACCCGTTCCGGCAGTTCACCGCGCGCGCCGTCGCCGTCGCGGCCCCACAACGCGCGCTGGGTCCCGGTGTCGGGCACCACCTGGTCGGGCACGAGCAGCAGCGCGCTCACCCCGCCCCACACCGCGTCCTCACCCGCGGTCTCCCCACCCGCGATCTCCCCCGCAGCACCCCGGCCCGCGGCGGGAAGCCGCCAGCCCGACAGCTGCCAGCGGACCCGTTCGGCGACGGCCGGGCTCGACAGCAACCCGTCGTGCCGCCAGAGCCGCTCGGACACGCCGCCGTCGGCGAACTCGACCTCCACGCCGAGGCGCACGCAGGTCAGGCCCTCGGCGGCGAGACCCGCGTGCAGGCCGTCGGCCAGGGCCTTGGCGGCGAACACCACCTCGTCGGAGCGGGCGGCGGGCGGATCGAACGTGCGGACCGCCGTCAGGTCGGGCAGGCCCGCGCGCGGCGCGACGTCCCGAGGTTCCCGGCCGCGCGCCAGCCGGTGCGCGAGCGCCCCCGCCGCACCGAACCGGCCCGCGACGTCGTCGACGGGCAGCGCGGCGAACTCACCGAGGGATCTGACGCCCAGGCGCACGAGCAGATCGGCGAGGGAGTCCCAGTCCGGGACCGCCCCGGCGAGCACGCCGAGGGGGAAGGGCGCGAGGAACTCCGCCGCCCCCTCCTCGGGCACGATGAGCCCGCCACCGCCGTTGCGCGCCGCGAGTTCGGCGGTGAACATGCCGTCGGCGATCCCGACCCCGCAGTCGTGCCCCGCCTCGACCACGGCGTCCTGCACGGTGATCCGCAGCGCTTCCTCGCCGCCATGGAACCGGGCCGCGCCGCGCGCGGGGATCGCGCACACCCCTGGCCGGACCACCTCGACCCGAGGGGTCAGCTCGGCGACGGCCGCGGCGACCGCCTCGAACGCGCGCCCCTCGGCGTCGAGGTCGCGTTCGACCACGACGAGATCCGGACACAGCCGCTGCGCGTCGCGCCGCCGCTGCCCGCGCCGCACCCCGGCGGCCCGCGCCGCCGCCGTGCACGCCGCCACCCGCTCCGACGCCCCTCTCCTGGCCAGCACCGCCCCCGCCACCCCCGCCTCGATCCCCACCGCCGTCACCGGCCAATCCGGACACCACACCACAAGCACCCGCCTCACCTCCGTCTCCCCCTTCCCTGCCCGCGCCCCACGACCCCCGGCCCCGCCCCTCCGGACAAGCCCCGCCCACCACCACGATCAAAGAACCCAAACCACCCGAAACCACCCACCCCCAACAGCACAGAGCCAGAACCCACGCACCCCCTTCCCCGCCCCCGGCAAGGGGCGGCGCCCCCACCGCGACCCGAGAACACGACCCGCGCCAAAACCCCCGCGCCCATAGGCCCGGGGGCACGGTCCACGCACCCCGAACAAAGGGCGGCGCCTTCGCCACGACCGGGGAACACGACTCGCGCCAAGACCCGCGCCCCCAGAGGCACAGAGAGCAGAGCCCATGTGCCGCTGCTGCGCGAGGGGCGATAGGCGGTGCTGTGGCCGGGGTCCGGGAACAGGGCTCGGGTGGGCACGGGTGGAGGGGTCATGCGACCACCTCCAGGTGACGGGTGGGGGTGGGAGCGGAGGCGATGCGGCCGTCGGGGCCGGGGAGGAGGAGCCAGGCGGAGTCGCCGCGGCCCGCCGCGCCACGGCCCGCGGCGGTGACGCGGACACGGCGGGAGAGCAGGCGGCCATGACCCTGGCCCAGGCCCTGCCAGGAGGTGTCGGAGACGGTGAGGCGCACCTGCGCGCCCTCCCATTCACCCGCGGCGACCAAGGCGCAGCCGTTCTTGCGGGCCAGGGTGACGAGGCGGCGCGCGAGCGTCGGCGCGGGCCGCGCGGGCGGCCGTACCAGCACCAGCCGCACCCCCTCGACCAAGGCCGCGACGACCTCGGCCCATCGCTCCCCGGGAGCGTCGACGAGCAGCAGCCGGTCGGGATCCGCCCCCATACCGACGGCGGCCGCCACCCCGAACTCCGGCATCCCCACGACCGCTGCCCACTCCTGCCCGCGCGCCGCCCCCGCGACCAGCGCGGTGCCCAGCGCGGCGCTCCCGCCCACCGAGACCACGGTTCCCCCTCTCAGCCGCGGCAGCACCGCGCGCAGCGGCGGCAGCACCGGCACGAGCTCCTCTTCGGGCCCTTCCGGCGCCGCCAACGGCCCCACGAGCCCCTCTCGCCGGAGCCCGTCCAACGCACCCACAGACCCCATCATCGAACAAGATTTCGACCCCTGGCAAGTCGATCATCCTTTCGAATACCGGCCCATGCGCTACTCCTGACCTGGAAACATCCACGATTCCCCCGACCCACCGCCGTTACCACCGTGGCGGCCGCAGCCGACCGCACCCCCGCACCGTGACACCCCGGCGACCCGGCCGGGATCCCTCACGTGAGGGATTCGCCGAGCGCCGCGACTCGATTACCGTCTCGGGCATGAACGAAGATCACCCGCTGCTCCGCGAGGTCCATCCCGATCTCACCGCGGAACTCGCCGCCCTGCTCGAATCCGCGGGCGAGCACGCGCTCGCCCGCCAGACGCGGAACCTTCGCCTGTTCGGCCGGTGCGACTGCGGCGACGGCTTCTGCCAAAGCCTCCGCACCGGTCCCCCGCCCGAAGTCCCCTACGGCCCCGAACACCGCAACGTGTCCCTGGACCCCGCCGAGGGCATGCTCGTCCTCGACATCGTGGGCGATCGCATCGTCTTCATCGAGATCATCGACCACCCCCCGCTCCGCCCCCACGAACCCGGAACCAGCACCGCCTACCCGCCCTCGCCTCTGCCCCCGGCCGAAAGCGCCCCCGCTCCTCGCCCCGCTCCAGCCGACGGCCGGGGCACCGCAGCCCGCCCGCCCAAAGCATTACCGGCCTACTTGAACGTGCGGGCGCATCTCCCTCGAGATCCCCGAACGCACCGGGCCAATAGGCCAGGCCCAACGCACCCGGACGGGTACGCGCGCCGGGGCCGTCCTCAGCACCGCCGAACTCACCCCGGCGGTGCGCCGGCCCTCTTCCCCTCGCACGCTGCGGGACCGCCCGGCCGGCTCGGCGCACTCGACCGCGCCCTGTCGTCGAACATCACCAGGCCACCCTCGTCGGCCGCGACGCCACCACCCCGACCCCTTCGATGCCCCGCACCCGCAGCAGCAGCAGATCCACCGCTGCCTCTTCCTGCCGCCCATCGCGCGCATCCCGACCGCGCGAATCCCGCCGCACCCGTACCGACGCACAGAACGAACGCGAGCCGCGCTTCCCCCCGGTGAACAGGCGGCATGAGTTGATTCGACCTGCCGGGAAGGAGCCATCCGCGCCGGCACGACATGGACCGCGGTTCCGGCAGAGCACGATCGATCCTTAGCACAGAGGGAACAAGACGGTCGCCCTTGCGAAAGAGCCGACCTTTCGCAGACGACGATCCGTCATCGGTTCGCACAGGACGAACACGAGCCACGGCGCCAACACACAGAAAAGGAGGCACCGCTCATGAAATTTGCCGATGCACCGTGGCTGGGCCTGGTGGGGCGGTGTTCCGTCGACTGCGGCCCCGAGAAGGGGGTCGTAGCCCGGAGAGAGGGCGTAGCCCGGAGAGAGGGCGTAGCCCGGAGAGAGGGCGTAGCCCGGAGAGAGGGCGTAGCCCGGAGAGAGGGCGTAGCCCGGAGAGAGGGCGTAGCCCGGAGAGAGGGCGTAGCCCGGAGAGAGGGCGTAGCCCGGAGAGAGGGCGTAGCCCGGAGAGAGGGCGTAGCCCGGAGAGAGGGCGTAGCCCGGAGAGAGGGCGTAGCCCGGAGGGGTGGGGCCGGCTGTGGGGCGTGGCCCGAGGACGGGGGAGCCCCGGGGGTAGGGGCCCGGGGGCGGGGTCGGTGGGGGCCTGCGGTGGTGAGGCGGTCGGGATCTGGGCGGGGGTTCGCGGGGCGGGGTGGGGTGGGGAGGTGCGGGGTTCTGGGGCGGCTCGTTGGCGGACGGGGCTGGGCTGGGGAGCGTCGTTCGTCGGGTGTGGGGGCTCGGCGACGGCTGGGGCTCGGTCGGGGATCGGGGTGCTCGAGTGGTGCGGAAGTCGCGGGGAGTGTGCGGGAAATGGGGTCGGTGGGGCCA
The DNA here is from genome assembly GCF_003751225.1 of Actinocorallia herbida. Classification (NCBI taxonomy): domain Bacteria; kingdom Bacillati; phylum Actinomycetota; class Actinomycetes; order Streptosporangiales; family Thermomonosporaceae; genus Actinocorallia; species Actinocorallia herbida. Next base: position 7,560,123 of record NZ_RJKE01000001.1, read on the forward strand.
GGACGGGAAAGGGGTCAAGGCGCGGGGGGTGGGCTTCCGTGGCGGGCTTCTGGGGTGCGGGATGCGGGGGCAGGGGGCGGGACGGGATGAAGGCTCGGGCGGGCTGGCGGGCTGTCGGGCTGGGGTGAGGGGCGGGAAGGGGTGGGTGAGGGCTGGGGAAGGGGGTGAAGGGGGTGAAGGAAAAAGGGGGCGGAAAGGCGAAAGCCGGACGCCTCCGTGGAGGGGTCCGGCTTTCGCCCTGGGGATGAGGGTCAGGCGCGCCAGTTGCGGACGAGGTCGCGCAGGGCGACCCGGTCGAACTCGACGCCGAGGTCGGTGAGCTCCTGGGCGACGAGCTTGCCGTCGGGGCCGTGCTTGGCCACGAGGCGGTAGGCGAAGTACGGGAACCAGTGGTTCTCGCGGATCTTGAGCACCTCGGTCTCGTCGATGGCGTAGCCGTCGGCGGCGAGGTCGGCGCAGGTCTTCGTGACGTCGCCGTTGTGCTTGTTCAGCGCCTCGGTGACGATCGTGCGCATGGTGCCGGGGTCCGGCTGGGCCTTGAGGTCGGCGACCGGCTCCAGCAGGTCCACGAAGGTCTGCTCGGCGGGCGACTCCGCGGAGGACGAGTCCGGGGACTCGGCCTTGGCGTGCTTCGGCGACGTGCCGGGCGCGGCCGCGGCCGCGACGGTCTCGGCCTCGGGCGCCTGGGCCGTGGTGGCCGCGTTGACGAGCGGGTCGGCGAGCTGCTCGGCCGGGGCCTCCAGCTGGGCGACGCGCACGGCGCTCGCGGTGATCTGACGAGGCTCGGCCGCCCCCTCCAGCTCCTTGATGGAGTCGTCCTCGGCGTGCTGGAGGTCGACCACCACGTAGCGGTGCAGGGTGCGCAGCAGGACGAACAGGCCGAGCATCGACACTATCGGCGGAACGGCTGCCGTCGCCTGGTAGGAGAAGTCCTTGTTCAGCACGTGGCCGACGTTGAAGACCAGCGAGGCGGTCCACCCGGCGAGCGCGATGAACAGCGGCAGCATGAAGTCGAGCCAGGACAGGAGGGTCTTGCGGATGGCGTAGGCGTCGAGCGCGAGCAGGAACAGGCCCAGCTCGCCGACGATGATGAACAGGTCGACCAGCAGCGGGAACGACGCGGCCTTCCAGCCGGTCAGCCCGTGCTCGATGGCCCACTGGTACAGACCGGAATACGACTGGGCGAAACCACCACCGGTCGCGGTGAGGACCGCGGCGGCCATCAGGCCCACCGCAGCCCATCGAGTAATGGCTTTGGCCTTGATGGCGGTGCTCATCTGGGGGCTCCACTCTCACTCTTGAGATGACCTTGCAGGAGAATATCCCTCCCCAAGCCCCTCAGGAGTTGACTTCCCGGCCTTTGTTCACTTCGTTGCCGAGCCGACGCACACGGGTGCCCCATCGCCACCGCCCTTCCGGTGTGATGACGATCATGTGCCGGACAGCCCCAGAACGTCGGCGACCCTCGGCATGAGCACGCCGAGGACGATGATCGCGCCGCCGCCGATCTTGACGGCCTGGTCGGTGAACTGGGTGAACGGGTTGCCCGGCATCGCCGCGGCCCACGCGGTGAAGGCGACCACCGCGAACAGCAGCAGCGCGAGGGTGACGCCCAGGCTGCGCGCCGGAGGCCCGTCGGGGCCCGCGACGGCACGGCGGCGCTGAAGGTAGGCGAGGAAGTAGAAGGCGAAGACGAGTGCGAGTCCGACGCCGAAGACCGTCCACTTGGCTACGGGTTCGTGCGGGTCGATGAAGGCCCACAGCGCCAGGTAGACGGCGACGGCCTCGGAAGGGATGAACGCCGCCACCCGGTTGAGGGCGGTGTCCTTGCTGTAGGCGGAAGAGAGCCCGGTCTCTCCCGGAGACGCCTTCACTGCCTCGGCTGTCACGGCGGCCTGCGCCATGTTCGTCACGCTCATACCGGGTACATCGCCTTGAGATGATCTACCGTTATGGCCCGGCTCGTCCGACGTGGACGGACCGGGCGGCCGGATCAGGACGGGGCGACGCGTCTCACGGGGAACGTGGGTGCCCCCGGTAGGTGCCGAAGCTCCACAGGTTGCCCTCGGGGTCGCGGACGGAGAAGTCCCGGGAGCCGTAGTCGGTGTCCTGGAGGCCCGACACGAGCGTCGCGCCGGCCTTCATGGCCCGGTCGAACAGCGCGTCGGGCTCGTCGGTGACGACGTAGGCCCCGAACGTGCCGGGCGGGAGGGCGAACAGGTCGTCGGGCCCGCGCCGGGCGGAGCCGAGCATGACGCCGCCGCCCGGCGGCCAGGCCAGCTCGGCGTGGTGCACGATGTCCCCCTCCCCGTAGCTGACGACCTCCTCGAAGCCGAACGCCTCGATGAGGAAGGTGATGAGCCCGCGCGCGTCCTCGGCCCGAAGGCTGGGCCAGACCTGCGGCGCGGGGGCCGTCTGGGATGTCGTTGTCTCGCTCATGGCCTCACTGTCTCCCCGGGAGCCCTGACGGGTCTTGTACGGATCGGTCCTCTCCGTACTCCACCTCCCCCGGCTCCGCCTCCCCGAACAGCGAGGTCTCCCCGAACTCCGCGGCGGCGTACCGCAGCGGGGGCAGGCCGGTGAACGCGCGGAACTCCCTGCTGAGGTGGGCCTGGTCGGTGTAGCCGGCGGCGAAGGCGAGTTCCGCGAGGCCGAGCGGGGCGCCGCGGACCGTCCGTGCCCGCAGCGTGGTCCGCGCCGCGTCGAAGCGGACGATCCGCCTCAGCGCGCTAGGCGGCATCCCTACCTGCTCGGTGAACCGCCGCCGTAGGTAGCGCTCGCTCCACCCGGTCTCGGCGGCCAGGTCGGCGACGCCGACGGCCCCGCGCGTCTGGAGCAGCCGCCGCCACCCGAACGCCACCTCGGGCCGCACCTCGCCGGCCCCGCGCCGGTCGAGCCTCCCCAGCAGGAACTCCTCGATCAGCGTGAACCGCGCGGGCCAGTCCGCGGCCTCGCCCAGCCTCTCCCGGAGGACCGCCAGGCCGGGCAGCACGGCCGCCCCCTCGACGTTGGCGAAGGCGAGCTCCCCAGCCGGGAGACCGAGGAGCGCACTAGCGCCGAGCGGGCTGAGGGAGACCTGGACGCCCTCCTGACGCCCGTCATGGACGATCGTCTCGGGATCGAGGTGGAGGCCGCCGACGAGATCGGGGTAGCCGCGCAGGCCGGTGCCGCGGGCGAGCACGAGGGGCTCGTCCCAGGTGAGGATCATGGTGAGCCACGGGGACGCCACGCCGCGGTGGATTCCCGGCTCACCGCCTGCCTGGCGGTAGCCGTGCACCGGGCCGAGCAGGGGCCGCAGGACGGGCCCCGGACGCCACGAGACCATCTCCACCCTTCCACGGTACGCATCCGGGAGGGGGACGGCGAGTACGGGAAGGCCGCCGAAGACGGTATTGTCTCTTGCGTCAAGGGGCTGTGGCGCAGTTGGTAGCGCGGCGAGCTTACACCTCGTAGGTCGTCGGTTCGAGTCCGGCCAGCCCCACTCCGCACCTCCTCGGGTTCCCGTTTCCCATCGAACCGGAACCTCCTGCCGTACGTCTCATCACACGTATGACCCCCCAGGAGAGAGGCACCCGGTGGAAACCGTCCTCATCGTTGTCGTGGCGCTCGTCCCACTGGAGCTCAGCGTGGTCGCGCTGATCGTGGCGCACGTGATCCGCAAGTCGCGGCGCGCCGCCTACGACGTGATCACCGCGCCCTATCGCGGTGGCGCGGCCGGGCCGGGATACCGCCAAGGCCCGTTCTCCTCCGGTGGATCGCCCTTCGACGCGTTCTTCGCCGACGCGGGCCGGCCCGGCCCGTCCTACGAGCACCACGGGCACCACGGTTCCCACGGGCATCACGGTTCCCACGGGCATCACGATCACGGCTCCTGGGGCCACCACGACCACGGCTCGTCGTCCCACTCGTCATATTCCGACTACGGGAGCTCCAGCTCTTCGGACTCTTCCAGTTCCGCCGACTCCTCCGGCGGCTCGAGCTCGTCGGACTCCGGCTCGTCCGGCGGTTCCTCCGACTGATTCGGACGTGGAACGGAACCAGGATCAGGGCAAAGCCGTCAGAGGAGCATGATCGCCGTTATCGTCGCCGTGCTCGTCGTCCTCCTCATCAACCGCCGCAGGGCCTGCGGGAGGAACTGACGAGAGAAGGCCGAGCCCCCAGGGGCTCGGCCTTCTTCATGTCCGTGCGGGGAGTCCCCTCAGGAGTCGCCGTCCTGCTCGGCGAGGAAGCGCTCGAACTGGGCGGCGAGTTCGTCGGCCGTGGGCATCGGGGTCTCCTCGGCGAGGAGCGACTCGCGGTCCATCGACCCGGCGAACGCGTCGTACTGCTGCTCCAGCGCCTCGACGACCTTCTTCACCTCTTCCGAGCCCGCCACCTGCGAGGCGATCTCCCGGTCGGTCTCGGCGGCGGCGTCGCGCAGCGCGTCGCCGGGGATCGCCAGGCCGGTGGCGTTGACCACGGTCTCCAGGGCCGTCACCGCGGCTCCCGGGTAGGCCGACTGGGCCAGGTAGTGCGGCACGTGGACGGCGAAGCCCATCGCGTCGTGCCCCGACTCGCCGAGGCGCAGCTCCAGCAGCGCCGCGGCGCTCGCGGGCACCTGCACCTTGCCGAACGGCGACTTGGGCCAGGTCAGCAGCTCGGGCTTGGTCGCGTGCGCGGTGAGCCCGATCGGCCTGGTGTGCGGCACGCCCATCGGGATGCCGTGCACGGTCACCGCGAGCCGCACCCCGAACTTCTCCACGAGGGACGTCACCGCGGACACGAAGGTGTCCCAGGCGCGGTCGGGCTCGGGCCCGGCCAGCAGCAGGAACTCCTGGCCCACCGAGTCCTCGACGAGGTGGAGCCGAAGGACCGGCTTCTCGTAGTCGGTGTAGTGGTCTCCGTCGAAGGTCAACATGGGACGGCGGGCGCGGTAGTCGATCAGCTCGTCCAGGTCGAACGTGGCGAGCACCCGGTGCTCCAGCGTCTCCAGGATGTGGTCGCGCACCAGCCTGCCCGCCGATCCGGCGTCCATGAAGCCGTCAAGGCTGTGCAGCAGCACCGGGTGGTCGAGCGAGGGCAAATCCGCTTCCAGCCGGTACAGATCCTCGGGGCGCAGCGGACCCACCTCCCAGAAAAATCGCCGATGTCGGGTGTCCAACACCAACATAGTGCAGGGAGCTTTTCATCCCGCCTGGAGAAACCCGCTGCCGGGGTGGCCCCCACGAGGGGTCGGGGGCCACCGGAACGGTCAGTCGCGCGGGCGGAGGCGGTCGGCGTTGATCAGGTGGTACAGCAGCAGGAGCTGGGTGATCGCCACGGGATCGCTCACCGTCCCGTCGGCGAGCGCGCCCAGGCCGTCGGGGCAGGGAGCGGCCACCTCGAGCCGCTCCCAGATCGCCTTCTTGACGATCTCGGCCTCGGCCGGGGCGACGTCGCCATGGACGTGCAGGGAGTCCACCGGCCTTCCGTCGGTGTCGCGCAGCAGCTTCAGGTGCAGCGCGTCGGCGTCGGCGACGACGTCGGTGAGCGGCGGGTGGTCGATCGTCGGGCGCAGCAGCAGCTCCGCCGACAGCGGCGCGTCCGGCGGGTCCGCGCGCCCGGCGAGCGGCCCGAAACGCACCACGATGTCGGCGTTGCGGCGCTGCGGCCGGATGAACGCCGCGCTCTCCCCCGCCCGCCTGCGCATCTCCTCGGCGACCTGCTCGGGGGTGTAGCCGCGCTTGGTGGTGTCGCGCTGGACCTTCCAGGCGAACCGCTGCTCCTCGGGAGGGTCGAGGTAGACGGTGATGTCGAAGCAGGCCCGCGCCATCTTGCTGTAGAGCGGCAGCAGCCCTTCGACGATCACGAAGTCCTTCGGCTCGACCAGTTCCGGCCGCACCAGCCGTCCGGTGCCGTGGTCGTAGACGGGCTTGAGGATCGGCTCCCCCATCGCCAGGAGCTGGAGGTGCTGCTCCATCACCTCGATGTGGTTGCAGTCGGGGTGCAGCGCGGTGAACGGCTTGTTCCTGCGCTCCTCCCGGTCGTAGCGGTGGTAGTCGTCGACGCACACCGCGGTCATCCGGTCCTCGCCGAGGCATTCGACGAGTCCCCTGGTCAGAGTGGTCTTCCCGGCGGCGCTGTCGCCCGCGATCGCGAGCATCACCGGGCGGCGTCCAGCGCCGCGGGCGCGCAGCATGTGCACGATGCGGTGGGGCATTCGTCCTCCTCGACGTCCGGGCCTCACCGCGAAGGTAGGACGCCTGTGAGAAGTGCCCCTCACCCCGGGGAGGGAACCGAGGGGTGAAGGGTTCACCCCCGCTCACTACTGGCCGGTAACGAAGCTTGTTATGTTGCGGGGATGGCCGCCCCAGTACGTGTCGTGCTCGTCGACGACCATGCGATGATCCTCGCCGGACTCCAGGCGATGCTGTCCGGTTTCAGCGGCCGGGTGCGGGTGATCGGCCAAGCCGCCGAACCCGCCTCGGCGACCCGCCTCGTCACCACGCTGCGCCCCGACATCGTGCTGCTCGACGTGCGGCTCGGCGCGCACAGCGGGCTCGACCTGTGCCGGTCGCTGTCGGCCGCCGCGCCCGCCTCCCGCGTCGTCTTCCTCTCGGTGTACGACGACGAGCAGTACGTCTTCGAGGCGTTGCGCGCGGGCGCCGCGGGCTACCTCCTCAAACGGGTGGACGGGATCGAGCTCGTCCGGCGGCTGGAGGAGGTCGCCGGAGGCGAGACCGTCGTGGACCCGACGCTCGCCGGGCGGATGGCCGCGAGCGTCGCCCGGCTGAACCGGGGCGAGTTCTGGCCGGGCGCCCACCGCGGCCTCACCCAGCGGGAGAGCGAAGTGCTCTCCCTGCTCGTCGGGGGGCTGTCGAACCGGGCCATCGCCGGACGGCTGCACCTTTCGGAGGAGACCGTCAAAAGCCATCTGCGCACGCTGTACCGCAAGCTCGAGGTGGCCGACCGGGCCGCGGCGATCGCGGTGGCGCTGCGCGAGGGCCTGTTCCGGTGAGCGCCGAGGAGTTCGCCGAACGCGCCATCGAGGCGCAGGAGGCCGAGCGCGCGAGGCTCGCCCGCGAGATCCACGACGGCATCGCCCAGCGCCTCGCCAGCGTCGGCTTCCATCTCTCAGCCGCGCTAGGCGCCCTGCCGCCTTCGGGCGGGCCGTCAGCGCACGAGGCCCGACGGCAGATAGAGGCGGCAAGGGAACTCGCCGGACTCGCCTTCGCCGAGACCCGCGCCGCCATCGCCGGCCTGCGCCCGCCCGTCCTCGACGACCTGGGCCTGTCCGCCGCCCTCGCCGGGCTCGCCCGCGAGGCGAGCGCCCGCCAGCCTTCCCTCGACGTCACGGTGACCGTCTCCGGCGAACTGGACGCCCCCCTCCCCGACCACCTCCAGACGGCCCTCTACCGGATCGCCCAGGAAGCCGTCGCCAACGTCCTCCGCCACGCCGCGGCCCTCTCGGCCTCCCTCCTCCTGGAGTTCGACCGCGACCGCGTCCGCCTCATCGTCATCGACGACGGCCGCGGCTTCGACCCCCGCCTCATCCCCCCCGACTCCTACGGCCTCCGCGGCATGACCGAACGCGCCGAACTCCTCCGAGGCCGCCTCACCCTCCGCTCCCGCCCCGGCGACGGCACCACCCTCCGCACCGTCCTCCCCCTCCCCTGACCTCAGGGCTCGACGGACGGGGGCGCCTCCTGCGCCAGGACGTCGTCCGGCCCGCCCTCCCGCTCCCTGCGCTCGCGCTCCTGCTGCCCGGCGAGGTCCCACAGCCGCTCGAAGCGATGCCTGCGCTCCAGGACCGCGCCCGGGTCACTGTGCAGGTGGGTCTTCAGGAACTCCCCCGGGGCCGACGGGTCGGGGATCACCTCGTAGCGGATCGCGTCGTCGAAGAGGATGAAGTCGATCAGCGAGCTGCGCAACGGCCGGGGCACCTCGTCGTGTTGGAGCGCCCGGACGTGGATGCCGGCGTTGCGCTGCAGTTGCACGATCGGCAGGAACTCGGGACTGGTGAACTCGGCGTAGTCGCGCATGATGAACAGCCGCCGGATCCGCACCCCGCGCTGATCGACCGCGTCCTCCTGCGCCTTGAGGTAGCGCTGGCCGAGGCCGCTGGTCCAGAACCCTCCGTCGAAGGTCGCCCCTACCCCGTCGACGTTGCTGGTGCTCGTCGCGTCGAGCGAGACCGCGCACCTGCGCGTCAGCTCGAGGATCCAGTCCTGGTCCTCGCCGTCCACGTAGACGGCCTCCCCCTGGACGAGCTGCTGGATGAACCGCGAAGCCTGGTTGATCTGCTCCTCCGCCATCGCCGTCACCAGAGGCGGCGCCGGAACTCCCAGAGTGGCGGTGTGGTCCAGCAGCCGGGTGACGACCGCGTCGTCGACGGCCGAGGCCCGGACCGCCCCCAGAAGCCGGCTCGCTCGGTTGGACTGGGCGAACCTGTCATCGATCACCTCGGTCAGATGCGTGAAGCCGGCGTCGATCACCCGGGAGGCCTCGGCCAGCGACTTCTCCGCGTTCCCCAGCCTCCTGTCGAATTCAGCGAGCAGTTGGACGAGGAACCCGACGCTCCCGATCACCACGGCGAGGATCAGCGAGCCGACCGTGACCTTGCCGCCGCCCGCCAGTTCGACGGCCGCCGCCACTCCATAGCTGAAAGCGCCGAGGAGCAGCGCCACGAGCACCCGACGGACCACGCCTCCGTCGGAGGGCCCTTCCGGCGTGCCCGCAGACCCGTTCGGCGGAACCTGAACTCCGTCCATCAAGTCCTCCTGTCGACGACGTAGGAGGAGCGACCGTGAAACCCCAAGACCACGGCCCCGTCGGCCATCAGCGCCCCGAGCGTCTCCCGCAGTTCCTTGCGCCAGGCCGCGGCCTGGAGCGGGTCGGACGCCCTGAGGGCCTCGATGTCCTCCGGAGTCTGGACGAGCACCATCGCGGCGTCGGTCTCACGTCGCTCAGGCCAACCATCGCGCGAAACGAGCGCCGCCTCCGTGTCGGGTGCCACGAAAACGGACATGGGTTCTCCCCGAGCCGCGGCGACCGCCTCGGGGCAGGAGAGGTCCCAGGTCGCGAAGATCCTGTCCGACTCGTCTCCCGCGTTGATGCCGTCGGCCATCCCGCCGTAGAAGTCGGGCATGTAGCTGGTCGCGCGAGCGCCCAGCTTCACGAGGTTGAAGTAGGCGTTGCGGCGGACCAAGGGATCGAAGGTCCAGATGATGCGGTCCAGGCCCTGGCGGAGCGCCCACTCGCGCTGGTGCCTCTTCAGCGCGGTGCCCGCGCCCGTTCCCTGCAGGGCTCCGGTCATGTGGGAGACGAACCCGCCGAATTCAGGAGCACAGCGGAACCCGACGGAGGCGCCGACCATTCGGGTACCTGCGAAGGCGCCCGAAACATAATTGCCGAAGTGCGCGAACGACAGCATCACCTCTGCGGACACCGGCTCCGTCCCCGGCTCGAAGGACCAGATCCGCTGGAAGATATCCAGCGCCTGGTCGAACTCTCGATGTTTTCGCAGCTCACGGACGATAATTGGCTCCACACAGGCCTCCGCATCACTGTCCGCCACTGGTGCGACACTCTGTCAATGATTCCTATAATGCTCCTTGGATGCCCTCCGAAGGGAGCCCGGTTTATGCCCTCACCAGCCGAAGATGACCGCATACGGCCAGTGCCGCGACGTTTCAATGCCGATCTGGAGTGGGATGCGTTGGATCCGGAGGACTACTGCCGGAAAAACTACGAAAATATCCATGAGAACGATGCGGTATTCATCGTCAAACTCCGGGACTTCTTCTCCTCGAGGCTGCGCGGGCGGACCCGGCTGCGCGGAGTCGACGTGGGCGCCGGAGGCAATCTCTATCCGGCGCTGTCGATGCTGCCGTACTGCGATGAACTCACCCTGATCGACTACTCGAGGCCCAACATCCGCTGGCTTCTCGACCACACGACGGATTACGCCCCGGGACGCGTGGACATGACGGCCTGGCGCCAGTTCTGGAACGTGCTCGTCGAGGATGTGTCGTACGCCCGGGTGCCCGACCCCTGGCGGGCGCTTCGCGAACGCTCGCGCGTCCACAGGCAGTCGGTCTTCGGACTGCGCCCGGCCCAGTGGGATCTGGGCACGATGTTCTTCGTCGCCGAGTCGATCTCCGCCAGCGAGGAGGAGTTCAGGTCGGCTGTTTCCGGATTTATCGACGCGCTCAAACCCGGCGCACCGTTCGTCATGGCATTCATGGAGAAATCGGAGGGATGGCGGGTGGGAGAACGGGCCTTCCCGGCCGTTTCGGTCTGTGATAGTGATGTTCTCGACTCCATGAGTCGGGGAGCCGAGGTGCACGAACTCATTCGGCTCGGTACGGGGAACCCGCTCCGCCCGGGGTACAGCGGGATGATTCTCGTCTGCGGTACCAAAAACCCGGATCACGAGGGGATGGGCGAATGAGGATCGAGCCCCGAGAACGACTCCTCGAGGTGTGGCGGTCTGTCGCGCGGACCTCATTGCCCAAGGGTGAATGGACCTGGGGTGGGCGGCTGGAACGGAATTCCATCAGTGACGCCGAGCAACTCCTCACCATTCTCTACCCTTCTGCCTCACGCGAGTTCCTTTCTCTCGCCGACCCCAGCGCCACCCCGGATGACGTCCAGGAGGCGCTGCGGCCCATCGGCCGGGAGATCGAACTGCCGCGCACCATCGTCGAGTTGCTCATCGAGCACATCGAGTACTACTCCAACGAGGACGGCCCGTCCTTCTCCGGCGGCACCTACCTGTGGAGCAACGAGCCGGGCAAGGACCCCACCCCCGCCCAGCGCAAACTCGACGTCGTCGACTCGTTCTCGATGGCCGTCACGCTGATGCTCAGCACGCTCACCTTCACCCGCGACTTCCGCGCGGTGGCCCGCAACCCGGCGACGGGCAAACGCCTGGACTACCTGGAGGAGATCGCGCGGCGGCGCCTCACCGCCGCGATGGTCGGCCTGCTGCGCAGCTTCGTCGTCAACGTCTTCGACGCCGACTCCGACGCCGGCGAGATCCTCGTCAACACCGTCAACCAGCAGCGTCAGCCCTCACGCCAGGTGCTCAGCAGCCTGCACCGGGAACTCCAGCGGGTCCGGGCCTCGCTCGGCGAGGTCAGCATCGGCTTCGCCAAGGAGAACCTGGAGTCGCTGGAAAGCCGCAGCAGGCTCTTCGAGGTCGGCTGGACCTGGGGCGTGGCGCGGGACTCCCCCGAGGTGCTGGGCATCGACAAGGACTTCCGGCAGCGCAAGGGAGTCGCCGAGGCGGCCCCTTACCTGTACTTCACCGTCAACGCGCTGGACGGCATCTCCGACCTCTTCTCCGACCGCACGATCCAGCTCAGCCTCCTGGACGACGAGCAGCAGCGGCTCGCGGCGGCGCTGCGCCTGCGCTGGGAGGCCGCCCAGCGCTACTGGAGCACCATCGCCACCTTCGGTGAAGGGAGCGGCGGTAAGGACTGGCCGCTCCAGGACATCCCGTGGCGGACCACCGACGACCGCGAGTCGGAGTACTTCTCCCTCATGGTCAGCACCCTGGCCATCCAGGACCGGGAGAGCAACACCGCCCGCGTCTCCGAGGACGACCTCCTGCGCCTGGCGAACGCCCTCGACGAACTCGCGCAACGCGGCAGGATCACCCGCCGTGCCACCCGCAACGACCCCGCCATCTCCTTCCACCACCCGGGCCTGAGGCTGGAACTCGTCGGCAGCGCGGAACTCGACGGCGGCCCGTCCTTGCGGTGGCAGCTGTCGGACTACTCCGCCGTCCTTCTGAAGAACACCCTGCGCCTCACCGCGCTGACCCAGAACATCGCCTTGCGCGACCGCCTCATCCGGTTCTCCGAAAAGCTCTGGGACCACCTGTTCGACCGCAGGCTCAGGAGCGGTCTGGGCGAAGGGCTGTGGGACGACCCCGGGCTGGCCTACCGCGAGATCAGCGAGTCGTTCGACCGTCCGTCCTGGTACTTCACCGAACGGGTCGTGGAGTGCCTGACCCTCGCCTCCCACGTCGCCAGCAGGAAGTCTCCGCAGAGCTCCGTCCTCGAGACCGTCGCACGCGACTCCCTCAGCGAGGCCCAGTCCCGCCTCAGCTACATCACCCTTGAGCTGACCAGCGCCGGCAGCAGCAGCCTGCACAGGAGCCTCAACAAGGCCCGGCTGGACCTGGACCACGCCCAGGGGATCATCTTCGACCGGCCGGCCACCGCTCACGCGATGGCCTCCGAGGTGCTGCGCCTCCTGGAGAGACTCGACATCGCCGGTGCCGACGCGCATGAAGGGGACTTCTGACGTGTTGATCATCTCCACCTCGGACAAGGGTGGAACCGGTCGCACGGTGACCACCTGCAACGTCGCCTTCCGAAGAGCGTTGAGCGGCGACCACGTCTGTTACCTCGACTTCGACTTCGGCTCGCCCACGGCCGGGTCGATCTTCGCCATCGAACGCATCAGCCACGGCACCTTGAAGGGCGGGCTGCACAGCTACCTCAAGGGCGACGTCGAACAGGCCGAACGGATCAACGTCTGGTCGGAGAGCGCCGCCCGCGCCCTGGGGCTGAGACCCTCCGGCGTGGGAAGGCTCGTGCTTCTGCCCGGTGACCTCGGCGGCGGCGAGTTCAGCATCACCGACGAGGTCGTCGACAGGTGCAGCAGACTCCTCCAATCCCTCACCTCCGAATTCGACACCGTCTTCATGGACCTGAGCGCGGGCCGCTCCCACGCCGCCGAACTCCTCCTGCGAGTGACCTCGCCCACCGAGAAGAACGGCATCAGCGCCCGCTGGCTCGTCTTCCACCGCTGGACCCGCCAGCACGTCGCCGCGGCCGCGGGCCTCACCTTCGACGAGCGAGGGCTCCTGGACACGGGGGAACGCGTCGGGCACGACCGGACCGAGCTCTTGGAGTCGATCCGCTTCGTCCGCACCGCGGTCATCGACCCGGGGAGCAACGCCACCTCCGGCCTGTCGGCCGAGCAGGAGAACTGGCTGCACAAGGTGAACGACGAGCTCAACGACCGGGCCGTCTACCTCGAGCTGGGCGGTCAATCGGTGCTGGCCCGCATCCCGCTGGACCCGGTCCTGCAGTGGCGCGAGCAGATCCTCACCGACGAGGACGTCTACCGGCGGATCGCCAACGAGAGCACGGTCGAGGCCTTCACGGAACTCGCGGCGTCCCTCGACGACGAGGCCACCTGGAGCCGCGTGTGATCCGGCCCGAGGTCGAGGTCGAAGTCGAGACCGCGACGCCTCGTGTCGAACGGGTTCCGCGCTCGCACCTCTCCCTCGAACTCGGGCACCTGTACATGGAGGACTTCGCAGGCGGACCCGAGGTGCTGAAACGGCACTTCGCCGCCGTGAAGCCGTGGCACGACTTCCTGATGGCGCAGCACAAGGGCCTCAGGGTGAGCACCTGCTTCCTCGTCGACGAGTACTTCAGCCAGCTGAGCGGCCCGGCCGACCTGATCCCCGACCTGCTCTCCGCCGCCGCCGAGGCGGGCCTGTCCATCGATTACGTGGCGCGCGAGTCGGCGTGCGCGGTGATCGACCAGGTCTCGCCCGCGAAGCTCCTGCTCGACAGCATCGTGCCCGTCCCGGCGCAGGGCAGCGACGGCTCCGTGCCCCCGCCGCAGTACAGCGGCTGGCTCACCAACAGCGAGCACGGCATCGGTCACCGGGGCATCAGTGAGGCCATGGCGCCGGCGGCGGCCTGGACCCCGCCTCGGGAGAACGGAGCGCGCGCCCATTCCATCAGCATGGACGTGGAACTCTGGGACAAGAAGGACGGCGCTCTCCAGTGGTCCTGCGCCCATCTGTCGGCGGTGTGGCAATTGCTGCGCCTCGGCCTCCTCCGGCACGAGGGAAAGGCGGTGGTCGAGCCCGAGGACTGGACCGGCGGTGCTCTCCCCTCCGAGTGGGCGGACCTGCCCGCGGTGATCCGTCTTCCGCGGCCCGGAGCGCCCCGGCAGCGGCACAGACCGTCCTTCGCCGCCTACCGGACGCTGACGATCCTGGAGACGCGGTTCTCCAGCGTGGAGCAGGCGGTCCGGCTGATCCTCGAGCAGACGTCCATCGACCCTCTCGTCGCGGCGCAGGCCGACGAGCAGGCACGCGCCGAGGGCGTCGAGCTTCCGCCCGAGACCGTGCGGAGGATCTCCCATGTCTTCACCGACCGGTCCTGACGGCGGGATCGTCCTCGGCGAAGTGAGGACGGGCCTGATACGTCACGCGCGTTCCTTCACCGAATCGGAGGCCACGCGCCTGCTCACGCTGGTGCACGGCAAGACCGCGCGGTACACCGACTACCCTCGCCCGGTCGTGATCTCCCCCGAAAGCCTGACGGGGCTGGACTGCCCGCTGCCGACGGCCAGGGGCCGCAACGTCCGCGGGGTGGGGACCGCCGTGTCCGGCGCGGTGCTCAACGGCGGGCGCGTCCTGCAGTCGTACGCGCGAACGACCCTCGTCCCCGGTACCCACGGGCGCCGGCACAACTGGTCGCACTACCTGGCCAGGCCTGGGATCGTCGAATCGCTCAAGAGGCTCGACGCCGACGACGTCGCCGCGGGATTCGCCGGTCAGGGCCGCGGCCGGCCCGGTATCGACCTGGGCGCGGTCGCGGCGCGCACGATGGCGTCGGTCCAGGCGTCGCGCGCCCTGGACGGCGACCCACCGGTGAACGCCGCGGTCGTGTCCTGGCGCTGGGCGCTCGTACGGGCCGCCCCGGGCTCCCGCGCGCCCGTCCGCCTCACCGTCGTGGACGACCACACCCGGCTGCTCCTGCTGAACTCCGACGAGCACGACACCGACGACGTCATGGGCCTCATCCTGGACTTCGCCCTGCACGACTGGCTGCTCAGCACGGTCGAGGACGTGGTCGCCCGTGCCGACCTGGAATCCGAGGCGAGTGATCGGGCCCTGCGCCGGCTCCGCCCCGTGCTGGTCCACCTCCTCCACCACTGGATGCCCGCGGCCCGGGTGGGCGACGATCTGCTTCCCGTGTTCGAGGCGCTCGACCGGGCGCGCGGGCTCAGCCGCCGCTGGGACAACGCGGTGCGCCGGATCCGCGACAGGTTCCGGCTCGCCGAGATCCAGTCGGTGGCCGCCGCCACCGCCGAGAGCCGGGCGCTGCGCTTGAAGGTGGAGGAACTCCTCGTCCGTCCCGGTCGCGGATCGGCTCTCCCTGAGGGGATCAGGCGCGTAGGAAGCGGCGAGGATCGCTGAACGCCAGGTCGCGCAGGTCCTGTGCGGTGGGCGCGCTTCCGGCGATGATGAGCCGCAGCAGCTCGGCCGTGCGCGGCGCGAGCGTGATGCCCAGCCCGTTGTGCCCCGATGCGACCAGGATGCGGCCGGCCTCGTCCAGCCGGCCGATCAGCGGAGCCTCGTCACGGGTCGCGGGCCGGATCCCCGCGCGTGGGGTGGCCTCGCGGGCGCCGAGCTCGGCCAGGGCGGGCAGGACCCGCCTGAGGTTGGCGAGGATCTCGTCCCTGGCCCAGGGCATGCACTTGGTGTCGGTCTCACCCTTCTCGAAGGTGACGCCCACCGCCACATGGCCTTCGGCGTAAGGGGAGGCGTAAACGACGTGCTCTTCTCCGTCGACCGTGAGCAGCGCGTCGCACTGGATCCCCAGACCGTGTCCCGGCGGCACGCTGAGGTCGAGGAGCTGCCCCTTGACCGGCTGGAAGACGTCCTCCGGGAGCATGCCCAGCAGCGCGCCGCTCTGGTGCCCCGCCGCCACGACCACCTTGTCGGCCATCAGGCGCGTCCCGTCCTCCAGGGACACCTCGGCGTGCCCGGAGGATGCCGTCACCGAGCGGACCTCGCCGATCCTCAGGTCGACCCCACGGTCCGATTCCAGGACCGTGTCCAGCGCGCCGTTGAGCGCCCGCGGGTCGATCGCCAGGTCGTGGGGCTGCTCCAGCGCCCCCACGACCTCGGGGCCCAGGAGGGGTTCGCGTTCACGGGCCGCGGCGGCGTCCAGGGTGACCACCTGGATGCCGCGGCGCCGCAGGCCGGGCAGGACGTGGTCGGTCAGCCTCCGGTGCTCCTGCTCGTCGACCGCGACCTGGAGGAGCCCCACCGAGCGCGGCGTGAGCGGCAGCCCCGCCTCCGCCGCGATCCGTTCGACCCATGCGGGATAGAGATCGCGACTGCGCTGGGCGAGCCCGGCGATGCCCTCGTTCTCCCCGTCGCCCAGGTGCGGGTTGATGCCGCCCGCTGCGGCGACGGTGGCCGAACCGCAGCGCTCCCGGCTGCGCTCCACCAGGCAGATCCGCCCCAGGTCGTGCCTCACCGCCTCGGCGATGGCGGAGCCGATGACCCCGCCTCCCACCACGATGAGGTCATACCTGGGAGCCATCGACTCGTCTCTCCTTCTTTTTCGGGCCTAGCAGGTCAGACGATGGGCGCTCTATGCCGGTTCCGACAGAAAATGCGCAGAATCGCCCTACCCGAACAAGATTACTCCGCTACCGCACCGAAGATTTTACATCGCCGGAAATGCGGGGCAAGAGCAGCCGACCCGTTGACAGGCGCGCCCCACGCGAGCACCCGACATCCGTGGCACAGGACCCTCTGGGAGACCGAGAACCTCCCAGAGGATAGCGCCATCCTGCGTTTTCACCAGCACCGACATGTCCAGAATTACCCCGGCCGGCGGACCGAAAACCATTACCAGATGTGTTGGACGGTGTAGAGCTCGTCAAAAATATCCCTCCGGCGCACGCCGAATGAAGAGGTGAAAAGATGGACAATCATCACGAATACCAAATTCAATTCGACGGTATATAACAAAACGATCACATCCGTGCACTGGTATGGACCGGTACTGCCGGGAATGCGGTCGGCATCAGGCCCAGCCGGCGGTGTGGAGGTGGGTGAGGAAGAGGCGGGTCGTGGCGGTGGGGTGGGGGGCGGAGACGGCGTGCCAGGGGCGGTGGAGGGGGGTGTCGGGGGCGGGGGCCACGAGGAGGGTTCCTTCGGTGAGTTCTCGGTGGACGGCCTCGCGGTGGACGAGGGCGGCGCCGAGGCCGGCGGCGGCGCCCGCGATGACGGCGCCGTTGGAGCCGAGGACGAGGGTGGGCGGGGAGACGTCGTGCTCGGCCAGGTAGGCGTCGGCGGTGGTGCGGGTGCCGGAGCCCGGCTCGCGCAGGACCCAGGGGGTGGCGGCGAGGTCGAAGGGGAGGCCGGGGGCCATGACCACGACGAGGTCATTGGGGCGGGTGGCCAGGACCGTCGCGGAGGCTCCGGCGGGAGGGCGGCCCGCGAGTACGAGGTCGGCTTCGTGCGCGGCCAGGCTGGCCCAGACGCGGGCGCTGGGGCCGACCTCCAGGGCGAGGTCCAGCTCCGGCCACGCGCGGCGGAAACCGGCCAGGAGGGACGGGAGGACCTGGTCGGCGACGGTCGTCACGGCGGCGAGGCGTAGGCGGCCCGTCGAAGGGTCGTGTTCGCCTCTGGCCGCTGCGCGGGCCTCCTCGTGCAGGCCGAGGAGGCGGCGCGCGTAGTCGGCGTAGACGAGTCCCGCAGGGGTCAGCACGACGCCGCGCCCTGCGCGGGCCAGAAGGGGAACGCCCAGCTCACGGGCCAGGGCGGCGACGGAGGCCGACACCGCGGACTCCGTCACGTACAGGTGCTCGGCGGCGGCCCGGACGGAGCCCGTCTCGGCCAGCGCGACGAACGTGCGCAGTCTGGATTCAGTCATCGCTTAACAATCACCCCGAAACCCTTGATAGACGGCACAAGTGTCAGGGCCACATGCTTGCGGCGTCAACGGCGTTCAACGGCGGAGGAGCCGACGATGGGCAGATGGTCCGCGGGCGTGATCCCGTACGCGGAGATGGGCTACTGGCGGCCCGACTACGTGCCGAAGGACAGCGACGTGCTCGCCGCCTTCCGCATCACCCCCCAACCGGGCGTGCCCCCGGAGGAGGCGGGCGCGGCGGTGGCGGGCGAGTCTTCGACGGCCACCTGGACGGTCGTCTGGACCGACCGCCTCACCAGCTACGAGAACTACCAAGCCAAGTGCTACAGGGTCGAGCCCGTGCCGGGCACGGAAGACCAGTTCATCGCTTACATCGCCTACGACCTCGACCTCTTCGAGGAAGGCTCGATCGCCAACCTCACGTCGTCCATCATCGGCAACGTCTTCGGCTTCAAGGCGCTGCGCGCGCTGCGCCTGGAAGACATGCGGATCCCTACGCACTACGTGAAGACGTTCCAGGGTCCGGCCCACGGAATCACCATGGAGCGCGAGTACCTGGCGAAATTCGGAAGGCCGCTCCTCGGCGCGACCGTGAAGCCGAAGCTCGGCCTTTCGGCGCGCAACTACGGCCGCGTCGTCTACGAGGCCCTGCGCGGCGGCCTGGACTTCACCAAAGACGACGAGAACATCAACTCGCAGCCCTTCATGCGCTGGCGCGACCGCTTCCTGTACTGCGTGGAAGGCGTCACCAAGGCCCAGGCGGCGAGCGGCGAGATCAAGGGCCACTACCTCAACGTCACCGCCGCGACGATGGAGGACATGTACGAAAGGGCGGAGTTCGCCAAGCAGCTCGGCAGCGTCGTCGTCATGATCGACCTGACGATCGGGTACACCGCGATCCAGTCGATGGCCAAGTGGGCGCGCGCCAACGGCGTCCTGCTGCACCTGCACCGGGCGGGCCACTCCACCTACACGCGGCAGAAGAACCACGGCGTGAGCTTCCGCGTCATCGCCAAGTGGATGCGGCTGGCGGGCGTCGACCACATCCACGCCGGGACCGTCGTCGGCAAGCTCGAAGGCGACCCGTTCAGCGTCGCCGGGTTCTACGACACGCTCCGCAAGGACAAGATCGAGGCCGACCCGCGCAAGGGCCTGTACTTCGACCAGGAATGGGCGTCGATGCCCGGGGTGATGCCCGTGGCGTCCGGCGGCATCCACGCCGGGCAGATGCACCAGCTCCTGCACTACCTGGACGAGGACGTCATCCTCCAGTTCGGCGGCGGCACGATCGGCCACCCGATGGGCATCGCCGCGGGCGCGACGGCCAACCGCGTCGCGCTCGAGGCGATGATCAAGGCGCGCAACGAGGGCCGCGACTTCCTCAAGGAGGGCCCGCAGATCCTGCGCGCCGCCGCCAAGCACAGCCGCGAACTCGACGTCGCCCTGACCACGTGGGGCGACATCACCTTCACCTACGAGTCCACCGACACGCCCGACGTGCTCGAGACCCCGGTCTAGGAAGGAACGGCGACATGAGAATCACCCAGGGAGCCTTCTCCTACCTGCCTGACCTGACGGACGCCGAGATCACCCTCCAGATCGCGTACGCGCTGGACAACGGGTGGCCCTGCTCGATCGAGTACACGGACGACCCCCACCCGCGCAACAGCTACTGGGAGATGTGGGGCCTGCCCATGTTCGACCTGAAGGACCCGGCGGGCGTCCTGCTGGAGCTGAACGAGTGCCGCAAGGCCTTCCCCTCGCACTACGTGCGGCTCAACGCCTACGACGCCCGTTACGGCCGCCAGACGACGGCGATGCAGTTCCTCGTCCAGCGGCCGGCCAAGGAACCGGGGTTCAGGCTGACCCGCGAGGAGTCGGCCGACCGGCAGGTCCGCTACACCCTGCACGCCTACGCCGTCGACCGCCCTGAGGGCGAGCGGTACTAGTGACGGGAGCTCCCGCTGTGACGACCTTCGGCATGCGCCCTCCCGCCCTGGAGCCGGAAGCGACGCGGGAGCTCCTCCCCCATGACGCGGTCGTGGACCTCGCCGGGGAGCGGGCGGCCTCCGGCACCGAGGACGTCCTCACCGCCCTCGACGCCGACCTCGTCGGGCTGGCCCCGGTGAAGACCCGGATCCGCGAGATCGCCGCGCTCCTGCTCGTCGACCGCGTCCGGGCCCGGTTCGGCGTCGCGACGGGCCGGCCGAACCTCCACATGTGCTTCACCGGAGGCCCCGGGACGGGCAAGACGACCGTCGCCACGAGGATGGCCGAGCTGCTCCACCGGCTCGGCCACGTGCGCAAGGGCCATCTCGTCTCCGTGACGCGGGACGACCTCGTCGGCCAGTACGTCGGCCACACGGCGCCCAAGACCCGCGAGGTGCTCAAGCGGGCCATGGGCGGCGTCCTGTTCATCGACGAGGCGTACTCGCTGTACCGGGCGGAGAACGAGCGCGACTACGGCGTCGAGGCCATCGAGATCCTTCTCCAGGTGATGGAGAACCAGAGGGAAGACCTCGTGGTGATCCTCGCCGGGTACCGCGACAGGATGGACGCCTTCTTCTCCTCCAACCCCGGGATGGGCTCCCGCATCGCCCATCACATCGCGTTCCCCGACTACAGCACTGCCGAGCTGGAGGAGATCGGAAGGCTCATGCTCGCCTCCGAGGGCTACACACTGTCCCGTGAAGCCGAGGAGGCCTTCCGCGAGTACATCGGACTTCGCCGCGAGCAGCCCCGGTTCGCCAACGCGAGGTCCGTGCGCAACGCCATAGAGCGGGCCCGGCTACGGCACGCTGGACGGCTCGTCGAAGGCTCCGACCGCGTCGGGCTCTCCGAGCTGACGACCCTGCTTCCCTCGGATTTCAGGGCGTCCCGCGTGTTCCAGGGAGGAGCCACCTGAAACGGACGGCTCCAGTCCGACCCGTTGGGCATGTCCGCCCCCTGGCCGGTGTCCGCGCGTCTACCCTCCGGATCATGGCCGACCGTCCACCGAAGCTCCCGCTGGAGGCCCGCGTCTACGTCGCGGGGACCGTCGTGCTGGCCTGCGCGGTGATCGCGACCGCCGGGCCGATCGACTGGGACGTGTACGCGATGCTCGCCGTCCTCTTCCTCATCTGCGACGCGATGCCCGCGCGGCTCGGCGTCGACCGGGCGAAGGTGTCGATGAGCTACGCCGCGACCCTCGCCGCGGTGGTGCTGCTCGGTCCCGGCGGCGCGGCGCTCGTCGCGGTCAGCGCGGTCGCCTCGCCGCAGCCCGTGCCGCCGGTCAAGCGGCTGTTCAACGCGGCCCAGTTCGCGGTGTGCGGCTGGACGGCGGGGCTGGTCTTCGAGGCGCTCACGCCGTCCGGCGAGGACTTCGGCGCCGGGCAGATCCTGCCGTTCGCGGTGGCGCTCGGCGTGTTCGTCGTCGTGAACCTCACCCTCATCACCGGGGTGCTGCTGCTCACCGAGCCGGCCGCGGTCCGCGACCTGCTCCGCGAGATCGGCGCACTGTGCGCGGGATGTCTGGGATTCGGGTGGTTCGGCCTGCTCATCGCGGCGTCCTGGGACGTCATCGGCCTCGCCGCGCCCGTCCTCGTGCTGCTGCCCTTGTTCATCGCCACCTGGGCGATGGCCCAGGTGGCCGAGCAGAAGGCCGCTCAGGAGGCCACCCTCGCCGTGCTCTGCCAGGCCGTAGAGACGAAGGACCCTTACACCCGGGGGCACAGCGAACGCGTCTCGCGCGGCTCGGTCATGATCGCCGAGGAGCTCGGCCTCAGCGCCTCCCGCGTCGAGGCGATCCGCTTCGCGGGCATGCTGCACGACGTGGGCAAGCTCGGCGTCTCCACCAAGGTCCTCCAGAAGGACGGCAAACCGACCGACCGCGAGTTCGCCGAGATCCAGCTCCACCCGATGCGCGGACTGGAGATCGTCGGCCGCATCGACTTCCTCGACGAGGCGCTCGGCGGCATCATGCACCACCACGAACGCCTCGACGGCCAGGGCTACCCCCTCGGCCTCGTCGGCTCGGAGATCCCGGAGTTCGCCCGCATCATCGGCGTCGCCGACACCTTCGACGCCATCACCAGCACCCGCTCCTACCGCAAGGCCCGCACCGTCGAGGAGGGCATCGCCGAACTCCGCCGCTGCTCCGGCTCCGAATTCGACCCCGCCATGGTCGCCGCCTTCCTCCGCTCCCTCGCCCTCAAAGGCTGGGAACAGCCCGCCGACCCACCCGCCCCGTCCCCCTCCGCCGTCCCCGCCCCCCGAGACCACGACGACCCGGAACCCCGCTGACCAACCCCGTCAGTCTTCCACCTGGTGGGGCTCGGCCAACGCCCACAGGTCCTCGAAGGTCTTCCTGCGGTCCAGCACGTGCTCGCTGCGCGCGTTGAGGTTGGTCATCAGGTAGCCGCGCTGCGGACCGGACTCAGGGGACGGGAGCAGCTCGTACACGATCGTCCCGTCATAGATGATGACGTCGAGGCGGCTGCGCAGGACCTCGGGGATCCGGCCGATGTGCAGGGTCCTGACGTCGATGCCCACGGCCGCCTGGGACTGGAAGATCGCGAGGAACCCCGGCTCCGTGAGGTCACCGGTCTTCTCCAGCACGAACAGGCGCCGCACGGCCACTCCGCGGGACTGGATGACGTCGGCCTGGAGCTTCAGATAACGCCTGCCCTTGTCGCTCGCCCAGTACCCGTGCGAGAGCCCCGATCCGTGGCCGTCGACGGTGGCGGTGCTGATCGCGTCGATCGAGCGCCTGGCCACCCGGGTCAGGCCGAGGATCCAGTACTGGTCCTCCCCGTCCTCGTAGGTCGCCTTGCCCTTGCTGAGCTCCTCGACGAGATCCGCGGTCCGCGCGATCTCGTGCTCCACGAAGGTGAGGACGACCTCACCCGTGTCGTCGCGCAGGAGCGCGGTCTTGGCCAGCAGATCGGTGACGGACTTCGTGCTCACCCCGCAGGCGTCCACCGCGCGCAGCAGCTGGGCCGCCTCGTGGTCCTGGCTCTGCCTGACCTGCCACTCGTGCATTCCGTCCATGCGGCGTTCGAAGTCCATGAGGCGGTCGTCGAAGTCGATGAGGAGTTTGGCGAGGAAGGTGATGCCGCCGACGACGATGGACAGGGTGAGGCTGGTCGCCGGATCCTGTTCGGCGAGCAGGGAAAGGGCGAAGGTGAAGGTGCCCGTCGCACCCGCGTGAACGATCCTGCGGGCCACCTCGTTCATGCGCAGCCGCCCGCCGTCGCGCTCCACCAAGGTCGATCACCTCGTTTCCCGTCCGCCGCACCACCCTGTCCGTCACCGCCCGGTGCTCTTACCGGACGGCAAGCGGCGTGTGACTTTGATGATGCGGTCAGAAACAGGGACGAGATCACCCACATGACAACATTCCAGCGATGCGTCCACTTAAGGTCAGCGGACCGTCTCCACGGATCCGGGGGCGGCGGAGAGAGGTCGCGAAGGTGCCTTCGACCGGTTGTGCGAGGATTCCCGGGTGAGTGTTTCGCGGGAGTTGGAAGAGGTCGGGCGGATGCTGCTCGGCGAGCAGCTGGCGCATCCGACGGTGCGGGGGATCGCCGACGGGACGCTGGACGAGGCGGTGTTCCGGTCGTGGTTGGAGCAGGACTACCTGTTCCTGCTCGACTACGTGCGGGTCTTCTCGCGGCTCGCCTGGCAGGCGCCCGCAGCCCATCTCGGGGATCTGGTCGACCTCGCGCACGCGACGTTCCACGAGGAGCTGAGCCTCCACCGGGGGCT
The DNA here is from genome assembly GCF_003751225.1 of Actinocorallia herbida. Lineage (NCBI taxonomy): Bacteria > Bacillati > Actinomycetota > Actinomycetes > Streptosporangiales > Thermomonosporaceae > Actinocorallia > Actinocorallia herbida. The sequence goes on from NZ_RJKE01000001.1 coordinate 7,583,543, forward strand.
GTCGGCGGAGTTCGGTGCGGATCTCGACGGCGCCGTCAAAGGCGGGCCCTGCGCCGCGTACACGGCGTTCCTCCTGGAGGCGGCGGCCGACTACGCGGGAGGTCTCGCCGCGCTTTATCCGTGCATGTGGGGATACGCCCAGATCGGCAGGGTGCTCGCGGAGAACCCGCCCGCCGACCCCCGCTACAAGAAGTGGGTCGACTCCTACGCGGACCCTGGCTTCGCCGCCCTCGGCCGCCGCATCGCCCAGATGATCGATGAGGCCGACCCCGACCTGTCCCGTGCCCGCGCCCTCTTCACCGAGGGCATGCGCCACGAACTCGCCTTCTGGTCCGTCCCCTGACGCGACCGGACGGGTCCCTGCCGCCGTCCCTGCGCGCCGGGGTGGTGACCGGGTGTTCGTGGGAAATCACGGTTCGTGGAGGTCGGGGCTGGTAGTTTCGGGCCGTGCCTCGTCCCGTTCTCGGCCGGCCCGCGGTGCTGGCGGTGCTCGGTCTGCTGGCGGAGCGGAACGCGCATCCGCATCTGATGCTCGATGACCTGCGGAGACGTGGTCCCGTTCATGCCGCCGCGATCTCGCGCAGCGCGGTGTACCACGCCGTCGGCACGCTCACCGAGGAGGGCTGGATCGAGGCGGTCGGGCATGAGCCCACGGGTACCGGGCAGGTGAGGACGGTGTACGCGCTCACCGACGCGGGCCGCGCCCAGCTCGTCCGCCGCCTCGACGCCGAGGTCCGCACCCCGCAGCGGGAGTTCTCGCGCTTTCTCGGCGCGCTCGCCCGCCTCGACGCGCTGGGTGCGCGCGGGACGGTCGAGGCGCTCGCCGAGCGGGTCGCCCGGATGCGCCGCAGCGCCGCCGTCGACCGTGCCCGTCTCGCGGCCGCCCGCACCGCCGGGGTTCCTCGGATCCGGCTCCTGGAGGCCGAGTATCACCTCCGGCTCACCGAGGCCGAGGCCGCCTGGGCCGAGGAGCTCGCGGATGACATCCTCGGCGGGGCCGTCCGCTGGCCGTCCCCGGCGGGCCCGCAGAACCCGGAGTAGCCCGGCGTCCTTCCTGGACGGCCGGGCCACGCCGGGGCGGGTCAGGCGACGAGGTCGAGGTCGGGCCTGGCGGGGGTGCGGTCGGGGCGGAGGGCGCGGAGGCTCAGGGGGACGCCGAGCGCGATGACGATGCCCGCGATGATGAGGGCGAGGCGGTAGCCGTCGAGGAAGGCCGCCGTCGGGCCGAGCGCGGCGTGCGCGGCGGTGCGCGCGCTGACGATGGCGCCGAGGACCGTGACGCCGAGCAGACCGAACACCTCGCGGGAGACGTTGAGCACGCTGGAGGCGATGCCTTCGCGGCCCGCGGGCATGGTGCCGACGATGGCGTTGGTGAGCGGGCTGAGCGCGCCGCCGCCGACGCCGTACAGCAGCAGCCACGGCATGAGGTCGGCGACGGTGCCGTCCGCGCCGATCCGGGCGAGGCCGAGCACGGCCACCCCCATCAGCGCCAGACCGCCCGCGACGAGCCGGTGCGTCCCGATCCGGGCGGCCAGCCGGGGGGAGGTCGCCGAGGCGACGACGAGCACCAGCGCCATCGGCACGAACACCAGGCCGGACTTCAGCGGCCCGAAGCCCAGCACGTTCTGGAGCCAGAGCGCGGTGTAGAAGTAGATCCCGAAGATCGCGAACGCCCAGATCCCCATGGTGAGCAGACCTCCGCCGAAGACGCGGCCGCGCAGCAGCGCGAGGTCCACCATGGGCTCGGCCGCCGCCCGCTCGACGAGGACGAACGCGACGGCCCCCGCCAGTGCCACGGCGAAGGCGCCGAGGATGAGCGGCGAGCTCCAGCCGCGCCCCTCCCCTTCGATGAGCGCGTAGGTGAGCGGGAACAGCGCGGCCGCGGAGGCGGCGAGGCCCGGCAGGTCGAGGCGGCGCCGCGATCCGGGCACCGTGCCGAGCGCCCAGAGGGCGAGCGCCATGGTCACCGCGCCGACGGGCACGTTGATGAGGTAGATCCAGCCCCAGTCGGTGTTCTCGGTGATCCAGCCGCCGGTCACCGGGCCGAGCGCCATCGCCAGCGCGCCGATCGCGCCCCACAGGCCGATCGCGGTGGCGCGCTCGCGCTTGTCGGTGAAGGTCGCCGGCAGCAGCGCCAGAGCGGCGGGGGCCAGCAGCGCCGCGCCGACGCCCTGCACGGCCCGCGCGCCGACCAGCACCTGCACGTTCTGGGCGAGCCCGGCGGCGGCCGAGGCGACGGTGAAGACGGCGATCCCGGCGAGGAAGATCCGCCGCCGGCCGTAGACGTCGGCCAAGCGGCCGCCGACCAGGGTGAGGCCCGCGAAGACCAGGATGTAGCCGCTCACGATCCATTCGAGCCCGGACATGCTCAGCCCGAGTTCGCGCTGCACCGTCGGGAGCGCGACGTTGACGATGTTGTTGTCGAGGTACGTCATGAACGTGCCCAGGCCGAGCGCCACCAGCGCCCACCACCTGCGTTCCGTCCGCATGTCGGTTCCTTCTCTCGCGCTACAGGGCTATACGGGGTACATGTACGGCGTACATGTACGTTGTACATGAAAACTTGTACGTCGTATAGTTGTCAAGTGGCACCCGAGAAGCTGAGCCGAGACACCGTCTGCGAGCACGCGCTGGCGCTCGCCGACCGCGAGGGCCTGGAGGCCGTCACCATCCGGCGCCTGGCCAAGGAGCTGGGCGTCACGCCGATGGCGCTCTACTGGCATTTCAAGAACAAGGACGAACTGCTCAACGCGCTCACCGAGCACGCCCTGCGGCATGTCACGGCGAACCTGAGCCCGGACGATCCCTGGGACGTCCGGCTTCACGCCATCGTCGACACGGTCCTCACCGCGATGCGCGCGCACCCCTGCCTGCCCGCGCTCCTCGGCGTCGCCGACAAGCACAAGGTCGAGAGCTTCCAGCGCGCCACGGAGGCCTCCCTGGGCGTCCTGGGCGAGGCGGGATTCCCCATGCGGCGGCGCTACTGGATCGCCACCTACCTGCTCAACGGCTGTATCGCCCTCGTCCAGAACAATCCGGCGCCGCCCGACCTCACCGCGCAGGAGCTGGCCGAGCACCGCAGGCTCCGCCGCCTGGAGATCGAGTCCCTGCCCGCCGACCGCTTTCCCTGCACGATCGCCTACGCCCGGACGATGGCCGAGCCGGCCGACCCCGAGGACTTCTTCGCCTTCGGCGTCGAACTGCTCATCTCCGGCGTCCGGGCCATCGCGCCCCAGCCGTAGCGAAGGCCCCGGACCGAAGCGGTCCGGGGCCTTCGGGAAGCCCGGCTACAGCGGGATGTTGTTGTGCAGGCCGCGCGCGGGAGTCGCCTCGGCGATCGCGCGGGCCAGCGCCGCGCGGGTGGCCGCCGGCGAGACCACCTCGTCCACGACGCCCAGGTCCATGGCGCGCTGGAGGCCGCCCGCGATCTCCGCGTGCTCCACCGCGAGTCGCTCCTCGAACGCGGGGCGCTCCTCCTCCGGAACCGCGGCGATCTTCTTGCGATGCAGCACGCGGACCGCGGCGAGCGCGCCCATCACGGCGACCTCCGCGGTGGGCCAGGCGAAGACCTTCGTGGCGCCGAGCGAGCGCGAGTTCATCGCGATGTAGGCGCCGCCGTAGGCCTTGCGGGTGACGAGGGTGACGCGCGGGACCGTCGCCTCGGCGAACGCGTGCAGGAGCTTCGCGCCCCGCCGGACGACCCCGCCGTGCTCCTGTCCGACGCCCGGGAGGTACCCGGGGACGTCCACGAGGACGACGAGGGGCACCCCGAACGCGTCGCAGAGCCGGACGAACCTGGCGCACTTCTCGGCCGAGATGCTGTCGAGGCACCCGCCCTTGCGCAGCGGGTTGTTGGCGATGACGCCGACGGTACGCCCGCCGAGCCTGCCGAAGGCCGTGACGATGTTCGGGGCCCACTTGGCCTGGAGTTCGATGACCTCGCCGTCGACCACGCCCTTGACGAGCGGGAGCACGCTGTAGGCGCGGCGCACGCTTTCCGGGAGGAAGTCGGAGAAGTCGCGCTCCTCCACCTCGTCCTGGCGGATCCGGCCCTGGTGCCCGAGCAGGACGGCGAGCTTGCGCGCGGTCGTGACGGCCTCGGCGTCGCCGGAGGTCGTGATGTGCGCGACGCCCGACTTCGTGCCGTGGGCGTCGGCGCCGCCGAGCCCCGCCATGTCGATCTCCTCGCCGGTCACGGACTTCACGACGTCCGGTCCGGTGACGAAGATCTTGCCGTTCTCCGAGAGCACGACGATGTCGGTGAGCGCCGGGCCGTAGGCGGCGCCGCCCGCGGCCGGGCCGAGCACGACGGAGATCTGCGGGACCACCCCGGAGGCGCGCGTCTGCTGGGCGAAGACCAGGCCGACGGCGTGGAGCGACTCCACGCCCTCGGCCAGCCGCGCGCCGCCGGAGTGCCACAGGCCGATGATCGGGAGCCGCTCGCGCAGCGCCAGATCGTAGGCGGCGACGACCGCCGCGCAGCCTTCCGTCCCCATGGCGCCGCCCATCACCCGCGGGTCGCTGGCGAAGGCCACCACCGGCAGTCCCTCGATCCGCCCCCGCCCGGCGAGCTTGCCGCTGCGGTCGCCGCCGGCGAGGGGGCGGAAGGTCCCCTCGTCGAACAGCGACTCGAGACGGACCCGCGGATCACGCGGGTCCGTCTCGATGGTCGGCTGGGCCGGAGCGGTGTCGAGGACGGTCACGGAGACTCCTAGAGGCTCATAGGGCCCGCTCGAACGCCAGGGTCACGTTGTGACCGCCGAATCCGAACGAGTTGTTGAGAGCGGCGGCCGGGCCCTCAGGCAGCTTGCGCGGCTCGCCGCTGATGATGTCGAGGTCGACCTGGTCGTCGAGGTTCTCCAGGTTCACCGTCGCGGGGATGACCCCCTCGCGCAGCGACAGCACGGTGATGAGCGATTCCAACGCCCCCGCGCCGCCCAGCAGGTGACCGGTCATCGACTTGGTCGCGGTGATGCTCAGGCGGTAGGCGTGGTCGCCGAACGCCTTCTTGATGCCCTGCAGCTCGGCGACGTCGCCCTGCGGGGTCGACGTGCCGTGCGCGTTGATGTGGACGATCTGGTCGGGCTCCAGGCCGGAGTCCGCCAGGCACCGCTGCATCGCCTTGGCCGCGCCGCGCCCGTCCTCGGGCGGCTGGACCATGTCGTGGCCGTCGGCGGAGTAGCCGACGCCGGAGGCGATCGCGTAGATCTTCGCGCCGCGTGCGCGCGCGTGCTCCTCGGACTCGAGGATGAGGACCGCAGAGCCCTCGCCGAGCACGAAACCGTCCCGCGCCTTGTCGTACGGGCGGGACGCGAGCTCGGGGGCTTCGTTGCGGGTGGACATGGCGCGCATCGCGCCGAAGGAGGCCATCTGGAGCGGGTGGATGCAGGCCTCGGTGCCGCCGGCGATGACGACGTCCGCGCGGCCGGCGCGGATCATGTCGATGCCGTAGCCGATGGCCTCGGCGCTGGACGAGCACGCCGACACGAGGGCGTGGATGCCCGCGGTGGCGTTGAACTCCAGGCCGACGTACGCGGCCGAGCCGTTCGGCATCAGCATCGGGACGGTGAACGGGGAGACCCGGTTCCAGCCCTTCTCCCGGAAGACGTCGTAGCTGTTGAGGGCCGAGTGCAGGCCCCCGATGCCGGAGGAGACCACGACGCCGAGCCGGTCGGGGTCGACGGTGAGGCCCTCGGTGTCGCCGTGCGCGTAGCCGGCGTCCTTCATCGCCTCGATCGCGGCGATGAGGGCGAACTGCTGGCAGCGGTCCATGCGCCGCATGCGGGGCTTGGCGAGCACGCCGGAGTCGGCGGGCTCGACCGCGGCCTGCGCGGCGAACTGGACGGGCAGCCGATCAAGATCATCCCAGGGCAGAGTGCGCGAACCGGACTTGCCGGCGAGTAGGGCGTCCCATGTGGACGCGACGTCGCCCCCGAGCGGGGTCGAGGCTCCCAAACCGGTCACAACAACACGGGTCTTGCCCATTGCGCTACTCCTATTTACCTGGGGGGGTATCTCGAGGTCGCGCGGGCCTCTGCAGCGGCCCGCGCGACCGCGCGCTCCGGATCCGGACTCCGGAGCGGGTGAGGATCAGGCCTTGGCCGCGAGGTTCTGGACGTAGTTGACGACGTCCTGCACCGTGCGGAGGTTCTTCAGCTCGTCGTCGGGGATCTCGACGCCGAACTTGTCCTGGGCGGCGACGGCGATCTCGACCATCGACAGGGAGTCGATGTCGAGGTCGTCGATGAAGTTCTTCTCGGGGGTGACGTCGGCGGCCGGGATGCCGACGATCTCTTCGACGATCTCGCCGAGGCCGTCGAGGATGGTCTGGGTGGTGACTTCAGCCATGGCTGGTGTGCTCCTTGATTCCGATAGGGATGTTTCGCCCAGACCCTAGGGGATCTGGATGACCTGGGCAGCGTAGGTCAAACCTGCGCCGAACCCGATAATGAGAGCCGGTTCTCCCGACTTGACGTCGCCGCGCTCGATCATGCGCGAGAGCGCCATCGGGATGGACGCGGCAGAGGTGTTCCCGGCGTTGACGATGTCCTCGGCGATCACCGCGTTGGGCGCGTTGAGCTTCTTCGCGATGCCGCGGATGATCCTGAGGTTCGCCTGGTGCGGCACGAACGCCGCCAGCTCGGACGGGTCGATGCCCGCCCGCCGGCACGCCTCCAGCGCCACCGGGTGCAGCGCGGTGGTCGCCCACCGGAAGACGGCCTGGCCGTCCTGGGACAGGAACGAGTTGCGGTCCTGCACCATGATCTTGTCGGCGTTCTCGCCGTCGCTCCCCCACACCACCGGACCGACCTGCGGGACGTCCGCGCCGGTCACCACCGCGGCGCCCGCGCCGTCGGCGAAGATGATGCAGGTCGTGCGGTCCGTCCAGTCGATCCACGGGGAGAACTTCTCCGCGCCGACCACCAGGACGTTCTTGGCCGAACCGGCGCGGATCGCGTCGCTGGCCGTGGACAGCGCGTAGGCGAAGCCCGCGCAGGCCGCGTTGACGTCGAACGCGCCGGGCGCCTGGATGCCGAGGCGGAACGCCACGGTCGCCGAGGCGTTCGGCACCTGGGTCTCGGCCGTGCAGGTCGCGACGATGACGAGGTCGATGTCGGCGGCGGTCAGTCCGCTGGCGGCCAGCGCCTTGCCCCCCGCGGCGACCGCGAGGTCGAGCATCGACTCGTCCTCCAGCGCGATCCTGCGCTCGACGATGCCGACGCGGGAGCGGATCCACGCGTCGTTGGTGTCGACGCCGCGTGCGGCGAGGTCGTCGTTGGTGACGACGTTGTCGGGCTGATAATGGCCGAAGGCCAGGATGCGGGCGCCGTTGCGCCCTTCGGACAGCCGGATCATGCGAGCTCCCGTGCCTTTTCGATGTCCTCGGGGGTCTTCAGGCCGAGTAGCGCGACGCCCTTGAGGTCGCGGCGGGCCAGGCCCACCAGCGTGCCGCCGGGCGCGAGTTCGATGAGCGCGGTGACGCCCAGGTCGGCGAAGGTCCGCGTGCACAGGTCCCAGCGGACCGGCGAGCTGACCTGGCCGACGAGCCGGGCGAGGAAGTCCGCGCCGGACTCGACCACCGCGCCGTCCCTGTTGGAGACCAATGTGATCTCCGGGTCCTTCGGGGTGACCGAGGCGGCCGCGGCGTCGAGCGCGGCGACGGCCGGGGCCATGTGCTCGGTGTGGAAGGCGCCGGCCACCGCGAGGGGACGCAGCCGGGCCTTGGCCGGAGGCTCCTCGGCGAACGCCGCGAGCTGCTCCAGGGTGCCGGCCGCGACGATCTGGCCGTTGCCGTTGATGTTGGCGGGGGTGAGCCCCTGCTTGGCGATCGCGGCGAGCACCTCGTCGACGTCGCCGCCGAGGACCGCGGTCATGCCGGTCTGCGTGACGGCGGCGGCCTCGGCCATGCCGCGGCCGCGAACGGCCACCAGGCGCATGGCCTCCTCCTCGGTGAGGACCCCTGCCATCGCGGCCGCGGCCAGCTCGCCGACGCTGTGCCCGGCGACCGCGTCGGGCCGCAGGCCCAGCGCCTGGAAGGTGACGAGCGCCGCGGCGACCAGCAGGGGCTGGGCGACCGCGGTGTCCTTGATCTCGTCGGCGTCCGCGGTCGTGCCGCAGCGGATCAGATCCAGACCGACGATGTCGGACCAGGCACCGAGCCGATCCGCAACGCCGGGGACCTCGAGCCACGGGGCGAGGAATCCGGGGGTCTGGGCGCCTTGGCCGGGAGCTGTGATGAGAAGCACGGGACCAACCATGCCGTGGAGCAGGGGGTCGGGGTCATGCCGACAGGGACGAAGTTTGCTCCGCGGTCTTTGTAGGACCCTGACAACGGTGATGCGGGCCACAGGGGTCCCGGGTTGGAGAACTCCTTAAAACGAACCGCTCCGATCGGTGAATCTTCCGAGCACGAGGGCGATCCGGAGAGTGAACGCGCCGCGCCCGTCCGTCGGGGTCAGGCCGGTCAGTTCGCTCACCCTGCGCAAGCGGTATCGGACGGTGTTGGGGTGGACGTACAGGAGCCGGGCCGTCGCCTCCAGGGACGACCCCTGTTCCAGGTACGTCGTGAGGGTGTCCAGCAAGGGGGCGCCCGCCGCCTGGATGGGCGCGAAGACCTGCTCGACGAGGTATTTGCGGGCCGCCTCGTCGCCGTCCAGGGCCCGCTCCGGCAGCAGCTCCGACGCCGCGACGGGCCGGGGCGCGTCCGGCCAGCCGACCGCGGCGCGCAGTCCCGCGAGCGCCGCCTTGGCCGAGGCCGTGGCCCCGTACAGGTCGGGCGCCTCCGGGCCGACGACCACGGGGCCCTGCCCGAACTTAGCCGAGAGCTGCCGGGCCGCGGCCAACGGATCCTCGGCGCCACCGACGATCACGATGAGCCGGCTGCCCTGCACCCCGGACAGGACGTCCACGCGCAGCCGCCGGGCCGCGAGCTTGATCTGGTCGGCGATCGCCTCCGAGCTGTCCTCGGGGGCGTGCCCCGCGATGACGACGACGGGCTTGGTCGTCCAGCCGAGCGCGGCGGCCCAGGAGTGCAGGCCGTCGTCGCCGTCGCCGCGCAGCAGCGAGTCGACCACCAGCGCCTCCAGGCGGGCGTCCCAGGCGCCGCGGGTCTCCGCGGCCCGCGCGTAGACCTGGGCGGCGCTGAACGCGACCTCGCGGGTGTAGCGCAGGATCGCCTCGCGCAGCTGCGCCTCGCCGCCGGGGGCGGCCAGGTCGTGCAGCCGCGTCTCCACGACCTCGCTGATCACCCGGATCATGTCGACGGTGTGCTGGAGCCTGATCGTGCGCATCATCTCGCGCGGGGCGGTCGCGAAGACCTCGCCGCCCAGCGCGACCCTGGTCCGCTCGCCGTTGCGGAACCAGTCGACGAACGCCGCGATCGACGTCTGCGCCACGAGCCCGATCCAGGACCGCTGCTCGGCGGGCATCCGCCGGAACCACGGGAGCCGCTCCTCCATCCGGCCGAGCGCCGCGACACCGAAGGTGCTCAGTGCGGTCTCCAGCCGGCGGGTGGTCTCCTCCCGCAGCGCGCGGCTTTCCGCGCTCTCGTTCGTCACGGGGTCAAGGGTGCCATCCCCGCGGACGGTGGTCGTACCCCTGTCCCGCCATCACGCCCCGGTCCACGGCCGTTGACCCCTGCGGAGTAAGCCGCAGGTCAATTCTCGATCACGGACCGCTACGTTGCGTGCCAGAAAAATGCACGCTCCGTAATATCCCCAGGGTAAGCGCCCTCATGACTACGGAAAGGTCAGGGAGTGGAACGCCCCATCTTCGTCGTCGGCTGCCCACGATCGGGTACCACGCTCCTCCAGCTCATGCTGCACGCCCACCCCAGGATCGCGCTCCCTCCCGAAACCCGGTTCCTCCTCCCGGCCTACTACGGCCGCGAAATGTTCGGCGACCTGGCCGACCGCGGCAACCGGCGCGCCCTCGGCGTCTGGATCACCGGGACGAAGGGGCACAAGTTCCCCGACCTCGGCCTTGACCGCCACGCCGTCGTCGACGAGATCGAGGCGGGCCCGCCGACCCTCGGCTCCGCCGTCGGCACCGTCTTCCGCGCCTACTCCCGCGGGCACGGCAAGCCGCGCTGGGGCGACAAGCGGCCCGGATACGTGCGCTACCTGCCCGAACTGTTCAGGCTCTTCCCCAACGCGCAGATCGTCCATCTGATCCGGGACGGCCGCGACTGCGTCGGCTCGCTCAAGGGCATGCCGTGGTGGCCGCACGACAGCGCCTTCGCGATGACGACCTGGGCCGCGGCGATCGACGCGGGCGTCCGCGCCCGGCGCTACCTGCCGCCGAACTCCTACCACGAGCTCCAGTACGAGCGGCTGGTCACCGACCCCGAGTCGGAGCTGCGACGGCTCTGCGGCTTCCTGCGCGAGGACTTCGACCCGGCGATGCTGCACCCGCGCGCGGTCGCCTCGGTGACCCCGCGCCGCAAGAGGCACCACGCCCGCACCCACCAGGCGGTCGACGCGCTCGCGGTGCACTCCTGGCAGACCCGGCTGGACGAAGCCGAGATCGGCCTCGCCGAGTACTTCCTGGCCGCCCGCCTGCGCCGGTACGGCTACCCGCTCGGCGACGCCCCGCGCCCGTCGGCCAAGGCGGTCACCCACTACCTGGCGACGGCCGCGGCGATGCGGCGCAGCCGGATGGCCCGGGAGGCCAAGGACGCGGTGCGCAGGCTGCGCGAACACGGCGACCTGGCCTGCCGGCTCGACCAGGACGTGCTGGTGCTCGGCCGCTGACGTCACCAGGCCCGCTGTGGGCCGTACAGACCGCGGGACAGTCCCCGGGAACACCGGAGGGGGCCGGACGGATCCGGCCCCCTCCTTGGCGTTCAGGCCCGTGCAGCGCCACTGTCGGCGCCGCGGAGCCGCCTTCTCAGGCCGCGCCGCCCGACTCGGCCGGGGCGTTGGCGCCCGAGACCGCCGCGACGCCCTGGTCCAGGCCGTAGCGGGCGATCGCCTGCTGGAGCACCTCGTGCTTCAGCTCGCCGCGCTTCACCAGGCGGGTGAGCACCTGGAGCACGATCGACTGGGCGTCGACGTGGAAGAAGCGGCGGGCCGCGGCGCGGGTGTCGGAGAACCCGAACCCGTCGGTGCCGAGCGAGGTGAAGTCACCCGGGACCCACGGCGCGATCTGGTCCTGCACCGCGCGCATGAAGTCGCTGACCGCGACGATCGGGCCCGGGACGTCGGCCAGGCGCCGCGTCACGAACGGGATCAGCTGCTCGCGCTCGGGGTTGAGCAGGTTGAAGGTGTCGCAGTTCATCGCCTCGCGGCGCAGCTCGGTCCAGGACGGCACCGACCACAGGTCCGCCGACACGCCCCAGTCCTCGGCGAGGATCCGCTGGGCCTCGACGCCCCAGGGCCCGGCCACGCCGGACGAGAGGATCTGCGCCTTGGGCGCCTCCGACCCGAGGTCCGGTCCGTCGGCGAACTTGTACAGGCCGCGCAGCAGGTCCTTGACGTCCAGGCCGGCCGGCTCGACGGGCTGTACGTAAGGCTCGTTGTACAGCGTCAGGTAGTAGTTGATGTCCTCGCCCAGCGGGTGCTCGGGGGTCGCCGAGTACATCCTGCGGAGCGCGTCCTTGACGATGTGCGACAGCTCGAACGACCAGGACGGGTCGTAGCTGACCGTCGCCGGGTTGGTCGAGGCCAGCAGGTGCGAGTGCCCGTCGGCGTGCTGGAGGCCCTCGCCCGTCAGGGTCGTGCGGCCCGCGGTGGCGCCCAGCATGAACCCGCGGCCCATCTGGTCGGCCATCGCCCACATCTGGTCGCCGGTCCGCTGCCACCCGAACATCGAGTAGAAGATGTAGATCGGGATCATGTGCTCGCCGTGCGTGGCGTAGGCCGTGCTGGAGGCGATCAGCGACGCCATGGAGCCGGCCTCGGAGATGCCCTCGTGCAGGATCTGGCCCTGCTCGGACTCCTTGTAGGACAGCATCAGCTTGCGGTCGGCCGACTCGTACGTCTGCCCGTGCGGCGAGTAGATCTTCGCCGTCGGGAACATCGCGTCCATGCCGAAGGTGCGGGCCTCGTCCGGAATGATCGGCACGAAGCGCTGGCCGATGTTCTTGTCCTTCATGAGGTCCTTGAGCAGGCGGACGAAGGCCATGGTGGTGGCCACCGACTGCTTGCCCGAGCCCTTGCGCAGCTCGTCGTACGGCGCGTCGCCGGGCAGGGTGAGCGGCTTGGCGCGGTTGATCCGCTTCGGCAGGAAGCCGCCCAGCGCGGCACGGCGCTCCTGCATGTACTGGATCTCTTCGGAGTCCTGGCCCGGGTGGTAGTAGGGCGGGAGGTCGGCCTCGAGGGCCGAGTCCGGGATGTCCAGGTAGAGACGGTCCCGGAACTCCTTGAGCTCGTTCTTGGTGAGCTTCTTCATCTGGTGGCTGGACATGCGGGCCTCGAAGTCGGGTCCGAGGGTCCAGCCCTTGATGGTGTGCGTCAGGATCACGGTCGGCTGGCCGACGTGCTCACGCGCTGCCTTGAAGGCGGCGAAGAGCTTGCGGTAGTCGTGGCCGCCGCGCGAGAGCTTGGTGAGGTCGTCGTCGCTCAGGTGCTCGACGATCTTGCGCAGCCGGGGGTCGTCACCGAAGAACTGCTCGCGCGTGTAGGCGCCGGGCTCGACGGTGAAGGTCTGCATCTGGCCGTCGGGGGTGTTGTTCATCTTGTTGACGAGCACACCGTCCACGTCCTTGGCCAGCAACGGGTCCCAGTCGCGGCCCCAGATGACCTTGATGACGTTCCAGCCGGCGCCGCGGAAGTAGGACTCCAGCTCCTGGATGATCTTCCCGTTGCCCCGGACCGGCCCGTCGAGCCGCTGGAGGTTGCAGTTGATCACGAAGGTGAGGTTGTCCAGCTCCTCGCGGGCGGCGAGGCCGATCGCGCCGAGCGACTCGGGCTCGTCCATCTCGCCGTCGCCCAGGAAGGCCCAGACGTGCGAGCGGGAGGTGTCCTTGAGCTCGCGCGAGAGCAGGTAGCGGTTGAACCGCGCCTGGTAGATCGAGTCGATGGCGGTGAGGCCCATCGAGACGGTCGGGAACTCCCAGAAGTCGGGCATGAGCCGCGGGTGCGGGTACGACGACAGACCGCCGCCGGGGTGCGAGACCTCCTGGCGGAACCCGTCGAGCTGCTGCTCGCTCAGTCGGCCCTCGAGGAACGCGCGCGCGTACACGCCCGGGGCCGCGTGGCCCTGGATGAACACCTGGTCACCGGACTCGCCGTGGTCCTTGCCGCGGAAGAAGTGGTTGAAGCCGACCTCGTAGAGGGAGGCGGCCGAGGCATAGGTGGCGATATGGCCGCCGACACTCAGCTCCGGACGGTTCGCCCGGGAGACCATGATCGCGGCATTCCACCGGATATAGGCCCGGATGCGACGCTCGATGTGCTCGTCGCCGGGGAACCAGGGCTCCTTCTCCGGGGGGATGGTGTTGATGTAGTCGGTGCTGCGCAGGCCGGGCACCCCGACCTGCTGTTCCCTGGCTCGCTCAAGCAGCTTGAGCATCACATAGCGGGCCCTGGTACGGCCCTCGGTCTTGATGACCGTGTCCAGTGATTCGAGCCACTCCCTGGTCTCGTCCGGGTTGATGTCCGGGAGCTGGCTCGGCAGGCCGTCGCTAATGATCGAGAAGCGTTGGCGTCCGGAAGGCACTGGTGTCCCCTTGTCACGCGGGTACATCGGCTGTTTGTCGACGTTCAGTGCCCATCCTGCCGCCGCCGGAGCGCCATCGCATCTCTACTGCCCGGTAACAAGACGCAGGTCACAGCACTGTCAGACCCCATGTTAGGCCGGTCAGGGTGCAGGTAAACACACCGTGTCGGCGCTGCGTGACGAGAAAGCGGCAAAGCCTTCCCCGGCCCGTATTGGTCTACACCTGTGATGATCCTCTCATGAAGACGACTCTCCTCTCGGTGACCACCGGACGCCGCGACACCGTTCACGACATCACCGGCGAATGCCGCGATTTCATCAGCGGCGAAGGCGACGGGCTCCTGCACGTCTTCGTCCCGCACGCGACCGCCGGGATCGCGGTCCTCGAACTCGGCGCCGGCAGCGACGACGACCTGCTCGCCGCGCTCCGCGACCTGCTCCCGGCCGACGACAGGTGGCGCCACGCCCATGGCACCCGGGGCCACGGCCGCTCCCACGTACTGCCCGCCCTCATCCCGCCTTATGCAACGATTCCCGTTATCGGGGGAAGACTTGCCCTCGGCACCTGGCAGTCGATCGCCCTCGTCGACATCAACGTCGACAATCCCGACCGGAACGTGCGCCTGTCGTTTCTGGGAGGAGCATGATGGGAAGGCGAAACCGCATGTGGGGCACGTGTGGATCATGCTTATGGGGTATGGGCACTTGCGCAAGGGGCCGTCCTTTGTGTGGACTGTCCCGCAATACCTTGAGGTGCACCCGACGCCGGGGCGTCGAATCGCAGGTATCGCATCGAACGGTGTCGAGCCAGGCGGTGTCGAGCCGGGACGCTGGAGAGCCAGTACGGTGCATCCCATGAATACGACACAGGGAGGACGTCAGTGAGCGCGACCGCGGGCCAGGCGCAGACGGAGCGCAGCCTGGCCGAAAGGCTCGGTTTCAAGCCGGGCCAGGTGGTGCAGGAGCTCGGCTGGGACGAGGACGTCTCCGAGGAGCTGCGTGCCTCCATCGAGGCCGTCATCGGCAACGAGATGGTCGACGAGGATTACGAAGACGTCGCGGACGTCGTCGTGCTGTGGTGGCGCGACGAAGACGGCGACCTCGTCGACGGCCTGGTCGACGCCCTGTCCTCCATCGCCGGCGGCGGGCACATCTGGCTGCTCACCCCCAAGGCCGGCCGTGAAGGCCATGTGGAGCCCAGCGACATCTCCGAGGCGGCGCCCACCGCGGGCCTCGCCCAGACCAAGAGCGTCAGCGCCGCCCCCGAATGGTCGGGTTCACGGCTCGTCGCACCGAAGGGCCGCATGTAAAGGCGGGTGCCCCTTCGGCGGCGGACAGGTGGCAGACTTGGCCTGCCCAGGCATGATCTCAAGTCTCCTCGAAGGGAAATCCACATGGCCGTTGAGGTCGGAGACAAGGCGCCGGACTTCGAACTGAAGGACCAGCACGGCACGCCCGTCAAGCTGTCGGACTTCGCGGGCGAGAAGGATGTCGTCCTGGTCTTCTACCCGCTGGCGTTCAGCGGCATCTGCACAGGTGAGCTGTGCGCCATCCGGGACGAGCTGCCCACCCTGGGCGGCGACGACGTCCAGGTGCTCGCGGTGTCCGTCGACTCGGTCTTCACGCACCGCGCGTGGGCCGAGCAGGAGGGCTACCAGTTCTCGCTCCTCTCGGACTTCTGGCCGCACGGTGGCGTCGCCGCCGCCTACGGCGTGTTCGACGAGGAGAAGGGCCTGGCGCGCCGTGGCACCTTCATCATCGACAAGGCGGGCGTCGTGCAGTGGAAGGTCGACAACGACATTCCCAACGCGCGCGACCTCGACGCGTACCGCAAGGCACTCGCCGAGATCGCCTGAAACCGTCCGTCCCACGTGACGTGTGAAGGGCCGGACCCTGCCGGGGTCCGGCCCTTCACGTTCACCGGATGGCCATCTGGCGTTCGCCTCCTCCGGGGGTCCCTCACGCGTCCTAACCGCCATGAGAAGGATCTTCGCGGCGATCACGGCCGCCGCCCTCCTGGCGGCGGGATGCTCCCCCTCCGAGCCCCCCGAAGGCTCCGTCCTCCACGTCCTCGCCGGCAGCGAGCTCGCGGACCTCGACCCCGTGCTCAAGGACGCGGCCAAGGCGACCGGCGTGAGCGTGCAGTTCACCTACGCGGGGACGCTCGACGGCGTCCGCCGGGTGGTCTCCGGCGAGGCGGGACGCGATCACGAGGCGATCTGGTTCGCCTCCAACCGCTACCTGGAGCTGCAGAAGAGCTCCGCCGCCGGCACCGCCACCCCGATCATGTCCTCGCCCGTCGTGCTGGGCGTCCGGCCCGAGGCCGCGCAGCGCCTGGGCTGGACCGGCCGGCGACCGTCGTGGGCGGACATCGCGAAGGCCGCGGTGAACCGCGACTTCACCTACGGGATGACCAGCCCCGCCGCGTCGAACTCCGGGTTCTCCGCGCTCGTCGGTGTGGCCACGGCGCTCAACGCCGGGCAGGACCTCGACCCGGCGAGCGTCGAGAAGGTGGCCCCGGGCCTTCGGGACTTCTTCTCCGCCCAGACCCTGACGGCGGGGTCGTCCGGCTGGCTGTCGGAGGCGTTCGTGCGCAAGGGCGCCGAGGTGGACGGACTGGTCAACTACGAGTCGGTCCTGAAGTCGCTCAACGCCTCCGGGAGGCTCCCCCAGCCGCTGACGCTCGTCTACCCGTCGGACGGCGTCGTCACCGCCGACTACCCGCTGACGCTCCTGCCCGGGGCGTCCGAGGCCACCCAGAGCGCCTACAAGAAGATCACCGAGTACCTCCTCAAGCCCGAGACCCAGCGCCGGATCGTGGAGACGACCCATCGCAGGCCGAAGGCCGAGGGCGTCCCGTTCGAGGGCGTGGCCGACGTGAAGGAGCTCCCCTTCCCCGGCGCTCCCCAGACCGTCGACGGGCTTCTGGCGGCCTTCTACGACGAACTGCGCAGGCCGTCACGGACCGCTTACGTCGTCGACCTCTCCGGCTCGATGACGGGCGACAGGATCGAGGACCTCAAGCGCGCGTTCGTCTCCCTGACGGGAGGGGACACCGCGGCCTTCGACAGGTTCCACAACCGGGAGGAGGTGACCGTGGTCCCGTTCAGCACCAAGCCGCACGCCGCCAAGGAGTTCACCGTCCCCGCCGACGATCCGGACTCCGCGCTGCTGCAGATCCGCCGCTACGCCGAGGACCTCCAGGTCGGCGGCGGCACCGCGATCTACGACGGCCTGACGAGCGCGTACCAGCTGCTCAACGGCAAGATCGCGGCGGACCCCGACAGGTTCACCTCGATCGTGCTCATGACCGACGGGGAGAACACCGGCGGCATGGACTTCGCCAAGTTCAAGGCGCGCTACTCCGCCTTCGCCGAGCTCGGGGTGCCCGTGTACCCCGTGCTGTTCGGCGAGGCCAAGGAGGACGAGATGAAGGCGCTCGCCGACCTCACCGGCGGCAGGTCGTTCGACGCGCGCAAGCAGTCGCTGCAGGAGGTCTTCAAGGAGATCCGCGGCTACCAGTGACCGGTGCCGTCCGGCCGCCGCCCTGCCCGTGGGCGGCGGCCGGACGCATGCCTGCTCAGCCTGCGGCGTGCAGCCAGCGGACGGGGGCGCCGTCGCCGGCCCGGCGGAACGGTTCGAGCTCGTGGTCCCACGGCGTGCCCAGCAGTTTGTCGAGTTCGAGCTCCAGCGTGGTCCGGCCGTTCGCGGCGTTCGCCATCACATGGCGCAGCCGGTCCTCGGGGATCATGATGTCGCCGTTCGCGCCGACCGTCGCGGTGAAGACGCCGAGGGTCGGGGTGAAGCAGTAGCGCATGCCGTCGGCGCCCGGAGACGCCTCCTCGGTCACCTCGAAGCGCGCCAGCTTCCAGGCGCGCAGGGAGGAGGTGATGGCTGCGGCGATGCCGGCTTTGCCCTCCCAGCACAGTTCGGCCCGCTGACTGCCGGGGGCAGCGGGCTGGTCTGTCCACAGTAGTTTGACGGGCACGCCAAGCACACCCGCGGTCGCCCATTCGATGTGCGGGCACAGCGCAGGTGGCGCGGAGTGGACGTGAAACACACCGCGTACGGTCACTCGGTCCTCCTGGTGGTGCTTTTCTAGGCGCGTCTTCCCCTACGGCCTGGAGCAGCGGTGGCCAAGATGGACCGTGCGTCCCTCATTGTGCCCGATGGGCCCCCCGTGCACCAGCGCCATTGACCAAACGAAACCTCATGGCAACAATCCGCGACCTTGCCCCCTCAGGAGTGTCCTGTGGCCGCGCGGAGATGGCCGTCTATCTCCGCGGTCAGCCGTGCCTTGTCGGCCTCGCCGAGGAACGACGCGCGCACGGCGTTCTTCGCCAGCCCGGTGACGCCCGCCTCGTCGAGGCCGAGCAGCCGGGCCGCGACGAGGTACTCGTTCGTCAGGTCGGTGCCGAACATCGGCGGATCGTCGCTGTTGACGGTCACCAGCACCCCCGCGTCGACCAGCTCGCGCAGCGGGTGCTCCGCCAGGGTCGCGACCGCGCGGGTGGCGATGTTGGAGGTGGGGCACACCTCCAGCGCGATGCCGTGCTCGCCGAGGTGGTCGAGCAGCCGGGGGTCGCGGGCGGCGGCGATGCCGTGCCCGATCCGCTCGGCGCCGAGGTAGGTGAGCGCGTCCCAGACCGTCTCGGGGCCGGTGGTCTCGCCCGCGTGCGGGACGCTGTGCAGCCCCGCGGCACGGGCCCGGTCGAAGAACGGCTTGAACTGCGGCCGGGGCCACCCGGCCTCGGGACCGCCGAGGCCGAAGCTCACCAGCGCGTCGGGGGCGTGCTCGACCGCGAAGCGCGCGGTGGCCTCCCCCGCCGGCAGGCCCTCCTCGCCGGGGATGTCGAAGCACCAGCGCAGCACGATGCCGAAGTCACGCTCGGCGGTGCGCCGCGCGTCCTCGATCGCCTCGATGAACGCCGGCTCGGGGATGCCCTTCATCAGGGTCAGGTAGGGGGTGACGGTCAGCTCGGCGTAGCGGATGTGCTGCCTTGCCATGTCGCGGGCGACGCCGTAGGTGAGCGCGCGGATGTCCTCGGCGTCGCGCAGCAGGTCGACGACCGCGACGTAGACCTCGATGAAGTGGGCGAAGTCGCGGAAGTCGAAGAAGTCGCGCAGCAGGTCGGGATCGGCCGGGACCGCGGTGCTGCCCTCGTGGCGCGCGGCGAGCTCGGCGACCACCTCGGGCGACGCGGAGCCCACGTGGTGGACGTGCAGCTCGGCCTTGGGCATCCCGGCGATGAAGTCGCGCAGCGACATCCGACCTTCCTTTCGTCGGAAAGATCCTATGCCGTCAGCAGCCTGCGCAGGGCGGCGTCGACGGTTTCGCGGGTCCGCCCGGCCGGGTCGAGGGCGCCGCTCACGGCCGCGGCGTCGCGCAGCAGGAGCAGGAACCTGGCGCCCCCGCCGGGGTCGCGGTGACCCGCCTCCTCCAGCAGCCGGCGCATGAGGGACTCGAACCAGGCGCGGTGCTCGGTGACGATCGCGCGGACGGGATGTCCGGGGTCGGCGAACTCGGCCGCCGCGTTGAGGAACGGGCAGCCGCGGAACCCGGGCTGCTCGCTCACCTCCGCGATGCGCGCGAAGACGTCCTCGATCTTCTCCCTGCCCTGGCCGGGCAGCGCGGCGAACGCCGTGCGCTGGAGCTCGTACTGCTCGGTGAGGTACGCGCAGACCAGGGCGTCCTTGGACTTGAAGTGGTGGTAGAACGTCGCCTTCGCGACGGCCGCCTCGGCGATGATCCGGTCGATCCCCACGGTGTGGACGCCCTCGGCGTAGAAGAGCCGGGTCGCGGTGTCCAGGATGCGGGCGCGGGCGCCGGGGGCCGTGGGTGCCATGTGTTGACAGTACCAGACAGGTCTGTCTAGGGTGGGGCGTGTTCATACAGACAGGTCTGTTCAGGAGGTCTTTCCCATGAGCGCTCTCTACACCGCCATCGCCACCGCGTCCGGCCGCGACGGCAGGGCCGTCACCAACGACGGGCTGCTCGACGTCACCCTGGCCCGCCCCAAGGAGCTGGGCGGCGACGGCGCGGGGACCAACCCCGAGCAGCTCTTCGCCGCCGGTTACGCGGCGTGCTTCGCCAGCGCGATGAACCTCGTCGCCGGGAAGCTGGGCCTGGACGTCTCCGAGGCCTCGGTCACCGCCGAGGTCGGCCTCAAGCCGAACGGGTCCGGCGGCTTCGGCCTCGAGGTCGCGCTGCGCGCCGAGCTGCCCGACGCCCTGTCCGAGGAGGACGGCACCCGGCTGCTGGAGGCCACCCACCAGGTCTGCCCGTACTCCAACGCCACGCGCGGCAACATCCCCGTCTCCCTCGTCCGCGAGTAAACCCCGGCGGCGTGCGGTAAACGCGCGGGAAAGGTAGCGCCAGGTCGGGCGGCCCGGTCCTTCCGGGGCGGCACACTGTGCGCCATGTTCGATCAGGGGGCACGGGTGGAGCGGCTGCTCGCCCGCCATCGCGACGTATCGGTCGTGCAGACCGGGGCGCTGCTGCGCCGGGACGAGGTCCTCGTCGCCGACTCCGACGTGGGCCGCGCCGCGGACCTGCTGCGCCGGTGGACCGCGGGAAGCGAGCCCGGGCCCGGACTGACCCGGCTGCGGCTGAACCGCTCGGCCAGGGTCGACGTCTGCGAGCTGAGCCTGCTCGCCCGCGACCGCGGCCTGAGCGTCTCGCCCAACCACCTCGTCTACGGCCAGCCGATGTGGTGGACGGGCCCGGCCGACCGGCCGCTGCCCGTCCCGCCGCTCCCCGTCCCGGACGCCGCGGCGACGGGCGGCGGCGCGCACGGCGTGACCGTGGCGATCCTCGACACCGGCCTCGACCCGCACCCGTGGTACGCGGCGGCCGACTGGTTCGCCGAGCACGCCGAGGCCGACCGCGAGGTCCTGGACGCCGACCTCGACTACGAGCTGGACGCCCAGTCCGGCCACGGGACGTTCATCGCCGGCGTCGTCCTCCAGCGCGCCCCGTCCGCCCGCCTCGTCGCGCGCCGGGTCATCGGCGGCGACGGGGTCGGCGACGAGCTCCACGTGATCCGGGCGCTGCACGGGCTCAAGGCCGACGTGGTCAACCTGTCGCTCGGCTGCCACACCTTCGACGACCGGCCTTCCCCGCTGCTCCAGCGGGCCGTCGCCGCGCTCGGCCGCGGCACCGTCGTCATCGCCTGCGCGGGCAACACCGCGTCCGACCGGCCCTTCTGGCCCGCCGCGCTCAAGCAGGCCGTCGCGGTCGCCGCGCTCGACGGCGCGGAGCGCGCCTGGTTCTCCAACCACGGCTGGTGGGTCGACGCCGCGGCCCCCGGCACCGCGGTGCACAGCACCTTCGTGCGGTTCGGGGAGTTCGAGGGCTACGCCGCCTGGTCGGGGACCTCGTTCGCGGCCCCTGCCGTCGCCGGGGAGGTCGCCGCCCGAGTCGCGCGGGGCATGGCGCCCGCCGACGCCGCCGACGCCGTGCTCGGCTCCGGGCCCGTGCGCCCCGGTCTCGGCACGCTCGTCGCATGAGCGAACCCGTCACCGCCACGTCGGGCGCGCTCTTCGAACGCGCCCGGGACGGCGACACCGCCGCCTGGGAGGCGCTGGTCGCCCGCTACCACCCGATGCTCTGGTCGATCGCCCGTGCCCACGGGCTGTCCGGGCCCGCCGCCGAGGACGTCGTCCAGACGACGTGGCTGCGGCTCGTCCAGCACCTCGGGGACCTGCGCTCGCCGGACGGGGTCGGGGCGTGGCTGGCCACGACCTGCCGCCGCGAGTGCGTGCCCCGCGTCCCGGTGCCCGCGCCCCGTCCGCCGCTCGACCGGCCCGATCCGCGGCCGGGGCCCGAGCCGGTGTGCGTCGCGCGCGACCAGGTCTCCCGGGTCGCCGCCGCGCTGGAGTCGCTGTCCGAGCCCTGCCGAAGGATGCTCCGGCTCCTCGCCGCCGCGGCGCCCTATGCGGAGGTCGCCGCCGCGCTCGGCCTGGCGCCGGGCGGCGTCGGCCCCGCGCGCGCCCGCTGCCTGCGCGCTCTGCGGGCCGCCCTGGGCGACTGAGCCGCACCCTCACCTCCGCCGCGACGGCGGCTCTCCATCCGCGGCCGGCCGGTGCGACGCACCGGCCGGGAGCCGAAGGGACCTTCTGCCATGAACGACCTGCTGCACGAGATCCAACGCGCGTTCGCCCTGCTCGACCCGCCGCCCGACCGCTCCTTCGAGGCGGCGCGCGCGGCCCTGGCGTTCCGCGACCCCGACGCGGCGCTCGCCGAACTCGTCGCGTCGCTCACCCCGGCCGCCGCGGGGCTCCGCGGCGCGGCCCGGATGCTGACGTTCGACGCGCCGGGCCTCGCGGTCGAGGTGGAGGTCTCCGCGGGCGCGCGCCGGCTGTGCCTGACCGGGCGGGTGACCCCGGCCCGTCCGGCGCGCCTCACCGTGCGGCACGCGGGCGGCGAGACCGCCGCCCCGGTGGACGCGACGGGCTCCTTCCTCGCGGACGGCGTCGCGCCCGGCCCGGTGATGCTGCACTTCGCCCTGCCGGACGGGGCGTCGATCGTCACGAGCTGGACCACCTTGTGATCGACACCCTCCTCGCCGGTGCGCTGGACGCCAAGGAGACGGGCGACCTCACCGAAGGCCACCGGCTGCTGGGAACCGCGCTCCGCCATTGCGCGGGCGACCCGGCGCTGACGGCCCGGGTCCAGGCCGTCATGGTCGCGCTGCTGACCGCCTCGGGCCGGACCGCCGAAGCGCTCGTCCTGGCCGACCGCGCCGAGCCGCACCTTGCGGGCGCCGACCTCGAGCGGCTGTCTCTGCACCGCAGTTACGCGCGCGCCAGCCAGGGCAAGGTCGACCGTCCGGCACGGCCCGGGAGCGACGACCCCGTATGGCGGGCCGCGCGGTTCATGGCGAACGGGATCTCCCTCGCCCAAGCGGGCCGCTTCCAGGCCGCAGAAAGCGCGCTAGGGGCGGCCGCGTCCTTGGCCGCGCGTACCGGGCCGCGCCGCCTCGAGCTGATGGTCCGCCACAACGAGGCGCATCTGGCGGGCCTGCGCGGGCAGTTCTCGCGCGCGCTCGGGATCTTCGCGGAGATCGCGCCCGAGTTCACCGGGGAGCGCCGCGCCCAGCACCGGCTCGACCACGCCTCGGCGCTGCTGGCGGCCGGACTGTGCGGCGACGCGCGGGAACTGCTCGCCGAGACCGTCGGGGCGGCGGCCCGCGCGGGCTTCGCCGCCGATGCCGCGACCGCCCTGCTCGCCCGGGCCGAGGCCGAACTGGCCTGCGGGGACGCCGCCCTCGCCGCCGAGTCGGCGCGAGAGGCCGAGCTGGCGTTCGCCGCGCAGTCCAGGCCCGGCTGGGAGGCCCAGGCCCGCAGCGTGCTGCTGCGCGCCCAGGCCGCCCGCGGAGAGCGCTCGGCCTCGCTGCTGGTCTCGGTGCGCACCACCGCCGCGCGGCTCGAGGCGTTCGGCTGGACCGACCCCGCGCTGCGGACAAGGGTGGAGGCCGCCTTGGCCTTCCCCGCCGAACCCGATCTCCTCCCCCGGCCGGTCACCGCGGCCTCCGCGGCGCTGAGGCTGCGGGCCTACCGCACGACGGCGCACGTGCACTGGGCTCGGGGTGAGGAGACGCAGGCGCGCAAAGCCCTGCGTGACGCGCTGCGCACGGCGGCGTCCCTCGGGGCCTCCGGCGACTCGGTGGAACTCCGCGGCGTCCTCGGCGGCGCCTGCGCGGACCTGTCTCCGCTCGCCGTACGCCTCGCCCGCACGGACCGGGAACTCCTGGAACTCGAGGAGCTCCGCCGGAGCATCCTGTTCCCCGCGCCGGCACGCCGCCCGCCGACGGGTCGGCTGTCCGGCCGCGCCAGGGCGCTGAGCACCGGGGCCGCCACCACGCGCCCCACGGTGACGACGTCCGACCTGCTGGCCGGGCTGCACGGGATCGGCCTGCTGGAGCTCGTCCGGGCCGGAGACCACCTCCTCGCCCTGGCCGTGCGCGACGGCCGCGTCCGGCGGGCGGCCCTGGGCTCCTATGACGCGGCCGTGCGGGAGACCCGCCTGATCTGCGCCGCCCTGACCCGGGCCATGACGGACGGCTCTTCCCCGGCCACCCCGATCGCGTCCCTGCGCACCCGGTTCGCACCCGCCCTCACGCTCCTCGACGGACTGGAACTCGTCATCGCGCCTACGGGATCCCTGTACGGGCTGCCTTGGACGACGGTCACCGAAGCGCCCTTCACCGTCGTGCCTTCGGCCACGGCCTGGCTGCTCGCCCAAGAACGGCGTGCTGAACCCGGCCCGGTCGTCCTGCTCTCCGGGCCCGGCCTGCGGCACACCGACTCCGAGCTCGCCTCCATCGCGGCCCTCTACCCCGACGCGCGGATCCACACCGACGCCGGGGCGCTCGCCGGAGCACGCCTCGCCCACATCGCGGCCCACGGCGTCCACCTTCACGACGACCCCATGGGCTCCCACCTGGACCTGTGCTCCGGCCCCCTGACCGGCCACGACCTCAACACCCTGGAACCTCCCCCGTCCGTCATGGTCCTGTCGGCCTGCGACACCGGCCAGGGCAACGACCTGCCAGGTCTCCCCGGCATCCTCCTGTCGGTGGGCGTCCGCACCGTCATCGCCTCGGTCACGCCGCTGCCCGACGCCGCGGCCCCGGCCCTCATGGCCGACCTCCACCGTCACCTCTCCGACGGAGCCACCCCCACCGCGGCCCTGGCCGCCCTTCCCCGGACACCCGGCCGCCTGGGTCTCCAGTCCTACGGCGCCGGCACCTGACCGCGAAGCCTTACCGCACCATGCCCTGAAGCCGCGGGCGCGTCGTGGACGCGCCCGCGGCTTCGGCGACGCGCGGTGTCAGGCGCCCTTGGCCACGGGACGGGACGGGTCGGTGATCCAGCCGGACCAGGACGGCGGGTAGAGCGCGGCGGGGACGCCCGCGAGGGTCAGGGCGAGGATCTCGTGGGCCGCGGTGACGCCGGAGCCGCAGTAGACCGCGACGTCGGCGGCGTCGGTGGCGCCCAGGGCGGCGAACCGCTCGCGGAGCACCGCCGGAGGCAGGAACCTGCCGTCGCCGCCCACGTTGGCCCAGGTGGGCGCGTTGACGGCACCGGGGATGTGGCCCGCGACCGGGTCGACCGGCTCGACCTCGCCCCGGAACCGCTCGGCGGCGCGCGCGTCCAGCAGCACCCCCGCCTTGGCGAGCGCGGCCGCGCCCTCGGCGTCGACCACCGGCAACGTGCCCGGCCGGGCGGTGAAGCCGCCGGGCTCCGGCGCCGCGGACTCGGTCGCCACCGGCAGGCCAGCCCTGGTCCAGGCGGTGAAGCCGCCGTCCAGGACGCGCACGCGCGGGTGGCCGAAGTAGCGCAGGCACCACCACGCGCGGGCGGCGCTCGTGGCGTCGGCGTCGTCGTAGACCACGACGAGGGAGTCGTCGGAGACCCCGGCCCGCCGCATCGCCGCCTGGAAGTCCGCGGCGGCCGGCAGCGGGTGCCGCCCGCCCGCGCCGGGCCGCGCGGCCAGCTCGGTGTCGAGGTCCACGTAGGCCGCGCCGGGGATGTGCCCGGCGCGGTAGGCCTCGACGCCGGGCGGGCCGCCCAGGCGCCACCGGACGTCGAGGATCACTGCCTGGTCGCGCAGGCGGGCGAGCCCCTGCGCGTCGATGAGGGGGCGCACCTCGTCAGTGTGACCGCTGCCGTCCCGTTCGGGGAGGGGCTGATGTCCCGTGCTCATCGCGCCTCCCACAGCAGCGGCACCAGTTGCTCCTCGGGCACGAGCGAGCCGTGCATGCCGACCATGAGGCCGTCGATCGGGTCGACCGCGGTACGGACGATCGCCAGGCCGCCGCGCGCGACGGCGACGACGTCGCCGATGCGGGGCAGCATCGCCGGGTCGACCGGGCCGAAGCAGCCCGCGGCGACCGCCTGCGCGCGGGACATGACCCACGCGCGGTCGCCGAAGAACTCCGTGTAGGCCGCGAGGACGTCGTCGGCGGCGCCGTCGACGGTGTAGACGTGCCGGGCCCTGGCCTCGCCGCCGAACAGCGCGACGCCCTCGGTCAGCGCCGGGTGGTCGTCGATGTCGACCTTCTCGTCCGGGTTCGTCATGCCGTGGTCGGCGGTGACGTACAGGCCGGTCCCCGCCGGGACGACCTCGGCGAGCCGTTCGGCCAGCAGGTCGACGAACCTGAGCTGGTGCCGCCAGGTCTTGGAGCCCGCGCCGTACATGTGGCCCGCGGTGTCCAGGTCGGAGTGGTACACGGTGACGTGCGCGCGCTTGCCCTCCAGGGCCTCCTCGGCGCGCGCGACGAGCTGGCCCATGCCGTCGGCGGGGACGTACTTCACGCCCCGGGTGATGGCCGAGTTGAAGCCGCTGCCCATGTACGCGCCGGAGGCGATGTAGCTGGAGGTGATGCCCGCGTCGGCGGCCCGGGAGTAGACCGTGCGGCGGGGCTGGAAGGACTCGGGGTCGGTCTGCCCGTTGTCCCAGCGGAGGCAGTTGAGCAGCCTCCCTTCCCCGGGAACGGCGACCTGGTAGCCGAGCATCCCGTGCGCGCCCGGAGGCAGGCCGGTGGACAGGGAGCTGAGGCTCGTCACGGTGGTGGCCGGGAATCCGGCGGTGAGAGCCCGGCCGGGAAGGGAGCTCAGGAAGGGCGTCTCCTCCGGATGCGCCTTGAGCAGCTCCCAGCCCATGCCGTCGATGAGCAGCACGCAGGCGCGCGGCAGCTCCGGCAGGTCGAGCACGTTCGCCGCGCCGGCCACGCCCAGCGAGCCCAGCACCGACGAGGAGAGGTCGGCGAGCGCCGTCTCCCCGTAGCGGGGGACCGGGATCTCCCCGAGGCCCGTCATACGGTCGTCACCGCCGTGAGCGCCTCGGCGAACGCCAGCACCTGGCTGACGGCCTCCGCGCCGTCCGCCGCCTCGCTGACGCGCAGGGACAGGTCGTCGGACGTGACCGCGCCGGTGTAGCCGTGGTCGGCGTCGCAGTTCTCGTCGCCGCAGCCGGCCGGCTCCAGGTCGATCCGGGAGTTCACGCCCCAGCCGAGGGTCAGCACGACCTCGGTGGGCGGCACGCCCGGCACATAGCGCTCCGGGCGCGGCACGACCCTGGTGACGGCGACCGAGGAGATGCGGTCGAGCTTGACCGCCTCGGTCGTGGTCGAGCAGTGCGGCTGCGGCACGAGGTCGCTCGGCGGGTGCTCGTCGGTGTGGCAGAACAGCAGCCGCGTCGGCGACAGGACGAGGACGGTGACGTGCCTGCGCACCTCCATGCCGGGGTCGAACGCCGCCTCGTGGTGGACCACGTAGGCGAGTACTTCCTCGGTGCCCATTGCCGACTCGACGGCTCCGGCGACCAGCTCCGGGTAGTAGCCGCTGCGCTCGATCGCGCTGCGCAACCCGTGGTCGTCCTTCGCTCGGGTTTCCCTCATTCCCCCATCCTGCCCTGTTCCAGAGCCCGAGCGCATCCCGGCGGCCCGAGGCGTCACATCCGGCGGGGCTCCAGGGGCAGGCGCGGGCCCGGCGGTTGGGCCAGGGTGAGACGGGCGTCGGTGACCGTGACGCCCGTGGCGTCGACCATGACCGGCTCCAGCTCCAGCCTTGCCGCCTCGGGCAGGTCGCTGGCCAGCCGCGCGACCCGGATGAGCAGTTCCTCCAGGGATTCGACGGCGACCTTGTCCGCGCCCTGGTGGCCGAAGAGCAAAGGGGCCATCCGGATGGCCCGGACCATGTCGGCGGCCTCAAGATCGGTCAGGGGGGCGAGGCGGTAGGCGCGGTCGTCGAGGAGCGCCGCGGCGATGTCCGACAGGCGGAAGGACACGACCGCCCCGAAAGACGGGTCCTCCTGCGTGACGATGTGGACCGCGACGCCACCGCGCTGTCCCCCTACGGAGACGCCGTAGCAGGCGAGGAGTTCTTCGGCGTCTCCGCGTTCGCCCCTGGCCAGCCACCCTGCGACGAGATCACGCGCCCGTTCCTGGTCGATCCCTTCCAGGTCGGGGACGTGGCCGTGCGGACGGCGCCGCCAGGACGCGTAACGGGACGCGTAGGACAGGGCGCGAACCGCGTCGTCGGGGGCGGAGTAAGAAGGCACGGAGCCCGGACCGGGTTCCCCCGTCGGCGACAGCACCCGCAAGGCGCGCGGCATGCCCTTCTGGCCGAGGTAGGTCGCCAGGATGGGCTTGGAGGACTCCCGGGCGACGGCGGAGATCGCCTCGGCGACGGGCTCGGACTCGCGTACGCCGGACAGCATCAGCTCGGCCCCTCCGAGGACCGGGGGCGTGTACATGACGATCACCGCGTCGCAGGACTTGTCTTCCAGGGCCTCGGTGAGCGCGCGGGTGTAGTCGGCCGCCACCGCGTTCGGGCCGAGCGAGGCGAGCGGGCCCGCGACGAGCCCGTGGGCCGCGGCGGAGTCCTGGGCGAGCAGCCCGAGGGAGTCGGCGTTGTCGATGATCGCGACACGGTTGCCCGCGGGCAGCGGCTGGTAGGCGAGCAGCTGGGCGACGTCGAACATCTCGCCGAGGTCCTCCACCCGCAGCATGCCCGCCTGCTCGAAGAGCGCGCTGACCGCGTGGTCGGGCAGCTCGATCCGGCGGACCGAGTGGCCGAGGGGCACGCCCTGGAGCGACCGGCCCGTCTTCACCGCGACGATCGGCTTGCTGAGGGAGACGCGGCGGGCCAGGCGGGTGAACTTGCGGGGGTTGCCTATCGACTCCAGGTGGAGCATGACGGCGGTGGTCGAGGGGTCGGCCTCCCAGTACTGGAGGAGGTCGTTGCCCGAGACGTCGGCCCGGTTGCCCGCGGAGATGAACGTGGAGAGGCCGAGGCCGCGCTCGGCGGTCCGCTGGAGGATGGCGATGCCGAGGGCGCCGGACTGGGAGAAGAAGCCGACGGGCCCCCGGTAGGGCAGCACGGGGGCGAGGCTGGCGTTCAGCCGCACCGCGGGGTCGGTGTTGGCGATGCCGAGGCAGTTGGGGCCGACCACGCGCATGCCGTTGGCGCGGGCGACCCGGACGAGGTCCTGCTGGGCCGAGCGGCCGGTCTCGCCCATCTCGGCGAAGCCGGAGGAGACGACGACGAGGCCGTGCACGCCCTTGGCCGCGCACTGGGCGATCACGTCCTGGACCGCCGAGGAGGGCACCGCGACCACCGCGAGGTCCACCTCGTCGGGGATCTCGGCGACCGCCCGGTAGGCGCGCACGCCGGCGACGGCGTGCGCCTCGGGGTGCACCGGGTAGACGGGTCCGGTGAAGTCCGCGCCGAGGAGGTTGCGCAGGACCGTCTGGCCGACGCTGTGCGAGACGCGGCTGGCGCCGATCACCGCGACCGACGCGGGGTGCAGCAGCCGCCGGATGGACCGGGACTCCGCCCGGTGCTCGCGGGCGGCCATGACCTCCACGGAGGTCTCGGTGGGCGAGAGGTCCAGGGTGAGCTGGATGATCCCGTCCTCGAACCGCTGGACCGCGGCGTACCCGGCCTCCTTGAAGACCTTGGTCATCTTGCGGTTGTCGGGCAGCACGTTGGCCTCGAAGCGGGCGAGGCCGCGCTCCCTGGCCGCCGCGGCGAGGTGCTCCAGCAGGACCGAGCCGACGCCGCGGCCCTGGTGGGCGTCCTCGACGAGGAACGCCACCTCGGCCTGGTCGGGATCCTTTGTCCTGTCATAACGGACCACGCCCACCATTTGCTGACCAATCGTGGCGATCAACGCCACCCGGTCGGAATAGTCGACCGTGGTGAAATGCCGAATCTCCTTCTCGCTCAGGTGGGGACGCGGGGAGAAGAACCGGTAGTAGATCGACTCGGCCGAGACCCGCGAGTAGAAAGCCCGCAGCAGCTCCGCGTCCTCGGCTTTGATGGGGCGCAGGTGGGCGGTCCCGCCGTCGGAGAGGACGACGTCGGCCTCCCAGTGATCGGGATAGGGATGATCGGTCACAAGTCGAGCGTAGGCGACAACCGAATAACGGTCACGCGAGGGTCACGGGGTGGACCTGACCGGTTCGGGCCCCCGGGTTCCGGGGTTTACTGGAGTGGGCGCATGTGAACGGTCCGGACAAGAGGTCGGGCCGTTACCCGTTTCGCTGCGCGTTCGAGACCAAATCCGAGCGTGGAAGCTGTTACGGTCGTCGCCACGCCCAGGCAGAATGGTGCGGGTCTGTCGTAAGGCGGAGCTGCGTAAGAGCGAGGTGAATCATGACACGCGTGGTCGTGGTCGGCGATCTGATGACCGACGCCGTGGCACGAGCCGCGTACCCCCTGGCCAAGGGGAGCGACACCCCGGCCAGCGTGACGATGCACGGCGGGGGTTCGGGGGCGAACGTCTCGGCCTGGCTCGCGGTCGAGGGGGTCGACGTAGCGTTCGTCGGCCGCCGCGGCTCCGACATCAACGGCCGGAACCGGGACATGGAACTGATGGGCTACGGCGTCGACGCCCGGCTCGTCATGGACCCGGAGCGGCCGACCGGCACCTGCGTGATCCTGATCACGCACAAGGGCGACCGGACCATGATGTCCGACCCGGGGGCCAACGGCGCGCTGCTGCCGGACGACATCCCCGCGGACCTCTTCACGCCCGGCGGCCATCTGCACGTCTCGGGGTACTCGCTGCTCAACGAAGGCTCCCGCAACGCCGCGCTGCACGCGCTGCGCCTCGCGGGCAAGGCCGGCATGTCGGTCTCCGTCGACGGAGCCTCCTCCTCGCCGCTCAAGCGCGCGGGGGCCGAGCCCTTCTTCGAGTGGACCCACGGCACCAAGCTGCTGATCGTCAGCACCTCGGAGGCCGAGGCGCTGACCGGCAGGGACGAGCCCGAACTCGCCGCCAAGGTGCTCACCGCCTGGTACCCGCAGGTCGTCATCAAGATGGCCGACGAGGGCTCCCTGTGGTACACCAACGGCCGCCCCGAGCCGATCGTGGTGCCCGCGGAACCCGTCGAGAAGGTGGTCGACGGCACCGGCGCGGGCGACGCCTTCACCGCGGGGTTCCTGCCCGCGTGGCTCGACGGCAAGCCCCCGGCCGAGGCGCTCGCCGCGGGCAACCGCCTCGCCGCGCGCGCCATCACGCACCTGGGCGCGCGCCCGGCTCTGTAAGCACCGGCTTCATCAAGGGCGGGACCTTCGGGTCCCGCCCTTTCGGCATGCCGTATTAGATCACCGTGGGTGATGATCGACTACGGTCCGATTTGGCGGACATGACCGTCTTGTGATTAGCTCATGTCCATGACCGCCGACCCGAGAGACCGCCGCCCCTTGCGGGCCGTGCGCGTCGCGTGTCGGCGAATGTGCGGTTGAGGCCCTGACGCGGTCCCGGTCCACCGGTGCTCCGCGCGCTCCCGCCCCTGTAAGCCCCACTACCGCGGTGCGCCCGAACGCGGCCCTGCCCGGGAATGAGAACCCTTGATCAAGCTCGACGACCTCACCAAGGTGTACCGCGCCCGCGGCCGCACCGTGACCGCGCTGGACGGCGTCAGCCTCGACGTCGCCGAAGGCGAGATCCACGGGGTGATCGGCCGCAGCGGCGCCGGCAAGAGCACCCTCCTGCGCAGCGTCAACGTGCTGGAGCGGCCCGACACCGGCCGCGTCTTCGTCGACGGCGCCGACCTGCTCGCCCTGCGCGGCGACGACCTGCGCAAGGCCAGGCAGCGCATCGGCATGATCCACCAGCACTTCGGCCTGCTCGGCTCCCGCGACGTCACCGGCAACGTCGCGTTCCCGCTGGAGGTGACCGGAGTGCCCCGCCGCGAACGCCTGCGCCGCGTCGCCGAACTCCTGGAGCTCGTCGGCCTCACCGAGCACGCCCGCGCGCACCCGGCGCAGCTGTCCGGCGGCCAGAAGCAGCGCGTCGGCATCGCCCGCGCGCTGGCCGCCGACCCCAAGGTGCTGCTGTCCGACGAGGCCACCTCCGCGCTCGACCCGGAGACCACCGACTCCGTCCTCGACCTGCTGCGCGACCTCAACCGCGACCTCGGCCTGACGATCCTGCTGATCACGCACGAGATGGGCGTCGTCAAGAAGATCTGCGACTCCGCCTCGATCATGCGCGACGGCGCGATCGTCGAGACAGGCCCGGTGCTCGACCTGCTGGCCAGTCCCGGCTCGGAACTCGCGCGCGGCCTGTTCCCGCTGCCCGCGCCGACCGTGCGGCCCGACACGACGGTCCTCGACGTCACCTTCATCGGCGACGACGCCTCGACGCCGTTCATCTCCTCCCTCGCCCGCACGTACTCCATCGACGTGAACGTGCTCGGCGGCGCCATCGAGGAGGTCGGCGACACCCGCGTCGGCAGGCTGCGCATCGAGCTGCCCGGCACCCCCGAACTCAACGCCCCGCAGATCGCGCACCTGCGCGAGAGCGGCCTGACCCTGGAGATCGCGGCTTGAGCGCCGACCTCGTCCTCGCGCTGCAGGAGACCTTCCAGATGGTCTGGGTCTCCGCGGTGCTCACCGCCTTGGGCGGGCTCCTGCTGGGCGTCCTGCTCATCCTCACCGACCGCGGCGGGCTCGCGCCCTGCGTCCCGGTCAACCGGGTGCTCGGCCTCGTGGTCAACGTCGGCCGGTCGCTGCCGTTCATCATCCTCATGGTCGCGGTCCTGCCGCTGACCAGGGCGGTCGTCGGCACCACCATCGGCACCGAGGCGGCGATCGTGCCGCTCACCATCGGCGCGATCCCGTTCTTCGCGCGGCTCGCCGAGACCGCCCTGCGCGAGGTCGACCCCGGTGTGGTCGCCGCGGCCCGTGCCATGGGCGCCTCACGCGGCCAGATCGTCGGCAAGGTCCTGCTGCGCGAGGCGCGGCCCGGTCTCGTGGCCGGCCTGACCGTCACCGTGATCACCCTGATCGGCTACTCGGCCATGGCCGGGGCGATCGGCGGCGGCGGCCTCGGCGACCTCGCCATCCGCTACGGCTACCAGCGCTTCGAGACCGGCACGATGATCGCCTGCGTGGCGGTGCTGGTCGTGCTGGTCCAGGTCATCCAGATGCTGGGCGATCTCCTCGTCCGGCGGCTCTCCCACAAGTAAGAAACCCGAAAGGCACAGCCCGTGCTCCGTAAGATCACCGTTGCCCTGTCCGCCGCGGCCCTGGCGCTCACCGCGGCCTGCGGCGGCGCCGCCGAGTCGAACGACGACGCCCTCGTCATCGGCGCGAGCCCCTCCCCGCACGCCGAGATCCTCACCTTCGTGAAGGACAACCTCGCCGCGGACGCGGGCCTGGACCTGGAGATCCAGGAGTTCTCCGACTACGTCCAGCCGAACATCGCGCTCAGCGACGGCACGCTCGACGCCAACTACTTCCAGCACAAGCCCTACCTCGAGGACTTCAAGGCCGAGAAGGGCCTCGACCTCACCTGGGTCGGCGACGTGCACCTGGAGCCCCTCGGCGTCTACTCCGAGAAGGCCAAGTCCCTCGACGCGCTCAAGAGCGGCTCCGTCGTGGCGATCCCCAACGACGCCACCAACGGCGCCCGGGCCCTGACCCTGCTCGCCGACCAGGGCGTCATCACCCTCAAGGACGGCGCGGGCGTCACCGCCACCGAGAAGGACGTCACCGCCAACCCCAAGAACCTCGAGTTCAAGGCCCTGGAGGCCGCGCAGCTCCCGCGCTCCCTCCAGGACGTCGACGCCGCCGTCATCAACGGCAACTACGCCATCGCGGGCGGCCTGGTCCCGTCCGAGGACGCCCTCGCGCTGGAGTCCGCCGACGGCAACCCGTACGCCAACGGCCTCGTGGTGAAGACCGGTGACGAGACCGACCCGCAGATCACCAAGCTGATGGAGCTGCTCCGCTCCCCCGAGACCCGCGCCTTCATCGAGAAGCAGTACAAGGGCTCGGTCCTGCCCGCGAGCTGACCTTCCCCATCCGCGCCGGGGTCTCCCCCGGCGCCCCCAGCCACATCGAGGCCCCGCGCTCGCCCGCGCGGGGCCTCGATGTGCTTCCGGGCGGATTTCTCCGGCCGCCCCGTCCGCGGGGCCGGATTCTGTCAGTGGCGGCGGTTACGTTCGGCCCATGTACCGCCAGGGAGACATCCTCATCCGCCCGGTCGACGGCGCGGCCGTGCCGCCGTCCGTCCTCGCGCTGCCGCCCGTCGCGCGCGATTCCCGGGGCCGCGTCGTGCTGGCCCTCGGTGAGGCCACCGGCCACGCGCACGCGCTCACCGGTCCGGGCACGCTGTACCGGACCCCGCAACCGATGAGCCCCGACTACCTCCACCTGTCGGAGGGCGGGCGGCTCGTCCACGAGGAGCACGGGCCGATCACCCTGCCGGCGGGCTGGTTCCAGGTCGTCCGGCAGCGCGAATACGTGGCCGCGTCCCTCACCGCCCGCGCCGTCGCCGACTGACGCCGGCCCCTCCCCTGCTCCCCTGCCCTGAGAGAACGGCGATCCCGACGATGCCCTTCACCGCGACCCCCGCAGACCGCCCCCGCGCCGAGGCCGGGGCGGCCGCCGCCTACCGCGCGGCGGGCCTGCCCGAGCCGTCCCACATCCTGTGGGTCCCCTCCCCGTTCACCGGGGCGGTCCTCGCCGCCCTGCTCGATCCGGAACTGCCGGAGACGCGGGCGGAACTCGCCTCCCTGATCCCGGCGGGCACCTGCACGCTGCGCTCCCCGGGCGTCCCCGAGCGCGCGCTACCGTCCGCCGAGGCGGCCGAGCTCCTTCCCCGGCTCGGCGCCGGCGCACCCGTCCGCGAGCGGGTGCGCTCCCTGCCCTGGGAGGCCGAACGGGCCGCCGCCTACGCCGAGCTGGGCCCGGCGGGCTGGGCGGAGACCTGGGCGCGGACGGGCGGGCCCACCTGGGAGCCGGTGAACGGGCTCGTCGCGCGGATCCGGGCCGCCCTCGGCGAGCTGGGCGGGGAGGAGCACGGCAGCCGGCTGCGCGGCGCGAGCCTGGACGCCGTCCTGGGCCAGCACGACGCGCCCTGGCTCGGCCTGTTCGCCTCCCTCGGCCGCCTCGCGCCGCTGCACGGCCTCGCCGAGGTCGCCGCGTCGGCGGGCTGGTGGTGGCCGCGGGAGAACCTGGTGATCCTCTCCGAGCGCCCGTCCCGGCTGTGCCGCGACGAGCCGGGCCGCCTGCACAGCGGCGACGGCCCCGCCCTGGCCTATCCCGACGGCTTCGCCCTGCACGCGTGGCGCGGCATGCCCTTCCCCGCCGGGTTCGTCGACACGCTCGCCGCGCTCACCCCGGCGAAGATCCGCGCGGAGGACAACACCGAGCTGCGCCGGATCATGCTGGAGCACTTCGGCTACGACAGGTACCTCGCCGAGTCCGGCGCGGCTCCCGTGCACAAGGACGAGACCGGCACCCTGTGGCGGATCGAGCTCCCCTTCGACGAGCCCGTCGTCATGGTCGAGGTGCTGAACTCCACCCCGGAGCCGGACGGCTCGGTGCGCACCTACTACCTGCGGGTGCCACCGGAGGTCCGGACGGCCCGCGAGGGCGTCGCCTGGACCTTCGGCCTGACCGCGCAGGAGTACCACCCGGAGAAGGAGACCTGATCGGCATCTGATCCCGAATCCAGCCGGGGCGCCCCGCAACAGGGGCCGGGGCGCCGCGGACGTCGAAGGCGGGCCGCCCTGCCGGGCGGTCTACAGGTGTGCGGGTATGCGCTCCAGAAGGCCGTCGGTGAACACGTCGTAGAGGCCGAGCGGCTCCAGGTGCAGGTAGCCGATGTGGCAGTCGCACAGCGTGTTGGGGCAGGCCGAGGGCGCCCTGTCCGGGATGAAGGTGCCGTCGTAGAGGTTGCCGAGCGGCGTCTTCACGAAGTGGCAGCGCCGGACCGTGCCGTCCCCGGCGACGGAGACGACGTCGTGGCCGGTCCGGCAGGGCAGGCCGAGGCTGCGGTGGGGGTGGCGGCTGTAGGAGAACAGGGGGTCCAGGGCCGTCCAGTCGGCGGCCTCGGCATCGGTGTAGCTCAGGCCCTCGGCGGCGTTGATCCACAGATAGGTCTCCCCCGGCAGGTCGGCGCGCATGCGCCGGGCCGCCTCCAGGTGCTCCGGCTGCCCGACGACGCCGACGCTGTGCCGTACGCCCAGGGCCGTGAGCTCACGGCTCTTGGCGAGGAACCTTTCGTGGGACACCTGTCCGGGGTGGTACGTCGTCCACAGGGCGAGGGCGTCGAGGTCGGCGCGGGCGGTCCAGGCCGTCCGGCCGCCCAGATTGGTCTGGATCGCCACCCGCCGCACCTGCGGCAGATGGCTCAGCTCGATCATCGTCTCCCGGTACCAGGAGCGGACCAGGCCCTCCCCCCACGGCGTGAACAGGACCGCGGTGTCGCCCTCTCGGGCGGCGACCCAGGCGGCGAACCTGGCCAGGGCGGCCCGGTCGGCGCGCAGTTGCGCACGGCTGTCGCGGCGCTTGGCGAACGGGCAGTAGGGGCAGTCGTAGTCGCAGCTGGCCAGGGGGCCGCGGTAGAGGATCGTCAGCATCAGCGCAGTTCGTAGGTGTCCATGAGCCGCCGCGTCTCCGGGGAGAAGAGGGCGGGGCCGATCGCGTCGGAGTGGGCGAGTCCCTCGGGGGTCAGCGCGATCCTTCCCGAGATGCGCTCGAGCCACCCCTTCTCCGCGAAGGGCGTCAGGTCGGCGTCGGCCGCGGGGTCGGTGCCGAACCTGCGGGTGTAGGCGGCGGTGTCCACACCCTCGGCCTGGAGCAGGGACTGGAGCAGGTGCCTGCGGCGGCGTTCCGTGCCGTCGAGGCGGAACCCGACCCGGGCGCGGCCGAAGTCCTCGGCGCGGACGTACTCGTCGATGATCGCGCGGACCTCGGCGGCGTGCACCGCGTACTCGAAGGAGTAGTGGAGCCGCGAGGTGTAGGAGCGGGCGCCGCAGCCGAGGCCGACCATGCCGTCCTCCTGGCAGGAGTATTCGGTGCCGCCGCCCCCGCCCGGCCGCCGGAACATCCGCATGGACACCTGCTCGTACCCGAGGGACAGCAGGTGGTCGCGTCCCGCGCGGTACAGGCCGAGGCGCTGGTCGTCCCAGTCTCCGGCGAGCCTGCCGAGGCCCGTCAGCGGCCTGACGTACAGCGGGTAGAGGTACAGCTCCTCCGGCTTCCACTCCAGCGCGCGGTCGATCGAGGCGATCCAGGTCCGCTCGGTCTGCCCCTCGATGCCGTAGATCAGGTCGATGTTCAGGACGGGGAAGCCCGCGTCGCGGATCGCGTCGAGGGCCGTCACGACCTCCGCGGCGCGCTGCGGGCGGACCGCGGCGCGCGCCTCGGCCTCCACGAAGCTCTGCACGCCGATCGAGACGCGGGTGGTGCCGAAGTCGCGCAGGACGGCGAGCCTGTCGGGGGTCGCCGTGCCGGGCGAGGTCTCGACGCCCAGGGGCACGCCGATCCCGTCCCGTGTCCCATCGCGCGCGGCGAGCCTGCGGGTGAGCAGGCAGAGGCGTTCCAGCTCGGCGGCGGTGAGGTAGGTCGGGGTGCCTCCGCCGAAGGCCGCCTGGGCGAAGGCGGCGTCGCCGAGCGCGTCCAAGGTCGCGTCCGCCTGGCGTTCGAGGGCGGCGAGGTAGGCGGAGGTGAGGTCTTCGGGCGCGCCCGTGCGGGTGAACAGGTTGCAGAAGCCGCAGCGGATCTCGCAGAACGGGATGTGCAGATAGAGGAACAGCGCGGAGGTGTCCTCGCCCGCCCAGACGTCGGCGAGGGCCGGGGCCGGGTCGAGGGGACGGTAGGCGGTCTTGTGCGGATAGGCGTACACGTAACCCTGGTAAGGACCTGAGGGCGTCAAGCGATCACGAACTCCCCGTACGGCACGGTCCAGACGACCTCGTGCCCAAGTCGATGCCCGACATATCCGTCTTCGCCGTAGGCGGTCCCGTGGTCGGCGCAGACGATGACGAAGGACGGCCTGCGCAGCATCGCGAACAGCCGGCCCATCCTCGCGTCCACGTACTCCAGGGCCGCCGCGTGGGTCTCCAGCGAGTCGCCGGAAGCGCCGGGCAGGTAGAAGTGGTTAGGCTGGTGCAGCGAGGCCACGTTGAGCAGGAGGAACAGCCGCTCGGAGGTGCGCGCCAGCACGTCGGCGACGGTGTCGAGCTGGTGGTCGAGGCCCTCCCGGCAGGTCACCCCGAACTCGCGCGTCCAGTGCGCCTCGGCGAACATGCCGGGCAGCACCGAGCCGAGCGGCGTCAGCCCGTTGAAGAACCCGACGCCGCCGACGCACACCGTGCGGTATCCGGCCGCGGCGAGCCCTGCGGGCAGATCCGCCTGCTCGTACGTCCAGGTGCCTTGCGCGGTGGTCTCGCTGCCCGGGAACGCCCCGGCGAACAGCCGCGGATGCGGTCCCGGGCCGGCGGGGGTCGGCAGGAACCCGCTCAGCATCGCCATGTGCGAGGCGAACGTGAAGTTCCCCGGGGCGTGCCGCTCCTGCCAGGCGAACCGCTCGGCCATGCGCGGCGTGCGGCCTTCGGCGGCGAGCCGGACCGCGACGTCGTGGCGCAGCGTGTCGAGGGTCACCAGCACGATGTCATGGGTGCCGACGACCGCGTTCATGTCGGGCACAGGCGGCCTCCGGGGTTGACGGAATTCCCCGTTCTACCAGGCATACCGACATCTCAC
Organism: Actinocorallia herbida; assembly: GCF_003751225.1. NCBI lineage: Bacteria > Bacillati > Actinomycetota > Actinomycetes > Streptosporangiales > Thermomonosporaceae > Actinocorallia > Actinocorallia herbida. The sequence goes on from NZ_RJKE01000001.1 coordinate 7,621,721, forward strand.
CCATTCACCGGTACCGAGTGGCGGGTCTGGAGATAGGCCGCGACCTGGGCGTCATAGGTGTCCATGCCCTCCGCGGGGGTGCCCGGCAGGCCGGGCAGGCCCGGGAGCAGATCGCCGAACGCGTTGACCTCGGCCACCGCGAACCTCCGCAGGCCGACCCCGACGAGGAGGTCCACGCCGACCATCGTGCTGCGCGGGAAGCAGGAGGCGGCCCGGACGCACACGTCCATCGCCTCCGCCCACGGCAGCGCCGCCCGGACCGCGGCGAGATCACCGCGGCGGCCGCCGAGGTGAAGGTTGGTCATCGGCGCCCGCGCGGTGCGCGCCACCACGTGGGTCGGCACGCTCGCGACGAGCACCACGCGCAGGTCGAAGACCCGGCCGCCCAGCGCGGCCTTGGGGAACCAGCGTTCGACGTGCAGCCCGTCCGGCGCGAGGGCGTCGACGAGCGCCGCCACCTCGTGCTCGCCGGTGTAGGCGCGCACGCCGAGCGCGTTGTACCAGCCCGCCGCGTCGCGCGCCGCCGACGTCTGCGCCCGGATCCTGCCGCCCGCCGCCTGGAGCGCGATCACCCCGGCCGCCGACGACCCGTGCGCGGGCTTCACGAAGACCCGGTGGAACCCGGACTCGGCCATCCGCTCCCGCAGCTCCGCGTACCCGCCGACCGGCCCGAGCGCGGGCGGCACCGGCACCCCGGCGGCCGCGAGCCTGGCATGGGTCGCCCGCTTGTCGAACAACACCGCGATCTCGTCGACGTCGCCGGACGACGGATAGGGCCGCAGGCGTTCCAGGCCGTCGAGGAAGGTGCGGTACCAGCGCGCTCCCCCACCGAGCCTCGACGGGTCGCCGGGGCCGCGCAGCAGCGTGTTGGCCTCGGCGTCCTCTCCCGGCGAGTCGATCCGCAGCATCCCTTCGACGGCGAGGGGACGTCCCGTGAGGACGTCCCGCCAGGGGACGACAGAGGGCGCCGCGAGCCCTGCCCGGGCGCAGGCCGCCGCGAAGAGGCCGACGCGGCGGTCGCCCGGGGTGCCGACGACGGTGAGGCGCACCCGGCTACTCCGAGACCTCGACGAAGCGCCATTCGTCCTCGGCGTCGTTCTGGTCGGCCACGTCGACCGCGACACCGGGCAGCGCCGCGACGACCCGCGCCATCATCGGGGTGGACATGTAGTGGTGGTGCAGGTCGAGCCGGGCGAGATGGCCGAGCGGCTGGCCGGACAGCAGAGCCTCGGCGCCCGTGTCGGTGAGCGAGCCCATCGACAGCGACAGCGCCTCGAGCCGGGCCACGACCGGGGCGCCCGCGACGGCGGCCGCGATCGGGTCCTGGAAGTCGGAGTTCTGGATGCCGAGGGCGCGCAGCGAGGGCAGGCGCTCGCCGCTGAGGATCCCGGCGAGGTCGGGCACCGTGGTGTCGCCGCCGTAGTCGTCGACGCCGAGCCACAGCTCCAGGGACTCCAGCGCGGGCAGCTCGGAGGCGGCCACCGCGCGCACGACCCGGCCGGGCAGGCCGCCCGCCTCGAACCGCAGCGACTTCAGCGCGGGCGCCTTCAGCGGCTCGAGCGCGAGGTCGGACCCACCCCGGACGACCACCTCCTCAAGTCCCTCGAAGGCGGTGAACAGGGTTGTGATGTCGCCGTGCATGATCCAGGAGATCTCGGACTCCTCCTGGAGGTACTCGCCGAGGAAGAACGCCTTGAGGTCCGGGAACCGCACGGCCGCGTCGGTGAGCAGGGCGAGCGGCCTGGTGGAGGTCACTTCGTAGGTCGGGCCCCAGTTCCCGAAGATCAGCGCCCGCACCCGGGCGGTGTCGACGTGCTCGAGGAAGCCGGCGAACAGGGTCTCGAAGGGTTCGAACGCCTCGACATAGTCGTCGATGCGCAGGCGCCACGCCACGGACGCCGGATCGGGCAGCCCGGTGAACTCGCTCTCCTCGGTGATGTCGAACACCGGGAGACCGGCGAAGGACTCCGTGAATCCGTTGATCATCGTCGATCGGCCTCTCTGGGGGAACTGACGCGAAAGGTCTATCAGCAGGGGCCGACAGACCGCAGTCGGACGCGTGGCCGGCGCATAACGGATCAATCGCCGGTTCTCCGGGCGTGCCGGAGAGTTGTCCACAGGCTCGTCCGCGGGTGTCGGCGCGGGCTGGTAGTCATGGGGATATGGAACTGCGCGAGGAAGCCGAGAGGTGTTTGCGGGCGCTGGCCGGGGAGGGCGCCCGGCTGCGCGAGGACCAGTGGCGGGCGATCTCCGCGCTGGTCTCCGACCGCCGCCGGGCGCTGGTCGTCCAGCGCACCGGGTGGGGCAAGTCCGCCGTCTACTTCGTCGCCACCGCGCTGCTGCGGGCGCGCGGCGCGGGCCCCACGGTGATCGTCTCCCCGCTCCTGGCCCTCATGCGCAACCAGATCGAGGCCGCCGCGCGGGCGGGGATCACCGCCCGCACCGTCAACTCCGCCAACATCGAGGATTGGGAGGCCGTCTACGGCGAGGTCTCCTCCGGCGCGGTCGACGTCCTGCTCGTCAGCCCGGAACGGCTGAACAACCCCGAGTTCCGCGACCGGGTGCTGCCTAAGCTCGCCGTCGACGCCGGGCTCGTCGTCGTCGACGAGGCGCACTGCATCTCCGACTGGGGCCACGACTTCCGGCCCGACTACCGGCGGCTGCGCACCCTGTTCGACGAACTGCCCCCGGGCGTCCCGGTGCTGGCCACCACCGCCACCGCCAACGCCCGTGTCACCACCGACGTGGCCGAGCAGCTCGGCGAGGGCACCCTGGTACTGCGCGGCACCCTGGAGCGCGACTCCCTGCGGCTCGCGGTGGTCAAGCAGCCCACCCCCGAGCGGCGGCTGGCCTGGCTGGCCGAACGCCTGGCCGAGCTGCCCGGCTCGGGGATCATCTACACCCTCACCGTCGCCGCCGCGCACGAGGTGGCCGCGCTGCTCCGCGAACGCGGATACGAGGTCTCCGCCTACACCGGGCAGACCGAGCAGGCCGAACGGCTGCGCGCCGAGGAGGATCTACTCGGCAACCGGCTGAAGGCCCTGGTCGCCACCAGCGCCCTCGGCATGGGGTTCGACAAGCCGGACCTCGGCTTCATCGTCCACCTGGGCGCGCCGGCCTCGCCCGTCGCCTACTACCAGCAGATCGGCAGGGCCGGGCGCGGCGTCGACCGCGCCGAGGTGATCCTGCTGCCGGGCGCGGAGGACAAGGCGATCTGGGCCTACTTCGCCTCGCTGGCCTTCCCGCCCGAGCCGCTGGTGCGCGCCACCCTCGGCGCGCTCGGCGAGCGCCCGCTGTCCACGATCGCGCTGGAACCGCTGGTGGATCTCTCCCGGTCCCGGCTGGAGACCATGCTGAAGGTGCTGGACGTCGACGGCGCGGTCCGCCGGGTGAAGGGCGGCTGGATCGCCACGGGCGAGCCCTGGGAGTACGACGCGGAACGCTACGCCCGCGTCCAGGAGGCGCGGGAGCGCGAGCAGCGGACCATGCTCGCCTACGCCGACACCGACGAGTGCCGGATGGTCTTCCTGCGCCGCACCCTCGACGACGCCTCCGCCGAGCCGTGCGGCCGGTGCGACGTGTGCACCGGCGAGCCGTGGTCCGCCGAGGTCGCCGAGGACTCCGTCGCCGGGACCAGGGAACGGCTGGCCCGGCCCGGGGTCGCCCTCGCGCCGCGCAAGATGTGGCCCACGGGCCTCAAGGACGACCTGGGGCTCGCCGGGCGCATCCCGGCCTCCGCGCAGGCCGAGGAGGGCCGCGCGATCGGGCGGCTCACCGGGGTCGGCTGGGGGCCGCGCCTGCGCGCCCTGCTCGATCCGCACGCCCCGGACGGCCCCGTGCCCGACGACATCCTCGCCGAGGCCGTCAAGGTGCTCGCCTCCTGGAAGTGGGCCGAGCGCCCCGTCGCGGTCGCCTCGATCGCCTCCCGCACCCGTCCCGAGCTGGTCGGCTCCCTGACCGAGCACATCTGCCGCGTGGGCCGCCTCCCTTACCTGGGCGCCCTCACCTCCACCGGCCCCGTCCCACCCGTCCAGCACAACAGCGCGATGCGCCTGCGCGCCGTCCTCGCCTCGCTCACCCTCGACTTCCCCGCCCCGACCGGCCCCGTGCTCCTCATCGACGATCTCTCCGACACCGGCTGGACCCTCACCGTCGCCGCCCGCCTCCTCCGCGGATCCGGCGCCACGGCCGTCCTGCCCCTGGTCCTCGCCACACCGACCTGACCCGCGCCTCGCCCGCCGGCCCCGAACCGCCCACCCGGCCGTCCGGGGCCGAGCCGCCACGCGCCCGGCACCGCGGATCCGGGCCGAGCCGCGCACGCCCGGTGAGACTCGGCCGAGGCGGGCGGAGGCCGCCGGACGCCCCGGTCAAGGGCGTCGCGGGGCCCGGCTGGACCACGCAGAGGTCACACGCGGGGCAGGGCGAGCGCGGGGCCGACCGGAGCACGCGGGGAGTAACGGGCGCAGGGCTCGACTGGTCAGGGCGGGCGCGGGCCTGGCTGGAGCACGCAGAGCGGACGCGGGGCAGAGCGGACACGGGGCAGAGCGGACGCGGGGCAGAGCGGACGCGGGGCAGAGCGGACACGGGGCAGAGCGGACGCGGGGCAGAGCGGACGCGGGGCAGAGCGGACGCGGGGCAGAGCGGACGCGGGGCCCGGCTGGAGCGCGCGGGGGTCAAGGGCGGGCACGGGGGTCCGGGGCCGGAGCGGGCCGGGGAATTCGGGTGGAGGCGCGGTGGCGGGGGACGGGTTCGGGAGCGGGGCAGGGAATTCGCGGGGAGGGGTGGCGTGGGGGGCGGGTGTGGTGGAAGGTGGCGGGATGCGTGGATGGCGGGTGGTCTCGGTCGGGCTGAAGGTCGCGCTGGTGATCTTGCTGGGGATGGCGGTGGCCTTCCCCGAGTGGGAGAGGTTCGCCGACAAGGCGATGGGTGCGCGGGCCGTCGCGTACCCGCTGGCGGCGCTCCTGGTTCCGGCGGTGTGGTGGGTGCGGAAGGCGCTGCGCAAGGCCGGGCCGTTCCCGTGGGATGTGGACGCGCTGCTGACCGCGCCGTTCGTGATCGACGTGGCGGGGAACGCGGCCGACCTCTACGACTCGGTCTCCTGGTTCGACGACTTCTGCCACTTCTTCAACTGGGTGCTGCTGGTGTCGGCGGCCGGGGTCGCGCTGCGCCGCGCGTCGCTCGACCTGCCGCGGTGGACCCATGTGCTGCTGTGCGCGGGGATCGGGGCGATCGCCGCGATCGGCTGGGAGATCGCCGAGTACGGCGCGTTCATCCTCGACACGCCCGAGAGCGTCGGGATCTACCGGGACACCCTCGGCGACGAGGCGCTCGGCACCCTCGGCGCGCTCTGCGCGGGCCTGATCACCGCGTGGATCCCCCGTCGGGAGCCCGAACAGACCTCCGCTTGACGGTCTTTCGTCGGTTTTGTTCTCTGTTGACTCGGTCACGCTGAGTAGTTTTGGAAGGGTCTTCCGGATAGGGTGGAGGTGTTTGCCGCTGCTTGGCAGCACCGTGACGGAAGTCGCGGCGACCCCGACCCGCCGAGGAGACCGCCCGTGCGCGCCCCACGCATCACCCGGCTGTCCGACGACGCCCATTTCGTGGAGGCCGCCGCCGTCAACTGGACCATCCTCGCCGAGGGCGACGACGTCACCCTGATCGATGCGGGCTACCCCGGCGATCTGGAGACCGTGCGGTACAGCCTTGAGGCGGTCGGGCACCGGCCGGAGCAGATCACCGCGATCCTCGTCACGCACGCCCACGTCGATCACATCGGGGCGATCCCGGCGCTGCTGCGGCTGGCGCCCAAGGCCCAGGTGATCACTTCGGCGGAGGAGGCGCCGCACGTCCGGCGCGAGTACCTCCAGCAGGCCGCGCCGAAGGACGTCGCGGCGAACCTGTGGCGGCCCGGCTTCCTCGGCTGGACCCTGCACATCCTGCGCGCCGGGGCGCTCAGCGACCCGCGCGTCCCCGAGGCCCGCCCGCACACGCACGACGACCTCGTCCGCGACCCGGTCTCCGGCCTGCCCACCACCGGCGCCCTCGACGTGCCGGGCCGCCCCGTGCCCGTGCTCACCCCCGGGCACACCTCGGGCCACACCTGCTACCACCTGCCCGACCTCGGCGCCGTCGTCACCGGCGACGCCCTGGCCACCGCGCACCCCACCTCGCGCCGCCGCGGCCCCCAGCTCCTCCACCCGATCTTCAACCACGACGAACGCGCCACCCGCGCCGCCCTCTCCCTGCTCGCCCCCCTTCCCGCCGACACCGTCCTGCCCGGCCACGGCCCCGTCCACCGCACCCCGATCTCCGCCGCCGTGGCCGCCGCCCTGTCCTCCTGACCCGCGCCCCCACCGGGCCCCCCTGTCGCGGAACCTCCAGCGCCCCGGACCGTCACACCGGGCCCCGCCCAGAACCACCCCCCTCGCGTGGAAAGAACGCCGATCCCCCCACGTATACGGCGTGGTGCCGGGGAGTCCCCAAGGCCGGAGGCGGAGCCGACCCGGTCTCGCGCGGCCCGAACGCGCCGTGGCGCCGGGAAGGCCATGTGATCGGGCCAGGGCCAGAACAAGCCCCAGTCCTGCGCGGTCTGGAAACGCGGCGGCACCGGGAAGGCCGCGCGGCCGAGCCAAGGTCAGGGCCGGCCCCGGTCCTGTGCGGCGTGGAGCGGCGTGGTGTCGGGAAGGCGGTGTGGTCGGGGCAGGGTCAAAGCCAGCCTCGGTCCTGGGCGGCCTGGACCGCGGCGTGCCGGTTGGCGGCGTCGAGCTTGGTGACGGCGGAGGAGAGGTAGTTGCGGACGGTGCCTTCGGAGAGGGAGAGGGCACGGGCGATCCGGGAGACGGGGGAGCCGTCGGAGGCGGCCCGGAGGGCGTCGAGCTCGCGCGGCGTCAGGGGGCATTCCTCGGCGGCGAGGGCGTCGGCGGCCAGCTGGGGGTCGATGTAGCGGGCGCCCGCGTGGACCTGCTCGATCACCTCGGCGAGGCGGGAGCCCGACGCGTCCTTGCCGAGGAACCCGCGGACGCCCGCGGCCATGGCGCGGCGCAGGTTGCCCGGCCTGCCGTGGCCGGTGACGATCACGACCCGGCAGCCGGGCAGCTCGGCGGCGAGCCGTTCGGCCGCGGAAAGGCCGTCCAGGCCCGGCATGTCGATGTCGAGGACCGCCACATCAGGGCGTTCGGCCAGCGCGCGGGCGACCGCCTCGTCTCCGCGGCCCACGTCGGCGACGACCTCGATCCCGTCCACGGTGTCCAGGAGCAGCGCCAGCGCCTCCCGGACGAGGTGGTGGTCATCGGCCAGCAGGACCCTGATCACTGCGCCTCCTTCAGGGGCACCGTCGCCAGCACCCGGAACTCCCCGCCGTCGGCGGGACCCGCCTGGAGCGCGCCGCCCACCGCGGCGAGCCGTTCGCGCAGCCCGGCGAGCCCGCTCCCGGCGCCCGCCGTCCGGCGTGCCCCGTCGTTCACGATCTCCAGTTCGGCGCGCGCCCCGTCCGTCCGGACGGCCATCGCGCACCGGGTCGCGCCGCTGTGCCGCAGCACGTTCGTCACCGCCTCGCGCGCCACCCAGCCGAGCGTCTCGTGGACGTGGCGGGGCAGGTCGGCCGGGAGGGCGGCGCCCTCGCAGTCGATCCCCGCGGCCCGCAGGACCGCGGTCGCGCCGTCGAGTTCGGTGCGCAGCGAGGTGATCCGGTAGCCGCGGACGACCTCGCGCATCTCCTGCACCGCGCCGCGCGCCATCGCCTGGATCTCCGCGAGCTCCCGCGCCACCCGGTCGGGGTCGCGGGGCAGCAGCCGCTCGGCGAGCTCGGCGCGCAGCGCGACCGCCTGGAGGCTGTGCCCGAGGACGTCGTGCAGGTCGCGGGCGAAGCGGATGCGCTCCTCCCCCACCGCGCTGCGGGCCAGTTCGGCGCGGGCGTCCCGCAGTTCGCCGACGGCGAGGCACAGCCAGACCGTGGCGTAGGCGGACAGGCCCGCGATGGGCAGGCCCAGCCCGGCGATCACCGCCTGGAGCCCGTCCGCCCCGGTCGCCAGGGTGATCCCGCCGGCGAGGAAGGCGGCGGCCGCGGCGAGCGGCACCGAGAGCCGTTCCGGCAGGGTCACCGCGAGCATCCCGCCGACCGCGAGCATGCCCGCGTTCCAGGCGGGTCCGAGCAGCGGCGGGAGGGCGAAGCAGACCGCGGCGACGACGGCGAGCGCGATCCGGCTGCGCGCGCCGATCTGCCGGGTGGCCGACTGCCACATCAGCCCGCCTTGGAGCACCACGACCAGCAGCGCCGCCGCGGTGCCGCCGGCGGCGGGCCGCAGCGGCCCACCGGAGACCGCCTCGCCGATCGCCCCGGCGACGCCCTGGACGAACAGCCCGCAGGTCGCGACCGTGGACAGCGCGACGACGAACCCCACGATCGTGGTCTCGCGCGGCAGCCGCGGGCGCACGGCCCACCTCCCTGGTCCGGGGCTCCACAGCGTACGCGCAAGGCCCGACCCCCAGGCAGAACACCACGGAAGCCCCCACCCGACCGAACGACGGCGCGATCTCCGGGCTCCCGCCCAAAAGGAGACCACAAGCCAGACGATCCTTCCCCCACCGGGAAACCTGCACATTCCGCCAAAAATGAGACACCTCCCGGACTCTGCCCCCGCGGCCACCCGGAGGAGAGCCGCGGAGCGGATGATCTGCTCGACACCGGCCGCACCGGCCGACCCCGCGTGCCAGGACGGGAGTTCCACGATCGCCCGCATCGGGCGGCCGGCGGGCCTGGCGAATTGCTCGGCGCCGGCCATACCGGCAGACCCGCGTGCCGGGAGGGGGGTTGCGGCGTCGCCCGCTTCGGGTGGCCGGGAGGGGGCGGAGGGATGGTCGGGGTCGGCGGCGGGCCACTCCCCTCGCCGAGGTGGGCGGAGGCTCCTGGGGCTGGGTTCTCAGGCGGCCAGGAGAAAGGACGCGGAGGGGATGATCCGGTCGGTTCCGGTCAGGTCGGGGAGGGCTCGGGCGGCGACGAGGACGGGGAGCTCCAGGGAGCGCAGGGCCGTCCACAGGGTGTCGGCTTCGGAGGGATCCAGATCGGTGCAGGGCTCGTCGGCGACCAGGGCCGCGGGGGCCGCGAGGAGGGCCAGGGCCAGGTCGAACAGGCGGCGGTCACCCGAGGGCAGGCGCTCGTAGGGGACGGCGGCGCGGGGGGCCAGAAGGGCCAGGACGGTCGAGGCGTCAGAGGTGAAGGGGCGGGCCGACCAGCGCTGCCAGGCTCCGGTCACCTCGCGCAGGCTCAGCTCCCCGTACAGGCCGTCCTCGGCCCACAGCGCGCCGACCAGCACCGTGCGGTCCCGGTACGGGTCGGCGCCTTCGACGCGCACCGCGCCGGGCGCCCCCGGGCGCTGTCCGCAGACGAGTTCCAGCACGCCCCGCGCGTCCGGCCCGCACACCCCGACGACCTCGCCGGGACCGACCGTGCCGCCCCCGCCGATCTCGATCACGTTCGCCCGTTCGTCCATGCCTCCAGCCTGCCGGGCAAAGGCGGGCCGCGGTCAGTGCCGACCGTCAGGACATGTCCCTGAAGCTCTCACCTACGACCCATGACAGATGTCACGGGTCGTGCCGCTCAGGGGGCGCGGTGCACGGAGACGGCGTAGCCGCCCCCGTCGTACGGGTCGCCCTCCCACGTCGCGTAACGGGCGTCAAGGATCAGGCCCGCGTCCGAGCAGTAGGAGTCGTACTCCTCCAGGGTCAGCGAAGGCGGCACGGGGAGGTGCGCCCGGTCGAGGCCGAAGCCCGCCACGAGAAGGGCGCCCGGACGGAGCGCGGCGGCCAGCCGCCGGACGGTCTCGGCCTCCGTGCCCGTCTCGAGGAGGGGGAGGACATTGCCCGCCGCGACGATCAGGTCGAAGTCACCGGGCGGGGAGAACCTCGAGAGGTCGGCCTCGATCCACGTCAGATCGGGGGCGGCCGTCCGGGCGACGGCGAGCATCGACGCGTCGACATCGGCCCCGACGCAGTCATGGCCGAGTTCGGAGAGGCGGATCGCCACCCTTCCGGTGCCGCATCCCGCGTCGAGGACGCGGCCTCCGGAGGGCAGAAGGGCGGCGCAGAAGCCGGCCTCCCCGTGGACGTCCTTCCCGGACTCGGCCAGCGCCGCGAACCTCGCGGCGTAGCCCTCGCCGGACGTCCCCCCGGTCAGCTCTTCCCATCGGTTCATGCCCGCAGCCTACGACCGCGGCGCACCTCCCCCGCCCGGACCTTCCGCCATGGTCAGGCGAGGACGTCCCGGGTCAGGTCCTCGACCCGGTTCAGCCCGGAAAGGCTGACGGTCAGCTCCAGCTCGGCGAGCAGGCAGCGCAGGACGTGCTTCACTCCGGCCTCGCCGCCGAGCCCCAGGCCGTAGGCGTACTGGCGGCCGATGAGCACCGCGTCCGCGCCGAGCGCGACCGCCTTGGCGACGTCCGCGCCGGTCCTGATCCCGCTGTCGAACAGCACCGACACCCGGTCGCCGACCGCGTCGGCGATGCCCGGGAGGCAGTCCAGGGAGGCCACCGCGCCGTCCACCTGACGCCCGCCGTGGTTGGACACGACGATGCCGTCCATCCCCGCGTCGACGGCCTTGCGCGCGTCGTCCACGTGCTGGACGCCCTTGAGGACGATCGGGCCCGCCCAGCGCTCGCGCAGCCACGCCAGGTCGTCCCAGGTGAGGGTGGGGTTCCCGAAGTTCGCGACCCAGTGCAGGATCGCCGTGATCCGGTTCTCCTCGGTGATCTCGCCGCCGACGGCGCGCAGGAACACCGGGTCGGCGAAGTAGTTCTGCACGCCGATCCCGCGCAGGAACGGCAGGTAGGCGGTGTCGAGGTCGCGGGGGCGCCAGGCGAGCTTGAACGTGTCGAGGGTCACGACGAGCGCGTCGTATCCGGAGGCCGCTGCGCGGGAGAGGAAGCTCTCGGCGAGTTCCCGGTCCTTCGGCCAGTACAGCTGGTACCAGCGCGGTCCGGCGACCTCGGCGACCTGCTCCATCGTGCGGGAGGCCGCGGTGCTGAGGATCATCGGGACGCCGAGTTCCTTCGCCGCCTTCGCGACCGCGATCTCGCCCTCGGGGTGCACGATCGACAGCACGCCGACGGGCGCCAGCATGACGGGCGCGGGCATCGGAGTACCCAGGACCGTCGTGGAGAGATCGGGCTTCGAGGTGTCGCGCAGCATCCGGGGCACGATGCGCCAACGGTCGAAGGCCGCCCGGTTGGCGCGCGCGGTCGCCTCGGTGCCCGCGGCCCCGGCGACATAGCCGAAGGCCTGGCCTCCGAGCTTCTCCTGGGCGAGCGCCTCCAGCCGGGACGAGTCGGTCGGCAGCACAGGACGAATGTCCGACAAACCGTTCAGGTAAATCTCGTTCTGGAAGTCGGCGAGGCTCAACGGGGCCCTCCTTGTACAAAACTGTCGCTGGGAACCGCGAGAATAGCCACCATGGCAGCACGTCGTTCAGCGCAGACCCCTCCCCCCGAGGACTTCGAAGAGAACATCGTCGACATCGACGTAGCCGAGGAGATGCGGGGCAGCTTCCTCGAGTACGCCTACTCGGTGATCTACTCCCGCGCGCTGCCCGACGCGCGCGACGGCCTCAAGCCGGTGCAGCGGCGCATCCTGTACTCGATGAACTCCATGGGCCTGCGCCCCGACCGCGGTCACGTCAAGTGCGCCCGCGTCGTCGGCGAGGTCATGGGCAAGCTGCACCCGCACGGCGACAGCGCGATCTACGACGCGATGGTCCGCCTGGCCCAGCCGTGGGCGATGCGGATGCGGATGGTCGACGGGCACGGCAACTTCGGGTCGCTCGGCGGCGACGACGCCCCCGCGGCCATGCGCTACACCGAGGCGCGGATGTCGCCCCAGGCGATGAGCATGGTCACCGGCCTGGACGAGGACACCGTCGAGTTCCGGCCGAACTACGACGGCCAGGAGCTCGAACCGGAAGTCCTCCCCGCCGCGTTCCCGAACCTCCTCGTCAACGGGGCCAGCGGCATCGCGGTCGGCATGGCCACCAACATGGCCCCGCACAACCTCGGCGAGGTCGTCTCCGCGGCCCGCCATCTGCTGGCGCACCCGGACGCGACGCTCGAAGACCTCATGCGCTTCGTGCCGGGCCCCGACCTGCCCACCGGCGGCCGGATCGTCGGCCTCGACGGCGTCCGTGACGCCTACGCCAAGGGCCGCGGCACGTTCAAGACCCGCGCGACGGTCCACGTGGAGTCCGTCACGCCGCGGCGCAAGGGCCTCATCGTCACCGAGCTGCCCTACAACGTCGGGCCCGAGCGGGTCGTCGCCAAGATCAAGGACATGGTCCAGGCGAAGAAGCTCAACGGCATCGCCGACCTCAAGGACCTCACCGACCGGACGACCGGCCTGCGCCTGGTCATCGAGATCAAGAACGGCTTCCACCCCGAGGCCGTCCTGGAGGACCTCTACCGGCTGACGCCGATGGAGGAGACCTTCGGCATCAACAACGTCGCCCTGGTCGACGGCCAGCCGAAGACCCTCGGCCTGCGCGAGCTGCTCCAGGTGTACGTCGACCACCGGCTCGAGGTCGTCCGCCGCCGCTCGGCCTACCGGCGCCGCCGCCGCGAGGAGCGGCTGCACCTCGTCGCCGGCCTGATGGTCGCGCTGCTCAACATCGGCGAGGTCATCCAGGTCATCCGCAGCTCCGACGACACCGGCCAGGCGCGGACCCGCCTGATGCAGGTGTTCGAGCTGTCGGAGATCCAGGCCCAGTACATCCTGGACACCCCGCTGCGCCGCCTCACCCGCTTCGACCGGCTGGAGCTGGAGAAGGAGCGGGAGACGCTGGAGAAGGAGATCGCCGAGCTCACGGCGATCCTCGAGTCGCAGCCCAAGCTGCGCGCGCTGGTCTCCAAGGAGCTCGCCGCGGTCGCCAAGGAGTTCGCCACCCCGCGCCGCACGGTGCTGCTGGAGTCCGGCGGGCAGGCGCAGGTCGCGGCGATGCCGCTGGAGGTCAAGGACGACCCGTGCCTGGTGCTGCTGTCGTCCACCGGCCTGCTGGCCCGCACCACCGAGCCGAACCCGCTGCCAGACGACGGCCCGCGCGCCGCGCACGACGTGCTCACCTCGGTGATCTCGACGACCGCGCGCGGCGAGTTCGGGATCGTCACCAGCGCCGGGCGCCTGGTGAAGGCGAACGTCATCGATCTGCCGACCCTTCCGCCGTCGGCCTCGCCGCCGTCGCTCGCGGGCGGCGCCCCGGTGGCGGAGTTCGTCACCCTTGAGCCGGAGGAGACGGTCGTCGGCCTCGGCGATCTGTCCGAGGACGGCCCGGGCCTCGCGCTCGGCACCGAGCAGGGCGTCGTCAAGCGGGTGCTGAACGACTACCCGGCCAACCGCGACGAGTTCGAGGTGATCACCCTCAAGGACGGCGACCGCGTCGTCGCCGCCGTGCAACTGGAATCGGAAGAGCACGATCTGGTCTTCATCTCCGACGACAGCCAGTTGCTGCGGTACCCGGCCTCGAACGTCCGTCCGCAGGGGCGTCCCGCGGGCGGCATGGCGGGCATCAAGCTCACTCCCGGCGCGAAGGTGATCTTCTTCGGCGTGCTCGACCCGGACCGTCCGTCGGTCGTGGTGACGGTCGCGGGCAGCACCGACGCGTTGGAGGGCACCCAGCTCGGCGCGGCGAAGGTCAGCGACTACGCCGAGTTCCCGCCGAAGGGCCGCGCGACGGGCGGAGTCCGCTCGCACCGCTTCCTCAAGGGCGAGAACACGGTGATCCTCGCCTGGGCGGGCCCGATGCCGGCCTCGGCCGCGACCGCCGCCGGCCAGCCCGCCGACCTCCCACCGGAGCTCGGCCGCCGCGACGGCTCGGGCACCCCCCTGCCCGTCGCGCTCACCGCCATCGGCGGCTCGATCGGCCCGCGCACACCCGCGGAGTGACCCGGTTCCCGGGGGCGGCCCGCCGCCCCCGGGAGCGCCGCCGCGCGCTTCGGCGTCGTGCGGGCGGTCGGCGGTCAGGACCGGCGTCGGCGCAGGAGCTCCAGGACCGCGCCGACGATCGCGGTCCACAGCACCGCCGACACCACGAGCGGGACGAGGCCGAGGCCGTCGCCGCCGACCTCGGCGAGCAGCCAGGACAGGAAGGCGAAGACGAGGCCGGCGAGCAGATAGGCGAGAACACGGAGCATGCTGACCTCCACGGCGTGACCGCAGTTCCGGGCGCAATTCTCCTTGCCCGTTCTCTGCGTTGAGACCCCGGCGCGGCGTCCCAGGTTCGTGATCTCCGGTGTGAAACCCGGTGCGTGCCGCGGTGCGGGCGTGCGACCATCCCGGGATGGACGCCATGCCTTCCGCGCCGCTCGCCGGGCGGGTCGTGCTCGTCACCGGGGTCAGCCGCAGGCGGGGCATCGGGCACGCGGTCGCGAGGCGGCTCGGCGGGATGGGCGCGGGCCTGTTCGTCACCCATCACCGGGCGCACGACGAGGCGCAGCCGTGGGGCGCCGACGACCTGTCCGCGGTCCTGGGCTCGCTGCGAGAGGCCGCGCCGCGCGTGGCGGACCTCGCGGCCGACCTCGCCGACCCCGGGGCCCCTGAGGCGGTCGTGGAGGCCGCCGTCGCGGCCTACGGGCATGTGGACGCACTCGTGTGCGTGCACGCCCGCAGCGGCTCCGACGGGCCGCTCAGCGCGCTGGACCCGGCCTGGCTCGACGCGCACTGGCAGGTCGACGCGCGCTCCACGCTCCTGCTCACCCGCCACTTCGCCGCGCAGCACGACGGACGCCCCGGGGGCCGCGTCGTCTGGTTCGGATCCGGCCAGCACCTCGGGCCGATGCCGTCGGAGGTCGCCTATACCGCGGCCAAGGGCGCCCTGATCGGCGCGCTGCCGACCGTCGCCGCCGAACTCGCCGAGCGCGGCATCCTGCTCAACGCGGTCAATCCCGGCCCCGTCGACACCGGGCATCTTCCCCCCAAGGAGGATTTCCCCGGCTTCGACGTCGCGTTCCCGCTAGGCCGCTACGGCGCCCCCGACGACGCGGCCCGCCTCGTCGCCTGGCTCGTCTCCGATGAGGGCGCCTGGATGGCGGGCCAGCACCTCAGCACCGAGGGCGGCTTCCGGCGCGGGTGACAGGGTCAGCGGGTCGGGATGTCGTACCAGTACCAGGCGCCCTTGATCGGGCGGTAGACGAAGCCGTTCATGCCCTCCGCCTGCGTGGGGACCCCCGACGGCGCGTACAGGAAGCCCGTCTCCTCGTAATAGGGACCGCCCGTGCCCGCGAGCCGGAGCCGCGTCATGTCCGACCCCTCGATCCTCTCGACCTTCGCGATCTCGTAGATCCCCGCCCGCGCCGGCCTCCCCGTCTCGACCTGCCGCGCCAGGTTCGCCTCTCCCGCCGCGAACGCCGCCTTCACCGGCAGATCGAGCCACGCGCACACGCCCAGCAGCAGAGCCAGCGCGGGCGTCGCCCACAACCACCGGTCCCTCCGCCAGACCAGCCTCCCCAACCACACGAGCCCCAGCAGCACCCAGGCCAGCCCGCCGAGCAGGAACGGCCCCGAGTTCCCCGACGGGAACGCCAGCGAGTACAGCACCGCCACCGACGCCCCCGCCGGCAGGACCGCGAGCCACCACACCGAAGCCTTGACGATCATCCGCGCACTCTAACCATCGCCGATCACAGGAGGCTCTCGAACGCCCGGGAACCCGTACCGGTCGCCCTCGACGCCCTTACTCGGCGTACCGCATCCGGTCGCGGACCTCGCCGGGCGACGACCCGGGAGCGATCGGGCGCCGGCGTCCCCAAGCGCCCGATCATCGCCCCCGACGAAGGATCGGGCGATCAGCTCGTCATGTCGTCCGGGCCCCAGTAGGCGCGCATGGTGACGATCTCGCCCGCGTCGTTGAAGGTGAAGACGTCGACGGCCTTGATGGTGAGGTTCAGGGCGGGGAGCTCGATGGTGAAGGCCATCGCGGCGCCGTTGCCGTGCGAGCCGCGGGGCGGGCCGTCGAGGACGAGTTTCGCGCCGGACTCGACGGCGTCGCGGTAGAACTTGCCGATCTCCTCGAGGCCGTGCCTCTCGGGGGTGCCGACGGGGTCCTCGACGACGGCGTCCTCGGCGAACAGTGCGATGACGGATTCGGCGTCTCCGTTGGCGAAGCCGTCCACGTAGGCGCGCAGCGCGGCCTTCATCTCATCCTGGGTGGGCATGGGCGCGAGCGTACCAAGCGCTTGGTCGCAGCTCCAGGGCGGGCCGTCAAGGACATCTCCCGTGCCGAAGGATGCCACGATGTCCCCATGGCCATCCAGTCCTTCCTGGTTCCTCTCGGTACGCCCGCGCCCGCGTTCTCGCTGCCCGACCTGAACGGAACGACGGTCACCCTCGCCTCAGTCGAGGAGCACCCGCTCCTGCTCGTGGTCTTCCTGTCCAACCATTGCCCGTACGTACGGCGGATAGAGAGCGCGCTCGGCGCCTTGACGTCGCGTTATGCCGCGCGAGGGGTCGCCACGCTGGGCATCGCGTCCAACGACGCGGACGCCTACCCCGACGACTCCCCGCCCCATCTCGCCGAGCAGGCGAAGCGCGCCGGCTTCACCTTCCCTTACCTCTACGACGAGTCCCAGGACGTCGCCCGCGCCTACCGCGCCGCCTGCACGCCCGACTTCTTTCTCTTCGCCCCCGACCGCACCCTGACCTACCGGGGCGAGTTCGACGGCGCCCGCCCGTCCAACACGGTCCCGGCGACCGGCTCTACCCTGCGCGAAGCACTCGATCTGGCCCTCACCGGCCATCCCGTCCCCGAGCCGCACACGCCCAGCCTCGGCTGCGGCATCAAGTGGCGGCCCGAGGGCTGACCGACCCCGCCACGCACCCCGCCCCGGTCCCGCATCCGGCACTCCCGGCCCTCCAGGAGGGCCCTGCGGGCGCTGCCGCGCCCGCACGGGACCCCAGGGGCCAGGGGCGCCGGCGGCCGGACCGGCCCGGGGCGCTCAGCTCGGCGCGCGCTGAGCCGGGATCGGGAGCCTGGCTCGCTCGGCGCACTCCACGAGCAGCGCGAGCAGTTCCTCCGGCTCGCCGCCCGGGGTGTCGTAGTGCCAGAAGCGGACGAGCTTCTCGCCCTCGACGCCCGGGCTGTAGCGGCCGAGCACGAAGCAGCCCGCGGCGTGCAGGCGCAGAATGCTCCGGTCGCTGTCGCTCAGCGCTCGGGTATGCGCCGCGGCGTCCAGCAGGGCCAGGGCACTGCGCGCGTCACGGCGGTCGTCGGCCGTCCCGGCGCGGTCCAGCCGCCAGCGGGCGCACTGCTGAAGGTAGTCGGCGACCATCGCACTCTTCTGCACGACGATCAGGGTGCCGGTGGGCGCGGCCCGGCGCGGGCCGCTTGCCCTTACCTTGACGCGCCCCGCACGCTTTCCTGACCGGCCCGCCGCACCCGTCAGGTGTCGATCCGCGTCTCGTCGATCTCCGCGGCGCCCGCGATGATGAAGTCCCGGCGCGGCGGCACCTCACTGCCCATGAGCAGGTCGAACATGCGCTCCGCCTCCGAGGCGTCCTCGATGCGGATCCGGCGCAGGGTGCGGTGGCGCGGGTCCATCGTGGTCTCGGCGAGCTGGTCGGCGTCCATCTCGCCCAGGCCCTTGTAGCGCTGCACCGGGTCCTTCCAGCGCAGGTTCCTGCGCTCCAGCTCGACCAGCTTGCGGCGCAGCTCGGCGTCGGAATAGCAGTAGATGTACTTGTCCTGGCCGCGCTTGGGGTTGGTCAGCTGGATCCGGTGCAGCGGCGGCACCGCCGCGTACACCCGGCCCGCCTCGACCATCGGCCGCATGTAGCGGAACAGCAGGGTGAGCAGCAGCGTGCGGATGTGCGCGCCGTCGACATCGGCGTCGGCCATCAGAATGATCTTGCCGTAGCGCGCGGCCTCGACGTCGAAGGTCCGGCCGGAGCCCGCCCCGAGCACCTGGATGATCGCGGCGCACTCGGCGTTCTTCAGCATGTCGGCCACGGACGACTTCTGCACGTTCAGGATCTTGCCGCGGATCGGCAGCAATGCCTGGAACTCGGAGTCGCGGGCCAGCTTGGCGGTGCCCAGCGCCGAGTCGCCCTCGACGATGAACAGTTCGCTGCGGTCCTCGGTGGTGCGGCAGTCGACCAGCTTGGCCGGGAGCGCGGAGGACTCCAGCGCGTTCTTGCGGCGCTGGGTGTCGCGCTGGGTGCGGGCGGCGATCCGGGTCTTGGCGGCCCCGACGATCTTCTCCAGCACCGTGCGGAGCTGCTGCTTCTGGCCGCGCGTCGGGTTCTCGAAGATCTCCTTGAGCTGCTTGCCGACCACCTGGTTGACGATCCGGGTGGCGTCGGAGGTGCCGAGGATCTCCTTGGTCTGGCCCTCGAACTGCGGCTCGGGAAGACGGACGGTGACGACGGCGGTGAGGCCCTCGAGCACGTCCTCCTTGATCACGTTGTCGTCGTTGACCCTGAGCAGCTTGGTCGCCCGCAGCTGCTCGTTGAGCACCCGGACCAGCGCCCGGTCGAAGCCCTGGACGTGGGTGCCGTGCTTGGGCGTGGCGATCACGTTGACGAAGCTGCGGACCACGGTGTCGTAGCCGGTGCCCCAGCGCAGCGCGACGTCCACGTCGAGCTCGCGCGGGACGTCGGTGGGCACGAGGTGGCCGAGGTCGTCCAGGACCGGGACGGTCTCGGTGAAGTGGCCGCTGCCCTGGATGCGCAGGACATCGCAGATCTCCGGGTCCCTGGCCAGGAAGCCGGTGAACTCGCTGATGCCGCCCTCGAAGCGGAACACCTCGTACAGCGGGGTCTCGGCGCGCTCGTCGGTGACCGTGATCTCCAGGCCGGGGACCAGGAACGCGGTCTGCCGCATCCGGTCGAGCACCGGCTCGGTGGCGATCGTGGCGTCCTTGAGGAAGATCTGGAAGTCCGGCCAGAAGCGGATCCTGGTGCCCGCGCGACCGCGGGGGATCTTCGCGCCCTCCACGACGCCCGACTTCTTCTTGAACGACGCCTTGGGGCCGTCGCCGTCGAAGATCCCGGCGATGCCGCGGCGGAAGGAGATGTGGTGGGTGTTGCCGGAGCGGTCGACCTCGACGTCCAGGCGCGCGGACAGCGCGTTCACGACGGAGGCGCCCACCCCGTGCAGGCCGCCGGAGGCGGTGTAGGAGACACCACCGAACTTGCCGCCCGCGTGCAGCCTGGTCATGACCAGTTCCACGCCGGGCAGCTTGGTCTTGGGCTCGATGTCGACGGGGATCCCGCGCCCGTCGTCGGCGACCGAGCACGATCCGTCCGCGTGCAGCACGACGTCGATCTTCGTGCAGTACCCGGCGAGCGCCTCGTCCACACAGTTGTCGACGATCTCCCACAGGCAGTGGATGAGACCGCGGCTGTCGGTCGACCCGATGTACATACCGGGGCGTTTGCGCACGGCCTCCAGGCCCTCGAGCACCGACAGGTGCCGGGCGGAGTAGCCGGCGGCGTCCACGTTTTCCTCGACGGCGGTGGTCACGACGCTCCCTCAAACGCTCCTCAGACACGATGTCCCGCGACGGGGCCCGGCGGACCGGACGACCTCGGCGCCGGAATCCGGCGCGAACCCCGCTCGAAACCCAGGCTCTAACCTAGCCGCGGGTTCGAACATGCATTGCATCGTCGTCGCAAGACCTTACCCCGTCCGGCCGACGGACGAGCGCCGTCCGCGTTCTGCGGATTTCCGGCGCCCTGCCTAGGGTGGATCGCATGACGATCGCGACCTTCAAAGACCTGTGCCTGGACGCCGGTGACGCGGCGGCCCTCGGCGCCTTCTGGGGGCGGCTGCTCGGGCTCGCCGACGAGCCGGACGGGGAGGGCGACTCCGTCCTGCGCGGCCCGGACCCTCGGCAGACGATCTGGATCAACCGGGTGCCCGAGGCCAAGACCGTCAAACACCGCGTTCACCTGGACGTCCTCCCCTCGACCGGCATAGCGGGCCTGGAGGCCCTGGGGGCGCGGGTCCTCGCGCGGGAACCGGAATGGACCGTCATGGCCGATCCCGAGGGCGGGGAGTTCTGCGTCTTCCCCGGCCCGGCGGAGGGCCGGATCAGGTCCCTCGTCATCGACAGCGCCGACCCCGCCGCGCAGGCGGCCTGGTGGGCGGCGGCCCTCGGCGCCGAGGCGGCGCAGGAGGACGGCTGGTGGTCCGTCCGGAAGATCCCCGAGTCCCCCTTCGACTCATGGGATTTCGTGCCCGTCCCGGAGCCCAAGACCCTCAAGAACCGGCTGCACTGGGACGTCACCGGAGAGGTGTCCGACCTGGTCAGAGCGGGTGCGCGCGTTCTCCGGGAGCAGGACGCGGAGATCCGCTGGACCGTCATGGCGGATCCGGAGGGCAACGAGTTCTGTGTCTTCGGTCACTGAAACGAGCCATGGGCGTGGTGGGATCGTGGCGAACCCTCGGTGGAGAAGGCACTTTCTGCTGTCGGCGTAGCGCAGGAGGTTTTGGGAACGCCCAGGTCGGGTTAGATGTTCTCCTAAGTACCGACCCCCGAGTACAGAGGAAGGTGCCGTGACTGGAACCCTTGCCCCGACCAAGCCGCTCACCGCGCAGGACCGCTGCGACCGCTGTGGGGCCCAGGCTTATGTGCGTGCCACCCTGAGCGGTGGCGCGGATCTATTGTTCTGCGCCCACCACGGCCGGAAGTACGGGGAGACCCTCCGTGCTTCGGGGGCTGAGCTCCATGACGAAACCGACAAGCTGACCGAGAACCGACTGCGCGGCGACGACCACGCATAAGTCCTGATCAGCCCGACAGGTCAACGAAGGGCCGTCCGCCCCGGACGGCCCTTCGTGCTGCTTTAAGATCTTCTGATGCTCATCCTCCTGCCGCCGTCAGAGGGGAAGGCGACGGCCGGGACCGGCCCGCCCCTCGACCTCTCGACGCTCTCCTACGCCGCGCTGACGCCCGTCCGGGCGAAGGTCCTGGCGTCGCTCACGGAGCTCTGCTCCGGCCCCGAGGCGCACGCTCAGGCCGTCCTGGGCCTCACCGACGGGCAGCGCGACGCGATCGCCCGCAACCGGGAGCTGCGCACCGCCCCGACCCTGCGGGCCGCCGAGCTCTACACGGGCGTGCTCTACGACAATCTGCGCCTCGCCGACCTCGACGAGGCGGCGCGCGCGAAGATCCTGATCTTCTCAGGGCTGTGGGGGGTGCTCCGGCCCGATGACCGGGTGCCGCCGTACCGGCTGGCGATGGGCGTCAAGCCGCCGTCACTCGGCGCGCTCGCGGGCGTGTGGCGCCCGGCGCTGCACGAGGCGATCCAGCCCGGCGAACTCGTGGTCGACATGCGCTCGGCACCGTACGCGGCCGCCTGGAAGCGGCCCTCCGTGGGCGTACGGGTGCTCCGCGAGCGCGTCGTCGACGGCGTGGTGAAGCGCTCGGTCGTCAGCCACATGGCGAAGGCGACCCGGGGCGCGGTGGCCCGCGACCTACTGGTCAACGGCGTCGCGGCGACGTCCGTCGAAGAGCTGGTCAAGGCCCTGTCCCGGCTCGGCTATGCCGTCGAGCCGACGAGCGGCGGGATCGACGTGGTGATCAGCGATCCCTTGCCGTGAAGGGGTCCCGGGTTCCGGGGCCCTTGGTGCCCGGC
Source organism: Actinocorallia herbida (assembly GCF_003751225.1). Lineage (NCBI taxonomy): Bacteria > Bacillati > Actinomycetota > Actinomycetes > Streptosporangiales > Thermomonosporaceae > Actinocorallia > Actinocorallia herbida. The sequence continues at coordinate 7,643,327 of NZ_RJKE01000001.1, forward strand.
CTCAGCCGTCCATCAGGTTCAGGTGCTTGCACGCCTTGGCGTACTGGTCGACGACGTTTCCGCCGATGTAGGTCCACGGCAGAGAAGCGGGCCTGCCTTGCGTCCGCAGCAGGTGGTTGCGGGCGGGACGGCGGGCGTCGGCCAGGTGGAAGGCCGCGCCGAAGAGGTTGTGCGCCTCGATCGTGCGGGGGTGCGGGCGGGGGCCCTCGTGCCAGCCGCGGGCCGCGGCCTCCACGTCGCGGATCTCGGAGCCGGAGAACCAGGACGACGAGCCCTTGATGATTCCGGAACGTTCCTGGACGAAGTACTCGAAATATGCGAGAGGCATCAAAGCCGCACGAGGATCTTCACGCGAGGACATGCTCATCGCCACTCTGGCGAAATCGAACATCTCCTCGGCGACCCCTCCCCATTGCGGAGAAAGGCTGATCACCCGGGCGACGTGCGCGCCATAAAGGGTCGGCCAGCGGGACGACGCCTGCTTCCACAGTTCGGTCTTGTCGTCGGCGTCGGTCTCCAGGCCCAGGGCGAGCCACTGCATCGACTCCCACGGCACCGGATCGTCGTGGAACAGCTCGGCCGCCGTCTTCAGCGGAATCCTCGCCTCGTGCAGGGCCTTGGTGAACGCCTGGTATCCGCCCGCCTGCTGCGACCGCGACCGGGCGGCGGGCCTGATCTGCCACGCCTCCTCGATCAGCGTGCGGCCCAGCCAGAGATGCAGGTCGGGGTTGTGCGGATCGTGTGCGAGCAGCGCTTCGATGCCCTTGCTCCAGCCCACCGCGGCCTTCGCCAGGTACTCCACGCGCAACGAGCGCAGCTCGGGATCGGTTCGGGTCTCCCAGAGGGCGGAGACCGCGACTCTCAGATAGCGTTCGCGGACGGCATCACAGGCCTGATCCAGAATCGGGTCATGCCAGGGGCGTCCATCTATGACGCGCTCGGCCCGAGGACGGTGTCCCGCGGGCTGCAAGTGCACCCTGTCAACCTCCATCACTCCCATGAAATCTGAGACTAGGGAGCACGGGAGCTTCGGTAAGTGCGCTTACGTAAACAGCATGTAAATCGCCCCGCTTTGGAGAGCATGATCCGAAAAAATACGACGGACCGTCTCCAGGAGACGGCCCGCCGTGATCGAATCGTTCGTCGGGTGACGAATCAGTCGAGGTAGTCCCGCAGCACCTGCGAACGCGACGGGTGGCGGAGCTTCGACATGGTCTTGGACTCGATCTGCCGGATCCGCTCACGCGTGACGCCGTAGACCTTGCCGATCTCGTCGAGGGTCTTCGGCTGGCCGTCGGTGAGGCCGAACCGCATCGAGACCACACCGGCCTCGCGCTCGGACAGGGTGTCGAGCACCGAGTGGAGCTGCTCCTGGAGCAGGGTGAAGCTGACCGCGTCGGCCGGGACGATCGCCTCGGAGTCCTCGATCAGGTCGCCGAACTCGCTGTCGCCGTCCTCGCCCAGCGGGGTGTGCAGGGAGATCGGCTCGCGGCCGTACTTCTGCACCTCGACGACCTTCTCCGGGGTCATGTCGAGTTCCTTGGCCAGCTCCTCCGGGGTGGGCTCGCGGCCCAGGTCCTGGAGCATCTGCCGCTGCACGCGGGCCAGCTTGTTGATCACTTCGACCATGTGGACCGGGATGCGGATGGTCCGGGCCTGGTCGGCCATGGCGCGGGTGATCGCCTGACGGATCCACCAGGTGGCGTACGTGGAGAACTTGTAGCCCTTGGTGTAGTCGAACTTCTCGACCGCGCGGATCAGACCGAGGTTGCCCTCCTGGATCAGGTCCAGGAACAGCATGCCGCGGCCGGTGTAGCGCTTGGCGAGGGAGACCACCAGGCGGAGGTTGGCCTCCAGCAGGTGGTTCTTGGCGCGACGGCCGTCCTCGGCGATCCACTCGAGGTCCTCGAGGTCCTCCTCCGAGAGGCGGCCGACCTCGTTGGCCAGGCGCTCCTCGGCGAACAGGCCGGCCTCGATCCGCTTGGCGAGCTCGACCTCCTGCTCGGCATTGAGGAGGGGCACCTTGCCGATCTGCTTCAGGTAGTCCTTGACCGGGTCGGCCGTGGCGCCCGCGGCGACGATCTGCTGGACGGGGGCGTCCTCGTCGTCGTCGGTGTCGGTGAGGACGAAGCCCTCTTCCTCGTCCTTCTCCCCCGCTGCGCGGGGCTTGGGGACCTCGGCCCCGGCCTGGGGCTCCTCGTCCTCTTCGGACTCCTCGGTCTCTTCGACGGTCTCTTCGACGGCGTCGTCGGCCTCGAGGTCGGACAGGTCGAGGTCCTCGATCTCCTCAAGGTCCTCGGCGTCGTCCTCCCCGTCGGGACCGGCCTTCTTGACGGCCTTGACGGGCTTGGCCGGAGCGGCCTTCTTCGCCCCGGGAGCGGCAGCCGGCTTGGCGGCAGGCGCCTTGGGCTTGCGCGCCGCCCTGGCGATCGGCTTGGCGGCGGCGGGCTTGTCCTCCGCGCCTTCCTCCACCACCGCGGTCACCGTTTCCGGCTTCTCCTTGGCGGCGGCTGCTGTCTTGGGGCGGCGTGGAGCGGCGGCCTTGCGCGGACGCTTGGGCGCCGCGGAGTCGGCAGCTGTCACCATGACGGTCACACCCTCCTTGCTCAGGCTCCGCAGGATGGCGGGGGCCTTCGACACCGGAATGTCGGCCTCCTCGAACGTCCGGCGTACATCGTCAGCCTCGATGTAGCCCTGCGTCCTGGCACGTTCGAGGAGCTGCTCGATGACGAGGTCGTGCAGCTCGGACGGCTTCGAGGTAGAACTGGCAGGCGACACAAATACCTCTCGAACGAACGTGTGGCTTTGACGGCCCGTGTCTACTGCAGACACGTTCCTCAGGCCCGTCAGGGAAGGAGCATCGTACCCGGAGCCCGCTAACACACCACCTTAGGGGGAGTCCAGTGGTCCTTCGTACGGACTACGCCGTGTTTCTGGGTGGAACATGGAGCGCGAGCACCGTGACATCGTCATCCTGGTCATACCCGGCGAGCATCTGGTCGACCAGGTAATCCACGAGGATCTCGGGGTCACGGACGACGTCCGGCGGGGCGTTCCCGGCCACCCCGAGAAGTTCCTCGAGGCCCACGTCGACCCCGCGCCGACGGTTCTCGACAAGTCCATCGGAATAGAACACGACAGTGTTGCCTGGTTCGACCGAAAAACTTGACTGCTGTCGCTGGGAGGGCCATCCGAGAGGGGTCCCTGGCTCGGCGAACCCGAGCGACGGCGGCCCGTCGGGGCGGACCACGAGGGCCGGAGGGTGTCCGGCATTGGACACGACCGCGGCGCCGGTCTCCGGGTTGATCACCGCGTAGGCCAAGGTCACGAACTGCTCTTCCGGCTCGGTCGCGGAGAAGACGCGGTCGAGTCCGGCCAGCACGGCCGCCGGGCGCGGGTCGTTGAGCGCCAGGGCCCGTAGCGCGTTGCGCACCCGGCCCATCACCGACGCGGCGAGGACGCCCTTGCCCATGACGTCGCCGACGGCGATCGCGAGGCGGTCGTCGGCCAGCCGGAAGGCGTCGTACCAGTCGCCGCCGACCTGCACGTGGCGGGTCGCGGGGTGGTAGCGGGCCGCCAGCTGCATCCCGGCGAGCTGGGGCAGGCTGTCGGGCAGCAGGGAGCGCTGGAGGGTCTCCGCGGTCTTGTGCTCCTGCTCGTAGAGGGTCGCGCGGCCCACCGCCAGCGCGCACTGGCCGGCCAGGGCCTCCAGGAAGACCCGCTCCTCCTCGGTGATCTCCCGAGGGCGGGTGAAGGTGAAGCGCAGGGCGCCGATCGCCGACCCCGCCATCAGCAGCGGCAGGCCCACCCAGGCCCGTTCATCGGATTCGGCCAGGTAGCCTTCCAGATCCGCGTCGCCGCCCAGCTGCTGCCGCAGGCTGGCGGGCGTGGAGGCGAGGAACGGGCGGCTCTCACGGACCGCCACCGACATGGAGGTGGACGCGCTGACCGGGATCACCATGGGCGCCTCGCCCTCCACGGCGCCGTCCGGGGAGATCAGGGTGAGGCGGAACTTGTCGTGGTCCAGCAGCGCCACCGACGAGCGGTCCGCGCCGATCGCCGACCTGCCCACCTCGGTGATCACCGAGACCACCTGGGAGACCGTCAGCGCCTCGGCCAGCATCGAGGTGGCCTGCTGGAGGCGCGCGGTGCGCAGGGCCGCGGCGGAGAGCTGCTCGGTGAGTCGGCCGCGCATCTCGTCGGCCTCGCGCTGGCCGGTGACGTCGGTGTTGGCGCCGACCCACTCGACCACCTGCTCGCCCCGCTTGATCGGGACGGCGCGCACCTCGTACTGGCGGAAGGCGCCGGTCTTGGTGCGGACGCGATAGGCGATCTGGAAGGTGCGGTTGTCGTCCAGCGCCTCCAGCCAGGAGGTCTCGACCCGCTGTCGGTCCTCCTCGTGGACGACCGACAGCCAGCCGCCCTCGCGGTACTCCTCCAGCGTCTGGCCGGTGATCGCGCGCCACTCGGGCGCGTCGTCGACGGCCTCGCCGCGCGGGGAGGTCACCCAGACCACCTGGGAGGAGGCCTCCACCAGGGACCTGTACCGCTCCTCCTTGCGACGGATCTGCTCCTCGTCCAGCCGGCGCTCGGTGACGTCCACGGCGATCAGCGCGACACCGAGCACCTTGCCGTCCGGGCCGTGCGAGGGGAACCAGCTCGTCGCCCAGCAGCCGACGGTGTCCCCCTCGTTCGGGCCGGCGAAGCGGAAGTCACGGTCCACCACGGCGCGGTCGGTGGAGACGACCTCGGCGACCTGCGCGGTCACGGTGGCCGCGATGTCCTCGCGCAGCAGGTCGGCGGGAAGGGTGTCGACGAGATCATCGGCCGGGACGCCGAGGAGGTCGGCCAGGGTGTCGTTGACCCGTCGGCAGCGCATCTCGGCGTCGAAGAACGCGAAGCCCATGGGCGCCTCGCGGACCAGCGTCGAGAAGAGCGCCGAGTCGGACGCCGCCAGGCCCGAGACCCGCGGGCCGGGCACAGACGTATCGGTGCTCATCGCCGCCACCTCCGGTGCCACTCACGCCCTACGGCGAGGCAAGTTTCCATCACTATGGGTGAATGGGAGCAGGTTAGCGCTCCCGCCTCCATCACAACAGCGGTCGGAGTCACTTCATCATCCCGAGGTGCGCGCGGTTGCACAACCACCCGTCTCGTCGGGCCCAGCCGGTCAATGTCACCCTAGTCGTCCCCTCCTACGGGCGCCATGGCGCGAACCGCCCCGAGATCCTAGAACGCGGGACGTCCCCGGTACCCCCAACTCGCCGGTATCGGGATCAGCCCTGGCTTTTGGCCGCGGCTTTGGCCGCCTTCTTGAACTCCCGCACCTTGACCAACGATTCCGGGCCGGTGATGTCGGCCACCGAACGGTGAGACCCTTCTTCCCCGTACGCGCCCGCCGCCTCGCGCCAGCCCTCCGGCGTCACGCCGAACTGCTTGCCCAGCAGCGCCAGGAAGATCTGTGCCTTCTGCTTGCCGAAACCTGGCAGTTCGTTGAGCCTGCGCAGGAGGGTGCGCCCGTCCGGGACGTCCGCCCAGATGGCCGAGGCGTCGCCGTCGTAGTGCTCGACCAGGTAGGCGCACAGTTGCTGCACGCGCTTGCCCATCGACCCCGGGTAGCGGTGCACCGCCGGCGTCCGGGCCATGAGCGCGGCGAACCGTTCGGGATCGCACGCGGCGATCTCGTGCGCGTCCAGATCCGCGGCCTCCATCCGGCGCGCGATCGTCAGCGGCCCGCCGAACGCCCGCTCCATCGGCACCTGCTGGTCGAGCAGCATGCCGGTGAGCGCCGCGAGAGGGCTGCGCGCCAGCAGCGCGTCGGCCTCCGGATCCTGGGCAAGTCGCAGTTCCACCATGCCCTCCATTATGAAGCGCTCCCCCGCTCCTGTCCGGAACCCCCGCTGATCCAGCACCCCGCCCACCGGGCGGGAAAGCGCCCGATCGCCGGAGCGGCGCGGCCGTGACCAAGTACAGTGGCTGAACGTGAGTCCGCGCCGCGCCGAGGAGATCTCGGGGATCTTCGACGACATGCTCGTGCACGCTCGCGAACTGCTCGCCGTCCGCAGTCCGCTGGACGCCGAGCTGATCGTCAGCGAGATCCTGGGCGCCTGGTACGGCGGCAGATCCGGGCAGGGCGATCTGGAGAAGGTCGTCGGCGAGGCGCTGCTCGACCACGCGATCCGTTCGGCGACTCCCGCGGCGCTCGCGCTGCTGTCCGGGGTGGCCAATCTCGGCACGCCGCGCCAGGCGCCGAAGGCGGAACGGGGCGCGCTGCGGTTGATGGGCATGGGCGTGGCGAGGCCGACCTGGGCGGACCGGATGGGTCTCGTGGCGCCGGCCGCCGCCTATCTCTCCCGGGACGTCTACGGCGACCAGAAGACGGTCATCTGCACCTTCACGTACGGGGGCGAGGAAGAGCACGCGCTCGTCGTCCTGGTGGACGAGAACATGGGCGGGCGCTTCGACGCCCCGGCCGACAACGGCCTCGTCCGGGACGCGTGGGTGTCCTCTCAGGTGGAACGCCTGCTCGACCACTGCCGTGCGGAGGCACGGTCCAGCCCGCTCATGGAGTTCACCGAGATCGACCCGCGTGAGGCCAGGGCACTGCTGGAACCGGCGCTCGAACTGACGGGATCCCTGCGCGACGCTCCGGTGAGCGACTCCTTCGCGTCCTATAACGCGCTGCTGCGCGCCCGGGTGAAGGTGCTGCCTCTCGGCGGGTTCAAGCCGCCGCTCCCGAGGTGGAGCGCCGACCGCAGGGCCACGATCGGCGCCCGGTTCCTGGCGTCGGAGGAGGCGGGCGAACTGTCCGACCTCGCCGCCGCGGGCCGGTGCGTCGACCGGATCATCGACTACGGGTGCGCCCGCGACTTCGGCCGTCCGCTGCGCGTCAGCCCCATCAAGTGCGAGATGTTCCTGCTGGACTGGCTGCCCCGCAAGGTGTTCCTCAGCCCGTCGGAGCAGGAGGCGATGCCGCACGTGCTGGCGGCGTGGGTGCGCTGGGCGGCCCGCCGCACGAATCTTCCCGACGAGGGCGTGCGGGCGACCCTGGACGCCGTGTGGGACGCCACCCACAAGTTCGGCGAGGCCTACCGGGATCCGGCGGCCTCCGGACTGGACCGGGCGCTGGTGGAGAAGCTGCTGCCCGACGGCGATCTGGAGGCGCTGCCCCGGCGGGCCTTCGCGCTGCCGTTCCTCACCGGGGAGCTGGCCGGGCTCGATCCCGCCGACGCCGCCGACCGGAGGGTCATGCTCGCCTATGAGCATCCGGGCGCGACCGAGGCCGAACTCGACGGATACGAGCGGCTGGCCGACCGGTTGTGGAAAGGTGACCCTCCCGAACTGTGGGAGACGACGCAGCGACTGCTCGACGAGGGCGGCCAGCGTCACCTCGTGGTGCACGGGCTGATGCGCCTCGTCGTGCGTTTCGACCGAGACCGTCCCGGTCTGCGACGGGCTCTCCGGAAGATACGGGCGGAAGACCTTTAGACTGTGGCCGCCCGGTTGCCAGAGTGACAGCGCATCGGGATCATTCGCTGGACGTCCAGGGGGATGCCCCACAGCGTGAAAGGGAGAATCGCCTTGGAGTGGTCGGAGTTCGCCCAGCGGTTCGCCCTTGAGCTGTCGACCCTCGACCGCGACACGATCCTCATCGTCCGTGAGCACGACGAGAGCCGTCATTACGTGCAGGCGATGCGCGAACCCGACAGGCTCTACGCCGAGTCGGTCAGCAACAACTTCCTCGACGGCCCGCTGCTGCTCGGCCCGTCGGACGAGGAGATCCTCACCGAGGCCGGCTGGCGGCCCCCCACGGCCGACTGGTCGCCCGCCAACTGGTGGACGGAGCTGCCGCCCGACTCCGGGCCCGGCGCGTTCACCCTGCTCGCCGACATGATGGTGACCGCGCTGCGCGACGTCCAAGGCGTCCGGCGGCCTCTGGACCTGGTGTACGAGTCGTTCCATCGGCACGGCACCGGGCAGATCGACCTGCCGCGCTTCGGCATCGCCTCCGCCCAGGCGGCGGGCCGCCGCCGCGCGCCCGCGCCCATCTCCGCGCCCGTCCCTACCCGGGAGCCGACCGTGGAAGACGTCCTCACCGACGCCCGAAGACGCGATGACCACGTCACCTACTTCGACGTCCTGATCGGCGCGGAGCTGCTGCTGCCGCTGACCGGGGCGGGCCAGGTGGGCTATCGCACCGTCCTGCACGACGGGGCGGTGCACGTCCTGGCGTTCACCTCGCCCGCCGCGCAGGACGCCGCCGGATACGCCGGGCCGCACCACCGCACCGACGTGCTGGGGCTGGCGGGAGGCTGGCCCGATCCGGCCTGGCAGCTCACCGTCAACCCGGGGCTGCCGAGCGAGATGCGCTTCGACGCGACGTCGGTCCAGCGGCTCGCCGACATGCGCCGCACCGCGGGCCGGGTGTCCGCGGTGGACGCCCAGGTGCTGCCACCCGCGCCAGGGCTGCCGATCCGGCTGCCGCACGGCGCGCAGCTGTGGTCCGACACCGGCCTGATCGCCGTGTTCGACGGCGTGAGCGGCCGCTGGACCGAGACCTCCCGGGCGCAGTAGGCCATGGACTGGGGAGAATTCGCCGAGCGGCTGGCCCGCGAGCTTGCCGGACTCGACTCGCACATGGTCCTCGTCGTCCACCGGCGCGCCGAGGGCAGCCACTACGTGCAGGCGTTCCGTACGGGCGACCTGCTCCACGCCGAGGCGGTCAGCAGTTCCGTGCTCAGCGCCGCCCTTCGCTTCGACCCGGTCGCCGAGGACAGGCTCGCCGACATCGGCTGGCAGCGGCCCGAGACCTTCGGCAACTGGTCGTTCGACCTGACCTTCTCCTCGCCGCCGGACGGCTTCCGCGAGGTGGCGACCCTGATGACGATCGCGCTGCGCGATGTCCAACGGGCCGACAGCCCCGACGAGCTCGCTTACGAGTCGTTCCGCGGGGGCGTCTTCCTCGAGCTGACGGAGTTCGGCATCGAGCCGGCCGAGGCCGGACGCGCCACGGAGAAGCACGTCCCGCCGCCGCTGCCCGATGTCCCGCCCCGGCTGTCGGCCGTGCCCCCGGTCCGGGATCCCTTCCCCGAGGCGGCGTCCCCCGCGCCCGGCTACGGGTCCCCGTTCGGCGACGTCTCCTGGGCGGACCCCGCGCCGGAGCCTTCGGTGCCCTACCGTCCGGAGGACGACCCGCTGCTGACGACCGCGGACACGTCGCACTTCCCGGCGGTCCGCGCCGACGACGGCCCTCCGGCGACCCGTCCGGTCTCGCCTTCCCCACCGCGGTCTGCCGCGCCTTCGGAGTTCGACTCCTCGACGGGCGCCTACTCCCTTCCGCCTCTCCCTCCCCTCGACGACGACCCCCTCACCTCGGGCTCGTTCAGCGTCCCTCGGGAGGACCCCTACGCGCTGCCGTCGTACGGAACCTCCGACCTGGACGACCCCCTGGCTTCGGGCTCGTTCAGCTTCCCGCCGACGAGGCCGCCCGCGCAGGAAGACCCTCTGACGTCCGGGTCCTTCTCCTTCCCGCCCACGACGCCGCCCGCGCAGGAGGATCCCCTGACGTCCGGGTCCTTCTCCTTCCGGCCTTCGAAGCCGCCGGCGCAGGACGACCCCCTCACGTCGGGCGCTTACTCCTTCCCGCCCACGACGCCGTCCGGGCAGGGCGACCCCGGCGCGTCCGGGTCGTACTCCTTCCCTCCGGTCACCGACGACCTGTACGCGCGGCCGCCTTACCCGGAGGACGACCCCCTCACGTCGGGCTCGTTCGGTTTTCCCGCGCCGTCGGGGGACCCGGGCATGACCACCGCCGACGTGCCGCGCCCGGCCGGCCCCGGTCCGGACGAAGACCCCCTCACGTCCGGTTCGTTCTCCTTCCCGCGACCCGCCGCCGAGCCCTCCCGCGAGGACGACCCCCTCACGTCGGGGTCCTTCGCCTTCCCGTCGTCGGGCGACCCGGGCGTCACCATGGCCGACCGCGGGTTCCCCCGCGACGAAGCCGCCTCGGGGCCCGGGGAGGACACCGCGCGGTTCGCCGCCGTCACGGACGGCCCCTCCCCGGCCGGCGCGACCCTCGCCGACGTCCCCCGCCCCGACGCGCGTCACGCGGAGCCGCCCGCCGGGGACGTGCCCGTCGCGGGCGGTCACGCCAAGACGCCCAACCGCACGGCGCTGCGCCTGGCCGAGGCCAAGGCCAACTCCGACCGGGACGGCTACCTGAACGTCCTGGAAGGCGCGGAGCTGTACGTCACGGGCACCGTCATCTACTCCGACGGCGTGTACCTGCGCGCGTTCACCTCGCCGCCTGACGAGCCGCACGCGGCCACGGAGCTGCGCGCGCTGGTGGCCGACTGGCCGCAGCCGCATTGGCAGCTCGCCGTGGACGACGGTCTCCCGAGCGCCGGATACCTGGACTCGCTGACGCTCACGCGCCTCGCGGGCGGGGTCTCCTCCCGGCTCGTCATGCAGAAGGTGCTGCCGCACCCGCTGGTCGTCCACTACCTGGAGGGCGGGTACGACCGCGTCGCCGGGTACGTCCACCGCGTGGCCGACGTCCTGACTCTGACCACGCCCAAGCAGCTGTACGCGGCGCTCGGCCTCGGCCACGGGCGGGCGTCCACCTTCTCCCCCGACGACGACGCGGTGCACGTGCTGCGCTGGCACGCCAGGTTCGGCGGCCCCCTGCGCACCCCGTTCGGCGGCCCCGACGAGGCGGCGATGGGCCGCATGCCCGGCGGCTGGGTGGTGGAGCATCCGCCGTTCGAGGGCAACGGGTTCGCGCCGGGCCTCGGCACGGCGATCCCCGAGTTCAAGGTCGACAGCCAGCGGCTGCCGCACGGCGCCGAGATCTACCGGCTCGACAGGTCGGGCCGCCGGGTCCTGGTCGCCCTGTTCGACGCCGACGGCACGCGATGGGCGGCGGTGTAGATGCGCGACGGATATTTCACGATGTGGCACGGCGAGGAGTACGCCTGCGCGCCCGGCGAGGGCGAGGTCAGGCTGTACTCGGCGGACCCCCGGATCGGTTTCACCGCCGCGGCTCCGGGCAGGTTCGTCAAGGTCGTCCCCGCGTGGGAGGTCGACCAGCTCAAGTACGTGGTCACCCGCTGCGTGTGGCGGGACGAGCCGTTCCTCATCATCGGCGAGCACGACGGATGGCTGCGGGTGGAGTACACCGGCGGCAGCGCCCTCACGGCCGAGGCGCTCGGCCTGGAGTACTTCGACCGGGGCGTCTACCAGGCGTGGGCGCCGGTGACCGAGGTCGGCCAGGTCCGCGAGGAGGTGTACGGATGAGCGACAGGCTGGTCGCGGGCAGGGCCGTCGACCTGGGCAGGAGGCCCACCGTCATGGACCTGCGGACCATCGACCTCAACGCCGATCTCGGCGAGGGCTTCGGCGCCTGGCAACTGGGCGACGACACCGCGCTGCTGTCGGTCGTCACGAGCGCGAACGTCGCCTGCGGGTTCCACGCCGGCGACCCGCTGATCATGCGCACGGTGTGCCGGGCGGCCCAGGCGCGGGGCGTCACGGTAGGCGCCCAGGTCTCCTACCGGGATCTCGCCGGGTTCGGCCGCCGCGCGATGGACGTGCCGTTCGAGGAACTGGCGGCGGAGATCCTCTACCAGCTCGCGGCCCTGGACGGGATCGCCCGGAGCTGCGGCACGCGGGTCTCCTACGTGAAGCCGCACGGCGCGCTGTACAACCGGATCGTCCATGACCGGGAACAGGCGATGGCGGTGGCCGAGGCGGTGCTGGCCTATGACGCCTCGCTGCCCGTCCTGACCCTGCCGGGATCGGTGCTGGCCGAGGTCCACGACGACCTCCAGACCGTCGCCGAGTGCTATGCCGACCGGGCCTACACGCCGGAGGGGACCCTGGTCTCTCGGCGTTCCCCGGTGGCCGTCGTCCGGGATCCGGAGAAGGTCGCCGAGCGCGCGGTGCGCATGGCCGTCTCGGGGGAGGTCGAGGCGATCGACGGGACGGTCGTGCCGGTCTCGGCGCGGTCGATCTGCGTGCACGGGGACACCCCGGGCGCGGTGGAGCTGGCCAGGTCGGTGCGGCGGGCGCTGAGCGACGCGGGCGTCCAGATCATCCCGTTCGCCTGATGGACATCCGGCCCGCGGGCGACCGCGCGCTGCTGGTGGAGACGGACGCGCCGCACGCGCTGCGGGCCGCGGTGGCGGCCGCGGGGCTCCCCGGCGTCGCGGAGATCGTGCCCGGCGAGCGGACCCTCCTCGTGGTGTTCACCGGGCCGGTCGGGGACGCGGCGGGCCGCATCGCCGCGCTGGAGGTCCGCGCGGCCGAGGCCGGCGGACGGCTCGTCGAGGTGCCCGTCGTCTATGACGGGGCCGATCTGGCCGAGGTCTCCGAGCTGACGGGCCTGTCGGTCCCGGAGGTCGTACGGCGGCATGCCGCGGCCGAGTACACCGTGGCCTATCTGGGGTTCTCTCCTGGTTTCGGCTATCTGACCGGGTTGGACGGCTCGCTGACCGTGCCCCGGAAGGAGACCCCGCGCACGTCGGTACCGGCCGGATCCGTCGCGATCGCCGGGCCGTACACGTCGGTCTACCCGTCGGCGTCGCCGGGCGGATGGCGCCTGATCGGCCGCACCGGCCTGCGGCTGTGGGACGTCGACCGCGACCCTCCGTCCCTGCTGGAGCCGGGTGACCGGGTGCGGTTCCGCGAAAGTGTCGGAGGGGTCACGTAGCGTCGCGCGCATGATCTCGACGACAGGTGACCGGGCGGCGCATCGGATCGGCCGCACGGTATCGCGCAAGGCCCGCGGCGCGGGCGCCCAGGCTCTGCGGGCGGCCCAGACCGCCCTGTGGGGGCGGATCCGGGGAACGGCCCTGTCCGCCTCGTCGCACGCTCGCGGAGCCGCCCTGCGGGCCCGTGGCGCGCGGGAGCGGATCCGTGCGGCCGCGCTGCGGGCCTCGTTGCGCGCTTGGCCCGCCGAACCCTGAAGAGACCGCTCAGCGGGCGCGGCGGAACGACACCTCGTCGCCCGGCCGCAGCTGCGCCGCATGCCCCAGATCCGCCTCGGCCACCACGGCGATCACCGGATAGCCGCCGGTCGTGGGGTGGTCGGCGAGGAAGAGGATCGGCTTGCCGTCCGGGGGCACCTGGAGCGCGCCCGTCACCATGCCCTCGCTCGCCAGTTCGTCCGTACGGGCCCTGGCGAGCACCGGGCCGTCCAGCCGCACCCCGACCCGGTTGCTCCGGTCGGTCACGGTGTAGCGCGCGCCGAGCAGGGTGCCGAGCGCGCCGGGGGTGAACCAGTCGGCCCGCGGTCCCGGCACCACCGCGAGCACGGGCGCGGCGGGCAGCGGCGCGCGCGGGGCGACGTCCACCCCCTCGAAGCCCCCGACCACCTTGCCCACCGGCAGCGTCATGCCTTCGGCGAGCGGCTTCGGACCGAGTCCCGAGAGCAGGTCGGTCGATCTGCTGCCGAGCACCGGAGGCACCGCGATGCCTCCGCGCACGGCGAGATAGCTGCGCAGGCCCCGCTCCGGCGCCCCGAACCGCACCACCGCGCCCCCGGGCACGAAGCACGGCCCGAGGCAGCCCTGCCCCCTGCCGTCCACCGCCCACTCCAGTGGCGCACCGGTGACGGCCACCCACGCCGGGCGCACGAACCGCAGCCGCGCGCCGCCGAACGTCAGCTCCAGGCCCGCGGCGTCCTCGGGATTGCCGACCAGCCGGTTGGCCAGCGCCAGGCTCTCCCGGTCCGCCGCGCCCGCCCGGGGCACGCCCAGATGGGCCAGCCCCGTCCGTCCCAGGTCCTGCACCGTCGTCAGCGCCCCGCCCGCCAGCACCTCGATCATTGGCGAACGGTACAACGCCCGGCCGCGGGAGAGCGCACAGGCACGTCACTCGACGCCGCGGATGTCCCCCTGGACGAGCGTCGTCAGGTCGTCGGTGGTGGGCGCGGGCAGCGCGGAGACCCGCACGTCGCGCGCCGCGCAGGACCGCTCGTAGACGGTCCTGGCGAAGCGCGCGTTGCCGAGCGTGTCGATCGCGCCCTGGCCGCACGCGCGCTGGAACACCAGCGCGAGGTCGTCCAGCGCGTCGTCGGCCCAGTGGTCGCCGTTCTCCGCGGCGAGCGTCACCGCGATGCGCAGCAGTTCGTCCGGACCGTACGACGGGAAGGGCACGCGGGTGTCGAAGCGCGAGGCCAGCCCTGGGTTGGCCGCGAGCAGCCGCTCCATGTCCGGCGGATAGCCGGCGAGGACCACGACGAGGTTGTCCCGGTCGTCCTCGGCACGTTTCAGCAGGGTCTGCACCGCCTCCTGGCCGAACGCGTCGCCGCCGGAGTACCCGGTGCCGATCAGACTGTAGGCCTCGTCGACGAACAGCACCCCACCGAGCGCGGAGTCGATCACCCGGTTCGTCTTGAGCGCCGTCGCGCCCAGATGCTCGCCGACCAGGTCGGCCCGGCTGACCTCGACCACGTCGGGCCGGCTGAGCAGGCCGAGCGCGGCGAAGATCCGGCCGAGCACCCGCGCGACGGACGTCTTGCCGGTGCCCGGCGGGCCGGTGAAGACGAAGTGCCGCATCGGCGGCTGGGCGGGCAGACCTTGGGCCGCGCGCAGCCTCCTGACCTGGAGCTGCGCGGCGATCTGGTGGACCTGGCGCTTCACCGGCTCCAGTCCGATCATGCCGTCGAGCGAACCGAGCGCCTCCTCCAGCGTCGGGGTCTCGGCGTAGCCGCGGTAGCGGGCGGTCAGCTCGTCGTAGGAGGCCCGCACGTCTTCGGCCCGGATCGTCACGAGTTCGGCGGCCGAAGGGTGCGCGCTGCGGGAGACCACGCGCAGGTCGCGGGCGCGCGAGGCGCCTTCGGCGAGCGAGCGGACGAAGCGGCCGTTGCCGAGCTGGTCGACGATGCCGCGGCGGCGGATCTCCTCGAAACACCCGGAGAGATGGTCGAGCGCGTCGGCCGACAGCCGGTCGCCGCGCGCCTCGGTGTGCGTCCGGCAGATCGCCAGCAGTTCCTCCGGCAGGTAGCTGGGGAACAGGACGCGGGTCCCGAACCGGGAGGCGAGCCCCGGGTTGGAGTCCAGGAACTCGTCCATCTCCGTCTCGTAGCCCGCGAGGATGATGACGAGGTTGTCCCGGTCGTCCTCGGCGCGTTTCAGCAGCGCCTGGACCGCCTCGTTGCCGAATCTGTCGGCCTGGCCGTCGCCCGCGTTGACCAGCGAGTACGCCTCGTCGACGAACAGGACCCCGCCGACCGCGGAGTCCACCACCTCGTTGGTCTTGATCGCGGTCGCGCCCAGGTACTCCCCCACCAGGTCGGCCCGGTGCACCTCGACGACCCGGGCGGAAGGGAGCAGCCGGAAGGCGTAGAAGATCGTGGCGAGGGTCCGGGCGACCGTCGTCTTGCCGGTGCCGGAGGGCCCGGCGAACACCAGGTGCCGCAGCGGCTTCTCGATCGGCACCCCGGCCTCGGCCCGCAGATGCGCGGCCTCGATCGAGGCGGCGATGGAGCGGACCTGCCGCTTCACCGGCGCCAGCCCGATCATGTCCTCGAGTTCGGCGAGCGCCGCGGCGACCGAGGGCCGCGGCTCCGCGGCGGGCGGCCGCGGCGCCGGGACGAGGATCGGGGGCGGCGCGGGCGGCGGTTCCGGCACGGGCGCCCGCACGGGAACCGGCGCGGGCGCCGCCTCCTCGACCCAGCCGGAGTCGTAGGAGTCGGCCGCGACGACCCGTCGCGCGCGGTCCCACCGGTAGGCCAGCACCAGGACCGCGCCCGCCCAGGCCGGTCCGGCGTGCAGCCGGGGCGCCAGATCGGCGAGCGCCGCGGTGAGCAGCCCGGCGACCGCCAGCGCCCACAGCGCGCTCCGCCAGGGCACATAACCGCGCAGCCGCAGGGAGGCCACCGCGACGGGAAGGGCGAGCAGGGCGAGGACGAGACCCTGATAGGCCCCCTCGGGGTACATCCGCGAAAGCGGCACCACGAGGGCGAGCCAGCATGCCGTCACCGCCAGCACGGCGGTTCCGGCCGGGGAGCGAAGCGTCAGATCGACCACCACCAGCGCGACGATGGCTCCCACCAGGGTGCCCGGCACCGGCAGTTCCGCTGTCACCGCGACGGTGAGGCAGACCGCCAGCAACAAGATCCCCGCGAGCCGCCTGAGACCAGAGTGCATCCGAAAATATCCGCCTCGGGCGCGCTCGAAAAGGTCCCGCGCCGCTCTTGTGGGCGGGCGGATCACGATTCGTCCCGACGCTCCCATCTTGAACCGACAGCCTGACCCCTGACCGGCCGCGAGTCCAGCGCCACACCCCGCTACCGCGATTTTCGTAGGCTGGATCACTCCGCGATCGGATCGTCGGCCACACCCGTCCCACGGGCACCATCGGGCGATCTCCGGGGTGGTCCGGCGAACCGTGCCAGGGGCGTGTCCCGGGCGTCACATGAGGCTGAGCTGTCCCTCTCCGGCGAGTGGATCCCGGTGCACCCTGAGATGGCGCCAGCGGGGCAGATCGTCCAGATACGACCAGGAGAGGCGGTGGTGCTCGGTGGGCCCGAGCCGCTCCAGCGCGGCGGTGTGGACCGGCGAGGGATAACCCGAGCCGTCGGCGAAGCCGTACTCGGCTCCGCCGGGCAGCTCCGCCATGTACCTGTCGCGGTAAACCTTGGCGAGGACCGATGCCGCCGCGACCGTCACCGACCGCTGGTCGGCCTTGACCTCGGTGCGCACCCTCCACGGAGCCCCGAGGAAGTCGTGCCCGCCGTCGACGATCACCATGTCGGGGCGTTCGGGAAGGGCTTCCAGCGCGCGCACGGCCGCCTTGCGCAGGGCCGCGGTCATGCCCAGCTCGTCGATCTCGCGTGCGGACGCCTCGCCCAGCGCCCAGCCGCTCAGCCAGCCGGGCAGGACCTCGGCGAAGGCGGACCGGTGCGCGGCGCTGAGCAGCTTGGAGTCGGTGAGCCGGACCGGCGGGCGCTTGCCGCGGGGCAGCTCGGGCGGCGGGCCGAAGTCCGTGACGGCCGCGCAGACCACGACGGGTCCCGCCCAGGCGCCGCGGCCCACCTCGTCGATCCCGGCGACGCGCTTCGCGCCCGCCGCGCGCAGTTGTTCCTCGACCTCGTATCCGGCAGCCACGCGGGCCATCATCCCAGGGCCCGAGGAGTGCGCGACATAGGGACGCCCGGGAACCCTGGAGGAGGAGAACGCCCCTAGGGGAAGAAAAGGGAAAAGGGGGCGTGGACACCCACGCCCCCTTAAATAGCACCCGGAGCCGTAGCGCGCCATGCACGGCCCCGCGTCGCCCGCCATCCTACGGCGACCACACACCGACATGAAGCGAAGACACTCCGTAATGGCATGGAAGTGTGACGCGGACCATGTTGCAAGTGGTCACTTACTATGTGACCGTGAGTCCGTCCGGTGCCACCCCACCCGGAGGAATCCACATGACGAGCCCCGTCTCGCCCCTGCCGAAGGACCAGCCCGTCCAGGAGGACGGTCCCGTCCCCCGCGCGGTCCAGGCGACCCTGAGCTGGTACGCCATGGCTCTCGGTCTCCCGAACGTGCTGATGCAGCTGTCCAACATCAAGGTCGGCTACGGAGTCGCGGAGAGCCGGGTGGAGAGCGGCCGGATCGACAGGCATCCGATCAAGCGCCTGCGCACCACCCTCACCTTCCTCGCCGTCGCCACCCACGGCACCTCCGCCGAACGCGCCTACATGCGCGAGGAGATCAACCGGGCGCACCGCCAGGTCGTCTCCAAGCCCGGCGACAAGGTCAAGTACAACGCGTTCGACCGCGAACTCCAGCTGTGGGTCGCCGCGTGCCTCTACAAGGGCACCGAGGACATGATCACCGCCCTGGAGCTGACCTTCACCGACGGCGAGTGGGAGGAGCTGTACCAGCACTCCTCCCGCCTGGCCACCAGCCTCCAGGTCCCCCGCGACCTGTGGCCGGCCGACCGCGAGGCGTTCGCCAAGTACTGGAACGACGCCCTGGGCGCGCTGACGACCGACGAGTACACGCGGGGCTTCCTCCGCGACCTCGCGGGCCTGGAATTCCTGCCGGGACCCGTCAGCGCGGCCCTCGGCCCGCTCTCCCGGTTCATCACCACGGGCTTCCTCCCGCAGGAGTTCCGCGACGAGCTCGGCCTCCCCTGGACCGCCCGGTCCCAGGCGCTGTTCGACAAGTTCGTGCACGCCTCGGCGAGCCTCAACCGCGCGCTTCCGCCCGTCGCCCGGCGGTTCCCCTTCAACGTCTACCTCTGGGACTTCCGGCGCCGCATGCGCCTGGGCCGTTCCGTCGTCTGAGACCCCCTCCGAGCCGCCGGGGGGCGGGGCCCGGCGCCGCACTCTCCCCGGCGCCGGGCTCCTTTCTCCTCCCGCGTTCAGTGCGCGCGCAGCGCCTCGATCAACCAGGCGAACGCCGGGACCGCGGGCTCCCGCGGCGGCCACCCGTTGAGCGCGCCGAGCAGCTGCCAGTACCGCTCGACGCGCGCGTCGGCGAACAGCTCGAGCTGCTCCAGGATCCGGGCCCTGACCTCGGCCGGGGTGTCCTCCGGGACGATCCGCCCGAGCGCCTCCCGGCCCGCCGCCGACTCCGGCGCGACCCCGTCGGCCAGCGCCTTCCCGGCGTGCTCGACCACCAGGTGGTGGTCCGGCCCGTGTTCCAGCTCCTCGGCGCCCTTCCCGGCGACGGCCATCTCCCGGACCCGGGCACGGAACGCGGGGTCGCCGACCAGCCCGGCCAGCTCCACCCAGGCGTCCACCTGCTCGGGCGTCGGGTCGTCGGGCAGGTCCGCGGGCAGCCGCCGCATGCTCTCGGCGATGCCCCGCGCGGGCGCGTCCGCCGCCATCCCCTCGACGATCTCCGCGACGAACCCGTCGATCATCCGCTGCCGCTCCCGCGCCGACAGCCGCGCCAACTCGTGCACCACTCTCATCTCCTCCACGGTTCCGTCCCTTCGGGCCACGGACGAGAGGACCGCCCGGCGCAGCCTGAGCACCCGGATCTCGGCGTCCAGCGCCCGCGCATGCGCGCTCGCCACCTCGGCCACGGTCGCGTTCCGCGCGAGCACCCGCCGGACCTCGTCCAGCCCGATCCCCAGCCCTCGCAGCGTCGCCACCAGCTCCACCCGGGCCACGGCCTCGGCATCGAACAGCCGATACCCGCCTCCCGACCTACCGGAAGGCTCCACGACCCCGGCCTCAGCCCAGAACCGCAAGGTCCGAGCCGAAACCCCGACAAGCCGAGCCACCTGCGCCACGGTCATCCCCTCATCCACGCCCCCACCCTCTCCCTCCCACCCACTGACACCTCAACCCGAACACCCGCACAAGGCGACCGGATGTCTCCCCGCCCGAAGCGTTTCGGGCGGATACGCCGGATCTCCTGACCGACCGAGCCACTTCCTCGACTGCCGAGGAGAGACGGCGAAGGGGCGCCGACGGTCGTCGGCGCCCCTTCGGGTGGTGCGGGAACGGTCAGCTGCAGCCGCTGGTGGAGCCGCAGCCTTCGCAGACGTAGCAGGAGCCTGCGGGGCGCATGTTGGTGCCGCAGGTCATGCACATCGGGGCGTCGGCGGTGCGGCGGCCGTGGCTTTCGGTCGCGTCGACGGGGGCGGACTGGATCTGGATGACGGGCGGGGCCGCCACGGCGGGCTGGGCCGGGGCCTGGTCGACCGGGGCCGACTGGGCGAGGGCCGCGACGTCCTCGGTGGTGTGCAGGGACGCCGGGTCCTCACCGGACACCTGGAGCGCGCGCTCCTCGGCCGAGAAGATGCCCAACTCGGCGCGGGACTCGTACGGCAGGTGGTCCAGCGCCAGCCGGCGGAAGATGTAGTCCATGAAGGACGTCGCCATCCGGATGTCCGGGTCGTCGGTCATGCCCGCGGGCTCGAAGCGCATGTTGGTGAACTTCTCGACCCACGTCTCCAGCGGCACCCCGTACTGGAGGCTGATGGAGATGGCCATGGAGAACGCGTCCATGACGCCCGCAAGGGTGGAGCCCTGCTTGCCGAGCTTCAGGAACACCTCGCCCAGCCCGTTGTCGGGGTAGGACGAAGCGGTCATGTAGCCCTCGGCGCCCGCGACGGAGAAGCGGGTGACCGTGGCCGGACGCTTCTTCGGCAGCCGCTTGCGCACCGGACGGGCCGGGGCCGCGGGAACAGCGGGAGCGGCGACGACCGGGGCCGCCGCGACAGGCTCCGCCTTCTTCTTGGCGACCGACAGCGGCTGGCCGACCTTGCAGTTGTCGCGGTAGATGGCGAGCGCCTTCAGGCCCATCTTCCAGCCCTCGAAGTACACCTTCTCGATGTCCTCGACGGTCGCCGTCTCCTGCATGTTGACGGTCTTGGAGATCGCGCCGGACAGGAACGGCTGGGTCGCCGCCATCATCCGGACGTGGCCCATCGGGCTGATCGACCGCTCGCCCATCGCGCAGTCGAACACCTCGTAGTGCTCGCGCTTGAGGCCGGGGGCGTCGACGATGTGGCCGTGCTCGGCGATGAAGGCGATGATCGCCTCGGCCTGCTCGCCGGGGTAGCCGAGCTTGCGCAGCGCGCGCGGCACGGTGTGGTTGACGATCTCCATGGAGCCGCCGCCGACGAGCTTCTTGAACTTCTTCAACGCCAGGTCCGGCTCGATGCCGGTGGTGTCGCAGTCCATCATCAGGCCGATGGTGCCGGTCGGCGCCAGGAGCGAGGCCTGGGCGTTGCGGTAGCCGTTCTTCTCGCCGAGGCGCAGGACCTCGGCCCACTCGCGGGTGGCCTCGGTGTGGATCGCCTTGTCCACCTCGTCCAGGGTGCGGACCTGGTCGTTGGCCGCGGCGTGCTTGCGCATGACGCGCTTGTGCGCGTCGGCGTTGCGCGCGTAGCCGTCGTACGGGCCGACGGCCGCGGCGAGCTCCGCCGAGCGGCGGTAGGCGGTGCCGGTCATCAGCGAGGTGATCGCCGCGGCGAGGGCACGGCCGCCTTCGGAGTCGTAGGCGTGGCCGGTGGCCATGAGCAGCGCGCCGAGGTTGGCGTAGCCGATGCCGAGCTGGCGGAACGCCCGCGTGGTCTCGGTGATCCGCTCGGTCGGGAAGTCCGCGAAGGTGATCGAGATGTCCATCGCGGTGATGATCAGCTCGACGAGGTCGCGGAACGGCTCGACGTCGAAGGTGTTGTCCTCGCGCAGGAACTTCAGCAGGTTGATGCTGGCGAGGTTGCACGAGGAGTTGTCCAGGTGCAGGTACTCCGAGCACGGGTTCGACGCGGTGATCCGGCCGGACTCCGGCGAGGTGTGCCAGTCGTTGATCGTGTCGTCGTACTGGACGCCGGGGTCGGCGCACTCCCAGGCGGCCTGGGCCATGAGCCGGAAGAGGTCCTTGGCCTTGATGGTCTCGATGACCTCGCCGTTGAGCCGGGCGCGCAGCCCGAACTCGCCGTCGGTCTCCACCGCGCGCATGAACTCGTCCGAGACCCGGACGCTGTTGTTCGCGTTCTGGTACTGGACGGAGACGATGTCCTTGCCGCCCAGGTCCATGTCGAAGCCCGCGTCCCGCAGCGCGCGGATCTTGTCCTCTTCGCGGGCCTTGGTCTGGATGAACTCGGCGATGTCGGGGTGGTCGACGTCCAGGACGACCATCTTGGCCGCCCGGCGGGTCGCGCCGCCCGACTTGATCGTCCCGGCGGACGCGTCGGCGCCGCGCATGAACGAGACGGGGCCGGAGGCGGTGCCCCCGGAGGACAGGAGCTCCTTGGAGGAGCGGATGCGCGAAAGGTTGACGCCCGAACCGGAGCCGCCCTTGAAGATCACGCCCTCTTCCTTGTACCAGTCCAGGATCGACTCCATCTGGTCGTCCACGGACAGGATGAAGCACGCGCTGACCTGCTGCGGCGACTTGGTGCCGACGTTGAACCACACCGGCGAGTTGAACGCGAAGACCTGGTGGGCGAGCGTGTACTTCAGCTCGTGGTCGAAGATCTCGGCGTCCTCGTCGGTGGCGAAGTAGCCGTGCTCGCGGCCGGTCTCGGTGTAGACCCGCACCACCCGGTCGATGAGCTGCTTGAGGCTCCACTCGCGCTGCGGGGTGCCGACCGCGCCGCGGAAGTACTTGGTGGTGACGATGTTCGCCGCGTTGACCGACCAGTAATCGGGGAACTCCACGCCGCGCTGCTCGAAGTTGATCGAGCCGTCGCGCCAGTTGGTCATGACGACATCACGGCGTTCCCAGGTGATCTCGTCGTACGGGTGCACGCCGGGCTTGGTGAAGATGCGGCGCATCTTCAACCCCTTGCGCACCGTGGTCTTGCCACGACGAGCCGGTCCGCTGACCGTCTCTGTCATGTCTTCCCCCTTCATCTGGGCCCTCCCGCAAGGGCCCGTGCTCGCACATGACGGATCGCGCCCTCTTCCGGGCATCCCGGAAGGGGCGTGGTTGTTCGGTGTGCGCTCGCGTCGGTTACAGCGCGTCCGCCGGCTTCCTCATTCCGGCGGCGCGATCCGGCGCAGCGCGTTGATCTCTTTCTCGAAGTCGTCGAGCGACTCGAATCCCCGGTAGACCGAGGCGAAGCGCAGATAGGCGACCTCGTCCAGCTCCTGCAACGGCCCCAGGATCGCCAGTCCGATCTCATGGGACTGGATCTCCGCGGCGCCGGTCGCCCTGATCGACTCCTCGACCCGCTGCCCCAGTGCGGCGAGCGCGTCTTCGTCGACCGGGCGGCCCTGGCAGGCCCTGCGAACCCCGGCGATGATCTTCTCCCGGCTGAACGGCTCGGTCACGCCGCTGCGCTTGGCCACCATCTGGAGGACGTTCTCCTGGGTGGTGAAGCGCTTGTTGCACTCCGGGCAGGAGCGCCTGCGGCGGATGGCGGCGCCGTCCTCCGTGGACCTGCTGTCGATGACCCGGCTGTCAGGGTTACGGCAGAACGGGCAGTGCACGTCCGTCTCCTTCCCGTTCCTCCGGCGTCAACCGTTCACCGACAGAACACAATCTGTGGTGAACTACATCCATGTAACTACTAGATGTTGTGGTCACTAAACCTAAGCCTATGATCTTGGCAACGCAAGCCGAACCGGCCCGAGACGTTGTAGCGCCCGTCACGTACCGTCCACCGGCGTGTCGAGTGGCGATCTTCCCGCGGCTTCCCGCACCCCTCGAATGCAGATTCGATAGAACGGATGTACGATGGTGGCCGCGGACACGCTAACGTTCTTCGTGGCGACGCTCCGTGGCGACGCCGTGCGCTTTGTGCGGCGGCGAAGACCAGGCAAGCGAACTCGTGCACGAAGGAAGGGGAAGGCGCCATGAGCAAGGTCTCCCAGACGCCTGAGGGACCCCTGGACGAAGGCGGCCTCACCCAGCGCCAGCGCATGGTACTCGAGGTGATCCGGGATTCGGTCCAGCGCCGCGGCTACCCGCCGTCGATGCGCGAGATCGGCGAAGCGGTCGGCCTCACCAGCACGTCCAGTGTCTCCCATCAGCTGCGCACACTCCAGCGCAAGGGCTTCCTGCGCCGCGATCCCAACCGCCCGCGCGCGGTGGAGGTCCGGATGCAGGGCAAGCCCACTCCTGCCGAGGGAGAATCCTTCGCGCGGGGCCCTGAGCCCGCGTATGTGCCCCTCGTGGGCCGTATCGCGGCCGGTGGCCCCATCCTCGCCGAAGAGTCCGTCGAGGACGTCTTCACGCTGCCCAAGCAGCTGGTCGGCGAGGGTGAGCACTACCTGCTCAAGGTGCAGGGCGACTCGATGATCGAGGCGGCCATCGCCGACGGCGACTGGGTGGTCGTGCGCCAGCAGCCCGACGCCGACAACGGCGACATCGTCGCCGCGATGATCGACGGCGAGGCCACCGTCAAGACGTTCAAGCGCAAGGACGGGCACGTCTGGCTGCTCCCCCAGAACTCGGCCTACGAACCGATCCCCGGCGACTCCTCCAGCGTCCTGGGCAAGGTCGTGGCGGTTCTCCGCAAGATCTGAAGAGTCGCCCGCGGGCGGCTCTTCGCATTTCCGCGCCCCTCGCCCCGTCGGCGTCGCCGACGGGGCGAGGCCGTATCCGCTCCCCGGTCCGCGCCCGCGTCAGGCGGCCCAGTCCAAGAGCTTGAGCTCCCGGTTGGCCTCCTGCAGGTCCCTGGCGCTGTCGATCGCGCGCCAGTAGCCGTCGATGTCGTAAGCGGCGAGCCGGCCTTGCGCGGCGAGCCGCGGGAACGTGACCGCCTCGTGGTCGCCGAGGTCGGGCAACAGCGCGGTGGTCTCGGGCGCGAACAGCTGCACTCCCGCATTGACCTTCTGCGGCAGCACCGGCGCCGTCTCGAAGCCGTGGATCCGCCCGTCCGCCCCCACGTCGACGATCCCGTAGGGCGACCGGAGCGCGGCGACCCCCAGGGTCGCGGCGGCGCCCGACGCGGTGTGCCGCTCGGCGAGTCCGGCCAGCGGGAACCGGGTGACGATGTCCCCGTTGAGCGCCAGCCAGGCCTCGTCCGCCAGCGGCAGGGCCCGCGCGGCGTACTTGAGCCCGCCGCCGCGGCCGAGCGGCCGCTCCTCCACCACCACGGTCACCTCCAGCGGCAGCGTCCTGCCCAGCAGGTGCCGCTGGAGCACGTCCGCGCGGTATCCGCAGGAGAGCACGGCGTGCTCGACCCCCTCGTCGGCCAGCCAGGAGAGCTGGTGCTCGAGGATCGGCTTGCCGCCGACGTCGACGAGCGCCTTGGGCACCCGGTCGGTGTAGGGCCTGAGCCGGGTGGCGTTGCCTCCGGCCAGGATGACGGCCTGCCTCACCTGGGTCACGCTGGGACCTCCTGTCGTCGGGAAGGTCCCAGCGTGCCCGGCCGACGTTACGTCCGGGTGACCCGCCGCCGACGGTTTGTTAAGTCGGCGAGGCGGTCAGACGACGATGTTGACGATCTTCGGCGCGCGCACGATCACCTTGCGCACCGCGGCGTCGCCGATCGCGGCCTGGACCTTCGCCGAGGCCAGTGCCAGCTTCTCCAGCTCGTCCTCGGCGATGTCCGGCGCCACCTCCAGGCGGTCGCGGACCTTGCCCTTCACCTGCACCACGCAGGTCACCGACTCCTGCACCAGCAGCGCGGGATCCGCGACGGGCCAGGAGACCCGGGCGATGGAGGTGTCGGCGCCGTGGCCCAGCTTCTCCCAGGCCTCCTCGGTGATGTACGGGGCGGCGACCGACAGCATGATCGCCAGCGCCTCGGCCGCCTCGCGCACCGCGGGGTCGCCCGCACCGGGGCCGCTGTCGATGGCCTTGCGGGCCGCCGACGTCAGCTCCATCAGACGCGCGATGGCGACGTTGAACCGGTGCCCCTCGACCAGCCGGGTGACCTCGTCGACCGTCCGGTGGGTGAAGCGGCGCAGGTCGGTGTCGCCCGCGGCGAAATCGACGCCGGGCTCGCTCGTCACGTCGGTCATGACCCGGTAGGCCCGGGCCAGGAACTTCTGAGAGGCGGCCGGGGAGACGTCGGCCCAGTCGATGTCGTCCTCCGGCGGGCCGCCGAACAGCATGGTCAGCCGGACGGCGTCGACACCGAACTCGTCGATCTGCTTGCCCAGGTCGACGCCGTTGCCCAGGGACTTGGACATCGCCTTGCCCTGGTTGATCACCTGGCCCTGGTTCAGCAGCCGGGTGAAGGGCTCGGTGAAGTCGATCATGTCCATGTCGTACAGCACCTTGGTGAAGAACCTGCAGTACAGCAGGTGCATCACCGCGTGCTCGATGCCGCCGATGTACTGGTCGGCGGGCATCCACTGCTTGACCTTGGCCGGGTCGAACGGGCCGCCGGTGTAGCCGGGCGAGGTGTAGCGCAGGAAGTACCAGGACGAGTCGACGAAGGTGTCCATGGTGTCGGTGTCCCGCTTGGCGGCGCCACCGCACTTGGGGCAGTCGACGTTGACCCAGTCCGTGGCCGCGGCCAGCGGGGAGATCCCCTTGGGGGCCAGGTCGGCGCCGCGCAGGTCGTCGGGCAGGGTGACCGGCAGCTGGTCGTCCGGGACGGGCACCTCGCCGCAGTCCGGGCAGTGGATGATCGGGATCGGCGTGCCCCAGAACCGCTGCCGGGACAGCAGCCAGTCGCGCAGCCGGAAGTTGACGGTGCCGTGGCCCAGGCCCTTGTCCTCCAGGATCGAGATGATCTTGGTGATGGCGTCGGCCTTGGTCAGCCCGTCCAGCGGACCGGAGTTGACCAGCCTTCCCTCGCCCGGGGTGGCGGTGCCCGTGGCGTTCGGGTCCTCGGCGCCGGTCTCCAGCACCACCTTGACCGGCAGGCCGAACGCGCGGGCGAAGTCCAGGTCGCGCTGGTCGTGCGCGGGCACCGCCATGATGGCGCCGTGCCCGTAATCGGCCAGCACGTAGTCGGCGGCCCACACCGGAATCCGCTCGCCGTTCACCGGGTTGACCGCGTGGACGCCCAGGAAGACGCCGGTCTTCTCCTTCTCGGTGGACAGCCGGTCGATGTCGCTCAGCTTGGCGACCTCGGCCCGGTAGGCGTCCAGCGCCGCCCGCTGCTCATCGCTGACGATCTGCTCGGCCAGCGGCGCGTCGGCGGCCACGACGAAGAAGGTCGCGCCGTACAGGGTGTCGGGGCGGGTGGTGTAGACGGTGACGGGCCCGTGGCCTTCGATCTCGAAGGTGACGTCCGCGCCCTCGGAGCGCCCGATCCAGTTGCGCTGCATGGTCAGCACCCGGTCGGACCAGCCGCCCTCGATCTGCTTCATGTCGTCCAGCAGCCGCTGCGCGTAGTCGGTGATCTTGAAGTACCACTGGGTCAGCTCACGCCGCACGACATCGGCGCCGCAGCGCTCGCACCTGCCGGCGACGACCTGCTCGTTGGCCAGCACCGTCTGGTCGTTGGGGCACCAGTTGACCAGGCCGCCCTTGCGGTAGGCCAGGCCGCGCTCGAAGAACCGGGTGAACATCCACTGGTTCCACCGGTAGTAGTCCGGGTCGCTGGTGTGCAGGCGGCGCGACCAGTCGAAGGAGATCCCGTAGCGCCGGAAGGAGTTCGCCTGCGTCTCGATGTTGGCGTAAGTCCACTCCGCGGGGTGGGCGTTGCGCTTGATCGCGGCGTTCTCCGCGGGCAGGCCGAAGGAGTCCCAGCCGATCGGGTGCAGGACGTTGTAGCCCTTGTGGAACCAGTAGCGCGCGATCACGTCGCCGATCGCGAAGACCTCGCCGTGGCCCATGTGCAGGTCGCCCGACGGGTAGGGGAACATGTCCACCACGAAGCGGCGCTCGCGCGGGTCCGCGGGGTCGTCACTGGCGGCGAAGGTGCCGAGCTCGGCCCAGCGGTCCTGCCACTTGTCCTGGACTGCGCGGACGTCGTACTGCTGCTCTTCGTCGCTCACTGGGTGTCCTTTTCCGGTTCGCTGCCTCTAGCAATGAAGAAGCCCCTCACACAGGGAGGGGCTGCCGCGCCGACCTGGTCCGCCCGGAAAACGCCTTCGGCGTGCCCGGGACCTCGGTCAACGCGGCCGGCTGAGAAGCAGCCACGATCGCATAGCCCAAGAATAGCGCAAGAGCAAGAAACCTCGGGTTTTCCTTGACGGCCTGCGCTCCGCCTCTAGATGTGGATCATGTTCCACGGTTGGATGTGGTCACCCCCACATGAAGTTCACCGACCAGCCCCTGGCGCGAGGAGTCAAGTCCATGCTCAACCTGTCCGTGCTGATCGAGGACGCCGCCCGCGAGACCCCCGACCGGGACGCGGTCGTCTTCGGCGAAATGCGCCTTTCCTACGCGTTCATCAACACGGTCGCCAACCAGGTCGCCAACCTCCTGGTGGCTCGGGGCATCCAGCCGGGGGACAAGGTCGCGATCTCCTCGCCGAACCTGCCCTACTTCCCGATGGTCTACTTCGGCATCCTCAAGGCGGGCGCCGTGGTCGTCCCGCTGAACGTCCTGCTCAAGCCCCGCGAGGTCGCCTACCACCTTGCCGACTCCGACGCCAAGGCGCTCTTCTGCTTCGAGGGCACCCCCGAGCTGCCCATCGGCGAGGCGGGTTACGCGGGCTTCAAGGAGGCCGCGGACTGCGAGCACTTCTTCCTGCTCCCCGCCAACCCCGCCGCGACCGAGCCCGCGATCGAGGGCGCCGAGCTGTTCTGGGCGGCGCTGGCGGGCCAGGCCTCGACCTTCGAGCCGGTCATCACCGAGGCGACCGACACCGCGGTGGTGCTCTACACCTCCGGCACCACCGGCCAGCCCAAGGGCGCCGAGCTGACCCACGGCAACATGATGATGAACGCCATGGTCGCCGACGGCCTGTTCGAGAAGTCCCTGCACGACACCTTCCTCGTCGCGCTGCCGCTGTTCCACATCTTCGGCCAGACCTGCGTCATGAACGTCGGCATCTACCGCCGCGCGACCCTGGTCCTGGTGCCGCGCTTCGAGGTCAAGGCCGCCGTCGAGCTCCTGGTCAAGGAGAAGGTGAACGTGTTCGCCGGCGTCCCGACCATGTGGTGGGCGCTGACCGCCGACGACACCTCGGCCGACGACGTCGCCGCGATCACCGAGAACCTGCGGGTCGCCGTCTCCGGTGGCGCGGCGCTGCCGCTGGAGGTCATCAAGGGCGTCAAGGCGAAGTTCGGCGCGGACATCCTCGAGGGCTACGGCCTGTCCGAGACGTCCCCGGTGGCCGCGTTCAACCGCCCGGACCGGGAGACCAAGGCCGGCTCGATCGGCCTGCCGGTCTGGGGCGTGGAGCTGAGGCTCATCGACGACGACTGGAAGACGATCGAGGGCGAGGGCCCCGGTGAGATCGCGATCCGCGGCCACAACATCATGAAGGGCTATTACAACCGGCCCGAGGCGACCGCCGACGCGATCAAGGACGGCTGGTTCCGCACCGGCGACCTGGCGAAGCGCGACGACGAGGGCTACTACTACATCGTCGACCGCTCCAAGGACATGATCATCCGCGGTGGCTACAACGTCTACCCGCGCGAGATCGAGGAGATCCTCATGACGCACCCGGCCGTCTCCCTGGCCGCGGTCGTGGGCGTCGCGCACGACAGCCACGGCGAGGAGGTCAAGGCGTACATCATCAAGACCCCGGGCGCCGAGATCACCGAGGCCGAGCTCATCGCGTGGGGCAAGGAGCAGTTCGCGAACTACAAGTACCCGCGCATCGTGGAGTTCCGCGACGCGCTGCCGATGACCGCCACCGGCAAGATCCTCAAGCGCGAGCTGCGCTAGCCGTACCGGGGGCCCGGCCCGCGCCGGACCCCCGGTACGTGCCGCGTCCGGGCCGGGTCCCGTCCATCAGCCCTTGATGAGGTCGGCGGCCTTCTCGCCGATCATGATCGCGGGGGCGTTGGTGTGGCCCCGGATGATGCGCGGCATCACCGAGGCGTCGGCGACGCGCAGGCCGTCGATCCCGCGCACGCGGAGTTCGGGGTCCACGACGGACGCCTCCTCCACGCCCATCCGGCAGGTTCCGACGGGGTGGTAGAGCGTCTCGGCGTGCGCCCGGATGTAGGCGCGCAGGGCCGCGGGGTCGTCGGCGCCCGTGTAGGGCGCGTAAGGCTCGGCGGTGTAGGGCGCCAGCGCCTCGGTCGCGAAGAGCCGTTCGGCCTCGCGGATCCCGAAGGCGAGCCGCTCGAGGTCGGTGTCGCCGGTCAGGTAGGCGGCGTCGATCTCGGGGTGCGCGGCCGGATCGGCCGAGGCGAGCCGGAGCGACCCGACGCCGTCCGGCTGGAGCAGCACCACCCCGATCGTCAGCGCGTCGCCGGACGGCTCGCGCAGCCCGTGCTCGACGAACGGCACCGGCGCGAAGATGAGTTCGAGGTCGGGCGCGGGCAGCGCGTCGTCGCTGCGCAGGAAGGCGACGGCCTCGCCGACGTTCGAGGTGAACGGCCCCTTGCGCCGGCCGAGGTAGCGGGCGAGCCCGCTCGCGGTGCCCGCGCTGGCGAGCGTCACCTTGCGCGGGCAGGCGCGCAGCACCGGGATCGACAGGTGGTCCTCCAGGTACTGCCCCACGGACGGGCTGGGGTGCGCCACCGCGATGCCGTGCTCGGCCAGGTGAGCGGGGTCGCCGACCCCGGACAGGAGGAGCAGGTGCGGGGAGCCGATGGCCCCGGCGCACAGCACCACCTCGCGCCGTGCCCGGGCCTCCTGCCCCCCGTAGGCGACGCCGACGGCCCGCCCGTCCGTGATCAGCACCTTGGCGACCTGGACGCGGGTGATGACGGTGAGGTTGGGCCGGTCGAGGACGGGCTTGAGGTAGGCGTCGTGCGCCGACCAGCGCCTGCCGCGCTTCTGCGTGACGGGTGTCGGCCCGAACCCCTCGGCGTCGGCGCCGTTGACCTCGGCGAGGCGGGTGTGCCCGGCCTCGGCGCACGCCGCGAGGAACGCCGCGGTGGTGACGTTCGGGTCGCGCAGCTCCTCGACGTGCAGGGGCCCGTCGGTGCCGTAGACGCCGCCCTCGTTGGAGCCGACCCGGCGCTCGGCCCGCCGGAAGTAGGGCAGGACGTCGTCGTAGGACCAGCCGGGCACGTCCCAGCCGTCGTAGTCGGCCCGGCCGCCGCGCAGCCACATCATCGCGTTGATGCTCGAGGAGCCGCCGAGGACCTTGCCGCGCGGCCAGTAGAGCGAACGGCCGTCCAACGCGCTCTGGGCGGCGGTCTTGTAGTCCCAGTCCGCGTCGGTCTTGAACAGCTTGGGGAACGCCGCGGGGATGTGGAACTCCTTGGCGTCGTCGCCGCCCCCGGCCTCGATGAGCGCGACCGTGACCGCAGGGTCCTCCGACAGCCGCGCGGCCAGGACGCACCCGGCCGATCCGGCGCCGACGATCACGTAGTCGTAGTCCAAGGGGGTCCTCCGGGGTGTGGGGCGGGCCGACACCCCGGAGTGAACACCGCGCGCGGCGGTGGTGTCTACGGCTTCCCGGGAGGTTCCGGATCCACTACAGCTTCGTCCAGGCCTCGGTGAGGACGGCGCGGAGCTTCTGCTCGATCTCGTCGAAGTGGGACTGGTCGCAGATGAGCGGCGGGCTCAGCTGGATGACGGGGTCGCCCCGGTCATCGGCCCGGCAGTACAGGCCGATGTCGAACAGGGCCTTGGACAGGAAACCGCGCAGGAGCCGTTCGGACTCGTCGTCGTTGAAGGTCTCCCGGGTCGCCTTGTCCTTGACCAGCTCGATCCCGTAGAAGAAGCCGTCGCCGCGCACGTCGCCGACGATGGGCAGGTCGCTCAGCTTCTCCAGGGTGGCGCGGAAGGGGCCCTCGTTGCGCAGGACATGGCCGAGGAGGTCCTCGCGCTCGAAGATGTCGAGGTTGGCCAGGGCCACGGCCGCGGAGACGGGGTGCCCGCCGAAGGTGTAGCCGTGGGCGAACATGGTGTCGCCGTGCTTGAACGGCTCGAACAGCCGGTCGCTGACGAGCATCGCGCCGAGCGGGGAGTACCCGGAGGTGAGGCCCTTGGCGCTGGTGATGATGTCGGGCCGGTAATCGAACTTCTGCGCGCCGAACATGGTGCCGAGGCGGCCGTAGGCGCAGATGACCTCGTCGGAGACGAGCAGGACGTCGTACTTGTCGCAGATCTCGCGGACCCGCTGGAAGTAGCCGGGGGGCGGTGGGAAGCAGCCTCCCGCGTTCTGGACGGGTTCGACGAAGAAGGCGGCGACGGTGTCGGGGCCTTCGAAGAGGATGGCCTCCTCGACCCGGTCGGCGGCCCAGCGGCCGAACGCCTCG
The DNA here is from genome assembly GCF_003751225.1 of Actinocorallia herbida. NCBI lineage: Bacteria > Bacillati > Actinomycetota > Actinomycetes > Streptosporangiales > Thermomonosporaceae > Actinocorallia > Actinocorallia herbida. Next base: position 7,674,978 of record NZ_RJKE01000001.1, read on the forward strand.
ACCTCCTCGCCGTGCTCGGTCGCGCGGTAGAAGTTGGTGTTGGGGACCCGGAACGTCGACGGCACGAGCGGTTCGTAAGGCTGCTTGAACGCGGGGATGCCGGTGATGGACAGCGCGCCCTGGGTGGTGCCGTGGTAGGCGGTCTGGCGGCTGAGCACCTTGTGCTTGAGCGGCTTGCCGACCAGCTTGAAGTAGTGCTTGGCGAGCTTCCAGGCCGACTCGACGGCCTCGCCGCCGCCGGTGGTGAAGAAGACGCGGTTGAGGTCGCCGGGGGCGGCCGCCACGAGCCGTTCGGCGAGTTCGGCGGCCTTGGGGTGGGCGTAAGACCAGAGCGGGAAGAACGCGAGTTCCCTCGCCTGCTTGGCCGCGGCCTCGGCGAGTTCCTCGCGGCCGTGGCCGGCCTGGACCACGAAGAGCCCGGCGAGGCCGTCGAGGTACCGCTTGCCCTTGTCGTCGTAGATGTAGGCGCCGTCACCGCGGACGATCATCGGCACCGCGGCGCCGTTCTCGTGCACGGAGTGCCGGGTGAAGTGCAACCAGAGGTTGTCGCGAGCCGCTGCCTGTAGGTCCGTCATCTCTCATCCTTGGGCGACATCAACTTATTTCGTCGTCGTTACGGACACTTGACACTGATTCCCGCGCCGTAGCCTGATTCCACAACGGTATCCGAAGTTCTCCAGCGCGGCGAGCCCCGCTCCCACACCAGAATCGGGTTCTAGCCGAGGCGCGCCGGGCGCAGTACCGTCGCCGCCATGACCGAGACGACGACGATCAAGGCCAATGGGATCGAGTTCGCCTGCCGCACCGCCGGTCCCGCCGACGGCCCCTTGGCCCTCCTCCTGCACGGGTTCCCCGACACCCCTCGCTCCTGGCGCTTCCTCATGCCCGCACTCGCCGACGCCGGATTCCGCGTCGCGGCCCCCTTCATGCGCGGCTACGCGCCGACGGGCACCGCGCCGGACGGCGACTACCGGGCGGGCGCGCTCGGAGCCGACGCCAACGCCCTGCACGAGGCGCTCGGCGGGGACTCCTCGGCCGTACTGGTGGGCCACGACTGGGGCGCGGCCTCGGTCTACGCCGCGATCCGCCAGGACCCGTCCCGGTGGCGGCGCGGCGCCACCCTCGCGCTGCCGCCGCTGCCCGCGCTGCTGTCCGGCTTCTTCACCTATCCCCAGCTCAAGCGGTCCTTCTACATCTTCCTGTTCCAGACGCCGCTCGCCGAGATGGCCCTGGACCGCCCCTTCGTCGAGGGGCTGTGGCGCGACTGGTCCCCCGGGCACACCGAGGACGTCGGCCACATCATGGACGCGCTCGGCACGCCGGAGAACATCGCCGCGGCCCTCGGGTACTACCGGGCGATGCTCGCCCCCGAGAACCTCGGCGCGGAGGCGACGGCCTCCGCGGGCGCGGTCGACGTACCCCTGCTCTACCTGCACGGCGCGGACGACGGCTGCCTCGGCCTCGACGCCGTCGGCCCGGCCGGCGCCGACGGCACGCCGGACCTCTCCACCATCACCGCGCACCTTCCGGCGGGCTCGCGCGCCCGGATCGTGCCCGGCGCGGGCCACTTCCTCCAGGTGGAGCAGCCGGAGGCGGTGAACGCCGCGATCCTTGAGTGGCTGTGACCCAGGTAACATACAGTGTACGTAGAAGGTTTGGCATGATGCACGAACCGAATGTTGTTCTAAAGCCGAGGGGCGGGACATGCTCAACGTCGAGGACATCGACCTGACCGAATGGGCCTTCTGGGAGCGTCCGTTCGCGGAACGCAACGAGGGCTTCCGCCTCCTGCGCGAGCACGGCTCCCCTCGGCACTTCCGCGAGCTCCCCGCGGGCTTCGGCGACCCGGGACCCGGCTACAGGGCCCTGGTCACCTACGCGGACGTGGTCGAGGCCTCGCGGCGCCCCCAGGACTTCTGCTCCGGACAGGGCGCGATCAGCATCCCCGACATGCCGACCGAGGTGAACGAGTACTTCGGCTCCATGATCAGCATGGACGACCCGCGGCACGCCAAGATCCGCCGGATCGTCTCGCGCGCCTTCTCGCCGCGCATGATCCAGCGGTTCGAGGACCAGGTCGAGACCGTCGCCGAGCTGATCGTCGACGACCTCCGCGCGGGCAAGGGCACCGGCGACTTCGTGCTCGACGTCTCCTGCCGCCTCCCCTTGAAGATCATCTGCGACATGATGGGCATTCCGGAGTCGGCCTACCAGGACGTCCTGGACTCCTCCAATGTCATCCTCGCCGGCAACGACCCCGAGTACCTGCCGTCGAACGACTTCGAGGGCATCATGCTCAAGCTCGCCGCGGCGGGCGAGACCCTCCAGAACCTCGTGCAGGATCTCAGCCGCGAGCGCAAGGGCAAGGACGGCGACGACCTCATCTCGCTGCTCATCAACGCCAACATCGACGGCGAGTCGCTCACCCCGCAGGAACTCGGCTCGTTCTTCATCCTGCTGGCGGTCGCGGGCAACGAGACCACGCGCAACGCCATCTCGCACGGCCTGCACCTGTTCACGCAGCACCCCGAACAGCGGGCCCTGCTGCTGTCGGACTACGAGGCGCACGCACCCGGCGCGATCGAGGAGATCGTCCGGTTCGTCTCCCCGGTCATCTGGATGCGGCGCACCGCCACCCGCGACACCACGCTCAACGACCACGAGATCAAGGCGGGCGAGAAGCTCGTCCTGTACTACGGCTCGGCCAACCGCGACGCGACGGTCTTCACCGACCCCGACGAGTTCGACATCGCCCGCTCGCCCAACCCGCACATCGGCTTCGGCGGCCCCGGCCCGCACTTCTGCCTGGGCGCGCACCTCGCCCGCCGCGAGGTCAACGTCATGTTCCGCCGCCTCTTCGCCGCCTTCCCCGAAATCCGCTCCGGTGAGCCCGACCGCCTCTTCTCCAATTTCATCAACGGCATCAAGCACCTCCCCTACACCCTCTCCTGAACCCACACCCCACGCGTCCGATGCCGCCCCGGCCGGTCACCCGGTCCGGGGCGGCTCGGCTCAGCGGGCCGCGTCACCATGCCAGTTCGGTCACCACGTCCTCCCTCCAGGAGCCTGTGCGGCGGGCAGGGCCACGGGGGGCGGGGGCCACGACCGACAGGAGGGTGGGCGGGCCGCCCGGGGTGCCGGGGTCGAGGCGGAGCGCCAGGAGCGCGGCGCCGCGGCGGTGCGGGCAGCCCGCGGTCGCCCGGCCGACCTCGGCGGCGGTGAGCCCGACCTCGGCCGGGATCTCCCGGAAGGCGCTAGCCGGCGCCGCCTCCAGATCGGCCCACTGCTCGAGCAGCAGGTGCTGCGCGAGCCCTGACAGCACGTCGGACCACGGCCGGCGCAACTCCTCCGGGATCCGCGTGACGCGCAGTTCGGGCAGCCCGAGGACGGCGAGCCCCGCGGTCGTCAGGGTCCAGCCCCTACCGCGGTCCTCCGGGACGGACACCACGCCGATCCACTCGGCCGCCGCGAACTCCCCGGGCCCGTCGTCGAACGGCTCCGGCGGACCCGACCACGGCTCCACGTCGCCCGTCACCGCGTCCAGGAGGATCCCTCCGGTCTCCTCGGCCAGCACGAAGGCGAGCGCCGCGGCCTCGGTGAGATGGCGCGGCGGCCAGCGCGGACCGCCCACCGCGCTGACCCGCAGATGGAAGTCCGCCGCGCGCATCCGGCGCACCAGACCGCTGTCGATGTCGAGCCCGCCGGGCACGCAGCGCGGACAGTGCGCGCTCGGCCCGATCAGCCACGGCAGCGGCGGCACCCCCGCCGTGACCAGCTCGACCAGCGCTAACGCACCGGACCCCAATCCCACGGGCAGACTCAGCGGCGCGGCGACCACGCACACCGCGCGCAGTTCGGCGGGGACCGGAAGCACAAATGTCTTGTCCATGCCGCGCACGCTACGCCCCGCCACCGACATTTCACGGAGCGGGGCGGCGACCCGGTGTCCGGATCGCCGCCCCGAAGCGGACCTCAGCCCGTCACATGCCCCAGGCGGACCTCAGCGGCATGCCCGCGTCGTTCGACTCCGGGAGCTTCACCCCGAGCACCTGGTGGAGCTGGATCATGTTCCGGTCGAAGCCGAGGCGACAGCCGGCCATGTACACCCGCCACACGCGGGCGATCTCCGGCCCCACCTCCGAGACCGCCTCGTCCCAGTGCTCGTCGAGGTTCCGGCACCAGTCCCGCAGCGTCATCGCGTAGTGCTCGCGGATGTTCTCCTCGTGGCGGATCTCGAACCCGTTGTCGTTCATCTCCGTGACGAGGTACCCCGGGCCCTCCAGCTCGCCGTCGGGGAACACGTAGCGGTTGATGAACCCGTCGGGCCTGATCGACGGCTGGAGGTTGTCCGGCCGGGTGATGCAGTGGTTCAGCATCCGCCCGCCCGGCCGCAGCTTGCCGTTCAGGAACGCGAAGTAGCCGGGGACGTTCGCCTGCCCGATGTGCTCGGTCAGGCCGATGGAGCTGACCGCGTCGAAGCCGCTCTCGACGACGTCGCGGTAGTCCATGTAACGGACCTCGGCGAGGTCGCTCAGCCCCTGCTCGGCGATGGCCTTCTGGGCCCACTCCGCCTGCTGCTTGGACAGCGTGACGCCCAGCGCCTTCACCCGGTGCTCGCGGGCGGCGTGCATCACCATGCCGCCCCAGCCGCAGCCGACGTCCAGCAGCCGCATGCCCGGCTCCAGGCCGAGCTTGCGCGCCACGAGCTCGTGCTTGGTGAACTGGGCCTCCTCCAGCGAGGAGTCCAGCTCGGGGTACACCGCGCAGGTGTAGGCCATCGACGGCCCGAGCACCCACTCGTAGAAGCGGTTGGAGACGTCGTAGTGGTGGTGGATCGCCTTCGCGTCCCGCCGCTTGGAGTGGCGGCGGAGCTTCCCGCCCTTCGGCGCCTCGACCGACGGCGGGTCGAGCCTCGTGGCGGCGGCCGCGCGCAGGAGCGGGTCGTCCAGGACGCCCGCGAGCACCCGCAGCCGGTCCCCCACCGAGATCTTCTCCAGCGTCTGCGAGAGCGTGCTCAGCGTGGTGTACATGTCTCCACGGACCTCGATATGGCCCGATACGTACGCCCGTGCCAGGCCGAGCAGGCCTGGCGAGCGCACGAGGTAGGAGATCGCGTAGGGACTGCGGATCTCCACTCTGATGTCGGAGCCGTGGCGTCCTGCCCGGCTCCCGTCGTAGGCCGCGAACTCGACGGGGACGTCCGCCCCGTGAGTGACTCTTTCAAAGACTTTCGCCAGGGTCATGTGCCCCTCACACACTTGTCGTAAAGGTCGTACAAGCGGCCCCCGGAGTCATAGCGCTCCTTGAGGGCCTGGTACGTCTTCCCGTCGTAGTGGCGCCAGAACTCGTCCCGCGCGTAGAAGGACGTCGAATACAGGGACTTGTGCCCGTCCAAGGAGTCGACCACGCGCTCGACGCGGCGGTTGTAATGGTCGGGCAGGCTGCCGGGCTGCTGCGGGACCGTCCCCCAGAAGCCGACGTTGACATAGCTGCGTCCGGGTTCGAGCGGATAAAGCGGCCACTTCTCTTGTGCCTTGAGCGGGCAGAGCCATATCGGACTCATGCCTACTTCCTTGTGGAAGAACTCAAGGAACTCGGGGAGACGTTCGGTGGGGACCTCGATGTCCTGGATGACGTCCTCGCGCGGCGGTTTGCCCGTCCAGCGGTCGAGGCGCGCGGTGACGTGCACGCGCTTGTCCCAGGCGACGATCTTCCGGTACACGTCGGAGCGCTTCTTGGCGGCGGGCCACAGGCGGCGGACCGCGGGCCGGTGCAGGCCGAAGGCGCCCGAGCACCAGAACCAGTCGGTGTCCCAGCGCCACAGGTAGTCGTGCACGGTCAGATAGTCGACCGAGCGCTCCTGGACGGACCGGAAGTAGATCTTCTGTCCGGTGTAGTCGGAGGTGTAGGGGGCCTCGTCGGTGAAGGTGCCGATCGAGAGGTAGATCTCGTCGGGGCCGAAGACGGTGCCGTCCAGGAAGTCGGCGTCGGTGACCTCGGCCATCGCCCGGGCGGCCTCGGCCGCGTCGGTGAAGCGGACGTGCCGGACCTTGACGAACGGTTTCACCGGGATGAGGTCGATGGTGAGCCGCACGGCGTAGCCGAGGGTGCCGTAGGAGTTGGGGAAGCCGTAGAAGAGGTCGGCGTGCTCGTTGTCGCGGCTCGCGGTGACGATCTCGCCGTCGCCGGTCATGATGTCCATCTCGCGGACCGCCTCGTGCGGCAGTCCGAGGCGGAACGACGTGGACTCGATGCCGAGACCGGTGACGGCGCCGCCGAGCGTGATGGTCTTGAGCTGGGGGACCACCGTGGGCATCATCCCGTGCGGCAGGGTGGCCGCCACGAGGTCCTCGTAGGTCGTCATCCCCTGGACCACCGCGGTCGTCCCGTCGATCCGCAGTACTCCGTCGAACCCGCTCACGTCGAGGCCGGGCGTGCCCGGGCTGTCCCGGAACCGGAAGAGGTTCGAGGTCGGTTTCGCCAGCCGCACGGGGGCTCCCGGCGGGATGGCGGCGTAGGACGCGCGGAGCGCGGCCACCGCTGCGTCATGTGAGGACTCGGTCACTGGCATGGGCGCCTCCCTCACTCGATCTTCACGCACAACTCATGCGGTAAACCTTTCCGTCCCGTAAATATTCCAGGTCCTTTACTTCTGAGACTCAGATCACTTGATGAGCCTGAGTGTCAGCGGGTATCGGAAGGAACCGCCCGTCAGAGCCGCGAGCCCCGCGACCAGTGACGCGATCCAGGCCACCGCGAACACGACACCTCCGACACCGAGCGTGACGATGGTGAAGATCAGGAGCGTCAGCTGGAAGTTGAGCGCCTCCACGGCGTGTGCCCGCACACGTGCGGAGCGCGGTCCCGAGACGAGCATCAGGACGAGCGGGCCGACGAAGCTGGTGAGCATCCCGGCGGCGTGCGCGAGCGCGCCGAGGACCTTGTCCTCGCTCGTCTCCTCGGCGTCGTGCGGGAGCCGCGGAGACAGGTCGCGGGTGAGCGGTTCAAGGTCGCCCCGCGTCTTGCCGGTCATGGCGAGGTGGACTCTCTGGTCGAGTTCCTCGGTGTCCAGCCTCCCGTCGGCGTAGGCGGTCTGGAGGACGTCGATGACGGATTCGCGCTCGGCGTGGCCGACGCGCATCTGGGTGGTGTCCATACTCCGATCGTCGCCGCAGGACCCGTCCTCCGCATCGGGGAGAACCCTGAAAATCCCCCTAGCGCGCGACCGACGTCTTCCGCTCCCGGTACTGGTGGCCCGGCTTGAGCACCGTCCCTTGGAAGAGCCTGCTGACCGTCACGAACCGGTAGCCCTTGGCGGCGAGCCCTTCCAGGATCGCGGGCACCGCGTCAACGGTGGTGGCGTGGATGTCGTGCATGAGCACCACACCGCCCGGGCGCGTCTCGGAGAGGACGCGACGGGTGACGAGCGACGAGCTCCGGTCCCGCCAGTCCATCGGGTCGACCGCCCAGATGATCTCCGGAAGCCCGAACGACGCGGCGACCTTCGCCACCCGCTCGTTGGACGAGCCGTAAGGGGGACGCAGCAGGACCGAGCGGTAGCCGGACTGCCGGAGGATGGCGTCCTGGGTCCGCTGGATCTGCGCGGTGACGCCTTCGGCGGACAGGCTCGCGAGGTCGGAGTGATCCCAGCTGTGGTTGGCGATCTCGTGCCCCGCCGCCACCTCTTTGCGGACGACGTCCGGGAACTCCTCGACCATTTTGCCGACGACGAAGAACGTCGCCAGCGCGTCATAGCGGGCCAGGATCTCCAGCAGGCGCTCGGTGTGCTCCATCGGGCCGTCGTCGAAGGTCAGCGCGACGCACTTGGCGCGGACGCACAGGTCGGGACGGCCGTCCGGGCCGAGCCCCCGGCGCGTCTCCGGGTCCGGCTCGCGGTAGACCATCGGCCGCACCAGCACCGGCACGTCCGCCACCGCGCGCGTGTGCTCCCGGTCGGGCGCCTCGCCGCAGGCCGCGAGCGCGACCAGTACGACCAGCGCCGCCATGAGCCGTTTCACTGTGCACCCCCGTCGCTGGAAACGCTGGTGAGATGCCCTTGTGATGATCTACAGGAACCTGATGTCGGATTTCTTCGTTATCGTTTTCCGTGCGCTTTTCCCCATGGTGATGATCGGACGGCGATGAGGTTCTGGGATCGTTTCGGGCTCAAGAGGCACCGCGGCGGTGCGATCCAGCGGTTCGACCGCGAGGCCACGAACGCCGATGTGAAGGCGCTGATCGCCTTCGCCAAGGACCGGCGCGGCGTGGAGTTCTTCGTCGAACCCGAGACCTTCGCCACCGACACCACGGCGGTGGCCGTCGCGCACGACGGCGAGTGGATCCGGCGCCGCGTCGGCGCCCCCGCGGTGATCGCCAAGGTCGCCCGCGACCTTGGCCTGCCGGTGTACGACGTCCAGATCGTCGGGTACCCGCCGCGGATGCGGGCGTGGAACGAGCGGAACAAGGGCGCCCGCGGCTACCTCTGAGCGCCGCGCCGGCCACCGGAAAAGTTATCCACAGGCCGTTCTGCGGGCCCGCGTCGAATGTGCGAGCGTTCGGGCATGGACGAGACACGCGGCGGTGCCGCTCCCCTGGTCATCCGAGGTCCCGCGGAACTCATCGCGGCGATCCCCTACATGCTGGGCTACCACCCGGCGATGAGCGTCGTCGGCATCGGCATCGACGGCCCCGGAGGCGCATGCGCGGTCCGGCTCGGCTTAGACGTCACCGCGGACGCGGCGGCACATCTGGCGGCGCTGCTCGGGGCGCACGGCTTCACCGAGGTGATGCTGGTCTGCTACGGCCCGCCCGAGGCCGCCGATCCGGCCATGGACCTCACCTGTGCGGCGCTCGCCGAGGCGGGCATCGACATCGGCGACGCGCTGCGGGTCCACGACGGCGGCTTCTGGTCCTACCTGGACCGGAGGATCGCGGACGTGCCGCTGCGGCCCACCACCGTCGAGGTGCAGGCCGTGGTGAACGGGCTGGTGGCGCTGCCCTCCCGGGAGGAGCTCACCGCCTCCGTCGCGCCGCTCCCCGATCCCGTCGCCGCGGCGGTCGCCAGGGAGACCGCGCGGGCCGCGCGGCTGCCGCTCGATCCCACCGCGGGCCTGCGGCTCGTGCGCGAGGTCATGGCCGGGGTCGGCAGCGGGCGGCCGCCGCCCGACCTGCCCGAGATCGCGCGGTTCACCGTCGCGCTCGGCGCGGTCCGCCTGCGCGACGAGGCGTGGGTGCGGATCGACCCGCAGGACCTGTACGCCCAGCGGGAGTTCTGGCTGCACGTCCTGCGCCGCACGGCCAGGGCCTATCGCCCGGCGCCCGCTTGCCTGCTCGCCTACTGCGCCTTCCTCTCGGGGGACGGCGCCTTGGCGAACGTCGCGTTGGACGTCGCCGAGGAGGCCGATCCGGCCTACACCCTCGGCGATCTCCTGCGCCAGATGATGGAGGTCGGGGTGCACCCGTCGGCGGTGCGCATGCGCATGACGCCCGAGGATCTCGCCCGCGCCTACGCCGATCCCCCGGATCCGGGAGGGGGTGATCCTGACTCCTTGACAACAAAGCAGTGACGAATGTCCTGGTAATGAGGCCCGCACGCCCTTTTACGTGACCTGCGCCATAGAGTGCTGGCCGTGAAGTTCATGCGTCAATGGCCCTGGCCGCTGCGGTGGGGCGTGCGGGCACTCGCCCTGGTGATGGTCGTGGTCCTCGTGGCCACGGGTTGGTTCGTCTGGACGGTCCGCAAGGCCTTCCCGACCTATGACGGGCAGATCAAGATGCCCGGTCTGGTCGGAGAGGTCACCGTGCACCGGGATTCCTATGGCATCCCCCAGATCTACGCGGACTCCCCCGAGGACCTCTTCCGCGCCCAGGGCTATGTCACCGCCCAGGACAGGTTCTGGGAGATGGACTTCCGGCGCCACATCACCGCGGGCCGTCTGTCGGAGCTGTTCGGCGAGGCCACCCTGGACACCGACAAGGTCACCCGCACCCTTGGCTGGCGCAAGACCGCCGAGGCCGAACTGCCGCTGCTGGAGCCCGAGACCCGGCAGCTGCTCGAGGCCTACGCCGCGGGCGTCAACACCTGGCTCAAGGACAACCCGGACACCGCACAGCAGTCGCTGGAGTACTCCGTGCTCGGCTTCCAGCGGACCGGCTACCGGCCGGAGGAGTGGACCGCCGTCGACTCCGTCGCCTGGCTGAAGGCGATGGCCTGGGACCTGCGCTCCAACATCGAGGAGGAGCTGGGCCGCGCCATCGCCGACGCCAAGCTGCCCACGGAGCGGGTCGACCAGCTCTACCCGGGCTACGACTTCCGCCGGATGCCGACGATCGTCACCGGCGGCGAGGTCACCGACGGCTCCTTCACCGGGGGCGGGACCAGGGCCAAGACCGACGACGCGGCGCAGGCGCCCGCGCGGGCCCTCACCTCGGTGCTGGAGGCCATCCGCGTGATGCCGGACGACCTCGGCAACGGCGACGCCGAGCTGGGCTCGAACTCCTGGGTGATCTCCGGTGAGCGCAGCACCACGGGCAAGCCGCTGCTCGCCAACGACCCGCACCTGTCGGCCCAGATGCCGTCGGTCTGGTACCAGACCGGCCTGCACTGCCGGACCGTCACCGACGCCTGCCCGTACGACGTCACCGGCTTCACCTTCTCGGGGCTGCCCGGCGTCGTCATCGGGCACAACCACAAGGTCGCCTGGGGCTTCACCAACCTCGCCCCCGACGTCTCCGACCTCTACCTGGAGAAGACCACCGCGACGACCGCCGAGTACAAGGGCGTCCAGGAGCCTCTCCAGATCCGCACCGAGAAGATCGAGGTCGCCGGCGGCAAGCCCGTCGAGCTGACGGTCCGGGCCACCCGGCACGGCCCGATCATCTCCGACGTGATGTCCGACGCCGAGGCCGCCGCACCGGGCGGCGAGGCCGTCGCGCTGCGCTGGACCGCCCTGGACCCGGGCAAGACCGCCGACGCGATCTTCCAGATGAACCGGGCCACCGACTGGACCACCTTCCGCGCGGCCGCCTCGTCCTTCGAGGTCCCCGCCCAGAACCTCGTGTACGCCGACGTCGAGGGCAACATCGGCTACCAGTCCCCCGGCCGGATCCCGATCCGCACCGAGGGCGACGGCACCCGTCCGGTGCCCGGCTGGGACGGCGTCCACGAATGGGACGGCTTCCTCCCGTTCGAGGAACTGCCGACGGTGCTCAACCCCGACTCCGGCTACATCGTCACCGCCAACAACGCGGTCATCGGCGACTCCTACGAGCCCCTGCTCACCAAGGACTGGGCCTACGGCTACCGGGCCCAGCGGATCGACGACCTCGTCCGCAACGGCGGCCGCCTCGACGCCGCGGCCATGGGCGAGATCCAGATGGACGGCAGGCAGGGCTTCGCGCCGATCCTCGTGCCGCACCTGCTGCGGCTCGGCGCCGGCGTCAAGGGCATCGAACTGCTCCGCACCTGGGACTACTCCCAGCCCGTGGACTCCGCGCCCGCCGCGTTCTTCAACGCGGTCTGGCGGCAGCTCCTCCTGCGCACGTTCAACGACGAACTGCCCGAAGGCGCCCGCCCCGACGGCGGCGACCGCTGGTTCGAGGTGGTCCGCACCCTCCTGGACCGCCCGGCCGACCCGTACTGGGACGACGCCGCCACCGCGAACGCGACCGAGCAGCGCGACGACATCCTGCTGCGCGCGCTGCGCGAGGCCAGTGCCGAACTGGTCGAGCGGCTCGGCGCCGACCCCTCCGGCTGGCGCTGGGGCGAACTGCACACCCTGACGCTCACCAACGAGAGCTTCGGCACCTCCGGGATCACCCCCATCGAGAAGATCTTCAACCGGGGCCCGATCGAGGTCGGCGGCGGCAAGTCGGTCGTCAACGCCGCAGGCTGGGACGCCCAGGAAGGCTACGAGGTCAAGACGGTCCCGTCGCTGCGCCTCGTCGCCGACCTGGCCGACCTCGACGCCTCCCGCTACATCAACCTCACCGGTTCCTCAGGCCACGCGTTCTCCCCGTACTACTGGGACCAGACCAAGCTGTGGGCGCGCGGGGACACCATCCCCTGGCCCTTCACCGCGAAGGCGGTGGAGAAGTCCGCCGAGCACACGCTCACCTTCAAGCCCTGACCTCCTCCCACCCCCGGCAAGGGCGGCGTTCCCCCCGGGACGCCGCCCTTTCCTTTGACGGGCGAGGAACGTCAGGCGGGCGGCGCGCGGCGCAGCCCCTTCCCGGGGCTCAGCTCGCGGTGAGCCGCTTCAACGCGGCCTTGACCTGCTCCGGGTCGCTGGTCGGCCAGAACGGCGGCAGGCTGCCCGTCAGGAACGAGCCGTACCCTCGGGTGGCCAGGCGCGAGTCCAGGACGGCGACCACGCCCTTGTCCGACCCGCTGCGCAGCAGCCGGCCCGACCCCTGGGCGAGCAGCAGGGCCGCCTGGGCGGCGGCGACCTGCATGAACCCGTTGCCGCCGCGCCTGTCGATCATCCGCTGCCGCGCCGACGCCACCGGGTCGTCCGGGCGCGGGAACGGGATCCGGTCCATGACGACCAGCGACAGCGACGGCCCGGGGACGTCCACGCCCTGCCACAGCGAAAGCGTGCCGAACAGGCAGGTCTCCGGCGACGCGGCGAACTGCTTGACGAGCTGGGAGGTGGAGTCCTCGCCCTGGCACAGCACCGGGTAGTCGATGTCCAGTTCGTCGGCGGCCTGCCTGGCCGCCCGCATCGAGGAGAACAGCCCGAGGGTCCGGCCGCCCGCCGCCTCGATCAGCGACTTCAGCTCCGCCAGCACCTCCTTCGCCAGGCCGTCGCGGCCCGGCTGCGGCAGGTGCCTGGCGATGTAGAGGATGCCGCTGCGCGGGTAGTCGAACGGCGATCCGACGTCCAGCCCCGACCAGATGATCGGCGTCTCGTCGTCTTCGGCCGCCTCCCCGTCGCGCGCGGCGGGCACCGATGGAACGGGCCCTCCCGGCGCGGGCAGCCCCCACTGCCGGGCCAGCGGCTCGAACGACCCGCCGAGGGTGAGGGTCGCGGAGGTGAGGATGGTCGTGCGGGTCCGGAACAGCGCGTCACGCAACAGCCCGCCCACCGCGATCGGCGCGACATGCAGGGAGGGCGGCCACTTGCCGTCGAACGACTTCGCCAGCCACACCACCTCCCAGCGCTCGGTGATCGGCACCTCGAACGCGGCGAGCATCCGCACGGCATCGCCGTGCACGTCGTCCAGGGCGCTCTTGGCGGCCCGCCTGGCGCCGGCGACGGCGGGATCGGCGTCCTTCGGCTCCGGACCGAGCCCGGTCAGGCAGGCCTGCGCGGCGTCGCGCACCGCGGCCAGGGTGTTGCCGAGGTGCGAGGGCAGCACGTCGAGCCGGGCCGCCGACTCCTCGTCCAAGGCGGCTCGGAGATCCTCGGCCAGCTCCTTCAACCGCTCGGCAGTACGATCCGGGACGAGCTTGGCCGCCCGCCGCGCCGCCGCCTCCACCGCGTTCGCCGACAGCTCCCCGGAGGCGACCGAGGTGACCCGGTCGACCAGATCATGCGCCTCGTCGATCACCACCGCGTCGTGCTCGGGCAGGACCTGGAACTCCTCGAGCGCGTCGATCGCCAGCATCGCGTGGTTGGTGACCACCACGTCGGCCTCGGCCGCCTCGGCCCGCGCCAGCTCCGAGAAGCAGGACTGCGCCTGCGGGCAGCGCTGGCCGCCCAGGCACTCCTTCGCCGACACCGCGACCTGCCGCCACGCCTGCTCCGAGACGCCCGGCACCAGCTCGTCCCGATCGCCCGTCTCGGTCTTCTCCGCCCACTCGTGCAGCCGCTGCACCTGACGGCCCAGCGTCGAGACCTGGGCGGTGTCGAACAGCCCCTCCTCGGGGTCCTCCGGCGCGCCCACCGACATCCGGTTCAGGCACACGTAGTTGCGGCGGCCCTTCAAGATCGCATAGCGCAGCTCCCGCCCGAGCAGCGGCTCCAGCGCGCCGGCGAGGCGCGGCAGATCCCGGTCGACGAGCTGCTGCTGGAGCGCGATGGTCGCCGTGGACACCACGACCGTGACGCCCTTGGACACCGCGTGCCGGATGGAGGGCACCAGATAGGCCAGCGACTTGCCCGTGCCCGTGCCCGCCTGGACCGCGAGATGCTCCCGGCGGCGCAGCGCCTGGTCGACCGCCTCGACCATCTTCACCTGGCCCGGCCGCTCACTGCCGCCCACGGCGGCCACCCCCGCCGACATGAGGTCCTCCAGCGGAGGCACATCCTTCAGGGCGATACGGGGCTGCGGAGAAGACACCCCGACACCGTACCGGCCGCCGCCGACAGCCGCCGCCCGTTGTCCACAGCCCCCGACGGGGCGGGCCCGTCCCGTCAGCGCAGCATGCGCGGCTCCAGGAACTCCGCGAACCGCCCGATGGCCTCCTCCAGCACATCGGCGTAAGGCAGGGTGACGAACCGGAAGTGATCCGGCCGCGGCCAGTTGAACCCGCTGCCGTGCACGATCAGGAGCTTCTGCTCCTCCAGGAGGTCAAGGCAGAACTTGACGTCGTCGGCGATCGGATAGACCAGCGGATCCAGGTGGGGGAAGACGTACAGCGACCCCTTCGGCTCGACGCAGCTCACCCCCGGGATGCCGTTCAGTAGCTTGACCGCCCTGTCTCGCTGCTCCAGCAACCGCCCACCCGGCAGGACCAGGTCGCGGATGCTCTGCCGGCCGCCCAGCGCCGCCTGGATCGCGTGCTGCGCCGGCGCGTTCGGGCACAGCCGCATGTTGGCGATCAGGTCGAGGCCCTCGATATAGGAGGCGGCCCCGCGCTTCGGTCCGGACAGCACCACCCAGCCCGATCGGAACCCGGCGACCCGGTAGGACTTCGACAGGCCGCTGAACGTCAGGCACAGCAGGTCCGGCGCCAGCGTCGCGATCGAGGTGTGGACGGCGTCGTCGTAGAGGATCCGGTCGTAGATCTCATCCGAGAAGAGGATCAGATCGTGCCGCCTGGCCAGCTCCGCGATCCGGCCCAGGGTCTCCCGCGAGTACACCGCGCCCGTCGGATTGTTCGGGTTGATCAGCACGATCGCCCGGGTCCGCGCGGTGATCTTGCGCTCCAGGTCCTCCAGTGACGGCTGCCAGTCCTCGGACTCGTCACAGAGGTAATGAACGGGGGTGCCCCCGCCCAGCGCGACCGCCGCGGTCCACAGCGGGTAGTCCGGCGCCGGGATCAGCACCTCGTCGCCGTTGTTCAGCAGCGCCTGGAGCGACATGACGATCAGCTCGGAGACCCCGTTGCCGAGATACACGTCCTCGACGTCGAGACCCGTGAACCCCTGGCCCTCGTAGTGCTGCACCACCGCGCGACGGGCCGACAGCAGCCCCTTGGAATCGCTGTACCCGTGCGCCTGCCCGAGGTTCTGGATGACGTCCTGGAGGATCTCCGGCGGCGCCTCGAAGCCGAACGGCGCGGGATTGCCGATGTTCAGCTTCAGCACCGGATGCCCGGCGTCCTCGATCTGCTTGGCGCGCTTGAGGACCGGGCCCCTGATCTCATAGCAGACGTTGGTCAGCTTGTCCGACTGTTTCACCGGCATGACACAACACTAGTGGCAGCCCTGAGAGAGATGACGCCCGTGTTACCGCTGGGCGGAACACTGGTGGCAGCCGGGGCTTCGCCCTACAATCCGGGGATTCCGCCCGTCCGCTGAGCCCGAGTTGAGCCGAGAGGTCCCCATGACCACGACCATCGTCACCGGGGGCGCCTCCGGTATCGGCGCCGCGATCGCCGCCGAGCTCATCGCGCGCGGCGACACCGTCGTCCTCGCCGACCTCAACGGGACCGGCGCCGCCGAAGTCGCCGAGCGGCTCACCGCGGCCGGTCCCGGCAAGGCCTTCGGCGCCGCCCTCGACGTCACCGACGCCGCCGCGGTCCGCGAGCTGTACGAGGGGGTCGCCCGCGACCACGCCGGGCTCGACCTGGTCTTCAACAACGCGGGCATCGCCATCGCCGGGCTCGCCGAGGAGCTCACCCTCGACCACTGGAACCGGGCGATCGACATCAACCTGAAGGGCGTCGTCCACGGCGTCGACGCCGCCTACCGGATCATGCGCGGGCAGGGCCGGGGCCACATCGTCAACACCGCGTCCCTCGCCGGGCTGGTCCCCATGCCGATGGGCATCCCGTACACCGCCACGAAGCACGCCGTCGTCGGCCTCACCCTCGCCCTGCGCGCCGAGGCCGCCGTGCTCGGCATCAGGGTCGGCGCGCTCTGCCCCGGCTTCATCGCCACGAACCTCCTGCGGACCGTCAACGCGGGCCTGCCGGAGACCGGGATGAGCAGCAAGGCCGACGCCGAGGTGCCCAAGATCTATCCCGCCGACAAACTCGCCAAGGTCGTGATGAAGGGCGTGCGCCGCAACAAGGCGGTCATCGTCGCCCCCGCCTACGGCCGCCTCGCCTGGCTCGGCGCCCGTCTCTCCCCCGCCGGCGCCGTCCGCGCCTCCCGCCTCGCCGCCGACGGCTATCGCAAGGAACACGGGATCTAGGGATCACCTGCTCGAAGGCAGGCCGACGGCCATCGGGGTCGGCGGCCTAGGCTTGGGGCATGGAACGGGTGCTGGTGAGCTCCTGCCTTCTCGGGGCCGCGGTGCGCTACGACGGGCGGGCCAAGACGAACACGTCGGCCATTCTCGCCAGGTGGCGCGCCGAGGGGCGGATCGTTGGATTCTGTCCCGAGCTGGCGGGCGGGCTCGGGGTGCCGCGGCCACCCGCCGAACTCCGCGACGGCGGCGTGGTGACGGAGGCCGGCGGAGACGTGACCGAGGCCTTTCGACGCGGTGCCCGCCAGGCCCTGGAGGCCGCCGAGCGAGCCGGTGTCAAGGTCGCCGTCCTGAAGGAGGGCAGTCCCTCTTGCGGTAGCCACCAGATCGCCGACGGCACCTTCACCGGCACCAAGATCCCCGGATCCGGAATCACCACGGACCTTCTCCGCGCTCACGGCATCCACGTCTTCAGCGAGAACGAACTCGAGGAAGCCGACAGATGGCTGACCCGCTGACGCAGAAATGCGCACCACCCCGAATACGAAGACCTCTGAGGAGTCCCCGGGAATGCAAGGACCTCTGGGAATGCGGAAAGGCCCCGAACCTGTGGTTCGGGGCCTTTCCTCACAACAATTGCGGCGGTGTCCTACTCTCCCACACAGTCTCCCGTGCAGTACCATCGGCGCTGGAGGGCTTAACTTCCGGGTTCGAGATGGGACCGGGTGTTTCCCCTCCGCCATAACCGCCGCAAGCCTCAGCTCGCGGACACAAACGGTCAGCGAAAGTATTCTCTTTTTTTGGTGTTGCGGTTCGGCCGGCTGTTTTCCGGGAACCGCACAGGGACGCGAGCACACATGTTACGTCTTGCAGCATGGATGTGTTGTAGGCAAGTCACTCGGCCTATTAGTACCGGTCGACTCCACACCTTGCAGTGCTTCCATCTCCGGCCTATCAACCCAATAGTCTGTTGGGGGCCTTACCCACCGTAAGGTGGAGGGAGTCCTCATCTAGAGGCAGGTTTCCCGCTTAGATGCTTTCAGCGGTTATCCCTTCCGAACGTAGCCAACCAGCCGTGCCCTTGGCAGAACAACTGGCACACCAGAGGTCCGTCCGTCCCGGTCCTCTCGTACTAGGGACAGATCCTCGCAAGACTCCTACGCGCGCAGCGGATAGGGACCGAACTGTCTCGCGACGTTCTAAACCCAGCTCGCGTGCCGCTTTAATGGGCGAACAGCCCAACCCTTGGGACCTACTCCAGCCCCAGGATGCGACGAGCCGACATCGAGGTGCCAAACCATCCCGTCGATATGGACTCTTGGGGAAGATCAGCCTGTTATCCCCGGGGTACCTTTTAGCCGTTGAGCGACACCACTTCCACACGTAGGTGCCGGATCACTAGGCCCAGCTTTCGCTCCTGCTCGACCCGTCGGTCTCACAGTCAAGCTCCCTTGTGCCCTTGCACTCGCCACCTGATTACCAACCAGGCTGAGGGAACCTTTGGGCGCCTCCGTTACTCTTTGGGAGGCAACCGCCCCAGTTAAACTACCCACCAGGCACTGTCCCCCACCCCGATAAGGGGCGCGGGTTAGACATTCGAAACAACCAGAGTGGTATTTCACCAATGACTCCACCCGAACTAGCGTCCGGACTTCACAGTCTCCCACCTATCCTACACAAGCCATTCCAAACACCAATGCCAAGCTATAGTGAAGGTCCCGGGGTCTTTCCGTCCTGCTGCGCGTAACGAGCATCTTTACTCGTAGTGCAATTTCGCCGGGCCTGTGGTTGAGACAGCGGGGAAGTCGTTACGCCATTCGTGCAGGTCGGAACTTACCCGACAAGGAATTTCGCTACCTTAGGATGGTTATAGTTACCACCGCCGTTTACCGGCGCTTAGATTCTCAGCTTCGACCCTCACGGGTCTAACCGGTCCTCTTAACGTTCCGGCACCGGGCAGGCGTCAGTCCGTATACAGCGTCTTACGACTTCGCACGGACCTGTGTTTTTAGTAAACAGTCGCTTCCCCCTGGTATCTGCGACCCCGAACAGCTCAAGGAGCAAGTCCCATCACCATTCAAGGCCCCCCTTCTCCCAAAGTTACGGGGGCAATTTGCCGAGTTCCTTAACCACAGTTCACCCGATCGCCTTGGTATTCTCTACCTGACCACCTGAGTCGGTTTGGGGTACGGGCCGCCGGTACACTCACTAGAGGCTTTTCTCGGCAGCATGGGATCACTCACTTCGCCTAAAACGGCTCGGCATCAGATCTCAGGCACATGAGAGACGGATTTGCCTATCTCTCGCCCTACATCCTTACCCCGGGACAACCATCGCCCGGGCTGAGCTACCCTCCTGCGTCACCCCATCGCTCACCTACTACCCGATCAGGTCCCGGACTAGCCCACATCCCCTTCACCCGAAGGATCCAGAGAGGGATTCGCGCGGTTAGTATCACGAGGTTCAGCGTTGGCGCGTACCAGCGGGTACGGGAATATCAACCCGTTGTCCATCGATTACGCCTGTCGGCCTCACCTTAGGTCCCGACTTACCCTGGGCGGATTAGCCTGCCCCAGGAACCCTTGGTCATCCGGCGGAGCAGTTTCTCACTGCTCATTCGCTACTCATGCCTGCATTCTCACTCGTACAGCCTCCACCACTAGCTCACGCTGCGGCTTCACCGGCTGCACGACGCTCCCCTACCCAACCAGCCATAAGACTGATTGCCACGACTTCGGCGGTGTGCTTGAGCCCCGCTACATTGTCGGCGCGGAATCACTTGACCAGTGAGCTATTACGCACTCTTTCAAGGGTGGCTGCTTCTAAGCCAACCTCCTGGTTGTCATCGCAACTCCACATCCTTTCCCACTTAGCACACGCTTAGGGGCCTTAGTCGATGATCTGGGCTGTTTCCCTCTCGACTACGAACCTTATCGCCCGCAGTCTCACTGCCGTACTCTCACTCACCGGCATTCGGAGTTTGGCTGACGTCAGTAACCTTGTAGGGCCCATCGGCCATCCAGTAGCTCTACCTCCGGCGAGAAACATACGACGCTGCACCTAAATGCATTTCGGGGAGAACCAGCTATCACGGAGTTTGATTGGCCTTTCACCCCTAACCACAGGTCATCCCCCAGGTTTTCAACCCTGGTGGGTTCGGTCCTCCACACCGTCTTACCGGCGCTTCAACCTGCCCATGGCTAGATCACTCCGCTTCGGGTCTACAGCATGCGACTAAAGTTCGCCCTATTCAGACTCGCTTTCGCTACGGCTCCCCCACACGGGTTAACCTCGCCACACACCATAACTCGCAGGCTCATTCTTCAAAAGGCACGCCATCACGGACAGCAGCAAAAGCCACTGGAGACGCTCTGACGGCTTGTAGGCACACGGTTTCAGGTACTATTTCACGACCCCTCACCGGGGCACTTTTCATCTTTCCCTCACGGTACTTGTCCGCTATCGGTCATCAGGGAGTATTCAGCCTTACCACGTGGTCGTGGCAGATTCACACGGAATTTCACGGGCTCCGTGCTACTCGGGAACACACCCAAGAGACCTCGCAATTTCGTCTACCGGACTCTCACCGTCTACGGTCGGCCTTCCCATGCCGTTCGACTACCACGAGATTTTGTAACTCTTTGCTACCCCAGCGGAGGCAACGGGATGGTCCCACAACCCCGACCGTGCAACGCCCGCCGGCTATCACACACGATCGGTTTAGGCTCTTCCGCTTTCGCTCACCACTACTCACGGAATCACTATTGTTTTCTCTTCCTGCGGGTACTGAGATGTTTCACTTCCCCGCGTTCCCACCAACCTGCCTATACATTCAGCAGGCGGCGACACCCCATGAAAGGTGCCAGGTTTCCCCATTCGGAAATCCCCGGATCAAAGTCTGGTTGCCGACTCCCCGAGGCATATCGCAGGCTCCCACGTCCTTCATCGGCTCCTGATGCCAAGACATCCACCGTATGCCCTTAAAAACTTGACCAAACACAATTGGCCCATACCAAGACATAGATGTGAACTGAAAAACTCTGCAGACGCCGAACCCCAACGGGTCCGGCAACAGATATTTCAGGCTCTTAATTGCTTAAGATGCTCGCGTCCACTGTGCAGTTCTCAAAAAACAGACGGCTACCAGGCATCCGAAGAGAAACACTCTCTTCATCGGCCTGGCCCGTGTGATACCGAAGAAAACGGTCGCCCGTTTCTTCAGGACCCAACAGCGTGCTCGACCAGTCCAGACCCTCAGAACACCCCGTTCCACTCCCCGAGGGGAAGTACTTGTTGTGTGACGACCTGGTCTGGCCGAATAGTCAGTGCTCCACGAACTAACGAGCAGCTCTATCTGCCGGACCTTGTGGCCCGGTCTGTTTGAGCTCGTGCTCCTTAGAAAGGAGGTGATCCAGCCGCACCTTCCGGTACGGCTACCTTGTTACGACTTCGTCCCAATCGCCGGCCCCACCTTCGACCGCTCCCTCCCTTGCGGGTTGGGCCACGGGCTTCGGGTGTTGCTGACTTTCGTGACGTGACGGGCGGTGTGTACAAGGCCCGGGAACGTATTCACCGCAGCGTTGCTGATCTGCGATTACTAGCGACTCCGACTTCATGGGGTCGAGTTGCAGACCCCAATCCGAACTGAGACCGGCTTTAAGGGATTCGCTCCACCTTGCGGTATCGCAGCCCTCTGTACCGGCCATTGTAGCATGTTTGCAGCCCAAGACATAAGGGGCATGATGACTTGACGTCATCCCCACCTTCCTCCGAGTTGACCCCGGCAGTCTCCCATGAGTCCCCACCATTACGTGCTGGCAACATGGAACGAGGGTTGCGCTCGTTGCGGGACTTAACCCAACATCTCACGACACGAGCTGACGACAGCCATGCACCACCTGTCACCGGCCCAAAAGGACCCCGCATCTCTGCGAGTTTTCCGGCGATGTCAAGCCTTGGTAAGGTTCTTCGCGTTGCGTCGAATTAAGCAACATGCTCCGCCGCTTGTGCGGGCCCCCGTCAATTCCTTTGAGTTTTAGCCTTGCGGCCGTACTCCCCAGGCGGGGCGCTTAATGCGTTAGCTGCGGCGCGGAAACCGTGGAAGGTCCCCACACCTAGCGCCCAACGTTTACGGCGTGGACTACCAGGGTATCTAATCCTGTTCGCTCCCCACGCTTTCGCTCCTCAGCGTCAGTACAGGCCCAGAGAACCGCCTTCGCCACCGGTGTTCCTCCCGATATCTGCGCATTTCACCGCTACACCGGGAATTCCGTTCTCCCCTACCTGCCTCTAGCCTGCCCGTATCGGATGCAGACCCACGGTTAAGCCGTGGGCTTTCACACCCGACGCGACAAGCCGCCTACGAGCTCTTTACGCCCAATAATTCCGGACAACGCTTGCGCCCTACGTATTACCGCGGCTGCTGGCACGTAGTTAGCCGGCGCTTCTTCTGCAGGTACCGTCTTGATTCGTCCCTGCTGAAAGCGGTTTACAACCCGAAGGCCGTCATCCCGCACGCGGCGTCGCTGCATCAGGGTTTCCCCCATTGTGCAATATTCCCCACTGCTGCCTCCCGTAGGAGTCTGGGCCGTGTCTCAGTCCCAGTGTGGCCGGTCGCCCTCTCAGGCCGGCTACCCGTCGTCGCCTTGGTGGGCCACTACCCCACCAACAAGCTGATAGGCCGCGAGCCCATCCCCAACCGAAAAACTTTCCACACCAACCGATGCCGATCGGTGTCGTATCCGGTATTAGACCCAGTTTCCCGGGCTTATCCCAGAGTCGGGGGCAGGTTGCTCACGTGTTACTCACCCGTTCGCCGCTCGAGTACCCCGAAGGGCCTTTCCGCTCGACTTGCATGTGTTAAGCACGCCGCCAGCGTTCGTCCTGAGCCAGGATCAAACTCTCCATTAAGGTCTACCGACCCGAAGCAAGCTCCGAGCCAAACCTAAAGGTGTTGAAACTGGCAAGAACAAGGTCTTGGCTGACCTTGTCATTTGCCTCAAAGAAATCCTCAGACGAGGATGACCAGAACCGAAGTCCTGGCCTAATTTGGCACTGACTTTTAGCACGCTGTTGAGTTCTCAAGAAACGGACTCGCACCGACTCTCGCCCTTTCGGGCTTCTTTCGGAGCAACCCTTCTAACTTACCAGCCTCATTCACCCTGTCAAATCCGCCTTAGAGCGGATCCCGGGCTGCCGGGGCCTCCGTCGGCCTCTCGGGCCAACAAGAAGAACACTACGCCCTCCCGGAACCCCCGTCAAACCAAGGATTCTCCCCAGCTCCACCGCCCCGAAACCTCCCCGCCCCCGCAAACCCTCCCCCAAAGGTAAAAACCCACCTCGAACCCCTCCCTCACCCCCAGCCCGCCCACCCGGCCCCCCAAGAATCCCGCCCACCCGGCAAACCCGAACTCCCGGACCCAACGAGCCCAGCCACCAAGGTTCAGGGGACCAAGGACCAAGAGGACCAGCCTTAGGTTCAGGGAGACCGGGGGCATTAGAGGGCACCAGGGACCAGGGCCTCAGCCCCCCGCCCGCAGCGGCCCAAGGCTCCGCACGGGACCCGATCCTCGATCGTGCAGGGATCCCCTGCGCCTTCCGGGGGTGCGGGGAACGGCCATAGCCCCCCGCCCTCGAGGGGCCCGGGGCGTCGTCCCCCCGACAAGCCATGGCTCCGAGAACGAGAAAGGGTCCCGGACGAAGTCCGGGACCCTTGATCACACTCAAACGTGGAGCTATGGGGATTCGAACCCCAGACCTCCTCCATGCCATGGAGGCGCGCTACCAACTGCGCTATAGCCCCGCCGCCGGGGATCGCTCTCCGGCAACGAGGTGAAAGGTTACACGGGTGGCGGGTCGGATGCGAATCGACGGTGATGGGCCGGTCAGGCGGCGCCTTCGGCGAGGATCTCGTCGATCTTCTCGTAGCCCTCGACGACGCCGGTCTCCATGCCGCTGGCGATCATGCCGTCGCGGGCTTCCATGGTGTCGGTGACGCTGAAGGCGACGGTGCGGGTCCTGCCGTCGCCGAGGTCTTCGAAGGTGACGGTCTCGAGGCAGACTCCGTCGGGCCAGCCTTCGTAGGTGAACGTCTGGACGATGCGCTCGTTCTCGCGGACTTCGTGGAAGGAGCCGTAGAAGCTCGCGATCTCCTCGCCTTCGCGGGTGGAGGCGTAGCGCCAGCTGCCGCCGCGGCGGAGGTCCCAGGTGTCGATGTGGTTCTGGATGTCGCGGGGGCCGAGCCACCGCGCGACGAGCTCGGGATCGGCCCAGACCCGGTAGACGAGTTCGGGCGGCGCGTCGAAGTCCCGGATGATCTTGATCGTGGGCAGCCGGGGGTCCGCTTCGATCTGGGTCTTGTTGGTGGTCGCGGTCATGATGCCGCCCCTTCTCTGTGGTCGTCGGTGCCTTGCTGGAGTTCGGCGAGGAGCGCGTCGATGCGCGTGTGCCGCTCTTCCGCCCTTCTGCGGTACCGCTCCAGCCATCCGGTCATCAGGTCGAGGACTTCGGCTTCGAGGTGGACCGGGCGTCGCTGGGCGTCCTTGGTCCGGCTGACCAGTCCCGCCTCTTCGAGCACTTTGACGTGCTTGGAGACGGCCTGGACGGACACGTCGTAGGGGGCGGCGAGCTCCCCCACCGTCGCGTCCGCGGTGGCGAGACGGGTGATGATGTCGCGCCTCGTCGGGTCGGCCAGCGCCGCGAACACCGCGGACAGCCTTGCGTCTTCCATACTTCCCACCTGCGTCTTCAACCTTCTGGTTGATAACAAGACTACGACTCCGCCACCACGTATTCAACCCATCGGTTGATAAAACCCGGTGCGGCGCCGGCCTGCCCGCCGCACCGGGCCCGGTGCGTCAGCTCCGGCGTGCGCGCGCCAGGATCTCCGACTCGTTGAGCGGTCCCGCCGGGTGGTGGCTGAGGCACAGCGGTGTCTGCGTCAGCGCCTCGGGCAGCCCCTCGCTCGCGACGTAGAACTGGCCCCTCTGGAGCTTGCCTACGCGGGCCGCGCCGCCACCGCGGGCCCGCGCCAGCTCCTTGGCCGCGGTGATCTGCGCGGGCGCGTTGAGGCGGCCGATGAACTGCGTCGTGGCGTTGCCGGAGACCTGGTTGTGCAGGCCCTTGGGCGCCTGGGTGGCGAAGACGAGGCCGAGCCCGTACTTACGCGCTTGCGACGCCAGGGTGAGGGTGCTCGCCAAGGCGGGGGTGCGCGGAGTGGCCGGAGCCAGGGTCTGTGCTTCGTCCATGACGAACAGGCCGCCCAGGGGCCGGTCACGGGCGGGGTTGCGTTTGATCCACGAGAACAGGGCCATCTGGAGCCGCCGTACGAAGTCGGGCCTGCGCTCCTCGGTGAGGCCGGCGAGGCTGATCACCGAGATCCTCGCCCGTTTGCCCTCGCCGGGCGTGAGCAGGCTTCTGGGGTCGACGGGTTCGCCGTCTCCCGCGAACAGCGGATCGTTGATCGTCGCGGCGGTGAGCCGCTGGGCCAGCTTCAGTGCGAACTCGTCGGCTCCCGCGATGCGGCTCGCCTCGAAAGGCAGGTCGCCGAGCAAGGCGAGGAAAGCGGTGAGGTTGCCTCCGCCGCGCCGTGCGAAGTGGGCGAGCGCTTCGCGTAGCACCGCCTTGGCCACCGGGGCCTGGGCGGTGTTCGCCTCCGTGCCGGCCCTGGGGGACAGCTCTTCCATGGCCAGGTCCAGCGCGGAGGTGAACTCGTCGGGGTCGTCCTGGACCGCGGTGAGGTCGGGCAGCGGCTGGAAGCTGAGCGGTCTGCCCGCGGCGCGCCCCGGCGTCCAGACGACGACCTCGGTGCCCTCGTGGTAGAGGGCCGCGCGTCCGGCGTCACCGTCCGTCCAGCCTTCGGGCGGGGCCGGCCAGGCGTCCCCGAGCCTGGCGAGGTCGTTGTTGGGGTCGAGGACGATCGAGGAGACCCCGCGCAGCGCGCACTCCTCGACGAGGCGGCGGATGAGCACGGTCTTGCCCGAGCCCGACCCCGCGAAGATCGCGGTGTGCCGGGTGAGGACCGCCGGGTCGAGCGTCACCGCGGCCTCGCCTCCGGCGCGCATCCCGATGCGGATGGGCTCGTCCTCACGCGGGAGCCGTACGGCGGGCGGCGGGGGCGCGAAGGGCAGCACCGACGGAGAGGGCACGAACGTCCGCGGAGGCGCCGGGGAGTCTCCGGGCGGAGGGAAGGGGACGACGAAGGGCGCGCCGGGCGCAGGGCCCAAAGACGGCTCGGTGACGTGGGCGGGGCCGGCCCGGTGCTGGGAGAACGGGATGACGGTCGCACCCTGCGGCCCCGGGCGCGCCGTTCCGTTCGTCCGCGTAGGCTCCGCCCTCTCCTGGGGCACGGGGAAGGCCAACGGAGGCACGCTCTCGGGACCGCCGAGGCCCGACGGTGGTGAAGGCGCTGGAGCGTATGGACCTGATGCCGGTTCGGGCGACGGCAAGGGCAAGGGAAGTACCCGGTTCGCGGACTCCTCCTCGGCCTCGTCCGGCTCTCCTGCCGGTCCCGGCTCCTCGGGCACGGCGCCGGCGAGCGCGTCGGTGAGGAACTCGGTGCGGCCGGCCGGACGGCGGGCGGCCAGCCAGTCGTCCAGGTCGGGGTGGGGCTCGGCGAGCAGCCCCGCGAGGGCGGCGAAGGTGCGCAGGTCCTCGTTGCCGATGGTCAGGGACTTGCCGCCCGACTCGGTGAGCACCCCGAGCTGTTCCCGGGTGGCGGGGCCCTCGGCCCAGTCCAGGTTGCGCACGATGATGAGCGTGCGTTCCCCCGCGGCGCCTCGGCCGGATTCGGTGAGCGCGTCGCGGAGGCGCTTGAGCGCGGAGCCGTGGTGGGCCGCGCCGATCATCCGGAACGACCAGTGCCGCTGCCGTTCGGTCACCGGGTCGAGGGTCTGCCGCAGCCTTGCGTGCAGGACGGGGCGGCGGCCGGGCGGCGGGTCCACGGAGAAGGCGCGACCCGCGGGACCGGCCTCGCGGATCCACGCGGTGAGGCCCGCGGCGAGCAGTCCGGGGGCGAGCACGTCCTCGGCCTTGTGGTCGAAGGCGGCCTCCACCGAGGCGCCCGCCTTGAGCTCGGCGAAGCGCGCGTCCAGGTCGGCGAAGGCCGCGGTGCTCCGCCGGTCGGGCGCGGGCGGCCCCGGAGTCAAGGGCACGGACCCGGACCCGGTCGCGAAGGAGGTGAGCGGCCTGAGCTCCGCGTCGCGCAGGCACGCTTGGAGGTGCGCGTCGATCCTCTTCATCAGCTCGCGTGGGGTCCGCGCCTCGGCGGTGGCGTAGGCCTCCGGCGTGACGGGCCAGCCCGGCCACGCCGGAGTGAAGCCGGAGTCTTCGAGTGCCGCTGACAGCCGACGCTCGACGAGCGCCTGCGCGGTGGCGGCGTCGGTGATCGTGCCGAGCATGAGGGAGGTGCGGAACCTGTCCTGCACCGTCGTGACGGCCTGGCGCTCCACCAGCAGCCACGAAGTGGGCAGGCTGGCGACGAGGCAGAGGCTGCGCCGCGTGACGTGGCGGAGTTCCATCAGCCCGCCCGCCACCTCCTCCAGGAGCGTCTTTTCCTGGCCTTGGAGGTCGCCGTCTTGGACGGACGTACGCGAGGAGTGCTCCAGCAGCGCGTCTATCTGGTCGATGGCGATGACGCTGGGGCCGGTGAGGGCGAGGACCGCCGACAGGTCGACCACGACGTCCTGGGGGCTCGGGATCCTCCGGCCGATCCCCCACTCCTGGCGCTCTCCGGGCTCGGACTCCTCGACCGACCCCAGGTAGTCGCGGCCGATGTCGCCCATTTCGAGATCCGGAGACACCACGAGGGCCAGCGCGCGCAGGGTGTCGGCGCAGCGCGCGATGAGGGCGCGGTCGCGCCGGTACAGACCCCTGACGAGCGCTTCGACGTCGTCCTTGGTGCAGGGGTGCTCGCCCGAGAGCGCGGCCGACTGCCGTTCGTCCAGGTCCGCGAGAAGGGAGAGCCTGCGCAGGAGTGTGGCCGCCTGGGTGGCGAGGCCGCCGGGTCCGACGCGGTCGAGGTCCTGGACCATCGCGCGGGCGACGCGCGGCCAGAAGCCCTCGCCCGCGCCGAAGCTGAAGTCGACGAGGAAGAAGTAGCCGCCGCGCCGCTCCGCGGTCTGGCGGACCCAGCCGAGCAGGTGGGTCTTGCCGGTGCCGCCCTCGCCCTGGACCGCCACGCCGAGCGGGCTCGCGTCGCGGGAGCGCGCCGCGGCGGCGATGCCGTCGGTGATCATCTCCTCGGCGCGCGGGTGCAGGCCGTCGACGTGGTACGGCGACGGGCGCCAGGCGTGCTCCGCGGTGGCCGCCCAGTCCAGGCCCGCCTTCAGCTCCTTGAGCGCCCTGCGTTCTGCCTCGTTCATCGGACCTCGATCGCCAGGAGGTGCTTGTCCCGATCGCCGACGCGGACGGCGGCGGCCCTGTCCTGGTCGGTCAGGGACTTCTGGTCGGCCTCGGGCGCGATGAACACGTCGGCGCCCCGCTCCATCCGGCGCAGCACGTCGTCGACCTGGTCGCGGGGCGCGTCGCCGAGGAGGGGCCGCACGGCCGTCAGCGGCACCCAGGAGCCCGGACGGGCGGCCACCTGGAGGTAGGCGGTCCGGACGCGCTCTTCGAGCTCCGCGTCGGAGATCCGCGCCGTGACCCGGGCGGGCTCCACGGGCTCTGGCCCGGTCGCCTCCGCGTCGAGCACGAGGTCCTCGGTGACGAACTCGGCGAGGCTGAGGTCGGTGCGATCGAGCTTCTCGCCGAGCATGCCGAGGACGACGTACAGCGCGCGGCCGAGGGTGCTGCCCGCCGGAGGCTCGGCGGACATCTCCCCGGCGCACCAGGCCCAGCCCGCGTCCTCCATCGTGTGCCGGTAGGCCCGGCCCTCCTTCACGCTGGTGACCAGCTTCAGGTCGTTCAGCCTGCGGCGGGACGCACCGTCGAGCGCGGTGCCGACGCGGGCCTTCAGGGTGGGGTTGTCGGCGGAGCCGCCCAGGGCCATGAGGGCCAGGAGCAGGGCCCGCTCGGGGACGCCGAACTCGATGTGTGCCACTTCGTACTCCTCAGGGGGTGCGGGGGGTCGTCGGGGCGGGGGCTGGCCCGTCCCGGAGGGTATGGAGCTCGCCGGGGCCGGCGACGAGTTCCGGACGGCCGTTGACCGGCACGAGGACGCCTCGGACTCGGACGGGGCTTTCGTCCCGGTGCGCCGCGATGGCGGCGGCGTAGGCGACCGCGTCGGGGAGGCGGACCCAGAGCGCGCGGCGGACCGTGCCGTCGGCGCCGGTCGCCTCGCCCTGGACGTGGACGCGGAAGCGGTCCTGGCCGCCGTTGTCGACGAGTGCGGTGATGCGGCCGGTGATCTCGGCGGCGCCGGTGTGCCGCAGGCGGCGCAGCCGGAAGGCTCCGTGCCGCAGCAGCTTGCCCGCGCCGGGACCGAACGCCGCGCTCGCGGGAGTGGCCGGGACCGGGACGGAGCGGGCCCAGCGGAAGCCGGTCTCGAACGGGGTCCCCGGGTCGGGGCCGGCGAACCGGGCGAGCGCCTTGCACAGGTCGGCCGAGACGCCGAAGGGGACGAGCCCGTCGAAGGCCGCGAGGTCCCCGGAGGCGACGCCTTCACTGAGCCGGGAGACGGCCCCGTGAAGGAGGAGTCCCACGCGGCGGCCGAGGGGTCCGGCGTCGGGGACGCGCAATGGAATCCGCACGGTGAGCAGGTCCGGGGACGGCCTGGCCACGGTGACGCGGGCGAGGAGTTCGCGCGCGGCCTTGGGGGCGGGCCCGTCGAACGCGGCGCGCGGCCCGGTGAGGACGGCCCGGGCACCCGCGCCGAGGACTCCGTGAACCCCTTCCAGGGTGGCCAGCGCGCTGGTGAGGGCCGTCTCCGGGGCGTCGTCGGAAGCGGTGCGGTACCACAGAACATCGGCCGCGGGCGCGGCGACGTCGGCGGCTATCGCGGAAAGGGGCCGCCCCTCTACGGCCCCCAGGACGGCGAGGAGCTCACGCAACCGGCGAGACGCGTCCTTGAGAGCCGGATCTTCCGGTACGAGGACTTCGTGGTCCCCCTTGTGCACCCAGAAGGACGCCCCAGGCCGCTCCCCGGTACGGACCCATCCGGAGGCGGCGAGGTATCCGACCACGTCGTCCGGCGTAGGCAGCTCACCCATCGGCGGCCCTTTCCGGCGCACCGACCAGCGCGCGCAGGCTGCGTTCGGTCAACACGTTCCCCAACGGCACCCGCACCCGCCGCTGCTTCCCCTTGTCCGGCCGTGCGACGGCTCTCTCTCCCGACAGGTCATGAAAGTAGGCAAGCTGCCGAAGCATCAGCCCATCGGTCTCCACCCGCGTATAGGCCCCATCCGCACGCGGCATCACCACAAGGAACAGAAATCGCGGCACGCTGAACGGCCCGTCCACCAGCTTGTTGAACTGCACCTCGTCCAACCCGTCGTACACCAGCCGCCCCTCCCCCACCCGAGGCCGCGACCACGACTTCACCTGCACCTCGATCGCCGGCGAAGCCACCCTCCCCGCCCGCCCCGGATACCTCAGCCCAAGATCGATCCCATCCAAATCAAGATCATACGTATAGACCAACAAACCAGCCGCCGAAGCCAACACCCGCACATAATCCTCAGCGAACTTCCCCTGCCGGTTCCCACCCCCCAACCCCACCCCCGCGCCCCTCTCTGCCACCTGAATCCCCCCTCAGTAAACCGCCCTACACCCTCCCACCCCCGACATTCCCCCCACCCCAAGGACACAAATCGAAAACACCTCGCGACCCACCCCGCTTGACCCAGCCCGTCAATAACCCCGAAAACGCACTCCTGTCGCCCCCGCCCCGCAGAGGGCCCGACCCCTGATCCACTACCGCTGATCACGGGGCCCGGGTCTTGAAAGCGCAGCGAAGTGGGCGGTGGGCTCGGGCCCGGACCCGACCGCGGCCGCCCTCGGGGGCCAGGGGGCGCCCCTCGACGAACCCGGGCTCCGAGAACGGGAAAAGGGCCCCGGACGAAGTCCGGGACCCTTGATCACACTCAAACGTGGAGCTATGGGGATTCGAACCCCAGACCTCCTCCATGCCATGGAGGCGCGCTACCAACTGCGCTATAGCCCCGCAACCGGTGGGTTGTTCGCCCCTCGGCGCCCGTTCAGTGTATCGGACGCCGGGGGGCGGTTCGAACGCTTTGTGTCCGCGGGCGTCAGGGCTGGTCGGTGACCGCTGCCTTGTCGTCGCTGAGGACGGGTTCGGGGAGGGTGCCCGCGTTGTGGTCGACGAGGCGCCAGCCGGAGCGGCCTTCGGCCAGGACGGACCAGCAGCAGTTGGAGAGGCCGCCGAAGCGGTCCCAGGTGGCTTCCGGCATGCCCATGAGGTGGAGCATGCCGAGGCGGAGGGCGGCGCCGTGGGAGGCGGCGACGAGGAGGCCGCCGTCGGGGACGGCGGCCATGGCCCGCTCGAGGGCGCCGGAGACGCGCTTGGCGACCTGGGCGCCGGTCTCACCGCCGGGTGGCTCCCAGACGGCGTGTTCGGCGGGGTAGCGCTCGCGGATCTCGGTGCCGGTGAGGCCTTCCCAGAGGCCGCCGTCGCGTTCGACGAGGTCATCGTCGTAGGAGATCGGGAGGCCGACGAGGTCGGCGAGGCTCTGCCCGGTGCGGGCGGCCCGCTGGAGGGGCGAGGCGACGATCGCGGTGGGGCCGTAGGCGGCGAGGAGGCGGGCGGCCCGCTGGGCCTGGGCGACGCCCACCTCGTCCAGCGGGATGTCGGTCTTGCCCTGGAAGCGGTTCTCCAGGTTCCAGGTGGTGCGGCCGTGCCTCCACAGCACGATCTTCCGCCTCACGCGGTGCCTCGCGCGCGCTGGGCCATGTGCGCGTTGATGTCGGCGGGCAGTTCCACCGGCGGGCAGTCCTTCCACAGCCGCTCGAGGGCGTAGAAGCTGCGCTCCTCCTCGTGCTGGACGTGGACGATCACGTCGATGTAGTCGAGGAGGATCCAGCGGCCTTCGCGCTGCCCTTCGCGCCGGACGGGCTTGGCGCCCGCCTCTTCGCGGAGGCGGTCCTCGATCTCGTCGACGATGGCGTGGATCTGCCTGTCGTTGGTCCCGGAGCACAGCAGAAAGGCATCGGTGATGACCAGTTGCTCGCTCACGTCGTAGGCGATGATGTCGTCGGCCAGCTTGTCCGCCGCCGCCTGCGCGGCGAGGGTGATGAGCTGGACGGCCCTTTCGGATGCGGACACTGAGTCGTGGTCCCTCTCGTAGCCTGGTACTGCCGCTCTCAGCGTATCCGGACCCTCCGGAATCACCGAACGACTTAACGGGCCCGGGCCGGGGTAAGGCTGTGCACATGCTTGCGCTCCCCGACGAGATCAACGGCTTCCTCTTCGACCTGGACGGGGTCGTGACGGACACCGCTGCGGTGCACGCGGCCGCCTGGAAGCGGATGTTCGACACATTCCTCGCCGAGAGGAATCTGGACCCCTTCAAACTTCCGGAGGATTACACGCGCTTTGTCGACGGCAAGAAACGGGAGGACGGGACGAGATCGTTCCTGGAGTCGCGGGGCGTGGTCCTGCCCGACGGCGATCCGGATGATCCGCCCGAGGCCGAGACGGTCTACGGGCTGGGCAACCGCAAGAACGCCCTGGTGCTCACGCTGATCGCCGAGGACGGGGTGGCGGTCTTCCCGGACGCGGTGGCCCTGCTGGAGCGGGTCCGCGCGGCGGGGGGCCGCACGGCCCTGGTGTCGTCGAGCGCGAACGCGGAGGCGGTCCTGGAGGCCGTGGGCCTGACGGGCCTGTTCGACGCCCGGATCGACGGGGTGACGGCCCGGGAACGGGGCCTGCCGGGCAAGCCCGCGCCCGATATGTTCCTGGCGGGCGCGGAGGCGGTGGGGCTGCCTCCGTCGGCCTGTGCCGCATTCGAGGACGCCCTCGCCGGGGTGGCGGCGGGACGGGCGGGTGGTTTCGCGCTAGTAGTCGGGGTGGACCGGGTCAAGGACGGGGCGCACGGCCCCTCTTTGGCCGAAAACGGTGCCGATGTCGTGGTGACCGATCTGCGCGAGCTTGTGGAGCAGCAATGAATCCTCCCTACGAGGTGGACCCCTGGCGAATCCGGGAAACCGAGCTGGATCTCGCCCGCCTCGCCCAGACGGAGTCCGTCTTCGCCCTGTCGAACGGGCACATCGGCGTCCGGGGCAATCTTGACGAAGGCGAACCGAGCGGCCTTCCGGGCTCCTACCTGAACTCCCTGTACGAGCAGCGCCCGCTGCCGCACGCCGAGGCCGGGTACGGGTATCCGGAGTCGGGCGAGACGGTGATCAACGTCACCAACGGCAAGATCATCCGCCTGCTGGTGGACGACGAGCCCCTCGACGTCCGCTTCGGCGACCTGGAGTCGCACGAGCGGGTGCTCGACCTGCGCGCCGGGACCCTGACCCGCCGGATGGTCTGGAAGTCGCCGGCGGGCGCCCGGATCGGGCTGACCTCGACCCGGATCGTCTCGCTGACCCAGCGCGCGATCATGGCGATCCACTACGAGGTGGAGGCGCTGGACGAGGAGACCCAGTTCGTCGTCCAGTCCGAGCTGGTGGCCAACGAGCCGCTGCCGGGGCCGGGGCGGGCCGATCCGCGGGTGTCCGCGGTGCTGATGGCCCCTCTGGTCGAGGACGAGCACTTCGCCAACGACGACCGGGTCGTCCTGGTCCATGAGACGCGGGCGAGCGGGCTGCGGATGGCCGCGGCGATGAGCCACGAGATCGAGGCGCCGGGCAAGATGTCGGTCGACGCCGAGGCGCAGCCGGACATCGGCCGGGTGACGGTGGCGACCCGGCTCAAGGCGGGCCAGAAGCTCACCCTCGTGAAGTACGTCGCCTATGGCTGGTCGAGTCACCGGACCCGGGCCGCGCTGCACGACCAGGTGGCGGCGGCGCTCGCGGGCGCGGAGCTGACGGGCTGGGAAGGCCTCGTCGAGGAGCAGCGCGCCTATCTCGAGGAGTTCTGGCGGGGCGCCGACGTGCAGGTGGAGGGCGACCCGGAGGTGCAGCAGGCCGTCCGGTTCGCCCTGTTCCACATCCTCCAGGCGGGGGCCCGCGCGGAGCGGCGGATGATCCCGGCGAAGGGGCTCACCGGCCCCGGCTACGACGGCCACACCTTCTGGGACACCGAGACCTTCGTCCTTCCGGTCCTCACCTACGCGCTCCCGGACGCCGCGGCCGACGCGCTGCGCTGGCGGCACTCGACGATCCCGCAGGCGCTGGAGCGGGCGGCGCAGCTGAACCTGCCGGGGGCCTCGTTCCCGTGGCGGACGATCAGCGGCCAGGAGTGCTCGGGGTACTGGCCCGCCGGAACCGCGGCGTTCCACATCAACGCCGACATCGCCGAGGCCGTCGCGCGCTATGTGGACGCCACCCAGGACGAGGCCTTCGCGCGCGAGATCGGGGTGGACCTGCTGGTGCACACCGCCCGGCTGTGGCGGGGCATCGGCCACCACGACCTCAACGGCAAGTTCCGCATCCACGGGGTGACCGGCCCGGACGAGTACAGCGCGGTGGCCGACAACAACGTGTACACCAACCTCATGGCGCAGGCGAACCTCCGGGACGCCGCGGACGTGGCGCTGGCGATGCCCGAGGAGGCGGCCCGGCTGGGGGTGACGGCCGAGGAGGCCGCCTCGTGGCGGGACGCGGCCGACAAGATGCTGATCCCGTTCGACGAGCGGCTCGGGGTGCATCCGCAGAGCGCGGGGTTCACCGACCACGCGCCGTGGGACTTCCTCAACACGCCGCCCGGCGACTACCCGCTGCTGCTGCACTACCCGTACTTCGA
This sequence comes from Actinocorallia herbida, assembly GCF_003751225.1. NCBI lineage: Bacteria > Bacillati > Actinomycetota > Actinomycetes > Streptosporangiales > Thermomonosporaceae > Actinocorallia > Actinocorallia herbida. The sequence continues at coordinate 7,709,299 of NZ_RJKE01000001.1, forward strand.
CCTGTACCGCAAGCAGGTGGTCAAGCAGGCCGACCTGGTGCTGGCGATGCAGCTGTGCGGGCACGCGTTCACCCCGGAGGAGAAGGAGCGCAACTTCGCCTACTACGAGGCGCTGACGGTCCGGGACTCCTCGCTGTCGGCGCAGACCCAGGCCGTCATGGCGGCCGAGGTGGGGTATCTGGAACTGGCGCACGACTATCTCGCCGAGACCGCGCTGATGGACCTGCGCGATCTCGGCCACGACACCGCGAACGGGCTGCATCTGGCGTCGCTGGCGGGCGCGTGGAACGCCCTGGTGTCGGGGTTCGGGGGCCTGCGGCCCGATCACGGGACGCTGTGCTTCTCCCCCAGGCTGCCCGAGACGCTCGGCAAGCTGAGCTTCCGGCTGCGCTACCGGGGGTCGCTCATCTGCGTCACGGTCCGGCCCAACGCGGCGACGTACGCGCTGTACGAGGGCGAACCGGTGCAGATCAGCCACCACGGCGAGGAGCACCTGCTGGACAAGGAGATCACGCTGACGATCCCGAAGATCACCCCGAACCTTCCGGCGCCGCACCAGCCGCCGGGACGGTCCCCGCGGCGGCACACCCACGACCCGTTCCACGACCAGGGCACGGTGTGAGGCACGCCGGGATCACTCCGTGTAGAGCCCGTTCTTGTTGATGTACTGCACGATCCCGTCCGGGACCAGGTACCAGACGGGTTCGCCCGCGCGGACCCGGTCCCGGACCTCGGTGGAGGAGATCGCGAGAGCGGGCACCTCGACCAGGTCGACCCGGCCTTCGGGGAGCCCCGGGTCGGCCAGGACGTGCCCGGGACGGGTGCAGCCGACGAACCTGGCGAGCTCGAACATCCGGTCGGCGTTCCGCCAGGTGAGCATCTGGGCCAGGGCGTCGGCGCCGGTGATGAAGTACAGCTCGGTGTCCGGCCCGAGTTCGGCCCGCATGTCCAGGAGCGTGTCGTAGGTGTAGGTGGGCCCGCTGCGGTCGATGTCGACGCGGCTGACCCGGAACCTGGGGTTGGACGCGGTGGCGATGACCGCCATGAGGTAGCGATCCTCGGCCGCGGTGACCTTCTTGTCGGCTTTCTGCCAGGGCTGCCCGGTGGGGACGAAGACCACCTCGTCCAGGCCGAACAGGTGCGCCGCCTCGCTGGCGGCGACCAGGTGCCCGTGGTGGATCGGGTCGAAGGTCCCGCCCATGATCCCCACGCGCCTTTCGCTCATGCTGACCAAGACTAGACGGACCCGGTCAGAGCCCCCCGCACCGGGTTAGGGTGCCGGTTATGACGCAGACACCCGATCGTGCACGTCGTAGATTCCCCGGTATCTCCTCCCGCGCGTACGAGCATCCGCTCGACCGGTCGGCGCTGGTGGCGCTGCGGTCGTTGTCGGGGTTCGACACGATCCTGCGGAAGCTGGCGGGGCTGATCAGCGAGCGCCAGTTGCGGCTGATGTTCCTCAGCGGCGCGGTCCGTGCGAACGAGCAGCAGTTCCGCCATCTGCACGAGGTGCTGCGGGACGCCTGCTACATCCTCGACCTGCCGAAGGTCCCCGAGCTGTACGTCACGCAGAGCCCGATGCCGAACGCGATGGCGGTGGGCACGGACAACCCGTTCATCGTGGTGAACACCGCGCTCCTCGACCTCATGGACGAGGAGGAGCTGCGGTTCGTCGTCGCGCACGAGGCCGGGCACATCCTGTCCGGGCACGCGGTCTACCGGCAGATGGCGCTGATCCTCACCGGGCTCGGCTCGCGGCTGTCGTGGCTGCCACTGGGCAACGTGGCCATCGGCGCGATCCTCATCGGCCTCCAGGAGTGGCAGCGCAAATCCGAGCTGTCGGCCGACCGGGCGGGACTGCTGGCCGGGCAGGACGTCGAGGCCGCCAAGCGCGCGCTGATGAAGCTCGCCGGGGGCTCCCGCCTGCACGAGATGTCCACCGAGGCGTTCCTTGCCCAGGCCCGCGAGTACGAGGAGTCAGGCGACCTGCGCGACGGGGTGCTCAAGTTCCTCAACCTGATGAAGCAGAGCCACCCGTTCGCGGTGATCCGCTTCGGCGAGCTGCACCGCTGGCACCAGACCCCCGAGTACACCGCGATCATGGCCGGGGAGTACCCGCGCCGCGAGGACGACGGCACGGCGTCCTTCACCGAGGAGGTGAAGAACGCCGCCCGGTCCTACAAGGAGTCCTGGGAGCAGTCCGGCGACCCGCTGGTAGGCAGGGTCCGGGACGCCGCGGGCGGCGCCGCCGACCTCGCGGGCGCGGTCTTCGACAGGTTCGGCCGCCGCTCGCAGAACTAGGCACGCCGGACGGCTAGAAGGGGGCCGGGACGAGCAGTTCCACGTTCCGGTCCTCCGCCGTTCCCGGCCCGAGGTGCTTCTCCTGCCAGTCGTTGCCCGACAGCTCGCGCGACAGGGACGCCAGGCCCGGGACGCCCAGCCCGCCGGACACCGCGGGCGCGTGGGCGTCGATGATCGTGCCGAAGACCGAGAGGGTGCCGTCGCGGTTGTCGGCGATCTCGATGATGCGGCTCTGCTGCGGCCAGTCGATGTGCGCGGCGGTGCTGACCTCCCAGAAGCCGCCCTCCGGGCCCGTCTCGCGACGGTGCGGCACCACCTCGTTGACGTGCGTGTGCCCGTTCACCCACAGCACGACGTTCGGGAAGCGCAGGAGCAGCTTCTCGACCTCCGCGCCGAGGATCCGGACGAGCCCGATCGGGTTGGTCAGGGTGTCGATGGTGTGGTGGCTGAACAGGACGAAGAGGCGGTCGGTCGCCTTGTTCGCGACGACCTCGCCCGCCTCGTTCAGGTAGCGGCTCGACCCCTTGAGCAGTTCGGACCTCAGCCACGTGAACTGCACGAGGTCCAGGGATCCCTCGGCGTACCCGTAGGGGTTGACGGTGTCGAGGACGAGCCCGCGGACGAGCCCGGCGTCGAAGCCGTAGTAAGCGGTGCCGTTCCTGCGGTTGGCCTCGGTGAACCCGTGGCCCGCGCCGTGCTCGGCGACGATCTCGGCCCGGGTGAGCAGTCGCCGGTCCGGGTCGGGCGCGACCGTGCGGAACAGCGCCGACCTGCTGTCGGCCATCGCCCTGACGGCCGCGGGACCGCCCTTGCCGAGGACGTCGGCGAGTTCCCTGCGCTCCGCCTCCGACGCCGGGGCGGTGATCTTCACGTCGCCGATCGCGATCGACTTGAGCACGGAGGTCGGCAGGTTCCCCTGGACGAGCCCGTCGTGGTTGCCGAAGACCGCGAGCCAGGGGGTGTCCAGACCGGTCGCCTCGAACGGGCGGCGGGCGGCGTCGAGCAGACCGGGCACCTTCGGGAAGCCGTACTTCTCGGTCGGCACGTCGGTGCCGCCCTCGGGGTGCCAGTACCTGTCGTCCGGCCACGCCATGACGCCCTCGAACAGGGAGTGGTCGCCGGAGTCCGGGCGGATCGTCCGGCCGCCGTCCAGGAGGTCGATCATCCAGCGGACCTCGTTGAACTGGGCGTTGTCGGCGGCGTCGCCGGTGTTGATGGTGAACGCCAGCCGCGCGCCGAGCGCGGGGCCGCGGCCGAGCCGGTTGACGGCCCGGACCATCGCCTCGGCGACCTGGGTCGTCAGGATCTCCTGCGGCCGGTAGGCGCCCGCGATGGGATTGGCGCCGAGGAGGTCGCCCGGGTCGCTCAGCCGGTCGAGGTACTCGATCCTGGCCGGGGACTGGGCGTCGATGAGGTGCACGTCGGTGAAGTGCGCGAAGGTGAGGAGGTCGGTGCGGCGCGCGACGCGGCCCGCGCCGGTGGCGCCGCCCAGGTCGTCGCGGAAGACGTGCGGTTCGCCGGGGCCGGAGACGACGGTCCGGTAGCCGCCCGCGCCGGGGGCGCCGAGCCGCAGGGTCGCGGCGAGCGTGGTGCCTTCGACCGGGCCGAGCGGGTCAGGCGCGGCGGCGAGCGCGAGCCGCGAAGGATAGGCGACGAGCCCGGAGGTGACCGCGCCGAGCGCGATGCCCTTGAGCAGGGACCTGCGGCCGATGGACGGGGGGCGGGGGGTGCCCTGAGGGCGCGTGGCATGCGTCACAACGCCTTATCAGAGCACACCCCCGCCTGTGACATCAAGGGTCGGAGTGTCACTCACGTGTCACGGTCGTCAGCCGCGGACGTGGCCCTCCCCGACGAACACGTACTTGGTCGAGGTCAGCTCGGGCAGGCCCATCGGGCCGCGCGCGTGCAGCTTCTGGGTGGAGATGCCGATCTCGGCGCCGAAGCCGAACTCCTCGCCGTCGGTGAACCGGGTCGAGGCGTTCACCGCGACCGCGGCGGAGTCCACCAGCGCGGTGAACCGGCGCGCGGCGGGCTGCGAGCTGGTCACGATCGCCTCGGTGTGGCCGGAGCCGTAGGCGCGGATGTGCGCGACCGCCTCGTCCAGGGAGTCGACGATCGCGGCGGCGATGTCCAGCGACAGGTACTCGGTGCGGTAGTCCTCGACCGTCGCGGGGACGACGTCGGCGGAGAACGCCGCGATCCGCTCGTCGCCGTGCACCGTGACGCCGCGGTCCTTCAGCGCCTCCAGCGCGCGCGGCACGAACACGTCGGCGATGTCGGCGTGCACCAGCAGCGTCTCGGCGGCGTTGCAGACCGAGGGGCGCTGCGTCTTGGCGTTGACGAGGATGCTCAGCGCCATGTCCACGTCGGCCGAGGCGTCCACGTAGACGGCGCAGTTGCCGACGCCGGTCTCGATGACCGGGACCGTCGACTCCTCCACCACCGAGTTGATGAGGGAGGCGCCGCCGCGCGGGATGAGCACGTCGACCAGGCCGCGGGCCCGCATCAGGTGCTTGACCGACTCTCGGTCGCGGCCCGGCACGAGCTGGATCGCGTCGGCGGGCACCTCGGTGCCGGCCAGCGCGTCGCGCATGACGTTCACCAGCGCCGTGTTGGAGTCGTACGCCGAGGACGAGCCGCGCAGCAGCACCGCGTTCCCGCTCTTCAGGGTGAGCGCGGCGGCGTCGACGGTGACGTTCGGCCGGCCCTCGTAGATGATGCCGACGACGCCGAGCGGCACCCGCAGCTGGCGGAGTTCGAGCCCGTTCGGCAGGGTGTAGCCGCGCACGGCCTCGCCGACCGGGTCGGGCAGCCCCGCGACGTTGCGCACCGCCGCGGCGATGGCGGCCAGCCGGTCGGCGTCGAGGCTGAGCCGGTCCAGCATGTACTCCTCGGTGCCCGACTCTCGCGCGCGCTCCACGTCGACGCGGTTGGCGGCGAGGATCTCCGCCGCGCGCTCGAGGAGCGCGTCGGCGATGGCGTGCAGCGCCGTGTCCTTGACACCGCGCGGCAGCGGCGCGAGGTCAGCCGCCGCGGCACGCCCGCGCGCCGCCACCTCCAGAACCTGATCGCGCGTGCCTTCGCTCATCGCCCATCTCCTGTCTCGTCCGGCGCTGCGGCCGTGCGGGTGGTTTCGGACCTCGGCGGGTCCAGGATCACGAGGTCGTCGCGGTGGATGATCTCGCGTTCGTATTCGGGGCCCAGCTCGCGGGCGAGCCAGCGGGTGGAGCGGCCCATCAGGTCCGGGATCTCGGCGGCGTCGTAGTGCACGAGCCCGCGCGCGACGGTCCGTCCGGCGGAGTCGCACAGGTCGACCGGATCACCCGCGGCGAAGTCCCCCTTGACGCCGACGACCCCGGCCGGGAGCAGGGACTTGCGCCGGTGGACGACCGCCTGCACGGCCCCGTCGTCGATGACGATCTTGCCCTGGCCGGTGGTGGCGTGCGCGAGCCACAGCATCCGGGTCGGGGGCCGCTGCCCGTTCGGGTGGAAGTAGGTGCCGACCGGCTCTCCCGCGAGCGCCTGCTCGGCGGCCCCGGCGCTGGTGAGCACGGTGTGGACGCCCGCGCCCGTCGCGATCCTCGCGGCCTCCACCTTGGTGACCATGCCGCCGGTGCCGACCTTGGTGCCCGCGGCGCCGGTCTGCACGCCCGCGAGGTCGGCGGGCGAGCGGACGTCGCTGATGCGCAGCGAGCCGGGCAGCCGGGGGTCGCCGGTGTAGAGCGCGTCCACGTCCGACAGCAGCACGAGCGCGTCGGCCTGCACGAGGTGGGCGACGAGCGCGGCGAGCCTGTCGTTGTCGCCGAACCTGATCTCGTCGGTCGCGACGGTGTCGTTCTCGTTGACGATCGGCACGACGCCGAGGCGCAGCAGCGCCCGCAGCGTGCGCTGGGCGTTGCCGTGGTGCGCGCGCCGCATCATGTCGTCGGCGGTGAGCAGGACCTGGCCGACGCCCAGGCCGTGCCGGTGGAAGGAGGCGCTGTAACGGGCGACGAGCAGGCCCTGCCCGACCGACGCGGCGGCCTGCTGCGTCGCCAGGTCGCGGGGGCGCCTGCTGAGGCCGAGCGGGCCGAGCCCCGCGGCGATCGCGCCGGAGGAGACGAACACGACCTCGCTGCCCGCCTTGCGGCGCGTGGCGAGCACATCGACGAGGGTGTCGATCCGGTCCTCGTCGATCGCGCCATCGGGCGTGGTGAGGGAGGACGAGCCGACCTTCACCACGATCCGGCGCGCGTCGGCGACCGCCGACCTGAGCGTTTCCATACTCCGCGTCTGCTCCTGCCTCGTTGCCGCTGTCGGGCCGCCCTCGGAGAACCGCCCCTAGGGGGCCGCGGTCACCATTCCGAGAGGCGCTGGTCGGTGCCGCGCGGGCCCATGTGCACCTCGCCGGACGAGGAGATGTCCGGGTGCCAGTCGAAGACGACCGAGTCGTCGGCCGAGCCGATCATGACGGTGGCGCCCTCTTCGGCGCCCGCCTTGCGCAGCTGGTCCTCGATGCCGAGGCGGTTCAGGCGGTCGGCGAGGTAGCCGACGGCCTCCTCGTTCTGGAAGTCGGTCTGGCGCACCCAGCGCACCGGCTTGGTGCCGGTGACCAGGAAGTCGTTGTCGCCGACCCGCTTGACCTCGAACTCGGGCCCGGCGACGGGCGCGGGGCGCAGCACGAGCCGGGTCGGCTCCTGCGCGGGCTGGGCGGCGCGGTGCGCGGCGACCATCTCGGCCATCGCGAACGACAGCTCCCTGAGCCCCATGTGCGCGGCGGCCGACACCTCGAACACGCGCAGGCCGCGCGCCTCGAACTCGGGCCGGACGATCTCGGCGAGGTCCTTGCCGTCGGGGACGTCGATCTTGTTGAGGACGACGACGCGGGGCCGGTCCCCCAGCGCGACGGTGTCGTCGCCGGCGAACAGCTCGTCGTAGGCGGCGAGTTCCCGCTCGATGATCTCGAAGTCGGTGACCGGGTCGCGGCCGGGCTCCAGCGTCGCGCAGTCCAGCACGTGCGCCAGCGTCGAGGAGCGCTCGATGTGCCGCAGGAACTCCAGGCCGAGGCCCTTGCCCTGGCTGGCGCCCTCGATCAGGCCGGGCACGTCGGCGACGGTGAAGACGGTCTCGCCCGCGCTGACCACGCCGAGGTTCGGCACCAGCGTGGTGAACGGGTAGTCGGCGATCTTGGGCTTGGCCGCGGAGAGCGCCGCGATGAGGGAGGACTTGCCCGCGCTGGGGAAGCCGACGAGCGCGACGTCCGCGACGGTCTTCAGCTCCAGGACGACGTCCAGGGCGTCTCCGGGCTCGCCGAGCAGGGCGAACCCGGGCGCCTTGCGCTTGGCCGAGGCCAGCGCCGCGTTGCCGAGGCCGCCCGCGCCGCCCTGGGCCGCCACGAAGCGGGTGCCCTCGCCGACGAGGTCGGCGAGCACGTCGCCGCCCTGGGTCTTCACCACGGTGCCGTTCGGCACCGTCAGCACGATGTCCTCGCCGTTGGCGCCGTTGCGCAGCGAGCCCGCGCCGGGCTTGCCGTTGCCGGCCTTGCGGTGCGGGCGCCGGTGGTACTCCAGCAGGCTCGAGGTGTTGGAGTCCACCTCGAGGATGACGTCGCCGCCGCGGCCTCCGGTGGCTCCGTCAGGGCCCCCCAGCGGCTTGAACTTCTCACGGTGCACCGAAGCGCAGCCGTGCCCGCCGTTGCCCGCCGCGATGTGCAGGACGACGCGGTCCACGAAGTCGGCCATTGAAGGTCCCTTCCGGTTGGGTGCCGGGAACTTCCCCGGCAAAGGACAAGGGCGGACCCGGGATCAGGTCCGCCCTTGGTACAACGAGTGCCCGTGCGGATCTACTCCGCGGCCGGGACGATGCTCACGGCACGACGGCCGCGGTAGCGGCCGAACTCGACGGTGCCGGCGACGAGCGCGAACAGCGTGTCGTCCTTGCCGATGCCGACGTTCAGGCCGGGGTGGTGGTGGGTGCCGCGCTGGCGGATGAGGATCTCGCCGGCGTTCACCAGCTGACCACCGTAACGCTTGACGCCGAGGCGCTGGGCATTGGAGTCGCGGCCGTTACGGCTGGACGATGCGCCCTTCTTATGTGCCATTTCCGAGACTCCTTACTTGGCCGAGATGCCGGTGATCTTGACCTGGGTGTACGGCTGGCGGTGACCCTGACGCCGCTTGTACCCGGTCTTGTTCCGGTAGTGCATGATGTGGATCTTCGGGCCCTTGATCGCGCCGAGGACCTCGGCGGTGATCTCGTACTTGGCCAGCTCGGCGGCGGCGGAGACGACGTTGTCGCCGTCCACGACCAGCACGGCCGGGAAGGTGACGGTCGCGCCGACTTCGGCGGCGAGCTTGTCGACGTTCAGGACGTCGCCGTCGGCGACCTTCTCCTGACGCCCGCCCGCACGGACGATCGCGTACACAGCGGTACCTTTCGCTTGTTCTTTCCAGAGCCCCTGCGTGAGGGCCTGTCCCCGCGCGCCTGCCGGGAGGCCGGATCGCGGTGGGGACGGCACACCGCGGATACCGCGGCGCTCTCTGCTCGCCTCGGATGAGGCAACCGCGCCTATGAGGCGCGAAAAGGCGGACGTGCTGGAACACGTCCGACGCCAGGGTAACCGAACCCCCGGCCAGAACGCGAATCGGCCCTGCGGGCCGGGCACCCGGCGAAACCGGGCCCCAGGCGGCCCGCAGGGCCACGAAGTAGTACGCCGGGGCCGTGCGCATCTCTGCGCGACGACCCCGGCGACATGATCTCGCTCGGGCGCTACCGCCCGGGACTACTCGGCGTCGGCGGGCGCCGGGGCCTCAGCGGGCTCCCCTGACTCCATCGCCTTGGCCGCCTCGATCTTCTCCGCGCGGGTCGGCCGGCGGGTGCGCCGCCGCTTGGGCCCCTCGTCGCCGGACGCGTCGGCGTCCTGGTCGGAGCTCGCGCCGTCGACCACGGCCTCCACCCGGACGGTCTCGCCGTTCTCCAGGGTCAGCGCGATCGTGCCGGCGTCCTCGAAGTCCTCCGGGGGCGGCCCGGCCGGACGGGTCCGGCGGGTGCGGGTCCGCTGCTTGGGCTTCGGCTCCGCGGGGGCCTCGGCCTCCTCGGCGGCGACCGTCTCGACGACGGCCTCCTTGGCCTCCTTGGCGGTCTCGGCGTCGTGCCGCGAGACCTTGGCCTCGACGACCCGCTCGATCTCGCCCTTGCGCTTGCGCTTGCGCCCGCCGCTCTGGGAGCCGCCCGAGTCCTCCTTCTTGGAGTCGTCGACCGGGGTCAGCTGGACGTGGATGCCGCGCCCGTTGCAGCACTCGCAGACCTCGGAGAAGGCCTCCAGCAGGCCGCTGCCGACCCGCTTGCGGGTCATCTGCACCAGGCCCAGGCTGGTGACCTCGGCGACCTGGTGCTTGGTCCGGTCCCGGGCCAGGCACTCCAGCAGCCGCCGCAGCACCAGGTCCCGGTTGGACTCCAGCACCATGTCGATGAAGTCGATGACGATGATGCCGCCGAGGTCGCGCAGCCGGAGCTGCCGGACGATCTCCTCGGCCGCCTCGAGGTTGTTGCGGGTGACGGTCTCCTCGAGGTTGCCGCCCTGCCCGGTGAACTTCCCGGTGTTGACGTCGACGACGGTCATCGCCTCGGTCCGGTCGATCACCAGGGAGCCGCCCGAGGGCAGCCACACCTTGCGCTCCAGCGCCTTGGCCAGCTGCTCGTCGATCCGGTAGTGGGAGAAGGCGTCGCCGTCCCCGTCCCACTTCTCGGTGCGGTCGGCCAGGTGCGGGGCGACGCCTTCGACGTAGTCCTGCACCTGGTCCCAGATGCTGTCGCCCGCCACGACGAGCTTGACGAAGTCCTCGTTGAAGATGTCGCGGATCACCCGGACCGTCAGGTCGGGCTCACCGTGCAGCAGCGACGGGGCGCTCGCGGCCTTGATCTGCTTCTGGATCCGCTCCCACTGCGCCGACAGCCGGGCGACGTCGTTGGCCAGCTCCTCCTCGGAGGCGCCTTCGGCCGCGGTCCGCACGATCACGCCCGCGTTCTCCGGCATGATCTTGCGCAGGATCGACTTGAGGCGGGCGCGCTCCTTGTCCGGGAGCTTGCGGCTGATGCCCGTCATGGAGCCGTCCGGCACGTACACGAGGTAGCGGCCGGGCAGCGAGACCTGGCTGGTGAGCCGGGCGCCCTTGTGGCCGAGCGGGTCCTTGGTCACCTGGACCAGCACCGACTGGCCGGACTTGAGCGCCGCCTCGATCCGGCGCGGCTGCCCGACGAGGCCGGCGGTGTCCCAGTTGACCTCGCCCGCGTACAGGACCGCGTTGCGGCCCTTGCCGATGTCGACGAACGCCGCCTCCATCGAGGGCAGCACGTTCTGGACCTTGCCCAGGTACACGTTGCCGACGTAGCTCTGGTGGCTGGCCCGGTCGACGTAGTGCTCGACGAGGACGCCGTCCTCCAGCACGCCGATCTGGGTGCGCTCGCCCTCCTGGCGGACGACCATGACGCGCTCGACCGACTCGCGCCGGGCCAGGAACTCGGCCTCGGTGATGATCGGCGGGCGGCGGCGGCCGTGCTCGCGGCCTTCGCGGCGGCGCTGCTTCTTGGCCTCGAGGCGGGTCGAGCCGCGCACGGCCTGGACCTCGTCCTCCAGCCGGGTGACGCGCGGGGTGCGCACCCGCACGACGGTGTTCGGCGGGTCGTCGGGCTGCGGCTCGTCCTCGTCGCCTCCGGAACGGCGGCGACGGCGACGGCGACGGCGGCTGCTGGAGCCCTGCGCCTCCTCGTCACCGTGGTCCTCGTCCTCGTGCTCTTCGCCCTCGCCCTCGGCCTCGGTCTCGGCGCCCTGCTCGGCCTCCTCGGCCTCGCCGTGCTCCTCGTCCTCGCCCGCCTCGTCGCGGGCGCGGCCACGGCCGCGGCCGCCGCGACGGCGGCGGCGCCGGCTCGGGCGCTCGGCGTCCTCTGACTCCTCGCCCTCGCCCTCGGCTTCGGCCTCCGCCTCGGTCTCCTCGGCGATCTCCTCGACGGGCTCGGCCGGGGCCGCGGCGCGCTCGGCGCGTTCCGCACGCTCGGCGCGGGCCACCTCGGACGGAGGCTGGAAGACCACCATGGGCGGCTGGAAGACGACGTCGTACGCGGCGGCCTCGGCCTCGGGCTCCGGCTCGACGGCGGGCCGCGCGGGCGCCGCGAACGGCGTGGCGAACGGCGTGCTCATCGAGAAGGGGTCGGAGACCAGCGGGGCGGGGGGCTCCTCGGCGCGGCGGCGACGGGTGCGGCGGCGGGGCTCCTCGGCCTCGGGCGCGGCCTCCGCGGCGGCGGCCTCCGCCGCGGCGGGCTGCTCGGGGGCCTGCACGGCCTCCTCGGCGGGCGCGGCGGGCGCGGCGCTCGGGGCCTCGACGGGCGCGGCCTCCGCCTGCTCGGCCTCGGGCACCGCCTCGACGGCCGCCTTGCGGGACCGGGTCCGGGTGCGCTTGACCGGGGTCTTGGGTTCGGGGGTCGTCACGGCGGACTCCAGCACGGCCGCGGCCTCGCCGGAGACCTCGCCCAGGTCCTCCGACGGCTCGGCGAGCTCGGTGTCCGGGCCCACCTCGGCGGCGGCCTCGGCGTCGAGGTCCGCGGCGTCCTGCGGCGGACCCGCCGGACGGGCGGAGCGGCGGGTGCCCTTGGCGGCGGCCCTGCGGCGCGGCGCGGGGCGCTCGGCCTCCACGGCCTCCACGGCCTCCGCGGGCTCCGCGACGGGGGCGCTCTCCTCGACGGCCTCCACGGCCTCGACGGGAGCGGTCGCGGCGGGCACCGTCACGACGGCGGGCGCCTCCTCGACCTCCGGCGGCGGACCGGCGGGGCGGGCGGCGCGGCGCTCGCGCACGGCGCGCTTCGGCTTGGCGGCGGGCTCCTCGGCGGCCGGGGCCTCCACCGGAGCGGGCGCCGCGGCCGGAGCGGCGTCCTTGGCGGCGACCGTGATCACCACGGGCACCGGCTCTTCCTCGACCTCGGGCGGCGGACCCGCCGGACGCGCGGCGCGCGCCGGACGGCTCTTGGCCCTGCTCGGCCGAGCGACCTCGTCGGCCTCAGCGGCCTTGGCGGTCTCAGCGACCTCTTCCGCCGCAGCGGCTTCGGCCCTGGCGGCCTGAGCAGCGGCTTCCTGCGCCTCGGCTTCGGCCTTGGCGGCGGCCTCCCGCTCCTTGGCGGCCTCGGCCTGGGCGGCGGCTTCCTGTGCCGCGGCGGCCTCCTCCTCGGCGGCCACCGCTTCGGCGGCCGCGAGGTCGACGTCGGTCACGTCGGCGTCCGCCGCGTCGGTCTCGGCGGGCGGCTCGTCCTGGGTGACCGGCTCGTCGGCTTCCGCGGTCGCGGAAACCGCCACGGAAGCCGTGACCTCCACCGGCGCGGCCAGCGCCGCGGGCACGGGCGCCGCCGCGACGGCGGGTCGTGTCGCGGCGGTGATCGCGGCGGGGGCCTCGTCCTCCGGCGGCGGACCGGCCGGGCGGGCCGCCCGGCGTCGGGCGGCCTGTGCTCCGGCCGCATCCTCTGTCACATCAGCGATCGGTTCGTTGTCGTTGTCGAGCATTCGGGCAGTCTCCCGTCAGGCTCCCGGGCAGCACCCGGCGCGCCGGCGGCCTTGCCGCAGGCGTGGCTCGGGGTGCGCCGCACAGGAGCTCTCCGTTCTCTCGGCGTCGTGGCGTCGCCACGACGAAGTCTGTTCAGTGAGCCTGGTCGGCTCACGGTTGCGCCAGACCCTGCCCTGGAGGCCGCCGCCCGTACGGGCGGGGCCACGAGGTTCAGGCGCCGACGGCGTCCGGCCCGGCGGCCGATAGGGCCGCGGCACCGGAGAGCTCCGGGTCGCGGTCGCCATCGAACGGGTCGCCGATGCCGCCGTCCTCCGTCAGGGGTCCCTGCGCCAGCCTCGTCACCAGGGGCGGCGACGGCGGCGCGAGGTCGGCCACTTCGCGGAGGGCGGTGAGAACGTCGTCCGGACGTACGGCGGGTGTGGCGTGCCGTACGACCATGCGCAGGACCGCTGCGCTGCCGGCGTCCGTGGTCTCGACGCTCAGCGCGGCTACCGCGCCGCGCGCGTCGAACCGGCGCCGGCCCTTCTTGGTGAGGCGTTCCACCTCGATCACTTCGGCGTCCAAGAACGCCGCCACGGCAGACTCGGCGGCGTCCACAGGGACGCCGTCCAGCCGCAGCAGCCATTCGGAGGCCTCGAGGCGGTCGGCCAAGGCCGTGCCGACCCGGGCGGGTACGACGTCGATGACGTCGAGGCCGCCGGGCAGCGCCGCGTCGAGCTCGGCCCGGATCCGCGCAGGGTCGCGGTTCTCGGTGAGCCCGATCTCCAGGTACTCAGCCTCGCTGGCCGTTCCCGTAGCCGCCGCACCCGCGTAAGAGATCTTCGGGTGCGGAGTGAATCCGGCACTGAACGCGACAGGGATCCCGGCGCGCCTCACTGCGCGTTCCACGGCCCGGGAGATGTCACGGTGGCTGGTGAACCTGAGGCGGCCGCGCTTGGCATAGCGGATCCGCAGCTTCTGGGTCACCGGGGCCGGTGCAGGACCGTCCGGCATGGGGGCCAGTGGTCTGTCCTTCCTACTAGCACGTTCTCTCTCGGCGGCCCGGTGCTCCGAATCAGACCGATTTTCATCGGTCCGCCCTTCGATGCGACCACCGTCGTACAACGAGTGTCTGAACCTAGAGTACGGTGCGCGGCGAACGCCTTTGTCCAGCGCGTCCCCCGAACGGGGTTCCACCCGAGCTGTTCCCCTGTGACGGGGATCTCAACCGCCCTGTCTCCGCGATCTCAGGAGACCGCGGAGACCCACCGGTCTCCTCAGCCGTTCACGACGCTGAGGGGCAGCAGCTTCCGGCCGGTCGGGCCGATCTGGATCTCGGTGCCCATCGACGGGCAGACCCCGCAGTCGTAGCAGGGGGTCCAGCGGCAGTCCTCGACCTCGGCGCCGTCGTCGATGGCCTCGCGCCAGTCCTGCCAGAGCCACTCGCGGTCGAGTCCGGCGTCCAGGTGGTCCCAGGGCAGGACCTCGACCTCTTCGCGCTCGCGCACGGTGTACCAGTCGAGGTCGACGGGACCCTCCTCGAAGACCTCGGCGGCCTTGGCCATCCAGCGCTCGTAGGAGAAGTGCTCGGACCAGCCGTCGAACCGGCCGCCGTCCTCCCACACCGCGCGGATCACCGCGCCGACCCGGCGGTCGCCGCGTGACAGCAGTCCCTCGATCACCGAGGGCTTGCCGTCGTGGTAGCGCATGCCGATGGCGCGGCCGTACCGCTTGTCGTTGCGCAGTTCGTCCCGCAGCGCGCGCAGCCGCCGGTCGACGGTCTCATGATCGGCCTGCGCGGCCCACTGGAAGGGCGTGTGCGGCTTCGGCACGAACCCGCCGATGGACACGGTGCAGCGGATGTCACGGCTGCCCGTGGCGTCCCGGCCCGCCTGGATGACCCGTCTGGCCATGTCGGCGATCGCCATGACGTCCTCGTCCTCCTCGGTGGGGAGGCCGCACATGAAGTAGAGCTTGACCTGGCGCCAGCCGTTCTCGTACGCGGTGGTGACGGTGCGGATGAGGTCGTCCTCCGACACCATCTTGTTGATCACCTTGCGCATCCGCTCGGAGCCGCCCTCGGGCGCGAAGGTCAGGCCGGAGCGGCGGCCGTTGCGGGAGAACTCGTTGGCCAGGGTGATGTTGAAGGCGTCCACCCGGGTGGACGGCAGGGACAGCGAGGTCTTGGTGCCCTCGTAGCGGTCGGCGAGCCCCTTGGCGACCTCGCCGATCTCGCTGTGGTCGGCCGACGACAGCGACAGCAGGCCGACCTCGTTGAAGCCGGACGCCTTGAGGCCCTGCTGGACCATGTCGCCGATCGTGGTGATCGAGCGCTCGCGCACCGGACGGGTGATCATGCCGGCCTGGCAGAACCGGCAGCCGCGGGTGCAGCCGCGGAAGATCTCCACCGAGAAGCGCTCATGGACGGTCTCGGCCAGCGGGACCAGCGGGTTCTTCGGGTAGGGCCAGGCGTCGAGGTCCATGACGGTGTGCTTGACGATCTGCCACGGCACGCCCTGCCGGTTCGGCGCGACCCGCTGGATCCTGCCGTCGGGCAGGTAGGTGACGTCGTAGAACTTCGGCACGTAGACGCCGCCGGACACCGCGAGGCGGTGCAGCAGGCCGTCGCGGCCTTCGGGACGGCCCTCGCGCTTCCACTCCCGGATCACCTCGGTGATCTTGAGCGAGATCTCCTCGCCGTCGCCGAGCACCGCGGCGTCGACGAAGTCGGCGATCGGCTCGGGGTTGAACGCCGCGTGGCCGCCCGCCAGGACGATCGGGTCCTCCTCGCGCCGGTCGGCGGCGAGCAGGGGCATCCCCGCGAGGTCGAGCGCGGTCAGCAGGTTGGTGTAGCCGAGCTCGGTGGAGAAGGACACCCCGAGGATGTCGAACGCGCCGACCGGGCGGTGGCCGTCGACGGTGAACTGCGGGATCTTGTGCTCGCGCATGATCGCCTCGAGGTCGGGCCAGACCGAGTACGTCCGCTCGGCCAGCACCCCCTCGCGCTCGTTCAGCACCTCGTAGAGGATCTGGACGCCCTGGTTGGGCAGGCCGACCTCATAGGCGTCCGGGTACATCAGGGCCCAGCGCACCTCGGCCGAATCCCAGTCCTTGACCGTGGAGTTCAGCTCGCCGCCCACGTACTGGATCGGCTTCTGCACCGACGGCAGCAGCGGCTCGAGCCGCGCGAACACCGACTCAACAGACATGACGGACCTTCCAGATCGTTACACGGCAAGATCAACGAATGCGGGAATCGCGGGGATGTTCCGGGACGCCCGGTCAAAACCCCAGGCTACCGGGCTTCAGGCGCTCCTGCCTCGGACGTGGACACCCTGGAGCAGGCCGAGCGCGATCATCGCGGCGAACGTCGCCGATCCACCATAGGAGACGAACGGCAGCGGCAGGCCGGTGATCGGCATGATGCCGATGCACATGCCGATGTTCTCGAACGTCTGGAACCCCAGCCAGCACACCACTCCAGCGGCCACGAGGGTGCCGAAGGGGTCGCTGGCGTGCGCGGCGATCCGCAGGCCGCGGAACAGGATGACCCCGATGAGCGCGACGATCACGAGCCCGCCGAGATAGCCGAGTTCCTCGCCCGCGACGGTGAAGATGAAGTCGGTCTGCTGCTCGGGGACGAACTGCCCGGTGGTCTGCTCCCCGTGGAACAGGCCCTTGCCGAACAGGCCGCCGGACCCGACCGCGATCTTGGCCTGGGCCGCGTTGTATCCGGCGCCGCGCGGGTCGGCCGTCGGGTCGACGAAGGCGGTGAACCGGGCGATCTGGTAGGCCTTGAGCACCCCCGCCATGATCGCGCCCACGGCCAGCGCGACGCCCGCGCCGACCAGCCCGACGGTCCAGATCTTCGAGGCGCCCGACAGCGCGAGCATCCCGATCACCACGACGCACAGCACCATCGTGGTGCCGAGGTCGGGCTGGAGCATGATCAGCGCGGCGGGCGCGCCCGCCAGGCCGAGCGCGATGAGGATGTCCTTGCGGCCGGGCCCGACCTCGCCGTCGCGCGGCTCACCGAGGATCATCGCCAGCAGCACCACGAGCCCGACCTTGGCGAACTCCGACGGCTGCACCTGGAAGCCGCCCCCGATGACGATCCAGGAGTGCGAGCCGTTGACGGTGTCGCCGAGCGGCGTCAGGACGGCGATGAGGCCGACGATCGAGAGCCCGTAGAGGATCGGCGCGTAGGCGCGCAGGAGGCGGTAGTCGCACACCGCGACGGCCGCGTACAGGACCGCGCCGATCGCGAGGTTCAGCACGTGCTTCTTGAGGAACGCCTCGGGGTCGGCGCGCAGTCCGGCCCGGGTCGCGGAGTACACCAACAGCGAGCTGATCACGCCGAGCGCGATCACCGGCACGATGAGGCCCCAGTCGAGGCGGCGGAGGAGTGACCTGTGCTCGGTCAGCCGCTGCGGCCAGGGCTGGCGCGCCGCTCCGTACCCGGCGCTCATGGCGCCACCTCCGGCAGGCTCGTCGGGAGGTGGCCGTCGGGCAGGGACGCCTTCACGCCGCCGAGCCCGTAGATCGCCTCGTAGATCTTGCGGACGGCCGGGGCGGCGAACGCGCCACCGGTGCCCGCGTCGGTGACCATCACGACGACCGCGTACTCGGGCTTCTCCGCGGGCGCGAAGGAGGCGAACCACGCGGTGTCGTCGTAGCCGTAGACCTCCGCGGTGCCGGTCTTGCCCGCGATGTGGACCTTGTCCATCGGGAAGCCGCCGAAGGCCCCCGCCGCGGTGCCCTGCGTGGTGACCTCGGCGAGCGCCTTGCGGATGTAGGTGATGGTCTTGCCGTCGACGGGCAGCTTGCCCGCGGGCTTCGGCTCGATCCGCCGCACGACGGTTCCGTCGGGGCGGACCAGGGCGGTCCCGACGTGGGGGGTGACCAGGGTGCCGCCGTTGGCGATGGCCGCGTACGCGCGGGCGAGCTGGAGCGGGGTGACCAGGACGTCGCCCTGGCCGACGGAGAAGTTCGCCGCGTCGCCGGCCCGCCAGACGAAGCCCTCCAGGCAGTTCTCCTTGGCGATCGCGCTCAGGTAGGCGGCCCGGGTGGGGCTGCTGACCTCGGGGTAGCCCGTCTTGGCCCGCTTGCAGTTCTCGGTCTTCGTCGCCGCCCAGTAGTCCTTCTTCCAGGTCCGGTCGGGGATGCGGCCGGGGGACTCGCCCGGCAGGTCGACCCCGGTCCTGGTGCCGAACCCGAACTTCCTGGCCATGCCGACCATCGGGTCCTTCGGGTTCTTGACCGGCTTGGTGGACCCGTCCTTGAGCCAGGCGTCGTAGGCGAACTTGTAGAAGATCGTGTCGCAGGAGACCACGAGGGCGGTGTGCAGGCTCATCGGGCCGTGCCCCTGGCCCTCGAAGTTCTGGAACGCCCGGTCGCCGACCATGAAGGAGCCGGGGCAGTCGTAGGTGCCCCTCAGCGAGTTGCCGTCGTTGACGGCGGCGGCCACCGAGGAGATCTTGAAGGTCGAGCCGGGCGGGAACTGGCCCGAGATCGCCCGGGAGATGAGCGGTTCGCCGCGCTTCTTGCCGAGCAGCGCGTCGTACTCCTCCTGGGAGATGCCCCCGGTCCAGATCGAGGGGTCATAGGTGGGGTAGCTGGCGAGCGCGACGACCCGGCCGGTGTTCACCTCCAGGACGACGCCCGCCGCGGCCGGCTTGCCGCCCGCCTTCTTGACCTTGTCGACCTGTTCGGCGATCGCGTTCTCGACCGCGGCCTGGACGCCCGCGTCCATGCTGGTGACCAGGTGCGAGCCCGGCACCGGAGCCTGTTCGCCGGCGATCCCGGTGACCCTTCCCCGCGCGTCGACGTTCACCTTGCGGACGCCGGGGCTGCCGCGCAGGTCCGCGTCGTAGGTGGCCTCCAGGCCGTCGCGGCCGATGAGGTCGACGCCCGCGAACCCGGTGACGCGCAGTCCCTCGCGCTGGTCCATCTCCTCCTGGGTGATGGGCTGGAGGTAGCCGAGCGTCTGGGCTGCGCTGGCGCCGTCCGGCTCGGGGTGCTCGCGCACCGCCTGGACCTGGGCGATGACGCCGGGGAACTCCTCCTGGCGCTCCAGGATCTGGAGGCCCTCCTTGGCGGTGACCCTGTCGTCGACGGGGATCGGCTGGTAGGGCGAGCCGGGCCAGCACGGCCGCGGGACGGTCGGCGAGCACAGCCGGGTCCGCTGCTGGAGGTCCTCCGGCGTGGTGCCGAGCACCTTCGCCAGCTCCGCGACGACGCTCTTGCCCCGGTCGGGCAGCCTGCCGAGGACGGTCAGGTCGACCGACACCACGAGGGCCGTGCGGTTGCGGACCAGGGGGCGGCCCTCGACGTCCAGGATGGAGCCGCGGACGGCGGGGACGACGATGTCGCGGGTGCGGTTCTCGGCGGCGACGGTCCGGTAGTGCTCGCCGTTGACGACCATGAGCACCCACATGCGCCCGGCCAGCACGAGCAGCAGCGCCGCCACCAGGACGTGCAGCACCACGAGCCGCGATCGGGTCCGCCCGTTCACCGGGACTGCCTGCCCAACCGCGCGTACCCGGGCACCGACAGGCCGCCGCGCGGCTCGCGCCGTTCGCCACGGCGCGAGAACCGCAGCACGGCCCAGACGACGAACGGGCTGGCCAGCAGGTCGTACAGCACGGCCAGCGGCACCACGCTCGTCACCGCCTCCCAGGAGGTGCGCGGGTCGCCGAGCAGCATTCCGACGAGCGCGTAGGCGAGGTTGCCGAGCAGCGCGCCCGCGGCGACCATGAAGAACGGGAGCACCGGCGAGCGCTGGACGTCGAGCCGCAGCAGGCCGCAGCCGTAGCCGATGAGGCAGTACACTAGGGCGTAGCGCCCGATGGTGTGGTCGGCGGGCGGCGCGATGTCGACCGCGAGGCCCGCGCAGAACCCCGCGACCATGCCGACGCGCTCGCCGCTGAACAGGGCGAGCGCGAGGACGGTGAGCAGGACGAGGTCGGGCGTGACGCCCCCGGGCAGCGGCAGCCGGTTGGCCACGGTGACCTGCACGAGGATGGCCGCGACGATGACGATGAAGGCCCGGAGTTTGACCCCCTGGGCCTCCTCTGCGGAGTTCAGCACGCTTTTCTAGCTCCCCTGCGGGTTCTCAGGAGGACGGGGTGGACGGCCGGGGCGGCAGCACCGCGTCGTGCGGGTCCCGGGCGGGCGGCGCGACGACGACGCCGACCACGTCAAGGCCGGAGAAGTGGACGAACGGCCGGATCAGGGCCGTGCGGGTGAGGGCTCCCGGGGTCTGTTCGACGCGGTCCACGACCCCGATCGGAACGCCGGGCACATACGGCCTGTCGTCCTTGGAGCCGAGGGTGACGACCCGCTGGCCGGGCGACAGGCGCGCGTCGGGGGCGAGCAGTTCCAGCCGGAGCGTGGCGGCGCCGACGCCGAAGCCGCGGCGGCCGGTGCCGGTGACGGAGCCGATCTCCTTGGACGTCTCCATCCGGGCGCCGACGGTCGAGGCCGAGTCGGTGGCCAGCAGGACCGTCGCGGACGCGGGTCCCGCCTTGATGACGCGGCCGACCAGGCCGTCGCCCGTCATGACGGTCATGTCGGGCTTGACGCCGCTCAGGGTGCCGACGTCGATGGTGACGGTGTCCTCGAAGCCCTGGCCCGCGGAGATGACGTTCGCCGCGACGATCTTGTAGCCGCCGAGGCCCGCGCTGCCGAGCAGCTTCTCCAGCTGCGCCGCACGGCCCTTGTCGACGGTCGTGGAGCGGAGCTGCTCGCGCAGCTCCTGGTTCTCCTTGACCAGGTCCTCGGCCCGGCTGCGCTGGCCGGGCGCGTCGCGGATCGCGTCGAAGGTGTTGCCGACGGGCCGGACGACGCCGGCCGCGACCCGCTCCAGCGGGCCGAAGACAGCGGCACCGACCCCGCGCAGCACGTTCAGCGGGGAGTTCTCCCCGCCCCGGAAGTCGAGGGTGATGAGCACCAGCGACGCGACGAGCAGGACGCCCAGCACGAGCCGGTTCTTGCCGGTGTCACGCATCAGCGCCGCGGCTCGGGCACCAGGACCTGGCGCAGCGACTCGAAGTCCTCGATGCACTTGCCGGTGCCGAGCACGACGGAGTCGAGCGGGTTGTCGACGAGATGGATCGGCATGCCCGTCTCCTCCCGGACGCGTTCGTCCAGGTGCTTGAGGAGGGCGCCGCCGCCCGTCAGGGCGATGCCCCGGTCCATGATGTCCCCGGAGAGCTCCGGCGGGCACTTGTCGAGGGTGGTCTTCACCGCGTCGACGATGGCGTTGACGGGCTCCTCGATCGCGCGCCTGACCTCCTCGGAGGAGATGACGACGGTCTTGGGCAGCCCCGACACCAGGTCGCGGCCCCGGATCTCGTAGTTGGGCTCGTCCTCGCCGCCGGTCGGGAACGCGCTGCCGATCGCGATCTTGATCTCCTCGGCGCTGCGCTCGCCGAGCATCAGCGAGTACTCCTTCTTGGCGAAGGTGATGACGGCCTGGTCGAGCTCGTCGCCGCCGACCCGCACGGACTGGCTGGTGACGATGCCGCCGAGGGAGATGATGGCCACCTCCGTCGTGCCGCCGCCGATGTCCACGACCATGTTGCCGGTCGGCTCGTAGACGGGCAGGCCCGCGCCGATCGCCGCGGCCATCGGCTCCTCGATGATGTAGACGCGGCGGGCGCCGGCCTGGTAGCCGGCCTCCTTGACCGCGCGCTGCTCCACCCCGGTGATGCCGGACGGGACCGCGACGACGATGCGGGGCTTGGCGAAGTGCCGGCGCTTGTGCACCTTCTGGATGAAGTACCGCAGCATCCGCTCGGTCACGTCGAAGTCGGCGATCACGCCGTCCTTGAGCGGGCGGACCGCGACGATGTTGCCGGGAGTGCGGCCGATCATCCGTTTCGCCTCGATCCCGACCGCGACGATCTTGCCCGTGTGGGTGTTGATGGCCACCACGGACGGCTCGTTGAGCACGATCCCGCGGCCACGCAGATAGACGAGCGTGTTGGCGGTACCGAGGTCGACCGCCATATCACGGCCTAGGAACGACAGCTTGTTACCCATGGAGAAAAGGGGGCCCTTCCTACTGGCAGTGGCACCAGAGATGACGGTCGGAGCGGCGAGTTCATCGTAACGCGACCGCAACGACCGCGGCAGTCACCGGGCCGCGGACGCCATCGGAAATTCCGCGCGTGATTCGACTATTGCACAGCGAAACGGAACCACACGACCGGAAACGCGAACGCACCGCGCGCCGATCATACGGCGGACGGTGCGTTCGCGGGTGCGTATCGCGCGGCGGGAGTCCCGCCGCGGCTCATCCCAGCTCGGGGAAGAACAGCTTGACCTCGCGCGCGGCGGACTCGGGAGAGTCGGAACCGTGCACGATGTTCTCGCCGATCTCGAGGGCGAAGTCGCCGCGCAGGGTGCCGGGGGCCGCCTTGACGGGGTCGGTCGCACCGGCCAGGGCGCGGAACGCCTCGATGGCGCGGGGGCCCTCGGCGACCAGGGCGACGAGCGGGCCGCCGGTGATGAACTCGACGAGCTCGCCGAAGAACGGACGCTCGCGGTGCTCGCCGTAGTGGTCCTCGGCGACGTCGCGGGTCAGGGTGCGCAGCTCGAGCGCGACCAGCTTCAGGCCCTTGTTCTCGATGCGCGAGAGGACCTCGCCGACCAGGCCCTTGCGGACGCCGTCGGGCTTGACCAGGATCAGGGTGCGCTCGGACACGACTGTGTTCTCCAGTGTTGTTCAGATCAGGTGGGTAGGTGGGAAAGCCTATCGGTGTCCTGTGCGTCCCGGCGCCGGGCCGCGGCCTGCACGGCCGGGACCAGGCACGTCGCGGCCACGGCGAGGCCCAGGGCGGTCGCCGTCCAAGCGCGCTGGGCGGAGGCGAGGGAGTCCAGCGGGCCGTCTCCGGCGCCCGCGTGGCCGAGACCGGCGAGCTGGAGCGACCCGGCGATGAGGCTGCCGCTCAGCAGCGCGGGGAAGCACAGCGCGAGCCCGAATCCGAAGGCGCCGGGCGGGGCGTCGCGCAGCGAGGAGGCGAGGGCGAGCCCTGCGCCTCCGGCGAGCGAGACCAGCGCGGGGCCCAGCAGCGGGCCGCCGGACAGCGGGTCGTAGGCGAGCAGCAGGCCGGTCCCCCCGACCATCAGCGCGCAGCCCGCACCGACCGCGGTGCGCGCGCCCCGCGCGTCGAGGGGCACGGTCGACAGGGCGGCGGCGAGCGCGGCGAACGCGCCCGCGCCGAAGGGCCACAGCTCGGTCGCGCCGACGCCGCGGGCGGTGGCGGTGAGCCCCGCGAGCGGCGCGCTCACCGGCAGCACGAGCACCCCGACGAGCAGCAGGACCGGTCCGGGCGCGAGCGGTCCCGAGGCGTCGCGTCCGGCGGCCAGCGCCATGCCGGTGAGCGCGGCGAGGCCCAGCGCGGCGACGATCAGGTTGACGCCCGGGGCCCACGCCCGCTCGACGGCGAGCACCGCGAGGAACGCGAGGCCCGCCGCGGGCACGAGCGGCAGCGTCAGCTGGGCCCGTTCGGCGGCGGGCAGCGGGACCGGGGCGCGGACCCCGCGCAGGGCGAGCACGGGCAGCGCGGCGAGCAGCGCGGCGGCCGCGGCCCACGGGTGCCCGGTGAGCGGCTCGCGCCAGTCCTCGGGCCGGTCGGGGATCGCGCGGAGCACCGCGGGCATGGCCAGCAGCAGCCCGGCGACGAGGGTGCCGGAGAAGACCGCGGTCGGCAGCGGCGACCGCTGGCGCAGCGCGAGGGCGGCGGCCGCGGCGAGCGCGAGGCCCGCGCCGCAGCCCGCGAGGGCGCGGGCGGCGCCGAGCGCCCAGGTGCTGCCGGCCTGCCCGGCCAGCAGTCCGCCGAGCAGCAGCGCGGCGAGGCCGGCGGCCAGCAGCGGCCCGGGCGGCCGCAGCCGGACGAGCACGGCGGCGCCGGGGACGGTCAGGACGAGCGCGGGCAGTGCCGCGCCCGCGGCCTGCACCAGCCCGACGGGCCCGCCACCGAACTCGGCGAGTGCCGGGTCGGCGACGAACGCGACGGCGTTCGGGACGGTGAGTGCGGCCGCGGGCACGGCGAGGCAGACCGCGGCCGCGACGGCGAACCCGGCGCCGTTTCGCGCGCGGGCGGAAGAGGACAACATCGGCTCCTGTCGAATCGCACCGGCGACTCCGACAGAAGAATTCGGACCGAACTGTTATTTCCGAACTGTCGGTTATTCTCGCACTGCTGGCATTTGTCGTACCGCTCGGAGACGCCGCCGGAAACGACGAATTTAGCCGACCGGACGCCCCTCGAACTTCCGTCCGAGCCAAATCGCATAAGCCCAGAGCGCGCTGAACACCACACCGAGAATGAACATCGTCGGCACCACGACGCCGAGCGCGATCACCACGGCCTGGAAACCGGTCGCCAGCGGGACGCCCCAGCGGCGCCCGAGCGTCCCGGCGAGCGCCAGGCACAGCACGACCAGGACCCCGCCGACGATCCCCGCGGTCTTGCCGTCCACGTCGGCGACCGAGATCGCCACCGGGATCGACAGGCCGAAGATGATCGCCTCACACGTGAGGATCGTGGCCAGCATCCGTCGCATCTACTTCACCCTCAACAGCACTCGTGCGTCGCCGGCCGTCACGACCGACCCTGTGATGACCACTCCCGCGCCGCCCAGTTCGCCTTCCTCGTCGGCGAGTCCGACGGCGAGGTCGATCGCGTCGTCCAGCCGCTCGGCGGCGCGGACCCGCTCGGCTCCCAGAACGCTCCCGGCCAGTTCCGCGAGATCGGCGACCGGCATGGACCGGGGCGAGGAGTTCACCGTCACCACGACCTCGGACACGATGGGCTCCAGCTCTTCGAGCATGCCCTCGACGTCCTTGTCGGCGGCCGCGGCGACGACCGCGATCAGCCGGTTGAACCCGAACGCCTCCGACAGCGCGCGCACGGTCGCGGCCATCCCGGCCGGGTTGTGCGCGGCGTCCAGGATGACGGTCGGGCCCGTCCGCACCACTTCGAGGCGGCCGGGCGAGGAGACCCGGACGAACCCGGCGCGGACCAGCTCGGGATCGAGCGCGCCCTCGGCGGCGCCCTCCCTGGCGAACTCGGTCAGGGAGCCGCGGGTGACCTCGTCGGGGTCCAGCACGGCGTTGGTGGGCGCGCCGCTGGCGAAGACCTCCACCGCGGCCAGCGCGACCGCGGCGTTCGCGGCCTGGTGCTCGCCGAACAGCGGCAGGAACACCTCGTCGTAGGGCGCGTAGATGCCCCGCAGGTCGAGCCGCTGGCCGCCGAAGGCGAGCTCGCGCCGGAGCACCCCGAACTCCAGGCCCTCGCGGACGACCCGCGCCCCGGTCTCGGCGGCCCGGCGCAGCAGCACCTCGGCGGCCTCGACGGGCTGCTGGGCGATCACCGCGACGGATCCCGCCTTGATGATCCCGGCCTTCTCCAGGGCGATGTCCTCGATCGTGTCGCCGAGGTAGTCGGTGTGGTCGAGCCCGATCGGGGTGACGACGGCTACGGCGGGGTCGACCACATTGGTGGCGTCCCAGGTGCCGCCCATGCCGATCTCCACGACCGCGACGTCGACGGGCGCGTCGGCGAACGCCGAATAGGCCATCGCCGTGAGCGTCTCGAAGAACGACAGGCGCACCGGGTGCTTGCCGTCGATGATCTGGAGGTAGGGCTCGATGTCGGCGTAGACCTCGGCGAAGCGCTCCTCGCTCAGCGGCTCGCCGTCGATCGCGATGCGCTCGCGCAGCGCGCTCAGATGCGGGCTGGTGAACCTGCCGACGCGCAGGCCGCGCTCGGTCAGCAGCGCGTCGATCATGCGGGCCACGCTGGACTTGCCGTTGGTTCCCGCGACGAGGATGACCGGGCAGGCCCGCTGGGGCTCGCCGAGGAGGTCCAGGAGGTCCTGGATGCGGTCCAGGGTGGGGTCGAACTCCCACTCGACCCCGCGCGCCATGACCGCCGCTACGGCGGCCCGATAATCCATCACACTGAGAGGCTATCCCGCGTCCGGGACCACCGTGTTCCGGGTCGGGCCCCGGGTCAGGCCCCTTGGAGACCTCCCGTGATCGCGCTCCCGCTGCTCTCCTGGGTGTCCCCCTGCGGCAGGTCTTCCTGCTGGGTCCCGTCCTGCTGAGTCCCGTCCTGCTGGGTGCCGTCCTGGCCGGGGAGCTGCCAGCCGCCGCCCTGGCCGCCCTGCCGGCTCTGGCCGCCCTGGCCGCCGAACGGGAACCCGCTCTGGCCGCCTTGGCCGCCCTGGTCGTCGAACCGGGACACCCGCGCCGGACCGGCGGTGTCGTCACCGTCGAAGAGGGTGACCGCGCCCGCCATGATCACACCGCCGATCAGGCCGCCGATGATCCCGGCGCCGAGCACGTGGGCCCACGGCTTGCGCAGCAGCCGCGACACGGCGCTCTCCTTCGGCGCGGGCGGCACCACGTAGCCGGGCGCGAACGGCGGCTGCGGGAAGGGGTCCTGCTGCGGGGTCCCCGCCTCCGCGGGCACGCTCCACGCCGCGTTCGCGGCCGCCTCCTGCGGCGCATCCTGCGCGACGGGCTCCGCCGGGACGCCGACGGGCTCGGGCCGGACCGCCTCGACGGCCGGAGCCGCCTCGGCCGGCTCGGTGACCTGCGGCTGGATCGCGGTGTCGGCGTTCGGGTCGGCCTGCACGGGACGCTCCTCGCTCATCTCTTCCCCCTGAAGAGTCGGTCCGCGGCCGGGGGCCGCGGGGTCGGTGGACCCGGCCGGTCCGGGGACCTATGGCAGGGCGCTGTCCACCGTGCAACCGCGCCCTGAGGCACCGCTGAGCGCTCGATGAGAGCGCGCTGAGAAGGCCCCGGCAGACGCCTGAGGCCCGGCCCCGCAAGCGCGGGACCGGGCCTCAGAGGCGGTGCGCGTCAGCCGCTCGGCAGCGCCGCGAGCTGGGCCTCCAGCCGGACGATGTCGGCCTCGGCCGCCTCCAGCCGCGCCTTGTTCTTGTTGATGACGGCCTCGGGCGCCTTGGCGACGAAGTCGGCGTTGCCGAGCTTCCCGGACGTCTGGGCGACCTCCTTGCGGGCCGCCGCAAGGTCCTTGGTGAGCCTGGCCCGCTCGGCGGGGACGTCGATCGCGCCCGCGGTGTCCAGCTTGACCACCACGCCCTCGACCGGCAGCGACGCGGTCGCGGTGAACGCGCCCTCGGGCACGGTCAGCCGCAGCAGCGAGCGGATCTGCTCCTCGTAGGCGGCCAGCGGGCTGCCCGCGAGCTCCAGCGCCGCGGTGACCCGCTGCCCGGACTTCAGGCCCTGGTCGGACCGGAAGCGGCGGACCTCGGTGACCAGCCGCTGGAGCGAGGCGACGACGCCCTCGGCCCCGGCGTTCGCCCGCGCGGGGTCGGCGACCGGCCACGGCGCGCGCACCACGGTCTCCTGCCCGGTGAGGGCGGTCCACAGCTCCTCGGTGACGAACGGGGTCATCGGGTGCAGCAGGCGCAGCAGCCGGTCGAAGACCTCGCCCAGCACGCGCCGGGTGGTCTCGGCGGCCACGCCGCCCTCGGCGAGCGGCACCTTGGACAGCTCCAGGTACCAGTCGCAGACCTCGTCCCAAGCGAAGTGGTAGAGGGTCTCGCACGCCTTGGCGAAGTCGAAGGACTCGATGTACCTGTCGACGTCGGCGATGACGGTCTGGAGGCGGGACAGCACCCAGGCGTCGGTCGTGGAGACGGCCTCGGGCAGCGGGCCCGTCGTGTGGGCGCCGTTCATCAGCGCGAAGCGGGTGGCGTTCCACAGCTTGGTGACGAAGTTGCGGGAGCCCTGCGCCCAGTCCTCGGCGACGGGCACGTCGCCGCCCGGGTTGGCGCCGCGCAGCAGCGTGAAGCGGGTCGCGTCGGCGCCGTAGCGGTCGATCCAGTCCAGCGGGTCGACGACGTTGCCGAACGACTTCGACATCTTCTTGCCGTGCTGGTCGCGGACCATGCCGTGCAGGGCGATGACCTTGAAGGGCTCGACGCCGTCCATGGCGTACAGGCCGAACATCATCATCCGGGCGACCCAGAAGAACAGGATGTCGTAGCCCGTCACCAGGACGGAGGTCGGGTAGAAGCGCTTGAGGTCCGCGGTCTGGTCGGGCCAGCCGAGGGTGGAGAACGGCCACAGCGCGCTGGAGAACCAGGTGTCCAGGACGTCGCCGTCCTGGGTCCAGCCCTCGGGGATCTCCTCGTCCGGGCCGAAGCAGCGCTCCTCGCCGTCGGGGCCGTACCAGACCGGGATGCGGTGGCCCCACCACAGCTGCCGGGAGATGCACCAGTCGTGCATGTTGTCGACCCAGGCGAAGTAGCGGGAGGACAGCTCCGGCGGCTGGATCTGGACGCGGCCGTCGCGGACGGCGTCGCCCGCGGCCTTGGCCAGCGGCCCGACCTTCACGAACCACTGGAGCGACACGCGCGGCTCGACGACGGTCTGGCAGCGCTGGCAGTGGCCGACGGAGTGCTCGTAGGGGCGGACCTCCTTGACGATCCGGCCTTCCTCGCGCAGCGCCTCGACCACCGCGGCGCGCGCCTCGTAGCGGCCCAGCCCGGAGAACCGGCCTTCGGCGATGACCGTGGCGTGCTCGTCGAGCACGACCAGGGTCGGCAGGCCGTGCCTGCGGCCGATCTCGAAGTCGTTCGGGTCGTGCGCGGGGGTGACCTTCACCGCGCCGGTGCCGAACGCGGGGTCGACGTGCTCGTCGGCGACGACCGGGATCCTGCGGCCGGTCAGCGGCAGCTCGATCTGGGTGCCGACGAGGTGCGTGTAGCGCTCGTCGTCGGGGTGGACGGCCACCGCGGTGTCGCCGAGCATCGTCTCGGCCCGGGTGGTGGCGACCACGAGCGAGGCGTCGCCGTCGCCGTAGCGGATGGAGACGAGTTCGCCCTCGCGGTCGCTGTGCTCGACCTCGATGTCCGACAGGGCGGTGAGGCAGCGCGGGCACCAGTTGATGATCCGCTCGGCCCGGTAGATCAGGTCGTCGTCGTAGAGGCGCTTGAAGATCGTCAGGACGGCGCGGGACAGGCCCTCGTCCATCGTGAACCGCTCACGGGACCAGTCGACGCTGTCGCCGAGGCGCCGCATCTGGCCGAGGATCCGGCCTCCGGACTCGGCCTTCCA
The DNA here is from genome assembly GCF_003751225.1 of Actinocorallia herbida. Lineage (NCBI taxonomy): Bacteria > Bacillati > Actinomycetota > Actinomycetes > Streptosporangiales > Thermomonosporaceae > Actinocorallia > Actinocorallia herbida. The sequence continues at coordinate 7,738,210 of NZ_RJKE01000001.1, forward strand.
CTTCCAGACGCGCTCCTGGAACGCCTCCCGGCCGAGGTCGTGCCGGGTGAGCCCTTCCTTCTTGAGCTCGCGCTCGACCACGTTCTGGGTCGCGATGCCCGCGTGGTCCATGCCCGGCAGCCACAGCGCCTCGTACCCCTGCATGCGCCGGCGCCGTACGAGGGTGTCCTGGATGGAGTGGTCCAGGGCATGGCCCATGTGCAGCGATCCCGTCACGTTCGGCGGCGGGATGACGATGGTGTAGGCCGGGGCTTCGGCGTCGCGCGCCGCGTCGGCCTCGAACAGGCCCGCGGAGGTCCAGCGCTCGTAGAGCCTGCCCTCGACATCGGCGGGGGTGTATTGGGTGGGCAACTGGGACTCGGTCACGAACCCCGATTCTACGGGTTGTCAACCCTTGCCCAGGGCGGAAGAGGTCTGCCAGCGGACATCCGAACCACGATGCGACAGAATGCGTCTACGGAATCAAAGCCGAAAATGCACTGGAGAAGCACATGAGTGGTTGGAACCCCCCGCCTCAGGGCCCGGGCTACGGCGGGCCCCAGCCGCCGCAGCAGCCTTACGGACAGCCCCAGCAGCCCTATGGCCAGCCTCAGCAGCCTTACGGCCAGCCGACCCCTCCCCCGGGGCCCTACGGCCAGCCGCAGCCCCAGGGATACGGCACCCCGCCGCCCTTCGGCGCCCCCGGCACCCCTCCGCCGTTCGGCGGCCCGCAGCCCTTCGGCGCGCCCCCCGGGCCGCCCAAGCGGCTGAGCAGCAAGGCGGTCGTGATCGTCCTCGCCGGATGCGTCGCGGCGGTCGTCCTCCTCGGGGTCGCGATCATGGCCCTGTCGGGCGGCGACGGCGGTGGCGGCCTCGGCGGCGACAAGTACACGCTGAGCGCCCCTGAGAGCGCGGGCGGCTACCCGAAGGCCACCTCCTCCGAGTCGAACCCCTACCAGGGCGCCTTCGCCGGCGCGGGCACGGTCGTGTCGGCCACCTACGACGTCAACGGCACCGACGTCATCTTCACCGGCGTCACCGGCGACGGCCTGCACGAGGACGACTTCACCCAGGGCATGTCCAGCGGCGGCGCCGCGGTGACCATCCACGAGACCGACGCGGGCGGCGCGGGCTCGGCCGGCTGCGCCGAGATCACCGCGGGCACCGTCACCCTCCCGTTCTGCTACTGGGCGACCGGCTCCACGCTCGGCATGCTCACGGTCATGCCCGACGTCGACTCCATGACCAGCGGCACCCCGCTGATGACCTGGAACGACCTGTCGAACGTCATGCGGCAGATGCGTCCCGACGTGGAGAAGCCCGCCTGATCCGGGACACCCGTCCCTGTCGCGACCGCGTCCGATCCGGGAGAGTTCCCCCATGGTCGGCCTCACCGCGCTCTGCGCGTTCCTCCTGGGGCTCGCGGCCGGAGTCACCGTGACCCGGCTGCGGGCCTCGCCCGGCGACGACCGCGCGGGCGCCCTCCAGCGTTCCCGCGCCCGGATCGTCGCGGACGTCCAGGAGGAGCGGAGGCGGCTGCGCCAAAGCCTGCACGACGATCTGGGACCCACCCTCGCCAGCCTCGCCATGGCCCTGGACACCGCACGGATCACCCTGGCCCGCAGACCCGAGGAGGTCGGCCCGCTGCTCGCCGATCTGCGCGGGCGGCTGGCCGGCGCCGTCGGGGACATCAGGGACCTGGTCGCGGGGCTGCGCCCGCCCGCCCTCGACGACCTGGGACTCGCCGGTGCGATCCACGGCCTCGCCGACGGCGCGGACGGGGTCATGGTGCGGGTCCGGATCACCGACGACCTCGGCCACCTTCCCGCCGCCGTCGAGGTCGCCGCCTATCTGATCGTCCAGGAGGCGCTGACGAACGTCCGGCGCCACTCCCTCGCCCCCACCGCGACCGTGCGGCTGCAGCGCGGCCCCGAGGCCGTCCACCTCGTCGTCTCCGACCCCGGAAGGGGTCTCGTTCCGGGCGCCTCGGAGGGCGCCGGGATCGCGGCGATGCGGGAACGCGCGGCGGAGGTCGGCGGCGTGTGCACCATCGGCCCGCGACCCGGCGGCGGCACCGCCGTGGTGGCGAGGCTCCCCCTCACCAAGCTCCCGGAGGATAACCCCCGTGTCCGATGACATCCGCGTGATCATCGCCGATGATCACCCCATGTTCCGGCAGGGCCTGCGCGCCCTGCTGGAGGCACTGGAGATCGGCGTGGTCGGCGAGGCCGAGAACGGCCCGGCCGCGGTCCAGCTCGCGCACGACGTCCAGCCCGACGTCGTGGTGATGGACCTGCACATGCCCGGCGGCAACGGCATCGAGGCGACCCGCACGATCACCCGCACGAGCCCCCACATCGGCGTCCTCGTGCTCACCATGTTCCGCGACGACGACTCGGTGTTCGCCGCCATGCGCGCGGGCGCCCGCGGCTACCTGCTCAAGGAGTCCGGCGCCGAGGAGATCGCCCGCGCGGTGCGCGCGGTCGCCGCCGGCGAGGCGATCTACGGGCCGGAGATCGCCCGCAGGGTCCTCACCTACTTCACCGACATGCCCGACCCCCGCAAATCGGCCTTCCCCGAGCTGACCGACCGGGAGCGGGAGGTGCTCGAACTCATCGCCCAGGGCCGGAACAACGGGGAGATCGCGGGCATCCTGTTCCTGTCCCCCAAGACCATCCGCAATCACGTGTCGAACATCTTCATGAAGCTGCACGTGGCGGACCGTGCCCAGGCGATCGTGCTGGCGCGCGAGGCCGGCCTTGGCACGTAGGACGCTCCTGTGGTCCGGCGCGCTCGCCGGTCCGCTGTTCGTGCTGCTCGCGTACTGGTTCCGGTTCGAGGCGCCCGCGGAGTACCGGACGAGCCAGTCCTGGCGCCCCGAAGTGATCATGGGCGTGCTCTACCCGGTGTTCGGCGCGTTCCTGCTGAGCCGGCGGCCGGGCCTCGTCGTCGGCCGCCTGCTCTGGGTGATCGGGCTCTTCGCCGCGGCCTACTGGCTGCTCATCCCGCTGTCGCGGCTCGCCCTCATCGAGGGCTGGCCCGGCGCGGTCCTGCTGCGCTGGACGGCGAGCTGGCTGTTCCTCGTCGAGTTCCTGCCCCTCCTCATGATCGTGTCGCTGCTCTTCCCCGACGGGAAGCCGCCCTCGCGCCGGTGGCGGCCGGTCCTGTGGCTGTCGGTGGCGCTGATCGCCTACAACGTCCTGTACGCATGGCTGCGGCCCGTCGACTTCCGGGTCGGGCCGTACCCTGCGGTCAACCCGTTCGGGCTGGCGTTCGTGGGCCGGCTCGACTGGATCCACCCGCACGTCATGGAGCCGATCACCGTCGCCGTGGCGTTCCTGGCGATCGGCTCACTGGCCGCCAGGTTCAAGGCGGGCGACCCGATCGCGCGGCGGCAGATCGCGCTGATCGCCTACCCGCTGCTCGGCACCGCGATCGCCGGATTCGCCGACATGCTGTGGAAGGAGATCCCGTTCTGGCTCTTCGCCACCCTCACCTGCACGGCGGTCACCCTCGTGCCGGTCGCCCTGGCCGTCGCGATCCTGCGGTACCGGCTCTACGACCTCGACGTGATCGTCAACCGGACCCTGGTCTACGCCACCCTCACGGTGATACTCGGCGCGGTCTACTTCGGGCTGATCTTCGTGGTGAGCCTGGCCGTGGCCACCCAGGCCGCGGGCCTGTTCGGCGCGCTGACCGTCGGCGCGCTGTTCCAGCCGGTGCGCAGCAGGGTCCAGCTGTCGGTCGACCTCATGCTCGGCATCGAACGCGACCCCTACCGGCTCGCCGACCGGCTGAGCAGGTCCGTCCAGCGGGCCGAGGACCCGTCGGCCGCGCTCGGGGCGGCGGTCCGGTCGGTGCGCCGCGGCCTCGGCGTCTCGGGCGTCGCGGTGGAGATCGACGGATCGGTGGTGCACACCGACGGGCTGCTCGCCGACAAGCCGAAGGAGGTCCCGCTGGTGTGGCACGGCGAGCCCATCGGCAGGCTCCTCCTGTACGGGCGCGGCAGGGCCGACCACCGGCTCGTCGGAGTGCTCACCCGGCATGTCGCCGACCTCGCGCACACCGTCCGGCTGCTGCGCGTCTCCCAGGAGACGGTGATCAACACCCGGGAGGCCGAGCGGCGAAGGCTCAGCCGCGACCTGCACGACGGCCTGGGACCCACCCTCGCGGCGCTCGCCCTGTCGGTGGACACCGCGCGGGTCAGGCTGACCACCGATCCCGAGGCCGTCGAGCCGTCCCTGACGGCCCTGCGGGAGCGGATGACCGAGGCGATCGGCGACATCCGGGAGCTCGTGCACGGCCTGCGCCCGCCCGCGCTGGACCGGCTCGGCCTCCTCGGCGCGGTCAGGGCGCTGGCCTCGGACCTCCCCGAGCCCCGGGTCGACGTGGCCGCCGACGACCTCGGCGAGCTGGCGCCCGTCCTCGAGGTGACCGTCTACCGGATCGTCCAGGAGGCCCTGACGAACGTGCGCAGGCACGCGCACGCCACCAGCGCCGAGATCCGGCTCACCCGCACCACGACCCACCTGGAACTGGTGATCAGCGACGACGGCCGGGGCCTGCCCCGGCAGCCGAACTCCGGGCTCGGCCTCACCTCCATGCGGGAGCGGGCGACCGAGCTGGGCGGGACGTTCACGATCGCGTCCCGCCCGACCACCGGCACCACGCTGACTACCCGGCTTCCCCTTCCGGGATCGTGAGCATCGCGGCGAGCTGCCCGCGGGTGTCCGCGAGCAGCTCGTCCAGCTCGGGTGACGGTTCCGCCGCGGCCCGCGCCTCGACCTCGGCCAGGACCGCGCTCATCGCCGCGGGGCCGGCGGCCTCGGGGGCGCCCGGCTCGGGCCCCTCGTCGAGGGCGAGTTCCGCCCAGGCCGCGGCGCGCAGGCAGCGCACCCGCGCGTCGAAGGCGCCCAGGTCCCGCCACAGCGCGGCGGCCCGCCGGTAGGCGGCCAGCGACTCCGGCCGCAGCCCGGCGTTGTCCAGCTCCTCGGCGGCGTACCAGGCGAGGTCGCCCTCCAGCTCGGCCTGGCCCTCCATGGCGGCGGCCACCGCGGCGGCGGCGAGGTACTGCTCGGCCGCGCGCCGGTGGTCCCCGGTCCGGCGCAGGACCTCGCCGTACTGCCGACGGGTCAGCGCCAGCGACATCTCCTCGTAGGAGACCTCGAAGCGGTCGGCGACCTGCTCGAACAGGCCGACGGCCTCCCCGGGCCGGTCCAGCCGCAGGTAGGCGCGGGCCGCGTGGCAGATGTTGTGCACGTGGTCGGGCTCGTGCACGCCCTCCCACAGGTGGGCGGCGTCGAGCGCGGCCGCGATCGCGTCGGTCTCCCGGCCCTCCTGCCTCAGCAGGCACTCCACCAGCAGCGACGCCGTCCGGGCCAGATCCTCCGGGCCGAGCGCCGCCCTGCCGAGCCGGAGCGCCTCGGCGACGCGAGCCTCCGCGCGCGCCGCGTCGTCCTCCTCGAGCGCGACCTGCGCGAGGAGGTGGGCCGGGCCGGCGAGGAACCAGGGCTGACCCGCCTTGAGGTAGCCCTCCCGGGCCGCCTCCACGTACGGCAGCGCCTCGGCGACGTCGCCGAGCCCGGCGTGGACGCGGCCGGACATCTCCAGGTACTGGGCGACCCGGGAGGGGACGCCGAGATCCTCGGCGAGCGCGGTCTCCCGCACGAGCACGTGCAGGGCGTGCGCGCCCGTCGCCGGGTCGGCGAGGTCGATGGCGTTGAGGACGGCGAACGGCACCGCGCGCCGCGCCGCGAGGTACTGCTCGGGGGTGAGGACCCCGTCGCTCCACAGCGCTTCGGCGGTGGCCGCGGCCTCCCCGGCCGCCTCGGTCCCGCCCGCCAGGTCGCCGCCGCGGACGAGCGCGACGGACAGGACGGCGAGCGCCTCGGCGCGCAGCGCGGGCCGGTCTTCCAGGTCGGGAAGCAGGTCCGCGACGGCGGCCACCGTTCCGGCGGACTTGGCCCGCTGCATCCGCACTTCGAGCGCGATCTCCGGGCCGTGGGGCAGCGCGGCGACCCGCTCCCAGGCGGCGTCGGTGCGGGGGTGGCGCAGGTCGGACATCCGGCGGGCCTCGGCCACGAGCGCGTCGAGGTCGGCGCCGACGGCCGGGACCGGCGCGGGGTCGGGGACGGGCGCGGGCAGGCGCGTGCGGGTGCCCAGGGGCAGGCTCTCCAGCAGCGGTGCCGCGGCGAGCCGCGCCGCGAGGCCGCGCGCCCAGCGGTCACCGCCGAACCGCGCGTCGAAACGGCCCGCGAGCCCGTGGGTCTCGGGCTCTGCTTCGGCGAGGACGGAACCGACCGTCCCGTCGGCCAGCGGCAGGTCGGCGAGGCCCAGCACGGCAAGGCGACGCAGCAGCACCAGCGCGCCCGTCAGGAACTCCAGTCGCGGCCTGGCGTCCTCGCCCCTGAAGGTCAGCCACTCGGCGTGCTCTGCGAGGATCTCCAGCCCGCGCCCTTCATTGCCGGTGAGCGCGCAGAACTCGATGTGGCAGCCGACCGGGCCGCGCAGGTTCTCGGCCCTGCGGACCATCGGATAGCCCCTGAGGTGCGCCGAGCGGGCCTCCTCGGCCCTGCCCCCGCGCACCAGGGGCAGCAGGGCCTGCCCGAGCGTCGCGTGCGGCTCCGAGGCGCACGTCAGCTCGCCGTCCAGGAGCGGGGCCCAGTACCGCAGCGCCCCGGTGTCGTCGCCGAGCCAGGCCCGCCAGTCCCCCAGCGCGTTGTTCTCGCAGGCGTGGCAGTCGGCGTACTCGTCGCGAACCGCCGCGACCGAGGCCTCGAAGTGCCGGGCCGCCGCCTCCTCGTCCCCGCCCATCTGGGCGAGGTGCCCGCGCAGGCCGTGCGCCGGGCGGAGGCTGATGCCGCGCTCCCGGTACCTGCGCTCCAGCTCGTCCATCCACCGCAGGACCGTCGGGACGGGCACCGCCGGGTTGTTGATCAGCGCCGACGTCATCCACTTGAGGTTCCAGTAGACGTTCCGGTCCAGCCCGGGGAGTTCGGCCCCGTGCGCGTCCAGAAGCTGGAGCAGGCGGCCGATGACGACCGGGAGCCTGGCCCGCTCGGCGGAGTACTCGTGGGCCTGGGCGAGCGCGATGAGGACGTCGGCCTCCAGCGCTCGCGACGGGCAGGCCCGCGCGTGCTCGGCGAGCCGCTCCAGCCGCTCCAGGCGCTGGCGGCCGCGCAGCGCGCCGGTCCCCTCCAGCGCGCGTGCGATCTCCTCGACGGTCATGCCCGTCCTCCCTCGGGGCCCGCGGTGCGCGCGGCCCAGCCCAGCAGGGCGTCGAACGCCCGGTTGACCAGTGCGGTGTCGGCCGGCCGCAGCGGCCGGCCCGTCATCAGCAGCGCCTGCCCGTACAGCGCCTCGACCGCCGCGGTGAGCAGGCCGGGCTCGGCGATCGCGGCGAGCCGCCGGACGGCGGGGCTGCGGTGGTTGAGCACGAGCCGGGTCCGGGGCGCGGTGGCCTTCAGCGATCCCAGGATCTCCGCCCACAGGTCGTCGGACTCGGCCTCGACGTCGGCGCGAGCCCGCTCCTGCCGGGCCTCGCGCGAGTCCAGGTGCAGCGCGGACACCGCCGCGGGCGCGAAGGAGCGCAGCACCACGTCGCAGTCCAGCGGATCGAGCGCGGCGCGGGCTGCGGTGAGGAACGGCGCGAGGGCCAGCTCGTCGGCGGCGTCCACCGGGTCGAGGGCCGCGGTGACGGCCTCGGCGCCCAGCTCCCGCACGACGGTGCCGGGCAGCACCCGGGGCAGCAGCGCCACGAGCTCGTCGTCGTAGGTGTAGCCGCCGTTCACCACCCCGAGCCCCTGCGCCGACGCGATCGCGGCGACCTGCCGGAACTCTTCGACGGTCGGGGCGACATGCACCACGTCGCGGCCCCTGACGAACTCGGTGAGCGCCACCGGCCCGTCGGTGGTCTCGAAGCGCAGGAACGGCAGCATGATGGTGAGCAGGTCGGCGTCGTGCCGGGCCAGCGCCTTGACGCCGAGGCTGTGCACGGCGAGGAACCGGGCGAGCCGGTCCGGCTCCTGGGCCGCCAGGCCCGTCAGCCAGTCCCGCAGCCGGGCGCCCAGCGCGTCCCGTACCGCGGCGAGCGTCTCGTCCTCGTACAGCCCCTCACGGGACGCGGTCGGCCGCAGCGTGTCGGTGTCGATGACGCACCTGACGAAGAACGCCCAGTCCGGCAGGAGGCCCGTCACCGCGTCGCCGAGCAGCATGCCCTTGAGGTAGACCCGATGCCGTCCGGTGTCCGCCGGACCCGCGGGGCCGGGCAGCACGTAGGCCGCGCCGCGCACGCCCGCCAGCGCGACGTCGAGTTCGATGACGTCGAGGGGCGCGAAGCCCAGCGTCGGTGTGCCGTACTCCAGCAGGGCGGCGCGGCGTTCCGCGGGCGAGGCGAACGCGCGGTCCCAGACCCCGCCGCCACCGGACACCGCGACGGTGCGGCCGCCGCCCACGAGCGTCACGGGGAAAGGCAGCAGCGAGCCGTAGTCGCGCGCCAGCTCGGCCACCCGGGCGGGCGCGAACCAGTCCTCGGCGCCCCTGCGCGGGGTGAGGAAGACCGTGGTGCCGGGTTCGTCCCGGTGGGCGGGGCGCACCTCGTAGGTGCCGTCGGAAGCCGCCCGCCACTCCACGGCGGACGCCGCCGGATCGGCCGCCGACCGCGTCACGACCCGGATCTCCTCGGCCACGGTGAAGCAGGCGAGCAGGCCGATGCCGAACTGGCCGAGGAACTCCCGGCGGGCGCCCTCGATCTCGTCGCGCTTGGCCGAGCGGCCGATCGTCGCCAGGAACCGGTGCACGTCGGCCTCGGTCAGGCCGATGCCCGGGTCGTCGACGCGCAGGCCCGTGCCGTCGGCGGTCAGGGTGATCCCGGTCGGCGCGTCCGGCTCGGCGCGCCTTCGCGCGGTGACCGCGTCGACGGCGTTCTGCAGCAGTTCGCGGACGTACACCCGCGGACTCGAGTACAGGTGGTGGGACAGCAGGTCGACCAGGCCGCGCAGGTCGACCTGGAACGTGTGCCCGCCCGGCTGATCCATTGACATAGCGGGCAACTGTAGCGAACGGCTCCCGCCCCGATCTCCCATTTCGCCCCGGGCACGACGAAGCCCGGTCCCCCCGGGACCGGGCTTCGGACGAACGGACCCGCAGGCCTCAGGCGCTCTTCTCGCGCGGCTCGCGCTTGGCGCGCTCACGCGGGACCAACGTCGGGTTGACGTGCTCCAGGACCGACTCGCGGTTGATGATGACCTGGGCGACGTCCTGCCGGGACGGCACCTCGTACATCACCGAGAGCAGGACCTCTTCCAGGATCGCGCGCAGGCCCCGGGCCCCGGTGCCGCGCAGGATCGCCTGGTCCGCGACGGCCTCGAGGGCGTCGTCGGTGAACTCCAGCTCCACCCCGTCCAGCTCGAACAGGCGCCGGTACTGCTTGATCAGCGCGTTCTTCGGCTCGGTCAGGATGTTGATCAGCGCGTCGCGGTCGAGGTTGTGCGCGCTGGTGATGATCGGCAGCCGCCCGACGAACTCGGGGATCATGCCGAACTTCAACAGGTCCTCGGGCATGACCTCGCTGAACACGTCGCTGTTCTTGGCGAAGTCGACCTTCGAGCGGATGACCGCGCCGAAGCCCATGCCCTGCTTGCCCACCCGGCCCTCGATGATCTTCTCGAGACCGGAGAACGCGCCGCCGCAGATGAACAGCACGTTGGTGGTGTCGATCTGGATGAACTCCTGATGCGGGTGCTTGCGCCCGCCCTGCGGCGGCACCGAGGCGGTGGTGCCCTCAAGGATCTTGAGCAGGGCCTGCTGCACGCCCTCACCTGACACGTCGCGCGTGATCGACGGGTTCTCGCTCTTGCGAGCGATCTTGTCGACCTCGTCGATGTAGATGATGCCGGTCTCGGCCTTCTTGACGTCGTAATCCGCGGCCTGAATCAGCTTGAGCAGGATGTTCTCGACGTCCTCGCCGACATAGCCGGCCTCGGTCAGGGCCGTGGCGTCCGCGATCGCGAACGGCACGTTGAGCAGCTTGGCGAGGGTCTGCGCGAGTAGCGTCTTGCCGGATCCGGTCGGGCCGAGCAGCAGGATGTTCGACTTGGCGAGCTCCACGGCGTCATCACGGGAGTCACCGGACTGGATCCGCTTGTAGTGGTTGTAGACCGCGACGCTCAGCGCCTTCTTGGCCTTCTCCTGCCCGATCACGTAGCCGTCGAGGAACTCGTAGATCTCGCGCGGCTTGGGCAGGGAGTCCCACTTGAGGTCCGAGCTCTCCGAGAGCTCTTCCTCGATGATCTCGTTGCAGAGATCGATGCACTCGTCGCAGATGTACACACCCGGGCCCGCGATGAGCTTCTTGACCTGCTTCTGGGATTTGCCGCAGAAGGAACACTTCAGCAGGTCGCCACCGTCACCGATGCGTGCCACCCGGTTGTCTCCTTTTCATGGGGCCGCCTGGGGACCCGGTGAGCCGCGCGCCTTGTGTGCCGCGGCCATCGGGAGAGGCTGCTTCGACGGTACCGTCTCCGGGGCGCCGGGCCACCTCCCCGGCTCCGGGGCGGTGACCACGAAGCCGGGGGGTTCCCGAACTTAGCGCCGTCTTACGAAGACACTACCTCCACTCGGCGCTTCTTGCTGACGAAGACGTCGTCGATCAGACCGTAGGCCTTGGCCTCATCCGCGGTGAGGATCTTGTCGCGCTCGATGTCGCCGCGGACGTCCTCGACGGTCTTGCCGCTGTGCCGGGCGAGGATCGTCTCCAGCTGCTCGCGGATCCGCATGATCTCGCGCGCCTGGATCTCGATGTCCGAGCCCTGGCCGTAGGTGCCCTCGGTGGCCGGCTGGTGGATCAGGATCCGCGAGTGCGGCAGGGCCGCCCGCTTGCCCGGGGTGCCCGCCGACAGCAGCACCGCGGCCGCGGAGGCCGCCTGACCGATGCAGACGGTCTGGATGTCCGGCTTGACGAACTGCATCGTGTCGTAGATGGCCGTCATCGCCGTGAAGGAGCCGCCGGGCGAGTTGATGTAGATGCTGATGTCCCGGTCCGGGTCGATGGACTCCAGGGTCAGCAGCTGCGCCATGACGTCGTTGGCGGAGGCGTCGTCGATCTGCACGCCGAGGAAGATGATGCGCTCCTCGAACAGCTTGTTGTACGGGTTCATCTCCTTGACGCCGTACGCGGTGCGCTCGACGAAGGACGGGATGATGTACCGGCTGTCGACCGGCTGCACGCCGCCTGCGCGAATGTCCATCTGACGATACCTCTCCATCATCAAGAGACCGGGCCCTCGGAGGGGACCTCGTTGGCGCTGGTGATCACACCGTCCACCAGGCCGTAGGCGCGGGCTTCCTCGGCGGTGAACCAGCGGTCGCGGTCGGAGTCCGCAGTGATCTGCTGGACGCTCTGACCGGTGTGGAAGGCGATGCGCTCGGCGAGCGTGCTCTTGACGTAGAGCATCTGCTCCGCCTGGATCTTGATGTCCGAGGCGGTGCCGCCGATGCCGCCCGAAGGCTGGTGCATCATGATGCGCGCGTGCGGCAGGGCGTAGCGCTTGCCCGGGGTGCCCGCGCACAGCAGGAACTGACCCATGGACGCCGCGAGGCCCATGCCGACCGTCACGATGTCGTTGGGCACGTACTCCATGATGTCGTAGATCGCCATGCCGGCGGTCACCGAGCCACCCGGAGAGTTGATGTAGAACGTGATGTCGCGCTTTCCGTCCTCGGCCGACAGCAGCAGCAGCTCAGCGCAGAGGCGGTTCGCGATGTCGTCGTCCACCTGCTGGCCCAGCACCACGATCCGCTTGCGCAGCAGCTGCTGGTGCAGTGCCTCCTGCGCCATGATCGCGGGCATCCCGCCTTCGCGGGCGACGACCGGCTCGTGGAAAGTCGGAGGCTTGCTCACCCTGTTCCTCCGTAGGTGTCTAGCGTTCAGTCCCTGAACATTCGGATGCTTGGACACTAACGCGCCCCGCAGGGGGGTCACGCCATACGGGCGGTCTTTTCGCTGGCGGCGTATCCTCGCCTCTTTTACCCGGCCTGGGTTTAGCGGCGAGGGCCCCCGGCCCCTAATACGAACGCCCCGTGCTCCATTACCGGAACACGGGGCGTGCGGTGATGATTCCGACCTTTTACTCCTTGGTGGAGTCCTTGTCCTCGGCGGTGGGCGCCGCGTCCTCGGCGACCTCGGCGGCGGCCTCGGCGGGGGCCTCCTCGGCCTCCTCCGTCGCCTCGTCCGTCTCTCCGTTGATCTCGCGGCGCAGGCTCTCGATGTCGAGCTCGTTGCCGGCCGAGTCGCTGATCTTGACGTGCTCGACCACGAGGTTCAGCGCCTTGGAGCGCAGCACCTCCGCGACCAGCGCCGGGATCTGGTTGTTCTCGGTCAGGAACTGCGCGAGCTGCTGCGGCGGGAGGCCCATCTGCATGGCCTGGCTCACCACGTACTCGCTGAGCTCCTCGTTCTCGACGCCCAGCTCCTCGTTCACCGCGAGCTGGTCGAGGATGAAGCCGCCCCGGACCGCCTTGGCCGCGGCCTCGGCGAGCTCGGCCTCGAACTCCTCGGCGGTCTTGCCCTCTTCTTCGAGGTAGGCCTCGCGGGTCATGCCGGAGAAGCCGAGCTGCTGGTCGAGCTGCTCGTTGCGGCGCTGGAGCTCGGTGTTGACCACGGACTCGGGGACCGGGATCTCGACCTTCTCCAGCAGGGCCTCCAGCGCGTTGTCGCGCGCCTCGGAGATCTGGTTCAGCTTCTTCTGCCGCTCGAGGCGCTTGCGGACGTCGTCCTTGAGCTCCTCGAAGGTGTCGAACTCCGAGGCGAGCTGCGCGAACTCGTCGTCGGCCTCGGGCAGCTCCTTGACCTTCACCGTCTGGACGGTGACGGTCACGTCCGCCTCCTCGCCGGCCCGGGAGCCCGCGACGAGGGTGGACTTGAAGGTCGCGGTCTCGCCCGCGGACAGGCCCGTGACGGCCTCGTTGAGGCCGTCGATGGCGCCTTCGGCGCCGACCTCGTAGGTGAAGCCCTTGGTCGCGGCGTCCTCGACGTCCTCGCCGTCGATCGCGGCGGACAGGTCGATGGTGACGTTGTCCTTCTCGGCGGCGGCGCGCTCGACGACGGTCAGCGTCCCGAAGCGGTCGCGGAGGTTCTCGACGGTCTGCGCGATCTCCTCATCGGTGACCACGGCCTCCTCGACGGTGACGGGCAGGCCGTCGTACTCGGGGACCTCGAAGTTCGGGCGGATGTCGACCTCGGCGGTGAACTCCAGCTCCTTGCCGTCGTCCAGGCGGGTCACCTCGACCTCGGGCTGGCTGAGGACGAAGAGCTCCTTCTCCTCGATCGCCGCGCCGTACAGACCGGGCAGGGCGTCGTTCACGGCCTCCTGGAGGACCGTGCCGCGGCCGACGTACTGGTCGATGAGGGCGGCGGGCGCCTTGCCCGGGCGGAAGCCCTTGAGCCGCACCTGCTTGGCGAGCTCCTTGTAAGCCTTGTCGAGGCTCGGCTTGAGCTCTTCGAACGGAACTTCGATGGTGAGCTTCACCCGGGTCGGGGTCAGCTCCTCGACAGCGGTCTTCACTGGGGCAGGTCTCCTTGATCCGGCGGATACACACGGCTCGGCGCGCCGGAGGCCCGTACTCATCGACGTGCCCCGCGCGGCGCGAGCGGCCGCCGGTCTCACTCGATAGATTCGGGCGGCAACACATGCCTATGCGCCGTCAAGTCTAGAGGGTGGAGCCCACCGGACGTGACATGGTCCCCCGTCCGTCAGCCCCTGCCTTCACACGAAGGCGGGCACGCGGAGATTATTGGCCCTCATGTTGGCCGCCAAGAGGGCTAGACTGGCGGCTGCTGTCTGAAATCTGACGGCAGGCGGGCTGTAGCGCAGCTTGGAAGCGCACTGCCTTTGGGTGGCAGGGGTCGTCGGTTCAAATCCGTCCAGCCCGACCGCGACGAAAGGCCCCGGACCAGGTGTCCGGGGCCTTTCTCCGTACCGGCGCGCGGCCGCTTGCGCTCGCCCGTGCCCGCGGGCTCGCCGGCGGCTTTCTCAGACGCCCGCGTCGGCGAGGCTGCGCCGGTCCGGGCCGGTCTTGCGCAGGTAGGCGGCCCAGGTGAGGACCACGCAGACGCAGTAGAAGGCCGCGAGGACCAGCAGCGCCGGGACCACCGACTTGGCTTCGGTCAGCGAGATCCGGAAGGTCTGCTGGATGAGGACGCCGCCCAGGGCGCCCACCGCCGAGGAGATCCCGATCGCGGCGGCGGCCTTGCGGCGGGCGGTGGCGACCGCCGACTCGACCGCGGTGCCGTCGGCCTCGTCGATCCCCTCCAGCGCCTTCCTGCGGAAGATCGCCGGGATCATCTTGTAGGTCGAGCCGTTGCCGATGCCGGTCGTGGCGAAGACCAGCAGGAAGGCCGCGAGGAACAGGCCCCAACTCCCGGCGTTCACCGCGAACCAGACCGCCGCGATGCCGGCCGCCATGACCAGGAAGTTCCAGAACGTCACCCGGGCGCCGCCGATCCGGTCGGCGAGCAGGCCGCCGATCGGCCGGGCCACCGAACCGACGAGCGCGCCCAGCCAGATGAAGTGGGCCGCCTGGACCTCGGGGAACTGGTTCTTGATCAGCACGCCGAAGGAGAACGAGTACCCGATGAACGACCCGAAGGTGCCGATGTAGAGGATCGACATGATCATCGTGTGCCGCTCGCGGGAGATCCGGCCCATCTCGCGGATCGTGTAGGCGCTCGTCGCCGTCCGCAGGTTGTTCATGAAGAAGTACGCGCCGGCCGCGGCCACCAGGACCAGCGGCATCCACACCCAGCCGACCGCGACGAGGCCGAACGCGACGATCAGCGGCGGCATCGTCAGCTGGGTGACGCTGGTGCCGATGTTGCCGCCCGCGGCGTTCAGGCCGAGCGGGAGGCCCTGCTTGTGGCTCGGGTAGTAGTGGGTGATGTTGGACATGGACGACGCGAAGTTGCCGCCGCCCAGGCCCGTCGTCGCCGCGATGAGCAGCAGCGCCCAGAACGGGAGGTCGGGGTTGCCGATCGCGTAGACGAACAGCGCGCACGGGATCAGCAGCAGCGTCGCGCTGATGATCGTGAAGTTCCGGCCGCCGAAGCGCGCGGGGCCGAAGGTGTACGGGACGCGCATGAAAGCGCCGACGAGGTTCGGCACCGTCGTCAGCCAGAGCTGCTGCCCGACGTCAAGGGTCACCCCGACCTTGCCGAGGTTGATCACCGCGATGCTCCAGAGCAGCCAGACGCAGAAGCCCAGGTGCTCGGTCACGATCGACCAGACGAGATTGCGGCGCGCGACGGCCTTGCCCGTGGTGTTCCAGAAGACCTCGTCGTCGGGCGCCCAGTGCTCGATCCAACGCCCGCCGGCGGCCGGCGCCGCCTCGGGCTTCTGTGCGGTCAGAGCGGACATGCCCTGCCTCCCTGCTGCTCGGATGGGGGTATCCCGGTAATCCGGTACAGGTCAGGACGGTAGGTAGCCTGCAAAAGCCCGCTGTTGCCGGTACGTCAAACCCCGATTACCTGTCGCGCACATCCGGCTCCCCGCCGATGTCAACTCACCCCGCAGGGGGTGCGATCCGATCGTGCGCAGGGCTTAACCGTGCCGTTACACGGATGTGAAACGACGGCAGTGCACACCCGGTTGGGTGGTTCCGGACACTCCGGAACCCTCGCGGGACCGGTGCCGGTTCGACCGGGGGCCGCTTTGTCCCCCGGCCGATCTTGCGCCAGGGTGAGCTCTTCAAGCTCTCGATCAACCTAGTAAGGACCCGCGAGGAGGGGCCAAGTGGACGTGGAACAGACGGCGTTGCCCGGCATCGGGCTGCGTCATGAGTTCACCACCCGGGCCGGCCGCCGGATCGGGGTCGTGTCCTATCGGACGGGGCGGCGTGATCTCGTCGTCTACGACCCCCAGGATCCCGACCGCGTCTGCGAGACGGTGAAACTCAACGACGAGGAGGCCGACGCGCTCGTCGAGCTGCTCGGCGCGCCCCGGATCGTGGCGCGGCTCAACGCCCTGCACCGCGAGGTCGAGGGGCTCGTCAGCCTTCAGGTCCCCGTCTCCGCGCAGTGGGCCGGCCGTCCGATGGGCGACGCCCAGGTACGGACCCAGACCGGAGCGTCCATTGTGGCCATCGTCCGGTCGGGCCAGGTGAACGCCTCGCCCGCCCCGGACTTCGTCTTCGCCGCCCAGGACGTCGTGGTCGTCGTCGGCAGTCCGGAGAGCACCGAGGCCGCCGGGCACATCCTGGCCGGCGGATAGGAGCGGCGTGCACGAAATCGCAATACTCTTCCTCGAACTCGGGGCGGTGATCCTCGGGCTCGGGATACTCGGCTCGTTCGCGCTCCGCGCGGGAATCTCCCCCATCCCCCTCTACCTCCTCGCGGGCCTGTGCTTCGGACACGGCGGCTTCGTGCCCCTGGCCACCAGCGAGGAGTTCATCCACACGGCGTCGGAGATCGGCGTCATCCTCCTGCTGCTCACCCTGGGCCTGGAGTACAACGCCGACGAACTGCTCACCAGCCTCAAGGGCAACGCCCGGGGCGGCATCGTCGACCTGGTGCTCAACGCCGCGCCCGGCGCGATCGTCGCGCTGCTGCTCGGCTGGGGCTGGGTCGCCGCCGTCGCCATGGCGGGCGTCACCTACGCGACGTCGTCGGGCATCACCGCCAAGGTGCTGTCGGACCTCGGCTGGATCGGTAACCGCGAGACCCCCGTGGTGCTGTCGCTGCTGGTCTTCGAAGACCTCACGATGGCGCTGTACCTCCCGATCCTCACCGCGATCCTCGCGGGCGTCTCCTTCGCCACGGGCGCGGGGACCGTCGCGATCGCGCTCGGCACCGTCAGCGTCGTGCTCGTGGTGTCGCTGAAGTTCGGCAACTACATCGAGGCGTTCGTCAAGAGCCCGAACTCCGAGGTGCTGCTGCTGAAGGTGTTCGGCCTGACGCTGCTGGTCGCGGGCATCGCCCAGCAGCTCCAGGTGTCGGCGGCGGTCGGCGCGTTCCTCGTCGGGATCGCGCTGTCGGGCGAGCTCGCGCACGAGGCGCAGGCGCTGCTCGCCCCGCTGCGCGACCTGTTCGCCGCGGTGTTCTTCGTCTTCTTCGGCCTGAACACCGACCCGGCGACGATCCTGCCGGTGGCCGGGATCGCCGTCCTGCTGGCGTTCGTCAGCATCGTCACCAAGCTGCTCACCGGCAACTACGCGGCCAAGCGGGCCGGGATCGGCCGGGCCGGACGAGCCCGCGCCGGCATCGCGCTCGTCCCGCGAGGCGAGTTCAACATCGTCATCGCGGGCCTCGCCGTCGCCGCCGGCGCGCATCCGGACCTGGGCCCGCTCGCCGCGGGCTACGTCCTGATCCTCGCGGCCTTCGGACCGCTCGCGGCCCGGATGCTCCAGCCGCTCATCACCGCCCTGGCCGACCACCCGGAGGAGAAGCTCATCGCGATCTTCCGGATGCGACGGAGCTCCGCCCAGGAGCGGTGACGCCCGCGCCACGCGGTCCCGCCTGCACCGGCGGGGCCGCGGCGCGCCGCCCCTCGTGCCGGGGCAGCAGCAGCACCGCGTACAGCGCGAGGAGCATCCCCCCGGCCAGCAGGCCGAGCCACACCGGATCGTCCGGCCATGGCTCCCCGTACAGCAGCGTCGCCGAGGCCACGAGGTGGAGCTTGCCGACGACGTTCATCACCGCGACGACGATGATGAGCCTCCTTTCCTGGAGGCCGATGTGCAGCAGGCCGAGGCCGAGCGCCCCCGCCAGGACGAACAGGTACGGGTACGGGGTCGCGAGCAGGCCCGTCAGATCGTCCGGGATGTAGGGGATCACCCCGATGCCCATGACCTCCGCGGTGCCCAGGAGCACCCCCGCGCCGATCCCGTAGGCGACGCCGGTGGTCCGCCGCGTGTGCCGTCCCTCGACCTTCCGGTCGCGCATGCAGAACAGCCACAGCGGCAGCAGGATCGACACCAGCACCGCGAGCGTGAACGACCAGGCGGCGGGGCTCGGTGGCGCCGACGCCCCGCGCGAGGCGATCGCCCCGTACCCCTGGCTCGCGGGCAGCGCCAGCAGAGCCAGCGTCCCGAGCAGCAGCGCCAGCACACGCCCTTCCCTGCCGCTCACCCGTTCGCCGAACCCCGAGACGCCCACGATGAGCACCAGCACGAGCCCGCACATGTAAGTCGGCAGCAGCACCGCGACCGGTGCCGTGTCCACCGCGAACGCCGCCACGACCGTCCCGCTCAGCACCGTGACCAGCCCGACCAGCCACGGCAGGCTCGTCACCAGCCTCCCCGCCGCCTGAAACGGCCGGCGCGCCGTCAACGGCGGCAGCTCGCCACCGGTCGCCTTGAAGATCGAGAATCCGATCAGATAAATGACATGCGCACCGCACGCCAGCAACACAGCCTGCATTGGTTCCTCCGAGGGGGTGGATCAGGAGGTCCAGAAGTAGTCACATGGTCACACGCCCCACCGACAAAACTGCACGCACCCATGCCAAGGACTCCCACCCCTTTTTCATCACCACCGGACAATCCACAGACCCCCGACCCTCCAGTCAACCCCCGAGTCCACCCCTCAAGACGAACGCATGAGTAGCCCACCCCACCCCCAACCAGCAAAAACACCCCCACCCCTCCCCACGACCCCCCCACCACACCCCCGCCCCCTCCGCTCCCTCCCCCACTTACCACCCACCCACCAAAACCCTGTACGCTGTCCCGGTACGCCCCCAAGGGCGCCACACGCGGATGTAGCTCAATGGTAGAGCCCTAGTCTTCCAAACTAGCTACGCGGGTTCGATTCCCGTCATCCGCTCCGAGCAGCAAAGGCCCAGGTCGGAGACCCTTTCTCAGACCGGGCCTTTCTTCTTTCCCGGGATCGGTGTGCGCGTGGGCGTCCCAGTCGGGGCTTTCGCAGGGGGGACGTGGCACGGGTGATCTTCCCGTCGTCGCGGGTGACGCTCCATTCGCACTGCTTGTCCTGCAGGTCGTGGTCGGCGTCGGCGTGTGTGCCCGGTGTTGCGGGTCGCTGATCGGCGAGATCTCGACCAGGCTCGGAAGGCGGTCCGTGCACGGTGGCCTCGACCGCGTCGGACTCCGTCGGGGTCCCGGCGAGGTCGTGGAACTGGGACCGAGGGCCGTCGTGCGGCGCCGTGTGCTCGTCCGGGCCCCTGATGGCCGCGCCGACGGTGTCGGAGAGGAAGGTGCGCCATGCCGTCCGGCCGGCCTCGTCGAGGTCGGTGAGTCCTCCGGGCGGGCCGTAGGCGTCGATGGTGCCCGTGGTCGTCGTAGTCGGCGAAGGCGCGGGGCGTGCCGATCCTCATGGTGATCGCGGCCAGGTCCGCGTCCAGGCGACCGCCGAAGACGGTCCGCCATGTGTCGCCGGGCAGCGCCCGGTTCGCGGCGAACTCCTGCTCCGTGCCGTGCTCCGGAAGGGATCGGGCCGCCGCGGCGGCCCTGGCGGCCGGCCGTGGCCCGTCCCTCGGGCGGCCGGCGCCTGCCATCGCTTCGAGTTCTGCCGTGAGGGGACGGCCCGCACGGCCGGTCGCCCGTGTGTGCTGGTCGGTCTCTTCCCGCATAGGCCTGGGGTCAACGGATGCGACGATGAGCGACGCCGAGGAGGGATATGGACGGAGATGGTGGGCGGCGGGGGTGGAACGGGTGCGTCGGTGTGAATCGGCGTTGTACGGTCGCGAACGGCCGACGTGGGTTGCGCGTCGGAGAAGGCGGTTCGGTGGCTTAGGGGGAGGCTCGGGGTGGACGGTGCGGTGCGCGTGCTGGCGGGGCGGTATGAGCTCGGGGACGCGGTGGGGAGGGGGGCCACCGGGGTCGTCTACCGGGGGGTGGACCGGGAGGGCGGGCGGGTCGTGGCGGTGAAGGTGGTGGATGAGGGGCTGGTGCGGGGGCTCGGGTCCGCGGCGTTCGCCGTTCGGGAGGTGTGGACGCTCGCGGAGGTCAGGCATCCGGGGGTGGCGGAGATCCGGGATGTGGGGAACGACCCGGAGCACGGGGTCTGTGTGGTCACCGAGTTCGTCGAGGACGGGGAGCGGGTCGATGGGCTGGCGGACGGGGGGTTGCATCCGGACGCGGTGCTGGAGATCGCCGAGGGGGTGCTCGCCGTCCTGGCCGAGGGGCATGGGCGGGGGGTGGTGCACGGGGATGTGAAGCCTTCGGATGTGCTCGTGGTGCGGCGGGGCGGGCGGCTGCGGGTGAAGGTGACGGACTACGGGCTGGTGCGGGTGCTGTCGGGGACGGGGACGCGGTTCACGCAGTCGGGGGAGATGATCGGCGGGGCGGCCTGGACGCCGCCGGAGGAGGCCGAGCGCGGTGCGGACGGGACCGCGTGGAACCCGGTGGGGGAGGTCGCGCCGGGTGGGCCGGAAGGCGACGTCTACTCGGTCGGGTGCCTGCTTTACGGGCTGCTCACCGGGCGGCCTCCCTTCCGCGGGGACGTGCAGGGGGTGCTGCACCAGCAGGTGCACCGGGTCGCCGAGCCGCCGTCCCAGGCCGTGCGGGGGCTCTCGCCGCAGTGGGACGCCATCCTGATGCGGGCGCTCGCGAAGCGTCCGCAGGACCGGTACGCCGACGCGGCGGCCATGCGGGACGCGCTGGAGCCGCTGCGCGTGGCCGCGCCCTACCGTCCGGTCGCGGCGCCGGCGGCGCCGAAGGGCGCGAGCGAGCCTTCGCCGGGGAGGCGGCGGCGCGGTCGCGCGCTATGGCTGGTCCCCGTCGCCGGGCTGACCGCGGCGGCGGCCGCGGCCTATCTGCTCACCGGGACGGGCGGGGGCCTCCCCTCCGCGTCCGGCGCTCCGTCTTCGCCGGCCGCCGCGGTCCCGGTCTCGCCCGCGTCGGCCGCGCCGGTCGTCCTCGGGCACCTGACGGCGCTGGGAGACGGCTTCGACGAGGACGTGCAGGCGGTACGCCTCGCGGTCGACGCCTACAACGCCACGCGGCCCGCGGTCCGCGTGGAGCTGCGGCTGTACGACACCGCGGGCGACGACGAACGGGCGGCCGCGCAGGCCGCGGTGGACGACGGCGTGGTCGGCATCGTCGGTCCGGCGTCTTCCGATGACGCCACTGCCTTCGGGCCCGTCCTCGAAGGGGCGGGTGTTCCGAACGTCGCGTACGGCACCACCGTGGCGGACCTCGGAAGCCAGGGCTTCGCCTACTGGCACCGGGTCATCGCCGGAGACGACGTGCAGGGCGAGGCCGTAGGGACGTTCCTCCGGACGGGGTTGAAGGCCGAACGCGTAGCGGTGATCCACGACAACACCGAAGACGGACGTCCGCTCGCCGACCGGGTCCGTCAGGTGGTGGAGGCCCGGGGCGGAAAGGCCAGGGCCTGGGACTACGAGCTCGCCGACACCGGCTTCGGGGACCTCGTGGACGGGGTGCGCGGCTTCAAGCCGGACGCGGTGTTCGTCGCCGGGCACGGCCAAGGGGCGGGAAGGCTGCTCAGGGCCTTGCGCGACGGTGAGGTGACCGTGCCCTTCGTCGGCGGAGACGGCACGTTCGGGCGGGAATTGATCAGCGCCGCAGGAGATGCCGCCGAAGGCGCATTCGCGTCCTGCGCCTGTCTGGTCGACCCCGAAGGCACATCCTCGCCTCCTGCGGGCGAATTCGCCGAGGCTTACCGCGCCGCGTACGGTGAAGCCCCTTCCGACGCTTATACGGCCGAGGCCTATGACGCGGCGACGCTCTTCCTCGAAGCGGTGAGATCCGGGGCGGCCCTTCGCCAGGACGTCAACGCCTGGCTCGGCGGAGCACACCTCGCCGGTGTGACGGGCCCGCTCGGCTTCACGGAGCACGGCGAGCCCGAGGACGCCACGATCCACCTCTACCGGGTGGACCACGGCGCCTTCGTCCGGCTCGGCACCACCACCGAAGCACGCCCCTGACCAAACCCCTCCTTTTCCCTTCTCTTCATTACATGACCGACAATCACCCTCATCCAGGCGCTCCCCCACCCCTACCGCCGCACGCCTCGCCATATACTGAAGGCGTCGAAGTGAAGGACCGGAACATCCGGGTTGATATTCCCTCCCTCATTTCGGCCCCGCAAAGGCACTGCGAGAAGGGCCGCCACGGTCCCTATCGATCAGGCCAAGGCGAGAAGAAGGAAACACCGCCGGAGACGAGCAATACGGCTCGCCTCCGGCGTTTCTTTTGCCCGCGGCCCGGCCGCGGGCGAGACCGGGTAGGGCGGGATCGGGCTGTGGGTCGGGCTGTGGGTCGGGCTGTGGGTCGGGACAAAGAAGGTTGGGTGCGGGGATGAGGCTGGGGGCGGGAGGGGGGCGGGAGGATCGGGGGATGGGCAGGTCAGGGCGGGTTCGGGTGGTGGCGGCGGGGTTGATGGCGGCGGGGACGTTCGGGGTGTCGGCGGCGGTGCTGGTGTGGGGCGGGGCGGGTGACCGGATGGTCAAGGCACCCGCGTGGATCAAGGACGAATGGGTGCTCACGGGGAGCGGGGAGTACCTGGATCTGGCGAAGGGGCGGCGGGTCGAGAACGCGCGGGTGACCAAGACGCGGAGCCTGACGGCGGTGCCGGCGCTGAGCAGCGGCCGGGTCGCGGTGTGGGACTCCTTCGCGCAGACCGTCGACGCCGAGACCGGCACGGTGCTGGGGGTGGAGAACTGGCGGCTGGCGTTCGACCGGCGGACGGGGCGGCTGGCCAACTGCTGCGGTGCCCACGTCGACAAGGACACCGGGGTCCCGCAGTCCGGGCTGGGCTACCTGTGGCCGTTCACCGGCGTGCGGGTGGCGACCTACCAGGTGTTCGACCCGGTGCTGAAGCGGTCCTGGGGCGCGGGGTTCACCGGCGAGGAGACCATCGACGGGATACGGACGTACCGGTTCGTCGAGCGCGTACCATCAACGCCGGTCGGCGAGCTCAAGGGTGTCTCGGGCGCCTTCCTCGGACTGAAGAAGGGCGCCGTGTACGACGTTGAGAGGGCCTACGAGGCGGAGATCACCGTCTGGGTGGACCCGCGGACGGGCATCCCCGTGGACCGCCGTGAGCAGACGACCATGACCCTGCGCGTCCAGGTGAAGGACGCCGAGCCCGTCGTCCTTTCCCGCCTCGACGTCCGGCTGGACGCGGACGGCCGCGAGGCCGCCCTGCGACGGGCCGAGGACCAGGCGGCCTACGTGCGCAGGGTGCAGGTCGTGATCCCTTCGGTGGCGGTCGGCGCCGGCTTCTCGCTGGCGGTCTCGGGCGCCGCCATCGCGTGGCGGGCCCGCAGGCCGAAGGCGCGGGAGCAGGCCGGATGATGCGGTTCCTGCGGCCGGTGCTCGGCCTGCTCGCGGTCGGCTTCCTGGCCAGGCGGATCTACCTGGACCGGGCGGACCTCGCGACCGCCCTCTCGACCCTCTCCCCCGCCGCCTTCGGGACCGCGCTGGCCCTGGTCATCGCCGGGCTCGTCGCGATGATGCTGGCGTGGCGGACCGTGCTGGCCGACCTCGGGTCGCCGCTCCCGGTGCCCGCGGCGGCCCGGATCATGTTCGCCGGGCAGCTCGGCAAGTACGTCCCCGGCTCGGTCTGGGCGATGGTCGGGATGGCCGATCTCGCCCGTGACCGGGGTGTGCCGCCGGGCCGGACGGTCGGCTCCGCGACGATCTCGCTGGCGCTGACCCTCGGATGCGCGCTCGCCCTCGCGGCGGCCCGGCTGCCCGGCGCGTTCTGGCCGGTGCTGGTGCTCGTGGTGTGCGGGCTGCATCCGAAGGTGCTGGCGTGGGCGCTCTCGGTGCCGTTCCGGGTGCTGCGCCGCCCGGTCCCCGAGCACCGGGTGAGCGGGGCGGGGCTGATCGAGGCGGCCGGTTGGACGGCGGTCGGCTGGCTGCTGTGGGGCGGCGCGGTGTGGGTGCTGGCGGACGCGGTCGCGCCGGCCGGCACCGGATGGTCGCTGTATCCGGTCGCCGTCTGCGCCTACGCGCTGGCCTGGGCGGGCGGCATCCTTGTCGTGCTGGCCCCGGCCGGCCTGGGGGTGCTGGACGGGGCGCTGGTGCTGGGGCTGACCCCGGCCCTGGGCGGTTCCGCGGCGCTGGCCGTGGCCGTCGCGGTCCGCGCGGCGCTGATCCTCGCCGACGTCCTGGTCGCCGCGGCCGGGCTGCTGGTGCCCGCTCAGGCGCGGGAACGGAAGAGCACCGAGTTGATGTAGCGGGGCTCGGGGCGCAGCGCCCGCCGTAGGAATCCGCGGTCAAGGTCGCCCACGCAGGCGCGCTGGTGGCCCTCCAGATCGAACTCCGCGAGCGGGGTCCACTCCCCCGCCACCAGGACCTCGCCCAGGTAGCCCCACGACTCCAGCAGCGCGACGACCGGGGCCACCGGCTGGTGGCGCGCCTCCAGCTCGAGGAGGATCACCGGACGGTCCCGCCGGACGGTCTCGGCGGCGCCGCGCAGCGCGGGCAGCTCGTGCCCCTCGATGTCGAGCTTGAGGAACCCGACGTCGGTCAGCCCCAGATCGTCGATCCGGACGCAGGGCACGGCCTGCCCTTCCCCGCCGGGCACATCGGCCTCCAGGACGGCGGTCCCGCCGCGCGGGGCGGTGCCCGTCACCTTGGACGTCCCGGCCAGGCGGGTGCCCGGCGTCGCGGCGAACGCGGCGGTGCCGGGGAACTCCGAGACGGCCGCGGCGATCACCTCGGCCCGGGGGAAGGTCCTGGCGAGCATCCGGGCCATCGTCGGGTCCGCCTCGATCGTGACGACCCGGTCGGCCCGCGCCAGCAGGCTCCGCGTCCAAGGGCCGAACCAGCCTCCCGCGTCCACCGCGGTGCCGCCGCGCGGGACGAACTCGTCGATCCTGGCGAGTTCGGGCTCCAGCCGGGGGTAGAGCGCCCGGACCAGACGGCCGAGCAGCGGCCGGGGCAGGACGCGGGCGAGGGCGGGACCGGCGGTCATGGTGCTCCAAACGGCGGTGGGTCGGTCATGCGGGGTCGAGGAGTGCGGCGATGCGGCGGGCGGTGGAGTCCCAGTCGAAGCGGCCCGCCCACTCCCGGCAGGCGGCGTCCAGCTCCGCCCTCCGGACGGGGTCGGCGACCTCCTTCAGCGCGGCGCCCACGGTCTCGCCGAACGCCTCGGCGGTCGGCGCGAGCCACCCGGTGATCCCGTCCCTGACGGAGTCGCGCAGCCCGTCGACGTCGGGCGCCACCGTGGGGACGCCGTGCGCGGCGGCCTCCACGACGCCCAGGCCCCACCCCTCTCCGGCGGAGGCCGCCACGTGCAGCCATGCCTCGGACAGGAGCTCGGCCTTGCGCTCGTCGGTCACGAATCCCTCGAACCGAAGGGTATCGGCGAGGCCGTGTGCGCCCGCCAGACGCTCCAGCCGCGCCCGGTCGGGCCCCTTGCCGACGATCCGGACGACGAGGCCGGGGAAGTCCTCTCGGAGCCTTACAGCGGCCTCGATCACGAGGTCGATCCGCTTGTGCCGGACCAGCCGCCCGACGCAGACGATCGTCGGCGCCTCGGCGGGCGCCCTGACCCCCGACGCGACGGGTTCGGTGCCGTTGGGCACGAGGTGGATCTCGCCGGGCCAGTCCAGCCGGGCGCGCATCGCCTGCACCGTCGAAGGGGAGACCGCCGCGGTGGCCCGCCGCCGGTAGGTCCGCCGGGCGACCGGCCCCTCCAGGAATCTGCCGAACCGGGCGACGGCCGGGGGAAGGTACTCGCCGAACTGGCGGTCGTGGACGTGGTGGACCACGCAGACGACGGGCACCCGGCGCGGGGTGACCCACGGGGTGAAGAAGGGGATGCCGTTCTGGCAGTCGACGACGCCGTCGAAGGAGCCGCGCCGGGCGGCCAGCCAGGCCAGGACGCGCGGGTAGACGCCGAACCTGCCGCCGAGCCTGACCACCCGCACCCCGTCGGCGTGGTCGGTGCGCGCCTGCCCGGTGTCCCGCGCCGTCAGGTAGGTGACGGCGTCGCCCTGCGCGGCGAGGCGGGTCGCCACCTGCCAGGCATAGGTCTCGGCGCCGCCCGCGTCGCGGTGCCAGGGGTCGCGCCAGTTCACGACGGCGATCCGCCGCGCGGAGCGGGTCATGCGGCCGGCCGGACCAGCGCCGGGGCGGCCGCCAGCTCGTCCGCCGCGCCCGTGCGCGCGGGCCGCGGCCGGACCGGACGGGGCAGCACCGTCCACATCCGGACGAGCTCCGCCAGGACGGGCAGGCCGTGGCGGAGCACGGAGAACTTCGAGCCGGGCACGTCCTGCCAGGTGACCGGAACTTCGAGCGGCAGGGCGCCGCCGAGCCTGGCGCAGCGGGCGAGGAGCTCGACGTCGAAGGCGAATCCGCTGGCGCGCTGGCCGCGCGCGGCGGCCCGGACGAGGTCGCCGTGGAAGAACTTGAAGCCGCACTGGGTGTCGCCGACGCCGGGCACGAGGGTGCGGGAGAACCGCCGGAAGAGCTGCGCGCCGGCGGAACGGAGCCTGCTGTGCCGGGCCTGGACGTCGGAGCCGGGGTGGGTGCGGGAGGCGATGACGACGGGGTGGGTGCGCAGCAGGGCCAGGAAAGTCCGCAGGACGGCCGGGTCGGTGGCCATGTCCGCGTCGCAGAACCCGACGATCGCGGCCCGCGACGACAGGATGCCGGCCCGCACGGCGGCCCCCTTGCCCCGTTTGGCGCAGTGCACGAGCCGGACCTCGACGGGTCCGGCCGGCCACGCCCGGACGATGTCGGCGGTCCCGTCGGAGCTGCCGTTGTCGACCACGAGCACCGAGGCGTGCACCGGCAGCTGGGCGAGCCTGCGGCACAGCAGGTCAAGCCCGCGCGGCAGCCGTTCGGCCTCGTTGAAGGCCGGGACGACGACTTCGACCGTGATCGGGCTCATCGGCGCGCTCTTTTCCATGAGGGGCAGCCTGAACGTAGTCACGCGGCGGCGTCGAGGTCACTATGGTGCATCACTAGCAATTTTGGTCGGTTCACCAATGAGCCGGACCATCTCGCGCGGGCACGCTTGGCTGATGTCGTCCCGACCAGCGTCACCAGCCCATCAGGACTCCCTCGACGGCATCCGGGCGGCCGCCGCGTTGACGGTGGTGGTGCTGCACGTCGCGGGCGAGACGGGCGAGACGTCCGGGATGTCGGCGATCCCCAGGTTCATCGGCCACGGGGACATCGGGGTCGCGATCTTCTTCGTGCTGTCCGGCCTGCTGCTGTACCGACCGTGGGCGACCGCGCTGTTCTCCGGGAAGGCCGGGCCCGAGACCGTCCCGTACCTGTGGCGCAGATTCTGGCGGGTCGTCCCGGCGTTCTGGCTGGCCGTCGCGATCGGCCTTCTCGCCTTCAATCCCGAGCACGCCGACGAGTGGCGGACCTGGGCGCAGCTGCTGGGCATGGTGAGCATCTACGACTTCTCGCCCTGGTGGCCCGGCACCGGCCCGACCGGCATCTACCACCTCTGGACGATCTCCCTGGAGATGTCGTTCTACCTGGTCCTGCCGCTGCTCGGCGCGGCCCTCGCGGCGGTCGCCGGACGGGCGACGGCGCCCGCGGCGCGGGCGCGGAGGGCGCTGCTGGGGCTGGCCGCGCTGTACCCGCTGCACCTCGTCTACCAGTACTTCACCTACTTCCCCGAGTGGCGGCCGACCCTCAGCATGTGGCTGCCGCGGAGCCTTCCCTGGTTCGCGCTGGGCATGGCCCTGTCCGTCGTGGCGGCGTGGGCCGCCGCCGAGCCTTCCGGGCCGGCCCGGCGGTTCAGCGCGGGGGTGGGCGCCGCGCTGCCCGAGTGCTGGACGGCGGCGGGGCTGCTCTACCTCATCTCGTGCACCGAGCTGACGGGGCCGTTCGGGCTGAACTTCGGATACGACATGTTCTGGCCGTCGATCTTCCGGGTCGTCCTGTACGGCGCGGTCTCAGTCCTTCTCGTCGCCCCGCTGGCCCTGCACCCCGGCAACCGCCATAGGCTCGCCGTCTTCTTCGGCAGCAGGCCCATGGCCTGGCTCGGCCGCGTCTCCTACGGGATCTACCTGTGGCACGCGATCCTCCTGCTCGTGCTCGTCCGGCTGCTCGGACCGCGGGTGCACACCCTGCCCTTCGCCTTCGGCGTCCTGCTCGCCCTCACCCTGCTCGTCACCCTCCCGGCCGCCGGGCTGTCCCACCGGTTCCTCGAGGAGCCGGTCCGGCGGCTCGGCACCCGCTGGACGGTCCGCCGCCGCCGCGACGAGCAGGCCGACCGCGGCGCAGCACAGCAACTGCGGCACGGCGCCGGCGAGGCTCGCGCCGAGTCCGCCCGGAAGGAGACCGTGCACAGCGGCGGCGCCGCCCGCGAGGGCGAGTAGCGCGGCCGCCGTCCACGACGGGTCGAGGCGCCGGAGCCGGCCGGGCAGGAGCACCGCGGCGATCCCGACCGCCGCGCCCGGCCAGGAGGCGGTCCAGTAGCCCGCCGCCGCGCCGAGCGGCACGGTGAGGAGCACCGGCAGCGCGATCGGGGCGGCCGCGGTTCCCGTGCGACGGGCCGGGCGGCGCCGGACCAGGGCGATCCCCGCGACGAGGACGAGCCCCGCCGCGCCCGCCAGCAGGGCGGTCCGGTAGGCCCGGTCAGGCCCGAAGGACAGCGTGACCGTCCCCTTCGTCCCGGCCGGGACCCACCACCCCTGACGCCAGCCGTCGACCCGGACGGGCTTGAGCGCCTCGCCCCCGACGGTGGCCGTCCAGCCGCGGTTGAAGTTCTCCCCGGACATGAGCAGGGCGTCCTCGTCGGCGGCGACCTCGACGGTCCGGGAGGTCGCCGACCAGGAGCCGATACGGACGCTCCCCGCCGAGCCGGACGGCTCGGGCAGCGCCTCGCGGCCGACCACGAGCCCGTCGATGCGGTACTGCCCGTAGCGCGAGACCGTGATCCGGTTCTCCCCCTCGGCGAGGGAGACCTTCGCGCACGAGGTGAACCGCAGGGGCCGGCCGGCCAGCACGTCGCCGTAGGTGCCCTCGGCGCGGGTGGCGACCTGGCCGCCGTTGACCTCGAGGATCGGGCCGAAACCGCACGGCAGCGCGAACGCCGCGTCCGGCGTGGTGCCGATCGCGGACACGCCGGGCACCCTGACCTCGGTGACCTGGACGTTCTCCGCGGCCGTGGCGAAGGAGATGCGCAGGCTCTTCGTGCGCAGGGCGGCGAAGCGCAGCATCCCGGTGTCGTCGAGGACGCCGCCGCGGACCTCCCCGTCGTCGCCCGTGAGGTAGACCTGGATCGGCGCCTCGGCGGCGGGCGGGCGCTCGACCGTGATCCGGGTGAGCTGCTGGGCGGCGGACCAGCGCAGCGTCAGCGTGGGCTCGTCGTCGTCGGGGTCGGGAAGCCAGGTGGTGGAGGGGTCGTCGTCGAAGGCGGCGCGGGCCCAGGCGGCCGCTCCGTCCACGGCCTGGCTGCTCGCCCCCGCCTCGGGCAGCGGCCTGAGCCTGGTGTAGTGATCGACGAGCGCGGTCTCTCGCAGGACGGCGCGGCCGGTCAGCCGTACCCGCCCGGCCGCCGCGGCGAAGGCCCGGTCGAAGCCGTACGCCTCCTCCCCGCCGCGTTCCAGCGACCAGTGGCAGATCCACCGGTCGGCGCCGCGCATGCACGCCGAAGCCTCGTCGGACCCGCGGGAGAAGACCCAGGACGTCGCGGGCGCCTCGGGCGCCTTGAGGGTGCGCGACGCCACGACGCCGGGCACCCGCACCTCCGACAGCGCGACGGACGCGCCGAGCTCGGCGGCCTGTGCGGTGGTGAAGCCGATGAAGCGGACGCGCAGCCACGAGGTCGCGCCCGGCGGGGTGAGCAGGACCTGCTCCTCCCGGTCCGTGCGCACCGTCTGGGTGCGCACGCCGTGCTCGGTCTCGACCGAGATCCGCACGGGCGCGGGGCCGAGCGCCTCGTCCGGCACGAGGACGGCCCGGGTGCCGGACACCTCGCGCGGCGCGTCGAAGTCGACCCGCCACCACTGCCCGGCGGCGCCGGACCAGCCGCCGGACCGCCAGGAGGTGCGCAGGTCGTCGTCCAGCGCGGCGAAGGGCAGGGACCCGGTCTGCTGCTGGGCGGACAGCGCGTCGGGATCGGACGCCGACGAGGACGCCGACACCGCCTTCACGCCGGTGTACCGGGCCGTCGTGCGGTAGTCCGCCCAGGGCGGCTCCAGGTAGTCCCTCGGCTCCTCGCCGTCGGTGAGGGTGGGAGACAGCCCGGTCCGCAACAGGCCGAAGTGGCGCAGCCTGGCGCGCAGCGAGTCCGTGCCGACGGTCGCGGCGGCCCGCACGGCGGGCAGGCCCGCGGCGTCGTCGTTGAGGACGGTCGGGCGGTGGGTCTCCAGCAGGCCCTCGTCGGCGAGGTCGAGCAGGGCCTCGGGCGCACCGTCGACGTGCAGGAGCGCGGAGGCGCTCTGGAGGGAGACCGCCGCGGCGGCCCCCGCCACCTCGTACACCTCGAGGGCGGGGTACTCCTGGTCGAGGCCGCCCACCGCGTCGTCGGTGCTGTAGCCGCCGGTGGTCGGCGGGCCGAACTGGGCGACCTTGGTGAGGCCGGGCGAGTCCGTCAGGGCCTGGTGGACGCGGGCGGGCCACGCCCCGGTCAGCTCGACCCGGTCGAGGTCATTACGGACCAGGACATAGCGGACACCGACCCGGCCGAGGACGTCGGCGAGGCCGGGCCCGCCGCGCCCGGTGGCGACACGCCGGTCGACGGCGTCCAGCACCCGGGTCAGCCCGACCGATCCCGCGGCGCCGATCTGCCGCTGCACCCAGCGCACCTCGGAGAGCTGCTGGAGGGGCTCGTCCAGGGGGCGTCCCCACAGGTACTCGGCGAACCGGGAGCCGGGCAGGGAGAGCACGGCCTGCTGCCCGGTCCTCGCGTTGAGCCAGGTCGCCGCGTCCGTCCAGTAGGCCGGGACCTGCCTGATCGGGCCGGGCCCGGCGAGGCCGAGCTGGACCGCGGGCGCGGCGGTCGCGGCCAGCGCGACGACGACGGCGGCGACCGCGCGCGGCCGGACGGAGGCGAGCAGATGGGCGAGGCCGAGTGCCAGCGGCAGCCGCAGCACCGGATCGAACTTGCGCAGGTTCCGCAGGGGCGCCAGCGGGCCGTCCAGCAGGTCCCGGACGGGCCCGGCGATGGCCGGCTCCAGCACCCCGATGTGGCCGGCGGAGACCACGACGATCCCGGTGAGCAGGGTGAGCGTGAGGAAGAGCCGTTCCGGCGCGTCGCGCCGGGTCAGGCCCGCGAGCCCCGCCGCGGCGACGAGCGCGGTGAGCGCCACCAGCCACGGCGTCGTGGCCAGCGCGTGGCCGACGGGCAGGGTCGGGCCGCCGCTGCCGGTCAGCCAGGCGACCCAGTCGGGGGTGCCGCGCAGCACGTTGAGGAGCGAGGTGACCGGGGTGATGGTCGCGGTGGTCTCGGTGTAGGGCAGGAAGGAGAACGCGTACCCGCCCATGAGCGCGAGCGGGACCGTCCACCACAGGGTCGCGACGGCGACCATGGCCGTCCACCAGCCCAGCAGCCGCCACTTGGCGGCCTCCCGGTCGCGCGTCACGAGGTAGAGGAACGGCACGACCAGCACCGCGACGACCGAGGCGGCGTTCACCCCGCCGCACAGCGCGACCGCGACCGCGGACCGCGCGGCGGCGCCGACCCGGCCGCCTCCGCGCGCCGCGGCGACCAGCGGCAGGAGGATCCACGGCAGCAGCGCGACCGGCTGGACCTCCGAGGAGAGCACACCGAGGTCGGACATGACGCGCGGGGCCAGCGCGTAGGAGAGCGCGGCGATCATCCTGGCGTCCGGCGTGCCGATCCCGAGGCGTCCGGCGAGCCGGTAGAGCCCGGCGAAGGCGGTGACGGCGAGCAGCGCCATCCACAGCCGCTGCACCACCCAGCCTTCGAGCCCGATCATCCGGCCGCCGAGGAAGAACTCGGCCATCGGGAAGAGGTAGCCGTTGGCCTGGTTCTGGATCTGGCCGAGCTGGTTGACGTCCCAGGCGTGCAGCGACCTGGCGACGAACCCGGCCGGGTCCAGCGCGAAGTCGATCTTGGTGTCGGCGATGAGCTCGCCCGGCCGCGTCAGGAACGTCAGCGTCACCAGCAGGAGGGCCGCGACGCCCAGCCGCAGCCGGTGCCGCAGCAACGGGACGGCGGCGGCCTCCACGGCCGGCCCGGCGGATTCGGTGCGCATCCTCAGGGTCAGCCCTTCCTGGGGTCCAGCTTGTAGAGCGTGAGGTCCGGCCCGGTCAGGACCGGGACGAGCCCGGGGAACCTGGCGCCGAACCCGTCGGTCTCGGCGTCGACGACGACATAGCGGAAGCCCGCCGCCCGCAGCGGTTCGGTCAGCGGCGCCGCCGACTCCACCAGCGGGGTCAGCGCCGCGGCCCGCGGATCCTCGGCGGCGACCGTCGTGGCGCCGACCCGGACCGCGTCGTTGAACACGACCCGGCGCGGCAGATACCGGACGAGCGGGTCGAGTGAGCCCCGGCCGCCGTTCCACGGGTAGGAGCGGTAGGCGTGCCACGGCAGCAGCAGCACGTCGCCGGGAACACGGTCGGCGGCCATGATCTCCCGCGCGGTCGCGAACTCCGCCGGGTACCGGACGGCCGTGAGCCTGCCCATCCCGCCGAGCAGCAGCCCCGGCAGGAGCAGCAGCGGCGCGGCGACGGCGAGCGGCGCCCAGCCCTCGCGGAGCCGCGCGACCAGGGCGGCCATCCCGACCGCCTGGAGCAGCGCCAGCGGCGCCACGTACTGCTGGGCGTCGCGCAGCACCGCGAAGCCCGGCCAGAACCCGATGAGCGCGCCCAGCAGCCCCGGCGCGAGCGGCTCGCACAGCGCGACCGCGAACCCCGCCGCGGCGGCGACCGCCAGCGGACGGCAGGCCCGCGCGCCGAACCAGGTCAGCGCCAGCGCGAGCAGCAGCCGCGGGACGGCGAACGCGGGCAGCGCGTAACCGGCGGGAACGACCTCGGCGTTCCACACGCCCGACAGGCTCAGCAGGCTGCCGGCGACGCCGAACGGGGTGTCCGCGCGCGCCGCGAACACGTCGGCGCCCACCGGGTCGGCGGGCACCCCGCGCAGCAGCGCCGGAAGCACCCACGGCAGGCTCAGCACCGCCCAGGCCCCGGCGGTGAACAGCCGCCGCCTGCCGCAGGCCAGCACCGCGGGCAGCGTGACGATCATCGCCATGAAGCCCCCGGCGGCGGCGGGCAACAGCGCCGCGACCGTCGCGCGGCGGCCTCCCCGCCGGACCGCGTCGACCGCCCAGGGCAGCCCGGCGTAGCCGAGCAGCAGCGCCCACTGACCCAGCAGCAGGCGCTCGGCGACGAAAGGGTTCCAGCAGTAGAGGACCGCGGCGGCGACCCTGGCCGCCGGCGGGAGGTCCCGCACGAGCCGAGCCGTGCCCGCGCAGGCGAGGACGAAGATCGCCAGCAGGATGAGCTTCTGCACCAGCGCACCCGGCAGGAGCGCGGTGAGCGCGGCGGCCAGCAGATCGCTGGGGACCGCGCGGGGCGGCGCCGCGGCGAGGCCGATCAGCGCGCCGTCGTACCGCCACCGGGGCACGAACACCATGTCGTAGGCGAGCGTGAACCCCGGGGCGAGCGCGGGCCCGAGCGCGAGTGCGCCCAGGCCCAGGCCCAGCAGGTACGGCCAGAAGCGGCTCAGGGGGTCCCGTAGTTGTAGAGCTCCGCGCGCGGCGGAGCGACGTTGTCCGACTGGTAGACGAACGTCGTGGTGGCGCCCAGTGCCAGGGCTATCCCCAGCACGCCAGAAACCAGATACGTGGTCATTGACTTCCTCGCCCGCTCGCAGGTCCCGACAGGTCCCCCGAGCGTAGGGAAGGCCCGGCCCGACATGCATCGCCGTGCGTCCCAATTCCTTTGTCCGCGCTTACAAGACGTCCTCGCCCGGGTGCCGGGCGGGTCGGCCCCCGGACGTCACGGCGCCGCCTGCGCCGCGTCGGTGATCCGCTCGTACTGGAGCGCCCACCAGACCGTCACGAGGTCGTCGACCCGCTCCAGGTGCAGGCCGCTCAGCTCCTCGAACCGCCGGATCCGGTAGCGCAGCGTGTTCGGGTGGACGTGCAGCTTCGCGGCGGCCTCGGCGATGTGGAGGTCGCGGTCGAGGTAGGCGGTGAGCGTCTCGGTGAACAGGTCGCGCTGCGCCGCCGGGATCGCGCCGAAGCACCGCTCGGTGACCAGGCCGGTGAGGTTGGGGCTCTCCAGCACGGCGGCGAGCAGCGGCACGTCCTCGATGTGCACCACGCCGGTCATGCCGAACGCCGACGAGACCCGCAGCACCGTCGAGGCCTGGGCGAACGAGAACGACGCCGATGCCAGCGGCATGCGCTGGCCCATCGCGACGAGCCCGTCGCCCTCCAGCCGGGGCCGGTGCGCGATGAGGCCGACGAGTTCGCCCTGATGGCTCTCGGCGAGCCCCGCCCCGTCGACGCCCGCCTCGAACCTCCGGCGTGCCTCCGCCCCGGGGATCCGCGCCCGGAACGCCGCATAGTGCTCGCCGGGGTCGAGCCCGAACTCCGCGGCGAGCTTGGTCAGCCGCGCCCCGCCCAGCCGGCTGCCGAAAAGGTCGGTGAGGAAGGCCGCCCTGCGGTACCTGTCCTCCCGCATGATCTCCAGCTCCACCTGGCGGTGCGCCTCGCTGGCGACCTCCAGCGCCTGCACGATCCACGGCCACAGCCTGCTGGGCTCGGTGCCGATGACCTCCTGCGCCAGCGCCGCGGCGGTCCGCGCGCCGTGCACGAACGCCGAGAACGGCACCCCGGACCGCGCCCGCGCGGCGCCGATCCGGGCGACGACCTCGAGTTCGGCCGGGGTCGGCGGGCGGTCCTCGGCGAACGAGGCCGCGGCGGCGCGGACCGCCTCGGTGATCCCCGCGAGCAGATCCGCCTGCGGGACGCCCGCGTACTCCGGGACCTCCCGGTACAGCACCTCGCGGCAGTGGTCGATGAAGGCGACCAGCTCGGCGTCGCCCACGAACCACGAAGGGGACTCAGCGTCCATGCGGAAAGCCTCCTGGGAACGCGGTTGTGTGCGGAGACAAGCAAGGTTGGCAGCCGCGCCCTAGGCACGTGATGAGATCCCCGTCACCATCGCAGGACCCAGTCAGTCGCCCCCTCTCCCTGGCTCTCCGGAGGTCCCCCGCATGCGCAGAACCATCGGCACCGTGCTGCTGGTCCTCGGTTTCTTCGGTGTGGCGCTCGCGGTGCTCGTGCGCTTCCAGCTCGCCCCGAAGCTGATCGCGGCGCCCCTCGACCAGTACGCCAAGGCCACCCTGACCAGCCCGAACGGGCAGTATCTCGACCTGGCGACCGGCCAGCCGGTCACCGTCCCCCTGGTCATCACCGCCACCACCCGGGGCGTGGTCGAGCAGAGCACCGACGACACCGCCGTGTGGGACTCCTTCACCGCGATCCAGCGGGAGACCGACCAAGAGGTCATGTCCGCCAGCGAATGGCGGCTCGCCTTCGACCGGCGCACCGGTGAGCTCAAGACCTGCTGCAGCGCCCATGTGAACGGCAACTCGGCGGTCTCGCAGTCCGGCCTCGGGTTGATGTTCCCGACCGGCGATCGGCTCGAGAAGAAGGACTACACCCGGTTCGACTCCTCCACCGGACGGACCTGGACGGCGGAGTTCGCCGGCGAGGAGGACGTCGCCGGCGTCAAGACCTACAAGTTCACCGAGAAGATCGAGAACGCGGTGCTGGGCGCCCCGACGCAGGTCCCCGCGACCTTCTTCGACAAGACCGCCAAGGGCGAGGTCAGCGCCGAGAAGGTCTTCTCCGCCGACATCACCGTGTGGGTGGAGCCCCGTACCGGGTCCCCGATCGACCAGCGGCAGAAGGTCGACACCAAGCTGCGGAGCCAGGCCGACGGCGCCGAGGTGTCCGTCCTGTCCGGCGACTTCGGCATGACCGACGAGACCCGCGCGGCGCTCGTGGACAACGCCGAGGAGTCGATCGGCAAGATCCAGCTCCTGAAGCTCACCGGACCGCTCGTCCTGCTCGTCCTCGGCCTCGGCCTGATCGGCGCGGGCGTGGTGCTGCGCCGCACGCCCGGCCGGCGCCGGGCCGGCGGGGCGGCGCCCGCCGCGGAGAAGGCCCCCGAGACCGTCTGACGGGTTCACTCGACGGCTCCCGAGGCCTTGAGCTCGATGATGCGGTCCCAGCCCATCCCGAGGTCCATGAGGATCTCGTCGGTCGGCGCGTCGGTGCCGGACGGCACCCGCGCCGGCCGGTCGAGCACCCGGACGTCGGCGTGCCCCTCCGTCCACCAGGCGAGGGTCCGGGCGGAGACCGCGAGGTCCAGCGCGGGGACCTCGCCCGTCCGCTCCCGCCGGAGCAGGGCCGCCGCGACGCCCACGGCGAGGTGGATGCCCGGGAGGGCGTCCGCCTCGCCGTGGGCGTGCAGGGCGGTCCCGGCTCCCCCGGCGTAGACGATCCGCGCGTTGGCCCGGCGGACGTCGGCCAGCTCCACGCCGCACCGCGCCCGCTCCGCCGACGGCAGCCCGGTGAGGAAGACGTCCGCGCGCACCACGAGATCGTGGAACACTCCCCGGCCGCCCGCGCACTCCAGATCGAGGCCGAGTCTGCGCCCGCCGCCCGCCGCGCCCGGATCCTTCCGCGCCGCCCCGGCGTCGCCGACCACCACGAGGTCGGCGCCCCACCCGGCCAGCACCGCGCCCGCCCAGGACGCTGAATACGGCCCGGCCACCTCGAGCACCCGGAACCCCTCCAGCGGTCCGGGTCCGGCGGCCGACTCTTCCTGCGCTTTCATCTCCTGAAACAGCAACGGGGGCCCCTCTCGCCCAAAACGTGACATGACTCACGCCACTAAACAGACAACTACGACAGAACCCCGTTCTTCTGTCAATAGGAGCCCGCCTAAAACCCCAGGTCACAGCTGTGCCCGGCGACCGGCCCCGCGTCGCTGTGAGCTCGGGCACTTCCGCCGCGATGCCGTCCGGCCTGCGGATCTTCCCCCCTCCCGGCTCGATCGGGACCCCCGGGCCGGACGCCGGGACGCCCGATTCAGGCCGCGAAATTCTCTGTCGCGCCTGTGCCGGATGGGGCGTGTGGGGCCCGGTGGGGCGGGGATGCTCCGGGCATGCCGATCTTGGTCGCCGGGCTGGCCGCGCTCGCCACGCTGTTCGGTGGGTGGGTGGCGGCGCGGACACGGGACCGGCGGCATCTGGTGCTCGGGTTCGCGGCGGGGCTGATGCTCGGGGTGGTGGGATTCGATCTGGTGCCGGAGGCGATGGAGCAGGCGTCGTTCGAGGTGTGGGGGGTGCCGGGGGCGAGCGTGGGGATCGTGGCGGGGTTCCTGTCGATCCATGTGATCGAGCGCGGGGTGGCGCTGCACCGGGCGCACGAGGCGGAGTACGGGCAGCACGCGCACAAACTGGAGAAGGTGGGGGTGCTGAGCGCGGGCGGCCTCATCCTGCACTCGACGCTCGACGGGTTCGGGATCGGGATCGGGTTCCAGGCCGGCACCGCGGTGGGCGTCTCGGTGGCGATCGCGGTGATCGCGCACGACTTCGCCGACGGGTTCAACACCTTCACGCTCGCGACGCTGTACGGCAATCCCGGGATGCTCCCGATCATCCTGGTCGCCCTCGACGCGATCGCCCCGGTCGTCGGCGCCTTCCTGGGGACGGTCTTCCGCGTCCCCGAGCAGCTCATCGGCCTCTACCTGGGCTACTTCGCGGGATTCCTGCTCTACCTGGCGACCGCCGACATCCTCCCGGAGGCGCACGCCCGGCACCCGTCGCGTCTCACCCTGCTGTGCACGGTGGCCGGAGCCCTGGCCATGTGGCTGGTCGTGGCCCTCTCCCACGTCCCGACCCACGCGCACTGACCAGGGCGTTCCGCGCTACTCCTCGAGTTCGGGCGCCCGGTGGTAGGCGGTGATGCCCGCCGCGTCCCAGCGCGCTGTGTGGGCGCGCAGGCGGCGCACATGCCCCGGCCAGTCGCGGGGTGCCGCCGACCAGGCGGTGTCGGCGATGCCGGGGAGGCGGGGGAACAGCATGTGGTCGAGGTCGTCGGGGGTGCGCAGGGTCTCGCTCCAGAGCGGCGCCTCGACGCCCGCGACGTCGGCGCCGGGCACGAGGGCCCCGGGGTCCCACTCGTAGGACCGCCGGACGCCGACGGTCCCGGCCCACATGAGCCCGAGCGGCGCGTCGTCGGCGTACTTCTGGTCGAGGTAGACACGGTCGGCGGGCGACATGATGAGCCTCACCCCCGCCCGGACCGCCGCGACGAGCGCGGCGGGCACCTCCTCACCCGTCGGCCGCCAGTACTGGAGGTGGACGCCCGGAGGGAGTGAGGGCGCGGAGGCGGCCTCCTGCCAGGCGACGACGGTCTTGCCGTGCCCGCCGACGAGCGGGAGCGCCCGGGACATGAAGTGCGCGTAGTCCTCGGCGGTCGTGGACAGCGCCTCGTCACCGCCGATGTGGAGGAACCCGCCCGGCGTGAGGGCGGAGACCTGCCCGAACACGTCGTCGAGGAACGCGTAGGTCGAGTCGCGGTGCAGGGCGAGTTCACTGAACCCGACTTCGACGCCCTCGTAGAGCTCCGGCGACTCCTGCGTCGACAGGTACGGGTAGCTCGACATCGCGGCCTGGGTGTGGCCCGGCACGTCGATCTCGGGGACGACGGTGAAGTACCGGTCGGCCGCGTACGCGACGATCTCCTTGTAGTCGTCCTGGGTGAAGAACCCTCCGGGTGGTCCCCCGACGGCCGTGGCCGCGCCGTGCTCGGTGAGCCGGGGGTGGCCGTCGATCTCCAGCCGCCAGCCCTGGTCGTCGCTGAGGTGCAGGTGCAGGACGTTGAACTTGTACGGGACGAGCCTGTCGATGAACCGCTCGACCGCGGCGACGTCGAAGAAGTGCCGGGCCACGTCGAGCATCACGCCGCGCCAGGCGTACCGCGGGCCGTCCTCGATGGCGACGCACGGAACCCGCCACGGCCCGGGGACCGCGACCGGGGATTCGATGGCCGGGGGCAGCAGCTGGCGCAGGGTCTGGACGGCCCGGAAGAGCCCCTCGTCGGTGTGCGCGCGCAGCCGGGCGCCCGCCTCGGTGACGTCCAGGAGGTAGCCCTCCCGGCCGAGCGAGGCGGGCCCGTCGAGGGTCAGCGCGACGGTCGCGGGAGCGCCGGGCGCCGGGGGCGGGAACGGCAGGCCCGTGGCGCGGTCCAAAAGCGCACGCAGGGAGGCGGCGGCACGGCCGGCGGGCGCGGTCAGCGTGGCGTCGGCGCCGAGGGTGAGCGCGCCGGGCCCGGACACGAGCGAGCGCGGGACGGGGATGAGGTTCGGTTCCACATCCCGCATATTAAACAGGTTTCTTTCCTATTTAAATAAGCACGCCCAGATCACCCCGTACCGGACTCGCCCGCGACGTCTCCCGCGGCCGGCGCAGGCGCCACTTCCCCGGCACTCGGACCGGCCTCCGGCACCGGTCCCGCCGACAGCGCGGCGACCACCCCGAGGGCGAGCGCCGCGACCACCGCCATGATCGCCAGCACCAGCAGGGGCCTCCCAGGACGGCCCTCGACCACCACTTCGGGCTCGGGGGCGGGCGCCGCCTCATCGCGGCCGACGAGCCGCATCATCAGCTCCGGCGCGCTCGGCCGGTCCCCGGGCTTCTTGGCGAGCGCCGCGCGGACCAGGTCCTTGAGCCCGCCGTCCTCCAGCCCCTCGAGGTCGGGCTCCTCCTGGACGACCCTGCGGGCCACATCGAGCGCCTGGCCCTCGCCGAACGCCGGCCGGCCCGTGCCCGCGTACGCCATGAGCAGCCCCCAGGCGAACACGTCGGCGGCCGGGGTGGCCGTCCCGCCGACCAGCACCTCGGGCGCCATCCAGCCCGGGGTGCCGAGGACGGTCCCGGTGGAGGTCAGGCTCGTCGAGGCGTCCAGCGCGCGGGCGATGCCGAAGTCGATGACGCGCGGCCCCGACAGCGTCAGCACCACGTTCGACGGTTTGAGGTCGCGGTGCACCAGCCCCGCCTCGTGGATCGCCGCCAGCGCGGTCGCCACGCCCGCCGCGACGCCGTGCAGGTCCGAGGCGGGCAGCGGGCCGCTCTCGGTCACCCGCCGGGCGAGCGGGACGCCGCCGATGTACTCGCTGACGATGTAGGGCAGCCCCGCCTCGTGCAGGCCGGTGTCCGCGCCGTGCGAGACGATCGCCGCCGTGCAGAAGGACGCGACGCGTCCGGCCAGCGCCGCCTCGTCGGCGAAGCGCGCCCGGAACACCGCGTCCGCGGCGAGCCTGGGATGGATGGTCTTGACGGCGACCCGCGCGCCGTCCTCCCCTTCCGCGAGATAGACCGTCCCCATGCCTCCGGAGCCGATCCGGCCGAGAAGGGGGTAGCCGCCCACGGACTTGGGGTCTTCCAATGAGAGCGGGTGAATGCCGCCGGGCAACGTGTCCTGCACCTGGGTCCGTTCTGTCGCGCCGTCAGTCGGGCCGTCCAAGCGTGCCCGATCCGCGCGGCGGTATCGGGCATCTCGGCCGAATCGTCATCACGCCGTTCCCGTGCCGCCTCCTTCGGCACGGTGAGACGGGGCGAACCGGATTCGTCGGCACGAAACAAACACGTCACCGGCACGTAGCCTTCCGTGCGATCTCGCGTCCTAAGCTGAAGTCAGCTCCGAGAGATCGGGGCCGCGCAGGACCGGAAGCGATGACCGTCGTCGGCTCCTCCTCGACGGACGACGGTGAGTGCACCCGGGACGCGCGGCGGATCGGTGACCCGCGTGCAAGAGCCCCAGGGGTGGGAGGTACTGGCACGCGGGCACCGGCACCACCAACGGCGAGGGCCCAGATCATCGGGGATCTGGGCCCTCGCCGTTTCCGCCGCCGGGGTCACTTCACGCGGACCTGCCAGCCGATCGGGACCAGGTTGAAGAGCTTCATGTCGGTGCCGAAGGGGAGGCGGGCGCAGCCGTGGGAGTCGGGGTAGAGCGGCACGTTGGGTGAGCCGTGCAGGGCGTAGCCCCGGTAGAAGTAAATGGGGTTGTACAGGGTGCCCAGCGGGGCGTGGCGGACTCCCTTGATCTTGCGTTCGACCCGGAAGTAGCCGCGCGGGGTCGTGGAGACCGCGCCGTCCTCGTAGCGGCCGCTGCCGGTCGAGGTGTGGCTGATGAGCGCGATCTTGCCGGCCTTGTAGACGACCACGAGCTGGCGCTTGATGTTGATCTCGACCCGGTTGCGCTCGCGCCTGCTCTTCGCCGTGATGACGGGCGGGAGCTTCGGGTCGTCCAGCGCCTTCCAGGTCTTCTTCCCGACCTTGCCCGTCGAGGTGGTGTCCAGGCCGTTGACCTTCTGGAAGGCCCAGACCGCGGCGCGGGTGGTGCCGCCGAACCTGCCGTCGGCCGTGCCCGGGTCGTACTTGAGCTGCTTGAGGCGCTGCTGGAGCTGCTTCACCGCGGCGCCCTTGCTGCCGAGCGCGAGGTTCGGCGTGTCCGTCGGCGCCGCCTGGGCGCCCCCGGCGAGCGGTCCGGCGACGAGCGTCCCGGCCAGCGCCACAAGGGCAAATTTCCTCACACGCACCCCCATAAAGAACGATCTACGCAACCAGCAAACCCGACCACATGCTGGGGAAATGTGTCAACAGCCTGGACTCTGACGGAGATGTAACTACGTTCAGTTACCAATCGGATATATTGCATTTGAAGGTTAACAAGTCACCATAGGGGTGTGTTCGGCAACAACATCTACCAAAAGGAGAACCCCGCCCTTGTCGGCGGTTCTCGCCAACAGGTGTACGAACAGCTCTGGGAGGCCGATACCGAGAAGCGGAAGCGCACGCGCCGCCGCGGCTCCGTGGTCGCGCTCCTGGTCGGCTACCTCTTCGGCGTCCTCGTCGGCGGGCTCGCCTTCTACTGGGCGATCGGCTTCGCCGTCGCGTTCCTCGCCTACGACGGCGTGCGGTTCCTGCGCACGCGGGCCGCGTCGCGGGTCTGGCGGTACGGCGAGGACGGCTCGATGGGCACCTCACGGGCACTGCGCCTGCTGGAGATCGCCGGGCGCGGGCGGTTCGCGGTGCTGCACCGCAGGGCGATCCCCGGGCACGGCATCGTCTCCCACCTCGTCGCCTCACCGGGACGGCTGTGGCTCGTGCAGAACGTCGTGCACGCCCCCGACCTCGACGTCACCGCGGTGAGGGGCAGGCTCTTCTACGGCAAGGACTCCCAGTCCCGCCTCGTCGAAGGGTGGGAGGCCATGGCCCGCAAGGTGTCCGAGGCCCTCTCGCAGGAGATGGACCTGCCCGTCAAGGCGTCCGTGGTGGTGGCCGTGCACGGCGGACGGGCGGGCAGATCCCGGATGACCGCGGGCGGCGTCGTGCTCATGCGCTCCTGGCGCGTCCCGCTCTGGATCCGCGCCCGCGCGGGCGACGGCGCGGCCTCCCCCCAGGAGATCGCGCTCACCGCGCAGCGGCTCTTCGGCCCTGGCAAGGCCCTCTGACGCGTTAGGACTCCGGGAGCCCTCGCAGCAGCATCTCCAGACCGACCTCGAACTCCGCGTCGGGATCGTAGACGTGGCCCTCGGCGAGCAGCGCGGTGACGTTCGGGTAGCGGCCGGGGTCGATGCCCTCGGCGCCGCGGATGAAGGGGTCGCCGCCCGGCTGCCCGCCGGACTTGGCGGCCCGGTCGAACCGCGCCTCGCGCAGCAGCGAGCCGATCGCGTACGACAGGAACGCCGAGGCGATCCGCGCCGCGTCGCCGCCGGCGAACCCCGCGGCGCGGGCGATCTCCATCGCGTGCTCGTACAGGCGCAGCGTCGCGGGCGACTCGAACGTGCGGGTGAGCACGAGGTTGGCCGTCCTCGGCCGGTCCCGCGCGATCTTGCGGAAGGCCCGCATCATGCCGCGGGCGCGCTCGCGGGGGTCGGCGCCCGGGTCGTCGGCGAAGTCGAGGTCGGCGACCAGCCGCTCCACGACGGCGTCGACGAGTGCCGCCTTGTTGGGCACGTGGTGGTACAGGGACATGGCCGCGACGCCGAGCCGGGCGGCGACCTTGCGCATGGACAGCGCCTCGACGCCGTCGCGTTCGATCAGGTCGACGGCGGCGAGCACGATGGCGTCGCGGGAGAGCACGGCGCGCACAGGCTCAGCCATACATCCCCATTTACCTATTAAGCGGCATTAGTCCGATAAGTAACGTTCCAGGTCAGCCTATACGCCGCACGGCGAAGGGGCCGCCCGGAACACGCCCGGACGGCCCCTTCGATGATCTTCGGCCCCTAGGAGGCGGCGGAGGCGTCCTTGGCCCGCGCCCGCAGCGCGCGCGCCACCCCGTCGCGGCCCTCCACCAGCATGCGGACCAGCGCCGACGGCGGGTTCTCCGCCGCGATGTAGGCGTCGGTCCGGTCGATGGTCTCCTGGGTGATGTTCAGGAACGGATAGGCGACCTCGGCGAACGTCTGGGACATGTCGCTGCTCCACTCCTTCCACACCCGGCCGACCTCGGCGAAGTACGCGTCGGTGTACGGGAGCAGCAGCTCGGCCTGGTCGGGTTCGACGAACCCGCCCATCGTGGCGCGGAACACCGCGTTCGGCAGCTTCCCGCCGATGATCCGCTGCCAGGCCGCGGCCTTGGCCTCCGGGGTCGGGATCGCCGCGCGCAGCGCCGCCGCGTGCCGCTCGCCGGCGGCGGTCGCGTCGCGCTCGTGCTCGGCGGTGATCTCGGCCTCGCCCGCCTTGCCGCGCACCACGAGGCGGCGCAGCAGTCCCCAGCGCAGGTCGGTGTCGACGTTCAGGCCGGGCAGCGCGACCGAGCCGTCGAGCAGACCCGCGAGGTAGGCGAGGTGCTCGTCGGAGGTCGCCGAGGACGCGAACGCCTGGAGGTAGGCCAGCTGGAAGTCCGAGCCGGGATCGGCCGCCTTCGCCAGGTCGGACAGCGCGTCGGCCATGAGGCCGAGGCCCGTCTCGCGCCAGGCCGGGTCGGCGTACTGGACGACCGCGGTGCGCGCCTGGCGCAGCAGGGTCTGCGCGACCGAGATGTCGCTGACCCCGCCGACGCCCGACAGCAGCAGCTTGACGTAGTCGCGGGTGGCCAGCTCGGCGTCGCGGGTCATGTCCCACGCCGCCGACCAGGCCAGCGCCCGCGGCAGGCTGTCCTTGATCTCCCCGATCGAGGAGACCAGCGTGGTCAGCGAGTGCTCGTCCAGCCGGACCTTGGCGTAGGTGAGGTCGTCGTCGTTGACCAGGACGAGGTCGGGACGGCGTTCCCCGACGAGCTCGGGCACCGCGGTCTTCGCGCCGACCACGTCGAGCTCGACCCGCTTGCGGCGGACCAGGCCGGCGTCGGTCTTGTCGTACAGGCCGATGGCGACGCGGTGCGAACGCAGCGTCGGGTAGTCCGGGACGGCCTCCTGGAGCACGGCGAACTCGGTGAAGGCGCCCTCGGCGTCCACCTCGTACGACGGGCGCAGGGTGTTGACCCAGGACGTCTCCAGCCACTCCTTGGACCAGGAGGTCAGCTCGCGGCCCGAGGTCTCCTCCAGGGCGTCCAGGAGGTCCGCGAGGACGGTGTTGCCCCAGGCGTGCCGCTGGAAGTAGCGGCGCACGCCCTCCAGGAAGTTGTCCAGCCCGACGTAGGCGACGAGCTGCTTGAGCACCGAGGCGCCCTTGGCGTAGGTGATGCCGTCGAAGTTGACCTCGACCGCCCGGATGTCCGGG
This sequence comes from Actinocorallia herbida, assembly GCF_003751225.1. Classification (NCBI taxonomy): domain Bacteria; kingdom Bacillati; phylum Actinomycetota; class Actinomycetes; order Streptosporangiales; family Thermomonosporaceae; genus Actinocorallia; species Actinocorallia herbida. The sequence continues at coordinate 7,782,809 of NZ_RJKE01000001.1, forward strand.
ATGTCGGCCGCGATCGGGTGCGTCGAGGGCAGCTGGTCCTGCCGGTACGCCCACGCCTTCTCGGCGTTCGCGAACGTGGTCCACGCGCTCTTCCAGCGGGTGGCCTCGGACTGGCAGAGCACCGACATGTACGTGGCGAACGACTCGTTCAGCCACAGGTCGTCCCACCAGCGCATCGTGACGAGGTCGCCGAACCACATGTGGGCCATCTCGTGGAGGATGGTCTCCGCGCGGCGCTCGTAGGCGGCGTCGGTCACGCGCGACCGGAAGACGTAGTCCTCCAGGAACGTGACGGCGCCCGCGTTCTCCATCGCGCCCGCGTTGAACTCCGGCACGAACAGCTGGTCGTACTTGCCGAACGGGTACGGGAAGTCGAAGACCCGCTCGAAGTACGCGAAACCCTGCTTGGTGACGTCGAAGATGGCGTCGGCGTCGAGGAACTCCGCGAGGGACGCGCGGCAGAAGACGCCGAGCGGGATGCGGCCGTCGTCGTAGGAGTCGCGCACGACGTGGTACGGCCCGGCGATGAGCGCGGTGATGTAGGTGGACATCTTCTCCGTCGCCGGGAAACGCCACACCGTCTTGCCTTCGGCCGAGGCCTCCTGCTCGGGCGCGGTGTTGGAGACGACCTGCCAGCCCTCGGGCGCGGTGACGTCGAACCGGTACGTCGACTTCAGGTCGGGCTGGTCGAAGCAGGCGAACATGCGGTGCGCGTCGGCCGTCTCGAACTGGGTGTACAGGTACACCTGGTCGTCGACCGGGTCGACCATGCGGTGCAGGCCCTCGCCCGTGCGGGAGTAGAGGATGTCGGCCTTGACGGTCAGCTCGTTGGCCGCCGCCAGCGACGGAAGGGGCAGCCTGCCCTTCTCGGCGTCGTACGTGGCGACGTCCAGGGCCGTGCCGTTGAGCACCGCCTCGGTGACGACCGCGTCGTGCAGGTCGATGAAGGTGCCGCCGCCCGCCTCGGCCGCGGTGAAGCGGACCGTGGTGACCGACGAGAACCGCTCCTCGCCCGTGGAGACCGCGCCGGCGCCGTTGCCCTCCGTGACGTCCAGCGCCACCTCGTACGCCTCGACGGCCAGTGTCCGGGCCCGTTCCCGCGCCTCGTCGCGCGTCAGGTTGCCTGCCACGTGCCCCTCCCGATGTGTGTTCGTATGATCTCCGGATCTTTTCATGTCTACCCAGAGCCGGGGAATCAACGGAGCTGATGGCCGGTTCGGCTTGGTGGACCCGCACGCCGTCACCCGGAGGTAACCCTTGTCGGAGAACGAGACGATCACCGTCGATTTCTGGTTCGACCCGCTGTGCCCGTGGGCGTGGATCACGTCCCGCTGGATCCACGAGGTCGCCGCGCAGCGTCCGCTGGACGTGCGCTGGCATGTGATGTCGCTCTCGGTCCTGAACGAGGGCAAGGACGTGCCCGAGCAGTACCGCGAGATGATCCAGCGCGGCTGGCGCCCGGTCCGCGTGGCGATCGCCGCGGAGCAGAAGTACGGCGGCGAGGTGCTCGGCCCGCTCTACACCGAGCTGGGCACGCGCATCCACAACGAGGGCCGCGGGATCACCGACGAGGTCATCACCGAGGCGCTCGCCGCCGCGGGCCTCGACGCCGCGCTCCTGGAGGCCGCCTCCAGCGAGGAGCACGACGACGACGTGCGGGCCTCCCACAAGGTCGGGATCGACAAGGTGGGCGAGGAGGTCGGCACCCCCGTCGTGGCGATCCAGGGCAGCGCCGCGTTCTTCGGCCCCGTCATCACCCCGATCCCGCGCGGTGACGACGCGCTGCGCCTCTTCGAGGGACTGCGCCTCGCGGCGTCCGTCCCCGGCTTCTACGAGCTCAAGCGCACCCGCACCGCCGCGCCGAGCTTCGACTGAGCGGCCGGCCCGACCGGAGAAACGAGAAAAGACCCCTTCGCACCTGAAGAACAGGTGTGAAGGGGTCTTTTGTCGTCTGCGGACGGGTGGCTACGGCAGCGGCGGGAGCTGACGGGTGTTCTCGTACTCGCTCAGCATGTCGATGCGCCGGGTGTGGCGCGCCTCATCGGAGTACGCGGTGGCCAGGAACAGCTCGACGAAGCGGGTGGCCTCCTCGAGCGTGTGCTGGCGGGCGCCGATGCTGATGACGTTGGCGTCGTTGTGCTCGCGGGCGAGGGTGGCGGTGTCCTCGCTCCACACCAGCGCGGCGCGGATGCCCTTGACCTTGTTGGCCGCGATCGCCTCGCCGTTGCCCGAGCCGCCGAGCACGATGCCGAGCGAGGCGGGTTCGGCCGCCGTGCCCTCGGCCGCGCGCAGCACGAACGGCGGGTAGTCGTCGACGGCGTCGTAGACCTTGGGTCCGCAGTCGACGACCTCGTGGCCGTTGGCCGTCAGCCAGCCGACCAGGTGCTCCTTCAGCTCGTAGCCGGCGTGGTCCGATCCCAGGAAAACTCGCATGGCGCACAGTCTCCCAGGTCAGGCCGGGAACGCGAACTCCGGGTCCACCTGCGCGGCGAGGTCCTCCCCCGTCGCCCGGTTGGCCCAGCTCCGCGCGTTCTTCACATGGAACTCCGCGGCCTGGCGCAGGTAGGTGCCCCAGTCCTTGACCTGCTCGTCGACGGTCTTGCGCAGCACGTCCATGGAGGCGATGCCGGCCTCTTCCAGGGCCGCGCCCTCACGGCCCTGCTCGATCGCCCGGACGGCCGGGGAGTGCCCGAACCAGGTGAGCAGGTCCGCGCCGACGTGTTCGCGCAGGTAGTCCACGTCCTGCTCGTCGTGCACCTTGTTGCCGACGACCTTGATGGTGACGTCGTAGTCGCGGGCGTAGTCGGTGTACTGGCGGTAGACGCTGACGCCCTTGCGGGTGGGCTCGGCGACCAGGAACAGCACGTCGAAGCGGGTGAACAGACCCGACGCGAAGGTGTCGGCGCCCGCGGTCATGTCGACGACGACGTACTCGCCGGGACCGTCCACGAGGTGGTTGAGGTACAGCTCCACCGCGCCGGTCTTGGAGTGGTAGCAGGCCACGCCCAGGTCGTCGTCGGTGAACGGGCCGGTGGCCAGCAGCTTGAGGCCCGGCGCGACGTCCAGCGCCAGGTCGGTGTGGAACGGGTCGCGGCCGAACAGGTGGAGCAGCCGCGAGCCGCGGCCCGGCGGCGTGGTCTTCACCATGGTCGCGGCCGAGCCGATGCGCGGGTTGTCGCCGCGCAAGTGGTCCTTGAGCAGGGCCAGGTGGTCGCCGAGCGGCGGCGCGACGGACTCGTCGGACAGGCCGAGCGCGGTGCCCAGGTGCTGGTTGATGTCGGCGTCGACGGCCACGACGGGCAGGCCCGTGGCGTGCAGATGACGGATGAACAGCGAGGACAGGGTGGTCTTGCCGCTACCGCCCTTGCCGACGAAAGCTACCTTCACGATGGCCCCCGGTGGATCTCGTGGTGAAGTGAAATGAAAACGGTTGTCACTTCAAAGTGTCGCCGATCACTCACCGTGGCGCAACAGGAACGCGGTTTCCCCCGGTCGAGAAGACGCTTCGGCCGGGTTCAGGCGCCGGACAGGGCCTGCGGCACGAAGCCGAAGGGAAGCTCCAGCCTGTGCGCGGCCATCAGGTCGGCGTCGGAGAGCAGGCCCAGGATCGGGCCGTCGGCGGCGATCACCCCGCCGGACAGGACGAGCGCCCGCGGACAGAGCTGCGCCGCGTAAGGCAGGTCGTGCGTGACCATGAGGACGGTGACGTCGAGGGAGAGCAGGATCTCGGCGAGCTCCCGGCGCGAGGCGGGGTCGAGGTTGGACGACGGCTCGTCCAGCACGAGGATCTCCGGCTCCATCGCCAGCACCGTCGCCACCGCGACCCTGCGGCGCTGGCCGAAGCTGAGGTGCTGCGGCGCCCGGTCGGCGAACTCCGCCATCCCGACCCGCTCGAGCGCGTCGGCGACGCGCCGGTCGAGGTCCCGGCCGCGCAGGCCCAGGTTGGCCGGGCCGAACGCGACGTCCTCCTTGACCGTGGGCATGAAGAGCTGGTCGTCGGGGTCCTGGAAGACGATTCCGACACGCCGCCGGATCTCCTTCAGCGCCTTCTTGTCCGACGGGTCCACGGTCATCCCGCCCACGCGCACGGTGCCCGCGCCGCCGTGCAGGATGCCGTTGAGGTGAAGGACGAGGGTCGTCTTGCCCGCGCCGTTCGGGCCGAGGAGGGCGACCCGCTCCCCGCGCGCTATCGACGTGGTCACGCCGAACAGCGCCTGGGTGCCATCGGGGTAGGCGTAGGCGAGGCCGGAGAGCTCTAGTGAAGCGTCCACACGGCCATCCAAGCACCCGCCGCGACCAGGGCGGCTGCCGCGGGCAGCACCGCGCTGACCGCCCATTGGCCCCGGGACGCCCCGGCCTCGGCCAGGACGGGCATCCGGCCGTCGTAGCCGCGGCTCAGCATCGCGAGGTGAACCCGCTCACCCCGCTCGTAGCAGCGCAGGAACAGCGAGCCGAGGGAGCGGGCGAGGATCCTGGCGTCGCGCAGGTCGCGCGCCTCGAATCCGCGCGACGCCCTGGCCACCCGCATCCGGCGGAGTTCATCGGTCACGACGTCGAGGTAGCGGAACATGAAGGTGGCGATCTGGGTGAGCAGCGGCGGCAGGCCGAGCCGCTCGACCCCGAGCAGGAGCGTGCGCGGCTCGGTGGTGGCGGCCAGCAGGATCGACGCGACGACGCCGAGGGTGCCCTTGGCGAGGATCCCGAACGCGCCCCACAGGCCGTCCCGGCTGAGCGCGAGGCCCAGGACCTCGACCTCGGGCCCCCGGGCGACGAAGGGAAGGAAGAGGGCGAAGGCCACGAACGGCACCTCGATCACCATCCGCCGCGCGATCGTCCCCGCGGGGATGCGGGCGATCGCCGCCACGGCCCCCAGCAGCACCGCGTAGAGCGCGAAGGCCCAGATCACGTGCCGCGGGGTGACCGCGACGGCCAGCACGAAGCCGACCGTCGCGAGGATCTTGCAGTGCGGCGGCAGCGCGTGCACCGGCGACTCCCGGCGCACGTACAGATCGTGCGCGTGACCCGCCCCCATCTCAGGCCGCGTCCTCGGGCGCCTGACGGCGACGCAGCGCCCAGAACAGCCCTCCGCCCACCACCAGGACCACCCCGACGCCGATCACACCGGACAGGCCACCTGAAAGCCGGGCATTCTCCACGCCGGAGACGCCGTAGTCGGCGAGCGGCGAACCGGCGGAGGCGTGATCCTCGGCCCCCGCGTCGAAGCCCTTGTCGGCCGCGACCTTCTCCAGGCCGTCGGGACTGCCGGAGGCGTAGTAGCTGACGAACCCTGCGAGGACGAGCGCGACGAGGAGGCCCGCGGCCACGAAGACCTTGGTCCCGACCCGGCGGCCGGTGCTGACTGCGCTCACGCGGCGGCTCCCTGGGAGTCGGAGACCTTGATGATCTGGAGGGGCTTGCGCAGCCCTCGGGCGCCGTACACGAGGTCGGGCCGGACGGCCAGCGCGCTGGAGACGGTCGCCGTGGTGATCACCGCCTCGCCGAGGCCGATGAGGAGGTGGACGCCGACCATCGCGGTGAGCATCGAGCCGAGCGGAATGTCGGTGGTGCCGCCGATCGCGTAGATCCCGGTGAAGACGACCGCCGCGGCCGGGACCGAGACGACCGCGCCGAGGAAGGTCGCGACGGAGACGCTCACGCGCTTCTCGGGCAGCACGGCGAGGACGGCCCTGAATACGCCGTAGCCGACGAGCACCGTCACCAGGGACATGATCGTGATGTTGGTGCCCAGGGCCGTCAGTCCGCCGTCGGCGAAGAGCAGGCCCTGCACGAAGAGCACGACCGCCACCACGAGGGCCCCGGTATAGGGGCCGACCAGGATCGCGGCCAGCGCCCCGCCCAGCAGGTGGCCGCTGGTACCCGCGGCGACGGGGAAGTTGAGCATCTGGGCCGCGAAGATGAAGGCCGCGCTCACCCCGGCGAGGGGCGCGGTGGCGTCGTCGAGTTCACGACGGGCGCCGCGCAAGGCGACGCCCACGCCGATTGCGGCCACGACCCCCGTCGCGACCGAGACCGGCGCGTTGATGAAGCCGTCGGGTACATGCACGGCGGATCCTCCCTGGTAGAACCAATGGATCCTACTTTGTAACGCACCAAACGTTGTTGCAAGACCCTCGCAATAACTATCTCAGGGCGCTGTCCTCGGGGTGAGGGTCGGGCGGATTGACGCCGCAGGGCGGTTTTGCTCGATACAGTGGCGACGACATGCTGCAACGCCTGGTTCACCTCCTGCCGCCCAAGGTGCGCGCCCAACTCCGGCGTGTGCCGGTCCTCGTGGCGCTCTATCGCTGGATGCGGCGCGGCCGGATCCGTGAGCGGTATGTCCTGATCTTCCTCTCCGCGGTCGCGCTCGGCATGTGCGCGGGCACCAAGTGGGTCGGCCAGCAGTGGTTCCCGCCGAGCGCCCTCGTCCTGGTCGTCCTGGCGGGCGGCCTGCTGCTGCGGGTCCGCGCGCTGACCGCGCTGCTCGTGGTCGTCGCGGCCGTGGTCGCCGCCGACACCGCGATCATCGACCGCGGCTTCTCCCCCGGCATCATCGTCACCGTCGGCCTCACCACGGTGCTGGCGCTCGCGCTGTCCCGCAACCGCCAGCAGCTCGGCGTCCAGGGCCTGCGCGGCGAGACCATGCTGCTGGAACTGCGCGACAGGCTGAACCGGCAAGGGCAGATCCCCGAGATCCCCAGCCCCTGGGACAGCAACGTCGAACTCGCCCAGGCGGGCGGATCGTCCTTCGGCGGCGACTTCGTCGTCTCCTGCCGGCATCTCTCCCCCGACGGCGAGCGCGACCTCCTCGAGGTCGCGCTGGTCGACGTCTCGGGCAAGGGCGTCGCCGCGGGCACCCGCGCGCTGATGCTGTCCGGCGCCTTCGGCGGCCTCCTTGGATCGGTCCCCCCGGAGCAGTACCTCGGGGCCTGCAACTCCTACCTCCACCGCCAGTATTGGGACGAGGGCTTCGTCACCGCGGTCCACGTGGTGCTCGACCTCGGCACCGGCGACTACGTGATCGAGTCGGCGGGGCATCCTCCGGCCGTCAAGTTCGACGCGAGTGCCGGAACCTGGCACGTCGGGACCGCCAAGGGCGTTGTGCTCGGTGTGGTGCCCGATCTGAAGTGCGAGCCGGAGTCCGGGCGACTCGGCCCCGGCGACGCGCTCATGCTGTACACCGACGGCCTGGTCGAGCAGCCGGGCCGCGACCTGGACCAGGGCATCGACGAACTGCTCGCCTCGGCGGACCGGCTGGTCGCGCAGGGGTTCCGCAAGGGCGCGCGGGAGATCGTCCAGTCGATGTCCGCGGCCCACGACGACGACTGCGCGCTCGTCCTGCTCTGGCGGCGCTGACGACCTGGCGGTAGGGGGATCGGTTGGCGGTTCTGGCGGAACTGGCGCGGCGCTGCGCCTTCGGTGACCTCGCCGCGCTGGCCAGGTCCGGGCACGCGCCGCGGCGGATCGAGGGCATCGCGGAGTTCGGCCACCAGCTTCTCCAGCTCGACGCCGAGGATTTCGGCGTCGCGGATCCGTCGGTGCCTCGCGCGCTGGTGGACCGGGCGAGGGCCGTCCGGGTGCCGCAGGAGCCCGGCGAGGTCGACCGCGGGGCGCTCGGCTCCATGCACGCGGGCTTCCGGCTGCTGCTCGAGGTGATCGCGGTGCACTGGGAGCGGCGCGAGCTGGGCGGGGTGGTCGCCGCCGCGCACATCGCCGCCGAGTACCTGCCCGTGCTGGCCTGGGAGCCCGTCCTCGGGCACGCCGCCGACCCTGCGCGGCTGCCCGAGCGGATGAAGGTCGCCGGAAGCCGGTTCGGCGTCGCCGCCGAGAACGACCGCTGCACGCACACCCGGGGCCTGGTCGCGGCGTGCGAGCGGTCCCTGCGCGTCGCCGGGGACCCGCCGGAGGGCTGGCGCAACTACCTCGACCGCCAGCACACCACGGTGATCAAGGCGCTGAGCGTCTGCGCGTTCGAGTGCCGCACGCCGTGCGCCGTGATCGAGAATCAGCGCGCCGACGAACGGGCCCTCCTGGCCGCCCGCTGCCGCCTCGCCCGCGAGTACGCCGACGGCGCGTTCGTCCGGCTGCGGCACGCCGCCCCGGTCGGCCACGGCTTCGGCGTCCCCTCCGAGGAGGAGGTCCTGGACGCCTGGGGCCGGTCGAGCCGCTCCCTCGACAAGCACGCGCTCTTCCGCGACGAGCCCGAAGGCCCCGACTTCCCCATCCCCGGTCTCCCCCGTGTCTTCTCCGCCGTCGCGGGCGTCCCGATCACCCCGGACACCCTCCTCGCCGACGTCTCGGCCCACCTGATCACCCTGCTGCACACCTGACCGGCCGGGAGTCCGGGTCAGCCGAAGGGGAAGGGCGGCCCGGCGGGCGCGGCGGCCTCCAGCCGGGCGGCGAGGGCGATGAGCGCGGCGTCCCCGCCGGGGCGGCCCGAGAGCATGACGCCGACGGGCAGGCCGTCGCGCGTCCAGTGCAGGGGCAGGGTCAGCGACGGCTGCCCGGTGATGTTGGCCAGCGCCGCGAACGGGGTGTGCGCGTTCTGCCGGGCGAAGTCCTCCTCGGGCGAACCCGACGTGAAGTGCCCGACCGGTGCGGGCGGCTCGGCCAGCGCGGGGGTGAGCACGGCGTCGTAGGGCGCCATCACGGCGAGCGCGCGGTCGGCCTCGGCGGCGAGGGCGGTCCGCAGTTCCGCGAGCGCCGCGGGCCCGACCCTGCCACCGCGCTCGCGCAGCCAGCGGGTGAGCGGCTGGAGCAGGCGCTCCCGATCCGCCGGGACGCGCTCGGCCGCGGCGAGCACGGTCCAGGCCGTCTCGAAGAGGCGGGCCAGTGCCGGGGTGCGGACGGGCGGCAGCTCGACGATCTCGTGGCCGAGCCCGGCCAGCAGCCGCGAGGCGGTCTCATAAGCGGCCAGGCACTCCGGGTGGATCACCGTGCCGGGGTCGGCGGGCAGGGCCGTCCTGGCGATCCGCAGCGGGCCCGGCGGGCGTTCCGCGGCGTCGAGGAACGGGGTTCCGGCCCGCCCGGACAGCGCGTCGAGCAGCAGCGCGGCGTCCCGCACGTCGCGGGCGATCGGTCCGCTGACCGCGAGGCCGAACGGGTCGGCGCCGACCGGCACCACGCGCCGGCTCGGCTTGATCCCGACGAGGCCGCAGGCGCTCGCGGGGATGCGGATCGAGCCGCCGCCGTCGCTGCCGTGCGCCAGCGGCGCGAGCCCCGCCGCGACGGCCGCGGCGGCGCCCCCGCTGGATCCCCCGGCCAGCCGGTCCGGCGCCCAGGGATTGCGGACGGTAGGCGGCACGACGCCTTCGGCCAGGTCAGCGGCCTGGGCGAAGTGGGTGAAATCGGTGTAGCAGGTCAGCCCGAACTCAGGACTGCCCGTCTTGCCGAGCACGACCGCGCCCGCCGCGCGCAGCAGCGCGGCCACCGGCCCGTCGACCGGCGAGCGCGGCTCGCCTCGGGCCAGGCTGCCGTACCCGGTGGGCAGCCCCGCGGCCACGTGGAGGTCCTTCACCGGCACCGGCAGCCCCAGCAGGACGGGCGGGGCGACGGCCTCCGCGACGATCCGCTCGGCCTTCCGCGCCTGATCAAGGGCAGTTTCCGGGCAGTGCGTGACGAAAGCCCCGACACGGTGATCCAGTCGGTCGACGCGCTCGAGATAATGCGCCGTGAGCTCCACCGGGGAGATCTCACCCGAGCGCACGGCGGCCGCCTGCCGCCTGGCCGTCAGGTGATGCATCTCCGCCACGGCCGCACCCTAGCCGAGGGCTGGTGGGGTGAGGACAACCGAGTTACCTTCCGGTAAGCGTTTCCCTCACCGGGAGGGGGCATGTAAACCGATGACGCGCCTCAAGGCGAGAAGGATAAGGGGTTGAGCTATGGCCATCATCGACCGTGGCGAGCCCGGCGGTGCCCGCGGGCAGCCTCCGGAAGAGCGTCCACGCCCCGACCTCCGCGCGCTGGCGAGACATCCCCGTGCCCGGCTGTGGGCGATCCGCACCGCGGTCGCGCTGGTCGTCGGCGTGCTCTTCGCGATCGTGTTCGACCCCCGTGTCGGCCTCACGCTCGCGGTGGTGGTGATGATCGCCGACACCGTGCGCACCGCGCGGGCGGGCGGCGGAGACCGCGGTTACCCGGTCTCCTCAGCCGAGCGGAGGACCGAGCGGCAGCTCCGCGCGCTGGCCAAGGACGGCTGGCGGGTGCTGCACGCGAGGGCCGTGCCCCGCGACGGCGAGGGCGTGAGCGACGGCAAGATCGACCATCTGGTGATCGGCCCGACCGGCGTCTACGCCATCGACTCCGAGTCGTGGGACAAGCGCCTCCCGGTCCGCAGCCTCTCCCACACCCGCCTCTTCCACGGACCCTTCGAGATGAAGGACCGGCTGGACGAGGCCCGCTGGGAGGCCAACCAGGCGAGCCGGCTGCTGAGCAAGGCGATGGCCACGGACATCCCCGTCCAGCCATCGGTGGCCATCTACGGCCCATCGGTCCCCTGGCGGGTGATGTCGGTGCGCAACGTCGACGTCTACGCCGGGAACCAGGCCAGGAAGTACCTCCGCAAGCGGCCCAAGGTCCTCACGCCCGAGGACGTCACGCGGATCGGCGAGGCCGCCGAACGGGTCTTCCCTTCGAAGTACGAGTGATCGCACGGCACCCCGCCGGAGCAGCCGGGGTGCCTTTGCGGGGGTAGTAGGCTGGACTCACCGAGTCCCTTCGCCGCCCCCTACCCGGGGCCACCCACCTTTTGATCCACGGTTGGGAGAGTCCCTTGCCTCCGCTCAGGTCACGCACAGTCACCCACGGCCGCAACATGGCGGGCGCGCGCGCCCTCCTGCGCGCCACCGGCGTCGCCCGCGAGGACTTCGGCAAGCCGATCATCGCCATCGCCAACAGCTTCACGCAGTTCGTGCCGGGTCACGTGCACCTGCGCGAGGTGGCCCAGGTCGTCGCCGAGGCCGTGCGCGAGGCGGGCGGCATTCCGCGCGAGTTCAACACCATCGCCGTCGATGACGGCATCGCCATGGGCCACGACGGCATGCTCTACTCGCTGCCGTCCCGCGAGCTGATCGCCGACGCCGTGGAGTACATGGTCGAGGCGCACCGGGCCGACGCGATCATCGCGCTGTCGAACTGCGACAAGATCACCCCCGGGATGCTGCTGGCCGCCCTGCGCCTGAACATCCCCACGGTCTTCGTGTCCGGCGGTCCGATGGAGGCCGGCAAGGTCACCGTCGTCGACGGCGCCGCCAAGACCGTCCGCAAGCTCGACCTCATCGACCCGATGATCGCCGCGGCGGACGAGTCGGTGTCCCAGGAGGCCCTGGACGAGATGGAGGAGAACGCCTGTCCGACCTGTGGGTCGTGCTCGGGCATGTTCACCGCCAACTCCATGAACTGCCTCACCGAGGCGATCGGCCTGTCCCTGCCGGGCAACGGCACCACGCTGGCCACGCACGCCGCGCGCAAGGAGCTGTTCGAGCGCGCCGGCCGGACCATCGTGGACGTCTGCCGCCGGTACTACGAGGACGGCGACGAGTCGGTCCTGCCGCGCGCCATCGCCTCGCGCGACGCCTTCGAGAACGCCATGACGCTGGACGTCGCCATGGGCGGGTCGACCAACACGATCCTGCACCTGCTGGCGGCCGCGCACGAGGCCCAGGTCGACTTCGGCCTCAAGGAGATCGACGAGCTGTCCCGGCGCGTCCCGTGCGTCTGCAAGGTCGCCCCGGCGACGAACAAGTACCACATCGAGGACGTGCACCGGGCGGGCGGCATCCCCCGTCTGCTGGGCGAGCTGAACCGGGCCGGGCTGCTGCACCCCGACGTCCCGACGGTCCACGGGTCCACGCTGGGCGAGTTCCTCGACGCCTGGGACATCAAGTCCCCGAACGCGCTGCCCGAGGCCGTCGAGCTGTTCCACGCCGCCCCCGGCGGGGTCCGCACCATCGAGGCCTACAGCCAGAACACCCGCTGGGACTCCCTCGACCTCGACGACGAGCAGGGCTGCATCCGCGCGGTTGAGCACGCCTACACCCAGGACGGCGGCCTGGCCGTCCTGTACGGCAACATCGCCCCGGACGGCGCGATCGTGAAGACCGCGGGCGTCGAAGAGGAGCTGTGGACCTTCGAGGGCCCGGCCGTCGTCTTCGAGTCGCAGGACGACGCGGTCGAGGGCATCCTCGGCAAGAAGGTCAAGGAGGGCGACGTCGTCGTCATCCGCTACGAGGGCCCGCGCGGCGGTCCCGGCATGCAGGAGATGCTCTACCCGACGTCCTTCCTCAAGGGCCGGGGCCTGGGCAAGGCCTGCGCGCTGATCACCGACGGCCGCTTCTCCGGCGGCACCAGCGGCCTGTCGATCGGCCACGCCTCCCCGGAGGCCGCGGCCGGCGGCATGATCGCGCTGGTCCAGGACGGCGACCGGATCGTCATCGACATCCCGCGCCGCACCCTGGAGCTCGACGTCTCCTACGAGGAGCTGGCCGAGCGCCGCGAGAAGCTGCTGCACGACCTCGGCGGCTACCGCCCCGTGAACCGTGAGCGCAAGGTCAGCGTCGCCCTTCAGGCCTATGCCGCCATGGCGACCTCGGCCTCCACCGGCGCCGCCCGCGACATCTCGCAGCTGCGCTGAGCTTCTCGCCGCGGCTCCTTCACCGCCGCGGTGTTCGGGCGCTTTCGAGCCCCGGCGTCTGCCCCTTCGGCCTTGGCGGCCTATGGGGCAGACGCCGGGGCGCCCGAACAGGGGTCCACGTGATGCGTGTTCTTCCAGGTACATCGGGGTGGGTCGCTCCCCACCCGGACCCGGGTCAGCCGCAGCAGCCGCCTCCGCAGCAACCTCCGCCGCCACCGCCCGCGGGGCGCTGGACGGGGGCCGCGGCGCCGCCGGTCATCGCGACGGTCGACAGCAGCTTGACGGTGTCGTCGTGGCCCTGGGGGCAGGAGGCCGGGTCGGCCGACTGCGCCATCGGCCGGGACAGCTCGAACGTGTCGCCGCAGGAGCGGCACCGGAAGTCATAACGGGGCATGCCCCGAGTGTAGGCGGGACCCCGGCGAGCCGGGGTCCCGCTCATGCAGCGGGTTCGGTGACGTAGGCGGCCCACTGGGGGTCGCCGTCGGTGCCGATGAGGCCGATCAGGCGCCAGTGGGCGCCGCGGGGGACGGACGGGGGGATGTCGAGCGACCAGCCGAGCTCCTCGAGGAGGCGGTCGGCCTTGCGGTGGTTGCACGGCGTGCAGGAGGCCACGCAGTTCTCCCAGGCGTGCTTGCCGCCGCGGCTGCGCGGGTGGACGTGGTCGATGGTCTCGGCCTTGCGGCCGCAGTAGACGCACCGGTAGTTGTCGCGCCGCATCAGCGCCGCCCGGGTCAGGGGGATCCTGGTCCGGAAGGGGATCCGGACGTACCGGCGCAGCCGGATCACCGACGGCACCTGGACGGAGGTGTTGGCCGACCGTACGAGGGAGCCCGAAGAGTCGTGATGGACGACTTCGGCCTTCTCCCTGAGCACCAGGCACACTGCCCGCCGCAGCGGGAGCGTGGTGAGCGGTTCGTACGTGGCGTTCAGGAGAAGGACCTGTCGCATCAGCCGACCCCCGCCTCTCGGCTGAGGCCATGCCTACTACCCGATCTGCCTGGTATGCCCGGCTTTTCCGGCACGCCTGACATGGCGTGCCGTGGCCGGGCCCCTGGCTCGGCCGAATCTGTCGCACCCGCCACGAGGACCTCCTCTGTGGGCGATGAGTCAACCCCAAGTTGTCAACAGTGTGACCAATGGGATGCGGTTCGCGCTACCCCTTTATGCCCCGATCCGGGCAACAGCAGTCCTGGTCTGCTTGGTCGTAGGCTGATCGTCATGGACTATCCGGTGGCACAGCGGCAGGACATCGTCGAGGAGATCCACGGGCAGCGGGTCGCCGACCCCTACCGGTGGCTGGAGGACCCGAACGGCACCGAGACCAAGGACTGGCTCGCCGCCCAGGACGAGCTGTTCCACGCCGAGGTCGACGACCTGCCCGGCCGGGACCGGCTGCGCGCCCGCATCACCGAGCTGCTCGGCGCGGGCAACGTCTCCTCCCCCGTCTGGCGGGGCGAGCGCCGCTTCTTCATGCGCCGCACTCCCGAGCAGGAGCTGGCGGTGCTCTACACCGTCGACCCCGACGGGACCGAGCGGGCCCTGATCGACCCGATCGCGCTCGACGCGACCGGCAAGACCACCCTCGACTCCTGGCAGCCCGATAAGGAAGGCAGACTGCTCGCCTACCAGCTCTCGATCGGCGGCGACGAGGAGTCCCAGCTCTCGATCATGGACGTGGCCACCGGCGCGACCATCGAGGGACCGATCGACAGGTGCCGGTACTCGGCGGTCGCGTGGCTGCCCGGAGGCGAGGCCTTCTACTACGTCCGCCGCCTTCCCAAGGACCAGGTCCCCGAAGGCGAGGACCAGTACCACCGCCGCGTCTACCTGCACCGGCTCGGCACCGACCCCGAGACCGAGGACGTCCTGATCTTCGGCGAGGGCCGGGAGAAGACCGAGTACTACGGCGTCGGGGTGAGCCGCGACGGGCACTACCTGACCGTCAGCGCCTCCCTCGGGACCGCCCCGCGCAACGACCTCTGGTACGCCGACCTCACTTCCGGCGAACCGGACGCCCCCGCGCTCGAGCCGATCCAGATCGGGGTCGACGCGCAGACGGGCGTCCGGTTCGGCAGGGACGGCCGCGCCTACGTGTTCACCGACCTGGACGCCCCGCGCGGCCGCCTCGCGATCGCGGACCCGGCCGACCTGGCCGCCGAATCCTGGCGGGACCTGCTGCCCGAGGACCCCGAGGCGGTGCTCAGCGACTTCGCCATCCTCGACGAGCTGGACCGGCCGATCCTGCTCGCGGGCTGGACCAGGCACGCGATCAGCGAGATCACCGTGCACGACCTGGAGACCGGCGAGCGGATCGGCGAGGTCCCGCTGCCCGGCCTCGGCTCCATCGGCGGGATCGTCGAGCGGCCGGAGGGCGGCCACGAGGCGTGGTTCGGCTACACCGACAACGTCACCCCCGGCGGCATCCAGCACTATGACGCCCGCACCGGCGCGACGACCCTGTGGGCGGCCCCTCCCGGATCCGTCGAGGTCCCCGAGGTCGAGGCCAGGCAGATCGCCTACACCTCGGCCGACGGCACGACGGTCCGGATGCTCGTCCTCGGCAGCCTCGAAGGCGGCCCGAAGCCGACCATCCTGTACGGGTACGGAGGCTTCAACGTCTCCCTGACCCCCGCCTACTCGGCGGGCATCCTCGCCTGGGTCGAGGCCGGCGGCGTCTACGCCATCGCCAACCTGCGCGGCGGCTCGGAGGAGGGCGAGGAGTGGCACCGGGCGGGCATGCTCGGGCACAAGCAGAACGTCTTCGACGACTTCCACGCCGCGGCCGAGCGGCTGATCGCCGACGGCTGGACCACCGCCGACCGGCTGGCGATCTCCGGCGGGTCCAACGGCGGCCTGCTCGTCGGCGCGGCGCTGACCCAGCGGCCCGACCTCTACAAGGCGGTCGTCTGCTCGGCCCCGCTGCTCGACATGATCAGGTACGAGAGGTTCGGCCTCGGGCAGACCTGGAACGTCGAGTACGGGACCGTCGAGGACGCCGAGGAGTTCGGCTGGCTGCTGGGCTACTCGCCCTACCACCACGTCGAGGCCGGGGTGTCCTACCCGGCGACACTGTTCACCGTCTTCGAGAGCGACACCCGGGTCGACCCGCTGCACGCCCGCAAGATGGCCGCGGCGCTCCAGCACGCGGTGGGCACCGCGGCGAAGGGCGGGCCGATCCTCCTGCGCAACGAGGCCGAGGTCGGGCACGGCGCGCGGTCGGTCTCCCGGACCGTCGACCTTTCGGTGGACACCATGTCGTTCATGGCCCACCAGACGGGCCTGACGCTGTAGCCGGCTCCGCCGGAGGGCCCGTCCGGGCGGGGAACTCGCCTCCCCGCCCGGACGGCCCGCCTCAGCTGAGCTTCTTCTCGCCGTAGATGTTGACGATGCCGTTGATCATCTCGCGGCGCAGCTCCACCCAGCCGAACGTGCGGTACAGCTCCAGCGCCGGGCCCTGGAGCTCGGTGGTGTCGCCGATGAGGCGCGTGTAGCCGAGCTCCAGCGCACGGTGCTCCAGGGCCTGGAGCATCGCCGCCCCGTAGCCGAGGCGGTGCAGGTCGTGCCTGACCCGCAGCCGGACCATCTCGCCGGTGCACGGGTCGACCCTGCGCAGGCCGCCCATGGCGACGGGATCACCGTCCGGATCCACCCCGACGAGGAAGTCGCCGCCCCGGCCGTCGGCCAGGTAGATCCCTTCCAGGTCGTGCAGATCGTTCTCGTAGTAGACGCCGTCTCCCGGGCGCAGCCCTATGCGGGCCAGGCCCTCCCGGTGCAACGACAGCACCACCGGGTTGTCGACCGCCAGATAGCGGCGGATCGTCAGGTCGCCGAACGTCCACTCGGGCATGATGGCTGGGCGCCGGACGAGTGTCCTGGCGCCGCTCCCGATGGCCACCACAGCCGGGTCAGACCTGATCCGAGGGAGGTGATTTCTCCCCCGGGTTCATCGGGCTCTGCACGGACGGCACCGAGGCCAGCGTCTCGCGCAGATCGCGGAGCAGCGGGTAGTCCCCGAACTGCTGGTGGGCCGCCGTGGCGAGCTGGCGGGCCCGGTGCATGAGGATGTCGGACCTGTGCTCGGGGTCCAGCTCCATGATCGCTTCCTTGGCCCTTACCGCCGCGGCGTCGGCGTCGCCCGCGTGGATCGCGCAGTGCGCGCGGTCCAGCTTGACGAGGGTCCGGTCGATGATCTCGGTCGGCGAATAGAGCGTGAGGGCGTTGCGCAACGTCTCCTCGCCCTTGGCGTGGTCGCCGAGGTTGGTGAAGGTGTCTCCCTCGTAGAACGACATCTGGCGGTCGGTGAAGCCGAACACCAGGTCGCTCGTCTGGGCCTTGCTGAGCTGGTCGAAGACCGCCCTGCCGCGCACGAGCGCGCGCCGGGCCGTCGGGGCGGCGTCCGAGCGGCCGCGCAGCGCGAGCTGCCCGAGCGCCCTTGCCTCGACGGCCGGGGCCATCGCCGCCGCGACGTTGGGGCTGCGCCCTGCCAGGTCCTGGGCCTTGCGGGCCAGGTGCAGGGCCTCCCTGGGGTCGCCGTAGTACAGCGGCAGCAGGGACTCCCGGACCGTCACCCAGGCCCGCAGGCCCCGGTCGCCGGTCTCGTCGGCGGCGGTGCGGGCGGTCCGGAAGAACGAGCGGGCGAGGCGGTGGTCACCGAGATTGATCATGATGAGCCCCGAGATCCCGGAGAGCTGGGCCGCGATCCGGCACAGCCGTTCCTGGAGCTCGATCGGCTGGCGCTGGTCGCACAGCCTGCGGACCTCGCTGAAGTCCAAGAGCACATCGCACAGCATCCGCAGCGAGGGCGTCGACTGGTACGACTGGCCGTACCCGAGGATCGTCTCTTCCCATTGGTCGAGCATGGTCGGCGACACCGTGGCGTTCACGAGGGTGTCGTCCATCTTCCTGCGGAGCTGGTCCACCGCCCCGAGGAACTGGCCGTCCAGGGCCACGCCTGTCCCGGCCAGCAGCTGCAGTAGCGTCCGGCGGAGCACGACGTCCTCCTCTCCTAGGTCCAACGACCCCGGTCCCTCGATACCGGGCAGACCCTGACCCAGCTGCTGGCGGACCAACCAGGCCCGGTCGATGACCGAGCCGATCAGCGCCTCCGCGTCGTCCCGGGCGGCAGCTGCCTGAGTGCCGCCGGGTCTGTGGTCATGGGTCCGCCCGCACACGCAGGGGCCCGGGTAACCGAGATCGCCGGGTTCGACGCGGTAGACCAGGCAGATGTAGTGCAGATACTCCGGTCCTGGTCTCTTGTAACCGCTCTCGTACGCGGAGAGCAGGGTCTCGCCGATCTTCGGCGGAGGCTTGCCGTCCAGCTCGTACAGAGCCCGCATCTGAGCCACCACGTCTGACAGCGCCACCCCACCGGCCAACCGATGGGCCTTGATCCGGCTCGTGCTGAAAAGAGGGCCGCACTGCTCGGCGATCTCCGCCGCTATCTGTGCGACGGCGAGGCCGCGCGCCAGGCCCTGCGCGCGAATCCAGCGTGCCCGGTCGGCTTCCTTACGGGGGGGTTCCGCCATCCGTGCCGGCCTCCTCACCTCTGCCGGTTGTGTGCTTCGTCACTACTGTGCACGCCCCCGAGCGCTGGCGACCGGCTTTCTCGGTCAGTTTCGTAATTGATATCCATACGCAGCGTAAGGCGGACACCTTGAACGGCCAACCCACCTCGGGAGATTGCACCGAGCTACGGGAGTAACACCGATTCCAGAAAGAACGAATCCTCATGCGGAGTAGAAAGATCCTCCTACGAGGGAGGGGCAAACCCAGTCGAACCCGTGAGTAGACCACCTTGACCCGACCCCGCCATGTTGCAATTCTCGCTGCAAGGTCAAGGAACGGACTCAAGCCAAGGGGGTGTGCGCGGGTGACGGGAGACGAGCGGGTCGACCACCTGGAAGGGCTCGTCCGGGAACTTGCGGAACGGGGGCTGCTGGCCCGGGTCGTCAGGACCCGTTCCGGACCTGCCTTCCTCAGGGTCGTCAACCCCGACGCCGCGAGCCTCACCGAGAACGTCACGTGCGCGCCGGCGCCGGAATCCCGCGAGCCCTGGTTCTGGTGGAGCTGGGGCGAGAGGCTGCACCGGGTCGACGACCCGCGCGCGGCGGCCCGCAAGCTCGCGCGCGTGCTCGAACCGCACACCCCATAAAAGCCCGGACGGGTTCCGCGGGACTACCGGGAACCAGGCGCGGTGGCCGGAACGCCCCGCGGAATCCGTCCGCGACATGACAAAAGCCCCACCGATTCACGGCAGTTGTTTCGCCCCGATTGTCGTGAATCGTCCCAGGTGGTCACGGCCTTCCGGAGGGGGGAGCGCCGACAAACCACCGAAATGGCCCTCCCCCGCGGGGCCGGCCGGCCTCACCCAGCGGCTCGGTACGGTCCGATCAGTTCCGTCCCCTACGATCGGTAAAGTCCGAAGCCGCACGTCCACGGCGGTGCCGCCGGCCGATCCCGGGGGGAGGGTCCTCCTCTGTTCTTCAAAGACCAGCCGATGCCCGACGACGTCTGCGACGCCAAGCCCAGCGTCGCCTGCCGGACCGTCTGGAACGTCTCGCACAGCGACGACGTCACCCGGTTCTTCCACACCTGGCTCGACGGGATCGTCACCGCGCTCATCTGGGCCGTCCTCGCCTTCGGCGTCGCCCTGATCATCCGGACCTTCGTGCACCGCCTGATCACCCGGATCACCGCGCGGATGGCCAACGGCGCCGTGCCCGGCCGCTTCCGCGAACGCCTCGAAGGCACCCAGCTGCTGGTGCACGAACGGCGCAGGCAGCGCATGGAGACCCTCGGGTCCGTGCTGCGCAGCATCGCGTCCGTCGTGATCTTCGGCACCGCCCTGTTCACCGTCCTCGGCGAGATGGGGCTGAACCTCACCCCCATCCTCGCCAGCGCCACCGTCGTCGGCGCCGCGGTCGGCTTCGGCGCGCAGAACACCATCAAGGACCTGCTCGCCGGCCTGTTCATGCTCCTGGAGGACCAGTACGGCGTCGGCGACGTCGTCGACACCGGAACGGCCAAGGGCACCGTCGAGTCGGTCTCCCTGCGGATCACCCGGCTCCGGGACGTCAACGGCGTCGTCTGGTACGTCCGCAACGGCGAGATCACCCGGCTCGGCAACGAGTCCCAGAACTGGGGCCGGGCCCTGCTCGACCTGCCCGTCGCGCCCGACCAGGACATCGACGAGGTCCGCGACCTGATCCAGAAGGCCGCCGAGGAACTCGCCTCCGACGACGACTGGAAGCCGTTCATCCTGGAGGAACCGTCCGTCTGGGGCGTCCAGGCGCTCACCAACGACGCGATGGTCGTCCGCGTGACGATCAAGACGGTCCCCAACCGACAGGCCGAGATCGCCAGGGAACTGCGCGTGCGCGTCAAGAAGGCGTTCGACGAAGCGGGCATCGCACTGGGCTCACTGGTGCCATAGGCTGGAAGCGATGAGCCAGCAGGTGACGTTCTACGAGGCCGTAGGCGGCGAGGAGACCTTCCGCCGCCTCGTCCGCAAGTTCTATGAGGGCGTGGCGGACGATCCCGTGCTGCGCCCGATGTACCCCGAGGAGGATCTCGGCCCCGCCGAGGAGCGGCTGCGGCTGTTCCTCACCCAGTACTGGGGCGGGCCGTCCACCTACAGTGAGCAGCGCGGCCACCCCCGGCTGCGGATGCGGCACTTCCCCTTCACCATCGGCGAGCGCGAGCGCGACGCCTGGCTGGCGCACATGCGCACCGCGGTCGATTCCCTCGACCTGCACCCGCAGGCGGCGGAGATGCTGTGGGAGTACCTGTCCCGCGCCGCGCACAGCCTGGTGAACTCCGAGGGGTGAGCGGGTAGGTCGATCCCCATGACGACGACTACCCCCTGGTGGCACGACGCCGTGGTCTACCAGGTCTACCCCCGCAGCTTCGCCGACTCCAACGGCGACGGCGAGGGCGACCTCCAAGGACTGCGCTCCCGCCTCCCCTACCTGTCCGAGCTGGGCGTCGACGCGCTGTGGCTGACGCCCTTCTACACCTCCCCGCTCGCCGACGGCGGCTACGACGTCGCCGACTACCGCGACGTCGACCCGCGCTTCGGCACCCTCGCCGACTTCGACGCCCTCGTCACCGACGCCCACCGGCTCGGCCTGCGGCTGATCGTCGACATCGTGCCGAACCACACCTCCTCGGCGCACCCCTGGTTCCTCGAGGCCCTGGCGGGCGCGGGCCGCGACCGCTACCTGTTCCGGGAGGGCGCCGAGCCCCCCAACGACTGGCAGTCCAACTTCGGCGGGCCCGCCTGGACCCGGGTCGAGGACGGCTCCTGGTACCTGCACCTCTACACCCCCGCCCAGCCCGACCTGAACTGGAGGCACCCCGAGGTCCGCAAAGAGTTCGAGGGGATCCTCCGGTTCTGGCTGGACCGCGGCGTCGACGGGTTCCGCATCGACGTGGCGGCCGGGCTGTTCAAGCACCCCGGCCTCGCCGACATCGGCCGGGGCGGCACCCACGCCGTCGGCAGCCCCATGTACGGGCGGCCGGAGGTGCACCAGATCTACCGGGACTGGCGCGCGATCCTCGACGCCTACCCCGGCGAGCGGATGGCCGTCGGCGAGGTGTGGACGGAGTCGGCCGACGACCTCGCCCTCTACGTCCGGCCGGACGAGCTGCACCAGGCGTTCCAGTTCCACCTGCTGCTGGCGCCCTGGTCGGCGCAGGCCTTCCGGGAGACCGTCGAGACCTGCCTGGCCTCCCCCAGCGGCGAGGCCCCCACGTGGGTCCTGTCCAACCACGACGTCATCCGGCACCGGAGCCGCTACGGGCCGGAGGAGCGCTCCCGCGCGGCCCTGATGTTCATCCTGGCGCTGCCCGGCTCGGCCTACCTGTACCAGGGCGAGGAGCTGGGCCTGCCCGAGGTGTTCGACCTGCCGGACGAGGCCAGGCAGGACCCGATCTTCTTCCAGGGCAAGGGCAAGGGCCGCGACGGCTGCCGGGTGCCGCTGCCCTGGTCGGGCGCGGCCGCGCCGTACGGGTTCGGCTCCGGGCCGGCCTGGCTGCCCCAGCCGGACTCCTGGGGGTCCCTGACCGTCCAGGAGCAGGACGGGGACCCCGAGTCCATGCTCGCCTTCTACCGGCGGGCGCTGGCCCTCAGGAGGGAGCTGAGGGGCACCCTGCCGCACGACGTCACGTGGGAGGAGAGCGCCTCACCCGACGTCCTGGCCTTCCGCAGGGGGCCACTGACGTGCGTCGTCAACTTCGGCGACCAGCCCGTGCCGTTCCGCGGCCGGGTGCTGCTCGCCGCCGGTGACGTCGCCGACGGCAAGATCCAGGGCGGAGGAGCGGTCTGGCTCCAGGACTGACCCGCCGACCGGGCCCCGCGACCGCGCGACGGGGCCCGGCCGCCCGGCACCTCCCCGGAGATCAGCGCACGATCCAGCAGTTCTTCCCATAGGAGAACTGCCAGTGCCTGCCCGGCAGCCGGTAGGTCTTGGACCTGACCTGTTTCTTGCCCGCGCGGGCGATCACGTCGATCACACGCGGCTTCACCTTCGCCTTCCGAAGGTTCGCCACGGCCTTGTCCGCCCGCGCCAGCGCGGCCTTCTTGCTCGCCGCCTTGACCGTGACGTACAGGGCCTCGGGGTCGCCGCCGAAGGAGCAGCCCTTCACTCCGGTGCAGGGCCGCGGGTTCGGGGTGACGCACCCCGCCGCGGCGGCCTGCCCCTGGACGCCCAGGACGAGTCCGCACCCCACCACGAACGCCAGTGTGATCCGTCGCAAGGAACCTCCCGTGTGAAGATCGCGAGGTCCACAGGCTACGCCCGGCCGGGTCACGTCAAGGGCGTCATGGTCCGGCCGATACCGGCGTTTTACCCCGTCCCGGAAAAGGGAAAGGCGCGCGACGAAGCGGGCTACCTTTGAGATTTGCGTGATTTGACACGATTTCCGAGACGCACCCCCTCTAGGGTGGCGGAGCGTGTCTACCTATGTCGTCTATTACCGCAGCCATCTTCCCTCCGCCCATCTGGGATCCCTGCGCGCCTCCTGGGCCGGCTGGACCGCCGAGGACGACGAACTCGGCGACGGCTGGCGCTCGGCCGAGTTCGGCGGCGCGCCCGACGCCCCCGCCGACGCCGTCCAGCGCGTGAGCGAGGAGACCCGGTGGCCCGCGCTCATCCTCGCGATCAACGCCGAGGCGGAGGTCATCGTCGCGTTCGCGCACAACCCCGCGCGCGGGGTGACCTTCCCCATCTACTGCGGATCCGAGCAGGCGGGCCGGCTCGGCCTGACGATCTCCGAGGACGATGTGGATCTCGGCTTCCGGGAGGCGGTCCGCTGGTCGGAGGCGGCCGGGCTGCCCGCGTCCTCCGCGATGCTCGCCTCGGTCGGGTACACCTTCGAGACCGACGTCCACAAACTGGGCGCCGCGCTCCTGGCCGGGCTCGGACTGCCCGGGTACGCGGGCAAGGACATCCTCGAGGACTCCAGGATCAAGGCGGAGATCGTCCTCAGCCCCGTCCTGCTGGCCCGGTCACCCGTGCCGCTGCGCGACCTGGCCTGCGCCCGGCCCTGGCCCGGCGGCCTCGGCGGCGACGAGATGGGCTTCAAGGACGGCTGGCGCGCCGCCTGCCCCGTCGACTGGCCCCGCGGCGACGCCATCGACCACGCCCTCGCCGCGTTCGCGAACGAGACCCGCGGGCCGACGATGCTGGGGCTGCTCGCCGACCACGGCTTCGGCGCGTTCTTCGCCACCTACCGGCCCGGCCACCACTTCGAGTTCCACCTCGGCCTCGACGCGGCCCACGAGGCCGGGCACCTGTGGGGCGCCGCCAACGACGAGAACCACCCCGAGGTCGTCCGGTGGGCGGCGGCCGCCGGGCTGCGCCCCGACCCGCAGGTGCTGGACATCGCCCTGCACCGGCGCGGCGGACCCGGCGAGGAGCACGCGCTGACGCTCGCGCTGTTCAAGGGGCTGGGCGTCCCCGGCACCGGCCGCGTCGACCCGCACTGGGACGGCACCGACCAGGAATCAGGCGGACGGAGCCGCTGGGGCCTGTCCGTCACGTTCGAGATCGGGTTCTGAGGAGCCTCAGACGTCGGCGGGCTTGACGAAACGGCCGATGTACTCACGCTCCGCGGCCGTGTACCGGCGCAGGCGGGCGTTCTCGACGTCGAAGGCCACCAGGGTCGAGGTCGCCGTCGCGTAGACGTTGGCGTCGTCGCGGACCTCGTAGGCGAGCTTGAAGGACGCGGCGCGCAGCTCCGTCACCCAGGTCTCGACGCGGACCGGGTGGATCACCCCGGTCAGCGGGACCTTGTAGTCGATCTCGTGGCGGGACACGACCATGCCGCGGACCGGCTCGAGCCCCGACCGCACCGGGTCGGTGTGGAACATCTCCAGCCGGGCGTCCTCGAGATAGCCGAGGAACTTCACGTTGTTCACATGCATCTGGGAGTCGATATCCCCAAAACGAATGCGGAACTCGTAAATGTGGCGGTACGAGGTGTCGCGTGCCGGAAGCGTAGCGGTGTCTTCCATGTCCTACCTCGGGGGTCTCGGGCCGGGAACTGCCTGATCGTACAAGAAAGGGCCGTCCCGACTTTCCGGGACGGCCCCCTCTCGATCGCTAGCGGGTCAGCTTACGGTAGGTGACCCGGTGCGGACGTGCCGCGTCGGCGCCCATCCGCTGGATCTTGTTCTTCTCGTAGTCGGCGAAGTTTCCCTCGAACCAGAACCACTGGGACTCGCCCTCCCACGCCAGGATGTGGGTGGCGATGCGGTCGAGGAACCACCGGTCGTGCGAGGTGATCACGGCGCAGCCGGGGAACTCCAGCAGCGCGTTCTCCAGCGACGACAGGGTCTCCACGTCCAGGTCGTTCGTGGGCTCGTCCAGCAGCAGCACGTTGCCGCCCTGCTTGAGGGTGAGCGCGAGGTTCAGGCGGTTGCGCTCGCCGCCGGACAGCACGCCGGCCTTCTTCTGCTGGTCCGGGCCCTTGAAGCCGAACGCCGCGACGTACGCGCGGGACGGCATCTCGACCTGGCCGACCTTGATGTGGTCGAGGCCGTCGGAGACGACCTGCCAGACGTTCGCCTCAGGGTCGATGCCGCCGCGGCCCTGGTCGACATAGGAGATCTGGACCGTCTCACCGATCTTGAGCACGCCGCCGTCGGGCTGCTGCTCACCGGTGATCATCCGGAACAGGGTGGTCTTGCCGACGCCGTTCGGGCCGATGATGCCGACGATGCCGTTCGGCGGCAGGTTGAAGGTCAGGTCGTCCATGAGGACCTTGTCGCCGAACGCCTTCTCCAGGTGCTCGGCCACGATCACCGTGCTGCCCAGCCGCGGGCCCGGCGGGATCTGGATCTCCTCGAAGTCGAGCTTCCGGGTCTTGGCGGCCTCGGAAGCCATCTCCTCGTAGCGCGCCAGGCGGGCCTTGCTCTTGGTCTGGCGGGCCTTGGCGTTGGAGCGGACCCACTCGAGCTCGTCCTCCAGGCGCTTCTTGCGCTTGGCGTCCTTGTTGCCCTCGACCTTGAGGCGCTCGGCCTTCTTGGACAGGTAGGTGGAGTAGTTGCCCTCGTAGGGGAAGCAGCGGCCCCGGTCCAGTTCCAGGATCCAGGTCGCCACGTTGTCCAGGAAGTACCGGTCGTGAGTGACCGCGAGCACGGTGCCCGGGTACTTCTCCAGGTAGGACTCGAGCCAGTTGACCGACTCGGCGTCCAGGTGGTTGGTGGGCTCGTCCAGGAGCAGCAGGTCGGGGGCTTCCAGCAGCAGCTTGCACAGCGCCACGCGGCGGCGCTCACCACCGGACAGCGCGGTGACGGGCGAATCGCCGGGCGGGCACCGCAGCGCGTCCATCGCCTGCTCCAGCTGAGAGTCGAGGTCCCAGGCGTTGCGGTGGTCGAGCTTCTCCTGAAGCCTGCCCATCTCCGCGAGCAGCTCATCGCTGTAGTCGGTCGCCATCTGCTCGGCGATCTCGTTGAACCGCGCGAGCATGCCCATGGTCTCCGCGACGCCCTCCTGGACGTTCTCCAGGACCGTCTTGGACTCGTTCAGCGGGGGTTCCTGCTGGAGCATGCCGACGCTGTAGCCCGGCATGAGGCGCGCCTCGCCGTTCGACGGCTGCTCGATCCCGGCCATCATCTTCATGAGCGTCGACTTGCCGGTGCCGTTCGGACCCACCACGCCGATCTTGGCCCCGGGCAGGAAGTGCAAGGTGACGTCGTCCAGGATCACCTTGTCGCCGTGCGCCTTGCGCACACGCTGCATCGTGTAGATGTACTCGGCCATGCCCCTACCTTATGGGCTCCCGCCCCTTCCCCACGCCGCTCCGCGTCGTGCGCGGCATCTCACCAGCCGGTCAGGACTCCGTGACCTCGGCGCGGGCACGCGGCGGCCCGGGGCGGGGCCCCTCGGGCCCGCGGCACGGCCAGGCGGCCGGGGTTCAGGTGGATTTGCGGATGGCGGGGAGGCAGACGCGGTCGCGGCCCGACTCCTTGGCCCGGTAGAGGGCCAGGTCGGCGGAGGCGAGGAGCTCGATGAGGTCCTGGCCGTGGGTGCGGTACAGGGACACGCCGACGGAGATCGTCACCGAGACCGTGGTGTCCTCGGCGGGCACGGCGAGGCGGCGGACACGGGCGCGCAGCCGCTCGGCGACGCGGCACGCCTCGACCGTGTCGGCCCCGGGCAGCAGGACGGCGAACTCCTCACCGCCGAACCTGCCGATCACGTCGTAGTCGCGCAGCTGGTGGCACAGGGTCGTGGCGACCGCCACGAGGACCTGGTCGCCGGTGAGGTGGCCGTAGGTGTCGTTGACCCGCTTGAAGTAGTCGATGTCGATCAGCAGCACGGCCAGCGGCTCGGTCGAGCGCTCGGCCCGGGACAGCTCGGTCTCCGCCTCCCGCTGCCAGGCGTTCGCGTTCAGCAGGCCCGTCTTGGCGTCGGTGCGGGCCGCGGCCTGGAGCTGCTGGTGCATGAGGCTGCGCTGGAGCAGCACCACCGGTGGCAGCGCGAGCAGCAGCAGCGCGGGCGAGATCACACAGGTGATCGTGATCAGCACCCCCAGGCACAGCTCCACCATGTCCAGCTCGACGTTCTCGCGGTTCCACAGCACGTCGCGCCAGCGGCCCTGCGGGGTGCTCGCCCGCGCCGCGACCGCCACGATCAGCAGGTTCAGCACCGCGAACAGCACCGCGCAGCCGACCGCCACGAGGATCGCGCCCTGCTGGTCGACGATCCAGCCGGGCCCCGCCTCCAACGGCTCGGGCACATACCGGTGGAAGACCCCCGAAGCCGCGGCGCCCGACAGCCCCAGCGCCGCGGTGACCAGCACCCTGCGGTGCGGCAGCGCCCGGCGCACCCGGTACTGGAGCAGCGCCTGCATCGGCACCGGCATGAGCAGCGCGTAGATCGGCGGCAGCAGCAGCGCGGCGGGCAGCCACCACGCCGACAGCAGGTCGCGGGCCACGCCCGCGGGCATTCCGAGCCGCCGGGACGCCTCGATGCAGACCGCGCAGCACAGCGCCAGCGCGACGCACGTCAGCGCGTCCCACGGCCGGAACACGGTGACCGCGAACTGCCAGACGAGCACCGTGAGGTAGGCGACCACGACCAGCAGCACATAGGCGACCACCCGCGGCGGCTGCGCCAGCAGCGCCGATCTCCCGTGGCCCCGCCCGGGCTCCCCGCCCTCCCGGCGCTGCTCATCGGCGGCTGACTGGTGCACTGCCGTCATGCTTCCCCCACCCCCGCCACCTATCACGTTAGGTAACACGATAGTTGCAAGGCGTGCTGTGCGGGGCGAAAAGCCCGACGTTCTTCGACACATCCCGCCCCGCCCTCCCCCTCTCCCCCACCCCGCCCACCCCACCCCCTTTAGACCGTTCCACCCTCTCTGACCACATCCAGCCACCACCCCGCCCCAAGAACCCCCCAAGACCAACAGGAAGTCAATCGTGCCCATAGGCCCGGAGGTACGCCCGACCGGGCCGCCGCGGTTCGCGTGCCCGGGCGGCATCATCTCCACGCGCACCTCCGACGGGCCGGCACGCGTGGCGGCCCCGCGCCGGGCACGGGGGCGCGCCCGGCCCGGCTTGCGTGCGACACCGATCCGCCGTCCTCGGCGGACTCGGCGCGCGCACCCTATGTGCCCTACGTGCGCTTCTGCCCTCAGCGGCGGAGTTCGGCCAGACGGGTCGAGCCGAGGTGCGGGGCAGGGCCGACCTCCGAGTGGTCGCCGCGCGGGGGTTCCGCCACCGGACCCGCCCTGTGATCAGAACCGTAGGGGCCGACCCGAATGGAGGCGCGGGCCGCTTCGTGCGAGGCCCTCCTTGACCGGATCCGGTCGCGCGGACGAGCAGAGCGGGAACGAGGACGACGAGGTGTGGATCATCAGCGGTCCGTTCGCGGGCGAGCAAAGCGGTCCGAGATGTGCTCGCTCCGGGCGGACGGACGGGCCGCTTCGAGCGGGCCTCCTCGACCCCGCACCTCCCTTCCGACCGCCCGCGCGGGCTCCGCCCCGAGCCCGCCGAGCAGGGCGGACCCGTCGAACATGGACCGCACGGCACACGAACCCGTCCCTCGCGCACCAGGCCCGCCCCGCGCACGACAAGCCCATCAGGAACAACGCCCACACCGAACAAGCCCACCCCTCCCACACCAAGCCCGCCCCACGCACAACAAGCCCATCAGGAACAACGCCCACACCGAACAAGCCCACCCCTCCACCGGGTCGACCCCGCCCCTTCCCCACCCTGCGCCTCGGCCCCCGACCCGAGGCCGACTGAATCCGTCAGCAACGGGACCACCGCACACGAACGCACCCCTCCCAGACCTCTGTGCACCCCAGCCCCGGAGCCGCTGCGCACACGACGGACCTATCAGGGGACCACCGCACACGAAAACACCCCTCCCAGACCGTGTGCACCTCAGCCCCGGACCCGCCCCCCGCGCACACGACGGACCTATCGGGAACGGGGCCGACGCGGGCGAGCCCACGGCTCTGTCCGGGTCGGCCGTGACCCGGCCCCGCCCTGTGCCTCGACTCCGGGCCGGGGCCGCCGGGCACAGGGGGTCCTTCGGGCAGGGGCCTTGCGGACAGATGTCCGCAGCTCCGCCTGGGCGGGCGGGCCTTGCCGGGCCGGGCCTTGCCGGGCCGGGCCTTGCCGGGCCGGGCCTTGCCGGGCCGGGCCTTGCCGGGCCGGGCCTTGCCGGGCCGGGCCTTGCCGGGGACGGGCACGGCGGATCCGTCGGGAGAGCGGTCCATGCGCGTGAGGCCGGTCCTTCGCTCGGGCCGGGGCACGGCCGGCGTGCCGCACCGTGCAGGCGCGGTGGACGCGTCGGGGAATGGGCACGGGTGCGCCTGCTCGGCTCCGTGCTCGGGGCGCGCGGCGGAATCGCCGGGCACGGGATGCCGCTTCGGGGCGGTTTCACCTCGCTCTCGGTCGGGTCTGGGCTCTGTGCTTGAGGGGCCAGGGCGGGGCCGGGCGGGGTCAGGCCGCGTTGGGGAACTGCCCGTGGCCGGGCGGTAGGGGTGCGGGGGTGGGTTCAAGGGGGGTGGTGGGTGAAGGGGCCGACGTGCGGGTGGCTCGGTGGAAGCGGGCCGTGCCCCGGTTGAGGTCGGGGCCTATGGCCAGGGCCTCGATGTCCACGGACACGCGGTGTTCGCCGTCGCGTTCGTAGTCGCGGACGCGCAGGCGGCCCTGGACGATCACCGGGGTGCCGGGGACCAGGTCCGAGGCGTGCACGTTCTCGGCGAGGGCGCGCCAGCAGGTGACGCCCAGGAAGGTGGGCTGACCGGACTCCCACCGGCCCGTCGTGCGGTCGAACCGGGCCGGTGTGACGCCGACCCGTAAAGCCAGGAAGGGGATCCCGTTGCGGGTAACGGTGAGCATGGGGCGTTTGGCCACCCAGCCGACCACGGTCGTCAGCGCCTCGTCCATCACGGCCTCCGTACGGTTCGGAGCCCTCCTCGGGCCCGCCTGCACTCAAGCCTGCACCCGCCGACCCCGCTCCGGGACGACAGAATCAGATTCTGTGGATAACTTCCCCGGACCGGGGCCGGGCGCGGTGCGTCAGCGCAGGACGCCGTCGACCGTCACCCGGTAGTCGGCGTAGGTCTTCAGCTCCGCGGCCACCGGGCGCAGCACGAGTTCGTCGGCGATCGACGCGAGGGTCTCGCGCATGCCCGCCTCGATCCGCTCGCCGTGCCGCGCGGCCGACAGGGCCACGACGTTCCGGCAGGCCGCCGCGGTGAGCGCGCCCATCCCGAGCATGCACCCGGTGAGCACCAGCACCCACGGCAGGATCGACAGGTCGCCGATCAGCGCGCTGGGCGCCTCGGCGATGTCGAACCCGCCGTACAGGAGGAGCAGGAGGCTCCACACCAGGCCGAGCGCGGTCCCGCCGACCAGCACGCGCTGCCAGATCTTGACCAGGGACCACCAGCGCGGCACCTGGTTGAAGCCGGGGACCGTGGCGCGCAGCGCCGAGCCCAGCTCGTCGGGGAGGCGTCCGGCGTGGGTGCGCGCGGCGGCCCGCACCGACAGGCGCCAAGGGCCGGGCAGGTCCTCGGTGACGCCGTCGGTGACGCCGTGCAGGGCGCTGTCCACGCCGCCCTGCTGGGCGCCGAGCGGCCCGGTGAAGGAGTCGCGCAGTTCCTCGCGCAGCTCCGACAGCCGCATCATGCGCAGCGGGTCGCGACGGAACCGCCTCACCCAGCGCGCGAACGGCCAGCCGACGTAGTCGGCGGCGCGCAGCTCGAAGGCGCTCTGCATGGCCTCGGCGACGGCGGGCACACCGGCCGCGACCGTCAGGGCGTCGATGAGCGCCTCGGCGTGCGGGGCGTCCACCTCGGCGGGCACCTCGCCCGCGTCGGCGGGTCCGGCGAACCGCTCGAACCGCTCGATCAGCCGGTCGATGTCGGCGCCCAGCCGCTCCGCGCGGGCGCTCTGCCCGGCGACGGTCTCGGCGAGGATCTCGCGCAGCTCGTCCACCCCACCGCGCGCGACGGCCGAGGTGGTGATGATCCGCGGGTCGCTCAGCCCCTCGGCCTCCAGGAGGCGCCGCAGGTCGGTGACGCAGTCCTTGACCTCGGCCGGGCCGAGCCTGTCGACCTGGTTGAGCACGATCAGGGTGACGGCGGCGTGCCGGGCGAACGGGATGATGTAGTCGTGGTGCAGGGACGCGTCGGCGTACTTCTGCGGGTCCACGACCCAGATCAGCAGGTCGGCGACGCCCGTGAAGCGGTCGACCTCGGCGCGGTGCGCGGCCTGGATCGAGTCGTGGTCGGGCAGGTCGATCAGGACCAGTCCGCGCAGCGACCCCTCGGCCCGCGATCCGGACCTGTCCAGCGCGCTGGCGCGGGCGTAGCGGAACCTCTTGTCGATGTTCAGCCAGTCCAGCAGCGGGGCCGCGCCTTCCATGCCCCACACGCAGGCGTGCGCGAGCGACGTCATCGGACGCCGCATTCCGGTCGGCGACAGCTCAAGGCCGCATACCGCGTTGAACAAGGATGACTTGCCACTGCCGGTGCCGCCCGCGAGGGTGACGACGGTGTGGTCACCGGACAGGCGCATCCGCTCGCCCGCGCGTTCCATCAGCTCCAGCGCCTCGGCGAGCAGCGCGCCGTCGAGGCGGCCCTCGCCCAGCTCGATCAGCCGCTCCAGCGCGGCGACGCGGTCGCCCAGCTCCCCGGCGATCGCGGGCTTGGCTTCGGCCTTGTCCTCGACGGCCTCTTCGGCGTCCGCCTTCGCGGACTCCTCTTCCTCGTCTGCGGCCTCGTCCTCCGGAGCGGAGACGACCGGCTCGTCATCCCGGGTCGACGCCGGGGAGACGACGGGCTCGTCGTCGCGCGTCGTCGAAGCGGAGGAACTCGCGGACCCGGGGGGCTCGGGGGCCTCGAAGCGGGGTCCGACGGTGTCCTCGGCCTTGACCTCCAGCAGGGCGGCCAGCTCCGACGCCCGGGGCACCCGGTACTCGGCGCTGGTCAGCGGGTCGTCGTCGGCCTGACGGGCACGGCGGGCGGAGCCGCGCGGACCGAAGTCGGCGGAGGTCAGCGGATCGTCGTCGGTGACGGGCGCGCGCAGCGCCCGCGCAGCGAAGTCCTCGGCCTTCGAGGGCTCCGCAGACGCCGTCTCCCGCTCGTCGTCAGCGTTCCCGGGCTCGGCCGCGGCGTCCTCGCCGGGCTGCGCGCCGGGCGGGGCCGGCCACGCCGAACGGAGCCCTCCCGGACCGAAGTCGGCGGAGGTGAGCGGGTCGTCGTCCGGGGCGGGCGCGGGTGACGGCACCTTCGGCCCCTCCTCCCGCGCGGCCTCCCCTTGGGCGAGCTTGAGACCGCGGGGGCCGAAGTCCGTACTCGTCAGGGGGTCTTCCTTGGGCGGGGGCGTCGGGGAAGCGGCGTCGCGGACCTCGTCCGGGTCGGTCACCGGGCGACCTCCAGGTTGTAGGTGGCCTGGTAGAGGGCGACGGCCAGGCTCTCATCGGGGATGTCCGCCTGGTCGAGCGCCTGGGTGAAGCGCAGGCTCTCCTCGTCGAACAGCATGGTGATGCGGCTGCGGAGGTCGGCCTTGGCCTTGGCGCTCATGCCGCGCAGCGACTCCGGCCCGAACAGGGACTTGAGCAGCCGCTGCGGCACCGCGCTCGTGCCGCCCTCGACGACGACGTCGCTGGTGCCGTAGCCGAAGATCCCGACCATCAGCACGACGGACAGGGCCTCCTCGTCGAAGGAGACGAGCTTGGCGATGGACCGCTTGATCACGCCCTCGGTGCGGACCAGTTGCAGGACGTGGTCCTGCCAGGCGCTGACCGCGCGGGTGATCCGCCGCGAGAGTTCCGGCGAGACATGGCCGAGCTGCCCGGCCAGCTCGCCGAGGACGTGCACGCCCGCCGGGTCGGCCTGCCAGCGCACGACGGCCTGCTCGGCGCCCTGTTCGGCGCCGGCGAGGATCAGGGACTCCAGGCCCGAGCGCAGCGCGCTCTTGAGCGCCCGTACGCGGGGCGCGGAGAAGCGCCTCCGGGACGAGCCCTTGGCCTCCTTGGCCCGGCCGCGCAGGTGCAGGGTGCGCAGGAGGTCGCCGGTCCCGGCGAAGTCCTGCCAGCGCGCGAGCACCTCGCCCTGGAGCAGCGCCCCGTTGCGGGTGGCCTCGTCGAGTTCGGCGAGGGCGGTGGAGTAGGCGGACTCGACCTCGCGGGCGAGCATGTCGCGCCGGTCGACCTGCTCCTCGATCTGCTTGGCGAGCTGCGGGATGCGGGTGCGGAAGCTGTCCAGGACGCCGCCGAGGGTCTCGGCGATGACCTCGTCGCGGGCCTCGACGTCGTCGACGAGCTCCATCAGCCAGGCCCGGATCGTCGCGATGTCCTCCTCGGGGAGGCGCGACTCGGTGATCGTCGTCTCGGGGATGGTGAAGCGGGGGGCCGCGCCGAAGCCGCGCTCGTCGAGCATCTCGGCGAAGTGCTCGGCGATCTCCTCGCCGCCTCCGCCGTGCACCCGGGACAGCACGACGCCGAGGGTGGCACCCTGCTCGCGCGCGCGCTGCAGCATCTTCCAGACCTGGGCGTCGGCGTAGCGGGCGGCGGTGGTGACGCAGATCCACAGGTCCGCCGAGGCCATGAGCTTGGTCGCGAACTCGAAGTGGTCCTCGAACAGCGAGTCGAAGTCGGGACTGTCCAGCACCGCGAGGCCGCGCGGGACCGCCTCGGTGCGGATCACCACGAGCTGGTCGCCGACGACGGCGTCGGGGGCGGGCCCCTCGACCCGGCCCATGGTCGGCAGGACGCCCGGGGGACGCTCCTCGGTGCCCATGAACCAGTCGAAGTTGTCGGGGTGGCAGACCAGGATCGGGCTCGAGGTGGTGGGCCGCAGCACGCCGGTGCCGGACACGCGCGAGCCCACCAGGGAGTTCACCAGGGTCGATTTTCCCGCGCCGGTGGAGCCGCCGAGCACCGCGAGCAGCGGCGTGGCGGCGGCCCGCACCCGCGGGAGCACGTAGTCCTCGAGCTGGTCGCGGATCTCCCGGGCGGCGAGTGCCGCGTCGGAGGATCCGGGGACGTCGAGAGTGAACCGCAGTGCGTCTATCTGGTCGCGTAGATCGACCAGTACCCGGCCCAAAGGGACCGGCCCTTCGGCCGGCGCGGAGATCAACTCATCGCGCCATGCGCTCTGGTCCGCCGGGGAGGTCACGGATCCCGCCCTATATCCGCCGTAAGGTTGCCGATCTGTGCTGCCACGCGTACGACATCGCCGACGACCACGATCGCCGGTGGCCGCACCCCGCTCGCCGTCATCTCGTCCGCCACGGTGCCGAGCGAGGCGAAAACCGCTCGCTGGCCGGGGAGCGTACCGTCCTGGACGACGGCCACGGGTGTGTCAGTCGGTCGACCATAGCGCATGAGAGTGTCCGCTATCAGGCGCATCCGCTCGACCGCCATCATCAGCACGAGAGTTCCCCCGTTCCGGGCGAGCACCTCCCAGTCGACGGTCGAGTCCGGGTGCCCGGGGGGCACGTGCGCGGAGACGACGTGGAACTCCTGGGAGACGCCCCGGTGAGTGACCGGGATGCCTACCGCGGCGGGGGCGGCGACGGAGCTGCTGATGCCCGGAACGACCGTGACGGGCACGCCGTGCTGGGCGCAGTAGATGGCCTCTTCGCCCCCGCGCCCGAAGATGAAGTTGTCGCCGCCCTTGAGCCGGACCACGAACCTGCCCTGCTTGGCGTGCTCGACGAGCAGCTCGTTGATCTTCTCCTGGAGGATCGCCCGGCCGTAAGGGATCTTGGCGGCGTCGATGACCTCGACGCCGGGGGCCAGTTCGTCCAGGAGGGTGCGGGGGCCGAGGCGGTCGGTGATGACCACGTCGGCCTGGGCGAGGAGCTGCCTGCCGCGCACGGTGATCAGGCCGGGGTCGCCGGGGCCGCCGCCGACGAGGGCCACGCCGACGGGCTTGTGCCGGGAGTGCCTGGCCTTGAGGGTGGCGTCGCGCAGGCCGTCGACGATCGCGTCGCGGATGCCCGCCGAGCGGGTCGGGTCGCCGTCGCTGGTGACGCCGACGGTGGTCTCGCCCACGTAGCCGGTGGCGGGGGTCCAGGCGGCGGAGGCCTCGGCGTCGTCGGCCCGCACGCACCAGATGTGGGCGGACTCGGCGTCGGCGGCGACGCGCCCGTTGACGGCATGGTCGTCGGTGCAGGCCTGGACGAGCCAGGCCCCGTCGAGATCGCCGGTCCGATAGGGCCGCGCGTGCCAGGTCAGTTCTTCGAGCATGCCCTCGAGCGAGGGGGTGATCTCCGGCGCGACGAGGAGGACGTCGGCTCCGGCGGCCAGCAGGGTGGGCACGCGGCGCTGAGCCACCCTGCCGCCGCCCACGACGACGACGCGGCGGCCGGTGAGGCGTAGGCCCAGAAGATAAGGCGGCACCGGCGGGCATTCCCATCTACAGAAGCTAGGTCGGCGGCTGCGACGGCCTGGCTGACCGTCCGCAGGGACAACGGTACTCGGCCGGAGACGACCGACTCACCACAAGGGCCCTTCAGCCCATGATCGTGACGTTCTCGGAAGAATCCGGCAGCACGGCGGTGAGCGCGGTGACGAGTCCGCGGGTCGCGGCGGTGTCGCGGACGGCGATCCGGATCCAGTCCGGGCCGAGGCCGGGGAAGGTGTCCCCGCGCCTTACGGCGAACCCTCGCTCGCGCAAAGCCTCCCGGACGCCTTCGCCCGCCCGCACGCACAGGAAGGAGGCACGGGCTTCAGGCACCACGTGGAGGCCGAGGGCGCGCAACTCATCCGCAAGGTGCTCGCGCTGGACGGCGAGGTCCTTCGCCCAGGCTTCCGCCTCGGCGTGCGCGCGCTCGCCCATGCAGGCTTCGATCGCGGCGAGCGCGGGCGTGGAGACCGCCCAGAGCGGCTGCGCCGCCTCCAGTTCGGTGATCAGCTCGCCAGGGCCGAGGACGTATCCGGCGCGCAGTCCGGCGAGCCCCCAGGTCTTGGTAAGGCTGCGCAGGACCACGAGGCGGGAGTCGGCGGCCAGGCTTTCCGGCTCTCCGGGCACGCAGTCCATGAACGCCTCGTCGACCACGACGGTCCGGCCGGGGCGCAGCAGCGCGCGGATCGCCGCGGCCGGGTGCAGCACGGACGTCGGGTTGGTCGGATTGCCCAGGACGACGAGGTCGGCGTCGGCGGGCACGGCCGCGGGATCGAACGTGAACGCGCCGGCCAGCACGACCCGGTCGACGGCGTGGCCCGCCGCGCGCAGCGCCGCCTCCGGCTCGGTGAACTGCGGGTGCACCACGACCGCGCGGCGTGGGCGCAGGACCCGGGCCAGCAGCACGAACGCCTCGGCCGCCCCGGAGGTCAGCAGCACCTCCCCCGCCGGCCGCCCGTGCCGTCGCGCGACGGCCTCCCGGGCCCGGGTCCCGTCCGGGTAGGCCGAGAGCCCCGTCAGGGACTCCCGGACGATCTCAGCGAGCCATGGTGGCGGCGTCCCCGCCCGGACATTGACGGCGAAGTCCGCAAGGCCCCCGCCGACCTCGGCGTCGCCGTGGTGCAGAAGGTCCGGCTCGGACCTGGAGGACGTGGCCTCGACCGAGCCGGGGAGCACCGCGGCGCCCCCGCCGCCGCCGGGTCCGGGTTCGGTCTCCGGGGCCGGGTCCGGCTCGGGCGGAACCGTGGCGAATGGGCCGGGCATGGATCGATCAGCCGTGGAAGTAGAGGAGGGCGTTGGCGGCCGCGGCGGCCACGCTCGCGCCGCCCTTCTCACTCACGTTGCTGACCTGGGGCAGGCCGCTGCCGCGGAGCTTGGCCTTGGCCTCGGCCGCGCCGACGAAGCCGACGGGCAGGCCGATGACGAGGCTGGGGCGCACCCCGCGGAGGATCAACTCCTCAAGCGCGCTGGCGGCGCTGCCGACGACCCAGACCGCGCCGGGGCCGACCTCGGAGTAGGCGAGGCGGACCGCGGCGGCCGACCGGGTGATCCCCGCGGCCTTGGCCATCCGCACGGCGGCCGGGTCGTCGATGGGGCAGACGGCCGGGCGCTCGGTGATCCCCGCGGCGACCGCGGGCACGTCGGTGACGACGGGGGCGCCCGCGCGCAGGGCGTCGAAGCCCCGGCGCAGATGGCGCTCGTCGGTCACGAGGTCGACGGCGTACTCCAGGTCCGCGCTGGCGTGGATGACCCGCTCGGCGACCGCGCGCCACAGCGGCGGCATCGGCGACAGGTCCACCCGGGACCGGAGGATCTCGTACGAGGCGACCTCGATCGGGTGCGGCTGTCGCACGTTCATCCTGATTCCTCCCTAACCCGCGCCAGTGCCACCGTAGCCCGTGCCGAGCGCCTCTTGGGCACCGCCAGCCCGCCCCCGCCGGAAGCCGCGGTCCCGCCGGACGACGCCGCCCGGCCGGAGCCGTGCGCCGGGTCTCCGCCGGAGCGCGGCGCCCCGGCGGACGCGGCGGTCCCGGCGGGCGCCTCGGCCCCGCCGGACGGTGCGGTCCCGATGAGCTGCGGCGTTCCGTGGGGCGACGCGGCGCCCGCGAGGGCCGCGGCTTCGGCGACGCTGGGGGTTCCCGTGGCCCTTCGCGCGAGTTCGCTCCGGTCCGTGCCCTGCATGGCGGCAAGGGTATCGGGCGGGAAGATCATGACATTCCACCCGTGGGCCCGGGCGACGGCGAGGATGCCGGGCTCGTCGGCCTTGGCGGTGACGGTCGCGAGGGCGGTCACCTGGTCCGGTGGCACGCCCGCTTCTGCGAGAACTCGGCGGACCAGCCCTTCCACCTCCTCGGCCGAGACGCCCTTGCGGGCCCCGACACCGAGGACGTACGCGGGCCCGCCTTGCGCCGACGTGAGTTGTGTCACGTTCAGCGGGCTCCGGAGACGACGAAGACGGGGTTCGTGGGCTGGAGCCGATGGGTGCCGTCGGGGAGGGGCGCGAAACGGGCCGCCGAGAGCTGGACGGCTTCGGCGCTGTACCCCTCGGCCTTCAGGAGGGCGAGGGTGGGGGCGACCCGCTCGACCGCGGCGAGGGAGACGACCATGGCCCGCAGCGCCAGAGGCGCGCACGCCTCGATCGTCCTCAATCCCCCGCCTCCCACGAAGATGGCGTCGGGGACAGGCAAGTGGTCAAGGACGGCGGGCGCCTCTCCGCGCGACACCGCGACCTTGACGTGGTGCCGCTGGACGTTGCGGCGGATCCGCGCGCACGACTCCTCGTCGCGCTCGACCGCGATCACCGCCGCGCCGAGCCTGGCGCACTCGATGCCGACCGAGCCGCTGCCCGCGCCGATGTCCCACACGAGGTCGCCGACGCGCGGGCCGAGCCGGGCGAGGATGTGCGCGCGCGCCTCGGCCTTGGTGATCTGGCCGTTCCGGTGCTCGAACTCCGTCTCGGGCAGGGCCCAGCCGTCGGGCCCGGGCCGCGCCCCCGCGATCCACCCGGACGGCCCGACGGGCTTGCGCGGGTCGTAGACGATGACGACGTTCGGGTCGTTCCAGGGCCGGGTGGTCGCCTCGGCGGGCCGGACCCGGACGACCCTCTCCTCGGGGCTCCCGAGGTTCTCGCAGACGACGAAGGCGCGCGGCGTCTGCGGATGGAGTTCCCTGCCCAGTTCGGCGGGCCCGGCTCCGGGCGCGGTCAGCACCGCGACCTTGGGGTGCGCCCGGCAGGCGTTGACGGCCCGGCGCAGGTCCCGGCCGTGGGCGGACACCACCAGGGCGTCGTCCCACGACATGCCCGCACGGGCGAAGGCCAGCGCCACAGAGGAACGCGCGGGGAAGACGGCCAAGGTGTGTCCCCGCTCCCGCAGCGCCCGGACGATCCCGAAGAACCCGGGATCCCCGCTGGCCAGGACGACCGGGCTGCCTTCGTGCGCGCCGAGCGCGTCCAAGGCCGGTTCCAGAGGGCCCAGCTCATAGGTGGGCACTTCAGGGGGGACGCCCGGGGCGGCGGCGATGTTGCGGGCGCCTCCGACGACGAGGGTCGCCTTCTCCAGGTGCCGCCGCGCCTCCGGGTCGAGGGGGCCGCCGTCCAGGCCGATGACCGTCACGCGCATGCTGCCACGAACCTTTCCGCGATCCGGGGGCTGCCCGCCCAGTGCAGGTGAAGGTAGGAGGCGAAGACGTTCCCTTGGACGAACCCCTCAGGGCCCTCGGCCGTCCACTGCCATGCGGGGGTGCCGCCTCGCGGGGGCGTCATCGCGGTCCGGTGGAACTCATGCCCGCGCACCCGCTCCCCCACCCGTGTGAGGGCAGAGTCGGCGACCGCGACCGCGCGCCGGTAGCCGAGGGTCAGCTTCGGGGTCATGGCGGCGGTCGCGTCCAGGACTCCGCACATGGGGACGCCGTCCAGCTCCCCGGCGAGGTAGAGCATTCCCGCGCACTCGGCGTAGACCGGGCCGTACCGATCGGCCCGGGAACCCGGCTTCGCCGGGGAGCCCGCCACCGAGCCGTGCCCATTGGCCCGGTGACCGGCTCTTGGAGAACCCGGCTTCGCCGGGGAGCCCGCCACCGAGCCGGTGAAGGCGGCGATCGCGTCCATGAGCCGTTTGTTGCCGCCGAGTTCGGCCGCGTACATCTCGGGGAAGCCGCCGCCGATGACGAGCCCGCGGACTCCCTCGGGGAGGTCCTCGTCGCGCAGCGGGTCGAAGGCGACGACGCGCGCGCCCGCCGCCTCCAGGAGTTCGCTCTGCTCGGCGTATCCGAAGGTGAAGGCCGGGCCTCCGGCGACCGCCACGACGGGCCCGTCGCCGACCCGGGCGACCTCCGCCCCCGGCTCCCACGGGTCGGCGTGCAGCGGCGGCGCCGTCCTGGCGAGCGCGAGCAGCGCGTCCAGGTCGCAGGACGCCGCGACGGTCTCGCCCAGCCGCCGGACGGCCTCCAACGCGTCCGGACGCCGCTCGGCGACCGGGATGAGGCCGAGATGCCGCGACGGGGTCGCCAGGTCCGCCCGGCGCCGCAGGACGCCCAGGACGGGCAGGCCCAGCTCCGCGACGGCCTCCCGGCAGATCTCCTCGTGCCGGTCGCTGCCGACCCGGTTGAGGATCACCCCGCCGATCCCGACCGGGCCGTGCCCGTTCGGGTCGTAGGTCAGGAACCCGTGCACGACCGCGGCGATGGACCGCCCGGCCGAGGCGCAGTCCACCACGAGCACCACGGGCGCGCTCAGGAGCCGCGCGACGTGCGCGGTGGAGGCGAAGTCGCCGCCTCCCGTGACCCCGTCGAACAGGCCCATGACGCCCTCGACGACCGCCACGTCGCAGCCGTCGGCGGCATGCCGGAACAGGGGCGCGACGGCTTCCTCGGAGGTGAGGAACGGGTCGAGGTTGCGGCCCGGCCTTCCCGTCGCCAGGGCGTGGTAGCCGGGGTCGATGTAGTCGGGGCCCACCTTGTGCGGGGAGACGGCGAGCCCGCGCGCGCTGAGCGCGGCCATGAGGCCGGTCGCGATCGTCGTCTTGCCCGCCCCCGACGAGGCGGCGGCCACGACGAGCCGGGGCGTCACCACTCGATGCCCCTCTGACCCTTCTGGCCGCGGTCCATCGGGTGCTTGACCTTCGTCATCTCGGTGACGAGGTCGGCGGCCCCGATCAGGCGCGGATCGGCGTCCCGCCCGGTGATGACGACGTGCTGACGGCCGGGCCTGGCGGCGAGGGTCGCCACGACGTCGTCGACGTCGATCCAGCCCCACTTCATCGGGTAGGTGAACTCGTCGAGGACGTACAGGCCGTACTTCTCCGCGGCGAGGTCGGCCTTGATCCGGTCCCAGCCCTCGCGGGCGTCGGCGGCGTGGTCGGCCTCCCGGCCCGGCCGCTGGATCCACGACCAGCCCTCGCCCATCTTGAACCAGTCGACGGGGGCGCCTTCGCCCGAGGCGCCGAGGGCGAGCAGCGCCTTCTCCTCGCCGATCCGCCACTTGGCGGACTTCACGAACTGGAACACCCCGATCGGCCAGCCCTGGTTCCAGGCGCGCAGCGCCAGCCCGAACGCAGCCGTCGACTTGCCCTTGCCGGGGCCGGTGTGCACGATCAGCAGCGGCTGCGTGCGGCGCTGCCGGGTGGTGAGGCCGTCTTCCGGCACGTTCTCCGGGTTGCCCTGCGGCATCAGCGGTCCCCGCCCTTCGTCTGCTCGGTGTGCGTCATGCCGCCCGCATCTCCCGGACGACTCCGGCGAGGGAGCCCAGGCCGGCCAGAGGCACGAGTTCGGCTCCCAGGGCCATGGCGAGGTCCGAGGCGAGCCCGAGCCTTACCGGGCCGCTCTCACAGTCGACCACGACGGTCCGTACGCCCGCGAAGGCCGACGCGACCGTCAGCAGGTCCGGGCCCCGATGGTCGGCTCTTGAAGAACCCGGCTTCGCCGGGGAGCCCACCACCGGGCCGTGAGTCGCGCGGCCGTCGGTGACGACGACGACCAGGGGCCGCCGAGACGGGTCGCGCAGGGCCTCGGTCCTGAGCACTCGCGCGGCCCGGTGCAGTCCGGCGGCCAGCGGGGTGCGCCCGCCGGTCGGCATCCGCTCCAGCCGCCGCGCCCCGGCCTCCACCGACGATGTGGGCGGCAGCGCGAGCTCGGCGCCGGTCCCCCGGAAGGTCACCAGGCCGACCTTGTCGCGCCGCTGGTAGGCGTCGAGCAGGAGGGACAGCACGGCGGTCTTCACCTCCGACATCCGCTTGCGCGCCGCCATGGAGCCGCTCGCGTCGACGACGAAGAGCACGAGGTTGCCTTCACGGCCTTCCCGGACCGCCCTCCTGACGTCCTGCCCCGACACCACGAGTCCGGGACCGCTACGGCCCCGTGCCTTCTGGTGCGGAGCGGCGGCCCGCAGGGTGGCGGTCAGATGGACCGGCCCCTGAGTCCCCGTGGCGGCGCCCGTCACGCGTCCGGTGGTGCCGCGCGCCTTGGACCTGCGTCCCGGCGCGCCCTCCCCGACCCCGTCCACGGTGAAGAGCCTTGGCCGGAAGGGCCGCCCCGCCGAGGACTGCTGGGGGACGGGTGTCGGGGCGCCCTCTCCTCTACCGCCCTGCCCTTCGGCGTCCTGCGGAGCCTGCCCTTCGGGTCCCCGGCCATCGGACTCCTGGGAGTCCTGCCCATCGGACTCCCCGCCGTCGGCCTGCGGAGGCGCTCCTCCACCCGAGGGGCCGGGGTCGTCGTCGGGGGTGAAGGAGTTCTCCTCCAAGAGTTCGTCCAGCCGCTGCTCGTCCAGGCCCGGGGCGTCGAACGGATCCCTGCGGCGGCGGTGCGGCAGGGCGAGCCGGACGGCCTGGCGCACGTCCTCCTCGGTGACGTCGAGGCGGCCGTGCCAGGCGGCGAGCGCGAGCGCGGTCCTCGCCGTGACGAGGTCGGCGCGCAGCCCGTCCACGTCGAAGCCCGCGCAGATCGCGGTGATCGCGCCGAGCGCGGCGTCACCGAGCACCACTTCGGGCAGCAGCGCACGCGCGGCGGTGATCCGCGCGCTGAGCGCCGTCTCCTGCTCCAGGTAAGACAGCGCGAAGCCTTCGGGGTCGGCCTCATAGGCGAGCCTGCGCCGCACGACGTCGGCGCGTTCCGCGGGGTCACGGGTGGCCGCGGCCTCGACGGTCAGCCCGAACCTGTCGAGGAGCTGCGGGCGCAGTTCCCCCTCTTCGGGGTTCATGGTGCCGACCAGGAGGAACCGGGCGGCGTGCCGCACCGAGACGCCTTCCCGCTCGACGAACGCGCGGCCCATCGCCGCGGCGTCCAGCAGCAGGTCCACGAGGTGGTCGTGCAGCAGGTTGACCTCGTCGACATACAGCACGCCGCGGTGCGCGGCGGCGAGGAGGCCGGGCTCATAGGCCCGGACGCCCTCGGTGAGCGCGCGTTCCAGGTCGAGGGAGCCGGTGAGGCGGTCCTCCGAGGCGCCGACGGGCAGCTCCACGAGCCGGGCCGGGCGGACCGCGGCGGCGGGCGCGGCATGGGGGCCGTCGGGGCATTCGGGGTCGGGTGCTGCGGGGTCGCAGGAGAAGCGGCAGCCTTCGACGACGGGCAGGTCGGGCAGCAGCGCGGCGAGCGCGCGCACGACGGTCGACTTGGCCGTGCCCTTCTCCCCCCTGACCAGGACCCCTCCCACGGCGGGTGAGACCGCGTTGAGCAGCAGGGCGAGCTTGAGATCGGCCATGCCGACGACGGCGCTGAACGGGTACGCGGCGAACCGGTGTGACGGCACGGCGTCCTTCCCTCGGGTTTCCTCGCCCGATCGGGTGAACTGAGCACGGCGGCCGGAGTTCCTGACTCCCGGCTCACGCCGGTCACAGTTGCGGGACAGCCCCGGATTCACACCGGGTTCCTCCGGAGAGACACGCCGGAAAGAGCATCCCACACGCGCCGCGCAGTGACGAGACAGCACCGAATCGGACGGCGTGCACCACTCAGGACGGAACTCTCCCTTACCTGTAGAAAGTTCGCATTAACGGGGGCAGCTGAACCAGATCGCCTTCCCCGCGACCCGGGGATCGAGCCGCGCGTGTGCCGCCTCGGTGCCCCAGCGGCCTTTGCTCAGCTCGGCGACGATGCTGAGCCCCCTGCCGTAGTCTCCGCGGCCGAACTCCAGGGGCAGATCACGGGTCGGCAGGCCGTCGAAGATCGCGCAGGAGAACTCGAACTCGTCGAGACAGGAGATCCAGAGCTCGTGCGGCGCGTGCGCGGCCGCGTGCTGGTGCGCGTTGGTCGCGAGTTCGCTCACCATGAGCCCCGCGTCGTCCACCGCCTCGTCGCCGACGCCCAGCTCCGCCAGGGTCTGCCGGACCAGCCGGCGGGCCGTCCGGGCGCAGGTCGCGTCCGTCGGCAGCGTCCACGCCCAGGTGCGTCCAAGGTCCCTTGCCAGCTCCACAACCGCCCTTTCGCCGGGGCCGTAGCGGGCCGCCGAATACGCGGCGTTCCCGAACAGTCACGATGGTTAGGCTGTCGTGGGAATCTCACCGGTGCAACAGAGTTCGCGAAGATTCTTGGTTTCTTATGTACGTAAACGCAAGACGGCAGCACACTCGTCCCTATGACTTACCGTCCGACCGTACGAGGGCGCCGCTTGGCGCGCGAGCTTCGACGCCTTCGTGAGAACCAAGGCCTCACCCTGCAAGACGTCGCCGACCGGCTCGGCTGGTCGCGCGCGACCGTGTCCCGCCTGGAGACCGGCCAGACCCGGCCGCGCGACGTCGCCGAACTCCTGGACCTGTACGGGGTCACCAGCCCCGACAGAGACGCATTGCTCACCCTTTCCCGCGAAGCCCGCCAGATGGGCTGGTGGACTGCTTACGTGGACGTCTTCAGCGGCTCCTATGTCGGTTTGGAGGACGAGTCCTCGGAGATCCGCAACTGGGACTCCCAGCTCGTCCACGGATTGCTCCAGACCGAGGACTACGCCCGCGCGGTGATCACCGCCGGGCGGTTCCTGCCGTCGAAGGCCGACATCGACCGCAGGATCCACGCGCGCAAACAGCGCCAGGCCCTGCTCGACCGCGAAGACGCACCACACCTGCACGTCATCCTTGACGAGTCCGCGGTACGCCGGCCGATCGGCGGCGATTCCGTCATCCGGGAGCAGTTGCTCGCCCTGGTGACGGCTGCGGACCGGCCGAACGTGACGATCCAGGTGATGCCGTACGCGTCCGGCGCCCATGCCGGACTCGACGGCCGGTTCACCATTCTGTCGTTCCAGGACCCCGCCGACCCTGATATCGCCTACGTAGAAGGCACCATGGGCGACGTGTACGTCGAGAGCGCAGAGGCAATAACCCAACACAGAACCCGGTTCGAGCGCATCGAAGACGAGGCGCTTTCCCCCGCAGAATCCGTCCGGCTGCTGGCCGAGGCGGCTAAGGAGTAAATTCGTGGCTCAGCTCATCTGGCGCAAGTCCTCGTACAGCGGCAGTGGAGACCAGTGCGTCGAGGTCGCCGCGCTCCCCGGTGGCGCGTGCGCGATCCGCGACTCCAAGAACCCCTCCCTGCCGACCGTGCTGCTCTCCCCCGCCGGATTCACCGACCTCCTCCGGGGGGTTTCAGAATAACTGGAACGTGTTCTAGTCTCCAGACTGCGGTTGTCTGGGGTTATCTGGAGGTGCGGGACACGTGAAGCTCGGGATCAACGTCGGCTATTGGCAGCGCGACCCGGAGGACGCCACCGAGACGGTGCTGGCCGCCGAGCGGCAGGGATACGACTCGGTGTTCACCGCCGAGGCGTACGGATCGGACGCCTTCACCACGCTGGCCTGGTACGGCGCGCGCACGTCGCGCATCAGACTGGGCACCGCGGTGGTGCA
Organism: Actinocorallia herbida; assembly: GCF_003751225.1. Lineage (NCBI taxonomy): Bacteria > Bacillati > Actinomycetota > Actinomycetes > Streptosporangiales > Thermomonosporaceae > Actinocorallia > Actinocorallia herbida. The sequence continues at coordinate 7,827,653 of NZ_RJKE01000001.1, forward strand.
GATGTCCGCCCGGACCCCCGCCGCGACGGCGATGCACGCGCTCACCCTGGACGCGCTGTCCGGCGGGCGGGTGATCCTGGGCCTCGGGGCGTCGGGCCCGCAGGTCGTGGAGGGATGGTACGGCGTGCCGTTCCCCCGGCCGCTGGCCCGGACCCGCGAGTACCTGCGCATCGTGCGCGACATCTGGGCGCGCGAGGCGCCCGTCGTCAATGACGGCCCGCACTACCCGCTTCCTTATCCGGGCGGTGCGGGCCTCGGCAAGCCGTTGAAGTCGATCACCCGTCCGCTGCGCCCCGACATCCCCGTCTACCTGGGGGCGGAGGGGCCCAAGAACGTCGCCCTGGCGGCCGAGCAGGCGGACGGGTGGCTTCCGCTGTTCTGCGACCCGGAGAAGATCGAGGAGGTCTTCGGGGGCTCGCTGGCGGGCCGCAAGCCCGGATTCGAGATCACCGCGACGGTCACCACCGTGGTGGCCCCGCTGGAAGAGGCCCTGACGTGGGCCAAGGTGCCGCTGGCGTTCTACATCGGCGGCATGGGCGCCAAGGACAAGAACTTCCACCTCGACCTCATCGGCCGGCTCGGCTTCGCCGAGGAGGCCGCGCGCGTCCAGGAGCTGTTCATGGCCGGACGCCGCGACGAGGCGATCAAGGCGGTGCCCGACGCCCTCGCCGACTCCATCTCGCTGCTCGGCCCGCTGGAGCGCATCGCCGAGCGCCTCGAACTGTGGAAGGCGAGCCCCGTGACGACCCTGCTCGTCGCGGGCGTCAAGGACGAGCCGACCCTCAAGGCGATCCGCAACCTCGTGGACGCCTAGCCCGGCACGAGTGGCGGAGGACGAGGCACGGGAGCCGCCCGTCCCGTCCGACGCCGAACACGACGGGTGGCCTCCCCGGGTGCTTCGCCGAACTCGGGGAGGCGGCTCGGCCGGGGAGGCGGCGCCTAGTCGCGGATCTCGCGGATCTCGAAGTTGTCGAAGTCCGCGACGACCCCCTTCTCGTCCCAATCGCCCTGCATGGCGATGAGGCCGGCCTGGCCGGTCAGCAGCGGGGTCTCCCGATCGAGGTGCTCCAGGACGAGGTCGCCGTCCACCCACAGGCGCAACCGCATGGTGCCCGCCTCCCGGTCGGCCTCGCACGCGGCCTGGACCCGGTTCGTCTCGCCCGCGTCGAAGCCGGGCACGGAGTCGGAGACCGCCAGTTCCTTGGTGCTCTCCTCGGTGGCGCCTTCGGGGAAGACGACGCGCCGCAGCACGGCGCCGTTGCCGTCGGTGCGCAGGAGGAACTGGTAGCCGTCGATCTCGGTGGCGTTCGGGCCTGCGCACACGAGTCCGGTCTTCGCGCTGGCCGTGCCCGACGTCTTGAGGTCGACCGACAGCAGGGTCCGCGCGGGCGGCTCCTCCTTCACCGGCGCGAGCGACTGGACCACCAGGTCGAGCTTGGCCGTCTTCATCTGGTAACCGCCGCCCGAATAGGCCCGCAGCTTGTTGTAGTCGTCCGGCCAGCCTCCGACGCTGCCGAAGTCGTCGCTCCAGCTCTCCACCGAGTCCGGCACGCCGTTGCCGGTGCGCACCAGGAGCACGCCGGCGGCCACCGCGACCAGCGCGGCGGCCGCGCCGACCAGCAGGTAGCGCCGGTGGCTGCGATTGGGCCGTTTGGCGGCCGAGGCCCCGGGCGCGGGGTCGTGCGCGGGCGGCGGGGAGGGCGGCGGCAGCATCGACCAGGCGTCCTGCGCGGGCGCGGCCGCGAGGGCGCCGGGCGCCGCCGTGGGCGCGGCGAGCACGGGAGGCGGCACGGTGTCCCGCACGGTCGGCCCGCTCGGCCACGCGGCGGCCTCGACGGTCGGCGCTACCCTGGCGAGGTCGACGTCGGGCTGGCCGGTGAGCAGTTCCAGCAGCCTCTGGGCGCTCGGCCGTCGCGCGGGGTCGCGGCTCAGCGCCAGCTCGACGAGTTCGCGGACCGAGGCGTCCAGCCCTTCGAGGTTCGGCTCGCCCTGGGTGACCTGGTAGAGGATCGCCGGGATGTTCGAGGCGGCGAAGGGCGCGACGCCCGTCCCGGCGAACGCCACGACGCAGCCCCACGCCCAGATGTCGGCCGCGGGTGTGGCCTCCTCGCCGCGGATCACCTCGGGCGCCATGTAGGCGGGGGTGCCGACGAACGTGCCGGTCCGGGTGGCGTTGGACGTCGTGTCGAGCGCGCGGGCGATGCCGAAGTCGATGACGCGCGGGCCGAGCTGCGACAGCAGCACGTTGCCCGGCTTGAGGTCGCGGTGCACGATGCCCGCGCCGTGGATGGCCGACAGCGCGGTCGCCACGCCTACGGCGAGGTGCTCCAGCGACGAGCCGCGCATCGGCCCGGAGAGGCGGATGTGGTCGTCCAGGTTCGGGCCGTCGACGAACTCGGTCACGACGTAGAGCGGGTCGTTCTCCAGGTTCGCGTCGAGCACGCTCGCGGTGCAGAACCTGCGGACGCTGCGCGCGGCCGTCACCTCGCGGCGGAACCGCTCCCGGAAGGCCGCCTCGTCGGCCAGCTCGGCGTTGATCACCTTGACGGCGACGCGCGCGCCTTCGGCGTCCTCGGCGAGGTAGACCGTCCCCATGCCACCGCGCCCGATCCGGTCGAGCAGTCGGTAGGGGCCGATCAGCTGCGGGTCCTGGGACATGGGCGCTCCTCGGGAGGGCGAGCGGGCCGGGGGTCGGCTCAGGGGACGAGGAGCAACTTACCGGTAGTACGCCGACCTTCGAGATCTTCGTGGGCGATTCGGGCATCAGACAGCGGATATGTCCGGCCGATGTGGACGTCGAGGGCGCCCGAGGCGACGTGGCCGAACACCGCGGCTGCCCGCTCCCGCAGTTCCGCGACCGTCAGGGTGTAGTGCACGAGCGTCGGCCGGGTGAGGAAGACCGAGCCCGCGCTCGCCAGCCGTCCGGTGTCCAGGCCGGTGACCGCGCCGCTGGCCGCGCCGAACAGGGCGAGGAGGCCGCGCGGGCGCAGCGAGGCGAGGCTGCCGTCGAAGGTGTCCTTGCCGACCCCGTCGTAGACGACGTCCACACCGCGGCCGTCGGTCAGCTCGCGTACGCGCGCCGGGAAGTCCGCGTAGCCGATGACCTCATCGGCGCCCGCGTCACGGGCGAGCTTCTCCTTCTCCGGCGTGGACACCGTGCCGATGAGACGGCCGCCGCGCAGCTTGACGAGCTGGGTGACCAGCAGCCCCACCCCGCCCGACGCGGCGTGCAGCAGCACCGTGTCGCCCTCCCCGACGGGAAAGGTGTCGTGCGTGAGGTAGTGCGCCGTCATGCCCTGGAGCAGCGCCGCGGCGGCCTGCTCCGGCGTGACCTCCGCGGGCACGGGCACCACGCGGTCGGTGTCGGCGAGCGCGAACTCGGCGTAGCCGCCGCGCGCGGTGGAGGTGACGACCACGTCGCCGATCTCGAAGTCGGCGACCTCCGCGCCGATCGCCTCGACGGTCCCCGCGGCCTCCTCGCCCAACGTGAAAGGCAGGTCCCGGTGGTAGTGGCCGGAGCGGTAGTAGGTGTCGATGTAGTTCACGCCCGCCGCGGCCACCCGGATCAGCACGTCGCGCGGTCCCGGCACCGGCACCGGCTCCTCCCGCTCGGCGAGGGCCTCGGGTCCGCCGTGCTCGGCGACGACGATCGCGCGCATCGTTCCTCCTGGAGAGAAGTCAGGTACTGCCGTGCCCGGGGCAACCCGGACCGCCCACCCAATCTTCCCGGAGACCGCTGAGCGCCTCTCCCACCGCCTCCTCCACACGCGCGACGACCTCGGCCGGATCGAAGACCTCGCGGCACGCGGCGTCCTCGAACCCGACCCGGACCGCCGCGTAGAACATCGCCGCCAGCAACCGGGGCCGCAGGCCGGCCGGACCGCACAGCCCCGCGTCCAGGCCCATCCGGGCGGCGAGCTCCGCGGTCAGCACCCGCGCGCTGACCTGGTGGCGGGCGTGCTGCGCGGCGATGAGGGCGGGGTTGGTCTCCAGCACCTGGCGCAGCCGCCGCATCCGCTCGAGTTCCGCGGCCGGGGCGGGCTCCACCGTGTGCAGCACCGCGCGCAGCGCGGCGAGCAGCGCGGTCACCGGGCCCTCGTGAACCGGACGGGCGCGGACCGCCTCCACCGTCCGCGCGTCGAAGTCGGCGACGACGCCGAGGATGACGTCCTCCTTGGCGGCGAAGTACCGGAAGAACGTCCGCTGGGACACCGGGACCGCCGCGACGATCTCGTCGATCGTCGTCTTCTCGTAGCCCCGGCTCAGGAACAGGTCGAGCGCGGCGTCCACGAGGGCGAGTCTCGTCCGGTGCTTCTTGAGCTCCCGAAGGCCGCCTGCCACCGTCACCGCCGCCACGGCTTCTCCCTCCACGCGCTGTCCCAGCCGCCGTCATGGTAAGGGTGCGGAAGACCACTCGGCGCCGCAAGGGTCGGCACGGGCATGGCCGGATGCCGTCCCGACCGGGGCCGGACCTGCGACGGACCGGACCGACCGGCTTGGCGATCCCGGTCCGCGTTCGATAGTGTTTTCGAACGATGAGCCCGTTGAGCGAGCCGGTCACCGTGTGGACCGGGCCGGACGGCCTGCCCCGCCGCTTCGTGTGGCGCGACAGGCTCTTCGTCGTCCGCCGCGTCCTCGAGCACTGGATCGTCAGCCGGGACTGGTGGCGCGAGCAGCACCCGGAGTCGGCCGAGCCCGTCGAGCGGCGGTTCTGGCGCGTCGAGGCGTCGCCGGACCGCGAGAGCGGCGTCTACGAGCTGCGGCACACGCCGGAGACCGACGAGTGGACCCTGTCGCGCGTCTGGCGGTGAGCGCTCAGCCCTGGGCCGGGCGGGCGGGCGGCACCCGCAGCTGGAGCAGCGTCACATGGAAGACCACGGCCATCGCCAGGGTCGCCGCGAGGCCCAGCGTGGCCGCGCCCGCGGTGCCGATCTGGACCGCGAACCTCGCGTCGGCGAGGGTCGCGGCGTGCATCGAGGGGAAGAGCTGGGCCAGGCCGACGGCGGCGAGCAGGTTCGACCACCAGGCCATCACCACGACGCTCACGCCGTGCCTGCGCGGCAGCGGATACCTGCCGCTGGCGAGCCACACCTCGAGCACGAGGCGGGGCGGCAGCCACAGGTTGGCCAGCGGGACGAACCAGGCGCCGACCGTCCACAGCCGGTGGCCGCGCACCTTGTCGAGCGTCTGCCCGTGCGCCTGCCACAGCCAGGCGAGGAACAGCACCCCGGTGACGACGGCGAGGCACAGGGACACCACGAAGACGTCCCGGTAGCCGGCGAGGGTGGTGGAGACCGACCCCGGGTCGTAGGACAGCGAGCTCGTGCCGTCGAGTTCGGACGCCAGGCGCAGCAGGCTCACCGAGGAGCCCATGGCGAGGAAGGCGTTGAATCCCAGCAGCATGAACAGGCCGATGCCCAGCGCCCGGAAGTCGCGGCGGCGCGACCAGGCGCCGCACGCAGGGCAGCGGACCACCTCGAGCGGGATGATGTCCCCGCACAGGCCACACGGCACGGGATCTCCTCCGCTCCGCTTTTCCGGCAGTCTACGTGTTGTCGACCTGCACTTTAGTGCGGGCTACCCACCGGTATGGAAACCTACCTGCATGTCCCGCGAGAGCCGCCGCGACACCACGTGTCCCCCGCCCGCTCCGTCGCGGGACCCGTGCCCCGAGGCGCGGGGCCGGCCCGGGGAGCGGGACGGGCGGATCGACGAGCTGATCGAGAGGGTCGCCGCCGAGACCGAGCGCGAGGTGGCCGCCGCCTTCGCCGCGGCGTTCGGCCCGCTGCCCAGCCCCGTCGCGGTGTTCCGGCACGTGGAGGACGGTTTCCCGGTGCTCGCGCTGCGCGTGTGGGGCGCGGTCGTGCGGGCCTCGGTGCGCGAGGAGAGGTTCGACGGGTCCTACGCCGGGTTCGCCCGCGCGCTGCTCTGGTACGTCGAGCTGTACCAGCGGGCCGGGATGATCACCCGCGAGGTGCGCCCGACGGCCGTGGTGCGGATGCTCGTGGCGCTCATCCACGGGTTCGTGGTCCAGCGCGCGGTGTTCGGCGACGGAGACATCCGTCTTTTCCACGCGGGCCTGCGGGCGCTGGCCCTCACCCCGGCAGCGGGACCCAGCCCTCGGCGGTCCTGAGCAGGAGGCTCGGCGACAGCAGGTGGTCGCCGCGGGCCCAGACCCGGTCGGCGACCCAGCGGAGCTTGGCGAGGCCCTGGGTGTCGCGGGAGCCGGTCGCGGTGAAGACGTCGCGGGCCGGGACCCCGACGACGAGGTCGCCGTCGACCTCCCCGGCGAGCTTGTCGAGGAACGCCTCGTCCAGCAGCAGCCCCGCCTCCAGGTCGCCGCCGACCGTGACGGTCACCGCGCGCACGTCCGGGAACCAGTTCAGCGCGAGGTCGGGGCGGCGCGCCCGCAGGTTGCCCGCGGCCCGCTCGCGCAGCGATTCGGCGCGCATGCCGCGCTCGGCGAGGCGGCGCGGGGTGACCGGCTCCACCCGGGGCCTGCCGTCGTCGCCCGGGGGCAGGTCGACGCCATAGGACAGGTAGAGGCCGGCCGCGAAGGGCTCCCGGATAGGGGTGTCCTCCGGGAGCGGCGGAAAGTCCAGCCGGATGTCGACCGGAACCCGTGCCCCCGGGATCGGGACGATCAGGTCATACGGATCGGTCATCGGCGTTCCTTTGCGGCTGGAGTTCGCGCTCACGATAGCGGCTGGTGGGGGACGCCGCCCGGCGGAAGCAGGGGCAGCCCGGCAGGGGCTCCGGACGTGATGAGGGCGTCCAGGGCCGGCCCGTCCAAGTGGTCGGCCACGAGGTCGGCGAGCGCGTCGAGCTGGGCCTCGCGCAGGGCGGCGAAGGAGGTGCCGGGGGCGGGGACGAACCTGCGGCCCGCCAGCTCGGCGGTCTCGGCGAGGAACGCGCGGCGGAAGGCGTCGTTCTCCAGAGCGCCGTGCCAGGTGGTGCCGAAGACACGTCCTTGCCTGCACCCGTCCAGGAAGGGGGTGCCTCCGTGGACGGTGACACGGCCGTGGTGGATCTCGTAGGCGCGCACCGGATAGCCGTAGTGCTCGCCCTCGGGACGGGCGAGGACCTTGTCCTTCTCGAACCGCACGGTGGTCGGCAGCAGGCCCAGCCCTTCGACCATGCCCTTCCCCGACTCCACGTCGTCCGCGATGGTGCGGGCGAGCATCTGGTAGCCCCCGCAGACGCCGAGGACCGGCTTGTCCGTCGCGGCGAGCGCGGCGGCGAACCCGCGGTCGCGCAGCCAGGCCAGGTCCGCGACCGTGGCGCGGCTGCCGGGGAGCACGATGAGGTCGGCGTCGGCGAGCTCGCCGGGGCCGGTCACGAAGCGGACGGAGACGCCGGGCTCGCAGGACAGGGCGTCGAGGTCGGTGAAGTTGGAGATGCGCGGGAAGCGCAGCACGGCGACCCGCAAAGGCTCCTCGCCGTGGGGGGTGCCCGTGGCGGGCCGGGCGGCGTCGAGTCCCAGGGAGTCCTCCACGTCGAGCCACAGGCCGTCCAGCCAGGGCAGGACGCCGAGGGTGGGCCGTCCGGTGAGCGCCGTGATCTGGTCGATGCCGGGCTGGAGGAGCTCGCGCGCGCCGCGGAACTTGTTGATGACGAACCCCGAGACGAGCGCCTGGTCCGCGGGCTCCAGCAGCCCGACCGTCCCGTACAGCGCCGCGAACACGCCGCCCCGGTCGATGTCCCCCACGACGAGGACGGGCAGGTCGGCGGCACGGGCCAGCCCCATGTTCGCGATGTCGCCCCGGCGGAGGTTGATCTCCGCGGGGCTGCCCGCCCCCTCGCAGACGACGACGTCGTACTCCTCGCGCAGAGCCCGGTAGCTCTCCAGGGCGACCTCTTTGAGGCGGTCCTTGAACGCGTAGTACTCCAGCGCGTCCACGTCGGCGATCGGACGGCCCCGTACGACGACCTGGCTACGCCGGTCGCTCCCGGGCTTGAGCAGGATCGGGTTGAAGTGCGCGGTCGGCTCGACGCCCGCGGCCTGCGCCTGCATCACCTGCGCCCGGCCGATCTCCGCGCCGTCGGCGGTGACCATCGAGTTCAGCGACATGTTCTGCGCCTTGAACGGGGCGACCCGCACCCCGCGCCGGGCCAGCCACCGGCAGATCCCGGCGACGACCACGCTCTTGCCCGCGTCCGACGTCGTGCCCGCGATCAGCACCGAGCCGCGCGGCAGGGCGCTCACCTGGCCCGTCCGTGGCGGGCGCGGCCCAGCGCGAAGGCGAGCCCGGCGGACGCCGCGACCGCGGCCGCCGAGACGGCCCGGGTCAGCCGGACCGCGCGGCGGATGTCGGGGACGTCGGGATCCCTGCCGTCGCCGAGCGCGGGCCGGGTCTCGACCTCGCCCGCGTAGGTGTTCGCGCCGCCGAGCCGCACCCCGAGCGCGCCCGCCGCGGCCGCCTCGCAGCGCCCGGCGTTCGGGCTGGGGTGCCGGGCGCCATCGCGGCGCAGCACCCGCCACGCTTCGGCCGACGCGCGCAGCCGCCCGCCGGAGACCGGGGTGACGGCGGGGGCGGCGAGGACCGTCAGCGCGCCCGTGAGCCGGGCGGGGAGCCAGTTGGCGGCGTCGTCGAGCCTGGCCGAGGCCCAGCCGAAGTTCGCGTACCTGGCGCTGCGGTAGCCGACCATGGCGTCGAGCGTGTTCAGCGCGCGGTAGGCGGCGAGCCCGGGGACGCCCGCGACGGCTCCCCAGAAGAGCGGGGAGACCACGGCGTCACCGGTGTTCTCGGCGAGGGACTCGACCGTCGCGCGGGCCAGGGCCGGCCCGTCGAGGCCGGAGGGGTCGCGGGCGCACAGGTGCGACAGCCGCAGCCGGGCCGCGCCGAGGTGCCCGCCCTCGAGGTGCCTGGCCATGATCTCGCCCTCGCGGGCCAGGGACGTGCCGCCCAGAACGGCCCAGGTGGCCGCCGCGGTCGTCAGGCAGCGGAGCACCGGACGGTCCCGTCCGGCCCGCTCGGCCAGCACCGCGGCGCCGAGCACGGTGCCCGCGCAGATCCCGGTGAAGAGCGCGCCGCGCGCCCGGTCGTCCCGATAGATGGCCTTCTCCAGCGCCGCCGCCGCCCTGCCGAACCCGGCGACGGGATGCCCGCGCCGCGGATCGCCGAGCAGCGCGTCGAGCCCGGCGCCGAGCAGCAGTCCCGCGGCCCGCGCCGTCGTCCCCGTCCTCACCACAAGCCACGACCGTAATGCACGACAATCGGAGGCATGCTCGCGGACCTCCTCTCCAAGGTGACCCAGGTAGTCGTCGACCCGTCCGTCATGGCCGGGTACGAGACGGACTTCACGGGGCGGTGGCGGGGCCGTGCCCGGCTCGTCGTCCGGCCGGGCTCGGCGGCCGAGGTCGCCGAGGTGCTGCGGATCTGCGCCGCGGAGGGCGTCCCGGTGGTCCCGCAGGGCGGCAACACCGGCCTCGTCGGCGGCGGCGTCCCGATGGACGGCGAGGTCGTCGTCTCACTGCGGCGCCTCAGCGCGCTAGGCCCCGTGGACAAGGCGGCCCGGCAGGTGACGGCCGGGGCGGGGACCGTCCTTTCCGATCTCCAGCGGCACGCGCGGGCCGCGGGCCTGGACTTCGGCGTGGACCTCACCCCGCGCGACTCCGCGACGATCGGCGGCATGATCGCCACCAACGCGGGCGGCGAGCGGGTGCTCCGCCACGGCACCACCAAGGCCAACGTGGTCGGCGTGGAGGCCGTCCTCGCCGACGGGTCCGTCATCTCCCGCCTGGACGGGCTGCCCAAGGACAACACCGGATTCGACCTCCCGTTCGCCGCCAGCGAGGGAACCCTGGGCATCATCACGGCGGCCCGCCTGCGCCTGGTGCCTTATCTGACGCGCAGGGCCACCGCCCTTCTGGGACTCCCCAGCCCCGAAGCCGCCCTGGCCGCCCTGGAACGGCTGCGCGCGGTCGGCTCCCTGGAGTCCGCCGAGTTCTTCCTCCCCGAGGGCCTCGCCTTGGTGCGCCGCCACACCGGGCTGCCTGCGCCGACCCGCCAGGAGCACGCCTTCTACGTCCTGGTCGAGTGCGCCGCGGCGGAGGACCCGTCCGAGGAGCTGCACGAGGCGCTGGCCGACGTGGACGCCCCGGAGACCGTCGTCGCGGCCGACCCCTCCGACCGGCACCGCCTGTGGACCTACCGGGAGGCGCACGCCGAGGCCATCCGGGCCGAAGGGGCGGCCCGGAAGCTCGACGTCGGCGTACCGCTGCCCGCCCTGCCCGCCTTCCTCGCCGACGTCCCCCGCCTCGCCGGGGACGCCGTCCCCGTCCTGTTCGGGCACCTCGCCGAGGCGAACGTGCACGTCAACCTCCTGGGCGGCACCACCGACCCGTCCACCGCGATCCTCGCCCGGGTCGCCGGGCTGGGCGGCACGATCAGCGCCGAGCACGGCGTGGGCCGCGCCAAGGCCGCCTACCTGACCCTCACCCGGAGCACCGCCGAGATCGCCGCGCTGCGCGCCGTCAAGGCCGCGCTGGACCCCGCCGGGTTGCTCAACCCCGGCGTGATCTTCCCCTGACCTGCAGCGAATGCTGACGAACGGAGGTAAACATGATGTTTATGCCGCCCTCCCTTGACGACCTCACCTGGCCCGTGACCACCCCGCGACTCCTCATCCGCCGCGCCGGCCCCGCCGACACCGCCCCCATCTGGGACCGCTACCGGCACCTGGAGTCCGTCCGATGGTGGCTCTCGGGCGGCGACCACGACTTCGCCGCCTTCGCGGAGAAGTACAGCGATCCCACGCGCCTCGGCGGCCTGCTCGTCATCGAGCGCGACGGGGAGATCATCGGCGACCTCATGCTGCGCCTCGGCGACGTGTGGGCGCAGTTCCCCGCGCCGGAGGACCCGCTCCGCCAGGCGGAGATCGGCTGGTGCCTCGCCCCCGACGCCCAGGGGCACGGCTACGCCTCCGAAGCGGCCCGCGAGCTTCTGCGGATCTCCTTCGAGGACCTGTCCCTGCACCGCGTCACCGCGTTCTGCTTCACCGGCAACACCCCGTCCTGGCGGCTCATGGAGAAGCTCGGGATGCGCCGGGAGCAGCACACGCTCAAGGACTCCGTGCACTCCTCCGGAGAGATCCTCGACTCCTACGGCTACGCGCTGCTCGCCGAAGAGTGGCGGGCTCAGGAGCGGCCCGCCCCCAGGTCGGCCTCGAAGCCGTCCCTCCACGAGGCGTAGTACGGCCGCCACGGCAGTTCGTCCTTGGCCCGTCCGTTGGCGGCGGCCCTGAGCCTGGTGAAGAACGCGACGCCCCACGCGCCCGTGACGAGCCGCGCCACGGGCGTCGGCACGTGGTGCGGAGGATCGGCGCGCAGGAGGCCCGCGAGGGCGGGCAGCCACTCCGAGACCGGAGACGGGTCGTCGTCCACGATGTTCAGCGAGCCCGTCACCGAGGTGGTGAGGGCGGCGGCGACGGCCCTGGCCGCGTCGTCGGCGTGCACGAAGGAGAACCGGGCCGTCCCCTCCCCCACCACCGGGATCCGCCGCTCCCGGACCTGCGCGGTGACCCACCCCTCGGGGCCGAACCCAGTGCCGGGCCCGTACAGGTGGCCGAACCGCAGGACGAGGCCGTCGGCGGCGTGGGTGAGCGCCTCCATCTCCACCAGGGCCCGCAGGGTTGTGGCGAACTGCTTCGGCGGGTCGTGCCAGAGCGGCGCGTCCTCGTCGGCCGGGCCCGTGCCGTCGGGGTCGTAGGCGAACGCGACGCCTTCGCCGATGATCCGGGGCGTCCCCGCCTCGCGGGCGGCGTCCAGGAGCGTCCTGGTCGCCTCGGTGCGCAGCCGGTTCGTCTGGGCGAACGCGCGTTCCATCCGGCGCGGGTCGAGCGCGGCGGGGATCGCGGTGAGGAGGTTCACCACCGCGTCCGGCCGCGCCTCACGGACCGCCTTGCGCAGCTCGTCGGCCTCCAGCGCGTCGACCGCGAGCGGCCACACCGAAGGCCCCTGGGCGGGCACGGGCGTCCGCGACAGCGCGAACACCTCGTGGCCCGTCCCCGCCAGCAGCGGCACCAGCCGCCTGCCGATGACCCCTGTCGCCCCCGCGACGAGCACCCGCATCGCCGCCCCCTCTCCCTTGACTACGGAGAGTGATACCCCATCGCGGGACGGCGAGAGCGGAGGTCACAGAAGCACGCCCTCCAGGGTCAGGAGCGCGTGCTTGGCCGCGAGCCCTCCGGCGTAGCCCGTCAGGGATCCGTCGGCCCCGACGACCCGGTGGCAGGGGCGCAGGATCGACACCGGGTTCGCGCCGATCGCCACCCCCACGGCCCTGGCCCTGGCGGGCGAGCCGCCCAGCGCGGAGTTCAGGCGCCCGTAGGTGGTCGTCGCGCCGTAAGGCAGGGCGTCCAGGGCGGCCCACACCTGCCGCTGGAAGGGCGTGCCGCAAAGGGCGGGGGTATAGGAGAAGTCCTTGAGCTCCCCGGCGAAATAGGCGTCGAGCTGGTCCCGGAGCGCGCGGAACGGGCCGTCGTCGCGGACGCCGGGATCCGCCGGGGTCCAGCGGTGCTCCGGCAGCGTCAGCGAGGCGAGCGCCAGCCCGTCCTCGGTGGCCGTGCCGACGAGCAGCAGATCGCCGATCGGGCCGGCGACCGTCGTGTGGACCGTCATGATGCCTTCCTTCGGTTGGCCGCGGCCGAGCGCCACAGCAGATGGGTCGCGTAACTGCGCCACGGCGCCCAGCGGGCCGGGTCGGCCGCCCCCGCGGCGGCCAGCGCGCGCCGCAGGACGACGTCGCCGGGCGGGAGCACATCGGGGTCGCCGAGCGCGCGCATGCGGATGTAGGCCGCCGTCCAGGCCCCGACGCCGCGGACCGCGAGCAGGGACTTCTCCGCCTCGGTGCGGTCGGCGCCGGGGTCGAGGGCCACTTCCCCCGACTCGAGGGCCGCTGCAAGCGCGCGCACTGCCTCACGACGGGAGGCGGGCATGCCCACGGCGTCCATGGACGCCCCGGCAAGGGCCGAGGGAGCGGGGAAGAGATGGGTGAGCGTGCCGGAGGGGACCGCCAGGGGCGTCCCATAGGCGGCGACGAGCCTTGCCCCCAGCGTCCGGGCCGCCGTCACACTGACCTGCTGGCCGAGCACGGCACGGAAGGCCAGCTCGTCGGGATCCGCCGCGCCGGGAGAGCGCAGCCCGGGGACCTCCGAGAGCCGCGGCCCCAGGAGCGGGTCGTCGGCGAAGCTCTCGGCGACGGCGTACGGGTCGGCGTCCAGGTCGAACAGCCTGCGCACCCGCTGGGTCGCCGAAGACAGGTCACGGAGATCCGTAAGCGAGACGGTGCAGTCGAGCCAACCCGTCTCCTTGCGGGGTTCCAGGACCGTGACGAGCGCGGGACCTCCGGGCAGCGCAAGGGTCCGGCGATAGGTGCGTCTGCCCTCTTCGCCCGTCACCTCTTCCACCCCGGGGATCGCACGCGCCGCCAGGAAGGAGAGGACAGGGCCCGCCGCGTATCTCCCCCGATAGGCGAGTCGCAGAGGGATGCCGGAGGCCGCGGCGGTGAGGGCGCGGCGCCCCGTGTCCCGCAAAGCGGTCGGCGTCAGGGCGTAGACGGCGCGGATCGTGTCGTTGAACTGCCGCACGCTGGCGAAGCCCGCCGCGAAGGCGACGTCCGTCACACGCAGCGTGGTCGTCTGGAGGAGGACGCGGGCCGAGTGCGCGCGCTGGGCGCGGGCCAGGGCCAGCGGCCCCGCCCCGACCTCGGCGACGAGCTGCCGCTGGAGCTGCCGCGGGCTGTACCCGAGCCGGGCCGCGAGCCCCACGACGCCCTCCCTGTCGACCGTGCCGTCCCCGATCAGCCGCATCGCACGCGCCACCACGTCCGCGCGCGCCTGCCAGGCCGCCGATCCCGGCACCGCGTCCGGCCGGCACCGCTTGCACGCCCGGAAGCCCGCGGCCTGCGCGGCCGCCGCCGTCGGATAGAAGCCGACGTTCTCGCGCTTCGGCGTCGTGGCCGGACAACTCGGACGGCAGTAGACGCCGGTGGTCCGCACGCCGAGGAAGAACTCGCCGTCGAATCTGCCGTCTCGCCCGCAAACCGCCTGGTAGCGGGCCTCATCCGTCTGCGTCACCCCTCCAGTCTGCGTGATCGGCGGACCCTTGACCGGCGGTTTTCGGACATGACGCTGCCCATGCAAAGGCCCGCCGTGCCAGATCAACAGCGACGACGGGCCCCAGAACAGCGCGCCCAGAGGGATTCGAACCCCCGGCCGACGGATTAGAAGTCCGTTGCTCTATCCAGCTGAGCTATGGGCGCTTGTTTTGGGAAGCGAGTTTAGGGTATGCGCGGCGCAACCAACAGCAGGTTTCCGCCCGATTCATCCCTGACACGGTCCCGGTGCGCGCCCACAGGGGGGAGACGGTCGAGGCCACCCGTGGGAGGGTGGGACCGGACCGGCGGGGGCAAGGCACTCCTGCCGGTATTTTGAGGTGATTTCACTCCGTCCTTAGGACGGACCTGACAGAGTGTGGGCCGCCCCCTCGCCTGACGTCGTCGACCGGAAGATCTGAGGACCATGTCGGACAGTGACAAGACCCCCAGCGTGAAGCTGCCGGACGCCCGGGACATCAGCCGGACCAGCTTCACCCCGCACGGGATCAACCGCGGCAAGGGGTCGCTGAAGCGTCCGGCCAACAAGGCCGAACTGCGCAAGCGGCGGATCAAGCAGACCGGCATCGGCGTCCTCGTGCTCGCCGTCGTCGCGGGCGTGGGCGGCGGGGCCTGGGCGCTCACCCGGCCGGAAGAGGACTTCACCGTCACCGGCGCGTTCGGCAAGGACCCCAAGATCTCCTGGCCCGAGGTCGAGCCGTACGCCAAGGGCAAGACCGAGAAGCTGATCTCCGGTTCCGGCGACGCGCTGAAGGACGGCGACACCGCCTTCGTGCACTTCGAGACCTACCAGTGGACCGGGGCCAAGGAGCACGAGGAGAAGTCCAGCAGCTACACCGACGGCAGCGCGACGACCCTGCCCGTCGGCGGCGAGGGCAGCGGCTTCAAGCGTCTTGACGACGCGGTCAAGACCGCCAAGATCGGCGACCGCTACCTGCTGACGATCCCCGTCTCGGAGCTGGGCGAGACCGCGGAGCAGACCGAGCTGGCGAAGGACGACAACGTCGTGTTCGTGCTCGACGTCGTCAGCAAGCAGTACGAGCTCACCGGCGAGCAGACCGCGGTGGACGACGACTCCCTGCCCAAGGTCACCGCCGCCGAGAAGATCGGGGACGCGCCGACCGTCGAGATCCCCAAGACCGACCCGCCCAAGGAACTCGTCGTCAAGACGCTGATCAAGGGCACGGGCCCGGTGACCGCCAAGGGCCAGACCCTCGTCACCAACTACGCGGGCAAGATCTGGCGCAACGGCAAGGAGTTCGACTCCAGCTGGACCAACGGTTCGACCGCGAGCTTCCCGATCGGCACCGGCGGCGTGATCCCCGGCTGGGACAAGGCGCTGGTCGGCGTCACCGTCGGCAGCCGGCTGCTGCTGGTGATCCCCTCCGAGGACGGCTACGCCGACGGCAACGAGAGCGCGGGCATCGAGAAGGGCGACACCCTGGTGTTCGTCGTGGACGTGCTCGGCGCGGCTTGATCATCAAGGGCGGTCGGCCCCCCGGGCAGGGGCCGACCGCCCTCGGCATTCCCGCGGACGGCTCGCGCCGTGCCGCCCCTCCGGCGTTGTCCACAGGGTGCGGAAGCGCTGCGTCCGCGCGGGCCGTCGTTCCGGTATCTTCATGCGTAACGAAAGGGTAACGGGGGCATCTTGAGCGAGAATGGCGACGACGCGCGCATCGAGGCGCAGGGGGACACCGCGCCCCCCGGGGCTGCCGAGAACGCCGCGACGGCCGATCCGGCCGAGCGGTCCGCCGCAGCGCGTCCGGACGGTGCCGGAGACGACGAGCCCGAACCGGCCCCGGAGCCCGCGGAGAACGCCGGCGAGGACGCCGAGCCCGCGGGCGACGCGCAGGACGAGACGCCTCCCGCGTCGGCCGAAACGGGCGAAACGCCTGCGGCGGAGCCGACGGCCTCCCGGCAGGAGTCCGTGCCCGCGCCGGACGATGCCGGGGAAGACCCCCTCGACAAGGTCGAAGACACCCCCTCTTCCCTGGACGAGCCCACCAGTGCCTACACCCCCTTCCTCGACGACCCGGACGAGGACGGGCCGCACGAAGCCCCCCGGCCCGTCGACCAGGATGAACCGCAGGAGTCGGACGATCCGACCCGCGCCTTCGCCCCGCTCCCCGACGAGTCCGACGATCTCTACGCGCCCTTCCGTGACGACTTCCCGGATGAGGACCCCGCCGAGGTCACCCGGATCGACCCGGCCGAGGTCACCCGCATGGACACGGTCCTCCCCACGACGGCGGCCTTCGCCGCCGTCGCCGCCTCCGACGGAGCGGACGGAGCGGACGGCGGCGGGCCCTCCGACCCCGGCCCGCCCTCCTCGTCGGCGGCCTCGCCCCAGCCCGGTCTCCCCCGCAAGCGCGGGAGGTGGGTGCGGCGGCTGAGCTGGAGCGTCCTGGTCCTGCTGGGCCTCGGCGTGATCGCGTTCGCCATCGCCTACAAGCTCACCCCGGTGCCCGAGACCCAGCAGCTCAGCGCCCGCGAGCAGCTCAACGTCTTCTACTACTCCGACGGCAAGACCGTGCTCGTCGAGGAGGGCACCAACCGGCGCCCGGTCGACCTCGTGGAGATCTCCCTGCCCGTCCAGGAGGCGGTCATCTCCGCCGAGAACCGCAGTTTCCGGACCGACCCCGGCGTCTCCTTCTCCGGCACCTTCCGGGCGTTCTGGTCGACCGCCACCGGCAAGCAGGTCCAGGGCGGCTCGACCATCACCCAGCAGATGGTCCGCAACTACTACAGCGGCCTCAGCCAGGAACGCTCGATCTTCCGGAAGCTGAAGGAGGTGATGGTCTCGCTGAAGGTGAGCCAGTCCAGGGACAAGGACTGGATCATGGAGCAGTACCTCAACACCATCTACTTCGGCAGGCAGAGCTACGGCATCCAGGCCGCCGCCCAGTCCTACTTCAAGGTCGACGCCAAGGATCTCGACCCCGCGCAGAGCGCCTTCCTCGCCGCCGCGATCCAGCAGCCGACCCCGTTCAGCAAGGTCACCAAGGACAACCGCGCCGCCGTCGAGGAGCGCTGGCGGTACGTGGTGAAGGGCATGGTCGAGGCCAAGGACCTGACCCAGGCCGAGGCCGACGCGCTGAAGTTCCCGGTGCCGGTCAAGGAGAAGCAGAAGAACATCTACCGCGGCCAGGTCGGCTACATGGTCAACATCGCGAAGAAGGAACTGCGCGAGCAGCGCGGCATCGACGACGAGGACCTCGCCCTCGGCGGCCTGCGCATCGTCACCACCTTCCGCAAGCCGCTCATGGACGCCGCGGTCAAGGCCGTCACCGACAACGTCCCCGCGGACATGCCCAAGGAGCAGCGGATCGGCCTCACCTCCGTCGACCCGTCCAACGGCGAGGTCGTCGCCATGTACGGCGGGCGCGACTACCTCAAGGAGGCGATGAGCAGCTCGTTCGGGCTCAAGGCGCAGGCCGGATCCGGCTTCAAGCCGTTCGTGCTCGCCGCCGCGCTGGAGTCGGGCGTCCGGCTGTCGGACACCTACAGCGGCGCGGCTCCGCTCATGGTCGGGAACCACGCCATCGAGAACTCCTCGGGCCACAGCTACGGCTACCTCAACCTCGTGCAGATGACCCGGGACTCGGCCAACACCGCGTATGTGCGGCTCGGCCAGGAGATCGGCAACGACAAGGTGACGGCGATGGCCGAGAGCCTCGGGATCCCCGAGTCCCAGCTCACCGCGAACGGCGCCGACACCACGGCCGTCTACCCCCTCGGTGTCGCCGACGTGAGCCCGGCGCAGCAGGCCGGCGCCTACGCGGCCTTCGCCAACGAGGGCGTCTGGTACAAGCCGCACGTCATCAAGTCGATCACCGGGCGCAAGAAGGTCGAGCGGAAGGTCAAGAACGAGGGCGTCCGGGTGATGAGCAAGGACACCGCGGCAGACGCCACCTACGCGATGGAGCAGGTCGTCAACAGCGGCACCGGCACCGCCGCGAACCTGTACGACCGCGACGCCGCGGGCAAGACCGGCACCACCGACGGCGGCGCCGCGGTCTGGTTCAACGGCTATGTCCCGCAGCTGTCGACGTCCGTCGGCATCTTCCAGAGCAAGAACCTGTCGAAGTCCCTCGACCTGTCCCCGTACTCGGCGTACGGCGGCGTCCTGCCCGCGATGGTGTGGCGGCAGTACATGGAGACGGCCACCGCGGGCATGGAGGTCAAGGAGTTCCCCGACCCCGTCACCTACGACTACACGCCGCAGTACCAGTACAACCCGGACGACGACAACACGACGAGTCCGGGCAACGGCCCCGACACCAGCACCCCGACCGACGGCGAGAACAGCGGCGAGCCCACCGGCGAGACCCCGGAGGACCCCGACCAGACCGACCCCGGCACCGGTGAGGACCCGGGCGAGGGCGACGGCGGAGACGACGGGGCCGTGGACGATGGCGGCGACGGGGCGGAACCAGGAGTGGAGCCCGGCGCGGAGCCGGACGCGGGCGGCGGCCGATGACGCGCGGGCGGCCGCGGCGACGCACGCCGCGGCCGCCCGCCTCAGCGGACCGGCGTCAACCGCCGCAGGCGGCGCCGAGCTTCTCCGGCTGATCGCGCACGAGGGCGCTCACCTGGGCGACGTCGCCCTTCTCGGCCACCGCGGGACCCGCCTCGCGCCAGGACGTGGCGAGCGCGCCGAGCACCCCGCTGAGTTCCTCGTCGTCGGACTTCTTCGCGAGTCCGTCGAGCGTCCCGGCGAAGTCCGTCGCGGCCTTCGCCCAGGCCGCGTTGTCGTTCGGCGGCAGCGTCTTCAACTGCGCCTCGAACCCGTCGATCGCCGTCTGCGTCTCCTCACACACCTCGGACCGGTTGCCGAGCACCCCGTCGACGACCGAGCACCCCGGCACCGCCGCCACCGTGACCAGCACAGCGGCCAAGACCCCGCGAAGCATGCGACCCCCTTGCGCGAAATGTTTAGGAACGCCCACATGATTCCCTAAACGGATCTCTGCCGCGAGGCTCCCGCCGAGGTCCGCGCGCCGGTCCCGCACGGCCCCGGACAGCGGGGAGGAGCGGCGCGCACTCCGGTAGCGTAAGGGGGTCCGCAGGACGTCTGAGGAGTTGCATAACGTGGCCGACGAATGGCAGCCCGCCACCGAGCTGGAGATGCGCCTGGCCGGTGCGCTCGGCGATCCGGAGCGGTACTTCCGGTTGCTCGCCGACGCCGAGGTGGTCGTCCCGCTCGCCCCGGAGACGGCCGGGCACGTGCTCGCCGAAGCCGTCCAGCCGACCTGGCCCACCCAGGAGCTCGACGACCGCACCCATGTGCTCGTCTACACCTCGCCCGAGGCGATGCGCGCCAGGCTCGGCCCGGCCTTCCGCCACCACCTGCGGTTGAAGCTCACCGATGTCGCCGCCGCCTGGCCCGAGCCGCGCTGGTGGCTCGCGGTCGACGCGGGCCTCTCCATCCAGGCGCTGCTGCCGTCGTGGCTGCTGCGCCAGCTCGCCGAGGGCGACCCGCGGCCGTTCGTGCTCGGCGCGGGCACCCCCGCGCTGCCGTCCGCGCGCGAGCCGCGCGGCATCGAGGCGCCCGACCCGACCCGCACCCTTCCGTCCGGCAGCGCCGCCGCCGGATCCTTCGCGGACGGCGTCGGCGCGCGGTCCGCGGAGGTCCGACCCCAAGGGACCGGCCGCCACGCGTCCGCCGAGCGCTTCCCCGACGCCGAGATCCGCTACGGCCTCGGCCCCGCGCCCACCCCGCCGCGCACCGTGAACGGCTCCGCCGCCTCCGACGGCCGCTTCGACCCGTCCCGCCCCGGCACCGCCGACGACGGCACCGCCACCCAGGCCGACCTCTCCGGGCTCCCCCCGGAGGACGCGGCAGGCGACGCCCGCCCCGGCCGCGTCCGTCTCTTCGGCCCCGGCCCCCTCCCCGACGAGACCTCCACCGACCTCTTCCCCATCGACCCGACCACCCCCGCCCCCCGCCACCGCGCCCCTTCTCCCGGCGCCCCCGCCCTTCCCCCCTCGTCTTCCGTCCCGCAGCCGGGTGTCCCCTCCCCGGACAGCGACGCTCCGGTGACCTCCGGCCCCGGCGCGCAGGACGCGCCGCCCGCAGCCGGCCACCCCGGAGCCGCGCCTTTCCACGCCTCGGGTTCTTCGGCCCCGCAGCCGCCGCACGGCGACGCCCCCGCCGAGTCCGGCGGCATCCCCGCCACCCCCGCCGCGCCTTTCACCCGGCCGGGCGGCGCGACTCCGGAAACCCCCGCCCCCGGCGCGGCGGCTCAGGCCGACGCCGCCCCGCAGGCGCAGGACCACACCGCCCCGGTCTCGCCCCTCGGTTCCGCCCCGCGGCCCCACGGCGACGTCTCGGGAACCCCTCACCCGACCGCCCCCGGCGCACAGAACGCACTCGCCCGATCCACCGGCGGTCCCGCCGACGCCCCCTTCGCCGCTCCGGGTGCTCCCGCCTCCCAGCCGGGTGCCTCGTCACCGCGCAGTGACGTCCTGGGAGCCTCCCAGAGCCCGCAGGACGTGCCCGCCCCCGCAGCCGCGCCCCTCGGCGCGCCGAGTGCCCCGGCCTCGCGCAGTGAAGTCCCGGGAGACTCCGCGACGCAGCCTGGCGCGCCCTCGCCGGGCGCTCCCCGGACCCCCGTGTCGAGCGCGCCGGACGCGCTCTCCCCGTCCGGCGGAATCCCCGCCGCGCCGCCCGCGCACGGCCCCACCGGCGACGCGCGCCTCGGCGTGCCGGGTGCCGCCGACCCGCGGCCCGGCGGCCTGCCGCCGCACGGTGCCGTCGCGGGAGGCCCCGGTGCCGCGGCGCCCGACGCGCAGGACGCCTCGGCGCGGTCCGGCGGCACCGGCGAGTTCACCGTCGGCGTTCCGGGGGCCGCCCCGCAGTCGGGCATGGCACCCGTTCGCGGCGCGTCGCCGGGCGCGCCGGACGCGCCCGCCCGGTCCGGTGGCGACCCCGCCGCGCAGGGCCGCACCGAAGACGCGACCGCCGGCCTCCTCGGCTCCCCGACCGAGCCCGCCGTACCGCGGCAGAGCACCCCGTCTCCGCTCGGTGACGCACCGACCCGGACCGGCGGCACCCAGACGGACGGCCCGATCGGCGACGCGACCATCGCCTTCCCCGCCTCCGCTCCGTCCATGCCGCAGCCGGACATGCCCAGCCCGTACGGTGCGATTCCTGGAAGTCCCGACGACGCCGAGCGGACCGGCGCCCCGCACGAGGCCACCGGACCGTCCAGCAGCCTCCCCGCCTCCCCCGCCGCGCCGCAGCCGGGTGCCCCGGCCGCGCACGGTGAGCCGAAGGTCGTGCCCGGCGCGCCGGGCACCCCCGGCCTGCCCGCCGCTCACCCGCCCGGCCACGAAGGAGACACGTCCGCCGGACTTCCCGGTTCCGCTCCGGCGCAGGGTATGCCGCCCGTTCCCGGCGCGGCCGCTCCCGACGGGCGAGGCGAACCGGCCCGGACCGGCGCGTCGGCCGTGCCCGGCCACGGCGGAGACGGCCCCGTCCTTCCTTCCGTCTCGCCGGGTGCCGCGCCCGTCGGCGACGCACGGGCGGACGGGCGCCGGGACCCTGCCGGTGCGCCGCACCCCGGCGCGGCTCCGGTCGGCGGCCTTCCCGGTACGTCGCAGCCCGGCGCCCTTCACGGTCCGCAGGATGGACCGGGCCGGACCGGTGCCCTCCCGGGTGCCGCCTCCCTGCCCGGCGAAAGCGCGGGAGCGTCCGGAACAGAGGCTCCGCACCGCGTGACCCCGCCGTCCGCTCACCCTTCGGCGGCCCTTCCGGGTTCCCCGCCGGAGACCCCCTCGCCGCAGCCCGGCGCACCCACCCTGCACGGCGCTCCTACGGCCTTCCCCGGCGCGGCCGCCCCCAGCGGTCAAGACGCCTCAGGTCAGACCGCCGCCTCCGACCGAGACGTGCCCGTCGCCCCTCCGGGCATCACGACCCCGCAGCCGGGAATCCCCGTCCCCGGCCACGCGGGCGACGTCCTTCCGCGGTCCGGGGTGCCCCAGCCCGGCGCTCCCTCCCTCCACGGGGACCCCACGGGTGTCCCCGGCAGCGCGGGCCTTCCCGGAGAGCCTGCCGGTGCGCCCGGCAGTGCCGCTACCGGGGTGAACCCGGGGGTTCCCGGCGTTCCGCCGGGTGGCGCGGCCGCGGGTTCCGGCCTCCCCGGTGCGGGGACCGTGCCGAGCGGGATCCCGCCCCACGTGCAGGAGGCGCTGGCCCAGCGGCCGGGCGCGTCCACCGCGCCGAACGACCCGGCGACCACCGGCGGGCACCCTTCGGGCGCTCCGAGCGGCCCCTTCCCGACGGCGTCGGACGGCGATGTCACGCCGTCGCAAGGCGGCCTCCCCGGCGAGGTTCCTCCCGGCGTCTCCGGCGGGCACCGCCTCCCCGGGTTCGCACCGCAGGCGGGCGGCGTCCCCGCCCCCGACTCCCGGGCACCGCACGCGCACCCTGCCGACGGACGCCCCGACGCCGCCGGAACCACCGCCACGGGCCCCGGCCTGCCCGGCACGTACCCGTCCCCCGCCCACGGCGCACCCCCCGGCTACGCTCCTCCGGCACCCGGTTCCCCCGCCGACCAGGGCCCCGCCCCCTACGACGACCCCACCCGTCCGGAACGCCCCACCGTCTACGGCGGAGCCGCCCCCTCCCCCGCGGAAGGCGCCCCCGCCTCCTTCGGTCACCCCGCCCCGGGCGCGAACGCCCTCCACGGCCCAGCCGACACCGCGCAAGGCAGCCCCGCCCCTCAGGCACAAGGCGCACCCGCCCCAGGCCCCAACGCCCTCTACGCCCCCACCCCCGACGCCGCACAAGGCGTCCCCACCGGGCAGCCGCAGAGCAACACCAGCACCCCGACCCCGGACACAGCCCCCACCACGGACCCGAACACCCTCCACGCCGCCGGCGCCGCGCAGGAAACCGCCCCGAACGCACCGCAAGGCGACGCCCGGACGCAAGGCGCGGCCTCCGCCACGGGGGCGAACGCCCTCTACGGCCCGGCCGCCGACGCCGCACCGGGCACCGTCCCGGGCGCACCGCAAAACCCGCAACACAGCACAGCCGGCCCAACGCAGGGCGCACCCTCCGCCCCAGGTGCGAACCCCCTGCACGACCCCGACGCCGACACCGCACAAGGCACCGCCCCAGGCGCGTCGCACGACCCGCAACGCGGCACCGGCGCCCCGGCGCAGGGCGCGCCCTCCGCCCCGGACACGAACGCCCTCCACGACCCCGCCAACGCCGCGCGAGGCGTCCCCACCGGGCCGCACGGCCCGCAGGGCGGCACCGACGCGCGGGCGCAGGGCACGGCCTCCCCCGCAGGCGCGGGCGGTCCGCAAGGCGCATCGCCGTTCGCCCCGGGCGTCCCCGGCGTCCAGGCGGGTCGGCCCGGGGCCGGTGCAGGCACGTCGGCACAGCCCGATCTCGCCGACAGAACCGGCCAGCGGGACGATTCCGGTGTGCGCGGTCCCGCCGACGCGACCCGGGGCCTCCACGGCCCTGCCGGCGACGCCGCCCAAGGCGTCACCCCCGACGACCGGCGCGGCCCGCAAAGCGGTGCCGACGCGCAAGCGCATGGCGCGCCCTTCGCTTCGCCTTCTCCCGCAGACACGCAGGGAACTTCAGGGATCGCCGCGCAGGCGAGCGCGCAAGGGTCGAGCGCGCAAGGGTCCGGCGGAGCAGCGCCGGCGCAGACCGGCCCTTCCGGAGAAGCCGAGCAGCGGGGAGGACCCGGCTCGCACGGGGCCGCCACGTCCGGCCCAGGCGATGCGGCCGGGCGGCACGGTGCCGCGGAGACCGACCGGGCCGGCGGGGACCCCCGGCACGGCCGGGGCGAACCCGAGGTTCACCCGCCCGCCGCGGACCCTGCGCAGGGCGGCGACTCCCGGCACGGGCAGCCCGCTCCCGTCGGCGAACCGCCCGCGCAGGGCACCGCACTCCCTCACAGCCGGGAGGCCGACGCCGCGGACGAGGCCGCAGACGAGTGGTCGCCTTTGGAGGGGCGCGGACAAAGCACCCACACGCCGCGTTACGCCCAGCCCGTCTCCGACGGCACGGGCCGGGGCGCCGACGTGCCCGTGGCGGGCGCCGACCGTCCCGAGGACGTCGTGGTGACGGGCATGCCGAGCCTCGACGAACTGCGCGCCGCCCAGGCGGAACTCGCCTCCGACCTTTCCGGCGACCCGAACCACACCCTCCTCGACGGCCTGCCGCCACGGCCGGCCCGGGTCGAGGAGACCCTCGTCGACATGGCGCCGATCGACCCGTCGGCGCCGCCGCCCCGCACCAGGTTCCTGCCCGCCAACCCGGTGGAGACCGAGCTGGTGCGGGCCGCCGACGAGGAGTCACTCGTGCTGGCGCTGGCGACCGCCGAGCTGCTGCTCCCGGTCCCGCCCGGCACCGACCCCTCCGCGCGGCCGAGCCGTCCGGGCTTCCCCTGGACGCCGGGCGACATCGCGGGGACGCCCGCGGTGCCCGCCTTCACCTCGCCGGAACGGCTCCAGGACGTCATCGGCCGGGTCGAGTTCGTGCGGGTGCCGTTCGCGCTCGTCGCGCGGCACTGGCCCGACCCCGCGTGGACACTCGCCATCAATCCGGACACTCCGGTCGCGGCGACGATGGCGGGCGCCCAGCTCCCGCTGGTGTCGGCGGTGGTCGACGAGTCGAACAGCCGCCGCGCCGAGGGCTTCACACCGCAGAACGAGCTCGAAGAGCGCATGCGGGACGCCGCCGCGCACGGCGACACCGAGGCGCTGCTCGCGCTCCTGGCGTCCGCGCAGGTGATGATCCCGTCGGATCCGGACACCCCGTGGGGGGCACGTCCCGGCGATCCCGACTTCCCCTGGCGTCCCATACCGGTCAAGGGCGAACCGGCCATTCTGGCGTTCACCTCGCCGAGGTGGATGCACGAATCCGTCGGTCAGTCCCGGTTCGTCATGCCCGATTTCCGGGACCTCGCGGCGAACTGGCCGGAGCAGGGCTGGTCGCTCGTCCTCGACCCGGGCACGCCGATCGCGCTGACCGTCCCCGGTGACGCGCTGCGCGCCTCGGCCGCGCCCGTCGAGACCCCGCGGCCGATGCCCGCGTCGTTCGAGCCCGGCAACCGCGTCGACCAGGACCTGGACGAGGCGGTCCTGGGCGGGGACACCGACGACTACCTGCGGGTGGCGCTCTCCGCGGAGGTGCTCGTGCCCGTGCCCGAGTCGGCGGGCGACCTCATGCCGGAGCATCCGGACTTCGACTGGTCGGCGGCGCTGTCGTCGTCGCCGCCGGTCCCCGGGGCGTCCGTGCGGGTCTTCACCTCGCTGCTGCGGCTCCAGGAGACCGTCGGCGACGTCCGGTGCGTCTCGGTCGCGTTCACCGACCTCATCGCGCACTGGCGGCGTCCGGACTGGACGCTGCACCTCAACCCGGGCAGCCGGATCGGCGCGTCGCTCACCGGCCCGCAGGTCCGCGAACTGCACGACTGGGCGGTCTCGGTGGGCCTGCGGCCCGGGGACCCCGGAGCCGTCGCGGAGGCCCCCGCGGCCCCCGCAGCGGCCACGGAACCCGTGGAGCCCGGGCCCTCGGCCGCGCCGCGCAGGCTGGACCGGCCGAGCGCCCCGCACACGGCGGTCATGCAGAAGGTGCTGCCGCACGCGCAGGTCGGCTGGTACCTGGAGCAGGGTTACGACAGGGTCGGCGGGTTCATTCATTCGCTCGCCGACTCGGTGGAGCTCCTCACGCCCGCCCAGTTGTACGAGGCCCTGGGCCTGCTGTACGCCGACTCGCCTTTCCAGCTCTCCGACGAGTCCGTCCACGTCCTCCGCTGGCCCGCCTACTGCGAGGACCTCTACCGCGTCCCCCTGGGCGGACGCACGGAGGCCGACCTCCAGGCGTGGGGGGACGCGGGCTGGGTCGTCGAGCAGGCCCCGTTCACCGGCGACGGCTTCGCGGCGGGTTCCGCCGGGACCATCCGCGAGTACAAGACCGACAGCGCAAGGCTCCCGTCGGGTACGGAGCTGTACCTGCTGGGCGCGGACAAGTCGGCGAAGCTGATCGCCGTGTACGACGCCGACGTGCTCGCTTGGACGCGTCCGCAGAACGAGGAGGCCGGCCAGTGATCCGGGACGGCTACGTGGCGGTGTGGAAAGGCTCGGAGTACGAGGCGAGCCCTTCACTGAACGGCGAGGTGCGGCTCTACACGACGCAGCCCGCCGACGGCTTCATGGAGACCCGGCCGGGACGCCACCGCAGGAGCGTCCCCGTAGGCGAGCTGGAGCAGCTCCGCTACGTGCGCACCGCCTGCCGGTGGCGAGGCGAGCGCTTCATCGTCGTCGGCGAGCACGAGACCTGGCTTCGGGTGGAGTACACCGGCGGCCGCGCGACGGTCGCGGAACGCCTCGGCCTCGATCGGATCGACCACGGTGTGTGGCAGACGTGGGCGCCACGGGCCGAAGTGGAGGAACTCCACGAGGAGTTCATCTAGGGATCATTCGCCGAGAACTAGATAACCCGGGCATCCGATAGATTCAGAGGGCCCGTCCATGTTGTGATGTGACGGCATTGGGCGGAGAACTCTGGACATGGGAGGTCGCGGGGTAGTGCACCCGAAAGCTCGCATCGGTACGGCCCTCGCGGCCGCCGCATTCGTCCTGACCGCGTCGCCGGTCCTCGCCGACGAGACGGTCGACCCGTCGCCCGCGCCGGCGCCGACCGAGTCGGCGACCGCCACTCCGACGGAGACGGCGACACCGACCGCCACGGCGACGACCAAGGAGCCGGAGGAGACGCCGACCGAGGACACGGCGCCCGCGCCCGTCCTGTACATCGCGCTGACACTCCCCCAGGCGACCCTGGAGCCCGGTGACGACGTCACCGCGACCGTCCACGTGTACGCCACCCAGGCCGCCGCTCCGGCCGCCAAACTCGCGCTCAGCGTCACCGGGGGCGTCGACCTGTCCCCCACCTG
The DNA here is from genome assembly GCF_003751225.1 of Actinocorallia herbida. Classification (NCBI taxonomy): domain Bacteria; kingdom Bacillati; phylum Actinomycetota; class Actinomycetes; order Streptosporangiales; family Thermomonosporaceae; genus Actinocorallia; species Actinocorallia herbida. The sequence goes on from NZ_RJKE01000001.1 coordinate 7,854,699, forward strand.
CACGCTCGCCGCGGGCGTGTGCAGCCTCGGCGAGGTCGACGCCGCCGGGGACTTCATCCCGGTGCGGCTGTCGGTGCCCGAGGACGCGGCCGACGGCACGATCCGCCTCACCACGACCGCCAGCGCGACCGGCGCGGCGGACAGGACGGTCGTCCACCTGTTGAAGGTCGCCGAGGCCGCCGCGTCGCCCTCTCCGTCGCCCTCCCAGACGACGACGGCCACGGCCACGCCGACCGCCACCACGACGCCCACCCAGACGACGCCGCCCCCCGTCGCCCCGCTCCCCGCGACGAGCACCACGACGACGGTCCCGTCCGTGACACCGGGCACCGTGACGGTCCCCGGGACCACCACCGACCCGGCCGGCGGCGCCGTGCCCGACGCCCTGCCCGAGGTCGCGGCGCAGACACAGACGCAGCCGTACGCGATGACGGTCTCGGCCATCAAGCCCGACCCGTCCTCCGACCCGGTGCTCACCTCGCTGGTGCGCGCCCAGGCGGTGTGGCTCAGCGTCCTGTTCGTCCTCGTCGGCCTGCTGTTCACCCGCGTCCGCCGCACTCCGGCGATCGCGCGCGGCACGCACCGGCGTCCGAGCAAGGGCCGGTTCGCGCGCTGACCGATGGCTTGCACAGGGGAATATTCTTGATGTCCTCCCCCTGAACACGAACATAACGCCTACGGCCATAGCATTTCCCAATGCGGACACGTAGCAGGATTGCCGGAATGAGCGGGCCGGTGGTCCGGTACGTCCTGATTCTCACCGTGCTGCTGTTGGCGGTGTCGCACTACACGGTGTGGCCGCCGGACACCATGCTCATGCTGACGCTGCTGGTGTGCGCCGGGCTCGGCCAGTTCCGCGCGTTCACCCGGCACATCGTGCCGTTCGTCGTACTGTTCGCGCTCTACTCGGTGGCCAGCAGCCTCGCCGACGACATCAACCCGCACGTGCACTACCTGCCCATGGCCCACTTCGACAAGTGGCTCGGAGGCGGGCACTTGCCTACCAGCCTTCTCCAGGACCTTCTCTGGAACGGCCATGTGCGCTGGTACGACTACTACTTCTACGTCCTGTACACCGCGCACTTCGTGGCGCCGGTCGTCCTGGCGCTGTTCCTGTGGAAGCGCCGCGGGCACCTGTACTGGAGCTACCTCACGAGCCTCGCCCTACTGTCGCTCGCCGCGTTCCTCACCTACGTGCTGTTCCCGGCGGCGCCGCCCTGGATGTCGTCCTCGTACGGCTACATCGAGCCCATCCACCGGGTCTCCCACGACATCTGGACGGCCGTCGGCATCGACAGCCCGGACACCCTCTACAGCAAGCTCTCGCCCAACCTGGTCGCCGCGGTGCCGTCCCTGCACTCGGCCTTCCCGCTGCTCATCTTCGTGTTCCTCATCCGCAGCTTCGGCCTGCGCCGGGTCTGGTGGGCCGCCTTCTACCCCGTCTCCATGTGGGTGGGCGTGGTGTACCTGGGTGAGCACTACGTCTTCGACGTCCTGTGCGCGATCGTCTTCACCGCCGTCGCCGCCACCGCAGGCACGGCGATCGCCTCCCGCTGGACGTCCCTCCTCCCGCCTCCGGACGGCCTGGAGCCCTCCGCCCTCCCCGACGGCAAGGCGGCCTCTCCGAAGCCTCACGTAGTCGACGACGTCCCTGCGGTCCTGCACATGCCTCCCGCAGACCCGAAACAACGCAAGCCCCACGACTGAGCACGGAAGGGGCCCCGCCGCGACGGCCGCGGCGGGGCCCCACCTGACTACTGCCCTGCTACATCAGGTCGCTGTCACGGTCGCGGTCGCGGTCGCGGTGCTCCTCGGCCTCGCCGTGCGGGTCCTGGCTTTCCGGGGAACGCTGGTCGCGCCCCCGCTGCTGCGGGTCCCGACCCTTCTGCTGGTCCCGGCCGCGCTGCTGCTGCTGACCCGAAGGCGCCTGCGGGCGCTGGTTCTGCCCCCGCATCTTGCCTTCGGCCCCCCGCGACCGCTCAGAAGAAGGGTCCCTGTCCATCGGAGTGTTTTTCGCCATGCCCCACTGATACCCACCCTCCGCACCCGATATGTCACCCTACGTAACTTTTCTTCGAGCGCCCTCCGCACTCCGCCTCCGGGCGCTCACGGCCGGGACGGCTCCGACCTACGCGTCGGCCGGGACGGACGCGGCCCTCTCCCAGGACTGCCGCACCTCGCGGATCCTGGCCCCGCCCAGGGCGTTCACCAGCGCCTTCATCGCCTTGCGCCGGGCCAGACGCCCCAAAGGGGTATGACGCGGCGTGTTCATCAGCTCCTGCGCCCACTCCGGGTGCAGATCCTGCACGGCCCACTGCACCAGCGCGTAGACCGGCCGCTGGTGCACCGGGTACCGCCACGGCGCCAGCGGATTCAAGTGGCGCACCGCCGGCAGGGTCACGCCGAGGTGCGGCACCGAGTCCTCCAGCAGCCGCATCACCCCGGCCCGGGTCCGCGGCGGGTCGACCGCGCCGAGCGCCTCGCCCACACGCGCGTACTCCTCGAAGAACCGCTCCAGCCCCTCCCCCCGCAACGGCCTCGGATGGAAGGCGGTGTGCGCGGCGGCCAGCCCCCACGCCTGGGTCGCGTAGTTCCAGGTCAGCAGCTCCGGATCGGAGGCCCGGTAGGCATGGCCGTCGGGCCGGACCCCCGCGATCCCGTCGTGCATGGCCCGCACGGTCCGGCAGACCTGTTCGGCCACCTCCGCGGGACCCATCGTCACGCCGAGGAAGAACGCGACCGACCGCCCGGTCCGCGAGGCCATCCCCTTCTCGTCGAACCTTCCGGTCGGCACCCCGTCGACGCGTTCGATCGCACGGGTGTGCTCGTAGCCCATCCAGGCCATCGTCGGATGCAGCGTCTCCATCATCGCCGCCGCGGCCAGCCCGATCTGGACCGCCGGCAGATGCGAGTGGACGTGCCAGACGGCGCTGCCGGGCCCGAACCAGCCGGCGTCCCCGGCCGGTTCGGCGAACCGCACGTTCTTGAAGAACTCCTCGCGGACGGGCTGGAACACCCGGTCCATCAGCCGATCGGACAGTCCCGGACGGTCGCCCTTCGCCATGTTCGCCATGACCAGGACGATAATGCGACCATCCAGTCGCATACCATTCGCGTTTCTCCAGGCTCGGAGCTCGATGTGGCACGGCAGTTCCCCCGCAAGATCCCACGTCAGGAGCGGTCCCGGCGGATGGTCGAGAACATCCTGGACGCCACGGCTCGCATTCTCGCCACATCCGGCTACGACGGCGCCTCCACCCACCGGATCGCGGCCGAGGCGGGGATCAGCCCCGGCAGCCTCTACCAGTACTTCGCGCACAAGGACGCGGTCATCGCGGCCACCGTGGAGCGCATGATCGAACAGATCGGCGCCCACCTGATCGAGACCTTCGAGACCTTGAGCGCCGACCCCGGCACAGACACCGTCCGCCCCATCGTGGCCGCCGTCCTGGACGCGACCGAGCAGAACCGCGAACTGGTCCGCGTCCTCGTCGAGCAGATGCCCCGCCTGGGCGGCTCCGACGAGATCAAGACGCTGGAACGCCGGGCCACCGACCTGGCCTTCGGCCACCTCGCCGCCCCCGCGACCCCCCACGACCCGGCCACCCTCTGGATGGCCCTCCAGGCCCTCCAGCACATCACCATCCGCTACGTCCTGGACCGCCCCGCCATCCCCCGCGACACCTTCCTCAACGAACTCACCACCCTCATCAAAACCCTCACACTACGTCTTCACGAGGGTGGTACCGGTTCCGTCCCCGCGCCGTGAGGTCGCACCGGCCAGTTCGCCGGACTCCGACTCAGAGCAGGCACTCAAGGACCGTGCGTCAGCACGTCCGTCAGAATCCTTCCGGGCGATCCCGAAAGCCCTGAGGCAGCCGAACCCGGGGAGGCTCAGGGCTCGGAGACGCGGTGGCGGCGAAGATCCGCAACGCCCTCGCGCACTACCGGCTCCTCACAGGCGTGGACGGCGTGGAGATCCGCCTCCACAGGACCGTCCCCTACAGCTTCATCCCTCCTACGCCGGACACCGACCGGCGACATGATGCGCACCTACCTGGAGAGCTTCGAACGCACCTGGGAGAGCGCCGAGAAGACCCAGCCCTAGTGGCTCGTCCCTGAACGTTCCTGGGCTATTTGATCTCCGAGGGTGGGCGCGGGAGCCTTGTCCCAGGCCTGTTCTGGGAGGTGGTCGTGGCGCGTAAGCCCGAGGTGTTCGTGCGTGCGTTGTCGATGGAGGAGGGCCGCAAGCTTCAGCGGATCACCCGGTCGGCGAAGGACCCGGTGAAGCTGCGGCGGGCGATCGTTGTCTTGATGTCCGCTCAGGGCCAGTCGGCATCGGCGATCAGGTCGTTGATGCAGGTGAGCGACGACTATGTCCGGTCGGTGGTGCACGCGTTCAATGAGCGGGGGTTCGATGCGCTGGACCCAAAATGGAGCGGGGGCCGTCCGAGGAGGATCGGTGAGTGGGTGCGTGAGCGCATCTGCCTGATCGCCCGGACGACCCCCGCCGAATGGGGCATCACCGCCTTCTCCACGTGGAGCCTGGCCAAGCTCGCCGCCCACCTGGAGAACATCGGGCTGGTCACGTCGCTCAGCGTTGAGCACCTGCGGCGGATCCTGAAGACCGGCGGGGTGTCGTGGCAGACCACCACGACCTGGAAGAGCAGCAACGATCCGGATTTCATCACCAAGATGCACGCCGTCCTGACCCTCTACGACACCCCGCCCGAGGGCGGGCGGGTGATCTGCGTGGACGAGTTCGGGCCGCTCAACCTGATGCCCCGCAAGGGCAAGACCTGGCGGCCGGCCGGGCATCCGGCCAGGCTGCGCGCGACGTTCAACCGCAACGACGGGGTCCGGCACATGCTCGGCGCCCTCGACCTGGCCACCGGCAGGATCTACTACCGGATCCGCAACCGGAAACGCTGGCGCGAGTTCCTGTCCTTCCTCAAGTCCCTGCGCGCACGATGGCCCGGCGAGCGACTGCACGTGATCTGCGACAACTACTCGCCCCACAAACACCCCGAGGTCAGGACATGGGCGACCGCCAACGACGTCGACCTGGTGTTCCTGCCGACCTACGGCTCCTGGCTGAACTGGATCGAATCCGAATTCGCCGCCCTGCGCTACTTCGCCCTCAACGGCACCGACCACCGCAGCCACGAAGAGCAGAACACCGCGATCGCCGCCTACATCCGCTGGCACAACCAGCACGCACGCCCCAAGACCAGCTTCGCCGCCAGCTCCCCGATCCGCTCCTGGACCAGTTACCCCAGCAAGGTTGCGTGACGCGCCACTAGTGTCCTGCGCCTGAAATTCGTCGGCAAAATCGTGCGAGGGATTCGAGGATCTCTTCGGCGGTCTTGGTCCAGATGAAGGGCCGGGGGTTGCTGTTCCAGTCGTTGATCCAGTCGCGGATGTCGGCTTCCAGGGCCTGGACGCTTTTGTGGGCGCCACGGCGGATCTTCTGGTCGGCCAGGAAGCCGAACCAGCGTTCCACCTGGTTGATCCAGGAGGACCCCGTCGGGGTGAAGTGCATGTGGAAACGTGGGTGCTTGGCGAGCCACGCTTTGATCGCCGGGGTCTTGTGGGTGCCGTAGTTGTCCACGATGAGGTGGACGTCCAGGTCGGCGGGCACGGTCTTGTCGATGGTGATCAAGAACTTCTTGAACTCCGCGGCCCGGTGCTGGCGGTGCATCTGGCCGATGACGGTGCCGTCGGCGATGTCGAAGGCTGCGAACAGGGTGGTGGTGCCGTGCCGGGCATAGTCATGGGTGCGGCGCTCGGGCATGCCCGGCATCATCGGCAGAACAGGTTGCGACCGGTCCAGCGCCTGGATCTGCGACTTCTCGTCCGTGCACAGGACCACCGCCTTCTCGGGCGGGTCGTGGTAGAGGCCGACGATGTCGACGACCTTCTCGACCAGCAGCGGGTCGGTCGACAGCTTGAACGTCTCAGCCCGGTGCGGCTTGAGCCCGAAATCACGCCAGATCCGGCCGATCGTCGACTTCGACAGGCCGCTGCGCTCGGCCATCGACGCCCGCGACCAGTGTGTGGCGTTCTTCGGCGTCTCCTCCAACGTCGCCACCACCACTTCCTCCACCTGATCCAGAGTGATCGACGGAGGCCGGCCCGGCCGCTCCTCGTCCATCAACCCATCCAACCCCAGCCGGACGAACCGGCCACGCCACTTGGAGACGGTGGAGGCGTCCACCCCCAACCGGGCGGCGACGTCCTTGCTGCTCATCCCGTCCGCACACGCCAATATGATCTTCGCTCGCATCGCCAGGACCTGCGCGGACTTCGCCCGCCGAGCCCACCGCACCAGCACCACCCGCTCATCATCACCCACCCTCAGCACGGCCTTGGGCCGGCCCTCCCGAGGCGCATCCAGCAACCCCTCCACCCCACCGCGCGCGAACGCCGCCCGCCACTTGCGCACCGTCGTCACCGACACCCCTAGATCACGCGCCACCCGCGCGTTACTCGCCCCGGGCTCAGCACACGCCAGCACGATCCCCACCCGAAGAGCCAACGCCGACGACTCCACTGACACACCCACCAACCGCGCCCGCTCGACCTCACCCAGCTCGATCTCGACCGCAGCAGGACCCCGATTCGCCATAACAACACGATACATACTTAACCAACGAATTTCAGGCGCAGGACACTAGCGCGTCACCAGGCTGTGGCACGCGATGGCCGTAGCCGCGACGACGTTCAGCGAGTCCACCCCCAACGCCATCGCTGACGCACTCATCGGGATCGTGACGGCCTCGTCCGCTTCCTTGATCCAGTGCGAAGACAGGCCGTCACCCTCGGAGCCGAGCATGAGGGCCACCTTCTCCCCCATCTCCGCCTTGTCGAACGGCACAGCGTCCTGATCCGGCGTCAGCGCCAGGAGGCGGAAGCCCGCCTCACGGATCACGCTGAGGTCGTTGTGCCAGTCGGTCATGCGCACGTACGGAACCGCGAACACGGCCCCCATCGACACCTTCACCGACCTTCTATATAGAGGGTCAGCGCAACGAGGGCTCAGGACGATCAGATCGACGCCCAGAGCAGCGGCGCACCTAAAGATTGCTCCGACGTTCGTAGACTGCACCAAACAACACACTGCATCCCCCCGAGGCAGGTGCCCACGTCATGCCCTCCCCCAAGCGCACAGACGAACCCACCATCGCAGTCGCCTACACCCGCGTCTCCACCAAGCGCGAAGACATGCTCAGCCCCGAACTCCAGGCCCACGAGCAGGACACCTACGCCGCCCGCCACGGCATCCCCATCGTCGAACGCGTCGAAGACCTGGACCTCTCCGGCCGAGAGTTCGCCCGCCGCTCCGTAGACCACATCGTCGCCGGCATCCGAGACGGCCGCTGGAACACCGTCCTCCTCTGGAAGTGGTCCCGCTGGGGCCGCAACCTCCTCCAGTCCCGCCTCTACCTCGCCGAAGTAGAAGCCGCAGGCGGCCGAGTCATCGCCGTCACAGAGGACTTCGACACCACCACCAGCGCCGGCAAGTTCAGCCGAGACCAGATGCTGATGATCGCCGAACTCCAGTCCAACCAGATCTCCGACAGCTGGAAGGAAGCCCACGCCCGCCGACGCCGCCTGGGCCTCCCCCACACCACAGCCCCCCGCTTCGGCTACCTCTACTCCAAGGCAGACGGCTACACCCCCGACCCCGTGACGGCCCCCGTCCTCCGCTCCTGCTACGAGCGCTACATGGCCGGCGAAGGCATGCGCCGCCTGGCCCTGGACCTCAACGCCAACGGCCACCGCTCCACCCGAGGCAACCTCTTCTCCCCCACCTCGATAGCCCGAGTCATGGACAACGGCTTCGCCGCCGGCCTCATCCGCGAACGCTCCGAACCCCCCGCAGCCGCCAACAACAAGAACACCATGGCCGCCTTCGACATCTGGCGCCCCGGCTCCCATGACCCCCTCATCCCCTTGGACCTCTGGGAGTCCTACCGAGCCAAACGCCAAGAGACAGCCCTCAAAGCCCCGAGGCTCCGCGTCCCCGCCCACACCCTCTCCGGCCTGGTCGTCTGCCGCCAGTGCCAGAAAACGATGATCAGCGCCCGCAACGGCGAACGGAACTACCACGTCTGGCGCTGCCTAGCCGCCCAGACCAACAGAACCTGCCCCGGCGCCGTAGCCAGCAACCGCCGCCTAGAGTCCCTAGTCCGCTCCTGGGTCCTCACCCAAGCCAAGGGCGGCGACACCATCGAAGCCGACACCAAACGCGCCCTGGCCTCCCAACAGGCCATCACCAACCTCAAGTCCGCCGAAGCCGAGATCCACCGCCTCAAGACCAAGCGCAAGCGCCTCCTAAGCCTCTACACCGACGGCCTAGTAGACAAATCTGACTACCAAGACGAAAAGTCCGCCATAGACGAGGCCCTAACCACCGCCGAATCCGCCGCCGCCCTGGCCAAGTCCACCGCCCGCACCTCCGCCACCGCCTACCGCCCCATCTTCACCACCCTCGCCAACCTCTGGGACAACGCCACCCCACCCGAACGCCGAGAACTCCTCTCCAAGGTCATCACCCGCATCGAAGTCTCCCCCGGCCCCTGGTCCAACCCCACCAAGGCCACCATCATCCCCCGCTGGTCCGACGCCTAGAAGCTCCAAGACCTCTTCACCTTCGTCCCGAGCACAGCTCGCGCAGTTTCTTCATTAGCTTGTCGCGAGCAGCTTCCCCCGCCACCGAATTCCCCGAACATCAAATTACCATCCAATTCATGACGAGCCGAGCGCGCGAAAAACATCCCGCTTTAGTTCACCATTCGGAGGTCCTCAGAGAGTATTTATAGATTTCGTAGCACCCGACCCACCTCAACTCTCGACAACTGAGGCCAGATAGCAGCGGCAAGCAAATCTCGGGCTCTCCATAGACTCACGTCAAGGTCGTTGAATATTAGCGAAAGCATCAGCGATGCATTTGCAGAATGTACGGCTTCGACTGTAAGAGGCAGCAGGCTTGGAAAGGTATAAACCTTCCGATTCGGATCAAATTCACGCAAATCCCTTATTTCCGCCAACTCATCGAGTGCGGATTGGACTAGGGCGATATCATGAGGGTCTCCCTGGATTTCACCTAGAAGCACTTGGAGGAGTGGGATGATATCGACCTGAGCTACGTTCTCCTTCGGATTCGCGTTCTCATACTTGATAAAAATGGGAGCTCCGAAATCCCCGCGATCGATTATCGCGCGCGCCACGAACGCAGATATTGGAGTGCCCGCAACGGCTTTTTTAAGGGACCCTCTTATATGTATCAGATTATTAGTTGTTGATTGTGCAGCTATAGATAGTGCGCGTGCCATCCCCGCAATGTCACGCGGCACGTAGCCATCAAGAACCCTAAGTGCGACATCGACTATTCGCCTCTGCCATTTTGGCGTACTTGTAGCGAGCCCATCGTCGATAAGGTCTGCCGCTAGTTCGGGGCCGACCGGGCATAGCCAACCTGGCCAGCTTGTGTCCCGGTCGACATTCTCAACAATTTCAGTTACCAGATCGCGGCGGTGGTCAGGACCTTCTGCGAACAGGCGCCCTGCAGTAAAGACCCAGGTGTTGCGCCAGTGAGGGCTCGGCGCCGTAAGACGTAGGCGTTGACGAATTGCGTCATCGGTCCCATTGCTAAGCGCACGCGCCGCCATCAATTCCTGCAGGCTTCGGATTTCGAAGGAGACGGTGTCATCTTCGGACGGGCTAAGCAAGACCAGTCTGCGAGTCGCAGCGGTTACTATTTTATCCGCGAGCCGGCTAGCGCCGATATTTTCGTCGTGGCCGATTTCAAGAAGTCTTGATTTAGCTAGTTCACGAAGTTCTTCGAGTGGCAACAGCGCCCTAGCATCCGTAGACGTTTCGGCATAAGTCTGCAGAGTTAGGCCGACAGTCTCGTGGAGCTCTGTAATCGCAGATCGATATTGAGCAAATAGTGAGGCTAGTTGAGTATTCTTTGCAGACTCACGGTCATATACAGTTTCATAGTATCGCCAAAAGAGCTGATAGCGGTCACCTGGTAGATTCCCGAGCCGCTCAAGAATAAAAGTCATGATCAGTACTTGCAAAGGTGTCTTCATTAGACGAACCATGGTTGAGTCCGCTGCGTGCTTCTCAAACTTTGAGAGAATTTGATCGCGCCGGTCCAGGTCATCCGACAAACGTAGCGTGGTCACCAGGCGGCCGTATTCGACGGCTGAGTCGAAATCAAGGTATTGAAGATCTAGTTGGGAAAAATGATCCGGAGCAAACCTTTCAGTATATCCTGTAGGCCTAGTCGTGATTACCATAAGAAGATCTGCGTCTTCCACATCCGCATCGTCCATAAAATTCTGGATCTCATCCAAAATTCGACGCCGAACCTCAGGAGAGGTTACTTCGTCAAGTCCATCCAGTATCAAGAGCCATGGCCAATTTCGAAGCCACTTTTTAAGTGCGATGGGCTTCAGGTCAATCTCGGCGCGGAGGGAAACCTTCTCACTGAGCCAGCGCATAAGTGACTTGTCACTACTCGGACCCAGGTCATCAGCAAAATCTGCCAAGTTTACGCGGAATGGCCATCGGCGATTCTTGGGTGGATCGATCCCGACTCGCTCCAGAGCGTTGAACGTTCCTTGCCTGACATCGGCAGCACTTATCCTACCGAGCCCTTCTTCGGACATGAATACAGAACGGTACACCTGAACGATGAATCTACTGATGGTGCTTTTCCCGTTCCCCGGCTGTCCCGTAATCACGATATGGCGAGGCGCACCGTTTGACATAGACGACTTCTGAATTGTATCGCCTAGCGCGAACACCTCTTTGAGAATGGTGTTCCTGTAGCCTCTATCGCCTTCAATATTGAGATCGATTATTACATTTTCTACGGACTGCCGTGCGCTACCCCCGGCCTCACTGAAATTAACCCATCGCTCGTTCGTCAGCGTAGTGCGCGCATGCGTAGTGAGTACTGGATGAAGATCCTCTAGGTTTAGAGCCCCCGGAAGCTGGCGTATTCTGCTGAGAACGTCTCCGGCAGTGAGCATTCCGGGGAAGGCTTGGCGCACACCATTGTAGGTAGTTAGCATTCCATTGATCTGGTCTCGATGCCAAATCTTCCAGCCTCGCAAACCACGTGAGTATGGTGTGTCTACACCTTGAGCGTTACCACGAATCTTTTTCCAGATATCTGCTTCGAGCTGGTCGATGCCACCGGTGGCTGCAACACTAGAGAGTCTTACATTTGTCATAAATATGATATATCTAGGGAACCTCAATCTCTTGCTTTCTTCATTCATCCAACGATCGAGCTCATCAATAATCTGCTTTTTAAGCCAGAGGGCATTGCTTTTCGGGCCTTCGGGATTCTCTCGCTGCTTGGCTTGAATGACTACATAGCCATTCCAGGAGTCTGTGCCGAGTCCAGTGGTAGCCGACCAAGAAACTGGACCGTCATAAGTTGCTTCTCGGCCGCCATCCGGGCCTGATCCGAAAGCCTCAACTCCCGGCCCGAGCACTTTGAGAGCCAATGCCACAGTCAGCTGCTCAAACGCACGCGGCCCCAACTCTTCAAGAGGATAATCTTGCATCGCAGATACTGCCCCAGAGCGAACGTAGATGGACTTGAAAAGCGCGTCTTCATGAGCCCAAGGTTCAGGTTCGATCCAACGCGCGTGGTACTTCCCCCGAGCAACTCTATTCGATGCAAGCTACTCTTGAGGGGTAAATCCACGTATTGCCAGCCGCGTGGGACCGGACTGATCGGAGAGACCACAATGCCTGTCCCACGCTGCTGGCCTTGGCCGCAAAGTAGTCTGGCCTAGGTAGTGACGAATGTTCTCACCCTGCTCGTTTGTCTGATTCGTTCGCGGCTTGGCGTCGGCGTTCGATGTTGGCCATGACATACGCGGCTACCTGCCAGAACTCGTTCCAGCAGAGTTCTTCGGTGGGGGTGGAGCGGCGAGTGTCAGGGGCTCGGTCCGACGTTTGGTGATCACCTCCTTGTCACCTTGCGTGGTTGTAAAGGGTGTCGGACTGACGTGCATGCGGCTGGGGATGGTGCTTTACGTGCAGGCGCGCGTTGAGGTTGTGCATGCACGAGGGGATGCACGATTACTTGGGGTGAGGGTGCGCGCGCCAGCGGCCTCGGGTTACTTGAGTGGCTCGGCCAGCTTGGGCGTGGTCGTTGAGGCGGTAGTAGACCCAGCGGCGGCTTTTGCCGGTGGCGGTGATCAGGAGGGTGATGGGGGTTCCCTCTTCTGGGGCTGTTGTGAGGAGGGTCCAGAGGGTTGCTTCGGCGGTGGCTTCTTGGGCCTCGGGAACCGGCACGTTGGGGGCTGGAGGTGGAGTTGGGGGGAGGCCGGCTTGGGAGGCTTCGATGGCTTGGTGGGAGATGGCGTCTAGGTGGGGGGGGGAGGGGGGTGTGGTGGTGGGCGGTTTGGGTGACGGTTTGGTCGGTGAGGAGGTAGGCGCGGGAGGGGCGGGGGGTGGTGTGGTCGGGGGCGGAGATGAGGAACTTGCCGGGGGCGTTGAGGGTGTGGGGGTGCCAGCCGGCGGCGAGCATGCCTTGGCCGAGGATGAGGTCTGTGTCTCGGCGTTCGCGGACTCGGAAGCTGAGGCGGATGTCCATTTGGGAGCGGACGGCGCCTTTGCCCATGGCCTTCTGGGTGGGGCGTTGGGTGGCGGCAATGAGGGTGACGGCTACGGCTCGGCCTCGTCGGGCGATGGAGTCGGCGTTGGGGATGGATTCGGGGGCGTCTTCGGCCAGCTCGGCGTATTCGTCAATGACGATGACGAGGGCTGGCTTCGTGGGGGTTGGGTGCCAGACTCTGAGGCCGGTTGCGGCTAGGTGGGTGGCTCGGGCCTCTAGGACGGCTACGGCGTCTTTGAGGAGGGACTTGGCCTGGTCGGGGGTGGTGGCCAGGCGGGCGATGCAGGAGGACCAGGGCTGGAGTTCCATGCCGCGTTTGAGGTCGATGGCCCAGATGACGACGTCGTGGCAGGCGGTGAGGTTGCCCATGATGACGTTGAGGGCGCCGCTCTTGCCTGATCCTGCGATGCCGCCTAGGAGGGCGTGGCGGCGGAGGAAGAGGACGCTTGTGGTGGTGGCGTCTTCGAAGGGGCCCAGGTCGATCGGGTCGGTGATGGTCGAGGTGGAGGGGCCCGGCCAGGGGATGGCGTCGGCGTGGGGGTCGCGGTCGAGGACGCGGAGTTCGAAGCGGTTGGCTCGGTCGTCTCGGGTGGGGTAGATGCGGACGGCGCCGCGGTGGGTGCCGAGGGCGGATTCGAGGGCGGGGATCTTTGCGGTGACGTCCTGGATGGTCTGGCCGCGGGCCAAGGCGAAGCGGGCGCGCCAGCCCCAGTGGTCGACTATCGCGGACATGACTCGGGAACCGCTCAGCCCGACGGTAGGGGCGACCTCGGGCCAGGCCGCCAGCTTGCGGTCTACGCGGACCTTCGCGCGGAGTCGGCGGTGGGTCCACCAGGGGATGGAGAGGAGCGGGCCACCTGCTAGCAGGAGTTGCGGGAGCGGGCTGTGTGTGATGCCGAACGTCGTTGCGGCGGCGAGCCAGAGACCGGATGTGAAGAGCACGAAGGCGGCGTAGACGCGCTCCAGACGGACGCTCAGGCCCGCCTTGTCGCCGAAGCCGAGCGTCATAGCCGTGAGAATGCAGGCGATGGGCAATTGCCACGTCCACGAATGGGGATGGGCGGCGTGGAGGTAGCCGGCCAAGGCTGCGAGGAGCGCGGCCAAGACAACGGGCGCCAGCTCGGAGCGGTAGCGCCAGAGCCAGCGTGCGAGAACGGCCGCGGTGGCTGCGGGGAGGGCTTCGCCACCTTCGATGAGGACGATGGGTTGGAGGCCCTGGCGGCGCATTCGGCGGGTGCGGCGGCGCATCTGCTTGGCCCTCACCATGTCGGGTCTCCGAAGCCCTGGGCGGTGAGTTCGTCGCGCAGGTAGAAGAGCGGGTCCGGTTCGTGGTCTTGGAGGGCTGCGATGGCGGCGCGGGCGGCGGCTGCAAGGTTGGCACGGGAGAGTCGCAGGCTGCGGAGTTCCGTGTTAAGGCGGGCGAACTCGCGGTTGGTGTCGGTGTCGTTCTGGTCCTCCTGTGCGTGGAGCTTCCGGGGCAGGTCGGTCACTCAGGCATCGCCTCCTTCGTTCTCGGCGGATAGTCGTCTTCGGAGTTCAGTTGCTTTCCTCGTGCTGATGCGGAGGCGTGAGCGGAGGGCGTCCCGGGTGATGGGTCGGCCGTGTTCGGTTCGGTAGGCGGCGTCCGCCGCCCTTGCGGCTGCCAGGAGGGATGTCTCCTCGTCCTGGTGCGGCGCCGTAGGCACCGGAGGGGACGGCTCAGGATGGCCGCGCAGCGCGTGAAGATGCGCGGTCAATCCGAGGACGGCCGCGGGGACGGCGCCGACGAGAACGACGACCGGCCAGGACATCGGCAGGAGCCCGGTGCTGATGGCGTGGTAGACGGAGTTGCCGGTGATGCTGGCCGTGATGGCGAGGAGGGCATTGATGCGGGCGAAGCCTCGGGCGGCGTCGGACTCGGTCGTCCTAGCGAGCCAGACGCGGGCGGACGTCATCGCGTAGGCGTCGACGGTCAGAGGCAGGAGCCAGGCGAGGCGGAGAGGCCAGCCGGCGAAGACGGCCAGGCCGTAGAGGCCGGAGAAGCTGGCGACAGCCGCGGACGCTGCGGAGACGAGCATCCCGGCCGTCACCCACCGGTCTCGTACCGGCCCGTCCTGGACCCGGCCGGACACGTCCTCATGCTGTGGCTTCACGAGGGCCGTGCCGGTCACGGGTCTATCCCGGAGATGTAGCCATTGACGGCATTGAGGACTTCGGTGATGTCGGGGGCGATGTCCGTAGAGGCGACGAGGAAACCGAAGAGCGCGACGAGAACGATGCGCCACAGGGTGAGTCCGGCGTAGCGCCACAGCACCCAGACGAGGACGGCGAAGAGGACGACGGCGGGAACGGAGACGACCATCGGATCACCTCCGTCCCGTCGTGGTGAGGTCGCGTCGGTCGGTGTGCTCGGGCGCAGGCTTGGGGCGGCGCACGTAGACGCCCATGACGCGGCGTGCGTAGGCGGCGCGCCAGTTCGGTGCGGTGCCGGGAAGGTCGGTCGGCTTGTTCTCGCTGCGCGCGCCGAGGAGGGCGAGCACGTAGGCGACGAGGCCGGCGAGCGCCAGCAGGCAGGTTCCTATGACGACGAGCATCAGGCGCCTCCGGTGAGCTCGAAGGTGCGCTCGACGCGGGAGGCCAGGCGGCTGCGCCAGCTCCGCCGGGCCTTGCGCCGCCGCCAGACGGCGCGGGCCGCGCACTTGCGGCAAAGGCCGTAGATCCGTTCGTTGCGCGCCCCGCACGGGCAGCGCATGTTCCATCCGTCCAGGCTGTGAAGGTGCACTTGAAGCTCCTCTCTGCCCGAACCACCCGAGGAACACGAACATGTTCAGCATGTGCAAGACCTGGAGAACGTCCTGAGGCGTCCTCGCGGGTCTGTGTGTTTCGGGGGGGTTCAGGCGATTCCGGTTCGCCTTACACCAGTGAGGATGCGCCTGAGGGTGGGGACTTGATCACTACATGACTGGACGTGTTCATGACGTCCTCCGTAGGGTGGGGGCGTCCCGAGACGTCCTCCAGAACCGGTCGGAGCGCATGGCGAACGAGAGGCTGCGAGCGGCCCTGTTGCAGAAGGGCTTGTCCGTCGCAGCGCTCGCCGAGTCGATCGGGGTCGATGAGAAGACGGTCGAACGCTGGATCACGCAGGATCGCGTTCCCTACCGTCGCCACCGCTTCGCGGCGGCCTCGCAGCTCGGGAGCGACGAGACCTACCTCTGGCCCGATGCGCTCTCCCAGGACCAGGTGACGTCGGCGTCGGGCAGCGAAGTCGTCACCATCTACCCGCACCGATGGTCTGTTCCTCGGGACGCCTGGGGACGCCTCTTCGGAACCGCCGAACGTGAGATAGGCGTCCTCGTCTACTCGGGTCTCTTCCTCGCCGAGGACACCGGCCTTCATCGGCTCCTCCGCGAGAAGGCCGAAGCCAGCGCACGCGTCCGCATCCTGCTCGGTGACCCCGACAGCCCCCAGGTCGCCGAACGCGGCGGAGACGAGGGCATCGACGAGGCCATGGGCATGAAGATCCGGAACGCCATCGTCATGTACAAGCCTCTGCGCCGCCTGGACGGGATCGAGTTCCGCCTCCACAGCACGACGCTCTACAACTCCCTCTACGTGGCCGACGACCAGATGCTCGTCAACACCCACGTCTACGGCGTCGCCGCCGCCCAGGCCCCCGTCTGGCACCTTCGCAAGCTCCCCGGCGGCGACCTCTACAACACCTACGCTGAGAGCTTCGAACGCGTCTGGGAAGGCGCGACCCCGCTACCGGAAGGCTGACCATGGCGCGCAGGATCGACTACTACGACGACCCGAACGCGCCCAAGGCCAACAGCCTCGTCCCCTCCGTCAACGTCATCGTCACCGACGACGCCGGCCGCATCCTCATGATCCGCCGCACCGACAACGGCAACTGGGCCGTCCCCGGCGGCGCCATCGATCTGGGCGAATCCGTGGCCCAAGCCGCCATCCGCGAAACCCTCGAAGAAACCGGCATCACCTGCGAGATCACCGGCCTCGTCGGCATCTACTCCGACCCCCGCCACGTCATCCACTACACCAGCAACGACGAGGTCCGCCAAGAGTTCTCCATCGTCCTCACCGCCAGCCTCTCCTCAGGCGAACCGACACCAAGCGATGAGTCGTGGGAAGTCGCGTGGTGCGACCCCGAAAGCTTGGGGACTCTGCAGATGGATCGATCTATGAAGATCCGTATCCAGAGGTTTATTTCAGGAATAAGCAACCCCATGATCACCTAATTGTCGCATTCAAATCGAATCCTGCGCGTTCTCGTCTAGAAATATAGAATCCTTATTCTAGCCGAATGAAAGATCCGGAATTGCAGAAAGTAAAAACTTGAAAAGAAACCGAAGAAGTAAGATTCCAAGCGGACCAGGGGACGACCAGCTTGTCGATGCTCAAGAATATGACGTTGGCGGCGAACTTGGAGCCATAACCGGCCTCGCACTAGTTTTCCTAGCTATCTTCTACCCACTAATCAATCCCGACCCCAGCCCAGATCAAACATGGAAGATAGTTTCCGGAGCCCTACTCTTTACCCTCCTCCTAGTTCAATACTCGCGACTCAAGGAATCCCGAAAGGTAATTGGACTGGCGAACGCGTGGAACGTCCGCGTCCAAGCAGACCGCGCAGCCAAGGAACATGGAACAAATTCATATTCTGCAGCCTCACTAAGAAGCTTCGACGATGTCGAGATCTACCACCAAGGCCGAGCCGTTCCCATGGACGGTATCGGTTTTGCACTCATCACCGAGGGATCCCGCACCGTGAAAGAGTTCAGCATCGACCAGATAGTCAACGTTAAACTACCCCGATACAACAGCTACATCGTCATCGATCTTGACGATCCCGTCGTGCCCAGAGTCCTGGTAACTGCGCCCGATCGAAAGGCCGGGCCATGGAGCTTCCTCACACGCGATGTTGAGGTCAGCTAGAAACTTACACCTGGACACTCCTGCGGGTTCAAAAGGCTAAACCAGCAGGAATACTTTACGCTCAACAGCGCGCACAGCTTCATCCAGACTGCGCTCCGCCTTATCGATGAATCGCGTGACCAAATCGTGCGGCCCGTATCGCTGTCGGATCTCCGCCAATCGGTCCGAAAATGCAACCGCCACTCCATCCGGTGCAGTCGTCATGTCGCAGTAGATCAGGGCGTCTGCAAGGGGCTGATCGGTGCTGGGGAACTCTTCGGACAGCACATGGGCCATTCCCCGCTCCGCCGCTTCAATCAGGGCGCAGGAGTGATTGGCGACGAGACAGCACAGGGTGTGAGAGGCGTGATCGACGTCGCGAAGGTGGCGAGCACCGTCTAGGGGGTGGAAGCCGGTTCCTTGGATTTTCGGGCTGTAGCCGATGTCGTGGAGCCAGGCGGCGGCTTCTAGGAGGTCGGCGTTGTTGCCGAGGATGGGGGTCAGGGTACGGGCCTTGGCGGCTACGCCCTGGGTGTGGGCCCAGCGGCGCGGGAGGGGCTCTTCCAGGAGGTCACGGGCTATTTCGCGGGCCCAGGCGGCTGTGTTCTTCATGGGTTCGACGGTAGTTCGGGGATGGCGGACGTCCACGGACTTGGTCAGGGCGTCTGGGGACGTCTGCGCACGTAGCGGCCCTTGCCGTGGTGGGACTCGATGAGGCCGGCGCCCTGGAGGTCGGAGAGGGCTTGGCGGGCGGTGCCTCGGGAGACGCGGTGGGTGGTCATGAGGGCGGATTCGCTGGGGAGGAGGGTGCCTTCGGGGAAGACGCCTTCGGCGATCTGGCGGCGTAGGGCGTCGGCTATGCGGCGGTAGGCGGGGATGGGGAGTGTGGTGGGGGTGTTCAGGTGGCGGACTGTGCGGCCGGTGCCGGGGGTGGTGATGAGGAGGCCCTCGTTCTCCAGGACGGTCAGGGCGCGGCGGATGGTGTTGCGGGTGACGGTGAACTCGGTGCAGAGGGCGGATTCTGAGGGGAGCTTCGCGCCTGGGGCGTAGGTGCCCTCAGTGATTCGGGTTCTGAGGGTGTCTGCGATCTGGGAGTATGCACCCCACGCGGTTGGGCTCATGTCGCCTTCCTTCGGTCGGTGTCGATCGTCTCAGTGGGTGGGGCGTCCGGCGGTGTTGGCGGCGGACGCCCCGGGATCAGGATTCGACTCTTGGGAGAAGGCCAGCCGTGCGGAGGACGGATTCCACGCGTTCAGCGCTGATCGGGCCCATGTTGCGCAGCTCGGTCAGTTCTCCGGCTTGCGACGCCGTGATGACGTCGCCGATGACGGAGAAGCAGCAGCCGGAGACGAGGGCGTTGTACGGCCTGGCGGGGAGCACCGGGGGTTGCAGGCAGGTGAGTGGGCAGGTGCTCGTCAGGACGTGTTCTCCGTCGGGGCCCTGGCCGCATCCCAAGTCCCGTTCGGGTGCGTGCTCCCTCAGAACGGTCTCTATGGCCGCGAGGCGCGTTTCCAGCTTTCGCTCAACGGTGCCGATCCGGTTGAGAAGGGTGCTTTCGAAGGCTGTGAGGCGGGCGGTGATGAGCCGGACCGCCTCGGACGGGGACGTCACGCCGCTGCTTCCTCCGCCTGCGGGCTGAGGAGGGCCCAGACCGTTTTGCCGTGGCGCTCGGAGTGCTGTTCGACGCCGTAGCGGGTGGCCATGCAGGAGACGATGAACAGGCCGCGGCCGGCCTCGTCCTCCTCGTCGGAGAGCTTCGGGGCGGGCGGGAGCGCGGGGGCGGGGTCCCAGCACTCCAGGAGGACGCCTTCGGGCTGGCGGCGGAGGCGCATCTCGATCCAGTGGCCGGGGGCGGCCTGGACGGCGTTGGTGGCGAGCTCGTTGATGACGACCACGGCGTCGTCCAGGAGGGGCGTCAGGTTCCAGGACTGGACGGCCCACTTGGTCAGCCTGCGCATGATGGCCAGGGCCGGTTCTTCGGCCAGGAGGCCGAGACGGAACTCCCCGTAGGGGGTCGCCTGAGGTACGGCGAGCATGGTTGACCTCGGTTCGCTAACGATGGGTAGGCGTGCGCACACCTTCGGATGCGTTGAAGCCTGTCGTTTTCGCGAGGATGTCTCCATCGACACCTAGGGACGTCTGGGGACGTCTTCTGTTACCGTCGTCGCATCCCCATCGTGCGGAGGCACCGGTGAGCGACTCTCTCAGGCAGGCGATCGCACAGTCACGGCTGACCGAACGCGACATCGCCGTAGAACTGGACGTCGATCCGAAGACGGTGCGGCGATGGCTGGACGGGCGACTCCCCTACCCGCGTCACCGTGTGGGGCTGGCCGAGATCCTGGGCGTCGACGAACGCGAGCTGTGGCCGGAACTCGCCAACGGTCAGGCGTCGCCTCCTGGCGGGGACGCCGAGATCCTGGCGACCTACCCGCATCGCTGGGCTGTCCCGCGTGACGTCTGGTACCGCCTGTTCGCGTCTGCACAGAGAGATATAGGTGTCCTCGTCTACTCAGGGCTCTTCCTGGCCGAGGACGCGGGCATCGTGCGGGCGCTCAGGGAACGGGCGGCGGCAGGCGCGTCCGTCAGAATCCTTCTGGGCGATCCCGACAGCCCTGAAGTCACCGAACGGGGGGAGGCCGAAGGCGTAGGGGACGCCGTGTCGGCGAAGATCCGCAACGCCCTCGCGTGCTACCGGCCCCTCAGAGGCGCGGACGGCATTGAAGTCCGCCTCCACAGGACCGTGCTCTACAGCTCCATCTACCGCGGTGACGCCGAGATGCTCGTCAACCCGCACATCTTCGGCATCGCCGCCGCCCGCGCACCCGTCCTGCACCTGCGGCAGACGTCGGCCGGCGACATGATGCCCACCTACCTGGAGAGCTTCGAACGCACCTGGGAGAGCGCGCAAAGGACCCTGCTCTAGCGGGTCACCAGGCTGTGGCACGCGATCGCCGTAGCGGCCACCACGTTGAGCGAGTCGACGCCCAGGGCCATCGCCGACGCGCTCATCGGGATCGTGACGGCCTCGTCGGCCTCCTTGATCCAGTGGGACGACAATCCGTCGCCCTCGGAACCGAGCATCAGGGCCACCTTCTCCCCCATCTCCGCCTTGTCGAACGGCACGGCATCCTGATCCGGCGTCAACGCCAACAGACGGAAGCCCGCCCCACGGATCACGCTGAGGTCGTTGTGCCAGTCCGTCATCCGGACGTACGGAACAGCGAACACAGCCCCCATCGACACCTTCACAGACCTTCTATATAGAGGGTCCGCACAACGCGGGCTCAACACGATCAGATCGACGCCCAGAGCAGCGGCGCACCTAAAAATTGCCCCGACGTTCGTATGGTTCGTCAGATCTTCCAAGATCAAAATGCGCTTGGGCTCGGAAGTGGGTTGTTCGGGGACGTCGACGTTCGTGTGGTTGGTCAGGTCTTCCAGGATGAGGATGCGGTGGGGGGCGGGGGTGGTGGTGGGGGTGAGGGAGGTGGGGAGGGTGGGGAGGGGGAGGCGGGACATGGAGGCGAGGGCGCCTCGGTGGACGGCGAAGCCGGTGAGGGATTCGGCGACGGCGTCGGAGACGAGGTAGACGGGGCAGTCGAGGGTGGCGAGGAGGTCGGCCAGGGAGGGGAGCCACTTCTCCGTCATCATGAGGGAGCGGGCCGGGTGGCCGGTCTCCACGGCGCGGCGGATGACCTTGGCCCCTTCGGCGATGAAGAGGCCCTGCTCGCTTTCGAGGCTTTTGCGCAGTTGGCCGTCGGTGAGGCCGACGTAGTCGGCGAGCCGGGGATCGGCCGCGTCGGAGATGTGCACCAGTTCCGCCATAGGGGGCATTCTCCCAGGCCGCGAGGGGTGGACGGGCCGGTCAGGGCAGCCGCAGGACGGCGAGGACGGCCCGGTGGTCGGAGCCGTCGAGGGTGTGCACGGAGTAGTCGCGGACCGCGACGGACGTCGGGACGACCACGTGGTCGAGGGTGAGGGGCGGGCCCATCATGGTGACGCCCCAGGTGGGGGTGAAGCCCGAGCCGCGGGAGTCCGCCGCGTCGGCGTAGCCGCGGTCGAGGAGGCCGCGGAAGGCCGCGTGGTCGAGGGTGCTGTTGAAGTCGCCGGCGAGGATCTGGACGGCGCCCTCGGCGTCCGCGGAGGGCAGGCTCTCGTAGGTCCGGTGCCAGTCGGCGACGCCGGCGGGGTCGATGGGCGGCAGGGGGTGCACCGCGGTGACGTGGACGGTGCGGCCGTCGAGGGTGAGGGAGGCGCGCGGTTGGTGGAGCGTGGTGCCGGAGATGGGCGGGAGTTCGGTCAGCGGGTGGCGGGAGTACAGGCCGGAGCCCTCGGCGCCCCATTGGGGGGCGAGCACCTCGTAGGGGAGGTACCTGTCCAAGCCGTTCTCGCGGAACGCGGCCTGCGCGTCGGGTGTGAATTCCTGCACACTCAGCACGTCGACGTCGTGCTCGGCCACGAGCTTGACGACCTCCGCGGGGTCGGCGCGGCCGAACATGAGGTTGGCGGTGAGGACGCGCACCTGCGGCCCGGCGGCGGCGGGCGGGGTGACGGCGACGGCCCTGGGCAGCAGGACCAGCGCGAAGGCCGCGGCGGTGCCGGCCGCGACGACGGCGGCCCACCGGTTGCGCGCGGCGAGGGCGAGCCCGAGGGGAACGATCGAAGTGGCCGCCGCATAGGGCGTGAGGGCCGTCAACGGAAGACCGAAACCCCCGACGATCGGGAGGCGGTCGGCGCCGCTCACTCTGGCGATGGCCCAGGCTCCCCAGAGCGCGGCCGCCGCCCAAGCGATCCGGTATCCGGTCCTGCGCCTCGGCAACGTTTCGGTCACGGATTCAGTGTCCACGACAACCTCAACGAACGGGGGCGGAACGAAGTCGTCACCCCGAGGGAAGAGATCGCTCACTCGGCGCAGCGTAGGGAAACGGTCACGACACGTGGATTCGGCACCCTGAAGCTACTGACGAGTAATCCAAATAAATCAGGACATGCAACCTTGTACCGATAGATCGCCTGTTTTCAGCCCTTTGTGCCGGATGAGTGATAACGCTACAGTGCCTCCGACTGACGCCTGGCGCGTTGCTGACCAGGCAGGGCCCCGATGACAGAACCCGGAGAGCACCATGACTCGTCCCCCCGGAGACCTCCCGGGCGAGGGTGGATACGGCTCCTCCTCGGAGTACCCGTCCGCTGAGAGCACCGACTGGTTCAGCCCTCGGACGGGTGGCTCGTCGTCCGCGAACGGACTCTCCGCGAGCCCCGGGCCCGCGCAGCCCACCGACTCGTCTTGGTCGCAGGACAGGTACGGCTCCAGCGCTTCCGGCTCCGCTTACGGCGCCGGCGGCTTCTCTGGCGCGTCCGACCCCAACGGCCGCGGCTACGGGCAGGGACAGGGCTCCGCGTCGGACAACTCCTACTACGGCGCGCCCGTACAGGGGAGTTCCTTCGACCGCCCGTTCCCGACCGGCCCCGGTGAGTCGTCTTCGACGCCCGCCTCCAGCTCGCCGTCTTCCAGCTACGGCGGGGGCGGCGGCAGCGGTACCGACTTCGGGTACGCGGGCTCCGGAGAGCACGGAAAGCGCAAGCGCAAGAAGAGCGCGCTCATAGGCCCGCTCGCCGGAGCGGTCGGCCTTGCGATGCTCCTCGGTGTGGCCGTCTGGGCGTTCGACCAGAAGTCCGGAGGCTGCTCGGGCACCAAGACGACGCTGACGGTCGCCGTAGCCAAGGAGATCGCTCCCGGCGTGGAGAAGTCGGCGCAGGCGTTCAACGACGCCGGCACCGAGTTCGGCGGCGTCTGCTACACCGCCGAGATCGTCGCCACCGACCCGAACGCCGTGCGCACCACCCTCACCGGTGAGGGCGTCTCGTCCGGCACCGTCGAGCGCCCTGACGTGTGGATCCCGGACTCGTCCCTGTGGACGGGCCTCGTCCAGGCCGCCGACAGCAAGCTGGTCACGCCGACCACCGTCTCCATCGCCACGTCCCCCGTGGTCGTGGCCGTCCCCGCGACGCTCGCCAAGCAGCTGTCGAAGGAGGGCATCATGGAGAACCCGTCCTGGGACAACCTGCTGTCCGCCGCGGGCGGCGTGAAGGGCGGCGGCGTCACCAAGAACCAGCTGATCCCGCCGGAGCTGCTGGACATGCGGGTGCCCGACCCGGTGAGCACCGGCACCGGCATGTCGGCCATCTCGATGCTGCGCACGCTGCTGGAGAGCGACAAGGCCGCCGACACCATCTTCACCGGTATCGCGCAGACCATCCGCAACCACACGGTGGCGAGCAACGAGGCGCTGTTCAAGAACTTCAAGCGTGACGCGCGGGGCCGCTTCCCGCTGCTGATCGCGCCCGAGTACTCGGTGTACAAGTACAACACCTCGAAGCCGAAGGAACCGGCCGTCACGGTCTACCCGTACGAGGGCATGGTCAGCCTGGACTACCCGGTCGCCATCACCACGACGGACTCCAAGAAGGCCGAGGCCGGACAGGAGCTCGCCAAGCAGCTGGCGACGCCCGAGGCGCTGAAGAACTACGAGGCGCTGGGCTTCCGCACCCCGGACCGCAAGGCGCCCGCGGCGTTCAACGCGAAGATCGGGCTGTCGGCGGGCCGCATCCAGAAGCTTCCGCTGGCGACCCCCGAGCAGATCTACAAGATCACCCAGGACTGGTCGAAGCTGTCCCTGGCGATCCGCATGCTGTCCGTCATCGACGTCTCGGGCACGATGAACGACCCGATCCCCGGCGGCAACGGCGCGACCCGGATGCAGACGATCCTCCAGATCGCCTCGCAGGGCCTCACCCAGTTCCCGCAGGACAGCCAGATCGGCACCTGGATGTTCGCCGACCTTCTCCAGGGCAAGCAGGACTGGAAGGAGGTCGTGCCGGTCGCGCCGCTGAACAAGCGATTCGGCTCGGTGACCCAGCTCGACCGGATCAAGCAGGGCCTGCTGTCGGTCAAGGCGATGCCCGCGAACAACACGGGTCTCTACGACACCGTCCTGGGCGCCTACCGCTACATGAAGAAGACCCACCAGCCGGGCCGGATCAACTCGATCGTCCTGTTCACCGATGGTCTGGGCAATGACGACCCGAATGGCGGAATCAACCTCAAGCAGCTCCTGAAGACGCTGAAGACCGAGGTCGACGACCGCAAGCCGGTCCAGGTCATCATGATCAGCATCGGCTCCGGCAAGGCGCAGCTGGCCATCATGAAGCAGATCACGAAGATCACGGGCGGCGACGCCTACATCCCGAAGAACGCCGCGGAGATCCAGCAGATCTTCCTCCAGGCACTGTCCAAGCGGATGTGCGCCGGAGCAGAGACCACCTGCTGACAGAATCACCCGTTTCACCCCAAAAGGGGGCTTGACCGGAAGGGTCGAGCCCCCTTTTGGCACAAGATCAGGCAATCACCGTCAGATAAATGGACGTACCCGTGTCAACCGTGACACAGTGCGAGCCGTCCTTTCTGTCGGATCCCTACCCGACTCCTCGCTGGAGGTCCTGAGTTGGCCGCATGGCAGGGTCAGCACGAGCACGTGCCCGACACCCCGTACGAGGACCAGCCGCTCATCCGGGCACTGCGCAACCGCTCGACCGACGCGCTCACGCTCGTCTACGACCGGTACGGACCTCAGCTGTTCGATTACTGTCACGCGATCCTGCGGGACGAGGCCTACGCGGCCCGGGTCGTCCACGACACGCTGCTGGCGGCGGAGGCGCACATCGCGCAGCTGCCCGCCGACGCGCGGCTGCGCGGATGGCTGTACGCGCTCGCGCGGCGGGAGTGCCAGCGCATCCTGCGCGGCCCGGACCGGCCCACCCGCCGCAGGCCCGCGCCCGAGGCGCCCGACGACTTCGCCACGGCCGAGGAGCGGCAGCGCCACAACGACGCGCGCGCCCTCGCCCACAAGGCCCTCAGCGCGCTCTCCGGACGCCAGCGCGAGGCGGTCGACCTGACCGTCCGGCACGGGCTCACCGACACCGAGCTCGCGGGCGCCCTCGCGATTCCGCCGACCGAGGCCGCCGCGCTGGCCGAGGGCTCGCGCGACGATCTCGCCGAGGCCGTCGCCGCGCTCGTCGGGCACGACCGGGTCCAGCTCGGCAGGCTCCTCGCGGTCCTGCCGGTCGCGGTCGCGCCGCCGAACCTCGAGTCGCGCATCCTGGCGAGCGCGCTCGACCCCGGGATGAACGACGAACGCGCGGCCATCGCCCGGCGCGCGATGCCGTTCGACTCGCGCGGCTGGCCCGTCGAGGCCACCGGACGCCAGGGGCACCGCGCCCCGGCCGACCCCGACCGCACCATGGTGGACCGCGCACCGCGCACCGACCGCACGGTCGTGGACCACGGGCTGCGCGCCGCCCGGCCCGGCAAGGCCGCGAAGACCGACCGCATCCCGGCCTTCGTGTGGCCTACCGTCGGCGCGGCGGCCGTCGGCGCGCTGATCTTCGGGCTGTTCACCATCGATCTCAGTGCCTCAAGCACCCCTCAGGTCGGCGACACCGCGGTCGTCCCCAGTTCGTCGGAGACCGCCGAGGTTCTCGACGAGGATCCTTCTGAGCGTCCGACGAAGTCCAAGAAGCCGACTTCCACGCCGTCGGAAGAGACCGAGGAGCCCGACCCCTCGCCCACCGGCGCCGCCCCCGCTCCTTCGTCGCCGAAGCCGACCTCGAGCTCTCCGAAGCCGACGCAGACCGAGGTCGAACCCGGTGAGCTCGTCGTCGGGCCGGGGTGCACGATCGCCGCGGAGGCCACCCAGTGCTCCGTCACCATCAAGGCGGCGGGCGGGCCCGTCGAGTGGTCCGCGGAGGGCTACGGTCCCATCACCGGGGGCGGCTCGGGCGTCCTGAAGTCGGGCGCCACGCGGCTCGTCACCTTCACCGTGACGCGTGCGGAGGAGTGCGTCGAAGGCGAGGTCGACATCGACTTCTCCCCCGCGGGGGTCGCGACCGTCGCCTGGCTGTGCCCGGCCGCGCCCGACCCGGGGGACGGGGACGACGACGCCGACCCCGCCCCGTGACGGCGCGCGGCTAGCCCAGCACCTCGTGGGCGCGGTCGAGCAGGACCGGCACGCCCGCGCCGATCTGGTCGAACCCCTCCCCGACGGTCTGGCCCTTGACGAACCTCGCGTGGATGCCCTCGAGGATGACGGCGAGCTTGAAGCAGCCGAAAGCCACGTAGTAGTCCAGGTCGCTCACGTCGAAGCCCGTCAGCGACGCGTACTTCTCGGTGAACTGCGCGCGGGTGGGGAAGCCGGGCTCCGCGGTGATGGTCGAGCCGACCGGGAGCTGCGCCTCGTCGGCCTCCGCCCAGTAGACGAGGGTCAGGCCGAGGTCGGCCAGCGGGTCGCCGAGCGTCGACATCTCCCAGTCGACGACCGCGGCCACGGCGGGCTCGGGCGTCAACCGCACCAGCGCGTTGTCGAGCCGGAAGTCGCCGTGCACGAGACCGCTGCGCGGGTTGTCGGGCAGCCCGGCCGCCAGGCGCTCCACGAGCCGGTCGTAGGAGGGCAGCTCCCTTGTCTTCGAGCGCTCCCACTGCTGGCCCCAGCGCTTGAGCTGGCGCGCCATGTAGCCCTCGGGGCGGCCGAAGTCCCCGAGACCCGCCTTGTCCACGTCAAGGGTGTGGATGGCGGCGAGCGCCTCGGCGAGCCGGTCGGACACCGCGGCGCGTTGCTCGGGGGCGACGTCCCTGGCGTCCTCCGGAACGCGCAGGATCAGCCCGTCCACCCACTCCATGACATAGAAGTCCGCGCCGAGGACCTCCTTGTCGGTGCACAGGCCGAGCGGGGCCGGGACGGGCACGCCGCCCGCCGCCGTGAGCGCGGACAGCACCTTGTGCTCGCGGACCATGTCGTGCGCGGTCGGGAGCACGTGGCCGAGGGGCTGACGGCGCAGCGCGACCGACTTGTCGGCGAAGTCCAGGCGATAGGTGAGGTTGGACCTGCCTCCGGCGATCAGCTTCGCGCCGGTGAGCGCGCCCGCGTCGGGGAGCGCGTCGGCGAGCCAGCGCGTGAGGCGGGGGAAATCCAGGCCGGGTACGGGTTCGAGGCTCATGGGCCCCTATTAGAACGCGGCTCGGTCCAGCGTCGGCCACCGCCCCCGGACAGTGAGCACTTTCTCCCCGTGTGGGGGACTTTCTTCTCGGGTACTGCCTGACTGGACTATTGCCGTAAGTCATGGGCATCTGGATTTATCGCAACTTCATATGCGGTGCCATGGGCAGGCGCCGCCGATAGGGGGACACGTGGTCGAAGCCTGGATCACCGGCGCCGGACGACTGCACCTGGGCACCGACGGAGGTCCGATGAACGGCGGTGCTCCCCGCGCCGTCTGGAGCACCAGCGAGCACGACCCGGCCGCCGTCTCGGCC
This sequence comes from Actinocorallia herbida, assembly GCF_003751225.1. NCBI lineage: Bacteria > Bacillati > Actinomycetota > Actinomycetes > Streptosporangiales > Thermomonosporaceae > Actinocorallia > Actinocorallia herbida. Next base: position 7,882,634 of record NZ_RJKE01000001.1, read on the forward strand.
AAGTCCGCCGCGCAGGGCCTCGTCACCGCGGGCACCCAGGCCCACGTCGTGTGGAACCCGCTGCGCGGCGAACTCGTCCAGCTCGTCCCCGCCACCCGCGCGGGCCTCCTCCTCGGCCCGGACCTCGGCAGGCAGGGCCGGGTCTGCCTCCAGATCTCCGTCGTCGGCAGGGCGCGGTCGCCGTTCACCCAGGGCCCGATGGTCGGCCTCGACCTGCTGCTCGCCTGGCTCGACTCCTGGGGCGTGCGCAGACGCTGGCCCGCGGGACCGCCGCTCGGCGTCCCCGCCTCATACGAGCCCGCCAACAGCCGCCGCAGCTGGGCCGGGGGCGGCCACTTCGGCCACTCCCAGGTGCCCGGCGCCGAGCAGCCCTGGCCCGGCGGCATCGACGTCCGCAAGCTCACCGGTCCGGACACCTTCCCCGCCGAGCTGCCGCGCCCACGGCTGAGCGCCGAGCAGCTCGGCATGCTGACCGCGCGGCGCGGTGCGCGGCATCTTGAGGCTGCTGGTGGGGTTTGACACGATTGTGATTGTTATGGCATAGGGTCACGGCCATGAACGGCCAGACTCCGCCAGGCTGGTACCCCGACCCCTACGGGAACCCCGGCCTGCAACGCTGGTTCGACGGCACCCAGTGGACCCAGGCCACCCAGCCGACCGGACCCTCCGCCCCCTCGTCCTGGCAGCCTCAGGCCGGAGGCACCCCACCGCCTTGGCAGCCTCAGGCCGGAGGCACCCCGCAGCCTTGGCAACCGCCCTCAGGCGGCCCCGGAACCCCCGCGCCCTGGGGCGCAGGACAACCCGTGCCCGGACCGCCGCGGCAGAACAACCGCGGCCTCCTCATGATCCTCGGCGGCGCGGGCGTGCTCGTCGTCGTCATCGCGCTGGTCGCCGTCCTCATCTCGGTGCTCTCCGACGACGACCCCGAGCCCCCCGTCGTCCTGCCCACCCCCACCTCCCAGGGCTCGAAGTCCCCCGTCACCGGGACCATCGACGACAGCGACTCGGGCCTGTCCTGGCCCAAGCTCGGCGGGGACTGGACCGAGCCCGCCGACCCCGAAGGCGACGACTCCCACGGCCTGCACACGGGGCAGACCGCCATCGCCCAGAAGGCCTACGACGGCGTCGGCGACTACTACGCGTCCGTCTACGGGGGCGTCCTTCCCGAGTCCGTCACGTACGCGGGCGGCGCGGGAGCCGACCTCGAGGCTCCCGCCAAGGCCTGGTTCGAGATGATCGAGCCCGACTTCTACCCCGAGCACGAGACCACCGAGACGGCCTCGCGGGTGAGCAGCGTCAGCGGCAAGAAGGCCTGGTACTACGAGGCGGTCCTCAAGTTCCCCCAGGCGGCGGACAAGAAGTGGAACTTCACCACGGAACGGGTGATCATCGTCCTCGTCGACCGGCCCGGCTCCCGCCCGGCCGGCGTCTACCTCTCGCTCCCCGACAGCTTCGCCAACCAGAGCGACGTCGACACCATCATCAGCGGCCTCAAGTCCGCATCCTGAGTCCGGCGCGTCCCGCCCCGCGTCCCGGCACGCGGGGCGGCCCTCATCGGCCCCGACCCCGACCCGCCCGACGGCCCGGGGAAAGGCCATGACCGTCTCTGGGGCCTCCGGCCTGGGCGTAGTGTGGGGATGCCGCCCGTGAGCCGCGTCTCCGGTGCGGTGGCCGTCAGGCGTGCGCCGGCGGCCGTCGTTGTTGGAGCGAAGCGGTGGTGTGGGCAAGGCGCGTGCCAGGTCGGACCGCCTGACGCCGCCGCAGGTGAGAGGGCATATGAGCACGGACAAACTGGTCTGGATCGACTGCGAGATGACCGGGCTGGACCTCACCCGCGACGCGCTCATCGAGATAGCCGTCCTGGTGACGGACTCCGAGCTGAACATCCTCGACGAGGGCGTCGACCTGGTCATCAAGCCCCCGGAGGAATCGGTCGCGCAGATGAACAAGGTCGTGCGCGACATGCACACCACCTCGGGCCTGCTCAAGGAACTCCCCGGCGGCATCACCCTCGCCGAGGCCGAAACCCTCGTCCTGGACTACATCAAACGCCACATCCCGGACGCCAAGAAGGCGCCGCTGTGCGGCAACTCGATCGCCACCGACCGCTCCTTCCTCGCCCGCGACATGCCCGCGCTCGACACCCACCTGCACTACCGGATGATCGACGTGAGTTCCATCAAGGAGCTGTCCCGCCGCTGGTACCCGCGCGTCTACTTCGCCAGCCCGGAGAAGAAGGGCGGCCACCGCGCCCTCGCCGACATCGCCGAGTCGATCCGCGAACTGCGCTACTACCGCGCCGCCGTCTTCGTCGCCCAGCCCGGCCCCGACACCGAGACCTCCCGCGCCCTCTCCGCCAAGATCGTCGCCGAGGCCCCCGATATCCGGTGACGACCACGTCCGGAAACCCGCTATACTTTTCCTCGCCGCTTCAATCCGAAGCGACATGGTGGGTGTAGCTCAGTTGGCAGAGCACCAGGTTGTGATCCTGGGTGTCGCCGGTTCAAGCCCGGTCACTCACCCCAACTGAAAAAGGCCTGGTCATCGCGACGATGACCGGGCCTTTTCTGTTGCCCGCCTAGAGCGCCCAGTGCCCGGTATGTCGGAATCTGAGGGCGGATTGGGGGCGGGGAGCCCCTAGACGATCTTCAGAAGGGCGTCCAACACGCCCAGGGCCGACGTCGGGGAGATCTTCCTCCGCTCGGCCAACGAGGTCTTTCCAGAGCCCTTGGAGGACCTCCTTCAAGTCGTCCCTCATCGACTCGGGGATGTGGCCGCAGGCCCCGCGCATCCCGCCGGCCTCGTGGCCCATCCGCTCCGAGACGAGGATGTACGGCGTCCCCGCGGTCGCCAGCCAGGTCTCGTGCCCGTGCCTCAACCCGTGCGGCGTCAGCCCGGTCAGGACCGCCAGCCAGGACGCCACGGGCAGGTCGTCGTCGGGCGCCGCCGCCGCCGCGTGCCCCGGCCTGGGCGAACCTCAGGTCCGGGTCCGCAACGAGGTTCCCGACGATCGTGATGCTGGTATCTCCGGCCATGGTTGTCTCCTTCGAGATGGGAACGTATTGACCGTTCGGTGAGAGGTCGGAAGCCTGTGGCGATGAACGGTGCGCGAACCTGGCTCAACGACGACGGAGCGCTGGTGCCCGGGGCCGACAGATCAAAGCCCTCACGCCCGGTGTCCCGTTCCTGTGGGACGACCGTGTGTTCGCCCTGGACACGCAAGGCGAGACCGATTAGGTCGTCGCGATGGCCGTCGGCCGGCATGAAGACGTCCTGGGGACCACCCGGCTGAGCTTCTTCGCCTCGGGCGACCCCTACGAACCCGTCTGGCCGCACTACGGCGTGGGCTCCCCCGGCGCGGACCCCGGGTTCGCCATCGCCTCCGCCGCGGACCTCCTCACCGCCCTCGCCGAGGCCGACGAGGACGCACCCGTCCCGCGCACCCGTTGGCGTATGGTCCACGTCGTCATGAAGAAGGTCGCCTACCCCGACGGCGACGAGGTCACAGGCGCGGGCGTCTTCCTCACCCGCGCCGACGCCGACGACTACCTCGCACACATCCGCCCCAGGATCGCCGACTGCTGGATCGAGACTCTCCCCCTCGCGATGACGCCCTTCCTGTCGCGGGCGGGGGCTTGGACCTCACACCATCGAAGGCCGCGGAACGCATCGAGCGTGCCGTGGTCGAGTGTGCAAGCGCCGATGGGCGGATCGGCTACGTGCGCGCGGTCAGCGCCGTCGCCGCCGCCGCACTGATCGCGGGTGAGGCTCCCGACCCGAACGTGGCGGCCTGGTGGACCGACCTCGCGGTAGATGCCTCGCCTGAACTCGTCGGCTTCGCGCTCGAAGCCTTGGAAAGAGCCCATAGCGAGGGCAGCGAGCTGCACGAGCTGAACAGGGAGTCAGGCGTTGAGGGCGAAGCTTGGACGGCGCTCGACCCCGCCATTCGAGCGCTACGGTCCACCGGCGTGGTTGAACAGGAAGGACTGTTCTGACCTATCTCCAGGAACCAGCCGGGACGCGTGGGGTTTGACGGGGCGAAAGAAAGCCCGGACCGCCCCGGGGCGGTCCGGGCTTCATCGCGGACCAGGCCGAGACGAGCGGCCTCAGGGGGTCGGTGTCGGTATCGGTGTAGAGGGTGGTCGAGCCTTCCTTGTCTTCGTCGAGGACGCCGCGGACGGCGATGGCGTGATCGACGCGGAGTTCGCGAGAGAGCCCGGCCGAGCCGGCGTGTCGGGTCGTGATGACGAGTTCGGCGGCCTGGGCGAGGAGTTCGGCGAGGTCGTCGGCGTTGTCCCGGACGTGCTCGGAGAGTTCGTCGACGGCCTCGTCAGGCTCCGCGGGACGGGGCAGGAAGGCGGGGGATGTCTCGTCGGGGAAGGCGGTGAGGCGGGCGGTGAACTCGTCGGTGTCCTTGGCTCGGGCGGGCCAGGCCGCCGCGTGCTCGCGCATGGCGGCGGTGGCTTCGCGCGGGGTCGTGCCCCAGGAGTAGGTGCGCAGGGGCATGGCGATGTGGGTCTCGGGGATGCCGGGGGCGTCGAGGTAGGCCATGCCGGGCTGCTTGTTTCCCCACATCTGCGGGCGGGCCTCGGCTTCCTGCTGGGCGTCGGACAGGCCGTAGTCGGCGTCCTCGTCCTTGGCGACGCCGAAGCACATGTAGGCGGACTGACCGCGGGCGAGGGTGGGCATCTCGGTGTGAGTGGCGCGCTGGAGGCTGTTGACGACGGTGCCGCCCGCCGAGTGGATCTCCTTAGCGCCTCGGCGCTCGCCCCGAGTAGTGGCCCTTGGCGCCGGGTCTCCCTTGGTGGGCGGGGTCTCCCTCGGGTGAGGGATGTTGCGGGTCGGGGGGTGGTGACATGCTCTCGGTTGGTGGGGGGTGATGGGTGGGATGGGGTGGGGGTGGCGAATTATGCTGGGTTCATGATCGATGTGTTGGAGTTGCTGCCCAAGGTGGAGTTGCACTGCCATGTGGAGGGGGCGATGCGGCCGGAGACGGTGGGGGAACTGGCTCGGGCCAATGGGGTGGGGTTGCCGGTCGGGGATGTGACCGAGTTGTATCGGTATGGGTCGCTCGATGAGTTTTTGTCGGTGTTCTGGCTGGTGCAGTCGGTGCTGGTGACCCGGGGGGATTGGGCGCGGTTGGCGTACGAGAGCGTGGTGGATGCGGCGGGGCATGGGCGGGTCTATGCGGAGTTGTTCTTCACGCCGGCGCGGCATCTGGCGGCGGGGCAGCGGCTGGCGGACATCGTGGCGGGGTTGACGGAGGGGCTGGAGGCCGCGGAGGCGGAGACGGGGTCTCGGGCGATGCTCATCGCGGACATCGATCGGGCCTATGGGCCGGCCGCCGGGCTTCAGCTGGTCACGGAGCTGGGTGAGCTGCAGCCGGAGCGGGTGCTCGGGATCGGGATGGACTCCACTGAGCTGGGGGTGGATCCCGCGTCGTTCCGGGAGGCCTACGCGCTCGCGGCGCGGCTCGGGCTGCGGCGGACCGGGCACCAGGGAGAGAACAGTCCCGCGTCGGCGATCGCGACCGTGGTGGACGTACTCGGGGCCGAGCGGATCGACCACGGGCTGTCGCTGATGGAGGACGCGGAGCTGGTCCGGCGGTTCGCGGGCGAGCGGATCCCGCTGACGGTCTGCCCGAACTCCAACATCCGCATCGCCAACGCCTTTCCGTCGCTGGAGCTGCACCCCTACCCGGCGATGCGGAAGGCGGGCCTGCTGGCCACCCTCAACACCGACGACCCGGCGATGACCGACCTCGACCTGGGCTACGAGTACCGCTCGGTCGCCGAGGCGTTCGGCTACACCTTCGACGACATGGTCGCGATCGCCCTCGACGGCGTCGAGGCGAGCTGGCTCGACGACTCCGACAAGGCCGCGCTGCGCCGTCGCGTCCAGGACGAGGCCGACACGCTTCGGCAGGGCTGAGCTCAGCGCGACCGAGCGCGGACTCGGCGCGAACCGGATTCGCCACGAACCGGACTGGGCGCGGGCCGACGCGGGCGCGGGCCGACGCGGGCGCGGGCCGACGCGGGCGCGGGCCGGACCCGGCGCGGGCCGACCGGGCCGGGCGCGGGCCGACCGGGCCGGGCGCGGACTCGGTGTGGACCGCGTCAGGGCGATCGTTCCGGGTACGGCGGTCAGGGAGACCGTCCGATTATTCGAGGAGCCGTCATGTCCCTGCCACCGTTGCCCGCCGAGGCGCAGGACCTGCTCGCCAAGCCGCTGCCGTGCGTCATCGCCACGGTCCGGTCCGACGGGGCGCCGGTGACGACCCCGACCTGGTACCTGTGGGAGAACGGCAGGGCCCTCCTCACCATGGACGCCGACCGGGTGCGGCTGAAGCACATCCGGCGCGATCCGCATGTGTCGCTCACCGTGATCGCCGAGGACTGGTACTCCCATGTGACCCTGCTCGGCCGGGTCACCGAACTGCGCGACGACGTGGGCCTCGCCGACGCCGACCGGATCTCCCGGCACTACACCGGCCGGGAGTACCCCGACCGGGTGCGCCCCCGCGTCACCGCGACGATCACGGTCGACCGCTGGCACGGCTGGGGCGAGTTCAAGGACAGCGACCAGGCGTCGACGGAGCAGTCCGCCATCTGACGCGTCCCGCATGACCTCCACCACTCAGGATGATCACCCGACGTAGGTGCAGGTCTGGAGAAGGGCGGCTCCATGGAGGAGATCGCGTTCATCGGAACCGCCCTCGCGTTGGACGACCGCCTGGACGGCGGCGCGCCCGCACCTTGACCGGGCCCCGACCCTTTCGGGGGCCTGCGTCGAGGTACGGATCGGTATGACGGTCTTAGAGCTGACTACGGGGGGCGTGATGAAGGGCAAGGTCACGGTCATCAGCAAGGGCCCGGTCACGGTGCACAGCTATCAGGCACCGGCCGACGGCCTGGAGGTGACCACGCAGCTCATCGAGACACCGAAGCGGATCATCGCCATCGACGGGCAGTACAAGCTGGAGTACGCCGACGAGGTCGTCGCGTACGCCAAGGGACTGGGCAAGCCCATCGACCGGCTGATCATCAGCCACGCCCACCCCGACCACTTCCTCGGCGCCGCGCGGTTCGGCGCGCCGATCTTCGCCCTGCGCGAGACCCGGGCCGCGATCGCCGCCATGGCCGACCTCAAGGACCCGTCCGGGCGGGAGGTCCGCATCGACGACGTCCTGCCGACCGAGACCGTCATCCTCGGCACCGACCTCGTGGACGGCATCCCGCTCTCCTTCGAGCACCTGCACGGCGGCGAGATCGCCGACTCCCTCATCATCGCGCTGCCCGAGCACCGCATCCTCATCGCCCAGGTCGTCAGCAACCGGGTCCACCTGTGGGTCGCGGACCGCGACTTCGCCGGATGGAAGGCCAACATCGAAAGACTCGTCAACCGGCGGTACGAGACGATCCTGCCGGGCCACGGCGAGCCCACCGACCGCACGGTCTGGCGGGAACTGTACGACTACCTCGACGTCGCCGGGGACTTCGCCGGCTACGACGGGGCCACCTACAAGGCCAAGATGATCGAGCGCTTCCCGGGCTGGACGGGCGTCGAGATCATCGACATCGCCAACGCGCTGCACCCCGCGCCCTGACGTCAGGGCGGCCAGGGCGCGGCCGGATCAGCCAGGAAGGCCCGGACCGCGGCGGTGGTCAGCGCGCGGTAGCGGACGGCCGCGGTCTCCCCGCCGTAGTGGCCCGCGAGTTCGAGGCTGAGCGCGCCGTGCGAGGCGGCCCAGAGCAGGTCGGTGACCTCGTCGGGGTCGGTGCCCCGGGTGAAGATCCCCGCCTCCGCGCAGGCGGCGACCGCGGCGCGCAGCACGTCGAGGCTCGCCCGTGCGACGGCGCGGGCCTGCTCGTCGGGGGCGAAGCCCGGGATGACGGCGAAGAACATCACCCGGTACAGGTTCCGTTCGACGAGCGCGTTGTCGCGGTAGGCACGTCCCAGGCTTGCGAGGTGTTCGGCGGGGCCGCCTCCGCGCGGCGCTTCCTCCAGCCGTCTCTTGAGCCGGGTGAATCCCTCCCGGTACAGGGCGTCTGCTATGCCGTCCTTCCCGCCGAACACCCTGTACAGCACCGTCGTGGAGCACCCTGCGGTCGTCGCCATGCGCCGCATGGTGAGCGCGGAAGAGCCCTCGTCCGTCAGGAGCTGGGCGGCGAGGTCGATGAGGCCCGTACGGAGCGCCGCCTCTCCGCGCTCCCGGACGTCGAGATAGAAGCTCATGCCTTGGGCCGGTCCGCGAGCGGACGGTAGACGGGGATGCCCGCCTCCACCATGGCGTCCCGCCGGGCGAAGTACGCGTCGCCCATCGGGTCGATCCCGCGCAGCGGCATCGACCCGCGCCAGATCGTCACGTCCTCGGGAGCCAGCTCGGTGGCCTCGGCGAAGTGCTCTTCCGCCTCGGCCTCCCGGCCGTTCCGGTGCAGCCACAGGCCGAGCGCGGCCTCGGTCCTGGCGCGCTGCCGCGCCGGGGTGGCGTGCCGGGTGGCGCGCGCGGCCTCCTCCCGGCTCAGCCCGCTGTCGCCCTCGGTCACCCAGCGGCTCAGCGCGCTCAGCACCGCTGAGGAGTCGATGCCGGACATCTCCCGGAACAGATCGGTGGCGAACTGGGTGTCCTGCGGACGCGCCACCCTGCCCTCCTCGTCGATCCACACCACGGTCGGCACGTTGAGCACGTCGTAGAGCTCCGCGACGTGCCCGTCGGCGTCGATCAGCGCGGTGTGCGGCGCCCCTTCGGCGAGCGCCTCGGTGATCCAGGGCGCGGCGTCCTCGGGCCGCCGGTCCAGCGCGACGCTCAGCACCGCGAACCCCCGCGGTGCGAGCGCCGCGTGCTGGGCCTGCCAGACGGCCAGGTCGTACCGGCAGCCGCACCACGAGGCCCAGAACACCAGGGCCACCTTCGTGCCGCGCAGGTCGCTCAAAGAGTGCGGCTCGCCTTCCACATCACGCAGGGTGAAGTCGGGCGCGGCCTCCCCGGCCAGCGCCGACGCCCGGTCCCCCGCCGAGACACCCACGGCCACCACCCCATCGGCGACGGCCACCGGCCGCCCCAGCAGCTCCGCGAACCCGACGAGATCCACCCACTCCCCGTCCTCGACCCGCGCCGCCGCCGCGGCCGGCACACAGGCCTCCTCTTGGCACCACCCGTGCGGCTTGCGCTCCCACCCGAGCGCCTCCCGCACGTCCGCGCGCCGCGCCCACCGGCCGTCCCGCCCCTCGACGACGACCGCGCGCCCGTCCACCAAGACCGTGATCCCCATGGCCCCGCCTCCCATAACAATGTTTTCTGACAATAACGCCGTTTTCTCCTGGGCACAAGGGCGCCCCTGACGCGGAAAGGCGGCGGCGCCTCAGCGCCACCGCCTCACCCGTTCCGCGGCACGGCCGGAGGCCGCACCGGAGCGTCAGTGCCGCCGCCCCCTGCGCTGCAGCAGCCCTCGCACCTTCGCCTGCGTCCGCGGGTCGCGCGCGATCCGCTCGACCCGAGACCGCGCCTGCCTCCCCTGCGGGCTCCGCAGGAACCTCTGAATCCGACTCACCAACGAGGCCACGACATCCTCCTCGATTCGGCGACGCCCCTCTCCAGGACGCCACTCGCCCGCCCAACGCCCGGCCTCCGCCCCCGGTTCCCCACCCGGCGACCACCCGCGCTCGCCGCGATCCTTCCTGTGACGGAAGGGTGGTAAGTGAACCTGGTGACCGTCTCGCCTCGCTTAAGCGCCATATCTCTCTGATGTCCGGGCCACCGAAGAGTGGTGTCTCCACCGGACACCGCCGAGCACCCTGGGGTCCGAGACGGCTCAGCGCTGACGAGGGTCGGCCACCTTGAGGACGAGTCCGTTCGCGATCAACCCGTCAAGAACGCCGAGGTCTCGTGACCCGCCCGGCAGGACGAGCTCACGCAGTCCTTCGAGGGAGGCGATCGGGCTGAGATCCGCCACCTCTACCCCGCCCAGATCCAGCTTCGTCAATTGGTTCAACGCGCTGAGGGGCGTCAGATCCCGCACGGGGGTTCCGCGGAGACCGAGTTCCGCGAGCCCGCTCAGCCCGGACAGCGGCCGAAGGTCTTCCACGAGCGTCCCGTGCAGGTCCAGGTACAGGAGCCGTCCGCAGTCCGCCACAGGGCCGATGTCGACGATGGGGTTGTGCCCGACGATCAGACTCGTCAGGCGCTCAAGGCAGGGGTTCTCCGGGATGGCTCCAAGCCCTGCTCTTTCCACCATCAACGAGCTCAGGCCGGTGCACGCGCGCAAGAACTCACCATCGACGGTGAGCCCGGTCAGCTGCAGCATCCGCAGACTCGGCACATCGGCAGGAGCACCGGTCTTCCGGACGGTGCCCGAGCCTTCCACGTGAAGCATCCGCAACGAACGCATGCCCGAGATCAGGGAGAAGTCGAAATCCCTTGCCTCTCCGACGAACAGGAACTCGACGGCGGACAGGCGGCCCAGCGCTTCCCAGCGCGCACACGAAAAATCGATGGCGAATGCCGTCAATCCGGGCATGGATGAGAGAAGGCCCCACCTCTCATCATCCAGGGGGATGTCCGAACCCGCGAGGGAGGACACCTTGGTGAGGACCTGCTCCGCATACCTCTTTGGCATCCGCGATTTCGACCATCCATCCCACAACCGCACCTTCACGCTCGCCTCGGCCGATGGGGCGAGCCTCGCCAGGAGCGGAATCGCCTCGTCGGCATCCACCTGGAGTGCCGTACTCGCGATGAGCCCGGTCCACTCGTCGTCGATCCCGTTCGCGTCGATGTGGTCGGAGAGGAGGTCGAGGACGAAGCTTCCCGCCTTGGCGATCGCCGTGGCTTCGCCGCGGGTTCTGGGCGGCAGGAGTTCTCTCGTGTGCAGCCCTATCTCTTCGCCGTGCGCAGGGTCGACCCAGTCGACGTCGGCGACGCAGGCCGCCGCGAGGAGCCACAGGGTGCGGGCCAGATCCTCGCCGGAGGATCTCGCGCGGGTGAGGAGTCTGCCGAGGACGTCGGACTGGCGCTGGTCGTCGCCGTCGCACTGGCCGACGGCCATGATGAGGACGTCGTGGTAGAGGGGGTCCTCGGCGCGGGCGATGAGGTGGTCGAGGTTGTGTTCGCGGAAGATGTCGGCGGCGGCGAGGTAGTCCTGGAAGCTGGGGTGGCGGAACTCGATCTCGCCCGGGACGGGTTCCTGGAGGAGGCCGGAGCGCTCCTTGAGGAAGTGGAAGACGGTGGGGGCGTCGGTCTCGACGCCGCGCAGGCGCGGCAGCAGGTTGCCGATCTTCGCCAAAGCCGTCTCGCGGCCCATGGTGCGGCGGGCGGCGAGCGTCATCGACATGGCCAGGTCGGCGAGGAAGATCTCGGACTGGAGGCGGGTGAGGGCGAGGGCGCCCGGTGGGATGTAGCGCTCGCGGTCGCGGGCCTCGAGGAGCATGCGGAGCGCGTCGTCGTAGATGGCGTTGCGGCCCTTGGGGAGGGCGCCCCGGCGGTTGACGCCGAGGGCGCAGAGCATCGCGCACAACAGGGGGCTCGTGGCCAGGCGGGAGAGGTCCCGGCGGGTGGCCAGAGCCCGGATGAGGGCTTCGGCGTGGGCCTGGGTGACGGGGGTGCGCGGGTCGAGGTCGACGCGGGTCTCGTGCCAGCGGCGGATGAACGAGTCGACCTGGTCGACGTCCATCGGCTCCAGCCGGCCGGAGACGAAGCCCCAGGCGGCGAGCTGGTCGTGCTGGTCGGCGTCGAGAGCCCCGGGACGGGCGGTGAGGACGTAGGCGGAGGACGGGTAGCGCCTGAGGAGGTCGCGGAGCCAGCCCATCAGCGCGGGCCGGTCGGCCTGGGGCAGCTCGTCCACGCCGTCGACCATGACGAGGGCCCGGCCCGAGGCCAGAAGGCTCTTCACCCAGAGCGGCGGCTTGCCTTCCGCGACGTCCCGGTGCACGAACCCTTCGGGCGTCGGCAGGGCGAGGCCGCCGTTCGTGGCGAAGGAGCGGACCTTGAGCAGCAGGGGGACGACCTCGCGCTCCTCCCAATGGGCGAGCTGTTCAGGCAGGTCGCCCCGGCACATCAGAAGGGTGAGGTGCTGCAACAGGGTCGTCTTGCCCGCCCCGGCCGGCCCCTCCAAGAGGAGGCGGGGGTACTGGGACAAGGCGTCCTCGAACCTTCGGCCCAGTCGCCGGGTGACGTCCTCGTCGTCCACCCTGACGGAAAGGTTCACGTACGCGGTGCCGAGCTCGTAGGACTGCTCGCGCAGGGGCAGCCCAAGGCCGTGGAGTTCGACGTCGCCGTGCAGCGCCTCGGTCTCCCGACGGTAGACGGCCTCGTAGGCGCCCGACGCCTCGTCCGCGTCGGGAAGGCGGCGGGACAACTCCCCCACGACCTGGCGGGTCTCCCTGACGGTGCGGGGAACGAAGTCGGCGGATCCGGTGAAGTGGTCGACGAGATGCCGGCAGGCCGCGGTGACGAAGCCGTCGTAAAGGGTGCGGGCGGCCCCTTCGGGGAGGTCGGCGGGGGCGTCGGGAGCCGCGGCGCGGAGTCGGAGTTCGAGGATCTCGGCGTTGACCCCGGCGGACTGGACCAGGGCCATGGAGGGCGCGTCCAGGGCCATGAGGGTGGCGACCACGGCCTCGGTGACCCGGTCGCCCGCCTCCAGCAGCCGGAGGGACGGGTCGGCCTCGGTGGCTTCGAGGGTGAGGGCGCGGACGATCCGCCGGATGTCGCGCTCGACGGCGTCCCGCCCTGCGGTGGACCTGCGGGGGATCATGCGGGCGACGAGTTCCGACCAGACGGGCGAGGTGACCCACGCGGTGAGGAAACTGATCGGCTCCAACGTGCGGCTCCCCGGTCGGCGCTGCGGAAGTCCGAGCCCCCACCCGGATCAGCCCCATTGTCCGACAGAGCGGAGAATTGCACAGGAATTCCCGGGAAGTCGCCTGCGCAGAACACAGAGAGAAGACCAGTACGCCGATCAGCCCCAGCCGGGAGTCTCCTCCGGGTCAGGGCCGGTGCGGACCATCGGGAGGGGAAGGAGAAGGGCTCCCCTGGCCGTCTCCGGGACCGCCGGGTTGCGGGGCGGAATGGCGGTCAGCCGGACGTAAGGGTCGCCCTGGAGGGGCCGGGGGTCCTGGTCGCCCTTGTTGGGCCAGAGGGACATGGCGCGTTCCGCCTGGGCGGTGATCGTCAGGGCGGGGCCCGCGCCGGGGTCGGCGGTGATGGCGGAGGAATCGACGACGTGGAGGTTGGGGTAGCCGTGGACGCGGTGGTAAGGGTCGATCACACCGGTGATGCGGGAGACGCCGATCGGGCAGCCGCCTTGGAAGTGGGCGGTGGTCCAGAGGCCGAAGAGGTCTCCTAGGGAGCCCGCGGCCTTGGCGTGCATCCGGCGGGCCATCACCTCGGCGGTCTTCCTCGCCTTCGGGAAGTCGCTCGAGCCCGTGCGGGGCTCCTTGAACCGCAGGCGGTGGCCGAGGAGGCCGCGTTCCTCGAAGACGGTGAAGACGGCCGCCCGGGTACGGGTCGCCATGAGGATGATCGAGCGGTCGGACCAGCGGCGCTGGTCGAACAGGCGCAGAGCGTCGGCGGGGCTCTTGGCCGCCTCGCGCAGCGCCCGCCTCCAGCGGCCGCCTCCGCCGTCCACGCGGCCGGGCAGCGGCGCCCGCAGGAGGCCCACGAGGTTGGAGCCGCTGCCGTACCTGACGGGTTCGAGGCGGGTGCCCGGCGCCGGGGAGATCGACGAGGTGACGGCGACTCCCCGGTTCACCTGCTTGCCCTCCTCGCCGGTGAGGCTGAGGAAGTCCGTCGCGGCGGCCCGGCTGAAGGTGCCGAGGGTGTCGGAGAGCTTGGGCAGGATCTTGCCGGACTTCATCCGGTGCAGCAGCCGCTGGGTGCCTTCCGCGCCGGCCGCGAGCACGACGTGGGTGGCCCGGAACGTCCGGCGGCCGGAGCGCCCGGCGCCGGGCCGCACGCAGTGCACGGTGAATCCTCCGGACGCCTCGGGCCGCACGGCCACCGCCTCGCAGGACGGGTGCATGGCGGCCCCCGCCCGTTCGGCGAGGTGGAGGTAGTTCTCGGGCAGGGTGTTCTTGGCCCCGTGGCGGCAGCCCGTCATGCACTCGCCGCACTCGATGCACCCGCTACGGGCCGGTCCCGAGCCGCCGAAGTAGGGGTCGGGGACCTGGACCCCGGCGGGGTCGTTGAAGAAGACGCCCACGGGGGCGCGGCGGAAGCTGTCGGAGACGCCGGTCTCCGCGGCGGTCTGGCGCAGCAGGAGGTCGGCGGCCGTGGTCGTCGGGTTCTCCATGACGCCGAACATGCGGGCGGCCTGGTCGAAGTAGGGCTCGAGCTCGCTCTTCCAGTCGGTGATGTGCGCCCACTGCGGCGCGGCGAAGAACTCGTCGGATGGGCGCTGGAACACGTTGGCCGAGACGAGCGAGCCGCCCCCGTGGCCCGCTCCGCCGAGGACGAGCAGGCGACCGCTCCGGTCGCCGCGCAGGATCTTGACCCGCTGGATGCCCTTGAGGCCGACCGCGGGCAGCCACAGGTAGTCGTGCAGCCGCCAGGAGGTCGCCGGGAGCGCGGTCCTGGCCCGCCGCCTCCCCGCTTCCAGGACGCCGACGCGATAGCCCTTCTCGCTCAGCCTGAGCGCCGCGACCGCGCCGCCGAAACCGGAGCCGATCACGAGCACGTCGAAGTCCGTCGCCGCAGATTCCATGCCGGGGAGGTACCCGCCCTACAACCGACAGATCTTGATATCACCTGTATTTGCGGGAATTTGGCGCCGAGTTTCCTCTTGACGAAATCTTGACTACAGTGAGATTCATGCCTCCGGAGACCTCCCACCTCATCCCGCTCGCCCGTGTCGGCTGGGCGCCCGGCCTGCACGCCGCAGCCGACCAGCACGCCTCCGCCGTGCGCGACATCCTCGTCGCCAGCGGTCTCGAGCCCGATCGCGACACCCTGTCGGAGTACCTCGACGGGTTCCTCAGCGGCTGCGCCGAGACCGGCTGGACCCTCGGCCCGCAGCTCGACTGGCACGCCCAGCGGATGCTGGCCGTGCAGCGCATGATCGAGGCCGTCCCCCCGGTCTGAACCGGAAAGACGGCCTCCGCGCCCGCGTCGCTCGCCGCGCTACCGCGGCGGCATCTGGCCGGGCCGCTCCGGCCCGCCCTGAGCGGTGCCGCCGAGGTGCGCGCTCGAGGGGCTGGTCGCCCCGGTCTCGTGCGGCATCCCCGCGCCCTCGCCGCGCATGGCGTCCTCGCGGCCCCGCGCGCGGGCTCCGCCGCGGCGCGTCCGGGTCTCGTTCTCCATGCCCTCCAGCCAGCGCTCCCAGCGCTGCTGCATGGGCCGGACGAGACCGCCGCCGACGCCGATCGCCAGGATCGCGCCGACCGTGGCCAGCACCGCGATGAGCACCGGGCCGGTGATCGCGTTGGCGATCCCGATCTGGTTGAGCGCGGCGATCACACCGAGCGCCACCACGAAGATCTCGACGAGGTTGGCCAGGAACCTGCCGTAGGAGAGGTCGCCCAGGGCGGCGTTGGTGATGTTCTTCAACGCGTGGCCGATGGCCGCGGCGATCACCACGAGGACGATCGCGACGATCAGCCTCGGGATCCAGGCGACGATCGCGGTGAGGAAGGCGCTGATCGGGTTGGCGCCGAAGACGCCGAAGGCCATCTGGAGCGCCACCAGCAGGATCGCGTAGTAGACGAGGGCGCCGACCAGGCCCGAGGCGGTGTAGTCACTGCGGGCCAGCGCGTCGCCGACGACCCCGCGCTCGGTCAGCCGGTCGAAGTTCACCTTGTGCAGGAGTCTGGTGACGATGCTCCGCAGCACCTTGGCGATGATCCAGCCGACCACCAGGACCAGGATGAACACAAGGATCTGCGGAAGTGTCCGCACGACCGTGTCGAACATGCTCTGAAAACTCTGCCCGAAGTTCATCGCGACTCCCCCGAAAAGTACTTGTCGCCCGAATCCCTACCCGAGGAAGGGCTGGAAAAAGTACACAATTCGGAAAGAGCAGATCTTTTCCGGGGCATTTCCGAAAACTTTAGGAATCACCATTTCTCGCGGCGGGGGCCGTGGCCGGCCCCCGCGCGCGCTCAGCCCGCCGCGTGGTAGCAGGCCGACGTCAGGACATGCTCCTTCGCCGTCTCCCCGACATAGAAGTCCGAGACGACCCGGACCCCGGTGTACTGCCCGGGGTCGACCCGGCTCACGACCGTCCCGCGGTACGGGCGGGTCGCGTCCCCGGCCTCCACCGGCAGGATGCCCTCGTAGTCCACACTCCGAAGGTCCCGCACGGCCTGGAGCAGCCGCTGCCGGGTCAGGGGCCCCGAGGCGACGGTGTCGCGCAGAGCCTCGAGCAGGGGGTAGGAGAACGTCCAGCCGCTCACGTAAGCGTCGTCGGGGGTGACGTCGCCCACCGCTCGGCGCATGGCGGCGTGCCCCGGGGAGTCCGCGGCGAACGGCCACCAGGCGCCGCCCTGCCAGTACTGCTCCTGCGCTCCGGGCAGCGCCGCCATCGCGTGGTGCCAGTTGGTCGTGCTGCCGAGGAACCTTCCCTTGTATCCGGCCTGGACCGCCCCGGTGATGAAGGCGGACGCGTCGGCGGGCGCCATGGACAGCTGGATGAGGTTCGGCTTCCCTTTGAGCACCCGCTGGACGGCGGTCTCTCCCCCGCCCGTCTTCACCGACAGGTCGGAGAACTCGAAGCCGTTGCGCTTGGCGGCGAGCCGGGCGCCGGCCGCGGCGTCCGCGCCGTACTCGCCCTCGTAGTGCACCGACACCACGCTCTTGATCTTGAACGGCTTGTCTTCGAGCGGGAAGTACTCGGCCGCGTAGTCGACGAGGTTCATCGCCTCGAAGCAGTAGTTGCCGCCCGACTCGATGACGTTCGCCGAGAACGCCCACTGGGACGTCCAGCTCATCGGCGTCGTGACGATCTGCTCGTTCTCCATCGTCGGCAGGACCCGCAGGGTGTGCTGGGAGCCGAGCATCTGGGCGTAGGCGAGCACGGAGTCCTTGGTCTCGGTGAACATCCGCTCGTGCGCCGCGACGTTGTAGCCGGTGTCACGGACGTAGGTCGTCACGTCGATGTCGTAGCCGCCGATGCCGCCCTGGGTGTTGACCCGCTGCCAGAACGCCTCCTGCGCCTTGGTCGCGAGGGTCGTCAGGGGGCTGAACGGCCCGGTCAGATCGGTGAGGGTGCCGAGGTAGATGCAGCCGTTGCCCTCGTTCACCGGCTTCGGGCAGGGCGCCGCGGTGACGCCCGGGGTGCCGGGCGCGGGCACCCGGCCGTCGTCGGCGCAGCCCGTGAGCAGGACCAGCGCCGAGATGAGGCAGGTCACGGCCGCGGTGCGAGCTCTCACGCCGCGGGCTCCGTCTGCTCCAGCACATGGCGCACCAGCGTCACCAGGGCGTGCTTGGCCGAGTCCCGCCGCCGCGCGTCGCACAGCACGACGGGCACCGCGGGGTCGAGGTCCAGCGCGGCGCGGACGTCGTCGACGTTGTAGAGCTTGGCCCCGTCGAAGCAGTTCACGGCGATGATGAAGGGAAGCTTCCGCTCCTCGAAGTAGTCGACCGAGGAGAAGCAGTCGCTGAGCCTTCGGGTGTCGGCCATGACGATGGCGCCGAGCGCGCCCGTGGCCAGTTCGTCCCACATGAACCAGAAGCGGTCCTGGCCGGGCGTGCCGAACAGGTAGACGCTGAGCCCTTCGCGCAGGGTGATCCTGCCGAAGTCCATGGCGACCGTGGTGGTGGACTTGTCCTTGACGTGCCCGATGTCGTCGACGCCCTCGCTCCGCTCGGTGAGCGGCGCCTCCGTGCGCAGCGGCCTGATCTCGCTGACCGCCCCGACGAGGGTCGTCTTGCCGACGCCGAAGCCGCCCGCGATCATGATCTTGATGGCCACGGGGTCCGGGCTATAGCGCTGAGAGTCCATCCATCACTTCCTTGAGCAGGCGCGCGTCGGGGAGGCGCGACACCGAAGCGGGCTTGCGTACGCGGATCAGCCCGTATCGCAGGAGGTCGCCGAGCAGCACCCGGACGACGTCGACCGGAAGGTCGAGCTCGGTGGCCACCTCGGCCACCGAAGGGTGCTCGACCGACATGCGCCGGATGAGCAGGTGCTCGGGGCCGAGTTCCATCGCCGCGGTCGGCTCGGCGTCCTCGGCGGCGATGAGGTCGATGAGGTCGAGCACCGCGCCGGAGTCATGGCGGGTGCGGCCCCCCGTCAGCGCGTAGGGACGCACGATCGGGCCGGCGTCCTCCTCGGCCCAGGCCGGCTCGTCCATCGTCAGCGGCCGCCCGGCACCCGCGCCTGCGCGGACAGGTGCTCGCCGACCCTGCTGACCAGGAGCGCCATCTCATAGGCGATGACGCCCACGTCGGCGCCCTCCTCGGCGAGGAGGGCGAGGCAGGCGCCGTGCCCCGCCGCCGTGACGAACAGGAACCCCCCGTCCATCTCCACGATGGTCTGCCTGACGTTGCCCGCCGCGAAGTGCTCGGCGGTGCCCCGCGCGAGGCTCTGGAACCCCGACGCGACGGCCGACAGATGCTCGGCGTCGTCGCGCAGCAGCCCCCGCGATGACGCGATGCGCAGCCCGTCCCCGCTCAGCACCACGACGTGCCGCGCCTCCACGACGCGATCGAGCATCGCGTTGAGGAGCCAGTTGAGATCCCCCTGGGGTGTGTCAGCGCTCACGTTCTTCCCGTCCTTCCTCACGCGATTGAACTTCGGCCCGCCCGCGCTGCCAGCCCTGCTGCATCGCGGACAGGACGTTGCGTGCCTCTTCCGGCGGCCGCGCCGTGGGCGCCGCGAGGGGCGCGGGCTGCGGCTCGGCGGCTTCCGGCGGCTGCCCGGCTTCGCCGTCGCGCGCGCGCAGCTGCGGCGCGAGGCTGCGCTGGCGCACACGCTTGGGCAGTTCGCCCTCCTGCGCGGGCGGCCTGACGACGGCGGGCTCCATCCGCACCCTCGGCCGCGGCTCCTCCGCCTGCGGCTCGGGCGCCTCCGCCTCCGGCTCCGCCGCGCCCGCCTCCGCGAGCAGGGAGCCGGGGATGATGGCGATGGCGGTGACCCCGCCGTAGGGCGACGGCCTGAGCTGCACCCTGATGTCGTGCTTGCGGGCCAGCCTGGCGATGACGAACATGCCGAGCCGCGCGCTGTCGAACAGGTCGAAGTCGGGCGCCTCGGCGAGGGTCCTGTTGAAGGAGGCGATCTTGGCCTCCTCCAGGCCGAGGCCGCGGTCCTCGACCTCCACCGCCAGGCCGTGCGCGACGAGCTGGGCGGTGACCTCGACCTGCATCTCCGGCGGCGAGTACATGACGGCGTTCTCGACCAGCTCGGCGAGCAGGTGGATGACGTCGGCGGCGACGGTGCCGTTGAGCGCGGTCTGCGGCAGGGAGGCGGAGATCTTGACGCGGGTGTAGTCCTCGACCTCGGCGACGGAGCCGCGCACGACGTCGACGAGCGGGACGGGCCGCCGCCAGGTCCGTCCGGCGGACTGGCCGGCGAGGATGATCAGGCCCTCGGCGTGCCGCCGCATCCGGGTGACCAGGTGGTCGATGGCGAACAGGTCGTTGAGGTCGTCGGGCGACTTGGCCTTGCGCTCCATCGCGTCGAGCATCTTCAGCAGGCGGCGGAGCAGCACCTGCTCGCGCCGCGCGAGGTTGACGAACACCGCGCCCAGCCCGCGCCGGGCGGCCGCCTCGCTGACGGCCGCGGCGACGACCGCGCGGCGGGAACTGTCGAAGGCCTCGAAGACCCGGGCGATCTCGGTGATCGTGTAGTCGTCGGCCTTCACGTCGGCGTCGAGGTCGATCTCGACGCCCTCCTGGACGAGCGCGGGGATCTTCGGGAGCCGCTCGTGGGTGAACGTCTCCAGCTCCTCGACCATGCGCCGGTTCTCGGCGATGAGCCGCCGCGCCAGCCGGAGGCCGACGGCGATGGCCCCGATGATCGCGATGAGGCCGACGCCCGCGGTGAACACGAGCCGGAAGATGACGCCCTTGGCCCAGTTGACCGCCCGGAC
Source organism: Actinocorallia herbida (assembly GCF_003751225.1). Taxonomy (NCBI): domain Bacteria; kingdom Bacillati; phylum Actinomycetota; class Actinomycetes; order Streptosporangiales; family Thermomonosporaceae; genus Actinocorallia; species Actinocorallia herbida. The sequence continues at coordinate 7,902,653 of NZ_RJKE01000001.1, forward strand.
GGCGAGGGCGTCCTGGGTCTCGGCCGCGTAGACCGTCAGATCGTTGCGCCAGCGTTCGACCGCGGTGTGCCAGGCGCCCGCGTCGACGGTCGGCGCGGCCGCGGTGCCCCGGTCGGCGACGAGGGCGTCCTCGAGCGCGGCGAACTCCTTGTAGTGGGCGGTGCCGTGGAGGCGTTCGAGTTTGAGCGCGTCCTGCGTGTTCATCTGCCGGATCAGCTCGGCGTAGCGCGCGCGCTGGGCGCCGACGGCCTTGACGAACTCCGCGTGCACCTCCTCCCGGTGCGCGCCCGAGTCCACGACACCCGCGAGGAGCGCGTCCTCGTAGTTGAGGAGTTCGAAGGCGTCGGCGAGGCTGACCTGGACCCGGGTGTCGCGGTTGATCTCGGCGTCGCCGGTCTCGGCGGCGTCGTAGATGAGGTTCGCGGCGACGATCAGCTCGGTGTACTGGCGCAGCAGGTCGGGCGGGCTGACGTCGCGGCCGCCTTCGACCGCGTCGCGGAGCGCGGCGAGGTTCGCCAGGCGGTCCAGCACCCGCTTGGTCCGGATCCTGGTCAGCTCGTTGGTCGCCCCCGCGTACCCGGACGACGCGGCGTGCCCCTTGACGACGTCGACCGCGCGGTCGGTGATGAGGCGCTGCGCCTGGAGGCCGGTGAGCCCGACCATGGGGTCGGCGCCGAGGTAGGCCATCGACATGCGGCGCTCGGCCTGGAGCGAGATCGTCAGGTCCCGCACGGGCTCGACGACCATCGACAGGTAGTCGCGCGCCTGGAGGAGCCGAAGGCTGTCCTGGAGCGTCGTCGACAGCATCACGGCCCAGAGGACGATCAGCGCGGACACCGGCACCGCGAGCAATGAGAAGATCATCCGCCGGACGGACCGCGTGCGGTGCCTACTCCCACCCATCACGCCATCCCTCGTGTGTGACTCAGTTCACAGAAGGGATGATCTTAGCGTGACAAATGCCCGATTTTAAGACGTAGACGGAAACAAATTAGCAACCAGGTCGACACACGACGGGAAGGTTTCCTCCATGGAACTCCGCATCTTCACCGAGCCCCAAGAGGGCGCCACGTACGGCGACCTCCTGGCGGTCGCCCGGCAGGCCGAGCGGCTCGGCTTCGGCGCGTTCTTCCGCTCCGACCACTACCAGCAGATCGCGGGCGGCGGCACCGGCGCGCCCGGTTCCACCGATGCCTGGCTGACGCTGGCGGCGCTGGCCCGCGAGACGTCCACCATCCGGCTCGGCACGCTCGTCACCAGCGCCACCTTCCGGCTCCCCGGCCCGCTGGCCATCAGCGTCGCGCAGGTCGACGAGATGAGCGGCGGACGGGTCGAACTGGGCCTCGGCGCAGGCTGGTACCAGGCAGAGCACGAGTCCTACGGCATCCCGTTCCCGCCCACCGGCGAGCGGTTCGCCCGGCTCGAGGAGCAGCTGGCCGTCATCACCGGCCTGTGGCGCGCGGAAGGCGCCTTCGACTACGCCGGCGAGTACTACACGATCACCGGCTCCCCCGCGCTGCCCAAGCCCGTCCAGGCGGGCGGCCCGCCGGTGATCATCGGCGGCACCGGACCGAAGCGCACCCCGCGGCTGGCCGCCGCGTACGCCGCGGAGTACAACGTCCCGTTCAGCTCCGTCGCGGACACCGGCGCGGCCTTCGACCGGGTGCGCGCCGCCGCCGGAGGGCGCGAACTCGTCTACTCCGCCGCCCAGGTGGTCTGCTGCGGCCGGGACGAGTCCGAGATCGCCCGGCGCGCCGAGGCGATCCACCGCGACGTCGCCGAGCTCCGCGAGAACGGATTCACCGGCAGCCCCGCCGAGGTCGTCGACCGGATCGGGCGGTTCGCCGAACTCGGCGCGACCCGCCTCTACCTCCAGGTACTCGACCTCGCCGACCTCGACCACCTGGAGCTGATCGCCTCGGAGGTCATGCCACAGCTGTAGATCCGCGCGATCTCGTCCCGGATCAGTGACCGCCGGGTATACCGCCGGTCATGTCCGGGGGGTTACGATCCCCCCTCCGGACGGGCGTTCGCAGACGAGTGGAGCCGGCGATGGGCACGATGGATGACGGGCGCGAACCCGTCAGGGTCCTTGTGGTGCACGCGGACGCCCGGACACGGGCCGACCTCGTGGACCGCTTCACCATCCCCGACGAGACCGTGGTGGTCGGCGACACCCCCGCCGACCCCCTTCCGCATGTCCTGCGGCTGCGGCCCGACGTCGTGGTCCTGGACGACCCGGCGTTCGCGCCCGCGCTCGACAAGCGGTGCCGGGTGCTCGTCCTCGGCGCCGACCTGCCCGAGAAGGGCGAGCCCATGGACCTCATCCGGGCGGTGCGGGCCGCCGCCAAGGCGGGGCTCGGCCTTTCGGCCCGCGAATCCGAGGTCATGGACCTCATCGCGTCCGGCCGCTCCAACGGCGAGATCGCCCGTGAGCTGTATCTCAGCGAGAAGACCATCAAGAACCACGTGAACCGGATCTACGCCAAGCTCGGCGTGCCGAACCGGGCCGTGGCGATCGCGCTGTGGCGCGGCGTGCTCGCGGAACGCGCCATCGGCTAGCCGAGCGTGACGCAATGGTTACTCCCCGGCGGTCAACCGGGCGGCGCGATCGCGCATCCTCCTTCCCGTACGCCGACGGAAGGGTGCGCCCATGTACTGGATATAGAGGTCAGGGCCCCGCGTATGGGTCCTGCGCGGTCAAGAGACCATAAAGTTATGGATCGTGCCAAATGTTCCGGTCCCCGTCCCGTCCGTCGAGTCCGCCGCGCCCCCCGTCCGGCGGCTCTCCAGGACGGTCTGGGTCTTCGCGTCCGTGGCGGTGCTCGCCTACATCGCGGCGGTGCTGCACCGGACGTCCTTCGGGGTCGCGAGCCTTGAGGCGTCCGAGCGCTTCGGCATCTCCGCGGGCGTCCTGTCGTCGTTCACCGTCCTCCAGGTGCTCGTCTACGCGTCGCTCCAGATCCCGGTCGGCATCCTGCTGGACAGGTACGGCCCCCGGATCATGATCGCCGCCGGGGCGCTGCTGATGGCCGCGGGACAGGTCATGCTCGCCCTCGCGCCGAACGTCGCGACGGCCGTCGGGGCACGGGTGCTCGTCGGCGCGGGCGACGCGGCCACCTTCATCAGCGTGCTCGGCCTGGTCAACGGCTGGTTCCCGCCCCGGCACGCCCCGCTGGCCACCCAGCTCATCGCCACGCTCGGCCAGATCGGCCAGGTCCTCAGCGCGATCCCCCTCGTCGCGCTCCTGCACGGACCCGGCTGGCAGGCGGCCTTCGGCTCGGTCGCGGCGGTCGGCGTCCTCGTCGGGATCCTCGCCCTCCTCGTCCTCAGGGACCCGCCGCACCTCACCGCGGCCCGGGCCCCGGACGCACCCTCCGAGCGCCTCCTGGCGTCCCTGGCGGCCGCCTGGCGGCGTCCAGGGACGCGGCTCGGCGTCTGGACGCACTTCACCACCCAGGTCGCCGGCAACGCGTTCGTCCTCATGTGGGGCTACCCCTACCTCGTCACCGCGCAGGGCCTCTCCCCCGAGACGGCCGGGGCCCTCCTCACCGTCTTCGTCATCGCGACGATGGTCGCCGGGCCCGTCCTCGGCCGCGTCCTCGGGCCCCGCCCCCACCTGCGCACCCGGACCGCCGTCGGGATCGTCCTCGTCCTCGCCGCCTGCTGGACCGCCGTCCTCCTGTGGCCGGGCCACGCCCCGTTCTGGCTGCTCGTCCTGCTCATCGTCACGACGTCCGTCGGCGGCCCGGCCAGCATGATCGGCATGGACCACGCCCGCGACCACAACCCGCCGGCCAGCCACGGCGTCGCCGCCGGCATCGTCAACGGCGGTGGCTTCTTCGCCGCCATGCTCGCCATCCTCGCGATGGGGCTCATCCTCGACTTCGCCAGCCCCTCGGGCGCCTTCACCCCCGAGTCCTTCCGCCTGGCCTGGCTCGCCCTCTACCCCCTCTGGCTCATCGGCCTCCTCCAGATCACCCGCACCTCCCGATTCGCACAACTCCCCCCACCCCGGTAGAGTCTTCCCGTCGCGACAAGCGCCGCTAGCTCAGTTGGTTAGAGCAGCTGACTCTTAATCAGCGGGTCCGGGGTTCGAGTCCCTGGCGGCGCACAGTGCACACAGAAGATCCCGTTCCGGTCCTTCCGGAACGGGATCTTCTGTTTTCTGCCCCGGCTCGGCCGATCCGGTCGGCGCGCCTGGAACTTCGGCCGGGCCAGGTAGGTCTCCGTGTACGTGGTGGTCTCCGGGGTACCTGACGTCGGCCGCACGGCGATCAGAGGAGAGCGCGGGTGGTGAGCCAGTAGAGGCTCAGGATGAGGATGGGGGCGGTGAGGGTGGGGAGGGTCCAGCGGGAGGACGAGTGGCGGCGGAGCAGGGTGAGGAGGGGGTGGACGAGGGCGATGAGGAGGAGCTGGGTGGCTTCGATGCCGAGGTTGAAGCTGAGGAGGGGGAGAAGGAGGGACCAGGAGGCGTCCTCGTCGAGGTCCAGGGAGGAGGCGAAGCCCAGACCGTGGACCAGGCCGAAGAGGAAGACGATGGGGAGGCGCCAGCGGCCCAGGCGGTCCTCTCCGCGGCCGAGGAGGTCGGCCACGGCGACGATGGCGATGGAGGCGGCGATGACGGGCTCGACGACCGAGGCGGGGGCCGTCACGTAGCCGAGGGCGGCCAGGAGGAACGTGATGCTGTGGGCCGCGGTGAAGGCGGTGGCGGTGTAGACGATGTCGCGGAGGCGGCGGGCGCCCAGGAGGAGGGCGAACAGGAAGCAGAGGTGGTCGAGGCCGAGGAGGAGGTGCTCGATGCCCAGCCTGAAGAACTCGCCGACGTGGGCCTCGGTCTTCTCGGCGCCGATGTGGACGGTCGGGTCGGTCTCGGTGAGGATCGCGGAGGAGGCGACGCCGTCGAGGTCATAGGTGACGAGGGTCTTCGTGCTGTGGACGAAGTTCTCGAGCTCGGGGAACAGGGCGCTGGAGATCGCGTGGCGGCCGCCGGGGGCGTCGGCGCAGTCGTAGGCGAGGGTCAGCTTCGCGAAGGCCTTCTCGCCGCGCGTGACGAGGTCCGCGTCACCCGCCTGGGAGGCGGCGCAGCGCGCGTCGTCGTAGGCGACGGCGAAGCGCTCCGACACGTACTCGAAGACCGCGTCGCGGTTGAGGGCGAGTTGCCGGAGCTGCTCGTCCTTCTCGGTCGCCTCGTAGGACTCGGCATAGAGCCACGCCGACTTCATGAGGAGGTCGTACTCGAGTTCGAAGACGGCCGTGGCGTCGGCGCCCGAGCCCGTCACCCGAACGTGCGCCTCGGTGGTCGCGTCGTGGGCCGAGGCCGGGGCGCCGCCCAGGAGGACCGCGAACAGGAGGGCGAAGAACCAGCGCATGGGAGATCTCCAGAAAAGGGGACGGGTCGCCCCGGAGGGGGACTCCGGGGCGACCGTGGTGGTACGCACCGCGGACGTCAGTGACGACGCGGCTTCTTGGTGCCCTCGTGGTGCTGGAACCACGGGTACATCGGGGAGTTCTCATCCCAGTGGCCCGGCTTGCCGTGCTCGTCCTTGGTGAGGAAGACGCTCGGCTCGGACGCCGTCACGCCGCCGCCCGTCGAGCGGGCGGTGACGAACCAGGCGTAGGCGGTGTCGGCCTTGAGCTTCTTCCAGGTGACCGAGGCGACCTGGCCGGAGCCGACGGCGCTCGTGCCGATGACCTTCGTCGGCTCGTAGAGCGCCAGCGAGTCCGTCTGGAAGCCGGTGGCCCGCGTGGTCAGGTCGACCGGGAGCACCATGTTGTCCTCGGTGCCGTTGTACCGGTGGAGCGTGTCGAACTCCGAGGCGCCGAAGTCGTTCAGGAGCGGCGAGTACGTGTCGACGATCATCTCCGACCGGTCCACGTCGAACTGGAGCAGCCGCAGGAAGCTCGCGCCGAACTGGAGCTGGTCGGCGGGGTCGTACCCGCCGATCTCGGTGAGCCCGAGCCGGTCGGCCGAGACCGTGTAGAACTGGTAGTCGGCCAGCAGCTCGACGACGTCGTTGCCGACCGCGCCGACCTGCCGCTTCACGTTGGTGCCGACGCCGTGCTCGTGCCCGGCGAGGATGAGGAACACGTTCGGGTTCTGCGCGACGACGGTCTTGTAGAGCATCGAGCCGTCGGGGGCGGAGAATCCGGCGCCGCGCCCGTCGGGGTTGGTGCTCGGGGCCAGGTAGTCGTGCGACAGCAGGATGCCGTTGCGCTCGGGGTACTTCTTGAAGATGGAGTCGGCCCACTCGGCCTCGTCCCGGGTGACGCCGTAGGAGAGGCCGACGACGACGAAGTCCAGGCCGCCCGCGGAGAACAGGTCGTAGTGGTTCTGGTTGTCGCCCTCCTTCCACGGACCGCCGTACGTGGCGTGCTTCCAGCCGGAAGCGGCGTTCTGGTACCGGTCGGGGCCGTAGTACTTGTTGTAGATCGCGTCCGGCCCGTCCTCGGTGCCCGACTGGTTGTCGTGGTTGCCCGCGATGACGCCGGTGGGCACGCCCGCCACGTCGAGCCCGTTCATGAGCTTGGACGACAGCTCGAACTCGCCGACGACCTGCTGCTGCGCCGCCTCGGTGGCGGGCTTGCGGATGTTGTTCTCGATGATGTCGCCGGTGTGCGCGGCGTAGGCGATCTTCCGGGTGTCCTTGTTCGCGGTCACCCAGTCGACGACCTTGCCGTAGGCGGCCTCCCAGACAGCGCGCTCCTCAGCGGTCTCCTGCTCCACCGCGCCTTCGGAGAGGTACTGCGTGTCGGTGAAGTGGACGATGGAGAAGTCGAAGTCCTTCGGGTCGGCGAAACCGTTCGGGTCTCCGGCGTCGATGTCGTCGGCGAACGGGTCCTCGCCCGTCACCATGACGTGGACCTGCTTGCCGTCGATGTACTTCTCGTCGACGACGGCGGTGAGCATGGTGTTCCCGGAGGCGGCGCCGCGGGAGCTGGTCAGCAGGTCCCACGCGTCGGTCCTGGTGTTCCACGCGCGGAGCCCGGCGAGCCGCTCGGGGTCGATGGCGCCTTCCCAGCGCAGGACCGGGGAGTCGACGCGCTTGTCGACCTTGAGGTCGAACCGCTGGTAGGTGATGTCGGCGCTGTTCGGCGACGCGAGCGTCCTGCCGTCGGCGGGAGCCAGCGCGTCGGTCTTGGCCTTCTTCTCGCCCTTGACCTTCAGGGTGGTCGGCAGTTCCTTCACCGAGCCCTGGTAGACCTTGTCCGGCGCGACGATCTCGGCCTGCGAGAACGTGGCCTCGACCTTGCCTCCGTCGGGCTCGGCGACCTTCGCCGAGAGCGTCACGGAGCCGTCGACGTCGGTGGCGCCGAGCGCCGGGGACAGCTCGGCCGGGGCGTCGGGGATGCCCGCGGAGGTGAACTTGACCTCGCGCGTGGCGGTGTTGCCCAGGCCGTCGGCGGCGGTGACGCCCAGGGTGTGCTCACCGGCCTTCAGGCCGGGGCCGACCAGCGTGCCGAGCTCGATGGCCGCGCCGTCGAGGGTGACCTCGGGGCCGGTGGCGATGCCGGACATGTCGTCCATGGCGAGGTCCAGGACCACCGAGGCGGTGATCTTCTTGCCCGCGGCGGGGACGCTCTCGGTGACGACCGGCGCGGTGTTGTCGCTGAACAGCGCGCGGGTGGCCTCCTCACCGGTGCCGGACTTCGCGGCGAGCGTGTGCCTGCCGTCCTTGAGCGCGGTGGTGTCGAGTTCCGCCGTGCGGCCCTGCGCGGGCCCGTCCACGAAGAACTCGAGGTCGACCTCGGTGAAGGCGTTGACGCTGCTGCCGCAGGTTCCGTCGCCCATGCTGTAGGACGGCTTGACCATCCTGCCGGCGGCGGTGCCCTTCGCCGGGGTCAGCGTGATCCCGGAGATGGCGAAGTCGTCGCGGTTGGCGCAGGTCGTCGTCCAGGTGCCGGTGACGAAGTCGATCGTGTTCCACCCGGGCACGAGGTACTCGTTGGGGAACTTGAAGTCGACGTGCCTGCTGACGTAGTCGTCGTCGAGGAGGACCTTCTGGCCGTTGACCAGCAGGTGGTTCTGGTAGCGCTTCTCGATCGAGTTGCCGCCCACGGTGAAGCCGAGGGTGGCCTCGCCGGCCCCGAGGGTCTGCGGGACGGTCACCGCCGGAGCGTCGATCGCGTACTTCAGCTCGGCGTCGCGCAGGAACGTGGTGCTGGTGCCGCAGGCGCCGTCGCCCATCTCGTACGCGGCCTGGATGTCCCGGCCGGTGACGGTGCCGTCGGCGAAGGCCAGCTCCAGGTTCGAGATGACGAAGTCGTCGCGGTTGGCGCCGCAGGATTCGGCGTAGTCACCGGTGACGACCTTGATCGAGTTCTCGCCGGGCACCAGGAAGCGGGCCGGGATCCCGATCGAGACGCGCTGGCCGACCCAGCTGCCGCCGAGGTCGATCCGCTTGCCGTTGACGAGCAGGTAGTTGTCGAACTTGTCGTCGATGGAGTTCGCGCCGACGTCGAAGGAGAACGTCGCGGCGCCGGTGCCGAGGCTCGCCTTGGCCGGGACCTCGCCGCCGTCGACGGCGAGCGAGGAGACCTCGCCGGAGCCCTCGGCGGGCAGGGCGGCGAACACCGACTGGGTGCCCTTGGCGAGCGTGCCGTCTGTCGGGGTGAGCTTGGGCGCGCCGGCGGGGGCGTTGTTCACCGTCACCTTGTGCGCGACCTCGGTGCCCGAGGCGGTCGCCGCGGTGATCGTGTGCTCGCCGTTGGCCAGCTTCGCGGTGTCCACGTCGGCGGCGAGGCCCGTGGTGCGCTGCGGGTCGCCGAGGACGGTGAACGTGAGCGTCGCCTGCTTCAGCAGCGTGGGGCTGCTGCCGCAGCTCCCGTCGCCGAAGGAGAACGTGTAGGGGTTCTCCTCGCCGTCGGCGACCTCGCCCAGCAGTTCCAGGCCGACGTCGGTGAGGACGAAGTCGTCGTAGTTGACGCCGCAGGAGCTGTTCTGGATCGCGCCGACGACGATCTCGACCTTGTTCTCGCCCTTGACGAGGTACTCGTTCGGGATCTCCAGCGTGGCCCGCTCGCTGACGAAGTCGCCGATCTCCACCTGGTAGGCGCCGTTGACCTTGAGGTAGCTGTGGTAGATGGCCTCGGTGGAGTTCGAGCCGACGTCGAAGCTCAGACGGGACGTGCCCACCGTCTTGGCCGCGTCGATCGCCTTACCGTCCACGGCGAGTTCGGTGACGCTGTCGTCGGCCGTGGTCGGCACCGCGGTGAACTTCTGGGCGCCTTCGAGGTAAGCGCCGTCCGCGGGGGCGAGGACGGGCGGGGTCCCGTTTTCGGACGGGCTGGTGGGCTGCGGTTTGGGGGCCGCATATGCCGCCGTCGCCAGATTGACGGCGAGCAGCGTTGTGACCGCAGTGGCTGTCCGTAGCCATCCGCGGCCTCGTACCGGCTGCATCAGGTGCAGTCCCTTCATAGAGGAGACAAACACCGACACGCTGGATCACTCAGGTGAACGCGGTGGATCGGGGAGCTGAGTAGATCACTAACGCCGCAAGCATTTCGGACATAACGTCGGCATAAGGCGGCTCGCCCGTTATCGCTGCGCGATCCTCGCCTGCGGGACCGGCGTCGCCTGCGGGACCGGTGTGCTTCGCCCGTCGGACGGCGCGGGGACCCCGGGCCTGGCGCGCTTGGGACGGCGTTTGAAGAGCCAGTCCGTGGGGGGTTCGAGGATCGGCTTGAAGACGATCTGGGTGGGGCGGCTGCACAGCACGACGCCCAGGGCCACGCACAGCACGCAGGTGAGCGCGGCCCCGAGCGCGCCTCCGGGCACGAGCTCGAACCAGCCGTTGGCCAGGACGATCCTGATGACGGCGTAGTGCAGGACGTACATGTAGAGCGAGCGGGAGCCCAGGCGGGAGATCAGGCCGGCCCCCGTCGGGATCAGGGCGAGCACCGCGGCGCCCACCACCATCGTGCCGAAGATGGCGAAGAAGCGGAGCCCCGTGCCGACCGGGGCGACCCAGCCCGCGTACTCATAGGAGCGGTTCCACAGGGCCCGGAAGAAGTCCCTGCCGTCCATGAACTCGGGGAGGACGAGGAAGATCAGGGCGAACTCGACGAGCAGGATCCCTACGGCGGCGAGCCGGACGGCCGGGCGGCGCAGGACGTCGAAGTGCTCCCGCTTCACCATCAGCCCGAGCACGAAGAACGGGAGCATCGACAGGATCTTCGTGAAGATCCCGAGCTCCGACAGACCCGCCACGAGGGAGACGAACACCGCGACCGGGAACGGGTGCCGCATCTGCCACCAGAGCGGGGCGCTCCCCCGCCACAGGAACATCGCGGTCAGGAACCACAGGTGGGTGTAGGGCGCCAGCGGCGAGAACTCGAACGGCCGCAGGCCGAGCACCGCGTCGAGGATCTGGTACAGCAGGTCGAACACCAGGTAGGCGAGCGCGATCTTCGCGATGAGCCTGCGCGCGCGTCCCGTCGAGCGCAGGAAGCCCTGGCTGAAGTAGCCGACGAGGAACGCGAACACCGGCATCCGGAACGACGACCCCATCGCCTCGAACGCCGTGAACCACGGGCCGAGATCGACCCAGGTGAAGGCGTGACCGATGACGACCAGGCAGCCGATGACGAATTTGGCGTTGTCGAAATACGCCTCACGACCGGCCGGACGACTCAAGGCACTCTCCGCTTACCGATGGCTTCCAGAACGGACGAAAACCGCTGCTCCCTGACTCCCGGGAGCTTAGGATATAAGCGAAGAAATGTCTTCGCCCGCCCCCGTGAAGCATGGTGCTTCGCAGAACCTTCGCACGTCAACGGTCGGCGGCGCGCCACTTCAGGGGATCCGGACGCGGAAACCCCCGCCCGGACGGGCGGTGCGGGCCGTCGCGGACGGCGGGCTCCGGGCCAGCGGGAGTACCGCCCCGGGCCGCAGAATTCACGAAAGTGAAAAGGACGGCAACACCCTGTCATGGCCATCAGTCCGCCCTGTCTCCGGAAGGCCGCCGCAATTCACCGCGGATCAGCCAGGTGTTCTCGGGGCGGCAGACGAGTTCCACGCCGGTCGCCGTGCACCACGTCCGGTAGTCACCGGAATAGAGGCGTCGACCGAGCCATCGGAGATTCATATCATTGTCCGGCGTGTCAGGATTCTTCGGCTGTGCCGGAGCGAAGTTCGCCGCGTCGTCCACGCTGCCCGTCCCGGTGTGACGGGCGACCGCGGGATACGGGTAGACGGGGCGGGTCACGTGCCCGTCGGACGAGGCGATGATGCGGTCGGGCGCCCTGCCGCTCTCCGTCCAGGCCATCAGGGGCGTGAGGACGTCGAAGCGGGCGGGGCCCTCCCCGCCCGCGCAGTGCGCGACGCCGGGGAAGAGGAACAGCCTGGCGAAACCGTCGACGGCCGCGCCGCCCATGGCCTCGCGCATCGCCGCGTAGTAGGCGAGGGTGTTCCGCGGCGCGATGTACTGGTCGTTCCAGCCGTGCCAGAGCAGCAGTTTGCCCCCGGCGCGCTGGAAGCCGCCGAGATCGGGGTCCAAGGCCGCGAGATGGCCTGAGGCCCGGACGGCGTCCCAGAAGGACGCGACGGTGAATTTCAGATCGGACAGCCGCCAGCTCGGGTCCACGAGATTCGGACGGCCAAGGTAGCGGCCGTAGGCGAGGGCCGCCCTTTCGCTGTACGTCGTCCGGCCGGGCCGCGCGGGGACGAACAGGCTCCAGCCCAGTTCGGAGCCCCATTCGTGGGCGACCTCCGGCTCGAGCCGGTTCCCCTGCCCGTCGACGGCTCCACCGTGCAGCCGCCGGACCGCACCGACCTCCGCGGCCGACAGGCACCTGGCGCGGTTCTGGCCCGGCGCGCAGCGCAGCGTCCCCGGATCGAAGTCGCAGCGGCGCGGGTCGGTCAGGACTCCGTCCGCGACGCCGTCCAGGGTGTCGCAGGCGGCCAGGACCGCCCTGTGCAGCAGCGGGAGGCGGCCCGCGAGCAGGATGGGGTCACCCCCGGCGTCGCGGTTGGCCAGCACGCTCCAGCCGTGGTGGAAGAAGTTCTGCGCGAGGAGGTTGTTGGCGGGCGCGCCCGCGACGATCCCGTCGAAGTCGCCGGGGTAGCGCTGGGCCTCCATCAGCCCCTCGCGACCGCCGTCGGAGCATCCGACGAAGTAGGAGTAAGACGGCGGACGGCCGTAGAACCCCGTGATGACCGCCTTGGCCACCTCGGCCGTCACGTGCACCCCGCGGTAGGCGAAGTCGATCTGCGCCTGCGGGTCGAACGCCGCCCACGACCCGTCGTCCCTGCCCTGGTGCCCCATGTCCGTGGTCGCGCTCGCCACGGTGCCCGCCCTGACCTGCGGGCAGTTCGCGGCCCTGCCGTAGTTGATGACGGTCCTGCCGCACCTGCCGCCGCATCCGGTCTGCACGTACCGCTGCGTCCACCCGTCGACGGGCAGCCGCAGGACCACCCTGTTGGCCGGCGCGACGACCGCCCGCACCTCGCAGTACGGCGCCGCCGCGTCCGCCACCGACACCCTCGCCGACCGGATCTCGGCGGGCGCGTCGGTGACCCCGTCCAGCGCCAGCCCCTCCAGCGCCGCGCAGTCCATCACCGGCATGACCGCCGGAAGCTCCGCCGTCCCCTGCTTCGTGACGGGACGCGCCGGCGCCGCCACCCGGGGCGACCGCGGCACGTCCTCCCCTCCCCCAACCGCAACAAATGCTGCAAGGACCACCAAAACAGCGAACACGCCAAGGACCACCCTGGCCCGCACGCCTCCCCCAGCGTCCCCGTCCATGAACAGATGCTTCCCCGTAAACGATCACCGGCCCCCTCCGACCGACACCGATCCACCGGGGAAGATTCCACACATTATAGATAGAGAAAACATGATTAGCCCCCGAAACCGCACAGAACCCCACCGCCGAGCCAACCCGCCCCTGAACCCCCTTCCCCTCGAGCGCGACCCGCGCGCCCGGATCCCGGCGAGCAGCCCGCACACGCCCCCGCCGCAAGCACGCCTCCACCGCAGACGCGGGTCCGCGCAGACGCGGGCCCACCGCAAGCACGCCTCCACGCAGACGCGGGCCCACCACAGACGCGGATCTACCGCAAGCACGGGTCCACCGCAGACGCGGATCTATCGCAAGCACGGCGGTCCGCCGCAGACACGGGTCCCCGCAGACGCGGGTCCGCCGCAAGCACGGGTCCGACGCAGACACGGATCCGCGCAGACGCAGGTCCACCGCAAGCACGGGTCCGACGCAGACACGGATCCGCGCAGACGCAGGTCCACCGCAGACGCGGATCTACCGCAAGCACGGCGGTCCGCCGCAGACACGAATCCGCGCAGACACGAATCCGCGCAGACGCGGGTCGGACCACGGCGCACCGCGAACCTGCGCAGGGCGAGCGTGCGGAAGAACAGCGCGATGCCGACGACGAGGAGTGGCCGGGGGTCGACGGGTACGGCTCCGGCAGGCGTCGACGGGCCGGTAGCGAGAACACGTTCTCGTTGTGCGGGGCGCGGTGAATGGATGGTGATATCGGCGATCGATTCTTGCTTTTCGACCACGGGGGGAATGTTGGGAAATTGGGGGCGAGGGGCGGTTGCGGGTGGCTTTTCGGGTTGTTGGAATGGGGTGTCCGGAAAGGGGGTGCGGGCGGTGGGCAGGGTGGCGGGACCGGGGATGACGGGGATGTGGCGGGAAAAGGATTCGACCCGGGTGGTGGGGGCGGGGCAGCATTGAGCTTTTCGGCTGCTCTGGGGAGGGCGGATGACGGGGGAAGGAGCGGGGAAGGCCGCGGTCATGCTGGTGCTGCGGCGCTACCTCGGGGAGTTGCGGCGGCAGTGGAGGACCGCGGTACCGACGCTGACACTGCCCGCGGCGGGGAACGTGTGCCTGTACTACCTGGCGCCGCTGTTCGTGGCGGCGCTCGTCGGGCGGCTCGCCGAGGGCGGCGAGGTGCCGGTCCGCGAGTTGCTGCCGTACGTGCTCGGCTTCGGCGGGACCCTGCTCGCCGGGGAGGCGTGCTGGCGGGGCGGGATGCACTTCCTCAACCGCACCGACTCCCGGGGCATCGAAAGCCTCGGCGCGCAGGGCATGGACGAACTGCTCGCCAAGGACGCGGCGTTCTTCCAGGACGCCTTCGCCGGGTCGCTCACCAAGCGCGTCCTATCGTTCTCCGGCGGGTTCGAGGACTTCGCCGACACGCTCACCTTCTCGATCATGGCGAGCGTCATCCCCGTCGTGTTCGCGTCGGTCGTGCTGTGGCACTACGACCCGCTGCTCGTGCTGGTGCTCCTGGGCCTCATCACCGTCACCGCGCTGCTGGCGACGCCGTTCATCCGGCGCCGGCAGCGGCTGGTGGACGCCCGCGAAGCGGCGAAAGCCAGGGTGTCCGGACATGTCGCCGACATCCTGACGAACATGGAGACCGTCCGGGCCTTCGCGGCCGAAGAGCGGGAGGCCGCCGCGTACCGCAAGGGGCTCGCCGAACAGCAGCGGCTCGCCCTCCGGTCCTGGGACTACGGCAACCTCCGCGTCGACATGGTCGTCGCGCCGATGTCGGTCCTCACCAGCGCGGTCGGGCTGCTGCTCGCGGTCGCGCTGCGCGGCGGGCTCGGCGCGGAGGCGATCGTCGTGACGTTCGCGTACTACTCCAACGCGATCCGCATCATGTTCGAGTTCAACCAGGTGTACCGGCGCCTGGAGAGCACCCTCACCGAGGCCGCCCAGTTCACCGAGCTGCTGCTGGCGCCCCCGACCGTCGTCGACGCCGCCGACGCCGAGCCGCCGCGGCCCGCCGACGCCGCGGTCCGCTTCGAACGGGTCAGGTTCGCGCACGGCGGCGCGGCCCCCCTCTTCGACGGGCTCGACCTGGACATCGCCGGCGGCGCGAAGATCGGGCTCGTCGGCCGCTCCGGCGGCGGCAAGACCACCATCACGCGCCTGCTTCTCCGCCTCATGGACGTCGAAGGCGGCCGGATCCTCATCGGCGGCCAGGACATCGCGCGGATCCGGCAGCGCGACCTGCGCGAGATGATCGCCTACGTTCCGCAGGAGCCCGTGATGTTCCACAGGTCGGTCAGGGACAACATCGCCTTCGCCCGGCCCGGCGCCACCGAGGCCGAGATCCTGCGGGCCGCGCGAGCCGCGCACGTCACCGAGTTCACCGACCTCCTGCCCTCCGGATGGGACACACTGGTCGGCGAGCGCGGCGTGAAGCTGTCGGGCGGCCAGCGCCAGCGGGTGGCGCTCGCCCGCGCCATCCTGCGGGACTCCCCCGTCCTGCTCCTCGACGAGGCGACGAGCGCCCTGGACTCCGAGAGCGAGGCCCTCGTCCAGGACGCCCTGTGGCGGCTCATGCGGAACCGGACGGCCCTCGTCGTCGCCCACCGGCTGAGCACCGTCGTCAAGATGGACCAGCTCGTGGTCCTCGACCGCGGCACGATCATCGAGCAGGGCTCGCACCGCGAACTGCTCGCCGCGCGGGGCCCCTACGCCCGGCTGTGGCACCACCAGTCCGGCGGTTTCCTCGCCGAGCCGGAACCGGAGCCCGACGACATCGCCGCGACGTCGTCCTGAGTCAGTCCTCCGCGCCCAGCTCCGGGAGGTTCGCCGCCAGCGGCACGAACTCCTCCACCGACAGCAGCCCGTCATGGTCCACGTCGTACTCGGCGAACAGCGCCTTCACGATCCCCGAAAGATCGGCGACCTCCGCCGCCGGGAACATCCCGGCGATCGCCGCCGTCACCTCGTCCACCGTGAGCTGCCCGTCCCCATCGGTGTCGTACCGCGCGAACACCGCGACATACCGCTCAGACATGTCTCTCCCTCCCCATGGTTCCCAGCCCCCGATCGTAACCACCCCGGCAACCTCCTTCAGGAGGAGGCATGGCGCCCCCGGAGACCGGCCCTGCGGGCTAGGGGTGGGGGTGGGGTAGGGGGAGAAGGGTGGTGAGGGGTCTGCCTTCGGTGGACCAGCGGTGCAGAAGGGTGCGGTCCATCAGGTGGACGCCGAGGGTGGCGGCCTGGGTGCGGGCCTGGGGGGTGTAGGAGCCGTTGGTGACGACCAGGGCGCTTCGGCGGCCGGGGATCGCGGCGTCTCGGGCGGCGAAGACGGCGTAGGCGTCTACGCCGCCGTTCGAGCGGGTGCCTTCCACCCGGACGTGGAGACGGACTCCTTCGGGCGTCTGCGCGAACAGCCCGTGGGCCGCGGCCTCGGCGGTGCACCCGTCACGGCGCATGAGGTCGCGTACGGCGAGGGTGAGGGCCGCGTGGTCGAGTCCGTCGAGGTCGACGAGCGCGGCGTCGGCCTCCTGCTCCGTCCACGCCGCGGTGAGCCGCTCCGCGCAGTACAGGACGGCGCTCACCGCGAGGAGCACCACCACGACCATCCCGGACGGGTGCCGCATCAGGGCCTCGGCGAGGCCGAAGAAGAGGGCCGCCACCACCGCCCCGCCCAGCGCCGCGCCGCCCACCGCGACCGCCCACTCGCCGGCGCTCGCGGGCCGTCGCAACCGGAAGCCGGTGGTCCTCCCGGCACGCCGACGGCCGGGACCGCTCACGCGCCAACACCGGGCATGGCCCCTCCTCACGCTCGGGAAACTCCATTTCACACCGAGTCAGAGTGAAGCATCCGCAAGTACGGCAATCTGGAGAAACACCCACGCTTCCCGGAAAAACTTCCACGCGGAAGACCGTCGGTCCATCGCCCTGACCGGCCCGAAATACGGAACGGGTTCCCGCCAGGATGGCGGGAACCCTACGGCGCCGTTCCGCCCTCATCGGGTGGGCGGCATCGACACCGAGCATTCGTCGGCACCGCAACAGAAAATGCGCCGAAACAGGGGCCGGGAAGTGCTCTTTGCGCAACCGGGCGACCTGAGTGAAACATGTTCTAGATAACCGACGGTAAAGACACCCCCGACCCGGGTCAACCGACCTGTAGGGCCCAACCGATGGCCAGATTGTGACGCACGTTACATGTTGGTTCCGCGCCGCACCCCGCCGGAGCCCGCCCGAAGGTCAGGTCGCGGGGTCGATGTCGAAGGAGTAGGCGCGGATGTAGTCGACGACCATTTTGGCGGGGAAGGGGGTGGCTTCGGTGGGTTCACCAGGGAAGGGGCCGCCTACCGCGAGATTGAGCACGAGGAAGAAGGGATGGTCGAAGACCCACTCACCCGGGACCGAGGCCTTGTCGACGGTGTGGACGGCCTTGCCGTCGATCATGAAGGTGAGGGCGGTGGGGGTCCAGTCGACGCCGAAGACGTGGAAGCGGCTCGAGAAGGCGACCTTGCGACCTGGCGCGTACTGCTTGCTGATGCCCACACCGGAGTAGCCGGGGCCCTGCACCGTCGAGTAGTAGCGGTCGGTGAGGTCGCCGCGGCGCTCCATGACGTCGATCTCGCCGGAGGCGGGCCACGGGTTCGTCATGTGGTCGGCGCCGAGCAGCCAGAAGGCGGGCCACAGGCCCTTCCCGTCGGGCGACTTCATCCGCACGGTGACGCGGCCGTAGGTAGGCGCGAACTTGCCCTCGGTCGTGATGCGGGCCGAGGTGTAGCCCTGCGCGCCGGACCTCGCGGTGATCACGAGCCTGCCCTTGCCGTCGAGGGCGACGTTCTTCCGGGTGTTGCGCTCGAGCTCACCGGTGTCGGGGGTGGTGGTCTCGATGTTCCACCGCGCCGGGTCCGGCTTCGCGCCGCGCCGTCCGGTGAACTCCTCGCGCCACGTGAGGTGCATCCCCTCCGGCGTCTCCGCGTCGACGAGGTCGCCGGGGCCGAGGACGGGACCCGCGGTCTCCGGCGCCGCGACGGGCGCGGGATCCTCCCACACGTCCCTGAGCCATTGGGGCGGACCGAGGTTGACGACCAGGGCGACGGCGAAGCAGACCAGCACGAGGACGACCATCCCCAGGCCGCGCAGACGCTTCAACAAGGGTTCCCCCGGGGTAGGGCGCCGATCTTGGTGCGGCCGCCTTCATGATCCGTGACATGACCGTGAACAGATGGTTATACCGACAAACGCGGTCGGATACGCCTCTGTACGATAATTCCACACAGAGGCTATCGGTGCCGATGTGGCACGATGTGGAGAGTGAGCCGAGATGGCCGCGGACGAGCAGCCACCGTGGGGTGCCCCCTCCCCCCATCCCGTTGAGACCTGGGTTCCCGGCATCGAACGCCGGTTCGACGACGATCCGTTGAAGACCCGTTCGGAAGGGTTCATCCCACTCCGCTCCGTACCCGCGCGCGCCCATACGCCGCCCGCGCTGCGCACCGCGCCGCAGGTCGCCCCGCCGCATCGCGCGCCCCGGCGCCCCATGCCGGGCGTCCCCACTCCCCCTCCGGCCGACGTGCCGGTCGCACGGCCGGTGCCCGGCCGCCAGGTGACCACCCGCCCGGCCAAGCCGGCCGACGGGGCGGCGCCCAAGACCGCCGCGCGCAAACGGAACCGCAAGTACTCCGGCGACGGCAAGCGCGACCTACCGCGCATGGATCCCTCGGCGCTGCGGGTGACGGTGCTCATCCCGGCGCACAACGAGGTCAAGCAGATCACCGAGACCATCGCCTCCCTGCGCGGCCAGATGCGCCCGCCGGACCACATCGTGGTCATCGCGGACAACTGCACCGACAAGACCGCCGCGCTCGCGCACCTGCTCGGCGCGGAGATCGTCGAGACCGCGGGGAACAAGCACAAGAAGGCCGGGGCGCTCAACCAGGTTCTCGACCGCCTCCTCGACGTGTGCGACGACCACGACGTGATCATGGTAATGGATGCGGACTCGTCCTTGGACGCCGGATTCATCCACTACGGCGTCGAGTACCTCGCGTCCGGCGACTACGCGGCGGTCGGCGGAACGTTCACCGGCAAACCCGGCGGCGGCCTCGTCGGGATGTTCCAGCGCAATGAGTACGCGCGCTACGCCCGCGACGTGAGGCGCCTCGACGGGCAGGCCCTCGTCCTCACCGGGACCGCCACCCTGTTCAGGGCGGGCGTCCTGCACGAGGTCGTGGAGGCGCGGCGCGCAGGAGAGCTGCCGGGCCTCCCCACGGTCTACGACGTCCGCGTCCTCACCGAGGACAACGAGCTCACCCTGGGGATCCTGCACCGGGACTTCCGCATCCTGTGCCCTCCGGAGTGCACCCTGACGACCGAGGTGATGTTCACCTGGGGCGACCTGTTCCGGCAGCGCCTGCGCTGGAAGCGCGGCGCGCTGGAGAACCTGGTCGACTACGGCTGGACGCCGATCACCCGCACCTATTGGGGGCGCCAGGCGCTCTCCCTGCTCGGCATCATCGTGATCATGACCTACCTGGCCACGCTGGCGTACTCGGCGGTCGTCGGAGAGTTCCATTTCCACCCGCTCTGGCTGGGCGTGACGGTGATCTTCATGGTCGAGCGGATCGTCTCGGTACGGCAGCGGGGCGCCGTGCAGATGGCGATAGCCGCCACCATCTGGATCGAAATGATCTTCGACGTCTTTCTACAGGTCGCCCAGGCGAAAGCGTTCTGGGAAGCAGCAATCGGTAAAGAGAGAAAGTGGTGACGATGTACAACAACGCCCCCATGGGCAGCCTCGCCGCCGGCGCCGGTGGCGCCGCGGCCTCAGCGCCTTTCGTCGGCCTCCAGGCCGTCTGGATCGGCCTGGCGACCTTCACCCTGGTGTCGGCCTGCCTCGCCCTGAAGCGGATCCTCCCGAAGCGCAGCTCCTAGAGCCGCGCAGGCACCGGGGCCGAAATCGGGCAGGCCCGGAATCGGTGCGATGGAACGGGCACAGCAGTACAGCGGCAACACGGGCCACACAGACCAGAACGGCCCCACCTGGAAGCCAGGTGGGGCCGTTCCCGTTCCCGCGGGGCCGTCAGCCGTTCGGGCAGGTGCTGCGGAACTCCTCCACGTCCCCGCCGGCGGACGGGCCGGGGCAGAGGAACTGCTCGAAGCGGGTGTCGTTGTCGACGAAGCGCTTCAACCAGGAGATCGAGTACTTGGCGATGGTGGTGTTGGCGCTGTTCGGGGCGAAGTGGGACGCGTTGTTCAGCTCCAGGTACGCCTTGTCGGGGGTGCTCGGGAGACTGGTGTAGAAGGGCTCGGAGTGGCTCGCGACGGGGGCGACGGTGTCGCTCTCGGCGCCCACGATGAACGTCGGGACGCGGTTGCCGCTCCAGCTCTTGGTGAGGTTCCACGGGGTCAGCGGGATGCCGGCCTTGAGCGACGGCCTGTCCTTGATCGCTTCCAGGACGCCGCCTCCGCCCATGGAGTGGCCCATGACGGCGAGCCGGGAGGCGTCGATGCGGGTCCGGACGGAGCTGCGCTGGGTCAGGTAGTCCAGCGCGGCGAGCATCTGGTCGCCGCGGCTGGCGGGCTGGTCGAGGGTGGTGTTGGTGTCGATCGTGAAGATCACGAAGCCCTGGGAGGCGAGGCGCGCGCCGAGCCAGGACATGCTCGACTGGTAGGCGGTGTAGCCGGGCGCGATCACGACGGCACCGAAGGTCCCGTCGCTGGTGGAGGTCGGGTAGTAGATCGTGCCGCCGCCGAAGCCGGTCACGCCCAGGCTCGACACCGAGGTCTGCGAGGTCGAGTACGAGCCGCGCAGGGCCTCGATGCTGGAGTTGGTGGGGGCGGGGCCCCTCTCGTAGGGGTTGGCCGCGGCCTGCGCGGGGGCGGAGGCGAACGCGGCGACCGCCGCGACGGCCACGGCGGCCGGCAGCAGGCGCAGGGTGTCCAGGCTCTTGCCGAACATGGGGGCTCCTCTCGTGCCCGCGGCATGCGGGGGCGGTGGGTACCGCGGGCGCTCGCCTCGCAGTCTCCGCCGCCGGAGCCCGGCGGGCATCGGCGAAACGACCTGCCACCGGGGAGCCCGCACTGGAGCGGTCCGAAAACGGCTTCGGACGGGGCGGCCCGTCCCGTCCGCCGTCCGCAATCCGCCTCAGGGCCCCTCGTGATGACCATCCCCATTGTCGGATTTAGGCGATTTTTACGACAAAGCTCGCTTACCGTAGTCGGGTGAGATCGCTCGGGTGGAGGCGCTGGTGGAGTGGGCACCCGGCGCTGTTCAGCGCGGTGATGTGCGTCGCGATCTGCGGCCTGTCGCTGGCAATGCTGCGGATCGATCCGCACGGGCGGCCCCGCGATCTCCTGCCCGTCAACTACGTCCTCGCGGTGCTGGCCGCGCTGCCCCTCGCGCTCCGTGACCGGTGGCCGATCGGCGTCCTCGGCGCGGTGATGGCCGTCACCACCCTGCACCAGCTGCTGCCCGGCGGCGAGATGGTCGTGCTCCCCGTCCAGGTCGCGATCTACGGGGTCGCCCTGCGCACCGACAGGCTGCGCGGCTGGCTCGCGGGCGCCACGGCGGCCACGTGGACGATCCTGCTGATCGCCGTCGCGAGCCACTGGGACTGGGAGACGGAGTTCCTCGGCGTCTTCACCGGCGCGGGGCTCGCGGTCGCGCTCGGCGACGCCATCCGCAACCGGCGCGCCTATGTCGCGGCCCTGGTGGAGCGGGCGGCGCGGGCCGAGCGCACCCGCGACGAGGTCGCCGCCCGCCGCGTCGCCGAGGAGCGCATGCGCATCGCCCGCGAGCTGCACGACGTGGTCGCCCACCAGCTCACGCTGATCAACGCCCAGGCGGCGGTCACCCTCCATCTGAACGAGGCGTCCGGCCACGCCGCCGAGGTCCTCGCCCACATCAAGGACGACTCGCGCGAGGCGCTGACGGAGCTGCGCGCGATAGTGGGGCTTCTCGGGAGCGGAGAGGACGAGTCCGACACTCCGCGAGCGCCCGTCCCCGGAATCGATCGCCTCGACGATCTGGTCAAATCGTTCAGACGGGCAGGATTGGCTGTGGACATCTCGACTGAGGGCGAGCCGCGGCAGCTACCGTCGGCGGTGAACGTGTCGGGCTACCGGATCGTCCAGGAGGCGCTCACCAACGTCCGCAAGCACTCGCGCGCCGCCGAGGCGAAGGTCCGCCTCCGGTACGCGCCGAACGCGCTGCGGATCACCGTGGAGGACGACGGCCCGGGGGACGAGCCTCCGGGCGACGGCGTCGGGCGCGGCCTGCTGGGCATGCGCGAGCGCACCGCGGCGGTGGGCGGGTCGATCACGGTCGGTCCGGTCGGCGGCGGAGGTTTCAAGGTGGATGCGGAGCTTCCTTTGGGGGTGCGATGATCAAGGTGGTGCTGGCCGACGACCAGGCGCTCCTCCGCGGCACGCTGCGGTACCTGCTGAGCCGCGAGCCGGGCATGGAGGTGGTCGGCGAGGCGTCCGAGGGCGGCGAGGCCGTCGCCCTCGCCGTCGAGGCGCGCGCCGATCTGGTGATCATGGACATCCGGATGCCCGGCATGGACGGCCTCGAGGCGACCCGCAAGCTCAAAGAGGCGATCCCGGAGTGCAAGGTCCTCATCCTCACCACCTTCGAGCTCGACGAGTACGTCTTCGAGGCGCTGCGCGCGGGCGCGAGCGGTTTCCTCGGCAAGGGCGTGGAGCCCGTCGACCTCCTGAACGGCATCCGGACCGTCGCCGCGGGTGAGTCCTTGCTCTCCCCCGCGGCCACCAAGGCGCTCATCGCGCACTTCCGCGAGAGCCCGGCGCAGCCCTCCGAATACGGGCAGGAGCGGCTTGCGGAGCTCACTCCGCGTGAGCGCGAGGTGCTGTCGCTCGTCGCGTGGGGCCTCTCCAACGACGACATCTCGCTCAGACTCCACTTGAGCCCGCATACGGTAAAGACGCACATCAACCGCACCATGTCAAAGCTCGGCGTCAGCGATCGGGCCCAACTCGTGGTGATCGCCTACGAGACCGGACTCGTCCGTCCGGGCGAGAGGTGACTCTCCGCATACCGCGGTCGCGGTAGTCGGAATACCCGCCGTGCTCCGATTCGGGAGCCGCCCCCTCGGCGGCAAAGTGAATAGCGTCCTGTCCGAACTCCTGTGAAACGAGCTATCCCCCGTGTCCTGGTTGTCCAGAATCAGCCTCAAGCATCGCAAGCTGATCATGCTGATCACGCTCGCGGTGCTCGCGGTGGGCGCGTACGCGATCCCGACCCTCAAGCAGCAGCTGCTGCCGAACCTGAGCCTTCCGGTGGTCTCGATCACGGCCGTCTACCCCGGCGCCTCCCCCGAGGTCATCGAGGAACAGATCATCAAGCCGATCGAGAACGTGGCCAAGGGCTCCGAGGGCCTGGACACGATGTCGTCGACGTCGCGCCAGTCCGTCGGCGTGGTCATCATGATGTACGAGTTCGGCACGGACACCGACGCCAGGGTCAGCGAGGTGCAGCAGGCGATCAACCGGCTGTCGCAGCTGCCCGAGTCGGTCGACCCCGAGGTGCGGACCGGCTCCCTCGGCGACATCCCGACCGTCACGCTGGCGGCCACCGGCGGCGCGAACGCGCAGGATCTCGCCGACCGGCTCCAGCGCTCGGTCGTCCCGGAGCTCCAGTCCATCGACGGAGTCAACGAG
The DNA here is from genome assembly GCF_003751225.1 of Actinocorallia herbida. Taxonomy (NCBI): domain Bacteria; kingdom Bacillati; phylum Actinomycetota; class Actinomycetes; order Streptosporangiales; family Thermomonosporaceae; genus Actinocorallia; species Actinocorallia herbida. Next base: position 7,926,068 of record NZ_RJKE01000001.1, read on the forward strand.
GTCACCGTCAGCGGTGAGCGCGAGAAGCTCGTGCAGATCGTCCCGGACGCCGCGGCCATGGCCGCGCGCGGTCTGAACGTCACCTCCATCACCGGCGCCCTGAGCACCGCGGGCATGACCGTGCCGAGCGGCTCGATCGCCGCGGACGGCAAGAACCTCAGCGTGCAGACCGGCGGCCCGATCACCTCGGTCAAGGACATCCAGGATCTCTGGATCACCCCGTCCGCGCCCGCCGGCGCCACCGCGCCGGGCGCGTCCTCCGGCCCGGTCCGGCTGTCGGCGATCGCCGACGTCACCCTCGCCGACAGCGAGCCGACCTCGCTGACCCGCACCAACGGCCAGGACAGCCTGGGCGTCTCGATCACCCTGGACCACGACGGCAGCGCCACCACGGTGTCCGACGCCGTCCAGGAGAAGCTGCCCGACCTGGAGAAGGCGCTCGGCGACGGGGCCGAGCTCACGGTCATCTCCGACAACGGACCACAGGTCGCCTCCTCCGTCCGCGGCCTGGTCGAGGAGGGCCTGCTCGGCCTCCTCATGGCCGTGCTCGTGATCGTGGTCTTCCTGCGCTCCGGCCGCTCCACCCTGGTCACCGCGATCTCGATCCCGCTGTCGCTGCTCGTCGCGCTGATCACGCTGAAGTTCGCCGACTACTCGCTCAACATGCTCACCCTCGGCGCGCTCACCATGGCCGTCGGACGAGTGGTGGACGACTCGATCGTCGTCCTGGAGAACATCAAGCGCCACCTCGGCTACGGCGAGGAGAAGCGCACCGCCATCATCGGCGCGGTCAAGGAAGTGGCGGGCGCCGTCACCTCCTCCACCGCCACCACGGTCGCGGTGTTCCTGCCCATCGCCGTGGTCGGCGGCTTCATCGGCGAGCTGTTCCGGCCGTTCTCCATCACCGTGGCCGTCGCGATGATCGCCTCCCTGGTCGTCTCGCTGACGATCGTCCCGGTGCTCGCCTTCTGGTTCCTCAAGATCCCCGACACCGGCGGCGACGTCGAGGCGTTCCGCGCCAAGATCGAGGAGGAGGAGCGGCAGGGTCCGCTCCAGCGCTACTACGTCCCGATCATCGGGTGGGCCATCACCAGGCGGAAGACCGTCCTGGCGCTCTCCCTGGTGATCCTCATCGCCACCTTCGGCATGGCGGGTCTGCTGAAGAGCAGCTTCATCGGCTCGGGCGAGGTCGCCTCGCTGCGCGTCACCCAGACCCTCCCCGTCGGCACCGACCTCGCGACCACGAACACCGCGGCCCAGAAGGTCGAGGCGGCGGTCAAGGGCACCAAGGGCGTCGAGTCCTACCAGGTCACCGTCGGCGAGGGCAGCGGCGGCATGTTCGGCGGCGGCGCGGGCAACACCGCGGGCCTCACCGTCGCGCTGGCCGACGGCGCCGACGCCGAGGCGGTCCAGGACGAGCTGGACGAGAAGCTCAAGGCGCTCCAGGGCGCCGGCGAGCTGAGCGTCGCCGCGGACACCGGCGTCGGCGCCAGCAACGCCATCGAGATCCAGGTCAAGGCCACCGACGACGCGACGCTGAAGGCCGGCGCGGAGAAGATGCGCGACGCGCTGGCGAAGCTGCCGGAGCTCAAGGAGGTCACCACCGACCTCTCGGAGAGCGCGCCGCAGATCACCATCCGCGCCAACGACGTCCGCGCGGCGAAGGCCGGCCTGTCCGAGGTCGCCATCTCCCAGATCGTCGCCCAGGCGATCCAGGGCTCGACCGTCTCCACGGTCAACGTCGAGGGCGCCGAGACCGACGTCGTGGTCAAGAGCAGCACCGAGAAGCCGGCCTCCCTGGCCGACGTCCGCAACCTGCGGGTCCCGACGGCGGCCGGCCTGGTGAAGCTCTCCGACATCGCCGACGTGAAGGAGGTGGCCGGCTCGGTCGAGCGCAGCCGCCTCGACGGGGAGCGCACCGTCACGGTCTCGGCGACCCCGGTGGCCGAGGACCTCACCAAGGCGAGCGCCGCGGTCCAGAAGGTGCTGGACGAGACCGACCCGCCCGAGGGCGCGACCTACACCCTCGCCGGTGTCCTCTCCGACCAGGGCGACGCGTTCGGCCAGCTCGGCCTGGCGATGCTCGCGGCGATCCTGATCGTCTTCCTGATCCTGGTCGCCGTGTTCGGCAGCATCCGCCAGACCCTGGTGCTGCTGGTCTCCATCCCGTTCGCCGCGACCGGCGCGATCCTGCTGCTGCTCATCACCGGCACGCCGCTGGACGTCGCCGCGATGATCGGCATGCTGATGCTGATCGGCATCGTCATCACCAACGCGATCGTGCTGGTGGACCTCATCAACACCTACCGCGAGCAGGGCATGCCGCTGCACGAGGCGGTGTTCGAGGGCGGTCGGCGCCGCCTGCGGCCGATCCTGATGACGGCCCTGGCGACGATCTTCGCGCTGATCCCGATGGCGCTGGGGATCACCGGCCACGGCGGGTTCATCTCCAAGCCGCTGGCGATCGTGGTCATCGGCGGCCTGCTCAGCTCGACGCTGCTGACCCTGGTGCTGATCCCGACCCTCTACACGATGGTCGAGGGGCGGCGCGAGGCCAAGCACGCCAAGAAGAAGGGCGCCGCGGCCGAGCCTCCGGCCGAGCGCGACGAGGACGAGGCCGCCGAGCTCACGCCGGTGTCCTAGCCCCTTCCCGCCCTTCCCCGCGGCCCCTGTCCCTTCCCGGGACGGGGGCCGCACCCGTTCCCGGAGATTCCCTTACCCGTCAGGCGAAGGGCGTCCGCTTCCGTCCCTTTCTGGCAGATGTCCAGTATGGCCGGAACCCGGGAAAGGGGGGCCGGGGGCGACAGAACGACGCTCGGCCGCCCCTGGCGCCCCCACATCCGGGGCGGACCCTTCGAGCCGGAGCACGGTACTGGACATATCACCACTAAACGGACTTTTCACAACAAATGGATTAGATAACGCGAACTACCAACTATGACCTACAACACTAACGCGCCCCCGCGGATCCGGCCCGCGGGGAGAGACGACCTGGGCTTTCACCCGCTGGACCGGGACAATTTACACTCCGGGGACAGGTGTCAACCTTCGCGTTAGCTGCCACACCGCCCCGGGAGATAACAGAAAATGCCCCTTCAGGTCGCCGAATACGGCATGCTGCCACCTGCGTAAGAATCGTGTCCGTCACGTGATGAGGACCTGGTCCATGTCTACGGCTTCCCCACCCGCCAAAGCCCCCCGTCCGCCGGTCGAACGGGCCCTGCTCGCCTGGCTGTGCTGTGTCCTGGCCTCCGGGGCCGGCTGGGTGTGGGCCGTCACGACCGTGCCCGCCGAGGTCCGCGAGGTCACCGCCTGGGGCGGTGGCGGCGCCGCCCTCGCCCTGTGCCTGTCGTGCGCCCTCACCGTCTACTTCGCGGCCCGCGGCCGCTGGGACGCCACGCGGTTCGCGCACGTCGGCACCGAGCTCAACGGGGTCGAGACCGAGCTGTACCGGATCGGCGAGGAGTCCCTGCCGATCCTCGTGCGCCGCGCCCGCGAAGGCGCCCCGCTGGAGGTCATGCTCGGCGAGATCCGGCGTCCGGCGAACGTCACCCTCCAGCGGCTGCTGCACACCGTCGCCGCCGAACTGCACGCGGCCGAGCAGCGCACCGCCGCCGCGGCCGCCGCGACCACCCGGCACGAACTCGAGGCGGCCCGCCTCACCGATGTGCTGCTACCCGAGATGGTGCGCCTCGCCCGCGACGAGCGCGCGTCCCGCGAGACGGTGCTCGCCGCGCTGGAGCGGCCCGCGGACGCCGAGCTGGACCGGCTGCTGGAGGAGATCGCCGAGGCGGTCACCAGCGGCGAGCGGCGGGGCGGTGCGGCGATGGCCGCGTGCGCGAACGCCGCGGCCCGGGTGCAGGCCCAGACCACGAGCCTTCTCGCCGAACTGCGCGAGATGGAGCACAGGTACGGCGACGACAAGGTCTTCGCCGACCTGCTGGAGATCGACCACCGGGTCTCCCAGCTCGGCCGGCTCGCCGACAGCATCGCGCTGCTCAGCGGCGGCCGCACCGGCCGCCGCTGGACCAAGCCCATCGTCATGGAGAGCGTCCTGCGCGGCGCGATGGGCCGGATCGACGCCTACCGGCGCGTCCGGCTGCACAACACGAGCAAGGCCGCGGTCGTCGGCTACGCGGCCGAGGGCGTCATGCACGCGCTCGCCGAGCTCATGGACAACGCGACGACGTTCTCGGCGCACGGCAGCGAGGTCCACGTCTACCTGGAAGAGGAGGACGCGGGCGTCATCATCACCATCGAGGACAGCGGCCTCGGCATGCGCAAGCGCGAACGGCAGCGCGCCGAGTCCCTCGTCGCCGGCCCGTTCGACCTGCGAACGATGCCCGGCACCCGCCTCGGCCTCGCCGTCGTCGGCCGCCTCAACTCCAAGTACGGGCTGAAGGTGAACTTCCGGCCGTCCTCGCGGGGCGGCACCGGCGTCGTCATGATGATCCCGCGCCAGCTGGTCACCCAGCAGCGGCCCGACTCGCCGCCCGCCGCCCTCACCGGCCGGCCCACCGTGACCGTCCCCGCGCCCGCCGCTGAGGACCTCCAGGAGGCCGCGGCGACGTCGTCCGGCGGTGACTGGTCCGACCTGCCCAAGCGCCCGCGAGGCGCCGCCCTGGCCGCTGCGGGCCACCTCGATCTCCCGGCCGAGCCCGCCCCTCCGGCGGACATTCGCGAGGCAGGGGCCCGGTTCGCCGCCTTCCGGCAGGCCGGGAAAGACGCGTCGCAGACCCAGGACGAACGATAGGAACCGGTCTTCCCCGATATGAGCACCATTGACTCCACCAGCGCCACGGAGCAGACCCTCGAATGGTTGCTGGAGGCGCTGCGGCAGAGAACGCCAGGCATCCGGCACATCCTCGTGCTGTCCAAGGACGGTTTGAAGATGTGCTACACCACAGGACTCGGCGTGGACCAGGCCGACCAGCTAGCCGCGATCTCCGCGGGGATCCAGAGCCTGTCGCTCAGCGCGTCGGCGGAGTTCGGGCAGCGGCTCGGGCCCGGCCAGGCGATGGTCGAGTTCCTCGGCGGGCTCCTGCTGATCGTGCCCGCCGGTGAGGGCGCCCACCTCGCCGTGGTCGCCGCCGAAGACTCCGACGTGGGGGTCATCGGGCACAACATGAGCGAACTCGTCGAGCAGATCGGCGGGTTCCTCACCGCAGCGCCCCGCCGACCTGATCCGGCGCCGTGACCCCGCGGCAGCTCGACACCGAAGATCCGGACCGGTTCTACACCGTCACCGGCGGACGGACCGACGCGGCCGACACGGGTCTGGACATCGTCACACTCGTCCTCACCGAGTCGGCGCCGACCCCCGGCATACAGTCCGAGCACGCCCAGATCCTGACGCTGGCCGAATCGCCGGTCTCCGTCGTCGAGCTGTCGGCGGAGCTACGGCTGCCGATCAGCGTCGTCAAGCTCCTCCTGGTCGACCTCATCGACACCGGACGCCTGTCGGTGCGCGGCTCCGCCGCGCGCCGGCGCTCCGAACTCCCCGACATGGAAACGCTGAAGCAGGTGCTCCTTGGACTCCAAAGTCTCTGACCCCGCCGCGCGCACCCCCCTGCGCAGCACCGCCACCGACGGTCTGAAGATCGTCGTCGTGGGCGGCTTCGGGGTCGGCAAGACATCGATGGTCGGCGCGGTGAGCGAGATCAGTCCGCTCAGCACCGAGGAGGTCATGACGCAGGCGGGGGTGGGCGTCGACGACATCGGCAAAGTCGCCAGCAAGCGCACCACCACCGTCGCGTTCGACTTCGGCCGCATCACCCTCAACGCCGAGCAGGTCCTCTATCTGTTCGGGGCGCCCGGCCAGGACAGGTTCTGGTTCCTATGGGACCAGCTGTTCTCCGGCAGCCTCGGCGCGGTCGTCCTGGTGGACACCCGCAGGTTGAAGGACTCCTGGTACGCGATCGACCGGCTCGAACACCACGGAATGCCGTTCGTCGTGGCGGTCAACCGCTTCGAGCCGACCGAACCGAGCCTGGAGCAGGTGCGGGACGCGCTGTCGCTGTCGCCGGACGTGCCCATGCTGGACTGCGACGCGCGCATGCGCGAGTCGTGCAAGCTCGTCCTGATCTCGCTGGTCCGCCATCTGACCCGTCTCTCGGAGGCCAAGCTTTGACCGCGGAAGAGCCGATCCGTCTGTACGGCACGCACATCGCGGCCGACCCGACCGATCTGTACGAGGAGATCCGGCGCTCCTACGGGCCCGTCGCGCCGATCCTCCTGGACGACGACGTGCCCGCCTGGTTCGTCATCGGATACCGGGAGGCGCACCACATCACGAGCAACCCGCAGCTGTTCGCCCGGGACTCGCGCCGCTGGAACCAGTGGGAGCACATCTCGGCGGAGTGGCCGCTCATGCCGTACGTGGGCTGGACGCCGTCGGTGATGTTCGCCGAGGGCCCCGAGCACCAGCGGCGCGCGGGCGCGATCGGCGACGCGCTGGACATCTTCGACCGGACCGAGGTCGCCGCGATCTGCGAGCGGGCCGCCGACGTGCTCATCGACGAGTTCTCCGGCGACGGCTCGGCCGACCTCATCGCGCAGTTCTCCTCGCAGATCACCCTTCAGGTGCTGGCGAAGCTCTTCGGGCTGCCGGACAAGGACATCCCGATCCTGGTCCAGGACGTCGCGGAGTCTTTGGACGTCGACGAGAAGGCGGCGCTCGCGCACGGCCGCATCCAGGAGCGGATGCAGCGCCTGGTGGCGGAGAAGCACGCCGTCCCCGGGCCGGACGTGCCGTCGCGGCTGATCGAGCACTCCGCGGGGCTGACCGACGACGAGATCATCATCGACCTGCTCGTGGTGATGGCCGCCGCGCAGGCGCCGGTGGGCAACTGGATCGGCAACGCGCTGCGGCTGATGCTCATCGACGACGACTTCTCGGTGTCGCTCCAGGGCGGCCGCTCCAGCGTCTCGCACGCGCTGAACGAGGTCCTGTGGAAGGACACCCCGACGCAGAACTTCATCGGGCGGTTCGCGGTGCACGACAGCGAGCTGGGCGGGCGCCGGATCAAGCGGGGCGACCTGCTCGTCATGGGATACGCGGCCGCGAACCGCGACCCGCAGGTGTCCCCGTCCTACCACCACACCGGGACGAACCGGGCGCACATGTCCTTCGGGCATGGCGAGCACGGCTGCCCCTACCCGGGCCCCGAGCTGGGCGAGGTCATCGCGAAGACGGCGATCGAGGTGCTGCTGGACCGGCTGCCCGACGTGGCGCTCGCGGTGAGCGCGAAGGAGCTGCAGTGGCGGCCGTCGCTGTGGATGCGCGGCCTGTTCACCCTGCCCGTCACCTTCACGCCCACCGCGCGGATGGACTTCTAGCGCGTCAGGCCGGGGTGAACTCCACCTGGAGCGAAGCCGGGCCGCGCGTGAAGACGCCCTTCTCGACCGGGACGAAGCCGTCGGCCAGCTTCAGGTCGGGGAGGGCGTCGAGCAGCTGGTTGGTGGCGACCTCGATCTCGGTCTTGGCCAGCAGGGCGCCCACGCAGAAATGCCGGCCGAGCGCGAACGCCAGGTGGTCGGCGGCGGCCGAGAAGGCGCTCGTGGTGTTGAGGTCGTCCCGGAAGATGTTGAAGGAGTCCGGGTCCTTGTAGCGCTCGGGGTCGCGGTTGGCGGACCCGATCAGCGCGGTGACGGTCTTGCCCGCGGGGATGACGCCCCCGGCGATCTCCACCTCTTCCGCGGGCTCGCGCATGATCATGTGCACCGGCGGGCGCAGCCGCAGGGTCTCGGCGAACGCGGCGGAGATGAGGCCGCGGTCCTCGCGCACCGCCGCGAGCTGCTCGGGGTGCTGGAGGAGCAGCGCGAACATGCTCGCGACCGCCTTGTCGGTGGTCTCCCCGCCCGCGGCGAGCAGAAGGCTGCAGAAGGACTTCACGTCCTCGTCGCTCATGGTCTCGCCGTCGATCTCGGCGGTGACGAGCGTGGACAGGAGGTCGTCGCCGAGCGCCGACCTGCGGGCCTGGACGACCGGGAGCATGTACTCGGCGAACTCGGCCTTGGTCTGGAGGCCGCTGGCGGTCACCTGCTCGTCGCCGCTCAGGTTGCCGAGGAAGGCGATGATCGAGGTGTACCACTTCTGGAACTTGGGCTGGTCGGCCTTGTCGAGGCCGAGCATGTCCACGATGACGCCGACCGGGAAACGGGTCGCGAATTGGGCGACGAGATCCGCCGATCCGGTCGACCGGAACCCGTCGATGAGGTCCGCGGAGTTCCGCTCGATGATCGGCAGGAACTTCTCCTGGAGTTCGCTTCCCCTAAACGCGGGGGCGACGAGCGCGCGGCGGACGGAGTGCTCCCGGCCGCTCAACTGCACAATGGTCTTTCCGTGGACCGGCTCAAGCTGCCAGTCGTAGTTCGCGGTAGTGAAGGCCGAGTCCTTGAAGACCCGCTCGACGTCCGTGTAACGCGAGACCACGTAGGACTGCATGGCCTCGTGGTAGAAGAGGGGCGCCTGCTCACGGAAGACTGCGTACGCGCTGTACGGGTCCGCAGCGAATTCCGGCGACAGCATATCGGGAATTGTCCCGGTCACGATCAGGCCTCTCGTCGGGGAAGTTTCCGACTTTCACCCTAAGGAGCGAGCGGCACAAGATCCAGATCTGCTTGCGTGACGAGCCGTCACCCGAAGTGCAATTTCCCTCCGGATGACGGCTCAATGAGCAATAAAGCGCTGCGGTGTCAGGAGACCTGCGTGGTGACCGTCACACCGGTGTCCGCGGCGTCACCGGTCTGGTAGACGTACGCGGCCGCCGCGGTGTCACCGAGCTGCGCCTTGAGGAACAGCGCGGCCCAGCGCGCGGTGGTGGCGATGCTGTCGGCCTGCCCGATGGTCTGGGTCGAGGTCTCGGCCTCGGCCCCGGGCGGGCTCTGCACGTTGGTGATGCCGTAGTGGTTGGCGCCGGCGATCCGGACGATCTGCTTCGGCCCGTTCTTCAGCTTGCCGTAGGAGGACTCGGCGTCGGCCGGGAGCGCGGCGCCGTCGACGGTGCCCTGGAGCAGCTGGACGGGGATGTCGTTGTCCATCGCGGCGAAGGTGCCGAAGAGGGGCAGCTTGTTGTTGGTGCCGTACAGCGCGGCGGCCTTCACCTCGGCCGGCCGGGAGTAGCCGAGCGTGGTGCAGAACGGGATGCCGCACGACTCCTCGGCGACGCCCAGGGCGGCCGCGCCGCCGAAGGAGTGGCCGAGCAGGACGAGGCTGTCGGTGTCGATCTTGCCGGCGAGCGGCGAGGCGGCGTTGGCGTCCTCGTCGTTCATCCAGTCGACGGCCTCGGCGGGCATCGTCTGCGACGGGTAGTAGTTCTGGTCGAAGAAGACCAGGCGCTTGTGGTTGGGCACCACGACGATGAAGCCGTAGGCGGCGATCGCCTCGGCGTACTGCGCGTAGTACATCCGGTGCACCTTCGCGCCCTGCATGAGCAGCGCGACGGGCAGGCGGCCGGTCGCGCCGGCCGGGTAGTAGACGTCGGCGCCGTCGTTCTCCACCTGGCTGGAGTAGTGGGCGACGACGGGCACCGCGGACGCGGGCGCCTGGAAGGTGGACAGGAGCCCGGCCGCGAGAGCGGCGGCCACGGCGAGACGGGGGGTACGTCCAAGACGCACGGGCTTCCTCCGAAGGAGAGGGGTTCCATATGGAGAGTTTCCGTTGTGAAACATTGTTCCACTTAGGCATACGGAGTTTCCCTGACGGATACGGGTGTGGTCAAGGGCGCGGGGCGGTCGGAAGGTGACGGAGTGGCCTCGGAGGGGACCGTGGCGGGCCCGCGAGGGGCGCCCACGGGGGTCCGGCCCGGCTCAATTCCCGATAGAAACGGGGTGCGGTTTTGTCGCCGATGCACAGCCCGCAGGCAGACGGGAAAGCCGCCAATTGCGCCGGTTGCCAGGTGAGTTGGGCCACTGTACGGTCCTGAATTCATGGACCTCTCGCCGGCGCAGTTCAGCATGTGGGCGGCGCAGCAGCTCGCACCGGAACTTCCCCTGAAGATCGGCCTTTACGCCGACCTGGACGGTGCCTTCGACCCGGACACACTCTGCTCCGTCGCCGCTCGGATACTGAGCGAAATCGAGGCCCTGCAGGTGCGGATCGAGACCGTCGACGGGGTTCCGCGACAGGCCCCCGGCCATTGTCTTGACAATTCAGTGACCCGTGTAAATTTCGCGGGGGAATCGGATCCCGAGACCGCCGCGCAGCGTTGGATGCGGGCCGATCTCCGGGCGCCGCTCCGGCTCGGCGCCGACCCCCTGTTCCGGCTCGCCCTGCTGACGCTCGGACCGGGACGGGCGTACTTCTACGTCAGGTCGCACCACATGGCCCTCGACGGGTACGGCGGCCAGATCATCATCCGGCAGGCCACCGCGGCGTATGCGGCGGTGCTCCGCGGCGAAGAGCCCGACATCGACTTCGGCTCGCTCGCCGACGCCGTGGCGGGCGAGATCGCTTACACCTCGTCCGAGCGGCACGCGCGCGACCGCGCCTACTGGACGGAGCGGTTCGCCGAGCCTCCGGAGGTGCGCAGCCCGTCCGGGCGGCACGACCCCGTACCGCCGTCCATCGACTTCCACCGGGTCGGCGGACTTCTGACCGAGGACCTCTCCGGGCCTGCGCGCGCGCTGGGCACGAACGTCCCCGGGCTGCTCCTGGCCGCGGCCGCCGCCTTCACCGCGCGGACCACCGGGACGGACGACGTGAGCCTCGGCGTGCCTGTGGCGGCCAGGACCACCCCGGTCGCGCGGCGGACCCCGGCGATGATGTCCAACGTGCTGCCGCTGCGCACCAGGATCGACCCGGCCCTGACCGTCGCGGAGTTCGTCAGGTCCGTCACCGCCGACGCGGGGGCGCTGCTGCGCCGGCAGCGGTACCGGTACGAGGAGCTGCGGCGTGAGCTCGGGCTCGCCGCCGACCCCCGGCCGCTGTACGGGCCCGTCGTGAACATCCTGCGCCTCGACAAGGCGATCACACTGCCGGGGACCCGGCTCGACCTGCGCGTGCTCGCCCTCGGGCCGACCCAGGACCTCGCCGTCAACGTCTACGACGGCTTCGAGGGGGCGCTGCGCGTCGACTTCGACGGCAACCCCGCCCTCTACACCCCGGAAAGCCTCGCCTCCCTGCGCGAGTCCTTCCTCGCCGTCCTCGGCGCCCTCGCGTCGGCGGCTCCTGAGACCCCGTACGGGCGGCTCGCCCTTGGGCCGGAGCCTGAGGCCCTCATCGGACCGGCGGAGGCCGAGGCCCGCACGCTCGCCTCTTACGTCGCCGAACAGGCCGGGCTGCGCCCTGACGCCGTCGCGGTGGAGACCGACGACGCGCGGCTGACCTACGCCGAGCTGGAGTCCGCGGCCGACCGCCTCGCCCGCCGCCTCCTGGACCGGGGCGCGGGACCCGGCGAACTCGTCGCGCTGGCGCTGCCGCGCTCGGCCGAGCTGATCACGGCGATCGTGGCGGCCGGCAAGACCGGCGCCGCTTACGTGCCTCTGGACCCGGCCTACCCCGCCGAGCGGCTGCGGTACATGCTGGACGACTGCCGTCCGCTGCTCGCCCTCGCCCTTCCCGAGGACGTCCCCGCCCTTCCCGCGCGGGAATGGCTGTCTCCCGGCGACGTTCCTTCGTCCCCCACGGAGCCCGTCTCCTATGCGGCCCGCCCCGATGAGACGGCCTACGTCATCTACACGTCGGGGTCCACAGGGCATCCCAAGGGCGTCCTCGTCACCCACCGAGGGCTCGCCTCACTCGCCGACCACCAGCGCGCGCTGAACGACGTCTCCCCCGGGGACCGGGTCCTCAGCGGGTCCTCGCCGAGCTTCGACGCCTCGATCCTGGAGCTGCTGCTGGCGTTCGCCTCCGGCGCGAGCCTGGTGCTGACCCCGCGCGGCGTCAACGTCGGCGGCGAGCTGCGCGACCGCCTCGCCGGGGTGACGCACGCCTTCTTCATCCCTTCGGTCCTCGCCTCGGTCCCCGAAGGGCCGCTCCCCGAGCTGCGCGCGATCTCCGTCGGCGGCGAGGCCTGCCCGCCCGAGCTGATCGGCCGGTGGGCGCCGGGACGGGTGATGCTCAACGCGTACGGGCCGACCGAGACCACGATCGTCACCGCGATGGGACCGCTGCCCGACGGGGAGGGCGCGCCGATCGGGCGGCCGGTCCGCGGCGCGCGCCACTACGTCCTGGACGGCTCGCTGCGGCCCTCGCACGTCGGGGTGCCGGGTGAGCTGTACGTCGGGGGCGCCGGGGTCGCACGGGGCTATCTGGGGCGGCCCGGACTGACCGCCGAGCGCTTCGTCGCCGACCCGTTCGCGCCCGGCGCGCGCATGTACCGCACCGGCGACCTCGCCGTCCGGCGGCCGGACGGGGTGCTGGACTACCTCGGCCGGGCCGACGCCCAGGTCAAGGTGCGCGGGTTCCGGATCGAACTCGGCGAGATCGAGACGGTCCTGCGGCGGCATCCCGCGGTGGCGCGGGGACATGTGGTCGTGCGCGAAGACGGGGGCGTCAGGCGGCTCGTCGCCTACGTCGTGCCCACCGAGAGCGGAGATCCCGGCTCGGCCTCCGCGGCGCTGCGCGGGTTCCTCGCCGCCGAACTGCCCGAGCACATGGTGCCCGCGGCCTTCGTGATGCTCGCCGCGCTGCCGCTCACGCCCAGCGGCAAGCTCGACGTCCGCGCGCTCCCCGCGCCGGTCTTCGCCGCGGCCGCCTCCCGTGCGCCGCGCACCGCGCGCGAGGAGATCCTCGCCGGGATCTTCGCCGAGCTCCTCGGCCTGCCCGAGGCGGGCGCCGACGCCGACTTCTTCGCGCTCGGCGGCGACTCCCTCATCGCGGCGAGGCTCGTCGCCCGCGCCCGTGCCGCCCTGGGCGTAGAGCTGTCCGTACGCGACCTGTTCGAGCACCCGACGGTCGCGGGCCTCGCCGCGGCGGCGTCCCGCGAGGCGGCTCTCCCCCAGCTCCGCCGCGTCGAGCACGCCCCGCTCTCCCAGCTGTCCTACGCCCAGCGCAGGCTGTGGTTCCTGAACAGGCTCGAAGGCCCCGCGGCCACCTACAACATGCCCGTGCCCCTGCGGCTTTCCGGGCCGCTGGACACCTCGGCCTTGGCGGCCGCCCTCGCGGACGTCGTCGGTCGGCACGAGACGCTGCGCACGACCTTCCCCGAAGTGGACGGCGAGCCTCGGCAGCGCGTTCACCCCTGGGAGTCGCACGGCGAAGGCGACCCGGCGTTCGGCGAGTTGTTCCGGATCGCCGAGACCGTTCCGGAAGGGCTGGGCGAGTCCCTGCGCGCGGAGGCCGTGCGCGGGTTCGACCTGGAGTCCTCGGTGCCGCTGCGCGCCTCGGTCTTCCGCGTCTCGCCCACCGAGCACGTCCTGCTCCTCGTCCTGCACCACATCGCGGGCGACGGATGGTCCATGGCCCCTCTGGCCGCCGACGTCATCGCCGCCTACACCGCACGTGCCGCCGGGAAGGCCCCGGAGTGGGACGAGCCTTCCGTCCGGTACCGGGACTACGCCGTATGGCAGGAGTCCGTCTTCGGGTCCGAGGACGACCCGGAAAGCCTGCTGTCCCGTCAGAGCGACTACTGGCAGCGCGCCCTTGCCGGGCTGCCCGACACGCTCCCTCTGCCGGTCGACCACGCGCGCCCGTCCGTCGCCTCATACGCCGGAGACACCTACCGGTTCACCATCGACGCCGACCTCCACACCGCGCTCAACGCGCTCGCCCGTCAGGCGCAGGCGAGCCTGTTCATGGTCGTGCAGGCCGCGCTGGCCGCTCTGCTCACCCGGCTGGGCGCGGGCACCGACATCCCCCTCGGCTCCCCCGTCGCCGGACGCTCCGACGCCGCGCTCGACGACGTCGTCGGCGTGTTCGTCAACACCCTCGTCCTCCGCTCGGACACCTCCGGGGACCCCGCGTTCACGGAACTGCTCGCCCGTGTCCGCGAGACCGACCTCGCCGCCTACGCCCACCAGGACCTGCCCTTCGAGCGGCTGGTCGAGCTGCTCAACCCCGTGCGCTCCCTCGCCCGGCACCCGCTGTTCCAGGTGATGCTCACCCTCCAGAACAACCCTCCCGCGCGCGTCGAGGTCGACGGCCTGGCCGTCGCGGTCGAACCGGTGGACGCCGGGGTCGCCAAGTTCGATCTGGAGGTCCAGTTCGAGCCGGGCCCCGACGGCACCCTGCTCGGATCGATCGAGTACGCCACCGACCTGTTCGGCGCCGCCACGGCGGCCCGGCTCGGCGGCTGGCTGCGCGCGGTGCTCGCCGCCGTCGCCGCCGACCCGTCGGTGCGCGTGGAGGACCTCGACCTGCCGGGCGCCGCCGAGACCCGCGACGCGGTCCGGCGGCGGGTCGCCCGGCAGGCCGACCCCCGGCTCGTCGCCTACGTGGTGCCCGCGCCGGGCGCCGTCATCGACCCCGCCGAACTGCTCGCGTTCGTCCGCGAGCACCTGCCGGAGTCGATGGTCCCCTCGGCCCTGACCGTCCTGGACGCGCTGCCGCTCACCGCCAACGGCAAGGTCGACGTCAAGAACCTGCCGAGACCCGACCCTTCGGCCCTCGCCACCGCGGTGTACCGGGCGCCGCGCAGCGAGCCGGAGCGGATCCTCGCCGAGATCTTCGGCGAGCTGCTCGGCGCCGACCGCGTCGGCGTCGACGACGACTTCTTCGCGCTCGGCGGCAACTCGCTGCTCGCCATGCGCGTCACCTCGCGGGCGCGGACCGCCCTCGCGGTCGAGCTGCCCGTCCGGGCGCTGTTCGAGACCCCGACCGTCGCGGGGCTCGCCGGGCTGCTCGCCGACGCGGTGCCCGCCCGGCCCCCGCTGCTGCCCGCCGAGCGGCCCTCCCCGATCCCGCTGTCCTACGCCCAGGCCCGGCTGTGGTTCATCAACCGGTTCGAAGGCCCGTCGGCGACCTACAACCTGCCGATCGCGCTGCGGCTCACCGGAGAGCTCTCCCACGAGGCGCTGCGCAAGGCGCTGGGCGACGTCGTCTCCCGGCACGAGTCCCTGCGGACCGTCTTCCCCGACACCGCGGGCGTGCCGCGCCAGCAGATCCTCGACCCGCGCACCGCCGTGCCCGCGCTCGCCGTCGCCGACGCCACCGACGCCGCGCTGCCCGCGCTGCTCGCCGAGGCCGCCGGCCGAGGGTTCGACATCGCCGCCGAACCGCCGCTGCGCGCCCACCTGTTCCGGCTGTCCCCGACCGAACACGTCGCGCTCCTGGTGCTGCACCACATCGCGGGCGACGGCTGGTCCCTCGCGCCGCTGGCCCGTGACGTCGTCACCGCCTACGCGGCCCGTGCGGGGGGCGCCGAGCCCGGCCTGCGGCCGCTGCCCGTCCAGTACGCCGACTACACGCTGTGGCAGCAGGAGCTGCTCGGCGCCGACGACGACCCCGCGAGCCTCACCGCAAGGCAGCTCGCCTACTGGACCGAGGCCCTGGCCGGGCTCCCGGAGGAACTGCCTCTGCCCGCCGACAGGCCCCGCCCGGAGCAGGCCACCTACCGGGGCGGCACCCTGCGCTTCACCCTGCCCGCGCGCCTGCACGCCGCGCTCTCGGCGTTCGCGCGGGAGACCCGCACGTCGGAGTTCATGGTGGCGCGCGCCGCATTCGCCGCGCTGCTGTCACGGCTGAGCGGAGCCACCGACGTCCCCGTCGGCTCACCCATCGCGGGCCGCACGGACGCCGCCCTGGACGACCTCATCGGCATGTTCGTGAACATGCTCGTCCTGCGCACCGACACTTCCGGCGACCCCACCTTCCGAGAACTCCTCGCCCGCGTCCGCGAGACCGACCTCGCCGCCTACGCCCACCAGGACCTGCCCTTCGAGCGGATCGTGGAGGCGCTGAACCCGCCACGGCACCTCGGCCGCCACCCGCTCTTCCAGCACGGCCTCACCTTCCAGAACAACCCCGAGGCGAGCCTCGACCTCGACGGGTTCAGCGCGCGGGTGGAGCCGCTGCACGCCGCGGTGGCCCGCTTCGACCTTCTGCTGGCCCTCAGCGAGACCTTCACCCCCGACGGGGACCCTGACGGCCTCGTCTGCGAGCTCGAATACGCACTCGACCTCTACGACCCGGCTACGGCGCGCGCCTTCGCGGCCCGCTTCGCGCTGCTCCTTGAGGCGTTTCTCGACGCTCCCGACGCACCCGTCGCCTCGCATTCCCTGCTCACGCCCGCCGAGCGGGACGTCATCCTTGACGACTGGGCCAACGGCCTGCTGGAGACGCTTCCGCCGGTGCCCTTCCCCGGTGCGGAACCTTCGGCCGAAGCCGCTCTCGCGGGCCCGGCCAGGGGAGGAACGGGCGGGCTCCGGGCGGTCCCCCGGTCCCCCCTTCGCGAGGCGCGGTCGGTGGTCGAGGTGTTCGAGGGCTGGGCGGCGCGGGCACCCGAAGCCGTCGCGGTGTCTTACGAGGGCGAACAGGTCTCGTACGGCGAGCTGAACCGGCGCGCGAACCGGCTGGCCCGGCTGCTCATCGAGCGCGGCGCAGGGCCCGAGCGGTTCGTGGCGGTCGCCCTGCCCCGGTCCGCCGACCTCGTGGCCGCGATCCTGGGCGTCCTCAAGTCCGGCGCGGCCTATGTGCCGATCGACCCCGACTACCCGGCCGAGCGGATCGCCTACACCGTCGCCGACAGCGCGCCCGTGCTCACCGTGGACGAGGCGGTGCTCGCCGACGCCGAGGGCCTGCCCGACACCGATCCGGGCGTCGCGCTCGATCCCGGCCACCCCGCGTACGTGATCTACACGTCGGGCTCGACCGGACTGCCCAAGGGCGTCGTCGTCCCGCACGCGAACGTGCTGCGGCTCATGTCCTCGACCGAGCGGTGGTTCTCGTTCGGCCCGGACGACGTGTGGACGCTGTTCCACTCTGCGGCGTTCGACTTCTCCGTCTGGGAGCTGTGGGGGGCGCTGCTCTACGGGGGTCGCCTCGTCGTCGTGCCTTACGCGGTCTCCCGGAGCCCCGAGGACTTCCTCGGCCTCCTCGACCGCGAGCGCGTCACCGTGCTCAACCAGACGCCTTCGGCGTTCTACCAGCTGATGGCCTCCGACGACGGCCGGCCGCTCGCTCTTCGGTACGTGGTCTTCGGCGGCGAGGCCCTGGAGCTCAAGCGCCTCGCCGACTGGTACGCCCACGGCCGGGACGCGCTCCTGGTCAACATGTACGGCATCACGGAGACGACCGTGCACGTCTCCTACGCCGCGCTCGATCCGCTGACGTGCGCGACCGCGCCCGGGTCCGTCATAGGCACCGGCATCCCTGACCTGCGCACCTATGTGCTCGACGCGCGGCTGCGCCCCGTCCCGCCCGGAGTCGTCGGGGAGCTCTACGTCGCCGGGGCGGGACTCGCCCGCGGCTACCTGAACCGGCCCGCGCTGAGCGCCGGGCGGTTCGTCGCCGACCCGTACGGGCCGGAGCCCGGCGGCCGCATGTACCGGTCCGGCGACCTCGCCAGGCACCTGCCCGACGGGACCCTCGACTACCTCGGCCGCGCCGACCACCAGGTGAAGATCCGCGGCTTCCGGATCGAACTCGGCGAGATCGAGGCCGCCCTCGCGGCCCTGCCCGAGGTCGCGGACGCGGCGGTCGTCGCGCGGGACAGCAGGCTCGTCGCCTACGCCGTGCCCGCGAACCCCGAAGGGCCGCCCCTGGACGTCGCGGCGCTGCGGGCCGCGTTGGGCGAGACACTGCCTTCGCACATGGTCCCCGCGCTGTTCCAGATCCTCGACAGGCTGCCGCTCACCTCCAACGGCAAGCTCGACCGCGGAGCCCTGCCCGAGCCTTCGGCGCCCGAACGCGGCGCGGGACGGATGCCGCAGGGTGAGGCGGAAGAGACGATGGCCGCCCTGTTCGCCGAGGTTCTCGGGGTGTCCGGGGTCGGCTCCGACGACGCGTTCTTCGACCTCGGCGGCGACTCGATCGTCGCGATCCAGCTCGTCGCGCGGGCGCGGCAGGCCGGCCTGGTGATCACCGCGCGCGAGGTGTTCCAGCTGCGCACGGTCGCCGCGCTCGCCGCCGCGGCCCGTCCGGCGGGCGCCGACGACGCGGTCGAGCGGGAGGAGCCGGGCGCCGGGCTGGGCGCCGTCCCGCCGACCCCGATCACCGCGTGGCTGCTGGAGCGCGGCGGCGACCTCACCGCCTTCCAGCAGTCGGTGCTGCTCCGGGTGCCGCCCGGCCTGGACGAGGCAAGGCTGGTCCACGCCTTGCGCGCGGTCATCGACCACCACGACATGCTGCGCGCGCGTCTGGAGGACGGCCGCCTCGTCGTCGCGGATCCCGGGAGCGTGGACGCCGCCCCGCTCGTCCGCCGCGTCGCCGGGCTCGACGCCCTGGACGTCGAGGCGCGCGCCGCGGCCGCCCGCCTCGACCCGTACCGCGGTGTGCTCGTCCAAGCCGTCTGGTTCGACGCCGGAGACGCGCAGGGCAGGCTCCTGGTGATGGGCCACCACCTGGCCGTCGACGGGGTCTCCTGGCGCATCCTGCTGCCCGACCTGGTCACCGCGCTGGTCTCCGACGCCCCGCTCGCCCCGGTGCCGACCTCGTTCCGCCGCTGGGCGGGCAAGCTCACCGCCGAGGCCGCCGACCCCGGCCGGGCCGCGGAACTCGACACCTGGCTCGACCTCGTCGAGGGGCCCAACCCTCGCCTCGGCGCCCGCGCGCTCGACCCGGTCAAGGACACCGCGGCGACCACGCTGGCGCACACCGTCGAGATCGGAACCGACACGACGGGGCCACTGCTTTCGGACGTCACCTCGGCGTTCCACGCGGGCCCCGACGACGTCCTGCTCACCGGGCTGTCCCTCGCCGTCGGCCACTGGCGCCGGACTCGCGGGGGCCGTGGCAGCGGTGTTCTCCTCGACCTGGAGGGCCATGGCCGCGAGGAGGTCGTCCCCGGCGTCGACCTCTCCCGGACCGTCGGGTGGTTCACCAGCCTGTACCCGGTGCGGCTCGATCCCGGCGCGGCCGACTGGCAGGACGTCGCGACGGGCGGGGCCGCCGCCGGGCGGGCCCTCAAGGCCGTCAAGGAGCAGCTGCGCAAGGTCCCCGACAACGGGATCGGATTCGGGCTCCTCAGGTACCTCAACGAGGAGACCGCGGAGGAACTGCGCGACCTTCCGCAGGCGCAGATCGTCTTCAACTACCTCGGCCGCGTCGCCTCGTCGGAGGACGACTGGAGCCCCGCACCGGAGGAGCTGCCGCCCGGAGAGGACCCGGGGATGCCCGTCGCGCACGTGCTGGAGATCAACGCGGTGACCGAGGACCGTCCGGACGGCCCCGTCCTGCGCGTCACGCTGACTTGGCCGCAGGACGTCTTGGCGTCCTCCGACGTCCGGGCCCTCGCCGACGACCTCTCGACGGCCCTGCACGGCCTGGTAGAACACGTCCGCATGGGCGACGCCGGAGGGTTCACCGCCTCGGACCTCCTCGTGGACCTCGACCAGAAGGAGATCGACGCCCTCCAGACGGCCTGGCGCAATAGGTAGAACGTGTTCTAGATTTCCGGGTGTGAGCTACGTACTGGTGGACAGGCCCCGCAAGGGGATCGCGCGGATCACGCTGAACCGCCCCGACCGGATGAACGCGATGGCCTTCGACGTCATGGTCCCGCTGCGGGACGCGATCGAGAACGCCTCCGCCGACAACGACGTCCGGGCCATCGTGCTGACCGGGGCGGGCGAGGGCTTCTGCTCCGGCGCCGACCTCACCGACCCCGGCCCTCCCCCGGGCATCGCGGGGCTCACCCTGCCCTCGATCGCCCGCCGCGCCATGGAGGTGCTCGACCGGGTCGTCCTCGCCCTGCGCCAGGCCCACCAGCCCGTCATCGCCGCGGTGAACGGCCCCGCCATCGGGGGCGGCTTCTGCCTGGCGATGGCCGCCGACGTGCGGATCGCGGCGGAAAGCGCGGTGTTCCGCGCGGCGGGCATCACCAACGGCCTCACCGCCGCCGAGCTCGGCCTGTCCTACCTGCTCCCCCGGGCCATCGGCTCCTCCCGCGCCTTCGAGATCATGCTGTCCGGCAGGGACGTCGACTCCGGCGAGGCCGAAAGGATCGGACTCGTCTCCCGGACCGTCCCCGGCGACGACCTCCTCACCGTCGCCGAAGACCTCGCCGAACGGACCGCGTCCTTCAGCCGCCTGGGCACCGAGATGACCAAGCGCCTGCTCTGGTCGTCGCTCGACGCCGCGAGCCTCCAGTCCCACATGGAGCAGGAGACCTACGCCCAGCTCCTCGTCCGCCTCACCACCCGCAACTTCGACGAGGCCGTCCGCGCCCGCCGCGAGTCCCGTCCGCCCGTCTACGACGACTAGGGCCCCCGAAACCGATTCGCACACCTCCCCGCCTCCTGGTAATGTTCTCCACGTCGAGCGAAGCACTGCTCAACAACCCGCGCCGCTAGCTCAGTTGGTTAGAGCAGCTGACTCTTAATCAGCGGGTCCGGGGTTCGAGTCCCTGGCGGCGCACCACAAAGATCGAGCCCGTTCCCCCCGGAACGGGCTCATCTGCTTTTCCCCGCTCCGCCCGCCTCCTTTGCCATCTGGTGGGTTATCCACAGCCGAAAAAATCTTCGGGCGGCCTCCGGTGGCAGAATCGTGATCGGGCGGATCTCGGGGTCCGCCGTGCACGTCGCGGGGCGGAGAGGCCGGGAAATGAGCGGGCGCAAGCTGCGGAAACTGGGATTCCTGACGATCGGGCTGTTCGACGGGAGCGACCCGGCGCGCGGCCACGAGACGACCCTGGAGATCATCGAACTGGGCGAACGGCTCGGGTTCGACACCGCGTGGGTGCGGCACCGGCACCTGCAGTACGGGATCTCCTCGCCGGTGGCGGTGCTCGCGGCCGCCTCCCAGCGGACGAGCCGGATCGAACTCGGCACGGCGGTGATCCCCCTCGGCTGGGAGAACCCGCTGCGGCTGGCCGAGGACCTCGCCACCGTGGACGTCCTGTCCGGCGGGCGGCTGAACCCGGGCGTCAGCGTCGGTCCGCCGATGCGGTGGGACACCGTCAAGGAGGCGCTGTACCCGGACACCGCGGAGGCCGAGGACTTCGGATACGGCCGGGTCGCCCGCCTGCTCGACCTCATCCGCGGAGAGCGCCCGCTCGGCACGGCCGGGACCGAGGGGTTCGACGTGTTCGCCGACCGCGTCCAGCCGCACTCCCCCGGCCTCGCCTCCCGCCTGTGGTACGGCGGAGGCGGCCTGCACTCGGCCCGCTGGGCCGGTGCGAACGGCATGAACTTCCTCACCTCCAACGTCGTGCGCGCCGAGGAGTCCGAGGACTTCCAGGAGATCCAGCTCTCCCACATCCAGGCGTTCCGCGCCGCCCACCCGGACGGCGAGTCCGCCCGGGTCTCCCAGGGCCTGGTCGTGATCCCCACCGACTCCGCGACCTCAGAGCAGCGCGCCAAGTACGCCGCCTACGCCGAGACCCGCACCCCCCGCACGAGGGAACCCCAGGGCCCCGCCCGCGTGATGTTCGCCCCCGACCTCGTAGGCACCTCCACCGAGATCGCCGACCGCCTAGCCGCCGACCCCGCCTTCGCCGAAGTCGAAGAGGTCGCCTTCGCCCTCCCCTTCACCTTCGCCCAAGACGACTACGTCCAGATCCTCACCGACACCGCCGAACGCCTAGCCCCAGCCCTCGGCTGGTCCCCAACGATGCCGTAGTCAGACACTGGCAACCCGGACATTTCTTCCGCGATGATCCGTGACGTGCCACCAGTGCGCCTGTGCTGCGCGGTGGTGTCCTGTCGCCACGCCGCCCGCCCATGCCTCCGGAACGGGCTCATTACCCCGTCCGTTTTCCACGACCACCGGCAGAGTACGCCCTGTGGTTCCGTGGCCTGGTCAAGGAGGACCTCGCCTCCGCCACGCAGGTGGCCCAAGCAGTCGCGGCACTACGCGAAGAAGGCCCGACTCTGGGCAGGCCCCTCGTCGATCGCCCGCTGGCCGAACAGCTCTACATCGCCTACACCGCCGAAGAGGAGACGTGATCATGCCTCGGCGCACTCCGCAGGACTGGGAAAGCCTGGAACAGGAGCTTCACGACGCCGGCGTCCTTCCAGCGGAGATCGAGGCGGGCGCGCGTCAGCTTCTGGCCGAGGCGCGCGGGCACCAGCTCGCAGAAGCCCGCAGGCATGCGGGTGTCACCCAGCGGGCCCTGGCGGCGATCATGGGCCTGAGCACCGCGCGCGTCTCCCAGATCGAGCATGGCGAGGTCACCTCCATCGACGTCATCGCCAAATACGTGGAAGCCCTCGGCGGCCACCTCGACCTGGTCGCCGACTTCGGGAACCGTACGATGCGGCTTCCCGTCAGCCACCGGCCCACGGGCACCGCGGCCTGAGAACCGGCCCGGCCTGGCCACAACACCGCCGAACGCCTCCGCCCCCGCCCTCGGCACCGAGCTCTCTTCGGGCGACCTCGCGCTGGCGACGATCTGCGCGTCCTGGCCGGAGGCCCGCAAGGTCATGCAGGACCACCTGGACCGCTGGACCGCTGGACCGCCGCGGGCTACGACCGTTTCGACCTCGACTGGCTGCTGCGCTGCGTCAACGCCGTCGTCACCGGCCGCGCCCCGTTCTCCGCGCTGGAGTACGTGGACGTCGCCGACGTCCGCCGCGCTCTGGAACTGACCGTCGGCTACATCGACACCTTCCTGGACGCGGTCTCCACCCGGCTGGGCCTGGACTACGGAAGGGTGCTGCTGGGCCACTACGCGATCACGGTGGCGTGCCGGTTCCTGCACCTCAACGGCGGGACGTTCGCCGATGACGAGCAGCGCGACCGGATGCTCTACTGGTACGTGCAGACCGGCATGTGGGGGCGGTTCGCCAGCTCGGTCGAGACGGTACTCACCCGCGACTACGACACGGTCAGGACGAGCGGGCTCGACGGGCTGATCGAGGAGCTGAAGCACTCGCGAGGCGGAAACCTGGAGGTGACGCCCGAGGACTTCGCGGCGGCCACCCCCGGTTCCCGGTTCTTCCCCGTCTTGTACATGCTCGCCCGGGTCCGCGACATCAGGGATCTGCGGACAGGCAAGCCTGCGGGCCCAGGGCAGGCGGTCCAGCATGTCTTCCCCAAAGCTTCGCTCAACGGATACGGCCGTTCGGAGACGAACGCCATCGCCAACTACTGGTTCGGCGCTCCTCCCGCGCCGGGGACCACGGTTTCCGCGCTCCTGGGCGAGGCGTCCGCCGAGGCGCTCACCTCGCAGTGGATCCCGGCCGATCCCGAGCTGTGGAGCGCCGAGCGGTATCCGGACTTCCTCGCGGCGCGGCGGGAGTTGCTCGCTCCGGCGGCGAACGCCTTCCTGTACGAGCTGCTCACCGGCCGGGAGCGACCCGCTCCGCTGGAGCGCGCGCAGTCCAAGGATGAGGAGGACCCAGAGCTCCGTCGGCTCTCCGACGAGCTGGTGGAGCTGGGCTTCAACCGGCCTCAGCAGCAGTCGGAGCTGAGCTCCGTTCCGGGGCTCCCGGTCGCGGACGCCCACTGGCCGGACGGCCTGCGAACAGACCTCGACGATGATCCGATCGTACTGATCTTCGAGCTGGAGGAGTCCACCAGGAGCGGGCTCGATTGGGCCGGGTACCGCGTCTTCACGACGACGGGCGCGGTGCTCCACTACGCGCAGCAGCTCACCTGATCAGCTCCACGAGCTGCCATACGTTGGTGGACGGGTTCTTCCCGTGGTCACGGCCCGTCGGGTCGAGCCGCTTGGCCTCGGTGATCGCCGTGTCGATGTGCTTGACGAAGTCCGCGTGCCGGGTGCCGGCGCCCTTGCGCCACTGCGGCATGAGCTGTCTCAGCTCGCGCCCCGCGGCGTCCGCGCTGTGCAGCGGTCTTGTCCACTTGCGCTTGTGCAGCAGGAGCCACACCTCGAAGCACGGCGCGGACAAGGCCAGGCGCACATCGTGGCCCGCGACGATCTCCTGGAGGTCGGCGACGAGCGCGGAGTCCAGCTCGGTGTCCAAGACGCACCACACCGCATCGTAGTCCTCCCTGGTGGCCTCCACCGCACGGCGTGCGACCGCGCGGTGGTCGTCGCCGCCGTCCTTGACGATCAGGTTGAGACCACGCCGTTTGAAACCGTCGAAGTAGTTCTTCTCCGTGGGGCCCTCGCCGAGCACCAGGTAGCGCGGGTGCTCCTGGCGGGCTCCCGCCGAGCGGCGGCGCAGGTCGGTGGGGCGGCTGGCGTCGCGGCGGGGGCGGCGTGCGGGGTCACGCGTCATCGAGGTCGGGTCCCCTCTCGGCCAGCGTGGCGAGGACGAGGTCGTCGGTGATGGTCGGGACCGCGCCGTAGCGGCCCGCGAGGTAGCGCAGCTCGCGGTTCTCGTCCTTGCGCGGTTTGAAGTCGGTGAGCGGGAACAGCTCAGTGCGGCCGCACTCGTCCTTCTCGGTGAACCAGATCTGGTCGCGGCGCAGTACCTCGGCACCTTGGATCTTCCCGAGCAGCGCGGCATCGTGGGTGCTGAAGACCAGCTGGGCGGCGAGCGGGTTGGTCTTCGCGCTCTGGAACAGCCCGATCAGGTGGGCCGAGAGGTACGGGTGCAGGCTGGCGTCGAGCTCGTCGACGATCAGGGTGTCGCCGCGCCGCAGCGCCGTGAAGACGGGGTTGCTGAGGGCGATGAGCGACTGGGTGCCGGTGGACTCGTCGAAGACGCCTAGCGGGACCGTGCCGTGCTCACCCCGGTGGCGGAAGAGGACGGTCCGTTCCGGCCTGGCTTTCCGGGAGGAGGATTCGGAGAGCATCGCCCGCCGCAGCTCGAACTCCTCTTCGCTCTCCTCGACCAGCTCGGTGTCCTCGATGCCGGTGTCGGCGGCCCGGAGCAGGCCGTTGAGCCAGGAGAGGTAGGCGTCGCCGGACCGGCCGAGCAGCGCGCCCAGCTGCTGCTGCGACAGGGTGCCCATGGGGCGACGGGCCGACAGGCGGTGCGTGAACCAGTCGTAGACCTGCGCGATCTCGGCCTGGCCCTGCCTGGATCTCGCCGCAACCGAGAGGAACAGCACGTTGGTCTCGACGATGTCGGCGACGGACTTCAGCTCCTTGAAGCTGTGCGATCCCCAGTCGTAGACGTCACCTTGGCGGTGGAACACCTTGCGCCGCTGCTTGTGCGGATAGGAGTACAGCCACTCCTCCACGATCTGGTCGTCGTCGAGGGTGAAGCCGTACTCGTGGCGGACGCCGGGCTCGGAGAAGAGCTCGTCGTCGTTCCTGCGGCGGCCCAGGAGGAGGTCCACCACGAAGGACGACGGCTCGCGCCGGGCCGCGGGATCCAGTGCGTAGGGGTGCCGGATCGGGCCGCGTCCGGGCTCGCTGTCCTGAAGAGAGTCGCGGACCATGCGCCGCATGTAGAGCAGGGCGTCCAGGACGTTGGACTTACCCGAGGCGTTGGGTCCGAAGATCCCCGCGACGGGCACGGCGTCCCACTCCTCCTCGTCCGGGCCCTCGGCGGCGTAGACGGGGGTGAGCAGCACCTGCTGCTCTGCGGCCAGCGACCTGTGGTTGCTCGCGCGGAAACTCAGCAGCATTGGCCCTCCTCACTGGCTCCTGTTGAAGACCTACCCGATTTCCTGTGGAAATCTCACACAGGTGGCCCCACCTTATGCTCGGGAAGGCCTGGAAGTCCCCGGATCGGACGGAACTCGTGGTGCGGGGGTGGCGAGGCGGGACCAGACCCACTTGCCGCCGGCCGGGTCCTCGCGGGTGCCGCAGGCGGTGCTGAGGGCCTGGACCAGGGGCAGGCCCCAGCCGCCGCCGTGGTCCCAGTGGGCCTCGTCGGGGACGGCGTCCAGCGCGTCCAGGGTGAGCGGGGACTGCGCGCGCAGCCGGGGACGGCCCGCGCCGCCGTCCCAGACCTCGACGAGAACGGATGCGGGCTCGCGGATGAGATTGATCGCGATCGCCTTGAAGGGTGTCTCGGCGCAGGCGTTGGTCACGAATTCCGCGACCACGAGCAGCACGTCATCGCGAATGCCGAGAATGTCCCATTTTGCTAGGCGCTGTTCGACGAGAGTGCGGGCCAGGCCGCTCGCGGCGGGCGACGCGGGCAGCTCCATGCGCAGCTCAGAGGAGGTGGCGTGAATCATCGGACCCCTTCGGGTGACTTTTCCACCGGCGGTGGATTTCTCGACCGGAACACCCTTGACAATGGCGGGAGAAGGTTAGGTTGAAGCCGGACAAGCGCCGATTCGAAACAGCGGAGGTGCCGTGCCCGTCGTCCGAGCGCCCCTCGATCCCGAGAACTCCCTGTGGTCCTGGCTCGCCTACGAGCTGCGCGCCCAGCGCGAACGCCACGGCCTCAGCCTCACCCAGGTCGGCCGGCTCATCCACGCCGCCCGCAGCACCGTCTGCAACATCGAGGCGGGCCGAGCCCGCATCAACGAGGACCAGGTCAAGATCCTCGACGCCCGCTACGGCACCGGCCGCACCCTGGAGCTGGTGCTCTACTTCGCCCGCCTCGGCCACGACCCCGACTGGTTCCGCCAGTACACCCAGTACGAGGCCACGTCCTCCATCATCCGCGTCTACGCCGGGCAGGGCATCCCGATGCCGTTGCAGACCGATCTCTACACCAGGAGCCTGGTCTCGGAACACAGCCTGGGCGACCGCGAGACCGAGCTGAAGTCGCGGATCCTGCGCAGGGACCTCATCCTCGAACGTGCCGACCCACCCTATGTTTGGGCCCTCCTGGACGAAGCCGCACTCGAACTGGAGGTAGGGGGCGTCAGCACGCTGATCACCCAGCTCGAATACCTGCTGTGCCTCGCCGAAAGAGCCAACGTCTGCACGCGCGTCATCCCCAAGTCGGCGGGTGCGCACCTGGGCACCGACGGCGCCTTCCGCGTCATCAGCATGAAGGGTCGGGACATCGCCTACGCCGGTGCCTACCGTGGAGGACGCCTGATCGAGAGCCCTGCCGAAGTCCGGGAGGTTGTCATAGATTACGAGCGGATCAGCCAAAAGGCGCTGTCCGAACGTGACACCTGCGCCCTCATCGAGCGGAAGCTGGAGTGGTACCGATGCGTACAGAGTGGCGGAAGAGTTCCCACAGCGGAATGGTGAACGACAACGCCTGTGTGGAACTCGCGCGGCTTCCCGACGCCATCGGCGTCCGCGACTCCAAGCACCCGGCCTCCGGCCACCTGGCCCTGGGCCGACGAGCCTTCACGGGCCTCCTGCACGAGGTCAAGCACCGGCCCTGACCATCCCCCGCGAGGGTCCCTCAGGCACGACGGGACCCTCGCGAAACGAAACAGCGGCACCGGCCTGTCCTCTGGCGGCTGCTCGCTTTCCCCGCCGAGACTCGTCCGGGGCCCCGACAGGGGTTCAGCCGGTCGGTGGGCGGCGTGGGATCTCGGCTTCGAAGCGGGGCAGGTCTCCTTCGGTGATGCGGCGCCAGGCGCGGCGGTACAGGTCGGGGGCGGGTTCGGTGGGCACCACGGCGGTGAGGGGGGCGGTGCCGCGGGCGGAGAAGGGGTGGAGGTCGTGTTTCCAGGTCTCCATCGGGATGCGGGGGGCGCGCGCCTCCGGCCACGGGCAGGGCAGGAAGAGCATCCGCCCCGCCTTCGGGCGGCGGGCCATCGTGACGAGGTCGGTGGCGGCGAGTTCGGTGCGGGCCTCGCGCAGCCTGGCGGGCGTCCAGCCGGTCCAGCGGGCGGTGTCGCGGTCGGTCGGGTCGGGCATCGCCAGCAGCATGAGGTACACCGCGGCCGCGTCCGGTGAGATGCCGAACCGCTCGGCGGCCTCGGCCACGACCTCCGGCGCGGACCGCGACGGGTCCTGCGGATACCAGGTGCCGTCCTTGAGCCGCCCCCCTTCGGCGGGGTCGCCCGGATCCGTGAGCAGCGCCGCGAAGCACTCGTCCCGCGCCGTCCGGAAGGCGATCTCGGCGGCGTGCGGCAGATCGGGAGCCCTCCGCAGCAGGGGCAGCCGGAGGTCCGCGGGATCCTCGGCGAGACGCGCGGCGAGGATCCCGGGGCGGTAGCGGGAGACCCCGGTCTTGAGCAGGACCGCGCCGTACCGCGCCCAGCCGTCGCCCTCCTCGTCGGGGGCGCCCGCCGCCTTCCCGAAGTCCGCGGTGTCGATCTCGTCCGGGAGGCCCAGGACGAGCCCGGGGTGCGCCAGGCGCTCGCGCACCGCCGCGAGCCCCTCCGGCAGCAGCGCGCGCAGCCGATCGCCTGCGGGCAGGCGGTGCGCCAGCCAGGCCAGGGTCCGCACCGAAGACGCCAGCACGCCCGCGGTGAAGCCCTCCCTCTCGGCGGGCTCGAAACCGTAGCCGCGCGGCGTGAACTCCAGGTCCCGGGAGAGGTGCGGGGAGCCCGCCGGGTCTAGCACGGCGCGCAGGTGGCCGTGCGCTCCGGCCTCGGATCCGAACACCTTGTCCGCCTCGACGAGCAGGTGCTCGGGCACGGTAGTGCGCCGCGGCACCGCGCGGTTCCACACCTCGGCGGCCGCCGCGACGTCCGGACCCCGGCTCCACAGCAGCGCGGGTTCGGCGGGCAGCAGCGCCCCCACGAGCGCGCGGCGCACCTTCCCGGGCAGGGTCCGCAGGTGCGCCTGGGCCGCGGCGGTCTCGGCGACCTTGAGCCCGAGGGTCTTGCGCACCTCGTCGGGAAGCGCGGAGTGCGTGCTCGCCGAGAGCCCGATCAGTCCGGACACCACGAGGCCGGCCATCGTCGGCGTGACCCCGGTCAGGCGCGCGAACTCCGCGGCGGGGCCTGTCCGCCACGGCGCGGGCCCCCGCGCGCCGAGCACCGCGAGCGCCGCCGCGACCGGGACGTCCGCCGTGCCTTCGGCGTAGGGCAGCACCCTCAGGACCTCGAACTCCCCGGGCGGGTCGAACGCGCCGGACGGGTCGTGGCAGACCGCCCAGAACTCTTCCGGAGCCGTGCGATCCCCCCGCTCCTGCCCCACGACGGCGAAGAAGGCCCCGTCCGGTCCCTGGTATCCGCGGCGGAGGTTCGAAGAGCCCGCGTCCCCCTTCGGCCGCAGCCGGAACAGCCGCCAGGCGTCCGGCTCGGCCGCGGCCAGGCCCGCGCCGTCGAGCAGGGCGAGCAGTTCGCGCAGGGTCTCCCGGATCTTCTCCGGGACGATCCCGGACACGGCGAGCAGCGTGAAGGCCGCTAGCGCCTCGGGCACCCGGACCAGGTCGAGGTCCTGGACGGGCAGTTCCACCCGGGGAACGCCGCCCGCACCGTCGTGCCCCTCGTACACTCCGGCCCGGAGCCCGGCGAGCTTCCACAGCAGGTGCGCGGTCTCGGTCGTCGGCCGGCCGAACCAGCGGCCGCTCTGGTCCTCGCGCAGGCCGTCCACCGCGCGGAACACGTCGATGTCCTGAGGCGAGGAGGGGCGCTCGGCGAGCGGGGCGGGTGCGGGAACGGGGACGGGCGGACCGAGCACCGAGGCGACGGACCGCCGCGTCTCCTCCAGGTCGGGCGCGAGGTCCGCCACCGCGACGACCACGCCCGCGACGGCCTCGATCAGCGCGGTGTCGCCCACCTCAGGCAGGGCCGCGCGCACCCTTTCCACGGTGGTCTCCTCCGGCCCCTCCAGGAGGCGCTCGGCGAGTTCCCTGCCCGCTCGGCGCAGCGCCTGCGAACCGCGCGGGTCACGCGGCCTGACGTACACCCAGTAGTGCGCGGGCGGCAACCGGAACCCCTTATTGAGCGTTCCCGGCCGGGCGGTGTCGGCGAGCACGAACCCGTCGGGGCCGATCAGCCGATAGGTGGCGCGGTCTCCCTCGCCGACGCGGGCGAGCGCACGCGGCAGGTCGTCGCCGGGCACGCGCAGCGGCCACAGGGTGTCGTATCCGGCCAGCGCCGGGGTGGCGTTCCCCGCGAGGTCCTCGCCGCGCGCGGTGCCGTCGGGCAGCCGGACGGTCCGCTGCCCGACCAGGCCGTCCACGACCGCGCCCACCGGGGTCGAGCCGAAGCCCGGGAAAGGCGCGAGGAAGCCGCCGAGGAAGGCCGCGCCCGGCTCGGCGAAGAAGCCCGGCATGCCCGGCCTCGCGGCCCGCCCGGTGCGCGGATCGAGCCTGTGCCAGCCGGGCCCGTCTTCCGAGGGGAGGCGCGCCCACCAGGCCGTGCCGTCGGAGACGAGTTCCGCGCCGCCGGGGGCGCGCGGCTCGCCGCGGCGGATCACCGCGGTCCCCGTCATCCGCCCGCCCCCGGGCGTCTCCAGGCTGATCCGAGGAGGTCGCCACGGACCGCTCAGGTAGACGCGGTTGGGCCGCTCCCCTTCCAGTTCCAGGACCTCGTCGGGGCGGGTGTGCCAGTACCCGTGGACCAGGCCGTCACCGGCCTCCCAGTGCACGAGCAGTTCCCCGTCCACGTAGCGGAAGCCGAGGGTGAGGTGGCGGGCGGGCACCCGCAGCCCGTGGTCGAGGACGACGCCGGAGCCGTCCAGCACCATCGCGCGCCGGTCGTACGCCACGACCAGGTAGGGCCATTCCTCGGCGGCCGTCGGGGCGCCCAGGTACCCCTCGGGGAAGAGTTCCGCGACGGCGTCGTCGAGGGCGGGCCAGGACAACTCGGCGAACAGGCCGCCGCGCAGGGTCCTGGCCAGCAGCTCCGCGAGGTCCGGCGGCAGCGCGGCGCGCACCTCGGCCGCGGCGATCCGCGTGATCCCGGCGGGAAGATCGCGCAGCTCCTTGAGTTCTCCGCGCAGGGTGGGCGGCCCCGCCTTCGCGACGCGCATTGCCCGCCACGCGCCGTAGGCCCTGAGGTGGGGGCGCAGCGGAGGCGTGGTGCAGAGCACACCGGCGAGCTTCGCGCCCGGCCAGCGGATCGACGAGCGCAGTGCCGCGGCGAAACGGGGGTCGGCGCAGAGCGCGGCGAGGTCGCGGCGGTCCGCGCCCGTGGCCCAGCCGTCCAGGTTCAGCCGGTAGGCGGTCCCCGGGTCCGCGACCGGCAGGTCGAGGGCCAGCAGCAGGTCGAGCAGATCGGCGCTCTTCGGGACGGCCAGCGGCGTGCCCCGCTCCGCGAGCTCGGTCTTCAGCCGGCCCTTCATCCGGATGACCAGGGTCTCCAGCGCCATCAGCCGCCGTGAGGCATCGCGGTGGTCGTTCCCGCGCGCCTTCAGCAGGCATTCCAGGAGGCCGAGCGCGCCCCCTTCCGGGAGCGCGGCGCCGGCGTCGTCGGCGAGCAGCCCGGCCGCTCCGGTCTCCTCAAGCAGCCCGATCCAGAACTCCACCACGCCCTGCACGGCATCCGACCGGAGCGGTGAGACGAGGTGCGCGAGGGCTGCCGGGGTCAGGTCCAGCAGGACGCGGCGGATCCCGGGACGTTCGCCGGCCAGGGCCTTGAGGGCGGTTCGGTGGGTCTTCCACCAGCTCTCCGCGGCGAGCGCGGTGGCCGGCTGCGCCAGCATCTCGGCGAGGTGCTCCCGCTCGATCCGCCCGGCGTCCCCGGACGCGGCCTGCGCCAGCCCGCGCAGGCTCGGCGCGACCGACGCGGTGGGAGGCAGCCCGCCGGCCGTCCGGCGTGAGAGGAGCCGCAGGAACCTCGCCAGCGCCTCGTCCGGGGGCAGGCGCAGAGCCAGTTCCCTGGAGTACTGCCGGAGGGACGTCGCCGGCAGCACGCCTTCCAGGGCGAACTCCAGGAAGACGTCGTCCACCCTGTTCCGGTCGATGGGCAGGCCGTGGACGTCCTCGGCCTTGCGGGCCGCGGTGAACATGCGGGCCGCGCAGCCGGGCTGCCCGGCGGCGAGGAACTCCCTCGCCGCCCGTTCGAAGAACGTCGGCAGGAAGTGGGGCAGCGACGCGGCGATCCGCGCGCCGAGTTCGGTGAAGCCGTCGAGTGCGGCGCGCGGCCGGGTGGGCGCCAGCCGGGACAGCCGGTCGATCTCCGGCAGCAGGGCCAGCGCCCTCGGCCCGTCCCCGGGATGGTGGACCAGCACCCATTCGGGGAAAGCCACGCTCCGGCCCGCCCCGAACCCGACGACCTCGGCGGGACCGGAGAGCTCTAGGCCGTGGAAGGCCGCCGCGGCGTCCTCGGCCGCGCCGGTCTCCGCCGGAACCAGCCTGACGACGGTGCGGCCGGGAAGACCGGGCCGCCGGTAGGCGCGGGCGGTGACCGGCACGCCCTCGCCGGGGTCGGCGGTGTCCGGGTGCAGATAAGCGCCCGCCCTCAGGAACTGCGCGGCTCCCCCGGCCCCGGACGGGCCTTCGATGGCCTCGTTCACTGCTTCTCCCCTCGCGCGGCGGCCCGCTGTGCGGGGCCGCTCGCAGCCATGACCAGGGACCTCGAAGATCTCTCCGAGGCCGGGCACGGCGGCTCCAGGGCGGGGGGACTTCGGCGCGCCGAACCGCGGCGTCTCTTCCGCGGCGTGACCTTGGCCGGAATCTAGCGGCCCGCACCGACAGTTCGAGGGCGCGGATCCTTCCGGTGAGAGCGGGGAGGACGTCGTCCCCGGTCAGGGGGACGGGGCGGGACCGGCGGAACGGCGCGGAGGCACGGGTCAGGATTGGCGGCGCATGGCGCGGATGCCGATGGTGAGGCCCAGGGCGGCCAAGGCCAGCGCGGCGGCGAAGCCGTAGAGGACTTCTGCGGTGAGGAGGTCGCCGGCGAGGAGGGTGCGTTCGGCGGTGACGATGTGGCTGATGGGGTTGATGGAGGCGGCGGAGCGCATCCAGGCCGGGCCGTCGTCCAGGGGGAGGAGCATGCCGGAGAGGATCATGAGGGGGAAGATGAGGGACTGCTGGACGGCCCAGAACATCCAGTCCTTCTTGCGGCTGGCCAGGGCGAGCGCGTAGCTGAGGCTGCCCAGGCCGATGCCGAAGACGGCGAGGAGGGCGAGGCCCGCGATCAGGCCCAGCGGGTCGGCGCGGTAGCCGAAGGGCAGGGCCACGGCGACGATCAGCAGGGACTGCACGATGATCGGCGCGATCTCCTTCAGCGCGCGGCCGACCAGGAGGGCCGACCGGGCGATCGGCGCGACCAGCGTGCGCTCGTGCGATCCGGTCTGCGCCTCGAAGAGCAGGTTCGCGCCGGTCGCCCCGGCGCCGAACAGCACGGTCATCACCAGGATGCCCGGCACGAACCAGACCAGCGTGTCGGCGGCGGGACCGCCCGCCGACCCGACGAGCAGGGGCCCGAACAGCCCGAGGAACACCAGCGGCTGCAGCAGGCTGAAGATCAGCGAGAACGGGTCCCGCAGCACCGGCCGCAACTCCCGCACGAACACGTGCCACGTGTCCCTGACGGGCCGCTCCCGCAGCAGGGGAACAGAGGCAACGGACATGACGACTCCTTCGGACCGGGCGCCGCCGCAGCGGCGCCGAAAACGGAGAACACTGAACAACGACCCTCAGGCGCGCCACTCGGGACATTTCGACGCCGCTGCCCGGCGCCCGGGGGACACTCGCCGAGCGGCGCCCGTCCTGCGGCGCGGGACGTCATCCGGTGGGGACGGAAGCGGGTTCGGACGTCGGGGTGGGGGCGGAGGCCGTGGTCTCGCGGAGGGTGCGGCCCGTCAGGGCGAGGAAGACGTCGTCGAGGGTGGGTTCGCGGAGGGAGACGCGTTGCGGGGGCGCGGCGGCGGCGTCCAGGGCGCGGGTGAGCTCCGGGACGAGGGTCGGCCCGGAGTCGGCCGCGCACCGGAGGGTGCGGGGGTCCAGGCGTTCGGGGGTGCGAGAGGTGAGACGGGCGACGACGGGCGTCGCGGTGTCGGCGTCGGCCGAGGTGGCGAAGCCGAGGGTGAGGGTGTCGCCGGCGAGGTCGGCCTTGAGGCGGTCGGCGGTGTCGTCGGCGATGACGCGGCCGTGGTCCATCACCAGGACGCGTTCGGCGTACTGGTCGGCCTCCTCCAGGTAGTGGGTGGTGAGGAAGACCGTGGTCCCGTGGGAGCGGCGCAGGTCCTGGATGTGCGCCCACAGGTTCGCGCGGCTCTGCGGGTCGAGGCCGGTCGACGGCTCGTCCAGGAAGAGCACGCGCGGCCGGTGGATCAGCCCGAGGGCGATGTCCAGCCGGCGCTTCTGGCCGCCGCTCAGCCCCGACACCGGCCGCCGCGCGAGGGCCGTGAGGTCGAGCGAGTCGATCAGCTCCTCGGCCCTGCGGGCGGCGTCCTTGCCACTGAGGCCGTAGAACGCGCCCTGGCTGAGCAGCTCGTCGCGGACCCGCTGGTTGTGGCCCGCGCTGTCGCCCTGCCCGACGTAGCCGATCGCGCGGCGCACCGCGGCGCGCTCGGCGGCGATGTCGTGCCCGGCGACCCGGGCCGTACCGGACGTCGCGGGCAGCAGCGTGGTCAGCATCTTGATCGTGGTGGATTTACCCGCCCCGTTCGGGCCGAGGAACGCCAGCAGCTCCCCTTCGGCGACGTCGAGGTCGAGCCCCGCGACGGCGGTGACGGGGGCGCGCGCCACCGTGAAGGTCTTGGCCAGTCCCCGCGCCGTGATGATCGGTGTGTCCATGCCGCCGACGATAGGAAGAGACGCGGACGCTTCATGTCCGCATTGCCGCCTAATCTGAGCGGCATGGGCGAGAGCACCGCACGGACACTGAGCCTTCTCACACTGCTCCAGGCGCACCGCTGGTGGCCGGGCGAGGAACTGGCCGACCGGCTGGGGGTCACCACCCGGTCGGTGCGCCGCCGCGTCGACGCGCTGCGCGAGCTGGGCTACGAGATCGAGTCGACCCCGGGCCTCGGCGGCGGCTACCGGCTGGCCGCGGGCACCCGGATGCCGCCGCTGCTGCTCACCGACGACGAGGCGGTGACGGTCGCGGTCGGCCTGCGCGTCGCGGCCGCCACGGGGATCGTGGACGGGGAGAGCACGGCCCTCAGCGCGCTGGCGAAGTTCGAGCAGGTGCTGCCGCCCGCCCTCCGGGAGCGGGTCAACGCCCTCGGCCGCTCGATCGGGTCACGGCCGCCGCGCGGCGGACCGGTCCCGTCGGAGCTGCTCGGCGCGCTCGCGCTGGCCTGCCGCGACCATGAGCGCGTCAGGTTCGCCTACACGGCCGCGAACGGCGTCGAGACGCGCCGCCTGGTGGAGCCGCACTCGCTGGTGTCGGGCGACCGCAAGTGGTTCCTCATCGCCTGGGACCTCGATCGCGCCGCCTGGCGCACCTTCCGCGCCGACCGGATCGCCGATCTGCTCGGCACGGGAGTGCGGGCCGAGCCGCGAGAGCTGTCGCCGGAGGAGGCGGCCGAGTTCGCCCTCGCCGCCTCCGACCGCAAGGTCGCCGAGAACGCCACCGCGATCATGGCGATGCCCTTCGAGGACATGCGCGCCCACTTCGGCCCGTGGGCGCAGAACGCCTCACCGGTCGACGGGGCGCGCACCGCCTGGCCGTTCGGCGGCGACGACCACCCGACCATGACCACGGCCCTCGCCTGGATCCCCGCCGGCGTCTCCTACGAGGTGCAGGCCGACCGCGCCTACCTGGAATTCCTCCACGACCACGCCTCCCGCATGCTCGCCGCCGCCGAAGCCTCCCTCGCCCACCTGAACACCCCCGCCACCTGACACCCGCTCAGGCCGAGAGGGTGTCACCCGGCCGGCGCCCGGCTGGGCCGGGAGGGTGCCGGCCGGGTGGTGTCCGCCCCGGGTGGAGGGGGGCCTTCGCCCGGGGCGGGTGGGGGTCAGGGGTGGGGGGTCCAGGCGGAACGGATCAGGGCTTGTTCGGCTTGTTGGAGGTGGAGGGCGGAGGTGAGCCAGGCCTGGGCGAAGGGGGCCGGGTCGGGGTCGGTGAGGCGGCCGAAGGGGTCTCGGGGGCGGCGGTCGGCTTCCGCGGTGAGGGCGGCGGCCAGGGTGGCCGCGCCGGGGAAGCCCGTGCGGCGGAGGTGCGCGGGGTCGGCGTCTCCGCGCAGGGATTGGGCGGTCGCCCTTCGGCCGCCGGAGACGGCGAGTTCTACGAGACGGCGTATGCGCCACAGGGGCGAGTCGGCCAGGGGGTCGGAGGCGGCGAAGCCGTAGGGCGGGGCCTCCAGGTCGGGCGGGAAGTGCACGCCTTGGAGGCGGTCGTAGCCGAGGTCGGCGTGGCCGCCCCAGTCCTTGGGCAGCCGCAGGGTCGACTCCCCGGACGGCGCCGGGGCGACCGCGAGAGGCACCAGGGCGGTCGCGCGGCCCGGTTCGAGCCGGGCGACGACGCGCAGGCGCAGGCCCGGGTGGTCGCCGATCCTGCGCAGGTTCTCCAGGTGGCCGAGGTCGGGGTGGCGCAGCGCGGGGAGTAGCCGCACGACGGTCCCCGCGGTCCCGTCCGGCAGTTCCTCCCGGGCGAGGATGTGGTCGCCGGACGGTCCGAGGATCACCAGATCGCAGCCGAGCGGGGTGCGGGCGCGGCGTTCGGCGTCCTCGGGGTCGGCGACCGCGCCCGGGGCGCCGAGCCGTTCCGCGACGACCTCGGCGAGGTGCCGCCCGAACAGGCCGGGCGCGGCCCAGCCGTCGCCCTGCACCTCGGTGGCCCGCACGCCCTTGCCGGTGCCGAGGCGGCCGTCGTGCGAGACGGTCGCGCCGGTGACGAGGATGCCGGTCCTGGCGAGCCGCGAATGGTCGAGGACGCCGCCCGCGAGCCCGACCGCCGCGGTGCCGGCGCCGCGCGCCCGCGCCGCGCCGCCGGGCCGGACGTCGCCGAGGTCGTACCAGGCGCCGTCCGGGCCGATCAGGTGGGTGACGACGCCGCCGTAGCCGGTCGCGCTGATCACCGGTTCCCGGAAGACGCCGTGCAGGCGCAGGCTCCCGCCGGGCTTGTAGGCGCGGCGGGCGACGCCGACGAGCGCCGGGTCGGGGTGCGCGGCGGCGAGGAGGCCGCTGGTCAGCAGCAGTTCGCGCAGCGCGGTGACGAGGTCGCCGAGCCGGTGCCCGTCGTGGCGGGCACGGGCCGAGCGCAGCCCGCGCACGACCCGCAGGGCGGCGGCCTCGGCCCGGTGCAGCCCGGCGACGCGGGCGGTGTGCGCGGCGCGCAGCAGCTCGGCCTGCTGGACGGCCCCCGCGGCGGGCACCCCCGAGGCCAGGACCGTCGCGGCGGCCCGGAAGAGGTCCTGCGCGGCCCGTAGCTGCTTGGGCGACGGCGGCACCGGGCCGGACTCCGACTCTGCCAGGGCAGAGGCCTGACCGTCTCCGGCGAGGTCCTCGTCCGGCGTGCCTTCCGCGCCGGCCGGAGCGGCCGCCTCTACGGCTTCTCCGACCGGGCAGAGGCTGAGGACCGCGGCGCGGTGCAGGCAACGAGGCGCCAGGAGGCAGGAGCACGCCGCCGAGGCCGCGTCCCCGACGAGGCCGGAAGGCCCCGGCGTCAGGGTGACGATCGTGTCCTCACCGCAGACGATCCGGATGACGCCGCCGTCGTCCGACGTCCTGGGCGACTCCGCGTATTGCGCGACCGCCGCGTCGAGTTTCTTGCGCAGTCTTGTGGTCAGTGCCTCTACGGCCTCGGCGACGACGCCGGGGGCTGCGGGCGGGAGCGGGATCTCGGTCATCGGGTCTCTCCGCGGAGGCGTTCGCCGACCCACCGGGCCAGCGCGAGCGGGCTGAGGGCGGCCACGGGCATCCCGGCGGCGGCGAGCTGCCGGGCGACGGGCAGGGAGTAGCGCGGCTTGCCCGTGTCGTCGAGGGCGGCGCAGCCGAGCAGGTGGACGCCCGAAGACGTCAGCTGGCGCACCTCGCCGAGCAGCCCTCCGAGCGAGTAGCCCTCCTCGAAGTCGCTGACGGTCACCACGAGCGTCCGGGTCGGGACGGTGACGAGCCCGCGCGCGTGCGCGAGGCCCTTCGCGATGTGGGTGCCGCCGCCGACGCGCACCTCGAGCAGCAGCGACAGGGGGTCGCTGACGCGGTCGGTGAGGTCGATGACCTCCGTGGAGAACGCCAGGAAGTGCGTGGACAGGGTCGGGACCCCGCCCAGCACGGCCGCGGTGAGCGCCGACCAGATGACCGACGCCTCCATGGAGCCCGACACGTCGACGAGGAGGATCAGCCGCCAGTCGGACGCGGTCTGGGAGCGGGTGGCGAACACGGGCTTCTCGGGGACGACGATGGTCCTGCCGTCTTCGAGGGTGCGGGTGTGCGCGAGGTTGGCGCGCAGGGTCCGCGCCAGGTCGAGCGGCCCGCCGGGGCGGTAGGTCGGGCGGGGGTTCGCCAGGCCGGTGAGGGCGGGTCGCAGCCTTGTCGCCATCTCCTTGGCGAGCTCGTCGACCAGTCTGCGCACGAGCGGGCGCAGCTTGGCGAGCTGCTGCTCGGGCATTCCTCCGGCGAGGCTGAGCACGGAGGTCAGCAGCTCGACGGACGGGCGCACGGACGCGGGGTCGAGCTGGGTGAGCACGTCGGTGCGGCCCGCGTCGACGGCCTCGGCGAGCACCTCCTCGCGGACGTCCGCGCCGAACAGCGCCTCGAGTTCGTCGGCCCATTCGCGCGCGGTCGGGAACGCCGCCTCCTTGCCGCCGCCCTGGGAGGGGGCCTGGCCTTCGGCTCCGAAGTCGGCGGCGCCCTCGCCCCTGCCCGCGCCGTACAGCTCGTCAAGGGCGGTCGCATGGCGGCGGAGGTGATCGGAGAGCTGCTCCCGCTGCCTTCCGAGCAGCAGCCTCCACCGGTCCGCGGGGACGATGCCCTGGACGGGCCGCTCTTCGGCGGCCTCTTGTGTCTCCGTCTCCTCCCTCTCCTCCGTCTCCTCGGCCGCCTCCGCCACGGGAGACGGCTCCGGCGGGGCGAGGCCGAGCGCCCGGAGCGCGGCCATGGCGGCCACGTCGGCGGCCGTCCATTGGGCGAGGAGTTCCGCGGGCGCGTCGAGGTCGGTGGAGACCCGTTCCCCCAGCCGTTCCGCGACGGTGTCGAGGAGCCGTCCGCGCGCGGCGGGCGACAGTGCCTCGAACCCGTCGCGCAGGGCGGGCAGCCGCGCCAGGAAGCCGCTGTCGGGCAGGTCGTCGACCCGGTCGAGCAGCGGGTCGAGGGCGGCGGCCGCGCTCTGGAGCAGGGGCCCCGCGGCGGTGAGCAGGCCGCGCAGACGCCGGGCGAGCGCGCGCCGCCCCTCCGGGTTCGTCGCGCCGTCCACCCATCCGGCGACGCGCGCGCCGAGCGCCGGGGCGTCCTCCAGTTCCAGCAGGACCCGGACGGCCAGGGCCGCGCCCTGCATGAGCGGCGAGCCTTCGCGGGCGAGGAAGTCGAGCGCCGCGCGCATGCGCAGGCCGACGCGGTGCTCGGCGGCGCGCACGGCGAGTTCGACCACCGCGGCGGCGTCCTCGGGCCGGTCGCCGCCCGCGAGGCCGGGCAGCGCCTGGACCGCGGTCTCCAGCAGCGCCTCCCCCAGGGCCGCCGCGCGCTCGCGCAGCGGCTCGGTGGTGCCGGGCAGGTGGCCGCGGCGGAGCCCTTCGGTGAGGTCGAGTCCGGCGATCAGCTCCGGAAGGGTGGCGGCGGACGGAAGAACCTCGGCCGCCTCCTCCAGCCTCACTTCGACGAGGTCGGGCAGGTCGCAGCGGGCCGCGGCCTCCAGCCCGGCGAGGACCCTGGTGCTCGTCGCGCCGCCTTCCGCGTTCTCCCGGCGATGCGCCTCCGCGAGGGTGCCCGCCGCCGCCTGGGCCGCGGTGACACCGCGGACCCCGGCGAGGTCGAGACGCGCCGCGACGGAAGGCGTCCAGCTCAGCTTCCACTTGGTGGTGAGCGCCGCCGCGTCGCCGGTGCCCGCGACGTCCAGGGCACTGGCGTAGCCGACGCCGCAGACCGTCAGGCGCTGGAGGAGGATCTCGCGCCGGCGGTCGAGGTCGGAGCGCAGGGGGTCGAGCCTGATCTCGCGGGTCTCGGGGTCGTGCGGGCCGGGCAGCCGCAGCGCCTCGAGTTCGGCCTCGACGGACGGGCCGAGGCCGGAGCGCGGGGTGCCCGGGGCGGTCCTGCCCCGGTCGGTGCCGACGAGTACGGTCTCCAGCGCCTTGGCGAGGGCACGGCCGCGTCCGAGGGTCTCGCCCTGGCCGAGCACCGTGGTGACGCCCTCGACGAGTTCGCCGCGGCCGGGCGCGGGCAGCCCGCGCAGTGAGGCGAGGTCCCCGGCGACCCGGAGGGTCTCGGCGGCCTCGCCGGTCCCCGCGGTGTGGCCCGCGCCGCGCAGCGCGCGGCACACGTCGGTGATCGCGCGGGCCGCCGCCTCGTGCAGCGCGCCGGGGTCGCCGCCCGCCCGGAAGACCGACTGCTGCCAGCGCGGGTCGCGGATGCCCGCCGGGTAGCCCGACCGGGAGTCCAGAAGGTCGAACGCGTACGGGACCAGTGAAGTGACCGCGGTGCCTTCCCCGGCCTCCTTCGCGGGGTCGTACGTGGTGGTGTCTTCGGCGCACGCCTCCTCGGTGAGGGCCGCGGCGTGGAAGGACCCGACGACGGCGACCGCACGGCGCCCGTCGGAGGCCGCGTGCCGGAGGACGGCCCGCATGTGGGCCTCCCGGGCGAGGTTGACGGCGCCGACCCCGCCTGCCTCGGAGTCCGTGCGCAGCGCCCAGCCGACGGACAGGGCGGCCCGCCTCACCTCCTCGGGAGCACATCCGGGGGCGCGCACCTCCACCGAGCGGTCCCACAGGTCGTCGCCTTCGCGTCCCGTGGCCGAGGCCTGGAGGGCGTCGGCGTAGACGCGCGCGGAAGGCGACCCGTGGTCTTCGTCCGCCGACCAGCCCGGATCGCCGAGCGGAAGGTCGCAGCACAGGACGGGCACGTCGTGGTCGCGGGCCCAGCGGAGCGCGGCGAGCTCCGGCGAGAAGTCCGCGAAGGGGTAGAAGCCCAGGCCGCCTTCGGCCTGCGCCCCGGCGAGGGCGACGGGCGCGACGGTGCCGGGGGCGGCCAGGTGGGGCAGCCAGCGCTGGAAGTCGGCGGGCAGCTCCACGCAGACGACGTCGGGGGCGGCGGCGTCCAGCAGCGCGGGGATCACCGCGGCGAGGGCCGGGCTGTGGTGCCGCACGCCCAGCAGATAGGGGCGCGTGCCGTCGGCGAGCGTCGCGACGGCCGCGCGCGGGTCGACGGCGATCAACGCAGCGTCTCCCGCAGGTCCCAGAGGCGGCGCCACAGGGCGGAGCCCTCTTCGGCGCGGCGGCGGACGGGGCCGTCCCAGTAGCCGAGGAGCCTGTCGTGGTCGGCGGGGTCGTCCTTGCGCACGACGCCGAGCAGGTGTCCGGGCAGCAGGTCGACGACGTCTCCGGCGGGCAGGTAGGCGGTCGCGATGGCCAGCGAGGCGGCCACCTGGACGGCCTCGGCCGTGGACATGACGGTGCCGGGCCGCTCCACGTCCCAGCCTTCGGCCGAGCGTCCGGCGCGCAGGTCGCGGAAGACCGTGACGAGCGCGTCGAGGACCGAGGCGTCCACCCCGAAGGCGGCGCCCGCCCGCTCGACGGCGCTGGTCGCCTGGCGGCGCACGAGCGCGGTCTCGGCGACCGGGTCGCCGATGGGCGCGACCGTCTCGAAGTTGAACCGGCGCTTGAGCGCGGCCGACATCTCCGACACGCCCCGGTCGCGGAGGTTCGCGGTGCCGATGACGGTGAAGCCCTGGGCCGCGGCGACGATGCCGTCCTCGGTCCCGGCCAGCTCGGGCACGTTCACCCGGCGGTCGGACAGGATCGACACGAGCGCGTCCTGCACCTCGGGAAGGCAACGGGTCACCTCTTCGATGCGGGCCACCCGGCCCGTGCGCATCGCGGTGAGCACCGGGGAGTCCACGAGGGCCTGCCTGGACGGTCCCTGCGCGAGGAGAAGGGCGTAGTTCCAGCCGTAGCGGAAGGCGTCCTCGGTGGTGCCCGCGGTGCCTTGGACCGTCAGGGCGCTGGTCCCGGAGACCGCGGCCGACAGCAGCTCCGAGAGCATCGACTTGGCGGTGCCCGGCTCGCCGACGAGCAGCAGGCCGCGCTCTCCGGCGAGGGTGACGACGCACCGCTCGACCAGGGCGCGCTCGCCGACGAACTTGGGCGCGATCTCCAGCTTGTCGGGCAGGCCCTCGACGGGCGAGGGCAGCATGAGCGCCTCGCCGCTGCCGCACACGAAGGTCACCGCGGCGCGGGGCGTGAGCGCCCAGCCGGGCGGCCGGGATCCGGCGTCGTAGGCGGCGAGGAAGGCCAGTTCCTCGGCGTACCGCTCCTCGGCGGGCAGGACCTGCCGGGTAGGTGCTGGGGTCGTCATGGGGGGTTCCTTTCGGGGGTAGGGGTCAGCGGCGGCGTTTGGTGCGGGGGATCTCCAGCTCGCCGAAGCGCGGGAGATCGCCCTCGGTGATCCGCCGCCACGCGTGCCGGTAGACGTCGGCGACGGGCTCGGTCGGGACGACCGTGGTCAGCGGTGCGAGGCCGCCGTTGGAGAAGGGGTACAGCTCCTGCTTCCAGTCCTCCATGGGGATCTCGGGGCTCTTCGCCTCGACCCAGGGGCAGGGCAGGAAGAGGGTCCGGCCGGCCCTGGCCCGGCGCGCCTCGGTGACGAGGTCGGTGGCGGCCAGCTCGGCGCGGGCCTCCTTGAGCCGGGCGGGACGCCAGCCCGTCCAGCGGGCGGTGTCGCGGTCGGTGGGGTCGGGCATGGCCAGCAGCATCAGGTACAGCGCCGCCGCGTCGGCCGACAGCCCGTGGACCTTGGCCGCTTCGGCGACGAGCTCGGGCACCGACCGCGAAGGGTCCTGCGGATACCAGGTGCCGTCCTTCAGCCGTCCGCCTTCGACGGGCTCTCCCGGATCGGCCAGCAGCGCCGCGAACCGCTCGGCCATGGCCGTGCGCAGCGCGATCTCGACGGGCATGGGACGGCCGAGCACGCCCCGCACGAGGGGCAGCAGGGGGTCTTCGCCGTGCTCGTCCAGCAACGCGACCTTGAGGCCCGGACGGCAGAAGAAGGCATCGGCGACGACGAGGAGGGCTCCGTACCTCTCCCACCCGTCGCGCTCCTCGTCAGGAGGGCCGACGGCGGTCTTGAACTGCGCCATGTCGAGCGAATAGGACGCACGGAGGACGAGCCCCGGGTGGGTGAGGCGTGCGCGCACGGCGGCGAGCCCCGCGGGCAGCCGGGCGCGCAGCGGATCCCCTGCGGGCAGCCGGTGCGCCAGCCAGGCGAGCATCCGCACCGTGTGCTCGAGGATGACCGCGGTGAATCCTTCCTTCTCGGTCGGCTCGAACTTGCCCTGCCTCACCGCGAACTCCACATCGCGCGACAGATACGGAGAGTCCGCAGGATCGAGGACCCAGCGCAGGTGGTTCTGCGATGGCATCCCCTTCTCGAAGGCCTTGTCCGCCTCGATGAGCAGCGCCTCGGGCACCGCGGCCCTGCGCGGTGC
The DNA here is from genome assembly GCF_003751225.1 of Actinocorallia herbida. NCBI lineage: Bacteria > Bacillati > Actinomycetota > Actinomycetes > Streptosporangiales > Thermomonosporaceae > Actinocorallia > Actinocorallia herbida. The sequence continues at coordinate 7,969,257 of NZ_RJKE01000001.1, forward strand.
CACCCGGTTCCAGACCTCGGCCGCCGCCGCGACGTCCGGGCCCTCGGTCCACAGCCGCGCGGGATCGGCGGGCAGCAGCGCCCCGACCAGCTCACGGCGGGCCTTCGCGGGCAGCTTCGCCAGTTCCTTCTGAGCCGTGTCCGCCTCGGCGGTCTTGAGCTTGAGGGTCTTGCGCACCTCCTCGGGCAGCAGCGGGGAGAGGACCCGGAGGATGCCCGGGAATCCGGACACCACGAGCGCCGCCGTGGTCGGCGTGACACCGGTCAGCCGCGCGAACTCCGCGACGCTCCCGTCCCGCCAAGGCGCGGGCCCCTGGGCGTCCAGGAGCCCCAGGAACGCGGTGACGGACACGTCCGGCCAGTCCTCCACGAAGGGCGATTCCTCCACCACCTCGTACTCGGCGGGCACCGCGAACACCCCGGACGGATCATGGAAGATCGCCGTGACCTGCTGCGGTTTCTTCCACTCCGGCCTGCTCTGGGAGACGACGGCGAAGAAGGCGCCTCCATCGAGCTGGAAGCCGCGGCAGAAGTTCGTGGAGTGGCTCGCCTCCCCGGGCGCGATCAGCCTGAAGAGCCGCCATTGCGCGGGCGTGCCCGCCATCAGGCCCGCCGCGTCGAGCAGTCCGAGCAGTTCGCGCAGCGCCGTCCGGCTCTCCCCGGGGGTGATCCGCGACGCCATGCGCAGGACGAGCGCGGGCAGGCCCTCCACCAGCCACGGCAGATGCAGTCCCTGCCGGGGCAGCTCGATCTGCGGTACCGCACCCGAAGGCTCCGCCGGGAAGGCGCCCGCGCGCAGCCTTCCGAGCTGCCGGAGAAGGAACGCGGACTCGGTGCCTCCAGCGCTCCTGGCGGTGACGGACAGCACGTTGTTCAGGCCGTCGACGGCGTGGATCAGGGCGCCGTCCCGTGGCGAGGCGGGGCGCTCCGAGACGACGGGCGCCGGGGGCTCGAACACGGCCTCGACGGTCTCCCGCGCCGAGGAGACGGTCGCGCCGACGCGCTGCGCCGCGCTGACGATCCCGGCCAGTCCCTGGACCAGCGCCGGGTGGCTCACCTCCGGCAGCGCCTCGCGGACCCGGTCGGCGATCGTCTCCCACGGCCCGTCGAGCAGCCGCTCGGCCAGCGCCCGGTCCGCGCGGCGCAGCGCCGCGGAGCCGCGTGGATCCCTCGGCCTCAGGTAGGCCCAGTAGTGCGGCGGCAGCATCGTCTCGCTCCCGGCCGCGAAGAGCTTCGGCATGACGGTGTCGGCGAGGACCAGGCCGTCGGGGCCGATCAGGCGGTACGTGCTGTCGTTCTTGTTCTTGGCGGGCGCCAGGGCGCGCGGCCGGTCGTCGCCGGGGAGGCGCACCAGCCAGACGGACGGGGACCCGGACACGGCCGGGGAGGCGTTCCCCGCGAGGTCCTCGGCCCGTACGGCGCCGTCGGGCAGGCCGACCATCCGCTGGCCGAGCAGGCCGTCCACGACCTCGCCCAGGGGGGTGGTCCCGGTGCCGGGGAACGGCAGGAGGAAGCCGCCCTCGAAGTCCGCTCCCGGCTCGGCGAAGAATCCGGGCATCCCGGGCTCGCGGGGCTCCGCGGTGCGCGGGTCCAGGCCGTGCCAGGCGTGGCCGCCCTCGAAGGGGAGCCGCGCCCAGTGCGCCCGGCCGTCGGAGGCGATCGGAACGCGGGCGGGCACGAGGGCGTCTCCCGGACGGAGCACGGCGGTCCCGGTCGTCCGGCCGCCCCCGGGCGACTCCAGGCTGATCCGGGGGGTGTTCCACCTGTGCGACAGGTACCTGCTGAAGGTCTTGGGGCCTTCCAGGCTGATGATCCGGTCGGGATCGGTGTGCCAGTAACCGCGGATCTCCTCGCCCTGGTCACCGCGCCAGTGGACGAGCAGCGCACCGTCCACGTAATGGAATCCGATCCACCGGCTGCCGGTCGGCGGCAGGCGCAGGGCGTGGTCGAGAACGACACCGGAGCCGTCGAGGACCAGCGCGCGCTTCCGGTCGGACACCACGAGGTAGGGCCATTCCTCGGCGATCACGCACGAGCGGAGCCAGTCGGGGAACAGCTCCGCGCAGGCCGCGTCGAAGGCGGGCCAGTGCAGCTCGTCGAGCAGACCTCCGCGCAGTGTCCGGGCCAGCAGTTCTGGCACGTCCACCGCCAGGGCCGCGCGGACCGCGCGCTCGGCGATCCGCAGGGTTCCCGGATCGAGGCGGCGGACACGGTGGACCGCGCCCTCCAGGGTCGGCAGCCCGGCTTCCGCGACGCGTCCCGCGATCTCCTCGGCGCGGGCCAGGACGTGCGGACGGAGCGGGAGCGAGGCGGCGTACACGCCCGTCCTGTGCACGTCGAGCGCCCGGCGCAGTGCGGGGGCGAAGCGGGGGTCGGCGCACAGCAGGGCGAGGTCGCGGCGTTCCGCGCTCCGCGCCCACGTACCGAGCCGCACCGTGTGGCCGGGTGCCGGGTCGGCGACGGGGATCTTCAGTTCCAGCAGCAGTTCGAGCAGGTCGGCGCTGACGGGGACGGGCAGCGGCGCGCCCCGCTCGGCGATCTCGGCCTTCAGCCTTCCGGCCATCCGGGTGACCAGCGACTCCAACGGCACCAGCCGCTCCGCGGCCACGTGGCCGGTGCCGCGCGCCTCCAGCAGGCGCTCCAGCCACCCCGCGGCGCCGCCCTCGGGCGGCTCCCCCTCGCCGAGCAGGGCGGCCGCGCCGGTGTCCTCCAGGAGGTCGAGCCAGAGCGCGGCGAGGCTCGTCTCCGGCTCATGCGGCATGACGCGCAGGAGGGCGAGCCGGGTCTCCGGACGCTCCGCGGCCAGGGCCTTCAGGGCGGCCCGGTGCGCCTTCCACCAGGTCTCGGGGGCGAGCGCCGTCGCCGGATACGTCAGCGTCTCCGCGAGGTAGGCGCGCTCGGCCTTCCCGGCGTCCCCCGGGACCGCCTTGGCGAGCCGGCGCAGGTCGGCCGCCATCGTCGAGGTCGGAGGCAGCCCGCCGGACGTCCTGCGCAGCGCCAGCCGGACGAACCTGCGCAGGGCCTCCTCCGGGGGAAGGCGCAGGGCGAGTTCCTTGGAGAACTCCGAAAGGGTCCGCGCCGGAAGGACACCCGCCAAGGTGAACTCCACGAAGACGTCGTCCACCCGGTCCTGGTCGATGTCCAGGCCGTGCTCGCTCTCGGCCTTGCGCGCCGCCGCGAAAAGGCGGGCCGCGTAGTCCGGCCGCTCCGCGGCCAGGAGCTCCCTGGCGGCACGCTCGTAGAACGTCGGCATGAGGTGCGGCACCGAGACGGCGAGCTGGGCGCCCAGCCCGAGGAAGCCGGTGAACGCGACATTGGGCTTGCGGTGCGCCCAGTGGGCGAGCCTGTCGATCTCCGGCAGGAGCGCCAGCGCGTGGTGGCCGTCCTCCGGATGGTGCAGCAGCACCCACTCGGGGAAGGCGAGCCGCTGCCGGGCGCCGAACCCGACCACCTCGGCGGGACCCACGCGGGTCATGCCGAGGAAGGCCGCCGCGGCGTCCTCGGCCACGCCGTTCTCCTCCGGGACCAGCCGCACGACGACGCGATCGGCCAGGCCGGGCCGCCGGAAGACGCGGGCCGTGACGGGCAGGCCGGCGCCCGGTTCCGCGGTGTCGGCGGGCAGGTAGGCGCCGGCCTCCAGCAGTTCGGCGGTGCCCTCAGGCGGTGACATGGTCATGAGGTGTCTCTCTCCGGGCTCAGCGGCGGCGCGTCTGACGGGGGATCTCCAGCTCGCCGAAGCGCGGGAGATCGCCCTCGGTGATCCGCCGCCACGCGTGCCGGTAGACGTCGGCGACGGGCTCGGTCGGCACGACCGTGGTCAGCGGCGCCGTGCCGCCGTTGGCGAGGGGGTAAAGGGCCTGCTTCCAGTCCTCCATCGGGACCTGCGGGGAACGCGCCTCGGTCCACGGGCAGGGCAGGAAGAGGGTCCGCCCCGCCCTGGTCCGGCGCGCCTCGACGACGAGCTCGGTGGCGGCCAGCTCGGCGCGGGCCTCCTTCAGCCGGGCGGGCTTCCAGCCCGTCCAGCGCGCGGTGTGGCGGTCCGTCGGATCCGGCATCGCCAGCAGCATCAGGTACACCGCCGCCGCGTCCGCGGACGATCCGTGGGCCTTTGCGGCCTCCTCGACGAGGTCGGGAACCGACCGCGTCGGATCCTGCGGATACCAGGTGCCGTCCTTCGACCGCCCGCCTTCGACCGGTTCGCCCGGATCGTCGAGCAGCGCCGCGAAACGCGCGTCCCGGGCCGTGCGCAGGGCGACCTCGAATCCCATGAGGTGCCCGAGGCTCCCCCGCAGCAGGACCAGGCGGGGGTCGTCGGAGTCCGCATCGAGGTGCGCGACCTTGACGCCCGGGCGGTGGTGCACGTCACCGGGCTTGATGAGGATCGCGCCGTACCGTGCCCAGCCGTCGCCGACCTCGTCAGGAGTGCCCGCCGCCTTCTCGAAGTCCGCCGCGACGCGCTTCAGCGCGTTGAGGACGAGCCCCGGGTGGGCGAGGCGGTCGCGCACCGCCGCGAGCCCCGCGGGCAGCAGCGCGCGCAGCGGATCGCCTGCGGGCAGGCGATGCGCCAGCCAGGCCAGCATCCCCACCGCCGGGAGCAGCGTGCCCGAGGTGAATCCGCCCTTCTCGACCGCCTCGAAACCGTACGCGGCCACCGTGAACTCCACGTCACGGGACAGCGGGGAGCAGGCCGACGGTTCGAGCACGCCCCTCAGGTGGTTCTGCGTCTGGGATCGCCCACCGAAGGCCTTGTCCGCCTCGGCGAGCAGCGCCTCGGGCACCGCGATCTTGCGGGGCACCGCGCGGTTCCACACCTCCGCCGCCGCCGCGACGTCCGGACCGTGGGTCCACAGCCGCGCGGGATCGGCGGGCAGCAGCGCCCCGACCAGCGCGCGGCGCACCTTTCCCGGAAGCCTCCCCAGGTCGGGTTGCGCGGCGTCCACCTCGGCGGCCTTGAGCCTGAGGGTCTTGCGCATCTCGGCGGGCAGCGACGAGGCGTGGCTGCCGGAAAGGCCGAGCAGCCCGGACACCACAAGGGCCGCCGTGGTCGGCGTGACCCCGGTCAGCCGCGCGAACTCCGCGACGCTCTCGGCCCGCCAGGGCGCGGGGCCCCGGGCGTCGAGGAGCGCCAGGACCTCCGTGACGGGCACGTCGGGCCGACCTTCGACGAAGGGCAGCTCCTCGACGATCTCGTGGCCTTCCGGCACCTCGAAACCGCCGGACGGGTCGTGGAACACCGCGGTGACCTCCTGCGGACGGTTCCGGTGCGCCCGGCCCTGGTCCACGACGGCGAAGAACGCCCCGCCACCGAGCTGATGGCCCCTGCGGTGATTCACGTAGGACCCCGTCGGATTCGGCGCGCGCAGCCGGAAGACCCGCCAGGCGTCGGGCTCGGCGTCCGCCATGCCCGCCTCGCCGAGCCGGTCGAGCAGCGCACGCAGAGCGGTCCGGCCCGGCTCGGGGGTGATGCCCGACACCGCGCGCAGGACGAGGGCGGAGAGACCCTCGACGATGTGCGGCAGGTCCAGGATCTGCTGGGGCAGCTCGACCTGCGGCGCCGTGCCGTCCTGCGACGGTCGCTCAGCACCCGCGCGCAGCCTCCCCAGCCGCCACAGCAGATGCGCGGATTCGGTGGTGTGCTCTCCCCGCCAGCCGTTCGGGTCGTCGTTCAGGCCGTCGATGGCGCGGTACAGCGCCCCGTCCGTGGGCGCCGCCGGACGCTCGGCGGCGCCCACGGGACTGAGCTTGAGCTCGATGCCCGCCACGATCCCGGCGAGCTCGGCACGGTCGCGCGACACCCCCTGGACGAGCGCGGTCACGCCCTCGCGGAGCCCCGGATGCCCGATCTCCGGCAGGAGCGCGCGCACCCGGTCGGCGGTCTCCTCCTCGGGTCCGTCGAGGAGCCGCACGGCGAGCGCCCGGTCGGCCCGGCGCAGCGCCGCGGAGCCGCGCTCGTCGCGGGGCCGCAGGTGCGCCCAGTAGTGCGGCGGCGGCGTCGCCCTGCTCCCCGCGCGGTAACGCGAGGTCAGGAAGGTGTCGCCGAGGACGAGCCCGTCGGGGCCGATCAGCCGGTAGGTGGCCTTGTTCCCCGCGCCCGAGCGGACCAGGGCGCGTGCCCGGTCGTCGCCGGGCAGGCGCAGCGGCCACACGTTCTCGTACCCGGTGACGGCCGGGGAGGCGTTCCCCGCGAGATCCTCGCCCCGCACCGTGCCGTCGGGCAGCGTGACCGTCCGCCGGCCGAACACCCCGCCGACGACCGCGCCGACCGGCGTCATGCCGGTGCCGGGGAAGGGCGCGAGGAACCCGTGCCGGAAGGACTCACCGGGCTCGGCGAAGAACGCGGGCAGGTCCGGTTCGCCGATCTCCCCGGCACCGGGGTCGAAGGCGTGCCAGACGACGGCGCCCGACTCGTCCGCGTGCAGCGCCCAGTACTTCTCTCCGTCGGAGACGATCTCCGTTCCACCCGGTGCGAGGGTGTCGCCATGGTGGATCACGGCGGTGCCGGTGGCCCGGCCGCCTCCGCGGACCTCAAGGCTGATCTGCTGCCCGGTGCTCCAATGGTTCACCAGGCGGGACCGGTTCATCCCCGTACCGTCCAGCGGCACGACGCGGTCGGGGCGCGGGTGCCAGTATCCGCTGCGCTGCTCGCCCAGGGACCAGTGGACGAGCAGGGCGCCGTCCACGTAGCGGAATCCGAAGTCGTGCACGCCCTGCGGAAGCCGCAGGGCGTGGTCCAGGACTGCGCCGGAGCCGTCGAGGACGAGGGCGCGCGTCGGGCCGGCCACCACGAGGTAGGGCCACTCCTCGGCGATCCTCGGGGCGCCGTTCGTGAATCCCTCGGGGAACAGCTCGGCCAAGGCGTCTTCCAGGGCCGGCCAGGACAGTTCGTCGAAGAGGCCGCCGCGCAGCGTCCGCGCCAGCAGCTCGGGAAGATCGACCGCCAGGGCGGTCCGCACCGCGGCCTCGGCGATCCGCGTCGTGCTCGGCGCGAGCACTCGGACACCGTTGAGCGCCTGGTGCAACGTGGGCAGGCCCGCCTCGGCCACGCGCGCCGTGCAGCGATCGACGTAGGCGAGGAGGTGGGGGCGCAGCGGGAGCGTCGTGGCGAACACCTGCTGGCGGGGCGTGTCGGTCTGCCCCACCATGCCGAGCCCCTGGAGCAGCGCGGGGGCGAACCGGGGGTCGGCGCACAGCACGGCGAGGTCGCGGCGGTCGGCGCCGCCCGCCCACGGTGCGAGGTTCACCCTGTGGCCGGGCGCCGGGTCCGCGACGGGCACGCCGAGCTCCAGCAGCAGGTCGAGCAGATCGGCGCCGGCCGGGGCGGGCAGGGGCGTGCCCTGCTCGGCGATCTCGGCCTTCAGCCGCCCGGCCATCCGGGTGACCACGGACTCGAGGGCGACCAGGCGGTTCGCCGCCGAGCGCGATCTCCCGCGTGCCTTGAGGAAGCGTCCCAGCCAGCCCGTCGCGCCGTCCTCCGGCGCGGCGCCCTCGACCAGCGGCGTCACGGCCCCGGTCCGCTCCAGCAGGTCGAGCCAGAGGTCGGCGAAGCCCGCCTCCTCGATCTCCGGCATGATCCGCAGGAGGGCGCCGCGGATCTCGGGACGCTCCGCGCACAGGGCCACCACGGCGGCCTTGTGCGCCTTCCACCAGCTCTCGGAGGCGAGGGCGGTGACCGGATACGTCAGGATCTCGGCGAGGTAGTCCCGTTCGATCCTCCCGGCGTCCCCGGACGCGGCCTTGGCGAGCCGGCGAAGGTCGGCCGCCATGGTCGAGGCCGGAGGCAGCCCCCCTGACGTCCGGCGTACCGCCAGCCGGACGAACCTGCCCAGGGCCTCGTCCGGGGAGAGGCGCAGGGCGAGTTCCTTGGAGTACTCGGAAAGGGTCTTCGCCGGGAGCACCCCGGCCAGGGCGAACTCGACGAAGACGTCGTCCACCCGGTCCTGGTCGATCGGGAGGCCGTGCTCGATCTCCGCCTTGCGGGCCGCGGTGAACATGCGCGCGGCGTGGTCGGGCCGCTCCGCGGCGAGGAACTCCCGGGCGGCGCGCTCGTAGAACGTCGGCAGGAGGTGCGGGACGGACACCGCCATCCGCGTGCCGAGCCCGTTGAATCCGTCGAGCGCGGCCTGAGGCTTCGCGACCGCGAGCCGCGCCAGCCTGTCGATCTCCGGCACCAGCGCGAGCGCGTGGTGGCCGTCCCCCGGATGGTGGACCAGCACCCATCCGGGGAAAGAGAGGCGTTCGCGTGCCCCGAATCCCACGACGTCGGCCGAACCGGCGCGCGTCATGCCCAGGAAGGCCGCCGCGCTGTCCTCCGCCTCGCCGATCTCCTCGGGGACCAGCCTGACGACGGTGCGGCCGGCCAGGCCGGCCCGCCGGTACGCACGGGCGGTGACGGGCACGCCCGCGCCCGGGTCGCCGGTCTCCGGGTGCAGGTAGGCGCCCGCCGCCAGCAGGTCGGCGGCGGTCTCCGGCGCGGTCGGGACAGCGGTCATCATCGGATCTCTTTCACGATCGGGGGTCAGCGGCGGCGCTTCTGCCGGGGGATCTCCAGCTCGCCGAAGCGCGGGAGGTCGCCCTCGGCGATCCGCCGCCACGCCCGCCGGTACACGTCGGTGACGGGCTCGGTCGGCAGGACGTTGGTCAGCGGCGCCCTACCGCCCCGGAAAAGGAGGTAGAGCTCCTGCTTCCAGTCCTCCATGGGGATCTGCGGGGAGCGCACCTCCGTCCAGGGGCAGGGCAGGAACAACGTCCGGTTCGCCCTGGTCCGGCGTGCCTCGACCACCAGATCGGTCGCGGTCAGCTCGGCCCGGGCCTCCTTCAACCGGGCAGGCCGCCACCCCGTCCAACGCGCGGTGTTGCGGTCCGTCGGGTCGGGCATCGCCAGCAGCATCAGGTACACCGCGGCCGCGTCCGCCGACAGCCCGAACCGCGCGGCGGCCTCGGCCACGAGCTCCGGAACCGACCGCGAAGGATCCTGCGGATACCAGGTGCCGTCCTTCAACGTCCCGCCATCGACCGGCTCACCCGGATCGTCGAGCAGCGCCGCGAACCGGGCGTCGCGGGCCACCCGCATGGCGACCTCGAAGGGCATGGGCGCGCCCTCGCTGCCGCGCAGCAGCGCGAGGCGGGGGTCGTCGCCGTTCTCGTCGAGCAGCGCGACCTTCACGCCGGGCCGCTGGTAGTAGGTGTCGGTCAGGAGCAGGACGGGGCCGTACCGCTCCCACGTGGGTCCCTCCTCGTCCGGCGCGCCCGCCGCCTTCTTGAACTCCGCCCTGTAGACGGCCGGCTCGGCGCGCAGGACCAGCCCCGGGTTCGCGAGACGCTCGCGCACCGCCGCGAGCCCCTCGGGCAACAGCGCGCGCAGCGGATCGCCGACCGGCAGCCGGTGCGCGAGCCAGGCCAGGATCCGCACCGACGAGTTCAGCGTCCGCGCGGTGAATCCGGAGTTCCCCAGGGGCTCGAACGTGCGGCTCTCCGGCCGCCACTCCACGTCCTGGGACATCCCCGCGTCGCCCGACGGATCGAGCACCGCCTGCGCCTGGGCCTGGAGCCGACCGGACCCGAAGTCCTTGGCCAACTCGGTGAGCAGCGCCTCGGGCACCGCGATCCGCCGGGGCACCGCCCGGTTCCACACCTCGGCCGCCGCCGCGACGTCCGGGCCCTCGGTCCACAGCCGCGCGGGATCGGCGGGCAGCAGCGCCCCGACCAGCTCACGGCGCACCGTCCCGGACAGCTTCCGCAGGCCCTCCTGAGCCGCATCGAGGTCGGCGACCTTGGCCTTGAGCAGCCTGCGGAACTCGGCCGGCGGCGCCGATTCCACGGAGCCCGACAGGCCGGGCAGCCCCGCGACCACGAGGGCCGCCGTGGTCGGGGTGACGCCGGTCAGCCTGCCGAACTCCGCCACGGCGTCGGGCCGCCAGGGCGCGGGGCCCCGGGCGTCCAGCAGCGCGAGGATCTCCGCGACGGGGACGTCCGGCCGGGCGGCGACGAGGGGCTCCGCCGCCGTGACCGCGTAGTCCGCGGGCGCCTCGAACGCGCCGGACGGGTCGTGGCACAGCGCCTGGAGTTCCAGCGTGTTCTGCTGACCGAACCGGTTCCACCGCTGCGCGGTGACGGCGAAGAACCCGCCTCCGGCCAGCTCCGATCCGTAGAGGTGGTCGGTCCGCGGCTCCAGCTGATCGGCCGGCCGGAGCCGGAGGATCCGCCAGGCATCGGGCTCGGGCGCGAGGAGGCCCGCCTCGCCGAGCAGGCCGAACAGCTCGCGCAGTGCGCTTCGGGCGTCCTCCGGCGTGGTCTCCGACACCGCGCGCAGGGCGACGCCCGCGAGGGCCGCCACGACCGAGGGAAGGTGCAGGTTCTGGTCCGGCAGCGCGACGCGCGGCGCGGCTTCGCCATCGGAAGACCGCGCGGCATACGCGCCCGCGTACAGCCGGCCGAGCTTCCACAGCAGATGAGCGGAGTGCGCGGCGGTCCCGCGCGGCCTGGAGGCGTACTCGCCCAGACCGTCCAGACCGCGGAAGAGCGCGACGTCCGTGGGCGAGGCGGGAAGCTCCTCGACCGCGCCGGGGGCGAACGCGGACTCGGCCTTCTCGCGGACCCCGGCGAGCACCTTGCGGGCGGCGAGCGCGGCGGCGACGACCCCGGCGACTCCAGCGACGAGTGCGTCGTGCGCGAGGTCGGGCAGGGCCGCGCGCACACGTGCGGCGATCTCCGCCTCGGTGTCGCCGCCTTCGAGGAGCCGGACCGCGACGTCCCGGTCGGCACGGCGCAGCGCCGCGGAGCCGCGCGGATCGCGCGGGGTCAGGTGGGCCCAGTAGTGCAGCGGCGGCAGCTGGCCGCTCCCGGCCCGGAAATGCGCGGCCTGCACCGAGTCGGCCAGGAGGAGGCCGTCGGGACCGATCAGCCGGAAGCCGCTGCGGCCATAGGACATCTCGCGGAGCACGGCGCGCGCCTTGTCGTCGCCGGGCAGCCGGACCTGCCACACCGTGCCGTGTCCGCGCACCGCGGGGGAGGCGTTCCCGGCGAGGTCCTCGCCCCGCACGGCGCCGTCGGGCAGGACGACGGTCCGCTGGCCGAGCACCCCGTCGACGACGGCGCCGACCGGGGTCGTGCCGGTGCCCGGGAAGGGCGCGAGGAAGCCGTTGCGGAAGGACTCGCCGGGCTCGGCGAAGAACGCGGGCAGGTCCGGCTCGCCGACCGCTCCGGTGACGGGGTCGAGTGCGTGCCAGACGGGGCGGTGCGCCACGGTGCGGCGCGCCCAGTACCCCTTGCCGTCGGAGGCGATCTCGTGCTGGTCCGGCGCCAGGGCGTCGCCCCGGTGGAGCACGGTGGACCCGGTGAGGCTGCCGCCTCCGGGGGCCGCCAGGCTGATCTTCTGGTCCCCCCGGAAGCGCATGGCGTCGTAGCCGTTCAGGCTGTCGCCCTCCAGCCGCAGGACGCGGTCGGGAAGGGTGTGCCAGTAGCCGCTGGTCACGCCCCGGTGGCCATCGCTCCACTGGACGAGCAGTGCCCCGTCCACATAGCGGAAGCCGAGGCGGTAGGTGTTCGCCGGGACGCGCAGGGCATGGTCGAGGACGATCCCCGAGCCGTCGAGGACGAGCGCGCGCTGCCGGTTCGCCACCACCAGGTAGGGCCATTCCTCGGCGATGGTCCGGTGGCCCCGGTAGTGCTCCGGGAACAGCTCGGCGACCGCGGTGTCGAACGCGGGCCACGACATCTCGTCGAACAGGCCGCCGCGCAGCGTCCGGGCGAGCAGTTCGGGGAAGTCGACGGCCAGGGCGGCGCGCACCGGCTCTTCGGCGAGCCGCTGGACGCCCGGGTGCAGCCGGCCGAGGTCGGTGAGCGCGGCGGCCGTCTCCGGCAGGCCCGCGTGGGCGACGCGGCCACGGAGCTCCTCGACGTAGGCGCGAAGGTGAGGGTGCAGGGGCACGGCGGCGAGCAGCGCCTCCTGGCGGGACGCCTCACGGCCCTGCATCCCGGCGATGCCCAGGTGCAGGGCGCGGGCGAAGCGGGGGTCGGCGCACAGCGCGGCGAGATCCCTGCGGCCGTCTCCCATCGCCCAGGTGTCGAGGTGCGCCCGCTGGCCGGGCGACGGGTCCGCGACGGGCACGCCGAGTTCCAGCAGGAGATCGAGCAGGTCGGCCGAAACCGGGACGGGCAGGGACGTGCCCCGCTCGGCGAGTTCGGCCTTCAGCCTCCCGGCCATCCGCCCGACCATGGATTCCAGCCTCGGCAGCCGCCGCGAAGCCTGGTAGACGGGGCCGCGGGCCTGAAGGAAGCGGATCAGCCAGCCGGCCACGCCGTCTTCCGGCCCGGCGTTCCCGGCCTCGTCGGACAGCAGCGCCGCGGCCCCGGTGTCCTCCAGCAGATCGAGCCAGCTCCCCTGGAACCCGAGATCGGGGTGGTCCGGCATGATCCGCAGGAGGACGCCGGACGTCTCGGGGCGCTCGGCGGCGAGCTCGACCAGCGCCGCCCGGTGCGCCTTCCACCAGGTCTCGGGGGCGAGGGCGGTCGCCGGGTACGTCAGCATCTCGGCGAGGTGGTCACGCTCGATCTTCCCGGCCTCCCCGGACGCGGCCTTGGCGAGCCGGCGAAGGTCGTGCGCCGTCGTCGAGGCGGGAGGCAGCCCTCCTGCCGCCCGGCGTACGGCGAGGCGGAGGAACCTCTCCAGGGCCTCGTCCGGGGGAAGGCGCAGGGCGAGTGCCTTGGCGTACTCCGAGAGGGTCTTCGCCGGGAGCGCCCCGGCGAGGGCGAACTCCACGAAGACGTCGTCGAGGCGCGCCTCGTCGATGGGCAGACCGTGCTCGGTCTCGGCCTTGCGCGCCGCGGCGAACATGCGCGCGGCGAGTTCCGGTTTCTCGACGGTGAGGAACTCCCGGCCGGCCCGCTCGTAGAACGTCGGCAGAAGGTGCGGGACCGAAGTGGCCAGCTGCTTCCCCAGGGCGGTGAAGCCCTCGGAGGCCACCTTGGCCTTGGTCACCGCCAGCCGCGCCAGCCTGTCGATCTCCGGCAGCAGCCCCAGCGCGTGGTGGCCGTCCGCCGGATGGTGCACGAGCACCCATTCGGGGAACGCGAGCCTTTCGCGGACGCCGAACCCGACGACCTCGGCCAGCCCCACCCGGGCCAGGCCGAGGAAGGCCGCCGCGGCGTCCTCGGCCTCGCCGATCTCCTCGGGGACCAGCCTGACGACGGTGCGGCCGCCCAGACCGGCGCGTTGATAAGCGCGCGCGGTGACGGGCACGCCTTCCCCGGCGTCGGCGGTGTCCGAGGGCAGGTACGCGCCCGCCGCCAGCAGCTCCGCGGCGGTCCCGGCCGAGGGCCGGGAGACGGTGGGAACGCTCATTCGCCGCTCTCCTCCACGATGCGGCCCGCGAACAGCGCGGCGGCCATCCGCATGCCCTCCGACCACGCGACCGGGCCGACCTCCGCGAACGGCACGGCCTTCCCGTCCGGCCCGTGCCAGGTCAGCGAGCCGATCTGGACCTCCTCGGCGTCCCAGCTCGGCGCGCCGATCCAGAGCATCGCCTCAAGGGTCCGGCCGCCCTCGCGGACCGGGCACACCGCGTACCCGCCGGACACCCGGTAGCCCAGGCTCCCGGCGCGCGCCGCGACCCGGAAGCGGGAGCCGTAGCGGCCTCCGGCGAACTTCTGGACGCGGTTGCCCTCGACGTCGTCGGGGCGCGCCCAGGTGGCCCGGTAGATCTGCTCGACGCGCTGGGTGACGCCGAGTTCGGCGGCGAAGTCCCGCAGCTCGTCCAGGTCGGGCAGCAGCACCGGATGCGGCATCCGGACCGTGCGCGCGTCGAGCCTGACGGTCTCGCCGTCGAGGTTCACCACGCGCAGCTCGCCGCTCTCGGTGATGTCCCGGAGGAAGCCGACCTCTTCCGGGTCGTCTCCGACGACGGCCATGTCGCGCAGCGCGTCCCGCCACGCCTCGTCCGCCCACACCTTGCCGAGCAGGGGCGCGGGAACGGGCAGCGAAGACGTCATCCAGGTGTCGACCTTCGCGACGCACTCGGCCGCGTGCCGATCCAGCCAGGTGGCGAACCGGCGCAGGCTCTCGACCTCCGGATGGTCGCGCAGCGCCTTGGGCAGCGTCTTGAGCGGCTGTCCCGGCGCTTTCCCGGAGGTGACGCGGCGCGCGGCCACCTTGCCTTCGACGAGGGCGACCTCGTAGTCCTCTCCCGCGGCCGTCCAGCTCACGCGAGCCTCACCTCCTTTGCCTGAGCGGCCCGTCGGGGGACGGACCGGGGGGAAAGCCGCAGACCGGGGCGGTTCCGCGACCATGATCAGAACTTAGCGGGCGGCACCGACAGTCCGCGAAATCCGCCGGAGACCACCGGCGACGCCGCCCGTCCGGCACCGATCCGGACGGGCGGCGTCCCTGCGTCACCTGCGGCGGCCGCCCTTACGGACCTGGAGGTCGGCGAAGCGCGGGCCGTCGCCGTCGGCGATCCTGCGCCAGGCCTTCCGGAACAGGTCGGCGACGGGCTCGGTCGGCACGACGGTGCGCAGCGGCGTCGTACCGCCCGGGGCCAGGTCGAACATCGTGTGCTTCCAGCTCTCCATCGAGGGCGCCGGGGAGCGCGCGTCCGTCCACGGGCCGGGCAGGAACAGCGTCCGGCCCGCCCGGGTCCGCCGCGCCTCGACGACGAGGTCGCTCGCCGCGAGCTCGGCCCGCGCCGCCTTGAGCCGCGCCGGACGCCAGCCCGTCCAGCGCGCGGTGTTGCGGTCCGACGGGTCGGGCAGCGCCAGCAGCATCAGGTACACCGCCGCCGCGTCGGCCGACAGGCCGTAGGCCCCCGCGACCTCCGCGACGACGTCGGGAACCGACCGCCCCGGATCCTGCGGGTACCAGGTGCCGTCCTTCGACCGCTCGCCTTCGACCGGGTCCCCGGGGTCGGCGAGCAGCGCGGCGAACCGCTCGCTCTTGACGATCCGAAGGGCGAGCTCGATGGCGAAGGGCTCCCCAGCGGCCGATCGGAGCGCGGGGAGGTACGGGTCCTCCCCCGCCTCGTCGAGGAGCGACGTCCTCAGCGCGGGGTAAGGCAGGTCGTCATGGGTCGGCAGGACGATGGCCCCGTAGCGGACGAAGCCGGTGCCTTCCTCGGTCGGCGCACCCGCAGCCTTGCGGAAGGCCGTCACGTCGAAGTACCTGTCGAAGCCGAGCATGAGGCCGGGGTGCGCGAGCCGTGCGCGGATCGCGGCCAGGGCCTCGGGCAGGGTCGCGCGCAGCGGATCCCCGGCGGGCAGCCGGTACGCGAGCCACGCGGTCATGAGCGCGGTTCCCGTCAGGACCTGCGCGGTGAAGCCCTCGGTGTCTCCGGCCGCCACGACGACCTTGTCGCCGTCGACCTTCCACGCCAGGTCCCGGGTGAGCTGCGGCGAGGAGGCGGGGGCGAGGACCGCGCGCATGGACGCGGCCGCGTCCCAGCCGACGGCCACCGCCTTCTTCGCCTCGGCCAGCAGCGCCTCGGGCAGCGCGATCTGGCCGCCCCGCTCCCGGTTCCACACTTCGGCCGCCGCCGCCACGTCCGGGCCGCGCGTCCACAGCTCGGCCGGGTCGTCGGGCAGCAGCGCGCCCACGACGGCGCCCCGCAGCCGCGCCGGCAGGGACCGCACCTCGGCCCTGGCCACCGCGGCCTCGGCCACCTTCACCCCGAGCGCCTTGCGGATCTCGGCGGGCAGGAAGGAGTGGTCGCTGCTGTCGAGCCGGGGCAGGCCGGAGACGACGAGCGCCGCGATCGTCGGGGTGGTCCCGGTGAGCCTGGCGAACTCCGCGGCGGCGTCGGCGAACCAGGGCGCCGGGCCCCTCTCGTCCAGCGCGGCGAGGTAGGCCGAGGGCGGAAGCGGACGGCTCCACCAGCCCTCGAACTCCGTGATCGACAGGGCCTCGTAGGGCGCGGGCGCCTCGAACGCGCCGGACGGGTCGTGGAAGATCCCGTTGAAGACGTCGCCCGTGTCCTGGAGCTTCCAGTCCTCGAACGCCAGGAATCCGCCGCCCGGCAGCGCGAGGGTGCCGCGCCAATGGCCGGGGCGGGTGGATCCGTTGGGCAGGCGGGTGCGGGCGTTGGGGAGGCGGAACGCGACCTGGCGCCACCGGCCCGCCGCGTCCGCGGTGAAGCCCGCGCGGTCGAGCGCCCCGCTCAGGTACCGCAGGGTCTCCCTCGCCTCGTTGTCCGTGGCCCACGTCAGCGCGCGGAAGATCGCGGCCTCCCTGGCGCCGAACACCGCATCGATGCTCATCCGGGTGGCGGGCAGCGGCCGCTGGTCCAGGTGCAGCGCGCCGGGGTCGGCCGGCTCCGCCGAGCCGTCCGCGAGCACCGCGTAGTGGTGCAGGATCCCCGCGGCGGTCCGGCTCTCGTCCCCCCAGTAGCGGGAGCCGCCCGTGACTCCGCTGAGCGCCTCGAGGAACTGCCGGTCGGAAGGGCCGTCGACGTGCTCTTCCTCGACCTCCCCGGCCAGCGTCTGCTCGAGCCGGACCACCGTCTCGTCCAGGGTGGTCCGCTGCTCGGACGCCTTCTGCACGATGCCCGCGATGCCCGCGATCAGGCTCTCGTGGGTGACCTCGGGCAGGAGGGCGCGGATCGCCTCGACCGGGTCCCCGCCCTTGGCGACGGCGTCGAGGAGCGCCCCGCCCGTCTCCGCGCCGATCCCGCGCAGGGCCGCGGAACCGCGCTCGTCGCGCGCCGACATGTGGGTCCAGTAGCGCAGCGGCGGCAGGATGACCGTGCCGAGCGCGTAGGCGCCCGCGGGCCCGTCCGTGACGACCTGGGCGGTGTGCGTCCCGTCGGCGTCGTGCAGGTCCACCCGCCAGGACTGACGGACGTAGGTGCGCGGGCTGTCGTCGCCGGGGAAGTAGAGCGTGCCCGGGATCCAGCCGCCGTTGTCGTTGTACAGCGAGCTCTTCCCGGACAGGTCCTCGGCGCGCAGCGAGCCGTCCTTGCGGATGAGGCGCATGCCGACCAGCCCGTCGACGACCGGGCCGACCGGGGTCGGTCCCTCGCCCGGGAACGGCAGCAGCCACCCGTCCAAGGCCGGTTCGCCGTCGTCCGGCTCGCCCGCGTGCCGCGTCAGGAAGGCCGGGACGCTCTCCCTGCCGAACTCGCCGCTGGCGGGGTCGTACTCGGTCCAGTAGCTGTGCCCGTTGTCCCGGTAGCGCCTGACCCAGTAGCCGCGGCCGTCGGTGATGATCTCGCCGCCGGCCTCGGGCAGCACGCTGTCGCCGGGCCGGATCATGCCGTGCGCCGTGGTCCGGCCGCCGCCGGGCACCGCGAGCGTGACGGGCTCGGTGCCGCGGTGCCAGTTCAGGGTGAGGGAGTCCGGGTTCTCGCCCTCGAGGCGCAGGACGCGGCCCGGCTCGCTCAGCCAGTAGCCGTGCGACACGTTGGAGGACAGCCAGTAGACGAGGAGGTCCCCGTCCACGTAGTGGAAGCACGTCTCGTGCGCGTCGGCCGGGACGCGCAGGTCGTGCTCCAGGACACGGCCCTCGACGCCGACCACCACGGCCTTCGCCTTGTTGGCGACGACCAGGTAGGGCCACTCCTCGGTGATGACGAGGTTCCGCGCGTTGTCGCGGTCGCTGAGCTCGTTGACGGCCTCCTCGAAGGCGGGCCAGGACAACTCGTCGAAGAGGCCCGTGCGCAGGGTCCGCGCGAGGACCTCCCCGAGGTCGGCCTTCGTGGCGGCGCGCACGGCGTCCTCGGCGAGGGAGAGGATCTCCCCCGGCAGCCAGGAGAGCCTGTGCAGCGCGGAAGGGAGGCCGGGCAGGCCCATCGCGAAGGAGCGCCCGGCCACGACCCGGACCCACGAGGTGAGCAGGTCCCGGAGGTCGGTCTCCGCCAGCGCCCGGAACACCGTGATCTCGCTCGGGCCGAGGCGGTCGAAGGAGTAGTGGAGCCCCTCGTGGAAGCGCTCGTCCGCGGCCAGCGCGGTGAGGGCGCGCCGCTCCTCCGAACGCGCCCACGCCTCCAGCGGAAGGACGCGGACCCGCGTCGGATCCTCGATCGGAAGGCCGAGCTCCAGCATGAGGTCGAGGAGGTCGAGGCTGCTCGGGACCGGCAGCGCCGAGCCGTCGGCGGCGAGTTCGGCGCGCAGCCGCTCGGCCATCCGCGCGACGAGCTCTTCCAGGGCCTCCTGGCGCGACGGCAGGCGCCAGCCGTCCCTGCGGAACTTCAGGTAGCGGCGCAGCCAGCCCGCCGACCCGTCCCGGGGCCGCTGCGCGGCGGGCACGGCGGCGTCGTACAGGCCCTCGATCGCGCCGGAATCCACCAGGACTTCGAGCCACAGGTCCGACAGCCGGTGCTCGTCGTAGGACGGCATCAGGTCCAGCAGCCTGCCGCGCGTCTCCGGGCGGCGCTTGGCCAGCTCGACCAGCGCGGCCCGGTGCGCCTTCCACCAGCCGGCCCCGGCGCGCGTCGTCGCGGGCAGCTCCAGCATCTCGGCGACGTACTCGGTCTCCACCTCCAGCGCGTCGCCGCCCGCCTCACGGGCGAGCCTGCGCAGGTCGTTGCCCATCTGGGCCGACGGCGGCATACCGCCCGAGGCGCGGCGCACGCACAGCGTGGTGTAGCGGCGCAGCGCCCCCGCGGGGGCGACGCGCGCGCTCAGCTCCTTGGCGTAACCGGAGAGGGTCTTGACGGGCAGGGCCCCGGCCAGCGCGTACTCGAGGAAGACCTCGTCCAGCCGGTCCTCGTCGACGTCCAGGCCGTGCTCCACCTCGGCCTTGCGCGCGCGGCTGAAGAGCTGGCCCGCGTACTGGGCGTTCTCCACGGCGAGGAAGGCGCGGCCGGCCCGTTCGAAGTAGGTCGGCAGCAGGTGCGGGACGGACGAGGCGAGCCGCTGCCCGAGCCCGACCATGCCGTCCATGGCTGCCTTGGGCTTGGTCTTGGCCTGCTTGGACAGGCGGTCCAGCTCGGGCACGACCGCGAGGGCGCGGTGGCCGTCCTCGGGGTGATGGGCGAGGACCCACTCGGGGAACCCGAGCGTCTGGCGCGGGCCCGCCCCGACGATCGCGGGCTCGCCGTCGGGCACCAGCCCGAGGAACCCCGCCGCCAGGTCCTCGGCCGCGCCGAGGTCGGCCGGGGCCAGGCGGACGACGACGCGGTCGTCCAGGGCGGGGTGCGTGTACGCGCGCGCCGCGATCGGCACCGCGCCCTCGGCCTGCCCGCCCGGAGGCAGCACGGCCCCTGCCGCCAGCAGCTCCGCCGCCGCGTTCTCTTCCTTGCCTTCGATGTCCACGCCGCTCACGCCTTCTCCTCCTCCACAACCCGTCCCGCGTACAGAGCCGAAGCCATCCGCATCCCTTCCGACCACGCGACGGGGCCGACCTCCCCGAGCGGCACGGCGCGGCCGTCTCCGTCGCGGAAGGTGAGCGCGCCGGTCTCGGAGTCGCCGTCCCAGTAGGGCTCGCCGATCCAGACCGTCGCGTCGAACATGCGCGCGTCGTCGCGCACCCGGCTCGACGCGTACCCGCCCGACACCTTGTAGCCGAGCGACGTCGCGCGGGCGGCGAGGCGGAAGCGGGAGCCGTACTTGCCTCCCTGGAAGCGCTTCTCCTCGGTGGC
The DNA here is from genome assembly GCF_003751225.1 of Actinocorallia herbida. Classification (NCBI taxonomy): domain Bacteria; kingdom Bacillati; phylum Actinomycetota; class Actinomycetes; order Streptosporangiales; family Thermomonosporaceae; genus Actinocorallia; species Actinocorallia herbida. The sequence goes on from NZ_RJKE01000001.1 coordinate 7,988,818, forward strand.
CTTGGGGTCGACGTCGCCGGGCTTGGCGAAGGTGGCGCGGTAGATCTGCTCGACGCGCTGGGTCAGTTCCAGCTCCGCGGCGAACTCCCGCAGCTCGTCGAGGTCGGGCAGCAGCACCGGGTGCGGGAGCGTCACCGTCTCCGGGGCGAGCCTGACGGTCTCCCCGTCGAGGTTCACCACCCGCAGCTCGCCCTCGGGGGTGGCGTCGCGCAGGAAGCCGACCTCGTCGGGGTCGTCGCCGAGGACGGCGAGGTCGCGCAGCGCGTGCCGCCAGGCCTCGTCCGCCCAGACCCGGCCGATCAGCGCGGTCGGCACGGGCAGGGAGGACACCATCCACGCGTCGACCTGCGCGACGCACGCGACGGCGTGCCGGTCGAGCCACTCGGCGAAGCCGCGCAGCCGCTCCACCTCCGGATGGTCCCGCAGCGCCTTGGGCAGCGTCTTGAGCTGCCTTCCGGCCGAACGACCGGTGGTGGCGCGCACCGCCACCTTGCCCTCCACGAGGGCTATCTCGTAGCCCTCACCCGCTGACACCCAACCCACGCAGGCCCACCTCCTGATGCTCGCGACGGCGTCGCCCGCGCACACGGGCAAGGGGGAGACGCCGGAGAGAACGGGAACGCTATGGCGTCCCGCCTGACGACGATCAGAACTTAGCGGGCGACAGTGACAAACCAGCCAGAACGGAGAACTCGGACTGGGCAAAAATCTTGAAGGCCCCCGCCGGCACGGCGGAGGCCTTCTCAACTGCGGGAATTGCGCGGGCGGGTCAGCGCTCCAGCTCGGCACGGGGCCAGTCCGCGCCCACCGCGGCGGCCTCGTACGTCGCCTGGAGGAACGCGAGGAGCGTCGCGTCGGGGTCGGCCGCGGTGCGCACCGCCTCGTACGGCAGGACGAACTCGCCCAGCGCCGCGTCGTAGTGGGCCTCCGGCACGCCCGCCGGCATCTCGCGATAGCCGGATGGCTCCGGGTAGGCGTAGGAGTAGAAGAAGCCTTCTCCTTCCCCTCCCGGCCAGTACCCGGCGCTGCTCACCTCATGCGAGTACGCCTCGTGCATCACGTGCGGGCCACAGTTGGGCGCCCCGCCCGGATGCGGCGGCGCCGTCCGCCCGGAGAACCGGGTCGTCGCCAGGTCCAGCGCGCCCCAGAACAGGTGCACCGGGCTGTTCTTGCCGACGAACCCGGCCCGGAAGGCGGTGAGCACCCTTTCCGCCTCCACCAGCAGCCGCCAGAAGCGCAGCGCCTGCTCCGGGTCGTAGGCGCGCGGCGCGTCATCGTCGGGGAACGGGATCGCCCCCTCCAGCTCGACGGGCACCGGCCAGATCTCGGTGTGCAGGCCGAGCTCGTCGAGCAGCTCCATCAGCCGCGCGTGGAACTCCTCCACGGTCCGCTGCTCGGCCAAGGCCATCCGGCGGCCCGAGCCGTCGGTGACGGCGAGGTCGAGCGACCCGGCCAGGAAGTCGAAGTCGATCGCGAAGCTCCGGCCGGGCCCGCCCGGGATGAGCGACGTGGTGAGGCCGCGCGGCGTCAGATACAGCGGCGCGTTCCACCAGTGGTTCACCAGCGGGGTGCGGGCGATGCGGACCTTGCCGACGACCTGCGCCCACAGGATCAGCGTGTTCTTGGTCGGCTCGAACTCGGCGAGCGGCAGCGACGGCCAGACGGACGCCATAAAACCCTCCTTCTCAGACGACGGTCACGGGCACCGCACGGACACGCGCAGCTTCGACTGCTTGTGCGGGAGCTCTTCCCAGTCGTGCATGAACACGGCGTCCAGGCCGTGCCTCCGGGCCAGCGCGGTCAGCGTCTCGGTGCGGTAGTAGAAGTCCTCGCGCAGCACCTGGTGCTCCGGGCCGGTGGTCCGGTCGAAGGTGAAGTCGAAGAAGCCGCCGGGAGCGAGGATCCGCCCGACGTGCGCCAGGCACTCGTCGATGACCGGCAAAGGCGAGTGGGAGAAGACGCTGTGCGCGTGAACGACGTCGAAGTACCCCGTGGGCAGGAACGCGAAGTCGAGGCCGCACACCGGGGTGAGATGGGGGACCTTGCTTTGCAGGCCCTGCCCGGCCAGCACCTTCTGCGCGGCGAACAGGATGTCCGGGGAGATGTCGATCCCGTGGTAGTTGCCCTCGTCCAGGTACTCGATGAACCGCCAGCCCGCCCGCAGATTGCCGCAGCCGATCTCCAGGAGGCGGTGCCCGGGTCTGAGCCCGTGGCGCAGGAGGTAGTCGAACTGAAGGGCGCCGAGCGCCAGCCATCTGTCGTGGGACGCGCTGCCCACGGCCTGCTCAGGGCTCTTCGCGGAGTCCGAGCGCATGACCGCGCGGTAGTAGCCCACGTGGCCGTCGGTCGTCATGCGCAGCCAGGAGTCGCGCGCCCAGCGCTGGGCGTAGGCGGAGATCCGGTGCGGATGGCTTACCGCGTACCTCATCTTGTGGGCGAGAGACGCCCGGTTCTTGACTTCCATGCGGCCCCTCAGCCACCCGACGGGACCGACGGCTCACCCGGCCCAACCCGCGTTCTACCAGGGGCTCGTCCGGCTTCCCCAGGGCTTTCGGCTTCGTCACCGGACACCCCACTCAGCCGTGTCGGGGTCTTCTCCGCCGCTATGTCGCCGGTCAGCGCAAGGCGAGGCGCAGCCTGACCGTCGTGCCCCGCGGGCCGGTCTCCAGCTCCACGAGCTCGCAGAGCTGCCGGACCGCCCACAGCCCGTGGCCTGACGGGGCGCACGGATCGGGCGCGACATAACCGGCGTACCAGACGGCTTCGTCGGCGCCGCCGGATCCCGGGTCGGTGATGTCGCAGACGACCTGGTGGGCGTCCCGCCACACCGCGGCCCTCCCGCGCCCGCCGCCGTGCCGCACCGCGTTGGTCGCCACCTCGTTGGCCGCGAGGACCAGCCGCTCCGCGCCCTCCCGCGACATGCCCAGGGACAGCCCCGCCGCCCCGACGAACGCGCGCAGAGGCGCCAGCCCGCCTTCGAACTCCGCCTCGGTCCGTCCTCTTCCGGGTGGAGGCGGCGGCACCGGACGGCCCCAGGACGACTCGTCGGTGGGCGGCGCGTAGGAGTCGCTGAGCCTTTCGCCGGTGCCTTCGAGCAGCCGGGGGTGAGTGCGCAGGGAGTCCGCGACGACGCCGGGAGAGGTGACCCGCGTGTCGTAGGGGCAGACGATCCACGCGGGGCTGGCGGCGAAGGCGAGGTTCACGACCGCCTCGTAGCGCGTCCACTCCGCGGTCTCCAGGGGAGAACGCCCGTGCCAGACCGGCTCCCCCAGCACCCTCGCCAGGCCGCCTTCCGCGGTGTGCCTTCCGACGTACCTGAAGTACTCGGCCAGCGCCCGTCCCGGTGTGTCGTACCACTGCTCGGCCACCACGAACTCCACCCTGCCGGCCGCGCCGCCGAGCGCGTCGCGCAGCAGGCCGATGTTGCCCGGGGTCGTCACCGCGAGGACCGCGTCGCCGTTCTCCACGCCGTCCCTGCAGAACGGCACCGCCGCGGCGAGGAACTCCTCGTCGCTCCCGTACAGGAGGCCGTGGTGGTTCAGCCGCGGTGCCGGGCCGTCCTCATCGAGCCCGCCACCCGACCGCTCGGAGAACCCGGCTCCGCCGGGGCGTCCGGGTGCCGGACCGTCCTCATCGGGCCCGCCACCCGACCACTCGGAGAACCCGGCTCCGCCGGGGCGTCCGGGTGCCGGGCCTGCCAGGCTCATCCCCGCTCCCCCCGGGGGCGGACGACCAGGGACGGCTCCTCGTCCCAGCCGACCAGCCGCACCACATGGCACAGCAGCGGCGCCAGGTCGTTCACGTACAGCATGCGGCCGGGCTCCAGGCTCGCGGCCACCCGCGCGATCGTGCGGACCCCGGAGAGGTCGATGAACTCGAGCGCGCTCATGTCCAGGCGAAGGTCGCCCGGCCACCGCGCGGCCGTGTATAGCGCCTCGGCGAGGACCTCGGTCGTCCGGTAGTCGACGGTCCCGGCGACCCTCAGCTCCCGCCGACCGTCGCGCAGCACCGGCAGGAGCTGGAGCATCGCGTCCTCGTGCAGGGCGGGCACGGTGGCCGCCGCCGGATGGACCTGGTCGGCGACCGTCATGCGGTCGGCGTCGAATCTGCGCACGTCGTACTGGCACAACGCGGTCGCGCGGCGCCCGGCGACCAGCGCGCCGACCTTCTCCTCGAACGCGGGCAGCTTCTCGGCACCGGGCACATCGCGCAGTGCCCAGTCCATCTCGCCCGTCAGGCGCAGCCCCGAGTGGCCCTCCCGCAGGCTCTCGGCGACCTCCCGCTCGATCGTGGCGACCGTGGCGTCGGCGTCGAACCGGCCGGAGGCGAGCAGGGAGGCGTCCACCGGGAGGATCTTGAGCCGGCCGTCGGCGACCGCCTTGCCGGAGTCGACGCCCGCGTCGCGCAGCCAGCCCTTGACGGTCTCCGGGGCGCTGCGCTCGGTGTAGTAGAGGAGGCGCTCGCCCCGTTCCAAGCCCACCGACAGGTAGCAGGTGAGCACGTCTCTGCGCTCCGACTCGTCGGCGAACGCCAGGCACAGATGGTCTCCGTGCCGCAGGTCGGACACCTGGCGTTCCCGGATCCCCTGCGCGGTCACGATGGTCCCGCGATGCTCAATCCCGCCCCCAAGATCCAGTACCCAACCGCGCTCCCCGTGCCCCGGAGACGCCGCTCCCGGGCGTCCCGCGAAGACTGTACTCCCGAGCCGAACAACCAACCATTCGAACCAATTGTGACCGCGACCACACGCTCAGAAAAGGGCCCAAGGTCCCTACCCGCCCTCCGACCACCACACGGGCCCATAGCGGGACGCCCCGACACGCCGCCCCCGCGCGCCGCTCAGGAGTGGGGGTGGCGGATGAGGAGGGCGGCGTGGACTTCTTCGGACGTGGCGGTGGCGTACAGGTGCGGGGTGTCGGAGGTCCAGGAGGCGTGGCCGCCGGGCGGGACGGCGAGGGGGGCGTCGGGCGGGCCGACGAGGGCGGTGCCCTGGAAGACGGTGAGGTACTCGGTCACGCCGGCGGGGTGGGCCGGGGAGATCTGGCGGCGGCCCGGCCGGATCCGCAGGCGGTACAGCTCGGTGGTCCAGGCGGCGTCCTCGAACGTCTCGAGCAGCTCGGCGGTGACCGCCTCGCCGTGCACGGGCGGGACGGCCGGGTGCGGGCCCGGGTCGGTGAGCAGCGCGGTGAGCGGCACGTCGAGCTGGGCGGTGATGGCGTAGAGGGTCTCGATGGTCGGGTTGCGGGTGCCCGCCTCGAGGGCCGAGAGGGTGGCCTTGCCGACACCGGCGCGCTGCGCCAGCTCCGAGAGCGAGAGGCCGCGGGCGCCGCGCAGCGCCCTGATGCGGCGGCCGATGGCGGCGGCGAAGGCGGCGCCGCCGGTGGCGGGAAGATCGGTCACGGGACCAGGATGCCACTGTTCCGTTTACGGAACGCTCTGCCTACACTGTCTGTTCCGTAAACAGAACGGGCGGTGGGGCCATGCGATATCTACAACCGGTGCTGGCGGGGATCGTGCTCTCCGTCGTGGGCTTCGCGAGCTCCTTCGCGGTGGTGCTCGCCGGACTGCGGGCGGTCGGCGCGGACGAACGACAGGCCGCGTCGGGCCTGCTGATCCTCTGCCTGATGCTGGGCCTCGTCGCGATCTTCCTCGGGCTCAGGTACCGGATGCCGATCAGCATCGCCTGGTCCACGCCGGGCGCGGCCCTGCTGGCGACCTCGGCGGCCGAGGGCGTCTCCTACCGGGAGGCGCTGGGCGCCTTCGCGGTGACGGGCTGCCTGATCATCGTCGCCGGGCTGTCGAAGACGCTCGGCAGGCTGATCGCGGCGATCCCGGTGCCGCTGGCCGCGGCGATGCTCGCCGGGGTGCTGCTGCCGCTGTGCCTCGCCCCCGTCCACGCGGTGGCGGAGCTGCCCCGCGCGGCCGTGCCGATCGTGCTGACCTGGCTCGTGCTCGGGCGCTTCGCGGCGACCCGGCGGTGGGCGGTCCCGGCGGCGCTCGCGGTGAGCGTGGTCGCGGTGCTGCTGCTGCGCGAGCCCGGCAAGGCCTCCTCCGGGCTCCTCCCCGTCCTGACCTGGGAGGTCCCGGCGCTCTCCCTGCAGGCCCTCGTCGGGGTGGCGCTGCCCCTGTTCATCGTGACGATGGCGTCCCAGAACGTGCCGGGCATGGGGGTGCTCGCGGCCAACGGCTACCGCCCCGACCTGCGCCCGATCCTCGTCTCGACGGGTGCGGCGACGGTGGTGACCGCACCGTTCGGCGGGCACACGCTCAACCTCGCGGCGATCACCGCGCAACTCGCCGCGGGACCGGACGCCCACCCCGATCCGGCACGGCGCTGGATCGCCTCGGTCTCGAGCGGGGTCGTCTACCTCTTCATCGCGCTGGCCTCCGGCGTCGCGGTCTCCCTGATCGCGACCTCGCCCCCGCTCCTCATCGAGACCGTCGCGGGCCTCGCCCTCCTGGCCTCCCTGGCCTCCGCCCTCCACACCGCCGTCCAGGACCCCGCGGCCCGCGACGCCTCGGTCATCACCTTCGCCGTCACCGCCTCCGGCATCACCCTCCTGGGCATCGGCGCCCCCTTCTGGGGCCTCCTGGCCGGACTCACCTACTCCGCCCTCAACCGCTTCCGCTCCCCCAAGCCCGAGCCCACCCCTGTTCCGGAACCGGAACCGGAACCGCAACCCGTCCCGGAACCCGACCCCGCCTCCTCCTGACGGCCGCGCCGGCGTGGCCTCAGTGGCCCTTGGGCGTCTTCTCGCCGGACAGCCGCTGGGCCAGGTGGACGGGGACGATCGAGAGGACGACGAGGACCGCCGCGACGACGTTGATGACGGGGGCCTGGTTCGGCCGGAAGAGGTTGTTGAAGATCCAGATGGGGAGCGTGGTGACGCCGGGGCCCGCGGTGAAGGTGGTGACGATGATCTCGTCGAAGGAGAGGGCGAAGGCGAGGAGGCCGCCCGCGAGGAGGGCCGGGCGCAGCAGGGGGAAGGTGACGTGCCGGAAGGTCTGGAAGGTGTCGGCGCCCAGGTCGGCGGAAGCCTCCTCGACGAGGGTGCCCTGTCTGCGGAGGCGGGCCAGCACGTTGTTGTAGACCGTGACCACGCAGAACGTGGCGTGGCCGACGATGACGGTGAACAGCCCGAGGCCGATGCCGAGCGGCTGCAGCACGAGGTGGAACGCGTTCGACAGGGCGATGCCGGTGACGATGCCGGGCAGCGCGATCGGCAGCACGACGAGCAGCGACACGGCGTCCCGGCCGAAGAAGGAGTACCGCTGCACCGCGAACGCGATCATCGTGCCGAGCACGAGCGCGATCGCGGTCGCGCCGAGCCCCGCCTTGAGGCTGGTGAGGACCGCCTCGCGCGCCCCCGCGTTGTCCGCGGCGGTCGCCCACCACTTGGCGGTGAGCCCGCTCGGCGGCCAGCCGAACGCGCGGTCGGCGTTGAAGGAGTTGAGCAGCACCAGCGCGAGCGGCACGTACAGGAAGACGAAGCCCGCGGCGAGGCACACCCGCAGGACGGTCCGGGACGTCGCGGAGAGGTTCACATCTCCTCCAGGGCGCCGGTCCGGCGGACGGCGAGGATGTAGCCGAGCATGACGACGACGGGCAGGGTCGCGACGGCCGCGGCGAAGGGCAGGTTGTTGGCGGCGCCGATGTTGTCGTAGACGACGTTGCCGATGAGCTGGCTCTTCCCGCCGACGATCTTGACGGTGATGTAGTCGCCGAGGCTGAGCGAGAACGTGAACAGCGTCCCGGCGACGACCGACGGGAACGTCATCGGCAGCACGACCCTGCGGAAGGTCGTCCACGCCTTCGCCCCGAGGTCGCCGGACGCGTCGAGAAGCGACTCGGGAAGCCGCTCCAGCCCGGTGTAGATAGGCAGGATCATGTACGGCAGCCACAGGTAGGTCAGCACTATGACCGTCGCGGTGAGCCCGTAGCCGGGCCCTTCCAGGCCGAGCGGAGACAGCGCCCAGTCCACGACCCCGCCCTGCGCGAGCATGACCCGCCACGCGTACGCCTTGACGAGGTACGCCGCCCACAGCGGCATGAGCACCCCGATCAACAGCACCGGACGCCACCGCGGCGCGACCACCTTCGCCATCGCGAACGCCATCGGGAACCCGATGACCAGGCACAGCACCGTGACGAGGACCGCGACCCCCACGCTGCGCAGCGCGATCGTCAGGTAGACCGGGTCGGTGAACACGTCCTCGAAGTTCCTCAGCGTGAACTCGTGAACGAGGTCCCCCGTGAACACGTCCGTCGACCAGAAGGCCGACAGGAACAGCGCGGCGAGCGCACCGAGATAAGCGACGACGAGCCAGACCATCGGCGCCGAGAGCAGCAACCCGAGCCGCAGCCCCGGCCGCCGATGCAACAGGGCGGCCGCCCGGCGCCGCAGCACCGGACGGTCACCAGGCAGAACGGTCCTCTGATTCACGGCGTGGAGACCCCAGTCTTCAAGCAGGGGAGGTGACGCCGCCCCCTCCCTTCACGGTTCGTGTTCCCGAATGTTCTCTTGGTAATATCCCGGCCATGGGACGGCAGGTGAAGCGGGCATTCCGATACCGCTTCCATCCAACGAACGCGCAGACCGCGGAGCTGTCTCGCACGTTCGGCTGCGTCCGCCTGGTCTACAACCGGGCCCTGCAAGAGCGAACCCGCGCCTACCGAGACGAAGGCCGTCGCGTCTCCTACGCTGATTCCTCGGCGATGCTCACCGAATGGAAGCGCACCGAAGAACTCGCGTTCCTGGGCGAGGTGTCGTGCGTGCCGTCGCAGCAGGCGCCGCGGCACCTGCAAGGCGCGTTCATGAACTTCTGGGGCAGGCTCGCGGAGTACCCGACGTTCAAGTCGAAGAAGAAGTCCCGCGCATCTGCCGAGTACACCCGCTCCGGTTTCAGGCTCCGGAACGGGCTGCGCACCCTGGCCAAGATGAGCGAGCCGCTCGACATCGCGTGGTCCCGGCCCCTGCCCGAAGGCGCGCAGCCATCCACGGTGACGGTGTCCCGCGACGCCGCGGGCCGCTGGTTCGTGTCCCTGCTGTGCGATGACACCATCACCACCCTGCCACCCACTGACACCATGGTCGGCATCGACGCAGGGCCGACCTCCCTGGTAACGCTCTCCACCGGAGAGAAGATCGCCGATCCCCGGCACGAGCGACGCCACCGGCGACGCCTGGCCAAAGCCCAACGCGCGTCGTCCCGCAAGGCCAAGGGCAGCAGAAACCGGGAGAAGGCCCGCCGAATGGTCGCCCTCGCCCGCGCGATCAGCGATGCCGCATGGCGTCAAATGCGCGGCATGCTCGAGTACAAGACGGCCTGGTACGGGCGGAACCTGATCGTGGTGGACCGCTGGTACCCCAGTTCCAAACTGTGCTCGGCCTGTGGCCGTCAAGCCGCCGCAATGCCCCTCAGCGTCCGGGCCCGGACCTGCACTTGCTGCGGAACCACCCACGACCGGGATGCCAACGCAGCCAGAAACCTTCTCGCCGCCGGGCTGGCGGAGAGCTGAAACGCCTGTGGAGCCGGTGTAAGACCCCAAGGGCGCCAGCCCGGCGGGCGACCGGTCGCGAAGCAGGAAACCCGACCCGCGAGGGAAGGAATCCCCGCCCAGCAGGGCAGTGGAGGAGGTCAACCTTTGATCGCCGTCCAGGCTCTGGTCCATTCGGAGTAGTCGACGCACTCGATGTCGGTGCGGCCGTCCAGGCACTGGGCGATGGGGGTGGTCCAGTACCAGATCTGCTTGAAGTAGTCCTCGTCGTCCGCGTGGAAGGTCGCGCAGTGCTTCGGGTCGGCGGTCTCGGCGCAGGCCTTGGCGTTGGAGGGGGCCTCGCCGAACCATTCCGAGACCGCGGCGTTGGCCTTCGGGGAGATGATCCAGTCCATCCACTTGTAGGCGCAGTTGGGGTTCTCGGCCCGGCTGGAGATCATCCAGGTGTCGGACCAGCCGGTCGCGCCTTCCTTGGGCAGGGTCACGTCGACCTTGGCGCCGTCGGCCTGGGCGAGGTTGGCGATGACCTGCCAGGTGGTGCCGAGCACGGAGTCGCCGCTGGAGAAGGCCTGGAGCTCCTTGGTGTAGTCCGACCAGTACTCGCCGATGAGGCCGTTCTGCGCCTTGAGGAGGGTGACCGCGGCGTCGAACTGGTCCTGGTCGAGCGCGTACGGGTTCTTGATGCCGAGGTCGGGCTCGGTCGCCATCAGGTACAGGGCCGCGTCGGCGATGTAGATGGGCGAGTCGTAGGCCGTGATGTTGCCCTTGTACGGGGAGTTCGCGTCGAAGACGGCGCCCCAGGAGTCGGGCGCCGGGGAGACCTTGTCGGTGCGCCACATCAGCAGGTTGGCTCCGCGGCCGTGCGGGACGCCGTAGGAGACCCCGTTGACGGAGTTGTGCCGCTGGTTCTTGAGCGCCGGGTACACGTCGGCGTAGTTCGGGATGAGGCCGGTGTTGACGGGGGCGACGTCGCCGCCCGCGATGAGCCGGAGCGAGGCGTCGCCGGAGGCCGAGACGAGGTCGTACTCGCCGGTCTTCATCAGCGTGACCATCTCGTCGGAGGTGCCCGCGACCTTGCTGTTGACGGTGCAGCCGGTGGTCTTCTCGAACTCGGTGACCCAGTCGACCTTCGGGTCGGTCGACCCGTCCTCGACGTAGCCCGCCCAGTTGACGATGTTGACCTGGCCTTCGGGGGCGCCGACGGCGGTGGCCGCGGGGAGGTCGGGGACCTTGAAGCCCTGTTCCGCGGTGACGGCGTCGTCATCGCCGCCGCCGCAGCCGGTGAGCAGGGCAAGGGCCAGGGCCGCCGAAGAGGCGACTCCGGCCGCGCGCTTGGACCACATAGGGGTTTCTCCTTGATGGGGGTTGAGGGGTTAAGGAGATGGCGTGGGGGTTCAGGACACGGCGAACTCGTGCGCGGGGTCCCAGGTGAGCCGGACCCTTCGGGTGCGCAGGGAGGCCGCTCCTGCGGGGTCCGAGGTGTTCTGCCGGACGGCGACGACCCGGCCGCCCCCGTCCTCCAGGTCCACGACGTACCGGGTGACCGACCCGGCGTAGACGACCTCGGCGACGGTGCCGAAGGCGTGGCCGTGCCCGTCGGGGGCCGGGGCGTCGGGGTCGGCGTGCAGGCGCACCTTCTCGGGCCGGACGCGGCCGCCACCGAGCCGGTTGGAGGTCCCGACGAACCCGGCGACGAACTCGGTCGCGGGCCGCTCGTAGACCTCCTCGGGGGTGCCGACCTGTTCGATCTGGCCCGCGTTGAACACCGCGATCCGGTCGGACATGGTGAGCGCCTCCTCCTGGTCGTGGGTGACGAACAGGAACGTGATCCCGGCGCGGCGCTGGATCTCCTTGAGCTCGACCTGCATCTGCTCGCGCAGCTTGAGGTCGAGGGCGCCGAGCGGCTCGTCGAGGAGGAGCACGCGGGGTTCGTTGACGAGGGCGCGGGCCAAGGCGACGCGCTGCCTTTGGCCGCCCGACAGCTCCGACGGCTTGCGGCCGCCGAAGCCGTCGAGGCGTACCGAGCGCAGGGCTTCTTCGGCTCGCGCCCGGCGGTCCTTCTTCCCGACCTTCCGGACCATCAGCCCGTACTCCACGTTCTGCGCGACCGTCATGTGCGGGAACAGCGCGTAGTCCTGGAAGACGGTGTTGACGTCCCGGTCGAACGGGGCGAGGCGGGTCACGTCGCGGCCGTCGAGTTCGACGGCGCCCGCGGTGGCCTGCTCGAAGCCCGCGATCATCCGCAGGACCGTGGTCTTGCCCGAGCCGGACGGGCCGAGCATGGAGAAGAACTCGCCGTCGTGGACGTCGAGGTCGACGCCCGCCACGGCTTCGACGCCGCCGAAGCTCTTGCGGACTCCGCGCAGCCGGACCGCCACCTGCCGTTCGCTCATAACATTAAAAATATGGATTCATATGTTTCAGCTCAAGACACGGTTCGATAACCTGAGGTAACGAGCGTGATCGACGGGGAGGGCGCATGGGCGGGGCCGACCCCCGGCAGGTCGTCTTCGCGCCCGTCGGCAATGGCGCGCGCGTCGACCTCGTGGTCCGCCGCCTCGCCGACGCGATCGCCCTGGAGCTGCTGGCGGACGGCGAGCAGCTGCCGAGCGAGGCCGAACTCGCCGGCCAGCTCGGCGTCTCCACCGTGACCTTGCGGGAAGCCCTCGTCACCTTGCGCAACAACGGGCTCGTGGAGACCCGGCGCGGGCGCGGCGGCGGCAGCTTCGTGCGCACCCCGCACACCGCCGTGGTCGCCGTGCGCCTGGAGGGCGTCGCGCTCCAGGACCTGCGCGACTTCGGCGACCACTACGCGGCGATCTCCGGCGCGGCGGCCAAGCTCGCCGCCGAGCGCGCGCTGGAGGCCGAGCTCGCCCCGCTGCGCCGCACGATCGCGCAGATGGAGGCGGCCGCCTCCGCCGCGGAGCTGAGGCGTCTGGAGGGCCGCTTCCACATCGAGGTCGCCGCGGCGTCGCAGTCGGCGCGGCTGACCCGCGAGGAGGTCATGCTCCAGGCCGACCTCGGGCTGCTGCTGTGGCTGCCGCACGCCGAACTCGACGGCCCGGCGGTCGCGTGCCCGCACCGCCAGATCCTTGACGCCATCGGTTCCGGAGACGCCGCCGGTGCCCGTAATGTTGCCGAACGACACATCCTGGAGGCGGTGGAGCGGCTGGTCGAGCTCCGCCTGCGCGCGACCTGAAGCGGGTGGCCATGCTCATCGTCGAACGGGCGCAGGCCCTGACGGACGAGGTCTTCGCGGCGGTCGCCGCGGTGCGCGAGGCCACCGTGCGCCTCGCCGGAGGCGGCCCGCTGCGCAGCACCGACCTCGCCGCGCTGCGCCCGCTGCTGTTCGAGCGGCTCGGCCCGCTCGTCGTCGGCCTCGGCTTCATCGCGCTGCCCGGCCTGCTGGCCGACTCGCACTGGTACCTGGAGTGGTGGCAGCACGATCCCGACGGCGGCGTGCCGCGCCAGTTCAACGCCGAGCTCGACCCGGCACGTCCCGCTTTCTACGACTACACGCAGTGGGACTGGTTCGCCGGGCCGCAGGCCGGGGCCGAGCGGTCCATCTGCGGGCCGTACGTCGACTACCTCTGCACCGACGAGTACAGCCTGACGTTCTCGCTGCCCGTCCTCGCCGGGGGCGCGTTCGTCGGCGTCGCGGCGGCCGACGTGTTCGTCAGCGCCTTCGAGCGCGCGGTCCTGCCCGCGCTGAAGGACCTGCGCGCGCCCGCGTTCATCGCCAGCGCCGCGGGCCGTGTCATCGCCTCCACCAGCGCGCGCTGGACCAGCGGCGCGGTCTACCGCGGCGCGCCCGGCCACACCAGCCACCCCATCGGACGGACGGGGCTGTCCCTGATCACGGCGGGCTAGACCCGCACGGCCCGCCTCCGCCGAACCCCCTCGAAGGCCGCGCCACCCCGGCCCGCCCCCGCACACGGCACCTTTCCCGACGAACCACTTTCCCGACGAACCACGCCTATCAGGCACGGGTGCGCCACGCGGCCCGCACGGGTCTACAGTCGAAGATCTATGAGTGCGCACCTGGGCCCGTGGGCGGCCGTCGACGTCGAGACCTCCGGGATCGACCGCAACCGGCACCGCGTCCTGTCCCTCGCCGTCATCGTGCTCGACGCCGACGGCTGGCCGGTCGAGGAGTACACGACGCTGCTGAACCCCGGGTGCGATCCCGGCCCCGTCCACGTGCACGGGCTGACCCGCGAGAAGCTCGCGGGCGCGCCGCGGTTCGAGGACGTCGCCGAGCACACCGCGGAGCTGCTGCGCGGCAAGGTGATGGTCGCGCACAACGCGCAGTTCGACCACGGCTTCCTCACCCGGGAGTTCGGCGCGCTGGGCATGCCGATGCCTGTGCGGCACAGCCTGTGCACGCTCCGGCTCAACCGGAAACTGCGTCCTCCTACGGCCGACTTCAAGCTCGGCACCCTCGCCGCGCACTACGGCGTCCGGCAGGAGCACGCGCACGACGCGCTCGACGACGCCCGTGTCCTGGCGGGCATCCTGCGCGGCTCCCTGGCGGTGGCGAAGGAGCGCGGCATCGAGCCGCCGATCGTCGAGGGCGACCTCGCCGGGCGCGGCTCCTTCCCGCCCAGCATCCCCAAGCAGCGGTGCGCCTACGAGAGCCCCGGACGCTGGCGCGACGGGCAGCCTCTCGTGCAGGGCATGAAGGTGGTGTTCACCGGCGAGACCAGGGTCTCCCGCGACGATCTGATGACGCGGTCGGCGGAGGCGGGCCTGAACGTCATGGGCAACGTCAGCCGGTACACGAGCCTCATCGTCGCCAATGACCTGCGCTCGACGTCGACGAAGGCGCTGCGCGCGCGGAGAGAGGGCGTCCCCTTCCTCGACGAGCCCACGTTCCTCGCGCTGCTCGACGCGATCCGCCCGGGCCGCCGGGCGCCCGCCTGAGGTCAGCCGGCGAGCGCCCGGAGGGCCGCCGCGGGATCGTCGGCGTACAGCCGGACGGTCGAGGCGCGCGCCCGCCCGCCGAGCGGCCGCACGACCTCCACGGGGGCGGCGAGCGTCAGCACGACGTTGGTCTGCGACGCGACGGCGACGCCCAGGACCCCCGCGGAGACGGTGACGCCGTCGTCGGCGTCGTAGACCCGGGTGAGGCTCGCCCCCGTGATCTGCGCGCGCGGGATCCGCAGGTCGAAGAAGGCGCCGTGGCGCACCCGCACGTACTCGTCGGTGACGACGTGGGGGCGGGTCACGTAGGCGGCGGCCGTGATGAGGACGGCGAGGACGGCCCACGCGTGCAGCGCCAAGGAGACGGCGCCGGCCGTCGCCGTGAGGTCCAGCCCCCGGATCAGCGCCTCCACGGCGATGGTCTCGACCACGATCGAGAACAGCACGACGTAGAAGAGCGCGCTTCCACCGGACGCGTACGGGACCGGCAACGCCCCGTCGGGCACGCCGTGCTTGCGGCGGGCGAACCACAGCCCGAGGCTGACGGTCCCCTTCACGTCGATGCCCATGAGATGGCGTGCTCTCTCCGGCACGTAGCGCCGCCACGACCCCGTCATTCCTCGCGCGGTGTCCATGGCTCCATTGCACACCGTGCACCTGCGCGGGAGTCAACCCCAGGTGCCCGGGTCCGCGTCGGAAAGGATCTCCGGCCGCGGTCCCGAGTTCCATGAGTGAGAATTCCCCCGCATTTACCGGAGATGGCCGACCGCGGTCAGTGCCGTCGGGTGCGTCCCGGCCGTAATGGCAGTTGATTACCGGATGATCCCTATGGATTGCAGGAAATCTTCGGGAACGTTCCGATATTTCTGCCGCGTCGGAGATCTCCGGCACGTCCCGGAACCATGGCGTTCCCGCTGGTGGCGGCCGCCACGTGACGCACAGCGGGCCCCGCGGAAATTCTCCCGCCTCGAAGGCCCCCGCCGCCCCTCCGGACGAATGCGTCAGGCGGTACAGAGTCCGGAAAGATCCAAGAGTGAGCATCTCACCAGCGGAACTCTCCGTTCCGGGAGTTAGGGATCGGCCCTAACTCGGCGCCGCGCGGACCACCCAGTACGTTCCGGTCCATCGGGTTGACCGGGAAGCGCACCCGGGGGTCGAATAGCGCCACATCGCCCCATGACGCACCGGGGGCGGGAACTTCTGGGGCAGAAGATGAGCGGGAACTGGCGACTCGACGGGTACGACGAGCAGGGCGAGCTTGGCGCGGGCCAGCAGGGGCGCGTCGTGCTCGCCCGCCGCGCGGGGTCGGAGGACCTCGTCGCCATCAAGTACATGGACGCCGGGGCGGCACTGCCCGAGGGCACCGACGAGCGCACCCAGTTGCGCCACGAGGCGCGCATGCTGGTCTCGGTGCGCGACCCGTACGTGGCGCAGCTCTACGACGTGGTGGAGAACCAGCACGGCGTAGCGATGATCATGGAGGCGGTCGACGGGGTCGCGCTCAAGGTCGTGCTCGCCGAGTACGGCGCGCTGCCGCCTGAGGCCGCGCTCGTGGTGCTGCGCGGGTCGCTGCTCGGTCTGGAGGCCGCGCACGGCGCCGGGGTCGTGCACCGCGACTACAAGCCCGCGAACGTCATCGTGCGCGCGGACGGCGTCAGCAAGCTCATCGACTTCGGCATCGCCACCCACGCCGGACGCCGCTCGATGGCGGGCACCCCCGCCTACATGGCGCCGGAGCAGTGGCGCGGCGAGGAGGCGGTGCCCTCCACCGACGTGTACGCCGCGACCGTCACGTTCTTCGAGTGCGTGACCGGGCACCGGCCGTACACCGGGCCGAACCGCCTCGCGCTGATGGAGCGGCACCTGACCGCCCCGCCTCCGCTGCACGAGGTGCCCGAGGAGCTGCGCCCGCTCGTCGCGCACGGGCTGGCCAAGGGCGCGGGCGCGCGGCCGCCGAGCGCCGGGGCGTTCCTCGCCGAACTGGAGGCCGCCGCGCTCGGCGCGTACGGCGAGGACTGGCGCAAGCGCGGCGCGCTGCTGCTCGGCGGCATCGCGGTGACCTTCGCGGGGCTGTTCCCCCTGGCCGTCACCGGGCTCGCGGCGGGCGGCGCGACGACCGCGCTGCTGGGCGGCGGCGCGGGAGGCACCTCGGTCGGCTCGACCGCGTTCAGCACCCTCGGCACGGGCGTGCGCGGCGGCGTCAAGGCGCTGGTCGGCGGCGGGGGCAAGGCGCTGGCCATCGCCACGGTCGCGGCGGTCGCCGCGGCGGCCACCACCGTGGTGTTCGTGCTGGCCAACGACAGCGACCCGGCGCCCGCGGCGCAGCCGACCGAGGACGTCGTGACGTTCGTGCCCGCCGCGCCCTCGGCCGAACCGACGGGGACCCCTACCGCCGCACCCACCGACTCCCCTTCCGCAGTGCCCCCGACCCCTGCCGGGGACCCCTCGGCGGTCCCGAGCCCGTCCCCCGCGCCGTCCGGCACCGCGCCGGTGGACCCGGCCGACCCGGACCCCGCGGACCCGGCCGACCCGGACCCGGCCGACCCGGACCCGGCCGACCCCGGCCCCGATCCCGTCGACCCGGGCCCGGTGGCCCCCGGACCCGGCGAGCCCGGACCCGGCGCCGGACCCGTGGATCCCGGGCCCGGCCCCGTCGACCCGGGGCCTGGACCCGGCCCGGTGGACCCCGGCCCGGTGGACCCCGGGCCGGAAGAGCCCGAGCCGGCGGACTGCGCGGTGGCCGCGCTGCCCGCGTTCGACTTCGGCGAGGTGGCCGTCGGCCAGGCCGAGTCCACGACCATCACGTTCCCCTGGCGGGACTGCTACGGGGGCGACCCGGGCGCGCCCGCGGCGGCGCTGCGGGACGCCTCGCCCGCCTACACCCTGACGTCCGTGGAGTGCCCGGAGGAGGGCGACTGCACGGCCACCGTGCGGTTCTCCCCCGCCACCCTCGGCGTGCACAACGCGACCCTGGTGCTCGCGGCCGACGACGGCTCCGACGGCCTCACCTTCGCCCTCTTCGGGAACGCCACCTTCACCTGCTCGCCCTACACCACGAGCGTGCGGTTCCCCTCGGTCGCGCAGAACGGCGAGGCCGCGACCTTCGGCCTCCGCTACCCGTGGCTGCCCTGCGACAACGAGGCGGGCCTGACCGTCGAAGGAGACCCCGCCTTCTCCGCGACGTTCGGCGAGTGCGAGCAGGCCGGCGAGGGCACCTTCTGCACGATCTACGTGACCTTCACCCCCGGCAAGGCCACCGAGCCCGGCCTGCACACCGCCACGGTCATCGTCCCGGACGACGCGGGCCGCACCGAGACCGTCCGCATCACCGTCTCGGTCGAGGTCACCGCCCCCGAGACCGAGCCCACCCCCACCCCGACCACCACCGACGGCGAGGGCGACGGCGGCACCTCCGACGGAGAAGTGGTCCCGGAGCAGACCCCCAAGGGCCCCGATCCCGAGCCGCAGCAGACCGCGACCACGCCCCCCGCGCAGACCGACGGACCGAAGCCGACGAAGCCCGCCACCCCCGAGCCGACCAAGCCCGGCCAGCCCAAGCCCGAGGCCCCCACCCTCGAACCCACCCAGGTGGTGACGAACCAGGTCGCGCCGGCGGAACCCGAGCCCGAGCCGGAACCGTCCCCGGCACCCGCGGAAGAACCCGCGCAGCCCGCTCCGGCGACGGACCCGCCGACCACCGTCGCGCCCCCGGCCGAGCCCTCCGCCCCGGAGACCCCGCCCGCCACCACGACCTCCGAAGGCTGACGCGTCCCTGCCCGGCCCCCGCCCGCCCCGCACCCTTGCGGCGGCGGGCGGGCGTGGAAGGGGCCGCCCCCGGGCGACGCGGGGCGGAGGGCGGTCGGTAGCTTGGCGGGGTGGATCGACGATCGGTGGAAGGGTGTGGGCGCGTTGGGTGAGTCCGTGGTGCTGGTGGAGGTCGAGCGGGGGGTCGCGGTCGTCACGCTGAACCGGCCGCAGGCGCTCAACGCGATGACCCTGGAGATGTCGCTCGCCTACTCGGAGGCGCTGCTGGCCGCGGACGCCGACCCCGAGGTGCGCGCGATCGTCGTCACCGGGGCCGGACGCGGCTTCTGCGCCGGGGCGGACCTGGGCATCCTGGAGCAGGGCGGGGACGCGATCCGCAAGTTCCTGCCCCCGGCCAAGGACATGCCTCGGCTCGCGCTCGCGCTGTCCAAGCCGGTGGTGGCCGCGATCAACGGCCATGCGGTGGGCATCGGCTTCGCTTACGCGCTCGGCAGCGATGTGCGGTTCGCGGCGAGCACCGCCAAGCTCGCCACCGCCTTCTCCCGGCTCGGCCTGGTCGCCGAGTACGGGCTGTCCTACCAGCTCCCGCGGCTCATCGGGGTCTCGGCCGCGATGGACCTGCTGTTGTCGGGCCGGACCATCGACGCGGCCGAGGCGCTCTCCCTGGGCCTGGTGAACCGGGTCGTGGAACCCGAGGAGCTGCTGCCCGCGGCGATCGCGTACGCGGCGGACATGGCGGAGAACTGCGCGCCGTCGTCCCTGGCGGCGATCAAGCACCAGGTCTACGGCCACCTCGACCTCGCCGAGCCGGAGGCGCTGACCGAGACGCTCGGGCTGATGGACGCGTCGTTCGGCGGCGCCGATCTCGCCGAGGCGCTGCTGGCCAGGAACGAGAAGCGCAAACCCGTCTTCACGCCCCCTCCGGCGCGTCCCTGACGCGACAGGGCCCGGCCCCCGTCATCATGCCTCCGTCTGGTCGAGCGACCTACAGGGGGATGCATGAAGCGGGGGCTGAGGGGCCTGACCGCGGCGATGGCCGCGATCGGGGGCACGGTGGGCCTTGCGGCCGCACCGCAGGCGGCGGGGGCCGCCGCGCCGGGAGCACGCGAGGTGGAGGTCGTCCGGGAGCTGGGGCAGCACGTCGTCCCGCACAAGCTGGAGGTGGCCGGGACCACCTTCGGGGGCATCTCCGGGTTCGACCGCGACCCGGTGACGGGCAAGTGGTACTTCATCTCCGACGACCGGGGCCGCTACGGTTCGGCCCGGTTCTACACGGGCGAGCTGACGTTCGACCCGCGCAGCGGGGTCTTCAAGGGCGTCGAGCTGACGGGCGGCCGCACGTTCCACCGTCCCGACGGCTCCGCGTATCCCGAGTACGGCAAGCCGGACTCCGTCGATCCGGAGTCGTTGAGGTTCGACCCGTGGACGCGCAGGCTGCTGTGGTCCAGTGAGGGCGACCGCCCGGACAAGGCGAATCCCACGATTCCGGTCGCGCAGATGTCGCTGCTCTGGGCCGACACCCAGGGCACCGAGACGGGCCGCGTCCGGCTGCCGAGGACGCTCCGGATGACCGACACCGAGTCCGGCCCGCGCCGGAACTTCGGCCTCGAGGGCCTCACCACGACCCGCCGCACGATCGTGGCCGCCGTGGAGGGCCCGCGGTTCGAGGACGGGGCCCCGCCGACCGTCGAGCGGGGCGCGCCCGCGCGGATCACGGTGTGGAACAGGGAGACGGGCCGTCCCGTCGGCCAGTACGTGTACCCGCTGGACAAGCTGCGGGAGGCGCCGAGGCCCGCGGACGGGCTCAGCGACACCGGGATCTCGGAGCTGCTCGCGGTCTCCCGCACGCGGTTCCTCGCGCTGGAGCGCACCTGGCTCGAAGGGGTCGGCTACCAGGCGCGGATCTACGAGATCGACCTGTCCGCGGCGTCGAACGTGCTGGACCGGGAGGACCTGTCGCGGCCGCACACGCCGGTCACCAAGCGCCTGGTCTACGAGTTCGAGCCGACCGTGGAGAACTTCGAGGCGCTGGCGTGGGGGCCGAAGCTGGCGACGGGCGAGTGCAGCCTCGTCGCGGGCTCGGACGACAACTTCTACCAGCCGGAACGCACGGTCTTTCTCGCGCTCGCGGTGAAGGGCTGCCCGCGCACTCTCGACTGACCCTCGACGCGCGGTACCGGGGACCGGCAGAATGGAAACACTGTTTCCCATCTGAAGGTCGTCCCATGCGCTATGTGATCATCGGTTGCGGCAACGTCGGCATGGAGCTGGCCCGGCGGTGGACCTCCGCCGGGCACTCCGTCGTCGGGACCACGACCACCGAGGCGAGGGTCGCCGAACTGGCGCCGGTGTGCACCGAGGTGGCCGTGCTGCGCGGCAGCGACCGGCCCGCGGTCGAGCGGGCGGTGGCGGGCGCGGACGCGGTCGTGCTGACCGTGAGCCCGCGGCTGTCCCGCTCGTTCGACGCGGCCCAGCGGGTCGCCGAGTACGCCGACACGCTCACCGCGAGCGCCGCGACGGCCGCCGCGGTCCACCCCCGGGTGCTGTTCACCAGCTCCGTCTCGGTCTACGGCGCGGGCGAGGGCGACCTCGTCACCGAGGACACCCCGGTGACGTCCGAGGACGACGCCTCCCCGCGCGAGTTCGCCAACGGCGAGCGCGCGGTGCTGGCCTCCCCCGGCGGATCCGCGGTCCGCATCCCCGACGTGTTCGGCCACCCGCGCGACATCGACTACCCGAGCCGGGTGAAGATGGCGCACGAGATGCTGGGCGGAAGCGTCCCGTTCTCCGCCGACTCGCTGCTCTACCGGATCGACTACCGTGACGCCGCCGCCGCGCTCGCCTTCGTGGTCGAGAACGAGCTGGCCGGCCTGTACAACGCGGTGCCCGACGCGGTCGTCCCGCCGACGAACGAGGTCGCCTTCGGCGCGATCTGCGCCGAGCACGGCTGGCCCGCGCTGTCGTTCCGGGGCGAGATCAAGACACCTGTGGTCCCGGTCTCGTCGGCGAAGCTGCGCGCGGCGGGGTTCACCTTCGACCACGGGTGAGCGCGCGGCCGACGAGCCGCCCGAAGGCCATCGCGGGGGTGAGGCACATCCCGGAGCAGAACGCGTTCCCGTTCACCGCGGCCGATCCGATGACCTCGCCCACCGCGTACAGCCCTTCGATGACGGTCCCGTCCGCCCGCCTGACCCGGGACTCTTCGTCCACGTCCACGCCGGTGAAGGTGATGAGCGTGACGGGGTGGTTCTCGACCGCGTAGAACGGCGGCTTCAGGATGCGGGCCGGAAGGTGGGCGCGTCCGAAGTCGGCGTCCTTGCCCGCCGCGACGCACTCGTTGTAGCGGGCGATGCCCGCGGCCAGCCCTGCGGGGTCGATGCCCGCGCGGGAGGCGAGCTCCTCCAGCGTGTCCGCCTTGTGGACGCCCCGGCGGATCCCGCACTGGGCGTCCAGCTCTTCGGGAGTCCAGCCGTGCACCATCGGCCGGGACGCCTCCAGCGCGGCGGCGTCGAAGACCATCCAGAACGTCATCCGCTCGATCCCGGTGAGCGCGCGCTCCTTGCGGTCGATGCTCGGGTCGTCCTCGGCCACCCAGCGCGCGCCGCCCCGGTCCACGTAGACCTCCCACGGCGGCCGCTCCGGCGCGACGAGCTGTGGCCGGTGGATCCAGTCGACGCGCAGGTCGCCGGGTTCCGGCGGCAGCCCCCCGAAAGTGGGGATGTACTTGCCGAGCCCCTGGAGCCCGGCGCCGATCCGGCGGGCCATCTCCAGGCCGTCGCCGGTGGAGGTGGGGGCGGCGGACGTGGTGAGCGGCGCGCCTTCCAGCTCGCCGAACAGCTCGGGGTGGTAGCCGAACCCCCCGGTGGCCAGCACCACCGCGGCGCCCTCGATCTCTTCGCGCCCTTCGGTGATCACGCCGGCGACCACGCCGTCGCGCACGAGGAGGTCGCGCACCGGCGTAGCGGTGCGGACCTCGACCGCGCCGCTCGCGGTGTGCGGGGCGAGCAGCAGCCGCAGCACCCGCAGGATCTCCGGGCCGCCGGGCACCTCGGGCGCGTGCACGGTCCGCGGCGTGCCGTACTGCTCGTGCCCGTGCACGATGCGCGGTGTCGCCGGGTCGAGCCGCAGGCCGGCGTCCAGGAGCCACTCCATGACGGCGGGCTGCTCGTGCAGGGACAGCAGGGTCAGGTCCGCGCGGCCGAGACCCCGGCTGATCCGCCTCACATCGGCCCAGTGAGCCGCGACATCGTCGGTGATGCCCTGCGCGCGCTGGGCGGAGAAGCCTCCGGCGGACAGGTGGCCGCCCGAGTACGGCAGGGCGCCTCCGACGTCCGCGGCCTTGTCCAGCACCAGGACACGCGCCCCGCCCTCGGCCGCCGCCACGGCACAGGCCAGCCCACCCGGACCGGCGCCGACCACGATCACGTCCACCGCCACGGCCCCGCCCCTCTACCTGACCAACGTGTTCCACCAGTGCATACAGTGTTTCCCTCTTCTATGGCTCCGGTCAAGATCGGGCGGTTGCTCGGCGCATCCCACCAAAGCCCCGGCAATGGACCGTACCGATCTGTATCTCCCGACAATTGGTGAGATGTGCGTAACAAACCTGAATCGCATGGGAACCTCTGACGCAACAGCACATCCTTAACGTCACCCCCGAGTCGCCGCAACGCCCCCCTGATCGGAGCCCTCTGTGACGTATGACCTCGACCGCCGCGCGATCCTGCGCGGCGGCCTGTTCGCCACCGGCCTCTTCGCGGCCGCCCCGCTGCTCGCCGCCTGCGGAGACGACGAGCCCACCGACACGGCGACCGCCGACGCCGCGGGCGCGATCGGCGCCGGAAGCCTCCGTTTCTCCTGGGTCAAGAACGTGGAGTTCGCCGGCGCGTACATCGCCGACACGAACGGCTACTACAAGGAAGAGGGGTTCAGCGGCTTCGAGCTGATCGGCGGCGGCCCCACCGCGACCCCGGCCGAGACCGACGTCGTCGGCGGCAAGGCCCTCATCGGCATCAGCGCCCCCGACACCGCCGCGGCGGCCATCCTCAAGGGCGCCCCGATCAAGATCATCGGCGCGGAATACCAGAAGAACCCGTTCTGCATCCTGTCGATGGCCGACAACCCCATCAAGACCGTCGCCGACCTCAAGGGCAAGAAGATCGGCGTCCAGGCGACGAACGAGGCGATCTGGGCGGCCTTCCTCAAGGCCAACGACATCGACCCGGAGAGCCTGGAGAAGGTGCCCGTCCAGTTCGACCCGATGCCCCTCACCACGGGCACCGTCGACGGCTGGATGTCCTTCGTCACCAACGAGCCCAACGCGCTGCGGATGAAGGGCTTCAAGGTCGAGACGATGATGTTCGCCGACCAGAACTACCCGCTGGTCAGCGAGGTCTACGTCGTCAAGACCGAGACCATCGAGAAGCGCCGCGACACCCTCAAGGCCTTCCTGCGCGCCCAGGCGCGCGGCTGGAAGGACAACTTCGCCGACCCGACGCTCGGCGCGAAGCTCGCGGTCGAGAAGTACGGCAAGGACCTCGGCCTGGACCTCGAGGAGCAGATCCTGGAGTCCAAGGACGAGAACGCCCTCATCCACACCGAGGACACCAAGAAGAACGGCCTGTTCACCATCACGCCCGAGCTGATCGAGCTGAACATCGCCACGCTCAAGTTCGCCGGGCTGGAGATCACCGCGGACCAGCTCTTCGACATGTCCCTGGTCGAAGAGGTTTACAAGGAAGACCCTTCTCTTGTCTGACGGCATCAGCCTCCACGGCCTGGTGAAGGAGTTCAAGCTGGGCCGCAGGTCCGTCACCGCCCTCAAGGGCGTGGACCTGCGGACCCCGCAGGGCGCCTTCCTGTCCCTGCTCGGCCCCTCCGGCTGCGGCAAGTCCACGGTCCTGCGCATCCTCGCGGGCCTGGAGAAGCCGACGGCCGGGGAGGCCCTCCTCCACGGGGAGGCGCCTTCGGCCGCCCGCGACGCGCACCACCTCGGCATCGCCTTCCAGGACTCGGCGCTGCTGCCGTGGCGGTCGGTCACGGCGAACATCCGGCTGCCCCTCGAAGTCGCCGGGATCAAGCCGGGCAAGAACCAGGTGGCCGACCTCATCAAGCTCGTCGGGCTCGAAGGGTTCGAGAAGGCGCGGCCCTCGCAGCTGTCCGGCGGGATGCGGCAGCGCGTCGCGATCGCCCGCGCACTGGTCGTCGAACCTCAGGTGCTGCTGCTCGACGAGCCCTTCGGCGCGCTCGACGACATGACACGCCAGCGCCTCAACCTGGAACTCCAGCGGATCTGGAGCGAGCGCGCGGTCACCACGCTGCTGGTCACGCACAGCATCTCCGAAGCGGTGTTCCTCAGCGACGTCGTCGCGGTGATGAGCCCCCGGCCCGGCACCGTCATCGCCGAGGTGCCGATCGAGCTGCCGCGCCCCCGCACGCCCGACGTGATGCGCACGCCCGAGTTCCACGCCTACCAGGACAAGCTCTCCGAGCTGCTCTTCGGGCCGGAGACGCAGGAGTGAAGGCCGCAGGAGTGAAGGCCGCAGGCGAAAGGCGCCTCACCGTCCCGAAGTGGGCGGCGGGCGTCGCGGGGCTCGTCGCCCTCGTCCTCGCTTGGCAGATCGCGTCCGTCGCCGTCCCCGGCGAGGCCGTCCCGGCCCCGTGGGACACGGCCAAGGCCCTGGCCGACGACGGGTGGGAGTTCTACCGGCCGCATCTGGAGGGGACTGGATGGGAGGCCCTGCGCGGCTTCTTCTGGGGCAACGCGATCGCGTTCGGCCTCGCCCTGCTGGTGATCCTCGTCCCGCCGACCGAGCGGGTCATCACCCAGATCGGCGTCGCCTCCTACTGCCTGCCCGTCATCGCGGTCGGCCCGATCCTCACCGTCGTGCTCGAAGGCGACTCGCCGATGGTCGCGATGGCCGCGCTCCAGGTGCTGTTCACCACGCTCATCGGGGTGCTCGCCGGGCTGCGCGCCGCCGACCAGGCCAGCCTCGACCTCGTCAAGGCCTACGGCGGCGGGCGGTGGAAGCAACTCGTCAAGGTGCGGCTCATCGCGGCGCTGCCCTCCAGCTTCGCGGCGCTCAAGATCGCCGCGCCGTCGGCGGTGCTCGGCGCGATCATCGGCGAGTTCCTCGGCCGCGTCGACCAGGGGCTCGGCCTCGCCATGGTCGTCGCGCAGACCCAGCTCGCCACCGAGCGGACGTGGGGGGTCGCCATCGTCGCGGGCGCGCTGGCCGGCTTCGGCTACGCGGTCGTCGCCCTCGTCGCCCGGTTCGCCATGCCCTGGGAGCGTACGTCGTGATCCTGAAGAGAACCGCGGGCACGCTGCTGTCCATCACCGTCTCGCTCGTGCTCGTCGTGGTGGCCTGGCTGGTCTTCATCCGGCAGTTCGACATGAACCCGATGGTCGTGCGCGGCCCCGGCGACGTCTGGGCGTACCTGTTCACCGCCGAGACGGCCGAGGCCAACCGCGCGCTCGTCTGGGACGACCTGACGATCACCCTGGTCGACGCGGGGCTCGGACTCGTCGTCGGACTGATCGGGGCGTCGGTGATCGCCGTGGCGTTCGTGCTGTCCACCGCGGCCGAGCAGGCGTTCATGCCCATCGCGATGATCATGCGCAGTGTGCCGCTGGTGGCGATGACGCCGGTCCTCACCCTGGTCTTCGGCCGGGAGCTGACCGCGACGACCGTCATCGTCGGGATCGTGGTGTTCTTCCCCGCGCTGGTGAACCTCGTGCTCGGGCTGCGCTCGGCCTCCCCCCAGGCCGTCGACCTCGTGCGCGCCTACGGCGGCGGCACCTGGACGGCCATGCGCAAGGTGCTCATCCCGTCGGCCCTGCCCGCGTTCTTCACCTCCGCCCGCATCTCCGCGCCCGGCGCGATCATCGGCGCGATGCTCGCGGAGTGGCTGGCCACCGGCAAGGGCATCGGCTACCGGATGCTCCAGGACGTGAGCACGTTCGAGTCCGACAACCTGTGGACGAGCGTCGTGGTGATCACCCTGGTCTCCCTCGCCGTCTACTCGGTGATCAGCGTCGTGGAGAACATCGTCCTCGCACGGTTCGGCCGTAACGCCTGACCCGCCGCGCCCGGGACGCCACACTGAGAACATGACCGACACCTCGCCGCTCGGGCTGCGGCACGGAACCGTCAAGGTCGTTCCCAGCGACCCGAGCTGGTCGCAGGCCTACGCGCTGCTCGCCGCCGACCTCGCCGCCGCGCTGGGCGGGCTCGCCTCGGACCTGGAGCACGTCGGCTCCACCTCGGTCCCCGGCCTGCCCGCCAAGCCGATCATCGACATCGCCGCGCTGCTCGTCCCGGGCGTGGACCCGGCCGAGGTGGCCCAGGCGGTCGCCCCGCTCGGCTACGGCTACCGGGGCGACACCGGGGACCAGGGCGGCCTCCTGTACGTCCTGGAGCCCGCGGACGCCCCGGGCCACGCCGTCGCCCACCTGCACGGGATCGCACCCGGCGACGTCCAGTGGGAGCGTTATCTGGAGCTGCGCGACCTGCTCCGCAAGGACGAGACGGCCCGCGACGAGTACGCCAGGCTCAAGCACGGGCTCGCCGCCCGGCACGGCGACGACCGCACCGCCTACACCTCGGCCAAGTCCACGTTCATCGACGGCCTGCTCGGCGGATCCGTCGCAGCGGCACGAGCGCGGCGCGCATCCGACGGACCCGGTCCACGGCCACTTGAAGAACCCGGCCTCGCCAAGGCGTCCGCGGACCGGGTCGGGTCAGCGGCGGAGCCGCAGGGCGAGGTGGAAATCGACCCGGTCTGAGAACAGGTCGAGGTCCCGGCCGGTCAGGTCGGCGATCCGGCGCATCCGGTACCGCAGGGTGTTCACGTGGACGTGCATGACGCTCGCGCAGCGCGTCCACGAGCCGTCGCAGGCGAGGAACGCCTCAAGGGTGCGCAGCAGCTCGGAGCCGCCCCGCGCGTCGTAGTCGACGAGCGGCGCGAGCAGCCGGTCGGCGAACGCGCGCCTGGCCGTCGCGGGGATCCCGGCGAGCAGGAGGTCGTGCGAGGCGAGCTCGTCGCAGCCCACCACGCGTGAGCGGCCCGGCCGCTCCAGCGCGTAGGCGTGCGCGTGCCGGGCCTCGGTGAGCGCCGCGGGCAGGCCCTGCGGCGCGCGGGCGGCCCGGCTGACACCGATCGTCACCCGGGTCGCGACGGCCATCCGCAGCACGTCCTCGCGCAGTTCCGCGAGCAGCCCGGGACGCTCGGGCACCACCGCGACCGCGGTGCCGTCGAGGTCGGCGACCGCCCCGTCCGTCAGTTCCTCCAGGAGGGCGCCCGCGGGACCCCCGGACAGCGACCCGACGAGCACGAGGTGGGCCCCGTCGGCGTCCAGGCCGCAGGCGCGCAGCGCGGGGGCCGGGTTCTCCTCGGCCGCGACCGCCTCGACGAGCTGGGCGGCGAGCCTGCGCTCGACCTGCCGGGCGCTCTCGGTCCTGGCGAGATCCAGCGCGGCGAGCGAGACGAGTTCGTCGATGCCCTCCGGCGACGTGCTCGCGACGAACCTGCCGCCGAGCCTGGCCACGCCGGGCAGCCCCTCGATCCGGTACAGCCTGCCGTCGATGGTGGCGGCGGCCGGGAGGCGGTCGGCGGACAGGAACGCGGTGGCCAGACGGCGCGCTTCGGGCAGCCGCCCGCCCGCGAGCACCCGCCCGGACGAGCCGACGGTCCAGGCGTGGACCGACGGCCACACCTCGCGGAGGGTCGCGCCCGAGGTGAGGGCGGCGATCAGTCCCCGGTGCCTGCTGCGGGCGGCCAGCGCGGTGGCCTCGCGCTCGGCCCACAGGACCGTCGCCATGCGCTCGGTGATCTCCCGGAAGGACACGTCGGCGGGGACCGCGAACAGCGGCACCGCGTGCCTGCGGCAGGCTTCCACGAGATCGTCGGGGACCGAGCCGAGCAGGCCCTCGCCCGCGCCGAGCGCGGCGATCCCGGCCCTGGCCAGGTTCTCCACGAACACCTCGGAGTCGGCGGGCTCCTTGCGCCACATCAGGCCGGTGAGCACCATCTCGCCGCCGACGAGGTAGCGGCCGGGGTCGAGCAGGTCGGTGGTGAAGCTGGACCGCAGCGGCCGGTCGAGCGCCTGCGCGCCGATCAGGACGGGCAGGTTCCGGCCGGGCTGCTCCAGCACGTCCCTGAGCTGCATGGGCCCCTCCTTGTAGCGGTCTCCAAAGAAGCTAGCCGTGCGTTGTTTCATCTTCGGTGCTTCGCACGTTTCGGCGGTGCTACCCGGGGAGATTGACTCAAGTCATGACGATGGCGGACTTCAACGGGCGGTCCCGCGCCGAGGCCGAGGAGGGGCTGCTGGCCTGCTGCGCGGTCCCGCGCTGGGCGCGTGCGGTGGCCGAAGGGCGGCCGTATCCGGACGTCGCGGCCTTCACCGAGGCGGCCGTGGGCGTGCTGGACGGCCTGTCCTGGGACGAGGTGCTGACCGCTCTCGCCGCCCACCCGAGGATCGGGGACAGGGCGGAGGGGACGTCCAAGGAGGCCGCCTGGTCCCGCCAGGAGCAGTCCGCGGCGGCGCACCCAGACGAGTCGGCCAAGAGCTCCCTGATCGCCGCGAACGTCGCCTACGAGGAGAGGTTCGGTCATGTCTTCCTCATCTGCGCCACCGGCCGCACCGCGGGAGAGGTCCTCCAGGCCGCCCTCCACCGGCTCGGCAACGATCCCGAGACCGAGCGGCGCGTCGTGCGCCGGGAGCTCGCCGCGATCGTGCGGCTGCGCCTGGAGAAGCTGGTGACGAACCCATGAGTCTTTCCACGCACGTCCTCGACACCACGTCGGGGCGTCCCGCGCAGGGGGTCCCCGTCGCGCTCGACCGGCTCGGCCCGCAAGGGTGGGAGCCGGTCGCGGAGGGGATGACCGATGACGACGGCCGGATCTCCGGCTGGCACGCCGACCGGGGCCGGCACCGGCTCAGGTTCGAGGTGCCGCGGTCGTTCTTCCCCGAGGTGTCGATCGTCTTCGACGCCCCCGGGGAGGGCCATCTGCACATCCCCCTGCTGCTCAGCAATTTCGGTTACACCACGTACAGGGGTTCGTAGATGAAGTTCAGCCTGGGTCCGAACGGTTACGGCAAGGCCGAGACCCGCCTCGTCCGCGTCGAGCGCGAGGGGGTCCGCCACACGATCACCGACCTCAACGTCAGCACGAAGCTCTCCGGCGACCTCGCGGCGACGCACCTCACCGGCGACAACTCCGGGGTCCTGCCGACCGACTCGCAGAAGAACACCGTCTACGCCTTCGCCCGGCGATTCGGGATCGGCGAGATCGAGCTGTTCGCGACGACGCTGGCGAGCCACTTCGTCGCGTCCCAGGAGCAGATCCACAAGGCCAGGGTCGCGATCGACGCCTACTCCTGGGACCGGATCGGCGACCACTCCTTCGCCAAGGCGGGCGGCGAGATCCGCTCGGCCGTCGCGACCGTCACCGCCGACGGCGCGTGGGTCACCGGCGGACTGCGCGGCCTGACCCTGATGAACACCACGGACTCGGAGTTCCACGGGTTCCCCCGCGACGAGTTCACGACGCTCAAGGAGACGTCAGAGCGGATCCTCGCCACCGACGTCGCCGCGACCTGGAGGTTCGGGACCCTGGACGTCGACTGGGGCCCCGCCTTCGCGCTGATCCGCGAGTCCCTGATCTCGGCCTTCGTGGAGACCCACAGCCTGTCCTTGCAGCAGACCCTCTACGCGATGGGCACGCGGGTCCTGGAGAAGGTGCCGGAGGTCGCCGAGGTCAGGCTGACCCTGCCGAACAAGCACCACTTCCTGGTCGATCTCGCCCCGTTCGGGCTGGACAATCCCGACGAGGTCTACTTCGCCGCCGACCGTCCGTACGGCCTCATCGAAGGGAGCGTGCTGCGCGACGGCGCCCCTGACGAGGGGCTCGCGTGGAGTTCCTGAGCCCGGGGACCTGGGCGGAGGCGCTGGCCGCCAAGGCGGACCTGCCGGACGCGGTGCCGCTCGCGGGCGGCACCGACGTCATGGTGGAGCTGAACTTCCGCAGGCGGCGACCCGGAGCGCTGCTCGACCTCACCCGGATCGGCGGGCTGCGGGAGTGGTCGGAGGCCGACGGGCTGATCCGGATAGGCGCGGGCATGCCCTACACCCGGATCATGGCCGAGCTGGGCGACCGGCTCCCGGGGCTCGCGCGGGCCTCCCGGACCGTCGGGTCTCCGCAGATCCGCAACCGGGGCACGCTGGGCGGCAACCTCGGGTCGGCCTCGCCCGCCGGGGACGGCCATCCGCCGCTGCTGGCCGCGGGCGCGCTGGTCGAGGCGGCCTCGGTCCGGGGCGTGCGGACCATCCCGATCGGCGAGTTCTTCCTGGGGCCCAAGCGCAGCGCGCTCGCCCCCGACGAGCTGATCGCGGCGGTGCTGGTGCCGCCCGCGCCGGGCCCGCAGCAGTTCGCCAAGATCGGCACCAGGAACGCGATGGTGATCGCGGTGGCGTCGTTCGCGCTGGAACTGCGGCCGGGCGGCGCGGACGGGACCGTCGGCACCGGGATCGGGTCGGCCGGGCCGACCCCGCTGCGCGCGCCGGAGGCCGAGGCGTTCGCCGCCGCCGCGCTGCCGTGGGCCACCCGGGACCCCGGGCTGCCCCCGGCCCTCACCGCGCGGTTCGCCGAGCTCGTCGCGGCGGCCGCCTCGCCCATCGACGACGTGCGCGGCACCGCCGCCTACCGGCGGCACACCCTCGGCGTCCTGGCACGCCGCACCCTCACCTGGGCCTGGAGCGAGCTATGCGGGTGACCTGCAGGATCAACGGAGCGACCCGTACCGCCGACGACGTGTGGGAGGGCGAGAGCCTGCTGTACGTCCTGCGCGAGCGGCTGGGCCTGCCCGGCAGCAAGAACGCCTGCGAGCAGGGCGAGTGCGGCTCGTGCACGGTCTACCTCGACGGGGTCGCGGTGTGCGCGTGCCTGGTCGCGGCGGGCCAGGCGGCGGGCCGCGAGATCGTCACGGTGGAGGGCCTGTCCGACGGGGACGACCTCGATCCCGTGCAGCGCGCGTTCCTGCGCACGGGCGCGGTGCAGTGCGGGTTCTGCACGCCGGGCCTCGTCGTGGCGGTGCACGACCTGCTGAACCGGGTGCCCGACCCGTCCGACCCGGAGATCCGCGAGGCGCTCGCGGGCAACCTGTGCCGCTGCACCGGGTACGAGAAGATCATGGACGCGGTGCGCCTGGCGGCCGCGGAGAGGGGCGGCAGCCGATGACCTCCACACTGATCGAGAACGCCGCGATCGCCACCGTCGACGCGGCGGGCACCGAGCACGCGCGCGGCCATGTGCTCATCGAGGACGGCGTGATCACGTCGGTCGGGGAAGGGCCCTCCCCGCGCCTCGCCGACCTCGTCGTCGACGGGACGGGCTGCCTGGCCACCCCGGGCCTGGTCAACACCCACCACCACCTGTACCAGTGGGCCACCCGCGCGCTGGCCCAGGACGCGATCCTCTTCGAGTGGCTGAAGGCCCTCTACCCCGTCTGGGGCCTGCTGGACGCGGAGATCGCGCACGCGACGACCGGGGCCGGCCTCGCCACGCTGGCGCTGTCGGGCTGCACGACCAGCACCGACCACCACTACGTCTACCCGCGCGACGGCGGCGACGTCTTCGCCGCCCAGGTCGAGGCCGCCCGGACGATCGGGCTGCGGTTCCACCCGTGCCGCGGCTCGATGGACCTCGGCGCCTCCCAGGGCGGGCTGCCGCCGGACCACATCGTCGAGACGACCGAGGCCGCCCTGGCGGCGACCGCCGAGGCCGTCGACGCCCACCACGACGCCTCCCCCGCCTCGATGCTGCGGGTCGCGGTCGCGCCCTGCTCTCCGTTCTCGGTCACCGAGGACCTCATGCGCGAGGCCGCCGTGCTGGCCAGGGCCAAGGGCGTCCGGCTGCACACGCACCTCGCCGAGACCCTCGAGGAGGAGGAGTTCTGCCGGGAGCGCTTCGACTGCACGCCCGTGCAGTACGCCGAGCGTCTCGGCTGGGTCGGCCCCGACGTGTGGCTGGCGCACACCGTCCACCTCGACCCGGAGTCGATCGCCACCCTCGGCGCGACCGGCACCGGCGTCGCGCACTGCCCCAGCTCCAACGGCAGGCTCGGCGCGGGCATCGCCCCGGTGCGGGCGCTGCTCGGCGCGGGCGCGCCCGTCGGGCTCGGCGTGGACGGCGCCGCCTCCCAGGAGGCGGGGCGGCTGGCCCCCGAACTCCGCCAGGCCCTGTACTTCGCCCGGCTCGCGGACGGACCCGCCGCCATGACCGCGCGCGAGGCGCTGCGCCTCGGCACCATGGGCGGCGCCCGCTGCCTGGGCCGGGAGGCCGAGATCGGCTCCCTGGAGCCCGGCAAGCTCGGCGACGTCGCCCTGTGGCGGCTGGACACCCTCGCCCACGCGGGCATCGCCGACCCGGTCGCCGCCCTCGTCCTGGGCGCGGAACCGCCCCTCGCCGCCCTGCTCGTCGCGGGCGCTCTCGTCGTTCGTGACGGTCGCCTCACCACCGCCGACGAGGGCGCGCTCACCGCCGCCCTGACCCGCGCGAGCACCCGCCTCGCCGGAACCGCCGTATGACGCCCCGGGGAACTCCGCGAAGGAGGAGCCGATGACCACGCATCTGGGACTCGCCGCGGCGGTCGAGGCGGGGGTCGGGAGCAGTCCGGCACGGCCGGACGGGCGGCTCAAGGTCACCGGGGAGTTCGCGTTCTCGTCCGACCTGTGGGCGGACCAGATGGTGTGGGGCGCGACGCTGCGCAGCCCGCACCCCCGCGCGAAGATCACCGCCATCGACGTCGGGCCCGCCCTCGCCATCGCCGGGGTCCGGACGGTCCTCACCCATGAGGACGTGCCGGGCCGCAAGGTCTACGGCCTGGAGGTCCCCGACCAGCCGGTGCTGGCCTTCGACGAGGTGCGCTACCAGGGAGAGCCCGTCGCGATCGTGGCGGCCGACCATCCCGAGACCGCGGCCCGCGCGGCCGCGGCGATCCGGGTGGAGTACGCGGTGCTCCCGCCGATCACCGACCCCGAGGCCGCGGTGCCGCCGGACGGGCCGCGGGTGCACGCCGATCGGCCGAACCTGCTGCGGCACGTGCCGATCCGCAAGGGCGACCCGGCCGCGGCGGCGGAGGTCGTCGTCAGCGGCTTCTACGAGGTCGGGATGCAGGACCAGGCGTTCCTCGGGCCTGAGTCCGGCCTCGCCGTCCCCGCCGACGACGGGGGCGTCGACCTGTACGTGGCGACGCAGTGGCTGCACTCGGACCGGAACCAGGTCGCGATGAGCCTCGGCCTCGCCCCCGAGAAGGTGCGCTTCACCCTCGCCGGGGTGGGCGGCGCGTTCGGCGGGCGCGAAGACCTGTCGATGCAGATCCACGCCTGCCTGCTGGCGCTCCGCACGGGACGCCCGGTGAAGATGGTCTACGGCCGCGAGGAGTCGTTCTTCGGGCACGTCCACAGGCATCCCGCCCGTCTCTGGTACGAGCACGGGGCCGACGCCGACGGCCGTCTCGTGTACGTCAAGGCGCGCATCCTGCTCGACGGGGGTGCTTACGCCTCGACGTCGCCCGCCGTGGCGGCCAACGCGGCGGCGCTCGGGATCGGCCCGTACGACGTGCCCAACGTCGTCATGGACTCCGAGGTCGTCTACTCCAACAACCCTCCGTGCGGGGCCATGCGCGGCTTCGGCGCCGTGCAGGCGTGCTTCGCGTACGAGTCGCAGATGGACCGGCTGGCCGAGGCCGTCGGGGTGGACCCGGTGGAGGTCCGGGTGCGCAACGCGCTCAAGGTCGGCGACCGGATGCCGACGGGCCAGCTCGTCGAAGGGGCCGCGCCCGTCGCGGAGCTGCTGCGGCTGGTGCAGGGGCGGCCCGCGCCGGACCCTGCCGACCTCCTGCCGGGCGGGACCGCCAACACCACGCGCGGCGAGGGCGTCGTGCGCGGCGTCGGGTACGGGATCGGGATCAAGAACGTCGGGTTCTCCGAGGGCTTCGACGACTACTCCACCGCGCGCGTCAGGCTCGAACTCGTCGGCGACCGCCCGGCCGTCCTGGTGCACACCGCAGCGGCCGAGGTCGGGCAGGGCCTGGTGACGGTCCTCGCGCAGATCGCGCGGACCGAACTCGGCGTCTCCCGGGTGACGATCGCGCCCGCCGACACCGCGGTGGGCTCCGCGGGCTCGTCCTCGGCCTCCCGCCAGACCTATGTGACGGGCGGGGCGGTGAAGGCCGCGTGCGAGGCGGTCCGGGAAAGGGTGCTCGCCGGGCTCAGCGAGGCCGCCGGCCCCGGCCTCCGGCTGGAGGACGAGCAGGTCGTGGACGCCTCGGGCGCCCCGGTGGCCTCCCTCGCCGACCTGCTCGGCGGCGACGCCTTCGAGGAGACCGTCGAGTGGCGGCACAAGCGCACCTATCCGCTGGACCCCGCGACCGGCCAGGGGAACGCGCACGTCCAGTACGCCTTCGCCGCGCACCGCGCGACCGTGGACGTCGACGTGGAGCTCGGCCTGGTCCGGGTGGTGGAGATCGCGACCGCGCAGGACGTCGGCAAGGCCGTCAATCCCCAGGCCGTCGAAGGGCAGATCCAGGGCGGCACCGCGCAGGGTCTGGGCCTCGCGCTGTTCGAGGAGATCCAGGTGGTCGACGGGATAGTGCGCAACCCCTCGTTCACGGACTACCTGCTACCCACGATCATGGACATGCCGCCGATGTCGCTGGACATCCTGGAACTCGCCGATCCCGACGCGCCCTACGGGCTGCGCGGGGTGGGCGAGCCTCCGACGATCTCCTCGACCCCGGCGGTCGTCGCGGCCGTCCGCGCCGCGACGGGCACGGCTCTCACCAGGGTGCCCGTGCGACCTGAGCACATCACGGGAACCACATGCTAGAAGAGATCTACGACCAACTCGACGCTCGGCTGGCCACGGCCGACGCCGATCTCGCCGCGCGCTATCCGGGCGACAGGCCGGGCCGCCAGCCCGTGCACACCGTCTATGTCCCGGCCGACCGCGTCACCGCGGACCTGCCGGCGGCGTGGGGCGGCCTCGCGCTCGCCGCGCTCGACGAGCACGGCCTGCCCTACGCCCCCGACCTCGACGGCCTGGTCCGCGCCAAGCTCGCGGACGAGCCGATCGAGGACCTGCGGATCGACTTCGAGGACGGCTACGGCCGCCGCGACGACGCCCAGGAGGACGCGCACGCCCGCGCGGCGGCCAAGTTCCTGGCCGAGGGGACCACGCCCTTCTCCGGGATCCGGATCAAGTGCCTGGAGGCCGACCTCCGGCGCCGGGCCGTCCGGACCCTGAAGATCCTCCTCGACGAGATGGGCGGCGTGCCCGCCGGTTTCGTCGTCACCCTTCCGAAGGTCACCTCGGTGGCCCAGGTCGAGGCGATGGTCGCGCTCTGCGCGGCGCTGGAGTCCACCCCGGGCGAGCTGCGGTTCGAGATCCAGATCGAGACCCCGCAGTCGATCCTCGGCCCGGACGGCACCGCGCTGGTCGCGCCGATGATCCACGCCTCGGCCGGCCGCTGCACCGCGCTGCACTACGGCACCTACGACTACTCGGCCTCGTGCGGGATCGCCGCCGCCTACCAGGCGATGGACCACCCCGCGGCCGACCACGCCAAGGCCGTCATGCAGGCCGCGGCCGCGCTGACCGGGGTCCGGCTCAGCGACGGCTCGACCAACGTCATGCCGGTCGGCGACCGGACCCGCGACGCCTGGGCGCTGCACTCCCGGCTGGTCCGCCGCTCGCTGGAGCGCGGCTTCTACCAGGGCTGGGACCTGCACCCGGCGCAGCTCCCGACCCGGTTCGCCGCGAACTACGCCTTCTACCGGGAGGGCGCGGACGAGGCCGTCACAAGGCTCGACGCCTACCTGAACCGGACCGAGAGCGGGTTCCTCGACGAACCCGCCACGGCCCGCGCCCTGGCGTCCTACCTGCGGCGCGCCCTGGACTGCGGCGCGCTCGACCCGTCCGACCTGCCCTTCCCTTCGACCACCCTGGAGGCGCTGTGACGACCGCGCAGAGCGGCCCGTTGAAGGCGGTCCGCGCGAAGCGGGTGCTGCTGCCCGAAGGCGAGGGACCCGCGACCGTCGTGGTCCGGGACGGGAAGATCGCCGCGATCCTCCCCTACGAGGCCGACGTCGAAGGCGTCACCGGCCTCTCCGACGACCTCGTCCTGCTCCCGGGCCTGGTGGACACGCACGTCCATGTGAACGAGCCGGGCCGCACCCAGTGGGAGGGCTTCTCGACCGCCACCCGGGCGGCGGCCGCGGGCGGGGTGACGACGATCGTCGACATGCCGCTGAACTCGCTGCCCCCGACCGTCGACGTGGCGTCCCTGGCCGTCAAGAAGAAGGCGGCCGAGGGCCAGATCCACGTGGACGTCGGGTTCTGGGGCGGGGCGATCCCCGGCAACGCGGGAGATCTCGCGGCCCTGCACGAGGCCGGGGTGTTCGGGTTCAAGAGCTTCCTCATCGACTCCGGCGTCCCGGAGTTCCCGCCGCTGGACCCGGCGGGCCTGGAAGAGGCCATGCGGACGGTGGACGCCCTGTTCATCGTGCACGCCGAGGACCCGTCCCTGGTCGGCGAGTCGCGCCCCGCGTTCCCCGACTTCGTGGCGTCCCGGCCGCCGGAGGCCGAGGCCGCCGCCGTCCGGACCGTCATCGAGGCGGCCCGCCGGACCGGCGCGCGCGCCCATATCCTGCACCTGGCCGCCGCCGACGCGCTGCCGCACCTGCGCGCGGCCCAGGCCGACGGGGTGCGGATCACCGCCGAGTCGTGCCCGCACTACCTGACGCTGCGGGCCGAGGACGTCCCGGCGCTGGCGACCGAGTACAAGTGCTGCCCGCCGATCCGGGAGGGCGCCCACCAGGACGCCCTGTGGGAGGCGCTCAAGGAGGGGGTGATCACCTGCGTGGTCTCCGACCACTCTCCCTGCACTCCCGATCTCAAAGAGGGAGATTTCGCCACAGCCTGGGGCGGAATCGCCTCAGTGCAGCTGGGACTGCCCGTCATGTGGACGCAGGCCGCCAAACGCGACATTCCACTCAGTACTCTCGTTGCATGGATGAGCCGGGCACCCGCCGATCTTGTGGGACTGCCCGCGAAGGGAAGGATCGCGGTAGGAGCGGACGCGGATCTCGTCGCGTTCGCCCCGGATGAGGAGTTCACGGTGGACGCGGCACGCCTCTTCCACCGCAATCCCGTCACGCCGTACCACGGCAGGACCCTTCGCGGCGTCGTCCACACGACGTGGCTGCGCGGCGCGCCGACCGGCGGCGAGCCCGCCGGACGGTTCCTGCACCGAGAGGAAAGCGTTGTTCACTGAACTGCTGGATCTGGCTTCACGCGCGATGGGCGGGACCGTCGTCTCGGCCAACGACGAGTTCTTCGCCGACCGCGAGAACCTGATCAACCCGCACCGCCCGACCTTCACCCTGGCGACCTTCGGGCACAAGGGCCAGGTCTACGACGGCTGGGAGACCCGGCGGCGCCGCGAGCCCGGACACGACCATGCCATCGTGCGGCTCGGCGTGCCCGGGGTGCTGCGCAACATCATCGTCGACACCGCGTTCTTCACCGGCAACTACCCGACCGAGGCGTCGGTGGACGGCTGCTTCCTGCCCGACTACCCGTCGGCCGAGGAGCTGGAGAAGGCCACCTGGTTCCCGGTCATCCCCCGCTCCGAGCTGGAGGGCGACACCGAGAACTCCTTCCCGGTGCCGTCGGCGCGCCTGGTCACCCATGTGCGGCTGAACATCTACCCCGACGGCGGCGTCGCCCGGCTGCGGGTGCACGGGACCCCGGTCATCGACCCGTCGCTCGTCCCCGACGTGTTCGACCTCGCCGCCGCCGAGCACGGCGGCGCCGTCACCGACGCGTCCGACCGGTTCTACGGCTCGCCCAACCAGCTCCTCCTGCCCGGCCTCGCCCGGACCATGGGCGAGGGCTGGGAGACCAAGCGCCGCCGCGACAACGGCAACGACTGGGTCGAGGTCAAGCTGGCCGCCCCCGGTCTGCCGCAGCTGATCGAGCTGGACACCTCGCACTTCAAGGGCAACTGCCCGGGAAGCGCCAAGGTGAGCGCGCTTGACGGGCCCGTCCTACTGGAGCCCGTCAAGCTCCAGCCCGACACCCGGCACCGGTTCCGGGTCACCGCCGACCGGCCCGTCGACGCGGTGCGGCTGGACATCTTCCCCGACGGGGGCATGGCGCGCTTCCGTGTGTACGGCACCCTCCCCCCGCAGTCCCGCGCGGATCTCGCCGCGCGGTGGAACGCGCTCCAGGAGGACTGATGGCGATCCCCGGCCTCTTGCTCGCCGCGGGAGCGGGACGGCGCTACGGCATGCCCAAGGCGCTCGTCCCGACCCCCGGCGACCCGGACCTCCTGCTCGTCGAGCACGGCGTCCGGACCCTGCGGGAGGCCGGGTGCGGCCCGGTGGTCGCGGTGCTCGGCGCGGAGGCGCGCCGGGTGCCGCCGCTGCCCGGCGTGATCGTCGTGGTGAACGCCGACTGGGCGTCGGGCATGGGCTCGTCGCTGCGCGCCGGGCTCGCCGCGCTGTCCGCCGACGCGGTCGTGGTGCTGCCGGTCGACACGCCGTGGATCACCCCGGAGGCGGTCCAGCGGGTCGCTGAGGGGGCGGGACCGCAGACCCTGCGCGTGGCGACCTACGACGGCCGCCAGGGGCACCCCGTCGTCCTCGGCCACGACCACTGGGCGGGCGTCGCCGAACTCGCCATCGGGGACGTGGGGGCCAGGCCCTACCTGAAGCTGCACGACCACGAGCGGGTGCCCTGCGACGACATCGCCGACGGCACCGATCTGGACGTGCCTCTTGCGTGACGTCCTCGACGACCTGTTCGCGCAGTGGTCGGCCGGCCGCCCGGCCGGACTCGCGACGGTCGTGGAGACGTGGAAGTCGGCGCCCCGCCCGCCGGGTGCGTCGATGCTGGTGTCGGAATCCGGCGAGGCCCTCGGCAGCGTGTCGGGCGGCTGCGTCGAAGGGGCCGTCTACGATCTGGCCCGTGACGCGGCCACCGATCCGGACGCCGTGCCCGTCCTCGAGCGGTACGGGGTGAGCGACGACGACGCCTTCGCCGTCGGCCTGACCTGTGGCGGGACCATCCACGTCTACATCGAGCGGGTGAGCCCCGAGACCTTCCCCCGGCTCGACGGGGTCGTCGCCGACATCCGGGCGGGGGTGCCCGTCGCCGTCGCCACCTGCGTGGACCCGCCCGACGCCGCCGCGTTCGGCCGCCGCATGGTGATCCGCGCGGACTCCGCCGAAGGCACCTTCGGGTCGGCCCGGCTGGACGAGGCGGCCGTCGACGACGCCCGGGGCCTGCTCGCGTCCGGGACCACCGGGACGCTCCGCTACGGCCGCGACGGCGAACGGCTCGACGGCGACCTCACCCTCGCGGTCCAGGTGCACGCGCCCCGGCCCCGCATGATCGTCTTCGGCGCGATCGACTTCGCCGCGGCCCTCGCCCGCGCCGGCTCGTTCCTCGGCTTCCACGTGACGGTCTGCGACGCCCGTCCCGTCTTCGCCACCCGCCGCAGGTTCCCCGACGCCGACGAGGTGGTCGTGGACTGGCCGCACAGGTACCTCGCGGCCGAGGCGGCCGCGGGCCGGATCGACGGCCGGACCGTCCTCGCCGTCCTCACTCACGACGCCAAGTTCGACATCCCGCTGCTGGAGGTCGCGCTAAGGCTCCCCGTCGCCTACGTCGGCGCGATGGGCTCCCGCCGCACCCACGCCGACCGGCTGAACCGCCTCCGCGCGACCTCCCTCACCGAAGCCGACCTGGCCCGCCTGCACTCCCCCATCGGCCTCGACCTGGGCGCCCGCACCCCGGAGGAGACGGCCATCAGCATCACCGCCGAGATCATCGCCACCCGCTGGTCGGGCAGCACGACCCCGCTGGCCAGGACCCGGGGCCCGATCCACCGCTGAAGGCGTCAGACGGCGGCCACGGCCTCGTCCACGGGGGTGTCGCCCTCGATGAGCTCGAGGGTCTGGCGGACGCCGGTGCCCTGGCCCAGGATCGCGGCGATGACGGCCGCCACGTCGGCGCGGGGGACGGCGCCGCGGCCGGTGTCGGGGGCGAGGAGCACGCGGCCCTTGGCGGGGTCGTCGGTGAGCAGGCCGGGGCGCAGGATCGTCCAGTCCAGGTCGCGGGAGCGCAGATCGGCCTCGGCGTTGGCCTTGGCCTCGATGTAGGCGGCCCACACCTCGTCCTTGGCCGGATCCGGCGTGGTGTCGGCGCCCATCGCCGAGATCTGGACGAACCGGTCCACCCCCGCGCGCTCGGCCGCCGCGGCGCACAGGATCGCCGCGTCCTGGTCCACGGTCCGCTTGCGCGGGGCGCCGCTGCCCGGACCCGCGCCCGCGGCGAAGACCAGGGCGTCGAAGCCGTCGATCGCCCCGGCCAGCTCCTGGACCGTCGTGCGCTCCAGGTCGAGCACCAGCCCGGACTGGCCCGCGGCCTCCAGGTCGGCGAGGTGGACGGGATTGCGGACGAGGCCGGCGGCAGAGCCGTCGGGCCATTGGCGGAGCAGGTGAAGGGCGATCTGACCGTGGCCGCCCGCGATGACGATGCGCATGCCGTGATCATGGCAGTCACAGATGGGGCGCGACGACCGCGAGCACGAGTGTCGCGACCCTTTCCTCCAGTTCCCCGGCCGTCAGCGGAAGGGTGCCCTCCAGCCAGCGGATCACCAGTTCGGCGGCGCCGCCGAGCGCGAAGAACATCGCGGTGTCGAACCCCGCGGCGTCGGCCGGGCTCAGTTCCCCGCGCGCCAGCTCGGCGAACATCGCGTAGGTCGCCCTGCGCCTGCGCTCCAGCGCGGGACTGCCCGCGGGCTCGGCCAGGCCCACCCTGGCGCGGCGCGGATCCGCGGTGAACGCGCCGACGAACGCCGCGACCGAGGCGCGCAGCCGCAGCCGCGGGTCGGGCTGCGCGGAGGCGGCCCGGTCCAGATGGCGCACCATGTCGTCCAGCGCGCGGTCGTAGACGGCCAGCAGGAGCGCCTCGACGTCGGCGAAGCTCTCGTAGAAGTACCTGTCGTTCAGCCCGGCCCGCGCGCACACGCCGCGCATGGTCACCGAGGCCCAGCCGCCGTCCCCCCACGACTCCAGCGCCGCGGTCAGCAGCCGCTCGCGCCGCTCTGCCGTGCGCTCGGCCGCCGAGCGGCCCCGGTACGAACGTGTCGGAGATCCCATCGCCCCCCATCTTGACGCCTCGGCCCCGGAAAACCATAGTCGGTGGCGGTCGCCACCAGATTATTCCGCGGAAACCGTCCGCCGACCACCGCCCTCGTGAGGAGTCACCCGTGCAGCCCCTCGGCCCCACCTCCCTGACCTGGCGCTTCTTCGGCGACAACCGGACCCTGCTCGTCGGGCCGCGGGCCGGCATCCTCCAGCTCATGCTGCCCGAGCTGGGCCAGGGCGTCCTCGACCACTCGGTCTTCTTCGCCGACACCTTCGGCCGCCTCATGCGCTCGGCCGGGCCCATCCTCAACACCGTCTACGGCGGCTCCGGGGCCCCCTCGACGGGCACGACCGTCCGCGACTACCACCGCGACATCAAGGGCGTCATGCCGGACGGCACCCGCTACCACGCGCTCGATCCCGACATCTACTTCTGGGCCCACGCGACCTTCTTCGACCACCTCATGTACGGCACCGAGACCTTCATCCGGCGGCTCACCGAGGCCGA
Source organism: Actinocorallia herbida (assembly GCF_003751225.1). Taxonomy (NCBI): domain Bacteria; kingdom Bacillati; phylum Actinomycetota; class Actinomycetes; order Streptosporangiales; family Thermomonosporaceae; genus Actinocorallia; species Actinocorallia herbida. The sequence goes on from NZ_RJKE01000001.1 coordinate 8,030,735, forward strand.
GAAGAACGCCCTCTACGAAGAATCCAAGACCTGGTACGCGATGTACGGGGTGAGCGACCGGGCCGTGCCCGAGACCTGGGCGGACTTCCAGGAGTACTGGCACCGGATGCTCACCGAGCGCGTCACCGCCCACAAGTCGGCCCGCTACAGCGTCGGCTACGCCACCAAGGGGCTCCCCCGCCCGAAGCGGATCCCCGCCCCCGTCTGGCGCGTCCTCGGCGCCCCCGCCAACGCCGTCGCCCGCTTCCTCACCGTCGGCGGCCTGCCCCCGGAGACCCGGCGCATCCTCGACCTGCCCTGGTCCCCCGCCGACGAACGCCGCTACCGGACCTTCGCCAGAACCGTCCGCCGCTTCGACGGCCTCTGGAACGTCCTCCCCCTCCCCCTCCGCTACACCCCCCACGCCCGCCGCGCCTTCACCCGAGACGGCACCCCCCGCTGACCCCCCGCCGGTTCCGGGCCCGTCCGGCGCCCGGCGCGCCCTCCGTGTGCGGAGCCCTCCCGCGCCCGCGTGGTCCTGCGGGCCGGCCCCGGGCCGCGAGGCCCGGGGCCTTCACCGCCTGTGATCCTGGTGGAAGGCGAAGAAGTAGCCGATGATCGGGCCCGCGGTGAAGAAGGCCCACATGCGGACCTCCTTCACCTCAGGAGCCGGCCGCCGCCACTGTTCGGGTTCAAGGAACGCCGCGCCCAACGAGCCCGCGGCGATCGCCGCCGTCAAGATGAACCCGACGACCACGATCAGGATGAACGCCCGCTGGTTTCTCCCCTCCGGCCGCCGCCCCTTGCGCACGACGGGCTCCGCCGACGCTTCCGGGAAGGTCTCCCAGTCGATCAGCCCGTACTCGGGCTCCCCCGGCACGCGCCGCGATCGCGCGTCCTCCTCGCGCGCCACCCGTCAGGTTCGGGCAAACATTCGGGGACGATTCGCCAAGAGCGTGCAGTGCGGCTCAAGGGTTCGGGATCCTCGGCCCCCAGGACGAGGACGGGGACGGCGGGGGGACAGGGTGCGGCGCTGGACAAAGTGGACGGCCTGGGGGCTCGGGGGGGCGCTCCTGGCCGGGTGCGGGATCTCCGACCCGGCCGACACGCCCGGGAGGCCCGCGCGGGGCGCGACGCCGGTGGCGACGGGTGACGGGTCTTCGGTCGACGGAGGACCGCAACCTCAGGGGTGGACGCCGGAAAGGCTCAAGGCCGGGGAGGCGCCTCCGCAATTCGTCGTCCTGTCCTGGGACGGGGCGGGCGCGACCGACGGGACGTTCGCGCGGGTCCGGCAGGCGGCCCGACTGAACGGGGCGACCATGACCTTCTTCCTGTCCGGGCTGTATCTGCTGCCGGAACGGCGACGGCACCTCTACCGGCCGCCTCACCGGGCCGCCGGCGCCTCCGACCTCGGCGTCTTGACGGACCGGCAGATCCGCGACACCGTCCTCAACCTCGGCCTCGCCTGGCGGGAGGGCGACGAGATAGGCACCCAGTTCAACGGGCACTACTGCGGTAGGTCGGGAGTGCGCACCTGGACCGCCGCGGACTGGAAGCGCGAGATACGGCAGGCCGTCGGGTTCGTCGGCTCCTGGAAGACCCACACCGGCTTCACCGACCTGCCGCCCCTGCCGTTCGACTACGGGACCGAACTCGTCGGCGGACGCACCCCCTGCCTCGGCGGCGGCCGGACCCTGCGCAAGGCGGCCCGGCAGCTCGGCTGGAAGTACGACGCCAGCGGCACGGGCCGTCAGGTGTGGCCGCGGCGGAACCGGGGCCTGTGGCGGCTGCCCGTGCAGACCCTGCCGTTCCCCGGCCGTGCCGCGGAGGTCCGCGGCACCGACCACGACATCCTCCGCGCCCAGATCCCGCACGGCTTCTACGGCAGCGCCCACCGTCGGCCGCACTGGCGCAAGGAGGCGCGCGCGGTGCTCCAGGCCGGATTCGAGCGCGCCTACCGGGGCAACCGCGCGCCGCTCGTGCTCGGCAACCACTTCGCGCACTGGAACGGCGGCATCCACCTCGAAGCCGTCCACGAGCTCCTCACCCGCAACGCGCGGCGGCCCGATGTCCGGTTCGTCTCCTTCAAGCAGCTCGTCGCGTGGCTGGAGCTCCAGGATCCCGCGGTCCTCGCCGCGCTGCGCGCCCTGCCCGTCGGCAAGGCGCCCGCCAAGGGGTGGGCCGACTACCTCTCCCCAGCCGCGCGGCCGGGCCCCGCGCACCCGGACCTCCCGAGGACGGAGCCGCGGAAAACCGGGTGACAGACGGTGCCGTACGGACCACGATGGGTCTCATGAAGCACTGGCCGATCTTCGGACTCCGGGTGCGCACCCCGCGCCTGGAGCTCCGCCTGCCCCGCGACAGCGAGCTCGACGCGCTGGCCGAGGTCGCGGCCGCGGGCGTCCACCCGCCGGACCTCATGCCGTTCGCGTTCCCGTGGACCGACGCCCCGCCCGAGAAGGTCGCCCGGAACGTCCTCCAGTACTCCTGGCGCTGCCTGGCGGGCTGGACCGCGCAGGACTGGAAGCTGCCGCTCACCGTGTTCGCCGACGGCTCTCCGATCGGGATCCAGGAGCTCTACGCCCAGGATTTCACCGTCGCCCGCCACGCCGAGACCGGCTCCTGGCTCGGCCTGGCCCACCAGGGCCGCGGTCACGGCACCGAGATGCGCGCGGCGATCCTCGAGCTCGCCTTCACCGGCCTGGGCGCCCGCACCGTGGGCAGCGCCGCGCACACCGACAACCCGGCCTCGCACGCCGTCTCACGCCGCGTCGGCTACCGCGAGAACGGCCGCAGGTTCTCCGCCGTCCAGGGCCGCCCCGTGGAGGACACCCTCTACCTCGTGGACCGCGAGTCCTGGAGCGCGCACCGCGGGGTCGAGACCGAGATCACCGGCCTGGCACCCTGCCTACCGCTGTTCGGCCTCGCCGAGGAGCCTGAGCCACGCGGGGCCCGGCCGCGGTAGGGCCTCGGCCGCCGCCAGGGCCTCAGCCCTTGTAGAGGCCGCGCTCGTAGTTCTCCGGCGCGTAGTAGGCCTCCAGCTCCGCCACGGTCTCCTCGGTCTTCTGGGTCTCCTTGACGAGCCGGGCGTGCGAGGGCAGCACGCCCGGATCCCAGGTCTCGGGCTTCCAGAGCCCGGAGCGGAGGAAGGCCTTGGCGCAGTGGAAGAAGATCTGCTCGACCGCCACCTCGACGGCCAGGATCGGCCGGTGGCCCTTCACGACGAGCTCGTCGAAGTAGGGGGCGTCGCGCAGCAGCCTCGCCCGCCCGTTGACGCGCAGGGTCTCGTTGCGCCCCGGGATGAGGAACAGCAGCCCGACGTGCGGGTTGGCGAGGATGTTGAGGTAGCCGTCGGCGCGTCGGTTGCCCGGGCGCTCGGCGATCGCGAGGGTGTGCCGGTCCACGACGTGCACGAAGGAACCCGTGGGGTCGCCCTTCGGCGAGGCGTCGAGGTTGCCCTCGGCGTCGCCCGTCGCCATCACCAGGAACGGGGAGGCGTCGATCCACTCCAGGTCCCGATCGTGCAGGGCGACGCGTTCCTTGCTGATCGCGCGGGGCATCGGCGTGCCGAGGAGCTCCCGCAATTGCTCCGCAGAGGTGATCTCGCTCATCAGACCATACAAACAGATCGGAAAGAGGCGGTCACTCCATTAAAGTAGCCGCACTCGGACCGCGTGACGGGAGTGAACCATGGTGGACGCCCTGCGAGCGGGAGACCCCGCGGCCATCGGGCCCTACACCCTGGTCGGGGTCCTCGGCGAGGGCGGCCAGGGCACGGTCTACCTCGGCAGCCGTGACGGCGTCGACGTGGCCGTCAAGCTGATGCACGCCAGGTTCGCGGCCGACGCCGAGGCCCGCGCCAGGTTCGTCCGCGAACTCGAGGTGGCCAAGAAGGTCGCCCGGTTCTGCACCGCGCAGGTGCTCGACGCCGACGTCGACGGCGACCGGCCCTACATCGTCAGCGAGTACGTCCAGGGCGTCTCCCTCCAGGAGATCGTGGAGCGGGAGGGGCCGCGCGGCGGCGCGGGGCTGGAACGCCTGGCCGTCAACACCCTGACGGCCCTCACCGCGATCCACGGGGCCGGGATCATCCACCGCGACTTCAAGCCGCACAACGTCCTGCTCGGCGACGACGGGCCGCGGGTGATCGACTTCGGGATCGCGCGCGCCCTGAACGTCACCTCGCACAGCCACAACATCGGTTCACCCGCCTACATGTCGCCCGAGCAGCTCTCGGGCCACCAGCTGACCGCGGCGTCCGACCTGTTCTCCTGGGCGTCGTCGATCGTGTTCGCGGCCACCGGCGAGCCGCCCTTCGGCGTCGACGAGATCGGCGCCGTCATGTACCGGATCATGAACGACGAACCGGAGGTCGGCGCGCTGCCCCAGCCGCTGCGCGGGGTCGTCGCGGCCTGCCTGGCGAAGGACCCCGAGCTGCGGCCGAGCGCGGCCGAGGCGCAGGCGGCGCTGGTCGGCGGGACCGTTCCCGACGTGCCCGAGGAGCCCATCGACCTGCCCCCGCCCCCGCGCGGGGCCCGTCACGCGGCCCACGCCGCCGCGCCGACCTCCGTCGACGCCGACGACCGCGCGCCGTACCCGTTCGAGATCGGCCCCGCGGCCGGCGAGAGCGACGCGCTGGCCGGGCGCGGCCCGACGATCGTCATCGCGGTCGCGATCGCGCTGATGCTCGCCATCGGCGTCACCGGGTGGGCGCTCACCCGCGACGACACGAAGGGGACGGACCCCTCCGTCACGATCTCGCCGGAGACCGTGCCGAACACCCGCCTTCCGGGCGGCCCGCAGGTGCCCCCGCCCGATCAGGGGAGCGGCGCGGGGGGCTCGGACCAGCCCAAAGCCACCCCGACCGCCACCACGGACAAGCCGGGACCCACCCAGACCGTCACCGTCTCCCCCGCCGCGACCACCACCGTGACGGTCACCGCGACCCCCACCCAGGCCGCGACGCCCACCCCGAAGCCCACGCCGACCCCCACCGAGACCGTCAACCCGTACGGCGCGGCCCAGATCTGCGACGCGGGCGGCCGCGGCCTCGGCTTCCAGGTGGTCCGCTCCCGTCCCTTCACCGGCGGCCGCGTGGTGCACCTCTTCAACGCCGCGACCCGCACCCACTGCGTCGTCACCCTGAAGTCCGCCGATCTGGGCAGGCCCACCGACGTCTGGGCCCGCCTCACCCGAAAGTCCGACCGCTCGGCCACCACCGACCAGGGCCCCGACCCGTACTACGCGGGCCCCGTCTACCTCCGCGCCCCCCGCGACTGCGTCCGCATCGCAGGCGGCACCCCCACCAGCACCACCTCCGCGGGCTGGGGCCCCTGCCCCTGACCCGGCGCGACCGGGATCACACCGTACGGAGAGTTCCCCCTCTCTTGGGGCGATTGCGGCCGAATGTCCCGAACAAGATCGTAGGTGGGGTGCTTTCGGAGTAGGGTCGGACGGTTGGCCGGGGTGAGGACGGGAGCAAGGGGATGGCTGAGGCGCGGGCGCTGCGGACGGGGGATCCGGCGGTCGTCGGCCCCTACGTGCTGACGGGCCTGCTCGGTGAGGGCGGCCAGGGGTCGGTGTACCTCGCCGAGCGCGATGGCGAGCGGGTGGCGCTGAAGCTGCTGCACACCAGGTTCGCCGAGGACGGCGACGCCCGGCGCAGGTTCGTCCGGGAGCTCGACGCGGCCAAGCGGGTCGCGCGGTTCTGCACCGCCCAGGTCCTCGACGCCGACCTCGACGGCGACCAGCCCTACATCGTCAGCGAGTACGTCCCCGGCGTGTCCCTCCAGGAGCTGGTGACGGCCGAGGGTCCCCGCACGGGCGGCGCGCTGGAACGCCTCGCCATGAGCACGCTCACGGCGCTGGCGGCGATCCACCAGGCCGGGCTGGTCCACCGTGACTTCAAGCCGCAGAACGTCCTCATGGGACCGGACGGCCCGCGCGTCATCGACTTCGGCATCGCCCGCGCGCTCGACGCGACCACCCAGAGCCAGGCCATCGGCACCCCCGCCTACATGTCCCCCGAGCAGCTCAACGGGCTCCCGCTCACCGGCGCGACCGACCTGTTCTCGTGGGGCGTGAGCATGGTGTTCGCCGCGACGGGCGTCTCCCCGTTCGCGGCCCCGGAGATCGGCGCGATCCTCCACCAGATCATCGCCACCCAGCCCGACCTCTCGGCGCTGCCCGAGCCGCTGCGCGGCGTCGTCGCGGGATGCCTGGCGAAGGACGCCGCGGCCCGGCCGTCCGCCGCCCAGGCGCAGGCCGTGCTGCTCGGCTCGGGCCCCCTGCCCGTCCCGCCGCAGGCGCAGGCCGGGCAGCCGAACGGCCCCCTGACGCCGCGGCCTCCGGCCTACCCGGCCCCGCAGGTCCCTCCGCCGGGCCCGGTGCCGACCTATCCGTCGGCCGCGCAGCCGCCGCGGCAGCCCTACCCGTTCGAGGTGGGACCGTCCGACGGCAAGAGCGACGCGCTGTCCGGCCGCAGGTCGGCCCTGGTCGTCGCGGGCGCGGTCGCGCTGATCCTCACCGTCGGGGTGGGCGGCTGGGCCCTCACTCGGGACACCGACTCCGGGAAGGGGACGCTGTCCTCGGGAGACCGGACCGAGGTGACCGTGGCCCCGTCGGGTGGCGGGGGCGGCGCGCTGATGGGCCAGGGCGACCCTGCGGAGACCGAGAAGCCCGCCAAGGACGACAAGACCACCAAGCCCAACAAAGAGGGCAAGGACAAGGGCGGCGCCAAGCCGACCAAGGGCTCGGACGACTCGGGCACGGGATCCGGCGCCCAGGAGTCCTCCACTCCGACCCCCGCCGCGACCTCCTCCGCACCCGCCGCGCCCGCCGCCAACCCCTACACCGCCGCCCAGGTGTGCGACTCGGCAGGGCAGGGCTCCGGCTACGCCGTCCAGCGCTCGGCGGCCTTCAACGGCGGCACCGTCTACCAGCTCTACAGCCAGGCCACCGAGAAGAACTGCGCCGTCACCCTCAAGACCGCCTCCGTGGGCGCCAAGTCCGCGGTCTGGGTGACCCTCACCCGCCAGTCCGACGGCAAGGCCGTCACCGACAAGGGCTCCTACGGCTACTACGCGGGCCCCGTCTTCCTCTCCGCCCCCGGCACCTGCGTCAAGATCGCCGGCGGCGCGCCCGGCGGCAAGACCGGCACCGCCTGGGCCAACTGCGGCTGACCCGCCCCGCCTCGACGGGCCCAAGACCCGAACCGTGACGGCCCCCTTCCCCCTCCGGGACGGGGGCCGTCGCGCGCAGCGGGGAAGGCAGAGCGACGATGAGTCCTCCCGGGCGTCACCGGGGAACGGGAAAGCCCCCGTCCCTAGTGGGGACGGGGGCTTGCCGCGGAGTCACGCGGGCGTTGACGCCCGGGGCGTGATCAGACCTGGCCGGCCTTCTCGAGGGCGGTGCAGCAGGTGTCGGTGATCATGCGGGTCACCAGGTACGGGTCCATGTTGGCGTTCGGGCGGCGGTCCTCCAGGTAGCCCTTGCGCTCGATCTCGACCTGCCAGGGCAGGCGGATGGAGGCGGCGCGGTTGGACACGCCGTAGGAGAACTCGCTCCACGGGGCGGTCTCGTGGGCGCCGGTGAGGCGGTCCTCGATGCCGGCGCCGTAGGCCTTGACGTGCTCCAGGAACTTCTCGCCCAGCGCCTCGCACGCGGTGATGATGGGGTCGTAGCCCTCACGCATCGCCTTGGTGGAGAAGTTGGTGTGCGCGCCGGCGCCGTTCCAGTCGCCCTTCATGGGCTTGGAGTCGATGGAGAACACCACGCCGTGCTTCTCGGCGATGAGGGCCATCAGGTAGCGGGCGATCCAGATGTGGTCGGAGACCTCGAGGGGGCCCGCCGGGCCGATCTGGAACTCCCACTGGCCGGGCATGACCTCGGCGTTGATGCCGGAGATCTGCAGGCCGGCGGCGAGGCAGGCGTCGAGGTGCTCTTCGACGATCGGGCGGCCGAAGGCCTTCTCGGCGCCGATTCCGCAGTAGTACGGGCCCTGCGGGCCGGGGAAGCCACCCTCGGGGAAGCCGAGCGGGCGGCCGTCCTTGAACAGGGTGTACTCCTGCTCGATGCCGAACCAGGACTCCTGCGCGGCGAACTTCTCGTCGATCGGCGAGAGCAGCGCGCGGGTGTTGGTGGAGTGCGGGGTGCCGTCGACGTTCAGGACCTCGCACAGGACCAGAACGCTGGTGCCGCCGCGGACCGGGTCCGGGCACACGAAGACGGGCTTGAGCTGGCAGTCCGAGGAGGTGCCCTCGGCCTGGTTGGTGCTGGAACCGTCGAAGCCCCAGATCGGCAGGTTCTCCAGCTTCGCCTTCTCGGCACTGTCAAGGATGCGAGTCTTCGACCGCAGCTGGGCGGTGGGCTCGGTGCCGTCGATCCAGATGTACTCAGCCTTGACGCTCATGAATGTCCTTGCCTGGTGTGCGAGGGTTGGTGACTCCGGGGTTTTGCCTACGAGGGAGTTTGCTGAGCCGCGATTTCGCGTCGATTGCCCTTGTGTAAACCCGAAGTTAACTCGGCACCGTTCCAGCACGCCTGAGCAGGGCGGTTACGCTTTGGTATAGACCAGCGACGATTCCAGGCCCTCCGCGCGGGCCTGGAATCGCCCTGCTCGCAGGGGGTTTCAGCGGTAGTCGGGGACGAACCCGCCGAAGGAACCACGAACATACAGCAGCGGTGTGCTTCCCGTCACGTCCGCGGACAGAACATAGCCGACTTCCAAGGTGTGGTCCCCCAGATCCAGCCGATCGTAGGTCCGGCAGACGAGATGGACGGCCGCCCCGTCGAGGAGCGGAACCCCGTGCGGGCCGGCCCGCCAGGCCGTCCCGGCGAACCGGTCGACGCCCGGGGCGGCGAACCGCGCGGCGATGTCGCGCTGGCCCTCGGCGAGGACGTTGACCCCGAAGTAGGGCAGCCGGCTCAGCGCGGGGAAGGTCCCGGAGGAGTGCGCGGCGTAGTAGGAGACCAATGGCGGCGCCTGGCTCACCGCCGCGAAGGACGTCGCGGCCAGGCCGATCGGCCCGCTCTCGGGATGCCCCGTGATCACGACGACCCCGGCCGCGTGGGCGCCCAGCGCCTCCCGGTAGAGGTCGGCGCCGATGCCTCGGCGCGCGTTCGGCTCGGTCACGGCCGAGGGGGTCCCGGGGTCGGCCTTGGGGCGCCGGGTCAGGCTTGCGCTCATGCGCCCACTGAAGCAGCCACCGCGCAGTAAGTCAACATTTCCTACCCGGTTTATATAGATCTAGGATCCAAGTCACACCGTGCCGGAGAATCCTGGAGGGCGATCCATGTCGGACGAGAACACGAAGGTCGTCGAGAACTTCCTCGCCGCCCTTGAGGCCTTCGACCTGGCCGCGGCCGAGCGGCTGCTCGCCCCCGGCGTCCTGTACCAGAACGTCCCGCTGCCGCCCGCGCGCGGCAGGGCGGCGACCATGCGCCAGCTCAAGCTGATGACCCGCTACCTCACCGGCTTCGAGGCGGTCACCCACGACATCGCGGCCAACGGCGACACCGTGCTGACCAGCCGGACGGACGCCCTCGTGCGCGGCGGGTTCCGCGCCGAGTTCTGGGTGGCGGGCACCTTCCGTGTCCGGGAGGGCCGGATCGTGCTGTGGCGCGACTACTTCGACTGGACGACCTTCGCCCTCGCCGGGCTGAAGGGGCTCGCGGGTCTCGTCCTGCCCGGCGGAAGCACCCGCTCCGCCCGGGTCTGACCCGGCCTGTCCGAATCCGGCCGACCGGATCTTCCCGGCCGGACATTGGCCGAGGCCCGCCCCCTGCTGGGGAGACGGGCCTCGGGGGCGCATGCGGCCTTGCGTGCCGCGCCGCGCTCAGGCGGCGCGGCGGGGACGGCTAGGCCGGGTAGTGACGCTCGGGGGAGCCGACGTAGATCTGCCGGGGGCGGCCGATCTTGGTCGCCGGGTCGTTGATCATCTCGCGCCACTGGGCGATCCATCCGGGGAGGCGGCCCAGCGCGAACAGCACGGTGAACGCGTTCACCGGGAAGCCCATCGCCTTGTAGATGATGCCGGTGTAGAAGTCGACGTTCGGGTACAGCTTGCGCTGCACGAAGTAGTCGTCGGTGAGGGCGACCTCTTCGAGCTGCATGGCCAGGTCCAGCATCGGGTCGTTGACGCCCATGGTGTCCAGGACCTTGCGGGTGGCCTTCTTGACGACCGCGGCGCGCGGGTCGTAGTTGCGGTAGACGCGGTGCCCGAAGCCCATGAGCTTCACACCGTCTTCCTTGTTCTTGACCTTGTTCACGAAGGCCTTGACGTCGCCGCCGTCCGCGTGGATCTTCTCCAGCATCTCCAGGACGGCCTGGTTGGCGCCGCCGTGCAGCGGGCCCCACAGGGCGTTCACGCCGGCCGAGACCGAGGCGTAGAGGTTGGCGTGGGAGGAGCCGACGAGCCGCACGGTCGAGGTGGAGCAGTTCTGCTCGTGGTCGGCGTGCAGGATGAACAGCATGTCGAGGACCTTGGCGACCTCGGGGTCGACCTCGAACTTCTCGGTCGGCAGGCCGAAGGTCATCCGGAGGAAGTTCTCGACGTAGCCGAGGGTGTTGTCCGGGTAAAGGAGCGGCTGGCCCACGGAGGTCTTGTAGGCGTAGGCCGCGATCGTCGGAAGCTTGGCCAGCAGCCGGATCGAGGCGAGGTCGACCTGCTCGGGGTCGAACGGGTCGAGGCTGTCGGGGTAGTACGTCGACAGCGCGCCGATCGCCGAGGAGACGACCGCCATCGGGTGCGCGGAGCTGGGGAAGCCGTTGAAGAACGAGCGGAAGCGCTCGTGCAGCAGCGTGTGGTTGGTGATCTTGTCCTGGAACTCGGTGAGCTGCTCGGGGGTCGGCAGTTCGCCGTTGATGAGCAGGTAGGAGACCTCCAGGAAGGAGGACTTCTCCGCGAGTTCCTCGATCGGGTAGCCCCGGTAGCGCAGGATGCCCGCGTCGCCGTCGATGTAGGTGATCTCGGACGTGCAGGACGCCGTGTTGACGAAGCCGGTGTCCAGGGTCACGTAGCCGGTCTCGCTCAGGAGCTTGCCGATCTTGAGCCCGCCCGGGCCCTCGGTCGACTCGGTCACCTCAAGAGGCAGCCGCCCGTCTTTGTGGTCAAGCCCGAAGTCGGACATTGTTCTCCCGCTCTCCCGTTATCCGTTCGGTGTCCGTCTGGTCGGACCCGTACTGCCAGGGACTCCCAGTCTGCCGCGTGACCGTGGATGGCCGGTCCGGACGGGATTCCCTGCGGAAGCGTAAACCTCTTACCGTACGGAACCACAAGGCGGCCTGGGTGACCTACTTCACAAGCCCGTAACGTGCGGCTCAGACCCTGGGTTCCGCGCTCTGCAGCTTCGGCTGGGCCGCGAGGAAGGACAGCAGGAGCTCGCGGGTGAGGGCGAGGCCCATCTCGCGCTGCTGGGGAGTGACGGTCTCCAGCGCCGGGTTGTACTGAATGTTGCGCCGGAGCAGCAGCTTCAGGTCGTCGTCGGCGATCGCGGCGGAGCAGGCCGCGCAGACCCGCCACGGGGTCGAGTAGTGGTAGGTCCGGTCGCCGACGCGCAGGGTGACCGGCCGGTCCGCGGCGATGGTCCACACGTTGACGAAGCCCTCGGGGCTCGCCGACTCGATGCCGCAGCAGTCGCAGCCGTTGTACAGCGGCGTGCTGAGGTCGGCCAGCGCGGGCAGGGGGTCGTGGTCGTAGGCGACGTCGGGGCGTGCCGGGTGCTCGAACCGGATTCCGGCCAGCTCTCCGTCTGCCCAGTCCTCACTGAAATCGAGCGGGGTGTCGCACTCGAGACAGACCATCTGGATCGCGGTTTCCAACGAAAGCACCTCCTGGACCACTGACGTGCGAGCCCTAATCAAGCCCGCACTATGTCCAACCCCGGACCATCACATGAGCATTCCATGACCAGGGTAAAGGATGAACGCCTCCCGATCTTTGCCCGGTTGACCAGGCACGTCCCGACGACCTGCCAGGAGTGCCGGATCTTTTACCGAAGGCCGTCGCGGGAAGCGAAAAATGCACGGAAGATCCGCCCCCCGTTCGTCCGGGCGCCGCTTCCGTGCTTCTCGCGGTTCTCGCGGCTCTCGCGGTTCTCGCGGTTCTCGCGGTTTTCCCGGGCGCTAGGGCAGCAGGGCCAGCCGATGCGCGGCGAACAGGAGGTTCGCGTGGAACGGACCGGTCAGCTCCACGCGCGGCACGGACTCCAGTTCGGCGAAGGCCGGGCGCAGGATCAGCGACGCGGTCGGCAGGGGCAGTGCGGTCACCACGACCTCGCCCTCCTCCAGCACCCTGCGGACCTCGGCGCGCATCCCCATCATGTCGGTGACCGCGACGAGCTGGACGGGCAGACCGGCCGACAGGGAGATCGACAGGGCGTGGTGGCCGCTCCCGTCGGGGTAGCGGTACTCGACCAGGTACTGGGTCCGGTCGAGGGTGCCGTCCTCGATCGAGCAGGCGTCGACCGCCTTGGCCAGGCCGAGATCGGCCGTCCAGGCGGGCGGGGTGGGCAGGAGCGGGCCGGTGAGGTCCGCGACGGCCTTGGCGGCGGCCGGCCTGTGCTCCTCGGGGCCGACCGCGGCCATGACCGCGAGGAAGACGTACGCGCCGGGGGTGCCCGCGCGGCGCAGCACCTTGATCAGATCGCTGCACGCCTTGCCGAGCGCCTCGGCGTCGGGGGCCGCCTGGCTCAGTTCGCCGAGCTGGGCCGAGAGCCACAGCTCGGCCTCCAAGGCGCCGCCGCGGGTGAGGAGCTCGGCGCTCGCCCGTACATAGAGGTCATAAACCGGCAGCAGCCCGGGCAGCGCCAGCTTCGGCGGTCCGGGCACGACCCGGAAGAGGTTGTTACCGTCGGTGCTCACGCGCCCAAGGCTACTGCGCGGTAATCGGCGCTGCTCCGGGGCTACCCGACGACCGCGTAGGCCCGGACGGTGAAGGTGCCGACCCCGACGAGCGCGGGAGGCGCCGCGTGGAAGCGGAACCCCGAATCGGGCAGGCCCGAGAGTCCCGTCATGTGCTCCACGATCGGGACGCCCGCGCCCAGCAGGGCGGTGTGCACGGGGCGTTCGCCGCCCTTCATGGTGTCGACGTTCTGCGAGTCGATGCCGAGGAGCGCCGCGCCGCCCTCGACGAGCAGGGCCGCCGCCTCGGCCGCCAGCCAGGGGTGCCCGCCGGACAGGTAGACGTCGGTGCCCCAGTGCCGGTCGAACCCGGTGTGCACCAGGACGGCCTTCCCCCGGACGTCGAGGCCGGCGAACCGGTCCGCGCCGATCTCCGTGACGTCCTCGGCCCTGACGACGACGCCGTCGAGGTCGGCGAAGGCCGTCAGGGGCATGCCCGCCAGGTCGGCGCCGTCTTCGTACCGGTGCAGGGGGGCGTCCAGGTAGGTGCCGGTGTTGCCGAGCAGGGACACGCGGGCGAAGTGGAACTCGGTGCCCGGCGCGTACTTCGGCCTGGACTGGGCGTGCGTCATGTGCGGCGCGATCTCGGGTCCGGGCAGTCCCGGCACCGTCACCATGCCGGAAACGACGGGGTGGCTGAGGTCCACGAGCCGCCGGGCTCCGGGCGAATCTTTCGTCATGACGCCGATTGTGCCGGTCTCCCGGTGGTGGCGCGGAAACCGACCGCCAGCCAGTACAGCGCGGCGAAGGCGGTCAGGCACGCGCCGACCGCCGCGATCGCGCCGGTGATCGCGTGGCTGACGTCGTGGTAGAGCGTGTCGGGCAGCCGCTCGACCCCGAGCACGGCCCCCACCGCGCCCGCCGCCGCCGACGCGACGAGGACCGCGGCGACCGTCGCGCGAGACAGACCGGGTTCGGGCACGCGCGGCGCCCGGCGCAGCCAGAGCAGGACGAAGACCGCGACGGCGAGACCGCCGAACACGCCCGAGCCGTACTGCCCCCACCGGTACCAGGGGAGCGGCCCGGCGAACTCCCTGAGCACCGGCCACAGCTCCACGAACGGTCCGGTCCAGTGCGTGAACCCGTCCCAGATCAGATGGGTCGCCTGGCCGATCAGCAGCGACGGCACGGTCAGCCAGGCGCGCCGCCAGGTCAGCGCCGCGGCCGGGACGGCGAGCCGCTCGCGGACCGCGCGCGGGGCGAGCCGCAGCAGGGGCCGCTTGAGGAGCAGGTGGAACCCGGCCAACAGGAGGAGGCCGAGGCCCAGGTTCCAGGTGAAGACGGCGCTGAGCACATGGGTCTCCTCCCGGGAAGAGATCGGCACGAACAGCGGCACATCAGGCACCATCGCCCCTACGGCCAGCGCGGACGGCACAAAGGGCCGTCCGCGCAGCGGCAGGATCGCGGCGACGTGGCTCACGGTGAAGGGCATCGGCACTCGCGGGGTCGGGGAATGATCATCCCCATCGTCCTCAGTGCCGGGTCGGGTCCGCCACCCGGGCGAGGAAGAGCGGCTGACCCGTGACCTCGTCCCGCAGGAGCAGGAGGTACGGGCGGTCGAAGACCACTTCGAGCAGCTGGTCCGGCGGGGCGGCGCCGGTCGCCTCCACCCCGACGGCCGTCGCCGCGGCGGCCTCGGTGCCCTCCTCGTCGACGCGGAGGGTCGCGGCGTGCAGGACGAAGGCGAGCTTCCCGGCGTCCCGGGAGATGCCGGTGAAGTCCGCGGTGTCGGAGAAGGGGAGGGACATCCCGGTCTTCTCCAGGAGGTCCTTGAGCTGGCGCTTGGTCGTCAGATCGGTCTTCGGCAGGGCCAGGGAGACCACTTCGTCCTTCAGGGCCAGACCCCGCAGGGCCTCCGCCGACGGGATCGCGCAGCCCGTGTCGTCGGCGTCGGCGTCGGGCAGGAGGGCGACCATGGAGACGGTCCCCCGGGAGTACGGAAGCCGGACCGCGGTCCATCCGTTCTCGTTCGCGTACCCGTAGCGGTTCGACCGGTTGAGGAACTCGGCGTCCACCCGGCCCCCTGACGCGGTGGTGAAGGGGCGCGGCGCGGTGTCCTCGGGCTCGAAGGGGCTCGCCCAGTCGGCCTCGAAGTGGACCGCGTCGGTGAGCACCCAGGGGACGCCGCCGAGGGAGCCCTCGGGCAGGAGGTCCTCGATCAGGCCGTCGGTGTCCTCGGCGATCGCGTCGTTGATCGTCGCGCGGGCGTCCTCCGGCTCGGCGAGCAGCGGAACCAGGCGGAGCGGCGCCCGGTAGGCGGTCTGAAGGCGGTCCAGGTAGGGCCGCTCGGTGGCCGGGCCGGGGTCCGCCCAGATCTGGTCGCTGACCTTGAGGCCGGGCGTCGCGCGCAGCGCCGCGGTGCGGGCCCGCAGATCGGGCAGCGGGTCGGCGGGCCAGCCGAGCGCCTCGGACATCTCCGCGGCGGTCGCGCCCTTCGCGCCGAGCGCGGCCATGCCGAGCCCCGAGGCGACGCTCGCCGGGGAGAGCACGATGTTCGCGGAGGGGTCCGCGGCGCACCAGGCGTCCAGCAGGGCGAGGCCGAAGGCCAGGTCGCCCGCGGCCGCGGCCGCCGGGTCCCCCGCCGCGACCTCCAGGTCGGCGCCGCGCCGCTCCTCCGCGCTCGCGCTCCCGCACCCCGCGGCCAGGCCCGCGATTCCCGCCAGCGCCACGAGCCCCGCCATCAACCGATAGGTCCTCATGTCCCTGTGACGGATCGGCCGCCGCCTCGCGTTGCAGCGTGGGTATATCCGAAAAGCAAGGATTCGATGGCTTGCTCGGCACTTTGCCCTGAGTTCATCCGGGTTTTCCCTTGGCGTCTTCCGGGCCGTCGAAGCTCGCGGAGCGAACATCCGCACCAGCGTGCACAACGAATGTGCCGTGCACCTAGAGGCAAAAAAAGGAAGTCCCGCATGACCCGCGTCATTGTCGACGTCGACCCGGACGACGTCCCGTCCAACCCTTCGGGCAACCGCCACATCCGCGACGTCCTGTCCCGCAGGGCAGTCATCGTGGGCGGCGGCGTCGTCGCCGCCGCGGGCTTCATGACGACCTCGGCCGCCGCCAAGAGCGGCAAGGGCAAGCCCTCCAAGCCGGGCAAGCCGAAGCCGAAGCTGCTGGGCTTCGAGGCCATCGCGCCGAGCACCGACGACGCCGTGCGCGTCCCGGAGGGCTACTCCGCCCAGGTGATCATCCCCTGGGGCACCCCGATCCACAGCCGTGGCCCGCAGTTCAAGAAGGACGGGTCCAACACCGCCGCCGAGCAGCGCCGGCAGATCGGCGCGCACCACGACGGCATGCACCTGTTCCCGCTGACGGGCTCGTCCGGCCTCCTCGCGCTCAACCACGAGTACATCGACACGACGCTGCACTACACCGACGGCAGCGCGACGATCACTCAGGAGAAGGTCGACAAGGCCACCGCCGGGCACGGCATCAGCGTCGTCAAGCTGGAGCGCGACAAGCGATCCGGCAAGTGGGAGCTGAAGGACTCGCGGTACAACCGCCGCGTCACCACCGACACCCCGGTGGAGTTCTCCGGCCCCGTCCGGGCCTCGCACCCGCTGCTGCGCAGCAACAACGCGCCGAAGGGCACGCTGAACAACTGCTCCAGCGGCTACACCCCGTGGGGCACCTACGTGACCTGCGAGGAGAACTTCAACGGGTACTTCGGCACGGACGAGGCGTTCACCGCCACGACCGAGCAGAAGCGCTACGGCATCACCGCCACGTCCGGCTACAACTGGCACAAGGCCGACGCCCGCTGGGACATCGCCAAGAACCCGAACGAGGCCAACCGGTTCGGCTGGGTCGTCGAGATCGACCCGTTCGACCCCAAGGCCGCCCCGGTGAAGCGCACCGCGCTCGGCCGCGTCAAGCACGAGAGCGCGACGGTCACCGAGTCCAAGGGCCAGGTCGTCGTCTACACCGGTGACGACCAGGACGGCGAGTACGTCTACAAGTTCGTGGGCGACGGCTCGTGGCGCAAGCGCCGGGCCAAGCGCCAGAGCCCGCTCGACCACGGCACCCTGTACGTCGCCAAGTTCAACGACGACGGCTCGGGCGTGTGGCTGCCGCTGGAGTTCGGCAAGGGCGCGCTGACCGCGGCCAACGGCTGGGCGGACCAGGCCGACGTCCTCATCCGGACCCGTTCGGCCGCCGACGCCGTCGGCGCGACCAAGCTGGACCGGCCCGAGTGGGTCGCGGTCAACCCTGACAACAAGGACGTCTACCTGACGCTGACCAACGGCGTCGGCAACGGCGGCACGGTCAACCCGCGCAAGCCCAACCCGTACGGCCACATCCTGCGCTGGCACGAGAAGAACGGCGACAACACCGCGCTGTCCTTCACCTGGGACGTCTTCGTGCTCGCGGGCGACCCGGCCTACGACCCCGCGGTGCAGCTCGGCCCGGACAACATCTTCGGCTCCCCCGACGGCATCGGCTTCGACGCCGACGGCCGCCTGTGGATCCAGACCGACATCTCCAACACGTCCCAGACGCTCGCGTCCAAGGGCTACGACAACATCGGCAACTGCGCGATGCTGGCCGCGGACCCGGAGACCAAGGAGATCAAGCGGTTCCTCACCGTCCCGCGCGGGGCCGAGGTCACCGGCATCACCTTCGCCGCCGACGGCCGCTCCCTCTTCGTCAACGTCCAGCACCCCGGTGAGGCGTCGACGGCCTGGGGCGCGCCCACCCCGGCCAACCCCCGCGCCGTCTCCAACTGGCCCGACTTCGACCCAGCCGGCCGGCCCCGCTCCGCCACCGTCGTCATCACCAAGAACGACGGCGGCAAGATCGGATCCTGACCCCCTGTCCCACGACTTTCCCCAGAAAGACCAGGCGCCCCCTCTCCCATCTGAGGCCTCAGGGAGACGGGGGCGCCGCCCATTTCCCGGGCGCGGCGCTCAGGTGAGGGCGGGCTCCGGTCGCTCAGGAACCGACCGCTTTCCCGGGCGCGATCAAGCGAAGGTGGATTTCGGGGGGTTCGGGGGGATCACCGGGTCGCCGTCGTGGATGGGCGGGTGGCCGGAGGTGAAGCGGGCGAGGTCCGCGGTGTCCATACAGCGGGCGGGGATGGGCTTGCCCGCGCTGATGCGGGTCAGGGCGGCGATGGGGAGGGGCTCGCGGGAGGCGCCGAGGACGAGGTTGCCGTAGCGGCGGCCGCGGAGGGTGCCGGGCTCCGCCATGAGGAGGGTGTGCGGGAAGACCGACTGGAGGGTGGCGGCAAGGCGGCGGGCGAAGGGGAGGCGGCCGCCGTCGGCGACGTTGACGAGGTAGACGCCGTCGTCGCGCAGGACGCGGGCGACGTCGCGGGTGAACTCGGCGGTGGCCAGCGCGAGGGGCATCTCGGCCCCGGAGAAGGCGTCCAGGACGACCAGGTCGTCGGAGGCGTCGGGGAGGGCGGCGAGGCCCGCGCGGCCGTCGCCCACCTTGATCTTGAGGCCGCGGATCTGCTTCACCGGGAAGTTGTCGCGGACGAGCTGGACCAGGGCGCCGTCGAGCTCGAAGACCACCTGCCGGGATCCGGGCCGGGTCGCGGCGACGTAACGGGCGAGGGTGCACCCGGCGCCGCCGATGTGCACGGCGTCCAGCGGCTCGTCCCCCACCCCGAGGTGGTCGACGATGTCGCCGAGCATCCGCATGTACTCGAAATCCAGATGCGTCGGATCGTCCGGGTCCACATACGACTGCGGCACCCCGTCGATGAGGATCACCCAGCCGCCGCGGTCCCCGTCCCGCACCAGCTCGGCCTCCCCCTGCCCGATCGCGTGAACCCCGGCCTCCGGCCTCTCCCCTCGTCTCATCCCACCACCCTAAGCCGCCCCACCCCCACCCCTCCCCGCAGACGCCGGTCCCTCCGGATCTCTCGCCGGTGCCCGGGCCGCTCTGCGGGCCCGGCAAGGGCGAGGGGCGCCGCGAGGACGGGGGCGCGTGGGCAGGCTGGGTCAGGTGAGCCAGATGAAGGTGGCGAAGCGGCCTGTGGTGGTGTCGCGGCGGTAGGAGTAGAGCTCGGGGGTCTCGATGGTGCAGCGGGGGTCGTGGGCGGTGGGGACGCCCAGGTCGGCGAGCTGGGCGGTGAGGGCGGCGCGGAGATCGAGGGCGGGGGTGCCCCAGCTCGTGGTGGAGCGCATGGCCAGGGGGGAGGCGGCGCGCATCTCCTCGGGGACCTCGTAGCAGCGGCCGCAGGCTCCCGGGCCGATGAACGCGGCGAGGTCGTCGGCGCCCGCCTTGCGCATCGCCTCGACCAGGGCCGGGACGACGCCTCCGAGGGTGCCCACGCGGCCCGCGTGAGCGGCGCCGACCCAGCCGTCCCCGGCGACGACGACGCCCGGGCAGTCCGCGCCGAGGGCGGCGAGGGCGAGGCCCGGGGTGTCGGTGAAGACCGCGTCGGTGTCGGGGACGCCTTCGTGCGCGGCGAAGACCCGCTCGACCCGGACCCCGTGGATCTGGCGCATGAAGACCGCGGCCTCGGCGCCGATCTCCGCGACCGTCCTCGCCCGGTTCCTGGCGACGGCACGGGGCGCGTCGCCCACGTTCGTCCCGAGGTTGCGGCTGTCGTAGGGGCCGGTGCTGAATCCGCCGGTGCGATCGGTGACGACCGTCCGCACGCCGTCCGCAAGCTGCATGAGCCACATACTGCCGCACCGCGGCCCCGCCGGCCCACCCGCCCCCACGAGCGTCGCCTGGCCTGCCGGGGCCGTCCGCAGGGGGAGTGCGGCGCGGCCCCGGCGGCGGGTCAGGCGGCTCCGGCCGGGGGGTCTCGGTTCAGAAGCTCTGGTTCCGGGGGTTCGGTGCAGAGGCCCTGGGCGTGCGGGCGCCTTTCCGGTTCAGGCGGCCTGGACGCCCTGCGCGCGCTTGCCCTGGAAGGGGAGGAAACGATCTGGGCGGTGGGGAGAGGCCGGCAGCTCGGTCTGCTCGACGGCGAGGATGCGCTCCATGCGGAAGGCGCGCACGCCGTGCCGCAGGCGGCACCAGCCGACGAGGTACCAATGGTCGCCGTGCACGAGCGTGGTGACGGGCTCGACCTCGCGGTGCGAGACCCGGCGCTTCTCGTCGGCGTAGTGGACGCGCACGACCCGGCGCTCGGTGATCGCCTGGGCGAGGACGCGGGCGCGGCGCGCGGTGTCGGGGTCGAGTGGGGTGAGGAGGGCGGCGAGGTCGGGCCCGCCGCGCTCGGCCAGATGGGCGAGCGCGCGCCGCGCGGTGGCGGCCTGGGGGCCCGCGCCGAGGTGCGCGAGGGACAGCGCGAGTGCGGAGATCTCGTCGGCGGACAGGGTGAGGCGATCCATCTGCGCGGCGTCTTCGAGGCCCGGAAGCGTCATCACGTCCATGCGAACAGTATAGCACGTATGTTCGAACACCGGGCGTTCACTTGAGCCGCGGGACCGCCTCTAGCAGGGCTTTCGTGTACTCGTGCCCCGGTACTTCCGTCACCTGTTCGACGGTCCCGCACTCCACGATCCGCCCCTCGCGCAGCACCGCCACCCGGTCGCACACGTACCTCACGACCGCCAGATCGTGGGAGACGAACAGCACCGAGAGGCCCAGGGCGTCACGCAGGTCCCGGACGAGGTTGAGCACCGCGCCTTGGACCGACGCGTCGAGGGCGGAGGTGATCTCGTCGGCGATGAGCAGGCCCGGCCGGGCGCCCAGCGCGCGGGCGAGCGCGACCCTTTGCCGCTGGCCGCCGGACAGTTCGCGCGGGTAGCGCGCGGCGAGGTCGCCGGAGAGCCCGACGACCTCCAGGAGCCGCCGAGCCTCCGCCGACCGCGCGGCCCGCGAGAGGTCCCGGCCCAGCCCCTCCGCGACCGCCGCGCCGATCCGCATCCGCGGGTCGAGCGACCCGTACGGATCCTGGAAGACCATCTGGGTGCGCGCTCCCCCGCGCACCTCCCCCTCGTAAGGCACGAGCCCCGCCAGCGCCCGTCCGACGGTCGACTTGCCCGACCCCGATTCCCCGACGAGCCCGAGCACCTCCCCCTCCCCGATCGAGAAGGACACCCCGTCGACGGCCGTGAAAGCCCCATAGCGGACACGCAGCCCCTCGACCGTCACCCCGCTCTCCGAAGGCGCCGAGGCGCCTTTCCGCCGCTTCCACGGGCTCATCCCGCGCTCCCCTCCCCGTCCCCGGCGCCTTCTCCAAGACCCTGTGACGCCCCGTGCAGCCCCTCCCCCGATGCCGATCCCTGCACGGGCACCTCCGCGACGAACCCCACGGCGTCCTCCCGCACCGGATGATGGCAAGCCACCCCCTTCACCAACGAAGGCGCCTCCTCAAGGCACACCCCGTCCGCGAACGCGCACCGAGCCGCGAAGGCACACCCCTCCGGCACCTCGGAAGGCACCGGCTGCGCCCCGGGGATCGTCGCGAGCGGAAGACTCCGATCCGTGGACAGGTCGGGGATCGAGGCCACGAGCGCCCGCGTGTACGGATGCCGGGCCTCACGCAGCTCCTCCGCGCCCAGCTCCTCCACGACCCGCCCCGCATACATGACGAGCACCCGGGAGCACCGGCCGGAGACCACCGCGATGTCGTGCGAGATGAGCAGCGCCGCGGTCCCGGACGCGCCCGTGACCTCCTCCAGCAGATCCAGCACCCGCCGCTGCACCGTCGTGTCCAGGGCGGTCGTCGGCTCGTCCGCGACGACCAGCCGCGGGTCCCCCATCAGCCCCATCGCGATGACCGCCCGCTGCCGCATCCCGCCGCTCAGCTCGTGCGGGAACGACGCGGCCCGAGCGCCCGGCACCCCCGTCCGCTCCAGCCGTTCCACCGCCCGTGCGCGGGCCTCCCGGCGCGTCATCCCCAGATGGACGGTCGCCGTCTCGGCGAGCTGTGTCCCCACCCGGAGCGCGGGGTTCAGCGCCGAGAGCGGATCCTGGAAGACCATCGCGAGCTTCGTCCCCAGCTCCTTCCGGGACAGCTCCCCCAGCGGCCTGCCTTCGAGCAGCACCTCCCCGTGCACCCGTCCGGGATAAGGCACCAGTCCGCCTACTGCCAGCGCCGTCAGGCTCTTCCCGCTGCCCGACTCCCCCACGATCCCTACGACCTCCCCGGCCGCCACCGAGAACGAGACCCCTCGCACGGGCGTCACGCCGCCGAAGGAGACGGTCAGATCCCGCACGTCGAGAACGGCTGCGGAAGGCCCGGGCCGGGAAGTCGGCTCAAGGGGAAGTTCGGCCTTCTCCCCGGCTCCGGGCGGTACAGGGGCCCGCGCCGCGGCGCGGGCCAAGGACTCCCCGACAAGGGTGAAGCCGATCCCCGCGACGGCGACGGCCAGCGCAGGACCGGCGATCACCTCCGGGTCGACGTACACGCGGGGAAGAGCGTCGTGCAGGAGCCGGCCCCAGTCGTAGTCGGGAGGCTGGACGCCGAGACCGAGCAGCGAAAGGGTCGCCATCCCGAGCAGCGCGTACCCGAGGGCCGCGGTGACGGACAGGATGAGCGGTTCCGCGATGTTCGGCAGGATGTGCCGGGTGAGCACCCGCACGCGTCCCGTGCCGAGCATCCGGGCCGCGGCGACGTAGTCGGCGGCCTCCACCCCGGCCGCGAGGGTCCGGGTGAGCCTGGCGAGTCCGGGCGCGGAGGCCACCCCGATCCCTACGACCGCGCCCGTCGTCCCGGTCCCGGCGACCAGCGCCGCGAACATCGCGAGCAGCAGCACCGGGATCGCGGTGAGCCCGTTGACGAGCGCGGTCACCAGCCGCGCCGCGCGCGGGCCGAGTATCGAGGGCACCGCCCCGAGGCCGACACCCAGGACCGCGCCGATCGCGGTCGCCAAGGCGGCGAGGAGCACGCTCAACCGGGTCGCGGCGAGGGTCCTGGCGAGCATGTCACGGCCGCCGTCGTCGGTGCCGAGCCAGTGCGCCGCGCCGTGGCCCTCCAGGGTGTGCCGCGGATCGAACCGGACGGCTTCCGCCCCCCACACCCACGGCCCGATCACCGCGAGCACCACGGTGACGCCGACGAGCACGGCCCCGGCGAGCGCGGCGGGCCTGCGGATCATCCTCGGCTCCCCAGGGTCGAGCGCCGGTCGAGCAGGCCGAGCGCGAGGTCGACCGCGAGCAGGACGGTCAGCGAGATGGCCCCGTAGACGAGCACGGCGGCCTGGGCGAGCGCGTAGTCCTTCCCGGCGATGGCCTCGACCGCGGCCCCGCCGAGGCCGGGCCACTGGAAGACGTACTCGATCACGACGGACCCGCCGAGCAGCGACGCGAGGAGGAGTCCCCCGGTCGTCAGGGTGGCGGTGAGGGTGTTGGGCAGCAGATGCCGCAGGTGGATGCGGACGGGCGGGAGCCGCTTCGCGCGGGCCAGCCGCACGTAGTCGGCGCCGAGTTCGCGCAGCGTCTCCGCGCGGACCAGCCGGGCGAGCAGCGCGGTCGGCCCGGCGGCGAGCGCGAGGACGGGCATGACGAACGATTCCGGCCCGTCCTTGCCCGCGACGGGCAGCCAGCCGAGCGTCACCCCGAACACCGCGACCATGGCGACCGCCAGCAGGAACTCCGGCACCACCGAGAGCGCCCCGGTCGCCGCGGTGAAGGCCAGGTCGGTGCCGCGGCCCCTGCCGTTCTCGGTGCGGGCCGCCGCCCACATGCCGAGCGGCACCGCGACGGCCAAGGCCAGCAGCATCGTGACCGCGACGAGCTGGACGGTCGCGGGCAGCCGGTCGGCGATCACCTCGGCGGCGGGCCGCCGCGACAGGAACGACTCGCCCAGATCGCCGCGGAAGATCCCGCCGGCATAGGAGGTGAATTGGTCGAGCAGCGGCCGGTCGAGCCCCAGTTCCGTCCGGCGCCGCTCGACCGTCTCTGGAGGCGCGGTCGGGCCGAGGGCGGCGCGCACCGGGTCGCCCGGGATGAGGTGGAGCATGGCGAAGGACGCCACGACCACCCCGCCCAGGGAGAGGGCGAACCGGAGAACGCGCCGCCCCCACCTCACGGCGCCAGCATCCTGATGGACGTCGGGCGCACGATCCCGCCGATCACCTGGACCTCGGCGTTCTTCGCCGCGACCAGCTGGGTCGGCAGCACGACCGGGACGACGTCGGCGTTCTTCACCAGCGCGGCCTGCGCGGCGATCCAGCCGTCGCAGCCCGCGGCCCCGACGGTCTTCGCGGCGTCACCCGAGAGCCGGACGTATTCGGCGTTGTCCAGATGCGCGAAGTTGGCGCCGCCCTTGTCGGGCGCGGCCCCGGACAGGTAGCCGCCGAGCTGCGTCGGCAGGCTCAGGCCGAGCGGCACCCACGCCATGTCCCAGTCGCCGTTCTTGAACAGCGAGTCGGAGTAGGCCGCGTCGGCGCTCCCGACGAGCTTCGTGTCGACGCCGAGGTCCTTCCACTTCTGCGCGACGAACTCCAGCCCCGCCTGGACCGACGGCCCCGCCGAGGTCTGGTAGGCGATGCGCAGGGTCAGCTTCTTCCCGTCCTTCGCGCGGACCCCGTCGGATCCGGCCTTCCACCCGGCCGCGTCCAGCGCGCTCGCGGCGGCCGCGGCGTCGAACGCGGGCAGGTTCCCGGTGACGGCGTCGCCCCGGCAGGGGTCGGGCGCGAGGGAGGTCAGGTGGGTGGCCGCGACCCCGTTTCCGCCGGACGCGATCGTGCGGAGCTCGTCGAGGCTCAGGGCCTGCACGAGGGCCTTGCGCACCTCCGGCGCGGCGGCCGGCCGGTCGTCGCCCTGGTGGAAGAAGAACTCGCCGATCCCGTCGGGCGCGCTGCCCGTCTTGATGCCGGGCAGCGCCGCGACGCGCTCGCGATCGGGCCCGGTGAACTGGCCCGCGGTGAGCCCCCCGGAGGTGAGGAGGTTCGCGGCCGTCGACTCGTCCTTGACGACCTTCAGCACGACCGTGTCGGGCATTCCCGCGACGATCCCGGCGCCGCCCGCCCCCCACGCGTAGTCCTTGCGCACCTGGAACGTGTAGTGGTCGCCGGACACCGCCTCGGTGAGCCGATACGGCCCCGACCCTGACGTCCCGGCCTGGAGCACGCTCCGGTCGGCGAGCCCCTTCCCGCACACGACCGACACGGCGGTCATCGACTCCAGCAGGAACGGATTCGGCTCCTTCGTGGCGAGCGTGACGGTTCCGGCGGCTTCGTCCGCGGTGGCCGTCATCCCCGCCGGAATGAGCACCCCGAGCAGCACCGCCTTGTTGGCCGGATCACTGAGGTAGTTCATCGAGTCCGCGACGGTCTTGGCCGTCACGGCCGACCCGTCCGCGCAGGTGACGCCCTTCCGCAGCGTGAACACCACCTGGTTCGCCGACGGCTCCCACCGCTCCGCGATGCCCGACACGATCCGCCCTTCGGCATCGGAATGCACCAGCGGGTCGTACGCGAACCCGAGCGTCGTGTTGGTGACGCCCAACGCCGCACTCGCCGGCTCCAGCGCACCCGGATCCGCCGACAACGCGAACGTGAACGTCCCTCCACTCACCACCTCGGGCGCGCCCTCGGAGTCATCGGACCCACACGCGGCCGCGGCGAGCGCCACCGCCACCACAACACCCAGAACCTTCTTCACGGAGTCTCCTTTGGGGGGATGAGGAGATCAACAAGGTTCCCGAACCCCGCCACCAACAGTCATCGTCGAATCAAACAAGCCGCCCACCCCCACTTGTAGATCCGCACAGCAGCCCCGGACACGCGAGGCGGTACGGGGTCACCGGAGCGCGGCGCGGCGGCTCACGCGGCGGCGCGCCGGGCGCGGCCCCGGCCGCCGAGACGGGCAAGGAGGCTCGGCCGCCGAGGACCGGCGTCCTGCCGAGAGCGGCAGCCGGGCCGGTGGTCGGCGGTGCCGAGCGGCGTCGGCGCAGAGGAGGGCACTACACGCCGTGGCGCGGGCGCGACGGCCTCGCGGGCGGGCGGCGCCGGCTCGGCGCGGACGGACCGGCGGAACGCGCGCGACCGGGCGGCCAGGGCCGGGCAGGGCGCGAGGCCAACGAGGACGACCCCCCGGATTCCTGGTTACGTGGCCGGATGTCCCGCCAACTCGTCCTCACGCGGATGGATCCGCCACCGCGAAACTGCACGCGAACCTCCGCGCCGTGGTCGCCGTCCGCGACAGCGAGAACGTCGAAGGCCCCGCCCTCACCTTCGCCCGCGCCGCCTGGCAGGACCTCACCTCCGAACTCGCCCACCGAGCCTGCCCCGAAGACCCGACGGCCCCGTGCCTCACCTGATGGGCGGGGCCGTTGCTCGTTTCGTCAGGTCGCCGTGGTCGGGCGGAGGATGTCGGTGGGGGCGTCCGGCCAGAGGCGGTGGTCGGTGGGGGTGATGCCGGGGGCCAGGGCGGAGACGGCCAGGTCGGCGGCGTGGTTGTGGCCCAGGAGGGTGCGGGGTCCAGGGCAGTGGTGGTTGTGACCGCGAAGGGGGTGTTTTCCGGGTTCCAGTGGGTGGGGCGGCGGTGGGCACGCAGAGCATGTGGTCGGCGAGAGCGGGGAGGCGGCCGGTGGCGGCGAGGTTCTCGGCGGCCCGGCGTGCTGCCCTGAACGTCAGGCTTCGTCTGGGGTTCGGGGCGGGGAGGGTCGAGCGTACAGGCGGAGTTGGAGCATGGTGGCGAGGCGGGCGTTGGGGTCGGTGAGGTCCAGGGAGGAGATTTCGGTGAGGCGGCGGAGGCGGTAGCGGAAGGTGTTGGGGTGGACTCGGACCGCGGCGGCGGCTTCGTTGACGTTGCCGAAGGCGTCGAGGTAGGCGGCGAGGGTGGCGCAGAGGTCCGTGTTGTGTTCTCGGTCGTGTTCCAGGAGGCGGCGGTAGGGGCCGGTGGGGGGCTGGTCCTGCTGGGCGGCCAGGTCGGCCAGCTGGAGCAGGAGGGAGTCGAAGTGGACGTCCCGGAAGTGGACGGCCTTGCCGGTGGTGCCGCGTTCGCGGAGGACGCGGAGGGCTCGGTCGGCGTCGTCTCGGGAGCGGGTGATGTCGGCCAGGGAGCGGGCCAGGCGGCCGATGCCGATGTTGGCGGGGTGGCGGGCGCCTACGCGCGCCAGGAAGTCCTCGGCCACCTGGACGGCTCGGGATTGGCCGCCCGGGAGGGGGAGGACGGCGTAGGCGACGTTGCCCACCAGGGCCGCGGCGGCGCGGGGGTGGATGGCGCCCACGTGGAGGGCGAGGGCGTCGCAGAAGCGCTGGCGTTCGCTTTCGGCGCGGGCGCTGAGGGTCTCGCCCGCGGCGGTGAGCTGGGCGGCCAGGACGCAGACGCGGTTCGTGGCGAGGTCCAGGCGGGCGGCGGCCTCCGCGGCCTGTTCGCCGCGGGTGAGGACCGTGGTGAGGAGTTCGGCGCGGAGTCTGCGCTGGACGTCGGAGCCGGCCCGGCGGCGCAGCAGGTGCAGGGCGACGATCTTGGCGGCGTCGGCGAAGGCCGCCGCGCGTTGGGCGGTGAGGGGCTCGCGGACGGCGGCCCACATCGAGCCGAGGATCTCGTCGCCCGCGCGGACGGCGACGGCCGCGCGCGGCAGCATGCCGGGGACGTCGAGGTGGACGGGTTCGTAGCTCTGGTAGAGCGTCCGGAAGAACCCCATCTCCTCATAAAGGCGGATAAATCGCTCCGGGACTCGTCGGCCGAGGATGGTCTCGACCCGGAACTCGTCCGCCTCTTCCTGCCGACCGGAATACGCGAGGACGCGGGACGACCGGTCCTCGATCGTCACCGGGGCGTCGAGGAGGGCGCAGACCGCGTTGGCGACCGCGAAGAGATCGGCCTCGCTCTCGTCTCCCCCGGTCTCCCCCTCGCCGAGCAGCGACCGCACCAGCGCGGCGATCTGCGCCCACGAGGCGGCCCTGGTCAGACCGAGCAGCGCCACCCCGGTCTCGGCGACGGCCTGGCGCAGCTCCTCGCCGGGCGGCGCCGCGGCCTTCACCATGAGCCCCGCCGCGCCGCAGCGGGCCAGCTCCGCGAGCAGCGCCGCGACGGGCTCCTCGGCGGACCCGTCGAGCCCCACACCGAGCACGAGGGCGCCGGGCGCGAGTCCGGGCTCACCCTCCAGCGGGTCGTGGATGTGCACCCCGCTCACCTCGCCGCCGCCCTCGGGGAGCACGGCGAAGCCCACGACCGTCGACCCCAGATCCTCCAGCAGTCGTTTCACACCGGACCCCATGGGGCAACCGTAAGGCCCGCCTCTTTCAGCCGTGTATCCCGGCAGCGGAAAACCGGCCGACCCCGCCGGCTACTCCACCTTCAGAGCCGCGATGAAGACGCGATACGCCACCGGACCGAAGGACAGCACCCCACCCTCCGGATCCTTACTGTCCCGGAAGTGCCGGGCCTGCTCACCGAACGCGGCCTCGACGCAGTCGGTGTGCGCCCCTTCGCTGTAGGAGGACTTGAAGAACGCCAGTTCCATATCGATCAGAACCCTTCCGCTACCGAGCTCAACAGCAACCGCGAATCATCACGATTCAGGGCTTCTTCACCTGTCTGTCGGAATCGCAGCTCAAAGTGTCGCACCTCATCGGGCCGACTCGTGAGGCGACCGCCGCCCGTGCTCTCGCTGTAGGCGTGACGCCGCCCCTTCACCTGCATGATCTTGAAAGAAGACGTCACTCCGGGATGCCATCCGACGCTGAACGGAACGACCCGGATCGAGAAGTTGGGCAGGCGCGACAGCTCGACCAGCCGCCCGAGCTGGCCGATCATGACCTCCCGGCCGCCCACGACGCGACGGAGCGCCGCCTCGTCGAGGAGGACGAAGACCAACGGCGGATCAGGTCGGGCAAGGATCCGCTGGCGCTCGATCCGCTCCGCGAGCCCCTGGTCGAGGCTCGCGGGCCCCGTCGCCTTCAACATGACGGCCCGCGCGTAGTCCTCGGTCTGGAGAAGACCCGGCAGCATCCCAAGCTGCGCGAGGAACAACTCCTCAGCCTTCGCCTCCAGGGGCAAGTGCTCCGCGTACCAATCCTCCTCGGAACGCTCTCTCACCGCCCGCACCAGCCGCAGGAAGTGACCGGGGAGCCCCCACAGTTCGTCGGCGGCCTTCGCGTGCCCCTCTTGGAGATTGAACCTCGGGTCCGCTCTCTCGATCCCGGAGACGTACTGCTTTACAGCACCGATTCTGTCTCCGAGATCGGTCTGCGAGAGGTCGTTCCGTTCTCGGAAGTAGCGCAGGTCATGGGCTATACGCTCGCGAATCGATCTTTCCGGATCGATGTCCGCACGCTGCGTCACCGGAACTCCAGAGTAAAGAGAGTAAAGATTTTACGCGCCGATGCTAGCCGCGCGGGGCTAGACCTGTCCTCGACATCGGCAACCTGGATGAAGGACGGCGACATGGCCGCGATGGAAAGGCAGTTCCCCTCTCGGAGGTCCCCGCGGAGGTCGCCGCTCGCGCTGCCGGACGGGTCCGGGCCGCGGGCGGCGCGTGCCCATGCCGCGTCCCTCGCGCGCGAGTTCGGGGTGCCCGAAGACGCCCGGATCGCTCTCGGCCTGGTGGTGAGCGAGTTGTGCACCAACGCCCATCTCCACGCTCGCGGTCCGGGGATGCCCCACCCGACCTGCTCGATACGCATGGGCGTCGGCCGATGCGTCCTGGAGGTGTGGGACCACCTGCCCTGGCAGGACCTTCGCGCGACGGCGGAGGCCGCCGGGTCCCCCGACGGCGCGGAGAGCGGCCGCGGTCTCACGATCGTCACCGCGCTCGCCGAGAGCTGGGGTGTCCGCCCCTCGGCCCGCGGCGGCAAGGTCGTCTGGGCGGTGCTCGCGTGGTGAACGCCTTCTACGCCGCCGTCACCGGCACCCCCTGGGGTCTTGCCGGATTCGCCGCCCTCGCCACCACCGCGCTCGGCGTCCTCGCCGCGCTCGGCACCATCGTCTACGAGGACTTCCAGCCCAAGGGCCGCCATCACCGCGCCTGACGGCGGGCGCGGCGGACGGACCCGCGCTCAGCGGGCCGGGCCGGCCGGTAGGAACTCGGTCCGGACGGTCAGGGCCCGCAGCACCGCCTCGTCGGGGGCGACGCCGATGCCGGGGCCCGTCGGGACGAGCAAAGCGCCGTCTTCCAGGACGAACGGCTCAGTGACGTCGGTGGCGAAGTATCGGGAGGAAGCGGAAGTGTCGCCGGGGAGGGTGAAGTTCGGCAATGCGGCCAGGGCGACGTTGGCGGCCCGGCCGATCCCCGTCTCCAGCATGCCCCCGCACCAGACCGGGACGCCGTGCGCGGCGCACACGTCGTGGACGCGCCGGGCCTCGAGGAAGCCGCCGACCCGTCCCGGCTTGATGTTCACCACCGAGGTCGCGCCCCGGACTATCGCGTCCGCGGCGATCGCGGCGGAGGTGATGGACTCGTCGAGGCAGATCGGGGTGGCCACCAGGCGGGCGAGCGCGGCGTGCCCGGCGATGTCGTCCTCGGGCAGGGGCTGCTCGATGAGGAGCAGGTCGAACGGGTCGAGCCGCGCGAGGTGCCTGGCGTCCGCGAGGGTGTACGCGGTGTTGGCGTCCACCTGGAGTGGGAGGTCGGGGTGGCGTTCGCGGACCGCGCGGACCGGCGCGACGTCCCAGCCCGGCTCGATCTTGAGCTTGATCCGCCGGTACCCCTCCGCCACGTACCCGTCGACGGCGTCGAGCAGCTCCGGGACCGAGTCCATGATCCCGACCGACACCCCGGACGGGACGGCGGGGCGGACCGCGCCGAGGAACTCGCCGAACGAGGTGTCGCGGGCGCGCAGCCAGACGTCGAGGAGCGCCGCCCCGACGGCGGCCTTGGCCATCGGGTGGCCGTGCACCGGCCGGAACGCCTCCTCGGCCTTCCAGGGGTCGGCGCCGCGCCCGAGCCGCGGCAGCAGGAAGTCGCGGATGACCTGGGCCGCGCCCTCCACGTACTCGGCGGAGTAGACGGGCTCGTCCATGGCCACGCACTCGCCCCACCCTTCGCCGTCGCCGGTGACCGCGCGCACCAGCAGCACCCGGCGCGCGGTCTCGGTGCCGAACGAGGTGCGGAACGGGGAGACGAGCGGGATGTCTATCCAGCGCAGCTCCAGGCCCTCAAGCTCGGTCATCCTTCTCCTCCAGCACATAGAACCCGTCACGGGTGATCCCGGTGATCCGGGCGCCCGCCGCGAGCGCCCCGGCGAGCGCGGCCCGCACCGCGTACCGCGCCGTGAGCGCCCGCCCCCCGTCCTCTTCCCGCAGCCTTTCGACGTCCGGCGGCACCGCCACGAGAAGGACCCCCGAGCGAGCGTCTCCTGGTTCCGGGTCGTCCGCCCCCGGCCTCAGAAGCACCCGTGCCCCCGCGTCCTCAAGGCCCGACCTGTCCGGCACCGCCAAGGGCACGGCGTCCAAAGCCCAACGCACGAACAGCCGATCCGAAGGCACCCCGTCATTGAGCCGGTCCCGCATCGCCCCGTAGAAGTCCGGAAGGTACTCCACCGGAAGCGCCCCGAGAACATGCATGTTGAAGTGCGCGTTACGCCGTACCAAGGGGTCGAACGTCCAAACGATCCCGCCGAGCCCGCGGGCCCGCGCCCAGTCCCGCTGATGCAGTTTCAACGCCCGCCCGAGGCCCAGCCCGTGCGCGTCCGGCCGGACCGCGGTCGCATGCGAGTGCAGCATCCCGTCGGCGGTCAGGAACCCGAACGAGATCCCGAGGAGTTCCCCCGCGCGATACGCCCCCGCCACATGGTTGCCGGAATGCGCGAGAGCCGTCAGCAGCCCCGGTTCGGTGAGGGACTGCCCCCACACCTGGGCCATCAGCTCGGTCGCGGCCCGGTGCTCGGCGGGGTCGTGCGTCTCGCGCACCTCGATCCCGCTCGCGTCGATCTCGCTCACGGGACAAGCCTGCCCGCCGCCCGGCCCGCGCTCATCGTCGGCGGAGCCAACCGGAGGTCGGTTTTTGGTGCGATCAGCCAAGCCTCCGGAGCCTGTCCGGCATGTCGGATCAGCACAGCCGCCGCAGCAGTTCGGCGAGCAGCGCCGCCCGGTCCGGCATCGCGCGGAGGTCCACCCACTCCTCCTCGGCGTGCGCCCCGCCGCCGACCGCGCCGAGCCCGTCGAGGGTCGGCACGCCCAGCGCGGCGGTGAGGTTGCCGTCCGAGCCGCCGCCGACGGACGCCTCGCGCAGCGCGGCCAGCCCGAGTTCCTCGGCGGCGCGCGCCGCCTGCTGGAACAGGCCGAACGACGCCGAGCGCTGGAGCGGTCCACGGCGCGGACCTTCGCGCACCTCGATGCGCGCGCCCGGCAGGACGGCACGGCGCGCGTGCATCCAGCGGTCGACCCTCTCGAGTTCGGCGGCGTCGTAGGCGCGCACGTCCACCGCGAGCGTCGCGCTCGCCGGCACGGTGTTCACGGTCGTGCCCGCCGAGCAGACCGACGGGGTGACGGTCGTGCCGCGCGCGGGCGCGGTGAGCGCGGCGATCGCGCGGATCTGGTGGGCCAGCTCCAGCGCGGCGTTCACCCCGCGCTCGGGGTCGAGGCCGGTGTGCGCGGCCCTGCCGTAGATGCGCAGCTCGTACCGGGCGAGGCCCTTGCGTGAGGTCTTGAGCGCTCCGTCCGCGCTCGGCTCGGCGACCAGCACCGCGCGGGCGTCCCGGGCCGTCGCCTCGATCAGCTCACGCGACGTCCGCGATCCGGTCTCCTCGTCCGAGGTGACGAGCACGCCGACCCCGGCCCGCGCCGGGACCGCGGCGAGCGCGTGGAAGAGCTGGACGAGCCCCGCCTTCATGTCGAAGCAGCCGGGCCCCGTCGCACGGGTCCCGGCGACCTCGAACGGGCGCCGCGCGAGCGTCCCGACGGGCCAGACCGTGTCGTAGTGGCCGAGCAGCAGCAGCTCGGGCCGCTCGGGGCCCCACCGCAGATGCTCGCCGTGCTCGGCGGGCGCGGCGCCGATCAGCCGCTCGCCCAGCTCCGCGACGACCGCGCGGCAGCCGGCGAGCGCGGCGGCGTCCCCGCTGGGCGACTCCGCCGAGACCAGCGCGGCGAGGTCGGCGGTCATCGCCGAGCGGTCGAACGCCTCAGCCGGCACTGCGGCCCGTCCCGTCCGCCGGCTTCGTCCGGGGGTTCGTCCGCGCGCTGTAGTGGACGTGCGGGGACCCGTCGGGCAGTCGGTGGAAGACGAAGGGCACCTTGGCGGGATTCCCCTCCGCGGTGCCGACGAACGTCACCTCGTCGACAGGGCTGAGTGCCAGCTCCAGCGGTTCGGCGAGGTCGGCGAGCGCGGGGGTCGTCACCTCGATCCGCGCGTGCAGGCCGCGCGGCCCCTCGGTGATCGTGGTAATGACGTGCCTGCGCTCGTACAGGCCGGTGTAGTCGGCCGGGTCGAACGCGACGGGCCCGGCCGACGGCTCGGGCGTCTCCCGCACGGCGATCCCGGCGACCTCCGCGAAGATCTCGCGGGCCAGATCGGCGGCCAGGGCGCCGTCGTTTCCTCCGTTGCTGAGGAGGGCGACCACGAGGTCGGCGTCCGGCACCACCCACAGGGACGCGTTCTGCCCGATCGTGCTGCCCGAGTGCCACAGCACGGGGTGGCCGTCCCAGGTGTCGAGGATCCAGCCGAGGCCCCAGTGCGTGCCGAGGCCGTGCGGGTTGGGCACCTCGATCTGCGGGGCGCGCATGGCCGTCAGGGAGGCTTCGGTGAGCAGGCCAGGGGCGAGGTGGGCCGCGCCGAACGCGACGGTGTCGGCGGCGGTCGCGCAGATCAGCCCGGCCGGCCCGATCGAGCGCATCAGCCCCCACACCGGGGTCGGCCGCAGCTTCTCGCCCTTGCCGAGGTGCCCTACCGCCGCGCGGCGCAGCAGCGCCTCCTCCGGGAGGGTGCAGACGCCGTCGAGGCCGAGGGGATCCAGGACCATCTCGCGCAGTGCCCTGTCCCAGACCCCGCCCGTCGCCTTCTCGATGATCCGGCCGAGCACGCTGTAGGCGGCGTTCACATACGACTGGGTGGCGCCGGGCGGGTGCAGCTGGGTCAGCTCGGCGCAGGCCGCGACGTACTTCTCCAGGCAGTCGTCGCCGCGCCCGGTGTCGAGGAACAGATCGCCGTCGATGCCGGACGTGTGGCTGAGCAGCTGCCGGATCGTCGCCTCCACCGAGACGACGGGATCGGCGACGGCGAACTCCGGGAGCGCGTCCCGCACGGGCGCGTCGAGATCGAGGTCGCCGCGCTCGGCGAGCAGCATGACCTGGGTCGCCGTCCACACCTTGGTGACCGAGCCGATCTGGAACACCGCCCCGGGCGTCACCGGCACGTTCGTCGCGGTGCTCAGCACCCCCGTGGCGTGCTCGGCGGTCACGCCGCGATGCCGCAGCGCCAGCGACGCCCCGGGCACCCCGTGCGCGGCGGCGAGTTCCGCGAGCCGTCCACCCCAGTCCACCGGGGACTCCTCACTGCCTTCGGGAGGGAACTGACGCAACCTAGCGCGGGAGGACGTCGGGGCTCATCAGAGATGTTCACAATCCTCGCGTAAGGATTTGTCATCTCTGCTCGCGCGCCTCGAACCGCAGATCTCTACAGTGGTCGGCCATGCACGATCTCGTTCTGCGCGGCGGTGAGGTCCACGACGGGCTGGGCTCGCCCGGCGTCCGGGCGGACGTGGCGGTCTCGGGGGGCCGGATCGCCGCGATCGGGGGCTCGGTCGGGCCCGCTCGCCGGGTCCTGGACGTCGCGGGGCTGGTGGTCGCGCCGGGGTTCGTCGATCCGCACTGCCACTCCGACCTGGTGCCGGTGCTGCCGGGGCCGCAACCGTTCAAGCTGCTCCAGGGCGTGACGACCGAGGTGAACGGCAACTGCGGCTTCTCGTTCGCCCCCGTGCGGGAGCGCGACGTCGAGGTGATGTCGGGGTACGCGGGCGCGCCCGTCACCGCGGGGACCTTCGCCGAACACCTCGCGGCGATGGAGGCGGCCGGGCCGACCAACCACATGGCGACGCTCGTCGGACACTCGACGCTGCGGATGGCGGTCGCCGGCTGGGAGCCCGAGGTCTCGGAGGCCGCGCTCGCCGAGATGTGCGCGCTGGCCGCCGAGGCGTTCGAGGCGGGGGCCTGCGGGCTGTCCAGCGGGCTCATCTATCCGCCCGGATCCTTCGGGGACACCGACGAGCTCGTCGCGCTCGCGAAGGTCGCGCACAGATACGGGCGGCCGTATACGACGCACCTGCGCGACGAAGGCGCGGGCCTGTCCGACGCGTTGGACGAGGCCATAGAGATCTCCCGCAGGGCACGCGTCGCCCTTCAGGTGTCGCACTGCAAGACCGCAGGGCCGCGCAACCACGGCAGGGCGGGGATGATCCTGGACAGACTGCGCAGCGCCCGAGCGGAGGGCCTCGACGTCCGGGGGGACGTGTACCCGTACCTCGCGGGCGGCACCACCTTGTCGGCGCTGCTTCCCCCGTCGGTCTTGGCGGGCGGGATCGAGGCGCTGCGCGACCGGCTGGCGGGCGATCCGTCGGCGTTGCGGGCCGCCGCCGAGGACCCCGCCCCGATCCGCGGCACCGGCCTCTGGCGCGACACGACCCCCGCGGGCGTCCTCATCACCGGCCACACCGACCAGACCGTCGTCGGCAAGACCCTCGCCGACCTCCCCGGCGACCCTTTCGCGACGGCCTGCGCCCTCATCGCCGCCGACCCGGCCGCCACCATGGTCATCACCATGATGGCCGAACCCGACGTCCGCCGGCTGCTGGCCGACCCCCTCCTGGGCATCGGCTCCGACAACGGCATGCCCGTAGGCCTGGAGCACCCCAGAACCTGGGGCTGCTTCCCCCACTTCCTGGGCGCCTACGTCCGCGACGCCGCCCTCCTCCCCCTCCCCGAAGCCATCCGCAAGATCACCTCAGCCAACGCCCGCCCCTTCGCCCTGCGCGACCGAGGCCTCCTCACCCCGGGCGCCTACGCCGACATCACCTGCTTCGACCCCGCCACCGTCTCCCACCCCGGCACCTACACCGCCCCCTCCCTCCCCCCGACCGGCATCCCCTACGTCCTCCTGGAAGGCGACCCCGTCATCACCGAGGGCACCTTCACCGGCACCCGCAAAGGCCGCATCCTCCGCTGACCCGCGTCGGGTATCGGCACCGGCAAGAGGTCGGTTCTCGCGGGTCCGGACAGGCGTGATCCGCACCTCGCCGAATCGCCGGCCCGCCGGCGTCCTCAACGACGGCTCCCCGGGCATCGTCCGGCTGCACCCGTCGATCACGGCGAGCTCTTCCGCATCCGTGATCGTGAATCCCTGGAAGACCAGATCACCGGTCTCGTCCACGACTACAGCAGGGCTCCCACCCACCTTCGACTCGTCGTCCTTCCCGATGAAGCGTCGAGCCACAGCCGCCGCCCTCTCCTCGAACGTGCGCGAACTTGCGCACCGTTGGATCCGACCCGCCCCGCAGCACCGAACCGCCCAGGTCCACGTGCGTCCATGACGAACCAGCAGGCCGCCTTCAGACGAGCAAGCCCCGGCCTCGGATCATCCGAGGTCGAGCTTTCCACCCGTAGGTTCGGGCAGGACCCATCTCACCGATCATCAACGCGCATCGAGGAGCCGGTCCCGGCATCAGCCTTTGCGGTCTTCGAGGCTTCGGCGATAGCGGTGAACTCGGGCCGCAGGAGGCTGTCGGCGTCCTCCAGGCGCGGGTCCTTGAGCCAGGTGATGTCGAGGTTCGCCTTGTCCCGCGCGACCAGCTCGTCGTAGGTGAACGCCTTGAAGCGTTCGGTCTCGACGCGGTTCTCGCGCGGTTCGCCGGGGCGGTAGCCCTCGGCGATGTCGTCCAGGTGCTCGCGCGTCATCCGGTCCTGCTTCAGGGTGAAGCGCTGCCCGGTGCGGAAGTCGTAGACCCAGAGCTTCGTCGTCCACGGCACGTCGGGCCGGGCCGGCCTCTTGTCGAGGAACAGGACGTTCGCCTTCACACCGCCCGCGTAGAAGATGCCCGCCGGGAGCCGGAGCAACGGTGCGCGGCGGAGCGGCCCGGCCCGGAATCCCGAGCATTGCTCGCCCGCCCGTCATCGGCGACGACCGAGATGGACGACTTGCGCCCGAACGGCGGGTCGGCCGGCACCACGCTGGGGAAGCGGGAGGCAGGCTTGGCGAGCGCGTCCCGACCTCGATCAGCGATTCACCGTTCGGGCACCGGCACACCGGCGGCGGCCAGCGCTCCGAACCGCGCGTGCTGCGTCTCCTTGCCCCTGACCGATGTCCGGGTGACGCGCAGCAGCAGCCTGGCCAGGATCTCGGTGAAACGGCGCGCCTTGCCGAGGGAAGCGTCCGTATCGCTGAGGACGTACGCCTCGGCGGAGGCGCCGTCCGGCACGAGCAGCGGCTCGTGCCTCAGACCTCGTGAATCCGGCGGCCGGGTGTCCGGTGCTGCGCGTGGATCGGCCGCTGTCTCCTCGGGACAAGCTCCGGGTGACCGCCGTGGAGCGGGTCGACGGGTGGGTGTTCGCGTGGGGCGGGAAGTGGGCCGCGGTTGGGCAGGTCGAGCGGGTGGCGGAGCACATCGCGCGGGTGGTGGCGGCGTGACGGGCGGGCGGGTCACGGCCTGCTTTCCCGGCCGGACCGATCAGGCCGGGGTGGCGCGGCGGTGGCTGGGCGGGTGGCTCGGGGAGGGGCGCCCCGCCGCGGACGACGCGGTGCTGCTGCTGTCGGAGACGTTCGCGAACGCGTGCCTGCACAGCCGGTCGGCGCTACCGGGAGGCGTCGTCGAGGTGGCCGTGACGCCGCACGGGGGGCTCCTCGAGATCGAGATCACCGATGACGGGGGCGGGGCCGCCGAGCTCGTACCGGGGCATGCCGAGGACGATGCCGAGAGCGGGCGGGGCCTTTGAGCTCGTGAGCCTGATCGCCAAGGAGTGGGCGTACCTGCATCTGCCCGATGGGCGGTTCCGGGTGCGTTTCGGCGTCGCGTTCTGAGCTCCCCGAAAGCCCATCAGCTCGGGCGAGTGGGGCGTCTCTGTCGGTCTGACTCGTTAGGGTGACGTCTCATGGCACGGCCGCTGAGTGAGATCGTCGAAGAGGGGTGGGCGAAGGCCCTGGCCCCCGTGGAGTCCGACGTCGCCGGGATGGGCGACTTTCTGCGGAATGAGCTGGCGCAGGGGCGGAAGTATCTGCCCGCGGGGGCGCATGTGCTGCGGGCGTTCCAGCAGCCGTTCGATGAGGTGAAGGTGCTCATTGTCGGGCAGGATCCGTATCCGACGCCGGGGCATGCGGTCGGGCTCAGTTTCTCCGTCGCGGCGGACGTGTGGCCGCTGCCGCCGAGCCTGATCAACATCTACACCGAGTACATGCAGGATCTCGGGCTGCCGGGGCCGGCCAACGGGGACCTCACGCCGTGGACCGGCCAGGGCGTGCTGCTGCTCAACCGGAGCCTCACCGTCCAGCCGCGCAAGCCCGCCGCGCACCGCGGGAAGGGCTGGGAGAAGGTGACCGAGCAGGCGATCCGGGCGCTGGCCGAACGGCGGAAGCCGCTGGTCGCGATCCTGTGGGGCCGCGACGCGCAGTCGCTCCAGCCGATGCTCTCCGACTACCCGTGCCTCGCCTCGGCCCACCCGAGCCCCATGTCGGCCGACCGCGGCTTCTTCGGCTCCCGCCCGTTCAGCCGCGCGAACGCCGCGCTGGCGCAGCAGGGGGCCGAGCCCGTGGACTGGCGGCTGCCCTGACGCAGCCGCCAGCCCGTTCCTGGACGCCGTCAGGCGTCGACGGTGACGCGGGTGAGCTTGAGGAGTTCGTTGAGCGAGTCGCGCAGGTAGTCGACCATGTTCCAGGCGTCCGGGACGAGGTCGGGGCAGGCGATGATCCCGATGTCGAGGTTGCCGTCGTAGGAGAAGACGGTGATGTTGACGCCGCCCGTCGCGTCGGTGATGACCGAGGCCGGGTAGTACGCCAGGACGCGGGCGCCGCGGGCGTACAGCGGCTGCTGCGGGCCCGGCACGTTGGAGATGAGCAGGTTGACCGGGTTCAGGGCCGGGGCCGCCTGCATGGCGAGCCGGGTCACCGTGGCGGCGACGGCGGGCGGCAGCAGGCCGCTCAGTTCCTCGAACCAGGAGTGCCCGGAGACCGCGAACCTGCGCTTGACGCCGCGCATCGCGCCGCGCACCGCGTAGAAGCGGTCCTCGGCGTCGGCGATGTGCACGGGCAGCGGGGCGAACATCGCGGACAGCGCGTTGCCGTCACTCCTGCCGTGCTTGCGCCGCAGCGAGACCGGGACGACCGCGATGAGCGGCTGGTCGGGCAGCGCGTCGTGGTCCAGCAGCCACTGCCGCAGCGCGCCGGTGCACATCGCCATCACCACGTCGTTCACCGAGACGCCCAGCGCCCGGCGGACCTTCTTGACGTCCTCCAGCGGGAGCGAGCCGAACGCGAAGGTCCGGTGCTGGGAGATCGGCGCGTTGAACGGGGTGCGCGGGGCCGCGCCGAAGTCGGCGGGCTGCGGGTTCTCCCGGCCGAGCGCCTTGCGCAGCGCGCTCGACATCTCCCGGACGCCCGGCAGGTGGCCGACGAGCGGGAACTGGTCGAGATAGGGCACGGTCCTGGCCAGCGCCTCGGCGGTGCGGACCGGGTGCAGCGCGACGCGGCGGGCGCTCTGGGTGAGCATCGGGACCAGGCCGGGCGGGGTCAGGCGCTCACCGGTGAAGGGAGGCGGGGTGTTTCCCTCGGGCGAGAGGTCGAGCAGCGCGGCGAGGGTCTCGGCCGCGAGCACCCCGTCGACGCACGCGTGGTGCACCTTGCAGTAGATGGCGGCGCGGCCGCCCTCCAGACCCTGGATCAGGTACAGCTCCCACAGCGGGCGGCGGCGGTCGAGGGGGCGCTCGTGGATCCGGGCGACCTCCAGGCCGAGCTGCCGGTCGTCGCCCGGGTAGGGCAGCGCCACCTCGTGCACGTGGCGCTCGGCGTCGAACGCCGGATCGTCCTCCCAATAAGGGAAGTCGAGGCCGAACGGGACCTGGACGAGCCTGCTGCGCAGCGGCCGGGCCAGATGGGCCCGTTCCCGCACCAGCTCGACCATGTCCGCCCGGGTGAGCTTGCCCCCCGGGCACAGTGTGGTGTCGATGATCCCGAGACCACCGATGTGCGCTCGGGTCCGGTCCCCCTCGATGTTGAGAAAACCGGCGTCCACCGCGGTCAGCTGGCTCATTACGTCACGTCCCCGTCCTCGTCGCCCTGAGCGCTTTCCCTACAGCTATGCCGTCAGGCCTGATCGGGTCAACCGAGGTCACAGATTAATAACCAGGTCTTAACTTGGGGGCGCAATAACAAATCGGCCTCATTCGGCCATAACCGTGCGTACCGGACTCCCCCGAGGGGGGCCGTCCGGTACGCACGGTCACGGCCTGAAGCGTCCGTCAACGCGCGCAGGCGTCGAACCCCCGCCGGAACAACTCCAGCGAGCGGCGGACGGCGTCCGTGACGGCGACGCGGTCGTCATCGTCGCGGACGGTGAGCTTGATGAGCTCCAGTGCCTCCCGCGGGTGCGCGTCATCGTACTCGGCGTGCTCGGCCAGCCACATCAGGCCGTACTTGTCGTCGCCGAGCCGCTCCCGGAAGGCCGGCATGACGAGCCGGGTCCATTCGCCCGTCGTGCCCTCGATGGCGTAGTTGACCGCGCCGAACGCCTCGGCGACGGAGCCGCGGTAGGCCACCGACCACAGGAACTCGTACAGCGAGGCGACCTCCGGACCGGGCCGGTGGGAGATGATCTCCTCCTCGGTGAGGCCCAGCGACACGCCCCAGTCGATGAACCACTGCGCGTGCAGGGCCTCGGTCCGGATGTTGCCGATGAGCCAGTCGCGGGCGAGCAGGTCTCCGTCGCGCTTGCCGTAGGTGGTGCGGCCGAGGTGGACCCCCATGTACTTGGGGAACGCCTCGACGACGCAGAAGAACTCCTTCACGATCGTCCGCCACGTCTCGTCGGAGACTCCGTCGGCGGCGGTGGCGGTGAAGACCGGGGAGGCGAGGACACCCTCCCAGTCGGGGCGCAGGTCGGCGATCATCCGCTCGACCCAGGCCGGGTGGGGCGTCTCGGACAGCTCCTTCTTCACGGTGCGGTGGTGCTGAGTGCGCGACGGCGGGCGCGTGCGCCCCTCGGTCCCCGCGGTGACGGTCATGGTGACTCCCTCCATGCCGTGGATCATGACCCAGTCCACTATTCTCTTTTGTCCCAGCAACTGTAAATACGAGATCTTTGTTACTTTATTTCTGGTTCGTCCTGAATGGACAAATTGGACAGGCAATCGGGTGGCGAGAGTGGCACAGAGCATCGAAAATCGCAGCATGGAGTCACGCGAACACGCCATCGTGGTCGGAGGAAGCATGGCGGGCCTGCTCGCCGCCCGCGTCCTCACCGACCACTTCGCGCAGGTCACCCTCTTGGAACGCGACACCTACCCGGAAGGTCCCGCCGACCGTCCGGGCGTCGCGCAAGGACGTCACCTGCACGTCCTGTGGAACCACGGCCTCGGCCTCCTGGAGGGTCTCTTCCCCGGGCTGGAACAGGAGTTCGTCGAGCGGGGCGTCCCCGACCTCCGGCTGCCCGCGGATCTCCTCTGGCTCACCTCCCAGGGCTGGCGCAAGAGGTTCGACGGCGTCAGCCGCCTGCTCACGTTCAGCCGCGGCATGCTCGACCACGCCGTCCGGGAACGGCTCTTCGCGCACGAGCGCCTCACCGTCCGCACCGGCGTGGAGGTCACCGAGCTGACCGCCTCGCGCGGCAACCGGGCGGTCACCGGGGTCCGCTGGCGCGAGCGCGGCGCGCACGCCATCGCCCAGCCCATGGACGCCGACCTCGTCGTCGACGCCACCGGACGCTCCTCCCGGGCGCCCGAGTGGCTGGCCAAACTCGGCCGACCCTTCCCCGACGAGACCCGTATCGACCCCCTTCTCGGCTACGCCTCCCGCCGCTTCGCCGTCCCCGAAGGCTTCGACGCCGACTGGCGGGCCCTCTACATCCAGGCGGGCGCCCCCCTCCACAAGCGCACGGGCGGCCTCTTCCCCCAGGAGGACGGCACCTGGATCTGCAGCCTCAGCGGCGCAGGCCGGGACTACCCCGCCACCACCGACGACGGGTTCCTCGGCTTCGCCCGCGGACTGCGCCATCCCGTCCTGTACGACGCGATCAAGGACGCCGAGCCGCTGACCCCGATCGTCTCCTACCGGCACACCGCGGGACATCGCAGGCACTACGAGCGGATGAAGGACTGGCCCGCCGGCTTCGCCGCCATCGGCGACTCCGTCTGCGCCTTCAACCCCATCTACGGCCAGGGCATGACCGTCGCGGCGCGCAGCGCCCTGGAACTCGGGCGGATGCTCGCCGAGGACCGCACCACCCGCTGGTACCAGCAGCGCGCCCACCGGGCCGGGTCCGGCGCCTGGCTGATCTCCACCGGCGAGGACCGCCGCTACACCGACACCCAGGGCCCGCCCGTCCGGGCGCACACCCGCGCGCTCAACGCCGCGGTGGACCACGCGGTGCGGGCCGCGAACGTCGACCCCGTCGTCTGCGGACGGCTCATCGACGCGCTCGGCCTCGGCGTCGAGCCGACGGCGCTGTTCCGGCCCGGGATGCTGCGCCGGATCCTCGGGTCCCGGAACGTCCCGCTGCCGGACGGGCCGCCCCCGGTGATCGCGAACCCGGAGGCACGCCGCCGGACGTCGCGGGCCGACGCCGAGGCCCGGTGATCCGGAAAGGGCACGGGAGCCGCCGCAAGGTGAGAGGCTGCAAAACTCGTCCCGGGGTTTTGTGGCCCTCGCCGTTTCGGGGGTTACGCCGACGTAGGTTAGGTTTCTCCGTATGAGCGAGATCGTGTACCCGCCGGTCATCCGTGCCGCGAAGATCATGTTCAAGGTGCTCGGCCTGAAGCTCAAGGTCGAAGGGCACGAGAACATCCCGGCCACGGGCGGGGCTGTGCTGTGCAGCAACCACATCTCCTACCTGGACTTCATCTTCGCCGGGCTCGGCGCGAACCCGGCGGGCCGCCTCGTTCGCTTCATGGCGAAGAAGGAGGTCTTCGACAACAAGATCGCCGGTCCGCTCATGCGGGGCATGCACCACATCCCCGTCGACCGGGAGAACGGCGCGTCCTCCTACATCGCGGCGCTGAAGGCGCTCAAGGAGGGCGAGGTCGTCGGCGTGTTCGCCGAGGCCACGATCAGCCAGTCCTTCACCGTCAAGGAGATCAAGAACGGCGCGGTGCGGATGGCCGTCGCGGGCAAGGTGCCGCTGATCCCCGTGGCGCTCTGGGGCACCCAGATCCTGTGGACCAAGGGCCGCAAGCGGAAGCTGTGGCAGCGCGGCACGCACATCACCATCCTCGTCGGTGAGCCGATGTACCCCAAGCGCGGCGACGACTACGACCAGGTCACCAAAGAGCTACGCACCCGGATGCAGCAGCTGGTGGACAAGGCCGAGAGCGCCTACCCGACCGACGGCACGGGCCAGTGGTGGCAGCCCGCGCACCGCGGCGGCACCGCCCCCACCCCGGAGCAGGCGGCGGCCCTGGACGCGGCCGAGCAGGCCGAGCGCGCCGCCAAGCGGGCCGCCCGCGAGGCGGCCGAGGGTTCTTCCGGCTCCTGACGCCCTGGGCTCCGCGCGGGCCGGGCGCCGAACGGGTGCCGGGAATATCACAGGCGAAATAGGCCACTTCTTCGGGATTGGCGCTGTTTGCCCTGGTCGCCCGGGGTCACACTTGAGGCATGAGCGACCTTCGTCCGGAGACCCGAGCCGTCCACACCCCGATCATCCAGCCGCAGGGCAGCACTCCCCTCGGCATGCCGATCTATCAGGGGCACCTCTTCGCTTTCGACAGCGCCGAGGGCATGGCCGCGGCGTTCGACGGCCCGGCGCAGCCGCCCTTCTACAGCAGGCTCGGCAACCCCACGGTCCGCTCCTTCGAAGCGGCGCTCGCCGACCTGGAAGGCGGCGCGGGAGCCGTCGCCACCGCCTCCGGCATGGCGGCCGTCAACGCGGTCCTCAAGGCGTTCCTGCGCTCCGGCGACCACGTCATCGCGCAGAGCTGCCTGTACGGCGGCACCTACGGCACCCTGGAGACGCTCAAGGAGAAGTGGGGCGTAGAGGTCACCTACGTCTCGGGCGAGGACGCCGCGGAGGTCGCGGCCGCGGTCCGGCCGAACACCAAGGTCCTCTACCTGGAGACCATCGCCAACCCCACCACCCGGGTCCCCGACTTCCGGCCCCTCTTCGACGCGGTGCCCGAAGGCGTCAAGAAGATCGTCGACAACACCTTCGCGACGCCGCTGCTGTGCCGTCCGCTGGAGTTCGGGGCCGACGCGGTGCTGCACTCGGCCACCAAGTACATCTGCGGACACGGCGACGCCGTCGCGGGCGTCGTGGTGCTGGCCACGCCCGAGGACGAGCGCGCGGTCTGGGCGGAGGTCGTCGAGACCGGCCCGACCCTTGACCCTTTCGCCGCCTACCTCCTGCTGCGCGGCCTCTCCACCCTCGGCCTGCGCGTCGCCCGGCACAGCTCCAACGCCCAGTTCCTCGCCGAGCGCCTCCTGGCCCACCCGAAGGTCGCCTCCGTCTCCTACCCTGGCCTCCCCACCCACCCCGACCACAAGATCGCCGCCCACCAGTTCGCCGACGGCGCCGGCGGCGTCCTCGCCTTCGACCTGACCGGCGGCCGCGACGCGGGCCGCCGTTTCATCGAGTCGACGAAGCTCATCGCCCTCACCGCGTCCCTGGGCGAGGCCAAGACCCTCGCCATCCACCCGGCCAGCACCTCCCACCGCATGTACTCCGCCGAGGCCCTGGCCGCCGCCGGCTTCACCGAGGGCACCATCCGCCTCGCCGTCGGCATCGAACACCCCGAAGACCTCTGGAACGACCTCTACACCACCCTCGAATCCCTCTGACGCTTCCGGCCGCCCTCCCGAAGATCGGCAGGGCGGTCTCCGCGTGCCGCGCCGGCACCGCCGCGGACCGGATCCGGTGGAGCCCGCAG
Source organism: Actinocorallia herbida (assembly GCF_003751225.1). Classification (NCBI taxonomy): domain Bacteria; kingdom Bacillati; phylum Actinomycetota; class Actinomycetes; order Streptosporangiales; family Thermomonosporaceae; genus Actinocorallia; species Actinocorallia herbida. Next base: position 8,075,466 of record NZ_RJKE01000001.1, read on the forward strand.
GAGGCCGCGGGACGCCTGCGCGAGCCGGGATTCGACGCGGCCGACGTGCCCGAGCGGTTCGCTCCGCCGTTCTTCCCGAGGAGTACGAGCGGGAATGACCGATCGGCCGGGGGGACCCGGTGAGGGGTTGAAGTGATCTTGGTGTGCGGGATTCCATGGTGATGATCTTGCGGGGGTAGGTGAGGCGGCGAGGGGTCGCGGGGGCGGCCCGAGGAAGAGGGGGACGCATGGATGCTCGGCTGAAGGCGATGCTGGCTGGTGGCGGGCTGGCATTGGCGGTCGGGGTCGGGGGGGTGGCCTCCGCGGGGGAGGCCGCGGCGGCGGCCGGGCCCGGTGGGGTGCGGGTCGCGTGCGGAGGCGGCGGGGCCGAGCTGTTCCTGCACCCGGGAGCGCGGAACGGGGATCTGCGCAAGACGCACGTGAACGGGGACCTCGACCTCGGGACGTGCATCACGCACGGGCGGCCGTCGGTGACGAGCGGGACGTTCCACCTGAAGGCGGGCGCGAAGGTGTCGTGCGACTCGCACCGGCACACCAGCGGCACCGTGCGGCACGGGCACGCGGGCGGCTTCATCCGCTGGGACGACGGCAGCCACTCCAAGGTCAACCACGGGAAACTGTGGGGCAGCCTGGCGAACCTCCGCCTGCAGCACGCCAAGATCGTCGGCGGCCGCTACAAGGGCTCCACGGTCGAGGCGACGCTGCTGTTCAGCGAGAACGTCATCATCCGCAACGACGACTGCAACGAGGGCGGCAAGCGCGAGCTGGACGGCCGCGTGATGTCGTTCCGCGTCGAGCGCCGCTGAGGCCGGGGCCCGCCGCGCGCGAGCGCGGAAAGGGCCGGGGAAGTGCCCTCTCCGCGCGCGCCACGCGGAAGGGATAGGGGCCGCCCGCACCGCGCGCCGTGCGGGACGGCCGGGCAGGACGAAGAGATACGGCGAAGCCGCCCTCACCGCGCCGGAGGGCGGCTTCGCCGCGTTCGGGGGTCTCAGGCGGCGCTGTCGCGGGCGAAACCGAACATCTTGCGGTAGGCGCAGCGCAGCCCGTTGAGGTCGCGGACGGGCTTGGGGAAGTCGAAGCGCAGGTCGAAGGGGGCGGGGCCGCCGCTCGCGGGCGGGGAGCAGCGGACGCGCAGGCCGAACCTGTCGAGGCCGACGGCCCGGACGACGGGTTCGGGCACCACCCGTCCGTACCGGGCCCGGAACAGGGCGACGAGCTCGGTCCGGTGTTCGGCGTCGAGGTGGGCGACCATGCCGGACTCGACCGCGACGAACGGGTCGGGCCGGGCCGCGGCGTAGTCCTCGGGCTCGATGGACTCCTCACCCCACAGGTCGTCGATCTCGGCTTCGGCGATGTCGAGGCTGAGCACGGTCCATTCCTGCTCGGCGGGGATACGGGCCCCGATGTCGAGGAGGTCGGCGCGCGGGTGCAGCCGGGAGATGCGGATGGCGGCCTCACGACGCCCTTCGAGCGGAACCTCGCTGACCCAGCCGTGCAGCCAGGCGGTGCCGCGGACGCGGTCGGCGAGCGGCACGGGGGCGAGGTCGTTCACGCACAGGGTGGCCGGAAGGTCGGGCTCCTGCCTGAGCGCCTGCACGATGGCGGTTTCCGTCGGCATGAGCAACAGGGGCACGCCATCGTCACCGGTGGCGTGGGCCGCGACGGTCAGTTCCTCGTCGAGGCCGAGGACCGCCAGCGTGGCGCCGGCCACGCCGTAGGCGAGAGTGCGCACCCGTTCCGCCGCACTGGGACCCTTGGTCACGGTAGACTCCATTAGGTTAGGCTAGCCTTAGTAAGGCTAACCTAATCACGAAGGAGGAAAGTTGAACAACCCCCGCCCCAAGGCGAAGCTCTCCCGGGCCCTCGGCGTCCCCCTGACGCCGAAGTGCGTCAAGTACTTCGAGGCCCGTCCCTACCCGCCTGGTGTGCACGGACGCAGCCGCAAGAAGGATTCGCCCTACAAGGACCAGCTGTTGGAGAAGCAGCGGCTGCGCGCGCAGTACAACATCCGCGAGGCGCAGCTGCGCCTGGCGTTCGAGCGGGCCCGCAAGGTCGAAGGCAAGACGGGCGAGGCCCTCGTCGTCGACCTCGAGCGCCGGCTCGACGCGATCGTGCTGCGCGCGGGCTTCGCCCGCACCATTTACCAGGCGCGCCAGTTCGTGGTGCACCGCCACATCCTGGTGAACGGCAAGCGGGTCGACCGCCCGTCCTACCGCCTGCGCCCGGGCGACTTCATCTCCGTCCACGAGCGCAGCAAGCCCATGCTTCCGTTCCAGACGGCGGCCCAGGGCGGCTACGCCCCCGCGGCCAACGCCCCCTACCTGGACGTCCGCACCGACGCCCTCATCGCCAAACTGGAACGCCTCCCCGAACGCCGCGAGATCCCCGTGGTGTGCGACGAACAGCAGGTGGTGGAGTTCTACAGCCGATAACCCAAAATCATCGCGAACCGACGCGAACGCCACACAACGACGGCCAGGCCCGCTCCCCCGCGGCCCTGGCCGTCGTCATGCCCAGGGCACCCCGCCGAACGGCGACCCCGTCCGGGGAAAACGGGTCTGGGCAAAAAAATGTGTGCGCGGTACATTCAACCAAGCAAGTGCTTGTGTCTGATCGTTCAGGGAGAGGCTCGGCGCATGGTGGAGTTTCGGAAGGTCACGCGGAACATCGGGGCTGAGGTCTCGGGGGTGGATCTGCGGGAGGGGCTTGAGCCGGAGCAGGTTCAGGCGATCCGGACGGGGTTGCTGGATCACGGGGTGCTGTTCTTCCGGGACCAGCACATCACCGACGAGCAGCATGTGGCGTTCGCGAAGCAGTTCGGGACGGCGAACCTGCCGCCGATGGACACCAGCGGGTCCGCGGTGCACGTGCTGGACCAGACCGACCCGAAGGGGGAGGGCGGCGACCAGTGGCACAGTGACAACACGTTCATGCGGACGCCGCCGATGGGGTCGATGCTGCGGGCCGTCATCCTGCCGGAGGTCGGCGGGGACACCCTGTGGGCCAACATGTACCTCGTGTACGAGTCGCTGGCGCCGTGGCTGCGCAGGCTCGTCGACGAGCTTTACGCCGAGCACGACCTGACGATGTCGGTCTCCAAGGCGATCGACAAGGGGCACCGGATGGACCTCCGGGACCTCCAGGAGAAGAACCCGCCGGTCGTCCACCCCGTCGTGCGGGTGCACCCGGAGACCGGGCGGAAGGCGCTGTACGTGAACCGCAGCTCGGTCACCCGGCTCATCGGGCTGTCGCGGCGCGAGAACGAGGCGATCCTGCCGCTGCTGTTCGACGCGGTCCGCGACCCGCAGTTCCAGGTCAGGCTCAACTGGCGGGTCGGCACCATGGCGTTCTGGGACAACCGGCCGACGCAGCACTACGCCGTCGCCGACTACGTCCAGCGCCGCAAGATGCACCGGGTCACCATCAACGCGCCCGAGGCGATCGACGACGGCGTGCCGAAGGGCCCGAACGGCGTCACCGGCGACGACTCCCCCGCCGAGGCGAACGCCGCCCGCTACCTGTGACGTGCGATCCCGGGGGCGGCGACCAGGCCCGCCCCCGGGGTGTCCCGCGCGACTAGCCGAGGGACGGGAGTTCGGCGCGGCCCTTGGCGTCGAGGCGCTCCAGGGCGGTGCGGAGGACGGCGCGTTCGGCGTCGTCGAGGGGGCCCGCGTAGAACTCCTGGAGGGTCTGGGTGTGGACGGCCCTGGCGCGGGCCAGGGTCTCGCGGCCCTTCGCGGTGAGGGACGCCTTCTGGACGCGCCGGTCGGTCTCGGAGGTGTGCCGGGTGAGCAGGCCCGCCCGTTCCATCCGGTCGATCAGCCGGGTCATGCCGCCGCTGGTGAGGATCATCTCCTGGGCCATGTGGCTCATCGACACGCAACCCTGCTCCAGGCGCAGCAGCACCTCGAGCATGACGTGGGAGATCCCCGCCCGCCGTTCCAGTGCCCGCCCGGCGATCCGCTCCAGCCGCGAGCTGACGCTCAGTAGCAGCCCGAACTCGCCGATCAGCGTGTCTTCCTCGCTCTCCACCGGGCCATTGTCATCCACGGTCCGCCCCGTTGACAGCCGCCGGACAGCCGATACCCCGAGCCGGTCCTGACCCAAAACCGCGTCCGCCCTAGTCACCGGCCTTCGGTGACTCCGTGTCGGCCGGAGCTGACGGGACCGGCGCCGGCGTCTCCGTCGCGCCCTCGACGCCCGGGACCGCGGTTCCGGTGGCGCTCTCGCTGCCGGCCGGGACCATCGAGCTGATCATCCAGGTGCCGTCGACCTTGATGAGGCCGAGCGTCAGGTGGCTGCGCGAGATGGTCTGGGACTGGCTCAGCGCGGGGGCCTCGATCGACAGGTCGAACACCAGGACGGCGCTGGCCATCATGCCGTCGACGCTCCCGACGTAGACGGCGTAGGTCTTCGACGTCAGGTCGGCCTTCTGCGCGGTGAGGCGCTTCCCGAACTCCGCGAGATCGAGCTTCTCGCGCTCGGTCCTGGCGTCCCCGGTGAGATAGGACAGCGTCTTGTGGTTGGCGGCCTGGACGTCGGCGTAGGAGAACGTCGCCATGACGTCGCCGAAGGCCGCGATCCGCTTGACGAGTTCGGCGCGATCGGCGTCGGCGGCCGCGGCCGACCGCCACTGGAAGAGCCCGACGGCGGCGAGCACGGCGAGGACCGCGACGGCGGCCGAGAGGATCTGCACAAGGCGCCCGGACGCCTTGGTGTCCCCGCCGGAGCCCTTCTTCTCGGCGGGAGCCTTCGCGGGCTCCTCGGCCTTCTCCAGGGCCTCCGCCTTCTCGGACGCCTCCGCCTTCTCGGGTGCCTCCATCTCCTCGATGTCGTCGAGTTCGACGTCGTCCGTCTCCGCGGCCTTCCCGGCCGCGGCCTCCGCCTCCGCCGCCTCCTCCGCGTCCGCCGCCGCGAGGACCGCCCGCACCGTCGCCTCGTCCAGTTCGGCGCCGGTGTCGTCCTCATCGACGATCTCGATGACGCGGACCCGCCGCACCGGCTTCTTTCCGCTGGTCGTGCTCATCGGTCCTCCTCGGGGGGTCACCGGCTCCGGCGCCGGATCAGAACGGGCAGGGTCTTGGCCGCGACCCGCGCCAGCACGGCGAGGGCCAGCACCGGCGGGAGCCACACGAGCCAGCCGGGCGGCCCGCCCGGCGACGCCTCGGCGACGGGCCTGGCGACGGCCGTGCTCGTCGTGGCCGGGGTGGTGGGTGACGGCGCGGCCGCCTCAGTCTGCCGCTTTTGCTCAGATTTCTCACTAGGCGCGGGTGCCTTGAACGGATCCGCGCCGCTCGCGCACTCCGGGATCTCCGGGACCGTGGGCTGCGGAATCGGGTCCCGGTACTCCAGGGGCGCCTCTCCCTTGGTGGAGATGACCGCGGAGAGGTTGAGCGCGGGGCCGGCGGAGGTGGGCCGGATGATGTCGTCCAGCGCGCTGATGAGCGTCCCGGCCATGCCGAGGGTCTCGCGCACGTCCTTCATCTTCGCGGGGGTGGCGATGGTGCCGAGCGCGTCGTCGAGGGCGCCGACGGCGCAGCCGAGGTAGGGGTCGGTCGCGGTGGTGAGGTCGGCGAGGCGGGTGGTGAGGGCGGGTGAGCGCTCCAGCACCTCGCGCAGTTCGGCGCGCAGATCCGACAGCGGGCCGAGCAGGGCCGCGGCGTTGTCGATGCTGGAGCCGAGCGCCTCGGGACGCCCCGCGAGCGATCGGGTGAGCTCGGACAGGTCCCCGGTGAGCCCGTCGATCAGCTCGGTCCGGCCGACGAACGCCTCGGTGAGCGCCGCGCTGCCGTCGACGATCTGGCGCAGCGAGTCCTCCCGGCCCTCCCATCCGGCGGCGAGCTCCCGGAAGAGGATCTTGGTGGATGCCGGGTCGATCGCCTTGAGCCCGTCGATGACCTGCGCGAACAGGTCGCCGTACGCGACGGGCACCGAGGTGTGCTCCTTGGTGATCCGCCCGCCCGGCTCGATGTGCCGGCCGAGGTCCGTGCCGGGCCGGGGCGCGAGGTCGACGTACGGCTCGCCGACCGCCGACTTGCGCCCGGCGGCCGCGGTGAGCTCGGCCGGGATCCGCACTCCCCGGTCTATCGCCAGCTCCGCGACGACCATGTGGTGCGGCGCGTCGAGCCGCAGCGACCGGATCTTGCCGACCCGGATGCCCAGGTAGGCGACCTCGAAGTTCTCGTGCAGGCCCGGCGAGGAGGTGAACTCCGCGCTGATCGTGTACGGCCGCTCGACGAAGTCGAACCGGACGACGCCGGCCAGCGCCCAGCCCGTCAGCGCGACGGACAGCAGCGCGAAGACCGCGACGTTGATCAGGATGCGCCGCCCGTTCACCGGCCGCCCCCCTGGATGATCTGGTCGAGGAAGGGCAGCACGTCGCTGGCCTCCTCCGACGCGTTGTTGTAGAGCCCGAGCTTGAGCGCCCCGTAGACCATGAGCTGCCCGTCCCAGACGACCTTCGGCAGCACCTCCTGGAACCCGACGAGGCTCTTCACCAGCGCGGAGATCTTGTCGCTGCTGCCGCCGAGGGTCGCGAGGGTCGGGTCGAGCCGCTTGATGAGCAGCCGCATCTTCTCGGCCCGCCCGGCGAAGACCTTGTCGTTGAGCCTGCGCGCGGTCTTGGTGAGGTCCTCGACGGTGCCGAGGATCTCGGTCTTGTTCCGCTCGATGAGGCCGATGGTCTCGTTGATCCGGCTGGTCCGGAGAGTGCCGTTGTGCGCCTTGAGGGTCTCGCCGAGGTCGGCGAGGCGTCCGATGGCCCGGCCCAGGTCGTCGCGCTGCTCGGCGAACGCGGCGACGAGGTCGGCGGACTGGGCGACCATCTTGTTGAGCGCCGGGCCCTGGCCGTCGAGGGCGGTCGCGGTCTCGTTGACGAGGGTGGCGAGGTCGTCGCCGCTGATGGCCTCCAGGATCCGGCCCGCGTCCCCGGCGACCTGCTCGAACTGCGGCGCGACGCTGGTGCGGGTGATCCGGGCGCCGTCGCGGAGGAACGGTCCGGTCGTCATGTCCGATCCGTCGGGAAGGGTCAGTTCGACGTAGTTCTCGCCCAGCAGTGACGTCTGCGCGATCTCGGCCGCGGCCCCTTCGGGGATCCGGTAGTCGTCCTCGATGGAGAACCGCACCTCGGCCTGGTATCCGACCCGCTTGACGCTGACGACGCTGCCGATCGGGATGTCGCTCATCTGCACGCTGTGCCCGGCGACGAGGTTCTGCACGTCGGGGAAGGTCGCGACGAGCGTGACGTCGCCGGTCGGCGCGCCGAGGGTCGAGGGCGAGCAGCCCGCGACGAGCGCGGCCGCGGCGAGCAGCGGGACGAGCCGTCTCACTTGTCCTCCCAGGGGCAGTTGGAGAACGTCGGTGAAGGCAGCAGGCACTCTTCGGGCATGCCGAGCTGCTTCATCAGCGCGCGCAGGGAGGGGTCCACCGCGAACTGGAGCTCCGCGATGTGGCTCTTGCGGTTCCAGGACTTGAGGAACGCCCGCGCGACGCCCGGCAGCGCCTCGATGAGCTGCGCGAGCCGTCCGCTGTTGCCCTTGACGATCAGGGACACCTGGGTGAGGACCCGGACGTCGTCGGCGAGGGTGCCCTCGTACTTCTCCAGCAGGACGTCACCGCTCCGGACGAGCCGGACCAGCCCCTCGACCAGCTGCTTGATCGCGTCGCGCTCCTGGGCGAAGACCTCGGTGGCCGAGGAGACCTGTTCGATCATCGTGCCGAGCGCGTCCTCCTTGCCCTCGACCACCTTCGCGACGGACGCGAGGTTGTCGGCGAGTTCGGCGAGCGCGTCGGCCTGGCCGCCGAGGGTCTCGGTGAGCTGGCCGGTCTGCTGGAGCGCGGCGTTGAACGCCTGCCCGTTGCCCTCGAACGCGGCCGCCGCCTTCTGCGTGACGCGCCGGGCCTGGAGCGGGTCGATCGCGTCGAGCACCTCGGTGAACGCGGCGAGCGCCTCGTCGGTCTCGATCGGCAGGGTCGTGTCGGCCTGCTCGATGACGTGCCCGTCCTTCGCCTTCGGCTTGCCCGGCGTGTACGCCGGATACAGGACGAGGTTGCGTTCGCCGACGAGGTTGAGCGGCATGATCGACGCCTTGACGTCGGCAGGGAGCGGCACGCCGGACTCGACCGTGGCGGTGACCCGGATCCGGTCCCCTTGGATCTCCACCTCGTCCACGGTCCCGACGTCGACGCCCATGACCATGACGTGCGAGCCCTCGTAGAAGCTCGTCGCGCGGTCGAAGTACACGGTGATCGAGGTGCCGCCGCCCGGCAGCGCCGAGCAGCCTCCGGACAGGAGCAGCGGGAGCGCGGCGCCGAGCGCCGCGAGACGGGTCTTCACGGCCGGGCCTCCGGGGGCAGGATCGTCTGGGTGCCCTGAAGGATGCCGAGCCCCGTGATCATCGCGGCGAGCCCGTCGCCGGTGCTGCCCGCGTTGGCCAGGCCCTGGAAGGTCGGGCCGAGCAGGGCGAGATCGGTGTTCAGGTCGGCCATGCGGGGCTCCAGCCGCCGGGTCAGGGTGTGCAGGTTCGCCAGCAGGTCGTCCAGTTCCTTGCCGCGCTTGCCGACGACGTCGGCGAGCGTGTCGACGACCCTGGCGTTGTTCCCGAGCGAGGAGGCGAGCTCGTCCCTGTGCTCGGTCAGTGTCTCCAGGAGGGTCTGGGACGCCTCCAGCAGCCGGGCCAGGTCGTCGTTCTTGGTGGCGAGGACCCCGGTGAGCCGGTTGGCGTCCGCGATGAGCTGCTGGAACTGCGGGCTCTTGGCGTTGAGCGCGGCGTTCAGCGTGCTCACGTTGGTGAGAAGCCTGTTCAGGTTCTCCCGGGACGGCAGGTCGATCTTCTCGGTCTCCTCGAGGATCCTGGTGATCGACTTCATGTCGAGCCTGCCGAGGTCGCCCGTCGTCTTGTTGAGCGCCGCGACGACCGTGTACGGCGTCCCGGTCCGGTCCTCGGGGATCTCCCGCTTGGTCTCGGAGAGGTCGGCGAGGTAGGGCTCCTGGACGGGACCGGTGAGCTTGAGGTACCGGCCGCCGAGGAGGTTCGCGAGCTGGACGTCGGCGCGGGTCTGCGGCCCGAGGTCGATCCCGGACTCGACGCGGAACGTGATCCGCACCTTGCCGCGGTCGAAGTCGGGGTCGATCGCGGTGACCTTGCCGACCTTGACCCCGGCCAGGCGCACGTCGTCGCCCTCCTTGAGCCCGCCGGTCTCGGTGAACACGCCGGTGACGTGGTAGCCGCCCTGGAACAGGCCGACCTGGCCGTACAGGAAGGCGAACCCGATGCATCCGATGAGCAGGGACAGCGAGACCAGCGCGACGATCCGCCGGTTCAGGTCGCGCAGCGAAGGCAGCGCCATCAGCCGTTCCCCCCTTCGGGGGCCGAGCCCGTGAGCCGGGCGACGAGGTCGGCCAGCGTCTCCTGGCCGTCGAGCATCTGCTGCCTGCTCGTGGTGTTGCCGGGGCCGGAGAGCTTCATCTGCGTCGGGCACTCGCCCTGGACGATGTTCAGGCACATGGCGTTGATCCGGACGTAGTGGCCGCCGTTGGTGACGGCGAACAGGGAGCGCAGCGCGGGCGGCAGGCCGGTGACGATCTGGTCGAGCTCGTCGATGTTCCCGACGGCGGTCTTCACCACCGTGTCCAGGTTGGCCACGGTCCTGTCGAGTTCGCGCTGGTTGCCGCTGATGACCTGGTCGAGCACCTCACTGACCTGGGCGAGTTCGGTGCCGGCCGAGCCGAGCACGTCGGTGTTCCCGGCGAACGCCTCGCTGATCGCGACGAGGTCGTCGATGACGCCGGCGATCTGCTCGTCGCGGCGGACGGCGGTCTCGGTCAGGGTCGAGTAGCTGTCGAGGATCGAGGTCAGGTCGTCCTTGCGGGTGGCGAGGGAGCCGACGAGGTTCTGGAGGCCGACGGTCATCAGGCCGATGTCGTCGCCGTTGCCGTCGAGCATCGCCGCGGTCGCCTGGAGGATCTTGTTGAGCTGGTCGGGGTCGAGGCTGCCGGTGAGCGGGCCGAGCGAGTTGACGATCTCGCCGAGGTCCACGACCGCCTTGGTCGCCGCGAGGGTCGCCCCGTCCTCCAGGTACCTGCCGGTCTGCGCGCCGGGCACGAGGTAGACGAGGCGCTGGCCGATGAGGTTGCGCCAGCGGATCTCGGCGGTGCTGTCGGCGGGCAGCCGCAGGTCCTTCTCGACCTCCATGGTGACGACGGCCCTGCCCGCGGCGACCTCGACGGCCGAGACCTTGCCGACGGGAGCGCCCGCGACCTTCACCAGGTCGCCCTTGATGAGCCCGCCGACGTCCTCGAAGGACGCCTTCAGCTCGTACTTGTCGCCGTAGTCCGCGCCGACGATCTGCGCCCCGATGACATAGGTCAGCAGCGACGTCGCGATCGCGAAGGCGGTGAACTTGATGAGCACGCCCAGGGCCGGGCCGCGCTTCGCGCCGCCGCGTGCCTCGCGTGCGCCGCGCGCCATCACTTCGGCTCCTTCCCGGCCGAGGGGCTGCCGCCGTACATCCAGCCGGCCGGGCACTCCTCGGTGAAGATGTCGCACAGGTTGAGCGAGACGAAGAGGTTGACGGCGCCCATCTTGGTGCCTTCCGGGCCGGGGAGCTGGAGGATCGCGGCGAGGCCGCCGAAGAACCCGTTGAGCCCTCCGATCAGCTCGCCCAGCTCGTCCTGCCGGGGGTAGAGGGTGTCGTTGACGAGGCTTCCCCGGTCGATGAGGCCGCCGATCGCGTCGCCGTCACGTTCCAGGGTGCGCGAGAGCGTCCCGGCGAGGGTGCGGGCGTTGGCGAGGGTGGCCTCGAAGTCCTCGGGGTGCTCGGCGAGGGTGTCGCTGACGGTGTCGGCGTCCTCGATCAGCCGGCCGATCTTCGTGGACCTGCTGCCCAGGACGTCGCCGAGGACGGCGAGGTCCTTGAGGGTCCGGCGGGTGCGGTCGAGGTCGCCGTGCGCGGTGTCGAGGATCGCCGCCGCGTCGGTCGTGGTCCGGTGCAGGGTCGCGCCGTTGCCGCGGAGGGCGGCGGCGAGGGTGTGCAGGACCGTGGCGACATCGTCGGGGTCGATCGCGTCGGCGAGCTCGGCCAGGGGGCGGCCGGTCTCGGCGAGCTCGGCGGGGTCGGTCGTCCTGGTGATCGCGGAGCCGTCGGGCAGGTACGGGCCGGTGCCCTCGCCCGTGCCGAGGTCCAGCGAGATGTCCTTCGGGCCGAACACCGACAGGGGCTCGACCTTCGCGGTGACGGTCTCGGGGACGCGGACGCCCTTCTCGACCCGGAGCCGGACGACGGCGCGGCCCTGGGCGTCGAGGGTGACCGACGAGACGGTGCCCACGGTCATGCCGCGGACCTTGACCCGCGACTTGGCGTCCAGGCCCTGGCCGGCCCGGTGGAACACCGCCGTGTACTCGCGGGCCGGCGGCTCGGACGGCATGGCCCCGGCGGCCGCGGCACAGACCGCCGCGGCGAGGACCGCGGTCCCGGCGAGTCCGAAGCGGACGCGGGAGGCGCGTGACAGGGAGAGGTCTGATCCGCTCATCCGGTGAGGCTCACCGATCCTCCGTTGCCCCAGAAGATGTAGGACAGCAGCAGGTTCACCAGCACGATCGAGACGCTGGACTCGCGGATGGCACGTCCCGCGGCGACGCCGACGCCGACCGGCCCGCCCGCGGCGTAGTAGCCGCGGTAGCAGTGGATGAACATGATGATGAAAGCGAAGACGACCACCTTGACGACGCTGTAGAGCACGTCCTGGGGCGGTAGGTAGAGGTCGAAGTAGTAGTCGTAGACGCCCGCGGACATCCCGAAGAACTGCACGGTGATGAAGCGGGTGGCGAAGAAGCTCGCGAACAGGGCGAGCAGGTACAGCGGCACGAGTGCCACGACGGTGGCGGCGATCCGGGTGCACACCAGGTAGGCGATGGAGTTGATGCCCATGACCTCCAGGGCGTCGATCTCCTCGCTGATGCGCATCGCGCCGATCTCGGCGGTGCAGGCGCTGCCGACCTGGGAGATCAGCGCGATGCCGGTGATGACCGGGCCGAGCTCGCGGATGTTGGAGAAGCTGGAGACGAGCCCGGTGAAGGACTCGACGCCGAGCCGTTCCAGGGAGGGGTAGCCCTGGACTCCGACGATCGCGCCGGTGAAGAACGACATGGCGAAGATGACGAAGACCATGCCGCCGCCGACGAACAGCGCGTTGACGCCGATCGTCATGTCGCTCATGTGGCGGACGACGGTCTTGCCGTACTTGCGGCGGAGGATGACGTCGGCGAAGAGGTGGTAGAAGACGCGGCCGAGAAAGATCGGCAGGGCGGCGAGCTCGGGCAACCGGCTCACCCGATCCTGGACGACCGCGCCCAGTTTGCGCCCGGGGAGGATGGCGGCCAAGGGGGTTCCTCGCTAGATCTTGGGTGGGACGAGGACGAGGTAGAGCGTTTCGAGTACGTAGTTCAGGAAGAACACGAGCAGCGACGTCGCGACCGTCGCGCGGGTGACGGCGCGGCCGACCCCGGCGGGCCCGTAGTCGCAGGTCATGCCCATGTGGCAGGCGACGGCGGCCGCCACGAGCCCGAAGACGAAGGCCTTGAACAGGGTGATGCCCAGGTCCGAGAGCTGGAGCAGGGACGCGGCGCCGTCGAAGTAGGCGCCGGGGGTGACTCCCTGCTGGATCACGTTGAAGTAGAAGCCGCCCGCGGTGCCCGAGAGGATGACCAGGGAGCACAGCAGGACGCTGACGACGGCGGCGGCCCACAGCCTCGGGGTGACCAGGCGGTGGGTGGGGTTGATGCCCATGACCTCCAGCGCGGACAGCTCGTCGCGGATGCGCCGCGCGCCCATGTCGGAGGTGATGGCGCTGCCTCCCGCGCCGGAGATGAGCAGCGCGGAGGCGAGCGGGGCGATCTGCCTGACCATTCCGGCGACGACCAGCGCGCCGGTGCTGGACTGGGCGCCGATCTGGCGGGCGACGTCGCCCACCTGGAGGGAGATGGTGGCGCCGAGCGGGATCGCGATGAGCAGGAGCGGGATGCTGGTGACCCGGATGATGAACCAGGCCTGCTCGATGAACTCGCCCCACCAGGTCTTGAGATCCCAGGTGCGGCGCAGTCCTTCGAGGAGGGTGACGAACAGTTCTCCGGCCTCGTCCAGGAGGGCGAGGCCGCGTTTGGCGAGGAGTTCGGGTCCCCGCCGCACCACTACGGCCATCGGTCGAGACCCCCTTCACACCTGGTGCGGACGGCGCCCCGCGGGGCGACTTGCGTCACATCAGGCGGGGTCGCCGCACTCTACTGGCACGAAGTCCAAAATGGGAATAGGCGTTGTCAGATTGGTGAGATCGCCCGATCCGTCCCGTGAACCGCTGTCTTGTCGCACGAGAAAAAGTGAGGAACCTTCATATCTACCGGGGCGTTGCCTCCCGCGTCCGGGCAGGGTTGGATCGGTCTGTGACTGTGACGCTCGCCGCAGCGGCGGCCCTCCAAGACGACCTCGTGGACCTGCGGCGCGCGATCCACGCCGAGCCCGAGACCGGCCTCGACCTGCCCGCCACCCAGGACAAGGTCCTCGACGCGCTGAACGGCCTCCCCCTGGAGATCACCAAGGGGCGGGCGCTCAGCTCCGTCACCGCGGTCCTGCACGGGAGCCGCCCCGGCCCCACCGTCCTGCTGCGCGCCGACATGGACGCGCTGCCGCTCACCGAGCACACCGACATCGCCTACCGCTCCCGCACCCCCGGCGCCATGCACGCCTGCGGCCACGACCTGCACACCTCGATGCTCGTCGGCGCGGCCCGGCTGCTGTCGGCCGAGGACTTCGCCGGGAGCGTCATCCTCATGTTCCAGCCGGGCGAGGAGGGGCACGCCGGGGCCAAGCACATGATCGACGAGGGCGTGCTGGAGGCGACCTGGCAGAAACCCATCGCCGCCTACGCCCTGCACGTCACGGCGTCGATGCTGCCCGCGGGGTACGTCATCAGCAAGGGCGGCCCGATCATGGCGGCCGCCGACACCGTCACCGTGACGGTCCGGGGCGCGGGCGGGCACGCCTCGATGCCGCAGCACGCCCGCGACCCGATCCCGGCCGCCTGCGAGATGGTGCTCGCCGCCCAGACCTTCGTCACCCGGTCCTTCGACGTGTTCGACCCCGTCGTGGTGACCATCGGCAGCGTCCACGCGGGCGCCGCCGCCAACGTCATCCCCGACGACGCGGTGTTCACCGGGACCGTCCGCTCCTTCTCCAGCGGTTCCCAGGAGCGGGTCCGCGAGGGCCTGCACCGGGTGTTCCAGGGCATCGCCGCCGCGCACGGGGTGGACGTCGAGATCGACTACCGGATCGACTACCCCGTCACCGTCAACGACTTCGGGGAGGCGGCCCGCCTCGCCTCCTCCGCGCGCGCCCTGCTCGGCGAGGAGTACTACTTCGACGTCCCGCAGCCGGTCCCCGCGTCGGAGGACTTCTCCTTCATCCTCGCCGACGTGCCCGGCGCGCTCGCGATGGTCGGCGCCACCCCGGCCGACCGGGACGCGGCGACGGCCCCCGGCAACCACTCCGCGGAGGCCGAGTTCGACGACGCGGTGCTCTCCCGGGGCGGCGCCCTGTATGCCGCGCTCGCCCTGGACCGGCTGGCCCGTCCCTAGGAAAATCCCGGCACGTGGTTCCAGCAGTCGCCGAGAGCAGGCATTCTCTTTGTCCATGAGCCAATCCGTCGTGCGCCGGGTCCTCACGAGCAACATCACCATCGGTGCCCTCGTGATGGGCGCGCTCGCCTACGCCATGGTCGAGGTGGAGTTCGGCGAGCCCGACCCGCCCCCGATCGCGGCCGACGGCCTGCTGTCGGCCAACGAGGCACTGCTCATGGTGCAGTCCAACGACATGGACCCCCTCGTCGCCGACGCGGTCGCCGCGGCCAAGAAGCGGGCTTACATCAAGGAGCAGAAGGCGAAGGAGGCGGCCCGCAAGAAGAAGGAGTGGTACCGCAAGCACAAGACGGAGATCGACGCGAATCTCGCCAAGGAGAAGCTCGCGCAGATGCCGAACCCCAGCGCCGAGCAGAACATGGCGGCGGGCGAGAAGCTCAACGCGGCCAAGGGCTGGGCGGCGTGCTGGCCCGCGCTGAAGATCATGTGGACCAAGGAGAGCAACTGGAACGAGCGGGCCGACAACCCGTGGAGCGACGCCTACGGCATCCCGCAGGCGCTGCCCGGTTCCAAGATGTCCTCCGCCGGACCCAACTGGGAGTCCAACGCGGCGACCCAGATCGTCTGGGGCCTGTCCTACATCCAGGCGCGCTACAAGGACCCGTGCGGGGCCTGGACCTTCTGGCAGAACAACCACTGGTACTGAGCCGGGCTCACTCCGCGGCCTTCGCCGCCTCGGCCTCCTTCGCCTCGGCCGCGGCGACGGCCTCGGGGAAGACGTTGCGGGCGATGGACTTGTCGGCGAACAGCACCCAGTTCGGCGCGAGGTTCTTGGAGTAGCGCTCGAAGTAGAGCAGCTGCTTGCTGATCAGGACGAGCTCGCGGGGCGACTCGGCGTCGTACTGCTTGGCCATGTCCAGCAGCATCGTGATGGTCTTGCCGATGCTGATCCCGGCCATCCCCGACTTCAGCAGCGGCCCGAACACCAGCTGGAGCCGCATCGCGATCTCCGCGTCGGTGCCGGTGCCCTCGGGAATGATGCCGAGGCTGCGGTAGTGCGGGACCATCCGCCCGAAGTCGGCGTCGAACATGCCGGTGTAGAACATGTCCTTCATCAGCTCCTGCCACGGGCCGTGCAGTTCGCCCATGATCCCGAAGTCCAGGTAGCAGATCCTGCCGTCGTCCAGCATCCACAGGTTCCCGGCGTGGACGTCGCCGTGGAAGACCCCGTGCACGAGGGCGGCCTCCACCCAGGCCTTGACGCCCCGGCGCAGCAGGTCCGGGCCGTCGATCTCGCGGGCGCCGGAGGCGGAGGCGTCGATGGCGTCCAGCGGGATGCCGTACATGCGCTGCATGCAGATGACGCGCGGGCCGCAGTAGTCCCAGTAGACCTCCGGCGCGGTGACGCCCTCGTTGTCGCCGAAGGAGTGCAGCCGCTGGAGGAAGTCGTGCTGGCGCTTGGCCTCCAGCGCGCTGTTCAACTCCTGGAAGGTGACCGAGTGCAGGTCCTCGATCATCGCCGACGGCCTGGCCGCCCGCATCACCTTGGAGATCCGCTCCAGCCGCCGGGCGAAGAAGTAGGCGACGCGCAGATCGGTGGCCATGAGGGCGGCGATCCCCGGCCGCTGCACCTTCACCACCGCGTCACGTCCGTCGGGCAGCCTGCACGCATGGACCTGGCCGATCGACGCCGCCGACAGCGGGGCGTCGTCGAAGGCGGCGAACAGGTCTTCAGGGCGGCCGCCGAGATCCTCGGCGAGGATCCGGCGCACCTCGGCGCCGGCGATCGGGGGCACCTCGTCCAGGCAGCGCAGCGCGGCGTCCGCGAGCTGCTGCGGGAAGATCCCGGGCGAGGAGGCGACGACCTGGCCGAGCTTCACGTAGGTCGGGCCGAGCGCCTCGAACGCGTCGACGACGCCGTGCGCGGCGCCGTCCCGCCAGTCCTTCTCGCCTCGGCGGGCCGCCCAGAGCGCGAGGCGCCGCACGGTGTGCCAGAACAGCGCGAAGAAGACGACGACGAGGCGGGCGGGATCCTTCCAGGCGAGCCTGTCCAGTCGTGGCGAGACGATCTCCAGATCGGCCGGGCTGGGACCGTCGGCGTATGGGCCACGAAAGGTCATGCGTTGCCTCCGGGGGTGGGAAGTAAGGCCAAGCTAGCTCACTGCGACAAAAGCGTCGATATGTTGCATCTCACTCGGACCCTGGTCTAGGGTCCGCCCATGGACGCCGACATCCCGTCCGACGGACGGCACCGCGACGCGGACCTCGAAGCCCTCGCCCGCGTCTGGGCGTCCCCGGGCGCTCCCTCCCTCGGCAGGCTCGCCCGGCATGCCTTCGCGCTCCCCGCCGGGCAGATCCGCTGGGCGCTCGGCCGGCTCCCCGGCACCGCGCTCGACGGGCTCTCCGGCGAAGGCGCCCTCGACCCCTCCGACGCGCTGGACGCGCTCAAGAACACCGCCCGCGACGCCGCGACCGGCTGGCTGCGCGACCAGCTCGCCGCCCTCGGCCCCGCCGGCGCCGAACTCGCCGGGCTCCTCCACGACGCCGCCGGCCTCACCCCGCGCGGTCTCGCCGACCTCCTGCACGCCGAGCCCGTGCTGCCCGACCCCGTCCCGGCCCATGCCGTCCGCCGCACCCTGGAACGGCACCTTCCCGGGGCCGTCACCGAGTTCGACGCCGCGCCCCTCGCGGTGTCGCCGCTGCACCAGACCCACACCGGGGTGCTCCGCGACGGACAGGCGGTCTTCCTGCGCGTGCTGCGGCCCGGCGCCCGGTCGGGGCTCCGCGACGACCTGCGCCTCGCCGCCAACCTCGTCGCGCCCCTCACGCTGCTCCCGCAGGCCGAGACCGTCCAGCCGATGGCCGTGCTGCGCTCGGCGGCCCGCCGCGCCGCCGAGCAGACCGACCTGCGGCACGACGCCCGCAACGCGGCCGAGCTCACCGAACTCCTGGACGGGCGGCTCAAGGGGCTGCGGCTCGCCGAACCCGTCCTGGAGTCGCGCGGGGCCGTCGCCTACGCGCTCCCCGACGGGGCGGTCCCCCTCGCCGAGGCCGACGCGAACGTGCGCGCCGCGCTCCCCGGATTCCTCGCCCTCGTCGTCGAGACCGCGCTCGCGGACGGGGTCTTCCACGCCGACCTGCGTGCCGACCACCTGTTCGCGCTGCCCGACGGCACCCTCCTGCTCGCCGGATGCACCACCGCCGGACGGCTCGCCCCGCACGTCCGCCGGGCCTTCCTGGACTATGTGACCGCCCTCTTCAGCGGCGACTTCGCGGGCCAGGTCGACGCGCTCGGCAGGCTCGGCGCCGTCCCGGACGCCACCGACCGGGCCGCGCTGGAGGCCGACCTGCGGGCCGCGCCCGAGCTCTCGCCGCTGCGGCTGCTGCGCGGCGGCGGCGACGCCGCGAAGGTCCTCGGGGACCTCGCGTCCCGGCACCACCTGCGGCTTCCCTCCCCTTTGCTCGGCTGGGCGCGCGCCCTCTTGACCTACCGGGCGCTGACTCGGCATCTTGTCCCGGATATGCCCTTCATCCAGGCGCTGCTGCCACTGGTGCCCCGCCTGGGCGAGATCAACCGACGCCTCACCGCAGCCGAGTCCGGCTAGATCCCCCGAGGAGATCCCATGGCCAAGCACGCCTTCCTTTCCGCAGCGTGGCTCGACGCCGTCGATGCGCTGCGGCCCGAATGGCCCGAGCCCCCCGCGGAGCTCGCCGGGCTGCTCATCAACCTCATCGTCAAGGGCGGCCCGGACGGCGACGTCCAGGTGCACACCAACTCCGGGGTCGTCGCCCGCGGCCTCGACGCCTCCGCGACGACGACCGTCACCGTCCCGTTCGAGGTGGCCGAGCGGCTCTACGTGAAGAACGACCCGTCGCTGGTGATGACGGCGATCATGTCGGGAGACCTGACCATCGAGGGCGACTCCGCCCAGGTGATGGCGCTGATCGGCGTCCAGGGCGAGCCGACCGCCGAGCAGCTGGCCTTCCAGCGCAAGATCCAGGACCTGACGGCCTGACCGTCGCTCAGGCGGGCCGCAGCGCGGGCACCAGCAGCTCGGCGAGGAACCGGCGCAGCGGCCCGCGCGGCTCGGCCACCACCACGGTGACCGCGATCCGGGTCAGCCATTCGGCGACCACGACCGGATCGCGGTCGGCGATCGCGCCCCGCCCGACGAGCAGCCCGACGAGCGGGGCCATCCGGTCGGTGATCTCGGTGAACAGCCGCGGGATCTCCCCGGCGAGCAGCGCGCCGACCATGTCCCGTTCGTCGGTGAGCATCTTGTGCAGCACCGGGTGCGCGAGGCTGTCCTCGATGACCGTCGCGAGCAGTTCCACCACGGCCTCGGGGCCGGTCAGCCCGGCGATCCGGCCGGGCAGCACGGCGAGGATCCGGTCGATCTCGCGGGAGACCAGCAGCAGCGCCGCCGACCTGACGTTGCCGACCTGCCGGTAGACGGTCGTGCGGTTGACGCCGAGTTCCCTGGCGATGTCCTGCACCGAGGTGCGGCCCACCCCGAACCGGGTGAAGCAGCGCGCGGCGGCGTCGAGATAGGGGTCGAGGGCGGGTCCCGGCGCGGGCGGCAGGGTGCCCGTTAGCTGCTGCTGTTCCGCCTTCACGCAACAATGCTACTGGTTTGTCGCAGAAACTGACGTAGTACGGTGTAAGCGTCAGAGGGGGGCAGCCCGTTGAACGCCGTCGCCAGACTCGCCGCGTCGCCGCACTGGGCGCACGCCGATCCGCCCAAGATCGCCCCGGGCGGCCTGCGCGCGCTGGGGCCGCGCACCTGGCTGTACGTCAAGGCCGTCGCCCCTCTCTTCGGCACCCGCGGCATTCGCTTCGCCGACCTCACCGGACGCGACCGCGCGGTCTTCCGCGCCTACCTGCCTTACAGCGCCGCGATCGTCTCCTCCGGGCTCGGCAGGGCCACCACGGAACTCGTCACCCTGCGGACGGCCTGGAACTGCGGCGCCTGGTACGAGTTCGCGCACCACGCCGCGCTCTCCCGCTTCGGCGGCCTGTCCATCGACACCGTCGAGCGGATCGCGGCGGGGCCGGACGCGCCGGGCCTGCACCCGCGCCAGCGCGCGCTGCTGCGCGCCACCGACGAACTGCACGCCGACCGCGCCGTCGCCCCCGGCACGCTCGCGGAGCTGCGCGGGTTCCTCGACGAGTACCGCGTCGCCGAACTGTGCCTGCTCGTCGGGCACTACGAGATGCTCGCGATGTTCCTCAAGAGCGCGGGGGCGGTCCCGGAGGAGGGCGCCTTCGAGCGGGGGCCGCTGCGCTGGCTCCGCCGCGAGGACGACTCCGACAGGCTCGCCCCCGCGTCGCTGCCCGCCCTGAACCGGCGGCTGCTCAACCGGATCCAGATCCACTACGCGCCTTATCTACCGCCTTATGCCGTCATCGTGCACCGGGGCCGCACGTCCGGGAAGGTGTACCGCACCCCCGTCATGGCGCTCCGGCACGGCCGCCACCTGATCGTCGCCCTGCCGTACGGCGACCGCGCGGACTGGGTCCGCAACCTCCTGCACGCCGACCGCGGCGGCGTCGAACGCCTCGGCCGCCTGCACCGCATAGGCGCCGTCCGCGTCACCGACGTCCCGAGCGCAGGCGACCTCGTCCCCGCCTCCGCCCGCCCCCTCCTCCGCCTGACCAAGATCCTCGTCGCCGAAATCGAGGACCCCCGATGACCGTCCCCCGCAGGCTCCTCCGCCGCTGGCACCACTTCGACGCCGCCATCCGCCGCGCCTTCCCCACCGAAGACCTGAACCTGGCCCTCCGCCGCACCGCCGCGAACCTCGAAGCCACCCCCTGGCCGGACCCGGAACCGCCGAACGCCCGGACCCGCCTCCTCCTGGAGGCCGTGGACCAACTCTGCACCACCCGCATGATCACCCCCACCACCTGGGACGCCCTCCTCCCCCACTACACCCCCGAACAACTGACCACCCTCTGCCTGGCCGTAGGCGACCGAGCCACCACCGCCATGCTCACCCGAACCACCACCTTCCCCTGACCCTCACCAATTCCGACAAATTAGAGAGATCCCCACTCTTGTGGACCTAGCATCGGTCTGCCCCCTGGATCACCGTGCTCCGCCAGCCCAAGAGCAGGAACCTCAGGTCCTCCCTCTCGGTGACATGCCGACAGACCCATCCAGCGGCGCGAGCGCCTGCTCGGCGTGGTCAAGCTGATCCGCACGGCGCTGCCCCTCATCGAGGCGTCGATCAGACGGACGTCCGTCTTCACCAAGATTCCCGCAGCCGTCACGAGCGTCTGCGCAGCCGTGGCCGAGGAAGCGCTCAAGAACGGGGACGCGTGGCCGGCTCGGAGCGTCTCCGATCTGCGCAAGCGCGCCAAGAACGCCTTGACCGAGGAGGAGGCGCTGCGCGCGCTCGTCGAACTTTTCGAGGTGACCCTGCGCGACTTCGAGAAGAACCACCCGGAGTCCCGGCTCACCGAGAGGTTCCTTCTGTGAACGGCGTCGTGTGGCCGTTCGCGGTGACCCGGAGCCGCGGGCACGGCTACCGGACGGTCATCGCCCCGCGGGCGCTCATCGGCGCCGGGGCGACCTCGGTCCTTTCCGAGGGGACGGTGGACGACATCGGCCCGCACGCCCGTGTCCGCAAGGTCACCGGCGCGGACGGCGCCGAGCTGTGGCTCGTCTACCGCGTCTCGGTGCTGTCGGAGAGCGACGTCGGCGCTGAAGGCGCTCCGGTGCTCGACCGGTACGGCCGGCCTGTCCGGCTGACCGAAGGCGTGGTCGTCGGCGCGAAGCCCACCGGGGGCGTCACCGAGGCGCTGTTCGCGAAGGTCCGCGAGCGGACGCGGCAGGCCCTCGGCGATTTCTGGCAGGCCGACGACCTCGCCTAGGAGCCGACGTGACGACGCCCTCGGACGGGCGTCGGCGCACGTCCAGGCCGTCATCTCCTGGGCGGCTCCGGGGCGCGGTGGTCACAGGCGGGGTGCCTCGAACATGGGGGTGAGGGTGGCTACGAAGGAGCGGATGATGGGGTACTGCTCCTCCGGGGTTTTGCCGCGGAGCCCCAGGACGGGGTCCAGGCCGTCGTAGTAGGGGGCCAGGGCCAGGTGGGGGAGGACGAGCATGAGGAGGGCGAGGGCGGCCTCGTCGTCGAGGTCGGGGCGGATCTCGCCGCGGTCGCGCCAGCCGGCCAGCAATGGGGTGATCGACTCGCGGTAGTGCAGGTTCGACGGCTCGCGCACCAGGACGCGGACGGTGTTGTCGATCTCCAGGTGCATCGCGGCGGTCACGGCGCGCTCGAGCGGGTGGGCGGCGAAGTAGTCGGCCCAGAGGCAGCACATGTCGCCGAGCCAGTGGGTGAACGGCTGGTCGAAGTCGCTTCCGGCGATGCCCTTGACGATCTCGTCGCGGATGCGCTTGGCGGTCTCCTCGGCGACATAGGTGAAGAACTCGAGCTTGTCGTCGAAGTACTGGAAGAGGGAGCCCTTGGCGATGTCGGCCTCGCGGGCGATCGTGTTGAGGCTTCCGGTCGAGTATCCGTGCTCGCCGAACTCCCGCTGGGCGGCCTGGAGCACACGCTCGCGCTTGGCGGGATTCAGGCGGAACCACGTCGAAGTAGGCATCGCGGCAATCCTAGTGGGCCTGTACGGGTACGGCCCGTCACCGTTTAGAGTCACCCCATGAGCGAGAACCGGGTCCGGACCGGCACCCAGTGGGCGCGCGCCGACGCCACCCGCCAGGCGCTGCTGGACGCCGCCCGCGAGGTCTTCGCGGCGCGCGGCTACGAGGCCGCCGGGATCGCCGAGATCGTCGAGCGCTCGGGCATCTCCGTCGGGAGCCTCTACCACCACTACGGCGGCAAGTCCGGTCTGTTCCTCGCGCTGTGGGAGGAGCACACCGCCGCGCAGGAGCGGAAGGCCACCCACGCGGTGAAGTCGGCCCGCGCGGCGGGCGAGAAGGACTCCATCACCCTGTTCATCAAGGGCACCGAGGCCTTCCTCGAGGTCTGCTGGACCGACCGCCACACCAGCCGCCTGTTCGTCGCCGGCGAGGGCCCCTCCGGCTTCGGCCTCATGCGCCGCTCCCGCCTCCGCCAGTGGCTCGCCCAGAACACCCGCCTCCTGGCCGACCAGAACAAGATGCTCGCCCTCATCCTCACCACCGCCATCGGCGAAGCCGGCCGCGAGGTCTCCATCGCCGACTCCCCCGAGGAAGCCCAGACCCTCATCCACCAGACGACCCAGATCCTCACCCGCCTGGCCCGCTGACCCCGCCCTCCGCGCCCGCGCGAACCTCCTCGCCTTGCCGGACCCCGGCGACCCAAAGAGGTAGATTGAATCTACGTAGATCTCATCTACATAGATGCGGGGACGGACGTGGACGATTTCATCGGCCGGGCGGCGGAACTCGCGCTGCTGCGCAAACGGCTCGCGCTCGTGGAACGCACCGGCAAGGGGGCTGCGGTCGCCCTGCGCGGCCGACGCCAGGTGGGGAAGTCCCGGCTGGTCCAGGAGTTCTGCAACCGGGCCGGAATCCCTTACGTCTTCTCCGCCGCGACGAAGGGCGCCTCCCCCGTAGAGGCCGTAGCGAACTTCCTCAGGGATCTGCGGGAGTCGGACCTGCCGACGGACACCGCACTCGTCCCGACCTCCGCCGACGGGTCGTGGCCCAACGCCTTCCGTGCGCTCGCGGCCGTCCTGCCCGCGCGGCCGTGTGTGGTGGTCCTCGACGAACTGCCTTGGCTCAGCGAGCAGGACGGCCTGTTCGACGGGGCGCTCCAGACCGCGTGGGACCGCCTGCTGTCGTCCCGGCCCGTCCTGCTGCTCCTGCTCGGCAGCGACCTGCACATGATGGAACGGCTGACCGCCTACGACAGGCCGTTCTACGGCCGTGCCGACACGACGGTGCTCGGCCCGCTGAACCCGGCCGACCTCGCCGACGCCCTGGGCCTGCCCGCCGCGGACGCCGTCGACGCCCACCTGATCACCGGCGGCCTCCCGGGAGTCGTCCGCACGTGGCCGCACGCGATGCCCGCCTTGGACTTCCTCCGGCAGGAGGCCGACGATCCCGCCGCGCCGGTGTTCGGTGTCCCGGAGGCGGCCCTGGCCGCGGAGTTCCCGAATCCCGACCTCTCCCGGCGCGTCATCGAGGCCGTGGGGGCGGGCGACCGGACCCACGCCAACATCGCCGCCACCGCGGGCAGCCGCGAAGGCGCCCTGCCCTCGGGCACGCTCTCGCCCCTCCTGCACCGGATGACCGAGGAGAAGCGCATCCTCGCCATCGACGAACCGGTGTCCACACGCCCCGGCAAACCCGCCCTGTACCGGGTCGCCGACAGCAGTCTCCGGCTTTACCTCGGCATCCTGCGCGCCGTCCAGGAGCAGGCCCGCCGTGGACTGCCCGACGCCGGAACCCGGCTGATCGAGCGGCGGTGGACGACCTGGCGCGGTCGTGCCGTCGAACCCCTGGTACGGACCTCCCTTGAGTTCTCCGCACTGGCCGGCGCGCTCCCCTGGCCCGAAGTGGAGGCCGTCGGAGGGTGGTGGAACCGCCGCTTCGACCCCGAGGTCGACCTCGTCGGGGCCGACCGCGCACCCGTCGCAGGACGCGTCCTGTTCGCCGGATCCACCAAGTGGCTCGCGTCCCCCTTCGGCACTCACGACCTGGACGCCCTGCACCGCTCCGCCAGGCAGATACCGGGCTACGACTCCGCCACCTCGGGCCTGGTCGTGGCCACCCTGAGCGGCATCTCCCCAGACCTCGACCCTCGCTCCGTGGACCTTGTGTGGACCCCCGGCGACGTCCTCGACGCCTGGCGCCGCTGACGATCCGGAGGGGACACATGGGGTCCCGACGGCCTCGTTACGGCTGCCCCGGATCGGTGGGCGGGGTGGGGGATCAGAATCCTGGGTCGGAGACGAATTCCGGTTCCAGGTGGGTGTCCAGGAAAGCGAAGATTCGGGTCCAGGCGTCTTGGGCGTCTTCGGGGACGTGGTGCATGCCGCCTACGCGGATCATCGTCTTGTAGGGGTCGCCGTGGGACTGGATGAAGCCGTGGGGGGCGTCGGGGTAGAGCTTGATGTCGTGGGGGACGGATGCCGCGGTGAGGGCCTCGCGGTACCGCTCGACGTCGGCGACGGGGACGATCGTGTCCTTGCCGCCGAAGCTGCCCACGACGGGGCAGGGGGCGGTGAGGAGGGGATCCAGGTCCTTGGGGACGAGGCCGTAGTTGACGACGGCGGCGTCGAAGAGGCCGCGGCCGCCCGCGATCAGGGCGAACTGGCCGCCCAGGCAGAAACCGGCGACGGCGACGTAACCGGTGCAGTCGTCGCGCGCGGTGAGGGCGCCGCGGGCCTCGGCGATGCGGTCGAAGACCGGGCCGGTGCCTTTCAGGGCGCCCTGGAAGACCTGTTTGACGCAGCGGGGATTGCCGCCCTCGTAGAGGGACGGCGCGTAGGCGAGGTAGCCGTTCGCGGCGAGGTGCGCGCACTGCCGGGCGACGTCCCCGGTCAGGCCGAACGCGTCGTGCAGCACGATCACACCGGGGAAGGGTCCCGCACCGGACGGGACGGACAAATGGCCTTTGCGCATCATTCCTCCTGCATGGGGAGATGCGCGCCGCGGCCGAGGGCGGCGGCCGCGGCGCGAGAAGCGGTCACCGGAGAATGTAGTCCTCGCGGCGGGCCTTGCGGGAGTCCGACCAGAACTCGAAGGTGAAGCCGGGCCAGATGGTCCGGTTGACGCCGTCCTTGTCGAGGTACCAGGAATCGCAGCCGCCCTCGTTCCAGACGGCCCTGCGCAGCCGCTTGTGGAGCTTGTCGTTGTAGGCGCGCAGGGCTTCCGGCTTGGGCTCGACGGTCGTCGCGCCGGTCTCGGACAGCAGCTTGAGCAGGCTGAGGATGTGCGCGACCTGCGTCTCGATCATGAAGACCACGGAGTTGTGGCCGAGGCCGGTGTTCGGGCCGAGCAGCATGAAGAAGTTGGGGAAGCCGGGGAGGGTCGTGCCGTGGTGGGCCTCGATGCCGTTCTCCCACGCCTGCTGGATCTTCTGCCCGTTCCGTCCGGTGATGACCCAGCTGTCCATGGCGTCGACGACCTTGAAGCCGGTGCCGAAGACGATGGCGTCGACCTCGATCTCGCGGCCGTCCCTGGTGACGACGGAGTTCGCCCTGACCTCGGCGATCCCGTCGGTGACGAGGTCGACGTCGTCGCGGGCCATCGCCGGGTAGTAGTCGTTGGACAGCAGCACCCGCTTGCAGCCGATGGTGTAGTCGGGGGTGAGCTTGCGGCGCAGCTCGGGGTCCTTGACCTGCCGCTTGAGGTGGCTGGTGGCCATCCACTTCATCGGCCCGGACAGCCGCGGGTCGAGCGCGAACCCGACGGCCCGCGCCTCGAGCACCCAGTAGACGACGTTCCGGACGGCCCGCGGCACGCCGGGCAGCTTGAAGGCGGCCGGGAGCTTGATGTTCGGCTTCGACTGGATCCACGCGGGCGTCCGCTGGAAGACGGTCGTGCGCGCGGCCTTCTTCGCGATCTGCGGGACGAACTGGATCGCCGACGCCCCCGTGCCGATGACCGCGACCCGCTTGCCGGAGAGGTCGTAGGAGTGGTCCCACTCGGCGGAGTGGAACGCCTTGCCCTGGAAGGTCTCCAGGCCGGGGACCTCGGGGAAGTTCGGCACGTGCAGGGCGCCGACGCCGGACACGACCGCGCGCGGCCGGAGCACCTCGCCGTCGCCGAGCGCGACGTTCCAGCGCGCGGCCGCGTCGTCGTACTCGACGGCCTCGACGTGCGAGTCGAAGCGGATGTGCTTCTTCACGTCGTACTTCTCGGCGCAGTGGGCGAGGTAGCGCTGGATCTCCGGCTGGGGCGCGAAGAGCTCGGTCCAGTTCCGGTTCAGTTCGAACGAGAACGAGTACATCGGGGACGGGACGTCGCAGGCGCAGCCCGGGTAGGTGTTCTCCCACCAGGTGCCGCCGAGATCCGAGGCCTTCTCGAGGATGACGAAGTCGTGGTGGCCCGCCTCTTTGAGCTTGATGCCCATGCCGAGGCCGGCGAAGCCCGCGCCGATGATCACGATCTGGCTCATCGAACCTGCCCTTATTAGTCGAACCGTCTACTACTGGGGGTAAGTTACCTCGGGTAACTTACCGATGGTAGGGTATATCGACGTGACGCAGACCACAGGCCAGGACGCCACCGGCCAGGAAGCGCCCGCCCCCCGGCGCAAGCGGATGTCGCGCGCCGACCGGGAGCGGCAGATGCTCGCCGTCGCCGAGGAGGTCTTCGCCGAACGCGGGTTCCGCGCGGCGGCCATGGAGGAGATCGCCGAGCGCTGCGGCGTCTCCAAGCCGATGCTGTACGAGTACTTCGGGTCCAAGGACGGCCTGCTGCTCGCCTGCCTGACCCGGGCCAGGGCCGAGCTGCACGAGGTCACCGCGGCCGCGATGGCCGAGGGCACCGATCCGCTCGACACGCTGCACCGCGGCCTCGTCGCCTACTACGGCTTCACCGAGAGCCACCGGAACTCGTTCGCGATCCTGCAGAACGAGGCGATCGGACTGCCGCACGCCGCGGTCGAGGCGGTCGAGGCGACCCGGCGGCAGCAGCACGGGCTGATCGCGCCGATCATGGCCCAGTGGGCGCCCGAGCTGCCGGAGATCGCCATCGAGGCGTACACCGAGATCATCATCGGCGCGTGCGAGCGGATCTCGCTGTGGTGCACGACCCGGCCGGACGTCACGCCGGAACAGGCCGCGCACTACACGCTGGACTTCTGCTGGCTCGGCCTCCAGGGCCTGTACGACCGCGCGGCTACGGACGGATGAAGGCCAGCGCGCCCGCGTAGCCCGGCGCGGGGTCGAGGTCCCGCAGGACGGTCCGGGCCGGAAGATCCGGTCTGCCCTTCCACCTCAGCAGCGCGGGCGGCGCGGACGCCCCGGTGACCTCCACCTCGGTCATGGGCACCTTGAGGCCGTCGCCCGTGGCCTTCAGCAAGGCCTCCTTGCGCGTCCAGTAGACGTGCAGGTCGCCTTCCGGCTCTCCGGCGAGGATCGCGTCGGCGAGATCGGCGAGCGACCGCCCGCGCTCCTCCACGTCGAGCCCGACCGGCACGTCCGCGATCGCGAGGCCGACGAGCCCGCCCGAATGACTCACCGACAGATGCCATCCGGGATAGAGCGGACGCCCGTGCGGCGCGCCGCATCCGGGGCAGGTCCGGTCCAGGACGACGTCCTTCGGCCGCAGGCCCGTGCGTTCGGCGATCTCCCGCTTGGCGAGCACCACCCCGAGGGTGAACCTGCGCCTGTCGTCTTCCCGCAGGTAGCGGGCCCGTCGTCCGCGTTCGACGATGTCGAGAAGGGTGAGATCGTCGGCTTCGGGGTCTGACGTCCGACGCCACAGGACGCGACTGGCGAACTCCGGATGGGACATGGCCATCAAATTACGTCATCTACCGGTTATTCGGCAGCGCGTGGGCCGGTTACCCGGCGACTCTAGGTTGGAGCCCGTGGCCATGGATCAGCCTTTGCCCGGCGGCGCGCAGCCGCTGGGACCTCACGACCCCCGTGCCATCGGGGCGCACACGGTGCTCGGCAAGCTCGGTCAGGGCGGCATGGGCGCCGTCTACCTCGGCAGAGGTCCGCGCGGCACCGTCGCCATCAAGGTCATCCGCGACGAACTGGGCGCGGATCCGGGCTTCCGGCAGCGGTTCGCCCAGGAGGTGGCCGCCGGACTGCGGGTCGCGTCGTTCTGCACCGCGGCGATGCTCGACCACGGGGTGGACGACGTCGGCCACCCCTATCTGGTGACGGAGTTCATCGACGGCCCGACCCTGCACGACCATGTGCTCCGGCACGGCGCGCTCATCGAGGGCACCCTCCAGGGCTTCGCCGTCGGGGTCGCCGCGGCGCTGACCGCCATCCACGGCGCGGGCCTGGTGCACCGCGACCTGAAGCCGTCGAACGTCATCCTGTCGGTGTCCGGGCCGCGCGTCATCGACTTCGGCATCGCCCGCGCGCTGGACGCGACCACGGGCGTCACCCGGACGGGCCAGCTCATCGGCACGCCCGGCTGGATCGCGCCCGAGCAGCTCCTGTCCGACCGGGCGACGACCGCCGTGGACGTCTACACCTGGGGCTGCCTCGTGGCGTTCGCGGCCCAGGCCAGGCACCCGTTCGGCGGCGGCGCCCCGATCGCGATGGCCTCGCGCGTCCTGCACGGCGAACCCGACCTGGCGGGGGTGCCCGAGCCGCTGCTCGGACACGTCAGGGCGGCGATGGCCAAGGATCCGGCGCTGCGGCCGACCGCGCAGCAGCTGCTGCTCGCGCTGGTCGGCGGCGAGGCGCCGCGCAACCTCGACGCGGCGGCGACCGCGCTGGTCGAGGAGAGCGTCCATGGCGGCTGGGCCCCGGCCGACCTGCGCGGCCCGGCGACCGCGGCGGGCAGGCCGCAGCCGACGCCGCCGCCCTTCCCCGGCCCGCCCACCGAGGCGGGCAGGCCGCAGGTGACGCCGCAGCCGTTCCCGGGCCCGCCGACCGGCCAGGGCGGGCAGGGCCGGCCGGTGGTCGGTCCGCCGGGCCCGCACGGCCAGTACGGACCGGCCGTCCCGTACGGGAACGCCGCCCCGCCGCCCGGTCCCCCTCCCCTGCCGACCATGCCGCCGGCCCGCCGCCGGAACCGGACCGTCGCCTCCGCGTCCGGCGGGGTGCTCGTCGCGGTGGCCGCCGGGGTCGCGCTGCTGTTCGCGCTGAGCGACGGCGACGCCGACAAGGGGAACCAGGGGGACGCCGCCAACGTGATGGAGAAGGACGGCTACGCGGCGCTCCCGCTCAGCCGCCAGACCGGGATCGGGCAGTTCCGCGAGGACGGGGGCGTCGAGCTGAGCGTCGACACGCCGCGCTGCGGCGGCACCGCCTACGACGAGCTGACCGCGAAGGGCCAGTTCTGCCTCGTGCAGTTCACCGTCCGCAACCCGGCGGCCACCGAGTCCCCGCGCATTCCGCGAGAACGCCAGGTGGCCTACGACGGCGACGGCCAGGAGATCCCGGCCACCGAGCACCCGGGCGGGTTCCTCAACGACAACCCCTCGCTCCGGCCCGGCGACCGGATCTCGGGAATGCTCATCTTCGACGTGCCGAAGGGCGCCACCCTGAAGTCGTTCCGGGTGTACGGCGCCAACGACTCGCAGGGCGTGGAGGTGGTGGTGTGAAGCGCGTGATCGGCGCCGCGGCCGGCGCGGTGCTCGCGGCGGCGTCCCTCGTCCTGCTGAGCCCCGCGGCCCAGGCCGACGACTGCGATTCCTCCTCACTCAGCGACTTCGACGGCGACGGCCACGAGGACCTCGTCATCGGCGACCCCGGCGCGGGCGTCGGCTACGCGGCGGGGGCGGGCCAGGTCACCGTGGTCTACGGCGACGGCGATCTCGGCAAGGGCGAGCAGGCGTTCCTGACCGCGAAGGAGCCGCAGGCGGGCGCGGGCTTCGGCCACGCCCTGGCGACCGGCCACCTCGACGCCGACGGCTGCCTCGACCTCGTGGTCGGCGCCCCCTGGGCGGACGGCGGCGCGGGCGCGGCCGAGGTCTTCTACGGCTCCCCCGACGGCTTGAAGCCGGGCCGGATCCTGAAACCGGAAGGCGCGTCCCGGACCTTCGGCAGCTCGGTCGCGGTCCGCGCCGCGCACGGGAGCCACCCGGCCACGATCGCGATCGGCGCGCCGTACGAGGACGTGGGCGGCCTCGCGTCGGCGGGCGCGGTGCACCTGTACTCCGTCACGGACCGGGGCACCGACCCGACGGCCCGGCTCATCACCCAGGACGACGAGCAGGCCGAGGGCGTCGCGGAGGCGGGCGACCTCTTCGGCTGGGCGGTGGCGCTCGGCGCGATCATGGGCGACCGGGACGCGCCCGACCTGATCGTGAGCGAGCCCGGCGAGGACGTCGACGGCCAGGCCGTGGACGCGGGCTCGTTCAGCGTCGTGGAGGACGTCACGGCGCCCGGCACGGCCAAGGGCCAGCACTGGCACTACGGCAACCTCGGGATCGGCGACCCGTCGGAGGGCGGCCGGATCGGGTGGAGCCTCGCGTACGCCGAGGACGGCACCGACTCCTATGTCGCGGCGGGCGTGCCCGGCCAGACGTTCGCGGGCAAGCCGCGCGTCGGGGTCGTCGCCCTGCTGCGCTCGACGGGCGCGGGGCTGGCGGCCCTGGAGCCCGCCGCCCAGCTCACCGCCGGGACGCCCTTCGCCGAGGCGGAGGACCGGTACGGCTGGTCGGTGGCCCTGGCGGGCCCCTCGATCACCGGCGGCGGCGTCCTGCTCGCCGTGGGCGTCCCCTTCGACGGGTCGGAGCAGACCCGGCCGGAGAACGGCTGGGTGCACCTCGTGCCGCTGGCCGACCGGAAGGCCGCCAAGCTGATCGACGCGCTCAACAAAAAGGAGTTCATGCCGGGCGACGCCGGCCCGTACGACAGGTTCGGCAGGGCCGTCGGGTTCACCAAGGGCGCCCTGCTCATCGGCGTGCCCGACGACCAGGAGAACCCCGGCGGCGCCGTCATGATCAAGCCGTTGGACGGCGGCGAGTCGGTCGAGCTGCCGCCGGACTCCGCGGCCGACGAGTCGGACTTCGGCGGGGCCTTCGGCTGAAGCCTGGCGGGGGCCGCGCCGCAGAGGGGACGATGGGGCCATGCGTGTACGGATCTGGTTCTCCGCCCTGACGTGCCTGTTCGCCGCGGGATGCGCGGCCGACACCTCCCCGACCGAGGCCGCCTCCACCCCATCGGCGTCGGCCCCGGCGTCCGCCCCGGCGTCCGCCCCCGCGTCGTCCCCTGCCAAGTCCCCCTCCTCCGCCGCCGCCCCCGGTTCCGCCCCCCTCGGGAAGGTGAAACTGGTCGACGTCGCCGAGGCCGTCCAGCCCGTCGGGATGGCGGTCCGCAAGGGCGACGACGCCCTGTACGTGATCGAGCAGGAGGGCCGGGTCCTCGCCGTCCGGGACGGCGCGGCGGAGCCGGTGCTCGACCTCGTCGCCCTGACGGGATCGGGCGGCGAGCGCGGCCTGCTCGGCATCGCCTTCGCGCCGGACGGAAAGCGCCTGTACCTGTACCACACGGCCAAGGACGGCAAGATCATCCTCGCCGAGTACCCGGTCGCCGCGGACGGCGCGATCGACGCGCGGGGCCGCCGGGTCGTCCTGGAACAACCGCATCCGCGCACCAACCACAACGGCGGCCAGCTCGCGTTCGGCCCCGACGGGCACCTCTACCTCGGGCTCGGCGACGGGGGCGGCGCGGGCGACCCGGACCGGACGGGCCAGGACCTCGGCACCTGGCTCGGCAAGATCCTGCGGATCGACCCCGCCGCGTCGGGCGGAAAGCCGTACACGGTGCCGAAGGACAACCCTTTCGTTGAGAAGAGCGGCGCCAAGCCCGAAATCTGGGCGTATGGACTGCGCAACCCGTGGCGTTTCTCCTTCGACGCCGAGAGCGGGGATCTGTGGATCGGCGACGTCGGGCAGGACAAATGGGAAGAGGTCAATTTCCAGCCCGGCGCTTCTCATGGCGGCGAGAACTACGGCTGGAGCGCGCGCGAAGGTTCGCACGCCTACCACTCCCAGGAGCCCGTCGGGGTCGAGCCCGTGCACGAGTACCCGCTGCGCGAGAACAACCAGTGCTCGGTCATCGGCGGCCAGGCCTACCGGGGATCGGCCATCCCGGGCCTGGCGGGCCGGTACGTCTTCGCCGACTTCTGCGCGGGCTGGGTCAAGGCGCTCCCCCGCACCCGGGACGGGGAGCCGGTGACGCTGCTGGAGAACGTCAACAGCGTCTCGGCGTTCGGCGTGGACGCCGCGGGTGAGCTGTACGTCCTCAGCCTGAACGGCACGGTGCAGCGGCTCGCGCCCGCCTGAACACCGGCCCGGAGAACGACGGAGGCCGGCCCCCGCTGAGGGGTGCCGGCCTTTCTCACGCGTACCTGGCTTATGTCCAGGACACTCCGGCGCCATTGGCGGCCATGTCCTTCGCCTCCTCTTACAGACTGGTCATGTCGTACTAACCAGCAACTAATGTAGCCAAACCATTGCATTACGTGGTCGGTGCCCCCTAACCCCGTAATACCAGGCATAACAGTAGAAGCGGACCGCCGAGAAAGCTAACCACAACCGCAAATCTCGACGAATAATCTCGTACCAGCGGGTAGTCAGATTTGCTCGGTGGTCAAAGTGTGCTCAGGTGTACATCTCCAGCGCTTCCCGCGCGACCGCCTCCGCGCCCTCCAGGCAGGCGTCCACCTGTTCCTCGGGCTTGCCCTCGTAAGGCCGGGCGTACGCGACGGTGATGATCACGTTCTGCACCCGCAGCTCGATCCTGGCCACGGTGGCCTTCGACGTGCCGGGTTCGACGAAGACCCGCCGGTAGGCGTCGTCGCCGAGACCCGGCGCCTTCTCCAGCCGAAGGGTCTTGGACTCCTTGTCCGTGCTGTCGCTCTGGAAGTCCTGGTCGAACGACCACTTGGTCGTGCCCACCGGGTCCGCGCCGTCGACGGTGTTCCCGAGCCGGGTCTCCAGCCGCAGGTACGGCGCGCCGTCCGGCCCCCCGTAGCCGCAGGACCCGGCCCACGCGCTGCCGTAGGACTCCCGGGTGCCATCGGGCACCCACTTGAGGAACGTCTCCTCCGCGACGGTCTCGCAGACCTCCTTGGGGAGCGCCTGGAGGAACTCCGGCGAGGGCTCCTCGGCCGGCGGCTCGGAGGGCGGCTCGGACGACGCCTCGGAAGGCACCTCTGAAGCCGTCTCGGAGGCCGTCTCGGACGGCGCCTCGGAGGGCGTGATGGTCGACGTCTTGGCCGCCTCGTCGCCGTCCAGGACGAGCGGGGCGGTGAAGAAGACCGCGCCCGCGCCGATCATGACGAAGACGACGGCGACCTGCCAGCCGCGGGGCCGCGGCATCCGGCCCCGCCCGGAGGGGGGTTCCGGCGGTGAGTAGACCCTGTCGAAATCTGCGCGCACGCCCCCGAAACTACGGACCCGCGGGGCTTCTGTCAGTACCCGATGGGGATATCACCGCGTCCCTTGCCTCCATTCCGGATTGTCCCGCTGCTGCGGGGAAAGGAGGGAAGTGTGCTGCCCAGTGATGCGACCCTCACCCCGGCGGGCGGCCCGCCGATCACCGTCGCGGACCTCGCCGCCACCTGGCGCGCGGTCGCCGGGACGTCGGCGCGCGGCCAGAAGACCGCGCTGATCGCCGACGCGCTGCGCGGGGCCGGGCCCGGCGCGGCCTCCGTCGTCGTGCACTGGCTGGCCGGGGAACTGCCGCAGCGCCAGATCGGCGTCGGCTACGCGGCCCTGCGCGCGGCCCCGCCGCCCGCCGCCGCGCCGAGCCTGACGGTCGCGGAGGTCGACGCGGCCTTCACCCGGATCAAGGAGACCACCGGGCCGGGCTCGGTGGCCGCCCGCAGGGCGCTGCTGCACGGGGTCTTCGGCCGGGCCACCGCGGCGGAGCAGGGCTTCCTCGTCCACCTGCTGGCCGGGGAGCTGCGCCAGGGCGCGCTGGAGGGCCTCATGGTCGACGCGATCGCCAAGGCCGCCGAGGTGCCGCTGCCGGCCGTGCGCCGGGCCGTCATGCTGCGCGGCGCGCTCGGCCCGGTCGCCGAGGCCGCGCTCGCGGGCGGCGCCGCCGCGCTCGCCGGGTTCACCCTCCAGGTCGGCCGCCCGGTACGGCCGATGCTCGCCTCCTCCGCGCCGGACGTCGCGGCGGGCCTGTCCGGCGAGATGGGCGTCGAGTGGAAGATGGACGGGATCCGCGCCCAGGTGCACGTCAGGGGCGACGACGTCCGAATCTTCACCAGGACCCTCGACGACATCACCGTCCGCGTCCCCGAGGTGGCCGACGCCGCCCGCGCCCTCGGCCTCGACGCGGCGGTGCTGGACGCCGAGGTGATCGCGCTGCGCCAGGACGGCTCCCCCGAGTCGTTCCAGGTGACCGCGTCGAACACCTCGCTGGGCGCGCTGCGCCCGTTCTTCTTCGACGTCCTGCACCTGTCCGGCGCCGACCTCCTCGACGAGCCCGCCTCCGTCCGGCACGAGGCGCTGGCCGGCGCCGTCCCGGAGGCGGTCCGGATGCCGCGCCTGGTGACCGCCTCGCCGGAGGAGGCGTCCGCGTTCTTCGCCGACGCGGTCTCCCGCGGCCACGAGGGCGTCGTGCTGAAGTCCCTGACCGCCCCCTACGCGGCGGGACGTCGCGGCGCGGGCTGGGTGAAGGTCAAGCCGCGGCACACCCTCGACCTCGTCGTCCTGGCCGTCGAGTGGGGGCACGGGCGGCGTACCGGCAAGCTGTCGAACCTGCACCTCGGGGCGCGCGACGCCGAGTCCGGCGAGTTCATCATGCTCGGCAAGACCTTCAAGGGCCTCACCGACGCGCTCCTGGACTGGCAGACCGAGCGGTTCCTCGGGCTGAAGACGTCGGACGACGGGTTCGTGGTGAGGGTCGAGCCCGTCCAGGTCGTCGAGGTGGCGTTCGACGGGCTCCAGCGCAGCACCCGCTACCCGGGCGGGCTCGCGCTCCGGTTCGCACGGGTGCTGCGGTACCGGGCGGACAAGAGCGCGGCCGAGGCCGACACCTTCCAGACGGTCCGCGCGCTCGCCGGAGCCGTGCCGCCGGTCCCGGGCTGAGCGGTCAGCCTCGGAGCCGGATCGGGTTCACCAGGTCGGCGTACACCAGCAGCAGGCCCATGAACACCAGGGCCACGCCGACGATGTAGGTGAGCGGCAGGGCCTTGGCCACGTCCACCGGGGCGGGCGCGGGCCTTCCGGTGACCGCGGCGAACCCGCGCTTGACGCCCTCCCAGAGCGCGCCCGCGATGTTGCCGCCGTCCAGGGGCAGCAGCGGGACCAGGTTGAACGCGGCGATGCCGAAGTTGAGCGAGCCGAGGATCATGAGGAACAGCGCGGCCTTGCCCAGCGCCTCCTCGTGCGAGGCGAGGACCTCCCCGCCGATCCGGCTCGCGCCCACGATCCCGACGGGGCCGTTCACATCGCGCTCGGCGTGGTGGAAGGAGGCGTTCCAGACGCCGACCATCTTCTCCGGCAGCCGCGCGAACGCCTTGACCGTCACCGCGGCCATCGTGCCGAACTGGGCGAGCACGTCGCCCGGCCCCTGCCGGACGAACGGGCGGACCGGGGTGATGCCGAGGAAGCCCGCGGTGACGGTCTTCTCGGGATGCGCCAGATCGTTGACCTGGTTGGCGATGGGCATCGCGGTCAGATCGAGCGTCTTGCCGTCCCGCTCGACGCGCAGCGCCACCGGGCGGCCCGCGGACTCCCGGATCAGCCTCTGGAACTGCCGGTAGGCGGTGACGGGCGCTCCGTTGAACTCCAGCACCCTGTCGCCGGGGCGCAGGCCGGCCGCGGCGGCGGGCGTCGGCGCGTCGGCCGGGGTGCACGCCCGCCCGGTCTCGGTCGCCGGGACGACGCACGCCGCGACCGTCCCGATCGTGGTGGACGGCTCGCGCACACCGATCCCCATGAGCGCCGCGCCGAGGAAGACCAGCGCGAGCACGAAGTTCATGAGCGGCCCTGCGAAGGAGATCAGCGCTTTCTGCCACCACGGTTTCGCGTAGAAGACCCGGTTCCCGTCGCCCGGCCCGACCTCCTCCAGCGCGCTCTCGC
Source organism: Actinocorallia herbida (assembly GCF_003751225.1). Classification (NCBI taxonomy): domain Bacteria; kingdom Bacillati; phylum Actinomycetota; class Actinomycetes; order Streptosporangiales; family Thermomonosporaceae; genus Actinocorallia; species Actinocorallia herbida. The sequence continues at coordinate 8,111,732 of NZ_RJKE01000001.1, forward strand.
GGGCGGAGTCGATGAGCTGGGCGAACCGGCCCGTCGAGGACCTGCGGAGCGAGCCTTCGGGGTCGCCCGCGCGCGGCGGCAGCATCCCGATCATCCGGACGTAGCCGCCGAACGGAATCCATTTGACGCCGTACTCGGTCTCGCCCCGCCGCCAGGACCGCACGGTCGGCCCGAACCCGACCATGTACTGCGGGCACCGCACCCCGCACCATTTGGCGAAGACCAGATGGCCCAGCTCGTGCAGCGCGATCGACGCCATGAGCAAGCCGAAGAACAGCACGATCCCCAACACCGTCATCACACCCGCGCCCTACCCCCGCCCCCTCCCCCGCCCAACCCGGCGCGAATGATCTTGACCGCCCGCTGACCGCTTCGGTGCCGGCACCCGAGTCAGCGCCCCGCCGGCCCACCCGACGACCGAACCGGCACCACCGATCGCCGTTCATGCCCGATTTGGCCTTTTTCGCGATCTTGGACTAGGTAAGATCACAGACTTCCCCCCACATCTCGGATTGCGAGTCCATGCGTCACACGCTCCTCCGCGCCGCCGCCGCACTCGCGGTGCTCGCCGCGTCCCTCGGCCTGTCCGCCCCGGCCACGGCCGCCCCGGAAGGGACGACGGCGATGCGCGTCGTCCTGGATCCCATGCCCGCACAGGTCTCCTATGGCGACACGCTCCAGTTCAGCGGCCGGATCCAGTACCTCATCGGCGACACGTGGCGATATCCGGGCGACTACCAGACCGACGTCAGGCTGGAGACCCCGGACGGCGAGGTGTACCCGGATCTCGACGCAGCGGGCGGGTTCTCCCTCCGCTACGAGATCACCGCGCCGTACACCTTCCTCGCCGAAGGGTGGTCCGGCGGGACCACCGACCACCCGGGCATGTTCTGGGCGGCGCCGGTGGAGCACCGCGTCACGCTCAAGCCGGAGGCGTACATCACCTTCGCGCGCATGACCTACGACGCCTTCGGCCGACTCGAGGCGAACTACTGCACCGGCACCCGGACCGGGGGACCCGCTCCCGCCGGGCCGGTGTACCTCCAGTACTCCGCCGACGGCAGGACCGGGTGGGCCACGAAGGCCACCGGCAAGCGCGGGTGCCAGTGGGTGGCGGCGACCTGGCCGCGCTCCGGCTACTGGCGGCTGAAGTCCAAGGCCGACGCCGTGTACCCCTCGGCCGTCAGCACGGTCCGCAGGGCACTGCGCTGGCGTACCGAGATCAACAAGATCAAGGTCTCGCCGCGCAAGACCGACGTCGGCAAGAAGGTGACGGTCACCGGCCGCCTCACCAGGTACGCCGAGGGCCGCAAGAACAAGTTCGGCTACCCGGACCGGCAGATCCAGGTCATCTTCCACTGCAAGGGCAAGAAGAACTGGTGGCTGAGCGCCAAGGGCCGCACCGACAAGCGCGGTCACTTCAAGATCAAGGCCAAGACCTACTGCGACTCCTCGTTCGCCGCCGAGTTCCGCGGCGGCTCCGACACCTTCGCGACGGGTTCCACCAACGAGGTCTACGTCGAGACGTACGGCGCGCCGCTCACGACCGGCCGCATGCTCCCCGCGACGCCGCCGACGGTGTCACTGGGCTGACCATTGAGGCCCGGCGGGGAACCATCTGCGGTCCTTTCCTCGTCGGGCCTTAAGCAGCCGTACACGAACCGATCAGAAGGCAACGAACGTCTCAAAGCGGAAGACGCATGGGTCGGGGGACCCGGCGGGGACGTCCAGAAAGGGAAGGTGCTGTGGATTTCGAGCTGGGACGCGGGGTCGACGCGAACGACCCCGTGCAGATGCACGCGACACTGGCGAAGGCGGTCCGGCGGCGGGAGGCCGACGAGGCGGCCCGCGTGGCCGAGCAGCGCGCAACCTCGGGGCGGGAGCCGTTCAGCATGGCGGAACTCCGGGCGCACTACCCCGTCGACCTCGATCTGCGGGGACGGCCCCTGGAGGAGCGCGACGTCAGGTCGTACGAGCGGCGCTACTACCTGTGGGCGCCGCCCGAGGTCAGGACCATGGAGGCGTTCGCCGCCTACCTCAGCCTGCTCCGCGACAACGGCGTGGGCTGAGGCAGGCGCACCGAGCAAGCGCGCTAGGCCGGGGGCAGAAGGGCGCGCAGCTCCTTAAGGTGCGGAGCGATGTCGATGCCTTGGGCGGCCAGCCACGCGTCCGACAGGTAGGTGTGCGTGTAGCGCTCGCCGCCGTCGCAGATCAGCGTGACGACGCTGCCGCGCTCGCCCCGCGCCCGCATGTCGGCGATGATCTGGAGCGCGCCCCACACATTGGTGCCGGTCGAGCCGCCGACACTGCGGCCCGTCACCTCCGCCGTCCAGCGCATGCAGGCGAGCGAGGCGGCGTCCGGCACCCGGTACATCCGGTCGATCACCGTCGGCAGGAACGACGGCTCCACCCGGGGCCTGCCGATGCCCTCGATCCGCGAGCCCTTCGCCGTCAGGGACGGATCGCCGCTCACCCAGGACTCGTAGAACGCCGAGCCTTCCGGGTCGACCACGGCGAGCCGGGTCTGGAACCTGCGGTAGCGGACGTACCGCCCGATCGTCGCGGCGGTGCCGCCCGTGCCCGCGCTCACCACGATCCACGCGGGCTCCGGGTGCGGCTCCAGCGCGAGCTGCTCGAAGATCGACGCCGCGATGTTGTTGTTGGCCCGCCAGTCCGTCGCCCGCTCGGCATAGGTGAACTGGTCCATGTAGTGGCCGCCGGTCTCCGCCGCGAGCCGCGCCGCCTCGGCGTAGATCGTCGCCGGGTCGTCCACGAAGTGGCAGCGGCCCCCGTGGAACTCGATGAGCGCGCACTTCTCCGGGCTGGTCGTGCGCGGCATGACGGCGATGAACGGCAGCCCGAGCAGCCGCGCGAAGTACGCCTCGCTGACCGCGGTCGAGCCGCTGGACGCCTCGATCACCGGCGTCCCCTCCCGGATCCAGCCGTTGGACAGCGCGTAGAGGAAGAGCGACCGTGCCAGGCGGTGCTTCAACGATCCCGTCGGGTGGACGGACTCGTCCTTCAGATAGAGCTCCACGCCCCACTCGGGCGGCAGCGGGAAGACGTGCAGATGGGTGTCGGCGCTCCGGTTGGCGTCCGCCTCGACCTTGCGGATCGCCTCGGCGATCCAGGCCCTGCGGGAGGGCTCGCAGCGGTCCACCGCGTGCACCGGCTGCGGCCCGCCCGCCCGCGCCTTCTTCGGCTTACGCGGCTTGCGCTCCGACTCGTCCCGCTCGACCGAACCCATCGGACATCTCCTTCACCGTGATCCCGGGCATCAGACTATTCGCGCACGTGGGCGCGCTCGCCCCGCACAAAGACCGGCCGTCACCGAGCGTGTCCATGCGGGGACGCGGGGGCAGGAGGGCTTGGATGGGCGCATGGTTGTCCGCTCGATCCTCTGCGCCCTCGCCGCCGTCGCACTCGTCCTCCTGCTCGCCAAGCTGACGGAGCGGCGCGGCTCCTGGGACCGCGACGGCGACTCCGCCCCCGACGGGCCGACCGCGGGCCACGCCGGAGCCACCATGTCCGCGCTGTTCCTCCTGGTCTTCGCGATCGCGGTGATCGTCCCGTGGACCGCCGCCGACTCCGCCCGGCAGAACACCCACGCCGAGGCGCAGTCCCTCGTCGAGGCCTACTGGTCCGCGGGCCTCCTCCCGGCCGGGAGCCGCGACACGATCCGGGACGGCCTGCGGTCCTACACCGCCTTCGTGATCGACGACGAGTGGCCGGTGATGCGCGACGAGTCGAGGCTCACCGCCGAAGGCTGGCACCGGCTCGACGACTTCCGCGGGCGCCTCGACGCCCTCTCCTTCACCGACGGCGCCCGCAAGGACGCCCTCGACGACATCCGCGACCAGGTCAGGGACGTCTACGCCGCGCGCAGGCAGCGGGCCTCCGACGTCGAGGCCGCCCTCCCGTCCGGGGTGCTGTTCTTCACCGTGCTCACCGGTCTCGCCATGATCGTCCTGCCGTTCCTGCTCGGCGCCCGCCCCCAGGGCCGCGCCCTCCTCCCGCTCGCCCTCATGGCCGCGATGCTCGGCGTCGGGGTCTACCTGGTCTTCGACATCGACCACGTGTTCGCCGGGGCGCTCGGCGTCGCGCCGACCGCGTTCCAGACCGCCGTCGCCGAGTTCGACCGGGTCCCGTGGGCAGGCTGAGCGCGATGGCGCTGGCCGCCCTGGCGGCGGCGACGGTCACGGGGTTCCGGCCGGAGCCGCCGGAGCCCGCGCCGAGCCACTGGTTGCAGATCGATCTTCTTCCGCATCGGACCTCGCCGATGCCGCTGCCCGCACCCGGGCTGCCCGAGCCTTCCGCCACCGGCACGCGGCCCCGGCCCGCACCGGTTCCGATGGCTCCGCCTGCTCCTGTGCCCCCGCCCGTCATCGGGCGTCCGGAGCCGTCGGGGGCGGTCGGGTCGACGGCGGCGGGCTCCCCGCGCGCTTCGGTGGCCGCCTCCGCGGCGTCCCCTGGCGGCGCGGGGCCTCGCCGTTCCGGCCGCCCGGCCCGCTCTTCGCCCAGAGCGGACAAGCCGGCGCCGGGGACCGTGCCGCGGGACCGGGCGCGGCCCGCGCGGATCGACGCCTCGGGCTTCCAGCCATTGCGGACGCGCCAGGAACCGCTCAAAGCGGTGCTCGTCGTGGTCGTCGTGGCGGTCGTCCTCACCGGGCTCGTGGGCGCGGTCTTCCCCGCCCTCCGCTAGGAACCGCTGGGAACCGTTCCCGGGGGCCGGTACGTTTGTCAGGGAATCCTGGGGATGTGGCCGCCTTTCGGGCCGCGCACGGCAGTGTGGAGTGGGGACGGGCAATGGAAACACTGATCGTGCTGGGCGGCGCACTGCTGTTCCTGGTGCTGCTCATGGCCTCGATCGCGTTCCACGAGCTGGGGCACCTGTCGTTCGCCAAGCTCTTCAAGGTCCGCGTCCCGCAGTACATGGTGGGATTCGGCCCGACCCTCAAGTCCTGGCGGCGGGGCGAGACCGAGTACGGGATCAAGTGGATCCCCCTCGGCGGCTACATCCGCATGATCGGCATGCTGCCGCCCCGCAAGGACGACCCCGAGGGCATGCTGCGCAACTCCTCCACCGGCCGGTTCCAGATGCTCATCGACTCCGCGCGCGAAGGCGCCCTGGAGGAGGTCGGCCCCGGTGACCGCGACCGCGTCTTCTACTCCAAGCAGTGGTGGCAGAAGCTGCTGATCATGTTCGCCGGCCCCGCCGCGAACCTGCTCCTCGCCTTCGTCTTCTTCGCCGTGCTGATCATGGGCTTCGGCACCATGCAGGCCACCCCGACCATCTCCTCGGTCGCCAAGTGCACGATCCCCGCGGCCGAGGCCTACAACGCCGACGGCACCGCGCGCGAGTGCACCGCCGAGGAGACCGCCCGCTCCACGCCCGCCGCCAAGGCCGGGTTGCAGCCGGGCGACGTGTTCGTCTCCTTCGCGGGCCAGAAGATCGACGACTACCCCGAGCTCCAGGGCCTGATCCGCGAGTCGGCCGACAGAAGCGTCGCGGCGGTCGTCGAGCGGGACGGCAGGGAGGTCCCGATCACGCTCCAGGTCACCGCCAACCAGCTCCCCGACCTGAAGGACCCGGAGAAGACCGTCACCGTCGGGTTCGTCGGGATCACCCCGCTCACCGACCGGGTCCAGGGCGGCCCCGTGGACGTCGCCACCCAGATGGGCGACATGACCGTCCGCACCCTCGAGGCGTTCGTCAACCTGCCCGAGAAGATGGTCGGCGTCTGGCAGGCCGCGTTCAGCGGCGAAGAGCGCGACCCCGAGGGACCGATCGGCGTCGTCGGCGCCTCCCGGCTCGGCGGCGAGATCCTCGCCTCGGAGAACCCCGGCATCGAGAAGCTCACCTGGTTCATCGGACTGCTCGCGTCGCTGAACTTCGCGGTCGGCATGTTCAACCTCATCCCGCTGCTGCCCCTGGACGGCGGCCACATCGCCGGCGCGCTCTGGGAGGGCGTCAAGCGCGGCGCGGCCCGGGTGCTGCGGCGGCCCGACCCCGGCTACGTGGACGTCGCCAAGCTGCTGCCGCTCACCTACGCGATGAGCCTCGTGCTGCTGGTGATGGGCGCGCTGCTGGTCTACGCCGACCTGATCAACCCGGTTCGCCTGACCTGAGCCTTCTCACCAGATCGGAACTGTTCGATCACTTTGCGTGTCTCCGGCCCTACGCAGGGGTTAGCGTTGACTACCTGAAGTCAGCCCCTGCTCCGGGAGTCGGCCATGTTCAAACTTCCTTCGACCCGACGCCGCGACGGCGGGCAGGACGAAGGCCACCGGACCCGCCACGACGACGCCCCCCTGGACGACGCCCCGGACGGCCCCACCGCGGGTTACGCCGGGGCCATGCTCTCGGCGCTCTTCCTCGTGGTCTTCGCGATCGCGGTGATCGTCCCGTGGACCGTCGCGGACTCCGCCCGGCAGAACACCTACGCCGAGGCGCAGGCCCTGACCGAGGCGTTCTGGGCGGCGGGCGACCTGCCGGAGACCGACGCGCTGATGGTCCGCGGAGCCCTGCGCGAGTACACCGCCTTCGTCGCCGACGCCGAGTGGGCGCCCATGGCCGAAGGGCGGCTCGACGAGGCGGGCTGGGCCGAACTCGACGCGCTCCGGCACGACCTCGGTGAGCTCCCGTTGAAGGACCGCGACCAGATCGACGCCCGCGACGCCGTCGACGAGCAGCTCACCACGGTGTTCGCCGCGCGCAGACAGCGGGCCGTGGACGCCGGGGCGCCGCTCCCGTTCGGCGTGCTCGTGCTGACCGTGGTCACCGCAGGGCTCGTCCTCGCCTTCCCGGTCCTGTCGGGGGCCCGCCCACGTGGCAGGGTCCGGCTGACGTACCTGCTCATGGCCCTGGCCATGGCCGTGAGCGTCTACCTGGTCTTCTCGATCAACCACACGTTCACCGGGCCGCTCGGCGTCGGCAACGACGCGTTCCGGACCGCCCAGCAGGAATTCGCGCGGGTCCCATGAGGCGCCGCCCCGCCGCGGCGCTGGCCGCCGCCGGGCTCGGCGCCGCAGTCCTGGGCGGGATGGCGCTGGCCCCCGCGCCCGCCCACGCCGACCCCGGAATCGTCCTCTGCCTGGGTGCCGACCTCGTGCTGATCAAGCTCGACATCGTCATCATCATCGGCCCCGGCGAGTGCGCCGACCCCGCACCGGAACCGCCCGCGCCCGAACCCGAGCCGCCCGCGCCCGAACCGGAGGCCCCCGCCCCGGAACCCGAGCCCCCGGCGCCAGAGCCGGAACCGCCGGCGCCCGAACCGGAGGCCCCCGCGCCCGCGCCGGAAGCGCCCGCACCCGCGCCCGAGGCACCCGCGCCGGAACCCGGGGCGCCCGCGCCCGCTCCCGAGGCCCCGGCGCCCGCTCCGGCCCCGCCCGCCCCCGCGCCGGCTCCCGGTGCCCCGGCACCGCCCGCGCCCGCACCACCCGCACCCGCACCCGGGGCACCCGCACCCGCACCCGGAGCGCCCGCACCCGCACCGGGCGCACCCGCGCCGGCGCCGGGCGCTCCGGTGCCGCAGCCGGGCCAGCCCGTCGCGCAGCCGGGCGACCCCGCGCCGCCCGCCTTCCCGGACATGCCGCCGCCGGTCTCCCTGGCCGGACCGCCGCCCGCCGAGCCGTCCACGGACCCACGGGCCGAGTCGCCCCCGGCGTCGCCGTCGGCGTCCCCGGAGGCGGCCGAGCCGGTGCGGGCGCGCCCCCGCGCGGCCTTCACGCCGCTGGAGGAGGAGCGCAACCCGTTCGGCACCGTGCTCGCGGTGACCGTGGTGACGGCGGTCGTCTCAGCAGGCACGGGAACCGTCTTCCGCATCAGGTGACGCAGAGGTCTCCGCACTGTCACCAGTCAGATAGATCGCAACCTATTGCGATCATCAAGTTACCGTTAGTAACTTCCCAACTGGCAAGCTCCCCGAGCGAAAGCGGTAACGCATGACCGAGACAGTGGACCGCACCCAGCAGCAGCTCAGCCTCGGCACGGCGGCGGCCAAGAATCTGGCCTCCACCACCAAGACCCCGCCGCAGATGCAGGAGATCACCTCCCGCTGGCTGCTCAAGACCCTCCCGTGGGTCCAGGTCTCCGGCGGCACCTACCGGGTGAACCGGCGGCTGACCTACACCCTGGGCGACGGGCGGATCGAGTTCGTCTCGACCGGCGCCCGCGTCCAGGTGATCCCGGCGGAGCTGGCCGAACTGCCGGTACTGCGCGGATTCGAGGAGCCCGAGGTGCTCCAGGCCCTCGCCGACCGCTGCGTCCAGCGCGAACTGGCGCCGGGGGAGGTCTTCGCCGAGTCCGGCGCGGCCGCCGACCACGTCGTCTTGGTGGCGCACGGCAAGATCCAGAAGATCGGCACCTCCAAATACGGCGAGGAGGCCCGCCTGGGCACCTACGCCGACGGCGAGTTCATCGGCTCGGACGCGCTGGTCGGCGAGCACGAGTGGGAGTACACGCTGCGGGCGCAGACCCCGGTCACCGTGCTGACCCTCGCCCGGTCGGACTTCCGCCAGATCCGCGACTCCTCACCCGCCCTCCAGGCCCAGGTGGCCGCCTTCCTCGCCAGCCCGGTCCCCGAGCAGAACCACTACGGCGAGAAGTCCATCGACCTGTCGTCGGGCCACTCCGGCGAGCCCATCCTGCCCGGCACCTACGTCGACTACGAGGGCTCACCGCGCGAGTACGACCTGTCGGTCGCGCAGACCGTCCTGCAGGTGCACACCCGCGTCGCCGACCTGTTCAACGAGCCCATGAACCAGGTCGAGCAGCAGCTCAGGCTGACCATCGAGGCCCTGCGCGAGCGCCAGGAGCACGAGATGCTCAACAACCGCGACTTCGGCCTGCTGCACAACGCCGACCTCCGCCAGCGCATCCAGACCCACAGCGGCCCGCCCACCCCCGACGACTTCGACGAGCTGCTGTCGCGCCGCCGGGGCTCGAAGTTCTTCCTCGCCCACCCCAAGGCCATCGCCGCCTTCGGCCGCGAGTGCAACAAGCGCGGCCTGTACCCGACCACGGTCGACATCGGCGGCCACCAGATCCCGGCCTGGCGCGGCGTCCCGATCTTCCCCAGCAACAAGATCCCGATCACCCCGCAGCAGACCAGCTCCATCCTGGTCATGCGCACCGGCGAGGAGGAGCAGGGCGTCGTCGGCCTGCACCAGACCGGCATTCCCGACGAGTACCAGCCGTCCCTGTCCGTCAGGTTCATGGGCATCAACGACCAGGCCGTCATCCAGTACCTCGTGAGCGCCTACTACTCCTGCGCGGTGCTGGTGCCCGACGCCCTGGGCGTCCTGGAGAACGTCGAGATCGCGCACACCTGACACCCCCCGGCGCGGGCCGCCCGGGGCCCGCGCCGGACCCGTGCGCACCCGCCCGACGACGGAGGAACCCCCGGATGCCCCAGCAGCCCTTCGACCTGCCCGAGTTCTACCTGCCCTACCCGGCCCGGCTCAACGGGCACGTCGAATCCGCCCGCGCGCACGCCAAGGAATGGGCGTGGGAGACGGGCATCCTCGGCTCGCCGGTGTGGACGGAGGCCGAGTACGACGCGCACGACTACGCCCTGCTGTGCGCCTACACCCACCCGGACTCCCCCGGGCCGGTCCTCGACACCGTCACCGACTGGTACGTCTGGGTCTTCTACTTCGACGACCACTTCCTCGAGCTGTTCAAGCGCACCGGCGACGTCGCGGGCGCCCAGGCCTACCTCGACAGGCTCGCGCTGTTCATGCCGGTCGACCTCGAGGACGGGTTCCCCGAGCCGGCCAACCCCGTCGAGAAGGGCCTCGCCGACCTGTGGGCCAGGACCGTCCCGGCGATGTCCCGGGAGTGGCGCGCGCGGTTCGCGGCCAACACCGAGGCGCTCCTCGAGGAGTCGCTGTGGGAGCTGGTCAACATCAACGCGGGCCGGATCGCCAACCCCATCGAGTACGTCGAGATGCGCCGCAGGGTCGGCGGCGCGCCCTGGTCGTCGGACCTCGTGGAGTACGCGGCCGACGCCGAGGTGCCCGCCGCGATCGCCGCGGCCCGGCCCGTCAACGTCCTGCGGGACTCCTTCGCCGACGCCGTGCACCTGCGCAACGACCTGTTCTCCTACGAGCGCGAGGTCGGCGACGAGGGCGAACTGTCCAACGCGGTGCTGGTCTTCGAGGACTTCTTCGGCCACGACACCCAGACCGCGGCGGAGCTCACCAACGAACTGCTCAGCTCCCGGCTCTACCAGTTCGACCACACCGCGGTCACCGAGATGCCGCTGCTGCTCGCCGAGCACGGCGTCGGCGCGGACGGCGCGGCGAAGGTCGCGGCCTGGATCAAGGGTCTCCAGGACTGGCAGTCCGGCGGCCACGAATGGCACCTGCGCTCCAGCCGGTACATGAACTCCGGCGCGGGCCTGCGCTACTCGCCTTCGGGCCTCGGCACATCGGCGGCCCGGATGTTCCCGTCGCCGCAGAACCTCGGCGCCGGCAGGTTCCGCGCCTACACCCACGTCCCGTTCCGGCGGGTCGGCCCGACGGCGATCCCCGACCTCGACCCGCCCTACCCGCTGCGGCTCAGCCCGCACCTCGACCACGCGCGGAGCGCGAACGACTCGTGGAGCCTGGCGACGGGCATCGGCGCGCCGGGCTCGCTGTGGACCGAGCGGCAGCTCAAGGGCTTCGACTTCCCCCTGTGCTCGGCCGGGCTCGACCCCGACGCGACCGCGGACGAACTCGTCCTCTCCTCGCAGTGGCTGACGTGGGGCACCTACATCGACGACTGGTTCCCGCGCCTCTACGGCGGCGCGAAGGACGCGCTGGGCGCCCGCGCGTTCGCGGTGCGGCTCGCGGACTTCATGCCGCTGGACCTCGGCGAGACGCCGCAGCCGCTCAATCCCGTCGAGGCGGGCCTCGCCGACCTGTGGCGGCGGACCGCCGAGCCGATGTCGCAGCGCCGGCGGGCGGGCTTCCACAGGGCGATCTCGATGATGATCGACGCGATGGCCTGGGAGGTCGGCAACCTCGTCCAGCACCGGCTGCCCGATCCCGTCGACTATGTGGAGATGCGCCGGGCCACGTTCGGCTCGCAGCTCACCATGTTCCTCTCCCGGCTCGCCCACGAGAAGGACATCCCGGACGAGTTCTTTGAAAGCCGGACACTTCTCTCGATCAACAATGCGGTTTCTGATTTTGGAATGTTCACCAATGACCTGTACTCCTATCAAAAGGAGATCGAATTCGACGACGAGCTGCACAACATCGTCCTCATCCTGGAGAATTTCCTGAACATCGGAAAGGATGAGGCGGTTTCGACGGTCGCCCGGCTCATGGCCGACCGGCTGCGGCAGTTCGAGCACCTCGTCGCGGCCGAGCTGCCCGTCGTGTCCGACCGGCTCGGCCTGGACGCCGCCGCGCGCACCGCGGTGGCCGCCTACCTGGACGAGCTGCGCGACTGGATGGTCGGCATCGTGCACTGGCACCGGCACACCAGCCGCTACCTGGAGTCCGAGCTGAAGCCCCTGGCCCACCTCAGGACGGCGGGCGCCTCCGCACCGCGCCCGTCCGGGCGCCGTCCGTCCGCAGAGCTCCCCGTGCCCACCGGCGCGGGCTCCGCCGGGACGGCGACCCCGGGCCGCGGCGGCCGGCCCGCCGCGGCGAGCGCCGCGCCGCCCGCGGTCGAGCACCGGCCGCTGCCGCTCTACCCGCGCGGCCTGGGCACGGCGGCCGCCCACCTTCCCCGACCGCAGAGCTAGAGAGGCAGGCACCCATGACAGCCGTACACGAGGTGGCGGAGCAGGCCGCGGAGGTCCTGGCGCGCGGCAGGACCCTGGTCGAGCCCGCGATGCGCGAGGCCGTCGACTCCCTGCCCGACCCCGTCCGTCTGATCACCGGCTACCACATGGGCTGGTGGGACCGCGAGGGCGCGTCCACCCCGTCCGCGGGCAAGGCGCTGCGCCCGACCCTCGCGGTGCTCGCCGCCGAGGCGGTCGGCGGCCGGGCCGAGGACGCGGTGCCCGCCGCCGTCGCGGTCGAACTGGTCCACAACTTCTCACTGCTGCACGACGACGTCATGGACGGCGACGTGCTGCGCCGCCACCGCCCGACGGCCTGGCACCTTTTCGGGAACGGTCCCGCGGTCCTCACCGGGGACGTCCTGCTGGCCCTGGCGATCGAGCTCGTCGCGTCCAACGGCCTGCCCGCCCGGATGGTCACCTCGGCGGTGCTCGACCTCCTCGACGGCCAGAACTCCGACCTCACCTTCGAGTCGCGCACCGACGTCACCCTCTCGGAGTGCGTCGCGATGGCGGTGAACAAGACCGGCGCCCTGGTCCGCTGCGCCTGCGCGCTGGGCGCGACCGCGGGCGGCGGCACCCCTGAGCAGATCGCCTCCCTCGGCCTGTTCGGCGAGCACCTCGGCCTCGCCTTCCAGTACATGGACGACTTCCTCGGCATCTGGGGCGACCCGGCCGCCACCGGCAAACCCGCCCACTCCGACCTTCTCAACCGCAAGAAGTCACTCCCGGTCGTCGCCGCCCTCACCGCGGGCACCCGCACCGCCGCCGCCCTCGCCGAGTCCTACCACTCCCCCGCCCCCCAGGACCCCGCCCACCTGGCCCGCCTCGTCGAAGCCGCCGGCGGCCGTTCCTGGACCCTCGACCGCCTCGCCCAGCTCCGCAACCAGGCCACCGCCACCCTCACCGCCCTCACCCTCGCCCCCGCCCCCACCGCCTCCCTCATCACCCTCACCCACCTGGCCACCGACCGCACCCGCTAGTACCCCCGAGCCGGACGGAGCGCGGCGCCCCCGACCCCCAGCCGCCCTCCGTCCTCCCCTTTTCTCAACCGGGCCACCTGCCGAGCGCCGCGAGGTGCAGCACCAGCGCGGCGGCGTTCCACGCGTCGTCGGCGCCCCTGTGCTCGGTCCCGTCGCCGGTGAGGCCGGCGAGCCGCAGCGCCTCGGGCCGCGACGGGCGGTGCCCGAGCCCGTGCGCTTCGGCGAACACCGCCTTGGCGTCGGTGTGCCGGTCCGAGAAGGGGTAGGGCACGCCGTCCCTTGCGCACTGGCTCCGGAAGATCTCCCGGTCGAACCCGCCCCAGCTCGCCCACGGCCGCCGCCCCGCGTCGTGGGCGCGCGCGAGTTCCGCGCACCCCCACCCGAAGGGCGGGGCCGCTGCGAGGTCCGCGGCGGACAGCCCGGTCAGCTCCGTGCAGAACCGCGACACTCGGGAGCGTCCGGGCCGGACCAGGAGGCGGTCGCGGGCGAGCCGCACCCCGGCGGCCAGGTCCACCACGCAGACGCCGATCTCGATGATCTCGGCGGTCTCACCCGGCGGTGCCATCCGGCCCGGCCAGCAGGTCGCCTCGACGTCCACCACGTTCAGCAGCAGCGCTCCCATACGGGAGACGCTAGAACCGCGGCCGACGGCCGGACCAGGGACCAGGGTCCCCCAGGAGACCCGTTCCGGGCCCCGCGACGACGGCGCTCCGGGTCCGGGAGCACGGCGGTGGCCGCGCCCCGTGCCGGAGACCGGGTCCGCCGGTTCAGGCCGTCCAGCCGGGGTCGCGGCCGGAGGCGGCCAGGGCCTTGTGCAGGGGGGAGGCGGTTTCCGGGAGGGGGACTTGGGCGGCGAAGCCGTCGTATTGGCGGTACATCTCGGCGACTTCGGCGACGCCGGTGTGCAGGAGGGCGGCGGCGGGGTCGGAGAGGTCGAGGTCGGCTCCGACGGAACGGGCGACGTCCCAGGTGTGCAGGGCCAGGTCGGCGAAGAGGAGGGCGGCGATCTGAGGGGCCGGGGTAGCGCCCGCGCCGGAGGTGATGTCGCCTTCCCAGACCTCGGGCCGCGACCAGGCGGCGACGGCGCGGTCGAGGGCCGCGGCGAAGTCCGCGCGCCAGGACGGGGTCGCGGTGAAGTCCACCTCGGTGAGCGCCTCGGGGAGCTCCTGGCGCAGCGCGCGGTGCTCCAGGGCGTGCGAGCCCCACAGGATCCAGTGGTTCACCAGGGTGCGCAGGTCGAACTCCGTGCACGGGGTGGGGCCGCCGAGCGCGTCCTGCGGGACGAGCGCCGCGACCCGGGCGGCCTCGGCGGCGGTCTCTGCGATGGCCTTGAAGAGATCTTCGTTCATGTGTTCGAGGTTAATCACGTGTTCCCCTGCGGTCTTGGACAAACGCGACATAGCCTGGGGCGATGGCAGAGACGGCGAACCCGCAGGCGGGGACTGGTGGGCGCGGACTGCGGGAGGCGCGCGGGGTCGTGCGCCCCGCCGAGATGGCCCGGCACATCGCACTCGACCAGCGGCCGCCGGATCCGGGCCTCGCCGCGTTCGTGGAGCACCACTGGTGCGTGCGGTGGCGGGTCGCCGAGCCCTATGACGCCAAGGTGCTGAGCCACCCGAACGTCCACCTGGCCTTCGAGCCGGAGGGGCCGTTCGTGTACGGCGTCGACCGGAGCGTGTTCGTCCGGCGTCTGAACGGGGCGGGACATGTACTGGGCGTCAAGTTCCGGCCCGGAGCCTTCCGCGCCCTGCTCGACGGCCCCGTCGCCGATCTCGCCGACCGGAGGATCGACGCCGCCGCGGTCTTCGGCCCCTCCGTCCTGGCCGTCAACGCCGCCGTCCAGGCCAGGACCGACCTGGCGGACATGACAGCGGACGCCGAGTCCTTCCTGGGCCCGCTGCTTCCCGCCGAACCCGATCCGCAGGCAGTCCGGGCCGCCGGACTCGTCGCCCGGTTCACCGCCGAGCCGTCCCTCGTCCGGGTGGACGACGCCGCGGACGAAGCGGGCCTCTCCGTCCGGGGCCTCCAGCGGCTCTTCGCCGAGTACGTGGGCGCCTCCCCCAAGTGGGTGCTGCGCCGCGCCCGCCTTCACGAGGTCGCCCAGCGCGCCGCCGCGGGCGCCGGCATCGACTGGCCCGCTCTGGCCGCCGACCTCGGCTACACCGACCAGTCCCACCTCATCCGCGACTTCACCGGCGCGGTCGGCGAGAGCCCCGCCAGGTACTCGGCCGCCGCCTCGCCGCGAGGCTGATCGGTGTTCGGGCGCCCGGCCCCGCAAAGGGCCGCGCCCCGCCCGGAAGGGTCCGGACGGGGCGCGGGTGGAACTGCTCTCGGGGCTTACAGGCCGGGGTAGAGCGGGTGCTTGTCCGCCAGGGCCTTGACGCGGGCCGCGAGGGACTCGGCGTCGAACTCCGGCTGGAGGGCCAGCGCGATGATGTCGGCGACCTCGGTGAAGTCGTCGGCGGTGAAGCCGCGGGTGGCCAGGGCCGGGGTGCCGATGCGCAGGCCCGAGGTGGTCATCGGGGGGCGCGGGTCGTTCGGGACGGCGTTCCGGTTGACGGTGATGCCGATCCCGTGCAGGCGGTCCTCGGCGTCGCGGCCGGTCAGCTCGGAGTCGACCAGGTCGACCAGGACCAGGTGCACGTCGGTGCCGCCGGTGAGGACCTTGACGCCCGCCTTGGCGGCGTCGTCGGCCAGGAGGCGCTCGGCGAGGATCTTCGCGCCCTCGACGGTGCGCTGCTGGCGCTCCTTGAACTCCTCGGACCCGGCGATCTTCAGCGCGACGGCCTTGGCTGCGATCACGTGCTCCAGCGGGCCGCCCTGCATGCCGGGGAACACCGCGGAGTTGATCTTCTTGCCGAGCTCCTCGCGGGCGAGGATCAGACCGCCGCGCGGACCGCCGAGGGTCTTGTGCGTGGTGGTGGTGACGATGTCGGCGTGCGGCACGGGCGACGGGTGCAGCCCGGCCGCGACCAGGCCCGCGAAGTGCGCCATGTCCACGAACAGCAGCGCGCCCACGGAGTCGGCGATCTCCCGGAACTTCGCGAAGTCCAGCTGGCGGGGGTAGGCCGACCAGCCCGCGACGATCATCTTCGGCCGGTGCTCGGCGGCGAGCGCCGCGACCTCGGCCATGTCGACCCGGCCGTCCTCGGGGCTGACGTGGTAGGGCACCACGTTGAGGAACTTGCCGGAGTAGTTGATGCGCATGCCGTGCGTCAGGTGGCCGCCGTGCGCGAGGTCGAGACCGAGGATGGTGTCGCCGTGGTCGAGCAGCGCGAAGTAGACCGCGGTGTTGGCCTGGGCGCCCGAGTGCGGCTGGACGTTGGCGTGCTCGGCGCCGAACAGGGCCTTGGCCCGGTCGATCGCGAGCTGCTCGGTGACGTCGACGTACTCGCAGCCGCCGTAGTAGCGCTTGCCGGGGTAGCCCTCGGCGTACTTGTTGGTGAGGACCGAGCCCTGCGCCTCAAGGACGGAGACGGGGGCGAAGTTCTCCGACGCGATCATCTCGAGGGTGTGCTGCTGCCGGCCCAGCTCAGCGCGGACCGCGTCGTAGACCTCGGGGTCGACGTCCGACAGATGCTGGAAAAGGGTGCTCATGCTTCCTCGATGATCTTGTTGTAGGACTCCGCGTCGAGCAGGTCCGGCTGGTCCTCGTCGATCCTGATGCGGAACAGCCAGCCCTCGCCGTAGGCGTCGGCGTTGATGATGCCCGGGTCGTCGACGACCGCCTGGTTGACCGCGACGATCTCGCCGGACAGCGGCGAGTAGATGTCGGAGACCGACTTGGTCGACTCGGCCTCGCCGCACGGCTCTCCCGCCGTGACGGACTGGCCTTCCTCGGGCAGCTGAACGAACACGATGTCGCCGAGGGCGTCGGCGGCGTAGTCGGTGATGCCGACGGTCACGACGCCGTCCTCACCCTCCAGGCCGGAGACCCACTCGTGCTCCTCGGTGTAACGGAGCTGCTCAGGAACACTCACTTGTTCGTCCTCTTGTTGCGATCCTCACCGGCCCCGGCAGGGCGGTGTTCACGGTGGTAAAACGGCAGGTCGACCACGTCGACCGCCTCGTGCTTGCCGCGGATGTCCACGGCGACGGGCCGGGCGCCCCTCCGGACCGAGGCCAGCGCGATCGGCTTGCCCAAGGTCGGCGACGGCGCCCCGCTGGTGACGGTGCCGCACGGCTCGCCGTCCTCGCCGATCACGGCGTATCCGGCGCGCGGGACCCTGCGCCCCACGGCGACCAGCCCGACCAGCTCGTGCTCCGGTCCGGCCTCGGCGACCGCGGCGAGGGCGTCCCGCCCCACGAATTCCTTCTCCAGCCGGACGACGCGGCCGAGACCGGCGTCGTACGGGGTGGTCTGAGCGGTCAGCTCATGCCCGTACAGCGGCATTCCGGCTTCGAGCCGGAGGGTGTCGCGGGCGGACAGCCCGCAGGGGACGAGGTCGGCCCCGCCCGCCTCGGTGAGCGCCCGCCACAGGGGGGCCGCGTCCTCGGCGGCGACGAACAGCTCGAAGCCGTCCTCCCCGGTGTAGCCGGTGCGCCCGATGAACGCCGACCGGCCCGCGACGGTGCCGCTGACCAGCGCATAGTACTTGAGGCCGGACAGATCGGCGTCGGTGAGGCGGGCGACGATCTCGGCGGACTTCGGGCCCTGGACGGCGATCAGCGCCCAGGAGTCGGAATCGTCCGAGACGGTGGCCTCGTAGCCCTTGGCCCGTTCCGTCAGCTCGGCGGCGACGACCTCGCGGTTGGCGGCGTTGGCGACGACCATGAACCCGTGGTCGCTGAGGCGGTAGACGATGAGGTCGTCCAGCACCCCGCCCTCGGGGTTGACGATCATGGTGTAGCGGGCCCGGCCGTTCGTCAGCCCGGAAGGGGTGCCGACGAGCGCGTGGTCGAGGGCCTCAGGGGCCTGGGCGCCGGTGACGAAGATCTCACCCATGTGGGAGATGTCGAAGATCCCGGCACCGGTCCGCACCGCGTTGTGCTCGACGGTCTCCGAGCCGTAGCGCAGCGGCATGAGGTAGCCCGCGAAGTCGACGAGGGTACCGCCGAGTTCCCGGTGGATCTCCAGAAGCGGCGTGGTCTTGGCGGGCTCTGCCGAAGAGGTGGCGGACACGGTGGGCTGGCTCCTTGGTGACCGTGAGTGCGTCGGACGGAACCCATCGTCCCATCCACGGGTATGGGGCCCGTGACCTGCCCCCGCACTCTATCGCCGTGGCGAGACCGGCGGCGCGGACGGTTCCGCGGCGCCGGTCTCAAGCAGAAGGTCCAGCCAGTTCGTCTCGGATGATCGAAGTCCCCTCTCCTCGCTTCCGTCACTCCGTGAGGAGCGACTTGCTATGAACGATACGGAGCACTCTCCCCCGAGACACCTGCGAACCCGGCAAATACCGGTAGAGCACTCTTTAACGACCTTCGGCCGCTTTCCGGCCCGCCGCGCCCGTCAGGCGAGGCGGGTCTCGTGGTAGACGAGGCGGAATCTGACGACCGAGTGCAGGCCGACGAGGCCGACGGCCTCGCGGAAGCGGGCGAGCGGGGCCTCCCGGATCATGCCGAGCAGCAGGCCGAGGTCGGCGCTCTCCTCGCACGAGACGTGCAGGACGAGCCGGGAGCGAGACCGCGAACCGGTCAGCCTGAGCTCGACCTCCTTGACGCCGGGCAGGTCCTGGAGTTCGGAGGTCAGGTCGGCCAGGGCCGCCCGGGTGCGCACCCGGCGGGCGCCGCGCATGAGCGGGAACCTGCGCAGCGCGGCGGCCCGCCCCTCGGTGACGAGCCAGTACAGCCCGGCGCCCGCGGCGACCGTCAGCACGGCGGTGACGAGCGGCCAGAACCAGGCGTGGTCGGCCGCGAAGGACGCGAGGTCCGCGCCGAGGACGGGCTTGGCGCCGCCGTCGGCGCACAGGCGCAGCACGAGGCCGCCGGCGGCGCACAGCGCGAAGCCGGTCAGCAGGAGTCCGGGGCGCGCCATCAGCGCCGCCAGACCACGGAGAGGGCGAGCGGACGGTCGCGCACCGGCTCGATCTCGCCGAGCCGGGACATGACCGCCCGGCGCACGAGATCGGCGAGATTGCCCGGGTTGCGGTACCCGGTGGCGATCTCCAGCTCGATCCTGCGCCCGATCACCGCGTGCGCGCCGGTGACCCCTGCCACGCCGCACGCCGCGTTCTCCACGGACCTGGCGAGCGCGTCGCGGCTCAGCGCCGCCGAGCTCCCCGGATCCGCCGCGCCGATCGCCTCCATCGGGCGGCGGGCGGGCCAGACGGCGTGCGCGAGCAGCGCGAGGCCGCCGAGCAGCATCCCCCAGCCCGTGGCCGCCACGGACGGATCGGCCCAGGGCGTCGCGCGCAGATCGGCGGCGATCGCCTCGACGAACTCCGGCGGCACCGCGTGCATCCCGTGTCTTCGCGCGACGATCTCGGCAGCCGCCGCCGCGCACAGTGCGGCGGTGGCCGCGGCGGTGAAGAGCGCGGCGACGGTCCGGCGCGGCTGGAACTCCTCCTCCGCCCGCAGCCGGGTCTGCCTGCGCAGGGCGGTATCCCCGAACAGCTCTGTGACCAGCGTCTCAGCCATGGACACGCACAGTAACGGCCCGGCCGTATTGAGGCATGCCCGACAGGTCCATGATCAAGAAAAGCCGGGTGCCGGACCGGCCCGCCCGCCCCTCAATGGAGCGTCTTACCCTCCTTCAACATCAGGACGAACTTCTCGATCCTGGCGGAACGGGTGGCGGCGCGCTTCGCCTCCTCGATCCGGAAGACGATCGCGAACCTGTTCTGCGAGCTCAGCGTGGCGAAGAAGGCCGCGGCCTCCGGCTCGGTGTCGAGCGCCGCCTGGAGATCGGGCGGCACCTCCCGGCTCGACTGCGGCGCGTACGCCGCGGCCCACCGGCCGTCCGCCTTCGCCGCCTCGACCTGGGCCAGGCCCGCCGGACGCATCAGGCCGCGCGCCTCCAGGGCCGCCACCTTCTCGGTGTTGATCTTCGACCAGCGGCTGCGTGGTCGGCGCGGGGTGTACTTCTGGAGGAAGTGCACGGCGTCCAGGGCCTTGCGCTGGCCGTCGATCCAGCCGAAGCACAGCGCGTGGTCCAGCGCCTCCGCCGTGGTCACCGAGGCGACGCCGCTGCCCTTCTTGGCGACCTTGATCCAGACGCCGGCGGCCGTGCCGTGCTCGGCCTCCAGCCACGCCTCGAAATCCGCCGCCGTCGCGAACTCCAGCGTCGGCAGGCCATCGCCGCCCGCCGCCCCGGCCGCCTGTTCCCGCACACCCGTCTCCCCGTCCATGCCCCCGACGCTAGCCGCGGGGTACGACAGTTCCGGGTCGCCGGCGCGGATCGGTCAGCGGAAGACGACGGTCTTGTCGCCGTTCAGCACCACCCGGTGCTCGGCGTGCCAGCGCACCGCGCGGGCGAGCGCCAGGCACTCCATGTCGCGGCCGACCCGGCGCAGGTCCTCGGGCGTCTGGGTGTGGTCGACCCGCCCCACCTCCTGCTCGATGATCGGCCCCTCGTCCAGGTCGGGCGTGACGTAGTGGGCGGTCGCGCCGATCAGCTTGACGCCCCGGGCGTGCGCCTGGTGATAGGGCTTCGCGCCCTTGAACGACGGCAGGAACGAGTGGTGGATGTTGATCACCCGGCCCTGGAGCTTCGCGCACAGGTCGTCGGTGAGGATCTGCATGTACCGCGCGAGCACGACGAGATCGGCCCGGTAGTGCTGCACCAGGGTCAGGATCTCGGCCTCCTGCGCCGCCTTCCCCATCGACATGGGCAGGTGGTGGTAGTCGATCCCGTACGACTGGGTGAGCGGCCGCATGTCCGGATGGTTGGACACCACCGCGACGACGTCGATGTCCAGCAGCCCCGACCGCACCCGGAACAGCAGGTCGTTGAGGCAGTGCCCCTCCCGGGACACCATGATCAGCACCTTCATCCGGCTCGCCGCGTCCCCGAGGTGCCAGTCGAAGGCGAACTCGGTCGCGATCGGCGCCAGCAGAGTCTGGAGCTCGCCCAACGGCAGTTGTGCGTCGAACTGCACCCGCAGGAAGAACCGCCCCGTCGACTGGTCCCCATACTGCTGGCTCTCCAGGATGTTGCAGCCCTTCTCGGCCAGCAACCCCGAGACCGCCGCCACGATCCCGGGCCGGTCCGGACACGACAGCGCCAGGATGTAACTCAAGCCCAACCCTCACAGCCTGCTCGATTCGGCCGGCTCGAACGCGGGGCGTCCCGCCCCGACTCCGCGGCCGCACGTAAGCCCCCGAGTCTATGCGCTGGTCGCGGACCCCCGGACGGCCCGGCCGGTAGGCGCTAGATTCACCACGTATGCAGCGACTTACGGCACTGGTTCTGCTCTGCTCGGTCTTGACCGCCTGTTCCGGCGGTGACATCGGACAGCTCGAGGATCCCGGACCGCGCACGCCGTCTGCCGAGCGCGGCGGCATCCCCGTCTCGCAGGGCACGCACGTCATGCGGCTCGACCAGCCCGGATTCCGCGACCGCGAGTACCGCCTGCGCGTGCCGCGGAACTTCGACGGGCCGCTGCCGCTGGTGCTCGCCGTGCACGGTGGCGCCTCCACCGCGGAGCGGTTCCAGGAGGAGTCCGGCTTCGACGCGGTGGCCGACGACAAAGGCTTCCTCGTCGCCTACCCGGAGGGCTTCCTGCGCAGTTGGAACGCGGGTCCCTGCTGCGGCCCGGCCAAGGTCGCCAAGGCCGACGACGCGGGCTTCCTGCGCACCCTGATCGACCGCCTGGTCAGGGCGGGCGTCGCCGACCCGGAGCGGGTGTTCGTCGCGGGGTTCTCCAACGGCGGGGGGATGGCCTACCGGCTGGCGTGCGAGGGGCCGGGACGGGTCAAGGGGATCGGGGTGGTGTCGGCGTCACTGGTGATCGGGTGCGAGCCGGAGCGGCCGGTGTCGGCGATGATCGTGCACGGGCGGAAGGACACGTCGGTGCCGTTCCAGGGCGGGGGACGCCGGGACTTCGACGACTCCCGGCCGTACGCGCCGGTGTCGAAGGCCGTCACCTTCTTCCGGAAGGCCGCGGGCATTGCGGCCTTGACGTCCGACAAGGGGTGCCGGGCGGGGAAGCGGAAGGGGATCGCCGTCCGGTTCTGCCCGCACGGCGGCGGACATGTCTGGCCCGAGAACGCCGCCCGGGACCTGTGGAGGTTCTTCGCGGCCCTGTGACCGGCGCCCCACTGGGCGAAATGGACATGAAGTCTTTTCACGTTTCATGTTCTGTGGCAGGCTGGACGGCATGGACCCCCTGAAGCTCAAGGCGCGCTATGACGCGGCCACCGCCGCGTTCGACGCGCCGTTCGCGATAGTCGACCTCGACGCGTTCCGCGCGAACGCGGCCGACCTCGTGCGCCGGGCGGGGGGCAAACCCGTGCGGGTCGCCAGCAAGTCCGTGAGGGTGCGGGCGCTGCTGGACGAGGTCCTGAAGATGGACGGGTTCGCCGGGATCATGGCGTTCACGCTGCCCGAGGCCCTCTGGCTCGCCGCGCACGGGACCAGCGACGACATCCTCGTCGCCTACCCCACGGCCGACCGCGGCGCGCTGCGCAGGCTCGCCGACGACGAGCACGCCGCCTCCGTCGTCACCCTGATGGTGGACTGCGTCGAGCACCTCGAACTGATGCCGTCCGACGGCCACCCGATCCGGGTGTGCATGGACATCGACGCCGGATACCGGGTGCTCGGCGGCCGGATCAAGGTCGGCGCGCAGCGGTCCCCGATCGTCACGCCGGCCCAGGCCCGCGCGTTCGCCGAGGAGATCGCCAAGCGGCCGAACCTGCGGCTGGTCGGCATCATGGGTTACGAGTCGCAGATCGCCGGGGTCGGCGACGCACCGGCCGGGCAGCCCGCCAGGGCGCGGATCATCCGGGCCATGCAGTCGCGGTCCAGGCTCGAGCTCGCGGCCCGGCGCGGCGAGATCGTCCGGCGGGTCCGCGAGGTCGCCGACGTCGAGTTCGTCAACGGCGGCGGCACCGGCAGCGTCGAGTGGACCGTCGCGGAACGGGCGATCACCGAGGTCGCCTCGGGCTCCGGGCTCTTCCACCCGCACCTTTTCGACCACTACACGGCGTTCCACGGCATCCCCGCCGCGCTGTTCGCGCTGCCCGTCGTGCGGCGGCCCGGCCCGGGCGTCGCGACCTGCCTCGGCGGCGGCTACCTGGCGTCCGGCCCCGCCGACGCGCTGCGCCTGCCCCAGCCGTACCTGCCGCCCGGCCTGAAGTTCACCGCGCTGGAGGGCGCGGGCGAGGTCCAGACTCCGCTCACCGGGGCCGCCGCCGACCGGCTGGAGATCGGCGACCGGGTCTGGTTCCGGCACACCAAGGCCGGCGAACTGTGCGAGCGGTTCGAGGCCGTACATTTGATCTCGGGCGAGCGCACCGTTCGCACCGTCCCGACCTATCGTGGCGAGGGACAGACCTTCCTTTAACGCCGGAGGTGGGCCGATGAGCGACCCGTGCGGCGGGCGCCCCGAGCCGACCACCGCGGGCCTCGACGTCTTCCTGTCCGGCCAGGTCTACATGGACATGATCTTCACCGGGCTGCCCGGTCCGCCCCCTCCCGGCGGCGAGGTCATCACCGACGGCCTGGGCTCGGCCCCCGGCGGCGTCGCCAACATGGCGGTGGCGATGAGCCGGCTCGGCCTGCGCGTCGGCCTCGCCGCGGCCTTCGGCGACGACATCTTCGGCACCTATCTCTGGGACACCCTGGCCGAGCAGGAGAACGTCGACCTCGCCTGGTCCCGGCGGATGCCGGGCTGGTCGAGCCCCGTCACCGTCTCGCTCGCCTACGACGCCGACCGCAGCATGGTCACGTACGTCAATCCGCTCCCGCCGCTCGCGCCCGTGGGCGCCCCGCCCCCGGCCAGGACCTGCGTCATCGACATCGCCCAGCCCGTGCCGCCGTGGGCGGTGGAGCTGCGCGCCGCGGGCGGCCTCGTGGTCGCCGACCTCGGCTGGGATCCCACCGAGACCTGGTCGGCCGACGTGCTCGACCGGCTCAGGCACGTCGACATCTTCCTGCCCAACGCCGTCGAGGCGATGGCCTACACCCGGACCTCGACCCCCTCCGCCGCGCTGGAGCACCTGGCCCGGCTCGTGCCGACCGTCGTCGTCAAGCGCGGGGCCGAGGGCGCGCTCGCCGCGCACGGCCGGGAGCGCGCCGCCGAGCCCGCGCTGCCGGTCGACGCGCTCGACCCGACGGGCGCGGGCGACGTGTTCTGCGCCGCGTTCGTCTACGGCACCCTCGCCGGGTGGGGGCTGCCGCAGCGGCTGCGGTTCGCCAACCTGTGCGCGGGCCTGTCGGTGCGGCACTACAGCGGCTCGCTCGGCGCGCCCTGCTGGGGCGAGATCGCCGCGTTCGGGGAGACCGGAGAGGTCCCCGGCGAGGTGCTGGAGAACTACGCGTTCGTGGTCGAGCACATCCCCGATTCCGAGCTGGACCGCGGGCCCGAGTCCGTCGCGCGGGCCCAGCCGACCCTGAGAGGACGCCAGTGAAGATCGCCGTCGTGGGCGCGGGAAGCGGCTACCTGCCGGGGGTCGTGCGCGGGGTGCTGCACCGGGCGGACGACCTGCGCGGCGCCGAACTCGCCTTCCACGACCCGGACGTCCCGGCGATGGAGCTGATGGCGCGGCTCGCCCGCGGCATGCTCAAGGGCCTGTGCCGGGTCACCGAGCATCCGGCGCTGAAGACCGCCCTGGACGGGGCCGACTTCGTCTTCACGACGTTCCGCCCCGGCGGGATGCCCGCCCGCCACCTCGACGAGGCGATCCCGCTCGGGCACGGCGTCGTCGGCCAGGAGACGGCAGGGCCCGGCGGGTTCCTCATGGCCTGCCGGTCGGTGCCCGTGCTGCTGGAGCTCGCCGAGCTCGCGCCCGAGAACGCCTGGATCGTCAATTACACCAACCCGACCAGCGTCGTCACCGACGCGGTGCTCCAGCGCTTCCCGGGGCGCCGCTTCCTCGGCCTGTGCGACCAGAGCGTCGGCGACACCGAGATGTGGGAGGACCTCCTCGGCCTCGAAGGGCTGGAGCCCGACTGGATCGGCCTGAACCACCTGACCTGGGCCGACACCGTCCGCCACCGCGGCATGCCCCTCGACCTCGCGCCCCTGCTCGCCGCGCTGGAGCCCCCGGACGGCGGCGCGACGCCCTGGCGGGACCCTTCCCGGATGGCCGACCTCGGCAAGGCACTGGGATTCCTCCCCAACTCCTACGCCAAGTACTACTTCTTCCATGACGAGGTCGTCGCCGAGCTGCGCAAGAAGGGCACCACCCGAGCGCAGGACATCATGGGGACGCTCCCCGCGTTCTACGCCCAGGTCGAAGCCGAGTCACGCAAGGCCGATCCCGACCCGTCACGCGAGCGGGGCGGCGGGGAGCACGGCGAGTTCGCGATCGACGTCATCTGCGCGATCGCCGGGGACGAGGGCCGGAGGATGGTGCTCAACGTGCCGAACACCGGGCGTGCGATCCCGTCGCTGGCCGCGGACACCGTGGTGGAGATGCCCTGCCTGGTGGACGCCCGGGGCGCGGCGCCGCTGCCCGTCGGCGACCTTCCGCTGCCGGTGCGCGGCCTCACCCAGGCGGCCGCGTGCTACGAGCGGCTCGCCTCGCGGGCGGCGACCACCGGCGACCGCGCGGTGGCGCTCCAGGCGCTGATGGCGCATCCGTTCGTGCCGGGCAAGCGGGCGGCCGAGGCGATCCTCACCGAGGGCCTGGCGGCGCACGCCGCCGATCTGCCGCAGTTCCGCTGAGGCGTGCTCAGAGGGGCAGGGTCAGTTCCAGCCGCGTCCGCTTGGCCGAGCGGCGCGAGCCGAGCACCAGCAGCAGCGTGACGCCCGCGGCGATCGCGCCGCCGACGATGAGCAGCCGCTTGCGCTGCTCCTCCGAGATCGGGGACTCCTGCCCCTCCTTCGGCGAGACGACGGAGCCGAGCGCCTGGGCGACATGGGTGATCTCCTCGCGGGCGCGCTCTCCCGTCCGGTGCACGATCGCGGCGGGCGCGACGCGTTTGGCCAGCGCGTCGACATTGCGCGCGAGGTCTGCCAGCTCCCCTTCGATCTCCTGCTTGATCAGGTCAGGATTCCTGTCGGCCATCCCGCGTCCCCATGTTCGGCGTAGTGTCAGGTGTGTCGATCAGTCTCGCAGGTCGCACCAGCGCGTGCCGCCGCGAGGCCCGGTAAATTGGACCGGCGGCACTCATGGCGAAAGGATCCAAGGTGACAAATCGTCTCGAACCAGGCGATGAAGCTCCGGACTTCACCCTCACCGACGCGGAAGGCAAGCCCTTCACTCTGTCCTCCCTGCGGGGCGACCGGGTGATCCTCTACTTCTACCCCGCCGCCATGACACCGGGCTGCACCAAGGAGTCCGTCGACTTCGAGGACGCCCTCCCCGCGCTCGCCGAGGCCGGCGTCAAGGTCGTCGGCATCTCGCCCGACGCCCCCGCCAAGCTCGCCAAGTTCGCCGAACGCGACGGCCTCACCTTCCCGCTCCTGTCGGACCCCGACAAGGAGGTCCTCCAGGCCTACTCCGCCTACGGCGAGAAGAAGCTCTACGGGAAGGTCACCGTCGGCGTCATCCGGTCCACGTTCGTCATCGACGCCGAAGGCAAGGTCGAGAAGGCGTACTACAACGTGAAGGCCACCGGGCACGTCGCCCGGATCCGGCGGGAACTCGCCCTCTGAACACCTCGGGCGTCCCGCTGATATCGTCGGGGCTCCCGAAGGGGCCGTAGCCCAATTGGCAGAGGCCGGCGGTTTAGGTCCGTCGTGTTGTGGGTTCGAGTCCCACCGGCCCCACCTCGGAGAGGCGGCATCGCGCATCGGCGGAGCCGCCTTTCGCGTCGGCGGCCGGGTCCGGCCAGCCGCGGGCGGAACCCGGATCGGACGCCGGACGCACGACCGTCAATATGTGAAATATCGGCGGGACGCATCGCGGTCCCGACGCGTACCCTGGGTGGATCGACGTCGTGGGGGCGCGGTTAAGGATGCGGAACGCCATGCAGGTCTTCCGGCCGGTCAGAGATCTTCTGCCCGGCGACCACGCGTGGTTCCCCTACGCCTCCGACGAGGAGCAGGGTTGCGTCATCGGCCCCTGGATCGCCGACGGCCTGGAGATCCGCGACAAGATCATCTATGTCACGGACGCCGAGCACTGGCAGCTCCCCGGCCTGTACGGGCATGACCTCTCCCACCAGGTACGGCTCGGCCTGCTCACCCTGATCCCGATCGGCGAGGCCTGCCTCACCAAGGGCATGTTCGACCCGAACAAGCTGCTCGGCACCCTCGCCGACGAGATCGCCAAGGCGGAGGAACAGGAGTTCCGCGGCATCCGCATCACCGCGGAGAACTCCTGGGCCCTCGCCCAGCCGTTCGGCGACTCCCGGATCGACTTCTGCGAGCAGCGCCTCAACGCCAGGGTCGCCCCGAGCGTCTCGGTCACCGCGATCTGCCAGACCGACGTGCGGCAGTGCCGCGGCGGCCAGTACGGCCTCCTGGACTCCCACCACGAGGTCAGGGTCCTGCCCAACCCCGACTTCGACGACCCGCAACTCACCATCACGCGCACGTTCCGACCGGTCGGCCTCCACCTGCGCGGCGAGATCGACGACTCGCGCCGCATCCGCTTCGGCGAGGCGCTGGACAACCTCCCCCGCGAAGCCGAGACGTTCGAACTCGACCTCGCCGAGGTCACGTTCGTCAGCCTCGACGCGTTCAAGGAACTCACCGGGTTCACCCGCAGGCGCGGCCCCCGGTGCCGGGTCATCCTGCGCCACGTGGACCCGGTCGTGCGCTCCGTCATCGACGTGGTCGGCCGCACCAGGCTGCCCGGAATCGAGCTTGGTGACAGCTGATGTCTCTTACACACGCGGCCCTGCCCTATCCGGACGATGAGGCGTTCCTCGCGGCGGCCGTCCCCTTCCTGCGCGACGGCGTCCGGGACGACGTGCCCGTCCTCGCCGTCACCGTCGGCAAGACCGATCTGCTGCGCCGCGAACTCGCCGCGCACGACGGGGCGATCACCTACATCGACTCCGCCGCCTTCTACCAGCACCCCGCCCGGATCGTCGCGCGGATCCTCGACCTCGCCGAGCGCGAGACGGGGTCGGGCGGCGGCATCCGGCTGCTGGGCGAGCAGATGTGGGACGCCCGCACCCCGCTGGAGAACCAGGAGTGGCAGCGGGTGGAGGCGCTCGTCAACCTCCTGTTCGCCGACACCCGCGCGCACATCCTGTGCGCCTACGACCGGCGGCTGCCCGAGCACCTCCTGCGCACCTCGAAGCTCACCCACCCGGAGCTCGCCGAAGGCACCGAGCGCAGGCCGAACCCCGCCTTCCAGGACCCGCACGACTATCTGTCCTCGGCCGACCGCCAGCCGCTGGAGCCCGCGCCCCGCGACTCCGCGCTCGTCGCCGTCCGCTCCCGCGACCTGCGCGACCTGCGCGCCCTCGTCAGCGTGCACGCGCGGCGGCACGGCCTCGGCGGCGCGCTCCTGCACCAGCTGCTCGTCGCGGTCACCGAGGTCGCGACCAACGCGCTCGACCACGGCGAACCCCCGGTGACGCTGCGGATGTGGCCCGAGGCCGGCGGACTCGTCTGCGAGGTCTCCGACGAAGGCACCTGGGCGCCCGACGGCCCCGAGCACACCGGACACGTCCCGCCCCGTCCGCACGAGCGGGCGAAGCTCGGGCTGTGGGCGGTGCGGATGCTCTCGGGCGCGGTCCAGGTGCGCACCGGCCCGCACGGTACCCGGGTGCGCATCCACGCCCCCGTCTGCCGGGCCGACGGACTGCGCCTCCCCGTCTGACGTGAAGGTTCTTCCTCCCGCAAGAGGAACTTTTCAGATACCCGGAGGAAGAAATCCACAGAACCGGTCACTCTGCCCGCGAGGTTCCGTCCGGCGGCGTAGTCTGGTCGACACCAACGGCTACCACAGACGACCCAGCACGCACATCGCGGACCACCGCGGAGCACCATGGACGTAACTGAGTACGGAACGCCTCGCCCCGGCTGGAGCACGGTCCGGTCGGTGGGCGACCTGCGCCCGGGCGACCACGCATGGCTCGCCTCCACCCACCCCGACGAGAAACACCGCGTCATGGGCGACTTCGTCTTCGACGGGTTGAGCGCCGCCCAGCGCGTCGTCTGCGTCACCGACACGGCGCCGCAGTACCTGCCCGGCCTACTGGACAGGCACAACATCGACGCCAGGCCGTTCGCCGAGGCGGGACACCTCGAGGTGATCCCGTGGCGGCAGGCCTGCGCCCGGCATGGCCGCGCCGACCCCGAGATGCTCGGCAAGACCCTGGAACGCGAGATCCACCGCGCCTTCGAAGGCAGGTTCCGCGCGATCCGGATCACCGCCGACATGACCTGGGCGGCCGCCCTGCCCGGCGGTATGGAATTCATGCTGGCCTGCGACGGCGCGATGGAGTGCCTCGTCGGGCCCAGCACGCAGGCGATGGCCGTCTGCCAGGTAGACATGCGCGCCGCCCGTTCGGCGGACGCGCTCAACGCGTTGCAGAATCACCACGAGGTCCTAGTCGAAGTGAACCCCGATTACGACGACGGCGTGCTGCGCATGGTCCGCACCTACGCCCCGCACGGCCTGCGCCTCGAAGGCGAGATCGACAGCGCCCGGCACCCTGTCTTCACCAAGGCGCTGACCACGGTCAGCACCCCGCGCGCCGAGGTGCACCTGGAGCTGGGCAGACTGAAGTTCATCGACCTGGGAGCCCTGAAAATGCTCGGCGCACACGCGCTGGAACTCACCCGCGGCAACGGACTCGTCCTGGACAATCCGACCCCGGACCTCGAGAACGTCATCCGGATGGTGGGCTTCCACCTGTTCCCCGGCATCACCCGCGGCAAGGGCTGGAGGACGATGTGAGCGGGAAGGAACTCCTGCACCAGGCGCTCCTGTACGGCAAGGACGAGGAGTACCTCGCCACCGCCGTCCCCTACGTCCGGGAGGGCCTGGCCGAGGACGCGATGATCATCGCCGCGATCCCGCGCCGCTGCTACACCGCGGTCCGCGACGTGCTGGGCGACGTCATCTCCGTCTTCGCCCCGGCCGAGGACTTCTACCGCCACCCCGTCCGTACCATCGCCCAGTACATGGACATCGTCCGCGCCGCCGAAGGCCGCCCCGTCCGTGCCCTGGCCGAGGTCGCCTGGCAGGGCCGCGCCTCCTGGGAGGCCCGCGAATGGGGCCGCTACGAGTCCCTCGTCAACACGGTCTTCGACAATCGCGGCGTCAGCGTCATCTGCTCCTACGACCGCCGCGTCATCGGTGAGGACATCGAGGCGGAAGCCCGCCGCACCCACCCCAAGCTCCTCGACGGCGGCCTCTTCCCCGCCTACAACGACGCCTACGAGCACACCGACCTCTACAACTCCCGGGTGGACAAGACCCCTCTGTCCCCCATCCCCGACAACGCGGTCCGCCGCGCCGTCACCTCCCCGGACCTCGCCGGCATGCGCGCCTTCGTCAAGGACCACTGCACCCGCATCGCCATGTCCCCCCTCGCCACCGGCCGCTTCGTCACCGCCGTCAACGAGATCGCCACCAATGCCCTCACCCACGGCACCCCACCCGTCCAGATCACCTTCTGGCACACCGACGACCTGGCCTTCTGCGAAATAGCCGACATAGGTCTCTGGCACCCCGACGAACTGGAGAGCTACCTCCCCCCGGAGTCGGCCAACGCCCCGAGCTTCGGCCTCTGGAGCGCCCGCATGCTCGTCGACCTCGTCGAAATCCGCGCGGGCTACAACGGCACCCAGGTCCGCCTGCGCTCCAGCCTCACCGACTGACGTCCTCCGGCCGCAGCCGCACCGACGCGGCGGGCGGGTCCCGGTCCGGATCCGAGGACGGGCTCACGAGCGAAAGAACCGACTTCCACAGGCTGGTGAAGATCGCCGGACGGTCCCGCGACCTCGCACGGCGTGCGCGCGCAGCCATCGCCCGAAGGGGTGCCGCCGGTTCGAACCATCGGTCAGGGTGATCGTCGGCGGCGGGTCCACCGCCTTCTTCCAGGATCTTCGATGACCTCCCCGGCCCGCGGTTCTCGCAGCGACCGGTGCCCGCCCCGCACCGGGATGACGGCCTCCATCGCCCAGCCCTCCGCAGACGCAGCCCGCAGCCCGCAGCCCGCAGCCCGAGCGTGCCCGTCATTACGCCTCCCCGCGCATGATCCACCGAGCACTGATCGTGACATGGCGGGCATGATCAGACACGGGCGTTGTGCGGAGACGCGTCGACCCCGTCCTGGGGAGGGACGGGGTCGGCGTGGAGAGCGGGAGGTCAGGCGCCCAGGGAGGCGGCCAGGGCACGGAAGGCGTGGCCTCGGTGGCTGAGGGCCGACTTCTCGTGGGGGGCCAGCTCCGCGGCGGTGCGGCCCTGGCCGGCGACCTCGAAGATGGGGTCGTAGCCGAAGCCGTTGGCGCCGCGGGGGGCGCGGATGACGCGGCCTTCCATGCGGCCTTCGAAGACCTCTTCGCGGCCGTCGGGGTGGACGAGGGCCGCGGCGCAGACGAAGTGGGCGGCGCGGTCGAAGTCCTGGACGTCGGCGAGCTGGTCCAGGAGGAGGTGGAGGTTCGCGCGGTCCACGCCCTCCGGCGCGGCCGTGCCGTAACGGCCCGACCAGCGGGCGGAGAGGACTCCGGGCATGCCGTTGAGCGCGTCGACGCAGAGGCCGCTGTCGTCGGAGACCGCGGTCAGGCCGGTGTGGGCGGCGATCGCGCGGGCCTTGAGCAGGGCGTTGCCGGCGAAGGTCAGCTCGGTCTCGGGGACTTCGGGGGCGTCGGGGAAGGACTCCAGGCCGACGACGTCGAAGGCGGTGAGGAGATCACGGAGCTCGACGACCTTGCCCTGGTTGCGAGTGGCCAGCACCAGCGTCGTCATCGGGCGAGGGCTTCCTTCTGCATCATGGTGAGGTCGGCGCAGCCGAGCTGGGCCAGGTCGAGGAGCTGGTTGAGCTCCTCGCGCGAGAAGGGGACGCCTTCCGCGGTGCCCTGGACCTCGATGAGGCGGCCGTCGCCGGTGCAGACGACGTTCATGTCGGTGTCGGCCTTGACGTCCTCGGCGTAGCAGAGGTCGAGGCGGGCCTCACCCTCGACGACGCCGACGCTGATCGCGCTCACCGAGGTCAGCAGCGGGTCGCCCTTGGTGAGGCGCTTGTCGCGCATCCAGGTGACGGCGTCGGCGAGCGCCACGTAGGCGCCGGTGATCGCCGCGGTGCGGGTGCCGCCGTCGGCCTGGAGCACGTCGCAGTCGATGGTGACGGTGTTGGTGCCGAGCGCCTTGAAGTCCACGCAGGCCCGCAGGGAGCGGCCGATCAGCCGGGAGATCTCCTGGGTGCGGCCGCCGAGCTTGCCCTTGACGGACTCGCGGTCGTTGCGGGTGTTGGTGGCGCGCGGCAGCATCGCGTACTCGGCGGTCACCCAGCCCATGCCGCTGTCGCGACGCCAGCGCGGCACCGAGTCCTGGACCGAGGCGGCGCACAGGACCCTGGTGCCGCCGAACTCGACGAGTACCGAGCCTTCGGCATGGTCGAGCCAGCCGCGCTGGATACGGACATGACGGAGCTGGTCGTTCACACGACCGTCAGGGCGAGGCATACCGCCCACCCTACCGCCGGGATCAGAGCCGGTAGACGGCTCCGCTGCGGGCGAGGTCGATAGGTCCGGAGTAGTCCGCGTCCTTCGCCTCGACCATCGAGCGTTCCGAGTCGTTCCACGGCACCAGGTGGGTGAGGACGAGCCTTCCGGCCCCCGCACGGGCCGCGTACTCGGCGGCTTCGCGCGCGCTGAGGTGCAGGTCGGGCGGGTTGTCGCCGTCGAGGAAGGACGCCTCGCACAGGAAGAGGTCTACGTCGCGGGCGAGGTCGACGAGCACGTCGGTGCGGCCGGTGTCACCGGAGTAGGCGACGGACTTGCCGTTCGACGTGATCCGGAAGCCGTACGACTCGATGACGTGGTTGACGGGCCTGACCGTGATCTCGAACGGCCCCGCGTGCAGGGTCGGGGCGAGCGGGGTGAAATCAAAGGTGTCGGTCATGCCCGGGTTGATCGGCAGATCGTAGGCCTCGGCCATCCGCTTGTCGGCCGCCGGCGGCGCGTAGACCGGAATGCGCGGCTTCTCCCCCGCCGGACAGTACTTGCGCGCGACGTAGTAGCCGCACAGGTCCATGCAGTGGTCGGCGTGCAGGTGGGAGATGGCGATGGCGTCGATGCCGTAAAGGTCGTGGTGGCGCTGGAGCGCGCCGAGCGCGCCGTTGCCGAAATCGAGGAGCAGCGAGTAGCCCTCGTCCTCGAAGAGATAGCAGGAGGCGGGGCTGTCCGGCCCCGGGAAGCTGCCAGAGCAGCCGATGACGGTCACCCGCACGGGGAGCTCCTCTACTGGCTGTGGGTCATGGGGTGAGGCGGAAGACGCTGGTGTCGGACGGGGACTCCACGTAACCGATCACCGGCCCTAGGAACCGTCTTCCTATCGCGGAGAACACGTCGGGATCGCCGGTCGCGCGGAACCGGTGGACGGGTGGGGCGGCGGCCTCCGCGCGGGCCATACCCCTGTCGTGCAGCAGTCGGTAGACGTCTTTTGCGGTCTCGTCGGCGCTGGAGACGAGGGTGACGCCGTCGCCTACCACGTAGGAGATCACCCCGGTCAGCAGCGGATAGTGGGTGCAACCCAGAATCAGAGTGTCACACCCCGCCTCGATGATGGGAGCCAGATAAGCGCGGGCGACGTCGAGCAGTTCGGGGCTCATCGTCACCCCCCGCTCGACGAACTCCACGAATCTGGGGCAGGCGACACTGGTGAGTTCGATGTGCGGCGCGATCTCGAAGGCATCGTCGTAGGCGCGGCTGGTGACCGTCGCGTGGGTGGCGATGAGGCCGACCTTGCCGTTGCGGGTTGCGGCGACGGCCCGCCGCGCCGCGGGGAAGATCACTTCGACGACGGGGATTCCCGCGTACCGCTCGCGGGCGTCCCGCAGCATGGCCGAGCTCGCGCTGTTGCAGGCGATGACGAGCATCTTGACGCCTTCGCGGACGAGCTGGTCCAGCATCTCCAGGGCGTACTCGCGGACCTCGGCGATGGGCCTCGGACCGTAAGGCTGACGCGCCGAGTCGCCGAGATAGAGGATCGGCTCCCCTGGCAACTGGTCGAGGACGGCCCGTGCGACGGTGAGCCCGCCGAAGCCGCTGTCGAAGATTCCGATAGGCGCGTCTGACATGACGCCCTAGGCTATGCGAACTGGCCGAAGCACATTGTGTGACGCTCAATACATGTGCCTGACATGTTGGTGTTACTTACGGGTACGGGCCCTGGCCGTCCGGGCGAGCTGTCGGCTCTGGGCCACCAGGGTGCCCGCGGAGTCCCAGATCTCCACGTCCTCGTCGTTCCAGCCGTCCCGCACGAGCCGTCCCGAGCCATGGACGGTGAGCCAGCCGGGCGCGGGCAGGGCGCGCAGATGCCAGGTGAGGTCGACGGTCGGGGACCAGCCGGTGTGCCCGGTGTTGGCGACGACGGGGACGAGCGCGTCGAGGGCGATCGCGAGGACGTACGGGTCGGGGTCGGCGCCGTCGGCGAGCCGGAAGTAGGCGCGCATCTCGGGGCGGCCGCTGGGCTCACCGTCCAGCCAGCCCATGACCGCGGGGTCGAAGCGCATGTCGACCTGGGCGACGAAGCCGCTGGTGTCGTGACCGGACGGGCGGCATTCCTCGACGGGCGGCATGGCGGGGCGTGCGCCCTGGTAGGCGGGCTCGGAGGCCGGGTCGAGGGTGCCGGTGGTGACCATGGCGTCGACGATCGGGCGGCCGTGCTGGGTGAGCGACACCCGCGAGGTGGCCGCGGTCCTGCCGGTCTTGCGGGTCTCGACGACGATCTCGGCGGGGCCCGGCTGGCCGGGTCGCAGGAAGCTCGCGGCGGTCGTCAGGGGGTGGGCGTGCGGGGACTCGGCGACCGCGGCGCGCAGGAGCACGCCCATCAGGTAGCCGCCGTTGACCGCCTCGCCGAAGCTGTACTCCTCGGCCAGGCGAGCGGCGTACTTGCCTTCGCCCAGGGGGGTGACCGAGGTCGCCTCGTGGTAGGTCGTCATGGCAGGTAAGCCTACATACCGCATAAATCTCGGACGAAAGCGAGATCCGTTAGCCTGGCCCCTGTGACGCTGCACGAGTCGAAGCCCTCGTCGTTCCCGGACTTCGGACGATTGCTGGGCGACCCTCCGTCCTCCGCCTCCGCCTCCGCCGCGCGCCCTGTCCGACCCGCCCGCGCGCTGTACGAACAGGTGGAGATCGGCCCTCTGCGCATCGACGGGACCACCGTCGAGGACTGCTTCGACAGGCTGGCCCGGGTCGCCGCGCCCGAGCCGTGGACGGTCCACGGCAGGGACGAGACGTGGCTGCTGCGCGAGTACGTGGAGCAGACCTACGAGCGGCTGCACGCCCAGCGCCGGGTCGCGGTCGCCGCCGACGGATCGCGCAGCGTGTTCGACACCGGCCTCGTCACCACCGAGGACGCCACGGTCTACGGGCTGTGCCTGCCCGGCGTCAGCGCCGACGGCGCCCCCTGGGCCCTCCAGGGCTGGGTCGCCGAGGGCGATCCGCGGATCGCCGACCACTTCCCCGAGCCGCCCGGACGCGCCGATTACGCCGCCGACCCCTCCGAACTCGTCTACGACTGGCGGCACCCGCTCGTCGTGCATCCCCGCGCGCTGCTGGACAACCGGGAGTCGGTCGCGGTCCTGCCGGGGGAACTGCGCACCAACCCCTACCTCGCGGGCCTCGTCATGGAGGGCGCGGTGCGGCGGGCCGAGGAGCGGGCGCGGCGCGACCCGCGCTGGGCGGTGCCCGCCTGGGACCCGGCCGCCGAGAAGGTGCGGCTGCTGCTGCCGCTCGCGCTCAGCGCGCCCGACTCGGTGGACGTCGCCTTGGTCACGGCCCTCGACGGGCAGGTCTACCGGGGCACCGCGATCCTGGCCCTCGATGTCGCGCGGGCCCGGGCCCGGCTCGTCTCACGGCTCGCCGACTGGATCGCCGCCTGAGAAAGGCGGAACCCGCCGACGCGGTGCGCGCACGGCGGGTCCTTGACGCCTCGGTGAAGCCCGATCACGCCCAGAGCTGGCCGTCGATCCTCGCCTCGGCCTCTTCCAGGGTGCCTTCGTAGGCCCCGGTGGAGAGGTACTTCCAGCCGCCGTCGGCGACGACGAACGCGATGTCCGCCCGCTCACCCGCCTTGACGGCCTTGGCCGCCATGCCGAGCGCGGCGTGCAGGACCGCGCCGGTGGAGATCCCGGCGAAGATCCCCTCGGACTCCAGCAGTTCGCGGGTGCGGCGCAGCGCGTCGTGCGAGCCGACGGAGAACCGCGTGGTCAGCACGGTCGGGTCGTACAGCTCGGGCACGAAGCCCTCGTCCACGTTGCGCAGCCCGTACACCAGCTCGCCGTACCGCGGTTCGGCGGCGACGATCTTGATGTCCGGGACGTTCTCGCGCAGGTACCGCCCGGTGCCCATGAGGGTGCCGGTGGTGCCGAGACCCGCGACGAAATGGGTGATCGTCGGCAGGTCCGCGAGCAGTTCGGGGCCGGTGGTCTCGTAGTGGGCGCGGGCGTTGGCCTCGTTCCCGTACTGGTAGAGCATGACCCAGTCGGGGTGCTCGGCCGCGAGCCCCTTGGCCACCCGGACCGCCTCGTTGGAGCCGCCCGCCGCCGGGGAGGAGATGATCTCCGCGCCCCACATGCGCAGCAGCTGCCGGCGCTCGGAGGAGGTGTTCTCCGGCATCACACAGATGATCTTGTAGCCCTTGAGCTTCGCGGCCATCGCCAGGGAGATGCCCGTGTTGCCCGAGGTCGGCTCGAGGATCGTGCAGCCGGGCGTCAGCAGCCCGTCCTTCTCGGCCTGCTCGATCATCCGCAGCGCCGGCCGGTCCTTGATGGACCCGGTCGGGTTGCGGTCCTCCAGCTTCGCCCAGATCCGCACCTCGGCGGAGGGCGAAAGACGCGGCAGGCCGACGAGCGGGGTGTGGCCCAGCGCGTCGATCAGCGACTCGTAACGCACGGCTCAGCCGCCGGCGACGGCGGGGAGCACGGTGACCGTGTCGCCGTCGGAGACCTCGGTCGTCAGCCCGCCGAGGAAGCGCACGTCCTCGTCGTTCAGGTACACGTTCACGAACC
The DNA here is from genome assembly GCF_003751225.1 of Actinocorallia herbida. Classification (NCBI taxonomy): domain Bacteria; kingdom Bacillati; phylum Actinomycetota; class Actinomycetes; order Streptosporangiales; family Thermomonosporaceae; genus Actinocorallia; species Actinocorallia herbida. The sequence continues at coordinate 8,148,688 of NZ_RJKE01000001.1, forward strand.
GGCGCAGGCCCTTCTCGTCGACCAGGCGGGCGCGCAGACCGGGGTGCGCCGCGTCAAGGTCGGCGAAGAGCTCGTCCAGCGTGGAGCCCTTGCCCTCGACGGCCTTCGCGCCGTCGGTGAGGTTCCGCAGGATCGTCGGGATCCGGACCTCGATCGCCATCTCGGTGATCTCCATTCACAAAAGTCGCTTAACGGGTTGTCGGGACGAACGCTCACCGACAGTCGTAGACGACCTCGGCACGCGAGTGGGCGAACAGGAAGCTCTGGACCATGACGACGAGTTTACCCAGCTTCGTAAACATCCACGATCTGGACCTCTTCCTCCGTGACGACGCCCTCCACGATCCGGTACGAACGAAACTCGGCGTCATCTTCTTCCCGGGTGGACACCAGAACGTAGTGCGCGTTCGGCTCCGACGCGTAGGAGATGTCCGTCCGGGAGGGGTAGGCCTCGGTCGCGGTGTGCGAGTGGTAGATCACCACGGGCTCCTCGTCCCGGTCGTCCATCTCCCGCCAGACCTTGAGCTGCTCCAGGGAGTCGAACCGGTAGAAGGTCGGCGACCGCTCGGCGTTCTCCATGGGCACGTACCGCTCGGGGCGGTCGGAGCCCAGCGGCCCCGCCACCACGCCGCAGGCCTCGTCGGGGTGGTCGGCGCGGGCGTGCGCCACGATCTTGTCGACGATGTCGCGGGTAACGGTCAGCATGAGCCGCATATTACCCAGGCGTCCCGCCGCCTCCGGGGGCCGGGCGGGCCTCGCCGCTTCCCCCGCCCGGGGCCGGTCAGTCCTGGAAAAGGCACTGGACGAGCCCGTCCTGGAGCTCGCTCAGCCAGTGGTACGTGACGAACATGGCATACGCGGGATCGCCGATGTCCAGCTCTTCGAAGCGCTCCCGGTCGTCCTCGGTGATCTCCAGCCGGGTGCCGAGGGCCAGCCTGAGATCGTTCAGGGCGCGGAGCCAGGAGTGGGCCTGCTCGTCGTCCAGCCGCATCTCGGCGCCCTGGGCGAGGCACTTGAGCACCGTGGCGGCGTCCCGCTCCTTGCCGTCGCGCAAGGACGCCTCGGTGTAGCGCCGGAACTCGCCTGACGCGTCGTCGTCGTCGCGGTAGCCGTCGGGGAAGAGCCGGGCGAGGACGGGATCGTCGGGGGCCTCGGTGCTCTCGGAGATGCCCAGCTCGGCGAGGCCGGGATCGCCCTTGGGCAGTTCGTCGTAGAGCTGGCCGAGCTGGCCGAGGAGGTTCTCGATCACCTGTCCCTCGACCTGCTCCAGGCGCAGGGAGAGACCGCCGTCGGGCGTCCGCCGGAATCCGGTCACTAGTCGTCCCGCTTCACGGTGGCCCACAGGCCGTAGGAGTGCAGCACCTCGACGTTGCGCTCCATCTCCTCACGGGTGCCGGAGTCCACGACGGCCCGGCCCTTGTGGTGCACGTCCATCATGAGCTTCTCCGCCTTCTCCCGGGCGTAGCCGAAGACCGACTGGAAGACGTACGTCACGTACGACATCAGATTGACCGGATCATTCCAAACTATGGTCAACCAGGGCAGATCCGGCCGGACATCCTCGTCCGCGTCGGATCTGTGCAATTCGGCGGGCGCGGTGCTCATCGGAAACTCCCTCCCCTCCCTACGAACCTACCGGGCGCACGGCCTTCGAGACCCTGCCCGTTACGCTGCCGGTGTGAACGTCGGACCTGGCGTGGGCACGGCGCTGCTCACCGATCATTATGAACTGACCATGCTCCAGGCCGCCCTGCGCGACGGCACGGCGGCGCGGCGGTCGGTCTTCGAGGTCTTCGCCCGGAGGCTGCCCCGCGGGCGGCGCTACGGCGTCGTCGCCGGGACCGGCAGATTCCTCGACGCGTTGGAACGTTTCACGTTCGACGCGGCGGATCTCGCGTTCCTCACCGCCACCGGGGTCGTCGACGACGACACCGCGGCCTGGCTCGCCGACTTCCGCTTCTCCGGCGATGTGTGGGGCTATGCCGAGGGCGACTGCTATTTCCCCGAATCGCCGATCCTGCGCGTCGAGGGGCCATTCGCGGAGGCCGTCGTCCTGGAGACGCTCGCCCTGTCGATCTACAACCACGACTGCGCGATCGCCGCCGCCGCGTCCCGGATGACGCAGGCCGCGGGCGACCGGCCGCTGATCGAGATGGGGTCGCGGCGCGCCCACGAGCGCGCCGCCGTCGCCGCCGCCCGCGCCGCCTACCTGTGCGGCTTCGCCACCACGTCCAACCTGGAGGCCGGGCGCACCTACGGGGTCCCGACGGCCGGGACCGCCGCGCACGCGTTCACCCTCGTGCACGACGACGAGCGGGCGGCCTTCGCGGCGCAGCTCGCCACCGCGGGACCGGGCACGACGCTTCTCGTGGACACCTACGACGTCCCCGAGGCGGTGAAGCTGGCCGTCGAGCTGGCCGGGCCGGACCTCGGCGCGGTCCGGATCGACAGCGGCGACCTGCGGGTGGTCGCCGAGGAGGTCAGAGCCCAGCTCGACGCCCTCGGCGCGCCGGGCACCCGGATCGTCGTCACCGGCGATCTCGACGAGTACTCCATCGCCGCCCTCGCCGTCGCGCCCTGCGACGGGTACGGCGTCGGCACGTCCCTCGTGACGGGTTCCGGCGCGCCCACCGCGTCGATGGTCTACAAGCTCGTCGCCCGCGAGGACTCCTCAGGGGAACTGAAGCCGGTGGCCAAGGCGTCGCCCGGCAAGCCCAGCCGGGGCGGCCGCAAGCACGCCCACCGCCGCTTCGCCGACGGGGTCGCCACCGCCGAGCTCGTCACGGTCACCGAGGCCGGGCTCACCCCCGAGGACCGGCCGCTCCAGGTGCCGCTGGTGCGGGACGGGGAGATCGTCGGCCGGGAACCGCTCACCGAGGCGCGCGAGCGCCACCGCCGGGCGCTATCGGAGCTGCCCGCCCACGCGTTGCACCTGTCGAAGGGCGACCCAGCCCTGCCCACGCTCCTCGTGTAAGGGAGAGGACCCATGTCCCGCGCTCTGATCATCGTCGACGTCCAGAACGACTTCTGCGAGGGCGGATCCCTCGCGGTGAACGGCGGCGCGGAGGTCGCGTCCGCGATCTCCGCGCACGTCGCGGCCCACGGCGGCGACTACGCCCACATCGTCGCCACCCGCGACTTCCACCTCGACCCGGGCGAGCACTTCTCCGAGCAGCCCGACTACGCCGCGACCTGGCCCGCGCACTGCGTCATCGGGACGGACGGCGCCGACTTCCACCCGGCGCTGGCGCTCGGCGGCATCGAGGCGGTGTTCTCCAAGGGCCGCAGCTCCGCCGCCTACAGCGGGTTCGAGGGCGCGACCGACGACGGCACCTCGCTCGGCGACTGGCTCTCCGGGCACGGCGTCACCGCGGTCGACGTCGTCGGGATCGCCACCGACCACTGCGTCCGGGCGACCGCCGAGGACGCCGCGCGCGCGGGCCTGGACACGACGGTCCTGCTCGGCCTCACCGCGGGCGTCTCCGCCGACACCACGGAGCGCGCCCTGGAGCTCCTGCGCACCGAGGGCGTCACCCTCACCGGGGAGCCGGTCGTCCGCTAGGCGTCGCCGATCCGGTAGCCGACGCCGGGGGTCGTGGTGATGACGGGCGGCGCGCCGAGCTTGCGGCGCAGCCGCCCCACGGTGACCGCGACCGTGTTGGTGAACGGGTCGGCGTGCTCGTCCCAGACCCGTTCCAGGAGGTCCTCGGCGCTGAGGAAGCCGGGCGCCTCGGCGAGCAGCGCCGCGAGCACCGCGAACTCCTTCACCGACAGCTCCACCGGCACGCCGTCGCGCCGGACGGTCCTGGCCAGCGGGTCGAGGTCGATCCCGGCGGCCCGCAGCACCCGCGGCCTGGCCCGCGGCCGGCGCCGCGCGAGCGCCCTGACCCGCAGGACCAGCTCGGGGAAGTGGAACGGCTTGGCCAGGTAGTCGTCCGCGCCGAGGGCGAGCCCGCGCACCCGGTCGCCGGGCTCCCCCGCCGCGGTGAGCATGAGCACCATCGGCGGATCCGCCTCGGCGGCCGCCATCCGGCACAGCACGTCTCCGTGCAGTCCGGGCAGATCCCTGTCCAGCACGACGACGTCGTACCGGTGCACCGCGATCTTCTCGGCCCCCGCCAACCCGTCATAGGCCACGTCGACGGCCATCCCCTGATCCCGCAGCCCCTCGACGACCACCTCGGCCAGCGTCCGCGCGTCCTCGACCACGAGCACCCTCACCGCGCCCCCTCCCCCGACGCCCCCTCCCCCGACGCCCCGTCCCCACCCGAAGCGCCTTCGCCGCGGAAGGACACGGCGCTCCCAGCGGGGGGCACCGCGCCGGCACGCGAAGCGCCTTCGGCAGGCTCCGCGCTCCCCGCAGGGGGCACCACGTCTGCGGGCGAGGCGTCTTGTGCGGGGGCGGGTGGGGGGTTCGTGGCGGGGAAGGCGGCGGTTGCGCGGAGGCCGCCTTCGGGGCGGGGGGTGAGGCTCAGAGAGCCGCCGTGGGCCGCGGCGACGGCGGCGACGATGGCGAGGCCGAGACCTGAGCCGCCGTCGGAGCCGCCGGTGCGGGCCGGGCCCAGACGACGGAAGGGGCGGACGAGTTCGGCGACCTCCGACGGGACGAGCACGGGGCCGTCGGTCTCGACGGTGAGATGGGCGGCCGCGCCGGTCCGGCCCGTCGTCACGCGGACCGCGCCGCCGGACGGGGTGTGGGCGGCGGCGTTGTCCACGAGGTTGTCGACGAGCCGGGCCAGCAGGGCGGCGTCGCCGCGAACCGGAGCCGGGTCCAGGGTCGCGGTGACCACGAGGCCGTCGAGGGCGGCGGACCGGTCGGCGAGGGAGCGGGCCGCCTCGCGCGCCAGGTCGGCGCGGGCCGTGCCCTCCAGCGCGCCGTGCTGGGCGCGGGCGAGGACGAGGAGGCCGTCCAGGAGGCCGTCGGTGCGGTCCAGCTCGGCGCGCATCCGCCCGGCGAGCACCAGCGTCTGGGCGGCGACCTGCGGCTTGGCGGAGGCCACGTCGAGGGCGGCGCGCATCGTGGTGAGCGGGGTGCGCAGCTCGTGCGAGGCGTCGGCGACGAACCTGCGCTGCGCGGCGAACGCCTCCTCCAGCCGCGCCAGCAGGCCGTCGATGGTGTCGGCGAGCTCCTTGACCTCGTCGTGCGGCCCGGCGACCGCGAGCCGCTCGTGCAGCGTGTCGGCCGACACCCGCCGGGTCGCCGCGGTGATCGCGCGGAGCGGCGCCAGCGCCCGGCCCGCCGCGATCCGGCCGAGCAGCACCGACGCCAGGGCGAGCAGCACGAGCGCGACGAACGACCCGAACAGCAGCCGCCGGTCCTGGTCGGCGCCCATCGCGGCCAGGCGCTCCCGCAGCAGCGCGGCCTCCTCGACCGGCCGCGTCGGCGGGCCGAAGGCCGGAACGCTCTCCGAGCGCGGCGACGTGCCCAGCACCACCGCGTTCGCGACGGCCAGGAGCACCGCCCCGGACGCGAAGAAGAGCAGCCCGTACAGGAGCGTGAAGCGCCCCCGGACCGGGCGGTCGGTCAGAGCCCGCATCGGCCACCCCCTCGCTGGTCGGTTTCCCCCAGGATGCCCGGTCCGACCTAACACGGGGATGACGGCCTCCGTTCGGCCGGCGTCACGGGCGATTCCCTAGAAAACCGTCCATGCCACCCACTCCGCTCCACGCCGCCTTCTCCGAGTTCTTCCGGACGCGCCGCTACGTCGTCGCCCTCGTGTGCGCGCTTGCGCTCACCGCCTTCGTTGGCCCCTTCCTGGCCTGGACCGACCGCTCCACCTGCTCCGAAGGGACGGTCGAGACACCGTGCCCTCAAGCTCCGCGCACCCCTGACGGCCGTTCCGTGACCGACGCCTTCACCTTCGCCCACCGGACCCTCCACGGCGACGGCTCCATGACGGCCCGCCTCTCGTCCTTCACCGGGACGATCACCTACCCGCCGCCCCGGCACGACCGGATCGTCTCCGGCCTCGTCCCCTGGGCCAAGGCGGGCCTCCTCGTGAAGGCGTCCCTGGAACCCGGCGCCCCCTATGCGGCCGTGATGCTCACCGGAAACCACGGAGTCCGCTTCCAGCATTCCTTCACCGCCGACGAGCCCGGCAGCCCGAGCCCCGCCGAGCTGCCCCGCTGGCTGCGCCTCACCCGCTCCGGCGACCTCCTCACCGCCGAGGAGTCCCCCGACGGACGGACCTGGCACCCCGTGGGCTCCGCCCGCCTCCCCGGCCTGCCGGACGACGTGCCCATCGGGCTCTTCACGACGTCCCCCGGCGACCTCACCGTCGTGCCGCGCTCGTTCGGCCCCGCCACGACCCAGGTCCGCTTCACCCAGGCCGTCGGCCTCTTCGACTCCGTCACGACCTCCGGAGACCTCACGCGGACCTGGACCGCCACCCAGGTGGGCGGCGCCGGCGCGGTCACCGACTGGGAACGCCGAACCAACCCGCCGGGCCTCGTCGAGTCCCCCGCCGCCCTCAAGGTCTCCGGCTCCGGCGACATCGCCCCCACCCCGACCGAAGCGGGCCGCCGCCTCGAATCCCTCCTCACCGGCGCCCTCCCGGCCCTCCTCGTCCTCATCGGCGCGGCCGCCGCCTTCACCTCCCGCCCGGCCCCGTCCCCCGCCGAGCCCCCGGCCCGCTCCGAGGGCTCCCCCACCGCGCGTCCCGCCGCATCCGGGGTGAGCCTCGAAGGCCCCTTCCCGGCCATGACGCCGGAAAGCCTCGCGCCCGCCGGTCACGCCCCCGCGCGGCCGGGCGGCATCGCGCCGGGCGGCTCTCCTGCGGCGCACGCCGGGGGGACGGGGACCGGCGCGGTCCGAGCGCGCCTCAGGGCACGTGCCGCGGTGCTGGGCGCCGTCGGGGCCGCGGTGGGGCTGCTCGGCGGTGCCGCGGCGGTCTGGGCCGGACCGGGGATCGCGCGGGGGACGGCGATGGTGGCGGTGCCCGTAGGCACCGAAGCGCGGGTGGTCGTGGGGTGCGCGATGGTCTGTGCCGCGGCGGCGGTGCTCGCGGGCTGCCTGGCGGTGCTGCTGGGCGGCGGATGGCGCGGCGCGGCGGCGGGCGCGGCGCTGCTGCCGTTGCCCTACGCGCTCGCCACGACAGGGGTGCTGCCCGCGGGGGCCGCGTCCTGGCTGCTGCGGGTCACGCCCGCGGCGGGCATGGCCGCGCAGCAGAGCCTCCCGCCTTACCCGCAGGTGACGGCTCTGTACTCCCCCGCGAACGGATACCTGCCCTTGGCTCCGTGGGCGGGCCTGGCCGTCCTGCTCGCGTTCACCGGCCTCGCGCTCGGGCTCGCCCTGCGCGCGGCGCGGCGGGGGGCGTCAGGCGCGGCGTGAGGCCCATTCGCGGATCTTGTCGATCCGGCGCTTGATGTCCGCCTCGCTGGCCTGGGCGACGGCGGGCCCGCCGCACGCCTGGCGCAGTTCGGTGTGCACGACGCCGTGCGGCTTGCCCGTGCGGTGGCTCCACGCGCCGACCAGGCCGTTCAGCTCGGTGCGCAGCGTGCGGAGGTCCTCGGACGCGGTGGTCTCCTTGGGGGCCGCCGCGTCGCTGCCGCGTTTGCGCTGTGCGGCGACCTGTTCGGCCTGGCGCTGCCGCAGCAGCGCGGTGACCTGCTCGGGCTCCAGCAGGCCCGGAATGCCCAGGAAGTCCTGCTCCTCCTCCGAGCCGATCTCCCCGCCGACGCCGAACTCACCGCCGTCGAACAGCACCCGGTCGAAGGTCGCGCTGGCCTCCATCGTCTCGAAGGGGATCTCCTCCGAGAGGTCGGCGCCGTCGTTCTTGCGGTTGGCCTCGGCGAGCGCGTCGTCGTCCAGGCCGTCCTGCTCGCGCTGCTTGCGGTCCAGCACGTGGTCGCGCTCGGTCTCCATCTCCGCGGCGTGCCCCATCAGGGTCGGCACGCTCGGCAGGAACACCGACGCCGTCTCGCCGCGCTTGCGGGCGCGCACGAAGCGGCCGACCGCCTGGGCGAAGAACAGCGGCGTCGCGGTCGAGGTGGCGTAGACGCCGACGGCCAGGCGCGGGATGTCGACGCCCTCGGAGACCATCCGGACCGCGCACAGCCAGCGGTCCTCCGAGTCGCCGAACTGCTTGATCTTCTTGCTGGCGTTCGGGTCGTCGGACAGGACGATCGTCGCGCCCTGCCCGGTGATCCCGCGGATCATCTTGGCGTAGGCGCGGGCCGCCTCATGGTCGGAGGCGATGACCATCGCACCGGCGTCCGGCATGCCCTTGCGGATCTCGGTCAGCCGCTTGTCGGCAGCGGCGATGACCTGCCGGATCCAGTCGCCCTTGGGGTCGAGCGCGGCCCGCCACGCCTGCGCGTTCTGGTCCTGGGTCATCGGCTGGCCGAGGCTCGCGGCGATCTCGTCGCCCGCGCGGGTGCGCCAGCGCATCTCGCCCGCGTACGCCATGAACATCACCGGACGGACGACGCCGTCGGACAGCGCCGGGCCGTAGCCGTAGGTGTAGTCGGCGCGGCTGCGGCGGATGCCGTCCGGGCCCTCCTCGTACTCCACGAACGGGATCGGGTTGATGTCGGTGCGGAACGGGGTGCCCGACAGGGACAGCCGGCGCGCCGCGGGCTCGAACGCCTCGCGCACCGCGTCGCCCCACGACAGGCCGTCGCCCGCGTGGTGGACCTCGTCCATGATGATCAGCGTCTTGCGCATCTCGGTGCGGTTGCGGTGCAGCGCGGGCCGGGCCGCGACCGTCGCGTAGGTGACGGCGACGCCGTGGAACTCCTTGCCCACCTTGCCCTGGGAGTTGGTGAACTCGGGGTCGATCTTGATGCCGACACGCGCGGCGGACTCCGCCCACTGGCGCTTCAGGTGCTCGGTCGGGCAGACCACGGTGAGGTTCTGGACGACCCGGCGGTCGAGCAGCTCACGGGCGAGGCGCAGCGCGAAGGTCGTCTTGCCCGCACCGGGGGTCGCCACGGCGAGGAAGTCGCGCGGGACGTCGCGGAAGTAGAGCTCCAGCGCCTGCTGCTGCCAGGCGCGCAGCGACCCCGCGGTGCCCCACGCGGCCCTCTCGGGGTAGGCGGGGGGCATGTTGGAGGCGGCAAAGGTACTCACGATCCAGAGAGGCTACCGACCCCCACCGACAATGCGGGCCGACTTGAAGCGTGCGGGATCTCACGCCGCGCCTTCCCGGGGCCCTCGGTCAGGCGCCGCGCCTGCGCGGAGCGCCCGGCGCACAGGGCCTCGCCGACGTCCTGGGCCACAGCCTGCCGTACCAGAAAAGGAGTCCTCCGGTGAGGAGGATCGCCGCGCCCGTCCGTCCCATGGCCGCGGTGTCCTGGCCGGTATAGGGCAGTTCGTCAGGACGGGCATTGGGCTTGCCCTTGCCCCCGCCCTCGCCTTCGGCCTTCCCGGGCTCGCCACCCTTCGCCGCCTCCCCTTCCGGGGCCTCCTCTTGGGGAGCAGCGCCCTCTTCGGCCGGACCCTGGGGCGACGCCCCGGTGGGGACCGGCACGGTCTCTGCGGGCGCCTCAGGCGCTTGGGCCGCCTCCTGCGCGGGCGCGGAGGGCTCGGTCGCGGCGGTGCCGCAGTACGCGGTGCGCTCGGCCGCGCCGATCTCGGCGCCCTGGCCGTCGTGGACCGAGATGCGCAGCGGGACCCCGTCGCCGGTGAGGAAGACCCGGCTGTCCAGCCGGGTGCCCGCCGCGATGAACTCCGTGCGCAGGACCTGGTCGCCGGTCCGCAGCTCGTAGAACGCGTCGGCGCCGCCCGGGTTGACGACCTGGACCTCCACCACGCGGTCCGGGCATCGCACCTCGCCGAACGTGGCCTGAAGCGCGGTCCCCGGACCGTCCCCGGCCACGGCGAGCAGCAGCAGTTCCCCGAACACCGCGACCTCCCCCGGAACGTGATCGACCGATCACACCGGGTCGCCTACCCGCGATCGGGGCCGAACATTCCCTCCTTGCGGCGCGGCCACAACCCGCCCCACCACAGGATGATCGCGCCGGTGATGATCGACGCCGCGCCCGTCGCCACCCGGGCGACGAGGGTGCTCGAGTCCGCGCCGGTCTCCGGCAGCCGCTCCGGCTTCTCCGAAGGCTTGGCGCCGCCGCCCTTCGCGCAGTTGAGCTTGTAGGTGCGGCTCTTGATCGTCTTGCCGTCCTGGGTGACCCGGACGACGACGTTCTTGTCCTCGGTGAGGCGGACCTCGCTCGTCCGGGACGCGGCGGCGCCGAGCCGGTCGGCGAGCACGAGGCCGCCGTTCTTCGTGATCGAGTACCCCTGGCTCTCGGCGCCCTCGTTGGTCACCCGGACGGTGATGTCCTTGGCCGGGCAGTCCATGCCGCCGAACGCCACGACGATGCCGCCGGCCTGGGTCGTCGGCTGCGGGGCCGCGGGGGGCTTGGTCTGGCTCGCCGACGGGGTCGCGGACGCCGGGGGCTTGGTCGCCGACGGGGCGGGCGCCGGAGACTGCGACTTCGTCGGCTCCGGGTCCTTGGTCGGCGACGTGGAGGGCGACTTCGAGGGGGTCTTCGTCGGCGTCGCCGAGGGGGTGCCCGAGGGTTTCTTGGTCGGCGGCTTCGTCGACGTCGCCGTCGGATCGGCCGACGGATCGGCCGACGAGGTCGCGCCCGACGGACTGGGCGTGCCCGAGGCGTTCGACGTGTCGTTGTCGTTCATGAACGCGGGGATCATGATCAAGGCCCCGATCACGATGAAGATCGCCGCAATGATCGCCCTGACCGGCTGCATCCCGCGCCTCCCCTAGGCATCAATTGATCGTTTCTTTACCCCCCATTGTGCGGCTTACGCCCGCGTTGCGGGGGCTGCTTGGCGTGCCCACTGCTGGACCGGCGTGTCCTGGACTTGTGGGACAAGAGATGATGGAGGCCATGGATGACGACATCCGGCCCGGCCGACTGCTGGTGGCCACCCCGATGCTGGAGGACCCGAACTTCCGCCGCAGCGTGGTCCTGGTGGTCGACCACGGGCCCGAGGACGGGACGGTCGGCGTCGTCCTCAACCGGCCGACCGAGGTCAGGGTGGGCCGGATCCTGCCACCGTGGGCCGAACTGGCCGGCGGCGGAGAGGACGTGGTGTTCCAGGGCGGGCCCGTCGCCCTCGACAGCGCCCTCGCCCTCGCGCACGTGCCGGGCACCGGGGAGCCGCTCGGCTGGCGCCCGCTGGAGGGGATTCCGGCCGTGGCCCGGGTCGGCCTGGTCGACCTCGACAGCCCGCCCGCGCTGCTGGCCGACTCGGCCGCGCAGTTCCGGGTGTTCGCCGGATACGCCGGGTGGGGCCGCGACCAGCTCAAGTCGGAGATCGCCGAGGACGCGTGGCTGGTGGTCTCGGGGCAGACCGCGGACGTCTTCTCGGCCGAGCCAGCGGAGCTGTGGCGGCGCGTCCTGCACCGGCAGGGCGGGGAGCTGGCCTTCCTCGCGACCTTCCCCGACGACCCGACGCTGAACTGACCCCTCCGGCCGACGCTGAACCAACCCCGCCGACCCGCCCTAAACTGAACGCATGAGTGAGCCGACTTTCACGCCGGGCCAGGGCGGCACCGGGACCATGATCAAGCCGGATGCCGACGTCCGCCCGGATCTCTCCCACGGAGACGGCGACCACGAACGCTTCGCGCACTACGTCAAGAAGGCCAAGATCACCGAGAGCGCGCTGACCGGCACCCCGGTCATCGCGCTGTGCGGCAAGGTCTGGGTGCCCAACCGCGACCCGAAGAAGTTCCCGGTCTGCCCCGAGTGCAAGGAGATCTACGAGGGCATGGCCCCCGGCGGCGGCGACAACAACAAAGAGTAATCATCTCAACACGCAACGTCCCCCGACCGCTACGCTGGACCGCCAATCAGCACACGGTTCGGGGGACGGATGCGGCGACGCCTGGCGGCGATGGTCTCGGTGACGGCACTGGCGCTGACCGGAGGCACGGCGAACGCGAATCCCGGCGATGACCCGGTGCGGTCCGCGCCCTCCGCCGGAGACTGCTTCCGCCCCGCGGTCGACCTGCCCGTGCCCGCGCGGCCCGCCAGACCCGCGCTGGACACCTCGCTGCGCCCCCGCGACACCGTCGACCCGACCCCGGCGCAGGTCCGCGAGATGCTCGCCGATCTCGCCCTCCGCGCGCCCTTCCGGCGGCCCGACCGGCCCAACCGGCCCGCGGCCGCGCGGATCACCGTACCCGTCGCGTTCCACGTCCTCGCGCCCGACGGCACCGCCACCGGACGGCCGACCGCGGCCACCATCAACGCCCAGATCCGCATCCTCAACGACGCCTACGGCGGCGTGCGCGGCGGCGTCGACACCGGCTTCCGGTTCCGGCTGGCCTCCACCGACACCACGGTCAACGCCGCCTGGTTCCGCGATCCGATAGGGCATGAGACCGCCTACAAGCCCCAGCTGCGCAAGGGCGGCACGGGCACCCTCAACCTGTACAGCGCCGACGTCGGCCAGGCCGTCCTCGGCTACGCGACGTTCCCCCAGACCGTCAAGGACAAGCCGGCCCTCGACGGGGTCGTCATCGACCATCGCAGCATGCCGCGCGGCACCTACGCCAACTACGACCTGGGGTTCACCGCGGTCCATGAGGTCGGCCACTGGCTCGGCCTGTTCCACACGTTCGAGAACGGCTGCAACGCGCCCGGCGACGGGGTCGCCGACACGCCCGACCAGGCGACGGCGTCCGACGGGTGCCCGGAAGGCAAGGACACCTGCACGACGCCCGGCGCCGACCCCGTGCACAACTACATGGACTACAGCTACGACGCCTGCATGAAGGAGTTCACCCGGGGCCAGGCCGACCGGCTGCGGCGCAGCTGGACCGCCTACCGCAACGGCGGCGCGGGCTCGCTGCGCTAGCGGCCCGCGCCCGGGATCAGGCCGAAGGCTCCTCGACGGGCTCGGTGCCGCCGCCCGCCGCCTCGCGCACGGCCGCGGCCACCGCCGTGGTCACGTCCGGGTGGAACACGCTCGGGACGATGTAGTTCGGGCCGAGCTCGGCGTCGGTCACCACACCGGCGAGGGCGCGCGCCGCGGCCACCAGCATGTCCCGGTTGACGACCCGGGCCCCGCCGTCCAGCAGGCCGCGGAAGACCCCGGGGAACGCCAGCACGTTGTTGATCTGGTTGGGGTAGTCGCTGCGGCCGGTGGCGACCACCGCGGCGTGCTCCCGCGCCTCGTCGGGGCTGACCTCAGGCTCGGGGTTGGCCAGCGCGAACACGATCGCGTCCGAGGCCATGCCCGCGATGTCGTCGCCGTCGAGGATGCCGGGGGCCGACACGCCGATGAACACATCGGCGTTCTTCACCGCGCCCTTGAGGTCGCCGTCGTAGCCCGCGGCGTTGGTGTTCGCCGCGATCCAGCCGAGCGACTCGTCGAGGTCGGCGCGGCCCGCGTGGACCGCTCCGTGCATGTCGCAGACGATGACGTCCCGGGCGCCGGCGTGCAGCAGCAGCTTGAGGATCGCGGTGCCCGCGGCCCCCGCGCCCGCCATGGCGATCCGCACCTGGGACAGGTCCTTGCGGACCACCCGCAGCGCGTTGGTCAGCGCGGCGAGCACGCAGATCGCGGTGCCGTGCTGATCGTCGTGGAAGACCGGGATGTCCAGCAGCTCGCGCAGCCGGGCCTCGATCTCGAAGCAGCGGGGCGCGGAGATGTCCTCGAGGTTGATCCCGCCGAAGCCCGGCGCGATGCACTGGACGATCCGGACGATCTCGTCGGGGTCCTGGGTGTCCAGGCAGATCGGCCAGGCGTCGATCCCGGCGAACCGCTTGAACAGCGCCGCCTTGCCCTCCATGACCGGCATGGCGGCCTCGGGGCCGATGTTGCCCAGGCCCAGCACGGCCGAGCCGTCGGTGACGACCGCGACGCTGTTGCGCTTGATCGTCAGGCGGCGGGCGTCCTCCTTGTTGCGCGCGATCGCCATCGAGACCCGCGCCACGCCCGGCGTGTAGGCCATCGAGAGTTCCTCGCGGTTGCGCAGCGGCACCTTGGACTTCATCTCGATCTTGCCGCCGAGGTGCATCAGGAAGGTGCGGTCGGAGACCTTGTGCACCTTCACGCCCTCGATGCCCTCGATGACCCCGACGATCGCCTCGGCGTGCGCGGTGTCCCGGGTGGCGATGGTCACGTCGATGCCGAGCATGTCGGTGGCCGCGGTGTTGACGTCGAGGGCGGTGACGACGCCGCCCGCGTGCTCGACGTGGTGGGTGATCCCGCTGACGGCCCTGCCGCCCGCGGGGACCTCCAACCGGACCGTGATCGAATATGACACGCTCGGCGCGCCCACGTGTGACTCCTCATGCCAGAGAAAAGAACGAGCCCTGACATGCCTTCTGACATGTCAGGGCTCTCCTGAGAATACGCCGTCAAGGCGAGCGGATGTAAGCGACCGCAAAAAATTGCGAAAATTTCAGAACAACGCGGCTTGCAGAGCCCGCCTCGCCTTTGCTACGCGCTGATCATCGCTCGGCAGGCATTCGAACAGCGCGAGCAGGTGCACCCGCGCCGCGTCGCGGTCGTCGCCCGCGGTCGTGCGGACCACCGCGACGAGCCGGGCGAAGGCGCCCTCGGCGTCGTCCTGGAGGAGCTGGACGTCGGCCGCCGCCAGGGGGTCGGACTCCACGCGCTCGGAGTCGTAGCCCTGGACCCGGATGGTCAGCTCGGTGAGGGCGAGGCGGCGCTTGGCCACCTCGTCGCGCGGGTCGGCGGCGAGCACCTCGCGGAACGCCGTCGCGGCGGCCTCGAAGTCGCCTCCGGCCAGGGCCTGCTCGGCGGCGGCGTGCGCGGGGTCGACCGGCTCCGCCTCCTCGGCGGGCTCCTCGCCCCCGGCGGGCGCGTCGCCCATCAGGCCCTGCTCCTTGAGCGCGGCGAACAGCTCGCTGAGGGCGGTGCGCAGCTCCGCCTCCGGCGGGACGCTGTTGAGGAAGGGCATCATCTGCCCCTGCACCACCACGCCGACGAACGGCAGGCGCTGCACCCGCATCTGCTGGAGGTAGCCCTGGAGCTGCTGGTTGACCTCGATGTCGACCCGGGCGAGCAGCCAGGAGCCGGCGCCCTCGGCGACCAGCTTCTCCAGATCGCCCATGAGCGCGTCGCACGACGGCTCCTTGTCGACCACGAACGCCACCATCACGGGTACGCGCATGGACCGCTCGACGACCTCGGACCCGAAGGTCGCGTCGTTCACCTCGATCAGGTACTGGCCGCCCGGCCCGGCCGGCCGCTCGGCGCGCTCCTGCTGCCTCTTGGCCGCCGCCGCGCGGGCACCCAGGTCGACGGCGCCGTGCAGGGAGAAATCACGCTTCTGCATGGGTCCATCCTGCCTCATGCGGGCGGGAACCCGAACGCGTCGGCGCGGCCCGGTCACACAGCGGACATTGCGGCGAGTGACCAAAAGGCTGCTGACAGCGATACCAAAGGACCGTTATAGTTCCGCTGTCGATGCGTGTTGCGACGGCAAAAGGCCCGGCCGCCTGGGGATGACGCCGGAATGCCGCCAGCCCGTCACGCGTCGCCGAGAACTCAGGGGGAAACAGAAAGTGATCGTGGAGACATCCGCGATCGTGGCGAAGGGACTGGGCGTCCGCCGTGGGGGACGGTGGGTGCTGCGGCCTGTCTCCTTCGGCCTGCCGGAAGGCGCGGTCGGGATCGCCGGCCCCGCCGGCTCCGGCACGTCGGACCTGCTCGCCACGCTCGCGACACTGCGCCGGCCGCACACCGGCCGCCTTGAGGTGCTGGGCCACGACTCCGGCACCCGGGGCGGCCTGCGGCTTCTGCGCTCCCGAATCGGGTTCCTGCCCGCCGAGTCCCCCTGGGCCGCCAGTTCCACGGTCGGCGATTTCGTCGCCTACGCGGCCTACTACCAGCGCCGGCCCGCGACGTCCGTCGCGAAGGTCATCGACGGCCTCGACCTGCGGGACGTGGCCACCTGGCCGCTCAGCTCCCTGCCTCCCGACCTCCGGGTGCGCGCCGGGCTCGCCGCGGCGTGCGTGCACGAGCCCGACATCGCCTTCCTCGACCAGCCCTTCGCGGGCCTCTCCGACACTCAGGCCGCCGAACTCGGCCCCCTGATCGCCGCGGCCGCGCCGACCGTGGTCGTCACCGCCGCCGAGACCGGCCCGCTCAGCCCCTGGTGCGACAGCGTCCTCGTGCTGCACCACTGCCGCCTCACCCCCGCGGACCGCGCCCCGGCCCCCTCGCTCTCCCGTTCCCCCTCTCCCGTGGAACCGGGGGCGGCGGCGAGGGCCGCGGCACAGGGCGGCGCTCCGCGCCGGCCCCTTCCCGGCGCCGTCCGCGGCCAGGCCCCTTTGCCCATCGGCTGACGCGGCGTGAGTGACCTGGCTCGGGCGGTACGGCCCGCACGGATCGCACGCGTGGCCCGGGTGATGCGGGTCGACGCGCAGCGCTGGTCGCTGCTCGTCGCGCTGCCCGCGCTCGCCGGGATCGGCGCGGTCGCGGGCTGGCGGTCGCTGCCGGTCGGCCTGCACGACTGGGACGGCACGGTCCGCGCGGCCGAGGCCTCGGTGCGGTGGGCGGGGCCGGCCGCCGCCGCCCTGGCCGCCTGGACGGGGGTGCGCGGCAGGCGGCTGGACTACCTGCGCTCGCTCGCCGCCCGCTCCCCGGCCGCCGCGCCCCTGCACGACCTGGCCCTGCTGCTGGTCGTCGCCCTCGCCGCGCACCTGTGCGGCTGGGCACTGGTGGCGGGCCGACTGCTCGGCGACGGGGGCTTCGGCGCCGCGCAGGCCGCGGCGGTCGCCGCGGGCGCCGGCGCCACCGGGCTGCTCGTCGTCGCCGGATACCTGGTGGGGCGGATCTGGCCGCGCGCGGCCGCGGTGCCCGCGGTGGCCGCCGCGGCCTGGGCGTGGTGCGCGTTCCGGCCCGCCCCGGCGTGGGCGCTGCTGCCACCGGCCAGACTGGGCCCCGTCGATCCGTTCGAGGACCTGCTCGTCGGGGTCCCTGCCGCGCAGGCGGGCTGGGCCGCGGGCCTGGCCCTGGCCCTGGTGCTCGCCTACACCGCGTGGCTCACCCGCCGGTCCCGGCTGCTGGGCCCGGTCGGGCTCGCGCTCGGCGCGGTGCTCGGCTGCACCGCCTGGCTGGAGGCCGCGGGCGGGGTCGTCGCCGAGCCCGCGCAGCCCAGTTACGTCTGCCGGGAGTGGCCGGTGAGCGTGTGCGTGCACCCGGCGCTGCGCGAGGCCCTGCCGACGCTCGGCGCGGCGATCGCCCCGCTGGCGACCCGGCTGGCGGGAACCCCTGGGGCGATCAAGCGGATGGAGCAGATCCCGGGCGGCGAGCCGGTCCGGATCGGGCGCGGGACCGTCGGCTTCCACCTCGCCGACCTCTCCCCCGGCTACGAGCGCCGGGTGGTGCGCGAGCTCGGCGCGGCGCTCGGCGGCTGCCGCACGGGTCCGGGCTCCGCCGCCTCGGCGGGCTACCAGGCCCAGGTGGTGTCCTGGCTGCTGGACGAGCCGATGCCCGTCCGGCCCGTCACCCCGTTCGGGCACTGGGCCGAGGGACAGCGGCGCGAGTGGTTCGCCCGCAACTACCGCTTCTTCCGCGCCTGCGAGCTGGGCCGCGCCCACTTCATGTGACGCGACGGCCCGGCCCGCCCTGTCCTTGCGGTGCCGTCGCGCTTCGGCCGGCACTGTCCTGGAGGTGACATTGTCCTTACCGGCGCCGCGCGCCGTCAGGCCTTGGCGATCCCGGCGACGGGCTCCTTGATCCAGTGCTTCTCGACGAAGAGCGGCGCGACGGGCAGGACCGAGGCGACGAGGGCGAGGAAGGCCTTGCCCAGGCTCCAGCGGAGCGGCCGGAAGCACAGCGCGACCAGCCCGACATAGGCGATGAACAGGGCGCCATGGGCGGCGCCGACGATGGAGACCGCGATCGGGAGGTCCGCGAGGTACTTCAGCGGCATCGCGACGAGGAGCAGGAGCAGGAACGAGGTCGCCTCGGCCAGGGAGACGTAACGAAAGACACGGATCACGGGTCCCAAGGTAGGGCCATGATCACGAGATGGTCATCCGACCCCTGAATGAGCGTGCCCCGGGGCGGGGAGACTTCACCCATGAACCCCACGAAATCAGAGCGGGCAGACAGATCGGACAAGGAGTCCGGCCCGCGGACGTCCGGCCGGATACTCAAGACCGGCGCCGTCGTCGTGGTACTCGCCGTGCTGTACGCGGTGGCCCAGGGCCTCAGCCTGCTGCCGAGCTGGACCGACCCCTTCGGCCTCACGACCAAGGACCGCTCCGGCCCGGCCGTGCTCAAGTCGATCCAGGACCTGTCGCGGTACGAGGCGGCCACCGGCCAGTTCCAGGTCGTGGTCGACCTGGAGAAGGACGCGAAGTTCCTCCCGGACTCGATCCGGGGCGAACGGACCCTCTTCGTCGGCGTCGGCAGTGTGGACGCCTACGTCGACTTCTCCAAGATCGACCAGGTGAAGGTCAGCCCGGACCGCACCGAGGTCACCATCGACCTCCCCGCCGCGGCGCTGGAAGAGGCCGCGCTCGACAACGACAAGTCCTATGTCTTCGCCAACGAGCGGGGGCTCTTCGACCGCTTCGGCGACTTCTTCTCCAGTAACCCCGGCGACCAGCAGCAGGTCTACCAGCTCGCCGAGGACAAGATCGCGGAGGCGGCCGAGGCGTCCGGGCTCAAGCAGCGCGCCGACGGCAACACCAAGCAGATGCTGGAGAACCTGATGAAGGCGCTCGGCTTCGAGAAGGTCACCATCAACGGACCGCAGGGCTAGCCCGGCACGGGATCTCCCCCGGCACCGACGACGCGAGGGGCGCGGCCGCACCGGCCGCGCCCCTCTTCGGTGCCTTCTCCCGGGTGATTCCGGAAGATCGGACCTCGTGGATCAGACCTTGATGAGCAGGGCGTCGCCCTGACCGCCGCCGCCGCACAGGCCCGCCGCGCCGAGGCCGCCGCCGCGCCGCTTGAGCTCGTGCGCGAGGGTCAGCACGATCCGGGCGCCGGACATGCCGATCGGGTGGCCGAGCGCGATGCCGCCGCCGTTGACGTTGACGATGTCGGCGGTGATCCCGAGGTCGTCCATCGACTTCAGGCCGACCGCGGCGAACGCCTCGTTGATCTCCACGAGGTCGAGGTCGGAGACGGCGAGACCGGCCTTGCCGAGCGCGTGCTCGATCGCCCGCGACGGCTGGGAGTGCAGGGAGTTGTCCGGGCCCGCGACGTTGCCGTGCGCGACGATCTCCGCGAGCCAGGTCAGGCCCAGCTCCTCGGCCTTGGCCTTGGACATGACGACGACCGCGCAGCCGCCGTCGGAGATCTGCGAGGACGAGCCCGCGGTGATCGTGCCGTCCTTGGCGAAGGCGGGGCGCAGCTTCCCGAGGGATTCCGCGGTGGTGTCGGGCCGCACGCCCTCGTCCTCGGCGAAGACGACCGGGTCGCCCTTGCGGGAGGGGATCTCCACCGGGACGATCTCGTCGGCGAGCAGCCCGTTCTTGATCGCGGCGGCGGCGCGCTGGTGGGAGCGCGCGGAGAACTCGTCCTGCGACTCCCGGGAGAGCCCCAGCCTGGCGTTGACGCGCTCGGTCGACTCGCCCATCGGGATGTGGTCGAACACGTCGGTGAGGCCGTCGAAGGCCATGTGGTCGAGGACCTCGATGGAGCCGTACTTGTAGCCCGCGCGGGACTTGGGCAGCAGGTGCGGGGCGTTGGTCATCGACTCCATGCCGCCCGCGACCACGATGTCGAACTCGCCCGCGCGGATGAGCTGGTCGGCCAGCGCGATCGCGTCGAGGCCGGACAGGCACACCTTGTTGATGGTGATCGACGGGACGGTCATCGGGATGCCCGCCTTGACCGCGGCCTGCCGCGACGGGATCTGGCCGGCCCCGGCCTGGAGCACCTGGCCCATGATCACGTACTGCACGTCGGAGGCCGCGACACCCGACCGCTCCAGGGCGGCCTTGATCGCGAATCCGCCCAGGTCGGTGGCGGTAAAGTCCTTCAGCGAGCCCTGGAGACGCCCGATGGGCGTCCTGGCTCCGGCAACGATCACAGATGTCATAACTAGGGGGCCTCCCAAGCCGCGGCTCAACTCGTTTGCCACGATACCCAGCAGCCCCGTACCGAGTTTCTGGAGGGTTCGCCCCATGCTGTCCCGCATCGACCACATCGGCATCGCCTGCCATGACCTCGACGCGACCGTCGAGTTCTACCAGCGCACCTACGGCTTCACCGACGCCCACTTCGAGGTGAACGAGGAGCAGGGCGTCCGGGAGTGCATGCTCAAGATCAACACCACGGGTGACGGGGCCGCCTCCTACATCCAGCTCATCACCCCGATCCGGGACGATTCGACCGTCGCCAAGTGGCTGGAGAAGAACGGCGAGGGCGTCCACCACATCGCGTTCGGCACCGACGGCACCGATGTGCAGGAAGAGGCCGACGGGATCGCGGGCAAGGGCGTGCGGGTCCTTTATGAGCAGCCGCGCCGGGGTTCGATGGACTCGCGCATCACGTTCCTGCACCCGAAGGACTGCCACGGCGTCCTCACCGAATTGGTACAGAAGGCCGAATGACGGACACCTTCTGACGGAGTAGAAGGCCGGGAAGTCACCACATCGTTGGGAGTCGTCCAGCGTTGCCTGTTTCGTGACGTTATCGAAATCGCGCGGTCACGCAGCGGGGTTTCCATGGACGTCTCGGCCTTCATGTCCGGTTCTTCACGTCACTCTCCGTGGAAGAGTGGGCTCCGCACGCCCGTGTCGGAAAGGTAACAAATCCGACAATCTACGCAGTGCGTTCAGATGAGCCCCCAACACGGCAGCGGCGGGAGTACGCTGCACTCGCCGGAAGAAGCTCTGCGCACCGTCAGGCCATCAACCGGTTGTGAAGTCACACAGATGACCCCGGCCCGCACTCGTCACACCAGGATTGAGCCTCCATGCAGTCCGACATCGACGCCCAGCTCAGCAACTTCTTCGAAGACACCCCCGCCAAGGAGTTCGACGTCGTCCTCCGCGGCTATGACCGCCACCAGGTGGACGAGCACATCAAGCAGCTCGACAACGAGGTGCGCAAGTCCACCGAGCAGTCGGGGGCGCTCCAGCGCGAGCTCTCCGACGCGCACCGCCAGTTGCAGGAGCAGGAGCGCCCGACCTACTCGGGGCTCGGCGCCCGCATCGAGCAGCTGCTGCGCCTTGCCGAAGAGCAGGCGACCGAGCTGGTCGGCGCCGCGCGCTCCGAGGCCAACGAGATCAAGGCCGCGGCCAAGGTCGACGCCGCGGAACTGCGTGCCACCGCTGAGAACGACGCCTCCGAGCTGCGCAACAACGCCCAGCGCGAGGGCGACGACATGCGCAACACCGCCGAGCGCGAGGCCGACGAGGTGCGCACGAGCGCCCGCCGTGAAGCCGACGAGCTGACCTCCACCACCGAGCGCGAGGTCGCCAAGCTGCGCGCCACCGCCGACCACGAGGTCGCCGAGAAGCGGGCCAGCGCCGAGCGCGAGATCGCCAAGCTGCGCACCACCACTGAGCGCGAAGTCGCCCAGCTGCGCGCCTCCACCAAGCGCGAGCGCGACGAGATCCTCACCACCGCCAAGCGGCAGGCCGATGAGATGCGCGCGCAGGCGCAGCGCATCCTTGAGGAGTCCGAGGCTCAGCGCGCGCAGGCCGAGGCCGAGTTCGAGATCCAGCTCGCGGCCCGCCGCGAGGAGGCCGACCGCCAGGACGCCGAGCGCCACGCCGCCGCCCAGGCCGCCACGCAGAAGCTGGTCGCCGAGGCCGAGCAGCGCGCCGCCTCCGCCGAGCAGCGCGCCGCCAAGGCCACGCAGCAGGCCGAGCAGACACGTCGCGAGGCCGACTCGCACGCCAAGCAGCTCATGGCCAACGCGCGCAAGAACTCCGACAACGTCATCGCCGAGGCCAAGTCGCAGGCCGAGCAGCTGCTCGCCGAGACCAAGGCCGAGGCCGAGCGCATCCGCACCGCGGCACAGCGCCAGGTGGACGAGCTCACGCGTCAGCGCGACTCCATCACCAGCCACCTGAACCAGCTGCGCCAGCTCATCGGTGGCGTCGCCCCGGTCATGTCGGCCCCCGAGGCCGTCTCCGCGCCGGAGCCCGCCCCCGCGGTCTCCGCGCCGGAGCCGAAGGCCCCGGCCGCGAAGGCCGGTGCCAAGAAGCCCGCGTCCGCCGGTGACGACGACGACTGGTGGCAGGAGTGACCGAACACCCCTAGGGGTTCGGTGAGGGACAATGTGGCCCGGGGTCGGCAACGACCCCGGGCCTTCCTGCGTCTATCTCTTTAGGCGTTTCGTCGGCTTCGGGGAAAAGGAGAGGGCATGCGGGACTCCAACGCGGATCCGTCGGCAGGGCACGACCCGGGGAAGCTCCCGAGCGAGGTGCCCGCGGGCGGGTCCGAGCCGCCCGCGCAGGGCGCCTGGGGGTCCACCGAGACCCTCGGGACGGGCAAGTCCATCGAGCCCGTCGAAGCCGCCGGGCCGGTCGACGCCGAGCGGGTGCCGGCGCAGCGCGGCGCCGACCCGCTGACGGACATCGGCCAGCGCCGCCGTGAGGCGGGGGTCACCGAGCAGCTCCCCTTCGGCATGCCGGGCGCTCCGCTCAACAGGTTCCAGCCGTTCGTGTTCGGCTTCTTCACCGTCCTCGGCGGCATCCTCGCCTGGCTGCTCGTGCAGGCCGTCCTGGACGTCAGGCAGGTGCTGATCCTGCTCACCATCTCGCTGTTCCTCGCCGTCGGGCTGAACCCCGGTGTGGAGCGGCTGGTGCAGGTCGGGCTGTCGCGCGGCAAGGCCGTCGCCGTGGTGTTCCTCGCGGTCGCGCTGTTCCTCACCGGCATCGGCTGGGCCGTCGTCCCGCCCGTCGTCACCGAGATCAGCAAGTTCGCCGAGCACGTGCCGGAGTACATCGCCCAGCTCCAGCAGAACGAGCGGATCGCCGAGTTCGACCAGCGCTACAACCTGCTGGAGACACTGCAGCAGAAGCTGCTGGAGTCCAACTTCCAGGCGAGCGTCGCCGACTGGGCGCTCGGCGTCGGCCGGGGCGCGCTGTCGGCCATCTTCAACACCTTCACGGTGCTGATCCTCACCCTGTACTTCCTGGCGGCGCTGCCGCAGATGAAGAACTTCTTCTACCGGTTCACCCCGCGCACCCGCCGCGCCAGGGTCGCGCTGCTCGGCGACGAGATCCTCGACCAGATCGGCGGATACGTCTCCGGCGCCGCGCTCATCTCGCTCATCGCCAGCGTGGCCGCCTACATCTTCCTCAGCATCGCCGGCGTGCCGTACGCGGCGGTGCTCGCCCTCATCGTGGCGCTGACGGGCCTGATCCCGATGGTCGGCGCGACGATCGGCGGGGCGATCGTCACCCTCGTCGGGTTCCTCACCGGCGTCCCCGAGGGCATCGCGTGCGCCATCTTCTTCGTGCTCTACCAGCAGGTGGAGAACTACTTCATCTACCCGCGCATCATGGAGCGCTCGGTCAACGTCCAGCCGGTCGTCACGGTCATCGCCGCGCTCGTCGGCGGCAGCCTGATGGGCATCACGGGCGCGCTGCTGGCGATCCCGGTGGCCGCGGCGATCTCGCTCATCATCCGTGAGGTGGTCCACCCCCGCCAGGACGCCCGCTGAGGCCTCCCGCCGTCAGGCGGTGGACTTGGCGACCGCGCTGACGAAGTCCGCGACCGACTGGTTGAACAGGTCGGGCTGCTCGATCGAGGTGAGGTGGCCCGACCGCGGGATGACGTGCAGCTCGCCGTTGGGCAGCGCGTCCGCCATGTGCCGGGCGTCGGCCTCGGTGGTGATGCCGTCCTCGGCGCCGACGATGACCAGCGCGGGCGCGCGGACCGCCCGGAGCGTCTCGGTGCTGTCGGGCCGGGCCGCCATCGCGCGCTGCGCCCAGGCCGCGGCCTTCGGCGGGGTCGACTGGACGAGGCCGCGGATCCGCCCGTAGACCAGGGCGCGCTGCCGCATCGTCGTCGGGCCGATGAGCTTGGGCAGCAGTTCCTCGGTGAGCACGGCGACGCTGTTCTCGGCGATGATCCGGTCGGCCGTGCGCAGCCGGTTCTCGCGCGCGGCGTCGGCGTCGGCGGTGGCCTTGGTGTCGGCGAGGACGAGGCCGCGCACCCGGTCGGGATGCCTGCGGCACAGCGCCATCGCCACATAGCCGCCCATGGAGAGCCCGCCGATCACCGCACGCGGGATGTTCTTGGACTTCAGCAGCGCCGCGACGTCGTCGGCCATCGTCTCCACCGAGGGTTCCTCCGCGCCCAGCACCGAGCCGCCGAACCCGCGCAGATCGGGGGTGATGATGCGGAAACGCCCGGCCAGCGCCTCGCGCTGCGGCAGCCACATCGAGGACGAAAGGGGGAACGCGTGCAGGAGTACGAGCGGAGTGCCTTGGCCGACGTCCCGTGCGTACAACTGCATCAGCAATCCCCTTAGAACGTCTTGAAACGGTTCAACGCACACTCCCGTACCCGGTTGATCAGAAGAACACCGCGGGCTGGCCGTGTGCGGTCAGAAGGAGACGGGCAGCGGCCAGGCGTCCGGGGCGACGCGCTTGACGATCTCGTTCAGCACCACCTGCACCGACGGCTCCCCGACCCACAGGTGCTTGGCGCCGGGCACGCCGATGACCTCGGCCTGCGGGACCCGCGCGAACCTCAGGCTCGCCTCGGGTGGGCGCAGGTAGTCGTCGAGCTCGGGGACGAGCGCGGTCAGCGGGCGGCCGTCGGCGGCCCACGCGTCGAGGTCCGCGTCGGTGGCGCGGTGCAACGGCGGGGACAGCAGGATCGCGCCCGCCACGGACGGGTCGAGCCCCCACTTGAGGGCGAGTTCGGTGCCGAACGACCAGCCGACCAGCCACACGTTCGGCAGATCGTGGTACTCGGCGAACTCCAGTGCGGCGGCGACGTCGTAGCGCTCGCCCTCGCCGCCGTCGAACGCGCCCTGGGAGGTACCGCGCTCGGAGGTGGTGCCGCGGGTGTTGAAGCGCAGCACCGCGAGCCCCGCGAGCGCGGGCAGCCGGTAGGACGCCTTGCGCAGCACGTGACTGTCCATCATCCCGCCGTGGGTCGGCAGCGGGTGCAGGCAGACGAGGGTCGCCGCCGGGGCGCGGCCTTCGGGCAGCGCGAGTTCGCCGACGAGCTCGAGCCCGTCGCCGGTGTGCAGCGTGATGTCCTCGCGCTTGGCGGGCAGGACGGTGGATGCCCTGATCTCCGTGCTCATGTCACCTTCTGGGTCTTCTGTGCAGCCGAGCCGACCAGCACGGCCGGTGCCAGTGCCGCCGGTCGTCGGGGCCGCCGCGGTCGGCGGGCCAGGTGACCAGGTGCGGGACCCCCGGGGGGATCACCTGGTCGCAGCCCGGACACCGGTAGGCCTTGACCGCGGCCGCCGCGGTGATGGCGCGGACATGCCATTCGCCGTCCGCCTCGCGCCTGGTCTCCTGCACGCCGAACGACGACAGCGGCCGCTCGCCGCCGTCGCCTCGCCGGTTCTTGCGTGCCACGGGCTGAAGATTATGCGAGTTCAGTCGGTCCAGGCGCCCCGCTCGCGCAAGGCGGAGATCGGGCCCACGGGGAAGCCGCAGCCGAGCGTCATGGCGGCGTCGGCGTCGGCGGCGGTGCAGTAGCCGCTGCGGACCATCTCGGCGGCGTCCTGGAGGTACGGGCCGTACAGCTGCTCGGCGATCTCCGCCGAGGCGGTGCCCTCGACCGGGGCGACGACGGTGCCGGAGCCCGCGCGGTCGTAGGTGTAGAAGCCGCCGCCGGACTTGCGGCCCACCGAGCCCTCGTCGACCAGCTTGCGCAGGATGCCCGCGGGCTCGTGCCGGGGCGAGCCGGAGTCGGCGTGGACGGCCTCCAGCACTTCGAGGCAGGTGTCGAGGCCGATGAGGTCCATCAGGGTGAGCGGGCCCATGGGAAGGCCGATCGCCTTGAGCGAGGCGTCGATGTCCTCCTTGGCGACCCCGGTCTCCGCGAGCTGGGCGGCCGGGCCGAGCAGCCCGAACAGCAGCCGGTTGGCGACGAACCCGGCCCGGTCCCCGATCGTCACCGGGACCTTGCCGAGGTCGCCGACCAGCTCGGTGACGGCCGCGACGAACTCGGGCCTGGACCGCTCGCTGTGGATCACCTCGACGAGCTTCATGACGGGCGCGGGATTGAAGAAGTGGACACCGACGATCGATTCCGGCCGGGAGGTCGCCGCGGCGATCTCGGTGACCGACAGGGACGAGGTGTTGGTGGCCAGCACCGCGTCGGGCCGACACACCTCGTCGAGCTGGGCGAAGACCTTGGCCTTGAGCGCGATCAGCTCGGGGACCGCCTCGATGACGAGGTCGCAGTCGGCGAGGGCGCCGAAGTCCGTGCTGAAGGTGATCCGGCCGAGGATCTGGTCGCGGGCCTCCTCGGTGAGCTTGCCGCGGGTGACGGCACGGGTCGTGGAGCCCTCGATGCCGCTTCTGCCGCGCTCCAGGGCCGCGTCGTTGATCTCGACGCCGACCGTCTCCACGCCGCCGCGGGCCAGCACCTCGGCGATGCCCGCGCCCATGGTGCCGAGTCCGACCACGCCCACCTTGCCGAAGCCCATAGCAGTTCCTCTCAAGCCGTCCACTGGGAAGAAGTCTGGCAGACGCCTCCGCCGGGCAGGCAGACGACCATGCGCTTCGGACTCTTCCTCCCCGCCGGGCAGTGGCCCGGCCAGTCCCCCACCGACGCCCTTCGCCGCACGGTCGCGCTGGCCAGAGCGGCCGAGGACGCCGGATTCGACGAGGTGTGGCTCGCCGAGCACCACTTCATGACCTACGGGGTCTGCCCGTCGGCGACCGTGCTGGCCGGGCACCTGCTCGCCGCGACGTCCCGGATCGCGGTCGGCACCGCGGTCGCCGTCCTGTCGGCCCGGCATCCGGTCGCGCTGGCCGAGGAGGCCGCGCTGCTCGCCTCGCTGGCGCCCGGGCGGTTCCTGCTCGGGATCGGCAGGGGCGGCCCGTGGCGGGAGCTCGAGGTCCTGGGCACCGGGCTCGAACGGTACGAGGAGGGCTTCCCCGAGGCTCTCGACCTGCTCCGGGCCTGTCTGGACGGCCGGGACACGATCGCGGCCGACGGGCGGTTCTTCCGGTTCGGCGAGGTCCCGTTCGTCCCCCGGCCGGAGACTCCCCCGCCGGTCTTCCTCGCCGCCACGAGCCCGGCCTCGGAGGAACTCGCCGCGCGGCGCGGCCTGCCGATGCTGCTGGGGATGCACGTGGGCGACGCGGCGAAGGCCGAGGCCGTCGCCCGGTACCGCGCGTTGGGCGGCCCGGCCGGGGCGGGCCACGTGGCGACGGGCCTGGCCTGGGTGGGCCGGACCCGTGAGGAGGCCAGGGCGACGGTCCGGGAGGAGCTGCCGCGCTGGATGGGGCCGGGCCTGGCGGGCCATGTCGCCGTGGACGGGAGGCCGCGGGCCCAGCGCGACGCCGCCGAGTACGCGGCGGATCTCGCCGACCTGCACGCGGTCGGCACCGTGGAGGACTGCGCCGCGGCCCTGGAACGCACGTGTGCGGTCCCGGACGTCGCGAGGGTGGTCCTGCTTGCCGAATGCGCCGCGGACCCCTCAGCGGTCCTGCAATGCGTGCGGAGCCTCGGCAGGGACGTCCTGCCGAGGCTCCGGGTGCCCGTCAGCAGTCGCGCAGGTGCGGCTGCTGGTTGAGGATCTGCTCTCGCGCCGTCACGAACTTCCGGTAGGTGTCGGTGTCCCCGGCCTTGCCGGGGAAGACCGCCACCCGGTGGCAGTTCTGGAAGGCCAGCTTGACGCCGAAGTAGCGCTCGATGCTGCCGCGCATGGCGTCACTCGCCAGGACCCGCAGGAGCTGCCCACGCGCCTGCTCGTCCGGGGGAGGTGTCTGGTTGTCGGCGAAGTCGCCTCCGGCGACCTCGAGGTCGGCGACCAGACCGCTGATCAGATCCCAGGCGTACGGGAGCGAGGTCCGGATGCACTCGACGAACATCGCGTCGTCGATCTCACCTTGCTGTGCCCTTGCGAGCAGTTCGGGGGAGACATCAAGGGACATACGAGTGGCTTCCTTCCGCCGAAGTGTCCACTGGTGACGCTAATCACCTTTGCGTGAGACGTCCAGTGTGAACGGCGACGGATCGCGAGGTTTCCTTGACGATTTCGTGACACTTCCCTTACCGAAGGGTGTGGGTGCGCGGCCGGGCCACCCGCGGGGCCGGTGCGCCCCCTGGGACGCGGGTCACCAGAACATGAAGACCGAGTGCCCGACCTGCGCGAACTCCTCGGGAATGCCGAACCATCCGGTGATGCCGTAGACCACGGTGAAGAAGGCCCGGTTCAGCGGTGGTATCCACAGCAGCACCAGCAGGCCGATGAACACCCACATGCCGTAGCCGGCCACCTTCTGCACGAAGGCCCTGGGCAGGTACGGCTCCCAGATGCCGAAGCCGTCGAGCCCCGGGACGGGCAGCAGGTTCAGCACCGCGGCGGTGACCTGGAGGAAGCCCAGGTAGCCGATGGCGACCCAGAAGGTCGTGTGCTCGGACTCGAAGGCCCACTGCTGGATCGCGGCCCCGCACAGGATCGCGAACACGATGTTGGCCGCCGGACCGGCGAACGACACCATGCTGTGCCGCAGCCTGCCCTGGATCGCGCCGCGGTCGATCCAGACCGCCCCGCCCGGCAGGCCGATGCCGCCGAGCATCAGGAACAGCACCGGGAGCACGATGCTCAGGGTCATGTCGGTGTACTTGCGCGGGTCGAGCGTGAGATAGCCGCGCGCGGCCACCGAGTGGTCGCCGAAGCGGTGCGCGAGCGCCGCGTGCCCGAACTCGTGCAGGCACAGCGACACCACCCAGGCGCCCACCACGAAGGCGAACACCGCGAGGCCCGCCCGGCTCGATGGACCGGCGCCGGGCAGCCACTCGGCCCGCCACACCAGGTAGCCGAAGAATGCGGTGAAGGCCAGGATGCCGAGGAAGACCGGGCTGATCCCCCTGCCGGAACTGCGCTGCGTCTGTCTCACGAGCCGAACGCTACCTCCCCGGCCCCGCATCCGAATCCGAGCCTGTGGATAACTCTTCGGCCACGACTAGGGCAGCAGCGCGGGGACGACGTACGTGCGCAGGAACTTCGCGGTCTCGGCCTCCGGCCGCTCCAGCGGCGCGAGGCTGAGCGAGGAGATGATCCGGAACAGGAACTCGACGGTGCCGTTGACCTCGAGCTCCGCGCGCAGCAGGCCCGCGTCGCGGGCGGCGAGGAAGTACGGCTCGACCCGCTCGGCGCACAGGTCGACCGCCCGCTGGGACGAGTGCGCGACCGCCTTGTGGGTGTGCCCGACCGCTTCGGGCACGAACAGCGCGGCGAACTTGGGCTCGCCCTGCACGAACCGCACCGCGTCCAGCACCCCGGCCACCACGGACTCGGCGGGGTCGAACTCCTCGGGGACGTTCGCCACGAGTTCGTCGAGGAACCGCCCGATGTCGCGCAGGAAGACGGCGAGGATCAGCTCGTCCCGCCCGCCGGAGAAGTTCCGGTACAGGGTCGCCCGCGACATGCCCGCGGCGTTCGCGACGTCCTCGACCGTCGTCTTGGCGACGCCGAACCGCGCGAAGCACTCCTCGGCCGCGTCGACGATCCGCTCGGCGGAGGAGCGCGGGGCGGAGGACGGCGGGACGGCCGAGGGCGAAGACGGCACGGAGGGCGTGGCGGCACCTGAGGGCATGGTCACACCCTATCCGTGAGACAGCACTTGCAATTTGTCTCATGCGTCCATAAGTATGTGCTTATGAACCTCAGGAAGCAGATCGACGACTCCTACTGGGGCATGCTCGCCGCCGCCCACCTCCCCGGCGAGCAGTACACCGAGCCGGTCGGCGATCCCGGGCTCTTCGGCCCCGGCTCGGCCGTCTGGTACGTGCACGGCGACGTGTCCGGCGTCCTCGGAGGCGTCTCGGGACTCCTGCTCGGCACGCTCAACGAACCGGTCACCCACGGCACCAACCAGCA
Organism: Actinocorallia herbida; assembly: GCF_003751225.1. Taxonomy (NCBI): domain Bacteria; kingdom Bacillati; phylum Actinomycetota; class Actinomycetes; order Streptosporangiales; family Thermomonosporaceae; genus Actinocorallia; species Actinocorallia herbida. Next base: position 8,178,645 of record NZ_RJKE01000001.1, read on the forward strand.
CTCGAACTACCTCCAGGACCCGATCCGGCGCCTCGGGTTCACCAGCAGCTTCGTCAGCGGCATGTCCTACGCCGCGACGCCCGTCGCCGAGAAGCTCGCGGGCATCGTCCGGACGATGCACAAGCGGGTGCACGGCACGATGCCCGACGGCCGCCCCTATTCCGCGACGAGTTCCGCCGACATCATCTGGACCGGCATCACCCAGTCCGCCCAGGCCGCGAAAGCGCATCAGCGCTACCACCCGAAGCCTTTGGACGGAAAAGGCCTCGACGAGTACTTCGCCCAGTACGCCGTCGTCTCGGAGATGCTGGGCGCGACCGACGTGCCCAAGTCGCGCGCCGACGTCGCCGACTACTTCGCCATGATGCGGCCGCGCCTCACCGTCTCGGAGGAGACCCTGGAGGCGATCGGATTCCTGCGCGGGCCCGTCGGCGGGGACGCCACCACCCGCTACTCCACGCAGGTCATCAGCCGGGTCGCCACCGATCTGCTCCCGTCCTGGGCCAAGCGCCTGCTGGGCCTGTCGCCCCGCACCCCGGTCGGCCCGCTCGCCGCCCGCGCCGCCGGGTACGCCCTCACCCGGACGCTGCGGTTCGGCGTGCACCAGCGGATCGTGGAAGAGGCGCACGCCCGGGTCGGCGTCCCTTACACCAGGCCATGACGATCTGGACCTTTCTCCCGGAACACCGATTTCTATTTCCGACAAAGGACTCGTTTTTCCGATAATTGACCAAGCACAAGCGCCGCCTCAAGATTCACCACCGCCCTTCTCGGACAGGTCATCGGATAACGATCTCTCCGGGAGGATGCATGATCAAGCAGATGCTCTGTGCGGCGACAGCCGCGGCTGCGCTGGCCACGGCACCATCGGCCTTCGCCTCCGAGTCCACCATCCCCGCGGCGCCGCCGGCTCGGCCGGCCGCCCCGAGCACGGCCGTGGCCGCGGACTCCTCCGCCACGGCCGGCGGCCGGGTCGCCACCGCGGTCAAGGACGACTATCTGCGCCGCTACCGCGTCTCGGTGCGGCTCGACCTCCAGGACTACCGGCGCAACCGGTCGCTCCTGGAGATCCAGGTCACCCGGGCGGGCACCGACCGCGTGCTGCGGGACGCGCGGGCGTGCCTCCAGCGCAGGGAGGTCCGGGGCTACGACCGCCGCTTCGTGACGGTCTCGTGCCGCCGCACCGACCGGATCGGGCAGACCGGCTGGGTGCTGCGCAACAACCGCACGTACCGGGTCTTCGTGCCGAGCACGAACCACCACTACGCGAAGTACACCTACTCGTTCAGTCCGGACCTCTGACGCGGCCGGGCCGAAGATCATCGGGCACGGGCCGCCCTCGGCCGACCGCACCGGGCCGTCATCCCGGACCGGGCACCGGGGGCGGCTCTCGGCGTCCCAGGGCCCGTAACCCGGTGGAACGCCCTAGAAGAGCATTCCCTCCTTCTCGATGCCGCGCAGGGCGTCGTAGTCCAGCGTGACGGTGTCGATGCCGCGGTCGTGCGCGAGCACCTTCGCCTGGGGCTTGATCTCCTGCGCCGCGAAGACGCCCTTGACCGGCGCCAGCAGCGGGTCCCGGTTCAGCAGCTCCAGGTACCTGGTGAGCTGCTCGACGCCGTCGATCTCGCCGCGCCGTTTGATCTCCACCGCCACGGTGCCCCCGGACGCGTCGCGGCACAGGATGTCCACGGGCCCGATCGCGGTGGGGTACTCCCGCCGGACCAGCCGGTAGCCCTCCCCCAGGGTGGTGATGTGCTCGGCGAGCAGCTCTTGGAGGTGCGCCTCCACCCCGTCCTTCTGGAGGCCGGGGTCGACGCCGAGCTCGTGCCGATGGTCGTGCAGGACCTCGAAGACGGTGAGGATCAGCTGCTCACCGGACTTGCCGTGCGTGACCGTCCACTTCGCGATCGCGCCGTGCTCGGTGAAAGGCTCCTCCTTGACCGTGCAGGGCGGGTTCATCCAGTTCAGCGGCTTGAACGCGCGGTCGTCGGCGTGGATCGACACACTGCCGTCGGCCTTCATCAGGACGAGGCGGGTCGCGAGCGGCAGATGGGCGGTGAGCCGCCCGACGTAGTCCACGGAGCAGCGGGCGATGACGAGACGCATGCGCCAAGTCTCCCACCGCCCTCGCCCCGCATGGTCCGGGAACGGCAGACTGGGGGCGTGAACGACGTGGTCATCCGCAAGGCACGGCCGCAGGACGAGCGCGCGCTCGCCGACCTCGACCGGCGCACCTGGGCGCCGGACAACTCGGTGGTGCCCCGCCCGTCCGCCGGCCCGCACTTCTTCGACCGCTTCAACCTGCCCGACGACTTCCTCGTCGCCGAACGGGCCGGGAAGGTCGTGGGCTTCCTGCGGCTCGTCCAGCCGATCCGGCAGCCGACCGCCGCGCACGTCAGGCAGATCCAGGGCCTCGGCGTCGACCACTCCGTCCGCGGACTGGGGATCGGCCGCGCGCTGCTGGAGGCGGCCTGCGCCGAGGCCCGCCGTCAGGGCGCGCGCAGGCTGACCCTGCGGGTCCTGTCGGTCAACACCTCGGCGCGCCGCCTGTACGAGCGCACGGGCTTTCACATCGAGGGGATACTCCGCGAGGAGTTCCTCATCGAGGGCGCCTATGTCGACGACGTCCTCATGGCCCGCGTCCTGTGACGCCCCGGGACCCTCAGCCGCCCGGCCTCCACAGCACCTCGGCGCCCGCCGACGCGGTCCGGCACAGGATGAACAGCAGGTCCGAAAGCCGGTTGAGATAGCGCGCGGTGAGCGGGTTCACCTTGTCCCCGTGCGCCTCGATCGCCGCCCACACCATGCGCTCGGCCCTGCGCGAGACCGTCCGCGCGACGTGCAGGTGCGCCGTGGGCAGGTCGCCGCCCGGCAGGATGAAGCTCCGCAGCACCGGGAGGGGCGCGTTGAACTCGTCGCACCAGCCCTCGAGGCGCTCGACGTAGGCCGGGGTCACCCGCAGCGGCTCGTAGCCCAGATCCGGGACGACCGGGGCCGACAGGTCGGCGCCGAGATCGAAGAGGTCGTTCTGCACGCGCCGCAGGACCGCGGCGACGTCGTCGGCGAGGCCGCCGGTGGCCAGGGCGACGCCGATGAACGCGTTCGCCTCCTCCACGTCGGCGTACGCGGCGAGACGGGGGTCGGTCTTGCTGGTCCGGCTTCCGTCGCCGAGACCCGTGGTGCCGTCGTCCCCGGTCCGGGTGTAGATCTTGGACAGGACGACGGGTTCGTCTTCGCGGCTCATAGGGGCCAGCGTAGAGCGCGGTGCCTCAAGCCCCCGAAGGCAGGTCGACGGGCCAGCCCGGAGGCGAGGACTCAAGCCACGCCAGGAAGCCCGTGAGGGCGGCCAGGGACATCGCCAGCTCGACCTTGGAGTCCCCGCTGCGCACCTCGATGATCGCCGCGTCACCCGTCAGGGCCTCGGCCTCGCCGTCGGACGGGTCACGCCGCCCGAGCACCACGAGGCCGCGCCGCTGGATGACCATCCGCGGCCTGCGCCGGAACCCGAAGATCTGGTGCCACTGGAGCTCGTCGCCCTGGTACCTGCCGATCCCGAGGCGCCACACCCCGGTGCCGCCCAGATCGCGCAGGCTGCACTCGACGGTGCCGCCGCCCAGCTCGAGCAGCCAGCGGCGCAGGGTCATCGCGCCGAACAGCACGACGACGCACAGCACAACGGCGACGAGCACCCAGCCGGTGATCTCTGCCAGGTGCTCGCCCACGTGTTGCCGGTCTCTCTCAGACGTCCGCGCCGGCGGCACGGAGCCGGGCGCGCGCCCGGCGCTCGGCCACGGCCTGCGGGTTGTCCCCGTCGCCGCCGCCCTGCGCCTCGGCGAGTGCCTGCCGGGCCTCCGCGAGGTCGATCTCGGCGCCCAGCTCGGCCTGCTCGGCCAGCACGGACACCTCGTTGTCGGCCACCGAGAAGAACCCGCTGCCGACCGCCGCGATGACGGGGTCGCCACCGGTCGGGAAGATCTTCACGACGCTGCCGTCGACGAGGACGCCCAGCACCGGGGAGTGACCGGTACGGATACCGATCTCACCCTCGATGGTCTGCGCGACCACCATCTCGGCCTCGCCCGCCCATACCTCGCGCTCGGGCGAGACGAGGGCGACTCTGATCGCCATAGTGTCTCCTCTTCCAGGAAGGGCGGCCGGGGCTTCTCAGCCCCGGCCACGGGAGTCCGCCTTACTTGGCGAGCTCCTTCGCCTTCTTCTCGACGTCGTCGACCCCACCGCACATGAAGAACGCCTGCTCGGGGATGTGGTCGTACTTGCCCTCGGTGAGGGCCTTGAACGAGGCCACGGTCTCGTCGAGCGGAACGGTCACACCGGGCTGGCCGGTGAACTGCTCGGCGACGTACATCGGGTGCGACAGGAACCGCTCGATGCGACGCGCGCGCTGGACGGTGACCTTGTCGTCCTCGGACAGCTCGTCGATACCGAGGATCGCGATGATGTCCTGGAGCTCCTTGTACTTCTGGAGGATCCCGATGACATGCTGCGCCACGTCGTAGTGCTCACGGCCGATGATCGCCGGGTCCATGATCCGGGAAGAGCTGTCCAGCGGGTCGACCGCCGGGTAGATGCCCTTCTCGGTGATGGCCCGGGACAGCACGGTCCGGGAGTCGAGGTGCGCGAACGTGGTGTGCGGCGCCGGGTCGGTGATGTCGTCCGCGGGAACGTAGATCGCCTGCATCGAGGTGATCGAGTGACCGCGGGTCGAGGTGATCCGCTCCTGGAGCTGGCCCATCTCGTCGGCCAGGGTGGGCTGGTAGCCCACCGCGGACGGCATGCGGCCCAGCAGCGTGGAGACCTCGGAGCCGGCCTGGGTGAAACGGAAGATGTTGTCGATGAAGAGCAGCACGTCCTGCTTCTGCACGTCGCGGAAGTACTCCGCCATCGTCAGGGCGGACAGGGCGACCCGCAGACGGGTGCCCGGCGGCTCGTCCATCTGGCCGAACACCAGGGCGGTGTCCTTCAGGACGTTGGCCTCGGCCATCTCGACCCAGAGGTCGTTGCCCTCACGGGTGCGCTCGCCGACGCCGGCGAACACCGAGGTGCCACCGAAGTTCCGCGCGACACGGGTGATCATCTCCTGGATCAGCACGGTCTTGCCGACACCGGCGCCACCGAACAGACCGATCTTGCCACCCTTGACGTACGGGGTGAGAAGGTCGATGACCTTGATGCCCGTCTCCAGGATCTCGGTCTTCGACTCGAGCTGGTCGAACGGCGGAGCGCTGCGGTGGATGCCCCAGCGCTCGGTGACCCCGAGCGAGGCCACCGGAGCGTCGAGGCACTCGCCGAGGGCGTTCCACACGTGGCCCTTGGTCACGTCGCCGACCGGAACCTGGATCGGGGTGCCGGAGTCGGAGACCGAGGCACCGCGAACGAGGCCGTCCGTCGGCTGCATGGAGATGGTCTTGACCACGTTGTCACCCAGGTGCTGGGCGACCTCGAGGGTCAGGGTCTTGGTCTCGGCACCGAGGGTGACGTCGACCTTGAGGGCGTTGTTGATCGGAGGCATCGCGTCGGCGGGGAACTCCACGTCGACGACCGGGCCGATGACCCGGGTGACGCGGCCGGTGCCGATCGCTACCGCAGTTGAAGACATGTTCCTTTTCACTCCCCGCGACCGGCGTCGGCGAGCGCGTCCGCGCCACCGACGATCTCGCTGATTTCCTGGGTGATCTCGGCCTGCCGCGCCTGGTTGGCCTGGCGCGAGTAGAGGTTGATCAGATCGTTGGCGTTGTCCGTCGCCGACTTCATGGCCCGGCGCCGCGCCGCGTGCTCGGAGGCCGCGCCCTGGAGCAGCATGTGGAAGATGCGGCTCTCGATGTAGTTGGGCAGCAGCAGGTCGAGCGCGGTGTCCGCCGACGGCTCGAAGTCGTAGGACGGGAGCGGACCATTGGCGTCGCGCTCCACCTCCTCGACCTGGAGCGGCAGCAGGCGCTTGACCTGGGCCTCCTGGGTGAGCATCGAGACGAACTCGGTGTAGACCACGTGGATCTCACCGACCCCGCCCTCGGCGTCCGTCTTGAGGAAGTCCTCGACGAGCCGTCGCCCGACCCGCTCGGCGCTGGCGAAGTCCGGCTGTCCGGAGAAGCCGGACCAGAACCCGCCGAGTTCACGGTCACGGAACTGGTACCAGGTGACGCCCTTGGTGCCGATCACGTACGGGACCGGCTCGCGGCCCTGTTCGCGCAGCATGGCCATGAGCGCCTCGGCCTCACGGATCACATTGGAGTTGTAGCCGCCGCAGAAGCCGCGGTCCGACGTGATGATCAGTACCGCCGAGCGCTTGTCCTCCGGCTGCTCGCTGAGCAGCGGATGCTTCACGCCCGACCGATGGCTGACCAGCGCGGACAGCGCCGCGGTGATCTTGTCGGCGTACGGCTTGGAGGCGGCCACGCGCTCCTGGGCCTTGGTGATCCGGGAGGTGGCGATCAGCTCCTGCGCGCGCGTGATCTTCGCGGTCGAGGAGACCGACTTGATCTTGCCGCGCAGGACTCGAAGCTGAGCTCCCATGGATCAGGCCTTCTTGACGCGCTTGATGGTCTCCTGCTCGACGTCCTCGGCGCCCAGGGCCTCAACCGGCTCGTCGGCGCCCAGGAGGGTGCCGGCGCTGGTGGTGAAGCCCTTCTTGAACTCGGTGATCGAGTCCTTCAGGACGGTCAGCGCGTCGTCGGAGAGCTTCAGGGTCTCGCGGATGCCGGGCAGGACGCTCTTGGCGTTGTGCTCGACGTAGTCGAGGAACTCGGCCTCGAAGCGGCGGATGTCCTCGATCGGGACCTCGTCCAGCTCACCGGAGGTGCCGGCCCAGACCGAGACGACCTGCTTCTCGACCGGGAACGGGCTGTACTGCGGCTGCTTGAGCAGTTCGACCAGGCGGGAACCGCGGTCGAGCTGGGCCTTGGAGGCCGCGTCGAGGTCGGACGCGAAGGCGGCGAACGCCTCCAGGTCACGGAACTGCGACAGCGACAGGCGCAGCGTGCCGGCGACCTGCTTCATCGCCTTGATCTGCGCGGAACCGCCGACGCGGGAGACCGAGATACCGACGTTGATGGCCGGACGGACACCCTGGTTGAACAGGTCCGTCTCGAGGAAGCACTGGCCGTCGGTGATCGAGATGACGTTGGTCGGGATGAACGCCGAGACGTCGTTGCCCTTGGTCTCGATGATCGGCAGACCCGTCATCGAACCGGCGCCCAGGTCGTCCGACAGCTTCGCGCAGCGCTCCAGCAGACGGGAGTGCAGGTAGAAGACGTCGCCCGGGTAGGCCTCACGGCCCGGCGGACGGCGCAGCAGCAGCGACACGGCGCGGTAGGCCTCGGCCTGCTTCGACAGGTCGTCGAAAACGATCAGGACGTGCTTGCCCTGGTACATCCAGTGCTGGCCGATCGCGGAACCGGTGTACGGCGCGATGTACTTGTAGCCGGCCGGGTCGGACGCGGGAGCCGCCACGATCGTCGTGTACTCGAGCGCGCCGGCCTCTTCCAGCGTGGCGCGCACGGACGCGATGGTGGAGCCCTTCTGGCCGACCGCGACGTAGATGCACCGGACCTGCTTGTCCGGGTCGCCGGAGAGCCAGTTCTCCTTCTGGTTGATGATCGTGTCGACCGCGACCGTGGTCTTACCGGTCTGCCGGTCGCCGATGATCAGCTGGCGCTGGCCGCGGCCGATCGGCGTCATGGCGTCGATCGCCTTGATGCCGGTCTGCAGCGGCTCGCCGACCGACTGGCGCTGCACGACGGTGGGAGCCTGCAGCTCCAGCGCGCGGCGCTCGGTCGAGTCGACCGGGCCCTTGCCGTCGATCGGGTTGCCCAGGGCGTCAACGACGCGGCCCAGGAACTCGTCGCCGACCGGGGTGGAAAGGACCTCGCCCGTGCCGCGCACGGACTGGCCCTCTTCGATCTTTGTGAAGTCGCCCAGTACGACCGCGCCGATTTCGCGCGTGTCGAGGTTCAGCGCCAGACCACGAATGCCACCCTCGAACTCGAGGATCTCGTTGGCCATCGCCGAGGGGAGGCCCGAGACGCGAGCGATACCGTCGCCGGACTCGGTGACAGTGCCGACCTCCTCGCGCGCGGCCGCGTCGGGCTCGTACGACTGGACGAAACGCTCCAGCGCGTTCCGGATCTCATCCGGACGGATCGTCAGCTCCGCCATGATTCCTCTCTTGCCCTTCAGGCGATCCGCCGGCGCACGCCGTCAAGGCGTCCGGCGATCGTGCCGTCGATTGCCTCGTCCCCGAGCTGCACGGCGATGCCGCCGAGCACGGTGGGGTCGAGTTCGATGTTCAGGTGTACCTCGCGGCCGTAGGACGCGCCGAGCGCGGCCGCCAGCCGGGTCTGCTGGTCGCCGGTGAGGGCTACAGCGGTGCGCACGAGCGCGACGAGCCGGTTGCGCCGAGTGGCGACGAGCTTGCCGTAGGCGTCGAGCCCACGTTCCAGGCTACGTCCCCGCGGGTGGGTCGCGGCCTCGAGCGCGAGGGCCAGAGTCGGTCCGCCGACCTTGCCTTCCAGCAAGGAGGTGACCAGCTCGGCCTTGCGCTCCAGGGGCACCAGGTCCCCGGCCAGCGCGTTGCGCAGCTCGGTGTCGCCCGCGATGATCCGGCCGAAGCGGAACAGGTCCTCTTCCAGCTGGTCGAGCTGACCGGCCCGCTCCGCGGCGTCGGCCAGGGCCGCCACCGCGAACTGCTCGAACGCGTCGGTCAGCTCGGCGGACGAGCTCCAGCGGCGCTGGACGATCTCGCCGGCCAGCGTCGCCGCGGCGGTGCTGACCTTGCCCTCGAGCAGCGAGCCCAGCAGGGCCGCCTTCGCCTTGGCCGAAGCCGAGGGGTCGGACAGCGTGCGCCGCAGGCCGTGCTCGCGGTCCAGCAGGTGCAGGATCTCGAACAGTTCGGCGCCCAGCACACCGGCGTCCGTGGACGCCAGGATCTCCGGGAACCGCTCGTCGACCTCCGCCAGCGCGGCCCTGGTGACAGCTCCCGCCATCACAGGGCCTTACCGGCGGCGTTGGACGTCTCGAGCTCCTCCAGGAAGCGGTCGACGATGCGACGCTGGCGCGCCTCGTCCTCAAGGGACTCGCCGACGACACGACCGGCCAGGTCGACGGACAGCGCGCCGACCTCGGCACGCAGGGAGGCCAGGGCCTGAGCCCGCTCGGCCTCGATCTGCGCCTGGGCGTTCTCGACGATCCGCCGAGCCTCGACCTGGGCCTGCTCCTTCATCTCAGCGATGATCTGAGCGCCCTGCTCACGAGCCTCCTCGCGCAGGCGCGCCGCTTCCTGGCGGGCCTCCGAGAGCTGGTTCTTGTAAGCGTCGAGTGTCTGCTTGGCCTCGGCCTGGGCGTCCTCTGCCTTCTTGAGCCCGCCCTCGATGAGTTCGGTGCGCTCGGCGAGGGTCTTCTGAATCCGGGGAGTCAGGATCTTGCCGACGACCAGGACGACGACGAGGAAGGCGAAGATTCCGACGACCAGCTCGTAGGTGTGCGGAATGAGGGGGTTGTTCCCCTCCTCCGCAGCGAGCAGTGAAGCTGCTGTGATCATGGTGTTCGCAGCCTTTCGTCAGTTGAAGCTGATCAGCCGTAGATGAACGGCGCGACCAGGCCGATGAGGGCCAGCGCCTCGGTAAGAACGAAGCCCAGCATCATGTTCTGGCGGATGACGCCGACCATCTCGGGCTGGCGGGCCATAGCCTGCACACCCTGACCGAAGATGATGCCCACGCCCACACCCGGGCCGATCGCGGCGAGGCCGTAACCGATCGCACCGACGTTGCCTTCGACGGCGGCGAGAACGCTCATTTTCACTTACTCCTTCAGTTGGCCGGTGGAGGTTCCACCGGTCTGGTCCATGGGGATAGAGGCCTTGTGACTTGTCGACTCAGTGGTCGGCGTGCAGACCGCTGCCGATGTACATCGCGGCCAGCATGGTGAAGAGGAAGGCCTGCAGGAACTGGATGAACATCTCGAAGGCGGTCATGAGGATGGTCATGACGACGCCGAGCACACCGACGGGGGCGCCGAGGAGGGTCGGGTTCTCGATGAGGAACCAGTAGCCCACGAGGCTGAAGAAGGCCAGGATGATGTGGCCGGCGAACATGTTCGCGAAGAGTCGGACCGCGTGCGTGAACGGCGCGAGCACGAACGTGGAGAGGTACTCGATCGGTACGAGCAGCACGTAGATCGGCTTGGGCAGGCCCGGGGGGATGAGGTTGGTGAAGTACTTCACCGGCCCCTGGTGCTTCATGCCCAGGTAGATCTTGAGGAAGTACACGCTCAGCGCGAGAACCGCGGGGAACGCGATGTGCGACGCGACCGGGAACTGGATGATCGGGACGACCGCGAAGATGTTCCACACCCAGATCAGGAGGAACATCGACAGCAGGAGCGGCATCCAACGCTCGGCGTCCTTGCCCAGGAACGGGCGGGCGACCTGGTCGCGGACGAAGATGTAGCCCATCTCGCCGACGTTCTGCATGCCGCGCGGCACCAGCTTCGGCTTGGCGAACGCGCTCCACGCCAGGGCGCAGGTGACGACGACGCCCAGAAGGGCCATGAGGACCGGCTTGGTCAGCCATTCGGGTCCGCCGGCGAACAGCGGCGGGAAGTCGAACAGTTCAGCGCCCGGCGGCGTGAACTCGCCACCGGATGAGGCGAGCACGACTGCAGTACTCACTTGTTCACCTCGGTGGGCACGGTGGTCCGCTCGCTGCACTCGCGCACTGTGGCGTTCCCTTCAAGCTGAGATCGGATCAAAAACCGGCTGACCGGATGCGTGGCACCGGCGGTCAGCGACCGTATTTCACGTAGACCAGGTAGACGGCGAGCACCACACCGATCACCAACCCGACCGGCTTGAACAGCACCCACCCGGTCAGATAGGTGGCAAACCAACCCGCGCCGCCCCAGATGGCCATTCCCGAGAGGATGTAGCTCGGTACCGACCACATGGCGTCTGCGAAGCTGGGGCCCGCCTCTCTGGATGGTGCCTCGTGCTCGCTCATCGCGTTCCGGACAATAGCAGGCTAGGTGCGGACTGGTCATATCGGAGTAGCCCCGTGCGACGCGCGCTCGTTGGCGTCGTCGCTGCGGGCAGCACCGGCGGGTTCATCGATATAGGGCTTTCGTGTGTCGAGGGTGATCCGGAACTCGGCGACGATCCAGGCGACCGCGAGGGCCACCACGGTCCAGCCGAAAACCACGGTGTCGAAAACCGTGACACCCTTCACCGCCGAAACCAGGATCATCATGGCGAGGACCTTGAGCACATAGCTGGCGAGGCCCGCGATCATGACGGTCTGCGGCGAGATCTTCGAAGCCCAGTTCACGACGTACGCGCTGAGTGAGAAGAAGGCGATCACGGCCACCGCGCCGAGTGCCGCGCCGAGCCCCCCTTCGATCCCGGCGACAAGGCTGCCGACGGCGATCGCGATGACTCCCGCGAGGGAGACGGGGAGGGCTGCGCCGGCGAAGAGGCGCTTTCCAGTCGAGTCCATGAGGGCTCCGGGGTGGTTACGTTACGTGTTCGTCTCTACTTAGTGAAAGCTATCACAAGCCTAGGGAACTCCGGCAATTACCCCCCGGGTAACCGGCATGCGAACGGCAGGTTACGCGTGCTGCCGCGTCCTGTCCCCGGGGCCCGCGGCCGCGGCCTCGACCTCCGCCTGGAAGGCCCTTCTGGCGATGATGCGCGGGACGCCGACCATGAGGGCCGCGCCCAGGGCGGCGACACAGAGAGTGATGAACAGCACGAGCGCCTGCCAGGTCGGCGGATCCGGCGGCACGAACGACATGGCCACCATGCAGGCGCCGACCAGGCCGACCCAGCCGTACATGATGAGCACCGAGCGGCGGTGGGAGTGGCCGAGGCGCAGCAGGCGGTGGTGCAGGTGCTGCTTGTCCGGCGCGAAGGGCGACAGGCCCTGGTTGGTGCGCCGCCAGACCGCGAGCAGCATGTCGGCGAACGGCACGACGGTCACCATCGGCACGAGCAGCAGCGGCAGCCAGAGCGGGAAGATCAGGTACTTCTCGGCGATCGCGGTGTCGAACAGCGCGATGAGCTGGATCGTCGCGGCCGACAGCAGCAGGCCGATGAGCATCGAGCCGGTGTCGCCCATGAAGATGCGGGCCGGGTGGAAGTTGTGCGCGAGGAAGCCCGCGCAGATCCCGACGAGCACCGCGGCGATCATCGCGGGGCCGATGAGCAGCGGGATGTCGACGACCTCGGCGAGCCGGTAGCCCAGCAGGAACAGCGCGAAGGCGGCGATGCCGACGACGCCCGCGGCCAGGCCGTCGAGGCCGTCGATGAAGTTCACCGCGTTGATCGTGGCGACCACGATGAAGACGGTCAGGGGCACCCCGTAGACCGGGGAGAGCGCGAGCGAGCCGCCGTCCAGGCGCGGGAGCGCGCTGAGCTGGACACCGTTCATGATGAGGATGCCGGAGGCGGCGATCTGCCCGGCGAGCTTGGTCAGCGCGTCGATGTCCCACAGGTCGTCGGCGATGCCGAGCAGCACGATGAGGGCGCCGGAGAGGATGACCGCGTTGGCGGTCTTGGTCTCGATGAAGACCTGGGTCATGTGCGGCAGCGCGCGGGCCATCACCAGGGCGCCGAGGAGGCCGCCGAACATCGCCAGGCCCCCGATGCGCGGGGTGGGCACCTTGTGCACGTCGCGGTCGCGGACCGCGGCCTGGGCGCCCATGGCGATCGCCAGGCTCTTCACCGGGGAGACGAGCAGGTAGGTCACGGCGATCCCGGTGAGGATCACCAGCAGATACTCCCGCACGCCGTCACCCCCGTTCCGCCTGATCTGCCCCTGTGCCTGATGTGACGTCCGCCGTCCGGCTCCGGTTGGCGGCGCGGCCTCACGATCAGGACACCTTACGCCTTCCGATCGTCCTGGATGTGCTTTCCACGGCCTTCGTCCTCGTCACATCTCCCGCCCGTCCCGAAGGCGGTCAGTAGACCTGGCGGGTCTCCCCGCACGAGACCGGCTCGAACGCCCACTGGTCGCCCCTATGACTCTGCGTACCCACACAGGCACGATAGAAGAGATGGCCGGACAGCTTGTTGACCGCCATCCGACTGGTCCAACGGCCGGAGCTGTCCCTGCTGTTCCAGTACGTCCAGGTGTCTATGCGCCGGCCGTCCTCGTCGGTGAAGGTCACGATCACCCCGGGCAGCCTGCGGTCCTCCGCCAGATCCCGGATCCGCAGCAGCGTCCGGGCCTCCCCGCCGCCTCCCCTGCGGCGCGCGCGCTCCGCCTCTCCCCAGGGCTCGGCCGACACCTCGGGGCCTCCCGGGAACTCCTTGGCCGAGAACGGGACGGGGCCGCCACGGCCCTTCCGCCCGCTCACCGCGCCGAATCCGAGCGGGCCGCCCAGGTCGTTGGCGAAGCGGGAGCCCAAGGGCAGGGGGGCCTCGCGCTGCGCGCCCGGAAGAACGGTGCCGACCGGAGCCCGGTAGACGGTGACGGTCCGGCCGGGGCGCAGGACGGTCCTGCCGCCTTCCTTCTTGATCAGCACCTCGCGCGCCCACAGCCCCTCGGTGAACGCCGAGGTGAAGGACTTGGGGAAGCGGTAGGAGATCACGCCGTCCGCGGGCGCGCCCGTGCCCTTGCGCTTGCGCGGCTCGAGCACCCGGCAGCCGTGGCACGCGGGCCGGTCCCGCGGCGTCGCCTCGGCCATCCGGGGACCGCGCAGCCTGCCGGGACCCGGCGCGGCGGGGTCGCCGACCGGGTGGAAGACCGGCGAGTGGTGCTCGTCCCAGGCCTCGCCCGTGGCGAACTGGACCCCCGCCGTCCAGCCGTCCCGCCTGCGGTCGGTGAGCGTGAAGCGGACGGTGACGGCGTCCTCGGTGATCTGGTACTCGCCGGTCGCCCGGATCTGCCGGAAGGCCGCGCCCTCGCCGTCAGCGGTCTTGAACCCGCCTTCGGCGAGGACGGTCTGGGGCGCCCGCTCCTCGGCGAGACCGGGCACGCCGAGGAGCGCGAAGCCCAGCGAAAGGGCCCCGCAGACGAAAAGCACGGTGGTGACGCGTGGCATCCGTGGCGCTCCCGGCGGTCATCGCGGAATCGGGCCCCGGCATCGTATCCGCGGGCGCCGCGCCCGTTCCGGGGAATGCGCGACGCAGGGCGCGCGGATTTTTCAGAAGAGTTTCTGCCAGGCCCCGTACTTACGGCCCTTGGTGGTGCTCGTGGCTTTCAGCGCGACCTCGCGGACCTGGAAATGCGTGGCGGCGGTCGCCCAGAAGAGGCCGTAGTTCATCGTGAACGGCCCGTCCATCGGCTTGCCGTTCGCGCGGACCCGGAAGTAGACCTCGGACTCGGTCCAATTCTTCCCGTTCCAGGCCCGGAACTGCACCCCCGGTGACCAGCCGTTCTTTCCGAAGTCGTGGAGCACGCCCTTCGCCGACACCGAGGCGTCCTCGCGGGTGTATGTGCCGTACGCCTTGACGGACTTCAACGGCTTGGTCTTCCCCTCCGCGGTCACCCACTTCTTCGTCACCTTCGCGCTCGGCGCCGCCTGGACGGGAACCGTCCAGGTCGTGCCCAGTACGACGGCCAGCGCCAGCACCGCGATGCGCCGCATGTCCGCGCCCCCTCTGATGATCGCCCGCCCGATTTCCGAAAGGGGACTGTACCGAGCACCGAATGCGTGGACTTTTGGCCCGGCCACCGAAGAATGTCGGTCGGATAAACATTCGGTGTCCGCCGAACCTCCCGGGCGCCCTCGGCATCTAAGCCGCCCCCGCCCACCGCGGGAACGGCCCCGCACACGTCCGGGCCCCTCACCTGAGGCGACTACGCAGAGCCAGAGGCCGCTGACAGGCCTTTTCCGGTTGCATGTGAGGTCGGTCATAATCTCCAGGACGGTGCGCAAAAGAAGGCCCGGCACCTCGGGAAGGTGCCGGGCCTGGGAGCTCACCGATGAAGGGGGCTCCTAGCGGAGCTTCTTCCAAGCGCCGTACTTCGCGCCCTTCAGGTCGGCGGTGATCTTAAGAGCACCTTCCCGCACCTGGAGCTTGGTCCCCGTGGTGGTCCACAGGGCGTCCTTCGAGTTGAACTTGTACACGCCGTCGACCGGAGTGGAGTAGTTGCTCGTCACGAAGAGCACCTTGGACTCGTGCCACTGGCCGTCACGCCAGACGCGGAACTGGACGCCGGGCGCCGTCCCGTTCTTGGAGAGGTCCTGGATGTACCCCTTGACGACGAACTTCTTCGTCTTGGTGTTGTAGCTGAACTTCCCGCCGGCCTTGACCGCCCGGAAGATCGCCTTGTTGCCCTTGTTGGTGACCCAGCTCTTGGTCACCTTCTTCGCCCCGGCGGGGGCGGCTCCGGCGGGGGTCGCGGCCAGGACCATGCCACCGCCCAGGGCGACGGCGGTAGCGGTAACCGCAGCGATGCGCCGCATGTGATCACTCCTTGATCTGATCTCTCGCCTACTCGGGGTCGGACTGTAGCGGTTTGCCAAAGATCAGGTTTATGCGCCACATACGCGGAGAATGCGCCGTGCCGAAATCTGCCGATTTTCGGAACCGACCGGCGCCCTCCCGCATCGAAGCAGGGATGCTCCGGAGGGCCGCACGACGCTGAGTGACGGTTCGCGGCGACCCCCACCAGGGACAATGCACACCGCATTCGCATGATCACTGACATGCGTCAGGTTGCATGTGACCTTCTTCACAGTTTGCCGATACGCGGGGTTTCCCGTTTCGTCGAACGGGCTGCGAGCTGCGCTGCGTCCGCGAGAGACTGCGCCCGGTGATGAAGCGACGCCCCTCCCCCACCGGCCTCATGACGGCGGCCACCCTGGTCTTCCTCGCGATCCTGCCCGTGCTCTTCCGCGGCCAGCAGTCCGCCGAGGCCGCCGTCCCGGAGTTCGACGCGCTCCTGACCGTCACGGAGGACGGCACGGTGCACGTCCGGGAGACCTTCACCGTCGACTACGCCGAGAGCGGCTCCACGGGGATCCTCCGGCGGCTGCGCGAGCGGGAGGGCGACCTGGTCCACCGGATCGAGAACGTCACGGTGACCAGCCCGACCTTCGCGCCGGTCAACCTGACCGACCGCGAGTTCATGCACGAGCGGCAGCTGCGGATCGGCGCCGGACCCCCCGTCTCCGGCCGTCACACGTACGTGCTGGACTACGACGTCGTCGGGCTGGTGCGGACGCACGGGCCGCGGGACGAGCTGCTGTGGAACGCTCTCGGGCCCGGCTGGGCCCATCCGCTCGGTGAGGCGACGGTCCGGATCCAGGGGCCCGCGGTCTTCGCCGCGGGCTGCCTCGCCGGGCGCTCGGGCGCGCAGACCACCTGCGCGGGCGGTCCGGACGGCCCGGGGAAGGCGGCCTTCCACCAGTCGGCGCTGCGCCCCGGCGAGGGCATGGTCGTCCGCGCGGCGTTCGCCTCGGGCGCGCTCGCGCCGGCCGCCGCCGTCACCGCGCCGCCCCATCTGGGGTTCACGCCTTGGGGATGGCTCGTCCTGCTGTCGGCGGTGCCGCTCGGCATGGTCCTGCACGGCCGCAGCCCGCAGTGGCTGCGGCACGCGCTCGGCGTCGCGGGCGGCGGGATCGTGGTCTGGGACCTCGCCGACGACGTCATCGCGGGCGGCCCATGGCAGGCCGCCGCCGACGACAAGCTGCTGTGCGGGCTGATGCTGCTCGCCCTGGCCCGGGTGGCGACCCGGCGTACCGCGCAGGAGTGAACGGACGGGCCGGGAAGCCCGGCGCCCGCGTCCTCAGCGCTCCTTGGCGGCGGTCCCCGTGTCGTCGGCCGGGGAGCCCTCGCCGGGCTCGGCCGCGGCGCCCTTGACGAGATCGACCGCGCCTTCGGCGTCCTTCTCGTCGGCGGTGGCCTTCACGAAGTCGACCGGGCCCGCTTCGTCCTTCTCATCGGCGTTCTCGCCCGGGGCGCCGAACTCCTGCTGGAGCGCCTCGGCGGCCGCGGCCTCCTCGACGGCGAGGGCGTCGTCGGTCAGCTGGTCGTCCTCGTCGCCGAGGAGCTCGTCGCGCAGCAGCACCCCGCACACCGAGCGCAGCCGGGCCTCCGGGACCGCGCCGCGGCGCAGCAGCTTCGGCAGGGTGCCGGTGAGGTCGACGATGGTGGAGGCGGCGCCGCCGCTCGACCGGCCGTCGTTCAGGTAGACCGAGACCTTGTCGCCGAGCATCGCCTCGGCCTCTTCGATGGTCCGCGCGGCCGGGTGCCCGCTCAGGTTCGCGCTGGAGACCGCCAGGGGGCCGGTCTCCCGCAGCAGTTCGAGGGCGAGGTCGTGCAGCGGCATCCGGACCGCCACGGTGCCCTTGGTGTCGCCGAGGTCCCAGGCGAGGCTCGGGTTGGCGTGGCAGACCACGGTGAGCGCGCCCGGCCAGAACTCGTCGATGACGTCCTGGCCGTACGGGCCGAGGTCGTCGATCAGCGCGGTGGCCGCGCGGACCGAGCCGACGAGCACGGGCGGCGGCATGTCGCGGCCCCGGCCCTTGGTCTCCAGCAGGAGCCGCACGGCGGAGGGGGTGAACGCGTCCGCGGCGATCCCGTACACGGTGTCGGTCGGCATCACGACGACCTCGCCGCGGCGGAGGCACGACGCGGCGTCCGCGACGCCCCGGGCCCGCTCCAGGGGGTCCGAGCAGTCATAGTGTCGGCTCATGGGGACTACTCCATCGAGGTGGTCAGGCGGGCCGTGACGTACCGGTCCCGGTCGGTGAGGTCGCGGCGGTTGCGCACGTCGCGCCAGCCGTGCTCCTCGGCGAAGATCCAGTAGACCGGAGCCCCCTGGAGATCGCTGTGCTCGACCGCCACGAATCCGCCGGGACGCAGCAGCCTGCGGGCCGTGCGCTCCACCGCGCGGACGGCGTCGAGCCCGTCGTCGCCGCCGCCCCACAGGGCAGGCGCCGGGTCGTGCTCGCGCACGTCGACCGGAACATACTCCCACTCGCTCATGGGGATGTACGGCGGGTTGCTGACGACGAGGTCGACCCTGCCGTTCAGCTCGGGCAGCGCGGATCCGAGGTCGCCCCGGTGCAGGGTCACCTGGCCGCGGGCGTCGAGGTCGGCGATGTTCTTGGCGGCGTGGCGGTGGGCGTCGTCGTCGAGCTCGACCGCGTGCACCCTGGCCTGCGGGACCTCCTGGGCGATCGACAGCGCGATCGCCGCGGAGCCGGTGCCGAGGTCCACCACGACGGGGTCGGCGACGTCCATCTCGCGCAGCCGGTCGATGGCCCAGCCCGCGACCACCTCGGTCTCGGGGCGCGGCACGAAGACACCGGGGCCGACCGTCAGCTCCAGATAGCGGAAGTAGGCGCGGCCGGTGATGTGCTGGAGCGGCTCACCCGCCTCACGGCGGGCCACCCCTTCCCAGAACCGGGCGTCGAAGGCGCTGTCGGGGAGCGTGTGCAGCTCACCCCTGCCCACCCCGTGCACGAAGGCGGCCAGCTCCTCGGCGTCGGCGCGCGGCGAAGCCACCCCGGCTTCGGCCAATCTTGCCGTGGCGCGCGCGATCTCGTCGAGAAGCAAGTTCATTACTGCTGAATTTCGTCCAGCCGGCGTTCCATGTCGGCGTCCACCAGGGCCTTGATGACGGCGGACAGGTCTCCGTCCATCACCTGGTCGAGGTTATACGCCTTGAAGCCCACGCGGTGGTCGGAGATCCGGTTCTCCGGGAAGTTGTAGGTACGGATCCGCTCGGAGCGGTCGACCGTGCGCACCTGGGCCTTGCGTTCGGCCGACGCGGCGGCCTCGGCCTCCTCCTGGGCGACGGCCAGCAACCGGGAGCGCAGCACCCGCAGCGCCGACTCCTTGTTCTGGAGCTGGCTCTTCTCGTTCTGGCACTGCACGACCGTGCCCGTCGGGATGTGCGTGATCCGCACCGCCGAGTCCGTCGTGTTGACGGACTGGCCGCCGGGACCGCCGGAGCGGAACACGTCGATCCGCAGGTCGTTCGGGTCGATCTGGATGTCGATGTCCTCGGCCTCCGGGGTGACCAGCACGCCCGCCGCCGAGGTGTGGATGCGGCCCTGGGACTCGGTGACGGGCACCCGCTGCACGCGGTGCACCCCGCCCTCCCACTTGAGCTGCGACCAGGCGCCCTCCTTGGCCTTGACGGCCATGGTGACGCTCTTGAACCCGCCGAGGTCCGACAACTGGGAGTCGATCACCTCGGTCTTCCACCCGATCCGCTCGGCGTACCGGCTGTACATCCGCAGGAGGTCCCCGGCGAACAGGGCCGACTCCTCGCCGCCCTCACCCGCCTTGATCTCGACGATCACGTCCTTGTCGTCGTTGGGGTCCCGCGGCACGAGCAGGCGCTTGAGGCGCTCGTTGAGCTCCTCTATCCGGCCCTCGAGCGCGGTGGCCTCCTCGGCGAACGCCTTGTCCTCCGCGGCCAGCTCACGGGCCGTCCCGAGGTCGTCCTCGGCCTGCTCCAGCTCCCGGTACGTCTCGACGATCGGGCGCAGGTGGGCATAGCGCTTGCCCAGGTCGCGCGCCTTCTTCTGGTCGGCGTGCACGGCCGGGTCACCGAGCGCCAGCTCGATGTCGGCGTACTCGCGAAGGAAGTCATCGAGGTCGAAGATCACCGGTCAGCTCTTCTCAAGGCTTGCGTTCGGACGAAGGGGGACACCAATGAGCGGAGCCCGGCGACGGCTGCGATCACAGCCGCGGCCGGGCTCCCGCCGACCCCTACTTGTCCGCGGCCTTCTTCTTGCCGAAGCGGGCCTCGAACCGGGCCACGCGGCCGCCGGTGTCGAGCAGCTTCTGCTTGCCCGTGTAGAACGGGTGGCACTGGCTGCACACGTCGGAGCGGATCTGGCCGCTCTCCACGGTGCTGCGGGTGGTGAAGGTCGCCCCACACGTGCAGGTCACTTCGGTGACCACGTAGTCGGGGTGGATGTCGGGCTTCATGGATGGATCTCCTTCGAGACGGCGCCGGATCGACCGAGACGTCCGCGGCCGGGAACCGGAACCTGTGGGCACCTCCAGTATGACGGATACCCGAACATGCCGGGACCAGCGCCTATTCCCCGCCTCTGAGCTGGGCCAGAACCGCCTGGACCCGTCGATGGACGTCCCGCGAGGGCGCCAGGCCGAGCTTGGCGAAGATCGCCGAGATGTGCTTCTCGACCGCGCCCTCGCCGATGAACAGGGCATGCGCGAGGCCCGCGTTGGACAGGCCCCGCGCCATCAGGCCGAGCACCTCGCGCTCCCTGGGCGTCAGGTCCCGCAGGGGGTTGCGGCCGAGGAGCTGGGTGACGACCTCGGGGTCGATCACCGTGCCGCCCCCGGCGACCTCATGGACCGCCGCGGTGAACTCGGCGACGTCGGAGATCCGCTCCTTGAGCAGGTAGCCGACGCCCCTGGCGTCCCCGCCGAGCAGCTCCGCGGCGTACTGCTCCTCCACGTACTGCGAGAGGACCAGCACCGGCGTCGGCCGGACCGCCAGCGCCGCTCGCAGCCCTTCGTCCCCGAACCCGGGCGGCATCCGGACGTCGGTGATCGCGAGGTCGGGGCGGTGCTCGGCGACCAGGGCGACGAGGGCGTCGCCGTCCCCGCAGGCCCCGACGGTCTGGACGCCCTCGTCGGCGAGCAGCCGGACAAGGCCCTCCCGCAGGAGGACCGAGTCTTCGGCGATCACGACGCGCATGGGTCCCATTTCACCAGGAGCAGGGCAGGATCGCCCGCACGACCGTCGGTCCCCCGGCGGGGCTGTCCACCGCGAGGGTCCCGTCGATGGTCGCGGCCCGGTCGGCGAGTCCGGCGAGGCCGCCGCCCGGGGCGAGTGCCGCGCCGCCGCGCCCGTCGTCGCGGATCTCCACGACGACCACGTCGCCCTCCCTGCGCGCCTCCACCGCGGCCTGCGCCGCCCCGGCGTGCTTGGCGACGTTCGTCAGGGCCTCGGCAACGGTGAAGTAGGCGATCGACTCGACGGCCGCCGGCGGCCGCTCGGGCAGGTCCACGGAGATCCGCACCGGGACCGGGCAGCGCCCGGCCAGCGCCGACAGCGCGGCCTCCAGGCCCCGGTCGGTGAGGATCGCCGGGTAGATCCCGCGGGCGAGGTCGCGCAGTTCCGCGATCGCGGCGCGGGCGCCGTCGTGCGCCTGTGCGATGAGCTCCCGTGCCTGCTCGGGATCGCTGTCGATCTTCGCGCGGGCCCTGCCGATGTCCATCGCGACGCCGAGGAGCCGCTGCTGCGCCCCGTCGTGCAGGTCGCGCTCGATCCTGCGCCGCTCGGCCTCCGCCGCGTCGACGCCGCGCGCCCTGCTGGCCTGGAGCTGGGTGGTCCGGGCGACCAGCGCCTGCTTCTCGGACGGCCCCAGCAGCAGCTTGGCGAGCGCCACGTGGGCGACGCCGACCGCCTTGACGACGTAGAGGACGACGATGAGGAGGACGATCCCGAGGAGGGTGTAGGGAAGCCCGTCGTACCAGGAGTCGATCCGCGGCTCGTAGTTCCCGAACTCGGGCACGAAGCCCTCATTGATCTGCCCGCCTACGGGGGCGAGGATCAGCGCGGCGGTCAACGCCCACAGCACCATGGAGCCGACGAAGTAGCCGAAGGCCAGCGGAATCCTGATGATCTGGAAGGCGAGGTCCTTCCAGGTGGCCGGGTCGCCCAGGATGGTCTTTCCCTTGGCCGTCAGCGAGCCCTGCGGGAGCTGCCGGTACGGGTCGGGGATGCGCGTGCCGAACGCGGCGCCGATGAGCCGCCGGTCGAGTATCGAACCGCCGCGCAGCAGCACCAGCAGCAGCGCCCAGACCAGCAGCCCGACCCAGATGATCGTGGTCGCGGCGGCCAGCGGGACCCCGGCGGCCAGGATCACGAACCAGCCGAGGCCGAGCACGGAGGTGAGCGGGAAGTACAGCGCGGCCTTCCAGACCGTCGCGTCCCGCAGCAGGTCAAGGGGCTTGGGGACGGCGACGAGGTTCGGCTGACGTCCTGCGGGGTCGGCCATCACGGGATCTCCTTCTCTCTCGATGTCCTCAAGGCTCCCGGAACCGAAGTGCCCGCACCATGGGGCGGCCCTCCGTCCACAGGGTGGGGATAACCCCCGGGCGCGTCGAGAAGGGTAGCCGGGCAAAGCGCGAGGCCCGCGCGGTGAACCGTGCGGGCCTCGGGCCGTGCTCGTCCGAAGATCGGAGCGTGATGCGGGATCAGTCGTGCGCGACGGTCGTCTTCTGGACCTGGAGCAGGAACTCCGCGTTCGACTTGGTCTCCTTCATCTTCTCCAGGAGCAGCTCCAGCGCCTGCTGGGTGTCCAGGGCGTGCAGCACCCGGCGCAGCTGCCAGACGACGCGCAGCTCCTCGGGGGCCATGAGGATCTCCTCCTTGCGGGTGCTGGACGCGTCGACGTCCACCGCGGGGAAGATGCGCTTGTCGGCGAGCTGGCGGGAGAGCTTGAGCTCCATGTTGCCGGTGCCCTTGAACTCCTCGAAGATGACCTCGTCCATCCGGGAGCCGGTCTCGACCAGCGCGGTGGCCAGGATCGTCAGCGAGCCGCCGTTCTCGATGTTGCGGGCCGCGCCGAAGAACCGCTTGGGCGGGTACAGCGCGGTGGAGTCCACACCACCGGACAGGATGCGGCCCGAGGCGGGCGCGGCGAGGTTGTACGCGCGGCCCAGACGGGTGATGGAGTCCAGCAGCACGACGACGTCGTGGCCCAGCTCCACGAGGCGCTTGGCCCGCTCGATGGCGAGCTCGGCGACCGTGGTGTGGTCCTCGGCCGGACGGTCGAAGGTCGAGTGGATGACCTCGCCCTTCACCGACCGCTGCATGTCGGTGACCTCTTCGGGCCGCTCGTCGACCAGGACGACCATGAGGTGGCACTCGGGGTTGTTCTTGGTGATGGCGTTGGCGATCGACTGCATCACCATCGTCTTGCCGGCCTTCGGCGGGGAGACGATCAGACCGCGCTGACCCTTGCCGATCGGGCTCACCAGGTCGATGATCCGGGTCGTCAGGATGTTCGCGTCGGTCTCCAGCCGGAGCCGCTCCTGCGGGTACAGGGGGGTCAGCTTGGAGAACTCGACGCGGCCGCGGGCCTGCTCGGGCTCCATGCCGTTGACGGTGTCGAGGCGGACCAGCGCGTTGAACTTCTCGCGCCGCTCGCCGTCGCGGGCCTGGCGGACCGCGCCGGTGATGACGTCGCCCTTGCGCAGGCCGTTCTTGCGGACCTGGGCGAGGGAGACGTACACGTCGTTCGGGCCGGGCAGGTAGCCGGTCGTACGGACGAACGCGTAGTTGTCGAGGATGTCCAGGATGCCCGCGACGGGGATGAGCACATCGTCGTCGGAGACGACGGGCTCGGCCTCGTAGCGGTCCCGGCCGCCGCCGGTGCCGCGGCCCCGGTTGCGCTCACGGAAACGGCGCCCGCGACGCGAGCCGCGCTCGTCGTCGTGCTCGCCGCCCTGCTGGCCGCCGCCCTGGCGGTCGCCGCGGTCCTGCTGGCGGTCGCCCCGGTCCTGCTGCTGGCGCTCGCCCCGGTCCTGCCGGTCGCCGCGGTCCTGGCGCTCACCGCGGTCCTGGCGCTCGCCGCGCTCCTGCCGGTCGCCGCGCTCCTGCTGCTGGCGCTCGCCCCGCTCGCCGCGCTGGCGCTCGCCGCGCTCACGGCCGCTGCGGGTGCGCTGGCGGCCCTCACGCTGACGCTCGCCGCCCTCGGCGTGCTCCTCGCCGGACCGTTCCGCCCTGCCGTCGCCCTTGAGCTGCTCGACGGGCTTGTCCTGACGGGGCTCCTGCTTCACTTCGGCGCGCGTCTCGACCTGCTCGGCCTCCTCACGCGGGGCCGCGACACGGGCGCGGCGGGTGCGGGTCGGCTCGGCCGTGACCTCGGCCTTCGTCTCGGGCTTGGCCGCCGCCCCCGCGGCCGCACCGCCCTGCTTCTCCTGAATGGCAGCGATGAGCTGGCTCTTGCGCATCCCGGTGGTGCCGCTGATGCCGAGCTGCGACGCGAGGGTCTTGAGCTCGGGCAGCACCATCGCGGACAGCCCGGTGCCGCGACGGGCGCGCTTGGGCGCGGGCGCGTCGGCCGGCGCTTCGTTGAGCAGTTCG
Organism: Actinocorallia herbida; assembly: GCF_003751225.1. Taxonomy (NCBI): domain Bacteria; kingdom Bacillati; phylum Actinomycetota; class Actinomycetes; order Streptosporangiales; family Thermomonosporaceae; genus Actinocorallia; species Actinocorallia herbida. The sequence continues at coordinate 8,202,689 of NZ_RJKE01000001.1, forward strand.
CTGGATTCGCTCACAAAGGGTCCTTCCCAGGGAGCGGGTGTGGGCCGATAGGAGGCCGATCTACCCGATATTTCGACTCGGCGGGGGCGCCGAATCCGGCGATCAATTCGCCATGCGGAATTTCCGAAGACAGCCAGATGATCGCGTACTCGTCCCCAAGCCGAAGGGAATCAGAAGTGGAGAGCCTGGTGCACGGGCGCATCAGCAGTGGATATGCCGATGGGCCTACGGCCCCGAGCAGTGGAAACCCGAGCGGGGCATCTGGTGCGGCTTCCAGCCTAACACCACCACGGCGCACTTGTATTCCCTGAGGTCAGCGTGTTCGCGAGTCGCGCGGCTGCACGCGGGCACCGAACGGGCTGACGTTCAGCCGGTGCATATCCCAGCCATTACCCGCCTCGGTTTCGGGCCAACCGGGAGTAGGCCACCCGAACGCCAGAACTGTAGGACCGGCCCCGGAGATCACGGCCGGTACTCCCGCCCGACGGAGCCGTTCCACCAGCGCCGCGGAGCCCGGCATGGCGGGCGCACGATACGACTGGTGCAACCTGTCCTCGGTCGCGTCCAACAGCACGTCGTAGCCCAGTTTGCTGGTCAGTGCCGCGATGAGCAAGGCCGCGCGGGCAGAATTCGCCGCGGCGTCGGCATGGGACACCGTCTCGGGCAGCAGTCCCCGGGCACGCTCCGTGGCGAGGCGCTGGTCGGGGACGAAGACCGTGACGGGCACGTCCACGTCGAGCCGGACGAGCCTGGTGCCCGTGTCCTCGCCGGTCCAGGCGATGGTGAGACCACCGGCCAGGCACGGCGCGACGTTGTCGGGGTGGCCCTCGATCTCGGTGGCCAGCGCCAGTGCGTCGTCGTCGGAGAAGCCCTCGCTCGCGGGGTGCAGCGCCCGCGCGGCGGTGATCCCGGCGACGATCGCCGCCGAGGACGAGCCCATGCCGCGGCTGTGCGGGATGCGGTTGACGCAGGTCAGCCGCAGGCCCCGCGGGTCCGGGGCGCCGCCGATCCGGGACCAGGCGAGCCGGAACACCTTGACGATCAGATGCTCTTCGCCGAGGTCGGCGAGATCCGCGCCCTCGCCCTCGATCACGATCTCGACGCCGGTGCCCGCGAGTTCGACGGTCACCTCGTCGAAGTAGGTCAGGGCGAGGCCCAGGGAGTCGAAGCCCGGCCCCAGGTTCGCACTGGTGGCCGGTACTTCGACGGTCACACTGTGGTTCATGCGAGCCCGAGCGCGGTGGCGGCCTCGTGCGCGTCCACCCGGACGGTGGTCGGCTTCGGGGCGCCGGAGATGGCCCAGTCGGGGTCCTTGAGGCCGTTGCCCGTGACGGTGCACACGATCTTCAGGCCGGACTCGATCGCGCCCTGCTCGCGCGCCTGGAGCAGGCCCGCGACCGACGCCGCCGAGGCGGGCTCGACGAAGACGCCCTCCTCGCGGGCGAGCAGCCGGTAGGCGGCGAGGATCTGCCGGTCGGTGACCGAGCCGATCGCGCCGCCGGACTCGTCGCGGGCGGCCGAGGCCAGGTCCCAGGACGCGGGGTTGCCGATCCGGATCGCGGTCGCGATGGTCTGCGGGTTGCTGACCGGCGCGCCCGTGACGAACGGGGCGGCCCCGCTCGCCTGGAAGCCCATCATCCTGGGGCGCCCGGTGGACACCCCGTCGGCCGCGTACTCCTTGTAACCCATCCAGTAGGCCGAGATGTTGCCCGCGTTGCCGACGGGCAGGCAGTGCACGTCCGGGGCGTCGCCGAGCGCGTCGACGATCTCGAACGCGGCGGTCTTCTGGCCCTGGAGCCGGTAGGGGTTCACCGAGTTCACCAGCGCGACCGGGTAGTCCACCGCGAGCTTGCGCGCCAGCTCCAGGCAGTCGTCGAAGTTGCCGTCGACCTGCAGGAGCTTGGAGCCGTGCACGAGCGCCTGGGCCAGCTTGCCCATCGCGATCTTGCCCTGCGGCACCAGCACCGCGCAGGTCATCCCCGCGCGCACCGCGTAGGCCGCGGCCGAAGCCGAGGTGTTGCCGGTGGACGCGCAGATGACGGCCTTGGCGCCTTCCTCGGCGGCCTTGGAGATGGCCATGGTCATGCCGCGGTCCTTGAAGGACCCGGTCGGGTTCAACCCCTCGACCTTGAGGTAGACCTCGCAGCCGGTCAGCTCGGAGACCCGGCGCGCGGGCACCAGGGGGGTGTTGCCCTCGAGCAGCGTGACCACGGGAGTCTTCTCGGTGACCGGCAGCCGGTCACGGTATTCCTCTATCAGCCCGCGCCAAGCGCTCACGGCTTTCCTCCTGATGAGTGCCGCCGATACGGCGGCGTCCGACTTGCCCCCAAGGGCACACCCGAACCGGGGAGTGACCTGCCTTTATGGAAGGCGAGTCTAAGGCCTGTTTCAAAGTAGGTGTCGAACCAGTCCGCCGCCTGGCGGTGTCCGTCCGGTGCGGTCCCATGGGGTCCCGCTCCGGGGTCGGCGCCACCGGCGTCGCGGTACCAGGTGTCCAGGCGGCGGTCCTCGATCGTCGACCGGGCCCGGGCCCGGACGAGGTGGCCGGCGATCGTGCGGGCACGGGCACGCCGGGCCTCCGTACGCCCGGCCTGTGATCAGATGTCGCCCTCGACCCGCATGACCGAGGCGACCTCGCGTACGGACGCGTGGCTGCGGAGGGACTCCACGGTGGAGCTCAGGGCCGCGTCGGTGGCGCGGTGGGTGACGATGACGAGGCGGGCGTCCTCGCCACTGCCCTCCTGGCGGACGGCCTGGATGGAGACGCCGTGGCGGGCGAACTCCTCGGCGACCTGGGCGAGGACGCCCGCCTGGTCGGCGACGTCGAGCTGGACGTAGTACCGGGTGACGGTGTCGCCCATCGGCAGGATCGGCAGCGCCGCGTAGGTGGTCTCCACCGGGCCGGACGCGCCGTTCACCCGGTTGCGGGCGACCGCGACGATGTCGCCGAGCACCGCCGACGCCGTCGGGGCGCCGCCCGCGCCGGCGCCGTAGAACATGAGGCTGCCCGCCGACTCGGCCTCGACGAACACCGCGTTGTAGGCGCCGCGCACCGAGCCGAGCGGGTGGGTCCTGGGGATCATCGCCGGGTGGACCCGCACGGCCACGCCCCGGTCGCCGTCCCGCTCGCAGATCGCGAGGATCTTGACGACGCAGTCCATCGCCTTGGCGCCCGCGACGTCCTGGGCGGTGACGTCGGTGATGCCCTCGCGGTGCACGTCGGCCGCGGTCACTGGGGTGTGGAAGGCGAGCTGGGCGAGGATCGCCGCCTTGGCGGCGGCGTCGAACGCCTCGACGTCGGCGGTCGGGTCGGCCTCCGCGTAGCCGAGCGCCTGCGCCTCGGACAGCGCGTCGGCGAACCCGGCGCCGTGCGTGTCCATCTGGTCGAGGATGTAGTTGGTGGTGCCGTTGACGATGCCGAGCACCCGGTGGATGCGGTCGCCGACGAGGGACTCGCGCAGCGGGCGCAGCAGCGGGATCGCCCCGGCCACCGAAGCCTCGTAGTACAGGTCCACGCCGAACTCGCGGGCCGCGCCGAACAGGGTCTGGCCGTCCTCGGCCAGCAGCGCCTTGTTCGCCGACACCACCGACTTGCCGGATTTGAGGGCGCCGAGGATGAGGGATCTGGCGGGCTCGATCCCGCCGATCACCTCCACCACGATGTCCACGTCGGCGCGGGTGGCCAGGCCCATGGCGTCCGTCGTCACGAGGTCCGCGGGCACGCCTTCGCGCACCCGGTCGGGCCTGCGGACCGCGATGCCCGCCAGCTCGACCGGCGCGCCCACGCGCGCCGCCAGGTCGTCGGACTGCTCAAGCAGCAGCCGGACCACCTCGGTGCCGACGACGCCGCACCCCAGCAAAGCCACCCGCACCGGTTTCACGGCTGTCCAACCTCCATGTCGAGCCTCAAAAGATCGGCGACCGTCTCCCGCCGGACGATGACCCGCGCCGCGCCGTCCCGCACCGCCACCACGGCGGGCTTGGTCACGTGGTTGTAGTTGCTGGCCATCGACCGACAGTAAGCGCCCGTGGCGGCGACCGCCACCAGGTCCCCGGGCGAAATATCTTCGGGCAACCATAGGTCACGCACGACAATGTCCCCGCTCTCGCAGTGCTTGCCGACAAGTCTGCACAGCGTGGGGTCCGCGACGGACTCGCGGCTGACGAGCCCGGCGGTGTACTCCGCGCCGTAGAGGGCGGTCCGGAGGTTGTCGCTCATACCGCCGTCGACGCTCACGTACGTGCGGATGCCTTCGACGTCCTTGATCGTGCCGACCTCGTACAGGGTGATCCCGCCGGGGCCCGCGATCGCGCGGCCGGGCTCGACCGTCAGCTTCGGGACGGGCAGGTCGTAGGCCTTGCACTCGCGGGCGACGATGTCGCGCATGTTGTCGGCGATGAGCTTGGCGTCGATGGGCTCGTCGCCCTCGACGTAGGCGATGCCGAAGCCGCCGCCGAGGTCGAGCTCGGGCAGGACGACGCCGTGCTCGTCGCGGATCGCCACGAGCAGTTCCGCGACGCGGTGGGCGGCGACCTCGAACCCGTCGGTCTCGAAGATCTGCGAGCCGATGTGGGAGTGCAGGCCGGCCAGCTCCAGCTGGGGCAGCGCCAGGATGCGGCGGACCGCCTCCAGGGCCGCGCCGGAGCCGCGCGAGAACCCGAACTTCTGGTCGTCGTGGGCGGTGGCGATGAACTCGTGCGTGTGCGCCTCGACGCCGGTGGTGACCCGGATCATGACCTTGGGCCGCAGGCCGAGGCGCTCGGCGTGGAAGCCCAGCCGGGCGATCTCCTCGAAGGAGTCGACGACGATCCGGCCGACGCCCGCCTCCAGGCCCATGACGAGCTCGTCGGCGGACTTGTTGTTGCCGTGCATGGTGATCCGCTCGGGCGGGAACCCGGCGGCCAGCGCCAGGGCGAGCTCGCCGCCCGTGCACACGTCCAGGCCCAGGCCCTCCTCGGCCAGCCAGCGCACGACGGCGCCGCACAGGAAGGCCTTGCCCGCGTAGTGCACGCTGCCGTCGGAGAAGGCCGCGGCGTACTCGCGCGCGCGCTGGCGGAAGTCTTCTTCGTCGACGACGTACAGCGGGGTCCCGAACTCGGCGGCCAGGTCGCGCACGTCGACGCCGCCGACGCTCAGGGCGCCCGCCTCGCGGTGGGCGGTCCGCGGCCACACCAGGGGGGCCAAGTCGTTCAGGTCGGCCGGGGCCGGCGACGGGTGCTCTTCGGGCAGGACGTTCTCGTGCCTGCCGCCCGCCGGGTGAACTCTGCTCACAATCTCTCTCTTGGGGTCTCTCCGAGCCTGCGCAGCCCGTTGCTCAAGGTGACGCGCACGGCCCCGGCGAGTATCACCCGGGCGCCGTGCGATGGGGTCGGCTCCTCGCGGAAGGTCTCGTGGACGTCGTGGTAGGCGTCGGCGATACGTTCCAGCTGGAGCACCGGTTTTCGGTGCCCGTCGAACCCCGCCAGCAGGCCGAGCAGCTTCCGCTCGCCCGGCGCGGTGAGCGCCGCCGGGTCGCCCTGCGGGACGCCCAGGTCGCGGGCGCGGCGCACGACGGCGCAGGCGCGCTCGTGGGCGAACCTGACGCGGAAGCCCGGGTTGTCGAACGTTCTGGGGAGGTCCGGCCATTCCGCCGTGATCGCCGCACCCGTGCCGTAGTCCGGGTCCCGCGTGATCGCCTCGGCGATCCGCCCCGGCGCGCGCAGCCGGACGGCGAGCAGGCCCGCACCCCGTGTCTCGACATGTGAGATGTCGGGGTGCTCGGCGACGCGTCCCGCGATCGGCTCAGCGGGGAGCCGGTGGCGGGCCGCGACGGGAGAGACGTAGGTGTCTTCCCAGGTGATCGCCGCGGTGGGCACGGTGACTCCGGTCACGGCGCGCACCGCCGTGACGATCACCGCGTCGAGGTCACCGGGAGTCACGGTCCCGAGGGTAGCCGACCAGCATGTGGACGACCCAACCGTTATCCGGAGCGGTCCCCGCCTAGGACGGCGGCCGCGGCCCGGGCGGCCGCGGGGCCTGCTCCGCCGGCCGGTCGGCCGACAGGCGGCGGACCGTGCGGATCAGCTCGGCCGGGTCGAACGGCTTGGTGACGTAGGCGTCGACGCCGATCTCCATGCCCCGGTCCAGGTCGCGCTCCTGCGCCCGCGCGGTGATCATCACCACCCGGATGTGCGCGGTGTCGGGGTCCTCGCGCAGCCGGACCGCGGTGATCCACCCGTCGAGGCGCGGCATCATCACGTCCAGCGTGATCACGTCAGGGGAGACCTCACGGACCTTGTCCAGGCAGTCCCGCCCGTCGACGGCAGTCGCCACGTCGAACCCCTCAAGCTGGAGGTTCACCGCGATGAGCTGCCGAATCACCTCGTCGTCATCGACGACCAGCACCCGCCCGAGCTTCTCGACCACAGGGCTGAGGCTAGCCTTACCCGGGTCCGCGGCGCACTCGAAACGAACCCGTGCGCGCCCCCGCCTGAACCCTGGTACTGTTGATTCCCGTCGCGCAAGTGACAAAGCTCCCGTAGCTCAGGGGATAGAGCGTTGCCCTCCGGAGGCAAAAGCGCAGGTTCGAATCCTGCCGGGAGCGCAGTACCGCGAGAAGGCGTGGATCTTCGGATCCGCGCCTTTTCCGTCGTCTTCTCCGAACACACGGGAATACCCGCGCCCCTCCTGCGCGTTGCATGCCTACGGCCCCTCCGCACGCAGCGCATTCAGGAGGAGAATGAACACCGTCGTCAGACGCCGCGAACAACCCGCCAATCCCGCACTCAAAACGCGCTCTTTGCGCCTTCTGGCCGTGGCCGCGCGCCTCGACCGGAGGACCGAAAACGATCACGATGGGTCACCGGACACCGTCAGATCGAACTAATCCGCTGCTCAAGTGGGCATCCGCCGGTCCTCTTCGCCATGATGGTCACTACGTCCGTGCCGACGGTGCGGACGGTTCGATCAACAACGAGGAGAAACGATGGCTCTGCCGACGCTGACCCCCGAGCAGCGGGCCGAAGCTCTCGCCAAGGCCCAGGAAGCCCGCAAGGCCCGCAGCGAGCTGCTGGCGGCGCTGAAGGCTGGGACGCTCAAGCTGGCCGACGTGCTGGCCCGCGAGGACACCGTGGCCAAGAAGACCAAGGTCACCCAGGTCTTGAAGGCGCTGCCGGGTTACGGCCCCGCCAAGGTCTCCGCCCTGATCGAGAAGCTCGGGATCGACGAGAACCGCCGCGTCGGCGGCCTCGGCGAGCAGCAGCGCGCCAAGCTCCTGGCCGAGATCGGCGGCTGAGGCGCCCACGTGAGCCGATAGGCCACTTGCAACGGAACCCCGCCATGCGCGCGCATGGCGGGGTTCCGCCGTTTTCTGACCGATATTCGGACGGTTACCCCGCGCATTACCATGCAGGTGAGGGGGTGTGCGGGCACTTCGAGGAACCATAGCGAAAGCAGGAAAAAGCCCAGCCGATTCCCCGGGGCTATGCAACTCTCGCCCCGTGAGCAGATACACAGCGTCGCACGCCGCTGCCCCTTCGTCACGAGGGCATGTGGTCGTGGCGTCCGTCCTCCCCGTCCTCGCGTTGTCCGGCTGGGCCATCGTGGGCCTCGCCCTGCTGTCGACCGGGTCCGTGCCCCCGACCGAGCTGACCCTCGCGGCCCCACAGGCCGAGCACACCCTGCACTGGGCCGAGGTGCCCGAGCCGACGCGGGTGGCCGCGCCCCGGCTGAGCGCCCCCGAGGTGACCACCGCGGGGACCTCGACCCCGCTGTCGTCCCGGCCCGGCGCGGTCGGCGGCGTCCGGCCCGATCAGCAGGCCCCGCAAGCCTCCCAGGGGGCGCAGGACGCCGCCCCCGAGGGCCCGGGGACCGAGCCGCAGAGCGCGCCGGACAAGCCCAGGGGCGATTCTGAGGCCGCCGAGGGCCCCGCGCACCCGGCGAGCCCCGCCGCCCCCGTGTACGGCCCCTCCGGCGCGTCGGAGGGCGCGCCCGCGCATCCCGCCGCGACCCCCGCGCACCAGGGCGCGACGCCCGCGCCGCATCCCGCCGACGGGCACGGCCAACCGCACCCGGCCGCCGCGCCCTCGGGCGGCGGCGCCGAGGCCGGCGACGACAGGACCCGGGAGACGGCCGGGGCGGGCCGTGCCCGAGGTCCGCTGCGCCACCTGATCCCGCGCGCCAAGCCCTGCGGCAAGTCGCTCCGGGCGCTGTGGCGCTGCCCGAACCTGCCCGTCAGCCTGCGCCTGAGCTGAGCCCCGGCCCGTCCCCCAGGTGGCGGGCTGGTAAAGCGGGGGTGCGCATTCTCCTTATGTGGACGACGTGGGCGGTGGTGGGCGGGGTGGGTGTTTAGGATCGCAGCGTCCTTGACGGGCTCAGACGGGTCGGGGGTTGCGATGGGCAGATCGCGGGTCGGGCGGCGGGTCCGACCGCTGTGGCGCTGCACAGGGCGGGCCTATGCGGGCCGGGTCTACGATCCGGCGCGGTACCGCCTCACCCCTGCCGAGCCCTGGCTGACCCTTGAGGAGCTCGCCCAGGCCGCCGATCCGGAGAACGCGGCGGCCTGGCGGCCCGCGACAGGGCTGGTCTGGGACCGCGCGGAGTTCCTCGACCAGCCGTGGGTGTCGGACTGGATGGCCGACTGGGACGACGGCGAGTACTTCTGCGCGACGATCCTCGCCCGCTACGGCGACTTCATCCCGGCGGACCTCGCCGTGCTGGAAGCCGTCGCGATCGACTTCCAGGGCATCGAGACCGTCGGCCACGAGGCGAGCTTCGTGCACGAGAGCCACGTCAACGGCTTCGCCGGAGTGGACGACCTGCACCTCGCCCTGCACAGCCTCTACCGCGACCAGTGGATCGTCCCGCTGACCGACGGCACCGTCGTCTCGCCCCGCCTCGCCCTCACCTCCGTCTAGGCGGGTCCGGGCACCCGAAAAGGATCTGACATCCCCGGCGGCACCCGCCAGGATGAGCGTCATGTCCAGACGGGAACTGATCGTGCTGGGCACCGCTGGGGCGGTGCCCACCCGGCGGCGCAATCACAACGGGTACCTGCTGCGCTGGGACGGGCAGGGCGTCCTGTTCGACCCGGGTGAGGGCACCCAACGGCAGATGTCCCACGCGGGCGCCTCGGCGACGGAGTTGCGCTGGCTGTGCGTCACCCACTTCCACGGCGACCATTCCCTCGGCGTCCCCGGGATCGTGCAGCGCCTCGGCAGGGACGGGGTCCCGCACGACGTCCACGCGGTCTACCCGGCCGAAGGCGCCGAGTACTGGGAGCGGCTCAAACACGCGACCAGCTACTACGGCGCTCCTTCCCTCGTGGAGCATCCCGTCTCCGGGCCCGGTGAGGTCCTCCAAGGCGACGGCTTCACTGTGGCCGCCCTCCCGCTGGACCACAGCATCCCCACCTACGGCTATCGCCTCACCGAGCCCGACGGCCGGACGTTCCTCCCCGAGCGCCTGCGCGCCCACGGCATCTCCGGCCCGGCGATCCGTGAGCTGTCCGGGCCGCTTCTGGAGGAGTGCACGGTCCCCCGTCCCGGCCAGAAGGTGGCGTTCGTCATGGACACCCGGCTCTGCGACAACGTGCACGCCCTCGCCGACGGCGTCGACCTGCTCGTCATCGAGTCGACCTTCCTGGACACCGAGGCCGCGCAGGCCGAGGAGCGGGGCCATCTGACCGCGCGGCAGGCGGGCGAGGTGGCGCGCGCCTGCGGGGTGCGGACCCTCGTGCTGACCCATTTCTCCGAGCGGTACGACGAGGCGGCCGACCCTCTGTTCCTCGAGCAGGCCGCCTTCCCCGGCGCCGTCCTCGCGCACGATCTCGACCGCGTGCCCGTCCCGGCGCGGCGCGCCGCCCCCTGACCCTCCCTTCCGCGGGTCCCCTCCACGCCGGCCGTCTCAGGACTCCAAGAGGTCGAGGAGCTCGGCGAGCAGAGCGGGGACGATGTCGGGGTACCACCCTGCGGGCGGGACCCCGGTCGCCCCCAGCGCCTCCTCCAGTTCGGCGATCTCCGCGTCCGGGAACGGCCAGGCGGGCAGGCCGGTGCGCAGCCTGCACTCCCGGACGATCCCGGCGATCCGCTCGGCCTCGGGATGGGTGTCGGCGTGCAGGACGAGGGCGAGGCACCCGGCCCTGACCCCGGTGAGGACGTCGCGGCGCTCGACGGCCCTGCGCAGCGTCCGTGCGGTGCGGCGGGCCGCCGACGGGGCGTCGCCCGACAGCCGGGCCGCGTGCGCGAACGCCTCGTCGAAGGCGGCCAGAAGGGCGGGCGCGCCGATGGCGGGGGCGCCCGCTCCCGTCGCCAGGTCCTCGCCGCGCGCCAAGGTCTCCGCGGCCTCGGGGAGGTCGCCGCCGACCATGCGCGCCCAGCCCCGGGCGAGCAGGGCGCGCGCCCCGACGAGGCCGCCCCGGGACGTCAGGGGCGCGGTCCTGGCCAGGCACTCGACCGGGTCGCCCGCGCGCAGGTGGACGAACGCGGCCTCCTCCGGGGCGGGCAGCGGCCCGGCCGCCTCGGCCTCGGCGAGCAGGTCGAGCGCGTCCTGCTCGCGCCCGAGGTGGGCGAGCGCGACCGCCAGGGACGGCAGCACCGCGGTGATCGCGCGCGGGTCGCCGGACGCGCGGGCCTCGGCCGCGGCGCCCGCGACCAGGGCCGCGGTGCTCGGGTGGGCGGCGCTCAGGTCGAGGCCGACGAGCAGGCCCAGCACCTCGGCGCGGCGGCGCAGGCCCCGCGGCTCGACCCCGAACAGGCCGAGCGCGGTCTCGTAGTGGGCCCTGGCCTCCGCGTCGTCGCCGATCCGCGCCTTCAACGCGCCCGCGCGGGCGTGCAGGAGGCCCGCCTCGTGCCGGGGCAGCCCCGCCGGGTGGTGCAGCGCCCGGAGCGTCCAGGCGAGGGCTTCGGCGGGGCCCGTGTCATCGGCCAGGTCGGCGCCCGCGGCGTCCAGCAGGTCGGCGGCGGCGCGGACCGCGGCGGGCCCGGCGTCCGGCCGCAGCGCCCAGCCCAGCGCGGCGAGGGTGTCCGCGGCGCTGGGACGGCGGCCTTCCAGGGCGGTGAGCAGGCAGTAGGCGAGCAACCTGTCGCGCAGCAGTCCCGGATCCTCGCAGCGGGCCGCGCACGACTCGGTGAGGCCGGGCCGCAGGGTGCCCGCCTCGGTGAGCAGGCCCGCGGCGGTCAGCGACTTCAGCAGCTCGGGCACCTCCCCCGCGCTGAGCGGGGCGTGCCCGCAGACCGCGGCGACGGCGTCGGGACCGGCCGGGCCGGGGAAGACCGCCATCCGGCCCAGCAGGACCGACTCGCGGGCGGGCAGCAGGTCGGCCACCCAGTCGGCGACCCGCTCGCCCGACGGCCAGGGCAGCCCGAACGCGGCGTGCAGGTCGCGGCGGCGGCGCAGATGGTCGCGCAGCCGTCGCACGGAGATCCGGCCGAGCAGCGCGCCGGCGAGTTCCAGCGCGAGCGGCACCCCGCCGAGCAGTTCGGCGAGTTCGGCGCGCGTGTCCGGCTCGCCGGTCCCGTCCGGGGCCGGAGGCTGGGCGGCGTGCCTGGGAGCGGGCGGGCCGAGGAGCGCGGGCGGGCCCGGCGCCTGGCGCGGCAGCAGCAGGCGCACGGCGGCGGCGCCGTCCAGCGGCGGCACCTGCCAGACCCGCTCGCCCTCGGTGCCGAGCGGGTCCCGGGAGACCACCACGACGTGCGCGCCCTCGCCGTCGCCCGCACGGACCGCCCGGACGACGTCCTCGACGGCCCGGCGGGCCCCTGCCGTCAGCTGCCCCACGTGGTCGAGGACGAGGAGGGCGCGCCGGTCCCGGACCGCGCCGAGCACGGTCGAGAGCGGCCCGGACGGTCCTCTGCCCAGGCGCAGGGCGGACAGGAGCAGGTCGGCGGCGGCGCCTGAGGCCGCGTCCGGAGGCAGCGCGGCGCAGTCGGCGAACGCGCAGCCGTCCGGGTAGCGCGGGCCGAGCAGCCCGGCGAGGCCGCGGGCGAGGGCGGACTTGCCCATGCCCGCGGGCCCGGTGAGCGTCAGTGCGCCGTAGGCGGGCAGCAGCCCTGCCAGCTCCCGCAGCTCTGCGTCTCTGCCGACGAGGCCGCGGCGGGAGGCGAGCAGCGGAGAGGTGTCGAGGGTGTCGCGCAGTCTCAGGTCGAGCATTCCCGGCTCCGTATGGGTGCGTGGCTTCCGTCGGCGGTCAGCCGCCGACGAGCCGTTCGAAGTAGGACGGCAGGCCGTCGTAGGGGTTGGCACCGGCGCGGTCGGTGATGTAAAGGACGCCGGTGTTCCGGCGGCGGGCGAGGGCGGTGACGACCTCCAGGTCTTCGGGGCGGCAGCCGTAGACGAGATGGCAGAAGCGGCCCGGGTCGCTGAGCAGCGTCCAGGCGGGCGGTTCGGCCGACGGGTAGGCGGTGACGGGGCCCTCGAAGGTGACGAGGACGTCGGCGAGGGCCAGGTAGGCCGGATCCGGGTAGGTGCCGTGGTTGAACACGACGAGCCCGGCTCCGGCGTCACGGGCCTTGCCGGTGACGCGGTGCATGTAGGCCAGGCCGTCGACGCCCGCCGGGACCTGGTCGAAGAAGACGTCGGTGACGCCGTACCAGCGCCGGTAGCGCTTGAGATCCGCGAGGACGAGTCCGGCGTCGCGGCGGCCGTAGGAGACGTCCACGTACGCCGCGACGGTCCCGCGCCGCGCCGCGATCCGGTCCCGCGCGCGGGCGAAGACCGGGTCGGGCGCGGTGCCGGGACCGCTCGCGACGTTGAGCACGACGCAGCGCAGCCGCGCGTCGCACACCCGCTCCCACAGGCCGGGCCGCACGTGCGGCGCGAAGTAGGCGGGGACGATGACGCGCGGCCCGAGGGCGCAGGCCGGCGACGGCACGGCCGCCGCCGACATCGCGCACAACATGTTGCGCCTGCTCAGCAAGGGCTCTCCCAGAGGTCCCTGACGGAGGTCGCCAGGGGGGTCACGGGGGTCCAGCCGAGTGCGGCGGTGGTGGTGCCGAGGTCTGCGCGCTGCCAGGGCACCGCGGCCGACCTCGCCGAGCCGTCGCCGTCCTCGGCGAGAGTGCGGCCGGGGACGAGGGCGAGCAGGGAGCGCACCAGGTCGCGGGAGACCGTGGCGGTGCCGCTGCCGACGTTGAGGATGCCGGTGGCGGCCCTGGCCGCGGCGGCGAGCACCGCGTCGGCGACGTCCCGGACGTCGACGTAGTCGCGGACCGCGCCGAGCGGCCCGGTGCGCACCTCCGAGGCGCCGTCGGCGAGCTGCCCGGCTACCCCGCCGAGCAGCGACGCCCGGGGCGCGCCCGGCCCGATCGGGTTGAACACCCGCAGCACGACCGAGCCGGGCACGCTGAGGGCGAGTTCGGTCCCGGCGAGCTTGGTCATCCCGTAGGCGCCGACCGGCCTGGGCGCGGTCGACTCGGACACGGGCACGCCCTCGGTGACCCGCCCGTACTCGGCGGCCGAGCCGACGTGCACGAGCCTGCCGCCCTCGGTCCGGACGGCCTCGGCCAGCGCCGACACCAGGGTGACGTTCCCCGCGACGAGGTCGGCGGGCGTGCCGGAGACCGCGCCCGCGCAGTTGACGACGGCGCTCGGCCGCAGCCGCCTGACGAGTTCGCACATCGCGTCGTGGGAGGGGTCGAGCTTCACGTCGGCGGCGTCCTCGGTGCGGGAGGCGGTGACCACCTCCCAGCCCGAGGCGCGGTCCGCGACGTGCCCGCCGAGGAACCCGGTGGCGCCGAGCAGGAGCATCCGCCTCATCCGCGGCTCCCGAGCAGGGCCGGGCGCAGCGCGTCGAACTCGGCGTTGGCGCGGTCGTAGTCGTCGGGCCGCCCGATGTCGAGCCAGTAGCCCTCGAAGGCGAAGTCGAGGGGGCCCTGCCCCGCGGCGAGCTGGTCGAGGACGAGCTCGTCGAAGCCGAGCGGCAGGCCCGGGGTGTACCGGTCGAGCACCGCGCGGTTCAGCGCGTAGACGCCCATGCTCACGCGGTAGTCGAAGCTGGGCTTCTCGGCGAACTCGGTGATCCGGCCGGCGGTGGTGGTGAGCACGCCGAAGTCGATCTTGACCTCGCGGCGGTAGGTCGCGACCGACAGGTGCGCCCCCGCCGCGCGGTGGGTGGCGAGCAGCTCGCCGTAGCGCAGGTCGGTGAGGATGTCGCCGTTCATCACCAGGAAGTCGTCGGGCAGCTCGCGCATGGCGAGCAGCGGGCCGATGGTGCCGAGCGGCGAGTCCTCGGGCGCGTAGTCGACGCGCAGGCCCCAGCGCTCCCCGTCGCCCACGTAGGAGCGGATCAGGTGGCCGAGGTGCCCGATGGCGAGGGTGACCGAGGCGAAGCCCTGCGCGGCGAGCTGGTGCAGGACGATCTCCAGGATGGAGTACTGGTCGCCGATCGGGACCAGCGGCTTCGGCAGCGTCGTGGTGTACGGCCGCAGGCGGACGCCCTTGCCCCCGGCGAGGATGACAGCGTGCATGTGACGGGCCTTTCGCAGATCAGAGAAGTTCGGACGCGACGTGAGGGGCGTGGTCAGACGGCGTAGACGCCGGGGCGGTACCGGTCGAGGTTGCCGGTGAGCCACGCGGCCGTCTCGGCGAGGCCGTCCCGCAGCGTGTGCTCGGGCCGCCAGCCGGTGGCCTCGCGCAGCCGGGTCGAGTCGCAGACCAGCCGCATCACCTCCGACGCGTCGGGCCGCATCCGCTCGGCCTCGCTGACGAACCGGACCTCGGGCCTGCCCATGGCCTCGGCGATCGTCGCGGCGAGGTCGCCCATGGAGATCTCACCGCCGACGCCCGCGTTGAACACCTCGCCCTCGATCCCGGGGGCGACCATCGCGGCGTGGAAGGCCGACGCGGTGTCGCGCACGTACGTGAAGTCGCGGGTCGGGCTGAGCGCGCCGACCTTGATCTCCGTCATGCCCGCCGCGATCTGGGAGATGACGGTGGGGATGAACGCGCGCGCCGACTGGCGGGGGCCGAAGGTGTTGAACGGCCGCAGCGTCACCACGGGCAGGCCGAAGCTGGCGTGGTAGCTCTCCACCAGCTTGTCGGCGGCCGCCTTGGACGCCGCGTACGGGGACTGCGTCTGGATCGGGTGGGTCTCGGCGATGGGGACGGTCCTGGCCGTCCCGTAGGTCTCGCTGGTGGAGGTGTGCACCATGCGCGGCGTCCGGTGCTCCTTCACCGCCTCCAGCACGTTGAGCGTGCCGGTCACGTTGGTGTCGACGTAGCTGCGCGGGGCCCGGTAGGAGTACGGGATCGCGATCAGCGCGGCGAGGTGGAGCACGGCGTCGGCGCCGTCCACGAGCGCGCCGACGGACCCGGGGTCGCGCACGTCGCCGAGCTGCACCTCGACCTGCGTGAGGACGTCGGGGGCGAGGGTGTCGAGCCAGCCCCAGGAGCCCTGGGAGTTGTACTGGGCCATGGCCCGCACCCGGTGGCCACGTGCCACGAGGTGCTCCACGAGATGGGAGCCGATGAAGCCGTCGGCTCCGGTCACCGCGACGAGGTTCTGCATGTACGAGTCCGTTCTTCGTCTTTGAAGTGCGTCATCTGAGGGGTCTCACCGGTGCGTCGTGGTGCGCCCGAGCACCACGACCGCGTAGGCGAGCAGCGCCGTGAAGAGCAGGACGGCGCCGTGGAGCTGGACCGCGCCCGGATCGGGCGCGGCGGTCATGAGGACCGCGGTCTCGGCGAGCAGCGCGCCCGCGCACAGCCCGACCGGGGCCGCGGTGCGGCCGAACGACTGGAGCATCAGCGCGACGACCAAGGCCCCGCCGAGGAGCAGGAAGCACACGAAGACCCGGCCCTCCCCCGACGTCGGGCCGGCGATCCCGATGGCGGTGCCGAGCAGCAGCGCCAAGGCCAGGAGGAAGCGGGCGAGCAGGTCGCCGAAGGCGCTCCGCGCGCCCGCCGCGAAGGCCCGCGGGGTGCCCGAGGTGTGCAGCAGCCCGTGGCCGCGCGCCCGGAACGCGGTGAGCAGCCATTCGGCGGGGCCCATCGCCACCGACAGCGCGACCATGGCGGCGCTGGTCGCCGGGGCCGGGGCCCCGTAGCCGCCGTAGGCCGCGACGATGGTGAAGGTGAGCAGGCCGCCCGCGAGCAGGCCGAACGCCGCGTAGGGCACGGCCCTGGCGGCCATCACCCAGCTCACGCCGGGGTCCTCGCCGCCGCGGGTCCGCTCGAGCGCCAGCGCGGCCACGGACAGCCCGGTGAGGGCCCAGCCGAACACCTGGAACTGCCAGGCGAGCCCGGCGAGGGTGACCGCGGTGCCCGGCAGCAGGCAGACCAGCAGCCATAGCTCGGCGCCCATGACGAGCGCGGCGGTCGCGGCCAGCAGATAGAAGCTCTGCGCGCAGGCGACGGCGATGATCGCCGGACCCGATCCGACCGCGATCCCCAGTGCCGCCGCCACGAGGGACAGCAGCGGGGTGCCTACCAGGACGCCCAAGGCGAGGATTCGCCTGCGCGCCCCGTCCGTCCGGGAGTAGGCGATGGCCGCCACGCCCTGGGAGACGGGCCAGCACAGGACGAGCGAAAGGGTGAGCACGAGACCACCGGAGCGCTGCCCGAGCAGGGGGCCCGCCGCGACGTAGCCGAGGCCGGGGAGCCCGAACAGCACCCCGCGCAGGAGATAACGCAGAGCCGTCTTCCACAGGGGTCCTTCGGCGGCCCACGGGTTGTCGTGGGAGATCGGCCGCGGGGGCCGCCGGACCGAGGTGTCGTAAAGCCGCTGGGCGAGGGTGAACACGTCGTCGAATCCGTATCGGTGGGCCGCCCTGTCGCCGAAGCCTTCGGCCTCCAGGGCCGCGGTCACCTCCAGCGGGTCGACGGCGGAGGCCAGGAGACCGGGAAGGCCCTCGGGCAGTTCCGTCTCGTCGGGGACGAGGCCGTCGGGCAGGTCGTCGCCCAGGTCGTCGAAGCGGGTGAGCACCTCGGTCATGCGCCCACCGGCTCTCGCGCGGCGGGCGGCCGGGCGCCGGCCAGTTCCGCGTAGACCGTGCGGAAGGAGGCGACCGCCTGGTCGACGGTGAAGTCCTCCAGCGCGCGGCGCCGCGCCGCGCCGCCCATGCTCCTGCGCCCAGCCCGGTCGCGCAGGAGCCCCAGGGCCGCCTCGGCCATCGCCGCCGGATCGCGCGGCGGCACGACCAGGCCGCACTCCCGCCCCCGGGAGTCCGGCCCGACCGCCTCGGCCACGCCGCCCACGTCGGTGGAGACCGTGGGCCTGCCGCAGGTCATCGCCTCGATGAGGGTGTAGGGGAAGCCCTCGGAGATGCTGGAGAGCATCACCACCGTCCCCGCCGCGTAGGCGTCGCGGATGTCGTCCACCCGCCCCTCGAAGGTGACGGCCTCGGCCGCGCCGAGCTTGGCGGCCAGCGCCTCGCACTTCGCGCGGTATCCGGCGTCGCCGCCCCCGAACAGCCGCAGGACCGCCTCGGGGACCTCCTTGCGGACCAGGGCGAACGCCCGGATGAGGGTCTCCAGGTCCTTGATCGGGTCGATCCGCCCGGCCCAGCTCAAGGTGGGCACGGCGGGTTCCGGCCCGGCCGGGGGGAACGCGCCGGGGTCCACCCCGTTGTAGATGGTCCGGATGGCCTCGGGACGGGCGCCGCAGCGCACCTCCCAGCGCTGGTTGTAGCGGTTGCCGGGGGTGATGAGGTCGGCCGTCCGGTAGCCCTCGGCGCACAGCAGCCGCAGGAACCGCAGCATGAGCGCCTTCACCGGCCAGGTGTAGCCGCGGGCGTAGCCGAGGTAGCGCTCCCGCAGGTAGATGCCGTGCTCGGTGAGGCAGATGGGCGTCCCGTGCGCCCACTTCGCCGCGAGGGCGGGCAGCACCGCGACGCCGTTGGACACGACGTGCGTCAGGTCGTCCTTCGGCTGGGGAAGGGCCAGCGGGCGCAGCGCGTGGTCCAGCAGGGAGACCGCGGTGAGCGCGTCGTGCACGCTCGGGCGGATCCCTTCGGGCATCGCCTTGCGCGCCCACTCCTCCATCAGCCAGACGACGGGTCCCTCGTCACCCAGGGCAGGCACGAGTCCGGGACCGAGGTCGAACAGGGCACGCAGGACCCCGTCGAACTCGGCGGTCTCCGCGGTGTCGGCGGCGCGGCCGCCTGCTCCCCCGGGCGCCTCCGCGCCCCGTGCCGTCAGCGCCAGCAGGGCACGGAAGGCGTCGGCGAAGGAGCGGGCCGCCTTGCCCGCCCGCCGCCTGCCGCGCGGGGCCGGGCCCCACAGCGCGAAGGGCTCGACGCGGACATGCGCGGGCGGGTCCCACACCCGCTTCTCCAGGCCGGTGCCGGTGAGCGCGACGACCCGGAAGTCGTGCTCGGGCATGCCGCGCACGAGCTGGTCGCACCACACGCTCACCCCGCCGAACGCGTGCGGGTAGGTGCCCTCGGTGACAAGGGTGATCTTCATACCGTCGCCGCACCTACCGTGAGGGTGACGGCGCCCGTCTGGTAGGCCGAGCGCTCACCCGCGTACTTCTCGCCGAAGACGACGAGGTTCAGCAGCCCCGTCCTGGTGCCCTCGGGCACGGTGACCGGCACCTGGACGCCGGAGGGCGCGCCGGAGACCTTGACCTTGCCGTCCTGGAGGTAGGCGGTGACCTGCTTGCTCGCGGCGCGCCAGGCGGCCTGCCGCTTGAGCTCCGCGCCGTTGTCGCGCATCCGCTGGTTGACCAGCGGGCTGTTGGCCGCGAACAGCGCGCCGTAGTCGGCGAGCACCCGGTCGAGCAGCGGGTAGAGGATGCGCTCCTCTGCCATGTTGGACTGGTGCACGTAGTGCGGCCGCGGGTCGTTGCGGAGGATGTGCGCGAGGGTGATCCTGGCGTCCAGCGGCACGATGTGCCCCAGGTAGCCGGTCGCGGGGTCCAGCGGGTCGATGCAGGTCATGATCTGCGGGTTGTCCTCGCAGATGCCGCTGCCGCCGTCGGCCCTGGAGGTGTAGATCCAGTTGTACTCGTCGGCCATCTCCGCGGCGGTGCCCACGTTGAAGTAGTTGGCCATCGGGTAGCGCGGGACGGTCAGGGCGGCGCCGACGGCGCGCTGGTCGAAGTCGCGGGAGGCGTCCGAACCGAGCCACTTCACGCCGGTGTCGGCGGCGGCGAGGGCGAGGTTGGGGTTGTCCTCGGGCTGCTGCGGCAGGATCTTGAGGCCGGAGTGCTCGCCGGTCACCAGTTCGTCGGCCTGGAGCGCGAAGCCCTGGCCGGCGGCCCAGGTCCGGTTGTCGGCGATCTGGGCCTTGAGGTAGGCGCGGGTCTGCCACACCGGCTTGCCCTGGGCGTCCTTCTTGCACGCCCAGGGGCTGACCGTGAAGTCCTGCTCGCATCCGAGGTAAGTGTGGTCGAGCGTGTGGTTGGCCCAGCGGAACTTCGTCCGCTGCTGCTTGAACGCGGTCAGCAGGGGGTCGCCGCCCTCGTTCGCCACGATCTCCTTGCTCGTGCCGCCGTTGAAGTACAGGTCCAGGGGGAACGCGCGCTGCGCCTGCCAGTCGACGGCCGCGGTGACGTCTGCGGGGGTCATCCGGATGTCGGGGGTGGTGACCGAGGGGTCCGTGCAGTTCTCGCCGGGGGTGCAGTTCTGGTCGCCGCTCCACCTCGCGTCGCGGGCGAAGACGTCGTCCACGTGGACGCTGAAGTACTGCCGGTTGATGCCGAGGTGGACGCCCTTGGTGAGCCACGTGACGAGGCCGTGGCCGAGCGCGCGGAACTGGGTCTGGTACTGGTTGGCGCTGAACGTCAGCACCATCTGGGACCTGGTGCCGCTGCTGTACACCCCGGCGAGGGTCTTGCCTCCGGAGGTGAGGTAGGGCTCGAAGTGCGCTCCCGCCGCGTCGGGGAGCGGCGTGGCGGGGTAGCCGTAGGTCTCGGGGACGGAGGGCGCCAGGTTCTCGAAAGGCACGCCGCCCTTGAGGTAGCGGAAGGCGCCGGCCTTGGCGGTGGCCGTCAGCTCCGCGGTGGTGCCGTCCAGCTCCCCGGCGCTGGAGGGGTAGTCCAGGCCGACGTCGGGGGTCGGGTACACGTACGAGCTGATCTGCCGGACGCCGAACTGCCGCTCGAACTCGGCGAGCGCGGTCATCTCGGCGGCGTCGCCGAACGGGGCCGCGTTCGGGAGGACGACGCCCTGGTACTTGGCCCGCGCCGCGCCGCCGACGGTGTCCTGGAGGAACGCGCGGGTGATGGCGGGACGGCCTGGCGCGCTCAGGTCCACGAGGTCGTAGGGGACGCCCTCGCTGTCGAGCTGGGCGGCCATCGCCGCGACGGACGGGCTCGACCCGTCGGTCACCACGAGGACCTTGAGGTCGATCCGCGGCCCCGCGGCCTGGGCGGCCGTGGGCAGGGCCACGAGGCCCGCGGTCAGTGCGAACACCGACAGGACCCGTATGCCGGGACCTTTCATAGAGTCTCCTCCGTAATCAGCTTGTTGCCGTGTGTAGCGTCTTTCATCCGGCACATGCCGTGGGGGAGAATCGGGTCCCGTTTCATGAACGGGCCGGTCCTAGGACCCGCCATCGGGCGACGGCGTGCTCGCGGTCGTCGGCCTTCAGACGGCGGTAGATCTGGTGGACGTGGTTCTTCACCGTTTTCTCGGATATGTAAAGCTCGCTGGCTATGCGGCGGTTCGACCAGCCGCGGGCGATCAATTCCATGACCTCCGCTTCGCGCGGCGTCAGGCTGTGGCCGAATCCGCGGGTCCGCCCCGGCGCCTCCGGTGACCCTCCGTGCAGCCAGTCGACCAGGGCGGTCGCCACCGGCGGCGACAGGTAGCCGCGGGACTGCGCGGCCGCCGCGACCGCCTCGGCCAGCTCCGCCGCACCGAAGTGCCCATGCGCCAGCACCGCGTGAGCGCCCGCGCGCAGCGCCCTGACCAGCAGCGCCGGACTCTCCTCCGGGGCGAGCACCACGACCTTGTGCACGGCGGCGAGGCGCTCCACCTCGGCGAGGCCGCGCGGCCCTTCGAGCCCCACCACCACGACCGCGGCCTCCCCCTCTTCCTCTTCCCCGTCCCCCTTCTCCTCGCCGCCGCCCTCCCGGACGGGCCGGGCGGCACGGTCGGCGACCAGCTCGATCCCGGCGGCCCCGCGGAGCAGGGCGGCCACCCCCAGCTCCAGCACGGGATTGCGCTCCACCACCCGGACCCCGACCGCGACAGATGACATGTCCCCCACCGAACGTCCTTGTCCACTGAGCCCACCCGGCTCGTCTCGTTCACCGAAAGTCACCGGTCCGGCACCCATCGTCCCCCAAGTGCCTGCGATCCCCCCGGTAACAATCCAAGTCAGTCCGGGTCACTCGGGAAAATGCCTGACTCGTTATGAAATGCCGGTTCCACCGTCGGTAATGAGCTGGACATAATGACCGCTTGTGATTTCGCGAAGCGCCGTCGTGGCATTTATCGCCCTGCTCGGAGTGCCGCTCGTGGCGGTCTCCGGCTCGTCGGCCGCCGCGCCGGGGCCGTGCGGCGGCATCTCCGCGCGGCCCTGGTGCGACCGGGACCTGAAGCCCGACAAGCGCGCCCGCCTCCTTCTCAAGGCGATGACACTGGAGGAGAAGATCGGGATGATGGCGGGCGACGACGCACTCGGCCCGCTGCAGACCCAGAACAACGCGAACGCGCATGAGGGGACCGTCCAGGGCATCGCCAGGCTCGGCGTGCCGACCGTCCGCATGGCCGGGGGCGGCCCCGCCGGGATCAGACAGGGCGAAGGCACCGCGATGCCCGCCCCCATCGCCCTCGGCGCGTCTTTCTCCCGAAGCGACGCCGCCCGCTACGGCCGGGTCGTCGGCGACGAGGGCAGGCGCAAAGGCAACGACATCATTCTCGGCCCCGCCCTGGACATCATGCGGCTCCCCAACGCGGGCCGCTCCTACGAGGCATACGGCGAGGACCCCTACCTCACCGCCGAACTCGGCGCCTCCTGGATCACGGCGGCCCAGGGGCGCGGCGTCATGGCGATGGTGAAGCACTACCCCGCCAACAACCAGGAGACCGACCGCTACACGATGAACGCGGTCGTCGGCACCCGCGCGCTGCGCGAGATCTACCTGCCCCCGTTCGAGAAGGCGGTCCGCGCCGCCGACGCCGCGGCCGTCATGTGCGGCTACAACAAGGTCAACGGCAAGGCGTCCTGCGCGAACGGGACCTTCCTCGGCAAGGTGCTGCGCGGGAACTGGGGCTTCCAGGGCTTCGTGGCCTCCGACTGGCTCGTCGGCGCGAAGAACACCGTCGCCTCCGTGCAGGGCGGCATGGACGTGGAGATGCCCATCGGGCTCGTCTACAGCAAGGACAGGCTGACCGACGCCCTGCGCGACAAGAAGATCACCGCCGGGCAGATCGACGCGCGGGTGCGGAACTACCTGCGCACCCTCTTCGCGTACGGCGTCTTCGACCGCGCGGCCTACCCCGACCAGCCGCAGACCATCGACGTCGGGGCGCACGACCTGACCGCGCGGTCGATCGCCGAGGACGGCATCACCCTGCTGAAGAACGACGGCGTCCTGCCACTGGCGCAAGGCGCGAGCCTCGCCGTCATCGGCTCGGCCGCCGGGGAGTACATCAGCGGTATCGGCTCCTCCCAGGTCACCCCGCGCGACCCCGTCACGGTCCTTGCGGGCCTCCAAGCGCGCGCAGGCGGGCCCGTCACTTACGCCGACGGGTCCGACCTCGGCCAGGCCGCCGCGACGGCACGCGCCGCCAAGGTCGCCGTGGTCGTCGTCGCCGACCAGCGCGAGGAGGCCGCGGACCTCAAGTGCCTCAAGCTGACGTGCGGCGCCCCCGACCGGGAGAACCAGGACGCGCTCGTGCGCGCCGTCACCGCGGCCAACCCCGACACCGTCGTGCTCCTCCAGACCGGCGGCCCGGTGCTCACCCCCTGGCGCGGACGGGCCGCGGCCGTCGTCGAGGCCTGGTACCCGGGCGAGCGCGGCGGGAGCGCGGTCGCCCGCGTCCTGTACGGCGACGCCGAGCCCGGCGGACGGCTTCCCGTCACGTTCCCCGTCAAGGACGTCAAGGCCGCCAAGGGCGGGACCGTCCGGTACACCGAAGGGCTCCAGGTCGGCTACCGCCGCGTCAACGCGCGCAAGACGCCCGTCGCTTATCCCTTCGGTCACGGCCTGACGTACACGACGTTCAAGTACAGCGGCATCAAGGTGAAGGGCGACCGGGTCCAGGTGACCGTCACCAACACCGGGGCCCGCGCGGGCACCGCGGTCCCGCAGCTCTACCTCACCTTCCCGCGGACCGCGGGCGAGCCGCCGCGGCAGCTCAAGGGCTTCACCAGGCTCGAGCTGAAGCCGGGCCAGGCCCGCCGCGTCACCTTCACCCTCGACAAGCGCGCCCTCTCCGTCTGGAAGGGCGGCTGGAAGGTTCCGCACGGCTGCTTCACCCTCGAAGTCGGAGCGTCCAGCCGGGCCCTGCCCTTGGCCGCCCCGCTGTGCCGCTGACCTCCGGCCGGGTCTCTTTCCGGCGACCGGGTGTCGGTGGAAAGGGCGTGATCGGTAGGTTGGGGCAGCTTCGAAGGTTGGAGGGCGTCTTGTTCGTCATCGGAAACCGGAAGGCGCGGGCCGCAGCGCTCGCCGCCGTCCTCGGCGCGGGTGTGCTCACCGGCACCGCCGCGCCCGCCACTGCCGCGCCCGCTGCCTGTGTGCTCGGCAAGTGGAAGCAGACCACCTACTCGTCCGACACCGTCGGCGTGAACTACCGCGCGAAGACCAGCGGTGCCAAGGGCGTCAAGCTGACCGTCAAGCGGAAGTCGCTCGCCTATGACTTCACCGGCTCCGCGCGGGAGAACGCCGCGATCACCGCGTCCGGCACGAAGTGGAAGGGCTGGACACAGTACAAGGGCAAGCTGACCTTCACCGCGACGGTCAAGGGCGCCAAGGCCGGCACCATGACGGCCAAGCCCAAATCCGTCAAGGGCGGCGCCACCGGGACGTCGAAGATCACCAGCCCGACCGCGGGCGACCCGCTGACCTGGCGCCTCGCCGAGAACATCCGCGACGGAGGCTCGGAGTCGGTCTCCCCGGCCAAAGCGTCGTTCACCTGCGCCGGCAAGAAGCTGACGCTGAACTCGACGATCACCTACGGCGCCGAGAAGACGACGGTCAAACGCGTCTTCACCCGAATCTCCTGAGCCGTCCGGACGTGCGGCCCGTTGGGGTGCTTCCCGGCAGGGAGGCGCTCACGCGGCGTTCATCCGGTTCGGCTGTCGTGCCCGTCGCGTCCGCTATAGGTTGGGCGCCTGTTCCCGAGCGAGGAGTCACAGTGGTCCCCGTGGTCTCAGTGTTCGCACCGCGCGCGGCGCTCGCCGCCGCCGTCATCGGCCTCTGCGTCGTCGCCCCGGCGTCGGCCGCCTCCGCCGCGCCGAAGGGGTGCGTCATCGGCACCTGGAAGCAGACGGGCATGTCCGGCACGGTCATCGCCGACGACTCCTACACCGAGGTGCACGGCGGCGCGGGCGTGAAGCTGACCATCGCCCGGACGTCCGTGCGCTACGACTTCAACAAGTCGGCCAAGGAGACCACGACCGGCGAGGTCGAAGGCATCCACTGGTCCGCCTGGACGAAGTACACCAAGCTGCTCTCGTTCGACGCGACCGTCAAGGGATCCGCGTCGGGAAGCGTCCGGCTCAAGCCCAAGACCGCCGAGGGCGGCGCCATCGGGCGGAGCCAGGTCGCGAACCTGGGCCCCGAGCGGAGCTGGAAGCTGCGCACCACCTACCGCGGTGGCGGCCAGGAGAGCATCGCGCCGATCAAGTCGTCGTTCACCTGCAAGGGCAAGTCCCTCACTCTCAAGTCCGGTTTCTCCTTCGACGGACGCAAGATCACCGTCGACCGCTTCTTCACCCGGGTGCCATGACCGTCTACACCAACGCAAGGATCGTCACGCCCACCGGGGTCATCGGCCGCGGCTGGCTGGAGGCCGAACACGGCCGCATCACCGGGGTCGGCACCGGCGACCGGCGGGGCCGGGACCTCGCCGGGGCGTGGCTGCTGCCCGGCTTCGTCGACCTGCACGTGCACGGCGGCGGCGGGCACTCGGCCATGACGTCCGAGGCCGCGATCCGCGAGGCGGTCGCCTTCCACCGGGCGCACGGCACGACCACGACGCTCGTCAGCCTCGTCACCGCGCCCCTGCCCGACCTCGCCGAGGCCGCGGGCTGGATCGCCGACCTCACCGAGGAGGGCCTGGTCGCGGGCTGCCACTTCGAGGGCCCGTTCCTCGCGCACTCGCGCTGCGGCGCGCAGAACCCCGCGGCGCTGCGCCCGCCGAGCCTCGCCGACCTGCGGCTGCTCCTGGACGCCGGGCGCGGCACGGTCAGGCAGGTCACCGTCGCGCCGGAACTGGTGAACGAGGAGACCGGCGAGGACGGCATCGACCTCGTCCGCGAGCTGGTCTCCCGCGGCGTCGTCGCCGCGGTCGGGCACACCGACGCCACCTACGCGCAGGCCAAGGCCGCCTTCGCCGCGGGCGCGTCGCTGGTCACGCACGCCTTCAACGGGATGCGGGGGCTGCACCACCGCGAGCCCGGCGCGGTCGTGGCCGCCGCCGAGTCCGCCGGGGTGGTCCTCGAGATCATCAACGACGGCATCCATCTCGACCCGGCGATCGTCCGGATGATCGACCGGATCGCGCCCGGCCGCCTCGCCCTCATCACCGACGCCATCGACGCGACCGGGATGGGCAACGGCGAGTACCTGCTCGGCGCGATGCGGGTGCGGGTCGAGGACGGCACCGCCCGGCTCGTCGAGAACGGCTCCCTGGCCGGCAGCACCCTGACGATGGACGCGGCCCTGCGCAGGGCCGTCCAGGACGTCGGCATCCCCATCGAGACCGCGTCGCGCTACGCCTCGGCGGTCCCCGCCCAGGCGCTCGGCCTCGCCGATCGGGGCGCGCTCGTCCCCGGCAGGCGCGCCGACCTCGTCATCCTGGACGCCGACCTGCGGGTCGTCGAGGTCCCCGAAGCCGACTGACGGGCGCCCGCCCGGCCTCAGCCGGGCGGGGCCCGAAACCCGTGCCTAGGCCTCGCGGCCTTCGGCGTGCAGGGTCAGCCAGACGCGGAGCGACATCTCGAAGGCCATCCGCGCCTCGGGGTCGTAGAGCTGGTCGCCGAACAGCTCCTCGAGCTGGTGCAGGCGGTACCTGACGGTCTGCGGGTGGACGTGGAGGCGCGCGGCGACCTCGGTGGCGTTGAACCCGTTCTGGAGGCAGGCCAGCAGGGTGCGGGCCAGCCTGTCGCGGTGCCGGGCGCGGATGTCGAGCAGCGGCGCCAGGCGCGCGCGGGCGACCGTCCAGACGAGGTCCTCGTCCTTGAAGACGACGAGGCTCGGCAGGTGGTCGACGCAGCGGATGAGGCCGTCGTCGGGCACCACGCCGCGGTGCGCCAGCGCCAGCACCTCGCGCGCCCAGCGCAGCGAGTTGCCGAGTTCGGTGAGCTCGACCGTCGGGCCGATCGCCGCCGACCAGTCGCGCAGCGCCGTCTCCAGGGCCTGCCTGCGGCCCGGGCCGTCGGGGTCGGGCACGATCAGGCACGGCTCGTGCCGGTTGAGGTCCATGAGGACGTCCGGCGGCAGCGCGGGCTGGAGGTACTCCTCGGTGCGCCGCTCGCGCAGCGCCACCGCCGCGACGGACCTGGGCGGCCGCCATCCGGCGTCGCGGGCCGCGTCGGCGATCGCCGAGGGCGAGGGCGTCTGGTCCGACAGCAGCATGTCCAGCAGCCGCCGCCTGCGCCGGGACTGCTCGCCGGCGACCTGCTCGCTCGCGGTGTGGTAGCCCGCCGACGCGGCCGAGGCGAGTTCGTCGAGGAAGAGCAGGATCGCCTCGGCCAGATCGCCGAGCGACGAGCGCGGCAGGTCGTACCGCTCGGACTCCAGGGTGATCCGGCGCAGCGCGACCCGGGCGCCGATCCGCATGGCGATCTGGAGGTCGTCGAGGCTGCGGCCGACCCGCGCCTCGCCCCAGCCGATGTAGCGGAAGACCTCGGTGAGCTTGTCGAGCGAGGCGTCGGGGTCGGTGATGAGCTGGACGAAATGCTGGAGCGCGCCCTCGACGGCGGTCCGGATGTTGGTGACGTAGGCGGGTTCCATCCGGGCGAACTCCGGGACGCCCGCCTTGATCTCCTCGATCATCTGATCGGCGACCCCGCCGATGAACGGGGCGAAGAACGCGTCCCAGTCGCCGGGAAGCTGCGGGAACGCCCTGTGCGACGTGCCGTCCAGCGTGATGGACATGGCCTCACCTCCCGGGGGTGTCGCCTGTTTTTCCGTTCTGTTGCGGATCGCAAGTTACCGGGGCGTACGCAGCTGCGCACCACCATCACGGACAAAACCACCGAACAGTTTGTCAGTCAGGTGACAAAGCCGGGAGTCGACGGGGTCGCGGGACGGGCGCCGGTCAGCGGCCTCCCATGATCAGCATCGCCGCGGTGCGGACCATGGAGCTCACCTCGTCGCGCGGCCTGGCCAGGGTGGTCAGCCCGATGAGGGCCGACAGCACCAGGTGCCCGATCACCACCTCGACGTCCTCGACGGGCACGCCCGCGACCTCGTCGATCGTGTGGTCCGGGTCGATGGCGCCACCGAACCTGTCGCGGACGTAGCGGAACAGCTCGTTGCGCGCGTCATCGACGCCCGAGTCCCCGGAGGTCGCGGCCTGAACGATCGCCGAGGTCAGCGGGAGGTTGTCCGCGGCGATCCCCACCAGCGCCTCGAGCAGCCCGCTCAGCCGCTCGACCGGATCGCCGACGGCGGCCCCGGCGATGTCCTCGATGACCCGGGCCCAGTCGGCGGCGACCTCGGTGAGCAGATGGTCCTTGGAGGAGAAGTACCGGTAGACCGTCGCCCTGGCGACGCCCGCGCGGTCGGCCACGTCGTGCATCGTCACCGCGGGGTAGCCGCCCTCGCTCGCCAGCTCATGGGCGGCCTGGATCAGCCGGGCGCGCCGAGCCTGCTGGTCCTTGCTCAGAGTGCGCGTGACGGTGATCCGTACGTCGCCGGCCAAGGTGGCACCTCCACTTTTCCAAGAACATCTTCGCGTACCGGCACCATCCCGTCACCCCCGGCCCTGACTGTTGTCCGGACGTGACCATGCGCGCGGCTGATTGGTCTAGACCATATCGGGCGGCCAGGTGACGCCGCTGGGTATTTACGCTGATCAACAGGCATGGGGGTCGATCTCATGACTTGCCGAAAGTAAGTACTTGGGAGTAGCTTGACGGACGCCTGACCAAGGGTGTCAGGAATCACCCCTTTAATCCCGAGTTTGGGGAACCCCCACATGAAGCATGCGGCATCCACCGCGACCGGCCGGGTCAACTGGAAGCGGTTCGGCCTGATGATGGTCCCGGCGGGCCTCGTCGTTGGCGCGTTCGGCTTCGCGACGGCCTCCGGCGCGCTCGCGTCGTCGTTCGCGATCTCCGGCAGCAACTTCACGGTCACCGCCGACGAACTGACGGGCGAGGGCTTCGTTCAGTACGGCGGCACCGTGACCCCCGCCGGCAAGAGCACCACCCCCGTCGCGGTCTCCGGCATCCGCAAGGCGACGATCAAGAACATGTGCCAGTCGGTCTCGCTCGGCCCGTTCGCGCTGCGCCTCACCGCGGGCGACGGCGGCACCCCGGTCACCGCCACCGACCTCGTCCTGGACATCTCGACCCTGACCGGCGACGCGGAGTTCGGCGACATGGAGATCGGCCGCGACGCCAGCACCCTGGACGCCGCGGGCGACATCCACGCCGACCCCAAGGAGGGCGCGGGCATGTTCGGCCAGCAGGCCGACACGGTGAAGATCACCGACCTGAAGCAGACCGCCTGGGCGACCACCGCGGGCACCTTCAACCTCCCGAACCTGAACCTCCGCTTCGTTGGAAGCGGCGATGTCTGCAAGTAGCGCTCCCCTCCCGAGGACGCTCGCCGGATTCCGGCAGTGGCGGCGGACACGTCCCTTCTGGGGTGGCGTGTTCGCCGTCCTGGCGGGCCTCGAACTCATCTCGATCCCCTTCGCGCCCCTGGCGCTGAGCATCCACCAGGGCATGCCGGGCGTCGCGTCCTGGCTGGCCGGGGCCCTGCTCATCACCGGCGGCGTGCTGGCCTGGGTCCACCCGGTCCAGCGGCACTTCTACGGGATCATCGCGATGCTCGCCGCGCTGGCGTCCTTCCCCACCTCCAACCTCGGCGGGTTCCTCCTCGGCCTGCTGCTGGGCGTCGTCGGCGCGGGCATGATCTTCGCCTGGGCGCCCGGCCGTGACGGTGCCGTCGACGGCGGCGCCGAGCGCGCCCGTGACGAGATCGCCCCCGGCCTCGTCTCCTGACCGACGTCCTTAGGAACCTCCCCGTGCGCGCCAAGCCCCTGGCCCTGACCCTGCTCCCGTCGCTTCTCGCCGCGCTGTGCGCCGCCCCCGCCTTCGCGGAGGAGACGCCGCAGACGGCGACGCCCGGGACGACGGCCGCCTCCCCCGCGGCCGCTCCCACGGCGGAGACGGAGCCCTCCCCGGCTCCGTCTCCGTCGCCCTCCTCCGAGACGTCCCCTTCGCCTTCCGGCGAAGCGTCCGTTTCGCCGTCCGTCGAAGAGTCGCCCACCGAGGAGACGACCGAGGCCGCCGCCTCCCCGAGCGAAGGCGCCGGAGCCGGGGAGCAGGCCAAGGCCGCGGAGACGGACGTCGCGAAAGACACCGAGGCGAAGGACGCGTGTCCGGAGGTCCCGAAGGACGCCGCCACCGTCACCCAGGAGCAGGCCGCCGCCTTCTACAAGGCGTGGAAGGCGGCGGACTGCACCGTCCCCGCGGCCGACACGAAGGCCGCGCCGGCCGATCCGTTCACCACCTACACCGAGGACGTCACGCTGACCGCCGACGTCCTCACCCAGACCGGGCTCACCTACGACGGCGTCGTCACCCTCCCGACGTCCACCGGGTCGGCGCGGCTGCTGAAGTTCTCGATGAGCACCGCGAAGCTCACCGGGCTGCGCCAGACCGCGGGCGGCCTGACCCTAGGCGCCGCCGAGTTCGGGTTCTCCGGCTCCGTCGTCATGTACGCCGCCAGCATCACCGGCAAGGCGTTCGGCCTGCTGCCGATGACCCTGACGCCGGACGCGCCGCCCCCGCTCGTCCTCCCGGTGATGATGTTCACCGACGTCACCGTCACCGGAACCGCGGTCACCGCGGCGAAGGCGACCGTGTCCGGCCTCGACCAGCGCTGACGCGTCAGCGCAGCAGGACGACCGCCACGGCGATCGCGATCACCACGACCACGAGCGACACCGCGATGACGATGGTGTGGCGCGTTCCGGAGTCGCCGGAGAGCAGCGGGGCGGGCGGCGGAGTCTGGTAGGGCTGCTGCACGTAGCCGTAAGGCGGCGGCGGCTGCGGCGGCGGGATGTGCTGCTGCTCCAGCGACCAGCCGTGCGGCTCCAGCAGGGTCCGCGCCTCCGGCTCGGCCTCCCTCCGCGCGGGCGGGATCCGCAGCGGCCGCACCGCCGGGTCGAGCACCGTCTCCAGCGCCACGTCCTTGTCGCGCGGCCGGTCGAGGACGGTCTCGTCGTACTGGGTGGGCATCGGATTGGGCCGGGACGTCGACACGTCCGTCAGCAGCGGCATCGCCTGGTCGCCGGTCATCCGCGCGGCGGGCTCGCGGACCAGCAGCCCCTCCAGGACGCGGGTCAGGCGGCCGGCGTTGCGCGGCCGCGGCACCGGCTCGGAGAGCGCCGCCGACAAGGCCGCCATCGCGTCCGGGCGCTCGTAAGGCGCGTACCCCTCTACCGCGGCGAAGAGCGTCGCGCCCAGCGACCACAGATCGGAGGCCGCGGTGGCCCGCTCGCCTTGCACCCGCTCCGGCGGGATGTAAGCGGGCGACCCCATGACCAGGCCCGTCTGGGTGAGGGTGACGTCGCCCTCCATCTGCGCGATGCCGAAGTCGGTGAGCACGACCCGCGCGGGGCTGCCGTCGGTGATGAGGATGTTCGACGGCTTCACGTCGCGGTGCAGGATGCCGCGGGCGTGCGCGGCGCGCAGCGCATCGAGGACCTGGAGGCCGATCTCGGCCGCCCGGTGCGGCTCGATCGTCCGCTCGGCGTCGAGGATGTCCTGGAGCGAGGGCGCGGGCACCAGCTCCATGACGATCCAGGGCCGCCCCTCCTCCTCCACCACGTCGTGCACGGTGACCACGTTCGGGTGGTTGAGGCGGGCCGAGGCCTTGGCCTCGCGGAGGGTGCGCTGCTTGAGCACGTCCTTCTCACGCTGGCTGAGCCCGGGGCCGAAGGTGACCTCCTTGACCGCGATGTCGCGGTCGAGCATGGTGTCGGTGGCGCGCCACACCGCGCCCATGCCGCCACGGCCGATCTCGCTCAGCAGTCGGTACCGGCCGCCGAGCAGCCGCCCCGGACCCTGTTCCATAACGTGCCTCTCCCCCGGGCTCTGGAGAACAGGCTCACCACCATCTCACGAAGCACACGAATCCAGAATATTCTGGGCGGTGGTCTTGTTCTTTCCCCAGGTCTTGCCGGGGAAGACGACGAACAGCGCAACGTGCCGGTCGTTCGAGATGAACCTGCGGTTGATCGCGCGCATCCACTTGCCGCCCTTGCTGAACCTGTGCCGCAGCTCCGCCATGGCGGTACCGCCGAGCGAGAAGGTCCGCAGGCCCGTCTGCTCGTAGTCCTCGAACTTCGCGCCGTAGCCCTTGAAGGAGTCACTCGGCGTCACGCCCGCGTCGCCGTCGGACCAGTCCCGCAGGTCGAGCTGCACGTAGGCGCCGGTCTTCGGGTCCTCCCAGGTCGCGTACTTCAGCTTGGAGTCCAGATGGGCCTGCCGCCAGCCCTCGGGGAGCGTGAGGGTGTACCCGAGCGCCTCCTGGGTCTGCTCCGTCCCGAGGATCTGGTCCCGGAACGCGTAGCCGACTCCCGCGACGAGCATCACCGCGGCGACGGCCAGCGCGAGGTGGACCCGCCATGAGGTCCGGCCCCCGGCGGGGCGCGGCCCGGCCGTCGGCGGGGACGGCGCCGCGGGCCGCTCCGCGTAAGAAGACTGCTCGCCGTACGCGGGCCGGGTCTCGGCGTTCCGAGGGGTCGGCACCGACGGCGGGGCGGGCGGCGGAGGCGCCGGACGGGCGGCCCTCCCGGGGTCCGGCATGGTGACGACCGCGGGGGCGATCGGCCTGAACAGCGACTCATAGGTGTCGCCGCTGCGCTGCGACTCGGGCACGAACCTGGGCGCCGGGGTCACCGGGACCGCCCTGGCCTCGGCGTGCGCGCGGTGCAGCATCTCGGCGGCCGTCGCGGCGTCCAGCCGCGCCTCGGGATCCTTGTCCAGCAGCCCCGTGATGACCCGGACGAGCGGCCCCGCGCGGGACGGCTCGGGAAGCGGCTCCATCATCACCGCCGCAAGGGTCGACAGCACCTCCGGCCGCTCGAACGGCGGGGTGCCCTCGCACGCGGCGTACATCAGCATCCCCAGCGCCCAGAGGTCGGACGCCGGACCCGGCTTGAGCCCTTGGGCGCGCTCGGGCGACAGGTACGCGGGCGAACCCATGACGATGCCCGTCTGGGTCAGGGCCGCGTCACCCTCGAGCTGCGCCACCCCGAAGTCGGTGAGGATCACCCGGTCGTCGGCGAGCATGACGTTCGCCGGCTTGACGTCGCGGTGCAGGATGCCCGCGGCGTGCGCGGCCCGCAGCGCGCCCAGCACCTGCTCGCCGATCTCGGCGACCCGGTCGACCGGGAGCGGTCCGCTGGAGTCCAGCGAGTCCTGGAGGGTGCGCGCCCGCACGTACTCCATGACGATCCAGGGCACCCCGTTCTCTTCCACGACGTCGTGGACGACGACGATGCCCGGGTGGCTCAGCCGCGCCGCGGCGCGCGCCTCCCGCAGCATCCGCTTGTAGAGCACCTCGCGGGCGTGGTCCTCGAGGCCGCGCGGGGCGATGACCTCCTTCACCGCGACCTCGCGGCCGAGCACCTCATCCTTGGCCAGCCACACCGTGCCCATGCCGCCGCGGCCCAGCACCGAATCCAGGCGGTACCGCGCCCCCAGCAGCCTTCCCTCGCCCTGTGTCATCCGGCGGTCCCCATCGTCGGCTGGCGTCTCATTTGCCCTTGAAGCTCGCGTACAGCGGCTCGAGCTTCTTCATCGTCTGGTCCCAGGTGTCGGCCGGGGCCATCACGAGGATGGCGTAGCCCATGTCGCCCATGATGAAGCCCCTGTTCAGCGCGCGCATCGGGCCGCCCGCGTTGCCGGTGAAGGTGAACTCCCAGTCGGCCGAGGCGACGCCGTCGGCGCTGGGAACGGGCAGGCCGTCTCCGGTCGGCTCGATGCCCAGCAGCTGGTAGCCATTGAAGCCGCTGTGGTTCGGCTCATTGTCGTTCCAGTCCTCGATCGCGCTGTCGCCCGGGTCGGACGTCTGCCCGATCTGGACGCGTACGCCGCCGGCGCCGTCGAAGAAGTGGGCCTCGAGGCTCTGCCTGTCCGGCGCGCCGAAGTCGTCCGGGACGAACATGGAGTAGCCGGTCGGGTCCTGGTACAGCCGGAATCCGGTCGGAGGCGTCTGGGCGCTCGCGGTGGCCGACGGAGTCTGGCTGGGCTGCTGTGTGGGCGTCCGGGTGTCACTCGGCGTCGCCGAGGGGGTCTCCGTGGCGGTCGAGACGGGCGGCTTGGCCCCCTCCTCGTCGCCGTTGAAGCTGTTCGCGAGCGCGATGCCGCCGACGATCATCACGGTGACCAGCACGATCGCCCCGACGATCAGCCCGGTCATGCGGTTGCCGGACGACCGGGAGGCGGTGGTGGGGTCGCCGAGCATGCCGAGACCGGTGGCCGGGACGCGCTCGGCGGTGGTCGGCGCGGGATCGGCGGCGGGCTCGGAGCGCAGCGCGACGGGCCGCGCGTACTCGCCGCTGATCTTGCCGTCGCGGGCGATCTCGTCGAGCATCCGGCCCGCCTCGTGCGTGGTCAGCCGGGTCTCGGGATCCTTGTCCAGCAGGCCCTCGATGACCTGCCTGAGCGGCCCCGACTTCTCTGACGCGGGCACCTCGTCGGTGATGATCGCGATGAGGGACGCCATCGGCTCCGGCCGCTCATACGGCGACCTGCCTTCGACCATGGCGTAGAGCGTGATGCCGAGGGACCAGAGATCCGAGGCCGGACCGGCGACCTTGCCGCGCGCGCGCTCGGGGGCGATGTACGCGGGCGAGCCCATGACGAGGCCGGTGGCGGTGAGGGTGGCGTCGCCGGTGGAGGTGGCGATGCCGAAGTCGGTGAGGACCGCGCGGTCGCCCGCGGCCAGCAGCACGTTGGAGGGCTTGACGTCCCGGTGCAGGACGCCCGCCTCGTGCGCGGCGTGCAGCGCGCTGATCATCTGGCCGCCGATCTTGGCGGCCCGCCGGAAGTCGAGGGTGCCCTGGCCCTTGATCACCCGGTCGAGCGAGTCGGCCTTGATCAGCTCCATGACGATCCAGGGCCTGCCGTCCTCCTCGACCACGTCGTAGACGGTGACGACGCCCGGATGGGCGAGGCGGGCGGCGGTCCGTGCCTCGCGGAAGGTCCGCCGGTGCTGGAGATCGCGCTCCTCGTCCGTCAGGCCGTGCGGAAGGATGACCTCCTTGACCGCGACGTCCCGGCCGAGCACCTCGTCGAAAGCCTGCCAGACCGTGCCCATGCCGCCCCTGCCGACCTGGGTGTGCAACCGGTATCGACGTGCCAGCATCCGGTCACTCGGGGTCTCGTTCGGCATAGAAGCGACCATATCCAGGTTCGAAGGTGCATTTTGGCGGCGTCCCGGCGAGGAACACGCTCTGGTTGCGTTAGACGGCCGGAAGACGGCGGATGTTCGTGCGATGTCACGGACGGATTGGGTACGGCTCCCTGTCGGGGGAAAGATGCGGAACGCACTGGATCACTGGCGGACTGTCGCGCCAAGCATAGTGTTCTGGTATGTCCGGCTGTCTGGTTTTCTGTCCATAATCGCGTGGATCTCATCGGATCTCATCCAGGACCTTCTGGGCATCTGGGCGCTGCGCTGGCTGGTACTTCTCGGCTGGGCTCCCAGTCTCCCCTATGGCCTGGCCCTCGTGCTCCTGTCCTACGGCATCCGCAGACGCAAGAAGGCCGCGTGGCGGATCGTGTGCGTCCTGTTCGGCGCCGTCTTCCTGCTGTCGGTGATCGCCGCCCTCGACCCCACCGGACGGACCGGCAACGCCCTCCTCGCCGCGGCCACCGGACTGGTCTTCGCCGGGCTCCTCGCCTCCCGCGACACCTTCGACACCCTCCCTGACCGGGCCAACAGACGCCTTGCCCTGCGCGTCTTCACCGGGTTCCTCGTCGTCGGCGTCGTCGTGGGCGGCCTTCTGGTCGCCGCCACGGACACCGACCCCGTAGGCGGGTGGTGGACCCATGTCGTCTACGCCGTCTCCCAGTCCACCTTCGGCGCCGCCGTCACCGGGCACCCTGTCGGCGTGCAGGTGCCCTCGTGGGTGGACGGGGTCCTGGGCGTCCTCGGCGGAGGCCTCCTTGTCCTCACCGTCTGGGCACTGTTCAAGCCCGCCCACGGAGAGGCCATTCTCACCTTCGAGGAAGAGCTGACCGCCCGAAGACTGCTCGCGGAGTACGGCGAAGAGGACTCCCTGGGGTACTTCGCCCTCCGGCGGGACAAGGACGTGTGCGCGGCGCCCCAGGGCAAAGCCGCGGTCTCCTACCGGGTGGAGGGCGCGGTCTGTCTCGCCAGCGGCGACCCGCTCGGCGACCCCGACCACTGGGACTCCGCCATCGCGGCCTGGCTCGCCATGTGCCGCGCGCACGCCTGGATCCCCGGCGTCCTCAGCGCGGGCAGGCGCGGCGCGGGCGCCTATGCCCGGCACGGCCTGCGCGCCCTGCTCCTCGGCGACGAGGCGGTCCTCGACCCCGCGGCGTTCCGGCTGACCGGCCACGCCATGCGGCAGGTGCGCCAGGCGGTCCGGCGGACGCGGCGCGCGGGCTACACCGTGCGCGTCCGGCGGCACGCCGGGATCGACCCCGGCGAGATGGCGGGGCTCGTCGCCGACGCCGACCGCTGGCGCGACGGGGCGACCGAGCGCGGCTTCTCCATGGCCCTGGGCCGCCTCGGCGACCGCGCCGACGGCAGGTGCGTCATGGTCGAGGCGTTCGACCGCGACGGGACGCGCAGGGGCCTGCTCAGCTTCGTCCCGTGGGGCCGGGCCGGCCTCTCCCTCGACCTCATGCGCCGGGACAGGACCGCCGACAACGGGCTGACCGAGCTCATGGTGGCGACCCTCGCGGCCGAGGCGCCCTCCCTGGGCGTCCGGCGGATCTCGCTCAACTTCGCCGTCCTGCGCTCGGTCTTCGAGCAGGGCGGGGAGCTCGGTGCCGGACCCGTCCTACGGCTGGGGTACTGGGTGATGTCCTTCGCGTCGCGCTTCTGGCAGCTGGAATCGCTCTACCAGTCCAACGCCAAGTACCGGCCCGAGTGGGTGCCCCGGTATCTGTGCTTCGTCACGTCGCGCGACGCCGTCCGGATAGGACTCGCCGCCGCGCGGGCCGAAGGGTTCGTGCCCACCTTGCGCAAGCCTCCCCTGGCCGTCGCCGCCGCGTCGCCCGAGCTGCTCGCCGCCATCGACGAGGTGGAGGAGGCCGCGGAGGCCGCGCGCGCTCCTTCGCGCAGGCTGTCGGACGAGGAGGAGGCCAGGCACGGCAAGCTCGCCGAAGCGCGCGCGCTGGGCATCGAGCCCTACGCACGGACCTATGGGCGTTCTCACACGGCGCACGCCCTGCGCGAGCTCTTCGACGGGCTGGAACCGGGGACGCGCACGGGGGCCGTCGCGGAGGTCGCGGGCCGGATCACCCGGCTGCGCCGGCACGGCGGGCTGTGCTTCGCCGTCCTCCGCGACGAGACCGGGGACGTCCAGGTCCTCCTCACCGCCGCACTGCCGTCGTATGCCGCCTGGAAGGCCCTCATCGACGTCGGGGACCGCGTCGGGCTCCGGGGCGAGGTGATCTGCTCGGACACCGGCGAGCTGACCGTGTCGGCCGCCTCGTGGACGCTGCTGGCCAAGTGCCTGCGCCCGGCGGGCCGCTCGGTGAAGGCGGGGCGGCGCGGACCCGTCACGGACGTCGGCCTCCTGCGGCTGCGCGCGGCGGCCGTCGGCGCGGTCCGTGACGCGCTGCGCGCCCGGGGCTTCCTCGAAGTCGAGACGCCCATGCTGCACCGCGTCCACGGCGGCGCCGCCGCCCGTCCGTTCCGCACCCGTCTGGGCGCCCATGACCTGCCGCTCTATCTGCGGATCGCGCCGGAGCTGTACCTGAAGCGGCTGCTGGCCGGGGGCGCGGGCCCGGTCTTCGAACTGGGCCGCAGCTTCCGCAACGAGGGCCTGTCCGCGCGGCACAGCCCCGAGTTCACGATGCTGGAGGCCTACGAGCCCGGCGGGACCTACGACACGATGGCCGACCTCGTCCGGCACCTGGTCGTCGAGGCGGCGCGGGCCGCGCTCGGCACGAGCGTGCTGGACCGTCCCGGCCTCTCCTGCGACCTCGCCGAGCCCTGGCGGACCGTGACCGTGCACGGCGCGGTCTCCACGGCGCTCGGCGCCGAGATCGACCCGGGCACCCCGGCCGCCGACCTCCTCGGCCACGCCGCGGCGCACGGCCTCGCCGCCGACCCCGACTGGAGCGCGGGCCGCCTCGTCGTGGCGTTGTTCGAGCACCTTGTGGAGGGCGCCCTCACCGGGCCCACCTTCGTGCGCGACTTCCCCGCCGAGACGGTGCCGCTGGCCAGGCCGCACGCCCGGGATCCGCGCCTCGCAGAGAAGTGGGACCTCATCGTGGGCGGCCTGGAGGTGGGCACCGCGTTCTCCGAGCTGATCGACCCGGTGCTCCAGCGCGTCCGCCTCACCGAGCAGTCCTTGCTGGCCGCGGGCGGCGACCCGGAGGCGATGGACCTGGACGAGGACTTCCTGCGCGCCCTCGAGTACGGCATGCCCCCGGCGGGCGGCCTCGGCCTCGGGATGGACCGGCTGATCATGACGCTCACCGGCCGTCCCATCCGCGACGTCGTCGCCTTCCCGCTTCCGGGCCGCGGGCGTGAACCGCTCTTAGGCGTCGGCTTTGCGGGCCACCCACAGCGCCCAGATCAGGAGGGGGATCTGGAGTGGCAGCCTCGCCTGCGCGATGAGGCGCAGAGGCAGCGGCTTGTCCTTCCAGTCGCGCGCCATCCGCACGTTCGCGGGGAACACCGCGGCGAACAGCCCGGCGGCGGCGAGCCCGCCGAGCCTGCGGGTGCTCGGGACGGCCACCGCGGCGGCCACCGCGAGTTCCGCGATCCCGCTCAGGTGCGTCCACGAGCGCGGTGTGCCGGGCAGGCCCTTGGGGATGATGGCGTCGAACTGCCTGGGCGCGATGAAGTGCAGCGCCCCCGCCACGGCGAGCAGCGCGCTCAGCCGCAGCGCCGGGGTCTGGGAGCGGTCGGCGGTCTCTGTCATGGGGGCAAACTAACCCACGAGTCACTTAGTGGATAGAGTGCGCGCCGGAACGACATTCGGGAGGGCGACATGCGGACGGGACTCGAAGGCAAGACGGCACTGATCACGGGTGCGTCGCGCGGCATAGGCAAGGCGATCGCCTTCGCCCTGGCCGAGGAGGGCGCCAACGTGGTGCTCACCTCGCGCAGGCAGGAGTCGCTGGACGAGGTGGCCGCGGAGATCAAGGCCGCGCACCCCGGCGCGGGCGTCCTCGCCAAGGCCGCGCACGTCGGCGACGCGGCGGCGGCCTCGGCCGCGATCGACGCGGCGATCACCGCGTTCGGCGGCCTCGACGTCCTGGTGAACAACGCCGGGGTCAGCCCCCACTTCGGGCCCCTGGTGGAGATCGACGCGGGCCAGGCGGCCAAGACCGTCGAGATCAACCAGTACGGGGTCGTGCTGTGGACCCAGCTCGCCTGGAAGGCCGCGATGGAGCGCCACGGCGGCACGGTGATCAACATCGCCAGCATCGGCGGCATGGTGACCGAGCACAACATCGGTTACTACAACGCCACCAAGGCCGCGGTCATCCACCTCACCCGGCAGTTCGCGGTGGAGCTCGCGCCCAAGGTCCGGGTCAACGCGATCGCGCCCGGCCTGGTGAAGACCAAGCTCGCCTCGGGCCTGTGGGAAGGCAACGAGGACTCCATCGCCAAGGCCCTTCCGCTCGGCCGCCTCGGCGTGCCCGAGGACATCGCGGGCGCCGCGGTGTTCCTCGCCGGAGAATGCTCGTCCTGGATGACCGGCCAGACCATGGTCGTCGACGGCGGCTCGGTGATCCGCCCGGCGATCGCCTGACCCTCGAGGAGGCTCGCATGAACTGGGGACTGACCATTCCGCTGCCCGGCGTCAAGCTCGCCGATCACCGGACGCTCGTGGAGGAACTGCCCGGCCTCGGCTACACCGACGTCTGGTCGGCCGAGACCAACGGCAACGACGGCTTCACCCCGCTCGCCCTGGCGTCCCAGTGGGCGCCGGGCCTGCGGCTCGGCCCGGCGATCGTGCCGGTCTACACCCGCGGCCCCGCCCTGCTCGCCCAGCAGGCCGCCACCCTCGCCGACCTGGCTCCCGGCCGCTTCATCCTCGGCATCGGCACCTCGAGCGACACCATCGTGGAGCGCTGGAACGGCATCCCGTTCACCGAGCCGTTCGCCCGCGTCCGCGACACGCTGCGCTTCCTGCGCCGCGCGCTCGCCGGGGAGAAGGTGACCGACGAGGCGCTCGGCGTGAAGGGCTTCAAGCTGGAGTCGGCCCCCGAGGTCGCGCCGCGGATCGCGCTCGCCGCGCTGCGCCCCGGCATGCTGCGCCTCGCCGCCCGCGAGGCCGACGCCGCCATCACCAACTGGCTCTCGGCCGACGACGTGCGCACCGTCCGCGCGGCGTTCCACCCCGACAAGGAACTCCTCGCCCGGCTGTTCGTCGTCCCGACCTCGGACGCCGAGGAGGCCCGCCGCCTGGGCCGCTGGATGATCACCTCGTACCTGAACGTGCCCGTCTACCGCGCCTTCCACGAGTGGCTCGGCCGCGGCGACGCGCTCGGCCCGATGTTCGACACGTGGGCCGCCGGCGACCGCCAGGGCGCGCTCAAGGCCATCCCCGACGAGGTCGTCGACGACCTCGTCATCCACGGCTCCCCGGCCGAGTGCCGGGCCCGCATCGAGGCCTACGTCGCCAACGGTCTCACCACTCCCATCCTGATGCTCCTCCCCAACTCCCAGCTCAACGGCTTCGACGCCGTCCGGGCCCTGGCGCCCAACGCCTGACCCGCCCCCGCGCCCGGCCCCTCACCGGGGCCGGGCGCGGCCGCCTTCACGCATACACCTTCACGGCTTCGCTGACGACGGCCACGGCGCCGTCGAGGCAGGCGCTCTCCTCGTCCTCGGGTTCTTTGGCGTAGGGCCGGAGGTAGGAGGTCGTGAGTATGACGTTGTGGACCCTCGTGACCACCCTGCACGTCACCGTCTTGCCGAGTCCTTCGTCGACGAAGACGCGATGGTAGGCGGCATCTCCGAGGCCGTTGCGGTTCTCCAGTAGCAACGTCCGGCCCTGCCGGCCGTCGCCGTCGTTCTGGAATTCCTGTTCATAGGACCACCGCGCCGCTCCGATGGGGTCCACGTCACCCACGACGCTCGCAACGCGCACTTCCAGTCTGAGGTAGAAAACGTCGTCGGCCGATCCGTAGGAGCACGACCCCGCCCTTGTTCCGCCGAACTCCTCTCGGCTTCCCTTGGGGACGTACTCGAGGAAGGTGGCCTCGGCCACGTGGTCGCAGGCCCCGCGCGGGAGCTCCTCCCAGACTCCGTCTCCGTCCGCCGCGGCACTCGGCGACGCGGTCGGATCCGGAGAGGTGGCCACCGCCGCGGGCGAGGACGGACCGGACCCCGCGCCCTGTTCGGGGCCCCCGGGGATCACCCAGGAGAGCAGCCCCGCGACCGCGACCGCGACCGCGACGACCACGGCCCCCCACCGGTACGCCTGCGCCCCGGCCTCCTGGCGGCGGCGGACAGAGGGCCGCCGCTCCGGCAGAACCGGCGGAACCGGCGAAGCCGACGGACGCACGAAGGCTCCAGACCCGCCCGCAGGACCGGGCTCCGGCAACGACACGGGAGGCAG
This sequence comes from Actinocorallia herbida, assembly GCF_003751225.1. NCBI lineage: Bacteria > Bacillati > Actinomycetota > Actinomycetes > Streptosporangiales > Thermomonosporaceae > Actinocorallia > Actinocorallia herbida. The sequence continues at coordinate 8,243,750 of NZ_RJKE01000001.1, forward strand.
GTCGCTGAGCGGGGCCGTCAGCAGCGTCAGCAGGGTGGGTGCCGAAGGGCGCCCGTCCGGGCCGTGCCCAAGGGCCGCGCCGACGGCCTCCCGCACCTCGGGCGGCATCCCTTCGGACTCGTGCAGGATCTTCCGGATCGCGCCGGGGGCCAGGTGCGACCAGTACGCGCGCCGGCCCGTCGCGGCGAAGGCGACGGTCGCGCCCCAGGCGAAGACGTCGGCGGGCGTCCCGACCCGGCCGTCGGCGAGGAGTTCGGGGGCCATGTAGGCGAGCGTGCCCGCGGCCCTGCCCGTCGTCGTGAACCGGGTGGCGTCGAGGGCGTGCGCGATCCCGAAGTCGATGACGACGGGCCGCCCCTCGGCCATGACCACGTTCTCCGGCTTCAGGTCGCGGTGCACGCAACCCGCCGCGTGGATCGCGGCGAGGGCCTCGGCGAGGCCGAGCGCGAGCGTCCGCAGCTCCTCCCCGCGCAGCGGTCCCCGATCGGCCACGAAGGCCCCCAGCGTCCTCCCCTGGACGTACCGGGTCGCGAGGTAGACCGTCTCACCGTCGCCTTCCGCCGCGACGAGCTCGGCCACGTACGGGCTCGTCACGCGGCGCATCGTCGCCGCCTCGCGGCCGAGCCTCGCCCGCACGTCGGCCCGGTCGGCGAGCTCCGGCCGCAGCACCTTGACGGCCAGCACCCGCCCGTCGACGTCGCGGCACAGGAACACCTCTCCCATCCCACCGGCACCGAGGCGCTCCAAGGGGCGATACGGACCGATCCGCTCGGGCAGCACCATGGCCCAGATCATGACATTCCATGACCACGCGGCCCACCGGTTCGGCGGGAGCGCCGCCGGGAAAGCCGATGAATTTAGAACTTGTTCTACTTATGGGTCGGTCGGGATAGTGGTCCTGCGTCTTCGCGCGCCCCCGAACGCGCGAGGTCCTCGACGAGGAAAGGCCCGCCCCGATGATCGGTCCCCTGGACGAGTACCCCATCCACCAGGCCCCCCTGCCCATGGCCTGGGCCGCCACCAGCGACCGCAACTTCTACGACCGCTGCTACTTCAACGCCCACGACCGGACCGGCGACGTCTTCGTCATCACCGGCGCCGGCTACTACCCCAACCTCGGCACCAAGGACGCCTTCGTACTCGTGCGGCGCGGGAGCGCCCAGACCGTCGTGCGCCTCGGCGACGCCATCGACGGGGACCGGCTGAACCAGCGGGTCGGGCCCTACCGGATCGAGGTGCTCGAACCGCTGAAGAGGCTCCGCGTCGTCCTGGAGGAGACCGAGGGCATCGCCGTGGACCTCACCTGGGAAGGGTCCTTCGACGTCGTCCAGGAGCAGCCGCACCTCATGCGCACCGGCGGCCGGGTCACCCTCGACGCCCAGCGCTTCGCCCAGGTCGGGACCTGGAGCGGCACGGTGACCGTCGACGGTGCGGAGATCGCGGTGACGCCCGACAGGTGGGTCGGCACCCGTGACCGGTCGTGGGGCATCCGTCCCGTCGGGGAGGCGGAGCCGCCGGGACGGCCCGCCGATCCGCCCTTCGAAGGCATGTGGTGGACCTACGTCCCCATGCGGTTCGACGACTACGCGATCGTCCTGATCATGCAGGAGCAGCCCGACGGCTTCCGCACCCTCAACGACTGCACACGGGTCTGGAAGGACGGCCGGGTGGAGCAGCTCGGGTGGCCACGCGTCCAGGTCCGGTACGCGCCCGGAACCCGCACCCCCACCGGCGCGACCATCACCTGCACCGCCCCTACCGGTGAACCCGTCGTCTTGGAGGTCGAGTCCCTCCTCGCCGTCCCCATCCACGTCGGCGCCGGATACGGCGGCGACCCCGACTGGTCCCACGGCATGTGGAAAGGCCCCGACTTCGTCGAACGGGCCACCTACGACGTCACGTCCCCCGACATCGCGGGCCGCTTCATGTTCGGCGTCATCGACCACGTCGCCCGCGCCACCTGCGACGGCGCCGAAGGCTGGGGCCTCTTCGAACACGCCGCCATGGGCCGCCACGACCCCACGGGCTTCGCCGACTGGTTCGGCGTGGCGTAACACGGATCGCCCCGCCTCACGGCGGGGCGATCCTCCTCAGGACAACTCGTCCAGCACGTTCTCCAGGACGCGGGTGGCGGTGTTGTCGTAGGGGAAGGGGTCGTCCGGGCCCACGAGGCCGTAGTGAATGAAGAGCTGGCCTATCCGGGCCATGACCGCGGCGAATTTGAGCCCGGAGAGCACGTCGTAGGGGCGGAGGTCGTCCAGGTCGCGGCCCAGGAGGCCGGCGTAGCGGGCGATCGTCTCCTCGCGGGTGGGAAAGCCCGGCAGCCCTTCGGATCCGACGGCCTCCTTGTGGTGCCGATCGAGGTACAGGTACCAGGACAGGTCCTCTTCCGGCTGGCCGAGGGTGACCATCTCCCAGTCCAGGATGGCCGTGACCTCGCCTTCGACGAACAGGAGGTTCCCGATCCTGGAGTCGCCCCACAGCAGCCCCGGCGGCCTCTCCTCTACGGGGGCGTTCGCCCTCAGCCACTCCAGCGCCCTGTCCGCGACGGGCACCTTCCCGGAGTAGCCCCAGCTCAGATAGTGCTCCCAATAGGCGACGCGCTGGACCCACCCCGTAGGCCCGTACTTCGTCTGGTCCACGTACTCCAGGCCCTTCACGTCCTGGTGGTGGATCGACGCCATCGCGCGGAGCCCCGCGTCCCACAGGGCGCCCCGCTCGTCCGGGCCGATCTCGGTGACCCACCCTTCCTGGTGGTAGGTGGGCATGTCGGACGGCGCCCGTCCCGGGTAGGCGGCCATGACGAAGAAGGGGGCGCCCAGGAGCGAGGCGTCGGGCTCGTACCAGAACACCTCGGGCACGAGCAGCCCGCGGGAACGGAGCTCCCGCAGGACCTCGTACTGCTCCTCGAAGCGCGGCTCGGGGAAGATCTGGTATCCCGTCGGCGCGACCTTGGCGACGTAGTCCGCGCCGCCCGCGGTGAACAGCAGGGTCTCGGCCGAGAACCCGCTCGTCGACGGGGTCTCCAGCCGCTCCACCCGCGCGTCGGGGAGCCGGCCGGTCAGCCAGCCCTCCAGGACGGCGCGCGTCAGCTCCGGGTCGCGCTGGTCTGGGACGGGCACGTGAACACCACCTAACTAGCGCTTGGTCATCATTTCACCGCAAGGTAAACCCTCCCGGCCCGCCTGGGAAGGGGCACTCTAAAATGCGAGAAGTGAAGATCAAGGCGGTTTTCTTCGACATCGGCGAGACCCTCATCAACGAGGGCCGGATCTACGACGCCTGGGCGGACTGGCTCGGCGTCCCCCGCCACACCTTCCACGCCGTCCTCGGCGGGGTCATCGCCCGCGGCGAGAACCACATGAACGTCTTCGAGCACTTCCGCCCCGGCTTCGACCTCGCCGCCGAGGAGGCCGCGCGCGCCGCGGCGGGCGTCCCGAACGGCTTCGGCGCCGAGGACCTGTACCCCGACGCCCGCCGGTGCCTCGCCGCCCTGCGCCGGGCGGGCCTCCTCGTCGGCGTCGCGGGCAACCAGCCGCGCGAGGCCGCCGCCCGGTTCGCCGCCCTCGGCCTGGAATCGGACATCGCGGCGATGTCCGCCGAATGGGGTGTGGAGAAGCCCTCCCCCGCGTTCTTCACCCGGCTCTGCGCGGAGGCGTCCCTCCCCGCCTCCGAAATCCTCTACGTGGGCGACCGCGTCGACAACGACGTCGTTCCCGCCGCCGCCCACGGCCTCCAGACCGCCTTCCTCCTACGCGGCCCCTGGGCCCACGTCCAATCCCTCGCCCCCCTCCCCGTCCCCCCCACGTACGCCCTTCCCGACCTGGACACCCTGGTCTCTCTCCTCACCTGACACCGCCCCGCCCGGCACGGCGCCGACCTGCCACCCGACGCCGCCCGCCCTCCCCCACCCGAGCGCGAGGCGCCCAGCGGCGCTCGGGCGAGACGCCCAGCACCCCTTTCCCGCTCAGGTGGCGGCCGTGCCGTGTCGAAGATCGTTGACGATTGGACGGGATTCCCCGGCACGGGAGCCGAGCACGTCCTGCGAGTGACGGAGCCGGACCCGTCACCGCGGCAGCCCCGCGGCACCCGCCCGGGAGAAGCCCATGCCCTCACACAGCCCGCACCCCGCTCCGCCCGACCGCGCGGCATCCGCACCCGGAGAGACCGGGCGAAATCACGCGCGACGCGCCCGGCTCCGCCCGGCCGACGACGGGCGCCGCCCGCGCGGGAACCTCGGGCCGCCCACCCGGGCACCGGGCTCGCGTTCGGTGCCCTGGTACCGCAGGAGGAGTACGCGGCGCGGCATTTTCGGGCACCGTGGAGCGGGGTGGATCTGTCGGGTCGCGTGGGGGAAAGGTGTGGTTCGTGGTACCGCGGTCGCGGGATCCGGGCGGCCCCTAGGGGATCTCCCTTAATGCCGGGGGATGAGTTCAGGACGGTCCGCACAGGGGATTCGCGGCGGCGCGCGGCTGTCTAGCGTGGAGAGCAATGAAGGGGACGGCCCGGCCGTGAGAGCGTGCCGGGCGGACAAAGGGGAGGAAACCAGATGAGTACGCTTTACCGGCCGGATCGCGGCCACGGAGGACGCTGGATCGGCGGAGTGTGCGCGGGGATCGCGCGGCGGTTCGGGATCAGTGTGGCGCTGGTCCGGGTGCTCGCGGTGCTGTCCTGCATCCTGCCCGGACCGCAGTTCCTGATCTACGCGATCTTGTGGATCATGCTCCCGAGCGAGCAGCGCCATCGGACGCGGGTGGGGTGAAGCCGCCATCCCGAACCCGTGAAAATGCGTAAGGTACCGACTGCATCACCGTACGCTACCGCGAGGTGCGCGCGGCCCCCGTGCCGGTCGGCCCCGTGCCTCTTGGAGTTTCGTGGGGCGGCGTGTTAGATCGGGGATCGGGAGGAGGCGCCGTGCGCGGGGAACTGAGCGATGAGGCGGGGAACCTCCTGCGGTTCCTGCGCGACCTCGCCCGGGGCCAACGGGTCCGGGTCCTGGACGTCGAGGCCCACGACGAGGTGCACTGGCTGGCCGAGCTGCCCGCCGAGCTGACGGTGCACACCGACGCGCGGCCCGGCGAGGTCCTGTTCGGGCTGCCGCCGATCCCGCTCACCCCGCCCGCCGAACTCGCCGAGTTCGACGGCTGGCTCGCGCTGCGCCGCTGGTACCGCACCCTGCGCGGACACGCCGAGGTGCCCGAGGGCCGCGAGCTGGTCCTGGCGACCGGCCTGCTCACCTGGACCGCCGAGGACGGCACCGCGGTGCGCGACCACCTGCTGCTCACCCCGGTCCGGATCACGGTGGATCCGGAGACCGAGCGCGTCGACGTGGTCCTGTCCGACCGCCCGACCGTCCTGCGCGACCGCGAACTCCTGGAGGGCCTCCCGGGCTTCCACGCGGCCCGCACCGACTGGCTGCGCGACGCCGTCCGCTCAGGCCAGGGCACCGCCCTCCACGACTCCGCAACCGACATCCTGCGCAAATGGTGCAGCTTCGCCTTCGCCGAGCCCCTCCCCTTCCGCGAAGACTGGACCACCGACCCCGCCACCCCCGCCCCCCGCCTCCACCTCTCCCCCGCCCTCGTCCTCCGCGCCCACACCGACCTCTCCCTCATCGACTACCTGGACGCGATGCTCGCCGCCCTCACCCACCCCACCGCCCCCCGGGACGGAACCGACCCACAGGGCGCGATAACAGAGCAGGGCTGGACCAGAGCACCCGCCGACACCGCACCGGGCGTCCCGCCCGACGGCATCACAGGCGTCGTGTCCAACAGCATCGCGGAGCACGGCCACGGAAACGGCCCGGCCCCGGCAACCGCGCACGGCGGTCCCGTGCCCGACGGCACCACGGAACGGGACCGCGGAAACCGGCCGAGCACACCCACGGCGCACAGCGACGTCGCACCCGCCGGCACCGCGAAGCAGGCACGCGGAAACGAGCCGGGCACGGCAACGGCCCACGGCGGCGTCCTGCCCGACGACACCGCGAGGCGGGAACTCGGAAACGGGCCGGGCACACCCACGGCGCACAGCGACGTCGCACCCGCCGTCACCGCGAAGCAGGGACGCGGAAACGAGCCGGGCACGGCGGCGGCCCACGGCGGCGCCCTGCCCGACGACACCACGGAACGGGAACTCGGAAACCGGCCGGGCACGCCCACGGACAGCGACGTCGCGCCCTCCGGCGCCGCGGAGCGGGGAGGTGGAAACGGACCGGGCATGGCGCCGGCACATGGGGGCGCCCACCCCGGCGGCGAAGCGATCGGGCGAGGCGGACCCGAAGCGCGCGATGCCCCGGAGCCGAGCGGATGGGCGCAAAGCGACGTCCCCCCGCAAAACGACCTCACCCGGCGAAGCCTCCCGGCGACCGGCGACGCCCCGTCGCCGCATACCCATCCGGCCACCCGACCCGGAGCCGAACCACTCGGACGCACGGCCCCGGCCGCACCCGACACTTTCGGACGCGGCAGCGGGAACCTGCCCCCGCACGGTGGCACCGGCACGCACGACAACGCCGCCGACCCGCCCCGCACAGGCCCGCCCGGCGAGGCCCGCACCGAGACCCGGACGCCCGGATCCGAGGGCCCGCACAGCAGCACGACGGCCCACGAAGGCGCGCCAGGACTGGCTGGCGGAAACCCGCCGAGCGGAGCAGCGACCCACCACGCCGCGGACCCCCACGACGACCCCACCACGCGAGGCGGGACAAGCCCGACCGGCAACGTCACCGAACGCGGCGAAGCAGGAGAGTACGGCGGCGCGGCGCCACACGAAGGCGCGATCGGACCGGGCATGCCGAGTGCGCCGAGCGCGCCGAGCGGGCCGAGTGCGCCGGGTGCGCCGGGTGCGCCGGGCATGCCGAGCGTGCCGGGTGCGCCGGGCATGCCGAGCGTGCCGGGCATGCCGAGTGCGCCGGGTGCGCCGGGCATGCCGAGCGTGCCGGGCATGCCGGGTGTGCCGGGTGTGCCGGGTGCGCCGGGTGTGCCGGGCGGAGCGGCGACGCATGGTGGTGGGGGCGTTCATGGCGGGGGTGCCGGGCGAGGCGAGGAGGGGCTGAGCGGCGAGATCTTGGAGCGTGGAGGGGCGACCGGGCACCTTGGGGTGGGTGGCGGGGGGCTGAGCGGTGGGAGCGCGGCGGCGGGTGAGGGGGTGGGACGGTCCGGGGGCGGAGGGTCCCGTGGCGGTGTGGATGCGCGTGGTGTGGGGTTTCCGGGTGGGGTGGAGGCGGCAGGGCCTGGGGGCGGGCAGGGCCACGTGGAGGGCGATGGCCGGGATCGGGTGCGCGGTGGGGTCGTCACGGGGGGCGGGGCGGAGGCACGTGGCGGTGCGGAGGCGCGCGGTGAGGCGAATGCGCTTAGTGGGGAGGAGGTGCGGGGCAATGCGGAGGTGCAGGGTGGGGCGGCGCGGGGTGGTGCCGTTGGACGGCGTGGGGTGGAGGGGGGCGTGGATGTGGTGGGGAGGGGCGCGTCGGGCGGGGTGGGGGTGCCGGGTGGAGTGGGGCGGTTCTTGCGGCCGGGGGTGGAGGATCGGCTGGCGCATGTGCCGGATCGGAAGGCGGCGGGAGGGCTGTTCACGGCGTTGCTGGGGAGGGGGCAGCGGGTGCTGGCGGTGACGCGGCGGCCGCGGGAGCTGCGGGACGCGCTGCCGCCGGAGCTCGCGGGGCTCGCGGTGACCGTGGCGGGCGGGCAGGTCGATCTCGCCGAGCGGCTGCGGGGGCTCAGGCAGCGATTCGCCGCGCACGACCCCGAGCGGTACGAGCGGGTGCTGACGGACCGGGCCGCGCAGACCGTCGCGCTGGACCGGGAAGTAGGGCGACTCCGCGAGGTTCTGGCCGAATTGTCGGCTGATGTCTCCTATGACTTCGGGCCCGGCTATCGCGGCTCGCTGGAGGAAGTGCGGGAGCTGCTGCGCCCCGGCTACCCCTGGCTGCCCGTGATCCCCGGGCTGCCGGAACGACCACCGCTGAGCGCGGCGGAGGTCGCGGAGCTGACCGCGCTGCTCGCCGCGCGGACCCCGCGGCGTCAGGCGAGGTCCGCGCAGACCCTGCCGGAGCCGGGCGCGCTCCCGGGCGTCGACCAGGTGCGGGCGCTGATCAGCGTGGCGCAGGTCCCCGCGCCCGATCCGGCCGGGGACCTCGCCCAGCGTCTCGCGGACCGCGACCCCGCGGTGGTGGACCGGCTGGAGGCCGCCGCGAACGCGGTGCACCGCGCCCTGATGGAGCTGGGCGTGAGCTGGGACAGCACCGACTGGACCGTGCGCGCGCTGCGCGACGGCATGGCCGGGCCGTCGCCCGGCTGGGAACGGCTCGCCGGACTCGGCGCGCGGGCCGCGGAGGCCGACCGCGCGCTGCGCTCGGTCGGCGCCCGCTGGGTACTGCTGCCCACCGGCACGGAAGGGGAACTGATCTCGGCGGCCCGTGAGTTGCGCGCGCACCTCGCGAACGGCGGCACGATGAAGCGCGGCCCGTTGCGTCCCGGCGTGCAGCGCCGTGCCGAGCCCCTGCTCGCGGAGGCGATGGTCGACGGGGAGCCGCCGGCCACGCCGGAACTGCTCGACGTGGTCATCTCCGCGCTGGAGGGCAGGCAGGCCGTCGACGAGCTGGTCTCGGCCTGGGCCGCGGCCGGGGTCGAGCTGACCGAGACCCCGGCGCTCGACGGCATGGTGGCGCAGCTCGCGGGCCTGTACACGCGGCTGGCCCAGGTGCGCGCCGCGCTGCACGCGATCGCCGAGACCGCGCGCCTGCTGCACCGGACGGGGCTCGCGGTGCCGCTGACCTCTCCGGAGGAGTGGATCATCTACCGGAGCGCGCTGGAGACCGTCCGGATCCGGCGTCGGGCCTCGACGGCGTGGGCGGCGCTCGCGTCGCTGCGCCAGGCCGTCGAGCTCCAGATCCGGCGCGGCGGCGCGCCCCCGGAGCTGACGGCCGCCGCCGCGGCCCTGTCGGCACGCGATCTGCCCGCCTACGAGCGGTGCCTCGCCGCGCTGGAGACGGCCCGCGAGGAGCAGCGGGCGCAACTCCGCTGCGACGAGCTGCTGAACCGGCTGCACGAGGTCCATCCGGGGCTCGCGGCGGCCCCCGCGCTCGTCCCGGGAGAGTGGGCGGCGGCTTGGCGGTGGGCGCACGTGTCGTCCTACCTGCTGGACCGGCCCCGCTCCGCGGCGGAGGAGGCCGCCGAGGCCGAACTGGCCCGTACCGAGGCGCGCGCCGCGGAGGCCAAGACCGCGCTGGCCGCGGCCGAGGCGTGGGCCTGGGCGCTGCGCCGCGCGGGCGGACGCCCGGCGCCGGAGGCGCTGCCCCTGTGGATCATGCCGCTGGACCAGGTGCCCGCCGTGGTCGCCCCCACGCCCGACGCGTTCGACGTGGTCGTCGTGGACCACGCCGGGGAGGGTGCCGAAGCCCTGTTCCTGCTGTGGCTGGCGCCCCGCGTGATCATCCTGGGCGAGGGCGGGGAGATCCCCGCCGACCGGGCGCTGACCCCCGCGTCGACGTTCTTCGGCGCGCTCGCCGCGCGGTTCACGGTGCTGGACTCCAGTGGCGCCGCACGACCACCCGTGGCGGCCGCCGCGCCGCCCGGAGTGCCCGCGCCGCGCCCGTCCGACGGGTTCGTGCCCGGCCGTTCCATCGTCGCCTACCACCGCGACGAACTGCGCGACCTCCTCACGGGCCTGGCCGCCGAGACCGGGCTGTCGGGCGACCCGCTGGTCTCCCGTGCCCGCGACCTGCTGGCCTGCCCCGCCGACGAGCGGGACATCGTGGAGGCCCGTCTGCGCTTCGCCGTCCGGTCTCTGGCAGGGTGAGGTCCGTGTCCCGTCGTCCGAAGCCGCCGCCCGGCCAGGGTCCCGCCGTCGTCTGGACCGAGCGCGGTCCCCGTCCCTTCCTCGCCGCGTTCGCGGGCGCCGTGGCGCTGGCCGCCGTGCTGCTGACGCTGGCCGAGGGCGATCTCACCTGGACGGCGAACCCGCTGGTCTGGGCGGTCGTCGCCGTCATAGCCGCGATCGTCGCGTTGGTCGCCTGGTCCCGCATCGCCACGATCGCCGCCGGAAAGGACTGGTTCCGCGCCGGTTCGTCCTGGGTGCGCACGTCCAAACTGACCCGCGTCAAGTTCGCCCCCTCCCCCCGCCCGACCCTCCACCTGGAGGACTCCGCAGGCCGCGACCTCACCCTCGACCTCCTCGCTCTGGCCGCCCACCCCACCCTCTCCACCCACCTCACCACCACGATCCGCACCAACACCCCGGACCTCCCCCTGGACCCCCAGACCACCGACTACCTCAACTCCCTCTGACGCGTGAGGCGAGGCGACGGGTGGAGCGACGCGGAGAGGGGTGCGCGCATGAGGCGGGGTTCGGGCGCGCGAGGCGTGGGGCGCGGGGCCGGGGGAGGCGCGGGGTTCTGGGGGCGGGTCAGGTGGTGAGGATCGTGGCGCTGCCGTGGCCGAAGAGGCCCTGGTTGACGGCTATGGCGGTGGTGGGGGTGGAGGGGACCTGACGGGACTCGGCGCGGCCGGTGAGCTGGCGGGTGAGTTCGCAGATCTGGGCGATCGCCTGGGCGGGGACCGCTTCGCCGAAGCTGGCCAGGCCGCCTGAGGGGTTGACGGGGATGCGGCCGCCGATGGCGGTCTCGCCGGCGCGGAGGAGGGACTCGGCTTCGCCGGGGGCGCACAGGCCGATGTCCTCCATCCAGTCGAGTTCCAGGGCGGTCGACAGGTCGTAGACCTCGGCCACGGAGATGTCCGCGGGGGCCACGCCGGCCTCCTCGTAGGCGGTGTGCGCGAGGTCGGCGCGGAAGGGCCTGGCCGGTTCGGCGACGGTCATCGCCGCGTCGGTCGCGAAGTCGGGCAGGTCGATGACGGTCTTGGGGAAGGTCGGCGTCACCGTCGAAAGGCCCGCGATCCGGACGGGGTTCAGGCCCCGGGCGCGGGCGAACTCCATCGAGGTGAGGATGAGCGCGGCGCCGCCGTCGCTGGTGGCGCAGATCTCCATGAGGTGCAGGGGGCTGGCGACGATGGGCGAGTCCAGCACCTCGGCGACGCTCGTCTCCTTGCGGTACCTGGCGTTGGGGTTGGCGGCGCCGTGCTTGGCGTTCTTCACCTTCACCAGCGCGAAGTCCTCGGAGGTCGACCCGTACAGGGCCATCCTGCGGCGGGCGGCGAGGGCGAAGTACAGGGGGTTGGTGGCGCCGAGCAGCCGGAAGCGCAGCCAGTCGGGGTCGTCGGGCCGGTCTCCGCCGACGGGGGCGAAGAAGCCCTTGGGCGCGGCGTCGGCGCCGACGACGAGGGCGACGTCGGCGAGTCCGGCGAGGATCTGGGCGCGGGCGTTGGCGATGGCCTGGGCCCCGGACGCGCAGGCCGCGTAGCTCGACGACACCCGGGCGCCCGACCAGCCGAGGGCCTGGGCGAAGGTGGCGCCGGCGATGAAGCCGGGGTAGCCGTTGCGGATCGTGTCGGCGCCCGCGACGTACTGGACGTCGGTCCATTCGAGCCCGGCTTCGGCGAGCGCCTCACGGGCGGCGTGCAGCCCGTACCCGACGAAGTTCTTGCCCCATTTGCCCCACGGGTGCATGCCCGTGCCGACGACGGCGATCTCCCGGCTCATTCGGCGGGCCTCCACATCCAGACGAGGTAGTCGTCGTCCCCGTCGGTGTACAGGGTGCCGACGGTGAGTTCGACCTCCTGCCCGACGGCGAGGTCGTCGACGCTCACGCCGGGGACGACCTGGCCGAGGACGACGATCTTCTCGGTTTCGAGTTCGACCGCCGCGACCACGTAGGGCCGGAACGGTTCGGGTGAGACGTAGGGCGGCGGCGGTTTGTACCGCGCGTCCGCGTAGGACCACACCTTGCCCCGGGTGGAGAAGGTGTAGGGCTCAAGCTCGGACCCGTCCTTGGCCCCGGCGCACCCGGGGTTGCGACAGGCCATCTCGTTGCGGGGGAAGTAGGGCGTCCCGCACGCGGTGCACCGCGTCCCGACCAGGGCCGCGGGCTCCACCGAGAACCATCCCTCGACGGCGACCTTCTGCGCCAACCGACACCTCCCAGAAAACCAACCAAGCGACCGCTTGACTATAACCGCAAGCCCTCCGCCCCGAACACCCCGGGGTGAACCTCTCCGGTAGGACGCCGCGCCGAGTCCCCCGGGGCGCCCGCGCCCGGTTCGGCGCCGCGCTCGGAGGCCGGGAGGGAAGCAGAATGTAGCTCCTTGGGCAGATGGAATGGGGAAGGACTCCTTTGCGGTCGTCCGTCCCGCTGCCGGAGGCGATGCGGGGCGTCCGGTGTGACGGGTGGTCCCGTGCCGCTGAGCGCAGGGGGGTAGATGGGCGGCCGAAGGCGGGAGGGAAGGCTCGCGGGGGTCTTTCGCGGGGCGCGGGGACGGGTGGAGCTGGTGGGGGTGGAGATCGAGGTGGGGGTGGTGGACCCGCGGACGGGGGTTTCGCGGCCGTACGCGGGTGAGCGGGGGGTCGCGGCACTGCTCGAACTGATCGCGCGGCGCTGGCCGGGGACCGCGGTGGTCGAGGAAGGGTCGATCCTGGGGTTCCGGCGGGACGACGGGGCGGAGATCATGCTGGAGTCCGGATGCGCGCTGGAGTACGGGTCGCCTCCTGCCGTCGGGCTCGTCGCGCTGGTCCGGAGGGTGCGCGCGGACCTCGCCGACCTCGCCGCGCTCGCGCACGAGCTGGACCTGGCGCTGCTGTCCGGGGCGCTCCTGCCGTACGACCCGTCCGGGCACCGCACGTGGGCGCCCAAGCCGCAGATCCCGCTGATGCTCGACTTCTTCCGCGCCGAGTTCGGCACCCGCTCGACGGGCTGGGCGGCGATGTCGCGGATCCTCTCGGTGCAGACGACGCTCGACTACACCGACACCGCGGACCGCGACGCCAAGCACCGCACGGCCAACCTGGTGTCCCCGCTCGTCGCGGCGCTGTTCGTGAACTCGCCGGTCTGGGAGGGCGCGCTGACCGAGCGGCTGTCGCACCGGCTGCACGTGTGGGCGGGGGTCGACGCCCGCCGCACCGGATACCTGCCGCACGCGCTCGGCGACCCGCTCGACCTCGACAAGTTCCTCGACGCGATCACCGGCCTCGCCCCGATCTTCCGCAAGATCGCGGGGAAGGCGGCGCCCGTCCCTCCAGGCCGTTCCTTCCGCTACTTCCTCGACCACGGGTACGGCGACGGCTCCTATCCCACCGAGGAGGACTGGACGGCTTTGCTGTCCACGTTGTGGCCGTTCGTCCGGCTGCGCCGCACCCTGGAACTGCGCGTCGCCGACGGCCCGGGGCATGCCGACTGGCCCGCGATCCCCGCCCTGTGGACGGGTCTCCTCTACGACGAGGCGTCCCGCGCCGAGGCCGCCGACCTCATGCGCGACACGGGCCGCGCCGAACTCGACGCGCTCACCGCAGCCGTCGCCGAGGCCGGGCCCGCCGCGTCGTTCGGCGGCACCCCGCTGCGGACGCGCTGCGCCGATCTCGTCCGGATCGCGAAGGAGGGCCTGGCACGCCAGGTCGTCCAGGGCCTGGAGGACGAGCGCGCGCTGGCGTTCCTCGAACCCGTCGAGGCCGTCGCGGCGACCGGGGTGCCGCCCGCCGCGCGCCTCGCCGAAGCCTGGCCGGCCAGGTACGCCCACGATCCCGCGACCTACGTCGCCGACCACCGCTACCGGTGAACCAGCCGCACCAGGAGAACCACGAGAAAAAAAACCGCGTCCGCCCACCCGCGACCGACGAGCGGGCGGACGGACGCGGCCCCGCCCCCGGCGCCGGCGCGAACGGCGCGTGGGGGGCGGTCGCCGAGGCCGACGGACGGCACGTCTCTCCCCAGGACCCCAGAAGGGTCCCGGGCCCGTCCGCCGGAGGCCTCAGACGTCTAGTGCGCGACCACCGCAGGACGTCAGACGTTCTGCGCGGTCTCCTTCGCCCACCGGTAGTCCGCCTTCCCCGCCGGAGAACGCCGCATCTCGGGCACGAAGGCGTAGGTCCGCGGCACCTTGTACCCCGACAGGAGCGACCGGCAGTGCGCGTCGAGGTCGGCCTCGGACGTCCCGGCGTCCCGCAGCTGCACGACCGCCGCCACCCGGGATCCGAACCTGTCGTCGGGGATCCCGGTGACGACCGCGTCGAACACCCCGGGATGCCCCTTGAGTACCGCTTCGACCTCTTCGGGGTAGACCTTCTCGCCACCGGTGTTGATCATCTGGGAGCCGCGCCCGTAGACCGCGATGGTCCCGTCCTCCTCGACCGTCGCGAGGTCACCGGTGAGCAGCCAGCGCCGTCCGTCGACCTCCGGGAAGGTCTTCGCGGTCTTCTCGGCGTCGCCGTAGTACCCGACGGGGATGTATCCCGTGCGGGCGACCTGTCCGATGCTGCCCGATCCGGGCTTCACCGGCTGGAGGTCGTCGTCGAGCACCGCGATGTCGGGCACGTCGGGCGCGAATTTCAGGCCCTTCTCCGGCGACGACCCGGGCATGGCCTGCGCGGTGGACCCGGACTCGGTGGACCCGAACCTGTCCATGATCATCACATTCGGCATGAGCGCGCCGAGCCGGGCCGCGACCGCGCCCGTCAGGATGGCGCCCGTCGAGACGTAGGCGAACAGGTTCGACAGGTCGTAGGTGTTCGTCTCCAGCGCGTCGGCCATCGGAATGGCCATGGCGTCACCGGTGATGGTGAGGGAGTTGACCTTCTCGCGCTCGATCGCGCGCCAGACGCCGTCGGCCTCGAACTTGCGGACGAACACCATGGTCGCGCCCATCCACCAGCCGATCCACTGCGCCATCTGGGCGGCGCCGTGCATGAGCGGCGCGACCGCCATCATGACGAGCGGGCCGCTGGCCGCCGCGTGGTCGATCCAGCCCTGCGGGGTCTCCGGCGCGGGGTAGGTCGGGTTGGCGAAGGCGAACAGGATGTCCTTGGTGCGCCACATGACGCCCTTGGGCATACCGGTCGTGCCGCCGGTGTAGATGACGTACAGGTCGTCCTCGGTGCGCGGCCCGAACCCGCGGCCGTCCGAGGCCGCGGCCAGGAGCGCGTCGTACTCGTGCGCGCCGGGCACCGCGGTGGCCCCGCCGACCGCGACGAGGTGCGCCAGCTTCTCGGCCTGCGGCGCGACCGCCGCGACCCGCGCGTCGAACTCGGTGTCGAAGAGCAGCGCGACGATCTCGGAGTCGCCGTACAGGTAGCTCAGCTCCGCCTCGACGTACCGGTAGTTGACGTTCACCGGCACCGCGCGGATCTTCATCGCCGCGACCAGCGCGGTGACGTACTCGATCCCGTTGTACAGCTGCATCCCGAGGTGGTCACCGGGCTTGACGCCGAGACCGATGAGCGCGTGGCCGAGCCGGTTGGCCTTTTTGTCGAGTTCGCCGAAGGTCAGGCTCTCGCCGTCGCAGATGACGGCGACCCTGTCGGGCAGCGCGTCGGCGACGCCTTCGAAGAGGTCGGCATGGTGGAAGAGGGTCATGGCTTCTCGCTTCCGACGATCCACATCGCGAAGAACTGGGCGCCTCCCCCGTAGGCGTGGCCGAGGGCGCGCCGGGCGCCGTCGACCTGGTGGTCGCCTGCCATGCCGCGCACCTGGAGCGCGGCCTCGGCGAACCGGATCATTCCTGACGCACCGATCGGGTTGGACGACAGGACGCCGCCCGAGGCGTTCCAGGGGATGTCGCCCTTCAGCGACGTCGCCCCGGCCTCGGTGAGCTTCCAGCCGTCGCCCTCGGCGCAGAAGCCGAGGTTCTCCAGCCACATCGGTTCGTACCAGGAGAACGGGACATAGACCTCGGCGACGTCGATCTCCGCCCGCGGGTCGGTGATCCCGGCCTGCCGGTAGACGTCGGCCGCGCAGTCCTTGCCGCCTTGCGGGTTCACCGTGTCGCGGCCCGCGAAGAAGATCGGCTCAGACCGCATGGCCGTCCCGTGGACCCAGGCCGGCGGGTTCGGCGCCTGGCGGGCGGCGTCCTCACTGGCCAGGATCATGGCGCACGCCCCGTCGGACGACGGGCAGGTCTCCAGGTACCTGATGGGTTCCCAGAGCATCGGCGTCATCTCGACCATCTCGCGTGAGATGCCCGGGATCCGCAGATGCGCGTACTGGTTGAGCAGGGCGTTCTCACGGTCCTTGACCGCGACGAGCGTCCCGATGTGGTCGGGCGCGCCCGACCTGCGCATGTAGGCGCGGATGTGCGGGGCGAAGTACCCGCCCGCGCCGACGACCAGCGACGTGCTGTGCGGCCCGCCGACGGTCAGCGCCCAGGTCGCGTTCGACTCGGACTGCTTCTCCCAGGCGATGGTGAGCACCCGCTGGTGCACGCCGGACTGGATCATGCTGGCCGCGACGATCGCGGTGGACCCGCCGACCGAGCCCGCGGTGTGCACCCGCATCATCGGCTTGCCCGTGGCGCCGAGCGCGTCGGCGAGGTACGCCTCGGGCATCATGACGCCCTCGAACATGTCGGGGGCCTTGCCGATGACGACGCAGTCGATGTCGTCCCAGGTAAGGGCGGCGTCTTCTAGCGCGCGCTGTGCGGCTTCCCGCAGCAGGCCCGCGATGGACACGTCCAGGCGCTTGGTCTGGTACCGGGTCTGGCCGATCCCGATGATCGCGCAGGGGTTGCCCATGGTCAGGCCTCCAGGACGGCGACGAGGTTCTGTTGCAGGCACGGGCCGCTGGTGGCGTGGCCCAGGGTGCGGCGGTTCTCGCCGCGGTGGATGCGGGCCGCGGCCTCGCCGATCCGGATCAGGCCGGCCGCCATCATCGGGTTCGCCGCGAGCGGCCCGCCTGACGGGTTCACCACCACGTCGTCGCCGAGATCGAGGGCCTCCCGGAGGATCAGCTCCTCGTGGCTGTACTGGACGTGCAGTTCGGCGACCTCGACCCCGGCGGCCCCGGCCTTCTGCCCGGCGAGCCGCGCCGACGGCGAGACCGACAGGTCCCGGACGCCCGGCGAGTGCGGATCGGCCCGGTGGTCGATGCCGCGGATCCAGGCCGGGGTGAGCCCGGTCCGCGCGGAGATCTCGGCGACCTTGTCCCCGGTGGCCAGGACGACCACGGCGGCGCCGTCGGCCTCAGGCGCGACGTCGTGAACGCGGAGCGGGGCGACGTCGTAAGGCGCGTCCGCCGCGGGGTCGTCAAGGCTCAGGGCGAAGGGGTTGTCACGCCCGGCGGCCCGGGAGCGGGCGGCGATGGCCGTCAGGTCGCCTTCCTTGGCGCCCGAGCGCGCAAGGTAGGCACGTGCCTGGAGCGCGGCCATCGAGACCGCGTCGATGCCGAGCGGGGCGAGGTAGTAGGGGTCGTAGCCGCGCGCCAGGATCTCGCGCAGCGAACCCTGCGACGGCTTGCCGAACCCGTAGACGAGGGCGGTCTCGATGTCGGCGTACTGCATCTTCACCCAGGCCTCGTACAGGGCCCAGGCGCCGTCCATCTCGACGTGGCTCTCGGAGATCGGCGGCCACGCCCCGACGGCGTCGAGCGCGGACACGAACGAGAAGGGCGCGCCGAGCAGGTAGTCGTTCGAGCCGGAGCAGGTGAAGTCGAAGCGTGAGACGCCGACCTGCTCCTTGACCCCGGTGATGAGCGGAAGGAGCATCTCGGTCTCGGAGAGGCCGTTCTCTTCCGCGCTGTGCCGCGACTGGGTGAACGCGACGATCGCGATGTCTTTCACATGTACTCCGCGATGGACTCGAAGGGGACGTCCGGCTCGTCGATCGGCTCGAACCAGCGGATGTTGGTGATGGTGCGGCCCCACTCCTCGCGCGGCTTCCACACCGCCCGCACCCGCATGCCCATGCGGACCTGGTCGGCGGGGATGCCGGAGACCAGGGCCACCATCGCGATGTCCGAGCCGTCGAGCAGCACGTAGGCCGAGACGAACGGCACCTCGGGGGCGCGCGGGTCCGGCAGGTTGTTGACGGCGAAGGTGGTGACGGTCCCGGTGTGGGAGACCTCCACCTCTTCGGTCGTGGGGACGCCGTCCTTGGGGCACAGGCCCTTCATCGGGACGATGACCTTCGCGCAGACCGGGCAGCGGTGGCCCAGGATGCGTCCCTCGGAGACGCCTTCGAGGAACCGGTCGAGCGCGCGGCCCGGCTTGATGTCGTACTCCAGCCGGGACGGGGCGGTGATCATCGTGACGTCGGGACGGAAGGCCCGGATGTCGGCGATGTCGCCGATGCGCTCGGTGGCGGGCAGGAAGTCGGGGCGCACCCGCATCCCGATCCTCAACCGCTTGGGCGCCTCGGCCCCGCGCGCCAGCTCGCCCACGTCCAGGGCGTGCAGGATCGCGGTGTCGGCGCCGTCGGGACGGATCAGCGCCCAGGCGAACGGCCGGTCCAGCGGGTGCGAGGCGAGCGGTTCGGCCACCCAGGCGAACGACTCGACGACGCCGCCGGGACCTACCTCGACGAACTCGTCGGTGACGCTGTGGCCGTTGGCCGGGTCGTACTCCAGCGGCGGGAACACCACCCGGCCGGACTCCGCCCGGACGCCGACGAGCTTGCCGTCGCGCAGTTCGGAGAGGAACCGTCCGATGACCGGGCCGACCGATCGGGTGTAGCCGCCCGGGAACTCCAGTGCGTGGTTGGTGGGCAAGAGGAACTCCAGGCTCAGATCGAGGTGGTGCGGCCGGCCCAGTACGGATCGCGGAGCTTGCGCTTCAGCAGCTTTCCGTTGGGTTCACGGGGCAGCGCGTCGGTGTAGTCGATCGTGCGCGGCCACTTCATCTTGGCGAGGCGGGGCTTCAGGAACTCGAAGATCTCCTCGGTGAGCGCGTCATCGGGCGCCACGCCGGCGGCGGGCTCGACGACCGCCTTGATCTCCTCGCCCCACTCCTCGTTCGGAATGCCGAAGACCGCTACGTCGGCGACCTTCGGGTGGAGGATGATCTCGTTCTCGATCTCGGCCGGGTAGATGTTCGCCCCGCCCGAGATGATCATGTCGGACTTCCGGTCGGACAGGAACAGGTGCCCGTCCTCGGTGAGGTAGCCGATGTCGCCGACGGTGAAGTAGTCGCGCAGGCGCTCCTTGGCCGTCTTCTCCGGGTCGCCCTTGTACTCGAACTGGACGCCGGCCATCTTCATGTAGATGGTGCCGGGGATCCGCGGCGGAACCTCCTCGCCGTTCTCATCGACGATGAGCAGCTCGGAGATCGGCCAGCGGGTGCCGACGGTGCCGGGATTGTCCAGCCAGTCCTGCGGCGAGGCGATCGTGCCGCCGCCCTCGGTGGCCGCGTAGTACTCCCAGATGCACAGGCCCCACCAGTCGATCATCTGCTTCTTGATCGGGACGGGACAGGGCGCCGCCGCGTGGATCGCCCACTTCATCGACGACACGTCGTACCGTTCGCGGGTCTCCTGCGGCAGCGTCAGCATCCGCTTGAAGTGCGTCGGCACCATGTGGGTGTTGGTGATCCGGTACTTCTCGATGACCCGCAGCGAGTCCTCGGCCTCCCACCTGTCCATGTAGACGAGGGTGTGGCCCATGTGCAGGGCCGAGCCGCCGAACTGGGTGACCGCCGTGTGGTAGTTCGGCGACGTCACCAGGTGCGCCTCGTGGCCGCCGCCCGCGGGGAGACCGGGGGTGTAGCCGAAGAACGTCAGCAGGAACGTCATCAGTTCCGCGCTGTCGTCGGGGTCGATGCCGGCCAGCGCGCGGCGCACGCCCTTGGGGCGCCCCGTCGTGCCCGACGTGTAGTGCATCGTCGCGCCGTTGCTGCGGTCCTCGGGCTTGATGTCCGGGACCTCGGCGACGAGCGTTTCGACCGGGGTGAAGCCGGGGACTTCACCGAAGGCGAAGCGGCGCGAGGCGTCGAGACCCGCCTCGTCCGCGCCGCGCACGCCCTCCGCGGCGTGCCGCTCGTGCACGAAGAACGCCTTGGCCTCGCTGTCGGCCACGATGTAGCCGATCTCGGGGCCGGTCAGATGCCAGTTGATCGGGGTGTAGTACCAGCCTGCCTGAAGCGCCGCGAGATACAGCACAAGGCCGTCGACCCCATTGGGGACGAGGCCGCAGATCCCGTCGTGCTTCTCCAGGCCCAGCCCGCGCAGTGCGTGGACGAGCCGGTTCGCGCGGGCGAGCAGGTCCCCCGCGGTGTGCTCGGTGCCGTCGGGGTCGACGGCCGCGATCCAGTCCGGATCCTTCTCCGCGAGCCGCCAGAAGCCCAGCGTGCCCATGACCATCTCCCTTGCACTCGGGGGTGGGGTGCCTGTGAGACTCAAGTCCAGAACCTGAGTAGATCACGTTCTAGTTTGAGTGGGCAAGGGGATGTTTTCTCTTGTTGTACTGCTGATCTCGAACTTAGAATCTGTTCTCGTTATAGATCTCGATCCGACTGTCACGGCCCGTCCGGGGCAGACGCGTTCCCGCCCCCGCGGCCCTAAGGAGCACCGACGATGCCTTCGATCCTGCCGATCAGCACCGCCCACTGCACCGTGGAGCAGGACGGCCCCGTGGTCATCGTGACGATGAACCGGCCGGAAGCCAAGAACGCGTTGAGCAGCGACATGCTCGTCGGCATGGCGGACGCCTTCGCCTACATCTCCGAGGACCCCTCCGTACGGGTAGGCGTCCTCACCGGAGCGGGCGGAGACTTCTGCGCGGGCGCGGACCTCAAGGCGATGGGCACCCCTTCACAGGACGAGCGGGTGCGGCAGCGGGCGTCGGAGATCACGAACTACCACTGGAAGGGCCTGCTGCGCGAAGCCGTCCCGACCAAGCCGATCATCGCCGCGATCGAGGGCTACGCCGTCGCGGGCGGCACCGAGCTCCTCCTCGGCACGGACCTCCGCGTCGTCGCCGAGGACGCGACCCTCGGCCTCTTCGAGGCGCGCCGCGGCCTGTTCCCGATGGGCGGCAGCGCCATCCGCCTCCCCCGCCAGATCGGCTACGCCGCCGCGATGGACATCCTCATCACCGCGCGCGAGGTGCCCCCGGCCGAGGCCCTGTCCCTCGGCCTCATCAACAGGGTCGTCCCCAAGGGCGAGGCGCTGAAGGTGGCCCTGGAGTTCGCCGAGGCCGTCGCCGCGAGCGCCCCCCTGTCCGTCCAGGCCATCCTGCGCGTCTACCGCGAGACCTCCCACCTCCCCGAGGAGGAGGCCCTCAAGATCCAGGACGAGATCGGCTGGAAGGTCATGGGCTCCGAGGACGCCAAGGAGGGCACCCGCGCCTTCCGCGAGAAGCGCCCCGCCGACTTCAAGGGCGCCTGACCACTCCCGTCCGGCGCCCCCTCCGCAGGCTGCTTGCCATTCATGTACGTGATTACGTACGCGGTGACGCGGCCCAACCGCGAGCCGGCCGTGGTGATCAGCCTGCGCGAGTACGAGTCCCTGAAGGAGACGGCGTTCCTGCTCGGCATCCCGGCTAATGCCCGCCGTCTCGCCGCCTCCATAGAGAGCTTGCCTTGCCCGGAGGGGAGGGTTCATGCATCCGATGTCCGCGAGCGAGTTCCGCTCGAACCTGGCCGCGGCCCTGGACCGCGTCACCGAGGATCTCGACGAGATCATCACTCGTCCCGGTCCGCGAGAGGGCGCAGCAGAACACCGGCTCCATCCGGTCCTCCGACCACACGCGCACCCTCCCTCGCATCGATTCTTCGCCTTAGATCGACATCCCAGCCGATTTGTTCGCTTTTCGGCCGGGTCGGGCCATATCCGGTTGTTACGCGCCAGTAGCGGTACGTCTTCTCACAGGAGGTTGATATGTCCGCTACCGAACGCACCCGATGGGCCGAGCGCCGCACCAACCCGGTAAGCCGCGCGATCGGCCTGATCACCTGGCTCGTCGTCGCCGTCCTCGTCATCGGCATGCTGCTCGTCTGGGCCGACGCCAACCAGGCCAACGACCTGGTGAACTTCATCCTCAACCTGGGCGAATGGCTCGCCGAACCCTTCGACGACGTCTTCACCCCCTCCGGCCACGACGCCGCCCTCTACCAGAACTGGACCCTGGCCGCCGTCGTCTACTGGGCCGTAGGCAGCCTCCTCGCCTACCTGACCCGCCGCTGACCCCGGCCCCCGACCGGGCCCCTGCGGGCACCCGTCCCGCCTTCATGAAGAAGGGCGGCCGCGCCGACCGCGCGGCCGCCCTTTCCGCATCCCTCTGCGGCCGGCCGCGGAAGGAAACGGAAAGGCGCCCCCCGGGGGGAGGGGGGCGCCTTGGGGTGGGAAGACCGGGGGGTCAGTCTTCGTCGTTGACGAGGGTGTTGAGGCGATCGGTGGCTTCGATGAACTCGGACATGAGGTCGTAGACGACCTGGGCGGTGGGCTTGACCTGGTTCATGGAGCCGACGATCTGGCCGACCGGGAAGGTGACGAGTTCGCCGTCGCCCGAGCGGGAGATGCGGCGGAGGGCGTCGGAGATGAGCATGAACTGCATGGGCATGGGGAGGTAGCCGGGGGACTTCTCCGACTCCCAGGCCTCGGTCCAGGCGGTCTTGAGGAAGCGGGCGGGCTTGCCCGTCCAGGCGCGGGAGCGGACCGTGTCGCGGCTGGTGGCCTTGAGCAGCTTGGGCATGGCCTGCTCGGGGGTGTCGGCCTCGTCGACGGTCAGCCAGATGCTGCCGGTCCAGACGCCTTCGGCGCCCAGGGCGAGGCCCGCGGCGACCTGACGGCCGCGGCCGATGCCGCCCGCGGCGAGGACGATGGCCTCGTCGCCGACCTCGTCCACGACGTCCGGGATGAGGACCATGGTGGAGATCTCGCCCGTGTGGCCGCCGGCCTCGGTGCCCTGCGCGACGATGATGTCGACGCCGACCTCGACCTGCTTGCGCGCGTGGTGCGCGCTGGAGGCCAGGCCCGCGACCTTCACGCCGTGCTGGTGGGCCAGCTCGACGACGTCGGCCGGGGGCGGGCCGAGCGCGTTGGCCAGCAGTGCGATCGGGTGCTTGAGCGCCACCTCGACCTGCGGCCTCGCCGTCTGGTCGGTCCAGCCGAGCAGGGCGCGCCCGGCGGTCTCCGTGGACGGCTCGACCCCGTGCTCGGTGAGCAGGCCCTCCAGGAAGTCCCGATGCTCCTGCGGGATCATCGACTGGAGTTTGCCCAGCAGTTCCTCGGCGTCGCCCAGGTCCGCGCCCTCGTACTTCGCCGGCATCACGACGTCCACGCCGTACGGCTTGCCGCCGACGTGCTCGTCGATCCACTTGAGCTCGAGCTCAAGTTCTTCCGGTGTGAAGTAGAGCGCTCCCAGCACGCCCATGCCGCCTGCGCGGCTCACCGCGGCGACCACGTCGCGGCAGTGACTGAAAGCGAAGATCGGGTACTCGATACCGAAGAGTTCGGTTACACGTGTCCGCACCCCCGCACTGTAAGCCGCGCGGGGGAGAAACTGCAACAGGTTCTATTTTGCTTTGGCCTGGGCCGCCGGGATCAAGGAACCGGTTCTACTTCGTCGCCTTCGCCTCGCGCGAGCCCCCGACCAGCGACAGGACGCCGCCCGCGATGAGCATGACGAGCCCGATGCCGAACGCGATGGCCGGAAGGGTGACCTCGACGCGGCTGATGTTGGCCGCGTAGGCCTCCGAACGGCTGACGAGCTTCTTCACGTCCTCGTCGCCGGTGACCAGGTCGGCCTTGACGAACGTGCCCTCGTGCCCGTCGGCGGTGCGCAGCGTCGAGTCCATGTTCTGCCGCAGCTTGACCGGCATGCCCGTGCGCGGGTCCACCCAGAAGGTGTTCTCCGACGAGTAGTACCTGTCGATCTTGGCCGGCTTGTCGTCCTTCTTCAGACCGACGACGGTCGGGTCGACCTTCTTCTTGGACTTGCCGATGAGGGTCTGCTCGACCTTCTGCTCGTACCGGTAGACCTCGACGCCGGAGATCGTCTCCACACCGGAGAAGACCGCGGGCCAGGTCCGGCCGGTCGGCAGGTCGAACACCTGGTACGTGCGCTGCTCGACCTTGCCGATCGGCAGCATCAGGCCATAGCCGCTCTGCTTGACCGAGGTGTCGCGGTCGAGCATCGCGCCCGCCTCGTTGGTGAGCAGGCCGGTCCGCCGGTCGGGCGAGAACTGGAACTCGATGAGGGAGAGCTGGCCCTTCTTCTGGCTCAGGTAGTAGGTGCCGATGAGGGCCAGGACGTCATCGGTGCCGTTGCGGACGTCGCCCGCGACACTGATCTGGCCCTTGACCTCCTGGTCGCGCTTGACCTTGTTGGTCGCCAGGTCGTAGAAGGCGCCGTCCGGCGCGACGAGCGTGATCCGCTCCTGGAAGTCCAACGGCGCGGCGACGACCTTGTCCGCGATGTAGAACCGGCAGAGCGGTGCGAGCGTCAAGAAGAACGCTCCGAGCATGACCAGCAGAAAGCCGCCCCGCCGCATCGACCGCACCTCCGGGTCTCGCGGAGCCCCCGGCAGCCCCGCATTACTGGGGCGTAACCCTACCGGAGGGGATATCCGCGACTCCTGGGTCAGACAAGTTGTTATCCGACCTACTCTCTTCCCGTGACACTCCGCCGGGCGCCCCTCCCCCCACTGCTCGGGCTCGGCGCCGGACTCCTGGTCCTCGGCCCCGCGCTCGCCCCCGGGTTCGTGCTGTCCTACGACATGGTGTTCGTGCCCGGCCCCGCCCTGACGGAGGCGATGCTCGGCCGGACCGGCGGCTTCCCCCGGCAGGTTCCCAGCGACGCCGTCGCCGCGGCCCTGTCCTTCGTGCCGTACAGCCAGCAGCTCATCCTGCTGTCGATCTTCGTCATCGCGGCCTGGGGCGTCGCGCGGCTGGTGCCGGGGCCGTGGCCGGGTAAGGCCGCGGCGGCGGTCTTCTACGTGTGGAACCCCTATGTCGCCGAGCGGCTGTTGCTGGGGCACTGGGCCCTGCTGCTCGGATACGCGGGACTGCCCTGGGTGCTGCGCGCGGTCCTGCGCCGGCGCGGGCTCTGGGCCGCGCTGATCCCCGCCGCGATAGGCGGGTTCGCCGCCATGAACCTCACCCTGCTCGTCCTGGTCGCGGGACTCATCGTGCTGCGCGGGCGGGGCGCCTTGAAAGCCTGCCTGACGTACCTCGCCTTCGCCTCCCCGTATCTGGTCCCCGCTCTGCTCTTCGCCTCGGGCACCGTTACGGACCCCTCCGGAGTGGACGCCTTCGCGGCCCGTGCGGACACCCCCTTCGGCACGTTCGGGAGCCTGCTGTCCCTGGGAGGCATCTGGAACGCCGAGGTCGTCCCGCCCGGGTACGGGCCCTTCCTGCCCGCCCTTCTCCTGCTCGTCTTCGTCTGTGCGTGCCTGATCTGCCTTGCCCGCGCCCGGACGCCCCTGAGCCGGGCCGCTCTCTACGCGGGGGCCACGGGACTCGCCTTGGCCTGCATCGGGATCACCGCACCTGGACGGGCCGCCTTGCGCGCTCTCATCGAGATCCAGCCTGCGTTCGGAGTCCTGCGCGACGGGCAGCTCTACCTGGGACCCCTCGCCCTTGCCGCCGCCCTTGGACTCGGTCGTCTCGCCTCCGTCCGGGCGCTGGCCCTTTTCGCGCCCGCCCTGCCCGTCATCCCCGTGCTACTGCTCCCCGGCCTCGCCTGGGGCGCCTTCGGCACGCTGTCCTCCGTCGACTTCCCCGACGACTGGCGCACCGCCCAGAAGATCATCAACGCCGATCCCGTCGCCGGCCCCGCCCTCTCCCTCCCGTGGGGGGCGTACCGGAGGCCGGACTGGAACGGGGGCCGGGCCGTCATGGACCCGCTCCCCCGGATGCTGGAGCGCCACGTCGTCTGGCACGACGGCTTCCGCGTCGGCGACGCCGTCCTGGCCAACGAGGACCCGCGCGCCGTCAAGGCCGCGAAGATCCTTGAGACGTCCGACGGACTCGCCGCTCCGCTCATCGCCGAGGGGTACCGATACGTCCTGATCACCAAGGACTCCTCCGCCGCGGCCCTTCGCGCCAGGCTCACCGGCGCCACACTGGTGTTCGAAGGCCCCACGCTGCTCGTCTTCCAGCTCCAGCACCCTGGATGATTCGGTATAAATGGCTCTACCCTGGCGCCCTCCGGGCAACTGAAAGGCCTCCGATGCGCATCCTCGTCGCGATCATCGCCGGCGTGCTGCTGGCGACCGGCTCCTCCGTGGCCATCGTCAACGCCGCCACGGCCAAGCCCGACCCCCGGCCACTGAACATCTACCCCTACGGCCAGCGTTAGCCGCCTTGGCGCTGTCATCGGGGACGGTCGACGACGCGGCACGACCCCTCGATGGAAGGGCCGTGCCGCGGCGGGTCGCGATCGTCAACTGGCGGGACCCGTGGCAGCGCGCGGCGGGCGGCGCCGAGCTCTACGCCTGGCGGATGGCCGAGCAGCTGAGGGACCGGGGCTCGGCGGTCACCTTCGTCACCGGCCGTGAGCCGGGCCAGCCCCGCGCCGAGGTCCGTGACGGCATCCGGATCGTGCGCCGGGGCGGCACCTTCTCCCGCTACCCCCTGGTCCTCGGCTGGCTGCTGCGCCACCGGACCGCCTTCGACGTCGCGATCGACTGCATGAACGGCGTCCCGTTCCTTTCGCCGCTGGCCCTCGCCCGGCGCACGAAGATCATCCTGCTGGTCCACCATGTCCACGACCGGCAGTTCTCGCTGTACTTCGGCAGGTTCCTCGCCGCCGTCGGCCGCACGATCGAGGGGCCGGTCGCCCGCAGGATCTACCGGAGCGGGCCCACCGTCGCCGTCTCCGCCTCGACCGCCCACGCGCTGCGCAGGCGGCTCCGCTGGGACGGCCCCCTCTACATCGTCCCGAACGGCGCGCCCTCCCCTGCTCCGCTTCCGCGCGGCACCTCTGCCGGGGACCCTTCACTCGTCACCGTCGGCAGGCTCGTCGCGCACAAGCGGGTGGACCGGCTGATCGAGGCCACCGCCGCGCTGCGCGCCGACCACCCCGGCGTCCACCTGCACATCGTGGGACGCGGCCCGGAGCACGCCGCGCTCGCCGCCCGGATCGACGAGCTGGGCCTCGCCGGCCACGTGACGCTGCACGGCTACCTGCCCGAGCCCGCCAAGGACGCCCTCCTCGCGGGCGCGGACCTGCACCTGTCCGCGTCCCGCTACGAGGGCTGGGGCCTGTCCGTCGTCGAGGCCGCCGCGTACGGCGTCCCGACGGTCTCCTACGACGTCGAGGGCCTGCGCGACGCGATCCGCGACGGTGAGACCGGCTGGCTCGCCAGGCCCGGCGAGGACCTCGCCGACGCCGTCCGCCGCGCCCTGGCCGAGCTCCAGGCGCACGGCCCCCGGTTCCACGCCGCCTGCCGGGGCTGGGCGGGCCGGTTCACCTGGGCGGAGAGCGGTGCGCGCATGCACCGCCTGATCATGGACGACCTCGATGCCTTCTGACGCTCGCGCCGGATCCGCCACGCGCACCGCGCGCGAGAAGGTCCACACCTGGGTCGGCGCCCTGGTCCTGACGACGCTGGCGTTCGTCTCCGCGCCGGGCCGGATCATCCCGGACACCAAGCTCGACATGGCGCTGAACCCCGGCGGCTTCCTCGGCCGGGCCCTGCACCTGTGGGACCCGTCGGGCGCCTTCGGCCAGGTTCAGAACCAGGCGTACGGCTACTTCTTCCCGATGGGCCCGTTCTACCTGCTCGGCGACGCGGTGCGGATGGCGCCGTGGATCACCCAGCGGCTCTGGCTGGCCCTCGTCCTGTGCACCGCCTACTTCGGCGTCCTGCGGCTCACCCGCGCGCTCGGCCTCGGCGGGCCGGGCGCCCAGCTCGTCGCGGCGTTCGCCTACGCGCTCGCGCCGCGCGCGCAGACCCTGGTCGGGATCAACTCCGCGGAGTTCTGGCCCACCGCGGTCCTGCCCTGGATCCTGCTGCCCCTGGTCACCGTACGGTCGCCGCGCAGGGCGGCCGCCCTTTCCGCGCTGGCTGTCGTGGCCTGCGGCGGCATCAACGCGACGGCGGTATTCGCGGTCCTCCTTGTCCCCGGCCTCTATCTGCTCTTCTACCGGCGGCGCCTCCTGCTCTGGTGGCTGCCGCTGACGGCCGCGGCCTCCTTCTGGTGGCTGATGCCGACCTTCCTCATGGGCCGGTACGTCTTCCCGTTCCTGCCCTACACCGAGACCTCCGCCACGACCACGGCGATCACCTCCCTGCCCAACGCGCTGCGCGGCGCTTCGCAGTGGGGGGCCTACCTTCCGGGCGGGTTCAGCCCGTGGTGGCCCGCCGGGAACCAGCTCGCCGGGAGCTGGTGGCTGATCCTGGCCACGGGGCTCGTCGCCGGGCTCGGCGTGCTGGGGATCCGGCGCTCGCGGCACCGGGTCTTCCTCGCCTCGACCCTGCTGCTCGGCCTCGCCGTCGTCGTCGCCGGGCACACCGGGACCCTGTTCTCCGGCGAGGTCCGCGACCTCCTCGACGGCCCACTCGGCCCGCTCCGCAACCTCCACAAGTTCGACGCGCTGATCCGCCTCCCCGTCGTCCTCGGCCTCGCCTCCCTGGCGGTCTCCGTGCCCTGGCGCCGGGTCGCCACCGTGCTCGTCGCGGCCTCCGCGCTCCCTGCCTTGACGCCCGGACTCGCCATCCCCGAGGCGCCCGTGAACGTCCCGGGGTACATGCGACAGGCCGCCGACTGGCTCAACGACCGGGACGGGACCGTCCTGTCCGTCCCGGGCCAGCAGTTCGGCCAGTACACCTACGGCCGGATGATGGACGACCCGCTCCAGTCGCTCCTCGACGGGCGCTGGGCGGGCCGGATGGTCGCCCCGGCCGGGTCGGTCGGCCTCGCCCGGCTGCTCCAGACGTTCGACGAGCGGTTCGCCTCCGGCCGGGGCTCCCCCGGCCTGGCCCAGGTCCTGGCCCGGATGGGCGTGCGGTACCTGTTCGTCCGCAACGACGTCGAGCGGGGCGTCCTCGGCGGCGCCTGGCCCGCCCGGGTGCACGACGCGATCGCCGCGATGCCGGAGGTGAGGCTCGCCGCGTCCTTCGGCAAGGACCAGGGCCAGAAGTTCACCAGCGCGACGAACTCCTTCGACCAGCGCTACCCGGCCGTCGAGGTCTACGAGATCCCCGCCGCCGCCTCGCGCGCGACGGTCCTGGAGGGCGCGCCCCTGCGCGTCTCCGGCGGCCCCGAGGCGCTCCTGGCGCTCGCCGACGAGGGCCTGCTCGACGACGGCCGCCCGATCGTGCTCAACGCCGGCGAAGGCACGGACGTCGCCTCCGACACGCTGCGCCGCCGCGAGCTGTCCTTCTCCGACCTGCGCGGCGGGGTCTCCCCGACGATGACCGCCGACCAGGAGTACCTCGGAACCACCCCCACCAAGGACTTCACCGAGCCCGGCTGGGCCGACGACCAGTCCGTCGCCGCGTACTCCGGCATCCGCGACGTCACCGCCTCCACCAGCGCCGCCGACGCCGGGGCCTCGCTCGGCGCCGGGCTCATGTCCCAGCACGCCTTCGCCGCCCTCGACGGCGACCCGGGCACCCAGTGGACCTCCGCGGGCTGGGGCGGCGCGGTCGGCGAGTGGCTGGAGGTCGGGTTCGAGCGGGCCAGGACCCCTTCGACGGTCGATGTGGCCTTCGCCGTCAGCGATCTGCTCGGGCCCTCGGTGTCGCGGGTGACCGTCGAGACCGACGCGGGAAGCCTCACCCAGGACGTCCGCAAGACCCGCAGGTCGCAACGGCTCAAGGTCCCCGAGGGGCCGACGACCCGGCTGCGGATCGAGATCGCGGCGATCCGGACGAAGAACCCGTTCCCCCTCGGCACCCGGGCGGCGATCACCGAGCTGCGCGTGCCCGGGGTGACGCCGCAGCGGGCGATCGCGCTGCCCCGCAGCGGCTCGACGGTCGTGTTCACCGGCCTGAACGGGTACACGCCCGGCTGCATGCAGGGCTCCGAGGGCTGGGTGTGCTCGGGGTACCTCGCCGCCCAGGGCGAGGAGGGCGGCGGGTTCGTCCGCACCTTCACGCACCTCGGCGGCGAGACCCGGCTGACGGGCGGTGCGATCGTCTCCGACCCCGGGCTCGTCGCGGAGTACACCGGCGCCGACGGCGTCCGGGCCTCCTCCACCCTCGTCGACGACGCGCCGGCCCAGCCGAGATCCGCCTTCGACGGCGACCCGGCCACCGCCTGGACCGCCGAGCTCGGCGACGAGGACCCTTCGCTGACGCGCGAGTTCGCTTCCCCGGTCACGCTTTCGGAGCTGCGGTTCGACTTCGCCGCCGAGCGCGGCATCACCCGGGTGACGGTCACCGGCGATGACGGCGAGGCCCAGGAGGCGCTCATCTCGGCCAAGGGCGTCGTCCGGTTCGCCCCGATCCGGACCAGGACGCTCACCCTCGAGTTCCCCGGTGCGCCCGCGATCCAGATCGCGGAAGTGACCGGCCCAGGGCTGCCGACGCTGGCGACCCCGAAAGCGGTCCCGGATTCTTGCGGCTCCGGGCCGACCTTCACCCTTGACGGCTCCCGGGTCCGGACAAGGCTCGTCGACGCACCCGCCGCCGACGTCCTCGCCGGACGGTCGGTCCGCTTCGTCTCCTGCCGCACGGTCCCGCTCAAGGCCGGGGAGCGGACCCTCGCCCTTGAGCCGGGCTCCTTCCTCGTCGCGACGGCGGCGCTCCGGCCCGCCGCGCAGACCCCGGCCGCGTCGACGGCCAAGGCGGCGGAGACCACCCGGTGGGAGGCGACCTCCCGGACCGCGGAGGTCCAGACGACGACGGGCGGCTACCTGAGCGTCCCGGAGAACTTCAACGAAGGCTGGACCGCCGTCCTCGACGGCGTCACCCTGCGCCCGGTCGTCCTGGACGGCTGGCGGCAGGGCTGGGAGCTGCCCGCGGGCGCGTCCGGGACCGTCGAGCTCACCTACGGCCCCGACCGCCTCTACCGGCTGTGCCTCCTGGCAGGGCTGGGACTCGTCCTGCTCGTCGCGCTGCTCGCCGCCCTTCCCGGACGGCCCGGTGCGCCCGCCCGGCAGCCCCGCGACCGGGACCTGCGCTGGGGCGGCGCGGCCTTCGGCCTGTGGACCGCGGGCCCGCTCGGCCTCGTCGCCGCGCTCGCCGCCCTGGGCGCGGCCCGCCTCCTACGACCGCGCAGGCTCCCCGACGCCCTTCTCGTCGCCCTCGCGGGCCTCTCGGCCGGGTCCCTCGTCCTGGCCGCCTACCTCTACCCGCGCGGCCTCGCCGTCCTCTACGGGCCGCTCTCCGAGCAGGTCCCGGCGGTCCTGTGCGTCCTGCTCGCGGTGCTGCTCCTGACGCCGCCGCCGCGCCAGCCGCTGGGCGGGCTGCTCGACGAAGACATGGCTGAGCAGCGCGAGCATCAGCCCGAACAGCACGGTGACGAACAGGACGAGCCAGAAGTCGAGCCGGTACATGTCGCGGCCGGTGAGCCGGTACCAGCCGTCGATCACCAGTGAGTGCCACAGCAGCAGCCCGTAGGAGATCAGCCCGAGCTGCCGCATCGCCGGGTTGGCCAGCAGCAGGCGGGTGAGCGGCTGCTCCGGGGCGAGCGCGGCGGGCGCGACCACCGCGGCGGAGATCACCACGGCCAGCACGATGAACACCGTGTACTGGTCGGCGGTCTGCGCGCCGTCGAGCGGGGTCACCAGCGGCGTCGAGCCCAGCGCCATCAGGCACAGCGCGAGGACCCACCCGATGCCCGGGGAGCTCCCCACCGCGGCGCTGAGGCGGTTCGGACGCTCGGCCAGGACGGCGACGGCCATGCCGACGGCGAAGTACATCAGCGACCTGGGCAGCAGGTGCTCGTTGTAGAACAGGAAGATCATCGGGTCCTGCCCGAAGATCGTGCCGAGGTACTCCAGCCGTCGCACCACGAACGTCTCGGCCACCGAGAGCGCGAAGAGCACGCCGATGCCGGAGAGCAGACGGCGGGAATCGCCCCGCGCGAACCTGCGCAGGCCCGCGGCGAACAGCGGCAGCAGCAGGTAGAAGGTCACCTCGGTCGAGAGGCTCCAGATCGGGCCGAGCGCCGTCGGCCCGGACGCGCCGAGCTCCCACTCCGGGTGCAGGTCGTAGTTGTGGGTGAGGGTGGCCATCTTCAGCCACAGCCACAGATCGCCCGCATCTTCGGGGTTGAGGAGGATCATCCCGAACGGGAGCATCACCCAGTAGGCGGGCAGGATGCGCAGCGCCCTGCGGCGCAGGTACTCGCCGGTGCGCGGCGACGGGGTCCCGGCCAAGGCGGCCCGCGCGTACGGCCGGTACAGCAGGTAGCCGGAGAGCACGAAGAAGATCGGGACGCCGACCGAGAACATGTTGAGGATCCGCCACTGGAGGTCGGGCAGGGTCAGCATGGCGGTCGGGCCCGCCACGTGGATGACCACGACCAGGGCGATGCCGAGGCCGCGCAGCCCGTCCAGCGCGGCGAGGTGCCCGGTGGACGTCCGGGCCGGCTTCGGTGCGGCCACGCCACCTCCTGGGGGATCTCCTGGGGAATCGGACTAGTTTGCCCTGTCGCGGGAAGTGCCGGGGACCTTCCGGGCCATGAGCCGGCACCGCTCGCACCCGGCCGCAGTCTCCGTCAGGTTTCGATCTGGCATCGCATCAGGAAGCACAGCCCGCTCAGCCGACCCGTTCGTTTCCCGGCCGAGTACTGTTTCCCAGGACGAGGTATCTGAATTCGGTACTCTTCCGGCACCATTCCTGGGCGCGCTGACCGCAAGAGGCCGATCACGGCAAGCATTGTTACCGACGGGTCATGTGGTGTTGAATCGGTGCCCTGACCCCCCAGGAGGAACACCGTGGATCGTCGTACCGACCGCACCGTCGGCCTGGTCACGATCATCGCCATGGCCTTGGTCCCCGCCGCGGCCCTCGGCTTCGTGCGCCCCGGCGCCGCCTTCGACGGCGGCACCCCGGCGGAGACCTCGATCACCCCGGTCGCCGAGGACTACCCCGGCGCGCCCAAGCCCCTGAAGACCAAGGCGCCGCCCGAGCCCGCCGCCGCCCCGCCGGCCCCGGCCCTCCCCGTGACGGTGCCCCAGGCTCCGGGCACGACCGGCACGCCGCCCGCGCAGCTCACCTCCTTCGACCGCCAGATCGGCACCCTGCGGATCCTGCCCACCGGCACGGAGCAGATCCAGGAGACGGCGACGTTCACGCTCAAGCCGAAGTTCACGATGAAGTCGACGAGCGTGCGCAGCAAGCTGAACGGCAAGAACTGGAAGAAGGTCAGCACCACCGTCGTCACCGTGAAGGGCAGGGTGATGACGACGAAGGTCGGCGACCAGCCCCTCGAGCGCGAGACCCTCACCAAGGCGCAGCTCGACGAGATGAAGCGGCAGGCCGACCCCCGCTTCCTCACCAATCAGATCAAGGACCTTCCGGGCATCAACACCCAGTTCGACAAGAAGACCAAGATCTACAAGCACACGATCGACCTGACCGCGGGCGGCAACTTCATCCAGTACCTGCCCGAGGACGTCGCCTCCCTCATCCCGGCCGGGGTCGAACTCCTCGGCGCCGATCTCGAGGCCTACTCCGACACCAAGGACCACCTGGTGATGGCCTCGCTCAACGGCGCGAGCACCGTCGGCGCCGTCGGCATCGGCGTCATCCACTCGAACATGAGGTAGGCCCCCGGGGCGGCCCTCTGACCGCCCCGGACGGGCTCGCTCACGCGTCCCGTGGAAGGCCCAGGATGCGTTCGCCGATCACGTTGAGGTTGATCTCGGTGGTGCCGCCGCCGATCGTCATCGCGCGGGACGCCAGCAGGTAGCGGGTCCACCTGGCCCGGAGCGGGCTCTTCCAGCCGCCCGTCAGGACGCCGTCCGCACCGAGCAGTTCGTAGCCGAACTCCGTCACCCGCTGGCCGTGCTCCATCGCGACGAGCTTGCGAACGGTCGCGGTCGCGCCCGGGTCGGTGCCCGAGAGCTGCTTCATGGTCGCGCGGAGGCCGAGGAGCTGGAAGGCGTGCTCGTCGGCGGCGAGCGCGCCGAGGCCGCGGCGCACGACGGGGTCGTCGGCGAGGCCGAGCTCGCCGATCAGCCTGACCAGCTTCGGCAGGTCGCCGCCGAGCTGGAACGACGAGGTGAGGCCGACCCGCTCGTTCGCGAGGGTGTTCCTGGCGACCTGCCAGCCCGCCCCGACGGGGCCGACGACCAGGTCGTCGGAGACGAAGACCTGCTCCAGGAACACCTCGTTGAACACCGCGTCGCCGGTCGCCTCCCGCAGCGGGCGGATCTCGACGCCGGCCGAGGCCATGTCGACGAGGAAGTAGGTGATGCCCTCGTGCTTGGGCGCGTCGGCGTCGGTGCGGGCCAGGCAGATGCCCCAGGCGGCCTCGCGGGCCAGGGACGTCCAGATCTTCTGGCCGGTGATGAGCCAGCCGCCCTCGGTGCGCTCGGCGCGGGTGCGCAGGCCCGCGAGGTCGGATCCGGAACCGGGCTCGGAGAACAGCTGGCACCACAGGAAGTCGCCGCGGAACGTCGGCGGCAGGAACCGCTCCTTCTGCTCCTCGGTGCCGTACTGCACCAGCGAGGGCACCACCCAGGCGCCGATGAGCAGCGGCACCGCCTTCACCTTGGCCGCCTTGAGCTCCTGGGAGATCACGACCTGCGCCAGGGCTCCCGCGTCGCGGCCCCAGGGCTTCGGCAGGTGCGGGGTCACCCAGCCGCCCTCGGCCATCGCCCGGCGACGCGCGGTCTCGTCGAGCTCGGCGAGCTCGGCGACCTGCGCCCTGACCTCCGCGCGCAGCGGCTCGGCCTCCGCGGGCAGCTCCAGCGCCATCTCGCGGCGGACCCCGGCGAGGGCGAGCGCGGCCAGGCGGTCCTCCGGGGAGTCCGCCTTGTCGCCCTTCACCAGCGCGCGCAGGGTGAGCGCGCGGCGGTAGACGAGGTGGGCGTCGTGCTCGTAGGTGTAGCCGATGCCGCCGTGCGTCTGGATGTTGTCGGACGCGCAGGAGACCGCGGCGTCGGCCGCGAGGACCGCCGCGGCGGCGACCGCGTAGGGGTCGAGGGAGCGGGCGGCGTCCCAGACCGTCGCCCTGGCCCGCTCCACGAGCACCTGCATGCGCGCCAGCTTGTGCTTGACGCCCTGGAACTGGCCGATGGGACGGCCGAACTGCTCCCGCAGCTTCGCGTACGCGACGGCGTCGTCGAGCGCCCGTCCGGCGACCCCACAGGCTTCCGCGCCAAGGACGACCGCCGCAAGCGCGCTTACGTCGCCCACTCCCTTGACGGGTGGGGCCGCGACAATCTCGACCGTGACGGCCGCGATGCCCCGGGTGAGGTCGAGCGCCTCCTGCGGGGTGACGGTCACGTCGGCGGCGTCCAGCAGGACCCACTCGTCGCCCACGGGCAGCAGGAAGAGGTCGGCGCCCTCCCCTGCCAGGACGGTCGCGGCGGTGCCGGAGACCGTGTCGCCGTCGCGGACGAGGGCCGCGGTCAGCGCGACGGCCGCGGTGCGCGACCCGTCGGCGAGGGCGGGCAGGACGTCCGCGGCGGCCGGGGAGTCCGCGAGGAGGGCCGCCGCGAGGACCGTCGGGGTGTACGGGCCGGGGACCAGGCCGCGGCCCAGCTCCTCCAGGGCCACCGCGAGTTCGACGAGGCCGAAGCCCTGGCCGCCGTGCTCCTCGGCCACGTGGAGGCCCAGGAGGCCCTGCGCGGCGAGCGCGGCGGCGAACGGCGGCCGCGGCAGCCCGGCCCGCACCTCGGCGGCCTCGACGTGCCGTGCGACGAAGCCGCGGACGGACGCGGCAAGCGCCTCGTGCTCCTCGTTGAGTCCGATCGCCAATGAAACCAGCTCCTCACCACTTGAGAGTAAGGAGCAGGTTACTAGAATCCGGTTCGGTGACCGGTGCCGGGCCCGTCCCGGATCCCGGATCAGCCGACGCGCAGGCCGTCCACGACCGCGTTGATGTCGGGCCACAGGTTCTTGGCGGTGTTCGGCATCGACATGAACAGCAGCGACGGGCTCTTCTTGCCGGTGTCCACGAGCGCGGTCACCACGATCTCGCTCTTGGCCCGGATGGGCGTCCGGTCGAAGCTGAACTGGGACGCCACGAGCCAGCCCTTGCCGCCCTCCAGCTTCAGTTCCTGGGAGGCGATCGGCTTGTTCTTGTGCGGGAACCGGTAGAGCTGGTCCTCAAGGCCCGAGGCGACGAGCTCGGTCTTCTCCTGGAGGGACGAACCGGACGCCGTCAGCCGCTTCTCGACGGGGCCGAGCGGCTTGGACAGGATCGTCCCGTACCAGAGCTGGGTGCCCTTCTGCTCGGTCACCATGATCTGCTGGCCGGACCAGCCCGGCTGGAAGAGCTTGTTCTTCTTGGTCGGGACCGTCCACTTGCCGCCGAACGCGGGGTACGTCAGGCCCGCGTTCGCGTCGGCGACCGCACCGGCGACCGGCGACCCGGCGCCCTTGAACGCCTTCAGCGGCTTCAGCGGGTGCGCCTCGGGGTCCTGGGTCAGCGTCGGCACGGGGGCCTTGGTCGTCGCCGAGGGGCCGACCCTGGCGTCACCGCCGTCGTCGGCCGAGCCGTCCTCCTTCAGCACCATGACGCCGAGGGCGATGAACGCGACGAGGGCGACCGCGCCCATGCCGGCGAAGACGTACGTGCGGCCGCGGTCGCGGCGCATCTCGCCCTCGTCGAATCCGGCGTTCTGGACGCCGGCCTGCTTGTTGGCCTCGGTCTCCTCGCGCATCCATTCCGGCATGCGCCAGTTGCCGCTGGAGGGGATGCCCGCCTTGACGGGCCCCTCAGGACCCGACATGTCGACGCCCGCGTACCCGGCGACCCCGGGCCCGTCGTCGAGCCCGCCGAAGTCCTCGCCGCGATCACCGGATTCCGGATATCCGGAATCGGGATATCCGGCGCCCTCGGCCGTGGTCCCCGCGGCGACCACCGGCCGCTCACCGGACGCGTACGCGCTCTCCGCGACGACGTCCCCGCCGACCACCGGATTCTCGGCTCCCGAACGGGTAGGCTCGGCGAACACCGGCTGCGGTCCCGTCCGAGGCTCTACCGCCTCTTCACCTTCACTGCGCACGGCGCCACTTTCGGCCTCGTTTTCCGGACGCCCCGAAAGCTCCCCCTGATCGGACATGCGGCACAGGCTACGCGAAGATCAAGATTCTGGACGCCGCGAGTCGATAACAACTTAGAACCCCCCTCCCCCGCGCCCCCCAAACCCCCCATAACCCCCACCCAAGTGCTCAACAACACACCCCAAACCCCACCAAACCACCCCGACACACCCACCCCCACCTCCCCCACCTCCCGCAAAGCCCCCCACCCTGACCCCGCACAACGCAGAACCCACAACACGAGCCACCAGTTCCACAGCACCCAGCACCCCCGGCCCCCTCACCGGCCGCCCCGAGCGCACACCCCCCTCAGCCACGCCGAAGACACCCGGCCCGCCACCCGATGGCGCATGACCCCCCATGCCCCGTACCGGGAACGCACAGGCCCGACACGTCCAGGGCCGCCG
Organism: Actinocorallia herbida; assembly: GCF_003751225.1. Classification (NCBI taxonomy): domain Bacteria; kingdom Bacillati; phylum Actinomycetota; class Actinomycetes; order Streptosporangiales; family Thermomonosporaceae; genus Actinocorallia; species Actinocorallia herbida. Next base: position 8,281,080 of record NZ_RJKE01000001.1, read on the forward strand.
GGCCGGGCGAAGCCCGACCCCCACGCCAGGCCGCGCAACACGCCGAGCCCGACCTGGCACAGAGCGCACGAGGCACGATGCCCAGCGCGGCGCCTCAGGTTCGCCGGGCAAAGCTCGCAGGGCGAGAGACCTCGCCCCCTGGCGCTCTTGCGACCCGATCCCCCGAGCACGCAGAGCCCGGAACGCGAGACCCGAGGGCCGCGAGACCCGAGACTCGGGGGCGCGAGGGGCGCGAGACCCAAGGGGCGGGGGCGCGAGGGGCGGGGCCCCGCGCGAGGAGGAGCGGAACTCAAGGCGGGTGAAGCGAGGCGGAGCAGGCGCGCGGGCGCAAGGTACTCGGGGCGCTGGAAGGCCGCCTTGGGGGTCCAGGTGAGGCCGCCCGCGGGGTGGGGAGCACCTTGACGAGGCCGAGGCTCGCGAGGTCGAAGTCGCGGGAGGCTCGTCGGAGTGCACGGGATGTGAGACGGGCGAGGCGGGAGGCTCCGTTGCCTGGAACCCTCGCGGCGACGAGAGCCACCCGGCGAGAAGCCGGGCGGCGCGCGTCCGGGGCGTCGGCGGGGACGGACACGAGGTAAGAGCCCCCCACCACCTGACGCTCCGGCGGCCTCGCCACCCATGCGCGCAAGCCCCGCACAGCGACGAAAGGCGCAGCGAAGTCCGACGACGCTGACCGGCGCGCCGCGAAGCCCGGCGCGGCGCGGAACACGCGAGGGAACAGCGCGGGGAAGCCCAGGGCCAGGCGGGCAGGGACGAATCGGGATGCACGGCACGGAACACGCGAGAGGGCAGCACGGGGAGACCCAACCCGGGTAAACCCTCAGCAAGTACGACATAAGCCCGACTCCCCCAAGCCCACACGCCCAAGAAGCTCAGCCAACGCCCCCACCAGCCCCCCGCGCACCTCCCCACCCACCAGCCAACGCCCCCACCAACCCGCCGCGCCCACACCTCCCGCACCCCCCGCGCACCTCCCCTCGCGTCACCCGATGCCCCTTCCTCCTTGCCCGTGAGCCCAGCGCTCAGCGCCCCCGCCGCTGCGCGGGTGTCGCGCGCAGCGACCGCCGCCCACAGGTACCCCGGCCACTCGATGCCACCGGCTGCTCGGCGTGCTCGTCGGCGAGGCGGATGCGCCCACAGCACCGATGTCCGCGAAGGATCCCGGTCCGCCGGCACCCCCGGAGTCCCGCGGCGAGCTCGGCGCGAAGTCCGCCCCGGCCCAGGCATGAAGCCCCGGTGCCGGGTGGGGCACGCACGAAGCCGGGCACGAGGCGCGGCACGTGCGAGACACGGCCCGGCATGAAACCTCGAGCCGTGCGGGGCGGGGCGGGGAATGAGCGAAGCCGGGTGTGCGGCGGGGGTGCGCGGCCTGGCTTCGCTGCGCCCTTCGTTGCCGTGCCGGGTGTCTTCGGCGTGGCTGACGGAGCTGCGTGCTCGGGTGTCGGGGTCGCCAGGCCGCTCGGTACCGGGTCCTGTTCTGGCCGTGCCGGGGATCGGGGCAGGCCGGGCAGCGTGGCGGGCCCCACCCGGCACCCGGCCTCGCGGTGCCGATTCACTCGGCACGCGCCCTGACCCCGCCGCCGCGGGGCGGGTCGGGGTTCGGGCCTTGCGGTATGCGCGCGAAGACCACGTCTCGCGAGGGCGGTGCGGACTCGCTTCGCTTCGGGCTTCGAGGCCCCTCCGCGTGGTCGTCGCGCGGTGGGGTCGGGCGCGGGTCGGCCTCGGTGCGCTCTTCGTCGTCGTGAGGGGGTTGCGCGGTCGGGTGCCGAGGCCGCCGGGCGCAGGTAGTGGGAAGCCGTTCGGGTCGTGCCTCGTCTTGCCGCTGCGGGTTTCGTCGCGCTGAGCCTGCTCGGGACTTCCGGCCTGGTGGCTTGCGCGCCGGCTCACGCGCTGGGCTTCGTGCCTTGGGGTGGGGAAAAGAGAAGCGCCCTCCACGGGTGGTGTGGAAGGCGCGACGATCATGGGGGTGCGGGAGTCGTGGGGGCGCGCCCGAGGCCGGAGGCCTTGGGCGCGCGAACACGGCTTGTTCATCGGTGGAGGTGCAGGGAATCGAACCCTGGTCCTACAGCAGTGAGACAGGTCTTCTCCGGGCGCAGCCTTGCTTGGCGTTTTCTCAGCCCCAGTGCTCTTGCAGGCTAGTCACTGACAGGCTCAGTCGCTGTTTGGTTTCCCCACCTCCCCCGCGACCGGGGCGGTGGGTTGAGTCTCCTCACGATGCCGGATCCTAGGTCGGAGACTCTCCTAGGCCGACAGAGTCGCTACTCGCCTCAGGCGGCGAGGGCGAACTCAGTGCGCTTAGAGTTGGCACTTATTGGTTTGCGATCTCGGGATTTACGAGGTCGTGATCGCAACCCTCGGCCCGCTTCTCCTGGCACGACTACCGCAGTCGAAACCAGTCACCCCCATGTTCAGTTATCAACAGCCCAATCGTATCTGCTCAACACCACAGGTGCCAACGGTATTCCCGGCCGACCTGCCGGGGAGGGTCCGCAGGCCCCGGGGCGGGTCCGGCCTGGGCGGGCCGGACCCGGGACGTCAGGCGGCGTCGTCGGAGGCGCCGGTCTCGGCGCCGGGGATGGTGGGCGAGGCGTTGATGAACGCCGCGGCGACCGCCGCGGCGTTGACCTTGCCCTCGACGGCCAAGGCGATGCCGTAGGTGTTCTGGTTGTTCTGGTAGTACCCCACGAACCAGGAGACGGTCTTGCCGCCCTCTTCGACGGTCGCGGCGAGGCCGCCCTGGTACCTCCGGTGCCCGGAGACCGCGGCCTTGGCGGTGCCCTTGTTGACACCCATCGACATGATCTTCTGAAGCTGCGTCAGCATGGTCGGATCGATGGACCGGGCGAGCGGGGGCGTGGTGGGCGGCGGGTCCTGGATCAGCAGGGGCTCACGCCAGGTCCCGTTCTGGAGGGCCGCCGCGAACAGCGCCATCGTCAGCGGGCTGACCTTGACGTCGCCCTCACCGACGGCGAAGCGGGCCTTGTCCGCCTCCGTGACGGGGGCGAGGCCCTGGGGCTCGGAGTGCCTGACCTTCGACAGGTCCCAGGAGGTCTGGCCGTCGAGACCGAACTTCTGGAGGGTCGTGGCCAAGGCCGTGGGGTCGACCGCCGCGCCCTCGCGGGCGAGCGCGGTCCGGCAGCCGGTGGCCACGTTCAGGCCGAGCGTGGACTGTGTGCGCGGCTTGGACACCGAGAACACCTCGCCGCCGATGGTCTCCTCCTCGGTGCACTCCGAGGCCGTCTCCGGCTTCTGCCCGCCGTTGGCGAGCAGCGCCGCGGCGACGACGGGCGAGAAGGTCGTGCCGGGCGAGTAGAGCCCTTCGAAGGCGAGGTTCTGGACGCCGGTCATGTGGTTGGCCGCGGCCAGCACCTCGCCGGTCTGGCTGCGCACCGCGACGAGCGAGGCGGGCACGGCGAGGTCCCGGAGCGCGTTCTCGGCGCGGGCCTGCACCGCCCGGTCGATGGTGGTGCGGACGGGCATGGGCTCGCGCGGGGTCAGATCGTCCTGCCCTGCGGTGGCGACCTCGGCGTCGGCCTCGCTGAAGTCGCGGATCTCCTTGCGGCGGTCGCCCTTCGCGTCGAGGATCACGACCTTGACGGACGGCAGGCCGGCCAGGCGCCGCTGGAACAGCAGCTGGAGCCCGGACGAGCCGACGGTGTCGCCCGGCTGGTAGGGCGCGCCGACCTGGCTGAGCACGTCGTTGGTGGCCGGGCCGACGAGCCCGAGAAGCGCCTGGGCCTGGACGGGCTGGGTCTCCAGGTTCTTCGTGCGCAGCTCGACGCCGGGCACCCCGCGCAGCTTCCGCGCCTGGGGGCCGCCGTTGGGAACCTCCGCGAGCTGGAGGAAGGCGCGCGGCGGAGCCGAGGAGATCCGGCCCTTGAGCCGGTCCTTGTCCTGCCCGGTGACGTCGCCGATGCCGTCGACCGTGGCGTCCACGTCGGTGAGGTGGGTGGGGACCACGCCGAACACATCGGTCTTCAGAGACTGGAGCATCGTGCGGCCCTTGTTGTCCTGGATCACCTCCCGCGGCGCCGACTCGGAGACGACGGCGAGGCGTTCGCCCTCCTGGAGCGCCGGGTGGATCACCGACGGGCTCCAGACGACCTTCCAGATCCCGCCGATCCGCTTGAGGTTCATCTGCCCCTGGTACTCCAGGGGGCGGCCGTTCTCGCCCAGGTCGATCCTGACCTGGAAGCGGGCCGCGGCGGTGTCCGCACCGGTCTTCTCGATGCGGCCCTCCTCTTCGGGGCCGCCCGGGGTGCTCGCGGGCCGCAGCCGCAGCCGCAGCGAGGCCGCGTCGAGCTGGGTCCGCACGCCCTCCAGGGCCTGCGCGACCTCCTTCGGGTCGCCGGTGGTGTGCTCGGCGGCCGCCTCGTAGTTCGCCACCTGCCAGGCGACGAGGAAGTCCTTCACCGTCGTGAACGGGGAGGCCTGCGCGCACGCCGACAGCAGGCCTGCGAGCATCACCCCGACCGTCGTCGCCCCGACGACCCTGCGTGTCCTGCTCACTTCACCGACCCCGGTTCCGCGCTCGGAGCTGCCGGGCCATCTCCCGGTCGGCCTCGCGCTGGGCAATGGTCTGCCGCTTGTCATGCGTCTTCTTGCCCCGGGCGAGACCGATCTCGACCTTGGCCCTGCCGTCCTTGAAATACAGGGCGAGCGGGATGAGCGTCAATCCCGGCTCGTTGGTCTCTTTGAGGATCTTGGAGATCTCACGCCGGTGCAGCAGGAGCTTGCGGGTGCGCCGGGCCGTGTGGTTGGTCCAGGTGCCCTGGGAGTACTCGGGGATGTGGATGTTGTAGAGGTAGACCTCACCGTGCCCGTCGACCGCGGCATAGCCGTCGACGAGGGACGCGCGGCCCTGGCGCAGCGACTTGACCTCGGTCCCGGTGAGCACCATGCCGCACTCCCAGGTGTCCTCGATGTGGTAGTCGTACCGCGCCTTCTTGTTCTGGGCGATGTACTTCTGGCCCTGCTCCCGAGGCACTTGCTCTGCTCTCCCCTACCTAGGCTCCGGACAGTCCCGCGAGGACGGTCCGGGCACGCTCCTCGGCGTCCGATTCCTCGGCCGCCACATCCGGTTCGACGCCGGTACCTTCGAGATTATGGCCGTCGGGGGTCTCATAGCGACCCACGGTCAGCTCCACCGCCGACCCGTCCGGCAGCCGCACCGGCTCCTGCACCGTCCCTTTCCCGAATGTCGGTGATCCTACGAGCACCGCCCGGTCCCGGTCCCGCAGGGAGCCCGCGACGACCTCGGCGGCGCTCGCGGTCCCCTGGTCCACCAGTACGACGACGGGAATCCGCGCGTCGCCGGGAGATGTGACGGTGATCACTTCCGGGTCGGTGCCGTTGCCGTCGTAGGTGACGACGGGCCCCTCGGCCAGGAAGGCCGAGGCGGTGTCGACGGCCTCGGTCAGCAGCCCGCCCGGATTGCCGCGCAGGTCCAGCATGACCGCGTGGCTGCCCGTGACGCCCTCGCGCACCCGCTGCCCGACGCCGCGGGTGAACACCGCGACCCGGATGACGGTCAGGTCGCTCTGCCGCAGGACGCTCACGTCGCCGGTCTCGGGCTCGGGGTCGACGACCTTGCCTTCCCCGGCCAGCCAGGCGGTGAAGTCGGCGAACTCCTGCGGCGGGTAGTAACGCGCCCAAGGGTCGCCGAGTTCCCGCACCATCGCCCGCAGGGCGGCCTCGCGCAACCGGGTCCGGCTGACGTGCCCCTCAGCGGCGTCCGCGATCGCGTCGACCGCGTCGTCGAGGACCCTGTCGTCGCCCGGCACGCCACCGCCCGCCGCCGCGGGGCCCGGACGGGCCGGTTCGACCGACATCGTGCCGAGTGTGTAAGCGCCGAGCAGGGCGGCCACCACGGCCGCCCCGCGCACTGACCGCCGAGGCCTGGACACCCCGGCAGCTTAAATCTTCAGGTAGCGCCGCAGGGTCAGGAAGGAGGCACCCGCGCAGAGCAGCACACCGACGGCCATCGAGAAGATGATGACGCCCGCGACCTGGGTCCAGGTGAGCTGGGTGGCGAACTGGAGCGACTCCTGGAGCCGGTCGATCAGCAGGACCTTGCTGCCGACCAGCAGCAGCGCCGCGATCACGCCGCCGAACAGACCCGCGATCGCGCCCTCCAGGATGAAGGGCAGCTGGATGTACATGTTGGACGCGCCGACCAGCCGCATGATGTTGGTCTCGCGGCGTCGGCTGAACGCCGACAGCCGGACCGTGTTGCCGACCAGCAGGACCGCCGCGAACACCTGGATCAGCGCGATGAACAGCGCCGCCCACTGGAGACCGCCGAGGATGCGGAACAGCTTCTCCAGCAGTTCGCGCTCGTTGACGATCTGGTCGACGCCGGGGGCGTCGTTGGCCGCGGTGATGACCTCTTCGAAGTTCGTCGGATCCTTGAGCCGCACCCGCAGCGAGTCGGGGATGTCGCCTTCCTTGACGGCGGCGATCATGCCCGGGGTGTTGGCGAAGAGGTCCTGGAACCGCTTGAAGGCGGCGTTCTTGTCCTCGTACTCGACCTCGGCGACCTGAGGCAGCGCCTTGAGGGTCGAGACGAGGGTCTCGCGCTCGTCCTTGGTGGCTTCCTTGTTGCCGCAGTCCTGGTTGGAACTGGTCTTGGCGCAGAGGTAGATCGAGACGTTGACCTTGTCGTACCAGTAGGTCTTGGACGAGTCGACCTGCTTCTTCAGGAGCATGCCGGTGCCGAACAGCGCCATGGCGATCGCGACCGTGATGACGAGGGAGATCGTCATCGTCAGGTTGCGGCGCAGGCCGATCCAGATCTCCTGGAACACAAAGTAGAGTCTCATCGGGGAAATTTCCTCAGTAGGCCTGGCCGTAGACGCCGCGCGACTGGTCCCGGACGACCCGGCCGTCCTCGAGTTCCACGACGCGCTTGCGGAAGGCGTCGACGATGGCGGCGTCGTGCGTGGCCATGACCACGGTGGTACCGGTTCGGTTGATCCGGTCGAGCACCTTCATGATGCCGATGGACGTCGCCGGGTCGATGTTCCCGGTCGGCTCGTCCGCCAGCAGGATCATCGGGCGGTTGACGAACGCGCGCGCGATGGCCACGCGCTGCTGCTCGCCGCCGGACAGCTCGTCCGGCATCCGGTGGCCCTTGCCGTCGAGGCCGACGAGGTCGATGACCTCGGGCACGACCTTGTTGATGAAGCGGCGGGGCTTGCCGATGACCTCGAGGGCGAACGCGACGTTCTCGGTGACGCTCTTGTTCGGGAGGAGTCGGAAGTCCTGGAAGACGCAGCCGATGCGGCGGCGAAGATGGGGGACCTTCCAGTTCGTCAGCTTGTTCAGGTCCTTGCCGGCGACGTAGACGTGCCCCTGGGACGGGCGCTCTTCCTTCAGCACCATCCGCAGGAACGTCGACTTGCCCGACCCCGACGGACCCACCAGGAAGACGAACTCGCCCTTTTCGACGGCGACGTTGCAGTGCTGGAGGGCAGGCCGGTTCTGGTTCGGGTAGACCTTGGTGACGTTGTCGAAATTGATCACGGCTGCATCACGGTGCGCCAGTCTAGGGGCTGATGGGCCACGGTGTCCCCCTCGGAGTTGGCTCTGGAGCAGTCTAGGGGTGACACTGGCATGGATAGTCCTTCTTCCGGACATCTGATTCCGCTCGGCAAGAACGAAGCAAGGGAGGCGCGCCGTGAGCTGTGAACACCTGATCTGCGCCCGATGCGCACACCCCGTAGAAGAGGGCAACTGCCCTTCCTGCCGCGCCGCCCGAGCCCGCTTCCACCACCACGGGCCGACTCCGCAGCAGCTCATGATCCTCTGCGCGCTGCTCCTGCTGCTCGCCTTCTCGCTCGCCCTGCCGCACCTGGCGGGCTGAGCCCGCGGCAACGCGAAGAGCCGGGCTCCGGGGGCCCGGCTCTGACGCGAGTGTCTTAGTTGTCGCCTTCGCCCGCTTCGGCCTTGCGGAGCCAGCGGATCTCGGCCTCGAGGAACTCGTCGATCCAGCCGTCGAGGACGCGCTCGGGGTTGCCCTCCTCGTGGAGGGTGCGCAGGTCCTTGACCATCTGGTACGGGTGCACCACGTAGGAGCGGATCTGGGTGCCCCAGGAGCTGGTGCCCTCGCCGCGGAGCTTGTTGAGCTCGTCGGCCTCCTCCTGGCGCTTGCGCTCCAGCAGCTTGGCCTGGAGCACGTTCATCGCCGAGGCGCGGTTCTGCAACTGGGAGCGCTCGTTCTGGCAGGAGACGACGATGCCGGAGGGCAGGTGGGTGATGCGGACCGCCGAGTCGGTGGTGTTGACGCCCTGGCCGCCGGGCCCGGAGGACCGGTAGACGTCGATGCGCAGGTCGTCCTCGTTGATCTCGACGTGGTCGCTCTGCTCCACGACCGGCACGATGTCCACGCCGGAGAAGGAGGTCTGGCGGCGGCCCTGGTTGTCGTACGGGGAGATACGGACCATCCGGTGGGTGCCGTGCTCGCCGCGCAGAGTGCCGTAGGCGTAGGGGGCCTTGACGGCGAAGGTGGTGGACTTGATGCCCGCCTCTTCGGCGAAGGAGGTCTCGTAGATCTCCGTCGGGTAGCCGTGCCGCTCGGCCCAGCGCAGGTACATCCGCTGGAGCTGCTGGGAGAACGCCGCGGCGTCGACCCCGCCCGCCTGGGCGTTGATCGAGACGAGCGCCTCGCGGGCGTCGTACTCGCCGGACATGAGGGTGCGCACCTCGAGGGAGCGCAGGTCGCCGGCGAGGGTGTCCAGCTCGGCGTCGGCCTCGGCCTTGGTGTCGGAGTCGTCCTCCTCCGCGGCCATCTGGTAGAGGACTTCGAGGTCCTCGAGGCGGCCGCGCAAAGCCTCGACCTTGCCCAGCTCGCTCTCCAGGCTGGACAGCTTGCGGGTGACGCTCTGGGCGTGCTCCTGGTCGCTCCACAGGTCCGGGTCGGCTGCTTGGTCGCGCAGTTCGGCGATGTCACGGCGCATGATGTCGAGATCCATCACCGCCTCGATGCCGGTGAGGGTCGCGCCCAGCTCCTTGATCTGATCCATGGGGTCGATGGCTGCCACCCGTCAAGCTTATCCGCCCGCCGCGGCGCGCCGGGCAGCGTGGGGTGATGGCACAATCTGACGCCAATGGCCGTCAAGATTCGGAAGGGGACGCCGTGCGGATTACGGTGATCTGCGCCGCGGCCCTGCTGCTCGCCTCCGGGTGCGCGGGGGCGGCCGAGCCGCCGCGCGTGGCCTCGATCCCGATGGCCGCGAGCAGCGCCGACACCCCGCTGACGCCGGAGAGCGCCGCCACCGCGTTCCGGACGTGGACCGTCAACGACGATCTCGCCCGTGCCTCGGCCGACGGCCTGCTCGCCCAGTCCTGGTCGGAGGACTCCCAGCTCGGGGTCGGCGCCGCGGAGTTCCGGGCGGCGGCCGCGGCGGGGAAGACCCCCGTCCGGCACGGCTACGGGAAGCCGGCGCTGTGGGTGCCGCGGCTGACCGGGTACCCGCAGTGGTTCGTCGCCTCGGTCGAGCGGGACGGGTCCCGGGTGCTGATGGCGTTCATCCGCAAGAACCCCGACGCCCGGTTCCGGTTGAGCATCGCGGTCACGCCCGGCAAGGGCGTCAAGCTGCCCAAGGTGCCCGTGGACGAAGAGGGCTACGCCGCGCTCGTCGACTCCGCCGACCAGCAGGGCCTGCTCACCAGCCCCGGCGCGGTCGCGTCGCTCCAGGCCGCGGTGGCCGACGAGGGGCCGGGCAGCTTCTCGGCCCGGGTGCTGAAGGGCGGCCCGTACACGACCGGTCTGTTCAGCGCGCATGAGAAGGCCGCGCAGAAGGCGGCGAAGGACGGCCTGCGGCGCACCAGCACGTTCACGGTGCCGGTCCAGCCGGTCTTCGCGCTGCGCACCTCCGATGGCTCGGCGCTGGTGCTCTACCCGCTGACCAGCGACACCACGACGGCGCGCAAGGACGCCTCGGACACCGCGCCGCTCCCGCTGCCGAAGGAGTTCGCCCACCTGATGCCGCTCGGCGGCGGCGTGTCGCGGGAGATCGAGGCCACCGAGACGCACGAGATCGGCAGCCTCCAGTTCGCCGCCGTGGTCCCCGCGTACAAGGGCGGAGACGAGCGCCCAAAGGCCGCGGTGATCGCCCATGGCGGAGGGGTCACCAGGATCAATTCATCCTGAACGCAGTGTGATCGGCCATGTACTGTGCGATGCTTCCGGGCGACGCACAGTCCATCACCCAACGAGGCCCTTCATGCGCACTGCGTACACGGCACTTGCCGTTCTCCCACTCCTCCTCAGCTCCGCCTGCGGCGGTGGCGCGGACAAGGCGGCCGACGCCGACGCGCCGCCAGCCCTGACCCTGGACCAGGCGAAGACGGTCCTCACCGAGTTCCAGACGACGACGGCCAAGGCCGCCGGCGCCCTGAACGCCGCGCTGCTCACGCCGGTGGAGACCGGGCCGCAGCTCGAGATGGACACCGCGGCCTACAAGCTGCTCAAGGCGACCGACAAGAAGGCCCAGGCCGTGTCGTACGCCGACCCGATCTACTACATCCCGCGGATCGCCGACGGCCAGCCGCGCTGGTTCGCCGTGGACGCCCAGTCCGGCACCGACACCCGGCACGCGCTCCTGTTCGTCGAGGAGGGCGACGGGAGCTGGAAGCTCGCGGCCGACCCGCAGCGCAAGGAGGCGACGCCGCTCAAGGGCGTCACGGTCGACGGTTCCGGGTTCGCCGAGGTCGCCTCGGACGGCCTCGCGCTCCAGCCCGCCCAGCTCGCCGACGCGCACGCCACGCTGCTGACCGACGGCCCGCAGGCCGCCGGGGCCGCGGGGCTCGCCTCCGGTCCGCAGACGACCGACACGCACGCGATGATCCAGAAGATCGACACCGGGCTGAACCAGGCCGGGGTCGCCTTCTCCACCACGTTCACTCCCGCGGGCACCTCCACCTACGCGCTGCGGACCGACGACGGCGGCGCCTTCGTCTGGTACGTGCTGCGCCAGAAGGAGAACTACAAGGGCGACAAGGTCCCCGTCGCGGGCGACCTCGTCGGCCTCGCGCCCAAGGGCAAGGTCAAGAACCTCACCGCCACCACGCTCATCCAGTACCTGGCCTCCGTGCCGACGACCGGTGACGCCCAGGTGACCGCGGTGAGCCGCAAGGCCGTGGAGGCCACCTCCTCCTGACGGCCCTGCGCCGGAGCGACTCCGGCCCCCGGCGCGCCGATGCGGGGCGTTACGACCGCTGCCCCGTCCCGCACCGGCGTTGAAATACGAAGGGCGCCCCTGGATGGGGGGCGCCCTTCGTGCTGTGCGACCCGCGCGGTGCGCCCCGCGCGGGCCCGTCAGGGGGCTAGTCCGGCAGGGTGCTGGCCCGGACCAGGGTGCGGATGGCGCGCAGCGCGACCGACAGGGTCGCCAGGTCGTAGCTGTCGCTCTCCCAGATCTCCGAGAGCATCTGGCCCGACCGCCGCACCGCGGCCTCGTTGCGCAGGTTCCACGCGGCGACCCGGGCCTCCGGGTCACCGGTCGGGGTGTTCACCAGGACGTCCCTGGCGAGTTCCGCGTGCGCGGCGTACAGGTCGTCGCGCAGCGCCGAGCGGGCCATCGCCTTCCACCTGTCGTCCCGCGAGAGCGCGAAGATCCGCTCCCGCAGCCGGGCGAGCTGGAGCCGGTCACCGAGGTCGAAGTACACCTCGGCCACCTCCTGGACGGGCTTGCCCGTGCCGTGCGCGGTCTCGACGAGATCCAGCGTGGAGTAGGCGGCCACCATGATCGCGGCACGCTCGGCGAGGTCCAGCGGGACGCCCCGGGCCGCGTACATGTCGCGCCGCTCGGTGAACGTCTCGAGGTCACGCCCTGACAGCAGGCCGGGCAGGGCCGTCTGGAGCTTGCGCGCCCCGTCCCTGAACCGCGCGATGGAGGCCCGGATGTCGAACGGGGGCCGCCGGTTGGCCACCAGCCAGCGGGTCGCCCGCTCGGTGAGCTTGCGCGATTCGAGCAGCAGCTTGATCTGCGCGGACTGCTCGATCTGCCCGCCGACCGCCTCGACGTCCGCCCAGTACCGCTGCATGTCGAAGACCTCGCGGGCCACCAGGTAGGCGCGGGCGAGATCGGCGGGGGACGCCCCGGTCTCCTCGTTCAACCGGAAGATGAACGTGGTGCCCGAGTTGTTGACGACGTCGTTCACCACCTGGGTCGCGATGATCTCGCGGCGCAGCGGGTGCTCGTCCATCGACTGCCGGAACCGCTCGCGCAGCGCCGTCGGGAAGTACTGGACGAGCCAGTCCTCCAGGTACGGGTCGTCCGGCAGGGTCGAGTCGGTGATCTCGTCGTCGAGGGTGAGCTTGGTGTAGGCCAGCAGGATCGAGATCTCCGGGGAGACCAGGCCCTGGCCGGCCTGGCGGCGCTCGGCGATCGTCTTGTCGTCGGGCAGCGCCTCGAGCCTGCGGTTGATGCCGCCCTCGCGCTCCAGCTTGCGCAGGTAGCGGGAGTGGACGTGCATCATGCTCGCCGCCTGCGACCTGGTCGCGCCCAGCACCACGTTCTGCCGGTAGTTGTCGCGCAGGACCATCGCGCCGACCTCGTCGGTCATCTCGTCCAGCAGGGCGTCGCGCTGGCGGAGCGTCAGTTCGCCGTCGCGGACCGCCTTGTCCAGCAGGATCTTGATGTTCACCTCGTGGTCGGAGGTGTCCACGCCCGCGGAGTTGTCGATGAAGTCGGTGTTGACCAGGCCGCCCTGCTTGGCGTACTCGATCCGGCCGAGCTGGGTGAGCCCCAGGTTGCCGCCCTCGCCGACGACCTTGCAGCGCAGTTCGCCGCCGTCGACGCGGACCGGGTCGTTGGCCTTGTCGCCGACGTCGGCGTTGCTCTCGGTGGACGCCTTGACGTAGGTGCCGATGCCGCCGTTCCACAGCAGGTCGACCGGGGCGAGCAGGGCCGCCCTGATCAGCTCGAACGGGGTCAGCGCGTTGACGCCCTCGGGGATCCCGAGCGCCGCCCGCATCTGTCGGCTGATCCGGATCGACTTGGCCGTGCGCGGGAACACGCCACCGCCCTCGGAGATGAGGGAGGCGTCGTAGTCGGCCCAGGAGCTGCGCGGCAGCGCGAACATCCGGCCGCGCTCGGCGAAGGACCGCGCGGGGTCGGGATCGGGGTCGATGAAGATGTGCCGGTGGTCGAAGGCGCACACCAGCTTGATGTGCTCCGACAGCAGCATCCCGTTGCCGAAGACGTCGCCGGACATGTCGCCGACGCCGACGACCGTGAAGTCCTCGGTCTGGGTGTCCCGGCCGAGGGTGCCGAAGTGGTACTTCACCGACTCCCAGGCGCCGCGGGCGGTGATGCCCATGGCCTTGTGGTCGTAGCCGACCGAGCCGCCGGAGGCGAACGCGTCGCCGAGCCAGAAGCCGTAGTCGGCGGCGACGCCGTTGGCGATGTCGGAGAAGGCCGCGGTGCCCTTGTCCGCGGCGACGACGAGGTAGGTGTCGTCGCCGTCGTGCCGGACGACGTTCGGGGCGGGCACGACCTTGCCGTCGACGAGGTTGTCGGTGACGTCGAGCAGACCGGAGATGAACTCCTTGTAGCAGGCGATGCCGTCGGACAGCCACTGGTCGCGGTCGATCGCCGGGTCGGGCAGCCTCTTGCCGACGAACCCGCCCTTGGCCCCGGCCGGGACGATGACGGTGTTCTTCACCGCCTGCGCCTTGACCAGGCCGAGGACCTCGGTGCGGAAGTCCTCGCGCCGGTCCGACCAGCGCAGGCCGCCGCGGGCGACCGACCCGAACCGCAGGTGGACGCCCTCGACCCGGGGCGAGTAGACGAAGATCTCGAACTTCGGCCGCGGCTCCGGCACCTCGGGGATGCGGGCCGGGTCGAACTTGAGCGACAGGTACGGGCGGCCCTGCCAGAAGTTGGTGCGGAGCGTGCCCTGGACCATGTCGAAGAAGCTGCGCAGGATACGGTCCTCGTCGAGGCTGGCGACCTCGTCGAGCATCCCGGACAGCTCCTCGGAGATGGCGTCGCTGCGCTCGTCGGCGCCGGCGGTGAGGGCCGGGTTGAGGCGCGACTCCCAGAGCCGGACCAGCAGCCGCGCGATCGCGGGGTTCCCGCGCAGCACGTCCTCGATGTAGTGCTGGGTGAAGGCGGTGCCGATCTGGCGCAGGTACTTGGCGTAGGCGCGCAGCACCATCGTCTGCTGCCAGGTGAGCCCGGCGTGCAGGACGAGGGCGTTGAAGCCGTCGCTCTCCACGTCGCCGCGCCACAGCGCCATCAGCGCTTCCTGGAACAGGCCCTTGAGGCGCCCCTCCTCCACGTCCGTGACGGAGTGGCGCAGGCCCAGGTCATAGATGAAGTACCTGCTGCGGTCACCGGTGTTGATCTCGTACGGCCGCTCGTCGACGACCTCGACGCCCATGTTCTGCAGCAGCGGCAGCACGTGGGACAGCGAGATGGGCTCGCCGCGGTGGTAGATCTTCAGCCGGATCTCGCCGGGGCCCGCCTCGTACGGTTCGTACAGGCTCATGGTGGTCTCGACGGCCTCGTCGAGGGTGTCGAGGCTGCGGAGGTCGGCCACGGCGGTGCGGGCCGGGAAATCGGCCTTGTAGGCCTCGGGGAAGGCGTCCCCGAACCTTGAGGACAGCGCGCGGGCGGGCTCCTCGCCGACCTGGGTGACGATCGCCTCGGCCAGGTCGTCCGACCACGAGCGGGTCGCGGCGGCGAGCCTGGTCTCCAGCTCGTCGGGATCGACGTCCGGCAGGTCGCGGCCGCGCTCGCCGCGCACCACGACGTGCAGGCGGGCCAGCTGTCCCTCGGTGACCTGGGCGCTGTAGTCGACCGCGACGCCGTCGAAGGCCCGGCGCAGGATCTCCTGGATGCGCAGCCTGATCTGGGTCGTGTACCTGTCGCGCGGCAGGTAGACCATGCACGACATGTAGCGGCCGTAGTCGTCCTTGCGCAGGAACAGCTTGACCCGGCGGCGATCGCGCAGCCGCAGGACGCCCGTCGCGATCCGGACGAGGTCGTCGACCGACGTCTGGAACAGCTCGTCGCGCGGGTAGTCCTCCAGGATCTCGATGAGGTCCTGGCCGTCGTAGGACTCGGGGGTGACCTCGGCGCGCTGGAGGACCTCGTCGAGCTTGCGCTTGAGCACCGGGATGTGCGAGATCGACTCGGAGTAGGCGACGTGCGTGAACAGCCCGAGGAAGCGCCGCTCGCCGACGACCTCGCCCGCCTCGAACCGCTTCACCCCGATGTAGTCGAGGTAGTGCGGGCGATGGACCGTCGCACGGCTGTTGGCCTTGGTGAGGATGAGCATCTTCGGCTCGCGCGCCTTGGCCCTGACCTCGGGCGGCATCGCGGCGAAGCTGCCGGACTCCTTCTTCTCCTCGCGCAGGACGCCGAGGCCCGTGCCGGGGACGGGCACCAGCGTCGTGCCGTCCTCCGACAGGTCGTAGTCGCGGTAGCCGAGGAAGGTGAAGTGGCCGTCGGCGAGCCAGTCGAGCAGCTCGACGCCCTCGGCGATCTCCTTCTCCGGCAGCGGCGGCGGGTCCTCCCGCACGTCGAGCGCGATCTGGCCGGCGAGCGACTGCATCATCGGCTCGTCCTCGTCGGCCATGTAGACGTCCTTGAGGACGCGTTCGAGATCGGCCTTCAGCTCGCCGAGCGTCTCCGGCTCGGTGGTCCGGTCGATCTCTATGTGCAGCCACGACTCGTCGACGTCGTCGAGGATGTCGCGGCTGTGCCGGAAGCTCTCCAGCCTCCCGTCCGCGTCTCGGTCGACGCCCATCAGCGGGTGCACGATCAGGTGGACGGCGAGCCCGTGCCGGTTCAGCTCCATGGTGAGCGAATCGATCAGGTAGGGCATGTCGTCGGTGACCGCCTGCACCACGCTGTGCCCGGGGTCCCAGCCGTATTCCTCCACCCCTGGGGTGAAGACCCGCAGGAGGGTCTGGCCCGGCTTGCGGCGCTCGCCGAAGTGCCGGTGCCCGAGCGCGGGCCCGCAGACGTCGGCGGGGTCGCGGGTGAGCAGGTCCTCCGGGGCGACCTGCCGGTAGTACAGCCTAAGGAAATCCAGCACCTGCTCGGTCTCGTGCGGTTTGGCGCACGTGTGCGCCGCCCGGCGCAGCAGGTCGTCCTTGGCTTCGTCGAGTGTGCCCATGGTCGGCAGCGATCCCTTCATCACTCCGTTGTGATGTCCGCATGCGTACCACGCCCACCCTAGACCTCCGGGCATCGGGGCCGGGTCCCGTCCCCCCGCGTCAGGCCCGGACGCGGCCCGTCGTCGTGGTGCCGGCGCCGCCCGCCGTGCCGGGATCCGGGGTCGTGGTCGCCGTCGGCTCCACGGGGTCGGTCGGCTCGGGCGTCGGCTCGACCGGGTCGGTCGGCTCGGTCGTCGGCTCCGTCGTCTCGTCGGGGTCGTCCGGGGCGTCGGTCGTCTGCGACGGCTTGACGGTGGGCTTCGTCGGCTTGGTCGTCGGGGTCTCGGTCGCCTCGGTCGGGGACGGGCCCGTGCCCTGGCCGCTCTGGCCGCCCGGGTCCACCGGCTTGGACGGCTTGGGGGTGTCGATCGGACGACCCTCCCGGTCGGTGTCCAGACCGGTGCTCGACGGCGTCGTTATCGTGTTCGGGACCGCGGTGGAGCCGGAGGAGATCCGGTAGATGACGAAGCCCGCGCCGCCCGCGGTGAACACCGCGAACGAGACCGCGGCCGCGGTGATGAACCACGGGACCTTGGCGGCGCGGCGGGCCTGGCGGGCCTCGCGCCGCGGGTAGACGCCGGGCACTGCGGGCAGCTCGCCGCCGCGGGCCGCCCACTGGGCCGGGCTGAGGCCCTGGACCGTGGTGCGGCCGGGGTCGAGCGAGGTGGTGTTGGGGTCGCCCTGGACGGCGAGGGCCGCGCCCGCGTTCAGCATCGCGGTCGGCTCGTCGCCCGGCGCGACGACCGGGGTGGGCGCGTCGGCGTGGCCGAGCAGCCGCATGAGGACGTCGCGGGTGGACGGGCGGTCGTGGGGGTTCTTGGCGAGGCAGGCGCTGATGAGCGTGCGCAGCGAGCCCTGGAGGTTGCCGAGCTCCGGCTCGTGGTTGGCGATCCGGTTGATCACGGCCATGATCGTGTCCTGGCCGAACGGCGGCTCGCCGGTCGCGGCGTAGACCATCGTGGACGCCCAGCAGAACACGTCGGCGGCGGTGCTCACCTCTTCGCCCTCGACCTGCTCGGGCGACATGTACGAGGGGGTGCCGATGACCCGGCTGGTGAGGGTCGTCGAGGAGCTGAGGGCCTTGGCGACGCCGAAGTCGATCACCCGCGGGCCGTCGGGGCCCAGCAGGACGTTGTGCGGCTTGAAGTCGCGGTGGATGATCCCCGCCTGGTGGATCGACACCAGGGCCGTCGCGGTGCCTACCGCGAGCCGCTCCAGGTCGGCCTCGTCGAGCGGGCCGTCCTGCTGGACGCGCGCCTGGAGGCTCGGGCCCGGCACGAACTCGCTGACCGTGTAGAACTGGTCGCCGTCGGCGCCCACGTCGTACAGACGCGCGGTGCAGAAGGGCGCCACCTTCTTGGCGACCTCCACCTCCCGCAGGAACCTGGCGCGCGCCTTGTCGTCGGCCTCCAGGTGCAGCAGCTTGATCGCGCGCGGTTCGCCGCCGTCGATGTGCCGGCCGAGGTAGACGACGCCCTGCCCGCCCTCGCCGAGCCGCCCCTCGATCTGGTACTGGCCAAGGCGCAGCGGATCATTGGACCGAAGCTCCGCCACCATTGTTGGTCTTCCCCCGTCGTCGCCGCCTTACGGCACCCGTCACTACACCGAGCCCGGCCGTTCGCTTCGCCGTGCTCGCCCGCGTGTCGGATGGACTGTACAGGCGCGAAGCCGGGGGGCGCAGTAGAGCACCTTTTTGGAACAGGACGCCCGAAGACCCCCTAACCGTTGCCCGGTACGGAGAATTACTTTCCCGCGCGGGACCTGACCTGGATTTTTCTGATCCACACCTTCGGCGCAAGTGACTTGCCTCACATCGTGCCGGACGGGGTCCTCCACGTCGAGCCTTAACGCGAACGGAGGTCCGCCTGTCGGAAAGCGACGGGCCGCCGCGGCGCTTGGACCTCGGGTTCCAGACCCGTCCGACGGCTTCGTAAGAAAAGAGTGACAGGACGGCGACGGCTGGGTCGCGGTTCGGTGAACACCCCTTCCCCGGCCGTCGGATCGCCCTCCGGAAGGGGTCTGAGCAGCCTTGAGAGGACCGTCAGCCGCGAGTGAGCCGGTCGACCGCGACGAGGACCGCGCGGGTGTCGGCGAGCCCCGGCAGCACCTCGTCCGCGCCCGCCGCGCGCAGTTCCGTCTCCGTCGCGGTGCCGGTCGCGACGCCGAGGCAGCGGGCGCGCGCGATCTGGGCCGCCCGGACGTCCAGCGGATGGTCGGCGACGAGCACGGTGGCCGACTCGGCGATCGTCGTCTTGTAGGCGGCCGCCGCCTTGATCCGCGAGGTCTCGATCGTCGCGCCCTTGGGGTAGACCGGCGAGAAGTACCCGCCGACGGCGAGGTCGAGATGGCGGTCCAGGCCGAGTTCGGCGAGCTTGATCCGGGCGGCGGCCTCCAGCGACCCCGTCAGCACCGACTGGATCGCGCCCGGAAGCCGTCCCGCCGCCTCCAGCGCCTCCGCCGCCCCCGGCAGGGCCCGCGCGTGCGCCCGCACCCTGTCCCGCCGGACCGAGTACGCCCGCGCCAGCGCCGCGGTGAACGCGTCGAGATGGTCGTCGCCGGTCACCACCCCGTTGAACGCCAGGGTCTCGAACACGATCTCCGACTCGGTCCGCCCCGCGGTCGGGGCCATCCGCTCCATAGGGACCCCCGCGACCTCCTGGAACGCCTCCGCGTACGCCTCACGCGTGACGCGCCCCGCGTCGAGCAGGGTGTGGTCCACATTCCACAAGATCAACCGATGACGACGCACCCGCACATGATGTCAGGCGCCCAGCGTGCCGCCTACAGGCGTCAGCGCATGTGGGGGTACCTGTGGTCGGTGGGCGGGACGAAGGTCTCCTTGAGCGCGCGGGGGTTGACCCAGCGCAGGAGGTTGAAGATGGAGCCCGCCTTGTCGTTGGTGCCGCTGGCGCGGGCGCCGCCGAAGGGCTGCTGGCCGACTACGGCGCCGGTGGGCTTGTCGTTGATGTAGAAGTTGCCCGCGGCGAAGCGGAGGCGCGCGGCGGCGTCGGCCGCGGCGGCACGGTCGCGGGACATGATCGAACCGGTCAGGCCGTAGGGGCTGACCGACTCCATCTGGGTGAGCATGTCGTCGTAGCGGGCCTCGTCGTACACGTGGACGCCCAGGATCGGGCCGAAGTACTCGGTCCGGAAGATCTCGTCGGCCGGGTCGTCGGACCTGAGGATCGTCGGGCGGACGAAGTACCCCTCGGTGTCGTCGTAGCGCCCCCCGGCGACGAGTTCGACCCCGTCCGTCCCGGCCCGTTCGATCGCGGCCCGGTGCTTGGCGAACGCCCGCTCGTCGATGACCGCGCCCATGAACAGCGACTGGTCCTCCGCGACGTTGCCCATCGTCAGCGACTCGGTGACCGAGACCAGTTCGTCCTGGATCTCCCGCCACAGCGCGCGCGGGACATAGGCGCGCGACGCCGCCGAGCACTTCTGCCCCTGGTACTCGAACGCGCCGCGCACCAGCGCGGTGACGAGCGAGGCGGGGTCGGCGCTGGGGTGCGCGACAACGAAGTCCTTGCCTCCGGTCTCCCCCACCAGGCGCGGATAGGACCGGTAGCCGCCGATGTTGGTGCCGACCTCCGTCCACAGGCGCCGGAACGTCGCGGTCGAGCCGGTGAAGTGGATGCCCGCGAGGTCGGGGTGGGTGACCGCGGCCTCGGCGATCGCCTCGTGGTCGCCGGTCAGCAGGTTGACGACGCCGGGCGGCAGGCCAGCCTCTTCCAGCAGCCGCATCGTGAAGTGCGCCGCGAACGCCTGGGTGGGCGACGGCTTCCAGACGACGGTATTGCCGAGCAGGGCGGGGGCCGTCGGGAGATTCCCGGCGATGGAGGTGAAGTTGAACGGGGTGATCGCCAGGACGAAGCCCTCCAGGGGGCGGTACTCCATCCGGTTCCAGATGCCCGGCGCGTTCCCCGGCTGCTCGGACAGGAGCTGCCGGGCGTAGGCGACGTTGTAGCGCCAGAAGTCGATCAGCTCGCAGGCCGCGTCGATCTCCGCCTGGACCGGGCTCTTGGACTGGCCGAGCACCGTCGCGGCGTTGAGCACCTGCCGCCACGGTCCGGACAGGAGGTCGGCCGCGCGCAGGAAGATCGCCGCCCTGTCGTCGAAGCTCAGCGCGCGCCACCCGGGTGCGGCCTCGCGGGCCGCCTCGATCGCGGCGACGGCGTCGGCGGGGGTCGCGTTGTTCATCCGGCCGAGCACATGGCCGTGGTTGTGCGGTTCGACGACGTCGATGCCGCGCCCGCCGCCCGGCCTTCGCCTCCCGCCGATGGTCATCGTCAGTTCCAGGCTCGTCGAGCCCAGTTCCTTGATCTCGGCCTCCAGGGCGGCCCGCTCGGGGCTGCCCGGCGCGTACGACTTCACCGGCTCGTTCTGCGGGGCCGGGACGTGGGTGACGGCATCCATGATCCGGTCATTACCCCGCGTCATGGGCGTGGCAACCGTCCGTGAACGGATGCGGAGAGGCCGGACCGTCAGCCCGTCAGGGTCCAGCGGGCGCCCTTGAGGCGCATGACGTAGCGGTCGGCGGCGGGGCTCGCCGGGGCGCCGAGCGGCCAGCCGAGGTCGGCGGCCTGGAAGATCCAGGTGTCGGCCCGGGTCCCCGGGGCCGGCGGGCCGACCTTCACCGCGCGGAGCCTGGCCCCGTCCTCGGGGGTGAGGGAGGCGATCCACGCCGCGCAGGTGCCGCCCAGACGGGCACGGGCGAAGGCCGGGGCCACCTGGGCGCACACCTTCGTCCGACCGGCCCCCGCACCGCGCAGGACCCGCTGGAGCGCCTTGCGCGCCTTGCCGCCGTCGGCGGCGGGCTCGGTCTGCGGGCTCGCGGCCGGATCACTGGCGAAGAGCGGGAGTTCCGGCTCTGGGGTCAGCGGCGGCATTGTCTGCGCCGCCTCTCCCGCGCCGCAGCCCGCCAGCAGCACGGCTGCGCATCCCGCGGCGACCGCTCGTCCCAGCACGTCGGACCCCTTTCCGCGCCGGAACCTATCGCCGCGATGCTCCCCGCGTCCAACGAACGACCGCGGGAGGCATCGGGGAGCACGTCACGTCACAGCGCGCTGGTGATTCCGGTGCCGAGCTTGGGGCCGTCCGGGACGTCGACCGGCAGCTTCCCCTGCGGCACCGCCCGGCCCGTCAGGACCTTCGCGAGACCCCGCAGGGAGGTCGCGCTGGAGGAGTAGGTGGCGACGGCGGCCTGCGCCTCGCCGGTCTGGCGCAGGCCGTAGGGGCTGCCGAGGACCACCGCGACGACCTTGCGCCGCCCGGCCAGGGAGGCGAGGTACGACGAGGTCTCCGACCCCGGGGTGACCGTGGTGATGACGTGCGTGGGCGAGTCCGCTCCGCCGATCTTGACGCCCTCGGCCTTGAGCGCCGCCGCGACCCGGTCGGACTCCGGGCCGGAGACGTACACCTTGCCCTTGAGCGGCAGGACGTCCTTGTCGCGCACGACCGTCACCGCGCGGGTGGCCACGTCGAGCGCGGTCGCGCGGTGCTCGGGGGTGTGCTGGGCCGCCGCGGCGGCCGAAGGGTCGACGGTGGTCCCGGCGAAGAGGCCGCGCGCCTCCTTCATCGTGAGGACCCGGATGACCGCGGCGTCCAGGGCGTTCTGCGAGATCCGCCCCTTCTTCACCGCCTTGACCAGGGCGGCGTGCGTCGCGGCCGGGTCCGGCGGCATGAGCAGGAGGTCGGCCCCGGCCAGCACCGCGCGGACCGCCGCCTCGGGCGCGCCGCCCTCGACCTGCGCGCCCGCCATCTGGAGCGAGTCGGTGACGATGACGCCCCGGAACCCGAGCTGCTCGCGCAGCACCCCGGTGAGGATCTTCTTCGACATCGTCGCGGGCACCTTGCTCTTGTCCAGGGCCGGGACGACGAGGTGACCGGTCATGATCGCGTCGACGCCCGCCTCGATCGCGGCGCGGAACGGCGGCGCGTCGAGCTCCTGCCACTGCTTGACCGTGTGGTCGATCTCGGGCAGGCCGGTGTGGCTGTCGACCGAGGTGTCGCCGTGACCGGGGAAGTGCTTGGCGACGGCCGCGACCCCCGCCGTCCGGTACCCGTCGACCGCGGCGGCGACGAACCCGCCGACGGCGTCCGGGTCGGAGCCGAACGAGCGGACCCCGATGACGGGATTGCGCGGATCGACGTTGACGTCGGCGACGGGCGCGAAGTTGAGGTTCACGCCGATGGCCTTGAGCTCGGCCCCGGTCGTCAGCGCCGCCTGGCGGGCGAGTTCGGGGTCGCCGGTGGCGCCGAGCGCCATCGCGCCGGGGAAGGCGGTGGCGAAGTCCGTCCGGGAGACGATGCCGGTCTCCTCGTCGACGCCGAGGAACAGCGGGATCTCGGACTTCTCCTGGAGCGCCTGGGACAGCTCGGCGGCCTTGCGCGGGGTCTTGAGGTTCCCGGGGAAGTAGATGAAGCCGCCGACGCCGTAGTCCTGGACCAGCTTCGCGCCGTCGGCCGCGTCGCGCACGGTCGGCAGCAGGAGCTGGCCCACCTTCTCCTGGACGCTCATCTGCTCGACGAGGGTCACCGCGATCGGGACGGGTTCGGGCGTGGGCGTGGCCGAGGACGGCTCGGCCGCGGGCCGGTTCTCACCCCCGGCGCCGGACGAGCAGGCGGCCAGCGCGGTGCATCCGGCCAGGGCGACGGCCGCGAACCGCGCCACAGTACGTGTCCTCATGACGACTCCCCCCATGCACGGGGAGGGTAGTACCCGTCTGCACCGCCCTGCGCCACCGCACACGCCGCGCGGGGGCGCCTTTGCCCGAACCTGCCCGGTTCAGGCCGCGGAGAGCCTCCGGATCGCCATCCGCGCCGCGCCCGCCGCCCCGTCGCCGGCCGCGCACGGCTCGCGCGAGAACCGCTCGCGCAGGCCGGCCCTGACGAGTTCGGCGACCATGCCGCCGCTCAGCACCGACCCGGCCATGACGACCGGGGAATCGGGATCGCCGAGCGCCGGCATGATCGCGTCGACGTCGAGGAGCAGGGAGTCCGCGGCCTCGTAGACGATCCTGAGGGCGACCTCGTCGCCGAGCGAGGCGGCCTCGCTGACGACCGGGCCGACCTTGCCGAGGGCGGCGGGGGGAGCCCCGTAGACCTCCTTGAGGATCGCCTGGGGCAGGCCCGTCGCCGGCGGCGCCGGGCGTCCGAATCCCGTGGGCGCCTGGCCGGATCCGGCCAGGACCAGAGAACGGGGCCTGAGCCCCAAGGCCGCCTCCCGTCCCAGCAGCGCCTCGGGCACCAGATCGGCGAGTAGAGTTTCGGGCCCTCTGCCATCCATCGCGGCAAGTGCGGCCTTTACCCCCTGACGTCCGATCCAGACGGCCGAGCCCTCGTCGCCGAGGAGGTAGCCGTAGGCGTCGGCGCGGGCGACGATCTCGCCGTCCCGGATGACCGCGGCCCCCGCCCCGGTCCCGGCGAACACCACGATCCCCGACGCGGCGGTGGTGCCCGACGCGAAGTTGATGGCGATGTCGGTGAAGACCTCGGGCTGCCCGGCGATGCCGAGCTTCTCCCACGCGC
Organism: Actinocorallia herbida; assembly: GCF_003751225.1. NCBI lineage: Bacteria > Bacillati > Actinomycetota > Actinomycetes > Streptosporangiales > Thermomonosporaceae > Actinocorallia > Actinocorallia herbida. Next base: position 8,304,781 of record NZ_RJKE01000001.1, read on the forward strand.
GCTGCGAGGCCGAGACCAGCACGGGACGGCCCGCGGCACCGGCTCCGGCGATGCCGAAGACCCCGCCCCGGACCGCCGACGGGTCGACCCCGGACATGGCTTCGGACAGCGCCTCACCCAGCGCCTTCTCCGGGTCGCCCCCGGAGTTCGGGTTGGCCCCCGGCCCCCTGCCCTCCCCGACGACGGTTCCGTCGAGGGTCGCCAACGCACACCGCGTGTGGGTGCCCCCCGCGTCGATCCCCACGACGTACGGTTCCGAGCCGCAGAGCGGACCGGACGGCGGCGCGTCGTTCGGGCTGGCGAAATCACTCATCACATCACGTCCGTAAATACTTAGGCGTTGACGCGACAAACCCCTTGTAAGAAACTTTCTTCCATGAGGAAACCCGAAGGTCAAGACACGGGACACCAGGAAGCGGGACACGCAGCACCTCCACTGAGCACGGTGGTCAGAGTCCGGTCACTGCTGCCGAACCTCCCGCCGGCCGAACGGCGGGTCGCCCAGCGGGTGGTCGACGACCCCGAGGGGGTGGCGAACTCGACCATCACCGAGCTGGCCCAGGCGTGCGGGACCTCGGAGACCACAGTCATCCGGTTCTGCCGGGCGATCGGCTTCAGCGGATACCCGGAGCTGCGGCTGACGCTCGCCACCGAGGCAGGGCGCGCCCAGTCCGCGTCCGGCGGGAGGGTGGTCGGCAGTGACATCGGACCGGATGACTCTCTCGAAGAGTTGGTGGAGAAGGTCACCTTCGCCGACGCCCGCGCGGTGGAGGAGACCGCGGCGCAACTCGACCTCGCGACCCTGGCCAGGGTCATCGACACGGTCGTGGCGGCCCGGCGCGTGGACGTCTACGGCGTAGGCGCCAGCGCCTTCGTCGCCCTCGACTTCCAGCAGAAGCTGCACCGCATCGGCCACACCTCCTATGCGTGGTCCGACGCACACATCATGCTGACGAGTGCGGCAGTTCTCCAGCGGGGTGACGTAGCCGTCGGCATCTCGCACAGCGGCACCACCGTCGAAACGTTGGATGCGCTGGCGGTGGCGGCCGGGCGTGGCGCGACCACGATCGCGCTCACCAACTTCCCCAAGAGCCCCATAGCCGAGCAGGCCGACCTCGTTCTGACGACCGCGGCGCGTGAGACGACCTTCCGTTCGGGCGCGACGGCCAGCCGGCTCGCCCAGCTGACCGTCATCGACTGCGTGTTCGTCGGCGTCGCGCGGCAGACCTACGAGCCGACCAGGGAGGCCCTTGAGGCCACCTACACCGCAGTTCACGGCCGCAGTGTCCGGCCGGAGAGGAAGAGGCGATGACCGATATGCCCGCCAGCCCGCCCAGCCCGCCCACCCAGCTCCCCGCCCCCGTCAACCTCCCCATCGACCTGCCCACCGAGCGCCGCAACCCCCGTACCGCCGAGATCGACACCCTGCCCACCCTCGAAGTGCTGCACCGGATCAACACCGAGGACGAGCGGGTGGCCCAGGCCGTCGCCGAGGTGCTCCCCCAGGTCGCCGACCTCGCCGACCTCGCCGTCGCCGCCCTGCGCCGCGGCAACCGGGTGCACTACTTCGGCGCGGGCACCTCCGGACGGCTGGGCTTCATCGACGCCGCCGAGCTCCCGCCGACCTACGGCACTCCCCCCGAATGGGTCGTCGCGCACCACGCGGGCGGCGCCGCGGCCCTGTCGTCCGCGGTCGAGGGCGTCGAGGACGACGTCGCGCTGGGCGCCTCGGACGCGGGCACGGTCCGGCGCGGCGACGTCGCCATCGGCATCGCGGCGAGCGGCACCACCCCCTACGTCGTGGGCGCGCTGCGGCACTCCGCGGAGATCGGGGCGTCGACCGGGCTGATCTCGGCCAACCCGTCGTCGTGGTTCGGCCGCGAGGTCGACGTGCACGTCGGGCTCGACACCGGACCCGAGGTGATCAGCGGCTCGACCCGGATGAAGGCCGGGACGGCGACGAAGATGGTGCTGAACGCCTTCTCCACGACCGTCATGATCAGGCTGGGCCGCACCTACTCCAACCTCATGGTGAGCGTCAACGCGCTCAACTCCAAGCTGCGCAGGCGCCTCATCCGCATCCTCGTCGAGGCGACCGGCCTCGACGGGCGGACCTGCGAGCACGCGCTCGCCGAAGCGGGCGGCGACACCCGGGTCGCCCTCGTCACCCTCCTCGCCGACGTTCCCCCCGCCCGTGCCGCCCGCGCCTTGGAGGACGCGGGCGGCGCGGTCAGAGAGGCCCTGCTGCTCCTGGGCGACGTCAGGAGGGACACCGCCTAGGACAGGTACGGCCTGAGCTCCTGACGGGCCAACGTCCGGACATGCACCTCGTCCGGGCCGTCGAACAACCGCATCGCACGGACCCAGGTGTACATCGCCGCCAGCGGCGTGTCATCGGAGACCCCCGCCCCTCCGTGGATCTGAATCGCACGGTCGATGACCTCGTGCGCGATCCGCGGCACCACGACCTTGATGGCCGCGATCTCGGTGCGCGCGCCCTTGGCGCCGTGCTTGTCGATCAGCCACGCGGTCTTGAGCGTGAGCAGCCGGGCCTGCTCGATCGCCATCCGCGACTCGGCGATCTGCTGCTGGACGACGCCCTGCGCGGCCAGCGGCTTGCCGAACGCGACGCGGTCGGCGGCCCGGCGGCACATCAGCTCGAGCGCGCGCTCGGCCATGCCGAGGGCCCGCATGGCGTGGTGGATGCGGCCGGGGCCGAGCCGCGCCTGGGAGATCAGGAACCCGTCGCCCTCTTCGGCGATGAGGTTCGTGACGGGCACGCGGACGTCCTCGAAGCGGAGCTCGCAGTGGCCGTGCTGGTCGTGGCGGCCGAACACGGTCAGGTCCCGCACGATGGTGAAGCCGGGGGTGTCGCGGGGCACCAGGACCATCGACTGCTGGCGATGCGCCGGGCCGTCGGGGTCGGTCTTGCCCATCACGATGAAGATCTTGCAGCGCTCGTCGGCCGCGCCGGTGATCCACCACTTGCGGCCGTTGATCACGTACTCGTCGCCCTCGCGGACGATGCTCATGGTGATGTTGGTGGCGTCGGAACTCGCCACGTCCGGCTCGGTCATCGCGAAGGCCGAGCGGATCTCGCCGTTGAGCAGCGGCTCCAACCACGCCTTCTTCTGCTCGTCGGTGCCGAACATGTGCAGGACTTCCATGTTGCCCGTGTCGGGCGCCTGGCAGTTCAGCGCCTCGGGGGCGATGTCCGGGCTGCGGCCGGTGATCTCGGCGAGGGTCGCGTACTCCAGGTTCGACAGGCCGCCGAGGTCGGGCAGGAAGAGGTTCCACAGGCCGCGCTTGCGCGCCTCTGCCTTCAGCTCCTCCACGACCGGGGGCAGCGCGTGCGGATCGTTGACCGCGCGCCACTCGGCGTAGACCTGCTCTGCCGGATAGACGTGGGAGTCCATGAACTCCAGCAGCTTGGCCTGGTATTCAGCCGCCTTCGGGCTCAGTTCGAAGTCCATGCCGGAAAGTCTCGCACCCGCGCGTCAGCCGCCACTTACCGGGGCGGGGCCAAGTGACTCACGAGTCAGCTCTACCATGTCCGGTATGACGCTACGTGCGGTGATCACCGACTGGGGCGGTGTCCTCACGTCCCCCCTGAACGACGCGATCAAGCTCTGGCTGGAAGCCGACCGCATCGACGCCGCAACCTACAAGACGACGATGCGCACCTGGTTCGCCAACGCCTACGCGGGCGAGCACGCCGCGTCGGCCTACTCCGGCGGCAACCTCATCCACGCGCTGGAGGACGGCTCCCTGCCGCCCGCCGAGTTCGAACGGCTCCTCGCCGCCGAGCTCGTCACCGTCGACGGCGGGGCGGTCGCCGCCGAGGGGCTGCTGGACCGCATGTTCGCGGCCTTCCACCCCGTCGCGCCCATGTACGAGGCGCTGCACACCGCCAAGGCCGGCGGGCTCCAGACCGCGCTGCTGTCGAACTCGTGGGGGAACACCTACCCGCGCGACCTGTGGGCCGGACTGTTCGACACCGTCGTCATCTCCGGCGAGGTCGGCATGCGCAAGCCGGCGCCCGAGATCTTCGCGCACACCCTCGACGCCCTCGGCCTCGCCGCGCACGAGTGCGTGTTCATCGACGACATCGCCGAGAACATCACCGCGGCCGAAGCCCTCGGGCTCACCGGGGTCCTGCACACCACGCCCGAGAGCACCCGGACGGCGCTCACCGGGCTGCTCGGGTTCCCGCTGTAGGAACGGCTCAGTCCAGGTAGCCCCAGGCCCTGGCGATCGGCACGAGCGCCTCCGGGATCTCCGACGGGTCGGGCAGCTCGCGGCCCGGCTGCACCCGGCCCGTGGTGATCTTGTCCCGCCAGTCGCCGATGCCCTTGATGATCGGGCCGTGGTCGCGCGCGCCGTACTCCAGCATCATCGGCGACCACTCGAGGCCGAGCTCGTCGCAGAGGCCGCGGGTCACCTTCTCGGGATCGGCCACGAGGTCCTCGTACCGGACCGTCGGCCCGGGGAGCCTGGTGCGGCAGCGCTCCACCGCCTCCATGAACCGCAGGGTGTGCGGAACCGTCTTCTCCCACGTCCGCTCCTCCGGATCGGCCTCATGCCAGGAACGCGCGATCGACACCGGGTGCCGGATGAGGAAGATCCACCGGGCGTCGGGCCAGCACTGCTGGATCCGCCACCACCCGAAGACGTTGCTCGGGGTCTTCTCCACGAGGACGTCCTTGCCGTGCCGGACCATCTCACGGTGCAGGACGCGGTCCCACAGCAGATGCTCCAGATCCGTCCTGGACAGGCCGGACGCCTCCGTCGCCATGCGCACGGGCGGCGACTTGAGCTCCACGCCCATCCGCCGCAGATGCATCTCGTGCGGCGCGTGGACGCGCGGGTGGCTGTCCAGCATCATCCGCAACAGCGTCGAGCCCGACCTGACCGACGACAGCAGGAACACGGGCTCGCGCAGCAGCCTGTCGACCTCGGGGTACCGCGGGGGCCGTGCCTCCTCGCGCTCTTCGGGCGGGGCGGGGGCCGGAGCGGGCACCGCCTTGCGCACCTCGTACCCCGTCCGTCTCACGAGCTGGTGCTGCACCACGTTTCGCCAGTTCATCCGGCAGAACGTAGAAGGGGTTGCCTACGTGTCGGCGAACGGTGCGTGGACTTCCTGTGAACGCCCGTTACCGAAGATGAATCAGTGTGAACGGACCCCTTCGGCGCGCCCGCGGGCGGGCGGCGTTTCCCGACCGCGGACGGCGCCGAATCGCGAACGCCCCGAAGGGCGGGGCCGAGCCGATCCCTCATCGACGCGGTCGCGACAAGCAGCTGGCGCGCTGCACACCCCACCTTCGCCCCTGCGGGACCGGTCCACCAGCCGTCTTCGCCCTATGGACTCATAAGCCGACCTTATGCCTCGACGCCGGCGCCGCACGCCATAAGCTGGCCCGATGGGGGAACGCGGGCCGATCGGGCACCGGGTGCCGGACCTCGCGGCGCTGGAACTGCTGCTCGCCGTCGCCCGGCTGGGCAGCCTCGGCCGCGCGGCCGCCGAACTCGGCATCTCCCAGCCCGCCGCGAGCGGCCGGATCCGGACCATGGAACGGTTGCTCGGCGTCCCGCTCGTGGAACGCTCCCCGCGCGGATCCACGCTCACCCGCGCCGGCGCCCTCGTGACCGACTGGGCCCGCCGGATCGTCGAGGCGGCCGAGGCGTTCGACGCCGGGGCGCAGGCGCTGCGCTCGCACCGCGACTCCCGGCTCACCGTGGCCGCCAGCATGACCATCGCCGAATACCTGCTGCCCGGGTGGCTCATCGCGCTGCGCGGGGAACGGCCGGGGACCGCGGTGTCGCTGCTGGCCGGCAACTCCCAGTTCGTCGCGGAACGGCTGCTGGCCGGCGACGCCGATCTCGGGTTCGTCGAAGGGCCCGCGATGCCTCCCGGGCTGGCCGGGGTCGTCATCGGCGGCGACCGCCTCGTCGTCGCGGTCGCACCCGCTCACCCGTGGGCCAGGCGGCGCGCCCCCGTGACGGCCGCGGAGCTCGCCGCGGCGCCGCTGATCCTGCGCGAGGAGGGGTCCGGCACCCGTCAGGTGCTCGACGACGCGCTGACGTGGCATGCCGCGCCGCTCCTCGAACTCGCCTCCACGACCGCGGTGAAGTCGGCGGCGGCGGGCGGCGCGGGCCCGTGCGTGCTGAGCGAGCTCGCGCTCACCGAGGAGCTGGCGACCCGCCGCCTCGTCGAAGTGCCCCTCGCCGACGTGGCGTTCACCCGGAAGCTGCGGGCCGTCTGGCGGCCGGGGCCCGAACCGTCCGGGCCCGCCCGCGACCTGCTCGCGCTGGCCCGCGCCCCCGCCCGCTGACGCGCTCGCCCCGTGGCGCCTTCGCCGGGCGAATTTCCGCGCCGGGACCGGAACGGCGCCGTGTGCGGGATCGACCCGCGCCGTCGTAGTGCCACACTTGGGGAATGCGCGTCTACCTTCCGTCCACCCTGCCGGAACTCGCCCGGGCCCTGGCCGACGGGGAGATCACCGTCCACCGCGCCTACGCGGTGACGCCAGCGCTGCGGGAGTGGTACGCCGACGGCGACACCGAGGAACTCGAATACGCCGCGATGCTCGCCGCCGCCCGCGCCAGCCTGCGCATCCTCGCGGGCGACCCTGACGTGCCGAGCCGCCGCGTCGTCCTCGCCGCCGAGGTCCCCGACGGCTCCGTCGCCTACGAGGGCGGCTACGAGAACCTGGGCGACAGCGACCGCGCCGAGGTCCGCCTCCGCGACGTCGTCCCCCTGAAGAAGATCGTCTCCGGCCACGTCGACGACCCCCAGGCCGCCCCCGACGTCCAGGCCGCCGCCCTCGCCCTCGGCGCCGCCGACCAGGGCGACCTCGACGCCCAGTTCACCGTCGACAGCGCCGAAGGCCACGAACTCATGTGGTTCGCCACCCAGGAACTGCCGGATCTGTCCTAGCCCACCCGGGCCTCGATCAGCCGGGTCAGCGCCGGCAGCGCCGCGACGATCGCCGCCCGGTCCTCCGGCGGCGCCGCCTCGATCATGCCGGCGAGCAGCTCGACCCGCTCGGCCCGCCGGTTCCGCGACAGCTCGCGCCCCTCGTCGGTCACCTCGACGACCACGCCGCGCCCGTCCGCCGCGCTCGCCTCGCGGCGGACCAGTCCGTCGCGCTCCAGCCTCCCGACGAGCTGGGTCATCCCGGGCTGCGAGACGCCCTGGGCGCGGGCCAGTTCGGTCAACCGCTGCGGCCCGGCCCGCACGAGCCGATGCAGGACCGAGGACGCCGAGGAGCTGAGCCCGTCGGCCGTCTCGACCTGGCGGACGAACGGAATCAGCAGCTCCACGAATCTCAACAGTTCGCCCGCCGGTTCCACTACATAATCCCCTTATGTATAGTCCCGTCATGGGGGTTCTCAACGCCGGCCGAGCACGATGCCGCTCACTTCTGAGCGCGGCCCGGCACAAGGAGTCCCCAGAGTACGGCCCTCGGAGCGGAACCCGACGAGGGCGCCCGATCACCGCCCTGCCGGAGGCGGGGCCGAGAACTGAAGGGGCTCGTATGAGTGCGTCCCACGGGGCTGTCGCCAGTCCGTTCCGGCAGCCGCGCGCGGTCTGGGCCGTCGCCTTCGCCTGCGTGATCTCGTTCATGGGCATCGGGCTGGTCGACCCGATCCTGCCCGCGCTCGCCGAGGAGCTCGACGCGACGCCGAGCCAGGTCTCACTGCTGTTCACCAGCTACCTCGTCGTCACCGCGGTGGCGATGCTGCTCGTCGGCTGGGTCTCCAGCCGGATCGGCGCGAAGCGCACCCTCGTCGTCGGGCTCGCGGTGATCGTCGTGTTCGCCGCGCTGGCCGGGGCGTCGGGCTCCATCGACGGCATCGTCGGGTTCCGCGCGGGCTGGGGCCTCGGGAACGCGCTGTTCATCGCGACGAGCCTCGCCGTCATCGTCGCCTCCGCCAGCGGCGGGTTCGCCGGCGCCATCATCCTGTACGAGACCGCGCTCGGCCTCGGCATCGCGGTCGGCCCGCTGCTCGGCGGCCTGCTCGGCGACCTCAGCTGGCGCGGCCCGTTCTTCGGCGTGGCGGCCCTGATGGCGATCGCGCTGATCGCCACCGCGGTCTTCGTGCCCACCACGCCCGTGCCCGCCCGGCGGACGCCGCTCAGCGCCCCGCTCAAGGCGCTGCGGCACCGGGGGCTGCTCACCATGGCGCTCGTGGCGGTCCTCTACAACTGGGGCTTCTTCACCATGCTGGGCTACGCGCCCTACCCCATGGAGCTCCACGCGCGTGAGCTCGGCTATGTCTTCTTCGGCTGGGGCCTGCTCGTCGCGCTGTTCTCGGTGTTCGTCGCGCCCCGGCTCCAGGCCAGGTTCGGCACCGCGCCCGTCCTCTACGCCAACCTCGCGGGGTGCGCCGCGGTCATGGCGGTGATCGGCTTCGGGGTGGACACCCCGGCGGCGGTGATCGCCGCGGTGGTCGTCAGCGGGGCGTTCATCGGCATCAACAACACGCTCACCACCCAGGCCGTCATGCTGGTCGCGCCGGTGGAGCGCTCCGTCGCCTCGTCGGCGTACGGGTTCGTCAGGTTCATCGGCGGCGGCCTCGCCCCGTGGGCGGCGGGCGAACTCGCCGACGCCACCGACCTGTCGATGCCGTTCTTCCTGGGCGCGGCGACGTTCCTGCTCGCCGTCCCCGTCCTCGCCACCGGGCACAGGCTCATCGCCGCGGCCGAGCGCGGCGACGACGGGGGCGAGCCGGTCGGCCCTGCGCTGGAGCCGGTCGGCGGGAGTGCGGGGCCCGGCGCGGTGATCGTCGCGGTCGGGGCGGGCGAGGGCGCCGCCTCCGTCGTGGACGCGGCGGCGGCCGTCGCGCGCGGCACGGGCGCGGCCTTGGAGGTCGTGCACGTGCGCGAGACCGCCGTCATCGAGGAGCAGGCGATCGAGCCGGAGGACGCCGAGAGCGCCCGGGCCGCGGTGCGCCGCCACCTGGACCGGCTCTCCGCCGCCGGGATCGCGGCCACCGGCCAGGTACTGACCAGCGTCGGGGACCACGCCGCCGCGGGACGGGCGCTCGCCCGCCACGCGGCCGACGCCGGGGCGCGGGCCGTCGCGCTCGGCAGGTCGGGGCGCGGCCCCCTCGTCCAGTTCGCCGAAGGCGGCTTCACCGCCGCCGTCGCCCGCGAGGCCACCTGCGACGTCCTCCTCGTCGACCCCGCCGACGCCCCGCGCCCCCTCACCGAGGACTCCCTGGAGTCCCTGCGCACCGCCCTCTCGTGACCCGCCGGGGCTACTTCAGCTCCTCCTCCACGACGAGGGTCACCTCGTGGTCGGAGGAAAGGTAGGCGCCGCTCACCTTCGCGGTGTCGGACGGCTTCCAGGGACGTCCGGGGATCTCGATGGTGCCGGTCCCGTCGTCGGCGAGCCGGCCTGACGCGAAGGCCGCCTTGAGGCCCAGGCCGTCGAGCCGCTCGACCGCCTCGGCGACGGCCAGGCCGCGCAGCCTCGTCGCCCCGCTGTCCTCGGGCCCTGGGGCCGTGGCCAGGCCGTCGCCCAGGTCCACGGCTCCGGGGCCCTTGCCTGCGATGGTGATCGTGAGGTCCAGCAGGTCGCCCGGGGTCCCCTCGTCGTGGATCCTGATCTCGGTCGGCGGCTCGCCTTCCTCCGCCGGCGCCTCCGGCGGAGCGGACGGGGCGGCGGCCGGGGTCAGCGCGGCGACGAACCGGAAGTCGGAGTCCAGGCCGACGCCCTCCAGCGCCTCGCGGTAGACGGCCGGGTCGGCCCCACCGTCCTTGATCCTGATCTCCCAGCCCGCGCCCGACCCCTCGATCTCCATCGCGGCGTTGGCGAAGCGCGTGCCTCCGTCACCGGGCAGCCCCACCAGCACGGCGGTGGTCGCCGCGGCGGCCGCGACGAGGCCGGCGCCGAGCCGCAGAGCGGGAACCCGCCACCGGGCTCGGGCCGGGTCCTCCACCTGCGCGGCCTGTGCCAGCAGCTCCGCCCGCGCCGCCGCCTCGGCCGCCCGGCCGAGCTCCGGAAGGTCGGCGCGCATCGTCCTGATCAAGTCGAGTTCGTTCATCTCTGTCCTTACTTGTCCGTATCCGCCGTCGGATCGGCGCCGCCCAGCGCGGCGCGCACCTTCGCCCGGCCCCGGTGCAGCCGGGACCGCACGGTCCCGATCGCGATCCCGAGGGTCCCGGCCACTTCCTCGTAACCGAGTCCGCCCCACGCGATGAGCAGGAGCACGTCCCGCTCCCCGCGCGACAGCCCCGCCAGCGCGCCGGCCAGGGCCCGCTGCTGCGCTCCCGCGGCCACCCGGTCCACGACCCCGTCGTCGAACGCCGCGGCGACCGGGTCCACCCCGGTGCGCTCCAGCGCCCGCAGGAACCGTTTCTCGGCCCTGTGGTGCCGGGCGACGAGGTTGGTGGCGATCCCGTACAGCCAGGGGCGCGCGTTCTCCCGCGAGGTGTCGTACCGGGCCCGGCGCCGGAACGCGATGAGGAACGTCTCGGCGACCACGTCGTCGGCATGGGCGGGCCCGAGCCGTCGCACGACATAGCCATGGACGTCCCGGGCATATCTATCGAAAACTTCGGCGAACCGTTCCGGCGCGTCCACGGAGAGCCGGATCAGCTCACCGTCACCCGCCCCGGTCGCCACTTCGCTCAAGAGCTCCACACCCCCTCTTCCCCGATCCCGCGGAAGAGGTTCCGGGCAGGGCTCAGAGGCCCAGGGTCTCCAGCGCGGGCAGGGCCGCGCGGGCCGCGGCGCGGGCGTCGCCCGCGGTGCGGGCGGCACGGGCCGCGCGGGCGGCCTCCTGGCACTCGGCGTAGGTGTGCGCGGCCAGGGCGGCGCGGACGAGCGGCAGGGAGGGCGAGCTCATGCTGAGGCTGGTGACGCCCAGCCCCGCGAGGACGCAGGCCATGACGGGGTCGGCGGCGGCTTCGCCGCAGACTCCGCAGCCCTTGCCCGCCTCGGTGGCGGCGCGGGCGGCGTGCGCCATGAGGTCGAGGAGCGCGGGCCGCCACGGATTCTGGAGGCGGGTCAGGCTGGACACCTGCCGGTCCACGGCGAACACGTACTGGGCGAGGTCGTTGGTACCGAGGCTGAAGAAGTCGACCTCTTCGGCGATGTCGTGGGCGCGGACGGCCGCGGCGGGGACCTCGATCATGATCCCGGCCTGCTGGATGCCGACGTCGCGGCAGGCGCGGGTGAACACGCGGGCCTCTTCGGCGTCGGTCACCATCGGCGCCATCACGCGGAGCCGGTCGGCGGGCAGCCCCTCGGCGGCCCTGGCGAGCGCCTTGAGCTGGCCCTTGAGCACCTCGGGGTGGCGGCGCAGCAGCCGCAGCCCGCGCTCGCCGAGCGCCGGGTTGGGTTCGACGGCGGCGGGCGGCAGGAACGACAGGGGCTTGTCGGCCCCGGCGTCCAGCACCCGGACGACGACCCGCGGGAACGCCTCGAGGACCGCCCGGTACGCGGCGATCTGCTGTTCCTCGCTCGGCGGCACCGCCTCGTCGAGGAACAGGTACTCGGAGCGGAACAGTCCGACGCCCTCGGCGCCGTTGCGCAGCGCGGGCTCGATGTCGGCGGGGCCCCCGACGTTGGCCAGCAGCGGGACGGGGTGGCCGTCCTTGGTGCGGCCCGGTCCGGTGGCGCTGCCGACGGCCTCGGCGCGCGCCTTCTCGGCGGCGCGGGCGCGTTCGACGCGCGCGGGGTCGGGCTCCAGGACGAGGGTCCCGGAGGCACCGTCGGCGAGCACGTAGGCGCCGTCGGGCACTTCCAGCGCCCCGGCGCACGCGACGATGGCGGGGATGCCCATGGCGCGGGCGAGGATGGCGGTGTGGCCGATCGGCCCGCCCTCCTCGGTCACGAACGCGACGCACTGGGCGGGGTCGAGCAGCGCGAGGTCGGCCGGGGACAGATCCTGGGTGATCAGTACATAGCGCTCGTCGGTCTCGGGCACGCCCGGCACCGCGAAGGCCATGAGCCGCGCGACGGTCCTGTCCCGGACGTCGTCCAGGTCGGCGACGCGCGCGGAGATGTAGGCGCCGGAGCCGCCGAGCAGCTCGCGGTAGAACCCGAACGACTCGTAGACGGCGCGCGCGGCGCTCAGCCCCGCGGACACCCCGACGGTGACCTCGCCGGCCAGGTCGGGGTCACGGGCCATCAGGGCCTGCGCGGAAAGCACGTCGTGTGCTTCGCCGCCGACCGCGGTGGCACGGGATTCGAGCTCCCGCGCGACCTCTTCCAGCGCGGCGAGCGCGCGGGCGGTCTCGGCCACGCGGTCGCCGGTGAACGGCTCCGCGGGCGGCACGGGGACGGACCCGGTCATCACCCGGACGCGGCCGACTCCCACGCCCGGACTGACCCCTGTCCCCGTGAACTCACGCATTCGGCTCCGTGAAGAGGGTCGCGAGCGACTCCAGCACCTCATCGGCGCCGTCGCCCTCCGCACACAGCCTCAGCTGCTCGCCCTGCCGCGCGTCGAGCGCGAGCACCCCGAGGATGCTCTTGGCATTGACGGGCACCTCGGCGAAACGACCGATGGTGACCTCCATCGGCGCCGCCGCGGCGGCCTTGACGAACTCCGCAGCCGGCCTGGAGTGCAGTCCGACCAGGGACTCGACCCGCACGTGACGCTCAGCCATATCCATGATCCTCCTTCGGGGGTGAATTGTTCCATGCGATCGACTGATCGCTCACCCGCTTCGGTTCGATGCGCCGCCGTTCTGGATTTTGGTCGAGCGAGGTGAACGGCAGGTGTTCGATGGGACATTCTGGAGTTGCCCCTGGTGAAGGGCTCACTACTTCCAACGCCCCCCTTTGCCGGGAGCATTCCCAGCCTATGCTCCGGTCTGCGTTACTTTACGCAAACCGCGAGGATTGTCGGGATCAATCCCGAGCGTCCTGGCGAGCCGCTCGACCAGCAGCTGACCAGGCACGATGAGGCCCAGCGGCGCCACCCACTCGGGCAGCCGAGGCCCCGGCAGCGCCACCGACGCGGCGGACGCCAGGTCCGCGCCCCCGCCGATCCCGTAGACCCTCGCCCCCGCCCCGGTGACCCGCTCGGCCAGCGCGACGGTGCCCTCCAGCGTCGGGCTCCCCTCCGCGCCCAGGACGATCGCGGGCGTGTCGGCGTCGACCACCGCGATCGGCCCGTGCAGCAGGTCCGCGTACGAGAGCCCCATGGCGTGCAGGTAGCACGCCTCCTTGAGCTTGAGCGCGAGTTCCAGCGCGGTGCCGAAGGCGATCCCACGGGCCGACACGACGGTCCCCGGGACCTTGGCCAGCTCCGCGGCGATCTTCTCGAGCGCGTCGGAGCCCTCGGTCTCGGCGATCAGCCTTTCCATCTCGTCCGGCACCCTGAGCAGGTCGTCCGGGTCGACGTCGGCTCCCAGCCCGACGGCCAGGACGGCGAGGGCGGCGAGCTGCGTGGTGTAGGTCTTCGTCGCCGGGACGGCGAGTTCCTCCCCCGCCTTGGTCAGCAGGGCCACATCGGCGGCCTCGGCCAGCGGGGAGCCCTCCCCGTTGGTCACCCCAACGGTGACCGCGCCGCACGCCTTGGCCCACTCCAGCGTCTCGACGATCTCCTCGGTCCGGCCCGACTGGCTGATCGCCACCGCGAGCACCCCGTCGAGGTCGAGCCTCCGCTTGTAGGAGGTGGCGATCGACGGCGCGGCGAGCGTGCCGAGCCGTCCCGCGTACGCCTCAGAGAGGTACCTGCCGTACACGGCGGCGTTGTCCGACGACCCGCGCGCGATGAAGAGCACCTGACGGGTCCGCGCGGCGGCGGCCCGGACGGCGCCCAGTTCCGGCAGCAGGGTGGCGACGGTCTGGCGCAGCGCCTCGGGCTGCTGGCCGATCTCTTGCCGCATCCGGCTGGTCATGGCGTCCTCCTTGGACGGAAACGGGGGGAGCCCGAATATTCCCTTTCCCGGGCGTTGGTCCAGTCTGGACTAGACCAGTACGAACCTTACCCTTGTGAAAGCATGAGAGAACAGCCCCCACAGGGGCCGTTCTCCCCAACGCAGCCCTTCCCAGCGAGGCGGTGTCCCGCAGTGATCGACGCGACAAGCCCGGTCCCGAAGTACGTTCAGCTCCGCGCACTCCTCGTCGATCTGATCGAGGGGGCCGGGTCGGAGCCCGACGCCCCCATGCCGTCCGAACGCGAGCTGTGCCAGCGCTACGGCCTGTCCCGCATGACGGTCCGCCAGGCCGTCGACCAGCTCGTCTCCGAAGGCCGCCTCTACCGGGTCCCGGGCAAGGGCACCTTCGTCGCCCGGCCGAAGATCGACATGCCGCTGAGGCTCAGCTCGTCCTTCACCGCCGAGATGAAGGCCCGCGGCATGACGCCCGGCGCGATCGACCTGGACCACCGCACGGTTCCGGCCTCCGGCCACGTCGCCCGCTCCCTCGGCCTCGCCGCCGGGGCCTACGTGCACGTGCTGGAGCGGCTGCGCACCGCCGACGGCGCCCCCATGGCCGTGGAGCGCTGCCACATCCCCGCGGCCCTGGCCCCCGACCTCCTGACCACCAGGCTGGCCGGACAGTCCCTCTACGACCTTCTGGAGCGCCGCTACGGCATCGCCTTCGACTCCGGCGACCAGACCATCGAGGCGGCCCTCGCCTCCCCGCTGGACGCCGAGCTCCTCCAGCTCCCCCAGCCCAGCCCCGTCCTGCTGCTGCGCCGCCGCTCCTACCTGCGCGCCACCTGCGCCGAGCTGACCGAGTCGACGTACCGGGCCGACAGATACCAGCTGCACACCAACCTCGATCTGCCCAGGCAGCCCGCGGACCCGCGCCGCGCCCGGCAGGACTGACCCCGGCCGCGCCGCCCCCGCCCGAACGATCTTCCTTTCCGGGGGCATCCGCTGACCGTCCCTCCGCTCTGCAAGGGCGTGCGCCGCACAGGCGGCGCCCGAGAGGAGGCAGGGCATGGGACGGGTCAGGGTGCTACGGCTGGTGCCGGCGGCCGCCGACGACGACAGCGGGCCGGACGAGCCGCGCACCGAGGGGAGCCTCGCGCTCAAGGACTACCCGTGCGAGTCCGACGGCCTGGACGAGGCCGCCGAACGCGTCATCTGGGTGGCCGCCGAGGTGTTCGCCGGGCTCCGGCCCTTCCCCCAGCTCGCGCGGCTGTCCACCATCGAGCTCGCCGAGGTGCTCCCCCGGCAGCGCCACCCGGCGGGACGGGCCCGCGCGACGGTCCCGCGCATCCGCAACCGCCGGATCCAGCGGCCCGGACCCGGCGTCGCCGAGGTCAGCGCGACCGTGGTGATCGGCGGGCGGATCCAGCCCGTCGCGGTCCGGCTCGTCCGCAGGCGCGGGGCCTGGCGGTGCGCCGCGGTGGAGACCGCGGTGCACTGGTGAGCCGGAAACGGCGACGCCGCCCTCCCCCGGCAGGCGGGAAAGGGCGGCGTCGCGGGCGCTGCTAGCGGTTGCCGCCGTGGCAGCGCTTGAACTTCTTGCCGCTGCCACAGGGGCACGGGTCGTTGCGGGACACGCCCTCGTACGGGTCGGTGCCCTCGGTGTGGTGCTCGACCTCGCCCTCGGCGGTCGGACCGGAGAAGTCGAGCTTCTTCGCCTCCGGCTGGCCGAGCGCGCTGGCCGCCACCGCGACGGGCTTGACGCCGACGGCCGGGGCCGCGGGCTGCTCCTCCACCTCGACCTCGAGGTGGTAGAGGTAGCCGACCGACTCCTCCTTGATCGCCTCCATCATCGAGGCGAACATGTCGTAGCCCTCGCGCTGGTACTCCACCAGGGGGTCGCGCTGCGCCATCGCGCGCAGGCCGATGCCCTCCTGGAGGTAGTCCATCTCGTAGAGGTGCTCGCGCCACTTGCGGTCCAGGACCGTCAGGACGACGCGGCGCTCCAGCTCGCGCATGACCTCCGCGCCGAGCTCGGACTCGCGCTTGTCGTACGCGGCCTGGGCGTCCTCGCGGATCTTGTCGGCGAGGAACTCGGCGTTGAGGTTCTGCACCTCGCCGCCGGCGTCCTCGACCAGGTCGTCGGCGGAGACGCTGATCGGGTAGAGCTGCTTGAACGCCTTCCAGAGCATCTCGAGGTTCCAGTCCTCGGCGAAGCCCTCGGCCGTGGCGCCCGCGACGTAGCCGTCGACGACCTCGTCGATCATGTGCCTGACCTGCTCGTGCAGGTCGGCGCCCTCGAGCACCCGGCGGCGCTCGGCGTAGATGACCTGGCGCTGGCGGTTCAGCACCTCGTCGTACTTCAGGACGTTCTTGCGGATCTCGAAGTTCTGCTGCTCGACCTGGTGCTGGGCCGACTTGATCGCCGAGGAGACGATCTTGGCCTCGATCGGCACGTCGTCCGGGATGTTGAGGCGGGTCATGATCGCCTCGACCCGCGCGGAGTTGAACAGCCGCATGAGGTCGTCCTCCAGCGACAGGTAGAACCGGGATTCACCCGGGTCGCCCTGCCGGCCGGAGCGGCCGCGCAGCTGGTTGTCGATCCGGCGGGACTCGTGCCGCTCGGTGCCCAGCACGTACAGGCCGCCCGCGTCGGCGACGACCTCGTGCTCGCCCTGGACGGCCTCCTTGGCCTTGTCCAGCGCCTCCGGCCAGGCCTCCTCGTACTCCTCGGGAGTCTCGAGCGGGGACAGGCCGCGGTTGTGCAGCTCGAGGTCGGCCCGGAACTCGGGGTTCCCGCCGAGCATGATGTCGGTGCCGCGGCCCGCCATGTTGGTGGCCACGGTGACGGCGCCCTTGCGGCCCGCCTCGGCGATGATCGCCGACTCCTTCTCGTGGTGCTTGGCGTTCAGCACCTGGTGCGGGATGCCCTCGCTCTTGAGCATCTTCGACAGCATCTCGGACTTGGCGACCGACGTGGTGCCGACCAGGACCGGCTGGCCCTTCTCGTGCCGCTCGGCGATGTCCTTGACCACTGCCTCGAACTTGGCGAGCTGGGTCTTGTAGACCACGTCCGCGATGTCGACGCGCTGCGCGGGCCGGTTCGTCGGGATCGGGATGACGCCCAGCTTGTAGATCTTGTTGAACTCCGACGCCTCGGTCTGCGCGGTGCCGGTCATGCCGCCGAGCTTGCCGTAGAGGCGGAAGTAGTTCTGGAGGGTGATCGTGGCGAGGGTCTGGTTCTCGTCCTTGATCGCCACCCCCTCCTTGGCCTCGATCGCCTGGTGCATGCCCTCGTTGTAGCGGCGGCCCTGCAGGACGCGGCCGGTGAACTCGTCGACGATCAGGACCTCGCCGTTGACGACCAGGTAGTCCTTGTCCTTCTTGTACAGCTCCTTGGCCTTGAGGGCGTTGTTCAGGAAGCCGACCAGAGGGGTGTTCGTCGCGTCGTAGAGGTTCTCGATGCCGAGCCAGTCCTCGACCTTCTCGACACCGGTCTCCAGGATGCCGACCGTGCGCTTCTTCTCGTCGACCTGGTAGTCGCCGTCGTCGGCGTCGGCCGCGGAGGCGCGGCGCAGGCGCGGGGCGATCTTGGCGAACTCGGCGAACCACTTGGAGTTCTGGTCGCCGGGGCCGGAGATGATCAGCGGGGTGCGGGCCTCGTCGATGAGGATCGAGTCGACCTCGTCGACGACCGCGAAGAAGTGGCCGCGCTGGACGCAGTCGTCCAGGGTCCAGGCCATGTTGTCGCGCAGGTAGTCGAAGCCGAACTCGTTGTTCGTGCCGTAGGTGATGTCGCACTCGTAGGCCCTGCGCCGCTCGTCGGGCGACATGTTGGCCAGGATCACGCCGACTTCCAGGCCGAGGAACTGGTGCACGCGGCCCATCCACTCGGCGTCGCGCTTGGCGAGGTAGTCGTTCACGGTGACCACGTGCACGCCCTTGCCGGCGAGCGCGTTCAGGTACGCGGGCAGCACGCAGGTGAGGGTCTTGCCCTCACCGGTGCGCATCTCGGCGATGTTGCCCAGGTGGAGCGCGGCGCCGCCCATGACCTGCACGTCGAAGTGGCGCTGGCCCAGCACGCGGCGGGCCGCCTCTCGCGCGGTGGCGAACGCCTCGGGCAGCAGGTCGTCGAGGGTCTCGCCCTCGGCCAGCCGCTCACGGTAGGTCTCGGTCAGCTCGCGCAGCTCGGCGTCGGTCTTCTCGGTGAATTCCTCTTCGATGGAGTTCACCTGGTTCGCGATCCGCTTGAGCTTGCGCAGGACCTTGCCTTCGCCGGCGCGAAGAATCTTGTCAATGACAGCTGGCACTCTCGGAAGCTCCTTGCAGATCGGATAGCCGCGCGGATCGCGACCTGTCCCTGTGACGAGGCAGAGCCTCGGAGAAGACAGAGCCTCCCGCGCATACCACTCGTAGCCTGTCCATCCTAGGCGAGGTCAAGGATGGTGCAGGTCACCCTCACGCGCAATTCGTAACGTCGGGGATCTTGATCGAGTTCCCGGCCCGTGACCGCAAGCGGCCATCGGGCGTCCCGCACGGGTCCCGGAGGCCCCGCGCGTAAGGACGATCACAGTCGTCCGGCGGCCTTGAGCGCGAGGTAGGCGTCGGCGAGGGCGGGGGCGATCTCTTCCGGGCCCGCGTCGACGACCTCGACCCCGTAGCCGCGCAGCTCGGCCGTCAGCCTCCGGCGTTCGGCGATCGCGCGTTCGGCCGCGGCGGCGTCGTAGACGGCGGCGAGATCTCCGCGCCCGGCGGCCATCTCGCCGACCCTGGGGTCGGCGACCGCGGCCACCAGCACGAGGTGGCGGGCGGTGAGCCGCGGCAGCAGCGGGATCAGCCCCTCCTCCATCGCGGCGGTGTTCAGCTCCGTGAGCAGGACGACCAGGGAGCGCTGGCGGGACCCGGCGAGCAGCGCCGAGACCATGCCCGCGGCGTCGGACTCGATCAGCTCCGGTTCCAGCGGGGCCATCGCGCGGACCATCGCGGGCAGCAGGTCGGTGCGCGAAGCGCCCTCCACCCGCGCGCGCACGGCCCGGTCGTAGGCCAGCAGGTCCACCCTGTCGCCCGCGCGGGACGCCAGGGCGCCCAGCAGCAGGGCCGCGTCCATCGAGCAGTCGAGCCGGGGGATGTCGCCGACCCGGCCGGCCGAGGTGCGCCCGGTGTCGAGGATGAGGAAGATCCGCCGGTCCCGCTCGGGCCGCCAGGTCCGCACCACGACGTCGCCGCGCCGGGCCGTCGCGCGCCAGTCGATCGAGCGGACGTCGTCGCCCGCGACGTACTCGCGCAGGGAGTCGAACTCGGTGCCCTGGCCCCGGATGAGCGCCACCTGCTGGCCGGTCAGCTCGCGCAGCCTGCGCAGCTTCGCCGGCAGGTGCCTGCGCGAGGGAAAGCCGGGCAGCACCCGGACGGTCCAGGGAGAGGGCCGGGAGAGCTGGCGTGCGGCGAGCCCGAGCGGACCCGTGGAGCGGATGGTCACCGACGCCGGCGAGCGGTCTCCCCGCCTTGTCGGGGTGAGAGTGAGGTCGATGCGGCGCCGCTCCCCCGGCGGCACGTCCAGCTCCGCCGTCCGGGGCGACGCCCCCGCGCTGGGCGGCCAGGCGTCACGGACGACCGCGCGCACCCGCCTCTTGCCGGGGTTCTCCACGATCAGCCCTACGCGACCGGTCTCGCCGAGCCTGATCGCGGTGTCGCCCGACCGGTGCAGGCCGAGGCCGCGCACGTTGCCCGCGAGGGCGAGGTCGACGGCGATCGCCAAGGCGAGCACCGCCACCACCGCCAGGACCACCCAGCCGTAGGGGAAGAACAGGGGAAGCGCGCAGGCGATCAGCGCCAGCAGGGCCACCCGTCCCGTGAGCGCCATTACCGGGGCGTGGGGACGGTGGCCAGGACGCCGTCCAGGACGCCGTCGGAGGTCGCCCCCTCCAGCTCGGCCTCCGGCCTGAGCTGGACCCGGTGCCGGAGCGTCGGCCGGGCCAGCGCCTTGACGTCGTCGGGCGTCACGTAGTCGCGGCCCGACAGCCACGCCCAGGCCCGCGCGGTGTTCAGCAGCGCGGTCGCGCCGCGCGGGGAGGCCCCGAGCTGGAGCGACGGCGACTCCCTGGTGGCCCGGCACAGGTCCACCACATAAGCGATGATCTTCGGGTCGACGTGCAGCGTGCGCACCGCGTCACGGCCGGCGTTCAGCTCGGTGACGCCCGCGACCGGGTTGATGTCGGCGAGGTCGCGCGGGTCGAAGCCGAGCGCGTGCCGCTGCACGACGCCGATCTCCTCCTCGCGGGTCGGCAGCGGGACCGTCAGCTTGAGCAGGAACCTGTCGAGCTGCGCCTCGGGCAGCGGGTAGGTGCCCTCGTACTCGATCGGGTTCTGGGTCGCGCAGACGACGAACGGGTCGGGCAGCGCGTACGAGGTGCCGTCGACCGACACCTGCCGCTCCTCCATCGCCTCCAGAAGGGAAGCCTGGGTCTTGGGCGGCGTCCGGTTGATCTCGTCGGCGAGCAGGAGGTTGGCGAACACCGGGCCGCGCCGGAACTCGAACTCCGAGGCGCGCGCGTCGAACACCAGCGAGCCCGTGACGTCGCCGGGCATCAGGTCGGGGGTGAACTGCACCCGCTTGAACTCCAGGTCCAGCGCGCGGGACAGGGTGCGCACCAGCAGCGTCTTGGCGACGCCGGGAACGCCTTCGAGCAGCACGTGGCCGCGGCACAGCAGGGCGATCACCAGGCCGGTGACCACGGCGTCCTGGCCGACGACGGCCTTCGCGACCTCGCCGCGCAGCGCGGCGAGCCCCTGCCGGGCCTCCGCCGCGCCCGCGGGCCGCGCGGCGGCCCCCATGCCGGGCATCGCCGTGTCCAGGACCGTTTCGTCGCTCATCGCACCCGTCTTTCCAGTTCGTCCAAAAGGTCGGTCAGCTGGAGGAGTTCCCGATCGTCCGCCGGGTCAGGACCGTACAGCGCCCAGCGCGCGGTCTGCTCCTCGATGCCGCTTCGGGCGGCGACCAGCGCGCTCACCTCGGCGGCCCTTCCGAGGTCGCCCGCGGCGCTGCGCGGCAGCCCCAGCAGCGGGACGAGCCGCTCCCGCGCCGCGCCGCGCAGGGCGAGCGCCGCCCTGTCGCGGGCATGGGCGGCGCGGTAGAGCCGCGCCCTGCCTTCGACGGCCTCGGCCGAGCGCACCGCGACGGGCAGCCTTTCCACCACGACGGGGCCGAGCCTCCTGGCCCGCCACAGCGCCGCCAGGACGACGGCGATGGCGAGCTGCCAGAAGAACAGCCGTACGCCCGGCGGGATGAGATCGGTGAGGGACTCCTGGCCGACGACGTCGTCGTCTTCCACCGGAAGGGGCGGCACCAGCCAGACGACGCCGCCCGGCACGTCCAAGAGGTTCATGCCGAGGGCCGCGTTGCCGGCCTCGGTCAAGGAGCCGTTGGTGAAGGGCGCGCCGGAGCCTATGACCGTCACCGTGCGCGGGCCCTGCACCCTGACCAGGCGCGCGAACTCCTCGTCGCGGTAACAGGTGACGGCTCCCGAAGGCGCCGAGTACACCGTGGCCGCCTCGAAGTCGACGGCGCCCGCGGCGTCGGCGAGCGTGCAGCCCGGCGTGACCTCGCCGCCCGCCACCGACGTGGCCTCCGTGACGCCCGGGGCCAGCGCGTCGAGCACCCCGGTGACCGGCTCGATGAGCAGCAGCGGCGCCCGGGATCCGGCGATCAGGTCGAGATCGTCCTCGGTCAGCCGCTCGTCGCGGGCGACCACCAGCAGCCCGTCGGCGGCCGCGCTGCCGGCGGCCTCCGCGGGCGACCGCACGACGGTCACCTCGGTGCCGTGCTCCCGGACTATCTCCGCGAGCGCCCTGGTCCCGGCGTCCGTGACGTCCTCGGGGTCGAGGTAGCCGCTCGTGGCGGTGGGCCGCAAGGCGGCGAGCAGAACGGCGAGGACGGCCACCGCGGCCAGAGCCGCCGCGATTCCCCGCCATCTCCGGAACCTGCGCCCTGCGACCCGTCCGGCGCTCTCCACCTCGGCCACGGCCGTCACACCGCCTCCAGGGGCCGGGGCCTCGCGGCGCGTACCGCGTCGTCCAGGGCGACGAGCAGGGCATAGCCCTCCGGGGTGCCCGGACGGTCTCCGTACCAGACCTCGTCGAAGACGCGCGCGCCCGGCATGAGGTCGACGGGCAGCGCGGACGACGCCTCGACCGCGAGCTCCAAGGCGGTCCGGCCGGGCCGGGGCAGAAGGATCGCGCGCTCCTCCAGGTCACGCGCTATCGCGCGGAGCCTTTCCCTGATCGCCTCCGCGAACCGCCCTTCGGCGGCCATCCGCTCGGCCGCGGACCTGTGGTCGACCGCGCGCGTGGGCACGTCCTCCAGCAGGGCCTTCTTGGCCGACGGGTTCTTGCGGCCGCGCATCCACCACAGCACCGCTGCGACGACCACCGCGGCGAGCACCACGAGGATGACCAGCGTCAGCCCGCCGCCGCCGTGGCCGGGACCCGGCGAGGGCGGGTCGGGCAGGATGTCCTCCAGCCACTCCTTGATCTGGTCGAGCATCTTGTCGAGGAACGACGGCCGGTCGCGGTGGTAGACCGCCTTCTCCAGCTCCCGTTCCGCGAGTTCGCGCGCCTGCTCCCGGGTCACCGGGTCCGCGGCGCTCACGCGGGCACCGCCCACGGGGCCAGCGGGTCCTCGTCGGGGACTTCGCCCCGCTGCTGGATCTCCAGGTCCAGGCCCTCTCTGCGATGGCGCCGGTCCAGGTAGAGCAGCGCGAGGACGCCCGCGTGGAACGGCGTGGTGATCGCGGCGCCGCAGATCCGTCCGACGGTGTCCAGGGCCAGCGCGGCGACCGCGGCCCAGCCCTGCGGCTCGTCGCTGAAGAACAGGAACTCGGCGACCACGAACGGCAGCCGCAGCGCGGTGCCCATGAGGAAGACGATGACGGCGGTGAGCAGCAGGACCAGGAAGGTCTTCCACCACTGGCCGCGCACCAGCCGGGCCGCCCTGGCGAGCGCACCGCCGATCCCGCGGCGTTCCAGCACCAGCGCGGGCGCGGCGAGCGCCCCCAGCACGTAGAGCCAGACCGTCACCGCCGCCGCGGCGGGGAAGCCGAGCACTCCGGAGAGGATCCCCGCCCCCGAGGAACCGTCGTTGACGGCGAGCAGCACGAACGGGATCAGGAGCACCCCGCCGGCGGCCAGCGAGCCGAGCCCGACGATGAGGGCGACCACGACGAGCCGGGCCAGATGCGGCCGCACATCGCGCCACAGCACGCCCGGCGTGATCCGGAGTCCGAAGTATCCGCGGGCGATCGCCGGACCGAACGTCCCGGCCAGCACCAGCACCGCGAGCGATCCGACGAGGCCGCCCGTGACCGCCACGACGAGCTGGGATCCAAAGGAACGAAGCAGGACATTGGGCGTCACCTCGCCCGTCGCGTCCCCACCGGCGAGGAAGTACCCCGTGAGGGTCACCGCGATCTGCACGACCCCCACCACCACCAGGGCCGGGCCGAGTACCGCGCGCGGCGAGCGGCGCAGCAGGGCGAGGGCCGCGTCCAGCATTTCGGCCGCGTTGAGCGGCCGCAGCGGGATCTCCCCGCCGAGCAGTCGGGCCCGGTCGCTTCGCACGGGGGCCATCCTGCCATGTGTCCCTAAATCCAGGAGATCCCCAACTCCTGCCCCTCCCCGGGTGGTGCAAATATCGCGTGTTGTAGGCGAATCGGAACGCAGAGTACCGGCCTTGCGGCTAGATCGCCGGGCTTTCGGTGATTAGCGGCCCTGCCACCGGTAAAACGCGGGTAACCTGTGGCTCACCTGGCATCCGGTGGCGGCGCGACGGCGGCTCGGCCTCCCTACTGAACGGCTTGAGAGGGCGCATGAGGGGACGTGTACTGGTCGTCGACGACGACCTGGCGCTCGCGGAGATGCTCGGCATCGTTCTGCGCGGCGAAGGCTTCGAGCCGTTCTTCGTCCATGACGGGGACAAGGCTCTCGAGGCGTTCCGCGAAGCTCGGCCCGACCTCGTCCTGCTCGACCTGATGCTCCCCGGCGCCGACGGCATCGACGTGTGCCGTCAGATCCGCGCCGAGTCCGGCATCCCGATCGTCATGCTGACGGCCAAGAGCGACACCGTCGACGTGGTCCTCGGGCTGGAGTCCGGCGCCGACGACTACGTCGTCAAGCCGTTCAAGCCCAAGGAACTGGTCGCCCGGGTACGCGCCCGGCTGCGCCGCACCGACGAGCCCGCGCCCGAGACCCTCCAGATCGGCGACATCGCGATCGACGTCGCGGGCCACTCGGTCAAGCGCGGCGACAAGCACATCCCGCTCACCCCGCTGGAGTTCGACCTGCTCGTCGCGCTGGCCCGCAAACCGCGCCAGGTCTTCACCCGCGAGGTGCTGCTGGAGCAGGTGTGGGGCTACCGGCACGCGGCCGACACCCGGCTGGTGAACGTGCACGTCCAGCGCCTGCGCGCCAAGATCGAGAAGGACCCTGAGCGGCCCGAGATCGTCGTGACCGTACGGGGCGTGGGTTACAAGGCCGGCCCGGCTTAACCTCCCCCCCGCAGCCGAGGACCACCCCCCATGAAGACCACCCTGCGGCGTATCGTCGACGGCCTCTGGCGGCGTTCCTACGTCCGCTGGCGCCGGTCCATCCAGGTGCGGGTGGTCACCTCCACCCTGCTCATCTCCACGATCGTCGCGGTGGTGCTCGGGGTCTTCCTCATGCAGCAGATCACCACCGCGCTGCTGGACGGCAAGGCCGAGGCCGCCTCCCAGCAGCTCAACGAGGGCCTGGGCATCCTCAAGCGCACCCCCGGCGACAGCGTCGCCGAGAAGGTCGCCAAGGAGCTCGCGGCGCGCAGCGGCCCGTCCGGCCTGTACGAGGTCTACCTGCGGGACACCCGCGAGAAGACCAACGGCGGCGTGCCCACCAACGACCTCGACCCGGCGAGCATCCCCCGCCGGCTGGCGACCGCGCTCAGCGAAGCGCCCGACGGCGACAAGGTCTGGACGATCGGGGAGCTGTCCCGGCAGTACCACGACCCCGAGCCCGCGCTGATCATCGGCGGCAAGGACGGGCCGTACGAGCTGTACTACCTGTTCCCGCTCGACCAGGAGCAGAAGACGATCAGCATCGTCCAGCGCACCCTCGTCGGGGTCGGCGTCGCCCTGGCGCTGCTGCTCGCCGCGATCGCCTCGGTGGTGACCCGCCAGATCGTCATCCCGGTCCGGCTCGCCGCGCAGTCGGCGGAGCGGCTCGCGGCGGGGCGCCTCGAGGAGCGGATGAAGGTGCGCGGCGAGGACGACCTCGCCAAGCTCGGCCGCTCGTTCAACGACATGGCCGAGACGCTCCAGGAGAAGATCTACGAGCTGGAGACCCTCTCCCAGGTGCAGCGCCAGTTCGTCTCCGACGTCTCGCACGAGCTGCGCACCCCGCTCACCACGATGAAGATCGCCGCGGACATGCTCTACGAGCACCGAGAAGACTTCCAGGCCGGGGTGAGCCGCTCCACCGAGCTGCTGCAAAGCCAGATGGAGCGCTTCGAGTCGCTGCTCTCGGACCTCCTGGAGATCAGCAGGCACGACGCCGGCGCGGCGACCCTCGACGCGGAGTCCCTGGACCTCCGCGAACTCGTGCTGAACGCCGTCGGGGACGTCGAGGACGTGGCCGAGCGGCGCGGCAGCAAGGTCGTGCTGAAGCTCCCCGGCGAGGCGTGCATGGCCGAGGTGGACCGCCGCCGGGTCGCGCGCATCCTCCGTAACCTCCTGTTCAACGCGGTCGAGCACGGCGAGGGCGGCGACATCGTCGTCACCGTCGCGGCCGACCGGGACGCGGTGGCGCTGGCCGTCCGCGACCACGGCACCGGCCTGCGGCCGGGCGACGCCCAGCAGGTCTTCGACCGGTTCTGGCGGGCCGACCCGTCCCGGGCCAGGACCATCGGCGGCACCGGCCTCGGTCTGTCGATCTCCCGCGAGGACGCCCAGCTGCACGGCGGCTGGCTCCAGGCGTGGGGCGAACCGGGCGTCGGCTCGCAGTTCCGGCTGTCGCTGCCGCGCACCGCGGGGACCGAGCTGCGCGGCTCCCCGCTGCCGCTCGTGCCCGCCGAGGTGGAGCTGAACCGGACCATCATCACCGATCTGGAGGCCGCCGAATGAGACGGCTCCGCCCCTTCGCCGCGGGCCTTTGCGCACTCGTCCTGCTGACGGGCTGCGCGTCACTGCCCACCGGCGGCCGGGTCTCCACGCACACCAACGACGCGCGCACCGAGCCGTTCGACGAGCCGTACGTCCGGATCGAACCGACCCGGCCGAAGCAGGGCTGGACCCCCAAGGAGGTCGTCGAGGGCTATCTGGTCGCCATGGCCAACTTCGACAACGACCGGGCCGCCTTCCGTTCCTACCTCGACGAGGACGTCGAGTTCGACGCCGCGGTCCGGCCCGAGGTCAACGTGCTGGACGACGAGACGTTCCAGGGGCCGATGCCGATATCGGAACGCGACGACCTGGCCATCGTGCAGATCGTCGGCGACCGGCTCGGCAAGATCACCCCGTCCGGGCAGTACCTCGCGGCCGCGCAGCACGCCTATGACGTGACGTTCACCCTGCGCAAGAACAAGGCGGGCGACTGGCGCATCTCGTACGCGTCGGGCGCCGCCCCCGAACTCGTGCTGAAGCGCAGCGACGTCGACCGGGCGTTCCGCACCACGAACCTGTACTACCTCGCGCCGGACGCGCGCAGCCTCGTCCCCGACTCGGTGTTCCTGCCGCAGCTCAACCGCTCCGACCTGCCCAGCCAGCTCGTCAAGTCGCTGCTCAGCCGGACCACGCCGTGGCTCCGCGACGCCGTCGTGTCGTCGTTCCCGCTCGGCACCCGGCTCCTCGGCGGCAAGGTCACGCTGGAGGACGACGACGTCGTCACCGTCAATCTGAGCGCCGAGGCCGCGGCCGGCGACGTCGACCGCATGTCGGCGCAGCTCATGTGGACGCTCGGCCAGCTGACCGAGGTCCAGTCGATGCGGCTCCAGATCGACGGGAAGACCCAGCGGACCAGCGACGGCATCGAGGTGCAGACCCTCGCCCGGTGGCAGCCGCTCGGCCCGGACGCGCCCTTCAACGAGGTGGCCGCCAGCAAGTACCTCCTCGACGGCTCGGGGCACCTGTCCCTGCTCCAGGGCAAGGAGCCGTCCCCCTTCCCGTCCCTGGCGAAGCGGACCTTCCGGGAACCCGCCGTCGCACTCGACGCGCGGGAGTTCGCCGCCATCTCCGGGCGCTCCCTGTACGTCGGGGACACCTCGACGGGGGCGGTCTCGGAGGTGCTCAAGGCCCAGGAGGGCGCGACCCTGCTCCGGCCGTCATGGGATCGTCACGGATACCTGTGGATCGTGCAGAACAAGGGCTCGGAATCGACCCTGTGGCTGCGGTCTCCGGGCGGGGTCAGAGCGGTCCAGGTGCCTTTGCCGAAGAACCTCGTCGGGCAGATCAAGGCCCTGCGCGTCGCGCACGACGGCGTCCGGGTCGCCGCTCTCGTCTCCGGCGCGGTCAAGACCGAGATCCAGATCGCGCGGATCGCGCCCAGCGCGACCTCGGGCTACAGCATCGACGAGTTCCACCCGATCAACGCGGAGCTGTCCGGCCTCGTCGACCTGGCCTGGCGGGACGCCGACACCCTCGCCGTCCTCGGCAAGTCCGGCACCTCCAGCAGCAGCGTCCTCCCGTACGAGGTCCCCATCAGCGGCGGCGCCATCAGCCCCGTGGGCGGCAGCTTCGAAGGCACCCCCGTCAGCATCGGCGCCGCCCCCGGCGAGACCATCCTCCTGGGCATCGAATCCAAAGAACGCCCGGAGCCCACCACCTGCGTCCAGACCCCCAGCGAAGAACCCCGCTTCAGCACCTGGGACTGCGACATCACCGGCTCCTCCCCCACCTACCCCGGCTGACCGCGCCCGCCCGAGCGGGGCCCGAGAAAAGTTGTCCACAGATGCGGGCGGGCGGCGTTCAGGGGGCGCGCGGCGGCGGATCATGTGCTCATGGTCATTTCTCGGGTACTCAGCGTTCTCTTCTCACTCGGCGAAGCGGCCGGCGGGCTGCTCGGGCCCGGCGGGCTCGAGGTCTCCGGGGTGCTGGGGGCGGCGTGCCTGGCCGGGTTGTGCGTGCTCGCGGTGCCCGGCGTCGCCGGGGCGCTCGGGATGCTGCCCGCGCTGGTGGATCTGCTGCTGCCGCCGTGCTGCACGGCGTGCCGGGCCCCCGGGCACGTGCTGTGCTCCGGCTGCGCGGCGCCCCTGGGCGGGCCCGGCCTCCCCGTCCCCGTCTTCACGCGTGCGGAGCGCGCGCGGGCGGTCCCGCCCGTTTGGGCGCTGGGCGAGCACGAGGGCGTCCTGCGCCGTCTCGTCATCGCGCACAAGGAACGCGGCAGGGCTCCCCTGGCCGTCCCGCTCGGCGCGGCCCTGGCACGGCTGGCCGCCGACACCGCCCTGCGCGGCCGCCCCTCCCCCGGCGGGGCGGGCGCGCAGGGCGAGGTCTGGGTGGTGGCGGTGCCTTCGGGGCGGCGGTCGGTGCGGCGGCGCGGGCGGGACGCGATGGGGGAGCTCGCCGAGGCCGCGGCGGCCGAGCTGCGGGCACGCGGCAGGCCCGCACGCGCGGTGGCCGCCCTGTCCAGGCGGGTGGGCACCGCGGATCAGGGCGGCCTAGGGCCCACCGAGCGGCGGCGCAACCTCCAGGGCGCGATGCGCGCCTCCCCCGAGATCGCGGGAGCCCGGGTCCTCCTGCTCGACGACGTGGTGACCACCGGGGCGTCCCTGCGAGAGGCGTGCCGGGCGCTCACCGCGGCGGGCGCACGACTCGAAGGGGCCGTTCTTCTCACCAGCGCCCTCAAAGGAAGAATCGCCACAATTGGTAACGCACGGTTAGGGAAATGCCAAGAATCCAGGAAACTCACCGGCCCGCCAGAAGACGCTGACCTGTCCCTCAGCCCCTGCACCAGGGCACTACAGCCGCGAAGTCGATCACCGTAGGTGAGATTTGCCGCCTTCGTCCCCGATGACATTCGGGCCTGAAGGGGCTAGCGTGCTGACATGGCACCCGCCCGGGTCCGTGGTTGCGCCGGTGGGCTCGTCTCCCCTGGGAGACGGCGTACCGAGCTAGCCGATGCCAGTCGCAGGCGAAGCGGTCCACGTAAGCCGACTTTTTGTCGAGTGATCACGGTGCGGCTTAGAAGTAAGTCCTGCCCCGCCGGTGGATCAGATATCCGCCGTCACGGGAGAAGAGCAGTAGTGGCATGGGCTGCGAACCTCTCAGCAGGCGATTGTGGGGTCGAAGACCAGGTCGGCCGGGCGGGTGCTCCTCCACACAACGGAAACATCTGGAACTCCGAATTCCGGACCGTCCGTTATCTCGATTGAGAAGGGGGGTCCCTACGTGGACATCATCGTGAAGGGCCGACGCACCGACGTGAACGACCGCTTCAAGCGGCACGTCGACAGCAAGCTCGCCAAGCTGGAGAAGCTCGACTCCAAGATCATCAGGGTGGACGTCGAGGTGAGCTCGGAGCGCAACCCGCGGATGGCGGACCAGAAGGAGCGCGTCGAGCTGACGCTCCACTCCAGGGGTCCGGTGATCCGGGCCGAGGCGGCGTCCGACGACCGCTACGGCGCGCTCGACATGGCCCTGGACAAGCTGGACTCGAGGCTGCGGCGGGTCTCCGACCGGCGCAAGACCCACTACGGCACCCGTACCCCGCCCAAGATGAACGGTATGGAGGCGATGCCGTCGACCCTGCCGCCCACCCCGGAGCCCGTCCGCGCTCCCGAGCCGGCCCGCGCCGGGCTCGCCCGGGTCGCCGCCGCGACCGGTGTCGCGGTGTCCGACCGCAGGCCCGACGGCTTCGAGCGGCCCGACCTCGAGGAGGAGCTGCTCACCATCGACAAGGACGGGAACTGCCCCGTCGTCGTCCGGGAGAAGACCCACAAGGCCGAGCCGATGCACATCGACCAGGCCCTCTACGAAATGGAACTTGTCGGCCACGATTTCTTCCTGTTCTCTGACAGGGAGAGCGGCCTTCCCAGCGTCGTCTACCGCAGGAGGGGTTGGGACTACGGCGTCATCCGTCTCATTGACGAGTGATGCGTCGTTAACAACCCGTCACCCGCCCTCGCATGCCATGATCTAGGTATCCCATATGGGGGAGGAAGAGTGAGCGAGATCCCCGAACCTCGCACCGATCCGATCCGAGTCCTGATCGTGGACGACCACGCCCTGTTCCGCCGGGGTCTGGAGATGGTCCTGACCGGCGAGGCCGGGATCGAAGTGGTCGGCGAGGGCGGTGACGGGCTGGAAGCCGTCGACAAGGCACGCGACCTGCTGCCCGACGTGATCCTGATGGACATCAGGATGCCGCGCCGCGGCGGTATCGAGGCCTGCGTCGCCATCAAGGAGGCGGTGCCGAGCGCCAAGATCGTCATGCTGACGATCAGCGACGAGGAGGAGGATCTCTTCGAGGCGCTCAAGGCGGGTGCCAGCGGCTATCTGCTCAAGGAGATAGCCATAGACGAAGTGCCCCAGTCCGTCCGGGCCGTGCACGGCGGGCAGTCCCTGATCAGCCCGTCCATGGCGTCGAAGCTGATCAGCGAGTTCACCGCGCTGGCCCGGCGGTCCGAGGAACGGCAGCAGCAGGTCCCCGCGCCACGGCTGACCGACCGCGAGATGGAGGTGCTCCGCCTCGTCGCCCGCGGCCTCGGCAACCGGGAGATCGCCAAAGAGCTGTTCATCTCCGAGAACACCGTGAAGAACCACATCCGCAACATCCTGGAGAAACTCCAGCTGCACTCCCGCATGGAAGCCGTCGTCTACGCGGTCCGCGAGAAACTGCTGGAGATCACCTGACCTGATGGCCCCGCCCGAGGGCGGGGCCATCAGGCCGCGGCCGGGGCGAGGTCCGGGGTGTCGATGGCGTCACCGGTGTCGCCCGCGGCGACGGCCTTGCGGCCGAAGTACCAGACATAGGCGAGGAAGGCGATCTCGGCGACGACGCCGATGCCGATGCGGAGCCAGGTCGTGTGCACCCAGCCCGTCACGAAGCCCTCGATGGCGCCGGAGACCAGCAGCACACCGATGAGGCCGAGGACCACGCTCATCGCGGCGCGGCCTTCTTCGGCCAGTGCCCTGCCGCGCGGGCGCGCGCCCGGGTCGATGATCGTCCAGCCGAGGCGCAGGCCCACGCCGCACGCCACGTAGACCGCGGTCAGCTCCAGCAGGCCGTGCGGGAGGATCAGGCCGAAGAAGATGTCGGTCTTGCCGTGCGCGGCCATCAGCCCGCCGGTGACGCCGAGGTTGAGCTGGTTGACCACCAGTACGTACAGGGTCGGGATGCCGAGCAGGATGCCGAACACGATCGCCTGCGCCGACACCCACGCGTTGTTCACCCACACCTGGAACGCGAACGCGCCCGCCTCGTGCTCGGTGTAGTAGTTCGCGAAGTCGTGCTCGACCAGCTGCTGGATGTCGTACGGGGTGCCGAGCGTGCTCTGTACCCGCGGATCGCCCGCCACCCACAGCGCGACGGCCAGGGCCAGCAGGTTCCCGAACAGGGCGCAGCCCAGCCACCACCAGCGCTGCCGGTAGACCGTGCCGGGGAACGACACGGTGATGAGCCTCGCGGCGTCCCGCCACAGCGGCGCGTTCGCCCCCGAGACCGCGGCCCTGCCGCGCGCGACGAGCGACGTCAGGCGCCCGATGAGCGCCGGATCGGGCGAGGCCGATCTGACGACCGAGAGGTGCGTCGCGGCCCTCTGGTACAGCTCGACGAGTTCGTCGATCTCGGCGCCGCGGAGCTTGCCGGCGCGGTTGATGAGCTCTTCCAGCCGGAGCCATTCGGCATTGTGCGCGGCAGCATAGGCGTCGACATCCACGACGGCGAATCTACCGGCCCGGCGAGCCCGGCATACTGGGCACCATGACGGTCACCTCGGCAGAACTGGTCACCGGCGAGGCGGTCGCCCTCGATCTGCGGCCCGCCCGCCTGGCCAGCCGCGCGTCGGCGCTGCTCCTGGACCTGGCGATCATGTTCGCGGTGGTGTCCACCCTGATGCAGGCCGTACAGTTCGTCGTGCTGGTCGCCGACGAGGCGGTGGCCGTCGGATTGAGCATCGTGGTGACCGTCGGGACGTTCGTCGGCTACCCGGCGATCTCCGAGACGCTGACGCGCGGCAAGTCCGTCGGAAAGATGGCGCTCGGGCTGCGGGTCGTCGCGGTGGACGGCGGGGTCGTCCGGTTCCGCCAGGCGCTGATGCGGGCGCTCACCGGGTTCGTCGAGTTCCTCATGTTCATGGGCGCGCCCGCACTGATCTGCTCGCTGTTCAACCGGGAGGGCCGCCGCCTCGGCGACCTCTTCGCGGGCACCCTCGTCATCCAGGACCGCACGGCGGCGACCGCCGCGCTTCCGCCGCCCGCGATGATGCCCCCGCACCTCGCCCCGTGGGCCGCGGCGCTCGAACTCTCCCAGATCTCCGACGACCTGGCCCTCAGCGCCCGCCAGTACCTCCTCCGCTACTGGGAGCTCCTCCCCGACGTCCGCGTCTCCATGGGCGCCTCCCTCCTCCAGCGCTTCCTGCCGCTGCTGTCGCCGCCCCCGCCCCCGGGCAACCCGCCGGAGCTCCTGCTGACCGCCGTCCTCGCCGAACGCCGCACTCGCGAGGAACGCCGCCTCGCCGCCCGCAAGGCCCGCCGCGTCGACCACCTGCGCCGGACCGGCCAGCACATCCCCACCGAACAGCCCTCCCACATCCGCCCCTACCTTCCCCCCACCACCGCCTACCTCCCCGTCTTCCCGCCCCCCGCCCCCTACCCCGCGGCCCCTGGCCACCACCCCACCCCACCTCCCGGCTACGCCCCGGGCCCCTACCCCGCGGCTCCCCCGCCCCCTGGCCACGACCCGGCCAAGTCCTACGCCCCTTCCTCCGGCCCCCAGCCGACCCCACCCGCGCGTCCTCCCCTGCGCTGACGGCGTCGACGCAGCCGCTTCTCAGCCGCGACCGGCCGACGGCCCCCTCCCGCCTTCGGGCCACGAGCCGTGCCTCCCGGCGGTCGGCGGCATGGACGTGGCCGCCGTTCAGGGCGGCGGCTCGGAAGACCGTCCCGTCCCTGCCCTCCCGCCCCGTCCCTGTCCTCCCGTGCTCGGGCCGCGCGCGTCGACGTGGCCGCCTTCGGGCACGGCCCGGAACGCCGTCCCGTTGCGCTTCCTCCGCGCCGGCGGGCCGGGCGACGGACCTGAGGCGCCCCGTCATGGCGCGCGGGCTCGGGCGCCATGACAGGGCATGGGTTCAGACGGACTTCACGGTGCCGCCGTCGATCAGGTGGTCCGCGCCGGTGATGTTGCCGGCCACGTCGGAGAGCAGGAACGCGATCAGCGCCGCCACCTCCTCGGGTTCGGTGATGCGGCCGGTGGTGATGCCGAACGCCGCGGGGAGCCCTCGCAGGAAGTCGGCGTGCTCGGTGCCCGTCGCCGCGGCGATCTTGCTGCCGAAGCCGTCGGGGGCCTCCCAGATCGCCGTGCGGACCGCGCCCGGCGACACCGTGTTCACGCGCACGCCCCGCGGCCCGAACTCCTCGGCGAGCGACTTGCCGAACGCCGTCAGCGCGGCCTTGGCGGCGCTGTAGGCGATCGGGCCCGCGGCGGGCAGCCTGGAGTTGATCGAGGAGACGTTGACGATCGCGCCCCCGCGCTCGATGAGACTGGGCAACGCGGCGCGGGTGGCGCGGACCGCGCTCAACAGGTTGAGGTCGAAGACGCGCGTCCACTGCGTGTCGTCGGTGTCGAGGAATCCGCCGAGCCCTACGTCATCCCCGGCTCCGACGTTGTTCACCAGCAGGTCGACACCGCCGAACTCGGCGAGCGCGTGGTCGACGAGGGCGGCGACACCTCCCTCGGTGCTCAGGTCGGCCGCGAAGGGGACGGCTCCGGAGTCCTTCAGTTCGGCGGTGATGGTGCGCGCCGCCCCGACGACGCGGGCGCCCTCCGCGATCAGGGTCCGCACGGTGGCCAGCCCGATGCCCCGGCTGGCCCCGGTGACGACTGCGGTCTTTCCGGTGAGATGGAGATCCATGAGGCTTCCTATTCTTGAACTGCGGGTACAAAATTAGGCCGAAGAACATCCCGATCCGGTGTCCGGATCGGGCTTCGCGGGGTCAGAGGGAGGCCAGCAACGCGTCGACCACCCGGGTGGGACGCTCCGGCCCCTCGGCGGACCGGCAGATCAACCGCAGGCCCACGACCGTGTTCAGCAGCAGGCTTCCCACGGCCCTGGCGTCCACGTCGGCGGCGATCTCCCCATCGCGCCGCCCCTCCTCCACGACCGCGCGGAACGCCTCCTCGGTGCGGTCGAGCATGCGCCGGACGAGCCGCATCGCGGACTCGTCCGACTCGCCGAGCTCCGCGACGGTGTTGACCGCCATGCAGCCCCGACGATCCGGATCCGCGAGATCGAGCTCGACGAGGAACATCAGCACCTTGCGCAACCGCTCCTTGACGGGCCCGCCTTCCTCGAGCATCGCCACCAGCGCCTCCGTCTGGCTGTCCCGGTACCGGAGCAGGGCCTTCTCGAACAGCGCGTGCTTGCTGCCGAACGCGTTGTAGAGACTGCCCTTGCCGATGCCGAGTTCGTCGACGAGGTCCTGCGGGGTCGTGGCGCCGTAGCCCTTGCGCCAGAACACCTGCATGGCCCGCTCGACGGCGGAGTCGGAATCGAACTGGCGCGGCCTACCCATGTCCGCGACCCTAGCACGATTCTGTACCCTCAAGTCAAAAATACTCCGGGTCCCTCGCGGGGTCGCTCGGGCGGGGCGCGGGCTCGCTCGGCCTGGAAGGGACTCGGGCGGGACCCGGGTCCCTTCCAGGTGGGCTCGGGCGGGGCGGAGGATGCTCGGCGTACCGGAGAGACACTTGGGAAGGACGCGGGTGGGGTTCTACTTCTCTTATGCCGATGGCGCGGGGCCGGGGTTCGACGTTCCCGGCCACGTGATGGCGGACGTGCGCGAGGTGCTGCGGATCGCCGTCGCCCACGCGGGCGCGGACTGCCCCGTACAGGTGCACAAGTTCGAGTCGAACGACGGCTGGCACGTCGGCCCCGAGGAGTGCCGGGCGATCGCGGACCTCCTCGACGGGGCCGAGGCCGAAAAGGCGGTCTCCACCTACGGCACCTTCGTCGACGGGATCCCCGACGGCCTCGTCGGCGAAGTACGCGCGCTCGGCGAGTTCAGCGCCCAGGCCGTCGAGCGGGGCGGCTTCCACGTCTCCTGAGCGGGGCGGCCCCGTCCCGACGCGGCCGCACCCGCGCCGGGACGGGCTCGGTCAGGTCGCGGCGTCGCCCTGGTAGTTCAGCTGCCAGGAGACGCCGAAGCGGTCGGCGACCCAGGTGAACAGCTCACTGAACCCGTACGACCCGACGGGCATCAGCGCCGAGCCGCCCTCTTCGAGGGCCGCGCCGATCCGGGTGAGCTCCTCGGCCGAGTCGCACTCGACGTAGAGCGACCACGACGGCGTGAAGGTGAACCCGTGCTCCGCGTAGCTGTCGATGCACATCACCTCCTGGTCGGCCACCCGGAACACCGCCTGGAACACCGAGCCCTCGGGGCCCGGCCCCTCTGGCCCGTACCGCTTGATCCACACGATCTCCGACCCGGGGAACAGCGAGACGTAGAGGTCCATCGCCTCCTCGGCCCGACCCTCGAACATCAGGAACGGCTTCACCCGCATCTTCCGCGTCCTTCCCACTGGTCGACTCGCCCGGAGCCTACCCACGGCCACCGACAGAACACGGTGCGGCCGCCCGCGCCCCCTCCCGCGGAGGGGGCGCCCCGCACGACGTCAGGCGATCCAGGGCGGGGTCTGGAACTCGCCGGTTCCGGACAGGGCCGCGCGCGCGCCGGCGGCGGCCGTCACCAGGGCGGTGAAGCCCGTCGCGCGGTCGGCGCGCACCTGGCGGGTCTCGTCGGCGGGGATCACGATGGTGTCGCCCGCGCCCAGGGTGGCTGCGCGGCCGTCGACCTCGACCGTCGCGACGCCGGAGAGGAAGGTCCACACCTGTTCGGCGTCGATCACGTGGACGGGACCCACGGGCGCGTCCGGAGCGACGTCCACCCGCCAGACGGACGTCGCGGCCTCGCCGAGGGTCGGTGACGCGAGGGTCGTCATGGTCGCGGTGGGCGTGCTGGTCTGCCGGGCTTCCGCGGAACGCACGATCTTCATGGGAACACCCCTAAGATAGACATCTAAGTTGTCCATATAGTCAACCAGGTTGTCTTTTATGTCAAGTGATCCGCCCGGCTTCGAACTCCCGATCCGCCTTCTGCTGGCCTTCCGCGCCCTCATCGACGAGCTGCACACGAGGCTCGCCGAACGCGGCCACCCCGAGATGCGCCCCATGCACGGCTTCGTCTTCCAGGCCGTCGGCCCCGAGGGATGCAGCACCGCCGAACTGGGCCGCCGCCTCGGCGTCACCAAGCAGGCCGCGGCCAAGACCGTCGAGTCCCTGGAACGCCTCGGCTACCTGACCCGCGTCCCCGACCCCGCCGACGCCCGCGCCCGCATCGTCCGCCTGACCCCGCGCGGCGTGTCCGCCCTCTCCGACTCCGCCGAAATCTTCGACGCCCTACGCGCCGAATGGTCCGAGGCCCTGGGCCCCGCCCGCCTGGCCACCGTCGAAGACGCCCTCCGCACCATGACCGCCGCGGAGCCGTTCCGCACCGACCTCCCCGCCTGGTTCTCCTGACCCGAACCAGGCGGCGAGGAGGCCGCGCCGCCGTTCCCCCTCGCCGCGCGCATGGGCGCCGGTCCGCCATCAGGCCGGGCGCAGTCGCGCCCGACGATCTTGCCGCCGCCGGGCGAGGGCGCGATCCCGCACGCCTCGGAGAGCGCCATGACGATGGTGAGCCCCCGACGAAGCCCTCCGCCCACCTGCGGCGATGCGCTGGTGGAGGGGGGCGGCCGGTGTCGGTCATCGGGTCGCCTTCAGGGTGCAGCGCAGGCGGGTGGAGCGGGCGGGCATGGTCATGGCGTCGGCTTCGATGGGGTGGTCGTCGGCGTCGCGGATCAGGCGGGTCAGGGCGAGGACGGGTTCGGTCTCGGTGAGGCCGAAAAGGTCGCGTTCTTCTGATGTCGCGGCACGGGCGGCCTCTCGACCGGGCTCGGGTCCGCGCGCCGACCTCTCTGAGAGGGCCACAGGGGCCCGTCAGGGGGTGGGGCGGGGGATCAGTTGGAGGCGGATGTTCGTGTCGTAGGGGACGACGAAGGTGGAGAGGCGGGCGGTGGTGTCGGTGGGTTTCCAGGTGAGGGGGACCAGGAAGAGGCGGCCGCCGGAGGCGAGGAGGAGGCGCAGGTTCTGGTAGCGGTAGCGGAAGGTGGCCTTCTTGCCGAAGTCCCACTGGCGGGTCTCCGCGGGGGCGTCCGCGAGGGGTTCCTTGGTGTAGAGGACGACCTCGGGCAGCCTGTCCAGGCGCTTCACGCTGTCGTAGGCGCGGGCGACGCCTACCTCGGCGGCGAGGGAGTTCGCCGCCCAGAAGAGGCCGACGACGGCGAGCGCGATCGCCAGGGTCCTGCCCCTCCGCTCCAGCGCCTCGGCCTCCGCGCTCTCCCGCCAGCCGCCCTCCCACGCCCGGCGCGCCAGCCAGAACCCGTAGACGAGCAGGGGCGCGCACACCGTCAGGGACAGCGGCGTGGTCCCCGGCCTCTCGTGCTCGGCGACCCCGCGTACCAGGACGCCGACGAGCGCGCGCACGAGCAGCGCCGCGCCCGTGAGCGCGACGGCCGGGGCGATCCACCGGACGGCGCGGGGCCGCGTCCGGAGCAGCAGGCCGAGTCCCGTGTGCAGGGTCAGGCACGCGAGGACGACCACCAGGAGCAGAACCGCCGCCGGGTAGGCGATCTCCAGGCCGAACAGCAGGAGGTCCTGGTTGGCGAGGCCGGTGAGCTGGAGTTCCACCCCGAAGTACCGGAACCGCTGGAGCGTGGCGACGTACCCGTACCAGATGAGGAGCCCGGCGGCGAGCGTCGTCGGCGGCCCGACGGTGCTGAGGAGGGTGAGCCGCTCGGTCCAGCGCCGCTCCTCGTCCTCGGCCGCCGCGTCCGGCGCCTGGGCGGGCCCGGTCCGCGCCCACCTGGGCCTGCGCGCCATCACCAGATCGCCGGGTTGAAGCTCGCCATCGCCTCTCCGTTCACCCAGACGACGTACGGGACGACTTCGGCCTCGGCGTCCCAGAAGACCCGTACCGGCGTCTCCGGGGTGGGCGTCACGCTCGTGAGGTCCTGGCAGGCCGGGTGCGCGGTGTCCTTGCACAGCTTGCTCAGCCGCATGCTCACCGGGATCCGGTAGGACCCGGGACGGGCCTTCGGAGGCAGCGGGTCGTCGGAGAGCCAGAGGCTGCATCCCTTGGTCGGGGTGAGCACGATGTCCACGCCGCACGGCTGGGCGCCCCACGGCCCGGTCGGCACACCCGCGCCGTCGGTCGAGCCCCGGCAGGCGCCGGACGTCTGACCGGACTCCTCCTCCGGCAGGATCGGCGGCGGCGTCTCGGTGAGCCCGAGGGTCGCGGGCACGCTCTCTTCCGCGTCGTTCCGCGTCAAGTACTCCGCAGGCGCGTCCGTGAAGTCGTCCTCGGTCCCGGACCCGAGCGTGTAGCGCACGATGCGGACGTCGCCGCCCGTGGGGAAGATGAAGGCGCAGGTGCCGTCGAGGGTCCTGCCGTCCAGGTCGGGGCCCGCCGGCTGGTCGATCTCCGGGATCTGCCACGGCTGCGCCGAGGGACCCACGGGCGGCGCGGTCTCCCCCTCGCCGCCGCCGGGGGATCCGCCCGGCGATCCGTCGAGCGGTCCGCCCGACGGCCGTCCGGTGCCCGGCGCCGGGACCGAGGCGTCGGCGGAAGGCGCCGCGCCGGTTTCCGGGCCGTCTCCGCCGCAGCCTGCGACGGCGAGTGCCAGAAGGGCCGTGACCGTCAGGACCAGCCCACGCCCCCGTGAGTTCGCCATGACCCCGAGTATGCGGAACAGCACCAGACATGTCGCCCTATTTAGCAATTACCGGAATTCGGCCCGCGTACTTTGGGAGCGGCGAAAACTCACGGCCCGCCCCGCACTCGGGAAGCGTCAGGCCTCACGGCTTCTGGAGGATGCCGCAGGCCGTGCGGCCGCCGGAGTCGCCGGCCTTGAGGGTGTCGGCGTCGGGGCCCTTCTGGCCGTCCGGGGCGGTGTAGCGATCGGGGATGTTGGACTGGTTGTCGGCGTTGGCGTGGATGATGACGGACGTGCCGTCGGCGTCGAAGAGCTGGTCGACCTGGAAGCGGTCGGAGACCGCGGTGGCGGTGCCCGTGCCGTCGGTGTTGATCAGCAGGTCGGGGAGGTCGCCGGTGTGGTGGGCGTGCTCGTGGCCGCCGGTGTCCAGGTGGGGGCCCGCGCTGAAGAAGGGGCTGCCGGTGGCGGGGTCCTTGGAGTTCGCGTCGCAGACGCCCGTCTGGTGGAAGTGGAGGCCGTGGTAGCCGGGCGGGAGCCCTTGGGCCTTTATGGTGACCCGGGCGGGTCCGTTCTCGGCGTCGACGGTCAGCGAGCCGACCGTGGCGCCCTCCGCGGTCTTGATGACGGCGGTCGCCTGCGGGTCCTGGGCGTCTCCGGCGGCAGAGGCGGCCGCGGCGGCCGCTATCGCTGTGCCGCCCGCCCCGACGGCGACGGCCAGGGCCAGTTGCCTGATGCGGAACATGAGTAGATCTCCCCGATGTGGCGTCTTGTCCGATGCCCTGGGGAGGATCCGAGCCTGTGCGGGACGAGCCTGCCGTGCCGGGCCCCGCGGCTCCCCGGACACCTCACCTCCAGTATCGGACGCGGTGGGCATGCTCCCCCGAACCGGGAAGCAAACGTTCGGTCTTCCGGATCCTTCGGGAAGATCTCGTCCAGGAGGCGGGGCTTTTCCGAGAGATGACCTGCCCGTTCCGTCACGCCGAACCGGCGCCGACGGATCACCGCGACGGCGGCGACTCCAGCGAATCGAGTTCGATGCCCTCCGCCGCCACGACGACGTCCCCCGCGAGATGGAACTCGGTCTCCTCGGCGGTATCGAGGTCCACCGACGTCCAGTGCTCGACCGGCAGCGCCCCGAGATCCGTCTCGTGCGCCTCCACCGCGCGCAGCGTGAACCGCCGGACCACCCGCCGGGTCGCGAGCACCTCCCCCGAGACGGCGACGAGCGGCACGTCGGCCGTCCCGCCCGGCTCCAGCCGCAGCGAGCGCGCGACCGCCACGAGGAACCCCGGCGACTCCCCGAGGAACCCGTGCGCCTCCGCGGCGTGCTCGCGGCCGCCGCGCACCCACAGCACCTCGCGGCCTGCGCAGCCGCCCCGCAGCGTCCATTCCCCCGAGGTGAGCACGAGCCGCGCGGGACGCCACCGCGAGTCGACGGTCAGATCGACTCCGGACGCCACATAACGCCATCCGGCGGGCCCCGGGGCGCACTGGAACTCCTCGCGCGTCCCGGACTCGGTGTGCAGATAGACGCCGCGCGGCACTACGACCCCGAGCGCCAGGACGACAGGTAGTCCTCCTGGTCGGTGGTGAGGACGTCGATCTCGACGGCGGTGGAGGCGAGCTTGAGCCTGGCGACCTCGGCGTCGATCCGCTCGGGCACCTGGTGGACGCCGGGGGCGAGCCCGGTGTGCGCGGCGGCGAGCCACGCGCAGGTGAGGGCCTGATCGGCGAAGGACATGTCCATGACGGCGGCCGGGTGCCCTTCGGCGGCGGCGAGGTTGACGAGGCGGCCTTCGCACAGCAGGACGAGGCGGCGCCCGTCCTCGAGCAGGTACTCGTCGGCGTGCGGGCGGACCCGCTGGACGTCGACGGCGAGCCCGGCGAGACCCCGGACGTCGACCTCGACATCGAAATGCCCCGAGTTGGCGAGGATCGCCCCGTCCTTCATCACCGCGAAGTGCCCGGCGTGGACGACGTCGCGGTTGCCGGTCGCGGTGATGAACACGTCTCCCTGCGCGGCGGCCTCCTCCATCGTCTGCACGCCGAAGCCCTGGAGCAGCGCGTCCAGCGCCTTCACCGGGTCGATCTCGGTCACGATGACGCGCGCGCCGAGCCCTCGCGCGCGCTCGGCGAGGCCCCGGCCGCAGTACCCGAACCCGGCGATGACGACGGTCTTGCCCGCGAGCAGCGTGTTCGTCGCCCGCACGATGCCGTCGAGCGTGGACTGTCCGGTGCCGTACCTGTTGTCGAAGAGCCTTTTCGTCGCGGTGTCGTTGACGGCCACGACGGGGAAGCGCAGCGCGTCCTCCCTGGCCATCTGGTGCAGCCGCAGGACGCCCGTCGTCGTCTCCTCGCACCCGCCGAGCACTCCCGGCAGGAGGTCGAGCCGTTCGGTGTGCAGGATGTTGACGAGATCGCACCCATCGTCCACGACGATGTGCGGGGCGAGGTCCAACGCCGCATGGATATGTCGGTAATAGGTGTCCATATCCACACCCGCTCGGGCGAACACCGACACCCCGTAGGACACGGCGAGGGCGGCCGCCGTGTCGTCCTGGGTGGACAGCGGATTCGAAGCGGCCACGGCCACCTGCGCGCCCCCGGCCTGGAGGGTGCGCAGGAGATTCGCCGTCTCCGTCGTCACATGCATGCAGGCGGCGATGCGCAGACCGTCCAGGGGACGTTCCACGGCGAACCGCTCGCGGATCGCGCGCAGGACCGGCATCGCCCGGTCCGCCCAGTCGATGCGCCGGACCCCGGCCTGAGCCAGGCCGGGGTCCGCGATGTCGGAGTCAGTCAAGACGTCCGCTCAGTACCGGTAGTGGTCCGACTTGTAGGGACCCTCGACGTCCACGCCGATGTACTCGGCCTGGGCCTTGGTGAGGGTCGTGAGCTTGACGCCCAGCGCGTCGAGGTGCAGGCGCGCGACCTTCTCGTCCAGGTGCTTCGGCAGGACGTACACGCCGACCGGGTACTGCTCGGTCTTGGTGAACAGCTCGATCTGCGCGATCACTTGGTTGGTGAAGGAGTTCGACATGACGAACGAGGGGTGGCCGGTGGCGCAGCCCAGGTTCATCAGGCGGCCCTCGGCCAGCACGATGATGTTGTGGCCGTCGGGGAAGGTCCAGGTGGCGACCTGCGGCTTGATCTCGTCCTTGACGATGCCCGGGATCTTCGCCAGGCCGGCCATGTCGATCTCGTTGTCGAAGTGCCCGATGTTGGACACGATCGCCTGGTGCTTCATCTTCGCCATGTGGTCGGCGGTGATGATGTTGAAGTTGCCGGTCGTCGTCACGAAGATGTCGACGATGCCGACGACGTCGTCCAGCGTGGCGACCTGGAAGCCGTCCATCGCGGCCTGGAGCGCGCAGATCGGGTCGATCTCGGTGATGATGACCCGGGCGCCCTGGCCCTTGAGGGCCTCCGCGCAGCCCTTGCCGACGTCGCCGTAGCCCGCGACGAGCGCGACCTTGCCGCCGATGAGGACGTCGGTGGCGCGGTTGAGGCCGTCGATGACGGAGTGGCGGCAGCCGTACTTGTTGTCGAACTTCGACTTGGTGACCGAGTCGTTGACGTTGATCGCCGGGAACGCGAGGGTCCCGTTCTTGTGCATCTCGTACAGGCGGTGCACGCCCGTCGTGGTCTCCTCGGTGACGCCCTTGATCGACGCAGCGGCGTCGGTCCAGCGGCCCGGCTGCGCGGCGATGGTGCTCTTGAGGGTGTCGACGATGACGTGCCACTCTTCGGGGTCGTCATCGGTCGCGGCGGGGACGGCCCCGGCCTTCTCGTACTCGGCGCCCTTGTGGACGAGCAGGGTCGCGTCGCCGCCGTCGTCGAGGATCATGTTCGGCGGGGTGCCGTCGGGCCAGCGCAGGGCCTGGTCGGTGCACCACCAGTACTCCTCCAGGGTCTCGCCCTTCCAGGCGAAGACCGGGACGCCCTTGGGGTCCTCGACGGTGCCCTCGCGGCCGACGACGACGGCCGCGGCGGCGTGGTCCTGGGTGGAGAAGATGTTGCAGCTCACCCAGCGGACGTCGGCGCCGAGCGCGACGAGGGTCTCGATGAGCACGGCGGTCTGGATCGTCATGTGCAGCGAGCCCATGATCTTCGCGCCGCGCAGCGGCTGGGCCGCCGCGTACTCCGCGCGTACCGCCATCAGGCCGGGCATCTCGTGCTCGGCGAGCTGGATCTCCTTGCGGCCGAACGCCGCGAGCGAAAGGTCGGCGACCTTGTAGTCCATCTTCAACGACTCCTCTGGATAGCTCCGCTCGGAAGTCTAGGACCCGAACCCGCGCCTAGGCACGCTGGACCGGGCGAATCTGACATAGAATTGTCAGAATGAGGATCACGGAGGCCGCGCAGCGCCTCGGCACCTCCCCCCGAATCCTGCGATACCGGGAGAAACTAGGACTTCTCCCACCGCGGGCGGGTAGGGTCCACCGCCAGTACACCGAGCTGGATCTCCGCGCCGTCGCCACGGGCCTGGCCATCGAGCAGCGCTACGACATCGGCCCCGCCGAACTCGCCTTCGCCCTCCGCGTCCTGGCCGACCCCGAAGCCCGCGCCCGCGTCCAGGACCTCGGCGAGCGCCTCGGCCGCCTCAAGCCCCACCCCGTCCGCGCCCTCGACTTCGACCAGGCCAAGGCCCAGCGCCTCCTCCGCCCCCGCCCCCGTCCCTGAACGCCCGCCGCGCCACGCACATCCACCGGATCGACGCCACGACCCGGAAGCTCACCCTGCTGAAGACGGGCTGCCACGCCGACGAGACCTACAGCTGCACCGCCGGCGACCAGAACTTCAAGCCCGTCCCCCTCGACCGCGTCACCACCGCCTTCGGCGCCTGACCCATCCCCCGCGGCCTACGGCCAGGTCAGGGCTGGCCGGGGGTCACCAGGCCGGATTCGTAGGCGAGCATGACGGCTTGGGCTCGGTCTCGGAGGGTGAGTTTGGTGAAGACTCGGGCCACGTGGGTTTTCACGGTGTGTTCGGAGACGACCAGGTGGGTGGCGATCTCGGCGTTGGAGAGGCCGCCGGCCATGAGGATGAGGACTTCGTTCTCGCGGGCGGTGAGGGTGGCGAGGGCGGCGGGCGGGGTGATGCGGGAGCGGCGCTGGCGGGCGAACTCGCGGACCAGGCGGGCGGTCACCTGGGGGGCCAGGAGGGCGTCGCCCCGGGCGACGATGCGGACCGCGGAAACGAGGTCGGCGGCGGTGGCGTCCTTGAGGAGGAAGCCGGAGGCGCCCGCGGCGAGGGCGTCGTAGACGTGCTCGTCGATGTCGAAGGTGGTGAGGATGAGGACGCGGAGGTTCTCGGTGCCGGGGTCGGCGAGGATCCGGCGGGTCGCCTCGATGCCGTCCATGCGGGGCATCCGGACGTCCATCACCATCACGTCCGGACGGTGTCTCCGGGCCAGGTCCACGGCCTCGGCCCCGTCTCCGGCCTCGCCGACGACGGTGATGTCCTCCTGTGCGCCGAGCAGGGCGGCGAACCCCGCGCGGACGATCGTCTGATCGTCGGCGATGACGACCCGGATCATGGCGCCTCCCTAACCGGTCCCCCGATTGTCCCAGCCGATCGGCCCCGTGGCACCGGCCAGGGCAGACAGATCCTCGGTCAGGTGCGGAAGGGCAGGTCGGCGGACACGTCGAATCCGCCGTCGGCGGCGGGCCCGGCCCGGAAGTCGCCGCCGAGCATGGTCGCCCGCTCGCGCATGCCGATCAGGCCGTGCCCGCCGGCCGCGGGCAGCGGGAACCCGTCGACCCGGGTCTGCGCGGGTCCCGCGGCGGCGTTGTGGACGCGGACGGCCAGCCTGTCGGGGTGGTAGGTGAGATCGATCTGGACGGGCGCCCCCGGCGCGTGCCTGCGCACGTTCGTCAGGGCCTCCTGGACGATCCGGTAGGCGGACAGCTCAAGGGTGGCCGACAAGGGGTGCTCGGTTCCGCGCACCGAAAGGGCGGCCGCGCCTCCGGCGCCCCGGTGCTGGTCGAGGAGGTCGCCGATCCGGTCGAGCCTGGGCTGCGGGGTGACC
Source organism: Actinocorallia herbida (assembly GCF_003751225.1). Lineage (NCBI taxonomy): Bacteria > Bacillati > Actinomycetota > Actinomycetes > Streptosporangiales > Thermomonosporaceae > Actinocorallia > Actinocorallia herbida. Next base: position 8,349,636 of record NZ_RJKE01000001.1, read on the forward strand.
TCGCCGTCGGCGGGCGCGTCGGACCGCAGGACGCCCAGGAGCCGCCGCATCTCGACCAGCGCCTCGCGCGCGGTGTGCGCGATCTCCGCGTAGCCCTCCTTGGCCTCGTCCGTCAGCGACGGCATCGTGTACGGGGCGGTCTCGGCCTGGACCGCGATCATGGACACCGAGTGCGCGACGACGTCGTGCAGCTCCCGCGCGATCCGGGCCCGCTCCCGCATGACGGCCTGGTCCCGCTGCGCGTCGCCGAGCGCCTGAAGGGTCTCCGTGCGCTGCTCCCGGGCCTCGGCCGCCGTCGTCTGGACGGTCCGGCGGGCGTCCCCGAGTCCGATGGCCCCGATCACCGCGGCGACCGCGGCGGGCCACGGGATCGCGTCCAGGCCGTCCCCGGCGAGGTAGACGACCCCGACGACCGTGAGCGAGGTCACCGCGAGCACCCCCGCCGACGCCCGGGGCAGGGTCTGCGCCAGGAGGTAGAGCATCCAGAGCGCGGCGGCCATCGTGGTGACCAGGAACGCCTGTCCGGACAGCAGCGAGGCCGCCGCGGCGCCCAGCACCAGCGCGGCCGCGGGCTTGGGCACCTCGCGCCGCCACACCAGCGGCAGCGCGGCCGCGACGGCGAAGGCCCCCTGGACGCTGAAGAGATCGTCGGTGTTCGTGCCCGCCTCGTACACGGCGGCAAGGGTGAAGAGCAGTCCGGTGACGGGCGCGTAGACCCACGAGGAGAAGAACCGCTGCCAGGAGGCCATCCAGCGCGGCGTGGGCGCGGGCTGCGCGGCCTGCGGCGCGATCATGGTGCCGTAGGGCCCGAACGAGGGGAGCGGCACGGCGGGCTGCGGCCGGCCGTGGATCTTGGCGAGGGCCTTGTCCAGGAGTGGCTTCAACAGCCGCCCGATGCCTTCCAGCACCCACAGCAGGAGCTGGCCGACGGCGGCCACGCCCCGTCCGGAGAGCCGCCACAGATGTTCGGCCGCACCCGTCCCCAGTGTCTTCTCGCTGCTCACGCTGCCATCCTCGCCGGATTTGGGGCTGTTCGCCTCACCTTAGGGTGCGATACCCCGTGGACCGATCCGCCTGGAGGATGACCCGGATCCGGGCCCGGAGGGGGACGTGGAATGAAAGCGCGACGCCTACCGTTGGAGACAGAGAGCAGGAGATGGGGGTCTCCGAAAAGCCTCCGCCCACCGGATTCGGGGGAACCGATGGGCGGGGGCTTCGCTCAAGGTCACGGCGTCGGACGGCCTCAGGCCTCCGGCGCCGATCCGTTTCCGGCGGTGGCGCCCGACACGCCGTTGCCCGCCGACTTGTGCTTGTCGAGGTCGGGCTCCAGGTAGATCAGCCGCGCGACCGGCATCAGCTCCCGGACCTTGCCCTCGGCCGCGTCGATCGCCCGCGCGATCTCCACCGCGGTGTCCTCGCCGCCGACCGCGATCTTCGCCGCGACGAGCAGTTCCTCGGGACCGAGGTACTGGGTGCGCAGGTGGATCACCCGGTCGACCTCCGGCACCGACTCCAGCGCCGCGATGATCTCCTTGTCGGCGGCCTCGCCCGCGCCCTCGCCGAGCAGGAGGCTCTTGGTCTCGAACGCGAGGATCACCGCGATGACGGCCAGCAGCACCCCGATGGAGATGGTGCCGAGCGCGTCCCAGGTGCCGTCGCCGGTGATGACGGCGAGGCCGACGCCCAGCAGCGCGAGGACGAGGCCGACGAGCGCGCCCAGGTCCTCCAGCAGCACGACGGGCAGTTCCGGTGCCTTCGCGCGGCGGATGAACTCCCACCACGAGCGGTCGCCGCGGATCGCGTTGGACTCCACGATGGCCGTCCGGAAGCTGAAGCTCTCCAGGCCGATCGCGATGATCAGGACGCCGAACGCCCACTGCGGGGACTCCACCGGGTGCGGGTCCTGGAGCTTGTGGACGCCCTCGTAGAGCGAGAAGACCGCGCCGACCGTGAACAGGACGAGCGCGACGATGAAGGCGTAGAAGTACCGCTCCCTGCCGTACCCGAACGGGTGGTCGGCGGTCCGTGCCCGGGTGGCGCGCTTCTTGCCGAGGAGGAGCAGCGCCTGGTTGCCGGAGTCGGCGACCGAGTGGATGGACTCGGCCAGCATCGACGACGAACTCGTGAAAACGTACGCCACGAACTTGGCCGCCGCGATCCCCAGGTTCGCCGCGAGTGCCGCGACGATCGCCTTGGTTCCGCCTTCTGCTGACATTTAGTAGATCCTCGCTTCAATTTCCGTACGCGCGGGGACGGGTGTCGGGTCCACTCCCAGCGCCAACGCCAGGTAAACGGACACATAGTCGCACAACCCGATCAGCGAGACGGCACGCTCCAGGGGGTGCACGCCCTCCCCGGTGATCGTGGAGACCGCGATGCCGCGCGCCGCGGCGGTGTCGGCGACGGGCGAGCGGCCCTGGGCGGGCTCGCCTTCCGGGCCTGCGCCTTCGGCGACGAGCACCAAGTGGACGGCCGACTCGGGCTCGTCGGCGCGGTCGCGGAAGAAGTCGTCGGTGTCGGGGGCCGCGGCGTCGAGGGAGCCGGGGAACGGCAGCGCGACGGGCACCTTGGCGTTGTCGGCGAACTGGGCGGCCAGCCGGTGCGCGGCGGCCAGCTCCAGCGGGGTCCGGCCCCAGGGCATCGGGAGCGACCCGGCGAGTTCCAGCGCGATCTGCTTGGCGGGGTTCACGAACGGCTCACCCGACGGGCGGCAGCGGTTCGCGACGTCCTCCAGCCGGACCGCGGCGGCCTCCAGCACCTCGTCCGGGACCGCGACGATCCCGAGCCCGCGCAGCACCAGCAGCAGCGGTACGACCTGCGCCCACAGCAGCGCCCTGATCGGGCCGGCGGGCGGCGGCAGTGGCACGTAGAACAGCCGGTTCTGGGTCGCCAGGGACCGCAGCCGCGCGTCGGCCGGCCCGACCCCGACGACCGCGGCGCCCCGCCGGACGGCCTGGGCGGCGAGGTCGAAGGACTCGTCGCCGAGCGCGCAGACCAGGTCGGTGGCGCCGATCCAGCCGGGCAGGACGTCCCCGGCCACGGTCAGCACGGGCACCGGGCAGCCCGTGCCGCAGATCGCGGCGACCACCTCACCCGCCGAGCCGGGACCGACGATGACGACGGCGCGGGGGCGTCCGGCGCCTTCCAGCGCCTCGGTGAGGCCCGCCTCCGCCGTCATGGCGGCGGCCTGCCTCATCTGGGCCGCGCCGGAGGCCGCGAGCCGGAGCATTCCGCCCCGGTCGGCCGCCTCCAGCGCGTCGGGATCGTCCAGCGCGCCCGCCTCCGGCCGCCGCCCCTCCGAGGTCATGCCCGGGGGGCCCGCGCCTCGTCGACCAGCAGCACGGGGACGCCCTCATCCGTCACGGGGTAGATGCTGCCGCACTCCCCGGTGCAGACGAGCGCGCCTTCCTCGGCGCGCAGCGCGCCGCGGCAGTTGGGGCAGGCGAGGATCTCCAGGAGCCACGCGTCGATCTTCACTTTGCCTCCTCGGTGCGGACGATCGACAGGACCTCGTCCCGGATCGCCGCCATGGTCTGCCCGTCTCCCGCCTCGGCGTTGAGTCGGAGCAGCGGTTCGGTGTTGGACGCGCGGAGGTTGAACCACCATCCGTCGCCCGTGAACGTGGTGCCGTCGAGTTCGTCGACGGTGACGCCGTCGCGGGCGGTGAACACCGCGCGCACCCGGGCCACCGCCGCCGCCTGGTCGGCGACCTCGCTGTTGATCTCCCCCGAGGCGATATACCGGTCGTAGGACGCCAGCAGGGAGGAGAGCGTTCCGTCCTGCTCGCCGAGCGCGGCGAGCACGTGCAGGGCGGCGAGCATCCCCGAGTCGGCGAACCAGAAGTCGCGGAAGTAGAAGTGGGCGGAGTGCTCCCCGCCGAAGACGGCGCCGACCTCGGCCATGGTCTGCTTGATGAACGAGTGACCGACGCGGGTGCGCACCGGCTTCCCGCCGTTCTCGGCGATGATCTCCGGCACGGCCGCCGAGGTGATCAGGTTGTGCACGATCGACGCGCCCGGGTACTTCGCGAGCTCGCGCTCGGCCACCAGCGCGGTGATCGCCGACGGGGAGACGATCTCGCCCCGCTCGTCGACGGCGAAGCAGCGGTCCGCGTCGCCGTCGAAGGCCAGGCCCAGATCGGCGCCATGGGCGAGGACCGCGGCCTGGAGGTCGCGGAGGTTCGCCGGCTCGATCGGGTTGGCCTCGTGGTTGGGGAAGGTGCCGTCCAGCTCGAAGTACAGCGGGACGACCTCCAGCGGAAGGCCGTCGAACACCGCGGGGACGGTGTGGCCGCCCATGCCGTTGCCGGCGTCCACGACGACCTTGAGCGGGCGGATGCCGGAAAGGTCGACCAGGGTCTTGAGGTGCTCGGCGTACCCGGCGAGCAGATCGCGCTGCTCGACCTTGCCGACCGGGCCGTCCTGCGCGGGGACGCCCGCGGCGACGAGATCGCGGATCTCCCGCAGACCCGTGTCCTGGCCGATCGGGCGGGCGCCGGAAAGACACATCTTCATGCCGTTGTACTTGGCCGGATTGTGACTCGCGGTGAACATGACACCGGGCAGGCCCAGGCTGCCGCTGGCGTAGTACAGCAGGTCGGTCGAGCCGAGCCCCGCCTCCACCACGTCGGCGCCCTGCGCTGCCGCACCGCGCGCGAAGGCCGCGGCCAGCGGGACCGAGGAAGCGCGCATGTCGTGCGCGGTGACGATCCGGGCGGCTCCGGTCACCCGTATGAACGCGGCGCCGGTCGCCTCGGCGATCTCCTCGTCGAACTCGTCGGGAACGACGCCCCGCACGTCATAGGCCTTGAAGATCTTGGCGAGATCGCCCACTTCGGGTGTCCCTCCGGCTCGTCGGTCTTGGACTTCGAGCCTACTGTGTTCTTGGCCCCGCCTCCGGCGGGGCGGTGATCGGGCGCTCTGGATCCCGTCGTCGCCCCTCCGGCCCCGGGGGCCCGCGGGGCGGCGACGGGGCGCCCGATCACACCGGGGGTGGAGAACCGTCCCGGGGTGCTCGATCACTTGTGGGGCTTCCGCTGGAGGCGGGAAGCCGTTCGGGGTGATCGCGGGTCAGGATTGCTGGTCGGAGCGGAGGACGCGGAGGTGGCCTCGGCGGCCTACTTCGGTGCCCTGGCCCACGGGCTCGGTGCCGGGGCTCACGGGGCGGGCGGCCTCGCGGACGGCGTCGGCGAGGGCCTCGAGGTCGTCGCTGGTGGGCTGGTCGGAGGCTTCCTCGGCGGGCAGCCGGAGCAGTTCCCAGCCCATGGGCGCGGTCAGCCGGTCGGCGTGTTCGGCGCACAGGTCATAGCAGTGCGGCTCGACGTACGCGGCTAGCGGACCCAGGACCGCGGTGGAATCGCGGTAGACGTACGTGAGCGTGAACACAGCTGACGCTTTGCACGCTGTGCGGGAGCAGATGCGGACGGGGCTCACGTTGGCTGAACGTACGCCTTTCCGGCCCGCATCGCCAGTATCCGCGTGATCGTGTCTCGCGTTTCATCTAATACATCAACAATTCGGGCAGCCGATTCCCCTACTTCGGCCCCCGCCCGACGTCCCTTGACCTCCGCAAACGCACCCGCGGCTCCGGCCCCCCGGAGCGCGGCCGGGCGCGGCCCTCGCGTGATCGGCGCCTCGACCCAACAACTAGACTGCCCGGCGTGAGGAGAGTCAGGCGGCGTGACCGGCATGGCCGGGGGCTTCGTGGTCCGCTGGCCCCGCCTGAGGTGCCGATCTCCCTCACCCGTGCGGAGAAGTTCGATGACCTCGTCCGCGAAGAGGTACAGCGGGTCGTCGCGCCGTGGCGGGAGCAGCTCGCCGGGGTCGAGTTCGCGGTCGAGGACATTCCGCCCGCGGAGCCGGGCGCCACGCAGGTGCCCCTGGGCGAGACCCGCACCGTCGCCGGCGTGCCCCGCGTCATCGTCTTCCGCCGCCCCATGGAGGCCCGTGCGGGCAAGGACGGCAAGGGCGAACGTGAACTCGTCAGGCTGATCCACGACGTCGTCGTGGACGAGGTGGCGCAGCTCCTGGGCCTGGACCCGGACGACGTGGACGAGCCGGAAGAGGACTGACCCGGGACGCCCCGCGCGGGAGGCCCTAGGGGACCACCGAGGTCAGGGAGTCCGAGACCGGCGGGAGGGTGACGGTCAGCGGGGCGGCGGCGAGGGTGCGGATCGTGGCGACCTGTTCGCGCTGGCCGGTTCTGGTGGTGATGATCCTGGTGCCGTAGACCGGGCCGGATCCCGGGAGCGGGATCACGCGGACCGCGGGGGCGTCCAGGGGGATCTCCACGGTGCGACCTGCGGGGATCTCGACCTCGGTGGCGGTGCCCGCGCCCGAGTCCGTCAGGGGGACCACGCGGACCGTGGCGGCCTTGCCGGGGGCCGTGAGAACGAGCGAGGCGGCTTCCCGTGCCTTCTGGGCGCCAGTACCGCGCGCGGGGGCCGGCGCGGCCCCCAGGGCGGACGTGCCGCCGTCCAGGGGGGTGCCCGCTCCGCCGAGCGCGAGGTCGGCTCCGATCGCGGCGAACCCGGCGACGATCCGGCGGGTGGAGGTCAGCTCGATCGCGGCGGGGCGGCCGCCGAGCGCGGCCTCCAGGTCGAGCGGGATCACCGTTCGCGCGGGGACGTCGAGGACGTCCTGCCCTTCGGGGGCGAACGCGCCGTCCGCGGTGAGCGCGCGGATCTTGACCTGGGCGTCCTGGCCTCCGGGCACGCCCACGTAGAGCGTCCGCCTGCCGCCGCCGCCCGGCACGCCGGGCACGATCACCCGGGTGGCGGGCTCGGCCGTGGCGGTGGCCCAGTCGGCGCCCTTGGACCCGGCGTCCGCGCGGACCGCCGCGGCGACCCGCCCGCTGGTGGCGGTCACCCGCAGCGTGAGCACCCGGACGTCGGAGGCGATCATGCCGAGTCCGTCGAGGGTCTCGCCGATCTTGATCACCCGGGTGCCGTGCGCGGGCACGTCCAGGGCCTTGCCGTCGGTGGTGTCGAGGGACCCGTCGTCCGAGACCGCGTCGAGGTCGATCGTCGCGGGCACGTCGTCGACGTTGGTGACGTGCAGTTCGAGCCCGCCCGCGCCGGGGCCGGGGGTGACGAACCAGTGCTCGGTGGCGGGCGCGGTGCAGGGCACCGAGGAGATGCCGCGCTTGCCCACGACGGTCTGGGCGGCCTCGAGGCCTGCCGCGACCCCGCCGTCGGCCCGGACCGCCAGGGCGGTCCCGCGCTTGACCTCGCCGGTGAACAGCGCGGACGCGGCGGGCACCTCGGCCACCGCCTTGCCGTCGAGCGCGGTCACCGAGGCCGTGCCTTCGCCTTCGCCGCCCGAGACCAGGGAAAGCCGGGCCGCCTGCTCGGCCGCCGGGCACGCCACGAGAGCCGCCTCGACGGGCACGGAGGCGCCCCGGAGCTCGGAAGGCTCCCCCGGACGGGTGAGCGCGGCGGCGCCGTACAAGGCCGAGACCGCGACGAGGATCAGGGCTGCCACCCCGTAGCGGTTGCCCGCGACGACCGTCGCCACGTCCACGACCTTGCCGAGCGCGCCCTGGGTCAGCGCACCCGCGCCCGAAGCGCCCGTCCGCTGCGCGCCGCTCCCCGGCCGCCGCCGGCGCGGCAGCCCCCGCGCGGGCGTACCCGGCCGGAGCCTCCGGCGCGAGGTCCTCTCCGCGCGCGGCTCGGGCACCTGGGCGCTCGGGTCCGATCCGTCCCGGCCGCCTTCGGCTTCGGCCTCCGCACCGGGTCCCGGCTGTGCCTCCACCGCAGGGGACGCCCAGGGACTCTCCGCGGCCCCGGCATCCCGCGCGGCGGGCTTGAACCTGCCGAGGGCGCCCGACAAGGGCGACGTGCGCTTCCTGGCCCGGCTCACTGATCGCTCCCCAAGGACTCGGCGGACGGGGCGGCCGCGGCCGACACGACGGACTCCGCCGACCCGGACCGCGTCGCGGACCCGTCGTCCTCCCCGGCGCCCTCCCCGGCGTTCTCCTCGCCGTCCCGGAGGCCGTCCGCCTCCACGGCGGCCGCCGCGCGGCGGCCTCGGCGCCGTCCCCGGATCGGGGTCTCGCCACCGGGCAGCGCGAGCACGATGACGAGAAGGAGCGCGACGCCCTGGACGGCCACCCAGGCCGTCCACAGCCTTTCGCTCCGCTCCAGCACGAACGTCCCGCCGCTCTCCGGCACCTCCCACCCCGCGGCCCACCCATCGACGGTGACGGCCGGGGCCGCCTTCCCGCCCATGGTCGCGGTCCAGCCTCCGGTGGGCTCGGCGAGCACCACCTTGCGGCCCGCCTCTCCGGCGGGGATCTCGACCCGGGCGGCCACCTCGCCGGACCGCAGCGGGGTGATCCCGCCGCCGTCGGCCATGAGCATCAGCCGGGCGCCCGGTTCGGTGAGCCGCCAGACGGCGAAGTCGTCGCTGCGGCTCAGCCGGGTGAGGCCCGGCAGGCCGTCCAGCCGCCGCATCAGCCGGTCGCCGCTCTCCGGGCGCTTGTCCCCGGTGAAGTGCAGGTAGAGGAACTGCACGCCGAAACGGTTCAGCCCCTCGGTCCCCTGGCCCGCGGCGAGGTGCGCCACCAGCCGCTCAAGGTGGCCGGCCGCCTTCGCCTCCGGCTGGAGAGCCTCGTCCCCGAGCTCGGGGGACGGCCCGCGCATCAGGGCGTAAGAAAGGTCGGCGCCTCCGTCGTGGGAGAGCACGAGGGTCCTTGCGCGGGTCTCCCCGTTCACCGCGGTGACGAACGCGGGCAGAGACTGCCCGGCCGCCTTGCCGACGGGCCCGTCGACGCCGATCCCGATCCAGGCGAGCGCGGCGAGCGCGGGCGTGGAGACCGCGATGAGGACCGCCGCCGCCGCGGCGAAGCGGTACTTCCAGGTGCCGGTGGACACCAGCTCGACCGAGCGCTGGAGCCCCGCGCAGGCGGCGAGGATGAGGCCGCCTGTGGCGAACGCCAGCGGCACGCCGGGCCAGCCCGGCGCGCCTTCGCCGGGCGCCTCGGTGACCACGATCGCGGACACCGCGATCGCGGCGAGGAAGCCGAAGAGGATGAGCATCCAGCCGCCCATGACCGCGGTGCGGCGGCTGCGCAGCGGCAGCGCCGCGACGGCGAGGGCCAGCAGCCCGGCGGTCGCCCAGCCGAGGTCGGTGCCGGGGCCGCCCGGGTCGAGGGTGAGGATGGACAGGCCGGTCAGCCCCTCGTCGACGAGTTCCGGCCGGTGCAGCCCGGCCTCCAGCAGGAACCGCGACGGGTGGGTGAAGAGCTGGAGCGTCGTGGGCAGGAGCAGCAGCGGCGGGACCACGAGCCCGATGGCCAGGTCGATGCCGCTGACGACCTTGGAGCCCAGGTAGGACAGCCCGCCGAGGATGAGCAGCAGCAGCCACGTCAAGGGCACGAACGCCATGGCTACGGTCAGCAGCAGCGCGAGGCCCCAGGCGGCGCGGCGCGCCTGCCGGGCGTCGACCCGGCCGCTCGGCTCGCGCAGCACCCGCGCGCCGAGCAGCCCGATGAGCGGCAGCAGCACGTAGACGACACAGGTGCCGACCCGGCCCGCCGCGATCGCCCCGGTGGCGACGGGCAGCACCGCGTAGGCGATCGCCGCCCACACCCGGATGGCGCTGGCCGGGACCCGGCTGCGCCGCAGGAGGCGGGCGGTCCGCTTCCCGGCGGGCAGGCTGGTCGGGATGAGCCGTTTCGCGGCGAGGTAGGCGGTCAGTCCGGCGAGCGGCACACAGCCGACGAGCAGGGCCATGACGGCCAAGGACGGCTGCCCGAAGGTGAGCACCGAGAGCCCCGCCAAGAAGGCGAGGTAAGGCGGCGACGCGTCGGCGGACCCCAAGCCGACCGGATGCCATCCCGCCAGGTACGCCGCCCACAGGTCGCCCGTGCTCCCCCACGCGGGAACGAGGGCGCCTCCGCCCAGCCGTCCCCCCGAGGCGAGCAGCGAGCGTTCGGCGAGGAAGGCGACACAGGAGAGGACGAGCAGGACGACCGCGCTGGGATGGGCGAGCACCCGGCGCACCACGCCGAATCCCCGCTCCCGCAGCGGGATGCGCTCCTCCTCGGCCTCCACCGCGTCGAGGCCGTACTCGGTCGGCGCGATGAGCGAGCCGAGGCGTTCGGCGATCCTGCGCAGCGTCACCCACTGGGGCTGGAACCTGCGGACCGACCGGTAGACGCGCGCCCTGCCTTCGGTGCGGCCCGCGCGCAAGGCGCGCAGCACCCTCGGCGAGGACACCACGTCGCGCAGCGCGTCGAGTTCGTCGCGCAGGGCCATCGGCTTCTTGGCCAGCGCCAGCAGGGCGATCCGCAGCAGCGAGCCGAACAGCAGCCGCAGGAAGGACCCGGCGGCCTGCCGGGCGGGAAGATTGGCGAGCAGCGCCCACATGGCGTTGCGCCGGTCGAGGCGGCGGGGCGCGATGGGCGTGGGCCGCACACCGCGGGCCGCGGCCTCGGCGTGGTAGACCAGCGCGTCGCTGACGGCGACGACCCGGTGGCCCGCCGCCTGCACCCGCCAGCCGAAGTCGACGTCGTCGCGGAACAGGCCGAAGCGGGGGTCGAGGCCGCCGGTGTGGCGCCACACGTCGCGGCGCACCAGCATGCCCGCGGAGCTGACCCCCATGACGTCGTGGACGCCGTCGTGCTGGCCCTGGTCGAACTCGCCGCGGTCCACGCCGGTGAAGCGGCGGCCCTGGCCGTCGAGGGCGACGCCGAGTTCGAGGAGGAGGCGGCGGTCGTCCCAGTCACGCAGTTTGGGGCCGGCGAGGCCGACGTTGGGGTCGGAGTCGACGTGCCGGAGCAGGTTCTCCAGCGCGCTGGGCGCGGGGGTGGAGTCGTCGTGCAGGATCCACAGCCACTCGACGGCGTCCTCGGTCTCCACCGCCATGTCGGCCGCGGGGGTCTCCAGCGCGGCGGCGACGGCGGCCGCGAACGGGACGTCCCGGTCGAGGGTGAGGAGGTTGCCGGGACCGACGACGCCCGCGACGATCGCGGGCCCGGTGTCGGTACTGCCGGTGTCGGCGATGACCAGCCGCTGGATCCGCCGGGTCTGGCTGAGCAGGGCCTTCAGGGTGTCGGGCAGCCAGCGCGCGCCATCGTGCATGACGAGCACCGCGGTGACCACATGCCGGTCGAGTCCAGGCGCCACAGGCTGCTCATTCGGGTGGGTGGAAAAGGCGACAGCCGCGCGGACCTGGAGTCCACGCGGCTGCTCACTCTACTGTGACCGTCCGGTCTCGGTCAGCGCCGGGACGATCCATGTCCGGTGCGGCCCGCCATGCGGCCGCAACGTCACGAACCGGCTCCGTCGTCCGTTCGGACGGCATGGTCCGTTCAGACGGCGGCGCGCTTGAGTTTGCGCCGCTCACGTTCCGACAGGCCCCCCCAGATCCCGAATCGCTCGTCGTGCTGGAGCGCGTACTCCAGACATTCCGCACGCACCTCGCAAGCCCGGCACACCTTCTTGGCCTCGCGGGTCGAGCCGCCCTTCTCCGGAAAGAACGCTTCCGGATCGGTCTGAGCGCACAGGGCGCGCTCCTGCCAGCCCGACTCCTCACCTTCATCTGTGCCGTGCGCCAGCGGGATCACGATCTCGCCCACGCGCACCTCCTAGCCGCCCCCGTAGAGCCCCCCGGTCAGAACTACACACTTGAAATTACACGTGTGTAGTCCCCCGTGCGTCAAGCGGTAGGGGCCACGGGTGGGGTGAACTATGGGTTATCCGGGCGAAGCGCGGGGCTCCTGGAAGGGATTATTGCGGACCTTGATCCCCGCGATACCAGTTCTGGTCACTCTGCTGGGGCGGCGCGGCGGGGTCGTTGTCCCCGAACTGGCGGGTCCAGCCTCCCGGGTCGGCCTGCGGCGGCTGCTGCTGGCCGTACGGCTGCTGGCCGGGCTGCGCGGGCTGCTGGCCATAGGGGTCCTGCGGCTGGCCGTACTGCTGGCCCGGCTGGCCGTACTGCTGCGGCTGCTGGCCGTAGGGGTCCGCGCCCGGAGCCGAGTGCTGCGGCGCGTACGGGTCCTGGCCGGGCTGCGCCGCGGGCTGACCGGGCTGGGCCGCGGGGGGCGCGTACGGATCCTGGACGCCGTACTGCTGCTGGCCGTACTGCTGCGCGGGCTGGCCGGGCTGGCCGTACTGCTGCTGGCCGTACGGGTCCGCGCCGAAGGGCTGCTGGCCGTAGACCTGGCCGGGCACCTGCGCCGGACGGGCCGGCTGGAAGGTCTTGAAGTTCAGGAAGATGAAGTAGCCCGCGCCGCCCGAGACGGCGATCTTGCTCAGGCCGTAGAAGAAGGCCGCGGCCTTGCCGCCTCCGGTGGAGAACTCCGTGAGCAGGCCGGAGAAGAGCGAGATGACGCCCAGGACGAGCCCGATGGCGACGATCACCAGCGCGCCGGTCACGATGTTCTTGGCGGCGGGAGAGGGCGCCGGGCGGGTGGCGAACAGCACAGCGAGCACGGTGAGCGCCGCGAGGATGAAGCCGGTGAAGTTGCCCGAGTTGGCGGTCTCACCGAGCGCACGGGTGGTGAATCCGCCCGAGGAGAACAGCCAGATCAGTCCGGCGAGTACTTGCAGGGCGGCGGCTCCGAGCAGCAGGTACGCAGCCGGTTCGCGCAGCCGCTGCAGCGCTTCGGTGTTCACTGGATCACTCCATAATGGGGTATTTGGGCGGCTCATCCCGGGCGCGTAGCGTATCGCAGGGATGGAAGACTTGAACCGTGAAAATCGTGGTTCTGGCCGGAGGGATAGGCGGGGCGCGCTTCCTGCGCGGACTCAAGGCGGCGGCTCCGGACGCCGAGGTGACGGTCATCGGGAACACCGGTGACGATATCCACCTGTTCGGGCTGAAAGTCTGTCCCGATCTGGACACCGTCATGTACACCCTCGGCGGTGGCATCAACGAGGAGCAGGGCTGGGGCCGTGCCGACGAGGCGTTCAAGGTGAAGGAAGAACTCGCCGCTTATGGCGTCGAACCCACCTGGTTCGGGCTCGGCGACCGGGACTTCGCCACGCACATCGTGCGCACCCAGATGCTGGACGCCGGGTACCCCCTGTCCCAGGTCACCGAGGCGCTCTGCGACCGCTGGCAGCCGGGCGTCCGGCTGATCCCGATGACCGACGACCGGGTCGAGACCCATGTCGTCATCGACGATGAACGGGGCAAACGGGCCATCCATTTCCAGGAGTGGTGGGTGAAGATGCGCGCTTCCTCCCCCGCGTTGGCGATCACCCCCGTGGGCGCCGACGAGGCGAAGCCCGCCCCCGGCGTCCTCAAGGCGATCGAGGAGGCCGACTTCGTGCTGCTCCCGCCGTCCAACCCCGTGGTGAGCATCGGGACGATCCTCTCCATCCCCGGCATCAGAGACGCGCTCAAGGCGAAGACCGTCGTCGGGGTCTCCCCGATCATCGGCGGGGCGCCCGTGCGCGGCATGGCCGACGCCTGCCTGAGCGCGATCGGCGTGGAGACCTCGGCCGCCGCGGTCGCCGGCTTCTACGGGCCCGCGCTGCTGAGCGGTTGGCTGGTCGCCACCGAGGACGGCCCGCACTTCACGTCGCCGGGCCTGGAGGACATCGCCGTACGGGCCAGGCCGCTGCTGATGTCCGACCCCGAGGCGACCCGGGCGCTCGCCGCCGCCGCGGTGGACCTCGCCGTCGAACTGTCCGGGGAGAGCGCGTGAGCATCGAGATCACCGGGGTCCCCGGCCTGCCCGAGGTGAAGCCCGGCGACGACCTCGCCGCGCTCATCACCGCGGCCCTGCCCGACCTGCGCGACGGCGACGTCCTCGTCGTCACCTCCAAGATCGTCAGCAAGGCCGAGGGCCGGATCGTCAAGGCCGACGACCGGGAGGCGGCCATCGACGCCGAGGCCGTCCGCGTCGTCGCCCGCCGGGGCCGCACCCGCATCGTGGAGACCAGGCAGGGGCTCGTCATGGCCGCGGCGGGGGTCGACGCCTCCAACACCGCGCCCGGCACCGTGCTCCTCCTTCCGGAAGACCCCGACGCCTCGGCCCGCGCCCTGCGCGCGGCGCTCCCCAAGCGCGTCGCCGTCCTCATCTCCGACACCTTCGGCCGCCCCTGGCGGGCCGGGCAGACCGACGTCGCGATCGGCGCCGCGGGCCTGGAGCCGCTCGACGACTTCCGCGGCCGCACCGACCCGCACGGCAACCTCCTCGAGGCGACCGTCACCGCGATCGCCGACGAGATCGCCGCCGCCGCGGAACTGGCCAAGGGCAAGCTCGACGGGGTGCCCGTCGCGGTGGTCCGGGGCCTTTCGCACCTCGTCACCGACGCCGACGGGCCCGGCGCGAGCGCGATCGTGCGCGGCGCCGCGGACGACCTGTTCCGCTTCGGCGGTGCGGAACTCCTGCACGCCCGCCGGACGATCCGGGAGTTCACCGACGAACCCGTCGACGGCGAGAAGGTGCGCCGCGCGGTCTCGGCGGCGCTCACCGCGCCCGCACCCCACCACACGACGCCGTGGCGGTTCGTGCTCTTGGAGTCGCCGGAGATCCGGGCGAAGCTGCTGGACGCCATGCGCGACGCCTGGCGGGCCGACCTGGAGGCCGACCGCTTCACCGAGCAGTCGATCACCAAGCGGCTCTCCCGCGGAGACGTCCTGCGCCGCGCCCCCTACCTGGTCATCCCCTGCCTGGACACCGAAGCCGGCCAGCACGCCTACCCGGACGCGCGCCGGGGCGCCGCGGAACGCGAGATGTTCCTGGTCTCGACGGGCGCGGCCGTCCAGAACCTCCTGGTCGGCCTGACCGCCGAGAACCTCGCCTCCTGCTGGGTCTCCAGCACGATGTTCTGCCGCCCGACCGTCCGCGAGGTGCTCGACCTCCCGGACTCCTGGGACCCCATGGGCACGGTCGCCGTCGGGCACGCCGCCGCCCCGCCCCGGGACCGCCCGGTGCGCCTCCCCGACGCCTTCCTCGAGGTCCGCTGACCCCGCTCGGCACCCGACGGCCGCCGTCCGCCCCTACGGGACGGGCGGCGGCCGGGTGTCAGGAGCCGAGGATGCGCGCCTTCTCCGCGGCGAACTCCTCGGGGGTCAGCACCCCTTGGGCCTGGAGGTCGGCGAGCTGCTGGAGCTGCTCGATCCGGTCCGGGGCGGGCACCTGCTGAGCGGGGTCGGCCTGCTGCCGCACGGGCTGCTGCTGGGCCTGCTGCTCGTAATCCCGGCGGGCCTGTCTGCGCTGGACGCGGCCGGAGACCGCCGTCGCGGTGCCGCTGATGACCGCGGTCCTCGCCACGGTGCCCAACAGCCCTGGCCGTCCTGCTCTGATCATCGGTCCTCCTCGGTCGTCGTCCGGCGCGCTCAGGCGTCGCTGAGCGCGGCCAGCGCGGTGGCCACCACCTCGCGCGGGATGCGCTCCAGCGAGACGACCTCGCCCCGCGAGCCGCGCACCGCGTCCGACAGCCTCCGCGCCCACGTGTGCTCCCAGACCACCACCAGCGCCGAGTCCCCGGGTTCGAGCCCGGCCCCCACCTGGTCGAGGTCCCCGTCGCTGAGCAGGTCGAGCTGCTCGGTCGTCAGCCCGCCGAACCGCGCCGCGAACTCCGACTCGCTGACCTCGGTCGCGATGACCGAGCCGTCGGCGGCCCGGGACACGAAGGCCAGGTCGATGATCCGGATCGTGCCCGACTCCTGGAGTTCCAGGAGCGAGGGCGCGACGTCCCCGTTGAAGCGGCTCCCCCGGAAGAGGATCACCGCCACATCGACGGGCCCCATGGACTCCGCCGTCAGCTCCTCACGCATGGCGCTCCCCCGCGATCGACGACCTCTCCGTCAGGTCTGACCGGACCGCCCTTCCGAGGAACCCCATATCTCCCAATGAATCCCCCAACCGTCGGCAGGGACGCACGGCGGGCCCCCGGGTCGGGAGCCCGCCGTGAGTGCGCGTTCGCGGATGAGGTCAGCGGGTGAGGAGGGCCAGGGCGCCGGACGCGACCGCCTCATCGCGCAGACGGGAGGGACGGCCGTCGTACGCGGCGGTCGCCTTCGCGCGGCGGTAGTACAGGTGGGCGTCGTGCTCCCAGGTGAAGCCGATGCCGCCGTTGACCTGGATGAGGGTGGCGGCGGCCCCCTCGAAGGCGTCCGAGGCCTCCGCCTTCGCCAGGAGGACGAGCCGGTGGGCCTCGTCGGCCGCGCCCGCGTCGAGGGCGACGGCGGCCGTGAAGACCAGGGCACGGGCCGCCGAGACCGCGATGGCGGTCTCCGCGCAGCGATGCTGGATCGCCTGGTAGGTGCCGATCACCTGGTCGAACTGGGTGCGGATCCGGGCGTAGGCGACGGTGTGGTCCAGGCAGCCCTGGGCGCCGCCGACCTGCTCGGCGGCCAGCAGCAGCCGGGCCGCGTCGCCGACCCGGCCGAGCGCGGCCCGGTCGCCCGGCGCGGTGAGCCGCACCGCGGGGACGCCGTCGAGGCGCAGCGCGGCGGGCCGTGCCGTGAGATCGGTCGCCGCGACCGGCGTCCGGGTCACCCCTTCCTCGCCGAGCCGGACCAGGACCGCGCACGGGCCCTGCGCGGTGTCGGCGATCGCGAGGAGGACGTCGGCGGTCATCCCGTGTGCGGCGTCCGGCACCGATCCGCCGACCAGTCCGTCGCCGTCCAGGACGAGTCCGGGCTGGAGCGCGGCGAAGCCCTGCGGCATCGCGACGGTCTCGGCGCCGGTGAGCACCCCGTCGAAGTCGGCCTCGGCCGATCCGAGCGCCCAGGCCGCGAGCACCGAGGCGCGCAGCGGCCCCGCGTACAGGACCGCCCCCGCCTCCTCGGCCGCCGCGGTCAGATGGACCAGGCCGAGGCCGAGCCCTCCCGCGCCCTCCGGCGCCGCCATCGAGACGAGGCCGACGTCCCCGGCCAGCGCCTTCCAGCGGCCGGCGTCGTACCCGGGGTCGTCGGCCGGGGCGTCGCGGAGCCTCCGGGCCTCGTCCAGGCCGCCGGTGTCGGCGAAGTAGCCGCGCAGGGCCGCCCGCACCTCGTCCTGGCTGAGCAGTTCGTCGCTCATGACCGTGCCTCCGTCGTCTGGCGTGCGGGCTTCGGCGGGCGCGGCAGCCCGAGCCCGCGCTGCGCGATGATGTTGAGCTGGATCTCGTCGGTGCCGCCCGCCAGATGCAGCGCGGGAGCGCCGAGGACGAACTCCGCCCACGCGTGCGTGTCGGGTTCGCCGGAGTCGGTGAAGGCGAGCTCGCCGAGCACCTCGCCCGCGAGCCCGGCCATCCGGTCGACGGCCCGGGTCATCAGCATCTTCAGCACCGACCCGGACGCCGGGCCCAGCGAGCCCCACGCCCCCTCGGGCAGCTCCGCCGCGGCCTTCATCGCGACGACCGACGCGACGGTCCCGGCGATCTCCGCCCGGTGCACGGGGTCGTCGGCCGCGCCCAGCCGCTCGACCAAGGCGGCGAGCCGGCCCAGCGCGTACGGGCTGACCGGCCCGTCGTCGCCGACCATGGTCTTGCGCTCGCTGCCGAGGCTGGTGCCCGCGACCTTCCAGCCCTCGCCGACCGCGCCGATCCGGTGCGCGTCGGGGACCCGGACGCCGTCGAGGAACACCTCGTTGAACGCCGCCCCGCCCGTCATCTGGCGGATCGGCCGGACGGTGACGCCGGGGGCGCGCATGTCCACGAGGAACATGGTCATTCCCGCGTGTTTGGGGGCGTCCGGATCGGTGCGGACCAGGGCCTCGCCGACGTCGGCGAGGTGCCCCATCGACGTCCAGACCTTCTGGCCGGTGAGCACCCAGCCGTCGCCGTCGCGGACGGCCCGGGTGGCGACGCCCGCGAGGTCGGAACCCGCGCCGGGCTCGGAGAACAGCTGGCAGCCGATCGCGTCGCCGCGGTACAGCGCGGGCAGCATCCGCGCCCGCAATTCGGGGGCGGCGTGCCGGTCGAGGGCGGGCGCGACGATGTGCAGCCCGACGAACAGCACCTCGCGGGACGGGAAGCCCAGCTCGGCGAGCAGATCGTCGACGACCTGGTCGTGGTCGCGGCCGAGGCCGCGCCCACCGCAGTCGACGGGCCCGCTCGGCCAGGCCAGGCCCGCGTCGAACAGCCGGGCCTGAAGGTTCCTGACCCGCTCGACCTGGAGTTCGTGCCCCTCGCCGAGCTCCTCGACGGAGGCGATCCGGTCGGACTCGCGCCGGGCCCGCGCCGCTTCGTCCGCGGCGAACCCGCCCGCGATCGACCGCAGGAACTCTTCGGCCTCCGCCCGGAACGCGGCGAGGCCCGCGGTGGACGTCTCGGTCATGCTCAGACCTCCGCGAGCCCGGCGAGCTTCAGCGCAAGCCGCTTGGCCTCGTCCATCGGGTAGTGCTTGCGCGCGACGAGCCGCTGCGCGTACAGGCCGCCGCCGGACTGGAGCATCGTGACGAGCTGCCAGCCGCCGTAGGCGTCGGCGGTGAAGTCGCGGATGGCGTGGAACAGGCGGGTGCGGTACTCGCCGCTGATGCCCTCCTTCGTCGCCATGTACTTCCTGATGAACGGCCCGACCTCGGCGTGCTCCAGGTCCGCGATCGACGGCGCGGTGACGATGGAGCCGCCGCCGATGTCGTGCAGGTTCCGGACCATCGTGCTGAACTCGGCGGCCCCGTGGTGCTTGGCCGCGTTGGTGAACAGCTCGCTGGGGAAGTACCAGCCTTCGGGGCTCGCTTCCGCGTTGGCGATCGCGGCCTCGAGACCCGCCCGCACGAGCGTCGCGTAGATCACCATTTCGGCGATCTTCTCCCGGATGTGGGAGACCCGCTCGGTGCCGTTGGCCTCGGCGATGAGCTGGGCGAGGCCGACGAGGGTGTCGCCGTACTCGGCGAGATGGGCGGTCGCGCCGAGGCGCTCCCACAGGCCGAGCGAGTGCGCGAAGGTCGCGGAGTGCTCGACCTCGCCGGCGAGGAACACCCGCTCGTTCGGCACGAACACGTCGTCCAGGATGACGAAGCCCTCGGGCATGTTGTGCCGGGAGCTCACGGGGAAGTCCTGGTGCCGCTCGCGGGGCGCGAAACTGGTGTTGACGATCTTGACGCCGGGGGCGTTGACCGGGATCGCGCAGGCGACCGCGTAGTCCTCCTCGCCCGGCTTCATCTTCTTCGTCGGCATCACCACGAGTTCGTGGCTGACCGACGCCGACGAGATGTGCAGCTTCGCGCCGCGGACCACGATCCCGTCCGGGCGGCGCTCGACGATCCGGACATAGGCGTCGGGGTCGTCCTGGCCGCTCGGGGAGAGCCTGCGGTCGCCCTTGGCGTCGGTGATCGCCTGGACGCAGCGCAGGTCCTGCGCCTTGCAGAGCTCGAAGTACCCCTCGATCCGGTCGGCGTAGACCGCGCTGGCCGGCCGGATCCTGGCCGCCGCGGTGAGCAGCGCGAGCAGGCCCTGGGACGTCGTCACGGTCACCATGTCCCAGTCGAGGAGCTCTTGGAGGATCTCCTTGAGCTGGTCCTTGCCGTGCGGAACGGCGAAGTAGGGCCCGCAGGCGTCCTCGCCCGGCTTGTAGTGCTTCGCATAGCCCTCGGCCACCAGCTCGATCGCCTGGACGAACTGGGGGTGCGACCTGAGGTCCTTGACCTCCTCACCCTCGGCGAACACCCGCCTGCCGTCTTCGAGCGAGGCCAGGTAGGCCTCCCTGCTCATCATCGCCATCGTGTCTCCCCTTCGATCCGGCGCAGTCCGTCCACCGTGACTGGCCCGGGAAAAATTCTGATGCTAAATTCAGTTTCAGTCAAGGGCGTGAAGGAAGCCGGGTCCCGGGCCTACACTCTGATCCCGTCGCGACCGCACGGAACGGGCGCGCCCGCCACGCGAGACGGAGGAGCCCGGCGATGCCACCCACCCCGAAGGGCAGACGGACCGAGGCCGCGTTCCTCGACGCCGCGCGCCGGGTCTTCGCGGAGAAGGGCTACTTCAACGCCAAGATCTCCGACATCGCACAGGCCGCGGGCAAGTCGTCAGGGTCCTTCTACAACTACTACGAGAACAAGGAGGAGCTGCTCCAGGCGCTCCTCGACCAGTTCTCGAGCGAGGTCCTCGTCAAGTCGTTCCAGAACCAGGGCGACGACCCCGAGGAGGGCATCCGAGCCGCCGCCCGGGTCTACTGGCACACCTACCGCGAGTACCTGGCCGAGATGATCGGCATGTTCCAGATGTCGATGACCGACGAGTCGTTCAACGCGCGCTGGCGCGAGGTCCGCAGCGCGGGCGTCCGGGCCGTGCTGGCGGGCATCCACGCCGCCGAACAGGCCGGCTACCGCCACGGGCCGCGCCCCGACCTCCTCGCCTCCGCCATCGCCGCCATGATCGACTCCTTCTGCTGGACCTGGCTCGCCACCGGTGGAGAACCCGACATGCCCACCCCCACCGACGAAGAGGCCATCGAGGCCATCGCCACGGTCTGGTACCGCTCCGTCTACTACGACCCCGTTCCCCGGGCCTGAGACCGGGAAGGCCCCGCCCGTCCGGGCGGGGCCTCCTGGCGGCGTCGGCGGAGCCTAGGCGGGGTCGCCGAGGGTGTCCTTGACGAGCTGGGGGCGGGAGGTCTTGCCCGTGGCCGTGCGGGGAAGGTCGGGGAGGACGCGGAGGAGCTTCGGGGTCTTGTAGCCGGGCAGGTGGAGCCGGCAGTGGTCCTGGATCTCCTCGGGGGTGGTCGTGCCGCCGGCGCGCAGGACCACGGCGGCGCAGACCTTCTGGCCCCAGTGCGGGTCGGGGACCCCGTAGACGGCGGCATCGGAGACGTCGGGGATGGCGGCGATGACGTTCTCCACCTCGCCCGGGTGGACGTTCTCGCCGCCCGTGACGATCATGTCGTCGGAGCGGCCCTGGACGAAGAGGTAGCCGCCGTCGTCGACGTAGCCGATGTCCCGGCTGTTGAACCAGCCGTCGACGAGGACGCCGCGGGACGGGTCGGCGCCCAGGTAGCCGAGGGTCATCGAAGGGGCCCGGAACCACAGTTCGCCCTCGGTGCCCCGCGCGACCTCCTCGCCCGTCAGCAGGTCCCGGACGCTGAGGTCGATGCCGTCGCCGGGCCGTCCGGCGGAGCCGAGCCTGGCCGGGTCGGCCCCGGGAAGGTGGTCCTCCTCGGTGAGGAAGCAGAGGCCGCCGCCCGCCTCCGTCATCCCGTAGACCTGGCAGAGGCCGCAGTCGAGCACCTCCATCGCCTCGGCGAGCAGGGTCGGGGTGATGGGCGAGGCGCCGTAGCCGATGTGCCGCAGCGCGGGCAGCGGGACGGGCTCCGCCTTCAGCTGGTCGACGATCATGCGGATCAGGGTCGGCACGAGGATCGTGTGGGTGGCCTCCCGCTCCGCGAGGGTGCGGACGAGCCCGGCGGGGCTCGGGTCGGACGGGTAGAGCAGGGTCGCGCCGATGCCGAGGCAGTACTGGGACCAGCACGCGCCCGCGGCGTGGAACGTCGGCGGGACGATGAGCACACGGGCGTCCTGCGAGAAGACGTGGACGTCGGCGTAGGGGATCATCGCGTCCACCGCGTCACGGGTCAGCGGGACGCCCTTGGGCTCGCCGGTCGAACCCGAGGTGAAGTAGATGACGGCCTCATCGCCGCCTTCCGCCTCCAGAGGGGCGATCGGGGCGACGTCCGGCCAGACCTCGGCCGCCTGGTCGAGCAGCGAGAACGCGGCGCCGACGAGCGGGGCCTGGTCGGCGAACTCACCGCCCGCGACCACGTGCTTCAGGCCGAGCGAGGCGGCGACCTCGCGCAGGGCCGCGGCGGGCAGCCGCCAGTTCAGCGGGACGAGGGCCGCCCTGCGCCGCCAGGCGGCGAGCAGGACGACGGGGTGGCCGGGCCCGTTCTGGCCGAGCCAGCCCACCCGGTCGCCCGGGCCGACACCCTGGGCGGCGAGGTGGGCGGCGGCCCGGTCGGCGGCTTCGTCGAGCTCCCGCCAGGTCAGGGTGCGGGCGCCGACCGCCGCGAGGGCGTCCGGTCGGGTCGCCGCGTGGCGGCGGACCGCCGCGTCGATGTCCACGGCGGGGCGCGGGACGCTTCTGGGCAAGGGGGCTCCTCCGTACGAGAAGGGGGTGGGTACTTCTCCGGATATTCCTGATACTAGGTTCAGTTTCAGTAGGGCCGCAAGACTTCCCTGTGAAGTCCACCACAATTGCCCAGAAACCGACAAAACGGAGAATTCCACCCGCCCAGATCGCCGACGCACCGGTGGGTCACGGTGCCAGGACGCCGTATCGGCCACGGTGGTAGAGCAGGGGCATCCGTTCGGCGTCGCCCGTCAGCGCCACCACCCGGCCGACGACGATCTCGTGGTCGCCGCCGGGGTGGATCTCCGCGATCTCGCACTCGATGTGCGCCGCGGCGCCGTCGAGCAGCGGGGCGCCGGAGACGCCGCGCCGCCACGGGACCTGCTCGAACTTGTCGTCCCGGCGCTGCCCGAAGAGCCCGCTCACGTCACGCTGCTCCGCCGCGAGGACGTTGACGCAGAACGCCCCCGTCGGACGGATCCGCCGCCACGTCACCGAGGACAGCGCCGGGCAGAACGCGATGAGCGGCGGGTCCATCGACAGCGAGGTGAACGACTGGCACGTCAGCCCGACGGGTTCGTCCGCGACCATGCCCGCGACCACCACGATGCCGCTCGCGAAGCCGCCCATGACCTCGCGGAACAGCCGCGGATCCATCTCCCGACCGTGCGCGGCGTCCGCCTGCCGGACATCCGTGGAGTTCGTCATCGGTATCCCTTCGCCCATGCCTTGACCAGCCTTAAAACTGAAACTAACATCAGTTCCAGTTATGACACAAGCTCTCCCTGATTGGGGTAAAGACATGGAACTGGGCATCCTCAGCCTGGGAGACCACCTCCCCGACCCGCGCACCGGCGAGCGGGTCTCGCAGGCCGCGCGGCACCAGGCCATCGTCGAGGCCGGGGTGCGCGCGGAGGAACTCGGCTTCACGATGTACGCGATCGGCGAGCACCACTTCAACGACTACATCGTCAGCTCGCCGAGCGTGATGCTCGCCGCCGTCGCCGCGCGCACCGGCCGGATCCGGCTCGCCCCCGCGGTGACCCTGCTGCCCATGGCCGACCCCGTCCGCGTCGCCGAGGACTTCGCCACCCTCGACCTCATCTCCGGCGGCCGCATGGAGATGGTCGTCGGCCGCGGCATCTCCACCAAGGACTACCGGGCCTTCGGCTACGACCCGGCCGAGGACCGCGACAACCTCGACGAGAAGCTCGCGCTCCTCAAGGCCCTGTGGAGCGCGGACGCGCAGCCCGTCACCTGGTCCGGGAGGTTCCGCTCGCCGCTCAAGAACGTGACGGTCCAGCCCCGGCCGCTCCAGGCCGAGCCACGGATCTGGATGGGCAGCGGCCTCAGCGAGGGCTCGATCCGGCGCGCCGCCGAGCAGGGCCACCCGCTGTTCCTGCCGAGCATCCTGCTCGCGCCCGAGGCGTACGCCGAGCCCGTCCGGCTCTACCGGGAGGTCATGGAGGAGCACGGGTTCGGCGAGCGCGCGTTCGTCGGGTGCTGCTCGTACGTGCACGTCCAGGAGCGAAGCCAGGACGCGAAGGACACCTGGGAGCCTTACCTCGTCCAATACGTCGAGTGGGTGAACGCGCTGACCGGGCGGCAGATGAAGGCCGACTACGCCTCGCTCATCGACGGGCCCGCCATCTGCGGCAGCCCCGCCGAGGTCTCCGACCGGCTCCAGGCCGTCGAGGAACTCCTCCGCCCGGACGTCCACCTCTCCGTCTTCGACCCGGGCGGCCTCCCCGCCGAGGACGTCCTCGCGACGATGGAGCTGTTCGCCTCCGACGTCATGCCCAAGCTGCACGGCTGACCCCGGCCCGGTGGCGGGCTCCCCGGCGAAGCCGGGTCCTTCGAGAGCCCGTCACCGGGGGCGTCAGCGCGGCGCGCGCATGATGATCGCCGCCGAGGCCGCGGCGAGTACCCCGATGAAGACGGCGAGCGCGATGGCCGCGTCGAGCAGGGTCGTCGCGGTGACGAGGACGCCCGCGGCGACGACGGGGATCGTCAGCCCGATGTAGGCGGCGATGAAGAACGCCGAGATGACCTCGCCCCTGCGCTCCTCCGGGGCGATCGCGGTGACCGAGGAGAGCCCCGCGCGGAAGGCGAGGCCGACCCCAACACCGCCCACGAGCACCCCCGCGACCAGCACCGGCAGCGACGCCGCCGCGACCGCCGAGACGACCACGACGACCCCCGACGTCATCAGCACGAGGCCGAGCAGGCTCGCCGTGCGGGGGACGAAGCGGCCCGCGGCGACCTGCGCGGCGGCGGCCGCCGCGAACAGCAGGAACGCGACGACCCCGGCCGTCTGGTGGCTCCTGTTCCCCAGCCCCTCCGCCAGGACCTGGCCCGCCAGCGCCGTCGTGAACCCGAGCAGCGCGAACGAGGCGAGCCCCGCGATCGCCGCGGCGAGGAACGGCACCCGGATCTCCGCCGGCACCCCGATCCGCTGGAACCCCACCCCCGCCCGGAACCCGTCCCTGACCCGCACCGTCTCCGGCACCCGCCACACGAACACCAGCACGACGGGCAGCAGCAGCAGCGCCCCCGCGAGATACGGCACGTCCAGCGGATGCGGCACATGGTCGGCGAGCACCCCGGCGATCAGCGGCCCGAGCCCGAGCCCGCCCATGTTCGCCACGGTCGCCATGACCCCGGCCTTGCTCCGCACCCCCAGCGGCGACTCCAGCTCCGCGATGTACGCGGTGGCCGCCCCCGTGATCAACCCGGCCGAGACCCCCGAGACCAGCCGCCCCACGAACAGCCCGGTCAGCCCCTTCGTCGCCACGAACACCACCGCGGACGCCACCGAGAACGCGACCGCCGCCAGCAGCACCGGCCGCCGCCCCACATGGTCGGACAGCCGCCCGAGAAACTGCAGCGTCCCGAGCACCCCCACGGCGTACACCGCGTAGATCACCGTCACCATCAACGGATTCAGCGCCAGCCGCGCCGAATAGATCGCGTACAACGGCGTAGGCAACGTCGTGGCCACCATCACCACGGTGAACACATAGGCCACCAGCAGGCTGTCCCGCCGAGCCGTCCCCGACCCCGTCATGGTCCTCATCATGCCCACCCTTCGCGGGCCCGATCTCCGATCACGGGAGTCGCCAACGCGGCGGGGCGCCCGCCAATTCCGTCAGGCCCCCGGCGCGCGCCCGCCGGCACGGGATCGCGTCAGCGCTTGGGCCACTGCCAGGGGGGTTCGTCCAGTGGGCCCTCCCGGCCTGCCACCTCGGTCTCGCCGTTCTCGTTCTTGAGGAGTTCCACGAGGGTGGCGTGGTGCGGGCGGGCGGTGAGGGCCTCGGCGAGGGCCGGGGAGTGGGTGACGACGAGGAGCTGGGTGCGGCGGGCGGCGGTGGCGAGGAGGGACGCGAGGGGGGCCAGGAGGGACGGGTGGAGGGAGGATTCAGGTTCGTTGAGCACCAGGAGGTCCGGGGGGCGGGGAGTGAGGAGGGCGGCGGACCACAGGAGGTAGCGGAGGGTGCCGTCGGAGAGTTCCGCGGCGCCCAGCGGACGGCGCAGGCCGGGCTGGCGGAGCCGGAGGAGGAAGCGGCCGTCCTCGTCCACGCCGATCTCGACGGCGCTGCCGGGGAAGGCCGCGTCGACGGCTTCGCCGAGCGCCTCGTGGTCGCCTATCTCGCGGACGGTCTGGAGGGCCGCGGCCAGGTCGGCGCCGTCCGACGCCAGGACCGGCGTGCGGGTGCCGACGCGGGCGGCGCGAGCGGGCGCGTCCGCGTCGGTGCGCACCTGGTCGTAGAACCGCCACGACCGCAGCAGCTCCCGCACCCGGGTCAGCTCGGGCGACCGCCCCGCCAGCTCGCCGAGCATGCTGTCGTAGGGCCGCAGCCCCTTCGGCGCGGTCTCCCACCCGCCGCGCTCCCCCCGCACCTTGACCCGCGGCCCCGCCCGGTCCGACAGCAGCGCCGCGGGCCGCAGCAGCGGCCCGTGCCACACGCACTCCCGCTTGATCTCCGGATCCAGGTTGAACAGCGAAGGCACCCCCGGCGCCCCCGCCGTCGCGATCGGATACCCGAAATCCACCGCGTAACCGCACTCGTCCCCCGCGAACCCCAACTTGAGGCTCACCCCGGCCTCCCGCCCGCCTCTCTCCCCCGCCCACAACGCCGAAGGCAACCCCCCTTCCCGTGCGAGCGCCCCCACCGCTCCGCCGCTCCCCGCCTCTCCCAGCAACCTGAGCGCCTTGTACAGACTCGACTTCCCGCTCCCGTTGGCCCCCGTCACCACCGTCAGCGCCCCGAGTGGCAGCACGAGCCTCCTGAGCGACCGATAGTTCTCCACCGCGACCGTCGTCAGCATCCCCCCAGTCTGCCCCTCCCCACCGACAACCTCGGCGACCCGACGGCGCGCGTGCGCGCCCGCCGACGCGGCGGCCACGACCCGGAATCGGCTCCGCCATAGCTTTCACTTTCAGTCCATTGCAACGCAATGCCCGTGGTTGTTGCGTTAGCTCGCAGGACTATTGCAACAATATTCGCGCATTCACCTGCGATGATGCGTTTATCGTGCAACAAGCTTGTTGCCAGTTCTTCGAACGCAACGTAGCTTTTGCGATGTCGGAAACAACGACCGACACGAGAGCACAGGAGAGCACGATGCAGAAGTTCGCCACCCCCGCCCCGATCACCGCCGTCCTGAACGTCCCCGCCGGGCGAGTCCGCCTCATCGCCGCCGACCGCACCGACACCGTGGTCGAGGTCCTGCCCGCCGACGCCACCAAGACCCGTGACGTCAAGGCCGCCGAGCAGACCACCGTCGCCTACACCGACGGCGTCCTGCGGATCGAGGGCCCGGCCGCCAAGAACCAGCTCCTGGGCGCCCCCGGATCCATCGAGGTGACCGTCCAGCTGCCCGCCGGCTCCAGCGCCGAAGGCAAGGCCGCCGCCACCGAACTCCGCGCCGTCGGCCGGCTCGGCGACATCGCCTTCGACGGCGCCTACCACCACATCAAGATCGACGAAGCCACCCGCATCACCCTCACCGCCACCGACGGCCACATCGAGATCGGCCGCCTCACCGGCCCCGCCGACCTCACCACCCAGCGCGGGAACATCACCATCACCGAAGCCACCACCGGCAAGGTCGCCCTCACCACCCAGGCCGGCGACATCACCATCACCACCGCCCCAGGCGTCTCGGCCTCCCTCGACGCCGGCACCTCCCACGGCCGCATCACCAACACCCTCAAGAACGACGGCACCCCCACCCTCGACATCCACGCCACCACCACCCAGGGCGACATCACCGCCCGCAGCCTCTGACCGCCGCCCCGTCGAAGAGAGCAGGACACCCCCCATGACGAACCCGGCCATCACCGCACGCGGACTCCGCAAGTCCTACGGCGACAAGACCGTCCTGGACGGCATCGACCTCGACGTCCCCGAAGGCACGATCCTCGCCCTGCTCGGCCCCAACGGCGCGGGCAAGACCACCACCGTCCAGATCCTGTCCACCCTCATCACCGCCGACGACGGCGAGGCGCGGGTGGCCGGATTCGACCTGGCCCGCCAGGCCGACGACGTGCGCGGCGCGATCGGCGTCACCGGCCAGTACTCGGCGGTCGACAAGCTCCTCACCGGCCAGGAGAACCTCCTCCTCATGGCCGACCTCCACCACCTGACCAAGCGCGACGGCCGGCGGAAGGCCGCCGACCTCCTGGAGCGCTTCGACCTCGTCGACGCCGCGCACAAGCCCGCCTCCACCTACTCCGGCGGCATGCAGCGCCGCCTCGACCTCGCCATGACCCTCGTCGGCGACCCCCGCCTCATCTTCCTCGACGAACCGACCACCGGCCTGGACCCCCGCAGCCGCCGCTCCCTCTGGCAGATCGTCCGCGACCTCGTCACCGACGGCACCACCATCTTCCTCACCACCCAGTACCTCGAAGAAGCCGACCAGCTCGCCGACCGCATCGCCCTCCTCGACCACGGGAAGCTCATCGCCCAGGGCACCGCCGACGAGCTCAAGCGCCTCATCCCCGGCGGCCACATCGAACTCAAGTTCGCCGACGCGGCGCTCCTCGACGCGGCCGGATCCGCGCTCGCCGCCGGAACGCCCGACCCCGAGACCCTCACCCTCCAGGTCCCCAGCGACGGCAGCGTCCGCGCCGTCCGCGAACTCCTCGCCCTCCTGGACGAGCGCGCCATCGACGTCGCCGAGATGAACGTGCACACCCCCGACCTCGACGACGTCTTCCTCACCCTCACCGGCCGCCCCGAAGCCCCCGCCCAGCACTGAACGCCCCTCCGCCCCCGCGCCGAAACCCCCAGGGAGATCCCCCCATGAGCGCCCTCGCCCTCGCCGCCCGCGACTCGTCCACCATGATCCGCCGCCAGCTCAAGCGCCTCGTCCGCTACCCGGCCATGACCGTCCAGCTCGTCATCACGCCGATCATCATCCTGTTCCTGTTCGTCTACGTCCTCGGCGGCACCCTCGGTGAAGGCATCGGCGGCGGACGCGCCGAGTACATCGCCTACATCGTCCCCGGCATCCTGCTGATGGCGGCCTCCACGGCCGTGGCCGGCACCGCCGTCATGGTCGCGACCGACATGACCGAAGGCATCGTCGCCCGCTTCAAGACGATGCGCATCTCCCGAGCGTCGGTCCTGACCGGCCATGTCGCCGCCAGCGTCATCCAGCAGCTCCTCAGCATGGCCGCCCTCCTCGCCATCGCCTACGCCCTCGGCTTCCGCCCCAACGCCTCCGCGGTCGAGTGGCTCGCCGTCCTGGGCCTGCTCACCCTCTTCGCCTTCGCCATCTCCTGGATCGCCGTGGCCCTCGGCCTCGCCTCCCCCACCCCCGAAGCCGCGGGCAGCAGCCCCATGTTCCTCATGCTCCTCCCCTTCCTGGGCAGCGGCTTCGTCCCCACCGACTCCATGCCCACCGTCCTCCGCTGGTTCGCCGACTACCAGCCCTTCACCCCCATCATGGAAACCACCCGAGGCCTCCTCCTCGGCACCGAAATCGGCAACAACGCCTACATCTCCCTCGCCTGGTGCATCGCCCTGACCGCCCTCTCCTACCTCTGGGCCAAGAACACCTTCACCAAAGCCTGACCCCCATGCCCCGCCCGAACAGGGCCGTCAGACCCCAGGGTCCGACGGCCCTGAGCCTTTTCCCCGGTCCCCTGCCCTGTGCCGGTGCTTCCCTCAGGCCACAGGCGAACGCGTAGAGCCGCCCCATGTCCGTGTCCCGGCTGAGACTGACCGATGGCAATGGGCTTCACCGGCCCGCGTTCGGTCGATCTCGATCTCATCCGGCCCGACGGCGGCCACGCCGGATGGACCGTCCTCGCCGGGCGCAACGCCTCGGGCAAGACCACCCTCCTCCGGGCGATGGCCCTGGCGTTCCCGGCCCCGCAGGCGCCGCCTTCGAAGAGGGGCGGGTGTCCATAGGGGCCGAGGGCTGAAGGACCACGCCTTGCGGAACCCGACCTTGCGCGCAGCCCTACTTCGCTGACGTCCGCATCTCCAGGCGCACAGCTTGCCGTACACGTCGGCCGGCGATCCCAGAGCGTCATCCTCCAGCTGGCCAGGTGCTCTCAGGAGCACGATTCCGTACGATCTTTGCGATCTGAGGCCTGTATCCGCAGGTACGGCGCGGGTAGGGTGACGTTGTGCTGATCAGGTTCGAGGCGTCCAACCACCGCTCCATCAGGGAGCCGGCCGAACTCTCGATGGTCGCGATCGATCACGACCGGGCGGAGGCCCGGCATGCGCCGATGCTCGGCGAGAGCCTGCTGCCGGTGGCCGCGATCTACGGGCCGAATGCCTCCGGCAAATCGAACGTGATCTCGGCCCTTGCCTGGCTGTGCGACGCCGTCCGCAACTCCGTGTACGCCTGGGAAGAAGAAATCCCGGTCGAACCTTTCATTTTTCGCAACGGCCGGGCCATACCCAGCGAATTTACCGCCGAAATCACCATCAACGACATCAGGTTCGAATACATCCTGGAAGTCGACTCGGAACACGTCATCTACGAGGGCCTCTTTCACTATCCGGAGAAAAAGCGCAGGCGAATTTTCGAAAGGGAGGGGCCGGAGCTCAAGCTACAACGAGGGCTCGGGGCCATATCCGGCACGAGAGGCCTCATGACCGATCGGACGCTCGCCCTGTCCGTTGCCAAGAGGTTCGACGAACCGCTGGTCCGGAGATTTGCACAGGAACTCCAAGAAGTGCAGATTCTGGGCAGCGCGGGCAACGTCCTCGGCAGTCCGTTTTCGGCAAAAGGCTACCGAACGCCCCGGCTGATGGCCCGGAACAGGTCGATCTCTCCGACGGCTCGCTGGTTCGACAACCCGCCCGACCAGCTGGCGCTCTTCGAAGAGAGCGAGATCAGCGAGACCTCGTCCACGGATCGCGACCAGGCCCTGGCCATGCTCCGGCTCGCGGATCTGGGGATCGAGGACGTCGTCATCGACACGGACGAGTTGCGGCGCTCCGACGGGGAAAGAGTGACCCGTCGCAAGATCCGGCTCCTTCACAAGTCGACGGACGAGAGCGTTCCCTTCGATCTGGAGATCGAGTCGGAGGGCACAAGGTCATGGTTCAACACCATCGGGCCCGTACTCTCCGCACTCCGGCGAGGGTCGATCGTGCTCTTCGACGAACTTGACGCGAGCCTGCATCCGACCCTGTCCGCCGAGCTACTGAAGATCTTCCACAGCCCCGCGACCAACCCGCGCGCGGCACAGCTGATCTTCACCTCACACGACACCAGTCTGCTGAACCACCTGAACAGGGACGAGGTCTGGCTGACCGAGAAGAAGGCCGACGGATCCACCCGGCTGGGTGCGCTGTCGGACTTCGCGGGCGAGCGGGTGCGAAGATCGCAGAACCTGGAGAACGCCTACCTGCACGGCCGTTTCGGTGCGCTCCCCCAGGTCGATCAGACGCTGCTTCTCCGCGCGCTCGGACTGATCGGCTGATGGGCTCTCGGCAACGTCGCGGCGCCAAGCCGCTGCGCAGGACCGCCGGCAGCAGAAAAGAGCTGAGGACCATCATGGTCTTCTGCGAAGGGCAGAATTCCGAACCGGACTACATCAATGGCCTGAAGCGATTGCCTCATATAGCGGAGAACACCGCACTGGATATCCGGATCCATCCAGAGCAGGGAGTTCCGCTCACGCCGGTCAAGATGGCCCGTGAACATGTCGGCGATCCCGAGATCGACGAGTGCTGGTGCATCTTCGATGTCGAGTGGCCGCGAAACCATCCGCATCTCGCCCAAGCCGTCAACCTCGCCGAGTCGAGTGGAATCAATCTCGCCATATCGAACCCCTGTTTCGAGCTGTGGCTCATCCTGCACCACAAGCAGCACGGGGCGTTCATCGACACCAATCCGGCCGAGAGTCTTTCACGCTCTCTGGACAGCCGGACGGGGAAGAGCATCGATGCCGCTCTCTACATGCCGCTGAGGAAGCAGGCGGCGAGGAGCGCGATTCTCCTCGACAAGGGGCATCGGCAGAGCGAGACCCGATTCCCGCACGACAACCCTTCCTCCGGCATGTACAAGTTCCTCAAGAGCCTCGAAGGCGAGGGCTAGCCGGGCCGGCGGCTATGCGGCGGTCAGGTGCGAGCGGAGGCGGTTGCCGAAGCGGGCGAGGAGGCCGGGGCGCTTCGGGGCGGGGGCGCGTCGGGAGCGGTCGAGGCCGGGCCGGTAGTCGTCGGCGGGCTGGGGCGGCGGGTCCGCCGCCGGGATGAGGGTGTGGGCGGGGCGAGGGGTTGGGGCTCGAAGTGTGCCTGGTGCGGGAGAGATGACGGGTGCGGGGTGGGGCGGAAGGGGCCGGGGTGCACGGGCCGGGTCGGGGAAGGGGGTGGCGCGGGTCGCGTAGGGGCCGGGGAGGGCGGGGGCGGAGGGGGGACGGGTGCGGAGGGTGGTCCAGAGGGCGTGGCCGAGGGTTTCGAGGGTGGGGGCGGTGATCCAGGTGTCGCGGCCGGACAGGGGGACGAGGGCGCGCCAGACGCGGGTGGACTCGCCGAACCAGAGGGCGAGGACCTCGGGGAAGCTCGCGCGGAGGGCGCGCTGGTCGAGGGGGCGGGGGGCGTTGTTCGCCGTGGAGGAGGCGGAGCGGGGCGGCGGAGTGCCGATGCGGTCGCACATGGGCGGGGTCCTTCCTGGGCTAGGCCTTCGGGCGAGGCGCCCTGGGTCCTACGGGGTTCGTGACGGGCTGGGTTTCGGCTGC
The DNA here is from genome assembly GCF_003751225.1 of Actinocorallia herbida. Taxonomy (NCBI): domain Bacteria; kingdom Bacillati; phylum Actinomycetota; class Actinomycetes; order Streptosporangiales; family Thermomonosporaceae; genus Actinocorallia; species Actinocorallia herbida. The sequence goes on from NZ_RJKE01000001.1 coordinate 8,381,798, forward strand.
CGCTCGTCAGGCGGACGCGTCCGGGTCGATTTCGAACCAGACCGTGGTGCCCTTGCCGTCAGGGGCGGGGGTGTGGCCCCAGGAGAGGGCGAGGGCGTCGAGGAGGAAGAGGCCGCGGCCGTCTTCGTCGTCGTCTTCGGCGATCCGGGGCACAGGGATTCCGCCGCCCTCGTCGGACACCTCGACTCGCAGCACGCCCGGCCCGTGCAGCAGCGAGATCCGCACGATCCCGGCGCCCCCGTACTGGACTGCGTTGGTGGCGGCCTCCGAGGTGAGGAGGCGAAGTGTGTCGATCGCGCAGGGAGTCGCATACTTGACGGCGGCCTCCGCCACCCAGGTTCGCGCCCGTGCGGGCATCCGAACGTCCGGCTTCAGGTGGCTGAACCCGATGAGGCCGAGTCTCGATTGATACATCACCACACTCCTGACTGCTTTCGGACGACTACGCTGAGCGATGTCATGCACGGGAACAGGATGGCATTAACAAGTCAATGAAGGTGTGAACAAGTCAGAGTTTCGTGGCCCGATCTGGCCAGTAACACCCCGCGACGCTCCGTCACAGTGGGAGACTGCGGCGTATGGCACCTGCGGAGATGGCGGATTTCTCGGTGAACGAGACGGTGGGCGGGCCGACGGTCCGGCACCGACGGCTGTCGGCGGAACTGCGCAAACTTCGCGAATCTGCCGAATTGACGCCGCAGCAGGCCGCAGATCTTCTCGGCTGGAGTCGGCCGAAGCTCGTCAGGATCGAGACGAGCGGCGGGGCACCCTCAGCGGACGATGTGCAGCGCATCCTCGACGCGTACGGCGGCACCGACCAGGCGCTCCGGCTCGCGCTGGTCCAGCTCGTCCAAGACGTCCGGGTGCGCGGATGGTGGTCGGCGTACGGCGACGTCGTCGGAGGCTCCTATGCGCAGTGCGAGGATGCGGCGACCGAAATCAGGAGCTATCAGACATCGTTCATTCCCGGTCTGCTCCAAACGCCCGCCTACGCTCGCGCGATCATGCAGGAGGATGATCCCGACCTGATCGAGCGGCGAGTGCAGGCCCGTCTTACCCGCCAGGCCCTGCTCACCCGCCCATCCGCGCCGAAGCTCTCGATCGTGCTCGACGAGACCGCTCTCCGGCTCCCCATCGGGGACGGAGAAGTGATGCGCGAACAACTGGAGGCGCTGCTGACGGCGGCGCGACGGTCGAACATCGGCATTCGCGTGCTGGAGAGCTCCGCCGGTCTACATCCCGGCAGAACGGGCGGCAGCTTCGTCATCTTCAGCTTCGCGAGCCCCATCGAACCGGACGTCGTCTACCTGGAGACGATCGCCGGCGGCCTATATCTGGAGGAGATCGCCCAAGGGAGGCGCTGTAGCCTCCTGCACGAGGGCATCGTCAGCACCGCCCTTCCTGAGGATCCGTCGGCAGCACTCATCGCCGCCATCATCAAGGAGTGACCAGACACATGATCCACCGCGACGAGGTTCTGACCGTGATCTGGCGCAAGAGTTCCTACAGCGCTCCGCAGGGCAGCGACTGTGTAGAGCTCGGCGAGTTGCGCGGAGGCGTGGGCATCCGCGACTCCAAGAGCCCTGAACGCGCGCAGTTGAACGTCACTCGCGGCCAGTTGCGCGGCCTGACCTCCCGCATTCGCAGCGGCGGCATCTGACCCCAGTCGCACCTGCGCGATGCCCCCGGCTACGTGAGTTGCCGGGGGCCTTCGTTTTGTCAGTTGGTGACGAAAGGCAGGAAGTGGCCTACGCCGTTGGTCTTTCGGGCGGCGTCCAGGCGTTCCTGGGTGGGGCGGCCGTAAGTCGTGGTGCGTTGGGTGGCGGGGCGGCCGGCGCGGGCGGCTATCTCCTCCAGGGAGGAGATGGTCTTGAAGCTGCCGTTTCCGGAGCCGGCCATGCGGGAGATGGTCTCCTCCATGAGGGTGCCGCCCAGGTCGTTCACGCCGCCTTGGAGGACTTCGGTGCAGAGGTCGTCGGAGAGCTTCACCCAGCTGGTCTGGATGTTGTCGATGGCGCCGTGCAACAGGATGCGGGAGAGGGCGTGGACGGCGCGGTTCTCGCGGACGGTGGGGCCCGGGCGGGCGATGCCGGCCAGGTAGATGGGGGCGTTGTGGTGGACGAAGGGGAGCAGGACGAACTCGGTGAAGCCGCCTGTTTCCTCTTGGATCGACCGGAGCAGTTTGAGGTGGGCCACCCAGTGGGCGGGGGTGTCGACGTGGCCGTACATCATCGTCGACGTGGTGGGCAGGCCCACCGAGTGGGCGGTCTTGACCACGTCGATCCAGGCCGAGGTGGGGAGTTTGCCCTTGGTCAGGACCCAGCGGACGTCGTCGTCGAGGATCTCGGCGGCGGTGCCCGGCAGGGAGTCCACCCCGGCCTCCTTGGCCGCGATGAGCCATTCGCGCAGCGACAGGCCGGTGCGGGCCGTCCCGTTGACGACCTCCATCGGGCTGTAGGAGTGCAGGTGGATGTCGGGCCGCCGGCTCTTCACCTCGCGGGCCAGGTCGAAGTAGGCGGTGCCGGGCAGGTCGGGGTGGATGCCGCCCTGCATGCAGATCTCGGTCGCGCCCGCCTCCCACGCCTGGTCGACACGATCGCCGACCTGGGAGAGCGACAACGAGTAGGCGTCGGCGTCGGTGCGGCGCTGGGCGAAGGCGCAGAAGCGGCAACCGGTGTAGCAGACGTTGGTGAAGTTGATGTTCCGGGTGACGACATAGGTGACCTCGTCGCCGTTGACCTCGCGGCGCAGGTCGTCGGCGATCTTCGCCAAGGCCGCCAGCTCGGGGCCGTCGGCGTGCAGGAGGGCCAGGGCGTGCGTGTCGGACAGGCCGCCCGGGTCCTTCTCGGCGGCGGCGAGCGCGGCCTTGACGTCGGCGTCGAACCGCTCGGGGACGCGGACGCGTTCGCGCAGCGCGTCCCAGTCGCCGTAGACCTCGTCGAAGTCGTCGCGGCGGTCCGAGGTGCGGCCTTCGGTGTCGATGGCGGTGTGCAGGTCGGTGCGGCCCGTCTCGGCGAAGCCGCCGTCCGGCTCCTGCCAGCTGCGGCCCTCGACCACGGCGTCCTCGTCGGCGAGGCCGTCGGGCGTGCTGAGCGCCCGGACGTGCGCGAGGAGGCGCGGGTCGAGCCAGGGCTCACCCTTCTTCACGTACTCGGGGTAGATGGTGAGGCGCTCGCGCAGGGTGAACCCGGCGGCGGCGGTGCGCGCGGCGAGCTCCTCGATCTGCGGCCACGGCCGCTCGGGGTTGACGTGGTCGGGCGTGAGCGGTGAGACGCCGCCCCAGTCGTCGATGCCCGCGCGCAGGAACAGCGCGTACTCCTCGTCCAGGAGGTTCGGCGGCGCCTGGATGCGCGCCTTCGGCCCGAGGACGAGCCTGGCGACGGCGATCGTCGCGGCGAGCTCCTCGAGTTCGGCGTCCGGGGTGCCGCGCATCGCCGTGTCGGGCTTCGCCCGGAAGTTCTGGACGATGACCTCCTGGATCGCCCCGTACTCCCGCATGGTCCGGCGGATGGCGAAGAGCGCGTCGGCGCGTTCCTCGATGGTCTCGCCGATGCCGATGAGGATGCCCGTGGTGAACGGAACGTTGCAACGGCCGGCGTCCTCGAGGACGCGCAGCCGCACGGCGGGGTCCTTGTCGGGCGAGCCGTAGTGCGGGCCGCCCTTCTCGGTGAACAGCCGGGTCGCGGTGGTCTCCAGCATCATCCCCATGGACGGCGCGACGGGCTTGAGCCGCTGGAAGTCGCGCCAGGACAGGACGCCGGGGTTGAGGTGCGGAAGGAGGCCGGTCTCCTCAAGGACGCGGATGGCCATCGCGCGCACATAGGAGAGCGTGTCGTCGTAGCCCTGCTCGTCGAGCCACTCGCGGGCCTGGTGCCAGCGGTCCTCGGGGCGGTCGCCGAGGGTGAACAGGGCTTCCTTGCAACCGAGCGCGGCGCCCTGCCGGGCGATGTCGAGCACCTCGTCGGGGCTCAGGAACGGGGCCGGGAGCTTGCCAGGGGCGGTCGCGAACGTACAGTATCCACAGCGGTCGCGGCACAGCCGCGTCAGCGGGATGAACACCTTGCGGCTGTAGGTGATGACGCCGGGGCGCCCGGCGTCGCGCAGGCCCGCGTCGCGGGTGCGCGCGGCGTAGGTCAGCAGCGCGTCGAGGCTGTCGCCTCGGGCGTGCAGCAGAACCGCGGCCTCGGCCTGGTCGAGGGTCTTCCCGTCGCGGGCGCGCGCCAGTGCGCGGCGCAGCCCGGATTCACTCACTGCGCTCTCCATGGGCGCACTCTATGCCAAGCGTCATAGTGGGAACAGGGCAGACCCCCCGCAAGAACCAAAAGTCATGCGAACTTAAAGAAAGCCCTCAAAATCGGCGATAGTCCCGGACGCTCAGCCGGTGTCCGCGGCGCGGCGGGGCGTACCCCGCGAGCTGGAGCAGGACCGACACGCGGTAACGCTGCCCCCGGTACGGCTCAAGGAGTTCGAGCATGCCCGCGTCGTCCACCTTGCGGCGCAGGAACGCCCAGCCGACGATCCCCGGAAGGTTGTAGTCGCCGACCGACACCGCGTCCGGGTCGCCCAACGCGCGCTGCCGAACCTCGGCGGTCGTCCACGGGCCGACGCCCGGCAGCTTCGGCAGCCGCGACGGGTCCGCGTCCAGCCGCGCCCGGCTCGCCCCGATGATGGTCCGCGCCCGCACCGCCTCCGCACCGGCCCTGTGCCACTCCCACGACGGGATCCGCGCCCAGACCTCGGGCGGCGGCGGCACCCGCAGCTGCGGCGCGCCCGGCGCGGGCTCGCCGAACCGCCGCAGGAGATACCCCCAGGCGCGCCACGCCTCAGCGCCCGGCACCTTCTGCTCCAGGACGGCCGGGACCAGCGCCTCGAAGACCAGCCCGGACTTGGCTATCCGGAACGGGAACCGCCGGGCCGCGTCCCGCACGACGTCGTCGATCGGGACGAGCGCGTCCGGGTCGTCCTCGGCGCCCAGCAGCGCGGGCAGCGACTCCAGCAGCCAGTCCGCGCCGGGCCCCCACGCCTCGGCCTCCACGTGCCCGCCGGAGGCGGCCACCGCGAGCGTCCCGGGGCCCTCGGGGGTGTGCGAGGCGCGCCAGACGGTCCCGTCGGGCGTCACCCGGTAGGCGGGGTCGTGCGGACCCCGCCGGAACACCGCGAGGGTGCGCCGCGGCCGCACCGGCCACGGCGCCTCCCAGACGCGCAGGGGCACTACACGTCGCTGGAGAAACGGACCGCGGTCGGCGGCAGCTCGATGCCCGGCCACAGCCGCAGGCCGTCGCCGAGCTCGTTGCCCGGGCCGACCACCGCGCCGTCGCCCAGGATCGCCCCGTCGAGCATCGCGCCGGACGCGACCCGCGCGCCCCGGCCCAGCACCGAGTTGCGCACCCACGCGCCCTTGGCGACGACCGCCTCGTCGAACAGGACGCTGCCGCTGACGGTCGAGCCGGCCTCGATCGTCGCGTCGCAGCCGACGACCGTGCCCGCCGTGACGACCGCGCGCGGCGACACGTTCGCGCCCTCCAGCGCCAGCATCGGACCGGGCTTGCCCGGCAGCGCCGGCGACTCCAGCAGCCCCGTGACGAGGTCGCAGGAGCCGCGCACGAACGCCGACGGGGTGCCGACGTCGAGCCAGTAGTGCGCGTCCACGAAACCCATGACGGTCTCGCCGGACGCGATGAGGCCGGGGAAGGTCTCCCGCTCGACCGAGACGACCTCGTTGAACGGGATCGTGTCGATGACCTCGCGGCGGAACACGTACGACCCGGCGTTGATCCGGTTCGTCATCGGGTTGTTCGTCTTCTCCAGGAACGCCGTCACCCTGCCGTCCGGGGCGGTCGGCACCACGCCGAACCGGGACGGGTCGTCCACCTCGGTCAGGTGGAGGGTGACCGCGGCCTCGGACTCCAGGTGCGTCTGGACCTGATCGGGGATCGAGTGCCCCGACAGGATGTCGCCGTTGAGCACCAGCACCGGGTCGTCGGGCTTGCTGACGAGGGCCTGGGCCGCGTTCCGGATCGCCCCGCCGGTGCCGAGCGGGCGCCGCTCGTCCACGTAGACGAGTTCGAGCCCGTACGCCTCGGTGCCGAAGGCCGCCTCGAACATCTCCGACCGGTACGAGGTGGCGAAGACGATCCGGGTCACCCCCGCCGCGCTGGCCCTGGCCAGCTGGTGCGCCAGGAAGGGCACGCCCGCGGTCGGCAGCAGCGGCTTGGGAGTGGAGATCGTCAGCGGCCGGAGCCTCGTGCCCTTACCCCCGACAAGGAGAATCGCTTCCACGCCACACCTTTCTGACAGCGTCTGACCCGACCGTCCGGAGCAGATCACAGAGCCTACTCGGAGCGTTCTCCCCCGTAGGCTGGCCGAGTGAACTCCCGCCGGCTCAAGTCGATCTTCGTTCTGACCGCGCTGGGGTGCTGCCTGTACGGCATCGCGTCCCAGTGGCCGTCGATCGTCGACGCCCTGTCCCGGATGTCCCCCAGCGCTCTTGTCGGCGCCCTCGCCGCGGGCCTCGCGGGCCTCGGCTGCTGGATGCTGGGCTGGCGGGCCCTGCTCGCCGGGTGCGGAGCCCCCCTGCCGGTCCGCGCCACCACCAGGATCATGTTCCTCGGCCAGCTCGGCAAGTACGTGCCCGGCTCCGTCTGGGCGCTGGTGGGCCAGGTGGAGCTCGCCCGGCCCTACGGCGTGGCCCGCACCGCGTCGGCGAGCGCGACGGTCCTGGCGATGGCCACGACCGTCGCCACGGGGTGCCTCACCGCGGCCGCCGCACTGCCGCTGACCTCGGCAGAGGCCCTGCGCGCCTACTGGTGGGCGGCCGCGCTCACCCCGGTGCTGCTGGCGTGCCTGCACCCCCGGGTCGTCACCTGGGCGCTGAACCTCGCGCTGCGCCTCGTGCGGAGGCCAGTGCTGGACAGCGCCGTCCCGGCCCGCGCGATGGCCGCTGCGGTGGCCTGGACCCTGCTGGGCTGGCTGTTCTTCGCGGTCCACCTGTGGCTGCTGGCGCCCTCGGGGTCCGTGCTGCTGGCGGGGGGCGCGTACGCGCTGGCCTACGTCGTCGGGTTCCTGGTGATCCTCGCGCCGGGCGGCCTCGGCGCCCGGGAGGCCGCCCTCGTGCTCGCCCTCGGCCCCGTGATGGGGCAGGCCGACGCGCTCGTCCTGGCCCTGGCCTCGCGCGCCGTCCTCACGATCGCCGACCTGATCTGGGCGGGCGTGGGACGGCTCCAGAAAGCGCCCCAGGAAAGCCCGCGGAGCGGGAATCAACCGGCGCCGCGCGGCCTTGTCCCCGAGGACGACCACCGCCTTGAGGAGACCTCGTGACCGCAACGACCACGGCCACCGACTCGAACTTCGCAGCAGAGGTGCTTGAAGCCGACCTTCCCGTCCTCGTGGACTTCTGGGCCGAATGGTGCGCTCCCTGCAAGATGGTCGCCCCCGTGCTGGAGCAGATCGCCGCCGAGTACGCCGGACGACTCAAGATCGTCAAGGTCGACATCGACAGCAGCACCGAGACGGCCCGCGCCTACGGGATCCTGAGCGCCCCCACCCTCAACCTCTACAAGGGCGGCGAGGTGGTGGCCCAGATCGTCGGGGCGAAGCCGAAGCGCGCCCTGCTCAGCGCGATCGACCCGCACCTTTAGCCGGTCGGCGCCTACCGGGCCCGAGGGCCCGTGAGCGCCGCCAGGTAGGCCGTCCAGACGGGTTCCGGATCGGGACGCACCACCCTCGCCCGGAACCCGTCGGGATCGGCCAGCAGCTTCTCGATCGCCGCGCGCAGCGACGCGGCGTCGTCCGGCTCGGCGAGCACCCCGTCGACCCCGTCCCGGATCTGCGCCGCGAACCCCCCGACCCGCGTCGCGACGACCGGCACGCCGTGCTCGAACGCCATCATGACGTTCTGGGAGGCCGTGGCCGCGCGATAGGGAAGGACGAGGGCGTCGGCGGCGCGCAGTATCCCGGGGATCTCCTCCGCGGGGAGGTATCCCGGCCGGAGATCCACCCGCTCGGACAGCCCCAGCGCGCCGATCAGCTCCCGCGCCTCTTCGAGTCCCGCCCAGAACTCCCCCGCCACGGTCAGCCGCACCCCTTCGGGCAGCGCGCGCAGCAGGACGTCGAGCCCCTTGTAGGGCCGGACGATCCCGAAGAACAGCAGCCCGCTTCCCCCGACCCGTCCCGCGCCCTCCTGCGACGCCGCGGGCAGGTGCATCGGCAGTTCCGCGACCGCCACCGGCGCGTCCGTCAGGCTCCCGGCAAGGGCGGCCTGCTCAGGGGTGTGCGTGAGGACCGCCCCGACCCTGCCGAGCAGCGCCCGCATGAGCGGCCGGTCGTAGGGCTTGGGCTCGTGCGGCAGGACGTTGTGGCACAGCGCCACCGCCCGCTGCCGGGCGGCGCGGCCCATTCCGCGCAGGATCCCCAGGTAGGCCGGCACCTGCACCGACGACAGGACGGCGAAGACCACGAGGTCGTAGGAGCGCAGCCGTCTGCCCGTCCGGTACCACCCGTCAGGGCGGCGCCACGACAGCCTCCGGTGGGTGCCCGGGAAGAGGTCGCCCTCGGGGACGTCGATCGTCTGCTGCCCCGGATAGAGGAACCCCGGGTACTGCGCCTTCCACGACTCGAGGACGACCTCGTGCCCCGCCGCGGCGAGGCGGCGGGCCAGCTCCGTGGTGTGCCGTGCCCCGCCGCCCTTGTAGGGGAAGGCCGGGCCGACGAGCGCGATCCGCATCCGCCGCGGCCCTAGGCGTCGCCGCGCGAGCGGACGATGAGGTCGGCGAGCAGCGCGAGGGACGCGGTGAGCAGCCCGCTCATGAACATGAGCATGGTGTTGTTCGACAGGTACAGCAGGTTGTGCGTGAACTGGTCGAGCAGGCCCTTCACCACCGCGAGGCCGAGCAGCCACAGCGCGAGCGGCATGAGCACCTTGAGCGGGTTGAAGTACATGATCATCCGCAGCACCTGGAGGATGTAGCGGTAGGCGTCCTTGGTGAAGTGGAACTTCGACGTGCCCGCGCGCTTGGCGTAGTCGATGGGCAGGTACCGCACGCCGTGCTGGTTGCACAGGAACGCCAGGGTGATCGTGGTGACACAGGAGAACCCGGGCGGCAGCAGCCGAAGATAGGGCCTGGCGACCTCGCGGCGGAACGCGCGCAGCCCGGAGTTCAGGTCCGGGATCGCCGACCCGGACAGCCGTTCGGCGATCTTGCGGATGATCCACTTGGCGGGGACCCGCAGCAGCTTGTGCGTGCCCTCCTCGGTGCGCCGCGCGCCGACGACCTGGTCGACGGTCGGGTCGGTGTCGAGGATCTCGACGAGCTCGGGGATCCGGTCGTTGGGGTAGCTCATGTCGGCGTCGGTCCACACCACGATCTCGCCGCGCGCCTGCTGGCTGCCGACCCGCCGGATCGTGCCCGACCCGCTGTTGTGGTGGAACGGGATGACGCGCAGGTGCGGGAAGCGCGGCTCGGCCTCGCGGAGGCGGGCGAGCGTCTCGTCGGTGGAGCAGTCGTCGAACGCGAGCAGCTCATAGGTCTGGCCGCTGGCGTCCAACGCCTTGGTGATGCGTTCGACCTCGTCGACGACATGGTCCTGCTCGTTGTAACAGGGCAGGACGACGGTGACGTGCACGGACTGCTGCTCGGGGCTCACGGCGCCCAAGCCTACCGATCCCCGCGCCGCCACCCCGGAATCCGGACAAACAAACACCGATGATCACGGAATTCTCCGCATCACACCGGACACGACGACAAGAACCGAACACTTCCGCCATACTGCTGCACACCTTGAAACACTCCGGGACTCGGGCGGGTTCATGCGCGGCGGAATCGACTACGACCTCGAATTTCTGGAGACCCCGGAGATCAGCGGCGCCTACGACACGACAGCCCCGCAAGGCAAGGCCTGGAAGATCATCCAGTGGGTGTCCATCGGGCTCGCGGCCTGCCTGGTCCTCGGCAGCCTGACGGCCTACGGCTTCTACTACAAGTTCGCGGGGAACATCAAGCAGGAGACGGACCCGGGCAACATCATCGAGGCCAACCGCCCCAAGAAGCTCGACAGCTCCGTCAACATCCTCGTCCTCGGATCCGACACCCGCGCGGGCAAGAACGGCGGCTACGGCAGCCACATCGAGGGCGAGCGCTCCGACACCGCGATCGTGCTGCATCTGTCGGCGGGCGGCGAGAAGGCCACCGCCATCAGCTTCCCGCGCGACTCCTGGGTCTCGATCCCCGAGTGCAAGGACCACTCCGGCAAGACCATCGGCGCCCGCACCGACAAGATCAACTCGGCCTTCGCCTACGCGGGCGCCTACTGCACCTGGGCGACGATCGAGAGCCTCACCCAGATTCGGATCGACCACTATGTGAAGGTCGACTTCACCGGCTTCAAGGACATCGTGAACGCGCTCGACGGCGTCGAGATCTGCTCGCCGATCGCGTTCGAGGATCCCAAGGCCCAGCTGGTGATCCCCAAGGCCGGCAAGCAGAAGATCAACGGCAAGCAGGCGCTCGGCTGGGCCCGCACCCGCTACAAGCTGGGCGACGGCTCCGACCTCGGCCGCATCCAGCGCCAGCAGCAGCTGATGAGCTCGATCGTGCAGAAGGTGACGAGCAAGGGCATCCTCACCAACCCGACCAAGCTCCTCGGCTTCGTCAACGCTGCGACCAAGTCACTGAAGACCGACGAGGGCTTCAACTCCACCGAGATCACCGACCTCGCCACCAAGGTCAAGGGCCTGCGCCCGGACAGCATCAAGTTCGTCACCGTGCCCTGGCGGTACGCGACGGAGGCCGAGCGGGCGTCGGACGCGAGCCTCGCCGGCGTGGTGTTCTGGCAGGAGGACAAGGCCCAGGAGCTGTTCGACGCGATCCGCCGCGACAACAAGGTGCCGAAGAACACCAAGCCCAAGAAGCCCACCGCGACGGAGGCGGCGGCCGATGGAGAGGCCGCGGCCCCCGCCGCCGACACTCCCAAGGTGAAGGCCGCGGACGTCGTCGTGAAGGTCTACAACGGCACCGACCGGCAGGGCCTCGCGGGCCGCGCCGTCACCGACCTCACCACCAAGAAGTACCAGGCCTCGCTCGGCTCGACCGGCAGCTACCAGAACGGCGCCCTGGAGAAGACGGTCATCGCCTACGGCACCGGCGGCGAGGCCGCGGCGGCGCTGCTCGGCAAGCTGCTCCCGGACGTGACCCCGAAGCTCGACGCGACCCTCGAGGCGGGCACCGTCCACCTCTACCTCGGCGCCGACTACGCGGGCCTCGGCTCGGCCGCCTCCTCGATCCCCGAGGTCGACGACGAGGTCACGGCCTCCGACGACATCTGCAAGGCCGGCGGCACGACCACCTGAGCGCCCCCGGGCGTCAGCCGTCCTGGACGATCTCGGCCATCCACACCGTGATGGTCAGCGACCAGGTCGAGCGGGGCCGGGACTCCAGGGCGTGCCCGTCCTGACGGGTGCGCAGGTCGACCACCTGGACGGGATCGCCGTAAGGGGAGACGTCGGAGGCGTTGGCACCGAGCACCACGGCCCTGCGATCCTTGGCCAGGACGCGCGCGGCGACCCGGTCCACGTCGGCCTTGGCCGCGCCGTCGACCCGGGCCGTCGGAATGCCGCAGGAGTCGCGCAGCACCGGGGAGAAGCGGTCGGCGGTGACCCGCTCGGTGATGAGCACGGTCACGCCCTGGCCGAGTTCATGGCACAGCGCCCGCACCGCGGCGCTCTCCCCCTGGTCGACCGGCTTGAACACCAGGCCCGCCGACGCGGCCCCGATCGGGAACGTCAGCGCGAGCGTCCCCGCCGCGGCGAACAGGAACGCCACCGCCCTGCCGTAGCCGGTGCGCCGGACCCGGCGCGTCGCCCACGCCAGCGCCCACACCGCGAACAGCAGCAGCCCGGGGATGACGACCGACACCAGCCGGCGCGACGCCCACGGATGGTCGGGGGTGATCCCGGGCCGCAGCAGGGTCGCGACGGTCGTCAGCGCGATCAGCCCGTACGGCAGCACCCATTCGGGGGACGCGCGCCTCAGCAGCCGGCGCAGCAGCAGCGCCGCGCCCGCGGTGGCGAGGATCAGCGCGGGGACGCCGACGTACCAGGCGACCCAGTGCAGCGACAGCTCGGTGTACTGCCGGGCGCCGTCGACCGGCAGCCCGATCGTCTTCTGGATATAGGCGATGTACTCGGAGTTGAACTCGTCTTCGGCGTTGGTCGGGATCCGCCTGACCGTCTGCACGTACGGCCGGACCGCGAAGCCGATCATGATCAGGACGGTCAGGGCGGCGGCGAGGTCGGGGATCCGGCCGCGCGCGACCCAGTCGCCGCCGCGCCGGAACGACACCGGCCGCCACCGCCACAGCGCGGCCATCGCCGCGGTGCCGAGGACCGTCGCGCCGGTGACCGCGAGCAGCGGCAGCAGCGAGCCGCCGAGGTAGGTGAGGTAGGGCCGAGACAGGAGGTAGCCCTCGGCCAGCCCCGCGCCCGCGCCGACGGCCACGCCCGCGGCCAGCGGCAGCCCGGTGCGCCTGCGCCGGGCGAACAGCACCCCGGCGAAGACGATCACCGGGAGGATGTCGCGCAGCCCGTCGATCCGGACCAGCACCACGAGCCCGAACGCCAGGCCCGCGAGGAACGCGCGCGCCCTGCCCCCGCGCAGGTCGCGCACGTCGTGCAGCAGGCACAGGCCGCCGAGCAGCAGCACCAGCGCCGCGGACTCGCTGTAGGTCGCGCGCGACACGAACATCACCGGCCAGCACAGCGCGAACGCCGCGGCGCCGACCGGCGCCCACAGCGGCCCGACGAGCCGGGCGGTGAGCCCGCCGAACGTCAGCACCGCGAAGGCGCCGAGCACGGGCGCGACGGCCAGCAGCGCGCCCGTCCCGCCGATCCAGCCGCCGAGCGCCAGCAGCAGCGGCATCCCCGCCATGAACTGCGGGACGATCTCGGTGCCCCCGCTCTCGGCGTAGAAGCCGGGGCTGTCGAACCGCAGGACGGGATCGGGCCCGCCGAACGCCCACAGCGACGGCGAGATCGGCAGGGCGCCGTGCCCGTTCAGCCAGGCCGCGAACTGGGCGTAGGTGGCCGGGTCGCGCCGCACGATGACCTGCTCGGAGTTGAACTCCAGCTGCACCGCGAGGAAGAGCACGGTCACCAGGAGGACGCCGGCGAGCGGCCACCAGCTCCAGCGCGGGTCCAGGCCGGGGCCCTGCGGCACGCGCGGCGCGCCGTGCAGCCCGACCGCCAGCGCGGCCGCGGCGGCGAACGGGAAGAGCGCGAGCGCGGGCCCGATCGTGAAGGTGCCGAGCAGCAGCAGCGGCAGCCCGACCACGAGCCAGGCGACCACCAGCAGGACGGGCACGACGCTGACGCGCGCCAACGCGCTGGGCGGTACCGCTCGGGTTGTCACGGTGCAGCAGGCTAACGGGTGCCCCATGTGAAAACCGTGAAGCGTGCCTCCCGCACGAAATCCGCTTCCCACGCCGCGTGCGCTTCCCACGACGGGTCACGGAGAGACGTCGGTACCCTTCCGCCATGGATCTCATGCGCGGATCGGCCCAGCGCCCGCTGGTGACGTTCTACGACGACGCCTCGGGCGAGCGCCTGGAGTTCTCCCGCCGCACGTTCGACAACTGGATCGCCAAGACGGCGAACCTGCTGGTGGACGGGCTCGGCGCGGCGCCGGGCGGCCGGGTCGTCCTCGATCTGCCCCTGCACTGGCAGACCGCGGTGTGGATCTTCGCCGCGTGGTGGACGGGCCAGGAGGTCGTCCTCGGCCGGGACGCGGTCCGCGAGGAGGACGGCGTCTGGGTCACCGATGACCCGCGCTCCGCGCCGGACTGGCCCGAGGAGGTCGTCGGGCTGTCCCTGGACGCCATGGGCGCCCCGCTCAAGGACGCCCCCGCCTGGGTGACCGACTACGCCGTCGAGGTCAGAGCGTACGGAGACCGCTTCTCTCCGTACGTGCACGCCGGCCCGCAGCTGACTGTGACGAACGCCACATTCTCCACATCACAGCTAGATACCGAAATAGTCTCATTCCTCCGTGAGCACAGCCTGCGCGCCGATGATCGGGTTCTGGTGACCGCCCCGTTCACCGACGCGCCGAGTCTGATCTCCGGGCTGCTCGCCCCGCTCCGCGCCGAAGGATCGGTCATACTTTGTCGCAACCTTGACGATGATCTGATGCCGCGCAGGATCGAAACGGAGCATGTGACCGCAGTAGCCGGACCGGAAACGCCGTACGCCAACGTGCGCCGTCTCCCGTGACCTACTCTCGTGGAGCCATGAACAGCCCCCTGTATCTCGACTACGCCGAAGACGCGAAGGCGCCGGAGCCGGAGACCCTGGAGAACAGGGGAGTCTCCAAAGGCTGGAAGGCGCTCGGCTGGACATCGATCGCCCTGTCCGGCGTCCTCGTCCTGGGCAGCATCTCCGCCTACGGCTATGTCCGCTACCTGGACCACCGGATCACCCGGGTCGACATCGACGAAGGGGTCGCCAACGCGGTGCCCAAGCTGAACGAGGCGGTCAACATCCTCCTCCTCGGCTCGGACTCCCGGCAGGGCAAGGACAACGAGAAGTACGGCAAGAGCCTCGCCGAGGAGACCCCGCGCGCGGACACGACGATCCTCATGCACCTGTCCCCCGGCGGCGGCGCGGTGACCGGCATCAGCTTCCCGCGCGACCTCATGGTGGACATCCCCGCCTGCGACACCCCCGACGGCGGCACCTCGGCCCCGCAGACCGCGATGATCAACTCGGCGTTCAGCATCGGCGGCGTCGAGTGCACCTGGAAGACCATCCAGACGATCACCAACATCCACATCGACCACGCCGCGGTGGTCGACTTCGCCGGGTTCAAGGGCGTAGTCGACGCGATCGGCGGCGTCCAGATCTGCCTGCCGAACGACGTCAACGACCCGCAGAGCAAACTGAACCTGAAGAAGGGCAAGCACACCGTCAAGGGCGAGACCGCCCTGGCGTACGTGCGCGCCCGGCACGGCCTCGGCGACGGCTCCGACCTCAGCCGCGTCAAGCGCCAGCAGCAGTTCCTCGGCTCGGTCGCCAAGAAGGCCCTCAGCCAGGGCGTCCTGGGCAACCCCGGGAAGCTGAACGGGCTGCTGAAATCGGTCACCAAGACCGTCGAGGTGGACCAGGACTTCACCATCACGGCGATGGCCGACCTCGGCACCAAGCTCAAGGACGTCGAGGTCAACAAGATCCGCTTCGTGACGGTGCCCTACGCCGCGTACGCGCCCGACCCCAACCGGGTCGCCCTCGCCCAGCCCGACGCCAACACCTTCTTCTCGCAGATCGCCAATGACAACGAGATCGAGGACATGAACCAGAAGGCGGAGACCGTCCCCGCCGCCCAGGTCAAGGTGAAGGTGCTCAACGGCAGCGGCATCGAGGGCGCCGCGGCCCGCACCGGCGAGGCGCTCACCGCCAAGGAGTTCCAGGTCCTGTCCGTCGGCAACCCCAAGGAACTGCCGACCGAGACCCAGATCCTGTACGGCGAGGGCGCGGAGGCCGCGGCGAACACGCTGGCCAAGCAGGTCTCCGGGGCCAAGCCCGTCGCGTCGTCGAAGGTCGCCGCCGGCACCGTCCACCTGGTCCTCGGTCCGGGCTGGACCGGCCTGGTCACCAAGACCAAGCTGCCGAAGAAGCTCGACGGCGAGATCAAGGCCAACGACAACATCTGCGCCAAGACCTGATCGGCGACCGTTAATATTCGGTGATTTCCCCGTGTTCCACGGAGACGCCGCGCTGCTAGGTTCTCATGCACCTTTCAGCAGGCTCTCATGTGGGATCCACCTTGACGCAGACCGCAGTACCCGGACAGGCGCCCTCAGCGGCCGCCCCGGCGCCCAAGACGCGCGACCCGTTCTTCGACAACGCGAAGTACCTGGCGATCATCCTCGTGGTCCTCGGGCACGCGCTCGCCGGGATGCGCGGCTACGGCGTCGCCGAGGGCGTGTACACGTTCCTGTACCTGTTCCACATGCCGCTGTTCATCGTGATCACCGGGTACTTCTCGCGGTCGTTCTCGTTCAGCCGCCGCAAGGCCCAGCGCCTGCTGACGGCGGTCGGCGCGCCTTATCTCATCTTCGAGATCGGGTACTCGCTGTTCGAGTGGCACTTCAACGACAAGAAGCAGCTGGAGATCAGCCTCCTCGATCCGATCTACCTCACCTGGTTCCTGCTCGCGCTGTTCCTGTGGCGGCTGTCGACCCCGGTGTGGCAGCAGATCCGGTGGCCCCTGGCCGTCGCGGTCGGGATCTCCCTGCTGGCCTACACCGCGCCGCTGGCCACCGACCTGGAGATGCACCGGGTCTTCGGCCTCGCGCCCTTCTACGTCCTCGGCCTGTGCCTGCGCCCCGCGCACTTCGACCTGGTGCGCCGCCCCGGCGCCCGGATCGTCGGCGCCGCGGTCCTGGCCGCCGGATTCGCAGGCGCGTTCCTCATCAAGGACCGGGTGGACTACCGCTGGTTCTACTGGCGCGACACCCACAAGGTCTTCAACGTCGACTGGGTCACCGGCACCGCGATGCGGCTCGGCATGATGGTCGTCGCGGTCGTCCTGGTCGCCGCGTTCCTCGCCGTCGTGCCGCGGCGCCGCGCCTGGTTCACCGACCTCGGCGCGGCGACGATCTTCTCCTACCTGCTGCACGGGTTCTTCATCAAATACGCCCAGTTCCAGGGCTGGGACGAGGCCGCGGTGTTCCAGACCCCGTGGGGACTCGCCGCGACCGTCGTTTTCGCGGTGGTCCTGGGCACCGCGCTGTGCACTCCGCCGGTCCAGAAGATCTTTCGCTGGGCGGTAGAACCCAGGGCAAGCTGGGCTTTCGTCAGTAAGTGATGCAGAACACGCTTATTACAGGTACCCATCGGGCAGATGAACGTAGCTTGACGCGGTCCGGAAGTCTGTAGAGTCGTCGGATGCCGCATGCGTGATCGTGATCATCAGCGCACGGTCGACGCCTCGGTAGACTCGCGGCAGGCCTGCCGCCGGCCAAGCCTCCATTGCTGGAAACGGATTCATCTGGAATGAGCAGCGTGTTCCTGAGTGTCATCGTGCCCGTGCACGGCGTCCAGGGTTACCTCCGCCAGTGCCTCGACTCGATCCTCTACCCGGGGTGCCCCGACCTCGAAGTGATCGCGATTGATGACAAGTCCCCGGACGGCTGCGGCGCCATTCTGGACGAGTACGCGCTGCGCGATCCGCGGCTGCGGGTCGTCCACCTTGAGCAGAACGTGGGCCTCGGCGAGGCCCGCAACGTGGGCCTCTCCCTGGCGACGGGCGAGTACGTCTGGTTCTTCGACAGCGACGACTACGCCGCGGACGGCGCCATGTCCTCGGTCTACGACCGGCTGCACGAGACCCGCCCCGACGTCCTGATCTTCGACTACGCGCGCTCGTACTGGCACGGCAAAGTGCAGCGCAGCGTCATCAACAAGCTGTTCCGTGAGCCCCCCGCCCCCGAGGTCTTCGCGCTGAAGGACCGCGCGAGCGTCCTCCAGTTGATGATGACCGCCTGGAACAAGGCGATCCGCCGGGACTTCCTGGTCGACCTCGGCATCAAGTTCAGCGGCGGGTACTACGAGGACATCAACGTCACCTACCCGATCCTCATGGCGGCCGACAAGCTCAGCCTCCTCGACGAGGTCGTCTACATCTACCGCCAGCGCCGCCGCGGCGCGATCACCCGCACCGGCGGCAAGAAGCACTTCGACGCCTTCGCCCAGTACGAGCGCATCTTCGCGTTCATGGACCGGCATCCCGAGACCGACCAGTACCGTCCGCTGATGTTCGACCGGACGATCTGGCATCTGCTGATCATCCTCGGCCGCGGCGACCGGGTACTGCCGGAGGACCGCGCGAAGTTCTTCGCCGGGATGTCGAAGATCTACAAGACCTACCGCCCGAAGGCGCACGTGCTGCCCGAGGACGCCCAGCTCGCGGCCAAGTACAAGCTGATCGAGAAGAACAACTACCGGGCGTTCGCCACCTCCAAGCGGCTCAACGAGCAGCGGCTGGCGGCCAAGCAGCGGCTGCGCAAGACCAAGCGGCAGGCCCGGCGCGCGATCAACTTCGCCAAGGGCAAGGCCAAGGGCGTCTACTACCGGATCCAGCTCCGCATGCCGCTCGACCCGAACCTCGCCGTCTACGCGGCGTACTGGTACCGGGGCTACGCCTGCAACCCCGCGGCGATCTACGAGAAGCAGAAGGAGCTCGCGCCGCAGATCAAGGGCGTGTGGGTGGTCCGCAAGGGCTCCCACAAGGAGATGCCCGAAGGCGTCCCCTACGTGGTGGCCGGCTCGCGGGCGCACTCGCGGCTGATGGCGCGGGCGAAGTACTTCGTGAACAACGTGAACTTCACCGACGACCCGGTCAAGCGCAAGGGCCAGGTCCACGTGATGACGCAGCACGGGACCCCGCTGAAGAAGATGGGCCTGGACCAGATGGACTTCCCCGTCTCGGCCGGGGACATGGACTTCCGCGAGCTGATCATGCGCGCGGACCGCTGGGACTACCTGGTGTCGTCCAACCTGCTGTCCAGCGAGGCGTGGGACCGGGGCTTCCCCTGCTCCTACGAGATGCTCGAGGTCGGCTACCCGCGCAACGACCGCCTCGTGCGGGCGACCGAGGCCGAGCGCACCCGGCTGCGCGCGGAACTCGGCATCAAGCCCGGCGTGAAGGCGATCCTCTACACGCCGACGCACCGCGACTACATGAAGCGGTTCGCGCCGCAGTTCGACCTCGTCGAGTTCGCCAAGACGCTGGGCCCGGACTACGTCCTGCTGCTGCGCGCGCACTACTTCTACAAGCCGAAGAAGCGCGGCCTGCCCGAGGACCGGATCATCGACGTCTCGGGCTACCCGACCGTCGAGGACCTGATGATCGCGTCCGACGCGCTCATCACGGACTACTCGTCGATCATGTTCGACTACGCGGTCCTGGAGGACCGGCCGATCGTGATCTACGCGAACGACTGGGACACCTACAAGCGCACCCGGGGCGTCAACTTCGACCTGTCGCAGCAGCCCCCCGGCGTGTTCGCGCAGACCCCGGAGGAACTCACCGACGCCTTCCTCACCGGCGCCGCCTGGGGCGGCTCGGCGGCCAAGGACCGCGTCGAGTTCCGCGCCCGCTACTGCCCCTGGGACAACGGCAGCGCCGCGGAACGCGTCGTCCGCCGCGTCTACCTCGGCCAGCAACTCCCCAAGCCCGTCCGGTAAATAGCCCGAAAAGCGTATTAAGTCCGAACCCTTCCTCCCGAAAACGCGTCTCACGCAGCGCGTCCGTCGGGAGGAAGGGTTCTTCGCATATGAGGCACATTTCGGCACTGCTGACCGGGGTCCTGCTCGCCGCGGCGCTCCCCGGCGCCGCGGCCTCGGCCGCCGCCCGGCCCGCGAAGCCCGGGGACTTCGACGGCGACGGACGCGGCGATCTCGTCGTGCTGTCGCCCTCGCTGCGCAAGGGGAAGGGGCCGCTCGGCGTCGTGACGGTGCGCTACGGGGACGGGAAGGTCCGGCATCTCTCCACCCGGAAGGGCACGACCCCGGCCGAGACGTCGGTCTCGGCGGACTTCGACCGGGACGGGTACGCCGATCTGGCGACGACCGGGAAAGCGGCCCGGGGCGTGACCGTCGTTTACGGGTCGGCCAAGGGGCTCTCCGGGCGGCGGGCCCATCTCCCCGTGCCGCACGCGACGCCGGGGGCGGCGCGCCTCCTCGCCGCCGGGGACTTCGACGGGAACGGCAGGCCCGACCTCGTCGCGACCGCGGGAGCCGACACCCGCGTCTTCCTCGACGTGCGCCGCGGCGCCCCCAGAGCGAACACCGAGTTCCCCGGCGAGAGCGCCTGCGCGGTGACGCCCGTCGCCGCCGATGTCACCGGCGACGGGTTCGACGACCTGTACCTCGCCGACCGGGACGGTGACGACCTCCTGTTCCGCGGCGGCCGGCGCGGCTTCGGCACGCCCGTCCGGACGCCCCAGTACGTCACCTGGACGGCTCCGGTCACCGCCGCCACCGGCGACTTCGACAACGACGGGCACGCCGACATCGCCCTCCAGTACGGGGGCGACACCGTCGAGATCAGGCACGGGCACTCCGGCGGGCTGCACACCGTCCGCCATGTCACCGGAGAGGAGATCGGGTTCCCCGGCAAGCCGCTCACCGCGCACCCGGAGTCGTCCCTCGCGGTCGGCGACGTCGACCGGGACGGGCGCGACGACCTCGTCCTCGGCCAGCCCGGCGGCGGGCCGCAGGCGTCCGGGCGGGTGGTCGTCCTCTACAGCGCCGAGAACGGCATCCGGATCAAGGACCCGCAGGCGTTCCACCAGGGGCAGGCGGCCCTGCACGCGACGCCGCGCGGCACCGACCGCTTCGGCTCGGCCGTCGCGCTCGTCGACTTCTCCGGCGGCCGCTCCCCCGAACTCGTCGTGGCCGCCGCCGGAGAACAGCGGCTCTACGTGCTGCGCAACACCGGCAAGCGGTTCACCTCGGCCGAACCGGGCAAGATCATCCCTGCGGCGTGGGGCCTCTCCGGCGCGTCCTGGGCGCCCATTATGGACAGCCCCGCATGAGGCGATGTGATGACCAATGCCCGACTTTCCTCAGAAAGCTCGGCGATGATCCGGTAATGTCACGCGCTGATGTTCTTGTACGGGGCTGGGGAGGTTCGGGGTGCTGAGGAGCAAGGGTCACAGACGTGGGCTCGCCGGGGTGCTGGCGGCGGTCGCGGCGGCAGGAACGGTCGCCGCGCTACCCGCGACGTCGGCCACGGCGGGCGGCGGAGTGAAATCGCACGTCGTGTTCAACAACCCGATGACCGACAAGGGCGCGCGCAACATCGAGAACCGCATCACCAAACTGGTGAAGGGCGCCAAGCCGGGCAGCAAGATCCGGATCAGCGTCTACCGGTTCTCCAACGCCTACGGCATCGCCGACGCGCTCATCGCGGCCGACCGGCGCGGTGTCGACGTCCGGATCGTCGCCGACAAGTACTCCCTCAAGCGCTGGGGCCCCGACTACGCCCCGACCGGCTTCGAGCGGGTCCGTGACGCGATCGGCGGCGGCAAGGCGATCACCTGCCCGGAGACCCGCGCGTGCATCGGCGAGAAGCTGAACCACACCAAGTTCTTCCTGTTCAGCAACACCCGCGGCACCTCGAACGTCGTCGTGCAGACGTCGCAGAACCTCAACGCGACCGGCGGCACCACCACGGACTGGAACGACGCGGTCGTCCTGGCCAACGCCGCGGGCACCTACCGCGCCTATGACCAGTACTTCAACGACCTGTGGGCCCGCAAGCCCGTCGCGAACTACTGGAAGAAGCGCGGCGGCGTGATCGCCAGCCCCGAGTCCGCGGTCCAGTTCTTCCCCAAGGCCAAGCAGACCAGCGACCCGGTCGCCAAGACGCTGCGCCAGGTCAAGTGCGTCTACACCACGCCCAAGGGCAAGACCGCCAAGAGCCACATCCGGATCGCCACGGGCGCGTTCAACAGCAAGCGCGACGAGGTCGTCACCGCCCTGTCCGGCCTCGTCCGCAAGGGCTGCATCGTCGAGGTCATGACCACCGTCGACCCGGCCGACGGCACCCGCACCGCCGTCATCCCGGTGCTCCGCAACGCGGGCGTCAAGGTCTACGACTTCGGCGAGTACACCAGCCCCAACCCCATGCACTCCAAGTACACCCTGATCTCCGGCAAGCTCGGCTCGAAGATCGGCAAGTGGGTCTGGACCGGCAGCGCCAACATGACCTGGGGCTCCCTCCACCAGGACGACGAAGCCATCCTCCAGATCAAGCACCTCGGCAAGACCGGCATCAAGAAGGTCCACGCCAAGTACGTCTGCAACTTCACCCGGGCCAAGGCCCAGTTCCTCGGCAAGCCCATCCCCGCCCCGAACTGCAAGTGACCTGAACGACCGCGGACCCGCGCCCCTTCCGGGGACGCGGGTCCGCGCCGTTTCCGCGCTCCTGCGGCGAAATCAGCCCTTGCCGGCACCCGGTCGACGGTCCGGCCCTCGGCGTCACGTGCGAACGGCGTCCTGGCAGAGCGACAGCCGGAACCGACGCCGACGCGAGGGAAGTGCTTGCTCCGTCGCACGAAGGTCATTGAGCACGCTCCACGAGCAGCGCCAGGACGAACCGGGCCACGCCGGGCACGTGGGCCGCGCTGAACGTAGCCGCCGCCGCGCAGCGGTGACGGAATATGGAGAGGCCCGCGGCCCTGGGAAGGGGCGCGGGCCTTGGGTCGGGGTGGGCTATCGCTTGCCGAAGACCCTGTCGACGACGCGGGCGGCGGCGTGGCCGTCTTCCAGGGCGCAGAAGCGGGTGTGGAAGGCGTCGTAGGGGGTTCGGTACTTTTCGGCGACCACGTCGAGGTTCTTGAGGGCGCCGACGAGGGCCTCGGTGGTCTCCAGGAGGGGGCCGGGCGCCTCTGACTCGAAGTCGAAGTAGAAGCCGCGGAGTTTGTCCCGATAGTGGGCCAGGTCGTAGGTGAAGAAGAGCATCGGGCGGCGCAGGTTGGCGAAGTCGAACATCACCGAGCTGTAGTCGCTCACCATGACGTCCGCCGCGAGGTACAGCTCGGCGATGTCGGGGTAGAGCGAGGCGTCCCGGATGAACGGGGCGTCGGGGGCTCCGTCGACGACGTTCGGGTGCAGGCGGGCGACGAGCACGTGGTCGTCGCCGAGCTCCTCGCCGAACAGGTCGAGGTCGATGTTCCAGTCGGCCTTGTACCTGCCCTGTCCGTAGAACTGGTCGTCCCGCCAGGTCGGCGCGTACAGCACGACCTTCTTGCCGTCGGGGATCTCCAGCTTCTCCCGGACGGACGCGGCGATCGCGTCGGCGTCCGGGGAGTACAGGACGTCGTTGCGCGGGTAGCCCGCCTCGATGATCTCGCCCTCGTACTTGAAGGCCCGGCTGAGGATCTTGGTGCTGAACGGGTTGGGCGACACCAGGTGCGTCCACTCCGGCAGCTTCACCTCGCCGACGGTCGCCGCGTGCGCCTTCTGCATGCCGGGCGCGTAGGCGAAGTGGACCTCCTTGACGTCCCTGCCGATCTTCTTCAGCGGGGTGCCGTGCCACGTCTGGAGGACGGTCTGGTCGGGGTGCCGCCGGAACCAGTCGCCGATCCGGTGGTTGGTGACGACGTACCGGGAGGAGTGGATCGCCTCGTGCCAGTCGCGGCCGTTGAGCCGCACCGCCTTGGCCGTCGGGGGCAGTTCGACCTGGCCGTCCCCGACGACCCACAGCTGCTTCAGGGTGCTGCCCCGGCGGACCAGCTCCTGGTGGATGGCCTTGGTGCTGTCGGAGTACTGCCTGCCGTTGAAGCAGGTGAACAGGACCGCGTCGCGCAGCCCCTCCTCCTTGACCTTGAGCCTCGCCTCCTGGCGCATCCGGGTCGACGCGCCGGCCTCGTCGGGCTTCAGGTCGTTGCCGACGTCCAGGACGACCTTGCCGCCCTGGCTCTCCACCGCGTACTGCCGGAAGGCGACCTCGACCGCCTCGGGCAGCACCGCGTCGTCGTCGAGGCGGACGGCCAGCGGCCGGGCCTCTCCGGCGCGGAACAGCACGTCCCACCTGCCCGCGCGCAGCGGGAGGGTCCCGGCGAACGAGGTGATCCGGGTGAGCGGGATGACGGTCTCGCCGCGCGTCATCGGGAAGGCGAGGTCCTGCTTGCGGCCGCGCGCCCGGAGCACGACGGTGCCGTCCCGGTGCACCGGGTGGGCGCCGTGCAGGGTGAGCACGCCGTCGGCGGCGAGCTCGGCGCGCTCCACCAGGTAGCGGGCGGTGCGCAGACTGAGCTGGACGTACCCGGAGGCGTTGCGCCCGGCGATCACCTCGCGCTCGCCGGTGAGCCGCCGCTCGGGCTCGGTCTCCTCGGCGAGGACGGCCCGGACGCCGTCCAGCTGGACCTGCCAGGCCACGGTGTCGTCGAGCTTGGCCTCGTCCTGCCGCACCTCGGGCAGGTCGGCGAGGGCGATGCGGGCGGTGAACGCCCGCCCCGCCTGGCCCGGGGACTCGGTGAACTCGACCGGGAAGGCCGCGGTCTGGTCGCCCCGGACGAGCGTGAGCCGCGCGGGCCTGCCCTTCTTGCCCTTGCCCTTGCCCTGCTTCACCGGCACGGCCGCGGGCGCGCGGCCGGTGACCTCGAGCACGTCGCCGTCCCAGCGCAGCCCGGTGACCTTGACCTTGACGGTCTCGACCCGCAGCCGCAGCTTCTTGTCCACCATCTCCGGGACGATCCGGACGTCGTCCGCCACATACCCGTAAGGCGGGAAGAGCCCGGAACCGGTCGGTCCCGCGTTGAGCGGGCCCTCGCGGTGCAGGCCGTCGGCGAAGACCCACGCCTTGACCTGCCAGACGCCGTCCTTCCAGACGCCGCGCCGGCGCAGCCTGGCCGGGTCCACGGTGAACTCGAGCCCGCGCCAGGCCTTGCGGCGCAGCGACTGCCTGGCCCGCACCCGGATCGTGCGCTTGCCCTGGCGCAGGGTGACGCCCTTGACCGACGTCCAGCGCCGCGACATCCCCACCGAGGCGATGTCGGCCTGCGCCGACACGGCGAGCTTCCCGTCCCGCCAGGCGATCTCCTCGACCCTGCCGCGCAGCTTCACCTCGGCGCCCGCCCGGTAGACCGCGGCGGGGATGGCGAGGGCGTCGTCCTTCCAGTAGGGGTAGACGACGTAGCGCCGCAGCCCGTCCCGCACGATCGACGGGTTCGTGCCGCCCCGCTCGTACCGGACGACCTTCACCAGCTCGGTCACCAGGCGCCGGGAGGCGAGATGCCACTTCAGCCTGCTCAGCGCGCCGAGCTCGGCGAAGACCCGGGGCTCGACGGTCTCGGCGAACTCCGCGGCGAGCTCGACGGTCCTGGCACGGGCCGCGGGCTCGGCGTCGGGGAGGGTGTCGAGGAAGACCCTCAGCTCGCGGTCGAGCAGGGCGAGTTCCACCGCGCGACGCTCGCGCGCCTTCCACCTGCCGTCGAGGCTGCCGCGGATCGCGGCGACCGCGGCGAAGGCCTCGGCCGCGTCGTTCGGGTCGGTGCTGGGCGGCGGCTGGAGGGGGGCGGCCCGCTCGACGGTGTACTCGGGGAGCACCTCGACCGCGCCGGCCAGGTGGTAGGCGATCACCGCGACGGGGAGGTCGGGGAGCCGGTCGGCGTCGGGGAAGCGCAGCCCGGCGGCGTCCCAGAAGGTCCGGCGGAAGAGCTTGGCCGTCACCAGCCTGTCGTTGAGCAGGCCGGGAGACTTGCGCAGGGACGTCGCGTGCTTGCGGGAGCCGAAGGGGCCCCGGTGCATCCAGGACCGCCAGACGCCGCCGTTTTCGGTGATGAGGCCCACGTTCCCGGCCGCGAAGTCCGCGCGGGACCCGGTGAGCGCGGTGTGCAGGAGTTCCAGGGCGTCGGCGGGGATCCGGTCTCCCTCGTCGACGAAGAACAGGTGCTCCCCTTCGGCCGCGGCCACGCCGAGCTCACGTGCGGCCCCCCGGCTCAGTCCAGTTCCGGGCAGTGCCCGGAAGCGCTCGTCGGGCAGTTCCCCTGCGGGGAGGGCGCCGTCATGGACGACGATCGCCTCGAAATCCGCGTGGGTCTGCCCGGCCAGCGACTCCAGGCTCGCACCCGGAAACGGCTCGTCGCCCGAGACGAGCACGATGACACTGATCATCAGGAGTTCTCACATATTTAGGTGACAGTTCACGAGTCGTGCGTTTTGCTGTCGTTCAGTGGTCAGCGGAGTGTACGACGTGACCCATTCCCCGCGCCCGGTCATCCCACCGTGTGGAAGACCGATCACCCGCCCGAGGCGGTGAGAACTCCTGTTTTTCCGGTGGAATCCTTTTTCTCGGAGCCCCTACGGGCGGTTCGCTCCGGAATGACCACCATGATCACGGCGAAGCACATGATCATTCCCAGAGCTGCCGAGGTCCACCAGTTGTTCACGGGATCGCGCACGAACGGCATCGGATCCGGCCACGGGTCGCCGCGGAACTGCGGCACCCCTGGCAGGAAGCCCAAGGATCCCACGGCGAGCCGGATCTGCATCAGTCCGTCGATCCGCGTGCGCGGCGCGAGCGCGAGCAGCGGGAAGATCAGCGGGTCGTACCAGGGGTGCTGGACGGGCGAGGCGATGAGCACCGCGGCGCACACCGCGAAGGCGAACCGCGCGGCCTGCCCCTGACGGGTGGCCGCCGGGGTGAGTTTCCACAGCAGCGCCGCGACGATCACCGCGGCGGCGAGATAGCCCAGCTGATTCATCTGGGAGTGTGTGGTGTCGATCCCCCAGCGCGGCAGATAACGCCACGGATTGGTGGGCGAGGCGTCCTGGGATTTGTCCAGCAGGACCTCGAACGCCCGCGGCCCGGCCATCAGATAGCAGCCGAGCCCGGTCGCCAGCACCCCGCCGAGCAGTCCGGCGAGGGTCGGCAGGGAGCGGCGCGCGACCCAGGCGAGACCCACTCCCGCGATGAAGAACGGCGCCTTGACTCCGCCCGCGAGCCCGATCAGCGCGCCCGCGTACATTCCCGCGGCCCACATCGGGGTGTGCCGGGAGGCCCGGAAGAAGACGGCGAAGGCCGCGACCATGAAGGCCGCGCCGAACACGTCATTGTGGGCGCCGGCCGCGCAGGCCCAGAGCATCAGCGGGTTGCAGGTCCACAGGAGGTGCGCCCTGACCTTGGCCGCGGGGCCCTCGGCCATCCGGTGCAACAGCACCGCGACCACCGCGAACGCCCCGGCCGCGGCGAGCTTGAGCACGGAGACGACCGCGAACATGGACGTCCCGCCGAGCCAGGCGGCCCCGGCGAACAGCCAGTTCGAGACCGGCCCGTACACCGACGGGGTCTGCCGCCACGCCTGCGGGGCGTAGGCGGCGACGGGATCGCGCAGATCGATCAGCAGTTGCGGGACCGTCTGATAAGGATCATGGCCCAGCAGGAGCATTCGCCCGTACAGGGCATAACTCTGCACATCGGTGGATCCGGCCACCGGCGCGAGCGCGAAGGCCAGAGCGGCCAGCAGGCCGCCGTACAGCAGCATCCTCGGTGACGGCAGCCAACCCCGGCGGACCGCCAGCAGGCCCAGACAGACCCCCGCGGTGCCGAAGCCGACCATGCCGAAGGTCAGCGCGACGATCAGCGCGGCACTCGGATCGGCGTCCAGCGACCAGCCGCCGCCGCTCTCCGGCACCGCGTTGGACGGGCCGAGAAGGCAGGCGGCCAGGCCGAGCGCCACCGCGACCAGGGCGGCGGCGATCCCGGCCGCCCCGGCCCAACGGGAGCTAGCGGACATGGTGACCTGGTTCAGGGCCTGCCGCGCAGGCCCGCCTTCGCGAGCAATCGCGGCAGCACCGGCGCGGCGGCGAGGGTGGCCGCGAGGCGCCCGCCGTTCGTCCGGTAGGGCCGCCCCGTGCGGCGCAGCCCGATCCGGCCGGAGGCGAGCGCGTCCGGCAGGAACGCGCCGCGCATCCCGCCGACCTCGAACTCGATCTGCCAGGTGCCGTCGCGCATCTGCTTGAGCGGCAGGGACGCGGTGAAGGAGTCACCGGAGAACTTCGCCGGGACCTCGACCACCTCGCTCTCGCCGCGCAGCTTCGCCACGATCTTGACGGGGGTGGACGCCGGCATTTCCCCGACGACCTCGAGGGCGCCGCCCACGACCCGGGCCGAGGCGGACCACTCCGGCGTCTTGGACTGCCATCCGGCGTCGACGCTCAGGTTTCCGTAGTCGGTGACATGCCCTCGGACCACGGGCTTGCCGTCGTGGACCGGGACGTACCTGTCGCCGGGCACCTCCAGCTCGCCCAGCGACGGGCGGGCCGCCAGCGGCACCCCGCCCAGCGAGGCGCGCACCACGAGGTCCCAGCGGCCCTTGGCGAGGGTGGTCTCGGCGAGGTCGAGGACGACCCGGAACGGCGCGGTCGACGCCACCGCGAACGGGTACTCGACGGGGTCGTCGTTCCGGTCGCGCAGCACCACCGACAGTTCGGCCGGGACCGCCCCGGGCAGCTCCACGTCGCCTTCCAGGACGAGGCCGGAGCCCTCCCATTCGGCGCGGGTCAGCGCGACCCGGAACGGGACCCGGTCGGAGACGTCATAGCAGGAGTCCGGCAGTTCGCCGAAGCCCGGCGTGTCCTGGTAGATCCGGCCGTCGACCGCCTTGAGCGGCGCGACCGCCTCCTCGGCGTCCACGGCGACCCGGAAGGCCACGATCTCGGGCAGCAGGTCCTCGCGGCCGTTGAGCAGGCAGTGGGCGAGCTGCCGGAAGAAGGGGGCGCTCGCCTCGGTGATCTCCGGGGTGAGGTGCTGCTCCATCAGCTCGCGGGCGTAGCCCTCGGTGATCACCCGGTCCGCGGGGGACGAGGCGAGGTAGGCGCGCCCGAACCGGGACATGACCTCCTCGCGGAAGTGCCGCCGCAGCATGCGGTTGCGCGCGTTGCCCGGCTCGGTGTGCGCCTCGACCAGGCGCATCACCCTGCCGATCACCGGGAAGAACGCGTCGTCGACGGCGCCGCCCTGCTGCATGATGCTGCTGCCGTCCTCACGCTCCACCCAGAAGTAGGCGTCGTAGTCGGCGAGCACGCTGACGGCCTTGGCCTTGAAGTACGCGAGGGCCGTGAACTCCTGGTCCTCGTGCGACAGCAGTCCCTCGGGGAAGCGCATGTCCCCGATGAGCTCGCGCCGGAACAGCTTGAGCGGCGCCAGCGTGGCGTACAGGTCGGGTTTGTCGTCGTAGATCGTGGTGCGGGCGACGGTCTGGCGGAACAGCCGGACCGGGACCTTGCGGCCGACGCCGACGTACTTGCCGATCACGATGTCGGTGTCGTTGTCCTCGGCCATGCCGACCATCAGCTCAAGGGCGCGGGGCCCGAGCCAGTCGTCGGCGTCGAGGAAGAGGACGAACTCGCCCGTCGCCCGGTCCAGGCCCGCGTTGCGGGGGGCGCCGGGGCCGCCGGAGTTCGGCTGGGTGATCACGGTCATCCGTGGGTCGCTGATCTGCCGCAGCAGCTCGAGGCTGCCGTCGGTCGAGCCGTCGTCCACGCAGATCAGTTCGAGATCGCTCAGGGTCTGAGAGAGCACCGATCCGACGCAGTGTTCCAGGCTCGTCCGGCAGTTGTAGACCGGCACGATGACGCTGGCTTTGGGGTGAGGCACGCGAGATTTCCTGTCACAAGGGAGCACATGCACATTAGCCGGACCCTGGAGCCTTTGCGCGAGAACTCCGCCGAAACGATCATGGCTGGTTAAGGCGAACATAAAGTACGCACCCGGCGCCGCAGTGTCCACACCTCAGCCGCGCTTCGTTCACCTCCACGCTCACAGCGCGTCACATCGGCCTCCTAGCTTCGGAGTCCTCTGCCCGACCACCGGGCGGCGACGACGAGGAAGATGTGTGCGACTCCACAGCGGACTTCACACGGGACGGGCGGTCTGCGTGATCCCGGCCCGGGGCGGCTCCAAGGGCGTCCCCGGCAAGAACCTGGCCAGGGTCGGCGGTGTGCCCCTGGTCACCCGGGCGATCCGCGCCGCCCTGGCCGCCCGGACCGTCGAGACCGTGCTGGTCTCCACCGACGACCGGGAGATCGCCGAGGTCGCACGGGCCGCGGGCGCCCGCGTGGTGGAGCGGCCGGACGAGCTGTCCGGCGACACCGCGTCCTCGGAGTCCGCGGTCCTGCACGCGATCGCCACCCTGCCCGAGCCGCCCGAGGCGACCGTCCTGATCCAGTGCACGTCGCCGTTCCTCGACCCCGACGATCTCGACGCCGCGATCACCCGGGTGCTCGACGGGACCGCCGACAGCGTCTTCGCCGCCCTGGAATGCCACGAGTTCCAGTGGGCCGAGGGCCCCGACGGAGTGGCCGGAGTGGGCCACAGCGCCGCGTTCCGGCCCCGCCGCCAGGACCGCGCCCCGCACTTCCGCGAGACCGGCGCGTTCTACGTGATGCGGACCACCGGCCTGCTGGAACACGGCCACCGGTTCTTCGGCGCCATCGCCGCCCAGCCCGTGCCGCGCGAGCACGCCGTGGAGATCGACTCCCACGCCGACCTCGCCGTGGCCCGCGCCCTGGCCCCCCTGGCCGACCGCCCCGAGCCCCTCGACGTCGACGCGGTCGTCACCGACTTCGACGGCGTGCACACCGACGACCGGGCGGGCGTCGGCCAGGACGGCACCGAGACCGTCACGGTCTCCCGCGAGGACGGGATGGGGGTCGCCCTGCTCAAGAAGGCGGGCATCCCGTTCCTCATCCTGTCCACCGAGACCAACCCCGTGGTCCGGGCCCGCGCCGAGAAGCTCGGCGTCCCGGTCCTGCACGGCGTCGCCGACAAGGCCGCCGTCCTGGAGAAGTGGCTGCGCGACGCGGGGTGGGACCCCGCGCGCGTCGCCTACGTCGGCAACGACGTCAACGACCTCGGCTGTCTGGCCCTCGTGGGCTGGCCGGTCGCGGTGCCCGGCGCGCACCCGGACGTCCTCGCGGCGGCCCGGCTCGTACTCACCCGTCCGGGCGGAGGGGGCGCGGTCCGCGAGGTCTGCGACCTGGTCCGCACCCACAAGACTTCTTCACAGAGCGAGGAATAGGCATGTCTCCCAACAGCACCCCGGTCCGCATAGGCGACCTCTCGGTCGGCGACGGCCGGCCCGTCTACGTCATCGGCGAGATCGGCATCAACCACAACGGCGACATGTCGATCTGCCGGCAGCTCATCGACGTCGCGGCCAACGCCGGCTGCGACGCGGTGAAGTTCCAGAAGCGGACGCCGGAGATCTGCGTCCCGGTCGAGCAGCAGTCCAAGATCCGCTCCACCCCGTGGGGCGACATGACCTACCTGGAGTACAAGCACCGGGTCGAGTTCGACCACGAGCAGTACGCCGAGATCGCCAAGTACTGCGGCGAGCGCGGCCTCCAGTGGTTCGCCTCCCCCTGGGACGTGCCCTCGGTCGACTTCCTCGAGGAGTTCGACGTCGTCACGCACAAGGTGGCGTCCGCGTCGATCACCGACCGCGAGCTGCTGCGCGCCCTGGCCGCCACCGGCAAGCCCGTGATCCTTTCAACCGGGATGTCGGAAATCGCCGAGATCGACGAGGCGGTCGAGATCCTCGGCACGGAGAACCTGGTCATCCTGCACGCGACCTCCACCTACCCGCTGCCCGCCGAAGAGGCGAACCTGCGCACCATCACCACGCTCCGTGAGCGCTACGGTGTTCCCGTGGGCTACTCCGGACACGAGCGCGGCCTCCAGATCAGCCTCGCCGCCGTCACCCTCGGCGCCTGTGCGATCGAGCGGCACATCACCCTCGACCGCACCATGTGGGGCTCCGACCACGCCGCCTCCCTGGAGCCGACCGGTCTCCAGCACCTCGTCCGCGACATCCGCGTGATCGAGACCGCCCTGGGCGACGGCGTCAAGCGGGTCTTCCCCGGCGAGGCCGAGCCGCGCGAGCGGCTGCGGCGCACCACCGCCTGATGGGGACGGCCATCGCGGGAGCGCCCCGGCTGACGGTCGTCATCCCGATGCGGGACGTCCAGTCCTACGTCGGGGACATGCTGCTCACCCTGCGCCGCAACACCGCGCCGGACATCGAGTTCCTGGCCGTCGACGACGGCAGCCGCGACGACACGCCGCGGCTGCTCGCCGAATCCGGGGTGCCCGGCCTGACCGTGCTCACCAACCCGTCGCCGCTCGGCCTGAGCGGGGCGCGGAACACCGGGCTGGACGCCGCGCGCGGCGAGTACGTCACCTTCCTGGACGGCGACGACTGGGTCGCGCCCGGCTACTTCACCGCGCTCGCCGACACCATCGAAGGGCTCGGGTGCGACTTCGTCCGGGTCGACCACATCCAGGTGACCGGGCGGCGGCACGTGCTGCACCGGGCGCCGATGGGCCGCCGCGGGAAGGTGCTCGACCCGCGCGACGCGATCCTGCCCGTGCACGACAGGTCGATGGTCGACTACCCGTACGCCTGGGCGGGCGTCTACCGGCGCTCGCTCGGCGAGCTGCTCCGGTTCCACGACCGGCTGCACACCGCCGAGGACAGGCCGTGGATCTGGCGGCTGCACCGGGAGGCGGCGACCTACGCCGTCGCCTCCCTCGCCGGGGTGTTCTACCGGCGCGCGGTCGCCGGCTCGCTCACCCGCATCGGCGACGCCAGGCAGCTGCACTTCTTCGACGCGTTCGACCTCGTCCTGTCCGACCTGGAGTCCGACCCCGAGGCCGAGAAGCTGCGCCGCAAAGCCGTGCGGACGTACTGCGCGCTGATCGCCCACCACCTGACCGAACGGGACAGGCTCACCCCGGCCCTGCGCCGGGAACTGCGCCGCCGCGCCCGCAAGACCGTCGAGGGGTTCCCCCCCGACGCCCTCGCCGAGGCCCTGCCGGGGCTCGGCGCCGACCGCCGTGACCTGTTCGCCGACCTGTTGGGCATCGACGCTTGAGCGCTACACAGATCCTCCTGGCCTCGACCCCGTTCGGGGCCCTGACCCTCGCCGCCGCCCTCGACGCCGGGCTCCTCGGCGCCGGGGACGCCAAGCGCGTCCTCATCGTCAGCAACAACGCGGCGATCCCCGAACTCACCCCCGGGCTCACCGAGCAGCCCGGCTGGGCGGCGATCGGGAAGCGCTTCGACGTGCTCGTCGACTGGAACGCCGAGATCGCGCCGCTGCACCCGTCGGGGTGGCAGCCCCGCGAGGAGGAGCTGCCGCTGTACGAGCGGTGGCTGCGCGACAGATGGGGACTCACCGGGCAGGACGTCGAACTCGTGGTCGAGTCGATCGCGGTCGCGCCCGCCCGGACGCTGTGCGCGCTGTTCTTCGACGCGCCGATCACCGTCTACTCCGACGGGCTCATGTCCTACGGGCCGACCCGCAGCGCGCTGCCGACCGGCGTCGGCAGCCGGATCGACCGGCTCCTGCACCTCGACCTCGTCCCCGGCCTCATCCCGCACCTGCTGCGCGAGTACGCCGTGCCGTCGGCGACCATTCCCGACGCGGCGTTCCGCAAGGTCCTGGACGAGCTGACCGAGGCCGTCAGGCCCGCGCTGACCGCGCCGGACGGGACCGCGGTCCCCGAAGGCACACCACTCGTCGTCGGTCAGTACCTGGCCGCTCTGGAAATCCTGACCGCGCAGGAGGAAGATGACCTCCATGTGGCGATGCTGCGTGGAGTCGTGGCCCGTGGGCACACGACCGTGCTCTTCAAGCCCCATCCGGCCAGCCCGGTCCGGGCGACCGAACGCCTGGCGAATGAGGCCCGGCGGCTCGGCGCGCGGCTCCTGGTCGTCGACCAACCCGTACCGGCCGAGACTTGGTGCGCGGCGGTACGGCCCGCACTGATCGTCGGCTGCTTCTCGACGGCGCAGATCACCGCGGCGCGCTACTACGGCGTCCCCGCGGCGGCGGTCGGCACCGCGGGCCTGCTCGACAGGCTCGCGCCGTACGAGAACAGCAACCGCGTCCCGGTCACCATCGTCGACGCGACCGTGCCCGCCCTCGGCGAGGACGGCGTGCTCGCCGAGCCGGAGTTCCCCGGCCCGGCGCTCGAACCCCTGGTGACCGCGGTGACCTACGCCATGCAGGCGGGCACCCGTCCCGAACTGCGGTCCGCGGCGGTCCGCTACCTCGACGAGCGGTGGCCGGACGTCCAGCGGTACTTCAAGCGACGCCGCCTCACCTCGCTCGGGCTGCCCGGCGGGCTCCCGGCCGGGGAGCGCGCGCTCGTCTCCGCCGCGCTGCCCCGGGCGAGCCGCCGCCGCAAACTCGCGGTCGCCGCGCTGCGCCGGGTCGACCGGCTGCGGGACTGAGCCCGCGATGCCCGGCCCGGTCCTGCTGTGCGCGGCGGCAACCCGGCTCGGCGCCGCCACGATCGCCGCGGCCCTGGACCTCGGCCTGCTCCCCACGGCGCCGCGCCGGATCCTGCTGACCTCCGAGCCGCCGGGCCCCGCCATCGCCGCGCGCTTCACGGACGTCCTCGACTGGGACGCCGAGTTCGCCCCGCTCCGCCCCCTCGGCTGGGCCCCCCGCCCCCAGGACCTCCCCGTCCTGGAACGCTGGCTCACCGAACACTGGTCCCTTCCCGGCGCGGCACCCGCCGGGCCCGCGTGCTCGGGCCCCGAGTCCGCGGGCTCCGCACCCGGCGGACCCCTTCACCCGGGTGCCGCGGACACCGGACCCGCGCTCGCGGGATCCGGGCTCGCCGGGGGCGTCCATCTCGTCGTCGACACGCCCGCCGCGCTGCCGACGCTCGGGGCGATCCTCGCGGGGGCCCGGATCACGGTGTGCGCCGCGGGGCTGGACGCCTACGGGCCCACCGAGGTCAGGCCGCCGGACGGGGTCGGGTCGCGGATCGTCCGGCTGCTCCACCTCGATCTCGTGCCGGGGCTGTCGCCGCTGTTGCTGCGCGAGTACGGGCTCGCCTCCACGCCGGTGCCCGCCGCGCCGCTGCGGGAACTGCTGGGGCCGCCCGGCACGCCCGCCGAGGGGGCGCTGCTGCTGCCGGAGGACCTCGCCGCGCGCGGGGTGCTCCCGGCCGCGGCGGAACAGGTCGTGCTGGCCGGCGCGGTCCGGGCCGTCGCCGCGCGCGGGATCGGGCTGCTGCGCTGCGCGGGCGAGGCCGTGCCCGGGGCCGTCCTGCGGGAGGCGCGGAGGCTGCGCCTCACCGTCGAGACCGTCGCCGACCCCTGGTCGGTGCGGCCCGTCCTCGCCGTCGGGCACTCCTCCGCGACGCTCACCGCGCTCGCCAGGGTCGGCGGCGTCACCGTCGCCGCGGCCGGCGCCCGGCGGCTCGTGCCGACCTCCGAGCGGGTCCCCGCGACCCTCACCCACCTGACCGTCCCGCTGCTCACCCGCGGCGGCCGGCTCATCCCCCCGCCCGGTCGGGGCGCCCGCACCGGCCCGGCGCTGCAACCACTCCTCGACGCCCTCGCCTACACGCTGCGGCCCGGACAGCTCCCCGATCTCCGTCCGGCCGCCGTCGCGCACCTGACCGGGGCCGACGCCGCACACGGGTACTTCCCGGCCTCCGGGCTCGCGGCGCTCGGCCTGCCCGCCCCCGCCACGGCGCAGCGGCTGCGCCGCGTCCTGCACCTCGGAGCGCACCCCCGCCATGTCCGTCCTGTCGGTGATCAGCCCGGTCCGTGACGTAGCCCGCTACGTCCCCGACCTCCTCGCCTCCCTGTCCGCCAACGTCCGGCCGGGCTTCGAGTTCCTCGTCGTCGACGACGGCTCCACCGATGCCACCGCCGAGCTGCTGCGCCGCGCCCGCGTCCCCGGCCTCCGGATCCTGACGCACCAGGCGCCGGGAGGCCCGTCTGCGGCGCGGAACACCGGCCTCGCCGAGGCGTCCGGCCGGTACGTCACCTTCCTCGACGGCGACGACTGGATCCGGCCCGGCTACCTCGCCGAACTCGTCGCCGCCATCGAGACCCTGGGCTGCGACTTCGTCATGACCGACCACATCGAGGCCAAGGGGGCGCGGCGGATCCTGCGCGTCCCGCCCGAGGCCAGGCTCGGCGAGCGGCTGCCCGCGCGGCCCGCGATCCTGCCGCAGCACGACAAGTCGATGGTCGACTACCCCTACACCTGGGCCGGGATCTACCGCCGCGCGCTAGGCCCGCTGCTGGAGTTCGACCCCAGGCTGCACACCGCCGAGGACCGCCCCTGGTTCTGGCGGCTCTACCGGCGCGCCGACGACTTCGCCGTCGTGTCCCTGCGCGGGCTGTTCTACCGGCGGGGCGCCACGACCGCGCTCACCCGCATCGGCGATGCCCGGCAGCTGCACTACTTCGACGCGTTCGACGGCATCCTCGCCGACCTCACCGCCGACGGGGAGCCGCCCGAACTGCACTACAAGGCGATCCGCAACTACTGCGCCATCATGGCCCGGCAGATAGGAGCCGAGGCCCGCCTCACCCCGGGGCTCCAGGCGACCCAGCGCGCAAGGGCGGCCGCCACCCTTCGCACGTTCCCTCCGGACGTCCTGGCCTCGGTCCTGCGCGGCTGGGGGCCCGAGCGCAGGGACCTGCTCGAAGGGGTCGCGGGCCTGACCGATCAGCCGCCGCGCGGCACGCGCGGCACGCGCAGCGCCCGGCGGACGCGCATGAGCGCCAGGTAGGCGGGGGGCGGCAGCTCCACCCGCAGCCGGGCGCGCAGCCGCTCCTTGCGGCCGCCCGCCGCGCGCGGCCGGGGCGGCAGCCCGTCGGCGGTGGCCACGAGATCGTCGAGCGCGTCCGCCCAGTCGTCCTCGGACGCCGGGTGGAAGTAGTTCTCCCGGCACCAGCGCGGATCGGGCTTCTTGAACGCGCCGCGCGCCAGCTCGTCCAGGGTGCCGAGCACCCCGCTGCCCTCGAAGACCAGGTTGATCATCTCGGCCGACACGCCGAAGTCCTCAAGGACGAGCAGCGGGACGCCGGAGGCGATCGCCTCGAGCGCCGCGGTCGAGCTGACCGTGACGAACCCGGCGGCCGACTGAAGATGGGAGCGCATCGGGCCCGCGTCGAACTCCAGCAGATCCCGGTCGTAGGGCAGGTCGGGCCACAGCTCCGCGTAGTGCAGCAGTTCCCGGTGCGTCTGCTCCTCGCCGGGCAGCGCGCGCAGCTTCACCACGACCCGCAGGTCCGGCCTGCCGAGCGCCAGCGCGGCGAGCGCGTGCAGGACCGCCTCGCGGTCGGCCCGCTCGGCGGGGACCTTCGCCTGGGTGGCGAACACGACGCGGTCGGGCGCGCCCGCCTCCGGCAGGTTCCCCAGGAACGGCAACGTGGCCCGGACGACCCGGCCGGGCAGCCCCAGCGCGCGGCCGATGGCCGAGAACTCCGCGACCTCACGTCCGCTGTGCACCACGAAGAGATCGGCCGAGGCCCGCAGCTCCCAAGCGCGCTGGGTGGCCGGGACGGAGATGCCCGGCAGACCCGTCACCAGGACGCGGCGGCGGCCCCGCGAGACCGCGGGCGCGAGCGCGCGCACGACCGGCCCGGTGCAGCACAGCAGCACCGCGTCCGGGTCGAGGCTCCGCAGCAGCGCCCGGTACTGACGGGCCGACACCACGGGCGGGAGGTCGTAGCCGCTCCCGCTCACCGCGGCGGCCCGCTGCTCGGCCGACGGCGTGATCGGCGAGCGCACCACCACGAGCCGGTGCTCGCCGGGCAGCCCGCGCAGCAGCGCTGCGCCCCACTTGAGATAGGAGTCGGAATCGGCGACGGCGAGGACCCTCAAGCGAACTCCGGTCCTACCGTGAAGAGGCTGAGATGGGTGCGGAGCGACGCGTCGGCCTGCTCGGTCCACCACGCGTGCGGCACGGTGACGCCCTCGATGACCGGCCCCTGCCCGCCCAGCAGGACGCGCAGCGACGACAGGGCGGTCGAGGGCAGGCTGACCACGCGGTGCCAGGACGTCAGGCCGCGCAGGCTCAGTTCGACGGGCAGCTTCGTGTCGTGCACGCGCACCCGAGGGTCCGCCCGCAGCGCCTCCAGCACCTGCGGGCACTCGCGCCGGTGCGGGTGGTAGACGAACGGCTCCACCGCGGCCCGCCCGTTCAGCCAGCGCAGGTACTCCCCACGGTCGATCAGCCCGTTGGCGACCAGCGACGTGCCCAGCATCACCACGCGCTCCGCCGGGGGCGGGTCGGCGGGCAGCGAGCGCAGATATGGGAAGTCGTGCGAGACGACGGAGATGCCGACCCGGTTCGCCCGCGCCAGCACCGCCGACGGGACCGGCAGGCCGGTGAACACCGTCACCCTGCCCCGCTCCGCGAGCGAGCGCAGCCGCGCCCCGGCGAGCGCGCCGAGCCCCCGGCGCACGAGTCCCGCCTTGGCCCGCGCCCGGATCAGCGGCTGCCGCCACGGCCCGGACAGGAGGCCGAGCAGATGCAGCGTCGCCAGCCCGTCGTCGACCAGCACGACGCGCCCGGGCGCGCGCCCGGTGAGCAAAGTGGCCTGCGCCTGCCCGGAGAACGCGTCGCCGAGCGCCCAGGCCCCGCGGCCCGCCGACGCGCGGGTCGCGTCCTCGAGCACGACGCCCGAGGGCAGGCCGAGCCGCGCGACCTCCGCGGCGGTCGCGGCCAGCGCGGGCGAACCCGTGCGGACCCGCACCACCACCGGCCCGAGCACCCCGGCGTGTCGCGCCTCCAGGACCGACAGCAACTGGAGGGGTGACTCGACCCAGGCCAGATCCGTCATCGCCACCTATCAATACGGGTCAGGTTCCGTCACGATGTGACTGAGTGTCACCAGAAGCTTCGCAGACGCACATGAACGGACAACCAACATGAGCTGTCGGGAGCGATTAACAATCTTTACGGGTGTCGATCTCGCTAAGCTGCCTGCGGTCCCCCACTCTCCCCCAGGAGCCATCTCTTGACTGACAGGCGTCGCTTCCTGTTCGGCGCGGGCGTTCTGGCCGCGGGCTCAGCCGCCTGCGCGGTCTGGCCGTCCCAGAACGACGGGTCCGCCACGCCCCGGCTGGCCGCGCCCGAACAGCCGCCCAGCTCACCGCACGGCGACCTCGCCGAGGTCGAGCCGATGGGCGACGTGGCCCAGCGCGGCCCGGTGGCCGGCAAGCCGAACTTCGTCGTCATCCTCGCCGACGACCTGGGCTGGGGCCAGCTCGGCGCCTACGGCCAGACGAAGATCAACACACCCCGGCTCGACCAGCTGGCGAACGAGGGCCTGCGCTTCACCGACGCCTACGCGCCCGCGCCCGTCTGCGCGCCGTCCCGGGCCTCGATGCTCACCGGACTGCACGCCGGGCACAACCCCGTCCGGCGCAACCCGCCGAAGGAGGGCGAGCTGCCCCTCCCGGCCGGCACCCGCACCATCGGCGACGTGCTCCAGTCCGTCGGCTACAAGACGGGCATGTTCGGCAAGTGGGGCTTCGGCCGGAACGCCGGCGACGAGGGCAGCCACCCCAACGCGCGCGGTTTCGGCGAGTTCTTCGGGTACATGACCCACCACGCGGCCAAGAGCTACTATCCGCGCTTCCTGTGGGACAACCGCAACAAGGTGAACCTGCCGGGCAACTTCGACGACTACGGCGCCCTGTACGGCCCGGACCTGATCATGGACCGCGCGCTCGGGTTCGTCGAGGAGAACAAGGACGACCCGTTCCTGCTGCTCCTCACACTCCCGCTGCCGCACGCCCCTTCGGTGATCAGCGATCTCGGCGCCTACGGCAACAAGCCCTGGAACCCGGCGAACAAGACCCACGCCGCCCAGGTCACCCGGCTCGACTCCTACGTCGGGCTGCTGGTCGACACCCTCAAGCGGAACGGCCTCGACGAGAACACCATCGTGATCTTCACGGGCGACAACGGCGCGCACGAGGAGAACGGCGTCGAGCCCGCCTTCTTCAACGCGGGCGGCCCGTTCAAGGGGCTCAAGCGCAACCTGTACGAGGGCGGCATCCGGACCCCGTTCATCGTCTGGTCGCCCAAGCTGCTGGCCAAGACCGTCCGCAAGCGCACCACCCACCCGACGGCCCACTACGACCTCATGGCCACGATGGCCGACTACGCGGGCGCCAAGGCCCCCACGAACGACGGCTACTCGCTGCGCAAGGTCTTCAACGGCAGCGCGGGCGCTCCGACGCACGAGTACCTGTACTGGCTGCGGCTGCACGCCGGCTCGACCAAGACCCACCGGGCACTGGAGCACGGCCGGGGCAGGCAGTGCTCTGCCGCGGTCCGCTTCGGGCAGTGGAAGCTGATCGGCTGGGCTCCGGGCCGCGAGTACAGCGCGCCCAACGGCAAGTGGGTCTACGAGCTGTACGACCTCAACAAGGACCCGGGCGAGAAGAAAAACCTCGTCAAGAGCCACCCCGCGATCGTCAACCGCGGTGTTCGCTACATCCGGCAGTCGTGGCGAGCTCCATAATGGGCTCGAGGTTGCCTGTTTCTCAGTTAATATTCAGCAACAATAGTCCAGATTGGCAAGGTTCGTCGCTATCGTCTCCTGCGAACCGCCAACGACCCGGGACATGAGGGATGCAGGAAGCACAGCGCAGCACCGCCGTCAAGCGGGCCATCCGCCGCCGTACCGAACACCTCGCGGAGGCGCTTCGACCGCCGGGCGTCAAGCCCAAGCGCCGCGTCGAGGTCCCCTCCCGCAGGAACGGTGCGAAGCGGCTCGTCCCGTCTCCCGTTTTCGTGCTCTCCTCCCAGCGGTCCGGATCGACCCTGCTGCGAGTGATCCTCAACAGCCACACCCAGATCCGGGCACCCCACGAACTGCACCTGAGGACCCTCAAGGTCGAGCCCAGCCGTGAGTTCTCCGACGACGTCATGGGCGCGCTCGGCCTCACCCGCAAGGAGCTCGAGCACCTCCTGTGGGACCGGATCCTCCACCACGAGATGGAGCGCAGCCACGCCAGCGTGATCGTCGACAAGACCCCGGCGAACGCGCTGATCTGGCGCCGTGTCCACAGCGCCTGGCCCAAGGCCCGGTACATCTTCCTGCTCCGGCACCCCCAGTCGGTCGTCGAGTCGGTGATGAACCGCCGCAAGGGCGCCGACCTCGACGCCGTCGTCCAGGAGACGTACAACTACGTCGCCGGCGTCGAAGAGGCCCGCCAGAACCTCGACGGCGTCACCGTCAGGTACGAGGACCTCACCGCCGACCCCGAGCGGGAGACCAAGCGGATCTGCGAATACCTCGGCCTCCCCTGGGAAGCCGGGATGGTCGACTACGGATCCCAGGACCACGGCCCGATCAAGCCGGTCTTCGGCGACTGGAGCGCCAACATCAAGTCCGGCAAGGTCCAGGCCGCCCGCCCCCTCCCCACCGTCGACACCATCGACCCCAAGCTCCTCGACATCGTCAAGGCCTGGGGATATCTGGACTAGCACGACCCCGCATTCGACCACGGCCCCGTCACCCCTCCCGGGTGGCGGGGCCGCAGTCTTGCCAGTCGCCCGCAAGGTGCCTTGTGGCGTTCACTCTGTGTACATCCCCGCTGGTCACGATGCCGATGTAAGGAACTTCATCGGATCGCGGGAGATCAGGAGGCAGTCCCATGCGGGTCTGCGTCTGCACCGTCGGCCACCACCCCGAGGACGCGCGGATTCTGCACCGGCAGATCCGGGCGCTGCTCGACGGAGGCCACCGGGTCACGTACATCGCGCCGTTCCGGGCGCACCGCGCCACACCGTGGCGGGAGATCACCCCCGTCGACGTGCCGCTGCGGGCGCACCGGTTCCACACGCTGAGGCACGCGCGGCGGGCCCTGGCCGAACGGGCCCGGCACACCGATCTCTACCTGCTGCACGATCCGGAGCTGCGCAGGGCGGTCCCGCGCGGGGTCCCCGCGGTCCTCGGCGGCCGGTTCCCGACGCTGACGCCCGTCCCTGCCGAGCCGCCACGGCCCCCGGACGACCCCCGGGTCGTCCGCCTCGGCAGGCTGTCCAGGACCGGAGGCGCGGCGGAGATCATCGAGACGGCCAGGGGCCTGGCCGAGCACGGGATCGCGGTCGAGCTGATCGGGGCCGCCGACGAGGACGTCAGGCCGCTGCTGCGCGACGCCGTCCGCGAGGGGGCGCTGCGCTGGTACGGGTTCGTGCCGAACGACCGGGCACTGCGGATCGTCTCCGGCGCGTCGGCGGCCCTCGGCCCGCTGCGGCCCGCCCGGCCCGTCACCAGTGAGGTGCCCGCCCCGGTCCTGGAGTACCTGGCCCACGGCGTCCCCGTGATCGCCGGGCCCGACCCCGCCGCCGCCTACCTGCTGGAGGAGACGGGCGCGGGCCTGATCGTGCCGAACCCCGCCGCGGCGATCCAGGCCGTGCTGCGGCTGCGGGCCGACGCCGCCCTGCGCTCGGACATGGCCCGCCGCGGCCACCGGGCCGCCGCCGCCCGCTTCGCCTGGGCGGACGCCGCCCCTGCCTTCCTGGCCGCCCTGGAGGCCGCCGCAGACGGCACCGGCACCGCCGTCGTCAGCGCAGATGGGCGAATCGCCGCGCCCACGCCGCGAACCACGGCCCGTAGAACGGCGCGCCCTCCGCGAGCGGCATCACATAGGTGACGGTCTCCGCGTAGTACCTGCGCTGAAAGTCCAGCGGCATCCGGTCCAGCGTCGCGACATTGCTCGCCCGGTCCGCCAGCTTCACCGCGATCACCTGCGGCGGTGCTTCCCGCAGCCGCCGCAGGTAGGCGACCTTGCCCGTCCGCTTCTCCCGCTTGCTCGCCGCCGGGGGCTTGGTCAGCCAGTCCACGTACTCGGCGACGACGGGCCCGAACTCCGCCTCCAGATCGGCGATCGTCGCCGCGGTGTCCTCGGCCGTGTCGTGCAGCAGCGCGGCGGCCAGGACCTGGGGATCACGCTCGCCCGCCCCGATGGCGAGCACCTCGAGCGCCTCGAACAGATGGACGGTGTAGGGCTCGCCCGTCGGCCTCAGCTGGCCGCCGTGCCAGCGCGCGGCGGCCTCGGCGGCCCGGCTGACGAGGTCGAGGCCCTCGGGGTCCAGGAGCTCGGCGAGTTCGGGCGCGACGTCGGCCCAGCTCCGCCAGGCGCCGGGCACCTCACGCGGAGAGCCGGGCTCGGCGGGGTCGCTCGGGTGGTCGGTGTTCACGGATTCACCGTAGTGCGGGAGGATCGGCCCATGGGAGCTGAGACCGGAGCCGAACGGGAATGGGTCGCCGAGGAGAGCGTGCTGATAGACGCCTCCCCCGAGACGGTCTTCGCCGCGGTGTCCGATCCCCGCCAGGTCGTCCGCTGGTCGCCCGAGGTGTTCCGGGTCTGGGTCCGCGACGAGCCGATCGAGGAGTTCAGCAGGTTCGTCGGATTCAACCGGCGCGGCCCCTTCGTCTGGTTCACCAACTGCGAGGTCACCGTCCACGACCCGGAGAGGGTCTTCGCCTTCCGCGTCATGTCCTTCGGCATGGAGGTCGCCCTGTGGGGCTACCGCCTCGAACCCGTCGGCTCCGGCACCCGCCTCACCGAGTACTGGCAGGACCTCCGCCGCGGCAGCCGCACCGCCCCCCTCGTCTCCCTCCTCGGCCGCGTCTTCACCGGCACCCCGCCCGCCCGCCGCGCCGCCCTCAACCGCGCCGGCATGCGCACCACCCTCACC
The DNA here is from genome assembly GCF_003751225.1 of Actinocorallia herbida. Lineage (NCBI taxonomy): Bacteria > Bacillati > Actinomycetota > Actinomycetes > Streptosporangiales > Thermomonosporaceae > Actinocorallia > Actinocorallia herbida. The sequence continues at coordinate 8,424,844 of NZ_RJKE01000001.1, forward strand.
GGGATCAAGGCGGCCCTGGAGACCCCCGCGGACCGGCCCTCCACCTGAACACCCCCGACCGCCTAAGCTGCATAGGATGCGCGCTCGCGGAGCGGGCGAGGCCGAAGTGGCAGGGCCGGGGATCTCAGGCTCCCGAAGACCACCGCGCCGGAGGCGCGGCACAGCGAATCAGGAGAAGCATTGTCGACCGAAGTGGGCGGGCCGGGCGCCGGACCCGCGTCCGGGCCGGGCGCGGGGCAGGTCAAAGACGCGGAGATCGCCGCGGAGCAGACCCGGGTCGACGCCGCCTACGTCCGGCTCGGCGAGATGCGGAGCGAGGCCGAGCACATGCTGCGGGAGGGCTTCCGGCAGGCGCAGGCCGGGACCCGCAGTTCACTGGTCGACCGGGACGCGATGGTCTACCAGGCGTCACTGCGCGCCCAGGCGCTGAACATCGCCGACGACGGGCTCGTCTTCGGCCGGCTCGACCTGGGCGTCAAGGCGGCGGCCGCCACCGTCGAGGCGCCTGAAGGGGCCGAGGACAAGGCGTCCGAACGGAACGGTCCGCTTTACATCGGCAGGGTGGGCGTCCGCACCCGCGACCACGAGTCCCTCGTCATCGACTGGCGCGCCCCCGCCGCCGAGGCGTTCTACCGCGCGACCCCCGAGGACCCGCGCGACGTCATCCGCCGCCGGGTCCTGCACTCGCGCGGCCACCGCGTCATCGACATCGAGGACGACCTCCTGCAGCCCGCGCGCGCCGACGGCCTCACCGTCGTCGGCGACGGCGCGTTCCTCGCGTCCCTCGCCCGCACCCGCGAAGGCGCGATGCGCGACATCGTCGCCACGATCCAGCGCGAGCAGGACGTCATCATCCGCGCCCCCGCCGACGGCACGGTCATCGTGCGCGGCGGGCCCGGCACCGGAAAGACCGCGGTCGCCCTGCACCGGGTCGCCTATCTGCTCTTCCACCACCGCCGCAGGTTCGGCGGCCGCGGCGTCCTCATCGTCGGCCCCAACCAGCGGTTCACCGCCTACATCGAACGGGTCCTGCCGTCGCTCGGCGAGGGCTCGGCGGCGCTGCGCTCACTCGGCGACCTCGTCTCCGGCGTCGTCGCCACCCGGCACGACACCCCCGAGCTGAGCCGGATCAAGGGCGCGGGCGCGATGGCCGGGATCATGCGGCGCGCGGTCGGCGACCACCCGCCGGACGCCCCCGACCTCCTGACGGTCGTGCACGCGGGCGTCGTCGTCAGGCTCGACCGGCACCGGCTGGACAAGATCCGCCGCCAGATCCACCAGCGCGTCTCCGGCAGCGTCAACACCGCGCGCCGCAAGGTCGCCGAGACCCTCCTCGACGCCCTGTGGGACAGGTTCGTGGAGATCGGCGGCCTCGTCGACGCCCCCGGCATCAAGCGCGGCGAGTTCATCGCCAACGCCCGCGACCAGTTCGGCGACTTCCTCACCGCCTGGTGGCCGATCCGCACGCCCGGCGAGGTGCTGCGCGCGCTCGGCGACCCCGAGCGGCTGCGCGAGGCCGCCGGCCGCGACCTCTCCCCCGCCCAGATCGGCCGCCTCGCCGCGTCGTTCGCCCGCGAGGACGACTGGTCCTACCAGGACGTCGCGCTCCTCGACGAGATCGACGCGGTCCTCGGCCGGCCGCCGCGCGCCGCGGGCAAGGTCCGCGAGGACGACCCGTACGTGGTCGACGGCGTCAACATCCTCACCGGCGAGGAGGTCGCCGACTGGGAGCCGGAGTACCGCGAGCTGAGCACCTCCATCGAACGGTCCGAGCGGGCCCGCCGCGTCGACGACGAGGCCGAGGAGGCCACGGACTTCGGGCACGTCGTCGTGGACGAGGCCCAGGACCTGTCCCCGATGCAGTGGCGGATGCTCGGCCGCCGCGGTCGCCAGGCCACCTGGACCGTCGTGGAGGACCCCGCGCAGTCGGCATGGGAGGACCTCGCGGCGTCCCGGCAGGCCATGTCCGCGGCCCTCGGCATCGCCGAGGCCCCCGGCCACGGCCAGGCCCCGTCCCGCGGGCCCGGAGGACGCCGAGGCGGGCGCAACAGGCGCGGCGGGCCCTCCCGCACCCCGCGCCGTCCGCACCACGCCTACGAGCTCACCACGAACTACCGCAACTCCATCGAGATCGCCTCGGTCGCGACCCGCGTCCTCGCCAGGGCCGTGCCCGACGCGACCCCGGCGCGCGCCGTCCGGCGCAGCGGCCACGACGCGGTCATCGCCCTCCACCAGGACGCCGACCAGCCGACCCTCCTGCACGCCGCCCGCGACGCCGTCGTGGACCTCCTCGGCCAGGTCGAGGGCACCATCGGCGTGATCCTCCCGCTCGGCTGGCCCAAGGAGACCTGGGACGTCCCCGACCGCGTCCAGCTGCTCGACGTCCTCGAAGCCAAGGGCCTCGAATTCGACGCCGCGGTCCTGCTCTCCCCCGAAACCGTCGCCGCCCAATCCCCCACCGGCCTCCGCACCCTCTACGTGGCCGTCTCCCGAGCCACCCAACGCCTCACGGTCCTCACCACCGACCCTGAATGGGAAAAGCTCCTCGGCAACCGCTGACCGTCCCGTGTGCCCCCAGGCCCCTGGCCTGGGGGCACATTTCGCCTGCGGGACCCCTCCGGATATGCGGAGTGGCCCGGGAATGCAAGAATCCCCGGGGAATGCGGAAAGGCCCCGAACCTGTGGTTCGGGGCCTTTCCTCACAACAATTGCGGCGGTGTCCTACTCTCCCACACAGTCTCCCGTGCAGTACCATCGGCGCTGGAGGGCTTAACTTCCGGGTTCGAGATGGGACCGGGTGTTTCCCCTCCGCCATAACCGCCGCAAGCCTCAGCTCGCGGACACAAACGGTCAGCGAAAGTATTCTCTTTTTTTGGTGTTGCGGTTCGGCCGGCTGTTTTCCGGGAACCGCACAGGGACGCGAGCACACATGTTACGTCTTGCAGCATGGATGTGTTGTAGGCAAGTCACTCGGCCTATTAGTACCGGTCGACTCCACACCTTGCAGTGCTTCCATCTCCGGCCTATCAACCCAATAGTCTGTTGGGGGCCTTACCCACCGTAAGGTGGAGGGAGTCCTCATCTAGAGGCAGGTTTCCCGCTTAGATGCTTTCAGCGGTTATCCCTTCCGAACGTAGCCAACCAGCCGTGCCCTTGGCAGAACAACTGGCACACCAGAGGTCCGTCCGTCCCGGTCCTCTCGTACTAGGGACAGATCCTCGCAAGACTCCTACGCGCGCAGCGGATAGGGACCGAACTGTCTCGCGACGTTCTAAACCCAGCTCGCGTGCCGCTTTAATGGGCGAACAGCCCAACCCTTGGGACCTACTCCAGCCCCAGGATGCGACGAGCCGACATCGAGGTGCCAAACCATCCCGTCGATATGGACTCTTGGGGAAGATCAGCCTGTTATCCCCGGGGTACCTTTTAGCCGTTGAGCGACACCACTTCCACACGTAGGTGCCGGATCACTAGGCCCAGCTTTCGCTCCTGCTCGACCCGTCGGTCTCACAGTCAAGCTCCCTTGTGCCCTTGCACTCGCCACCTGATTACCAACCAGGCTGAGGGAACCTTTGGGCGCCTCCGTTACTCTTTGGGAGGCAACCGCCCCAGTTAAACTACCCACCAGGCACTGTCCCCCACCCCGATAAGGGGCGCGGGTTAGACATTCGAAACAACCAGAGTGGTATTTCACCAATGACTCCACCCGAACTAGCGTCCGGACTTCACAGTCTCCCACCTATCCTACACAAGCCATTCCAAACACCAATGCCAAGCTATAGTGAAGGTCCCGGGGTCTTTCCGTCCTGCTGCGCGTAACGAGCATCTTTACTCGTAGTGCAATTTCGCCGGGCCTGTGGTTGAGACAGCGGGGAAGTCGTTACGCCATTCGTGCAGGTCGGAACTTACCCGACAAGGAATTTCGCTACCTTAGGATGGTTATAGTTACCACCGCCGTTTACCGGCGCTTAGATTCTCAGCTTCGACCCTCACGGGTCTAACCGGTCCTCTTAACGTTCCGGCACCGGGCAGGCGTCAGTCCGTATACAGCGTCTTACGACTTCGCACGGACCTGTGTTTTTAGTAAACAGTCGCTTCCCCCTGGTATCTGCGACCCCGAACAGCTCAAGGAGCAAGTCCCATCACCATTCAAGGCCCCCCTTCTCCCAAAGTTACGGGGGCAATTTGCCGAGTTCCTTAACCACAGTTCACCCGATCGCCTTGGTATTCTCTACCTGACCACCTGAGTCGGTTTGGGGTACGGGCCGCCGGTACACTCACTAGAGGCTTTTCTCGGCAGCATGGGATCACTCACTTCGCCTAAAACGGCTCGGCATCAGATCTCAGGCACATGAGAGACGGATTTGCCTATCTCTCGCCCTACATCCTTACCCCGGGACGACCATCGCCCGGGCTGAGCTACCCTCCTGCGTCACCCCATCGCTCACCTACTACCCGATCAGGTCCCGGACTAGCCCACATCCCCTTCACCCGAAGGATCCAGAGAGGGATTCGCGCGGTTAGTATCACGAGGTTCAGCGTTGGCGCGTACCAGCGGGTACGGGAATATCAACCCGTTGTCCATCGATTACGCCTGTCGGCCTCACCTTAGGTCCCGACTTACCCTGGGCGGATTAGCCTGCCCCAGGAACCCTTGGTCATCCGGCGGAGCAGTTTCTCACTGCTCATTCGCTACTCATGCCTGCATTCTCACTCGTACAGCCTCCACCACTAGCTCACGCTGCGGCTTCACCGGCTGCACGACGCTCCCCTACCCAACCAGCCATAAGACTGATTGCCACGACTTCGGCGGTGTGCTTGAGCCCCGCTACATTGTCGGCGCGGAATCACTTGACCAGTGAGCTATTACGCACTCTTTCAAGGGTGGCTGCTTCTAAGCCAACCTCCTGGTTGTCATCGCAACTCCACATCCTTTCCCACTTAGCACACGCTTAGGGGCCTTAGTCGATGATCTGGGCTGTTTCCCTCTCGACTACGAACCTTATCGCCCGCAGTCTCACTGCCGTACTCTCACTCACCGGCATTCGGAGTTTGGCTGACGTCAGTAACCTTGTAGGGCCCATCGGCCATCCAGTAGCTCTACCTCCGGCGAGAAACATACGACGCTGCACCTAAATGCATTTCGGGGAGAACCAGCTATCACGGAGTTTGATTGGCCTTTCACCCCTAACCACAGGTCATCCCCCAGGTTTTCAACCCTGGTGGGTTCGGTCCTCCACACCGTCTTACCGGCGCTTCAACCTGCCCATGGCTAGATCACTCCGCTTCGGGTCTACAGCATGCGACTAAAGTTCGCCCTATTCAGACTCGCTTTCGCTACGGCTCCCCCACACGGGTTAACCTCGCCACACACCATAACTCGCAGGCTCATTCTTCAAAAGGCACGCCATCACGGACAGCAGCAAAAGCCACTGGAGACGCTCTGACGGCTTGTAGGCACACGGTTTCAGGTACTATTTCACGACCCCTCACCGGGGCACTTTTCATCTTTCCCTCACGGTACTTGTCCGCTATCGGTCATCAGGGAGTATTCAGCCTTACCACGTGGTCGTGGCAGATTCACACGGAATTTCACGGGCTCCGTGCTACTCGGGAACACACCCAAGAGACCTCGCAATTTCGTCTACCGGACTCTCACCGTCTACGGTCGGCCTTCCCATGCCGTTCGACTACCACGAGATTTTGTAACTCTTTGCTACCCCAGCGGAGGCAACGGGATGGTCCCACAACCCCGACCGTGCAACGCCCGCCGGCTATCACACACGATCGGTTTAGGCTCTTCCGCTTTCGCTCACCACTACTCACGGAATCACTATTGTTTTCTCTTCCTGCGGGTACTGAGATGTTTCACTTCCCCGCGTTCCCACCAACCTGCCTATACATTCAGCAGGCGGCGACACCCCATGAAAGGTGCCAGGTTTCCCCATTCGGAAATCCCCGGATCAAAGTCTGGTTGCCGACTCCCCGAGGCATATCGCAGGCTCCCACGTCCTTCATCGGCTCCTGATGCCAAGACATCCACCGTATGCCCTTAAAAACTTGACCAAACACAATTGGCCCATACCAAGACATAGATGTGAACTGAAAAACTCTGCAGACACCGAACCCCAACGGGTCCGGCAACAGATATTTCAGGCTCTTAAATTGCTTTAAGATGCTCGCGTCCACTGTGCAGTTCTCAAAAAACAGACGGCTACCAGGCATCCGAAGAGAAACACTCTCTTCATCGGCCTGGCCCGTGTGATACCGAAGAAAACGGTCGCCCGTTTCTTCAGGACCCAACAGCGTGCTCAACAGGTCCAGACCCTCGATCGACCCCGTTCCACTCCGGGAGGCGAACCCCTCGGTTGTACTTGCGGAAGGACGATCAGTCCCTGCTGAATAGTCAGTGCTCCACGAACTAACGAGCAGCTCTATCTGCCGGACCTTGTGGCCCGGTCTGTTTGAGCTCGTGCTCCTTAGAAAGGAGGTGATCCAGCCGCACCTTCCGGTACGGCTACCTTGTTACGACTTCGTCCCAATCGCCGGCCCCACCTTCGACCGCTCCCTCCCTTGCGGGTTGGGCCACGGGCTTCGGGTGTTGCTGACTTTCGTGACGTGACGGGCGGTGTGTACAAGGCCCGGGAACGTATTCACCGCAGCGTTGCTGATCTGCGATTACTAGCGACTCCGACTTCATGGGGTCGAGTTGCAGACCCCAATCCGAACTGAGACCGGCTTTAAGGGATTCGCTCCACCTTGCGGTATCGCAGCCCTCTGTACCGGCCATTGTAGCATGTTTGCAGCCCAAGACATAAGGGGCATGATGACTTGACGTCATCCCCACCTTCCTCCGAGTTGACCCCGGCAGTCTCCCATGAGTCCCCACCATTACGTGCTGGCAACATGGAACGAGGGTTGCGCTCGTTGCGGGACTTAACCCAACATCTCACGACACGAGCTGACGACAGCCATGCACCACCTGTCACCGGCCCAAAAGGACCCCGCATCTCTGCGAGTTTTCCGGCGATGTCAAGCCTTGGTAAGGTTCTTCGCGTTGCGTCGAATTAAGCAACATGCTCCGCCGCTTGTGCGGGCCCCCGTCAATTCCTTTGAGTTTTAGCCTTGCGGCCGTACTCCCCAGGCGGGGCGCTTAATGCGTTAGCTGCGGCGCGGAAACCGTGGAAGGTCCCCACACCTAGCGCCCAACGTTTACGGCGTGGACTACCAGGGTATCTAATCCTGTTCGCTCCCCACGCTTTCGCTCCTCAGCGTCAGTACAGGCCCAGAGAACCGCCTTCGCCACCGGTGTTCCTCCCGATATCTGCGCATTTCACCGCTACACCGGGAATTCCGTTCTCCCCTACCTGCCTCTAGCCTGCCCGTATCGGATGCAGACCCACGGTTAAGCCGTGGGCTTTCACACCCGACGCGACAAGCCGCCTACGAGCTCTTTACGCCCAATAATTCCGGACAACGCTTGCGCCCTACGTATTACCGCGGCTGCTGGCACGTAGTTAGCCGGCGCTTCTTCTGCAGGTACCGTCTTGATTCGTCCCTGCTGAAAGCGGTTTACAACCCGAAGGCCGTCATCCCGCACGCGGCGTCGCTGCATCAGGGTTTCCCCCATTGTGCAATATTCCCCACTGCTGCCTCCCGTAGGAGTCTGGGCCGTGTCTCAGTCCCAGTGTGGCCGGTCGCCCTCTCAGGCCGGCTACCCGTCGTCGCCTTGGTGGGCCACTACCCCACCAACAAGCTGATAGGCCGCGAGCCCATCCCCAACCGAAAAACTTTCCACACCAACCGATGCCGATCGGTGTCGTATCCGGTATTAGACCCAGTTTCCCGGGCTTATCCCAGAGTCGGGGGCAGGTTGCTCACGTGTTACTCACCCGTTCGCCGCTCGAGTACCCCGAAGGGCCTTTCCGCTCGACTTGCATGTGTTAAGCACGCCGCCAGCGTTCGTCCTGAGCCAGGATCAAACTCTCCATTAAGGTCTACCGACCCGAAGCAAGCTCCGAGCCAAACCTAAAGGTGTTGAAACTGGCAAGAACAAGGTCTTGGCTGACCTTGTCATTTGCCTCAAAGAAATCCTCAGACGAGGATGACCAGAACCGAAGTCCTGGCCTAATTTGGCACTGACTTTTAGCACGCTGTTGAGTTCTCAAGAAACGGACTCGCAGTTCGTTCCGCGCCTTTCGGCGTTTCCCTCGCTGCGATGTTTCTAATTTAGCAGATCCGCGCTGGCTGTCAAATTCAGCCGGTTTCCGCTGTGCCATTAAAAAGAGGCAATGCAGTAGCAGGGCTTCTCTTTTCTGGCGATTTACCCACCGGCCGGCCGCCCCGATCTTTCGACCGCTTCGCGTCCCGCACCCGGTTGGGCACAAGAGAGAACTCTACGCTCTCCCCTGGAGTCCGTCAAACCAAACCTGCGAACCGGTTCTGGATCCCAGCGGGATTCCGAGGCCTTGTCGCGGTTCGTCAGCCTTTCGGCGTCTGACGCGTCCGGCCAACTTACCCCACCCCCACGGTGCTCGCGCCCGGAACGCCGGGATCCCCCCGCCTCCGTGGCCGGGAAACGACGGAGCCGGGCCGCGCCTTCCGGAGAAGGCGCGGCCCGGCTCGTCAGAAAGGTCCGGCTCAGATGATCGGCGGACGCCCGGCCCTGGTCATCCGCCACGCGGCGCCCCAGCTGATGGGCCGGCGCGGTCCCGCGTCGGTCTTCCACCCCTCTGCGAAGCCCTTGAACCAGGGCTTCAGCGCGGCGGGCTTCCGCTCCCGCACCACGGTCATGCCGACCCACACACCCAGATAGGTCATCCCGATCGGCCACGGCAGGTTCCGCCTCGCCAGCCAGACGCGGTTGCGCGCGTTGTACCGGTAGAAGCTCGCGTGCCTGGTCGCCAGGGTCGCCGGGTGGCACATGACGGACTCGGCGTCGTAGACGATCCGGTATCCGGCGTTGATGGCCTGCCAGGCGAGGTCGGTCTCCTCGTGCGCGAAGAAGAAGTTCTCCGGAAGGCCGCCGCCCGCCTCGAACGCGCTCTTGCGCATCGCGGACGCGCCGCCGAGGAAGGTCGTCACCTCGGAGGAGCGCTCGGGGTCGCCCGCGCGCAGCCTGGGCACATGGCGCCGCTGCCCCGGCCCGCCTTCGGGGTCCTTCACCTGGAAGGAGACGATCCCGAGCTTCGGGTCCTCGGCGAACATCCGCTCCAGCCGCAGCCCGAGGTCGAGGGACGGGTAGTACCCGTCGTCGTCGAGGAACACGATGATGTCCCCCTTGGCCTCCCGGACGCCGTAGTTGCGCCCGGCCGGCACGCCGAGGTTCTCCGGCAGCGGGAAGGTCCGGATCCGGTCGTCGGCGATCGGCGCCGCCCAGTCACCCGGGACGCCGTTGCCGACGAGGACGATCTCGACCTCGACGCCCTCCTGGTCGAGGGCGCTGCGCAGTGACCGGTCGAGTTCGACCGGGCGGTTCCCCATCGTCAGTACGACGAACGAGAGCGTCACCGGACACCCCTCCCTTCTCCCGGCCCGGACATCGCCGGGCCCTTGCTCCAAGCGCCTGCGCGCCCGTTCTTTCAGATGCCGGTTCCGGCCGCCGCGCCTACTTCAGCCGCCGCGACGCGACGATGCTCACGAAGTGCAGCAGAGTCTGCACCACGGCGACGGCGAAGACCGCGACGGTCAGTCCGCGTGTCACCGACCAGATGGGGCTGCCGAAGCCGATGGACAGCGTGCTGCCGTAGGCCTCGTTGCTGACGATGTCGACTCCGTTGGGCGCCTCTTCGTAGGGCGCGTAGCCGAACCACCCGAGCGAGTCGGGCACGTCGGGCAGCCCCAGCACCTTGTCGAGGATCGCCGCGACGAGGATCAGCAGTGACAGTTCGATCGCGCCGATGATCCGGTGGAACTTCAGCAGCGAGGCCGCCTGGCGGGCCAGCGCGAGCCACGTGGAGGTGGGCCGCAGCGCCCGGTCGCCGCCTTCAGGGTCGGCCGGCAACCCGGCCTTGGCCCGCGCGACGACCACGTTGTCCGTCTCGGCCTTGATCAGCGCGGCGCCCAGTGCGGCGGCGACGCCCAGCGTCACCCACCAGCCGCCCTCCGCGAAGATCCATCCGGCCTGGGCCTGGGCTCGGAAGCCGAGGCCGATGAGGATGGAGACCTCGGAGAAGTAGTGCCCGAGCCGGTCGAGGAAGACCCCGGTGATCGAGGTGCGTCCGGTGACCCGCGCGGCTTCGCCGTCCGAGCAGTCCAGCACCAGGTACAGCTGGACGAGCACCACGCCGACGACGGCGCTCGCGATCCCCGTCCCGACGCCGAACACGACGCCCGCGCCGATCCCGCACAGGATCATCAGGTACGTCATCTGGTTCGGCGACAGCCCCATCCGCAGGAGCAGCCACGTCAGGTACGGGGAGACCGAGCGGGCGTACAGCCGGCCCGCCCAGTGCTCCTCGTTGCGGCGTTCCTTCAGGCCGGGGGGCTGGCCCTTCTCGCGGATCTCCTTGAGGGAGTAGCTCCTGGCAGGCATGTCAGCTACCGAACTCCTGAACGTACTTGTGCACGGCCGCGAGGATCTCGTCCTCGGGAAGGTTCAGGTACTCCAGGACGGTGTACCGGCCCGGCCGGGTGGAGGGGGCGAACGCGACGGCCTCGGCGAACTGCTCGGCCGACAGGCCCACGTGCTTGCAGGTGAGCGGGAGCCTGTGCCGGTCGAGGCAGTCGGCGACGATCCGGACCCGGGAGGGGTCCTCGCCGAGGTACTCGCGGCGCAGGTAGTGGCAGAACAGGGCGCCGATCCCGGCGAGTTCGCCATGGTTGCCGGTGCCGGGGAACAGCCGGTCGATGGCGTGCAGGATCTCGTGGTCCCCGCCCGAGGCGGGCTGCGACGAGCCGGCGAACGACATGGCCATGCCGGACAGGACGAGTCCTTCGGCGAGGACCGTGAGGAACGCGTCGGACTCGATCGAGGAGGGCTGGTAGATCAGCGCCTCGGCGGCGGTCCGCGCGACGGTCAGGGCGAGCCGGTCGATGGGCTCGCCCGTCTCGGCGTGCGCCAGCTCCCAGTCGGCGACCGCCGACAGGTTGCTCACCACGTCGCCGACACCGGAGCGGACGAGCTGTTCGGGGGCGGCCCGCACGTAGTCGAGGTCGACGATCATCGCGATCGGCATGACCACGCCGAAGGAGCCCTTGCCCTTCTCGTGCTCCAGCGACGCGACGGGCGAGCAGATCCCGTCGTGCGAGAGGTTCGTGGCGACCGAGACCATGGGGATCCCGGCGAGGGTCGCGGCGTACTTGGTGGCGTCGATGGTCTTGCCGCCGCCGATCGCCACGACCGCCTCGTAGGTGCCGCCGCGCAGCTGGCTGCCGAGCTGGACCGCCGCGTCGACGGTCCCGCCGGGCACCCGGAAGACCTCGCAGTCGGCCAGCGAGGGCCGCACGTCCGCGGCGATGGCGTCGCCCTGGCCGGGGCCGACGGCGACCGCGACGCGGCCCTCGGTGGCTATCCGCCGGTCGGCGAGCAGCTCGCCGAGGGACGCGATCGCCCCGCGCCGCACGTCGATCGACAGCGGCGCGGTCAGCATCCGCGTCAGTAGTGGCACGCGATCTCCCTGGCCTTGGCGAGGTCGTCGTGGTTGTCGACCTCGACCCAGGAGACGTCGCCGATCGGGGCCACCGCGATGGCGTTGCCCCGGTTGACGAACTCCTGGTAGCCGTCCTCGTAGTAGAGGTCGGGGTCCTTCTCGAAGGTGGCCTTCAGGGAGTCGGCGAGCGCCTCGGCGACCTCGGGCTCCAGGAGGGTCGCGCCGATGTACTCACCGGCCGCGTCCGACGGGTCCATGAGCTTGGTGATCCGCTCGAGGGTGCCCTCGGCCGAGAGGATGACCTTCATCTCCTCGTCGGCGAGCTTCTTGACGTCGTCGACGGCCAGCAGGATGCCGGGGCTGCGGCCCGCCTCGCGGGCGGCCAGCAGGGTCTTCTCGACCGAGACGGGGTGGACGGTGTCGCCGTTGACCATGAGGACGCCCTTGGCGAAGTGCTCGCGGGCCAGCCACATGGAGTAGGCGTTGTTCCACTCCTCGGCCTTGTCGTTGTGGACCAGGGTGATGGTGACGCCGTACTTGGCTTCCAGCTCGGCCTTGCGCTCCTCGACGGCGCCCGCGCAGTAGCCGACCACGATGACGATCTCCGTCAGGCCGACCTCGCTGAGGTTCTTCAGCGAGATGTCCATGATCGTGGTGTCACCGTCGACGGGCACCAGCGCCTTCGGCAGGGTGTCGGTGTACGGGCGGAGCCGACGCCCCGCGCCCGCCGCCAGAATCATGCCGATCATGCGCCGGCCTCCTCTTCCAAATCGATTTCTGCGCCCTTGCCGGTCCGTTTGTCGGTCTCGACCCAGGTGCGCACGGATTCCCAGCCGAACAGGACGCCCAGATAGAGCGCCAGCGCGGCGTAGACGGGGGTGGTGACGTCGAACACCGCGGCGATCGCGGCGATCAGCATCCGGCCGTCCCAGCCGAGGCCCGCCTGGAACACCCATTCGGGCGGCCACAGGCCCTGCCTGGTCCGGTAGACGGTGTCGTAGTGGTGGTAGACCAGCACCGCGAGCAGCGTGTAGACCAGCGGCTCCGGCACGTCCAGGGCGAACCCCAGGACGGCGAGGTAACCATACTCGATGGCCCTGATCAGGGGCGGGACGAGCCAGTCGAGGCGGCCGCCGTGCGGGTGCGTGGCCGAGGGTCCGGCCAGCAGCAGCAGCGAGACGGGCGCGAGCAGCGCGGGCAGTTCGCCGATTCCGGCGCCGAGGCTCAGCGCGACGACCGTGAGGACCGCGGCGACCAGGACCGGTGCGAGCGGCGGCAGCTGGCCGCGGGCGAGCTGGCCCAGCGCGCGGGCGATCGGGCCGTCGTCGCGGTAGGCGCGGAGTTCGGCGGCGCGCTTCTGGGCCCGCAGTTCTGCGGCCTCGGTGGCGGTGGCGGCGGTCATGCGAGGGACCTCAGGATCCGTCCGGACAGGGTGTAGGCCGCGGCGAGGCCGCCCCAGGCGAGCAGGGCCAGGAAGGTCACCTTGGCGTCGAAGAAGGCCGCCGTCAGGGCGATCAGGGCGAAGCGCTCACCGATCGGCAGAATGATGATCTTCTTGCCCCAGCGGGCGCCGGGGATGTTCTCCAGGGCCGCGGAGGCGCGGACCGCGAGCATGCCGAGGCCCTTGCGGGGCGCGGCGTGCCGGGAGGCGGCGGGGGCCGGGTCGAGCAGGCTGTCGTCGGGGACGTCGAGCGGCAGTTCGCGGATCGGCGCGGGCGGGACCGAACCCTTGTGCACGGCGAAGCTGAAGTCGACCATGTGCCGGCAGGTCTGGAGGATGATCACCGCGCAGGCCAGGCCCCAGACGTCGCCCACGTGGGTGGCGCCGTAGCCGACGGCCAGGCCCGCGTACGCCAGGTACTCCTTGCCCCGGTCGAAGGTGGCGTCGAGCCAGGCCCCGAGGGTGGAGTACTGCCGGGTGTAGCGGGCGACCTGCCCGTCGACGCAGTCGAAGACGAACGCGAAGTACAGCAGGACGGCGCCGAGGACGAGGCCGAGCCTTGATCCGTCGGCGAACCAGAGCGCGGCGATCGCCGCCGTGCCCATGGAGATGCACGTGACGGCGTTGGGGGTGAGCCCCCTGCGGGCCGCCCAGCGCGCTATGTAGCGGGAGTAGGTGGAGACGAAGTAGGTGGTGAACCAGCCGTCGTCGCCCTTGACCGCGGCGTCCAGCCGGACCCTGTCCTCGTCGATCGCCTCGACGGCCTCGCGGGCCGCCGCGGCCTGGGCGGCGTCCAGCGCGCGCTCGCAGACCAGGACGTCGACGTTGCGCGCGGTGACCCGGATCCCGGCGCGGACCAGGCCGACCAGGACGAGCGCCGCGGTGTCGGGTTCGGCGGGCGCCGTCGTGCCGAGGTCTCGATGCTGGCGGACGGCCTTGTCGAGCTCGTCGCGCGCGGTGTTGTCGACGAAGACGTCGAGGCTCTTCCCGCGCTCCCGGCCGAGCACCCGGACGGGCTCGACCTCGGGCAGCATGTCGACGAGCATGGTCAGCCGCTCGCACACGTCGGCGAGCGCCTCGCTCTCGACGATCTTGAGCAGCCCGCGGAACACCCCGTCGGGGTCGGTGACCTGGTGGTAGCGCGAGCCGGCGGACACCACCCTGCGGCCCGCGATCCGGACGGCCGGGCGGCTGCCGGAGACCGGCTGCTTGGCCGTGACCGCGGTGGTGGTCTTGTCGCGGACGAGCCGGGTGAGGAGCTCGTCGCTCACCACGAGGTCGCCGTGCGCGATCACCATCTCGCCCTTGGCCCGTGCCAGTCTGCCGACCTCTCGCAGGTCGCCCGCCACGTCGGCGGATTCGATGATCTCAAGGCCCCGAGCATCGGCCCCGTTCTTGCGCAGCACCTCAGCGGCCCGCGGCCGTGCTATCACACGCACGTCCGCTACCTTGAGTGCCGCCAGTTGTCCTAGCAGCCGGTCGAGCAGAGTCGTCCCGGCTGAGTAGTCCAGCTCGGCTGTCGGGTCGCCCGGCTCGGTGGCCAGCACCACGAACGTCACCCGCAGCCTCCAACACACGGCAGGTAGTCCGGAAAGCCCCCAGCCTAGTGGGTGAACGGGACAGAAACGGAGGAGTACCAGGTGAAAACAGCAGGCGTCATCCTGGCGGGCGGAATCGGACAGCGGGTCGGCGCGGGCATCCCCAAGCAGCTCATCCGGGTCGGCGGGCGTCCTCTCCTGGCCTATCCGATCCGGACTTTCGCCTCTTTTCCCGGTCTCGATCAAGTGATCGTCGTCATGGCGAGCGGGCATCTGGAGGCCGCCGAGGAGCTGTGCGCGCCGCACGGTGTCCGGGTGGTCGAGGGCGGCGACACCCGCACGGCCTCGACGCTCAAGGCGATGGAGGTCCTCGCCGGCGCGCCGGACGAGACCCGGGTGCTCTTCCACGACGCGGCCCGCGCGTTCGTCGGCCACGCGGTGATCGACAGGTGCCTCGCGGCGCTGGAGACGCACGAGTCCGTCGCGGTCGCGCTGCCCGTCACCGACACGGTCGTCGCGGTCGAGGGCGGGCTGGTCGCCGACATGCCGCCGCGCTCGACCCTCGCCCGGTTCCAGACCCCCCAGGGCTTCCGACTCGGCACCCTGCGCCGCGCGTACGCGCGCGCTCTGGCGGACCCGGCCTTCGTCGCCACGGACGACTGCGGCGTCGTGCACCGGTACCTGCCCGACGTGCCGATCACCGTGGTGGAGGGCGACGAAGGGCTGCTCAAGGTGACGACGCCGCTCGACCTCGTCGTGGCCGAGCACCTCGCCGCGCAGTACCAGGCGGCCGAGCGGGCGGCCGGCGAGGACGCCTAGGGCCTCAGGCCTTGCAGAGGTTGTCGGAGGCGGTGCGGGTCTCGACCTTCGCCGCCTCGGCGCCGGGGATCTCGACCTCCTTGGGCTTGGCCCAGGCCGATCCGACGACGACTTCGAGCCCCGTGCCCAGCGCCTCGACCTTCTGGAGCTTGGCGAACGGGATCGAGGCGGCCAGGGTGCGGGCCGAATCGGCGCGCGCGGGCCCGTACCGGATCACCGTGGACCTGGTGTCCTTGCGCTGCACCACCCCGATCACCCACGAAGCCCGGAACCCGGCCTTGACCAGTCCGTCCGTGGCGTTGCGCGCCAGCCCGACGGTGCCGACGCCGTTGCGGACGACCACGCTGACGTCCTTCGGCGCGACGGTCAGCGGCTTGGCCGTCGAGGTCGGGGTGACCACGGGTTCGACCGCGGGCTCGTCGTCGTCGATCCGCTGGAACATCCGGTCTGCCGCGGTGTCGTCCCAGATCACGACGGACTGGGTGACCCCGCCGAGCTGGGCCGTCCCGGCCGGATCGTCCAGCGGGACCTTGGCGAAGCGGACATTGCCGAGGGAGACGTCCTTGAACTGCCCGGCATAGGCGTCGAGGTTCTTCTTGAGGTCGGAGTCGACCCGCACCGACTCCAGCAGCGCGCCGAGCACCTTGGGGCCGCTGCCCGGGTCCTTGAGCTTGCCCAGCACGGTGCTGAGCAGCGCGGACAGGAACTCCTGCTGGCGCTGCATCCGGCCGATGTCCTCGCCGAGTCCGTGCCGGACCCGGGCGAACGCCAGCGCGGTCGCGCCGTCGACGTGGTGGGTGCCCGCGGTGAGCTTGAGGCCGCTCGCCTTGTCGTCGATCGGCTGCGGGGTGCAGATCTGGACGCCCCCGACGGCGTCGACGACCTTGAGGAACCCGGCGAAGTCGACCTCGACGTAGTGGTCGACCCGCATGCCGGTGGCGTCCTCGACGGTGTCCTTCATCAGCTGGGCGCCGCCGAACGCGTAGGCCCAGGTGAGCTTGCCCTGCTGGGCGCCGATCCGCTTGCCGTCGCCGTCCTTGTGCGCGGGGATCGTGACGAGGGTGTCGCGCGGAAGGCTGACGATCGTGACCTCGTCGTGGTCCGCCGAGACGTGCACCATCATCATGGTGTCGGAGCGGGCCCCGGCCTCTTTGCCCAGGTGCAGGCGCTTGATGTCCTTGGCGCTCATGCCGTCGCGCTTGTCGACCCCGGCGAGCAGGATGTTCATGGCGCCGCGCGGCGCGCCGCCCGCCATGTCGAGGTCGAGGGTCTGGACCTTGCCCTTGAAGTACTCCTGGAACGCCCATCCGGCGCCGGATCCGGCGAGGACCAGGGCCGAGGCGGCCGCGGTGACCGCCACGAGGCGGCGCCGGCGCACGGCGGCCCTCGCGGAGACCGCGCCGCGGGCGCGACGGCCACCGGAGCGGGGCGGCGCGACCGCGACCTTCTGGGCTCGGTCGTCGTCCACCGCGACCGCGTCCCAGCTGCCGCTGTCGTCGGCCACCGGGCCGCCGGGGCCTTCCGCGCCCGCGGGGCGCGGGCGGAAGAACTGCTCGACCGGGTCGTCGTCGGCCATGCGAAGCCCCCTCCACACGCGTCTTCCCACCCGACGGCGCCGCCCGTTGATCGTGCCGCCTTCGACCCCGTTGGGCGAAAGGACCGCCCATACTGGCCTGTGGACCTGGCTGGATACGTTACCGTGGCGCCGTCATGAATCTGCCTCTCCACGCTGACGGCGAGCCGCGCACTACGTGGCCCGCCGTGTCCGTCGTCATGCCGGTGCTCAATGAGGAACGCCACCTCGCCGACGCCGTGCGCCACATCATGGCCCAGGACTACCCCGGTGAGCTGGAGCTGGTCCTCGCGCTCGGCCCCTCCCGGGACAAGACCGACAGGATCGCCGCGGCCCTCGCGCAGACCGATCCCCGGATCGTCGTCACGCGCAACCCCACGGGGCGCACCCCCAACGGGCTGAACATCGCGATCAAGGCGTCCCAGTACTCGATCATCGTCCGGGTCGACGGGCACTCACTGCTGCCCGCGAACTATGTCCGCATCGCCGTCCAGACCATGGACTCCCACGGCGCCGACAACGTCGGCGGACTGATGGACGCCCAGGGCGTCACCGCCTTCGAGAAGGCCGTCGCCCGTGCGATGACCTCGAAATTCGGGGTCGGGAACGCCAGGTTCCACACCGGCGGCGAGGCGGGCGAAGTCGAGACCGTCTACCTCGGCACGTTCCGGCGCAGCGCGCTGGAACGGGTCGGCGGGTACGACGAGACCTTCGTCCGGGCCCAGGACTGGGAGATGAACCATCGGATCCGCCAGTCCGGCGGCAAGATCTGGTTCACGCCCGAGATGCGGGTCACCTACCGGCCACGGCCCAACCTGAAGACGCTGGCCACCCAGTTCTTCTACACCGGGCGGTGGCGGCGGGTCGTCGGCCGCGAGCACCAGGGCACGCTGAACTTGCGCTACCTGGCGCCTCCCCTGGCCGTCCTCGGGATCTTGGCCGGGACCGTCGCAGGGCTGTTCGGGTTCTGGCCCGGGTGGATCCTGCCGGTCGGCTACTTCCTGGCGATCCCGGTCGGCGGGACCGTCATGACCGCCCAGGGACTGCCGGTGAAGGCGAAGCTGCTCCTGCCGTTCGTCTACGCGACGATGCACATCTCCTGGGGGCTCGGCTTCCTGACCAGCCCGCCCGGCCTCGGCATCACCAAGGACTGACCCCCCGGCCCCTACTAAACAAGGCCCCTACTGACAAAAGGACCGGACGCCTCGGGCGTCCGGTCCTTTTCCGCTCGTTCACGGGCGGCCGAGCGCCTTGTACGTCCAGCCCGCGGCCCGCCAGACCTCGGCGTCGAGGGCGTTGCGGCCGTCGACCACGTTGCGGGCGGCGACGAGGGAGCCGAGCATCTCGGGGTCGAGGTCCCGGAACTCCTGCCACTCGGTGAGCAGCAGGACGATGTCGCTGCCCTGGGCGGCCTCCAGGGCGGAGGCCCCGAAGCTGAGGGTCGGCTGGACCTTGCGGGCGTTGTCGAGCGCCTGAGGGTCGTAGACGGTGACGTCGGCGCCCTCCTCCCTGATCGCCGCGGCGACGTCGAGGGCCGGCGAGTCACGGACGTCGTCGGAGTTCGGCTTGAACGCGGCGCCGAGCACGCAGACCTTGCGGCCCTGGAACGATCCGTTCAGCAGGGCGCGGGCGAGATCGACCATCCGGAGGCGGCGGCGGATGTTGATCGCGTCGACCTCGCGCAGGAACGACAGGGCCTGGTCGACGCCCAGCTCGTCGGCGCGGGCCATGAACGCGCGGATGTCCTTGGGCAGGCAGCCGCCGCCGAAGCCGAGGCCGGGACCGAGGAACTTGGCGCCGATCCGGTCGTCGAAGGCGAGGGCCTTGGACAGCATCGTCACGTCGGCGCCTGTGGCCTCGCATACCTCGGCCATCGCGTTGATGAAGGAGATCTTGGTCGCGAGGAACGCGTTCGCCGAGACCTTGACGAGTTCGGCCGTCGGGAAGTCCACGGTGAGGAAAGGGATGCCCTCGGCGATCTGGTGCGTGTAGACCTCGCGCAGGACCTCCTCGGCCCGCGCGGACCGCACGCCGACGACGATCCGGTCGGGGTGCAGGGTGTCCTGGACGGCGAAGCCCTCGCGCAGGAACTCGGGGTTCCACGCCAGCGCCACGTCCGGGGAAGGAGCGAGGTCGGCGAGTTTGGCGGCGAGCCTGTCCGCGGTGCCCACCGGGACCGTCGACTTGCCCACGATGAGGCACTCGCGGGTCAGCAGGGGCGCGAGCGCGGAGAACGCGGCGTCGAGGTGGGACACGTCCGCGGCGTAGTCGCCCTTCTGCTGGGGCGTGCCCACGCAGACGAAGTGCACGTCACCGAATTCGGCGATCTCCGCGTAGGAGGTGGTGAACCTCAGTCGTCCGGACGCCAGGTTCCGCTGGAGCACCTCGGGCAGGCCGGGCTCGTAGAACGGGAGATCCCCCGCCGCGAGCCGATCCACCCGGTCGGGCAGGACATCGAGCGCCAGTACTTCGTACCCCAAATCGGCCATGCACGCGGCATGCGTCGTGCCGAGGTACCCGGCACCGATGACCGTGAGCTTCAGAGCCACCGACCTTCTCCTTAAGAAATTTACCGACGGGTAGCATGCTTTTATGAGCAGCGACTTCCCCGCCTACGCACCGACCGAGGAGCACGAGCTCCTGCGGCGGACCGTACGCGAACTCGCCGACGCCAAGATCGCCCCGTTCGCGGCGGAGGTCGACGAGCAGGCGCGGTTCCCCCAGGAGGCGCTGGACGCCCTCAGGGAGAACGACCTTCAGGCCGTCCACGTCCCCGAGGCCTACGGAGGCAACGGGGCGGACGCGCTCGCCACGGTGATCGTGATCGAGGAGGTCGCCCGCGCGTGCGGCTCATCCTCTCTCATTCCCGCCGTCAACAAGCTCGGCACGGTCCCCGTGCTCTTGTCCGGCTCCGAAGAACTGAAGAAACGTTACCTGGCCCCTGTGGCCCAGGGCGAAGCCATGTTCTCGTACGCGCTCTCGGAGGCGGAAGCGGGGTCCGACGCCGCGGGCATGAAGACCCGTGCCGTCCGCGACGGCGACCACTACGTCCTCAACGGCGCCAAGATGTGGATCACGAACGCCGGTGTGTCGGAGTACTACACGGTCATGGCCGTGACGGACGCGTCGGCCGGGGCCCGTGGGATCTCCGCGTTCGTCGTGGAGAAGGCAGACCCGGGCGTGTCCTTCGGGCCGAAGGAGCGGAAACTCGGCATCAAAGGTTCACCCACTCGTCAGGTGATCCTGGAGGACGTCCGGATCCCGGCCTCGCGCATGATCGGCGCCGAGGGCACCGGATTCAAGACCGCGCTGGCGACCCTCGACCACACCCGCATCACCATCGCCGCCCAGGCGCTCGGCCTCGCCCAGGGCGCCCTCGACTACGCGATCGGGTACGTCAAGGAGCGCAAGCAGTTCGGCAAGGCCATCGGCGACTTCCAGGGCGTCCAGTTCATGATCGCCGACATGGCCATGCGCCTTGAGGCCGCCCGCCAGCTCACCTACCACGCGGCCATCAAGTCCGAACGCGCCATGCACGGCGAGACCGTCCCGGACCTCACCTTCGTCTCCTCGGCCTGCAAATGCCTGGCCTCCGACGTCGCCATGGACGTCACCACCGACGCCGTCCAGCTCCTCGGCGGCTACGGCTACACCTCCGATTTCCCCGTCGAACGCATGATGCGCGACGCCAAGATCACCCAGATCTACGAGGGCACCAACCAGATCCAGCGCATGGTCATGGCCCGCCAGCTCCTCAAATAGCCGGCGCGGCACATTCAAAGGGGGCCTCTCCAGTTCGGAGAGGCCCCCTTTCCCACGTCCAGGCCGCTTCGGCGGGCCATCGACCTCCTGGGGCGGCACGGTCGGCCATCCCGCAAAGCCCGCGCCCGGTCCAGCGAGAACACCGGCTCTTCAGGCGTCCTGGCATGGCCGCCCATTGCGGAGGATGATCCTTTGGGGATCGCAGGGGAATTGTCGGTGCTGGTGGGGGGCGGTGGGTGGACAAATTTCTGGGAATTGTCGATTTACGAAATGGGCAGGGTGTCCAGCGGCGAGGGGAATTCGTGGGCGGGAATTGTCATGGATGGGACAAGACGTCGGCGGGCGGTTCTTTGAGGGTGGGGGAACGGCGGATCAGGGGGCCGAGTGTCGGCCTGGTTCTGGTCCTCACCTTCGTGAGAGGAGAGGCACTTGCGCGTCATCCGGAGTGTTTCGGCGGCGGTCGTGGTCGGGGTCTGCCTGGTCGGTGTGCCGGGGGCGGCCGGGGCGGAGGAGGGGTGGCGGAATCAGGCGCCGGTGTTCACCGCGCCGGAGCGGGGGTTCAGCGATGTCGCGGCGGTCGGGGCCAGGGAGGTGTGGGCGGTCGGGTACCAGGGGCGGAAGACGATCCAGATAGGGCCGTGGGACCCACCGCTGCCGCCGAACGTGCTGTGGCAGCGGGAGCCGCGACCGGTCCTCCAGCAGTGGACGGGACGGCAGTGGAAGGCCCACCACCCGGAGGGGATCCCCGAGGAGGGGACCCTGGACGAGCTGGAGGTGAGCGGCGGGAAGGTCTGGGCGCTCGGCACGATCATCTACGACCCGGGGAACGGCGCGGCCAGGCAGCGCTACGCCTACATCGGGACCTGGAACGGGACCGAGTTCGTCCAGGTCAACGGGCCCACGAACACCAGCGCGCCCGGCTACCTGCGGCACCTGTCGGCCGATTCCGGGGGGCTGTGGATGACCGAGGGCACCCAGGCCTACCGGTTCGTGGACGGTCCGGGGTGGACCGGGTACGACCTCGGCTCGACGATCAAGGCGATCGAGTCCTACGACTCGGGCGAGGCGTGGGCGTCGGGCTCGGGCGCCGACGGGAGCACCTGGGTCCGGCACTGGGACGGGTCGGCCTGGACGTCCCTCGCGCTCCCCGCCGGCACCGGGAAGCACACCTTCCAGCCGACCGGCCCTGCCGCGGGCTGGGTCGCCACCGACGCCGGGCTCGCTCTCTGGGACGGCACGGCCTGGACGACCGTCGCCTACCCCGAGGGCTACACGCGGTCCGACCTCTGGCCGAGCTTCTACAACGCCCCCTGGGCCACGACGGACGTCGACGGCCCGTGGCTGCTCGCCGACGGCCTGAAGACCGCCCCGAAAACCCTCCTGCACTGGACGGGCTCGGCGTGGCTCACCACGCCCGGCACCGCCCTGCCCCTCGCGAAGGACGGCCAGGGCAGGTTCTTCGCCCCGCGGACGATCTCCACCTCGACCGGTGAGAACGCCCTCTACTCCTTCGCCGACGGCGTCTGGACCCCGGTGCCCGCAGCCATGGACATCTGGGGCGGCTGGAACGTGGCCGCCCTGCCCGGCACCGAGCACGTCCTCGTCACCGGGTGGTCGTACCGGGGCGACCTGCGGGCGTACACCAACGCGCCGCGGGACTGACTCCCTCCGGGGCCGGCCCCGCCGCGTCGATGAGGACCCGGCGGGGCCCGGCGTCAGCGGCCCAGCGCGCGCAGGGTGCCCGGGACGTCGTCGACGACCAGGGCGTCGGCCGGAAGGTAGCCCTCAAGGGCGTCCGGCTTGGGGGTCCAGACGATGACTTCAAGGCCGGCCTTGTGGGCGATGTCCACGCAGTCGGCGAAAGGCCGCGCCTTAGGGGTCGGGTCGCAAGAGGCGGTGTGCAGGGCGATGCCCTCCAGGCCGAGCCCGGACGCCGACGCGATCGCGTGGCCGATCGGGAACCACAGCCAGGTGAGCAGCCCCCGGGGGATCCCCGTGCCGTCCAAGGCCAGCAGCACGGACGGGTCGAAGCTGGTGACGACCAGGGGCCGCCGCCGGGCCTCCTCCTTGAGCACGTCCTTGAGGAGGGGGGCCGTCCGCGGGTCCAGGGCGTCTTCCAAGACGGTCTTGACGTCCACGTCCACGCCCACCTCGGGCGGCAGGGCCGCGAAGACCTCCTCCAAGGTCAGCCGGTCCCCGGCCAGGGCGTCGACGTGAAAGGTCCCGTCCTCGGCGACCGGGTCGTGCGCGAGGACCAGTCGATCATCGGCCGTCCGCTGAACATCGATCTCCACCCAGGACAACCCCGCCTCGACCGCCCCCAGCAGCGACGCGAGGGTGTTCTCCCCCTCACCCCCGCCAAGTCCCCTATGCCCGATGATCGTCGGTCCGCCGTCAAACATCATGTGTTCGCCCCACTAAGCTGCTCGGTGTGAGAAGTCCAGGTCAGATGCCGGTTGTCGGGATGGTGGGCGGCGGTCAGCTCGCCCGGATGACGCAGCAGGCCGCGATCGCGCTGGGTGTGCGGTTGCGGGTCCTCGCGGGGGACCCGGAGGAGTCCGCGGCACAGGTGTGCGCGGATGTCCGGCTCGGGTCCCACACGTCCCTGGAGGATCTCATGTCCTTCGCCGAGGGCTGCGACGTGGTCACGTGGGACCACGAGCACGTGCCCGGCGAGCTCATCCAGGCGCTGGAGGCCGCGGGCGTCGTCTGCCGGCCCGGTGCGGCGGCGCTGCTGCACGCCCAGGACAAGCTGGTCATGCGCGAGAGGCTGTCGGCGCTCGGCGCGCCCTGCCCCGCGTACGCGGCGGTCCACTCGACCGACGATGTCACGGCGTTCGGCGAAAAGCACGGCTGGCCCGTGGTGCTGAAGGCCACACGCGGCGGCTACGACGGCAAGGGCGTGTGGGTCGTGGGCTCCGCCGCCGAGGCCGCGGAAGTGATCGCCAGCGGCACCGCGCTGATGGCCGAGGAGAAGGTCGCCTTCCGGCGGGAGCTCGCCGCGCTCGTCGCGCGCTCCCCGCACGGCCAGGGCGCCGCCTACCCCGTGGTGGAGACGGTCCAGGAGGACGGGATCTGCGTCGAGGTCGTCGCGCCCGCGGAGGGGCTGGACCCCGAGACCGCGGCGTTCGCCCAGAAGCTCGCGCTCGGGATCGCCGAGGAGCTCGGCGTCACCGGCCTGCTCGCGGTCGAGCTGTTCGAGACCGCGGACGGCGTGGTCGTCAACGAACTGGCCATGCGTCCGCACAACTCGGGCCACTGGACCACCGACGGCGCCCGCACCACCCAGTTCGAGCAGCACCTGCGCGCGGTCCTCGACCTGCCCTTGGGCGACACCGACGGCAACGCCGCCTGGACGGTCATGGGCAACCTCCTCGGCGGCGAGGACCCGGACATCTTCGAGCGCTACGAGCACGTCATGGCGCACGACCCGGGGATGAAGATCCACTTTTACGGCAAGGGCGTCCGGCCCGGCCGGAAGATCGGACATGTGAACGTCTCGGGGGATGATCTTCCGAGGTTGCGGGCAAGGGCCGAACATGCGGCTCTCTACCTGCGCGACCCAGGACTGGTCTACCCGGAAGAGGGGAAGTAGGGCGTGGCGGACGTGAAGCCCCTGGTCGGGGTGGTCATGGGCAGCGACTCGGACTGGCCGGTGATGAAGGCCGCGGCCGACGCCCTGACCGAGTTCGGGGTGCCGTTCGAGGCCGACGTCATCTCGGCGCACCGGATGCCGCTCGACATGATCGAGTACGGCACCGAGGCGGCCGCCCGGGGCCTCAAGGTGATCATCGCGGGGGCCGGCGGCGCTGCCCACCTGCCCGGCATGCTCGCCAGCGTGACCACGCTCCCGGTGGTCGGCGTACCGGTACCGTTGAAGTACCTGGACGGCATGGACTCGCTCCTGTCGATCGTCCAGATGCCGGCGGGCGTGCCCGTGGCGACGGTCGCCGTGGGAGCCGCGCGCAATGCGGGACTGCTCGCCGTTCGGATACTGTCCACCGGCGACGCCGAACTCCAGCGAAAGATGCTGGAGTTCCAGCAGGATCTCTACGGTCAGGCGAAGGCAAAGGGCGCGAAGCTGCGCGACAGCCTCTGACCGGTCCCTCCCGGCGACGGGGGCGGGCTCCGCACCGGAAGGATTGACAGTTTCGTGAGCATCCGCGGGATCACCGGAACCTTGCGTGGATGGCTGCGCGCCATCGCACGCGAGTTCGCCAAGTTCGGCAGTGTCGGGGCGATCGCGTTCGTCATCACGACGCTGCTGTTCAACCTGTTCCGGCACCTGGAGATCGGCCCGGTCACCTCGATCACGGTCGCCACCGTGATCGCGACGACGTTCTCGTACTTCGCGAACCGGCACTGGACCTTCCAGCACCGTGAGCGCAGCGGGCTGCGGCGTGAGTACGTGCTGTTCTTCGGGCTGAACGGCGTGGGCCTGGTGATCACGCAGCTGTTCATCGTCGCGAGCCACTACGGGCTCGGCTACAACGGCAAGATCGCCGACAACGTGGCGATGGTGCTCGGCACCGGGGCGGCGACGGTCTTCCGCTTCTGGTCCTACCGGCGCTGGGTCTTCGTGCCCGGCCCCTCTGCCACGTCTCAGTCGGCCGAGGCCCCCCTGACGCTCCCGAGCACCGATCTGGCCGCGCAACCCGTCCAGGGTCCCTCTGGGGCTCCCCTGGGGTACGCGGCCCCGATCAGACCGGTCCGCTGACGACCCTCTCGTGCGCCAGGCGGGCCTCCTCCCGCCGCCGCATGAAGAACGCGAAGACCGCGGGCCGGGCCTGGACCAGCTCCAACCTGCCGCCGTCGACCGCGGCGAGTGAGCGCGCCAGGTACAGCCCGAGGCCGGTGCCGCCGGCCCCGCTGACGCTCCGCTCGAAGATCTTCTTGGCCAGCTCCGGGGCGACCCCCGGCCCTTCGTCGCCCACCTCCACCACGACGTTCTGACGGGTGAGCCGGGTCGCGAGGGTGACGGTTCCGGAGCCGTGCATGAGCGAGTTGTCCAGCAGCGTCGCGAGGATCTGCGACAGGCAGCTCGGCGTGACGACCGACACGAGGTCGGCGTCGCCCTCCAGATGGATCGCGCGGCCCTCCCTGGCGAAGATCGGCCGCCACTCCTCGATCTGCTGCTCGATCACGAGGTCGATCGCGGTCGGTACGGCCTGGCCCGTCCGGTCGTGCTTGGCCCGGGCCAGCAGCTGCTCGACCACCGCCACCAGCCGCTCCGCCTGGGCGAGGGCGGCCTGGCCCTCCTCGCGGACCACATCCGGGTAGTCGGCGGCCTCGACCATCTCCTCCAGCCGCATCGTCAGCGCGGTGAGCGGCGTGCGGAGCTGGTGGCTGGCGTCGGAGGCGAACTCCCGGCTGGACGCCAGCAGATCGGCGATCCGGACGGCGCTGGTGTCCAGCACCTCCGCCACCGTGTCGACCTCGGGGATGCCGTACCTGCGGCGGCGCGGCCGCGCGTTGCCGGTGCCGAGCCGTTCCGCGGTCTCCACGAGGTCGACCAACGGCAGGGTCAGCCGTCTGGCCAGCAGGATCGCCAGCACCGTCGCGATGGCCACGCCGAGCAGGATGAGGCTGGCGATCAGCAGGAGCTGTCGCAGAACCTCGTCCCTGACCTCGGCGTACGCCCGGTGGACGGTGACGGTGATGTCGTCGGTCGTGCTCGTGGCGCTCATCGTCTCGCCCGGGATCGCCCTGCCCGCCGTCTCGGTGGAGCCGTCCGGCAGCCTGATCTCGATGTACAGATGGGGATAGGCCCGGGCGATCTGCCCGGGATCCGGCCGCTCACCTCGACCGAGCGGGACCTCGACCTCCTTGATCAGTCCCGCCGCGGTGATGTTCAGGCTCTGCTTGGCGTCGTCGTAGATCAGTTTGCTGACGACCCAGGCCAGCGGGATCCCGAGCAACAGGATCGCCGTCACCGCCACGCCCAGCGTCGACAGCAGGATCCGGCGCCTCATCGCTTCCTCCCCCGGCCGTTCCGCGCCGCGGCGGGCCCGCCCGCTCTGGCCGAGAACTCGTGGCCGTGCGTCGTCAGTCCCCCCGCTCGAACCGGAAGCCGACCCCGCGGACCGTGGTGATGTAGCGGGGGCTCGCGGCGTCGTCTCCCAGTTTGCGGCGCAGCCAGGAGATGTGCATGTCGAGCGTCTTGGTGGAGCCCCACCAGTTGGTGTCCCAGACCTCGCGCATGATCTGCTCGCGGGTGACCACCTTGCCCGCGTCGCGGACGAGCACCCGCAGGAGATCGAACTCCTTGGTGGTGAGCTGGAGCTCGGTCTCGCCCATCCACGCCCGGCGGGACTCGGCGTCGATGCGGACGCCCTGCACTATCGGCGTCTCGGTGCTGCCCCGGCGCAGCAGCGCGCGCACCCGGGCGAGCAGTTCGGCGAGCCGGAACGGCTTGGTGACGTAGTCGTCGGCGCCGGCGTCGAGGCCGACGACGGTGTCCACCTCGTCCGCGCGGGCGGTGAGGATCAGGATGGGCACCCCGTGCCCCTCGGAGCGGACCCGGCGGGCCACCTCCAGGCCGTCCAGCTCGGGCAGGCCGAGGTCGAGCACGATGAGGTCGACGCCCCCGCCCAGGGCCCGCTCCAGGGCCTGCGGTCCGTCGGGGCTCACTTCGACGCTGTACCCCTCGCGGCGCAGCGCGCGGGCGAGAGGCTCGGAGATGGACGTGTCGTCCTCGGCGAGCAGTACTGAGGTCATGGACCGATCGTAGGACCGTTCATGAACGTTTCCTGGCATGGGACACAGGCTTGACCTGCGGTTTACTACTCATAGTACAAACTCAAGTACGACAGATCAGCTTAATTGTGGAGGCAACCGGCCATGTCGCGGATGGTGCGGCCCTCACCCGACATCGCCCGCGGCGCAGGAGCCGGGCTGTTCTTCCTCACGGCGGGCATCCACTTCCTCAGCCTCCCCGAGGGTTTCCACCTGGGCGCGTACGTCGGGGTCTTCCTGCTGCTCAGCTGCGTGATCGACTTCGCCGGGGTGGTCGGCTTCATGGCCGAGCCGCGGGCGCGCATCTGGTGGTACGCCCTCGTCAACGGGGTTCTGACGATCATCGCCTGGCTGCTCACGCAGAGTGTCGGCCTGCCGGTGACGAGCGAGCCGGTGAGCGGCCGATGGACCCGGTACCCGTCGGACCTCGCGCTCCCGTTCGTCTCGGCCTCACTCGCACTTCTCTCCGTCTGGGTGCTCATCTCGCGCGCCTACTCGAGCGCGGACGACGCCCTGTCGCAAGCGCGAGAACGCCTTCTCCATAGGCCCTGACGGCCCTTGGACGGCCCGCGCGACGCCCTCGGAACCGGCCCTGAGCAGGACCGGAACACCCTTCCCCGGAAATTTCCCCCCGGCCCAGGCTGGCCAGACCGGTGGGACGTGTTGTAACTTAGGGGTGCCTAACCTAACCGGTAGGGCCTCCAGAGGGCTTCGGCCCGAAGGCGGACCTTCCGGGCCCCCTGCCACCCCGGCCGAAGGAATCAGCCCGATGTACGTGTGCGTCTGCAACGCGGTGACCGAGGAAGCGGTTCACACCTGCCTCGCCTCCGGCGCGCAGAACACGCGGCAGGTCAAGGACGGCTGCGGCATGAAGCCGGGATGCGGCACCTGCACCAAGCGGATCCGCGCGATGCTCAGCGAGTGGAAGACCGCGAACGAGCTGCTGGACGCGATGACCGGCGGCCCCGCGACGCTGCACTCCGTGCCGGACGACGACTCGGTGCCCGCGGAGGCTCCCGCGGCGGACCTGGTCCCCGCCGAGGAGGCGCTGCCCGCCGAGACCGTCACCCGGCCCGAGCTTCCCGCCGCCCCCGCGCGCCGGTTCGGACGGCCCGTCAGGGAGGTGAGGAACCCGGCAGCCTGACCCCCGCGGAGGCCGCAACCCGTTCGCAGACACGCGATCGGGCGCTTTGTGCTGCCTGGACTTCGTGCTTGGATGTTCCCATGGAAGGCGACAAGGAAGTCATCGCGCTGCTCAACGAGCAGCTGACCGCGGAACTTACGGCCATCAACCAGTACTTCCTGCACGCCAAGATGCAGGAGAACTGGGGTCTGAAGTTCCTGGCCAAGCACACCAGGGACGAGTCCATCGACGAGATGAAGCACGCCGAGGTCCTCACCGACCGGCTGCTCTTCCTCGAGGCGCTCCCGAACTACCAGAAGCTCAACCCGCTCCGGATCGGCCAGACGATCAAGGAGCAGCTCGAGGCCGACCTGACCATCGAGATGGAGGCCATCGTCCGGCTGCGCGGCGGCATCGACACGATGCGCGCCAAGGGCGATGTGACCTCGGCCCGGATCTTCGAGCACATCCTCGAGGATGAAGAGGGCCACGTCGACTACCTCGAGACCGAGCTCGAGCTGCTCAACAAGCTCGGCGAGCCGCTGTACATCCAGCGCTTCACCGACGACAACGGGCACTGACCGACGTCCGGCACCGATCGGCGCGCCCTTCCCGAACGTTATGTCCGCGTGACATCCTGAAGATTCACGCGTACGGCCGAACGGAAGGGGTGCCGGGGCATGGCGCAGCACCTGGAGATCGAGCTCAAGTTCGACGCCGACGCCGGGTTCGCCCTGCCGGAGCTCGGCGGTCCCGTCACCGCGGGCCCGCCCGAGACCCACGAGCTGGAAGCCGTCTACTACGACACCGACGAGCTGCGGCTCGCCGCCCGCAAGGTCACCCTCCGCCGCCGGACCGGCGGTCATGACGCGGGCTGGCACCTGAAACTGCCAGCGGGGCCCGACGCCAAGCGCGAATTCCGGGCCCCGCCGCAGGACGACCTTCCTGAGGAGCTCGCCTCCCTCGTCGCCGCCTACGCGCGCGGCGGCGAACTCAAGCCGGTGGCGACGCTGACCACGATCCGCACCACCCGCGACCTGTACTCCGCGGCCGGCGAGGTGCTCGCCGAACTCGCCGACGACCACGTCACCGGGGTCGTCGCGGGATCTCCCGGGTCGTCGGCGTGGCGGGAGATCGAGATCGAACTCGTCTCCGGCTCCCCGAAGCTCCTCGCCGACGTCGGCAAGCAGCTGCTCAAGGCGGGCGCGCGGCGTTCGGCCAGCTCCTCCAAGCTCGGCAGGCTGCTCGCTCCGGCGATCACCAAGCCGCCCACCTGGGACGGCGCGCGGGCGGGCGACGCGATCATGCGGTATCTCACCGTCCAGATCGCCGAGCTGCTCGGCAACGACCCCAAGGTGCGCCTTGAGGAGTTCGACGCGGTCCACAAGATGCGGGTGGCGGCGCGGCGGCTGCGCAGCGTGCTGGCCAGCGCCCGGCCGCTGCTGGACCGCGAGCTGACCGATCCGCTCCAGCCGGAGCTGCGCTGGCTCGCCGAGGTGCTCGGCGAGGTCCGCGACGCCGAGGTGCTGTACGCGCGGTTCAGCGAGCGCATCGCCGAACTGCCCGTCGCCCCGGAGAGCGAGCCGGGCTGGCTCGCCGAGATCAAGGAGCGCGAGGGCGCGGGCTACGACTCGATCCGCGAGGCGCTGTCCGGGGAGCGGTACTTCGCGCTGCTGAACTCCCTCGACCACCTGCTGACGGCCCCGCCGTTCACCCCTCGCGCGGTGCGGCCCGCCGACACCGAGCTGCCCCGGCTGATCCGCCGGGCCTGGCGGCGCGTCCAGGAGGCGCACGCCGGGATCGCCGCGGCGGAGAACCCGGAGCTCGCCGACGAGGCACGGCACGAGACGCGCAAGAAGGCCAAGCGCGCCAGGTACACCGCCGACGCGACCCGGGAGGCGCTCGGCAAGGACGCCAAGACCGTCTCCAAGGCCGCCAAGGCGCTCCAGGAGGTCCTGGGCCGCTTCCAGGACGGCATCCTCGCCCAGGAGTTCCTGCGTGAGCGGCGGCCGACCACCGCCACCCCGGACGCCCTTGAGCAGGCCTTCGTCCTGGGCGCGCTCTACGGCCGCGAACGCAGCGAGGCCGACGCCGCCCTCAGCGAGATCGAGGACGCCTACGCCACGGCTCAGGCGACCGTCCTGCCCGTCCTCAGCTGACCCTCCGGGGCCGCGCGGACGACGGCTTCGCGGGCCGGCCGCCCCCGGGCGTCAGCCGAGGTGGGGGCTGTGGTGCTCGATGGCCTGGGGGGTCTGGCCCGCGTCGAGATGGAAGACCCAGAAGGCGGATTTGCGAAGGGTGGCGGGCTGGGGGGCCGCGCCGGGCAGGGCGGCGAGGAGCTCGGGGAGGGTCTCACCGTGCGTGCAGACGAGCAGGCCGTCGGGGCTGTCCGCGGCGAGCGCGGCGAAGCGGGCGGCGGGGTCGGCACGCGCCGGGTCGGGCGCGCCGACGGTGAAGGCGGGCTCGGTGGCGACGTGCAGGCCGCGGGAGACCGCGTAGTCCAGGACGGTCTCGACACAGCGCGCGGTCCCCGAGGAGACGACTCGGCCGGGGGCGTAGGCGGCCAGCAGCGGGGTGAGCGCGGTGGACTCCCAGCGGCCCCTGGCGTCCAGCGGGCGCAGCAGGTCGCTGCCGTGCCAGAAGCGCTTCTCCCCCGCGCAGGCGTGCCGCAGCAGGATGACGGGGCGGGTGTGCCGCGGCCGGGCCAGGAACGCGCGCAGGAGCGCCGCGTCGTGCTCGTGGGAGAGCAGGCCGAGTGCGACGGCGACGGGCGCCCACACCAGTTCGTCGACCTCGTGGTCGGGCTTGAAGGCCGCCTCCGCGGCGACCTCGGCGGCCCAGTAGTCGACCCGCTTGGCGCGGCCGTTCACCGTGTAGCGCGCCGACGGGAGGGGCGGGCCCAGCCGGGGTGTCACGCCCGTCTCCTCGGCGACCTCGCGGACCGCCGTGCGCAGAAGGTGCTCGTGCTGCTTGGCCTTGCCCTTGGGGAAACTCCAGTCGTCGTAGCGGGGGCGGTGGACCAGGGCCACCTCCAAGCCGCCGCGGTCCTCCCGCCACAGCAGGGCGCCCGCGGCGCGGACTGTCGGCTCCGTGCGGACCGAGGGGTCAGCCGCCATCCACGGTTCTCCAGCGCCGGGTCCGCATGAGGTGGGTCTGGATGTCGGTGGCCGGATTGTCGGGGGCACCGGTGTACCGGGTCCAGTCGCCGTCGCCGTCCAGCCGCCAGGACGCGGTGTCGTCGTTCATGCCCTTGTCGAGGAAGCGGATCAGCTCGTCGCGATGGCCGACGTCGTTGACCCGGACCATCGCCTCGACGCGGCGGTCGAGGTTGCGGTGCATGAGGTCGGCGCTGCCGAACCACAGTTCCGGGCTGCCGCCGCACTCGAACGCGTAGACGCGGGAGTGCTCGAGGAACCTGCCGAGGACGCTGCGCACCCTGATGTTGTCCGACATACCCGGCACACCGGGACGCAGTGCGCATATTCCTCGGACCCAGACGTCGACCCGCACCCCCGCCTGGGACGCCCGGTAGAGCGCGTCGATGAGCACCTCGTCCACGAGGCTGTTGCACTTGAACCTGATGTGCGCGGGACGACCGGCGCGGTGGTGCCCGATCTCCCGCTCGATCCGCAGTACGAGGCCGCTGCGCAGGGTGTTCGGCGCGACGAGGAGCTGCCGGTAGCTGACCTTGCGCGAGTAGCCGGTCAGGTGGTTGAACAGCTCGGTGACGTCCTCGGCGACCTCCGGGTCCGCGGTGAGCAGGCCGAGGTCCTCGTACAGCCGCGCGGTCTTCGGGTGGTAGTTGCCGGTGCCGATGTGGCAGTAGCGCCGCAGGCTGCCGTCGGGCTCCTGCCGGACGACCAGGGCGAGCTTGCAGTGCGTCTTCAGGCCGACGAAGCCGTAGACGACGTGGCAGCCCGCCTGTTCGAGCTTGCGCGCCCACTCGATGTTCGCCGACTCGTCGAACCTCGCCTTGATCTCCACCACGACCACGACCTGCTTGCCCGCGTCGGCGGCGGCGATGAGCGCGTCGACGACGGGCGAGTCGCCGGACGTCCGGTAGAGCGTCTGCTTGATCGCGAGCACCCGGGGGTCGTCGGCGGCCTCCTCGATGAGCCGCTGGACGCTCGTGGTGAACGAGTCGTACGGGTGGTGCACGATCACGTCGCGCTCGCGCAGGGCCGCGAAGATGGTGCCCTCGGACGGCAGCGCGGCCTTGGACGGCACGAACGGCGGGTACTTCAGTTCGGAGCGGTCCAGGTCGGCGATGAGGCTGAGCCCGCCCAGGTCGAGCGGGCCGGGGACCCGGTAGACCTGCTTCTCGCTGACGCCCAGCTCCTCGGTGAGCAGGTCGAGGACCTCGGCGGAGATGGACTCCTCCACCTCGAGCCGGACGGGCGGGCCGAAGCGCCGCCGCAGCAGTTCCTTCTCCAGCGCCTGGAGCAGGTCCTCGGTGATGTCCTCGTCGACTTCGAGGTCCTGGTTGCGGGTGACCCGGAAGGCGTGCCGCTCGACGATCTCCATCCCGTTGAACAGCTGGGTGAGGTGCGCGGCGATCACGTCCTCCAGCGGCGCGAACCTGTCCGGCGAGGCCTCCAGCAGGCGCGGGAGCACCTCGGGCACCTTGACCCTGGCGAAGAGCCGCGCCTCGGTCTCGGGGTCGCGGACGACGACGGCGAGGTTCAGCGAGAGGCCGGAGATGTAGGGGAAGGGGTGCGCGGAGTCCACCACGAGCGGGGTGAGCACCGGGTAGATCCGCTCGCGGAACATCCGGCTCAGGTTCTCGCGCTCGGTGTCGGCGAGCTCGTCCCAGCGCAGGATCTCGATGCCCTGCTTGGCGAGCGCGGGCAGGATGTCGCCGCGGAAGCAGGCCGCGTGCCTCAGCATCAGCTCGTGCGCGACGACCGCGGTGCGCTCCAGGACCTCGCGGGGCTGCCTTCCGGACGCCGAGCGCACGGCCAGGCCGGTGGCCATCCGGCGCATGAGACCGGCGACGCGGACCATGAAGAACTCGTCGAGGTTGGTCGCGAAGATCGACAGGAAGCGGACGCGTTCCAGCAGCGGCAGGTCGGTGTCCTCGGCGAGTTCCAGGACCCGCTGGTTGAACCTCAGCCAGCTCTCCTCGCGGTCCAGGAACCGGTCATCGGGAAGGTAGTCACCGTGAGGGATTTGTCCTGGATTCGCAGCCATGATGGTGAATCATCCCCCTTGAAGGTGAACGGATAACAAACTCCGTGTGTCCTCAAGTTTGTCATCGCGGTGTGGACCGGCGCACCACGTACGGCTGGATGATCCCCAGGCCACGCACGGGTCTACGCACGATCCGGACCAATTCATAGGAAGAATCTCCCTGGAGCTCCTTCGCCAGACCCTCGTCGGCGACGAGCGTGCCCGGTCGAGCGATCGAGGTGAGCCGGGACGCGAGGTTCACCGTGGTCCCGAAGATGTCGCCCATGAGCGGCAGCACCGGCCCGAAGGCCATGCCTACCCGGACGTCGGGGACCTCGGTCTCGCGCTGGACCGCCTCGGAGATGTCGATGCCGATCTGCACCCCGGTCGCCGCGGAATCGGCCGCGTAGAGCACCTCGTCGCCGAGCGTCTTGATCAGCCGGGCGCCGTACGCCGCGACGATGTCGGCGGCCGTCGTCTCGAACCGCTCGACGACCCGGCCCAGCTCGAACTCGTTCAGCTCCTTGCTCATCGCGGTGAAGGAGACCATGTCGGCGAACCCGACCGCGACCGGCCGCGAGGCGAGTTCCCCGTCCTCCGACATCGACGCCATGGCGCGCGCCCCCGCCGCGGCGAGCTGGCGCCGCCACGCGTGCAGCAGCAGCGGCTCCAGATGGCCGAGGAACTGCTCGTTCAGCACCGAGGAGTCGAGCCCCGCGCCGCGCAGCAGGCCGCTCTGCCATTCGGCGAGCCGCGCCATCGTCTGGCCGAACGCGCGGGCCTGGCCGAGCACCAGCTCCTCGGTCCGGTCGCCGAGGCTCCCCCGGTCCAGCAGGCCCTTGATCCGGCGCAGCGCCGAGAGATCGCCCTCGGTGAAGGCCGGCACGCCGTCCCCGGGGCTCGCGAAGCCGAACGAGCGCCACAGCCGCTCGGTGAACTCGGCGGACAAGCCCGTCTCCCGGACGGCGTCCTGGCGGGTGAACCTCAGTTCACCGCCGAGCAGGAGCTCTTCGAGCTCCCGCACCTCCCGTTCTCGCCCGGACATTTCCCCGTCACTCCCCGATCTCGCGGCTGATCAGCCCCAATGCGACGAACAGGCTATGTGATGGCTGTCACTAGTGTCCCGCAGGTCTCGGATTCCGGACATGGACAACGTCGCCCGCGCTGTAGGCGCGCGCGCCCGCCCGCCCCGCGCCGGACGGCTCCACGACGAGCCTGCCCTCGGCGTCGACGTCGACGGCCTGGCCCGTCTCGGCGGTCCCACCGGGCAGTTCGATCCGGATCTCGCGGCCCAGCGTGCCGCACAGATCCCGGTAGGCCGCGCGCAACCCGCTGCCCTCGGGGTCGCCGTCGGCGGCGCGCCACTCGGTGTAGCGCAGCGCCAGCTCCCGCAGGATCGCCTTGAGCACGGTCTCACGGTCGGTGACCGCGGCGTCCTCGAGCAGCAGGGACGTCGCGGTCGGGACGGGCAGTTCCTCGGCCCGCAGGGACACGTTCAGCCCCACCCCGACGACGACGGCGTCGTCGGCCTTCTCGGCGAGGATCCCGGCGAGCTTCCGGTCGCCGACCAGGACGTCGTTGGGCCATTTCAGCCCGGCCTCGACCACCTCCTCGCCGGTGGCCTCGCCGAACTCCCCGGCCTGGGCCCGCCCGGTGACCGATCTGACGGCCGTCGCGACGGCCACGCCGGTCAGCAGCGGGATCCAGCCGAGCCGCGCGGGCGGAACCGCGGATCCGGGCCGCAGCAGCACCGAGAACATCAGCCCCGACCGCGGCGGCGCCGCCCAGTCACGGCCCAGCCTGCCCCGTCCCGCGCGCTGTGCCTCGGCCACCACCGCGACGCCCTCGCGCGCGCCTTCACGCGCGAGGGCCGCCACATCGGCATTGGTGGACCCGGTCTCGTCGAGCACCCGGATCTCCCGCCAGAACGCGCCCTCCCGAGCCAGCACGCGATTCAGCGCGCGCTCGTTCAACGGCGGCCGATCAAGGTCGGAGTACGCTCCCATGCCCCCCATCAAACCCCACGCGCGGAACCTGCGGAGTGTCGGGCACGTCACCCGGTGCGCCGAACGGGTCAGCCGGTGTTCTGGAGGCCGGCGGCGACGCCGTTGACGGTGAGGAGGAGGAGGTTCTCCAGGCGGGTGAGGTCGGCTTCGGCGGCTTCGCCGGAGCGGAGGGTCTTGAGGGCGCGGAGCTGGAGGTAGCTGAGGGCGTCGACGTAGGGGTTGCGGAGCTCGACGGCGCGGGAGAGCACCGTGCGGTTCTCCAGCAGGCGGCGGTGCCCCGTGACGCTCTTGACCAGCTCCAGGGTGCGGTCGTACTCGGCGATGACGGTGTCGGCGAGGTCGTCGCGGCCGCCGAGCGCCAGGTAGCGGACGGCGATGGGCCGGTCGGTCTTGGCCAGCGACATCTCCGCGTTGTCGATCATCGCGTTGAACAGCGGCCAGGACGCGTACGCCTCGCGCAGGTCGGGGTCGTCGGCGACGGCGGCGAGGCCGGAGCCGAGCCCGTACCAGGCGGGGAGGTTCACCCGGGTCTGGGTCCAGGCGAACACCCACGGGATGGCGCGCAGGTCGTCCAGGGAGGACGCGCCGGTGCGGCGGGCCGGGCGGGAGCCGATCCGCAGCTCGCCGATCTCGGCCAGCGGCGACACCCGGGAGAACCACTCGGCGAAGCCGTCGGTCTCGACGAGCTCGCGGAACGCCTTGTGCGCGGCGTCGCTGATCCGGTCGGCCAGCGGCCGGAACCGGGCGGCGGCCTCCTGGACCGTCCGCTCGACGGCCGGGGTGGAGGCCAGCAGGATCGCGTTGGTGACCTGCTCGACATGGCGCTTGGCGATCTCGGGGTGGCCGTACCTGGCGAAGATGACCTCGCCCTGCTCGGTGACCTTGAACCTGCCGTCGACCGAGCCGGGCGGCTGGGCGAGGATCGCGCGGTTCACCGGGCCGCCGCCGCGGCCGAGCGAGCCGCCGCGGCCGTGGAAGAGGGTGAGGGTGATGCTGTTCTCCTCGGCCCAGCGGGCCAGGGCCTCCTGGGTGTCGTACAGCAGCAGGGTCGCGCTGGCCGGGCCCATGTCCTTGGCCGAGTCGGAGTAGCCGAGCATCACCTCCAGGCGGCGCCCGGTCTGGCCGAGCCTCCGCTGGACCGGGACGAGCCGGATGGCCTCGGCGAGGACCGACACCGCGCGCTGGAGGTCGTCGCCGGTCTCGAACAGCGGGACGACGTCGAGGGTCGGCGCGGCGTCGCCCAGGGACTCGGCCAGCTCGTAGACGGCGGCGATGTCGGCGGCCGACCGGGAGAACGACACGATGTAGCGGGAGCAGGACGAGACGCCGAAGCGCTTCTGCGCCCACGCCATGACGCGCAGGGTGTCGAGGACCTCCTCGGTCTCGGCCGACAGGGCGCCGCCCCGCCTGACCTCGGTGAGGGCCCGCTCGTGGACCGCGGAGTGCTGGCGGATCTCCAGCTCGGCGAGGTGGAAGCCGAACGTCTCGACCTGCCAGATGAGGTGCTGGAGCTCGCCGTAGGCCTGCCGGGGCGCGCCGACCTCGGCGAGGGAGTCCTGGATGAGGACGAGGTCGTCGAGGAGCTGCTCGGGGCCCGCGTAGCCGAGGTCGGCGTTGCGCTCGCGGGTCGCCTTGATCCGCTCGGCGGCGTACAGCAGGTACTGCCGGTGCGGCTCGCCCGGCGAGCGGGCGGCGAGCTCGGCGAGCGCCTCGGGCTGCGCGGTGCGCGCCGCCGCGATGGCGTTGCGCAGGGCCGCGGAGGCCGGGGTGGTGCTCTGGTTGACCGTGAGCTGCCTGCCGATGCGGGTGGCGGCGTTCTCCAGCGCGATGAGGACGTGCTGCGACTGGATCTTCAGCGCCTGCCGGGTGACCTGCGCGGTGACGAACGGGTTGCCGTCGCGGTCGCCGCCGATCCAGCTCCCGTACCTGACGTAGGCGGGCGCGAGGGGCGGCTCGGCCCCGGCGACGTCGAGCTCGTCGGCCTCGGTCCTGCCCTGGCCCTTGAGCACGATGTCGAGGGAGCGGTAGATCGCCGGGATCACCCGGAAGATCGTCTCGTCGAAGGTGGCGAGGGCGACGCGGACCTCGTCGAGCGGGTCCATCGCCTCGTGCCGGCGCTGGGCGGTGCGCCAGAGGAGGTCGATCTCCTCGCGCAGGCGGCGGCGCAGGTCCGTCTTCTCGCTGTAGCCGCGCGCCGGGCTGTTGTACTCGTGCAGCAGGTCGCTCACCCGGGTGAGCGAGGTCACGACGGCGCGGCGGCGGGCCTCGGTCGGGTGCGCGGTGAAGACCGGGCGGAACTCCAGCCCGGCGACGGCCTCGACGGGGTCGGCGAGTTCGGCGACCGCGGCCTTGACCGAGCTGCGCTGCGGGGCGCCGCCCTCGACGTCGCGCTCGCGCAGGGTCCGGATGCGGTGGTGCTCTTCGGCGAGGTTGGTCAGGTGGAAGTACACGGAGAAGGCGCGGGCCACGAGCTCGGCGCGTTCCATCGGCCAGGCCGCCACAAAGGAGATGATCTCCTCGGCGGCCTTCTCCCGCTGGGCGGATTCGCCCTTGCGGGCCCCGATGACGGCGTGGCGCAGCCGTTCGACGTCGTCGAGGAGGCCCTGGCCGCCGTACTCGACGAGCACATGGCCGAGCAGGGCGCCCAGCAGCCGGACGTCCGCGCGCAACTCCTCGGGCAGGTCCACTCTGATCTGGGTAGCAAGGTTCTCGGTCACGATCGGCATCCTACAGAGGAATCAATTGGTCTATACCAATGGGTTCTCCCGGATCCCCGGATTCGGTCCGGCACCCGTACCGAGCGGGGTTCGGGCGCGGTCACATACCCCGGTGCACCGGGTTTGACAAGTGACTGGTTACTCTTTCGCCCATGGCGATGGAAGCGGTTGAACCCCCGGTCGAAAAGATCGACATCCACACCACGGCGGGAAAAATCGCCGACCTTGAGCGACGCAGGTACGAAGCCGTGCACGCCGGGTCGGCCGCCGCGGTGGAGAAGCAGCACGCGAAGGGCAAGATGACCGCTCGCGAGCGGATCGACGCCCTGATGGACGAAGGCTCCTTTGTGGAGTTCGACGAGTTCGCGCGGCACAGGTCCACCATGTTCGGGCTCGAGAAGAAGCGCCCCTACAGCGACGGCGTGGTCATCGGCTACGGCACCGTCGACGGCCGTCAGGTGTGCGTGTTCTCCCAGGACGTCATGGCCTTCGGCGGATCCCTGGGCGAGGTCTACGGCGAGAAGATCGTCAAGATGCTCGACATGGCGCTGAGCACCGGTTGCCCGATCGTCGGCATCAACGAGGGCGGCGGCGCGCGGATCCAGGAGGGCGTGGTGGCCCTCGGCCTCTACGCCGAGATCTTCAAGCGCAACGTGCACGCCAGCGGCGTCATCCCGCAGATCTCGCTGATCATGGGCGCGACCGCGGGCGGCCACGTGTACTCCCCCGCGCTCACCGACTTCATCGTCATGGTCGACCAGACGTCGCACATGTTCATCACCGGCCCCGACGTGATCAAGACGGTCACCGGCGAGGAGGTGACGTTCGAGGAACTGGGCGGCGCGCACACGCACAACGCCAAGTCCGGTGTCTCGCACTACATGGCCTCCGACGAGACCGACGCGATCGACTACGTCAAGGCGCTGCTGTCCTACCTGCCCTCGAACAACATGTCCGAGGCGCCGGAGTTCGAGCAGGCGGCCGAGCTGGACACCGTGCCCGAGCTGGACACGATCATCCCGGACTCGGCGAACCAGCCCTACGACATGAAGACGATCATCGAGTCGGTCGTGGACGACGGGGACTTCCTGGAGGTCCAGCCCCTGTTCGCGCCGAACATCGTGGTCGGCTACGCCCGCGTCGACGGCCGCAGCGTCGGCATCGTGGCCAACCAGCCGATGCAGTTCGCGGGCTGCCTCGACATCGACGCCTCGGAGAAGGCCGCCCGGTTCATCCGGACCTGTGACGCCTTCAACGTGCCCGTCCTGACCTTCGTGGACGTGCCCGGCTTCCTGCCCGGCACCGACCAGGAGTACAACGGCATCATCCGGCGCGGCGCGAAGCTGCTGTACGCCTACGCCGAGGCGACCGTCCCGCTGATCACGGTCATCACCCGCAAGGCCTACGGCGGCGCCTACGACGTCATGGGCTCCAAGCACCTCGGCGCCGACGTCAACCTGGCGTGGCCGACCGCGCAGATCGCGGTCATGGGCGCGCAGGGCGCGGTGAACATCCTGTACCGCCGTGAACTCGCCGCCGCCGACGACGCCGACGCGCGCCGCGCCGAGCTCGTCACCGAGTACGAGGACACGCTGGCCAACCCCTACATCGCCGCCGAGCGCGGGTATGTGGACGCGGTCATCATGCCCTCGGAGACCCGTGCGCACGTCATCAAGGCGCTGCGGGCCCTGCGGGAGAAGCGCAAGACGCTGCCGCCGAAGAAGCACGGCAACATCCCGCTGTAACGCGCCTCAGGCCGAGGGACAACAAGGGGACGTTTCATGAGTGAAAGACCGTTTCTTCAGGTCATCAAGGGTGACGCGACCCCGGAGGAGGTGGCCGCGCTGATCGCGGTCGTCTCCGCCCGCGCGACGGCCCCCGCCGCGGCCCCGGCGCGCCGCGGGTCGGTGTGGACGGACAGGTCGCGCCTGGTCCGCGGGCCGGTCCAGGCGGGTCCCGGCGCGTGGCGGGCGAGCGCGCTGCCGCGCTGAGCCTTCGCGGGGGCGCTCCGGCGCCCCCGCGCGGCACTCGAAAAGGCGGTCTCAAGTAGCTCCTCGGAAAGGCTCGGTGCCTTTAAGGTGGGGTTCCCATGGCTGCCTCCGAGTTTCTCCCGCAACCTGCCCGCTATGCCGTTTTTGTCGATGCGGGTTACCTTTATGCCGCTTCTGGGGCCCTTCTTCTTGAAGCGTCCTCCCGGCGCGAGTACCGGGTCTTCGCGGAAAAGCTCATCAAGGCGCTCACCGCGCACGCCGACGAACGCATCAACGGCGAACTCCTGCGGCTCTACTGGTTCGACGCCGCCCCCCGCAAGCAGCCGACGGTCGAGCAGCGCGTCATCGCCAACCTCCCGCTGGTGAAACTGCGCCTCGGCAACCTCAACGCGCAGGGTCAGCAGAAGGGCGTCGACGCCCAGTTGCGCGCCGACCTCGAATCGCTCGCCCGGCACCGTGCGATCACCGACGCGGTCCTGCTCGCCGGAGACGAGGACATGCTCCCCGCCGTCGAGGCGGCGCAGAGCTACGGCGTGCGGGTCCACCTGTGGGGCGTGGAGCCCACCCATGGCTCCAACCAGGCCGAATGGCTGGTGTGGGAGTCCGACACCGTCGAGGTGCTGCCGGCCGACTTCGTGCGGCCCTACTTCGCCCGTGCCGGACTGCTCCCGGGCGGGGAGGCCGCCACCCCGGCCGTCGCGGCGTCCACCAGCCGTCCGGCGGTGCCCTCGCCGTCGCAGGTGTTCGCGGGCAAGGTCGCGCCGCCGCCGCCCGTGCGGCCCCCGCTGCCGTCCACCGCGGCCGCGGCCGTCGGCTCGGCCGGGAAGGCCATCGAGGCCAAGTCGCTGGAGAGCAGGGGCGCCGACCTCAGGACCGGCGAGGCCAAGGCCACCGAGAGCAAGCTCGGGCCCGACCGGGGCGCGATGCTGGAGGTCGGCGAGCACGTCGCGCAGAAGTGGGTGTTCGAGCGGGGCCGCGACAACATCCGCGACCTGCTGCCGGGGCCGATCCTGCCGCCCGTCATCGACAAGGAGCTGCTGATCGACGCCGAGAAGATCCTCGGCAGGTCGCTGCGGCCCTACCAGGAGGCGCGGACCTGGCTGCGCGACGGGTTCTGGGAGCGGGTCTACCGCGAGTTCGGCATCGGCGTCGGCACCTCGGACTCCTGACGGCCCCCGGAACGTCCCAAGCTCACGCCAAGCCATGAACACCGGGGGTGACCGGCTCGGTACCCTCGGCCGGTGCGCTTCCACAAGGCGGCGGCCCTCGCGCTCACCGCGGCCGCGCTGACCGGCTGCGGTGCCGTGTCCCTCGCCCCGGGCGGGCGGCCGGACGGCACCGTCGTCGTGCTCGGGGCCGCCGCGCCCTACCTGCCCGGAGGACCGCCCGTGGTCCGGCCGCGCGGACCGGAACCCGCCGACGTGTACGCCGCGACCCGTCCCGGGACCGCCGGACCCCTGCGGTCGCTGCCCGCACGGCTGTTCCTGCCGTACGGCCGGACCGTGACCGTCCTGGACCAGCGGGACCTGACCCGGGTCCGGCGGATCCGGCTGGCCGCGCCCGTCGCCCGGGTCGTCCCGTCCTGGGATCTGCGCACGCTGTGGGCGTTCGGGCCCAGCGCGCTGGTGCCGCTCGACCCGCGCACGCTGCGGGCCGGGCCGGTCCGGCGGCTCGCCGGGGCGCGCGACCTGGTCTTCACCCCCGACGGCAGCACCGCGCTGGTGCTCACCGACCGGCGGGTCGAGTTCCGCGACCCCGGCTCGATGGAACTGCGCCGGGCGCTGCGGCTGCCCTGCGCGCCGACCGCCGCCGCCGACTTCACCGCCGCCGGGGACCGGCTGGTCACCGCGTGCGGCGGCACCCTGCTCTTCGTCGACTGGCGCACCGGCATGTCCGGCACCTCCGCGCTGTCCGACGCGCCCACCCGGCTGCTCCTCTCCCCCGACGGGGCCCGGTTCTACGGCGCGTCGCCCTCCGGCCTGCTCGTCCTGGACGCCGCGACCTTGCGCGAGACCGCCCGGGTCCGCCTCGGCCACGGCATCGCCGCGCTCGTCCCCGGCCGCTCCGCCCGCGTCGTCTACGCCGCGGGCCCCGGCGCGCTCTCCGCCGTCGGCCCCTCCGGCGCCCCGCAACGCCGCG
Source organism: Actinocorallia herbida (assembly GCF_003751225.1). NCBI lineage: Bacteria > Bacillati > Actinomycetota > Actinomycetes > Streptosporangiales > Thermomonosporaceae > Actinocorallia > Actinocorallia herbida. The sequence goes on from NZ_RJKE01000001.1 coordinate 8,467,448, forward strand.
TCGCCGTCCCCGACCGCGCCACCCTCGCCGCGGTCTCCGCCGACGGCCGCACGCTCTGGCTCCGCACCCCCACCGGCCTGGCCGCCCAGCGCCTGGCCGCACCCACCCGCACCGCCCCCGTCCCCAACACCGACCTCACCCTCTACCCCCAACCCGGCCGCTACAGCGTCGGCCCCCACCTCAGATGACCCCCACCCCGCCCTAAGCGCCCGGGGCCGGACTCCTCGCACGCGGATCCCACGACCCCGGACCCGCACGGCGCGACCTGACGGCGCGCCGCGCGAACGGTGGCGCCCCGGGTGCGGACCCCACGAGGGGCGGACCGGGCGGCACGACGGTGCTGAGCGGGGTCAGGCGCCTCGGGCGTGGAGTTGGGGGGTCAGTTCGTCGATGAGGGACTCGGTCTCCGGGTGGAGCTGGTCCAGGTCGGCGCGACCGCGGATCTCGTTGAGCGCGGCGCGGAGGGCGGCGGGATCGCCGGTGGAGTCGGTGGCACGCAGGAGGTCGCGCCAGAGGAGCTCGTCGTCGGGGGCGAGGCGCAGGCCGGCGCGGGCCGCGGCGACCGCGGCGTGCGGGTCGCGTTCGGCGAGGCGGATCTGGGCCAGGCGGTGCGCGGCGTCCACGACGCGAGCGGTCGTCTCGTACTCCAGCGCGTCCGCGGCCAGCCACGAGTAGCGACCGCGCGGGCGCGGCGCGAGCAGCCGTCCCCGGACGAGTTCGAGCGCGTGCGACAGGTAGGCGGCCTCCGCCGCGGGCTCCGCCGCCGACCGCCACAGGAGGTACTGGAACTGCTGGAGGTCCACCGAGACCTCCGAGCCGAGCCGGAGCCTTCCCCGCTCGTCGGTGTAGAGGTTCGCGCGGCCCCTGCCGTCGCGGCCCAGCCAGTCCGCGGCCATCGCCACCGTCGCGTCCCGGACGCCCGCGGTCACCCCGCGCGGCCAGACCGCGCTGCTCAGCACCGTCGGGTGGACGCCGCCGGGATGGGCGGCGAGGTAGACCAGCACCTCGGTGCAGATGTCGCGCCGGGTGTCCTGCATCGGGCCGGGCGCGCGCACCGCGATCCCGCCGAGCACCCGGATCTCCGCGGTCGGCTCCGCCGCGGGCGGATGCTCGATCGTCAGCTCCGGAAGGCGGACGCCCTCCTTGCGGCCCGCGGTCCGCATCAGCGAGGCCACCGCGCGGTACTGGGCCTCGGGAATCCGCTGGGCCTCCACCTGGAAGCCGAGGACGCCGGCGTCGAGCGTGCCGTCCTCGTCGATCGTCCAGGTCCAGGCGGCGCCCTCGACATGGCCCGCGACGACGTAGCCCGCCGACAGGCGCTGCGCGGTGCGGGCGAGCGCGGTGAGCCGGGCCGCGTCGGCCTTCGTCGGCTGGTCCGCCATCACCAGGTAGTGCGGCATCCACGCCTCGCCCGACACACCGCGGCAGCGGCCGGTGAGCACCGAGTCGGCCCCGGACGCCGCGAGCGCCCTGCGCACCTCGGCGGTGCGGGACTCCAGCTCGGGCAGCGCCTCGGCCAGCGTCGGGACGCACCGGATCCGGTCGGGCGCGAGCGCGGCGAGCTCCGGGCCGAACCCGACGAGGGTCAGCCGCATGTGGTCGGCCCAGGTGCTCGTGGCCAGCTCCACCGCGACCGCGGCGAGGGCCGCCTTGCGCTGCTCGGGCGGGCCGTCCAGCGCGATGACGCCGTGCGCGGCCTCCAGGTCGGCGAGCACCCTGCCGTTCTGGCCGACGCCGAGGGAGATCAGGCCGGGGTAGGGCGCGAGCACGTCGGCGAGGTCGGTCGCCGACAGGGCGGTGAGGCTCGCGGTGTGCAGCCGCCACACCTGGCCGCCGTCGTGCGCCCGCCACGGCTCCGGCGGGTTCGGGTCGGCGGGCGCGATCCACAGATCCATCGACTCCGCGCCGAGATGCAGCCCGTAGACCGTCGGCAGGGTGCGGCCCTGCGCGGCGAGCGCCTGCGAGAGCCTGCGCAGGCCGAGATCGAGGACCCGGATGCCCTCGGCGTCGGCGCCGAGGCGCAGCGCCTGCTCGACGCGGGCCTCCGCGCCCTCCGGCCGCTCGATCATCTTGCCCGGCTCGCGGGCGAGCACCTGGGCGCGCCGCCTGCGGCCGAGCGCGGTGAGCACCCCGGCCGCCAGCAGCGACGAGCCCGCCAGCGCCTCGGGCCACGGGAACGGCGCTTCGGCCGTCTCGGCGGGCGGCGACTCGACGGGCGCGCCGGGCTCCCCGTGCACGGTGCCCGGCGCGTCCGGCCGGGCCGGGCTCTGCTGCGGGGCCTGCTGCTGCGGAGCCTGGGGCCGCGGGCTCTCCTGCTGCGGAGTCTGCGGTGGGGCCTGCGGCTTGGGGCTCTGCTGCTGCGGCGGCGCCTCCTGCTGGGGGTTCTCGGCGGGTTTGTCCGGACGGGACGGGGACCCCTGGTCGGGCACCGCGTGACCGTGCTGGAAGTAGTCGCGCAGCTCGGTCTTGGGAATGATCAGGGTGTCGCGGGCGTCGGCGGGCATCTCCATCACCCAGCCGGGCCGGATCAGGCTCGCCTCACGCAGCTTCGAGCCGTCGGGCTGCACATGGCCCTTGTTCAGCTCGAAGATCTCCTTGTAGCGGCGGCCGTCGCCGAGGCACTTCTCGGCGATCTCCCACAGGCTCTCGTGGTGGCGGCCGTGCGGCGGCTGCACCTTGTAGATCTTGGCGGTCTCGCCGTCCGCCTCCTCGGGCGACTGCGCGGCCATCAGCCGCACCCCGTCGGCGACGACCGGCTGCGCGGCCGGCGAGGCGGCCACGACGGGCTGGTGCGGCTTCGCCTGGATCTGGGTGAACGCGGGCATGATCGCGGTCGTCGCGGTGAACAACAGCAGCACCGCGACCACGAGCTTGTGCACGACGGCCTGGGTGGCCCCGGCGAGCGGCACCCTCGCCGGCACGCCCACCCCGCGCAGGCCGGCCTGGACCTCCACCACGAGGCACAGCACGAGCTGGAACCACGCGAGCCACACGAACACCGTGATGAACCCGAGCACCGCTTCGACGGTGAGCTGCTGGGTGAGCAGCGAGAGGTCCAGCGGCCCCTCCGGCAGCGGGGACCCCACGAACCGCACGAGCGCGTAGGGGACCCCTCCCACCAGCGCCCCGAGCACCACCAGCGACAGCAGTCCGACCAGCACATCGCCCGCGCTCCGCCGGGCCTTCGCCGGTTGCCGCCTTCCGACCACTTCTACGCCCCGTCCTCCGGATGTGCCGACGCGTTCACATCGATCTGGAAATTCGTCTGGATGAACAGGCCGAGGAACACCGGCTCCACCTGGGTGGTGACGTTCACCGTGACCTCGTCGGGGCCCGTCTCGTTACAGACCGCAGCGTATCCCCCGGGGAAATTGCCGGCGAAGGCTACGGCCTCACCGCAGGCGGTGCCGTCCAGAATGATCTCGCCGGTGTCGCGAAGATGCTCGACGTCGATCTGGTCCGCGCCCTTGCGGGCCGACTGCTCGGCGATGTCCAGGGCCCGTTCGCGGGCGTGGATGGCCATGCCGCCGTCCAGCAGCAGCCCCGCGAACAGCAGGACCGAGGGGGTGAACAGCACGGTGAACATGCTGAACGTGCCGCGGTCCCGCCGCCCGGAGGGCGGGACCGCACGGCGCTCGTCGCGCTTCATCTCCGATGCCTCACTCGTCTTCGATGGCTTCGCGGGGGTTCGTGGCTCAATCCATCCGCCGGTAGGTGTCGACCGGGGCCGACGCGGTGCCCGTCCGCACCGGATCGCCCGCGAACGGCACGAGGCCGAGGCCGGTCAGATCGGTGGTGCAGGTGACGGTGACGGTGACCTGACCGCCCGGCGCGAACAGCGCGGTGTCCACCGCGGTCTGCGCCGCCCCGCCGACGCAGAAGCTGGTCCCCGCGATGGACTCGTTGACGGCCTGGATCGCGAACGTCTGAGCGTCCCCCTCGTTCCTGGCGACCGTCGCGGCGCGCGCCCCGTCCCGCGCCGCGCCGTCGAGCTGGCTCTGCACGTTCACCAGCCGGCCGACGAGCACGAGGAAGAGGAACAGGATGATCAGGACGGGGGTCATCAGCACGAGTTCCAGCGACATGCTGCCCCGGGCGCGCGCGGCGGGCCGCGCCATCAGTCCTCGCAATTCATCGCCTCGCCCACGTCCGGCCGGAAGCACTCGACGGCGCCGACCGCCTGCTTGGTGACGGTGAACGTCATCCCCGGCACGACGGTCACCGCGGTGCCCGTCACCTCGAAGCCACGGTCGTAGTTCCCGTCGCCCAGGGGCGTCACGGCGACGCCGGTGAGCACGTTCGGACCGAGCTGGTTCACCGAGTTCGTCGCCGCGGCGATGCCGGCGCCCTGCCAGTCGCCGTCCGCGCCGAGCACACGGGCCGCCCTGGCGCCCGACTGCGCGGCCGACAGCGCGATGTGGTTGGCGTGGAAGACCATGGCGAACTGGATGCTGATGAGGATCACGAGGATGATCACGGGGGTGAGCAGCGCCCACTCCAGCGCGGTCGCCCCTTTCGCGCTCCTCTTGCGCGCGGGTCCTTCGCGCACGGGTCTCCGGTACGACCGTTCGCCCCGCATCGGTCAGGGCGCCGCGGGGATCTGGTTCGCGGCGTTCTGGATCGCGGTGCGGATCGTGACGCCGATGGCGATGGCGATCGCGGCGAGCAGGCCGGTGATGATGGCCCACTCGATGGCCGACGCGCCGGCGCCGCGCTTCTCGCCGTCGCGAAGGCGGTCCATCCGGACCGCGAGATGGGTGCGCAGGTAGGCGACCTGGGGCATGCCGAACGGGTTCATGTTCGCTCCTAGAAAGAGATGACCTGCATGGCCGACGGGTACAGCAGGAACACGAGGAAGCCGAGACAGAACGAAAGCTGGGCGATGAGCATCGTCTGGGAATTCTGGCCCGCGCGGCCTTCCAGCGCGGAGATCTCCCGGCTGCGCATCGAGGCGGCGCGCGCCGACAGGGACTGGCGGATCTTGGCGCCGTCGTCGGCGACGAGCGCGAGCGCCGAGGCGAGGTCGGCGAGTTCGGCGACCGCGATCCGCTCGCCGAGCGCGCCGAGCGCCTGCCACGGTGTCTGCCCGACGATCCGGGCGTTGGCCAGTGCCTCGCGGATCGCCAGCATGGGCGCGCCCGCGCCGATCTGGGACGCGGTCATCAACGCCTCCGGCACGCCCCGGCCGCCCGCGAGGTTCATCGAGACGAGGTCGAGGAACGCGCCGACGACGTGCCGGAAGTCCTCGCGGGCCTCCCCCGCCTCCTGGCGCAGCTGGAGGTCGGGGAAGAAGAACGCGGCGAGCGCGAACAGCAGGCCGCCCCAGACCGGGATCATCAGACTGACCCCGCCGGTGAGGGCGAGCAGCGCGACGAACAGCGGCGTGAACGCCAGGGCGACGGCCGGGGCGAGGACCTTGCTCGCCAGGTAGGTCTGGTAGTCGCGGTCGAGGATCGCCAGGTCCGCGCGGGTCGAGCGCAGCTCCCAGCCCCGGTCCTCGATGATCTTCGCGAGGGCCTCGCCGACCTCTTTCTGGAGCCGTTCGGTGAGCGATGGACGGGGCGTGTCCGCGGCCTTGGCGGCCTTGGCCGCGGCGCCGCCGTGCTTGGTCACCTCGTCGTACTCGGCCATCAGCGAGCGCAGCCCGCGCCGGGCCGGGAACAGCGCCCGCAGCAGCAGGAACAGGCCCGCGCCGACCAGCGCGCCGGTCAGGATCGCCCCGGTCACCGGCCCACCCCCGCGTCCATGGCGGCGCGCCCGCGCAGCGGCCTGCCCGTCTCGGCGGGCTCGGCGTCGGTCGCGCCGAGGAGCCGTTCCGGCGCCTGGAACTTGGCGAGCCTGCGCAGCCAGAAGAACCCGAGCGCGTACAGCCCGACGACCGAGGCGAGCACGATCTGGCCCACGAACGAGTTGTACGGCTCGACGTAGGACGGGTTGAACACCGAGACGAGCAGCGCGAACCCGACCGAGAACCCGACGACGATCTGGACGCTGCGCCGGGTCATCGCGCGGTAGGCGTTGACGCGGCGGCGCATCTCCAGCTCGGTGCGGGCCGACGCGGCGAGCGCGCCGAGCATCTCGCGCAGGCCGGGACCGCGCAGCCGGGCGTTGAGCATGAGCGCGGCGATGATGAGGTCGGCGGAGGCGTCGTCGAGGTCCTCGGCGAAGCGGCGCAGCGCCTCGGGCAGCGGCACCCGGGTGTGCATCCGGTCGACCAGGGCGCGCAGCGCGGGCTGGAGCGCGGGCGCCGCGGCCCGCACCGACGACGGGATCGCCTGCTCCAGGCCGACGGCGCCGGCGATCGTGTCGCGCAGGGACTCGGCCCAGTTGGCGAGGCCCTCGAGCCGGGCCATCGACCTGCGCTCCTCGGCGGCGCCGCCCGCGACGGCGTCCCAGCCGAGGACGAGCAGGCCGATGCCGACCGCGACCACCACCCACTGGGTGAGGACGAGTGCGGCGAACCCGGCGATGACGGCGATGCCGGTGCGGGTGCCGAGCGCGCGCAGCAGGTCCTCCCGCGAGCGCTTGCGCGCCGTCTGCCCGGGCTTCACGGGGGTGCCGCGCACCGCCATCACCAGCGCGCACAGACCCGCGCAGGCCAGGCCGCCCGCGAACAGCGCGTACAGCACATCGATCCCGAGGATCACTGCCAGACCCCCATCCGCTGGTCGTAGCCGAACTCGACGAGCTCCTCGGCGCACGCGATCGGCGCGTGCTGCCTGGCGACGCCGTCGGAACCCGGCGCGAAGATCTCCGAGGACAGGACCCTGCCGTCGCAGCCGGTGACCTCCCGGACGCTGGCGACGTACCTGCGCAGCCGTCCGCCGCGGTGGTAGTCGTTGCGCTTGTCGATGAAGACGACGAAGTCGATGGCGCCCGCGATGAGCATGTGGGTCGCCTCGATGGGCAGCCGCTCCTCCGACTGGATGGCGTAGGTGGAGATGCGGTTGAACACCTCCATCGAGGAGTTCGCGTGGATGGTCGACAGGGAGCCGTCGTTGCCCTGGGTCATCGCGTTGAGCATGGTGACGATCTCGTCGCCGAGGACCTCGCCGACGATCACGCGCGACGGGTTCATGCGCAGCGAGCGGCGTACGAGCTCCGCCATGGAGATCGCGCCCTGCCCCTCGGAGTTGGACAGCCGCTGCTCGAACGCCACGACGTTCGGGTGCAGTTCGGGGAACTGGTCGAGGCCCAGTTCCAGGGCGCGCTCCACGGTGATGAGGCGCTCGTGCGGGCTGATCTCGTTGGCGATCGCGCGCAGCAGGGTGGTCTTCCCCGCGTTGGTCGCGCCGGAGATCATGATGTTCTTGCGGGCGGCGACCGCGGCCTGGAAGAAGCGGCCCACGTCGGCCGGGACGGTGCCGTTGCCGACGAGGTCGGTGAGGAAGACCTTGCCGAGGCGGGCGCGCCGGATGGACAGCGCGGGCCGCTGGGTGACGTCCATGACGGCCGAGAGCCGGGAGCCGTCCGGGAGCCGCAGGTCGAGCTGCGGGTTGGCCGAGTCGAACGGGCGGGACTGGAGGCCGGAGTAGGCGGCGAGGATCTGGATCAGCTCGACCAGTTCCTCGTCGGTGTCGGCGATGGGCTCGCCCATCACCTCGCGGCCGTCGGCGTAGGACAGGAAGACCCGGTCACAGCCGTTGACGTCGATGTTCTCGATCTCGCCGTCCTCCAGCAGGGGCTGGAGCCTGCCGACGCCGAACAGGGCGGCGTGGATGCCCGCCGCGTAGTCCTCCTCCTCGTCCGGGGTGGGCGGGCGGCGGCCGATGCCGATCTCGGACCTGGCGTGCTCCTCGAGCACCTGCGCGATGAGGGCGCGGGCGAACTGCCGCTCGTCCTCGGCCGACATCGGGGTGAGGCCGGAGGCCGCGTCGAGCCTGCGCTGCTGGGCGAGCCGGTCGCCCACCTCCTGGCGCAGCCGCTTGACGAGGACGTGATCCATCATCTAGCGCCCCCTTCCCCGTTCCCCGGCGGTTTCCTGCGGCGGGGCCGCGGTGACCGTCGGGGGCGGCGGCGGGGCCGCGGCGTGCTCCAGCGAGGGCCGGGCGACGAGGTTGCCCGCGAGCTCGCGGGCGGAGCGGATGAGCAGCGACTTGTCGAGCCTGCCGCCCCACTGACCGCGCAGCATCTGCGCGCCCTTGGGGTCGTAGGCGAGGCCGCCGAGGACGACGGCGGGCAGCCGCGAGGCCGCGAGCACCCGCTCGACCTCGGAGATCGCGGCCCGGTAGCCGCGCGGGTCGGCCACCACCACGACGCCGATGCGGGTGCGCTGGCGGGGCAGGTCGGCGGCGAGCTGGGTGATCCGCTCGCGCAGGTGCGCGACGTGCTCCAGCGTGGCGTGCGTGAACAGGACGGTCAGGTCGGCCTCGCGCAGCAGCTCGACGAGCGGGCTGCCCGCCGCGAGGCGCCCGCAGTCGGCGAGGACGTCGACGCCGGGCAGCACCGAGAAGGACCGGCCCAGGGGGCTCCACAGCCAGGTGAGGCCCGCGGCCTGCTCGGCGTTGGACACCCCGACCAGGACGTCGAGGCCGCCGGACAGCCGCTGGGCGTGCGGGGCGATCTGCTCGGGCCGCAGGCCGCGCCGCGCGGTGGTGGCCAGCGAGAGCATCCCGCGCGCCGGGTCGAGCATCCCGTGCTCGCCGGGCAGCCGGTAGACGAGGTCTCCCCCTGCGGGGTCGCACTCGGCGACCAGGACGGGCCGCGGCCACACCGCGCCGAGTGCCACCGCCGCCGTGGTGACGCCCGGGGCTCCCTTGTCCGCGGCAAGAGCGATCAGTGCCACGGTCACCCGCCGCCGTTCGGGGTCTTCCCCGGTTTGTTCGCCGGCGCCGCCGGCGCGGTCGGCACCTCGGTGCCGGGCGGCACGATCGCGACCGCGATGGCGCCGGACGCCGAGGCGAGCGCGATGTCCTGGGCCTGAGCGGGCTGGACCGCGATCGAGACGAGCAGGCCGCCGCCGGACGAGGCGCTCGTGCGGCTCTCCGAGCCCGGCGAGCTGACGTCGCGGACCTCGGCGTCGGCGGCCAGCATGACCGCCTTCGGGTTCTTCTCCGTGCCGCCCATGGCGTACAGGGCGAGCCGGTCGCCGAGCCGCAGCCCCTCCGCGGGGTACTGGCCGGGCTTGAGCAGCAGGCCCACGACGAGGCGGCCCTTGGCCACGTCGGCGTTCGGGGTGATCATGTTGTTGTTGAGCAGGGTGCCGGGCACGAGCGGCACCGCGGCGAAAGTGCCGACGACGACCTTCTGGCGCTCGCTCCACTTGAGGAACTCCAGGCCGGTGTTGCTGACGGTCACGGCCTCCAGCGCGTCCTCGGGGATGGGCTGACCCGCCGCGACGGGTTTCGCGATAGCGATCGCCGAGACCCGCTGCCCGCTCTGCACGACCAGGTAGGCGCTGACCAGCGCGCCACCCAGGATGAGCAGGACGGCGAGCGCCGCGAGCGCCGGTTTGCGCTCGCGCGGCGGCACCGGGAGCCGACGTCCGGCCGAACCGCCCAGCCCCGAGCCGAGCCCGTGCTGCGGGCCCGAGATTGTGGCGTTCGACGGTGAACTCTGCTGACTGGTCCTCATCGTGGTGATGACTCCGGGGAGGTATCCGAACATCCGATTGCGGCCGGAGCGACCATGCTGTCTGCCTTGACAAGGTCACGTCAATGGATTCGAGTAGGTGACGCAGTCTCGTAACCGGGCGTCAGAAAATTACGGCCATAGGACCATCCGGAACGCAGGCAGTACCCCGTTCCGCACCGCCGAAACACCACTCGACAAGGATTATCCGGACGGCTCCAATGACCCTGACACCTCGTTGACGACAGATTCGTCATGAGTGCTGTTGCCCGTCGTAATGATCATTGCTGCGCGGCTCGTCCGTTTTCCCGGGGTTTCCCGTCCCGTCGCCTGTCGGGCGCGGTGTCCGTGTGCCACCCTGTCGTCCGTGCGGATCTCCCTGACGGCCCTTGACGCGACCGGATCGCGCGACGTCCTGGTGAGCGGCGACCCCGACATGCCCGTCTCGGCGGTGGCGCGCGCCCTGTCGGGACTGGAGCGCGGTGAGGCCCTCGCCCCGAACGTCGTCCAGCTCCAGCAGCCCTTCTACGCCGACGGCAGGATGCTCGACCCCTCGGCGCCCGCCGCCCGCGAACTCCCCGACGGGTCCCTCGTCACCCTGGACGGGCGCATGGTCCCGGCCACGATGCGGTCCGAGCCGTCGGGGATGGTGGAGGTCAGGGTCGTCGGCGGGCGGGACGCGGGCGGGGTGCACCGGCTCGGCCCCGGCAACGCGCAGGTCCATCCCGGGGTGTTCCTCACCGTCCGGCGCGACGGCGTGCGGGTGCGCGCGGAGGTGCCGGCGACGCTCGACGGGGAACCGCTGGAAGGGGCCGCCGGGGACGAGCGGGAGTGGCCCGAGGGAGGCATGCTCGCGGTCGGCCCGACGGTGCTCGCACTGGCCCGTTCGGCCGCCCCGGACACCCATTTGGAAGCGCTTCCGCAAGGGCTCGCCTTCAACCGTCCGCCGCGGATCGAACCGGCACGGGAAAGGCTGCGGCTGAAGGCGCCGCACCTTCCGGAGAAGCAGGGTAGGGAGCGGCTGCGGCTGTTCGGCGCACTGCTCTTCTCGGTGTTCGGCCTGGTCATGGCCTATGTGCTCGGGCAGTGGTACTGGGCGCTGTTCGCGCTCGCGTGGCCGCTGATGCTGGTGGGCGAATGGATCGGCGACCGACTGTACGGCAGGAAATCGTACAAAAAGGCATATAAGGAATACCAGGTGAAGTCCGCGTTCTTCGCACGCGACCTGGAGAAACTGCGGCGCTCCGACGAGCGCGACCGGCGGGCCTCCTCGCCCGACCCCGCCGAGGTCCTGCTCACCGCCACCGGGCCGCGGCGGCGGCTCTGGGAGCGCCGCCTCACCGACCCCGACGCGCTGCACCTGCGCGTCGGCCTCGCCGACCTGCCCGCCCGCGTCGACCTGCGCGGGAACGAGGACGACGTCCGCGAGGCCCTGGACCGGGCCGGCCTCACCGGGCTCCCGCTCGCCCGGCACGTGCCGGTCACGCTCCCGTTCCCCGACTACGGCGTCGTCGGCATCACCGGGCCGCGCGAGCACTCCCGCGGCCTCGCGCGCTGGCTCGTCGCGCAGGCCGCGGCCCTGCACACGCCGCGCGACCTCGCGATCGTCGTCCTGTCCGCGGACGGCCTCGCCGCCGGAGGCACCGGCGGCGCCCACTGGAACTGGACCCGGTGGCTCCCCCACTGCGCCCCCCGCGACGGCGAGGAATGCCTCGCCCTCATCGGCGACGACCCGGTGAGCGTCGCCGCCCGGGTCACCGAGCTCGCCGTCAAGATCACCGAACGGCGCCGGGCCAAGCAGCCCGCCTTCGGCACGGCCCCCGAGGGCCCGCCCGCCCCGGCCGTCCTGCTCGTCCTCGACGGGGCCCGCGCGCTGCGCCGCGTCCCCGGCATGCCCCAGGTCCTCGCGCACGGCGCCGAAGCCGGCATCTACGCCCTGTGCCTCGACGACGAGGACAGGCTGCTCCCGGAGGAGTGCACCGTCGCCGCGGCCTGGGACGGCGACCACGTCCGGCTGCGCGGCCGGGGCCTGGAGGACACCGGGCCCGTCCTCGCCGACCGGGTGCCCCTCGGCTGGGCCGAACGGTTCGCGCGGTCCCTCGCCCCCGTCAAGGACGTCTCCCGCGAGGACTCCGCCGAGGCCGTCCCCGCCTCGGTGAAACTGCTCGACCTGCTCGGCATGCCCGACCCGTCGCCCGCGCGGATCCTGGACTCCTGGGCGCGCCGCGAAGGCCCCGGCACCCGCGTCCCCATCGGCGTCACCGGCGGCGGGCCCTTCGAGATCGACCTCGCCGCCGACGGGCCGCACGGCCTGATCGCCGGGACCACCGGCGCGGGCAAGTCCGAACTCCTGCAGACCCTCATCGCCGCGCTCGCCGTGCGCAACCGCCCCGACGAGATGACGTTCGTGCTCATCGACTACAAGGGCGGCGCCGCGTTCAAGGACTGCGCCGCGCTCCCGCACACCGTCGGCATGGTCACCGACCTCGACGGCCGCCTCACCGCGCGGGCCCTGGACTCCCTCGCCGCCGAGCTGCGCCGCCGCGAGCACGTGCTGGCCCGCGCGGGCGCCAAGGACATCGAGGACTTCCACGCCGCGGGCGGCCTCGGCCTCGCCCGGCTCGTCCTGGTCATCGACGAGTTCGCCGCGATGGCCGCCGAACTGCCCGGCTTCGTCGACGGGCTCGTCGACATCGGACGGCGCGGCCGGTCCCTCGGCGTCCACCTCATCCTCGCCACCCAGCGGCCCGCCGGAGTGGTGACCGCCGACATCCGGGCCAACACCAACCTGCGGGTCGCGCTGCGCGTCACCGACGCGGAGGACTCCACCGACGTCATCGACCTGCCCGACGCGGCGCGCATCGCCAAGGCGACCCCCGGCCGCTGCTTCGTCCGCACCGGCGCGGCGAGCCCGTGGGCCGTCCAGTCGGCGCGGATCGGCGGGCGGCGGGGTGCGACCGCCCGGCCCACCGAGGCCAAGGCGCTGGCCTGGGCGCAGCTCGGCCACCCGCTGCCCGAGCCCGCCGAGGACCAGGACGGCCAGGCCACCGACCTGTCGGTGCTGGTCGCCGCGATCGCCGAGGCGGCCAAGCGGGCCGGGATCGCCCGCCAGCCGAGCCCTTGGCTGACCCCGCTGCCCGAGGCCGTCGTGCTGTCGCCGCGATCCGCCCCCGGCGGCTCGGTCGCCGCGGTGCCGCCGCTGGAGTTCGGCGTCTCCGACCTGCCCGCGCGGCAGACCCGCGAGCCGCTCGCCCTCGACCTGGAGGCCGACGGCCACCTGTACCTCGCGGGCGCCGCCCAGTCCGGCCGCACCACCGCGCTGCGCTCGCTCGCCGGGGCGCTCGCCGCCTCCGCCACCCCCTATGACGTGCACCTGTACGCGATCGACTGCGGCGGCAACGGCCTCGCCCCGCTCGTCGCCCTGCCGCACTGCGGCGCGGTCGTCACCCGCGACTCCTACGACCGGGTCGAGCGGCTGCTGAACGCGCTCACCGCCGAGGTCTCCCGGCGCCAGGGGCTGCTGTCGGCCGCCGGGTTCGCCACCCTCGCCGAGCAGCGCGCGACGGTCTCCGCGGGCGACCGGCTGCCCTGGATGGTGCTGCTGCTCGACCGCTGGGAGGGCTACACCGCGGCGTTCGAGCACTACGACTACGGCCGCCTGGTCAACGCGCTGCTGCGGCTGCTCCAGGAGGGCGCCGCGGTCGGACTGCGGGCCGTCGTCGCGGGCGACAGGTCGGGCCTGCTCGGCCAGGCCGCGACGGTCTTCGACCGGCGTCTCGTGCTGCGCATGGGCGACCCCGCCGACTACGGCTACGCGGGGGTCCCGGAGAACCAGGTCCCGGCGCACATGCCGCCGGGGCGGGCGCTCCGGGCCGTCCCCGGCGGACCGATCATCGAGGCGCAGATCGGGCTGCTCGGCCAGGACCCCTCGGGCACCGCCCAGGTCGCGGCGCTCCAGGAGGCCGCCGAGGCCGCGCGGGCCCGCTACGGACGGGTCGTGCCGGGCCCGCTGCGGGTGGACGAACTGCCCGCGCGGATCACCGCGGAGGAGGCGCTGGCGCTGGACCCGGCCGGGCCGCCTACCGGGCCGCTGTGGTGCCTGGTCGGGGCCGGCGGGGACACGCTCGGCCCCCTGGGCGTCGACCTGCTGGAGGAGGGTCCCTCGTTCGTCGTCGCCGGGCCGACCCGCTCCGGCCGGTCGAGCGCGCTGGAGACGATCGGGAGGACCCTGCTCGCCCGGGGCGTCCCCCTGCTCGTCCTCACCCCTCGCCGGTCGCCCCTGCGCGCGCTGAAGGACGTGCCGGGGGTGCTGGGCGTGCTGGACGCGACCGCGGACCGGGCGGAACTCGACGAACTCGTCGCGCCGGAGCACAGGTTCGCCCTGCTCGTCGACGACGCGGAGCTGATCGACGACACCGATCTCGGCGACGCCGTCCAGGCCGTCCTGCGGGCCGCCCGCGATGGCGAGCACGCGGTCGTGATCGCGGGGAACACCGAGGACCTGAGCCGCGGCTACCGCGGCTTCCTCTCCGACGCCCGCAAGAACCGGACCGGCCTGCTGCTCGGCATCTCCTCCCCCGACGACGGGGAACTGTTCGGACTCCGGCTGCCCCGCAACGCCGCCTACACCGGGCCCGTCGGCCGGGGTCTGCTGATCCGGGCGGGCACTCCCGTGCCCGTCCAGGCCGCGCTTCCCCCGACCCCGGCCGACGACTGAGCCCTGCGCGTCGTGCCTACCGGAACCGCGTCAGCGGGTCGCGGCCTCGATGTTCTGGACGGACTGGCGAACATCGGTCGCGCCTTCCTCCAGCGCGACCGCCATCTTGTCGAACGCCGACTTGGCCTCGGCCCAGGCGGCCCGGAACCTGTCGGCGCGCGGACCCCACCAGATCTCGTTCGACCCGACGGTCCTGCCGTTGAGGTCGTTGATCAGCGCGTCGAGGTTCTTGGAGTGACGGGAGAACAGGCGGGCCAGGTCCTCCATCTGGGCCATGTTCCCGCCGCGACGGTCCGCTCCCATGTCTGATCCTTCCGATCGCCGGGATTTCCAGACGTACCTTCCAAAGCTCACACCACTCGGCCCTCAGCGGACCCCCGACCGGGTGGCCGCATGCGGCCAAAGGTGTGGTGAGAAGGGGTTCGTCCCTAAATAAGGAGGCGATTACGCAGCGGGAAACCCGGTTCTCTAAACTCGCGGGGACGGGTCAGGTCAGGGGTGATCCCTTAGACGGTTCTCACGGACGGAGTCGTACGTTGCGGAAAGTTCTCATCGCCAACCGGGGCGAGATCGCGGTGCGGGTCGCGCGTGCCTGCCGGGACGCGGGGCTCGGCAGCGTCGCGGTCTACAGCGAGCAGGACCTCGACGCGCTGCATGTACGCGTCGCGGACGAGGCGTACGCGCTGGGCGGGCAGACCGCCGCCGAGTCGTACCTGAACGTCGAGAAGCTGCTCAAGATCGCCTCCGACGCGGGCGCCGACGCGGTCCACCCGGGCTACGGCTTCCTCTCCGAGAACGCCGACTTCGCCCAGGCGGTCACCGACGCCGGACTGATCTGGATCGGGCCGCCCCCGGCCGCGATCACCTCCCTGGGCGACAAGGTCCAGGCCCGGCACATCGCGCAGAAGGTCGGCGCGCCGCTCGTCGCGGGCACCGCCGACCCGGTGTCGGGCGCGGACGAGGTCGTCGAGTTCGCCAAGGCCAACGGCCTGCCGATCGCGATCAAGGCCGCGTTCGGCGGCGGAGGGCGCGGCCTCAAGGTCGCCCGCACCCTCGAAGAGGTCCCCGAGCTGTACGAGTCGGCCGTACGCGAGGCCATCGGCGCGTTCGGCCGCGGCGAGTGCTTCGTCGAGCGCTACCTCGACAAGCCCCGGCACGTCGAGACCCAGTGCCTCGCCGACCAGCACGGCAACGTCGTGGTGGTCTCCACCCGCGACTGCTCGCTCCAGCGCCGCCACCAGAAGCTCGTCGAGGAGGCCCCCGCGCCGTTCCTCAGCGAGGCCCAGATGGACCTGCTCTACACCTCCTCCAAGGCGATCCTGAAGGAGGCCGGCTACGTCGGCGCGGGCACCTGCGAGTTCCTCGTCGGCCAGGACGGCACCATCTCCTTCCTCGAGGTCAACACCCGCCTCCAGGTGGAGCACCCGGTCACCGAGGAGGTCACCGGCATCGACCTCGTCCGCGAGATGTTCCGCATCGCCGACGGCGAGGAGCTCGGCTACGGCGACCCGGAGATCCGCGGCCACTCCATCGAGTTCCGGATCAACGCCGAGGACGCCGGGCGCGGCTTCCTCCCGGCCCCGGGCACCATCTCCGCGATGGAGATCCCGACCGGTCCGGGCGTCCGCCTGGACTCCGGCTACGTCGCGGGCCAGACCGTCCCGCAGTCGTTCGACTCGCTGGTCGCGAAGCTGATCGTGACGGGCGCGTCCCGCGAGCAGGCGATCGAGCGCGGCCGCCGGGCCCTGGCGGAGTTCGCCATCGACGGCATGCCGACGGTCATCCCGTTCCACCGGGACATCCTCACCCAGCCCGCCTACACCGACGCGCCGTTCACGGTGCACACCCGGTGGATCGAGACCGAGTACGACAACACCATCGCCCCCTACGCCGGCGACCAGGCCGTCGGCGAGGAGCCCGAGGAGCGCCAGAAGGTCGTCGTCGAGGTCGGCGGCAAGCGCCTCGAGGTCGTCCTGCCCGCGGGTCTCGGCGCGGGCGCGGCCCCCGCCGCGGCCGGCAAGGCCTCCCCGAAGCGGACCGCCAAGAAGGGCGCCGCCAAGGCCGCCTCCGGCGACTCCCTCGTCTCGCCCATGCAGGGCACCATCGTCAAGATCCTCGTCGAGGACGGCGCCACCGTCGCCGAAGGCGAGACCGTCGTCGTCCTCGAGGCCATGAAGATGGAACAGCCCCTCACCGCCCACAAGGCCGGCACCATCACCGGCCTCACCTCAGAGGTCGGCCAGACCGTCACCGCAGGCGCCCCCATCTGCGAGATCAAGGACTGACCCCACCCCCACCACCACGCACAAGGGCGGCCGCTCGCACACGGCCGCCCTTCGGCGTCCCAGGGGCGGGTCGGCGGTTCCGGCGCGGGACGGTCGACGCGGTCGGTGGGCGTCGGCGCGGTGGTCGATGCGCACGACGTGGACTTCGCCGCCCGTGGGCGGACGGCAGGAGCCGGACCATGCCGTCCCGGCCCGATCCGCCGGGACCGAACTCCCGTCGCATGATCAGGGGCGGGTGCGCCAGGCGTGGAAGGCTTCGGGGGTGGTTTTGGCGGGGGTGTAGCCGAAGACGGATTTCAGGCGGGCGTTGTCCAGGACGGGGCGGTACTGGAGGAAGCGGGTCTGCTCGGGGCCGTAGGGGGTGAGGCCCAGGGGCTTGGCGAGGGCCAGGGCGGCGCGGAGGACGGGCTCCGGGATGGGGAGGGTCTTCTTGCCGAGGGCCTCGGCGATCTGGTCGATGGTGAGGGTGCCGTCGCCGGCGACGTTGTAGGCGCCGGGAGGGGCGGTGGTGGCGGCGCGTTCGATGATGGCGACGACGTCGGTGTCCCAGATGAAGACGAAGGGGGAGGCCGAGCCTCGGATCTTGAGGAGGCGGGGGCGGTCGAAGAGGGCGGTGATCTGGTTGTTCACGCGGTCGCCGAGGATGGTGCCGATGCGGAGGACCACCTGCTCCAGCTCGGGGTTCGAGGTGCGCAGGTCGGCGAGCATCCCCTCGACGAGGCCCTTGTGGTGGCTGTAGGCGAACTCGACGTTGCCCCGGACGGGCTGGTCTTCGGAGATCAAGGGCGGGTTGTCCGGGTGGTACCCGTAGGCGGCGCCGCTGGAGGAGACGACCACGCGGCGGACCCCGTGCGTCAGGCAGGCGTCCAGGACGTGCCGGGAGCCTTCGACGTCGACCCTGTACTCCAGCTCGCGGGACGAGTCCTTGCCCGGCGTGACGATCGACGCGAGGTGCACGACCACCTCCGGCGCGGCCTCCGCGAACGCGCGGTCCACCGCGGCCGCGTCCGTCACGTCCATGACGACGTGGCTGAGCCCCGGCACGGCGGCCCCGGACGTCTCCGGGACGCGCAGGTCGGCGCCGACGACCTCGTGGCCCGCCGCCGCGAGCCCCCGCACGACCGATGATCCGAGGAACCCGAGGGCTCCGGTGACGAGGATCTTCACGCTTCCTCCAGACGGGGCGCGACGGCGGCGCGGGTGGTGCGCGTCCGCCAGAACTGGGCGAGCGCGAGGCCCGCGATGATGTCCCAGATGCCCCACCAGGCCGCGGCGAGGGCCATCCCGCCCAGCCCGCCGAAGAAGGTGAAGACGAGCAGGAGGCCGAGCCCCGCGTTGCGGATGCCCATCTCGAACGTCATCGCCTTGACGCTCGCCGCGGGCAGCCGGGCGGCGCGGCCGATGCCGTAGCCGAGGGCGAGGGAGAGCGCGTCGTGCAGGAAGACCGCGAGGAGGACCACGCCGATGTGCGCGGTGAAGACCGCCCAGTTGTTGGCGAGGCCGATGCCGATGACGGCGCCGAGCGCGAGGAACGACACCGGGCCGACGACCTTGTGGGCGCGCGCGGCGAAGGCAGGGAAGAAGTGCGCGATGGCGATGCCCGCGGCGAACGGCACCGCGATGACGAAGGCGATCTCGCCGAGCATGTCCCACACGCCGAGGTCGATCTCGGCGAGCAGGTCGCGCCCGGTCGGGTGCAGCCCGCCCCAGAACGCGACGTTCAGCGGCATGAGCACGACGGCGAGCACGTTGCTCACCGCGGTCATGGACACCGACAGCGCGACGTCGCCGCCGGAGCGGTGGGTGAGGATGTTCGAGACGTTGCCGGGCGGGCAGCAGGCGACGAGGATCAGCCCGAGCGCGACGGACCCGCGCAGGTCGAGCGCGAGCGTCAGCAGGAACGTGACGGCCGGGAGCAGGAGGAACTGGGCGGCGACGCCGATGGCGATGGCCCCCGGCCGTCTGACCGCGGCGGCGAAGTCGGCGACCTTGGTGTCGAGGGCGATGCCGAAGAGGATCGCGCCGACGACGATCTTGAGCGTGGTCAGGGAGCCCTCGTCGAAGGCGATGCCGATCGCGTCGACGTCCATCAGCCGCGGCCCTTCAGCTCGGCGGTCGCGGCGCGGACCGCGGTCCGGTAGGCGTCCTTGTTGACGTAGTAGGCCATCCGGTCGAGGCCGAGGTACCGGTAGCCGCCGCTGAGGTCGGGCCGGGGGCCGTGGATCTTCGTGGCGAAGGCGGCGGCCCGCTCGGGCGCCCCGGCCAGCGCCGCGAGGTAGGACGCGACGAGTTCGGCCTGCTCCGCGCGGCCCTGCCAGCCGATCCCGGACGCCTCGATCATGCCGAGCACGAAGAGGCCGGGCGCGGTGTCGCTGAAGATGTTGAGGTAGAGGTCGGGGGCGGCGCCGGTCCAGCGCAGCAGGGCGGGATCGACGAACGGGTAGTGCAGCCGGTACCCGGTGGCGAGGATGACGAGGTCGTAGTCGGTCCGGGTGCCGTCGCGGAACTCCACGGCGCGGCCGTCGAATCGGGAGATGTCGGGCCGGACGGCGAGATCGCCGTGGCCGAGGTGGTGCAGGATCAGCGAGTTCACGATCGGGTGCGACTCGTAGATCCGGTGGTCGGGCTCGGGGAAGCCGAACCTGACGGGGTCGCCCGTGAAGAGCTTGAGTATCCGCCCGTCGATGGCCTGCTTGATCCGGGCAGGCAGCGGCTTGCCCTGGTTCAGGGTGTCCGCGGGCTTCCCGAAGAGGTACTTCGGGACGAAGTGGTAGCCCCGCCGGACGCTGATGTCGACGGACGCGGCGTGGTGGACGGCGTCCACGGCGAGGTCGCAGCCGGAGTTGCCCGCGCCGACGATGAGCACCCGCTTGCCTGCGAGCTGTGCCGCCCGCTTGTAGGCGCTGGTGTGGATGACCTCGCCGTCGAACTTGCCGGAGAAGTCGGGGAGGTTCGGTTCGCTCAGGGTCCCATTGGCGAGGACGACGCCTGCGTGCCTGCGGGTGACGGCGCCTTCCGGCGTGTTGACGGTGACGTCCCACCCCTCGGCCGTGTCTCCTGTACCGACGGGCTCGGCTTTCACGACTTCGCTACGGAAGGCGAACCCGTCGCGAAGGCCGTACTCGGAGGCGTAGGCCCGGAAGTAGCGCAGCAGTTCGCGGTGCCCGGGGTAGTCGGGGGCGGAGTCCGCCATGGGGAACTCGGCGAACTGGGTCGTCGTCTTGGACGAGATGAGGTGGGCCGACTCGTACACGGTGCTGCGCGGGCCGTCGATGTCCCAGAGGCCGCCGACGTCCCCGGCGAGCTCGTAGCCCGTCCAGGGGATGCCGTGGCGCTGAAGGGCGCGGGCTGCGGCGAGCCCGGACGGACCGGCCCCGATCACCGCGTAGGTCTCGGTCATGTCCGGCATTGTCCTCTAAACCTACTTGGAATACGAATTTCCCCTGCATGTGGTGCAGGCCACAGTAGAGGAAAGGGCGGTGCTGAGGCTTAACAGCGGCTTTGCCAGTAGGTGGAAGGGGTTCCAGCAGGATGGAGTCATGAGATCACTGCGACTGCTGATCCTGGTGTTCGTCCTGCTCGTCGCAGGCGGCATCGGGTCGGCGGGCGCTCTCGCGGACGCGTTCCCGCAGGCCGGGGCGGCCCGGTTCGACACCCCGTCGCCCGAGGTGATCTCCACCCTGCGCGCCGACCGCTTCTACGCCGCCCCCGACCAGACCTCCCTCGACGCCGCGGGCGTGGCCCGCGTCAAGGCGGCGGTACGCGACGCGTCCTCGCCGGTCTACATGATGGTCACCAAGGACCTCGGCACCGCGCAGGAGAGCAACCAGTACCTCGCGGCGGCCGCCAACGCGGTCGGCAGCACGGGCGTGTACGCGCTGCTGTCCGGCCGGCACTTCACCGCCGGATCCCTCGGCCAGACAGGGCTGCGCCGCGGACAGGCCGCCACCCTTGCCTCGCAGGCCGCGAGCGAGCACCGGGGCGATCCCGCGTCCGGCCTCGTCGCCTTCGTGAACGACATCGACGTGGCGAGCGGCACCAAGCCGTCCACCACGAGCAGCGTGACCACCTACGCCTTCCTCGGCCTGATCGTCGCGCTCGGCCTCGGAGGGCTGTTCTACGTGCGCGCGTCCCGCAAGCGCAGGCGGATCGAGGACGCCCGGCAGATGGCCGAGCTCAAGAGCGGCGTGGACGAGGACGTCACCCGTTTGGGCGAGGACATCGCCGGGCTCGACCTCGACCTCGCCGACCCGAAGGTCTCCCAGGAGGCCAAGACCGACTACAGCCATGCGCTCGACGCCTACGACCGCGCGAAGGTCTCCGTAGAGCAGGCGGCGAGGCCGGCCGACATGCAGCGGGTCACCGAGGCGCTCGAAGACGGCCGCTACTCCATGACGGCCGTGCGCGCCCGGCTCAACGGCGAGCCCGTCCCCGAGCGCCGCGCGCCCTGCTTCTTCAACCCCCAGCACGGCCCGTCGGTCCGCGACGTCATGTGGGCGCCCCTCGGCGGCCAGCCTCGCGAGGTCCCGGCCTGCGCCGCCGACGCCGAGCGCGTCGAGCGCGGCGACGACCCCGAGGCCCGCATGGTCGAGGTCGCAGGGCAGCGCCGCCCCTACTGGGAGGCCGGACCCCAGTGGGCGCCTTACGCCGGCGGCTACTACGCGGGCTACGGCGGCCTCGGCATGCTCAACAGCATCCTGCTGGGCACCGCCATCGGCTCCATGTGGGGCGGCGGCTTTGGCGGCGGTTACGGCGGCCAGGACGGCGGCGGCGACTGGGGCGGAGGCGGCGGTGACTTCGGCGACTTCGGGGGCTTCGGCGGAGGCGGCTTCGGGGGCGGAGGCGGCTTTGGCGGAGGCGGCGATTTCGGCGGGGGCGGCGGCGACTTCTGACCGGATCCTGCCGACCTCGGGATCCCGGTGCTCTCGGGGCTTCCAAAGTTAGTTATCAGCCACTAACTTATCTCCCATGAGCCCGAGGATGAGTGCCGAGGACAGGCGGGAGAGCGTCATCGCCGCCGCGCTGACCGAATTCGCGCGCGGCGGGTACGAGGGCACGTCGACGGAGTCGATCGCGCAGCGGGTCGGGGTGTCGCAGCCCTACCTGTTCCGGCTCTTCCCCAACAAGCGGGCCATGTTCCTCGCGGCGGCGCTGCGGTGCGCCGAGCGGACGCGTGACACGTTCGTGGCGGCGGCCGAGGGGATCGACCCGGAGGCCGGTACCGAGGGCGTCAAGGAGGCTCTCGGGGACGCCTACCTGGATCTCATCGCGGACGGCGAGCTCGTCATGATGCAGATGCAGATGCAGGTCGCGAGCCACCAGGCGGCGCGGGCGGGCGACGCCGAGTTCGGCGAGACGATCCGGGCCGGCTGGACCGACCTCGTCGACACCGTCCGCGTGCTGCTCTCCGGCGACGACACGGCCACCGGCGACTTCATGGCCCAGGGGATGCTCATCAACGTCCTCGTCGCCCTCGGCTACCCGCAGGACCACCGCATCTGGAACTGCGCCCGATCCTGACCCTCCGCACGCCCCCGGCTCAAGAACCGACCCCCCGAAGAGGGCGCCTTAGGCCCTCCGACGGCCCAGAAAGTTAGTGACCGATCACTATCTAGGAGACCCGATGCGCAGCCAACGCGCGACGCTCGTCTGGACCCTCGTCATCACCGGCCTGGCGGGCTTCATGGCCTCGCTCGACAACCTCGTCGTCACCACGGCGCTCCCCTCCATCCGCACCGACCTCGGCGGCGGCCTGGAGGACCTGGAGTGGACCGTCAACTCCTACACGCTGACCTTCGCCGTCCTGCTGCTGTTCGGCTCCGCCCTCGGCGACAGGTTCGGCCGCCGCAGGATCTTCGGCATCGGCGTCGCGGTCTTCACCGCGGCCTCCGCGGCGGCCGCCCTCGCCCCCGGGATCGAGGCGCTCATCGCGGCGCGGGCCGTCCAGGGCGTCGGCGCGGCGATCATGATGCCGCTGACCCTCACGCTGCTCACCGCGGCGACCCCGGAGAACCGCCGCGGTCTCGTCTTCGGCATCTGGGGCGCGATCAACGGCCTCGCCGTGGCGTCCGGACCGCTCGTCGGCGGCGCCCTCACCGAGCACCTGTCCTGGCAGTGGATCTTCTGGCTGAACGTGCCCGTGGGCGTCGCGCTCATCCCGCTCGCAAGGCTGCGCCTGAACGAATCCCGCGGACCGTCCGGCCGCCTCGACGTCACCGGCACGCTCCTGGCGAGCGCCGCGCTCTTCGCCGTCGTCTACGCCCTCATCCGCGGCAACACCGACGGCTGGACCAGCGCGCCCGTCCTCTCCGGGCTCATCGTCGGGCCGCTCCTGCTCGCCGTCTTCGTCGCCTGGGAACTGCGCGCCCCGCACCCGATGCTCCCGATGCGCCTCTTCCGGTCCCGTGCCTTCAGCGCCATGAACGCGGCGAGCCTTCTGATGTTCGCCGGGATGTTCGGCTCGATCTTCCTGCTCAGCCAGTTCCTCCAGACGGTCCTCGGGCACTCGCCCACCGAGGCCGGCCTGCGGATGCTGCCCTGGACCGCGATGCCCCTGGTCGTCGCGCCCATCGCGGGCATCCTGTCGGACCGGATCGGCGGCCGGCCCGTCGTCGCGGCGGGCCTCGCGCTCCAGGCCGTCGGGCTCGCCCTGTTCGCGCTGGTCGCGGCCCCGGACGTCGCCTACACCACCCAGCTTCCGTCCCTGATCATCAGCGGAATCGGCATGGGCCTGTACTTCGCGCCCGCGGCCGGGGTCGTCATGGCCTCGGTCCGGCCCGAGGAGCAGGGCATGGCGTCCGGCGCCAACAACGCGCTGCGCGAGCTCGGCGGCGCGATCGGCGTCGCGAGCCTCGCCGCGATCTTCGCCGGGCAGGGCGGCTACGCCTCCGGGCAGGCCTTCACCGACGGCCTGGTGCCCGCCCTGTGGGCCGGGGCCGCGATCGTGGCGGCGGGCGCGGCGGCGGCGCTGGTGATCCCCCGCCGCGTCCGGGAGGCCGAGGCCACCGAACTGGTGGCCGCCGCCTGAGCCGCTAGGGCAGGAGCGCCGCCAGGTCCGTCCGCAGGGACGCCAGGGCCTCGGCGGCGCTCTCGCGCGCTCCGGCGACGTCCCCTTCGGCGACCGGGACGACGACCTCGAGGTAGGACTTCAGTTTCGGCTCGGTCCCCGACGGCCGGATGACGACCCGGGCGCCTCCCTCGAGAGTGAGCCGCAGCCCACTCGTCGGCGGAAGCCCGCCGGCCCCCTCGGCGAGATCCTCCACCGCCAGGACGGCCCGTCCGCCGAGCACGGAAGGCGGCGACTTGAGCAGGTCGGCCACGGCGCCGTCGATGAGCGCCCGGTCGGAGACCCGGACCGAGAGCTGGCTCGTCGCGTGCACCCCGTACCGGATCGCCTGGTCGTCCAGAAGGTCGAGCAGCGTACGCCCCGCGGCCTTGGCCTCGGCCGCGAGGGACGCGACGGCCAGGGCGGCCCCGATCCCGTCCTTGTCCCGCACCGGGGCGCCCTCCGCGCCGCCTACGCAGTAGCCCAGCGCCTCTTCATAGCCGAGGACGAGCCTCTGCCCCGGTCCGCCCCCGCGCATGATCCATTTGAAGCCGGTGAGGGTCTCGGCGAAGGCCGCCCCGTGCGCCTCGGCGATCCGACCCAGCAGCGACGACGACACGATCGTCGTCGCGAGCAGCCTGTCGTCGCCCGCGGTGTGCCGCAGGACGTGCTCGGCGAGCAGCCCGCCGACCTCGTCGCCGGTCAGGGCCCGCCAGCCCCCGCCCGGCAGCGGAACCGCGACGGCGCAGCGGTCCGCGTCGGGGTCGTTGGCGATCGCCAGGTCGGCGCCCGTCCGCTCGGCCAGCGCGAGGAGCAGGTCCATCGCCCCCGGCTCCTCCGGGTTCGGGAACGCCACGGTGGGGAAGTCCGGGTCCGGCAGACACTGCTCGGGCACCGTGAACGCGGCGGTGAACCCCGCCCTGAGGAAGGCCCTCAGAAGAGTCTCGGCCCCGACCCCGTGCAAAGGCGTGTAAGCCACCGAGACGTCACGGGCCTCGCCGAGCGGCAGGCCCTTGAGCGCGTCCAGGTAGGACTCCTCGGCCTCCGGTCCCAGGACCTCCCACGTCGGGTCGCCCTCCCGCGCCTCCTCGGGCGGCACCCCCAGGGGCAGTTCGTCGACCCGGCCCACGGCGGCGATGGCCGCGGCGATCTCGGCGTCCACGGGCGGCACGATCTGCGCCCCGTCCGACCAGTACACCTTGTAGCCGTTGTCCTGCGGCGGGTTGTGGCTCGCCGTCACCATGACCCCCGCGTCGGCCCCCAGATGACGCACGAGGAACGCCAGCACCGGCGTCGGCAGCGGCCCCGGCAGCACCCTGCACCGCACGCCCATCCCGGTGAGGACGGCGGCGGTGTCCAGCGCGAACCGCGCGGAGTTGTGCCGGGCGTCGTAGCCCACCACGACGCCCGCCCCGCCGCGCGGGACCCGGGCCCCGACGCCCGCGGCGGCCCGCATGACCGTCACCCGGTTCATCCGGTTCGGCCCGGCGCCGAGCGCGCCGCGCAGCCCGGCCGTCCCGAACTCCAGGACGGCGCCGAACCTCTCGGCCAGCGCCTCGTCGTCCGCCAGGAGCGCCGCCAGCTCGGCCCTGGTCACCGGGTCCGGGTCCTGGGCGAGCCACTCCTCGGCGCGCTCGCGCAGGGTCACAGCCGCTCCACCACGGTCTTCAGCAACACGCCCATCCGGCCCGCCGCCGCGCGGCCCGCCTCCAGCACCTCGGCGTGGTCGAGCAGCGCGTCCGACAGGCCCGCCGCGACGTTCGTCACCAGCGAGACGCCCAGGACCTCCGCGCCGCCCTCACGGGCCGCGATCGCCTCAAGGACCGTGGACATGCCGATGAGGTCGGCGCCCAGGGTGCGCAGCATCCGGATCTCGGCGGGGGTCTCGTACGTGGGGCCGCGGAAAGCCGCGTAGACGCCTTCGGCGAGCGAGGGGTCGGCCTCAAGGGCGAGGGCGCGCAGCCGCTTGGAGTACACCTCGGTGAGGTCCAGGAAGGACGTGCCCGTAAGCGGGTTCGCCCCGGTGAGGTTGAGGTGGTCGCTGATGAGCACCGGGTCGCCTATCGACTGCGTCTCCGGCCGCAGCCCTCCGGCCGCGTTGGTGAGCACCACGGTCTTGACCCCCGCGGCCAGCGCGGTCCGCACCCCGTGGACCGCGGGCTCCACGCCGCGCCCCTCGTACAGGTGGGTGCGGCCGAGGAAGACCAGGACGTTCTTGTCCCCCACCCGCAGCGCCCTGACCTTGCCCCCGTGGCCCGCGACGGCGGGGGCGGTGAAGCCCGGCAGCTCGGTGAACGCGATCTCGTGCGCGGGCTCGCCCAGCGCGTCGGCGGCCGGGACCCACCCCGAGCCCGTCACCAGCGCGACGTCGAACTTCGGGTACGTCAGGGCGGTCAACGCGGCGGCGGCGCGCTCGGCGAGTGCATAAGGGTTGTTCTCCACCCGCCCAGCCTAGGGGCGGGATCGGGGCCTTACGCGGCCCGAACCTCCCAAATTCCCCGATCACAACGCGCCCGGTTTGTTCCGTTCTACAGCCGGACGCCCGGGTCCGACCGGCACGGGAACGCAGCCGGGGGTCACAGCTCGGAGCCCAGCGTGTCGCACGGTCGTTCGCGCAGCTCCTTCACATAGATCTCCGGCGCGCCCGCCCGCTCGGCGGCGTCGGCGATGATCCCGATGAACCGCGCCGACGGAAGGCC
The DNA here is from genome assembly GCF_003751225.1 of Actinocorallia herbida. Taxonomy (NCBI): domain Bacteria; kingdom Bacillati; phylum Actinomycetota; class Actinomycetes; order Streptosporangiales; family Thermomonosporaceae; genus Actinocorallia; species Actinocorallia herbida. The sequence continues at coordinate 8,493,764 of NZ_RJKE01000001.1, forward strand.
GCCCTCGTAGGCGTCGAGCACGTAGATCCAGGCGAGCTCCTCACCGAACAGGGTCTGCACCCGCACCCTGATCTTGGTGTAGAGCCCCTGCTCGTGCCCTTCCCACGCGTCGAGAGCCTGCTCGTCCAGCTCCGTGACGTCGTAGAGGGCCACGAAGGTCTGCGAGGTGTGATCCTCGACAACAGTGGCCAGGGCGCCGTCCCAGCCGATCTCCTCACCGCCGAACGTCAGGCGCCAGCCCTGGAGCCAGCCCGTGTCGCGCAGCGGCGAATGCGGGGCGCGCAAGGCCATCTGCTCGGGATCCATGTTGGAGGCGTATGCCGCGTACAGAGCCACGCTGACAGAGCCTACCGGCCCATCCATCGACGACCTTAGGAAAGAATGGGCGTTGTGAGCACGCGTATCGTAATTCTGGGTGGAGGGCCGGGCGGCTACGAGGCCGCGCTGGTCGCGGCGCGACTCGGCGCCGACGTGACCGTGATCGAGAAGGACGGACCCGGCGGAGCCAGCGTGCTCTACGACTGCGTCCCGTCCAAGACGCTGATCGCCACGTCGGTCCGCATGTCGGTGCTGAGCGAGTCCGGCGCCCTCGGGGTGAACTTCGACGGCGGCGCCGACGGCGAGGTCGGCGGCGTCAAAGCGGACCTCGCGCTGATCAACAAGCGGGTGAAGGACCTGGCCCGCGCCCAGTCCTTCGACGTGGCCGACCGCCTCGGGTACGAGGAGGTCAAGATCGTCCGCGGTGAGGGCAGGCTCGACGGGCCCCGCGCGGTCGTCGTCGGCGAGCGCCGTATCGAGGCCGACGTGATCATCGTCGCGACCGGCGCGACCCCCCGCGTCCTGCCCGGCGCGGAGCCCGACGGCGAGCGCATCCTCACCTGGCGCCAGCTCTACGACCTTCCCGAGCTGCCCGAAGAGCTGATCGTGGTCGGCTCCGGCGTCACCGGCGCGGAGTTCGCGGGGGCCTACCTCAGCCTCGGCTCGAAGGTGACTTTGGTCTCTTCCCGTGACCGGATCCTGCCATCACAGGACGCCGAGGCCGCCTCCGTCCTGGAGGACGTGTACCGGCGGCGCGGCATGAACGTCATGGGCCGCTCCCGCGCGGGCGCGGTGGAGCGTTCCGGCGACGGCGTCGTGGTCACCCTCGAGGACGGCCGCAAGGTCCACGGCTCGCACTGCCTGATGACCGTCGGCATGGTCCCCAACACCCGCGGCATCGGCCTGGAGGCCGCCGGGGTGAAGCTCGGCCGCGGCGGCTACGTCGAGACCGACAAGGTCTCCCGGACCTCGGTGCCGAACATCTACGCCGCGGGCGACTGCACCGGCGTGCTCGCGCTCGCCTCCGTCGCGGCGATGCAGGGCCGCATCGCGGTCTGGCACGCGCTCGGCGAGGCGGTCCAGCCGCTCAAGCTCGGCTGGGTCAGCTCCAACATCTTCACCGACCCCGAGGTCGCCGCGGTCGGCGTCACCCAGGCGATGGTCGACAACTGCGAGGTCGACGCCCGCACCGTCATGCTGCCGCTCAACACGAACGCGCGCGCCAAGATGCAGGGCTTCGAGGACGGCTTCATCAAGCTCTTCTGCCGCCGCTCGACCGGCATCGTCCTCGGCGGCGTCATCGTGGCCCCTCGCGCCAGCGAACTGATCATGACCCTCGCCGTCGCCGTCCAGCAGCACCTGACGGTCGACCAGCTCGCCCACACCTTCACGGTCTACCCCTCGCTGTCGGGCAGCATCCAGGAGGCGGCGAACCGCCTGACGGTCGACTCGGCCTACTAGGCCCTCCTTCGCACGGACGGCCCCGCTCACAGGCCGGCCGGGCGCCTCGCCGAATCGTCAGACGAGCGCGGCGATCACCAGGAGGGCCAGGGGGGCCAGGACGGCGGCCAGGGCCGGGATCGACCAGGTGGGGCGGGGCTCGGCGGTCGGGGCCGCGGGGGCCGCGTTGCGGAGCTCCTCCAGTTGTTCCGCGGCGAAGGTGACCGGGGTGCGGGAGGCGAGGTCTTCGGGACTGGCCCGGGCGGCGGTGGCGGCCTTGCGGGCGGAGACCTGGACGGCCCAGGAGTCGATGTGGCCTCCGGCGTGGTCGAAGGACAGGGCTCGGCCTGTGCCGATCTTCCGGACCGTGCTCCAGGGGAGCCGGGTCGTTTTGAAGGGGTTCTCGATGGAGACGCCCGTCTCGTCGCCGCGGACGGCGGGGCGCAGGCCCATCACGTAGGCGAGGCCGCAGGTCAGCAGAAGGACCGCGGTGACGATCAGGGACGCCTTGTCGCGGCCGCGCAAAGCCAGGTCCACGAAGTTCACCGCCGCGAACACCAGCCACACCCAGCCCAGCACCCACCCGGTCCGCGACCTGAACACCTTCATCGCACCAGGCTATCGACGGCCCGCCCCGGGCGGCGAAGGACGCCCTGGTGCGGGCCCGGCCCCGTCCTGGACGGGGCCGGGCCGGCGCGGGGCCGTCAGGCGCGGGTGAAGGTGTAGTCGAAGGTGCCCGTATGGACGAAGCCGCCGGAGTCGCCGGAGGTCGACCGAGTGATCTTGAGGGTCTTCTTGGAGCAGGTGTAGTCGCCCCGGGTGATCGCGAGGGAGTCCCAGTAGCGGCTGGGCTTCACGGCGGTCCTCAGGGGCTCGTCGACGTCGTAGGTGATGCCTTCGGCCCTCTCCGGCGTCTCCTGGGTGTAGCTCGCCGTGGCGTCGCCCTTGGCCGTCTTGTTCACGACGGTGAGCTTGCCCTTGGTGTTCCCGGTGCGCATGAGGCCCGCGGTGAACGACCCACGGTAGATCTCGAACCCGCCCGTCCCGTCGTACCCGAACGAGATGTTCTGCTTTGTCGACTTCGAGAAGTCCAGCTTCATGGTCTTGGGCCCGATGATCAGGCGGGTCCCGGTGGAGCCGCCGTGCGTCGTCGTGACCCTTTTATCCTCGAAGGTCCCCTCGAAGACGACGCTCTGCCACGTCATCGTCCAGGTCCCGATCGCGCACGGCGCCGCGGCCCCCGCGGCCCCGGCCGCCCCGCCGCCGACGGCCGCCACGCCCGCGACCGCCATGCCGAAAGCCATCGCAACGGCTCGAAACATCAGCCCATCCCGTCACTCGCAGTAGTCAGGAGTCACCTGCATACACCCCTGCTCCGCGGCCGTTCCGGCCGTCACCGAATCGGGCACCGGAGGTTCGCCCGGCATCTAGGGGAATGCCGACGCATCTTTGCGTCGGCCTTCCCCTGTCATGACCCGGCGGTGGACGCCGGCCCGCGCGGCCCGGTCAGGACTTCACGTAGGGCTGGCCGTCGGCGGCGGGCGCTCGGACATACCCGACGAGCCCGGCCACGGCGAAGATCGTGGCGAGGTAGGGCAGCATGCGGAGGAAGTCGGTGGGCAGGGGGGTCTGCATGAGCTGGATGGCGTCGGAGAAGCCGCCCGCGAAGCCGAAGAGGAGGGCGGCCCAGAGGGCGCCGACCGGGGACCAGCGGCCGAAGATGACCGCGGCCAGGGCGATGAAGCCCTTGCCGGAGGCCATGTCCTTGTTGAAGCTGATGTTGGTGCCGATGGTGAGCCAGACGCCGCCCAGGCCGGCGATGAGGCCGGCGACGAACATGTTGAGGTAGCGGGTGCGGATCACGTTGACGCCCACGGTGTCGGCGGCCGTCGGGTGCTCGCCGACGGCGCGGGTGCGCAGGCCCCAACGGGTGCGGAACAGCACGATGTGGACGGCGACGATCAGCAGGATCGTCACATAGAACAGGACGTTCTGGTGGAACAGGACGGGGCCGACCACGGGGAGCTCCGCCAGGAGCGGGATCTTGATCGGCGGGAAGGCCATCGCCTTGTTGTACTTGTCCGGTTCCGTCCGCATGACCCGTTCGTAGAAGAACCCGGTCAGGCCGGTCGCCAGCATCGTCAGGACGACGCCGAGGACGACCTGCTCGACGAGGTAGCGCTGGGCGAAGACGGCGAGCAGCAGCCCGAACAGGCCGCCCGCGAGCACGCCCGCGACGAGCCCCCACAGCAGGGAGCCCGACACCGACGCGGTGAACGCGGCGAGGCACGCGCCCAGCAGGAACTGGCCCTCGATGGCCACGTTGATGACGCCGGACCGCTCCCCGAGGACGCCCGCGAGCGCCCCCAGCACCAGCGGGACCGCCGCGATGACCGTCGCGTCGAGGATCGAGGCGACGTTGATGCTCTTGGCCGCCGCCGCCCACGTCATGAACGCGGTGACGTACAGCAGGAAGAACGCGCCGAGCACGACCGCGTTCCACCGCTTCGGCAGGTCCACCGCGATCCGGAGCGCCCCGCACAGCGCGGCGAGGACGCACAGCGCGATCGCCACCGGCGCGGACGGGAACGTCACGTCGGGCACGGTCATGCCGGTCGCGTCCGACAGGTTGAGCACGAACGTCGTGTCGGTCCCGTCGGTCCGCCCGCCGAGCCCGAACGCCCAGAGCCCGTAGAGCGCGACGACGATCATCGCGATCCCGCCGTACAGCCTCCCCCGCCGAGCACGGGCGCCCGCAACAGGCGCGAGATTCTCCGGCGCCAGAACTGTCGCTGTCAACCGTTCCATCCCTTCGATGCGAGGGCTGCTTCGGGGGCGGTGCCGCCTCGGAGGCGGAAGAGGCCGCGGACCAGGGGCGGGGCGGCCACGAAGAGGACGATGAGGGCCTGGATGACGCCGACGATCTCGATGGAGACGCCCGCCTGGCCCTGCATGGCGCGGCCGCCCGCCTGGAGCGCGCCGAACAGAAGGGCGGCGAAGACCGTCCCGATGGGCGAGGCGCGGCCGAGGAGCGCGACGGTGATCGCGGTGAATCCGAGGCCGGCGTCGATCTGGGCGGTGAGGGCGTGCGAGGCGTTGGTGGTGCCGAGGACCTGGGTGGCGCCGACGACGCCCATGAGCGCGCCGGAGATCGCCATCGCGAGGATCTGGGCGCGGCCGACGCTCATGCCCGCGGTTCGCGCGGCGGCGGCGTTGGCGCCGACCGCGCGCAGCTCGAAGCCGAGGGTCGAGCGGTTCAGCAGCCACCAGGAGAAGAGGACCGCCGCCGCCGCGAGGAACAGCCCGAAGTTGACGCGCAGGCCCGCGCCGTCCGGGAGCCAGCCGAGGAGCCTGGGCAGGAGCGCGTTGTCCGACACCGACTGGGAGACGGCGTCGTTGCGGTCGGGGTTGCGGAACAGCTCGGTGGTGATGACCCAGACGAGGAAGGCCGCGGCGATGTGGTTGAGCATGATCGTCACGATCACCTCGTGCGCGCCGGTCCTGGCCTTGAGGAACCCGACGAGCCCGCCGTAGAGCGCGCCGCCGAAGATGCCCGCGAGGACCGCGGTGACGATCGCGACGCCGGGCGGCCCGGTGACGGTGAAACCGACGTAGTTGGCGCAGATCGCGCCCATGATGAGCTGGCCCTGGCCGCCGATGTTGAACAGCCCGGCCTTGAACGCCAGGCCGATCGCGAGGCCGCCGAGCAGCAGCGGGGTCGCCTCGGTGAGGGTCTCGCTGAGCGGGCCGAGCGCGGTCGCGGCGTTCCAGGAGCGGTCGGGGTTCCAGACGGCGCCGGTGAACAGGGCCTTGTAGGCGGTCCACACCGCGTCCCAGGACGCGCTGAGGGCGTCGCCGGGGCGGGTGAAGAAGTACCCGAACGTGCCGCGGACCTCGGGGTCGGACACGATGATGAGGACGGCGCCGACGGCCATCGCGAGGACGATCGAGAGCAGGGTGGTGAGCCAGCCGACCCCGTCGACCATCTCGTCGGCGATCCGCCGCCACGGGGAGCGCCGGGGGTCCCGCGCGGGGAGTTCCTTCTCACTCATCGGCGGCATCCTCTGCGGCGGTGTGCGTGGCTGTCTCGTCGGGGTGGGCCCCGGCCATCAGCAGGCCGATCGTCTCCGCCGACGTGTCGGGCGGCACGATCGCCATGATCTTTCCTCGGTACATGACGGCGATCCGGTCGGCCAGCGCGAAGATCTCGTCCAGTTCGGTGGAGATCACCAGAACGGGGCGGCCCTCGTCGCGCTCGTGCACGATCCGCTTGTGGATGAACTCCATCGCGCCGACGTCGACGCCGCGGGTCGGCTGGGAGACCAGCAGCATCCGCAGCGGCCGGGACATCTCCCGGGCGACGACCACCTTCTGCTGGTTGCCCCCGGAGAGGTGCGCCACGTGCGTGTCGATGGAGGTGGTCCGGATGTCGAACTCCGCGACCCGGTCACGCGCGTTGCGGCGGACCTCGGCGACGTCCATCGACCCGCGCCGCCCGAACGGCGGCCGGTCGTAGAGGTCGAGCACGAGGTTCTCCGCGACGCTCGCGCCGCCGACGAGCCCGTCGTGGGAGCGGTCCTCAGGGACGAAGCCGAGTCCGGCGCGCAGCCTGTCGCGCGGCGTCTTGCCGAGGAGCTCGGTGCCGTCGAGGGTGATCGACCCGGCTTCCGGCTCGATGAGCCCGAGGACGGCCTGGGCGAGTTCGGTCTGCCCGTTGCCCTGGACCCCCGCGACGCCGAGGATCTCGCCGGGCGCGATGTCGAAGCCGATCCCGTCGACCACGGGCTGGCCCGCGGCGTTCCGCACGGTCAGGTCGCGGACGGCGAACGCGGGAGGCGCGCCGGTCTCTTGCACGGGCGCCTTGTCCACGCGCAGGCGGACCTCGCGGCCGACCATCAAGGAGGCGAGTTCGCTTTCGGACGCCGACGGCAGGGCCGTACCGACGACCGCGCCGCGCCGGATCACGGTGATCCGGTCGGCGATCGCCCTGACCTCTTTGAGCTTGTGGGTGATGAAGACGATGGCCTTGCCCGCCGCGCGCAGCCCGCGCATGACGGTGAACAGCTCCTCGGTCTCCTGCGGGGTGAGGACCGCCGTCGGCTCGTCGAGGATGAGGAAGCGGGCGTCGCGGGTGAGCGCCTTGACGATCTCGACCCGCTGCTGGAGGCCGACGGGCAGGTCGCCGACGACGGCGTCCGGGTCGACTTCGAGGCCGTACCGGGTCGAGACGTCGCGGACGTGCGCGCGGGCGGACTTCCGGTTGAGGAACCCGCTCTTGGTGTGCTCGTCGCCGAGCATGACGTTGTCGGCGACGGTGAAGACGGGGACCAGCATGAAGTGCTGGTGCACCATCCCGATCCCGGCGTTGATCGCCGAGCGGGGGCCGTCGAGGGCGAGGGGTTCGCCGTCGACCAGGATCTCGCCCTCGTCGGGCTGGTAGAGCCCGTAGAGGATGTTCATCAGGGTGGACTTGCCCGCGCCGTTCTCACCGAGCAGGCAGTGGATCTCCCCCGGGGTGATCTCGAGGTCGATCGCGTCGTTGGCCACCAGGGAGCCGAAGCGCTTGGTGATGCCCCTGAGTTCAAGAGCCACCCTGGACACCTCTTCCGAAACTGAGGGGCGGACGTACGGGTGCGGCCCCTCGGGGACGGACGCGGTGTCCGTCCCCGGGGAGCCGCCGGGGGTCAGGAGGCCTGCGGCTGAGACGGAGAGGTGATCTTGATCGTGCCCGACGTGATGTCGGTCTTGATCTGCTCCAGCTCGGCCTTCAGGTCCGCCGGGACCTTGGCGTCGAACTCGTGGAAGTCGGCGAGGCCCGTGCCGCCATTGTCCAGGGTGCCGAGGTAGGACCCGGTCAGGGGTCCCGCGGCCGACTTGGTGACGGCCTCTTCGACGGCGCCGCTGACGTTCTTCAGCACCGAGGTGAGGAAGACCGAGCAGTACTCGGCGACCGACTCGCAGCCGTCGGAGTCGACCCAGATCACGCTGACCTTGCCGCCGGACTCCTTGGCCGCCGCGGCCGCGCCGAGGCCGGTGCCGCCCGCGACGGGGAAGATGACGTCCGCGCCCTGCTCGATGAAGCCCGCGGAGATGCTCTTGCCCTTGGCCTGGTCGCCGAAGTCACCGGCGATGGAGCCGCTCTTGGGGTTGGCCTCGTCCCAGCCGAGGACCTCGACCTTCTTGCCCTTCTTCTCGTTGAAGTACTTGACGCCCTCGTAGAAGCCGTCCATGAAGATGGTGACGGGCGGGATGGCCAGGCCGCCGAAGGTCGCGACCTTGCCGGTCTTGGACATCGCGGCGGCGAGGTAGCCGGCCTGGAAGGAGCTCTGCGCGGTGTTGAACTCCATGCCGTAGATCTTCTGGCCCGCGACCGAGGGCGAGTCGACGATGGCGAACTGCTGGTCCGGGTTGGCCTTGGCCGCCTCGGTGGTGGCGTCGCCCATCAGACCGCCGACCGTGACGATGGTTTCGCAGCCCTTGGTGACCAGCTGGCCGATGTTCGGGATGTAGTCGTTCTCGCTCGTGGAGGCGATGTACTCGGCCTTGCCCTTGGTGGCGGTGGCGCCGGCCTGCATGCCCTTCCAGGCCGAGGCGTTGAACGAGCGGTCGTCGATGCCGCCGGTGTCGGTGACCATGCACGAGAGCGGGCCCGCCTCGGCGGTGCCGCCGCCCTTGTTCTCGTCGGGGGCCTCACCGCAGGCCGATGCCAGTAGCGCGAGACCAGCCAGACCGGCAGCGAGCCGGATCCCCTTGGACACTTCTGCCTCCAGATTCGTCCGAGCCACGGCAACCGTTGCCTGGCTTGTCGATACCCACAGGTTCACCGTCCGTGGCGGTAACAGTCGACACACCGGTGCAACTTGTGGGCATACCGTTACGTAACAGACGTGATCAGGTCATGGATATCGTCATACGTGTGACGGCAACGATAACCAGCAAAGCGTAAGAAAGCGAGCCCCGCTCTGACCTGCTCCGAGGGCTACGCTCACGGCATGACCGCCATCGACTGGGCCGCCCTGAGGGCCGCCGCGAGCGCCGCCATGGAGCGCGCCTACTGCCCCTACTCGCACTTCCCGGTGGGGGCCGCGGCGCTGACCTCGGACGGCAGAATCGTCACGGGCAGTAATGTCGAGAACGCTTCACTCGGCATTACCCTGTGCGCCGAATGCAGCCTGGTATCGGCGTTGTTCGGCGCGGGCGCCCCCTCGGACCTCTCTTTCACCGACCCGCCCCGGTTGCTCGCCGTGAGCGTCGTCGACCGCGAGGGACTCCCCTTGACCCCCTGTGGCCGCTGCCGTCAGCTCCTCCACGAACACGGCGGCCCGTCCCTCCAGTTGGAGACCGACACAGGCGTCCGCCCCCTCTCGGAGTACCTCCCGAACGCCTTCGGCCCGGAATATCTGTAACCAGAACTTAAAAATCAGGGGCCCGCCTTCCGCGCACCAGGTGCCGCACACCTCGCGTGATCACCGCGGAAGGCTATAGTCATACGTGTGACTCCTCAGGGAGTAGGGCGTACCCACTGAAGGAGGGGGACTGCGCGATGGACGTCATCGACGTGATCGTCACCAAGCGGGACGGTGGGGAGCTCAGTACGGCACAGATCGACTGGGTGATCGAGAACTACACGTCCGGTGCGGTGGCCGACGAGCAGATGTCCGCGCTGAACATGGCGATCCTGCTCAACGGAATGGACCGGCGGGAGATCTCCGACTGGACGAAGGCCATGATCCGCAGCGGCGAGCGGATGGACTGGAGCGCGCTCGACCGGCCGACGACCGACAAGCACTCCACCGGCGGGGTCGGCGACAAGATCACCCTCCCGCTCTCCCCCGCGGTGGCCGCGTGCGGCGGCGCGGTGCCGCAGCTGTCCGGCCGGGGCCTCGGCCACACCGGCGGCACCCTCGACAAACTGGAGTCCATCCCCGGCTGGCGGGCCAGGCTGTCCAACGCCGAGATGCTCGCCGTGCTGCGCGAGGCCGGGTCCGTCATCTGCGCCGCGGGCGAGGGCCTGGCGCCCGCCGACCGGAAGCTGTACGCGCTGCGCGACGTCACCGGAACCGTCGAGTCCATCCCGCTCATCGCCTCGTCGATCATGTCCAAGAAGATCGCCGAGGGGACGTCCGCGCTGGTCCTGGACGTCAAGACCGGATCCGGCGCGTTCATGAAGACCCCTGAGAGGGCACGCGAGCTGGCCAGGACCATGGTCGAGCTCGGCCATGACGCCGGGGTCGACACCGTCGCGCTGCTCACCGCGATGGACCGGCCGCTCGGCCGCACCGCGGGCAACGCCCTCGAGGTCGCCGAGTCCCTGGAGGTGCTCGCCGGGGGCGGGCCCGCCGACATCGTCGAGCTGACCGTCGCGCTCGGCCGCGAGATGCTCGCCGCCGCCGGGATCTACGGCAAGGACCCCGCCGACGCCCTGCGCGACGGCACGGCCATGGACCACTGGCGGCGCATGATCATCGCGCAGGGCGGCGACCCCGACGCGCCCCTGCCCGTCGCGCGCGAGACGCACACCGTCACCGCCCCCGCCTCCGGCGTCCTCACCCGGCTCGACGCCCTCGCCGTCGGCGTCGCCGCGTGGCGGCTCGGCGCGGGCCGGGCGCGCAAGGAGGACCCGGTCAGCGCGGGCGCCGGCATCACCTGGCACGCGGTGCCCGGCGACCGCGTCGAAGCGGGACGGCCCCTGTTCACCCTGCACGCGGACGAGCCCGTGCGCTTCGAGCGCGCCCTCCAGGCGCTGGAGGACGCCTGTGAGATCGTGCCGGACGGCGTGCCGCGGCTGCTGCCGCTGATCATCGAGAGGATCGTGCCGTGACGAGTGCGACCACCACAGTGCTGCCGACGCTCGCGGAGATCCGCCGCGTCCCCAAGGTGCTGCTGCACGACCACCTGGACGGCGGCCTGCGGCCCGCGACGATCATCGAACTCGCGGAGCGGTACGGCTACACCGGCCTGCCGGAACGCGATCCCGAGGCGTTGCGCGCCTGGTTCCGCGCCTCCGCCGACAGCGGCTCCCTGGAGCGCTACCTGGAGACGTTCTCGCACACCGTCGCGGTGATGCAGACCGCCGACGCCCTCCACCGGGTCGCCTACGAGTGCGCCGAAGACCTCGCGGCCGACGGGATCGTCTACGCCGAGGTCCGTTACGCACCGGAGCAGCATCTCGTCGGCGGACTGTCGCTGGACGAGGTCGTCGAGGCCGTCAGCGCGGGCTTCGCCGAAGGGGAGCGCGACCACGGCATCAAGATGCGGTCCCTGCTCACCGCGATGCGGCACCAGGCGCGCAGCCGGGAGATCGCCGAACTCGCCGTGCGGTACCGCGACCGGGGCGTGGCCGGGTTCGACATCGCCGGGGCCGAGGCGGGCAACCCGCCGACCCGGCACCTCGACGCGTTCGAGTACCTCCAGCGGGAGAACGCGCACTTCACGATCCACGCCGGGGAGGCGTTCGGCCTCCCGTCGATCTGGCAGGCGATCCAGTGGTGCGGGGCGGACCGGCTGGGCCACGGCGTCCGGATCATCGACGACATCGTGCGGGTCGGGGAGGGCGCCGAACTGGGGCGGCTCGCCCACTACGTCCGGGACAAGCGGATTCCGCTGGAGATGTGCCCGACGTCGAATCTCCAGACCGGGGCCGCCGCGTCACTCGCCGAGCACCCGATCGGACTGCTCACCCGGCTCCGTTTTCGAGTGACGGTGAACACAGACAACCGTTTGATGAGCGGGACGACCCTCTCAGAGGAATTCCGCAAGCTCAGCGAGGCCTTCGGCTACGGTTGGGAGGATCTGCGGTGGTTCACGCTTAACGCTGTGAAATCCGCGTTCATCGACTTCGACGGCCGGTTGGAGATCATCAACGGGATCGTCAAGCCCGGTTATCCCGACTTGCGCTAGGTTAGGCCGACCTAGATCGTGATGCGGCCTCCTGAGGTGAATCTCCGATGCGACCCTTCGAACCCGGCGATCCTGGGCTCGTCGGCGGGCTCTGGCTGAGCGGACGGCTCGGCGCGGGCCCCCGCGGCGTCGTCTTCCTCGGCCGCCGGCAGGACGGCGGCGAGATCGCCGTCAAGCTCCTGCACGCGCACCTCACCGAGGACCCGGCGGTGTGGGAGGGCTTCCAGCGGGCCATGGAGACGCTCGTCTCCGTGGAGATCCCGCACACCGCCAAGGCCCGCGCCACGGGCCTGGTCGGCGCCCGCCCGTACCTGATGTCCGACTACGTCGAGGGCACGCCGCTGGCCGAGGCCGAACTGCCGCTGGGCGCGCCGGATCTGGAGCGGCTCGCCGCCGAGGTCGCCGCCGCGCTGGCCGGCCTGCACGCCCACGGCATCGCGCACGGCGCGCTCACCCCGGTCAACGTCTTCCTGACCGGCTCAGGCGCCGTCCTCACCGACTACGGGCTGACCCCCGCGGGCCCCACGGCCTTCGCCGACGACGTCCGCGCCTGGGCCGCTCTCGTGGCCTTCGCCGCGGGCTCCGCCGAGGCGCTCCCGCCCCGGCTGGCCGCCCAGGTCGAGTCCTGCGCGAGCGCCACGCCCCCGGCCGCCGCGGCCCTCCTGCACCCCCTCGCCGCGCCGCCCGCCCCGCCGTCGACCTTCGGCACCTCCCCCCTCACCGACCCCCTCGGGGCTTTCGCCCCGGACCCCGCCCAGCCCGCGGCCTTCGGCGCGGAGCCCGCGCAGCCCGCGGCCCCGTTCGCCGCCCAGCCCGCGGCCTTCGGCGCGGAGCCCGCGCAATCCTCGGCCCCGTTCGCCGCCCAGCCCGTGGTCCCCGGTACCGAGCCCGCACAGCCCGCGGCCCCCGCCGACCCCTACGCCGCCCGACCCGCGGTCTTCGACCCGAACGCCGCGCAGCCCGCGGCCTTCGCCGCGTCCGTCGGCGGCGACGCCGGGCAGACGCCCTTCGCCGCGCCCGTCGGCCCGGAGACCGTGCCCGCCGACCCGTACTCGGCCCAGCCCGCCGCGTTCGGCGCGCAGCCCGCGGCCTTCGGCGCGGACGCCCTGCCGCCCGCCGTGCCGGTGTCTCCGGAGGCCGGGGCGGCGCAGGACGTCCAGGGGCCGCCCTCACTGGTGAAGGCCGCCTCCGCGCCGAACCAGGGCCCGGCCCTCGACCCGCTGACGGCGCCGGCCGCCGCGGAGTGGCCCGCCGAACCCGTCGGACAGGGTCCGTCGCTCGTGAAGGAGACGCCGGAGCAGCCCGGCGGGATCGTCACGGCCGCGGCGCTGCTCGCGGAGGCCGCCGCGCCCCGTGAGCAGACCGCGCCCAGCGCCGACGACCTCGCCGCCGCAGCGCGGTCCGCCCTGGAGGCCGCCGAGCAGCCGCAGGCCGAAGCCACCGCGGCCTTCGCGGCCGAGCCGCCGTCGAGCACGACGCAACCGCTGCCCGAGGCCGCCGCGACGACCGTCCAGCCCCTGCCCGAGGCGGCCGCGACCACGGTCCAGCCGCTGCCGGAAGCGGGCGCGACCACCGTGCAGCCGCTCCCCGCGGACCCGTTCGCCACCATCGCGGACCCCTTCGCGACGACCGCCGACCCCTTCGCGACCCGCGCCGAGCCGCAGGCCGCCACCGCGGCGTACGCGACGGTGAGCGACCCCGCCGCCTTCGCGGCCGACCCTGCGGCGGCCCCCGCGGACCCCGGTCAGGCCGCCTGGCACCAGCAGGCCGCGCCGCAGCAGCCGTGGGACGCGGGCCTGCTCGTCGCGGGCCCCGCGCCGCGCAGGAAGCGCCGCGGAGTGCTCGTCGCCGCCGCCGCCTCGGCCGCCGTGGTCGTCGCGCTCGCCGGGGCGGTCGTGCTGACCCGGATCGGCGACGACCCCGCCGACGCGACCGTCGCCAAGCCCGGCGTGCCCGGCGTCACCGCCTCGGTCACGCCGACCGCCGCGCCGACCTCGGTGGCCCCGACCCTGGACTCCGCCGAGGAGACGAAGAACGGCGGGTCGCCCAAGCCCAAGCCGAAGCCCAAGCCGACCACGAAGCCCGCACCGCCGAAGCCCAAGACGAACCTCATCGCCAACGGCGGGTTCGAGAAGGGCTTCGGCAAGTGGCAGCCGCGCGCCGTGGCGTTCCTCGGCGCGAAGAAGTCCCACGCGGGCGGCAAGGCGGTCCTGCTCAAGCCGGGCCAGGGCTACGACGCCGCCGTCGAACTCGTCGTGACGGGCCTCAAGCCGAACACGACCTACATCGTCGCCGGCTGGGTGACGGCCAACGGAGGCAAGACGTACGTCGGCGCCAAGGACTACGGCGGCGACCCCAGGGCGGGCAGCTCCGGCAACAAGGGCTGGACCCGGGTGAGCGCCACGTTCAAGACGGGTGACCAGACCACCGCCCGCCTGTACTGCTGGCGGGTGCTCCCGGGCACGGGAGCCTGCGACGACATGGCGCTCTACCGGAAGTAGCGCCGCCCCCGAGGGGCGGCGCGGGCGATCACGCCCCGGCCGACTCCAGGTCGTCGGGGACGGTGGCGCGCGGCACGTCGCACAGCGCCGTCAGCACCGTGGAGACGAGGATGCGCACCCCGACCGGGATACAGCCCTCGTCGACGTCGAAGTCACCGCGGTGCAGGTCGTACTCGGGCATACCGGGTGTGCGGACACCGAGCCGCCCGTACGCGCCGGGCACCGCCTCGACGTAGTAGCCGAAGTCGTCGCCGCCGAGGCTCTGCGGGGCGGTGACCACCTTGTCGTGGCCGAGCACCGCCGAGCCCGCGTCCCGGAACATCTGGACGCTGGCCGAGTCGTTGACGGTCGGCGGGACGCCGCGCACGTACTCCAGCGACGCCTCGACGTCATAGGCGCCGGCGACGGAGTCGAGCAGCGACCGCATGAGGTCGGGGGCGCGGTGCCAGGCCTCGTCGTCGAGGCAGCGGACGGTGCCCTCGGCCAGGCCCTGGTCGGGGATGGCGTTGGCGACCGAGCCCGCGTTCATCCGGCCCCACACGAGGCTGAGGCTGGAGCGCGGGTCCACCCGGCGCGAGAGCGCGGCGGGCAGCTCCGTGACGATCTTGGCGAGCGCGTACACGAGGTCCGCGGTCAGATGCGGCCGGGCGGTGTGCCCGCCGGGGCCGGTGACCTTGACGAACACCTTGTCGCAGGCCGCGGTGATCGGGCCGGGCCGCACCCCGAGTTCGCCCACCTCGAACCTCGGCTCGCAGTGCAGGCCGAAGATCCGGTCCACCCCGACGAGCCCGCCCGCGGCGATCACGTCGAGCGCCCCGCCCGGGTTCTCCTCGGCGGGCTGGAACAGCAGCCGCACCCGGCCGGGCAGCAGACCCTTCGCGGCCTGCTCGGCGAGGAACAGCCCCGCGCCGAGCACGACGGTGGTGTGCACGTCGTGGCCGCAGGCGTGGCTGATGCCGGGCACGGTGGACGCGTAGGAGACGTCCTTCTCATCGGGCAGGGGCAGCGCGTCGATGTCGGCGCGCAGCGCGATCGTGGGGCCGTCGGCGGGGCCGATGTCGCAGATCACGCCGGTGCCCTTGGGCAGGACGCGGGGTTCGAGACCCGCCTCCTTGAGCTGCTCGACGAGGCGGGCCGTGGTGCGGTACTCGGTGAATCCGAGTTCGGGGTGCATGTGCAGGTCGCGGCGGAAGCCGACTAGGGCGTCGGCGTGCCGGTCGAGGAAGACCTCCAGGTGACCGCTCAGGTCGGTGGCTTCGGTGACCGGGCGTTCCAGGGACGGGATCACCCCTGGATGAAGCTGCGTCATGTGCTCCCCCTCAGGCATGACGGAGTCGACGGAGTCGGCGTCGGGCCCGGAGGGCGTATCGTCAGGTCGTCCCTGCATGGACGACCTCCCGAGGCCCGACGAACCTGTTCTCGTCGAACTCCATGATCGTGGCTGTCACGACGTCCTCCAGGCTGCCGCCCTCGTCGCGGATCGCGCGCTGGCGCTCGTAGGAGGCGCCGTGTTCGAGGACATCGCCGACCACCTTCAGCTGCTCGGTGCACCCGAGGCGGTCTGCCACGGGAGCCAGCTCTGAGGCGAGTTCGTAGAGGTCGTCACGTAGCGGCGCGGTACGTCCGTAGTCATCGGTGATGATGATGGCGTCGAGCCCGTATCGGGTCGCTCGCCATTTATTATCACGGACAACCCAGGCCGCCGGGCGCGGAAGCGCATATCCGCGATCGATTTGCTGCTCGAAAAGCGTGACGAGGGCCTGGCAGAGCGCTGTGACCATCCCTACCTCCCGCATTGTCGGGATTCCATCGAACATGCGGATCTCCACAGTGCCGAAGTCGGGATGCGGCCGGATATCCCACCAGACTTCCTTGATCGACCGAATCGTCCCGGCCCTGAGCAGGGTGTCCATGTAACCCTCGAACTCCGGCCAGTCACTCAGCGAATGCGGCGGACCCGCGGTCGGGAGGTCGCCGAAGATGATCGAGCGGGCGGAGGCGAGGCCCGTGTCGTCGGCGTTCCAGAACGGGCTAGATGCGGTCAACGCCAGAAAATGCGGTAGGTACCTGGACAAAGCATTGATGATCGGGATCGCCTTGTCCTGATCGGTCACCCCGACGTGCACATGCACGCCGAACGTCTGGATCCGGCGCACCAGCCACTGCATCTCCTCGACGAGCTCGTGGTAGCGCGCGACCGGGGCCATCACCGCGTCCCGCCAGTCGCTGATCGCATGACTCCCGGTGCAGGCCAGCTCGATCCCCCGCGGCTTGGCCGCGTCCCGCAGCCGCCCGATGGTCCGCCCGAGGTCCGCGGTGATCTCCTGCACCGTGAAGCACGGATCGGTGACCACCTCCACCGTCGACTCCATCAGCTCGTGCCTGAGCTTCGTGAACTTCCCTTCACTCAGCTCCGGCACATCCCCCAGCAACTCCCCCGCGTCCTGCCGCAGAAGCCGCGACTCGCCGTCGACGAGCTGTAGCTCCCACTCCACACCCAACGTTGCCCCCCGCGAGGGATTAAACCGAATGCCCACGACTCCTCCAGATCTCAACCACAAGAGCCGGAAAGCCCGACCCATCCCCACGATCTGCCCACTATCCCCCCGTCCCTACCCGCCCCCCGGGCGAGACGACCCTCACCGCCCTCCGCCCCCGAAAAGGCGTCGATCACCACTCCGACGGCGCGGCGCGGTGATCGACAGGAGTCTTCAGCGGTCTTCGGGTTCCTCAGTGGTTCCGGGGGTGGTGAAGGCTTGGAGGAGGAGGTCGGCGGCGGTGGCGGGGGTGGTTTCGCCGGAGGCGACCTGGGCTTCGAGGGTGGGGGCGATGGCGCGGATGGAGGGGTGGGTGTGGAGAGCGTGGAGGAGGCGGTCCTCGACCATGGACCAGGTCCAGCGGACCTGCTGGGCGCGGCGGCGGCGGGCGAGTTCGCCGGACGCCTCCAGGTCCTCCTGGTGGGCGACGATCTGGTCCCAGACGTCGGCCAGGCCGGTGCCCTCCAGGGCGCTGCAGGTGAGGACGGGGACGACGCGGTCGTTGCCGCGGAGAAGGCGGAGGGCGCCCGCGAGTTCACGGGCCGCCTTCTTGGCCTCCAGCTCGTGGGGGCCGTCGGCCTTGTTGACGGCGATCACGTCGGCGAGTTCCAGGACGCCCTTCTTGATGCCCTGGAGCTGGTCGCCGGTCCGGGCGATGGTGAGGAAGAGGAACGAGTCGGTCATCTCCGCGACGGTCGTCTCGGACTGGCCGACCCCGACCGTCTCCACGAGGACGACGTCGTAGCCCGCCGCCTCCATGACGACCATCGCCTCACGGGTCGCCTTGGCCACCCCGCCGAGGGTGCCCGCCGTCGGCGACGGACGGATGAACGCCGCCGGACTCGCCGAAAGCCGGACCATCCTCGTCTTGTCACCGAGGATCGAGCCGCCGTGCCGGGTGGACGAGGGGTCCACGGCCAGCACGGCGACCCGGTGGCCCCGGTCGATGAGGTGCATGCCGAGCGCGTCGATCGTGGTGGACTTGCCGACCCCGGGCACCCCGGTGATCCCGATGCGCCGGGCGTTCCCGGCGAACGGGGTCAGCTCGGCCAGCACGGCCTGGGCGAGCGCCCGGTGATCGGGCCGGGTGGACTCCACGAGCGTGATCGCGCGGGCGATCCACGCCCGGGAGCCCTCCCGGACACCGGTCACGTAGTCCTTGACGTCAGGCATTTCGCGAGGACCGATCAGGCGTGGCCGAGGCTCGCGGACAGCTCTTTGAGCAGGTCCAGCGCGGCCTCGGCGATGACCGTCCCCGGACCGAAGATGGCCGCCGCCCCCGCCGCGCGCAGCTCGTCGAAGTCCTGCGGCGGGATGACGCCGCCCACGACGACCATGATGTCGGGACGGTCCAGCTCCGCCAGCGCGGTCTTGAGCGCGGGCACCAGGGTGAGGTGGCCTGCGGCCAGGGAGTTGACGCCGACGATGTGCACGTCGGCCTCGACGGCCTGGCGGGCCACCTCCTCCGGGGTCTGGAACAGCGGGCCGACGTCGACGTCGAAGCCGAGGTCGGCGAAGCCGGAGGAGATCACCTTCTGACCGCGGTCGTGCCCGTCCTGGCCCATCTTGGCGACCAGGATGCGGGGGCGGCGGCCCTCGGCCTCGGCGAACTCGTCGGTGGCCGCGCGGGCCTCCTCCATGACGGACACGGCGCCGGCCTCCTCACGGTAGACGCCCGAGATGGTGCGGATGGTCGCGGAATGCCGACCGTACACCTTCTCCAGCGCGTCGGAGATCTCCCCGACGGTGGCCTTCGCGCGGGCCGCGTCGATGGCCAGCTTGAGCAGGTTGTGCTCCAGGTCGCCGACCGCGTCGGCCCCGGCGGCCGCGGTGAGCGCGGACAGCGCCCGCTCGACGGCCTGCGGGTCGCGCTCGGCGCGCAGCCGCTCCAGCTTGGCGATCTGCTGCGCCCGGACCGAGGCGTTGTCGACCTTGAGCACGTCGATCATCTCGTCGACGTCGGGCCGGTACTTGTTGACGCCGATGACGGGCTGGCGACCGGAGTCGATCCGGGCCTGGGTGCGGGCCGCGGCCTCCTCGATGCGCAGCTTGGGCAGGCCCTCGTCGATGGCCTTGGCCATACCGCCGTACTTCTCGACCTCCTGGATGTGCTCCCAGGCGCGCGCGGCGAGGTCGTGGGTGAGCTTCTCCAGGTAGTAGGAGCCGCCCCACGGGTCGATGACCTGCGTGGTGCCCGACTCCTGCTGGAGCAGGAGCTGGGTGTTGCGGGCGATGCGGGCGGAGAAGTCCGTCGGCAGCGCGAGCGCCTCGTCGAGCGCGTTGGTGTGCAGCGACTGGGTGTGCCCCTGGGTCGCGGCCATCGCCTCGACGCAGGTCCGCGCGACGTTGTTGAAGACGTCCTGGGCGGTGAGGGACCAGCCGGAGGTCTGCGAGTGGGTGCGCAGCGACAGGGACTTGTCGTTCTTGGGGTCGAAGTCCTTCACGAGCCTCGCCCACAGCAGGCGCCCGGCCCGCATCTTGGCGACCTCCATGAAGAAGTTCATGCCGATCGCCCAGAAGAAGGACAGGCGCGGCGCGAACGCGTCGATGTCGAGGCCCGCGTCGCGGCCGGCCCGGATGTACTCGACGCCGTCGGCCAGCGTGTACGCCAGCTCCAGGTCGGCCGTGGCCCCGGCCTCCTGGATGTGGTAGCCCGAGATGGAGATCGAGTTGTACTTCGGCATCTTCTGCGACGTGTAGGCGAAGATGTCGGAGATGATGCGCATCGACGGCGAGGGCGGGTAGATGTAGGTGTTCCGGACCATGAACTCCTTGAGGATGTCGTTCTGGATCGTCCCCGCGAGCTGCTCCGGCTTCACCCCCTGCTCTTCGGCCGCGACCACGTAGAGGGCCAGGACGGGCAGGACCGCGCCGTTCATGGTCATCGACACCGACATCTTGTCCAGCGGGATCCCGTCGAACAGTTGCCGCATGTCGTAGATGGAGTCGATCGCCACGCCCGCCATGCCGACGTCGCCCGCCACGCGCGGGTGGTCGGAGTCGTAGCCGCGGTGGGTGGCGAGGTCGAACGCCACCGAGAGGCCCTTCTGCCCGGCCGCGAGGTTACGGCGGTAGAAGGCGTTGGACTCCTCGGCGGTGGAGAAGCCGGCGTACTGCCGGATCGTCCAAGGCTGGGTGGCGTACATCGGGGCGTACGGGCCGCGCAGGTACGGCTTGATGCCCGGGAACGTCCCGAGGAAGTCGAGCCCTTCGAGATCGGCGGCGTCGTACAGCGGCTGCACGGCGATGCCCTCGGGCGTGTTCCAGGCCGGGCGGTCGCCCGCGGCCGCGCGCCAGCGGCCCTCGGTGACGGCCGGGGCCTCGGGGTCGCCGAGCGTCAGGTGTGAGAAGTCGGGGATGCTCATACCGTCACTCCCAGGTCCCGGAGGGTCTCCTCCAGGACGTCGATCGCGTTGCACCCGGCGAAGACCCGGCCGTCCACGCCGGTGTACTCGCCCTTGCCCGCGAGCCAGACCTTGACCGCGCCGCGCGCGCGCAGGGTCCGCGCGGTCTCCTCGGCCTGCTCGGCGTACAGCTTGTCGCTGGAGCAGATGACGGCGACGCCGCCTTCGAACTCGTCGACGGTGCCGGTGGCCGTCTCGATGCCGCCCGCCTGGAACAGGTTGGCCGCGAAGCTCGCGCGCGCGGTGTGCACGGCGACGGGGCCGAGGGTGGCGAGGAAGACCTTGGGCCGGACGCCCTGGGCGTCGGCGAGGTCCCGGAGGGCCTCGAAGTCCTGCCCGTAGGTGTGCCGGGGCAGTCCGCCACCGAGCGGCGCGGGCGCGGCGGGGCGCGCGGGCAGCTTCTCGGCGAGGTTGGGGAACTCGCTGATGCCGGTGAGCGGGGCCTTGCGGCGCGCGATGTCCTTGCGCCTGGCCGCCCAGGTGGCGGCGAGCGCGTTCTCCAGGAACCCGGATTCGAGCGCTGCGGCGAGCCCGCCGGCCTGCTCGATCTCGGTGAAGAACGCCCAGGCGGCCTGCGCGAGCTCCTCGGTGAGGGACTCGACGTACCAGGAGCCGCCCGCCGGGTCGACGACCCGGGCCAGGGAGGACTCCTCGAGCAGGAGCATCTGGTCGTTGCGGGCGATTCTGCGCGAGAACGTGTCCGGCAGGCCGAGGCGCGCGTCGAACGGCTGGACCGTGACGGCGTCGGCGCCGCCCACGCCCGCGGCGAAGCACGCCACGGTGGTGCGCAGCATGTTCACCCACGGATCGCGCTTCGTCATCATCGCGTTCGAGGTGACGGCGTGGATCGTCGCGGTCGTGTCGGCGACGCCCGAGAGCGAGGCGACGCGGGTCCACAGGCGGCGCGCGGCGCGCAGCTTCGCGATGGTCGCGAACTGCCCCGCGTGCGCGGCGTAGCGGAACTCGATCTGCCCGGCCGCCTCGTCGACGGTGAGGCCGGCCTCGGTCAGCTCGCGCAGGTAGGCGACGGCCGCGGCGAGGACCGCGCCGAGCTCCTGCGCGTCCGAGCCGCCCGCGTCGTGGTAGACGGTGCCGTCGACCGCGAAGGTGCGGACGCCGGGGAACTCGGCGACGGCCTTCTGGGCGAGGTCGACGGGCACGGGCACCAGGAAGCCGGTGCGGGCGGCGAGGCCCAGCGGGTCGGCGCCCAGGTTGCCGCGCGTGGCCGGCTTGGCGATCTTGAAGAACGCCTCGGCCGCCTGCCGGGTCTGCGGTCCCGCGTCCAGGACGACGGGGGCGAGGTCGGTGTGGACCTCCTTCAGGACCTCGGCGAGCGCGGTGACGGGGAGGCCCGCCGCGCCGACCGTCAGCCAGACGGAGGTGGCGCCGTTCTCGAGGTCGTCGAGGATCGCGGCCTTGGTGGTGGCGGGATCCGGGTCGTCGTGCCGCTGGCGCACGTCCCACCCGAACGGGGTCTCCTCGCCCTCGCGCGGCGCGGTCGCGAAGGGGCGGGAGGGGACTGCCTCGTCCGCGGTGTACAGCGGAGAGATCGGGACGCCGTCGTAGGACTGCCTGGTGAGCAGCCCCTCGACGGAGTCGAGTGGGGTGTCTTCGGTGGCGGCTCCGGACTTGCGGAGTACGCCCTTCAATTGCTCCCGCCAACGCTCGCGCTCAGCTGGGGGGAAGGCAGCTGCCAACTCCATGGTTGGGATCGTAGGCGAGCGCTTATCTGGTGTGGGTGACCGGGGTGTCAAGAGGCGCTCTTCCATGCTTTCCAGCCGATCCTCGCGAGGATCACGGCGAGCACGACATTGACGGCGCAGAGGATGTAGTGGATCACGTAGAAGGCGTCGGAGCGCCTCGGTCCGCTGCCGAGGTTCTTGGCCAGCATGACCCACTCGAAGACCATGAAAACGGCCAGCCCCATGAGGAACAGGCCGGTCGGACGAGATTTCACCCTTGCAGACTATGGGTCCTGCGCCGTCCGGCGGTTTAGGCTCTCGTCTTCATGGGACTTCCATTGCGCGCCGCGTCCGCGCTCGTCACCGCCTGCATGGTCGCGCTGCTGACGCCCGGCACCGCCGTGTCCGCCGCCGCGCCGCGGCTGCCCGGCCAGCTGAAGAAGATCAAGGCGCGGTCCTGGATCGTCGCCGACGCGGAGACCGGGGAGGTCCTCGCGGCCAAGAACCCGCATCTGCACCTGCTGCCCGCCAGCACCCAGAAGGTGCTCACCGCGGTGACCCTGATCCCGCTGCTGGGCGCCGACGCGGAGATCAGGCCGACCGAGGAGACGTGCTATCCCGAGGGCACCAAGGTCGGCATGACGCCGAAGCTCACCTACAAGGCCGCCGATCTGTTCCGCGCGCTGCTCATGGTCTCGGCGAACGACGCGGCGATGTCGCTGACGGTCCCGCAGGGCGGGATGAAGCCGACGCTCGACCTGATGAACGCCGAGGCCAAGCGGCTCGGCGCGAACGACACGCTCGCGGGCTCGCCCAACGGCCTCGACGTGGACCTCGGCCTCAACGTCAAGACCCAGCACACGACGTCCTACGACCTCGCGGTGATCCTCCGGCAGGGCCTGACCCTGCCCGACTTCGTCTCCTACGCCCAGACCAACGACGCGACGTTCCCCGCGTTGCGCGAGGTCAAGGACAAGAAGACGAAGAAGAAGAAGACCAAGAAGTACAAGATGCCGATCTACTCGCACATCCGGATGCTGCCGACCCAGTCGGCGGCCTATGACGGGTTCGTCGCGGGCAAGAACGGCTACACCAACGCCGCCAAGCAGACGTTCGTCGGCGCGGCCGAGCGCGACGGACACAAGATCATCATCGCGCTGATGGCGGCCGACAGCCTGTGGGACAACGCCAAGGCCCTGTTCGACTACGGCTTCGCCAACGCGGGCAAGGTCCAGGCCGTCGAGTCGCTGCCCGCGCCGCCCGGCACCGAGCCGACGGCGCTCGCGGACCCCGGCGCGACGAACGCGGCGGCGCCCGTGCCCGCCCAGCGCAAGGCCTCGGTGAACCTCGTCCTGGCGGGCGTCGGCGGCGGCTTCGTCGTCGCGGGCGGCGCCATCCTGCTGGTGCGCAGGCGGCGCAGGCCCGCCATCGAGGCCCCGGACGAGTGACGGCCTAGCGGGCGCGCGCCTCATTGTCGGCGGGCGCCCGGTCGGGCACCTCGGTGACGGCCCGGACGCGGACCGGGCCGTCCTCGCCGCGCAGCGTCACGGTGAGGGTGCCGCCCGGGGGGAGGCCGCGCGGCCAGACGCAGTCGCCGCAGTCGGCGGGCACCCGGTGCCGGGCCCGGAACTCCAGCCGCAGCCGGCCGGTCTGCCCCCGGCTGACGTTCTCGACCCGGACGCGCCGGTGGTCGACCGTCACCCGCACGTCGGTCCCGTCCACGGGCACCCGCACCACCGGCGGCGTCAGCGTCTCCGCCGTCCGCTCCGCCTTCCGGACGGGCCGCGGCAGCGCCAGCACGACCCCGCACACGATCCCGCCGGCCAGCACCCCGGCCCCGAACGTCAGCAGAGCCCCGAGCGCACTCCTCGGCGGCCGCTCCTCCCCGTCGAACACATTCCGCACCCTTCCGCTCACGGACGGCAAGAAGCTAGCGCGCCACGCCCTCCAGCAGGAGCCTTACCGTCTTTCCCGTCCGGCACGGCGGGGCCACAATTCGCCACTCCCGGGCGATTCCCCGGCCCGGCCGCGCCCGGCGAGGGCTGGGGCGGAAGACCATCGGGAAGATAGAGTCCGGAGGATGAAGCGGTGGTTCGCACGGGTCAAGGAGTTGTTCTCCGGCGACCTGTGGGCCTCCCGGATTCGGACGGCACGCGCGAAACAGCCCTGGTTCGACCATCTGGCGCGAACCTGGGCGTGCTACACCGCGCGGGGCGGCGACGACATGGCCGCGGCGCTCACCTTCTACTCGTTCCTGTCGTTCTTTCCGATGCTGGCGCTCGCCTACGCGCTGCTCGGGTACTCGCTGCACTTCAGCGAGACGTTCCAGGGCTGGCTGATCACGGCGATCAACGAGTACCTGCCGGGCCTGGCGACCCGCCTCGACGTCGAGCGCATCGCGGGGGCCAGGGTCGGCGCGAGCGTCATCGGCCTCGTCGGCCTCGCCTGGACCGGGCTCGGCTGGGCCGGGAACCTGCGCAAGTCGATCCGCACCCTGTGGGGGCTCG
The DNA here is from genome assembly GCF_003751225.1 of Actinocorallia herbida. Classification (NCBI taxonomy): domain Bacteria; kingdom Bacillati; phylum Actinomycetota; class Actinomycetes; order Streptosporangiales; family Thermomonosporaceae; genus Actinocorallia; species Actinocorallia herbida. Next base: position 8,518,053 of record NZ_RJKE01000001.1, read on the forward strand.
AGCCCAAGACCGAGGGCAACTTCCTCCTGCTGAAGCTGCGCGACCTGTGGGTGCTGGCCTTCCTCGGCCTCATGCTGATCTGCTCGGTCGCCGCCACCACCCTCGCCACCAGCCTGACCGGCCAGGCGCTGGAGTTCACCGGCATCGGCGGCATCTGGGCGACGCTCACGCTGCGGCCCGTCTCGATCGTGGTCGCGCTGGTGTTCAACACCCTCATCTACCTCGCCCTGTTCACCCGGCTTTCGGGCACCAAGGCGTCCTGGCGGCACGTGTTCAAGGGCGCCCTGCTGGCCGCCGTGCTCTTCGAGGTGCTGAAGACGCTCGCCGCGCTGCTGCTCGGCACGGTCACCAGCAACCCGATCTACGCCTCGTTCGCGGTCCTCGTCGGCGCGCTGCTGTGGATGAACGTGGTCAGCCGGATGACGTTCCTCGCCGTCTCCTGGACGTCGACCCGCGGCAAGGTCCACCGCGCCGACCACCCCACCCGGTCCGACCCGGACGCCGCCTGACGGGGCCTGCCCCTCAGTGGTGGAATCCCGGCCGCCGCGGGGCGCCCGTGCCACCGTCGGGGATCCGTCTCAGGGCCCGTTCCATGTCGTCGGCGAGCAGCGAGATCTCGTCCTTGCCGACGCCGTGCCTGACCAGCACCCGCTGGATCGTGGTGTCGTCGCGGTCGGGCGGCAGCGGGTAGGACGGCACCTGCCAGCCGCGGGTCCGCAGCTGCTCGCTCAGGTCGTACAGGGAGAAGCGCGCGCCCTCCCGCAGCTTGTAGCTCACCGCGGGCAGCGCGCCCTGGCCGTCGTAGAGCAGCTCGAACGGGCCCATCGCCTTGATCCGCTCGGCGAGGTAGCGCGCGGTGTCCGCGTTGGCCTGCGCGATCTTGCGGTAGCCCTCCCGGCCCAGCCGGAGCAGCGTGTAGTACTGCGCGATGATCTCACCGCCCGGCCGGGAGAAGTTGAGCGCGAACGTCGGCATGTCCCCGCCGAGATAGCTGACGTCGAACACCAGCTCCTCGGGCAGCATCTCCGCCGACGCCCACACCGCCCAGCCGACGCCGAGGGGCGCCATCCCGTACTTGTGGCCCGAGGCGTTGATCGACGCGACCCGGTTGACGCGGAAGTCCCACACGAGGTTCGGCTGGAGGAACGGGGCGACGAACCCGCCGCTGGCCGCGTCCACATGGATGGGCACGTCGAGGCCGGTCCTGGCCTGGAGCCGGTCCAGCTCCGCGGCGATCTCCGCGACGGGCTCGTAGTCGCAGGTGTAGGTGACGCCGAGGATCGCGACGACCCCGATGGTGTTCTCGTCCACGTGGTCGGCGAGCTGGTGCGGGCGCAGGCCCGTCGCGCCCTTCTCCAGCGGGATCTGCCGCATCTCCACGTCGAAGTAGCGGCAGAACTTCTCCCAGCACACCTGGACCGGCCCGCACACCAGGTTCGGCCGGTCGGCGGGCCTGCCCGCGGCCCTGCGCGCCTTGCGCCACCGCCATTTCAGCGCGAGCCCGCCGAGCATCGCCGCCTCGCTCGACCCGGTGGTGGAGCAGCCGACCGTGTCGTCGGCCGCGCAGTTCCACAGGTCGGCGAGCATCCGCACGCACCGCGCCTCGATCTCGGCGGTCTGCGGGTACTCGTCCTTGTCGATCATGTTCTTGTCGAGGCACAGCGCCATCAGCTCCCGCACCTCGGCGCTGCTGTACGTCGTGCAGAACGTCGCGAGGTTCTGCGCCGACTCCCCGTCGAGCCGCAGCTCGGCCCGCACCGCCTCGAACGCCGACCGCGGATCGCTCTCCCCGTCCGGCACCCGCCGTTTCGGCAGCACCCGCTCGCTCAACGGCATGCTGAACACGTCGTCCAGCGGATCGATCTTCCCCCGCACCCGATGCAAGCCCATACGAGCCGCATACCCCGCACGTCACGCGGCGAAAGTGCCGTACGCCCCCCTTGACCAGCTCTTTCCCGGCCGCCCGAGGGGGGCGCCGGACGTCAGGAGAGGCGCCGGGCGCCGGGGGCGGCGGTGGCGACGAGGTAGTCGGGGGCGGGGCGGCCGGCGGTGGCGAAGCGGGCGGTGACGGCGTCGCGGACGGTGTCGAGGGTGTCGGCGCGGGTCAGGAGGATGACCGAGCCGCCGAAGCCGCCACCGACCATGCGGCCGCCGCGGGCGCCCGCGCGGACCGCCGCCTCGACGGTGAAGTCGGCCTCCGGCCAGGAGACCTGGTAGTCGTCGCGGAGCGACAGGTGGGAGGCGTTCAGGAGGGCGCCGACCTCGGCGATCGCGCCCGCGCGCAGGAGGCCGACGGTCGCCTCCACCCGGTGGTTCTCGGTGACCACGTGCTTGACGCGGCGGCGCAGCACCGGGTCCTTCAACCTGCCCAGGGCCTCGCCGAGGTTCCGCACATCGCGCAGCGCGGGCACCCCGAGCAGCCGGGCCGCCTCCTCGCACTCCGCGCGGCGCTCGCCGTACTTGCCGTCGCCGAGCGCGTGGTGCACCCGCGTGTCGACGATCAGGATCCGGAAACCGCCCAGCTCCAGCGGGATCTGCGACGACAGGCCGGAGCGGACGTCGAGGAGCAGCGCGTGCTCGGCGGTGCACAGCAGCGAGGCCGACTGGTCGAGGACGCCCGTGGGCACCCCCGCATAGGCGTTCTCGGCCCGCTGCGCGAACGGCACGAGTTCCTTGGCCGAAAGGCCGAGCCCGTACATGTCGTTGAGCGCGACCGCGGTGACGCACTCCAGGGCCGCCGACGACGACAGGCCGGAGCCCGAGGGCACATCGGAGGAGTACCGCAGCGTGGCCCCGCCCACCGGGTGCCCCGCCTCGCGCAGGGCGCCCGCGACGCCCGCCGCGTAGGCGGCCCAGCCCTGGACCGAACCGGGCGCCAGGCCGTCCAGCGGGACGGTCGCGGACTGGCCGTTCGAGTGCAGTTCCAGGATGCCGTCGTCGCGCCGGGACGCCTCGGCGGTGATCCCCTGCGGCAGCGCGAAGGGCAGCACGAGGCCGTCGTTGTAGTCGGTGTGCTCGCCGATGAGGTTGACCCGGCCCGGCCCGTGCCAGACCCCCGAGGTCGGCAGGCCGCTCACTTGGCGAACTCCCAGGCGTCGCGGACCATGGCGCGCAGGTCGCGCTCCGGCTTCCAGCCGAGCTCGTCCTGGATCTTCGCCGACGAGGCGACGAGCACGGCCGGGTCGCCGGGGCGGCGCGGCGCCACCACGGCCGGGATCGGATGGCCGGTGACCTCCCGGCACACGTCGATCACCTCCTGGACGGAGTAGCCGCTGCCGCTGCCGAGGTTGTAGATCCGGTGCGTGCCCGGCTCGGCCGCCCCCAGCGCGAGCAGATGGGCGTCGCCGAGGTCGACCACGTGGATGTAGTCGCGGACGCAGGTGCCGTCGGGCGTCGCGTAGTCGTCGCCGAAGACGCTCACGTGCGGCACCGCGCCGGACGGGACCCGCAGCACGTTCGGGATCAGATGGGTCTCCGGGTCGTGGCGCTCGCCGAACCTGCCGTGCGCGCCCGCCACGTTGAAGTATCTGAGCGACACCGCGCCGAACCCGTACAGCCTGGCGAACTCGGTGAGCACCCCGTCGATCGCCAGCTTCGTCTGGCCGTAGGGGCTGGTCGGCCGGGTGGGCGCGTCCTCGGGGATCGGCACCTGCTCGGGCTCCCCGTAGGTCGCCGCGGTCGAGGAGAAGACGATCTTGCGCACGCCGTGCCCGCGCATCGCCTCGAACAGCGCGAGCGACTCGCCGAGGTTGCGGTCCCAGTACAGCGCGGGCAGCCGCACCGACTCGCCGACCTGCGACTTGGCGGCGAAGTGCAGCACCGCGTCGAACCCGCCCTCGCCGAGGACGTCCGCGGCCTTCTCGCGCAAGGTCCCCTGAACGAACCGGGCCGCCTGCGGCACCGCGTCGGCATGGCCCACCGACAGGTCGTCGAGCACGACCACCTCGTGCCCCGCCTCGATCAGGAGAGCCGCGACGACGCTGCCGATGTATCCAGCACCACCCGTGACCAGGAGCTTCACCGTTGAGAACCCTTCATCGACGACAGACCGGGCAGTAGATTGGCCATACGAAAGCCTAGCCATACAGTCCCGATACCGGCGCACCGACGGCACCGGGGGTGACCGGCGCGAACGCGGCGGGCCCGTCCGGGACCGCACCGTTTACCCGGGCCGCCCCGGGGAGATCACGTAAAGATCACCCGCCACGGTCCGCGGAACGACCCCGGATCAACGGGTGCCGCTCCGCCGGTTCGGTCTGGGAGAATCGAAGCGGCAGGGGATACGGGACCGGCGGTGCCGTCCCTTCGGGAAGAGAGAGGGATGACCATGAACACGCGCCCCCGGGTCCTGTCCGGGATCCAGCCGACGGCCGAGTCGTTCCACCTCGGCAACTTCCTCGGCGCGGTGCGGCAGTGGGTTCCGCTCCAGGACACCCACGAGGCGTTCTACTTCCTCGCCGACCTGCACGCGATCACCGTCGAGCACGACCCCGAGGTGCTGCGCAGGCGCACCCGCGCCTCGGCCGCGCAGCTGTTCGCGGCCGGCCTCGACCCCGAGCGCTCCACGGTCTTCGCGCAGAGCCAGGTCTACGAGCACGCCGAGCTCCAGTGGATCCTCAGCTGCCTGACCGGCTTCGGCGAGGCCTCCCGGATGACCCAGTTCAAGGACAAGTCGGCCAAGGAGGGCACGTCCGCGGCGAGCGTCGGGCTCTTCACCTACCCGATCCTCCAGGCCGCCGACATCCTGCTGTACACCCCGCACCTCGGCGAGAAGGACTTCCAGGTCCCCGTCGGCGAGGACCAGCGCCAGCACCTGGAGCTCACCCGCACCCTCGCGGGCCGGTTCAACCACCGGTTCGGCGAGACGTTCGTGGAGCCCAACGCCTACATCCTCAAGGCCACCGCGAAGATCACCGATCTCCAGGAGCCGGAGCGGAAGATGTCGAAGTCGGCGTCCTCGCCGCAGGGCATCATCAATGTCCTCGACGAGCCCGGCGCGATGCGCAAGAAGATCATGCGGGCGGTCACCGACACCGGCACCGAGATCGCTTACGACCCGGACAACAAGCCGGGCGTCTCCAACCTGCTGACGATCATGTCCGCCCTCACCGGCACCCCGATCATCGAGCTGGAGAGCCACTTCCAGGGCCAGGGCTACGGCCAGCTCAAGAAGGAGCTCGCGGAGACCGCCCTCGGCGTGTTCACCCCCGTCCGGGACCGGACGCTGGAACTGCTGGCCGACCCCGCCGAACTCGACCGCATCCTGGAGAAGGGCGCGGACCGGGCCGCCGAGGTCGCCGCCGGCACGATGAGCGTCGTGCGCGAGCGGGTGGGACTGCTGAGGCGTGGCGCCTGACACCGTCATAGGGGTCTCGATCGAGGTCCCGGAGCCGTACTCGGAGACGCTGATCCGGGCGAGGGAGTCCTACGGAGACCCGCTCGCCCGGCTCGTCCCGCCGCACATCACGCTGGTCCCGCCGACGCCGGTCGGCGCCGGCGAGATGCCGGGGATCGTCGCGCACCTGGCCCGCGCCGCCACCATGATCGACCCGTTCCGGGTGCGGCTGCGCGGCACCGGCACGTTCCGGCCGGTGACCCCCGTGGTGTTCCTCCAGGTGGCCGAGGGCATCGGCCCGTGCTCACTGCTGGAGGAGAAGCTCCGCCGCCCGCCGCTGGAGCGGGAGCTGTTCTTCCCCTACCACCCGCACGTGACGGTCGCGCACAACCTCGACGAGGAGGCCCTGGACCGCGCGTTCAAGGAACTCGCCGACTTCCACGCGGTCTTCGAGTGCACGTCCTTCCAGCTGTCCGTGCACGGAGGGGACGAGGACTGGCGCCACGTCCGCTCCTTCCCCCTCGGCCCCCGCGTCACTGCTCCACGAGTGCGGTAGGCCCGAGCAGCACCTTCAGGTCGCCCGCGAACGCCCCGTACTCCAGGGTCACCTCGTAGTCCGGCAGGTTGATCATCACGATCCTGCGGTTCAGCATCTCCAGCCGCAGATGGACGGGGTTGCCGCCCGGGTGCGCCTTCAGGATCCGCTTCAGCTCGTCGATCAGGTCGGGGTTCACCCGCTCCTCGCGCAGCCCGATGACGATCGGGGTCTTGCCGTCGGCGCGGGCCGTGGAGATGTCGAGGAACTCGATGCCCGTCGCGGTGAACGAGACCGTCGCGTCCTCGCCGTTGTCGCGGGTCTTGATCCGGCCCGTCACCGAGACGACGAGGTCGGGCGCGAGGTTCGGCCCGTAGAGCTGGTAGGTCTGCGGGAAGCAGGGCACCTCGATCGAGCCGTCGTGGTCCTCGATCTTGAGGATCGCCCAGACGTTGCCCTGCTTGGTGACCTTCTTGTCGACGCCCGAGATGATCCCGGCGATCCGGAACTCGCCGCGGTGGTCGACCTGGCCGTCCAGGATCTGGACGATCGTGTAATCCCGGTTCTTCTCCAGGATCCGTTCCGCCCCGTTGAGCGGGTGGTCCGACACGTACAGGCCGAGCATCTCCCGCTCGAAGGCGAGTTTGGTCTTCTTGTCCCATTCCACGTCGGGCACGATGACGGTGAAGGCGTCGGCGGATCCGTCGTCGGCGTCCTCGAAGGCGCCGAACAGGGAGTCCTGTCCCATCGCCTCCTTCTTCTTGACGTCGATGACGGAGTCGATCGCGGTGTCGTGCACCTGGATCAGGCCGAACCTGGGGTGGCCCAGGTCGTCGAAGGCGCCCGCCTTGATCAGGGATTCGATCGTCCTCTTGTTGCAGACGATCTGCGGGACCTTCTTGAGGAAGTCGTTGAAATCGGCGAACCTGCCCTGCTCGGTCCGCGCGGCGATGATCCCGTTGATCGCGTTCTCACCGACGTTCTGGACCGCGCCGAGCCCGAACCGCACGTCGTCGCCGACGGCCGCGAAGCGCAGCAGCGACTCGTTGACGTCCGGCGGCAGCACCTTCAGCTTCATCCGGCGGCATTCCGCGAGATAGATCGCCATGCGGTCCTTGTTGGTGCCGACGGACGTCAGCAGGGCCGCCATGTACTCGGCCGGATAGTTCGCCTTCAGATAGGCGGTCCAGTACGAGACGAGCCCGTATCCGGCGGTGTGGGACTTGTTGAAGCCGTAGGACGAGAACGGTTCGAGGACGTCCCAGACGGCTTTCGCCATCTCCTCGGTGTACCCGTTGTCGACCATTCCGGAGGAGAAGGTGGCCCACTGCTTGTCCATCTCCTCCTTCTTCTTCTTGCCCATCGCGCGCCGGAGGATGTCGGCGCCGCCGAGGGTGTAGCCGGCGAGCTGCTGCGCGATGGCCATGACCTGCTCCTGGTACACGACCAGGTGGTAGGTGGTCCCCAGGATCGGCTCGAGCGCGTCCTTGAGACCCGGGTGGATCGGCACGATGTCCTGCTGCCCGGCCTTGCGCAGCGCGTAGTTCACGTGCGCGTTCGCGCCCATCGGACCCGGCCGGCCCAGCGCCAGCACCGACGAGATGTCCTCGAACCGGGCCGGGGCGATCAGCTTCGTCAGGTCGCGCATCATCGAGGAGTCGAGCTGGAACACGCCGAGGGTCTCGCCGCGGGCGAGCAGCTCGTAGGTGGTCTTGTCGTCCAGCCCCAGGTTGAGCATGTCGATGTCGACGCCGCGGTTCTTCTTGATGTTCTCGACCGCGTCGCCGAGGACGGTGAGGTTGCGCAGGCCCAGGAAGTCCATCTTCAGGGCGCCCATGTTCTCGCTGGACGGCCCGTCGAAGCCGGTGATGCGGGCGCCGTCGTCGGGGCGCATGACGACCGGCATGACGTCCACGAGGGGCTGCGAGGAGATGATGACGCCCGCGGCGTGCACGCCGGTGGTCCTGGTCAGGCCCTCCAGGCCGAGCGCGGTGTCCATGACCCGCTTGACGTCCTGGTCGTCCTCGTACAGGGACCGCAGCTCCGACGCCTCGGCGTACCTGTCGTGCTTGGGGTCGAAGACTCCCGTCAGAGGGATCTCCTTGCCCATCACCGCGGGCGGGAACGCCTTGGTGATCTTCTCGCCCACCGCGAAGGGGTAGCCGAGCACTCGGGCGGAGTCCTTGACGGCCTGCTTGGACTTGATCGTCATGAACGTCACGATCAGCGCGACGTTCTCCTCGCCGTACCGCTCGGTGACGTACCGGATCATGTCGCCGCGCCGACGCTCGTCGAAGTCCAGGTCGACGTCGGGAGGGGAGATGCGCTCGGGGTTCAGGAACCGCTCGAACAGCAGGGAGTGCTCGATCGGGTCGAGCTCGGTGATCCGGGTGACGTAGGCCACCATCGAACCCGTCGCCGAGCCTCGTCCGGGGCCGACCCAGATGCCGTTGTCGCGGGCGTACCGGCAGATGTCGGCGACCACGAGGAAGTAGCCGGGGAAGCCCATGTTCTCGATGACGCCGAGCTCGTACTCGATCCGCTCGGTGATGTGCGCGGGGACCGGCTCGCCGTACCGCTCGGCCGCGCCCCGGTGCGACTCCTTGCGCAGCCAGCTCATCTCGGTCTCGCCCTCGGGGACCGGGAACTTGGCGTACAGGTCGCGGAAGGCGAAGACGTCGTCGTAGGACTCGACCCGCTCGGCGATGAGCAGGGTGTTCTTGCAGCCGTCCTGCCAGACGTCCGAGGTCGGGTTGATGCCGCGCATCTCGTCGGCGGAGCGCACGTAGTAGCCGCCGCCGGAGAACCGGAACCGGTCCGGCGCGCTGATCAGGGAGTTCGTGCCGACGCACAGGAGGGCGTCGTGGGCGGTCGCCTGGTCCTCGGTGACGTAGTGGGAGTCGTTCGTCACCAGCGGCGGGATGCCCAGCTGCTTGCCGAGCCTGAGCAGGTCGTCGCGGACGCCCCGCTCGATCGAGATGCCGCCGTGGTCCATCAGCTCGAGGAAGTAGTTCTCCTTGCCGAAGATGTCCTGGTACTTCGCCGCGTGCTCGAGCGCCTTGTCGTACTGGCCGAGCCGCAGCCGCGTCTGGACGGCCCCCGACGGGCAGCCCGTGGTCGCGATGATCCCCTCGTGGTAGAGGTCGAACAGCTCGTCGTCCATCCGGGGGTACTTCTTCATCCGGCCCTCGAAGTTGGCCAGCGAGGAGATCCGGAAGAGGTTGCGCAGCCCCTGCGCGGTGTAGGCCCACATCGTCTTGTGCAGGTACGTGCCGGACGCCGACACGTCGCCGCCGAGCCCCGTCTGGTCGTTCGACTTCCGCTGGTGCGGCTCGCCCCAGAACACCGGCTGCTTGTGGAACCGGGACTCGGGGCTCACATAGCCCTCGATGCCGATGATCGGCTTGACCCCGGAGCCCTTGGCCTTCTTGTGGAACTCGTACGCCCCGTGCAGGTTCCCGTGGTCGCTCATCGCGATCGCGGGCATGCCGAGCTCGGCCGCCCGGTCCGTCAGCTTCCCGACCTTCGCCGCACCGTCGAGCATCGAGTACTCGGTATGAACATGCAGGTGAACGAAGGAATCAGCCATGATCAGCAGACCTCTCACAGGGCGGACGGGGGCCGTCTTACCCTAGCGCCGCCGCCGCCCTGCCCGGGCTCGAACGGCCCGGCCCCGACCCCTCAGCGGGTGATCGGGAGCGTGGTCTTGGAGGTGTTGTTGGGCTTGCCCGGGTCGAGGATGCCGGGGGTCTGGAGGCCCAGGGTGACGGTGGGCTTGCTGCCCGCCTTGAGCTGCTTGGTGACGGTGAACCAGACCTTGAAGGTCTTGGCGCCCTTGGCGGGAATGTTCGGATAGACGCACTTGAGGCCGTAGGAGGCCTTGGTGCACGCCTTGGGGAAGCTGCGGAGCTTGAGCTTCTTGGCGGGGAACTTCACGTACACGCGGGTGGTGCCGCTGGCGTCGGGGCCCTTGTTGGTGACCTCGACCTTGAAGGACGCCTTCTTGCCGACGCGGTACTTGCCGTTCTTGGTGACCTTGACGCCCACGTTGGCGACCGGCTTGTCGGCCTTCTTGGCGAACGCGCGGAGCTGGGCGAGGGTGCCGGGGAAGAGGTTCTGGTCACCGGGGAACAGCGGCTTGTCGTTGCCGTTCCAGAACTGCCAGAACGTGTACTTGGTGAACCCGCCCATCATGGCCGGGGCCGGGTTCTTCACCGGGTCCTTGTAGTTGGCGACCCACAGCGGGTTCGTCAGGTCGAACGCGGCGGTGCCGGTCGGCTCGGCGGGCGAACTCGTGCAGTTCTTCCACCAGTTCTGGTTGGAGTAGATCATCGGGTAGCGGCCCGTGCGCTTGAAGTACGTGGTGGAGAAGTCCTTGATCCACGCGATCATCTGCGGGGCCGTCAGGTTGTAGCAGTCGACCCGGACGCCGTCCTGCTTCGGCAGCGTCGAGTACGGGTCGCTCTCCATGTCGAGCGCGCCGGGCAGCGACATGCCGTCGGGCTGCCAGCCGCCGCCGTTGTCGACGAGGAAGTTCGCCTGGGTCGCGCCGGACGACTTGTCGGGGCCGGCGAAGTGGTAGGCGCCCTGGATGATGCCGTACTTGCGGGCCTCCGCGGCGTTCCGCGCGAAGTAGGGGTCGACGTACGGGGTGGCGTTGTCGGTGCTCGACGTGCCGCGGGTCGCCCGGATGATGGCGAACTTGGCCCCGTTGTCGGCGATCTTCTTCCAGTCGACGTTCGGGCCCTGCCAGTAGCTGACGTCCAGGCCGGGAACGGTGTTGGGCGGTGCCACCGGCGCGGCGTACGCGACAGATCCGGTCAGAACGGTCCCGGCGACAAGGGCGGTGGCGACCAGGATGCTTCCGGCGACGCGCGGCACGGTAAAGCTCCCCTGCTGTTGACTTCGGAGTCCCAGCACCCTAGCGCATGATCTTGGTCAGAATCCGTGAGAAACCGCTAATCCTGTGCGAATCGGACGACTGGGACGGAGGTGAACGCGCCGTTGTCGGCCGGTCGCGTCTCCCCGATGTGCGCCGCGCCGACCGTCGCGAAGACCTCGGCGGCCTTGCGGCCCGGCTCCGCCTTGGCCCGGAAGGCGAAGCGCACCATCGCGCCGGGGTCCAGCGCCGCCGCGTCGCACGTCACCCGGTGCGCGCTGGACATGCAGCCCGCGGGAACCCTGGTGAACCGGGCGCCGCGCACGGCGACCGTCACGCTCACCTTGCGCGCGGACCTCTTGCCCTGGTTGAGCGCGCGCGCTGCGAAGGCGAAGGAGCCGTCGGTGCCCTGCGGGGTGCGCAGGCGCACCGCGAGGTCCGTGCCCGGCTTCACCCTGACGCTCGTGCGCGCGCTCGCGCCGTCCGCCTCCGCGACCACGGTCTGGGCGCCCCTGGCCGTCGGCCTGACGATCCCGGAGACGGTCACCTTGCGGATCGCCTTGGGCGCGAGCACCCCGAGCCGGCACCGGATCAGCCGCCTGCGCTCGCGGCAGCCGTCGGGCAGCCCGATGACGTCGATGCCCCTGGGGACCGCGACGTCGAGGCGCACCTTGCGCGTCGCGCTCGCGCCCTGGTTCGCCGCGGTGACGAGGAAGTCGAGCCGCCCGCCCGGCCGCGCGTCACCCCACGTGTCGATCCGGACGGCGAGCGCCGGGGAGCCCGTCGCCACCGCGGGCGCGGCCCCGACCAGCATCCCGCCGGACACCACAAGCGTTCCGCACCACGTCACAGCACGCACTGGCCCTCCTCGGCTCCGCCTCGACGCGCGCGGCAGATTACCCGCGGCGTGCCCCGCCGGCCCGCAGGGACACGCATCGTTGCCGTCCCTTGGGCGTACGGGGCACGGCCGGGGCGGTAAGAAGGGGGGATGGAGGAGATCGACCCGCTGGTCCCCTGGATCGAAGACGGCCCGCTCGACCCGCCCGCCCCTTCCGGGGGACCCCTGGACGGCGTGCGCGTCGCGGTCAAGGACAACATCGACGTCGCGGGCTGGCCCACGGGCGCGGGCAATCCGGTCTGGCTCGCCGAGCACGCGACGCCCACCGAGGACGCCGAGGTCGTCACCCGGCTCCGCCGGGCAGGGGCGTCCCTCGTGGGCAAGGCCCATATGGACGAGCTGGCTTACAGCCTCGCCGGAACGAACATCCACTACGGCTCGCCCCGCAATCCATTGGCTCCCGGCCGGTACACGGGCGGCTCCTCCAGCGGGTGTGCTTCGGCCGTCGCGTCCGGGGCCGCCGACGTCGGGCTGGGGACGGACACGGCGGGGTCCATCCGGGTCCCTGCGGCCTTCACCGGCCTGTACGCGCTGCGGCCTTCGCACGCGCGCGTGCCCGCCACCGGTGTGCTGCCTCTGGCGCCCACCTTCGACGTCCCCGCTGTGCTCGCAAGGGACGCGGTCGTCTTGGCGCGCGTCGCGTCGGCCCTCCTCGACCCGCCCGCCCAGCAGACGTGCGCGCTGGAGTGGCTGCTCCTGCCCGACGACCTGTGGGCGGAGGTGCCCGCACCCGTCCGGGCCGCGTACGAACCCGTCCTCGGCAGGCTGCGCGAACTGCTCAAGGCCGACCGCACCCCGCTGTTCAAGCGCCCGTCGCACTGGCACGACGCGGTGGCGGCCTTCACCACGGTCCAGGGCCACGAGGCGTGGCGGCTGCTCGGCCCCTGGGTCGAGTCCACCACCCCGGCCTTCGGCCCGTCCGTCGCCGCCCGCTTCACGTACGCGTCACGGCTCACCGACCACGACCTGGCCCCGGCCCGCGAGAAGGCCGACCACGCCGCCGCCACCCTCCGCACCCGCCTCCGCGGCAGCGTCCTGGCCGTCCCCACCGCCCCCTTCACGCCGCCCTTCCTCGGCGAGGAGTTCCCGCGCGCCAAGCTCCTCCCCTACACCTGCCTGGCCTCCCTGGCCGCCGCCCCCGCCGTCACCCTTCCCCTCGCCACCTTCGACGACCTCCCCCTGGGCCTCACCCTCATCTCCCAGCCTTCAACCGACGAAGACCTCCTCGCCCTCACCCGCACCCTCGCGTCCCGCTGACCTTTTTCGCTACGACCGTTGCGTAATTCGGCGGCCAGAGCCATCTTCGAACGGCCTCCTCTTCGACGGCGAGCACCGCTTCGTCATCGAGGACCTGGGCGGCGGCCGGGTCCGGCTCCGCCAGAGCGAGGAGTTCCGCGGCGCGGCCGTCCCCTTCTTCCGGCCCACCCTCCGCGCGAACACCCCGCCCCAGTTCACCGCCATGAACCAGGCCCTCGCCGCCCGCGTCGCCGCCCTGCGCTGACGACAGGAGGGCACGCGACGGAGTCCGCGTTATCCGCCTTCGACGCAAATGGCGATATCGGCCCGTCCGTCCCGCGACCCCCGCAACCGCGGCGCCTTCCCGGCCGTCACATCTGCGACGTGGCGGTTCTCACGGACGGGCTTGGCGCACATGTGGCGACTGGTGAGCTGGACGCTCCGGACGTTCTTCGGCGCGGCCTCGGCCGTCGCCACCTCGGTCGCGGCCAACCAGATCCTCACCGACAAGGGCTTCGCCTGGAACTGGGCCTATCCCGCCATGGCCGCGGCCTTCCTCACCCTGCTCCTCGGCGAGGCCGCCGCGGTCGCCACCGGCAGCAGCGTCCACCCCGCCGGGACGGTCCGCGGACGCTACCTGCGCCAGCTCCGCGCCTCGGTCCGCGACATGGAGACCTCCGGGCTCGCCACGCCCGGCGACTACGTGCTGCGCATGCGGCAGGTGTACGTCGACGTGGCTCTACGGCACGGCCAGCGCCCGGCCACCCCGCCCGAGGAGCGCACCGGGCTGCGGCTCGCCGCACCGGGCCGCAGGCCGCTGTCGGACTTCCTCGCGGCGGCCGGCGCGGTCTACGCGGTGCTCGGCGCCCCCGGCTCCGGCAAGACGACCCTGGTACGGCACACCGCCCGGGTGATGTCCGGAAGATCGCGCCTGCTGCCGTTCTTCCGTATCCCGGTGCTGCTGTACCTGCGCGGCCACGCCGCGGCGATCCTCGCCGAGGACGCGCCGGGCCTTCCCGACATCGCGGCCGGGGCGCCCTGGCTGCGCGGCGCGGTGCCCGCCTCCTGGCTGGAACGGAGGCTCGCCCGCGGCCGGTGCGTCGTCCTGCTCGACGGCCTCGACGAGGTCGCCGACGCGGGCGACCGGAGCCGGGTCGTCGCCTGGGTCGACGACCAGATCCGCCGCTACCCCGGCAACACGTTCGTCGTCACCTCGCGGCCGCACGGCTACGTCGGCGACCCGCTGCCGAACGCCGAGGTGCTCCAGGTCCAGCGGTTCACCGGCGACCAGGTCTCCCGGTTCCTGCACTCCTGGTACCGCGCGACCGAGCGGCGGGCGCGCGGCAGCGGCGGCCGGGCGGTGCGCGAGGCCGCCGACGGCAAGGCCGACAACCTGATCGCCCAGCTGCAGCGGAAGATCGCGCTCTACGACCTCACCGCCAACCCCCTGCTCCTCACCATGATCGCCCACGTGCACCAGTACCGGGGCTCGCTACCCGGGACCCGGGCCGCGCTCTACGCGGAGATGTGCGACGTCCTGCTGCACCGCAGGCAGGAGAGCAAGCACCTGGATGACCCGATCGGCCTCTCCGGCGCGCAGAAGGAGACCGTCGCGGCGCACCTCGCCTTCCACATGATGCGGGAAGGGCGGCGCGACATCCCGACCGGGATCGCCGCCGAGGTCGTCACCGGGCCCCTCGCCCAGGTGAGCGACCGGCGCGGGATCTCGGCGCGGTTCCTCACCGAGCTCACCCGCAACGGCCTACTGGTGCAGCACGAAGAGGGCTCCTACGCCTTCGCCCACCTGACCCTCCAGGAGTACCTCGCCGCCGCTCACCTCCGCGAGCACGGCCACCTGCTCCCGATGCTGACGGACGGCGTGGACGACCCGTGGCTCCGCGAGACGGCCCTCCTGTGGGCCAGCAGGAGCGACGCGACCCCCGTCGTGGAGGCCTGTCTCGAATCGGGCTCCGTCCGCGCGCTCACCCTGGCCTTCGACTGTCTCGACGAGGCCCGCCAGGTCGACCCCGTGGTGCGCGCCCGCCTTCTCGCGCTACTGAACCAAGAGGGCGACCTGACCCCCGAGCACCGCCGCCTCATCGACGCCGTCTACGCCTCCCGCGCCCTCCAGGACGTCGTCCTCCTCGAAGGCGACGTCAAGCTCCACCCCCGCCCCGTCACCGAGGACCTGTGGCAGCGCTTCCGCAACGCCCGGTCTCCGCATCCCGTACACCGGCCCGCCCAGGACCCCGGCGCGGGCCACGCCCACCCGACCGCCCACGAGACCGCCGCCTTCCTCGACTGGCTGAACTCCCTGTTCGACGACGGCACCACCTACCGCCCGCCCTCCCCGCAGACCCTCACCGGCCCCGGCTTCGCCGCCCTCTCCTCCCCGCCCCGCCACACCCGCTGGGCCTCCACCTCCGGCGGCGGCCTCGTCCTCCTCCGCCCCGACAAGACCCCGTGGCCTTACACACCGAGCAGAACACGCCTCGCCGAATTCCCGGGGCTGCTCTCCAGGGAGCTCAGCCCGTTCCGCGACTTCCAGCACCTCCTCGGCCCTGGATCCAAGGTTCCGGCGCTTCGGCGGCTCCTCGAATACGGCGAGGTCCACGCGAGGCACGGCCGGGGATCGGCCGCCTGGATGATCGTCACGGCGCTGGAGGCCGCCGCCACCCTCGCGGCCGCCGTCGAGTCCGGGGTCTATCAGTCCGGCGGGCTGCCGATCCTGTGGGAACGGGTGAACGTCCTGTGCCGGTCCATCTCCTTCCCCGTCGACTCGTACGACTTCCCCGACGACTCGTTCGCATCGAGCACGCAGAGGTTCCACCAGCTCATGCAGGCCGCCGTGGAAACCCGCCACAGGCTGGGGTCCCCCTACTACATGAGCGACGAGCACTGGACCATCACGTGGATCCCCAAGGGCGGCCGACCGAACTCCGCGCAGGCGGTCGACGTGCTCCTGAAAGCGTGCGAGGACCTGAACCACCGTCTCCCGGGCGCGGGCCTCATCCCACCGGATCACGCGCAACTGGACATCACCGCATGGCCCGTCATCGAACCCTCCTTCCCGGACCCGTCGCCCTTCTTCCCCGTGGCAGAGGCCCTCAACAGAACCCGCAAGCTCGTGCGGTCGTACCCGGGCCTCGGTCACGACCTGCTGATCGACCTACACGCATGCGCCTACACCCTCCTGTACCCTCTGGGCGGGCAAGGGGCGAGCGAGTCGCTTCGGCGCGACTGGTCCGAGATCCGCCCGGCGGGGCCGCCGACCGCCGACCCCTGGTCCCTGCTGCGGGGACTGATCGAGACCGAGGAACCGTACGGCGTGAGCGACGCCCAACGCGAGATCCCCTTCCTCGTCTCGGCGGAGAAGCTGGCCTGCCTGGAGCCGTCCGGCATCGACCGCGTCGACACGCACCGCCGGGTGCTCGCGGCGGCCCTCCTGACTGCCGCCCACACGCACGGCGTAAGGCACGACGAGCACGGCCTCAAGAAGGCACTCGCCTCCGTCATCCACTCCCTCCTCGCGCTGACGCCCGAGGCCACACCCGCGAACGAACTGCTCTATCTCATGCACGGGTGAGCGGGGATGCTTCCAGCCTTCCGCAGGTCAGCGGATGCGGAGGCTCCGGGCGAGGTGCACGAAGACGGGCCGGGCCAGGACGAGCGGGTCGCCCTGCGGGTTCTTGGAATCGCGGACGCCCACCGCCCCTGCGAGGTCGGCGAGCTCGACGCAGTTATCTCCGGAGCCGCTGCTGTGGTTGCTCTTGCGCCAACGCAGGTTCGGGCTCTCACTGTTCTTCACTCCGCCTCCGCGAATGCTCGGATCATGCGCTCAGATTCACGCACGGACAGGGCCGAGCTTCTGAGCAGGTTGAAGGTTACTCCGAGCCGTTTCACCGCCTCGGCATCTTCCACTATTCGGCCGAGACCTTTGGCGGCTTCCACGTAGGCCAGGTCCTCGGCCTCGGCGAACGAAAGCACCATGAACCCCGCTCCGATGAAGGAGAGCTCCTCAGCGGGAATGATCTGGATGGAGATCTTGGGGTGCTCCAGCCGCCTCAACAGCTGCTGGCACTGCTTCTGGCGGAGGTGCCCCGGAAGGTCGCGGAGGGCTGCCTCACGCATAAGGAGAAAGAACCACGGGGCATCAGGCTTGTCGAAGAGGCGCTGACGCTCCATGCGGATCCTGACGAATTCCTCCACCTTCTCGGGGCCTTCACCGTGCAGGTGGAGGAGGCGCGCCAAATCCTCGGTCTGCATCAGGCCGGTCATGAGCATGGGCTCGAAGGCGAGGATTCCCGTCGCCGTCTTCTCGATCTCGATGAGCGGGCGGAAGCCGCTGGGGACCAGACCACGCTTGCGTTCATCGTCCAGTTCGTCCCAGGTCCGGCGGAAGGTGCCGCCAGTGGTGAAGAAAGCATCGAGGTCGTCGGCCAGGCCGACGGAGGGGGCTTTCGCGTAGGTCTCGACCTTGGCGAGCCACTGCGGTGAGCAGCCGAGTGCTTCGGCGAGCCTGTTCCGGGAGAGCCCGGCGGCCTCCCTGCGAACCCGCATCTCCTTGACGAACAAGCGATGGAGCGACGGAACCTCAAGATTTTTCTCGGTCGTCACACGCCTTCCCTCCGGTTCGTGCGCGGGGTTCCGGGGTGCCCGGTGGGTGCCGCGCGGGTGTCGGCTGGGTGTCACCGGGGTGTCACCCGAAAAATCACCATCTCCCGATAAGCCCGACTTTCTAATCGGACTTCTCTTGCAAAATGGTCGTCCTCCGTGACCGTCTCGATGTTCACCCTTTCGTCGGCGGCCCGGGATATCCGCCCGTTTTGTCGCCGAGAGGTAGTCCACCGGGTAGTCCTGAGGTAGCTCTCCGCGAAAAATTGGGGGTCCGCTGGTTCGTAGCCGACGGTAACCCCGCCGTGTCAGCCTCGTCACCGAATTCGGCCGCAAACCGCAAAGGACCAGGCATGACACCCGATCTCACGGCTCTCCGCGCAAGCCACCCCGAGTGGCTGATCCGGCCCACCGCCGCGGGCAGGCTCTTCATGGCGACCCGCAGGAACCACTCCCACCTCACCGCCGAGGAACTCGGCGCGGGGCTCGCCATGACGCTCGTCGAGGACACCTTCGAGGCCCTCACCGAAGCCCTCACGGCCCAGGCCCGGATCGAGACCCCGAAATGCTGACCGCCCTCTTCGACTCCCTCACCGCCACTCCCTGGGCGCTCGCCGGTACCGCCGCGCTCACCACGACCGCTCTGGGCGTCCTCACCGCTCTCGGCACCATCGTCTACGAGGACCTCCAGCCCAAAGGCCGCCACCACCGGACCTGACCCCGAGGTCGGCCGCGGACGAGTGGCCCGCCCGGTGCACGGGTGAGCGGGGTCAGTGGTCGAGGAACGGGTCCGTGATCTCACGGAGGCGGGTGAGGGTGGCGCGGAGGGCGGCCAGGCGGCGGGGGCCCAGGTGGGCGAGCCATTCGGCTTCGACGGCGGCGGTGGCGGCGTCGGCGACGGGGCGGGCCGATTCGGCCAGCGGGGTGAGCCGGATCAGGCGGGCCCTTCCGTCGGTGGGGTCGGGGACCCGCTCGACATAGCCGGCGCGTTCGAGCTGGTCGACGAGATAGGCCGCGGTCTGCTTCGTCACCTGGGCGGACTCGGCGAGGTCGACGGCGCGGGAACCGCCCGGGTCGATCCGGGCGAGCAGCCGGGCCTGCGCGGGGGTCAGGGTGTGGCCCGCTTCGGCCAGCGCGGCGAAGACCCGGCGTTCCATCTCGCGGTACGGGATGAACAGCAGCACTCCCAGACCGAGTTCGTCGGACACCGGCGCACCTCCTTGACGATGGTCAGCCTCTCTGCCTAATTTGGCGAAGGAGTCGGACAGAGAGACTGACTAGTTACGGGTCACCCTAGCGGCCCGTGCCGGACGGGAGCGGACATGGGCCAGCAAACCGGAACAAGCCAGAGCAACGGGATGAGCGAGGCGGCGATCTGGCGGACCATCGACGCCGAACGCGCCTCCCTCGCCGCGCTCCTCGACACCCTCACCCCCGCGCAGTGGGCGACCCCGTCCCTGTGCGCGGGCTGGACCGTCCGCGAGGTCGCCGCGCACGTGGGCGCGGGGCCGACCATCCGGCTCGGCCCTGCCGTGCTCGGCCTCCTCCGCGCCCGCGGCGACTTCGACCGCTTCGTCGACACGACGGCCCGCCGCGACGCGCGCCGGCCCGTCGGAGAGCTCACCGCGATCGTGCGCGCCTCCGCCGGCTCCCGGCGTCTCGCCCCAGGCCAGAAGCTGTCTTACGCCCTCCTGGACGTCCTCGTCCACGGGCAGGACATAGCCCGCCCCCTCGGGGTCACCCGCGACATGCCCCTTGAGGCCGCCCGCCACTGCGCCGACCTCGTCTACGCCATGGGCGCACCCTTCCACGCGCGAAAGCGCCTCGCAGGAGTCCGCCTCGTGGCCACCGACCTGCCCTGGACGGCCGGCGAGGGCGCCGAGGCCGCTGGGCCCATCGCCTCGCTCCTGCTGCTCGTCTCCGGCCGCCGCGCGGCGCTGGCCGACCTCACCGGGCCCGGGGTCGCGGCCCTCACCTGAGCCCGCGCCCGTCCGCGCGGGGGCCGGGCGGGCGCGATCGTTTGCCACCCGTTGGCCGCGCGCCGCGTTTTCCCCGGACACCGATCGGCGACGACTCCGGAGAGCGCGGGAGGAGAACGGGTGAGCGGAACGCGGGGCGTGCTGGAAGGCAGGGCCGGGCTCATCACGGGCGCCGCGCGCGGCATCGGACGGGCGATGGCGCTCGCCTTCGCGGCCGAAGGCGGCCGGGTCATCGTCGGCGACATCGACGACGTCGAGGGACGCCGGACCGTCTCGCTCATCCAGGAGGCGGGCGGCACCGCGGTGTTCGTCGCCGCGAACGCCGCGGTGAACGAGGACCTGAAACTGCTGGTCGCCTCGGTCATCGACCACTACGGGCGGCTCGACTGGGCGGTGAACAACGCAGGACTCGGCTCCCCCGCCGCGCCCGGCGCCGACTCGGGCCCCTCGGACTGGGCCCGGGTGATGGGCGTCGGCCTCGAAGGGGTCCGGTCCGCGCTCACCCACGAGGTCGAGCAGATGCGCAAGCAGGGCGGCGGCGGCTCGATCGTCAACACCGCGGCCTCACCCCGGCTCAACGTGCTCGGCGGGCTGTCGCCGTGGGTCGCCGCCAAATCCGGCGTCCTCGGCCTCACCATGGGCGCCGCGCTCGCCTACGCCCGCGACGGCATCCGCGTCAACGCGCTCAGCCCCGGCCGCACCCTCACCCCCGCCGTCGAACGCCAGATGGCCGCCGACCCGGAAGGCGCCCGAGAGCTCATCGAGACCATCCCCATGGGCCGCCTCGCCACGCCGGAGGAGCAAGCCCAGGCCGCTCTCTGGCTCTGCTCCCCGCTGTCCTCCTACGTCACCGGTCTGGCCCTCAACGTAGACGGCGGCGCCTCCATCGCCTGACCCCGACGAAAGAGCACCCATGCCGGATCCCCATCTCCTGCGCGTCACCGCGTACGCGGCGGCGGCCGCCATGGGTGGATTCCTCTTCGGCTACGACAGCGCCGTCATCAACGGCGCCATCGACGGCATCGAGGCCGAGTTCCCGACGAACCCGGCGGTCACGGGTTTCGTCGTGGCCGCCGACCTGCCCGGCGCGGCGATCGGCGCGGCCGTCGGCGGCCGGATCGCCGACCGGCTCGGCAGGCTCGGCGCCCAGCGCGTCGCGGCGGTCCTGTTCGCGGTCACCGCCGTGGGCTCGGCGCTGCCGTTCACCGTCTGGGACCTGGCGTTCTGGCGGATGGCCGCGGGCGTCGCCATCGGAATGGCCTCGGTCATCGCGCCCACTTACATCGCCGAGATCTCACCCGCCGCCTACCGCGGGCGGCTCGCGTCGCTCCAGCAGCTCGCGATCGTGATCGGGATCGTGGTGTCCCAGCTCGTCAACTACCTGCTCGCCGCGGCGGGCGGCGGCTCCGCGGGGACGCTCGGCCCGCTGCACACCTGGCAGTGGATGTTCGCCGTGAACCTGCTGCCCGCCGCGGTCTACTTCCTGCTCGCCGCGGTCATGCCCGAATCGCCCCGCCACCTCGTGCGCACCGGGCGGGACGCCGAGGCCCGCGACGTCCTCACCAGGATCGAGGGCGGTGCCACCTCCGACCGCATCGCCCAGATCCGCGCGAGCCTCGGCAGCGAGCGCAAGGCGCGCTTCGCCGACCTGCGCGGACCGCGCCTGCTCCTGCCGATCGTCTGGACGGGCCTCGGCCTGTGCGCGTTCCAGCAGCTGTGCGGCATCAACGTGATCTTCTACTACTCCTCGACGCTCTGGCAGTCCGTCGGCGTCCAGCAGAGCAGTTCGCTCCTGCTCAGCCTCTTCACGTCGGTCATCAACCTCATCGGCACGTTCGTCGCCATCTCCCTGGTCGACCGCCTGGGCCGGCGGCCCCTGCTGATGACGGGTTCCGCGGGCATGGCCGTCGCCCTGGCGGTGACCGCCTATTCCTTCGCGCACACCTCGCACGGTGTGCTCCCCTTCGGCTGGGGCCTCACCGCCCTCATCGGCGCGAGCGTCTTCGTCCTCTTCTACGCGCTGTCCTGGGGCGCGATCGTGTGGGTGCTCCTCGGCGAGATGTTCCCGCTGCGCATCCGCGCCGCGGCCATGGGCGTCGCCACCGCCACCCAGTGGCTCACCAACTGGCTCGTCACGCTCACCTTCCCCAGCCTCAGCGCGTGGAGCCTTCCGGCCACCTACCTCCTGTACGCGGCGTTCGCCGCCGTGTCCTTCGTCTTCGTCCGCCGCCGCCTCGCCGAGACCAAGGGCCGCACCCTGGAGTCCATCTCCGCGGGCGAGGCCCCGGCGCACTAGGCGGGAGTCAGCTCTCTTTCGATCGCCTCGACGAACGGGTCGAGGTCCGCGGGCGTCCGCGAGGTGATGAGGGTGTAGCCGTTGGTGTCGGTCACCTGCGCGCTGTCCTCCCAGGACGCCCCCGCATTGCGCAGGTCGGTCCGGAGCGAGGCATAAGAGGTGAGGTTCTTGCCTTGGACGACGCCGGCCTCGGCCAGGGTCCAGGGCGCATGGCAGATGGCCGCCACCGGACGCCCGGACGACGCGAAGTCCTTGATGATCTCCAGCGCGTCGTCGTTCATCCGCAGGTGGTCGGCGTTGAGCGCCCCTCCGGGGATCAGCAGCAGGTCGTACCGGGCCGGGTCCACCTCGCCGAGCGTCTCCGTCGGGTCCACGACCTCGCCCGGCTTCTCATCGCCCACGAGCGTCCGGACCGGTTCCCGCGTCGGCGCCGCGATCTCCACGTCCGCCCCGTCCTCGCGCAGCCGCTCCACCGGGACGATCAGCTCGTCCTGCTCGACCCCGTAGTTGGTGACGATCGCCAGCACGCGTGTCCCGTCGAGTCTTCCGCCGCTCATGATCCTCTCCTCCCGTCGGTGGTCTCCACGTGCACTCCCCTGCCCGGCCCGCACCAAGACCACCACCAGGAAACCGAAAAACCCGGCAGGAACGCCGGGGTCTCGGGACCACGAAAGCCCCGGAACCGATCGGTTCCGGGGCTTTCGCGGGGTTACGCGGGGATCAGAGGAGGCCGAGCTCCTTGACCGCGTCGCGCTCCTCGACGAGCTCGGCGACCGAGGCGTCGATGCGGGAGCGGGAGAAGTCGTTGATCTCCAGGCCCTGGACGATCTTCCACTCGCCGTTCTCGGAGGTGACCGGGAACGAGGAGATGATGCCCTCGGCGACGCCGTAGGAGCCGTCCGACGGGATCGCGGCGGAGGTCCAGTCGCCCTCGGGGGTGCCGTTGACCCAGTCGAAGACGTGGTCGATGGCGGCGTTGGCGGCGGAGGCGGCCGAGGACGCGCCCCGGGCCTCGATGATCGCCGCGCCGCGCTTGGCGACGGTCGGGATGAAGTCGTCGGCGAGCCACTTCTCGTCGCCCACGACCTCGGCGGCGTTCTTGCCCGCGACCTCGGCGTGGAAGATGTCCGGGTACTGGGTCGCAGAGTGGTTGCCCCAGATCGTCAGCTTCTTGATGTCGCTGACCGAGACGCCGGTCTTGGCGGAGAGCTGGGAGATCGCCCGGTTGTGGTCGAGGCGGGTCATCGCGGTGAAGCGGGAGGCCGGGACGTCCGGGGCCGCCGCGGAGGCGATGAGGGCGTTGGTGTTGGCCGGGTTGCCGACCACCAGGACGCGGATGTCGTCGGCCGCGCCGTCGTTGATCGCCTTGCCCTGCGGGCCGAAGATGCCGCCGTTGGCCGCGAGGAGGTCGCCGCGCTCCATGCCCTTGGTGCGGGGCCGGGCGCCGACCAGCAGGGCCACGTTGGCGCCCGCGAAGCCGTCGGTCGGGTTGTCGAAGATGTCGATGCCCGCGAGCAGCGGGAACGCGCAGTCGTCCAGCTCCATCGCGGTGCCCTCGGCGGCCTTGACGGCCTGCGGGATCTCCAGCAGGCGGAGCTTCACCGGCACGTCCGCGCCGAGGAGCTGCCCGGAGGCGATGCGGAACAGCAGCGCGTAGCCGATCTGGCCTGCGGCGCCGGTCACCGTGACGTTGACAGGGGTGCGAGTCATTTCGCGTTCACTCCAAGATGGGCGGGATCTCTCGGTATCGAGATACTGCGCCTGCCAGGCTATCGCGACGCCTCGCACGAAAAGCCGCGCACCCCCGGTGAGGTGCGCGGCTTTCGAGTCCGCAGGGCGAGGCGGAACCCTCCCCCCGTGCCGGGGACGGTTCCGCGGAAGCGCCTTACAGGGCGATCTTCTTCTGGAGGTTGACGTCCAGCGCGTGCAGGAACTCCTCCGTGGTCAGCCAGGGGGTGTCGTTCCCGACGAGCAGGGCGAGGTCCTTGGTCATCTGGCCGGCTTCGACGGTCTCGATGCAGACCTGCTCGAGCTTGTTGGCGAAGTCGGTGACCGCGGGGGTGCCGTCCAGCTTGCCGCGGTGGGCGAGGCCACGGGTCCACGCGAAGATCGAGGCGATCGGGTTCGTGGAGGTCGGCTTGCCCTGCTGGTGCTGGCGGTAGTGCCGGGTGACGGTGCCGTGCGCGGCCTCGGCCTCGACGGTCTTGCCGTCGGGGGTCATCAGGACCGAGGTCATCAGGCCGAGCGAACCGAAGCCCTGCGCGACGATGTCGGACTGGACGTCGCCGTCGTAGTTCTTCGTCGCCCAGACGAAGCCGCCGTCCCACTTGAGGGCCGCGGCGACCATGTCGTCGATGAGACGGTGCTCGTAGGTGAGGCCCGCAGCCGCGAACTCCGCCTTGAACTCGTCGTCGAAGATCTCCTGGAACAGGTCCTTGAAGCGGCCGTCGTAGGCCTTCAGGATCGTGTTCTTGGTCGACATGTACAGCGGGAACTTGCGGTCCAGGGCGTAGCGCATGGTGGCGCGCGCGAAGTCCCGGATCGAGTCGTCGAAGTTGTACATGCCCATGGCGACGCCGCCGCCGGGGAACTTCGCGACCTCGAGCTCCATCGGCTGGGAGCCGTCCTCGGGCACGTAGGAGATCGTCACGGTGCCGGGGCCGGGCACGACGAAGTCGGTGGCGCGGTACTGGTCGCCGTGGGCGTGGCGACCGATGATGATCGGCTTGGTCCAGCCCGGCACGAGCCGCGGAATCGTCTGCATGACGATCGGCTCGCGGAACACGACACCGCCGAGAATGTTGCGGATCGTTCCATTGGGGGAACGCCACATCTTCTTCAGGCCGAACTCTTCGACGCGCGCCTCGTCCGGGGTGATGGTGGCGCACTTCACGCCGACGCCGTACTGCTTGATGGCGTTGGCGGCGTCGATGGTGACCTGGTCGTCCGTGGCGTCGCGGTGCTCGATACCGAGGTCGTAGTACTTCAGGTCGACGTCGAGGTAAGGCAGGATCAGGCTGTCCTTGATGAACTGCCAGATGATCCGGGTCATCTCGTCGCCATCGAGTTCGACGACGGGACCCTCTACTTTGATCTTGGGCATGGCTGGTGGCTTTCCCTTTCCTCGCCCCTGCGGTCCCTTGTAAGGCTCACTGGGGAGGGTATCCGAGGGGGCTCACAGGTCTAGACCGCCACCCCCGGTTTTCGTTGCTTGACAAAGTGCTCACTTACCCGCCACGCGGTGCGAGGAAGGCGAGGATAGCCAGGCCCGCCCCGAGAACGACCATGGTGACCACGTCCGTCCATTTTTTACGGGTGACGAGAAAGCCGAGCCGGGACTCGGGGAGAGTGGCGCGGAAACCCGCGCCGAGCAGCAGTGCCGCCGCCATCACATAGGCGCCGACCCGGAAGTTCTGCCAGGCGGTGAACAGCCCGAGGAAGACCCCGCCGGCCACCACGGCGTAGTACGCCTGGGCCTTGAGACCGGAGCCCTGCCGGGCGGACGCGCGACGGCGTCGCCGCCTTCCGCCCTCCTGGCCGGGTCCGCCGGGAGGGGGCGCGGAGGACCCCGAGCGTTCGCCTGTCATCACCCGCCGATTTTACGCCCTGCCACGGCAAACCCGGCGACGGTCAAAGTGCTACCCACGAGTAGGTCGTGTGACCTCCCACGCTCCGGGTAACCCGCACGACAGGGGTCGCTAACTGAGTGGGAGGAACCACAGTGGAGGGGCCGTTCATACGCATCGAGGAGAGCGGCGCGGTAGTGCCGCTTCGCCCCGACGTCACGACGGTCGGCAGAGGAAGGGGGGTGGACATCCGGCTGGACGACCCGAGCGTGGCACGACTGCACGCGGAGATCGTCCGGCGAGGACCCTACGTCTACGTGGTCGACATGGGCCTGTCGCGCACGGGGACCAGGGTCAACGGACGTCCCATCGCCCGCAGGGTCCTCGAAGACGGAGACGTGATCAGCTTCGGCACCGCCCGAGGCCGCTTGGGGGGCATCCCCCGCGAGGAGGTAGATCCGGAGACCGAACTGCGCCGGGCCGTCGCGCCCGAGCTCACCCGAAGGGAACTCGACGTACTGACGGCGCTGTGCCGTCCCGCGCTGTCGGACGAGGCCTTCGTCGCCCCGGCCGCGGCCAAGGACATCGCGCTGGAGCTCGTCGTGACGGAGGCGGCGGTCAAGCAGCACCTGCTGCGGCTGTACCAGAAGTTCCGCATCCCCGAGGGCATCAACCGCCGTACCCGCCTCGCCAACGAGGTGATCGCCATGGGCCTGGTACGCCCGCTGCCGACGGTGCAGATACCGCCGCAGCGGACCGCCATGCCCGTCCCTCCGGAACCGCGCCGTCCGGGCATCGCCGCGCGGACCCCCGTCACCCGCCGAGCCAGCTGAGGAGGCCCCGCGCGCGAGCGCGGGTCAGCTGACCGGAAACGGACGAGTGCCCAGCCGACAGCGGGGTCGGCTGGGCGACCACAGGGGTTCCGCGACGGAGATCAGACCGACTTCTCCGCCGACTCCACGACGTTCGAAAGCAGCATCGCGCGGGTCATCGGACCGACGCCGCCGGGGTTGGGCGCCACCCAGCCGGCCACCTCGGACACGGCGAAGGACACATCGCCGGCGAGCTTGCCGTCGACCCGGGACACCCCGACGTCGAGAACGGCCGCGCCCGGCTTGACCATGTCCGCGGTGATCAGCCCGGGAACGCCCGCGGCGGCGACGATGATGTCGGCGCGGCGGGTGTGCCGGACCAGGTCGCGGGTGCCGGTGTGGCAGAGCGTGACCGTCGCGTTCTCGCTGCGCC
Source organism: Actinocorallia herbida (assembly GCF_003751225.1). NCBI lineage: Bacteria > Bacillati > Actinomycetota > Actinomycetes > Streptosporangiales > Thermomonosporaceae > Actinocorallia > Actinocorallia herbida. The sequence continues at coordinate 8,544,636 of NZ_RJKE01000001.1, forward strand.
GGGTCAGCAGCAGGCCCAGCGGCCTGCCGACGGTCAGGCCGCGGCCGATCACCACGACCTCGGCGCCGGCGATCGGCACGTCGTAGCGGCGCAGCAGCGCCACGATGCCCTTGGGCGTGCAGGGCAGCGGCGCCTCCTTGAGCATGACGAGCCTGCCGAGGTTCACCGGGTGCAGGCCGTCCGCGTCCTTGGCCGGGTCGATCAGCTCGAGGACGCGCTGCTCGTCGAGGCCCTTGGGCAGCGGGAGCTGCACGATGTAGCCGGTGCACGCCTCGTCGGCGTTCAGCTCGGCGACCGCGGCCTCCACCTGCTCCTGGGTGGCGTCGGCCGGAAGGTCGACGCGGATCGAGGTGATGCCGACCTCGGCGCAGTCGCGGTGCTTCATGCTCACGTATGCGTGGCTGCCCGGGTCGTCGCCGACCAGGACCGTGCCGAGGCCGACCGAGACCCCCTTGTCCTTGAGGGCGGCGACCCGTTGCTTGAGGTCCGCCTTGATCTCGGCCGCGGTGGCCTTGCCGTCCAGAATCGTTGCGCTCATTGCTCTCCTCGCCTGCGTCGCCCCATTCTCCCAGCGGACGGCCGGTGGGACCGCCGCGGGGCGGCGGGTCAGGCGAGGGCGGGCGGGCGCACGCTGTCGGGGGTGCTGCCCCGCAGGTCGCCGAGTTCCTCGCGCAGGAAGCCGCCGGAACGGTCGATGGTGGCCTCGAGTTCGTCGTCGGGCCTGGTCCAGGTCGTGTAGACGATCTCGCCGCGACCGTGGTCGAAGTCCCAGAAGCCGATGAGCCTGCCCCGGTCGAAGATCGCCTGGGCGGGCAGACCGCGCAGGTCGCCGTGCTCGGTGTCGAGGACGCCGTGCAGGTCGTGCCGGAGGTGGTGGAGGCCGTCCAGTGCGCTTACGACGGCGTAGGACGGACTGTGCGGGCGGGTGAAATCGCCGTATTCGTCGACGTCCTGGATGAGCAGGTCCCCGTCGACCTGGGGATGCAGGTCCAGCGGGGCGACGGCGCCGTGGGCGGCCTCCTCCGACAGGCCGGAGAACCAGCGGAAGTTCGCCAGGGACGCCACCCCGATCCACCGCCAGTACCGTTCGGCGAGCGCCGTGCGGGCCTCGGCCGACTCCGGGACGTGCGGTGGGCTCCAGCGGACGTACCCGTGCCCCTTGCGGTCGAGCCGGCCGGCGAGCGGGACCCGCCTGATGTCGCCGGACGCCTCCAGCACGGCGAGCGCGGCGCTGAGCGCGACCTTGCCCGCGTCCCCTTCCGGGAGCAGCCCGTGCAGGTCGAGCCGGGACGCCTCGATCGGCTCGTCGGTCATCGCGTCCTGGATCAGGCCGATGATCCGGTCGAGCGTCGGGTGGGCGACACCGTGGTCGTCGCAGGAGTCGATCTCGGCACGGGCGGCGGGCGCGGCCATCCGCAGGCCGAGCCCGTAGTCGTCCTCGGGCAGCACGTAGGTGCGCCCCCGAGCGGTGCGGATCTCGCAGATGCGTCCGTCGGCGACCGCCGCGTCGGTCCCGGACCTCCCGGTCCCGGACCGGCTGAAGATCGTCAGATAGGGATTGAACCCCCCGACGGACCTGGCCCAGCCCGTCCGGGCCAGCACCTCGGCGGGACCGGCCCCGGCCAGCCCTCCGTCAAGCCCCTGCCGGGCCGACCAGAAAGCCCTCAGCTTCTCTTCGTCCATAGGGCCGGTGTTCCCTAGCCCTCGGAGATTTCACCGCATATGTCCGGTTTTGCCAGGCTTTTTCCTACTGCTCAGTGTCGCGCGCGGCCCTGCGCTCGATCACCCAGTCCGTCGCCTTCCACCCCGCCTGCCCCGCCAGCATCGCCGCGAGCATCGCCGCCGCGAACCCGACGTACTCCCGCCCCTCCGTGGCCCAGGACGCACTGTCCACCATCAGCCCCATGACCACGTCCACAGGTAGCCCCCCGAGTTAAAGCCGACACAAAGACTCCGCCAGAGGCTACCCAAACGGGACGGATGCGCGGCCGGGTCGACCGAAGAGAACATCTCCAGGATTTGGACAACACATGACATAAGTCGCAAACCACGGAACCTTCCGGCATCACAGGCCCGTTCCCCTTGCGGAAGCCGCATCCCCGCACCCCTCCCGTGGAGCCCGTGCGCGCATCTAACCACTTAACAGGTAGGTTTTATAGGAGATCTCGGCGCGTCCGCCGGGAACCCGTCCGAAAGGAAGCACGCATGAGCCACCCGCTGCTGGTCGACGCCGCCTGGCTGCACGAACACCTCGGCGACCCCGCGATCCGGATCCTCGACGCGACCACGTTCCTCACCCAGCCGGAGGGCGACGGGTACTACGACGTCGAGTCCGGCCGACAGGCTTACGAGAAGGCCCACGTCCCCGGCGCCGTCTTCGCCGACCTGCTGCACGACCTCGCCGACGAGACCGCCGCGACCACCTTCACCGCCCTGCCCAGCGCGGAGTTCGCCGCGAAGCTCGGCGCCCTCGGCGTCGGCCCCGGCACCCACGTCGTGATCTACGACCAGGGCCTGGGCATCTGGGCGACCCGCCTGTGGTGGAACCTCCGCTACGAGGGCTTCGACGACATCTCCGTCCTGAACGGCGGCCTCCCCGCCTGGATCCAAGCCGGAAACGAGGTGAAGACCGGCGTCGAGTCCTATGCCCCGGCGACGTTCGAGGCGCACCGCCGCCCCGGGCTCTTCGCCTCCAAGGAGGACGTCCTCGCCGCCATCGACGACCCCGCCACCGTCCTGGTGAACTCCCTCGACAAGGAGACGTTCGAAGGCACCCGGCAGACCTACGCGCGCCCGGGCCGCATCCCGTCGAGCACCCACGTCCCCTTCCCCGCGCTCCTCGGCGAGGCGGGCTTCAGGTCCGCCGAAGAGGTCCGCCCCCTCTTCGAGCAGGCCGACGCCCTTGACCCGTCCAAGAACGTCATCACCTACTGCGGCAGCGGCATCGCCGCCACCGGCCTGGCCTTCCACCTCGCTCGGCTCGGCCGCCCCGACGTCGCCATCTACGACGGCTCCCTCACCGAATGGGCCGCCGACCCGTCCCTCCCCCTCATCACGGGCTGACCCGGCCCGCCGGACGGGAATGAACGGTGCGGCTCGCGCATCACCACGAGGAGGACGATCAGGACGACGGCGATGAGCGCGTCGGCGAGGTAGGGCAGGGGGTGGAAGCCGGTCTGGGCGAGTCCCGCGGCGCCGAGCGCCGCGGCGGCGATGCCGACGTTGAACGCGATGGCGGTGAGCGTCCCGGTCCTGGCCGCCCCTCGGGGTTCACGTCCAGCAAGGCGGCCCCGCCGACGACGACGATCGCGCCGATCCCGTCCGCCTGGAAAGGGTCCGCCGCCTGGCGGCGCACCCCGCCGCCGAGACCCCCTGCGCGGATCTCTACGAGGGCCTGAACCAGTCCACCGCCACCCACCACTTCAAGATCCTGGTCGAGGCGGGCGTGCTCCACCCCGTCATGGTCGGCCCCCCGCGGCCACCGCCGCCGCCGCCGCACCGCGCTCCACGACGCGGTACCGGGCTTTTGGAGTCGCTGCTGACGGCCCTGGAACGGGAAGGCTGACGGTTCGGGCAGGGCCGACGGCCCGGCCGACGTCCGGCGCGTGGAGGACGGAGAACGCCCCCGGCTCCGCGGTGACGGAGACGGGGGCGTTCGGGGTCGGGCTAGTGGAAGAAGTGGCGGATACCGGTGAAGTAGAGGGTGACGCCGGCCTTTTCGCAGGCGGCGATGACCTCTTCGTCGCGGATGGAGCCGCCGGGTTCGACGATGGCCTTGATACCGCCGTTGATGAGGATCTCGGGGCCGTCGGCGAAGGGGAAGAAGGCGTCCGAAGCCGCCACCGAGCCTTCGGCGCGGTCGGCGGCGCGGGTGACGGCGAGGCCGCAGGAGTCGACGCGGTTGACCTGGCCCATGCCCACGCCGACCGAAGCGCCGTCCTTGGCCAGGAGGATGGCGTTGGACTTGACCGAGCGGATGGCCTTCCAGGCGAACTGGAGGTCGGCGAGCTGCTCCGACGAAGCGGCCGGGCCGGCCTTGAGCTCCCAGTTCGCGGCCTCGTCGCCGCCCTCGGCGACCAGGTCGGCGGTCTGGACGAGGAGGCCGCCGCTGATCTGGCGGGTCTCCGCACGGGCCGTGCGGGGCAGGTCCTCGGCGACGAGGAGGCGGATGTTCTTCTTCGCCTTGAGGATCTCCAGGGCGGCGGGCTCGAAGCCGGGGGCGACGACGACCTCGGTGAAGACCGGGGCGATCTGCTTCGCCATCTCCTCGGTGACCACGCGGTTCGCGGCGATGACGCCACCGTAGGCCGAGACCGGGTCGCACTCGTGGGCCTTGCGGTGGGCCTCGGCGATGTCGGCACCGACGGCGATGCCGCACGGGTTGGCGTGCTTGATGATCGCCACGGCGGGCCCGGCGAAGTCGTAGGCGCTGCGCCGGGCCGCGTCGGTGTCGACGTAGTTGTTGTAGGACATCTCCTTGCCGTGCAGCTGCTCGGCGCCGGCGAGGCCGCCCTCGCCGGTGGTGTACAGCGCCGCCCGCTGGTGCGGGTTCTCGCCGTAGCGCAGCACGGCCTTGCGGACCCCGGTGGTGCCGGTGAAGTCGGCCCAGCCGGAGTCGGTGCCGACCTCGTCGGGCGCGTAGCCGTCGGCGAACCAGGACGCGACGGCCACGTCGTAGGCCGCGGTGTGGGCGAACGCCTGGGCGGCGAGCCGCTTGCGCTGGACCAGGTTGAAGCCGCCCTCGGCGACCGCCGCGAGCACGTCGCCGTAGGCCGACGGGGAGGTCACGACCGCCACCGACGGGTGGTTCTTGGCCGCGGCGCGGACCATCGACGGCCCGCCGATGTCGATCTGCTCGACGCACTCGTCGGGCGAGGCCCCCGACGCGACGGTCTGGGTGAACGGGTAGAGGTTCACCACGACCAGGTCGAACGGCTCGACCTCGAGCTCCGCGAGCTGCTTGACGTGCTCGGGGAGCCGCCGGTCGGCGAGGATCCCGGCGTGGACGCGCGGGTGCAGGGTCTTGACCCGGCCGTCGAGGCACTCGGGGAAGCCCGTCAGCTCCTCGACCTTGGTGACCGGTACCCCGGCCGCGGCGATCCGGCCCGCCGTGGAGCCGGTGGAGACGAGCTGGACGCCCGCCTCGTGCAGCCCTCGTGCCAGCTCCTCCAGTCCGGTCTTGTCGTAGACGCTGACCAGGGCCCGCTTGATGGCGATCCGGCTCACGGCTGGGTCCCCTCCTCGTTGTTCTCGGCGTCTGCGCCTTCGGTGGGCGCGCACACACTGCACTTCATGGACACGTGGCGTTCGTCACGGTGGGTCCAGCCATTACGGGCGAGCCTGCCGATGACGTCGATGAACAGCCGCCGCTCGACCTGCTTGATCTTCTCGTGCAGGGATTCCTCGTCGTCGTGCCAGCCGACCTTGACCGTCTCCTGGGCGATGATCGGCCCGGTGTCGACGCCCGCGTCGACGAAGTGCACGGTGCAGCCGGTGACCTTGACGCCGTAGGCCAGCGCGTCCCGGACCGCGTGCGCGCCGGGGAAGGCCGGGAGCAGCGCCGGGTGGGTGTTCACGACGGTGAAGCGGTCGAGGAACCGGGGCCCGAGGATCTTCATGAATCCGGCGGACACGACGAGGTCGGGTTCGTGCTCGGCGACCAGGGCCGTCAGGGCCTCGTCCCAGGCCGCACGGGAGGGGAAATCGCCCACCTGTGCGACGAATGTGGGGAGCCCCGCCCGTTCTGCCCGGTCGAGTCCGGCGATACCGGGACGATCAGCGCCCACGGCAACGACCTGCGCCCCATAAGCTGGGTCCGCGCACGCGTCGAGCAGCGCTTGGAGATTCGTCCCCGCTCCGGAGACGAGAACGACGAGCCGGGCGGTCAACGGAACTCTCCTGACGGAAGAACGTTACAGGTCAGGGGGTTGCTCCCCCGGACCGCGGCGGATGCGTCCGCCGCGAAAACTCTATCTTCCGCCAGGAAGATCCCATGCAGCGGCCGGGACGCCGCGAGAACCCAGGAGGACTTCGGTGAACGAGCAGGGCCCCGCGACCGCGGAGACCAAGAGCCGGGCGGGCCTGCGCACGCTCTGGCTGGGCCTCGGCGCCCTGATCCTCATGGTGTGGTTCCCGCCTGCGGGCTTCATCCTGGGCGTCGCGGCGGTCGTCGTCGCGGTCCGGACCCGTCGCGCGGCGAAGGGCACGAAGACCCCGGGGGTGATCGCGGGCGTGGTGATGGGCCTGATCGCGGTCCTGTTCTCGGCGTTCTCCCTGACGTTCAGCGCGTTCCTGTACCCGGAGCTGAGCGGTCTGGCCGAGTGCCAGCAGACCGTCAACACCGAGACCGACAAGCAGAACTGCAAGGACCTCTGGGTGCCGAAGATCGAGTCGAAGTTCGAGTCGGTGCTCCACCTGCCCGACGGCTTCCTCGAAAAGAACGACATCGATCTCGGGGCGTACTTCTGATCCCGTCGCGCTGATCCTGCGCCGCCGCGCCGGTCAGTCGCGGCGGCGCAGGATCGGCTCGGACTCCACGAAGGCGAAGGGGTCGTCATTGGGCGTCCGCCGGGGCTCGGGCTGGGGCGCCTGCGGGGCCTCGGGCGCGGGCGCGGCCTCCTCCGCCTCGTGGTCGTAGACGTACTCCGGTTCCGCCCTCTCCCGCCGGCTCCGGCCGTGGCTCCGGTCGCGCCGCCGCGAAGGGCGCTTCTCCCGGAACATCCACCAGTTGACGATCCAGGCCGCGCACGCCGCCGCGAGGCCCACTTCCAGCGCGGTGAGCAGCCCGACCCGCCAGGCCGACGGCCCCATCGTGGCCATCCGCTCGTCGCCCAGGGGCCCGCCCGCCAGGGCCGCGAGCCCGGTCATGACGGCCCCGGTGATCGCCCCCGACAGGAACCCCCACAGCGGCGCGGCCTCGTAGACGGTACTGGGGAAGGAACGCACGGTCAGCGCCCCGCCGACGATCCCCGCGACGAACGGCGCGAGCAGCGCGAGCAGGGAGAGCGCGGGCGCGGGCCCCGGGTCGGGCAGCGCCGCCAGGGGCGGGAAGGTCGGCAGCGCGCCGAGGAACACGCCGGTGGGCGACACGGTCGTCCCCGCGCCGACGGCGAAGCCGGGGCCCACCGCGAAGGAGACGCCCCAGATGATCGCGTTCGGCAGGTAGAGCAGCTCGACGAGCAGGAGCAGAACACCGCCCAGCCGTCCGGGGGCGAGCATGGCGTACAGGTCGGCGGCTTCGCGGTGGTGGACGGCCAGGGACGCCCCGACGAGGATCGCGCCCGCCGCGATGAGCACCGCGAGCGCGCCGAGCACCCCGGTGAGGACCGAGCGGGGCCGTTCCGGCAGGAGCCGCAGCAGTGCCCCGACGCCGGAGCGGACCCGGCCGCGTGCGGCGGAGATCGCCCGCGCCGCGCCGAGCCCCCCGGCGAGGATCGCCAGCGTGAACGCGGCGAGGAACGCCTGCCAGGGCGACGGCTTCAGGTCGGGCATCTGGGCGATGAGCGCGAGCGCTACGGCGAAGGTCGCGTAGGGCGCGGCGAGGAGCAGCGCCACCTGGAGGACGCCGACGCGCTGGCGGTACCGGCTCTCGGCGGCGCGGATGATCCAGCCGCCGCTGCGGTACAGCAGGGCCGCGGGCAGGAGGGTGAGCCCGAGCGGGAGGAGCCCGACCCGGCCGACCTCGGCGTCGAATCCGGCGTGGTGGGCGACGAGCCAGAAGTTGACGGCGAGCCGGAAGACCCCGGGCAGGCCGTCGCCGAAGGCGCCCTCGTGCGCGGAGGTGGCCCATCCGGCGAGCGTCACCGTGGTGAGGATCACCAGGCCGAGCGCGACCGACCAGGCCGCCGCGACCATGCCCGTCACGGCGAGCGGACGGGCCGGGGGCGCGCTGCCGCGCGGCGGGGCGGGCCGGGACGGCCGAGGACGCGCGGGTGGCGCGGCCTCCGTGGCCGGCTCCGGGACGTCCGGGGCGGCGGTCTCCGCCGGGTCGTCCGTGCCGGAGTCCGGCAGGGGCGGCGCGGTCTCCCCGTCGCGGACGACGCGGAGCCTTCGTCCTGGCTGCTCGGCGTTGCTCATGGGTTCATGCTGGCAGCCCCGCCGGACGCCCGCGCCGCGCCGCCCCGGCGTGTCGCATGACCTACCGGGCGAAAACCAGAAAACCCAGAAAAACAGGCCGCCCCCCGGAACGGAGGACGGCCTGTTCAGAACCTGACAGATCCGTCGAAACGGACCCGCCGAGCCGGTGAGGGCTACAGGTTCTTCATGATCTCGCGCATCAGGCGGGCGGTCTCGCTGGGGGTCTTGCCGACGCGGACGCCGACCTTCTCCAGCGCGTCCTTCTTCGCCTGCGCGGTGCCCGCGGAGCCCGACACGATGGCGCCGGCGTGGCCCATGGTCTTGCCCTCGGGGGCGGTGAAGCCCGCGACGTAGCCGACGACGGGCTTGGTGATGTGCTCGCCGATGTAGGCGGCGGCCCGCTCTTCGGCGTCGCCGCCGATCTCGCCGATCATCACGATGGCGTCGGTCTCCGGGTCGTCCTGGAACGCCTGGAGCGCGTCGATGTGCGTGGTGCCGATGACGGGGTCGCCACCGATGCCGACGCAGGTCGAGAAGCCGAAGTCGCGCAGCTCGAACATCATCTGGTAGGTCAGCGTGCCCGACTTGGACACGAGGCCGATCCGGCCAGCGGGGGTGATGTCCGCGGGGATGATGCCGGCGTTGGACTTGCCGGGCGAGGCGATGCCGGGGCAGTTCGGGCCGATGATCCGGGTCTTGCCGCCCTTCTGGACGGCCAGCGCCCAGAACTCGGCGCTGTCCTGGACCGGGACGCCCTCGGTGATCACCACGGCGAGCGGGATCTCGGCCTCGATGGCCTCGACGACCGCGTCCTTGGTGAACTTCGGCGGCACGAAGACGACGGACACGTCGGAGCCGGTGGCCTTGATGGCCTCCTCGACGGTGCCGAAGACCGGCAGGTCCTTGCCCTCGAGCGTCACCGTGGTGCCGGCCTTGCGCGCGTTGACGCCGCCGACCACGTTGGCGCCGGAGCGGAGCATGCGCGCGGCGTGCTTCGAGCCCTCCGAGCCGGTGATGCCCTGAACGATGATCTTGCTGTTCTCAGTCAGCCAAATGGCCATTACGCACCTACCGCAGCGAGTTCGGCGGCCCGGCGGGCCGCGTCGTCCATGGTCTCGACCTGCTCGACGCCCGCGAGCGCGGCGTCGTTGAGGATCTGTCGGCCGAGTTCGGCGTTGTTGCCGTCGAGGCGCACGACCAGCGGGCGGTCGACGGTCTCGCCGCGCGAGCCGAGCAGCTCGTAGGCGGCGACGATGCCGTTGGCGACCGCGTCACAGGCGGTGATGCCGCCGAAGACGTTGACGAAGATCGACTTCACCGACGGGTCGGAGAGGATGATCTCCAGGCCGGCGGCCATGACCTCGGCCGAGGCGCCGCCGCCGATGTCGAGGAAGTTGGCGGGCTTCGGCGAGCCCGGGAACTCCTCGCCCGCGTAGGCGACGACGTCGAGGGTCGACATGACCAGACCCGCGCCGTTGCCGATGATGCCGACGTTACCGTCGAGCTTCACGTAGTTGAGGTCCTTCTCCTTGGCCTTCGCCTCGAGCGGGTCGGCGGCGGCCTTGTCCTCGAGCTCGGCCTGACGCGGCTGGCGGAAGGAGGCGTTCTCGTCGAGCGAGACCTTGCCGTCCAGCGCCCGGACCTGGTCGTCGGCGGTGAGGATCAGCGGGTTGACCTCGACCAGCGTGGCGTCTTCCTTGGTGAAGACGGTCCACAGCTTGGCGATGATGTCCGCGGCGCCGTCGACGGCGACCTCGGGCAGCCGGCCGGCGACCGCGATCTCGCGGGCCTTGGCCGCGTCGACGCCCTCGAGGGCGTCGATCGCGATGAGGGCCAGCTTGTCGTGGGGGACGTCTTCGATCTCGACGCCGCCTTCGACGGTGCAGATCGACAGGTAGGTCCGGTTGGCGCGGTCGAGCAGGAAGGAGAAGTAGAACTCCTGCGCGATGGCGCTGCCTTCCTCGACCAGGACCTTGTGGACCGTGTGGCCCTTGATGTCCATGCCGAGGATCTGGGTGGCGAGGGCTTCGGCCTCGTCCGGGGTGTCGGCGAGCTTCACGCCGCCGGCCTTGCCACGACCACCGGTCTTGACCTGGGCCTTGATGACGACCTTCTTGCTGCCGGCCGCGAAGAGCTCGGTAGCGATCGCCTTGGCCTCTGCCGGGGTGTTGGCGACCTTGCCGGTGGGCACCGGTACGCCGTACTCGGCGAAGAGTTCCTTCGCCTGATGTTCGAACAGGTCCACGAGGACGTCCTTCTGCGGGATCGACGGGTGATGACCGCACGTGCGGTAATCACGGCGGTCCGCTCCGGCAGGCAAGCCTAGCCAACCGGCACCACAGCACCGGCCAGCGGGGTTGCTTACCGATGGGTAGACAGGGGAAAGAAACCTCTAACTAACGATTTGGTGGCCTCTGATCTACTAGCTGCGGATTTACCGGTGAATTCAGGGGGACTGGCCGATGTGGCGACGCCGGGCGCGGCTGACTGTGGCACTTATCACTTTGGCGGCGGTGGCCACGTGCAGCGCCCGCGATCCCCTTTCCGGCCCACCCGGATACGAGAGCCCCGGACTCGTCGGAGGCGGCGGCTGGCCTTACGCGCAGGCCGCCGTCAGTCCCGCGGACGCCGAGGGCGCCGCGTACATCCTGGACAGCTCCGTCCTGCGCCTCGCCGACGGCCGCGCGATGCTCATCCCGCACGGCGAGTCCGAGGCGGTGACCGTGCCTATCACCGATCCGCGCGTCGGGGCGGCGGTCAAGGGCGACCGCGACTGGCTGCGTTCTGGAACGGTCCCGGGCGGGTCGCTGGAGCACCGCGGGATGGCCGCGCGCGCCCTGCTCGACCTGCGGCTGCTGACGACCCCGACGGGCGCGTCCACCGCGTCCTGGTACGGCATGTGGAACTACGTGTGGCCGCGCGACGCCGCCTTCCACGCCGCGGCCTTCGCGGTGACGGGCCATCTGGACGAGGCCCGCTCGGTGCTCTCGTTCCTGGCCCGGGTGCAGGGCGGCGACGGGAGCTGGGACACCCGCTACCGGCCCGAGGGCAGCGCGGTGGACGACGGCCGCGCGATCCAGCTCGACGAGATCGGCTGGGTGCTGTGGTCCACGTGGTTCACCGCACGCTTCGCCGACGACGGCGAGTCGACCGCGCCGTGGTCGATGGTGCAGGCGGCGGCCGACTGGATCGCCGGGAATCTGGGCGCCGACGGGCTGCCCCCGGCGGGCTCCGACTACTTCGAGCGCAAGCCGTCGGCGGAGCAGGACCCGGACAGCCCGACGCTCGGGGTGTCCGCGCCGCTGCTCGTGGGACTGCGGTCGGCGACGGCGCTGGCCGCCGAGGGCGGGCACACCGGGGAGGCCGCGCGGTGGGGCGAGGCCGCGGGCGTCCTGGACGCGGCGATCCGGCGGGAGTACGGCCCGCACGGCTACCCGCGATCCCCCATCGACGGCGGCGACATGGACGCGTCCGTGACGTTCCTCGCACCGCCGTTCGCGCCGTCGGACCTCGGCGTGGACTTCGCGCTCGGCCGGGCCGTCGAAAGGCTCGGGCTGGAGAACGGCGGCCTGCTCCCCGGGGAGAACTGGGCGGGCACCGCCACCACCGCCTGGACGCCGGAGGTCGCGATGTTCGCGCTCGCCGACGCCTCCTCCGGCCGGACGGTCCAGGCCGGGTCCTGGCTGGACTGGCTCGCCGAGCACCGCACCTCCCTGGGCGTCCTGCCCGAGAAGGTCGACGACCAGCACCGCCCCGCCTCCGTCGCCCCACTCGGATGGACCGCCTCCCTCGTCGTCCTCGCCCTCCGCGCCCTCGCCGACCCCCTCCCCGTCCCCCCGGTATCCGGCACGACGGTCCATGAGGAAGCGGGATAAATCGCATCCGGCCTGGCGCGCTCGGGTCAGGCGGCGCCCGGAGGGGCCGCGGTGCCGGCGGCGGCGAGGGCCTCGGTGATCTCCTGGTCGTCCGGGGCGAGCGTGTGGGCGCGGGCCAGGTCGGCGGCGGCCTCCGCGGAGCGGCCTGCGGCGCGGAGGGCGAGGGCGCGGTTGAACAGGAGGCCCGGCTCCTCGGCGAGGTCGACGGCGTGGCCCAGGTCGGCGATGGCGGCCTCGACCTCGCCGCGCGCGTAGGCGAGCATGCCGCGGCCGGCCCAGGCGACCGCGAGCGACGGGTCGGCGCGCACCGCCCCGTCGAAGGCCGCGCGGGCCCTGACGGGATCGCCCGCGGCCTGCTCGATCTGGCCGAGCGCGCACAGCAGGTAGGGGTTGCCGGGGTCCACCGCGAGGCCGCGGTCGACGTCGGCGCGGGCCCGGGGGTACTCCTCGGCCGCGGTGAGCAGCCCGGCCCGGTTGACCAGGGCGTCGATGAAATCGGGGTCGAGTTCCAGCGCGTAGTCCAGGTCGGCGAGCGCCCCCGCGTGGTCGCCGCGCGCGTAGCCGATCTCGGCGCAGTTGAAGTAGGCCTCGGCGAAGGGCGGCCCGACGCGCGCGGCGGTCCGGTAGTCGGCGAGCGCCGCGTCCTCCCGGCCGAGCCCGGCGAGGATGTTGCCGCGGTCGATGTAGTAGTCGGGGTAGCCGGGGTCGGCGGCGATGACCGCGTCGAGGTCGGCCAGGGCCGCGTCCAGGTCGCCCGCCCGGACGCGCAACTGGGCGCGGTTGGCGCGCAGCACGAGCCGGTGGATGCGCTGGGCGCCGTCGGCCAGGTCGGCGTCGGCGAGCGCGATCGCCGCCTCGACCAGCTCCATGGCCTCGCCGGGCCTGCCGAGCCGCGACTTGATGAGCGCCTTGCCGTTCATGTCGAAGCCGAGCTTGACGGCCCGGTCGGCCTGCTCGGGCAGCAGCCCGCACAGCGCGATGCCGATGTTCACCCAGCCGAGCGCGGCCTCCAGGTCGCGGCGGGCCGGATCGTGGTGCCGGGTCAGCAGCATGGCGCTGGTGTAGGCCATGGTCGACTGCCTGGCCGGGTCGGTGGTGACCGAGCGGGCCATGCCGAGCACCTCCTCGGCCTCCTCTTCGCGTTCCAGCGCCCCGAGGCCGACGGCGACCGCGTGCACGATCGCCCACCAGTCGTCGCCGTCGGGTTCCGCGACGGCGAGGCCGCGCCGTCCCAGCTCGACCACGGCGTGGTGGCAGCCGCGCTCCTGGCACCACTCGACGGCCGCGCGGATCGCCGCGGACCCGTCCGCCGGGCCGTCCCAGAACGGCGCGGGCGCGGACCCCGCGGCGGGATCGGGCAGGTCGCAGACGACGACGGTGAGGTCGGGCACACGCCGGACGAGCACGTCGACGATCTCGCGGTCGGCCGGGTCGGCGGCGGCGTACCCGGTGACGAGGAAGGCGGCGGGCCCGGCGAGCGCGTCGCGGACGAACTCGGCGAAGCCGTTGGCGACGCGCAGGGTCCGCTGCGGCGCGGGGATGAGGATCCGCTCCGGCCGCGGGACCGTGTCCGACAGGGTCGCCCGGGCCAGCGGGACGGGCAGGTCCGGGGCTATCGCGCGCAGTTCGATGTCGCGGGCGGCGATCAGTTCGGCCGGCGCCCGGGGGAACAGCGCTCGGGCGAGCACCGCCGCGGCGGCGTACGGGCCTCCGGTGCCGCGGTCGGCGTCGGCGGTGGCCAGGAGCCGCGGAAGGCCCTGGGGAAGGACGGGCGTGTCGACCGTCAGGAGGGGCACGGATGTCTCCGGGTGGGGGGAAGCTCCGGGTTGGCAGGGAGGCGCACGAATTGGACCGGTCCCGTAGGGCACGGGACCGGTCCGTCGGTCACGCGTGTTTGGCGCTCGCCTTCCCCCGCAACGAAACCGTGCCCTTCTTGTGTACGACGACCTGCTTCACGACCATCCCTCTCTGGATACGGCGGAGCCCCGTCGACGCGGAACGCCCGGTCGACTGCTCGGTCGGGGCCCCCGCCCTGGTTCCGCCATAGATCAACAGAGAAGCACTATTGCGGCATTCGTCGTGGTTCTCTAAGTTCTGACCGCTTTCGGACAACTGTTACTAATTTGACGAAACCAAATGAAGAAGACCCCCTCAAATGAGGGGGTCCACAGGGTCCATGACTAGGGCAAAAGGTCCCGATCAAGCACTTCACCCATGCGCGGGACAGCCCGGCTCGCACCGCGCGGCGTGCCGGACGAGCAGCGTCGCGAGGACCCGCGCGGCGAAGGACAGCACGCCCCTGACGAGCGGGCCCGTGCCCGGGATGTACGGCGCCCCCTGGCCGTTCCACTCCACGAGCGTCCCGTCGCCCTTCGGGGTGAGCCGGACATCGGCCCGATAGCCCTTGATGGGCCGGGGGAAGAGCATGACGTACGCGTAGTGCTCATCTTGTGTGTAAGCCACACATTGCTCGCGCACCGGGAAAATGGCGCGGACCGCGCCGACCCCGTCGGGCTCCGGCGCCCCGTCGACGGCCCGGCGGGCCTTGGTCGGCAGGCGCATCCACACCGGCCAGGCCTCGGCGATCGCGAGGTGCCGGAAGACGCGGTCCGGTGCCGCCGCCGTCAGGGCGGAGAAAGTCGCGTTCTGGAGCATGCGCCGACTGTAAGGCTCTGCTTACGATGCCGACAAGAGGCCCCTCTGTCGGCGGTCGGCCATACACTCGAAGGTGATGTCGACTGCAACCTCGAACCCTCTCCTTGACGGGCTGAACCCGCCGCAGCGCGCCGCCGTGGTCCACGCCGGCGGTCCGCTGCTCATCGTCGCGGGCGCCGGATCCGGCAAGACCAGGGTCCTCACGCACCGGATCGCCCATCTCCTGTCGGAGCGGGACGTCCACCCCGGCCAGATTCTGGCGATCACGTTCACCAACAAGGCGGCCGGGGAGATGAAGGAGCGCATCGACGCCCTGGTCGGCCCCCGCTCGCGCGCCATGTGGGTGATGACCTTCCACTCCGCCTGCGTGCGCATCCTGCGCCGCGAAGCCTCCCGACTGGGCTACCCCAGCTCGTTCTCCATCTACGACCAGGCCGACTCCCAGCGGCTGATGGCCCTGGTCTGCCGCGAGCTGGACCTCGACCCCAAGCGCTACCCGCCCAAGTCGTTCTCCGCGCAGGTCTCCAACCTCAAGAACGAGCTCATCGACTATGAGACGTTCAAGGCGCGGGCCACCACGCACATGGACCAGACCCTGGCCGAGGCGTACGAGATGTACCAGGCCCGCCTCCTCCAGGCGGGCGCCATGGACTTCGACGACCTCATCATGACCACGGTCAACCTGCTGGAGATCTTCCCGGACGTCGCCGAGCACTACCGGCGGCGGTTCCGGCACATCCTCGTCGACGAGTACCAGGACACCAACCACGCCCAGTACGAACTCGTCAGGCGCCTCGCCGCGCCCGTCGAGGACCTCGGCCCGGCCGAGCTGTGCGTGGTCGGCGACGCCGACCAGTCGATCTACGCCTTCCGGGGCGCGACGATCCGCAACATCCTGGAGTTCGAGCGCGACTACCCGGACGCGACCACGATCCTGCTGGAGCAGAACTACCGCTCCACCCAGACGATCCTGTCGGCCGCCAACGCGGTCATCGAGCGCAACGGCGACCGCAAGCCCAAGCGCCTCTGGTCCGACCAGGGCGAGGGCGAGAAGATCACCAGCTACGCGGCCTCCAACGAGCACGACGAGGCCGCGTTCGTCGCGAACGAGATCGACAGGCTCGGCGACGAGTTCGCCGTGAAGCCCGGCGACGTGGCGGTCTTCTACCGGACCAACGCCCAGTCCCGGGTGTTCGAAGAGGTCTTCATCCGGGTCGGCCTGCCCTACAAGGTCGTCGGCGGCGTCCGGTTCTACGAGCGCAAGGAGATCCGGGACCTCCTGGCCTACCTCCGGGTGCTGGCCAACCCCGAGGACACCGTCTCGCTGCGCCGGATCATCAACGTGCCCAAGCGCGGCATCGGCGACCGCGCCGAAGCCTGTGTCGAGGTGCACGCGGCCCGGTCGCGGATCTCGTTCTGGCAGGCGCTGCGCGAGGCCAAGACCGTCCCGGGCCTGGCCACCCGCTCCCTCAACGCGATCAACGAGTTCGTCGCGCTGCTGGACGAGCTCCAGGCCATGGTCGCCGGGCACGGCCCCGCCGAGATCGTCCAGGCGGTGCTGGACAAGACCGGCTACCTGGCCGAGCTGCGGGCGTCCAAGGACCCGCAGGACGAGACCCGCGTCGAGAACCTCCAGGAGCTGGAGAACGTCGCGCGGGAGTTCGAGGACCTGTTCGCCGAGGGCGACGCCGACCGCGAGGAGGCCGACGCCCAGCCGCCGAACCAGCTGACCGCGTTCCTGGAGCGGGTCTCGCTGGTCGCCGACTCCGACCAGATCCCCGACGACGGCGCGGGCGTGGTCACCCTGATGACCCTGCACACCGCCAAGGGCCTGGAGTTCCCCGTGGTGTTCCTCACCGGCATGGAGGACGGCGTGTTCCCGCACCTGCGGGCGCTCGGCAACCCCAAGGAGCTGGAGGAGGAGCGCCGCCTGGCCTACGTCGGCATCACCCGGGCGCGGGAGCGGCTGCACGTCTCCCGGGCGCAGATGCGCTCGTCGTGGGGCGCGCCGCAGTCGAACCCGGTCTCGCGGTTCCTCAAGGAGATCCCGCCGACCCTGCTCGTCGAGAAGGCCGCGGAGCCGATCACGGCGCCCGCGCTGGCGTCGGCGGCCTCCCGCGCGGGGGCGCGCTCGCCCGGCAACCGCGCGGTGCCGAACCTCGCCGTCGGCGACCGCGTCACGCACGACAAGTACGGGCTCGGCACCGTCGTGGCGGTGGACGGCGTCGGCGACAAGGCCGCGGCGTCCGTCGACTTCGGCAGCGGCGAAGGGGTCAAGCACCTCGTGCTGCGCTGGGCCCCGATCGAGAAGCTGTAACGCCTCAGCCGCAGGTGGTCGCGAGGGAGTCCGGCTCGGCCGGCTCCGTCGCGGTCGCCTCGGCGGCCGGGGTCTCCGGCGCGGTCGTCGCGGCGGCCGGGCCGACCACCGCGGTCGGCTTCTTGGCCGGGGCCGGCTTGGCGGCCAGGGTCTCGGTGACCTTGGCGCGGATCAGCTCCCAGTCCGGGTAGGCGGTGCTGATCAGCGGCGGGACGAACTGGACGCTCCGCACGTCCTTGCCGCGGATCTTCTTCGACAGCCTGATCAGCCCGGGCAGCGCGTTGGACGGCAGGTCGGTGGAGACCGCTCGCTTGGCGGCGCCCGCGATGCCGTGGAACCTGGTGAGCAGCGTGCCCGGGTCGGCCTGCTGGGACAGCGCGTAGAGCAGGCACTTCTGCCGGCCCATCCGGTTGTAGTCGTCGCTGTTGGTGCGGGTCCTGCCGAACCACAGGGCCTGCTCGCCGGTGAGGATCTGGTCGCCCGCCGGGATGCGGCCCTGGCTCTGCTTGCCGTAGACCAGCTCCTCGGCAACGTTGATCCGGACCCCGCCGACGGCGTCGACGAGCTGGGCGAACCCGGCCATGTCCACCATCACGTAGTAGTCCACCTGGAGGCCGAGGACGCCCCCGACGGTGTCCTTGAGCAGGTCGGGGCCGCGTTTCCCGTCCGCGACGCCCGGGACGATGTCCGGGTGGTCCTCGGCCCACTGGAAGACCTCGTTGAGCAGGCCGGGGCTGCCCGCCCCGTCGCCCTGGAAGCCGTCGGGGAAGGCCGCCTGCGACACCGGGGTCGGCATCGGCACGTCCTCGAGGTTGCGCGGGAGGCTGAACAGCGTCGTGGTGCCCTTGCGGGTGTCGATGCTGGCGACCGTCATGCTGTCGGTCCGCACCCCCGGCCGGTTGGGCGCGGCGTCGGCGCCGATGAGCAGCAGGTTGATCCGGTCCACCCCGTTGAACGGGTTCTTCTTGGTGCCCTTGGCGAAGACGTCGTTGACGAGGTCCTGGGAGACCCGGGTCAGCTCGACCGCGTAGGCCAGCGGAGCGGCGACGGCGAGGCACAGCACGATGACGAACCCGACGAGCACGGGACGGCCCGTCGACACCAGCTGGTAGGAGCGCACGATCACCGCCGCCCAGATCGCGCCGGTCGCGACGATGCCGACCCGCAGCACGTTCAGCCACTGCGGCTGGACGAACCACTCGGTCGCGTCGTCGGCGAGCGGCCCGACCAGCACGAGCACGCCGACGGCCAGGGCGACCTGGAGCGCCAGCAGCAGCGCGCCGACCACCCGCCGCCCGGTCAGGAAATGGGCGGTGCCCCACGCCGCGGCGGAGGCCAGGGTGATCCAGATCGTGCGCTTCATCCCCGCCAAGATACCTTCGCCATCGGTCACGCTCCCGAACAGTAGATCAATAATGAAGACGTCTGACGGGGACGAAATGTTTGCCTTTCGGCCGAACCGCCCGATCTTCGTTCCCGAGCGTGAACCCCCGCGGCGGCTTCTGGAGAGAACATGACGTGACAGTTCTCCGAACACCTCCCGAGTCCCAGGACCCGGCCGAGCCGCCCCCCGAAGCGGCCGGTCCCCCGCGATCCGCACCGGCGGACCCGGCCATGTCCGACGCCGCCCTCATCGTCGCCTCCGCGGACCGACCCGAGCTGTTCTCCGGTCTCTTCGCCCGGCATGCCAACACCCTCTACCGGCACGTATCCCGACGAATCGGTCCGGAAGCCGCCGAGGACGTCGTCGCCGAAACCTTCCTGACCGCCTTCCGGAAACGGGCACGGTACAACTCCGCCTACCCCGACGCGCGGCCCTGGCTGTACGGGATCGCGACCCGGCTCGTGGCCCGCCACCGGCGCGACGAGATCACCCGATACCGGGCACTGGCCCGCACCCACGCGGAGTTCTCCGCGCCCGCCGACGACGAGCGCGTGGTGATGGATCTCACAGCCACCGCGGCCGGATCGGCGCTCGCCGCGGCCCTCGCCGGACTCGCCACCGGCGACCGCGACGTCCTCCTGCTCGTCGCCTGGGCCGACCTCACCTACGAGGAGACCGCCCGCGCCCTCGGCATCCCCGTCGGCACCGTCAGGTCCCGGCTGAACCGGGCCCGCCGCAAGACCCGCGCCGCCCTCGGCGGCAACCCCCTGACCGACCCGGACGAGGAGTGATCCCGATGGACGACCTGAAGCACCTGCGCGACCTCGGCCGCAGCCTCGAACACACCCCGCCGCCCCTGTCCGCCCCCGAGTTCACCGGCCGCGTCCGCCGCCTCCCGTCCCCGCGCGGCTGGCCCGCCCTGGCCGTCGCCGCCGCCGCGACCGCCGCGATCATCACCGTTCCGACCGTCCTCTGGTCCGGCGGCGAAGGCGCGAGCAGCCCGCCGGCCTCCGCTCCGTCCGCGAACCCGGCGGTCACGGCCACGACCGCCGAGACCGACGACATGACCGCCGTGCCGGTGCCCTCCGAGATCCACGACCTCTTGGAAGCGGCGACGGACCCGGCCTCCTGGCCCGCCGAGAAGTCCGCGAAGGGCCCGCTCACCGTCACCTACGCGCAGACCGCGGACGGCTGCGTCCTGGGCTCGCCCCCCGACCCCACCGGCAAGCTCTGCGACTCCTCCGACGCCGCCCTGCCGTCCCCGAAGGACCCCTCAGGGGTCTGGGTCGTGCGGAAGGGACCTCAGCGCGCGGCGCCGGAATTCGAGGGCAAGGGGGACGGGACCTCGGTGGAGGACGTCATCGAGGAGCTCAAGGAACTGGCGATCGACATCGAGAAGGGGGGATCCGGGAAGGACGGGCTCGTCGAAGTGCAGTTCCGCAGGATCCAGCAGATCCTCGCCGCGACCCTGCGCCCGGAGGAAGGCCGCCGCAAGCTCATCGACGCGCTCGGCGCCCTGCCCGGCGTCAAGACCACCGAGAACGCGACCGACTGGATCGGCCGCTCCGCGACGTCGTTCGGGATCGACGGGTCCGACGGGGTGCTGCGGGAGATCTTCGTCGACCCGGAGACCGCCCATTACCTCGGCCTCCGCGAGACGAAGGGGCAGAAGGTGACGGACGGCTCGGCCGTCCTCGACCTGGCTCCCCCCGCGTAGCCGGGGCGGTCAGACGAGGCGGCGGGCGGCGGCCCAGCGGCTCAGCTCGTGCCGGTTGGAGAGCTGGAGCTTGCGCAGCACACTGCTGACGTGCGTCTCGACGGTCTTCACCGAGATGAACAGCTCCTTGGCGATCTCCTTGTAGGCGTAGCCGCGCGCGATGAGGCGCAGCACCTCGCGCTCGCGCGCGGTGAGCTGGTCGAGTTCGGGATCGGCAGCGGGGGCGTCGGTCGCACTGAACGCGTCAAGGACGAATCCCGCCAGGCGGGGGGAGAACACCGCGTCTCCCTCCGCCACCCGGCCGATCGCGGCGGTCAGCTCGGGGCCGGAGATGGTCTTGGTCACATAGCCGCGCGCCCCGCCCCGGACGACCCCGATGACGTCCTCGGCCGCGTCCGACACCGACAGCGCGAGGAACCTGGTGGTCTTGGACGGCAGGACCCGGCGCAGCACCTCGACCCCGCCGCCGCCCGGCAGATGGACGTCCAGGAGCACCACCTCGGGCAAGGTCGCCGCGATCACCGAGACGGCCGAGTCGACGTCGGCGGCCTCGCCGACGACCTCGATCTCCGGACCCAGTTCGGCGCGGACCCCGGTCCGGAACATCTGGTGGTCGTCCACCAGCACCACACGCGTCACTTCTTCAGCTCCAACCTGATCTCGGTGCCATCACCGGGGGCGCTGCGCACCCGGGCGGTACCGCCGTGCCGTTCCATCCGGCCGATGATCGAACCCCGCACGCCCATTCTGTCGGCCGGGACCCCTTCGAGGTCGAACCCCTTGCCCCGATCCCTGACGAAGATCTCCAGATCGTCGCCGGAGACCTCGGCGTAGACCGAGACGTTGGGGGCGCCGGAGTACTTGGCGGCGTTGACCATCGCCTCGCGGGCCGCCTGGATCATCGCGCCGATCCGGTCGTCGAGCGGGCAGTCGCCGACGCAGACCACCTCGATCGGGACGCCGTGCAGGTCCTCCACCTCGGCGGTCGTCTCCTGGACGGCCGCCGCGAACATCCGGGACGAGTCGGATTTGGGCTGGTACAGCCAGGCGCGCAGGTCGCGCTCCTGGGACCTGGCGAGCCGCGCGACCTCCTTCGGGTCGTGCGCGTTGCGCTGGATGAGGGTCAGGGTGTGCAGCACCGAGTCGTGGATGTGCGCCGCCACCTCGGCCCGCTCCTGCGACCTGACGCGTTCGGCGCGCTCCGCGTCGAGTTCCTGCCAGAGCTTCACCAGCCAGGGGGTGATCACGACGGTCACCCCGGTGAGGATGATCGCGGTGGCCAGCAGCACCTGCGGGATGTCCTGCGGGGACACCCGCTGCGCGAAGAACCCGCCGATCCCCGCCGTCACCAGCAGCGCGCCGAGGAGGCTGCGCCACCACATGCCCTGCGGCAGCGAGACGAAGCGCTCGCGCTGGTCGCGCCCCGCCTGCTGCCAGAGGATCACCGCGCCGATCCCGACGACCAGGACCGGCCACAGGGCGATCTGGGCCAGCCCCGACACCCCCGTCAGCAGCGAAAGGCCGCCGCCGAGGAGCGCGTAGGCGAGCAGCTGCGCCGGATCGCGCCTGCGCCGCTCCTCGTCGCGCGCGGGGGTGAGAATCCAGAACGCGGCATAGGCCGCGATCCCGTACACCCCCGCCGCGCCCAGCACCACGAACGCCAGCCGCACGACAACGGGCTCCAGCCCGAACTGCCCGGCCAGCCCCGCGCACACGCCGGCGAGCAACCTGCCGTCCCGGCGGCGCTCCAGCCGGACGATGCCCTCTGACCCCATCCCCCGATTCCACACCCTCCACGGCCCGCGCGCATCGGGGAACCACCCCCATTCCCTCTCAGGGTCGCGTCAGGGTGGCCCGGAGCCTCCTGATAGCTTCGCCGGGCCAGTCGCGCCCGTTCTGCACGGGCCAGGGAATCCGGTGCGAATCCGGAGCTGACGCGCAGCGGTGAGGGTGACGGGCACGGCATCAGGCCACTGGGGAGCGATCCCCGGGAAGGCGCCGTGTCCGGCGGAACCCGAGTCCGAAGACCTGCTGGCGGCCTCCTCCGGGAGGCGTCCCCCGTACGGACGGGCTCCGCGCTTGAGCCCTCGACGCCAGAAGGATCACCGTGCCCTTCGCACGCCCCACCGCCTGCCTCGCCCTGCTCGCCGTCCTCGCCGCGGGCTGCGCCGTCGATTCCGGAAAGGCGGAGACCACCGCGTCCGGGCCGTCCGGCTACCCGCTCACCCTGGACAACTGCGGGGCGAAGACGACCGTCGAGGCCGCGCCGCGGCAGGCCGTCTCGCTCAACCAGGGCGTCACCGAGATCCTGCTGTCCCTCGGCCTCGCCGACCGGCTCGCCGGGACGGCGACCTGGACCGACCCACTGCCGGAAAGCCTCACCGGGGCCGACGCAGGCGTGCCGCGCCTCGCCGAGAACGCCCCGTCGTTCGAACGCGTCCTGGCCGCCGAGCCCGACTTCGTCGCCGCGTCCTTCGCCTCCACGCTCGGCACGGGCGGCGTCGCGGAACGGGACAGGTTCGAGCAGCTGGGCGTGCCGACCTACCTGTCGCCGTCGGACTGCGTCGGCAAGGACAACGGCGGCACCGGAGACGGGTCCCGCACCACCCCGCTGACCATGGACGCGATCTACGGCGAGATCCGCGACCTCGCCCGGATCTTCGGCGTCCCCGAGCGCGGCGAGGACCTCGTCGCCTCGCTCCGGGGCCGCCTCGAGGCCGCCGCGGACAGTGCCACCGGCGCGGACGTGTCGGTCATGTACTGGTTCGCCAACGCCGAGGCACCGTATCTCGCGGGCTGCTGCGGCGCGCCCGGCGTCATCACGAACGAGCTCGGGCTGCGGAACGTGTTCGACGACACCACCGACGAGTGGCCGCAGATCAACTGGGAGACCGTCGCGGAACGCGACCCGGACGTCCTGGTCATCGGCGACCTCACCCGGAGATCACAGACCGCCGAGACCGCGGCCAAGAAGATCGGGTTCCTTGAGGGCCACCCCGTCACGCGGGAGATGACGGCGGTCAAGAACCAGCGGTACGTGCTGCTCAGCGGGCAGGCGATGAACCCGACGATCCGGACGGTCGAAGGCGTCGAGCTCGTCGCCGAGGCGCTGCGCCGCTTCGGGCTCGCCGGGTGAGAGCCGCGCCGCGCGGACCCCTGCTGTGGACGGCGGGGGCCGTCGCCCTCGCCGTCTCGGTGGCGATCGCGATCACCATCGGCCCCGCCGACCTCACGGTGCCCGAGGTCGGGCGGGTCGTCGCGGCCCATCTCGGCTTCGGCGCGGCCGACCTCACGCCGATCCGGGACGGCATCGTGTGGGAGCTGCGCCTGCCCCGGACGCTCCTGGCCGCCGTCTGCGGGGCGGGCCTCGCGGTGTGCGGCGCGGTCATGCAGTCGCTGCTGCGCAACCCGCTGGCCGACCCGTTCGTCCTCGGCGTCTCCTCGGGCGCCTCGACGGGGGCCGTCCTCGTCGTCGTGCTCGGATTCGGCGGCGGCGTGCTGTCGGTCTCCGGAGGCGCGTTCGCGGGCGCGATCCTCTCGTTCGGGCTCGTCCTGCTGCTGGGCCTGCGGGTCGGCGGCAGCACCGACCGGGTGGTGCTCTCCGGCGTCGCCGCGATGCAGCTGTTCTCCGCGCTCACCTCGTTCATCGTCCTGACCTCGGCC
The DNA here is from genome assembly GCF_003751225.1 of Actinocorallia herbida. Lineage (NCBI taxonomy): Bacteria > Bacillati > Actinomycetota > Actinomycetes > Streptosporangiales > Thermomonosporaceae > Actinocorallia > Actinocorallia herbida. Next base: position 8,568,323 of record NZ_RJKE01000001.1, read on the forward strand.
GACGCCGAGACCACCCGCGGCGTCCTGTTCTGGCTCCTCGGCTCCCTCAGCGGCGCGACCTGGACCGACGTCCGGGTCTGCGCGGCGGTCCTCGCGGTCGTCCTCTTGATCTGTCTGAGCAACGCGCGCGACCTGGACGCCTTCGCGTTCGGCCAGGACGCCGCCGTGGCCCTGGGCGTCCGGGTCGCGCGGACCCGGATCGTGCTGCTGTGCGCGACGGCGCTGCTCACCGCGGCCCTCGTCAGCGCGGCGGGCGCGATCGGGTTCGTCGGCCTGGTCCTTCCGCACGCGACCCGCGCGCTCACCGGGCCCGGGCACCTCCGGCTGCTGCCCGTCAGCGCCCTGACCGGGGCGATCTTCCTGGTCTGGGTGGACACCGCGGCCCGGACCGCCTTGGACCCGCAGGAGGTGCCCGTCGGGGTGGTCACCTCGCTGATCGGGGTCCCGGCGTTCGTGATCATCCTGCACCGCACCTCGCGGCGCGGGGCCCGGTGACGTCCCGGGAATCAGGGTCGGGTCAGGGCTGTCCCGGATACCGCGGCGGGAAGGGGCAGGGGACCATGGGGGCATGACGACCGACAGGCTGGCCCGGGGGGCCGACGGACGCCTCGTCGCCGGGGTGTGCGCCGGGCTCGGCGGGTACACGCGGATCGACCCCCTGGTGTTCCGGATCGGGTGGGGGGTGCTGGTCTTCGTCACGTGGACCGCGATCCCGCTGTACATCCTCGCGGCGGTCCTGATGGCCGAGCCCGATGGCGGTCCGGGACTCGTCGAACGCAGTGCCCGGCGCGTCATGACCGGGTCCGCGGTGCTCTCGCTGCTCGGCGTGGCGCTCGCGGGCGGGGTCGTGCTCGACATCGTGCTCAGCGGGGCGACCGGCGGGCTCGACGCGGGCGTGCTCGGGGCGCTGATGATCGTGCTGCTCATCGGGATGATCGCGCAGACCCGGGGGGTCGACCTCGTCGAAGCGGCGCGGACCCTGCCCGACGGGCTGCGCGGGGAGCCCTTGGGCCCGGAGCCCGCCAAGGCGTCCGGCGCCGCCGGCGTCACGGGCGGCCCGCGCCCCGCCGCGCAGGCGGAGTGGATCGACCTCGCGACGCTGCGGCCCATCCCCGCCCGGCCGCTCGGCGGGATCGGCGTCGACCTGAGCGCGCCCGCCGCGGCCCCGGGAGCCGTTCCCGGGGCCGCGGTCCCGCCCCCCGGAGAGGTCAAGCGGCCCGCAGGAGCCACCTCGCCCTGCGGCCCGCGCAAGCGCGGCGGCAAGTGGCTGACCCTGACCACCCTGGTCCTCGCGGGGGCGGCGGCGGCCGCGGTCGGGAACAACGCCGGCCTCAGCCAGGACCACCTCCAGCAGCTCGCGCTGAGCGCCGCGCTCGCCGTCGTCGGCCTCGGCCTGGTCACCGGGACCTGGTTCGGCAGGCCGCGCGGGCTCGTCGGGGTCGGCGCCCTGCTGTCGCTGGCGCTGCTCACCAGCACCGCGACCACCGAACTCCCGGCCGGCAGCCGCTTCGGCGACGTCGAGTGGCGGCCCGTCGACCCGGGATCCACCCAGCCGTACCGGATCGTCGCGGGCACCGGAAAGCTCGACCTCACCACGCTCGCGCTGACCCCGGGCGCCCGCTACCGGGTCGACGCGCGGCTCGGCCTCGGCGGCATCCGGATCGTGCTGCCCGCGCACGCCCGGGTCGAACTCCACGCCGCGACGGGCCTCGGCGACATCACCGTCGACAAGAAGATCAACAGCGGTCCGCGGGTCAAGGTCGACCAGGTGCTCGACGGGTCGGGCCAGAACCCGCCGACGCTCGAGGTGCACGTCAAGGGCATCGTCGGCGATGTGGAGGTGGTGCGCGGTGGCGCATAAGACCGATCCGGGAGCCTTCGTCGGCGGGGTGTTCTTCCTCATCGTCGCCGCGCTGTTCGGCGGGGCCGCGCTGTCCTGGGTGGACCTCGCGCCGATGCGGTACCTGCTGCCCGCGCTGGCGGTCGGTTACGCGGTGGTGCTGCTGGTCCGCGGGCTCAGCCGCGGCCGCCGCGAAGATCGGGCGTAGCGGTCAGGCGTAGGCGTGCAGGGTGACGGCGTAGCCCTCACCCGGGTTGACGACCTCGTGCATCCGGTCGCCCGCCTGCACCCGGACCCGGTTGGCGCGCAGCGGCCGGGCCGTCGCGCCGTCGTCGCCGACGACGACCTCGGCGAGCTCGCCCGCGATCACCGCCATGACCTGGAGGTGGCCGCCGTGGTCGTGCGCGGACAGCCGGAAGCCGGGCGGCCAGATGATCAGGGTGAGCCCGTCCTCGAGTTCGACCCGGATCCGCTCGCCGGGCACGAAGGTGACCAGGTGCCACCAGGCGTCGGGGCGGGCCGCGGCCTGACTGACACGCCAGGCGAGCTGGCCGACGGTCGGCGGGGCATCGGGGTTCACCGGGGCGATCGGAGCCATGGTGATGTCAGGAAAAGTCTCGGCCTTCAACGAAGATCCTTCGGGTGGTCGACTGACGGGGCGGAATACGCGGGTCAGCGACAACAACACGAGAAGGCGGAGAACATGGGGCAACTGTACCCGGCATCGCGGCCCGCGTCATGCGATCTCCCGCACATCCGGCCGTGGCGGCCTCCTCCGGGGCGGTCCCTGTGACAGCCGATCCCCCAGCGCCGTAGGGTTTCGCGCGAGAGCAGGGAGGTCCCATGGAATTCGCCACCGAGTTCGCGCTCACCGCCGACGCCGAGACCGCCTGGCGCGCCCTTCTCGACGTCCCGCGGATGGCCCCGCTGATGCCGGGCGTCGTGCTGGACGACACGGCGGACGCCGAGCACCGCGGCAGGGTCAAGATCAAGTTCGGCGCGACCACGATCACCTTCAAGGGCACGGTCCGCACCGCGGTCGTCGACGATCTCACCCGCACCGCGATCCTCGAGGCCACCGCCCGCGAGGCCCGCGGCCCCGGCACCGCGGAGGCCACCTTCCAGGCCACGGTCCTGCCCGCCCCCACCGGCTCCCGCGTCCTCCTCAACACCCGCGCCACCCTCACCGGCCGCGCCGCCACCATCCCCGCCCCCCTGCTCACCGAGACCTGCGCCAAACTCCTCACCCGCTTCGCCGCGGCCCTCTCCACCGCCCTCACCGACGCCCCGACCCCCCTCGACCCCGAGCCCCTGGACGCCCCCGAGGCCCCGGACGAGCCCACGACCCCCGTCTCGGAGTCCCCGGACGAGCCCACGGACGTCCCCGAACCCGAAGTCCCGGACGCCCCCGAACCCACCCGGAAAGCCCCGGACGAGCCCTCGGCGTCCGAGCCCGAGCCGATCCCGGCCGCGCCCGAGGACCTGGGACCACCCGCGGCCCCCGCCGCCGAGGACGACGGCGGGAAGGATCCCGAGCCCGTCGAAGCCCTCTTCGCCGAGGGCATCGGGGCGCTCGGCGCGGGGCCCGAGGAGCGGGGGACGGTGCTGCGGCGGGTGCTGCCGGTGCTGGCCGTCGTGCTCGCGGTGGTCGTGGTGGTGCGGGCCGTGGTGCGGCGGCGCGGGAACTGATCAGTCGGCGAGCAGGCGGTCGGCCGCCTGGCGGGCCGCGGCGCCGGTCTCGGCGGCGGTGAAGCGGGCGGCGAAGGCGCGGATCGCGTCCCGGTGGGCGGCGGCGACGTCGTCCAGCGCGCTCAGCGCGTCGACCAGTTCCGCCGAACCGCGCACGACGGGGCCGGGGACGGTCTCCTCGTAGGGCAGAAGGAAGCCCGGCTGCTTCCCGTGCCCGGCCAGGTCGTGCGGGTGGAAGACCATCGGACGGCCGGTGAGCACGTAGTCGAACATGATCGAGGAGTAGTCGGTCACCAGCACGTCGGCGATCAACAGCAGGTCGGTCATCTCCGGATACCAGCCGACATCCCGGACGAACGAGTCGTTCCGCAGGCCGACGCCGCCCGTGCCCGGGTGCGCCCGGACCAGCAGCACGTGGTCGCGGCCCAACCGCGCCCGCGCCTCCTCAAGGTCGATCCGCAGGTCGAAGCGGGCGACGCTGCCCCGTGTCTTCCCGGCCCGCCGCGCGGGCGCGTAGAGCACGATCCTGCGGTCCGCGGGCAATCCCAGCCGCTCCCGGACGGACGCGGCGCGGGCCGCCGCGTCCGGCGCGAAGAGCGCGTCGTTGGCGGGCGAGCCGATCTCCAGCACCTCCCCCGTGTGCCCGAGGCCCGCGCGCAGCAGCGCCGACGCCCCCGAGCCCGGCGACAGCAGCACGTCCGCCTGGGCGCCCGGCGCCTCGGCCGGACGGCACAGCGGCGTGCCGGGCCCGGTCCGCAGCCAGGTCCTGCCCTCCGCGGGCAGGTGCCACGGCTGCGGCGCCGCGTCCGTGACGACGTGCCGCGCACGGGCGAGCAGCCGGTACGCCTCGCGGGTCCCGGTTCCGACGACCCGGGCCCCTTCGGGCACGACGAACCGGTCGTCGGAGCTGAGCCAGACGAGGTCGAGCCCGGTGCCGCGGCCGCGCAGCTCCTCGAACACCGCGCGCGGCCCGCCCGCGCAGGTCGCCCCGCGCCCGCTGAGGAACACCGCGGCGTCGAGCACGGGTTCCGTCCGGTACCTGGGGTAGTCGACCTCGCGGAGCATCCGCTGGGCGTAGGGGCCGCGTTCGTCGGCGGCGAGGGCCCGGCTCGCGTGCAGCCGGAGCCCTTCGCCGTAGGTGGGCCGGTAGACGCGCCGCCCCGCCCTGAGCTCCGGTGGCAGCACCGGCAGCAGCCGCCGTTCCAGGACCACGGGCCGCTCGGTGTCCCCGGTGACCGCGAGCAGCTCCCAGGTGCCGCCCGCGAGCGGCGCCGCACCGAGCGGGCCCGGCAGGGCGGCCGGGTCGAAGGCGATCCGGAAGGCGGGCCCCGACCAGCGCACGTCGAGCCGGTGCCTGTCGTGCCCGCAGCGCAGCACCACCTCGGCGGGCTCCGGCGCGCCGGGCGAACGCTCCCCCTGGAGCACCAGCGCGCCGTACTCCCAGCGCAGGTCGGTGACGGTCAGCCCGGCCGGCCTGACGACGACGGCGGCGGCCCCGTACCGGGTCCGGGTGACGGCGAGCTCGGTGCCCCCGTCGGCCCAGCGGACCTCCGCGACGGACGGCTCCACGAGCGGCGTGATCTTCTGGTCGTCGGCGGCGATCCGCAGCTCCCACTGGGCGCCGCCGGAGAACACCTCGGTGCGCGAGGTGTTGAGCTTGGCCAGGGGCACCTCGGCGGTGAAGATCTGGCCTTCGCGCCGCATCGGGAACGCGATCCGCCGCGCCCCGCACGTCGCGATGAGCGCGGCCTCGCCTTTCGCGGAGACCCAGCCCCGCACCGTCAGCAGCCCTTCTGGCGTGATGGACACGGACGTCACGAGGGACCGCACCCGCCGCACCCGGACGAACAGCCCTTCGTCGTCGTACATGGCCTGCGCCCGGAACCCGACCCCTACGTTGAGGTACGGCGTCCAGGAGGCGCGTCCCGCGGCGGGCCGGTTGAGGGGCGCGCTCCGCTTGAGCCCGCCCGACGACAGCTCCACCACGATCCGCCAGTCGCCGCGCGGCAGCACCGGGATCTCCAGGATGAACCCCGACTCGGCGTGGCTGACCGCGGACTGCCCCGACTCCACGGTGGCCTCCGGGGCGAGCACCCTGCGCAGCACGCAGCGCTGCCGCTTCCCCGTCTTGCCTTCGACGGCCCAGGCCCGCATCCGGTCGTCGGGCTTCGTCTGGATCCTGGCGATATAGGCGTACCCCTCGATGCACAGGAGGTCGCCGTCCCACCAGACGTCCTTGACCCGGGTGCTGAGCGCCAGCTCCGACGTCACGTCGTACACGTCGTCGGGGACCGCCACTTCCGTGTCGCGCAGGAAGGGGTAGTCGGCGAGCCAGCGCCGCCGCAGCCGGCCATAGGGCCGGACGGGCGCGGAGCCCGCTTCGCGCTCGAACCTGAGCACCTCGCCGAGTTCGGGGAGCAGCCCTCGGCCGAGCAGGTGGTTGCGCAGCCTGGCGTAGGCGGGCAGGTCGCGGCCCGCGCCCTCGTCCAGGCCGCCGACGAACTCCCGGATCCGCGCGGCGGCCTCGGCGTCGCCGGACGCGTCGATCGCCCAGGCCAGCTTCGGCAGGTCGAACTCCAGGGTGAACCGGTCGAAGGCGGGCAGCGCGGCGGCCGCCTCGGCGGCGATCACCGCGCGCATCTCGCGCAGCACGGCGAGCCGGTCCCAGGCGTTGGCGGGCTCGCCGGACCGTTCGGTGATCGACGCCTCGCCCGCGTCGCGGACCCGCCACAGGTAGACCGGCCCGCTCAGCACGTCGACGCTCCTGGCCCGGACGTGCGAGCGCAGTGCGACGGGGATGTCCTCGTACAGCCCGGCGGGGAAGGCGAGCCCGGCGCGGTCCCAGAACGCGCGGCGCCACACCTTGTTCCACACGATCCGGTCGGCGACGAGGTCGGGGAACCGGCTGATGTGGGTGGCGAGCCTGTCGTCGGCGAACGCGGCCCGGTGCAGCTCGGAGTGCCGGACGCCCCGGTTGCCGAACCGGCGCAGCCCGCCGGACGCGAGGTCGGAGCCCGTCCGGTCGAGGGAGCCGATGAGGCTGCTGTAGGCGTCGCGGTGGACGAGGTCGTCGCCGTCGACGAAGGCCAGGAGCTCGCCGCGCGCCTGGGAGACGCCGAGGTTGCGGGCGGGTCCCGGCCCCTGGTTCTCCTGCTGGATCAGGGTGAAGCGCCGGTCCCGCTGGGTGTAGGACTTGGCGATCACCGCGCTGCCGTCCGTGGAGCCGTCGTCGACCATGATCACCTCAAGGTCGGTGAAGGTCTGCGCGGCCAGCGAGTCCAGGCACGCGGGCAGGTAGCGCTCAACGTTGTAGATCGGGACGACGACGCTCAGCCGAGGGCTCATCGGGCCTTCCTCTTGCGTTTCTTGCGGGACACGCCGAAGACCCGGTCGTCGCGGGGCCGGTCGAACACCCTGCCGAGCACCCGCGCCGAGGCGAGGCCGTCGTCCAGGGGGCAGAACCGGGCCGCGAACCCCGCGCTGGAGCCGCACGGGTCGCGCAGCGCCGCGGCGAGGTCGCCGAGGTCGTCGAGCACGGGCCCCGGCCCTTCCAGGACGACGTCGAAGTATTTGCGGTGCCAAACGGGGCGGTGGCAGTACACGGGACGGCCCGTGACGGCGAAGTCGAACATCAGCGCCGACACCCCGGTGACGAGCAGGTCGGCGGCCAGGCACAGGTCGGTGGGGTCACGGTCGGCGGCGGCGAGGAACACCGTGCCGGGCTCCACCTCAGCGCGAAGGGCGGCCACGTCGAGCGCGCGGTCGTGCAGGATGACGCGGGCGTCGGAGGGCAGCCCGAGCCTTGCCCGTGCCGCCTTGGACGCCTCGGTGAGGTCGAGCGCCGCGAGCACGTCGTTGCGCGGGTACCCCGACTCCACGATCGGCCCGTCGTATTCGAAGGCGTTGCGGAGGATCTGGGTGCTGTAGGCGTTCGGCGAGACCAGGTGGTCCCACTGGGCGACGTCGGCGGCGATCCGCTCCTGCCGGGCGGCCTCGGCGAAGCCGCGCGGCTCGCGCGGATCGAATCCGAGCCCGGCGAGCGGCGCGCCGTGCCAGGTCTGGACGTACACCTGGCCTTCGCGCTTGCGGAACCACTCGGGCATGAGCCCGTCGCCGACCACCCACCGGGAGGTCGCCAGGGCGGCGTAGTGCTCGGCGCTGTCGCGGACCACGCAGTCGGCTCCGTCGGGGACGGCGAAGGAGGCGTCCCGCGCGATCCACAGGAGGTCGAGGTCGGGACGGCGCTCACGCAGCGCCTCGTAGAGCGCGCGCGGGCTTCCGGAGCAGCGGGTGCCCTCGCTCGCCTCGAACACCACCCGGTCGAACAGGGGCCTGCCGCGCAGCCGCGGGTAGTGCTGCTCGGCGAGCCTGCGCTGGTGGAAGCCGCCGCGCTCCTCGTCGCGCAGGCCCGGCCTGATCCGCAGCCGCAGGCCGTCGCGGGCGGTGACGCGCAGGTCGTATTCGGCCCTGCCGCAGCGGCGGGGCCCGGGGAGGCGCCCCGCGGCGGCCCGGTCGATCGTGGCGGCGGTGCCCTCGACGTCGACGAGGTCCCACTCGCCGCCGCGGATCGGGACGAGCTCGGTGTACCGGACGGGCACGTCGCCGTCGGCGTCGCAGGGCAGCGCGCGCAGTTCGCCGGTGCCGGTGTGCCGCAGCCAGAGGCCCGTGCCCAGGTCGCCGGACAGCAGCACGCCGGTCGCGCCCTCGGGTTCCGCGCGCAGGACCCGCGGCCCCGCGGGGCGCCTGGCGAGCGCGAGCAGGCCGTCCTCGTCGCGGCGCAGGACGAGCCCGCAGGACGCGACGGGCGGCAGGTCGCCCGCGGTCAGCGGCGCCGAGCCGAGCCGGAGCGGCAGCTCGCCCGTCCCCGCGGAGCCCCCCAGGACGGCGAGGGGCACGCGGGCGCGGAACCCGTCCTCACCGGTGAGCTCCAGCGGCGCCTCCGCGGATCCGGCGAGCAGCGGGAAGTCCTCCTCGGGCGACCAGCCGGTGAGGACGAGGTCGCCGTCCTCGACCGAGCAGCCGGTGACCAGGGCGCGCAGCGGGCGGACCCGCAGCGCGAACGTGCCGGCGCACACCGGCTGCGCCCACAGGCCGGCGCCGACCCGGACGCCCGCCGGGTGGGCACGGCGCAGGTCGGCGGGCCCCGCGACGAACGCGGTGCGCCGGACGCCGCGGTGCGCGAACACCGCCTCGAGCCGCCACTCCCCCGGGTCGAGCCTTGCCGCGTCGACGATCGCCGCGAACCCCCCGCCCCGGTAGGCGGCCGCGGCCTGGGCGGACCGCGCGGTGAGGTCGGGCCGGTCGACGCGCTGGTGGTCGACGGGCACGCGGCGCCGGCCCCCGGCCTCCACGAGGGTCAGCCGGAGCTCGCCGTCGCCGGTGCCGGACAGGTCGAGCAGCTCGACGTAGGCGTGACCGGTGATCCGCAGCAGCGACCCGTGCACGTGCTCGACCTCGTCGACCCCTGCGGCGAACGTCATCTCCTGGGCCGCGCGCAGCAGTTCCTGCGGGACCCGGTTGTCGAAGAGCTGCGGGTAGTGGTGGTACCAGGTCCGCCAGAGGATGCCGCGTTGGATGACGCCCGCGCGGGTGCCCCAGGCCTGCTCGTACCTGGTCACCTCGAGGAATTCCTCGAGCAGGCCCTCGGCCGTCAGATGGCAGCGCATCCGGTGCGCGACGGGGCCGTGGTGGAACAGGTCGCGGGACACCGTGGACAGGTAGGCGTGCGCGGCCTCGAACAGGTCCTCCCTGCCCTCCTCCACCTGCGCCACGGCGTGCAGCAGCCCGGTGAGCTCGCCGATGACGGCGCTGCGGTCGAACTCGGCGCGCTGCCTCGGCGCGTGCGCCGCGAGGTGGGCCGACGCCTCGGCGAGCGCCCCGAGCAGCGCGACCGGATCCCGGCTGACGGGCGCGGGATGCCCGTGCACGAGGTCGGGGAGCACGTCGGTCCGGCCGGCGAGGGTGTGCGCGGCGGCCACCAGGAGGAGGTCGGCCTCCGGTCCGTCGCGGAAGGACAGCCCATGGCGGTCCCAGAACGATCTGCGGAAGACCTTCGCGCCCAGCGTGCGGTGGTGCAGGAGCAAAGGCTCGCTCTTCAGGCTGAGTTCCGTGCGGGCCGTCGTGAACAGGCCGTCGGGGTAGCGCACCCCTGCGGCCCTGCCCAGGGCCAGGTCGGATCCGGTCCTTTCCAGGGACGCCACGAGCGGCCCCGGAGAGACGAGGTCGCCCGGGTCGGCGAAAGCCAGGTAGGAGCCCGTGGCGTGGCGTACGCCGACGTTGCGCGGGGCCTCCCCCGCCTCGCCCCTGACGAGGGCGAACCGCTCGTCCGCGGCCGCGTACTCCTTGGCCACGGTGTCGGCGCCGTCAAGGGCGCCGGCGTCGACCATCACCACGCGCAACCCGGTCCCGTAGGTCCCGATCCCGGTCCCGGCCGCGGCCAAGGCGGCGAGGGTGTCGCCGAGCCCGTCGGAGGCCGTGAACGCGACGACCACGCTCAGCACGGGCGGCATGTCACATCCCCTTGAAGACGTGCTCGATCACCCGGCCGGAGGCGTCCCCGTCGTCGAACGGGCAGAACTCGGCCAGGAAGTCCTCCGCCGCGCCGTGCTCCACCCCGGCGCGCAGCGCGGCGACGACGTCGCCGGACGTGCGCAGCAGGGGGCCGGGGGACTTCTCCTCGAGGTCGAGGTAGAGGCCGCGCACCTCGTCGCGGTAGTGGTCCAGGTCGGGCGCGAACACCACGACGGGACGGCCGGTGCCCGCGAAGTCGATCATCGTCGATGAGTAGTCGGTCACCAGGACGTCGGCGGCCAGCAGCAGGTCGGCCATGTCCGGGTAGGCGGTCACGTCGCGCACGAAGCCGTCGGGGCGGGGCCAGCCGCCGCCCTTGCGGGCGTTGCGGTGCGCCCGGACGAGCAGGACATGGTCGCCGTCCAGGGCCCGGCGGGCGTCGGCGACGTCGAGGGCGAGGTCCTGCGCGGTCCCGGAGAAGCGCAGGTCATCACGCCAGGTGGGGGCGTACAGGACGACCTTCTTGTCTTCGGGGAGCCGGAGCCTGGCCCGTACGGCGGCAGCCCTCGCCTCCCGGTCCGGACGGTGCAGCGTGTCGTTCCGGGGATAGCCGACCTCCAGGACTTCTCCTTCGAAGCCGTACGCGCGGCGAAGGATCGGCGTCGCGTACGGGCTCGGCGAGATCAGGTAGTCCCATTGCGGCGTGTCTCCGCGGATGTGGGCGAACGCGGCCTCTCGCCGGTCGGGCAGCACCGCGATGTCGAAGCCGAGGTGCTTGACCGGGGTGCCGTGCCACGTCTGGAGGTAGGTCTGGCCCTCGCGCTTGCGGAACCACCGCGGCAGCCGCACGTTCCCGACGAGGTACCTGGCCCTCGCCATCACCTCGTAGTGGGCGCGGGAGCCCGCCAGCACGACCTCCGCGCCCGGCGGGGCGGCGAACTGCCCGTCGGCGCTGATCCAGACGAGATCGAGCCCGAGGTCACGGCGGAGCAGCTCGTCGTGGATCGCCCGGGGGTTGCAGGACGCGGCCCGGCCGCTCATCGAGTCGAAGACGACCAGGTCGAGCAGCGGGAGCGCCCTGCGGCCCGCGTAGTGCCCCGACTGAAGGCGTTCCTGGGCGCGCGGGCCCCGCTCGTCGGGCGCGTGGTGCGCGGCGACCGACAGGAAGAACCGGGTGCCGCGCTGGACCGGGGTGAACACGTGAAGGCCGTCGACCCGCTTCTGCGGCAGGCGCCTGCCCGTCCAGCGGGCGTCGCGCAGCTCCCATTCGCCGCTGGCGAGCGGGATCTCCTCCCCGAAGGACAGGATGCGCGTGCAAGGCACCCGGACGCCTTCCGCGGTTCCCGGGACGGTCACCTCACGCCCCGTCCGGCGGTGCCGTAGGACAAGGCTCTGGGGGACACGGGAACCGGTCAGAAGGAGGTCGCCCTCGGCCGTCCAGGCGGCCTGGTCGATCCGGAACTCGGCGCGGCCGTGCTCCTTGAGCCGGGCCAGGGCCCGCCGGGCGGGGGCCGGCACATGGGCGGACGACCAGCGCAAAAGCCTAAGGACGGGCACGGACACCTCTCCTATCCCCACTCAACGTCATGATCAGCGCACAGAAAGTAACAACACGATGGCCGACCCGCCACCGTGAGTCACCGGGGCGCAGGCTTGGCCATGACGCTCAGCATGGTCACATTGCGCACCCGCTGCTCACGTTGAGTGAGTAGATGGAGGTCCCTTGACGCAATCTTGAGGTTGCGCCCGCCTCATGATCCGCCCGGTCAGGCGGCTATGTGGACTTTCCAATCCTTGTCCCGCACCGCGCGGCGCATCGTGGCGGCGAGCAGGCCGAACTCCTCGGCGCGCGGCGACGTCGCCCGGTGGATGAGCCCGATGCGGCGGGAGGGCGCGGGCTGGGCGAAGCGGTGCAGGGCCATGCCCGACCTTCCGGACTCCACGGGTACCGCGGACTCCGGCAGCAGGGTCACGCCGAGCCCGCCGGACACCAGCTGCACCAGCGTGGCGAGGCTTGTGGCGTAGGTGGCCGCGGCGGCCTTGGCGCCGACCTCCCGGCACACCTCGAGCGCCTGGTCGCGCAGGCAGTGCCCCTCGTTGAGCAGCAGCACGTCGAGGTCGCTCAGCACCTGGCGCTCCACCGGCTCGACGATCTCCAGGCCCCACGGCGCGGCGAGGACGAACTCCTCGCGGTACAGCTCCTGCTCGACGATCCCGGGGACGGTCACCGGAAGCGCGAGCACTACCACGTCCAGGCGGCCGGCGAGGAGTTCTGTGACGCAGATCGCCGTCTGCTCTTCCCGTACAGAAAGCTCAATGTCGGGAAAATCACAATTAAGAGCGGGGAGAAGGGTCGGCAGCAAATAGGGCGCGACGGTCGGAATGACCCCCAGCCGCAATGGTCCGGCCAAAGGTCCCTTGTCCGCGGCGACCTCTTCTGCCATGCGGTCGAGTTCGGCGAGTACGATCGCCGCCCGGCGCGCCACGATTTCGCCCGCGGGGGTCAGCAGGACCTTGCGTGTGGTGCGTTCCACAAGCCGGGTGGCCAGGGTGTCCTCCAGCGCGGCCACCGCCGCCGAGAGGGAGGGCTGGCTCATGCGCAGCGCGGCCGCGGCGTCCCGGAAGTGTAGATAGTCCGCTACAGCGAGAAACGCCCTCAATTGGGCGATCGTCGGACGGCTGATAGCCAACTCCTATCAAGAAACCACTGTTCCCTCGATTTCTCACATGACGATACCTGCGGGATGCTGGGCGGCAGTCACCGACCCCATTTCGACCTTGGAGGGCCCATGCTCAGCATTGGCGACCAGTTCCCGGCCTACTCTCTGACGGCCTGCGTCTCCCTCGACGCCGACAACGCCTTCGAGACGATCACCGAGAAGTCCTACGAGGGCAAGTGGCGCGTGGTGTTCTTCTGGCCGAAGGACTTCACCTTCGTCTGTCCCACCGAGATCGCCGAGTTCGGCCGCCTCAACGAGGAGTTCGCCGACCGCGACGCGCAGGTGCTCGGCGCCTCCGTCGACAACGAGTTCGTGCACTACAACTGGCGCAAGAACCACCCCGACCTGACCGACCTGCCCTTCCCGATGCTGTCGGACCTGAACCGCGAGCTCGCCTCCGAGCTGGGCATCCTCACCAAGGACGGCGTCGCGCAGCGCGCCACCTTCCTGGTCGACCCCGACAACGAGATCCAGTTCGTCATGGTCACCGCGGGCTCCGTCGGCCGGAACGTCAAGGAGGTCCTGCGGGTCCTCGACGCCCTCCAGTCCGACGAGCTGTGCCCCTGCAACTGGAACAAGGGCGAGGGCACCCTCGACGCCGGCAAGCTCCTCGCGGGCGCCTGAGCATGAGCATCGACGACCTCAAGTCCGCCCTCCCGGCGTACGCCAAGGACATCAAGCTCAACCTGGGTTCGGTGACCACCACTTCCCAGCTGACCGAGCAGCAGCTCTGGGGCACCGTCCTCAGCTGCGCCCTCGCCACCAAGAGCGGCCGGGTCATCGCCGCCGTCTCGGCCGAGGCGGGCGACTACCTCACCGCCGAGGCGTTCGAGGCGGCCAAGGGCGCCGCCGCGATCATGGCGATGAACAACATCTACTACCGGGCCACGCACCTCATCGGTGACGAGACCTACGCGACCCTCCCGGCGAAGCTGCGCATGAGCATCATCGCCAAGCCCGGCGTCGACAAGATCGACTTCGAGCTGTGGTGCCTCGCCGTCTCGGCGATCAACGGCTGCGGCCGCTGCCTGGAGTCCCACGAGAAGGTGCTGCGCGACGGCGGCCTGTCCCGTGAGCTCATCCAGGAGGCCCTCCGCATCGCCGCCGTGGTCAACGCCACGGCCGCCGTGCTGGAGTCGGAGTCCGCGCTCACCGCGGTCTGACGACCCCGGCCCGAAGGCCCAGCGCCTTCGAAGGCCCCCGCCACATCGTGGCGGGGGCCTTCGTCGTCGTGGTGCGGAGAACGCCCGTCAGGGGACGAGCACGAACTTGCTGCTCGCGCCCGCCGCCGACCGCGCGTAGGCCGCCGCGCCCTGGTCGAGGGGGATCTCGGTGGCGCGGACGATCTCGCCGATGCCGAAACCGCCGAGCAGCACCGCGGTGGCCAGGTCGTCCTGGTAACCGCGGGCGGGGGTGGCCCCGGACGTCACGGTGATGGCCTTGGACCAGACGCCGCCGAGCCAGACGCCCAGCGACGGCCGGGCCCCGGGCGTCCCCGCCGAGTAGACGCCGGGCACGGCGACCGCCCCGCCCGGACGGACCACCCCGATGATGTCGTTGAGCGCCCGCGCGCCGGGGGTGATCCCCTCCGCGCCCGCGTTCATGACCGCGGCGTCGGACGCGCCGACGCAGTCGATCCCGACGTCGACGTGCGGCACCCCGAGCACCTCGGCGAGCTTGTCGGCGAGTGCGCCGTCCGCCGCGAGGTCGGCCGTGGCGAACCCGACGGACCGCACGTGCGCGAGCCGTTCGGCGTTGAAGTCACCGACGACGACCGCGGCCGCGCCGAGCAGCCGGCAGGCCGCCGCCGAGGCGAGTCCGACCGGCCCCGCGCCCGCGACGTAGACGGTCGAGCCGGGGGCGACCCCCGCCGAGCGGGCGGCGTGGTAGCCCGTCGGCAGGATGTCTCCGATCATCGCGACGTCCAGCAGGCGCTCCCTGGCCTGGTCGGGGTCGGCGAAGACGTACAGGTTGAAGTCCGCGTAGGGGACGAGCGAGTACTCCGCCTGGAAGCCCGCCCAGCCGCCGAACGCCTCGCCCATCCCGTAGGTGGCGCCCGGACGCGCCGGGTTCGTGCCCTGGCAGTGCCCGGTGAGGCCCGCCCGGCAGTTCGCGCACCGCCCGCAGGCGACGTTGAACGGCACCGAGCACACGTCGCCGACCTTGACCCGCTGGACGTCCCGGCCGACCTCGACCACGACGCCGGTGAGCTCGTGCCCGAGGACCATGCCGGGCGCCGCACCCGGGTTGTGCAGGGTGTGCAGGTCGGACCCGCACACGCACGTCGCCAGCGTCCTGACGATCACCGCGTGGTCGCAGCGGCGCGGGAGCACGCCGGGAGCCGCCCGGGTCTCCAGGGCGGGCATCGGCGCCTCCCCCATCTCGGCCCTGTCCGGCCCGCCGAACACCACGGCCCGCTGGGTCCCGCGTGGTGACGCCGCGTCGCCGGTCACAGAGAGCCCGAGGCTTCGTGCGAGCGTCCGCCGCGCTTGCCGGGGACGAGGATCCGCTCCAGCAGCTCGACGATGACGAAGAGGACGAAGCCGACGACGGTCAGCCAGGCGATCGACGCGAACACCGTGAGGCTGTCCATGTCGCCGCGCGCGTTGATGAGCACCACGCCGAGGCCGGTGTCCGCGCCGACGAACTCGGCGACGACCGCGCCGACGACGGCGAGGGTGATGCCGACCTTGAGACCGGCGAAGATGCTCGGCAGCGCGAACGGCCAGCGGATCTTCCAGAACGCCTGCCACCGGCTCGCGCCCATCGACCGGACGAGCATCAGGCTCTCCGGCCGGGTGGCCCGGAAGCCGACCAGCGCGTCGATGACGACGGGGAAGAAGCAGATCAGCGCGACCATCAGCACCTTGGGCAGCTGGCCGAAGCCGAACCAGATGATGAACAGCGGCGCGATCGCCACCTTCGGCACCACCTGGGCGATGATCAGCAGCGGGTAGACCGCGCGCCGCACGATGTCGCTGTAGACCATGCCGACGGCGATCGGCAGCGCGACCAGCACGGCGAGCGCGAACCCGACGAAGATCGCGACCAGGGTCGGCACCGACTGCTCGGCGAACATGCCGAGGTCGCCGAACATCTTGACGACGACGTCACCGGGCGCGGGGAGGACGTATTCCTCCACGCCGCCGGAGGCGCACACCGCCTGCCAGATCCCGATGACGATCGCCACGAGGACCAGGGGCAGCACCCAGTCGGCGGCGCGGGATTCGAGGAAGCGCCTGCCCGCGGACCTGCCCTTGGGCTTGCCGACGGCCGCGCCGCCCGCCGCGTTCGTCCGCCGGACGTCCTGTGCGGTGCTCACTTGGGTTCCTCCCTCAGGACGCCGAGGTTCTCGAAGACGCCGCGGATCTCACCGACGAGGTCGGTGAACTCGCGGCCGGTCCGGGCGCTCAGGTGCCGGGGCCGCTCCAGCGGCACCCGGAACTCGGCGGCGATCCGGGCGGGGCGGGGCGAGAAGACCAGCACTCGGTCGGCGAGGAAGACCGCCTCGTCGATGCTGTGCGTCACGAAGACGACGGTCTTGCGGCGGTCCATCCACAGCCGTTGGAGGTCGATCTGGATCTGGTCACGGGTCAGCGCGTCGAGCGCGCCGAACGGCTCGTCCATGACCAGGATGTCCGGGTCGTGCAGCAGCGCGCGGCACAGCGCCACGCGCTGGCGCATGCCGCCGGACAGCTCGTCGGGGTAGTTGTCCTCGAACCCGGCCAGGCCGACCTGGTGCAGCAGCTCACGCGCGCGCTCTTCGGACGGGCCCTTGGGAGAGCGCCGGATCTCCGACTGGAGCAGCACGTTCTGCATCGAGGTGCGCCAGGGCAGCAGCTCCGCGTTCTGGAACACGATGCCGAGGTCGGTGTAGGGCTCGAGCACGGGCTCGCCCTGCACGCGCACCTCGCCCGAGGTGGGCTGGGTCAGTCCGGCGAGTGCCATGAGCAGCGTGCTCTTGCCGCAGCCGCTCGGGCCGACGATCGCGAGGAACTCCCCGCGCTCCAGCTCGAAGGACATCTCACTGACCGCGGTGACGGAGTCGAAGGACTTGGTGAAGCGGTCGAACGCGACGAAGGGGGCGGTCGCCGTTGCCATCGCCTACTCCTCACCCAGGGCGTCGGAACACTGCGACAGGAAGGCGTTGCTGGCCGCGCCCGCGGGGGTGACCGCGCCGGCCTCCACGCCCGCGTAGTCCTCCATCAGCTTGATGGTGCTCTCCCAGTCCGCGGTGGAGGTGCAGCCGAACGGCTCGTCCGCGGTCCGCGCGGAGGTGGCCAGCTTCGCGGTGGCGAGCCACTGCTCCTTGACGACCTCCTTGGACAGCGTGCTCGTCGTGGCGACCTTGAAGAAGGACTCGACGGCCGCGTCGGGGTCGGTGTTGGCGGCCTCCACGGCCTCCGCGGTCGCGGCGAGGAACTTCCGGACGGTCTCGGCGTTGCCGTCGAGGTACTTGTCGGAGGTCACGATGCCGGAGCTGAGCACGTCGAGCCCGGCGTCGCCGTAGCCGAGGGCGGTCAGCTCGCAGCAGTTGAGCGTCATGTTCGGCTCGGTGACGTTGAGCAGGCCGAAGCTGAAGTCGGTCTTGCCCTGCACGAACAGGCTGTCGCGGGTGGGGATGTCGACCTTGTTCAGCTTGACGGACTCGGGGTCGAGGCCGCTGATCTTGGCGAACGCCGGGAAGAGCGTCTCGGCGGCGGAGCCCGCGGTGTATCCGGCGGTCTTGCCCGCGAGGTCCTTGGCGCTGGTGATGCCGGAGTCCTTCCGGACGAAGACCGCCAGCGGGGAGGACTGCACCATGCCGGCGACCATCTTGAGCGGCATCTTCTTACCGACGGCCTGGACCAGCGCGCCCGCGTCGGCGTAGCCGATGTCGTCGGAGCCGTTGGCGACGGTCTGCAGCGTGGTGGCCGAGCCCTTGCCGGCGTTGAGCGTGACGTTCAGGCCGTGCTTCTCGAAGATGCCCTGCTCCACCCCGGCGACGAGGGGGAGGACCGAGCCGGTGAAGTACACGTCGGTCCGGACGTTGACCTTGGTCAGTCCGTTCGCGTCCTCGTTGGAGTCCGAGCCTCCGCAGGCCGACAGGGCGAGCGCCGCGGTCAGCGTCAAGGCGAGGCCGGGAAGCGCGCGGCGGACCAGGCGGCCCTTGGGCGGCGCGGCGAGAGAAGTGTGCATCGGTGACCTCTTTGAGAACTGGCCCGTCCGTCCATGACGGCGGTCGGGCGGGCGACGTCGCCGGGGGGCGGGGACGCGGCGCGATTACTTTAGAGTCAAGTATCTGGTTACAGGATTACTTGTGTCAAGATATCTTGGTTGCGCTATGATTCCGGACGGCTCCCCACGGATCCGCTTCGCCTCACCCCACGGGACTGTGCAATGGACGCGATCGGACAGGCACTCGACGACTGGCGCCGGGAACGGCCCGACCTCGACGCCTCCCCGATCGGGGTCTTCGGCAGGCTGCGCAGGGTCGCCGAGCTCTCGCGCCAGGACCTCGAGACGTTCCTCGCCCCGTACGACCTGACGCCCAAGTCCTTCGACGTGCTGGCCAACCTGCGCAGGGGCGGCGCCCCGTACCGCAAGACGCCGTCGGAACTCGCGGAGTCCTCGCTGCTGTCCAGCGGCGCGATGACCGGCCGGCTCGACAGCCTGGAGCGGCTCGGATTCATCCGCCGCAGCCCGCACCCGAACGACCGGCGCGTCATGTTCGCCGAGCTGACCCCGGCGGGCCTGGCGTTCATCGACGAGGTCTTCACGCACCACATGGCGAACGAGGACCACCTCCTCGGCACCCTCACCCCGGCCCAGCGCACTCAGATCGCCGACAGCCTGGTCATGCTCGAAGAGGCGATCACCGCCGCGGCCGAGAAAGCGCCGGCGCGGCGTCTGCGCCGGATCGCCAGGCCCTGACCGTCGGCACGGCGTCCGGGCGCGGGCCTCGGGCTCGCCTTCATCGACTTCCCCCTTCTGACCTGCGGATTCTCCGGCGCACAGGGTATGCGGGGACGCGAGCACTCGGCCGGGCGCCCAACCGCGACGGCCCGGCCGCCCCAGCGGGGACGACCGGGCCGCGGACTCGCGGGACTCACAGCGCCCAGGGCAGCGGCGCCTCGGTCAGCTCCCAGTACAGGCTCTTCTGCCGCATGTAGCCGAAGATCCCTTCGCGGCCCTTCTCCCGGCCGATCCCGCTCTCCTTCATCCCGCCGAACGGCGTGGTGACGCTGAACTGCTTGTACGTATTGATCCAGACGGTGCCCGCGTCGATCCGGCGGGCGACCCGCGCGGCCTTCCGGTAGTCCCGTGTCCAGATCCCGCACGCCAGCCCGTACACCGAGTCGTTGGCCTGCGCGACGAGGTCGTCCTCGTCCTCGAACGGCAGCGCGACGAGCACGGGCCCGAAGATCTCCTCCTGGCAGGTCTCCGCGTCGTTCGGCAGGCCCTCCAGGATCGTCGGCAGGTAGTACGCGCCCTTCTCGTACGCCTCCCCCTCGGGCGCCGCTCCGCCGCACAGCACCTTGGCGCCCTCCTTCCGGGCCCGGTCGACCATCGCGGCGACCTTGTCCCGATGCGCGTGCGCGACGAGCGGCGCGACCTGCGTGGCCGGGTCGTCGCCGGGGCCTACGCGCAGGCTCCGGGCGCGGTCCACGAGCGCGTCGACGACCTCCCGGTACACCGAGGCGTGCACGAACAGCCGTGATCCCGCGATGCAGCTCTGCCCGGAGGAGGAGAAGATGCCGAACAGCAGTCCCGCGAGCGTCTGCTCCAGGTCGGCGTCGGGGAACACGATCGTCGGGGACTTGCCGCCCAGCTCCAGCGAGACCGGCATGATCTTCTGCGCGGCGGCCGCGCCGATCGCCCGGCCCGTCGCGGTCCCGCCCGTGAAGGAGACCTTCCCGACGCCGGGGTGCCTGACGATCGCGTCACCGGTGACCGTGCCGGGGCCGGGCAGCACCGAGAGCAGGCCCGCGGGAAGCCCCGCGGCGTGGATGATCCGGCCGAGCCGGAGCGACACCAGCGGCGTCCACTCGGCGGGCTTGAGCACGACCGCGTTGCCCGCGGCGAGCGCGGGCGCGATCTTCTGCGCGTCGCTGGCGATCGGCGAGTTCCACGGGGTGATCGCGCCGACCACGCCGATCGGCTCGTGCACGCTCATCGTCAGATAGGTCCCGCGCGACGGCGTGACGGACTCCTCGACTGTCTCCAGGGCCGCGGCGAAGTACCGGAACGTGCCCTCGGCGCTGGCCACCAGCGCCCGGGTCTCGTTGATCGACTTGCCCGTGTCGAGGGTCTGCAACCGCGCGAGCTCCTCGGCGGCCGCGGCGATCCCGTCGGCGATCCGGACCAGGAACTTCGCCCGCTGGTGCGGCAGCAGGCCGCGCCACGCGGGATCCTCGGCGGCGGCCTTCCCCGCGCGCACCGCCTCGTCGACGTCCGCGGCGTCGGCACCGTGCAGGGCGGCGATCACCCTGCCGTCGACCGGGCTCCTCGACTCCACGAGCGGTCCCGCGCCGCGCCGCCAGACCCCGCCCACCAAGATCTCGTCCACGATGCCCTCGGCCATTTCAAGATCCCCTATCCCAAGTATCTTATTACTAAGATACTAGCCGCGGAGACGGGTCCGGGGCCACCGCCCGAGACCGTCCCGAAGTGTGCGAACCCTGGTTCGGCGCGCCCCGCGAGGGGCGAGACTCCTGGCATGGAGACGACACGGGAGATCGCGGCACGGATCTCCGCGGAGCTCGCCGCGCTAGGCACCCCCGAGCGGGCGGTCCAGGAGAAGCGGTACCTGAAGAGCTCGCTGGACCACTTCGGCGCGACCCTCCCGGCGACCCGGCGGGTCGCGGTGCGGGAGTCCGAGGGCATGTCCCGTGCGCGGCTGCTCGATCTCGTCGCCGAACTCTGGGACACGTCCGTGCACGAGCTGCACATGGCCGCCGTCGAGGCGCTCGCCCATCGCGCGGAGGCGCTCGACCGGCGCGACCTGCCCCTGGCCGAGCGGCTGATCCGGGAATCCGCGGGCTGGGCCCTCGTCGACCCCCTCGCCATCCAGGTCGTCGGGCCGATCCTCGGCGACGACCTCGCGCCGCTCGACCGCTGGATCACCGACCCCGACCTCTGGATCCGCCGCACCGCCCTGCTCGCGCACATCCCCCGCGCCCGCGCGGGCACCGCCGACCTCCCGCGGATCGCCGCCTACGCCGAGGCGGCCCTCCCGGAGAAGGAGTTCTTCATCCGCAAGTCACTCGGCTGGCTCCTGCGCGAGCTGACCCGCACCGAGCCCGGCTGGGTCGCGGACTGGGTCGCCGCCCATCTCCGGACGGCCTCCGGCGTCACCTTCCGCGAGGCGGTCCGCCGCCTCCCGGACGAGACCCGCGAGGCCCTCGTCCAGGCCCGCGCAACGCCCGCGTGAACCGCGGAAAGCGCCCACCGCGCGCCGCCCGCCGACTATCGTGTGGGCGAAACCACGCGAAACGGACGAAGATCCTTACGTTGTCCTGAAGTCCCTCTTCCCACCATGGAAGGATGACCGGGGGTCGGCGCGCGTCCGTCCAGCCCACCCGGTTCCCCGAGCACACCTAGGAGTCCAGCGCATGCACCTGTCGATCCTCGCCGCCCAGACGGACGTCCCGGCGGACGGCATCGCGGGCTGGGCCACCGACCTCATCCAGACGCTCGGCGGGCCCGGCGCGGGCCTCCTCATCGCCCTGGAGAACCTCTTTCCGCCGCTGCCCAGCGAGGTCATCCTCCCGCTCACCGGGTTCACCGCGGGCCAGGGCAAGCTGTCCCTCTTCGCGGCCCTGTTCTGGACCACGCTCGGCGCGGTCGTCGGCGCCGCGGTGCTCTACTGGATCGGCCGGGTCATCGGCCGCGAGCGGATGTACCGGGTCTGGGAGCGGATGCCGCTGGTCAAGGTCTCCGACCTGGAGAAGACCGAGGCCTGGTTCGCCAAGCACGGCACCAAGGCGGTGTTCTTCGGCCGGATGGTCCCGATCTTCCGGAGCCTGATCTCCGTCCCCGCGGGCGTCGAGAAGATGCCGATGCCGATCTTCCTGCTGCTGACGGCCGGCGGCAGCCTCATCTGGAACTCGATCCTGGTCCTCGCGGGCTACTGGCTCGGCGACCAGTGGCACATCGTGGAGACCTACGTCGGCGTCCTGTCCAAGGTCGTCCTGGTGATCGCGGTCATCGCCGTGATCGGCTACGTCGTCGTCCGCTTCCGCGGCCGCGGCAACGGGGCGCCCACCGCCAAGCACCGCGCCTCCTGACGGCCGGGGCACGCCCCGCCCCTCGAGACGACGAACGCCCGGGTCCCCCTGTAGGAGGGACCCGGGCGTTCCGCTGTCCGAAGGCCGCCCCGGAGTCCCCGGGAAGGGGCTCCGCCTCGGGCGGCCTACCGGCGACGCGCTACTTCTTGGTGGTGCGGTACTTCTTCCACAGGGCGCGGACGCGGTCGTTCTGACCCTTGGTGAACTCCGTCATGCAACCGTCGTTGCCGTAGTCCATGTAGTTGTGGATCGGGTCGAGGCCCTCCGACGGGCAGGTGTCCGGGATGGCGTCGTCCGCCGGGCAGCCGCCGGTCGGCACGCCCTGGTCCGGGGTGTCGGAGACGCGGTCGCCCGCGGCGCAGCCGTCCTGGTACGGGTAGTCGCGGCCGAAGGTGTGGTAGAGGCCCAGCCAGTGGCCGACCTCGTGCACCGCGGTGTCGCCGAGGTTGTAGTCGGTGAAGGCACCGCCCGGCAGCGACTTGTAGTGGACGACGGCGCCGTCGATCTTCGGGGCCTTCTTGGCCTCCCACGGGAAGTGGGCGAAACCGAGCAGCTCGTTGCCGAGGTCCGCGGTGTAGAGGTTCAGGGAGGCCTTGCCGCCCTTGTGCAGCTTCTTCTTGTAGGCCGACTCGTACTTGAGGGCGTTCTTGAACCAGGTCTTCTTGTTGGTGTAGTCGACCTTCTTCAGGAAGAAGTTGATCTTCAGGTTGTGGCCGCCCTCACCGGCCTTGTACGCCCGGTCCAGGATGGCGATCTGCTCGTTGATCGCCTTCTTGGAGAGCTTGCCCTGCTTCCCGTAGTGCAGCACGTGGAAGTAGACCGGGATGTGGATCCACTTGGTGGCGGCCCGCGCGTCGGACGAGCGGGACAGCAGGTTCTGCTTGGTCAGCTCGAACTGGATCGCGGCCTCGACCTTCGGGTCGACGGTGGCGTGCGGCTCCACGACCTTCGAGCCGTTGACGACGCGCGCGGAACTCGCGTCGGACGCCGGGCCCAGGTCTGCGCCGTAACACTCCACGGCGGACGCCGGCGCGGGCGCGGCGAGCGCCGTGCCGGACGCGAGCTGCGGGACGGAGGCGGTCGCCGCGACGGTCAGACCGAGCACGACGAGCTTCCCTACGCTCTTCACTTGGCTCCTCGGGGGGTCGGGATCGGGGGTTGGATCAGGGGGGATGCAAATCTACAAGACACGTCCGACACAATGCCGTGATTACTGACATACCTCGAACTGACTGTCCGGTTGACCACACTCTGCGTTCACCCAGCGTGGGGGGCATCTAGACTTAGTTGACTCCTCATTCCCGCGAAAGGTTCTCCGTGTCCGTCACCGAACAGTCGTTCGACACTGTTCTCGTCGTGGACTTCGGCGCGCAGTACGCGCAGCTGATCGCCAGGCGCGTCCGCGAGTGCCAGGTCTACAGCGAGATCGTCCCGTCGACCATGCCGGTCGCCGAGATGCTGGCGAAGCGGCCGAAGGCGATCATCCTGTCCGGCGGCCCCGCCTCGGTGTACGAACCGGGCGCGCCCGCCGCGCCGGAGGGCCTGTTCGAAGCCGGGGTGCCCGTCTTCGGCATCTGCTACGGCTTCCAGGTGATGGCCCAGACGCTCGGCGGTGTCGTCGAGCGCACGGACGTCGCCGAATACGGCCGCACCGACCTCGCCGTCGTCGAGAGCGGCTCCCTGCTCGATGGCCTGCCCGCCGCGCAGAAGGTCTGGATGTCGCACGGGACCTACGCCTCCCAGGCGCCCGAGGGCTTCACCGTCACGGCCACCACCGACGTCACCCCGATCGCCGCGTTCGAGAACCCCGAAGCGGGCTTCTACGGCGTTCAGTTCCACCCCGAGGTGCTGCACACCGAGCACGGCCAGACCATCATGCGGCGGTTCCTCGAGCTCGCCGGGGTCCGGTCGAACTGGACGATGGTCAACATCGCCGAGGAGTCGATCGAGGCGATCCGCCGCCAGGTCGGCGACCGGCGCGCGATCTGCGGCCTGTCCGGCGGCGTCGACTCCGCGGTCGCCGCGGCCCTGGTGCAGCGCGCCATCGGCGACAAGCTCACCTGCGTCTACGTCGACCACGGCCTCATGCGCAAGGGCGAGTCCGAGCAGGTCGAGAAGGACTTCGTCGCCTCCACCGGCGTCGACCTGCGCGTCGTGGACGCCGAGGAGCGGTTCCTCACCGCGCTCGCCGGGGTCACCGACCCCGAGGAGAAGCGCAAGATCATCGGCCGCGAGTTCATCCGCGTCTTCGAGGCCGCGGCCCGGGAGATCTCGACCGAGGGCGAGGTGGAGTTCCTGGTCCAGGGCACGCTCTACCCGGACGTCGTGGAATCCGGCGGCGGCACCGGCACCGCCAACATCAAGTCCCACCACAACGTCGGCGGGCTGCCCGACGATCTTCAGTTCGGGCTGATCGAGCCGCTGCGCGCCCTGTTCAAGGACGAGGTCCGCGCGCTCGGCGAGCAGCTCGGCCTGCCCGCCGAGATCGTCTGGCGCCAGCCGTTCCCCGGTCCCGGCCTCGGCATCCGGATCATCGGCGAGGTCACCCGCGACCGGCTCGACCTCCTGCGCGACGCCGACGCGATCGCCCGCGAGGAGCTGACCCGCGCCGGGCTCGACCGCGACGTGTGGCAGTTCCCGGTCGTGCTGCTCGCCGACGTCCGCTCGGTCGGCGTCCAGGGCGACGGCCGCACCTACGGGCACCCCGTGGTGCTGCGCCCGGTGAGCAGCGAGGACGCCATGACCGCCGACTGGTCGCGGCTGCCCTACGAGCTGCTGGAGCGCATCTCCACCCGGATCACCAACGAGGTCCGCGAGGTCAACCGGGTGGTGCTGGACATCACCAGCAAGCCCCCGGGCACCATCGAGTGGGAGTAGGGGCTACCGCCGGGGCTTAGGCCCCAGCACCAGCTCCATGCCACTGCGGTAGACCTCGGCCGGCACCCGGTCGGGGTCGAGCAGATGCTGGAGCGCGAGTCCCATCTCCATCGCCATGGCCAGGGTCGCGCGGCGCGCGGCCTCTTCGCCGGGCTCGGATCCGCCTCCCGCGGACGCACCGGGCCCGGCTTCGCCGTCTTCGGGCGCCTTGCCCTCCGGGCCGGTCCCGTCCCGGGCGGCGATCTTGCGGGCGATCTCGCGGCGCTGGTTCTCCGCCCACTCCGCGACCCGCCAGCCCGCGGCGCCGTCGCGCATGCCGTAGAGCCAGAACTCCGCGAGGAGCTGGGCGAGCAGCCGGTCCTCGTCCGAGGCGTCCAGCCATCTGCCGTGCAGCCGGGGGGCGCTGGTCACGCACTCGTCGAGCAGGGCGAGCACGAGGTCGGGCTTGCCCGCGAAGTTGGAGTAGACGGCCCCCTTGGTGAGGCCCGCGGTGTGCGCGACGTCGTCGAGGGCGGCCCCGTGGATGCCGCGTTCCGCGAACAGCTTCCGCGCCGCGTCCAGCAGCGCCTTCCGTGTCTGGAGCCGCCGGTCCGGCCGCCCCCTCCGCACCCTCTGCCCCGCCGCGCCTGTCATTCGCCGCTCCTCCCCAGAAGTCTCACCTTGAGATACACCGGGAGAGCTTGGTCGTTCCAGGCTTTACTGATGTGGACCGCTCCAAAGCGCTGCGATCATGTGTCCTGACCACACATGACCGGCCGGACATTGTTAGTTACTTGCGGGTATCCAAAGCTGTCCAGTCGGTCATATGCTGACGGCCATGGCAACCCAGACGGCTTCCCCGAGCCCCCTGTCCGACGCGGCCATCGCCAAGCTCACCGCCCTGGTGACCTCGGACGGGGGCAGCACCGTCATCAACGCGCCTTTCACCGGCGAGCCCCTCGCGGTGATCCCCACCTCGTCGGCCGAGGACGTGGAGAACGCCTACGCCAAGGCCCGCGCCGCGCAGCGCGCCTGGGCCGAGCTCAGCCCCGCCGAGCGGGCCGAGCCCGTCCTGCGCTTCGTCGACGCGTTCCTCGCCCGCCGCGACGAGATCCTCGACATCCTCCAGTGGGAGACCGGCAAGGCCCGGCGGCACGCCTTCGAGGAGTTCCTCGACGTCTCCCTCGGCTCCCTGTACTACGCGCGCAAGGCGCCGAAGCTGCTCGGCGCCAAGCGCCGCCAGGGCGCCTTCCCCCTGATGGTGAAGACCCGGGAGCTGCGCCAGCCCAAGGGCGTCATCGGGATGATCACCCCGTGGAACTACCCGATCAGCATGGGCGTCGGCGACACCGTCCCGGCCCTGCTCGCGGGCAACGCGGTCGTGCACAAGCCGGACACCCAGACCGCCCTGTCCGTGCTGTGGTGCGTCGCCCTGATGATCGAGTGCGGGCTGCCGAAGGACCTGTGGCAGATCGTCGCCGGCGACCCCGCCGAGATCGGCGACCCGATCATCGAGGCCGCCGACTACATCGCGTTCACCGGCTCCACCCGGGCCGGCCGCCAGATCGCCGCGAAGGCCGCGCCCCGGCTCATCGGCTACTCCCTGGAGCTCGGCGGCAAGAACCCGATGATCGTCCTTGAGGACGCCGACCTGAAGCTCGCCGCCCGCGGCGCCGTCCGGGCCTGCTTCTCCAACGCCGGGCAGCTCTGCATCTCCATCGAGCGGCTGCTCGTGCACGAGAAGGTCTTCGACGACTTCCTCGCCGCCTTCAAGGCCGAGACCGAGGCCATGAAGCTGGGCTCCGCCCTGGACTTCGACGCCCAGATGGGCTCGCTGACCCATCAGCGCCAGCTCGACACCGTCTCCGCGCACGTCGAGCAGGCCGTCGCCGCCGGGGCCACCCTCGTGGCGGGCGGCAAGGCGAGGCCCGACCTCGGCCCCCTGTTCTACGAGCCGACGATCCTCACCGACGTGACCACCGACATGGACCTGTGCGCGGGCGAGACCTTCGGCCCCGTCGTCAGCGTCTACCGGTTCGCCACCGAGGACGAGGCGGTCACCCGCGCCAACGACACCTCCTACGGCCTGAACGCCTCGGTGTGGACCCGCGACCTCGCCAGGGGCCGCCGCGTCGGCGCCCGCCTCCAGGCCGGGACCGTCAACGTCAACGAGGGCTACGGCGCCGCCATGGCCTCCCACGACGCGCCCATGGGCGGCATGAAGCAGTCCGGCGTCGGCCGCCGCCACGGCGCCGAAGGCATGCTCCGCTACACCGAGGCCCAGACCGTCGCCTCCCAGCAGTTCATGGAGCTCGACGCCCCCGCCAACGTGCCCTACGCGAAGTACGCCGACCTCCTCACCGGCGCCATCAAGACCCTCAAGCGATTCCACCTGAAGTAGAGAGGCCCCCGCATGGACTACGACGTTCTGGTGATCGGCTCGGGGTTCGGGGGGAGCGTCACCGCGCTGCGGCTCACCGAGAAGGGCTACCGCGTCGGGGTGATCGAGGCGGGACGGCGCTACGACACGCGCGGTGAAGGGACCGGGGACAGGAAGCTGCCCAAGACGTCCTGGCGGCTCGGCTCCTACGTGTGGGCGCCGCCGCTCGGGCTCACCGGCATCCAGCGCATCCACCTCGTGCGCGGGACGAAGGGCAGCATGGTCACCGTGCTGGCCGGGGCGGGGGTCGGCGGCGGCTCCCTGAACTACGCCAACACCCTGTACGTGCCGCCCGCGCCGTTCTTCAACGACGCCCAGTGGGGCCACATCACCGACTGGCAGGACGAGCTCGCGCCGTTCTACGACCAGGCCACGCGGATGCTCGGGGTGGTCCAGAACCCCGCGATGACGCCCGCGGACAAGGTGATGAAGAAGGTCGCCGACAAGATGGGCAAGGGCGACACCTTCCGGCTGACGCCCGTCGGGGTGTTCTTCGGCAGGCACGGCGGGGCACGCGAGGCCGACCCGTACTTCGGCGGCGAAGGCCCCGAGCGCGTCGGCTGCACCCAGTGCGGCGAGTGCATGTCGGGCTGCAGGCACGGCGCGAAGAACATGCTGACGGAGAACTACCTGTATCTGGCCGAGAAGGGCGGCGCCCGCATCATGCCGCTGTCCCGGGTCACCGACGTGCGCCCGGTCGAGGGCGGCTACGCCGTCGACCTGGTGCGGACCGGCACCCCCCTGCGCAACCGCACGACGCTGACGGCCCGGCAGGTGGTGTTCGCCGCCGGGACCTACGGCACCCAGAAGCTCCTGCACAAGCTCAAAGGCTCGTCCCTGCCCGGGATCTCCGACCGGCTCGGCGTCCTCACCCGCACCAACTCCGAGGCCATCCTCGGCGCCGAGCGCTACAAGCACGAGGGCGAGGACTTCTCCAAGGGCGTCGCGATCACCTCGTCCTTCCACCCGGACGACAAGACGCACATCGAACCCGTCAGGTACGGGCACGGCTCCAACCTCATGGGCATGGTCAGATCCCTGCTCATCGACGGCGGGGGCCGGCCGCGCTGGCTCAAGTTCCTCGGCGAGGTCGCCCGCCGCCCGTGGGACCTCGTCCGGCTGTTCAACCTCCGGCACTGGTCGGAGCGGACCGTCATCGCGCTGGTCATGCAGACCAGCGACAACTCCATCACCGTGAAGGGCCGCAAGGGCCTGTTCGGGTGGGGGGTGCGGGCCGAACCCGGCCACGGCGAGCCGAACCCGACCTGGATCCCGGTCGGCCACGAGGCGGTCAGGCTGATGGCCGAGGAGACCGGCGGGCTGCCCGGCGGCAACTGGGGCGACCTGTTCGACATCCCGCTCACCGCGCACTTCATCGGCGGCTGCGTCATCGGCGACTCGGCCGCGACCGGCGTCATCGACCCCTACCACCGGGTCTACGGCCACCCCGGCCTGCACATCGTGGACGGCTCGACGATCTCGGCGAACCTCGGCGTCAACCCGTCGCTGACGATCACCGCGCAGGCCGAGCGGGCGATGTCGCTGTGGCCGAACAACGGCGAGGCCGACAAGCGCCCCGACCTCGCCGCCCCGTACACGCGGCTCGCCCCGATCGCGCCGAAGAACCCGCTGGTCCCGGCGACGGCCCCGGCCGCCTACCGGCTCCCCATCGTCGGGATCTCCTGACGGCTCAGATCGCCGCGGTGGGCACGATCTCCGGAGCACCCCGGAGCAGGGCATCGGCCTCCTGGTCGTCCTCGGACGACTGGGAGGCCCGTTCCGCCTCGATCCCGGTGCGGTAGTACTCGATCTCCCTGCGGGCCTGCTCGGCCGTCCAGCCCAACACCGGCGCGACGAGCTCGGCGGTCTCCTCGGCCGCGCCCAGACCCCGGTCCCAGGTCTCGAAGGAGATCCGGGTGCGGCGCGACAGGATGTCGTTGAGGTGCCTGCCGCCCTCGTGCGAGGCGGCGTAGACGACCTCGGCGCGCAGGTAGTCGTCCGCCCCGGTGAGCGGCCTGCCGAGCTCGGGCCGGTCGGCGACGAGCGCGAGCAGATCGTCGATGAGGGTGCCGTACCGGCGCAGCAGGTGCTCGATCCGCGCGACGTGCAGCCCGGACGAGGCCGCGAGCCGGTACCGGGAGTTCCACAGGGCCGGGAAGCCCGCCCCGCCGACCAGGGTGATCCGGTCCGTGCAGGAGGCGGCGATCCGCCCGTCGAGCCCGTGCACGACGGCGTCGACGGCGTCCTTGGCCATCACCCGGTAGGTCGTGTACTTGCCTCCGGCGATCATCACCAGTCCCGGGACGGGATGGGCCACGACGTGCTCGCGGGACAGCTTCGAGGTCTCGTCGGACTCCCCGGACAGGAGCGGCCTGAGCCCCGCGTAGACGCCCTCGACGTCGTCATGGGTGAGCGGGACGGTCAGGAAGGCGTTGACGTGGTCGAGGAGGTAGTCGATGTCGGCCTTCGACGCCGCGGGGTGGGCCTTGTCCAGCGTCCAGGTGGTGTCGGTCGTGCCGAGGATCCAGTGCCGGCCCCACGGGATCACGAACAGCACGGACTTCTCGGTCCGCAGGATGATCCCGGACGCGCTGTGGATCCGGTCGCGCGGCACCACGAGGTGGATGCCCTTGGACGCCCGGACGTGGATCTGGCCGCGCCCGCCGACGAGGTCCTGGATGTCGTCGGTCCACACGCCCGTCGCGTTGACGACCTGCTTGGCGTGGACCTCGAGCTTGTCGCCCGACTCCAGGTCGCGCACCCGCACCCCGGTGACCCGCTCGCCCTCGCGCAGGAAGCCCACGCACTGGGTCCGGGAGGCGATCTGCGCCCCGTACGCGGCGGCCGTGCGCAGGACCATCATCACGTACCGGGCGTCGTCGACCTGGGCGTCCCAGTACTGGACCGCGCCCTTGAAGGACGACTTCTTCAACGACGGCGCCACCCGCTGGGCCTGCTTGCGCGACAGGTGCCGGTGGCCGGGCACCCCCCGGGTCGAGCCCATCGAGAAGGACAGCGCGTCGTAAAGCGCCACGCCCGCGCCGACATAAGCGCGCTCCCACACGTGGTGGGTCATCGGGAAGAGGAACGGCACCGGCCGCACGAGGTGCGGGGCGATCCGCTGGAGCAGCAGCCCCCGCTCGGTGAGCGCCTCGCGCACCAGGTCGAAGTTGTACTGCTCCAGGTAGCGCAGGCCGCCGTGGACCAGTTTGGACGAACGCGAGGAGGTCCCCGAGGCGAAGTCCCGCGCTTCGACCAGCGCCACCTTCAGCCCCCGGGTGACCGCGTCGAGGGCGACGCCCGCGCCGACGATCCCGCCGCCGACCACCACGACGTCGAACTCCTCCGCCGCCATCCGCCCGAGAGCGTGTTCCCGCTCCCCCGGCCCCAGCTTCGACGCGCCCAGACCGATCATGTGACGACTCCCCCGACCCTAGGCTCTCAGCGTTGTCCGTTCCCACGGTAAGCGCCGTCCCAACCCGGAGAACAGCACCTCGGGCCAATAATTACCCACTGGTAACAGGCCACTCCGGAAAGCAAAAGGGACGCCGCGCGCCGGAGCGCACGACGTCCCTTCCACGTCAGAGAACCCTTACTGCGGGGTGACGACGACCTGGACGCGCTGGAAGTCCTTCACCTCGGTGTAGCCGGAGGTGGCCATCGCCCGCTTGAGCGCCCCGATGAGGTTCATCGAGCCGTCCGCGACGTGCGACGGGCCGAACAGGATCTGCTCCAGGGTCCCGATCGTGCCGAGGTCGAGGCGGGTGCCGCGCGGCACGTCGCCGTGGTGGGCCTCGCTGCCCCAGTGGTAGCCGCGGCCCGGGGCCTCGGTGGCCCGCGCGATCGGCGAGCCGACCATGACGGCGTCGGCGCCGCACGCGACGGCCTTGGCGATGTCACCGGAGGAGCGCATGCCACCATCGGCGATGACGTGCACGTACCGGCCGCCGGACTCGTCGAGGTAGTCCTTGCGGGCCGCCGCCACGTCCGCGACCGCGGTCGCCATCGGCACCGCGACGCCCAGCACGCCCCGCGTGGTGTGCGCGGAACCGCCGCCGAAGCCGACGAGCACGCCCGCCGCGCCGGTGCGCATCAGGTGCAGCGCCGCCTGGTAGGTCGCGCAGCCGCCGACGATGACGGGCACGTCGAGCTCGTAGATGAACTGCTTCAGGTTGAGCGGCTCGGCCCGGCCGGACACGTGCTCGGCCGAGACCGTCGTGCCGCGGATCACGAACAGGTCGACGCCCGCGTCCACCACGGCCTTGGACAGCTTCGCGGTGCGCTGCGGCGACAGCGACGCCGCCACCGTGACGCCCGCGTCGCGGATCTCGGCGATCCGCTGCCCGATCAGCTCCTCCTTGATCGGCGCGCTGTAGACCTCCTGGAGCCGCCGGGTGGCCCGGGACTCGTCCAGCGACGCGATCTCCGCCAGTAGCGGCTCAGGGTTCTCGTAGCGGGTCCACAGACCCTCCAGGTCGAGCACCCCGACCCCGCCGAACCTGCCGATCGCGATGGCGGTCGCCGGGCTCACCACGGAGTCCATCGGCGCGACCAGCAGCGGGATCTCGAACCGGTAGGCGTCGATCTGCCAGGCGACCCCGACCTCCTCGGGGTCGCGCGTCCGACGGGACGGGACGATGCCGATCTCGTCGAAGGCGTAAGCCCGGCGCCCGCTCTTGCCGCGCCCGATCTCAACCTCAGCAGCCACCATCTAGCCCTTCATATGTGCGACCCCTCGGAGGGGCTACGCGTCCTCGGCACCCCTCAGCGGGGGTCCCAACGCCAAGCCGAACCCAGCGAGTCTATCGACCCTGGTAGTTGGGGGCTTCGACGGTCATCTGGATGTCGTGCGGGTGGCTCTCCTTGAGGCCCGCGGACGTGATCTGCATGAGGCGGCCGCCGGCCTGGAGGTCGTCGATCGTGCGGCTGCCGGTGTACCACATGGCCTGGTGCAGGCCGCCGACGAGCTGGTGGGCGACCGCGGAGAGCGGGCCGCGGTAGGGCACCTGTCCCTCGATGCCCTCGGGGATCAGCTTGTCCTCGGCGGAGACGTCGGCCTGGGCGTAGCGGTCCTTGGAGTAGGACTTGCCGCGCTCGCGGTTGCGCATCGCGCCGAGCGAGCCCATGCCGCGGTACATCTTGTACTGCTTGCCGTGCACGAAGACCAGGTCGCCCGGGGACTCGTCGACGCCCGCGAGCAGCGAGCCGAGCATCACGGTGGACGCGCCCGCGGCGATGGCCTTGCCGATGTCGCCGGAGTACTGGAGGCCGCCGTCGCCGATCACCGGGACGCCGGCCGGGGCGCACGCCCGCGCCGCCTCGTTGATCGCGGTGATCTGCGGCACACCGACGCCCGCGACCACGCGGGTGGTGCAGATGGAGCCGGGGCCCACGCCGACCTTGACGGCGTCCGCGCCCGCGTCGACCAGCGCCTTGGCGCCCGCGTAGGTGGCCACGTTGCCGCCGATGACCTGGACCCGGGAGTTCGCCTTGATCTTGGCGATGGTGTCGAGCACGCCCTTGGAGTGACCGTGCGCGGTGTCCACGATCACCGCGTCCACCCCGGCGTCGATGAGCGCCTGGGCCCGCTTGATGGAGTCCTCGCCGACGCCGACGGCCGCCGCCACGACGAGCCTGCCCGCCTCGTCCTTGGTCGCGTTGGGGTAGCGCTCGGTCTTGGTGAAGTCCTTGACGGTGATGAGGCCCCGCAGGCGGCCCTCCCCGTCGATCAGCGGCAGCTTCTCGATCTTGTTCTTGGCCAGGAGCGCGAACGCGTCCTCCCTGGCGACGTTCTCCGGCGCGGTGACCAGCGGCATCGGGGTCATCACTTCGGACACCGGACGGGACATGTCGGTCTCGAACCGCATGTCCCGGTTGGTCACGATGCCCAGCAGTATCCCGCGCTCGTCGGTGACCGGCACCCCGGAGATCCGGTAGCGGGCGCACAGCTCCTCGACGTCGGCGAGAGTGGCGAAGGGGGTACAGGTCACGGGATTGGTGATCATGCCGGCCTCGGACCGCTTGACCGTGTCGACGTACTGGGCCTGCTCGGTCGCCGACATGTTCCGGTGCAGCACGCCGATGCCGCCCTGCCGGGCCATGGCGATCGCCATCCGGTCCTCGGTGACGGTGTCCATCGCCGCGGACAGCAGCGGGATCTTGAGCGTGATGCCCCTGGAGAGCCTGGTGGTGGTGTCGGCGTCTCCCGGCTGCATGTCGGAGTAGCCGGGGAGCAGCAGTACGTCATCGAAGGTCAGCCCCACGGGAGCGAACTTGGCGATGTCCGGTGCGGGGTTCATGATCGGCCTTTCCTGCGGGGTTGGCGGCTTTTGGTTACCCATCGTAGGGGTAACACCCTGCGGGACCTGCGACTTCCCGGCATCCCCGCGCGCGCAGTAGTTTGGGACTGTGCACGACGAGACTCCGCTCGACCCGTTCGCCGGCGACCCGGACGACCCGGCCGCCGCCCTCGGCGAGCTCGAAGAGATCGCTCCGCTGAGCTCGGCGGAGCGTGACGATGTGCTCGCCGACCTCGCCGACCTTGAAGTCTTCCGCACCCTTCTCGAACCGCTCGGTGTGCGCGGTCTCACCGTCGACTGCGAGGACTGCGGCCGCACCCACTACATCGACTGGGACCTGCTGCGCGGAAACCTCAAGCAACTCCTGGAAGAAGGCCAGCCCCGCGTCCACGAACCCGCCCTCGACCCCGACCCCGTCGACTACGTCACCTGGGAGTACGCCAGGGGCTACGTCGACGGCGTGATCGACAGCGAAGAAGGCAAGGGATAGCTCAGGCCGTCTGCCTGGGCTCCTCCAGGGCCTCCATCGCCACGGCCATCGCCCGCAGCCGGGCGAGCGCGCGGTGCTGCGCCACGCGGACCGCGCCCGCACTCATGCCCAGAACCGTGCCGGTCTCCTCGGCGGAGAGCCCGCGCACCACCCGCAGCAGCACCAGCTCCCGCTGCTGGGCGGGCAGCCTGCCGAGCATCTCGCGCGCCTGCGCCGCCTCCAGGTAGCGCACCACGGTCTCCTCCGGACCCGGACCCTCGTCCGGGCCGTCGGGAAGGTCCTCGGTGGGCACCGCCGTGCGCAGGGCCACCCGCAGCGCGTCGGCGATCTTGTGCGCGGCGATCCCGAAGACGAACGACACGAAAGGCCGTCCCATGTCGCGGTAGCGCGGCAGCGCGGACAGAACGGCGATGCACACTTCCTGCGCGACGTCGTCGGCCGCGTGGTACTGCCCCGACACCCGGCCCAGCCTGGACCGGCAATAACGCACCACCATCGGGCGCACCTGCCCGATCAGAACCTCGGTGGCCAAAGGGTCACCCTGAACGGCGAGAGTGGCAAGTTCCCGCAGATCGAGTTCGTTCTCCCCGGTACGGGACGGCCCCGGCTCCAGCCGATGATCGGTCCCGACGATCGCAGCCTCCGTCACGTAGAGCACTATGCCCAGCCGGAAGGTTCAAGTCTTCACAAGTGACGGCCACGAAATGGTCACAGTGCCAGAACCCAACCCCCGAACCCCCTTTCAGAACACAAAACCCCCCACAGCCCACCCCCAACAACATTTCAAACCCCGCCCCACCCCCCAATTCACCTCAACCCGGCCCCACCCCGGACCCGCGGCCGCCCACGCCCCGCCCCAGGACCTTCCACCCCCGCCCGGGGTACCCCGCACCCGGCCGAGGCCCCACCACCCCATCGGACGGCCCTCCACCCAATGGACGGCCACCACCCCGCTCACCCGAGGACCTTCCACCCCCGGCACCGACCAATGGGACCCTCGTGAGGGCGCCTTGGGGCTGCCCCGTAGGCCCCAAGGGCCGGAGGGGCAGCCCCAAGATCGAAAGCGCCCGAACAGCCGATAGGCCGGGTCTGCGAGCCCCCAGGGCGAGCAGACCCGGCCTATCGGCCATGAAAACTCAGTGCCCGTGGCCGTGGCCGTGGCCGCCTGCGGCGGCGGGGGCCTCTTCCTCGGGCTTCTCGACGACGAGCGCCTCGGTGGTGAGGAGCATGCCGGCGATCGACGCGGCGTTGGTGACGGCGGAGCGGGTGACCTTGACCGGGTCGATGACGCCCGCGGTCTTCAGGTCGCCGTACTCGCCGGTCGCGGCGTTGTAGCCGTGGCCGGTGGGCAGCTCCTGGATCTTGGAGACGACGACGTAGCCTTCCTGGCCGGCGTTCTCGGCGATCCAGCGGGCCGGCTCGACCAGCGAGCGGCGCAGCGCCTCGGCGCCGGTCGCCTCGTCACCGGTCAGGCCGAGGGACTCGAAGCCGTCCTTGGCCACGTGCGCGAGCGCGGAGCCACCGCCGGAGACGATGCCCTCCTCGATCGCGGCGCGGGTCGCGGAGATCGCGTCCTCGAGGCGGTGCTTCTTCTCCTTGAGCTCCACCTCGGTGGCCGCGCCGACGCGCAGCACGCACACGCCGCCCGCGAGCTTGGCCAGGCGCTCCTGGAGCTTCTCGCGGTCCCAGTCGGAGTCGCTGTTCTCGATCTCGACCTTGATCTGGCGGACGCGGTCGGAGATGTCCTGCGCGTCGCCCAGGCCGTCCACGATCGTGGTGCTGTCCTTGGTGACCGAGATGCGGCGGGCCTGGCCCAGCACCTCGAGGCCGACCGTGTCGAGCTTGAGGCCGATGGCCTCGGACACGACCTGGCCGCCGGTCAGGGTCGCGATGTCGCCGAGCATCGCCTTGCGGCGGTCGCCGAAGCCGGGGGCCTTGACGGCGACCGACAGGAAGGTGCCGCGGATCTTGTTCGCGACGAGCAGCGCGAGCGCCTCGCCCTCGACGTCCTCGGCGATGACCAGCAGCGCCTTCTTGCTCTGCGCGACCTTCTCGGCCAGCGGCAGGAACTCGTTGACGCTGGAGATCTTGCCCTCGACGACGAGCACGTAGGCGTCCTCGAGGATGGCCTCCATGCGCTCGGGGTCGGTCACCATGTGCGGCGACAGGTAGCCCTTGTCGAACTGGAGGCCCTCGGTGAACTCGAGCTCCAGGCCGAAGGTGTGCGCCTCTTCGACGGTGATGACACCGTCCTTGCCCACCTTGTCGAACGCCTCGGCGATCAGCTCGCCGATCTTGGCGTCCTGCGCGGAGATCGTGCCGACGTGCGCGATCGCCTTCTTGTCGTCGACCTCGGTCGCCGACTTGAGCAGCAGGTCCGACACGTGCTTGGCGGCGATGTCGATGCCGCGCTTGAGGCTGAGCGGGGAGGCCCCGGCCGCCACGTTGCGCAGGCCCTCGCGGACCAGCGCCTGCGCCAGGACCGTCGCGGTCGTGGTGCCGTCGCCCGCGACGTCGTTGGTCTTGGTGGCGACCTCCTTGACGAGCTGGGCACCCAGGTTCTCGTACGGGTTCTCCAGCTCGACCTCACGGGCGATGGTCACGCCGTCGTTCGTGATGGTCGGGGCGCCGAACTTCTTGTCGATGACGACGTTGCGCCCACGGGGGCCGATCGTCACCTTCACCGCGTCGGCGAGAGCGTTGACGCCGCGCTCGAGCGCGCGCCGGGCGCCCTCGTCGAACTCAAGGATCTTGGCCATGTCTACGGATTCCCTCTGTCTGCCTGTCCGAAGCACACCGCCCCGGCCGCCCGGATGGGGCCGCCGGGGCGGGGTGCGTGAGCCTGTTCGCCGGGCCGGTGCACGGGTGCTTTGAGAACCTGGGCACCGGCCGTACTTACCGGGCCCTTACTTGTCGATGATCGCCAGCACGTCGCGGGCGGACAGGACGAGGTACTCCTCGCCGTTGTACTTGACCTCGGTGCCGCCGTACTTGGAGTACAGGACGACGTCGCCCACGGCGACGTCCAGCGGCACGCGGGCGCCCTTGTCGTCGACCCGGCCCGGGCCGACGGCCAGGACGGTGCCCTCCTGGGGCTTCTCCTTGGCGGTGTCCGGAATGACCAGGCCGGAAGCAGTGGTGGTCTCGGCCTCGAGCGGCTGGACCACGATGCGGTCCTCGAGCGGCTTGAGGACAACCTTGGTGGCGGTCGACACGTCGAACCTCCCCTTCGGATGTGAAGTGTGCGTCGAAATGCTTAGGAGGCGACCTCGACCGGCCTGTCGTCGCGGGTGCCAGACCGGGCTCGTCGCTTTGGCACTCTCGATGGGAGAGTGCCAGTCAGTGACATTATGCCGTGCCTCAACGACAGTCAACCGGACGCTCTGTAGTGGGACCGGCTCTACCGTTGAGTCATGGAGATCGACGGGTTCGAAGGACTGCTCACCCCCTCCGGGCAGGAGGTTCTCGCGCGGGCCGCGGAAGCCGACACGTCCGAGGGCGGGCTGCTCGCGGCGGCCTCCCGGCTCCGGGAGCGGTATCCCGCCGAACTCGTCGGCGCGGCGCTGACCCAGGTGCGACTGCGCGTCAGGGCGGCCGCCAAGTTCGGACCCGACGCGGCCCGCATGTACTTCACCCCGCACGGCCTCGAGCAGTCCACCCGGTCGGCCGTCGCCGCCTACCGCGCCGCCCGCTTCACCGGGCCCGTCCTCGAACTGTGCTGCGGCATCGGCGCCGACCTCGCCTTCCGCGCCCGCGCCGGGGTCCCGGGCACCGGCGTCGACCTCGACCCCCTGACGGTCTCGGTCGCCCGCGCCAACCTCGCGGCCTTCGGCGTCGAGGACGTCGCCTCCGTGCGCCAGGGAGACGCACTCGACCAGGACCCCGCGGGCTACGCCGAGGTCTTCGCCGACCCTGGACGGCGCACCGCGCGCGGGCGCGTCTTCGACCCCAAGTCCTACGAGCCGCCCCTGGACGACCTCCTCGGCCTCGCCATGAAGGCCCCGGGCGCGTGCGTCAAGGTGGCCCCCGGAATCCCCTACGAGGCGATCCCCGAGGGCGCGAGCACCGAATGGATCTCCGAGGACGGCGACGTCAAGGAGGCGGCCCTGTGGCTCGGCACGCTCGCCGAAGGGCCGGTCCGCAAGGCGACCCTCCTGCGCGGCGGCGAGGTCCACAGCCTCGAACCCGACCCGAAGACGACGGTCCCGCCCGTTCGCCCGTGGGGCCGCTACCTGTACGAGCCGGACGGGGCGGTCATCCGCGCGCACCTCGTCGGGGAGGCCGCGGCGCTCGTCGAGGGGGGCCTGGCCGACCCCCGCATCGCCTACATCACCTCCGACGCCCTCGTCGGCACCCCGTACACCGCCGCCTACGAGATCCACGAGGTCCTCCCCTTCTCCGTCAAGCGCCTCAAGGCCGCGCTGCGCGCCCACGACATCGGCGTCCTCACCCTCAAGAAGCGGGGCTTCGCCGCCGACCTCGACAAGCTCCGGC
Source organism: Actinocorallia herbida (assembly GCF_003751225.1). Taxonomy (NCBI): domain Bacteria; kingdom Bacillati; phylum Actinomycetota; class Actinomycetes; order Streptosporangiales; family Thermomonosporaceae; genus Actinocorallia; species Actinocorallia herbida. Next base: position 8,606,930 of record NZ_RJKE01000001.1, read on the forward strand.
GCGACCTGCGCCCGGCCGGCTCCCGCCCCGGAACCGTCGTGCTGACCCGGATCGGCGAGGCGCCCGTCGCGCTCATCTGCGGACGTCCCTGAAAAGCGCGGTTCAGGATCAGGCAAACAATGGGGCGCACAACTGGAATTACTTTTCCCCGGCCGGTGAAGAATTCCCAGTTCCGGCCCGCGCCGCCGTTCGGCCGCCCCGCCCGCTTTTCCCGCCATACCACCCCGAAACGATCGCCATTCAGACCGAAGAACACCCACATCAGCCAACCGAAACCACGAGATCCGGCTTATCCCACGAAGCAGTTGATCTCCCGCCGCATCCCTGGTCTCGCGGCATTCCAACGCCGTTCTATCGCTTTGTGATCAAGCACTAAAGTGAGCACTTCACATCAATGCCACGAGCCCTACAGGTATTCAGGGGCACGGGCGTGAGAAGGGGCATGCGTTGGAAACGAATCACAACTTCCTGCAGACGGGGGGTCAACCGGTCTCGGACCGGATGCGGGAGTTGCTCGCCCGGGCGGCGCAAGACCATGTGTACGAATCACGTTCACAGGGTCAGGTCCTTGACGAGATCCGCCAGCGGCTCGAAGGCATGGAGTGGCTGCTGCGCGAGGTCCGGGAACGCGAACTCACCAGCCTCACCGGCCAGCTCGACGGCGTCCGAGGCCAGGTCGAGGAGCTCACCGGGAAGGCGCCCGGCTGGGCGGAGGGCCTGGGCGAGCACCTCGAAGCCGTCGGCGAGCGGATCAAACCCGTCAGCGAACTCCCGGCGCTGTGGGCCGACGTCGGCGTCGTCGCCGAGAACGTCGACGAGAGCCTGACCCGGCTCCAGAACGTCATGGACTCCGCGGCGCACATCGCGGACGCCACCGCCGCGGCGTCCCAGCGCATGGAGGAGATGACCAAGCGCCTCGACAAGCTCCAGGGCGCGATGGAGGCCGCCTCCGTCCGCTTCAACCGGCTCGACAAGTCCCTCGCCGAGCTGGGCCACCGGTCGGAGAAGCTGGAACACACCGTCACCGGGATCACCGGCCGGGTCGAGCAGTCGCTCTCCGACATGGCCGACCGCATCGACCAGGGCCTCGACTCGGTCGGCAGCCGCGTCGAAGGCCTCGGCGGCCGGCTGGAGGGCATCGACGGACGACTCGAAGGACTCAGCGGCAAGATCAACGGATTCGACAGCCGCTTCGACGCCCTCGGCGAGCGCCTCAGCCAGCTCCCCGCCGCGCTGGAGATCAACGAGATCCACCGCAGGCTCGCCGAGCTCGCGCAGCGCCCGCACCTGGACTACGGCGAGCGCTTCGACGAGCTGGAGCGGCAGGTCAGCACCGTCACCGACCCGCTCATCGTGGAACTGCGCAGCCGCCCCGACCGCGGCGAGATCGAGGACACCGTGTCCAAGATCGTGGAGAGCGCGTACAGCGGCCTCAGCAAGCGGCTCGACGAGACCGGCCGGGAGGTGCAGGACGACGTCAAGCGACGACTCGAAGGCGCCCAGGACGATGTGTCCCGCAAATTCGAGAATGTCCGAGAGGACATCTCCAAGCGGTTCGAGGACATCCACCTCGATGTCGCCAAACGCGTCGAAGGCGTCTTCGACGAGGTGGTCAAACGGTCGGACGCCGTCCACGAAGAGGTCACCAAGCGGACCGACGCCGTCCACGAGCAGGTCGCCAAGCGCTCGGAGACCATGCAGACCGAAATCAGCAAACGCGTCGAGGGCGTGCAGACCGAAGTGGGCAACCGCGTCGGCGCCGTCCACGAGGACGTGCTCAAGCGTCTCGCCACCCTTGAGGAGACGATGCTCGCCCTCGCCGAAGCGCTGCTCCGCCCCCGCAGGGACGGCAAAGAGTAAGCGCCTTTGACGCACACGGCCTTACGGAGGGAGCGCCAGGCGCCCCTCCGTAAGGCCACGTGCGTGACCGGGAAAGTGTTACGTTCAGCTTCCGCAAAATCACTCCTCATCCCCTTCGGAATCCGTTTACATGGACCCCGTGACCACCGACACCGCAGCCCGCACCGCGAGGGCCCTGCCGCTGGGCAGGCCGCCCAGCGCGGCCACCCTGCGCTGGGTGTGCGAGTGCCTGGGCGCCGGCAGCACGGTGCGCCTCCAGCGACCGCTCACCGGCGGGGTGAGCCGCACCAACCACACGCTGCTCGTCGAGACCCGCTCCGGCAGCGTCCACCGCCTCGTGCTGCGCCGCTGGACCGACTGGGACCCCGAGTACCCGCCGGAGCGCGAGATCGCCGCGCTGCTGCTCCTGGCCGGCTGCGAGATCCCCACCCCTCAGCTCATCGCCGCGGACCCCTCAGGCGGCCGCTGCGACGCGCCGGCGCTGCTCATCACCCGGCTGCCCGGCCACCCGCCGCGGCCGCTGCCAGAGGACCTCTCGGAGTACCTCATCCAGCTCGCCGCCGCCCTGGTCACCCTCCACGACGTCAAGGGCGCCACCACCATGCCGCCCTACGCCCCGTACAACCGGCTCCTGACCCGTCAGCCGCCGTTCCACGCCCGCAACCCCGGGGTCTGGGACAAGGCCCAGGAGATCGTCACCGAGCCCCCGCCCGACTTCGTCCCGCACTTCATCCACCGCGACTACCACCCCGACAACTCCCTGTGGGCCAACGGCCGCCTCCAGGGCGTCGTCGACTGGGACAAGGCCTCCTACGGCCCCATCGGCGTCGACGTCGCGCACATGCGCTGGAACCTCGTCGCCCGCTACGGTCCCGACGCCGCCGACGCCTTCTCCGCGGCGTTCGAACAGGTCCGCGGCAACTACGACCACCACCCGTACTGGGACGTCCGCTGCATCGTCGACCTCCTCCCGGAGGACACCGCGCAGCCCCTGCCGGCGCCCCTGGTCGAACGCCTCGAAGACCACCTGGAACGCTGCCTCAGCCTGCTCTAGCCAGCGCCGCACCCTACGGACCGCGCCGATCCGGTGCGGCGATGGCGGGCCATGGTCTCCGGATATGCGGAGAGGTCCGGGAATGCAAGAATCCCCGGGGAATGCGGAAAGGCCCCGAACCTGTGGTTCGGGGCCTTTCCTCACAACAATTGCGGCGGTGTCCTACTCTCCCACACAGTCTCCCGTGCAGTACCATCGGCGCTGGAGGGCTTAACTTCCGGGTTCGAGATGGGACCGGGTGTTTCCCCTCCGCCATAACCGCCGCAAGCCTCAGCTCGCGGACACAAACGGTCAGCGAAAGTATTCTCTTTTTTTGGTGTTGCGGTTCGGCCGGCTGTTTTCCGGGAACCGCACAGGGACGCGAGCACACATGTTACGTCTTGCAGCATGGATGTGTTGTAGGCAAGTCACTCGGCCTATTAGTACCGGTCGACTCCACACCTTGCAGTGCTTCCATCTCCGGCCTATCAACCCAATAGTCTGTTGGGGGCCTTACCCACCGTAAGGTGGAGGGAGTCCTCATCTAGAGGCAGGTTTCCCGCTTAGATGCTTTCAGCGGTTATCCCTTCCGAACGTAGCCAACCAGCCGTGCCCTTGGCAGAACAACTGGCACACCAGAGGTCCGTCCGTCCCGGTCCTCTCGTACTAGGGACAGATCCTCGCAAGACTCCTACGCGCGCAGCGGATAGGGACCGAACTGTCTCGCGACGTTCTAAACCCAGCTCGCGTGCCGCTTTAATGGGCGAACAGCCCAACCCTTGGGACCTACTCCAGCCCCAGGATGCGACGAGCCGACATCGAGGTGCCAAACCATCCCGTCGATATGGACTCTTGGGGAAGATCAGCCTGTTATCCCCGGGGTACCTTTTAGCCGTTGAGCGACACCACTTCCACACGTAGGTGCCGGATCACTAGGCCCAGCTTTCGCTCCTGCTCGACCCGTCGGTCTCACAGTCAAGCTCCCTTGTGCCCTTGCACTCGCCACCTGATTACCAACCAGGCTGAGGGAACCTTTGGGCGCCTCCGTTACTCTTTGGGAGGCAACCGCCCCAGTTAAACTACCCACCAGGCACTGTCCCCCACCCCGATAAGGGGCGCGGGTTAGACATTCGAAACAACCAGAGTGGTATTTCACCAATGACTCCACCCGAACTAGCGTCCGGACTTCACAGTCTCCCACCTATCCTACACAAGCCATTCCAAACACCAATGCCAAGCTATAGTGAAGGTCCCGGGGTCTTTCCGTCCTGCTGCGCGTAACGAGCATCTTTACTCGTAGTGCAATTTCGCCGGGCCTGTGGTTGAGACAGCGGGGAAGTCGTTACGCCATTCGTGCAGGTCGGAACTTACCCGACAAGGAATTTCGCTACCTTAGGATGGTTATAGTTACCACCGCCGTTTACCGGCGCTTAGATTCTCAGCTTCGACCCTCACGGGTCTAACCGGTCCTCTTAACGTTCCGGCACCGGGCAGGCGTCAGTCCGTATACAGCGTCTTACGACTTCGCACGGACCTGTGTTTTTAGTAAACAGTCGCTTCCCCCTGGTATCTGCGACCCCGAACAGCTCAAGGAGCAAGTCCCATCACCATTCAAGGCCCCCCTTCTCCCAAAGTTACGGGGGCAATTTGCCGAGTTCCTTAACCACAGTTCACCCGATCGCCTTGGTATTCTCTACCTGACCACCTGAGTCGGTTTGGGGTACGGGCCGCCGGTACACTCACTAGAGGCTTTTCTCGGCAGCATGGGATCACTCACTTCGCCTAAAACGGCTCGGCATCAGATCTCAGGCACATGAGAGACGGATTTGCCTATCTCTCGCCCTACATCCTTACCCCGGGACAACCATCGCCCGGGCTGAGCTACCCTCCTGCGTCACCCCATCGCTCACCTACTACCCGATCAGGTCCCGGACTAGCCCACATCCCCTTCACCCGAAGGATCCAGAGAGGGATTCGCGCGGTTAGTATCACGAGGTTCAGCGTTGGCGCGTACCAGCGGGTACGGGAATATCAACCCGTTGTCCATCGATTACGCCTGTCGGCCTCACCTTAGGTCCCGACTTACCCTGGGCGGATTAGCCTGCCCCAGGAACCCTTGGTCATCCGGCGGAGCAGTTTCTCACTGCTCATTCGCTACTCATGCCTGCATTCTCACTCGTACAGCCTCCACCACTAGCTCACGCTGCGGCTTCACCGGCTGCACGACGCTCCCCTACCCAACCAGCCATAAGACTGATTGCCACGACTTCGGCGGTGTGCTTGAGCCCCGCTACATTGTCGGCGCGGAATCACTTGACCAGTGAGCTATTACGCACTCTTTCAAGGGTGGCTGCTTCTAAGCCAACCTCCTGGTTGTCATCGCAACTCCACATCCTTTCCCACTTAGCACACGCTTAGGGGCCTTAGTCGATGATCTGGGCTGTTTCCCTCTCGACTACGAACCTTATCGCCCGCAGTCTCACTGCCGTACTCTCACTCACCGGCATTCGGAGTTTGGCTGACGTCAGTAACCTTGTAGGGCCCATCGGCCATCCAGTAGCTCTACCTCCGGCGAGAAACATACGACGCTGCACCTAAATGCATTTCGGGGAGAACCAGCTATCACGGAGTTTGATTGGCCTTTCACCCCTAACCACAGGTCATCCCCCAGGTTTTCAACCCTGGTGGGTTCGGTCCTCCACACCGTCTTACCGGCGCTTCAACCTGCCCATGGCTAGATCACTCCGCTTCGGGTCTACAGCATGCGACTAAAGTTCGCCCTATTCAGACTCGCTTTCGCTACGGCTCCCCCACACGGGTTAACCTCGCCACACACCATAACTCGCAGGCTCATTCTTCAAAAGGCACGCCATCACGGACAGCAGCAAAAGCCACTGGAGACGCTCTGACGGCTTGTAGGCACACGGTTTCAGGTACTATTTCACGACCCCTCACCGGGGCACTTTTCATCTTTCCCTCACGGTACTTGTCCGCTATCGGTCATCAGGGAGTATTCAGCCTTACCACGTGGTCGTGGCAGATTCACACGGAATTTCACGGGCTCCGTGCTACTCGGGAACACACCCAAGAGACCTCGCAATTTCGTCTACCGGACTCTCACCGTCTACGGTCGGCCTTCCCATGCCGTTCGACTACCACGAGATTTTGTAACTCTTCGCCAGAGCAGCGGCTCTAACAGGGTGGTCCCACAACCCCGACCGTGCAACGCCCGCCGGCTATCACACACGATCGGTTTAGGCTCTTCCGCTTTCGCTCACCACTACTCACGGAATCACTATTGTTTTCTCTTCCTGCGGGTACTGAGATGTTTCACTTCCCCGCGTTCCCACCAACCTGCCTATACATTCAGCAGGCGGCGACACCCCATGAAAGGTGCCAGGTTTCCCCATTCGGAAATCCCCGGATCAAAGTCTGGTTGCCGACTCCCCGAGGCATATCGCAGGCTCCCACGTCCTTCATCGGCTCCTGATGCCAAGACATCCACCGTATGCCCTTAAAAACTTGACCAAACACAATTGGCCCATACCAAGACATAGATGTGAACTGAAAAACTCTGCAAACAAGACCCAAAAGGCCTCGCATCAGATATTTCAGGCTCTTAAATTGCTTTAAGATGCTCGCGTCCACTGTGCAGTTCTCAAAAAACAGACGGCGCCAAAATTCCGGGGAAGAAACAAGTTCTCCCCCAGGCCCCTGGCCCGCGGTATCCGAAGACACGGTCGCCCGTTTCTTCAGGACCCAACAGCGTGCTCGATCGACCTCGACCCCCAGAGACATCCCGTTCCACTCCCCGAGGGGAAGTACTTGCGATGCGGCGACCGGGGTCGACCGAATAGTCAGTGCTCCACGAACTAACGAGCAGCTCTATCTGCCGGACCTTGTGGCCCGGTCTGTTTGAGCTCGTGCTCCTTAGAAAGGAGGTGATCCAGCCGCACCTTCCGGTACGGCTACCTTGTTACGACTTCGTCCCAATCGCCGGCCCCACCTTCGACCGCTCCCTCCCTTGCGGGTTGGGCCACGGGCTTCGGGTGTTGCTGACTTTCGTGACGTGACGGGCGGTGTGTACAAGGCCCGGGAACGTATTCACCGCAGCGTTGCTGATCTGCGATTACTAGCGACTCCGACTTCATGGGGTCGAGTTGCAGACCCCAATCCGAACTGAGACCGGCTTTAAGGGATTCGCTCCACCTTGCGGTATCGCAGCCCTCTGTACCGGCCATTGTAGCATGTTTGCAGCCCAAGACATAAGGGGCATGATGACTTGACGTCATCCCCACCTTCCTCCGAGTTGACCCCGGCAGTCTCCCATGAGTCCCCACCATTACGTGCTGGCAACATGGAACGAGGGTTGCGCTCGTTGCGGGACTTAACCCAACATCTCACGACACGAGCTGACGACAGCCATGCACCACCTGTCACCGGCCCAAAAGGACCCCGCATCTCTGCGAGTTTTCCGGCGATGTCAAGCCTTGGTAAGGTTCTTCGCGTTGCGTCGAATTAAGCAACATGCTCCGCCGCTTGTGCGGGCCCCCGTCAATTCCTTTGAGTTTTAGCCTTGCGGCCGTACTCCCCAGGCGGGGCGCTTAATGCGTTAGCTGCGGCGCGGAAACCGTGGAAGGTCCCCACACCTAGCGCCCAACGTTTACGGCGTGGACTACCAGGGTATCTAATCCTGTTCGCTCCCCACGCTTTCGCTCCTCAGCGTCAGTACAGGCCCAGAGAACCGCCTTCGCCACCGGTGTTCCTCCCGATATCTGCGCATTTCACCGCTACACCGGGAATTCCGTTCTCCCCTACCTGCCTCTAGCCTGCCCGTATCGGATGCAGACCCACGGTTAAGCCGTGGGCTTTCACACCCGACGCGACAAGCCGCCTACGAGCTCTTTACGCCCAATAATTCCGGACAACGCTTGCGCCCTACGTATTACCGCGGCTGCTGGCACGTAGTTAGCCGGCGCTTCTTCTGCAGGTACCGTCTTGATTCGTCCCTGCTGAAAGCGGTTTACAACCCGAAGGCCGTCATCCCGCACGCGGCGTCGCTGCATCAGGGTTTCCCCCATTGTGCAATATTCCCCACTGCTGCCTCCCGTAGGAGTCTGGGCCGTGTCTCAGTCCCAGTGTGGCCGGTCGCCCTCTCAGGCCGGCTACCCGTCGTCGCCTTGGTGGGCCACTACCCCACCAACAAGCTGATAGGCCGCGAGCCCATCCCCAACCGAAAAACTTTCCACACCAACCGATGCCGATCGGTGTCGTATCCGGTATTAGACCCAGTTTCCCGGGCTTATCCCAGAGTCGGGGGCAGGTTGCTCACGTGTTACTCACCCGTTCGCCGCTCGAGTACCCCGAAGGGCCTTTCCGCTCGACTTGCATGTGTTAAGCACGCCGCCAGCGTTCGTCCTGAGCCAGGATCAAACTCTCCATTAAGGTCTACCGACCCGAAGCAAGCTCCGAGCCAAACCTAAAGGTGTTGAAACTGGCAAGAACAAGGTCTTGGCTGACCTTGTCGATTGCCTCAAAGAAATCCTCAGACGAGGATGACCAGAACCGAAGTCCTGGCCTAATTTGGCACTGACTTTTAGCACGCTGTTGAGTTCTCAAGAAACGGACTCGCACCGTTTTCCACCCTTTCGGGCTTCTTTTGGAGCAACCCTTCTAACTTACCAGGTTTCGGAAGCTTGTCAACTTCTTTTTCCTGTCTCACACTGTGCTCTAGATCCGCTACTTTCGTACCGGGCTCCGGAGCAACCCTCCTAACCTAGCAGATCTGCCCGAAGTGTCAAACTTCGTCCCGATCTGTCGCTTTCGGCCACGGCGAACCGCGCCCTCAAGCGGGTGGATCTCAGAGGATTCCCCGCGATCGGCCGCCCCTCGGTCTCCCTCGTTGCGGCCCGCTCTCAGCGGGGCGAAGCAAACGTTATGCCCCCTCCGCCTGATCGTCAAACCGGCCCGCAGGAAAAGTTCAACGGAAGTCCCCTCACCCGCTCAGCCCCTCCCGTGCTCCCGTGCTCCCGTGCTCCCCGAGAGGATCGGGGCGGACCCCGGCACCGCCCGGCCAGGGCCCGCTCCGTCCTCCCCGCCAGGAGCGGGGCGGGCCGCCCGGGTCGTTCGGTCAGGGCACGAGGACGACCTTGCCGGTGACGTGGCCTGCTGCGACCGTCTCGTAGGCCTTGGCCGCGTCCGCCAGGGGGAAGGCCGCCTCGACGTGGACGCGGAGCGCGCCATCCGACGCGAGCGCCGTCAGGTGGCCCAGGTCATGGGCGGAGGGCCGGACGTCGACGCCGGCCAGGCGGATCCCCCGAGCAGCGGCCTCCTCCTGAGTGAGCCCGAGGAAGGCGGGCAGCGCGCCGACGAGAACGCCGCCCGCGCGCAGGACGCCCGCCGACCGCGGGCCGTTGTCGTGGCCGACAAGGTCGAAGACGACGTCGAGGCCGGCGAGCACCTCGGTGTAGTCCGTCGCCTGGTAGTCGATCACTTCGTCGGCGCCGAGCGCGCGCACGAGGTCGTGCTTGCCTGCGGAGGCCGTCCCGACCACCCAGGCTCCCCTGCTCTTGGCGAGCTGCACCGCGAGGTGGCCGACGCCGCCCGCGGCCCTGTGCACGAGCACCCGCTGACCCGGACGCACCTCGGCGATGCCGATCAGCGCCTGGTAGGCGGTGAGCCCCACGAGCGGCAGCGCCCCCGCCTCCTCCACCGCGAGCCCCTTCGGGATGGGGATGAGCTCGTTCGCCGACGCCAGGACGTACTCGGCGTGGGCCGCGGCCTCCGCCGGGAAGGCCGGCAGGCCGAGGACGCGGTCGCCCGGCCGGAACGCCGAGACGCCCGACCCGACGGCCGCGACGGTCCCGGCCACGTCCCAGCCCGCAGTGAAGGGCGGGTCGCCGAGCAGCGGGTAGTGCCCGGCGCTGACGGCGACGTCCACCGGGTTGACGCCCGCGGCCGCGACCTCGATGAGGACCTGGCCGGGGCCGGGCTCCGGACGGGCGGCCTCGGTGATCCGCAGGACCTCGGCCGGTGTGCCGAACGCGTCCTGGACGAGCTTGCGCATGGGTGCTCCTGTCGTCTTCGGGAGGCTTCCCCCCGGGTGCCTCCATCCTCACCGCGACAGGTATCCCCTTGAAAGAAGGCACCTTTGAGATATATAGGTACCTCATGGATACCAAGCCTGAGCAGGTCCGCTACGACGCGAACGCCTATCTGGCTCAGTGCGCGTCGCGGACAGTCCTCATCGCCCTCGCCGACAAGTGGACGTGCCTGCTCGTCGACGCGCTCAAGGACGGCCCGGTCCGCTTCGGCGAGCTCCGGCGCCGGATCGGCGGCATCACCCAGAAGAGCCTCACCTCGACCCTGCGCACCATGGAACGCGATGGCGTGGTCCTGCGGACCGTCTATCCGACGATCCCCCCGAAAGTCGAATACGAGCTCACTCCGCTCGGCCGGAGCGTCATCACCCTGATGAGCGGAATCAAGTCCTGGGCCGAATTCCATGTCGACGAGATCCTGACCGCCCGAGCCGACTACGACCTGCGGGCCACGCTCGAACCGCAGCCCGTCAGGAGCCCGTGACCGGGCCTTCCCCCATCACGCGACGTTCTTCGAATTCTCCCGGGGGAGAGCCTCCCGCGGCTCTTCCCGAAAAGGGAGACGGCATGCCGAAAGGGCGGCCCCGAGAGGGACCGCCCTTTCTTTGCCTCCGTGGCGCGCGGACTTCTTAGAAGTCCATGCCTCCGCCGTCGGGCATACCGGCCGGGGCCGGGTTCTTCTCGGGCTTCTCGGCGATGACGGCCTCGGTGGTGAGGAACAGGGCCGCGATGGACGCCGCGTTCTGCAGCGCCGAGCGGGTGACCTTCGCCGGGTCGATGATGCCGGAGGCGAACATGTCGACGTACTCGCCGGTGGCGGCGTTCAGGCCCTGGCCCGCGGGCAGGTTGCGGACCTTCTCCACCACGACGCCGCCCTCAAGGCCGGCGTTGACGGCGATCTGCTTGATCGGCTCCTCGAGCGCCTTCTTGACGATCGCGGCACCGGTGGCCTCGTCGCCCGTCAGGTCGAGCTTGTCGAACGCGCTGACCGACGCCTGCAGCAGCGCCACGCCACCGCCGGGGACGATGCCCTCTTCGACGGCCGCCTTCGCGTTGCGAACGGCGTCCTCGATGCGGTGCTTGCGCTCCTTGAGCTCCACCTCGGTGGCGGCGCCGGCCTTGATGACCGCGACACCGCCCGCGAGCTTGGCCAGGCGCTCCTGGAGCTTCTCGCGGTCGTAGTCGGAGTCGGTGTTGTCGATCTCCAGGCGGATCTGGTTGACCCGGCCCTGGATCTCGGTCGCGTCGCCCGCGCCCTCGACGATGGTGGTCTCGTCCTTGGTGATGACGACCTTGCGGGCGCGGCCCAGCTGGTCGAGGGTCACCGAGTCGAGCTTGAGGCCGACCTCTTCGGTGATGACCTGGCCGCCGGTCAGCACGGCGATGTCGCCGAGCATGGCCTTGCGGCGGTCACCGAAGCCCGGCGCCTTGACGGCGACGGACTTGAAGATGCCGCGGATCTTGTTGACGACCAGCGTGGCCAGGGCCTCGCCGTCGACGTCCTCGGCGATGATCAGCAGCGGCTTGCCGGCCTGCATGACCTGCTCGAGCACCGGCAGCAGGTCCTTGTTGGAGGAGGCCTTGCCGCCGACGATGAGGATGTACGGGTCGTCGAGCGACGCCTCCATCCGCTCGGGGTCGGTCACGAAGTAGGGCGAGATGTAGCCCTTGTCGAAGCGCATGCCCTCGGTGAGCTCGAGCTCCAGCCCGAAGGCGTTGCTCTCCTCGACCGTGATGACGCCTTCCTTGCCGACCTTGTCCATCGCCTCGGCGATGAGCGTGCCGATCTCGGTGTCGGCGGCGGAGATGGAGGCGGTGGAGGCGATCTGCTCCTTCGTCTCGATCTCCTTGGACAGCTGGGAGAGCTGCTCGGAGACGGCGGCGACGGCGGCCTCGATGCCCTTCTTCAGGGACATCGGGTTCGCGCCGGCGGCGACGTTGCGCAGACCCTCGCGCACGAGCGCCTGGGCCAGGACGGTGGCGGTGGTGGTGCCGTCACCCGCGACGTCGTCGGTCTTCTTGGCGACCTCCTTGACGAGCTCGGCCCCGATCTTCTCCCACGGGTCTTCGAGCTCGATCTCCTTGGCGATGGAGACACCGTCGTTGGTGATCGTGGGGGCGCCCCACTTCTTCTCCAGCACGACGTTGCGGCCCTTCGGGCCAAGCGTCACCTTGACGGCGTCTGCGAGCTGGTTCATGCCACGCTCGAGACCGCGCCGGGCCTCCTCGTCGAACGCGATCATCTTGGCAGCCATCGGCTCCAGATCCTCCTCAGTAGTGGATGCGGAACATGGCGGATCGGGTGGATGCCCGCGACGGACGACCTCACCCTGCGGACGGCCCCATGCGTGCCACCCGAGAGCCAGACCTCATCGTCCCGACCCTGAAGCTTGTGGTTGTCACTCTCACCCAGAGAGTGCCAGAACACTGTTTAGCACTCTACCCTGGAGAGTGCAAGCCGCATCCACCCTGACCAGCGGTCTAACAGAAAGACCCGCGCGCCCCGGGGAGGGGCGGCGGGTCCGTGCGTGCGGTCCGGATCGGAGGGATCAGAGGGATCGGACGAGGTCGGCCTGCGGCCCCCGGTCGGATTGGGTGATCTCGAACTCGACCCGCTGTCCCTGCTCGAGGGTGCGGTAGCCGTCCATCTGGATGGAGCTGTGGTGGACGAACACGTCACGGCCGCCGTCGACGGCGATGAATCCGTATCCCTTGTCCGCGTTGAACCACTTCACGGTGCCCTGCGCCATGCTTGAACCCTGACTCGAGCCGCGGCCCCCCTGGACCGCGGAACGGCCGGGGAATCCACCTCGGACTCCCCGATCCCCATTCGAGACCCCCCGGATATCCGGGCGTGATGGAGATGGCAACGGAACATACCTGGCTGTATCAGACAGAGGGAATGTCCCGGCCGGGTGTGGCCACCATTATCGAACCGCCCCAGAACATGAAAGGGCTTTCCCATTCTGACGGGAAAGCCCTTTCTGTAAAGTCGCTGTGTCGGGCGCTCGCGGCTAGCAGCCTCCGGCGACGGCCGGGATGATCGACACCTGGACGCCCGCGGGGGTCGCGGTGTCCAGGCCCTGCTCGAACCTGACGTCCTCGTCGCCGACGTAGACGTTGACGAAACGGCGCAGTTTGCCGGTGTCGTCCAGCACACGCGCGGCGATGCCCGTGTAGTTCGCCTCGAGGTCGGCGATGACCTCGCGGAGGGTCTCCCCGGTCGCCTTGACCTCGGCCTCGCCGCCCGTGTAGGTGCGGAGGATCGTGGGAATGCGGACGGAAACACTCATATCTAGATTCAGACCAATCCGGTAGCGCGGAACGCCTCGATCGAGGGCGCGATGTTGGCGGACGGCTTGGCGACCGGGGCCACCGCGTCCAGGGTCTTCAGGCCTTCGCCCGAGTTGATGATGACCGTCTCCAGCGACGGGTCGAGCTGCCCGCTGTCGATGAGCTTCTTCAGCACGCCGACGGTCACGCCGCCCGCGGTCTCGGCGAAGATGCCCTCGGTCCTGGCCAGCAGCCGGATCGCGTCGACGACCTCGGTGTCGGTGACGTCCTCGATCGCGCCACCGGTGCGGCGGACCGCGTCGAGGACGTAGGGGCCGTCGGCCGGGTTGCCGATCGCCAGGGACTTGGCGATGGTGTTCGGCTTGACCGGGCGGATGACGTCCTGGCCCGCCTTGTACGCGGCGGACACCGGGCTGCACCCCTCGGCCTGGGCGCCGTAGACCTTGTAGGGCCGGTCCTCGACGAGGCCGAGCTTGATCAGCTCCTGGAAGGCCTTGTCGATCTTCGTCAGCTGGGAGCCGGACGCGATCGGGACGACGATCTGGTCGGGCAGCCGCCAGCCGAGCTGCTCGGCGATCTCGTAGCCGAGGGTCTTGGAGCCCTCGGCGTAGTACGGCCGGACGTTGACGTTGACGAACGCCCAGTCTTCCTGCTCGCCGGCCAGTTCCGAGGCCAGACGGTTGACGTCGTCGTAGTTGCCGTCCACGGTCACGAACGTGCCGTCGTACACGGCGGTGGTGATGATCTTCTGCTGCTCCAGGTCCGACGGCACGAAGACCGCGCTGCGGATGCCCGCGCGGGCCGCCGCGGCGGCGACGGCGTTGGCCAGGTTGCCGGTGGACGGGCAGGCCAGCACCTTGAAGCCGAGTTCGCGGGCGGCGGCCAGGGCCACGCCGACCACGCGGTCCTTGAAGGAGTGGGTGGGGTTGCCGCTGTCGTCCTTGACCCACAGCGCGCTCAGGCCGAGCGCGGAAGCGAGCTGGTCGGCCTTCACCAGACGGGTGAAGCCGGGCTCGAGGTTGGGGATCTCGGCGACGTTCGGGGGGACCGGCAGCAGGTCCTTGTAACGCCAGATGTTGTGGGGTCCCGCTTCGATGGACTCCCGCGTCACGCCCTTGACGTCGTAGGAGACCTCGAGCGGGCCGAAACACTCGGCACAGGCGTAGTACGGGCCGAGTTCGACGGAGTTGCCGCATTCGCGGCAGGTGAGCGCGGTGGCGTTACCCAGGTTGGGCATGATGTGCGAGGCCTCTCCCTCATCTTTACCTGCGCCGATCTGGTCGCAGGCCGGAGTTGGCACCTGTTCCGGGAGCGCGCGCAAGGTCAGCGCGGATCGCCGGAAGGGTTGCCGGGGCTTCGCAGGGCCGGTCCCTCCACCCCTCTGGATGAGCGCCCGTCAGAAAACGACGGGCGTGTATGAAGTTGTGTCCCGACTTTACCTCAGGTGTCCGATCGGCCGCACGGCCGGGGCGGCCACCTGGTTGGACCGTGCCCGAGTGTGAGTTGCGCCACTGCCGGGCAGGTCAGGGCCGACCTTGACCGGGGCCGCCCCGATGTGCCGTGCGACACTTCGTGCATGCAGGTACTCGTCGCCAGCAACCGCGGTCCCGTCTCCTTCGGCCGCGCCGAGGACGGCACCCTGACCATGCGCCGGGGAGGGGGCGGCCTCGTCTCCGGGCTCGCCTCGGTCGCCGCCGGAACCGATCTCCTCTGGGTGTGCGCGGCGCTCTCGGACGCCGACCGCACGGCGGCCCGGCAGGACCCCGAAGGACGCCTCGACAAGGCGGGCCACGACACGGGGGCGGTGAGGATGCTCGACATCCCCGAGCAGACCTTCCACCGGGCCTACAACTCCATCGCCAACTCCACCCTGTGGTTCGTCCACCACCTTCTCTACGCGACCCCGACCGCCCCGCACTTCGACGCCACCTTCCGGCGCGACTGGCAGGCCTACTCCGCCTACAACGCCGCCTTCGCCGGGGCGCTGGGGCAGGACGCGGAGCCGGGCGCGAAGGTCGTCGTGCAGGACTACCACCTGTCTCTGGTGCCGGGGATGCTCCGCGAGGCCCGGCCCGACCTTCGGATCGCGCACTTCTCGCACACCCCCTGGGCGCCGCCCGCCTACTTCCGGCTGCTGCCGGACGACATCGGCATCGCCATCCTGGAGGGCATGCTCGGCGCCGACCATCTCGGCTTCCTGTGCGAGCGCTGGGCCGAGGCGTTCCTCGCCTGCTGCGACGAGATCCTCGGCGCGCGGATCGACCCCGTCGCCGGCACCGTGACGTACCGGGGGCGGACGACCCGCGTCGGCGTCCACGCCCTGGGCGTGGACGGTCCCGAGCTGCGCGAGCGGGCCGGGCAGGCCGACGTGGCCGAGCGGATCGCGGGCCTGCGCGAACAGGTCGGCGACCGGCAGCTCATCCTGCGGATCGACCGCACCGAGCTGTCGAAGAACATCGTCAGGGGCCTCGCCGCCTACTGGGAGCTGCTCCTCAACCATCCCGAGTGGCGCGGCCGGGTCGTCCACCTGGCGTTCGCCTACCCGTCGCGGACGGATCTGCCGGAGTACCGCGCCTACACCGCGGCGGTCGAGCGGCTGGCCGCCGAGATCAACGACGAGTTCGGCACCGAAGACTGGACCCCGCTGATCCTCCAGGTGAAGGACGACTACGCAAGGTCGCTGGCGGCCTACCAGCTCGCCGACGTGCTCGTGGTGAACCCGATCCGCGACGGCATGAACCTCGTCGCCAAGGAGGGTCCCGTCCTATCGGAGAAGGGCTGCGCGCTGGTCCTGTCCCGCGAGGCCGGCGCCGCGGCGGAGCTCTCCGACGACGCGCTGGTGGTCAACCCGTTCGACGTCTCGCAGACCGCCGAGACCCTCAACCAGGCCCTCCTGCTGAGCGGCGACGACCGCCGCAACCGCACCAAGCGCCTCGCCGACGCCGCGACCGCCCTGCCTCCCGGCCGCTGGTTCGCGGAACAGCTCGCCGCCCTGGACTGAAGAAAGAACGCCTAGGGGCCGCCCGCGTACGGGCGGCCCCTAGGCGTCTGCCGGCCTTGTCAGGAGTAAGACTCGCCCAGGGTGGCGCGGACCTGCTTGCGGGCCTCGTGGATACGGGACTTCACGGTGCCGAGGGGCAGGTTGAGCTGCGCCGCGATCTCGCTGTACTCCAACTGGGAGACGTCCCGCAGCACCAGGGCCTGGATGAGGTCGGGCTTCTTGGCCTCCAGCTCCTCCATCGCCTCCAGGATGTCCACCCGGGATCCGGCGATGACGCTGGTGCGCCGCGGGTCCGGCCGCTGTGACGGAAGCTCGCCCGCCTGCTCGACCGAGCGGCGCTTGAGCGACCGGTAGGTCGACCTGGCGGAGTTGGCCACGACCACATGCAGCCAGGTGGAGAACCGCGAGCGGCCCTCGAACCTGTGGATGTTGCGCGCCACCTGGAGCAGCGCGTCCTGGCACGCCTCTTCCGCGTCCTGCCTGCACGGGAGGAATCTGCCCGTATGCCGCAGGACATCGCTTTGGATTAGACCGAGGAGATCGTTGAGCGCACCCTGGTCTCCCTGGGCGGCCTTCAAGGCCAGCTCTTCGGTTCGTTCGTTGAACGCCATCCGCTTCCGCTCCCCTTCATGACCGCTCAAAGGGCATGATATCGGGGTGTCCATGCCTTCAGCCGTCGGCCGTTACCGAATCGATCGAGTCCTCGGACAGGGGGCGTTCGCCTCCGTCTGGCTCGGCCTGGACGACGACCTGAACGACCAGGTCGCCATCAAGGTCCTGTCCGGGGCTCTCCTTGACGATCTGGACGTGCGCAACCGCTTCCTGGAAGAGGCCCGTATCCTGCGGCGGGCCGACTCCGAGCGGCTCGTCCGGGTGCACGAGTTCGGCGAGCTGCCTGACGGCCGCCCGTACTTCGTCATGTCCTTCGCCGACCGCGGATCGCTGTCGGACCGGATGAAGCAGGGCGGTCCACTTCCGGTCAGCACCGCCCTGGCCTACATCGAGGACATCTCCCACGGCGTCGAGGTGATCAACGAACTGGGCGTCATCCACCGCGACCTGAAGCCGTCGAACATCCTCTTCCAGACGACCAAGGACGGGCAGGGCGAGCGCCTGCTCATCGCCGACCTCGGTCTGGCGAAGGCGCTGGCGCACGCGTCGGGGGCGTTCACGCTCCCGGTCGGCACCCCCGGCTACATGTCGCCCGAGCAGGCCCGCTTCGGCGGCGGCCTCGACGTGCGGGCGGACGTCTACGGTGTGGGCGCTCTGAGCTACCACCTGCTGGCCGGAAGGGCGCCGGGCCCGGCGCCGGTCAAGGTGCCGCCGAGCGCGCACAACCCGGCGGTCACGCCCGAGATCGACGCCGTGGTGCTCAAGGCGCTGGAGGCCGACCGCGAGCTGCGCTGGCCGACCGCCGACGCGTACGCGAAGGCGATCGCGGCGCTGCGCCGCGGCGAGGCGCCCCTGTCGGCCGCGCCGCGCCCCGTGCCGCCCGCCGCGCGCACTTCCCCCGACCTGCCGAGTTTCGAGCCTTACGGCAGCCCTCAGCCCCCGCAGGAACCGTCCGGGCAGCCGCGGTACCGGCCCGAGGCCCCTTCCGACGCCGAGACCCAGGCCGTCCGGTACCCCGAGGGCGACGACGCGACGGTCCTCGACCACGATCCGATGCTCGACCGGCGGCCCCAGCCCCCGCGCGACACCCCTTTCGGCGACACCCCCTTCGGCAGGCAGCACCCGCAGGGCCCGCCGCCCCCTCCGCACGGCGGCTTCACCCCCGGGCGGCCCGCCGCGCCCGTCCCCCCGGCCGCGGCCTCCGCGCCCCGTCCGCCCCGGCAGCGGCTGCTGCTCCCCGCGGTGATCACCGCGGGCGTGCTGGTGCTCGGCGCGGTCGCCACCGTGCTGTTCCGGCTCGGCGGCGGCGAACCCGAGCCGAAGCCGACCCCGACGGTCGCGCTCGTCCCGCTGGCCGACCCGAGCCGGAAGATCCAGGTGAGCGTGCCGGCCGAGTGGACGCAGGACACCGGGGAGTCCATCTGGAACCCCTCGGCCAACGCCGGGGTGGACGACGCCGCCGATCGGCCGGTGCTGCGCGCGACCACGAACAAGGACGACTTCCGGCCCGCCGACGCCAAGTCCCCCGGCGTCTTCGTCGGCCTCACCACGGCGCTGACGCTGCCCCCCAAGGGAGAGTCCGACCACACGGCGCCCGAAGACGGCGGCTGCGTCAAGGGCGAGGCCCGCTCGCTCAAGATCGGCGATCTCGGCGCGACGATCACCCCGTGGACGCAGTGCAAGACCGGTGTCCCGTCGATCACCGAGGTCGGCGTGGTGAAGGAGGACAAGACCTTCGGCGCCTGGGTCCGGATCAAGCAGGCCGCGGGCCCCGACATCAGCGACCAGATCCTGCGGACGTTGAAGCTCCAGGCCCCCTAGCCCACTCGGACCCCGACGTACCGGGCCGCCCGTCACCTGCGACGGGCGGCCTTCTTCATGCCCTCGTTCCCCCTCCCCGGGGAGGACTCCGCGCCGACGACTTGCCAACGACACGCTTCCGATATATCGTTGAGCCATCGACAAACAGTCGAGACACTTACCGGAAGGAAGCGATCATGTATCGCCATCACGAAGAGAACATGGGTCCGCGGCGAGGCCGCGGCAGGCGCGGCGACTTCGGCCCCTGGGGCCCCGGCGGCGGCGGCCCCCGCGGAGGCGGACTCGGCGGCCCCGGCGGCAGGCGCGGACGCGCCCGTCGCGGCAACGTCAAGGCGGCGCTGCTGGCCCTCCTCGCCGAGCGCCCCATGCACGGCTACGAGATGATCAGCGAGCTGGAGAACAGGACGGGCGGCATCTGGCGGCCCAGCCCCGGCTCGGTCTACCCCACCCTCCAGCTCCTGGAGGAAGAGGGCCTGGTCACCAGCGCCGAGCAGGAAGGCAAGCGCCTTTTCACCATCACCGAGCAGGGCGCGACCACCGCGGCCGCCGACCCGGAGCCCTGGCGCGCCGTCGCCGACGCCGCGGGGGACTCCGCGGTCAAGGCACGCGAATCGGTCCACCAGCTCGCCGTGGCGCTCAAGCAGGTCATGATGGCCGGCACCGAGGAGCAGCAGGCCCGCTCCCTGGAGATCGTCGGGGACGCCAAGCGCAAGCTCTACGGCATCCTCGCCGAGAGCTGACGGCTACGTCCCGAAGGGCAGCGCGATGGCCTGCTGGGTGAACCTCGGATCGAGCACGTACAACCCGAGATCGGCCTGGCCGAGCTCGGCCTCCACCCGATCGGTGGTGGAGATCCGCAGCACGTATGCGGCGCGGGGCGGCATCGTCAAGGTGCCGTCCCGCAGTCTCGGCGGCGGCGAACCGGCCACCGCCTCACGCACCACGGTGCCCGTGCGCAGCGCGCACATCGCCAGGACCGGCTCGCACCCCGCCCGCACGCCCTCGGGCAGCGCGGCCTTGCGGATGAGCAGCTCGCCCGGCGTCTCCAGGTCGATCGGCGCACCCGAGGTGTTGACGATCTCGTAGTCGGCGAAGGCCCTGCCGTCGGCGGTCCCGCCCTTCAGCGCCTTGACGCGATAGGCGCCGCCGAGGTCGAGCCGGCGATCCGCCGTGGCCGCGGCCACCTGCGCCACGACAGGTTCCGTGCGGTTCTCGTTCCACTTCACCACGGCGCCGCCCACCACGAGCGGCACCACCACCGACGCCGCCAGCAGCAGCGGGCGCAGCGGGGTCACCTGCACCCCGGCGAGCCCCAGATACGGCTGCACCGGCTCGATCGCCGGACGCGGAGGCTTCGCCGGAGCCTGCACGACCGAGAGCGACGGCCACGACCTCGCCGAAGGCGCCGTCGTCCCCGTCAGTTCCAGCAGCAGCTGCTGCGCGGACGGCCTTCGCCTCGGTTCCTTCGCGAGACTGTCTTCCACGAGCTGTCCAAGCCGTCCGTCGAGCCCGCCCAGCGAAGGCGGCTCGGTGAGGACCCTGGTGACGACGTCCTGGATCGACCCCTCGCCGAACGGAGGGCGTCCCGCCGCGGCGTAGACCATGAGGCAGCCCCACGCCCACACGTCGGCGGCCGAATCCGTCTCCCGGCCCGAGACCTGCTCGGGCGCGCGGAACGACGGGCCGCCGAGCACGCCCCGGACGCCGCCGCCCTCCAGCGCGGCCCCGTAGCCGAAGTCGATGACGCGCGGGCCGCCCGAATCCAGCAGCACGTTGCCCGGCCGCAGATCCCGGTGGATCACCCCGGCCCGGTGCATCGCCCACAGCGCCCCGGCCACGCCGATGGCGAGCCTGTCGAGCGGCGGGCCGACGCGCGGGCCCGCGCCCTCCACCACGTCGCTCAGCGAGAGGCCGTGCACGAACTCCGACGCCACCCATGGGGCGCCCCGCTCGATGCCCGCGCCCAGCAGCCGGGCGACGCACGGGTCGTCCACCCGCTGCGCGGCCGACAGATCCTGGGCGAACCTGGCGCGCAGCCGGTGGTTGCCGCCGAATCTCGCGTGCAGCAGCTTCACCGCGGCCAGGTCGCCGTCGCGGTCGCCGAGGTAGACCACCCCCTGCGCGCCGCGCCCGAGCCGGGCGGTCAAGCGATAGGGGCCGATCTGTTCCGGATCGCCCGCCTGGAGGTCTTCCATGCCGGGAATCCTGGCCCCTCGCGGAGGCGTGTAACCGAGCTCTCGTGGCCGGTTGCGGCCATTCCCGGCGCGGCGGGGTGGCGCCGGGCTATCCGGGGAACTCAATGTGCCGTGCCTTCCGGTCCTGGAAGAACCGGACCTCCCAGACATAGATCCCGAGGTCAGCGGCCTTGACGTCGCCCGGCACCGGGTCCTTCGTCCGGATCCGCAGCAGGTAGGACGCTCCCGCGGCCATGTACTCGTCGCCGTCGACCATCAGGGGGGCGTCCGAGCCGTCGAGGAGCGCCTTCACCGTCGTCTCGTTCTCCACGGTGCAGCGGCTGGACGGCGCGCCCGCCTGCTCCATGCACGCCACGCCCTTCGGCGCCTTCGACCGCTCGATGAACAGGTCGCCCGGGAACTCCAGCGGCACCGGCTGCTCCTGGGTGTTGGCGATGAGGTAGTCGGCGTAGGCGTACTTCTTGCCGCCCACCTCCTCGGTGCCGCCGCCCACCCCCGCGATCGTGTACGTGTAGTCGTCGGTGCTGCGCAGCTCCAGCGCCGGACCCGTCGGCGGGCGCACCTGCGAGGTGGCCCCGCCCGTCGCCATCACCGACGGGCTCGGCGGTTCGAGGTCCTTCTGGGTGCCGCCGCCGGACAGCAGCACGACCGCGGCCACCGCCATCGCGGCGACCGCCATGACCCCGCCGACGATGCCGTAGCGCACCGAGTTCTTGCGACGTGCCGCCGCGCGCTCGATCGCCCGCAGTTCGAGGCGCGAGGCCGTCGGGTTGGAGTGGCTCGACATCGAGGCCCGCTCGCGGGACGGCGGGCGCGGCGCGGCGGGTGCGGCCGGGAACGGATCGTCGGAGCGCCCGGTGCCGATGAGATCGAAGAGCAGCTGCTCGGCGGTCGGCCGCGCCGCGGGGTCCTTGGCCAGGCACGCCTCGGCGAGCTCGCGCAGGCCGCCGGTGAGCGCGCCGAGATCGGGCTCGGTGTGCAGGATCCGGTTGATCACCACCGAGATCGAGTCGTTGCCGAACGGCGGCTCCCCGCAGGAGGCGTACACCAGCGTCGACGCCCAGGCGAACACGTCGACCGGGCGGTCGACGGGCGCGCGGGCGAACTGCTCGGGCGCCATGTAGGCGGGCGTGCCGAGGGGACCGCCGGTGGAGACCGACGCCGTCGTGAGGTCGAGCGCGCGGGCGACGCCGAAGTCGATGACCCGCGGCCCGTCCGGACCGAGGATCACGTTCGACGGCTTGAAGTCGCGGTGCACGACGCCGGCCTTGTGGATGGCGACCAGGGCCGTCGCGGTGCCGATCGCCAGCCGGTTGAGCTGCGACCCCGCGCGCGGACCCCATTCCTCGACCGTCCGCTTCAGCGACAGGCCGTGGATGTACTCGCTGGCGATGTAGGGCACGTCACCCTCGACATCGGCGGTGAGGATGCGCGCGGTGCAGAAGGGGTCGACCTTCTGCGCGGACTCGAGTTCGTGCGCGAACGCGGCGCGCGCCCGGTTGTCCCCGCTGAACCTGGTGTGCAGGCGCTTGACCGCGACCTGCTCCCCGGACGTCGCCGTGGCCAGGTAGACGACGCCTTGGCCGCCTTCCCCCAGCCGTCCGACGAGGCGGTAGGGGCCGAGCTGCACGGGGTCGCCGGGCCTCAGCGATTGCGCCTCGGGCATGACCGATCCCCTCATCGTGATCCACAGGTGGGTTGGGCGAAAACCCTAGAACCACGACGAGCCTAAGGCCAGTTTATGAAATTTCTTCGCAAAGCTCCGCCAAGAGGGCCACGACCCCGGCGGGGCCGTCCACCACCACGTCGGCCTGTTCGGCCAGGGCGGCGACCTCCGCGGAGCCGCTGCACACCTTGACCGCGGGGAGGCCCAGCGCGTCGGCGGCGGCGAAGGCGGCGAGGTCGCCCAGGTCGTCGCCCGCGACCAGCACCGAGCCCGCGCCGACCTCTTCGGCGAACGAGGTCAGCGCCTTGCCTTTGTCCATGCCCGGCGGGCGCAGCTCAAGGACCAGCCTTCCCGGCTCGATCGCCAGGCCCGTCTTCTCCGCCAGCGCCTCAAGGATCGACCGCAGCCTCTCCAGCGCCACCTCGGGCTCCGCCGCGCGCCGCGTGTGAACGGCCAGGGCATGTCCCTTGTCTTCGAGGCTGACGCCCTCGGGCGCCTTCGCCAGCAGCAGCGGGAGCTTCGCCCGCGCCTCGGCCACTCCGGGGTGCTCCGGTGGGGTCTGAAGGCTCCCGGCCGACCACCGCTCCAGGCCGTACTGGCCGAGCACGGTCAGGTTCGGGACGTCGGCGAGGCCGCCGTACTCCACGGCGAGCAGGGCGGGCCTGCCGGTGATGATGACGATCGCGCGCACCTTGGGCGCGAGCGCGCGCAGCACCGGCGCGGTCTCCGGGAGCGCGCGGGCCTGCGTCGGATCGGGGACGATGGGGGCGAGCGTGCCGTCGAAGTCGAGCGCGACGAGGGCTTCGCCGGGGGCTTTGAGGAGCGGGGCGAGTACGGTCACCCCGCCAGTCTTGCAGAGCCCGCCGCCCCCGTCGTCACGGATTGAATCCGTACCTGCGCGCAGCGCGCTGGCGCTGCCGCTGGGCGCGGATCCGGCGCAGCCGCTTGACCAGCATCGGATCGTGCACCAGCGCCTGTGGCCGGTCGATCAGGAGGTTGAGCAGCTGGTAGTAGCGGGTCGCGGACATGTCGAAGGTCTCGCGGATCGCCTGCTCCTTGGCGCCCGCGTGCTTCCACCATTGGCGTTCGAAGGCCAGGATCCGGCGGTCGCGGTCGGACAGCAGTCCGTCGGGGAAGGCGCGCAGGTCGTCCGGGTCGCGCACACCGGGTTCCTCGTCGGGGACGTCGGGCACAGTCATCAGGTCCCTTTCGATGGATTCTGATCCCGGCTGTCCGGGTTAGGCGGGACCTCACTCTAGCGGGGTCCACCCGGGCATGGCGGCCATTCTGGCCGTCCCTCTACGCGGTTATCGGCACGCGGATATCTGCTTTTCCTTCCTTCTCTCCGGTCCCGGTGACATCTTCCGTCCCAGGGTGCCCATCCCCGTTCCGACCTGCGACGATACCTCTGATGACCGGCTCGTCCCGGGCCTTTTCGCTCAGTTTCCCGGCACCTCCTGCGGATCGCGTCCGCCAGGGCCGGCGGGCTTTGCCCCGGCGGCTCCCGCGGGGTGTGCGCCGCGCAGTGGCAGTTCCTTGATCAAGAACGTCGTCAGGAAGGCGACGAGCATGAACGGCACCGCGTAGCGGAAGACCGCCGTGAGCGAGTCCTGGAAGGACAGCAGCACCGCGTCCCGCACCGGCCCCGGCAGCGCGTCGATGGCCTTGCGGGAGATCGAGGAGGTCTCCGGGGCCTCCTGGCCGGGCAGCCGCGCGGCGAGCTCGCCCGCGAGCCTGTGGTTGAAGATCGCGCCGAAGACCGCGACGCCGAAGGACGCGCCGACCTGGCGGGCGAAGGTGACCGTCGAGGTCCCGCTGCCGAGGTCGCGGAGGTCGATGACGTTCTGGACGGCCAGGACCACGGTCTGCATGACCAGCCCGAGCCCGAGGCCGAGGATCACCATGAACACCGCGGAGGTCGCCTTGGCGGTGCCGAGGTCCATCGTGGACAGCAGGAACAGCCCGAGCGCGGCGACGACGGTGCCCGCGATCGGAAAGACCTTGTACCTGCCGGTGCGCGTGGTGAGGCGGCCCGCGGTGATCGACGACGCCAGCAGGCCCACCATCATCGGCAGCGTCAGCAGTCCCGAGTTCGTCGCCGACACCCCGCTCACCAGCTGCAGGAACAGCGGGAGGAACGCGATGCACCCGAACATCGCGAACCCGGTGAAGAAGCTCGCGACGCAGGCACCGGAGAAGGTCCGCATGCCGAACAGCCGCAGTGGGATCACCGGCTCCGCGGCCCTGCGCTCGACGAGCAGGAACAGCGCGAGCAGCACCGCGCCGCCCGCGCCGAGGCCGAGGACGACCGGTGACGCCCAGGCGTACTCCGTCCCGCCCCAGCTCGTGCACAGCACCACGCAGGTGACCGCGCCCGCCAGCAGCGCCGCACCGGCGTAGTCGATCTTCGGCTTGCGCGCCGCGGGGCGCGGCAGCCGCAGCCCGAGCACCGCGACGGCCAGCGCCACCGCGCCGAGCGGAAGGTTGATGTAGAAGATCCAGCGCCAGGTCAGATGGTCGGTGAAGAACCCGCCGATCAGCGGGCCGACGATCGAGGCGATCCCGAACATCGCGCCGAACAGGCCCTGGTACCGGCCGCGCTCGCGGGGCGGCACCACCTCGGCGACGATGGCGATCGCGCTCAGCATCAGCCCGCCGCCGCCGAGCCCCTGCACGGCCCGGAACGCGATGAGCTGGGTCATCGACTGGGCCGCGCCGCACAGCACCGAGCCGAGGAGGAAGACGACGATCACGAAGACCAGGACGGGCTTGCGGCCGTAGAGGTCGCCGAGCTTGCCGTACAGCGGCATCGCCACGGTCGAGGCGAGCAGGTACGCGGTGACGACCCAGGAGATGTGCTCAAGGCCGTCGAGCTCGCCGACGATGGTCGGCAGGGCGGTGGAGACGATCATCTGGTCGAGCGCGGCGAGGAACGTGCCGAGCATGAGGCCCGCGAGGATGATCCGGATCTGGCGCTTGCTGAAACGGGGGGATTCCACAAGGCTCCTTCACGGTGACGTGAGACCGTGTGCACCATACATTTTTCCTTCCGGCCGCCGGTGCTCCTCGGACAGACGGCGTGGATCCTTGCGAACCACACGAAAGGGATGTGATGGAGACCGTGGCCCACGATCCCCTCCTCACCCAGATCGGCACGTCGCTGTTCCGGCTGCGCCGGGTGTGGGCGCGTCCCGACCTCATGAAGAAGGTCGGCGCGCAGCACTCGGGCACCCGGCCGCTCCAGCTCTCCAACCTCATGGTGGTGAGCGCCGTCGGCAGGCTCGGCGAGGCGGGCGGCGAGGTGACCATCGGCGCCGTCGCCGAACGGCTGGAGGTCGACCCCTCGACCGCGTCCCGGCTGGTCGGGCACGCCATCGACGCCGGCTTCGTCTCGCGCCGGGCCTCGGCGTCCGACGCCAGACGGGCCGACCTGCGGCTGACCGAGGCCGGACGGCGCGTGCTCGACTCCGCGGAAAGGCACCGTGCCGCCTATCTCGCCGAGATCATGCGCACGTGGCCGGAATCAGACAGGGTGGAGTTCGCCCGGCTGCTCACCGCCTTCGCCGACGCCATCTCCGGCGACCCGATGGACCCGTCCCGGATCTCCGAGATCTTCACCGAAGCGGAGAGCGTTGAGTGACCACCATTTCACCCTGAGTCGCCGACCTTGCCGTGGCACAATGTCCCGGTCCGCAACGTAAAGGAGAACGGGCATGCGGCTGCGCGCGCTGTCGGTCGGCCTCGCCCTGTTCCTCACCGCGCCCGGCGCGCTCACCCCGCTGCCCGCGCACGCCGACGAGATCCGCGACCGGCAGTGGGTGCTGGGCAAGCTCGGACTCCCCAAGGCGTGGAAGCTCACCAAGGGCGACCGCGTCACCGTGGCCGTCCTCGACACCGGCGTCGACCCCGGTCATCCCGACCTCGTCGGCAAGGTGACCACCGGTCCCGACTACACCGGCCACAGCACCACGGCCGACAGCCCGTACTGGGCGCTGCACGGCACCGCGATGGCCGGCATCATCGCCGGCCGCGGGCACGGCAAGGGCCGCTCGTCCGGGGTGAAGGGCGTCGCGCCCGGCGCCGACCTCCTCTCGATCAAGGTGACGTGGGAGAACAAGGACCCCGCCCGCGACCGGCAGAAGAACCGCGACCTCAACAAGGACGCCATGGCCAAGGCGATCCGGTACGCGGTCGACCACGGCGCCGACGTCATCAACATGTCGCTCGGCGGCGGCAAGGCCGACTACACCGGCAGCGAGACCGAGATGGACGCCGTCGACTACGCGCTGTCCAAGGGGGTCGTCCTCATCGCGTCGATGGGCAACGACGGGGCGGGGCAGAACCGGCGCAACTTCCCCGCGGCCTATGAGGGCGTCATCGCGGTCGGCGCCGTCGACCGCTCCTACCAGCCCTGGTCCGACAGCAACCACAACCCGTGGATCAGCCTCGCCGCACCCGGCGTCGGCATCGTCACCACCCAGCCGGAGAACGCCTACGCCACCGACGACGGCACCAGCGCGTCCGCGGCGATCGTGGCGGGCGTCGCGGCGCTGCTGCGCTCCCGTTTCCCCGAACTGACGCCCGCGCAGATCCGCGCGGCGCTGGAGGAGGGCACCACCCGCAAGCCGAAGACCGGACGCGACGACCGGGTCGGCGCGGGCGTCGTGCACGCGTGGAAGGCGGTGCGCGCCGCCCAGCGGACGGCGAAGGCCACGGGGTCGCTCATCGTCCCCCTGGGCGGGCAGGATCCGGCCGACCCCGCCGTCGCGGAGCAGATCGCCGCCGACACCGCGCCCTCGGCCGACAGCCACACCGCGGGCTCCCCCGCCCTCGGCTTCGCCATCCTCGCCATCGGCGGCCTCTTCGTCATCGCCGGCCTCGCCATCGCCTGGCGCACCCGCAGGCCCCGCCCCGCCGCCTGACGGCGCGACTCCCCGGGACGGGGCGCCTACGGCGTCAGAGGGCGGCGCGCAGTGCCTCGGCGAACGGCGTGGGCGCGCGGCCCAGGAGGTCGGCGAGGTCGGTGGAGTCGGTGTAGAGCTCGCCGCGCGCCTGGCCGTCGTCCAGGGAGGCGACGAAGGCGGCGGTCGCCCCGTCGAGGCCCGCGCCCTTCAGCACCTCGGTGAGCTCGGCGGGGGTGACGTTCCGGTGGGCGACCTCGGTGCCCGAGGCGTCGGACAGGGCCCTGGCGAACTCCGAGAGCGTGAACGGGGCGCCGCCCAGTTCGTAGATGACGTTCTGGGGATCGCCCGTCAGCGCGGCGGCGGCCGCCTCGGCGTAGTCGGCGCGGGTGGCGGTCGACGCGGGACGGTTCGCGGTGGCGTCCACGATCTCCCCGGTCTTCAGCGCCGCGGGGATCTTGGCGAGGTAGACCTCGGTGTAGAAGCTGTTGCGCAGGAGGACGTAAGGCAGGCCGGAGTCCCGGATCGCGTCCTCGGTCGCCAGGTGGTCGGGGGCCAGCGACAGCTCGGTCGAACCGGCACGGAGCACGCTCGTGTACGCGATCCGGCTTACGCCCGCGTCCTTGGCCGCCGCGATGACGTTCCGGTGCCCCTGGACCCTCGTGCCGAGTTCGTTGCCGGAGACGAGGAGCAGCCTGTCGACGCCGGCGAGGGCGCTCGCCAGGGTCTCGGGCCTGCCATAGTCGCCTTCGCGCACGGTGACCCCGAGCGCCTCGAGCTCGGCGGCCTTCGCGGGCGTCCGCGCGATCGCCACGACGTCCGCCGGAGGCACCCCGCGGCCCAGCAGCGCACGCACGACCAGCTGTCCGAGATGCCCGGTGGCCCCGGTGACGCCATAAGTGGTCATGAAAGATCCCTTTTCTGTAACTGGCCTGGTGACGTTTCATACTGTATCAGCGGTGGTTACGGATACAATGTCGGACATGGCGCAGGCGACGAACACCCAGTTCTCCGTCGCGGTCCACCTGGCGACCCTTCTCGCGGGCCGCCCCGGCGAGCTCGTCGACTCCGGTGAACTCGCCGTCAGCCCCGCGACCAACCCCGTCCACGTGCGGCGCGTCCTCGGCAGGCTCCGCGCGGCGGGCCTCGTGCACTCCCACGCCGGACCCCGGGGCGGCTGGGCCCTCTCCCGCCCGCCCGAGACGCTCACCCTGGCCGACATCTGGACCGCCGTGAACGCCGACGACCCCGTCCTCGGCGTCCACCTCCCCAACCCCGCGTGCCCCGTCGGCCGCACCGTGACCGCCAACCTCCACGCCCAGGACGCCCTCGCCCGCGAGGCGGTCCTCACCTCCCTGGCGCGGACCACCATCGCCGACCTCCTGGCCCCCGCCGCCCTCTGAGCCGTCGGCGCGGCCCTCCAATTCCCGGCAAAGCCGACGTCACAGTTGACCTTTGCCGACATTCCGGGCGATCAAATCGGGGAATCTCTGCTGTGCCGCAGGATCGCCGGGCCGCCGACCGGCCCGGGACAGGTGCTCCGCGGCTCGGCAGCCCGGAGGCGCGCATGAACACCAAGCAGACCACCGCGACGGGATTCGTCCTCTTCGCCGCGATCCTGATGATCCTCAGCGGGGTCTGGGGCGCCATCGTCGGCCTCGCGGCCATCATCAAGCGAGAGTTCTTCGTCGTCGCCCCGAACTACGTCTACGAATTCAGCATCACCGGCTGGGGCTGGATCCACCTGCTCCTCGGCATCGTGCTCATCGCCGTCGCGGTGGCCCTCATCGCCGGCCGGTCCTGGGCCCGCTGGCCCGTCATCGTCCTCGCCTCCATCCAGGCCATCGCCCAGTTCGCCTTCCTCCCGTACTACCCCTGGTGGTCCATCCTCATCATCGTCCTGGACATCGTCATCATCTGGGCCCTCCTGGCCTGGCGCCCCGAATCCCTCTGACGGCATGGTGACCATTGACGGTCGCGGGAATTGCGCCACCGGGGCTATATATCGCAAAGTAGGAGAAATAGCCTGCTCAACCGAGCACTGCCCACACCCGGGCGAATAAGGACGGCCCGCACAGGCGCATGGAAGCTATCGTGACCCGCGTGACCGACGGGGCGCGCGGTCGGACAGCACGAGAACACCTCGCAGATAGTACGAATACCACCACCACCTGTCACATCATCGAAGGCAGGGGCTAGCGCGGGAGGCAAAGGGTGACGTTGCTGGTGGGCGCTCCCGGCGGAGGCAAACTCGTCGTCGACTGCCTGGGCCCCCGGGACGGCACACCCGTCTTCCTGATGCACGGCACCCCGGGCAGCCGCAGCGGCCCGCTCCCGCGCGGCATCGTCCTGCACCGGCTCGGCGTCCGCCTCCTCAGCTACGACCGGCCCGGATACGGGGATTCGGCCCGCCGGCCCGGCCGGTGCGTCCGGCACGCCGCCGACGACGTGCGGGCGATCGCCGACCACCTCGGATACGAGCGGTTCTCCGTCGTCGGCAGATCCGGCGGCGGTCCGCACGCCCTCGCCTGCGCCGCCCTCCTGCCCGACCGGGTCACCATGGCCGCCGTCCTGGTGACGGTCGCGCCCCCCGACAGCAAGGGGCTCGACTGGTACGGCGGCATGGGCGAGCTGAACAGGCGGGAGTACTCCGGCATCGACCTCGACCCGGCGGGCGGACTCGGCGAGATCATCCGCAAGGCCGACGAGATCAAGAAGGACCCGGAATCCCTGCTGCGCATGCTGGGCGGCGACCTTTCCTCGGGGGACCTCCGCATCGTCGAGGACGTCGAGATCCGCGAACAGCTCATCCGCACCTACGGCGAGGCGCTCAAGTACGGCGCCGACGGCTGGGTGGACGACGTGCTCGCCCTCCGCCGCCCCTGGGGCTTCGACCCCTCCCAGATCCAGGTCCCGACCCTCCTGTGGCACGGGTCGCAGGACCGGTTCTCACCCGTCGACCACACCCGCTGGCTCGCCGCCCGGATCCCCGCCGCGGAGACGTACGTCGAGCGCGGCGCCACCCACTTCGGCGCCGTCGAGGGTCGAGCAGCACGCCGTCGGCGTCGGCGGCGCCCGCGAACGGCGGGACCCGCATCATGTACTTCCACACGAGCGTCTTGATCGACTCGGCGGAGGCCCTGCCGTCGTACCACCGCCGATGGGACCTCCCCGCGGCGAGCAGGTACCCGCCGAGGCTCCCGACGCAGAAGCACACCGCCGTCAGCAGATCCGCCGCGCTGTGCCACGACGGCCCGCCGGGCCCGCCGAAGAGCTCGAACAGCCCCACCCCCAGCGACGCCCCGAACAGCAACCGCGTCTGCCGCGTCACCCGCCGCTGGCCGAGCGCCGACGCGTCCGACGCCACCCGGTACACCTCAGGAAGATCGCCTCGTCCAAATTCGTTCAAAGCCCCCCCAAACCCACCAAAAACCCTAACCCGCCACCCTCCCGACAACTAGGCCACAAGACACGCTCCCGGCGGGCCCGCCACCGCCCCCCGAACAGCCGAAAGCCCCCGAAAAGCCGAAAGGCCCTCCGCAGCCGGAGGGCCTTGACCGGAGCCCCGTATCGGATTCGAACCGATGACCTGCTGTTTACAAGACAGCTGCTCTGGCCGGCTGAGCTAACGAGGCGTTGTGGGGGGCATCTTAGCCGAATCAGGTGTGGCGCTGGCGAGCGATCTCGTAGAGGGCGATGCCTGCGGCTACGCCGGCGTTGAGGGACTCGGCGTGGCCGAACATGGGGATGTGGGCGAGGATGTCGCAGCTGTCGCCGACGAGGCGGCCCAGGCCCTTGCCCTCGGAGCCGACGACGAGGACGAACGGGCCGTCGGCGGCGGGGAGGTCGGTGATAGAGGAGCCGCCGTGGGCGTCGAGGCCCGCGACGAAGCAGCCTGCCTCCTGGTAGGCCTTGAGCTGGCGGGTGAGGTTGGTGCAGCGGGCGACCGGGGTGGTGGCCAGGGTGCCGGCGCTGGTCTTCCAGGCGCCCGCGTTGATCCCGGCGCTGCGCCGCTCGGGCAGCAGGATGCCGCTCGCGCCGAACGCGGTGGCCGAGCGGACGATCGCACCCAGGTTGCGGGCGTCGGTGATGCCGTCCAGGGCGACGATCAGCGGGGCGGTGCCCTGCAGCAGCTCGTCGGGGTGGGCGTAGCGGTAGGGCTTCACCTGGAAGGCGAGACCCTGGTGGACGGCCCGGTCGGTGAGGCGGTCGAGCTCGGGCTTGCCGCACTCGATCAGCGGGATGCCGCGGTCGGCCGCGATCTTGACGGCCTCGCGGACCCGGTCGTCGCTGTCGGGCATGTAGTACAGGGTGGTGCCGGGCACGCCCTCGCGCAGCGCCTCGAGCACGGGGTTGCGGCCGTGCACGAGCTCAGGCGCGTCGGGACGGCGCGCGGCGACCGGGCGGCTCTGGGCCGCGGCCGCGCCGCCCTGCCGGGTCTGCTGGCCCGTGGCGGGACGTCCGCCCGGCTTACGCGGACCGAACGTCTTGGTGCCGGTGCGGGAAGAGCTCTTGGCGTTGCGCGCCTTGACGCGCTTGCCGTGCCAATGCCTGTCCTCGGCCTTGGCGGTGACGCTCGGGCCCTTCTTGCCCTTCTTGGTCATCCTCGGCTGCCCTTCCCACAGAAAACAAAACCACGTGAACCACAAGCGTAAGCGACCCGAAGCATCGCTCCGGGCCGCCTGTGGAAAACTCAGCCCCGCCTGATGTCGTAGCGGGGGCCCTGCGGGGTGTCCTCGACCACGATCCCGGCCTCGGCGAGACCGTCGCGGATCGCGTCGGCGGCGGCCCAGTCCTTGCGGCCGCGGGCCGCCTGGCGCTGGCCCAGCACCACCCGCACGAGCGCGTCGACGACCGGGCGCAGATCGGCGGCGTCGGAGGCGACGCTCCACTCCAGCGGGTCGATCCCGAGGACCGAGGCCATCGCGCGCACTTCGGCGGCGGCCTCCCGCGCGGCCTCGCCGTCGCCGGACGCCAGCGCGCTGTTGCCCGCCCGGACGGTCTCGTGCAGGACGGCCAGCGCCTGCGGGACGCCCAGGTCGTCGTCCATCGCCCCGACGAACGCCGCGGGGAGGTCGGCGGAGATCTTGACGTCGCCGAAGGTCTCCGCGGCCCGGACGAGGAAGCCCTCGATCCGCTGGTAGGCCAGGGCCGCGTCGTCGAGCGCGCCGGGGGTGAAGTCGATCGTGGAGCGGTAGTGCGCCGAGACGAGGAAGTACCTGGCCTCGACGGCCCTGACCTGACCGAGCAGATCGTCCAGGTACACCACGTTCCCGATGGACTTGCTCATCTTCTCCCGGTCGATCGTGAGCAGACCGTTGTGCATCCAGTACCGCGCGAACCCGTCGCCCGCGGCCTGAGCCTGGGCGATCTCGTTCTCGTGGTGCGGGAAGACCAGGTCCATGCCGCCGCCGTGGATGTCGAACGTCTCGCCGAGGTACTTGGTCGCCATGGCCGAGCACTCCAGGTGCCAGCCGGGACGGCCGGGGCCCCACGGCGTCTCCCAGGACGGCTCGCCGGGTTTGGCGCCCTTCCACAGGGCGAAGTCCCGGGCGTCGTGCTTGAGCTCCTCGTTCGGGGTGTCCCCCGCCGAGCGCATGTTCTCCAGCTTCTGGTTGGACAGGCGCCCGTAGTGGTCCGCCCAGGACTTGACGTCGAAGTAGACGTCGTCGCCGACGTTGTAGGCGTGCCCGCGCTCGATGAGCCGCCGCATGAGGACGATCATCTCCGGGACGTGCCCGGTGGCGCGCGGCTCGATGGTCGGCGGAAGGCAGCCGAGCGTCTCGTAGCCCTTGCCGAAGATCCGCTGGTTGCCCTCGGCCACGGCGAACCAGGGCCGTCCGGACTGCTCGGCGACGGCCAGGATCTTGTCGTCGATGTCGGTGACGTTCCGGACGAAGGTGACCTCGTAGCCCGAGCGGATCAGCCAGCGGACGAGCTGGTCGTAGATCACGCCGGAGCGCAGGTGGCCGATGTGCGGGGCGGCCTGCGGTGTGGCCCCGCAGACGTACAGCCCGACCCGGCCCGGCGTCAGGGGCTCGAACTCGCGGACGGCACGCGTGCTGGTGTCATAAAGGCGCAGGCTCACGGAAGTCAAGGCTACTAGGGAAAGGCCTCGCGCAGAGGCCGCGGGCGCAGATGCGCCATCAGGGGTCGCGCGGGGCGGCGCGCCGGGTCAAGATTGTCTCTCACTCCGTCTTCCCCCCGAGGCACCATGACGACCGCACTGACGCCCGCTCATCGCGCGTTCACGATTCTGAGCTTCATCGCCGTCGCCGGGCTCACCGCCGGGGCGTTCATCCTGTCTTACGACGATCTGCGACTGCTGGCCGAGACCGGGCTGAGCGGGCGGAACGTCGAGCGTTTCGGCAGGTACTACCCACTGGTCTACGACGGGCTCATCGCCACCGCGATCCTCGCGCTCTTCACGGCGCGCCGCGCGCCCTGGTGGACCCGCTGGATCCGGTGGATCCTGCTCTACGCGCTGGTCGGCGGCGCGATCGCCGCCTCCATCCAGAACGTGGTGAAGGGCTTCGCGGCGATCGACGGCACCGCGCTGGACGCGGGGGTGGCCTCGGCCCCCTGGGTCGCCGCGCTCCTGGCGACCTGGCTGTGGCTGTCGATGTTCCGGCAAGTGCGCGCGGTCCGGCGGACCCGTAAGACGCCCAACGGATCTCCCGAGCCGGAGCCCGTGCCGCAGCCCGACTTCTCCCTCGACGGGATCACTCCGGCCGAGCCGATGCGGCTGCCCACCGCGGCGGACTTCCCGAACCCGTACCTCGACGCCTATCCCCACCCGGTGCCTCCGCCGGGTCCCGCACCCGCGATCGAGCAGGTAGAGGCGCCGGACCATGAGGACGCCGAAGACGACCAGGAGCCTCCGAGTCCGCCTCCGCTGCCCCTTCCCGTCGCCGCCGAGCCCGTCCGTCCGCCGGCCAGCCTTCCGACGGACGTGAAGCTCGTGGGGCGGCCCGCCAAGAGCGACGCCTCCCGGGACGAGTCGGAGCCGGAGGGCCCGAGGCCGGACCTCGACGAGTGGGCCGCCTACGGGGGTGACGAGTGGGACCCGCCTTCCGGCACGCTGCGCAGTGGCCCCACGCCGCCCGGACAGGGCTGACGCGCGGGGCTCCCGGAGGAAGTGCGGATCACCGTCTCAGACGCCTTCGCGCAGGAGGATCAGCGCGGGAAGATCAGCGCCGTGGCGATGGCGGCGATGCCCTCGCCGCGGCCGGTCAGCCCGAGCCCGTCGGTGGTGGTCGCCGAGAGGCTGACCGCGGCGCCGTCCAGGACCGCGCTCAGCGTCTTCTCCGCCTCCGCGCGCCGCTTTCCGATCTTGGGGCGGTTCCCGATGACCTGGATCGCGACGTTGCCGATCTCGTAGCCCGCCTCGCGCACCAGCCGGTGCACCTCGGTGAGCAGGACCGCCCCGGACGCCCCGTGCCAGCGCGGGTCGGCGGTGCCGAAGACCGCGCCGAGGTCGCCGAGGCCGGCGGCGCCCAGCAGCGCGTCGCAGGCGGCGTGGGCGGCGACGTCACCGTCGGAGTGCCCTTCGATGCCGTCGCCCTCGCCGGGCCATTCGAGCCCGGCCACCCACAGCGGCCTGCCGGACGCAAAAGGGTGGACGTCGGTACCGACGCCCACCCTTGGATGTTGAAATGTCATGCAGACAAGCGTGCCCTACCCGGCGAGGACCTCGTCCAGCAGCGCTTCGGCCTTGTCCTCGTTCGTCTTCTCAGCGAGCGCCAACTCGCTGACGAGGATCTGCCGTGCCTTGGCGAGCATGCGCTTCTCCCCCGCCGACAGCCCGCGCTCCTTGTCGCGCCGCCAGAGGTCACGCACTACTTCGGCGACCTTGTTGACGTCACCGGACGCCAGCTTCTCCAAGTTCGCCTTGTACCGCCGAGACCAGTTGGTGGGCTCCTCGGTGTACGGGGCGCGCAGCACCTCGAACACCTTCTCCAGGCCCTCCTGGCCGACCACATCCCGGACCCCGACCAACTCGGCGTTGTCCGCGGGGACGCGTACTGTAAGGTCACCCTTGTCGACCTTCAGCACCAGGTAGGTCTTGTCCTCACCCTTGATGGTGCGAGTCTCGATGGCTTCGATCCGAGCAGCCCCATGGTGGGGGTAGACGACGGTGTCGCCGACCGTGAAAGTCATGTGACAAGTACCCCTTCCGCTAGGCACTAGCCTACCACGCGCTTCCCACGGAACGCACGGGCCAACCGTACATTTCCGCAGGTCACGCCATTAATTGGGGTCTTGACAAACCTTCGCACCGGTGCAAGCCCGCACTCCGGACTCATTGTTCTACCCAGGGGAAACGTCTTCGCAACCTCTGCGCAACACCTGTGTACGGGCCGCGAAACCGATATTCCGATCTTGCCGGAAAAGGCGATACTGGAAAGGGACGCGTGATCGGCGCCGCCGGAGGCGAGGTGCGGCATGAGGCATGAGGACGACGACTACGGCCTGCCTCACGTCCATGTGGTCGTCCCCGACGACGCCCGCGAGCTCGACGAGGACCTGGCGATCTGGCGGCGCGAGGAGAGGTCCCGCCTGCGCAAGGCCCGCTGGCAGCGGATCGCCAAGCCGTTCCAGGGCTGGGGCCTCGCACTGCCCGTCACGATCCTCGTACTGCTCGTGGCAGTGCTCAGCGGCACCCTGATGACGTTCTTCGGACCGCGCGCCCCGCGCCAGATCCCGCCCGCCCAGACGCTCGCGCGCAGCACCGCGCCGCCCGGTTCGGTGGGCGGCCTTCTCCCTTCCGCGAACCTGGCCGTGAATGGCGCGCCCATGCGGACCGTCGACATGCGCCCCGCGCTGATCGCGATCATTCCCCGCGCGTGCGACTGCGACGGAACCCTGCGCGGACTCGACCGCATCGCCGACGCCGCTTCCGTAAGGATCTATTTCCTCGCCGACCGCCGCACGTCAGGAGAATCGGTCAAGGAGGCCCATGAAGATCTCTGGAAGATCTCCGGGCGCGTCGCGGGATCACAGGCCTCCATTGTCGACGATTCCACCGATCTTCTCCCGCGCACCTATCAGGCGCACGGGCTGACAGTTCTCGTGGTGAAGGCGAACGGCGCCGTCGGGCAGATCATGCGCGACCTGCGGACGACCCCGGAGCCGTCGCTCGTCCGCTTCTGAGCGCCTCCTCCCGGTTCGCTCCGCCACGGGCCCCGCAGGGCAGGGGATCGGCGCGGAGAACGCCGGAGCACCCCCGGTCCGGAGCACCGGCGAGTGCTCGCTACGATGCGTGCGGACCCACGATCGAACACCGGTAACTGGAATATCTGCGCCCCGAAGGGCTGCACCAAACGAGGAGACACGTCGCCGTGATCCGCAAAGTCGCCCCGCTGGCCCTGGCCGGTTCTCTCGCCCTGGCCGGGTGCGGTGCCGGGACCGAGGCCCAGAGCGTGAAGCCGACCCGCCTCACGGACGGCGTCAACATCTCGCAGGGCGGCCTCGACGTGCGCAACATGTTCCTCCTCGGCCCGGTCCCCGGCACGCCCGCCGAGCCCGGCGCCGACCTGCCGCTCTACGGCACGCTGATCAACAACACCGCCAAGGACTCCGACGCGCTGACCTCGGTCACCGCGGCCGGCGGCTTCGCCCAGTCCGCGGTGATCGGCGCCGGCACGATCGCGCTGCCCGCGCACACCGCGGTCCCGCTCGGCGGCCCGCAGACCTCGGTCGTCCTCAAGGGCACGAGCGCCAAGCTCTTCGGCGGGGAGAGCGTCAAGCTCACCCTGACCTTCACCAACGCCCCGCAGATCACCGTGACGGTCCCGGTCGTGCCCTCGGTCGGCGAGTACGCCACCCTGTCCCCCGCGCCCGCCGCGACCCCGACCGGCAGCGCCACCCCGACGGGCGCCGCCACCGGCGGCACCGAGGTCGAGGGCGTCGAGGGCACCCCCGCGGTCAACCCGAAGCCGACCAAGAGCCCGAAGAAGTCGGCCGGCAGCGAGCCCTCGGAGCACTGAGCCCGAGCACGGCCCCCAAGAACACCGAAAGGCCCCCGGCGTCACGCCGGGGGCCTTTCCCTTTACCCGCTCTCGCCGCGCCCTGGACGGGGCGCAGGGGCCCTCAGGGCTCGAACTTGTAGCCGAGCCCCCGGACGGTGACGATGTACCGCGGTGTCGAGGGCGCCGGCTCGATCTTCGCCCGGAGCCTCTTGACGTGGACGTCGAGGGTCTTGGTGTCGCCGACGTAGTCCGCGCCCCAGACCCGGTCGATCAGCTGCATCCGGGTGAGGACGCGCCCCGCGTTGCGCAGGAGCACCTCCAGCAGCTCGAACTCCTTGAGGGGGAGCTGGACGGTCTCCCCGCCCACGCTCACTATGTGACGTTCCACATCCATGCGCACGGGGCCGGCTTCCAGTGCCGCGGGGACGATCTCCTCCACGTCCCCTTGGCGCCGCAGTACGGCCCGGATCCTTGCGACCAGCTCACGCGACGAGAACGGCTTGGTGACGTAGTCGTCGGCGCCCAGTTCGAGGCCCACCACCTTGTCGACCTCGCTGTCCTTGGCCGTGAGCATGATCACCGGGACGCTGGAGCGGGAGCGCAGTTCGCGGCAGACCTCGGTGCCCGGCAGGCCGGGCAGCATCAGGTCAAGCAGGACGAGGTCGGCGCCGTTGCGGTCGAAGGCCTCCAGCGCGTCCGGCCCGGTGGCGGCCACGGCCACCTCGAAGCCCTCCTTGCGGAGCATGTACGACAGGGCGTCGCTGAACGACTCCTCGTCCTCCACGACAAGTACACGGGTCACGGATTGTCCTCCCGGACTGACTGATCTAGGGATCGGGGGTGTTCCCGCAGGGGGAGCCGGAGAGTGAAGGTGGAGCCGGAGCCCTCCTTGCTCCAAACGATCACCTCGCCGCCGTGCTTGGTGGCGACGTGCTTGACGATGGCCAGCCCGAGGCCGGTCCCCCCGGTCTGGCGGGAGCGGGCGGGGTCGACGCGGTAGAACCGCTCGAAGATCCGCTCGAGCTCCGGTTCGGGGATCCCGATGCCCTGGTCGGTCACGCTGATCTCGGCGTAGGGGCGCTCCTCGTCGTCCACCACGCGCGTGCTGATCGCGACCTTGGTCCGTTCCGGGCTGTAGGCGATCGCGTTGTCCACAAGGTTCTTCAGGGCCATCACCAGCAGTTCCTCGTCGCCCCTGACGTACAGGTCGGGCGTGACGGCGACGCCGAGATGGATCTCGCGGGCCTGCGCGGTGAGAGTGGCGCGGTCCACGGCGTCGGCGACGAGGTCCGCGACGGCAACGGGCTCCTCCTGCGCGAGAGGCTCCTCCCCCTGGACGTAGGAGAGGGTGATGAGGTCCTGGACGAGGCTGGAGAGCCGGGCGGCCTCCAGTTGCATCCGCCCGGCGAACCGGCGCACCGCCACCTGGTCCTCGGCGGCGTCCTGGACGGTCTCGGCGAGCAGCAGGAGCGCCCCGACGGGCGTCTTCAGCTCGTGGCTGACATTGGCGGAGAAGTCGCGGCGGATCGACTCGACGCGCCGCATCTCGGTGAGGTCCTCGGCGAGCACGAGGACGAGCCCTCCGGAGCCGAGCGGCGCGACCCGGACCGCGAACCAGCGGGAGTCGGCGACGCCCACCTGGACCTCGGCCTCGCGGATCTCGCCGTCGCGGCGGACCCGGCGGGCCAGGGCGAGGATCTCGTCGACCATGAGGCGGTCGCCGCTGACCATGCCGAAGGCGCGCGCGGCCGAGGAGGCGCGCAGCACCTTGTCGTCGGTGTCGAGGACGACGGCCGAGGACGGGAGTACGTTGAGGACCGAGGAGACGCCCGGGGGCAGGGCCACGACGGGGGGTTGCGGCGGTTGCGCGCGGCCCTGGGCCAGTTCGGTCCAGCGGATGGCCAGGCCTGTCACCAGCCCGCCGGTCAAGCCGACGAAACCGGCGAGTCCGACGGCCAGTTCGACATTCACAACTGGATGTTAGGTGCCGTTGAGGACGCCCTTGCACTACCCGACGTACTCGGACGGTCGCGTTCGCCCAATGTTCACCTCTGCCACTGATTCAGTTCATGACCGACATGTTCGATGTGTCACGGGAACAACCCATCACATGGGATTTCACCCATTGTGATCGAACGAACACGAGGTAGGGACTTTGCGCGACGCTTACCATGAGGAACTCGACGGGATCTCCCATGACTTGGTGGAGATGACCCGTCTGGTCCGTTCCGCCATGGCGCGGGCGACCACTGCCCTGCTCGACGCCGACGCCCGGCTGGCCGAAGAGGTCATCAGCGGCGACAAGGCGGTCAACAAGATCGAGTCCGAGATCGAGCAGACGGTCTTCGACCTGATGGCCCGGCAGCAGCCCGTCGCGGGCGACCTGCGGACCCTCATCACCTCACTGCGGATGGCCGCCGACCTCGAGCGGATGGGCGACCTCGCGGCGCACATCGCCAAGACGGCGCGGCGGCGCCATCCCGAGTCCTGCATCCCGGCGGAGCTGCACTCCACCATCCTGGAGATGGGCCAGGTGGCCGAGCGGATGGTCGCCAAGGCGGGCAGCGTCATCGCGTCCCAGGACGTGGCCATGGGCCTGGAACTGGAGACCGACGACGACGCGATGGACAAGCTGCACCGCAGGCTGTTCAAGGTGCTGCTGTCGCCGTCGTGGAAGCACGGCGTCGAGAAGGCCGTCGACATCACCCTGGCGGGCCGCTACTTCGAGCGGTTCTCCGACCACGCGGTGCACGTCGCGGGCGACGTCGTCTACCTGGTGACGGGCCAGCGGCCGGAGGAGATCATCGAAGAGTTCAACTGACGCGGGAGACGCCGGAGGGGCCGCACAGACGTCCTGTGCGGCCCCTCGACGTCTCACGGGTCTCCCCGGTGACTACTTCTTGCCCTGGTTCTTGACCGCCTCGATCGCGGCCTTGGCGGCCGCGGGGTCGAGGTACTCGCCGCCGCGCTTGCGCGGGACGAAGTCGGCGTCGAGCTCGTACTTGAGCGGGATGCCCGTCGGGATGTTCAGCTCGGAGATCTCGTCGTCCGGGATGTCGTCGAGGTGCTTGACGAGGGCGCGCAGCGAGTTGCCGTGCGCGGTCACCAGGACGGTGCGGCCCGCGGCGAGGTCGGGGACGATCGCGTCGTACCAGTACGGCAGGAGGCGGTCCACGACGTCGGCCAGGCACTCGGTGCGCGGGACCAGCTCCGACGGCAGGGAGCCGTACCGCAGGTCGCCGACCTGGGACAGCGGGTCGCCGTCGGCGATGGGCGGCGGCGGGGTGTCGTAGGAGCGGCGCCACGTCTTGAACTGCTCGGGGCCGAACTCCTCGAGCGTCTGGGCCTTGTTCTTGCCCTGGAGCGCGCCGTAGTGGCGCTCGTTCAGCCGCCAGGAGCGGCGGACGGGCAGCCACAGGAGGTCGGCCGCGTCCAGCGCGATGTTCGCGGTGCGGATGGCGCGCTTGAGCAGGGAGGTGTGCAGGACGTCAGGGGTGAGGTCGGCGTCGAGCAGCAGATCGCCGGCGGCCGCGGCCTCGCTCTCGCCCTTGGCGGACAGATCCACGTCCACCCAGCCCGTGAACAGGTTCTCCGCGTTCCACACGCTCTCGCCATGCCGGAGCAAAACCAGGGTAGCCATGCGGGAGATCCTACCGAGGGGGCGTCCTTCAGCGGTTGCCGGGAGCGGCGAAACGGGCGAACGCCTGGAGGTTGGCCAGGGACTCGCCGCGCGAGACGCGCCAGTCCCATTCCTTCTGGATCGAGGTCTTGAAGCCGAGTTCCAGGGCGCGGTCGAAATTCTCGTCGCTGTAGGAGAGCGCGCAGCCGAGCAGCCTGTCGATCTCCTCGGCGTCGACGGCCTTGAGCGGCGTCTTCCCGACGAGATAAACGTCACCCACCTCGTCCAGGGTGAACGCGAGGCCGTACATCTTGCCGTTCTTCTCCAGCAGCCACCGGTAGAAGACCGCGTGGTTCTCGTCGGGCTTG
This sequence comes from Actinocorallia herbida, assembly GCF_003751225.1. Taxonomy (NCBI): domain Bacteria; kingdom Bacillati; phylum Actinomycetota; class Actinomycetes; order Streptosporangiales; family Thermomonosporaceae; genus Actinocorallia; species Actinocorallia herbida. The sequence continues at coordinate 8,648,371 of NZ_RJKE01000001.1, forward strand.
CGGCAGAAGAACGCCTCGACGTGGAGGCTGTAGGCGCCCACGATGAGCCACACCATGGTGGCGAGCTTGTGCTCCCCCGGCAATCTGACGAGGAAGGCGCCTTCGCGGGGCTCCTCGTAGGTCAGCTCGGACTCTTCGAGGGCCGCTTTGATCGTCTCGGCGGTGGTCACGCGCACACCCGTTCGTTCACGACGCTGTTGTACACCCGCAGGAGGCGGTCGGCGGTGGCGTCCCAGCCGAAGACACGGGCGTGCCTTACCGCCCCGTGCCCGAGCCTTTCACGGAGATGCGGCTCGTCGTAGAGATTCTCCAGGACCCTGGCGTAGTCGTCGGGGTCGTGGCCCTGCACGAGGACGCCCGAGATCCCGTCTCCGACCGCCGTGCGCAGGCCGCCCACGGCGGACGCCACGACGGGCGTCCCGCACGCCTGGGACTCGACCGCGACGAGGCCGAAGGACTCGTTGTGGGAGGGCACCACGGTGACGTCCGCGGCGCGGTACCACTCGGCGAGGCCGGACTGCCGGGTCGGCGGCTCGAACCGGACGACGTCGCCGAGACCGAGGGACGCGGCGAGCTTCTGGAGGCCCTCAGGGCGCTCCTTGCCCGTCCCGGACGGGCCGCCCACGATCGCCACGACGAGCCGGGAGCGCAGGTCGGGACGGCGGTCCAGGAGCCGGGCGGCGGCCTTCACCAGGACGTCGGGGGCCTTGAGCGGCTGGATGCGGCCGACGAACAGCAGGAGATAGGCGTCGGCGGGTACGCCGAGGCGCCTGCGGGCCTCCGCCCGTCCTCCCGGGGTGAACACCTCGAGGTTGACGCCCGGGGCGACCGTCTGGACGCGCCGGGGAAGGGCGCCGTAGAGGTCGATCAGCTCACGTGCCTCGTCCGCGGTGTTGGCGACCAGCTCATGGGCGTCGGCGACGATCTGCTCCTCGCCGGTCACCCTGAGGGCCGGTTCCGGGGTGTCGCCTTCGGCCAGGCTGAGATTCTTCACCTTGGCGAGGGTGTGCATCGAGTGCACGAGCGGCACGCCCCAGCGGTGCGCGGCGACCCAGCCGGGCTGGCCGGAGAGCCAGTAGTGCGAGTGCACGAGGTCGTAGTGGCCGGGGTCGTGCGCCGCCTCGGCGCGCAGCAGGCCCGAGGTGAACGAGCACAGCTGGCGGGGCAGCTCGGTCTTGTCGAGCTCCTCGAACGGCCCGGCCTGGACGTTGCGGACCAGGACGCCGGGGGCGAGCTCGACGACCGGCGGCAGGGCCCGGGACGTCGCGCGGGTGAAGATGTCGACTTCCACGCCCCGCTCGGCGAGCCGTCTCGCGGTCTCCACGATGTAGACGTTCATGCCCCCGGCGTCGCCCGTGCCGGGCTGGTCCAGGGGTGACGTGTGCACGGAGAGCGTCGCGACCCGGTTGATCACGAGACCTCGCTTTGCTCAGGGAACAGGGAACCAACTGTTGAACCTACCGATCTGCCCGACTTGTTCCCCACCCCGGGCCGCCGCTGGAGCCCGCCGCGCGAGAATGGACCCATGCGAAAGACAGCAGTGATCACCGGAGCCAGCAGCGGCATCGGCGCGGCGACCGCCCGCAGACTCGCCGCCGAGGGCTTCAACATCGTCGCCGCGGCCCGTCGCCGCGACCGGCTCGACGCCCTGGTCAAGGAGATCGAGGCCGCCGACCCGGCGGGCCGGCGCGGGTTCGTCGAGGCGGTCACCCTCGACGTGACCTCGGAGGAGTCCGTCGCGGAGCTCGCCGCGGGCCTCCCCGAGTGCCATGTCCTGATCAACAACGCGGGCGGCGCGCACGGCACCGAGCGGATCGCCGACGCCAAGACCGAGGACTGGCGGGTCATGTACGACACCAACGTCCTCGGCCTCCTGCGGGTCACCCGGGCGCTGCTGCCCAAGCTCGTCGCCTCCGGCTCCGGTCATGTGGTGAACATCACTTCCCTCGCCGCCCATGTGCCCTACGAGGGCGGCGGCGGCTACGTGGCGGCCAAGCACGCCGCGGCCGCCGTGAACGACATCATGCGGCTGGAACTCGTCGACAGGCCCGTCCGGATCACCGAGGTGGCGCCGGGCATGGTGAAGACCGAGGAGTTCTCCCTGGTCCGTCTCCGCGGTGATCGGTCCGCCGCCGACGCCGTCTACTCGGGTGTCGCGGAACCGCTGGTCGCCGACGACATCGCCGACTGCATCGCCTGGGCCGTCACCCGTCCCGCGCACGTGAACATCGACAGGATCGACGTCCAGCCGCGGGCGCAGGCCGCGCCCTACAAGATCCACCGGGAATAGCCGGAGACGGAGCGCGCTCAGGCACCCACTTCCCTTACGTCCCGTTGGCGGGCTCCTCTAGGGTGATGCGCACTCCCATCCCCCTAGAGGAGCCCGACCCATGCGCCGTCTCTCCGTCGCCGTCTCCGCCCTCCTCGCGGGGGCGCTCCTCGTGCCGCAGGGCGCCGCCGCGCAGCCGTCCGCCAGGAAGCCGTCCTGGAAGAACGTCACAGGTTCGGCGTTCAAGACCGCGGGCACCCTTCTGGCCGCGGCGGCGGTGAACAAGAAGACCGCCTTCGCGATCAACGAGAACGGGCGGCCGTTCCACTGGAACGGCAAGAAGTGGACCGTGAAGAAGGGCGCAGGCAAGTTCCGGCCTACCGCGATGGCCGCGGCGGGCCCGAACAGGGCGTGGGCGGTGGGGATGTCGGGCGTGACGCCGGTCGCCATCTACTGGAACGGCAAGACGTGGAAGAAGGTCGCGTACCCGGGCGCCAACCTCGGCCCGATCGCCCTGCCCATCGTCCCGTTCTCCCTCTCGGCGGCCCCTGACGGCACCGTCTACTCCGTCGCGGGGCTGAACTCGAAGAACGACGGCGCCAGTGTGGTCCGCAGGTGGGACGGCGGGAAGTTCGTCAACGTGGACGTGCCGCCCGCGGCGGGCGCCTCCCTCACCGCGGTGGCCGTCCGCGGCGCCAAGGACGTCTGGCTGGCCGGGACGACCACCGCGAACGGCACCCAGGCCGTCGCCACGGTCGTGCGGCTCGTCGACGGGCGGTGGAAGGCGGTCAAGGCCCCCGGAGGCGACTGGGGCGTCATCGGGCAGGCGCACAACATCATCCAGGACCTCGCGGTCACCGGGCCGGACAAGGTCTGGGCGATCCGCGCGCAGAACGGCGGCGGCCTCCTGCGCTGGAACGGCACCAAGTGGACGGAAGCCGGCACTCCGCTCATCTCGCACTACGCGCTCACCCCCGACGGCGGCTCCGGCGCCTGGACCATCCCGTCGCCGGGCAGCGGAGGCAAGAGCTCGCTCTACCTGCACTGGACGGGCAAGTGGACGAACGTCAAGGGCCCGCAGCGCAAGGCCGACACCCAGATCCACGACCTGGTCCGCGTTCCCGGGACCAAGCAGGTGATCGCGGTCGGCGGGGTCGCCGCGAAGAACAAGCGCCTGCCCGTCATCGAGATCTACCGCTGACGGAATCTACCGCCGAGGCGCGAGCGCGTCCCAGGGCAGCGTCACCTCGCCCAGCCTCCAGCGGCGTACGCCGCCGTACGGGGGCCGGGTAAGGACCGGCCACGTACGCCGGATCTGCTCGACGGTCGCCAGCCAGCGCTGCCTCGGCCCGAACACCGACTGCGGGGCCGCGGTCGCCCACGCGCGGTCCAGGTCCGTCAGGAACGCGTGGACGGCCTCGCCCGGCACGTTGCGGTGGATGAGGGTCTTGGGCAGCCGCTCGGCCAGCGCCGACGGCTTCGGCAGATGGGCCACCGAGGCGGCGAACGTGATCGTCGCGGGCCCGTCCTCGGGCAGCGCCACCCAGACGTGCCTTCGGCCGATCTCGTCGCAGGTGCCCTCCACGAGGGTGCCTCCGGGCGCCAGACGCTCCCGCAGGCGCTCCCACGTGAGCCACGCGGCTTCCTCGTCGTACTGCCGGAGCACGTTCGCGGCCCTGACGAGATCGGGCGGGCGGCCCACCGGCAGCTCGAAGCCTCCGCGGGCGAAGGTCAGCCCGGGATAGGCGTCCTGCCGGCCGGCGAGGAAGCTCCGGGCCGCGTCCACCCGGTCCTGGGAGATCTCCAGGCCGACGACCCGGACGTCCGGCCGGACGGTCCTGAGCCGTGTGTACAGCTCCACGGCCGTCACCGGCGAGGCCCCGTATCCCAGGTCCACCACGAGCGCCTCGGGCGGGAGCCGCGTCGTCGCGGCCATCCAGAGGTCCTGCCGCCGCAGCCGGTTGGGGTTGGTCGTCCCCCGCGTCAGCTCCCCCTCAGGCCTCCGCACCCGCTCCGCGCACACCCTGACCACGGTAGAGGCTCCCCCCGACCGCTCCGGCCGTCTGGGCGGCCGCTAGCGGAAGATCTCGACGATGGGGAAACGCTGATCGTCGCGGTCGAGGCCGCCCACGGAGACGACACGGGAGGTCCCGGGGATGTTGTCGAGGTCCCCCAGGCCCGGTACTCCCTCACGGCGCGGCCCGTATGCGAAGTCCCAGAGGTCGTCGCGTTCGTGCCAGCGCAGGTACGGGGTCTCCTTCGCGTTGCTGTCGCTGTAGGGCAGCATCCACACGCCGCCCGTGCCGTCGGTGGTGAGGGTGAGCGCGCCGAGGCCGCGCGGCAGCTTGCGGTCGATGACGCGCTTGCCGTTCCACCGCACCAGCGACGTCGCGGTCGACCCGCGCAGCGCCCAGGCCGTGCCCGGACCGTCGGCGACGATCTGGGTGATCGCCTTGGTCGACACGCCCCCGACCTTGACGCGCCGCCACTTCTTGCCGTTCCAGTGCAGGAGAAGCGAGTGGAAGTTCTTCCGGTCGGGGCTGTAGGTGCCGCCGAGCCAGATGTCGTTCTTGGCCCGCACCTCCACGGTGCTCAGGACGGCGTTCTTCGGCAGCGGCACCTTCCAGCGCCGCCACGCGCCGTCCTTCCACCGGTGCACCGCGTTGCCGCCCTTGAACAGGTCCTCGGCGACGGAGACCGCGGTCCCGTCAGGTCCGGCGGCGAGGTCCACGGGGACGCCCGGCCCCGGGAAGTCGACCTCGCGCCACGCGGTGCCGTTGTAGTGGAGCGCGTGCGCCGCGGTCAGCTCGACGCCCGTTATCCAGGCCTGCTTGGGACCCGCGACAGCGAGCCCGGCGGGCGCGAAAGCGAAGTCGTTGCCTACCCGGCTCCACTTGCGCCCGTTCCAGCGCCACAGAGCGAGCTTGTCGCCTTCCTTGCCCGCCGCCCAGCCCAGCTTCGGCGAGACGAACTCGACGTTGTTGAGCGCCCCCGCCTTCACGGTCCGCACGCCCGGCATCTTTCGCCACTTGGGCGCCGCCGCCTGCGCGGCGGGGACCGCCACGAGAGAGACGCCGAGGACGACCGCCGTGAAGGCCGCGGCCCGCCTCAACTCTTGCCCAATGCCTCGACGTCCACCTTCGGCGCCTTGCGGCCGTACGGCCGCGACTGGGCGAGCGCCCCGGAGAGCGCGAAGGTGAACGCCCGCATCGACTCGGCGAACTTCGACAGATCCCATTCGGCGGGCCCCTCGTACCAGTAGAGGTTGTCGCCTCCCTCGACCCCGGCCGTCTCGACGGTCTTGGCCCACGGCCCGACCGTGTCGAAGACGACGGCGTACGGGAGGAAGCGGGAGAACAGGGCGATCTTCTGACGGTCGGGCACCCGCTCGGCCTCGCCCTTGCGCAGGTGCTCGCGGAAGCCCAGGGTGCGCGCGAGCACCGCGGAGCCCTTGGCGGTCTTGGCGGGCATGTGCTTGCCGAACAGCGTCAGCGCGAGGCCGAACGCGAGGACGCCGAGGCCGACCAGGGCGTAGCTCGTGGCGATCGCCAGCCCGATCGTCCCGATGACGCCGAGCACGTTGACCACGTAGCCGAGGACCGTCCAGCGCGAGCGCACCGCGTCGGGCCTGCGGCTGAACCACCCCTGCTTGACGACGTCCACGTACAGCGCGGCCCGCACCTGGGCCAGCTTGGTGGCGAACGTGCCGCCCAGGGCGGCGAGCTTGACGGTCTCACGTCCGTCGAAGAAGAGGCCGTCGTAGAGGATCTGCTCGTAAGGATGGAGGTCGTTGACGGGCCTGTTGAGGCGGCGGAGGGTCCAGTCGCCCTTGCCTTCGGCCTCCTCGATGAGGAGGTAGCCCCGCACGGCGAGGTCGATGACGGTGGCCGCCACGTCGATGACGTCGGCCTGCTCGTCTATCAGGGTGCCGACCTGGCCGGGGCGGATGCCGTCCGGTGGCTCGAAGCCCGTGTCGGTGAGCGGCGTCGTCTCGTGCACCTCCGCGCGCGCGTCACGGCCGCGCAGGCGGTGCAGCAGGAAGAAGCCGCCCAGGAGGACGAGGAGGAGGGCCGCCAGGGAGCCTCCGGTGACGGCGTTCATGGCGAAGGACGAGGCGAGCGTCTTGCGCTCCTCGTACGTGGGCGCCCCGGTCGTGTGCCCTGCGGGCAGCACCCCCGCGACCGTCAGATACTCCTCGGGAAGCATCGACGTCTGGGCGAAGAGCGTCATCCGGCCCGGCTTCGGGCGGCGGAACTCGCTGCATCCGACGACGCTGCTGGGCGAGCCGGCGAAGCAGTTGACGCCGCGCACCTCGGCCGCGACGTCGAGGGTGACGGTGGCCTCGGCGACCGGGACGTTCCAGCCGACCGCGGTCCAGCGCAGCTCCTGCCCGTTCGGCAGCGGCGCGATCGAGCCCCTGATGTCGTAGTCGAGGGTGTAGGTCTGGACGCCCGTGCCGCCGCCCAGCCTGATGACGGTCCGGTCCTCCTCCACCACCGCGTCGGCGTCGGTGATCTGGGTGGAGCCGCCGGCCACCTTGAGGTTCTCCACCGCGAAGATCCGGTCGCGCGCGGCGTCCACCGGGACCCGGGTGATGAAGATCCGCTCGACGGGGTCGCCGCCGGAGGCCGACCCGTGGTCGAACCTGACGGTCTCGGTGGCGTGCAGCACCCCGTCCGCGCCGACCGTGAGGACGACTTCGTCGCTCAGCACCCGGTCGTCGGCGGCGGCGAACACCGCGGCGCGCTCCGCGGCCGTCGGCGGGTTCGCCGCGTGCGCGGGGGTCATCGGGGCGAACAGGAGGAGGGGGGCGGCGATCAGCCACGGTCGTCCCAGCATGCGCCCAAAGCGTAGTGGGTACCGATCACACCCACTATGGGATGCGCGAACCACTCTGCTTGCTCGAGCACGCACTCTTTCGCCACGGAACACGCAAAAGATCCCCAAGAATCCCGTGAATTTCGCAGCTGAGTTACGGGATCATGGCAAATTGTGAGCGGAGTCACCGCCGGGACCCCGCTCCCCCGCTTGCAATAGCAAGCACTTTGACCGAGGGTGGGACACATGCAAGGACCGAAGGTCGGCTCCATCGGGGAGTACATCCGGGAGCAGCGGCAACGGGCGAAGATCTCGCTGCGCCAGCTGGCACAGCAGGCCGGGGTGTCCAACCCCTACCTGAGCCAGGTGGAGAGGGGCCTGCGCAAGCCCTCGGCGGAGATCCTTCAGCAGATCGCCAAGGGTCTGCGGATCTCGGCGGAGGCGCTCTACGTGCAGGCCGGGATCCTCGAAGACCGCGAGGCCGACAGCGACGTCCAGACAGCCGTCAGGGCCGACCTCGCTCTTTCCGAACGGCAGAAGCAGGTACTGCTCGACATCTACGACTCCTTCCGGAAAGAGAACTCAGCAGACACCGGGCCCGAAGACGAGGCCCCGTCGACAAGAGAGGACCTGGAACCATGACCCTCGCCGAGAAGCTCAAGGACAGCAAGGCCGTCTACGCCGGAGCCGGAGCGGTGGACCTCGCCGTCGAGAAGCTCCGCGAAGTGCCCGAGGTGGCCGCCAAGGTGCGCGCCGAACTCACCGAGAACTACAGCAAGTACCGCGAATCGGTCACCGGGAACGTCGACGAGCTGCGCGGCGACCTGAACGAGCGCGTCGCCAAGGCCCGCACCACCGTCACCGTGCGCGTCGACGAGCTCAAGGCCAACGTCGCCCGCTACCAGGAGACCACCGAGGCCACCACCTTCCAGGGGTACGTCGCGACCTTCTCCACCAAGGTCACCGAGGTGATCGACGAGCTCGCCGAGCGCGGCAAGACCGTCATCAACAAGGAGGCGGTCAAGGTCGAGGAGGCCACCGTCGCCGCCCCGCCCCGGCAGGCGACCTCCATCGAGGCCGAGGCCGCCAAGCCGGCCCCCAAGCCGAAGCCCGCCGCCGCCAAGAAGACCCCCGCCAAGAAGGCGTGAGCCGTCCTTGAAGGGCGCCCCGCCGTACGGCCGGGCGCCCTTCGCGCGTTCAGGCGGCTTCGGCCAAGCGGACCAGGCGGGTGAGGCCCCTGCGCATGAAGGCCCGGTAGACGGGCGCGGCGAGGCGCCAGAGCGCGGCGGGGACGGGCGGGTCGAGGCTCTCGCCCCAGCGGACCGCGCAGCCGCCGCCGGGCAGCGGGGTCGTGGTGAACCAGCCTTCGCCCCGGACGAGGCGGCCGGTATGGACGACGGCGACGCGCCGGCCCGGCTCCCACTCGCTGATCCGCATGGTGTCGAGGAAGCCGACCGGGCCGAGGCCCGTCCAGCCCTCGATCACCGCGCCGACGCCTTCACCGCCCGTCGCGCGGGTGAACGGCATCCATTCGCCGTGCCGCGGCCAGTCCGTCAGCACCGCGAACACCCGCTCCGCGGACACCGCGGCGCGCACCTCGACCTCATCCGTCACCCGGCCCATCGGGCCAGCATGGCAGTCCTTTGTCCCGGGCGGGGTTAGCGCCGGGGCGCGGGCTCGGCACAATCACGGCATGGAAGTACTGAGCGGACGGGTGCTGCTACGGCCCGTGGACCCGCACCGGAGCCTCGCCTTCTACCGCGACGTCCTGGGCCTCGCCGTCTACCGGGAGTTCGGCCCGCCCGAATCCCCCGGCACCGTCTTCTTCCTCGGCTCGGGCTTCCTGGAACTGTCCGGAAGCTCCCCGGCACCGTCCGCCGAGTCCGTCGCCCTCTGGCTCCAGGTCCGCGACCTCGCCGCCGAGCACGCCCGGCTCGCCGCCGCCTCCGTCCCGGTCCTCCGCCCACCTCGGCGAGAGCCCTGGGGCCTCCACGAGATGTGGATCGCCGATCCCGACGGCACCCGCATCGTCCTCGTGGAGATCCCCGCGGACCACCCGCTTCGCCGTGACTCCCGGCCCCCGGCCTAGCCCGCCACGGGGACGAGATGGGCGGGGGCGGGCCCGTCGGGGCTGAGGAGCGACGCCGCGCGCAGCGCGAGGGCGCGGCGGGTGTCGGACGGGGAGGGGTGCAGCGGCGGGTGAACGCGGACGTGGACGGTGAGGTCGGCGGCCGAGAGGACGCGACGTAGGGAGAGCGTGAAGGGGTCGGTTCCCACGTAGGCCGCAAGGGTCGACGGGGAGTGGCCCTGACGGTAGGTGAGGGTGACGGGACGGATCGGGGCCCCGGCGTCAAGGGCCGCCTGGAAGACCGCCCGGTGCAGGGTGCCCGGGACCCGGCAGCGGGTCGTCCCCTCGGGGAACGCCATCACGGACGTGCCCGCCCGCAACAGCCCCGCGAGCTCGGCGACCGTCCCCGGCAGGGACCACAGCCCGTCCCGGTCGATGAACCGCGTGCCCGCCCTCCTCGCGAGCCCGCCGATGACCGGCCACCCCTCGACCTCTTGCTTCGCGAGCATCGTCACCGGTTCCAGCGCCAGCAGCACCGGGACGTCGAGCCACGACACATGGTTCGCCACCACGAGCGTCCCCGCCTCCCCCGCCACGCTGAGCCCCTCGCCCGGCCCTCCGGTGTCGAGGGTGACGTCCAGGGCCTGGAGGAGGGCGCGGGAGAGGGAGGGCAGGTCGTCGGGGGCGCTGGGGAGGGCGCGGGTCAGGACGGTCGCCAGGCGGGCGGCGCGCAGGGCCGCGGTGCGCCCGGGGACCGCGGGCAGCGCCGCGGTCACGCAGGCGGAGGTGCAGGGCGAGCGGGGAGCCCAGGCGTTCACGGCTCGGCCAGGAAGAAGCGCCGGTAGCGCTCGTGCATGCCGTCGAGGTCGAGCAGCACGAAGAAGTCGGCGGTGCCGAAGTCCGGGTCGTGGTGCGGCTCGCCGCAGATCCACGCGCCCATGCGCAGGTACGCGCGCAGCAGCGGCGTCACGGGCGGCGCGGCCGGGGGCCGGGCGGCGGTGGGGCGCCAGGGGGTGTGGGGGCGGACGGTGATGCCGTCCGGGGCGGCGTGGCGGGAGGTGGCGAGGGTGCGGACGTGGCCCGCGGTGTGGCCGCCGTCGTCGAGGGAGACGGAGGCGCAGCCGCCCAGGTAGCGGTGACCAGAGAGCAGGACATAGCGGGCGATTCCCGACCAGAGCATGGTGATGACGGCGCCGGTGCGGTGTTCGGGATCCACGCAGACCCGTCCGGTCTCGACCATCGACGCGCGGACCTCGTCCGGCAGGCCGGACATGTCGAACTCCGTGGCGGCGTAGGACGGGCCCCGTCCGGGCGGGAAGAGCCGGTAGGTGCCGACGACCTCGTTCGTCGTGTTCTCGACGACCAGCAGGTGGTCGGCGTGCTCGTCGAAGGCGTCGACGTCGTGGCCCGGGACCCGCGTGTCCAGGACCGCGCCCTGCTCGGTGGCGAAGACCCGGTGGCGCAGGCGCTGCGCCGCGCGGATCTGCTCCCGGGTGTCGGCGACGCAGACGGTGTAGGAGCCCAGTGGGGTGTGGCTGCGCAGGGGTGTGGTCATGGATGTGCTCCCGCGATCGGCGGGCCGCGGACTCGGCCCGTCGCAGGAACCATCGGCCGCCAGGGCGCACGTCCGGCTACGGCCGTCGAGCGCGCGCCGGAACACCGGGTGAAGTCCGGGCACACCGCGCCCATTACCGGACCATTCCGACACGGTGTTCCTACGATGCGCCACCGATGATTTCCGAAGGGTGACCTCCCGACCCTCCCGCCACAGAAGCGATTCCGACGCTTCCTCACCCGCGCTTGGCCCTGATGTGCCCCGGTCTTGGGCGAAGAAGGATTCTCATGGAGTCATGACGCGCATCGCGGCGGTTCGGGGGGTTCTGCCCGAGCATCGGTACGTCCAGGAGGAGATCACCGAGGCGTTCGTCGCGGGCTGGGGGCTGACGGGGACCAAGCGGTCCCTGCTGGAGCGGCTGCACACGGCGGTGGGGGTGCGCACGCGGAGCCTCGCGCTGCCGATCGGCGGCTACGCGGGCCTCGACGGGTTCGGCGGCGCCAACGACGCCTACATCGCGGCGAGCGTGGACCTGGGGTCGCGCGCCCTCACCGGTGCGCTCGCCGACGCGGGACTCGCGCCGAAGGACGTCGACCTCATCCTCACCGTCTCCACGACCGGGGTCGCCGCGCCGTCCATCGACGCGCGCATCGCGTCCCAGGTGGGTCTGCGCACCGACGTGCGCAGGGTGCCGGTCTTCGGGCTGGGCTGCGTGGGCGGCGCGGCGGGACTCGCCCGCGTGCACGACCACCTGCGGGGCTGGCCAGGGCATGTCGCGGTCCTGGTGTCGGTCGAGCTGTGCTCGCTCACCCTGCAACGCGCGGACCTGACGCCCGCCAACCTCGTCGCCACCGCCCTGTTCGGGGACGGCGCGGCGGCCGTGGTGATCTGCGGATCCGCCCACGACCTCCCGGGCGCGCCCTCGGTCCGGTCCACGCGGAGCCGCCTCTACCCCGACTCCGGACACCTCATGGGCTGGAAGGTCACCGGCGACGGCTTCGGCGTCATGCTCGACCCGGACATCCCCGAGATGGTCCGCGCCCACCTGGCCGACGACGTGCGCGGCTTCCTCGCCGGGCACGGCCTCGCGCCCGAGGACATCACGACCTGGATCTGCCACCCCGGCGGCCCAAAGATCATCGACGCGGTGGTGGAGACCCTCGACCTCGCGCCTTCCGCGCTGGCGCTGACCAGGACGTCGCTCCAGGAGAAGGGCAACCTGTCGTCGGCTTCGGTGCTGCACGTACTGTCCGACACCCTCGCCGCCTCGCCCCCGAGCGGGGGCCACGCGCTCCTGATGGCCCTCGGCCCCGGCTTCTGCGCCGAACTCGTCCTCTTGGACTGGTGACGCGGTGACGGTACGAAGGCTTCGATTCGCGGCGGCCGGATCCGGCGTAGGGGAAGGGCGCTGACATGTCCGGTTGGTACGCCGTGCTGGTCGGCCTCGTAGGGCTGGAGCGCTTGGCCGAGCTGAAGGTGGCCAGGAGGAACCTGCGGTGGAGTCTCGCCCGGGGCGGAGTGGAGTCGGGGGGCGACCACTACCCGGCCTTGGTGGCCCTGCACGTCGGGCTCCTCGCGGGCTGCCTTCTGGAGCCCGCCTTCTTCGACCGGCCTTTCCTGCCCGTCCTCGGCTGGCCGATGCTCGTCCTGGCGGCGGCCGCGCAGGGGCTGCGCTGGTGGTGCATCCGGACGCTCGGCCCGCAGTGGAACACCCGGGTCGTGGTGATTCCGGGGCTGTCCCGCGTCTCCCGTGGGCCGTACCGCTTCTCCTGGCTGCCCCATCCCAACTACCTGGCGGTCGCCGTTGAGGGATTCGCCCTTCCCCTCGTGCACAGCGCGTGGATGACGGCCCTCGCCTTCACCGTCCTCAACATCCCCGTGACGGCCCTCCGCCTGCACACCGAGAACACCGCCCTCAGGGCCCTCGACCCGCGCGAGGCCTAAGCCTCCTGATCCGCTTTCGCCCCTCTCCTGAGAATCGCTCAGGGCCGGACGTGCGGCGATCACCTAAGGCGACGGACGGGCACGGAAATCGCGGCTAGGCGATGACGATCACTAAGTGGTAAAAAACACCCGTCACGTGACGTCATACGAATAACTCCTGCCGACCCTCCCGACCCCCCTCACGTCAGGACCCCCCATCGTGCGCAGCTCCCCCCTGCTCTCCGCCCTCCTCGTCACGCTCTCCACCCTCGCCGCCACCTTCGGCTTCGCCACCACGGCGCACGCCGCGACCGTCAACTACGTCGCGCTCGGCGACTCCTACTCCTCCGGGACGGGCGCCGCCAGCTACGTCGACTCCACCTGCCAGCGCAGCTCCAAGGCGTACGCCTACCTCTGGTACCAGCAGACCTCGCCGACCTCGTTCAGCTTCCAGGCGTGCTCCGGCGCGACGACGGCCACCGTGACCTCGGCGCAGCTCGGCGCGCTCAGCTCGAGCACCACGCTCGTCAGCATCACCGTCGGCGGCAACGACGTGGGCTTCGCCGACGTCATGACCGACTGCGTGCTCGGCACCACGGCCACCTGCACGACCTCCGTGAACACCGCCAAGGGCCTGATCTCCTCGACCCTCCCGGGCCGGCTCGGCACGCTCTACGGCAAGATCCGCACCGCGGCCCCGAACGCGAAGATCGTCGTCCTCGGCTACCCGGTCTTCTACAACCTGGCACTCGACTCCGGCTGCATCGGCCTCAACACCACGAAGCGCACCATCCTCAACCAGGCGGCCGTCCAGCTGAACAGCGCGGTCTCCACCGCGGTCTCCGGCCGCGCGAACTTCGTCTTCAAGAGCGTCGTGAGCGCGTTCAGCGGCCACCAGCTCTGCGACTCCACCCAGTGGATCCACGCCCTCGCCTGGCCCCTCGGCAGCTCCTACCACCCCACCGCCGCAGGCCACTCGGGCGCCTATCTGCCCGCCTTCAAGTCCGTCCTCTGACGCACGAGGCCCCGGCCCTCCTGGGGCCGGGGCCCTCCCGTGGCTGGTCCGATCCGGCCCGGGTGGAGGCGCCGTCTCAGTGCAGGTGCGGGGGTCGGCCCGGGTCCACCATGCGCTGGAGGCGGGCGATGCGGTCCTCGATGGGCGGGTGGGTGGAGAAGAGCTTGGAGAAGCCGCCGCCGCTGAACGGGTTGGCGATCATGAGCGCGCTGGTGGACTCCAACTGGGGGTCGGCGGGCAGCGGCCGGGCGCGGACGCCGCCGGAGATCTTGCGCAGGGCGCTGGCCAGGGCCAGCGGGTCGCCCGTGAGGTTCGCGCCCGACTCGTCGGCCTGGTACTCGCGGGTGCGGCTGATGGACATCTGGATGACGCTCGCGGCCAGCGGCCCGAGGATGATCATGAGCATCGAGCCGATGATGCCCGGGCCGCCGCTGCGGTCGTTGCCTCCGCGGAAGAACATGCCGAGGTACGTCAGGTAGGTGATGACCGTGGCGAGCGCCGCGGCGAACGACGAGATGAGGATGTCGCGGTTGTACACGTGTGACAGCTCATGTCCGATGACCGCGCGCAGCTCGCGCGGGTCGAGCATCTGAAGGATGCCCCGGGTCACGCAGACCGCGGCGTTGCGCGGGTTGCGGCCGGTGGCGAAGGCGTTCGGCTGCGGCGTCTCCGAGACGTACAGCCGGGGCATCGGCTGACGGGCCTGCGTCGACAGCTCGCGGACCATCGCGTACAGACCGGGCGCCTCGACCTCGCTGATCGGGTGGGCGCGCATCGACCGGAGCGCGATCTTGTCGCTGAAGAAGTACGCGACGCCGTTGCTGACCAGCGCGATCAGCAGGGCGATGGTCAGCCCGCCGCGACCGCCCAGCGCGAATCCGACCAGCAGCATCACCGCCGAGAGGGCGCCGATGAGCAGCGCCGTCTTGATGCCGTTCATGTCCGAGAACCTCCCCTTGGCCCTACACCCGAAACAACGGAGGGACCTGGGTAAACGTTCCTTGAAGCCCGCCTCACGAGGCGGCTCGCGCCCTTCGCGGCGCGTCAGCCGACGGACAGGGTGGCGTGCAGCAACAGGTTCGGCAGGACCGACAGGAGGACGGCGCCCACGGCGGTGACGCCCAGGGCGACGCGGAACGGGAGGGCCTTGGGCATCGGGGCGTTCTCCCCCTTGCCTTCGGGGGCGAACAGCCGGATAGCCCACACCGCGTAGTAGTAGAGCCCGATGACGGTGTTGAGCGCCATGACGACGGCGAGCCAGACGACGGGACCCGTCATGACCGCCTCGAAGACGACGACCTTGGCGATGAGGCCCATGATGCCCGGAGGCAGTCCGGCGAGGCAGACGAGGAAGAACGCCAGCGCCAGCCCCTCCACAGGGTTCCGCCGCGCGAGTCCCCGGTAGGACTTGAGGAGGTTGCCCTCTTCGCCTTCGCGCCGGCTGGCGAATCCCGTCACGACGGCGAAGGCGCCGAGGTTCATCACCGCGTAGAACCCGAGGTATCCGGCCATCGCGGCGACGGCCACGGTGACGGTGTCCTCGCCGACCGCGAGGGGCGCCAGCATGTACCCCGACTGGGCGACCGAGGACCAGGCGAGCAGCCGGACGGCCTGGGTCTGGCGCAGCGCGAGCACGTTGCCGACGGTCATCGTCAGCGCGGCGAGGACGGCCAGCAGCGGCCCCCAGACATCGCCCCTGGCCGGGAAGGCGAGCGCGACGACCAGGCCGAGCCCGGCGAACCCGCCGGCCTTGGAGACCACCGAGAGGAACGCCGCGACGGGCAGGGGCGCGCCCTGGTAGACGTCGGGCGTCCAGGTGTGGAACGGCACCGCCGCGACCTTGAACGCGAATCCGCAGATCACCAGGACGATCCCGGCGGTCAGCACGGGTTCGAGCTCGGGCGGGACCACCGCGGTGGCGATCCGGTCGAAGTGCAGGGCGCCGGTGGCGCCGTAGACGAGGCTGATCCCGAAGAGCAGCACCGCGGCCGACACGACGGACACGAGCAGCAGCTTCACGGCGGCCTCGGTGGCCCGGCCGTCGTAGCGCTTGAGCGCGACGAGGGCGAAGACGGGCAGCGCGAGGGTCTCCAGCCCGACGGCGAGCAGGACGAGGTCGCGCGCGGCGACGAGGGTCAGCACGCCCGTCACCGAGCACAGGAGGAGGAAGTAGTACTCCCCCAAAGGCACGTTCGCCAGGGTGAGGTCGGCGAGCGACAGCAGTACGACGAGGACGGCCGCGGCCAGCACGATGCCCTGGAAGACGAGCGTGAAGTCGTCCGCCGAGTACGAGCACGAAGGCAAGCCGCCGTCACGCAGCGACGAGGGCACGCAGAAGGTGGTCCGCACCCCTCCGCCCACCAGGGCGAGCACGGCGACGAGCCCGGCGAGGAGGGCCCCGGCCGTCGCCCAGCCCAGGATCCTGCCGCGCACCTCGAACGCCCCGGCCAGCAGCACCGCGACGGCGGCGGCCGCGGTGACCAGGACGGGCGCGACGGCCGCGTAGTCGATCTCCTGGATCATGATCCGGCTCCGATCAGCGCCCGCACCGGGCCGTCCGTGAGGGCCAGCAGGACCTTGGGCCACAGGCCGACGAGCAGGACGAGGACGATGAGCGGCGCCCAGGCCGCCCATTCGGCGGCCCGCACGTCGGCGACCGCGCCGCCCGCCTCCGCACCGGTCGCCCGGCCGTGCGTGATCTTGCGCAGGAGGCGCAGGAAGTACGCGGCGGTGAGGACGGCGCCGAAGGCGGCGACCACCATGAGGACGAGGAAGGTGTCGCGCGGAAGGCCCTCGGCAGGCGAGTAGGCGCCTACGAGCGTCATCATCTCGCCCCAGAATCCGGCGAGCCCCGGCAGCGCGAGGGAGGCGACGCAGGCGAAGGTCAGGACGGACGCGAGACGCGGCGCTCGAGCGAGCATCCCGCCTCCGAGTTCCGTGAGGTCGCCGGTTCCGTAGCGGTCCTTGACCGAGCCCGCGAGGAAGAAGAGCAGGCCGGTGATGAGGCCGTGCGCGATGTTGCCGAAGAGCGCGGCGTTCAGGCCGACCGGGGTGAGGGTGGCGATGCCGAGCAGCACGAAGCCCATGTGCCCGACCGACGAGTAGGCGATCATCCGCTTGAGGTCGGTCTGGGCGAGGCAGGCGAGGGCGCCGTAGACGATCCCGACGGCCGCGAGGACGCCGAGCCAGGGCGCCCAGTAGGCCGCGCCTTCAGGTGCCGCGGGGACGGCGATCCGGACCAGCCCGTAGGTGCCCATCTTCAGCAGGACGCCCGCGAGGAGCACGGAGCCGACCGTGGGCGCCTCGGTGTGCGCGTCGGGCAGCCAGGTGTGCAGCGGCCAGATCGGCGCCTTCACCGCGAGCCCCAGGCCCACCAGCGCGAACGCCGCGATCTGGACGCCGTGCGGCAGCGCGCGGCCCTGCTGCCCGGCCAGCGCGATCATGTCGAAGGTGCGGGCGTGCCATCCGATGAGGACGAGCCCGGCGAGCAGGAGCGCCGAGCCCGCGAGGGTGAAGAGCAGGAACTTGTAGGCGGCGTGCTTGCGCCGCGGCCCGCCCCACAGGGCGATGACCGCGAACATCGGCAGCAGCACGATCTCGAAGAAGACGAAGAACAGCACGAGGTCGAGCGCCAGGAACGTGCCGATCATCCCGACTTCCAGGATGAGCAGAAGGCTGGTGAGCAGCCCCGCGTTCGCGACCTCGCGCCGGCCGAGGTGGACGAAGCACAGGAACACCAGCAGGGCGGTCAGCACGACCAGCGGCAGCGACACCCCGTCGATGCCGAGGTGGAACCTGACGCTCAGCGCGCTGATCCAGGGCTCGTTCATGCGCTGCTGCATCCGCGCGGGGGTGCCGTAGTCGAACGCGGCGACCTGCACCAGCGCCATGGCCAGCACGAAGCCCGCCGCGTAGCGCCCGAACCCGATCGGGTCGCGGGCGATGAACCCGATGCGCAGGTGCGGCAGGACCGCCGCGACGAGGGGGATCCAGAGGAGGTGGACGAGGGTGCTCATGTCAGGGCCACCACCGCGAGGACGAGGAACACGGCTCCGGCGAGCACGCCGGTGAGGTAGGTCTGCGGGTTGCCGTTCTGCGGCAGCCGCGCCAGCCTGCCCGCGAAGCGAACCGCCGGCACGGACGACTCCACGACCCGGTCGACCACGTGGGTGTCGAGTCCGCGTACTCCCTTGGCCAGGAGACGGACAGGGCGCACGATCGTAAGGTCGTACAGCTCGTCCACGTAGAACGCCCGCTCGAACGGTCCGCGTAGGAATCCCAGCCGGGAGGCGGGGTCGCGGGCGGGGTCGTCACGCCACGACAGGTACACCGCCGCGGTGCCCGCGGCGGTGAACAGCAGGCCCATCGCGGCGGGCGCGAGGTGCGGCCGCAGGTCCTCGACGCCGAGCCCGGCGAACCCCAGGACGAGGGACGCCCCGGCGAGCAGGACGACGGGCCACTTCATCGCGCCGGGCGCCTCGTGGGCCTCCCTGGCCGGACCGAGGAAGGTGAGCAGCCACGCCCGGGTCGAGTACGCGGCGGTCAGCGCGATCGTGGCGAGGAGGCTGAGGTACAGCGCCCAGGCCACCCATCCGGGGAGCCCTATGCCCCCGTGCAGCGCGTTGTCCTGGACGTGCTCCAGCACCGCGTCCTTGGAGAAGAACCCGGACGTCGGAGGCACCCCGGCGAGGGCGAGGTATCCGATCGTCATCGACACGAACGTGTACGGCATCGCCTTGGCGAGCCCGCCCATGTCGGCGAGGAGGTTGGACCCCACGGCGTGGATGACGCAGCCCGCGGCGAGGAACAGCAGGGCCTTGAAGGCCCCGTGCGTGATCAGGTGGAACATGGCCGACGACTTCGCTCCGACCGCGAGGCCCGCGGCCATCACCGCGAGCTGGCTGATGGTCGAGTAGGCGAGCACCCGCTTGAGGTCGGGCTGGGCGAGCGCGGCGAGGGCCGAGCCGAGCATGGAGACCGCCGCGAGCACGCCGAGGACGGCCAGGGCGGTCGGCGCGGCGAGGAACACCCCGTACAGGCGGGCCACGAGGTAGACGCCCGCGGCGACCATCGTGGCCGCGTGGATGAGCGCGCTGATCGGGGTGGGGCCCGCCATCGCGTCGGGGAGCCAGGTGTGCAGCGGGAAGAGCGCGCTCTTTCCCGCGACGCCGCACAGCACCAGCAGGGCCGCCGCCAGGAGCGTCCCGGAAGGCAGGGAGTCGACCTTCGCCAGGACCGTGGCGATGTCGAAGCTCCCGGCGCCCACGCCGAGCACGATGAAGCCCAGGAGGAGGCCCGCGTCTCCGATCCGCGTCACGAGGAACGCCTTGACCGCGGCCCGCGAGCCCGTCTTCTCCTCCCAGTGGTGGCCGACCAGGAAGTACGAGCAGACGCCCATGATCTCCCAGCCGACGTACAGCACCACGAGGTCGCTCGCGTAGACGACGACGAGCATCGCCGACGTGAACAGCGACACGAACGCCGCGTAGGAGGAGTACCGGGGTTCGTCGCGCATGTACGCGACGGAGTAGACCTGCACGGCGAGCGCGACGAGCCCGACGAGGACGCCCAGCAGAGCGGCGAGCCCGTCTATCGACAGGCCGACGGAGATCTCCGGGCCGCCGGTGGGGATCGTCGTGAGGGTGCTCCGGCGCACGCCCGGGCTCAGCCAGGCGGTAAGGCCGACGACGATGGTGAGCGCCGCGGCGAGCACCGTAGGCAGCACCGCGAAGATGACCGGCCCCAGCGCGCCCCGGGAGCCGCCGCCGGGGGCGGTGCCGACGCCGGGCAGCCCTTCGGCAGGCACAGGGGCGCCCGGGACCGACGGCTCGGCCTCCACGTGCGCCTCGGCGCCGCGCGCCTCGGTCGGCCGGACGGGCGGGACGGGCGCGGCGGTGCGCAGGCCCACCTCGGCGAGGCGCCGGGTGGCCCACGGTCCGAGCAGCAGCCCGAGCAGCGCGCCGAGGAACGGCAGGGCGATCGCCTGCGCGGCGAGGACGGTCACCGGGCCTCCCCGCCGGGGACGGAGGCCGGCTCCGCCGGAAGGTCCGACTCGCGCAGTGTGTCCTGGAGGTCCACGTCGATGTTCCCCCGGTTGCGGAACAGCAGAAGCACGATCGCGAGGCCGAGGCCGACCTCGGCGGCCGCGATGACGATGGTGAACAGCGCGAGCACCTGGCCGCCGTGCAGCACGTCCTTCACCCACACGTCGAACGCGACGAGGTTGATGTTGACCGCGTTCAGCATCAGCTCGGCCGACATCAGCACGAGGATCGCGTTGCGCCTGGCCAGCACCCCGTAGACGCCGACGGCGAACAGCAGCGCGGCGAACACCGCGGGATAGGCGACGGACATCAGCCCTCCTCCGGCGTCCGGGAGCGCGCGGCGCGCTTGGCCTTCGACAGCACGATCGCGCCGACGAGCGCGGCGAGCAGCAGCACCGACAGCACCTCGAACGGCAGCACCCACTGCCGGAACACCGCGGCGCCGATCGCCTCGCCCGAGCCGCCGCCCGGCTCCAGTTCGATCCGCGCGTCCTTGAACCCGCGCCACAGGACCGTCACGAGCACGACGGCGGTAGCGGCGGCCACGACGAGGGCCCAGGGCCGGTTCGGGGAGTCGAGGCCCGCAGCGGGGCCCACGGGCGCGCGGGTGAGCATGATGCCGAAGAGCAGCAGCACCACGATCGACCCGACGTAGATGAGCACCTGGACCCAGGCGACGAACTCGGCGGTGAGCACGAGGTACATCCCGGCGACCGCGCCGAAGCACACCACGAGCCACAGCGCCGCGTGCACGATCTGCTTCGTCGTCACCGTGACGACGCCCGCGGCGACCGCGACGACGCCGAGCGCGGTGAACACGATCTCGGCGGTCGTCACCGCAGCTCCTTCGGAGGGTCGGCGTTGGGCTCGTGGGCGGGCGGCGGCGGCACCGTCCACATCCACTCGCGCAGCCGCTCCCGCTCGTGGGTCAGCTCGGCGATGTCATAGGCCGCGTACTCGAACTCCGGCGACCAGAACAGCGCGTCGAACGGGCAGACCTCGACGCAGATCCCGCAGTACATGCACAGCGCGTAGTCGATGGCGAACCTGTCGAGCGTGTTGCGGGCGCGAGGCCGGGCCGAGCCTTCGGCGGGCAGCGTCTCCTTGTGCGAGTCGATGTAGATGCACCAGTCCGGGCATTCCCTGGCGCACAGCATGCAGACGGTGCAGTTCTCCTCGAACAGCGCGATCACCCCGCGCGAGCGCGGCGCGAGATCGGGCGACACGTCCGGATACTGCCGGGTGACCGACCGCTTCATCATCGTCCGCAGCGTCACCGCGAGGCCCTTGGCCAGGCCGAGTCCCGCTCTCCGCCCGCTCACGCCAGCACCACCTTCACCACACCGGTCAGCGCGAGCTGCGCCAGGGAGATCGGCACGAGCCACACCCAGGCGAGCCGCTGGAGCTGGTCCTCGCGCATCCGGGGGAACGACACCCGCACCCAGATGACGACGAAGGCCAGCGCGAAGATCTTGATCAGGGTCCACACGACATCGGGAAGGAAAGGCCCCTTCCACCCGCCGAGATACAGCACGGTCGTCAGCGAGCAGAGCACCAGGATGCCGGCGTACTCGGCGAGCAGGAAGAACGCGAAGCGCAGCCCCCCGTACTCGGTGTACGGCCCGAAGATGACCTCGGAGTCGGCGACCGGCATGTCGAACGGCGGCCTGCGCAGCTCCGCGAGGCCCGCGACGAAGAACACCGCGGCCGCGCCCGCCTGCCAGAACAGCCAGTACCAGCGCCACTCCTCGACGATCCCCGACAGGCTCAGCGTCCCCGCCGCCATCGCGAACGACGCGGCGGCCAGCACCATCGGCAGCTCGTAGGAGACGAGCTGCGCCGCCACCCGCATGCCGCCGAGCAGCGAGTACTTGTTGGCCGACGCCCAGCCCGCCATGATCGAGCCGATCACGCCGATGCCCATGACGGCCAGCGCGAAGAACAGCCCGAGCGACAGATCGACCGCGACCTGCCCCGGCCCGACCGGGACGACGGCGAGCACGACCAGGTACGGCACGAGCGCGACGCCGGGGGCGAGCAGGAAGACGCGCCGGTCGGCCCGCGCGGGGACCGTGTCCTCCTTCTGCGCGAACTTGACCCCGTCGGCGATGAGCTGGGCCCAGCCGTGGAAGCCGCCCGCGTACATCGGCCCCAGGCGGCCCTGCATGTGCGCCATCACCTTGTGCTCGGCCTGGCCGATGACCAGCGGCAGCGTGAGGAAGGCGACGGTGACGAGGACGAGCGCGACGACATCACGCATTGGGCCCCCAGCCTTGCGGGACGCCCGGCGGAAGGTTCTTGCGCCGGGAAGGCGCGCCGCCGCCCTCTCCCGGCTCCTTCGCCCCCGGCCACGGCTTCACGACGCGCGCGGCGAGCACGAAGTCCTTGCGCAGCGGGTGGCCCTCGAACCCGTCGGGCAGCAGCAGCGGCACGAGGTTCGGATGGCCCTCGAAGACGATCCCGAACATCTCGCACGTCTCGCGCTCGTGCCAGTCCGCGCCGCGGTAGACCCCGGCGGCCGACGCGAGGACGGGCGCCTCCTTCGGCAGCAGCGTGCGCAGGAGAAGGTGGTGACGGCCCTCAAGCGAGTACACGTGGACGACGACGCGGAAGCCCTCGTCGAGCTCGTCGACGCCGGTGAGGAAGTCGAAGAACCCGCACCCCAGCTCGTCGCGGGCGAACGTGAGCGCCTCCACCCAGACGCCGGAAGGCACGTCGACGGTCGGTTCGCCAAGGTTCGTCGTGGTGGCCGCGTCCGGGAATTCCGCCCAGAACCTCTCGTGGAGCTCCTCAGGCGTCATCGGCGGGCCATCCCGGGATGATCGAGTAGTCGCTGACCCGATTCGGCCGCGTCCGCCCTGATCCCGTGCCAGGGACGTCGAGCGGCCGCGTGTCGAGGATCTGCATGTCGATGGTCTGCGTGTCGGGGGTGTCCTGGGCCTCGATCCCCTGCGGCACCGCCACGATCCCCTGCGTGGGCGCGTCGTTCTCGGCCAGCAGCTCCGGCACGGGTTGCAGCGGTCGGCGCAGTGCGCTCGCCGGCGCGTCCCAGACGGGCGGCGGAGGCTGCGGCCCGGAGTACCGGTCGCCGAGGGACTCCCCGGCGATCTTCTCCTGGAGCCTGACGATCCCGTGCAGCAGCGCCTCGGGCCGGGGCGGGCAGCCGGGCACGTACACGTCCACCGGGATGATCTGGTCGACGCCCTTGGTCACGCAGTAAGAGTCCCAGTACGGACCGCCGCAGTTGGCGCACGACCCGAACGAGATGACGTACTTCGGCTCGGGCATCTGCTCGTACAGCCGCCGGATCGCGGGCGCCATCTTGTCGGTGACGGTCCCGGACACCACCATGAGGTCGGCCTGCCGAGGTCCCGGCGCGAACGGGATGACGCCGAGCCGCATGAAGTCGTGCCTGGCCATCGACGCCGCGATGAACTCGATCGCACAGCAGGCGAGGCCGAAGTTGAACACCCACAGCGAGTACCGGCGCCCCCAGTTGAGCACGAACTTGACCGGTTGCGGCGCGAGCTTCGACAGGGGCCCCACGGACGGTTCGGGAAGGTCGACTACACCCACGTCAGGACTCCCTTCTTGTAGGCGTAGAGGAGCCCGGTCGCGAGGAAGCCGAGGAAGACGAACATCTCCACGAGCGTGAGGCCGCCGAACCCGTCGAGGCTGAAGACGGTCGCCCACGGGAACAGGAATATGGCGTCCACGGCGAACACGACGTACAGGTACGTGAACACGTAGTACCGGACATAGGACTGGGCCCAGCCTTCGCCGACCGGGTCGACGCCGCACTCATAGGTCGTGAGCTTCTCGGGCGTGGGCCGGTGCGGCCGCAGGAGCCGGTTCGCGCCGAGGCCGCCCGCGACGATCCCTCCGCCGATGAGGAAGAGGATCGCGACGAGGGCGTAGGAGCCGTAGTAGTCGCGCACTCAGGCACTGTAGACCGTCGCAGGGAACCAACGCCGCGCGCGATGCATCCATCTTTACGGATCAATGAGACGAACATAGGGTCTCGCCAGGAACACGTGTTATACGGGGTGGTGCGGGCATGGCGCAGGGTCCGGAGCAGCAGGGCTGGCAGCCCCAGCCTCAAGGATGGGGCGGGCCTTCCGGCGGGCAGCCTCCACAGCAGCCTTTCGACGAGCAGGGGAACCCCTCGGGGCAGCCCCCGCAGCAGGGTCCGCAAGGGCAGCCGGGCACTCCTCCGCCCTGGACCCCGCCGCCCTTCCAGGGGCCTCCCGGCCAGTACCCGCCGCAGGGCGGCGGCCAGTTCCCGCCAGGCGGGCAGTTCCCCCAGGGCCAGTACCCGCCGCAGGGCGGGCAGTTCCCTCCGGGCGGCCAGTTCCCCCAGGGCGTCCCTCCGCAGGGCGGGTTCCCCGGCGCTTACCCGCCGCCGCGCTCGGGCCGCAAGCCGCTCGTCGCGCTCTTCTCGGCGATCGGCGCGGTCATCGTCGTGCTCGCGGTCGTCGCGATCGCGGTGTGGACCGGCGGCGACGAGCCCGCCAAGCCGCTGACCGCGGAGCAGAAGAGGGCCGCGGCCGCCGAGTTCCTCAGCGGGGTCCGCGGGCTGCGCTACACCGGCGACTTCACCTCCGACACGACGCCCGTGCAGGCCGACCTGTCGGTGACGCACGCGGGCACCGCGACGGGCACCCTCACCGTCTACGGCCAGTCGATGGACATGATGCTGCTCGACGGCGACATGTACGTGAAGGCGCCCAAGGCGTTCTGGGTGACCCAGCCGGAGGCCGGCGAGCAGGTCGCGCCGGATTACGCCGACAAGTGGGCCAAGGCGCCGAAGTCACTGCGCGGCTTCGACATCCGCGCGCTGCTCGTCCCCGGCGCGCTCGGCCAGAGCCTCGGCCAGGCCGCGCCGACGGTCGTGCCCTCCGGCCAGCCGACGGCCCAGGCGGCGGCCGGCGGCGTGCCGTCCCTGTCCTTCGAGGGCGGCGACGCCCAGTACCTCGTCAGCGACAAGGCCCCGCACCGCCTCACCCATGTGAAGACGGGGGGCGACGACTCCTTCTCCTTCACCGTCACCGAAGTCGACACCGCCGCCCTGAGCGCCCTGTACGACGGCGTCCTCGACAAGGTGAAGAACGAATTGATCGGCGCGCTCGACCCGTACTCGCCGATCAGCCGGTCGGGGCTGTCGTCCGCCAACGGCTGCACGGAGTCGAAGTGCGACGTCGAGCAGTCCTTCGTCAACGACGGCGCCACGGCCTGGGTGAAGTACCACGCGGAGGTCTCGACGGACAAGGCGGGCACCAAGCCGATCGGCGAGTGCACGAAGTCCGTGAAGATCACCAAGGGCAAGACGGCGCTCAAGTGCTCCGTCGCCGGGGCCGCGTGGAAGAAGTGGGTGCGGTCGCTCGACGGCGGCTCCGGCGACTTCTACAGCTACGGCTGGGTGCAGGTCGAGTCGGTCTCCGGCGCCCGCGCCGCGACGATCGTCTCGGAGATCGAGAAGGAGCGCGGCTGACGCGCCTCCCCAGAACCGCCGCGGCGGCCGGCCCCCGACGAAGGGGACGGCCGCCGCGCCTCGTTCCGGGGTCACCAGGGGACGGCGCCCGCGTCCTCCAGGTGGGCGCCGGTCGGCGCGTCGGGGTCGAGCGCCAGCGCGATCGCGATCGCCGCGCCCTCGGCCGCCGTGCGCGGGCCGGGCAGCCCGTGCAGCTCGGTCGCGCAGTACCCGGGGTTGACCGCGTTGACCTTGACGGACGTGTCGGCCAGCTCCTTGGCGTAGGAGATCGTGATCATGTTCACGGCCGCCTTGGAGGCGTTGTAGGCCAGCAGGTTGAACCCGTAGTTCGGATCGGCCGGGTCGGACATCCGGGTCATCGACCCCAGCTCACTGGAAAGGTTGACGATCCGGGCCGCGGCCGAGGCGCGCAGCAGCGGGAGCATCGCGTTGGTGACGGCCACCAGGCCGAAGACGTTCGTCTCGAAGGTGTCCTTGAGGTCGTCCAGGGGGCTCTGGCTGGGCACCATGTTGTGCTCCAGCCGCAGGATGCCCGCGTTGTTGACGAGGATGTCCAGGGCGCCGTGCTCGCTCGTGATCTGTGCCGCCGCGGCGGCGACCGACTCCGGCGAGGTCACGTCCAGCGGGACGAATCCCGCGCCAAGGTCGGCGGCCGCCTTCCGGCCCTTGGTCTCGTCCCTGGCTCCGATGATGACTTCCACGTCCCGCGCGAGGAGTCCCCGGGCGGTCTCGTAGCCGATGCCTCTGCTCGCACCGGTGATGAGGGCGATCATGGATCACAAGATAGGTTTAGTGATCCCCTTCACAGCGGGTACGGAGCGAAATTTCAGGTTAATTCCGATCAGTGATCACGCTGTGTGCCGAAAGCGATTCAGATCACACCCGGAACGGGCTTGCGGGCAGGGCAGGCAGGAACCCCACTTGGCCGGTTCGGTACATTGGTAGAGCACTGGTCGGCTCTCGGCGCGGGGTCCTCAGTGCCCGGGTGCGCACACGGCCGCGGCGTGGCCGATACCAGCTCATCCGGGTCGTCATAACATAAGCCCAAAGCCCTAGTAGCCCTCCTGCCTCGGGGGTCCCTCAGCCCGCGGCGTCAGAGCTGCGCCGTCGAGAAAGGCCTTCCTCCGTTGATCGAGCGGAGCGAGTTCCCCGCACACCCAGCACGCAACGTCACGGTGCCCACCGCAACGGCTGTGTTCAACGCGCCCACAGCGCCCGCCAAGGAGGCGCAGTGACCAAACAGGTCCAGCAGCTCGACCGTGTCATCATCCGTTTCGCCGGCGACTCCGGTGACGGCATGCAGCTGACCGGTGACAGGTTCACCGCCGACTCGGCGGAGTTCGGCAACGACATCTCGACCCTGCCCAACTACCCGGCGGAGATCCGCGCACCCGCCGGGACCATCCCGGGCGTCTCCAGCTTCCAGCTGCACTTCGCCGACCACGACATCATGACGCCCGGCGACGCGCCGAACGTCCTGGTGGCGATGAACCCCGCGGCGTTGAAGGCCAACCTCGGCGACCTGCCCAAGGGCGCCGACGTGATCGTCAACACCGACGAGTTCAGCAAGCGCAACCTGGTCAAGGTCGGCTACGCGGCGAGCCCCGTCGAGGACGGCTCGCTGAACGACTACCGGGTGCACGCGCTGCCGCTGACCTCGATGACGGTCAAGGCGCTCGAGGACTTCGACCTCACCAAGAAGGACAAGGAACGGGCGAAGAACATGTTCGCCCTGGGCCTGCTGTCCTGGCTCTACCACCGGCCGATCGAGGGCACGATCTCCTTCCTCGAGAAGAAGTTCGCCAAGAAGCCCGAGATCATGAAGGCCAACGTGGCCGCCTTCCAGGCGGGCTGGAGCTTCGGTGAGACCACCGAGGACTTCGTGAACTCCTACGAGGTCAAGCCCGCGACCCTGGAGCCGGGCCTCTACCGCCAGATCACCGGCAACACGGCCCTCGCGTGGGGCCTGGTCGCCGCGGGCGAGCGGTCCGGTCTCGACGTGTTCCTCGGCTCCTACCCGATCACCCCGGCCACGGACATCCTGCACGAGCTGTCGAAGTTCAAGAACTTCGGCGTCCGCACGTTCCAGGCCGAGGACGAGATCGCCGCGATCGGCGCGGCGCTGGGCGCCTCGTTCGGCGGCGCGCTCGGCCTCACCACCACGTCCGGTCCGGGTGTGGCGCTGAAGGCCGAGACGATCGGCCTCGCCGTGTCCGTCGAACTGCCGCTGCTGATCGTGAACGTGCAGCGCTCCGGCCCGTCCACGGGCATGCCGACCAAGACCGAGCAGGCCGACCTGCTCCAGGCCATGTTCGGCCGCAACGGCGAGTCCCCGGTGCCGATCGTCGCGCCGCTCTCGCCGTCCGACTGCTTCTTCGCCGCGATCGAGGCCGCACGGATCGCGGTGAAGTACCGGACCCCGGTCTTCATCCTCTCGGACGGGTACCTCGCCAACGGCTCCGAGCCGTGGAAGCTGCCCGAGGTCGCCGACCTTCCGGTGATCGAGGCGAACTTCGCCGAGCCGGACCAGGTCGACTTCCAGCCCTTCAAGCGCGACCCCGAGACGCTGGCCCGCCCCTGGGCCGTCCCGGGCACGACGGGCCTGGAACACCGGATCGGCGGGCTGGAGAAGGCCGACGGCTCCGGCAACATCTCCTACGATCCGGCCAACCACGACCTCATGACCCGGCTCCGCCAGGCCAAGGTCGACGGCATCGCCAACGACATCGAGCCGCTGCGGGTCGAGGACCCGGACGGCGACGCCAAGGTCCTCGTGCTCGGCTGGGGAGGCACCTACGGCGCCATCTCCGCGGCCGTCCGCCGGGTCCGCAAGGCGGGCGGGAAGGTCGCACAGGCACACGTGCGGCACCTCAACCCGTTCCCGGCGAACATGGCCGAAGTGCTCAAGTCCTACGACAAGGTGATCGTGCCCGAGATCAACCTCGGACAGCTCGCCACGCTGCTGCGCAGCAAGTACCTGATCGACGTGGTCGGCTACAACCGCGTCCGCGGTCTCCCCTTCAAGGCGGAGGAACTCGCCGACGTGATCCGGGATGTGATCAACAGTGACTCTTGACGCCCTCTCACTCGTGCCCAAGTCCGACGTGAAGCTCTCCATGAAGGACTTCAAGTCGGACCAGGAGGTCCGGTGGTGCCCCGGTTGCGGGGACTACGCGATCCTCGCCGCGGTTCAGGGCTTCATGCCCGAACTGGGGATCAAGCGCGAGAACACCGTGTTCATCTCGGGCATCGGCTGCTCCTCCCGGTTCCCGTACTACATGAACACCTTCGGGTTCCACTCGATCCACGGGCGCGCCCCGGCGATCGCGACGGGCCTCGCCTCGGCCCGGCAGGACCTGTCGGTGTGGGTGGTCACCGGTGACGGCGACTCGCTGTCCATCGGCGGCAACCACCTGATCCACGCGCTGCGCCGCAACGTCAACATCAAGATCCTGCTGTTCAACAACCGGATCTACGGGCTGACCAAGGGCCAGTACTCGCCGACCTCCGAGACCGGCAAGGTCACCAAGTCCAGCCCGATGGGCTCGGTCGACAGCCCCTTCAACCCGATCTCCCTGGCGATCGGCGCGGAGGGCGCGTTCATCGCCCGGACCATCGACTCCGACCGTCAGCACCTCCAGTCGGTGCTGCGGGCGGCGGCCGAGCACAAGGGCTCGGCACTGGTGGAGATCTACCAGAACTGCAACATCTTCAACGACGGCGCCTACGAGCCGCTGAAGGACTCCGAGCAGCGCGACGACATCACGCTGCGCCTGGAGCACGGCCAGCCGCTCATCTACGGCAAGGACCGCGACAAGGCCCTCGTCCGCGACGGGTTCGGCTTCAAGGTCGGCAGCCCGGACGACCCGGACGTGGTGATCCACGACGCGCACACCACGAACCCGTCCCTGGCGTTCGCGCTGTCGCGGCTGGACCAGCCGGCGTTCACCCACGTGCCGATCGGCGTGTTCCGCTCGGCGCCGCGGGCGTCCTACGACTCCCTGCTGAACGAGCAGGTGGCCGAGGCCAAGGCCACGCAGGGCAAGGGCGACCTCGCCGCGCTGCTGGCCAGCGGGGACACCTGGCGCGTCGACTGACGCCGTCCTGAGGCTCCCTGGGGCCCGGACATCCCTTCCGAACGAAGGGGTGACCGGGCCCTTCCCGTGTTGCGGCACCCCCGCGGTCTTCTGCGACAATCGGCCGATGCGGAGACCGCCGAGGACCCTGATGATCACCTCGATCGTCGTCATCGCGCTGGCCGCCTGCGCGGTGGCGCTCACCGGGGTGCTGCTGTCGATCGCGCGCCAGCCCCGCGTCGACCTCGCGGAGCCGCTGCTGATCTACCCGGTGTCCCAGCACACGCAGGGCGTCTGCCCCGTCGACGCGCTGGGCTTCGCGGGCCCCGAGCCGTCCTGCTACCAGGTGGTGGAGGACGGGATCGAGGTCAAGCGGGTCAGCGCGGTGGACGTGCAGGCGCTTCCGGACGGCACCTACGGGGTGGTCCTGCACCTGCTGACGGGCGACCGGGGCGAGTTCGAGAGCCTGACGGGCAAGGCCGCGGGCAAGCAGCTCGTCCTCGTCGTGTCCGGGCGGGTGGTGACCGCGCCGACCGTGGACGCGCCGATCAAGGGCGGCCGGGTCATGCTGACCGGCCAGTTCAGCCAGGCCGGCGCCGATCAGCTGGCGTACGAGCTCACCGGAAAGTGACCGGCCCTTGGGGCTGGCCCTCCGTGCCGCAGGGCATCGCTCCTCGTATGACCCAGAGGTTCGACGAAGAGACCCTGATGTGGCTCGAAGAGGAGTCGGCGGGCGGCGGCTCGTCCTCCGGCAAGAAGATCGCCGCGATGGCCGGGGGCGGCATCGTCGGCACCGCGGTCCTGGGCAAGGCGCTGGCCCCGGTGGCCAAGCGGCTGGCCCGCAAGACCGGACTGCCGCAGAGCCAGGTGCAGATGCTGCTGACGGCGGCGGCCCCGGTGATCATCAGCGCGGTGAGCGCGATCGTGGCCAAGCGCAAGCAGCAGCAGAACGTGCAGGGCGAGGTGATCCAGAACGGCGTGTCCTCGCCGGAAACGGGCGGGCACAAGGAGGCCAAGGGCCTTCTGGGCACGCACCGGCACCGCCGCTGATCAGGGTCGCTCCGCCGGGCGTTTGATCTCCCTCTTACGCGGTGCCGCGTAGCATCACGCGCATGAGGCGGTGGGTCGCGGGCGCGGCCGTGGCGGGCCTCGTCGCGGCCGGCGGGGGCGGATACGTCCTCCTGCGCGACGACGGCCCCGAGGTGGTCCAGGAAGACGCGCGGATCGACGTCGTCGACGGTCCGCGCGACGAGGAGCGGATCACGCTCGACGCGACCTTCTACCGGCCGACGGGCGCCGGGAAGGTCCCCGCGGTGCTCCTCGCGCACGGCTTCGGCGGCTCCAAGCGCTCCCAGGCCGCGGCGGCGCGGGATCTCGCCGAGCGCGGCTACGCGGTGCTGACCTGGTCGGCCCGTGGTTTCGGCGCGTCGGGCGGTCAGATCGCGCTCAACTCCCCGGACTACGAGGTCAAGGACACCAGGCAGCTCATCGACTGGCTGGGCAAGCGCCCCGAGGTGCTCCAGGACGCCCCGGGCGACCCGCGCGTCGGCATGGCGGGCCCGTCCTACGGCGGCGCGATCTCCCTGCTGACCGCGGCCTACGACGACCGGGTGGACGCCCTGGTCCCGTCCATCACCTGGCACGACCTGTCCGAGGCGCTGCTGCCCGACGGGGTGTTCAAGAAGCTGTGGGCGGGGCTGTTCTTCACCGGCGAGTCGGACGGATCCACCGCCTGTGGACGGTTCCGGCCCGAGCTGTGCGCGATGTACCAGCGGATCGCCCAGACCGGCGAGGCCACCGAGGAGGACGTCGCCCTGCTGCGGGCCTCTTCCCCGTCGACCGCTCCGCCCGTCAAGGCGCCGACTCTCCTTATCCAGGGCCAGAGCGACTCTCTCTTCCCCCTCGACCACGCCGACGCCAACGCGCGCCGGGCCGCGGGCCCCGTCTCCGTCGTCTGGTACCAGGGCGGCCACGACGGCGGTGACGCCGAGGCCCCTCTGCTCACCGATCTCACCGCGACCTTCTTCGACGACCACCTGAAGGGCCTCGACTCGGAGCCGGCCGCGGCCTTCACCGTCAGCCGGGCGACCGGGGTGGACTCCACGAACGGGCGGACCTGGCTGCGCGCGGCGACCTCCCCGACCTATCCGGGCCTGTCCTCGACGCCCCGGGCAATGCCCGTGGAGGGCGACGAGCAGACCGTCCAGAACCCCGCGGGCGGCGTCCCCGCGGCCATCTCCGCGCTGCCCGGCCTCGGCGGCCTGAGCGCGCTGGGCTCCTCGCTCGGGTCCCTCGGTGCGGACTTCGCCTCGCCAGGGCAGAGCGCCTCCTTCACCACGGAGCCTTTGGCGGAGTCCCTGCGGGTGACGGGCGCGCCGCGCCTGACCGTCAAGGTCGACCGGGCCGCCACCCTCTTCGCGAAGGTCTACGACGTCACCCCCGAGGGCGCCGCCGCGCTCGCCCGGCGGATCGCCGCGCCCGTCAGGCTGACCGAGGCCGGGGAGGCGGAGGTCGTCCTTCCGGCGATCGACTACGACTTCGCGCGCGGCCACCGGGTCAGGATCGTGCTCTCCACGACCGACCAGGGCTTCGCGAGCCCGCTCGCCCCCGCCACCTACAAGATCTCGGCGGTCTCGGCCCTCACGCTCCCGACCGTGCCCGGCCTGGCCACCCCCGCGGGGCGGCCTCCGGCCTGGGTGTGGGCGCTGCCCCTCGGCGCGCTCGTGGTCGCCGGGGCGCTGGTGTTCCGGCGCAGGCCCAAGAACAGCTTCGACCCCGCGCTCGCCGAGGTGCCGCTGCGGATCGACGGCCTCACCAAGACCTACTCCAACGGGTTCAAAGCGGTCGACGATCTGTCCTTCAAGGTCGAGAAGGGCCAGGTCCTCGGACTGCTGGGCCCCAACGGCGCGGGGAAGACGACGACTCTGCGGATGCTCATGGGGCTCATCCATCCCGAGGGCGGCGAGATCCGGATCTTCGGCCACAAGGTGACGCCGGGGGCCGCGGTGCTGCGCAGGCTCGGCTCGTTCGTCGAGGGCCCGGGGTTCCTTCCGCATCTGTCCGGCCGCGACAACCTGACCCTGTACTGGCGGGCCACCGGACGTCCCTTCGCCGAGGCCCACCTCGAAGAGGCCCTTGAGGTGGCGGACCTCGGCGAGGAGGCGCTGGCCCGCCCCGTCCGGACGTACTCGCAGGGCATGCGGGCCCGGCTGGCGATCGCCCAGGCGATGCTCGGCCTCCCGGACCTCCTGGTCCTCGACGAGCCGACGAACGGCCTCGACCCGCCGCAGATCCGCGCGATGCGCGAGGTCCTGGTGGACTACGCCGCGCGCGGCCGCACCGTGATCGTCTCCAGCCACCTCCTCAGCGAGGTCGAGCAGACCTGCAGCCACGTCGTGGTGATGACCCGCGGCGCGAAGGTCGCCGACGGCCCGGTCGAGGAGATCGTCGGAGGCCGCGGCCTGGAGAACGTGTTCCTGGAGATCATCGGAGGGGGCGTATGAGCCGGGCGCTGCCCCTGCGGGTCGAGGCGGTGCGCCAGTTCCGGCGGCGCCGGACGCTGGTGGCCTTCGGGCTGCTGCTCGCGCTGCCGTGGATCCTCATCCTGGCGTTCCAGTTCGGCGGCGAGGGCGACGCGCCGGACGGGCGGATCTCGCTGGTGGACGTGGCGACGACGGGCGGGCTGAACTTCGCCCTGTTCTCGCTGTTCGTGGCGACGGGCTTCCTGCTGGTCGTGGCGGTCGCGCTGTTCTGCGGCGACACGGTGGCCAGCGAGGCCGGCTGGTCGTCGCTGCGCTATCTGCTGGCCGCGCCCGTCCCGCGCGACAGGCTGCTGCGGCAGAAGCTGATCGTGGCGCTCGGGTACGCGGCGGCCGCGGTGCTGACACTGCCGGTGATGGCGCTGCTGGCGGGCACCCTGGTCTTCGGCTGGACGGACGTGACGATCCCGACGGGCGGGACCTTCCCCGCCGAGGCGGCCTTCGGCCGGATGGCGATCATCGCGGGGTACGCGCTGGTCTCCCAGCTCGTCGTCGCGGCGGTGGCGTTCCTGCTGTCGGTGAGCACCGACTCGCCGCTCGGCGCGGTGGGCGGGGCCGTCGGCATGGTGATCATCTGCAACATCCTGGACGCGGTGGAGGCCCTCGGCTCCTGGCGGGACGTGCTGCCGACCCGCTACATGTACGCCTGGATGGACGCGCTCCAGCCCGAGATCCAGTGGACGGGCATGGCCAAGGGGGCCGCCCTGTCCGTCTCGTACGCGCTCATCCTGTTCGCGCTGGCCTTCCGGCGCTTCCGCGCCAAGGACATCACCTCCTGACGGCCGCCTGAACCGGCGGGGCCGCCACACGCCGCCGCAGTCCCGTTGCCCGGGCTTCCTCCCCGTTCGGAAGAAGCCCGGGCAATCCGCTGTTTATAACGAGGTGTCAGTGGGGTATTCCACGGCCAAAGAGCGTACGGGGATCATCCGGAAACCCCCTGCGTGCCGACGGGAAGAGACCATACGATCACCTTGCGTGACACCCACCACCATAAATTCGGATGAAGTAGCAGCAAACCGTGCGTAAGCTCAGCACAACCCACGGCAGTCGCGGGACCGAACGCGAAGTTCCGCCGAGGGTGAACACTCCGGCCGATTAGCGGCCTGTCTCCGAGGGGAGATGATCGAAATGGCAAGGCAGCAGCAGATCGTCAAGCTTCCGCGTGTCCCCCGCAAGCCCACCACCGACCTCGACCTCCGCACTCCTTCCGGTCGCGTTCTCCCTTACTGAGCCCCGGCTCGGTCGCCCCACCTTCGCCCCGGCGATACTCCGCAGCCCTTTCAGGTCCCGGTAGCCGAGTGTTCACCTGGACTTATCCGTCGGCTGGAAGGGTCGTTCCGTTTGAATACGGAACGGAGTACTTCATGCGCCTTCGCATGCGTCTGTCGGCCGGAGCGCTCGCGAGCGCCGCGTTGGTCGCCGGGCTGAGCCCCGCCGCGCACGCGGGCGGCAAGGACCCGCTGTTCGAGCGGGTCGCGACCTACCCGGTGTTCCAGAACCTGCCCGCGGGCGCCGACCCCGCCGACGAGACCGTCGCGGAGATCAGCGCGGTCACCGAGGACGGCAGGACCCTCATCTACACCGACGCCCCGGGCGAGCGCGTCGGCTTCCTCGACCTCTCCAAGCCGGGCTCTCCCAAGGGCCTCGGCACCCTGGCGACCGAGGGGGGCCAGCCGACCTCCGTCGCCGTCGTCGGCGCCTACGCCCTGATCGTCATCGACACGAGCGAGAGCTTCACCGCCCCGTCCGGCCGGGTCGACGTCGTGCGCATCGCCGACCGCACCCTCGTGCGCAGCATCGACCTCGGCGGCCAGCCCGACTCGATCGCCGTGAAGGGCAAGTACGCGGCCATCGCGATGGAGAACCAGCGCGACGAGGACGTCGCCCCCGAGGGCGGCGAAGAAGGCGACCTGCCTCAGGCCCCCGCCGGATTCCTCCAGATCCTCGACCTCAAGGGCGCGAACCCGTCGTCTTGGGGCGTGCGCAAGGTCCCCTTCACCAAGGCCGACGGAAGCGCACTGCCCGCCTTCACCGCCGCCGGGATCGACACCCCCTCGGACCCCGAGCCCGAGTACGTCTCGATCAACGGGCGCGGCCGCGTCGCCGTCACCCTCCAGGAGAACAACGGCGTCGCGATCGTCGACCTGGCCTCCGGCCGGATCGAGAAGGTCTTCTCCACCGGGAAGGTCACGGTGTCCGGTGTGGACACCGAGGAGGACGGCGTCCTCTCCCCGACCGGCACGATCACCGACGTGCCGCGCGAGCCCGACGCGATCTCCTGGGTCGACGACGCGACCCTCGCGACCGCCAACGAGGGCGACTGGAAGGGCGGCAGCCGCGGCTGGACCGTCTTCTCCGCGTCCGGCAAGGTCCTGTGGGACGCCGGGAACTCCTTCGAGCGGCTGGCGCTCCAGCACGGGCACGCCAACGACGACAGGTCGGAGAACAAGGGCACCGAGCCCGAGGGCCTGACCGTCGGGACCTTCCAGGGCAAGCGGTACGCCTTCGTCGGATCCGAGCGCTCGAACTTCGTCGCGGTCTACGACCTGAGCCGGCCGTCCCGGCCCCGGTTCGTGCAGTTCCTCGCCACGAACGCCGGGCCGGAGGGGCTGCTCGCGGTCCCGTCGCGCGGCATGTTCATCGTCTCCTCCGAGACCGACGACGCCTCGGTGGGCGTCCGCGCGGGCGTCCAGGTGTTCCGGCTCGGCGAGCCGTCGACGCCCGGCCTGATCTCCGCGACGGGCAGGGACGGCACGCCGATCGGCTGGGGCGCCCTGTCGGGCCTGTCCGCCGAGCCGGGCAGCCGCGACGGCCTGTACGCGATCTCCGACAACGCCTACGCGCCGACCAGGATCTACTCGATCGACACCGACGAGACCCCCGCGGTGATCACCTCGGCCCTGACCGTCACCAAGGACGGCGCCCCCGCCGCCTATGACGCCGAAGGGATCGCGGCCCGTCGATCCGGCGGGTTCTGGCTGGCCAACGAGGGCGCCAAGGGTCCGGGGAACCTCCTGGTCGAGGTGGACGCCAAGGGCGCGGTCACCCGCGAGGTCGCGCTGCCGGCCGACATCACGTCCCGGATGGGCGCGCAGGGCCTTGAGGGCGTGACCGTCACCGGGTCCGGCGCCGCCGAGACCGTCTGGGTGACGCTCCAGCGGCCGCTCACCGGCGACCCGGCGAACACCGTCCGGATCGGGCGGTTCGCCCCGGCGACGGGCACCTGGTCGTGGTTCGGGTACCCGATCGAGCCGTCGGCGTCGACCGCCAACTGGAACGGGCTGTCGGAGATCACCGCCTATGACGGGCGGCTGATCGTCGTCGAGCGCGACAAGGCGTCCGGCACGGCCGCCGCGCACAAGAAGCTGTACTCCGTCGCGCTGCCCACCGGCGAGCCGGCGGGGCTGCCCGTGCTCCAGAAGACCCTCGTGCGGGACCTGCTGCCCGACCTCGCCTCCCTGGGCGGCTGGGTGCAGGAGAAGGTCGAGGGCTTCGCCGTCACGGGCGCCGGCCGTCCGTGGATCGTCACCGACAACGACGCGGTCCAGGACGCCACCGGCGAGACGGTGTTCCTGTCCTTCACCAAGCGCCTGCGCTGACGCTCCCCCAAGGAATCCCCGCTCGAACCCGGGCGGGGATTCCGCCTTTCGCAGACCTCGCGCGGCGGCCTGCGCGACACGAGGAACCCGCGGAAGGCCCCGGTCGCCAGAGCGGCGGCGAGCGGCGTCAGCGGGAAGGCACGACCCGGCGTGAAGCCGACGCGCCATCTGTCACGCATGGGTGCACCTGCTCTGCACCGGGTGCGCCGGATTCGCCCGGTGTCCTTTTGCAGAGTGAGAGGACCGTATATCCGGTCAGTCCACAACGTCGATGGTGAGTTTCAGGTCCTGCTTCCCGGTCGGCCTCTCCCTGGCCCTGCGATAGGGGGCGTCGTCGTTCGCGACGAGTTCGCGGTCGCCGAGCGGGCGGGAGAGCGGGATCTCGAAGACTCGCGCGACGCCTGCCAGGAGGCACGGCTCGTCGCCGCCTTCGATGAAGACGCCGATCCTGACCTTCTCCGGGGATTCCTCGACCTGCGCGTGCGCTTCCTTATCGCAGAGACCGGTGGTCGCCTCTAGGAGGACCGTCCTGCCGCCGTCGGGGACCCAGGCCGTCACTTCGTCGTCCTTCGGCAGCAGCTCGTCTCCGGGCGGCTGGCCCGCGCATCCCGCGACGAGGACCGCGACCGCCAGCGGGATTGCTAGGACTTTTCCTTTTCGCACGGAAAAGGAGCGTAGGGATTATTCACCCGGCGTGCTGCGAAAGCGGCATCGCCGTCAGAGGATGACCCAGAGCGCCGATTCCACGCAGAGACCCAGGACGGCGAGCGGGGCGAGCGCGTCGAGGACGCGGCGCGGGCGGACGCCCCGGACGACCAGCGCCTCGAAGAGCGTCAGCGTCCCGGCGATCCCGAACACGGCACCGAGCCACGCCGCCCATCCGTCGCCGCCCGACGCCAGCACGAGCAGGAATCCTAGGGCGGCTGCCACCGAGCCTGCCCTGTACATGTTGCTTGCTACTTCGACCCCCATGTCCGTTATGACGCCATCGCCGTGCCGTCCGATCGAACGCCGCGAGGCTGCGGACAGCCCTACCCCGAATAACGGACATCCGCACTCACCGTGCGACGGAGAAGGCGAAGGGCACCGGGCCCAGCGCGCGCACGAGGTCCCCGACCATCAGGACGAAGGACTCGGGCCCGCGGGCCGTCTCCACGCCCCCGAGGTCGACGACCGCCCGGTCCGGCCAGCCCAGGTCGCGCAGCAGCCCCCGGACGACGTCCTTGGCCGCGGGGTCGTCACCGGAAAGGAAGACGTCGGGCGGGACGGGGAGGGAGCCGGGGGCGGCCATGAGCGAGACGTGCGCGGTGTTCAGCGCCTTGACCACCCGGGACCCGGGCAGCACCCGCTGGAGCTCCGCGGCGAGGCTCCCACCCGGATACCGCAGCGCCACGGCGAACCCCACCGGATCCGGCACCACCGCGTTGGCGACGTCGAGCACCACCTTGCCCTGCAGCTCGCGGGACAGGCCGGCCAGCACGTCGAGGGAGACGTCGCCCGGCAGCGCGTTCACGACCACGTCGGCCGCCCCTGCCGCCTCGCGCGGCGCGACCGCCCGCACGCCGGGCACGTCCCACCCGGCGGGGCTCCGCGCGCCCACCACGACCTCGCGGCCAGCCGCGCGCAGCCCCGCCGCCAGCGCTCGGGCCACCCCGCCCGCGCCGAGAATCCCGATCACCGTCGACCACCCCATACTCGTTTCGAGGACGCTTCCGGCGCCGACCCTAGGCGTCGCCGGAGGCCCCGCGGCAGTACGCACCCGCAAGTGCGCAACGCACCCGGAGGAGACCGATGACCACCCTCAGCGCCGCCGCCCGCCGCGCCGCGGCCCGCGCCGACCACCTCGACCGCGCCGCCGCGTGCCCCGCCAACCGGCTGCTGGACCGGCTCGGCGACAAATGGGCGCCGCTGGTCCTGCGGGCGCTCGCGGACGGGCCGCTCCGCTACAACGCGCTGTCCCGGACCGTCGCGGGGGCCAGCCAGAAGATGCTCACCCAGACCCTGCGCGCCCTCGAACGCGACGGGTTCCTCCGCCGCACCGCGGCCCCCGGCGTCCCGGCCCGGGTGGACTACGCCCTGACGCCCCTGGCCGAGAGCCTCCTGCCCCTCCTGGACTCCCTCGCGTCGTGGGCCGAGGAGAACATGCCGCGCGTCGACCGCTCCCGGGCCGCCTACGACACCCGTCGCGGCTGACCTCCGCATGGTGACGGCCGGGACGGAAAGCCGCCCCGGCCGTCACCGATGATCACTTGCCGCGGTGCCGGAGGTCCTTCGCGGCATCCTTCAGATGCTCGCCCGCCTGCTTGGCGCTGCCCTTGATCCGGTCCACCCGCCCCTCGTCCTTCATCGACTTGTCATGGGTGGCCTTGCCCGTCGCCTCCTTGGCATGCCCCTTCATCTGCTCGGCTTTGTTCTTCATCTTGTCCAGGAACCCCATGTCCCCACCCCCTAGGAAAAGTCCTTACCTAGAGGCCCCTTCCCCACAAGGCGTGATCAATGCGAACACTCACCCCGATATCGGCCGGTAGTGAAGCATCACACTTCCCGAGGCGAAGACCCTGGTAGAGGTCAGCTCGAGGGGAATCCGGCGGGCCACGGTGCGCAGCACGGACCTGCCCGCGCCCAGGATGACCGGATGGATCATGATCCGCAGCTCGTCGACCAGGCCGAGCTCGAGGAGGCTCGCGGTCAGCTTCGCGCTGCCGAAGATCGCGATGTCCTTGCCCGGCAGCGCCTTGAGCGCCGCGACCCCCTCACCCACGTCCCCCCTCGACCGCTCCCCGCAACAGGGGTTCACGGGACCCGCGTGCGGAACCAAACGACGAGTTCCGCACCCAGCGCCGCGGCGAGCCGATCCAGCACCGCCAGGGGGACGATCCCGCCGCACTCGAACCGCACCACGGCCGACTGCGTCATCCCCGCCTCATCCACCGGCCGACCATCGACGCAGCAATGTGATCCCTTCCGTCAACGTCCCGGCATCGAACGGTTCCAGAGGGCGCCCTCGGAGAGCCGCCATCACCGCCCCTGCGACGTACGGATCCAGGATCGGAGTCTCGTCCGACCCGTCGGTGAACCTGAGGTCGTCAGGGAGGGTGAGGCGGCGAGTGCTCTGCCCAGAGGATCGCGAGTTCGTCGCGATCCGTCCAGGTCACTCCGCGGGGGCGATGCCGATCGGGCAGGAGAGGCCGGTGCTGCCGAGGCCGCAGTAGCCGTTGGGGTTCTTGCTGTCCGACAGATACTGCTGGTGGTAGTCCTCGGCGTAGTAGAAGTCTGTCGCCGGGGTGATCTCGGTGGTGATGTCGCCCAGGCCGCCGGAGGTGAGGACGGACTGGTAGGCGTCCTTGGAGGACTTGGCGGCGGCGAGCTGTGCGTCGGAGTGGGTGAAGACGGCGCTGCGGTACTGGGTGCCGACGTCGTTGCCCTGGCGCATGCCCTGGGTGGGGTTGTGGCCTTCCCAGAAGGTCTTGAGGAGGGTGTCGTAGGAGACGGCCGAGGGGTCGAAGACCACGCGGACGGTCTCGGTGTGGCCGGTGAGGCCCGAGCAGACCTCTTCGTAGGTGGGGTTGGGGGTGTAGCCGCCCTCGTAGCCCACGGACGTGGAGATGACGCCGGGAGTGCGCCAGAACACGCGCTCCGCGCCCCAGAAACAGCCCATGGCGAACTCCGCGATCTCGGCGCCGTCCGGGAAGGGCGGGGCGAGGGGGGCGTCCAGCACGACGTGCCTGGGCGCCACGGGGATCGGGGTGTCCCGACCGGGCAGGGCCTTCTCCGGGCTGACCATTGACGTCTTCGCGAATCCGAACATGTGGTAAGGATATCCGCCCGGTCAAGACAGGACTCAACCGTGGTTCGCTGATTACGGCTTGATACCCTGCGCGTCATGGAAACTCGGCGGGGGCTCGCGGCCGGACTCGCGGCCTACGTGATCTGGGGACTTTTCCCCCTCTACTTTCCCCTCCTCAAGCCGTCGAGCGCCGGCGAGGTGCTGGCGCACCGGATCGTGTGGACGCTCGTCACGATGGGCCTCCTGCTCGCCTTCGCGCGCAGGTGGGCGTGGGTCAAGGCGGTCACCGGACGGCAGTGGGCCGCCCTGTCCGCCGCGGCGGTCCTCATCGCGGTCAACTGGGGCACCTACATCCTCGCGGTCAACGACGGCAAGACGATCGAGGCGAGCCTCGGCTACTTCATCACCCCCCTGTTCAGCGTCCTGCTCGGCGTCGTCCTGCTGAAGGAGCGGCTGCGCCCCTGGCAGTGGACCGCCGTCGGGATCGGCGTCCTCGCCGTGGTGATCCTCACCCTCGACTACGGCCGGCCCCCGTGGATCGCGCTGATCCTGACGTTCACGTTCGGCATCTACGGGCTGCTCAAGAAGCGGGCGGCGATGCCGTCGGCGGAGAGCATGGCGATCGAGTCCGCGGTGCTGTTCGTCCCGGCCGCGGGTTTCGCGGTGTGGACCCAGGCGGACGGCTCCGCCGCGTTCGGGCACCACGGCGCCGGGCACGTCCTGCTGATCCTGGCCCTCGGCATCGTCACCGCGGCGCCGCTGATGCTCTTCAACACCGCCGCGCAGGCCCTGCCGCTGAGCACCGTCGGCCTGCTCCAGTACCTGGCGCCGGTGCTCCAGTTCTCCGTCGGCCTGTTCGTGCAGCACGAACTGATGCCCGGCAGCCGGTGGACCGGCTTCGGACTCGTCTGGTTCGCCCTGGCCATTCTGACTTTCGACGCGTTCCGTACGGCACGCAGATCACGGGCGGCCACTCCAGTCACCGCCGCCGCTTGAGACACTTGCACCGGTCGGCTTCGTTCGGCACTCTTACTGCAAACCACCCCGAACGCCCGGAGTCCCACCAGGTGAACAAGGTACTCGCGAGCTTGGTGCCCGGCACCGCCCTCATCGCGTCGCTCTTCGTCGTCCCGGGCGCACCCGCGGTCGCCGCGGCACCCGAGCGGCGGGCCGAAGTACAGGCGCCCGCCGCCCGGGCCGTCGCGGCCTCCCCGGCCAAGATCACACTCGACATCAAGAAGGTGTTCCAGCGCGACCCCTTGTGGTGCAACCCCGCGGGCTCGTCCATCTCCCTGGCGACGCTGGGGGTGAGCGCCTCGCAGAGCGTCCTCGCCAAGAAGATGAAGACGGAGGCGCCGGCGGGTACCTATGACAACGTCGCGGTGAAGGTGCTCAACACCTACGCCGTGCCGAGGGGCTACCTGTACACCCTCGTCTACGACGTCAACGACCCCGCGACGCTGTCCGAGCGCGTCGTCCAGAACGTGGGCGTCCTGCGCAAGGCGGTGCCGCTCCAGGTCTACATGCGCAAACTCCCCTGGTACAAGGGCGAGATCACCAAGGGCAACCCCGGCCACATCATCGTCGCCTACGGCTACAACAAGAAGAAGAAGACGATCAAGGTCTGGGATCCCTACAACTACTACTTCACCGGCGGCACCCACACGATCAAGGTGGCCCGCCTCGCGAAGGCCACCCAGTCCGTCGACAACCGCGCGGGCATGTTCTACCTCACCAAGGAGTAGGCGCCCGGTCCGCGAACGCGAGAGACCCCGGCCGTCCGGCCGGGGTCTCTCGCGTTTGCGAGGGTGGTCAGCCGGTGCGGGAGACCACGTAGTCGCACAGGCCGGTGAGGGCGTGGCGGGCGGAGATGTCCGGGAGGGTGAGGAGTTCGGCGCGGGCGTCCTCGACCCAGCGGCGGGTGTCGGAGCGGGCACGTTCCATGGCCGGGTGGGCGCGGAGCAGGGCGAGCGCCTCGGCATGCTCGGCGTCGTCGGTGATGGGGCCGGCGAGCAGGGCGCGCAGCCGCTCGTCACCCGCCGCCTCGCCGCTGAGGACGTGCAGCATCGGCAGGGTCCGGACGCCCTCGCGCAGGTCCGTGCCGGGCGTCTTGCCGGACTGGAAGGACTCCGAGGCGACGTCGAGGATGTCGTCGGAGAGCTGGAAGGCGACGCCGATCTTCTCGCAGGCCGACGTCAGGGTGTCCACGACGTGCTGGGGCGCGCCGGCCATCATCGCGCCGAACTGGCCGGAGGTCGCGATGAGGGACGCGGTCTTGTCGCCGACGACCTGGAGGTAGTGCTTGAGCTCGTCGCCGCCCTCGGGGACGCCCACGGTCTCCTGGATCTGGCCGCGCACGAGCCGGGCGAACGTCCTGGCCTGGACCCGGACCGCCTCGGGGCCGAGGTCGGCGAGCAGGTCGGACGCGCGGGCGAACAGGTAGTCGCCGGTGAGGACCGCGACGCTGTTGTTCCACCGCGAGTTCGCCGACGCGGCGCCGCGGCGGAGCGGGGCCTCGTCCATGACGTCGTCGTGGTACAGCGTCGCGAGGTGGGTCAACTCCAGGACCACCGCGGCCGGGACGACGTCCGGCCGGGCGTGGTCGCCGAACTGGGCGGCGAGCAGGACCAGCATGGGCCGGAACCGCTTGCCGCCCGCGTTCAGCAGATGTTCGGAGGCTTCGGTGAGCAGTGCGTAGTCGCTGTGCACCGTCTCGAGGAGCAGGGACTCGACCTCGGCGAGTCCCTGCTGCACGTGGGCGGCGAGCGTGTCGTCCACCCGCAGATCGAACGGAACGGCAGCACTCACGAATGCGCCCCCTTCTGGCTAACGAACGAAAAGCTGACCTGCCGCCGTGTTGGCCAGGTCGAGCAGCGGCTGCGGCAGCACACCGAGTACCACAGTAGCCGCAAGCCCGAGGGCCACCGCCGCCGCGGTGGCCGGGGCCACCACGATCGACGGGCCGTCCGGTTCCGGGTCACTGAAGAACATGACCACGATCACCCGGACGTAGAAGAACGCGGCGACGGCCGACGACAGGACACCGACGATGACCAGCGGGGTCGCGCCGCCCTCGATGGCCGCGGAGAACACCGCGAACTTCCCGCTGAACCCGCTGGTGAGCGGAATTCCGGCGAAGGCCAGCAGGAAGAACGCGAAGATCCCGGCGACGACCGGGGACCGACGGCCGAGGCCCGCCCAGCGCGACAGGTGCCCCGCCTCGCCCCCGGTGTCCCGGACCATGCTGACGACGGCGAAGGCGCCGATCGTCGCGGCCCCGTAAGCGGCGAGGTAGAACAGCACCGCGGAAAGGCCCGCCTCCGACATCGCGATGACACCGGTGAGGAGGAACCCCGCGTGGGCGACCGACGAGTAGGCCAGCAGCCTCTTGATGTCGGTCTGGGTGATCGCCACGATCGCGCCGACGATCATCGTCAGGATCGCGACGGCCCACATCATGGGCCGCCAGTCCCAGCTCAGGTTCTCGAACGCGACGTAGAAGACCCGCAGGGTCGCCCCGACGGCGGCCACGAGGGTGCCGGACGCCATGAGCGCCGTGATGGGCGTCGGCGCGCCCTGGTAGACGTCGGGCTTCCACGAGTGGAAGGGCACCGCGCCCAGCTTGAACAGCAGGCCGACGGCCAGGAGCGCGCCGCCGATGACCAGGACGACCGACGGCACCTCGACGGGTGTGCCCGCCGCGGCGCCGGGACCGGACTGGACGGCCAGGGAGATGTCGCCGAGCTTGACGCTGCCCGCGTACCCGTAGACCAGGGCGACCCCGAAGAGGAAGAACGCCGAGGAGAACGCGCCGAGCAGGAAGTACTTGACCGCGGCCTCCTGGGACAGGAGGCGACGGCGGCGGGCGAGCCCGCACAGCAGGTACAGCGGCAGCGACATGACCTCGAGCGCCACGAACATGGTGAGGAGGTCGTTGGCGGCGGGGAACATGAGCATGCCCGCAACCGCGAACATGACCAGCGGGAAGATCTCGGTCTGCACCGAGCCCTTCGCCAGCGCCTGTGCCTCCGCCTCGCTGCCGGGCAGTGCGGCGGCCTGGGCCGCGAACGTCTCCTGCTGCCGGTCGGCGACGAGCAGGAGGCTGAGGATGGCCATCACCAGGATGGTGCCCTGGATGAACAGGGTGGGCCCGTCGATGCCGAGGGCGCCCTCGGCGTCGACGCTGTGCGGCTTCTGGTTGACCGCGAGCATGATCAGCCAGATGAGGGCGCCACCGAGCCCGGCGAACGCCAGCGGGATCTGGACGCGTCCGCGCCACGCCCGCCCGACCAGCGCCTCGACGAGCACGCCGACGATGGCGACGCCGAAGATGATGAGCATCGGCGCGAGATGGGAGTACTCGATGTGCGGCGCGCGGAAGGGTTCCGCGACCAGTTCTGCGGTGTTCACGGCTGGCCTCCAGGGGCTTCCGCCACGGTGGGCTCAGGGTCGTTCACCTGGACGACCGAGAGCGTGTGGTCCACCGTCGGGTTGATCACGTTCACGATCGGCCCCGGGAAGAAGCCGAGCAGGATGATGACGGCCAGGATCGGGCCGATCGCGGCGAGCTCCCGACGGCTGAGATCGGGGAACGCGCCCTTGCGGGAGATGGCCTCCGCGGTGGGTCCGCCCGCGATCCGC
Organism: Actinocorallia herbida; assembly: GCF_003751225.1. Lineage (NCBI taxonomy): Bacteria > Bacillati > Actinomycetota > Actinomycetes > Streptosporangiales > Thermomonosporaceae > Actinocorallia > Actinocorallia herbida. The sequence goes on from NZ_RJKE01000001.1 coordinate 8,693,196, forward strand.
TGGTAGGCCCACAGGACGTACAGGGCGGCCAGCACGATGCCGGACGTGGCGATGATCGCCGCGACCTGGTACCGCGTGAACGTCCCGACGAGGACCATGAACTCCGAGACGAACGTCGACAGGCCGGGCAGCGACAGCGCCGACAGGCCCGCGATGAGGAACGTCCCGGCCAGCAGGGGCGCGACCTTCTGAACGCCGCCGTAGGCGTCGATGCGGGCCGAGCCGCGCCGGACGATGAGGTAGCCCGCGGCCAGGAACAGCGCGCCCGTGGAGAACCCGTGGTTCACCATGTAGAGGATCGCGCCGGACTGGGCCATGGACGTCATCGCGAAGATGCCGAGGACGATGAACCCGAAGTGGCTGATCGACGTGTAGGCGATGAGCCGCTTGAGGTCGACCTGCCCGATCGCCAGGACCGCCCCGTAGACGATGCTGATCACCGCGAAGACGATGACCACCGGCGTCGCCCACTTGGCGGCCCCGGGGAACAGCTCGAGGCAGAACCGGATCATCCCGTAGGTGCCGATCTTGTCGAGCACCCCGACGATGAGGACCAGCGCGCCCGCCGGGGCCTGCGCCGCGGTGTCGGGCAGCCAGGTGTGCACGGGGAACATCGGCGCCTTGATCGCGAAGGCGATGAAGAAGCCGAGGAACAGCCACTTGGCGGTCCCCGGGTCGAGGTCCACCCCGCTCAGCTGCTCGATGAGGAAGGTGTTCTTGTCCGCCGCGACGTACAGCCCGATGACGGCGACCAGCATGAGCAGTCCGCCGAACAGGGAGTACAGCAGGAACTTCACCGCTGCGTAGCTCCGCTGCGGGCCGCCGAAGAGGCCGACGAGGAAGTACACCGGGATGAGGATGGCCTCGAAGAACACATAGAAGAGGAAGACGTCGGTCGCCGCGAAGACGCCGATCATCATCGACTCCATGAGGAGGATGAGGACGAAGTACGTCTTCGCCGAGCGGGTGCCGACGACCCCGAACGGGGACTTGCCGGTCTTGCCCGCGGCCTCGTCGGCCGCCGCCTGCTCGGCGCGGGCCGCCGCGACGTCCTCGAACGCGCCGCCGTACCGGTCGGCCGCGGTCCAGCTGGCCAGCATGACCAGCGGGACGAGGATGAGCGACAGCAGCACCAGGACGAGCGCCATGCCGTCCAGGCCGACGGCCCAGTGCACGCCGAAGTCCCGGATCCACCAGTACTCCTGCGCGAACTGGAAGCGCTCGGTCGACGAGGTGTCCCAGCCGGTGGCGAGGGTGACGCCGAACACCAGGACGAGCAGGGCGACACCGAGCCCGACCTGCTTGGCCAGTTCTTCCTTGCCCTTGGGCAGCAGCGCGACGATGAGCGCGCCGAGCGCGGGGAGGGCGATGAGTGCGGAGAGCATCAGATCCTCACCACCAGGAGCGCCGCGACGAGGATGCCGGCGCCGAGGAACATGGACAGTGCGTAGGACCGCACGAACCCGGTCTGGATCCGCCGGACGCGTCCGGAGGTGCCGCCGATCCCGGCCGCGAGGCCGTTGACGACGCCGTCCACACCGCGGTTGTCGAACCAGACCGAAAGCCGGGTCAGCCACTGGCCCGGCCGCATGAGCAGCGACTCGTTCAGGGCGTCTCCGTAGAGGTCCTTGCGGGCGAACGTGGTGATCCACGACCCGCGGGGGGCTTCGCGCGGCACCGGGGCGGCGCCGTACCTGAACCACGCGATGGCGACGCCGATGGCGACGAGCACGAGCGTGATGATGCCCGTGAGGCTGAAGAACTCGTGCTCGGCCTCCGGCGTGTGCGTGACGGGTTCGAGGAAGGCCCCGAACCTGTCGCCCAGCATGAGGAAGCCGCCCATGCCGATCGAGCCGACGGCCAGGACCACCAGCGGGATCCACATGACGGCCGGGGACTCGTGCGGGTGGGCGTCGTCGTCCCAGCGGGCCTTGCCGAAGAACGTCATGAAGATCAGCCGGGACATGTAGAACGCGGTGATCGCCGCGCCCACGACCGTGCAGATCCCCAGGACGACGTTCTCGTGCATGGCGGCCTCGATGATGCCGTCCTTGGTGAAGAAGCCCGAGAACGGCGGGACGCCGATGATGGCGAGGTAGCCGAAGAAGAACGTGACGAAGGTGATCTTCAGGCTGGTGCGGAGCGCGCCGTACTTGCGCATGTCCACGTCGTCCTTCATCGCGTGCATCACCGAGCCGGCGCCGAGGAACATCCCGGCCTTGAAGAAGCCGTGCGCGATGAGGTGGGCGATGGCCACGACGTACCCGACGGGGCCGAGGCCCGCGGCGAGGATCATGTAGCCGATCTGGGACATGGTCGAGCCGGCGAGCGCCTTCTTGATGTCGTCCTTGGCGCAACCGATGATCGCACCGGCGAGCAGCGTGGCCGCGCCGACGATGGCGACGACGGTCTGCGCGACGGCGGACGCCTCGAAGATCGCGCCGGAGCGGACGATCAGGTAGACGCCCGCGGTGACCATGGTCGCCGCGTGGATGAGCGCCGACACCGGGGTCGGTCCCTCCATGGCGTCCAGCAGCCAGGACTGGAGCGGGAGCTGGGCGGACTTGCCGCACGCGCCGAGCAGCAGCATCAGGCCGAGCGCGGTCATGACGCCCTGGGACGCCCCCGACACCTCGCCGAAGACCTTGTCGAAGGCCAGCGAGCCGAAGGTGGCGACCATGATGCCGAGCGCGATGACGATGCCGATGTCACCGACCCGGTTGACCACGAACGCCTTCTTGGCCGCGACGGCGGCGGTCGGCTTGTGCTGCCAGAACCCGATGAGCAGGTAAGAGGCGAGGCCGACGCCTTCCCAGCCGATGAACAGGCCGAGGTAGTTGTCCGACAGGACCAGCAGGAGCATGGCCGCGACGAACAGGTTGAGGTAGGCGAAGAACTTCCGGCGGTTGGCGTCGTGCGCCATGTAGCCGATGGAGTAGACGTGGATCAGCGTGCCGACGAAGGTGATCAGCAGGACGAAGCTGATGGACAGCTGGTCGAGCAGGATCCCGAGGTCGAAGCTCAGGTCGCCGGTCTTGAAGAACTGGTAGAGGTGGATGTCCCGGGCGCGCTCTTCACCGGCGTAGCCGAGCATCTGCCAGAACATCGCGAAGCCGAGGACGAAGGCGCCGCCCGACAGCAGCGTGGCCAGGTAGTGGCCCCACTTGTCGGTGACGCGGCCGCCGAGCAGCAGGATCGCGGCGCCCAGCAGGGGCAGCGCGATGAGCAGCCCGGCCCAGGACTGGAGCCCGGTCGCGGCGAGGGTATGGCTCTCCATGCCCCGCTCCTAGTACTTCAGCAGGTTCGCGTCGTCGACCGACGAGGACCTGCGGGATCGGAAGATGGTCATGATGATCGCCAGTCCGACCACGACCTCCGCGGCGGCCACGACCATCACGAAGAACGCGATGATCTGGCCGTCGAGGTTGCCGTGCAGCTTCGAGAAGCTGACGAACGCGAGGTTCGTGGCGTTGAGCATCAGCTCGATGCACATGAACACCACGATGGCGTTGCGGCGGATGAGCACGCCGACCGCGCCGATGGTGAACAGGAGCGAGGACAGGATCAGGTAGTGGCTCACTGCTGGGCCTCCTGAACGGCTTTGACGTCCTCGTCGACGGCCTCGGTCTCCGAGGCCCCGGCGAGGTCGGTGTGCCGTTCCGCGGCGTCTTCGCCGCGGCCGGTGAGGACGGGGTTGAGCGACAGCTCCGAGATGGAGCCGTCGGGCAGCAGCGCGGGCATGTCGACCGCGTTGTGGCGGGCGTAGGTGCCGGACGGCGGCAGGTTGCCCGGGTGGGCCCCGGACTTGAACCTGTCCTCCGACATCTCCCGCTGGGTCGGCTTGGGCGTGAGCCGCTCCTTGTGCGCCAGCACCATCGCGCCGAGCGCCGCGGTGATCAGCAGGGCGCTGGTCACCTCGAAGGCGAACACGTACTTGCCGAAGATCAGCCGGGCGAGCCCGATGACGTTGCCCTCGCCGTTCGCGGCGGTGAGGCCGACGTCACCGGAGAAGCTCGCGGAGCCGAACCCGAAGACGAGCAGGCCGCCGAAGCCGAGACCGGCGATCGCCGACCAGATCCGCTGTCCGGAGATCGTCTCCACGAGCGAGTCGGTGGAGGCGACGCCGACGAGCATCAGCACGAACAGGAAGAGCATCAGCACCGCGCCGGTGTAGACGATCACCTGCACGAACGCGAGGAACGGGGCGTCCTGGACGGCGTAGAGCACGGCGAGGCTGAGCATGACGACCGCCAGGAGCAGCGCCGAGTACACGGCCTTCTTCTGGAAGATCATGCCGAGCGCGGCGGCCACGGACACCACCGCGAGGATCCAGAACGTGACCATCAGAAGTCACCGTCCTTGGCGCCGAGCCCGAGCCGGTAGTAGTCCTCTTCCGTCTCGCCCAGCTCCATCGCGTGCGGCGGCTGGGTCATGCCCTCGCGCAGCGGGGCGAGCAGCATCTCCTTGGTGAAGATGAGCGACTCGCGGCTGTCGTCGGCCAGCTCGTACTCGTTGGTCATCGTGAGCGCCCGGGTCGGGCACGCCTCGATGCACAGCCCGCACAGGATGCAGCGCAGGTAGTTGATCTGGTAGACGCGGCCGTAGCGCTCACCCGGGGAGAAGCGGTCCTCCTCGGTGTTGTCGCCGGCCTCGACATAGATCGCGTCGGCCGGGCAGGCCCAGGCGCACAGCTCGCACCCGATGCACTTCTCCAGGCCGTCGGGCCACCGGTTGAGCTGGTGCCGGCCGTGGAACCGCGGCGCGGTCGCGACCTTCACCTCGGGGTACTGGACCGTCTCCACCTTGGTGAACAGCTGGTGGAAGGCGACTCCGAACCCCTTGACCGGGTTCAGGAAGTCAGTGAATCCCACTTTCGACCTCCTTCTTCTCGGTCACGGATTCGGGTGCGGGCCGCGGGACGACGCCGTGGTAGTGCGGGGCGTCCAGCGGCGGGACGGGGAAGCCGCCCGCGAACGGGTCGGGCTTGACGGCTGTCCGCTTGCCGGATTCGGCGGGCTCGGCGGTCTTCGCGCCGGGCTTCTCGCGCTTGAGGATGTCGACCACGACCGAGACGCCGAACGCGATGGCCACCAGGACCGCGGCGCCGATGACGAAGCCGGTCGAGCTGTGGCCCTCGTTGCGGAGCGCGCGGAAGGTGGCGACGAGGAGGATCCAGCCGAGGGAGAACGGCATGAGGACCTTCCAGCCGAGCTTCATCAGCTGGTCGTAGCGGACCCGCGGCAGCGCCGCGCGCAGCCAGATGAAGAAGAAGATGAACATCCACATCTTCACCAGGAACCACAGGATCGGCCACCAGCCCTCGTTCGCGCCGGCCCAGACCGTCGAGATCGGGGCGGGCGCCCGCCAGCCGCCGAGGAACAGCGTGGTGGCCAGCGCGGACAGGGTCGCCAGGTTGATGTACTCGGCGAGGAAGAACATCGCGAACTTCAGCGACGAGTACTCGGTGTGGAAGCCGCCGACGAGTTCGCCCTCGCCCTCGGGCAGGTCGAACGGGATGCGGTTGGACTCGCCCATCATCGTGATCACGTAGACCACGAACGACGGGAACAGCATCAGCGCGAACCAGCGGTCGTGCTGGGCGGCGACGATGCCCGACGTGGAGAGCGTCCCGGCGAACAGGAACACCGCCACGAAGGACAGGCCCATCGCGATCTCGTAGGAGATGACCTGGGCGCTGGAGCGCAGCCCGCCGAGCAGCGAGTAGGGCGACATGGACGCCCAGCCCGCGAGCACGATCCCGTAGACGCCGATCGAGCTCATCGCCAGCACCAGGAGCACCGCGACAGGCAGGTCGGTGCCCTGAAGCGGCGTCTTGTGGCCGAAGACCGAGACCATCGGGCCGAACGGGATGATGATGAAGGAGATGAACGCGGGGATCGCGGAGATCACCGGCGCCGTCCAGAAGACGATCTTGTCGACCCCGGACGGGACGATGTCCTCCTTCAGCGCCAGCTTGACGCCGTCGGCGAGGCCCTGGAGGAGACCGAACGGGCCGCACCGGTTCGGGCCGATGCGCAGCTGCATCCGGCCGATGATCCGGCGCTCCACCCACATCGACATCAGCACGGTGAGGACCAGGAAGACGAAGATGGCGACGCACTTGCCGACCATCAGCCACCAGGGGTCCTTGCCGAAGTCGGCGAGGGTCGGGTAGGGGTAGCTGTCCATCAGCCGACGCCTCCGATCTGCACGACGCTGCCGGAGGTGGCGCCGAGGTCGCGTGCGAGGTTGATCCCCGAGCTGTTGCCCGGCAGCCAGACGACGCCCTCGGGCAGGTCGTCGATGACCAGCGGCACCGTGACGGCGCCGCGGTCGGTGGAGACCGTGACCAGGCCCTGGAGGCCGTTGGCCGCCGCGGTGGCGGCCGACATCCGGGCGACGACCGGACGGGCCGTGCCCTTCAGGTGCGGTTCGCCGTCCTGGAGCCTGCCGTCGTCGAGGAGCTGCCGCCAGGTGGCGAGCACGGCCTCCCCGTCACCGGGGGTGTAGGTGAACTCGGTCAGCGTGCCGGGGGCGCCGGACCGCTCACCGCGGTAGGAGCCCAGTTCGGCGAGCTCCCGCAGGGCCGCCGCGGAGTCCGGCAGGCCGAGGTGGAAGTCCAGCTCGTCGGCCAGCGCGCCGAGGACGGCGAGGTCGGTGAGCACGCCGGGCACCTTCAGCGCCGTCTCGAAGTGCCTGCCGCGACCCTCCCAGTTGACGAAGGTGCCGGACTTCTCCGCGACCGCCGCGACCGGCAGCACCACGTCCGCGCGGTCGGTGACCGCGCTCGCGCGCTGCTCCAGGCTGACGATGAACGGGGTCTTGTCCAGCGCCGCGAGCGCGAACGCCGGGTCGGGCAGGTCGTAGGGGTCGACGCCGCCGACGACCAGCGCCTCGATGTCGCCCGCGTAGGCGGCGGCGAGGATGTGCGCGGTGTCGCGGCCCGGCGTGTCGGGCACGGAGCTGACGCCCCACACCCGGGCCACCTCGGCCCGCGCCTGCGGGTCGGTGAGCGGCCGTCCGATGGGCAGCAGGCCGGGCAGCAGCCCCGCCTCGACGGCGCCGCGCTCCCCGGCCCTGCGCGGGACCCAGGCGAGCTTCGCGCCGGTCGACTGGGCGAGCCGCACGGCCGCGCTCAGCGCGCCCGGCACCTCGGCGAGCCGTTCGCCGACGAGGATGACCGAGCCTTCCGCGGCGAGCTCCGCGGCGGCCTCGCCGGAGATGCTCAGCGCCTCCGGCTCACCGCCGGGACCCGCCTGGAGGAGCCGTCCGTTCAGCTTGGTGAGGCCCTTGGTGGCGAACGGCGCGATCGCCAGGACCTGCAATCCGTGCTTGCGGACGCCCTTGCGCAGCCGCAGGAAGATCGCGGCGGCCTCCTCCTCGGGCTCCAGCCCGGCCAGCAGGACGACGGGCGCCTTCTCCAGCGCGGTGAAGGACACCTCGATCCCGTGCCCGGCGACGCCCCAGGCGAGGAAGTCGGCCTCCTCGGCGCTGTGCGGCCTGGCCCGGAAGTCCACGTCGTTCGTGCCGAGCGCGATCCTGGCGAACTTCGCGTACGCGTAGGAGTCCTCCAGCGTGAGGCGCCCGCCCGCGAGGACCGCGGCGCTCTTCCAGCCGAGCCCCTCGGCGGCGGCGCGCAGCGCCTCCGGCCAGGACGCGGGCTCGAGGACGCCGTCGGCGTTGCGGATCAGCGGGTACCGCAGCCGGTCGGGCTCGGTGGCGTAGGTGAAGGCCCACCGGCCCTTGTCGCAGTTCCACTCCTCGTTCACCTGCGGGTCGTCACCGGCGAGCCGCCGGGTGACCTTGCCGCGCCGGTGGTCGGTGCGCAGCGCACAGCCGGACGAGCAGTGCTCGCACACCGACGGGGTCGACACCAGGTCGAACGGCCGCGACCGGAACCGGTAGGCCGCGCCGGTGAGCGCGCCGACCGGGCAGATCTGCACGGTGTTGCCGGAGAAGTAGGAGGAGAACGGCTCGCCGTCGGCGGTGCCCACCTGCTCCTTGGCGCCCCGCTCGAACAGGTCGATGAACGGGTCGCCCGCGATCTGCTCGGAGAACCGGGTGCAGCGCGCGCACTGGATGCAGCGTTCGCGGTCGAGCAGCACCTGCGACGACAGCGGCAGCGGCTTGGCGAAGGTGCGCTTGCGCTCGATGAACCGGGTCTCACCCCGCCCGTTGGACATCGCCTGGTTCTGCAGGGGGCACTCGCCGCCCTTGTCGCAGACCGGGCAGTCCAGCGGATGGTTGATGAGCAGGAACTCCATCACGCCCTTCTGCGCCTTCTCGGCGACCGGGGACGTGAGCTGGGTGTTGACGACCATGCCGTCGGCGACCGGGATGGTGCAGGACGCCTGCGGCTTGGGGAAGCCCCGCCCGTTGCCGGCGTCGGGGATGTCCACCAGGCACTGGCGGCAGGCCCCGATCGGGTCGAGCAGCGGGTGGTCGCAGAACCGGGGGATCTGCACGCCGAGCAGTTCGGCGGCCCGGATGACCAGCGTCCCCTTCGGGACGGAGATCTCGAAGCCGTCGATGGTGAGGGAGACGAGATCCTCTTGGGGAACGACGCCCGTCTCGGATGTCGCGGTCATTTATGCGCCCCACTTCGTGGACTTGGCGGGGTCGAACGGGCACCCGCCGTGGGAGAAGTGCGCCAGGTACTCCTCGCGGAAGTACTTGATCGAGGAGTGGATCGGGCTCGTCGCACCGTCGCCGAGTGCGCAGAAGGACCGGCCGAGGATGTTGTCGGCGATGTCGTTCATCGTCGACAGGTCCTCTTCGGTGCCCTGCCCGGCGTCCAGCCGCTTGAGCATCTGCTTGAGCCAGTAGGTGCCCTCGCGGCACGGCGTGCACTTGCCGCAGGACTCGTGCGCGTAGAAGTCGGTCCAGCGCGAGACCGCCCGCACCACGCACGTGGTCTCGTCGAAGATCTGGAGCGCGCGGGTGCCGAGCATCGACCCCGCCGCGCCCACCGACTCGAAGTCGAGCGGGACGTCCAGGTGCTCGGCGGTGAAGATGGGCGTGGAGGAGCCGCCGGGGGTCCAGAACTTGAGTTCGTGGCCCTCCCGGATGCCGCCCGCCATCTCCAGCAGCTCGCGCAGCGTGATCCCGAGCGGCGCCTCGTACTGGCCGGGCCGGGTGACGTGCCCCGAGAGCGAGAAGATGCCGAAGCCCTTCGACTTCTCGGTGCCCATCGAGCCGAACCAGTCGGCGCCCTTTCCGACGATCGAGGGAACCGAAGCGATCGACTCGACGTTGTTCACGACGGTGGGTCCGCCGTAGAGGCCCGCCACCGCGGGGAAGGGCGGCTTGAGCCGCGGCTGCCCGCGGAAGCCCTCCAACGAGTCGAGCAGCGCGGTCTCCTCACCGCAGATGTACGCGCCCGCCCCGGCGTGGACCACCAGGTCGAGGTCGTACCCCGACCCGAGGATGTCCTTGCCGAGGTAACCGGCCTCGTACGCCTCGGCGACCGCCTGCTGGAGCCGCCTGATGACGTGCAGGACCTCACCGCGCACATAGATGAACGCCTGGTGCGCGCCGATCGCGAAGGAGCTGATGATCACGCCCTCGACCAGTACGTGCGGGTTGGCGAGCATGAGCGGGATGTCCTTGCAGGTCCCCGGCTCGGACTCGTCGGCGTTGACCACCAGGTAGGTGGGTTTACCGGTGCCCTGCGCGAGGAATCCCCACTTCATGCCGGTGGGGAATCCGGCGCCGCCCCGGCCGCGCAGGCCGGAGTCCTTGACCGCCTGGACGATCGCGGACGGCTCCATGCCCAGGGCCGTGCGCAGGGAGGAGTAGCCGCCTTCCCGCTCGTAGCCCGCGCGGGTGAAGGAGTCCGCCTGGTCCCAGTGCTTCGTGAGCACGGGGGTGAGTGTCGTCATGGCGCCTCCCAGCCCTTCTCCTTGGCCAGCTCGAGGCCGACGAGGGATTCCGGGCCCGCCTGGACGCCCTCTGCGGCGCGTCCGTCGTTGAAGCCGGCGAGCACCCGGGACGCCTCCTTGAACGTGCAGATGCCGTCCGCGCCGCGGGTCGGCGGCACGGGACGGCCCGCGCGCAGGTCGTCGACGAGCTGCTTGGCCGACTCGGGGGTCTGGTTGTCGTAGAACTCCCAGTTGACCATCATCACCGGCGCGAAGTCGCAGGCGGCGTTGCACTCCAGCCGCTCCAGCGACACCTTGCCGTCATCGGTGACCTCGTCATGGCCGACGCCGACGTGCTCGTTGAGCGCCGCCCAGATCTCGTCGCCGCCGAGCACCGCGCACAGCGTGTTGATGCACACGCCGACGTGGTAGTCGCCCATCGGGCGGCGCTTGTACTGGGTGTAGAACGTCGCCACACCGGTCACCTGGGCCGGGGTGATGTCGAGCATGGTGGCGCAGAACTCGACACCCGCCCTGGTCACGCACCCGTCGACGGACTGCACGAGGTGCAGCATCGGCAGCAGCGCGCTGCGCGTCTTGGGGTACTTGGCGATGATCTCCTTGGCGTCCTGCTCCAGGCGCTGCCTGGTCTCCACGTCGTACGGGGAGCCCTCGGGGAAATGCCCCGTGAAGCCGACAGGGACCGCACTCATCGGTCGACACCTCCCATCACGGGGTCGATGGACGCGACCGCGGCGATGACATCGGCGACGTAGCCGCCCTCGCACATCGCGGCGGTGGCCTGAAGGTTGACGAAGGACGGCTCGCGGAAGTGCACCCGGTAGGGGCGCGTGCCCCCGTCGGACACCACGTGCGCGCCGAGCTCGCCGCGCGGCGACTCCACCGCGGCGTACACCTGCCCGGCGGGCACCCGGAAGCCCTCGGTCACCAGCTTGAAGTGGTGGATCAGCGCCTCCATGGACTCGCCCATGATGTGCCCGATGTGGGCGGGCGAGTTGCCCATGCCGTCGGTGCCGATCGCGAGCTGCGCGGGCCAGCCGATCTTCTTGTCCTCGATCATCACCGGCCCGTCCTTGGCCGAGCCCTTGGTGAGCCGCTCGACGCACTGCTCGACGATCTTGAGCGACTCCTCCATCTCGGCCATCCGGACGAGATAGCGGCCGTACACGTCGGCGCTCTCCTGGGTGTGCACCTGGAAGTCGTACGTCTCGTAGCCGCAGTAAGGCTGCGTCTTTCGCAGGTCCCACGGAAGACCTGCGCTGCGCAGCATCGGGCCGGTGACGCCGAGGGCCATGCAGCCCGTCAGGTCCAGGTAGGCCACGTCCTTGGTCCTGGCCAGGTAGACCGGGTTCGCGTCGAGCAGCTTGCGCAGGGTCCGGAACCGCTCGGGCATGCGCTCCAGGTAGGCGCGCAGCTTCGCGATCGCGGCGGGGCCGACGTCCTGGGCGACGCCGCCCGGCCGGATGTAGGCCATGTTCATGCGCAGGCCGCAGATCTCCTCGAACAGGTCGAGGGTGTACTCGCGCTCGACGAACCCGTTCAGCATGACCGTCGTCGCGCCGAGTTCGAGACCGAACGTGGCGATCGCGACGAGGTGCGAGGAGATCCTGTTGAGCTCCATCATCATCACGCGGATGACATTGGCCCGCTCGGGGATGCGGTCGGTGACGCCGAGCAGCTTCTCCACCGCGAGGCAGTACGCCGTCTCGTTGAACAGGGGCGCCAGGTAGTCCATCCGGGTGCAGAACGTGGTGCCCTGCGTCCAGGTGCGGAACTCCATGTTCTTCTCGATGCCGGTGTGCAGGTAGCCGATGCCCACCCGCACCTCGTCGACGGACTCGCCGTCGAGGGTGAGGATGAGCCGGAGCACGCCGTGCGTCGAGGGGTGCTGCGGCCCCATGTTGATGACGAGGCGCTCGTCGTCTGCGGCGTCCTTCGCCCCGGCGACGACGTCGTCCCAGTCCTGCCCGGCGAGGTTGAAGACCTTGCCCTCGGCCGTCCCGTCGTCGGTCGCGCCCGCCTGGTAGGCGTCATACGTGGTGGTCATGAGTACGACCTCCGCTCGTCCGGCGGCGGGATCTCCGCGCCGCGGTACTCGACGGGGATGCCGCCGAGGGGGTAGTCCTTGCGCTGCGGGTGCCCGATCCAGTCGTCCGGCATCTCGATCCGGGTCAGCGCGGGGTGGCCGTCGAAGATGATGCCGAAGAAGTCCCAGGTCTCGCGCTCGTGCCAGTCGGCGGTCGGGTAGACGCCGACGAGCGACGGCACGTGCGGGTCGGCGTCGGGGATCGCCACCTCCAGCCGGACACGCCGGTTGTGCGTCATCGAGAGCAGGTGGTAGACCGCGTGCAGCTCCCGCCCCTCTTCCGAGGGGTAGTGCACGCCCGAGACGCCGGAGAGCAGTTCGAACCGAAGCTCGGGGTCGTCGCGCAGCACCGCGGCCACCTCGGCGATCCGCTCGCGCTTGATGAAGAACGTCAGCTCGTCCCGGTCGACGACGGTCCACTCGACCGCGTCACCGAAGCCGGACCGCTCCAGGTGGTCGGCGACGTCGTCGAAGTAACCGCCGTAGGGGCGCGGCGACGAGGCCGCGGCGGGCCGCTGGACGACGAGGCGGCCGAACCCGGAGGTGTCGCCGGTGGTGTTGGCGCCGAACATGCCGTGGCGCTCGTTCGACTCGCTCATGAGCGCGCTCCGGACTGACCGAGCAGCGGCAACTGCCGCAGCTTCGCCTTCTCCAGTTCCTGGATCTGCCGTTCGCGCTGCACACCGAGCTTGGTGTTCTGCATCTTGTCGTGCAGTTTCAGGATGGCGTCGAGCAGCATCTCCGGACGCGGGGGGCATCCGGGCAGGTAGATGTCCACTGGTACGATGTGGTCGACGCCCTGGACGATCGCATAGTTGTTGAACATGCCGCCGGACGAGGCGCAGACCCCCATGGCGATGACCCACTTCGGTTCGGTCATCTGGTCATAGACCTGCCGCAGCACGGGAGCCATCTTCTGGCTCACCCGCCCCGCGACGATCATCAGGTCGGCCTGTCTCGGTGTGGCCGCCGCGCGCTCCATGCCCCAGCGGGACATGTCATGCCTGGGGTCGCCGGTCGCCATCAGCTCGATGGCGCAACAGGCGAGGCCGAACGTCGCGGGCCAGGTGGAGCTGCGCCGGGCCCAGCCGGCCACTTGTTCAACGGTACTGAGCAGGAATCCGCTCGGGAGTTTCTCTTCAAGACCCATGGTGAATCAGTCCCACTCCAGGCCGCCGCGGCGCCACACGTAGGCGTACGCGACGAGGACGGTGACGATGAACAGCACCATTTCGACAAGACCGAAGAGCCCGAGGCGGTCGAACGAGGCCGCCCAGGGGTACAAGAAGATGATCTCGATGTCGAAGACGATGAAGAGCATCGCCGTGAGGTAGTACTTCACGGGGAATCGGCCGCCGCCGACGGGTTGCGGCGTCGGTTCGATCCCACATTCGTAGGATTCGAGTTTGGCCCTGTTCCAGCGTTTCGGGCCGGTGAATGCCGCCATGATCACCGAGCCGACGGCGAAGGCCGCCGCCAGCGCCCCGAGCACGAGGATCGGCAAGTAGAGGTCCACGGGATCACACACCCCCCTCAGAGTTCGTGACACATCTCACCGTTGTGAGCTGCATCATCCTAGTGAGAACGCGCATTGGTCCGTACCAGTGGGGTTTCAGTTGTTCTGGGCGGAAGAGGTCAGGCCGACGGGGCTATCCGGGTCATCGCGTTGATGATCCGGTCCATCGCGTCTCCCCCGCGCGGGTCGGTGAGATTGGCCAGGAGCTTCAGCGTGAACCGCATCAGCGTCGGGTGGGGCAGCCCGTGCCGGGTGGCGAACTTCATCACCCGCGGGTCGCCGATGGCATTCACGAACACGCGCCCGATCGTGAAGTACCCCCCGTGCTCCTCCTTGAGGATGCGCGGGTACTCGTACAGCGCCCGTTCCCGCTGTGCGGCGGTCGGCCTGGCCAGCGCCTGCACGATGATGTCGGCGGCCAGGTGGCCGGACTCCATCGCGTAGTCGATGCCCTCGCCGTTGAACGGGTTGATCATTCCTCCGGCGTCGCCCACCAGGAGCAGGCCCCGGGAGTAGTGCGGCTGCCGGTTGAAGCCCATCGGCAGCGCCGCGCCGCGCACCGGACCTGTCGCGTGGGCCTCGTCGAACTGCCACTCTTCGGGCATTCCGGCGGTCCAGCGGCGGAGCATGTCGCGGTAGTCGGTGTTCTGGAACGACTTCGAGGTGTTAAGCAGGCCGAGCCCGACGTTGGAGGTGCCGTTCCCGCACCCGAAGACCCAGCCGTAGCCCGGGAGCAGCTTCTCGCCGTCCCACAGTTCGAGCCACGACTCCAGGTAGTCGTCGTCGTGGCGGGGCGTCTCGAAGTAGCGCCGGACGGCCACGCCCATGGGCCGGTCCTCGCGCTTGCGGATCCCGAGCGCGGTCGCGAGCCGGGCGGAGTTGCCGTCCGCGGCGACGACCAGGTGCGCGCGGAACTCGCGGCCGTCCTTGGTGCGCACGCCCACGACGCGGTCGCTGCGCTCGTCGATCACGGGCTCGGTGACGGTGGTGCCCTGCATCAGGGTGGCGCCGGCCTTGACGGCGTGCTCGGCGAGCAGCGCGTCGAGGTCCATGCGGGGGCGCACGAGGCCGAAGTCGGGGAAGGTCGCCAACTCGGGCCAGGGCAGCTCGATCTTGACGCCGCCGCCGAAGATGCGCAGGCCCTTGTTCCTGATCCACCCCGGGGCGTTGATGTCGACGCCCATCGCGATCAGTTGCCGGACGGCGCGGGGGGTGAGCCCGTCACCGCAGATCTTGTCCCGAGGGAAGGTCGCCTTCTCCAGCAGGAGGACTTTCAGACCCGTCTGCGCGAGGTAGTACGCCGTGGTCGAGCCGGCGGGACCGGCTCCCACGACGATGACATCCGCGGCTTCGGGGGAGTGCTCGCTCAACTGCCGACCTTCTTCGCTCCGCTCAAGTGCGTTTGTGAACAACTTCACAAACTCTCTTGATGCTCACGCTACACCCAGCGTGCTCGCGAGCGGCAGAGGAGGTTACTCGGCTCGGGTAATGATCTCCGGCTTCCACGCGCGGTGGATCGCGGCGACGCCGAAAGTGAGGTCACGCCACTGGACGCGGTCCCAGCCCGCGGTGCGCAGCAGGGCGGCGAGGCCGCGCTGGTCGGGCCACTTGAGGGTCGACTCGGCGAGGTAGTTGTAGGAGTCGCGGTTGGAGCTGAACCGGGCGAGGAACGGCAGGCCGACCTTGAGGTGGAGGCGGTGGCCGGTGCGGAGCAGCGGGTTGCCCGGGTGGCTCACCTCGCAGATGACCAGCTTCCCGCCGGGCCTGGTGACCCGCAGGAGTTCCTTGAGCGCCGCGTCGACGTCGGCCACGTTGCGCAGGCCGAAGGAGATCGTCACCGTGTCGAAGGAGTCGTCCGCGAACGGCAGGCTCAGGGCGTCGCCGGCGACGAAGGTGAGGCCTGCGGTGCCGGACTGGCGGCGGGTGCCGACCTGGAGCATGCCGAGCGAGAAGTCGCACGCGACGACGTCGGCGCCTTCGGCGGCCAGCGCCGCCGAGGAGGTGCCGGTGCCCGCCGCGAGGTCCAGGACCCGCTCGCCGCGGCGCGCGTCGACCGCGCGGGCGACCGCCTTGCGCCAGGCGCGGTCCTGCCCGCCCGTCATCAGGGTGTTGAGCAGGTCGTACCGCTCGGCGGTGTCGTCGAACATCGCGGCGACGTCCGAGGGTTTCTTGTCCAGATCGGCACGGGTCATGGATGCAGCCTATTCCGCGGAGACCGCGGCATCCTCGTCACCCTGGCCGTGCTCATGCCCCTGTCGCTGGGTCCGCTCGACCACGGCGGTGGACACGGCGTCCCGCTGCTTGGACAGGACCACATAGCTGACGATGCCGGAGATCAACACGGAGAGGGCGAGGTTCAGCAGGCCGGTGACCCCGATCAGCAGAAGGATCGCGGCAGTGGCTATGAACAGCAGGAACCTGGATGCTGTGTAGGCGAGTACTGAGCGCATGGTGTTTTGAGGTTATCCCCTGCTCAGGAGATCTCTCCCCCGACCCACCCCTAGACCCGCGGGCCGCCGACCAGCGCGGCCGGAGGGCGGCGGTCAGCCGGTCGGGAGGGGGGCGTGCCGCTCGCTGAGCCGGCGCACGGCCTCGGCGACGCGGGCGTCGGTCGCCGCGCGGAACGGGGCCACCGGGCGCGCTCGGGCGCCGATGACGACTCCGGTCCGGCCGTCGAGGGCCGCGTCGGTAGCGGCGACGATCGAGGGCCTGGCCGCGACGGACGCAGGGCCCGAGGTCGCGCGGGCGAACCTGCGGCGCACCAGTGGCCACAGCAACCGCAGGGCCGGGGAGACGATCTTCGGGTCGGCCATGGTCCCGTCGGTCATGTCGGTCGCGGCTCCGCCGGGGTCCGCGGCGAAGACGGACACGCCGGTGCCGTCCAGTCGCGCGGCCAGGTCGAGGGTGTAGGCCAGGTTGGCGAGCTTGGCGCGGCCGTACCAGTGGAAGGCGTAGTAGCCGCCGGGCGGCTCGGCGGCGTCGAACGCCCTTCTACCTAGCCCGACCGCGGCCGAGGTCACGTTCACGATCCTGCTGGGCGCCCCGGCCGTCAGGGTGGGCAGCAGCAGTTCCGTCAGCAGGTAAGGGGACAGATGGTTGACGACGAAGGTCGCCTCGACCCCTCCCGCGGTCCGCCGCTCGGCGAACATCGCCCCGACATTGTTGACCAGCACGCCCAGGGTCTCCCCCGATGCCGCGCAGTCGGCGGCGATCCGCCCGGCGAGCGCCCGCACCTCGTCGAGCGAGGCGAGATCCGCGGCCAGGAACCGCCCCCTCCCCTGGCCCACGGCGTCGATCCGCTCGACCGCCCGCGCGCCGCGCTCCGCGTCACGCCCCACCACGACGACCTCGAACCCCGCAGCGGCGAGCCCGAGCGCCGTCTCCAGCCCGATGCCACCCGTCCCACCCGTGACCACGGCGATCTTCCCCACTGAGCCCTCCTCGCATACGGATAACCCATCCGCTTACCGAGGACGCTAGCACAAACCCGGATGGCCTATCCGCTTTGTGCGCCGCCCATCCGTGAGGCGGCGTGACCCGCCGCGGCCGAGGAGACCCGCGACTTCCGCGACGGAGGTCCGGCGCGCTGCCCGAAGGGGCGGCGGGTCAGCCGAAGAGGAGGGCCGGGTCGACGTTGCCGCCCGAGAGGATCGCGGCGTAGCGGGTGCCGTCGGGGAGGGCTTGACGGTGGGCCAGGTAGCCCGCGGTGGCGACCGCGCCCGCGGGTTCGGCGATCAGGTGCGCGCCCGCGGCCAGGCGGCGGACCGCCTCGAAGATCTCCTCCTCGGTGACGGTGATGATGTCGTCCACGTATTTGGCGATGTGCCGGAAGGGGATGTCGCCCACCCGCTCCGCGCGCAGCGCGTCGGCCATCGTGCGGGCCGTCTTGGCGGGGTCCCAGCTGACCGGGGTGCCGCCGCGCAGGGAGTCGCGCGCGTCGGCGGCCAGCGACGGCTCCACTCCGATGACCTTGGCCCGCGACCCGCTCAGCTTGATCGCCGTCGCGACGCCCGCGAGCAGCCCTCCGCCGCCGACGGGAACCAGGACGACGTCCAGGTGCGGATCGTCGGCGAGCAGTTCGAGGCCGATGGTCGCCTGGCCCGCGATGACCCGGAGGTCGTCGAACGGGGGGATGAGCTCGTAGCCGTGCGCCTCGGCGAGCCGCGCCGCGGTGCCCTCGCGCGCTTCGAGGGTCGGTTCCACAAGGACGATCTCCGCGCCGAGCTCAAGGCACGCCTCCACTTTCAGCTCGGGCGCCGTATGCGGAATGACGAGAACTGCCGGAATCCCCAGTTCCCGGGCCGCGTAGGCGACGGCCTGCGCGTGATTACCGCTGGAATGGGCGACCACGCCCACGGGGACCGCGCCCACCGTCATCGCGGCATATGCGCCGCGGATTTTGAACGCGCCGATCGGTTGCAGCGATTCGGGCTTGATCGACAATTCGGTCCCGGGGAGACGGACCAGTGGCGTGCGCACGGCGACCCCGCGGAGCCGCCGCGCAGCAGCTTCGATTTCCGACAAAGTGACCAGATCCGACATGAGCGGAACCCTAGCCGAGTGCCCTTCGGACACCGCGAACCAACCGCCCGAAACCCTCATCTGATGGGGTCTGCGAGGGTCAAGAGCGAAGTCAGTGGCACCGTAGATGCTGCTGTGAGACATGCATCGGTTACTTTCCGACATAGGCCCTGGTCAGAGCGTCACGGAAAGTCATCTTTTCCGAAAACAAGGCATGAATCGGTCTTGACCCGTCAGACTTGGAATCCAACCACCCGTCACCAGAGCGGGACAAAAGGGGAGAGAATCCGTGGAAAGCACTAGTGAGCGTCTGTTGACACCTGGTGAGGTGGCCGCCCTGTTCCGGGTCGACCCGAAGACGGTCACCCGCTGGGCCGCCGCAGGACGCATCAGCAGCATCCGCACGCCGGGCGGCCACCGCCGGTTCCGCGAGTCCGAGGTGCACGCACTGCTGCGCGGCGAAGAGCCGCTCGTCGAGGTCCGCTAAGCCGTCGGCGGCTTAATCCTCCTGGGATGAAGCCTTCCAGGCCTCGAAGCTCGCGCGCAGCGCAGCGTCATCCCTGCGCCAGCGATCTTTGATCCGGACGAGTTCCTCTTCGCTGACCGCCTCGGCCATCAGTGATGAGTATTCCTCGTCTTCGGGGCCTATTTCCCGATACGCCTGAACGATCTCCTCGTTCTCGGTGAGTTCGCTGTACGGCACCCGCAATCTCCCATTGGCGAGTCTGATCACGTACATCCTCGTACTCCTCAGATTCCATACCGGCGGTTGAAGAACAGCATCACGTCGAGCGCAAGGCGGATGTTGCCGCCGAGCATGTCGACGAGGGCGGGACGCTGGTGCGAGGCGATCGCCGCGAACGCGTCGGCGAAGAACTCCCGACGGCCCAATACCCCCTCCTGGCGGTGGAACCCGCTGCGCAGGAAGGGCGAGCACGCGCGGAAGAGCGTCTGGAACTCGGGGGAGTCCGACGCCCAGCCTTCACCGGGGTCGTCCACGTCGTCGAGGGCGTGGCCGACCTCGTGCATCATCACGTCGGGGGTGGGCGACGGCCGGTCGCCCACAACGATCTTGCGGTTGCCGTAAGCCCCCGCGCAGATGTCCCAGGTGGCGGCGCCCGACGGCAGTGCCCGGCCTTTGAGTTCCCCCATGTGGTCGAGGTCGGGCACACCGCCGGGGCCGACGTAGATGGCGTCGAGCCCCCGGGCCAGCTTCTCCTTCAGCCTCGCGGGCAGGCCCGCGAGGCTCTCCACGGCCCGCACGATCGCGTCCGGGGGCGGCCCCGCGGCGGCGTCCCACTGCCGGACCAGGATGTCCTCCAGCGGGCCGCAGTGGACCCGTCCGTCGCCACCCCAGGGGTGGTCCGGCGGATGCGGCGGCACGGCGACGATGGCGTCCGGCGCGTCGTACAGCTCATAGGCCGCGGCGTCCCGCAGGCCCACCGACGAGTCGTCCCGCCCGGCCCGACGGAAACGGCCCCGGCCGTCCCTCGGCTGCACCTCACGGGCGCGCACCGCGTCTGGACGGGCCGGGGCCGCGGGGATCGCCTCGGCGGTCCTCCGGTGTCTTCCCCACCGCATGAGCAATCTCCCGCGTAGCCGGACAACGCCGACTATTCAAGCGTGGAAGCGCCCATGATCACATCACATGCCGGAGTAGGAGTGCAGCCCCTCGAAGAAGATGTTCACGCCGACCAGGTTGAACAGCAGCGCCGCGTAGCCGATCACGGACACGACGGCGGCCTTGCTGCCCTTCCAGCCCGCGGTCGCCCGCGCGTGCAGGTACCCGGCGTAGATCGCGAAGACGATGAAGGACCACGTCTCCTTGGGGTCCCAGCCCCAGTAGCGGCCCCACGCGGAGTCCGCCCAGATCGCGCCCGCGATGATGGCGAACGTCCAGATCGGGAACACGAACATGATCGCCTTGTAGGCGAGGCCGTCGAGGACGTCGGCGCCGGGCAGCCGGTCGAGCAGACCCGGCTTCGGAGCGCCGGCCTCCGCCGCGGCCTTGCGCGCCTCGTACCGCGCGGCGGCCAGGTAGAGCAGGCTCGCCACGAACCCGACGGTGAAGCCGCCCGAGGCGATGATCGCCGCGGTGACGTGGATGGCGATCCAGTAGGACTCCAGGGCCGGGACGACCGCGCCCGCCTCCTGGTACAGCCAGATCGTCGCCGCGCCGAGGCCCAGCACGACCGCCACCATGACGAACGCGCCGAGGAACTTCGCCTTGGCCTTGAAGACCAGCACGAGGTAGGCGGTGGAGGCCGCCAGGCAGATCGCGACGACGAACTCGTACATGTTCGCCCACGGCCAGCGCTCCACCGCGACGCCGCGGGTGATCATCGCGGCGGCGTGCAGCAGCCAGCCGAAGCAGGTCATCGCGATCGCGAAGCGGCCCCAGTCGGCGCGTGACTTCGGCGCCGCCTCCTCGGCGGCGGGTTCGCCGGCCGGAGCGCCCGCGCCGACCAGCGCTCGGCGCTCGGCCCGGGTCGGGGTCGAGATGAGGTCGGCCGCGTAGCCGAGCATCGCGACGACGTACAAGAGCACCGCGCCGAGCACGAGGTTGTTGCTCAGGCCGGCCAGATCGGCGTCGACCACCGTGTCACTCCTTGATCGGGCCGGTCGCGACCGGCTCGCTGTCATCCGAGCGCGCGTCGCGCTCGCCGTCATCCGGCCGGAGGTCGCGCACGATGTCGTCGAACTCCGCCGTGGCCGCGCCCAGGGTGAGGCCGCCGACCTCGACCAAGGTACGCCCGTCCTCTCCGGCGCTCGCACGGACCCACACCCTGCGGCGCCGGATCATGAACGAACCGACCAGACCGAGGACGGCCAGGGCCCCCGCGACCAGTGCGGGCACCCGGCCCGGGTCGTAGGTGACCGTGATGGCCCCGTACTCCTTGACGCCGGTGAACTCCAGCGTCCCGGCGCCGTCGGGCAGCTCCAGGGTGTCGCCGATCTTGAGCACCTTGGCGTCCTCGTCCAGCTTGACCATCTCCAGCTTGCTGGAGTCGATCTCGAAGACGGACTGGGGCGCGCCACCGTCCATGTTGAGGTCGCCCTTGAAGGCCGCCTTGATGGCGACGGTCGGGTTGAGCGGCCCAGGGAAGGTCGACACGATCGAGGTGCCGTCGGCGGACGCGCCCGCGGTCGGCCAGAACATCATCTGGAACGCGAGCTGCGGCTTGGCGTCGGGGGTCTTCACGACGCCCTCGGAGGTGAGGTTCCCGGTCTCACGCGGAAGGAACTGGACCGCGTCGTCGAACGCGACGTTGCCCTCGGAGTCGGTGATCTTGAACGTCGGGGCGTAGCCGTGGCCGAGGAGGTAGACCTTGGTCCCGTCGACCTCCAGCGGGTGGTTCACCCGGATGTTGTAGGTCTTCTCCGCGCCGCCGACCTCCTCGCGGTAGGTCACGTTGGCGTCGAAGCCGCTCGGCTGGCCGGTCTGCGCGCCGGAGCTGATGAACGACGCCTCGAAGTCGTCCATGGTGAGCTGGAACGGCGCGAGGTCCTCGGGGTCCACGAGGTGGCCCGGCTTGTACTCGTCATAGAAGGCGACGGAGTTGCTGAAGCCCTTGCCTTCGGTGAGCAGCAGGTTGCCCCGGTAGCCGAAGAGGGCGCCGAGGCCGACCGCAAGGAGCAGCGCGAGCATCGAGAGGTGGAACAGCAGGTTCCCGGCCTCGCCCAGGTAGCCCTTCTCCGACGCGACGGACAGGCCGTCGACCTCGGTGCGGAACCGCCGCCTGCGCAGCAGTTCCCGGGCCGCCTCGACGGCCTCCTCGGGCGAGGCGTCGGAGGTGAACTCCGCGTGCTGCGGCAGCCGCGCGAGCTTCTTGGGCGCCTTCGGCGGCCGGGCGCGCACATGCTGGAAGAGCTGCCAGGTGCGCGGCACGACGCAGCCCGCGAGCGAGGTGAACAGCAGCAGGTAGACCGCCGCGAACCAGGGCGCGGCGAACACGTCGAACAGCGACAGCCGGTCGAGCCAGACGGCCAGGTCGGGGTGCTCGGTGAAGTACTGGTTCACCTTCTCCGGCGACATGCCGCGCTGGGGGAAGATCGAGCCCGGCACCGACGCGAGCGCGACGAGGAACAGCAGCACCAGCGCCGTCCGCATCGACGTCAACTGGCGCCAGCCCCAGCGCAGCCAGCCCATCACACCCATCTAGATCACCGTCCCGAAGCCGCCGATCCAGACCCGCAGCTCATTGTTGAGTTCCGTCCACAGCCCCGTCAGGAGCAGCACGCCGATCGCGACGAGCATCCCGCCGCCGAGGCGCATCACCAGGACGTAGTGCCGCTTCACCCATCCGAAGACGCCCAGCGCGCGGCGGTAGGCCAGCGCGGTCACCAGGAAGGGCAGGCCGAGGCCGACGCAGTAGAAGAACGACAGGACGCCGCCGCGGACCGGGGTGGCCTCGGTGACCGCGAGCGCCTGGATCGCGCCCAGCGTCGGGCCGATGCACGGGGTCCAGCCGAGGCCGAACAGCGCGCCGAGCAGCGGCGCGCCCGCGATCCCCGCGCTGGGCAGCCGCGCGGACTTCACCGTGCGCTGGAGACCGGTGAACAGGCCCATGAACAGCAGGCCCATGAAGATGGTGACGGCGCCGAGGACGCGCGTGATGGCGTCCTCGTAGGCGTGCAGCCAGTGGCCGAGCCCGCCGAAGATGAAGCCGTAGGCCATGAACACGAAGGTGAAGCCGAGGACGAACAGCCCGACCCCGGCGACCAGCCGCCCCTTGCGCTGCACCGCGAGGTCCTCGCCGGTCATGCCCGTCACGTACGACAGGTAGCCGGGGACGAGCGGCAGCACGCAGGGGCTGAGGAAGGACACCATGCCGGCGAGCGCGGCGAGCGGCAGCGCCAGCACCAGCGTGCCGCTGGTGATGGTCTGCTCGATGCCCGCAGCGGCGATCACTGCTCGGCGACGATCTCGGCGAGCGCCGGTTCGAGCTTGGTGGTGGTCACCAGACCGGGGAACTGCACGGCGACGCGGCCCTGGCGGTCCAGGATCAGCGTGGTCGGCAGCGCGGACGGGTTGACCGTCGAGAACGCCTGGGTGATCTTGCCTTCGGGGTCGAAGAAGCTCGGGTAGCTCGTCTTGAAGGTCCGGGTGAACGCCTTGGCGCCGTCCCGGGTGTCCTCGATGTCGACCCCGACGAACTCGACGCCCTCGTCCTTGTTCTCCTGGTAGACGTACTCCAGGGTCTCGGCCTCGCCCCGGCAGGGGCCGCACCAGGACGCCCAGAAGTTCACCACGGTGACCTTGCCCTGGTAGGAGGCGAGGTCGAGGGGCTTGCCCTCCAGGTCCTCGCCCGTCACCGCCGACGGCGCCTTGCGCTCGGCCGCGGGGAGCGGCGATCCCGCCGCGGTCCCCGTGCCGCCGCCCGATCCGCAGGCCGTCGCGAAAAGCAGCGCGACGGCGGCACCGGACACGGCGACGGCACGGGGGATCATGAACACTCCTGAAGTACTACGGGATGTAGTACCCGACTGTACCGGCGCCTCAGGCGCCCGGGACGGTGGGACCCTTGATCAGATGGGCGGCGGGCTCGTGGTACATCACCCGGGCGAGCGTGTCGCCCTCGTACACCAGGCTGGTGACGCTGGCCAGGCCGCACTCGCGGCGGCGCGGGTCGTGCCACAGCCGCAGGCCCTCGGCCCGCCGCCGCGCGGTGTAGATCGGCAACTGGTGGCTCACGCAGACCACCTCGTGCCCGCGCCAGTGGCGGCGCGCGTCCTCGGTCAGCCCGCCCATCCGGCGCGCGACGACCTCGAACGGCTCACCCCACGAGGGGCTGAAGGGGTTGCGGAAATGCGGCCAGACCCGGGGGTCGACGAGCCGGCCCATCGTGAAGACCTGGCCCTCGAAGACGTTCTCGGCCTCGATGAGGCGCTGGTCCAAGATGGGGGTGAGCCCGGTGGCGGCGGCGAGCGGCACCGCCGTCTCCTGGGCGCGTTCCAGGGGGGAGGTGAGGACAGCGACGATGTCGCGGCGACCCAGGAAGTCAGCCGCGGCCTTGGCCATGAGGTGCCCGTCTTCGCTGAGGTGGAAGTCGGGCAGCCGGCCGTAGAGTACGCCGCGAGGGTTGTAGACCTCGCCGTGGCGCAGCAGATGGACGATCGTGGTCTCAGTCATGGCGGCCCCAGGGTACCTGTGCGAAGCGGTCAGCCGGCCTGTGCGGCGGCGCGGGCTGCGTGCGGCAGGGCGTCGGCGATCCGGTCGAGCGCCGCGTCGTCGTGGGCCGCGCTGAGGAACCACGCCTCGTAAGACGACGGCGGCAGGTACACGCCCCGCTGGAGCGCCTCGTGGAAGAAGGCGGAGTAGGCGGCGGAGTTCTGCTTGCGGGCCGCTTCGAAGTCCAGGACGCGCTCGTCGGCGAAGAAGACCGAGAAGAGGTTCCCCGCGGTCTGGAGCCGGTGCGGGACGCCTTCGCGGCTGAGCGCGTCGGACGCCCACTCGCCGACGAGGGCGGCGGCCCGGTCGACCTTGGCGTAGACCTCGTCGGTGCAGCCGCGCAGCGTCGCCAGGCCCGCGGCGGTCGCCAGCGGGTTCCCCGACAGGGTGCCGGCCTGGTAGACCGGCCCGACGGGGGCCAGCCGGTCCATGACGTCGGCGCGGCCGCCGAACGCCGCGGCGGGCAGGCCGCCGCCCATGACCTTGCCGAAGGTGAAGAGGTCGGCCTTGACCCCCTCGCGGCCGTACCAGCCGGACCTGGTGACGCGGAAGCCGGTGAGCACCTCGTCGAGGATCAGGAGGGCGCCGTGCTTGGCGCACAGCCGGCGCAGCAGCTCGTTGAAGCCGTCGATCGGGGGCACCACGCCCATGTTCGACGGGCACGCCTCGGTGATCACACAGGCGATCTCGTTGCCGAAGTCGGCGAACGCCTTCTCGACGGCCAGGGCGTCGTTGTACGGCAGCACGATCGTGTCCGCGGTGGACGCGCCGGTGACGCCCGGGGTGTCGGGCAGGCCGAGCGTGACCAGCCCGGACCCGGCCGACGCCAGCAGGGCGTCCACATGGCCGTGGTAGCACCCGGCGAACTTGACGACCTTGGACCGCTCGGTGAACCCGCGGGCGAGCCGGATCGCCGACATCGTCGCCTCGGTGCCGGAGTTGACCAGCCTGACCTTCTCCACCGCGGTGCGCGCGACGATCTCCTCGGCGAGGTCGACCTCGCCCTGCGTCGGCGCTCCGTACGACGTCCCGCGCGCGGCCGCGACCGTGACCGCCTCGACGACCTCGGGGTGGGCGTGGCCGAGGATCATCGGCCCCCACGAGCAGATCATGTCGACGTAGGTATTGCCGTCGGCGTCGGTGAGGTAGGCGCCCTTGGCCGAGGCCATGAACCGGGGCGTCCCGCCGACGGCCCGGAACGCCCGGACCGGGGAGTTCACGCCACCCGGCACGACGGTCTGGGCCCGGTCGAACAGGGCTTGAGATCGCTCGGTGGAAGTCACGGACTCAGTGTGCCAGCACCCTCCGGGTGACCGGGCCCGGGTCCGTCCGAAGATCACGGAAGGTCACCGCGGGGTGGGCGCGCCGTGGCCTTTCGGCCGCACATATGCGCCGACCCCGACACAATCCGGTAACTCGCTTGACCACGCACCGCAACTGCCGATATCCACCCATGAGGGCATCGGAAATGCACGTGCGTTAAGGGGCTGGACTGAAGTGACTGACGGCTGGGCGGTACCGGGGTTCGCGCTCGCCCGCGAGTTGGGAGCCGACGCGTCAGGGCGGCAGGTGCTCGCCACCGACGAGCTGACCGGGACCAAGGTCGCCATCCGCTACCTCCCTCCGGCGCTGCCTCGGGACGAGGCCTTCGCGCACCGGATGGAGACGCTCTCCCAACTGGAGGACGACAACCTGGTCCAGGTCTATCAACTGGTCACCGATGGTGACGAAGCGGCGGTCGTCTCGGAGTACTTCGAGGGGGTGGCGCTGCGCCGGCTGCTGACCGACCCGCTCGACGCGGAGTCCGCGGTGGTGATCCTCAGCGACATCCTCCTCGGCCTCGCCGCGGCGCACGGCAAGGGCGTCCACCACGGTGACGTCACGCCCGACCGCGTGCTCATCGCGCCGGACGGCAGGGCCAAGCTCAGCGATCTCGGCATCGCGGTGGTGCAGGGCAGGGGCGCGCCCGCGGGCCACCCGGCCTACCAGGCCCCCGAGCGCTGGCACGGCTCGCCGCAGAGCGAGCGGGCCGACATCTACGCGGCGACCGCGGTCTTCGTGGAGTGCCTCACCGGACGGCGGCTGTTCCCCGCCACGTCCACCAGCGGCCTCGGCAAGGCGCACAACAACATGGCGGTCCCGGTCACCGACGTGCCCGGCCCGCTGCGTCCGCTGGTGCTGCACGGCCTGGCCAAGGCGCCCGGCGACCGGCCCGCCTCGGCGGCGGACTTCCTCGCCGAGCTCGACGACGCGGTCAGCCCGGTCTTCGGGGCCGACTGGGAGAAGCGCGGCCGCGCCCGGGTCCGGGAGCTCGCCAAGCGCGCAGCCGACGCGCCCCCTCCCCCGGAGCCTCAGCGGTCGTTCCTCGCCCCCAAGAAGGACGCTCACGGCCTCCCGCAGGGCGGTGGGCGCAAGGGCCCGCTGCTCCTCGCCGCGGGCGGTGTGGCGGCGATCCTGATCGTCGGCGGCGTCGCCTACGCGGCGAACCAGGGGGACGGTGACCAGAACGTCACCGTCGTCCCGTCCGAGCCCGCGGCGTCCGCCCCGCTGGTCGCGGTCGAGACCCCGCTGCCGACCCCGACCGAGGAGGCGCTCGACGGCCCCGGCCTCGCCGGAAAGATCACCACGGCGGTCGACGGCAAGGACAGCTTCGCCTACGGGTTCAAGCGCACCTCCGGCAAGGAGAGCACGAACGCGTCCGGCTGGGCCAAGGACGGCGACCTCAAGGTCAGCCTCTCCGGCCAGAAGCCGTTCACCAAGCGGACGGCGGTCGTGCTCGACGGCACCGCGCACGTCCAGCTCGGCGCCGTCTGGCAGAAGTTCCCGCTCGGCAAGGCCAAGACCTACGGCGTCCTCGCCGCGCAGGCCCACTGGGGCGGCTCCGTGGCGACCCTGACGGATCTCCTGGACGCCACCGAGAACCTCACCCGCAAGGGCGGCACCCGCTGGCTCGGCAGCATCACCGACGCCTCCGGCCTCGAGGACGTCGCGCCCGGCTACAAGAAGGCCAAGGTCTCCTACGACCTCACCGTCGGCACCGGATGGCTGCCGCGCCAGCTGAAGCTCACCATCACCGCCGAGGGCAAGCCCAAGGTCGTGGTGTTCACGAGCTACGCCAAGTGGGGCGCCAAGGTCACCATCAAGGCGCCGAAGAAGTAGACCCGGAAAAGACAGAGGGCGCGGCCTTCGGGCCGCGCCTTCGTCGTCTCCCGGAGCCCGGCCTGGTCGGCTGTGCTCCCCCGGCCTGGTCGGCTGTGCTCCCGGCCTAGTCGGCTGTGCTCCCCCGGCCTAGTCGGCCAGGAACTCCAGGATGCGCAGGGGGTCGGGCAGCGGCGCGCCGTCGGGGGGACGCACCCAGAACACCTCGCGGCCGGACGGCAGCACCGACGGGGGCGCGACCACGTAGCTGTCCCGGCAGTGCCAGCGCATGCCGGGGTTGTCGACGATGGTCTCGGGCGTGGAGTCCAGGTGGCAGGACCACCACTCGGCCTCGTCCTCGGGGTTGCCGCGGGTCGCGACGAAGAACAGCAGCCGCTCCTCGCCGACCCCGGCCACCGGGCCGGTCGGCACCCCCGCCGCCACCATCGCCTCGATGGCGGCGCGGCCCGGCTCGGCGGGGACGTCGAACACGTCGAAGACGTGGCCGGTCGGCAGGATCAGGTTGGCCGCGGGGTCCCGCGACCACCAGCGGTTCAGGGTCTCGGCGTCGGTCGTGGCCTGGATGCCCCAGGCCGCCGATACCGGATGGGCGCCGGGATCCGGACAGCCGATCCGGTCGCACGAACAGGCCCGGTCGACGCCGGCGGACGCCCCCGCGACGACCTGCCAGCCCCGTCGCGCGTAATCCCGTGCCGCGTCGGCCAACCGGTTCTTCGTGCGTGAATAGCGCGTCACGGCCAACATCTACCGCCCCCCGAGGAGAGAACCGCCCTTTCCCCGATGATGGCGAAAGCCCCGGACGGTCTGCGCGCCGACCCCCGGATACGGTTCCAAATGACTAGAAGGAGATCACCCGGTCGGAACCGGGCACCGGACCCCTACCGAAGTCCTCGCGCGACCTCGGTGGCCCAGTAGGTCAGGGCCAGGTCGGCCCCGGCGCGCTTGATCGACACCAGCGACTCCAGGATCGCCCGCTCCCGGTCGATCCAGCCGTTCGCCGCCGCCGCCTCGATCATCGCGTACTCGCCGCTCACCTGGTAGGCCGCGACCGGCACCTCGACGGAGTCCTTCACCTGGCGGACGACGTCGAGGTAGAGCCCGGCGGGCTTCACCATGACCATGTCGGCGCCTTCGGCGAGGTCGAGGCCGACCTCGCGCAGCGACTCCCGGGCGTTGGCCGGGTCCTGCTGGTACGCCGCGCGGTCGCCGAACTGGGGCGCGCACTCGGCGGCGTCCCGGAACGGGCCGTACAGGGCCGAGGCGTACTTGGCCGAGTAGGCCAGGATCGGGATCTGCGCGAAGCCCGCGCCGTCCAGCGCGTCGCGGATCGCGGCGACCTGGCCGTCCATCATGCCGCTGGGCGCGACGACCTGGGCGCCCGCCTGGGCCTGCGCGACCGCGATCGAGGCGTACCGCTCCAGCGTCGGGTCGTTGTCGACCTCGCCGGACGGGGTGAGCAGCCCGCAGTGCCCGTGCGAGGTGTACTCGTCGAGGCAGAGGTCGGTCATGATCACGAGGGCGTCGCCGAGGTCGGCGGCGAGTTCGCGCAGCGCGACCTGCATGATCCCGTTGGGGTCGTCGGCGGCCGAGCCGCGCGGGTCCTTGGCGGCCGGGATGCCGAACAGGATCACGCCCCCCACGCCCGCCTCCGCGGCCTCGTGGGCGGCCTTGCGGAGGCTTTCACGGGTGTGCTGGTACACGCCGGGCATCGAGACGATCTCGACGGGATCGGCGATGCCCTCCTTGACGAACATCGGCAGGATGAGGTCGGCCGGGTCGAGCCGGGTCTCGGCGACCAGCCGGCGCAGCGCAGGAGTCCTGCGCAGCCTGCGGGGACGTTCGATCATCACGTGAACCTCTTCTTCCGGGCCCCGCGCCGCATCTGGCTGGGCTTGCGGAGCGACTCGCCCGCCTCTACCTGGGCGGCCCTTCGCTTCGCACCGTACTCCGCCAGCGCCTCGGCGAGCGCCGATACCGATGGTTTCTCGGCCATGACGTCCACGCGCAGGCCGTATTCCTCGGCGGTCTTGGCCGTCTGCGGCCCGATCACCGCGATCACCGTCACATTGTGCGGCTTGCCCGCGATCCCGATCAGGTTCTTCACCGTCGAGGACGAGGTGAAGAGCACGGCGTCGAAGCCACCTCCCTTGATCGCCTCGCGGATCGGCTGGGGCGGCGGGGCCGCCCGGACGGTCCGGTAGGCGGTGACGTCGTCGCACTCCCAGCCGAGGTCGGTCAGGCCGGAGATGAGACGGTCGGTGGCGATGTCGGCCCGCGGCAGCAGCACCCGGTTGATCGGGTCGAGGTCCTCGTCGTAGGGCGGCCAGACCTCCAGCAGCCCGTCGCTGGACTGCTCGCCGGACGGCGTGAGGTCCGGGATCACACCGAACTCCACCAGCGCCGCCGCGGTCTGCTCGCCGACCGCCGCGACCTTGAGGCCCGCGTAGGCGCGCGCGTCCAGGCCGTACTCGACGAACTTCTCGCGGACCGCCTTCACCGCGTTGACCGAGGTGAAGACCACCCACTCGTAGCGGCCGGTCACCAGGCCCTTGATGGCCCGGTCCATCTGCTGCGGGGTGCGCGGCGGCTCGACCGAGATCGTCGGGACCTCGTCGGGCACCGCGCCGTAGGAGCGCAGCTGCTCTGACAGGTCGGCGGCCTGCTCCTTGGTGCGCGGCACCAGGACCCGCCAGCCGAACAGCGCCTTGGTCTCGAACCACGAGAGCTTCTCGCGCCAGCGCACGACGTCGCCGACGATGATCATCGCCGGGGTGTCCATGCCCTTGGTCTCGGCGTACAGCCGGTTGAGCGTGGTGACCACGGTCTCCTGCTCGGTCGTGCTGCCCAGCGAGGTGTAGGCGACCGGGGTGGAGTCCGCGCGGCCCGCCGAGATGATGCCCTTGGCGACCTCGCTGATCATCCCGTCGGCGCCCAGCACGACGAGGGTCGCGTCGCCCGCGGCGACCGAGTCCCAGTCCACGCCGCCCCCCGCGGCGTCGACCACGCGCACCTCGCGGGTGCGCTCGTCGCGCAGCGGGATGCCCGCGTACTGGGGCACGGCGGTGACCGCCGAGACGCCCGGCACGATCTCGAACGGGACGCCCTCCGCGGCGCACTGCTCGGCCTCCCTGGCGGCGCGGCCGCCCAGGCCCGAGTCCCCCGACACGAGGCGCGCCACGGTGCCCGTGCGGGCCGCGGCGAGGACGAGCTTCGCGGCGTCGCGATCGTCGGCGTCGACGATCTCGGCGCCCGGCGCGCACAGCGCCAGCACGTCCTTGGGGCAGGAGGACACGTTCACCACGATCGTGTCGGCCTTCCCCAGTACCTCGGCCGCGCGCAGGGTGAGCAGGCCGGGGTCGCCCGGGCCCAAGCCCACGAATGTGACGGTCATGGCACCTCCATCAGCTTGTCGGCCCCCTCGGCGAAGAGCCGGGCCGCGAGTTCGCGCCCCAGTTCCTCGGCCCGATCCGGGTGGCCGCTCGCGGTGAGCCTGATCTGGCGGGTGCCGTCGACCGAGACGACGGCCGCAGTCAGGTTCAGGTTCTGCTCGTCCTCCAGGTACGCGAACGCGCCCACCGGTGCGGAGCATCCCGCCTCCAGCACCGCGAGAACGGTGCGTTCGGCGGTGACGGCCGCCCGGGTCGCCGGGTCGTCCAGCGCCCTGAGGATCTCGATCATCCGGGCGTCGTCCGCCCGGCATTCCAGCGCCAGGGCCCCCTGACCCGGCGCCGGCAGCATCTGCTCCGGCTCGAAGACCTCGCCGATCTCCGCGGTGCGCTTGATCCGCACCAGCCCCGCGTGCGCCAGCACGATCGCGTCCAGCTCGCCGCCGGTCACCTTGCCGAGGCGGGTGTCGGCGTTGCCGCGGATCGCGACGACCTCGAGGTCGGGGCGCAGCGCGCGGAGCTGGGCGACGCGGCGCGGCGAACCCGTGCCGACCCTGGCGCCCTGCGGGAGCTCACTCAGCTTACCCGGGCCGCACAGCGCGTCCCTGGGGTCGTTGCGGGCCGGGATCGCGACCAGGGCGATGCCCTCGGCGGGCGCGGTCGGCAGGTCCTTCAGCGAGTGCACGGCGAAGTCCACCTCACCGGCGAGGATCTTCTCGCGCAGCCCGTTGACGAACACGCCGGTGCCGCCCATCTGGGCCAGCAGTGCCTTGGAGACATCACCCTCGGTCGTTACCCCGACCAGCTCGACGGCATGCCCCGTCGCCTCGGTCAGCGCGTCGGCCACGAGACCCGACTGGGTCGTCGCCATGAGGCTCTTTCTGGTGCCCAGCTTGAGCGCGGGCTGGGACGCGGGCTCGGTCACGACGATCTCCGTTCCTGGCGCGGCATGTCCGCGCGGGTCACGGCCTCGGGAGCCGTGGGGTCGAGGTCGAAGAGCTCGCGCAGGGCGTCGGCGTAGGAGTCGCCGCCGGGCGACGCCGCAAGCTCCTTGACCCTGACGGTCGGGGCGTGCATGAGCTTGTCGGCCACCCGGCGCACCGTCATCGCGAGCTCGTGTTCGGTCTTGGGGTCGAGGTCGGGGAGCTTGGCCCGCAGCCGGGTGAGCTCCAGCTCCACCACCTCGGCGGCCTTGGCGCGCAGCGCGACGACCGTCGGGGCGACGGCCGCGGCCCGCTCGGCCGACAGGAAGGCGGCGACCTCGTCGACGACGATCCGCCGCACCGCCTCGACGGCCTCGGGCCCGATGGCCTTGGCCGCCTCCTCGGCGGTGCGCAGGTCGTCGAGCCCGGCGAGGCCCACTCCCTCGACGTCGCGGACCGCGGGGTCCACGTCGTGCGGCAGCGCGAGGTCGAGGATGAACCTGCGGCCGGGTTCGAGCTGCGCGGGCGTGATGATCCGCCCGGCCCCGGTGCAGGAGATGATCAGGTCGGCCCGGTTGAGCTCGGCGTCCATCTGCTCCAGCGGCAGCGGCCTGGCGGGCACGCCCTCGGCGGCCGCGGACTCCGCGAGCCGCACCGCGCGGGAGTACGTCCGGTTGGCGACGGCGATCTCGCCGATGCCGCTGCGGGCCAGCGTGGCGACCGCGAGGCCGCTCATCGCGCCCGCGCCGATCACCAGCGCGCGGCGGCCCTCCAGCGCGCCCAGGTGCGCCGCGGCGACCTGGAGCCCGACGCTGACGAGCGAGGCGCCCGCCTTGTCGATGCCGGTGTCGGAGTGCGCGCGCTTGCCGACCCGCAGCGCCCGCTGGACGACCTCGTGCAGGGCCCGGCCGATCGTGCCCTCGTCCTGGCCGAGCTTGAAGGCCGAGCGGATCTGGCCGAGGATCTGGCCCTCGCCGACGACCATCGACTCCAGGCCGCAGGCGACGGCGAACGCGTGCTGGACGGCCCGGTCCTCGTAGTGCACGTACAGGTGCCGGGTCAGGTCCTCCAGGGCGATGCCCGAATGCCGGGCGAGCGCCTCGGAGATGACCTGGACGCCGCCGTGGAACTTGTCCACCGCGGCGTAGACCTCGACCCGGTTGCAGGTCGAGACGATCATCGTCTCGCGGACCGAGTCGTGGATCTCGTGCAGCAGCTTCACCAGGTCGTCGCCGGTGATGGCGGCGCGCTCTAGGAGGGTGACGGGGGCGGAACGGTGGCTGAGGCCGACGACGAGCAGGCTCATTGGTGTACCTCTACGTACTCCTCGTGCGGTCCCCCGGCTTTGCGCTGTTCGTGGAACGCCAGGATCTGGAGCTCGATCGACAGGTCGACCTTGCGTACGTCGACGCCCTCGGGGACGGTGAGGACGACGGGAGCGAAGTTGAGCACGCTGGTGACCCCGGCGGCGACCACCCTGTCGCACACCGGCTGCGCCGCCGACGCCGGGGTGGCGATGACGGCGATGGACACGCCATGGTCCTTGATGATGGTCTCCAGCTGGTCTATGTGCTCCACGGTGAGCCCGGAGATGCGCTGGCCGACCGTGCTCGCGTCGGCGTCGAGCAGCCCGGCGACCCGGAACCCCCTGGAAGCGAACCCGCCGTAACCGGCGAGAGCGCGGCCAAGGTTACCCACTCCGATGATGGCCACGACCCAGTCCTGGGTGAGGCCGAGCTCGCGGGAGATCTGGTACACGAGGTACTCAACCTCGTATCCGACGCCGCGCGTGCCGTACGAGCCGAGGTGTGACAGGTCTTTACGGAGCTTGGCGGAGTTCACGCCCGCCGCCGAGGCGAGTTCCTCGGACGAGACGGTCATCACCCCGCGCTCCTTGAGCCCGTGCAGTGCCCGGAGGTAGACCGGCAGCCTTGCGACCGTCGCCTCGGGGATGCCCTTGACCCCGCCCCTGACGTCCCGGTGCGGAAGGTCTCTCGCGGGTGTGTCTCTACTGGCTGCGGTATCCGAGGGCTGCGCTTGCCGGGGGCTCATCGCGGGTGGGTCGGCCTCTCCTTGAGCGCGCCCCTCCCACCCCGGGAGAGGCGTATTTCCACCAGGTTAACCCGGTCGTGAACGAATGCACAAAGTCGGGAAATCCGCCTCCGAGCGGTTGCCGCTGGTGGGGAACGCCGACCGGCCCGGAAGGTGTGACGGACGAGACATTCACCTAGAGGCTAGCGCGCGCCTCAAACGATCTTCATCCACCCGCCAGAAGTCGATCTGGCGGCCGTCGACCAAGGTCACGGGGATGTGGTCGTGGTACTCGCGCAGCAGCGCCTCGTCCTGGGTGATGTCCTTCTCCTCCCAGGACTCGGCGCAGTCGGCCGCCACCCGCTCGATCACCGCGCGGGCGTCGTCGCACAGATGGCAGCCGGGCCGGGAGAGCAGGGTGATCAACGCAGCACCGGGAGGCTGCCGCCGGTCAGCTTCAGGTCGATGACGTTGGTGGCGAGCACGTGGGTGCGGCTCTCGCCGTGGAAGCGGTGCACGTACGGGCGGCCCTGGTGCTCGTTGTAGGAGGCCCGGTCGCGGAAGAGCTGGTAGGAGATGCGCTGCGTCGGCGCGCCCTCGACCTCGTGGCAGGTGAAGATCAGGATGCCGTCCTCGGCGCGCACGGCCTCGCCGATGAGCTGGTTGACCTGCCGGTCGAACGCCTGCTCCCGGCCGTCCAGCAGGGTGTAGACGACGATCTGGCCGTACGGGCCCATCGGCGGCTGCGCCGGCTGCGGGGGCGGGGTGGCGTACCAGTCGTCGGGCGCGACGGGGCCGGTGGACTGCATCGGCGGCATCGCCTGGGTGGGCGGCCCGGCCGGCGGCTGCGGCGGCATCGGGCGCTGGCCGGTGTGCCTGCCCCCCTGCTGCGGCGGCATCGGCGGCTGGGGCGGCTCCGGCCTGCGCATGCCCTGGGTGTTGCGCGGGGGCTGCTGGTGCGGGCGGTGCGGCGGGTCGAAGGCCATCTCGTCCTCGGCTTCCTGTTCGGCTTCGGCGTCTTCTGCGTCGTCCTCGGCGGACTCGGCCGTCGTCTTGGAGGCGGCGAAGAAGATCAGCCCCGCCGCGGCGGCCAGTCCGACGATCTTAAGCAGACCGGGCAGCCAGCCGACGGCGATCACGTTGATCATTCCCGCGACGGTGGCGAGCGCCGCGGGCAGCATCAGCGGGTAGGCGCTCTTGTCGCGGTTCTGCGTGCGCACCACGGTGGTGGCGACGCCCGCGATGAGCGCGAGCACCGTCAGCACGGTCGCCCCGGTGAGCAGGCTCCCGGGCAGCACGCCGTAGACGTCGCCGGGGTTGGGCAGGCCGCTTTCGGGGGTCGAGCTCGTCGACAGCGGGTCGAGCACCAGCACGACGAGGGCGACCAGCCCGTAGGAGATGCCGACCAGCCGGGCGGCGAACCTCACCTGGACCGGCTTGGCGGTCAGCTCGATCAGCCCGACCGCGGTGGCCAAGGGGGCGAGCAGCCCACCGGTGACGGCCATGAGCCGGAAGGCCCCGGCGCTGAAGCCGCCGAAGGAGCCCAGCGCCATGCCGGCGAGGCCCAGGGCCGTGAGGACCAGCGCACCGGACCACACGGCGAGGTGGGCCCGCCGCTCTTTGAGGGTGCTCTGCACCAGCAACCCGGCGCCCACGAGGGCTGCCAAAGTCGCCACCAGAGCCAGCATTCCTTCGACCATCGCGCCCCCATGGTGCCCGATGAACCGGGATGAGGCGTACCGAGAGGGCAATTTCTCACGGTTTTTCCATGTAACGCGGCATTGCCGGGATCTCCGGTGCTGCCTAGGCTGGGCCTTCGTGCCGCAGGTCACAGCCGCCCCCTAGGAGACCTCACCATGCACGCCCCCCTCCTGCCCGACCGGGCGCAGGCGCCGAGCCCCGAGGTGCTCGTCGAACGCGCGCGCAAAGGCTGCCGGGAGGCGTTCGGCGCCCTCTACGCCCAATACGCCGATCTCATCTACCGCTACGTCCACGCCCGCGTCGGCACGCATCCCCTCGCCGAGGACCTCACCAGCGAGACGTTCCTCCGGGCCCTGCGCCGCATCGGCGACTTCACCTGGCAGGGCCGCGACTTCGGCGCCTGGCTCGTGACGATCGCCCGCAACCTCGTCGCCGACCACTACAAGTCGGGCCGGTACCGGTGGGAGCTGAGCACGGACGATCCCCCCGAGACGCCCCTGGACGGTCCCGAAAGCGCCGTATTGGACTCCCTCGCCTACCAGACGCTCTTCCAGGCCGTCGGACGGCTCGGAGCCGATCAGCGGCTCTGCGTGGCGCTCCGCTTCCTCCAGGGCATGTCCGTCGCCGAGACCGCGGCGGTGATGGGCAAGAACACCGGCGCGGTCAAGGCGCTCCAGCACCGCGCCGTGCGGACCCTGGCCCGTACCCTGCCCCACGATCCGAGGTCCTGGTGACCGGGCCTCCGCGCCGCTTCGCGGGAGGTTCTGTGACGACCGTCCCCATTCGGCCCCGTCGGCTCGGAAACGGCGGGCGCCGTGGTTAGGCTCTGCGATAGGCGACGGGGAGCGGAGATGGTCATCGGCATGCGGCGTTTCTGGCACAAGCACGAGCACGACCCGGTCGACGCGGGCAAGGCGGCCGTCGACGCCGTCGAGCGCCTGCCGCTCGCGGCCGATCCCACGGCGGCCGCCTTCTTCGACGTCGACAACACGATGATGCGCGGCGCGTCGATCTACCACTTCGCCCGCGGCCTCGCCAAGCGCCGGATGTTCACCACCAAGGACCTCCTGCTGTTCGCCTGGGGCCAGGCGGTCTTCCGGGCGCGCGGCACCGAGAACGCCGACCACATCGGCACCGCCCGCGAGACCGCGCTCGGCTTCGTCGCCGGCAAGTCCGTGGAGGAACTCGTCACCCTCTGCGAGGAGATCTACGACGACGTCATGGAGGACCGGATCTGGCAGGGCACCCGCAGCCTCGCCATGAGCCACCTCGACGCCGGGCAGCAGGTCTGGCTGGTCACCGCGACCCCCGTGGAGATCGCCCGGGTCATCGCCCGCAGGCTCGGCCTGACCGGCGCGCTCGGCACCGTCGCGGAGACCGTCGACGGCGTGTACACCGGCCGCCTCGTCGGGAACCTCCTGCACGGGCCCGCCAAGGCGGAGGCCGTGCGCGCGCTCGCCGAGCGGGAGGGCCTCGACCTGTCACGCTGCGCGGCCTACAGCGACTCCGCCAACGACCTGCCCATGCTGACCACCGTCGGGCACCCGCACGCCGTCAACCCCGACGGGGAACTGCGGGACCGCGCCAAGGCCGACGACTGGCCCGTCCACGACTTCCGCACCGGCCGCAAGGTCGCCCTGGTGACCCTGCCCGCCGCCGCGGGCGCGGGCGCGCTCGCCGGGGGCGTCGCCGCCGGGATCGCGCTGCGCCGGCACTACCGCACCCCGGTGTGAGCCGGGTCCGCCGCGCGGTCGAGCCCCGCTAGAAGGCGGGGCCGCGACGCAGCAGCAGGTCGTAGACCATCTGCTGGACGGTCTCGCGCACCCGGTCGGTCAGCTCGTAGACCACCATCGGGTCGTCGGCCTGCTCGGGGTCGTAGTCGTCGACGCCGATCGGCTCGCCGACCTGGATCATCCACTTCGACGGCAGCGGCACCACGCCGAGCGGGCCGAGCCATGGGAAGGTCGGCGTCACCGGGAAGTACGGGAACCCGAGAAGACGCGCGAGCGGCTTGATGTCGCCGATCTTCGGATAGATCTCCTCGGCCCCCACGATGGCCGTCGGGATGATCGGGACGCGGCTGCGCATGGCCGTCGCGGCGAAGCCTCCCCGGCCGAACCGCTGGAGCCGGTAGCGCTCGCTGAAAGGCTTGCCGACGCCTTTGAAGCCCTCCGGGAACACGCCGACGAGCTCGCCCTTGGCCAGCAGCCGCAGCGCGTCGGGCGGGGTGGCGAGGGTGTGCCCCGACTTGCGGGACAGATGCCCGAGGAACGGCACCTGGTAGACGAGGTCCGCGCCGAGCAGCCGAAGATGCCGGTCGAGGGAGTCGCGCAGCCCGACCTGGAGCATGATCGCGTCCAGCGGGAGGACGCCGGAGTGGTTGGCGGCCAGGAGCGCGCCGCCGGTGTCGGGGACGTTGTCCAGGCCGTGCAGCTCCACCCGGAACCAGTGCTTGTAGAACAGCCGGGCCATCGGCACGAGGACGGAGTCGGTGAAGTCCTGGTCGTAGCCGAACTCGTCGATCTCGTAGTCCCCGGCGACGCGGCGGCGCAGGAACGCCAGCCCGGACGCGACGGCCCGCTCCAGCGAGCCCCGCTCGTCCTCCGGCTCGCGGTAGCCGTGCAGCGGGATCACCCGGGCCATCGGCGCGGCGGCGTCGGCGCCGTCCTTGCCGTTCTCAGCGTTCATCACCGTGCGGAACCCCCGCCCCCCGGGCCGTGGGGCAGACCCGCGGTGAGCATGTCGAAGAGGCCCAGCGGGAACTCGTTGCCGAGCCCGTGGGCCTGCGCGAATTCGGCGAAGGCGGCGGCGGTGTCGTACTTGGGCCGCCACCCCAGCTCCGCCGCGAGCCGGTCGGTGTCGACGACCCGCCCGTAGGTGAGCCAGCGCTGGAGCTCACTGGAGAAACCGGGCAGCGTGCCCGCGCGGCGTCCCGCGTCGCCGACCAGCGCGTAGGCGGACGAAGGCAGCGGGACCGCGGCGCGCCCCGCCCTGCGCAGGCACTGCGACAGCAGCAGCACACCGTCGCCCGCGACGTTGAAGACCCCGGGATGGTCCTCGGCGGTCATCCGCCGCAGGACCTCCACGCCGTCGTCCTCGTGCAGGAACTGGAGGCGCGGGTCGTAGCCGAGCACCGTCGGGACCGCCGGCATGCGCAGCACCCGGGTCAGCGGCGAGTCGACGCCCGCGCCGAGGAAGTTCACGAACCGCAGCACCGACACGACGAGGTCGGACCTGCGCCGTTGCAGTCCGCGCACATAGCCCTCGACCTCGGCCGCGTCCTTGGCATAGCCGGAGACCGGTGGCTCCACCGGCTCGGTGTCCTCGGTGAAGACCGCGGGATCGCGCGGTGAGGAGCCGTACACCGCCGCGGAGGAGCGCACGACCAGCTTGCGCATGTGCGGTGAGCGCTGACAGGCCGCGAGCAGCTGCATCGCGCCGATGACGTTGATCTCCTTGGCGGCGGCGCGCTGCCCCGACGGAGACGTCACCAGGCTGAGGTGCACGACGGTGTCGACCTCGGCCGTGTCGATCACCTTGGCG
This sequence comes from Actinocorallia herbida, assembly GCF_003751225.1. Classification (NCBI taxonomy): domain Bacteria; kingdom Bacillati; phylum Actinomycetota; class Actinomycetes; order Streptosporangiales; family Thermomonosporaceae; genus Actinocorallia; species Actinocorallia herbida. Next base: position 8,732,115 of record NZ_RJKE01000001.1, read on the forward strand.
ATGCTCGGGGTGCGGATGTCCACCCGGACGAACTCGGTACGTCCGAGCTGATGCGCCGGCGGCACCGTGTCGACGCCGATGACCCGTTCGATCGCCGGATCGGCTTGCAGGGTGTTCGCGACCCGCGCGCCTAGGAACCTGGAGACACCGGTGACCAGAACGACACGGGCCGCGCCCGAGGCACGCAAAGAAGACACTGTGCGGCCCACCCCTCACGGCTGGCAGTAGCGGCGAGCTGCGACTTACTTCTTGTTGCGGCGCTGCACGCGGGTCTTCTTCAGCAGCTTGCGGTGCTTCTTCTTCGCCATCCGCTTACGGCGCTTCTTGATAACAGAACCCACGAAACCTCACTCAGACGATCCCCGGCCATCGTCCGGATGGCCGTTGCGGGGTGTGCAGGACGGGCCGCTAGACAGCGGTCCGGCGCCTAACACTACCGGTGGTCGTCCTTTGAGTAGTACCGGCGGCCTTTCGGCCGCCGGTGTCGGTGGTGTCCCCGTCCCCGTAACCCGGGTCTGCCCGGACTACCCGGCCTCGATGTAGGCCTCTCGCAGGTAGTCGTGGACGGCCTGCTCGGGGACCCGGAACGAGCGCCCGACCCGGATGGCCGGTAGTTCGCCCGAGTGCACGAGCCGATAGACGGTCATCTTGGACACCCGCATCACCGACGCCACCTCGGCGACGGTCAGGAACCTCACCTCACTGAGGGGTCGTTCGCCTGCGCCCATGGGTCGCCCTCTCACACACGTGCCGCGCACCTGCCCTTCGGGTGACTTCGATCACCGCACGTGTTCTTCATCCAGCGTAAATCGCGTACCGCAAGTCGCAAGGGGTTCTTCAGGCCGACAGGTCCGCGCGGGCCATCAGGTAGCGCGTCAGGGGGGTGTAGTGCCGGGGGAGCACGAAGTCGTCGAGCGGCACACAGACCTCTATTTTCCCCAGGACATGCCCCGCGAACAGGGCGGGATCATTGCAGTCGGCGAATCCGACGGTCGAAACGCCCGCCTCTCCCGCCGCGCCCGCCCACCCGTGGTCGGCGATGACCAGATCCGGCCAATACCGGGATTCGTCTGCGAGGTTTGCCAACATCGCCTCCATGGGAGCCGAGTGGTGCGTGTGCCGCAACTCGTCATCGCCCTCCAGCGCGGCGACGCCCTTGTTGTACTGGATCGTCCGGATTTCCGGGCCGTATCTTCCCTCGTCGGAGAGGTAGGACCACCCTTCGGCGGGCGTCGGGACGGTGCAGCCCGCGGCGCGCAACGCGTCGGCGAGCGGGACGTACAGGACGTCGAGGAGCGCGCCGGGGTGGCCGGTGGCCAGCAGGACGGTGGACCCCGCACGGGCCGCCTCACCGATCCGGTCGCCCATCGCGTCAAGGGCGTCGAGGGTGCGCTCAACGTCGATGGTGTCGTCGCCGTACCAGTGGGAGAGGTCGGGGCTCGTCCCGGCGAGGCCGGCCATCATGGCGACGGTCTCCTCGTACGTCCAGGGGCCGAGGTCGAGGCCGAACTGGTAGTACGGGTCGCCCTCGGCCATCTTCCTGAAGTGGCGGAGGTTGTTCTGCCGGGGCGTCGCGACGTCCCCGGCGATGTAGTGGCGCAGGAGATGCGCGCGCAGTTCGTCCCTCGACGGCGCACCGGGGCCGGTCACACCGGGAGCAGTCCGTGCTCCGGGAAGACCGCCTTGCGCGTCGCCAGAATCGCCTGGTCGATCGGATTGGCCGGGTCGAAGCCCTCGCCCCACGTCTGCACCTCCACCTGGAATCCATCGGTCATCGCCTTGGGGGCGATCTCCCCGGTGCGCTCCAGCGCATAGGCCCGCCAGTCCTCGGGACAGGCGGTCTGCGGCGCGAGAGGCCGCCCGGAAGCTTCGGCCAGCAGGTGCGTCCACGCCCGCGGCACCACCCTGACGAGCTCGTAGCCACCGCCCCCGGTGAGCACCCACCGGCCGCCCGCCGTCTCGTGGGCGAGCCGGTGCAGCTCCGCGTAGATGGCGCGCTGCCCGTCGATGCTCAGGGACAGATGGGCGAGCGGGTCCTGCACATGGGTGTCGCAGCCCTGCTGGGTCACCAGGACCTGGGGCCGGAACGCCTCGAGGAGCTGGGGCACGACGCCCTGGAACGCGCGCATCCAGGCGCGGTCTCCCGTGCCCGGCGGCAGCGCGACGTTCACCGCGGTGCCCTCCGCGCCGGTCTCGTGCGGGAACCCCGTGCCGGGGAACAGCGTCCTGGGCGACTCGTGCAGGCTGATGGTGAGGACGCGGGGATCGTCGTAGAAGGCCTTCTGGACGCCGTCGCCGTGGTGCACGTCGACGTCGACGTAGGCGACCCGGTGGGCGCCGTGCTCCAGCAGCCAGGCGATCGCCACGGCCGGGTCGTTGTAGACGCAGAAGCCCGCCGCGGCGTCCGGCATCGCGTGGTGGAGGCCGCCCGCGATGTTCGCCGCGTGCGGGACCTCCCCGTCCCACACCGCGCGCGCGGCGGCCACCGAGGCCCCGACGACGAGCGCGGACGCCTCGTGCATGCCCTCGAAGATCGGATTGTCGGCGGTGCCGAGCCCGTAGCGGAAGTCCGGCTTGAGCGCGTGTCCCGCGGTCTTGACCGCCTCCATGTAGCCGCGATCATGGACCAGCGAGATGAGACCGTCACCGGCCGAGGTGAACCCGGCGACCTCGGTGTGGTCGAGGACCCCGAGGGCGCGGGCGAGGCGCATCGTCAGGTCCACCCGGACCGGATTGAGCGGGTGGGTGGGGCCGAAGTCGTAGGACAACAGCTTCTCATCCCAGTAGACCCGCAGATCGCCGCTCATCTGATCACTCCGCCGCATCGTGAACCGCACCGACGGTCCCACCGTAGCGCGCTATACGGAGAGTTACCTGGAGCGTACCAATTTGACGCTTTTCGTAGGGTAACTCTGTTGTCAGAATGGGTAACCTTTAACAAAGCGGAAACACCTGGGGTGCACATGGCCGAGGACCTCGTCTCATCGGTGCCTGCGCCGCTCTCCCGCGACCCGCAGTGGGAGTGGCGCCCGAGCGTTCAGAGCCGTGTGCTCGGCGGCGCCCTGCGCCTCACCATGCGCCCGCTGATCCACCACGCCCCCAGCCGCCCCCTGCCGATCCGGGTCGCCCGCCGCGCCCTGGACCGGGCCGCGGGCCTCATGCCGACCGACCGGCGCGTCCGGGTCGAACGGGTGCGCGACCCGCACCTGCGGACCGGGCACGTCATGCGCGGCGAGTGGATCATCCCCGACTCCGCCGACGCCCCCGAATCCGGCGCGGTGCTCTACCTGCACGGCGGCGGCTACATCCTCTGCTCCCCGCAGACCCACCGCCCCCTGACCACCCGGGTCGCGCTCGACACGGGGCTGCCCGTCCTCGTCCCCAACTACCGGCTCGCCCCCGAGCACCCCTTCCCCGCCGCCCTCGACGACGCGCTCGCCGCCTACCGGTGGCTGCTGGAGCGCGGCCACGACAGGGTCGTGATCATGGGCGACTCCGCAGGCGGCCACCTGGCCGCCAGCCTCGCCGGGGAGATCGCGCGGACCGGGCTGGCCGAACCCGCGGGCGTCGTCCTGTACTCGCCGTGGGTGGACCTCTCGTGCGAGCTGTCCGTGCCCGCCGACAAGGACGTCAAGGACGCCTTCATCAGCCCGTTCGCGGCCCGCCGCGTCGGCCGCCTCGTCGCCGGACGAGAGATCGACCCCCGGCTGCACCTGCTCACCGCCGACTGGGCCGCCCTCCCGCCCGTTCTCATCCAGGTCGGCGGCGCCGAGGTCCTCCGCCCCGAGGCCGAAGAGCTCGCCCGCCTCCTCACCGCCGCCGGCGGCCGCGTCGACCTCCAGATCTGGGCCGGCCAGATGCACGTCTTCCAGCTCCTCAACCGCTTCCTCCCCGACGCCGACGAGGCGATGCGCGAAACCGCCGCCTTCATCACCGACGCCCTCGCCGCCCCCGACCAGGGCGACCTCACCATCGTCGCCTGACCGTCCGAAGTCAGTCCGCGCGCAGGGCCACCACCGGGTCCAGGCGGCCGGCGCGGCGGGCGGGCATGACGCCGAAGAAGACGCCTACGCCGGCTGAGACGCCGAAGGCGAGGGCCGGGGACCACCAGGCGATGGCGGCGGGGACCGGGGACAGGGCGGCGATGGCCAGGGCGGTGCCGGCGCCCAGGAGGATGCCGGTGAGGCCGCCGACCGAGGTGAGGAGCACCGCCTCCACGAGGAACTGGCCCAGGACGTCGCGCTGGCGGGCGCCGAGCGCCTTGCGCAGGCCGATCTCGCGGGTGCGCTCGCGCACGCTCACCAGCATGATGTTGGAGACGCCGACCCCTCCGACCAGCAGGGAGATCGCGGCGATCGCCGCGAGGACCGCGGTGAGCGCGTCGAGGACGGTGCCGATCGTGCCGAGCAGCTGCGTCTGGGTCACCGCGGAGAACCGCTCGCCCGGGTGCGCGCCCTCCAGCGCGCCGACGATCCGCGGCTGGAGCCCCGGCACCGCCGCGGCGTCGGGCGCGCGCACGGCCACCAGATCGACCCGGGTGACGCCGAGGAGCCGGTGCGCGGTCGTCAGGGGGACCTGCACCTCGGCGTCACGGGACTGACCGAACGTCTGGCCGACCGGCGCGAACACCCCGACGACCCGGAACCGCGCGCCCGAGACCGTCACCTGCCTGCCGATCGGGTCGACGTCGCCGAACAGCCGGGCCGCGGCGTCCGGGCCGAGGACGGCGACGCGCCGGGCCGTCTCCACGTCGATCTCCGACAGGTACCTGCCCTTGTCCAGCGGCCGGTCGAAGACGCGCAGGCCGTTCTCGTCGGCGCCGGTGAGCGTGGTGAACAGCTCCGCGCGGCCGTTGCGCACGCTCTCCCCGGACGTCAGCGCGGCCGTGACGGCGTCCTGACCCGCCACGTCGCGCAGCAGCGCCACGTCGTCGGCGGTCATCCGGCTGACGGTCGGGGCCGAGCCGAGCCCGAACTCGCCGGGCACCACGAAGATGATGTTCGAACCGAGCCCCTCGATCTCGCCCTCCACCATGTCGCGCGCGCCGCCGCCGATCGCGACGAGCACGACCACCGCCCACACCCCGATGACGACGCCGAGCATGGTGAGCAGGCTGCGCATCCGGTTGACCCGCAGCGCCTCGAAGGCGACCGCGAACAGCTCGCGCGTCCTCACGCGTCCCCCGCGCGCACGTCGGCCTCGATCAGCCCGTCGCGCACGTGGACCCGGCGCGGGGCGCGTTCGGCGACGTCGGGCTCGTGCGTCACCAGCACGACCGCCGCGCCGGTCTCGGCGTTCAGCCGCTCCAGCAGGTCCATCACCTCGTGGCCGGTGCGGGTGTCGAGGTTGCCGGTCGGCTCGTCGGCGAGGACGAGGCGCGGCCCGCCGACGAGCGCCCGAGCGATCGCGACCCGCTGCTGCTCGCCGCCGGACAGCTGGTTCGGCCGGTGCCCGAGCCGGTGGCCGAGCCCGACCGTCTCCAGCGCGGCGGCGGCCCGCTCCCGCCGCTCGGCCTTGGGCACGCCGCGGTAGGCGAGCGGCAGTCCTACGTTGTCGAGAGCGCTGGTGCGGGCCAGCAGGTGGAACGACTGGAAGACGAAGCCGATGTGCGCGTTGCGCAGCTCGGCGAGCTCGTCGGGGCTCAGCCCGGCCACGTCCCGCCCGGCGACGCGCAGGGTGCCGGAGCTGGGCCGGTCCAGCGCGCCGAGCAAATGCATAAGGGTGGATTTGCCCGATCCGGAGGGACCGAGGATGGCCGCGTACTCGCCTTGGTCGATCCGCAGGCTCACCCCCTTGAGCGCCTGCACGCTGACGCCGTCCAGCTCGTAGGTGCGGGTGACGTCCACGGCCTCCAAGGCGGGCGGTTCGCTCACTTCAGATCCTGTCCCGCCTCAACGGAGTCGGCCCCTGAGACGACGACCCGGTCGCCCTCCTTGAGCCCGGAGACGACCTCGGCCGTCCCGTCGCCCTCCGCGCCGAGCGTCACGATCCGCCGTACGGCCTTCCCCCCGTCGTCCACCCAGACGACGCTGTCCCTGCCGCTGCTCACGACGGCGGCCACGGGGACGACAAGGACGTCGGCCACCTCCCGGACGGTGATGCGGACGACCGCGCTCATCCCCGGCTTCGGCTCGGGCGCCTCGGCCCCGTCCGGGAGCCTCCCTTCGGCCAGGTCCAACTGCACCTGGTAGGTGACGCCGCCTCCGGAGCCCGCCTTCGGGGTCACGCCTACGCTGTACACCTTCGCGGCGTAGACGGCCTCGGGAAGGGCGTCGAAGTCGGCGGCCGCCGTACTCCCGCGCTCCACCTTGAGGATGTCGGACTCGTCGATGTCGGCCGAGATGCGCAGCTCCGACACATCGGTGACGGTGATCACCGCGGCCCCGGACGTCACGGGGGCGCCGACCGCGACGGCCGAGCCGTCGGTGGCCGCGCCCGGCACCGCGAGGTCCCCGGTGAGCCCGGCGATCTCGGCGGGGAGCAACCCGGAGAGCGCGTCGTTGCCGCCGCCGGACGGGCCGCCGAGGCTCACCACCCCGGCGAACGGCGCGCGCAGCACGAGCCCGTCCACGGTCCTGCGGGCCGCCTTCACCGCGGCCTGGGTCTGCACCCGGCTCGCCGCGCCGATCGACGACAGCGCGGCCGTCACCCCGCCGATGCCCGCGTTCAGCCGGTCCACCGCGGCCTCCGCGGCGCCCGCCGCGGAGGCGTAGTCGCCCTCGGCCTGGGTGATCTCGGCGAGGGCCTTGGCGCGCTCCTTCGGGTCCTCGATCGCCATCGCGGCCTGCCTTGCCTTCTTGAACCCGCGCTCGGCGATCGCGTCGATCTCGTCCTTGAAGTCGGCGATCGCGAGCCCGGTCGGCGGCGCGACCCCGTCCGCGGCCTTCCGGTCGGCCTCCTCGGCCTGGTCGAGCTGCTCCCGGGCGGTCGGCGAGGAGATCCGGGCGAGGACCTGCCCTTCCTTGACCCGGTCGCCGTCCCGGACGCGCAAGCGCGCGACGGTCCCCTCCGCGGGACTGCGAAGAGTCGCGTTCGCCTTCGCCGTCAGGGTCGCGGGCGCCTCGACGGTCTCGGCGACCGCACCGCGCTCGACCGTGCCGAGCCTGATCCGGGCACCGTCGTCCCCGTCGCCCGAGCAGCCGCTCAGGGACACGAGCACGCAGGTGAAAGCAAGCGCCGGGGGGATGAAACGCCGCATCATCACCAGCGCATGCTAGGGCCGCAGGCCCGGCACGGCCGTTGGGTCCCCCACAAAGGGGTCCCCCTACGCGAAATCGGCGGGTACGGCTCAGCCGCCGGCGAGTTCACGGCCCCGGTTGCGGGCCGCCTCGATCGCCTCGAGGACCGCCGCGCGCACGCCGTGCCGCTCCAGCTCGCGGATCGCCGCGATCGTCGTGCCGCCCGGCGAGGTGACGGCCTCGCGCAGCAGCACCGGATGCTCGCCGGAGTCGCGCAGCATGACCGCCGCGCCGACCGCCGACTGGATCACCATGTCCAGCGCCGCCGCCCGCGGCATCCCCAGCAGGATGCCCGCGTCGACCATCGCCTCGACCAGGTAGTAGAAGTAGGCGGGCCCGGAGCCCGACAGGGCCGTCGCGGCGTCCTGGAGCGACTCGGGGATGCGGGTGACCTTGCCGACGGGCTCCAGCAGCTCCTCGGCGAGGCGCAGGTGCTCCTCGGTCGCGTGCGACCCGGCCGAGATGACGCTCATCGCCTCGTCCACCAGCACCGGCGTGTTCGACATGACGCGCACGACCGGCGCGTCGGAGCCGATCCGCTCCTCGATGAAGCCCGAGGTGATGCCCGCGGCCATCGAGACCACGAGGGTCGAGGAGGCGATGTGCCCGCCGACCTCCGCCAGCAGCGCGCCCATGTCCTGCGGCTTGACCGCCAGAACCAGCACCGACGCCTTCGCCGCGGCCTCGGCGTTCGCCACCGCGACGACGCCGTACCGCTCGTGCAGCAGCCTGGCGCGCTCGGGCCGCCGGGCCGTCACCAGCACCTCCGCCGAGCCCCGCCCCGCCCGGAGCAGTCCGGAGAGCAGGGCCTCGCCCATCTTGCCGGTACCGAGTATCGCGATCATCACACACCTGACCTGGTCATGCGCTGGGGAGTAAGCCGGACGCTCCAGCCTAGTGCGACCCGGGGGTGCCTCCCGTTCAGGAGGGCGCCCCGCGCAGCAGATGGCGCAGGTCGGCGGGGTGCTCGGCCATCCGGCGCATCACGTAGGGGTACCAGTTGCTTCCGTAAGGCACGTAGACGCGCATCCGGGCGCCCTCCTCGGTGAGGCGCTTCTGCTCGTCCTGGCGGACGCCGTAGAACATCTGGTACTCGAAGGAGTCGTACGGCCTGTCGTGGATGACGCGCAGGGCGTCGACGATCTCCAGCAGGCGCGGGTCGTGGGTGGCGACCATCGGGTAGCCCTCCCCCGCCATCAGGACGCGCAGGCACCTGACGAACGACTTGTCGATCTCGTCCCGGTCGGCGAAGGCGACGTCGGCGGGTGCGGGGAAAGAGCCCTTGCAGAGACGGACCCGCGATTCCGCGTGGGAGTACTCCGCGCAGTACTCCTCCGACCTGCGCAGCGCCGACTGGATCGCGACGCCCGTCAGCGGGTAGCCGAACCGGAGTCCCTCCACGACGCGCAGGACCGCCTCGACGCCGGTGTGCTCCTCCATGTCGACGGTGACCGTCGTGCCCGCCGCGGCCGCCGCCTCGCAGATCCGCTCCGCGCACGTGTAGGCGAGCCCCTCGTCGAAGCCGACGCCCAGGGCCGTCAGCCGCAAGGACACATCGGCGCCTTCGGGCAGTTCCTCGAGCAGCCGCTCGTAGGCCAGGACCGTCGCCTCGGCCTCGGCCCGGTCGGTGACGTCGGCGCCGAGCCGGTCGATGCTCACCAGCAGCCCCTCGCTCCGCAGGATCCGGGTCGCGAGCAGCACCTCCCCGACCGTCTCCCCCGCGACGTACCGCCCCGCCGCGGCGCGCGCCGACGGCATCCGTTCGACGGCCTTGCGCAGGAGCCCGCCCCGTCGCGAGGCGGCCTGCAGTGTCCGGCGCAGCATCGGGTCCCCCTCCCCATGACGCACTCCCCGCAGACCAGCCTAAGCCGAGGTCACGGCGTCCGTCCGGGCGGCGTGGCGCAAGATCAGGAGGCCCGCACCGCGGATCCCGTCGTCACCGGCCCGGCTGGCGGGAGATCTCCCCGGAGGCCGAGACCTCCCAGGTGCGGCTCGCCGCCAGATGCAGCCGCGCGAACGCCAGGGCCTCGGCGAGGTCCTCCACCCGCTCCGACCGAGAGGTCACCTTGCGGGTGTTGACCTCCAGCACCACATGACCCTGGAAGCCCTGGAGGGCGAGCCGCTCCAGCATCTCCCCGCAGGGCTGGGTGCCCCGGCCCGGGACCAGGTGCTCGTCCTTGTTGGGGATGCCCACGCCGTCGGCGAGGTGCAGATGACGCAGCCGCTCGCCGAACTTGTCGGCCATCGCCATCGGATCGCTGCCCGAGACCGCGGTGTGCGACATGTCCAGGGTGAGGAACGGGTAGTCGTAGCCGCTCGGATCCCAGTGCGGGGAGTACATGCCGAGCTCGGTGCCGCGGGCCTTGGCGGGGAACATGTTCTCGACCGCGAAGATCACATCGGTCTCGTCCTGCATCCGGGCGAGTCCCACCTCGAACTCCCGGGCGTACTCGCGCTGCCAGCGGAACGGCGGATGCACCACGACGACCTCGGCCCCGAGCTGCTCGGCGATGTCCTTCGAGCGCATCAGCTTCACCCAGGGGTCCCGGCCCCACACCATCTGGGTGAACAGCAGGCAGGGCGCGTGGATCGACTTGATCGGCATCTGGTGGTACTCCGACAGCCGCCGGAGCACGTTCAGGTCCTGTGAGGCCGCGTCCAGGGTCACCATGACCTCTACGCCGTCATAACCCAGCCAGGAGGCCGTCTCGAACGCGCTCGGCACCTTCTCCGGGTACACCGAGGCCGTCGAAAGAGTGATCGGGGCGTCCGGCACCCTGATCAACTTGGCTATGTCGTTACGGGACAAGGCTGCGCCTCCCTGGCCGTTCCTAGCAGTGAAAGCCTATGCGCTTTCTCGGGCGGACGTGCGCAGCGGTGGCGCGAAGCACAAGGTCCCGGCCGCCGCGGTTACCCTCGGTGGCGTGATGGAGATCGCCGCGGGCGCCGTCCCGAGCCCGAACATCTGGAACACGCCGCAGATCTACGAGATCGAGAACCGGGCCGTCGACCCCGACGGGCTGCTGGCCGAGGCGATGTGGCGGATCCGCCCCTGGGACGGGGCGACGGTCCTGGACCTGGGCTGCGGAACGGGCTTCCACCTGCCCTTCTTCGCCGAACGGGCGGGCCGGGTCGTCGGTGTCGAACCGCATTCCGGCCTGGTCTCCGGGGCGCGGCGGCGCGTCGAGGGGCTCGGCAACGTGACCGTGCGGCAGGGCTCGGCCCAGGCGATCCCGCTGCCCGACGCGTCGGTGGACGTCGTGCACGCTCGGTGGGCCTACTTCTTCGGGCCCGGCTGCGAACCCGGCCTCCGCGAGCTGAACCGGGTCGTGCGCCGCGGCGGCACCGCCATGGTGATCGACAACGACGCCACCCGCTCGACCTTCGGCGGCTGGTTCCGGCAGTGGCTCCCGGCCTACGACCCCGAGGCCGTCGAACGGTTCTGGGCGCGCCAGGGGTTCACCCGGGAGCCCGTGCTCATCCGCTGGTCGTTCGGCTCGCGCGCCGATCTCGCGGCGGTCTTGGGCATCGAGTTCCCTGCGGAGCTCGCCGCGCGTTTCCTGGAGGAGGCGCCCGGCCTCGAGGTGGACTACGCGGTCAACGTCTGGCACCGGGGGTACTGAGCGCTTCCCATTGCTGGACAAGATGTATAACAATGCGGGAAGAGGAGGTCGATCCATGAGCCGTCGCACCTTGATGTGGGCAGCCGCCGCCCTCGGCGCCGCCACCGCCGGAGCCGGCGTCGCGGGCGCCGCAGCCCAGCGGCACGCCGCCCGCCGTCTCGCCCTGCGCCCCGACCCGTACGCCGGCGAGCCGCTCGGCGGCCGCCGCGGCGCCCCGGTGCGGGTCACCGCCGACGACGGGACGGTCCTGCACGCCGAGATCGACAACCCCGACCGCGACGACGTCGCGATCGTCTTCTGCCACGGGTGGACCCTCACCGGGGACTCCTGGCACTTCCAGCGCGAGGCCCTCCAGGACGCGGGCCGGGTCGTCGTCTGGGACCAGCGCGGCCACGGCAGGTCCGAATCGGCCGCGCACGGCACCTATGGGCTGCCCCAGCTCGGCCACGACCTGCGCGCGGTGATCGACGCGACGGTGCCCGAGCACACCCCGGTCGTCCTCGTCGGGCACTCGATGGGCGGCATGACGATCATGCGCTTCGCCGACGCCTACCCCGAGCTGATCGGCTCCAGGATCAAGGGCGCGGCCCTGGTCTGCACCTCCAGCGGCGGCCTCGGCGAGGTCACCCTCGGCCTCCCCGCCGTCCTCGCCCGGGTCAGCCGCCGGGTCCTGCCCGCCGGCCTGCGCGCCGCCACCCCGCGCGTCCTGCCCTTCGAGGGCCTGCGCAAGCGCGGCCGCACCGCCTCCCTGATCGTCGAGGACCTCCTCGCCTTCGGCCCCGACGCCAGCCCCACGGCGGTCCGCTTCGCGGAGGAGATGATGGCCGCCACCCGCCTGGACGCCCTCACCGGCTTCCTCCACTCCATGCTCACCACCTCCGAGATCTCCCCCTGCACCCCCCTCGCCGACATCGAGACCCTGATCGTCGCCGCCGAGAACGACCGCCTCACCCCCGTCGAGCACAGCCTCACCATCGCCACCAAGTGCCCCAAGGCCCGCCTCGAGGTCATCCCCACCGCCGGTCACATGGCCATGCTCGAACGCCCCACCCCCCTCTCCGACAACCTCCAGGACCTCCTCACCCGCATCTAGCCCCGAGCCCCGGTCCCTCCCCCGGACCCGTTTCCGACAACCCCCAGAACCTCCTCACCCGCATCCAGCCCCGAGCCCCCGGGCCCCGCCCGGGACCCGTTTCCGGCGACCTCCAGGGCCTTCTCACCCGCATCCAGCCCCCGAGCCCTCCTCAGGACCCCGGCAGCCCCTCTCGGGACCCCGTTTCGGGACGCCCGGCTTCTGGCGCCCTCCTGGGCTCCTCGGGGCCCGGAGGCCCGGCCGAGGCCGACGGACCCTCCCGACCCTGCGGACGCCCGCCGGCGCTCCCGCCCCGAACGCAGGTCGGGGCAAGGGGAGCGCCGAGCTACACGTAGCGTTCGAGGATGCTGGACTCGGCGAGGCGGGAGAGGCCCTCCCGGACGGAGCGGGCGCGGGATTCGCCCACACCGTCGACGGCCTGGAGGTCGTCGGTGGTGGCGGCGAGGAGCTTCTGGAGGCCGCCGAAGTGCTCGACGAGGCGTTCGACGACGGTGTTGGGGAGCCGGGGGACCTTGGCCAGGAGGCGGTAGCCCTTGGGGCTGACGGGCAGGTCGAGGGCGTCGGAGCCGGTGAAGTCCATGGTGCGGGCGACGTCGCCGAGGTCGATGAGGTCTGAGGCGCTGAGCGCGTCGAGGGCCTCGAGCACCTCGGTGACCGGCCGCTGGCTGGGCCGGTAGTCCCGGATGATGAGCTCGCGCTCCTCTTCGACGCCGGAGACGAGCTCGTCGAGCTGGAGGGACAGAAGCCGCCCGTCGGTGCCGAGTTCGACGACATAGCCGTCGATCTCATCGGCGATCCGGCGGACCATCTCCAGCCGCTGCACGACCGCGGTGACGTCCCGGACCGTGACGAGATCCTCGATCTCCAGGGCCGACAGGGTGCCGGAGACCTCGTCGAGCCGCAGCTTGTACCGCTCAAGGGTGGCGAGCGCCTGGTTGGCCTTGGACAGGATCGCCGCGGAGTCCTCAAGGACATAGCGTCCATCGAGGTACAGCGCGATGATCCGCATCGACTGGCTCACCGTGATGACCGGGTGGCCGGTCTGCTTGGCGACGCGCTCGGCGGTGCGGTGCCGGGTGCCGGACTCCTCGGTCGGGATGCCCGGATCCGGCACGAGGTGCACCGCGGCCCGGACGATCCTGGTGCACGAGGAGTCCACCACGATCGCGCCGTCCATCTTGGCGAGTTCACGCAGCCGGGTCGCGGAGAACTCCACGTCCAGCTCGAAACCGCCGGTGCACAGCTCCTGCACCAGCTTGTCGTAGCCGAGCACGATCAAGCCCCCGGTGTGGCCGCGCAAGATGCGCTCCAGCCCATCGCGTAGCTGTGTCCCCGGAGCCACCGCGCCAAGGGTCGTTCGGCGTCGGTCGTCGACGGTCTTCTCTGTTGCTGGCACTGGACCCCCGCAGGTCGCCGGTCGTCAGAGGGGACGCGGCCGGACCGGAAGATCTCCACCGTTCTGCGCCCCTGGGAAGAGATTCGGGCGAAGACAGTTTACCGAGAACCCCTTCTCCGTTCGATCGGACGTGGTAGCCACCGGTATGGTTCCCTTTCTTCCTGAAATGATGGGCATCGAATTCTCATCGTGATCAAGGCGCGGTGAAGGCCACTCGGGTGGCCTCGGCCAGGGTGTCGACCTCGATCACCTTCATGCCCTCGAACTCGACCGCCCCCAGCTCCCGCAGCGGACCGCGTTTGCCCAGCTCCAGCGCCCCCCGTGGCACGATCGCGCTGCGGAAGCCCAGCCGCGCGGCCTCGCTGAGCCGCCGCTGAGCCCCCGGCACCGCGCGCACCTCCCCGGCGAGGCCCACCTCGCCGACCGCGATCAGCGTCGGCGACAGCGGCTGCTCGGAGCTGGATCCGGCGACGGCGAGCGCCACCGCGAGGTCCACCGAGGTCTCGGTGAGCCGCACCCCGCCCACGGTCGAGACATAGATGTCCTTCTCATGCATCTTCATCCGCGCCCGCTGCTGGAGCACCGCGAGGACCATCGCCACCCGGGTCGAGTCCAGCCCCGAGGTGGCCCTGCGCGGCGATGGCAGGAAGCTCTGCCCGACCAGCGCCTGCACCTCGGCCACCAGGGGCCGCCTGCCCTCCAGCGTGACGGTCACGCAGGTGCCCGGCACCGGTTCCTCGCGACGGGTGAGGAACAGCCCGCTCGGGTCGGCGAGGCCCACGATGCCGACCTCCGACAGGTCGAAGCAGCCGAGTTCGTCCGTCGGGCCGTAGCGGTTCTTCACGGCGCGGATCATCCGGAGCCTGCTGTGCCGATCGCCCTCGAAGTACAGGACGACGTCCACCAGGTGCTCCAGCAGCCGCGGCCCCGCGATCGCCCCCTCCTTGGTGACATGGCCGACGAGCACCGTGGTGATCGCGCGCTCCTTGGCGATCCGGATCAGGTTCGCCGTGACCTCCCGGATCTGGGTGACCCCGCCCGGCGCCCCGTCCGCCTCGGCCGAGCCGATCGTCTGGATGGAGTCCACGATCAGCAGCCGTGGCCGCACCGACTCCACATGGCTCAGCAGCGCGCCGAGATCGGTCTCGGCGGCGAGGTACAGCCGCTCGGTGATCGCGCCCACCCGATCGGCCCGCAGCCGCACCTGCTCGGCCGACTCCTCACCCGTCACGTACAGCACGGCCCCCTGACCCGCAGACAGCGCCGCGACCTCCAGCAGCAGCGTGGACTTGCCGATGCCCGGCTCCCCCGCCATCAGCACCACCGCGCCCGGCACCAGCCCGCCGCCCAGCACCCGGTCCAGCTCGTCCATCCCCGTCGGCCGGGACGATGAGCTCCGCACGTCGACCTCGCCGATCGGCCGGGCCGGCGCGCTGACCGGCCCCGCCGACACCACCCGCGGCGGGGCGGCCCCGCCCGCCTCGCCGACGGTGCCCCACGCCTGGCACTCACCGCACCGGCCGACCCACTTCGCGGTCTGCCACCCGCACTCGCCGCACCTGTACGCGGTCTTCACTGCCTTGGCCATGCCAAGACCTTAAGCCGATCCACCGACACTTTCCGGCGGCCCTGTGGACAACTCCGCCGGGCCGCCAGGGCGCCCCCGGAAAGCCCCTCAGGACGGCGCGAGCAGCGTGAACGTCTGCTTGGGCGTCTTCACCCCGCGCGTGGTCGCCCGCACGGTGTACTCGCCGGGCGACACCTTGTCCTGCCCCGCCGCGCACCCGCTGGAGCTGCGCCTGCGGTTCCACTCGAACGTCGTCGCGTACGGGATGCCCCGGCGCAGCAGCTGGATCGACGAGCCGGCCCAGGCGGGGCAGTGCGCCGACGACCAGATCTTGTACGGCCCCGTCGTGATCCGCGTGACGAACCGCTCGGCCCCGACGTCGAACGTGCAGTCCAGCTCGCCGGTGTTGACCACGGTCAGCCGGAACGACGGCCGCTCACCGGGCCGGAACTGCGGCCTGGTCGGCGTGATGTTGGCGACCACGCTGTTCTTGGCGCAGACGTCCCCCGGCCTGCGCGGCGCCGCCACGGTGGCGGTGACCGTCGCGGTGTAGGTGATCGTCGGCAGGACGAGCGGGTCGGTCGCGCTCGGGCTCCCGCTCGCCGCCACCACCGGGCCCGGCTTGGCCCCGCTCGGCGACGGACTCGCCGAACCGGTGCCCGCGGCCTTGTGGACGGGGGGCTCCTCCGCCCCGCCCATACAGCTCCAGGCCACCCCTCCGACGACCAGCAGCACCGCGCCGAGCGCGAGCGCCCTGCGCCGCCAGTACGCCTCGGCGTAACCCTCATCCTCATAACCCGGCGTGCCCGAATCCATGCCGACAGTATGCTTTTTGGATCTTCCGGCGGACCGTGCGACACGCGCACCCCCTAAGCTGGGCGGCGATGCCGACCGAATCCATACTCGCCTGGTACGCCGTCCACGCCCGCGAGCTGCCGTGGCGCGCGCCCTCCGCCTCCCCCTGGTCGATCCTGGTGAGCGAGCTGATGCTCCAGCAGACGCCGGTCAACCGGGTCCTGCCCGTCTGGACCGTCTGGATGGCACGCTGGCCGACCGCCGCGAGCCTCGCCGCGGAACCGTCCGGCGAGGCGGTCCGCGCCTGGGGGCGGCTCGGCTACCCGCGCCGCGCCCTGCGGCTGCACGCCTGCGCCGTCGCGATCACCGAGCGGCACGGTGGCAAGGTGCCCACCGACCACGCCGAACTCCTCGCCCTCCCCGGCGTCGGCGCCTACACCGCGGCGTCCGTCGCCAGCTTCGCGTTCCGCCAGCGGCACGCCGTCCTCGACACCAACGTCCGCAGGGTCCTCGCCCGGCTGAAGTCCGGCCAGGAGCACCCGCCGAAATCCCAGACGACGGCGGAACTCCGCCTGGCCGAGTCACTCCTCCCCGAGGAGGCCGAGACCGCCGCGACCTGGGCCGTGGCCGTCATGGAGCTGGGCGCGCTGATCTGCACCGCCCGCTCCCCGCGCTGCGCCGACTGCCCGGTGATCGCCCAGTGCGCCTGGTACAAGGCGGGCAAACCTGCGTGGGACGGCCCGCCCCGCCGCGGCCAGACCTACGCCGGCACCGACCGGCAGTGCCGCGGCCGGCTCCTCGCCGTCCTCCGAGACGCCTCCCACCCCGTCGAGAAGCCCGCCCTCGACGTCGTGTGGTCCGACGCCGTCCAACGCGAACGCGCCCTGGACGGCCTCATCGCCGACGGCCTCGTCGACCCCCTGGACGACGGCAGATACGCCCTGCCGAGTTAGCCGGGCGTGCTGGTCGGCCCACCCTCCGGCCCTGGGGCTTACCATCTGGCCCGCCCTCCGGACCGGGGGGCCTGCGGGCGGGCTGTGATCGGGCTCTTACGAGCCTGGGGCCGTCCCTCCGGCCCGGGGGCCTGCGGGACGGCCCCAGGGAGCCCGATCACGTGGTTCTCCGCGCCTGGCGGCGCTCCCTGGAAACCGGCGGTGTCCTAGGGCCCTTGTTTGGAACACCGGGCCCTTGTCGGGAACATTGGAAGGGCTCGCGGCCCTGAGGGGTTGCGGGTCTTTCCGTCTCAAGCGGCCCCGGACAAGCCGAAGGGCCCGCATCCCCGAAGGGGGCGGGCCCATGGCTCAGGACGGGTCTCAGTCCTTGTTGAGGTTCAGCGGAGAGGCCTCCTCGATCGCCGCGACGTCCGGGACGGACGACGGCTTCGGCATGCCCTTGAACGTGAACTTGGCGTTCTCGCCCGTGCCCTCGGTGTCGACCACGACGATCTGGCCGGCCTTGAGGTCGCCGTAGAGGATCTTCTCGGACAGGGTGTCCTCGATCTCCCGCTGGATGGTCCGGCGCAGCGGCCGGGCGCCCAGCACGGGGTCGTAGCCCCGCTCGGCCAGCAGGTCCTTGGCGGACTGCTTGAGCTCGATGCCCATGTCCCGGTCGCGCATGCGCTCGTCCAGGCGGGCGACCATCAGGTCGACGATCTGGATGATCTCCTTCGGCGTGAGCTGGTGGAAGACCACGATGTCGTCGACACGGTTGAGGAACTCGGGCCGGAAGTGCTGCTTGAGCTCCTCGCCGACCTTCGCCTTCATCCGCTCGTAGTCGCCCTTGGCGTCGTCCGCGCGGCCGAAGCCGATGGACAGGCCCTTGGAGATGTCCCGGGTGCCGAGGTTGGTCGTCATGATGATGACGGTGTTCTTGAAGTCCACGACCCGGCCCTGGGCGTCGGTCAGGCGACCGTCCTCCAGGATCTGCAGCAGCGAGTTGAAGATGTCCGGGTGGGCCTTCTCGATCTCGTCGAACAGGACCACCGAGAACGGCTTGCGCCGCACCTTCTCCGTCAGCTGGCCGCCCTCCTCGTACCCGACGTAGCCGGGCGGGGAGCCGAACAGCCGCGAGACGGTGTGCTTCTCCATGTACTCGGACATGTCGAGCGAGATCAGCGCCTCTTCGTCGCCGAACAGGAACTCCGCGACGGTCTTCGACAGCTCGGTCTTACCGACACCGGACGGGCCGGCGAAGATGAACGAGCCACCGGGACGCTTGGGGTCCTTCAGACCCGCACGGGTACGCCGGATCGACTGGGAGAGAGCCCTTATGGCGTCCTCCTGGCCGATGACGCGCCGGTGCAGCTCGTCCTCCATGCGCAGGAGCCGCGCGGACTCCTCCTCGGTCAGCTTGAAGACCGGGATGCCGGTGGCGGTCGCCAGGACCTCGGCGATGAGCTCCTCGGTGACCTCGGCGACGACGTCCATGTCGCCGGCCTTCCACTCCTTCTCCCGCTGCGCCTTGGCGGCCAGGAGCTGCTTCTCCTTGTCGCGCAGGGCGGCGGCCTTCTCGAAGTCCTGCGCGTCGATCGCGGACTCCTTCTCCCGACGGACGTCGGCGATCTTCTCGTCGTACTCGCGCAGGTCCGGCGGCGCGGTCATGCGGCGGATGCGCATCCGCGACCCGGCCTCGTCGATGAGGTCGATCGCCTTGTCCGGCAGGAACCGGTCGGAGATGTAGCGGTCGGCGAGCTGGGCGGCCGCCACGAGGGCGCCGTCGGTGATCGAGACGCGGTGGTGCGCCTCGTACCTGTCCCGCAGGCCCTTGAGGATCTCGATGGTGTGCGACAGGGACGGCTCGGCGACCTGGATGGGCTGGAAGCGCCGCTCCAGGGCGGCGTCCTTCTCCAGGTACTTGCGGTACTCGTCCAGCGTCGTGGCGCCGATGGTCTGGAGCTCGCCGCGGGCCAGCATCGGCTTCAGGATGCTGGCGGCGTCGATCGCGCCCTCGGCGGCGCCCGCCCCGACCAGGGTGTGCAGCTCGTCGATGAACAGGATGATGTCGCCGCGGGTGCGGATCTCCTTGAGCACCTTCTTCAGGCGCTCCTCGAAGTCACCGCGGTAACGCGAACCGGCGACCAGCGCGCCGAGGTCGAGCGTGTAGAGCTGCTTGTCCTTGAGCGTCTCGGGGACCTCGCCCTTGACGATCTTCTGCGCGAGCCCCTCGACGACCGCGGTCTTGCCGACGCCGGGCTCACCGATCAGCACCGGGTTGTTCTTGGTGCGGCGGGACAGCACCTGCATGACCCGCTCGATCTCCTTGTCCCGGCCGATGACCGGGTCGAGCTTGCCCTCACGGGCGGCCTGGGTCAGGTTGCGGCCGAACTGGTCGAGCACCAGGGACGTGGAGGGAGCGGACTCCGTAGCGGTGCCGGTCGCCGTCGCCTCCTTCCCCTGGTAGCCGTGCAGCAACTGGATGACCTGCTGGCGGACCCGGTTGAGGTCGGCGCCCAGCTTCACCAGGACCTGCGCCGCGACGCCTTCGCCCTCGCGGATCAGGCCGAGCAGGATGTGCTCGGTGCCGATGTAGTTGTGGCCGAGCTGCAGCGCCTCGCGCAGCGACAGCTCCAACACCTTCTTGGCGCGCGGGGTGAAGGGGATGTGCCCCGACGGCGCCTGCTGACCCTGGCCGATGATCTCCTCGACCTGCTGGCGCACGGCTTCGAGACTGATCCCCAGGCTTTCGAGGGCCTTGGCGGCGACACCTTCACCCTCGTGGATCAAGCCAAGGAGGATGTGCTCGGTGCCGATGTAGTTGTGGTTGAGCATCCTGGCCTCTTCTTGGGCCAGGACGACCACCCGCCGTGCACGGTCGGTGAACCTTTCGAACATCTCGTCGCTCCCTCACACCGCCCCGCAGGAGGTCTTCAGGTGAAGGCCTTCCCAGTGCTGGGGCTGTTCATCCTCATCCAACTACCGACTGAGCGTGCCGTGTTCCCGATACGCCACAGGCGAACGACCTATTGGGGCTCTCCTCCCACGAGTACCCCTGGAGACGCGCAGTTTCCCGCTCCGGTCGGGACTTTCCGATACGCCACAAGCGAACGGCCCGACTCCGCGCTGGGCGGATCGGGCCGTTCGCTCGTTCAGTGCAGCGTGCGTCTAGTGCGCGGCGTCGTACTGCTCCACCACCGAGGCGGGGATGCGACCCCGCTCGTTGACCTTGATGCCCTGGCCCTTGGCCCAGGCCCGGATGTCGGCGCTGCGCTCGCGGTTGGAAGCGCCACGCTTGGCCGGTCCCGCGGTGCGCCCGCGCTTGGCCGAACCGGCGCGGCGGGAGTGCTCCACGAAGGAGGAGAGAGAATCGCGCAGCTTCTTGGCGTTCTCGGCGCTCAGGTCGATCTCATAGGCCGCGCCATCGAGCGAGAACGACACCGTCTCGTCCGCCGCGCCGCCGTCGAGATCGTCGACCAGACGAACAATAGTTTCGCGTGCCATGGGGCTGGCCTTTCAGCAATCGGTAGAGCCGGGGCACACGAGTCGGACACCGATAGGTCGCGCACCGATCGGGCGAGCCCGGCGATAGTTCATTCGGTTGACAAAGATATACCCGACGACTGCAGATGACAATTCAGCGCCCGCCAGAGTTTTCGCTCCCACGATGTGACGGACCGTAATCGGCCCGGATTCCAACGGGAGATTCATGCCGAGGCCATCTCAGCCGACAAGTCGATCATGGATTCCCACCCGAATCCAACGCAGATGCCACCTTTAACCCATCCCCGCGGCGCCCGTGCACACCCACATGAGATATACCCGGCGATAAGGGTGAGAATTGCTTGAAGCCCCCAGGACGCAACGAAGGCCGTCCGGCAGATGCGCCCGGACGGCCTTCACTGTGATGAGCATCTCCCCTAAGAGGGGGGCCTTATGGCCTGACCCTATGACCACTCCGCCCGGTCATCTACCACGACAGTACCGGCGTATCGGTCATGGATGCTCTGGAAGAGCGGCCTGTCCCAGACGGACCAGGCGTAGGCCATGAACACCCCGGCGGCCGCGACGAACATGAGGAAGATGAAGAAGGACCACACCTTCACGCCGAGGAGCAGGAACAGAAAAATGCCCAGCATGTAGCCGAGATTGTTGATCGCGGCCCGGTAGACGGCCGTCGTGATCGGCAGCGCGTCCCCCGCCGGATCGGCGAGCACGACCCGCAGGCCGACCTGCCGTTTGCCCAGCGTACGGCCCCAGACCGCGAGCTGGATCGCCTCGTAGAGGAACGGGATGACCGCGACGACGATGAAAGTGGTCCACAGCACCGGCGTGGACCAGACTCCGTCTTCTTCCTTGTTCACCCCGATGGAGGCGAGCACGATCGGGAACAGCACCGCGAAACCGCCGGCCCATACGAGTCCGGCGTCGATCAGCCGGGCCAGGGCGCGCGGCCGGAATGCCGCGAGAGGAAGGCTTTCGGCGGGATGCGGGCCCGCCGGACGCGGCGGCACTTGCGGCGGCGGGGCCGAAGGCCCGCCGCGGGACTGCGCGGGATCGGGATATCCCGGCCGCCCCTGAAATCCAGGTCCCTGAGGAGGCCGACCGTGTGGCGGGGGCGGCCCATATCCCCCTCCGGGGCCATACGGGTTGGGGGGTCCACTCATGATGACGTCATTCCTCCAAGCGAAGCAGCATCCGGGTGTTGCCCAGGGTGTTCGGCTTCACCCGGTCCAGATCAAGGAACTCCGCCACACCGTCGTCATAGGAGCGCAGCAGCTCTTCATAGACGTCGTGCTGCACCGGCGTGCCCTGGATCTCAGTGAAGCCGTGGCGCGCGAAGAAGTCCACTTCGAAGGTGAGGCAGAAAACCCGCCGCACGCCAAGATCCCGGGCGGTCTCCAGCAGCCGCTCGACGATCTGGTGGCCGATGCCGAGCCCCCTGCATTCGGGGTCGATTGCGACGGTCCGCACCTCGGCGAGGTCCTCCCACATCACATGCAGGGCGCCGCAGCCGATGACCCCGCCGTTTCCGGGGGCGTCCGCCACCCAGAACTCCTGCATGTCCTCATAGAGCGTGACCGTGCTCTTCTGGAGCAGACGGCGGCTGTCCCCGCCATAGGTCTCGACCAGCCTCCGGATAGCACGGACATCGGGCGTACGCGCCCGGCGGATCGTCAACTCCATAGTGAGCATGAGACTATCCGCAGGGCGGAGCTTTCGCCGACCCATGTTCGGTTCCGGTTGGCACGGACCCCGGTTTTCGTTAGTCTCCTCGACCGAGCCCTAGGCGGGCCCAGGAGAGGAAGACCGTGAAGCACGTCCGAAGCCGTCTGCTCGCCATCGCCTGCGGCCTGCTCGCCTCCTCCATCGTGATCCCCGGTACGGCGCACGCCGAGCCGGATCCGATGAAGAAGATCGAGGCGATCCACGAGGAACTGGAGACCGTCAGCGAGGAGATCAACGGTCTCAAGGTCAAGCTGAAGCAGGCCGAGCGCGCCGCGAAGGTCGCCCGGGAGAACGCCAAGCGGCAGCAGAAGGCCATGGAAGGCGCCGCCGAGCGTGTCGGCACCCTGGCCGCCACCAGCTACATGTCCGGTGGCACCGCCACCGACCAGGCGTTCCTGCTGGCCACCTCGAACGACCCCCAGACGTTCCTCGACCAGAGCGCCACCCTCAGCTACTTCGCCAACCAGGACGGCACGCGCGTCATGACGCTGCTGTCGGCGATGCAGTCCGCGAACCGGGCGCAGAAGTCCGCGGACGACCGGGCCAAGCAGGTGCGCGACCTCAAGACACAGCTCACCGACCGGCAGGACGAGCTGAAGGACCAGTACACCGAGATCCGGGACAAGATCGTCCGCGAGGACCCGGGCAAGGTCGTCGACATCCCGCCGGTGCCGGGCGCCGGCAAGGCCGCCGAGGCGCTGCGGTACGCGCTGGGCCAGCTCGGCAAGCCGTACGTGTGGGGCGCCGCGGGCCCCAGCTCCTATGACTGCTCAGGGCTGGTCATGTGGGCCTACCGCCAGGTCGGTATCAGCCTTCCGCACTACACGGGCAGCCAGTGGAACGCCGGCACGCACATCTCCCAGGACGACCTCCAGCCGGGAGACCTCGTCTTCTTCTACAGCGATCTGCACCACGTCGGCCTGTACCTCGGCGACGGGCAGATGGTCCACGCGCCGCAGACCGGTGACGTCGTGAAGATCGCGCCCATCGCCGGCCGGCCGTTCGCGGGCGCCGTGCGCCTGGCCTGAGCCCCGGGCCCGCGCGCCCGGGGACGACGCTCCCGGCACGACGCCGCCCGCGGGAACGGAGGGGTTCCCACGGGCGGGCCGGTGGATCAGATGAGCTGCCTGCGGGCCGCCCAGACGACGGCCTCGATGGGGGTGTTGACGTCGAGCCGGTCGCAGATGGTCCGGAGCCTGCGGCGCAGGGTCCGGGCGCTCAGCTCAAGCTTGCGCGCCGCGACGTCGGCGGTGACTCCACTGGCGATCTGGGCGAGCAACTTCAGTTCGTCCTCGCTCAGCCGAGGTTCGTCGAACGCCCTGCGTGCGAGCATGGCCTGTTCCACTCCATTCCTCCCTCGTCGATGGTGCGACCGCGGGGGCGCAGCCTGTGGGCTGCACGGGCAATGGTTCTCGGTCTCGGTTGTGTTCGGTGGCCGGACTCGGCCGATGCGTCGTTTGCGGGCCGTTCGCGGGGAACTGTGAGTAACGTCGGCTTGAGGGAGGGGACATCGGTTGCAGCCTTCCCCTTCCCGGTCCGTGAATCGTTTCAAGGTCCCTACGGTCCGGAACGCTAGGCGGCCGGATCTGGACCGTCAAGGTCCCAAAGAGCGCTAAAAGTGATCATCCCGCCACATCCCGTGCCGTCCAGGACGGCCTTGCGCGAACGATATGGCGTTAACCTGCGAGAACACGTCCCGGACCGGAGGGGAGTGGGCTGATGCGAGCAAGTATTCGTGAGGTGGCGCGGCGTGCGGGAGTCTCAGTTGGGACCGTTTCGAATGTCCTAAACCGGCCAGAACAGGTGGCCGAAGCGACCAGAGTCCGGGTGCTCGCCGCGATCGAGGAGCTGGGATTCGTCCGCAACGAGGCGGCCCGCGCCCTCCGCAAGGGCTCGGGACGAACACTCGGAGTACTCGTTGAGGACATCGCCAACCCCTACTTCACCGACGTCGCACGCGGCGCGGAGGCCGCGCTGAACGAGTTCGGCTTCGACGTCCTGTGGTGCACCAGCGAGGGCTCCCCGGAGAAGGAGCGGCGCTGTGTCGACTTCCTCGAGGAGCAGGGCGTCTCAGGGCTCATCGTGACCCCCGTGGGGCTCGACGCGCGACGGATAGGGCGGCTGCGCGCCCATGGCGTCTCCGTCGTCCTGGTCGACCGGAAGATCCCCGGCGCGGGCGCCTGCTCGGTCGGCGTCGACCACGTCGAGGGCGGGCGGCTCGCCGCCGAGCACCTCACCGCGATCGGCCGGCACGACCTCGCGTTCGTCACCGCGGAACCGGAGACCCCGCCGCTGCGCCAGCGCCGCGCGGGGGTCCTGCGCGCGCTGACCAGGTCAGGGCACGCCCCGCCGCTGACCATCGCCGAGCCCGGACTGACCACCGAGGCGGGCCGACACGCCGCGCAGCGCCTCATGGACTTTGGAACGCTCCCCGACGGCGTCCTGTGCGCGAACGACCTCATGGCCATCGGCGTCGTCAACGAGCTCGTGCGGGGCGGGGTGAAGATCCCCCAGGAAGTGGCGGTGGTCGGCTACGACGACATCGCGCTCGCCGCCACCGCGGTGGTGCCCCTGACCACGGTGCGCCAGCCCCGCCGCGATCTCGGCAGGATCGCGACGGAACTGGCGCTCGCCGGCGCGGAAGGCCGGAACATCGTGCTCACCCCGGAACTGGTGATCCGGGAGTCGGCCTCATGAGCCCGGCTTGACCAGCGGGAAGAGGATCGTCTCGCGGATGTTCTTGCCGGTGAAGGCCATGATCATCCGGTCGATGCCGGCGCCCATGCCGCCGGTGGGCGGCATCGCGTACTCCAGCGCCCGCAGGAAGTCCTCGTCGAGCTGCATCGCCTCGGGGTCGCCCCCGGCGGCCAGCAGCGACTGCTCGGTGAGCCGCCGCCGCTGCTCGATCGGGTCGACCAGCTCCGAGTAGGCGGTGCCCAGCTCGGTGCCGAACCCGATGAGGTCCCACTTCTCGGTCAGCAGCGGCTCCGCCCGGTGCTCCCTGGTCAGCGGGGAGGTCTCCAGCGGGTAGTCCATCACGAAGGTCGGCTGGAGCAGCGTGTGCTCCACCAGCTCCTCGAAGATCTCCTGGACCAGCTTGCCCTGGCCCCACTTGGGGTCCCAGTGGATCTCACGCGCGTCGGCGAGCTTGCGGACCTGCTCGATCGCCGTGTGCGGGGTGATCTCCTCGCCCAGCGCCTCCGACACCGCGCCGAAAAGCGTGATGCGCGGCCACACCGGCAGGCCGAGGTCGTACTCCCGGCCCTCGTGCACGACCACCGAGTGGCCCAGCGCGGCCACCACGGCCTTCTGGTACATGCGCTGGGTGAGGTCGGCCATGTCGTTGTAGTCGAGGTAGGTGCCGTAGGCCTCGAGCATGGTGAACTCGGGGTTGTGCGTCGAGTCCGCGCCCTCGTTCCGGAAGTTCCGGTTGATCTCGAAGACCTTCTCCACGCCGCCGACGACGAGCCGCTTGAGGTACAGCTCGATGGCGATGCGCAGGTACATCTCCATGTCGTAGGCGTTGATGTGCGTCTTGAACGGCCGGGCCGCCGCACCGCCGTGGATCGGCTGGAGCATCGGGGTCTCGACCTCGAGGTACCCCTCCTCGTGCCAGAAGTCGCGGACCGCGCGCACCGTGTCGCTGCGCAGCCGCGCCATCTTGCGCGCCTCGTCGTTGACGATGAGGTCGACGTAGCGGTACCTGACACGCGCCTCGGGGTCGGTGAGACCCGCGTGCTTCTCCGGCAGCGGCCGCAGGCACTTGGACGTCAGCACGAAGCTCTCGGCCATGACCGAGAGCTCGCCGCGCTTGGACGAGATGATCTCGCCCACGACGCCGACGTGGTCGCCGAGGTCGATGTCGCTCTTCCAGGCGGCCAGCGCCTCCTCGCCGACCCCGGCGAGGGAGATCATCACCTGGAGGTCGCCCGTGCCGTCGCGCAGGGTCGCGAAGCACAGCTTGCCGCCGATCCGCGAGAGCATGACGCGCCCGGTGATCGCGGCTTTCTCACCCGTCTCGGTGCCCGGCTCCAGCTCGGGGTATTTGGCGCGCACCTCGGCGATGGTGTGCGTGCGCGGGAAATTCACCGGGTAAGGGTCGATGCCGCTCTCCCGCAGTCGCGCCACCTTCTCGAGGCGGACGCGCATCTGCTCGGGCGCATCGGCATAGCCGTCGCCCTGGGACGCGTCGAAGGTCTGCTCACTCACGGTGTCAGGCTACCGAGCCCCAATTTCCAACGCGAACGCGATATATGGAGAACTCCCGTCGCCGCCGACCTGACCGGCCTTCCAGGGAGCGCCGTCAGGCGCGGCCGCACACGTGATCGGGCGCCCCTGGACCGCCCCGTAGGCCCCCAAGGGCCGAAGGGGCGGCCCAGGGATCTCAAGCGCCCGATCACACGCCCGACCGCAGGCCCCCCAGGGCCGGAGGTCGGGCCGGCGAACACAGCCCAGGGATCTCAAGCGCCCGATCACACGCCCGACCGCGGGCCCCCTAGGGCCGGAGGTCGGGCCGGTGAACTACGAGCCGCCGATGTTGCGTTCGTAGATGAGGCGGAGGCCGTGGAGGGTGAGCCAGGGCTCGAAGGCGTCGATGCTGCGGGCCTCCTCAAGGACGAGGGGGGCCAGGCCGCCCGTCGCGACGACCTTGACGTCGTCGGGGTTGTCGCACAGCTCCTCGGCCATCCGGTCGACCAGGCCGTCCACCTGGCCCGCGAAGCCGAAGATGATGCCCGACTGGAGCGCCTCGACGGTGTTCTTGGCGATGACGTGCCGGGGCCGGACCAGTTCGATCTTGTGCAGCTGGGCGCCGCGGACCGACAGCGCGTCGATGGAGATCTCGATGCCCGGCGCGATCGCCCCGCCCACGTACTCGCCCTTGGCCGAGATGCAGTCGAACGTCGTCGCGGTGCCGAAGTCGACGACGATCGCCGGACCGCCGTACATGTTGATGGCGGCCAGGGAGTTGACGATCCGGTCGGACCCGACCTCCTTGGGGTTGTCCATCCGGACCGGAACGCCCGTCTTCACCCCCGGCTCGACGATGACCGCGGGCACGTCGCCGTAGTACCTGCGGCACATCTCGCGCATCTCGTGCAGCACCGACGGCACGGTCGAGCACAGCGCGATCCCGCTGATATCGGTGTCGACGAGCAGTGGGCTCTGGTTGACCAGGCCCTGGAGCACGACCGCGATCTCGTCCGCGGTGCGGCGCGGATCGGTGTTGATGCGCCAGTGCTCGATCACCTCCTCGGCCTCGAAAAGGCCGAGCACGGTGTGGGTGTTGCCGACGTCGATGGTGAGAAGCATCAGGTCCCCGCTACTGGACGGAAGTCAAGGCCGATGTCGAGGGCGGACGCGGAATGCGTCAACCCGCCGACCGCAAGGTAATCCACACCGGTCACGGCGGCGTCTCGTGCCCTGTCCAGGGAGAGACCGCCAGACGCTTCGAGGGTCGCTCGACCGGCCGTCAGGCTTACCGCCTCGGCCATCGTGGAGTCCGTCATATTGTCCAGCAGAATGTCGGTGGCTCCGGCCGTCAAGGCCTCCTGAAGCTGGTCCAGGGTGTCCACTTCGACTTGGATGTGCAGCTCCGGGTAACGCGCGCGCACCGCCTGGAAGGCCGCGGTGACGCCTCCGGCCGCCGCGACATGGTTGTCCTTGATGAGCGCGGCGTCCTGGAGGGACATCCGGTGGTTCACCCCGCCGCCACAGCGCACCGCCCATTTCTGCAGGCCGCGAAGGCCGGGCAGCGTCTTGCGGCTGTCGCGGACCCGTGCCTTGGTGCCCTCCAACGCCGCCACCCACCGCGCCGTCTGGGTGGCGATGCCGGACAGGTGCGTAAGGAAGTTCAGCGCTATCCGCTCGGCGCGCAGCAGCCCGACCGTCGGCGCGGTGACGGTCAGGAGAACGTCGCCCTTGCCGACGCGCTCTCCGTCCTTCACCTTCGGTTCCAGGGACGCCCGGTCGCCGAGCAGGATCTCGAACACGGCCTCGGCCACCAGCAGACCCGCCACGACGCCCTCGCCGCGCGCGGTGAAATCGGCGGTGGACACCTGTGCCGGGTCGAAGATCGGCTCGCTCGTCACGTCGACGTCGCCGTCCTCGGCCAGCGCGACGCGCACGACCTTCGCCACCCGCTCCGGCTCGAGTCCCTCGGCGCGCAGCCGCGCCTGAAGCTCCGGTGTCATCACTCGCCCTTCGATGCAGTCGTCTTGTTCGCGGGCCCGCCCGCGGGGTGGAAGGCCAGTTCGTAGCCGTTCCCAGAGCCCGGGGCCCGCCCGGCCCGACCGACCAGGCGACCGCGCCACGCGGCGTCGTCGCGGTCGGGGAAGTCCTCGCGCCAGTGGCTGCCGCGGGTCTCGGTGCGCCGCGCTGCCGCCGCGACGACGGCGGTGGCGACCTGGTGAAGGTTGGTCGCCTCCCATGCCTCCACGCACGGCTGCGCGGACGTCAGCCCGGCGAGCCGCGCGAGGGCGCGCTCCGCCTCCGCGAGGCCGTCCGCGCTGCGCAGGACGCCGCAGTAGGCGCTCATCACCCTCTGGACCTCCGCGCGCACCGTCGGATCGAGCAGCCCTGCGGTCCCGCCGGACGGCTCGGCCGCCACGACCTGCCTTGCGAGGTCGTCCTTGACCGCTTCTCCGATGCGCTCGGCGAAGACGAGCCCTTCGAGCAGCGAGTTGGAGGCGAGGCGGTTGGCACCGTGCACGCCCGTGCAGGCGACTTCCCCGCAGGCGTAGAGGCCCGGGATGGAGGTGCGGCCGTAGAGGTCGGTCATGACGCCCCCGCTGGCGTAGTGCGCGGCGGGGACCACGGGGATCGGGTCGGTGACGGGGTCCACGCCGTGGCGCCGGCAGCTCGCCAGGATGTTGGGGAAGCGCGACTCCCAGAACGCGGCGCCGAGGTGGCGGCCGTCGAGCCACATGCAGGGCTCGCCCGTCTCCCGCATCCGGTTCATGATGCCCTTGGCGACGACGTCACGCGGGGCCAGCTCAGCGAGTTCGTGGCGGCCCGTCATGAAGCGCTCCCCGGACGCGTCCACGAGGTGCGCGCCTTCACCGCGCACGGCTTCGGAGATGAGCGGCTGCTGGCCTTCGGCGTCCGGTCCGAGCCACATGACGGTCGGGTGGAACTGCACGAACTCCAGGTCGGCGACCTCGGCCCCGGCGCGCAGCGCGAGCGCGACCCCGTCACCGGTGGAGACCTCCGGGTTGGTGGTCGCCGCGAAGACCTGGCCGAGCCCGCCCGTCGCCAGGACGACGGCCCTGGCTCGGACCGCGCCCACGCCGTCGCGCGAGCCCTCCCCCATGACGTGCAGGGTGACGCCCGCGGCGCGTCCGCCGGCCGTCAGCAGGTCGAGGACGAGCGCGTGCTCGATGACCTCGACGCCGTCGGTCTGCTTGAGCGCGGCGAGCAGCGCCCGGCTGATCTCCGCGCCCGTCGCGTCGCCACCGGCGTGCGCGATGCGGCGCCGGTGGTGCCCGCCCTCGCGGGTGAGCGACACCGAGCCGTCAGAGGCGAGGTCGAAGTGGGCGCCGGTGTCGATCAGCCGGCGGACCGCGTCGGGTCCCTCGGTGACGAGGATCCGGACGGCCTCCTCGTCGCAGAGTCCGACGCCCGCGGTGAGCGTGTCGGCGAGGTGGTCGGCGGGGCTGTCGTCGGGGGCCAGCGCCGCGGCGATGCCGCCCTGCGCCCACCGGGTGGAGCCCGCGTCGAGGAGCGCCTTGGTGACCAGCAGGACGCGCCCGTGCCCGGAGGCGCGGATCGCCGCGACGAGCCCGGCGATGCCGGATCCGATCACGACGACGTCGGTTTCCACGGTCCAGCCCGGCACTCCTGCCGCGCGCTCCTTGATCATCGGGCCCTCCTCGGGGGTTTTCGTCAGTATGACAGTAAACCCATTTGAGGCATTCCTCCGGGGGTGTCGAACAAAGTCTGGAACGTCACCAGACATCCCTACGCCACCCGTCCGCCGGTCGTCCTGTCCGCCCGATTCAGCCCACGAGGTCCGGACGGCGGGTGTCGGTGCCGGGGACGGGCTCGGCCGGGTCGTCCCCGAGCAGGACGATCTTGTTGGCACCGTCCACGTGCACGACCGAGGGCTTGAAGGCGCGGGCGTCCGCGTCGGTCATCGCCGCGTAGCTGATGATGATCACGAGGTCGCCCGGGTGCACCAGGTGCGCCGCGGCGCCGTTGATGCCGATCACCCCGGTGCCGCGCGGCCCCTCGATGACATAGGTCTCCAGCCGGGCGCCGTTGGTGATGTCCACGATGTGCACCTGCTCGCCGGGCAGCAGGTCGGCGGCGTCCAGCAGATCGGCGTCGATCGTCACCGAGCCCACGTAGTGCAGGTCGGCCTGGGTGACGGTGGCGCGGTGGATCTTGGACTTGAACATGGTGCGGAACATCAGAACTCCAGGGGGAGGTTGTCGATCAGCCGGGTGGCGCCGACGCGTCCTGCGACGGCGAGTACAGCCGGACCTCGGTGTCCGGAGGCGACGGGGGTGAAGGTGGCCGGGTCGGCCAGCACGAGGTAGTCCAGGAGCAGCGGAGGGTCCTCCTTGGCGGCCGCCGCGAGAACGGGTTCCGCCGCGGCGAGCACCGACCCGGGACCGCCCGCGACGGCGTCACGGCCCGCGAAGAGCGCCCGGGACAGGGCGAGGCCGGTCACCCGCTCCGCCGCCGACAGGAACCGGTTCCTGCTGGACAGGGCGAATCCGTCGGCCTCCCGGACCGTCGGCACCGCGACGATCTCCAGATCGAGGTTCAGGTCGGCCACCAGCCGCCGCACGATCGCGAGCTGCTGCGCGTCCTTCTGCCCGAAGAACGCCAGATCGGGCCGGACCATGCCGAAGAGCTTGGCCACGACCGTCGCCATCCCGTCGAAATGCCCGGGACGCGCCGCGCCCTCGACGATCTCGCCCATCCGCCCGGTCCTCACCGAGACCTCGAGCGGCAGGGGGTAGACGTCGTCCACGGACGGCGCGAAGACGAGCTCGGCGCCCTCCTCGGCGCAGATCGCCGCGTCCGCCTCCAGGGTGCGCGGATAGCGGTCGAGATCCGCCTGCTCGCCGAACTGGAGCGGGTTCACGAAGACGCTCACCACGACATGGTCGGCGGCCTCCTTGGCCGCCCGGACCAGGGCGCGGTGCCCTGCGTGCAGCGCCCCCATCGTCGGGACGAGGGCGACCCGGCCGGGCAGCGCCCTGCGCGCCCGGCGGAGGTCGGCGACGGTGTGCACGATCATCGGGGTCCTTCCGTTCGGCGGGGGTCCGACAGCGCGCCGAGCAGCCGCTCGGCGTCCTCCGGCTTGAGCAGTCCGGCGTCCAGGGCCAGGTCGGCCGTGCGCCGGGCGAGGGCCAGATAGGCGGCGATGGCGTCGGGCTCGGCCTTCGCCAGCGCGGCCACGTGATCGGCGACCGTGCCCGCGTCCCCGCGCGCGACCGGCCCCGTCAGCCCCTGGCCGCCGAGGCGCAGGGCGTTGTCGAGGGCGGCGCCCAGCAGCGGGCCGAGCATCCTGCCGGGTTCGGCGACCCCCGCCTTGCCCAGCAGCCCGGACGCCTCCACGACCAGCGTGACCAGGTGGTTCGCGCCCGCGGCGAGGGCCGCGTGGTACAGGGTGCGGTTCTCCTCCTCGATCCACACGGGCTCGGCGCCCATCTCGAAGACCAGGGCCTCGGCGATCGGGCGGAGCGGCCCCGGAGCGGTGACGCCGAAGGAGATCCCGGCGAGGCGGGCCAGATCATCGGGGCGGCCGGTGAAGGTCATGACGGGGTGCAGCGCCAAGGGCAGCCCGCCCTCACGCGTCAAAGGGTCGAGGACGCCTGCGCCGTGCCGTCCGCTGGCGTGAGCGAACAACTTGCCTTGCACGGGAACTCCGGCGGCGACGATCCCCGCGGCGAGCCCGGCGAGCTCGTCGTCCGGGACGGTCAGCAGCACAAGGTCCGCGGCCCCGACGACCTCCTGGGGCGCGAGGAACGGCACCCCGGGCAGGATCGCTTCGGCGCGCGGGCGCGACGAGACCGCCGACGCGGCGGCGACGGGGTGCCCGGCACGCTGCAGAGCCGCGGCCAGCACGGTGCCGACACGGCCCGCGCCGACGACCCCGACCTTGAGCCTGCCGGGTCGCTGAGAAGGCATTTCCATGAACGTTCCAGTCCTCGCAAGGGGTACCGGACGGTTGCGACAGCCAAGGGTACCCAACCCCTGGAGCTGCTCTCCTGACACCCGCCCTGACCCGTGGTCACCAAAAGGTCGCTTCGGGGCCATAGCCGCCCGCGCCCACCAGGGGCGAAGGTGGTTTCTGCCACACCACCATCACACACCGTGAAGGGAGGCGCCTAAGGAGGATCTCCCGGATGGATTCAGGGGTCCCGGCGACCGCCGGTCCGGTGCTCACCCGGTCAGGCCGTGGGCGGCGGTCGCCCTGGGTTCGGCCTCCGCGAACCCGTCGAGGCGCACCCCCCTGGATTGCATCAGCCAGCCGAACCCGCCGAGCCCTCCGGGATCGGTCAGTTCGGCGGACTCCCCGGCCCGCGTCAAGCTCCGCAGGTAGGCGCGGGGATCGGCCACCGCGAGCTCCCGCGGCGGCCGGGCGCCGGTCACGCCGAGAGCGCGCAGCGCCGCGCGCTGGGTGGTGCGGACCGTCACCAGGGGGAGTCTCGGGAAGGCCGTCGCGGGCACGCTCCCTGCCTCCGCGACGCCCCGCGAAGCGGCCTTCACGGCCGTCTCGCCGGTCGGCCTGGCGCCCGGCGAGACGGCCTGCTCCACCGCGGCCCGCACCGCGGCCTCGGCCGCCGAGTCGAGGGCGACATGTGCGGTGATGTCGCAGGTGCCGTCCGGGACGGGCGCGACGGCGAGTCCGTCGCGGTACCCGGTCAAGGTGGGCCGCCGCGTCTCCGCGTCGTGGGCGTAGTCCGCGGCGACGGCGAGGCCCGCGTCCAGCCGGTCGACCAGCCCCGCCCAGGCGACGTCCCGGGTACGCCCGATCTCGGCGCGCTCCCCTTCGGGCCACCGCGAGTCCGGCCACCACCGGACCAGCCACGCGAGGTCCGCCGGATCCGGTTCCCGGCCCGTCCCCTCGCGTCCCGAACCGTCGACGAGCACGAGCCGGGGCCCCTCCGGGGTGCGCACCGCGAGGTCGAGCGGCACGTTGTCGAGCCACTCGTTGGCGACCACGAGCCCGGTGATCCGCGCGGGCGGCTCGGTCGCCCAGACCAGGCCCGGCACCGTCCGCGACGGCCGGGGCGCCACCTCGACGGCGGTCGCCCGCACCCTCGCGCGCAGCTCTTCCGGCAAGGCGGCGAGCACCCCTTCGGCCAGCGCCCCGTCGCCCGCCCCCATGTCGACGAAGTCGAGCCGGGCGGGCCCGCCGAGTGCCGTGTCGACCGTCGCGAGAAGCCTCGCGACCGCCTCCGCGAACACCGGGGACACATGCACTGAAGTCCGGAAATGTCTTCTTGGACTCTGCGTCCGATAGAAGCCCTCGGGGCCGTAGAGAGCCCCCTCCATCGCTTCGCGCCACCCGATCACGCCACAAGCGTGGCACACGCGTGTCGCCGGAGACCCGCCAGATTCCCGGACATAGCGACGCCAGAAGGTAAAGGGATGGTGATCCTTGCCTCCTAATCGAGTAATCGTGCTCGAATTAGCGACCCACTACCGGCGAGTAGCTGAATAACTACTCCACGTGAGAGTTCGGGGCGGCATTGCTCCGATGCTTCGTCCACGTACCAGGAGGATCTCCTTCAATGTCGCTCAAGAAAATCGCCGGCACCGGTCTGCTCGCCATCACCGCCTTCGGCGTGCTCGGCGGCGCCGGCCAGGCGTTCGCCAGCAACGGCGGTAACGACGGGCCGGAGAACAACAACAACACCGGCCTCCTCACGGGCATCCAGCTGATCGCCCCGATCTCGATCCCGATCAACCTCTGCGGCAACGGCATCGCGATCCTGGGCATCGCCAGCGGCTCCTGCACCGACAGCGGCGTCGTCGTCAAGAACGACTTCTAAGTCGGTCCTTGAACGGCCGGCGGTCCCCACGGGACCGCCGGCCGTTCGCATCTCAGCGGGCCCACCGCTCCGGCCGCACCGCGAGGGCGCGCGCCCGGTCGGCCCGCGCGACCGCGTCGTCGGCCATCTCCCGCGCCCCGACCATGTCCCGGTCCACGGCCGCGACGTGCACCGGTCCGGGCGGCACATCGACGTGCACGGTCGCCCGGCCGAACAGCCGCTGCCACGGCGTCGCCGTCATCCGGACGGACTGCGCGCGCGCCAGCGCGACGACGTCCCACATCCGGCAGAACCTGCCCCGGCGCGTCACGAACACCTCGGCCGACGTGCCCGCCGCCGCGTGCGCCGACTCCCCCTCCACCAAGGTGATGCGCTCCAGCGCGACCCCCGGGAACACCTCCGCCACGAGAGCGAACGCCGCGTAAGTCGGCGCGACCGGCACCAGGGTCGACGACAGCGCCTGCCGATCCCCGCCGTAGCCCGCGACGGTCACCTCGACCCGCGCCCAGCCGAACGCCCGCCACATCAGCGGCTCCACCACCCGCACCGCCTGGATCCGGCCCGGCGGCACGGTCTGCGTGCGGGTCTCGAACAGGCCGTAGCGCAACCGCATCCCGTCGGGCGCGACCGCGATCGCGAACTCCGTGTAGAGCACCAGCGGGGCGATGACCCCGCGCAGCAGCCCGAGCAGGAGCGGCACCGCCACCGCGAGCACCGCGAGCTCATGAAAGACGATGCCGAACGCCACCAGCGCGAAGAACAGCGCGATCGCCGCGAGCACCGGCACCTTGAACATCAGCGAGGCGAACAGCACGCCGAGCGACACCCGTCCGATCGGCCGCTCCGGCGCCTCAGGGGTGTGCGCGGGCAGGCCCGCGGCGAGCGCCAGCAGTTCCGCGCGCAGCGCCCGCGCCTCCTGGTCGCCGAGATAGCGCAGCGTGATCTGCGCGGAGGTACCGCCCGCCAGCTCCAGATGCACCTCGGCGAGGCCGAGCACCCTGCCGACGAGCGGCTGCACCACATCGACGCCCTGCATCCGCGACAGCGGGATGCGCCGGATCCGGCTGCGCACGATGCCCGCGTCCACCACGAGGTCGTCGCCTTCGATCCAGTAGCGCAGCGCCCACCAGTGCCAGACCCCGACGGCCGCCGCGACCACCGCGACGGGCACCGACACCGCGACGAACACGATGATGCGCACGATCGGGATGGTGACCGTCCCGTCGGTCGGCACGATGAGCAGCCACAGCCCGATGAGAACCAGATAGACGACGAAGATGGTGAGCGCCCGCAGCGGCGCGGTCGCCCAGTGCAGACGGCGCGCCCCGACCGTCGGCCAGGCCGGGCGCGGCGCCATCGCCAGATAGGGCGTCACAGACCCGACCCCTCGTCCCCGCGCCGGGCGAGCCTGTCGCGCAACTGGTCGGCCACCGCGGTCGGCAGGCCGGGGATGCGCGCGTCCGTGGTCGCCGCGGCGGTGTGCAGCCGGACCGTCGCGAGCCCGAGCACCTGCTCCAGCGGCCCCGACGTGACATCGACGAACTGCATCCGCCCGTAAGGCACGATGACGACACGGCGCCCGAAGACGCCGGACGTGACGACGAGGTCGTCCGCGCGCTCCAGGAATCCCCACGCCTGGAACTCCTGCTCGGCGGCCACCCACGCGAGGACGAACCCGATGAGCACCGCGGCCGTCCACAGCAGCACTCCGGCCGCGCCCGCCGACCGGGAGACCACCAGCGCGCCCAGCGGACCGCCGAGGACCACCACCGCGAGTGCGGACAGCCGCCTGTGCCAGCGGTAGCGCGGCGACAACCGCCACCACTGCGCGCCCTGCGGCGGACCGAACGCCTCCTCACGGCTGCGCTGACGGTACGGTTCCGGCGGCATCATCTGCGGCTGCTCGTTCATCGCGCCCCAGTCAACCCGAAACGCCGCTTCCGCGACACCGCCGCGGAGCGCCCGCCCGTCCCGGCTTCTGCGACCATGGCGTGCATGGAGACGCGCACAGTCGGGATCGGCGCCGGGGCCAAGGAGCTGGGCACCGAGGACATGATCCTCAACATCGGGCCGCAGCACCCGTCCACCCACGGCGTGCTCCGGCTGCGCCTCACCCTGGACGGCGAGCGCATCGCCGCGTGCGAGCCGATCCTCGGATACATGCACCGCGGCGCCGAGAAGCTGTTCGAGGTGCGCGACCTGCGCCAGATCATCATGCTGGCCAACCGGCACGACTGGCTGTCGGCCTTCTCCAACGAACTCGGCGTCGTGCTCGCCGCGGAGCGGATGCTGGGCATGGAGGTGCCGGAGCGGGCCGTCTGGGCGCGCACGCTCCTCGCCGAACTGAACAGGATCCTCAACCACCTCATGTTCCTCGGGTCCTACCCCCTGGAGGTCGGTGCGATCACCCCGATGTTCTACGCGTTCCGGGAACGAGAGGAGATCCAGCGCGTTCTGGAGGAGGTCTCCGGCGGCCGCATGCACTACATGTTCAACCGGGTGGGCGGCCTCAAGGAGGATCTGCCCTTCGGCTGGATCGAACGGACCCGTCAGGCCGTCGCGCTCGTCCGGTCCCGGATGGGCGACATCTCCGACCTCATCCTCGGCAACGAGATCTTCCGCGCGCGCACCCGCGGCATCGGCGTCCTGTCCCGCGAGCAGGTCCTCCAGTACGGGGTGAGCGGGCCGATCGCGCGGGCGTCCGGCGTCGACTTCGACCTGCGCCGCGACGAGCCCTACCTCGCCTACGGCGAACTCGACGTCCCCGTCGTCACCCGGACCGAAGGCGACTGCCTCGCGCGCTTCGAGTGCCTGCTCGACCAGACGCACGTGTCACTCGGCCTCGCCGACGCCTGCCTCGACCGGCTCGCGGAACTCCCGCCGGGACCGGTCAACCAGCGGCTCCCCAAGATCCTCAAGATCCCCTACGGCCACACCTACGCCTGGACCGAGAACCCACTCGGCCTCAACGGCTACTTCCTCGTCTCCCGCGGCGAGAAGACGCCGTGGCGCCTGAAACTGCGCAGCGCGAGCTTCAACAACATCCACGTCCTCCCCGAACTCCTCGAGGGGCTCCTGGTCGCCGACATGATCGCCATCCTCGGCAGCATGTTCTTCGTCGTCGGCGACATCGACCGCTGAGCTGCGTGGTGGTCGCCCGCGCGGCCGCGGATCGCGACGTCGTCGGCGGCGTCGACCGCTAGCGCTTGTCGTCGTCCTTGTCCTCGGGGATGCGGCAGCACCACTCGAGGAACAGGCCCGCGCCCATGAGGACCAGGGCCGACAGCGCGGTCGCGGCGCTCACATAGAAGTCGTGCCGCAGCGTCGGCTTGTCCAGATCCCCCGCGACATGCAGGACGAACCCCAAGAAGACGCCCGCCAGGACCGCCGCCGCGTGCGCGCTGGCCTTCCCCAGCACCGCGAGCCGCGCGACGCTCAGCGGATCGACCGGCCTGGCCGTCTCCGCCGCGGACTTGTGCAGGATCTTGTTCCGGGTGCCGACCCCGGTGAACGCCTCACCGACCGCGAGCAGCAGGAACGTGGGGACCGCGGTCCACGGCAGCGGGGGAAGCTGACTGTAGAAACCGCGCAGCAGCGCCCACACCACGAGCGCCGGCACCAGGACCAGCGCGAGGAGCACCGAGGGGCGGGTCGCCTTCACGAGGGGAGCTGGAGGGCCAGGTCGTCCCGAACCGTGACGACTTGATCGGTCAGCCCCGCGACGAGATCGGCGACCCGGCCGTGCGGTTCGAGCACCGCCTCCGGGTCGAGCTCCAACCAGGGCGAAAGGACGAACGCCCGCTCGTGCGCGCGCGGGTGCGGCAGCATGAGCGCCGGATCCGCCGACGTGACGCCCTCGTACAGGACGATGTCGATGTCGAGGGTGCGCGGCCCCCAGCGGACCACCCGCTCCCTGCGCATCGACTCCTCGATCGACAGGACCCGGTCCAGCAGCGTCATCGGCGCGAGCCTGGTCGAGGCGACCACCACGACGTTGAGGAAGTCGTCCTGCTCGACACCGCCCCAGGGGGCGGTCTCATAGACGCGCGAGATGGCCCGGACCGTCAGGCCCGGGGCATCGAACAGCGCGTCCACGGCCTCCTGGAGGTTGTCCAGCCGGTCGCCGAGGTTGCTGCCGAGCGAGAACACGACCCTGTGGTCGGAAAGCATGTGACCGCCGGTGAGGGTGCGGTCGTCTTCTGCGTTCATCCGCGGCTCCTGAAGATCGTGACGGCGACGTCGGCGAACGGGTGGGGGATCGGCGCCGCGGGCTTGTGCACGGTGACCTCGGCGCTGCGTACCCGCTGATCGGCCAGGCACACCTCGGCGAGCCGCTCCGCGAGCGTCTCGATGAGATCGACCGGCTCCCCGGTGACCACTTCCACCAGGGCCGAAGCCAACTCCCCGTAATGGACCGTGAGCGTGACGTCGTCCTTCTCCGCCGCCGGACGCAGATCAAGGCTCAGGACGGCGTCCACGACGAACTCCTGCCCGAGCTCGCGCTCGGCCGGGAGGACCCCGTGGTGTCCCCGTGCGCGCAGTCCGCGCAGCTCAATCCGATCCATCGTCGTCCGTTCCGTCGAGCACCGGTGAACCGTGGTTCACCCACAGGCGCCAACGCCCCTCTTCTCGTACGAACACCTTGGTGGACACGACGCTTCCCCCGGCGATGAATCCCTCGTCGTCCTCGTCGGCCGTGAGAATGTTCTCCTCGCAGGTCAGGACCGCCTGATCACCGCGCACCTCGGTCCGCACATCGGTCAGCACGAACTGGATGTACGCGGTGTTGGCCATGATCAGCGCCCAGGAGCGCATGACCTCGTCCCGTCCCCGCAGCATGGTCCAGCCCGGGTGCACGCACGTCACCGTGTCGGCCCAGTCCCCATCGGCCCAGACCTCGTGCATGAGGTCAAGGTCCCCGTTCTCGAATGCCGTATAGAAGTTGGCATTGGCGGCCTCTACCGCGGCTGCTTCATCCACGCACAGAGCCTATGGCGGCGGCGACCCTCACCGCGTCCGCGTTCGGCTTCACGTTGTGCACCCGCACGCACCAGGCGCCTTCCAGCGCGGCGATCGCGGTCACCGCGAGTGTCGCGTCGTCACATTCGGCGAACGGGCGCGGGGTGCCGTCGGCGTCGGCGAGCAGCTTGCCGAGGAACCGCTTGCGGGACGCGCCCACCAGCACCGGGAAGTCCCGGCCCAGCTCACGGGTGACCGCGAGCAACCGCCAGTTGTGCGCCGGTTCCTTGGAGAACCCCAGCCCCGGGTCCAGCACGATCATCGACGGATCCACGCCCTGCGCGATCACCGCGTCGACCCGGGTCCGCAGCTCCCGCTCCACATCCGCCACGACATCCCGGTACTGCGTCCGCGTGTGCATCTCGTGCCCATGCCCGCGCCAGTGCATCACCACATAGGGCACCCCAGCCGCCGCGACGACCGGCGCCATGTCCGGATCCGCGAGCCCCCCGCTCACATCGTTGAGCAGCTTCGCCCCGGCCTCCACCGCGGCCGCCGCCACCTCACCCCGCATCGTGTCGACGCTCACCGCGACACCCTCCGCCGCGAGCGCCGCCACCACCGGCACCACCCTGCGCAACTCCTCCTTGAGCGAAACCCGCTGCGCCCCAGGCCGAGTCGACTCCCCCCCGACATCAATGATGTCGGCCCCGTCCTTCACCAACTCAAGCCCATGCTTCACCGCCCGCTCCTGATCGAACCACTCCCCCCCATCACTGAACGAGTCAGGAGTGACATTCACCACCCCCATGACCAGACAACGATCAACATCAGGCAGCCCAGGAACACTCATCCCCCCACCCTAAACCCTCCCCCCAAACCCCCACCCACCCAACCCCTAACCCACCCCCGGATACCGAAAACAAGGCGAATACACATTAATCCCGATCCTCGCCGGCCTACCGCGGCTTGGCATAATTCCTTCAACAGTTCCGCCGTATCCAGGCCCCGGCGCCTTGAAATCTACTCTCATAGACTCATCACTAATCGACACGACCCTCCAACCCGCAGAAATAAGCCGACCGCGCACACTACTTAGAGAACCTCGCACCGACCTCCCTGGTGCCAAATTCAGATAGGTGTCAACCACCTCGCGGTACGGCGAATAGCTAGGAGCCCAAGACCGTGCGTCACTATGCGCGGATGGCACTTGGCGCAACTTCCCAAACCCACATGGCTCTGGCACCACCACGAAGTCAGATTTCGACCTAGCATCTACAATAAATCCTTGCATTTCGTACACATATTGAGATACCATCGCTGCCACGGTTTCCGGGTTACCGAAGGGCAGTGAATCATCCACCAATTGGACCTCGCGAAAAGTACAGGATGCCATGAGCATTGGGGCAAATAGTACGATATTTGCGGTACGCACCAAAGTTTTCTTCCTAACGA
This sequence comes from Actinocorallia herbida, assembly GCF_003751225.1. Classification (NCBI taxonomy): domain Bacteria; kingdom Bacillati; phylum Actinomycetota; class Actinomycetes; order Streptosporangiales; family Thermomonosporaceae; genus Actinocorallia; species Actinocorallia herbida. The sequence continues at coordinate 8,772,413 of NZ_RJKE01000001.1, forward strand.
TAGAACATGGGCCTCTTCGCCAACCCTGGATCATCGTCGACACCCTGTGTCTCATGACCACCCATTATGACCTTCGCCTGATTATCCAGACTTAGCGAGTCTGATTTCCAATAATCGCTGTGGCCTTGAGTGTCTGTCGACATCAGATTTCCGCCGAACCCACCGTCTGATGGGACCTGAGGAAGCGTCGGAACTCCTCTTACAGCTGGAGCACCGTGAACGAGACGGCCCAACGCAGGAACCGGGTCGCCATCTGCCGCCTGAACCCATACATGATGTTCGCCCACATCAAGATCCTTAGCCTGTCCAACGTGCATACCTGGGCTTCCAGCTGCAATTACTTCATCTGCGTGCAACCGTCCCCGTATTGCACTTTCACCAATAACTACCGAGCCGTAGCTATGCCCAATCACGGTGACATGTTTCCGCCTGCCAGGATCAATGCCATCAAGAAACGCCAAGAACTTCGGCGCCCCCTCATCAGCATACTTATCTACGGCCGCATCTTTCATGATCGAGTCTGGCGCATCATACCCAAGCCATATAATGGTAGATACTGAGCCAGATCCGTACTTTTCACTCCTGCGGTGCAGGTTGGCGGCACGGTCTATATCACCACCAATACCATCCAATTGCGAGGTGGTTCCTGGGACGTAGACGGCAACGTTCTCTGCCGAATCTGGGTTGCCAATTGATAGCACAAGTTTACCGTCCGGCCCTTGGGCAGGATCGTAAGCCCATTCTGGAATGTTTCGGGTAATCCAGGTCGCTCCCTCTTTGACATCCCATGGACCCGATGTTGTCGAGTCAATTCCCAAGACACTGACTATTTTTCCACCTCTCTCAAGGCGGTTTATATGGCCGACCAGGGTGCGGAGGCGGGTTAGGTCTCTATGTTCGAAAGGGGTCAGGGAAGTGGGTGGGAGGGATTCTAGGTGGGTTAGGCGGGATTTCAGGGTTTGGCGGTTGGCTTTGTCTCGGGTGGGGGCGGGGAGGCCGTCGGTCCAGCCGATGGTGGAGGGGAAGGCGCGGGTGTAGAGGGATTGTTGGCGGGGGGTGAGGGATTTCCACCAGGTGGCGGCGGCGGACGGGTCGGCGCGGGGGATGTCCATGGGGTGGAGGCCCTGTTCGAGCAGGGTCGTGTAGAGGGCGCGGTCGCGGGTCATGAGCGCCTTCATGAGGGTGTCGGCGGTCCGGGTCCAGGCGGCGCGGGAGGGGTCGGAGGTCAGGAGGAGGTCGCGGCGGCGGTGCAGGTCGGGGAGTTCGGTGAGCAGGTCGGCCCCGGCCCTGCTGATCCGCTGGGCGGCGCCGGTGGGGGCGCCGAGGGCCGCGAGGTGCCGGGAGATCTCCTGGCCGGCCTCGATCCACGCCTCTCCGGCGCGTTTGAGGGCGGCACAGAGCGCGTTGATGCCGTCGGGGTCCCCTTGGGCGGTGCCGGCCGCCCAGGAAGGCGCTCCGGCGGGCCCGGAAAGTTCGGGTACGCGGACCCGAACGGGCGGCGTGAGGGAGCGGCCCGCCTCGTCGGCGCGGTACGCGGCGTCCGCCACGGCCTTGCGGACGGCACGGTGCCGGTCGGCGAGCCGCTGGTGCACGGCGCCGCCCGCGGGGCCGACGAGCACGTCGGCGGCGAGCATCCGGTAGCAGCCCGAGGCCGCCGAGCAGGCCGCCGAGCCCGCGGCGGCGATCGCGTTCCCCGCCCCCCGCACCTGGTCCCCCGTGAACACCCGGTCTCCCGCCGCTCAGCACCCCGACGGCCGTGACCCCCGCACCCCGTAGCGCGGCACCCGACGGCCCCATCCTTCGCGCCCCGTCTCGCAGCGCGACCCCGACCGCCGCATCTTCCGCGCTCCGTCGGCGCACCGCCGCCGCCTTGACGCAATCCGCGCCACCCGCCGACCGATCCCGGACCGGCGCACGACCATCCGCCGACCTTCGACGACCGTCGCGCCATTCCACATCATGGGGATTTCAGGCAGTCGGCCGTGGATTGCGCGGCATGCCGTGAACGAAGGGAGAAGTCGCGCTTACCCTTTGGGGAAAATGCCCAATGGGCCGGAATCGCTCCGGGACAGCGGTGACTTTTCCCCGCAAGTAGCCGAACGGGCGGCGGGAATCTCGGAATGCCCCTAGGGTCTTTCCCAATCGGTCTTCCACGGAAAGGACTGTCGTCAATGGGCGCGGATAGGCGCGGCGGAAATCTGGGGCAGATGGAGGAGCTGTCGCGGCTCTTCTCCAGACACTCCACGAACCTGGACAGCCTGATCAAGGATCTGAACGGCAGGACCGTCGGATCCAGTGAGATCTGGTGGGGTCCGGGCGCCGACCGTTTCCGCGCCGCGTGGGCGGAGGCCAAATCCGCATTCGACAGAATGGCGGTCGCCCTGGAGGAAGGCGCGGGCGACATCCGCCGTTCTCAGGCGAACATCGAGGCGGCTACCCGCTGAAAGACCGTACGCGGCGTCTTCGTGGAGGAGTCCCCCTGCTCCACGAAGACGCCCGCGGCATCAAGAACGGCCGAGAATGAGGCTCATCGCCTCGGCGCGCGTCTCCGCGGAATTACGGAAGTCCCCACGGACCGCGGAAGTGATGGTCTTGGCTCCGGGCTTGCGTACTCCGCGCATCGTCATGCAGAGGTGTTCCGCCTCGACCACGACGATGACGCCCCGGGGCTGGAGGTGCTCCATCAGCGCGTCCGCCACCTGGCTGGTCAACCGCTCCTGCACCTGCGGGCGCCGCGCATATACGTCGACCAGACGGGCCAGTTTCGACAGGCCCGTGATCTGCCCCTTCTCCCCCGGGGTGTAACCGACGTGCGCGACGCCGTGGAAGGGAACGAGGTGGTGCTCACAGGTCGAGTACAGCTCGATGTCCTTGACCAGCACCATCTCATCGTGGTCGGCCTCGAATGACGTCGTCAGTGCGTCTTCGGGTCCCATGGCCAGGCCGGCGAAGTGCTCGGCATAGGCCCGGGCCACCCTCGCGGGGGTGGCCCGGAGTCCGTCACGGTCGGGGTCTTCACCGATCGCGTAGAGGATCTCGCGTACGGCCTTTTCGATCCGCGCGTGATCGAAACCCGGGGCAGCAGTCATAACGGACACTCTACGCGGTGACGCTAGGCGTCCGATTCCCCGGATGGCAGTTCGACGACCTTCGTGTCCTTCGACCCGTTGAGCGACAGCTCCTTGGGGGTCATGACCGGCGGACGGTCGGACGGCAGTCGCTTTCCGTAACCGGTGTAGGAGTTCTGGTGCGGGCGCTTGCTAATGGGCGCGAAGACCGAGAGGACCTGGTCCTTGCTCAGGGTCTCCTTCTCCATCAGCTCGAGCACCAGGTGGTCCAGGACGTCCCGGTATTCGGTGAGGATCTCCCATGCGACGTCGTGGGCGCCCTCGATGAGGCGGCGCACCTCGTCGTCGATCGCGGAGGCGATGTCCTCGGAGTAGTCCCGCTCGTGGCCCATGTCCCGGCCGAGGAAGACCTCGCCCTGGCCGGTGCCGAACTTGCGGGCGCCCAGGCGCTCGCTCATGCCGTACTCGGTGACCATGTTCCGCGCGATCGAGGTGGCCTTCTCGATGTCGTTCGACGCGCCCGTGGTGGGCTCGTGGAACACCAGCTCCTCGGCGGTGCGACCGCCCAGCAGCATGGCCAGCTGGTCGTTCATCTCCGAGCGGGTGGTGAGGAACTTGTCCTCCATCGGGAGGGTCATGGTGTAGCCGAGGGCGCGGCCGCGCGGCAGGATCGTCACCTTGTGCACGGGGTCGGCGTTGGGCAGCGCGTGCGCCACCAGCGCATGACCGCCCTCGTGGTAGGCGATGATCTTCTTCTCCGCGTCGGACATGACGCGGGTCTTGCGCTCTGGTCCGGCCATGACGCGGTCGATGGACTCTTCCAGCGTCGCCATGTCGATCAGCTTCTGGTCGAAGCGGGCGGTGAGCAGGGCCGCCTCGTTGATGACGTTGGCGAGGTCCGCGCCCGTGAAGCCCGGCGTGCGCCGCGCGATGACGTCGAGATCGACGTCCGGGGCGAACGGCTTGCCGCGGCCGTGGACGCGCAGGATGCCCTTGCGGCCCTCGAGGTCGGGGCGGTCGACCGTCACCTGACGGTCGAACCGGCCCGGACGCAGCAGCGCCGGGTCGAGGATGTCGGGACGGTTGGTGGCGGCGATGAGGATGACGCCGCCCTTGGCGTCGAAGCCGTCCATCTCGACGAGCAGCTGGTTGAGGGTCTGCTCGCGCTCGTCGTGGCCACCGCCGAGGCCCGCACCACGGTGCCGGCCGACGGCGTCGATCTCGTCGATGAAGATGATGGACGGGGCGTTGGCCTTGGCCTGCTCGAACAGGTCGCGCACGCGGGACGCGCCGACACCGACGAACATCTCGACGAAGTCCGAGCCGGAGATCGAGTAGAACGGCACGCCCGCCTCACCGGCGACGGCGCGCGCGAGCAGCGTCTTGCCGGTTCCGGGAGGACCGAAGAGCAGGACGCCCTTGGGGATCTTCGCGCCGATGGCCTGGAACTTGGCGGGGTTCTGGAGGAAGTCCCGGATCTCCTGGAGTTCCTCGATCGCCTCGTCCGCGCCGGCCACGTCGGCGAAGGTGGTCTTCGGGGTGTCCTTGGTGATGAGCTTCGCCTTGGACTTGCCGAAGTTCATCACCCGAGAGCCGCCGCCCTGCATCTGGTTCATGATGAACAGGAAGATCAGCACGATGATGATCAGCGGCAGCAGGCTGAACAGGAAGCTGAGCAGCAGGCTCTGCTTCGGCACCTCGACCTGGTACGACTGGGTCTTGCCCGCGTCGACCTGCTCCTGCAGCTGCATCTGCAGCCGCGAGCCCTGGCCGCCCACCCAACTGGCCTGCTGGTGTTTGCCGTCGGTGGTGGTGATCTGGATGTTCTGGTCCTTGTCGATGATCTTCGCCGACTTGACCTGACCCTTTTCGATCGCGCTGACGACCGTCGACGTGTCGACCTTCTCGTAGGTCTGACCGGGGCTCATGCCCCAGACCACGAGAGCGGCGAGCAGACCGAAGAGAAGGACCCACAGCAGTGGTCCGCGGAAGTATCGCTTCACGTCCATATGTGCGGCACCCCCGGACGGGGCCCGTCCCTCCTGACCAACGTCTGCGGAAAGCTAGCTACTGAAGGTACACCGGACGATGCAGGACATGCAGCCAGCGATCTCCCCAGCGTCTTGCCAACGATCGGGTGGACCGAGACGTTCCCCGCGATCAACTCCCGTACACGTGTGGGGCGAGTGTCCCCACAAAAGGGAGATTCCTATACTTCTCGGCATAATCCAGCCCATATCCCACAACAAACTCATTGGGGATATCGAACCCAACGTACCTGACGTCCAGTTCGGCCTTGACCGCATCCGGCTTGCGCAGGATCGTGCAGACCTCCAGGCTCGCCGGCTGCCTGGTCCGCAGATTGTCGATCAGCCACGACAGCGTCAGCCCGGAATCGACGATGTCCTCGACGATCAGGACGTGACGACCGGAGATATCGGTGTCGAGGTCCTTCAGGATGCGCACCACGCCTGACGACTTGGTGCCCGATCCGTAGGAGGAGACGGCCATGAAGTCCACCGAGACGTGCGAGTGCAGTGCCCGAGCGAGGTCGGCCATCACCATCACGGCGCCCTTGAGCACGGCCACGAGCAGGAGATCCTGGCCCGCGTAGTCCTCGTCGATCTGGGCGGCGAGCTCACGGATCTTCGCCTGGAGCACGTCCTCCGGGATCAGCACCTTGGCCAGGTCGTTGCCCAGGTCCTTCTCTTCCACCCGCTCGCCTTCTTCCTTCGCGGCCCTGGCCCGCCGCTTCGGCCGGGCCCAATTGCAGCTTGCCATACCTCCGGATCGCCCGGAGACCACCGGGAAGGTCGGCGCCGCGCTGCCCGTGCCACGCCGTGACCAGCCGATCCATCGCCGTGACGTGGACGGCTCCCAGCGCGCCCGCCGGAGACCCCGCCTCCACCGCGGCTCTGCGGAGAACCCTTCCCCGGACAGCGGATGGCAGACCCTCCAAGACCGGAACGTCGAAGGTGTGGCCGACGACACGCGCCTCCTCCAGCGCCCGGTCCGCCCAGCCGTCGAGCGCGTCGGCGTCGGCCCGCAGCAGATCGGCGGTGCGCGCCAGCGCTTCGGGCACGCCCGGACCGAGCACCTCGGCCATCGCCGGCAGCAGCGAGGTGCGCACCCTGGACCGCGCGTACGCCGGATCGGTGTTGTGCGGGTCGTCCCAGGGCGTCAGGCCCTCGGCGAGGCAGGCCCGGCGCACCTCGGCCCTGTCGAGGCCCAGCAGCGGTCTCCGGTACAGCCCGCTGCGCGCGGGCATCCCCGCGAGCGAGCGCGCCCCCGACCCACGGGCGAGGCCCAGAAGGACGGTCTCGGCCTGATCGTCCAGGGTGTGCCCGACGAGGACGGCCGGTGCCCCCAGCTCCGCTGCGGCCTTCTCCAGCGCCGCGTACCGCGCCTCACGCGCCGCGGCCTCTGGGCCGCCCCCGCCCGTGACGTCGACCGCGACCGAGCCCGCCGGATCGAGCCCGAGCCCCCACATCGTGCGCACCACCCCGACGGCGCGCGTGTCCGACCCCTCCTGGAGCCCGTGGTCGACCGTGACGCCCCCGGCGCGCAGCCCGGCCCGCGGCGCCTCGAACGCCAGCGCCGCGGCCAGTGCGAGCGAATCGGCGCCGCCGCTGCACGCGACGAGGACGAGCGAGCCCGGCCCGAGACCGGCGAGCTCCGCCCGTACCGCGGCGCGCACCCGTGCGACCGCAGGATCAGGCCCCACCTTCACCCTCCCCCGAACTCTCCCGCGCCGCCCGCGCGACGCGACCGGCCCCAGCGTGCCATGCGGCACGGACAATTCCGGGGCCAGGCCGGGAGAGCGGGTCAGGACTCGGTGCCGTTGGGCTTCTCCAGCTCCAGAACCTCGCCCGGCAGGGACGGCCGGACGACGCGGGTGATCCACGCCTGCGGATCGGCGATCTCGGCGATCGTCGGCAGGGTCTCCGGCGAGTCCCAGACCCGGTTGAAGCCGGCCATGCCGACTTCGGCGTGCACCCGCCGAACAAAGCGGGAGCCTTCGGCGTACTGCTTCATCTTGATCTCGATGCCGAGCAGCCTGCGGATGGTCTTGTCCAGCTTCGATCCGCCGCCGCGCCTGCCGTTGAACTTGCTGCGGATCTGCTCGACGGTCGGGACCACGCCGGGGCCCACCGCGTCCATCACGAAGTCGCCGTGGCCCTCGACCAGGGTCATCACCGCGGTGAGCCGGTCGAGGATCACGCGCTGCTCCGGGCTCTGGATCGCGTCGATCAGGGTGGACTCGCCGCCGCGCACCGCGTCCGCGACCGCCTCGGCGGCGTCCTTGATCCGGTCGAGGAGCTCGCTCGGGCCGATGTCGGAGGCCAGGAGGAACCGGGTCATCTGGTCCTGGACGTACCCGCGCAGCCAGGGCACGCCGGTGAACTGCGCGCGGTGGGTCTCCTCGTGCAGGCATACCCACAGGCGGAAGTCGCGGGTGTCGACGCCGAGTTCACGCTCGGTCTGCACGATGTTCGGCGCGACGAGCGTCAGGCGGCCCGTGGAGGCGCGGCCGGAAGGGTCGGGCGGAAGGAACAGCTCGTATTGGCCGAGGACCCTACTGGCCATGTAGGCGAGGATCGCGCCCATCTGCATGCCGGTGACGCGCGCCCCGACGAGGTCGACCGCGATGCCCACTGGGCCGGTCGCCGTCTTGCGCTGGGACAGCTTGTCGACGAGCGGTTCGAGCACCACCCGGAATCCGTCGACGTTCGCCTTGATCCACCCCGGCCGGTCGACGATCGTCGCCGGCTGCGGATCGGGCAGGACGTTCATGCCGGTGAACTCGCGGACGTGCTCCTGCGCCACCGCGGACAGCTCCCGCAGCTCGCGGACCACGTCTTTGGCCTCTTCCGCGGAGACCTGCGGCCCCGGACGCACCAGGCGGGCCCCGGTCTGGACCGCCGTCCCCCAGTCGATCATCCCGCCCACGCCCGCTCCCTCCGCCGGGACCGGAACCCCGGATAGGACTCACTCGCGTTCTTGCTCCACCGTATGCGACCAACGCCCGGCACCCCACAGACGTTCCCCTGCGGGCCCGCCCGCAACCGGTCCGCAGGGCCCGTCCGGGCAGGTCACGGCGGATCCGGGCGGCTCAGCAGGCGCAGGTGACGACGGTGTCGGCCAGCGTGTCGAGCGCCGTGCGGGCCGCGGTGAGATCGGCCGCGTCGTTGGCCATGAAGGCGAAGGACATGAGGCGACCTGTGGAGTCGTAGGCGATCCCGGCGAGGGTCGCGACCCCGTTGAGCGTCCCGGTCTTGGCCCGGACGAGTCCTGCGCTCGGCAGGCCGAGGAAGCGTTCGCTCAGGGTGCCGCTGAAGCCGCTGACGGGCATCCCGGTAAGGACGGTGCTCAGCTCCGGGTGCTCCCCCGACGCGGCGAGGGACACGATGCGGGCGAGGGCGAGAGGCGTGATCCGGTTGAGCGGGGAAAGGCCGCTGCCGTCCACGACGGCGACCCCTTCGCCCATCCCGAGCGACTGGAGGACGGCCCGCACAGCCTGCGCGCCGCCTTCGAACGAGGCGGGCAGCTTCTTCTTGAGCGCCACCTGGCGGGCCATCGCCTCGGCCACCTCGTTGTCGCTGCACTGCATGAGGTGCTCGACGAGTTCGGCGACCGGCGGCGAATCGACGGACGCGACCTCCTTGCCTCCCTGCCCGGAAGCGGGCCGCCCGACGGAGGCGGTGACACCGAAACGGCCGAGCTGACGGGCGAAGGCCTGCGTGGCCGCTTTCGGCCCGTTTTCCGACGGTGTGACGGTTCCCTCACACGGGTTCGGTGTGCTGCGCCCGTTGTCGACCATGAGGGCGTTGATGGGCGCGACGCTGCCTTCGGTGACGTAGGTCGGCTTCCACCCGGGGCCCATCGCCGAACCCTCGTAGAGCGAGGAGTCGTAATCCACGGTGATCCGCGTTACTCCCTCGGCCTTGAGCGTCTCCGCCGTCTCACGTGCGAGATCGACCACAGACGCGGGCTGGGGATAGACCGCGGTCTTCTCCTTCGAGGACAAGGTCGGGTCCCCGCCTCCGACCAGGACCAGACGGCCCCCCTTGCGCACCGCCGTCGTGGTCAGCGTGGCCGACGGGCCCAGGGCGGCGAGCGCCGCGGTGGAGGTGACGATCTTCGTGGTGGACGCCGGAACCGCGGCCTTCGCCGACCCCGCGTCGAACAGAGTTTTTCCCGTCTCGGAGTCCAGCACGACCCCGCTGATCTTGCCTTCGGTGTTCAGCGCGGAGAGCCGCGAGGCGAGTGCCGCTCCGGGAATCTTCCCGGCACCGGTAACCTGCTCAGTCTTACCGGGATCCATGACCCGCCGTTCGGCCACCGCGGCCGGTTGCGGAGACAGATCCCGTTCTGGTGTGATTTTCAGCACACCAGCGCTCGCACCCACCGCGAAGACCTGAAGCAGGAAGAGCGTGACCACGGCCACCGGCCGGTCAATGGTCACCATGTCGTGCCTCTCCCTCGTCCAGGCCTGCTACGTGAGTGCGAGATCCTTGTATACACACAACACCCCATGAGCCACGCATCAACGCGGCAGCTTCGGACCATGGCGACGGAGGAAAACAGTGGAATTCGACGTGACCATCGAGATTCCCAAGGGCTCTCGCAACAAGTACGAAGTGGACCACGAGACGGGCCGGATCCGGCTCGACCGCCTGCTGTTCACCTCCACGCAGTACCCCACGGACTACGGCTTCGTCGAGGGCACCCTCGGCGAGGACGGCGACCCGCTCGACGCCCTTGTCCTGCTCCAGGAGTCGACCTTCCCCGGCTGCCTCATCCTCTGCCGCACCGTCGGCATGTTCCGGATGACCGACGAGGCGGGCGGCGACGACAAGCTGCTCTGCGTCCCGGCGACCGACCCGCGCTTCTCGCACGTCCGGGACATCACCGACGTGGCGGAGTTCGACCGGCTGGAGATCCAGCACTTCTTCGAGGTCTACAAGGACCTGGAGCCCGGCAAGTCCGTCGAGGGCGCCAACTGGGTCGGCCGCGTCGAGGCCGAGGAGGAGATCGTCCGCTCCCGCAAGCGCGCTGAGGAGCACGGCCACTGATCCGGCCACCGAGGCACCGCCGCCGGCGCGCGCTCATCCGGGCCTGACGGCACCGATGAACCCGTTGCGCCACATGGACGAGATGCGCACCTTGGCCCCCGTATAGGGCGCCTCGACCATCCGGCCATCGCCGATAAAGATCCCGACATGGTGAATCGTGTCGGGATCTTTGGTGTTCTTGGCGAAGAAGACCAGGTCGCCGGGGCGGAGCATGCTCGTCGGCACCCTCGGTCCGGCCGCCCATTGGCTGCCCGTCCAGTGGTCGAGCCCGATGCCCGCCTTGGCCCACGCGTACAGGGCCAGGCCCGAGCAGTCGAACCCGCGGATCTTGGCACCGTGGGCGATGCCCTTGGACGGCCCCTTGGCGGTCCCGCCTCCCCAGGAGTACGGGGTACCGATCCATTTCAGGGCCTCGCGTACGACCGTTCGTCCGCGTCCCGCCCCGCGCGCGCTTAGTCCGTCCTCTTCTTCGAAGTGCCGCACCGCGTCCCGGTCGAGCCGCCGCGCCGTCCGGACGCGCAGCGCCGCGGTCCTGCGTTCGGCGAGCCGCTCGGCCCGGGACCGCACGTGGTCGAGCCTGCGGACCAGGTGCTTTCGCACCGCGCCGACGCGTACGGCCGCGGCCTCCTGCGCGCCGATGGCGGCGATCGCATCGCGTCGCGTACGCGCCACCAAGGCGACCGCTTCGCTCTGCAGTGCGTCGGCCTTCCTCGCTGCGGCGCGGAGCAGGTGGGACACCTTGCGCGCGGCCTTCACCCGGCGGCGCAGACCGTCCTGCTGCGCGGACACCATCTGGAGCATCCCCGCCCGCTCCAGCATGCCCCGCGCCCCTCCGGTGCCGCTGATCACCATCGCCAGCCGGCCGGCCGAGGCGGCCGAGGAGGTGTAGGCGCCCGCCGCGTACCCGGAGTACTCCTTGCGCGCCGCCCGGTAGGCGGTGTCGGCCCTGCGAGCGCGGGCGCGGGCGTCCTTGGCAGCGGTCCGCGCCCGCGCCAGGAGCACGCGCTCGCCGTTGTGCCGCTCCATGGCCCACTGCGCCTCGGCCCCGAGCCGGATCAACTCGGCGTCGGCCTCGGCGATGCGGGCCTTGATCCGGCCCGTCGCCAAGGCCGACGCGCGCGCCTCCATGAGGTTCTGCACCGAGTCGTCCGCGGAGGGGCGCTCCACGGCCAGGACCGGGGTCGCACCGGCGAGCAGCGCTCCCGTCACGACCAGGACGAGACTTCGAGACGACCGCGGCACACTCCACCTCCACGCCGGACACGCCACCGCGGGGCGGCGCTACGAACACGTCCTGTGGACATCCGTCACACGGTCACCCCCTACCCCGCGCCCGTCGGCCGCCACTCCCGCCTTGTCGCCTTCTTTTCGGCCCGCTGACCAGGGCCGACCGACGATTCCGCACTATGTGCCGACATCTCGGTCGGCCCCTCGCGGGCCGGAGACCGGTGGCCTCAGCCGACGCCGAAGGAAAGGCTCGTCGGCGCCGTCCACGACCCGAACTTCCCGCCCTTGTCTCCGTCGTCGTCCTTGTCCCCGTGGTCGTCGGCCTCCTCCGGCGGACAGTCCGACGGCGACACCTCGGGAGCGGGCCCGCCCGCCGGGGATCCGTCCCCATCGGGTGGCACGACGGCCGTCGGCGCGGGAGAGGCCGTCGGCTCGATCGGCAAAGGCACCTGCGGAAGGGGGCCCTCAGGAGACGGCACGGACGGAGTGAGCGAAGGGCTCTGCGCCGTGGTCGCGGCGTCCCAGGTGACCTTCACGGTGACCCCGCCGAAGCGGATGACGCCCTTGCCCGCCTTGGCCGAGCGGAGCACCTTCACCTTGACGGTGGCCCTCTCGTCCTTGGTGAGTTCGCCGGACGGCTCCGACAGCTTGATCGGGCCCTTCACCTTCGCCCGCCAGACGAGGTCGTCGTCGGCCTCCAGCTTCAACTCGCCGTCCGAGCCGGACCCTATGTGCAGGCGCAGGGGCCAGACCTTGAGGCGGCCCGGACCACCCGGCTCCGGGGCGACGCCCCCCTGCCCGACGCTCTGGGGCGTCGGCACGGGCGGCACCGCCTGCGGTGTGGCGATCGGCTCGGGAGTGGCCGATCCGTACGCCCCGGCGGGGAACGTCGCGCTGAGCAGGCCGTGGCGCGGCACCGGAGGACGCGGCCTGTCGTCGACCGTCTCCGACGGTGTGGGACGCGACGTGGGTGAACCGCCGGAGGCGATCGTGCGCACCTCGTGCCTCGGGTCGCCCACCATCCACCCCACGAACGTCGTCCCCGCGACGAGACCTCCCGACAGGACGCCCACGACGAGCACCTTGCGCCACCATCCGCGCCGGGAAGGCTCCTCCTCGACGGGCTCGGGCGCGGCGCACCCGGGGAAGCCGAGGGCGTTGAAATCGGTGCTGCGGGTGGCCACGAACAGGCGGTAGCCGACGAGATCCGGGTCGGTGAAACAGCCCATCACCTTGGCGCGCAGCGAGGCGGGCGGAGCCGCGCACGGCACCATCGCGAAGATCTTGGTCGGCGAGATGGCGTCGGTCGGCCGGTGACCCGCGCACTCCGGGCATGCCTTCACGTGGGCCAGCAGGTTCGCCCGCACGTTGGCGTCGAGCTCACCCGCCACCCGCGCCGCCAGGAGGTCTGCGCGGCCGGAGCAGCCCACGGGGCCGAGCCGGGAGAGGATCTCCACGGTCAGCGCCCGCCGCAGGTCGCCCTTGGCGTCGGCGAGCACCTCCAGCGTCTGGCGCTCCGGCTGGTCGAGGACCAGCGCGACATGGGAGGCGGGAAGCCTGTGTCTGGCCTCCAGCTCCAACGCCTCGCGAGGCAGCGGGTCGAGCGCCTGGACCGCTCGCCACGCGAGCATCTTCTGGTCCGTGTCCGGCTGGTCGGGGTCACCGACCGGGGGATCGGGCTGCGGCTCCGCCGCCTCGGGGCGGCGTGCGCATTCGGCGCGCGCTAGGGCGAACAGCCAGGGCAGGAACGCCCCGCTGTCCTGCAGACGGTCGGCGTGGGCCTCGGCGACGATGAAGGTATCCCGCAGAGCCACCTGCGCGGCTTCGGCGTCGGCAAGCCGGAACCAGCAGTACGCGTACAGGCGGGCGGCGTACGCGTCGTAGACCGAGGCGAGCGCACCGGGGTCGCGTGCGCGCAGCGCCTCGACGAGCAGGCGGTCATCCATGGAGGAAAAATAAAGGCAGCGCCATGTTTCCCTCCACCGAATCCATGGAATTGCTCAGCCATTCCCCTGCAACACTTCGGAAATACGCGGCATACATCTCGATCTTCGCAATGCGTTTTATCCAGAGCGCTCCCACTCTGGCGCTTCGCCGGGATGATCAGAATTCCAGTCGCATGGGCGGAAAAAGGCGTTCTGCCGCCGCGGTGATCGTCGCGACCTGCGCCGACGTGAAGATGACGGGGTGCGACCGCACGAATTCCGGAATCTCCCTTCCACGGTGGAAGACGACCCCCTCGTGCTCAAAACCCTCAGGTTCCACCTTTCCCGACTGAACGGCGACGAGCGGCATCACGTCGAACTCGTCGTCCAGGTCCTCGGCGAGAAGGCGGCCGACGAGTTCGGCCGCGCGGGCCGCGGTGGCCTCGATTCCGCTCACGGACTCCTCGCCGGCCCACACCCGGCCCTCGTCCACCCACACGCGGACTCCGCGCCGGACGCGCCGCGTGACGATCGCGTAGACGCCGGTCAGCCCGATCACCAGATGGTCGAGATTCGTCGACGGCAGGTCCGGGACCGTCCGGTCGTGCAGGACGCTGTAGCCGCGCCCGAGCCCGCCGAGTTCGCGGCCCGTCCGCCGCTCGGCGCGCGCGCCGCGCCGCCACTCGGCCTCGGGCCCCGGCACCAGATATCCGGCACCGTAGTGCAGCGCCGCCACGCCGGCGCCTGAGCACGCGCCAATGCGCCAGTCCAGGAACCCCGCGGTCATGACGCCCGCCGCCCCGCCCAACGCGGCGCCGACGGCGAGGCGTTCGACGCGCGAGGAAAGCGCCCGGTACCGCGCCCAAGCCGACGCCCCGGCGACCCCCACTTCACTCCGGCCCACCCTGCTCACCCCCGGGGCAAGAGTCGTGCCAGGTGGGGCCGCATTCAAGGACTTCACGGCCGCGGGCAGGTGTCGTCTTGCCAGACCGTGACAAGGCGGACACGGGTTGACACTGCAATGATGACAGTGTCATGATTGCAGCATGGACGAGTGGACGATCACCCAGCTCGCATCGCGGGCGGCCGAGGAACTGGCCGACCTCGATGTGAACGGCCGCGTCCAGGATGTGCCGAACGCGCGGCTCATCCGCTGGTACACCACCCTCGGCCTGCTCGACCCGCCGCTGCGCCATGGCCGCACCGCGCGCTACACGCGGCGGCACCTGCTCCAGCTCATCGCGGTCAAGCGCCGCCAGGCCGCCGGGCGCAGTCTCGCCGAAATCCAGGCAGAGCTCCTCCAGGCGCCCGATCAGCGGCTCAGCGCGATCACCGGCCCGGTCCCCGACATCGCCTGGAGCGGGTCCTCTCCCAGGCCGGAGCGTCCCGAGCCAGGTCCGTCCGCGCGCCGCTTCTGGGCCGCGCCACCCACCACCGAGACCTCCGCGGCCCAAGGCGCGCAACCCTCGCCCGTGGAAGCCGAGACAGCTGGAGGGCAGGGCGCGCAGCCTTCGCCCGTGGAGTTCGAGAACGCGGCCTTTCAGGGGATCCGGCTCGCGCCCGGCGCGATGCTGCTCCTCGAAGGCGGTCCGCTCTCTGCGGACCAGGTGAGCGCGCTGCACGGCGCGGCCGCCCCGCTGCTGGCCGAGCTGGCCCGGCTCGGCCTGCTGCCACCCGAGGGGGTGGACACCGCCCCCGCGTGATCCCGATTCCGACGTCCGAACGAACGCCAGCGCGAAGGCAGGTTGCAGTGACAGTGCAGACAGAAGCCACGGGAGAACACCCCGCCGCCGGTTCCGGCGTCGGCACGCTCCAGACCTCCGAGGGGGGCCTCCCCCTCGCCTCACTCGCCATCCACACCGACATCACCGGGCTGGCCGCCGCCGTCGAGGTGGTGCAGGAGTTCCGCAACTCCTTCACGGTCCCGCTCGCGGCCACCTACGTCTTCCCCCTACCGGACCGAGCCGCGGTGACCGGCCTGGTCATGCAGGCCGACGGGAGAGTCGTCCGGGCCGAACTGCGCGAGCGCGGTGAGGCCCGGCAGGTCTACGAGGAGGCGATCGCGAGCGGGCGGCGCGCCTCCCTCGCCGAGGAGGACAGGCCCGATGTGTTCTCCATGAGCGTCGGCAACATCCTGCCCGGCGAGCGCGTCACCATCCGGCTGTCGCTGAGCCAGCCACTGCCCTACGAGGACGGCACAGCGGTCTTCCGGTTCCCCCTCGTCGTCGCGCCCCGCTACATCCCCGGCAGCCCCCTGCCCGGACCCGACGCGGGGCTCGGCGTGCAGCCCGACACCGCGGCCGTGCCCGACGCGTCCCGCATCAGCCCGCCGATCCTGCTGCCCGGCTTCCCCGATCCCGTCACGCTCTCCCTCACCGCGCGCATCGACCCCGCCGGGCTCCCCCTCGGCCCCCTCGACTGCACGCACCCGCTCGCCCAGGACCCCTCGGGCCTGGTCACCCTCGGGCACGGCCAGCGGCTCGACCGCGACTTCGTCCTGCGGCTGCCGTACGGCGACCGGGCGCCGGAGCCGTCGGCGGAACCCGTGGCGGACCCGGTCCCCGGACTCACCGAGTCCCTGCTGTTCACCCCCGATGCCGAAGGCGACGAGGGCACCTTCACGCTGACCCTGCTGCCGGCCGTCGAGTCCGACCCCCGGCCCAAGGACGTCGTCCTCGTCCTGGACAGATCCGGCAGCATGCACGGCTGGAAGATGGTGGCCGCGCGCCGGGCGGCCGCCCGCATCATCGACAGCCTGCACGGCCGGGATCGCTTCGCGGTCTTCTCCTTCGACCACGCGGTGGAGACCCCGGCCGGTCTGCCGCAGGGCCTCGCCGACGCCACCGACCGGCACCGGTTCCGCGCGGTCGAGCACCTGGCGAAGATCGAGGCGCGCGGCGCCACCGAGATGCTGCGGCCGCTGCGCGACGCCCTCGCGCTGCTCGGCGCACCCGGCCGGGACCGGGTCCTGGTACTGGTCACCGACGGCCAAGTGGGCAACGAGGACCAGATCCTCGCCGCGCTGCCGCCCGCCGAACTCGACGGCATCCGGGTGCACACCGTCGGCATCGACCGCGCGGTCAACGCGGGCTTCCTCGGCAGACTCGCCGCCTACGGCCAGGGCCGCTGCGAACTCGTCGAGTCCGAGGACAGGCTGGACACGGCGATGGAGCAGATCCACCACCGGATCGCCGCTCCGATCCTCACCGGTCTGACCCTGCGCGCGGGCGAAGGGCTGGAGATCCTCCCTGAGACCGTCTCCCCGGCCCGTCCCGCGTCGGTCTTCCCGGGGGTCCCGCTGGTGCTCTCCGGACGCTACCGGGGCTCGGGATCGTCCCTGAGCGCCCTGGCGACGGGCCCGTCGTGGGAGCGCACCTTCGAGGCGGTCACGGTCGCCTCCTCCCCGGCGACGGCGCTGTGGGCACGGGCGCACCTGCGCGACCTGGAGGACGGCTACGCCAGCGATCCCAGCCCTGAGCGGGAGTCCCGGCTGGTGGCCACCTCGCTGCGCCACGGGGTGCTGTGCCGCTTCACCGCCTACGTCGCCGTGGACTCCCGCGTCGTCACCGACGGCGCCGACCCGCACCAGGTGATCCAGCCGGTGGAGCTGCCGCAGGGCTGGGAGACGCTCAGCCTTCCGACACCCCCGCCGATGCAGGTCGCCATGCCCGCCCCCATGGCGGCCGCTCCCCGCAGCCGCTCCGCCGTCTCGTTCGACGCGGCCCCGCCCGCGCCCGGAGGGTACGGAGCACCTCCGCCCGCCCCTGCCGCCCCAGGTGGCGCCAGGCCTCTGCCCAAGCAAGGCGCACGTCCCTCGCCCCGCCCCGGAGGAGCCGCCCCACGCCGTTCGGCCGCCCCACCCGTGCCCGACCTCACCCCGCTGTTCTCCCTCGAGCTCCAGCGCCTGCGCGCCCTCTCCGCCGCCCCCGACCCCGTCCGTCTGGCCCATTTGACCGACCTCGTCACCCGCCTGGAGGCCCTGGCCGTCCCCGCCTTGGCCGATCTCCTCGCCTCCTTCCCCACCCTTCCCGACCCCCTGACCCTCTGGCCCCTCCTGGAAGAGGCCCTCACCGCCCTCACCACTCCCACCCCATCCGCCCCGACCACCCGCCGCCCTTTCTGGAAGCGCTGACCCCACCCCACCCCGCGCGGGCCACCCCACCCGCGCGGGGCCGCGACTCAGCCGCCCGTTCCCCTCCCCGACACCTCCCTGGGAGGCCGGCCCGCCCCTCATCGAGACCTGAACCCGATCACCACCGCGCCCGGTGCCCACACCGCACCCAGGCCCCACCCCGACCCAACGCCGCCCCGGCTCCGGACACGACGGGCCCGCCCACGATCGGGCCCGGCTGGCCCGGCCTACCCCATCAACCCATCGACTCGTCTCCATCAACTCGTCTTCCGGCCCATCCCACCCCCGTTTCCGCCCCCGCCCCCAGGTCCGGGGCCAGCCGGGTCCGGGCCTGGCGGGAGCCAAGCCGGTCAGCCCGGCAGGGGACACAGACCAGATCGGACGCTCAAGAGGCACACGACCCGGCGCGGCAGGCTGAGCTATCGGAGGAAGATCAGAGGATGCTCAAGCCATGCCCGACGGGATCCTGCGCGGGGATGGGCAGGGGGTCGGCTGTCGGTGGGGGTGCCGCCAGGGGGTACCGGACCGGGGCTCCGCGGGGTGGACGCTCGGAAGGGCGTCGGAGTGGGAGGGCGGGGCGGTTCGCGGTGGGGTTCTGTCAGGGGAGGGGGATAGCGTCGGCGGGTGATGATGATCGGCGGAACACCTGTGTGGGTGGAGACGGATGGGGGCAGGGAAGTTCGGATCAAGTGGGGGGAGCCGGATAGTACGGCGGCAGGTCTCGCCGAGGCACTCGGAGAGGCGGTCAGCCTGGCCGTTCGGGAGGGCGTGCCGCCCGAGCACCTGATCGAGAAGTTCCTGAACCTGCGTTTCCTCCCGCAGGGCGAGACCACCGACCCGGCGATCCCGGCGGCCACCTCGGTCGCCGACTACCTGGCACGGCACCTCGCCCAGGCCTGGCTCACCCCGGAGCAGCGTCGCAAGCTCGGTGTGCACGATCCGGACACCGTCTGGCCCGACGCCTACCGCTCGTCCTGACGGGCACCACGTCCGTCGCATCGCGTCGTCGTCCGGTCCCGCACGGGACCGGACGACGACGCGGGCCGAAGATTGCGGAAACCCCGCAGAGCGCGCCCAAAGCCGCGGACCGCATGGCACTCGTGGTCATGGACCGCACAACGCTCGGCCTTTCGGGCCGCACGGTGCTCGACCTTGGCGTACCTGCGCGCGCGACCTCATGAACCGCGCAGCGCACGACCTTGCGGGTCATTCGGCGCTCAGCGCGCGCGGGTAGTACGGGGCGCCCGACTCCTCGGGCCACCCCGTACTCGAACCGGCAGACCGCACGGCACTCGACCGTGCGGGGCCGGGTGGCGTGGGCCGGCCGAGGCGCCAGGTCAGAGCGTCGAGCGGAGGAAGGTCCAGGCGTCGGCGATGATCTCGGGGAGGGGGCGGCGGGCCTGCCAGCCGAGATCCTCGGAGATACGGGTCGCGGAGGCGACGAGGTAGGGCGGATCACCAGGGCGGCGCGGGTTCAGGTTGACGGGGATGGGCAGGCCGGTCACTTCGAGGGCGGTGTCGATGACCTCCTGAACCGACGTGCCCGTGCCGCTGCCCAGGTTGTAGATCGTGTGGATGCCCGGTCGGACCGCCCCCAACGCGAGGAGGTGGGCCTCGGCGAGGTCGGCGACATGCAGGTAGTCGCGGATCGCGGTCCCGTCGGGCGTGGGGTAGTCCGTGCCGTAGAGCTCGACGGCGGGGATCAGCCCGGCGGCGGCGCGCAGCACGTTCGGGATGAGGTGGGTCTCGGGGTCGTGGCGCTCGCCCAGTCCGGCGTAGGACCCGCCGACGTTGAAGTAGCGCAGGCTCGTCGCAGCGAGCCCGTGGGCCGTCGCCTCCCCCTGCAGCGCGAAGTCCACGGCGATCTTGGACTGTCCGTAGGGATTGATCGGCGCGGTCGGCGCGTCCTCGGTGATCGGCGCGTCCCCCACGACGCCGTACGTCGCGGCGGTCGAGGAGAACACGATGCGGCGGACCCCGTGCGCGCGCATGGCGTCCAGGAGCGCGAGCGTCCCCCCGACGTTGTTGTCCCAGTACACCTCGGGCTTGCGCACGGACTCGCCGACTTGGGACTTGGCCGCGAAGTGCATGACGGCGTCGAACCCGCCCCCGGCGAGGACGTCCCCGGCCTGCTTGATGTCCCCCTGCACGAACGCGACGCCGGGCGGCAACCCGACGGTCGATCCGGTCGTCAGATTGTCCAGCACGACCACGGTGTGGCCGGCCTCCAGGAGTTGGGCCGCGACGACCGATCCGATGTATCCGGCCCCGCCCGTGACAAGAATCTTCATGCTCCCCCAATGATCAGCGGCGGGCCCAAGCTACCGGCCCAAGGAAATCCCAAGTGGTTCACAACAGGCGCAGAGCAGGATCGTCAGTGATACGAAACACTGGAGGATCTGATGAACGCCTCGCGTCTCGCGGCGCTCCTGCTGGCTGTGACGGTGACCGCCACCGGATGCCAGGCGAAGGGGTATGCGAAGCCGATCGAGACCCCGAGCAGCACTTCCACCCAGCGATGAGGAAGGCCCGGGCGAACCCGGGCCTCCCCTGAAGACGATCTTCAGATCTGTACGATCCGTCAGAGCTGCTTCTCGTACCCGGCGACCAGAACGCAGGTCGCCAGCCCCTCGATGGCCACCTCGAGCTCGGACAGCACGGGGAAGGTCGGAGCGATCCGGATGGTCCGGTCGGCCGGGTCGTCGCCGTACGGGTGGGTCGCACCGGCCGGGGTCAGCGCGACGCCCGCCTCCTTGGCCAGCTCCACGACCCGCTGAGCGGTTCCCTCGGGGACGTCCAGGGAGACGAAGTAGCCGCCCTTGGGCTGGGTCCAGGTCGCCAGTCCGGTGCCGCCGAGCCGCTCGCTGAGGATCCGCTCGACCGCGTCGAACTTGGGCTTGACGATCTCGGCGTGCTTGCGCATGTGCTCGGCGAGGCCCTTGGAGTCCTTGAGGAACTGCACGTGCCGGAGCTGGTTGATCTTGTCGGGGCCGATGGTGCCCTTGCCGAGGAAGCCGGTGAACCACTTGACGTTCGCCGCGGACGAGCCGAAGAACGCCACGCCGGAGCCCGCGAAGGTCACCTTCGAGGTGGAGCCGAACACGAAGACGCGGTCGGGGTTGCCCGCCTCGGCGGCGGCGGCGAGGACGTCGAGGATCTCGTCGTGCTCGTCGGTGAGGTGGTGGACGGCGTAGGCGTTGTCCCAGAAGATCCGGAAGTCGGCGGCCGCGGTGGGCATGGCCGCCAGCCGACGCACGGTCTCGTCGCCATAGGAGGCGCCGGTCGGGTTGCTGTACTTGGGCACGCACCAGATGCCCTTGATGGAGGCGTCCCCGGCGACGAGCTCTTCGACGACGTCCATGTCGGGGCCCTCGTCGGTCATGGGCACCGTGACCATCTTGATCCCGTAACGCTCGGTCAGAGCGAAGTGCCGGTCATAGCCGGGGACGGGGCACAGGAAGGTGATGTCCTGGTCGATCCAGCGCCCTTCGCCGCCGGCCACGCCGTTGAAGAGCGCGTACACGAGGGTGTCGTGCATGACGGCGAGGCTGGCGTTGCCGAGGGGCAGCAGCTGCGCGGCGGGGACCTGGAGGCCCTCGGCGAAGATCTCCGCCATCTCCGGGATGCCGGTCAGGCCGCCGTAGTTGCGCAGGTCGGTGCCGTCGGCCGACTTGTAGAGTCCCTCACCGGGCAGGGTCAGCAGCTCGTTGGACAGGTCGAGCTGGGCCGGCGCGGGCTTCCCCCGGGTCAGGTCCAGCTTCAGGCCGCGGGCCTTGAAGGCCTCGTAGTCCTGGCGCGCCTTGGCGTGGAGATCCACCACATTCTGAGAAGTCACAACGGTCCCTCTGGGAGATGCCGGTCCGGGCACCTCGCAGGATATCGCCCCTGGTGGGTAGGGCCTCAGAATTACCGCCCCGAGGGGTCGGGGCCGCCGCGGCGGGGGCTGCACAATGGGGGCATGGCGTACAGGATCACCTTCGTGTGCACGGGCAACATCTGCCGGTCGCCCATGGCCGAGCACGTCGTGCGAAGGAGGCTCGCCGAGGAGGGCCTGGACGTCGAGGTCGACAGCTCGGGTACCGGCGGCTGGCATGTCGGCGATCCGGCCGACCACCGGACGGTCCGCACGCTCGCCCGGCACGGGTACACGAGCGCGCACTCCGCCCGCCAGTTCAGCCCGGCGTGGTTCGACCGCTACGACCTGATCGTGGCCTTGGACGAGGGCCATCAGCGGGAACTGCACGCGATGGCGCCGTCGGCGGAGGCCCGGGAGAAGGTCAGGCTGCTGCGCTCGTTCGATCCGCAGGCCGTCGACTTGAACGTCCCCGACCCGTACTACGGGGGCGGCGCCGACTTCGAGGAGTGCCTGGAGCTGATCGAGGCCGCCGTCCCCGGCCTCGCCGACGAGGTGCGCAAGGCGTGAGGTTCTTCGGCGTCCCGGTGGCCCGTTCGCGGGACCTGGGGCGCGGGCACGCCTGGACCCTCCACCATGTGACGTTGGAGGACGGGCGCGAGCTCTTCGTGAAGAAGGGCTACGACTTCTCTACTGAGGCGCACGGCCTGCGGTGGCTGGGGCCGCCCTCCGCGGAGGTCCTGGACGCCGAAGGCGATGTCCTCGTCTTGCCCTGGCTGCCTCCCGAGCCGCCGAGCGAGGAGGCCGCGCGACGCCTGGGACGGGACCTCGCCGCGATGCACGCGCGCGGCGCCCCGCACTTCGGCGCGGCATGGCCGGGGCACATCGCCGACCTTCCGCTGGACAACACCCCCGGCGAAGAGTGGACATCGTGGTACGCCGAGCGAAGGGTCCTGCCGTACCTGCGCATGGCGCGTGACGCGGACGCGCTGGGGCCGTCGGACGCTCGGGCGGTCGAGGACGCGCTCGGGCGTGCCCATCAGCCCGCCGAGCCGCCGTCGCGCATCCACGGCGACCTGTGGAGCGGCAATGTCCTTTACTCGGGCGGGCGCGCGCACCTGGTCGACCCGGCGGCGCACGGCGGCCACCGGGAGACCGACCTGGCGATGCTCGCGCTCTTCGGCGCGCCGCGACTCGGCGACGTGCTGGCGGCCTACACCGAGGTGGCCCCGATGGCCGACGGGTGGCGGGCCAGGGTCCCGCTGCACCAGTTGCACCCGCTGCTGGTCCATGTCGTGCTCTTCGGCGGCTCCTACCGGACCGCGCTGCTGGACGCAGCGGCCGCGATCTGACACACGACATTTCGCGCGAATACCAGCAAAGTCCAACACTTCTTCGACGGGTTATCCACAGGCTTCGAGGCGTTTTGATTTTCGGGGTGCCGAAGATGCGACGATGGGCGGGCGTCGAGCGAAGGGGGCTGGTCACAGTGGACGGCAGGGCGAAGGCAAGGGCGGCGGCGGTGACGCTCATGGCGCTGGCCGTGATCACGGCCTGCACGACCACGGACACCCCGGCACCGGCCACCCCGGCGCCGGCCGGCCCTTCGGAGGCGTTCGTTTCCGGCACGATCGCCTGGAAGGACTGTGGTGACGGCTTCCAGTGCGGCACCCTCGACGTGCCCGTCGACTACGCCGCACCCTCCGGGGAGAAGATCCCGCTCTCGCTGATCAAGCTGCCTGCCACCGGCACCAAGAAGGGTTCGCTCCTCACCAACCCCGGCGGTCCCGGCGGGTCGGGCGTCAACTTCGTCAGGATGAGCGGCCGGACGTTCGGCGAGAGCCTCCGCCGCGACTTCGACCTCATCGGGTTCGACCCGCGCGGCGTCGGGGCCAGCGAGCCGGTCCAGTGCCTCACCGACGCCCAGCTCGACACCTATCTCAAAACGGATATGTCGCCGGACTCCGACGCCGAGTTGCAGAAGCTCGAAAAGGTCTCCAAGGGCTTCGCCGAAGGCTGCGAGGAGCACTCCGCGGACCTGCTCGCCCATGTGGGCACCAAGGACGCCGCGCGCGACATGGACGCGATCCGCGCGGCAGTCGGCGACGAGAAGCTGACGTACTACGGCGCCTCCTACGGCACCTATCTGGGCGCCTGGTACGCCGAGCAGTTCCCACAGAACGTCCGCGCCCTCGTCCTCGACGGCGCGCTCGACCCGAGCCTGACCGCCGCCGAGACCAACATCCAGCAGGCCAAGGGCTTCGAGACCGCCCTGCGCGCCTTCACCGAGGACTGCGTGAAGCAGCCGGACTGCCCGCTCGGCACCGATGTGGACGCCGGGATGAAGAAGATCACCCAGCTGCTGGAGAAGGCCGACAAGCAGGCCCTGAAGAACACCTCCGACACCCGCAAGGTCGAGCAGTCGCTGGTGACCTGGGGCCTGGCCACACCGCTGTACCAGCGGGAGGCCTGGCCGATGCTGCGCATCGCGCTCGCCCAGGCGATGAAGGGCGACGGCACCTCGCTCCTGCGCTTCGCCGATCTCCTCGTCGAGCGCGAGCAGAACGGCACGTTCTCCAACCAGACCGAGAGCAACATGGCGGTCAACTGCGTCGACAAGCCCAATCCGGACGTCGCGGGCTTCCAGGCCGAGGCCGACACCGCCGCCGCCGCGGCCCCGAACTTCGGCGAGTTCATCGTCTGGAACACGCTCCCCTGCGCCTACTGGCCGGTGAAGTCCGCCGAGGAGCCACGGGCCCTGCGCGCCGCGGGCTCCGCCCCGATCCTCGTGGTCGGCACCACCCGCGACCCGGCCACGCCGTACCAGTGGGCCAAGAACCTGGCCTCCCAGCTGGAGAACGGCCACCTGCTCACCTACGACGGCGACGGCCACACCGCCTATCTCTCCGGCCCCCCGTGCATCCGCAACGCCATCGACACCTACCTCACCGCGGGCACCCTGCCACCGGAGAACACCACCTGCACCTGATCCACCCGCCCCGCCCACAAGTCGCCCGGACCCTGTAGACTGCTACCCGCACCGCCCACGGCGGCGCTGCCGCCTTAGCTCAGTCGGCCAGAGCGACGCACTCGTAATGCGTAGGTCAAGGGTTCGATTCCCTTAGGCGGCTCCAGTTCAGAAGGCCCCTCCCGATCCGGGAGGGGCCTTCTGGTGTTGTGGGGATCAGGTGGGGAGTGCGTTGGCCGTGGCCTCCCCGGGGGTGGAGGGAATCGGGTTTCGGGTGGTCGTCGGGCCCCGGCCACCGGGCCCCCGTGTCCGGGGCCGGGGGGATCGGCGGGTCAGCCGCAGTTGCCCCAGGACATGCGGCCGCCGCCGGCGCCGATGGTGTTGCTGGGGTTGGTGACCGAGCCCCAGTACATGACGCACTTGCCGGCGGCGGAGCCGTAGAGGGGGCCGGCGTACTGGACGTAGTAGCCCTGGTCGTAGTAGCTGTTGCCGTTCTGGATCATCAGCTGGGCCGAGGTGAACGAGGCGGTGCCGACGAAGGCGGACTTGACCGTCGTCACGCAGTTCTTGCCCGTGCTGCTGTTGTACGTCAGGTAGACGCGGCCCCAGGTGTCGCCGTACTGGTTCTGCACCGGCGCGGAGGCGACCACGCCGTAGCCGGAGCCGCAGTAGGCCTCGGCGTAGGCGGCGGTCGAGATCGTGACGACCCCCGCGGTGGCGGCGACGGTCATCGCACCGGCCGCCAGGGTCTTCTTGAGCACGCTCATGCTGTTCTGTCCCTTCTTGATCAGCCGCAGTTGGTGCCGCGCTTGCCGGCCTCGGTGCCGGTGATCCGGCCCATCCAGTCGACGCACTTGCCCGCGGCCGAGACATAGATCGGGCCCGCGTAGGAGGTGTAGTAGCCGCCGTCGTAGGCGGGCCAGTGGGTGCCGACGGGGCTGACGGACAGACCCGCCTCGAGGAGGACCGCGGAGCCCGCGGAGTTGCGCTTGGCGACCACGCAGTTCTTGCCCGTGGCGAAGCTGTAGGTGAGGAAGACCGTGCCCTTCGATCCGATGGCCGCGGAGTTGACGACGCTGTAGCCGGATCCGCACTCCCCGCCGTAGGTGGCGGCGGCGGCCGGGCCCGCGACGGCGAAGGTCACGGCGAGGGCGGTGACGGACAGGGCCGCGGTGGTGGCGGTCCGCTTGAAGTTCATGAGGGTGCTCCTGACGGGCGAAGGGGGCGGGACGGGCAAGGCGGTTCAGCCGCAGTTGGTGCCGTAGCGGGTGAGGGAGGCGGTGCCGATGGTGCCGCCCCAGTCGACGCAGGAACCTGCCGCCGACACGTAGACCGGTCCGGCGTAGGTGGTCCAGTTGCCCGGGTCGTCGACCCACGCGCCGGTGCCGGAGCGGCGGAGGTAGGCGTCCATGGGCGCGGCGGCACCGGGCTTCTCGCGGATGGTGACGACGCAGTTCTTGCCGGTCGAGCTGCTGTAGGTCAGGTAGACGGTGCCGCGCTGGTCGCTGAAGTCGGCGACGTTGACGACGGTGTATCCGGAGCCGCATTGGCCGCCATAGAGCGCGGCGGACGCGGGCGACGCGACGACCACGACGCCCGCGGCCGCGGCCACGGAGAGGCCCACCGCTGAGGTCTTCCGGGACAGGCGCACGACGAGTTCCCTTCGTTCGGAGTCGGTGCGCCCGACGCTGGCATGCCCGGCCGGAACGAAGCCAGTGATCTTCGTCCGGGACCCGTCCGATGGACTTTGGACAAATGAGACCGCAGGTCAGCGGCTCATTCGATGCGGACGTCCAGGAAGATCGGGCGCTTGCCTGGGAACAGGGTCCGGCCTTGGAGGTCGACCATCTTCCAGTAGATCCGGCAGGTTCCCGGCTCTTCGGACGCCTGGACCAGGACCCGGATGTCGACGCTCTGCCCCGGCGCGGTGTGCGGGATCTCGACGCGTTCCGGGCTCTCGCAGGCCGCGTCGTTCACGCGCATGAGGAAGCGGGCGCTCCATGCGACGGTCCCGGTGTTGCGCAGCCGCCAGACCTTCTCGAACCACGCGCCGGGCTGGACGCGGGTGCCGTCGGGAACGGTGATGTCGCCTTCGAAAACCGAGTCGTCCACCTGCATCGCGGTCTTCTGCGGGGGCGCGTCCCCGTCGCCGCCCGGGAAGGCGAACGCGGCAACGGCGACGAGGGCGCCGAGCGCCCCGGCGGCGATGAGGCCGCCCGCTTGGAGGCGGGACCGCTTCGCGGGTGGCCGCCAGACGGTTTGCGGTCCGGTCACCTCATCGAGTTGTGTCCTCGGCGCGGGTATCCGAGCGCGCCGGGTCCCGGCCTGCGGAGGCGCAGCCTCGGGGGCTTCTCTTGTCCCGCCGGTCACGATGCCGTCCTGCGCCTCGGAGGTGTCGCCTGCCGCGCCGGAGTTCGCGTGCCGCGTCTCGGAGGCGCCGCTTCCGATGCCGGAGTGCGCATCCCGCGCTTCGGAAGTGCTGCGGGCCGGGGTGGAGGCCTGGTTCGCGTCCTCAGCGACGGCGTCTCGCGCGGCGAAAGCGGGGGCGGCATCCGGCACTCCGCCCCCGGCGAGCGCCCGGGCGCGGAGCCAGTCCTCGTGCCATTCCCGTTCGGTCCGCTCCGGGTCGCGGCCGAGCCTGTCGACCGCTAGGACCCGGACGAACTCCCAGGTCGTCCCCCAGCTCGGCAGGGTCCGGCCCTGGGCTGCCGCGGCGAGCGTCGACTTCGACGCGGCGGCGCCCATCCGCCCGCACATCTCGGCGAACGACGGGTCGCCCGCCTCCCGCTTGAGCCGCCACAGCCGGTCGGCGAACGCCGGAACCGGCCCCTCCTCCGGATCTGGGCGCTGTGCCTTGCGCCCGCGCCGTCCCCGTCCGTCGGCCTGTGCTGGTTCTCGCATGACTCCTACCCGGTCGGACACCTCGCACGATCAAGATCGTTATGCCCGGTCGCCGAAGATATCCACCGAGAATTCAACATTTGTCACCATTAGGAGCTATTTCCGGCTCACCTTCTTTGCCGGGAAGGGCGCGGCCTCGGCCGCCCGGCTGCTCCGCCTGCCCCGGGGGCCAGCAGCGGTGCCGCGTGCAGACCCGCCTGGAAGCGGGAACCGGCTTCCAGAACGGTCATGAGCGCGGCGACACGGCGGCGGTAGGTGCGCAGGGAGACGCCGAGTCGGCGGGCCGCGGTCTCGTCGGTGAGGCCCGCGGCAAGGGCGTCGAGGACGGGGCGGTCTTCGGGAGCGAAGTGCGGGGTCTCCGCGCGGAGGTAGGCGACGGGGTCTCCGGCCGCGGACCAGACCGCTTCGAAGAGGGACAGGGTGCCCTCGACCAGGGTCGGCGATGTGGTGACGGTGTAGGTGCGCGGGGTGCCCGGGACCTCTCGGGCGGCCATGATCATGACCCGCCGGTCCAGGATGATGACCTCGTGCGGAAGGGCCGCGGCGCTGACGCGGACCTGGGCTCCGCGGGACCGGACGGCGGCCAGATGGGCGCGGTCCGCCTCGTCGGCGAGGGCACGGGGGCCGAGGAGCTTGCGCGTCGTGAACTCGCCGTGCCCCATCCGGCCGCGGACCGCCGCACGCGCCTCCGGCAGCGACCAGGTCGCCAGGTCGCGCGCCGCGCACACGAACTCCGTGCGCAGTGCGGCGAACAGATGCCCGGCGCGGGCGACGAGCTCGGCGTCGCCGCGCACGGAGAAGACCTGCTCGTCCAGCACTCCCCCAGTCTGGCAGGTTGCTGCCAGGGGTTCGCCTCGGCGGACGTTTCTGGGGAAGGCTGACCGGCATGACCACTGCGACCTTCGCCCTCGGGGGCAACCTCACCGTCCGGCGGCTCGGCTTCGGGGCCATGCGGCTCGCGCGGAGCTCCTTCGGCGCGCCCATCCGGCCCTACGAGCAGGGCCTCGCCGTCCTCAGACGCGCGGTGGACCTCGGGGTCGACCACATCGACACCGCCGGGTTCTATGGGACGGGGGAGACCATGGCGAACCGCCAGATCCGGGACGCACTGCATCCGTACCCTCAGGGACTCGTCATCGCGACCAAGGTGGGACCGCTGCGGGACGACCGCGGGCTTCCGCTCGGCCAGGCCGGGCCCGACGGGCTCCGCGCGCTCGTCGAGACCGACCTCGCGGACCTCGGCCTCGACCGCCTCGACCTGGTGTACCTGCGAGTCGGCGGCATGAACGGGCCGGGCGGGGAGTCGATCGCGGCGCGCTTCGAGGCGCTCGCGGCGCTCCGCGAGGAGGGCCTGATCCGGCATCTCGGGGTGAGCAACGTCGACGCGGCGCAGCTGGCCGAGGCCCGTGCGATCGCGCCGGTCGCCTCCGTGCAGAACCCGGCGGGGCATGACGATCTGCTCACCGAGTGCGAGAAGTCGGACATCGCCTTCGTGCCGTTCTTCTCCATCGACTCCGGCGCCCTGTCCTCCGCCGCCGTCGCCACCGTCGCCGCCCGCCACGGTGCCACCCCCGCCCAGGTCGCGATCGCCGCGGCCCTGGCCTCCTCCCCCGCCACCCTCGCCATCCCCGGCACGGGCTCCCTGGACCACCTGGCCGAGAACCAGGCCGCCGCGAACCTCGAGCTCGACCCCGAGGACCTGGAACTCCTCCGCTGACACCCCCGCGGCCCGGCCCCGGACGTCGCACGGACGTTCGGGGCCACCCGCCGCCCCGAACGGGGTGTTCCAGGGGAATCCGCCGGCAGCCCGGTGGGGCCGGGCGGTCCAGAGCCCCGGACGTCGCGCGACGTCCGGGGCCACCCGTATCCCCGACGGGCGCTGGGGGCGGGCTCCGTGCGGAGCCCGGCGGGGGTTACTGGAAGGTGTAGGCGACGGCGTTCTCGGAGACGATGGGCTCGCCGACGGCGGTCAGGCCGCCCTTGACCTTGGAGTCCGGCTTCTGGATGAGGGAGACGCGGGTGCCGACGTCGCCGGGCTTGGAGAAGTCGAGCGGGGGCATCAGGCCCTTGGTGTCGAAGGCGCTCTGCGACTGGTGGGCCTTGTAGATCCCCTCGCGGGTGAGGTCCTTGTCGGCGCAGGCCTTCTTGAGCGCCTCGCCGAACACCATGGCCGAGACGTAGCCGAAGGTGACGCCGCCGTCGAGGGCCTCGCCCGGGTGCTTGGCCTCGTAGGCCGAGACGAGGGCCGTCATGCCCGGCTCCTTGGAGTCGTTCGGGAAGGCCGCGGTGATGAGGTGGAAGTTGGCCTCGAGCGCGGGCTTGGCCGCGGTCGCCAGGAGCTGCGGGCTGAAGCCCGGGTTGTTGGACAGGATCGGCACCATGAGGCCGCCCGCGGCGGCGACGCCCGCGAGGGAGGCGGACTGGCGGGGACCCGCGCTGATGAGGATCGCCTTGACGCCCTCGGCCTTCAACGCGCTGACCTGGGACGTCATGTCGGTGTCGGTCGGCTTGATGCGCTGCTCGACGATCGTCAGCCCGGCCTTCTCCGCCGCGAACTTGGAGCCCGCGAGCGCGCTCTCGCCGTACTCGCCCTCGAAGTACACGTGCCCGATCTTGTCGCCCTTCTTGATGCCCTTCTCCTTGAGGAGGAACTCGATGCCGTTGATCATCTCGATCTCGTAGGTGCTGCCGACGACCTGGACGTACGGGGCCTTCAGCAGCGCCGACGGCCACGCGGCCGGGACCGTCAGGAGCTTGTCGGTGGCGACGTTCGCGGCGATCGCGGCCATGACGGGCGAGCCGATGACCTGCGGCAGGCCCGCGACCTTCGGCTGGATCTCGGTGTAGGCGCCGACCGCCTTCTGCACGTCGTAGCCGTGGTCGCGCACGAGGACCTCGACGTCACGGCCGCACACGCCACCCGCGGCGTTCAGCTCGTCGAAGTACAGCTGCTGCGCCTGGGTGATGCTCTTGCCGAGGGTGGCGTAGACGCCGGTGAGGTCGGTGAGCGCACCGAGCGTGATCTTGTCGGCGGTGACGCCGGGACCGGTCTTGACGCCGTCGGCTCCGGTTCCGCCGCCGGACTCCGTGGACTTGCCGCTGCACGCGGTCCCGGTGGCGGTCACGGCGAGCACGGCGAGTCCGGCGACGATGTTCCTGATCTTCATGGGGTGGTCTCCTTGCGGGGGGTGAGGGAGGGGAGACGCAGACCGCGCAGGCCTGCGGGGAGGAAGAGGACGATGCCGACGACCGCCGCGCCGTACAGGTAGCGGGCGGCGTCCGACGGGCTGATGCCGCCCGTTCCGGTGGGGGCGACGAGGGGTAGCGCGTCGCTGTAGCGGGTGAGCATCTGCGGGAGCAGCGTCACGAAGGTCGCGCCGATGATGGCGCCGGACACCGAGCCGAGCCCGCCGATGACGATCATGGCCAGGTAGTCGAGTGCCAGGAGCATGCCGAAGTAGTCGGGGACGGCCCGCTGGAAGGTGAGCGCGAGCACCACCCCGCCGAGCCCGGCGTACATGGACGAGAGGGTGAACACCGCGGCGCGGGTCCGCGCCACGGGGATGCCGAGTACGCCCGCCGCGGTCTGCTGGTCGCGGATGAGGTTCATCGCGCGGCCCGGCCTGCCCTTGAGGACGCCCCGGGCGAACAACGCGGCGAGGCCGAGCAGGAGCAGCCCGAGGAACCACAGCTTCTCCAGCCCGCCGAACGGGATGCCGAGGACGACGACCTCGCCGGACCCGTCGAAGGCGAAGCCGAACACCTCCAGGGGTGGCACGGCACGCCCGTTGTAGCCGCCGGTCACCTCGTGCACGTTGAACAGGACGTGCTGGCCGAGGAAGATCAGCGCGAGGGACGCGATGCCCAGGTAGACGCCGCTCAGCCGGCCCGCGATCGGGCTGAAGGCGAGGCCCGCCAGCCCGGCTAGGGCGACCGCGCAGACGACGGCGAGCACGGGCGGCAGGCCGAGCCCGACGAGGTGGCCGCTGCCCTCACCGGTGCTCTCTCCCGCGAAGTAGACGTAGCCGTACGCGCCGACCGCCAGGAAGAACGAGTGGCCCATCGAGAGCTGGCCGGTGGAGCCGGTCAGCAGGTTGAGCCCGATCGCGCCGATCGCCGCGGCCATGACGAACAGGCCGGCCTGGAGCCAGAACAGTTCGAGGTAGAAGGGCGGGAGCAGCAGGAGAAGCAGAGGGAGGTAGCGGAGCCTAGACACGGGAGACCTCCCGGGTGCCGAAGAGGCCCGACGGCCGCACCAGCAGGATGGCGATCATGACGACGTAGGGGGCGACGTCGCCGAGGCCGCGGCCGAGGAACGTCAGGTCGTTCTGGTAGCCGCCGACGAGCGCCTCGGTGACGCCGATGAGCAGCCCGCCGACGAGCGCCCCGGTGACGGAGTCGAGCCCGCCGAGGATCGCCGCGGGGAACGCCTTGAGCGCCGCGAGGGAGCTGGTCCGGTCGAGGCCCGGGGTCGGGAACGCGGTGATGAAGACCGCGGCGACGGCCGCGAGGGCCCCGGCGACCGCCCACGCCGACATCGAGATCCGGCCGAGCCTGATGCCCATCAGCGCGGACGTCTCGGCGTCCTCGGCGACCGCGCGCATCGACACGCCCCAGGGGGTGTACTTGAAGGCGAGCAGGAACAGTCCGATGAGCACCGCCGCCACGACGAGCGCGGCGATCCTGGTCTGCGCGATGGTGACGCCGCCGAGGACGACGACCCGGTCCTGCCAGGGGTCGCCGAGCGACATCACTGAGGTGCCGAGCCGTCTGCTGAGCTCGGCCATGAGCACGATGTCGATGCCGATGGTGGCGATGGCGACGACGTCGCGGCGGGCCTTGGCGCGGCGCAGCAGGACGAGTTCGATGAGCGCGCCGGCCGCGGCCGCGGCGAGGACGCCGACCACGAGCGCGCCGACGAAGCCCAGGTCCTCGTGCAGGACCGCGGTGACGTAGCCGCCGAGCAGCAGCAGCGAGGCGTGCGCGAAGTTCACGACCTCGGTGGCCCGGAAGATGACGACGAAGCCGAGCGCGATCAGCGCGTAGACCGAGCCGAGGCTGAGCCCGTTGATCAGCAGTTCGATGAGCCTGGTCACGGTCCCTCCTCCCGGGTGGGCGCGGCGGGGGACGGGTCGGCGGGAAGCCTGGTCATGAGGCCTCCTCTCCCAGATAGGCGCGGAGGACCTCGGGGTCGCGCTGCACCTCGGCGGGGGTGCCGGAGGCGATGCGGCGCCCGAAGTCCAGGACGGTGACGTGGTCGGCGAGGCGCATGACGAGGCCCATGTCGTGCTCGACCAGCAGGATGGAGATGCCGAGCGATGTGCGGACCGCGTGGACGAGTTCGGCCATCTCCAGGCGTTCTGTGGCGTTCATGCCGGCGACCGGCTCGTCGAGCATGAGCAGCCGGGGCTCGCCGCAGAGCGCGCGGGCGAGCTCGACCCTCTTCTGGTCGCCGTACGGCAGGGCGCCGACGGGAGAGGCGAGCCGGTGCGCGATGCCGGCGAAGTCGGCGATCTCCCTGGCGCGTTCGCGGTGCTGCCGCTCCTCGCGCAGGGCGCCGGGCCAGCGCAGGCCGGCCCGGACGAAGCCGGCGCGCATCAGCCTGTGCCGGCCGAGCATGAGGTTGTCCTCGACGCTGAGCAGCGGGGACAGCGCGAGGTTCTGAAACGTTCGGGCGATGCCGAGGGCGCCGACGCGGTGCGGTGCCATGGCGGTCAGTTCCCGGCGGCCGAAGGTGACCTTGCCGGAGGTCGCCCGGTAGACCCCCGACAGGACGTTGAAGCACGTCGACTTCCCGGCCCCGTTGGGGCCGATGACGGCGTGCAGGGTGCCGGGCGCGACGGTGAAGCTCACCGAGTCCAGCGCAACAATCCCGGCAAAACGGACGGTCAGTTGATCGACCACGAGTTCGGGCACTTCACTCACCTGCGACACCTCTCCCCCGAAGTGCGATCGACGGCCCTGGCGGGCCCTGGTCCTGCGGCGCCCGAAGACGCCGGTCGTGCTGCGCCGTGCCTGCCGCGTCCCTTGCCGGGACACCGCGCGGGGCGCGTCCGTGCTCGTTCACGTGCTCGCTCACGGCGCCGTCGGCTCCCACTTGGCGATGCCGCGCCGGGTCCGGAAGACCGGCGCAGGCTCGTCGGAGACGCCGAGGTAGCGGCGGCGCACCTCGTCGCTGGCGGCCAGTTCGGCGGACGGCCCCTCCAGAGCGACCTCGCCGACGTCGAGCACGTAGGCGTAGTTCGACAGCCGGAGCGCCAGTGCCGCGTTCTGCTCGACCAGCAGCACCGAGGTGCCCTGCCGGTTGATCTCGGCGACGGTCCTGGCGATGTGCTCGGCCATCTTCGGGGCGAGCCCGAGGGTCGGCTCGTCGAGCAGCAGCACCTTGGGGCGGGCCATCAGCGCCCGGCCCATCGCGAGCATCTGCTGCTCGCCGCCCGACAGCAGCGACGCGCGCTGGGTGCGCCGCTCGGCGAGGATCGGGAAGAGGTCGAAGACCCGCTTGCGCACCTCGGCCGGGGCGTGGAAGCCGCCGGCCCGCAGGTTCTCCTCGACCGTCATCCGCCCGAAGACCCGGCGGCCCTCGGGCGCCTGGACGACGCCCGCGGCGACGATCCGGTGCGGCGGCGCCTTGGTCAGCCGGGCTTCGGCACAGCTGATGTGCCCGCCGGTCACCAGGCCTCCGTGGAAGCGCAGCACCCCGGAGATCGCGCGCATCAGGGTCGTCTTGCCGGCGCCGTTCGCGCCGAGCACCGCGACGACCTCGCCCCGCGGCACCTGGAGCGACACCCCGTGCAGGGCCCGGACCGCCCGGCCATAGGAGACCGTCAGGTCGCGCACGGACAGGGCCGTGCCATCGCGCACGGTCGGTGTCTTCACCATGATCCTCCTCACAGACGGTGCGAGGATGATGCGCGTCCGGCGCCCGCGAAGGCGATGGGCCTCCGACCCTGATGCGCCAGGCGTCCTGTGCGTACGCACAATCCACAGGCTGTGGATCCCGGCCGACCTGGGACGATGCGCGAACGCTCCCGCGCCGGACTGTGCGGCCTGCCGAAGGGCCTTGGGCAGCGGCACAACCGCGCCCGCCAGCCGAGTGCGGGCCGCCATGGACCGGACGGGGCCGCCGCGCCAGCATCGGACCGGTGAGCGAACCGAGACTTCACCTGTGGCTGGCCGAGCGGTTGCCGGACCTGGCGTCGCGGCTCGTGGACGAGTTCGGCAGACGCGTGCCGTTCTACGCCGAGCAGCCTCGTGAGGTGCTCGACGGACAGTTGCGTCCGGCGATCGAGGCGAACCTGCGGATCGCGGTGAAGACGCTACGCCAGCAACGACCCTTCACCGTCGACGAGCGGGCCGAGGTGATCGAATGGTCGGCCCGCAGGGCCGAGCAGGGTGTGCCGTTGGAGGCCGTGCTCACCGCCTACCACCTGGCGATCGAGCTGTGCTGGCAGGCGCTCGTGGAGGAGGCGAGCGAGGAGGAGGCCGGGGAGCTGGGCGCGCTCGCGCTGCACTTCTTCGGTTATCTGCGCGCGGTGGTGCCCGCCGTGGCGCTCGCGCACGCCCAGGAGGGCAGGGAGCGCTACGGGGAGCTGCGCGCCGCGCGCAGGGCCGTGCTCGACGCGCTGCTCGTGGGCGCGCCCGCCGATGAGCCCGCGCTGCGCGCCGGGGTACCTCTGGCCGCCGCCTACGACGTGCTGGTCCTGCGCGGCGACCCCGATCCCGACCCCGCGGCGGCGCGCCAACTGACCCGGCAGGTGCAGTCGGTGCTCGACGCGCACGCCCGATCCCCCGTACTCGCGGTCCTGGACGGGATGTCCGGCACCGCCCTCCTGCCCGCCAAGGGCGGCGAGGCCGCGGGCGCTCCGGGCCGTGCGCGGCCCGCCACCGCCGCGGACTGCGCCGACCCGCTCGCGGACCTGGTGGACCGGATCGTCCTCGCGACGGGCCGGGCCGTGACCGTCACGACGGCGCCCGCCGCGGGCGCCGCGGCGATCCCCGGCGCGCTCCGCGAGTCCGCGGAGGTCGCCGAGCTGGTCCTGCGGCTCGGCAGGCCGCCCGGCCTGTACCGGATGACCGACGTGCTGCTGGAGTACCAGATCGCGCGGCCGGGCAACGGCCTCGCCCAGCTCGCCGCCCGGCTCGACCCGCTCGACGACCGCCCCGAGCTCATGGAGACGCTGCGCGTCTACATCGACCAGGGGCACAACCGGCGCCGCGCCGCCGAGACCCTCCAGGTCCACCGCAACACCCTCGACTACCGGCTGCGCGGGATCTCCGCGCTCACCGGCCTCGACCCGTCGGGCCCCGAACTCGCCGCGGCGCTCACCGCGCGCGCCCTGCGCTGACCGCGCGCGATCCATCAGCGCGCGCCCCATCCGCGTGATCGTCTTCCGCCAGAACCCCATCGCCACCACCCCCGAAGACCTCGTGCGACGTCCCCGGACGTCCGGCACTCAGTCTGCTCGATCTTCTTCAAGATCGCTCAGCGGCCTGTGGACAACTCTCTCAGTCTGCGTCGCGGCGGGGCGGCCGCAGCATCGGGAGCAGCGGGAGGAACCGGCGTCGGCGGCGCAGCCCCTTGGCCCGCACGATCAGCTCGGGCAGCGGCACCGCGTTCTCGACCGGGACCCGGGGATGGACGAGCACGGTGGGCCTGGGCCGTCCGCGCAGGGTGATCGGCGCCCCGGTCTCCCAGCGGAAGCGCTCGAGCTCCGACGCGTCCTCCAGCACCTGGTCCGACGCCAGCACCCGCGACGGCGCGGTCTTCGCCAGGTCGCTGAGCCGCGCCGCCTCGTTCACTGGGTCGCCGATGACGGTGTACTCGAACCGCTGCTCGGCGCCGATGTAGCCGGCCACGACCTGGCCGAGCGAGATGCCGATCCCGGCCGTCACCTCCGGCACCCGCTCGCGCAGCAGCGCGGCCATCTCGCGGCCCGCGGCGAGCGCGTGCCCTCCCGCCTCCGGCAGGTCCGCCGGGGCGCCGAAGATCGCCAGTGCCGCGTCGCCCTCGAACTTGTTGATCCAGCCGCCGTTGCGGTTCACACAGTCCACGACGACGCCGAAGAAGAGGTTGAGCAGCGCGACGACCTCGTCCGGCGGACGCTCGGCGGCCATCCGCGTCGACCCTGCGAGGTCGACGAACAGCACGGCCACCTCCTTCTCCTCCCCGCCCAGGGAGATGTCGGAGTTGAGCGCGAGTTCCGCGACGTCACTGCCGACATGCCGGGAGAACAGGTCCTGGAGCCGCTCGTGCGCCCGCAGGCCGGTGACCATCGTGTTGAAGCCCGCCTGGAGCTGGCCCAGCTCACTGGCGTCGAAGACGGCGATCTCGGTGTCGAGGTCGCCGCGCGACACCCGCTCCATCGCCTCGCGCACGGTCCGGATCGGGTCGCCGAGCGCCTGCGCCACCCACCACGTCACCTGGAAGCTGATCGCCAGCGCGATGCAGCCGAGCACGAGGCCGGACCGCGCCGCCTCGTAGGAGTCGAAGTCCGGGTCGGTGAGCGCGACGATCGCGATGACGATGAGCCCGAGCATGGGCACCGCGGTGCCGACCGCCCAGGCGAGCATGGCGCGGGTGCGCACCCGGGAGAAGAGGTGCTCGCGCGGCGGCTTGGTGGCCAGCACGAGGGAGGCGGCGGGCCGCAGCAGCCGCTCGGTCATCAGGTAGACGAGCGCGATGGTGGTGATGCCGCCGAGAAGGCAGGTCATCCCCATCTTCAGGGCCATGAGCGGCCCGTAGAAGGCGTTGAGGATCGTCCACCCGGTCGCCCCGACCACCCACAGCACGCCCTGGATGAGGCTGAGCCGCGCGGGCCCGAGCAGGACGGCGAGGCGCTGCTCCCGGTCCGGGGTGCCCCGCTCGCTCACCAGACGGCGGATCGGGGCGAACTCCTTGAGCGCCCACCACACCGCGCAGGGCACGGCGAACACGGGGTAGGACGCGAACGCGATGAGGTTGACGAGATCGGCGTTCGGATAGAGCCGGTCCACGTCTTCGGGGTTGGGCAGCACGAGCAGCACGAAGACCAGGACCACCGCGGCGCCGACCGCGTTCGCGCAGAGGACCGCCGTGGTGAGGAGCCACCGGACCCGGATCTCCAGGAAGGTCGGCACCCCCGGGATGCTCGCGATCTTCTCCTGCAAGGAGTCGAGGCTGTGCGCGATCTGCTCCCGGTCCACCCGATCACCTCCGCGCGCGTCACTCTACGCACCGGGCGGTAAGGAGAGAAAGGCCACAGGTCACAAGTTCACCGGAGCTTTCGTGCACTCGGCACTATGGCAGACCCCACAGGACGAACCCGTAAGTCGGCGCGTACCGGTCAGTAATATGTGCACGACTTTCACGGAGGACCTCCCATGACCGCCTCACCCGCGACCACACCGCCGCCCGGCGCCCGGATCCCGACCCAGGACCTCGGCCTCATCTCGCCGGACGATCTCAGATCGGCGGGCATCTACGACGGCTGCTTCGGCTGCGGCAAGGACGTCGCCGACGGCCTCCAGGTCGAACGCACCTCCTCCGACGGCACCTTCGTCCACGGCCACTTCCACGTCGGGGACCGGCACCAGGGCGCCCCCGGCCTCGCGCACGGCGGCCTGCTGGCCACCGCCATGGACGAGATCCTCGGCACCGCGGCCTGGAGCCTCGGCAGGATGGCGGTCACGGGCCGCCTGGAGACCGACTACCGGATGCCCGTGCCGGTCGGCTCCACCGTCTACCTCAAGGCCTGGTGCACGGGCGTGGAGGGACGCAAGATCTACCTGCGCTCGGAAGGCAGGCTGAACGACCCGGACGGGCCCATCGCGGTCGAGGCGGCCGCCCTGTTCGTCGAGGTGCCCGCGGTGCACTTCACCCAGGAGCGCTGAGCACCCGAGCGCGACGGCCGGTCCGGGAACGTTCCCGGACCGGCCGTCGCGTGTCCGGAGGCCGAGGGCGCCGCCGGACGGTGCGGCTCATCCCGCCTGGGCGGGGCTGTGCAGCCGGACCTTCGCGAGCTGCCTGGCCTGCGCGACGAGGCGGTCCTCGCTGTCCCAGACCTCGATGTCCTCCTCGATGAGGCCGCCCGCGAGGTTGCGGCTCTCGGCCTGCACCCGCAACCAGCCCGGCGCGGGCAGCGCCCGAAGGTGCACCGTCAGCTCGAGGGTCGGCACCCAGCCGTTGAGCGCCATCTCGAAGGCCACCGGCGGCAGCGCGTCGACGGTGTACAGGAGCATGAACGGGTCGGGCTCGGTGCCGTCGGCGAGGCGGAGCCAGCTGCGCAGGAGCCCGACGCCGGAAGGCTTGCCGCGCGCCCAGCCCGACGTCGCGGGATCATGCCTGACCTCGGTGTGCCGCATCATCGTGACGACCTCGGCGAACTCCTTCGGCGGCGCGTAGCACTCCTCCACCGGAGGGAGCGCGGGCGGCTTCGCGGTGGTGCGCACGTCGTCCGGCAGGTCGGCGAGGTCGCCGTACGCCGCGAGCACGCGGATGCGCTCCTTGCCATCCTGGACGAGGCGGGCCATCGCCGTCGTCTGAGTGCGGCCCTCCCTCAGGGTCTCGGTCTCGATGACCGCGGGACCCGGCGTCGCCGCGCTCAGGTAGTGCGCGGTGATCGTCAGGGGATGGGGGTGCTTCAGGGTGCCGCCCAAGGCCCGCGCCACAAGGGCGAGGAGGTAGCCGCCGTTGGGCGCGGGCCCTCCGGTGCCCCATTCCGCCGACACCTCCGCGGCGATCCTGCCGTCGACCAGGCTGCTGCTGGTCGTGTCCGCCCCGAACCTCGACATGGCCCTCCTCCTCACCGAAGGAACCGAGTGTAGTTCGGTCCCTGCCGTGGCAGACGCCCGGGCGGTACCCCGGCGACCGTGCCCGCGGTGGCCCCGGCGACCGCGGATCGAGACCCGGACGTGCAGGTCGACGCGCTAGCGTGCGGTCATGCGGCTCACCGGAATCATCGCCCCCGACCTCCCCCTTCTCGTCGTCGCTGCGGATGAGGAGGCCACCTATCTCGGCCGGGAACTCCCCGTCCTGCTCACCGGCATCGGCAAGGTCAACGCCGCGGTCTCGGTCGCGGCGGTCCTCGCCAGGCACACCCCGGCAGAGATCATCAACCTCGGGACGGCGGGGGCGCTGCGCCCCGGGATCCACGGCACGCACGAGGTCGCGCGGGTCATCCAGCACGACCTGGACGGCAGGGGGATCAGCGCCCTCACCGGACGCCCGACCGGGGAGCCGTTCGAGCTCAGGGCCGAGGGGCTGGTACTGGCGACGGGCGACGTCTTCGTCTCCGCCGAGGACGTCAGGGTGAAGCTCGCCGCGGACGCCCACCTGGTCGACATGGAGGGCTACGCGGTCGCCGCCGCGGCCGCCGCCGCCGGCGTGCCCGTGCGGCTCGTCAAGCATGTGAGCGACGGCGCGGACGACGACTCGGCGAAGACCTGGAAGGAGTCGGTGGACGACTGCGCCCGCGACCTCGCGGCCTGGGTGTCCACCCACCTGTAGCGCGCCGGGAACGCCGAAGGCGTGCCCCCAAGGGTGGGAGCACGCCTTCTGCCGGAGGGTCAGATCCGGTCGGCGGGGACCACGCCGAGCCGTCCGGCCTGGAAGTCCGCGAACGCCTGCTGGAGCTCGGCCTGCGTGTTCATGACGAACGGGCCGTAGTGCGCCACCGGCTCACCGATGGGCAGGCCACCGAGGAGCACCACCTCCAGGTCGGGCTTGTTCACCTCCTGCTCGGCGGCGGCCGCCAGCGTGATGCTGGAGCCCTTGCCGTAGACGGCGAGCTGCCCGTCCTTGATCGGACGGTGGGCGGTGCCGACGGTGCCCCGGCCGGACAGCACGTAGGCGAGCGCGTTGTACGACGGGTTCCACGGCAGCGTGACCTCGGCGCCCGGGCTCACCGTCGCGTGGATGAACGTGATGGGCGTGTGGGTCATGCCGGGGCCGTGGTGCCCGTCCACCTCGCCCGCGATGACGCGGAGCACCGCACCGCCGTCGGGCGTGGTGAGCAGCTTGATGTTGCCGCCCTTGATGTCCTGGTAGCGCGGCTGGATCATCTTGTCCTTGGCGGGCAGGTTGACCCAGAGCTGGAGGCCGTGGAAGAGGCCGCCGCTCATGACGAGCGACTCCGGCGGGGCCTCGATGTGCAGGAGGCCGGAGCCGGCGGTCATCCACTGGGTGTCCCCGGGACCGATCTTGCCGCCGCCTCCCGCGGAGTCCTGGTGGTCGAACTGCCCGTCGATCAGGTAGGTGACCGTCTCGAACCCGCGGTGGGGGTGCCACGGGGTGCCCTTGGGCTCTCCCGGCGCGTAGTCCACCTCACCCATCTGGTCCATCATGATGAACGGGTCGAGGTGCCGCATGTGGACTCCGGAGAAGGCGCGACGTACAGGGAAGCCCTCACCTTCGAGTCCGCTCGGCGCGTTCGTGACGCCGAGCACAGGGCGCGGGGTGTCGGTGGCGGCGTCGGGCACGGGCACCCGGGGCAGGGTGAGCGGGCTCTCCACGGTGACGGCGGGCATGTCGTCCTCCTTCTGGCGGAAGCTGTTCCACCGGCTGCAACTAATTGAAGTTTAAACATATTCCGCCCGGCAGGACAGTGCCCGAGACGTCCCAGATGAGCGGCTGGTCACGAATGGACGGCGTTTTCGGGGGCCGCGTGACAAACGCGACAGCCGTTGCGTTACCTTCTGACAGACGTGACGGAAGGCTTGACTCCATGCGACAACGCGATCCCCACCCTGTGGCCGGGCAACGGCCTGGCACGGTCCGACCCGGCGGCCGCACCGCCCGGACCAGGCGCAGCGTCCTCCAGGCGGCGCTCACCGAGCTGGTCGAGGTCGGCTATTCCAGCACCGGGGTGGAGAAGATCGCGATCCGGGCGGGCGTGGCCCCGTCCACGATCTACCGCCGCTGGGGGAGCCTCGAGGGCGTCGTCGCCGACGCCGCGCAGTCCGTCATGGAGGAGAACCTCTCGGTCCCCGACACCGGGACCCTGGAAGGCGACCTGTCCACCCTGACCCGCGCCATCGTCGAGCTCTTCAACACCCCGCCCTACCGCGCGTGGATGGACGTGCTGATCGGCTCCGCGCTCGGGCACGGCCCCGCCCGCGACACCTTCGCCAGCTCCACCCTGCGCACCCGCGCGGAGATCGGCGCGGTGATCGTCGAACGGGCGGTCAAACGCGGCGAGGTGCCCCAGGACACCGACGCCGCGGAGGTCATCCGGCAGGCCGCCGCACCCCTTTACTACCGGCTCTACATCTCCTGCGAACCGGTGGGAGAGGCCGACACCGTGCGGGCCGCGGAGGTGGCGGCGACGGCCGCACGCCAGGGGCTGCTGCGCAAAGCGGTGTGAAAGACTGCCCTCGCTCGCTCTCGGCTACCCCGGACTCCCCCTTGACCAAGGCTCCTTACCGTCTCGCCCGCGCGGCGGCCTTCGCGGCCGTCTGCGTGAGCCTGACGCTCGCGGGCCACTGGGCGGCGTCCGGAGACCCCATAGATCCGTGGACCATCGCCGCCGCCTTCCTCGGCGTCACCGGGGTGGCCCATCTTCTGGCCGGGCACGAGCGAGGTCTTCCCCTCATCCTGGGCGCGCTGCTGGGCGGGCAGTTCGCTCTGCACTCCCTGCTCGCCACCGACCACCACAGCCCGCTCACCGGCCCCGACGGGTCCGTGAACGGGCGCATGATGGCGGCGCACGCCACAGCCGCGCTGCTGTCGGCCGTCTGGCTCCGCCGCGGTGAACGCGCCTTCTGGGCGCTCGCCCGGCGGCTCGTCCCGCCGCTCCTGTTCATCCCCGCGCGGGTGCCCGCGCCCGTCGCGCCCGGTCGGCCCGGCCACCCCGAACCGCAGGCACGTCCCAAGACCGCCCTGCTGAGGCACAGCCTCGTCCTCCGCGGACCTCCGAACGCCGCCTTCGCCCGCTGAAGTCATCGTTCGTCCGAGTCAGTCACGTGGAGTACACGCATGTCCAAGAACAGCCGCCGAGCCGCCCTCGTCGCCGGGATCACCGCCCTCACCCTCGCCGGGGTGTCGGCGCCCGCGCTCGCGCACGTCAGCGTCCAGCCCGGCACCGCCGAGCAGGGCTCCTGGTCCAAGGTCACCTTCCGGGTCCCCAACGAGCGCGACGACGCCTCGACGACCAAGCTCGTCGTGGAGCTGCCCGCCGAGTACCCGATCGCGTTCGTCTCGGTGAAGCCGGTGCCCGGCTGGACCGTCGAGGCGCCCAAGAGCGAGCTCGCCAAGCCCGTGGACACCGGCAGCGGTGAGATCACCGAAGCCGTCTCGAAGATCACCTGGTCCGGCGGGAAGATCGACGCCGGCCAGTTCCAGGAGTTCGACGTCACCCTCGGCCCGCTGCCGACGACCACCGACGAGCTGGTCTTCAAGGCCGACCAGACCTACTCCAGCGGCGAGGTCGTCAAGTGGACCGAGCTCACCGAAGAGGGCGCCGAGGAACCCGAGCACCCCGCGCCCGTCCTCAAGCTGACGGCCCCGGCCGAGGGCTCCGACGCGCACGGCGGCATGGCGGTCTCGGCCGCGGCGCCGGAGGCCGCCGACACCGACGGCGGACAGGACGGCACCGCGCGTCTGCTCGGCGGGCTCGGGCTCGCCGCGGGCCTCGTCGGACTCGTCCTGGGCGGCCTCGGGTTCGCCCGCGGACGCCGCAGCGCGTGATCGGCGTCATCTCGCGTGCTTCCGCGGCCGTCGCCCTCGCGGCGGCCGCGGTGGCCGGACCCGTCGCCCTGGCGGCTCCGGCGAGCGCGCACACGAGCCTGACCGGCACCGCGCCCGAGGACGGGTCGGTCGTGCCCGCGCCGAAGAGCGTCGTGCTCACCTTCGCCGACGCGGTGATCCTGCCCCAGGCGGTCCTCACGGACGCCGCCGGCAAGGAGTTCGGCGGCAAGCCGGCGTCGAAGGGCAAGAAGGTGACGGTGCCCGTGCGCAAGACCTTGCAGCCCGGCCTTCACCATGTGTCCTGGCGCGCCGTGTCGCCTGACGGGCACCCGATCGAGGGCGAGTTCTCGTTCACCGTCGAAGGGGGCGCCACGCAGGCCGCCGCATCCTCCGCGCGGCAAGAAGAGGAGGGAAGCGGGCCCTGGACCTGGATCGTCCTCGGTGTGCTCGCTCTCGGCCTCGTCGGAGGGGGCCTCTACTGGGCCTCTTCCCGCAACGACGAGGAGTGACCTCTCTGTTCGTGCCCGTCCTCCGCCTCAGGGGGCGGGCACGA
This sequence comes from Actinocorallia herbida, assembly GCF_003751225.1. Taxonomy (NCBI): domain Bacteria; kingdom Bacillati; phylum Actinomycetota; class Actinomycetes; order Streptosporangiales; family Thermomonosporaceae; genus Actinocorallia; species Actinocorallia herbida. The sequence continues at coordinate 8,815,780 of NZ_RJKE01000001.1, forward strand.
ACACGGCAAGGCGCTTGGGGTGCTTGTCGAAGACGATCGGCGAAGTCGAGCCCCTGATCTCGCCGTCATGGGAGACCAGAAGGTCGTCCGCCGAAGGCAGGACGTGCAGGGACTCGGCAGCCCACTTCGCATAGCCGAGCCGGGAACTCCCCGTGAGCACCGCGGCGAAGGCACCCGGCTTGCCCAGCCGCCTCCGGGCGAAGACCACCCTGACGTCGAGGAGTCCGTCGTCCAGGCGGCCCCGGGTGGTGGGGACCGTACCGTGCGAGCCGTACGCGCAGTTGCCTACGAACGCCAGCCAGACGCGGCGGCCTTCGCCGTCGATGGAGGTGCGGACGGGGGCGGTGTGGCGCAGCGCCCGTACGGTGGAGACCGCCAGCGCGGGCCACTTTCCCCACCTGCGCTCCAGCTTCTCGCGCCGCCGCACGACGTCCGGGTAGATCCCGAAGCCCGCGTTGTTGAGGAAGGGCACGCCGTTCACGGCGCCCACGTCGACGCGTGACAGGTTCCCGCTCCGGTAGGCGTTCAGGGCGTCGGAGACGGTCTCTATGCCGAGCGACCGAGAGAAGTGGTTGAGGGTGCCGACGGGGAGGACGAGCAAAGGGAGGTCGTGCTTCAAAGCCGCCGCCGCACCCGCTCCCACCGTGCCATCGCCCCCTCCGACGGCGAGGACCTTCGCCTTCCGCGCCGCCCTCTCCAGTCTGTCTTCCAGCTCGCCCGAGGACTCGAAGGCCGCACCGGGAAGCTCGCCGCGCAGGTACTCCTCGACGAGCCCGTCGCCGTTCACGACGATCACCACGCCCTCCCCGGACGGGGTGACCTCCTCGACGGTCCGGTCCAGCGGCACCACTTCCGCCGGGACCGAAACCGGCCAGATCAGTCGTGTCACCAGGGCCGCCGCGAGCCCCGAAGCGGCACCGGCCAGGACGTCGCCGGGGTAGTGCGCCCCGGTGTAGACCCGGCTGAACCCGACGGCGGCGGCGAGCCCGGCGATGGGCAGGGCCGCGCGCCGCGGCGACTCCATGGCGACTCCCGCGGCGAACGCGGCGGCGGACGCGGTGTGCCCGGACGGAAACGACGGGGAACGCGGAATCCGATGCAGTCTGACCTGCGGAACATTGTCGATGATCGGCCTTCGCCGACGGAATATCTGTTTTCCGACGATGTTCACCACGGGACTGGCGAGCGCGATCCCGATCAGTCCGCGCGTCGCGGCGCGCCGGAGCGACGGGCGTCCCGTCACCGCGAGACCCGCCGCGACGAGGTACCACAGCTTGCCGTGATCGGCCAGGGCGGACAGGCGCGGAAGCACCGATTCCAGGCCGCGCAGCTTCGCGGCGGCCACTCTGTCGAACGCGCGGTGATCGATTTCGGCCAGGTCCATGTGCCACGTATTCCCCGGCAGTGGTGCCTTTCTACCGTGTGACCCGTCACTGCCTGTGTCATGATCTGACGATCTAGACAAGGAAGGGAGCTCCACTTTGACAGTCGAGAGCCTGCTCACCGCATTCCGCACGATCGATGTCCAGGACAACGGCCGCCTCGACCTGGTCGGCTTCACTCTCGTGCTGGACGAACTCGGGCTGACCTGGAGCAAGGCCGAGACTCAGGAGCGCTTCGAGCGAGCCGACATCAACCACGACGGCTACATCACGCTCGACGAACTCCAGGCCATGCTCGACGCCCTCTGATCCGTTGTCCACAGGTTCGGCCGTGAGAGAGCCGCCGGATTCGTAGACTTGCCGGGTGACTTCCCCCGGCGCGCAGGACGCGGCCGACGTGCTCAAGCGCGTCTTCGGATACGACTCCTTCCGGCCAGGCCAGCAGGAGATCGTCGACCATGTCGTCGCCGGCGGCGACGCACTCGTGCTCATGCCGACCGGCGGCGGCAAGTCGCTGTGCTATCAGATACCGGCCCTGGTACGCCCGGGCGTCGGTGTGGTGATCTCCCCACTGATCGCCCTGATGCAGGACCAGGTGGACGCCCTGCGCGCGCTCGGCGTGCGGGCCGCCTTCCTGAACTCCACGCAGAGCCCCGCCGAGCGCAGGGACGTCGAGCAGGCCTTCGTCGCCGGTGATCTCGACCTGCTGTACCTGGCGCCGGAACGCCTCCAGCTCGACGGCACGATCCGGCTGTTCGAGCAGGGCAAGGTCGCCCTTTTCGCGATCGACGAGGCGCACTGCGTGTCCCAGTGGGGCCACGACTTCCGCAGGGACTACCTGCTGCTGTCGATGCTGCACGAGCGCTGGCCGGACGTGCCGCGGATCGCGCTCACCGCGACGGCCACCGAGGCCACCCACACGGAGATCACCGAGCGGCTCGGGCTCACCGAGGCCCGGCACTTCGTGGCGAGCTTCGACCGGCCCAACATCCAGTACCGGATCGTCGCGAAGAACAACCCGCAGCGGCAGCTCCTCGAGTTGCTGCGCACCGAGCACCAGGGCGACGCGGCGATCGTCTATTGCCTGTCGCGCGCCTCGGTCGAGCGCACCGCCGAGTTCCTGGCCGCCAACGGCGTCCCCGCGGTGCCGTACCACGCAGGCCTCGACGCCAGGATCCGCGCGGAGAACCAGTCGCGCTTCCTGCGCGAGGACGGCCTGACCGTCGTCGCCACGATCGCGTTCGGGATGGGCATCGACAAGCCCGACGTGCGCCTGGTGGCCCACCTCGACCTGCCGAAGTCCATCGAGGGCTACTACCAGGAGACCGGACGCGCGGGCCGCGACGGACTGCCGTCGACCGCGTGGATGGCCTACGGCCTGGCCGACGTGGTGCAGCAGCGCAAGATGATCGACTCCTCCGACGGCGATCTCGCCTTCCGCCGCCAGCAGTCCATCCACCTGGACGCGATGCTCGCCCTGTGTGAGACCGTCACATGCCGGCGAAGCCAGCTGCTCGCCTACTTCGGTCAGCGCGGCTCGGCGCCCTGCGGGAACTGCGACACGTGCGTGGCGCCGCCGGAGTCCTGGGACGGCACGATCGCGGCGCAGAAGCTCCTGTCGGCCATCGTGCGGCTGAAGAACGAGAAGAACCAGAAGTTCGGCGCGGGCCAGATCATCGACATCCTGCACGGCAAGCAGACCGAGAAGGTCCGCCAGCACGGCCACGACGCGCTGAAGGTCTTCGGGATCGGCACGGAGCTGACCGAGACCGAGTGGCGCGGCGTCGTCCGGCAGCTGCTCGCGCAGGGCCTACTGGGCGTCGAGGGCGATTACGGCACCCTCGTGCTCACCGAGGCGAGCGGCGGCGTGCTGCGGCAGGAGCGGCAGGTGCCGATGCGGCGGGAGCCCGAGCGCGCGGCCAGGCCGGCGAAGGCGGCCAGGTCGACGGTGGCGGTGGACCTTCCCGACGAGGCCAAGCCGCTGTTCGAGAGGCTGCGCGCGTGGCGGGGGGCGACGGCCAAGGAGCAGGGCGTCCCGGCGTATGTGATCTTCCATGACGCGACGCTGCGCGAGGTCGCGACGCGTCGTCCGGCCTCCCTCGCCGAGCTGGGCACGATCACCGGGGTGGGCGAGAACAAGCTGAACAAGTACGGAGAGGCGATCCTGGCGGTCGTCACGGAGGAGGAGTAGCACTTCCCTCGTCCGGCGCGCGGTTCCTTGAGAGATCGGCCCGGCGGGGCCGTCAGGGAAGCTGGGCGAGGAACTCGGCGTTGGTGCGGGTCTCCTTGATCTTGTCGAGGAGCAGCGTCATCGCCTGCTGTTCGTCCAGCGCGGTGAGCATGCGGCGCAGCTTCCAGGACGCGGCGAGCTCGGCGGGCGGCAGGAGCAGTTCGTCGCGGCGGGTGCCGGAGGCCGCGAGGTCGATCGCGGGGAAGATCCGCCGGTCGGCGAGCTTGCGCGACAGCCGCAGCTCCATGTTCCCGGTGCCCTTGAACTCCTCGAAGAAGACCTCGTCCATACGCGAGCCCGTCTCGACGAGCGCGGTCGCGAGGATCGTCAGGGAGCCGCCCTCCTCCAGGTTGCGGGCGGCGCCGAAGAACTTCTTCGGCGGGTAGAGCGCGCCCGCGGCGACGCCGCCGGCGAGGATCCGGCTGTTCGAGGGCGACTCGATGTTGTGCGCGCGCCCGAGCCGGGTCAGGGAGTCCAGCAGGATCACCACGTCGCGGCCGCGTTCGGCGATGCGCTTCGCGCGCTCCACCGCGAGGTCGGCGAGTTCTACGTGCTCGGCGGCGGGGCGGTCGAAGGTGGAGGCGAAGATCTGCGCGCCGGGGACCTTGCGCCGCAGGTCGGTGACCTCTTCCGGGCGCTCGTCGACGAGCAGGATGAGCAGTTCGCATTCGGGGTGGTTGGCGGCGATCGCGGTGGCGAGCGCCTGGAGGATGATCGTCTTGCCCGCCTTGGGCGGCGCGACGATGAGGCCGCGCTGGCCTTTGCCGATCGGTGCGAGCAGGTCGATGATCCGGCCCGCGGGGGACGGGCCGAGGGTGAGCCGTTCGGTGGGGAACAGCGGGGTCAGGTCCTCGAACGGGACGCGCCTGCGGCGTCCGCCGTCGACGGTCGCCAGGACGGCGGGGCCGCCGCGGGTGCGGGGACGCGCGGTGCCTGCGACCTGGTCGCCGGAGCGGAGCGCGTACTTCTGGACGAGCGCGAGCGGGACCTGGACGTCGTCGGGCGACGGGGCGAGGCCGCGGACGCGCAGTCGTGCGTTCTTGCTGTTGGCGGAGAGGATTCCCGAGACGGGGACGGCGCTCCGCACTGACGTTTCTTCGATGACGGTCATGCGTGCTTCCCTAAGGGGCTGGCGCGCCGGAGCGGCGCGCGGCGGGGAGTCGCGCCGGGATCACTGCCGGGCGCGAGGATCGGCACGGGCCGCAGGCGCGGAAGTGGTGCCGGGAAAAGAAGGAGAGAGGGAGGCGGCATGCCGTGACACGGCCAAGAAGCGCTCTGCCTCCACCCGAAGGAAACACGCGTTGAGGCCGATTGTCAACCCATCTTCGCGTGGTCCCAGGAACTGATCTTGGTGGGCTCCAGGATGACGGCGACGCGCTTGGCCATCGCCTTGCCGACACCTTCGACGAACGCAGGGTCGACCGTGGACAGGTCCCCGGGGACGGGCAGTCCGGCCATGCGGTGAGCCACGACGGTGCCTACGGCGAGGAGCACGTCGCGGTCTTCCACGACCCGTGCCCGGCCGGTGAGGGTGGCGCCGCGCAGCTCGTTGTAGGCGTCGCCGGCCTCGACGAGGCAGGTCATGACGGGGTTGCGGCGCAGGTTCACGATCTTCTGCGAACTGCCGTAGGTGGTGAAGGCGATCTTGCCCTCGTAGAGCGTGTAGAACATCGTGACCAGGTGCGGGGCACCGTCCTTGCCGATCGTGGCGATCTGGACCTTGGCCTGCTTCGCCAGGAAGTCGGCCAGTTCCTCACCGGACATCCTGATCTTGTCGCGCTTGCTCACAACGGCTCCCGAATCACGTTCCGGTAAAGCCGGTCAAGCGTATGTCCGGCGGCCTCCGTCACACCAGCCCCCGGAGCCTCGGGAAGTTATCCACAGCCCGCTAAGTGATCTTGAAAGAGATCACGCAGAGTGTGCCCATGGACATCAAGATGAGTTTTCTGGAACCCCGCCCGCACGCCGGCGGGTCCGTCTGCGATCTCGACGTCGACGCCGACCGGCTCGTGTTCGGCGGGGCGGCGCTGCGTGTACTGCGCCGCAAGGAGCTGGTGCTCGACGTGCCGTTCCGGGAGATGAGCGCGATCGATCTGCCGGCCCGCCGCTCGGTCGCCGCGCTGCGCGTCCGGCATCCGAAGGCGTACTTCCCGTGGACCCCGGAGGAGGACGCCCGGCTGCTCGGCCGCCTCAGCGAGGGCCGCCAGATCGCGGAGCTGTGCGCGGAGCTCGGCCGCGGCCGCAACGCGGTGCTGGCCCGGCTGGTCAAACTCGGGGTGTTCGGTGTCGGCTGACCGGCCTCGACCACCCCGGTCGTGATGGTCGAATGGGGAGATGGACCAGCGGATGCTGGGGAAGGTGCGGGCTCTGCTGCAGAAGGCCGAGTCCACCGAGTTCCCCCGGGAGGCGGAGGCGCTCACCGCGCGAGCGCAGGAGCTGATCGCACGGCACAACCTGCACACGGCGCTTCTTGAGGCCGAGCACGGCGGCGACGGCCGTGGGCCGCTGGCCCGGGTCGTCGCCGTCGGCCAGCCTTACGCGGCGCCGAAGGCGACGCTGCTGCACGTGGTCGCCGAGGCCAACCGCTGCCGGTCGGTCTGGCACCGCGAGCGCGGCGAGGCGACCCTGCTGGGTTACGCCGAGGATCTGGCGGGCGTCGAGCTGCTGTTCACCTCGCTGCTGGTGCAGGCGACCGCCGCGATGATCCGGGCCGGTTCGCGGACCGACGGCCTCGGCCGCTCGCGCACCCGCTCGTTCCGGCACGCGTTCCTTTCGGCGTACGCGCTCCGGATCGGCGAGCGGCTGAGCGAGGCGGCCGAGCAGGCGGTCGGCGCGACCGACGCGCCGGGCCTCGGCCTGGTGCTCGCCTCGCGCGACGCGGCGGTCCAGCGATCGGTCACCGAGCGCTTTCCCAGGCTGCGGCGGTTCCGCGGCGGCGGGGCCTCCAACACCGACGGCTGGGTCCACGGCCGCGCCGCCGCCGACCGTGCGGCGCTGGGGCACACCGCACTAGCATCGGACCATGAGTAACCGAACGGATACCGAACGTTTCCTTCGGGTGACGCTGGAACTCGTCGTGGAGGTCACCGACACCGCCTCCCTGCGGGAGACGGCGCTGGCCGACCTTCGGCTGCGCCAGCCCGAACTCGCCGAGTTCGAGGAGCAGCACGACCAGATCACCGCGGACGAGACGGGCGCCTCGGCGCTGCGGTGGCTGATCAGCCCCGAGGCGGTCCTCGGGCTCGTCGACCGGATCGAGGAGATCGACCCGGTCGAGGCGATGCTGGAGATCAGCGAGTCCGAGGGCCTGCTGGAGCCGATCGACGAGTGAACCGCCGCGCCGGCCGAAGCGGGGCGGCAGGCGGCCTCGGGAACCGGGGAGCCCGCCTGTCGCGTCGGCTCGAGCAGGGCGGGCGGCTCCAGAACCGGGAGCCCCGCCTGTTGCCGGGCGGTCAGGCCCGGCGCAGGTTCCACACGGTCTTGGAGTAGTCCGCGCCGTCCTTGACGGTCTGCCGGATCGTCAGCTTCTTGGCCGTGCAGGTGTACTTGGCGTCGCGGGGCACCACGCCCTGGTCGCCGCCGGTGCGGACCGCCTTGGCGACGTTGTGCTTCTGCGTCACCAGGCCGGCCTTGACCGTCAGCAGGGCGTCGCCCTTCGCGGACTTCGGCTTGCCCTTGATGGTGCCCTTGGCCGAGCCGCCGAAGGTGTTGCTCATCAGCAGCGTCTTGGTCAGGGTGAGGGTCGCCTTCGTGGGCACCCCCTTGACCTTGCCCGAGCCGGTCAGCGGCTTGGAGCCGGTGAAGGTGTAGGTGGCCTTACCGGTCTTGGCGAGGGCCAGCTTGATGCCCTTGCCGCCGTTCAGGCTGAACTCGAGGTCCGCCGTCTTGATCTCGGCGGACGCCGAGGTGACGGTCCACTTCCCCGTCCAGCACTTGGCCGCGGCCGAGGCGGGGGCGCCGACCACCGCGGCACCCGCACATCCCATAGCGAACACACTGAGCACCGCGATTGCACGCATGTGACTTTCCCCTCAATGGAGCCGACATTCCGGGGCACCATAGAGCAAAGCGATTCGGCAGAGAAGGGGAATGGGACGATGGGCGGGTGAACGATCCCGAAGCGTTGGTCACCGCCGCGATGGAGGCCCAGTTCAGCGGTGATCTGCGCGCCTGGGACTCCGCGACGGCCCTTCTCGCCGCGTCCCCCGCGGCGGACGGCATGCTGCTCGCCGCGCTGGCGCGCGCCCGGGAGGCCGCGGCGGGCCGCGGCTGGACCGAGGAGGACCTGCGGCGGCACCTGACCCGGTTCCGCTCCCCCGCGCACGCCGCGGTGCTCGGCGCGGCCTCGCTCGGCCCGCGCGACAGGCTGGACGCCGTCGGGCGGGTGGTCGAGGTGCTGTGCACGCTGGCGCGGCTGCCGCGCATCGCGGTGCTGAGCAGGTCGGCGCGCCCCGACCATCCGGCGCTCGGCCGGATCCGGGCGCTGCTCGCCAAGGCCGAGTCCACGGGCTTCCCCGCCGAGGCCGAGGCGCTCGTCGCGCGGGCGCAGACGCTGATGACCCGGCACAGCCTCGACCGGGCCGCGCTGGACGCCCCCGACGACGCACCCACCGGCGTCCGCCTCGGGGTCGACGGCCCCTACGAGGAGGCGAAGGCGACCCTGCTCCATGTGGTCGCCGAGGCCAACCGCTGCCGGTCGGTCTGGCATTCGGAGCTGGGGTTCGCGACGATCCTCGGGTTCCCCGCCGATCTCGACGCGGTCGAACTGCTCTACACGTCGCTGCTCGTGCAGGCCGACGCCGCGATGCCCAAGAACGGTTCGCGGCGGGCCTTTCGGGAGAGCTTCCTCACCTCGTTCGCCCACCACATCGGCGAGCGCCTGCTCGCCGCGGCCGAGGCGGAGACCGCCGCGGAGACGGATCTGCTGCCCGTCCTGTCCCGGCGGGATGAAGCGGTGGACAAGGCTGTGGATAGGCTCTTCCCGGAACTCACCTCTGTAAGGTCACGGCGCGTCCGTGACGCCGCGGGGTGGGCCGAGGGCAGAAGGGCAGCCCGTGAGGCCGACCTGAGCTGACCGCTTTTATGTGCCCGTTACCGCCATACGATCTAGGGTGACCGCGTGACGTCTGCCTCGACCGACAGGTCCTTCTTCAAAGAACTGCCTTTCCTCGCGGTGACCGCGGTCGTTCTGGCGCTGCTGATCCGGACCTTCGTCCTCCAGACGTTCTACATCCCGTCCGGCTCCATGGAGCGCACCCTGCACGGCTGTGAGGGCTGCACCCGCGACCGGGTGATCGTCGAGAAGGTCAGCTACCTGGTCTCCGACCCCGACCAGGGCGACATCGTCGTCTTCCACGGGACGGGCAACTGGCCCAAGGAGGACCTGATCAAGCGGGTCATCGCCACCGCCGGCCAGACCGTCGAGTGCTGTGACGACGGCAAGGTCTCCGTGGACGGCAAGGCCATCGACGAGCCCTATCTCTACCAGGACGACCACCGCGCGTTCGACAAGGTGACCGTTCCCGAGGGGATGCTCTGGGTGATGGGCGACCACAGGTCCGGCTCCTCGGACTCTCGCGACCACGGGTTCGTGCCGGTCGACTCCGTCGTCGGCCACGCCCGGATGATCATCTGGCCGGTGACCCGCTGGGACTGGCTCTGATCGGCCGCTCGCGGCCCGGGCCGGTGACGGTGTCCAAGGGCACGTGCCCGGAGCGTCAGGTGCCACGGACCCCTTCGGCGTGATCGCGTGCCATGGAAGGTGATCCGGAAGGAGCCGCCTCCGATGGCCGACCTCATCGCGCACGTCCAGGTCCCCACCCCTCAAGAACTCGCCGTCACCGTCACCCTCTTCCTCCTCGTCGGCCGCGCCCTTCTCGGCCTGGTGCGCGCCGCCCTCCGGGCCGCCACCGTGTTCGTCTTCCTCGTCGGGCTGCTCACGGTCGCCGGGTGGCTCATCGGGTGACGCCCCCAAGGGACGCCACCCGGGGGAGAGTGCTCAAGACACCGGCTGAGGCTCCCCGGCGGGTTCGGGGAAGAACCGGGCGAGCGCCCACCAGCCCGCGGCGAGGAGCACCGCGGCGACCGGCCAGGCGACGAGTTCGTTCGGGGGCGCGTCCCAGACCCAGCCCTGGACCGTCAGCCCGCAGTAGGCGGCGCCGACCGTGAGGAAGGCGCCGACGACGGGCAGCTGAGGCAGGTACCGGAAGGTGAGGTCGATGGCGACGGCCCCGGCGATGAGGAAGACCGGCCACACGGACTGCGGGAACCCCGCGGCGTCGAGCAGCAGACCCGTCACGGCCCGGTAGGCGACGTACGCGGCCGCGATGCCCGTGGCCGTCCAGCGCAGTCCGGTGAAGCGGCGCGCGAGGACCAGGACGAGCATGACGCCCGCGGCCGTCCACAGGGGGTAGACCCAGGACGAGACGGGCTGGGCGAACTGCTGGACCATGGTGTCGTCCACCGGACGGCCCATCTGGTCGGCCGCGAACGCCAGAAGGCTCGGCTCGGCCTCGGGGTCCCCCGCGAACCAGGACTTCAGGGCATAGACGCCGTATTCCTGGTGCAGCGCGGGGAACTGCCAGTTCTCCAGGAAGAACGCGAAGAAGACCGCGCGCATGACCCCCGACGAAGCGCGGATCACGCCGATGAGCATCAGCGCGGTGCCGATGTAGAGCAGGGCGTGGGACGGGCTCCACGCGGTGATGTCGAGGCCGTTGACGCGGTGGTTCAGCACGTCGATCGGAATCGCGATCATGAAGACCGCCGTGCCGATCTCGACGAACCGCTGAGAGATCCTGTCGAGTCCGTAACCCGTGTAGAAGTGCACGCCGACGAGGGCCAGCGCGAGGAGGGTCCCCGCGCTGTTCAGCAGGTGCGGGGGTGCGAAGTCGTCGCGCAGCCATTTGAAGTGCCAGGAGACATCCCAGGACGAACCCACCATTTTCAGGGCGAAGGCCACTATCCAAGAACGAAAGAGAAAATCCCGGAGGTCGCTCGGAGTCTCGCGACCCGGCTTTCCTCTGGTCAGTGCATTGAGGGAGACCGGCGTGAACATGCGGGCAATAGTGCCGTTCGCCCGGCGTCGTGACAATGGTGAACCTTGCGGCGGGTCCGCGCGTCACTTCTATGACCGGTGATCCCGCACTGCGCACATCCAGTGCGCACCCCGCAGGGAGGTGTTCGCGCTGTCCCCCCGCATGTCCCCCGCAGAGTTCCGCGCCGTCTACCAGGCGCTGCCGGCCGACCTCCAGACTCGGGTCGGCCGCCTCCAGCGCTATGTCCTCGTCAGCCTGGAGTGCGAAGGGTGCGTGCGCGTCGGCGTCCTCACCCGGCTGGCGCTGAGATCCGCCGCGGCGGGCGCTCCCGGCGAGGCCGCGGCGGTCCTCTCCCTCGCCGAGCGGATCCTCCCGGTCGAGGAGCACACCCATCCCGTGTCCGTGACGGCCCAGAAGCCCCGTACGGCCCCCAAGAAGCGTCCGGCGCAGCTGACCGGCCGGATCGGCCGCTGGGCCGGGACGCGCCCGCTGGTGGCCGCCACGGACGCGTCCTGGAAGGACGGGTGCGGCGGGACCGGCTTCCTCACCACCGACGGCCGCTGGGGATTCGGCGGCCGGCCGACGGTGCCGCAGGACCCGGCCGGGCCGTCGAAGATCCTCGTCACCGAGTTGCGCGCGGTCGGGCTGCTGCTCGCCGAAGTGCCGCCCGGCACCCCGATGACGGTCCTCGTGGACAGCCGCGGCGCGCTCGACCTCCTGCGCAGGTGGCGGCGCGGCGAGACGCGGGCGCTGCCGGGCGGGTGCTCGGCCCCCGACCTGCCGCCCCTCGCCCGGCTGCTCGCGCGCAGCCCGGAGCTGCGCTTCGAGCACGTCAAAGCGCACAGCGGGCATCTGCTCAACGAGGCGGCCGACGCCCTGGCGTCCATCGGACGGCGGCACGCGGCCGGCGCGCTGGGCGTCCACGAGGCCGAGGAGCGCTCGGCCGGCCTCGTGGACTCGTTCCTGCGCAGTTGGAGCGAGCCCCGGCTCTCGGCCTGAGCCCACCCGCGGCCTCAGGTCTCGGTCGGCACGTGCAGCAGGTCCAGCAGCCGACGGCGGAGGGTCGCGAAACCGTCCATGTCGACCGATCGCGGATGGCCGAGGTCCACCTTGATCTCCTCGGCTATCCGTCCTCCGTCAAGGACGAGGAGCCTGTCGGCGAGCAGCAGCGCCTCGTCCACGTCGTGCGTGACGAGCAGGGCGGCGAAGCCGTGGGCCTCGTGCAGCCTTGCGAACAGCGCCTGCATCTTCAGACGGGTGAGCGCGTCCAACGCGCCGAAGGGCTCGTCGAGGAGGAGCAGTTCGGGCTCGCGTACCAGCGCGCGCGCGAACGCCACGCGCTGGGACTGCCCGCCGGACAGCTCCGAGGGCCACGCCCTCCCACGGTCGTCCAGGCCGACCTCCTCAAGCGCCTTGGCGGTCCGCTGCTTGGCGTCCTTGCCCCGCACGCCGAGGGCCACATTGTCGGCGACCCGTTTCCACGGCAGAAGGCGGTGCTCCTGGAACACCACGGCCTTAGACCCCGACGTCCGGACCTCGCCTTCGGCATCCTCGTCGAGCCCTGCCAGCACCCGCAGAAGGGTGCTCTTCCCCGAGCCGCTCGCGCCGAGCAGGGCGACGATCTCGCCCGGCTCCACGAACAGGTCGACCCCGTCGAGCACGACGGACTTCCCGAAGGTGCGCCGCACCCCGGTCGCCGCTACGACGCCTGAAGACCGCGCCTCCATGCGAGGGCCCTCCTTTCCGCGGTGCGCAGCAGGAAGTCCGAGACCAGGCCGAGCGCCGCGTACACGAGCAGGCCGAGCACCACGATCTCCGTCTGGCTGAAGTCGCGGGCCTCCATCATCATGAAGCCGATGCCGCTGACCCCGTTGACCTGCTCGCCGACGACGAGGCTCAGCCACCCGGCCGCGAACGCCAGCCGCAGCCCGAGGAACAGCGAAGGCATCGCCCCCGGCAGGATGACGTGCCTGACCCGCTCGAAGGCGTTGAGCCCGCAGGTACGGGCGGCCTCCACGAGCCGTTCGTCGATGTCGCGGATGCCCGCGTAGGTGTTGAGGTAGATCGGGAAGAACGCGCCGAGCGCCACGAGGGACACCTTGAGCGACTCACCGATGCCCACCCAGATGATGAGCAGCGGCACGAGGCCGAGGTGGGGCAGCATCCGGGCCGCCTGGACGACCGGGTCGACGAGGTCGTCGCCGATCCGCAGCAGCCCGGCGACGGAGCCGAGGACGAGCGCGAGCACACCGCCGATGAGCAGGCCGGTGAAAGCGCGCTGGAGTGACTCCATCAGGTGCATGCCGAGCGTGCCGTCCAGGGAGAGCCGCCACGCCGCCGAGAGCACCGCGCTCGGCGGGGACAGCTTCTCGTGCGGGAGGACGCCTACGCGCGAGGCGCCCTCCCACACGGCGACGAGCACGATCGGCGTGATCAGTCGTCGCGCCTTCATCACTGCAAGAGGTCCGTGAAGCGGTCGTCGATCCGCGACTTGATGTCGACCTTCGCCGGGATGAGCCCGAGCGCGGCGAACCCGTCGGCGATCTCCTGGATCTCGTCGCCGATCGCGGGGGTCACGGGGGCGAGCGCCTTGGCGCTGCGCTCAAGCGCGCGGGCGGCCACGGGCTCTTCGAGCTTGAGCTCCGGTGCGATCAGCTTGACCCGCTCGTCCGGGTTGGCGATGCCCCAGTCGGTGACCTCGCGGTAGCTCTTCACGTACTCGCGGATCAGGTCGCCCTTCTCCTCGAGCGCCTTGGGCGAGACGAGCAGGTACTCGCGGTTGTTGGCGAGTCCGGTCGCGTCGGCGAGGACCTGCACGCCCTCGTACTGGGCGAGGGAGAAGTACGGGTCCCAGATGATCCAGGCGTCCACCTGGTCGTTGTCGAAGGCGGGCCGGGCCTCGGCGGGCTTGAGGTACTGGACCTGGATGTCCTCGATCTTCATCCCGTTGGCTTCCAGGAGCTTCACCAGGAGCCAGTTGACGTTCGAGCCCTTGTTGAGAGCGACCTTCTTGCCCTTGAGGTCCTTGAAGGACTTGTAGCCGCTCTTCTCCTTGACGAGGACCGCCTCGCCCTGCGGGACCGGCTCCGAGGTTGCGATGATCTTGAAGTCGGTCTGCGCGGCGGCCGCGAAGATCGGCGGGGCCTCGCCCGTCTGGCCGATGTCGATCGCGCCCGCCTTGAGCGCCTCGGTGAGCGCGGGGCCGCTCTCGAACAGCGACCACTGGGCGTCCGCGGCTTCGCCCTTGGCCTTGACGAGGCTCTGGCCGCCGAATCTCTGATAACCGATCTTCAGCTGCGCGGCGCCTGCTTCCGTCTCCTCACCTCCTCCACAGGCGGTGGTGAGGCTGCCCAGAAGGGCGAGCACGCCGAAGACGACGGTGAGGCGGCGGCGCATGGGGGGCTCCTTGTGGGAACGCTGCAATTGCGCCGCAGCCTACCTGTATAACCTACCGTTTGTATAGGTTTAGTGGGTTTTGACGGGCAACGCCCTTGTCGAACCGACCAAGGTCGCGACGATTCCGGTCTGGAGCACGAGCTCGCCGAGGTTGCTGATCCAGAAGTGGGCGAACCCGACCCCCGCCGCGACGAACATCGTCACCGCGCCCGCGAACAGCCACGGAACGCCGGCCTTTCGCCAGACGACGGCGCCGATGACACCGAGCACGATGATCGTGGCGATCGCGGCCATCGGCGGGCCGCCCGGCTCGGCGTGGACATAGCGCAGGGCGTCGGCGTAGGTCTCGGGCTTCAGGTGCAGCCCGAACGCCTCGGTGACGAGGCCCAGCACGACCAGGACGGCCGCGAGGACCCCCGCGCCCGCGAGCACCGGCGTGCCGACCGAGACGCCCAGCCGGCGCGCGAGAAGGGCGCCGATGACGACGAGTAGCGGCGTGAACAGGGCGTGGATCCAGTACCGCGGGACGTTGACGGCCTCGAGTGCGTCACCGAATCCGAGGACGGACCCTACGGCGATCGCCCCGTTGTCATAGGCGAGTCCCACAGTGAGGACGGCGAGGGCGATGCCGACAGGGGTACGCGTACGTGCCGCCTCGACGGCGAGGCCAAGGAGGCAGAGACAAACGACGGCCATGAGGACGGAGACCATGGATCAACCCCATGTTTCCTTAAGAGAAACGGCGTATCCATCGGGACCCTAGGTGGCCGCGGTCTCCGCAGGCAAGCCCCCATCCCTACGCGTCTAGCCCCCGCCCGTGGGCGGCTTCAGCGCCGGCCACCACGCGAGGAGATCGTCCGGGTGGTAGGCCGCCTCGAGCTCCAGCAGGCCCGACACCTCCGGATGGCGGCGGCCCGCCTCCCACGTCCGCTGCCGCGACGGGGGGTCGAGCACCAGCACGCGGGTGTCGCCGAGCAGCGGGATGTCGGCCGGGACCCCCTCGTTCCAGACCGTCTCGCCGTGCGCGTCGGCCAAGTCCCACCACCCCTCGACGGGCGGCAGTGCCGGCGCCGAGTCGGCGTCGCCGAACGCGGCGACCCAGCCGGGGTGTGGCGCCCGCCCGGGCATCTCGACGCCCACGAGCAGCCCCGCGAGCAGCGTGTGGAGCTGGAAATTGTCCGTGACGCCGCGCATCGTCACCGTCCAGCCACGCCGGGAGGGCCGGTGCAGCACCAGCAGCGACTCGCCGTCCAGCACCCGGCGCAGCTCCTGCACGTCGCGCAGCGCGTCGCAGTGGACGACCGCCCGGTCCACCGCCTCGTCGAAGTCGGCGACCGCGGCCCGGGTCGCCGGGGAGTGCAGCAGCAGCGCCAGCGCGCCCTGTGCGAACCGCGGCAGCGCGTACCAGCACTGCATCGAGATCATCGCCCGGTCGCCCATGAGGGCCCGTGTCCGCTCCCAGATCCGCGGCGCGGGCCCCGCCGCGGCGGGCGGCGGGCGGCCGTCCCAGGCCTCGGCGAACGCCATCGCGCCCGCGGCCACCCCGCCGAGCCGCGCCACCAGGGGGATGCCGTCGGCGTCCGCGCCGCGCCCTGCCAGCGCCCCCGCGAGTGCCGCGAGCCAGCCGCCGCGCTCCGGCAGGACCTCGGCCGCGGTGTCGACGAGCAGGTTCGCGGCCGCCGTCAGCTCGTCTTTCGGCGCGGCGGCGGCCAGGGGCATGACCCCCTCCAGCCGCTCCCTGAAGTCCG
Organism: Actinocorallia herbida; assembly: GCF_003751225.1. Taxonomy (NCBI): domain Bacteria; kingdom Bacillati; phylum Actinomycetota; class Actinomycetes; order Streptosporangiales; family Thermomonosporaceae; genus Actinocorallia; species Actinocorallia herbida. The sequence continues at coordinate 8,831,573 of NZ_RJKE01000001.1, forward strand.
GCGCACCCTCCCGCGCGGCCTCGGCGAGCGACCGGCAGGCACGCAGCAACATGACGGCTCCCCGGAAGACGGCGAATGCTGGGCGCCGTTCGAGCACGGTCCATCCACTGGTGACGGCGTTGCCCGGACGCTGTTCGGATGGTACGTCAGACGTGACGTCCAATGACGGGCGTGGCGGGCGGGGAACCCGTGCGACGGCTTTATTGAAGGGACCGGAATGGACATCGTGCTCGTCCAGGGGGACATCACCGAGGCGCGGGTCGACGCCGTCGTCAACGCGGCGAACTCGTCGCTGCTCGGCGGAGGCGGCGTCGACGGGGCCATCCACCGCAAGGGCGGACCCGCGATCCTCGCCGCGTGCCGGGAGATCCTCGCCACCACCCACCCCGAGGGGCTGCCCACCGGCCAGGCCGTCGCCACCGTGGCGGGCGACCTGCCTGCGCGCTGGGTGATCCACACGGTCGGCCCCGTCTGGTCGGCCTCCGAAGACCTCGCGCCCCTGCTCGCGTCCTGCTACCGGGAGTCCCTCCGCGTCGCCGACGCGCTCGGCGCCCGGACCGTCGCGTTCCCCGCCGTCTCCGCCGGCGTCTACGGCTGGCCCATGGACGACGCCGCCCGCATCGCCCTCACCACCGTCCGGACGACCCCGTCGCGGATCGCCGAGGCTCGGTTCGTCCTCTTCGATCCGGAGGCCCATGCGGCGTTCCGCGCCCATCTCCCCCGCTGACGCTCCGTTGCCTCGGCGAAAAACCCCAGCTCAGGGCGTCATCGAGTCCGTGGATCTCCCCTGTCTGGAATCCGAGTTGGCACTACCCACCAGCATCGCCTAAGCTTTTCCACGTTGCCCCGGAGCGAAGCGCAAGCCCCGGGAGCAGCACCAAGGTCCTGTGGAGCAGTTGGAGTGCTCGCCACCCTGTCAAGGTGGAGGTCGCGGGTTCAAGTCCCGTCAGGACCGCTTCTCTTTATCACGGCCAGGTAGCTCAGTTGGTACGAGCGACCGCCTGAAAAGCGGTAGGTCGGCGGTTCGACCCCGCCCCTGGCCACCAGCATCAGAGGCCCAGTCCGGCATCCGGACTGGGCCTCTTGCGTTTTTGGGGTTGGTTGCTGGACTTGGTGCGTGTTTGGGGCAAATGGGCAAAAAGATGTGGGGTGGGGGGTTCGGGGCGGTGGGGTGGGCAATGGGGTTCTTGAAGGTGCTCGGTCCTAGGTGGAGGTGAGTGATGGCCCGGGAGACACGGAAGCAGGGCGTGGAGGACGAAGCGGAGATCACGGCGCCGGGGGGCGCGCGTGCGGGCGTCGGCGAAGAGGGCGCGGAGGGGGTCGTGAGAACGGGGTCCAGTGCGACGTTGAGTGGGCCGCATGCGGTGGGCGAGGAGTATTACAACCTGCCGCGGGCGCACTTCAAGACGGGGCATCCGCATGGGAAGACGTCGTCTTGGGTGGTGGTCGTGACGGCGATCGTGGCACTGGTCGTGGGAGCGGTCGCGTTCGTCCTGCACGCGTGGGTGCTGATGTGGATCTGCGCGGTGATCGCGGTGCTGTGCTTCCCCGCGGGGCTCGCCGTGAAGATCATGGACGACACGGTGAGCTGGGGGGCGCCCACGCCGGGGAGCATTCCGCGCGGGCAGATCATCCGTGGCGCCAACCAGATCCACGACCGCGACCGGCGCTCCTTCGAGGAGGCCCGCGAAACCTCGCGGGAGCAGACGAAGCAGCACCACTGACCCCGGAACATGCCGAAGGCCCCACGGGAGGTTCCGTGGGGCCTTCAGGGCTTTCTGGGCACCGTGCAGGGCGGCTGGTGGCAGGTCGTCTGGCGCTGGTCGGAGAGCGCCTGACAGGCCCGGCAGGAGTAGGTGCGGTGCCCGCCCGTCGCGGGCGAGCACCGGCAGGGCCGCCAGCCCACCAGGACCCGGCCGGGGCCGAGCAGGTGGCCGTAAGGACAGGCCACCGGGAACCCGTCGGGGCCGCTCGCCCACAGAGATTCCGTTTCCATGGCTCCAGAGCTTATCGAACACTGTTTCGAAAGCCGGAAGCCGGGAGCACTTCCGATCAGAGCGTGACGTTCTCGCCGATGCCGAGCCGGACGTACTCCGAGCCGATCAGCCCGCCCAGGATCGAGTCGGTGACGTTCGTGCCGATGTCGCTCAGCAGGACGTCGTGGATCGGGTGGACGAGCGCGGGCGCGACCTCGTTGATGAAGTCCGCGGCCTCGCCGAGCTTGAGCCACGGCGCGCTCACCGGCGCGAGAAGGGTCGACACCGGGGCCTCGGGAACGGTCAGCGCGTCACCCGGGTGGAAGATCCCGTCCACCAGGTAGCCGACGTTCTCGATCACCGGGATCGAGGCGTGGATCACCGCGTGCTCCTCGCCGACCACCGCGAAGGAGAGCCCGGCGGCCTCGACCACGTCGCCGTGGCGGACCGCGGTGAACTCGAGGTCGCCGAGCGGCTCGGCGAGCGAAGGCGGCCCGTAGATCGCCAGGTCGGGGCGCTTGCGGCGCAGGTCGCGCAGCACGTCGGGCTGAATGTGGTCGAAGTGCAGATGGGTGATCAGGACCGCGTCGGCGTCGATCAGCGGGTCCTCGCCGGAGAAGGCGCCCGGGTCGATGACGACCCGTCCCTCGGACGTCTCGAACCGGACACAGGCGTGGGCGAATTTCGTCAGCTGCATGACCCCCATCATCACGAACGTCCCGGTGCCGCCCACAGCCGACCCGGGGAACCCCGGAGGAACCTGAGTACGAGAGCGGATGTCCCGGCCGGGGTGCGAAAGCCACCATTGCGGCATGGACCACGCATCCGGCCCCCCGCGCGGCTGTCCCGCCTGCGGCTGCCTCGTCTCCGATCCCGCCGCCACGCGCTGCGGCTTCGTGTACTGCCGTGCGCCCCTCGACGGTCCCGCGGCAGAGGAACTGGGCGTCCTGCGGGCCGAGTCCCTCGCCCTCGACGCCGAGGAGCACACCCTGCGCGGCAGGCTCGCCGAGATCGGGGCCCGCCGCGGGGAGCTGTGGGCGCGCCGGTCCGTCCTGCTGGGCGCGGCCGCGCAGGGTCCGGAGCTGGGCCGCAGGAGCGCGCGGGACCTGCTGCTGGTGGTCGGCGCCGGGCTGACCGGGCTCGCGGCCCTGGTCTTCACGGTGGTGAGCTGGGGTGTGCTCGGGCCGGGCGGCAGGGCGGCGGTGCTCACCGCGCTCGCGGCGGTGGCGCTGGCGCTCCCGTGGCCGCTCGCACGGCGCGGGATGGGCGCGACCGCGGAGTCCGCCGCCGGGATCGGACTGCTGCTGACGCTGCTGGAGTGCTACGCGGTGCGTCAGGCGGCTCCGGGGATGGATCCCGGCTGGTTCCATGCGGTGAGCGCGCTTGTGATCACCGTGCTGTGGTCGGCGTACGCGCGCTGGGCTCCGGTGCGGCTTCCCGGTGCCGCGGCGGTGGTCTCCGCGCAGTTCCCGCTGCCGTTGACCGTCGCCGCGCTGGACGGCGGGCCGCTCGCCCAGACCGCCGCCTTCCTCGGCAACGCCCTGCTCGGGGCGCTTCTGCTGCTGCGCGCCGTCCCCGTGCGCGTGCGACGCGCGTCGATCGCCTCCGCGTGCGTCTCCTTCGCCGTCGTCCTCGGCATCCTCCTCGTCCACGGCTTCTACGCGACGAACGGGGAACTCAAGGCGACGTTGAGCCTGATCCCCTTCCTGATCGCGGCCGTCGTCCTCGCGTCCTTTTGGGCCTCCCGGGTGCACGAGCTCTTCGCCTTGGCGGGGGCGCTCTCCTTCGTCCTGACCCTCGCCCTGCCGCTGGCGAACCTCTCCTTCCGCGACCACTTCCCGACCGCCTTCGCCCTTGCCGCCTTGCCCCCGCTCGTGGTGGCCGCCCTCCGGACCCCGCCCTTCCCCGACGGTCTGCGCCGCGCCTTCGGCATCGCCTCCCGGTTCGGAGAGAACTCCTACAGGGCCATCGCGTGGATCTTCCTCACGGCCGTCGGCGTCCTTGCGGTCGTGGACGTCCTGCCCGTACTGCTCTCCCGCCACGAGACCGCCTCCGGGTGGACGCCCGGGCTCCTCGCCGCGGTCGCCGCGGGATTCGCGCTGGAGCGGCTGCCCGCCCCCGCCGTCGCGGCCGGGGCCGCCGCCGCTTCCGCGCTCCCGTCCGCCGCCGGATTCGGCACGGTCGCGACCGCGCTGTGGTTCGCCGCCCTGTTCCTCGCGCTGCTCGTCCCGGCCGCCCTGCGCCGTGCCGCGGGTCCCGGTGAGGGCCTCGCGGCGCTCGTCGCGGCCTGGACGGCGGCCGAGCACGCCGGGCCCGACCTGGCCCTCCCGGTGGCGGCGGGGACCCTCCTGGCCCTGATCGCCGCCTCCGCCCGGGCCCGCACCCCCTTGATCCGCGTCCTGACGGGCGCGGGTGCGGCCCTCTGGGCAGGGGTCACCGCGTACTACGCCTTCGAGACGGTGAACTGGGATGTCCCCGTCGAAGCACTCACGCTTCCCGTCGCCGTGGGCGCCCTCCTTGTCGGGCACGTCTGGCGGGCCTCCCTGCCCTCCTCGTGGACGACGTACGGGCCGGGGGTCATCTTGGCGCTCCTCCCGACGCTGATCCTTCTCGCCGAGGACTCGGGGCCCACCCGTCCGCTTCTCCTCGGGGCGGGATCCCTCGCGATCCTGCTCGCGGGGGTGAGGCTGCGGCTTCAGGCCCCGGCCGTCATGGGCGCCGTCGTCCTGGTCCTGGACGCCGCCGACACGGCCGCGCCCTACGCCGTCCGGGTCTGGGAAGCCGTCCCGCAATGGCTGCCCCTCGGGGCCGCCGGTCTGCTGCTGCTCGTCCTCGGCGCCACCTACGAGCGGCACCTCGCGCGGGCCAGGAGCCTGCGCGCCTCCCTGACGGCCATGCGCTGACCGCTAGGACGGCCGGGGCACCACCCGCGGGCCGGCCGACAGGGGGTCGTGCTCCTTGCCGGTACCGCCGCACATCCGGCACGGCTCGTCCACCCGGACCCAGCCGATCACCCCGTCGGCCTCCCGGCGCGGCATCTCCGGCCGCCACCAGCCCGTCCCCAGGCAGAACCGGCACGGCACGTCCGACCTGTCGCACCAGCGGCAGGAGTCGAGGCCGCACCTGTCGGGGATCACCGGCACCGTCCCGTGCCGTCGCAGACGTGGCAGTTCTCGACGCTGTCGACCCACACCACGCTGCCGTCGGCCTCACGCCGGGGCCGCTCATAGGTGACCTTCCCGGTCCCCGCGCAATGCCCGCAGGGCGGCGGTTCGGAATCCCTGGCCAAGCGCGCACCCCCAAGGTCACCAACGACTCGGGTCCAGCATGACCCGCCGATCCCGCCGCGTCCACCGGCCCGGCGCACACGGTCGCCGAACGGCCTGGGAGAATCGGTGATCGTGTACGCACTGCTGTTCTCCCAGGTCTTCAGCCGGATCGACCCCGAGCGCATCCACCATCTGACGATGCGCGCGTTGCGCGTCGTGGAGGCGGTGCCCGGGCTCTCCGCGCTGCTCCGCCGCGTGCTGGGCCCGCAGGGCCCGCCGGTACAGGCGTTCGGCCTGGAGTTCCCCGGCCCGCTCGGCCTCGCCGCGGGCTTCGACAAGGACGCGGTCGCCTACGAGGCGCTCGGCGCGTTCGGCTTCAGCCATGTCGAGGTCGGCACGATCACCGGCGAGCCGCAGCCCGGCAACCCGCGCAAGCGGCTGTTCCGCCTCGTTCCGGACCGGGCGATCATCAACCGGATGGGCTTCAACAACGGCGGCGCCGCGGCCGCCGCGCCCCGGCTGCGCCGGCCGCGCCGCGCGGTCGTCGGGGTGAACATCGGCAAGACCAAGGTCGTGCCGGAGGCCGAGGCGGCGGCGGACTACGTCAAGTCCACCCGGCTCCTCGCGCCGCTCGCCGACTACCTCGTGGTGAACGTCAGCTCGCCCAACACGCCGGGCCTGCGCGATCTCCAGGCCGTCGGCGTGCTCCGGCCGCTGCTCACCGCGGTCCGGGAGGCCAAGGGCACGACCCCGCTCCTGGTGAAGATCGCGCCCGACCTCGCCGACGAGGACGTCGACGCGGTCGCCGACCTCGCGCTCGAACTCGGGCTCGACGGGATCATCGCCACCAACACCACGATCGGTCGCGAGGGCCTGCGCGGCGACCCGGCCGTCGCGGCGGAGACCGGCGGCCTGTCCGGCGCGCCGCTCAAGGCGAGGTCCCTGGAGGTCCTTAAGCGCCTCAAGGCGCGCACCGGCGACCGGATCACCCTGGTCTCCGTCGGCGGCGTGGAGACCGCCGACGACGTCCGGGAGCGCCTCGCCGCCGGGGCGACCCTGGTGCAGGGCTACACCGCGATGATCTACCGCGGGCCGCTGTGGGCCTACCGGATCAACCGGGAGCTGGCCCGCAGGCCCTGACGCCCCGGACCTCCCGTCGAGCGGTCGGGCCGTCAGCCCGTGACCTCGAAGAAGCCGTCCGCGACGAGTTCGGGCAGCACCGCGTCGGCGTGTGCCCGGACCGCGTCCTCGTCGGCCTCGGTCAGCTGGGCGATCGCGCCGAGCAGCGGCTCCAGCGGGAGGGTGCCGTCGCAGACACCGGCGAGCGCCGCCTCGGTGGTGCCGACGCCGGTGGCCCGCCGAAGCCCCGACGTCTGGCGCAGCACGATCCGTTCCGGGTCCTCCGCCCCGGGCCGCCCGATCTGCTCCTGCACGACGCCGTCGACGGTCCGCAGCCGGGTAAAGGGGTGGTCGGCGGCCTCGACGGAGTCCAGGACGGACTCCACGTAGGCCCCGACGGGCTGGTCCACCGCGTGCCGCAGCTCCTCCACCTTGATCGAGCCGCCTCCCTCGCGCAGGGTGATCCAACCGAAGCCGATCCCGGTGACGCGTTCGCGTTCGAAATAGGCGAGCCAGGCGTCGTAGCGCTCCCGGTACTCGGCGGAGCCCGCCTCGCAGGAGTCGCGCAGCCACAGTTCGGCGTACTCGGCGGGGTCCTGCACATCGCGCTGGACGACCCAGGCGTCGCAGCCGCTGATCCAGTCCGCGACGCGGTCGTCCCACGATTCGCCGTCGACGTGCAGCCAGTTCGCCAGGAGCTGGCACCAGCCGCCCTCGGTGAGGTGGCTCGGCGCCTGCTGGACGAGCCGGCGGCAGACGTCGTCGCCGGCCATCCCGGACTCCCGGTAGGGGAACCGCCCGTCCGGCGAGATCACGAAGGGCGGGTTGGAGACGATGAGGTCGTAGCGCTCGGGCACTGGCTGGAACAGCGAGCCGAGCCGCAGTTCGGCGTCCATGCCGGACAGGTCGAGGCTGAGCCTGGCGAGTTCCAGCGCGCGCGGGTTGGTGTCGGTGGCGGTGATCCGCCGGGCCCGGTCGGCGAGCAGCAGCGCCTGGACGCCCGAGCCGGTGCCGAGGTCGAGTGCGCTGTCCACAGGCTTGTGGACGACGAGGCGGGCGAGGTTGTAGGAGGCGCCGCCGACCCCGACCACATGGTCGGCCGCCAGCGAGCCCGGCGCGTCGCCGGGCCGCACCTTGAGGTCGGAGACCGCGTACCTGGTCTGCCCCGGCCAGTCCAGCGGCTCGACGTGCAGCAGCGGCACGAGCAGGTCGCCGTCGCGGCGGGCCAGCCCCGTCCCGACGAGCTCGGCGACGGGCAGGCCGGCGGAGACGGGCACGGGCTCCTGGATCCACAGGAGGGTGGTCAGCGCGGCCAGCGTCGAGGGGTCATGGCGGACTGCGCGCAGCGCGGGCACGATCTGGTCGCGCGCGAGCGCCGCGCCGGCCACCGGGCCGAGCAGTTCCCGCACGCCGTCGACGGTGTATCCGGCCTCGTCGAAACACGCACGCAGAGTCTTCAGCACCCGCTCATCCTGCCGGACCGCAAGACCTCTCGCGCGCCTATGATCGTCGGCATGGACCCGCGGCGGATCATCGGCTCCCGCAGGGCGCGCGTCATCGCCGTCGTGGTGGTGGTCTTGATCGTCCTGTCCCCGACGGTCTGGGCGCACGCCACCGCGCACGGCAGGATCACCGGGGTGGCGGGAGCGCCCAAGGCGGAGGTGGCACTCGTGCTCGGCGCGGGGCTCACCCCGGCCGGTACGCCCACCCCGTTCCTCGCCCGGCGGCTGGACCGCGCGATCGAGCTCGTCGAGAGCGGCAAGGCGAGAGTGCTGCTGCTCAGCGGCGACAACGGGCAGACGACCTATGACGAACCCACCGCGATGCGCGACTACCTGGTCGCGCACGGCGTCTCAGCACGGGTGATCGTGCTCGACCACGCCGGATTCGACACCTGGGACTCGTGCGTCCGCGCACGGCGGATCTTCGGGGTGACCAGGGCCCTCGTGGTGAGTCAGTACTTCCACCTGACGAGAGCCGTCGCCCTGTGCCGCCGCGCGGGCGTCGACGCCCACGGGGTAGGGGACAGTCCGCCGTACCGCATGCCCAATCTGTACGGATACGTCCGCGAGGTCCCCGCCACCCTCAAAGCAATGGGCGACGTGATCCTTCGCAGGGACCCGAGATTCCTCGGGCCCCGCGAGGACGGAGTGGATCGGGCACTCCAGGAGTGACGGTGTTCTTGCCCTCAGGCACACCTGTACTCATCGCCCGCGCGAACGCGGACGCGAATCAGGTGGTCAACCCGCTGAGCTGTCCTTGGGCTGGTAGTCCGCGTAGTCCGCGTACTTGTCGACCAACTCGTCGTCATAGGAGTCATCGATCTCCGCGGGCTGCACGGGTGATACTCCCAGCTCGTCCGAAAGGCGGTCGAGGTCAGTGTGGCCGCCGTTGTACTTCAGCTGGCGAGCGACCTTAACCTGCTTGGCCTTAGCTCGGCCTCGCCCCATTGGCTCGACCCCCTTGATGGTCAGGGCTTCTACTGGCCCTATCGCTACGCTTACGCACACGCGCTGACACGTCTGAGCCGTGCGTCAGCTACGGGTACAACCGTACCCGTTTTACACGCGGCTCGGTACGTGTCTAGACGGTGGCGCCTGCCTTTGCCGTGGTGGCAGCCAGTCTAATGGGACCCGGACACCGCCCTGACCTGCGGCGACGGCCCCCCGAGCGATCGTTTGACAACTCAGGGTTAGTTCAGCCAGATACCCTTCAGCCGCCCGACTTCGGACATTCTGCGCTCGGCGAGCCGGTCCGCGGCGACCGCGGGGGGTATCCCCTCCCCGTCGGCGAGCGCGAAGATCCGGCGGGTGGTCTCGAAGATCTGCTCTGCTCTGGCGCGCGCCCGCTCCATCGAGAATCCGTGCACCTCGTCGGCGACCTGGATCACCCCGCCCGCGTTCACCACGTAGTCGGGGGCGTAGAGGATGTCCCGGGCGGCGAGCGCCTTCTCTATCCCGGGGTGCGCGAGCTGGTTGTTGGCTCCGCCGCACACGATCGCCGCGCGCAGCACCTCCACCACCTCATCGGTCAGCGCGTGGCCGAGCGCGCAGGGCGCGTAGACGTCGATCCCCGAGGCGATCAGCGCCGCGGTGTCGGGGACGACGACCGTGCCCAGGTGCCGCTCGGCGACCCGGGCGGCGGCCTCGGGGTCGATATCACAGATCACGAGGGCCGCGCCGTCCGCGGTCAGGAGTTCGGCGAGGCGGTGGCCGACCTTGCCCACGCCCTCGATGCCGACGGTCCGGCCGGCGAGGGTGGGCGCGCCCCAGACGCGCTCGGCCGCGGCCCGCATGCCCTGGAAGACGCCGAGGGCGGTGAGGATCGAGGAGTCGCCCGCACCGCCGTGGGAGGTGGTGCGGCCGGTGACGAAGGAGGACTCGCGAGCGACGTGATCCATGTCCTCGCTGTAGGTGCCCACATCGCAGGCGGTGACGTAGCGGCCGTTCAGGCTCTGCACGAAGCGGCCGTAGGCGCGCAGCAGCGCCTCGCTCTTGTCCATCCGGGGATCGCCGATGATGACGGCCTTGCCCCCGCCGTGGTCGAGGCCCGCCATGGCGTTCTTGTAGGTCATGCCGCGTGACAGATCCAGGACGTCGGCGAGCGCGGCGTCTTCTGAGGCGTAAGGAAAGAACCGGGTTCCGCCGAGCGCCGGGCCGAGCGCGGTGGAGTGGATCGCGATGATCGCGCGCAGGCCGCTCGCCTCATCGGCGCAGAAGACGACCTGTTCGTGCCCCTGGAAAACGGTCACGGGATCAGCCTAAGACCGCGCGGGGAGTCCCCTGACCACGAAGGCCCCTCGAACCGGCTCCGGCCGAGGGACCCGAACACCCCTGCCGTCCCGACAAAACCCCACCAACCACGCCAGACACGCGATCTCCGGCGTTTCTCGACCAAGAGCACCATTCATGACCGACCACCCCAAGGAAGCGGCGCAGCGCGCTTTTCAGGGCCGGACAGGCGCGGAAACGGCCCCACCCGCCGATCACGGGCGTTGTCGGCGTTCCGGTCGGCACCGATCCCGAGCCGACAAGAAGGGCAAAGTAGCGGTAAAAACCCCTGCTCAGCGCGTCGTTCGCGACGTCCGGTGACCGATCGCAACGACCGGGTCGGGACAAACTCCCGCAGAAAGTTCTCGATTCCGCACGCCATGGCACCATACGTGTCGCTAGAATCACTCAGCGTAACCCAGTCATCACGAACACGCAGATTTGAGCCAGGGGGCTTGCTTACTGCGGTGAGTGATGGCAAGGTTACACCTTGTGATGTCATAGTGGCTCGTTCCGGGCCATAGGGGACATCGGTAACCCGCGCGAAAACCAGATCGCAGGATCGGCTGCCAGACGGTCCACGGAGGAGAGGCCGCACCATGTCAGCACGTACACCAGAGGCAGAGCCCTTGCTGACCCCGGCAGAGGTGGCGACGATGTTCCGGGTCGACCCCAAGACGGTCACGCGGTGGGCGAAGGCCGGCAAGCTGACGTCCATCCGTACCCTGGGTGGGCACCGGCGTTACCGCGAAGCCGAGGTCCGTGCGCTGCTTGCGGGCATTCCGCAGCAGCGCTCGGAGTAGGGCGTCAGCTCGCCGGACCATCGACCGATGGTCCACCCAACAGGCCGCCGAGCCGCCCCGCACGGGGTCTCGGCGGCCTGTTCGTGGTCGGGCGGGCTCAGTCCTTGGCCTGGGACTCCTGCTTCGCGAGCCGCGCGAGCGCCTCGGCGAGCTCCGGGTCCATTTCGGCGGCCTTCGCCAGAGTGAGGACGATCTGGTCGACCAGAAGGGCCTCGACCTGTGGCCGGGGGAGGTCGCGGTGCTCCAGCCAGTCCAGCGCCGCGGTCTCCACGGCCGTCATCCACATCCGCAGCGTGACGCGCAGGACGGGACCCGGCTGCCCGGTGGAGATCTCCCGGCTGATCCGGTCCAGGAGCAGCGCGCGGGTGCCCTCGACGATCTCGGTCACCTCGCCGGAACCGGACGCCGTCCCGCCGCGCACCATGGCGAGGTAGCCGGTGGCGTGGTCCTCGACGAACCGGAAGTAGCGGCCCAGGGAGAGCCCGAGGCGCTCCAGCGAGGTGCCCTCGGTCGGCGCCTCCAGAAGGTCGCCGAGCTGCTTGGCGGCACTGCGCAGCGCCGCGAGGTACAGCTCCTGCTTGCCGCCGAAGTAGTGGTAGACCAGCGCCCGCGACGCGCCCGCGGCTTCCGCGACGTCGTCGATGGAGATCTCTTCGGGCGGCAGGCGGCTGAAGAGGTCGAGCGCCGCCTCGATCAGCTCGTCCCTGCGGGCGTCGACGCTCAGCCGCCGACGGGCCCTTCTCGCCCTGCCCGCCTCCGGAGCCGCCTGCTCTGCCACCATGGCAGCGTATCCGAGCCGGTGAGGCCCCTCCGCCCGCGTGCCACCCGGCGGGAAGGGGATTTTCGGACACCCGATCACGACCGTATAAACATACCCGTTACACGCGGTTACGGACCCGTTTGGCGCAGGGCGGGGGCAGCATGGCATCTTCTTCTTTGTGAAGTAACTGCGATGGCGGCAGGCCCTGCTTTTCTCCCCCCGACAGGAGAGCCATGTCAGCTGATGAAAACGCGCCGCGGCCCGACTCCGGCGTGCCCCGGCAGTCGTCGAGCAAGCCGACGATCCGCAATGTCGCCGAGCGCGCCGGCGTCTCGAAGTCGCTGGTCTCCCTCGTCATGCGCGGGTCACCGCATGTGAGCGAGCGGCGGAGACAGGCCGTGCTGAAAGCCGCGCGGGAGCTCGGCTACCGGCCCAACGCCGTCGCGCGGAGCCTCGTGGAGGGGCGCACCCGCCTCATCGGCGCGCTCGTCGCCGACCTCCACAACCCGTTCTTCGCCGAGACGCTGGACGGCCTCCAGGAGAGCCTGCACGGCGAGGGCCTGCGGATGCTCGTCGGATCCGGCCGCTGGGACCCGTTGTTCGAGGCCGAGGCCGTCGAGGCGTTCCTGGAAATGCGGGTGGACGGGCTGGTCCTGCTCAGCGTCGTGCCCGACTCCCTCAAGGAGGCCGCGGCGTCGGTGCCGGTGGTGGTGGTCGGCGAGCGCGACGTCGAGGGCGTGGACATCGTCGTGGACGACGACGAACTGGGCGCGAGCCTGGCCGTCGACCACCTCGTGGGCCACGGGCACCGCAGGATCGCGCACATCGAGGGCTCCCCATCGGGCACCGCGCGGTATCGGCGGGCCGGTTACGAGGCGGCGATGACCCGGCACGGGCTCGCCGACTTCATCGTGGTCGAGTCCGGCGACTTCACCGAGGACGGCGGCCACCGCGCGGCCCGCGCGCTGCTGGACCGGCCCGACCGGCCGACCGCGATCTTCTGCCCCAACGACCTCGTCGCGACCGGCGCCCTGTCGGCGGCCGACGAGCTGGGCCTGCGGGTCCCGCAGGACGTCTCGATCGTGGGCTACGACAACACCCATCTCGCGGCCATCCGGCACATCTCGCTGACCAGCGTCGACCAGCCCCGCCGCGACATGGGGCGGGTCGCCGCGTCCCTGCTGTGCTCCCGGATCGAGGACGCCGCCCGTCCCGTCCGGCAGGAACTGGTCATGCCGCATCTGGTCGTGCGGTCGACGACGGGTCCCGTGCCGGTCTGAGCGGCTGAGCGGCCCGGTCCCGAGCCGTCCTGTGAGGTGGAGATCTTTCCGGGCCGGAGTAAGGGACTGCCCAACTCTGCCTTGAAGGGCTGGCCTCCTGCTTGAGGCCCCCGTTGGATGGGTGCCGTTCGGCAGGATCGTCCAGGGGGGTACATCCGTGCGTGATCCGGAGTTGGTTTCGTGCGCCCAGCGCGCGGCGAGTGAGCTGGAGCGTGCCTGGCAGCAGTGGCGGCACGCGCGGGGCATGGCCGAGAGCCCGGCCCCCGAGTCCGTCGCCAGCTATGTCGCCCACTCGATCGACCATCCGTGGGGCAGGCCCCGGGTGGTGCTCGGTCTCGACGCCGAGGAGGCACGGGCGCTCGCGGCCTTGCTGGGCCGGGAAGAAGCGGTGGCCTGACCAGGTGCGGAGGGATGTTCGCGGGAGCGCCCATCCCTCCGCCGCCGTTTCCCCATAGACTGGGTCGGTTCATAACGAACCGATCACGGGGAGTCGATCTTGGTTACGGGACGCAGGGCACTGGCCGTCCTCGGCGCGGCCGCGATCTGCCTCACCGCCTGTGGCGCGGGCGCGGAGGACGGCTCCGATTCCGCCGCACCGCCGACCGTCAACGGGCAGGTCACCGAGTCGCCGGAACAGCGCGCGGCGCACCCGGTCAAGGGCGAGACGATCGTGCTGGACCCGGGCCACAACGGCGGCCCGGTCAAGGGCAACCAGGTCTTCGTGGGCAACGGCTACAAGTCCTGCGACACCTCGGGCACCGCCACCAAGGCGGGCTACACCGAGCACGCGTTCACCTGGGACGTGGCCAACCGCACCAAGAAGGTGCTGGAGCAGCGGGGCGCGAAGGTCTCCCTGACGCGCAAGAACGACACGGGCTCCGGCCCCTGCGTGGACGAGCGCGCGAAGTTCGGCAACGCCAAGAAGGCGGGCGCGGTGATCTCCATCCACGCCGACGGCGCCACCACCGGCGGCCACGGCTTCCACATCATCGCGCCGAAGCCCGTCCCCGGCTACAACGACGGGATCGTCAAGCCGTCGCTCCGGCTGGCCAAGGACATCAGGGCGTCGTACAAGAAGGGCACCGGAATGCCTTTCGCCACCTACCTGGGCGACGGCAAGGGCCTCACGATCCGCGACGACCTGGGCGGCCTCAACCTGTCCACGGTGCCGAAGATCTTCATCGAGACCGGCAACATGCAGAACAAGGGCGACGCCGCCAAGCTGAGCGACCCGAAGTTCCGGCAGAAGATCGCGGTCTCCCTGGCCAACGGCCTGGACACCTACTTCAAGAACTGAGCCGTTCGAGACCGGGCCCGGCTCCCGGGAGCCCCGCGCGGGGCTCCCGGACGAGCGGGTCAGACCAGGACGGCCTTGCCCGAGCCCTCGGTGATCTCGCCGAGCACCCACGCGGGCAGCCCGCGCTCGGCGCACAGCGCGAGCGCGGCGTCCGCGGCCTCGGCCGGGACGATCGCGGCCATGCCGACGCCGAGGTTGAAGGTCTTGTCCAGGTCGGCCTGCGCGACCTGGCCGTGGCTCGCCAGGATCTGGAAGATCGGCGGCACCGTCCAGGAGTCGCGGCGCAGCACGGCGTCCACGCCGGACGGCAGCGAGCGGGCGAGGTTGGCCGCGAGGCCGCCGCCGGTGATGTGCGCGAACGCGTGGACCAGTCCGCCGCGGGCCAGCGCGAGGCAGTCGAGCGCGTAGATCCGGGTCGGGGTGAGCAGTTCCTCCCCGACGGTCCCGGCCAGCTCCGCGGGCGCGTCCTCGAGGGTCAGGGACGATTCGCGCAGGATGTGCCGGACGAGGCTGTAGCCGTTGGAGTGGATGCCCGAGGACGCCATGCCGAGCACCACGTCACCGGCCACGACCCGGTCCTGGCCGAGCAGCTCGTCGGCCTCCACGACGCCGGTGGCCGCGCCCGCGACGTCGAACTCGTCGGGCTCCAGCAGGCCGGGGTGCTCGGCGGTCTCGCCGCCGACCAGGGCGGTGCCGGCGAGGACGCAGGCGTCGGCGATGCCGCCGACGAGGTCGGCGATCCGCTCGGGGACGACCTTGCCGCAGGCGATGTAGTCGGTCATGAACAGCGGCTCGGCGCCGCAGACCGCGAGGTCGTCGACCACCATGCCGACGAGGTCGTGCCCGATGGTGTCGTAGCGGCCGAGGCGGCGGGCGAGGTCGACCTTGGTGCCGACGCCGTCGGTGGAGGTGGCCAGCAGGGGCCTGCGGTACTTGAGCAGCGCCGAGACGTCGAACAGACCCGCGAAGCCGCTGGCGTCCTCGACGCACTCGGGGCGACGCGAGCGCGCCACCCGGGACTTCATCAGCTCGACGGCGCGCTCGCCGGCGGCGATGTCGACTCCGGCGGCCTCGTACGTGCTCAACTGAATCGGTTTCCTTCGTGCGGAAGCGCGGACACGCCGGAATACGGCGCGCCCGCGGTGCGGACGCCTCGGGCGGCTGCCTCGGGCGGCTACGGCGTGACGGTCTCCAGGACGTGCTTGCCGCGGGCGGACTCCTCCACCGGGATCGGGTAGACCCCGTCGAAGCAGGCCCGGCAGAGCCGTTCCTTGGGCTGCTCGGTCGCCTGGACCAGGCCGTCGAGGGAGATGTACCCCAGGGAGTCGGCGCCGAGCGAGGCGCGCACCTCCTCGACGTTGAGGTTGCCGGCGATCAGCTCGGCGCGGGTGGCGAAGTCGATGCCGTAGAAGCACGGCCAGCGCACCGGCGGGCTGGAGATCCGGACGTGCACCTCGGCCGCGCCGGCCTCGCGCAGCATCCGGACGATGGCCCGCTGGGTGTTGCCGCGGACGATCGAGTCGTCGACGACGACCAGGCGCTTGCCCTCGACCGCCTCGCGCAGCGGGTTCAGCTTGAGCCGGATGCCGAGCTGCCGGATGGTCTGCGACGGCTGGATGAAGGTGCGGCCGACGTAGGAGTTCTTGACGAAGCCCTGGCCGTAGGGGATGCCGGAGGCTTCGGCGTAGCCGATGGCGGCGGGGGTGCCGGACTCGGGCGTGGGGATCACCAGGTCGGCCTCGACCGGGTGCTCCTTGGCCAGCAGGCGGCCCACCTCGACGCGGGTGGCCTGCACCGAGCGCCCCGCGATGGAGGTGTCGGGCCGGGCGACGTAGACGTACTCGAAGATACAGCCCTTGGGGCGGGCCTCGGCGAACCGCTCCGAGCGCAGGCCGTCGGCGTCGATCGCGATGATCTCGCCGGGCTCGACCTCGCGGACGAACTGGGCGCCGATGATGTCCAGGCCCGCGGTCTCCGACGCGACGGCCCAGCCGCGCTCCAGACGGCCGAGGACGAGCGGGCGAATGCCCTCGGGGTCCCGGGCCGCGTAGAGGGTCTGCTCGTCCATGAAGACCAGGGAGAAGGCGCCGCGGGTGACCGGGAGGATCTCGCGCGCGGCGGCCAGCGGACCGCCCTCGCGGGTGGCCAGCAGCGCGGTGAGGACCTCGGTGTCGGTGGTGGCGGTGAGCTCGCCGGGGGACAGCCGGGCGGCCAGCTCGGGGGTGTTGATCAGGTTGCCGTTGTGGGCGAGGGCGAGGGCGCCGCTGTCGGTGGACCGGAAGGTCGGCTGGGCGTTCTCCCAGGTCGGCGAGCCGGTGGTGGAGTACCGGCAGTGGCCCAGGGCCATGTGGCCGCGCAGGGTGGACAGCACGGACTCATCGAAGACCTGGGAGACCAGGCCCATGTCCTTGAAGACGACGATGCGGGCGCCGTCGCTGACGGCGATGCCCGCGGACTCCTGGCCCCGGTGCTGGAGCGCGTAGAGGCCGTAGTAGGCGAGCTTGCTGACCTCCGCGGTGGCGGCGGCGTCCGGCGGCACCCAGACGCCGAAGACGCCGCAGGCGTCCTGCGGTCCCTTGTCGGAGGGGTTCAGCTCATGACTGAGACGTCCATCGGCGCGGCGCGACATGACAGCCAGTTTAGGGTCTGTGAGCTGATGCTTTTAAGCGACCCTTGCCCGCGCGTTCCCGGGACCGGACTCGGCAGAGGGAACCCTGTGCATCATGACGTCGCCCGACCTCCGCACCGCGGTCGGGGCCTCGCCGAGCGGCCCCGGACTCACCGCCCTCGCCCTGGGCGTTCTCGGGCTGCTGACCTTCTGGATGTGCGGTCTCGGCATGCTGCTCGCGGTGGCCGGGATCGGGTGCGGCGCCTTCGCGGTGGCGCGGGGCAGGGGGCGGGTTTTCGGCTATGCCGGAATAGCCCTCAGTGTGCTCGCTCTCACGGTGGCGGGCGGGGCGCTCGTGTGGTTCGGCCGCCAGGCCGCCGACTGCAGCGGCCGCTACCAGACGACCTTCGACCGCTCGTCCTGCCTGGACGCCAGATTCCCGCTGCTCAAGGCCCATCGGGAGTAGTGAGCGGCAGGAGCCCGGTGAGGTCGGCGCGGGTCCCGGTGGCGCGCACCCGACCGTCGGCGACGGCCTCGGCCCAGGCCGTGGTCCCGGTCGCGAGGCCGAGAAATGTTCTGGCATCGGTCTCGACGACGTTCGGCGGGGTGCCGCGGGTGTGCCGCACGCCTTCGACGCACTGGACCGCCGCATAGGGCGGAATTCTCACCTCTACGGATTTACCAGGAGCTTTCTTGGTCAAAAGGGAGAGGAGGTACTTCACCGCCATCTTCTCCACCTTCCGCTCGGGGACTTCGCCCGACCGGTACGCCGAGAGCGCCTGCGCGAGCGCGTCCTGACCCTCGATACTCCCCCCATTCACGCGGACGACGTTACACGCGGCCGCGCGGACCGGTAGAAATATGCCGGTTAGGTCGATCTTTCGAGGTGTTGACGATGTCCGACGTCCTGCCGCTCCAACCCGGCGACCCCGGTCGGCTCGGTGATCACGTCCTGGAAGGGCGGCTCGGCGAGGGCCGCCGGGGCGTGGTCTTCCGGGGTGTCGCCGACGGCCCGCCCGTCGCGGTCAAGCTCCTGCACACCCGGCTCGGCGGTGATCCCGGGGCCAGGGCGGAGTTCCTGCGCGAGGCGCTCGCCGCCCGCGGGCTCCCGGGCACCCGGGTGGCCCGCCCCCTGAGCGCCGACGTGGCGGGCGACTGGCCGTACGTGGTGAGCGAACTCGTCGCCGGGCCCTCCCTCCAGCAGATGATCGTCGCCACCGGCCGCGGGGACCGCGCGACCGTCGAACGGCTCGCCGTCGGCATCGCCCTCGGCCTGGCCACCCTGCACAAGGCGGGCGTCGCCCACCTGGACCTCAGGCCGTCCAATGTGATCATCACCCCCGACGGCCCGGTCCTCACCGACGTCGGCGTCGCCCGCGCGCTCGCCGCGGGCGGCGTCCCGGCCGACCCCGGCATCCCCTCCTTCCAGGCGCCGGAGCAGCTCACCGGCGCGGGCGTCGGGCCGGGCACCGACCTGTGGGCGTGGGGCGCGGTGATCGCCGCAGCCGCGTCCGGCAAGCCGCCCTTCGGGGAGGACCGGGCCGACGCGGTGGCGGCCCGCGTCACGTCCTCGGAGCCCGAGCTGCACAAGCTGCCCGACTCCGTGCGCGATCTGGTGATCATGGCGCTGAGCAAGGACCCGTTCCGGCGGCCGACCGCCGAGACCGTCCTGCAGACCCTCCTGCGCCGCGGCCTCGACCTGCCCGCCGCCCAGCAGGCCGAGGCCGAGGCGCTGCTCGCCGCGCCGGTGCCCGCCGACCCCTGGTCGTCGCTACCGCCCGCGCAGCCTTCCACCGACGTGCGGACCTCCACCGGCTCCTTCGCCGCGATCCCCGCGGCCGGCCCCATCGGCGTCCCCACGCCGCCGCCTCCGCCGATCCCGCCCGCCGACTCCGGGGACCCGTTCGCCGGGCCTTACCTGCCGCCCGCGCCCGAACGCTCGGACTGGCCCATGGCGGCCCCCGCGGGCGCCCTTCCGGCCCTCCCGGAGCCCGCGGCCGCAATCGCGCCTCCCCCCTCCCTCGCACAGCCACAGGCCGCCACCGCCCTGTGGGAGCGACCCCCCGCGTCGCCGCCCGCCGGCGGCACGTCCATCCCGGCGCCCGCGCGCGCCGCGGTCGCGCTGTTCGAGCGGGGTCCCAGCAAGAAGGTCGGCGCGCTGGCCCTCGTCGCGGTCGTCGGCATCGTGGTCCTCACCCTCGCCCTCGCCTCGAACGGCGGCGACAAGACTCCCGCGGCACAAGACGGCGCGTCGACCCCCGCCACGCCCTCCGCGGCCTTCTCCGGGACGTGGGAGGGCATGGCCACCAACCAGTCGGGCGCGCGGTTCAGCATCCGCGTCACGTTCAACGGCGAAGGCAGGGCCACGGCGAAGCTCGGCGTGGGCAGCTGCGTAGGCAAGCTCACCAAGACCGGCGGTGAAGGCGGCGCCCTGAACATGTCGTTCAAGCGGACCTCAGGACAGTGCACCCCCGGCACTGTCACCATGACCGACAAAGGCGATGGCGGCCTCCAATACCTCTGGGAGATGAAGCCTGGCAGCGGCCGCCGCTACGAGGCGCTCCTGAAGCGCCCGTGATCTTCCAGTTCGTGACCCTCACGTGATGTTTGGGATTACTCTTTGCGGGATTGCCCCCCGATCCGCAGTGGGCGAGAGGAGACGCGTGTGACCCCCATCCGGCTCCGCGCAGGGACGGCCCTGCTGGCCGCCGTGGCCGGTGCGCTGATGCTGGCGGCTCCCTCTTCCGGCGTGCCCTCGGCCCTGCCGACCGACCCGGACAAGCTCGCCTCGCTCACCAAGCAGATGAAGGCGCTGGACAAGGAGCTCGGCGGCGAGCTCGAGGAACTGGAGGGCATCCGCCGGGAGGCCAAGAAGGCGATCAAGCGGCAGCAGGACCTGTCCGACGACCTGGACAAGTCCCGGAACGTCGTCAGCCGCCTCGCGTCCAGCCAGTACATGTCGGTCGGCCTCGACCCGTCGCTCGCGGTCCTGCAGATCGGCGACCCGAGCCAGATCCTGGCCGGCATGGCGATGGTGGAGCACCTGTCGTCGAACGAGGCGAACCGGACCAACCAGATCCAGGAACTCGTCGACCTGCACACCGAGGCCGCCAACGAGGCGAAGCGCAAGATCAAGAAGATGGAAGACACGGTCTCGGACCTCACCAAGCGCAAGGACGACATCCGCAAACTGATCCAGAAGTACCAGCCGACCCCGATGGTCGGGAACACCAGCCTGACCGCCCGGCTGGTCGCCCTGCGGACCGCCGTCCTCGACGAGTTCGGGTCCTTCCCGATGATCGGCTGCCTGCGCCCGGGCGACCCGCAGGACCACGGCACGGGCCGCGCCTGCGACTTCATGGAGAGCACCGGCGGCACCATGCCGACCGCCGACCGCGTCCAGCACGGCGACGAGGTCGCGGCGTGGGCCATCAAGAACGCGGCCAAGTACGGCGTGAAGTACGTGATCTGGAAGCAGCGCATCTACGACATGCGCTCACCGGGATGGGCCGCGATGTCCGACCGCGGCAGCCTCACCGCCAACCACTACGACCACGTCCACATCTCGGTCTTCTGAGCCCTCTCCAGCCGTCGGCACCACTCGGGCCCGCTCTCCCTCGCCGGAGGCGGGCCCGCGCCGTCTCCGGCGATCTCAGGGGCTTCCCGGCACATCTGAAGAGCACGACGCCCTCCCACCCGGTGCGGGTGGGAGGGCGTCGTGGCCGATCGTCAGGACGTCACTGCTCCATCAGGGCCGGGATCGTCCGGGTGTGCGCCTCGCGCAGCTCGTGCAGCGGGATCGTGAAGGCCCCGTCGACGGTGTAGGAGTCGCCGCCCACGACGCCGATCGTGGTGAACGGCACGCCCGCCTGGGCGCAGATGTCCACGAACCTGGCCTCGGCCTCGGGCCGCACCGCGACGACGGCGCGCGCCACCGACTCCGAGAACAGCTCGACGAACGGGTCGCCCTGGAAGGCCACGCGCACGCCGAGGCCGCCGCGAAGCGACGCCTCGACCAGCGCCTGGGACAGGCCGCCGTCGGAGACGTCGTGGGCGCCCGACAGCAGGCCCTCCTGCGCGGAGGTGACCAGCACCGAGCCCAGCGCCGCCTCGGCGGGCAGGTTCACCTTCGGCGGCGTGCCGCCGAGGTGCCCGTAGAGCACGTGCGCCCACTCCGACCCGCCGAACTCGTCGAGGGTCGTGCCGAGCAGGACGAGCTTGTGGCCCTCGGCCGCGAACGCCATCGCGGTGCGCCGCCGGACGTCCTGGTGCACGCCGAGCACGCCGATGACCGGGGTCGGGTTGATCGGCACGTCGTTCGTCTGGTTGTAGAAGCTGACGTTGCCGCCCGTCACCGGGATGCCGAGCATCAGGCAGGCGTCGGCGAGGCCCTCGGTGGCCCGCGCGAACTGCCACATGACGCCCGGGTCCTCCGGCGAGCCGAAGTTCAGGCAGTTGGTGACCGCGAGCGGCTGCGCGCCGGTCGCCGCCACGTTCCGGTACGCCTCCGACAGCGCGAGCTGCGCGCCCGCGTACGGGTCGAGGCGGGTGTAGCGACCGTTGCCGTCCAGGGACAGCGCGACGCCCAGGCCGGTCTCGTCGTCGAGCCGGATCACGCCCGCGTTCTCCGGCTGCGCGAGCACGGTGTTGCCGAGGACGTAGCGGTCGTACTGGGAGGTCACCCAGTCCTTGGAGGCGAGGTTCGGGGAACCCGCCAGCCACAGGACGGTCTTGCGCAGCTCGTCCCGGTTCGACGGCCGGGGCAGCTTCGCCGGCGAGTCGGCCTGGAGGGCCGCCTGGTCGGCGGGGACCGCGACGGGGCGCTCGTACACCGGGCCGTCGTGCGCGGCGGTGCGCGGCGGGATGTCGACGATGACCTCGTCGTGCCAGGTCATCACCAGACGGCCGGTGTCGGTGACCTCGCCGATGACGGTCGCGGGCACCTCGTACTTCGCGCACACGGCCATGAACGCCGCGGCGTTCGCGGGTGTGACGACCGCCATCATGCGTTCCTGCGACTCGCTCATCAGGATCTCCTCGGGGAGGAGATTCGGGTCGCGCAGCGGGACCGCGTCGAGCTTGACCGCCATGCCGCCCGAGCCGCCCGCGGCGAGCTCGGTGGTGGCGCAGGAGACGCCCGCGGCGCCCAGGTCCTGGATGCCCTCGACGAGCCCCGCCTGGAACAGCTCGAGGGAGCACTCGATGAGCAGCTTCTCCATGAACGGGTCGCCGACCTGGACCGAGGGCCGCTTGGCCTGGGACTCATCGTCGAAGGTCGCCGAGGCGAGGACGGACGCGCCGCCGATGCCGTCGGGGCCGGTGTAGGCGCCGTACAGGATGACCAGGTTCCCGGCGCCCTCGGCGGACGCGCGGTGGATGTCCTCGTGCCGCAGCACGCCGATGCACAGCGCGTTGACCAGGGGGTTGTCCTGGTAGCACGGGTCGAAGACGGTCTCGCCGCCGACGTTCGGCAGGCCGAGGGAGTTGCCGTAGCCGCCGATGCCGCTCACCACGCCGGGCAGGACCCGCCGGGTGTCGGGGGCGTCGGCCGCGCCGAGGCGCAGGGAGTCCATGACGGCCACCGGGCGCGCGCCCATCGAGATGATGTCGCGGACGATGCCGCCGACGCCGGTCGCGGCGCCCTGGTAGGGCTCGACGAACGACGGGTGGTTGTGCGACTCGACCTTGAAGGTCACCGCCCAGCCCTGGCCGACGTCGACCACACCGGCGTTCTCGCCCATGCCGACGAGCAGCGCGTCGGTCTTGGGCGCCTTCTCGCCGAACTGGCGCAGATACATCTTGGAGCTCTTGTAGGAGCAGTGCTCCGACCACATCACCGAGTAGATCGCCAGCTCCGACGCGGTCGGGCGGCGGCCGAGGATGTCGCGGACGCGGCCGTACTCCTCGTCGTTCATCCCCAACTCCTTGTAGGGCTGGGGATGCTCAGGGCTGGCCTCGGCGCGCGCGACGCTGTCGGTGCGCGGCAGGCCAGGGGCGGTGTCGTCCGGCCCGGGGGTCGGTTCGGGGGTCAGCTCGGTCACTTCGCTCATGCGTTGATCAGGCCCTTGACGATCGAGGTGAAGAAGCCGAGCCCGTCGGTGGTCGGGCCGGTCAGGGACTCCACGGCGTGCTCGGGATGCGGCATCAGCCCGACGACGTTGCCCGCCTCGTTGGTGACGCCGGCGATGTCGTTCAGGGAGCCGTTGGGGTTGACGTCCACGTAGCGGGCGATCACCCGGCCCTCGGCCTCCAGTTCGGCGACGGTCTCCGCGGAGGCGGTGAACCTTCCGTCCATGTTCTTCAGCGGGACCACGATCTCCTGGCCCTTGGCGAACTCGGACGTCCAGGAGGTCTCGGCGTTCTCTATCCGCAGCCGCTGGTCGCGGCACACGAAGTGGCCGCCCGCGTTCGGCATCAGCGCCCCCGGCAGCAGGTGCGCCTCGGCGAGGACCTGGAAGCCGTTGCAGATGCCGAGCACCGGAAGTCCCGCCTGCGCGGCCGGGATCAACTCCGCCATCAGCGGAGCGAAGCGGGCGATGGCGCCCGCGCGCAGGTAGTCGCCGTAGGAGAACCCGCCCGGCAGCACGACCGCGTCCACGCCCTCCAGGGACGTGGATGCGTGCCACAGTGCTACGGGTTCACCCCCGGCGATGCGTACGGCGCGCTGCGCGTCCCGGTCGTCGAGCGATCCGGGAAAAGTGATGACGCCCACCCGGGCCATCTGCACTCCATTGGGTGTCCGCGGCCGCCCAGGTCAGGGCCTGCCGTCTCACGCCCAATTTACCGGGCGCTGTGGACCAGTTCGGATTCGAGGCGGCGCATGAGTGCCTCGTCATGCCAGGTCAGCCGTTTGCGCATGGCCACGCGGACGCCGTCGGGCCGCGCGTCGAGGGTCAGGTCGTCGACGAGGGCGCGCATGATGTTCATGCCCCGCCCTGATTCGGCGAGTTCCCCCGTCTCCGCCGGACGCCGCATCCCGGTGCCGTGATCGGTGATCCACAGCACGCAGTTCTCGTCGTCGATGGTGCCGTCCACCTCGTACTCGACGGTCGTGGAATGCCGCACCACATTGGTGCACGCCTCCGACGCGGCGACCAGTATGTCGTCGATGCAGTCCTCGGACACCCCAAGCCCGCGCAGCGCGTCACCGAGCACGCGACGGATGACGGGAACACTCATCGCCTCTCGTGGCAATGCGAGTGAGAACTTCATGTCCACCAGGCCCACCTCGGAAAACTCGGACGAAGCTAACACTTCCCCGCGCCCTCTGGTGTAATCGCGACCATGGTGATTCTTTGATTTAGGTATTGTTGGAACGGAACAACGCCTTGTGACGCACTTGACGTTCGTTCTGCGTTTATTCCGCGTGCACTTCGAAGTTCTCGATCACCGGGTTCGCGAGCAGCGTTTCGGCGATCTTGCGGACCCGCTCCAGGGCGGCCTCGTCGACCGGGCCGTCGACCTCGATCTCGAACCGCTTGCCCTGCCGGACCGCGGCGACGCCCTCGAAGCCGAGCTGCGGGAGCTTGCGCGCGATGGCCTGGCCCTGCGGGTCCAGGATCTCCGGCTTGAGCATGACGTCGACGACCACTCGGGCCACTTGTGGTTCCCCCCTCGCACGGGCGCCGTGCCCGCACCTGATCCGTAGCTTTGGTATTCATGCGGTTGGACCGCACCGAAAAGCGTACGGCACCCCCACCGCACTGCCCCCCAGGAGCCTCCTTGGACCTCTCGGACCTCACCCCCGCGGAACGCCGCGTCTGGGAAGCCTTCGCCACGGGAGAGCCCGTGGACCTGTCGTCCAGCGGCCTTGAGCCCACCGAGCAGGCGGGCCAGTGGGGGCCGCACCGGCGGGTCAGGGCCGAGGTCATCGTGGCGCTTCTCACCGGAGCGCGGGAGGCGGAGCCGGGCCGGGTGCCCGCGGTGCGCCTCAGCGGCGCCTACATCACCGACCTGCTCGACCTCGGCCACGCGCAGGTGAACGTCCCGCTGTCCCTGACGGCGTGCGCGTTCGCCGAGCCGCCGCGGCTGTACTGGGCGCAGACGCAGTCGATCCACCTGATCCAGTGCCGGCTGCCCGGCCTGATCGCCTCGGGCACCCGCGTGGACGGGCACCTGTGGCTGGAAGGCAGCGTCTTCCAGGGCGGCCTCTGGCTGGACGGGGCGCACATCAGCGGCATCCTCAACCTGAGCGGCGTCCAGCTCCCCGTGCCCGGCGGCGACGCCCTGCTCGGAGACAGGCTCCAGGTGGAGGCCAACGTCTACTGCGACCGGGGGTTCCGCGCCGAGGGCGAGGTCCGGCTGCCGGGCGCACGCATCGGCGGCCAGCTCATCTTCCGTGACGCGACGCTGCGCAATCCCGGCCGTCCCGCCCTGTACGCGTCCCGCCTGGACGTTGCGGCGAACGTCTTCTGCGACGAAGGGTTCGTGGCGGAAGGCGAGGTCCGGCTCCGCGGCGCCCGCATCGGCGGCTACCTGTCGCTGGTGGGCGCCCGGATCACCAACGCCGGAAGGGCGCTCAACGCCGACGACCTCAACGTCGACACCGACGTCTACTGCTCCGACGACTTCACGTGCATCGGCGAGGCGAGCTTCGCGGGGGCCAAGATCGGCGGCCAGCTCAGCTTCAAGGGCGCCCGGCTGGCCAACCCCGACAAGGTCGCCCTGAGCGTCCAGCGGCTGTCGGCCGAGGAACTCCTGCTGCGGCCCGCCGTACCCGTCGACGGGGTCGTGGACCTCTCCTACGCCCGGATAGGCGTCCTCCGGGACGACTCCATGACCTGGGCGAACTCGCTCCAGCTCGACGGACTCGCCTACGAGACCCTCGACCCGCCGCTCAACGCCAAGGCCCGGCTCAACTGGATCCGCAGGGACCGGGACGGCTACCAGCCGCAGCCCTACGAGCGTCTGGCCGCCACCTACAAGACGCTCGGCCTGGACGCCGAGGGCAGGTCGGTCCAGCTCGCCAAGCAGCGGGACCGGCGCAAGACCCAGTCGGTGCTGCACCGCATGTTCGGCTACCTCCAGGACATCCTGGTCGGCTACGGGTACCGGCCCTTTCGCGCGCTCGCCTGGCTCGGCGCCCTCCTGGCCGCCGGAACCGTGATGTTCAGCCTGAAGCGCCCCGAAGAACTCGACCCAGACCAGAACCCCCACTTCAACGCGTTCTTCTACACTCTCGACCTCCTCCTCCCCCTGGGCTCCCTGGGCCAGGAGGCCCTCTTCTCCCCCGAGGGACCCTCCCAGTGGGTGGCGAACGTCCTGGTCGCCGCAGGGCTGGTCCTCGGCCTCACCGTCGCCGCAGGCGCCACCCGGGCCTTGTCCCGCGAGTGAGCCGAGAGCGGGCCGCCTACCCGCGTGGCCCTACGCGAGCCGGCCGGGCACCGGGCCGGCTCATGAGCCCGCCAGGAGGCGGAACGGGTCCTCCAGGAGGGCGCCCACCTCGCGGAGGACCGCCGAGCCCGTCGCGCCGTCCAGGACGCGGTGGTCGAAGGAGAGCGCGAGGGTGGCGACCTTGCGCGGCTTGACCTTGCCCTTGTGCACCCAAGGGGTGTCCCGGATGGCGCCCACGGCGAGGATGGCGGTCTCGCCCGGGGTGAGGATCGGGGTGCCCGCGTCCACGCCGAAGACGCCGACGTTGGTGAGCGTGACCGTCCCGCCCGCGAGGTCCTCGGGCGTCGCCTTGCCCGCGCGCGAGCGCGCGGCGAGGTCCGCGAGCGCCGCGGCCAGGTCGGGCAGCGGCAGCGTGTCGGCCCCCTTGACGTTCGGCACGAGCAGGCCCCGGTCGGTGGCGACCGCGATCCCGAGGTTCACGTGCTCCGGCACCACGATCTCGGCGCCGTGGCCGTCCTCCGTCCAAGCGGCGTTGGCGAGGGGATGCCTGCGCAGCGACACCAGGAGCGCGCGGGCCACGAGCAGCATCGGACTGAAATGGATCTCGCCGAACTCCGGAAGATCGCGCAGCTTCTCGACCGTCCGCACCGTCCGCGTGACGTCCACCTGGAGGAACTCGGTGACGTGCGGGGCCGTGAAGGCCGAGGAGACCATGGCCGCGGCCATCGCCTTGCGCACCCCCTTCACGGGGATGCGCGCCCCTCCAGCGGCCTCCGGCGCCTCCACGGGTACGACGGGGGCGGTCGGGGGTGCGGGGGCGGCAGGGGCCTCCTCGCGGACGGGCGCGGGCACCGGGGCGGACGCGGCGGCCCGCACGTCGTCGCGGGTCACCGAGCCGTGCGGGCCGGTGCCGTCGACCGTCGCGAGGTCCACGCCGAGGTCCTTCGCGAGCTTGCGCACCGGCGGCTTGGCCAGTGCGCGGCCCGTGGCCGCCTCCGCGCGGCCGAGCCGCACGGCCAGCGCCTCGCCCTGTCCTCCCGAACCCTGTTGTCCTCCCGAACCCTGTCCTGCCGAGCCCTGCCCTCCCGAGCCCCGGCCTCCCGCGTCCTGGCCGCTCGCGTAGGCGGCGGGTTCGCCCGGGCGCGGCGCGGCGGGCCGCGCGGAACCGCCCCCGGGCCGTCCGGAGGCGGGTCCGTTCTTGCGCGGCCGCCGCTGCGTCGCGCCCGGTTTCACCCCGTACCCCACGAGCACGGGCGTCCGCGCGGGCGGCGCCTGGCCCGTCGCGGGCCCGGCCTCGGCGGGCGGGCTCTGCGCGGGCGGGCCCGCCGGCGGCTCGGCCCCGGCCTCCTCTATCCCGATGATCGGCACCCCGACGTCGACGGTCTGGCCCTCCTCGGCAAGCAACTCCCGGACGACTCCGGCGAACGGGGACGGAAGCTCGACGATCGCCTTTGCCGTCTCGATCTCCACGATGGTCTGGTTGACCTCGACCCTGTCGCCCGGCGCGACGTGCCAGCGGACGATGTCCGCCTCGGTCAGGCCCTCTCCCACGTCGGGCAGGTTGAAGTACTTCACCATGCGCACGTCC
This sequence comes from Actinocorallia herbida, assembly GCF_003751225.1. Taxonomy (NCBI): domain Bacteria; kingdom Bacillati; phylum Actinomycetota; class Actinomycetes; order Streptosporangiales; family Thermomonosporaceae; genus Actinocorallia; species Actinocorallia herbida. The sequence continues at coordinate 8,859,376 of NZ_RJKE01000001.1, forward strand.
GATCCACCGCGTCGAGAATCCGATCGAGGTCGGGGAGGTAGTGGTCCTCCAGCCGGGAGGCCGGATAAGGCGTCGCGAAGCCGCCGACGCGAAGGACCGGCGCTTCCAGGTGGTAGAAGCAGGACTCCGTGACGCGCGCCGCGATCTCCCCGCCAAGGCCGCCGAAGACGGGCGCCTCATGGACGACCACGCATCTTCCGGTCTTGCGCACCGACGCGAAGAGCGTCTCGGTGTCCAGCGGCGAAAGGGAGCGCAGGTCCACGACCTCCAAAGACCGCTCGTCGGCTTCCGCGGCCTCCAGACAGGTCTTCACCATCGGCCCGTACGCCAGCAGCGTCGCGTCCGTACCTTCCCTGACGACCCGGGCATCGCCCATCGGAGCCGCCGGAACCTCGGGATCGACCACCGCCTTGTCCCAGTACCTCCGCTTCGGCTCAAAGAAGATCACCGGGTCCGGACAGGCGATCGCCTGCTGGATCATCCAGTAGGCGTCGACCGGATTCGCGCACGCCACCACGCGCAGGCCCGCGGTGTGCGCGAAATAGGCCTCGGGCGACTCGCTGTGGTGCTCGACCGCGCCGATCCCTCCCCCGCACGGGATGCGCACCACGACGGGCAGCTCGACCTTGCCGAGGGAGCGCAGCCGCATCTTGGCGAGCTGGGTGATGATCTGGTCGGCCGCGGGGAAGACGAACCCGTCGAACTGGATCTCGCAGACCGGCCGGTACCCGCGCAGGGCCATGCCGATGGCCGTCCCGACGATCCCGGACTCGGCGAGGGGCGTGTCGATCACCCTTCCCTCGCCGAAATCCCGTTGGAGGCCGTCCGTTATGCGGAAGACCCCTCCGAGCTTGCCTATGTCCTCGCCCATCAGGACGACTTTGGCGTCGTCCTCCATGGCCCGCCGCAGCCCCGCGTTCAACGCCTTGGCCATCGTCAGCGTCTGTGTCCCGGCCTCTCGGGCCTGTGTCTGCGGTGCCGTTACCTCAGTCATGGAAACCCGCCAGGTAGGTCTCGTAAGCCGCCTGCTCTTCTTCCAGCAGCCTGTGCGGGGCCGCGTAGACATGCTGGAAGATCGCCTGGGGCGGCGGATCGGGCAGGGCGAGGCAGGCGGCGCGCAACTCCACGACGGCCTCGGCCACCTGGGCCTCGACCTCCTCGAAGAACGCCGCGTTGGCCAGGCCCGTCCGCGAAAGGTAGGCCTTCACCCGGGCGATGGGGTCCTTCAGCTTCCAGGCCTCCAGCTCGTCGGAGTGCCGGTAGCGGGTGGGGTCGTCGGTGGTGGTGTGCGCGCCCATCCGGTAGGTGAACGCCTCGATCAGCGAGGGGCCTTCGCCCGTCCGGGCACGGTCCAAGGCGCGGCGGGTGACGGCGAGGCAGGCCAGGACGTCGTTGCCGTCCACCCGCACGCCAGGGAAGCCGAACCCCTGAGCGCGCCGGTAGAGGGGGATCCGCGTCTGCCGCTCCAGAGGCTCGGAGATCGCCCACTGGTTGTTCTGGCAGAAGAACACGAGCGGCGCGTTGTAGACCGCCGCCCAGACGAAGGACTCGTTGACGTCGCCCTGCGAGGTGGCCCCGTCCCCGAAGTACGCGAGGGCCGCGTCGCCGATGGCCGTCTCGCCCTTCTCGGCGATCGCGTGGGCGTCGCGCTGGATGCCCATCGCGTAGCCGGTGGCGTGCAGGGTCTGGCTGCCGATGACGATCGTGTAGAGGTGGAAACCGAACTCCTTCGGGTCCCACCCGGCGTGGTTGACGCCGCGGAACAGCTTGAGGATGTCCAGCCAGGGCAGCCCTCGGCAGTACGCGACCCCGTGTTCGCGATAGGTGGGGAACACCATGTCCGCGGCACCCAGCGCACGGCCCGATCCGATCTGCGCGGCCTCCTGGCCGAGGAGCGAGGGCCACAGGCCCAGCTCGCCCCGCCGGGTCAGCGCGACGGACTCGAGGTCGAGGGCCCGCACGATCACCAGGTCCCGATACAGCTCGCGCAGCTGCTGGTCGGAAAGGTTCAAGGGGTAATCGGGATGTTCCAGCCGCTCGCCTTCGGGGGTCAGGAGCTGGACGAGTTCGGCGTCCCGGGCGGTGTGCGCGTCTACTGTCACGGCCGCCTCCTTCCTTGAAGGAGACCTACCCGCCCGACCCCGTCTCAGTCCTTGAGACGGGGCGGCGCACGGGGTTTTTCCTCAGTCGTCGCCGTCGTGGGAGGTGTCCCGTCCCGCGGGCCCGTTCACCCTCCTCGGTCCGTCACTTCCGAGCTGCCGCGCGAACACGAACTGCAACAGGAAGGAGACGATCCCGACGATCATCAGGATCACCCCGATCGCGTTCAGGTCCACCGGCCCCAGGTCCGCGTTCACCGCGAACTTCAAAATTGCGCCAAGCGTGATGATGAAGATCGCAACACCAAAACCCACCGGCCGGACCCCTCTCGCGCGAACATCCGCCTTCGGTAAAGCCTCTGTACCCACCCTCACAAGATCCATGATCGCTCCACCCGTCCAATCTGCGCCACCCGATGACACTTCGGTCACACCCGGTGCTCCCGCGGACCCGCGTCAGTACCCCGCGGCCACGGTGTGGCCGGCCGTCGCGGGGTCTGCGGCGGCGGCGAGGACGGCGCGGGCCAGGTCGGTCCGGGACAGGCTGAGGCCGCCGCGGACGTTTCGGTCGACGGCGGTCCGATAGGGCTTGGCGGGGCCGTCGGTGAGGCGCGGCGGGCGGACGATCGTCCAGTCCAGGCCACTTGCCCTGATCTCCCGCTCGGCGTCCGCGAAGTCGGCGAACGGGCCGGCCAGGAAGCGGCCGACCAGCGGTTTGACGATCCGGCGGGTCGCGAGACCGTCCCCCGCGTCGACGACGTGGCCGCTCGCGGTGACGAAGACCAGCCTGCGCGTGCCGCCCGCGCGCATCGCCGCGATGATCGACCGGGCGGCGGGCCCGCAGACCGCGGCCGACGTCCGGTCGCTCGCCCCGAGCGCGGACAGGACCGCGTCGCGTCCGGCGACCGCGTCCTCGATGGCCGCAGGGTCCAGCGGGTCGGCCGTCACGACCTCCAGCAGGGGGTGCGCGGCGGTCTCCAGGCGGGCCGGGTCGCGCACCACGGCGGTGACCCGGTGGCCCGCGGCGAGCGCCGCACGGACGAGATGGCGACCGGTGCGGCCGGTCGCTCCGAACATCGTCAGATCCATGTCCGCCCTCCTCAACAGGGGCTAGTGAACACTAGCTTCATCGTGGGCTAGTGTTCGCTAACCTGTCAAGGGAGCACGGCGAAGGCGGCGAGGGAGAAGGCATGGGCACAAGGGAGCGGATCCTGGACGCCGCCGCGCGGATCCTGCGCACGCGCGGCATCGCGCAGGCGACGACCAAGGAGATCGCGCTGGCGTCGGAGGTCTCGGAGCCGACGCTGTACAAGTACTTCGGCGACAAGGAGCGGCTGCTGCTGGCCGTCCTGGAGGAGCGGCTCCCCGGCCCGTCCCGGGTGGCGCTGCGCCCCGGCGAGGGCGACCTGGCGGAGACCCTCACCGATCTCGCGCACGCCTACCTCGACTTCTACCGGCAGTCGATCCCGATGCTCGGCGCGCTGCTGGCCGACCCGCAGCGCATGGCCTCCCACCGCGCCTCGATGGCCCGGCACGGCGGCGGCCCCGACCGCCCCGTCACCGCGCTCTCCGCCTACCTGGAGGCCGAGCGGGCGCGCGGCAGGCTCGCCGAGACCGCCGACCCGGCCGCCGCCGCCTCACTGCTCGTCGGCGCGTGCTTCCAGGAGGCCTTCCTCCGCTATTACGCCGAAGGCCCCGACCTCCTTCCCATCCCCCGCACCGTCGCGTCGGCCCTCACCAAGACCCTCATCCACCCCCTCCTCCCTCCGTCCCCGCCCGCCTGACGCCCCGAGCGGCGCGCCTTCGACCGTCGCCCCCTCGCCCGGTCTTCCGAGCCGGGCTGAACACGCCCGTCCAGGGCCCGCGCCGAGCCGTCAGCCCGCCCCTCCCCTGATCAGCGGGTGGTGTGCGCGGAGTGCCCGGGATGCACGCTTACCGTGCGGCCCGGGTGGTTCCCGCGTGACGTGCGGGCGGCCTAGCGTCGGCCTCCGGTGCCCGATCCCGATGGCGGGATCGCGGGCGCGCCAGGGGAGGGAGCCGTCGTGCGGGCCGTGGTCGCCGAAGGGCCGGGCGGGCCAGGGACGCTGCGCGTGCGGCGCGTGCCCGATCCGTGGCCGGGACCGGGACAGGTGCGGATCTCGGTCGCGTGCGCGAACGTGGCGTTCCTCGACACCGCGCTCCGGGCGGGTCGGCCGTTCGGGCCGCGCATGGCGTTCCCGTACGTGCCGGGGAACGGGGTCGGCGGCGTCGTCGACAAGGTGGGCGCGGGCGTGGATCCGGGCTGGCGCGGTGCCCGGGTCGTCAGCGTGACGGGAGGTTCGGGGGGTTACGCGGAGTTCGCCCTGGCCCGGGACACCGACCTGCACCGCGTCCCGGGTGGGCTGACCATGGCCGAGGCGACCGCGCTGCTCGGCGACGGCCGGACCGCGCTCGGCGTGCACCGGTCGGGAAAGGCGCGGGCCGGGGAGACCGTCGTCGTCACGGCGGCCGCGGGCGGCGTCGGCGGACTGCTCGTGCAGCTCGCGGCGGCCTCGGGCACCCGGGTGATCGCGCTCGCCGGGTCAGAGGCCAAACTCGCGCACGCCGTCGCCCTCGGCGCCCACGCGGCCGTCGAGTACCGCGGCGACGGCTGGGCCGGACGCCTGCGCGACCTGGCCCCCGATGGCTTGGACGTCGTCTTCGACGGGGTCGGCGCCTCCGTCACCGCGGAACTCCTCCCGCTCACCCGCGCGGGCGGCCGATACGTGCGGCACGGCGCCGCCGGAGGCCGCCTCGCCGACCTGGACGAGAACGCCGTGCACGGCAAGGAGATCGTGCCGCTCTTCGCGATCGGCAGGACCCCCGAGCAGCTGTTCCCGCTCGTCGCGGAAGCCCTCGCCCTCGCCTCCGCCGGAAGGCTCCTGGTGACGGTCGGGCAGACGTTCCCGCTCGCCGAGGCCGCCGCCGCCCACGCCGCGATCGAGGCCCGCGCCACCGTCGGCAAGACCCTCCTGCTGCCCTGACCGGGGCCGGGAACGCGGCCGCCCCCGCCGAGGGCGATCGGCGGGGGCGGACGGTTCCCTCAGCGGGAACTGGTCAGGCGGCTCAGAAGGCCGACTCCGGGAGGTCCATGACGTCGAGGGTGGTGTTCTCGGCCATGAGGCGGTCGGAGGTGATGCGGGGCAGGACGTTCGCGGCGAAGAACTGGGCCGCGGCGACCTTGCCGGTGTAGAAGTCGCGGTCGGCGGCGGAGACGTCGCCGGACAGCTTCTCCAGGGCGATGGTGGCCTGGCGCAGCAGCAGCCAGGAGACCACGGTGTCGCCGAGGGCCAGGAGGAGGCGGGTGCTGTTCAGCCCGACCTTGTAGACCTCCTTCGGGTTCTCCAGCGAGCCGAGGGCCGCGTTCACCATGGCGCCGATGATGCCCTCGGTGTCCGCGACGGCCTGGGCCAGGAGCGCCCGCTCGGCCTTGAGCCGGCCGTTGCCGGACTCGGAGGCCGCGAACTCCTTGATCTCGTTCGCGAGCACGTTCAGGGTCGCGCCCTGGTCGCGGAGGATCTTGCGGAAGAACAGGTCGAGGCCCTGGATCGCGGTGGTGCCCTCGTAGAGGGTGTCGATCTTGGAGTCCCGGATGTACTGCTCGATCGGGTAGTCCTGGAGGAAGCCCGAGCCGCCGAGGGTCTGGAGGGACTCGGCGCCCAGCAGCGCGTAGGAGCGCTCGGAGCCGAAGCCCTTGACCAGCGGCAGGAGCAGATCGTTCAGCTTCTCGGCCAGCTCGTCGTGGCGGCCCTCGTGCTTGGCGATCTGGACCGCGTCCTGGTAGGTCGCGGTAAGCGTGACCAGCGCGCGCATGCCCTCGGCGTAGGCCTTCTGGGTGAGCAGCGAGCGGCGCACGTCCGGGTGGTGGGTGATCGTGACGCGCGGGGCGGCCTTGTTGGTCTGCTGGGTCAGGTCCGCGCCCTGGACGCGCTCCTTGGCGTACTCCAGCGCGTTCAGGTATCCGGTCGAGAGGGTGGCGATGGCCTTGGTGCCGACCATCATCCGGGCGTACTCGATGACCAGGAACATCTGGCGGATGCCGTCGTGCTTGTCGCCGACGAGGGTGCCGATGGCCGGGTGCTTCTCGCCGAAGGTGAGCTCGCAGGTCGTGGAGACCTTGAGGCCCATCTTCTTCTCGACGTTGGTGACGTAGACGCCGTTGCGCTCGCCGAGCTCGCCGGTCTCCACGTCCACGTGGTACTTCGGCACGAGGAACAGCGACAGTCCCTTGGTGCCGGGGCCGGCGCCCTCGGGGCGGGCCAGCACCAGGTGGTAGATGTTCTCGGACATGTCGTGCTCGGCCGAGGTGATGAAGCGCTTCACGCCCTCGATGTGCCAGGTGCCGTCGGGCTGCTGGATCGCCTTGGCACGGCCCGCGCCCACGTCGGAGCCGGCGTCGGGCTCGGTCAGCACCATGGTCGCGCCCCACTGGCGGTCCACGGCGAGCTGCGCGAACTTGCGCTGCTCCTCGTTGCCCTCGTTGAAGAGGATCTGGGCGAAGCCGGGGCCGGAGGAGAACATGTAGACGGCCGGGTTGGCACCCAGGACGTGCTCGGCGACCGCCCAGTTCAGCGACCGCGGCGCGTTGGTGCCGCCCAGCTCGGGGCCGAGGTCCAGGCGGAACCACTCGGCGTCCATCCACGCCTTGTAGGACTTCTTGAACGACTCGGGCATCTTGACCTCACCGGTGGCGGGGTCGAAGACGGGCGGGTGCCTGTCGGCGTCCTCGAAGGACTCGGCTACCGGGCCCGTGGTGAGGCGGTTGACCTCGTCGAGGATGCTCCGCGCGGTGTCCTCGTCCACGTCTGCGAACGGGCCCGTGCCCAGGACGTCCTGGCGGTTGAACACCTCGAAGAGGTTGAACTCGATGTCCCGAAGGTTGGCCTTGTAGTGCCCCATGGGTGACACCCCGTCTAGCTCGTCGGCGGTGCCCCTCGGCCCGCTCTACCGGTTAGTAACTACCATGATGCTACCCGTCGGTAACCGGTGACAAGCCTTGGGGCGAACCCCGTTCGGGTGTGACTCATACCACACTGCATGGGGGTAGATCATCAGGAACGTAACGCATGCCTCGAACGACTAAAAGGAGAGAGTTTGACGGGACCCCCCGCAACTACCTAGGAGAGACGACACAGTGGTCTTCAAGAAGCTTCTCGGTGCGCTCGGAGTCGGCGGCCCCTCGATCGAGACGATCCTGCGGGACTCCAACGTCCGGCCTGGCGGGATCGTCAGCGGCGACATCCACCTCATCGGCGGCGAGCGCGAGGCCGACATCCTCGGCATCAACGTCGCGCTGGTGACCCGGGTCGAGGTCGAGAGCGGCGACAGCGAGTACTCGCAGAACGAGAAGTACGCCAAGGCCCACCTCTCCGGCCGCTTCCAGCTCCAGCCCGGCGTCCGCCACAGCTTCCCGTTCCAGCTCGAAGTGCCGTGGGAGACCCCGCTCACCCACATGTACGGCCAGCCCCTGCGCGGCACCACCGTCGGCGTCGCCACCGAACTCGAGGTCGCCCGGGCCGTCGACGCCACCGACCTCGACCCGATCGCGGTGCACCCGCTGCCCGCGCAGGAGCGCGTCCTCGCCGCCTTCTCCAACCTCGGCTTCCAGTTCCGCAACGCCGACTGCGAGAAGGGCCGTATCTACGGCGTCAACCAGCTCCTGCCCTTCTACCAGGAGATCGAGTTCTACCCGGGCGCCCGCTACTCGGGCTCCTTCAAGCAGCTCGAGGTGACGTTCGTCAGCAACCCGGCGAGCACCGAGGTCGTCCTGGAGCTGGACAAGCGCACCGTGTTCGGCGAGGGCCACGACACCTTCCTGCGCTTCACCGTCCCCAACCAGGGCTTCGAGAACACCGACTGGGAGCAGCACCTCGACGGCCTGCTCCAGCAGGCCGGCCGCAAGCGCGGCTGGTTCTAGCCCCTTGCCGGGAGGCCCCCTGACCAGCGCCGAACAGGAGCTGTGGGACGCCTACCCGCGCGGCGACCGCGTCGATCTCACCGGCCGCCCCGACCGCGAGGTCAGGGCGGCGGTGATCGCCCGGCTGCTGCTCGGTGCGGTGCCGTCCGAAGACGGCCACATCCCCGCCGTCCGGTTGCGCGGCGCGCTGATCACCGACGAGCTCGACCTCACCGCGGGCGACGTCGACTGCCAGATGCGGCTCGAATCGTGCGTCTTCGACGCCACGCCGCTGTTCGGCAACACCCGCATCAAAAAGCTCATGTTCCTCGACTGCGTGCTGCCCGGATTCCAGGGCACCGGCCTGCGCACCGAGGCGGCACTGCGCTTCACCCGGACGGTGATCAACGGCCAGCTCCAGCTCCGCAGGGCCCAGCTCGCGGGCGGGCTCATCCTCAACGAGGCGCAGATCACCGCGCAGGACGCCGCCTTCGCCGTCTTCGCGAGCGGCATGGCGATCGAAGCGGGGCTCTTCGCCAGGAACGCCCGGATCGAGGGCGGAGTGCGACTCGCCGGATCTCGGATCAACGGCGGCGTGTTCCTGGAGGGCGCCGAGCTGATCAACCCCGGCAGGCTCGCGCTCGACGGGCAGAACATCGTCGTCACCGACGCACTGGAGTGCTCGCACGGTTTCCAGGCGGAGGGGACCGTCAAGTTGCGCGGAGCCCGCGTCGAGGGGACCGTCTCCTTCGACCGGGCCGCCCGCCTCAGCTCACCGGACCGCCTGGCGGTCCAGCTCTCCCATTCCGACATCGCAGAGCTCATCCTCACCCCCGCCGAGCCGATCGAGGGCATCGTCTCGATGTCCTACGCCCGGATCGGGGTGCTGCTCGACCGGACCGAGGTATGGCCCGCGCAGTTGCGGCTCGACGGGCTCGTCTACGAGTCCCTGCGCGTCGGCGATCCGGACCAGCGGCTCGATTGGGTCAACCGCGACCCCGACGGCTTCCGGGCCCAGCCTTACGAGCAGCTCTCCGCCTGGGCGCTGCGGGACGGCCGCGAGGACCTCGCGCGGCGTGCCCAGCTGATGAAGTTCCGCCGCCGCAGGCGCTCCCAGCCGCTGCACACCCGCGCATGGGGCGCGCTGCTGGACTACACGGTCGGCTACGGCTACCGGCCCTGGCTCGCCGCGGCCTGGCTCGCCGTGATCGTCGCCGCGGGCACCACGATCTTCTCGCTGATCCCGCCCCGTCCCCTCAAGGAGCCCGCGGAGCTCCCCGACTTCCAGTCCCTGATCTACGTCGTAGATCTCCTCATTCCGATCGGCGCGTTCGGCCTGCGCGGCGCGTGGGATCCGGTGGGGTGGACCCAGTGGGCGGCTTACGCAATCATCGGTTCGGGGTGGATTCTCGCGACGGCGCTCATCGCCGGGGTGACAAGGGTTCTGCGACCCGCATGAAGGGGGCGACATGGGGACGTATCTCATCACCGGAGCCACGGGCGGCATCGGCCTGGCCACCGCGGAGCTGCTGCGGGAGCGCGGACACGACCTCGTGCTGACCGCGCGGTCCCTGGAACGGCTGACGCAGATGGCGGGCCGATTCGCGGCGGCCCCCTACGGGAAGACCCAGGCCTGGACCCTTCCGCAGGCCCAGCGGCCCGCCGAGCAGGCCGTCCGCACCGTCGTCCTCGACCTCGGCGAACCGCGCAGGATCGAGGCCGCTCTGGCCGTCGCCGACCTGCCGCGCAGGCTCGACGGCGTCGTGCACGCCGCGGGCGTCTGCGACCTCGGCACGGTCGCCGAACTCGACGCCGACACCTGGATCGACCAGCTCATGGTGAACCTCGTGGCGGCCGCCGAGCTGACCCGGCTGCTGCTGCCGTCGCTGCGCGCGGCGCGCGGGCACGTGGTCTTCGTCAACTCGGGCGCCGGGCTGCGCACGAACGCGAACTGGTCGGCGTACGCGGCGAGCAAGCACGGGCTGAAGGCGCTCGCCGACGGGCTGCGCCAGGAGGAGTCGGTGCTGCGCGTCACCTCCGTCTACCCGGGGCGCACCGCGAGCGAGATGCAGCGCAAGGTCCGGGCACAGGAATCGGGGCAGTACGACCCCGCGGACTACATCCAGCCTTCCACGGTCGCGCGCGCGATCGTCGGGGCCCTGGAGACCCCGCCCGACGCCGTCGTCACCGACCTGTCCCTGCGGCCGAACGCCTGACGCTAGACGCGGTCGCGGCGGCGTAGCAGGAAGGCGGCGATGAGGCCGCCGACCAGCCCGAAGAGGTGGCCCTGCCAGGAGATCCGCGAGTCGTTCGGGAAGACGCCGTAGACGATGCCGCCGTAGAGCACGACGACGGCGATGGCGATCAGCAGGTCGAAGATGTGCCGTTCGAAGACGCCCCGGCCCAGCAGGTAGCCGAAGTAGCCGAACACCAGGATGCTCGCGCCGAGCGTCTCGGAGTTCGGCGGGCCGGTGAACCAGACGCCGAGCCCGCCGATCACGATGACGATGAGGCTCGTCATCAGGAACTTGCCCATGCCGCGCAGGGCCGCGAGGAAGCCGAGCGCGGCGAACGGGATGGTGTTGGCGATCAGATGGTCGAAACTGCCGTGCAGGAACGGTGCGGTGAAGATCTGGGGAAGGTCGCCGACGTGGCGGGCGCGGATGCCGTACACGTCGAGCTGGTTGCCGATGAGCTGATCGACGATCTCCAGCAGCCACATGCCGGCCAGGACGGTGAGCACGAGGGCGGCGGCGGCGAGCGCACGGGTCGCCTGGGTGTTGATCTCCCCGGCCGCACGCCTGCCGAACGCCCTGCTTCGCTCACTCATCGAGGGCTATATCCCTATCCGTCGCCTGAATCGACAACGACCGGCCTACCCGATTAGTCCCCGGTATTACCGTCGAAGATAGCGGCGCTCCTCGGGGGTCGTGCCGCCCCAGATGCCGGCGGGCTCTCCTGCGCGCAGCGCCCAGTCAAGGCATTCCGCTGCGACGGCGCAGCGGTAGCAGACGCGCTTGGCCTCGGCCACTTGATCGCGGGCGGGACCGAACTCGGTGATGGGATAGAAGATCTCGGGATCGGAGCCGCGGCACTCGGACAGGTCGGTCCAGTGGTCGTCGGCTTCCTTGCGCACCGCCAGCGGGTTGGCCGGGTCGCGGTACATCGTGGTGTTCAAGGCTCACGCCTCCTCGCGTGGACTTGGTGTTACCACCCAATGTAGTACTACAAGCCGTAGTACTACAAGCGGGCGTTACGGCAAGGCCACGTGAAAGCAACAGAAGCGTGTCCCGATACCCTGCGTCCCATGACAGGGACCCGCAAGCCGCCGGTTTTCCGCGACGCCACCCACGCGGACCTGGAGAAGATCGTCAAACTGCTCGCCGACGACGTCCTGGGCGCCACCCGGGAGTCTCCCGAGGTCAACGAGCACTACGAGGCGGCCTTCGCGGCCATCGCGGCCGACCCGAACAACCGGCTCATCGTCGCCGATTTCGACGGCGACGTGGTCGGCACCCTCCAGCTCACGTACATCCCCGGCCTCACCTACATGGGCAGCACCCGCGCCCAGATCGAGGGCGTGCGCGTCGCGGGCGACCTGCGCGGCCACGGCGTGGGGCACGCCATGCTCTCCTACGCCATCGAAGAGGCGCGCGCCTACGGCTGCCGTGTGGTGCAGCTCACCAGCGACCGCCAGCGCCCCGAGGCGATCCGGTTCTACCAGAAGGTCGGTTTCCGCCCGTCCCACATGGGGCTCAAGTACCCCCTCACCGATCACGACTGACCCTTTCGCCCGCGGAGATGGCCGAATAGGATTCGGTTTTATGGTGCAGCTCGTCGTGGAAGAACTCGGATCCGTCACGTTCGTCGAGGCTGAGGCCCCGGACCCCGGACCCGGCCAGGTACGCGTGGACGTCGGCGCGGCGGGCGTCAACTACGTCGACGGGCTCCTCATCCAGGGCAAGTACCAGATCAAGCCGCCGCTTCCCTTCACCCCCGGCAGCGAGATCGCCGGAACCGTCAGCGCGCTGGGCGAGGGCGTCGAAGGCTTCGCCATCGGCGACCGGGTCCTCGCGATGTGCGGGTTCGGCGGATTCTCCTCCCAGGTCGTCATCCCCGCGAACACCGCGGTGCACGTGCCGGAGAAGCTCGACTTCGCCCGCGCCGCGACCTTCACCCAGTCCTACTGCACAGCGCTCTTCGCGCTGCGCGAGCGCGTCGGGCTGCGGCCCGGCGAGACGGTGCTCGCGCTCGGCGCGGGCAGCGGGGTCGGACTCGCCGCCGTCCAGGTCGCCGTCGCGCTAGGCGCGCGCGTCCTCGCCGCGGCCTCCAGCCCCGAGAAGCGCGACCTCTCCCTCGCCGCGGGCGCCGAGGCCGTCGTGGACACGGCCTCCCCCGACGCCGTCAAGGCGGCCGCGCGCGACTTCGCCGAAGGCGGCGTGGACGTCGTGTTCGACCCCGTCGGCGGCGAACTCGCCCCGGCCACGCTGCGCGCCCTGCGCGACTTCGGCCGCTACACCGTCATCGGGTTCACCGCGGGCATCCCGTCGGTGCCGCTCAACCAGGTGCTGCTGCGCAACCGGAACGTCGTCGGCGTCGACTGGGGCTTCTGGGCGCTGAACCACCCCGTCGCGCAGCGGGAACTGCTGGAGGACGCGCTGGCGATGGTCGCCGACGGGCGGCTCGACCCCGTCGCGCCGCAGGAGCGCCCGCTCACCGAGATCGAGGGCGCGCTCGCCGACCTCGCCGCCCGACGCGTCGCGGGCAAGATCGCGCTGATCCCCTAACCCGCCTCGCGCGGCGCCCGGTCGCGCGGGAGCTCCGCCCGGAACGCGACGCAGACGGGGACCCAGGCGGCGACGTCGAACGCCGCAGGGTCCCAGGCGTCGGGCAGGGCCGCATGACGCCAGACGTAGGCGAGCGCCCGCCTTCCGTCGGTGAGGGGCACGGTCTCGACGGTGTAGTCGTCGTCCTCGTAGGCGTGCAGGATCTCCAGCTCGGCCTCTGCCAGACCCTCCACCACGAGCCCTTCGGCCCGGCCTTCCGCGCGGACCAGCCCGGGATAGGCGAGACCGGGCAGGGCGGCGACCCGCCAGCCGTCCGCGCTCGCCGGGGACAGCCGGGGCACTCTGCCGAGGAGCGCTTCGAGGATCTCCGGGAAGCGGAGGGTGCCATAGACAAACAGATCGGGCATGAGCCCCAAAATAGCCGTTGGAGAGGACAAGCCAATGATCAGGAAATTCCGTCTCGACGACGAGTACGCGGTCTACGACATCTGCCTGCGGACCTCGGCGAATCCGGACGGCTATGACGATCCCCAGCTCGTCGGCCATGTCTACGCGGGGCCTTACCTGCGCTTCTCGCCCCAGTTCGCCTCGGTGGTGAACGAGGGCGGCCCGGTGCTCGGCTACATCGTCGGGACGCCCGACACCCGCGAGTTCGAGGAGCGGTGCCGGCAGGAGTGGTGGCCGATGCTCCAGAAGCGCTACCCCGACGACCCGGCCGAGCCGCGGACCCCGGACGAGCGGATGATCCACATCATCCACCACTTCCTGCCCGCACCCGAGGACATCGTCCGCGACCACCCGTCCCACCTGCACATCAACCTGCTGGACGACACCCGGGGCAAAGGTTACGGACGGACCCTCATCGAGCGGCTGACCGAGGAACTCGTCGCCGCGGGATCCACCGGCCTCCACTTCGGGGTCGACCCGGCCAACACCAACGCGCTCGCGTTCTACGAGGCGGTCGGGTTCGCCGTTCTGCGCCGCGATCCCTACACGGTGTGGATGGGCCGCCGCTTCTGACCCCGCCGGCCCTCCCGGTGGTCGACCGGGAGGCTTGGATCGGGGGATTCATGGCTAGATTCCCGGTATGACAGCGGTGCTTCTGGACATCGACGGCGTCCTGACCGTCGCGTGGCGGCCGATCCCCGGTGCGGTCGAGGCCGTGACGAGGCTGCGCGCGGACGGGCACGACCTGCTTCTGCTGACCAACACCACATCCCGCACCAAGGCCGACATCACCGGGGCGCTCGTCGCGGCGGGCTTCCCCGTCGGGCCCGCCGACGTCATGACGGCGACCACCGCGACCGCGGCCTTCCTCGCCGAACACCACCCGGACGCCCGGGTCTTCCTGCTCAACGGCGGCGACGTCACCGCCGACCTGCCCGGCGTCCGGCTCGTCGACGACGCCCCCGACGTCGTCGTGGTCGGCGGCGCGGGACCCGCCTTCGACTACCCGACCGTCGACCGGGTCTTCGGTTTCCTCAACGACGGCGCCCACCTGGTCGCCATGGCCCGGAACCTGTCCTGGCGCACCGCCGACGGCCTCAGCCTCGACGCGGGCGCCTACCTCCTCGGCTGGGAGGCCGCCGCGGGCGTCCGGGCCGAGGTCATCGGCAAGCCCTCCCCCGCGTTCTTCCACGCCGCCCTCGCCCGCCTCGGCGCCGACACCGGGGTCATGGTCGGCGACGACCTCGAAGCCGACGTCCTCGGCGCTCAGCGCGCGGGACTCACCGGAGTCCAGGTCCGTACGGGGAAGTTCCGGGAAAAGGATCTCGCGGCGGCCTTCGCCGCGCCCGACCACGTCATCGACTCCGTCGCGGACCTGCCCGCCCTCCTCGATTCCCGCAGCACATCTTGACATGGCCGCTTCCCTACGCAATCACTGACTGAGGAATTCGCGCCCGCCGCTCAGCCTTTCCCGCGCCGAATCCAGTGGTCCCGCGAAACGCAAGACGCGTTTCGGCCCACCGGAAAGACGAAAGTCCCCGCTTTCCCTCGCGGGATGCGTTCGAGCACCCACGTCCCGCCGACGGCGACCGACCGTCCAGAACAGGGAGAACGGCACCGCATGGCCGATGACCTGCTTTATCGTGCCCGGTGACCTCTTCCTGCCGCGATGTGCTCCCGCCTCGTGTCACCCGGCATACTTCGCGCCCCCGAAGATTCCCGCTCGCACGACCGGGGCACGCGACCCCGATCCGTCCCGCCCGGTACGACACTCCCGCCGCAATGCGGAAACGCCCAGTGCGGCGGCGACACAGTTCGGCATTAACCGATGACGGGCGCGGGCAGAGCCTCCGTCGCTATGCTGCGAGACAGCAAACGACCGTTCATGCGCCCCCACCGGGCCTCGATTCGGTCTTTTTCTCTTTGATCTCAGGGAAGGGAGAGAAGCGTGCGGGAGCAGTGTGATGAGCAGACACCTTCATTCTTTATCCGGAATGTCCTTGACCGCGGCGCGCCGTCCAGATGGGGCGCCGACCCTGCGGGGGACCTCCCATGACCGCCGACACTGCCGCGCCGTGGACGCCGACGGGCTGGTGTCACCTGTTCTCCTGCGACGTGATCTCCTACGGCGACGCGCGGCGGACCGACGAGGTCCAGGGGTTCCTGCGCGACAACATGTACCGGGCGCTCGAGGCGAGCTTCACCCATGCGCGCATCCCCTACGGCGACATCTATGTTGAGGACCGCGGCGACGGCGTCATCGCGGCCGTCCCCTCCGGCCACGACCCCGCGCTACTGGTGACCGCGGTGTTCGACGGGCTGAAGGCGCACGTCAAAAGGCGCAACCGGCTGGCCAGCGAGATCGCGCAGATGCGCCTGCGCGCCGCCGTCCACCTCGGCGTCGCCCGGCACGACGGCCGCGGCCTCGTCGGCACCGACGTCAACCACCTCTGCCGCCTCCTGGACGCCCCGTCGTTCAAGGAGCTCGTGGGCCGCTCACCCGCACCCGTGTGCCTCATCGCCAGTGAACGCTTCTACGACGACGTCATCCGCAAGGACGTGGGCGTCATCGACGTGGAGGAGTACCACCACCTCCAGGTCTCCCTCAAAGAGACCGACTGCCCGGCCTGGGTCCGCCGCCCCTGACCGCCCACCAGCGCGGTTTCCCGGCACCTTCCCCCGGGAGACCGCGCCCCCGGTCCGCCCCCGCCCACGCCGCCCCCGAGCCGAGCCGAGCACCGAGCCCGCACTCGAGTTCCACCCGCGCCCAAGCCCGGCATCGCACACCCGGCGCGAGTCCCAGCGCCGCGCGCCGCGACCAGCCCGCGCCCACCGCACATCACTCGCGCGCATTCCGAAACCAGCCCGCGCCCACCGCGCAGCGGGCGCCTTCCGAAGCCGGCCCATGCCCGGGTGATCAGCACCCGGCGGGACATCCCGAGACCAACCCGCGGCACAGCTCCCACCTGCGCCTTCCGAAGCCGGCCCACGGCCGGATGATCAACACCCAGCGGCATGTCCCGAGAGCAGCCCGCGCCCAGCGATCAGCCCAAGCCCATGGGTCCGGTGACCCGGCGCGGGGCGGGGCGGGCTCCGGGTGTGGGCGAGCGCCGGGTTCACGGGCGCCGGTTCGGGGACACGTCCAGCGGGTTGGGGGGAACATTGCCGAGTCGTGGGAGGAGATGTAATCCATTCCGGTAATCCCCTGCAAAGCCGTGCACTCCCGGTTATCGTTTGGTTCCGCTACGGAGTTGTCCGGCTACGGTAAGCGAGCCAAGGGGGCGGGATGGCGGCGGCGACGATACGGCCCGGCGCGGAGCGGATGGGCGGTGAGTGCGCGGTCATCGCCGGGGACCGGAAGTTCCGGCTGCTCAGAGCCAGGTTCCAACGACTGGTGATCAGATTCGCCGGGGTCTTCCTCGGCTGGTACCTCCTCTACATAGGGCTGTCCGCGTTCGCACGCGGGTTCATGGCCCAGAACGTCTTCGGCCATGTGAACGTCGCGCTGGTGCTGGGCGTGCTCCAGTTCGCCTCGACGTTCGGGCTCGCCTGGTACTACTCGCGCTACGCCCGCCTCATGCTGGACCCGCTGGCCGCGCAGCTGCGCGCCGAGTCCGAGCACCGGGTGCGCACCGCGGCGTGGCGGCCTGCCGAGGTCCCGCCGGATCTCCAGACCGCCCCGCAGGCCGAGGTCCCGCCAGGCCGCCAAGCCGCCAGGCCTGCCACGACTCCGTCGAACCAAGCCATGCGGCCGACCGCGATTCCGCCGAACCGCCAAGCCGCGCGGCCTGCCGCGGTTCCGCCGCAGCCCGCCACGGACCGCCGCGTCGCGGGCCGGGGCGTCCCCGCCGAGGGCGCGTCGTGATCGCCGCGGACGGCAGGATGCTGACCGTGGGGCTGTTCATCGCGTTCATCCTCATCACCCTCGGCATCACGTTCTGGGCCCGCAGCACCACCCGCGGCGCCGACGACTTCTACGCCGGCGGCCGCGCCTTCTCCGGCATGCAGAACGGCATCGCGCTCGCCGGGGACTACATGTCGGCGGCCTCGTTCCTCGGCATCGCGGGCCTCATCGCACTCTCGGGGTACGACGGCTTCCTGTATTCGATCGGCTTCCTCGTCGCGTGGCTGCTCAGCCTCCTGCTGGTCGAGCTGATGCGCAACGCGGGCCGTTTCACCATGGCCGACGTGCTGTCCTACCGGGTCAAGCGGCAGCCCCGGGTACGGACCGCGGCCGCCATCTCCACGGTCGTCGTCTCGGTGTTCTACCTCCTGGCGCAGATGGTCGGCGCGGGCGCGCTCGTCTCCCTGCTGCTCGGCATCCGGCGCGGCGAGGAGTTCGCCGGAGTCTCCGCCGATGCCGCGCAGGTCCTGACGATCGTCGTGGTCGGCGCCGTCATGGTCTTCTACGTCATGTTCGGCGGGATGAAGGCCACCACCTGGGTGCAGATCATCAAGGCGGTCCTGCTGGTCGCCAGCACGGTCGTGCTGACGGTGCTGGTGCTCAGCCGCTTCGGCTTCAACCCGAGCGCGATGCTCGGCTCCGCCGCCGACGCCAGCGCCCGTCCCGAGGGCTTCCTGCAGCCCGGCGGCCGCTACGGCCAGGACATCGAGGGCGACGTCTTCCGCTCGGTGCTCAACAAGCTGGACTTCCTCAGCCTCGCGCTCGCCCTCGTGCTCGGCACGGCGGGCCTCCCGCACATCGTCGGCCGCTTCTTCACCGTCCCCGACGCGCGGGCCGCCCGCCGCTCGGTGAACTGGGCGATCGGCCTGGTCGGCGGGTTCTATCTGATGACGCTCGCGCTCGGGTTCGGCGCCGCCGCGATCGTCGGGCACGAGGCGATCACCGAGCAGGACCCGGCAGGGAACACCGCGGCCCTCCAGCTCGCGCACGCGCTCGGCACCCACTTCGGCGGGCAGATCGGCGGCGACATCCTTCTCGCGTTCATCGGCGCGGTCGCCTTCGCCACCATCCTGGCCGTGGTCTCCGGGCTGGTACTCGCCTCCTCGACCTCCCTCGCGCACGACTTCTTCGGCCATGTGCTGATGTTCGGGCGGCCCCGGGAGTCCCAGGAGGTCGCGGTGGCGCGGGTCTCCGCCTTCGTCATCGGCGCCCTGGCCATACTGCTGGCGATCATCGCGCGGAACCTCAACGTGGCGTTCCTCGTGGCCCTCGCCTTCGCCATGGCCGCGTCGGCCAACCTCCCGGCGATCGTGCTGTCCCTGTTCTGGCGGCGCTTCACCTCGGCGGGCGCCGTCGCGGGCATCTACGGCGGCCTCGGCGGCTCGCTCGTGCTCGTCGCCTTCTCGCCGGTCGTCTCGGGCAAGGTCGACCCTCTGACGGGGCAGAGCCTCTCGCTCCTGCCCGCGGGCCTCGACTTCGCCGTCTTCCCGCTGGAGAACCCCGGCCTGGTCTCCATCCCGTTCGGCTTCCTCTGCGCGATCGTCGGCACCCTGTTCAGCTCCGAACGCCCCGAACCCTCCGCCTACGACGAGCTGTCCGTCCGCTCCCTGACCGGCGTCGGCTCCCACCGACCGCCGTCCCGTGCTCCCAGACACCAGCGCACCCCCTGACCCGACCGCACCCGACCGCGCCGCGCCTCGCGACCCCCGTGTGCCCGACGTCCGCGACGTCGGGCACACGCGTTTCCGGGGTCTCGCGCCCGGCCTGACGAGCACAGATTACGCTGCGCGACAAGACCTCACCGAGAATATTTTCGATCTGTGGATAACTTCGCGGGCCGCCGGTTAACGTCGCCGAATGAAGGCGATGTGGACCGTCGGGCCAGGTGTGCTGCTCCTGCCGTCAGGTCTGGCGATCCGCGGCCGGGGCCTGCGCCGTCGCGTCCAGGAGGGCGGGGAGCAGCCCGATTTCGGGGTCTACCTCCTCGGCCGACCGCCCGAGACCTCCTGGGAGAGCCGCTGGGTGCGGTGCCCTGACTTCCGCTCGCCCGCCGACCCCGCGGACGCCCGCGCCGCGTTCCGCCTCGCGCTCGAACGCGCCGGCGACCGTCGTGTCGAGGTCGGGTGCGGAGGCGGCGTGGGACGGACCGGCCTCGCGCTCGCCTGCCTGGCCGTCCTCGACGGGGTCCCCGCGGAGGAGGCCGTCGCCTACGTCCGAGCGCGCTATCACCCGCGGGCGGTCGAGACCCCGTGGCAGCGGCGGTTCGTCCTGCGTTTCGGCTGAACCGGCGAGCCGGGCCCCGCTGTCCCAGAGCTTGAGACACGACAGCAGGAGCTTGGGGTCCTTGTAGGTGCGGGCGCACTCCTCGTCGGCGGTCAGATACCTGCGTTTCTTCTTCTTCGGCTTCCGCACCGGCTGCGCGCTCGGCCGTGCCTGCTCGGGCGTCGCACGCGGGCGCGGCGGCGCGGGTTCCGGTGCCGTCGACGCCCGCGGCTTCGGTGGCGCGGGCGGCTTCGGCCGGGCCGCCTTCTCCGGGCGCGGCCGGTGCCGCAAGGCGTCCTGCGCGTCGCCGAGGCCGACGGGATCCTCAGGATCGACGGAGTCATCGGGGAACGCGTCGATGACGATCGGACCGCTCGACGGCGTCGCGGTGCCGTCGGCCAAAGCCGGCAGCACCGGATTGGGCTTGGACGGCTCGGTCGGCGTGTAGTCGACGACCACGGGAGGCCCCGGCTCCGTCCGGTCTGCCGTCGGCCGGGCAGGGGCGCCCCGCGGCGCGGCGGGCGTGGGCGGCGGGTCGAGGACGAAGGTCCAGAAGAGCACCGCGCTTCCGGAGAGGAGGGCCGTCGAGGTCGCGGCACGCAAGGCGAGGTCGATCCTTCGGCGGACCTTGGCACGGTGGTCCAGTTCGTCCCGGCACCAGCGCGGCAGTTCGGGGTCCGGGACCGGGTCCGGGGTGGTCTCCATCGAGGCGTAGACGTCCATGCGGGCGACCCAATCAACGGCCGCGGCGACCCGCGCCCCACTTGGAACGACGATTACCGGGCCTGCGCGCTCCCTCGGGCTAGCGTGCGGAGATGGCCACGTTCAGGGAGTCGGAGCGGCTCGTCAACTTCACCGACGCGGTCGTCGCGATCGCCCTCACGCTCCTGGTCCTTCCGCTCGTCGACGCGGTGGGCGAGGGCGCGGACCAGAGCGGCGGCGCGCGTGAGTTCCTCACGACCAACCGCCGGGCCATCTTCGGGTTCCTGCTGAGCTTCGTCGTCATCGCCCGGTTGTGGATGGTCCACCACCAACTGTTCCACCATGTCCGCGCCTACGACCGACGGCTGATGCTCTGGAACCTCGCCTGGGTGCTCACGATCGTGGTGATCCCCTTCCCGACGGAGATGACCAGCACGTACGAGACGGACGACAGGTTCACCGCGGGCGTCTACATCGGCACGATCCTCGCGGCGAGCGCCTGCCAGACCGTCATGGCGATCGCCATCCGCCGCACGCCCGACATCCAGCGTCCGGGCCTGCCGCTCACCCGGGACGACCTCCTCGGCTCCGTGACGGCGACGTGCCTTCTGGCGCTCGCGCTCGCGGTGTCCTCGACCGTCCCGGGCGTCACGTACTACGCCCTGCTCTTGCTCTTCCTGTCCCCGGTCGTCATGCGCGTCCTCACGCGCGGCGAGGACCCGGCTCGGACTGCCTGACGCGCGGCGGCCTTGACGATGTTCTGCGGCATCCTGCCGAAGATGATCCCGTGGAACGGGGTCAGGGCCTTCCAGTAGAGGTGACCGAGGAGGCCACGCGGGTGGAAGACGGCCCTCTGGCGCAGCAGCGTACGGCCGTGCGCCTCGTGGACGCTCAGCTCCAGCCAGGCGAGGCCGGGAAGCATCATCTCCGCGCGCAGCCGGAGCAGAGAGCCGGGGACGACCTCCTCCACACGCCAGAAATCCAGCGCGTCCCCTACCCGCAATCGCTCGGGATCGCGCCTACCGCGCCGCAGCCCCACGCCGCCGACGAGCCGGTCAAGGAAGCCCCGCAGCCTCCAGGCGACGGGGAGGGAGTACCACCCGTTGTCCCCGCCGATGCCTTCTATGACGGTCCAGACGACGGCGGCCGGCGCCTCCGTGACGGCGACGCGCTCCTCCACGTAGAGGCTGCCGCCCGCCCAATCGGGGTCGCTCGGCAGCGGGTCGCTGGGCCGTCCCGGGATCGAGGCCGACGACCACCTGGTCGCCACCGACGCCTCGCGAATGCGCCGCAGCGCGAGTTCCACGGACTCGTCGAAGCCGATGAGTCCTTCCGGCGGGTCCGGGACCAGGGCGCGGATCGCGTGGTCGCGGCACACCACCTCGGTCCGCAGGCCCTCCACCAGCGGACGGGCGATGGCCCTGGGGACGGGCGTCACCAGCCCCACCCAGTGGCTGGACAGGGACGGCGACAGTACGGGCACCGGGATGATGAGCCGTTTCGGCAGCCCCGCTATGGCGGCGTACCGCTGCATCATCTCCTCATAGGTGAGCACATCGGGCCCTCCGATATCGAAGGAGCCGCGCACTATGCCCGGGATGTTCGCGCACGCCGTGAGGTAGCGCAGGACGTCCCGCACGGCTATCGGCTGGATCCTGGTGTGCACCCACCTGGGCGTCACCATGGCGGGCAGCCGCTCGGTCAGGTAGCGCAGCATCTCGAAGGAGGCTGAGCCGGAACCGATGATCGTCGCGGCGCGCAGCACGATCGCGGGCGACTCCCCGGCGAGCAGGATCTCGCCGACCTCGTTGCGGGAGCGCAGGTGCGGGGAGACCTCCCTGCCCGCGCCGAGGCCGCCCAGGTAGACGATGCGGGTCACTCCGGCCCGTGCCGCGGCCGCCGCGAACGTCCAGGCCGCCTCGCGGTCGCGTTCTTCGAAGTCGCGGCCCGAGCCCATCGCGTGCACGAGGTAGTAGGCGACGTCCATGCCGTCCAGGGCCGCGCCGATCGCGGCGGATTCCAGGACGTCGGCCTTGACGGTTTCGACGTCGCCCGCCCAGGGCTGGCCGCGCAGGTTCTCCGGCCGGCGGGCGGCGCACCGCACGGTGTGCCCGGCCGCGAGCAGTTCGGGCACCAACCGCCCGCCGATGTAGCCGGACGCCCCCGTCACCAGGACCCGCATGCCCCTCACCCCTCATACGTGGAGTACCAGGACATCAACTCTAAGTCACGACACATCACCAGATCCGGATGGGGCCCCGGTGCCGTCTCAGGGTGACGGCACCTGGTCCAAGGCTCAGCCGTCAGACGTCGTCAGAACGGCCAGGGCAAGGGCGAGGACCGCGAGTCCGGCCCAGGACAGCGGCGGAAGGTACTCGTCCAAGACGACGACCCCAAGGAGGGCCGCCACAGCGGGCTCGGAGAGGGTGAGGACCGTGGCCGTCTCCGCCGAGGTGTTCCGCAGGCCGATCCCGAAGAGCCGGTACGCCAGGAAGCTGGTGAAGAAGGCCAGGTAGACGGTGATGGAGAGGCCCGCGCCCGTGGCGATCCAGCCGGGTCCGGTGGCGAGCACTACGGGCAGGACCAGCAGGGCCGCCCCGCCGAACATCACCCCCATGACGGGGCTCGACGCCTCTCCCTCGGAGATGAGCCGGCCCGCAATGAGCGAATAGGCCGCGTAGGACGCCCCGGCGACCAGCGCGAGAGCGACCCCGACGAGATCCACCCGGGCACCGGACCCGTCGAGCGCGGGCCCGAGCACGAGGGCGCCGCATCCGGCGACCGCCGCGCCGGTGGCCCACATCCAGCGGGCCGACGGGCGGCCGTGCCCGAGGCACCAGCCGAGCAGCCCGGCGAACACCGGGGCGCTGCCGAGCGCGATGACCGTGGCGACGGCGACGCCCGTCATCGACACGGCCGGGTAGAACGTCACCGGGTAGCCCGCGACGGTCACCGCGCCGAGGAGCAGCCGCACCTTGCGCGCCGGGGTTCCGCCTACCGCCAGGCGAAGCGAACCCCGCGTGGTGAGGAACAGCAAGAGGCCGCCGAGCACCAGCGCGGCCGACCCGACGGCCGCGGCGTCGGCCCCGGCGGGCGCGAACGACGCGGCGGTCCCCGTGGTCCCCCACAGGATCCCGGCGGCGAGGATCGGCATCGGTCCCGAGAGCAGACGCGCCGCGGGCATGGGCGAAGAGCGGGGAAGGGAATCCTGATTCTGCACGAATGAACTTTCCGTCTCGAAGCTGTGGAGGGAAGGAGACGGACGGCACGCGAAAGACACCGGCCCGCTTGGCCGGTCTTCACCGAAAAGGCGTCAGCCTGCTGCGTCCGTCAGACGACGAGAGGCGGAAGCACCACGTGCCAGTACTTGTGCACGACAGAAGAATAGGCGCTTTCCCGGCCCCAGGCCCAGAACGGACTGGTGGATGGCCTTAGGGGACGCACTCGTTCCCCCTCCTCAGCACGGGTGCGGTGGGCGGGTCCAGGCCTCGTCCGGGTCGGTCGAGGGGCTGTGGGGGCGGCCTATGGCGAGGTACTGGGCGGAGGCGTGGTCGACCTGGAGGGTGGTGTGGGTGATGCCCAGGTCATGGAGGAGGGTTTCGAGGTCTGCGCGGACGGCGTGGCAGTCACGCCCGGGGGTGACGAGGACGTGGGCGGAGGCGGCCGACATGCCTGAGGTGATCTGCCAGATGTGCAGGTCGTGGACTTCGCTCACGTAGGGGCTGGCGACGAGCAGCGGACCGACCCGTTCGGGTTCCAGACCTGCCGGGGCCGCCTCCAGGAGGATCCTTCCGGATTCGCGGACGAGTCCGACGCCCGCCTTGACCATCAGGAAGACGACGACGAGGGTCGCGATCGCGTCCGCCCGCGCGAACCCGGTCGTGACCATGATCAGGCCCGCGATGGCGGTGGCGATGAACGCGAACAGGTCGTTCAGGATGTGCTGGAAGGCGCCTTCGACGTTCAGGCTCGACCGGTTGGCCTTGGAGAGCATCCAGGTGGCCAGGAGGTTCACCACGACCCCGGCGAGCGCCGTCACCAGGACGAGGCCGCCCCCGACCTCCGGCGGATCCAGGAAGCGGCGCACCGCCTCGTAGGCGAGCCAGGCCGCCAGCAGGAGCAGGGTGAGCCCGTTGGCCTGGGCCGAGAGGATCTCGGCGCGCTTGAGGCCGAAGGTGTAGCCGCCCTTCGGTGGGCGCGCGGCGAGCCGCATGGCGATCAGCGCGAGCACGATGGACATCGCGTCGGTGAGCATGTGCGCGGCGTCGGAGATGAGCGCCAGCGACCGGGCGACGAGACCCACGACCACCTCGCCCGCCATGAACACGATGATCAGCGCGAGCGCGCCCGTCAGCCACTTGCGATCGGCGTCCGCGCCCACCGCGTGGCCGTGCCCATGGCCGTGCCCGGCCTCGGGGCCGTGGTCGTGGCCCTGGGCGCTCACGCGAGGCCCGCCGGGGTCTCGGCCGCCGCACGCTCGGGGTGCCCGGTGGCGGGGGCGTGGCCGACGTGGGTGAGCGCGACGTCCAGGAGCATCCGCACGTGCGCGTCGGCGAGACGGTAGTAGGCCATCCGGCCGGACCTGCGGGAGGTGACGACCCGGTGGGCGCGCAGCAGCCGCAGGTGATGGGAGGTGGCCGACTCGCTCGCCCGCGCGACCACCGCGAGGTCGCACACGCACATCTCCCCTTCGAGCAGGGCGACGAGCACCCGCAGCCGCCCGGGATCGGACAGCAGCCCGAACACGTCGGCGAGTTCGACGACGTCCTCGTCCGCGGGCATGGCCTCGGCCACGACGGCGACGCGCGCCGGGTCGACGACCCGGACGGCGCACCCGTCCACGATCATCTGCTCATCTGAACCGTTGCTCATACGTGGAGGTTAACGCGAAGGGCCCGCCGTGTCACGACCTACCCGACCGGGAATCGCTTCCGTCGTTCCACCGGGCAAATGATCGTGATTTGTTGAGCGCTGGGAGATTTCTTCTGCGGTACCTGGGAGATCAGGCCTGTGGATAACTCAGAACGGGTCTTGTGGAATGGCACGGTGAGGGGGTAAGCGGTCGGTCGAGGCGGGAGGTGTGCGGTGATGGTCCGGACAATGGTGGCGCGGGTGTGCGGCGCGGGGTCCGCGGTGTTTTCGCAGCTGCTGGGTAGTATTGGTGGGGTGTTTTCGCAGCTGCTGGGTAGTATTGGTGGCTGGTGTGCCGGGAAGTCTGGTCGGCGGTCGGTGAACGACGCCTCAGGCGACGGGAGTGCACGTGGGTCAAGGCGCGAGCGGAAACAGGCGGCGGGTCATCCTCGGGCGGGGCACATGGCCCGAGGCGGGGCGGATCGCCGAGGTCCTGCGGGCGGAGACCGTCGGCGGCGCGCTGCTGCTCGCGGGCGCGGTGGTGGCGGTGGCCTGGGCGAACTCGCCTTGGGCTTCCTCCTACGCGGCGGTGCGCGACTTCGGCATCGGACCGGAAGCCCTGCACCTGCACCTCTCCCTGGCGACATGGGCGGCGGACGGCCTGCTCGCGATCTTCTTCTTCGTCGCCGGGCTGGAACTGAAACGCGAGTTCGTCGCGGGCGACCTGCGCGACCCGCGGCGGGCCGCGGTTCCGGTGGCGGCGGCCTGCGGCGGGGTGATCCTGCC
The DNA here is from genome assembly GCF_003751225.1 of Actinocorallia herbida. Taxonomy (NCBI): domain Bacteria; kingdom Bacillati; phylum Actinomycetota; class Actinomycetes; order Streptosporangiales; family Thermomonosporaceae; genus Actinocorallia; species Actinocorallia herbida. The sequence goes on from NZ_RJKE01000001.1 coordinate 8,885,128, forward strand.
CGCGCTGGTCTTCCTGACGGTCGCCCGGGGCACCCCGGGCGCGGCCGAGGGCTGGGCGATCCCTACAGCGACCGACATCGCCTTCGCCCTGGCGGTGCTGGCCGTGCTCGGCCGCTTCCTCCCCGCGGCGCTGCGGACGTTCCTGCTGACCCTCGCGGTCGTCGACGACCTCATCGCGATCGTGATCATCGCGGTCGTCTACACCGCGGATCTGTCGCCGATGCCCCTGCTGGCCGCGCTGATCCCGCTCGGCCTGTTCACCCTGCTGGTGCAGCGCCGGATCCGCTCCTGGTGGCTGCTGCTGCCGCTCGCCGCCGCGACCTGGATCCTCGTGCACGCCTCGGGCGTCCACGCGACGGTCGCGGGCATCCTGCTCGGGTTCGCGGTGCCCGTCCTGCGCAGCCGGAAGGCGGGCGGCCCCGAGGCGGGGCCGGGGCTGGCGGAGCACTTCGAGCACAGGTTCCGCCCGCTCTCGGCGGGGGTGGCGGTGCCGCTGTTCGCGCTGATGTCGGCGGGCGTCGCCGTCGGCGGGGTCGCAGGACTGCGGAGCACGGTCTCCGATCCGGTGGCGCTCGGCGTGTTCGCGGGGCTCGTCCTCGGCAAACCGGCGGGCGTGATGCTCGCGACCTGGCTGGTCTCCCGGTTCACCCACGCCGATCTCGACACCGACCTGTCCTGGCTGGACGTCCTCGGCCTGTCGCTGCTCGCGGGGATCGGCTTCACGGTCTCCCTGCTGATCGGGGAACTCGCCTTCGGCACAGGCGAGACGGCCGACCATGTCAAGATCGCCGTCCTGGCCGCCTCACTGACCGCGAGCCTCCTCGCCGCGATCGTGCTGCGCCTGCGCAACCGCGCCTACCGCCGCATCCACGAGGAGGAGACCCGCGACGACGACCACGACGGCATCCCCGACATCTACCAGCGCGGCTGAGCCGCCTGCCTCCAGCCGGAGGCAGGACGGGCTGAGCGGGGGCCGGTCGTGCCAGGGAAGGGTCAGAAGACCGGGACGCCCGCGCGGACCAGTTTCCAGTTGAGGACGTGGAAGTCGGCGGCGTCGATGACGCCGACGGCCGAGGCGCGGTCGATGAGGGCCTGGCGGATCTCGACCTGCCGGTTGTAGACGACCGGCGCGGTGGTGATGTGCGGGAAGCCGCCGCCGCCCGACTGGCGGTAGTTGTTGACGGCCACGACGAACTCCTGCGCGGCGGTGACGGGTACGCCCTCGTAGGCGAGGTTCACGATGCGCGAACCCGTCGGCTGGGAGATGTCGATGTCGTAGGTGACGCCGGAGAGCTGGTCGTAGAGGTAGTCGGGCACGCCGTTCGCGTTCGTCAGGGTCGCGACGTCCACGGGGGCGCCTACGGGGAGCTGGGTGAAGTACTTGGCCGAGTACTCCAGGTACGCCTTCACCTGAGCGCCCGTGAGGACGCTGCCGAGGAGGGTGTTGTCGAAGATGTAGAGGCCGGCGATGTCCCTGATGGAGACGTCTCCGGCGGGGAAGACCGCGGTGCGGGAGAAGGGAGCACAGATGGACAGCACGGGCAGCGCCTCGTAGGCGGTCCCGGCGAGACCGTCCTTGACGGTCCCGGCCTGGACGTCCTGGATGAAGTCGAGGATCGGGGTGTCCTTGTAGCAGGACTCCGCGGTGCTCAGCTCGGCCACCGAGGTCGCCACGACCTGGTTGACGTAGGCGACCGTGGTGTCGTGCTGCGGCTTGATCAGCGCGACGATCGCGGGGTCCTCGGCGACGGTGTTGCTGTTCACGGTGATCGCCGACTTGGCCGTCACCGTCCAGCCGCCCTTCTTCGGGACCAGCGTGAAGTCCAGGACGGACAGCCGGCGCCCCCAGTAGGACGGCTCCGACAGCAGCACCTCGGCGCCGGTCTCCTTGTTGAGGACGAAGCGCTGGGCGACCTCCTGGTGGGAGTGCCCGAAAAGGATCGCGTCGATCCCGGGGACCTGCTCGGCGACCATCGCGGAGGCGTTCTCCACCGGGAGGTCGCCGCCGTAGGAGGAGAACCCGTTGTCCCCGGCGTGGGCGGTGACGATGACGACGTCGGCGCCCTTCGCGCGGAGGACGGGCACCCACTTGCGGGCGGTCTCGACGAGGTCGAGGAAGCGCAGCTCGCCCTCGACGTACGTCTTGTCCCAGATGGCGACGCCCGGGTTGGTCAGCCCGAGGACACCGACCTTCACCGTCCTGCCGTGCCCGACGCGCATCTTCTTGATGACGTAGGGCTCGTAGGCGGGCACGTCCCGGGAGGCGCGCACCGCGTTGGCGCCGAGGACCGGCGCGTCCATCTGGCGGATCCACAGGTCGAGGAGCGGCAGGCCGTAGTTGAACTCGTGGTTGCCGAGCGTCACGGCGTCATAGCCGATGGCGTTCATCGCCCGCGCCATCGGGTGCTTCACCCGGGTCTCGGTGATCGGCTCGACCTTGGCGTAGTACGTGGCCAGGGGCGTGCCCTGGATGGTGTCGCCGGAGTCGAACAGGAGGGTCCGGTCGCGGCCGCGGTCGGCGCGGATCTGCTTGACGAGGCTGGAGATCTTCGCCAGGCCGATGTCGTCGTGCGCGGTGTTGTCGAACTCCGCGTTCTTGAAGTAGTCCCAGTTCAGGCAGCACCCGTGCAGGTCCGAGGTGCCCATCACGGTGATCGTCACGGACTCGTCGCCCGGCTTGGGCTTGGGCTTGGCTCCCGCCGCGCCCTGCCATCCCGCCGCGGCCAGCGCCGCAGCCGCGCCGACGCCCCCTACCGCCTGCCGCCGCGAGATCTCCACGCCGCCCATGCCCACCAGCCTCTCGAACGCACTCCGGACGCACTGGAACACCGCGACCCTAACCCGGGCGGCAGGTCATACGAATGATCAGCTTTTGCCCAAGCTCGCCGACGCGTCTGGCAACCTCCGCCGTCGACGTGCGGGCCCTGCGCCGGGCGGCCTACTCGGGCGTGCCCGAAGGGCAGGGACGCGGCTCTCCGGCCCGCCGTAGATTCGTGAGGGGACGCGCAGGACCGTACGGGATGGACACATACCACTGTGGAATGCCCGCCCGCGGAGCCGTGAACCGGCCCCGCGGGGCGCATAGCGTCAGGCCGGCAGGAGGGCGTCCAGGTCGGCGCGGATCTCCTCGGGCAGGACGGTCGGCTCGTAGCGGCGGATCACCGCGCCGTCCGCGCCGACGAGGAACTTCGTGAAGTTCCACTTGACCTCGTCGGTCCCGATCGCCTCGGGCCTGGTGTTCTTGACGTGCTCGAACAGGAAGCCGTTGCCGGGGCCGAAGTCGCCCGGGGCGGCGGCGCGCAGGTGCGCGTAGAGCGGGGCGGCGTCCGGCCCGTTGACGTCGATCTTCGCCAGGACGGGGAAGGTCACGTCGAACTTCACCGAGCAGAAGTCCTGGATCTCCGCGTCGGTGCCGGGCTCCTGGCCGCCGAACTGGTTGCAGGGGAAGCCGAGGACTTCAAGGCCGCGGCCCTGGAATTCGCGGTACAGCGCCTCCAGGCCCTCGTACTGCGGGGTCAGGCCGCACTTGCTGGCGACGTTCACCACAAGGACGGTCCGGCCCGCGAGGCCGGCGAGGTCACGCGTGGTGCCGTCGGCCGCCGCCACCTGGAAATCGTGCACGCTCATGGGGTTCTCCTCACTGCTCCCGGCGGACCTTCATCATCTGAAGCCCGCCATGACCGTTCCGACACTAAACGAGGCCGTGCGGGCCGAAGCACCCCTATGTCTTGGTTGTCAGGGTGTGGGAAGCGCCTCCGGGCGGGGTACGGGCGCGTCCGGCGAGGCGACGCGGCGGGTGAACGTCCCGTGAAAGCCGAGAGGCAGGTGGTGGTCCAGGTGGACCGCGGCCACCGGGGCGAGACCGCGCGCGTCGAGTATCTCCAGGCGGGAGCGGTGCTCGGCCGACGAATAGACGACGGCAAGGAGCCATCCGTCGTCCTCCGCGGAGTCGGGCGAACGCGGGACGAAGATGGGTTCCCCGACGTACGCGTCGGCTCCCAACGAGTGCGCCTGGACGGGCCCGCCTTCGCCGTCCACCTTGAGCACGGAGTCGTAGGGGCCCGACGACGCCGTCCGTCCCGTCATGTAGGTGAAGCGGTGCTCATGTCCGGACAGGCGCCAGTCGTACTGGGGGAACTCCCCGGGCACGTCAGCCAGCTCCTCGGCTATGACGCGTCCGTTGGGGGTGATCCGGTACCGCATGAGCCTGCTCGGCGGAAGGGCCGTGAAGGAAGCCCGGAAGTCGGTCAGATCCCTCTTGAGGGTGGCGAAGTCCTCGAAGAGGACCAGGTCGACGACGGTGTCGGGCCCATCTTCGAAGGCGTTGGAGACATGCACGTGGATCAGGGCGTCGTGCTCGACGATCCGGACCGGACCGCCGTCGCGGGGGACGAGGAGGAAGCGCGTCCCCTTGGCCGGACGGTGCTCCAGCGCGGTCATCACCCCGTGCCCGGCGGCCAGCCTGCGCAGGTCGAACAGGTACGGGTCGAGGACGAAGACGAGGTGCCGCGAGGTCAGCGCGACGTCGTGGTTCCACGGCATGTCGAGCATCCGGACCGAGGCGATGCGGCTCATCCCGCCTCGGCTGTCGGCCTTCCAGCAGTTCAGCGTGGGCAGCGGCGAGAAGTCCTGCCCGAAGTTGAACATCTCGCCGGTCCGCGGATCCCACTTGGGATGGGCGGAGAACGACTTGAGGAGCCCGCGCAGCGCCCCGTCGAAGTCGTGGGTCCCGTGGGTCTGGAGGGTGTCGGGGTCGAGGCGGTGCGGCGGGCCGCCCTCCCACAGCGCGAGCAGCCGCTCGGCGTGCAGCGCGACGCCGGTGTTGGCGACGTTCGCCGGAATCCGCCCCGCGTTCGCCAGGAGCCCGCCGGGACGTGCGGTGCCGACGCCCGGCCTGCGCAGCCGGTCGGAGGTGAGGGAGTCCACGAACTGCCGGGTGCGCACATAGCGATTGCGGAACCGGACGGAGCGCCCGTCGAAGATGAACTGGGACACCATGCCGTCACCGTCGAAGAGGTGGTCCAGCCTGGTCCTGCCGATCTCCCAGCGGCCGGGGCCGATGCGGTAGAGCGTCCCGGTGAGGTCGGGCGGAAGCGTCCCGTCGATCTGGGGTGCCGGGTAGTCGTGCTCGTCTGCCAAGGGCTCGAAGATGCGGCTGAGGGCTGGGGCGATGGCGGCCATGGGGTGGTCCCTCATATCTGGATACGGTGATATCCAGACGCTAAATTCTGGATGCGGGTGTGTCAAGATTCTGGGGTGAGCACCCGACCGTACGGTGGCGTCGCCGCGGCGGACCGGCGGGCCGAACGCCGAGCCGCCCTGCTCGACGCGGCCCTCGACCTGCTGGGGACCGAGGGCCTGCGCGCCACGACCCTGCGCGCCGTCTGCGCGCGCGCGGGCCTCAACCAGCGCTACTTCTACGAGAGCTTCGCCGACCTCGACGCCCTCCTCGCCGCCGTCTACGACGGGATCGCCGCCGAATCCGCGCAGGCCGCCACCCGGGCCATCCTCGCCGCGGGTCCCGACGCGGACCTGCGCGCCGTCGTCCGGGCCGGCGCCGAGGCGGTCCTGGAGCTGGGCGGGGCCGACCCCCGCAAGGCGCGGATCGTGCTCGTCGAGGCCCCCTCCAGCCCCGTCCTGCGGGCCAGGAGCAAGGCGGCGCAGCGCGAGTGGGCCGAACTCGTCGCGCGCTATGCCCGCGACCGCTTCGGCGTCCCGGAGGGCTCCGACGCGCTGATCGGGTTCACCGCGGTCATGCTGGTGTCCGGCTGGACGGGCGCGCTCACCGCCTGGCTCGACGGCGACATCCGCGCCTCGGCCGCCGAGCTCGCCGCGATGTTCGCCGACGCCGCCCACACCGCGGCCGAGGCCGCGGCTCAGGGGACGAGCGTGAGGGGCAGCGAGCGCAAGCCCGCGACCACGGACGAGCCGTTGTAGCGCGCAGGCCCCGTGCGCTCCAGCGCGCGGTAGCGGGTGGTCAGCTCCGTCAGGGCAAGGCGCAGCTCCAGCCTCGCCAAGGCCGCGCCGAGGCAGAAGTGCGGCCCGAAACCGAAAGCCAGGTTCAGCGCCTCGGACGCCCGGGTGACGTCGAAGGCTCCCGCCGTAGGGCCGAACGCCGCTGGATCCCGGTTGGCGGCGCCGTACAGGAGCATGAGCTTGTCGCCGGACGCGATCCTGGCCCCGCCGAGCTCCACGTCCGCCGTCGCGGTGCGCAGGAAGTAGACCACGGGCGACGTCCAGCGCAGGATCTCCTCGACCGCGCCGGGGATCAGCGCGGGATCCTCCCGCAGCAGCGCCCATTGCGCGGGATCGTCGGCCAGCGCCAGGAGGCCGCCCGACAGCGCGTGCCTGGTCGTCTCGTTGCCGGCGACGAACAACTGGATCAGGAACATCACGAGCTCGGCGTCGGTCAGGCTCTCCCCGTCGAGTTCGAGCACGGCGAGCTGCGAGATGACGTCGCCGCCGGGATCCGCGCGCCGCGCGTGCGCCTGCTGCACGAGGTAGAGGCCGCACTCCATGCGCAGGGAGTCGCGTTCCTCCGTTGGCAGCTCCGACGCCCCGGGGACGAACGCCTCCGACCAGGCGTAGAAGCGTTCCCAGTCGTCCTCGGGGATGCCCAGCAGAAGGCAGATCACCTGGAGGGGCAGCGGTACGGCGAACTGGCCGACGAACTCCGTCGGCCCTGCGTCGAGGAGCGACCCCACGCGTGTCCGTATGTCGTCTTCCAGACCCCGCAGCACCGAGCTGCGGAAGGCGGGCGCCACGAGCCTGCGGTAGCGGGTGTGCTCAGGCGGATCGGTGTGCAGCAGGGTGGGCGGGCGCTCGTACGTGACCCCGAGTTCCTCCAGAAGGATGCCGTCGCGGTTGCGGAAGGAGACAGGGTCCGTCACGGCCTTGAGCACGTCGGCGTGCCCGCCGACGAGCCAGAGCGGCAGTTCCGGGTGGCGGACAGGGCCGCGCCCGTACAGCTCGGCGTAGAAGCCGGCGGGATGCCCGTCCGTGTAGTGGCCGTCCGGAAAGCCCTTCATCTGAGCACGGCCTCCGGACGGGGGATTCCGAACGCGTCACAGAGCGCGTAGTACGCCCCGATCAACGTCTCGGAATCGACGACGCCGGCCACCGTCCCGTCTTCGGCGTACTCCACGTAGGCGCCCTCCACCATGAAGAGCACGTCGGTGTCCTCCAGCACGGTGAGGGTGTGCGCCGAACCTGCGGGCTCGTGGATGAACGTGCCGGCCACGTACTCGACGCCCTGCTCCGCGTAGCACCACCGGCCGGAGAAGGTGAACCCGTTCACCGAGCCCGTGTGCTTGTGCGTCGGAAGCCGATAGCCGGCCTTGAACCTATTGCGCACCGCGAACCCCGTAGGGGTGGCCCGCAGAAGCTGGATGCCCACATCACCCGCGTACACCCAGGGCACATCCGCCTCGTGCACATGCCCTACCTGAAGCTCCTCCACACCCTCTCCTCTCATCCAAGCAAACGCTAGGTTGAGAGAAGGACCGACCGCAAGGGCCGCCTCCGGGGGAGGCCGGTCAGACGGGCACCGGAGGGCGTGCGGCGGAACGGGTGAGGGACCCGGACGCGAGCAGATACTGCGCCGAGATGTACGTCAGCATCACCAGCACACCGTGCATGGGGAGCTCCCGGTCGGTGATGCCCAGGGCGATGAGCGCGTCGGAGATCAGGAAGAGCGCCCCGCCGATGCCCGTCCGCAGTCCGTGGCCCGCCGAGGCCACGGCGGTCGAGGTCAGCAGCAGCGAGTACACGGCCACCGGGATCCGCAGGTCGCCCAGTCTGGGCCACAGGACGGCGATGAGGACGGCCCACATGATCGCGTAGCCGCCGGCGATCACCCATTTCCGCGGTCCGGCCGCCGCGAACGATCGTCCGAAGAACGTCACGTAGCAGACGTGCGCCGCCCCGAAGAACCCCATGCCGACGATGAACAGCCCGTCGAACTCCAGCGCGATGTCGCCCCCGGCCGACAGCAGCAGCGCCGCGATCACCAGCCGCGCGCCGCCCCGCCGGTACACCCACCACGCGAGCACCGGCATCAGCGACGCCTTGGTCACGAAGTCCGCCCAGGACGGCGCCCCGACGGCCAGGACCACCAGATGCGCGGCCGCCACCACGAGGAACAGGGCACGGACACGCCCCAGCTCACGCACCGGCCTTCACCGCCGCGCCCGAAACATTCGACAAGTCACGCATGACCGGATGTTAGGGCCCCGTCCCGTTCCGCGACACCCCGCACCCCCGCACGTTGCGACCGGACGAGCCGGGCGGCCCGGTCTTGACCCGATCCATGCCGACGACGGGTTTAGCGGGCCTCGGTTCGAGGAACCCGGGCCCCGTCCGATGGCGCGACCTTCACCGACCCGGACGGTGCTCTTTGTGCATCCGGCGATCAAACCGACCGAGGCCGTCCCCCATCGGCTTGGACCGGAGGGAGATACTTAGCGGCATGCGCAATTTCTCGCCATATCCAGCAATAGATCCGAGCTTTATTCGGATCTGCCAAATTGACACCCGGAAAGACACCGACATACGCTTGCTCATGTAGTCATTCATGATGCGGAGTCGGCTGAATCCCGAGTCATGGCAGATTATTCACTGATCTCTCTGGTCTCGAGAGCACCACTCCGCACACCGAACAAGGGAGAACGTGCGATGGCTGCTCCGAATCCGACCTGCTACCCGCTGCTGAAGCTCAAGACTCCGAACATGACGGGCAACCCCGTCGAGGACGCGCAGCTGCGGCTCAACCACCACAAGGCCAACCCTGCGGTTACCGTCGATGGAATCTTCGGACCCAAGACGGCCGAGGCAGTGAAAAAGTTCCAGGCGCGCCACGGCATCGACCAGGACGGCGAGATCGGGCCGAAGACGTGGACCGAACTCCTGGAAGTGAAAGTGACGGCCTAGGCTTCCCACATCGGCGAAAGGGCGAGTTTCCCCGGCGAAAATGCCGAATCGGCAATCTCCGGCGACTCCGATCCGCCTGCGGAAATGCCTCCACGACCTGAAGCAGACTCGGGAACGCCTTCGCCTCCCGGACGCAGCGCGCAGCCCAAGCCGACCCGGCAAGCCCGGAAACAAACAAAGACCCCGCCCGGGACTCACATCCCGGCGGGGCCTTCGCGATCTGAGCGGATGACGGGAATCGAACCCGCGTGGTCAGCTTGGGAACTCGATTTCGCGTCAGATTAAGTTTCTACAGTCGATCATCGTTTGGCATTAAAGTGCAGGTCAGAGGCATGATCACATGCCAATCACTACCACTCGGCAACACTGCGTATCAGCACGATCCAGTGACAAATGAGTGACAAATGATCTTGACCTGAGGTGATCGAAATAGGCTTCACGAGAGCACGCAAGGGCGAGCACGGACGAGTCGGTTACCAGGCCCTCTACGACGACGCCCGAGGCGTCCGCCAGACCGCCGGAACCTTCGACACCAGGAAGGAAGCCGACAAGGCCTGGCAAGCCGCCGAAGCCAAGATCGCCGAAGGAAAATCCTGGGACCCGCGCCGAGGCAGACAGAAGTTCGGCAAGTACGTCGAGGCGACCTGGCTACCGAACCACCGCATGGAACTCAGCACAAAACAGGACTACCTGTCCGCCCTGCGACGGCACATCCTCCCGTACTTCGGCGAGATGAAGCTCCAGGAGATCACCTCCCAGGACGTCCGAGCCTGGCTCACCGAACTCAAGCGCTCCGGCGTAGGCCTCCGCCGCATCGAGTTCTGCAAGGTCTCGGTCCTCAACGCCATCTTCACCACCGCCGTCACCGACGGCGTGATCCTCCTCCACCCGGCCCACAACGTCCCCACCGACCCGGTCCCCACCCAGCCCCGCCGCATCATCACCGCCGAGCAGTTCGACCGCATCTACGCGGCGCTCCCTGACGAAGACTCCCGCCTCCTGGTCGAGACCGCCATCGAAAGCGGCCTCCGCTGGGGCGAACTCACCGAACTCCGCGTCAAGGACCTGGACTTCGACACGGGCATCCTCACCGTCAGCCGCGTCGTCCTCTACCTCTCCCCCGAAGTCCACCCCGAGGGCAAGCACTTCCTCGTCAAGCCCTACCCCAAGAGCAAGAAGTGGCGAAAGCTCAAGCTCAGCCCCCAGATCATCACCAAGCTCCAAGCCCACACCGAGTCCCGCCACCTCAAGGAAGACGACCTACTCTTCTCCCGCCACATCCCCAAAGAGGAAACAGCCCTGAAGGTCATCGAGCCCGCCAAGGACCTCGGCTGGACCCCTCCCAACGCCCAGGCCCGCAGCTACCGCCACGGCACCACCACCGCCTACGGCCTGGGCAAATGCCGCTGCCCCCACTGCCGAGCAGCCGTCACCGCCTACCGAGCCAAACGCCGAGCCGAAGGCAAAGACACCGCCCGCACCCCCGCCCCATCGACCCCGACCCCCACATCCCCGCCTCCACCTTCAGAAGCAAAACCTGGACCCCCGCCTGCCAAGCCGCCCACCTCACCCACAAACCCAAATTCCACGACCTCCGCCACGCCCACGCCTCCTGGCTCCTAGCCGGCGGCGCCGACCTCCAAGTCGTCAAAGAACGCCTAGGCCACGCCAAGATCTCCACCACCGAGCGCTACCTCCACACCCTCCCCACCGCCGACGCCACCGCCCTAGACGCCCTCAACAAGATCCGCGCACCCAAGTCCCCGACCACCCCCGATTCGGCCGACCCCGACCTGCAAGCCCAACTGGAAGCCGCCAACAAGAAGATCGCGCAACTCCAGGCGGTCATCGCCCAACAAGTCCTGGACCAGCACCTCAACAACACCCCGGACCTCCGTCTCGCGTAACCGACACGGGTGGGGCTGCCCAGTGGGCAACCCCACCACCCTCTGTGCATCCGCGTTTCACTCGACTAGCGTGCGGCCCGAAGAATTGATCGAATTCTTTCTACCCCGCAGCCTCGCACTTTGCTAGATAACTCAATGCCTCTGGCTACCGAGATAGTTACCATGAGCGTCATAGAAATCATTGCCACGCTGATAGCCAGTGTAGTTGCCATGAGCGTCGTAGAAGTTGATCACCCCATCGGTGCCGCGTCCTGCGTTCATTACCCCAGCGGTGTAATCGAGTGACTGCTGTGGATCGTAGGCGGCTGGTCCGGGCCGTCCGCTCGGCTGATTGGGCGTGAAGGTGGCGCCGTGATGCTCACTATAGGAAACTCGACCACCGTGCCAGGCGAATCGGCAGAGGTTGACAACGGCAATAATTAGGCGAAGCACAAGCCATGGAATGCCGAGGAGGCTGTGGAGGCGGCGCCTGATGCATGCAGGTATCCTTCCGAGGAAGCTGAGTGCAATCCACGGATTCTAAGGGAGCGGAGGTTCGCCTGACGGTCCTTTTCCCAGATTGGCCAATCCTCTCCTGGCAACGCGTCGGCGCGAGTACACGACAGTCAGGTACAACACTGCCCTCCGGCCATCTCGGTTACCCAATGCAACCCAGATTGAGCTCCCCAGTGCGACGGACAGCTCGAAGCTTCGCGCAGGCAGACCGGTTTCGGACGATCATGGATGCATGGCGAGCATGAGCGATTTCAAGGCGGGGCAGGTCCACCTGGGCGTGGTGAGTTCACTCGAGCCTTTCGGGGCTTTCGTGGATGTCGGTGGCTTGCGTGGTCTCGTGCGGGTGTCGGAGCTGTCTTGGCGACGGATTGACTCGGTCGCGGAGGTCGTCCGCGAGGGCCAGGAGGTCATGGTGATGGTCCGCCATGTAGATCTCGAGCGCGGCCAGATGTCGTTGTCGTTGAAAGCGTCGCAGGACGATCCGCTGGTCGAGGTGGCCCGTACTCCGTTGGGCAAGGTGCTCACTGGTCCGGTGACGAAGGTCGTCCCGATCGGGGCTTTCGTTGAGTTGGTCGAGGGCATCGAGGGGCTCGTTCCTGCGGCTGACTTCCACGAGGGGCAACTGCCGGTCTGCGGCCAGCAGCTCCGGGTCTGTCTCCGTGAGATCAATCTTCAGCGGCGCCGGGTAAGACTCGCGTTGGCGTGAACGGTTGGATTGCCGTCTGTGGCACCCAACTCACCAACACAACCAAATCAGTTGATCATCGCAGGCCCGGCCTCTCAACATGTGGCACGAGAACTCATCGACAAAGCCAGCCGACATGGGCGGGACGGCGTACTGGGCGGCCAAGCCACGAACTCCGAACGGCAGAACTCTCCCCAGTACCTCACGACCTGGCCACAATGCTCCAGTTCGGAGGGCCTCGTCGCAGTCCCGGGTCCTAACGTCGCGGCATGGACGCCAGCAGAGCAGCCGCAGAACGCGCCGGCCAGGTCGGCGGCCGCCACTACACCGAATGGGTTCCCGTCCTCAACGAGATGCGTACGCAGAAGCGAGACGACGAAAGCCTTGTTCTGCTCGGGAAGATCCTTGCTGCGGTCGAGGAGGCTTCGGCTATCCAGCAGACCCCGGACCTTCCTCCCGGCCACTGGATCGCGCCCGGCTACTACGAACGGGTGGCCACCATCCATCGCAAGCGCAAGGACTACGCGGCAGAGGTCGCCGTCCTCGAGCGGTACCAGAAACTCGTAGACTGGCGGGAGTCGAAACTGTCGGCCCGGCTGGAGAAGGCGCGCGCCCTGCTCGCCAAAGCTGAGAGCGCGAACTAGGTGAGGCGTCCTTAACCCTCAGCCGCAGTGGCAGCCCCGGCGCCGTCTCTATCGCGTGCTCCCGTCGCCATCGCCGGTGTGGCCAGCCTCGTAGTCATCCAAGTGGCTACTGGGCCGGGGCATCAGAGCGTGCACATGATGCCCACACCGTTGCAGGGACGGATCTCGAAGCGCTCACAGTTCCGCGCTCTCCGCGAGCAAGCTTCGTGGATTGAGCTAGGAGTGGGCACTCATTCGAGCGATCATTGCAAGAATGGCCGTTATGCAACGTTTTGAGGTTGAGAGTCTTGCACTTCTCCCTGGGCAGCGCGTCCAGGCGAAGGTTCTCAGCCACGAGCCGTGGGGACTCATGACGTCAATCGAGGGATACGAGCACCTCGGCTCTTCCATCGACCTGTTCCAGCAGGGCGCCCCTCCGCCCAGCCACGAGCAGTGGCCGGAGTTGTATCCCGTCGGATCGGCGATCGACGCCGTGGTCATGAGAATCAGCCGAGAGCACGCGCCGGCCTGGGTCCGGTTGAGTATCCGGCCGGAGGAGCTCCAGGCCTTCCGCGTAATGTGCGACTTCTGCCTGAAGTCCACGATCTTGAGTCCGGGAGGCGACGGTCTCGTCTTGGACATCCGCAGTAACGACGGTGCCGGTGCCACTACGGTCATCGCGCATCGCGAATGCCTAGTCGAGCGTGTAAGCCCGGGAAGCGTTGGCCAACAGGCACGAATCCGCAAGGTCGGTAGGCCTTAAGCCCGGCAGCTTCGGCTTCCCGTCGGGGCGATGCCCGATAGGGGCGGCTAAGGACGATTGAGCCGCCCCGAAGGTTCCGGACAGTGGCCCCACTAGAATGGGGTAGTCCGGAAAGGTAAGTGATTTGGCTCGTTCGAAGAGGAATTACTCTCCTGAATATCGGCAGGAAGCCGCCAGGTTGGTGGTGGATTCTTCCCGTCCGATCGCACAGGTCGCGAAGGAGCTCGGCATCAATGCCGGGACTCTGGCGAATTGGGTGAGTGCGTACCGGCGTGAGAATGCCGGGGAAGAGGCTCCTTTGACGCTCGATGAGCGGGTGCGCCTGAAGGAGCAGGAACGCGAGATCCAGGAACTCAAGATGGAGCTCGAGTTCGTAAAAAAAGCGGCGTTGTACTTCGCTCGGGAGCAGCGGTGACCTCGAAGTACGAGTTCATCGACGCGGAGTACGCCAACCCTTCGGTCGTCATCGGCGATAGATCGCCGGCAATCGTTCAGATGTGCGCATGGCTGGGTGTCTCGCGCTCGGGATTCTACGAATGGAGAAGCCGGCCGGAGTCGGCGACCGCGCGGCGCCGCGATGAGCTGAAGGCGTGGGTGAGGCACTTCTTCGACGTTTCCGATGGGACGTACGGGTATCGGCGGATCCACACCGATCTGGTGGAACAGGGCGTGCCCGCCGGGCCGGAGCTCGTCCGCTCGGTCATGCGGGAGCTGGGGCTGGAGCCCTGCCAGCCCAGGCCATGGCGCGTCGGGCTGACCGAGCAGGACGGCCAGGCCCACCACGTGCCCGACCTCGTGCAGCGCGACTTCACCGCGTCCGCCCCCGGCGAAAAACTCGTCGGCGACATCACCTACGTCGAAACATGGGAGGGCTGGATCTATCTGGCGACGGTGATCGACTGCTATTCCAGAGCCGTCATCGGCTGGGCGATCGGCGAGGACTACAAGACCCCGCTGATCGAGAAGGCGATCGGCATGGCGGCCCGAAACCACCGGCTGGCCGAAAGCGCGATATTTCACAGCGACCGCGGAAGCAATTACATGTCCAGGCAGTTCGCCGAGACCCTGCGGCGCCTCCGGCTACGGCAATCGACCGGGCGGACCGGAGTCTGCTGGGATAACGCACTCGCGGAATCCTTCTTCGCCGCGCTGAAGAACGAGCGCGTCCATCGGACGGAATATCCCACTCGAGAACACGCACGCCGGGACATCATCAAATACATCGAGCTCTGGTATAATCCCCGGCGACGGCATTCAGCACTCGGCAACAAGAGCCCGGCCCAGGTTCACACTGAACCTTTTCCATCACGCGTGCGCTGATGCTTCGCGGTTTTGGAGGACGCTGATGGCCTTGGCGAGGTGGCCTGCGCGGTGCGGGCAGCAGCGGAGTTTGGCGAGGATCTTCCATGACTTCAGCTGGGCGTTCGCGCGTTCACCCGGGCCGCGGAGCTTGGCGTGCGCTCGGTTCGCCTGCTTCTGTGACGGCGGCTTGTTCTTGCCCTTGTACGGGACCAGGATCGCCGGGCCGGCGCCGACGTAGCCCTTGTCGGCCAAGACGATCAGCCCGCACGTGGCCAGGGCGCGGATGATGCCCCAGTTCCGGGCCGCTTTCAGGTCATGGATCGAGCCGGGCACCGCCCCCGACACCCACACGATCTGGCCATCCGGACCAGCGATGACCTGCAGATTCACCCCATGCTGCTTGTGCTTGCCCGAGAAGAACGGCCGGTCGGCGCGCAGGCGGTCGATCGCGATCAGGGTGCCGTCCAGGATCACGTGTCCGACCCCGTCCTTCTTCGCCCGGGCGAGCGCCTTGCCCAGCTTCGGCGAGCGGGCCGACAACCACGCCACCACCTCGTTCACGTACCTCCACGCGGTCGTCGTCCCCACCCCGAAACCCGCTCCGAGCTGCGCGAACGTATCCCCGTTCTTCAGATACGCCAGCGCCATCAACGCCTGCTTCCCGGCGTTCAACGCCCGGCCCTTGCTCTTCAACTTCGCCCGTTCCCGCCGGACAAGACCGGTCAGGTAGATCAGGGTCGAACGCGACAACGGCAGCGAAGCACGATAGAAAAGCACGTGAAACCTCTGGTCGGGGGCGGTTGGAGGTCAGAGACCACCTCTCCTACCAGGGGTTTCTTCACGTCCACGACCAACCGCGCCGCACGCAATCAGGTCGTGATCAACAGCCCCTCAGAAGCTGCTGGAAAACGCTCACTGAGTACCTGAACTCCCAGCTCTCAGCGTGAACTGACCGCAAATAGAGCTGTCCGGAATCAGCGGGGCACATCAGATCTACATGTGCGAGCGGTCGATCCTCCATGCCCCTCGTGCGTCAGCGATGCGCTGGCCGAGGGCGTTCCGCGGTGAGGACGGAGCTGGCCCGGTCAAGGAAGTTCGCTACGGGTTGGGATGCTCGGTACGGGGTGAGGGCGGTGGTCAGCTGGGATAGGTGGCCTCGGCAGCGGGCCGAATCGACCTGGCCTTGGAGCAGGGTGAGGGACTGGTTCGCGTGGGCGAGGGCCTTCTCCAGGTCGGGGTGGGGCTGGCGGATGTAGGTGGTGGCCAGGAGGGTGTTGCGGAGGGCGTCTTCTCGGGAGTAATCGAGGCCCTGGAGGGATTGGCGCAGGTGGTGGCGGGCGCGGGTGTGGTCGCCGGTGCGCAGGTGGCAGTAGCCAGCTTGGCCGTGGGCGTGGGCCGGGGTCATCCAGTAGCTCCACGCCGGGTCGCTGGTCGTGGGGGCTGTGTCGGTCAGGGCGTCGAAGGCTTCGTCGATGGAGCGGCGGGTGTCGGTGTCGCGGCGGGCGGGGGTTGTGGTGCGGTCGTTGGCGTGGGCTTCGGCGAGGCGGAGGGACAGAATGGCCTTCACCTTGGGGCTGGTGCCGGGGTAGCCGGTTCGGGCGGTGTCGGCCAGGACGACGGCTTCCCGGTTGTGGTTGAGGTCTTTGGCCTGGCAGGACATGAAGCCGAGGATGTTGGCGCCCAGGGCTCGGTCCCCGGCGGTGTGGGCGGCGTGGAGGCTGGCGATCCAGTAGCGCTGGGCTCGGGCGTGCTGGTCGGCGTCGAAGGCGAGGAATCCGGAGAGGCGGAGGAGTTCGCCAGCGGTGGCGTGGAGTCTGCGGCCGACCGTGTCGGTGTAGCGGCCCTCATTGAGGAGGGTGGAGACGTAGCGGAGGTGGTGGAGGACCAGGTCGAGGAGGTTGCCTCCGCCGACTCTGTCGTCCATGAGGCGGAGGTGGCCGGTCATCTCGTCGAGGTGGTCGACGACGTCGAGCGGAATCTTCGAACCTGATCTCCGGCCGATCTGTTCTGCCGGGTGGGCGATCAGCCATTCGTGGGCGGGAGCGGTGAGCGAGGACCCTGCAAGGAGAAGGAAGGTACGCCGGTCCATAGGGCTAGCGTCGGTGACGGTCTGCACGACTTGCAAGGTTCCGCAAGTCATCCACGTGAGGTGCAGGCCCGCGATGGCGGAGACGTACTCCATCTCGTCGGAGGGCCAGCCCAGGTCCGTGACGGCGATCGCGCGGCCGAGCTCCCGGCTGAGGACATGTGCGGCCAGCGAACGCCAGGGCGGGCGCGGAATCTCGCCCCTCATCCACTTGTACGGCGTCTTCGGATGGATGCGCTCGGGGCGGCCCAGGCTCTCGGCGGCGGCGTTGAGACGGCGGGCGAAGCGGTCTCCACTGAAGCCCAGCGTGGTGAGTAGCCCGCTCAGCGGGTGGGCATCGCCCATCGGCTTCTCCGTCGTTCGTCGTCGGCAGTCCTACTGAGACGAACGGTAGAGCGGCCGTGTGCGCTCAGCTACGGTCGCTACCAGAACGCTACCGATTGCTTCGCCTTCCCGGGCTCCGCTCTACTCGCATCGTCGCGCTTGGAGGTCCAACACCGCCCGGACCGTGTGGCCGCGGACGGGGCAGCCTTGGATATCGAGAGAGGTCGCGAGCTCGGACACGATGAAGAGCCCTCTTCCGGTCTGGCCCAGGTCGTCAAGGTCGACCTCCGCGACCGGTGCTTGGGGCCGGATCTGAGGGCGGTCGGCGCCTCCCTGGTCGGTCACCGTGAGCCAGGCGAGCTCGTCGATGACCACCTCGACGCCGAACCATCCGCCCGGCTCCCTCGACCTCGTGTGCAGGACGACGTTGTTGACGAGTTCGGTCACGATCAGACCTGCGTCGTCCTCACGTCTGGTGCCCAGAAACAGGCTTTCGACGAACGCCCTGGCCCGGGGAACCTGGTCTCTGGCTCCGACGAACGTCCTTCGCCAGGACAGCGGGCCCGTCGCCCGGATCCATTTCTCCGGGGAATCCACGCAGAGCATGACCGACTCCATGTCTCGGTGCAGTTGAGTTCTGTGATCAGCCTGAGAGAAGCGGCCCGATCCCCGAACCGTGGTTCGCTCGGATCGACGCGCAGGCCGGCTGATATGCCTAATCCAACGCGAAACGAAGTGCCCGATGCGGAGGTGCGCTGAGTGCGCACTAGTGCACTTAGAGCGATCGGTAGCGTTGTGGTAGCCCGTCCCCGTCCGACCCGGGGTGAGTTAGCCCCGGTGAGACACCCGAAGACGTCCACGCCGAAGCAGCCGGTCATCTTCGGCACTTCACGTCATTCGCCGGGCGTCAGCGCCTGGCCGCGGCTTCCTGCGTCATTTATCGGGATGGCTCCGCGGGGTGCAAGATGAGGCATTCGTGGCTACGAAATGGGCGACGCTGCGCGCTCGCCCACATCGCCCCGAAGGGTGTGGACCGAGCGTGGTCCACGAGACTCCGGGGGTGCGGTGTTGTCCGACGGCTACGACGAGGTACCGACCCAGAGGGTCTATCGACGGCGAGGGGACGAGCCCCGACGAAGGTGTCTGTGCCTGCGGCTCAGCGAGAGCGAATACGAGATCATCACGGCAGCAGCCAGCCGCCAGAGGGTGACCCGGACGTTCTTCGCCGCCGAAGCGGTCCTCCTGGTGGCGCGCGAGGACGCTCCGGTCGTCAGGGAGGCAGATCGGGCCTTGCTACGGGAGGTCATGGAGGGGAACCGGCAGATCCGGCGAGTCGGCGGGAACCTCAACCAGATCGCGCTTCGGCTGAACGCCTCCGGGGAGTGCCCGCCGGAGCTGGGCTGGTGTCTGGAGCTGGTGGCGGGAAGCCTCCAAAGACTGGACTCGCTGGCCATGAGCCTGGACGAGCTGATCCACCGCCGATGATCGGAAAGATCACGCGCGGGTCGAACGTCGGAAACCTGATCGTCTACCTCTACGGACCCGGGCGTGGCAGCGTCCACGAGAACCCCCACGTGGTTGCCGGCTTCCGGCCTCCGTCCGAACTGGAACCCCTCACCGAAGGCGGCGCGCCGAACCTCAGGCCGCTCATCAGCCTCCTCCGGCAGCCGCTGACCGCTCTGTCCGTGAAACCCATCGACCAGCCGGTGTGGCAGTGCTCGCTGCGAGCCGCTCCGGAGGACCCCTGGCTGAGTGACGAGCAATGGGGCGAGATCGCCAGGGAGACACTTCGCCGCGTGGGCATCATCCGCGACGCGGATCGTTCCGGATGCCGGTGGATCGCGATCCGCCACGCGGATGACCACGTCCACATCGTCGCCGCCCTGGCCCGCGAAGACGGCCGGACGCCACGGCTCTGGAACGACAGACTCAAAGTCCGGGAGGCATGCTCCGCCGCCGAGGAGAGCCACGGATTGCGGCGGACGGCACCGGCCGACAGGACGGCGAATCGACGTGCCACCCGGGCCGAAGACGAGAAATCCGCACGTCAAGGCCGAAAAGAACCACCCCGCCAAACCCTCCGCCGAGCAGCCACGACCGCGGCAACCGGAGCGGCCAGCCCCGAGGAGTTCTTCGCGCACCTCGACGAAGCCGGAGTCCTGGTCGGCAAGCGCCACAGCACGCGGAACCCCTCCGAGGTAACCGGATACAAGATCGGCCTGCCCGGCGACACCACAAAGGACGGACAGCAGATCTGGTTCTCCGGCGGCAGACTCGCCCCAGAACTCAGCCTCCCCAAGCTGCTCCAGAGGTGGTCCGATCCGGCGCTCCCCGCCAATCCGTCCACCTCTCCGCGAGCCGCACGAACCCCGCATGAGCGGGAGGTCGTGTGCCGCGCAGCATCCCAAGCCGTCATGCAGGCCGCCCACCGCTTCCAGTGGAGCAGCAGCCCACAAGTCCGCTCGGACATCGCCGCAGCCACCACCGGCGTCCTTCACACCGTCGCCCACACAACCGGAAACCCCCGCCTGACCGACATCGCCGACCTATACGCCAGAGCCGGCCGAGAGCCCACGGACGAATCTCGCCACTCGGCTCCTACTCCCGCGGCCTGAGAGCCGTAAGCCGAATTCTCGCCCTCACGATGGGGCACCAAGCCCGGACCGCCTACGAGCGGACCCTCGCATGGATCGAACTGTTCTCGAACCTGGCATACCTCGTCGACCGAATCGCCCAGCACCGAGCCCACCAGGGCAGAGCCGCTCAGGCCATGGCCGCGCAACAGGCAGCGCATGCACTCAAGGAGATGGCAGACACCGCCTCGCCGGGAGCGACGGGAGCGAGGCCAGCTCTTCCAGAGATGCTCGCCACTGCGTCCTTCCCTGCCCCTCCGCGAGCGCAGGTGCCCCAGAGAGAACGATCCGCATCCAAGACACCGCCCACCTCCCGCGACCAGAGGAGAGCTCCCAGAAAGTAGCCTTAATTGCGAAGAGTAACGAGCCGATCCACTGGGTAATGGGAGCGGCAGTGCTCGATCAGCGAGCACAAGCGTGCAGCAGTGCGCGGAGCCGTCGAAGAGAAAGGATGCGCCTATGGCTGAGTCGACGAACCAGAGACCCGACACGCGAGTATCACCAAGCCTCGCCCGGTAGCCACCCCGCGCCACGCTGCACCGACGAACCCGGAGGTGCACAGCAATGGCGAACAACAAATCCACGCAGCCAGAAGACGACCAAACCGAACAGATCGCCCGCAACATCTACGAGGACGTCCGGCGCCTCAACCACACAACAGCCGGACCCCCAGGCCTCACCTATCCCGGAACCGCCTACACAATCCTCGGCAACCTCTCCGCGGCAGTACACAGCCTGGGACAAACCCTCGAACAGCTCGACCGCTTCCTCGGCGACGAACTGAACGCAGGCAGGCTCGGCCACGATCTCGGACACAACCCGATCACGGAGATCCAGCGAGCGCAAGACGGCCTCCGCGCGGCCGGAGCGGTGGCAAGAGACCTCGGGAACACGCTCGGACACGCCCAGAGCGCGATCAACGCGGTTAACGCCCAGCCCGAACTCTCACCCGTTCGTCTGGCAACCCAGGCCTTCCCCCACAACGCCGCCGAAGCCGTCCGCAACGCCGGCTTCATCTCTGCCCGCACGACCAACCCGCCGCCAAGACGGCCGACCCGACCCCGAGGCAGGACCGAGGCATGAAATCCATAACCCTCGACGACCTCGGCTCGCTTCCTCCCTTCATCGACCTGATGACGGCCGCTGGCATCCTCGGAATCGGCCGCACCAAGGCCTACGACCTCGCCCGCAAAGGTCGCTTCCCCTGCCATGTAGTCATCATCGGCGCCAGCTACAAGGTCAGCCTCAAGGAGCTGCTCAAGCTCATGAGCCCACCCGAAGGCGCCTAGGATGACCGGGCTCTGTGCTCTCCTTCCAAGCGAGAGCACAGAGCCCCTCCTTAACAGGTCTTCCCATCCATACGATCGTGTTCACCGGGTGACCGGTCGCGATGCTAGGGCTGCGCCCAGACGCTCTCGCGCCACACGGTCTGACAGAGCAATTCATCCAGTCGAGTGCCGACCCGCAGAAAGCTGGGGCCGCAAGGCCCACGCCTCGAACTCGGCTAACCAGCTCGTCGGCCGCTTCGTCCCGAACGAAGCTATGCAAGATCCCCAACGGGCCTGACTCTGCTTCGACCTGCAGCAGAAGCTCGCAACGGTCCCCTGTGGTCCAGCCTCGTCCGCCTGGGTTGTCACTCACTTGGTCGCCCACCTGGACGGCCTGGTCAGCAGCAGGGTCGGTAGCCTTCGGGCGTGCCGGTGTGCCAGTACGTCTACTTTCGTCTCTTCAGCAAGCGGACCGCGTCCGTCGATATGACCGGCGTGGCTCGGTATCGAACTAGATGCTGTTCCCGTCCAGGGCAGTCGCCTTAAAGTCCCGCGGTGCCAGTGTGCCGTGCTTGGAAGCTCGAATGCCGCGATCCTGAACTGGCGATAGACGAACAAATCACCCAGGTGCTAACGCGACTTCTCCCACACTTGGACAAGATCGCTTGCATCGCGCGTCGCATCCGCAACGAAGGACCCAACGGCGGGGCAATGCTCCAAGCCGTCCGCTACTTCGAGGGGGCGCACGAGCAGCGGCCTCAACGAAATCCTTCCGCTGTCGTATGCGCCAGCATCCTGAGCCGAACCACTCTGTGCTAACAAGATCAAAAGATCGAGGCTAAGCGAGCAGATCGGAGTAATTGTTACGTTTTGTCTTATTGTGCACGTTTTGCCTGGCTTGACATGTCTTCGAGATCTTTTTATCCCTATACCTTAGATGTACAAGTCGGCTAAGATCGGCCTCTCCTACGAGGGAAGGTCAACCGTGCCGATCTTCAGGCGTAAGTCTCCGAAGGCTGATCAGCGTCTAGTTGGTGCTGCGTGGCAGAGGATCGATGAGATGGCTGCCGAGTTCTGGCTAGAAGTGCCGAAGGACCTCGCAGATCATCGATCGCTTAATCCGAGACCCGCATATGAAAATGTGGCTGCTGTCGCCAAGAGGATCATCGCTTCACCCCATCCGCGAGCTGATGAGTTGACTCGGTTCTGCATAAAGATTTTGGCTCTCTACGCAACTGCCGATCAGCCGATGCTTGCAAGCTTCGCAATCGAGGCCTTTTCAGCACGTGACCTGCTTACGAAGGCAGGTATGCATGCTGAAGAACGCACCTTGTCTGCAGCTATGGTCTTGCTGTCCGACTACCACGGACAATCTGGTCACGAAATCATCATGGATATCGACGATAAGGGCAACATCATCGAGCCAGCTGATAACTGATCAGTCGATGCTTCATCGAATTTGCCATCCTGCGGCTCATCCATACACCCGACCGTACAACCGGCTGACCTACGGATTAAAAGTCCTGAGACCCCTGTCCAAGACCATCCGCACCTGTCTTCTGACCTGCACCGGATCCTCCGCCCCGTCCACCCTGGTGCAAGGCTGTCCAACCCTGTTGTTAGCACCCCTGTTAGCAACGTCGCAGACCATTCGCCCACCGCGCTCGTCCCGGAGTGCTCGCCCGCGCGAACGGCGAGACGGTGTGACAGATGGTTTCGCGCGGGCGAGTGCGCCGGCCTGCGGGGGACTGGGGTCGCGAGACCCCCGCTTCGAACTCAATCAGCCAGTTCTTCCCGTCCAAGATCTCCTCGCCGTAGTCAGAGCCATCGACACACGGTTTGGGAACGGCTGCGCACAACGCCTCCTGAACTGCGGAGCCTCTGGGACCTCGTCGCCCTTGCTCGCCGCATACCCGCGGCTCGGCAGGGCCCTGCCGCTGCTCTTCGGTTCCGTATTTCAGGTGCCCGAACCAGCTCGTCGATTCGGCCTACGATCAGTTGTGGCCAAACTCTCCGAGGACCTCCGAGCCGGCATCCGGTTCTTCGCCTTCTATCTGGCGAACGGCACCCTGGATCTTGAGCTGCTCGACGGCATCGACTACCGTCCGGCCCTGCTGGACTCGGGCTCCACGCTTGAAATGGTCTTCACCATCTACACGAACGTGCTGGATGTCGACGAAGACGGCCTGGTCGACGACGGCCACGCCCAGTACCGAGTGGCCCAGTGGCTACGCCGCTACTGCGATCCCTCCTACGTCGTCGAGCCACCCTTCGAGGAGTGGGAAACCCGCCTAGCCAGCCCCTGAAAGCAACGCTAGTCCCCGGGTCGCCACTCACCTGCCGAGGGCATCGCAGTGAGAGCTAGCCCCTGCTGGGCTCAGCCCGATGCTGCTGCCTCGCTTGCCCAGTTGACGAGGACGCCACCAGTGACGAGAGCAGCAGGGTTGATGTACCTCAACCACCAGTTCATAGCCACCTCCCCTTCCCTCTGTTCAGGAGCGGACATAAAGCCACTTGCGAACATGGTCAGATAGGCGAGGACAAGCCAGAGCAGCGGCATCGGGACCCGGAGCCCCGGGCTCAACCCAGCAGGTCAGAAGATTATGCACGGAGTTTGAGTCGGGACGCCCGCGCTGTCCGCCAGAGCTGCTGCTGGGGTGGTGCACGGTGGACGATTGGCTGTTCACGAGCAAGATCGCTACGGTCCAGGACATCCAAATCTGCCCTCGACGCCTGCTCGGCAGCCTTTCGCCCCCATACGTGATCCACAACCATCCAGTGCCGCTGTTAGCACCGCGTTAGCACACCTGGTCCTGCGACGACACTTGCCCAATGGCAAGCCGACCCGAACCGGAGGGGCCGCTAGGCCACGAGGACCGGAAGCGGTGCGGCAGCAATCGCCCCCAGCCAACCGCCGGCCTCAACTCCGTCGTGGCGATCGTAGTGCGGCACTAGTCGACATATTCGTGGATTATCTCGCATGCCGAAAGAAATCTCTAGCCGAAGCTTGACCTTCAACCCAGTTAATAAAGTCGCTCCAGCGATTTTCCCATGATGACGCTAGAGTCTGAATATCCGAGTAGGTATATCTGCGCCCAACTTCATCGGGGGTTTGCTCGCCATGCGCGATTGAATTGCGCTCGGAGACAATAACATTGAGCCTAGTCCAGGCTTCCCTCAAGACTGGGGCAGGATCCCCTAGATCGAACACAGAACAAAATGTTTGCACCTGAGATTGCCGCATGATATGGGACCCATGAACGAAAACCCCCCAGCTCATGACTCTGAGCTGGGGGTTGGTGGAGCGGATGACGGGAATCGAACCCGCATGGTCAGCTTGGGAATCGCCTGGATTTCCCGTTGCAGGACACCTGACCTGCGGGCGGCTCCGCCCGCAGATGTCTCCTGCTGACCCTTGATCACCCTGCCTAATGGCACGCTAATGACACGCGCGCTCAAGCTCCAGGCGCCTCCAGCGCGACCTCGACCGCCCGAACAACGTGTGCTTGGCGGCTGCACAGGTAGAGGATTTGCTAAACTCGCGCTGTGGAGGAATGGGAGATCCGCGTCACCAACGAGTTCCTGGGCTGGCTCGGGACGCTGGACGCCAGGTCCAAGGCGCAAGTCGTCGACGCGATCGACAGGCTCGCCGAAGACGGCCCCGCGCTGGGGCGACCGCTGGTCGATCGGCTGACGGGTTCACAGGTCCACAATCTGAAGGAGCTGCGGCCTGGTTCGGCGGGCCGTTCCGAGGTGAGGATCATCTTCGTCTTCGACCCCTGGAGGTCGGCGATCCTCCTGGTCGGCGGGGACAAGTCCGGCGACTGGACCGGCTGGTACCGGCGGGCCATCCCGCGTGCAGAGGAACTGTACGTCGAGTACGTGAAGGAACGAGAGGCCGAGGAGGGGCAGCGATGACGAACTTTCCCAAGTGGAGTGATGTACGAGCCGACATCGTCACCGAGGCCGGCGGAGAACAGGCCGTGGCCGAGGCCCGTAAGCGCAACCAGTCCTACATCGACGGCCATCGGCTCGCCGAACGCCGTACCGCACTCGGCCTGACCCAGAGCGATGTCGCCGACCGGATGGGCGTCACCAAGGGCCGAGTCTCCCAGATCGAACGCGGCGAGGTCTCCACCGTCGACGCCATCGCCCGCTACGTCCAAGCCCTCGGCGGCCACCTCCAGATCTCCGCGGTCTTCGGCGACGACCTGTACATCCTGCGCGGCACCGACACCGACGCCGCCTAACCTGCAACCACACCACAGCCCACGCACACCACGCCGAACCACAAGATCCCGCACACCTCCGCTGGGTCACCCCGAGTAGGTTGGAGGCTCCGACCCGGCCCGTTTCCAGACCAAGCCGCCAGCCTGCTACCGGGCTCCCTGGCAATTGCCCGGACCGGACTGACACCGGCAGGCGACGACGAGCTTCCGATCAGGTCATGACCGCTGGACAATCACCTCCATGATCTCTGGGCGCACCGGCTGGAGTACTAGCGGGCCGGCATTCCTCCGTGAGGGCTGTTGACCACGAGGGGCTGTGAGCCCTCGGCGAGGTAAGGGTGATCCGGGTAGTGCTCGATGTGGAAGTGGGCGCCGTCGGCCAGGTCCGCGATCTCGTTGATCTCCTGGGCCAGCCCTCGCAAGCTGCTCATGGCTCCCGCGATAGACAGGGAGCGGTCGGTGAGGCTTGCCGTGATGGTGACCGGTGCCTGAGCGACGAAGACATGGATCCGAGTCAGAGCTACTTGCCCATAGTCGGTGTCGATGTCTTCGGCCTGCACTGTCCCTGTACCAAGAGCGAGCTTGGCAGCCAGCAGTTGGAGAGCCGTTCTGGTTCCAGAGAGGTCCACTTCGCCTGTAGGCGGGAAGCACAAGATGGTCAGGGTGTCTGTCTGCGGCATGGAAGTTCCTGGTGAGGCTGGCTGAGGGGGATCCCGTAGGGGCTTGGTGGGCTTGTACAGCGAGGTGACGGCTGCCCCTGTGGGTAGTCAACGGCGATGTGAGGGTCGGGGCTGTCAGCGGTATTGAGGGCACTGGTGTCTTCATCCGAGTCCCAGCGCCGCCCTCAGACCCCGCTCTGATGAGGTGCCGCTCTTGTCGAGTGCCTCGCTTGCCTGATGAGGCTGGGATATCCGATCTGCCAGGGCTCACCGCATGGAGTCAGTGGTCTGCCGGATCGGAGTGGTTGGGGGTGCCGGATGACGGCTGGGGTTGGGGTGTCTGGGTGACAAACGGGTGACAAATGATCTTGGGGGGGTATGAAAAAACCCCGGCTCAGGGGGCTGAGCTGGGGTTTTGTGGAGCGGATGACGGGAATCGAACCCGCGTGGTCAGCTTGGGAAGCTGGAGTTCTGCCATTGAACTACATCCGCGTGGTGGGGGTTGAGGCCACCGGGAGCAGGTTAGCAGGTTTCGGGGGGTGGTGGGAGAGGGGGCGGGGGGCGGTAGCGTTGGGCGGGTGTTGCTCTCTGATCGGGATATTCGGGGTCTGGTGGAAGCCGGACGGGTCGGGATCGAACCGTTCGATCCGGGCATGGTCCAGCCGTGCTCGGTGGACGTGCGGCTCGACCGGTATTTCAGGGTGTTCGAGAACCACCGGTATCCGCACATCGATCCGGCCGAGGAGCAGAGCGATCTGACGCGGCTCATCGAGGTGGACAAGGACGAGCCGTTCATCCTGCACCCGGGCGAGTTCGTGCTGGCGTCGACGTACGAGGTGTTCGCGCTCGCCGACGACGTGGCCGCGCGCCTGGAGGGCAAGAGCTCCCTCGGCAGGCTCGGCCTGCTGACCCACGCGACGGCCGGGTGGATCGACCCGGGTTTCTCCGGCCATGTGACGCTCGAACTGTCGAACGTCGCGACGCTGCCGATCAAGCTGTGGCCGGGCATGAAGATCGGGCAGATGTGCCTGTTCCGGACGTCGTCGCCGGTCGAGCACCCGTACGGGTCGGCCAAATACGGGTCGCGGTACCAGGGGCAGCGCGGGCCGACGCCGTCGCGGTCCTACCTGAACTTCCACCGCACCGAGATCAAGGACTGACGCGGCGCGGGCAAAGAACGAAGAGCGAAGAGGGGAGCCCACGAGGCTCCCCTTTCGCGTTTCCGGTACGGGAAAACCCTGGCAGCGACGTGAAAAGCGAAGCGCCCGCCCCCCAAGAAGGGGGACGGGCGCCGCGGTGGGCTCAGGGTCACTCAGCCGCGGCGGCGACCGCCGGCTCGCCCTTGATGGACTTCAGGAGCAGCTGGGCCACGTCCACGACCTCCAGGGACTCCTTGGCCTCGCCGGAGCTCTTCTTCTCGTTGATGGCGTCGCCGAGCATCACGAGGCAGAAGGGGCAGGCGGTGGACACGGTGTCCGGGTTGGTCTCCAGGGCCTCGTCGACGCGCTCGGTGTTGATGCGCTTGCCGATGCGCTCTTCCATCCACATGCGCGCGCCGCCGGCGCCACAGCAGAAGCCCTTGTCCTTGCAGCGGTGCATCTCCTGCGTCTTGACGCCGGGGACCTTCGCCATGATGTCGCGCGGCTGCTTGTACACCTTGTTGTGACGGCCCAGGAAGCACGGGTCGTGGTAGGTGATGTTCTCCTCGATCGCGGTGACCGGCACGAGCTTGCCGTTGTCCACGAGGTCGGCGAGCAGCTGCGTGTGGTGGACGACCTCGTAGTGGCCGCCGACCTGCGGGTACTCGTTGGCGAGGGTGTTGAAGCAGTGCGGGCAGGTCGCGACGATCTTCTTGACGCCCGCGTCGTTCAGCGTCTCGACGTTCTGCTGGGCCATGCCCTGGAACAGGTACTCCATGCCGAGGCGACGGGCCGGGTCACCGGTGCACGCCTCCATCGGGCCGAGGACGGCGAACTTGACGCCCGCGGTGTGCAGGAGTTCGGCGACGGCCTTCGTGGTCTTCTTCGCCCGGTCCTCGAGGGCGCCGGCGCAGCCGACCCAGAACAGGTACTCGGCGTCCTCGGGGATCTTCTCGTCGATGACCTCGACCTCGAAGTCGAGCTCCTCGATCCACTCGAGGCGCTTCATCTCGCCCATGCCCCACGGGTTGCCCTTGTTCTCGAGGTTGCGCAGCATGACGCCGG
This sequence comes from Actinocorallia herbida, assembly GCF_003751225.1. NCBI lineage: Bacteria > Bacillati > Actinomycetota > Actinomycetes > Streptosporangiales > Thermomonosporaceae > Actinocorallia > Actinocorallia herbida. The sequence continues at coordinate 8,913,234 of NZ_RJKE01000001.1, forward strand.
CCTCGGACGGGAAGGACGACTCGATCATGGCCTGGTAGCGGCGCATGTCCAGGATGTGGTCGATGTGCTCGATGTCCACCGGGCACTGCTCGACGCAGGCGCCGCAGTTGGTGCAGGACCACAGGACGTCGGGGTGGATGACGCCGTCTTCGCCGACGAGGGGCTTGTCGACCTGCATGGCGAGCTTCTGCTCGTCGGTGAAGGCCTCCTTCTGCTCGTCGGTGGCGAGCATGTAAGGGGCCTTGGCGAAGGCGTGGTCGCGCAGTTCGAGGATGAGCAGCTTCGGCGACAGCGGCTTCTCGGTGTTCCAGGCGGGGCACTGGGACTGGCAGCGGCCGCACTCGGTGCAGGTCGCGAAGTCCAGGAAGCCCTTCCAGGTGAAGTCCTCGATGCGGGAGCGGCCGAAGAGGTCCTCGTCGGGGTCGGCCTCTTCGAAGTCCAGCGGGGTGCCGTCGGGCTTGGTGACGGGCATCGCCGCGCCGAGGCCGTTCGGGCGGCGCTTGAACATGACGTTCAGCGGCGCGATGAAGATGTGCAGGTGCTTGGAGTTCACCACGATGACGAGGAACACCAGCGCGACGCCGATGTGCAGGAGCAGCCCGATGGACGCGAGGACCTTCAGCGTCGTCTCGGAGAACCCGTCGAGCAGGAGGCCCACGCCGTAGGAGCCGAAGGCGGCCTTGCCGAAGGGGAAGTAGTGCTCGCCGGTGACGGTCTCCAGCGCGGCGAGGGTGCCGCGGAAGAAGAACATCGTCCAGACCACATTGAAGATCATGAACAGGATCACCCAGGCGCCGCCGAGATGCGATCCGAAGAACCGGGACTTGCGGCCCTTGGTCTTCGGCGCGTTCTTGAAGCGGATGATCGCGAAGGTGAGCAGGCCCAGGGCGCACATCACGGCGATGAAGTCCTGGATGAACCCGATCGGACCCCACGTCTGGAGGATCGGGACGTGCGTCTCCAGACCGAACAGGAGCGCGATGCCCGCCTCGAGGTACACGGTGGCGAGCAGGAAGAAGGCCCACATCACGAAGAAGTGGGCGAGCCCCGCCACGGTCCACTTGAGCAGCTTCTTCTGCCCGAGGACCTCGGTGACCTGTCCTTCGACGTCGCCCTTGGGGTCGCGCTTGACGCTCGCCACGCGGTCCGGAGCGGGTTGCCCGCTCTTGAACAGCTTGGCGAGGAAGAGCACGCGCTTCCCGGCGAGCGCTAGCGCGACCGCCGCTCCGGCGAGCCCGATGATCAATGTGATCAGGAACACTGTTCCGTCCTCCTGGGGTACGGCCATTGGCTGAAGCGTAGGGCGCGCCGCCAGCTTGATCGCACGCGGGTCCCGAGTTATACCGACGAGTAACTTACCAAGCCAGAGCCGTGCGCTCGCACCGTAGTGGACCGGTCAATGCGAGAGGTACCCCGTGTTTCCCGTTCGTGACACTACAGACCTTGGATTGGGCGATTTGTGAGGTTAGTCTCAGCGGCGCCCCCATCCCCAGGAGCACGCCGAGGCGAAGCCGCCTCACCGGTATCCCACCCCCCAAGGAGCCGTGTCCATGCGTCGCCTCATCTCCGCAGGGCTCGCCGCGGTGGCGGTGGGCCTCTGCCTCACCGCCACCCCCGCGCAGGCCGACAACACCTATACCCCCACCGAGGCCGACTTCGCCGACTGCCCGGCGAAGCCCGCGGGCGCGTCCGACTGGACGTGCTTCGTGCTGACCGCCCTCGACGGCCAGTTCCGCCTGAAGAACATGAAGGCACGGATCACCTCTCCGTACCGGCTGACGATCGGGCAGGGCAACGTCAACGGCACGAAGACCGCCGTGCTCGGCTCCCTGAAGGGCGACCCCGTGCCCTTCGTGACGGGCCTGCTGGGCACCCCTCTGGAGATCCCCGACCCCACGGGGTGGCAGGTCCAGATCGAAGCCACCGGAGAGGTCTCCCCCGGCGCCCTCGTCCCCTCCAAAGTGGGCCTCAAGGCGCGGCTCATCGGCGACGGCCTGGGCGCGAACTGCTACATCGGCTCCGACACCGCTCCCGTCGTCATCGCCCCCCGCATCCAGTGGACGCTGCCGTGGCTCGTCAGCGGAAAACTGCTCACCCGGGCCAAGGTCTACGACGACGTCTTCGCCATCGACTGGGCGACCGGATGCGAGAACCAGCTCCCCAACGTGCTGATCGGGGCGGCGAACGCCACGAGCAACCACTTCGACGCCACCTGGGCCATCCGTCACAAGACCTTCTAAGGACGCTGCGATGAGATTCCGCCGTACCGGGGTCGTCCTCGGCGCCCTCGCCCTCACGCTCGGCTTCACCGCGCCCGCCTCCGCGGCCGAGCAGGCCTATGTGCCCTCGCCCGCCGACTTCGCCGACTGCCCCGCACAGCCCGCGGGCGTCACCGAGTGGAACTGCTACGTCTCGATCGCCTTGGAGGGCGGCTTCACCCTCGGGACGAAGAAGAACATCCGCATCCTGCTCGACAAGCCCATCCGGGTCACCGCCGCCGAGGGCAAGGCGGCGGACGGCTCGAAGGTGACGGCCTGGGGCGGCATCACCCAGCCGCAGAACTTCAAGGTCGTGACGGTACTTCCCGGAACGAACGTGATCCTCTCGACCCTGCCCGAGATCGAGGGCCGGCTCGTCGGGGTCGGGCTGAACCGGCCGGACTCGATCCACGAGTTCAAGGTGAAGTTCAAGCTGTGGAGCCCGGGCGGGCTGCTCGGCCAGAACTGCACGATCGGCACGGACGCCTCCCCCGTCGTCCTCAAGCCGCAGAGCACGGCCTCCCTGCCGTGGTTCTTCTGGCTGACCCCCGGCATCAAGATCTGGGCGAACGACGACCAGTACGCCCTCCCCGCGTCAACGGGCTGCTCCACCTACCCGCTGCTCGGCCACCCCGACGATCTCCTGGGCCTGCCCGCCGCCTCCGGCGTCAGCTCCGCGAACTTCGTCTGGGCGGTCCGGCAGAAGAAGTACTGACGCTTCTCCGCCCCCCTCTCCTTCCGACAGGCGGGAGCGCGGCTCCTCGGGGCCGCGCTCACACCCCACCCCTACCGGAGCCATCATGAAGAAGCTTCTGCGTCGTGCTGCCACCGGAGCAGCCGCGCTCGCCACCGCGGTCGCGCTCGCGCCGGCCGCTCCCGCGGCCGCAGAGAACGCCTATGTCCCGTCGGAGGCCGACTTCGCGTCCTGCCCGGCCAGGCCCGCGGACGCGACGTCCTGGACCTGCTTCGTCTCCACCGTCATCGACGGGACGATCGACATCGGCTCGGTGAAGGTCCTCGTCGACAAGCCGATCCAGCTCGTCACCGGGCAGGGCAGACTCGCCGACGGCACCTCGGTCGCCAAGGTCGGCGGGCTGACCAGCGGTGAGCTGACGATCCAGACGCCGCTTCCGGGCACGGGCATCTACACCCAGGACCTGACGGGCACCAAGGTCAAGATCGAGACGACGGGCTCGGTCGTCGCGGGCACGGTCATGCCGAAGGAGTTCGGGGTGAAGTTCCGCTTCGTCCACCCGCTCGTCCTCGGTTCCTGCTACGTCGGCACCGACGCCGCGCCGATCACGGTCAAGCCGGTGATCGGGCTCGCCCTTCCCGAGGTCCGCGAGGGTGTTCTCCTGGCAAAGGTCTGGACGACCGACATGAAGTTCGCGCTGCCCAAGGCGTCCGGTTGCGGGCTGATCCCGGGCGGGCTCGTGGACCTGATCGTCAACGACCGCTTCCAGCTGCCGAACACCGCGGGCACCAACAAGGCCGCGTGGAACTGGCTCGTCCGGCACAAGACCATGTAACCCTTCTGGCCGCCTTCGGGCGGCCTGACCAGGCCGAACGGGCCCGCCGCCTGCCCCCCGACAGGCATGGCGGGCCCGTTCTTCGTTTGCCGGACGAGCGGGTACATCCCGGAATAGGCTGCGTCACACCGGTGTTCCAGCAACTAAGTTGAGCGAGTTTGACTCAACTCATTTGACAGCACACGACGCGCGGGGCATTCTGGGACCCGTCAGAGCCCCGATGAGACAGACGGAGGAAGCGGACGATGGCACGTGCGGTCGGTATCGACCTCGGGACGACCAACTCGGTCGTCGCGATTCTGGAGGGCGGCGAGCCCACCGTGATCGCAAACGCGGAGGGGTCGCGGACCACGCCGTCCGTCGTGGCCTTCGCGAAGAACGGCGAGGTGCTCGTCGGTGAGGTCGCCAAGCGGCAGGCCGTCACCAACGTGGACCGGACCATCCGCTCGGTGAAGCGTGAGATCGGCACCGACTGGAAGGTCGGGATCGACGGCAAGGACTTCACCCCGCAGCAGATCAGCGCGTTCGTGCTCCAGAAATTGAAGCGCGACGCCGAGGCCTACCTGGGCGAGAAGGTCACCGACGCGGTGATCACCGTCCCGGCCTACTTCAGCGACCACCAGCGGCAGTCCACCAAGGAGGCCGGCCAGATCGCGGGACTGAACGTCCTGCGCATCATCAACGAGCCGACCGCCGCCGCCCTGGCCTACCACCTGGAGCGCGAGGGCGAGGCCACCATCCTGGTCTTCGACCTCGGCGGTGGCACCTTCGACGTCTCGCTGCTGGAAGTCGGCGACGGCGTCGTGGAGGTGAAGGCCACCAGCGGCGACAACCACCTGGGCGGCGACGACTGGGACAACAAGGTCGTCGACTGGCTGGTCACCAACTTCAAGAACGCGCACGGCGTGGACCTCTCCAAGGACAAGATGGCGCTCCAGCGCCTGCGTGAGGCCGCGGAGAAGGCGAAGATCGAGCTGTCCTCCTCCTCGGAGACCACGATCAACCTGCCGTACATCACGGCCTCGGCCGAGGGCCCCCTGCACCTCGACGAGAAGCTCACCCGGGCGGAGTTCCAGCGGCTCACCTCGGATCTGCTCGACCGCTGCAAGGCGCCGTTCCAGCAGGTCATCAAGGACGCCGGGATCACGGTCAACAAGATCGACCACGTGGTCCTGGTCGGCGGCTCGACCCGCATGCCCGCGGTGACCGAGCTGGTCAAGGAGCTCGCCGGCAAGGACCCCAACAAGGGCGTCAACCCCGACGAGGTCGTGGCCGTCGGCGCCGCGCTCCAGGCCGGCGTCCTCAAGGGCGAGGTCAAGGACGTCCTGCTCCTCGACGTGACCCCGCTGTCCCTCGGCATCGAGACCAAGGGCGGCATCTTCACCAAGATCATCGAGCGGAACACCACGATCCCGACCAAGCGCTCGGAGACCTTCACCACGGCCGACGACAACCAGCCGTCCGTGGAGATCCAGGTCTACCAGGGCGAGCGCGAGATCGCGGCGTACAACAAGAAGCTCGGCACCTTCCAGCTCACCGGCCTGCCCCCGGCGCCCCGCGGCGTCCCGCAGATCGAGGTGGCCTTCGACATCGACGCCAACGGCATCGTCAACGTCTCGGCCAAGGACCTCGGCACCGGCAAGGAGCAGTCGATGGTCATCTCCGGCGGCTCCGCGCTGCCGAAGGACGACATCGAGCGGATGATGCGCGAGGCCGAGCAGTACGCCGAGGAAGACCGCCGGATCAAGGAGCAGGCCGAGATCCGCAACCAGGCGGAGACCCTCACCTACTCGACGGAGAAGTTCGTCAAGGAGAACGAGGACAAGCTGCCCGAGGACCTCAAGAAGGAGGTCACCGACGGCATCGCCGAGGTGCGCAAGGACCTCGAGGGCACCGACACCGACGCGATCAAGGCGTCGGCCGAGAAGCTGGCCCAGTCGTCGCAGAAGCTCGGCGCGGCGCTCTACGCCCAGCAGCAGGCCGACGGCTCCGCCGACACCGCCGCACCCGGCGCCGACCAGAGCGCCCAGGACGACGAGGTCGTGGACGCCGAGATCATCGACGACGACAAGGACGCCAAGTGAGCAGTTCTCAGGAAGAACCGGTGATCCGCGACTCGCGGCGCATCGATCCTGAGACGGGCGAGCTGCGGACTCCTCCCACCGAGGAGGAGTCCGCGGCTCCGGCCGACGAAGCGGTCGATGAGGCCTCCACCGAACTGCGCGAGCAGCTCGAGGAGCGCACCAAGGACCTTCAGAGGCTCCAGGCCGAGTACGTGAACTACCGCAAGCGGGTGGAACGCGACAGGGTGGCCGTGCGGGAGCAGGCCATCTCGGGCGTGCTCACCGACCTGCTGCCGATCCTCGACAGCATCGACAAGGCCCGCGAGCACGACGAGCTCGTCGGCGCCTTCAAGTCCGTCGGGGAGTCCCTGGAGACGACCCTCGGCAAGCTGGGCCTGGAACGGTACGGGGCGGTCGGCGATCCGTTCGACCCGAACGTGCACGAGGCGCTGACCCACGTCCCGTCCGCGGACGTGGAGGAGGACTCGGTGCTGGAGGTCTACCAGCCCGGATACCGGATCGGCGAGCGCGTCGTCCGGCCGGCCCGTGTGGTCGTCGCCGGCCCGCAGGCCTGAACTGACACCGGTCCCGGGGGCGGCGGCCCGCCCCCGGGACGAGATCCGCAGCACATTTCGAAGGGGAGCCGGTGAGCACCAAGGACTACCTTGAGAAGGACTATTACAAGTCCCTCGGTGTCGCCAAGACCGCCACCCAGGACGAGATCAAGAAGTCCTACCGGAAGCTCGCTCGCAAGTTCCACCCCGACGCCAACAAGGGCGACGCCGAGGCCGAGGAGCGCTTCAAGGAGATCTCCGAGGCCTACGACGTCCTGTCCGACGACAAGCGCCGCAAGGAGTACGACGAGGTCAGGGCGTACGGGGGCGCGTTCCGCGGGGGCGGTCCGGGCGGAGGTCCGCAGGGTTTCGACCTCAACGATCTCTTCGGCAGCAACGCCCCGGGAGGGGCCGGCGCCGGCGAGCGCCTGGGCGACCTCTTCGGCGGCCTCTTCGGCCGCGGCGGCGGCCAGACCCGCACCACCTCCACCCGCAGGCCGCGGCGCGGCCAGGACGTCGAGTCCGAGGTGACCCTGACCTTCAGCGAGGCGCTGGACGGGATCACGGTCCCGCTCCGGCTGTCCTCCGAGGCGCCCTGCCAGACCTGCCGGGGCACCGGAGCCAAGGCGGGCACCCTGCCTCGGGTCTGCCCCTACTGCGAAGGCACCGGCCAGGAGACCCGCAACATGGGCGGTTTCGGGTTCGCCGAGCCGTGCAGCCACTGCCACGGCCGCGGCATGGTCGTCGACGACCCGTGCCCGACCTGCAACGGCAGCGGCCGGGCCATCGGCACCCGCACCATCCAGGCGCGCATCCCCGCGGGCGTCAAGGACGGCCAGACCATCCGGCTCAAGGGCAAGGGCGCGCCCGGCGAGAGCGGCGGCCCGGCGGGCGACCTGCTCGTCAAGCTCAAGGTCTCCGGACATCCCGTCTTCGGCCGCGACGGCGACAACCTCATGGTGACCGTCCCGGTGACGTTCCCCGAGGCCGCGCTCGGCGCCGAGATCATGGTGCCGGTGCACGGCGGCCAGCCCGTCAAGCTGCGCATTCCCGAGGGCACCCCGAACGGCAGGACCTTCCGGGTGCGCGGCAGGGGCGCGACCCGCCGCGACGGTTCCAGGGGCGATCTCCTGGCGACCATCGAGGTGAACGTGCCACAGAAGCTGACGGACGAGGAGCGCAAGTCGCTCACCGACCTGTCGGAGACCCATCGCGGCGACGACCTGCGCCAGACCCTGGTGCAGCAGGCTAGGGAGGGGTAAGTGGACTTCCCCGACGACACCCCGGTCTATGTCATCTCGATCGCGGCGCAACTGTCGGGTCTCCACCCGCAGACGCTGCGCACCTACGACCGCATGGGGCTGGTCTCCCCCGGCCGGGCGTCCGGCCGGGGCCGCCGGTACTCCGCGCGCGACATCGCGGCGCTCCGCGAGATCCAGCGGCTCTCCCAGGAGGAGGGGGTCAACCTGGCGGGCATCAGCAAGATCCTCGAACTCCAGCGCTCCAACGACGAGCTGCGCAATGAGCTCGGACGGCTGAGACGGCTCGTCGAGGAGCTGGGCAACGAACTCGAGTCCACCCGTGCCGTCGCCGCCAGACTCGCGCAGATGCGCGGGGAGGGGCGCGGGGGCGATCTGGTCCCGATCCGCCAGACCGGGGTCGTCCTCTGGCGAAAGCAGCAAGACTGAAGGATTTTTGAACCCGGGGGTTTGATCCAATGGACTACAAGCTGACCAACAAGAGCCAGGACGCGGTCTCGGTCGCGGTCCGCCGGGCGGCCTCGGAGGGCAGTCCCCAGGTCGAGCCGGCCCATCTCCTCGCGGCGCTGCTGGCGCAGAGCGAGGGCACGACGGTCCCGCTGCTGGAGGCGGTGGGCGCGGACCCGTCGGCGATCCGGCGGCGCACGGAGGAGCTCATCGCGAACCTGCCGAAGGCGCAGGGATCGACGGTGGCGGCGCCCCAGACCTCGCGCCAGCTCCTCGCCTCGCTGAACACCGCGGCGTCACGCGCCCGCCAGCTCCAGGACGAGTACGTCTCCACCGAGCACCTCCTGGTCGGCCTCGCGACGGACGGCGGCCAGGTCGCCGACCTGCTGCGCGAGTACGGCGCCTCCCCCGACGCCCTGCTCGACGCGTTCGAGAAGGTCCGCGGGCACGGGCGCATCACCAGCGAGAACCCCGAGGACACCTTCCAGTCGCTCGAGAAGTACGGCGTCGACCTCACCCAGAAGGCGCGGGACGGCAAGCTCGACCCCGTCATCGGCAGGGACGGGGAGATCCGCAGGACCGTCCAGGTGCTGTCGCGGCGCACCAAGAACAACCCCGTGCTCATCGGCGAGCCCGGCGTCGGCAAGACCGCCGTCGTCGAGGGGCTGGCGCAGCGGATCGTCACCGGCGACGTGCCGGAGTCGCTGCGCGACAAGCGGCTCATCTCGCTCGACCTCGGCGCGATGGTCGCGGGCGCGAAGTTCCGCGGCGAGTTCGAGGAGCGGCTCAAGTCCGTCCTGAACGAGATCAAGGAGTCCGAGGGACAGATCATCACGTTCATCGACGAGCTGCACACCGTCGTGGGGGCGGGCGCGGCCGAGGGCGCGATGGACGCGGGCAACATGCTCAAGCCGATGCTGGCGCGCGGTGAGCTCCGCATGATCGGCGCGACCACGCTGGACGAGTACCGCGAGCGGATCGAGAAGGATCCCGCGCTGGAGCGCCGCTTCCAGCAGGTGTTCGTGGGCGAGCCGTCGGTCGAGGACACCATCGCGATCCTGCGCGGCCTCAAGGGCCGGTACGAGGCGCACCACCAGGTGCAGATCTCCGACTCGGCGCTGGTCGCCGCGGCCACGCTGTCGGACCGCTACATCACCTCGCGGTTCCTGCCGGACAAGGCGATCGACCTCGTCGACGAGGCCGCCTCCCGGCTGCGGATGGAGATCGACTCCCGGCCGGTCGAGATCGACCAGCTCCAGCGCACGGTCGACCGGATGAAGATGGAGGAGCTCGCGCTCGCCAAGGAGTCCGACGAGGCGTCCCGGCAGCGGCTGGAGAAGCTCCGCGCCGACCTCGCCGACAAGCAGGAGCACCTGCACGGCCTCGTCGGCCGCTGGGAGCAGGAGAAGGCCGGCCTGAACCGGGTCGGCGAGCTCAAGAAGAAGCTCGACGACCTGCAGAGCCTCGCCGAGCGGGCGCAGCGCGAAGGCGACTTCGAGACGTCGTCGCGGCTGCTGTACGGCGAGATCCCGACCCTGGAGAAGGAGATCTCCCAGGCGTCGGAGGAGGCCGAGACCCGCGGCGCGATGGTGAAGGAGGAGGTCGGGCCCGACGACGTCGCCGACGTGGTGTCGGCGTGGACGGGGATCCCGGCGGGGCGGCTCCTGGAAGGCGAGACGGCGAAGCTGCTGCGCATGGAGGACGTCATAGGCGCCCGCCTGATCGGGCAACGCGACGCGGTCATCGCGGTGTCCGACGCGGTCCGCCGCTCCCGTGCGGGCGTCGCCGATCCCGACCGGCCGACGGGCTCGTTCCTGTTCCTCGGCCCGACCGGCGTCGGCAAGACCGAGCTGGCGAAGGCGCTCGCGGACTTCCTGTTCGACGACGAGCGGGCGCTGACCCGGATCGACATGTCGGAGTACTCCGAGAAGCACAGTGTCGCCCGGCTCGTCGGAGCCCCTCCCGGTTACGTGGGATACGAGGAGGGCGGGCAGCTCACCGAGGCGGTGCGCCGCAGGCCGTACAGCGTGGTGCTGCTCGACGAGGTCGAGAAGGCCCACCCGGAGGTCTTCGACCTGCTGCTCCAGGTGCTCGACGACGGCCGCCTCACCGACGGCCAGGGCCGCACCGTCGACTTCCGCAACACCATCCTCATCCTCACCTCCAACCTCGGGTCGCAGTACCTGGTCGACCCGTCGCTGAGCAAGGAGGCCCAGCGGGAGGCGGTCATGAAGACCGTCCGGATGGCGTTCAAGCCAGAGTTCCTGAACCGGCTCGACGACGTGATCGTCTTCGACGCGCTGTCCCAGGACGAGCTCGCCGACATCGTCGACCTGCAGGTGCACCGCCTGGCCGACCGGCTCGCCGACCGGCAGCTCTCGCTCAAGGTCTCGGCCGACGCCCGCGCGTGGCTCGCCCGGACAGGCTTCGACCCGGCTTACGGCGCCCGTCCGCTGCGCCGCCTCGTGCAGACCGCGATCGGCGACCAGCTCGCCCGCGGCCTCCTGTCGGGCAAGATCCGCGACGGCTCCGAGGTCACCGTCGAGGTCGACCCGGCGACGGACAAGCTGGCGGTCCACTCCACGGTCCCGCTCAGCAAGCGCTGATCCGGCGCCTTTCCCCGGCCCGCACCCCCTCCCCGGGGGCGCGGGCCGCTCCATTTTTCGACCTTTCCTCCGCACCGTGCCGGGTGAATTCCGGGCACTTCACAGAAAGGTGTTGACGTCCGGTGCGGGGCCGGGCTAATGTCTCCGTCATGGAGATCTGATCCCTTCCGGTCGAGCCGCCGAGCGGCTCCCGCAGCACGAGGTGGGCCTGAGGCGCCGTGGAGCGCCCGCCATCACAGCGACCCCACCTGTGCACCCTTCTCATCGAGACAGTGCGCCTGTCGGCTCCTTTGCCGTTCGCCTTCGGCTACCGGACCACGCGCCTTCTCTTTCACCGGACCCTTTCCGGAATTCCTTCATGCGCCCCGGCCGACAGTTCTTTTCCGCGAGCCCATGAATGCGCCACTCGTCGTATTCGCCTTTCCTCGTGCCATTCATGTCGCCGCCGACGCATGCACCACAGCCCTTCCCAGGAGCCACCATGCCCGCCTCCACCCACCCCTCGGCACCCGACGCCGCGTCCGCGACCACCCGCCCCGCCACCGCCGACCACCAGGAGCCGCGCATGCCCGCCACCCATCAGCCGACCGGTGCGTCCTCCGTGGCTTCCGCCGCGACCACGACCGCCCGCCCCTCAGCCGAGACCGCCGGAACCGACCGCCAGGAGTCGCGCATGCCCGCCACCTCTTCCTCCACCTCCGCCGTCGCGACCGACCCGTCGACGGCCGGCGTACCCGTGACCGCTTTGTCCGCGGTGCTCCCGGCCTCCCTCCCCGTGGTGCCCGGTGGCGAGTCGGCCGCACGCTTCCCCGTTCCCGGCCTGCCGGTCTCCACGACGGACGCGCTGCCCGCGCCGTCGCCCGAATCCGAGGAGTCCTCCGTGCCCGCCAAGCCCGACACCGTCCGCAAGACCGGCAGGAAGACCGCGCTCAAGCGCACCGACCGGCGCGCCGCCGCGCTCGCCCAGCGCTCCCGCGGCAACGCCCGGACCCTGCCCACCCGCCGCATGAACAACCGCGCGGGCCGCTGACCTCCCGCGTTCCCGGGAAGTCCACCCGCCTCGCCCCGTGACACCGCACCCGGCGCACGACCTCGCCGGGCTCCGGGCGGGCGGGGGAAAGCCCGCACCCGTTATGGGTGCGGGCCATGTCCGCTTTGTTGAATCAAGCGGTGTTCAGTCGGCGTGTATGCGTGTTGTCCGGTACCGGGCCGACCACTTCGAGCCGCCGGACGGGGGCAGGGCGGGGTGTGTGGACGGGGGGCGGGAGTTCCGATGCAATGGGGGGTATGACGGGATTGGTGCTGGGGCCGCTGCTGCGGTGGGTCGGGGAGCGCGGGGCGACGGTCTGGGTGGAGACCACCGAGGCCTGCGAGGTGACCGTGCTGGGGCGGACCGAGCGGACCTTCGCCGTGCACGGGCACCACTACGCGCTGGTGGACGTCGATGGGCTGGAGCCCGGGTCCGCGACCCCCTACGAGGTGCAGCTCGACGGGCGGCGGGTGTGGCCGGAAGCGGGCAGCGAGTTCCCGCCGAGCGTCATCCGGACCGTCGACCCGGCCCGGCCGGCGGCCGTCGCGTTCGGGTCGTGCCGGGTGGCGCCCGCGGCGACCGAGACCCACGGGATCGACGCGCTGAGCGCGTTCGCGCACGCGCTCAAGAACGGCGCGGACTTCCCCGACGTCCTGCTGATGATCGGCGACCAGGTCTACGCCGACGGCACGGGCGAGCGCATGCGGGCGTTCATCAGCGGCCGCCGCGACATCTCCGCCCCGCCCGGCGAGGAGATCGCCGACTTCGAGGAGTACACCGAGCTGTACCGGCTGGCCTGGACGACCGACCCCGCCGTGCGCTGGCTGCTGTCCACGGTGGCGACGCGCAGCGTCTTCGACGACCACGACGTCCGCGACGACTGGAACACCTCCTACGCGTGGCGGCAGTCGATGGCCGGGGTGGCCTGGTGGCGGCAGCGGGTCGTCAGCGGGATCGGTGCCTACTGGATCTACCAGCACCTCGGGAACCTCTCGCCCGAGGAGCGGCGCGCCGACAAGGTGCTGGCGGCGGTCCGCGGCGCGGCCGACGGCGGCGCGGCGCTCGACGAATTCGCCGACCTGGCCGACCGGGAGCCCTCGACGGCCCGATGGTCCTTCCGCTTCGAGCTGGGCCGGACCCGGGTCGTCGTCGTGGACAGCCGGGCGTCCCGGCTGCTCACGCCGACCCGCCGCGCCATGCTCGACGACGCCGAACAGTCCTGGCTGGACGAGCAGCTGACGGGCGGGGTCGACCAGCTCCTCATCGCGAGCTCGCTGCCGTTCCTCCTGCCCCCGGTGATCCACTACGCGGAGGCCTGGAACGAGCCGGTGGCCGAGCGGAGCCTCGACGGGTTCGGCGAGAAGCTTCGGCAGTTCGCCGACCTGGAGCACTGGGCGGCGTTCCGGGAGAGCTTCGAAGCGGTCTCGCGAGCGGTGCTCGAAGTGACACGCGGCGGGCGCGGCGCCCCACCGAAGAACATCGCGTTCCTCGGCGGCGACATCCACTACAGCTACCTGGCCAAGGCCGACGGCGGCCTGCCGATCTTCCAGGCGGTCTGCTCGCCGTTCCGCAACCCGCTCGGCGGCCCGTTCAAGTGGGCGAACCGGATCGCCTGCCTGCGGTTGCTGGGCGGCCCTGCCCGCCTCTTCGCCAAGACCACGGGGGTACGGCGCCCCCCGTTCGGCTGGCGCCTCACCGACGGTCCCTGGTTCAAGAACGCCATCGCCACGATCACCCCGGACTCCGTCGTCTGGCACACCCCCGCCACAGGAACCACCCTGCGCGTCCTGCGCTCCGCCCCACTGGACCCGAAGCAGACCCGGCTGATCCCGGCCGATCCCGGCTGATCCGGCGATTCATCCCGCTCGACCTGGGCCGTGCCGCGGATTCGCCATGCCGGAAAGCCGTCCACGGATAACGATGACCCCGGGGCGGCTCCGGATGATCTCCGAAGCCGCTTCTTGCCGTCTGAAGTGCGGCGCTGACCTGGGAATCGGGGCGGCAGCGGACGATCTTGTCCCGCCGTGCGCGGCCGGTGCCGGCTGCGTTCCGCTGCTCGGGACCGTAGAGGGTCCAACGGTCAAGGACATCATGCCTGGTCAGAGGACATTTCCGGGGCCGGGTGCGAGATGGCGGCCGCCTGGCGTGCCTAGCGTTGGTCCTCGGTCTCGGGGCGGCAGCCGAGCTGGGTCAGGATGTTGTCGATCTGCCTGTGGATGTTGGCGGTTTCGTCGTCGGTCGGCAGGCGGCCGCTTCCCTTCACGAACTGGCGTATGGCACTGTCCACGCTGTTCTGCCATATGGCGCGGGCGCCGCTCAAGGGGGTGGGGGCTTCTTCGTCCGTCATGCGCGCCTCTCTCCGCTCTGGTCGAGTCCTGATCAGCGTACGGTCAGGGTCGAGGATGGCGCGGTGATGTCCACTTGCGACAAGTGGCGAATGTCCGTCCGAATAGGCGTCGGGAAAGGCGCGAGTGAGGGTCGGCAGAGGCACGGCGCGGGGAGGGCGGCGGCCTCGGCGATGTGGGCTCGGGCGCGCCGGGGCCGGGTGCGGCCGTGGCTCGCGAAGGGAAGAACGCGCGGAGGCGCGCGGAGGCGCGCCGAGAGCGCGCCTGCGCGGAGGAGCTCCCTGGCTCAGGCGTCCAGGAGCGCGTCGTATTCGTCCTCGGGTCTGCCAAGGTCGACTCGGGCGCGGAACCGCAGGCGGAGCAGGCCCTCGAGGCTCTCGGCGGCGTCGCCGCGGGTCCGCTCGGGCAGCGCGAGCACCAGGTCGGCACCGTGCGTGGACCAGGTGTGCGCGCCGAGCAGGTCGCCGTGCTCGTAGAGGATCTCGGCGACGGAGCGGAACACCTCGGGGTCGGTCGGGGCGCTCTCTCGGATCTCGGCGAGCAGGCCGATGGCACCTGCGTTGTCGCCGAGCTTCAGGAGTGCGTCTGCGAGGTAGACACGGGCGTCGCCGTACGTCTCCCCGCCGTCTTCGATGGCACGGCGGTACACCTCGGCCGCGTGGGAGTGCTCGCCCGCGTGCTGGAACTGCTCGCCGGCGCGCAGCAGCAGCATCGCGCGGGTCAGGCCCTCATCCGTGGTGGCGTTGTCCGCCCAGTCGGCGAAGGTCACGGCTGCGGAGCGGTGATCTCCCGTCCGCAGGCTGTCGAACTCCAGGTCGTCGAGGTCGCCTTCGGTCACGTGGGTCACGGCTTAGACGTTACCCGCGCTCCCCCGGCAAAACCGGGAGATTACTCAAGATCAGCGGAAGGTGGCGGCGAGGTCACCGACGGGAGCGCTCGAGCGCGTCCCAGAATCCGCGGCGCAGGGAGTGCCGAACCTCGTCGTGCAGCAGGAAGTCGATCGGCAGCGCCGAGCCTTGGAGCAGCCGGGCCTCGAGGTCGGAGGGCATACGCGGCTTGCGGGCGAGCACGGCCTCCAACCACAGGGCCGGCGCGTCGCGGGCCACCGACTCGCCGAAGTCCTGACCCTCGGTGTGCGCCGCCTTCACCGCGTCGGAAAGGCTCGGCCCGGGTGAGGGCACCGCCGGCTGCGGCACGACCGGCAGCGCGGGCGAGGCGCTGTAGGCCGAGTGGACGGGCGCGGCAGGGGTCGGCGGGGGCGTGAGCGGATAGGAGGAGGGCGGCAGGGAGCCGAAGGGCGAGGACGTGGTGCCGAACTGTGCTGACGCCGTGCCGTAGGAAGAGGGCGCCGGGGCCGGAACCGCGAACGGATTGGGGGTGACCGTGCCCGAGGTCAGATAGCTCGGCTCCGCCACGGGACTGGCGTAGCTCGCCTCCGCGACAGGACTGGCATAGGTCGGCTCCGCGACGGGGGTGGCGTAACTCGGCTGGGTGGGCGGCGCGGGAGCCGGCGCGGCCGACGGGGTGGAGAAGGGGATGCCGCTGAGGACATTGGAGCCGGTGGTGGACGGCGCCGGGAGCTGCGGCGCCACGACGGGCGCGGGAGCCGGAGTGTGGTGCGCGACCGGGGCCGAGGCCGCCGAGGTCAGGCCGTTGGTCAGGGAGCTGAGGGAGGAGCCGTTCGAAGAGGCGGCGAGCACGCTCGCCAGGGAGGCGGGCATGGACGAGGGCACCGGGCTCTGCGCCGGAGGCTCGGCCGGACGCTCGGCGGCTGGCGCGGCCGAGGCGTAGGGCCGCAGGTGCCCGGCGCCGATCTCGATGAGGTCGTCGCACTCCTGGCGGAGCACCCGGGAGATGGTCCAGTTGCCTTCCACCGCGACGTGCACGACGGTGACCCGGATGCCGAGGTCCTGGGCGTCCTGGAGCACGGCGGCGAGGTCCTCGTCTCCGCTCACCACGACGGCGTCGGCGATGGCCCCGTTGCGGGCGAGGGTCATGAGGTCCCGGTGCAGCTCGGCGTCGACGCTCTCGCGGCGGCCCGGACGGCTCCGGCTCAGCCGCAGCTTCAGCCCGGGGAGGTCGGCGAGCGCCTCGTGCTCGGGAGTCCGGCGCCCTTCCACGCTGGTCTCGTACCAGTAGCAGCGCAGCAGCGGCATTCCGGCGCGTTCCCGGGCGAGGTTGCCCAGCAGTTGGAGCAGCCCGGGGAAGTCCCAGGACACCTGCTCGCGCTGGCGGACTCCGTGCACCGCCATCGCGCCGTCAGCCAGCAGGTAACCGGCGTCTACGAAGAGCGCACAGCGTTCCACAAGGCAACACCTCTCCGACCCCGAGTGGAGGTCTGCGACCCGAATCGACCCAGCTCAGAGCCCGGGCGGCTCTAGCCTAATGAAAGCCACTCCCGCCGTAAGCCGTTCCGGTGATTCGCCATCCTCTTACCGCGCGCATGCCGGGCGCAAGGGTGAGGAGGCAGGTGGAGTGGCCGATGACGGTGGCTGAGCGCGGACGCTACCAGCCGTTCCGGACTGTCCGTTAAGGAGTTCACACGTTCTTTACGGCGGATCTCGACAACGGTCAGCTCCGCAGGGGAGCCGTTACCGTCACCACACCGGCCACATAGGCATCGGCCTTGGTGGTGAGGGCGACGGATGACTTCCCGCCGAGTTCCGCGTCGTGCCCCACCACGTCGACGCCGAAAGTGAGGGATTGCCCGAGTGCTCCTTCCGCGACGCTCCTGAACGCGTTGGGGCCGCCGAGCTTCTTGCCGTCCAGGACGATCCCGTCGTCGGCCAGCTCCTCGTCCCCCTCCCAGGCGACGAAGCCGAGTTCGGCGGGGATCGCCGCGGGCAGGAGGCCGTCCAACGGCACCTGGAGGGTGTCGGCTCCGGTGGGTCCGAGCGCGCGCGCTCCGTCGAGCACCATCGCGCGGCTGAGCGGGGCCGAGACGTCCTCTGACACGACGACGAGGCTCCAGCCCGCGTAGTGGCCGACGCCTTCGCCGCCCTGCACGTCCGCGACCGTCCAGTCGCCTGTGCCGCCCGCCTTCACCTGCGCGGTCACGTCGGCGAAGGACTGATAGGCCGGGAAGCCCGGGAGGTCGACGATGTCCGTCTCCTCCGCTTCGACCGCCTTGTAGCCACCGGAGGGGGCGCGCAGCTTGGCCATGGCGCCTTCCCGGCCCGTGCCGGACCAGTACAGGCCCGCGAAGAGCACCCGTCCGGGCAGGGCGAGGCGCGCCGAGCTGGACCGGGTGGTGGCCGGGTCCTCGTCGAGGTCGAGGGAGGCCATCTTCCACAGGTCGTTGTCGAGCCTGCCGCCTTTGCGCTGCCTGGCCTCGGCGCAGCCGTGCTCGGCCTCGCGGCAGCTCAGCAGGGCGTTGCCGACCCGCTGGACGCGCACCCGTCCGTCCACCGCGTACCGCGCGGGAAGCCCTGCGGCCAGGACGCCCGCCTTGCCTCGCGCCGTCACCCGGGTGCCGGAGGATCGGACCGCGACGGACGGGACCACGCCCCGCTGGGCGCCCGGCGCTACGTTCACGTGAAGGTAGGCCGCCGAAGAACGTCCGGCGGGAAGGCCCGCACGGGTGCAGCGCAGGGCTTCGGCCGCGGGGCGGCAGGACCAGCCGTCGCCGAAAGGCACCCGGGACACCCACCGGGCCGAGGCCCGTCCGGTGCCCGCCCCGTCGAGGACGACTCCGGAGGGGAGGGTCACGTCGGCGATGAGGTCGCCGGACCTGCCGCGCCCCTCGTTCCGGACGGCCAGGGCGATGATCCCCCGGCTGCCGGGCAGCAGGGCCCCGACCGTCCCGATCTCCGCGCGCAGCACCGGGGAGGGCGGGGCGGACGTGACGGCCGGGGACGTCGAGGTCACCGCGGGCACGGCAGGCGCCCCCGGCGCCCCGGGCACCGCGGGCGCGGCGGGCGGGTCGGGCACGGCGAACTGGACCGGCGGCCCGGGAGGCTTCGCGGGTTGTGCGCCCGCGGAAGGGTCCGCGGGCGCCTGGGACGGCTGAGGGTCCGCGACGGCCGGGGGAGCGCCGGGCGCCCCGGGCGAGGCCGGCTCGGTGTTCGAGGCGGGCCAGGCCATGGCCGCCGCGGCCACCAGGGCGGCCGCGACGCCCGCGGCGGTGGCCCTGCGGCCCTGCTTCGGGACCCGGCCCCAGAGCAGGCCGAGGGCCGCGAAAGCGCCCTTGGTGAGGTAGGAGGACGCGGCGAGGCCGAGGACGAGAGGCCCCACGGTCACGCCGAGCCCGTCGTTGAGCGAGGACAGCTCCTCGTAGATGCCCTTGCAGAAGGGACATTCGCGCAGGTGCCTGTCCATCCGCTCCCGGCCGCGCGACCTCGCGGGTTCGCGGACGAGCGCGGGGAGCATGTCGAGCACGGGCGCGCAGGCCGCGTCCGGGTGGGCCGGGGCGTGCATCCTCAGGTAGGCGCGGCGCAGCCCTTCCCGGGCGCGGAGCGCGAGCACGGCGGTGCCGTTGGCGCTGAGCCCGAGGACCTTGCCCGCCTCAGCGGGCTTCTCCCCCTCGACGACGGTGTGCCACAGCACCGCCTGCCACCGGTCCGGCAGGGAGAGGTACGCCCGGACGATCAGCTCGTTCTCCAGCCCTGCCAGTGCCGGATCGACGAACGGAACGCCCGGGTCGTAGCTCTCGATGGCGTCGGTGCTCGTCTCGCGGGAGCGCCGCCGGTAGCGGTCGACGACGGTCCTGCGAAGCGAGGTGAGCAGATAGGGCCGGAACGCGTCCTCCGGGCCTCCGCCGCGTTGGAGCACGGCGAGGACCCTCGTGAAGGTGTCGGCGACGGCGTCGTCGGCCTCGGCGTCGCCGTCCACGAGCGACCGCGCGAGGCGTCGCGCCGCCTCCTTGTGCCGTTCGTACAGCACCCCGTACCCAGCGGTCTCGCCTTGCCGAATCCGCTCGATGAGCTCGGCGTCGCTCGGCCCGACGGCCTTCTGCTCCCCCATGGCACCCCCTTTGCAGCCGCAGAGTAATCTATTGGCTACGGACAGTGCTTAGGGGTGTTTCCGCGAACGAGGTCATGACCCGTAGTCGCGGGGATCTTTACCCGATCTTCTCCTACCGCGCCCCGGGCCGCCCCGCGACACGCGACACGCGACACGCGACGAGCGCGGCACGTCGCACGTGCCGCGCTCGTCGCGCCCGCCGGGAAGGCGGCCGGTTCAGAGTTGGGCGATCAGCTTGCTGAGCGTCTCCGACAGGTTCTCCGGAGCCGTATGGGCGGTCTCCCAGGCACGGGCCCTGGCCGCCTTCAACCTGACGTCGTCGGGCGACGTGGCGAGGAACGCGCAGGGCGCGTCCGGCCAGTCGCCGCCGTGGGCCGGCAGATCGGCGTCGAGGAAGACGTAGCCGCCCACCAGCCTGTGCGCGGCCTTCTGGGCCCCGGCGAGCGAGGGCAGCAAGGGTCCGGCGCACCCGTGCCCGACCAGCACCAGCGGGGCCTCCGGGGCCGCGGCGGCGATGGCCAGGGACGAGCCCGCGATGTAGCGGGCGCCGGTGGCCGGATCATCTGTGGGCTGCGGAACGACGACGTGCAGCCCTTGCGTACGCAGTTCGTCGGCCAGCCCACCGGGAAGCGGTGCGCCGAGGAGAACGAGAGTGCCTGGCGTCATGGACCCATCGTTACATCCCGCACCCACCCGAGTGCCGACCGGGACCCCGTCGACCCTAGGCTTGACGCGTGAGTGACCGCGAAGAGCTACTGCAAGAGATCAAGACGAAGGCCGTGGTGCACGGCGACTTCACCCTTTCCTCCGGCCGGAAGGCCGCGTTCTACGTGGACCTGCGGAGGGTCACCCTTGACGGCCAGGCCGCCCCGCTGATCGGCAAGGTCATGCTCGACCTGACGACCGACCTCGATTACACCGCCGTCGGCGGCCTCACCCTCGGCGCCGACCCTGTCGCCACGGCGATGCTCCACGCGGCGGCCGCGCGCGGTCAGCGGCTCGACGCGTTCGTGGTGCGCAAGGCCGCCAAGCAGCACGGGATGCAGCGGCGGATCGAGGGCCCGGACATCGCCGGGAAGCGGGTGCTCATCGTGGAGGACACCTCGACGACCGGTGGATCCCCGCTCACCGCGGTCGAGGCGGCCCGCGAGGCCGGGGCCACGGTCGTCGGCGTGGCCACCGTGGTGGAGCGCAGCGCGGCCGAGCCGATCACCGCGGCGGGCCTGGAGTACCGGTACGCCTATGACCTGGCGGCCCTGGGCCTGTAGGGCGCGGAAGACGCCCATCCCCGCCGGGGTCCGCGGTCAGCTTTCGACGCTGCGGGCCTTGGCGGAGCCCTTGACGAAGGAGATCGTGATCTTGCCGGAGGGGAGCTCGATCGCCTTGCCGTCGACCTTCACCTGGACGGCCGCGGAGTCGCCGATCGTGACGTCCACGTCGGGCCACAGCACCTCGCGCTCGTCGCCCTTGCCGAATTGCCCGCGCCAGTAGACGGGCGAATTGCCGGGGCCTGCCGCGAAGACGTCGACTTTTTTCACGAATTTGATCGTCGCGTAGACCGTGCGCTTGCCCTCGATGGACGCGCTCATCGAGGCCGAGGACCCGGGGTCCGACTCCGAGGGGCCCACCGCCTCGGATTTCATCGAACTCACCAGGGCTGTACCACCGACCACCACCAGACCGAGGGCGAGCGCTACGCCCACGGCGATGATCAGGATGTTGACGAGACCACGAGGGTCATTTCGGTGACGGCCCACGGGATGAGACTAGCGACACAAGTGGGGTCCGGCGAACGAAACTACACATCCGTGACCCATGAGACCAACCAGTGTTCACTACCCCAGTCACGGCTTTCCACCCGACCCCCGCCAAACCCCATCCGGGGCCGCTCCGAAGGCGTACGAGATAGTAGGA
Source organism: Actinocorallia herbida (assembly GCF_003751225.1). NCBI lineage: Bacteria > Bacillati > Actinomycetota > Actinomycetes > Streptosporangiales > Thermomonosporaceae > Actinocorallia > Actinocorallia herbida. Next base: position 8,934,201 of record NZ_RJKE01000001.1, read on the forward strand.
GGCAGAGGCAGACCATCGCCGCACCCTCCTGCGGCACCGTCGTGCGTGCACGGCGGCTGACCTGCCCCGGATGAGAGGAACGCAGCATGCCCATCGCCACTCCCGAGGTCTACACGGAGATGCTCGACCGCGCCAAGCAGGGCGGATTCGCCTATCCGGCGATCAACGTGACCTCCAGCCAGACGCTCAACGCCGCCCTGCGCGGCTTCGCCGAGGCGGAGAGCGACGGCATCATCCAGGTGTCGACCGGTGGGGCGGAGTACCTGTCCGGTTCCCTCAAGAGCATGGTGACCGGCTCCGCGGCGTTCGCCGAGTACGCCCGCGTCGTCGCCGCCGAGTACGACGTGCAGATCGCGCTGCACACCGACCACTGCCCGAAGGACAAGCTCGACGGCTTCATGCGGCCGCTGATCAAGATCTCCCAGGAGCGCGTCGCGCGCGGCCAGGAGCCCCTGTTCCAGTCGCACATGTGGGACGGCTCGGCCGTGCCGCTGAAGGAGAACCTGGAGATCGCGGTCGACCTGCTCGCCGAGTCCGTCAAGGCCAGGACGGTCATGGAGATGGAGATCGGCGTCGTAGGCGGCGAAGAGGACGGCGTCTCGCACGAGATCAACGAGAAGCTGTACACCACGGTCGAGGACGCCCTGGAGACCGCCGCCGCGGTCGGCACCGGCGACAAGGGCCGGTACATCCTCGCCGCGACCTTCGGCAACGTGCACGGCGTGTACAAGCCCGGCGCCGTGAAGCTGCGCCCGGAGGTCCTGAAGGAGCTCCAGGACGCCGTCGGCGCCAAGTACGGCAAGGACAAGCCGTTCGACCTCGTGTTCCACGGCGGTTCCGGCTCCACGCTGGAGGAGATCCGCGAGGCCCTCTCCTACGGCGTCATCAAGATGAACATCGACACCGACACCCAGTACGCGTTCACCCGTCCGGTCGCCGACCACATGCTGCGCAACTACGAAGGCGTGCTGAAGGTCGACGGCGAGGTCGGCAACAAGAAGCTGTACGACCCGCGCTCCTGGGGCAAGGCCGCCGAGGCGTCCATGACCGCCCGGATCGTGACGGCCTGTGAGGACCTGCTCTCGGCCGGCAAGAAGATCAAGTAAGGCCCTGCGGCCAAGGGCGGGGGCCGGGATGCCTAGCATGCGGGTATGAGCCAGAACCTGCTGGGCGGCCCGGCCCCCACCCTTCTTCCCGATGAGCCCGAGGCGGCGAAGCTCCTCGCCGACGGCGTCGAGCCGCACGAGGTGGCCGCCAAGTTCCCGACCTACGCGGCGGCCTGGGCGGTCCTCGCCGAAGGCGCCTTCGAGCGCGGAGACGTCATCGAGTCCTACGCGTTCGCCCGCACCGGCTACCACCGCGGCCTGGACGCGCTGCGCCGCAACGGCTGGAAGGGCCACGGGCCGGTTCCGTGGGAGCACGTGCCCAACCGCGGCTTCCTGCGGGCGCTGGCCGCACTCGGCCGGGCGGCCGCCGCGATCGGTGAGGACGGAGAGGCCGAGCGCTGCCGGACGTTCCTCCGGGACTCCAGTGAGACCGCCGCGCAGGCCCTGGCCTGACGTCGCAGTTTCCCTGCCGGACTGCGCCGGGTAGTATCTGATCGCAAGAGGCCCCTTGTTCGCTTGCGATCAGGGGCTTTTCTATTGGCCTTGAAGGAGATCGTCAGATGCCGGCCATCGTGCTCGTCGGTGCTCAGTGGGGCGACGAAGGCAAGGGAAAGGCGACCGACCTGCTTGGCGGGAAGGTCGACTACGTCGTCCGCTACCAGGGGGGCAACAACGCCGGACACACCGTCGTCATCGGGGACAAGTCGTACGCGCTGCACCTGCTGCCGTCGGGAATCCTGTCCCCTGACGTCGTGCCCGTCATCGGCAACGGCGTCGTGATCGACCCGGGTGTGCTGCTGCACGAGATCGAGGGCCTGATGGCCCGTGGCGTGGACTGCTCGCGCCTGCTGATCTCGGCCAACGCCCATCTGATCATGCCCCACCACCGCGCGCTGGACAAAGTGTCCGAGCGCTACCTCGGCAAGGCCCGGATCGGTACCACCGGCCGCGGCATCGGCCCCGCCTACGGCGACAAGATCGCGCGCATGGGCGTCCGGATCCAGGACCTCTTCGACCCCGGCATCCTCCAGAAGAAGGTGGAGCTGTCGCTGCGGGAGAAGAACCAGGTACTCACCAAGGTCTACAACCGGCGGCCGATGCTGGTCGAGCCGATCGTGGAGGAGTACCTGGCCTACGGCGAGCGGCTGCGCCCGTACGTCGCCAACACGGAGCTGATCGTCAACCAGGCGCTCGACGCCGGCAAGGTCGTCCTGCTGGAAGGCGCCCAGGGCACGCTCCTGGACGTCGACCACGGCACCTACCCGTTCGTCACGTCCTCGTCGCCGACCGCGGGCGGCGCCTGCGCCGGCTCGGGTGTCGGGCCGACGAAGGTCACGGGCGTCATCGGCATCCTGAAGGCCTACACCACGCGCGTCGGCTCGGGACCGTTCCCGACCGAACTGCTCGACGACATGGGCGAGTACCTGCGCACCACCGGCGGCGAGTACGGCGTCACCACCGGCCGCGACCGGCGCTGCGGCTGGTTCGACGCGGTGATCGCCCGGTACGCCGCGCGGGTCAACGGCGTCACGGACTTCTTCCTCACCAAGCTCGACGTGCTGTCGGGCCTCGAGGAGATCCCGATCTGCGTCGCCTACGACGTCGAGGGCGTGCGGCACGACGAGATGCCGTCGAACCAGACGGACTTCCACCACGCCAAGCCGGTCCTGGAGATCCTGCCGGGCTGGCGCGAGGACATCACGGGCGCCAAGACGTTCGACGACCTGCCGCCGAACGCCCAGGCGTACGTCCGGCGGCTCGAAGAGCTCTCCGGCGCCCGGATCTCGGCGATCGGCGTCGGCCCCGGCCGCGACCAAACGCTCACCCTGCGTGATCTGATCTGACCCGGGGCGGCCTCGGCCGCCCCGCACACATCGGGTGTCCTCTCTCACACCCCCCGATCGACCGGCGGCTAGAAGGCCTCTCCTACCCTGGCCAGGAGTTGTTCTTCCGCAGGCAACCGGCACGATCGGGGGGCGTTACATTACTGTGCGTAATCTTGAGCGCATGGACCGATGTGTCGAACTCCAGGGGCATCGGGGTGCTCGCGGACTTCGTCCCGAGAACACCCTTCCGGCCTTCGCACACGCCCTCGCGCTCGGCGTCGACGCCGTCGAGTTCGATGTCGGGTTCTCCGCGGACGGCGTCGTGGTGCTGCACCACGACCAGACCGTCTCACCGCTGACGACCCGGGACACCGGACCGGCCTTCCCCGGGGACCCGCAGTTCCCGTACGTCGGGCGGCCCATCCGGACGCTGCGGCTCGACCAGCTCAAGACCCTGGACTCCGGGGTGCGCGCCGCGGATCCCGCCGATCCCTACCGCCGCACCGCGCTCGCGCTGCCGGGCACGCCGCTCGCGACGCTGGACGAGGCGTGCGCGCTGCTCGCCCCCGCCGGGAGCGTAAGGCTGTGCGTCGAGTTGAAGACCGACCCGTCCTGGCCGGACGCGGAGGTCGCCTACTTCGTCTCCGAGGTGCTCGCCGTCCTCGCCGCGCACGGCCTGCTGCACCGCACCCGGCTGCTCGGCTTCGACTGGCGGTTCCTCAAGCACACGCGGCGGCTGGAGCCGTCGGTGGCCCGGGTGGCGCTGGCCGAGCCGCCGACCCTGGCCGACCCGTCCTGGCTGGCCGGCGCGGACCCGCGCGACCCCGCCCTGTCGGCGCTCGCCGAGGGCGCGACGATCTTCTCGCCGCAGTACACGATGCTCGACGAGGCCCTGTTCGAGCGGGCCGCCGGGCTCGGCCTCCCGGTGACGGTCTGGACGGTCAACACCCCCGAGGCGATGGCCAGGTACCTCGGCATGGGCGTCGCCGCGATCGTCACGGACTACCCGGATCTGCTCCGCGTCGTCATGACCGCCCATGGGCATGCCGTTCCCGAGCCGTACCGTACGGTCGAGGCCGCCGCCTCATGACGCCCACGACCCGGTGATCTTTGCGACCGGGAAGCTCATAAATGTCGTTGCATGACCGTTTCGTTGTTGTCTGAGACAAAGGCTGGGACCTAGGGGTACAACCCACCTATGCGGTCGCATGACGGTCCCTCCCCCGCCAGGTCGCTCTCCCGCCGCGGCGTCCTCGGGCTCGGCGCCCAGGCGCTGGCCGGCGCCGCCCTCGCCGGATGCGCGAAGCCCGCCCGGCACAACGGCGAGCTGACCGTGATGACGCACGCGAACGAGTTCGACGAGGCCGCGCGCAAGGAGGCGGAACGGGTCCTCGGCGTCCGGGTCCGCCGGCTCGACCCCGATCTCACCCGGCTCACCGCGATGCTCGCCGAAGGCGGTCCCCCGGACGTCATCCGGGGGAGCGGGACCATCGACGCGCCCTTCCTCGCCGCGTCCCGGCTCGCCCTCGACCTCGATCCCCACCTCACGGCGAGCAAGGCCATCGACGCGGCCGACCTCGACCCCGTGGGCGACGCGTGGCGGTTCGACGGAGTCCGGCAGGGAGCCGGGCCCCGGTACGGACTCGTCAAGGACTACTCCCAAGACGGGATGTTCTGGTGCGACGCCTCCCTTTTCGACCGCGCCGGGGTGGCCCTGCCCGACCCGTCCCGGCCTCTCGGCCACGACGCCTGGCTGGACCTGGCCCGCGACCTGACCGTCCGCAGCGGTGGCCGGACCACCACCTACGGCCTCGACGTGTCCGGACTCGGCGGATTCCTCCACCTGATGGGGATGACGGCGTCGGCGGGCGGCCGGATCTTCGGCGACGACCTCGCGACCGTCGACTTCTCCGCGCCCGAGCCCAGGGAGGTCCTGCGCTGGTATCTCGCCTACATCCGGGCGCGGACCGGTTTCAGCCCCGTCGACCTGAACCCCGACGGGTGGCCGTGGCCCGCCTTCCAGGCGCGGCGGATGGCGATGGTCATGGCCGGGTACTGGCTCGGCGCCCTCATCGCCGACGAGCCCGCCCTGCCCGCGGACGCCCGGCTCATGCCCGCGCCGTCGTTCGGAGGGCCGCGTGTCAGCCCCTGCTACGCCGCGGCGGGCCTGTGGATCCCGCGGACCTGCCCCATCCCCGAGACCGCCTGGGCGTTCTTCGAGTGGTACTTCGCCGGGGCGCCCGCCCGCGACCGCGCCGACCGCGGCTTCGGCGTGCCGCCGCTCACCTCGCTGCGGTCGCGGCTGCCCGCCGCCGAGCCGTTCCAGACGCGAGCGCTGGAGGTCCAGCGCGCGGAGCTGCCCCATCTCACGGTCCTGTCCTTCACCCCCTACGCCCGGGAGGAGGCGCTGGACGCCGTCATCAACCGGGTCGTCCCCGAGGCGTTCGCGCGTGACGCGTCGCCCGGCGCCCTCGCCGAACTGCTGACCACCGAGATCAACGAGGTCCTCGCGCGCGGGAGGGAGCGGGTCGGGTGAGCGCTCCCGCAGGGACGGCCCGCAAGAGCCGCGTCTTCTACGTGTTCGTCCTTCCGTGGGTCATCGGGTTCCTCACCCTCACCGCCTTCCCCCTGGCGTACGCCTTCTGGCTGAGCCTCACCAGCGCCGACGTGCTCTCCCAGGACAGCGACTTCGTCGGAGCCGCCAACTACACCGAACTCCTCCACGACGCGCGAGCGGGCGAAGCCTTCGCCCGTACCGCCCTGTTCACCTTGGCGACCGTTCCGGCGAGCGTCCTTGGCGGACTTCTCTTGGCCGTTCTCGTGCAGCGCCCCCTACCGGGCCGGGCCTTCTACCGCGCCGCGTTCTTCCTTCCCTCCGTGGTGCCTCCGGTGGCGACGGCGATCGCGTTCAAGGCGCTGTTCGCGCGCGACACCGGGGCCGTCAACGGGGTCCTCGGGCTCGCCGGGGCCGAGGCCGTCACCTGGACGGAGGGGCCGCACATGACCGCCGTGCTGGTCTGCCTGGCGCTGTGGGGCGTCGGCAGCTTCATGACGATCTCGCTCGCCGCCCTCCAGGACGTGCCGCGCGACCTCTTCGACGCCGCCCTGGTGGACGGCGCGGGGGCGCTGCGCACGTTCACCGCGGTCACCCTGCCGCTCATCTCACCCGTCCTGCTGTTCCAGGCCGTCACCGGGGTCACCGCGGGACTCCAGACGTTCCTGCCCGCGCTGCTCCTGGCCCCCGGATCCGGCGGGGGCGACCTCACCACGATGCCGCAGGGCGGCTACTTCTTCATGATCCACGTCTATGTGGCCTACTTCGCCGAAGGGCGCTTCGGATACGCCTCGGCTCTGCTGTGGGTGCTCTTCCTGCTCACCCTCGCGTGCACAGGAGTGCTGTTCAGGCTCTCCCGAAGGTTCGTCTTCACCTTGGTCGGCCCCGGGGGTGGTCGTCCTTGAGGCATCCCCTCCTGCACTTCGCCCTGATCTGCCTGGCGGTGCTCTTCCTCAGCCCTCTCCTGTGGCTGTTCCTCGCGGCGCTGAAGAGCCCCGATGAGCGGGCGTCGGACCACTGGCTGCCCGCGCAGCCCCGCTGGGGGAACTTCGCCGACGCGTTCACCCGGATCGACTTCTCCGGGCACCTCCTGAACTCCGTCATCCTGGCCTGCCTCTACTCGGTGCTCACGACGGCGAGTTCCGTCTGCGCGGGCTACGGCTTCGCGCGCCTCACCGCACGCGGGGAGAAGCCCCTGTTCGCGCTGCTCGTGATGACCATGATGACGCCCGGCATCGTCACCCTCGTGCCGACGTACCTGCTGTTCGCGAGACTCGGCCTCGTCGGCACGTACTGGCCGTGGGTCCTGTGGGGGCTCGGCGGGAACGCCTACATCATCTTCCTCTTCCGGCAGTTCTTCGCCGCCGTCCCCAGGGAGCTCGAAGAGGCCGCCTTCATCGACGGCTGCGGGCACGTCCGCCTGTTCCTGCGCGTCGTGCTGCCCCAGTCCGGCCCCGCCCTGACCGCCTCCGCGGTGCTCACCTTCGCCTGGGCCTGGGGCGACTGGACGGGCCCGCGCCTGCTCCTCGACGAGAGGACGACGACGCTGGCGGTGGCCGTCCCGATGGGGTACGCGGACCCGTCCGGGCACGGCGTGGACAACCTCCTCGCCGCGGGATCCCTGCTGTACGTGCTCCCTTTGCTCCTGCTCTTCCTGTTCGCCCAGCGGTACTTCACCGCGGGCGCCTACGCCTCCTGGATGCGGTAGCCGATGCGCGTCCAGATCGGATCGGTCGTCGTCGAGACCGGAGCCGCCGCCCCGGAAGGCGGGCCGCCCTGGACGCTGCCGCGCCGTCCCGCGGCCTTCACCGGACGCGCCGAGGAACTCGAAGAGATCGTCGCCCAGGCGTCATCGGCCGGGGCGCCCTCGATCATCTGCCTGTGCGGCCGTCCCGGGGTCGGCAAGACCGCGCTGGCGCTGGAGGCGGCGCACCGGCTCCGCGGGCGCTTCCCCGGCGGCGCCCTGTTCGCCGAGGCGCGCGCGCACAGCGGCGGCGAACGGCTGGGCGCGATGGAGGTCCTGGAGCGCCTCCTCAGCGATCTCGGGCACTCCCCCGCGCACATCCCCGGCGACCGCGAGGCCCGCGCGGCGGCGTTCCGGGAGGTCACCGCCGGCCGCCGGATGGTCGTGGTCGTCGACGACGTCGTCTCCCCCGCCGAGCTGCCGCTGCTGCGCCCGGCCCGCGGCTCGCTGCTGCTGGCGACGGGCAGGCGCGTCATGACCGCGCCGGACGCGCTGACCTTCGCCCTCGACGGGCTGCGCCCCCGCGACGCCGTCCGGCTGCTCACCGCGGCCGGGGCGGGGGAGGAGACCGCCGAGGACATCGCGCGCGCCTGCGGCAGGCTCCCGCTGGCGCTGCGGATCGCCGCGGCGCGGCTGGCGCTCGACCCCGGCCTGCGCGCCGCCGACCTCGCCGCGGCCCTCGCCCGCCCCGACGGGCGGCTGTTCGCGCTCAGCGACGGCATGGGCGACCGGGCGGTCCGGGCGACCTTCGCCTCCTCCTACGCCTCGCTCGACCCCTCGGCGCGGCGCTTCTTCCGGCTGCTCGCGGCACTGCCGCTGGCCGACCTCACCGCGGGCTCCGCGGCCGTGCTCACCGGCGCGCCCGACGCGGGGGAGCGGCTGCGCGGCCTCGCCGACCTGCACCTGCTCGACGTCCGGGACGGCCACGGCGGCCCCCGCTACCGGATGCACGACCTCGTCGCGCTCTACGCGCGCGAACTGCTCGGTCCCGGCCGGGGCGACGCGGCGGCCGACCGCACCGCGGTCTGGTACGCGGCCCGCACCGCCGAGCACCGCGCCGCCCTCGACGGGCCGGACACCCGCGAGGCCCGGCAGTGGTACCTGGAGGAATGGGACAACATCGTCGCGGCCGGGAGCCGGCTGTTCCGCAGCGGGCTCGTCGAGGAGCTCTGGGCCCTCGTCCGCGCGGTGACCTCCGACGTCGACGTGCACTCGCCGTTCGGCGACTGGGAGCGGCTGCACCGCTGGGGGGCGCGGCTGTGCGCCCAGGCCGGGCAGCCGGACCGCGCGGCGCGGCTGCACGAGAGGCTGGCGCTCGCCTACCGCGAGGGCATGCGGATGAAGGAGGCCTTCGAGGAGGTCGCGGCGATGCGGGAGCTGACCGCCGGGGACCCGCGCGGGACCGCCGACGCCGACCACGCCGAGGCGAACCTGCTGCGCGACGAGGGAGACCTGGACCGGGCCCTGTGGCTGACCCTGCGCGCGCACGGGGTCTTCGTGGCCGACCGCGACTGGACCGCCGTCGGGTGGGCGCTGCACGGGCAGGCCGACCTCGTGCGCGCGCAGGGGCACGCGCTGCACTCCCTGCGCCTCCGCGTCACCGAGATCGCCGCGTTCACGCGCGGCGACGACCGCTTCGGCCTCGCCTGGGCGTACCACGGGCTGGGGGAGGCGTACGTGGACCTCGGACGGTACGCGGAGGCTGAGGCCAACCTTCGGACGGCCCTGCGCGTGCTGGCCGAACTGGGCGCCTTCAAGAGCGAAGGCTGGACCCTGGAACTCCTCGCGAAGGTGCTGCTATCGCGGGGCCGTGAAGACGACGCGCTCGTCCTGTTCGAAAGGGCGCTGCGCTCCTACGAGACGCGCGGCAACCGCGGCGACCAGGCCCGAGCACTGCTCCTGCTCGGGGACGCCGCCGCGCGTCGAGGGCGGGACGCGGAGGCGGCGACGCTGTGGCGCACCGCAAGGGCGCGGCTCGCCTCCCTCGACGGCGGACGTGTCGAGGACGTATCGGAGCGGCTTCGGTCCCGTCTCGAGGCGCTGACCGAGCCGGACGGGCACGGCGATACTGGGCCGTGAGGCGACTTGCGTTAGCGGAGGAGGCTCTGTGGACCCTGCCCTTGCCGCGCGGCGGATCTGTGTCGCGGTGGACGTCGAGAACTACAGCGGACGCGGTGATCTCGCGCAGGAGGAGGTGCAGCGCGGCCTAGCGGCGCTGCTCCGGGGGGCGCACGCCGCGGCGGCCCCGGCCGTCGCCCTCGCGCGGCAGCCTTCCGGCGACGGAGAGGTCGCGCTGGTCGACCCTCCGGCCGACGAGGCGCGCTTCCTCGCGGACTTTGTCCACAGCCTGTGGACAGGACTCGGCGCGGAGGGCGAAGCCGTGCCTTTCCGGTTGCGCGTGTCCGTCCACTGCGGGATCGCGTGGCTCGGCGACAACGGGTTCGTCGGCCGGGCGGTGGTGAAGACCTGCCGGATGCTCGACTCGGCGGTGCTGCGCGCCGCCTTGCGCGACGACCCGGGCACCCGCCTTGCGCTCATGGTCTCCGACTCCTTCTACGACGACGTGGTCCGGCGCGATCCTCCGGGCCTGGCCGCCGCCCGCTTCACCGCCGCGCGCGTCGGCGGGCCCTTCGACGCCGACGCCTGGATCTGGACCGGTGGACGGCCCATCGCGGCGGACGGCGAGCTCGTCCCCCGGACCACGCCCCCGGCGCCCCGGCCCGCGGCGCCGGACGAGATCAAGATCCCGCAGCCCGCCCCGGCCGCGCCGCTCGCCGCGATGTCGGTGACGGTCCACCCCGACGCCCGGGTCGGCACCCTGATCCAGGCCGCCGAGATCATCGGCGGGGTGCACCTGAGCGCCGCGCCGCCCCCCGGAGCGCCGTGACGGCCTCCGAACCCGCCCTCCATCTGGAGGTGCACGGCCCCGTGGACACCGCGGTGCAGGTCGGCCGCCTGGTCCTGCGGCTGCCCGCGCCGTTCCCCGACCATCCGCCGTCACGCGCGGCCCGCGGCACGGAACTCGCCGCGCTGTGGCGGGCCGCCTCCGAGGCCGAGCCTCCCCCGGGCGTCGTGCTCACCGGGCCGTCCGGGAGCGGCAAGAGCACCCTCGCGCTCCAATGGGCCCACCAGGCGCACGGGCTGTTCCCGGGTGGACTACGGCACGCCGACCTCTGTGCCGCTCCCGCGCCCGCGCCCACCGACCCGCCTGAGGGGCCGCGCAGCCTCCTCATCCTCGACAACGTGCCCGATGACTTCGATGTGGTGGCTCACCTTCCCGCCGCCGAATCCTGCTTCACCCTCATCACCACCCGCGTCCCGCGCCCTTCCCTCATCGTGGACGGGTTCCGCGCCCTCGCCGTCACGCCGCCGCCCCCTCCGTCGGCGCCTCTCCTCACCCTCCTGCACGATCTGCCCCACCTCGCCGACCCGGCCGGCCTCCCCTCCGACGCCCTGACGCCCCTGCTCCGGGCCGCGCAGGCCGAGGCCGAGGACACCCGCGACCTCCGCACCCACGCCGCCGTCAGCCTCCGCCTCGCCCGCCTCGACGCCGAAGCCGACCGCCCCGCCTCCGCCCTCCACTCCTACGCCCAAGCCCTCCACTCCTACGCCCACCTGGGAGACACCTCTTCCTACGCCCTCGCCCTCCGCGAGGCCACTCACCTCCACAGCTCCCTCCCGAAGGATCCGAACCGCCCCTCCCCACCGGAAGGGACGGCCCGGAGGCCCGCTCAGGACTCGGGGACGATGTAGGAGCAGACGACCTCGATGACGTGCCGGTCGTGCCCCCGCCGACGAAGACGCGGACGTTGCCCGCGCCGTCGCGCAGGTAGTGGCCGCTCACGTCGATGGGCGCCTCGGTGGAGGCTCGGGAGGGGCTGCCGGGGTGGCCGGGCTGAAACCGTTCCTTTCCTGAGGGCGCGGGGCGCGTCGGAGGGGCGGGGGAAGGCGGCGGGCGGATACTGGAGGCGTGGGGGAGCGGGGGCCGGGGGCGATCCGGGTGACCGGCGCGCGCGTGCACAATCTGCGATCCGTGGATGTGGACGTGCCGCTCTGGCGGGTCGTGGGCGTCACGGGGCTCTCCGGGTCGGGCAAGTCGTCTCTGGCAATGGGGGTGCTGTACGCGGAGGGATCGCGGCGGTTCCTGGACGGGCTGAGCACCTTCACCCGCCGCAGGATCGAGCAGGCGGCCAAACCCGACGTGGACCGGGTTGACTTCCTGCCCGCCGCGCTCGCTCTCCGACAGCGTCCCCCCGTGCCCGGCAGGCGCAGCACGGTCGGGACGATGAGCGAGGTGCTCAGCATCGTTCGGCTGATGGTCTCCCGGCTCGGCGCGCACGTGTGCCCGAACGGCCACCGCAATCCCCCGTCCCTGGCCGCCGCGGCCGACGAGTGGACCTCGTGCGTCGAGTGCGGGGTGCGGTTCCGCCTGCCGGGCGCGGAGTCCTTCGCGTTCAACTCGCTCGGCGCCTGCCCGGTCTGCCACGGCATGGGGACCCGCGACGAGGTCGATGAGGACTCACTCGTCCCGGATCCGGCCAAGACCCTGGCCGAGGGGGCCGTGACGCCCTGGAACAGCGCGGGCCGCAGCTACATGCCGCAGGTGGCCGCGGAGCTCGGGGTCAGGATCGACGTCCCGTACGCCGAGCTCACGGCCGCGGAGAAGGAGATCGTCCTGCACGGCCCGCCCGAGCAGCGGGAGGTGACGCTCCCTTCGAAGAAGGGCCGCGCGTTCAAACTGAACATGACGTTCGAGAACGCGGTGGCCTCGGTCGCCCAGGCGGGCAGCAGCGGCAGCGAGACGACGCGCAGCAGGCTCAGCAGGTTCTTCACCACGCACGTCTGCCCGGCCTGCCACGGCACCAGGTACCGGCCGGAGGCCCTCGCCTCGCACCTGGACGGGCGGACGATCGCCGAGATCACCGCCTTGGATCTGGAGCGGCTCGACGCGTTCGCCGCCGACCTGCCCGGCTGCCTGCCCGAGCCGGTGCGCGCCCTCGCCTCGCGGCTCGCCGGGGAGCTGCGCGACTCGGTACAGCCGCTACGCCGGCTCGGCCTCGACTACCTGTCTCTGGACCGCTCGGGCGACTCCCTCTCCACCGGGGAAAGGCAGCGCGTCCAGCTCGCCCGGACGGTACGGGAGCGTTCTACCGGGCTGCTGTACGTGCTGGACGAGCCGTCGGTGGGCCTGCACCCGGCGAACGTCGCGGGGGTGCGTGACCTGGTCGGCGTCCTGGCCGGCAACGGCAACTCCGTCGTGGTGGTCGACCACGACGTCGACCTTCTGCGGGCCGCCGACCACCTCATCGAGATGGGTCCCGGCGCGGGCAGCCTGGGCGGGACCGTCACCGCGCAAGGCACCCCGCAGGAGGTGGCCGCCGACCCGGCCTCCGTGACGGGGCCGTTCTTGTCGGGCGAAGCCGAGCCCGTCGTACGGACCCGGAGGGCGGAAAAGGAGGACGGACGGCTTTCGCTCACCGTGGGCGAGCTGTACAACCTCCGCGACATCGCCGTGCACGTCCCGCTGCGAAGACTGACGCTCGTGACGGGCGTCTCCGGGTCGGGCAAGACCGCCCTCGTGCTCGACAGCCTCGTGCCCGCGCTGCGCCGCCGGCTCGCCGGGCAGCCGCTCCCCCCGCACGTCCAGGACCTCGACGCGGGCGGGATCACCCGGCTGGTCGAGATCGACGCGACCCCGATCGGCAAGAACGCCCGCTCGACGCCCGCGACGTACTCGGGCGTGTTCGATCCCGTGCGGCAGCTCTTCGCGGCGTCTCCGGACGCCGCCGAACGCGGCTGGAAACCCGGGCATTTCTCTTACAACACCCGCGACGGTCAGTGCCACCGCTGCGAGGGGCTGGGCGAACTGTCGCTGGACATCCAGTACCTGCCCGATATGACGATCCGCTGCCCCGACTGCGACGGCGGCCGGTACAACCCGCAGACCCTTCAAGTCCGCGTGGACGACCGGACCATCGCCGACGTCCTTTCCCTCACCGTGGACGAGGCGGCTGAGGCGTTCTCCGGCCGTCCCGCCATCGCGGGCCGCCTATCCGCACTCCACTCGGTCGGTCTCGGCTACCTCACCCTCGGCGAGCCCACCCCGACGCTCTCCGGCGGCGAAGCCCAGCGCCTCCGCCTCGCCGAAGCCCTCCGCACCGACCAGGACGGGGCGCTCTACGTCTTCGACGAGCCGTCGATCGGCCTGCACCCGCTCGACGTCCGCACCCTCCTCAGCGCCCTCGACGGCCTCCTCGCGGCGGGCGCCACGGTCCTGGTCATCGACCACGACCTCGACCTCATCGCGAACGCCGACCGCGTCGTCGACCTCGGCCCCGGCGCGGGACCGCACGGCGGGCGGATCGTCGCGGCGGGCACGCCGGAAGAGGTCGCGGCGGATCCGGGGAGCCCTACGGGGGTCTACTTGGCACGGCATCTTCGGCGGGGTTGAGCGCCGTTCGCGGTCTCGTTCCGGCGGTGGCGGGCGCCCGGTGGGTGTTCTCGGCGGGAGGCGTCGGTCGGTTTGGCCGCCCTGTCGTGGCTCGGCACCGTCCGTCGAAATGAAGTCCGGCGGGGCCGGCGGAGGATCTGCTACATATGTAGTTGATCGTTCTCGGACCCGCGCTGTGCCGCGACGCACGGCCGCGACGGGGATGCGGGGCGCGGCCACGGGGGAGGGAGCAGGGATGAGCGCCTATCTGGGGAACATCGTGCTCGTCCTTGTGCTGATCGGCGTCAACGCGGTGCTCGCCGGCAGCGAGATCGCCCTGGTGTCGCTCCGCGAAGGCCAGCTCCGCAAGCTGGACCGGCGCAAGGGCCGGTCCGCGAGGGCCCTCGTCCGGCTCGCGCGCGACCCCAACCGGTTCCTCGCCACCATCCAGATCGGCATCACCCTCGCCGGGTTCCTCGCCTCGGCGACCGCCGCGGTCACCCTGTCGCGCCCGCTCGTCGAGCCGCTGGCCTTCCTCGGCGGCGCCGCGGACGCCGTCGCCATCGCGCTGGTCACTCTCATCCTGACCTTCTTCACGCTGGTCCTCGGCGAACTGGCGCCCAAGCGGGTGGCGATGCAGCGAGCCGAGGGCTGGTCGCTGTTCGTCGCCCGGCCGCTGAACTTCATCGCCGTGCTGTCCCGGCCCATCGTCTGGGCGCTCGGCAAGGCCACCGACGGCGTAGTGCGGCTCCTGGGCGGCGACCCCGAGGCCGCCAAGGAGCAGCTCGGGGCCGAGGAACTGCGCGACCTCGTCGCCGGGCAGCGCGGCCTGACCGCGGAGCAGCGCACGATCATCACGGGCGCGCTCGACATCCACGAGCGCACCCTGCGGTCGGTCCTGCGACCCCGAAGGCAAGTGTTCGTCTTGCGCGCCGACCTTCCCGTCGCCGAGGCGCGCGCCGCCCTGGCCGAGTCCGGCCACTCGCGCGCGCCGGTCGCCGCCGCCCGGCACGTCGACGACATCGTCGGCGTCGCCAACCTCCGCGAGCTCATCTCCGCCGACGGAGCGCTGCCCGTCGCGCGTGCCTGCCGGCCCGCCCTGACGTTCCCCGAGTCCCTGAAGGTGGCCGCGGCGCTGCGCAGGTTCCGGATCGAACGCCAGCAGTTCGCCCTGGTCATGGATGAATACGGCACGGTCGCCGGGATCGTCACCCTGGAGGACCTGCTGGAGGAGATCGTCGGCGAGATCTACGACGAGAACGACCGGGACGTTCTGGCCGTCACCGCCGACGACGGCGCCCTGGCCGTCCCCGGATCGTTCCCGCTGCACGATCTGCCGGACGTCGGGGTCAAGCTCGCCCCGCACGGCCACGCCGACTACACGACCGTCGCGGGGCTGGTGCTCGCCTTGCTCGGCCGCATCCCCGACGCGCCGGGCGACACCGTCCAGGCCGAGGGCTGGGAGTTCGAGGTCACCGGGGTCGACCGGCACGCGATCACCAGCGTGCGGATCAGGCCCGCCGCCATGCCGCGGAACGAGGCGACCGAAAACGCCTAGAGCCGGAAAAAGAGCCGACGGAAGGGGTGTCCAAGGTGCACCATGAAGACAGGGGGAGCGTGCCGGGGGACACGAGCGACACGAAGGACCGGACGAAGGACTGGGCGATGGGCAACGAACCGGGGGCCGGCGGAGAGTCGCTGCTGTGGCTGGGCACCCAGATGACCGAGGTCGAGGCGCTGCTCGCGCTGGCACTGACCGCGCCGTCACTGATCGCCGAGCGGCGCGCGCTCGTCGAGCTCGCCGACGCCGCGGAACGCCTGGCGCTGAACGCGCGCTACGCGGCCCTGGGCGACACCCTGTGGCACCGCGAGCGCATCCGCGCGCTGCCCCGCAGCCGCCGGGCGCGCCGCCGCGCCGCCAGCGCCGACCGCGGCGCCGACAAGATCCTCGGCTGGCTCAACCGCTCCGCCTGACACCGCGCCGCACCGGGCGGTGAAGGCTCACCCGGAGGCGGCCTCCGTGGGCGGCACCCCCGGTGCCACACTGGACTTCCCCCACCCCCTCGGAGGCCGCATGTCCGGGCCCGCCCTTCCCTCCCCCCGTCCCCGGGCCGTCCGCGGGGCTTCCGCGGGCGCGTGGCAGACCGTCGCGACGGTCACGCTCGGCACCGTCATGCTCGTGCTGAACTCCTCGGCGCTGAACATCGCGCTGCCTCTCGTCGCCGAGCACTACGAGGCGGGACCGCTCGCCGCGACCTGGACGATCCTCGGCTTCATGCTCGTGCAGACGTGCCTGCTCGTGGTGGCCGGACGCGTCGCCGACAGGTTCGACCGGCGCCGGATCTACCTGCTCGGCATCGTCCTGTTCACCGCGGCGAGCCTCGTCGCGGGCTTCGCCCCGTCGATCGGGGTGCTGATCGCGCTGCGCGTGGTGCAGGGCGTCGCGGCGGCGCTGGTGATGGCCAACGGCACGGCGCTCATCGCCGCCGCGGTGCCGCCGTCGCGGCTGAGCCAGAGCATGGGCTTCTACCTGGGCCTGATGGCCGCGGCCCCGCTCATCGGCCCGTCACTCGGCGGCTATCTCGCGGAGAACGTCGGTTGGGAGTGGGTCTTCTGGCTGAACGTCCCGGCCGGGGCCGCCGCGCTGGTCTGGGGCATGCTCGTGCTGCCGCGCTCGCGCGCCCTGTCCCACGACCCGATCGACGCGGTCGGCGCGGCCCTCCTCACCGGCTGGCTGGGCATGCTGGTGCTCGCGGTGTCCCAGGCCGGATCGCAGGAGAGCGCGGGCTCCGGCTGGCTGCCCGCGGTGGCCGGTCCGCTCCTCTTCCTGGGATTCGTCCTGCGGCAGCGCAAGGCCAAGGTTCCTCTCGTCGACCCATCGCTGTTCGCCGACCGGCCGTTCACCCTGAGCGGGCTCGCCACGACGCTGAGCGCGATGGGCTGGATCGGCAACGTCTTCCTGCTCGCGCTGTACTTCCAGAACGTCCAGGGCATGTCGACGGCCGAGGCGGGCCTCGCGGTGCTGCCCGGCCCGATCATCGGCATGATCGCCTCGCCGATCGGCGGGCAGCTCGGCCGCTGGTTCCGGGCCGACCGGATCGCGGTGGCCGGGGCGCTCACCTCGATGACGGGCCTCACCCTCCCCGTGCTCCTGCTGGAACGTGACACTCCCTACCCGGTGATCGCCGCGGCGATGATGCTGGTGTCGGCCGGCAGCGGCGTCTTCTACACCGCGAACACCACGATGATCATGATGGGCGTGCCCGGCGACCGGCTCGGCGTCGTCAACGGCGTCCGGCTGACCCTGCACAACCTCGGCACGGTGCTCGGCCCCGCCGTCGCCGTCGCGGTCGCGACCTCCCGGCTCGCCGCGGCCGACCGGCACCTGCTGTACGCGACGGCCGACGCCCGCCCCTCCGCCGACGCCCTCGCCGGACTCGTCACGGGATACCGCCTGGCCTTCGCCGTCTTCGCCGTCGCCTCCCTCTGCGCGACGGCCCTCCTCATCGCCGCGGTCCGCACCAGGACCCGCGCGGCCGCCGAGCCCGTCGGCGACGCGTCCGGAACGCACGATGCCGTCCCGATTCCGAACCACGACGCGCAGACCGGACCCCGCACGGAGCCCGCCGGACGCGACACCGCCGACGCCCCACCGTCGGAGCGCGGAGCGTAGGGTGGAAGGGCCGCGGCGGTCGGCGGGACGGGAGGCCGGGAGTGGGCAGGACGGTTCCCCAGCGGATCATGCGGGTGGTCCTCACCCGCGAGCTGATCGTGCACACCGCCGTCGAACTGGTCGAGCGCGACGGTCCTGACGCCCTGTCGATGCGCGCGGTCGGCGAGGAGCTCGGCGTCAGCGCGATGGCGATGTACCGGCACGTGGAGAGCAAGGAAGACCTGATCCAGGGCATGGCCGAGTACGTCATGGCGACGCTCGACGTGCCCGACGAGCAGGAGGGCGCCTGGCGGGACGAGGCCCGGGAGCTGGTCCGGGCGTTCCGGGCGATCGCTCGCGAGTTCCCCCGCAGCCTCGCCCTCGTGCTGGAGAGCCGCACCCGCATCCCGGTGACGTTCCGGGCGATCGAAAGGGCGCTGAGCCTCTGCGTCCGGGCCGGTCTCGACGGGCCGACGGCGATCGCGGTGATGCGCTCGATGATGGCGTTCACCCTCGGCTCGCAGCTGCGCGAGGCGGGCCTCGGCAGGGTACTGGCCCGGGAGCCCGGCGACCCCGCCGCGGCGATGCGCGCCCTCGGCGCGGCCCGCTTCCCCCACGTCGTGGCCCAGCACGAGGCCCTGCTGGACCCGGACGCGGACGCCGACTTCGAGTTCGGCCTCGAACTCTTCCTCGCCGCCATCGAAGCAGGCGCCACCCCTCACCGAGACCCCCTCTGACCACCCCGCCTCCCGCCCCGTCCCGACCCGGCTGCCCCGCGGCCAAGCCGATCGCGACGGTGCGCGGATCCGCGGCCCGTCCGGGGTCCGGGCGATAGCCGTCCAGGCCCGCGGGCCGGGCGATCGGGATTCAGGGGGTTCGGGTGCGGAGGGCGTCGAGGGCGGCGAGAAGGAGTTCCAAGCCGATGTCGAAGTCGCCGGCGAGGTCGGTGCGGAGGAACTCGGCGGGGAGGCCGGTCTGCTTGAGGCGGGCGGCGGTCTCGGGCGGTTCCGGCATTTTCAGGGCGCCGCTCATCATCATCTGCGCCCCGATCGCGTAAGACATCAGGCAGCGCAGGGCGCGCACGGACGTCTCGGCGTCGAATCCCGCCTCTTCCAGGACGGTCAGGGCGCGTTCCGTGGTCCGCATGGGGAACTCCAGGTCCACCCGGCTGGTGAGGACGAGGTGCATCGTCCGCGGATGCCTGCGGGCCGCCTCGCCGAACGCCCCGACCAGCGCCCGCGCCCCCGCCTTCCAGTCGCCCGCGTCGGCCGCGGCCTCGGTGTCGAGTTCGGCGAAGACCTCTTGCGCGATGCCTTCGAGAAGGTTGTCGCGGTCGGGCACATGGTTGTACAGCGACATCGTCCCGACGCCGAGCTCAGCGGCCACCTTCCGCATCGTCAGCGCCTTGGCGCCTTCCCGCTCGACGAGCGCGATGGCCGTCCCGACGATGAGGCCGCGTGTGAGCGCCGGACGCCCCGCCGTCCCCTTCGCCGCCATGGAACCCCTTTCCCGCACCGTCCAAAACGCTAGCAGCGCCCCGCCTCGAAAAGGTCTCGCGATGCGGCGGGACCGGCGCCGCCGAGACTTCGGCCGGGCACGAGCGCGGCATGGGCGCGAGGTCGTGCGGGCAGGGGCGGGCCCCGGTCAGGGTTCGCGGAGACGGGCGGCCAGGGCGGTGAGGGCCGGGACCGCGTCCGCGATGGCCGTGATCTGGGCGTCGGAGAGGGTCGCGAGGGCGTCGCGGGTGTAGGTGGTGATGAGGGCGTCGACCTCGGCGAGGCGGGCTCGGGCGCGGGGGGTGATGTGGAGGTGGGCGACGCGCTTGTCGGCGGGGTCCTGGAGGCGGATCAACTCGCCCTCGGCGACCAGGAGGGAGACCAGGGAGCTCACGTTGTTGGGCTTCATGCGGAGCGCCTCGGCGGCCTCGCGGACGGTGATGCCGTCGCGTTCGCCGACGAGCCGCATGAGGGCGAGCTGGGTCTCCGGCGGTTTGGGATGGGGGAACTCATCGTCGAGACGGCGCTCGATCGCACGGATCAGCAGCGGCAGGATCGGCCCGAGACCGGCCGAGATGTCTTGGAGTTCCTTCCGGGAAGGCACAGACGCATGGTACCCATGCGCCGGATAGGTATCCGGAACATGGGTATCCATGGGCGGGTCAGCCGGCGGGTCTAGTGGGCCGCGGGGACGTCGACGGGGCTCTGGCCCCGGCGCACGACCACGATCGCGACGACCGCGCCGATCAGGCACAGGGCGCCCGCGGTGCCGGCGGCGGCGTGCACCCCGGTGACGAACGCCTCGCCCGTCGCCTGGGTGATCGCCGTGGCGAGTCCGGGGTCCGCGCCCGGCGGCACCAGGGCGACCCCGAGCGCGACGGTCTCGCGGGCGTGCCCGGTGAGCTCCGCGCCGACGTCGGCCGGCACGCCCGCGTCGGTGAACGCGCTGCCGATCGTCCCCGCGGCACGGGAGCCGAGCACCGACAGCAGCACCGAGGTGCCGAGCGCGCCTCCGATCTGGAGCGCCGTCGCCTGCAGGCCGCCCGCGACGCCCGCGTCCTTGACCGGCGCGTTCCCGACGATCGCCTCCGACGACGCCGCCATCACCATGCCGACGCCGAGGCCGAGTCCGACGAACGGCGGCCACAGGAGGTGGTAGGACGAGTCCACGGCGAGGAGCATCAGCGTGAGCGCCGAGGCGCCCTGGAGCACCATGCCGAGCGGCATGGTGAGCCGCGGCCCGAACCTGTCGGTGAGCGCGGCGCCGACCGGCGAGGCGACCACGGACGCGATGCTCAGCGGCAGGATGAGCACGCCCGCCATGAGCGCCGAGTGCCCGCGCACGTTCTGCTGGTAGAGCATGATGAAGAAGATCGACCCGAGCAGGGTGAAGAAGTTGATCGCGGTGATCAGCGTGCCGACCGTCAGCGACGGGTTGCGGAACAGCCGCATCGGCAGCAGCGGGTGCTCGGTGCGGTTCTCGACGAGCCCGAAGACGAGCAGGAGCACCAGGCCGAGGATGAGCACGCCGTAGGTGCGGCCGTCGCTCCAGCCCCAGCTCTCGCCCTTGACGATGCCGAAGACGAGCGCGACCATGCCGAGCGCCAGCAGGATCACGCCGGGCACGTCGAACCTGTGGTGGCCGGTGCTGTTGCGCGTCTCGGGCAGCACCCAGAGGCCGTAGACGAGGCCGATCACGCCGATCGGGACGTTGATGTAGAAGACCCACTCCCAGCCGACCTGCTCGACCAGCGCGCCGCCGATGATCGGGCCGAGCGCGGTGGAGACCGAGGACACCATGGCCCAGATGCCGACGGCGATGCCGAACCGCCGCGGCGGGAAGACCGCGCGCAGGATGCCGAGGGTGTTCGGCATGAGCAGCGCGCCGAAGGCGCCCTGGAGCGCCCGGAAGACGATGACGCCTTCGATGGAGCCGACGAGGCCGATGATCGCGGACGTCACGGTGAAGCCCACGAGGCCGATGAGGAAGAACCTGCGCCGTCCGTAGCGGTCGCCGAGCTTGCCGCCGAGGACGAGCAGGGCCGCGAGGGCCAGCAGGTAGGCGTTGGTCACCCATTGGAGCTGGGACAGCGAGGTGTCGAGTGCCGCACCGATGTACGGGTTGGCCACGGAGACGACGCTGCCGTCGAGACCGACCATGAACAGGCCGAACGCGACGGCTGCGAGCGCGGCCCAGGGGCTGGACCGCAGCTTGCGCGGGGCTTTTTCCGCCTCGCCCTTTGCGGGAGCCTTCGCGGGGCTCTGAAGATCCATGGGTGGGGAGCACCTTTCCTTTCGACGTGCGGAGGCGCACGTCGGCTCAAAGAAGACTCCGCAAACATACCTATAGGTACATACCTATAATGTACGAGGAAAGCTGAGACATCCGCCACAACCTCGCGGATCAGGCGGTCACGGCGCGCGACAGACCAAGACCATCCGGGCACCGTGGGGGTCGGTGATCAGCGAGATCAGCCCTGCGGCGCCGTCCTCGGGGCCGCTGAGGATCCTGCCCCCGGCCGCCTCCGCGCGGTCCGCCGCCGACGCGCAGTCGGAGACGCCGAAATAAGGCAACCAGTGCGGGTCCTCCTCCGACGAGACGGCGCTGGCCACGGGCCGTCCGTCATCGGTGGTCCACTCCAGGCGCTCCCCCGCGCCGTCACGCGCCAGCGCGCTGACCCGCCAGTCCAAAGCGTGCACGTAGAAGGCCGACACCTCTTCCGGGTCGGCTCCGGCCAGCTCGATCCAGGCGAGCGCGCCCGGTTCGTCGATGCGGGCCGCGCCCTGGTGCCGGTAGGGCTGCCAGAGGCCGAACTCCAGGCCATAAGGGTCCTGCGCGGTGCCCATCCGGCCGAGGTCGCCCACGTCGACGCCGGACAGCATGACCTGCCCCCCTGCCTCGGTGACCCGCTTGAGCCCGGTCTCGATGTCCGGCGTCTGGAAGAAGAACATCCAGGAGGGCCGCTCGACCGGGTCGGCGAGCTGCAGGAGCCCCGCGACCTCGGGCCCGTCCGCGCCGTCCTGGGTGAAGATCTCGTAGTCACCCAGTCGGTCGCTGGCCAGGACGTAGGTGCCCCAGCCGAACAGTTCGGCGTAGAAGCGCTTCGACTCCTCCACGTCGGGGGAGTTCAGCTCCACCCACGAAGGCGTGTTCCAGGCGTACTCGACGACTTCCGGCACAGATCTCAACCTCCCCCTCCGACGCTACAGATCGCCACCTAGAGGGCGGCTCACGTCATTTCCACAGGAAGCCCAAACCGCGATCAACGCCGTTGGAGGAGGCCCTTGACATAGGCGGCCTGGCCCGCGTGCTGGAGATCGTCGGCGATGACGCTCACCAGCCGGACGGCCAGGGTGACGGGCGGATCCCAGGACGTGTCGACGACCTCGTCGAGGTCCTCGGCGGTGAGGCCCCGCACGTAGGCGATCGTCTCCCGGTGAACGGCGTCGTGATACCCGCGCAGGGACCTCGCGTCGGCGACGACGGCGGCGACCTGCGCGGCGTCGTGGCCGAAGCCCGTGTCGTAGGGGTCGAGGGGCAGGCCGAACCTCTCGGCCCAGCCGCCGGTGATCCAGACCTGGTCGCGTTCCGCGACGTCGGCCACGTGGTCGTCCTGCACCCGCGTCAGATGCCAGACCAGCCAGGCGATCGAGTTGGCCTCCGGATCCACCTGGACGGCCAGATCGTCCTTCGACAGCCCTTCGACGGCCTCGTGCACGACCTCCTTGATCCGCGCGAACCCGTCCTCGAGCACGCCCACGGCGTCCATGGCGCTCCCCTCCCGCGATCGGCCTTCTTGGGGAGGTTCCTCTCCACTCCCCGTTCCGCTACTCCGGCACCCGTCCGACGCGGGGGTCGAGACCCAGGTGATCTTGTAGTCGTCCGTTTTGTCGGGAAAGTCGGTGACCAGGCCTTACTTCGGTGCAAGAAACGGGTGTTATGTCGATATGGTGCCGGTCATGGATGCGCAGCCCATGGCCGGACCGCTCACGAGCGCGGCGGTCTTCCTGGTGTTCACCCTCGAACCCGGCGGCGAAGAGACCGCGCGCGATCTCCTGCGCGACCTCGACGGGCTGCGGCGCGCGATCGGCTTCCGGGCCGCGTCCGGCGGGCTGACCTGTGTCGCGGGCATCGGCTCGGACGCCTGGGACCGCCTCTACGGCGGAAAGCGCCCGGCGCTGCTGCACCCGTTCCAGGAACTGCGCGGACCGGCGCACACCGCCCCGGCGACCCCGGGCGACCTCCTCTTCCACCTCCGCGCGGAACGCCAGGACCTCTGCTTCGAACTCGCGCGGCAGATCCACCACAGGCTCGGCGCGCACGTCACGCTCGCCGACGAGACGCACGGATTCCGCTACTTCGACCGGCGCGACCTCCTCGGCTTCGTCGACGGCACCGAGAACCCCGAGGGCGAGGACGCGGTCGCCGCGGCGACGGTCGGCGCGGAAGATCCGGAGTTCGCGGGCGGCGGTTACGCGGTCGTGCAGAAGTACCTGCACGACCTGGAGTCCTGGAACGCCCTGCCGGTCGAGGCGCAGGAGCGCGCGATCGGCCGCACCAAGCTCGACGACATCGAACTCGACGACAAGCCCGCCGACGCCCATCTCTCGCTCAACGTCATCACCGACGAGGACGGCGAGGAACTCGAGGTCGTGCGTTACGGCATGCCTTTCGGCGGCGCGGCCAACGGCGCGGGCGGCCTCTACTACCTGGCTTACGCACGCGATCCCCGCATCCTCGAACGCATGCTCCGGAACATGTTCCTCGGCGACGGCGCCGCCGAGCACGACCGTATTCTCGACTTTTCCACCGCCATCACCGGCGGCCTTTTCTTCATCCCCCCGGCAGGCCTCCTGGAGTCCACGGACCCCGCTCCCTGAGCCGCGTTGCGGCGCCCTCCGGCCGTACCGGGCGCGGGCCGAAAAGGAGAGCGCGTTGCCTCACGCTTAATCGAAATAATAGGACTTGCATCACATTTCTTCACTGCATTGCCTCTTTCTCAAACGAAATCGCCGGTCAAGACCTACGATCGCGGCGCATAAGGCGGATTCGTTCAGAGAAAGGCACGCGCCATGAGCAGCACCTCCCGGGGGCCCGGGGTCGGCCCCTGGACCGGAGCCGAGGTCGACCCGACGGCCGCGCACTCGGCCCGGATGTGGAACTACTGGCTCGGCGGCAAGGACAACTTCGAGATCGACCGCCAGGTGGCCGAGGAGCACGCCGCCAAGTTCCCCGGCATCGTGCACGTCGCCCGCCAGGTGCGCGCCTTCCTCGTCAGATCCGTGACGCTGCTGGCCGCCGAGGCGGGCGTCCGGCAGTTCCTCGACATCGGCACCGGGCTGCCGACCGCGAACAACACCCACGAGGTCGCCCAGCGGGTCTCCCCCGACGCCCGGATCGTCTACGTCGACAACGACCCGCTCGTCCTCGTGCACGCCCAGGCACTGCTCGTCGGCACGGCGGAGGGCCTGACCGACTACATCGAGGCCGACGTCCGCGAACCGGAGCGCATCCTCGCCGAAGCCGCCCGAACGCTCGACTTCAACGAGCCGATCGGGCTGATGATGCTCGGCGTGCTCGGCCAGATTCCCGACGCCGACGACCCGCGCGGCATCGTCCGGACCCTCGTGGACGCGCTCCCCTCCGGCAGCTTCGTCGTGATCGAGGACGGCGTCGACACCGACACGGCCCAGAACGACGCCATCGGCGACTACAACGAGAACCCCGACTCGACCGCCTCCTACCACCTGCGCAGCGTCGGCTTCCTCACCTCCTACTTCGACGGGCTCGACCTCCTGCCCCCGGGCGTCGTCTCCTGCTCGCGCTGGCGCCCCGACATGCGCGCCCTCGCCGCCCCGGAAGTGCCCGACTACGGCGGCGTCGCCCGCAAACCCTGACCCACCCATTCCGGACCACCACGAAACCCCCACGAAACAAGCCCTAACCCACCCCTCCCCCTCCCCCCCTCCGCCGCACCGCCACCATCACCCGCCGACCGCCCGCACGGCTCAGGTCCACCGCAGCGGGCGGAGGCGCCGGGCTCGGCCGATCCGCCCGGCGGCCGCGCCCGCGAGGACCACATGCCGTCACCGGCAGGTTACGCCGATCTCGTCGGCCGCGCTCTCGCGCCTGTGGATAACCTCGGCACCAGGATCTGGATCGGCGGGAGGCGCGGTGTTCGCAGGGAGCGTTGACGAGCATGTGATCGTGAGTGAGCGGCTGCGGGGGAATCCGCTGGGCGATCCGCACGAGCGGCCGCTGTGGGTGTACACGCCGCCCGGTTATGCGACGGGGGCCGGGCGTTACCCCGTCGTCTATGTGATCCAGGGGTACACGGGGCGGATCGGGACCTGGCGGCAGGGGGCGCCCTGGCGGGCCAGCTATCCCGAGATGATCGACGCGCTGTTCGCGTCCGCCGAGGTGCCGCCCGCGCTCGTGGTGTTCATCGACGCCTGGACGCGCGTCGGCGGCAGCCAGTACCTGGACTCGCCGGGCACCGGCGACTACCACTCCTACCTCTGCGACGAGGTCGTCGCGTTCGTGGACGAGCGCTACCGGACGCTGCCCGAGGCGCGGCACCGGGCGATCACCGGCAAGTCCAGCGGGGGCTACGGCGCGATGGTCACGCCGCTGCTGCGGCCCGACGTGTTCGGCTCGCTCGCCACCCACGCCGGCGACGCCCTGTTCGAGCTCTCCTACCAGCCGTTCTTCCCGGAGGCGGCGCGGACGCTCCGCGACTCCTACGACGGCGACTGGAACGCCTTCCTTTCGGACTTCTACAGCGGTCGGCCTGCGGGGTCCAAGGCGAGCGACATGACCCTGATCGAGTTGTACGGGTACGCGGCCTGCTACTCGGCCCTGCCCGACGGAACCGTCCAGCTGCCCTTCGACGACCTGGGCGTCCCCGTCCAGGACGTCTGGTCGCGCTGGCTCGCCCTCGACCCCGTCCGGATGGTCCCGGCGCGCGCGGAGGCCGCCCGTTCCCTGCACGCCGTGTGGATCGACGCGGGAAACGCCGACGAGTACCACCTGGACTCCGGGGCGATCGCCTACCGGCGCGCCCTCCAGGCCGCCGGGCTTCCCGACTCCCGGATCAACTTCGAGCTCTTCCCGGCCAAGCACGGGGCCATCGAGTACCGCTACCCCCTCGCCCTGCGCTGGCTCGCCCCGCGCCTGGCCCCCTGACCCCACGGCGCCGCCGGGCACCGAGCCTTGACGCCCGATGCCCGGCGTGCCCGAGGAAGCCCCGAAGGAAGCGCGGTGGCCGGTGGCCTATCCCGGGGATCCTCCCTTGCGGGCGGCCTTCTGATACCGGGCTATATGGGTCTCCGCCTGACCGTTGAGCCGGGCGCCCTGCGGCCAACCGGTGTAATGCGTGAGGAACAGCACAATCTCCCGCAACTCGTCCGGAGTGATCTCCGCGTTGGCCAGCGCGGCGGGCATCTGGAGGTCGAGGACGTCGTTGAGGTGCTGGCCCGCGAGCAGCCCGATGAGGAGGAGCCGCCGGTCGCGGAAGCTCAGGCCGGGACGGCTCCAGATATCGCCGAACAGGTGGTCGACCGTCGTCTCCATGAAGTCCCCGCGGGCTTCGTCGACGTCGAAGCCGTAGACCCGGGACATCATCTCCAGGCCGCGTGCGCGGCGTTCGTCCTGGCCGTTGGGCGAGCCGTCGACTTCGTGAGCCGTCATGACTCCTTCTCCGGGATGCCCAGGGCCGCGGCCAGAAGCGGGGCTGCCATACGCGTCAGCGGGAGGTCCACGCCCAGCTCGTCGGCAAGGTCGAAGGCCAAGGACAAGTCCTTCTCTCCGAGCGCGAGTGCGTGCCGCATCGCGTCGTAGAGGGGGTCGTCCGGGGCCATGGGGTCCGTCGTGCCGCGGAGGATGACCGATCCAGGGCCGCCGCTGACGCTGTCGGAGTGCCGGACGAGCCTTCCGAGCCTGCGCAGTGAGATCCCCGCGGCCTCGGCCAGCCGCTGCGCCTCGGCCGCCGCGGCGAACCCGGTGAACTGGAGGATGTTGCGGGCCAGCTTCGCGCGGGTGCCCGCGCCGATCGGCCCCACGTGCAGGGCGAGCCCCGACCAGGCCGCGAACGGGCCCTGGACCCGCGCGAAGGCCTCCTCGGTCCCGCCGACCATCACCGCGAGCGTCCCGGCGATCGCGCCGAACGCGCTGCCGCTGACCGGCGCGTCGACCACTTCGACGCCGAGCTCGCGTGCCCGCTCGGCCAGCTCCTCGGCGGTCCGCGGCCGGATCGTGGAGTGCACCGCGAGGACCGTGCCGGGCCGCAGCGCCGGGGCCATCGCCTCGAACACCGCGACCACCTGCGCGTCGTCCCTGACCATCACGGAGATGACGTCCGCGGCGGCCGCCACCTCCGCAGGGCCGGCCGCCGCCTTCGCGCCCTTCGCCACGAGCTGTTCCACGGCCTCAGGCGACACGTCGTAGACGATCGCGGCAGGGCCGTGCGCGGCCATCGGGCCGCCCATCTGGCCGAGCCCTATGAAGCCGTAGACGGGGTCCTTCTTCTGGTCTTCCATGGCATCCCTTCGCCGGCGCTCCTTGCGGAGGCGGGTGGACAGGCGGTCTACGTCAGCGCGTGCGCACGCGTACGGGGAGTCGCGCGAAGCCCCGCACGTTCGCTGAATGCACCCGTCGGGCGGCGGCCTCGTCCACCTCGTAGGAGGCGACGCGGCGCGCGAACTCCGTCAGGGCGATGCGCGCTTCGAGCCGCGCGAGGTTGGCCCCGAGACAGAAGTGCCTGCCTCCGCCGAAGCTGATGAGCGCGGAGGTGTCCCGGGAGAGGTCGTAGACGTCGGGGTCGGCGAAGGCGCGCGGGTCACGGTTGGCAGAGCCGACGAGCAGAAGCAGCCGGTCGCCGGGCCGCAGAAGGCTCCCGTGCAGCTCGGTCTCGCGGGTGACCGTCCGGGCGAGCATCTGGCTCGAGGTGTCGTAGCGCAGCGTCTCCTCGACCCAGCGGCTTGTCCACTCGGGCCCGTCGAGGGGATCGTCGGGCGCCTGCGCGAGGTGACCCGCCATGCCGTCAGGGGTGCGCCCTCCCCAGTACAGGGCGTTGGCGAGGAGCTTGGTCGTGGTCTCGTTGCCCGCGACGACCATGAGGAACAGGAACGCGATGACCTCGTGGTCGGCGAGCCTGTCCCCGTCCTCCGTGCCCGCCTCCAGGAGGGCCGTCGTGAGGTCGTCGCCGAAGGAGCCGCCGCGCCTGCGCTCGGTCACCATGTCCTGGTAGTAGCCGACGAGGGTGAGCGCGGCTTCCATGCCCTCGGGCGGCACGTCGTTGAGCCCTTCGACGCGGTGCACGACGAGGTCGGCGAGCCTGCGCAGTTCGTCCCGGTCGGCCACGGGCACCCCGGTCAGCTCGCAGATGACGTCCATCGGGAGCTTCCCGGCGAAGTCCGCGACGAAGTCGAAGTCCCCGGACGCGAGCGCGGGCTCCAGGTGCAGCCTGGTGAGGCGAAGGATGTCGTTGGAGAGGTCGCGTACCCGGCGGGGGGTGAAGCCCTTCGAGACCAGGGTGCGCATCCGCGTGTGGTCCGGCGGGTCGAGCGCGAGGAACGACATCGTGCGGTGCGCGGTGGGCCCCCACGCGGACGCGTCGAGGGTGACCCCGTTCCCGCTGGAGTACCGCGCGTGGTCGCGGAAGGCCGCGGACACGTCGGCGTGCCGGGAGACCGCCCAGAAGTCCAGATCGTCGTTCCGGTAGAGGGGCGCCTCCTCCCGGAGCCGCGCGTAGAACGGATACGGATCCTCGTGGACCGCGTAGTCGTACGGGCTGAACACCAGCGGTCCCTGCCCTGCGGGCGGGGACTGGGCGGGCGGAGTGCGCATGGCCGTCACCTCGGACTCGTCACTGTCTAACCGGCCCGCGCGGGGTGCTTCCGCGCTTCGCATACTTTATACAAGCAAGCGCTTGGTGAACAAGGCCGGGGTCCCGGGCCCGGCCGACCGCGATCGCGGGCCCTCCCGGGTCCAGTAGGGTCGGAATGCGCCCTTGGCCGTCTTCGGTCGGCCCCAATTTCGACGAGCCGGGGCGAGGCCACGCGCCCGCCCGGCGTGCCCAGACTCCGGGAGTCGCATGTTCTCCGGCAGCAGCGGACGCGGTTCCGCCCGCGCCCTCCTCCTCGGCCTCACGATCACGATGGCCGCCGCACTGGCCGCGTGCTCATCCGAGCCCGACCCGGCGCCGTCGGCGCCTCCTGCGGCCTCTCAGGCCGCGCCCGGGCAGACGCCCGCCGACTTCTGGGGCGACACCTCGGCGATTCCCGCCGCCGCGAACGTCCTCACCGTCAAGGTACTGAACCGGACGAACGGCAAATACCCCGACGACCAGGTCTTCTGGCGCTTCAACGACCAGGTCCACTCGATCGCCGAACAGCCCTACGTGGACATGCCCGCCAACAGTTCGGGCCGCATGTACTTCTCCCTCGGCTCGCCCGACTCCCAGTACACGGACTTCATCGAGTTCACCGTCGGCCCCGACGTCTTCCACGGCAACACCACTCGGGTCGACGCGTTCGGCCTGAAGCTCGCCATGCGGCTGCACTCCCACGACGGCTTCGACGTCGAGGTCGGCGAGGACCGGAAGCTCTTCGCCGAATCACGCGAGGCGACCTTCCAGCGCTTCGTCGACGAGGTGCCCGGCCCGTTCAAGGACCTCGCCCGCGTCGAGGCGCCTTACCGGATCGTCGCGCCGCGCACCGCGGCGCCCTTCCAGCCCGGAGGCTCCGCCGCCGGCTACTTCACCGCCTACGCCAAGAAGCACGGGGTCAAGGCGACCACGGCGGAGGTCGTCGGCTGCGCGGGGCCGCTCGCCGAGTCCGCCGCGCTGTGCGCGGCGCTCAACCGGCATACCGCGGGAAAGCCGGAAGCGGTCCAGCGCGACCCGGCGGCCTTCTACAAGAAGGGCCCGGCGAACCACTACGCGGCCTTCTGGCACGCCCACTCCCTCGGCGGGCTGTCTTACGGCTTCCCCTACGACGACCACGCCGAGCAGTCGTCGTTCGTCTCCCACGGCGACCCGGCCTGGCTGCTCGTGGCCGTCGGCTGGTAGGCGACGGGGCCTAGTCCAGCGAGGCGGGGGAGCCGGACTCCAGTGGCCTGGACGCCCCCGCAAGGTGCGTCGTCCCTCCGCCGACCAGACGGAACCCGTAGGGGCCGTGCGGCCTCCACAGTTCGGTGATCGAGCAGTTGGGGACATCGCACGAACCCACGAACCGGCGGAACGCCCGCATCTGCGCGACGTCGGGCGCCGCCTCCCGGCCCATGGCCAGCGTCCAGATCACCGCCTTCATGAACAGGCCGTGGGTGAACACCGCGACGAGTCCATCGCCGGGCAGGGCGGCGAGCCTGTCCAGCAGGGCGTGAACGCGGGCGATGAGCGCGACGTAAGACTCGCCATCCCCTCCGTGCCTGTACTCGGGGTCCATGCGTTCCCAGTAGGCGGTGATGTCCGGCTGCCGTTGGGCGTTGGTCGTACGCGGCGCGTGCAGTCGGCCCAGATAGGTGAACTCCTGTACGGGCCACTCTTCGTACGGCGTCGCGGGGAACCTCGCGACGGTGTCCTCCGCCGTCTGCCTCGCCCGCACGAACGTGGAGCTGACGATGAGCTCGGGCGGCTCCGCGAAGGCCGCGGCCGCCAGCGCCGCCTGCTCCCTGCCGAGCGGCGTCAGTGGCGCCGCCCCGGGCCCGTTCGTCGGGAGCCCCGCGTTCGACTCGCTCTCGCCATGCCTGATCAGCCACACCCGCCGCGCGTCAACCATGTCGCCAGGCTCGCACGCCCGCCCCCGTCGGCGGAAGCGCACACCGCGTGCGCGTGGGAGCCGGGTGCGGCGGGTCCTGGGATTTCGGCGCGGAGGCCGGGTAGGGCGTGGGGTACAGGCCGCCGGTCTGGGACGGGGGGACGCATGCCGCGCATCGGGATACCGCGGGCGAGGAGAACCGCGCTGGTCGCCTCTGCGCTCCTGGCCGGGACCCTCCTCGGTGTGCCCGGAAGGCCGACGGAGGCCGGAGGCGGCCTTCCCGGAACGGCCACGGGCCGCGGCGGCGCGGTCGCCACGGTCGACGCCACGGCGAGCGGCACGGCCATCGAAGTGCTCCGCCAAGGCGGGAACGCGGTGGACGCGGCGGTGGCGGCGGCCGCCACCCTCGGCGTGACCGAGCCGTACGTCGCCGCACTGGGCGGCGGCGGCTTCTTCCTCTACTACGACCCGCGCACACGCGACGTCCACACCGTGGACGGCCGGGAGAGCGCTCCCGCCGCGATGCGCGCCGACTCCTTCACCGACCCGTCCACGGGGCGGCCCATCCCCCTGGAAGAGGCCATCACCAGCGGCCTGTCCGTCGGGGTGCCGGGCACGCTCCGCCAATGGGACCTCCTCCTGCGACGGCACGGGACACGGCCCCTGGGCGACCTTCTCCGCCCGGCGATCAAGGTCGCGGAACGCGGCTTTCCCGTGGACCAGGAGTTCCACGACCAGACCGCGCGCAACGCCGCCCGCTTCGCCGACTTCGTCCCGACCCGAAAACTCTTCCTCCCCGGTGGCGCGCCTCCCGCCGTCGGCACGACCTTCCGCAACCCCGACCTCGCCGCGACCTACCGCGGCATCGCCGAGAAGGGGATCGGCTGGTTCTACGAGGGCGGCCTCGCCCGCGAGATCGTCCGGACGGTCCGGCGCCCGCCCCTCGTCGAAGGAGCGGCCCGCAAGGTGCGTCCCGGCCTTCTGACGGCCTCCGACCTCGCGTCCTATCGCGCCGTGTCCCGGGACCCTGTGCGCACCCGGTACCGGGGGCTCGATGTCTACGGCATGGCGCCCCCGTCGTCAGGCGGCAGCACCGTCGGGGAGGCGCTCAACATCCTCGACCGGCTTCCGCGCCCGGCGAGCGATCCCGTCCAGACGCTGCACTCTTACCTGGAGGCGTCGAAGCTCGCCTACGCCGACCGAGAGCGGTATGTGGGCGACGTCCCCGGGGTGCCGCTGAAGGAGCTGCTCTCCGAGGACTACGGAAGGGAACGCGCCTGTCTGGTGAGTCCGACGAGCGCCCTGAAGCCTCCCGTAGCGGCGGGCTCTCCTGACGGGCAGTACGAGACCTGCGCCTCCGCCTCCGGTACGGGAGGCCCCCTCGCCTATGAAGGCCCGCAGACCACCAACCTCGTCGTCTCCGACCGGTGGGGCGGCGTCGCCGTCTACACGCTGACGATCGAGCAGTGGGGCGGCAGCGGCATCACCGTGCCCGGCCGCGGGTTCCTGCTCAACAACGAGCTCACCGATTTCAGCCTCGCGCCGCGCCCCGGCGACCCCAACGCCGCAGCGCCGGGCAAGCGCCCGCGCAGCAGCATCGCGCCGACCGTCGTGCTCCGCGACGGCCTGCCCTTCCTCGCGCTCGGCTCGCCGGGCGGCTCCACGATCATCACCACGGTGCTCCAGATCCTGGTGCACCGGCTCGACCTCGGCATGGACCTGCCCGGCTCCGTCGCGGCGCCGCGCGCCACCCAGCGGAACACGCCCACGACCCTCGCCGAACGGGCGTTCCTCGACGCTTACGGCCCCGCGCTGACCACCCGGGGCCAGATCCTGGAGCCCTATCCCGGGCCGCCCCCGGAGATCGGGGCCGCGACCGCGCTGGAGTTCCTCGGGGACGGGCTCGTCCAGGCCGTCGCCGAACCCGTCAGGCGGCACGGGGGTAGCGCGCGCACGGTCCGCCCGGACTGACCAGCCGGGCATACTTTCCTTCACCGGCGGAACCATGCTCTATCGTCCGATCGTGGCTACGGTACTGCTCGTCGAGGACGACGCTCACGTCAGACAGGCGCTGTTGCGGGAGCTGCGCGCCCTGGGACACGCGGTGAGCAGCGCCGGACGGGCGCTGGACGCGCTGCGCGAGGTCGCCGCGGGCGGCCCCGAGGTCGTCGTGCTCGATCTGGGCCTGCCCGACCTCGACGGCGGCGAGGCGCTCAAGATGATGCGGGCGGTCTCCGACGTCCCCGTCATCGTGGCCACCGCGCGCGACGGCGAGCAGGAGATCATCCGGCTGCTCGGCTCCGGTGCCGACGACTATCTGACGAAGCCGTTCTCCGCGGTCCACCTGCACGCCCGTATCGAGGCCGTCCTACGCCGGACCCGTACGGCCCCGCGCAACGAGGCCCTCGTCGTCGGCGACCTAAGGGTCGACGCCGACCGGCGCGAGGCGAGCCTCGCGGGGACCCCGCTCCAACTGTCGCGCCGAGAGTTCGACCTGCTCGCCCATCTCGCCCGGCACGCGGGCCGGGTCGTGCGCCGCCAGGAACTGCTCGCCGAGGTGTGGCGGCAGCCCCACGGCGACGACCAGACGATCGACGTCCATCTCTCCTGGCTCCGCCGCAAACTGGGCGAGAGCGCGGCCCGCCCCCGGTACCTGCACACCGTCCGGGGCGTCGGCGTGATGCTCATGGCCCCGGAATAGCCGGCGGCCCGGGAAGGCTTGAAGCGGGTATGAGCGACGAAATCAAACCGATCCGCAAGGTCACGCTGGGGACGGGCGGGCCCGTCGTAGGAGTCCAGGGCTTCGGGGCCATGGGCATCAGCGAGTTCTACGGTCCGACGGACGCCGAAGCGGCCCGCGACACGCTGGAGGCCGCCGTCAAGGCGGGCGTCACCCTGATCGACACCGCGGACGTCTACGGCAGCGGTGCCAACGAGGAGTTCCTCGCCCCGTTCGTCGCGGCGCACCGGGACGAGATCACGCTGGCCACGAAGTTCGCCATCGAGCGGCGGGCGGACGACCCGCGGTTCCGGGGCGTCCGCAACGATCCCGCCTACATCAAGGCGGCCGTCGAAGGGAGCCTGCGCCGCCTGGGCGTCGAGGTCATCGACCTGTACTACATGCACCGCCGGGACCCGGCCGTCCCGTTCGCCGAGTCGGTGGGCGCGATGGCCGAGCTGGTGCGGGAGGGCAAGGTGCGGCACCTCGGCCTGAGCGAGGTCACCGGCGCCGAACTGCGCGAGGCGCACGCCGTCCACCCGATCGCCGCGCTCCAGTCGGAGTGGTCGGTCTTCAGCCGCGACGTCGAGCGCAGCGCCGTGGGCGCGGCCGCCGAGCTCGGGGTCGCGTTCGTGCCGTACTCGCCGCTCGGCCGCGGCTTCCTGACGGGCTCCTTCACCAACGCGAGCACCGACCTTTCCGGCGGCGACTTCCGCCAGTGGCAGCCGCGCTTCACCGGCGACAACGCCAAGGCCAACGCCGCGCTCCTGGCTCCGCTGCGCGAGATCGCCGCCGCCCACGACGCGACGACCGCGCAGATCGCGCTGGCCTGGGTGCAGCAGCGGGCCGACGTGCACGGCCTGACCGTCGTGCCCATTCCCGGCACCCGCAAGCGCGGCCGCCTTCTGGAGAACGCCGCGGCCACCCGCATCGCCCTCACCGCCGCCGAACTCGCGCTGCTCGAGCCGATCGCGGCGCAGGTCGCGGGCGACCGGTACCCGGACATGTCCAGCACCTCCGCGGCCCGCGAGGCCTAGCGGCGAAAGGCCCCCGCGGCGAGCCGCCGCTCGGGCGCGGACGGGCCGGGGAGCGGCCCCCGAGACCGCTCCCCGGCACGGGTCACGGGTGCAGGGCGGCCTTCAGGGTCGACGCGGCGAGCGCGACCGCGGCCTTGGCGGCCTGGGTGTCGTGCAGGGAGTTCACCATGACGAAGTCGTGGACGATGCCGGTGAACCGGACCGCCGTCACCGGGACGCCCGCCCGGCGAAGATTCGCGGCGTAGGCCTCGCCCTCGTCGCGCAGGACGTCGGCCTCGGCGGTGACCACCAGGGCCGGGGGAAGCCCGGTGAGCTGGTCGGGGGTGGCGCGCAGCGGCGAGACCGTGATCCGGGCGCGGTCCTCCTCGCTCGTCGTGTACTGGTCCCAGAACCACTTCATGCCGTCGCGGGTGAGGAAGTAGCCCTCGGCGAACTCCGCGTAGGAGGCGGTGTCGAAGGCCGCGTCCGTGACGGGGTAGAAGAGCACCTGCTGCACGAACGAAAGGTCGCCGCGTTCCTTCGCCATGAGCGTGAGCGCGATGGCCATGTTGCCGCCTACGGAGTCGCCCGCGAGCGCGATGCGCGAGCCGTCCAGGTTCTTGGCCGCACCCTCCTGAGCCGCCCACTGGGCGACGCGGTAGGACTGCTCGTTCGCTACCGGGTAGCGCACGTCGGGCGAGCGGTCGTACTCGGGGAACACGACGGCCGCGTGCGCGCCGACGGCCAGGTCGCGCACGAGCCGGTCGTGGGTGTGCGCGTCGCCGAAGACCCAGCCGGCGCCGTGCGTGTAGACGATGATCGGGAGCGGGCCCTCGGCGCCCTTCGGCCGGACGATCCTGGCCCGCACCGAGCCGGTGGGCCCGCCTTCGACGGTGATCCACTCCTCGTCGACCTCGGGCTTGAAGATCGGGGCGTCCTGCACGCCGTCGACGGCCTTGCGGCCCTCTTCGGGGGCGAGCTGGTAGAGGAACGGGGGCTCGGACGTCGCGTCGACGAACTCCTGGGCCGCCTGCTCCAGCGCCAGTCCGTGCGGGTTTCCTGCCATGGGCTTTCGGTGCCTTTCGAGAGGGAGTGCGGTGGGTCAGCCGAGGTCGGCGAGCGCGGCTTCGATGAACGCGACGAGCTCGGCCGGGTGGGTCTGCATGACCAGGTGCGGCGCGTCGAGCTCCATCACCTCGCGCAGACCGGCCCTCTTGTAGCCGAAGCGCTCGACGTCGGGGTTGATGGTCTTGTCGGCGGCCGACACGACGCCCCAGGCGGGCTTCTCCCGCCAGGCCGCCGCGCCCGCGGGCTCACCGAACGCGAACGCCGAGAGCGGACGCTGGGAGACGGCGAACACCTTGGCCGTGTCCTCGTCCACCCCCTCGGCGAAGACCGACGGAAACGCCTCGATCTTCACGGACACGTCGGTGCCGGGCTCCCCGCCGTCCACCGGATAGGGCGCGTAGACGAGGTTCGCGGCGAGCTCGGAGTCGGGGAACCCGCCTTGGAGCTGACCAAGGCTCTCGCCTTCCTCCAGCGCGTAGCCCGACACGTACACGAGCCCGACGACGTTCTCGGCCACTCCGGCCACGGTGATCACGGCCCCGCCGTAGGAGTGCCCGACGAGCAGGACGGGACCGTCGATCTGCTCGGCGACCGACCGGATGTAGGCGGCGTCGCCCGAAAGGCTCCGGTTCGCGACGGGCGGGACGAGCACGTCGTGCCCCCGCTCCAGGAGCCGGAGTGTGACGGGCGCCCAGCTCGCACCGTCCGCGAAAGCCCCATGGACCAGGACGATGGTGGTTTTCTGCAACATGTCTTAAGTCTCCGCTCCGCCCGTCGCCCGGCGCCCCCCTTCACGGGCCACGAATGCCGCTGATCAGGACATCCATAAAGGCGGCATCAAGGCGCCGGCCTGGGACGACGGGTCGGCGCACGCCGGTCGGCGGAACGGGGGGACGGCCCGAAGCGCGGCCGGATCAGGCGGAGCGGAGGGTGGAGCGGAACCGCTGCTGGTACTTGCGCGGGGAGATCCCGAGACGCGCCACGAACGCGCGGCGCATGGCCTCGCTGGTGCCGTAGCCCGCGGCGGTCGCCGACTCGGTGACCGTGCACCCGGCGTCGAGCTTCTCCCGCGCCACCGAGAACCGGACATAGGCCACGTACTCGGCGGGCGAGCTCTCCAGGTCGGCGCGGAACAACCGGGTCAGATGCCGGACGCTCACGCCGCCGAGGGAGGCGAGCTCCTGAACCGTGTAGGGATGCGCGGGATCGGCCCAGACCAGCCCGGCCACCGCCCGCACCAGCGGCGTGCGGGGCGCGGGACCGCTCAGCGACGCCGAGAACTGCGACTGGCCCCCGGACCGCTGCATGTAGACCAGCAGCGACTGGGCGACGGCGCGGGCCGCGTCCGCCCCGTGGTCGTCCTCGACGAGCGCCAGCGCGAGATCGACGCCCGCGGCGACCCCCGCCGAGGTGAAGACGCGGCCGTCCCTGACGAAGATCGGATCGGGCTCGACCCGGATCTCCGGATACCGCTGCGCCAGCTCCCTGGTGAACTTCCAGTGGGTGGTGGCCCGCTTTCCGTTCAGCAGGCCGAGTTCGGCGAGCACGAAGGCGCCGCTGCAGATCGAGGTGAGCCGCCGTGTCCTCCCGGCCAGGCTCCGCGCGGCCTCCAGCAGCTCGGGGGTGACGAACTCCCGCGGCGCCAGCTCACTGCCGGGGATCACCACGGTGTCGAACCACCCCGCCTCGTGCGCCGCGCAGGCCACCGAGACGCGCGCGCCGATGGACGTACCGACCTCACGCCCGTCGGCCGAGACCGGCACCACTTCGTAGGCGTCCAGCGTCTGGTTGGCCTCGACGAACACCTCGGCGGGCCCGGCGAAATCGAGCATCTTGACGCCGTCGAACACCAGGAACCCGATGCGACGGCGACTCACGAAACCCCCACCGCGCCTCGGACCGCCACCCCTTAAGAGTACCTTGACCTGCGTTTCCATCGTGTGAACGGCGTCCGGGGGCCGGCTGCCGCCCGCGTGGGGGCTCTGGGCGCTGGGGCGACTAGTACTCGTAGACCTCGACGAGGGGCGGGTGCCCGTTCCAGGTGGCGAACACGGCGGAGCCGCGAACGCCGTCGGTGAGGTCGACGCGCAGCCACTCGGTCTGCTTCCAGACCTTGACCTCGAAGCCGCTGTCGGGGGTCGCGGAGACGAGTTTCGCCGCGTCCTCGGTGAACGACAGGACCACTCGGCCTGACGCGACCACGTAGGTGCGGACTTCTCCTTGCGGGGCAGGCGACGGCTCGGGCCGGCTCGTCGGCGACTGCTGGACCGTCGGTTTCACCGGCTTCGTCGGCTTCGCCGGGCCGGGGCCGGGGGTCGACGCCTTGGGCCAGGGCCGCGCCGACGAGCGGGTCGGGCTCGGCGTGGACGCCGCCGGATCCCGGACCGGATCCGCGGTCGCGCTCGGCGGGCGGCCCTGGATGACCGGGACCTCGGCCGCCGCGTCGGGGACCGGCAGCGCGGTGCCGCGCATCGCGTCGCCGACGCCGACCCAGGTGATCCCGACGCCCGCGGCCGTCGTGGCGGTCCACACCGCGAGAAATCCGAGTCGCACGCGCATGCCGCCATTATCGGGGCGTCCGGGCATTCGCGCGACCGTAAGGCTCCTCGCACCCTTCCGAGAATTCCCCGGGAGTACCGAAAGAAGTTATCCACAGGCGGGAATCCGTCGTCGCGCGCATTCCTGTAGCGTCGCGGCAGGACCGGGCGGGAAGGAGGGCCGCGAAAATGAGAAGTGCGTTGGCGCGGGTGGCGACGGCGGTGACCGCGATGGTCGCGCTGTCGTTCGTCATCCCGCTGGGGCTGCTGAACGGCCAGATGGCCTACGACCGGGCGATCACCGCGGCCGAGCGGCAGGCGTCCTCGCTGGTGCCGGTGCTCACCGTCACCGGCGACCCGGCGCAACTCGAGGCAGCGCTCGGCTCGACCCCTGCGGGGGCCGCCGGGGTGATGGCGCTGCACCTGCCGGGGGGCGGGCCGCTCGGCTCCTCGCACGCCCCACGCGCGAAGCTCGCCGAGGCCGCGCGGCTGAAACGGACCTTCACCGCCGACGCCGAGGGCGGCAAGGTGCTGCTGCGCCCCGTCGTCCTGGACGCCGATCGCACGGCCGTCATCGAGGTCTTCGTGCCCTCGGCCGAGCTGGGCCAGGGGGTGCGGAAATCCTGGCTGATCCTCGTGCTCGTGGCGCTCGCGCTGGTCGGGGTGTCGGTGGCCATGGCGGATCGCCTGGCGATCCGGGTCGTGCGGGCCGCGGACCGGCTCGCCGAGGCGGTCACCCGGGTGTCCGGCGGCGATCTCAAGGCGCGGATCGCGCCAGACGGGCCACGCGAGCTGCGCGTGGCGGGCGAGGCGTTCAACCACATGGTCGGCGAACTCGCGCGGCTGCTGGCCGCCGAGCGGGAGGCCGGCGCGGACCTCTCGCACCGGCTCCGGACCCCGCTCACCGCGCTGCGGATCAACCTCGGCGGGCTGGCCGCCCACCCGGGCGATCCAGCCAGGCTCGCGCAGAGCCACGAGGCGCTCGGGCGGCTGGAGGACGCCGTCGACGAGATCATCGCGGCCGCGCGCAGGACCGACCGGGAACCCGCGCCCGACCAGGCGTGCGACGCCGCGGAGGTCGTCCGGGCCCGGCTGGAGTTCTGGTCGGCGCTGGCCGAGGACCAGGGCCGCGAGTGCCGGCTGACCGCCCCCGAGGCGGGCGCGCCCGTTCCTGTCGCGGCCGCGGAGCTGTCGGCGGTCGTGGACGCGCTGCTCGGCAACGTCTTCCGGCACACCCCGCACGGGGCCGCGCTCCAGGTCACCGTGCACCGCGGCAGGCACGCCACCGGCCTGCTCGTCGGCGACGCGGGCCAGGGGATCGCCGATCCACAGGCCGCCGCGCGGCGCGGCAGCAGCGGCGGCGGGTCGACCGGCCTCGGCCTGGACATCGCACGCCGCCTCGCGGAGTCCACCGGCGGCTCGCTCCGCGTCGGCACGTCCCTGCTGGGCGGCGCCCAGGTGGAGGTCTGGCTCCGCACCGACCAGCGCCCGGCCTCCGGCCGCACCGTCCGCCACGCGGCCCGCCGCGTCAGCCGCCGCACCGCCCCCTGGCGCAGACCCCGCGCCGACCGCGCCCCCCACCCCACCGACCCCTCTTAAGCCCAGCCCCCACCTCGCCCGCTCCGCACGCGGCCAGGCTCGGCGGGGGCGTGCGGCCTGGCTCGGGTGAGGGTGGCAGGGGGTGGGTGGGGTGCGGAGGAGGGCCGGGTGGGGGACGAGGGGTGGTCCGGGGATGGGAAGTGGGATGGAGAATGGTCTTAGGGGTGTCTTAAGGAATTGATATGGGGGCGTTAAGGGGAGGGGATTCGAGGGGGGTGGGATTGGTGGGTGGAAGGGATTTTTAGGCGGCTCTGATGGGTGGGTTAAGAGCGTCTGAAGGATGAAGAAAGGGGGGTTCCAGGGGCCTAGCATCGCGGTTGCCGCAGCGAATCGGTGCGGCGATTCAGGCAGCGGTGAGCCGTCGAGGAGGCCCCATGAACAGGCACGCGAAGTTCTTTGTCCGAGCTGCCGCGGCGGTGACGGCGGCCGCCGCGCCGGTGGCGCTGAGCGGTGCGCCGGCGTTGGCGCACGGGTCGATGGAGTTCCCGCTGAGCCGGGTCCTCACGTGCTACCAGGAGAACCCGGAGAACCCGAGTTCGGCGGCGTGCAAGGCTGCGGTCGCGGCGGGCGGCGCCCAGCAGTTCTACGACTGGAACGGGGTGCGGATCGGCGACGCCGCGGGACGGCACCGGCAGATCATCCCCGACGGGAAGCTGTGCAGCGCGGGCAACCCGGCCTTCCCCGGGCTCGACCTGGCCCGGGCGGACTGGCCCGCCACCCAGCTCAAGGCGGGGACGGACTACACCCTCAAGTTCCGGGTGACCGCGATCCACAAGGGCGGCTTCGAGCTGTACATCACCAAGAACGGGTACGACGCCGCGAAGCCGCTCACGTGGGCGGACCTGGAGGCCGCGCCGTTCGCGTCGGCCACGAACCCGTCGGCGTCGGGCGGCTACTACCAGCTGTCCGGCAAGATCCCCGCGGGCAAGACGGGCCGCCACCTCATCTACGCGATCTGGCAGCGGACCGACAGCCCCGAGGCCTTCTACTCGTGCTCCGACATCGTCCTCGGCGCCGGAGGCGGCGGCACGACCACCGAGACGGGCGGCGGCACCACCACGGGCGGCGGCACCACGGCCTCCCCCTCGCCGACCGCGACCTCGAGCACCGGTTCCGGCGCGGGATCGGGCACGGCCTCCCCCACGACCAAGCCCACCAAGACGGGCAAGCCCAAGCCCACGCAGTCGTGCGCGCCCGCGTCCACCGGGCACGACCACGACCATGGCGTGACCCCGCTCACCGACTCCACCCCGGCCTCCGGCACCTCCGCCCTCGGTCCCGACCCCAAGGGCACCGCGCTCATGGCCGGTGCCGCGGGCCTCGCCCTCGGCGGTGTCGCTGGCCTCCTGCTCACCGCCCGCCGCCGCAACGCGAGCCACGCGAAGTCCTGACCGGATCACGTCGAGTCCGGGCCCTGCCCTCTCGTCACCGCAGCGGGACGAGAGGGCAGGGCCCGGACCTCCGAGTCCGGCGCGTCGAGTCCTGACCCCGTCGTCCGCCGCCGGAGGCGGGGTCCTCCCCTCCCGTCCCGTCCGCCCCGGCCGTGCAGGGCCGGTGTGCGAGACGGGGCGGGAGTGATGTGTGGGGCGGCCGGATGCGGCTGCGCAGGAGATGGGGTGCGAGAACGTGAATACTTCTTGATAAGAGGGGTATTCCGGGCGGCATCGATCACCTGTTTAACTCCCCCGAAGAGCCTGCGGCCCCGCGGGAGACCCCCCATGGAACGGAGAGTGGAGTGCGCAGCACTCTGGTGAGCACGGCGCTGGTCGGCGTGCTGGCGGTAACGCTGAGCGCGGTCCCGGCCGAAGCCGAGCCCGTGAAGTCGAAGGAGTACGTCGTCCTCTACGGCGAGGGCGTGACCACGGCGAAGGCGCGCGCGGCGGTCAAGGCCGCCGGAGGCACGATCGTCGACGAGAACGCGGTGCTCGGCGTCGCCACGGTCACCTCGGACGAGGCCGGCTTCACCGACGCCGTCGCCTCGTCGGGCGCCCTCGACGGCGCCGCCGAGAACCGGGCCGTCGGCT
This sequence comes from Actinocorallia herbida, assembly GCF_003751225.1. Classification (NCBI taxonomy): domain Bacteria; kingdom Bacillati; phylum Actinomycetota; class Actinomycetes; order Streptosporangiales; family Thermomonosporaceae; genus Actinocorallia; species Actinocorallia herbida. The sequence continues at coordinate 8,975,729 of NZ_RJKE01000001.1, forward strand.
ACGTGCCGAAGACGCCCCGCGCGGCGAACCCGGCGGAGGACGTCGAGAAGGTCCGCGGGACGGGCAAGTCCCCGAAGGCCAAGGGCAAGTCCGAGCCCCTGGACAACCTCCAGTGGGACATGGCGCAGATCGACGCGGCGGCCGCCCACAAGGTCACCAAGGGCAGCAAGGACGTCCTCGTCGGCATCATGGACACCGGCGTCGACGCCTACCACCCGGACATCCGGCCGAACTTCGACTTCAAGCTCAGCCGGAACTTCACCGTGGACCTGCCCGCCGACGCCAACGGCACCGAGATCGACGGCGCCTGCGCCGACGACCCCGACGGCTCCTGCGAGGACCCCGCGACGGTCGACGAGAACGAGCACGGCACGCACGTCGCGTCCACCATCGCGTCCCCGAGCAACGGCGAGGGCATCGCGGGTGTCGCGCCGAACGTCCGGATCGTCAACCTGCGCACCGGCCAGGACTCCGGCTACTTCTTCCTCAAGCCGACCCTCGACGCGCTCGCCTACGCCGCGGACAACGGCGTCGACGTCGTGAACATGTCGTACTACGTGGACCCCTGGCTCTGGAACTGCTCGGCGAACCCCGCCGACAGCGCGGACGAGCAGGAGCAGCAGCGCGTCATCGTCCGGGCCGCCAACCGCGCGCTGAACTACGCGCACCGCAAGGGCGTGACGCTCGTGGCCGCGGCGGGCAACGACCTCGTCGACTACACCAAGACGAACGAGGACTCCGGCCCCGACTACGCGACGTTCCCCGGCCAGCAGCCGCGGCCGCGCGAGGTCCCGGCCTCGTGCGTGTCGATCCCCTCCGAGGGCGACCATGTCATCCCCGTCTCCTCGACCGGGATCTCCGAGCGCAAGGCGTACTACTCCAGCTTCGGCAAGGGCTATGTCGCCGTGGCGGCGCCGGGCGGCGACAAGGTCGACACCGCCGACAAGCACGTGGACGACGCCGTGGGCATCTGGGCCGCTTACCCCGAGAGCGTCGGGCGCGCGTCCGGCTCCATCGCGGCGGACGGGACCCCGACCGTGCCGTGGGTCGTCAAGCAGGGCGACGCCTACTACCAGTCCCTCCAGGGCACCTCGATGGCCTCGCCGCACGCGGCGGGCGTCGCGGCCCTGATCGTCAGCCGGTACGGCAAGCGCGACAGGGCGAACGGCGGCCTCACCTACAGCCCCGACCTCGTGGAGGCCCGCCTGCGCCGCACGGCGGTCCCGCACCCCTGCCCGGCCCCCGCGACCTTCACCTACGAGTGGTACACCCGCGGCGGAGCCCTCAGCACGTCCACCCAGACGTGTGAAGGCTCCCGCTCCAACAACGGCTTCTACGGCAACGGCATCATCAACGCCTTCCGCGCCGTGAAGTAACCGACCCTACGAAGGCGCCCGGCCGTCGGTGTACGGCCGGGCGCCTTATGCAGTCCCCAGAACGTGCGCAGGGGCCGTCCGCTCTTCCGCACGCGATCCGGACGGGAGTCGCCGATGTCCGACGAGCAGATCGACCTGCTGTTCCACGCGGCGGTGGAACTCCAGCAGCGCGGGATGTGGGAGCAGGCGCTCACCCAGCAGCGCGAGGCCGAGGGACTGCTGCGCGGGCAGCCTTCCGGTGCCCGCCGCGACGAGCGGCTCGCCGCGCTCCTGTACGGGACGGGCGGGTCGCTGAACGCGCTCGGCCGCCACGCGGAGTCCGCCGGGGTGCTCGAGGAGAGCCTGGCGCGCTACACCGAGCTGGGCGCCGCGCCCACGCTGATCGCGGACGTGCGGATGCGCCGGGCGGTCGCGCTCGCGGCCACCGGGCGGGGCGCATCGGCGGTCATCGAGGCCGACGCCGCGGTCCGCACCCACCTCGACGTCGGCCGGCCGTCCGATCTCGCCCGGGTCCTCCAGCTCAACGCCGATGTCCTGGCCGACCACGGCGATCCCGACCTCGCCGTCGCGTCCGCCGACAGGTGCCTGAGGATCCTGCTCCAGCCGGGCCGGCCCGGCGCGGCCGACGCGCGGTACCTGTTCCTCGCCGCGCGCCGCGCCTCGGACCTGCACGCCGCTGCGGGCCGCCCCGACCCGGCCCTCGCCGCCGCCGAGATCGCCTGGACCTCCGGGCGCGAACAAGGATTCGCGATGCCCTCCGACGGGCTGCGCATGGTCGTCCGGCTGCGGGAGTCCGGCGACCTGAGGACCGCGGACCGCTTCCTCAAGGAGCTCCGCGGCCTTGTCCCCGATGCGGACCCCGCTTCTTACCCGACGCCCGAGCCGTCCGTCACGCTCGCGCAGGCGATGGCCGCCACGGGTGCCACCGGAGTGCCCGCTCTCGACCCGCGTGACGCCGAAGCACCCTTCGTTCCGTCCCAGCGCAGCGCAGCGCCCTTCCTTGCGACGGCCCACGCGACCGCCCTCTCGGCGGTTTGCCTTAGCGCCCTCCCGGAGGACGTCCCCCACGGTGTCCGCCTCGGCCTGGAAGCCCACTACCTCTTCGCCTACGCCTCCGAGGCGCAGGATTCCGACCTGCGCTACCGGTTCGTCACGCACGGAGCCCTGTGGGCGCGGGTGCTCCTGGCCCTCACCCTCGCCCTGCGGCCTGGCGACCCCGCTCTCGCCGACGACCTCACCGGGTGGGCGCGGGCCGTCGTGGCCCGACTGCCGCCGACCACCGCGGAGGCCGTCGAGATCATCGCCGCCTGGATCCCCTTCCTGGACGCCCAGGACGCCTGAGAATCGCGTCAGGCGGGGTGGACACGGCGGACCCGCGACCAGATCCTCGCGGGCACCGCTCCGGCATGACGCCGCATGCGCCCGGCGTCGAACGTGCGCTGCTCGCGCAGTTCCAGCCAGCTGTCGCGGTTCGCGCCGGTCGGATCGTCGATGATCCCGGCGGGGAGGCGCAGGCAGTCCGCACGGCCGCTGCGGTCCTTGCTCGTGATCTTCAACGCGGTGACGCGGCGGCCCGTCACGTCCAGGACGAGGCACGGCCGGTCCTTGCTCGCGCGGCTGTCCTCGTACGGAATGTCCGCCCACCAGACCTGGCCCGGCCTCGGCCCTTCCGCACCGGGTTCCGGGTGCCCCCTGCGCCGCTCCGACGCGGTCCCGGACACCTTCTCGACCACGGCGTACACGAGGCCGACCAGGAACAGGAGCAGGAACAGGGAGGTGAGACCCCCCGACACGTCACCCGTCACGATGATGCCGACGACGCAGAGAACGACGACGACCAGCATCGCCACGCGCAGAATCTTCAAGCGCAGACCCTTCGAGACCTTCCCGGACCGGCGACCCGGAAGAACATCCGATTGAACCCGGTGGACACGACGGGCGAAAGAGAAGATCCCCCTCCGCTTCGCCCGTCGCGGCCGTCGCCGGTCAGTCGAAGGTCGTGGAGATGGGGTGCCAGCCGTCGGGGACCAGGGCGGAGCCGGCCTCGGGGCCCCAGGTGCCCTTGGCGTAGGGGAGAGGCTGAGACGGATCGTCGAGGAGCGGCTGGACGATGCGCCAGGATTCCTCGGCGAGGTCGAAGCGGACGAACCGGCGCGGGTCGCCCGTGACGGCGTCGGTGAGGATGCGCTGGTAGGCCGCCTCCATGGGGCCGAGGGCCTTGGTGAAGTCGACGTGCAGGGGGATCCGGCGGGTCGAGTCGGCGCCGGGCTCCTTGGCCAGGACGTCGAGGGTGATGCCCGCGTCGGGCTGGATGCGGAACCTGATCAGGTTCGGCTGGAGGTCCCCGTCGAAAAGGTGGACGGGCGGGGCGGCGAGTTCGGCGACGACCTCGAGATCGGTCTCCGGCAGCGCCTTGCCCGAACGGAGGTAGAAGGGCACGCCCGCCCAGCGCCAGTTGTCGATGAACAGGCGCATCGCCACATACGTCTCGGTGGTCGAGCCCTCCTGAACGCCCTCGGTGTCGAGGTAGCCCTCGTACTGTCCGCGCACCACATCGTCGGGTCCGGGCGATCGGACCGCGCGCAGGACCCGCCACTTCTCGTCGATGAACGCGCGCGCGTCCCGTGACGGCGGCGCGTCCATCGCCAGGATCGCGAGGATCTGGAGGAGGTGGTTCTGGACGACGTCGCGGATCGTCCCGTTGGCGTCGTAGAACGAGCCGCGGTCGGACACGTCGAAGTCCTCGGCCATGGTGATCTGCACGTTCCGGACGACCGTGCGGTTCCAGATCGGCTCGAGGAACATGTTGCCGAAGCGGAAGACCAGGAGGTCCTCGATGGGCTCCTTGCCGAGGAAGTGGTCGACGCGGCGCAGGTGGTCCTCGTCGAAGTGGCGGAGCATCTCGAGATTGAGCGCCTTCGCCGACTCCAGGTCGTGGCCGAACGGCTTCTCCACGACGAGCCGCGCGTTCTCGTTCAGCCCTTCCGCGGCGAGCCCCTCGGCGACGGTCGCGAAGAGCGCGGGCGGAATCGCCAGGTAGTGGGTGACGAATCCGGCGCCCGCGACGGCCTCGCGGACCGCCGTGAACGTCGCCGGGTCGGCGTAGTCGCCCGAGATGAGCTGAAGATTCCCGGCGAACTTCGCGAACGCGGCGTCGTCCACCTCGCTGCCGCAGGCGCCGCGTGCCCGCGCGAGCAGCGCGTCGAGATCGAGATCGGTCTTCGCGACCCCGATGATGGGCAGGTCGAGCACGCCGTTGGCGGTCAGCCGGTAGAGCGCGGGCAGCAGCATCTTGAAAGCGAGGTTGCCCGTGATGCCGAACAGGACGAGCGCTTGCGCCCGCTGCGGAGCCTCCGTCATACCCGTCGCCCCCTTAGCGCGCGGTAGCGACGGACAAGGCTCTCGGTGGAGGCGTCCGCGAAATCGCCGGGCGGTTCCTCCGACGTCAGCGCGGGCTCCAGGCCGAGCGCCATCTTCTTGCCGAGCTCGACGCCCCACTGGTCGAACGAGTCGATGCCCCAGATGACGCCTTCGACGAACACGACATGCTCGTACAGGGCGACGAGTTCCCCCAGGACGCGCGGGGTCAGCTTCGGCGCGAGGATCGTCGACGTCGGGCGGTTCCCCGGCATCACCTTGTGCGGCACGATCTCGGGCGGTGTCCCCTCGGCGGCGATCTCCGCCGCGGTCTTGCCGAACGCCAGCGCCGACGTCTGGGCCAGCAGGTTCGCGGTCAGGATGTCGTGCATGCCCGCCTGGTCGGCGAACGGCTCGGCGAACCCGATGAAGTCGGCCGGAACCAGCCGGGTGCCCTGGTGCAGCAGCTGGTAGAACGCGTGCTGCCCGTTCGTGCCGGGTTCGCCCCAGAAGATCTCGCCGGTGTCGACCTCCACAGGGCTCCCGTCCGCCTTCACGGACTTGCCATTGGACTCCATGGTGAGCTGCTGAAGGTAAGCCGGGAACCTGTGCAGCCGCTGCGCGTACGGAAGGACGGCCCTGGTCTGCGCGCCGAAGAAGTCGGTGTACCAGATGCCGAGCATCCCCATCAGGACCGGCATGTTCTTCTCGAACGGGGTCGTGCGGAAGTGCTCGTCGATCGTGTGGAAGCCGTCGAGCATCTCGCGGAAGCGCGCCGGGCCGATCGCCACCATCAGCGACAGCCCGATGGCGCCGTCGTAGGAGTAGCGGCCGCCTACCCAGTCCCAGAAGCCGAACATGTTCGCGGTGTCGATACCGAATTCCGCGACCTTCTCCGCGTTGGTCGACACCGCAGCGAAGTGCTTGCCTACCGCGTCCTCACCGAGCGCGTCGACGAGCCAGCTCCGCGCCACCCTGGCGTTCGTGAGCGTCTCGATCGTGGTGAACGTCTTGGAGCTGACCACGAACAGCGTCGTCGCCGGGTCGAGGCCGCGCAGCTTCCCGTCGAGGTCGGCGGGGTCGATGTTCGAGACGAACCGGGCGGTGATGCCCGCGTCCGCGTAGTCCAGGAGCGCCTCGTACGCCATCGCCGGCCCGAGGTCGGACCCGCCGATCCCGATGTTGACGACCGTCGCGATCGGCTCCCCCGTCGCGCCCCGCCACTCCTTCGACCGGATCTTCTCCGCGAAGGCCCCCATCTTGTCCAGCACCTCGTGCACATCGGCGACGACGTCCTGCCCGTCGACGTGCAGGGAGGCGTCCGCGGGCAGCCGCAGCGCGGTGTGCAGCACCGCGCGGTCCTCACTGACGTTGATGTGCTCCCCGCTGAACATCCGCTCGACGGCGTCCCGCAGCCCCGCCTTCTCCGCGAGCGCCACGAGCAGCCCGACCGTCTCGTCGGTGACCCGGTGCTTGGAGTAGTCGAGGAACAGATCCCCCGCCTGCACCCCCATCCGCGCCACCCGCCCGGGATCCTCCGCGAACAGCTCCCTGAGGGTCCTGCCTTCCACCTCCCCGAAGTGCTTCCGCAGCCCCTCCCACTCCACACCCCGCACAACCTCGCCGCCCACGGCTCTCCCCTCACCGGTCGTCCGGCCACCGCACACCCGCGATGCCCCTCCCGCGATGATCCCCTACCCACCTGCCCCGAAGCACCGCCTCCCGCCCACGAACTGTGCCCGACATCTCCCCTCGGCCGGGCCCCAGCGGGCTGCCCTGGTGTCCCACTCGTCCTCAACGGTCGGTTCCGGTGTGAGTTGAGGGAAGACCCGAAGTGCTGTTAGCTTCGTCCGGTGGACGACAGGCGTGCACAGGCGGAGGCGATAGAGGGCTTCGCGAAGGCGCTGCGGGAACTGCGCGATTCGGTCGGCAACCCTCCCTTCCGCGAGATGTCCGGCCGGTCCGGGGCCATCTCCCACACGACACTGCACGAAGCCACCAAGGGCAACCGGCTCCCGAGCTGGGGCACCACCGTCGAGTTCGTCAAGGCGTGCGGCGCGGACCCCGCCGCGTACCGCGATCACTGGGAGCGCGCGAACCGGACGTTCAGGCCGACGAGCGCCGAGGACCCCCCGATCCGGGTCGACGGCTCGGTGGGCACTCCGCCCGGTGGGCTCACGGCGGCCGCCGTCGCGCCGCAGGCCGCGCAGGTCGCTCTGGCGCCTCTCGGCGAGACCGGGGCGTCCGTTCCCGCTCAGCCGCCGCCGCCCGACGAAGTCGTGGGCCGCGTCCCCGCGCCGAGGGGTCCGAGGCGGTTCCGGCCTGCCCTTCCGACCGTGCTCGCCGCCGCGGCCGTCTGCGCGGGGGCGGTGATCCTCGTGGTGGCCGTCATCGACGGCGGGCCCGACGAGCCGGGTCCCGGCCCGTCCGCGGATCCGGCGGCTCCCGCGCTGACCGCGGCCGACTGCCCGGTGACACCGACCAACCCGCCGTCCGCTCCCCCGGCGAACAAGGGCGACGCCTCCATCTTCGTCGGCGACCTCACGCTGCCCGACTGCACGCACGTCGGGCGCGGCCAGACCGTCACCAAGATCTGGCAGATCAAGAACGTCGGCACCGTCCCGTGGAGGGGATATTCACTGCGCCGCCTCGACCAGCCGCAGCGGGCCGACCAATGCCAGACCATTCCCGAGATCCTGATCAAGGACACGCTCCCCGGCGAGATCGTCGACATCGAGACCGAGATCACCACGCCGAAGAAGCCGGGCCTCTGCTACGTGCGGTTCAAGATGGCGAACGCCTCGGGAAAGCTCGTGTTCCCCGGAAGCCGCCCGGTCAATTTCCAGATCATCGTCGACTGACGCCGATTCCCCGCCGCGTGTGACACGGCGGGGAATCGGGACCGGACGGCCTGCGGGCGTCAGGACTTGAAGGCGATCCCCTTGTAGTAGTACTTGAGGATCCTGCTGTAGCTCCAACCGGCCCTGGCCTTGTCGCGGGAGCCTTCCTGCGACATCCATTCGCCGTCACGCCACCAGGTGCGGCACGCCGTCGTGTTCTGGCAGTACTGCGCCTGGAAGATCTTCCCGCCGAGGGTCAGCCGGGTGCCCCACGTCGCGTTCACCGCGGCGTTGGTGGCCGGCTGCGCCGAGTTCGGCTTGTACATCTGGCTGTTCGTGTGGTCCCAGACGTCGAAGCACTTCCCGCTCGCGGTCTTGCGGGTCGAGTGCAGCGCCCAGTACCAGCCGTAGTTCTTGGCGGCGATCGCGCCGGCCTTCAGGGACTCCTTCGGCCAGCTCGCGTACCACTCGTTCGGCAGCACGTTCTTGACGTAGGTCTTGAACGGGATCCGCTGCACGATGCCCAGGTCCGCCCGGTAGACGAGGATCGTCGTGGGCGGCTTGGTGTGGGTGCCGTCGGTCTTGCAGCCGGTCGGCGTCGACGGGGTCGAGCTGAGGAACCTGTGCGAGGCGTTCTGGTTCTTCAGACCGGTCTCGAGGTTGCCTTTTCCACCGGGCTTGAAGTCCTGGTAGGAGCCCTTGTAGTTGCTGTTGAAATAGACGCGGACGGTCTTACCGCTGCGGTTCCAGACCGAGGCCGCCTCGTTCTTGATGCACTTGCCCTTGCCCGCGCCGGCTCCCTTGAAGTCGTAGCAGGAGGGCTGCGTGGTGCCGTAGTCGCCGACCGAAGTGGTGAAGTCGGAGACCGAGCCCTTGTTGCCGCTGTTGAAGTAGTAGCAGAACTCGCCGGTCTCGCACTTGCCGTTGCGGGTCGCCGCCGAGGCGGGCGAGGCCATGGCGAGCACCATCCCGCCGAGCGCCAGCGCGCCGGCGACCGCGGTGAGCCGCGAGAACAGCCGTGCAGTTCGTGTGGACACAGATGCCTTCCTCGTCGTCGGAGTCCGCGGGGCGTTATCGGACGTTGAAGCCCAGGGCGTTCCAGAACGGGGTCGGGTTCGGGTTGCTCAGGGTGTAGTCGTTGACGCTCGGGGCCGCGTACAGCTGCTTGCCGGGACGCACCTCGACGTGGGTGTGCGCGGCGCTGGGGGAGCTCACGCCGTGCCAGGCCTCGTCGGCGATGACCTGGCCGCGGGTGACCTTCTGACCGGCCGCCAGGCCGGCGCGCGGGGCGGTGTGCAGGTAGATGACCGTCTTCTTCGACGAGGCGACGTAGATGGCGATCGTGGAGAGGCCCGCGCCGCCGTTCGCGCCGCGCTTGACGCGGATGACCGTGCCGGTCACCAGGGAGCGGACGTCCGCGCCCTTGCCTCGGATGAAGTCGATGCCCTCGTGCTTGCCCTTGGTGGTGGTGTAGCCGTCGTACTTGCAGCTGATGTAGCCGCCGCCACCGACGTAGAGGGCGTCCGACAGGTCGACGCGCGCGGAGGTCGACGGGCCGATCTTGTGCGAGGCGTTCTGGTTCTTCAGGGTGGCGTTCAGGTTGCCCTTGGCGCCGGCCTTGAAGTCCTGGTAGTTGCCCTGGTAGTTGCTGTTGAAGTAGACCCGGACGGTCTTGCTGGTCCGGTTCCAGACCGAGGCGGCCTCGTTCTTGATGCACTTGCCCTTGCCGGCGCCCGCGCCCTTGAAGTCGTAGCAGGAGGGCTGCTTGGTGCCGTAGTCGCCGACCGACGTGCTGAAGTCGGAGATGGAGCCCTTGTTGCCGCTGTTGAAGTAGTAGCAGAACTCGCCGGCGTCGCACTTGCCGTTGCGGGTGGCCGCCGAGGCGGGCGACGCGGTGGCGAGCACCATCCCGCCGAGCGCCACCGCAGCCGCGGACGCGCTGAGAACCTTGTTGAGCTTCGTCATGATCTGCTCCTTGTGTCTGTGCAGCCTGGGTTGGGGAGGAATCAGCGGCGCTGGTATTCCTCCCAGGTGCGGATGGTCACCTTCGGGCCGTCGTCCGGACCGCGCCCGGCGAGCCCGTTCAGACCGAGGTAGTAGTCACCGACCTGGTGCTGGGACTGGGCGGAGAGGTCGGTGTCGCTGATGGCGACGGCGTGGATGTGCCACGGCCAGTCGGCCTGGTCGGGGTTGCGCACCCATGCCGCGAAGCCGACCTTGCGCAGCGCGCGGACGACCGCGGTACGAGTGGCCGCGTTCATCCCCTTGACGGAGATGTCGACCGTCCCGCCGCCGTCGTGGGTGCCCGCGGACGTGGGGTCGCCACCGGGGTTGTACGACCCCTGGTCCAACACGAGCTTGCGGCCCAGCAGCCGCTTCGCCTCGGCCAGCATGTTCCGCGTACGGGTGTTGATGATGACACCCCCGCTGGACACCTTGGCACCCGGGGTGATCGTCTTGGTGACCTTGAAACGTCCCGCGCCGAGCTTGGCGAGTGACGTCTTTCCCGGCATGCCGTTGGCGGCGAGACCGGTGTAGCCGAGCGACTTCTGGTACTTCGCATAGGCGGCGACCGTCGTGGTGCCGAAGTACCCGTCCACCCACTTCGCGGCGAGCAGCTTCCGGTCGCGCAGCGCCTTCTCCACGAGGAGCACGCTGGACTTCGCGCCCGGGGTCAACGTGTCGTCCGCCCGCCGCGGGTCGATCTGCGCCGCCTTGACGGTCGCTTCCATGTTCACGCTGGGCAACGCCCTCGCGTCCGCCGCCTGTGCCGCCGGCGACCCCGCCGCCCCCGTCAGAGGCGCAAGCAGAGCCGCCGCCGCAAGCGCGGCAGCACATGAGGTCAGCTTCATCGTTCTCCCGCGTCTCATCCGATGGTGGTCGTTTCCCGCAACGCCCCCACCGTCTCGACACCCCCGCCCCGTCCGCAACAAGATCTTGTTGTCAGCCTGTCCGACCAGCCCGCCTTACACCCCGACCCCCACCTGACAGCCTCCGAACACCCCGAACGCCCGACCAGAACCCTGGTCTCCGTCGGTGCCCTCCCCGACGAAAGCGACCGTGTCCTCGCCTGAGGCATCCCTCGACGCCTCACCCGGCCGACGACAACAGGGACCGCGCCCGAACGCGCAAGGCGAACCGGACCACCGCAAAGAAGCGAACGCCATGACAGTCACTCACCGCAACGCTGGACAGAACGCCCGAACGGGAACGGCCGGCGCCGTTCGTCACGGCCGCCGAAGGCCGGACCCCGGTCCAGACGGACAAGCCGGGCGCCGACGAGAACTTGATGCTCGATCAAGTGGCCCGTACCAAGGACCTGACCGCCCGAACGGCGGCGTCCGGCTCAGCGGTGACGGTCTTCGTCACCGTGGCGGCGGGCGCTGAAGCGCCGACACCCTCCCGGTGGCAGGGTCTCCAAGTGGCAAGGCAGCCAGCCCGATCCGGCCGAAGGTCCCACTAGCCCCGATGACCGCCGGCGTCTACACATGGAACATGAGCGACCCGAATGACGGCGATGGGGCCGGGACCGTCAGCCAGGCAGGCATCTACACGGCGCTTCAAGGCGGTGCCGACACCTACGTGGACGAGCGTGAAGCAGCCGCGATCATCCGCAGGGCGGCGTCGAACGCCGCGCAGCTCGCGACCGAGAACCGGGCATGGGTCATGCGGGCCGTCCGGTACATCGTCGGGCATCAGGGCGTCCGGCAGATCCTCGACCTCGGCTGCGGCAAGCCGCAGCGCACCAACGTGCACCAGGTCGCGCAGGCGATCGACCCTGAAGCGCGCGTCGTCTACGTCGACAACGACGTGCCGACCACCGGCCGCGCGCTCCTCGAGGCTCCGGGCACGATCTACCACCACGCGGATATCGCCGACGTCGAAGAGGTGCTGGCCGTGGCGGCCACCCACCTCGACCTCTGCCAGCCGACCGCGCTCCTCCTCGGCTCGGTCATGCACGTGGTGCCCGTCGACGACCCGGCCGGCCTCATCCGCCGGTACGTCCAGGCGCTCCCCTCGGGTTCGCTGCTCGCCCTGAGCCATGTCTCGAACGAAGGCGGCGCGACTCCGGCGCAACAGGAGGTGATCCGCAAGGCCTACGCGGGCAGGCTGTGGGTGCGGACCTTCGAAGCGATCCACGACCTGTTCGGCGGTCTCGAGCTCGTCACGCCGGGCCTGGTCGACGTCTGGTCCTGGCCCCACATCACCGAGGTCGGGATCCCGGAGGGCGGGCTGAGAGTCGTCGGCGGGATCGCGCGGATCTAGCGCGCTTCCAACCCGGCCATAGGCCCGTCGGCACCGGATACGACGGCTCCCTCACCTGCTTCGCGCGGGCCGCGACCACAAGAGGGCGCTTCGGGCGCGGAGCTTTTTTCCCCGGGTGTCGCAGGCCGCCGGGAGGCTCCGCACATCGTCGACCGGCGTCCCGTGCTGAGGGAGGGGAGCAAGAGGGGGCCGCGGATCGCGGCCCCCTCTTGCCTGTTCTTGTTACTGGGTCTCTCGGATGAGGGTGGCGCTTTGGCCGGAGAACTCCACGACGGCGTTGTGCGGTGCGTTCTGCACCCATTCGTCGAAACCGTCGAGGGAGCATTTGCTCTCGTCGGCCGGTACGGTGCCGTCGGGGCAGGTGCCGCCGGCGACGTAGAAAGCGGTGTCGGTGGCGGTGAAGAAGGCGACGTCGCCGACGAGGAACTTGCCCGGCGCCAGGTAGCTCAAGGTTCCCCACTTCTCGGTGATCTGCTGGCCCTGCTGCTCGCTCGAGGTGTCCGAACCGCCCGGGTTCTGCGGGGTGGAGGTTCCGCTCGGCGCGGAGGGCGCGTCCGGTGTGGAGATCTCACCCGGGGTCGCGGTGCCGCTCGGCGCGGGCGCGGAGGGCGGAGCCGCCGCGGAGCCGCCGTCGACCTCACCGTTGCAGGCCGTCAGGCCGAGCGCCAGTACCGCTGCCACGCCCGTGATCAGGATCTTCCGCATGGGTCCCCGTTCTCGTGCGCGATCCTTCATGATCGCGTTATGCCGGGTGAGATGCGGGGCACGGCCCGATGGGTTCAGGCGCCGGGAAGTGATCAATCCGACCTGCCGCGTCCCGAACCCGCAGTCCGCCGGCGGCATCAGGATGCCCTGTCCGCACAGAGAAGTTCACACGCGCCCCCGAACTCTTCCCGGCCCCAGGGAAGAAGACCCGAGTGCACCGGTTTCCACGCTCGCGAACCGAACAAAAACCATGCGCCCATCGAATACAAAAGGCCAGGTCGGCGTCACGCTGACCTGGCCTTCTACCTGCGCACCCGAAGGGATTCGAACCCCTAACCTTCTGATCCGTAGTGATCAACTCATGTACGGTGTTTCGGCTGGTCAGATGGGGTTCGGCGCGGCAGGTCCTCCGGGTCGTGGGCGGGTATCGGGCGGGACATGTCTTCTGGGGGCGGCCATGTGAGGGCTGTGGTGCGAGAAGACTGGTTGGCGTTACCGGGAACCCCACGGGCACCCCGTGCAGCCGGAAAGACGAAGGATGTTCACCTTGGTAGGTGAACATCCTGGTCGGAGCATGTTGAGCTTGCGCAGGTCAGCGGCCTGGCGAGGGTTGCGCCGCGAGGTCTGATCGGCACAGCGATCGTGTTCCGAGGGTTGCCAGCAATTGAGCTCGCCGATCTGCGCGTGCGGCGGGAACGTCCTCGAGAAGTCGGATGAAGCGAGGTGTTACAGGCGGAGGAGATGCCTTCTTCGCCGAGTCGGTCGACGTCCGGCTCAGGGACCAATAGCCGACCGCGGAGCAGGACGTCTTCTCTGTCGAGGTCCTGATGGCGTTAGGGTCTGCGCACCCGGAGCCGGGCGATGAGTTCTTCGACCATTCGCGGGTCGAGATCGCTCAGGTGCGTGATTCCGGCGGCGCGATCGGTGTCTCCCGGGTGCGCCGTGGAGCCGTCACGGCAAGCGCGTAGGAGCCGGGGGGCGGTGATCGCCTCTTTTCCCGACTCCTTCCAGGAACGGACGGCCAACACCGTCTACCTTGCTCGCCTCGGACCATCCTCGTCAGATTTTGTAGAGCCTGGGGAACGGGGTGGGAACGCACACCTGCAGGGTGCCGAAATCAACGGTCACCGTGGCGGTGCCACTGATCGAGATCACCGTGCCGAGGCCGTGCTTGTCATGGCTCACCCGGTCGCCGACCGAGAAAACCTCGGGTGGCGGCGGAGGAGGAGGCGCTTTGAAGGGACTTGTCGGCAGGTAGCGCACTGTGGACGAGCGTGACTGGTTCATTGACTTCAGTATGCGCGCCGAACGCTCGTGGTCGGGTCTTCTGACCTCAGAAGCTTGGCCCGGTTCTCTGGGTGGGGCTGTCCTGGGCGCGGTTGCAACGGAGCGTTGGGGTGGGATTGGGACGGCGTAGGCGATCTTGTAGATCCTCATGCGGCCGGTCCCACTATCAGCCGGGGCTTCCTCAGGGATGGATGCCCGAACGACGCCCGATCGCCACAAACGAACACAGCCAGTCCTTCTCAAGTGAAGAACTGGCTGCTCAGGCCGTACTTAAAGCGCACCCGAAGGGATTCGAACCCCTAACCTTCTGATCCGTAGCGGACGCTGCTCATCCGCTCCGCCGCAGCTCAGAGGTTGGTAAGACCGGCCGGGAGGCCAACGCGGGAACGCATCGGGAACATCACACAGTTCGTGGCCGGGTGACCACAACATGGGTTCGAACCTAGTGTCCTGCGCCTGAAATTCGTCGGCAAAATCGTGCGAGGGATTCGAGGATCTCTTCGGCGGTCTTGGTCCAGATGAAGGGCCGGGGGTTGCTGTTCCAGTCGTTGATCCAGTCGCGGATGTCGGCTTCCAGGGCCTGGACGCTTTTGTGGGCGCCACGGCGGATCTTCTGGTCGGCCAGGAAGCCGAACCAGCGTTCCACCTGGTTGATCCAGGAGGACCCCGTCGGGGTGAAGTGCATGTGGAAACGTGGGTGCTTGGCGAGCCACGCTTTGATCGCCGGGGTCTTGTGGGTGCCGTAGTTGTCCACGATGAGGTGGACGTCCAGGTCGGCGGGCACGGTCTTGTCGATGGTGATCAAGAACTTCTTGAACTCCGCGGCCCGGTGCTGGCGGTGCATCTGGCCGATGACGGTGCCGTCGGCGATGTCGAAGGCTGCGAACAGGGTGGTGGTGCCGTGCCGGGCATAGTCATGGGTGCGGCGCTCGGGCATGCCCGGCATCATCGGCAGAACAGGTTGCGACCGGTCCAGCGCCTGGATCTGCGACTTCTCGTCCGTGCACAGGACCACCGCCTTCTCGGGCGGGTCGTGGTAGAGGCCGACGATGTCGACGACCTTCTCGACCAGCAGCGGGTCGGTCGACAGCTTGAACGTCTCAGCCCGGTGCGGCTTGAGCCCGAAATCACGCCAGATCCGGCCGATCGTCGACTTCGACAGGCCGCTGCGCTCGGCCATCGACGCCCGCGACCAGTGTGTGGCGTTCTTCGGCGTCTCCTCCAACGTCGCCACCACCACTTCCTCCACCTGATCCAGAGTGATCGACGGAGGCCGGCCCGGCCGCTCCTCGTCCATCAACCCATCCAACCCCAGCCGGACGAACCGGCCACGCCACTTGGAGACGGTGGAGGCGTCCACCCCCAACCGGGCGGCGACGTCCTTGCTGCTCATCCCGTCCGCACACGCCAATATGATCTTCGCTCGCATCGCCAGGACCTGCGCGGACTTCGCCCGCCGAGCCCACCGCACCAGCACCACCCGCTCATCATCACCCACCCTCAGCACGGCCTTGGGCCGGCCCTCCCGAGGCGCATCCAGCAACCCCTCCACCCCACCGCGCGCGAACGCCGCCCGCCACTTGCGCACCGTCGTCACCGACACCCCTAGATCACGCGCCACCCGCGCGTTACTCGCCCCGGGCTCAGCACACGCCAGCACGATCCCCACCCGAAGAGCCAACGCCGACGACTCCACTGACACACCCACCAACCGCGCCCGCTCGACCTCACCCAGCTCGATCTCGACCGCAGCAGGACCCCGATTCGCCATAACAACACGATACATACTTAACCAACGAATTTCAGGCGCAGGACACTAGTGGCGTGTCACGCAACCTTGGTCGGGTAGCTGGTCCAAGAGCTGATCGAGGATGTGCACCACGACCACCTCCCAGAACGAGCCTGGGGACAAGGCTGCCGCGCTCACCCTCCTAGATCAAATAGCGCAGGAACGTTCGGGGACGGGCCACTAGACCGGGTACCGGTCAGACGGCTTTGCCGCTGGTGCCGTGTGCCCCCGCTGTTCGCCTCCGCTATCTGACCGACTCAGTCTCGCGGCAGCTCCTTGACCCGCTGATCCGTGCCCTGGTGATCATCATGGTGGGGCGCGGCGTCCTTATGATCCATCCCGGACGGGGTCGCGTCCGGGAGCGGACTTGCATCTTATGGAAGCGAACAAGGTCGAGTTCGATCGGTACATCCGAGAATGTCGAGGCATCCTGGTTTGAGAGGTGAGACCATGGTGCGTCCAGGATGGTCGTCTGCGGAGGTCGTGTGTCTAGTACTTCTGTCTCTGATTCATCGAACTCGGCCAAGTCGCGCCTTGGGAGAGCGGTGCTCTTCCTGTGGCAACAAGAACCGATGATCACCCAGCAGGTTATACGCGCCGACATCGGAGTGTTGCTGCTCACCGGCCAGGCAATGGACTTCGCGACGCGACTAAAAGGCTATAACCGCATCACCAACCCTGATCTGGTCAAAAACTTCGCCCGCCTCGTGGGACTCGGTGAGCGTCAGCTTTACAAGGACGTCCTGCCGATTCTGAAGGCTTGCGATGTAATTGATTTCGAAGTCGATCAACATGGACAGATCAAATACGTCGAAGAGTTCGTCGGTGTGACCGGCAGCGTGATCAGTCAAACGTTCAAGGTGCTGGACAGCCTGAAACCTAGCGACTCAGAGATCGCGTTGCTCCACAGCATAGAGATCGCATCTTGGGCACCACTGACCACGTCACAGCACCTTCAACAGATCACTAATCGAGTGTCCGTTGGTGATGAATCCGCTGCTCGAGGACTGAAGTATGCGTTTGCAATCGGGATTAACCAGCGGATTCTCTCGAAGGAGCTGAATGAGGAGGTCGTCTTCAATCCTCATGTCTGGGGTACGCGGCAGGTAGAGATTGCATCGTTCCTCCAGAATCTCCCACCTAACGAGCGTGATGCACTGCTCGGTATCTGTGAGTCGGTCACCGCAAAGCCAGGTTCTACCTTGGATTCACTCGGCGGAGAATCGAAGATTCTGACAGGTGCGCGGAAGGTTGGCCTAATCCAAGCAGCGACGGTCAAGTCCAACGCTTACGGGAAGAACCTGACCCAGACCTATGCGTTCTCCCCGCTTATCCAGACGAGTGACGACCAGGCCAGCACAACGGAAGCGCTTCACCTCAGAAAGCTCTTCATCGCTCACATCCTGTTCGGCCGTGAGAAGGCGGCTCTTGGCCGCGGGAGGATCATGGATCCGGTGGTTCTAGTCGGGAGCCTGTTGCGGCGAGGCCAAGTCGGTCCCGCAACTAACATCGGCACCGACTACCACATGCTCGAAGCGGCAGGCGTCGTCCGAGTCGAAGGCGATCCAGGCCAGCGGGCGTACCTCAAACTCATCAAGGAGGACATCGTGAGCGACGGCCTGGACTGGCTAAAGGCCAGCCTCGGATCCATCCAAGGTGGCTCTGGAGACCTCACAAAACTGGCCAACGCCCCGGGCGGGTTCGTGACGCCAGAGCGAGATCGTTCTAGCATCCCCGATGATGCGGCGTCTGAGGAGATCCTCACGTCGACCATCCTCGAGCTAAGGAAGGAGGCGCAGCGTGCAGTCCGCCACCAAAGCCCCTTCAACAGGTGACCGCCTCGAGGCGCGAGTGGCACAGGTTTGGTTCTGGGAGGGGTTCTACGCTCGCCGCGGCGTCAACTTCCAGCGCTATTATCAAGAGCCGCTGCAGGTTACGGATCTCGACCTATTTGCTTTTGACTTCAACCCCCAACTTGCGATTCGACGATACATCGGTGAGGTCAAGTCTGGTACTGGTAGATCTGCCCCCAAAGCTCTGGACCGGATCATCTGGCTGAGCGGGCTAAAGTCCCTTACCGGTGCCGATGCCGGTGAGCTAACGATTGCAGCCTCGATTTCTGCCAAAGCTCAGAGCCTGAGTCGTGGCTTGGGAATATCTGCTCAATCAGTTGAAGACGTGGAACGTCGTGAAAGCGATGCTGTCGGACCTCTAGCCGATCTTGGATCACAAGGTGTTAACGCCTTCATACTTGAGCAGACTGTCCGCCTAATCGCTAAGAAAAACATTGATTTGGAGCGTGCCTTTAATTTCCTGCGTGGTGAGGTTTACTTCCTCGATCCGTTCCTTGCGGCGAAGCAGCTGATCGACCTGCTTCGGAGGATTACTCTGCGGTGGACACCTCGCCTCCAGGATGGTGAAGAGATCGCCCTCCGATGGCTCGCTGCGGAGGCACTCAGCCTCCTGACACTGAATCTTGTCACTGTTGCGAGTGCTGCTATGGCCTTGGACCGGAAGAGCTGGAACGCCTATGTGATGGAGCGGTTGGCGGAAGGGGCAGTTCCCATGCGCCATATGCGCGCACTTTCAGACTCAGTCGACAAGTTTGTAGCAGGTGTCTTGTCTGCTGCTGGCGCCTCTCCTGAGATGAAGACGGCGGCAATCGGCGCCTTCCTGCCCGAACCACCTGACTATGCCGAACCCTTTGCAGAACTCTGCTGGCGCCTCAAGAGCGATGCACCAGCTGCTCGAGCGCTTCCACGGCAGCTCGATTTCGTGGTCTACGAGAGGCTCGTTCACCAACGCCAGATCCACGAGATAGCTGCTGCCCGTCTTGGGGTGAACCGCGACAGTTCGATGCGTCTGATCCGGCTGGTCGTAGGCTTTGTCAGGGGGTGCGAAGCAAGCTTTGTAGATCTTGAGCGGGCTCTGACTGAGACCTCCTAGCTACCGATCACTGCCGTTTTTGTCTGCCTCAGCTGGGCGTACGGAGGTCTGCGGCTAGGTCGTGCCAACCCATGGTCATAAAGTTCGCCTCGGTGATGCGGAGAAAGGTTTCTAGGCGGTCGGGTTCTTCATCCAACCGCTGAAGCAGGGTTGTGACCATCCGGGCGAAGCGGGTGGCCTGGTCTTCACCGCTGGACCAATGAGCCACCATTGGGCGGATGATGTCATCGAACAGGCGCCAGGATGCGACCGGGTCAGGGGCGTTGAGAGAACGGTCGAGCCACCAGCGGCTGGCGGTGTCGATGTCTGCAAGGATCACGGCGGCCAAGTGGGTCATTCTCTTCTCGAGCAGTACCTGATCGAGTTGGGCGGCGCGCTGGGCGTCGAGATAGCTCTCTGTGCGGGCCGCGTCGGCCGGCGGGAGAACCAGGTCCAGTCGAGCCCTCACTTGGATCAAGGGGTAGTCGTCTGGGTTTCGCCAGTCAGCTAGTGCAAGGGCAGTGTCTTGCGCGGCCTCAGCCACGGCTTCCGGGGCGCTGAGGCGAGCCACATAACCGGCGAGCTTAATGGCCGAGGCTCGGGCAGCCGCCTGAGCCTCGGCCAAGACCATGTGTTTTGCTGCTCCTGGCCTTGGGCGGTACCACACTGTTCCGGAGGCACTGAAAGAAATGCCGGGCACCGAGGTCGCGAGCGCCATGGAGAGACGGCTTTGACGAGTCCGCCGCAGCCTCTTTAGTTCACTCGCCCTGAACACGGGCGCTCTCCTGCGATAGCTGGACAGCGCGCGCGAAGACCCGATCGCGGAAGTAGGTGGGATTAAGAGGACGTTTCGGCAGGAAGCTGCTGATGACATCGTCTCTTACCCATGGAGCTAGCACGGCACCGAGCACCTCCTCCGAGGCGTCCGCGGATAGATGCTCACCCTCCACTAGATTCACCCATGCTTCGATCGCGGCTTGAGCCACCATGCGGGTTTCGGTAAAGGTGAGGGAGCGGCAGAACGCCAGGATGATCGACTGGCGCACGATGCGATCTGCGAGTGCCTGACCGTGCTTGCCGCAGAGCAGCGCAACCCCGCTCCCACTCGAAGCCAAGCTCAGGAATGCGACGATCCCAGCCCGCTCGGACTTCACCGTATCGAGCCATGCGAACACTTTTTCGATGATCTTGGGTTGTGCAGTGGCCAGCGTGACAAACGCCCTGGCCACTGCCTCGCTTCCTGGGTCTGGGGTCTTCAGCGCAGCCCAGTGGAGCCGGACCAACGCCATGTCTGGCTCGTGCTCACCGAATGGTCCGGCGCAGATGTCGGCGACGAGATCCACGAGGCTTTGGGATGGGGCTCCTGTCAGCCAGGTATATAGCCGACTCCGTACATAGCGGCCAAGCCGTGGGTCGAGGGCCGCTCGCGCGAGGGCCTGGACGGCAAGGGGCCGTCGTTCTGTCATCAGGCCGTCGCGCAGCCGATTTATGATCTTAGTATCGCGATAGAGGAGTGCAAGATCTAGTAGTGCGTCGACTACGCGCTCGGCGTCGTCTGCGGGGAGCCGGGCCGCCTGGTCGACAGCCCAGGCGGTGAGCAGATCCAGTAGGCGGGCTTCGTCCCAGAGGTGCCGTCGTACCGCCGATGCCAGTCCGTGATGAGTCGGAGAAAGGCGAACCCGGTCTCCGTAGCGCTCCACGGCTGCGTCCTTCAACCGCTGTGACGTGAACCTGCCCCCGAGAATGTCGGCGGGTTCTTGGCTGTATCCGAGACGTCGGAGGAGATCCTCCGCCATGTCGAGGACGGACGAACGCCTTCCGCCATCACAGAACGCCGCCGACCACAGCAGCACTCTGATTTCGAGATCACCGGGAAAGTTCGCAGATAGCCAAGACTCCCAGTCGCCGTACTCGGCGATGATTCGTTCAACATCGGGGTCCGGGGCATCTCGGATAATGCGTGCCAGCCGGCAAGCGTCGGCGGCCTTCGGATTGGAGTCCCAGACATCCGCGAAGGCATGGCTATGGAGCAGGTAGGTGCGATCGTTTGATCCGAAGGCCAACAACTCTTGCTGGACCAGCTCCAGCGCATTCGGAGAGAAGTGAAGGACGGTCTGCTCCTTCAACCGGTCCGCACCGGGTCCTTCCCAGGTGTTGGGGGCACCGAGTATCACCACGGCGACATGCCGATTCCGTGCCCAGGCGAGAAGATCTCTGCTGAAGTCCTCTGACGGCCTGTGTTCTGACAGGTCTAGGAGATAACCGTGCCCCTTGGCTACAGGAGGGAGCAGGCGCACCTGAGGGCGCGACCAGGTCGGCTCGAACTCGTGCAGTCGCTTGGAATCACAAAGATCCTGGAGCAGCCTCAGCCCGGCGGTGCGGCGGCCGGTCCCCGTATCGCCTAGCAGGACGAGGACCTGGTGGCCGCGGAGCAGATTCGGTGCGCTCGCCCAGTCCTCGCCTGTCGGGTCGATGAACCTTCCATCGGCACAAGCGGCGAGCTCCTCACTGAGGACGTCTCGGATCTCAACGAAATCTTCGCCATAATGGAAGTTCTGAATGCCCGCGACGAACGCGGTTCCGCCGTCGTATACCTCAAGAGAAGTCATGGCTTCTTTCTGGCGTGTCGGCGAGCGTCAGCGTCCGAACTGGGGGTTGTTGAAGGTTTGGTTCTCAGCCGCGAAGACCGTTCCTGAGTGGTTCACGATGGTGAACCGAGGAGAGGAGGAAGGCGCGGTTGCCGCATTTTGGTGGAGCGGAAGATCGATGCCGTGTGCGCGGAGCAGCTCGGCCCGGACTCGGGCGGCATCCACCTGCCCGGCACGTGGACCAAGCTCCTGGGCGAATGCGCAGAGCAGGTTCAACAGGTCCGAGGATGTACGGTCGCAAGCCGACGCGAGGTCATCTAGAAGATCCAGTTCCTCCCGCCAATCAGAACCTTCCGGACCTACGTCGACCCGCCACACATGCAGCCCGGCAAGGATTCGGTGGGAGAGCGCTTCTGCCTGAGCTCCATCAGAGATCGACACTGCGGTTGCGACGGCCTTCACGACATGGCTGTGACGGATCCGCAGTTCTTCGCGGGTGACTCCTGGACGGAGTAGTCGTGCCAGTGATTCGTGATCGCGACGGGCTCGGGCCATCTCAGTGAGTTCCGAGAGGGGGCCGGTACCGTCATCGTCGCCGACCGCTAGCCCGAGCAGAAGACGACCCTTCACCAGCTCCTTGCCTCGTGTCTGACAGACCCCGGCTGCTGTTCGCATCACCTTGATGAAGTCGGCGTCAGAGCCCGTGATCCGCAGTCGCCGCTTCACCTGGATCTCAATTGATGGAGCCGGATTCTCTCCGCCCGCTGTGACCACGATGTCGTCGAAGTCCCGACCGTCGATACCCTGCTGGAGTTCCACCCACCCCATGGGGAGTCGCATGCCGATCGGCACGAGCGCGCCCCGCAGCAGGCGCCCCAGCAGAACCGCCGCCACCCTGTACTCGAAAATCGTCCCAGCACCGCCCGTCGCGATGGGCGAGACCCCATCACTCATGTCAAGCACGCCCCATTTCGTCTTGGGAATCCCCTGGCTGTTAACTCTACGAGTCCGTACTGACAAAACTGGGTGGGTTCCTGATATCGAGCGGCTGGCACGGGCGGGCGACCGTCCTGCCATGACATTGGTGCATGCCGAAATCGATGGACTCGCCAGCCCGAATCTGGAGCGTCTACTTGGGGTGGCGGGCTGCGGTTCGGCGGAGGTGGCTGGTGAGGTCGGTGATCTGGCGGGAGGGAAAGTGCAGGCTCGCGTGCGGGAGCGGGCCGGTGGAGCGGAGGCGGATGTTGGATGCCCAGCCGTTGCCGGGGCGTAGGGGTTCGGCGATGTTCAAGAGGATCTGCATGTCGGTGGGGGGCATGGTGAGCCAGGCGAAGCCGGTATAGAAGGCGGCGTAGCGGTTCCATCGGTTGGGTGGGATGGCGGCTCCGCCTTGGGCGAGGGATTCTCCGGCGTTCTGGCAGCACATGGCCGTGTCGAGGCCGAGTTCCCATATGGCCGAGACGAGGTCGGTCATTCCCTCGTCTATGGCGACCGTGGTGCCGTCGGGCTTGGTGATGCTCTTGGTCAGGTGGACCTGTCGTGGTTCGTGCATGGGAGTCCTCGACGGTATTCGGCCCAGTGGCCGGTGATGTCCTGGAGTTCTCGGGCCCAGGGCTCGGCTATGCGGTCGGCGGCGGCGTTCCAGAAGGCCGCGTTCATCTCGGCGAAGTCCGTGAGAGCCGCTGTGGGGAGGCTGGTCCAGGTCGGAAAGCGGGAGAGCCATGCTTCGGCTTGCTCTGGGGTGTGGCCGGCTTTGAGGAGCCATTGGACGAGGAGGGCGAGTTCGGTCCAGGCGGCGCCTCGGCTGGCGAAGCCCCAATCGACGACGAAGACCCGATCGTCGGGGGTGATGAGGACGTTGCCGGGGTTGAGGTCGGCGTGGATGACGGTGTCGCCTTCGAGGGCGGAGATGTCGCCCAGGTCCGTCCAGCGGCGTCCGGTGGGGATCTTCAGGTCGGGGGCGTCGATCGTCTGGAGGAGGTGGATGACCGATTCCAAACGGGCGAGGTCCGGAGAGCCAGGCTGGTAGTCGGCGTGGCGGGCCTCGATGTGTTCGTAGGCGAGGAGGTGCCAGCCCTCGGCTTCCACGTTGTGCAGAAGCCGAGGGGCCAGGCCGACGACGGCGGGGTTGATGCGGGCTTCGCGCCGGAGGGCCCATAGGTCCGGGGTTTCCGGGTCGGTCTGCATGCCTTTGAGGAAGAGGGTTCGGGTCGCGGTGTGGAGGACGGCGGTGATGTCGGAGTGCTCGCCCACGTGGTGGGGGGTGGCGTGTTCGACTCGGCCGGTGTGCTCCTCGATGGCGGCCCGGGTGTTGGGCGGCAGGTCTTCCCAGGTGCGGCGCATGATCGTGAACCTTAGGCGGCGAGGCGGGTGACCTTCAGGTAGCAGTTGTCGGTCTGGCAGCAGCTTGTGCCCTGCTCCCACATGGCGGGGTCGACGGGCCAGCCGTAGAAGGCCATCGCGGTGGTGGTGAGGGTGACGGACTTGCCGGTGCGGATGTCGTCGTGGGTGACGGGGGCGTGGTCGAGGAAGGCTCCGTCGGTGAGGTCGGCGCAGAAGGCGCGGTAGTCGGCGGTGAAGTCGAGGAAGTAGTGGATCGCGGGGTCCACGGCGGCCGACGGGGTGAGGTAGGTGAACTCGTGGCCTTCCTGGAGGAGGCCGGCGGGAGGGTTCTCGGGGTCGTAGGCGGCGACGGTGGCCATGTAGGCGAGCATCTGCTCGACCATCGTCTCGGCATAGGTCGTCGCGACGGGCATGTGCTCCTGAATACGGGCGACGATCCTGCCGAACAGGTCCGCGGAAACGCGGTCGCGGGGCGTCCTGGTCCTGGTGTCCTCGGTGATCACAAGCGTTCCTCTCCATCGAGCGGGCATCTTGCTGCCGTGATCCGCCCCGCTCCCGGAGGCCGGGAGCGGAGCGGATCGCCACGGCAAGTGAACGTCGGCGCGGGAGGAGACGGGCAGAGGAGATCAGAGGAGACGGTCGTTCAGCGGAAGGGAGTGCAGGACCGTCCAGCGGTAGGCAGCGTCTTCCCTGCGGAGTTCCACCAACTCGACGGACCTCACCGCGATCCGTACTGGAAGTAGGGCGTGGAGCGAGAGGAGGTAGGGAAGGAGGTCTTGGGCGGGGCGGGGGCGGTTGTTGTAGGCCACGCCCAGGTGGGGACGGAAGCTCGGCGTCGGACGGCCGCCGGGAACTCCCGCTCTGGCATTGGCGGTGGTGAGGGTCTGATGGAGGTCGGCCAGGTGGTGCCAGGGCGTGATGGTGAAGCGGGCGGCCCCGCGTGACCCGATGAGGGGATGGGCGGTAAGGGTGAATCTCGTGGGGAGCGTTGTGGCGGCCAGGTCGGCGAGCTGGTTCGGAGTGACGCGGTCGGTCTCGCCGATCTTGGTCATGGTGATGTGGAGGCCGTCTTCGGGGATGTTGTCCATGCCGAGCGGTGCCAGGGCGTCCTGGCAGTGGCGGGCGAGCTTTAGCAGGTCAGGAGCTTCGGGGAAGGTGAGCATCCAGTAGTAGGCGCGGTATTCGGGATGCCAGCGCGCTCGGTCCCAGTGGTCCTTCATCGTGTCGAGGTCCCGGTAGGCGTCCCAGTCCCGGGTCAGGATGGCAGCCGGATCGTGCAGGTCAGAGGGCGGAGCGGCGGGGAAGGACTCCTCGTCGTGGTGTAGCCGGGGCGTCATGGTGCTGTCTTGGCGGTGTGGCGGGTGCGGGCTGTGGCCTTCCACGAGGCGAGGCGGTGACGGAAGCCGATTGCCTCCGGCGTACTGCTCCAGCGGGAGGCTTTCTGGGCGAGTTCCTCGGCCCGCTGCCCGATGGACTTGATGGGTGCGGAGACCGTCATGCACAGGGCCTGGTGTCCGAGTTCCAGGGCGCGGCCCACGTCTGGGTCTCGTTGGGTGAGGAGCGCGCTTGCGGTGTCGAGGCGGAGGAGTGCCTTGCTCCAGCGGGAGTCGGACTCCTCCACGAGGGGATCGAGGGCTTCGGCGTGCTCCAGGACCTGGGTGTGGTCCCCGAGGGACAGCAGCGCGGTCGCGGCGTTGGCCATGGTGCGGGCCGGGCTGTACGGGGTGAAGGCGACGCATGAGGACATTCCTCCGGGCAGGCCTTCCGAAGTATCGGACAAGGTCAGCGCCTCCTCGATCCGTCGCCGAGCCTCCGTATTGTGCCCGGTCGTGCGGGCGAGTGCCCGAGCCCGTCCGTTGACGAGGAGCCTGATGGCCTGCGGGTTGGACGGAGCGAGCCTGATCCCGGCCGCGGCGGCGTGGTCGGCATCGGCGTAGCGGCCTTGGTAGTAAAGCCCGAACGAGCGGGTCCCCATCGTCCACATCGCCAGCTCGACGTCTTCGGCCTCACGCGCGAGAAGCTCGGCCTCGGTGCAGTAGGCGTCGCACAATGACGGTTTGTCGAGGTTCACGGCCATGTAGGCGAGCAGCCCTGAAACTTTCGCCGCCAGGCGGAAGAGGGCGCGGCGCTGCCTGGCCGACTGTCGGCCGTCGAGGAGGCCGTGCAGGGTCTGCCGCAGCAGAAGCATCCGCTGGGCCAGCGGCCAGGGGCCTTCGCCCTCGTAAGCGCCGACGACCCTCGCGATCGACAGTTCAGCATCGTCGAGCACGGCGTCATCCACGTTCGAGTACGTCAGAGCGCGCGCCCGAGCGACGATCCGCGTGGCGTCCTCATCCTCCAGAGAAGACGCCGCGCCTTGCCGTTCGCCGTTGAACGCGATCTCCCACACCCGCCGGTATAGCTCGGCGTAGACCGGCCCTGGGCGGTGTTCTCCCCGCTCGTGGAACCGGATCTCGCGGACGATCGAGTCTCGGCTCGGGAGCTGCGCTCTCGTCTTCTCATCGGCTGCCAGGAAGAGCCGGCGAGCGAGCTCCTTCTGGCTCCAGCACAGGCGATGGCGCCGGGTTCGGATCTCTTCCGCCCAGGGAGGTCTTACCGCGTCCTGGCCCATGTGCTCCTCATCGTCTTCGACGGTGGGATTCTCGCTGGTCTCCTCCAGTCTCCTCCTGACGTCGCCTTGTGCGCAGGTATTCGCTTTGAGTGATGGGCCCGGTGCCGAACACATCGGTCGGGTTCCGGTGGAACGCCGCCAGTTCGCGTAGGCGGGCGGCCTCCACGCCGACTCCGCAACCCCGATTCCTGCATGGAGAACGACATGACATCGGTCCTCAGCACACCGAGCCTGAGAGAGGGCGAATGGCTGCGTGCCCGGGGCGCACGCGTCTGGAGGGCGACGTTCCCGGGACACCTCGATCAGGTTCGGCGCGCTCGTGCCTTCGTCAGGATACTGCTCGCGGGAACCGGTCTCGAAGACGATGCCGCCCTCATCGTCACGGAGCTGGCGAACAACTCCCTCCAGCACACGAGGTCGGGCGCGGACGGAGGATGGTTCGGCGTCGAAGTCGTCGCCGATGGTGCCCGAGTGATCGTCTCCGTCACCGACCAGGGAGCCAACAGCGCACTCGCCTGGGAGAACTCCGGGCCGCTCGCCGAGGAGGGCCGCGGTCTGTTCATCGTGGCCGACCTGGCCGCGTCGCACGGGACCCGGACCGAGCCGGGAGCGGGGCACACCGTCTGGGCGGAGCTGATCGGAGAAACCGGAGCGTAGGGCCACTTTCGGAGCGGATTCAGTCGGTGGATATGCAGTAGTCGGCGTGGTCGGTCGCGCGGCCCCACACCGTCTCGAAAGCCGAGGTGCAGAACTCGACGATGGCGGGTTCCTCGGTGAACTGATGGCCGACGAGGGCACCGTCTCCGTCGAAGATGGAGAAGCGGACCAAGCGGCCGTCGAAGACCCAGAACGGGTTTCCGGGCAGAGCGAGTGCTGACGCGCGTTCGCGAGGAAGCCAGCGGACGAGTTCCTCTGCGGCGATGTTGTGCGGTTCGGTGAGGCTGTGTTCCCAGCGCACATAGTCGGATACCGGCTCTGACACGATGCGGGCCCTTCGGGCGACGACGCCCCTGGCGACGGTGTCCGAGACCAGCGCGCGGAACACGCGGTACGGCTCGGTGTCCTCCTCGTGGGGCTGCCCGGCTTTCCACGCAAGGAACGCCGGGTCCGTGGTGAGGTGCCGATCATGCATCTCCAGGTGTACCGCTGAGGTGACGCACTCGGAGAGCAGTTCAGCGAACGTCGGTTTACTCGCGCTCGGTCCGATCGTCTTCATCGGACCAAGGCTGCCGGCAGCCCTGCTCGCAATCTCCATTCGATAACCCCTGATCTTCAGTGGCAAGTCTGGCAAAGTCGGACTACGGACTCGCTTCCTTGAATATTACATATTCCAGATCGCTCTTCATTTATCTCAAGGTCGGACTTGACGCAATTTGCCGAGTCGATTCCTCATGGTCCCCGGTTCGTCTGTTCGGTGCTACGCCGTGTGTGCGGTGGCGGGCGGGTCGGGGAAGTGAGGGAATCGATGGGTGTTGAACTCGAACGTGGGCACGGGCCTTGGGAGTCGCCGGAGAGCGGCACGTTCGTTGGGCAGCAGCGGTATGCGTGGTACGCGAGTCAGGCGGCGTTGGCGCGGATGTACGCGCGGCGGATGCTCGGGCCGCGTTGCGGGTTCGATTCCGAGCTCGTCGCGGCGGAGCTGGTCTCCAACGCGATCCGGCACACGGTCTCGGGGGCCAGGGGCGGGCACTTCGTCGTTTACGTCATGCTCGGCCGCACGCCGGGCATCGCCGTGCAGGACCTCGGCGGGTCGGGGGCGCCGCGCGTTGGAATGCGCCAGGAAGGGCGGTTCAGTGAGGGCGGGAGGGGGCTTGAACTGGTGACCAGGCTCGCCGTTCGATCCGGTTACTGGGGGGACGAGCGTGAGGGGCACACCGTCTGGGCCGAGCTTCGGTCCTTGCCCTTCTCCGAGCCGATGGCCGGGTAGCGGGGCCAGCCCGTCGGTGGCGGGCTGGCCCCATGGGCCACCGTAGTGCAGGGGCCTTTTCTTGGGGGACTGTCCCGAGGGGAGGCTCCTGTTCGTTTTGGCGGGGTCGTCATGAAGTGTCAGATTGCCAATCCGTGGCCCAATCGGGGGCCCAATCCGTATACCAATCTGTGTGGCACCTTTAACAGGTAGGTCGGTCGCGTTGAGTTCCTGCTGCTTGCGCCGCGTGTTGCCCCTACCGGCAATCCCCCCGACTCACCTATAAGGCGAACACCACCGCGAAGAATCCCGCAGGAACGGCCTGCCGAATCGGTCATTCGTGACCGTCCTCGTTAATGCCCTCTGTATGCCACCCACGGCCCCCAATCGCGTCCTGACGCCCTGGGGCGGGTCATCGTATGCCGGGGCGTCACTTTGGCCCCGGCGTTGCTGTCGGTGGCAGACGGGCGCAGCCGGGGGCTCGCAGTGCCCCCGGGCCTCGCTGCCGATGTCGTCGGATCAAGACCCTTCGCGAGACGCGACGTGCCTGCGCACGGCGATGCGGTACATGCAGAGCGCAGGGGTCTCGGATTTTTACTCTCCTTCCCTTCCGAATCAGCTCTGTTTCCGGGTGCTCCATTTGTGTAGGCGAACGGTCAGGTGCGGGGCGGCGTGTTCTTCGCTGTGGCCGCGAGTGACGACTTGACGGGGCGGAACGAGGTCGGCGTCGATCCCGGTCCCGGCCGGATGGCGGCCGATGAACGAATGGGGGACACATCATGTTGAGGGTCGCCTTCTACGGGCGTGCTGTTGAGGTCGGTCGGGCCGAGGAACAGCTCATGGCTCAGCGAGGCGTGTGAGCGGATGCTTCTGCCGTCCGAGTCGATCACCGCGGTCTTCTTCGACGTCGGCCGCCGAGGTGAGGAAGGCGCGGAGCGGCTGCCGGACGGGTTCGGGCTGGAACGGAACGGGAGGCTCGATGATCTCCTGCTCGAAGCCGCTCAGCCTGGAAGGCGGTTCGACCTCGTCGCAGTCCAGTCCGCCAGCCGGCTCTCCTGCGCGCGGGACAGCTCCGCGAGCGTTCTGCTGCGGCTTGCTGCGGCAGGTGTCCCCGTTCGCGCGGTGAAGCGGGCGCGGAGGCGGGTGGCCCGTGTCTGATACCTCGCTCGCCAGGTCCAGGGCTCGGTTCGCCGACGAGGCTCCGGTGCTGCTGTCCGTCCCGATCGTCTGTGCGGAGCTCGGGATCACACGGTCGACCTTCTACGACTGGAGGGCGAAGGGGAACGCGCCTCGGTGCGTGAAGCTGCCCAACGGGTGCATTCGGGTGCGGCGGGCCGATCTCGACCTCTGGCTCACCGAGCGGGAGGGGTGAGGCGGGTGAACCACGGCACGACCTTCAACGTTCGGGTGCTGGCGATCGAGAGTCGCGTCAATGCCCGGGGCGAGGTGACGTCGTATCGGGCGGCGTGGAAGGTGGACGGGAGGAAGTTCACCGAGACATGCAAGAACCTTGCGCAGGCCGACGCTTACCGGAGCAGGATTCAGACGGCGGCGAAGAACGCGGAGCCGTTCGACAAGGCCACCGGGCGTCCGGCCTCGTGGACGTTGGTCGTCGATGAGACGCCGACGATGGGCTGGTACGAGCTGGCGACCAGGTTCATCGACATGCGCTGGCCGGACATCTCGGCCAAGCACCGGTTCGGCTTCTCCTACCTGCTGGCGAACGCCACGTTCGCGATGCTCCGCGAGTGCGACTGCCCGTACACCGCCAAGGAGGTGCGGACGGCACTGCGCCGGTGGGCCTTCAATACCAAGCACCGCGCCAACGCGCCCGACGAGCAGCGGCAGATCCTCGCGTGGGTCGGGGACAACTGCGAAGACGTCGGCTGGCTGGCGAAGCCCGGCAACGCGCGGGAGCTGCTCAACGCGGCGATCAACAAGCTCGACGGGACGCGTGCTTCGGCGAAGACCGCGCGCAAGCACGTCTACATGCTGAACAGCGTGATGCGGTACGCGGTCGAGCTTCAGCTTCTCGACTCCGATCCGATCAAGAGCCTGAAGTGGGAGCCTCCCGCGAAGGCGGTTCTTCAGGTGGATCGGCGGTCGGTCGTCAACCCGCATCAGGCGAAGCTTCTCCTCGACGCGGTCTATGGCCGTAAGCCGAGTGGCGCGTACCTGATGCCGTTCTTCGCGACGCTCTACTACTGCGGTCTTCGCCCTGAGGAGGCCGTCGACGTCAGACGGCATGAGCGGACGCTGCCCGGCACCGACGAGGAGTGGGGCGAGTTCTACCTGACCCGCGCGGCCCCGGATGTCGGACGGGACTGGACCGACTCCGGCGAGGCCCGCGATGACCGGGGGCTCAAGCACCGGGCGAAAGGTGAGGGGCGCCCGGTTCCCATCCCGCCGCCCCTGGTCGCGATCCTCCGCCGACACGAGAGGGACAACGGGCTCGGGCCGGATAACCGGATCTTCTTCGGAGTGCAGCGCAAGGTGCTGTCCACGAGCACGATCCAGCGGCTCTGGGGATTGGCCAGAGAAGACGCCCTTACAGAAGAAGAGCAGGCGTCGCCGCTCGCGGCCAGGCCCTACGACCTCCGTCACGCCTGCCTGTCGACCTGGCTCAACGCCGGAATCTCGGCGACTCAGGTCGCGGAGTGGGCGGGTAACAGCCCCATGGTCCTCATGACGACCTACGCCAAGTGCCTCACCGGGCAAGGCGACATCGACAAGCAGAAGATCATGAAGGTCCTCGGCGACGGCGCTTGGAAGGGGAAGCCTCTCGCGCTGGTTCCTCCGCTGCCCGCACCACGGGCCCCGTCAGGACAGCCGGGCCGTCAGGTGGTGTGACCTGGGCGAACGGTCCACCAGGGCCGGGATGCGGGCCGGACGGGGCCGTTCCCGTGGGAACGGATTGGGAACGGGGAGCCGATCACGGCCGGGTTCCGCGTCCGTGAATCGGACATATGCATGTGTCCGATAAATGCGAAAGGCCAGGTCGGCATCGTGCTGACCTGGCCTTTGTGCTGCGCACCCGAAGGGATTCGAACCCCTAACCTTCTGATCCGTAGTCAGATGCTCTATCCATTGAGCTACGGGTGCTGGTGGGTGTTGCGGTGGGGCAACGGGAATAACCATACAGGGTGGTGGGGGGTGGGGGCGAATCGGATGGCGGGGACGGGTGGGGGGAGGGTCGGAGGGGTGGGGGGTTTGGGGGGAATGGGGTGGGGTGAGTGGGGGTGGGGAACGATT
The DNA here is from genome assembly GCF_003751225.1 of Actinocorallia herbida. Taxonomy (NCBI): domain Bacteria; kingdom Bacillati; phylum Actinomycetota; class Actinomycetes; order Streptosporangiales; family Thermomonosporaceae; genus Actinocorallia; species Actinocorallia herbida. The sequence continues at coordinate 9,006,974 of NZ_RJKE01000001.1, forward strand.
TGGGGGATCTGGGGGCGGGGGGGTGGGGGGCGGGTGTATGCAGGAGGTTGCCGGGTGAGGTGACGTGCATGGTCAGATGGGCGGGGTCGGGGTCCGAGGGGGGCCGGGAGCTGGTCCGCGGGTTCCATGAGGAGGACGCGGGGGCTCTGGAGAGGGCTTTCGCGGTCTATGGGGAGCAGCTTTACGACTACGGGTACGCGCTGGCGGGGGATCCCAGGGCGGCCGAGGACATCGTGCACGACACGTTCGTGGACGCGTTGCGCAGGGCGCCGCGGATGCGGGCGCCGGTGCGGTTGCGGGCGTGGCTGTACGGCGGGGTGCGGCGGCGGGCGCTGTTGCGGACCCGGGTGCGGGAGCTGGCGTGGCTCTCAGGCGTGCCGGGTCTGGACGAGATGAGCGGGCTGCCCATCGACGAGGCGCGGGTGATCGTGCAGGGCGCGCTGGACCGGATCTCCTTCGCCGACCAGGAGCTCGTGCTGCTGACGCTGCGGCACGGGATCGTCGGCGGTGATCTCGGGGCGGTGCTCGGGGAGCCGCCGCACCGGGCCGCGGCGCGGGCGGGGCGGGCGCGGCGCCGGGCGGAGACCGCCGTGGCCGCGCAGTTGCGGGCGCACGAGGGCAGGTGTTCCGGCCGGGGTCCGGTGGTGGTGCGGGCCGACAACCGCAGGCCGCAGGACCAGGAGCACGCGCGGCAGTGCGCCGAGTGCCGGAAGCGGGCCAGGGTGGGGCTCCCCGCGCTGGTGACGGCGCCGGCCGTGCCGGCGCCGCCGGACGCGCTCAGGCACCGGGTGATGCACACCGGAACGGATCCGGAGCTGGCCGGGTACCGGGCCGACATCGTCGCCAAGGGCGGGCATCTGACGGCCGAGGGGTTCCCGCGCCAGCCGGACACCCCGTCCGGGATGGGCCGCCGCTGGGTGATCGCGGGCAGCGGGATGGCGGTGACGCTGGCGTCGGCGGTCGTGGCGACCCTGGTGCTGGGGCCGCAGCTGGGGGAGCCTCCGCTGGCGTGGCCGTCGGGGGAGCAGCCGGTGCGCTCCCCGGTGGAGGCGCAGGCGGAGCTGCCGGGGCCTGGCGGTCAGGGGCCTGGGCAGGGTGGTCCGGCGCAGGGGGTGACACCCTCGGCGTCGCCGACGGCGCCGGACACCGGCCACGCCAGTGACGACAACGATCCGGACGTCCCCCAGGTGACGAGCACGGACTCGCCGGAGCCCAGCGATCCGGACGCGCCCGGGGAGCAGGGGGACACCGATGGGGGCGCCCCGGTGGCGGCGCCTTCGCCAGCGCCCGAGGCGGCTCCCGCGGATCAGCCGCAGGTGACCGTCCCCGAGACGGCGGAGCAGGCTCCGGTGGTGGCCCGGCTCACCGTGGGCGCCGCGGAGGTGGCGATCGGCCTTGGCCGCACGTCGGAGATCCCGTTGGCGGCGGAGAACGGCCCGGTGCCCTTCACCGCGGTGGCGGCCGACGACGACATCCAGCTCGCCCAGGAGAGCGGGGTGGTGAATCCCGGGGAGCCTTTCGTTCTGGAGGTGACGCTCCCGGCCGCGCTGATCCGGCTGCCGGGCAGCACCGAGGTGACGATCGTCAGCGGCAGCGACGGGACGGCGCATCAGGTCGAGGTGAGCTGGGGCCTTTCGCTGCTGTGACGGCGCAGTAGGTAGGGCCGTACCTTCCCGATCCCCTGGAGGGGTCGCGCGCTGAGCCGTCTCAGCGTGTAGCCGTCGCCGGAGGCGAGGTCGGCGGCGAGTTCCGGCGCGGCGAGCACGGTGCCGGGCCGGGCCGCGGCGGTGAGCCGGGCGGCGAGGTTGACGGGGGTGCCGAAGACGTCGCCGAGCCGGAGGATGACCTCTCCGCCGGCGAGGCCGACCCGGACGTCGGGGAAGTCGTCGGCGGCGGACCAGTCGGAGATGCGCAGGCCGATCTCGGCGGCGGCCTCGGCGGTGGGGGCGGTGAAGAGCACCTCGTCGCCGAGGGTCTTGATGACCCGCCCGCCCTCCTCGGCGATGATCGTCGCGGTGGCCGTCTCGAACCTGTCGACGAGCTCGGCGAGCCCGGACGGGCTGAGCCGCCTGCTCAGCCGGGTGAAGGAGACGATGTCGGCGAACCCGACGGAGACGAGCGCGGTGCCGGTGCCCGCGTCGGCCGTGGCGTCGGCGGCGGCCCCGAAGGCCCGCACTCCGGCGGCGGCGAGCTGGCGGCGCCAGGCGCGCAGGAGGAGTCGTTCGAACTTGGGGCGCAGTTCCGCGCTCGCGGTGAGGGCGGCGACGACGGCGTCCTCGTCGGCGACGTCACCGGGCTTGACGAGCTGCTCGGCGAGCCGTTCCAGCCAGAGTTCGGCGACCCGGTTGGCCATCCGGTTCATGCCCTGCCCGACGCCTCGGGCGACGCGCAGGATCATCTCCTCGTCGACGTAGTCGTGGTCGAGGAGTTCGCGGATCTCGCCGAGCGCGGTGACGTCCTCCTCGGTGAAGGCGATCTCCTCGGGTGACGGGGTGGGGAATCCGAGCGCCGACCAGAGCCGCAGCCCGATTTCTGCGTCCAAGCCGGACAGTTCTTCCATGTCGGTCATCGTGTGCGTGAGCGGTTCGCCGAGAAGGAGTTCCTCGACCTCGCGCGCGTCCGTCATGTCCGGAGCCTCCGACCGTTACATCGAACAATGTCTCATTGATGTCAGGCGTAAGATTCGTACGACCGGCCCCGAGGGGTCAAGCGGGAGGAGGGCCGATGGTCGAGTACCGGATCGACGAACTGGCGCAAAGTGCCGGGACGACAGTCCGCAACATCCGGTCCTACCAGGACCGCGGCCTGCTCCCCCCGCCCCGGCTGCGCGGCCGCGTCGGCCTCTATGACGATGCTCACCTCGCCCGGCTGCGGCTGATCGGGCAGATGCTGGAGCGCGGCTACACCCTCGCCAACATCAGCGACCTCGTCGCCGCGTGGGAGGCGGGCCGGGACGTCGGCGCGGTGCTCGGGCTGGAGCAGGTGCTCACCGACCCGTGGACCGACGAGATCCCCGGCTGGGCGACCTACGAGGAGCTCGTCGCGGCGTTCGGGCTGGACACCGCGCCCGACGAGATCGAGGAACGGCTGCGCCGGGCCGTCGAGCTGGGCCTGGTCGAGCCGGACGGCGACCGCTTCCGGGTGCCGAGCCCGCGGCTGCTGCACGTCGGCGCGGAGCTGGTCGCGGGCGGGGTGCCGCTGGAGGCGGTGCTGGAGATCGCCGACGAGATCCGCCGCGACTGCGAGGTGATCGCGAACCGGTTCGTGGACCTCGTGGACACGCACGTGCTCAAGGACGCCGACCTCCTCGGCGCGGACGCGGGCCGGGTGTCCGAGGTGATCCGCCGGATGCGGCCGCTGGTCCAGATGGTGGTGAACCCGTTCGTCGCGCGGGGCATGGAGCAGCGGGTCCGCGCGGAACTCGGCGACAAGCTGGAGGTCCTCATGGCCGAGGAGCGCGCCGACGGACGGGTCGGCGATCCGGCCGTCTGATGGCGATTCACCCCTGATGTTGGTTTCCCGGGGTTAAGGTCGGCTTCGAGCCGTCCCGCTCCCCCCGGAGGAACCCGTGAAGCTCGTCACCCGCAAGCAGTGGGGCGCGCGCAGCCCCCGCACCGCGGCGTCCCATCTGGCCGGCACCAAGGGCGTGAAGGTGCACTACACGGGCAGCCGGGTGGACCCCCGCATGGCCGACGACCACGACCGCTGCGCGGCGCTCGTCCGGCAGATCCAGAACGGCCACATGGACGGCAACGGCTGGAACGACATCGGCTACAGCTTTTGCGTATGTCCGCATAGGTATGTGTTCGAAGGGCGTGGCCTGCACAAGCTGCCCGCAGCCAACGGGGCGGGCCTGAACAGCGGGCACTACGCGGTGCTCGGCATGGTCGGCAACGAGGGTCTGACCGTGCCGAACGACGCGATGCTGCACGGAATCCGCGACGCCATCGACCACGTCCGCGCGAAGGGCGGCGCGGGCAAGGAGATCAAGGGCCACCGGGACGGCTACAGCACGGACTGCCCCGGAGCGAAGCTCTACAAATGGGTCAAGGACGGGGCGCCCCGACCGAAGGGCGATCCGACGCCGGAGCCCGTGCCCGACCCTGAGACGGCCGCTGCGGCCCTGACGCTCGTTCTGGACCTTGGGACCGAGGGATCCGTCACGGTGGCCCCGGGGGCCCGCCTGTCGATCCCCTGGACGGTCGAGCACGCCGACCCGTCCGGGCTGCACGCCGCGAAGTCCGCGGCCTGGCTCCCCAAGGCCGCCGACTGGCACCTCGTGACGTTCTCCGCGATCGTGACCGGGCACCAGAAGGGCGAGCGCCTCAAACTCGTCATCGGGGAGTACGAGCGGACCGGGAACATCCGTCTGAAGGACCACTTCGGCGAGGACAAGATCGGCCACGGCACCAGGACCGAGCACACCGTCTCGGGCCTGGTCTGGCTCAGCGGCGACCACGGCTACCGCGCCGACCTGGTGAACCACGGCGCCGAGTCCGTGACGGTCGCCTCGGCGAGGCTGCGGATCGCCCGCTGACCGGGACCGCGGCCCGAAGGGCGCGGGGATACGTCCGGCCGCCCCGGGAGGGCTGGTGAGCCCCCCGGGGCGAGCAGGTCCGGAGGGGCGGGCGCCGGGATCCGAGCGCCCGAACGCGTCCGGGGGATGCGGGAGCGGGGCGGGTGAGGGCTAGTCGTTGTCCAGAACCAGGCTGAGCACCCAGCTGACCACCGCGACGATGACGCCGCCGAAGAGGGCGGTGAGGAAGTCGTCGACGTGGAAGGCGAGGTCGAACTCGCCGGCGATCCACGAAGTGAGCAGCAGGAGCAGGGCGTTGACGACCAGGCCGAAGAGGCCGAGGGTCAGCACGTAGAAGGCGCAGCCGACGGTCTTGATGATCGGCTTGAGCACCGCGTTGACGAGCCCGAAGATCAGGGCGACCAGGACGAGGGTGAGTGCCTTCTCCTGGTCACCCGCCCCGGTGACCTCGATTCCGTCGAGGAACCAGGTGGCGGCGGCGAGGGCGAGGGCGGTGATGACGACATTGATCAGGATTTTCACGGTTTGATCGTTACATGTGGGACACCGCCCGGTCGTCACTCCAGACGGTGAACATCACATCGCCCTCTCTCCTCACCGAGGCGTAAGAAGAGAGGGCGAAGTCGGGTCACATCACCGGTAGGAAGAGGGCCGAGGGGCGGTCGGGGTCGTGGTAGACCTCCTGGTCGGCGGCGACCATGGTGCGCGCGGAGCCGATCGGCTCGCCCGTGCCCGGGTTGCTGGCGATCTTCGGGTAGGCGCCGCTGGCGACGTGGACCCGCAGCCGGTGGCCCTTCTTGAACCGGTGCGCGATCGGCCACATGTCGAGTTCGACCTTGCGGACCCCGTCGCCGTCGGGCGGGGAGGTCTCGGCGGTGAGCCGCAGGCCCCCTTCGCAGACGTTCTTGGACGACCCGTCCGGCGCGACGTCGCAGAGCCGGACGACGAAGTCGGTGTGCGGCCGCGTCGACCTGACGTACAGCTCGGCGGCCACCGGCCCGATGACGTCGAGGTCGTCGGCCAGCTCCGGCGAGGTGAAGACCAGGACGTCGGGACGGCGTTCCGCGGGCCGCTGGTCGACGGGGCGGCCGATCCCCAGCAGGGTCGGCCCGCCGAACGCGGGGGTCGGGTCGTTCGGGTCGTAGCGGTACGTGTCCGGCTTCGACGCGCGGGGCCCGTCGGTGCCGAGGCCGTGCCCGGCCTGGAGGTGCCAGCGTTCGGTGCGCGTGCCGGGGACGGGCCAGTCGGCGTACTCGCGCCATTCGCCCGCGCCGGTGACGAACAGCCGGACGGGGTTCTCGCGCAGCCCTGAGGGGTCGTCCTTGAGGTGCGCCCGGAACCACACGAGGGACTCGCGGAGCGCGACGAGCCCGTGCCGCGGGTCGGCGTGCCACCAGGGCCCGACGGTGAGCTGCGGGGTCTGCCCGGTGGACCGCATCGCGATGTAGTCCTTGAGCATCCAGGGCAGGAAGACGTCGTACCAGCCGCCGACCATGGACGCCGGCGGGAGGTCCCCGTCGCAGGCGGCGCTGTGCACCCGGCCGTCCCAGAACGGGTCTTCGGGGACCCCGTGGCCCGCTAGGAGCTGCTGGAAGAACGGGACGCTGCCTCCGGTCGTGTAGGCGTCGAGTTCTTCGAGCGGCAGCCCTGCGCGCACCGCGCGCGCGGTGCGGCGGCGCATCCGGAAGAGGTCGAGGGGGTGCTCGATCCGGGTGGTGACCGACGCCCAGCCGAGGGTGGACTCCAGCGCGAAGGATCCGCCGATGTAGATCGCGTCGCGGAACTGGGAGGCGGTGACGGCCAGGGACATCGCCTTGTGCTCGGGCCCCGCCTTCCCGGCGATCGCCCACTGGGTGTGCCCGAGGTAGCTGGGCCCGTAGGTGGCGAACGTGCCGTGGAACCAGGGCTGCTGCTTGAGCCATTCGACGGTGGCGAGGCCGTCCACCTGCTCGTTGAGCGGGTCGAAGCTGCCACCGGAGCCGAACGTCCCGCGGACGCTCTGGACGACGATCTGGTAGCCGAAGAAGGCGAACGGGTAGCCGTTGATGGCGCCGGTGACGCCCCTGCGTCCGTAGGGGGTGCGGACGAGGATCGTCGGGGGGGTCTTGACGCCCAGCGGCACGTAGCGGTCGGCGAGGAGGACCGTACCGTCCGGCATGGGGACCGGAATGTCTTTGATGTGGCTCACCCGGTAGGTGGCCGAGGGCAGGGCCGGGAGACCGGGAATGCCGTGGATGTGGGGGAGGTGGGGGATTTGCGGGAGCTGCGGAAGCTGGCGCAGCCGCTCGGGGACACTCAACCGGTCGGTGATTGCCATCGGTCCTCCCCTGTACGGAGATGTCTGAGATAGATACCCACGTGTTACCTCGTGGTAACACGCGCCCACCCGAACCGGATTCCGGCCGGGCACCGCTACCAAGCAGATCATTGGGGAATCGTGACAAATACCGGGGCAGCGACACGGTCGCCGGTGATAAGTATTACCAGCCGGTAGCAGGCCGGTCACCGACGAGTAACGGAACCCCGATAGGGTGACCCCACCGAAAATCGGTCATCAGGAGCCTTGGGAGACCCGTTGCTCTATCGCTTCATGCGACTGGTGGTGCCGCCCGCGTTCCGTGTCCTGTTCCACCTCAAAGTGGAGGGCCAGGAGAACATCCCGGAGGCCGGCCCCCTGATCGTTGCGGCCAATCACCAGTCCTTCATCGACAGCTACGTCATCCCCGTGTCGCTGCTGCCCCTCAAGGTCGTCTTCCTGGCGAAGGCCGAGTACTTCGAAGGCACCGGGTTCAAGGGCCGGCTCAGCCGGTGGTTCTTCACCTCGATGGGCATGGTCCCGGTGGCCCGCGGCGACGGGTCGTCGGCGATGGGCTCCCTGGAGCAGGCCGCCGAGATCGTCGAAGGCGGCGACGTCTTCGCGCTCTACCCCGAAGGCACCAGGTCGATGGACGGGCGGCTGTACCGCGGCCGCACCGGCGCCGGATGGCTCGTGCTGGAGACCGGCGCCAAGGTCCTGCCCGTCGGGCTGGTCGGCACCGAGAAGCTCCAGCCGTACGGCAGCCGCTTCCCCAAGATCGGCACGCGGGTCACCGTCCGGATCGGCGAGCCGCTGGAGTTCGGCGGCTACGCCGCCATGCCCAAGGGCCGCGCCCGCAGGGTGATCACCGACGAGATCGTCCAGGCGATCCAGAAGCTCACCGGGCAGGAGTACGTGCCCGAGTACAACGACCACCAGAGCAAGGGCGACAGCTGACCTGAGTCTCCTCGCGACCTACGCCGAAGGACCCCGGAGAGCGCTCCAGGGTCCTTCGTGCGTCTCCGCCCCGGCTAGAAGCCGGACGGCGGCTGCCGGTCCTTGATGTTGAGGCCGTCGTCCTTGGCCTGCTTGCGCATGTCCTCGAGCGCGCTGCTGGCGTCGCCGATGCCCGAGACGTCACCGGTCTTGATCTTCTCGATCGCGGCGGTCGCGGTCGCCCAGACCGCCTCGACCGGGGCCTTGAGCGACTTGCACAGCGTCGGGTCCGCGTTGATCATCTTGCGCGCCGCGTTCAGCCGGTTGAGCGAGAACGCGCCCGCCGCGACGGCCTTGGCGATCGTCCGCTTGCGGTTGGCCGCGTCCGCGTTGAAGCCGCCCGCCTTGTAGGGCTTGAGGATCCACTGGTTGAAGGCGCCGAAGGCCAGGCCGGCGTCCGCCACGAACCGCGTCTTGGCGAACTTCTTGGTCGCCGCGGTCGGACAGGCCGCCGCGGCCGTGGCCGACGCGGCCGCCGAAGCCGATGCCGCGTTCGAGGCAGCGGCCCCCGAGGCCGTCGCGACGGCGTCCGAAGCCCTTTCCGCGACATCCTGACCACCACCCCCACAAGCAGTGAGAGAAACAGTCAAGGCAGACACCGCGAGCAACTTCCCGAACATGTTGTTTTCCCCCCGAGACTGAGCCCTTGGATCTCGGCCTACCCCGTTGTGGCGCGAAGATCACCGCGCCGGGGCGCAGTATCGTCGGCTTCCATGCTGCTGAAGCGTCTGATCCCTCCGGTTATGGCGGTGCTCGTCGCTTCCGCCGCGGGCTGCTCCGGCGGCGCCGACGACACCGCGCCGCCCGCGGTCCGGACCCCCGAGGCCGGGGCGGCCTCCTACACCTCCGACCAGCTCCGTCAGGCGCTGCTCAGCGACGTCGCGGGATACGTCCGGGCGGGCGAGCCGGAATCGGGGACGTACGGGATGCTCCGGGCGATCCGGAACTTCACCCAGCTCCAGGGCCAGGTGAAGCTCGACAAGCCCGAGTGCGCCGACGCCGCCAAGGCGCTGGAGACCGCGGGCGACCTCGCCGCGGCCCCCGCGGCCCTCACCACCTTCGCCAAGGCCACCGGCGAGACCGTCACCCAGACGCTGCTGGCGGTCTCCGCGCAGGCCGCCGAGCGCGAGATCGAGCGCCGGGTGCCCAAGCTCTGCCGGACCTACAAGACCAAGGTCGGCGGCGAGTGGTCCACCCACCAGGTGCTGGAGCAGACCCCGGACCGGCATTTCGTCGGGGAGGGTTCGCGGACCGTGGGACTGGTCACGATGAGCGGTGAGGTCGAAGTGAACATGTGGTTCGTGGTCTTCACCGCGCCGGGCTACCTCGGGACGGTGTCGGTCTACGGGCCCAAGGCCACCAAGGGCGAGGCCGAACGCCTGGCCCGCGACGCCGCGGGGCAGATCGAGCGGGTCCTGGGATAGCTGCCGGAACACCCGAACCTCGGCACCTGTCCGGCAGTCTCACCCAATCGGAACGAGCGCGCGGGACCAGGGACGGAACGGTCAGCGCATCCGGGGCCCGGTGGAATACTGGGGCCGCGTGTGTCTAGGGGAAGGGGACCACCCGGTAATGAGCGTTACCTACCGTGTACGCGGGGGCCGACAGCTGCAAGGCACCGTCTTCATCCAGGGCGCGAAGAACTCCGCCCTGCCGATGATCGGCGCCGCACTCATGGCCGCCAAGGGACGGACGGTGCTGCGGAACGTCCCGATCATCGAGGACGTCCGGCGCGCGGTGGAGCTCGCCGAGGCCATCGGGGCCAAGGCCGAGCTGCACGAGGCCGAGCGGACCCTGGTGATCGACGCCTCCGAGCTGTCCAGCCCGGTGCTCCCGGCCGACATCGCGGCCCGTTTCCGCGGGTCCTTCCTGTTCGTCCCGGCGCTGCTGCACCGGCTCGGCGAGGCGGTGATCGAGGGCGTCGGGGGGTGCAACCTCGGCAGCCGGAACCTCGACTTCCACTACAACGGCTTCAAGCGCATGGGCGCGACCGTCACCGAGCACGACACCAACATCCATGTGAAGGTGGGCCAGCTCCAGGCGGGCACGCTCTACTGCGACACCCCCTCGCACACCGGCACCGAGAACCTCGTCATGGCCGGCGCGCTGGCCAACGGCACCACGCTGATCAAGAACACCGCGCTGGAGCCCGAGGTCCTGGACAACATCGACTTCCTGCAGCGGATGGGCGCCGAGATCGAGGGCGGCGGCACCGGCTTCATCCGGGTCCACGGGGTAGACGAGCTCACCGCCGTCGAGCACACCGTCATGCCCGACCGGATCGACGCGGGCGTGCTGGTGATGGCCTGCGCGATCACCGGTGGCGAGGTCAGCCTGGTCGGCGCGGAGATGGAGCACCTGGGCGTCGCGGTCGACAAGCTCGAGCAGATGGGCGTGGAGTTCAGCCAGCAGGGCGCGGTGCTCCAGGTCCGCCGCGAGCGCCCGCTGCGGCCGATCAACGTCATCACCGACGAGTACCCGGGCTTCGCCACCGACCTCCAGTCGCCGATCATGGCGCTGGCCAGCCAGGCCGAGGGCGAGTCCTACATCTACGAGCGGATCTTCGACAGCCGCTTCCAGCTCGCCGACGAGCTGATCAAGATGGGCGCGTCGATCGAGGTCGACGGCAACCAGCGCGCCAGGGTCTACGGCCGCACCCCGCTCAAGGGCGCCCAGACCGTCGCGCACGACCTGCGCTCGGGCGCGGCCCTGGTCCTCGCCGGGCTCGCCGCGGAAGGCGAGACGGAGATCAGCTCCGCGTACTACATCGACCGCGGGCACTCGAACTTCGCGGAACGGCTGAACGCCCTCGGCGCCGACGTCATTCGCGAGACCGAGTAACGAGACTGAGTAATACGACACAGATGCCATACGGCGGCCGGATTCGGACACCGACCGCCGTGGCCACAAATCACTGAGAGCCCTTCCCAGCCCATGATCCGCACCTTTAGGGTGCGTGGTCATGGGCTGGTGTGCTGACCGGAACCTGACCATCCGGTAAGGATTTTCTGTCCGCCCCTGTCTATAGGTTACTTTTTCGCCGCACTCTTGATTCGGTTTCGCGTCAGAGAGTCACATCCCCGCGCGGAGGGGCGATCCGCGTGTTGAGGATGGTTCGACCCCGAGGTGCGCGTGCGTACGTCGGGCTACACATACGGGCAACGTGGGCGGCCGAAAGGCAGGGGCGGAAGCCATGACAGGACCACGGACGGGGGCGGTGACCCCGGACCTGACGATCGGGGTCGTCGGTCCGCACGACCTCGTCGAACGGGTCATGCTGATGGGGCACGGACCGACACCGGTTCCGAGCAGACTTGTGGCGGCGGCGTACCGGGACGAGCAGGAGGCCGCCGACAAGGTGATGCGCCTGGGCTCGGGCGTCGACGTCTGCCTGTTCGCCAGCCCCGTCCCGTATGACTTCGCACGCAAAGCGGGCGTGCTGACCATGCCCGCCACCTATGTCCCGCTCAACGGCGCCGCGTTGCAGGGGGCACTGCTCCGCGCCGCGCTGGACGAGCGGTTCGACCCCTCCAAGGTGAGCATCGACGTGCTGGCCCGCGGCGAGGTGGAGGAGGCCTACGCGGAGATAGGCCTTCCCGTCGAGCAGGTCCACCTGCGCGAGGAGGTGGCAGGGCCGGGCACCCTGGCCGCGTTCCACGAGCGGCTGTGGCGGCGCGGCGTCACCAGCGTCGCGCTCACCTGCGTGCACGCCACGGCCGAGCGGATGGAACTGGCCGGCGTGCCGACGCTGCGCATCCGCCCCACCGGCGCGGCCATCCGCAGCGCGCTCCAGACCGCGGCGCTGCTCGGCGCGCACCACAGGCTCGAGGAGTCGCAGCTGGTCGTGGTGCTGGTCGACGTGCCGACGCTGCGCGAGTCGCCGCGCCGCGTCACGCCCCGGTACTGGCGCGAGGAACTGAAGCTCGCGCTGCACCGGGTGCTGCTCCAGGAGGCGCACCGGATGAACGCCGCGGTGTGGCCGCTGGACGACCACAGCTACCTCGTGACGGCCACCCGCGGCTCGGTGTCCTCGGGCACCGAGGGCTTCCGGACGCCGCCGTTCGTCGAGCGGATCCGCGAGGAGCTGGGCCTGGCCGTCGAGGTCGGGATCGGCATGGGCCGCACCGCGCAGGAGGCCGAGGCGCACGCGCGCGCGGCCCTGGCCCGCTCCCAGACCTCCCAGCGCGCGCAGGGCTTCGCGCTGGACAGGGACGGCAGAGCGCTCATCCCCGCCCCCCGGACTCCCCCGCGCGGCGCCCCTCCGGTCAAGCCGAAGGGCCTGGAGATCCTCGCCAGGCTGGCCGACCGGCTGGGCGACCAGGTCGAGACGGGCGCACCGCTCATCGTCGACGCCGAGAACGCGGGGAAGATGCTCGGTGTGACTTCGCGCACTGCGCGGCGGCTCCTGCGCACCCTCGTCGAGGAGGGTCTGGCCTGGCCGCTGCCGCCGAACCGCACGCCGCAGCCGGGAAGGCCGCGTCAGCTCTACCGGCTCATCGTGGAAAAGCTCGGTCCCGCAAAAACGGTGAGCGGACCATGAAAAAGCTAAACTTTCGCCAACCACTGGCCGACTACATGCGTCTCAGCACGTGTTGAGGGGTGGCGGGAGGGACTGGCGTGCAAAGGAACTGGACGGTACCGGGTTACCGGCATCTGCGTGAGCTCGGACGCGGCGCGTCCGGCCATGTCGTCATGGCCGTGCACGAGGAGACCTCGATCGAGGTCGCGATCAAATACCTCGCCCCCGCACTCGCCATGGACCCCGACTTCGTGCTGCGCTTCCGCGATGAGGCGCAGGCGCTGTCGGAACTGGAAGAGCCGCATCTCGTCCAGTTCTTCGAGTACGTGGAGACCTCCACGAGCGCGGCGGTCGTCCTCGAGCTGATCGACGGCGTCGCGCTGGCCCATCTGCTGGGCGACTCCGGGCCGATGCCCGCCGAGGCCGCCATGGCCGTGCTCAAGGGAGCGCTGCTCGGCCTCGCCGCCGCGCACCCCTCGGGCGTGGTGCACCGCGACCTCAAGCCGGCCAACATCCTGGTGGACGGCCAGGGCCAGACCTACCTGACCGACTTCGGCATCGCGCTCCCCGTCCCCGGTCACCCGGGTGCGGTGGGGACGCCCGCGTACATGCCCGCCGAGCAGTGGGAGGGCGGCCCGGTAGGACCGACCGCCGACGTGTACGCGGCCACGGCCGTCGCCTACGAGTGCATGACAGGGCTGCCCCCTTACCGGGCCGCCTCCCTGTCCGCCCTGGCCGCCGCCCACCGGTCGGCTCCTGTGCCCGTCGAGGACGTCCCGGAGGGGCTGCGCGCGCTCGTCGCCGCCGGCCTCGCCAAGGACGTGCGGGAGCGGCCGCAGAGCGCGTTCGCGTTCCTGCTCGAGCTGGAGATGACGGCCGGGGCCGTCCTCGGCCCCGGGTGGGAGGACCGCGGCAAGGCCCAGCTGAAGTCCCGGGCGCTCGCCCTCGCGCTGCTGTTCCCGATCAGCCGTCCGGCGGACTTCATCCCCACCGCGCCGATTCCCCACGTCCCGGCGCCCGCTCCGGCGCCGGCGCGTCCGGTGCACACGCCGCGGGCGGGCACGCCCCAGGCGGGGAAGGCGCAGCCGGGCACCATGCGGCTCCCCGCGGCCTCCGGCGCGGCCACCGCCTCGCTGACCATGCTCGACCTCCCGCCGCTCGGCCTCGACGCCGAGGAGCGGTACCGGCCGAGCAAGCGGCTGGGGCTCGCGGCGGTCACCGCCGGTGCCTTCGCCTCGCTGGCGCTGCTCAGCGGCGCGGTGTACCTGGTCCAGTCCCTGTCCGACGACATTCCGCTGCACCAGCAGGCCGCGCCCTCGCCCGTCGCCTCTCCGGCCGCGCAGGCGGGCGGCAACGAGCCTCCGTCGCGGTCCGCGAAGGACGACGACGCGAAGCGCAAGCCCCTCATCACCGTGGACCCGGTGTCGGAGGTGCCGGGCTCCCCCGCGCCGACGACCCCGACCTCCCCGACGGTCTCGCCGAGCGACCCGACCCCGTCGGAGACCGACGAGCCGGATCCCGACCCGACCGACCCGACCGAGTCCCCCGACCCGACGGACTCCCCGGATCCGACCGATCCCGCCGAGCCCACCCCGACCGACCCGACCGATCCGACGGACCCCTCTACGCCGACCGACCCGGTCGAGCCCGAGGAGTCCGAGACGCCCGAGACCCCGACCGTCCCGGAGGTGACGCCCGAGCCCGAGGCGTCCGAGGAGGACCAGTCGGTCCCGATCGCCGGTCAGCGCGTGTCGTTCGTGGTCGGCCGCGCCGCGGTGTCGATCTCCGTCGGCACTCCCGTGTCCCTCGTGCCGGTCCCGGTGCTCGGCGCGGGATGACCGACGTGCCAGGTCCGCCGTTCGATCCGCGCGAAGGCCCGGGTCCCGCGGACGCCACCCGCTTCGATCTCGGCGGCGGCACGCAGGACCCTACCCGGACCAGGCTCGACCGATCCGACGACACCTCGCTCGACCCGACGGTGACCCGGCGTGAGTACGGCCACGGCGGCACCCGCCCGGCCGGCGGCGACACGACCCGGCCCCCGGCGTCCGCCCGCCCGGCGGGCTACCCCTGGCCGGGCGTCACCCCGCCGGGCGACGACGCGGTGCGCGTCAGGCTCGGCTCCGGCCCGACCGGCCCGCAGCCGATGTGGAGCCCGGACTCGGTGCCCGCACGGCACCGCCGCCGGAACTCCCGGACCGCGCCGTTCCTCAGCGTGATCCTCTCGTTGGCGGTGATCGGCGCGTTGCTCGCGTGGCTGGCCCTCCGGGGCGGCGAGGAGGTCGTGCCCCTGGCCGTCAAGGACGTCCGGGTGGAGGCCCCGGGCGGGCAGCAGCGCTGCGACACCGCGAAGCAGGCCAGGACCGTCGACCTCACCGCGATCGTCACGTTGAACGGCGCGCCGGGTGTGCTGTCCTACCGCTGGGTGCAGAGCGACGGCACACCGGGCGCCTTCCAGAAGGCGACCATCATGGACGGGCAGACCGCCTTCGAGGCCCCCCTGCACTGGACGGTCTCCGGTGAGGGCCGCAAGGAGCTGACCGCGACGTTCGAGCTGAAATCCCCGAAGAGGACCAAGTCCTCGGCGACCTTCGAGTACGTCTGCCGCCCCTAGCCCGGGTCACCAGGGGAGCCGTTCTCCCCCTTCGCCGTAGAAGCCGCCGGTGGGCCCGTCTGCGTCCAGCAGCGCGAGCCTGACGATGTCGGCCGCGCCCTCTTCGGCCTTTCGGACGCCGCTGTGCCCGTTGAGGTCGGTCGCGCAGTAACCGGGATCGGCGGAGTTCACCTTGATGGGCGTGTCCGCGAGTTCCTTGGCGTAGGCGAGGGTGACGCCGTTGAGCGCGGTCTTGGAGGAGCAGTAGGGCAGGAAGTTGAGCGCGTGGTAAGGGTGGGTGCGGTCGCTGCCGATGGTCAGGGAGCCGAGCCCGCTGGAGACGTTGACGATCCGGGCCGCGGGCGCCTCGCGCAGCAGCGGGAGGAGCGCCCCGATCGTTCGGATCGCCCCGAACACGTTGGTCTCGTAGGTGCGCCGAACCGTGTCGGCCGTCGTCCGGCTGGGCAGGTGGTCCGCCGGCGGGACGTCCGGGGGCGTGGTGATCCCCGCGTTGTTGATGAGCACGTCGAGCCGCCCGTACTCGCGTCCGATGAGGTCGGCGGCCGCGGCCACCGAGGCGTCGTCGGCGACGTCGAGCGGCACGCACCGCGCGGTGCCGCCCTCCGCGGTGATCCGCGCCGCGGCCTCCTGCCCGCGCTCGGCGGAGCGCGCGCCGACGAGCACGGTGAACCCGTGCCCGGCCAGCGCCCTCGCCGATTCGAAGCCCAGTCCTCTGTTGGCCCCGGTCACCAGGGCGATGCGTGTCGTCATACGGCCGAGTCCACCGTGGTGCGGCCCCACGCGGGAGAGCACCGGTGATCGGGGGATCGGGAATACCACCTTCGGCCGGTGCCATCCGGGGCCGGATGGGCGATGCTCGACCTGTGGACAGAGCAAGCCTCGCCGCTTTCCTGCGCTCCCGCCGCGAGCGCGTCAGACCCGAGGACGCCGGGCTCACGCGCGGCCCGCGCCGCCGCACCCCCGGGCTGCGCCGTGAGGAGGTCGCCCGGCTCGCGGGGATGTCGGTCGACTACTACATCCGGCTGGAGCAGGCCAGGGGGCCGCACCCTTCCCGGCAGATCCTCGCCGCGGTGGCCCGCGCGCTAAGGCTCGGCGACGCCGAACGCGTCCATCTGTTCCGGCTCGCGGGCGAGTCGCCGGAGCCGCCGCCCGGTCCTCCGTCGGAGGTCCCCCAGGCCGTCCTGCACCTGCTGGACCGGCTCGACGACACCCCCGCGTTCGTCCTGGACGCCAAGTGGGAGCCGCTGGCCTGGAACGCCATGGCCGACGCGCTCCTCGGCCTCACGGCGCTGCCGCCGAAGGCCAGGAACATCACCCGCGGCCTCTTCCTGACGCCGGGCGTCCGCCTCGCCGACCTCACCCCCGAGCAGCGCGACTTCGCGCGCGGGTGCGTCAACGACCTGCGCCGGGCGCTCGCCCGCTATCCGCACGACCCGGGCGTCACCGGGCTGATCGCCGAACTCGAGCGCAGCCCGGATTTCCGGGCGCTGTGGGCCGAGCACGGTGTCGAGGTCCGATCGGGGCAGGAGAAGACGATCCGGCACCCGCGCGTCGGGACGATCACGCTGCACTGCGACTCGCTGCTCGTGCCCGACCGCGACCAGCGGGTAGTGCTGTACACCGCGGCGCCGGGCACCCCGGCGCACGAGGCGCTCCGGCTGCTGCGGGTGATCGGCGCGCAGGACCTGCGCGTGGAGGATCAGACTCGGTGGGGGTAGGCCGCCGCGGCGGCCAGCAGGGCGTTGTTGTCCTCGACCGAGCCGATGGAGATCCGGACGCCCTCCCCGGCGAACGGCCGGACGCTGACGCCGTCGCGCTCGCACGCCTCGGCGAAGTCGACGGTCCGGTCGCCGAGCCGCAGCCACACGAAGTTCCCCTGGGACGGGACGACGGTCCAGCCCTGGTCGCGCAGCGCGTGGCCGACCCGCTCCCGCTCCTTCACGGTCTCCTCGACCCGGGTCGTCAGCTCGTCCTCGGCCTTGAGCGCGGCGACCGCGGCGGCCTGCGCGATGCTGCTGACGCTGAACGGGAGGTAGACCTTGCGAATCGCCTCGGCGATCGTCGGGTGCGCGATGAGGAAGCCGACGCGCAGGCCCGCGAGCCCGTACGCCTTGGAGAAGGTGCGCAGCACGGCGACGTTGGGCCGGTCCCGGTAGAGCGTGAGGCCGTCGGGCACGTCCTCGTCCCGGATGTACTCCCGGTACGCCTCGTCCAGCACGACGAGGACGTCCTTCGGCACCCGGTCGAGGAACGCGATCAGCTCGTCGCGCCGGACGACCTCGCCCGTCGGGTTGTTCGGGTTGCAGACGATCACCATGCGGGTGGCCGGGGTGATCGCGGCGAGCATCGCGGCGAGATCATGCGTCTCGTCGGCCTTCAGCGGCACCTGCACCGGCTCGGCCCCGGCCAGCGCGGCGAGTAGCGGATACGCCTCGAAAGACCGCCACGCGTAGACGACCTCGGCCCCCGGCTCGCTCACGGCCTCGAACAGGTGCGCGGCCACGACGACCGACCCGTTCCCGACCGCGACATGATCCTCAGGCACCCCGAAATGCCCGGCGATCTCCGCGATCAGCTCGGTGCACCCGTTGTCCGGATACCGGTTGACCGTCGCGGCCGCCGACGCGATCGCCGTCAGCACCGAAGGCAGCGGCCCGTGCGGTGACTCGTTCGACGACAGCTTGTACGACCTGCCGTCGGCGGAGACGGCGGTCTTCCCCGGCTTGTAGGCCTGGAAGCGGTCGAGAACGGAACGGAACCGCGGGCTCATCGCCGGATACCTCCTGTACTGGGGAATGCCCCAACTTTATGTGACCGGGGCGGGGGAGGCGGCATCCCATGCATCAGGTGGATGAAGCCCAACATCCCCGCGAAACACCCCTGAATGGTAGAACTATCTCTCTAATCGCGGCTTTTCGGACAAGGCGGGCGCGTGTTCCAGCGAATGACGGCCGTGGGTTCGGCCGCGATGCTCCTGATGACGCTCCTCGGCGCGGCCCCCGCCCGCGCCGCGGCGACCTACCAGGTGCTCGACGCCACCGCCCAGGTGACCGACATCTTCGAAGGCGACCTCTACCAGGTCGCGCTGAGCGGTCGGCTCGTCACGGTGGACGGCGACGGCACGACCGTCCCCGTCGCGAACGCCCCCATGAGGGCCACCTCCCCGCTGGCCGACCCGTGCCAGCCCTCGTCCGTCGACTTCGTCACCGACGCGTCCGGCAGGTTCACCGCGCTCTCCGGCCGGGTCTGCGGCGGCCGGCCCTGGACGATCAAGGCGAGCCCGGCGGGCACCCCCGTCACACGGCAAGTGGCGCTGACCCCGGCGCAGGTCCGCGTCAAGGCGTTCGAGGCGCTGCCCAGCATCACCGCCACCGGGAGCCTGCTGAGCCTGGACGCCACCGTCGAGCAGCGAGACCGCGGCGGAGCCTGGATCCCCATGTCGGCCCCCGTCACGATCGCCAACGCGGATGGCAGCTTCGTCATCCACACCTCCACCGGCTCCGACGGACGCGTCTCGCGCACCTCCACGGACGCCGCGCGGTCCGCCGACTGGCACATCGAGCTCGACGGCCTCAAGGACGTCCACGGCGGCGCGACGGCCACCTCGTTCTACGCGTACCCGATCAAGGCGTCCTTCTTCGCGGTCAAGGCGCGGACCCCGAAGAAGTCGGGCGACGGGCTGTCCCTCACCGGAACGCTCGGGTTCGGCCCGAAGAACGCCACGGACCTGCGGTCGTCCGCCTCGGTGCGGCTTGAGCATTCCAGGGACGAGAAGTCCTGGAAGCAGGTCGGCGGCGCCGCGATCGGCACCGGGAACACCTTCTGGATCCTTGAGGAGAACCCGACCCGCGGCTACTACCGGGTGCGCCTGCCCGCCGCGGGCGCCTTCGCCGGGGCCGTCGGCCCGTCCACCCGGGTACAGGCGCAGACGCAGGTGGAAGGTCGTCCGGACGTCCTGTCCAAGAAGAAGGGCAAGTCGACCGTACGCGTCAAGGGGCGGCTGGGGTGGTACACCGGCAGCGCGTACGCGGCCTTCGCCGAGCAGCCGCTCACCCTCTGGTTCAAGCCCGCCGGCGGCAAGAAGTGGACGCGGAAGAAGACGTTCCGCACCGATGCGAAGGGCAAGTACGACTTCAAGACCGTCGCGACGCGCACAGGGCAGTGGGAGGTCAGATTCGCGGGGACGAGCTGGACCCTCCCGTCCGTCGGCGACCGCGTCACCGTCGCCGTCCGGGGCTGACCGCCGCTCAGGCGCGATGGTCCTTGGGCTGGAGGTCCTCCGTAGACGATGGTGCCCAGCGCGGCCAGGACGCCCAGCGCCGTCGGCTCAGAGGCTCGGCCCTGTCCGTGCGTGACTCTGAGCGGATGATTCGAGTGTTCGCGGGGGGCGAGTGAAGAACACCAAGAGTCCGAACCTGCGCGGGCGCAAGAGCAGCCAGAGCACCGGTTCCGGAGACGACTGCGTGGAGCTCGCCGGGGTCGGGGCGGCCGTCGGGGTGCGGGATTCGAAGAATCCGGAGGCGGGGTTCCTCGTGGTGGGGCGGGCCTCGTGCGGCGCGTTCGCCCGGGGGCCACTAACGCGAGAGATTTTCGCGTTAGCGGACGGAGAGGGAGCTGGGGCGGAGCATGGGCGGGTGCAGCTGCTCGGCTCGGCCTCGGCGGAAGAGCTGGGCGGGGCGGCCGCCGTCGCGGGTCGTCGTGGTGCCGGTGGGGACGAGGAATCCCTCGGCGCCGGTGACCTTGCGGTGGAAGTTGCGGGGGTCGAGTGGGGTGCTCCAGACGATCTCGTAGACACGGCGCAGCTCGGCGACGGTGAACTCCGGCGGGCAGAAGGCCGCGGCCAGGGAGGTGTACTCGAGCTTGGAGCGGGCCCGTTCCACGCCTTCGCGGAGGATGCGGCGGTGGTCGAAGGCGTTCTCCTCGTCGTTGAGGAGGATGCCCACCGGCTTCCACGTCACCTGGGCTCGTGAGGAGGCGGGGAGGTTCGGGGCCAACCCCAGGTACGTGACGCTGACGACGCGCTGGCGGGGGTCGCGGTCGGGGTAGCCGAAGGTGGCCAGCTGCTCCAGGTGGATCGCGGTGTCGGCGAGGCCGGCCTTCTCGTCCATGAAGCGGGCCGCGGCCACCGGAAGGTCCTCGTCCAACTGGATGAAGCCGCCCGGGAGGCACCAGCGGCCCCGGTAGGGCTCGTGGTCGCGAAGCCAGGTCAGTGCGCAGAGCCGCTGCTCGCGCACGGTGAGCACGACGAGGTCCACCGTGAGAGCGACTCTGGGCACCGACGACATGCCCCAGAACCTATCGGCTATCGGGACGCCTGGCCCCACTTACGACCGGTGAGCCTTTCGTACGCTTCGATGTACTTCGCCTGAGTCTGTTCGACCACGTCGGCGGGCAGCGACGGCGGGGCCTCGCCGGAGGCCGGGTCCCATCCGGAAGCGGGCGAAGTCAGCCAGTCCCGGACGAACTGCTTGTCGAAGGACGGCTGGGAACGTCCGGGCTGCCATTGATCGGCGGGCCAGAAGCGGGACGAGTCGGGCGTCAGCACCTCGTCGCCGAGGACGAGCTCGCCGTCCAGCAGACCGAGTTCGATCTTGGTGTCGGCGACGATCACGCCGCGGTCCAGCGCCAGCTCGGCGCCGCGCCGGTAGACCTCGAGGGTGATGTCCCGGAGCTTCGCCGCGAGTTCGCCGCCGACTGATCCCTCGACCTCGGCGTACGTCATCGGCAGGTCGTGGTCGCCGACGTCGGCCTTGGTGGTGGGGGTGAAAATCGGTTCGGCAAGCCGGGACCCGTCTTCCAGGCCGGCGGGCAGCGCGATCCCGCAGACCCCGCCCGTCGCGCGGTAGTCCTTCAGGCCGCTGCCGACGAGGTAGCCGCGCGCGACGCACTCGACCGGAACCATCTCGAGCTTCTTGACGACCACGGAGCGCCCCGCCCATTCAGCGGGCGCGCCCTCGGGGAGATCGGTGGAGATCACATGGTTGGGCACCACATCGGCGAGCTGCTCGAACCACCACAGCGACAGCTGCGTCAGCACCGCGCCCTTCTCCGGAATGGGCGTGTCCAGCACATAGTCGTACGCGGAGATCGTGTCGCGCGCGACGATGAGGAGTTCACCGCCGGGCAGCTCGTAGAGATCCCTGACCTTGCCACTGTGCACGTGCTTCACGCTGCGAACTCCATGACTTCCACCGACTGGCCGACGTGAAGGGTACCGGTCACGCGCGGGATCGCGTTCTGGCCGAACATGATCAGGCGCTCGCCGTCGAACTCCGCGGTCCGGTACCGGGCGAGCGTGGCGAGTGGTTCGCGGCCTTTGACCCCGGTGTCCTGGTCGACCGTGGTCAGCACGCACCGCCCGCACGGCTTGACCAGTTCGATCTCGACGCCGCCGATCCGCAGCCGTCGCACGGAGTCCTCACCGTACGGGCCGAGCCCGGACAGCACGATGTTCGGCCGGAACCGGTTCATCGGGACGGGCTCGGCGAGCCGCCCGTTGAGGTCGTCGAGGGAGTCCTCACCGATGATCAGGAGCGGATAGCCGTCCTCGAACGCCACCTTGCCGCCGCCCCGGCCCGTCGGCCTGGTCCCGGTGAACCGGACGAGCCGAACGGGCATGCCCATGAAGTCCGAGAAGAACCCTGCGGCCTCCGCGCCCTGGTCGACGCCCTGGCAGGGCTTGCCGTGCACGGTGACGTCGACGACCGGGCCGCCGTCGGGGCCGACCGCCTTGTGGTGGAAGCCGTTGACGTCCAGGGCGACCCCGTCGTAGGCGGTGCGGAGCAGCGCCATCCGGGGGTGCTTGCGCTGTGACAGGAACCTGCCCTCCGCGTCGACCAGCATGAACTCGCGGTCATGACGCAGCCCCGTCTCGAGCAGATCGGCCGCGTGGACCGGTGTCGCCGACCCGCTCTTCAGCGGGTGCACGTTCAGCCCCGTGACGGTGATCAACCGTGCCCCCCGGATCACAACCAGCCGTTGCGGCGGAAGCCCCGGTAGAGCAGAAGACAGCCGACGGCGATGACGGAAATAACTGTCGGATAAGAGTATGCCCAGCTCAGCTCGGGCATGTGGTCGAAGTTCATGCCATAGATACCGGCGATCGCGGTCGGCAGCATGAGGATCGCGCCCCAGGCCGAGATCTTCCGCATGTCCTGGTTGTCGCCGACGGTCACCTGGGTCATGTGCGCCTGGAGGATCGGGTTGAGCAATTCGTCGCAGGCGTCGACCTGCTCGCGGACCCGGGCGAGGTGGTCCTCGACGTCGCGCAGGTATTCGCGGATCTCGGTCGGGACCATCCGGCGGGTGCACAGGGTGCGCAGCGGCCCGGCGAGCGGGCCCACCGCGCGCTTGAGCTGGATCGTCTCGCGCTTGAGGTGGTAGATGCGGTTCGTGTCGTTGGTCCGCTCGGGGGAGAAGACCGACTCTTCGACCTCATCGACGTCCTGCTGGATGCCCTCGGCGACCTGGAGGTACTCGTCCACGACCCGGTCGGCGACCGCGTGCAGCACGCTCGCGGGGCCGAGCGCGAGGCGCTTCGGGTCGGCCTCCAGCCTGCGCCGGACCGAACCGAGCTCGCCGTGCGCGCCGTGCCGGACCGTGACGACGAAATCAGGGCCGCAGAAGATCATGATCTCGCCGGTCTCGACCGCGTCGACGCCGTCCTCCTGCGCCACGTAGCCGACGGTCTTCAACACGAAGAACTGCAGTTCGTCATAGCGTTCCAGCTTGGGCCGCTGATGCGCCTTGATGGCGTCCTCGACGGCCAGGGCGGGCAGCCCGAACAGCGCGGCAAGACGCTCCAACTCGGTGGAATCGGGGTTGTGCAGACCCACCCACACGAAACCGGGCGAGTCCGTGTTGGCAGGGACGAAAAGCTCGCCGTCGCGGACCAACCGGACGGCATCGGCGACGCTCTCGGTCACCACTCGCTGGCCGTCGATGTAGACGGCCCAATCGATGACCGCGCTGTCGCGGCACACCGGGTCGAGCGGGAGCGGCTTGGCACCGCGGCCGAACAGCGAAAGCCCGGGACGCACCTTGGTCATGGCCATGACCGGAATCTCCTTCACGCACGGATGCGGGACCCGGCGGGGGAACGGCGCTACGACCTCGCGACGCCGTCAGGCCGATGAACAGACCGTGAAGGAATCAGGCGAGGGAACGCACGTGCGTGACGGGGCCCCGAAAAGAAGTGGATCGTGGATGATGAGGCGTTTCGCCGGTACTACAAGGGTCTCCGGTACTCATTTCGCCCTCCACCTCCCTTCGTGTCAGGGGACAGGCCCGGGGCGGCACCGCCAAAAGCAGGGCGGCCGGCCCCTGGCAGATTAGCACCCGACACTTCAGACGCCGGGGGCATCGTCCAGGTTCACACGCCGTTGCCGATAGGCTCGCGTAACGTGCGCGTCCTTGTTCTGGGATCTGGCGGCCGTGAGCACGCCCTGGTCCGTTCCCTCGCCCAAGACCCCTCCGTGAGCGCGCTCTACTGCGCGCCCGGCAACCCAGGCATCGGCGAGCTCGCCGAGAACCACCACCTGGACCCCACCGACCCCATCGCGGTCACCGAGCTGGCCATCAGGCTGCGGGTGAACCTCGTGGTCATCGGCCCCGAGGCACCGCTGGTCGCGGGCGTCGGAGATGCCGTGCGCCGCGAGGGCATCCCCTGCTTCGGCCCCGACGCCGGGCCCGCCCGGATCGAGGGCTCCAAAGCCTTCGCGAAGGAGATCATGGAGGCGGCGGGCGTTCCGACGGCCCGCGCCTTCGTCTGCGACGGCCCCGCCCAGGTCGCGCACGCGCTGGACACCTTCGGCGCGCCGTACGTGGTGAAGGAGGACGGTCTCGCCGCGGGCAAGGGCGTCGTCGTCACCCACGACCGCGCCGTGGCCGAGGCACATGCCGAAGGCTGTGAGCGGGTCGTCATCGAGGAGTACCTCGACGGCCCCGAGGTCTCGCTGTTCGCGCTCAGCGACGGCGAGCACGCGATCCCGCTGCTGCCCGCGCAGGACTTCAAGCGCGCCTACGACGGCGACGAGGGCCCCAACACGGGCGGCATGGGCGCCTACCTGCCGCTGCCCTTCCTCACCCCGGACCTGGTGCCCGAGGTCATGCGCACCGTCGTGCAGCCGACCATCGACGAACTGCGCCGCCGCAACAGCCCTTACGTCGGCGTCCTGTACGCGGGGCTCGCCCTGACGTCCAAGGGCCCGCGGGTCATCGAGTTCAACGCGCGGTTCGGCGACCCGGAGACCCAGGTCGTGCTGGACCGGCTCGCCACCCCGCTCGGCACGCTGCTCCAGGCCTGCGCGGTCGGCAACCTGACCCCGGAGACCACGACGGCGTGGCGGGACGGCGCCGCGGTGACGGTCGTGGTCGCCGCCGAGAACTACCCGGCGAACCCCGTCAAGGGCGACGCCATCGAGGGGCTCACCGAAGCGAACGCCGTCGAGGGCGCCTACGTGCTGCACGCGGGCACCGCCCTCAACGAGGAAGGCGTCCTGTACAGCAACGGCGGACGGGTCCTTTCGGTCGTCGGCACCGGCGAGAACCTCACCGAAGCCCGCGCGGCCGCCTATGAGGCAGTGTCTAAGATCACCCTCCGCGGGTCCCACTACCGCGGCGACATCGCGCTGAAGGCCACCGAATCCTGACCTTCCCGCTACCGCACCTCCTTTGCTCGACCGCGTGCCCGGACCCCTCACCGGTTCCGGGCACGCGGCATCTCCGCACCCGCCCATGAGCGGCCCGTGAGGGGTTCCCTCTTCCTGAGTTTGCCGAGGCGAGAACGTCGGATACGTGGCCCGGAGGTCACGCTCCGTTACCTTGGGGCGGTATGGACGCGGGATTGTTGTTGTTGCGACTGGTCTTCGGGCTGGTCCTCGCCTCACATGGCGCACAGAAACTGTTCGGCTGGTTCGGCGGCGGCGGAATCAAGGGCACCGGGATGTTCTTCGGGAAGCTCGGTTTCGAGCCGGGCCAGTTCTACGCGGTGATCGCGGGACTCACCGAGTTCGTCGGCGGGCTGCTGCTCGCCCTCGGCCTGCTGTGGCCGCTCGGCCCCGCGATGGTCGTCGGGGTCATGCTGACCGCGGCGTTCAGCACCTGGAAGCAGGGCTTCTTCTCCGGCACCGAGACCCCGCTGCTCATCGCGGCGGCCGGCGCGAGCCTGGCCCTCACCGGGCCGGGCCGCTACAGCCTCGACGAAGGCCGCCCGTGGCGGCGCACCACCACCGGCGAGGCCTGGGGCTGGGGCGCGATCGCCTTGGGCGTCGTCGCCTCGCTCATCGCCATGCTGGTCAAGGGCTGACCCGCGGCACCAGCCTGACCGATGGGTCCAGGCACCACTCCAAGACCGATGGCCACCGGCCGTACCCGGCGTCGAGATCGAGGTGTCCGGCGCCGGGCACCAGATCCGCGTCCAGCGCCAGCGGACGCCCGTACACCTCGAGCGCCCCGCCGACGCAGTAGGGATCGTTGTCGGACGCGACGAGCCGCACGACTCCCGCGGCGGCCACCTCCGCCGGGGTGAGCGGCGGCGGCGCGAACGCCGTGATCTCCGGCTCACCCGCACAGAACTCCGGCGATGGCGGCGCGACCAGCAGCACCCGGTCGGCCTTCACCAGGCCGCGCCCGGCGGCGTGCAGCCAGGCCACGCACGCGAGGCTGTGGCAGACCACGACCTTCTCGTCGGCCTCCCCGTGACCGGGCGGCTCCGCCAGGAGCCCGGCGATCTCCGCGAGCCAGACCTCCAGATCCGGGACATCGGGATCCGGCAGCTGCGGGTACTCCACCGCCAGCCCGCGCCCCGCGAGCTCCTCTGCGAGTACCCGCTCCCAATGCCCTTCCGGGCGGTGGTTCTGCCAGCCGTGCAGCACGAGAACACCCATCGCGCAGCCCCCTCTCATGATCGGTCAAGGAAATTCTGCCGACCCCGACAATCCCTGTACATCCCTCACTCGAGGGAGCCGTGATCAGGTGCGCCCGCCGCCTCATACAGCTGTATGAAAGATCACCACGGAGGTCGTGACACCTGTCGATGGTGAAGGGCAAGGCCCGCTCTTAGCTTCGAGAGAGAAGGCCCAACCCACGATCGCCCGGAGGCGGAAGAAGCTCATGGACTCCCGAACCACCGTGCCCGCGCCGGTCAACGAGCCGGTACACGCCTACGCGCCCGGCGGCCCCGAGCGTGCCCGGCTGGAGGCCAAGCTCACCGAACTGTCCGTCGGCGGCGCCGAACTGCCCTCCGTCATCGGCGGCGAGCACCGGATGGCCAAGGGCGACCGGATCAAGGTCGTCCAGCCCCACGCGCACCGCGAGATCCTCGGCGTCACCGCGAACGCCGACCACTCCGACGCCCGCGACGCCGTCGAGGCCGCCCGCGCCGCCGCCCCCGGCTGGCGCGCGCTGAGCTTCGACGACCGCGCCGCGATCCTGCTGCGCGCCGCCGACCTGCTCACCGGCCCCTGGCGCGAGACGATCGCCGCCGCGACGATGCTGGGCCAGTCCAAGACCGCCCAGCAGGCCGAGATCGACTCCCCGTGCGAGCTCGCCGACTTCTGGCGGTTCAACGTGCACTTCGCGCGCCAGATCCTCGAAGAGCAGCCCGTGTCGTCCCCCGGCGTCTGGAACCGGGCCGACCACCGGCCGCTCGAGGGCTTCGTCTACGCGATCACGCCGTTCAACTTCACCGCGATCGCCGCGAACCTGCCGACCGCGCCCGCGCTGATGGGCAACACGGTCATCTGGAAGCCGTCGCCCACCCAGCAGTTCTCCGCGCACTCCACGATGAAGCTGCTCGAAGAGGCGGGCCTGCCCCCGGGCGTCATCAACATGGTGACCGGCGACGGCATCGCCATGTCCGACGTCGCGCTCAGCGCCCCGGACCTCGCCGGCATCCACTTCACCGGCTCCACCCCGACCTTCAAGCACCTGTGGCGCACGGTCGGAGAGAACCTCGACTCCTACGCGACCTACCCCCGGCTCGTCGGCGAGACCGGGGGCAAGGACTTCATCGTCGCGCACCCCTCGGCCGACCCGGCGGTACTGCTGACCGCGATGGTCCGCGGCGCGTTCGAGTACCAGGGCCAGAAGTGCTCAGCGGCCTCCCGCGCCTACGTCCCGCGCTCGGTGTGGAACCTCATCCGCGACGACTTCGCCTCGACCGTCGAGAGCCTCACCATGGGCGACGTGCGCGACCTGCGGAACTTCATGGGCGCCGTCATCGACGCCCGGTCGTTCGCGAAGCTCAAGGGCGTCCTGGACCGCGCGGCGGCCGACCCGAAGATCGACGTCCTCGTCGGTGGCACCTATGACGACGCCGAGGGCTACTTCGTCCGCCCGACCGTCCTGGTGAGCGACGACCCGGCGCACGAGATCTTCCGCGACGAGTACTTCGGCCCGGTCCTGTCCGTCCACGTGTACGAGGACGCCGCCTACGACGCGATGCTCGCGCAGATGGAGAAGGCCAGCGCCTACGGCCTGACCGGCTCGATCATCGCCCGCGACCGCGCCGCCGTCGCGCACGCCACCGAGGCGCTGCGCTTCGCCGCGGGCAACTTCTACATCAACGACAAGCCGACCGGCGCCGTCGTCGGGCAGCAGCCGTTCGGCGGCGGCCGGGCCTCGGGCACCAACGACAAGGCCGGCTCCCTTCAGAACCTGCTGCGCTGGACGTCCACCCGGACGATCAAGGAGACCTTCGTGCCTCCGACGACGCACGGCTACCCGCACATGGGCTGACACCGGACCGCGGCACCCGTGCGGGGCGACGCACGGGCACCGCGGTTCCCGTCCCGCGAGGCCGTCCTCACCTGGTGAGGGCGGCCTCGACGGCGTCCGGGGTGGACTCCCACAGGGACATGAAGCGGAGCGCGCCCATCGCGCGCAAGGCTTGCAGCAGCCTCTCGGACGAGCAGCCGAACGTCATCGTCACGTTCCGTTCCGCGGCGAGGCGCGCGGCCTCCATGAGGGTCGGGTGGACGACGTCGGCGATGTCGACGGCGTCCTCCAGATCGACGATCAGGGGCGTGCGGACCTCTTCCTGGAGGAGCGGCAGCAGCGCGGCCTCCAGCCCGGCGACGGCGCTCGCGTCGAGCGTCCCGGCGAGCATGAGGAGGCGATGGCTTCCGTAGCGGAGTGTCGTCGCCCGGAAGGCGGGGGCTCCGGTGGGCCGCTGCTGCGGCGCGGACTGCTCTGACATGCGTCACCGTCCTGTGGGTGCCGGGGTTGCGGACTTCCGGCGTAGGGTAATCGGATGACCTCGTTGCGTGAGGACATATCCCGGAATCGGCATCGCGCCGGAACGGGCGGGGCGGTGGCCCGAGGCGCCCGGGGAAACCCGGTAACTTCGGGTCCATGCGGCTTCATGTGGGATGTGCGATGTGGACGCTCGCTCCCTGGCGAGGGCGGTACGTCCCGCATCCGCTGCCCGCCGAGCAGCGGCTGAGCGCTTACGCGTCCTGGTGCAACGCGGTCGAGGGGAACACGACGTTCTACGCGACACCGACCCGGGAGACCGCCGCGTCCTGGGCGGCGCAGACCTCGCCGGACTTTCGCCTTCCGCTCAAGCTGCCCAGGACCGTCACGCACGAGCGGCGGCTGACGGGGGCGGAGGCCGAACTAGCGGCCTTCTACGACGCGGTCGAGCCGCTCGGGCCCCGGTCGGGGGTGCTGTGGATCCAGCTGCCCGGAGGGTTCGGGCCCGGGGACGTCGGGGCACTCGCGACGTTCCTGCGCCACCTGCCGCGCACACATCGGTACGCCGTCGAGGTCAGGCACAGGGCGTTCTTCGAGGACGAGCGGGCAGTGCGGCTTCTGGAGCGGACGCTGGACGCGGCGGGGGCGGAATGGGTGCCTTTCGATACGACCGTGCTGTTCTCGACGCCGCCCACGACCGACGCGGAACGTCAGGCGTGGACGCACAAGCCCCGGATGCCGCGGCGGTCGCTCGCGCTGACGCGGGCCCCGATCGTCAGGTACCTCGGGCGGGACTCTTCCGAGGAGACCGTCGCGGGGTGGGCGCCCTGGGTGGAGACGGTGGCGGAGTGGCTGCGTGAAGGGCGTTCGCCCACGTTCTTCCTGCACACGCCCGGGAACGATGAGGCGCCCGCGCTGGCGCGGCGGTTCCATGACGAGGTGCGGGCGCGCCTCGGCGCGGCGGCGGAGGCGCTGGCGCCTCTCCCCGAGCCCGTCCCGCCGGTGGCGCCTGAGGAACCCTTGACTCTCTTCTGAGCGTGTTCATCCGACGCCGGGGGGTTTACACAGGTCCTCCGGTATTGGTCGAATGCCGGAATGTACCGTGTTGTTCTCAGGCGGTTGTGTCCTGCGGATGCCGACGAGGTGGCACGGCTCGGAAGGTTGAGCCGGCGGCTGCACGGGCGCTGGGTGTACATGCCGCGAGCGACGGCGGAATGCCTCGACTACCTGCTCCGGCTCGCCGACGAAGGCGCGATCCCCCTGGCCGTCCGGCGGATCGAGGACGACGCGATCGTCGGGGTCGTCATCATCAGCGGGGTCACGCGGGGCGTCTACGAGCGGGCGGTCCTCGGGTACGCGGGGTTCGCGCCTTCGGTCGGGCAGGGGTATCTCACCGAGGGGCTCTCCCTGGTCGTCCAGTACGGGTTCGGGCCGCTCGGGCTGCACCGGCTGGAGGCCGACATCGAACCGGAGAACACCCCGTCGCTGCGGCTCGCCGAGCGCGTCGGGTTCCGGCGGGAGGGGCTTTCGCGGGGGTTCATCCGGGTCGGCGGGATATGGCGTGACCACGAGCGATGGGCGATCACCGCGGACACGGCGGACGGGCTCGTGCGGTGCGAGCCTTGGCAACTGCCGGACACCTGAGTTTTAACATCCCGACTTTGGCCACATAACCGGATGAAACCGGATAGACGCCATCGCCGGGGAGTTGATCAGCGTGGCCGTCCACGGCGGTGAGTGGCCCTCGCTCCTCGACGTCCAAGGGCTGCTGGAAGGCGGATGGCGGCCCACGCCGTTCCGCGAGTTCGTGCTCAAGATCCACAGCCGGTGCAACCTCGCCTGCGACTACTGCTACATGTACGAATCGCCCGACCAAGGGTGGCGTGCCCAGCCGCGGCGCATGGCGCGCGGGACCCTTGACCAGACGATCGCGCGGATCGCCGAACACGTCGCGGCGCACCGGCTGCCCGCGGTCACCGTGGTGCTGCACGGGGGCGAGCCTCTGCTCGCGGGGGTCGAGCACCTGCGGTACGCGGTGGCCGCGACCCGGGCGGCGCTGCCCGGGGTGCGCGTCGACTTCCAGGTGCAGACCAACGGGACACTGCTCGATCCGGTCTTCCTCGCCCTTTTCGACGAGCTCGACGTGCGCGTCGGGGTCAGCCTCGACGGCGACTCCACCGCCAACGACAGGCACCGGCTCCGGCGCGACGGCGGGAGCAGCCACGAAGCCGTCCGGCGGGGTCTGGAACAGCTCACCGCACCCCGGTACCGGCATCTGTTCAGCGGGCTGCTCGCCGCCGTCGACCTCGCCAACGACCCTGTCGTCACCTACGAGGCGCTGCTCGCGCACGACCCGCCCGAGATCGACTTCCTGCTCCCGCACGGGACCTGGGACCTGCCGCCGCCCGGCCGTCCCGCCGACCGCTCCACCCCTTACGGCGACTGGCTCGTCAAGGCGTTCGACCGCTGGTACGGCGCACCCGTGCGGGAGACCCGCGTCCGGCTGTTCGGCGAGATCCTGCACCTGCTGCTCGGCAGGCCCTCGCGCAGCGAGACCATCGGCCTCTCCCCCGTCGCGACCGTCGTGGTCGAGACGAACGGCCGCATCGAACAGGTCGACACCCTCAAGGCGGCCTTCGAGGGCGCGAGCGGCACCCCCCTGCACGTCGCCCGCGACTCCTTCGACGACGCCCTTCTCGTCCCCGGCATCGCCGCCCGCCAGATAGGCGCCCGCGCTCTCTCCGCCGAATGCCGCTCCTGCACCCTGGTCCGCGTCTGCGGCGGCGGCCTCTACCCCCACCGCCACCGCACCCCCACCGGCTTCCGCAACCCCTCCGTCTACTGTCCCGACCTCTACGCACTCATCACCCATGTCCGCGACACCCTCACCACCGACATAGCCACCCTCCGCCCGCCCCACTCATGAGGGGCGGCACGGGCGGGCTGCCCGTCGAGGTGTTGCGGAGTGTGGCGGCAGGGGGCGGGGGCGAGGGGGCGGCGCGCGTATTGCGGGAGGGGCAGGGCGGACGGCGAGGGGTGTTGGTGCGGGGGGTGTTGGAGGTGGCTCGGGGTGGAGGGTGGGGCGGGGCGGGGGAGCAGGCTTGGCGGGTGCTCGCGGAGGTGCGGGAGAGGGAGCCTTCGGCGTTCGCTCAGGTCGTGGGGTATCCGTCGGTGGGGCCTGCCGCGCGGCGGGTGCTGCGGGGGGTGGTGAGCGGGGAGGGCGGGCAGGGGGCGGAGGCTGCGGCGCTACTTGGCGGGGTCGCGGCGGCGGCGGCCGTGCTGGGCGGGGTACGGGCCACGGTCACGGTGCCGCAGGCCGGGGAGGTCCTGGTGTTGCCCTCGGTGGGGTGTCTTGCGCTGCCGGAGGGGTGGGCGGGGGAGGACCTCGTGGTGCGGACAGGGGACGGGGTCGAGGTAATCGGCGGGGGAGGCGTGCTGTGTGTGCCGCGTAAGGGAGCGGCGCCTGGGTGGGCGCCCGTGCGCGCGCTTCACGTGGGGGAGGGCGGTGCGGGGATGACGCTGCTGCTCGACGAGGCCGATCCGGACCGGATGCCCGGAGCGTCGCTGCGCGGGGGCCGGCTCACCGCCGCCGAGGCGGACCGGTGGGGCGTCCTCCTGGAGGAGGCGTGGACGATCCTGCTGCGGCGGCACTGGACGACCGCCGCCGAGGCCCGGGTCCTCCTGCGCGCCGTCACCGTGCTCGACGCGCCCCCGGGACGCGCCACCAGCGGCACCCCGAGACACGCGCCCGGCCTCATCGGGCTCTCGTCCCCCGTCGACGCGCGGGGCCTCGCCGAGACGATCGCGCACGAGATCCAGCACACGAAGCTCAACGCCGTCCTCGACCACCACGTCCTCACAGAGGCCGACGACGGCGTCCGTCACCCCGTCGCCTGGCGTCCCGACCCCCGTCCGCTCCTGGGCGCTCTCCACGGCGTCTACGCCCATCTGGGCGTCGCCGGGTTCTGGCGGCGCGAGCGCCCGGCGGCCGGGCCGCGCGCCGAAGGCGCCTACGCCCGGTGGCGCGACGCCGCCCATGCCGCGGCGGTCGCCCTGGCGGAAAGCCCTGCCCTCACCCCTCACGGCCGACTCTTCCTCGAAGGCACCACCGCGACCCTCGCCGCCTGGAAGTCCGATCCCCCGGCCGCCCTCCCCGCCTGACGCGTTGCGGACTTCCGCCCGACGCCGGATCGGTGGGTTCTGGCCGCGCGCCGGGCCGGACCGTCAGATGGGCGGGGGGTCGAAGTCGGAGTCGAGGTGGCGGCGGTCCTGGGCGACCACGGCGTCGGGGTGGGCGAGCCCCAGGGTGGCGGAGTACGCCTCCAGGGTGCTGGTGAAGAGCGCGTCGGACTCGTCCTTGCGGTCCAGGAGGGTGAGGTCGGCGGAGAGGTTCGCGGTGCAGGAGAGCGTCATCGGGTGGCGGGGGCCGAGGACGCGGGTGAGGCGGACCCTGGTGTCGGTGCCGAGCGTGACCGACTCGTCGAGCCGGCCCAGGTCGGCGTAGTCGCTGGCGAGGTTCGCCGCGACGGTCAGCGGATAGTGGTGGTCGCGGCCCAGCTTGGCCTCCAGGCCCGCGAGCGCCGCCTCGTTGAGCGCGCGCGCTGCCTCCGACTCGCCCGTCGCGCGGCGCAGGATCGCGAGATTGCCCGCGCAGCCGTGGTTGTAGGGGTGCTCCGGCCCGTAGACGTTCGGGTACCGGTTGACGGTGTCGGCCGCCAGCTCCACCGCAGAGTCCAGGTCGCCCAGCGCGCGCTGGACGTTGGCGAGGCACATCGCCGAGGCGAGCGTGTCGGGGTGGCTCAGCCCGTACAGCCGGACGTACCTCGCGTGCATCTCCAGGGCGAGTTCCAGCGCCCGGTCCAGCTCGCCCACCCTCCGCCAGGCGATGGACAAGTCCTTGCCTGTACGCAGCGTCCACGGGTGGTCCGCGCCGAGTTCGTTGACGCCGTAGTGGTACGCCTCCTCCCCGACATCACACGCCTCCGCGTAATCCCCGCACAGGCGGACCGCGCGGGCGAGCCCGCTCCAGGGCGCCAGGACGTCGACGGCCCCCGCCCGCCTCCCCAGTGCCCGCATCCTCATGTAGCCCTCCTCGTGGAGGCGCTTGGACTGCTGGTAGTCGCTGATGAGCCCGTAGTCGAGCGCGAGGCTGTTGATGACGCGCAGGGTGTGCGGCTCGTTCTCCCCGATGACGGCCTCGTGCCGCTCCCTGGACTCCAGGTCGTGCGCGCGCGCCGCCGGGAAGTCTCCGCGCGCCCGCAGGTCGGCCCCTATCGTGTTGACGAGGCGGAGCACCTCCTGCTCCTCCGGGTGGGCGCGTCCCCGGTGCAGCTCCAGCGTCACCTGGTTCAACTCGTACGCGGCCTGGTAGAGACCGAGTTCCCTCAGGACGTTTCCCAGCTGCCGTCGCGCCTTCAGGACGTCGAGATCATCCGGCGCCCCGTCTTCGGACCACCTGTCGATGAACCCCTGCACGAACAGCCTTGCCGAGGCGTAGCCGCCCGAGGCGTACAGGTACCGGACGACGTCCAAAGCGAGCTGCCGTACTTCGGGCTCCGTGCTCTCGGCCACCCCGGACGGCTGGATGTGCCCGAGCAGGTCGTAGTACGCGGGCCAGCTCGTCCTGTCGTCGGGGGTGCCGGGCGCGGCCATCGCCAGGAGCACGTGCACCTCGTGCCGGAAGCGGCGCTGCTCCCCAGCGTCGAGCTCCTCCCGGACCAGCGCCTGGATCAGCCGGTGCACCTGGATCGTGCGGGCCGAGGCGTCGATCTTGGCGAGCGCGTACCTGCCGAGCTCCCCGACCGCCCGGCTCAGCCGGATCGGGTCGCGCAGGAGCGCCGCGAGCTTCGGGCCGAGGTCTCCGCTCGGCTGGCTGAACACGTCGCGCGGGATGGGTTCTGGGCCGAAGAACGCGCAACACCGCAGCAGCTCGATCGCCTCGGGCATGGTGCCGCTCAGGGACGCCACCGACAGGCCCCACGCGGCGGTCATCGACACCGGGTACTCCGACGGCTTGCCTTCCGAGAGGAGTTGCGCCGTGCGCTCGGTCAGCAACTCCAGGTACTGCGTGACCGGCATGCCCGTTTCCGCCTGAAGCGCTCCGGCCTGCTCCAGCGCCAGAGGCAGGTCGCCGAGCTCGTGCGCGAGACGGTCGGCGTCCGCCCCGCCGACGGTCCGCGGCACCCTTTTCGCCAGGAACTGGATGCTCTCCGCACGGGTGAACACATCCACGGGAACCGTGTCGACGACCCCCTCCCAGCGGTGGTTCCGCGAGGTGATCAGCACATGGCCGGGCCCCTGGGGCAGAACATCCTTGAGGTCCTCCGGCTGGTCGGCGTTGTCGAACACCAGCAGCCAGCGCGCGTACGGCTCGCCCCTGCGCAGGGCGTCCAAGACGGCGTTGGCGGCGTCCTCGATGCCGGTCGCGGTCGCCGGGGGCAGACCCAGATGCGGGGCCAGCGCGGCGAGGCTGGAGCGCACCAGCGCGGGCTGGTCGGCGGGCACCCACCAGACGAGGTCGTACTCCTGCCGATAGCGGTAGGAGTACTCGACGGCCATCTGCGTCTTGCCCACGCCGCCCAGCCCGTGCAGCGCGTGCGGCACGACCGCGGTCACCTGCCCCGTGACGCGCTCGCGCAGCCGCGTCAGCAGATCTTCCCTGCCGGTGAAGTTCTTGTTGCGCGGGGGCACCTTCCCCCAGACGTCCGGCACACGCCCGAGCGGCCTGCCCGGCACGCCCGCGGAACGGGATTTCACCATCGAAACCTCCGCGTGATCGTCCATATTCGCATCAGATGTCCCGCGTCATGCTAACCCCGTGTTCGACAATGGTCGCAACAGCGCGTTTCCGTGATCGTGGCATCCGGCACAAGTCGGTCGCAGATCTTTTTCCTTTCGCTCTGGAAAGCGGTTGGACCGCGTGCGAAGATTGGTGCGACCTGTGACCGCCGACCGGGAGGACTCATGGAAGATCACGCTCGCGGTGATCTCGTGGACGTTTCCGGACTGTCCCTGCCGGATCTCGACTCACTCGACCGCTCAAGCCTCTGGCATGTGCTCACCGAGATCCTGGGCCCCGCCGAACCCGATGCCGGCGACACCGTCGCGGCCTTCAACGCGAGCCTTCCGCCCGTCCGCTGACCCGGCCTGCGGAAAACGGAAAACCACTGCACAGGCACATCGACGTGCCTGGCCGGATGAGGCCAATGACGTTTCCCGCGCAGTTTCCCGGAAATCGAGAGTTCACCGCGCGGGACCGTCCGCACTTCCATGGCCGAGCCGTCGAGACCGCCGAACTCGCGGATCTGTGGCAGCGGCAGGAAATCACCATTCTGCATGGCGAATCCGGTGCCGGAAAGAGTTCACTGCTGCACGCGGGTGTCATTCCCGCGCTACGCGACGGGGCGCGTCGGGTACTTCCCCCGGCGCTGCCCGGGTACCGGCCCGCGCTGCCCCTCGCCGCAATTCCGCGGCAGAATCCTTTCGCCTTCGCCATCCTGGCCTCCTGGCGGCCCGAGGTCGCGCCGACCCGCCTCGCCGGGCTCACCGCGGCGGCGTTCCTGCGCGGTATCGCGGGCCCCGACGCGCACGGACCCGCCCATCTGGCGATCGACCGGGCGGAGGAGCTGTTCGCGCCATCGGCCGCCGAGGCTGCGCGGGTCGCCTTCCTCAACGACTTGGCCGAGGCGCTGTCCGGCCACGCAGGCTTCCGACTTCTCTTGTGCGTCCGTGAAGAGCGGCTCCCTGAAGCCCTCGCCTTCGCCTCACGACTAAGCGAACCGGGCAGGATGCTGCTCGGCCCGCTCGACCGCGCCGCGGCCGCCGCCGCGATCCGCGGCCCGCTCGGCCCCCATGGCGACCCCGACCTGCCGGACCGCCTCGCCGCCGATCTGGCCGGCGGCCGGCAGGGCCGCGGCCGCGACGAGGCGGCCTGGGTGGAGCCGTCGCTCCTCCAGCCCGTGTGCGCGCGGCTGTTCGGCCCGGACGCGGCGGGCGGCCCCGGCCACGATCTCGGCCCGGACGTCGACCAGGCGCTCGCCGACCACACGGCGGCCGTGCTCGCCCGGGTCGCCGCCGGGCACCGGATGACGCCCGCCGCGCTCACCGGCTGGTTCCGCGACGTGTTCGCGCCCCGTTCCGGCGGCGCCCGGGTGGCCTACGAGGACGGGCCGAAGACCGCGGGCATGCCCGCCGCCGTCATACGCGACCTTGTGGACGGCCACCTACTGCGCGCCCACCGGCACCGGGACGGGCTGCTCTTCTACCGGCTGACGCATCCCCGCCTCGTCCGTCCCGTACGCGCGCTGCATCCGGCGCCGGCCTTCCGCCCCTCTCCCGAGGACCACCTCCAGGCCGCCGACAAGGCGCTGCACTGGGGAGAGCACGCGCTCGCGCAGGCCAACGCCGAGGCCGCGTGCAAGAGCGAAGGCTCACTGCGGGTCCACGCCGCCGCCGAGACGACTCTGGGGAACATCGCCTACGAGCGCGGCCTTGCCGAGGCCGCGGCGGCGCAC
Source organism: Actinocorallia herbida (assembly GCF_003751225.1). Classification (NCBI taxonomy): domain Bacteria; kingdom Bacillati; phylum Actinomycetota; class Actinomycetes; order Streptosporangiales; family Thermomonosporaceae; genus Actinocorallia; species Actinocorallia herbida. Next base: position 9,043,643 of record NZ_RJKE01000001.1, read on the forward strand.
TACCGAGCGGCCGCCGTGGCGTACGAGGCTGTGCAGGACACGACGGCCGTAGGACGGCTGCTCGCGGCCATCGGAAGGCTCCGGCTCGGCCACGGCACTTCGCCCGAGCGCGCGGTGGCCGACCTGAACTCCGCGGTGGGACGCGTCCCGCACGACCCCGCCATCCAGACCGGCCTCGGCCGCGCCCTGTGGTTCGCCGGACGCCCCGTCCCCGCGCTCGCCGTCCTCACCGGCGTCCTCGCCCTCGACGGCGGCACCCTCGAAGCCCTGGGGACGCGCGCCGAGATCCTCGCCGACCTCGGCGACCCCGTCTCCGCCGCGTCGGCCCTGCGCGACCTGGACCGCCTCACCGCTCCCCTGCCACCCGCCCAGGCGGCCCGCGCGCTGGCCCTCGCCGTCCTGAACCGCCCCGCCGAGGCCCGGGCCGCCCTCCCCGATCCCGACGCCTCCCCGGCCGACAGCTCCCTGGTCCTCCTCCGCGCCGCCCGCGTGGCCGCCCTGACCGGCGACCCAGCCACCGCGGCCCGCCTGGCCACCCGAGCCACCCAGGCCACCGACCCGCCCCTGCCCGCGCACCTCCACCCCACCGCCCATCACCTCACCTCCTCCGCCAATTAGCTCCCGGCCCTTCTCGGTCCGCATCACGCACGGGCGATCACGATGCGGGGCGTGGGGATCGCGGGTGGGGTTTGACTCGGGTGAACATCATGGGTCACCGGACGATCACGGGGCGTTTTAGTAGGCTGCTCGGAATCCGGGGCGCTCTCGACGACGGGGGCGGTCCGCGGGCCGGGCGCCCGCGCTGAGGGCGCGGCGGCGCATGCCCCTTCGCAGCGGGATCTCAGGAAGGCACCACCGGGGTGAGCGCTTGGCGCCGTGACTTCGCACTGCTGTGGGCCGGGTCGGCGGTGGCTCAGCTCGGCCGTACCGGTACCGCCACCGCGCTGCCGCTTCTCGCACTCGGCCTTACCGGCTCGCCTTCGGCGGCGGGCTGGGCCGCGGCCTGCGGAACCCTGCCTCACCTGCTCGCCCACGTCCCGGCGGGGAGGCTCGCCGACCGCGGCGACCAGCGGCGCATCATGCTCTGGAGCCAGTCACTCCGGCTCGTCTTCGCCTTCCTCGGCGCGGGTGCCCTTCTCCTTCTCGGGCACCCTCCCGTCTCGGGGCTCCTTCTGCTGGCGGCCCTCGACGGCACCGCCGCGGCCTTCTACGCGGTCGCCGAGCAGACGGCCCTTCCCCGGGTCGTCCCCACGAGGAGTCTTGACGCCGCCGTCTCCCGCAACGAACTTCGCCTCCACCTATCGCTCGTGCTGGGCCGCCCCCTAGGCGGACTTCTCTACGGGACGGGCCGGGCGTTCCCGTACGTCGCCGATGCCTTGGCCAGCGCCACCGCACTCCTCACGCTGGTGTTCCTCCGCCCGTTCGCTTCCCCGGCCCGTCGCGGGGCGGGGCCTTCGGGGACCCTGCGCGAGGCGGTCATGTGCGTGTGGAGCGACCCGTTCCAGCGGCGGTCCGTGGCGCTGTGCGCGGCGACGAACGCGCTGTTCCCCGCGGTCCTGCTGATGCTGCTCGTCCTCGCCGAACGGCAGGGCACGCCGCCGCTCCAGATCGGGGTGCTGGTCGCGGCCTCGGGCGCCGGCGGGGCCGTCGGGGCCGCGGTCGCGCCGCGCTGGGCGGACCGGCTCGGCGCCGCGGTGCCCGCGGTGTGCGGCTGGGGATGGGCCGCGCTCATCCTGCTCGTCACGGCCCTGCACCGGCCGGAGGCGGGCATGATCGCGTGGGCGGGGGTCGGCCTGCTCGGCTCGCTGATGAACGTCGCGCTCGCCGCCCAACGCTGCCGCGTCACCTCGCCGGACTTGCTCGGAAGGGTGACCGGAGTCAGCGCGCTAGCGACGGGTGCGACCACGCCGTTCGGCGCGCTCGCCGGAGGCTACGCGATCACCTTCCTCGGCACCCGCGGCGTCGCCGCCGCGGTCACCATCGCGCTGGTGTGCCTCGCGGCGGCGGTGACGCCCTGGCGGCGTCCGGCGGCGCGGCGACCCCGCGCCGCCGTCCGGGTGCCCGCTCAGGTCTGAACCGGCGTGTCCAGCGCGCCGCCCGCGACCCACTGCTTCCACGGGATCTGGTGGAAGCCCCAGCCGTTGTTCCAGGCCAGCTTGCGCTTGGTGCCGGTGATGATCACCCGGTCACCGCGGTAGGACCAGTTCATGAACCACTTGGCGTCACCGCTGGGGGAGCGCACGCAGCCGTGCGAGCAGTTCCGCTTGCCGAGGCAGGTCGGGTCGTCCATGTTCTGGTGGATGTACTCGCCCGACCCGCTGATCCGGGTCGCCCACGGGATCATCTCGTCGTAGTAGCCGGGGTCGCCCTCCTCCTTGCCGGGGGAGATCATGCGCTCCAGCTTGCTGTGCGCCATGACGAGGTGGATGCCGCTCGTGGTGATGAGCACGTCCGTCCCGTTGACGACCTCGCCGCCCGAGCCCATGCTCACCGGCCACGACCGGACCAGCTTGCCGTTCCGGTACGCCTTCGCACGGAACTTCTTCGCCGCGATCTTCACGACGTGGTCGTCGCCGATGCGGAAGCTGTGCTTGAGGTTCTTGGACCCGACGAGGCCGGGCCCCGCGCCCTGGAGGCCCTTGAGGTTCGCGGTGACGGTCACCGTCTGGTTCGGCTTCCACGCGGTCTTCGGCCGGAAGATCGCCAACGGCATGCCCGACGCGCTCTTCGTCCAGTACCAGGCGCCGATGGTCGACTTGCCCGACGTCACCTTCAGCGCGCGTTCCACCTTCTTGCGGTTGCGGATCGGCTGGGTGAAGCGCAGCATGATCGGCATCCCGGTGCCGACCTTCTCCCCCTTCTTGGGGGTCACGTCGTCGACGTAGAGCTTGCCCGCGGGCGCCCGCTCAGGCTCGGGGGCCGCCTGCGCCGCGCCCACCCCGAAGACCGAGGCCGCCGCCAGAACGACTGTGCCGACGCCTATATGGGCGATTCGTCGCATAGTTCACTCCGTGGGAGGGTTCGAGGGATCTTGGCAGCCTAGCGCCCTCCACCCCCACGCCTCACCCGAGTCCCACAGAGCCCGTGTGACGGTTTGGTGAACGCGACCATGACAAAAGTCGATCAAGAGCGGCAAAAGCGGCGTGAGACGCAGAGTGCAGCAAATCCTCTAAGTAGCCTCGCCCTTCAGACAGGCCCCCCTACTCACAGGAGCGCTTCATGCCCCGCACGCCCCTCGCCGTTCTCGTCGCCGCTTCCGTCGCCCTCACCGCGTTCGCGGCCCCCGCGAACGCGGCGGAACCGGAGCGCAGGGCCACCTTCGCCACCGCGTCGCCGAAGAACGCGGTGGTGACCACCGGCAAGTCGACGACCCTCACCGTCAGCGCCTCCATCGACGCCGCGGAGCCCTTCTACGAAGGCAAGATCTGGGCCGAGCTGACCGCGCTCAGCGGAAACGGCTACGAGCCCCTCGACCTCTTCGACCCCGACGGCGACGGCGTCTACACCGGCAAGGTCCAGCTCACCGCCCTGTTCGCGGTGCCCGGCAAGTGGTCGATCACCACCAAGGCCATCGGCGACGAGACCGGCAACGAGATCCCCGGCCCGACGGGCGCCTTCACCGTCCGGACCAAGACGAAGCTCGCCGCCTCGGTCTCGCCCAAGAAGCCGAAGAAGAAGTCCCCCGTCACCCTCTCGGGCGCGCTCCGCACCATCGAGTTCGGCTCCTACACGGGCTTCGGCAAGAAGAACCTCAAGATCCTCTTCCGCAAGAAGGGATCTTCGAAGTGGACCCTTCTGTCCACCGTGAAGACCAAGGCCAACGGCAGGTTCACCAAGACCGTCACCCCGAAGGCCGCCGGCGCCCTCCAGATCGTCTGGCCCGGCACCCCGACCACGACCCCCGTCAAGTCCAAGCCCTTCCCCGTCAAGTAGCGCGCCCGGTCCCTCCGGAGCCCCGGGCGCGCTCCGCCGCCGCCGGGCCGCGGCCCGGCGCCTCGGCTCAGCGGTTCAGGTAGACCGCTTTGCTCGTGGAGGCCCAGTGGCGCTGGGACTGGACCTGGCCGTTGTCGGTGCGGATGAGCCAGAGGCGCCAGTGGCCCTTGGTGGAGCCCAGAGGACGGGCGACCGGCAGGGAGAACCTGCCGTCCGGGGTGCAGTTCACCGGGGGCTTGCGCTGCCAGGTCGACTTGCCCTTGGCACGGAACTCGGGGATGAGCCGGCAGTCCTTCATCCGGGTCAGGCCGGTGGTCTGCCACTCGCCGTAGACCCAGCGCTGGATGCGGCCGCTCATGAAGACCTTCGGCTGCTTCTTCTTGGCCTTCTCCTTGAAGACCTTCACACCGGCGATCCTCGTCTTGTACAGGGCATCGAACCTCGTGAGGTCGCCCTCGGCGGGGGCGATGGTCGAGTTGCCCGCGTAGGTCACCTTGAAGTCGGAGGTGAAATCCTTCAGCACGGGCTTGAACGTGTACGTGCCCGTCGCGTCGGTCCACGCCTCGGCCACGACGGCGCCGGCATCGGTCCGCAGCGTCACCAGCGCGCCGCTGAGCACGTTCTGGTCGGTCACCAGCCTGCCGGTAAGGGTGATCGGGGCGGTCCGCACCGGCTGCATCGGGGTGATCGACACCGGCCCGTTGCCCCACGTGTTGACCGGGTCGGTCGCCGGAGGCCGGATCAGATACGTCGCGATCAGCCCGTCGCCGGGCGCCGCGGCGGCGGCCGGCGCGACGACCGCCCCCACCCCGGCCAACGCCGCCACCAAGCCGACAGAACGTACAAACAACCCACGCATTGACACCATCTACCTCTCACCAGAAAGAGGGCGAATTCACCAGATTCACCCGCCGGTGATCTTAGATCCGCCCCCCTCCCCCACGAGACCGGTTCCCCCGAACCCGCACCGCCCCCGGGAACGAGAACAGCGCCCGACCAGAACTGCCACCGAAGCGCGATTGCTCCAGGGCATTACGCATCCGCTCATGCCGACGACCGGGCGCTCCGAGGGTGTCCGGAACCTACTTCATCTGCCACAGCCCCGCGCCGTCGGCCTGAACGTCCTGGTCGGGTCCCCGGGAATGCGGTGGCCAGTGGAGGAGCCGTCCCAGACCGGAAAAACGGTCGCCACTAGAGCAAGGAGAAGACGACGGAAGCCAAGCCGATGCTCAGCGGGGCGAGGAAGAGCGAGCAGACGAAGCCCCAGCCGCCGGTGAGGCGCTTGGCCGGGTCCCGCAGCGGCCGGTCGAGGCTCCTCCAGGCAGGCCGTCGTTCCAGGAGCAGATAGAGCACCGCTCCCGACAAACCGGTCGTCATCAGCCAGAACCACGCCCACCGGTTCGCGTAGTGATGGTCGGGTCGGCTGAGCATGAGCACGAAAGTCCCCAGCCCGATGATCGAGATCAGGAGCCGCAGCCGCCCTTCGGGGAGTCGGTCGGACAAAGACCGGCTGTCCGCTCGCGACAGATCCCCTCCGCTCACCCGCAGGTCGACCTCCGGATCGAGCCATTCATCGAAACCCGGCCCGCCGTGGTCCCCGGTCACCACTCGGATCAGACTCGGCCACCGACGAGCCTCCGCAAGCTGAGCCCGTGAGAGCCGCCCTCGGAACTCCCACCAGGTCAGCCTGCTGGTGGACCACCGGAACCCGAAGATGTTGGTCTCGCGACTCGCCTTGAAGTCGACGGTCACCAACTCCAGATGATCGACGCGATGATGATCGAGATCGTCGTAAAGGCGCTCGATCGAACTCGTCCGCTGCGGTCTGTCATAGGCCAGGGCCGTCACGGCGGCATAACCCATGCACAAGATGAGCAGGATCCGCACCGGCCTGTCCGCCAGGCTGAAAGCCGCCCGGATACGCCCGATCACGACCTGCCGATTCACCCGACACTCCACGCATTTCTAGTACAAAACGACCTGAAGCCTGTCACAGGACTGGCGAGTCGCGGTCAGCGGGAGACGAAAATGCGGCCGTACTCCTCCATCAGGTGGGTGGTGCTCCCCACGCCGACCGGCTCGGCCGTGCCGGGGAAGCGGACCAGATCGTTCGCCCGCAGGCGCAGGCCGTCCGCGGACATGGTCCGGGTGGTCCAGGCGCCCTTCGCGGTGCGGTGGTAGAGGTGGGAGAGCTGGTCGGGGCCGGTCCAGATGTCTTCGCCGACGGCCCACAGGCCGCCGTGGCCGTCCGCGACGCGGATGCGCTGATCATGTGCGGGTCCCTTCTCGACACGCCGGCGGGTGCCGTTCCAGCGGAGCACGCCGATGCCGCCGCGCCGGTTGACCGCCCAGATCCGCTGCTCGCCCGTCCGGACCTTGAGGTTTTCGGGCCGGTGGCCCGGCGCGGGTTTCCGACTCCACGAGCGGCCGTCGGCGTCGGGGTCGCGTCACTGCGCGGTAGGGACCGCCGGGTCTCGGCCGGCTGGTCGAAGACGGGGAAGGCACCTCTTGGTGCCGTCCGGCTGCGTCGTAGAGCTCCCGTGACCAGGGTCGGGAAATGATCAGGGCCTCCGCTCATCGAATGAGCGGAGGCCCTGATCGGGGGCGGAGGTGGCGAGATTTGAACTCGCGATGGGCTTGCACCCAAACCGCATTAGCAGTGCGGCGCCATAGACCGTACTAGGCGACACCTCCGTGGCCCTGGGGGCCAGGTGACAGGGTACCGGGGATGGCGGGGGTCGGCAAAGCGGTTAGGAGATCGGGCCGCATTCGCGTTCCATCGCCGAGACGGCGTCGGCCAGGCGGCCGCTCGCGGTGAGGGACGGGCGGTCGGCGGAGGAGCCGGACTTGGCGGCCTCGACGACCTGGTCAAGGGCGTCGGCGATCTGGTCGCCGACCTTCTCGACGCGCTCGTCGGCGGCGTCCGAGGCGATCTTGCGGATCTCGTCGGCCGCGTCGTTGTACGGGCCGGTGAGCGTCGACGGATCGGAGAAGTCGACGCCGACCTGGGTCGTGCCGAGCGTGTTGATCGCCGTCTTGTAGCCGTCGCAGGCCGTCGCGTGGTCGGTGGAGCCTCCTCCGCCGCTGCAGGCGGCGAGGGGCACGAGGGCGGCGGCCACGAGAACCGAGCGCAAGCGCATGGTGGGCTCCAGGGGGAAGGCGGGGAGTCCCGAGACTAGCGGGCCCCGGCGTGTCGGCCGGGCGGCTTCACCGTACCGACGCCGGCCGGCTCGGCCCCCTCCGACCCGGCACCACGGGACTCCTCCGACGATCCGTACATGTACCGACATGCACCGACGAATCCGCCGGGTTGGTAGAAGAATCCTCCATTTCGGGCCCCCTGGGGAAGAGGAATCTCTACCCAGTAGATGATTTCTCTCCCCGCGTGCCAGGGACTTGTGGACAAAATGGTCGACTCATGGTTGATAGCTAGTAAGTGTGGAGCACGAAGACAGGTGAGGAGGGGCATGGGACGTCGGCGTGAGCTGCGGGCCGCGGTGCTGGGGGCGGCGCCGAGAAGGCTGCTGACCCCTGCGGAACCGCCGCTGCACGCGGTCGAGGGGCGCATCGTCGACGCGAGTCCGCACCTGCTCGTGCTGCGTGCGCCGGCCCGCACCAACGGACAAGAACCGGTGTTCTATGACTTTCGTATGGCAATGTCGGAATCGACGGTGATCTGGCATGGCGGAAAGGCAGATTTGTCGGCACTTGTCCCAGGTCGTGAGGCTGTGGTGCGGCCGACGGCCGACGGACTCGCCGCCGACCGGGTCTGGGTCGACATCCTGCGCGTCAACGGCGTCATCGTCTCGGTCGCCCGCGAGCGGGGGGCGCGCGGGGCCGTGCACAACGTCGAGGTCGATCAGGGGCCGCACCGGCCGCGCGCGCACGTGGTGATCCCGCCGGAGAACTTCGGGCACATCCTCGTGCGGCATCCCCGCATGGAGCCCGGCCAGCTCTTCGACGTGATCGCGCTGCGGTCCGAGCGCGGCCCGGTCGCGGTGCGGCCCGGCACCGCGCAGGCGGGGCCGCTCGCCGAGGTGCCCAGCCCGGCTCCGGGGACGCTGCTGCGCGGGACGGCGACCTGGTTCTCGGCCGAGGGCCGCGGCGCCGCCTATCCGGCGCTCGACCCGTACGGCGACGCGGGGGGCTGCGCGGGGGCGCCCCCCTCGTGCGCGCCGCTTCCACTGCTCTCCCTCGGCTCCACCCTGCACGTGCGCAACGACTGCGGCAAGCGCAGCGCCGAGGTGCGGGTGATCGAGTGCGGCTGTACCGCCGCACGCTTCTGCGACCGCTGCGTCGTCTGCGGGACGTCGCCGCGGGGCCGGGTGACCGAGCTCACCCGGGCCAGTTTCGTCGATCTGGGCGGCGATCTGGATGTCGGCTGTTTCAACGTGACCCTGGTGGTGGGGTGAGATGACCAACGAATTCCTCGGGGCGCAGCTCCTCGTGATCATCGTGGTGTTCGCACTGGCCTCCTGGGGCAAGCTGCACGGGCCGAAGAACCGGATGGCCCTGGTCTACGCGCTCGCCGAGGGCGTGCTGGCGCTGGCCCTGCTCGCGACCGACGCGCTGGTGCCGCGCCTGGTGACCGTGGCGGGGCTCGCCGCGGCGACCTGGGTGGTGAGCGAGCTGCGCACGACCCGGCCCGACGACGGTTGCGGCTGCTTCGGCAGGCTGAGCCGCATCCGGATCGGCTGGCGCACGGTCGCGCGCACGGCGCTCATCGCCGGGGTGGCGTTCGCCGCCTGCTGGGCGCCGATGGCGGGCTGGGAGGTGTTCGCCGACGGCCCCGGCCTCGCCGAGGTCTTCCTCGTCGCCGAGCTGGCGGTCATCGCGGCGGTGTCCCCGGAATCCGCCGCGCTGCTCAAGCGTGCGGCGGTGCCGTGCGAGCGCCGCCCGGTGCCGCTCACCGACACGCTGCGGGTGCTGCACGGCAGCGCGGCCTGGCGGAAGCACGGGGCGGGCCTAGGCGAGCCCTCGGACGTGTGGCGCGAGCTGTGCTGGCGGTTCCTGGTCTATCCGGTACGCGGCGGCGAGCTGGTCTTCGCGGTGTCCATCGCCGACGGCGAGGTCAGGGCCGCGCATGTCCCCGTGCTGCCCGAGCGCAACGGCTCGGGTCTGCTGTCGGCTCCCGTCTTCGTCTGACACCCGGCTTCCGGCGAGCGCGGCTTCTGACACACACCACGACACTCCCGCAAAGGGGTTCGATCCACCCGGACTCAACAGCTCTCTACGGCTTTCTAGGCAGATCGCTAGAAAAACATAGAAACCACTCGTCACATCTCTCTACGGCTCTCTAGGGAAAACGCTAGAGAGCCGTAGAGATCCCGATCCGGCGACGACCGCCGTCAGGACGGCTGGGCCCGCAGGAACTTCCCGAAGTGCGGCACGGTGAAGGCGACGAGGCCGCGTTCCGCGCTGTAGATGAGGCCCTTTTTGATGAGGCCGTCCCGCGCCGGGGAAAGGCTCGATGGCTTACGGCCCAGTTCATCGGCGACGGAGGCGGTGGGCACGGGTTCGTCGCCCAGGAGGGCCATCGCGCGCATGTAATCGCGTTCGGCCGGGGTGGCCCGCTCGTACCGGCTGCCGAAGAAGCCCACGGCGAGCTCGCTCTCCGCCTCGGGCGCGGCCACCGCGATGTCGTGCGCGGTGATGGGCGAGGTGGGCGCGAGGTCCCAGACGACCTTGGCGTAGGCCTGGACGAAGTAGGGATAGCCGTCCGCGGCCTCGTACAGGGCGTCGAGGGCCTCCGGGGTGAAGCTCACCTCCTCGCGTTCGGCCGGGACCAGCAGGGCCAGATCGGCCGACTCGCGGTCGAGGCGATCGATCCTGGCATAGCGGAAGAGCCGTTCGGAGTAGGACTTGCTGGCGCTCAGCACCGCGGGCAGGTGCGGCAGCCCGGCGCCGACGACGATCAACGGCCCGCCCGTCTGGGAGAGCTCGTGGCAGGCCGCGCAGAGCGCCGAGACGTCCTCGGCCGGGATGTCCTGCATCTCGTCGACGAACAGGCCGATGCCGACGCCGAGGTCGGTCGCCACGGAGGCGGCGTCGACGAACAGCTCGGTGAGGTCGATCTCGAGGTCGCCGGAATCGGCGCGGCCGCGCACGGCGGGCACGTCGATGCCCGGCTGCCAGCGGTGCGCCGGGGCCTTGGCCCGGGTGGTCGGCTGCGGCCCCGCCTGCGCGAACGCCTTGAGGACGCCGAGGAACCACTCGATCCGATCGGGCGCGCGGTGCCGGGGCGCGAGCTCGCGCACCGCGGTGTGCAGCGCCGCCGCGACCGGCCGCCGGATCGACTGCTCCGGCCGCGCCTCGATCTTGCCGGTGCCCCACAGCCGCTGGATGGCCATCGACCGGAAGGTGTTGAGCAGCACGGTCTTGCCGACGCCGCGCAGGCCGGTGACGACCATGCTGCGCTCGGGCCTGCCGCGCGCGACCCGTTCCAGCACCACCTCGAACTGGAGCAGCTCGCGGTCGCGCCCGGCGAGTTCCGGCGGACGCTGCCCGGCGCCTGGTGCGTAGGGATTGCGTACGGGATCCACGCTCTCGGACTCTATGAGCCCATATAGCGATGGCCGTAGATTTCCGTATGAACATCTACGGCGTGTCGCCAATACAGCCATGATTCCCCCCAACCCCGACTAGACGGCGCCGTGCGGCACGCACGCGCGACCAGGACACGCACAGAATCAAGAGACGCGCGGAGCAAGAGACGCGTAATCGAAGATCCGTTCGATCGTGCCGCCCACCGTAACGCACAAATGTTCGACTCGCCAGCGACCTTGTGGAAAACCTGGCGGTAGGCTCGCCGCATGGCTGAAACGCGCTGGCTCGACGCAACCCAGCAAGGCCAGTGGCGCTCCTACCTCGACGGCAGCTCGCTGCTTCTGGAGCTGCTGGACCGCGAGTTGAAGGCCACGCACGGCCTCACGATGTCCGAGTACGAGATCCTCGTCCGCCTGTCCGAGGCCCCCGGCAGGACCCTGCGGATGGCCGAGCTGGCCCAGATGGCGTACCACTCGCGCAGCAGGCTCTCGCACACGTGCGCGCGGCTGGAGGCCAAGGGCCTGGTGGTCCGGGTGCCCTGCGACGACGACAAGCGCGGTGTGAACGCGGTCCTCACCGAGGAGGGCTACGCGTTGCTCGGCGAGGCCGCGCACGACCACGTCAGGACGGTCCGGCAGCACTTCGTGGACCTTCTCGACGCCGAGGAGCTCGCGGTCGTCGGCCGGGTCTTCGCCAGGATCGCCGAGCAGGCCCGCCCCGCCATCGGCTGACGCCTGGGCGGTGCCCGTAGGCGCGGTCGCCCGGCCCGGCCGGCTCAGTTCAGCCCGGTCGCGAAGCCGAGCGAGAACAGCGTCAGCGCGATCCAGGCGGCCATCATGCCGAAGCCGATGGCCCTGAACGAGTGACCCACGAGCTTCACCATCACGGTCCCGATGCCGAAGGCGACGACGATCAGCACGACCGACTGGGCGCTGCTGGTCACGTCCCGGTCGCGTAGGGGCGCCCACATGACGATCAGGTCGATCAGCGCGAAGAGCAGCGCGCCGCATCCGCCGAGCACCCAGTCGCGGGTGGACGGCCGGGCGCCGAGGAACGCGGGCCAGGACGGGAGGGCGGGTTCGGGGGGCAGGTCCCGGACTGGCTCGGCGGGTCCGTCCTCGCCGCCGAACAGCTCGTCCGAGAGGGTCGGGCGTTCGTCCTTCTCGGTCATGGGCGATCCTGAGGTGATGGACGTTGTACGGACAGTTCCGATACTTGCCCTGACAGCCGTCTTCCTCGTCGGGTCGGCCGCATGTGGCCAGACCGAGGAGGTGCCGGACCGCGCCGCGTCGCCATCGGGGTTCGCCTCTCCTTCCGATGCGGGGGAGCCCACGCCGACCCCGACACCTGACAAAGCCGCGTTCAAGGCCGACATCTCGAAGCTGACGGCGGCGGATCTCGAGCACTCGTGGCGGGAGGGGTGCCCGGTTCCGGTCTCGGGGCTCCGACTGATCACCATGCCTTATTGGGGTTTTGACGGCAAAACCCACGAAGGCGGGAAGCTCGTGGTGAACGCCGAGGTCGCCCAGGACGTCGCCGACACCTTCGGGAAGCTCTACAAGAACAAGTTCCCGATCCGGAAGATGGTCCCGGTCGACGTCTACAAGGGCGACGACTTCGATTCGATCGAGGCGGACAACACCTCGGCCTTCAACTGCCGGCCGGCGACGGGTTCGTCGAACTGGTCGCGGCACGCCTACGGCATGGCCGTGGACATCAACCCGTGCGAGAACCCCTACGTCTCGACGTCCGGGGAGATCGCGCACCCGCGCTGCAAGAAGTTCTACACCGACCGGTCCCCGGCGCCCGGGGTGATCACCTCGGGCGACAAGACGGTCAGGGCGTTCGAGGCGATCGGCTGGCAGTGGGGCGGCTACTGGGCCGGCACCAAGGACTTCCAGCACTTCGACAAGCGCTGACGGGGCGGTCCCGAAGCGGGAGCTCCTGGTTCCGTACGGCCGCGGCGGGGGCGCGGACACCACCGCGGCCGTACGGGGTTCATGGGGTCATGACCGCATGACCATGCTCTGAACAATTACCTTCCCGAGCGCCCTCATGTGGGCAAATCACCAGAACTCGTCCCATGTAGGTCGCGTCACACCCCTTCGCCCGTCAACCATGGTTGACAACCCTCGCGCGTCAACCTACATTGACAGCATGAGCGATGGAGTACAGCTCGCCCGTGAGGCGGGCAGCCGCGACCCGGCCGTAGGGCTGCGCGCGGTACGAGCGCTAAGAGAGCTCGCCGAGCGCCTGGAGGGCCTCCAGGTCGGCAATGCGCGCGCGCTCGGCTGGTCTTGGCAGGACATCGCCGAGGCCCTCGGCGTCAGCCGCCAGGCGGTCCACAAGAAGCACCGGAAGATCGAGACAGTGCCGCCGGTGTCCCCGGCCGCGCGGGGCAGGGAGGACTGACGTGCTGGAACGCTTCACCAAGGAGGCCCGCGAGGCCGTCGTGCGCACCCAGGCCGAGGCCAGGGAGCTCCACCACGGCGAGATCACCACCGCGCACCTCCTGCTCGGGCTCTTCGGCCCGCACAGCGGCTCGGCCGGACGCGCGCTGGCGGCCCACGGCCTCTCCCCGGACGTGCTGCGGCCCCTCGTCGCCCGTCAGTCGGGCGGCCTCGACCCCGACGCCCTGGCCGCCATCGGCATCGACCTCGACGCCGTCCGGGAGGCCACCGAGGCCACATTCGGCCCCGGCGCGCTCGACGCGCGGCCGGGCGGGCGACGGTCCGGCCACATCAGGTTCTCCGCCGAAGCCAAGAAGGTCCTTGAACTCGCGTTGCGGCAGGCCATCCGCCATAAGCAGCGCTTCATCTGCGACGGGCACATCCTGCTGGGACTGCTGATGCTCCCGGGCTCCCCCGCGGTGGCCGCCCTGCGCGCCGCCCACGTCGATCTGGAGGCCCTCAGGGCGGACGTCGAGAGGGAGGTCGCCGACCTGGCCGCCTGACCGGCCCCGGCCTTCTGAGCGCCGTGTCAAGCCCTGGCGGGTGAGAAAGGAGAATCCCAGCCGTCACATGCGTTGGCTATCCTCCCGCGCATGGCTGAGAACGAACTGGATCCCGCGCGGAGTACCCAGCAGTTCCGCGCGTTCACCGAGCAGAACCGTCCGGAGCCTCCGGCTCCTTCCGGGCCGCCCATGGGGATCATCGCGGCGGTGGCCGCCGTGGCCGCGGTCGTGGCGATCGCCATCGTCGCCCTCATGGTGCTGATGGGCTGACGCCGACCTCCGGGCCGCGCCGCGCTAGGCGGAGGGTATGGGATTCGAACCCATGGGACCCGTGAAGGCCCGGGCGCTTTCAAGGCGCCTGCACTCGTCCACTATGCGAACCCTCCAGTGGCGGACACCACGATAGCGGCCCGGGGCACCGGCGTGCTCGCCGATGGATAGCGTGATGACCATGCATGCGATCTCCATTGACACGCCGGGCGGCCCCGAGGCCCTGGTCTGGGGCGAGGTCCCCGATCCGGTCCCGGGCGAGGGCGAGGTACTGCTCGACGTCGTCGCGAGCGCCGTGAACCGCGCGGATGTGCTCCAGCGGATGGGCTTCTACAATCCGCCGCCAGGGGCGTCCCCTTACCCCGGTCTGGAGGTCTCCGGACGCGTCGGCGCGCTGGGCCCGGGGGTCGAAGGCTGGAAGGTCGGCGACGAGGTGTGCGCGCTTCTGGCCGGTGGTGGGTACGCCGAGAAGGTGGCGGTTCCGCACACCCAGCTCCTTCCGGTCCCCGCGGGCGTCTCCCTCGTGGAGGCGGCCGGGCTGCCCGAAGTCGTCTGCACGGTCTGGTCCAACGTCTTCCTGGACGCCGGTCTCACCAAAGGCGACCGCTTCCTCGTGCACGGCGGAGGCAGCGGCATAGGCACGATGGCCATCCAGCTCGCGAAGGCCGCCGGCGCGTACGTCGCCTGTACCGTCGGCACCGAGGAGAAGGCGGAACGGTGCCGGGAGCTGGGCGCCGACCTCACGGTCAACTACCGCACCGAGGACTTCGTCGAGTCCGGAGGCTACGACGTGATCCTCGACAACATGGGCGCGAAGTACCTCGCGAGGAACGTCACCGCCCTGAACACCGGGGGCCGCCTCATGGTCATCGGCCTCCAGGGCGGGGCCAAGGGCGAACTCGACCTCGGCGCGCTGCTCGCCAAGCGCGCCTCGGTCCACGCAACCTCACTGCGGGCCCGCTCGTTGGACGACAAGGCGCGCATCGTCGCCTCGGTGCGCGAGCGGGTCTGGCCGCTCGTCGCGGCGGGCTCGGTCCGGCCGGTGATCGACCGGACGGTGCCGATGGCGGAGGCGGCCGAGGCACATCGGCTGATGGAGAACAGCGGCCACTTCGGGAAGATCTTGTTGGAGACTGGGGAGTCATGAGCGAACAGGAGCAGGAGCCGCACGTGCTGATCGTCGGACCGGGCAAGATCGGCGACCAGCTCGGCGGCCACGACGCCGACGATGACGACGAGCAGCAGCGCCCCCTCACCGAGATGGTGGAGCAGCCCGCGAAGGTCATGCGCATCGGCGGCATGATCAGGCAGCTGCTGGAGGAGGTGAAGGCCGCCCCCCTGGACGAGGCGAGCCGCGTCCGCCTCAGGGAGATCCACACCTCGTCCATCAAGGAGCTGGAGGACGGCCTCGCCCCGGAACTCGTCGAGGAGCTCGAGCGGCTGTCGCTGCCGTTCGCCTCGGAGGTGCCGAGCGAGTCCGAGCTGCGGATCGCCCAGGCCCAGCTCGTCGGCTGGCTCGAGGGGCTGTTCCACGGCATTCAGACCACGCTGTTCGCCCAGCAGATGGCCGCCCGCGCGCAGCTGGAGCAGATGCGCCGGGCGCTGCCCGCGGGCATGGTCCCGCCCGGTGGTCACGAGGACGACCGCGGTGGTTCCAGCGGTCCCTACCTGTAAGGAGTGAGCGCGAGGAGCGGGTGGACGCCCGCTCCTCGCGGCAGAACATGAAGCTCATCGCCACAGATCTCGACGGCACGCTCGTCCGTTCCGACGGGACCGTCTCCCCCCGTACCGTGGCGGCCCTGGCCCGCGCCGAGCAGGCGGGACTCGCCGTGCTCATGGTGACCGGCCGCCCTCCCCGCTGGATGAACGTGGTCGCCCAGGAGATCGGCAACCGCGGCCAGGCGATCTGCGCCAACGGCGCGGTGCTGTACGACCTGGTCACCGAACAGATCATCAGTCGCCGGACGATCCCCGCCGAGGTCCTCGACGAGGTGATCGGCAGGCTTCGGGCGGAACTGCCCGAGCTGCGCTTCGCCGTCGAGTACGGCGAGGGCTTCGTGTTCGAGGAGCGCTACCTGCACGGCAGGTTCGACCTCGGCAAGATGGGCGGCGAGGCGGTCGACGACGCGGGGCTCGTCGCACGCCCGGCGACCAAGCTGCTCGGCCTGCACCCCGGCACCGACCCGGACGCCCTCATGGCGCACGCGGTCAAGGCGGTCGGCGACCTCGTGACGATCACCCGGGCGTCCGAGCGCTCCCTGCTGGAGATCAGCGCCCTGGGCGTCACCAAGGCGACCGCCCTCGAGGACTACTGCGCGGCGCGCGGGGTGGCCCCCGCCGAGGTGATCGCGTTCGGCGACATGCCGAACGACCTCCCGATGCTGACCTGGGCGGGCCGCCCCTACGCGATGGCCAACGCCCACCCTTCGGTCCTCGCCGCGATTTCCGCCCACACCCCCGCCGACAACAACGCCGACGGGGTCGCGGCGGTCCTGGAGGACCTTCTCGACGGCCGCGTGTCCTGAGACGGCGCCGCCCGCGCCCCGGAACGGGACGCGGGCGGACCGACGGTCGGGGTCAGCGGCGGCCGCCGACCGGCTCCAGGATCTCGCGGCCGCCCAGGTACTTCTGGAGCGCCTCGGGGACCCGGACGGATCCGTCGGCCTGCTGGTGGTTCTCCAGGATGGCGACGATCCAGCGGGTGGTCGCCAGGGTGCCGTTCAGCGTGGCGACGGGCTGGGGCTTGCCTTCGGCGTCGCGCATCCGGGTCGACAGGCGGCGCGACTGGAACGTGGTGCAGTTCGACGTGCTGGTGAGCTCGCGGTAGTTCTGCTGGGTCGGCACCCAGGCCTCGCAGTCGAACTTGCGGGCCGCGCTGGAGCCGAGGTCCCCCGCGGCGGTGTCGATGACCCGGTAGGGCAGCTCGACCTTGGCGAGCATCTCCTTCTCCCACTCCAGCAGCCGCAGGTGCTCGGCGTGCGCGTCGGCGGGGTCGACGTAGGAGAACATCTCGATCTTGTCGAACTGGTGCACCCGGATGATGCCGCGGGTGTCCTTGCCGTAGGAGCCGGCCTCCCTGCGGAAGCAGCTCGACCAGCCGGCGTACCGCTTGGGCAGATCGGTGAGGATCTCGTCCATGTGGTACCCGGCGAGGCCCACCTCGGCGGTGCCGACGAGGTAGAGGTCGTCGGCGGGCAGGTGGTAGACCTCGGGCGCGTGGTTGCCGAGGAAGCCGGTGCCCTCCATCGTCTCCGGCTTGACCAGGACCGGCACGTACATCGGGACGAACCCGGCGGAGACGGCCTGCTCCATCGCCATGTTGAGCAGCGCGAGCTGAAGCTGCATGCCGATGCCGGTGAGGAAGTAGAAGCGCGAGCCGGAGACCTTCGCGCCGCGTTCCATGTCGATGGCGCCGAGCAGTTCGCCCAGCTCCAGGTGGTCGCGCGGAGTGAAGTCGAAGGCCGGGATCTCGCCGACCGTCTCCAGCACGACGTAGTCGTCCTCGCCGCCCGCGGGCGCGTCCTCGATGATGTTGGGCACCGAGCGCAGCAGCGTGTTGAGCTCCTCGCCGAGGACGCCGGACTCCGCCTCGGCCTCCTTGACGGCCTGGGCCAGCTCCTTGGCCTTGGCGAGCAGGGCCTGCTTCTCGTCGCCCTGAGCCCGGGAGACCAGCTTGCCGGAACTCTTCTGCTCGGCGCGCAGCTGCTCGAACCGGGTCAGCGCGGCACGGCGGCGCTCGTCGAGGCCGAGCAGGGAGTCGACGACTGCCTCGTCCTCGCCTCGGGCGCGCTGGGAGGCGCGCACGCGTTCGGGGTCTTCACGAAGGGCTCGCAGGTCAATCACAGACCCGAGGTTATCGCCCCGGGGCACCCCGGCGCTTCCCGATATCCCCGGGGCGGGCCGCGCGCCGACCCGCCCCGGGAGCTCTCAGGTACCGCCGGAGGGCGTCAGCGCACGTCGACGTAGGTCTTGCCGCTGGTGACCCTGAAGTCGGCGCCCGTGCCCTTGTAGACGGTCCGCCAGTATCCGTCGCGGGTCGCGGTGAACTTCTTGCCGTACCTGCCGTCCGCGCCGACCCAGGCGTCGTCCTTGAAACGCCACTTGCTGGAGCCCTTGGCGCGGAAGTAGACCGCGACGTGGACCCTGCCGAGCGCCGCCCAGAGCCCGTCGACCTTGTGGCCGAGGGAGCCGTAGACGCGGACCTTGCCCTTGTACTTGACCTTCTTGGGCGTCGCCGACGCCGACAGACGGGTCGGGTAGCGGGAGTCGACCCAGATCTTCTTCTCGGTGGCCGCCCAGCCGTCGGCGGCGGAGTTGGCCGGGAGGGTGACGAGCCAGGTGCCGTCCTGGGCGACGGTCGGGGCGAACCGGAACTTGCCCTTGCCGTCGGTGGCGGCCGAGGCGACGTAGCTCCAGTTCTGGCCGTCGGGGGAGAACAGCAGGTCGAGGCGGGCGCCGGACAGCGCCTCCCGGCCCGCGAGGCCGCTCCGGTAGAGGCGGCCGGTGATGTTCACCGGCTTGTTCTGCGCGACGGGCCTGGGCTGGGCGCCGAACCCGTCGATGCCGGTGCGGTAGACGACGTTGTAGAACGGCGTCGCAGCGGTGGACTCGTTGTAGGAGGAGTCTCCGAAGAAGTCCGCGGTGAAGGCGCCGCTGCGGGGCACCCTGAGTTCGGCGATGTAGAGGCCCTGTCCGTTGGTCTCCACGATCTGGCGCTTGCCCGCGACGTCGACGAGGACGTCCCGGTCGGCGAGGGCCTTACCGCCGGACGTGAGCTTGCCGGTGACCGTGACCTCGTCGCCGATGAAGGCGGGGGGTGCGGCGACCTTGATGGTCAGGGTGCTGCCGGCCGCGGCATAGGCGGGCGGCGCGAACGCGAGGCCGCCGGCCAGGAGCGCCAGGCCGGTGGATACGGCGATGATGCGCAACGGGTCCTCCGAGGGGGACGGGAGGGGATTCCGGAGATCTCCGGAACGGTCGTGATCAAGCGGAACACCCGTTATACCAGGATTTCCAAAAATAATTCGGAACCCAGGCAACCTTCCCACTCCATGGAGTGTCGCCCTATGTCGCCTTTCTTCAGGGGCGTGTCCAGGTGAAGACCGGCGGACGCCGCTCCTTGAAGGCCGCGACGCCCTCGGCCGCGTCCGCGCCGGAGATCGACCCCTCCTGCCAGGAGGCGAGCCGGTCCTCGGTCATGGTCCCGGTGACGAACCCGTCGATGATGTCCTTGGCCGCCTCGTGGCTGAACTGCGAGCGGGACAGCAGGACGTCGAGGTAGGCGCGGACCCGTCCCGCGAGGTCGTCGGTGACCTCCTGGAGGAAGCCCAGGCGCAGCGCGTGCCCGGCGTCGATGAGGTCGGCCGAGTACAGCAGGTACTTGGCGGCGGCCGGGCCGACCAGGGCGATCAACCTGCGGATCGCCGACGGCGGGTACACGATGCCGATCTTGGCGGGGGTGATCGCGAAGCGCGCGCCGGTGTCGGCGAAGCGCACGTCGCAGGCGCCCGCAAGCTGCCAGCCGCCGCCGACGCAGAAGCCGCGGATCGCCGCGATCGTCGGCTTGGGGAACGCGGCGAGCGCCGCCTCGGCCTGCGCCGACAGGTTCGCCTCGCCCGCGGCGTTGATCTCGGCGAGCTCGGTGATGTCGGCCCCCGCGCAGAAGTGGTCGCCCTCCCCGGCGAGCACGAGCACGCGGACGCCCGGATCGTCGGCCAGCTTGCCGACCAGGCCGGGCAGCTCGCGCCACATGGCCGCGGACATCGAGTTGCGCTTCGCGGGATTGCTGATGGTCACCGTGGCGACGCCGCCCGAGACACCGGTTTCCAGGCTCATGGCGGAGATCGTACCTAGCGGTGATCTCCCGACCGTCGGCCGACCTCAGAGCCCCATGATCGGCGGCGCGTAGGAGAACTCGCCGAGACCGTCCGGGCGGTAGGCGCTGAGCACCCGGACCTGGAAGTGCACGCCCCACGCCGGATCCGGCGCGCGGACGCCCAGGTCGGAGGCCGGGACGAACCCGAACCTGCCGTAGTAGTCCGGATCGCCGAGCAGCGCGATGAAGGGCTCGTCCAGCGCGTCGGCCGCGCCGAGCACCGCGTGCATCAGCGCCCTGCCGACGCCCGAGCGCTGCACGTCGGGCCGGACCGACAGCGGGGCGAGGCCCAGCGCGGGCGTCGTCCCCGCCCGGCCGCGGGTGCAGACCACATGCCCGACGATGTCGCCGCCGAGCTCGGCGACCAGGGACAGCCGCGGGATCCAGGCGGGGTCGGCGCGCAGCTCGTCCACCAGGGGCGCCTCGGCCGCGTGCGGGCCGCCGAACGCCGCGGCCACGACCTCCCGGATCGCCCGCGCGTCCGCGGGCCGCTCCCGGCGGATGATCAAGACTGGCCCCGGATGCCCGAGAGCCAGTCGGACGCCGCGGCGAAGTCCTCGTCGGCGGTGCCGCGCCGGGCCACCGGGCGCACCCCGTCGGCCGCCGGGTAGCTGCCGACGAACCTGACCTCGGCGCAGACCCGGCGCAGACCCATCAGCGCCTCGCCGACGCGGGCGTCCTCGACGTGGCCCTCGAAGTCGATCCAGAACAGGTAGGAGCCGAGCCCGGCCCCGGTGGGCCGCGACTGGATGAGCGTCAGGTTGATCCCCCGGACGAAGAACTCCTGGAGGATCTGGAGCAGCGCGCCCGCGTGGTCGTCGCGGATGTAGGCGACGACGGTCGTGCGGTCGCGGCCGGTGCGCCGCGGCGGCGCGCACGGCAGGGACAGCTCGACGAACCGGGTGACCGCCCCGTCGACGTCGTGGATCTTCGAGGCGAGCGCGGTGAGCCCGTACCTGGCGGCGGCGAAGGATCCGGCGAGGGCCGCGTCGTACAGGCCGTCGGCGACGTGCTGGGCGGCTTCGGCGTTCGAGGTCGCGGCCCGCCATTCGGCGTCCGGGACGTGCGCGGCGAGCCAGCGGCGGCACTGCGGCTGGGCGTGCGGGTGGGACGCGACGGTCTTGATGTCGGCGAGCGCGGTGCCCGGCCGGACGAGGAGCGCGAACTCGACCGCCAGATGGATCTCCGTGACGATCTGGAGCTGCTCGCCCGTCGCCAGCTCGTCGAGGGTCGTCGGCACCGAGCCTTCGACGGAGTTCTCCAGGGCCACGACCGCGCGCGAGGCGAACCCGCTGCGGACGGCGTCCAGCGCGGCGGGCACTGTGGCGTAAGGCATCCGCTCGGCTTCGGCCGCACCGGGCAGCGTGAGCAGCGCGGCTTCGGTGAAGGTGCCTTCGGGACCCAGGTAGGCGTAACGGTCGGGCATGAAACAAAAGATTAACCGAGTCGGATCGCCGCTCGTGTGGCTAAGGGAGCCGAGCGCTGGTTTTGTGCGGACGGCCGGGGCGCGTCGGCCGAAGAGTCAGCCGCCTACGGGGGCGCCGAAGTCGGCGAGGGGGTCGTCGAGTTCCACGACGGGGCCGCGGCCGAGGCGGGCTGCGCGCAGGGCGTGCTCCTCTTCGGGGGAGAGCAGCTGGGAGCTTCGGCCGCCCTGGACGACCTTGGCGTAGGTGCGGGTCTCGCTGCGCCCGTTGATCGAGCTGATCACCACGCCGTCCCCCGCGGCGTCGAGGACGGCGAGGGAGAACGACAGCTCGCCCGACATCTCGGCGAGCGCGTCGTAGCGCACGATGGCGAGGTCGCGGAGCGCCTTCTTGTCCACCCCCGTGGCCACCTGCATCTGCCGGCGGAGGACGTCGGCGCACTCCTCGACGACCCTGCCCACCCGGCTGCGCGCGGTGAGCGCCATGGCGAGGCCGGCCAATCCGCTGAGAGCGCCCACGACGGCGACGGTGATAAGCATCACGGGGTGAGCGTACCCATGCCGACGCGCTCCGGGCCTTCTTCCCGCCCCTGCGGAGGTGTTTCCCGCCACATTTCGTTCACCAGCCAGCCACCGAGGACGAACAGCAGGGCCACCGCGCCGAGCCCGTACGAGCTCTGCATGGCCCTGCCCAGGGCCTGTTCCCAGACCGGGAGCCGGCCCTGGATGTGGGAGGTGCCCCACCAGGGCGTCTGGAGCACGTAGAACAGCCACACACCGGCCGCCGCCAGGCAGCGACGGAGGTTGCGCCCATCTCCCGCCAGAGCCCCGACGACCAGGACGATCCACACGAGGTGGTGGATCCAGGCGACCGGCGAGAGCAGGACGGCGAGGAGCCCGGTGATCGCGATCCCTGCCGTCTCGGCCGACCAGGCGTTCGTCGGGGAAAGCCGCCCGGACGCGCCCAGCAGGGACAGCTTCCTGGCGTACCGGAAACCGACGAACGCGACGGTGACGACGGCGACGAGCCAGACGAGCGAGGTGACCGTGTCCGGCCAGTACAGGCGCAGCAGGAAACCGCGCAGCGACTGGTTGGAGGTGCCGAAGTTGGAGCCGACCCGGTCGCCGGCGAGCAGCGCCCCGAACCAGAAGTCGACGGAGTCGCGCGGCAGCATCACGAAGGTGAGGAGGCTCACGCCCACTGCGGTGAGCACCGCGTTCCCCGCCGCCTCGCGCCGCCGGGTGATCAGGAAGTAGACCAGGAAGACGCCGGGCACCAGCTTGAACGCGGTGGCCAGGCCGACGAGCACGCCGCGCGGCCAGTACGTGCGCGGGGCGAGGCAGTCCATCACGCACAGCGCGACGAGGAAGAGCCCCACCTGGCCGAACCTGACCTGGTCGTAGACGGGCAGCGGGAAGATCAGCGCGGCGACGAGCCCGCCGAACACCAGGGGCCCGAAATCACCCGCGCGGGCGATCAGCGGGCGAAATCCCCACCAGACCGCCAGCGCCAGCGCCCCGAACACCAGCCCGACCATGACGACCTGGGCCACCGGCCAAGGCAGCCAGGCCAAGGGGGCGGCCAGGATCGCCGAGAAGGGGGGATACGTGAAGGGGAGGAGTTGGGGGGCCTGCGTGACGAAGTCGTAGACGGATCTTCCGTCGAGGACGGCCTGCCCGGCCGTCCGGTAGACGTCGAGGTCGACGAGGCGCTGGTCTTCGGGGTTGCTGAGCCAGCTCATCGCGACGGGCACGAGGGCGGCGCCGGCCGCCAGCAGGCCGCCGAAGGCGGCGATCGTGCGTCTCCAGGGTCCTGCCATGGGTCCATCCTGGCGCAAGCCGACCACTAACCTGGGGACGAGCGTCGATGAGGGGCCCTGGGGAGGTGCCGTTGACCCGCTGGCGGATGCACCGTCGGGACGCCGCCGCAGCGGGACGGATTCTCCTCCTCGCGCTGCTCGCGGCGCTGATCCCGGTCGTCGCGCTGCCCGCTTCCGCGCAGGCGGCGGTGCGGCCGGGGCCGGTCGTGGTCGTCGGAGTACCGGGCCTCGAGTGGTCCGACCTCTCTCCGGGGGACACCCCTGCGCTGTGGAAGATGGTCGGGAAGGGCGCCGCGGCGTCCCTGTCGATCCGGACCACCACCACGCGAACCTGCCCGATCGACGGCTGGCTGACCCTCTCGGCGGGCCAGCGCGCCAGGCTGGAGCACGGCGCGTGCGCCCTGCCTCCCACCCCGCGCGCGGCGCCGGGCGGGGGCGCGGTGGTGCCGGGCTGGGCGGCGATCGCCGAGGACAACACGACGACCAACTACCAGGCGCAGGTCGGGGCGCTCGGCGCCCGGGTCCAGGAGTCCGGCGGGTGCACCCGGGCGGTCGGGCCCGGCGCGGCCCTCGGCGCGGCCGACACCGAAGGCAGGATCGACGACTACGTGCCGGTGCCCGAGGACGTCGAGGACTGGTCGCGCTGCCCGTTCACCGTCGTGGAGATCGACGACGTCTACCGCGTGTTCGTCGAGGCGGGGGTGGACGAGGACGGCGAGCAGGTCGAGGTCCCGGCCGCCGACCGGGCCGACGCCGCCGCGGCCGCCGACACCCGGGTCGCCGCCCTGCTCGGCAGGCTCCCGGCGGACGCGACGGTCCTGCTGGCCGGGCTCGCCGACACCACCGGCGACCCGCACCTGCACGTCGCGGTCGCCCAGGGCCCGGGGTTCTCCTCGGGCTACCTCACCAGCTCCTCGACCCGGCGGCGCGGCCTCGTCACGCTGACCGACCTCAGCACGACGGTCCTGTCCGTCCTCGGGCTGTCCCAGCCGTCGGGGATGGTCGGGGCGACCTGGCGGACGGTCCCCTCACCGGACACCGCGGCGCAGAAGACCGACGTCCTGCATGACGAGGACGTCGCCGCGCAAGCGATACGGAGCCTGAGTGGTGCCTTCTTCATCGTTCTGCTCGCCGCACAACTTCTGCTCTACGGATTCGCCGCCCTTTCGCTGCGCCGTCGCGCGTTCGACCGGCGCCGCGTCCTCGGACTGACCCGGATCGTCGCCCTCGGCGGTGCGGCGGCCCCGGTGGGCACCTATCTGGCCAACCTCATCCCGTGGTGGCGCTCGGACCACCCCGTCGTCTCCCTCACCGTCTGCGTGGCGGCGGCGACCGCCCTGGTGACCGCCGCGGCCCTGGCCGGGCCCTGGCGGCGCAGCCTGACGGGCTCGGGCCTGGTCATCGCGATGATCACCGTCGCGGTCCTCGGCATCGACGCCATGACCGGCTCGCACCTCCAGCTCAACGCCTTCATGGGCTATACCGCGCTCGTCGCGGGCCGGTTCTACGGCTTCGGGAACATGGCGTTCTCGCTCTTCGCCACCGCCGCGATCCTCACCGCGGCCTGGCTCGCCGAACCCCTCGTGCGGGCGGGCCGGCGCCGTGCGGCGGCCGCCCTGGTCGTCGCGATCGGGCTCGGCGCGATGACCGTCGACGGGTTCCCCGGCTGGGGCGCCGACTTCGGCGGGGTCGTCGCGATCCTGCTGGGCACCGCGGTCCTCGCCCTCCAGGTCGGCGGCCAGCGGGTCTCCGCGGTGCGGATCGCGCTGGCGGGCGCGGTCGGCGCCGGGGTCGTCCTCGGCATGGCGTTCCTGGACTCGCTGCGGGCCGAGCCGACCCACCTCGGCAAGTTCTGGGAGCAGCTCGCCGCGGGCGAGGCCCTGGGCGTCGTCACCCGCAAGGCCGGGGCGATGCTGCGGAGCTTCGGCGGGTACCTGCCGTTCACGCTGATGGCGATCAGCGCCCTGCTGTTCCTGTTCCTCGTGCTGGCGCGGCCCCTGGCGTGGCGGGCCTCGGCCCTGGCCCGCGCCTACGACTACAGCCCGACCTTCGCGCCGTCGCTCGTCGCGGTCCTCACCGTCACCCTGGTGGGCATGCTGATGAACGACTCGGGCGTGGTGATCCCCGCGCTGGTCTTCACGCTGGCGGTCCCGCTGGTGCTGGCGGCGTGCGTACGAGCACTGGAACTGGACGCCGAGCGAGGCATGTCCCCACCAGAGCCGCCAGCACCGCGGCCAGCACGAACGGCATGACGGTCGCGCGAAGGCCCGTCACCAGCCAGTGCAGCCCGTCCGGGAGCCCGGCGAGCACGGGGTCGCGCGCGGGCAGGTAGGCGAGGCTGAGCGCGACGGTCCTGGCCAGCATGATCCAGTCGAACCGCGACCACGGCAGCAGCACCAGGACGGCCCAGCCCAGTCCGTCGTACCAGGGCAGCGCGTAGGACGCGGCGAACAGCCAGGCGAAGACGAGGACGGCGGCGGTCCGCACGGCCTCGTCGGCCTCGGGCAGCGCCCGGCCGAGCAGCCAGATCAGCAGGACCATCAGGCCGAGCGACAGCACCGGCACCAGGTCCTTCGGCAGCCCGACGTTCAGGACTCCGCCGCCCCGCCCGGCCACCAGATGCCACGGGTTGGCCAGTGAGACGAACTGGGACGCCTTCCTGACCTGGTCGAACGCGCCGAACCCCACCGCCGCGTAGGCGGCCCCCGCGACGGTCAGCGCGCCGGCCGCGAGCGCGGCGAGCCCGCCCCACCTGCGGGCGCGCAGCAGCGGCCAGGCGGCGCCCCCGCCGACCAGCCCGGCCGGGAACTTCATCGCCAGCGCGGCCCCGGTCAGCGCCCCCGCGCCGAACGCCCGCCAGACCGCGCCCGCCCGGGAGGCCCGCCGGACGCCCGCGGTGCAGACGGCGAGGGCGAGCACCGCGGCGCCGATCGCCAGGACGTCGTTGTGGGCGCCGGAGACGAGCTGGTAGAGCAGCAGCGGGTTCGCCGACCAGAGCAGGGCGGCGCGGAGCCGGCCCGGCTCGTCGCGGGCGGTCCGCCGCAGCACGAGGCCGATCAGCACGAACACCAGCGCGTTGATCAGGGACAGCGCGAAGACCGTGCCGCGCACGGTGTCGCCGCCCGCCCAGACCGCGAACTCCTGGGTCCAGGTGACGAACGGGCCGTAGACCGACGGCGTGGTCCGCCATTCCTGCACGGCCAGCCCGTAGGCGTCCGAGCCGAGGTCGACGGCGGTCGTCGTGTACGGATCAAGACCGAGAGCGGCCATATGCCCGTAAGAGGCGTAGTTGAGGTGGTCTGAGGAGCCGACCGGAGGGGTGACGGCGAAGGCGAGCGCGGCGAGCACGCCCGCCGCGAGGATCGGGCCGCTGCGCGGGCGGAAGCCCCGGCGCACGGCGGCCAGGCACAGCGCGAGACCTGCCCCGGCCAGCGTGATCGCCGCGGCGAGCAGCGCGACCGCCGCGCGGGGGTCCAGCCCGGCGTTCAGCGCCCAGGGCGGCCCGCCGCCCGCGCCCAGGGCGGGCTGGACGGCCGACGGCCCGAGGACGGACAGCGCGAGGAAGCCCCCGAGGGACAACGCGCAGCAGGCCAGCCCCAGGGGGAGGAGCAGGCGGGCCCGGATCCGGGGTGCGGGAGTGGCGGCGTCCATGGCGCGGGGGGCGCGGGCGTCCGGGTCAGCGGGGCTTGAGCCGGGAGAGCCCGCCCCGGACCGCGGGATCCCGGACGGCCAGGGCGCGCGCGACGTCCCGGAACTGGCGGGCCCGGTGGATCTGGGCGCGCAGGTCGGTGCCGGTGGCCCGGTGCGCGAGCGGCACCTCGACCTCCTTGATCCGGAAGCCGCGGCGCAGCAGGTCGATCGTCAGCGCGGTCTCCACCCCGAAGCCGTGCGCGAGTGGCTTGGCCGCCTCGAACGCGGCCCGGGTCAGGCAGCGCTGCCCGTTGAGCGGCTGGGTCGGGGTGAAGCCGGTGGCCCGCTTGATCCCGTCGCGCGAGAGGCGGACGACGAGGCCGTGGCCGCCGAGTTTCACCGTCGAGGAGAAGACGGCGATCGTCATGTCGGTCTCGCCCGCCGTGATCGGCTCGATCAGCGGGGCCGCCTCCCGGGCCGTGTCGCCCAGGTCGGCGTCGAGGAACAGGAGATTGCGCGGACGGGCGCCGTCGCGGGTGTCCAGCAGGCGGACCGCTTCGGCGCCCGTCTCCATCGCGGCGGCCTTGCCGCGGTTGCGCGCGTGCCGGACGACGTCGGCCCCGGCCTCGCCCGCGATGATCGCGGTGGCGTCGGCCGAGCCGTCGTCGACGACCAGCACCAGATCGACCCCGGGCAGTTCGCGGGCCGCCCGGACGGTCGCGGCGATGCGATCGGCCTCGTTCATGGCCGGAATGATCACCGCGGTGCCGGTCGGCGTTTCGTCGGACATGCCTGCGATCGTAGTGGCGTCGCGGGCGTGCGGGCCGCCCGCGGCGCGCGACACGTCAGGTGGCGTCGAGTGCGGGCACGGCGTCGTGCACGGTGAACACGGTGTCCAGGCCGGTGACCTGGAGGATGCGCTGGACGGCCGGCCGGGGTGCGGCGAGTTCGAAGACGCCTCCGCGTTCGCGGACCCGCTTCATGCCCGACAACAGGACGTTCATCCCGGTCGAGTCGCAGAATTCGACCCCGGAGAGATCGACGACGACCCGGTCGAGTTCCTGTTCGCCGAGCAGGGCGGCGAGCGCCTGCTGCAACCTGGGCGCGGTGTACAGGTCCAGCTCACCGACGGCTGAGACGACGGCGTGACCTGCCTGAGATGCAGTCGAGACCTGAAGCTCCATGACGGGCACACTATCGGCCCGCGCGCCAGGTAGCCAGACAGTCTTCGCCAAGTCCGAGTGATTCGCCCAGCCGATTGGTGATGATCCGGTCTACCTGCGGTAACACCAGGTTCGATCTGCACGATCGGGACGCGCGAGACCCTCGGTTTTGGGAAGCTGGACCGGTGAGGAAGCAGCCCGACCGGCAACGCTCCCGGATGCGCGAACGCCTGGAGGCGATGCGCGCCCGGGCCGAGAAGTCCACGTCCTGGAGAATCCCGGTCGCCTACCTGCTGCGCCTGGTCAACCACAAAGGCGAAGTCCCCATCGGCACCCGCCTCACCCGCGAGGACCTGATCTTCCTCGCCGAGGCTCGCGAAGAGGTCGAACTCCTGGCCGAAGCCGCCCTCCGCATCCTCGAACTCCACCACCCCAAACCCTCCGGCGGCCTCTCCAGCGACCCCGAGAACCCCCTCCGCCGCTGCCGCGCCTGCATGACCCGCTGGCCCTGCCCCACCTTCCGAGCCCTCACCACCTCCCTAGACCACTGACCCCCACCCCCAAAACCCCCACAAGAACGTTCTCCACCCACCCATCGGCGGGGGTCCCAGCTCAGCCCACCAGCGATCCCCCAGCCCCACCCGCGAGGCTTCCGGCTCAGCCACCGGGATCTTCCCGCCCAGCCACCAGCGAGCTCTTCCAGCCCGGCCCCCAGGGGCACGGCCCCCAGCACGAGGAATCCCCCTGAGAGTTTTGTGAGGGCGCCCCGACGTCCGCCAGGCCGGAGGGGCGGGCGTCGGGATCCAAAGCGCCCGAACCAGCCGCACCCGCGGCCTCGGGAGCCCTCAAGGGCGAGCGAGGACGCGGGTGCGGCGATAAGAGAGGCGAGCGAGGCCGCGGGTGCGGCAATGAGATTGGATGCTCGAGGTGCTACCGACGGGGGCGCGACAGCACCCCGAGCTGAGGCAGACCTTAGCGGCCCCTTAGGAAAGATTTTGCACGGGGGTGCCCGTTTCTTGGACAAGTCTTCCGACGCCGTCCATCTGCGGGAACACCGACGGGGCGTGCAGGTGGGCCCAGACGGTGCTGCCGTGGTCGTCGCGGCGTACTCCCCAGGCTTGGGAGAGGGTCTCGACGATGCCGAGGCCGCGGCCGCCGAGCGAGGACAGGGCGGGCTGGCCCTTGCGGGGTTCGGTGATGGCGCCGCCGTCGGAGACGGAGACCTCGACGATGTCGCCGATGCGCGTCCAGGCGGCCTTGATCTGCGGCTCGGGGCCGGGCAGCGGGCGCGCGTGGCGGAGCGCGTTGCTCAACAGCTCGCTCACGATCACCGCGGCATCGTCGGCGACTTCGTCGGGCACGCCCCATTCCAGCAGCTCGCGCCCGAGTCTCCGTCGTACCGCCGAGACCCCGGCGGCTGAATGGGGCAGGTGGACGATGCTCATCGTCAGAACCTCCTCCATCCGCTTGACCATCTGTACCGACCGAAATGCCCCGTATGACCTGGTAAGAAACCAGGACGAAACAGCGGTCTCCCGGTCCAACGAGTGACCGACCTGGAAGTCACGGCCGATCACCCGAAGACTTTTCCACGGCCCGCCCCGGTTATTCGTCACACGGACGTTTCGTCCGTCACATCCGCGAACGTTTCACCCGCCGTCCCGGCCCCTTCGACGGCCCGGGAATCGCGTTCCGAAGCCCTCGATTCACCCTCCGGGACCACTTCGTCCGAGAGCGCCGCGTCCGGGATCGCCCCGTCCGGAAGCCCGCCGTCCGGCGATGCCACGATCGGGATCGTCAGCCGCATGCGCGTACCGCGGTTCGGGCGGGAGTGCGCGGTGACGTCGCCGCCCTGGGCGGTGGCCAGCCTTCGGGCGATGTAGAGGCCCAGCCCGACGCCCCCGAACCTGCGCCGGTCCCCCGCCTCGCCCTGCACGAACCGTTCGAAGATCCGCTCGTGGTCGCCCGCCGCGATGCCGATGCCCTCGTCGTCGATCGTCACCACGAGCCTTCCCCCCGCGATCCCTGCGGCCACCTCGATCAGCCCGCCTTCCGGGGAGTACTTGTAGGCGTTCTCCACGAGCTGGCCGACGATGATGTCGGTCGCCATCACGTCGCCGTAGGCGGTCGGGAGGTCCTCGGGCACCGCGCACTCCAGCCGGTGCGTCTGCGACAGCGTCCGGAAGGCCGGGACGACCCGGTGCAGCAGCCCGGCGAGGTCGAACGGCGCGGGGGTCACCGGAGGCCGGGCCGAGCCCGCGCGCGAGCCCAGCAGGAGCTGCTCGACGAGCTTGCCCATCGCCCTCCCCCGGTCCGCGATCATCCCGACCGCCTTGCGCCGCTCGGCGTCGGGGAGTTCGTCCCAGCGGGTGACGAGGGTCTCGGCGAAGCCCTGCACGACGGTGATCGGGGTGCGCAGCTCGTGCCCGGTCGTGGCCAGGAACAGGTCCTTGGACTCCTCGAGTTCCTTGGCCGCGGTGACGTCGCGGAAGTCCACGACGATCTCTCCGGTCTCCTCGATCGCCGCGGCCAGCACGTCGATCCAGGTGCCGTTCGGGAGCAGGTGGGTGACGGTCTCGCCCGGGGAGAAGGGGAAAGGCAGCCCGGAGCCCAGCGCGCTGAGCGCGTCCCGTCCGGTGATGCGGGTCGCCGCGGGGTTCCACTGGCAGACCAGCCCGTCGGTGTCGAGCACCGCGATCCCGTCGGCGCTCGCGTCGATGACCGCGCGCTCGTGCGCGCGCTGCCGGACGACCTCCTGGTAGGCGACCGCGTTGCCGACGGCGACGCCCGCGTGCCCGGCGAGCAGCTCCAGCAGTTCGAGTTCGGTGTGCCCGGTGGTCCGCCCGGCGAACAGCGCGTACAGCGCGCCGTAAGGCCGGTTGCCGAGGTGGGCCATGCCGAGGGCGACCGTGTGCAGGTCGGGCAGGCGCTGCCAGATGAGGTCGGTGACCCGCTGCCCGGACGCGAGCATGACGTCCCTGCCGGACTCCAGCAGCTCGGTCACCAGGCTCGGCTCCAGGGCGACCGTCGCGCCGAGCATCTCCTCGGGCAGGCCGCGCGCCGTCACCAGCCGCAGCCTGCTCCCCTCGATCCGGACGAACGCCGCGGCGTCCGCGCCGGTCAGCTCGACCAGCGCCGCGGTGATCCGGTCGAGGACCAGGTCGAGGTCGAGCGCGGAGTTGAGGTCGCCGAGGATGTCGTTCAGCCGACGGACGAGCCGCGCCTTCTCCGCGACGGCCCGGGTCTCCGGTTCGGCCACCGGATGGAACACCGAGACCCACCCGCTGAGCCGCCCGTCGGACTCGCGCAACGCGCTGGTGCCGATCCGCACGTCGATGAGCTCGCGCGCGCGGGTCCGCCGCCGGGTCCCGATCGAGACATGGGACCCGGCCGAGCGGACCCGTTCCAGGACGGCGTGGTGTTCCGCGGTCAGCTCGTCCGGGACGATCGGCGGGACCTGGCCGAGGATCTCCTCGGCGGCCCAGCCGAACAGCCGTTCGGCGGCCGGGTTCCACAGGGTCACCCGGCCCGCCTCGTCCACCGCCACGATCGGATCGGCGGCGCTCGCGAGCACCGCGCGCGCGTTCCGACCCTCATCTGGGAGCATCACGCCCGCCATCGTCCCATCGCGAGGGCGGGCGGCACTCCCCCGGCGCCGAATCCCGTCAGTCCGTGCCCCGCCGACCGGCGATCCGGCCGCACACCAGCGCGAGCACGCCCGCGACGAGGAAGGACAGCAGCGACGCGCTCATCCACGGCTGGACGGTCAGGCCGATCGTGTCCTGCACGCCCTCCCAGAACCGCTGCCACGCGCCGAGCTGGCCGGGGTTGATGAGCTGGTAGACGACGAAGCCGCCGAGCCAGGAGACGACCATCGACCACCGCGCGGGAGCGTCCGGCGCGGTGTTCCAGCCGGTGCGGCCGCGGCCGAGGAAGAAGTCCGCGGCGAGCACGCCGAGCAGCGGCACGAAGACCGAGCCGATGAGGGCGAGGAAGCCGTAGTAGTCGTCCATGTTCAGGACGAGGGCGAGCACCGTGATGAGCGCCCCGAGGCCGACGCTCAGGACACGACGGTCCACACGCGGCACAAGGTTCTGGATCGAGAGCGCGGTGGAGTAGACGTTCGCGAACGACTGGTCGGCCTCACGCAGGACGAAGACGAAGAAGAAGACCGCGCCGGCCGTGACCGTGAGGAACGGCCCGTAGACGCCGCCGCCTTGGCCCGCGAGGACGAGGGCGAAGAGTCCGAGGGTGTACGCGATGATCTGCGTGACCGCGTACGCGCCGCTGGCAGCGCCGAAGGCGGCCCGCTCGCTGCGCGCGTGCCGGGTGTAGTCGGCGGCGAGCGGCACCCACGAGATCGAGACGGCCAGGGCGGCGTCGATCGCGAGCCAGAAGAGGCTCCAGTCGGCGCCGAACGGCCCTCCCCCGGACGCCCCGGGGTGGGCGGTCAGGTCGGGCAGCCCCGCCCTGACGAACTGGATGTAGAACCAGACGAGCGCGATCCCCACGGCGATGGTGACGAACCGGCGCAGCAGGCGCACGGAGCCGAGCGGCCAGATCGTCAGAGCCGTGGTGAGCACTCCCGCGATGAGCACGTAGACCCAGCGCGGGCCTCCGCCGAACAGCTCGTGCGCGGCGTCGGCGATGACGATGAGCTCGAACGTGCCCCAGCCGATGAGCTGGGCGATGTTGAGCACCGTCGGCGCGTACGACAGCCGGGCGCCGAACAGCCCCCGCAGGATCACCATCGCCGGCCGGCCCGTGCGGGCGCCGGGCACCGCGGCGAGGCCGAGCATGAGCCCGCCGACGAGGGTGCCGATGATCATCGCGGCGATGCCCGCCGCGATGGAGAGCTGCGGAACGCCGTTCTCGTCGGGCGCCAGCACCGTGTAGGCGCCGGAGAACGCGAACAGGCTGACGCCGAGGTTGGCCCAGAAGGCGCTCTGGTCCCAGAACGACAGGACCCGCGGGGCGGGTTCGTCGAGGGTCAGCGGCGCCTCAGCGGGGCCTTCGGGGCGCTGGGGGCGGTTTTCAAGCGTGCTTGAAGACATGCGAGGAGCACTCTCCCTACGCCGGCATTACCCGGACAGGTTCATGCGGTCGGCGACAGATGGGTCGCCCTCTCAGCCCGGCCTACTTCCGAGCTCCCGCGGTGGGGGTTGATTCGGCGCGAATCGTACCCCTATCCCCCAAGATCACCCCACGTCAGGGGGATATCTCAGGCGATGTACGGCTCCGCGTCGCCCACGGCGTCGACCGGGAGGCCCGCCCGTTCCCACGCGATCATGCCGCCGTCGACGTTCAGGGCCTTCCAGCCCGCGTTGTTCAGCGCGACCGTCACCTGGGCCGATCTGCCGCCGACCCGGCACACCACGTAGACCTCGCGGTCCTGCGGGATCTCCCCCGCCCGCTCGTTGAGCGCGCTCATCGGGATGTGGACCGCCTCGGGCGCGTGCCCGGCGTCCCACTCGTCCTGCTCACGGACGTCGAGAAGATACGCGCCGTCCGGGATCTGGAGCGCGCCGACGCTGGGAATGCTTCCGCCGAAATTCGTCACGGACCCATGGAACCGTGGATCGCACCCCCACGTCGAATCGCCATGAGGACCTCATCGCCGAAGACCGGCGCGAAGCTGCTCCTGCTCACCGCCGCCGTCGTGGCCGCCGCCACGGCCTGCGGAGGCCAGTCGGCCGAGCAGGAGACCGCGTCCCCCAACGCGGCCGCCGCGGCCGACCAGCTCACGATCACGCTCAAGAAGTCCCCGAGCGCCCCGGAGGAGTCCTGGACGCTCACCTGTGACCCCGCGGGCGGCACCCACCCCGCCGCCGCCAAGGCCTGCGCCCAGCTGGCGTCCTCGGGCGCCGAGGCGTTCACGCCCGTCCCGGCCGGCTCCCAGTGCGGGACCCAGTACGGCGGCCCCGAGCAGGGCACCGTGACCGGCACCTGGAAGGGCACCGCCGTCGACGCGACGTTCACGCGCAAGGACGGGTGCGAGGTCCAGCGCTGGGAGAAGGTCTCCGAGCTGTTCGGCGAGCTGCCCAAGGTCCGCTAGCCCTTAGGCATTAACCCCCCACGCCCCTACAACCCCCCATCTACCTGATCAGACGGGACAAACGGCGATCCGCGAGTGGTTTGCCGCCCGTCTGGCAGGTGGGGCAGTACTGGAACGACGAGTCCGCGAAGGACACCTCGCGGATCGTGTCGCCGCAGACCGGGCAGGGCTCCCCGGCGCGGCCGTGCACCCGCAGCCCGAGCTTCTTCTCCGATTTCAGGTCCCCCGCGGCCAGCCCCTTCGACCGTGCGACGGCGTCGGTGAGCGTGCCGACGATGACGTCGTGCAGGGCCGCGGCCTCCGCTTCGGTGAGCGTCGAGGCGATCTTGTAGGGGGACATCTTCGCGGCGTGCAGGACCTCGTCCGAATAGGCGTTGCCGATGCCCGCGATGATCTTCTGGTCCCGCAGCAGCCCCTTGATCCGCGTCTTGGCGTCCTTGGTGAGCGCGTGGAGCGCCGCGGGGGTGAACTCCGGGGAGAGCGGGTCGATCCCGAGATCGGCGACGCCCGGGACTTCGCCGGGATCGCGCACCACGTAGACCGCGAGGCCCTTCTTCGTCCCGGCCTCGGTGAGGTCGAACCCCGAGCCGTCGTTCAGCCGCAGCCGCAGCGCGATCGGGTTCTTGGGGCCGGGGCGGGGCGGTGTGAGGGGAAGTTCGTCCTTCCAGCGCAGCCAGCCCGCGCGGGCGAGGTGGACGACGAGGTGCAGCCGGCCGGCGGCGGCGTCGAGTTCCAGGTCGAGGAACTTGCCGTGCCGCGCCACGCCGGCCACGGTCCGGTCGCCGAGGTCGGTGACGGGGGGATCATAGGTCTTGAGCGCCGACACGGCGGCGACGTCCACACGGGCGATCGCCTTGCCGACGGCGTGCTCGCGCAGGAACGCGGCGAGCGACTCCACTTCGGGAAGCTCCGGCATGACGTCAGCATGCCTCTCCACAGCCGTCCCCAACCCTGTGGATACCTGTGGACAACGCCTGTGGATAACTCTGGGGCGCGGTGGATACCCAGCCTGCAAAGTGGCGAAAACCACACACGATCTGACAAAACACCCAGGGGGGAGCGAGAGGGATATCCACAGGGGGTGTGGATAACCCTGTGACTGAACCGTGCCCGACCGACTTCCGCGGACCGGTGGCGCGGAGGCGACCGAGGCGCCGATACTTCCCCGCAAAGTGAAACTCGGGGGAGAAGGCCAGAGGCACCGCGATGCGTTCCCGGCGTCCGCCCGCCGTCGTCCTGAGCGCGCTCGCGCTCGTGTGCGGCGTGCTCGGCACCCCCGCCACAGCCGAACCAGCGCCCTTGTACTACCTCTCCCTCGGCGACTCCCTCTCCACCGGCTACCAGCCGGGCCAGGGGAACACCGCCACCGGATACCCCGACCAGCTCCAGCCCCTCCTCGCCGCCCGCGCGCCCGGGCTCGAACTGGTGAAGCTCGGGTGCAGCGGCGAGACCACGGTCACCATGCTCAAGGGCGGCAAGTGCGCCTACCCCGAAGGCAGCCAGGTCAAGGCGGCCGTCGCGTTCCTCGCCGCCCACCCGGGCCAGGTCCGCTACCTGACGCTCGACATAGGCGGCAACGACATCAACCAGTGCGTTCGCGGCGGATCCCTGGACCCGACCTGTCTCAACGCCAACGTCCGGGCCCTCTCGGCCAACCTGTGGACGATCGTCACCGAGCTGCGCAAGGCGGGCGGCGCAGGGGTGAGCTACACGGGGATGACGTACTACGACCCCGTCCTCGCGTCCTGGCTGAGCGGCGGGAACGGCAAGGCCCTCGCCACCTTCTCCGTGCCGCTCCTCCAGGGCGTCAACGACTTCGCGGCCACCCTCTACCTGCTGGCCGGCTACCGGGTCGCCGACGTGGAGCGGGTCTACGCCACCGCCGACTTCCGCACGAAGACCACCGTCGACGGCTACGGCAGGCTGCCGCTGAACGTCGCCCGGATCTGCCTGTGGACGCACATGTGCGCCCGCAGGGACATCCATCCCAACACCGAGGGGTACCGCAGGATCGCCCAGGCCTTCGCCGCGACGATCCCCTGAACAGGCGCGTCACGAGCTCCCGGAGGCCGTCACAGGCCTCCGGGCGGTCCCGGCGGCGAGGCGTCCCCGAGGGCGACGAGCAGGGTCCGCAGGGCCGCGGCGAGCGCGTCGGGGTGGGGGAGCGCCTCGATCACCCGGCGCTCGGCCTCGAAGTAGCCGTCGAGCATGTCGTCGATGAGGGCGCGGCCGGGACCGGTGAGCACGACGATCACGGACCTGCGGTCCGCGGGGTCCGGGGTCCGTTCCACCAGGCCCTTGCGCGCGAGTTTGTCGATCCGGTTGGTGATCGCGCCCGAGGTGACCGTCGAGGCCCGCAGCAGCTCGCCCGCGGTGAGCGTGCCTTCGCGGCCCGATCTGCGCAGCGCGGCGAGCACGTCGAACTCGGGCCCGTCCAGGCCGTACTCCGCGTAGAACCGGCCCATCTCACGCTCGAAGACGCGCTCGAGCCTGTGCACCCGCCCGACGATCCCGAACGGCGAAGGGTCGAGATCGGGGCGTGCGATGCGCCACTGGGCCATCATCCGGTCGACGGCGTCGTCCACACCACCGCGCGAGGCGTCCTCCACGGCACCAGACCGTACCGCATGTATCTCAACGTTGAAGTAGTTGACAACGCACAGGCCACCGGTGGATAACCATCTGAACATTGAAAAGATCAACGTTCAACTATTTTCCACCGCCTGGGGAGGACACGCCGAGCCGGAGGCCCATGCCGGAAGACGCAGGCCATGGAAACCGGGGGCGGAGCAGAGGAGAATGAGAAGATGTCGCAGAAGCCGCCGAGAAGGCATCAGGGGCCCTCTGAAACCAGAGGACCCCTGACCAGGGTGGGCGAGGAGGGATTTGAACCCTCACACCCTTTCGGGCACACGGACCTGAACCGTGCGCGTCTGCCGTTCCGCCACTCGCCCTTGCGACTGGCCGCTCTTGGCGGCGCTTGAAAAGATTAGCACGACGCAAAGGGTGGTTTGTAAACGACGGCGGGCCGCGAACCACTCCACGGATACGATCGTCTGACGAGCAGGGAGAGGAGGTGCCCGGTGGGCGTCCTACAACGCTTCGAACGTCGACTCGAGGGCATGGTCGAGGGTGCCTTCGCGAGGGCGTTCAAGGCGGAGCTTCAGCCGGTCGAGGTGGCCAGCGCGGTGCAACGCGAGATGGACGAGCGCGCGGCGATCGTGGCCCAGGGTCGCACCCTGGTGCCGAACGACTTCGTGGTCGAGATCTCGCACCCCGACGGCCAGCGGCTCGAGGTCTACGCCGACAGCCTCAGCCAGGAACTGGCGAACCTCGCCAGGGAGTACGCCAAGGAACAGGGCTTCTCCTTCGTGGGCCCCGTCCGGGTCCGCTTCGAGCCGGCCGGCGACCTCGGCACCGGAATGTTCCGCATCCGGTCCGGCGTCGTGCGCGGGTCCACGATCGAGAACAACGAGATCCGCCAGCCGCACACCGACCATCCGCGCCACGGCAGCGCCTTCCCCGGCCGCCCCCGGCTGGACGTCACCACGGGTGACGGGGCGCGCCAGTCCTATGACATCAGCACGCCGGTGACCCTTCTCGGCCGCGGGACGGACTGCGATCTGCGCCTGGTGGACCCGGGAGTATCCCGGCATCACGCCGAGATCCGTGTAGAAGGTCCCGAAATCGTGCTCGTGGATCTAGGGTCTACCAACGGCAGTTTCGTGAACGGTCAGCCGATACGTCGGGTCTCACTCGTCGACGGCACCCGGATCACGATCGGCCGGACCAACCTCGTGTTCCGCCGCGACCGGGAGTAGCACCCCTCGATGACCCCGATCACCCTGACGCTCATCAAGATCGCGTTCCTCGCGGTGCTGTGGCTGTTCGTCATCGCCGCGGTGGGCGTGATCCGAGCCGACCTGTTCGGTTCCAAGGCCGCAGAGCGAGCCGCGAACCGCCCCCCGAGACCGGCCCGCCAGACCGCGCAGGAGCGCGCGAGGCAGCAGCGTCAGGCCTCCCCCCCTCAGCAGCAGTCCGCTCCTGCCCGCCCTCCGACGCAGCCGCAGCAACAGCAGCAGCCGCAAGGGCAGGGGCAGGCGGTCCTGGTGGTCACCGAGGGCCCGCTCACCGGCACGACGATCGACCTCGCCTCCTCCGGCACGGTCACCGTCGGCCGGGCCCCCGACTCCACGCTCGTGGTGTCGGACGACTACGCGTCGAGCCGCCACGCCCGGATCTACGCCCAGGGCGCCGATTGGGTCCTTGAGGACCTGAACTCGACGAACGGCACCTACCTCGGCCGGTCGAAGGTGACCCGGCCCGTCCAACTCCCTGTCGGCGTCCCGGTGCGTATCGGCAAGACCGTAATCGAGTTGCGCAAATGAACACTCCACGTATCGGCATCCGCTACGCGACCCGCTCGGACGTCGGCATGCTCCGCGAGGGCAACGAGGACTCCGGCTACGCCGGGCCCCGGCTCCTCGCGGTCGCCGACGGCATGGGCGGCCATGTCGGCGGCGAGATCGCCAGCGCCACCGCGATCGAGACCCTCCGCAAGCTCGACGCGGACGTCCCGGCCGAACAGCTGCTCACCGCGTTGGAACACGCGGTCAGGGCGGCCAACGACCGGCTGCACCAGACCGTCGAGGGCGATCCGTCGCTCCAGGGCATGGGCACCACGCTGACGGCGATGCTGTGGTCCGGCCAGCAGGTCGCGCTCGCGCACATCGGCGACTCGCGCGCCTACCTGCTGCGCAACGGCGAACTGTTCCAGATCACGCACGACCACACCCTGGTGCAGTCGCTCGTCGACGAGGGCAGGATCAGCCTCGACGAGGCGGCCACCCACCCGCAGCGCTCCCTGCTGCTGCGCGCGTTGGACGGCCGCAACGAGGTCGAGCCCGACCTCTCGCTGCGCGAGGCCCAGGTCGGCGACCGCTACCTGCTGTGCTCCGACGGCCTGTCCGGCGTGGTGTCCGCGGACACCATCCACCAGGTGCTCACCAGCCACGAGACCCCGGACGGCGCGATCCGCCAGCTCATCGATCTGGCGAACCGCGGCGGCGGCCCGGACAACATCACCTGTGTGATGGCCGACGTCGTCGATCTGGACGCCTCCGCGCCGCCGCCGGACCGCTCGCTGCTCGTCGGCGCGGCGGCCAGCAAGGCCCAGGAGGCCGAGCAGAACCGGCCGAGACCCGCCGACACGCCCGCCCAGCGCGCCGCCGACCTCCGCGACACGCTGCCGCAGCCCGCGCTGATGATGAACGGCGGCGACTTCACCCCGCCGCCCGCGCCGGCGCCCGCCGCGGCGCCGCCGCCCTACCAGCACGGCGGCCCGCCGCCCGCGCCTCCCGGTCCGCCGCAGCAGGCCGCGCCCCTGGCGGCGCCGCCCGGCCGCAGCCGGCGCCGGGGGCGCAAGGCGACCCTGCTGCTCGGCGCGGCGGGCGTCACCGGCCTCCTGGTCATCGGCGCCGCGTTCTTCGGCTACCGGACCCTGAACAGCGGCTACTACCTGCGGGCCGAGGGCGGCGACGTCGTCGTCTACGAGGGCAGCAACGACAAGGTGCTCGGCTTCGACCTTTCGGCGAAGGGCGCCAAGGGCGTCCAGCCCGATCCCAAGCTCGCGGTGGCCGACCTCACCGACCCCGCGCAGCGCGACGTGCGCGGCCGGGGCATCACCGCGAATTCGCCCAAGGGCATCCAGGACGAGATCGAGAAACTGCGCGGGCAGCTCTGCCAGTTCAAGATCGTGCGGGACGACGCGGGCAAGACCCTCATCGTCGTCCAGGGCCGGGACCAGAAGGACTGCACCCCCAAACCGGTCACCCAGAATCCGAAGGCCGGGGCGCTCCCGGCACCTGAGGTCAAGTTCCTGAGCGCCGCGGAACTCGCGTCCATCGAGGCGGAGACCCACCCGACCCTCCAGAAGGCGGTCGAGAAGCTCGCCGCCCTGAAGAACCAGGTCGACAAGTGCCGGGACAACGACAACTCGTGCCCGGGTTGATCCGGCAGCCAAGGAAGGGATTCCACCGCTCATGAGCGAGGCAGCGACTCCGACGGCGGGACGCACCCGTCTCGGGGCATCCCTCGGGCTGCTCATCTTCGCGATCGTGGTCGCGGTGTCGGCCTTCGCCCAGGTGGGCCTGGCCCGCGACGGCACCCTGCCGACCGGCATGTTCGGCTACGGCCTGGCCATCGCGGCCCTGTCGGGCGTGGCGTTCTTCGTGGTGCGCAGGTTCACGCCCTACGCCGACCCGGTCCTGCTGCCGCTGGCGATGCTGCTCAACGGCCTCGGCCTGGCGATGATCTACCGCATCGACCAGACGACCATCGCCACGTTCGAGGAGGACAAGGCCCGCTTCGAGGCGACCCACCCGGGGGCCAAGTACACCCCGTTCGGCGCCGGCGCCAACGTGAACGGCCAGCTCCTGTGGACGGTCCTGTCGATCGGCCTGTTCATCGCGGCGCTGATCCTGCTGCGCGACATCAAGATCCTCCAGCGGTACCACTACACGCTGGGCGCGATCGGCCTCGTCCTGCTCGTCGCCCCGGTCTTCTTCCCCGGCGTCAACGGCTCCAAGATCTGGATCCAGCTCGGTCCGCTCTCGGTGCAGCCCGCCGAGTTCTGCAAGTTCGCCTTCATCGCCTTCTTCGCGGCATATCTGGTGAAGAAACGAGCGGCACTGTCCCTGGTGAGCCGCAAGGTCGGCCCACTGGAGCTGCCGCGCCCGCGCGACCTGATGCCGATCCTCATCTTCTGGGTGATCGCGTTGATGATCCTCGCGGTCGAGAACGACTTCGGCACCGCGCTGCTGTTCTTCGGCCTGTTCGTCTCGATGGTCTACATCGCCACGGGCAAGGTCGCCTGGGTCGTCATCGGCGTCGGCATGTTCGTCGGCGGCGCGCTCCTGCTCTACGGTCTCGCGCACGTCATCGGCGGCCCGCTGGAGCACGTCAACCAGCGCATCGAGATCTGGCTGGACCCCGAGGCGTTCTTCGGCAACGGCTGCTCGCACGGCGGCGAGATCTTCAACGCCGTGAGCGACGCCGACGGCTACAAGGCCTGCGTGGCGAGCGGCGGCAACATCTCCAACAGCGAGCAGCTCATGAAGGGCCTGTTCGCGCTCGGCCAGGGCGGCGTCATCGGCACCGGCCTCGGTCAGGGCCAGCCGTACCTGAACGACCTGGCCTTCAGCGACGAGATCTTCACGTCCTTCGGCGAGGAGATCGGCCTCACCGGCCTCATGGCGGTGCTGCTCGTCTACGTCCTTCTCGTCGAGCGCGGCTTCAAGATCGCGATCGCCACGAAGGACGAGTTCGCCAAGCTCTTCGCGGGCGGCGTCTCGTTCGTCTTCGCGCTCCAGGTCTTCGCGATCTGCGGCGGCGTCACGAAGCTCATCCCGTTCACCGGTCTGACGACGCCGTTCCTGACCCAGGGTGGTTCGTCCCTGCTGGCCAACTGGATCCTCATCGCGATCCTGCTGCGGCTCAGCCACGAGGCGCGCAAGCCCGCGCCGGTGGCGATCCAGGACGAGGGGATGACGCAGATCGTCAATCTGAGGGGGGCCCAGGAGTGAGCGCGGGCAACATGAACAAGGAGCTGAAGCGGGTCGGCCTGGTCGGCCTCGCGCTGATCGGCGTCCTCGCGATCAACGTCAACTGGATCCAGGCCGGACAGGCCGAGGACCTGCGGGTGCACAAGCTGAACAACCGGCCGCTCCAGGGCGTGTCGCTGCGGGCGCGGGGCGACATCATCTCGGCCGACGGGGTCAAGATGGCCTGGTCCGACGCGCTCAGCCCGGGAGACGCCAAGACCAAGTACCAGCGCCGCTACCTGAAGAACGCCGAGGCCTTCGTACCGGTCACCGGGTACTACGCGGGGACCATGCAGCAGGCCGGCCTGGAACTCGCCTACAACTCCCTGCTCGACGGGATCGACACCCGTCAGAGCACCGACTCGTGGGTCCGCATGCTGACGGGGGAGAAGCCCCTGGGCGGGACCATCTACACCACGATCGACTCCAAGGCACAGACACGCGCGTACCAGACCCTCTCAGCCCAGAACCCCTTGCGCGCCGCGGCCGTCGTCATCGACGTCAAGACGGGTGCGATCAAGGTCGCCGCGAGCTACCCCTCCTTCGACCCGACCTCCGTCGCCGACATCAAGAATCCCGGCGACGACCAGAAGAAGCTCGACGAACTGGGCGATGCCAAGGGCCAGCCGCTGGTCGACAAGGCCTACAGCGAACTGTTCCCGCCCGGATCGTCGTTCAAGACGATCGTCGCGGCGGCCTTCCTGGGCAAGGACGGCAACACCAAGGACAGCGCCGTGCCCTCCCCCCGCGAGGTGCCGACCGGAGGCGGCGTCATCGGCAACAGCCACAACGACAACATCTGCGGCGTCGGCTCCGCCCCGCTGATCGGCACGTTCGCCCAGTCCTGCAACACCACCTACGCCCTCCTCGGCGTGGACGACACGGTCCTCGGCAACGAGGCGGTCCGCGCCCAGTCGGAGAAGTTCGGGTTCTACAAGCCGATCCCGATCGAGCAGGACCTCGACGCCCCGGCCTCCCAGTACCCGCACAACGTCGACAACCGCGACGAGATCCTGCGCGGTTCGTTCGGCCAGGGCGAGACCAAGACCACGACCCTCCAGATGGCCATGGTCGCCGCGGCGATCGCCAACGGCGGCGACATGATGAAGCCCTACCTCGTCGACAAGGCCGTCGGCCGGATCGAAGGCGACAAGGGCAAGCCCGAAGAGACCGGCACGATCCACGAGGCCGAGCAGGAGACCTTCGGCAAGCCGATCAGCGGCGACACCGCATCCCAGCTCCAGGACATGATGCGCGAGGTCGTCGCCTCCGGGACCGCGACCAACCTCCAGGGACGCAACATCGCTGGAAAGACGGGTACGACGGAACTGACGGCTACCCGAGGAGGCGCCTGGTTCGTCGGATTCGCCCCGGCGGACGACCCGAAATACGGCTTCGCGGTCTTCGTCGAAGGCAGCACCAGCCTCTTCGGCGCGAGCACCTCGGGCCCCATCGCCGCGGACATCATCGACGCCCTGGGGAAGAAGTGAGTCCCATCACATCACCACGACGGCGCAGCGTGATCGTCACACTCCGGAAAGCGTACGGGCACGCGCTGAGGACGCCGGTAACGATTACCACACCTCCGTCCCTCGCCGAACCCAATCCCGAGAGCACTACCGCTCGGGCGCTAGGTTCGGGTAACAAGGTTTGACTCGGATCGAAGGAACTGGAAGACATGACACAGCCTCGGCTGCTCGGTGGCCGTTACGAGCTCGGTGGGGTCATCGGGCGCGGCGGCATGGCCGAGGTGTTCCGTGCCCGTGACCTTCGCCTTGACCGGACCGTCGCGATCAAGACCCTCCGCACCGACCTGGCCAGGGACGCCACGTTCCAGGCCCG
The DNA here is from genome assembly GCF_003751225.1 of Actinocorallia herbida. Taxonomy (NCBI): domain Bacteria; kingdom Bacillati; phylum Actinomycetota; class Actinomycetes; order Streptosporangiales; family Thermomonosporaceae; genus Actinocorallia; species Actinocorallia herbida. The sequence goes on from NZ_RJKE01000001.1 coordinate 9,086,754, forward strand.
ATTCCGCCGTGAGGCGCAGTCGGCGGCGTCGCTGAACCACCCGTCGATCATCGCGGTGTACGACACCGGCGAGGACGACTTCAACGGCCAGCCGATCCCCTACATCGTCATGGAGTTCGTCGAGGGCCACACGCTGCGCGAGCTGATCCGCCCCGAAGGCGGCGGCGAGCGGCGGCTGCGGCCCGAGCGCGCGCTGGAGATCACCGACGGCATCCTGCGCGCCCTCGATTACTCCCATCGCGGCGGGATCATCCACCGCGACATCAAGCCGGCCAACGTCATGCTGACGCGGTCGCACGAGGTCAAGGTGATGGACTTCGGCATCGCCCGCGCGATGTCGGACTCCGCCGCGACCATGACCGCGACCGCCCAGGTGATCGGCACGGCCCAGTACCTGTCGCCCGAGCAGGCCCGCGGCGAGCGCGTCGACGCGCGCAGCGACCTGTACTCCGCCGGCTGCGTGCTCTACGAACTGCTGACCAGCAGGCCGCCCTTCCAGGGCGACTCCCCCGTGGCGATCGCCTACCAGCACGTCCGCGAGGAACCGATCCCGCCGTCGCAGATCGACCCGGAGATCCCGCAGTGGGCCGACCGGATCGTGCTCAAGGCGATGACCAAGGACCCCGCGCACCGCTACCAGAGCGCCTCGGAGTTCCGCGCCGACATCCAGCGGGCCATGCAGGGCGCCCCCGTGGCGTCCCAGTCGACCGCGACCATGGTCGTGCCGCCGATGGCGGGCACCCAGGTGATGGGCGCGGCGCCCGGCGGGCAGACCCGGGTGCAGCCGCCCGTGGGCCCGGCGACCTACGCGGGCCAGAACTACAACGACCTTCCGCCGGTCCGCTACGACGACACCCAGTACGGCAACCGCCCGCAGGGTCCCGGCGGCCCGGGCGGCCGCGCCTCCCACCGCGCCGACGACGACGAGCAGCCCGGTAAGAAGGCGCAGAGCCTCGCGCTGTACGTACTGCTCGGCGTCGTGGTGTTCGGCCTCCTCGCCGGTCTGGTGGCCTGGATGACCAGCGGCGGCGGTGACGACAACAAGACCGACACCGTCACCATCGGCAACGTCTCCGGCCAGTCCGAGAAGGACGCCACGGCCGACCTCGAGTCCGACGGGCTCAAGGTGACGGTCCAGCGGGAGAACAGCGACACCGTCGACACGGGCGACGCGATCCGCACCGACCCCGAGGCGGGCCAGGAGGTGGACGCCGGATCGGCGGTCACCCTGTTCGTCTCGTCCGGCAAGGGCAAGGTGACGATCCCGACGGGCCTCGCCGGCCAGTCGCAGACCGACGTGCAGCGAATCCTCCAGGATCTCGGGCTCGAGGTGAAGATCAAGAACGAGGTCACCTCCGACGCCGAACCCGGCACCGTGCTCAAGACCAACCCGGGCGGCGGTCAGAAGGTCGCCGCGGGCTCCACGGTCACCATCACGGTCGCCAAGGCCGAGGACCTGATCACCATGCCCGACCTTTACCAGATGACCCAGCAGGACGCCCAGGCTGAACTGGAGCGGCTCGGGCTCACCTCGATCCGGTTCATCCAGACGACCCCTGAGGGCGATGTGGCGCCCGGTTCGGTCTTCAAGACCAACCCGGAGGCCGGCGCCCAGGTCAAGAAGGACCAGTCGATCACCGTCTACGTGGCCCAGGACATCGAGACGCCTCCGACCGAGACCACCCCGCCCGTCGACCCCGGGGTGACCACCCCGCCGGTCGAGGACGGCACCGAGGGCGGCCGGACCGACGGCCTCTACCGGGAGCCCTGACCCTGAGAACGCCGGAGCCCCGGACCCTTGAAGGGTCCGGGGCTCCTTTGCGTCTAAGGGGGCTTCCGCCACTCGGGGGCGATGGCGGAAGCCCTCATACGAGTGTTCGTCGCCGGGGACGCGGGTGTTACAGCTTTCTCGTATCCGGTGGAAGGAATCTTCCCCCACGAAGCTCCACCGCCTAACGCGAAGCTGCGCCCGGCGGCGCCGCGACCGGGCGGACTCCGAAGGAACGGTGCCGGCGGCTTCGAACAGCCCCTTCTACCCGGACGGGCTCCGGCGGCCTCCTTATCGCGGGTAGGTACGGCCCCCGCTGCGTGCCCGCCCTCTCGGCACACCGGTACCCGGTCCGGTTCCTGCCACTTCGATCGCTGCGCCATCACCGACCCATGTGATCCGTACCCGGGACCGGACGGGCACAGCCGCTTTCCCCATCTCGGCCCTTTGCATGTGACCAATGATTATCACACGATGAACACACCGAACCGAGAATATGCAGGATGCCGGGCGTTCGACACCACTTGCATTTATCATGGACAAATCAATGCACGAGTGTGATGTAGAACACAAACCCTGGTGCAATTAGCGGCAACCGGAGATGATTTCCCTGTCAGAACGTATACCAATAGCGATTGGGTGCCTTTTGAAGCTGTCACGATTGTTCGCCGCCTCCGTCCTCGCCGCCGGCAGCGTCGTCGCCCTCACCGCGACCCCCGCCCTCGCCGCGGGATGCGACGAGTGGAGCGACTCGAACACCTACGGAACGACGTGCTGGAACACCCCGTACTTCGCCGCCAAGGGCGTCTGCAACAACGGCACCACCGCCACGGGGGCCACCTACACGGGCGGCAGCGGGAAATGGTCGTACGCCTACTGCTCCGGCAGGGGCGGCCTGAACTACGGCTGGCCCTTGGTCTACTAACGGACCGAGGGTGAGAAAGGGGAACTGCTCGATATATTGACGGGCAGATCTCCAGGTCTCGCCGACACAGCAGCCAAGAAGGCGGTCTCTGATTATTTCAGAGGCCGCCTTCTTCCCTTCCGGATACCCGCGCGACCTTCAGGCCAGACCACGGAGCCAGCCCGCGAGCAGTTCCTCGCCGTGCTCGCTGAGGATCGACTCCGGGTGGAACTGGACGCCCTCGACGGGGGAGCTTCGGTGCCGCAGGCCCATCACGACCCCGTCCGACGTCCTCGCGGTGATCTCCAGGACGTCGGGGACGGTCTCGGGGTCGACCGCGAGCGAGTGGTACCGGGTCGCCTTGAAGGGGGAGGGCAGCCCGGCGAAGACGCCGGCGCCGGTGTGGTGGACCTCGCTGGTGTAGCCGTGCACGACGGCCGGCGCGTGGCCCACAGAGGCTCCGTAGGCGTGCGCCAGGGCCTGCATGCCGAGGCAGACGCCCAGGACGGGCCGTCCGGTGTGCTCGGCGTCGCGCAGGAGGTCGAGGCAGATCCCGGTGTCGGCGGGATGCCCGGGGCCGGGGCTGATGAGGATCCCGTCGGCGCCCTCGGCGTCGGCCCGCGTGGTTCGCGCCCGTTCCCGGACGTCACAGTGGGCGCCGAGGGCGAGCAGCGCCTGGACGATGTTGTAGACGAAGCTGTCGCGGTTGTCGACGACGAGGACGCGCGGACGGCCGTCAGGAGCCGTCATGGACGGTGCCGTTGTCGAACTGGAGCATCGGCATCACCGACGGGAAGACCCAGTACCACAGGACCGCCGCGACGATCAGCAGCAGCAGGAAGGAGACCCCGGCCTTCGCGGCGGGGTGCCGGACGGGCAGGTGGCGCCAGATCCACAGGTACATCAGGCCGACTTCCTCTGTTCTTCGGTGACCCGGGGGGTTTGCGAGTCGAGCTCACCGAAGACGATGAGCCGCTGTGCCGCAGAGTACTTCGGATGACAGGTCGTCAGGGTGATAAGCCGGTCTTTGGGCTTTTTGCCCGGATGGAACGGGACGGGCTCGGCCACATCCACCCGATCGGGCGTGACGATCTTGGCATCGGTCACCTTGTACACGTACTGCATGTCCCGGGTGTCGATGAGGATCTTGTCGCCCCTGTCGAGTTCGCCGATCCGGTTGAACGGCGCCGAGTACGTCGTACGGTGCCCGGACACGACGAAGTTGCCCGTCTGGCCCGGCAGCGCCGTGTCCGGGTAGTGCCCGGGACCCTTGCGGAGATCGGGGACCCCGACGCCCTCCACAATGACGAAACGATACTTCTTCCCGAATTTCGGGATACGGATGAGGGCGACGCCGTCACCGAGCTTGATCTTCTCGGTGGTGACCTTCTGGGGTTTCGCCCACTCGCGGTCGAGCTGCTCGTGCAGGCTCTCCTGGGCGTCGGCGGTGTACTGGCCGGTGCCCCAGAGCGTGTAGCAGGCGAAGAGGACGACCACGACCCCGAAGGTCAGGAACAGCTCCCCCAGACCCTTGATGAAGCCGCGGATCATGGCGCCAACCTATCAGCGCCTCTTCCGGCGGCCGCGCCGCGTATCGGACGGCCCCGGACGCTGTGGGCACGGCCGGTCGGCGACTAGACTTCCCACGACTGGATTCCTGCGCGGGCGCGCGACCGCGCACCGCAATAGGAGAAACCGTGGCCAAGTCCAAGACCCGTAAGAAGGCCGTTTACACCCCGCCGGTGCGGGCTGAGCAGGCAGCGGTCTCGCCCCGCTGGCTGGTTCCCGTCATGCTCGCCGCATGGCTGATCGGCCTGGGCTGGATCGCCACCTACTACGTGGCCGCGAGCACAGGCTCGAACGTCCCCCTGATCAGCGACCTCGGCAACTGGAACCTGGGCATCGGCTTCGCCCTCATCATCGTCGGCGTGGTCCTCTCCACCAAGTGGCGCTAGCCCTTACCCACTTTCCCCAGCCCCTAATCCACGACTTTTTCCACAGCCCTGTGGATAACCTCGAGTTATCCACAGGGCTGTGGATGGTGACGCGCGCCCAGCTCGAACCAGAGATGCCTCCCCCGTCCAGGAGACAGGGGAGGCATCTTGGTAAGCCGGGCCGTCAGACCAGATAGGCCGTGCGGGCGTAGATCAGGGCGACGAAGGCCACGAGCAGGAGCACCGAGAAGACCGCCTGGATGAGGGTCTGCTTCGCCCTGGGGGCGTAGACGTAGACCGCGGCGACCACGGCGCCGGTGATGAGGCCGCCGATGTGGCCCTGCCAGCTGATGTTGAAGCCCGGCAGGAACGTGAACACCAGGTTCACGACGATCACCAGGGCGATCGGGCGGATGTCCATCCGCAGCCGACGCGACACCACGAAGATCGCGCCGAACAGGCCGAAGATCGCGCCCGACGCGCCCGCGGTCGGCGTGAGGATCGGCGACGCCCAGTAGACGAGCACGGCGCCGCCCAGCGCGCTCAACGCGTACAGGGTGGCGAACCTGATCCGGCCCAGCGACAGTTCGAGCGCCTGGCCGACCGCCCACAGCGCCCACATGTTGAGCGCGAGATGCGGCAGGCCGTAGTGCAGGAACGCCGAGGTGACCAGACGGTAGTAATCGCCGTCCACCGCGACGTAGTAGGGCCAGAGACTGAAGGCCCGCTCGAACCTGTCGACCCCGTTGCTCGCGTACTCCAGCAGGAACACCGCGACGTTGACCGCGATGAGCCCCCACGTCAGCAGCGGCCTGGTCGCGACCTCGCCCCCGAACCTGCCGGTGGCCTGGCGCACGTCGCGATTGCCCTCGCGCACGCACTCCGGGCACTGGAAGCCGACCGACGCCGGGATCATGCAATCCGGGCAGATCGGCCTGTCGCAGCGGGTGCAGCGCACATACGTCTCCCTACCGGGATGGCGATAGCACTGCGGAGCCTCAGCCGGCTCGGGAGCGGGAGGTTGCTCGGTCACGTCTACGACAACGCCTAGCGGCGCTCGATCGTCACCGACTCCAGCACGACGTCCGTCAGCGGCTTGTCGCCGGCCGCGGTCGGGACCTTGCCGAGGGCCGCCACGACGTCCTGGCCCTCGACGACCTCGCCGAACAGGGTGTGGCCGTCGTTCAGCCACGGGGTCGGGACCGTGGTGATGAAGAACTGCGAGCCGTTCGTGCCCTTGCCCATGCGCTTGCCCGCGTTGGCCATCGCCAGCAGGTAGGGGCGGTCGAACTTGTTCTGCGCGTGGATCTCGTCGTCGAAGTCGTAGCCGGGGCCGCCGACGCCCTTACCGAGCGGGTCGCCGCCCTGGATCATGAAGTTGTCGATGATCCGGTGGAAGATCGTCCCGTTGTACAGGGGCGTCTTGGACTTCACGCCGGTCGCCGGGTGCGTCCACTCGCGCGTGCCCTCGGCCAGTTCCACGAAGTTGGCGACCGTGTTCGGCGCGAGCTCGGGGAACAGCCGGATGACGAACTTGCCCTGGCTGGTGCTGAACGTGGCGAGCGTCTCCGCCATGTGAGGTTCCTCCGTCGTCGGTTTGCTTTGCCTCTCCCGTCATCCTGCCACGCCCGCGTCCCCCCGGACGACGCGGGCCGGAGCCGAACGCGCCCGGATCGTCACCAGGTGTGATGTCCGGGGGGTGGGGAATGGAGGGTTTCAGGACTTAAGTCATCGGGGGAGGAAGCGTGTCCATTCGACTGTCAGTTCGCAGGATTCCCAAGGAGGTCAGCCGGTCTCAGCGCCTCATGGACTATGGCGGTTCCGCCATGTCCCATGCGCGCAGCGGTGCCTCGCACGCGGCGGGATGGATGTCGCCGATGTACGGGAGCACCCGGCGCGTCGCCGCCGACCGCATGCTGGCCACCCGGGGCTGGACCGCTCCGCAGATCAACCGCACGGCCGACTTCTTCGACGACATCATCGCGCCGCGGATCAGCGGCATGATGCACGGCACCGCGCACTGGGTGGAACCACCGCGGCGTCGTCGCGGCACCTCGATGATGTTCGCCGGGGCCGCTCTCTTCGCACTCGGCTGCGCCGCGGCCGGGATCATCGCGGCCCGCCGCCGGAGCCGCCTCGCCGACCTGCTGGAGCCGGAGATCGGCGTCAGCGAACGCGAGTACCACGAGGAGCACCCCTCCGGCACTTACCAGCCCGCGACGGGATACAGCAGCAGCTCCTCCTACGGCGGTCTGGGGCGCGGCGGCGGCACCGGTCATAGCCGCGGCATCGGGCACGACTGACCTGAGGTTTCCGGCTACCCGCCCTACCGGCGGGTAGCCGTTATTTCGGTAACCGGTACCTTTGCCCCATGTTGAAGGATGGGGTACGCAAGCTCGCCGCGGCAGCCGTGCACCGCGCGTACGCATTGGTCCGCCGCCTGGGCGAGATCACCCCCGCCACCCCCGGCGGCAAGCGCTTCCACCACCTGGGCGAAGGCGTCTGCATCGCCTTCCCCCAAGGCGCCATCTTCGGCGACCCGTGGATCTCGATAGGCGCCCACACCCTCATAGGCACCCACGTCTCCATCAGCGCGGGCTTCGTCCCCGATCTGGACCTGGGCCCCGACGTCATCGTGAAGATCGGATCGGCCTGCTCCATCGGCCGCGGCAGCCACATTGTCGGCCACCAGTCCATCGAGATCGGCAAAGACGTCTTCACCGGCCCCTACGTCTACATCACCGACCAGAACCACACCTACGCCGAACTGGACGCCCCCATCGGCCGCCAGTGGCCCGAGAACGCCCCCGTGGAGATCGGCGACGGCTGCTGGCTGGGCACCCAGGCCGTCATCCTCCCCGGCACGAGACTCGGCAAGAACGTCGCCGTCGCGGCCGGCGCCGTCGTCCGCGGCGAATTCCCCGACAACTGCGTCATCGGCGGCATCCCCGCCAAGATCCTCCGCCGCCACGACCCGGACGAAGGCTGGATCCCCCCCATGAAGGACCGCCCGGTCCCGACGGCCGAGGAGCTGGCCCTCCTGGCCCTGAGCATGGAAGGCATGCAGGAACTCCAAGACCGCATGCGCAAGGACCCCGCCTAGGGAGCTCCGCAGCGCGCTCTCACCGGCGGGATCAGCGGCCCATGTACTTCTTGCCGGGTTTGGGCTTGCCGCCGAGGACGTCGGAGACGGTGGCGAGGGTGAGGCCCTTTTTCTTGGCGGCCTTGAGGATGGCCGGGACGGCGTCGACGGTCGTCGGGTGGATGTCGTGCATGAGGATGATGGAGCCGGGGTGGAGGCCGCGGATGGCGCGGCGGGCGACGATCGACGACTTGCGGTCGCGCCAGTCGTCGGTGTCGACGGACCAGATGATCTCGGCCAGGCCGTTGGACTTGGCGATCTTGCCGACGCGGGAGTCGGTGGCGCCGTAGGGCGGGCGCATGAGGGTCGGCTTGAAGCCGAGGATGCGCTCTATGGCCTTGGACGTGCCTTCGACCTCGCGGCGGATCCTGGTGGTGGGCGCCGCGTCGAGCTGGGTGTGGTGCCAGGTGTGGTTGCCGACCTCGTGGCCCTCTTCGATCTCGCGCAGAACGAGGTCGGGGTAGCGCACCACCTGTTCGCCGATGAGGAAGAACGTCACCTTCGCGTCGGCTTCGGCGAGCAGGTCGAGGAGCCGGGCGGTGTGGTCGCCGGGGCCGTCGTCGAAGGTCAGCGCGACGCACTTGTGCTTGGCGCAGTCGGTGACGGGCCGCTGGAAGTCCTTGAGCGGGGCGCGGCTCGGCGAGGCCGCGGGCGTCGCGGACACGACGGGGGCCGCGGTGGGGGTCTTCGGGGCCGCGCCGGAGCCGGGGACCGACCCGGCGGCGAGCAGCAGGGCCGCAGCCGCAAGTGCGACGGCGCTCGCCGGCCTCTCGCCCAAACGCAACAGTTCCCCCGGATGGCTCCGTGGCCCATATGAACCCTTGGAGTCTAGGACCCTTCGGGGCACTCAGGCGCTTCAGCGGGAAAACCAACACATAAGGCCGGAATTCCCCTGGGGGAATCCCGGCCTCATGGACGTTCAGCGCGTGGCGTCAGCCGCGTCAGGCGTTCGTGGACCGCCGCGGACGGCCGCCACCGCTGTGCCGGTTGCCGGCCCGGTGGGGGCGCTCGCCGCCGCCGTTGCCACCGCCGTTGCCGCGGTAGCCGCCCTCGCCGCCGCCGCTGTTGCCGCGGTAGCCACCGCCCTCGCCACCACCGTTGCCGCGGTAGCCGCCTTCGCTGCTGCCGCCGCCGTTGCCGCGGTAGCCGCCGCCACCGCCGCCGTTGCGGTCGCCGCCGCGGTAGCCGCCGCCGCTGTTGTTGTCACGGTCGCCGCGGTAGCCGCCGCCACCGCCGTTGCTGTCGCCCCGGTAGCCGCCGCCGTTGCCGCGCGGCTCGAAGGGACGCCCGCCGTCGTCGCGGCGCGGCCGGCCCTCACCGGAGCCGCCGCCCTCGCCGTCACGGAACCGGCGCGGGGCACCGCGGCGCGGGCCGCGGCCGTAGCCACCGCCGCCGCCCTGACGACGCGCCGGCCGCTTGTCCTGCTCGGGGATGATCGGCTCGGGGATCGGCTCACCCGAAGGCTCGCGCGCGCCGGTCAGCTTCACCAGCGACGGGTCCATCGAGGTGACCTTGAGCCGCTCGGCGTTGATGCCCGCACGGCGCATCATCGACGTGGTCGCCCGCACCTGGTGGGAGAGCACCATCGTCACGACGGTGCCCTTCTCCCCCGCCCGGGCGGTACGGCCGGCGCGGTGCATGTAGTCCTTGTGGTCGGCCGGCGGGTCGACGTGCAGGACGAGGCTCACGTCGTCGACGTGGATGCCGCGCGCGGCGACGTCGGTGGCGACCAGCACGCCGATCCGGCCCTCACGGAACTCCGCGAGGGTGCGGGTGCGCAGATTCTGCGACTTGCCGCCGTGCAGGCCCGCCGCGCGGACGCCGACGGCGGTGAGCTGCTTGGCGATGCGGTCGACGCCGTGCTTGGTGCGGGCGAAGATGATCGTCCGGCCCTCGCGGTTGGCGATCTCCGCGGTGATCGTGTTCTTCTCCTTCGGCGGCACGAGGATCAGGTGGTGCTCCATCGTGTCGACCGGGTCGTCGATCTCGCTCAGCGCGTGGGTGATGGGGTTGTTCAGGTACTTGTTGACCAGAACGTCGACCTCACGGTCCAGCGTCGCGGAGAACAGCATGCGCTGTCCGCCGGGCCGGACCTGGTCGAGGATGTCGGTGACATCGGGCAGGAAGCCCATGTCGGCCATGTGGTCGGCCTCGTCCAGGACGGCGATGCGCACGTCGGACAGGTCGCAGGCGCCCTGGCGCATGAGGTCCTTGAGGCGGCCCGGCGTGGCCACCAGGACCTCGACGCCCCGGCGCAGCGCGTCGATCTGGCGCGGCATCGAGGTCTGCCCGATGACGGTCTTCATGCGCAGGCCGACGGCCCGGCCGAGCGGCTCCAGGTTCGTCTGGACCTGCTGGGCGAGTTCGCGGGTCGGCACGAGGATCAGGCCGAGGGGCTTCTTCGGACGCGCCTGCTGGTGCGCGAGCAGCGTCATCAGCGGGAGGCCGAAGCCGAGGGTCTTGCCGGAGCCGGTCTTGCCCCGGCCGAGGATGTCGCGCCCGTCGAGGGCGTCCGGGATGGACGCGGCCTGGATCGGGAACGGGTGGGTGATGCCCCCGCGAGCCAGGGACTCGACGAGCGCTTCGGGCAGGCCCAGCTCTGCGAACGAGGGGAGGTTCTCCTCATCCGGGGCAGCGTTGGACACAGCAGCGGAGACGTCTGACACGTACAGCCTTCCGAGAGGGGGGCACGTCTCGGGAGGCCCTCGGCACCACGGCCCGCGTGAGCGGGCACGGTACGGGTCGACAAGAGGGTCGCTGCAAGGACGAGCCCGGCGGCCGAGGCAACGGCGCGCCGACATGGTTGCGGTCTAACGCCATGGAAACCGGGCCCTTATGCCCGTGTTTTCCGTGACGACTGCCCAGCATACCCGCCTTGCTCATGGAACCGGACGGCCATACCCCTTGCGACACCTGCCTTGCACCGGCCTCGCAGGGGCCTCGCGTTTGTCCTCAGAACAGCCCGAACCGGCGGTTGACCCCCATCAGCAGGCCCGCACCACAGGTGACCAAGATCACACCGATGCTACCGTAGAGCAGGACCGGAGCACCCGTGTCGGCGAGGCTGTCGTCGTCGGACGCCACGACGCAGGACGGAAGGTCGTCTTCGTCGTAGGCGCCCACCGCGAACGTCAGGACGCCCTCGTCGGAGCCCTGCGACGCCGTCGTGTGGGTGAAGGTCAACTGGTAGACGCCCTCGGCCGTGAAACCCCACGTGCCGTGGCCGTGCTCGCCCGCCGTGAGCTGCCGGGAATCGCCCGCGCCGTCGAAGAGGACCTCGGGGGTGCCGTCCGTGCCGGTCGCGAACAGGACCGCCTTGCCCGGGCCGTCGACCTCGGTGAGCTTCCAGGTGGCCGCCGTGCCCTCCGCGGCCCAGCCGAGGGACGGGACGCCCGACTGCGCCGTCTGCGGGAGCAGCCACGCCTCGTCGCCCGCCTCGCCCAGGAACCCCTGGCCGTCGGGGAGCGCCGTCTTAGCCGCGGCCGGCACCCGCACGACGGCCTCGGCAGGGTCGAGCCAGAGGGACGAGCCGTCCTTGACACCGGACTGGGCCTTGCTGCCGGTGACGCGGACCGCGTAATCGACATCACCATCGGCGATGATCGTGCAGTCGCCGTCGACGGGGTCCTCGTCGGCGTCGTCCGTGGGGGAGCTCGTGGGGGACGGGCTCTCGGTGGGGTCGTCGTCCGGGTCCTGCGGGCCGCCGCCCACCGGGACCGTGTAGGTCACCGGAGCGGACTCGGGGGACGCGGCGTAGTCGAGCTCGTACTTGGGATAGAAGATCGCGGTCAGCTCGTGAGCGCCCTCGGTCAGGGGGAACTCGGCCTTCGCGACGCCCCCCTGGACCGGGACCGGCGCGGTGCCGAGCGCGGTGACGCCGTCGCGGAACTCCACGAAACCCCTGGGGCTGCCGACGAGGCCGGTGATGGCCACGGTCGCGGTCAGCGCGGTCTGCCCGGCCGTCGCGCCGGCGGCCGCGGTCACCGTCGTGGTGGTCGGGGTCTTGGTCGCCGCCGCCTGCGCACCCGCACCTACATAGAAGGTCTGGGTGATCGGCGCGGACTTGAGGGTCCCGGTGGCGGTGGTCGCGCTGACGGTGAAGGACAGGCGGTAGCGGCCCTTGTCGCTGAAGGCCCAGAAATAGTCCTTGTGATCCGCCGTGCCGGGGGTCTGCTTGAACGTCTTGAGGTTCGCGGTCGCATCCGAGGAGAGAACCCGGTCGGCCGCGTCGGCGGTCGCCGGCGACTCGGTGAGGAGCTCGAAGGACCCACCGGCGACGGGGGCCTGCGCGCCGACCAGGTCGACCGTGACGTCGCCCTGCACCCCAGCGCCTGCGAGGCCGGTCAAGGAGACACCAAGGAAGGGTTTCGTCCCCTTGGTCGCCTCCGTGCCGCTGACGAACCAGTCGCCCTTCAGGACACCATCCGCGACGGTGATCTTGTCCGTGTCTTCTGCGGGGATCAGGGCGTCGAGGTCGCCCGCCGCGTAGGTGGCGCCGCCGTCCACGATCGTCGAGACGTCGATCGCGCCCGCGGTGATCTTCGGGCTCAGCAGATCGATGTGCCCGTTCTCGGCGACCTGCGGCTTGACTTCCGTGGGTGGCGCCGCCTGGGCGGGCCAGGCCGTCGCGGCCAGGATGAGCAGACCTCCGCCGAGCGCCCCCAGGACCCTGCGCATCATCCACTCCCCGAACAGTCCGTTCCGACGCGAAGCCCAACCCTAGGGAGCGGCGGCGGCACGTCGAAGAAATCCAGCTATACGACCAGCCGCAACTCTTCCAGCCGGAGCAGCCGAAACACACTCCGCAGAGGGAGATGCACCGATTTGTTATCAGACAGAAACTGGCGGAATGTCGGTAAAACCAATGTTCGGCGAACGGGAGGTTGCGGTCATCTCCGGCGATGCCCCCGCTCCTCCCCGACTCATGACGTGACGAGCGTCACAAACCATCGAGCCTCACCAGAACCCCGTCCGACAACACCGACGCGTGCAACTCGACCCCGTCGGGCCGCGCACCCTTCGGAATGTCATAGACGACGATCCCCTTGAGCCGCTTCCCCGGCCCGATCTCCTCAAGAAGGCTCCGCGCCCGGTCCCCCATCCGCGCCGCGAGCTCCGCATCCCCCTCGTACGCCTTTCCCCCGACGAGCAGTTTCTGCTCTCCCCCGGCGAAGTACAACGGCGTGTCCCCCTCATTCCGCACCGTCACGTACAGGAGCACGAACCTCCCTTGGGCGGTCTCGCCCTTGACCTCCCGTGGCCCCTTCCGGACCTTGGTCACCTTGAACACGACGTCCCCGTCCCGCACCGTCTCCCCGACCCCGCCACCCACCACGACGGGTTTCGTCGCCCCCACCGATTCCCCGCCCGGCCAAGGCCGCTCCCCCACCGCGGAACACCCCACCACCAGCACCACCGCACCCAACACGGCACACAATCCCCGCATGATCCCCACATCTCCCCCCAGCCCCGTTGCCCCCACAATTACACGCCCCGCACCCCTCGCCACCCACACCCGAAACCAAAAAGAACTCTTCCAGTTACCACCCGGTTATCGGTGATGTCACCGGACACATTCCCCAATCCCCTAAACGCAAAAAATCCGCCCCGAACAATGGCTCCCCTCCCCTCTCGCCCGCGACCCCCACGCCCGCCCTCAGGCACCCGGCCGCCCACCGACCCCCACGAACATGACAAAGGGCCCGCCGTCCTGGACGGCGGGCCCTTCACAGGGTGGAGCCATGGGGAATCGAACCCCAGACCTCTTGCATGCAAGGCAAGTGCTCTACCAATTGAGCTATGGCCCCTTGTGCGTGGTCAGCGTACCGGGGGTGCGGGGGTGGTGGGAAATGGGGGCGGCGGCGCCGCGGGTGGCGCGGCGCCGGACCGTCCCGGGGCGCCCTACTCGGCCGACGTGGCCTCGGTCCACAGGTCGAGCTCGGCGCGGTCCTGCTGGAGGCGCTTCCAGACGGCGAAGCCGCCGAGCGCGAGGACGGCGAGCACAAGAAGCTTCTTCATGGCGAGGACCCCTTCACCTTCGACAGTGGGCAAGAACTCAAACCTAGCAACGCCTCGTACACTACCGAACCTGTCGCAGGTCACCTCCGGGGTCACCTTCTCGGCAGGACACAGATCCCTTCTCCTCGGGGCCTTCCGGCGCCCCGCGGGGCGTCAACGGGCGTCAAGGGCACGTTCGAGGCGGGCGAACAGGCGCTCGGCCAGATCGCGCAGGTGGTCGGCCAGCGCGTCGCCGGACTCCCCCGCGGCGATCATCCGCGCGCTGGCCCAGTTCACGGTCCGGAGCACGCCGACGGTCGTCAGCGCGGCCATCCTTACGTCCGGATCATCCGCTTCCTCCCCGTATGCCTCGGCGAAGAGGACGGCGAGAAGGTCTTCCAGCTCCTGGACGACCTCGCGAACCCGGCCCTGCAAGGCCGGCGAATTGTGGATCACCTGGCGGAACGCCGTGAGCCGCTCGTCCCCGAAGCCCGTCACCGGGTCCCGTTCTTCGAGCATCAGCAGGTACTCGTCCTTGAGCGCCTTCAGCGGGGTCGCCCCCTCCGGTCGTTCCCTGACGGCGGAGGCGACGCGTTCGAGGAGGTCCGGGAACCTGTCGAGGAAGAGGTCCTCCTTGCGGGGGAAGTAGTTGAAGACCGTCTTGGCCGACACGTTGGCGACCGCCGCGACCTCGACGACGGTCACCTCGTCGAACCCGCGCTCGAGGAACAGGCCCGTGGCGATGTCGGAGATCAGCTGGCGGGTCTCCCGTTTCTTGCGCTCGCGCAGGCCAGGTTCATGTCGCACGGGCCCAGCCTAAGATCATCGGCCCGTTTCCGGTCCGCTCAGGGCCAGTCCAGCGGGTGAGCCCGCATCGCCGCCACCCCGCCGACCGTCACCGGACGGAACCGCTGGACGGGCAGGACAGGCCGCTCCAAGGCCCTCAGATCCTCGAAGAGACGACCGGAGATCACGACCGAGCAGGGACTGGCGAAACGAGCTCGGCCGAGGTCTCGCACGGTCTCAAGGCCCGGGCCGCGGAACTGGCCGTCCACGAGGGAGGCGAGTCCTTCGTGCAGCGCGAGGACGAGGGGCCCGCCGCCCGCGCACAGCGCCTCCCGCACGGTCTCGACCATCGCGCCGAGCAGGTCGGGTTCGTCGACGCCCGGGGGGAGCACCCCCGTGCGCAGTCCGGGCTCCGCGTCGTTCCACAGCGTCCGGTCGAAGGGCGGAAGGTCGATCAGCCCGGGCACCGGAATGTCGACCGCCAGCGCCAAGGTCACCCGTCTGATCCCGCCCACCGGTCGGCTCATCCGACGATGGTCGCGCCGACCGGTGGGGGAGACTCCCTCGTTGCAGGGGTTTGTGCCGGGCGGCTCAGTTCCCGTGCCAGAGGGACCTGAGCTTGGCGACGTCGAGGACGGTGATCCGCCGCCAGCTCGTCCGGATCAGCCCGGCCTGGCGGAACTCGTTGAGCACGCGTTCGGTGGTCGCCTCGCCGGCCCCGGCGAGCCCGCCCAGCTCGAACTGGCTGAGCGGCAGCCCTACGACGACGCCGTCGGGGGAGTCCTCCCCGTACCGTTCGACGAGTTCGCAGAGCAGCCGCGCCAGCCGTTCCCGCGCGCCCCATGCCTTCGCCTCGACCCTTCGCTCGGTGGAGGTGCGCATCTTGGCGAGGAGACTGGCGATGACCTTGCCACGGGTGTCCGGGTGGTCGGCGAGGAACGTCTCGATGGCCGACTTGCCTATCCGGACGGCCACCACCGTGTTGATCGCGGTGACGGTGGCCGTCCTGGGGCCTCCGTCGAGGAGGGCGAACTCCCCGATGAGGTCGCCCCGGGAACGGATCGCCAGGACGGTGTGGCTTCCGTCCGCGGTGTCGACGGTGACCTTGGCGAAGCCGTCGAGAAGGATGTACAGAACGTCGTTGTCCTCGGCGCCTTGGAGCACCAGGACCGCCTTGTGCGGGAACTCGACTTTTGTGCCGAGGTGAAGGAGTTCTCTCCGCTCCTGTTCGGTGAGGGTCCCTATGAGGCTGCTCGTCGGCCAGGTGCCTGAGCGTTCGGCCATCAGCGTCGCCCTTCCGGTTCGGGCTTCGCCTCGGCGTGTACGGCGGTGTGCTTCAGGGAGGGGGTGGCGGTCGTCGGTCCTGCGCCGGGAAAGCCGATCCGGCCTCGGCTTTCCGCAACGCGGGACACGCACGCCCGGCGTGTCCGGGTCATGGTCTCCTCAGGGTCGGGGGGTGACCCCCGCCTCGGGGTCCGGACGGCCTGCCCCAGCCCTCCGGCCTCCCGGTCCGGCCCGTCGGGCGCCGCCCCCAGCGCTCGCCGGCCCGCACATCGGCGGGATTCCTGGGGCCATCGTGTCACGAATAAAACTGATTTCACCGGCCATCTTTGCGAAAGGACGATAAATCCCCTGTGGCCGTAGTTAAGGCACTGAGTGTCTTTGAATGGGCCATCTGGAAAACGTTATAGATCATGAAGAATCCCCCGGATGAGGGAGTCTCCAGCGACCGCGCGACCCATCCTCGGGGACGTGCCGGAGGCGGCAGGGGGCCGCGTCCCACGGGGGCAGGGTCGGCGGGGCGTGCCGGGAGCCGGCCCGCCGGCCCGAACACGGCGTGCCGCGCGGCCGGGCGGAAGCGGCATGATCGGAGGGTCGGTACGCGGAGGGGGAGGCGGTATGGCGGTGGGGGTCGACGGGTTCTCGGCGGGGCTGGGGGAGGAGCGGCTGCCCGCGTACGTGTACGACGTCTCCGGGCTGGGGGAGTACGTCCGTGAGATCGTCGCGGCGCTCGCGGACGGGCCCGAGGTGTTCTACGCCGCGAAGGCGAACGCCGACGCGCCCGTGCTGCGCGCCGTGGCCGCCGAGGTCGCCGGGATAGAGGTCGCCAGCGGGGGAGAGCTGGAGCACGTCAGACGGCTTCTGCCGGACGCGCGGATCGCGTTCGGCGGCCCGGGGAAGACCGACCGGGAGCTGCGCCTCGCAGCCCGGCTCAAGGCCGAGCGCGTCCATGTGGAGAGCCCTTACGAGCTGCGCAGGCTCGCGGAGGCCGCCGAAGGGGAGGGGCGCGACCTCGACGTGCTGCTGCGCGTCAACCTCGCGGGGGACAGGGCGGGGGCCGCCCTGGCGATGAGCGGCCCCTTCGGCATGGACCCCGGGCTGATCGCCGACTGCCTCCCGATCCTGGCCGCCGCGCCGCGGCTGCGGCTGCGCGGCGTGCACGCGCACCTGGCGTCCGGCCTCGACGTGCCCGCGCTCGTCGCGCAGCAGCGGGAGATCCTGGACTGGGCGCGGCCTTGGCTGGCCCGTGCGGGCGTCACCCTTCCCGAGATCAATCTCGGCGGAGGCATGGCCGTCGATTACGCGCGCCCCGAGGCACGCTTCGACTGGGCCGCCTACGGCAAGGCGTTGTCTTCACTCGCTCTTCCCGGCGAGACCTTGCGCGTCGAGCCTGGACGGGCGCTGACGGTCCACCACGGCTGGTACGTCACGGACGTCCTGGACGTGAAGACCGCCCACGGACGTGCCTATGCCGTCGTCCGCGGCGGCACCCATCACCTGCGCACTCCCGCGACGAAGAACCACGACCAGCCCTTCCGTGTCCTCCCCGGTCCCCGTCACGCCGACGCGCCTTCCGTGCGGGACACGGCCGTCACCCTCGTCGGCCAGCTCTGCACGCCGAAGGACGTCCTCGCCCGCGACATCCCCCTGCCGCGCCTCTCTGTGGGCGACCGGGTCGTCTTCGCCATGGCCGGCGCCTACGCCTGGAACATCTCGCACCACTCCTTCCTCATGCACCCGGAGCCGTCCTTCCACTACCTCTGACGGCCTGCCCTCCCCGTCAGGACGGGTCGGGGGCCGGGGCCGCGGAGTTCGGCAGCCCGATCGTCGGGCAGAACGCGCGGGCGCGGACCGCGTCGCGCCGGGTCGCCGCCCGGGAGTTCGCGAGCGCCTGCGACGAGGCGGCCTCCATCGCAGAGGAGCCGAAACCCCCGACGCCGAAACCACCGCCGAACCCGGACCCGCCGAAGGGCGACGACCCGATGTTGCCGATCACCGCCATCGACGACACGTGCGACCGGCGCATCGTGTCGGAGGCGAGCACGGAGTTCAGCTGGCTCCGCTGCCGCATCCGCAGCATCGCCCGCGCCGCGAGCACCCCCTGCCCGTCGGCGGTCCGGGTCGGCAGCGCGCTCTGCGGCACCTCGGTCGGCGAACTGTCCTTGCGCCCGATGTTCTCCCCGATCATCATCATCGTGTCGTGGTCGACGCAGGCCCGCTCGGCATGGATCCACCGGAGCTCCTCAAGATCCGCAGGAGACACCGCGATCCTCCGGTGCACCTCCCGGTACCCCTCGGCCCCGGTCAGCGCCCTGAGACCCGTCTCATGCCCCGCGACGACGCAGTCGTTCCATCCGACCGCCACCGCCGCCGCCAGATGCGCGAGCCCTTCGCCGCCGTCCCCGCGCCGCCCGGCGAGGTCCGCGAGCAGCACCCGCACCAGCCCCTCCATCCACCGCGGTCCGCGCGCGACGACCTGCGGCAGCAACCCCTCGAGGTCCCGCCTCCCCTGCTCGTGGTCCCCGCTGATCACCGAGCCGCAAGCCCCGTACAAGTCCTCGAATCCCATCTCCATGCCACCCCACGCTAGGCATGGGATGTCCGCCCCGACCGTGAGCGGCGTCCCGCCCTGCCCGGGACTCCGCCCGTGCCTCGCCGTGGTTCCCTACGGAACGAGGACGAGCCGCCCTCTGAGGCCGCCCTTGGCAAGGCGCGCGTGAGCCTGAGCGGCCTCGTGCAGGGGGAGGGTGTCCGCGACCCGAAGGGTGAGGCTCCCCGAGGCGGCCAAAGCCGAGAGCTCGGCGAGCCGGTCGGCGTCGGCGGTGATCCAGACGTTCGCGACCCGGATCCCGCGCAGCCCGACGGGCGCGGCCCCGCCCACGACCGCGACGAAAGCACCCCGGTTCCGGACGCCGCCCAGCGCGCGGACGCCGAGGGACGCCGCATCGAGGGCGCCGTCGACCCCGCCCGGGACGAGCGCGCGGACGGCCTCAGCAAGGTCGGCGATCGAACGCGGGACGGTCCACGCGGCACCCAGCGCCCGGACCAGGTCCGTGTCGGCCTCGTCCGCGACCGCCACGACGCGCAACCCGCGCGCGGCGGCCAGTTCCACGGCGAAGCCCCCGACCGCCCCCGCCGCACCCGTCACGAGGAGGGTGCCGCCCTCGGGCAGGTCGAGCAGGTCGAGTGCCTGGGCGGCGGTCGACGCGTTGAGCGGCAGGGTCGCCGCCTCGACGGGGGAGACGCCCACCGGGGCGGAGGCGATCGCCGCCGCGTCCAGGACGACGTACTCGGCGTGCGTCCCGAGCGGCACGTCGAGCCGGTCGGCGAGCCCGATGACGCGCTCTCCCGCCCGATGCCCCGAGACGCCCTCCCCGACGGCGTCGATGACCCCCGCGACGTCCCACCCGAGACCGATGACGTCCCGGCCCGCCATGAGCCCGGCCTCCGCGAGCAGCCCCGCCCGGATCGCGGCGTCGACCGGGTTGACCGCGGCCGCCTCCACCCGGATCCGGACCTGTCCAGGGCCCGGCACGGGCACGGCGACGTCCGCGATCTCCACGACCTCGGGACCGCCGAACGCTCGGATGACTGCGGCACGCATGCTTCCTCCTGGTGATCCGCCTGATCGACAGGCCCAACCTAGGAGGAGCCGCTCTCCCTCGGTAAGTAGGCACCTGAAGGTGAGTAACCCACGAGCAAGTGCCCGGGAGACCCGGTGCGCACGGCTGACTGCCCGGGGCGCGCGGCCAAGGGGACAAAAGCAAGAAGGCCGCTTCCCTTTGCGGGAAACGGCCTGTCTCATAAAACTTCCGGGTGGGCGTACCAGGACTTGAACCTGGGGCCTCATCCTTATCAGGGATGCGCTCTAACCGACTGAGCTATACGCCCGGGGCGTTGCCTTGAGGGGTTTCTTCCTCGGCGACGAGAAGTGAGATTACCCCATCGTGGCGGGCAACGCGAACTGGATTACTCGGCCTCCTTGAGGGTGACCTCCACGCCGCCGACGAAGTCGGACGCGAGGTTGTAGATCACCGAGCCGACCGTCGCCAGAGCGGTGATGAGCAGCACGTTCAGGGCGCCGATGAGCGCCGTGTAGCCGAGGATGCGGCCCGCGGTGAACCAGCTCCCCGCGCCCGCTCCGTCGGACCCCGTGGTCTCGTTGATCGCCTCGGTGATCGAGTCGAACACGCCGAGCCCCGCGAGGATCATGTAGAGCACGGTGACCGCGACGAAGAGCACGACGAAGCACACGAGCGACATGATGAAGCTGAACTTCATCACCGACCACGGCTCGAACCGCGAGATCTGGAGATGCGCCCGGCGCGGGTTCTTGCCGTCCGCGCCCCCGCCGGAGGTCGCGGCGGCCCTCAGCTTCGCGCTGAGCGCCTGCGCGGCCGACGCCACGGGTCGGTCCGTCGACGGCTGCCCGGCGGGCACCGCGGCCGCACCGAGCGGCAGCGGCGCCGCCGCGACGGCCGGGGCCGGGCCGAACGCCGGAGCGCCCGCCCGGTCCGCGAACACCGAGGTCGCCGGCTCGGCGGCCGTCGCCCACGGCGGGTCGATGACCGTCTCGGTGGCTCCCGCGGAGTCCGCACCGTTGGCGGCGACCTTGTCCATAGTGCCTGCCTTATCCGCCTCGGCGGGGCCGTCCGCGACCGCGGCGGCGGCCTCCACGACGTTCGCCGCGGCGCCGTCCTTCGCCAGATCGACCTGGGTTTCGGCCTTGCCGGGATCCGCCTGCGCGGCCGCGGCCTCGCCGGTCACCGAGCCCCCGGCCGCGCCGCCCTCGGGCGGACCGCCGGCCCTGTTCTCGTTCCTAGAGGTCGTGCTCACGAGCTCTCATTTCCCTCGTCCCCCGGCTCGGCGTCCGCGGAGTCCTCGATCGACTCTACGTTCCTCGCGATGGCGACCACGACGTCGCCCTCCGCGAGGTTGACGAGCCGGACGCCCATGGTCTGACGTCCGGACTGCTTGATCTCCCCGGCGCTGGTGCGGATGACACCACCGCTGGAGGTCATAGCAAATACCTCGTCTTCCGGTCGGACCATAAGGGCTCCGACCAGCCTGCCGCGAGTTTGCACGATCTTAGCGGTCAGCACACCCTTGCCACCGCGTCCCTGAACGGGGTACTGCTCGGCCGGGGTCCGCTTGGCATAGCCGCCTTCGGTAGCCACGAGGACCTCTTCGTCGGCGCCCTCTCGGATGACGTGGAGGTCGAGCACCTCCGCGCCTTCCTCGAACCGCATCCCGATGACGCCGCGGGTGTCGCGGCCCATCGGCCGCAACTGGTCGTCGTCGGCCTTGAAGCGGATCGACTGGGCCGCCGTGGAGACCATGAGGATGTCGTCGTCGGGGGAGACCAGACGGGCCGCGATGACCTCGTCGTCGTCCTTGAGGTCGATCGCGATGAGCCCGGCCGCGCGCGGCGAGTCGTACGCCGACAGGGTCGTCTTCTTCACCATGCCCGCCTTGGTCGCGATGACCAGGTACGGGGAGACCTCGTAGTCGCGCAGGGTCATGACCTGGGCGATCTTCTCGTCCGGCTGGAACGCCAGGAGGTTCGCGACGTGCTGGCCGCGCGCGTCCCGGCCGCTGTCCGGCAGCTCGTAGGCCTTGGCCCGGTAGACGCGGCCCTTGTTGGTGAAGAACAGGATCCAGTTGTGCGTCGAGGTCACAAAGAAGTGCTCGACGATGTCGTCCTGCTTGAGCTGCGCGCCGCGCACGCCCTTGCCGCCGCGCCGCTGCGCGCGGTACTGGTCGGTCCGGGTGCGCTTGGCGTAGCCGGCGCGGGTGATGGTGACGACCACGTCCTCTTCGGCGATGAGGTCCTCGATGGACATGTCGCCGTCGAAGGGGATGATCGCGGTCCTGCGCTCGTCGCCGAACTTCTCGACGATCGCGGCGAGTTCCTCGGCGACGATGGAGCGCTGCCGCTCCGGCGAGGACAGGATGTCGTTGTAGTCGGAGATCTCCGCCATCAGCGACTCGTACTCGTCGAGGATCGCCTGGCGCTCCAGGGCGGCGAGCTTGCGCAGCTGCATGTCGAGGATCGCGCGCGCCTGGATCTGGTCGATCTCCAGGAGGTTCATCAGGCCCTGCTCGGCGTCGGACGCCGACGCGCTCGCGCGGATGAGCGCGATGACCTCTTCGATCCGGTCGAGGGCCTTGAGCAGGCCGCGCAGGATGTGGGCGCGCTCCTCGGCCTTGCGCAGCAGGAAGCGGGTGCGCCGGACGATGACCTCGATCTGGTGGGTCACCCACGAGCGCACGAACTGGTCGAGGCGCAGCGTGCGCGGCACGCCGTCGACCAGCGCGAGCATGTTCGCGCCGAAGGTCTCCTGGAGCTGCGTGTGCTTGTACAGGTTGTTGAGGACGACCTTGGCGACGGCGTCGCGCTTGAGCACGATGACCAGGCGCTGGCCGGTGCGGCCGGAGGTCTCGTCCTTGACGTCGGCGATGCCGGTCAGCTTGCCCTCGCGGACCAGCTCGGCGATCTTCAGCGCCAGGTTGTCCGGGTTGACCTGGTACGGCAGAGAGGAGACGACCAGGCAGGTACGGCCCTGGATCTCCTCGACCTCGACCTCGGCCCGCATGGTGACGGAGCCGCGGCCGGTCCGGTAGGCGTCCTCGATGCCCCGGCGGCCGACGATGAGGGCGCCCGTGGGGAAGTCCGGGCCCTTGATGCGCTCGATCAGCGCGTCGAGCAGTTCCTCGTCGGTGGCGCCGAAGTTCTCCAGGTACCACTTGACGCCGTCGGACACCTCGCGCAGGTTGTGCGGCGGGATGTTGGTGGCCATGCCGACCGCGATGCCGGCCGAGCCGTTGACGAGCAGGTTCGGGAACCGCGACGGCATGACGTCGGGTTCCTGCTGCTTGCCGTCGTAGTTGGGGGAGAAGTCGACGGTTTCCTTGTCGATGTCCCGCAACAGCTCCATGGCCAGCGCGGCCATTCGGCATTCGGTGTAACGCATGGCCGCAGCCGGGTCATTACCCGGTGAACCGAAGTTCCCCTGGCCGTCGACCATCGGGTACCGCATCGACCAGGGCTGGGCGAGACGGACAAGGGCGTCATAGATGGAGGAGTCACCATGCGGGTGGTAGGAACCCATGACATCGCCGACGACGCGCGCGCACTTGAAGTAGCCGCGGTCGGGCCGGTAGCCGCCGTCGTACATCGCGTACAGAACACGCCGGTGCACCGGCTTGAGCCCGTCCCGCACGTCGGGAAGGGCCCGCCCCACGATGACCGACATCGCGTAGTCGAGATAGCTCTTGGCCATCTCGTCCTGGATGTCGACCGGTTCGATCCGGTCGTGCTGGCCCTCGCTGGTCACCTCGGTCACTGCGAAACCTCTTCT
This sequence comes from Actinocorallia herbida, assembly GCF_003751225.1. Lineage (NCBI taxonomy): Bacteria > Bacillati > Actinomycetota > Actinomycetes > Streptosporangiales > Thermomonosporaceae > Actinocorallia > Actinocorallia herbida. Next base: position 9,109,927 of record NZ_RJKE01000001.1, read on the forward strand.
ACTGCGTCATGAAGTAAGGAAACGGTCTGGGGACCCGGCCGGATCAGATGTCCAGGAAGCGGACGTCCTTGGCGTTCCGCTGGATGAACGACCTGCGCGCCTCGACGTCCTCGCCCATGAGGACGGAGAACAGGTCGTCGGCCTGGGCCGCGTCGTCCAGGGTGATCTGGAGGAGGATGCGGCGGGCGGGGTCCATGGTGGTGGACCACAGCTCGTCGGCGTTCATCTCGCCCAGACCCTTGAAGCGCTGCACGCCGTCGATGGTGCGCGGGTCGCGGCGGCCCGCGGCCATGCCCTGCTCGATGACGAGGTCGCGCTCGCGGTCGGAGTAGACGTAGTCGTACTCCGTGCCGGTCCTGTTCCACTTGATCTTGTACAGCGGCGGCTGCGCGAGGTAGACGTGCCCGGCCTCGACCAGCGGCTTCATGAAGCGGAACAGCAGGGTCAGCAGGAGGGTGCGGATGTGCTGGCCGTCGACGTCGGCGTCGGCCATCAGGATGATCTTGTGATAGCGGAGCTTGGTGACATCGAACTCGTCGTGGATGCCCGAGCCCAGCGCGGTGATCATCGCCTGGACCTCGGTGTTCTTGAGGACCTTGTCGATCCGCGCCTTCTCGACGTTCAGGATCTTGCCCCGGATCGGGAGGATCGCCTGGAACTTCGGGTCGCGGCCGCCCTTGGCGGAGCCGCCCGCGGAGTCTCCCTCGACGATGTAGATCTCGGACTCGGCGGGGTCGGCGGACTGGCAGTCGCTCAGCTTGCCCGGCAGGGAGGTGGTCTCCAGCAGGCTCTTGCGCCGGGTCAGGTCACGCGCCTGACGCGCGGCGACCCGGGCGCGGGCCGCCTGGGTGGCCTTGTTGATGATCTCCTTGGCCTCGCCCGGGTTGGCCTCGAACCAGTCCTTGAGGTGGTCGTTGCAGGTCTTCTGCACGAACGACTTCGCCTCGGTGTTGCCGAGCTTGGTCTTGGTCTGGCCCTCGAACTGCGGGTCGGACAGCTTGATCGAGATGATCGAGGTCAGGCCCTCGCGGACGTCCTCACCGGTGAGGTTGTCGTCCTTCTCCTTGAGCAGCTTCTGGTCGCGCGCGTAGCGGTTGACGATGCTCGTCAGCGCGGCCCGGAAGCCCTCCTCGTGCGTGCCGCCCTCGGCCGTGTTGATCGTGTTCGCGAAGCTGTAGATCGACTCGGTGTATGAGCCGTTCCACTGCATCGCGATCTCGACGGCGATGCCGTCGCCCTCGGCCTCGAAGTCGATGATGGTGTTGTGGACCGCGTCCTTCTTGGCATTGATGTGCCGGACGAAGTCGGAGATGCCGCCCTCGTAGTGGTACGTGACGCTGAAGGGCTCGCCCTCGTCGGTCTCGTGGCCCTCGCGCTCGTCGATCAGCGTGATCGACAGGCCCTTGTTGAGGAACGCCATCTCCTGGAAGCGGCGGCTCAGGGTCTCGAAGCTGTACTCGGTGGTCTCGAAGATGTCGCTGTCGGCCCAGAAGGTGACGGTCGTGCCCGTCTCCTCGGCTTCCTCGTCCTTGCTCAGCGGGCCGAGCGGGGCGCCGATCTCGTACTGCTGGCGCCAGTGGAAGCCGTCGACCTGGACGTCGACCTCAAGGCGCTTCGACAGCGCGTTCACCACGGCGGCGCCGACGCCGTGCAGACCACCGGAGACCGCGTAGGACTGGCTGTCGAACTTGCCGCCCGCGTGCAGCGTGGTCAGCACCAGCTGGACCGCGGGAACCTGCTCCACCGGGTGCAGCCCGACGGGGATGCCGCGGCCCCGGTCGAGGACGCTCACCCCTCCGTCGTTGCGAAGGGTCACGACGATGGTGTCGTTGTACCCGGCCAGCGCCTCGTCCACGGCGTTGTCCACGATCTCGTAGACAAGGTGGTGCAGGCCCCGCTCACCGGTGGACCCGATGTACATGCCGGGCCGCTTGCGTACCGCTTCCAGACCTTCGAGGACCGTGATGGAACTAGCGTCGTACGACAAAGGGAAGCCTCCTGCCGGGGACACCCACCGCTTGCGCATGCCCCGTAACACGCGGTTTGGATGAATCACAGATGGCGCCGGTGTCGTGTCCGATACCGAGCGCCATGCTCACGGTGCAGTGTCCTGAACCCATGGTCAGTCTACAGGGTCAGGCGTCCAAAAGTGGCGCTGACGGTCGCTGAGGTCGCGTCTGGAGCCCGGACGGGCCGGAAGTGACATCCCCCTACGCGACCCGGGCCGTACTGGCGCGTACGTGGCGCTTGACAAACGCGCCGGTGGCGTCCAGCGGACTTATCGGACACGCCACTGGCCGGGGCGGCGTTCGGCCTGCGGGCCCACCACCTTGACCCGTTTCACTGTGCCGTCGCCCAGCTCCTCATTGAGCCGCCGCACAAGCTGTCCGGCGAGCAGCCGGACCTGCTGCGCCCAGGCGGGCGAGTCGCAGTGGACGGTCAGTTCGCCGTCGACGAAGGTGCCCGGGGCGGTGTGCTCGGCGACCTTCGGGCCGACGAACACGGCCCAGTTGCCGAAGACGCCGCCGACCGCCGCGCGCTCCTCCCAGCCGCGCTCGGACAGCAGCTTCTTGATCCCCGCGCCGAACAGCTGCGGCCCGCCGCCCCTGGTCGGGTCCCGCGGCACGTCCCCGTTCCGCTTGCGCCGCCGCTGCCCGGGCACCGACTGCCGCTTGGCCGCGTCGGCCCGAGCCTGCGCCAGCGCCTCCCGGGCCAGCTCGATCCCCGTCTTCGCCTTCGGCTCCTCGGCCTGGCCCCCGGCGCCCTCAGCGATCACGGGTCACCTCGCCCGCGGAGACCGCATAGACGGCGCCGGTGAGTTCCGAAGGGACGTCCTCGGGGACCGCGGCGGTGATCAGGACCTGCTCTGCGGGGGCGACCATCTCGGCCAGCCTGCGGCGGCGGCCTGAGTCGAGTTCGGCGAAGACGTCGTCGAGGATGAGGACGGGGTCGTCGCCGTCGGCGCGCAGGAGTTCGTAGGCGGCGAGGCGGAGCGCGAGGGCGAACGACCAGGACTCGCCGTGGCTGGCGTAGCCGCGGGCGGGGAAGTCGCCGAGCTTGAGCAGCAGTTCGTCGCGATGCGGGCCGATCACCGTGGTGCCGCGGGCCAGCTCCTGGCGGCGGGCCTCGACGAGGCCGGCGAGCAGGTACTCCACGAGTTGTCCACGGCCTGTGGAGAACTCGCCCGGCCCGTCGCCCCCGGAGAAGCGGTACTCCAGGCCTGCCCCCGCGCCCGGCGCGAGTTCGGCGTACGCCTTGGCGACGAGCGGGGACAGCGCGGCGACCAGATCGAGCCTGGCCGCCAGCAGCTCGGCCCCGACCTGCGCGAGGTGCGTGTCCCAGACCTCGAGGGTCGCGGTGAGCTCGGCGGTGAGGCCCCGGCGCTGCTGGGCCGCGCTCTTCAGCAGCGCGTTCCGCTGCTTCAGCACCCTGTCGTAGTCGGCCCGCACCCCGGCGAAACGCGGGGTGCGGGTGGTGAGCAGCTCGTCGAGGAAGCGGCGGCGCTCACCCGGATCGCCCTTCACCAGGGAGAGGTCCTCGGGCGCGAACAGGACGGTGCGCAGCATCCCCAGGATCTCGCGCGGCCGGGGAACGGGCGCCCGGTTGAGCCGCGCCCGGTTCGCCCTGCCCGGGTTGATCTCCAGTTCGATCAGCGCCTCGCGGACGTCCCGGTGCACCCGGGCCCGCACGATCGCGCGCGGCGCGCCCTGGCGGACCAGCGGCGCGTCGGTGGCGACCCGGTGGCTGCCGTGCGTGGCGACGTAGCCGATCGCCTCGACGAGATTGGTCTTGCCCTGCCCGTTCGGCCCGACGAACGCGCTGACGCCCGCGTCGAGAGGTACCTCTGCGACGGCGTAGGACCGGAAGTCCGCGAGGGTCAGATGGGCGACGTGCACAGCGACGAGTCTACGGCGGGCCCGTCGTGCGCAGGGTGCTCATGCACAACCTGTGGACGACCGGGCGGGGGTGCCCGGCGCGCCGGAAGCGGGCGTCCACAGGGAGGGGAAGTCCTGTGGACGACCATGGCCGCGAACATCCCCAGCCCTGTGGATAACTCGGCCGAGGCGGCTCCGGTGCTGCTCGGGAGGCTACTCCTTGACGACCGCGTGCCCGCCGAACTGGTTGCGCAGCGCCGCGACGACCTTCATCGCGGGCGAGTCGTCCTGCCGCGAGGCGAACCGCGCGAACAGCGACGCGGTGATCGCCGGCAGCGGGACCGCGTGGTCGACCGCCGCCTGGATGGTCCACCGGCCCTCGCCGCTGTCCGAGGCGTACCCGCGGATGTGCTCCAGGTCCGGGTCGTCGGCCAGCGCGCGGTTCAGCAGGTCGAGCAGCCAGGACCGGATGACCGTGCCCTCCTGCCAGCTCTTGAACGTCGCGGGGACGTCGGTGACGATCCCCGACGCCTTGATGAGCTCGTAGCCCTCGGCGAAGGACTGCATCATGCCGTACTCGATGCCGTTGTGGACCATCTTCACGAAGTGGCCCGCGCCGACCTCACCGCTGTGCACGAAGCCGAACTCGCCCTCCGGCTTGAGCGTGTCGAAGACGGGCTGGGCCTTGGCCACGTCGTCGGCCGAGCCGCCGACCATGAGCGCGTAGCCGTTCTCCAGGCCCCAGACGCCGCCGGAGACGCCGCAGTCGACGAACCCGATGCCCTTGGCCTTGAGCTCGACCGCGTGGCGCTGGTCGTCCACATAGTGCGAGTTGCCACCGTCGACGACGAGGTCGCCGGGGGAGAGCAGCTCGGCGAGCTGCTCGATCGTCGCCTGGGTCGGGGATCCGGCGGGGACCATCACCCACACCACGCGCGGCGCGGGCAGCCGCTCGACCAGCTCGGCCAGCGAGCCCGCGTCGCTCAGGCCCGGGTCGCGGTCGTACCCGATGACCGTGTGGCCGCCGCGGCGCAGCCGCTCGGCCATGTTCCCGCCCATCTTGCCCAGGCCGACGAGTCCCAGTTCCATGCCACTCCTCATAGGGGCAGGTCCTCCTGCACGGAGGGACCTGAAAGCCGTTCCTTGTGGGAAACCGCCACAAGGCTAGTCCTCCACAGTCCGTCCCTACCCCGGCATGGGCACGCCCGCCCGTGAAACCGAACACCCACTTGTCCACAGGGTCCGTCCACAGGTCGTCGACGCCTGTGGACAAGTGGGTCTTCCCGCAGGGCTCAGCCGGACAGCCGGACCGGCATGATCAGGTAGCGGTAGGTCGGCGCCCCCTCGTCGACCGGCTTGCCCGTGAGGACCGCGGGCTTGGTCGGCGTGGTGAACGACAGCCGCGCGATGTCCGAGCCGATGTGCGACAGCCCGTCGAGGACGTACTGGTGGTTGAAGGCGATGTTGATGTCCTCGCCCTCCAGAACGGCCTCCAGGGCCTCGACGGCCTGGGCCTCGTCCCCGGTCCCCGCTTCCAGGACGACCTCTCCCTGGCTGAACTGGAGCCGCACAGGGGTGTTCCGCTCGGCCACCAGGGACACGCGCTTGAGCGCGTCGACGAACTGGCTCGTCTGGACCTCGGCGTATCCGGCGTACTCGGCGGGGAAGAGCGACCGGTACTTCACGAAGTCGCCGTCGAGGAGCCGGGACGTGGTCTTGCGGCCGCCGCCCTCGAAGCCGATCATGCCCTCGCCCTGGCCGTCGGCGCCGCCACCGAGCGAGATCTTCACCTCCGCGCCGGAGGTCAGCGACTTGGCGGTGTCGGCGAGGGTCTTCGCCGGGATGAGCGCGACGCCCGCGCGGTCGGGGGTGTCCGGGGTCCACTTGAACTCGCGGACGGCCAGCCGGTAGCGGTCGGTGGAGGCCAGCGTGACGGTGTCGCCGTCGATCTCGACCCGGACGCCGGTGAGCATCGGGATCGTGTCGTCGCGGCCCGCCGCGATGGCGACCTGGGCGACGGCGGCGGCGAACTCGTCACTGCCGACCACGCCCGCCACGGGCGGGAGCTGCGGCAGCGAGGGGTAGTCCTCCACAGGCATCGTCTGGAGTGTGAACTTCGCCGACCCGCACTGGAGCATGACCTTCGCCCCGTCGGTGGTGACGTCCACAGGGTGGGGAGGAAGTGCTCGGCAGATGTCGGCGAGCAGCTTGCCCGACACCAGCGCCGTTCCCGCCTCCTGGCCGCCGATGGCGACCGAGACCTCGGCGGAGGTCTCGTAGTCGAAGGCCGAGAGCGTCAGGCTCTCCTCGGTGGCCTCCAGCCGCATGCCGGCCAGCACGGGCACGGGGGGCCGCGCCGGGAGCGTCCTGGCCGTCCAGGCCACCGCCTCGGCGAGGGCGTCACGGTCGATGCGGAACTTCAACGGGACCCGCCTCCTTGATCGTTGAGGGTTTCGCGAAGGGCGCTCGGGGAACAAGATCCGCAAGGCCCTTACTGGTTCTGGCTTTTCCTTGTTCAGTTGTAGAGAGAGAGTCGTAGTAGTAGTAGGGCCTGTGGAAACCGTGGATAACCCATGGTCTCCCTGCTCAGGGGCACTTTTTTATCCCCAGGCCCTGTGGGTACGGACCTGTGGACAACTCAGCCCCCTGTGGACGGCGAAAAGTTGTCCACACTCCGTCCACAGGATGACCCCCACTTGTCCACAGCTTCTCCACAGTTTTATCCACAGGGCTTAATGCGAGTACCGGTAAATCCTGACATATGCCTACGACGTTCTGCGGCCCGGCCGACCTGTGGAAACCTCGGTTTCCACACACAATTCACAGGCTCGGGGACTTTTTCCACAGGTTATCCACCGCTCTGTCCACAGGCCATTTGAATACCGAACGGTACTGTCCACAGGTCGTCCACAGGTAAGACAGGTTATCCACACGTTGTCCCCAGCGTGGTCCACAGGTTCATCCACAGGCGAGGAAGTCCACAGGTTCCCTCCGAAGACCTGTGCACAACGTGACTCCACAGGTTCCTGTGTACCCGATAGACCCCTGTGACCTGCGGGGAAGCTCACCGGAGCACCGCTCGCCGGTCTCTCGGAGCCCTCGATGGACCCCCTCAAGACCCCTCCCCGGTGCCATCGGCGGCCGACCCGAGTCCGTTTTGTACTCCCAGCCGGCCTGTGTACGTCTCCATTGAAGCAATATCCACAGGTCCCGGCGCCCGTCCCCACCCCCTGTGGACGCCCCCGCCAAGCCTGTGGACAACCGCGAAAGAGCCCCTCGCCCCCCGCCGCCGCCCCCTCCTGTGGACAACTCGCCGATTTCTGTGGACGACGCTGTGGAAAATCTGTGGACAACCCACATCCCCGCAGGTCAGACGCCCTTCTCCGCACAGCACGCCCCGCAGAGCACCGCCCCCGTCCGGACATGACCGGCCGTCAGGCCCCGCAGACGAAGCAGGGCCGAACCCTCGCCGGCGGCCTCCCGAACGCCTTCGCCGACCTGGGCGGCGGCCCTGCCCGAGGCCGGCACCTCGACGGTGAGGCGGTCGGAGGGCAGTCTCCCGGCCAGGGACCCGACGACGAGGACATCGGCACCGTCCGGGGCCCATTCCGCCACCTGGAGGCGCCAGTGGGCCGCCGCGGACCGCGGGAGCTTCCTGCCGTCCTCGCCTTGGGTCAGCACCACGTGGGCGGCCGCCTGGACGGGAGCGGCCACCGCGCAGCACAGCGGCAGGCCATCCCAGCGGTCGTCCTTCGCGTACGGGGAGAGGCCCAGGCAGTCGCTGAGCACCACGATGGCCGTGCCCTGGGCCTTGGGATGGCCGTGCTCGGCGATGGACAGCAGGATCGGGGCCGCGGGGGCGGCTGCGGGGAGCAGGACGCCGCTGTGGTCGTGGAGGACGCCGCCGCCTTCCAGGCGGGCTGCGGCGGCTGCTGCGATGGGCAGGGCCGTGGCCAGGGCCAGGGCGCGCAGGCCCTCCTGGGCGGACTCAGGGGCGTAGAACCCGCTGTGGTCGGGGATCCCGCGCCAGGCGACCGCGTCGATCGCCGCGAGGACGGCATCGAGAGCCATCCGGACATTGTGCGCGAAGGCCGGTCCGTCCCCAAGCCCGGATCGTCCTGTGGACGACAGAGGAGGGCGCAGGGGGGCGAGGAAGGGACTGGCGGGCATCAGGCCTGGTCGGACGCCGTGCGGAGGGCGGGGATTCCTGGAGACGGCGGTAACGATGGGCGGCGCCGGACCATGTCCCTGTGACGGGGGATGCGCGGGCGGATGAGCGGGCGGGGTCAGCCCCGGGTCTGCTGCTTGATACGGGAGGTGAGTTCGGTGACCTGGTTGTAGATCGACCGGCGCTCGGCCATCAGCGAGCGGATCTTGCGGTCGGCGTGCATGACCGTGGTGTGGTCGCGGCCGCCGAACTGGAGGCCGATCTTCGGCAGGCTCATGTCCGTGAGCTCACGGCACAGGTACATGGCGATCTGCCGGGCGGTCACCAGGACGCGCGAGCGCGAGGCGCCGCACAGGTCGTCTATCTCGATCCCGAAGTAGGTCGCCGTCTGCGCCATGATCATGCCGATGGTGATCTCGGAGCTGTCGGAGTCGGGGATGAGGTCCTTGAGGACGATCTCCGCGAGGCGCAGGTCGACCGACTGACGGTTGAGGCTGGCGAAGGCGGTCACCCGGATGAGGGCGCCCTCGAGTTCACGGATGTTGGTCGAGATCTTCGTCGCGATGAACTCGAGCACGTCCGGCGGCGCGGCGAGGCCCTCCTGGACGGCCTTCTTGCGCAGAATCGCGATGCGGGTCTCCAGCTCGGGGGGCTGCACGTCGGTGATCAGACCCCACTCGAACCGGTTCCGCAAGCGATCTTCAAGGGTGACGAGCTGCTTGGGCGCCCGGTCCGAGGAGATCACGATCTGCTTGTTCGCGTTGTGGAGGGTGTTGAACGTGTGGAAGAACTCTTCCTGCGTCTGCTCTTTGCCCTCGAGGAACTGGATGTCGTCGACGAGCAGGATGTCCACCTCGCGGTACCTGCGCCGGAAGCCTTCGGCCTTGCCGTCGCGGATCGCGTTGATGAAGTTGTTGGTGAACTCCTCGGAGCTGACGTACCGGACCCGGGCGCCGTCGAAGAGGCTGCGGGCGTAGTGGCCGATCGCGTGCAGCAGGTGGGTCTTGCCGAGGCCGGACTCGCCGTAGATGAACAGCGGGTTGTAGGCCTTGGCCGGCGACTCGGCGACGGCGACCGCCGCGGCCTGGGCGAAGCGGTTGCTCGCGCCGGTGACGAAGGTCTCGAAGGTGTACTTCGGGTTGAGCCGGGCGGCCTCTATCGACCCCTTGACGGGGCTCGTCGAGCCGCCCTGCTGCCAGGGGGCCGGAGTCGGCACCGTCTCGGAGACGGGCTCGACGGGGGGCGGCGCGTATCCGGAGGTCGGGAACGGCTCGGGCTGCTGGGCTCCGCCGCCGAAGGTGTGGCCGGAAAGATGGGCGGGAGGCGCCGGGGGAGGCTGGTGTCCGCCCTCCTGGGGATAACCCACATCCTGTGGATAACTCGCGGAACCCGTGCTGAAAAGGCCCTCGTCCTGTGGATAACGCTGTGGATCTTCGAGTGGGGGAGTGCGCGGGAAGGCGGCCTCGGGAGCGGGTTCCTCGTACCGGGGCGGCGCGGGCGGCGGTCCCGGCTGCTCCGCCGGGCGCGCCTGCGGCTGGGGGAAGTGCTGGGCGGCGGGCGGCTGCTGCGGGTGGGCCGAGGGAGCCTGGGCCGGCGGCGCCGGGTGGTACCCCTGGGGCGCGCCCTGCTGCGGCGCGGGCGGCTGCCGGGAGATGTCGGGCTGGACCGTCAGCACGACCCGGACGGGGGTGCCGAGCTCCTGGGAGAGCGTCGTCTCGATCAGGGACGTGACACGCTGTTCGAGGGTCTTCTTCGCGAAGTCGTTGGGGACGGCGAGCAGTGCCATCCCGTCGAAGATCCCGATCGGCCGGGTGACGCCGAGCCATGCGCGCTGATGGGCGGGGACTTCGGGGAGCGCGTCAACGGAGCGGTTCCACAGGGCCTCAAGGTCCTGTCCGTCCACGTGCGCCTCCCCCCGGATTCGTACCTTCGACTCCCGGCCCGGCGTCCTCGCGCGGGCTCTTCGCAGCGCTGCTCAGGGGGACTTTCGCGGAACGGGAGCCCCTACTCTCTCACGATTCATCCACAGGTTTGTCCACATGCTGTGTATAACTTGGCGGGCGGTGGTAGGACCCGCATCGGGGTGCCTCCGTTTGACCCGACGGCCCGCCAGAACGTAACGTTCTAAGGTCGAGTCGCATCGACGATGGTGACGCGTGCCCGCATCTGTCCCGGTCGGCCCCAAGGGGCAGGGTCCGGGTCACCGAGGGCGGGCCCCCGCTGCGAGGGACCAGACGTGCCCGCGATGCGACGCCGCCCGGCTTCCGACCCACCGTCGGACGTCCACGTCAGAGCAGCAGGAGCCAGTTGTGAGCAAGCGTACTTTCCAGCCGAACAACCGTCGTCGCCACAAGAAGCACGGCTTCCGGCTGCGCATGCGCACCCGCGCCGGCCAGGCGATCCTCGCCGCGCGCCGCCGCAAGGGCCGCGCCCGCGTCGCGGTCTGACGACAGGTCGCACCATGCTGCCGTCCGGTCACCGGATGCGGCGGCGCCACGAGTTCACGCTGGCCGTCCGGCGCGGTTACCGCGCAGGGCGGCCACATCTCGTTGCGCACCTTCTGCCCGGAGGGAACGACCAGGGGAACTCCCTGGCCGGCTTCATCGTCTCCAAGGCGGTGGGCAATTCCGTCGTGCGCAACAGGGTCGAGCGGCGGCTGAGGCATCTCGTCCGCACGAAGCTCGACCTGCTGCCTCCGGGTAGCCTTCTGGTGGTGCGCGCGAACCCCCTCGCGGCGGCGGCGCCCTCCGAAGAACTGGCCAGAGATCTAGACAAGGCTCTGGACAAGGTGCTGCGGCAGTCTGCCAAGGGGCGGTGATGAACGACAGACCGGGTCCGGTCGCGTGGGTGCTCATCGCTTTCGTGCGTGTCTACCGCAAAGTGATCAGCCCCATGCTGCCTCCGACGTGCCGTTTCGCACCGTCGTGCAGCGCCTACGGCCTCGAAGCGCTCCAGGTGCACGGGGCCTTCTACGGTACCTGGCTGATCATCCGGCGGATCGCCCGTTGTCACCCATTTCATCCGGGCGGGTACGATCCCGTGCCTGCACCCCGTGCAACTAAAGGCAGCGGCCTCGACTCCGGCCGAGCCCCCGGGACCGCCGCAGACAGTTCGACCCAGCCTTCAGATTCGCTAGGAGCATCCGGTGACGCTTGATCCGCTGTACCGGGCCGTGGCGTGGATCCTCGTCCAGATCCACTCCGGCCTGAGCACCTTCCTCGACCCGAACAGCGGGTGGGCGTGGGGTGGCTCGATCGTGCTGCTCACCATGCTCATGCGGATCCTGATCTTCCCGCTGTTCGTGAAGCAGATCCAGTCGTCGCGCAAGATGGCGGCGCTGAACCCGCAGATGCAGGCGCTGCGCAAGAAGTACAAGAACGACAAGCAGCGGCTCAACCAGGAGATGATGAAGCTCTACCAGGAGAACGGGGCGAACCCGATCTCCGGGTGTCTGCCGCTCCTGGTGCAGTTCCCGGTCTTCATCTCGCTGTTCCAGGTGCTCAGCAAGATCGCCAATGCCAAGGAAGGCAACGGCAGCCACGGGATCTCCGCCGAGCTGGTCGCCAGCGCCAAGAACGCCAGCATCTTCGGCGCGCACATCTCCGACAGCTTCATCGCCGCCTGGGGCAACGACCCCAAGTCGATCACCGCGCTGATCGTCTGCGCCGTCGCCGTCATCATCTCCTCGACGACGACCTTCCTCACGATGCGCGCCTCGATGCAGCGCCAGCCCGCGATGGACCCGGACAACCCCATGGCGTCCGCCCAGAAGATGATGGTCTGGCTCGCCCCGGTCTTCGGCCTCTTCGGCCTCGGCTTCCCGCTCGGCGTCCTGCTGTACTGGGTCACGTCCAACTCCTGGACGCTCGCCCAGTCGCACTACATCTACAAGCGCTACCCGATGCCGACCGGCCAGGACGCCGACAAGTCCGGCTCCTCTTCCTCCTCCGCCAAGGCCCCGGCCAAGAAGGAGAAGGAGGCGCCGTCGTCCGGCGGGCTGCTGAAGAAGCGCCGCGCCGACGAGGCCGCGGCCGCCGCCGAGATCCGCAAGGAGCCGACGGTGCGCAAGCAGCCGGTCCGGCAGACCCGCAGCAAGCGCTCCGGTTCCACCAAGCGCTGACATCCACGGCTTTTCGGACCGGGCGGTCGAACCTTGACCGCCCGGTCTTTTTTTATGGCCGGAAGGGCCGCCGGTCCGTCCGGTTCGATGGCTCACGCGTTGTTTGTCGACGGGTGCGCCTCGCCCCTGACCGGGTAGGGCGGATGTGGGAGCCCGTAGGGGAGCGGGCCTGTCGCAGGCGGTGCCCGGCACGCTGTATCGTCTCTGACAGTCCCATGGTCACGAGCAGGTCCAGGGTCACGAGTAGGTGAGGGAGGCACGGGTGGCGGAAACCGCAGCGCCGGACATCGAAGCGCTGGAGCAGGAGGGCGACATCGCGGCCGACTACATCGAAGGCCTGCTCGACATCGCCGATTTCGACGGTGACATCGACCTCGACGTCGAGGGCGAGCGCGCCATGGTGTCGGTCGTCGGCGACGATCTGGACGATCTCGTCGGCCAGCGCGGCGAGGTGCTCGAAGCACTCCAGGAACTCACCAGGCTCGCCGTGCACCGGCAGACCGGCAACCGGACCCGGCTGATGCTCGACGTCGGCGGGTACCGCGAGCGCCGCCGGGCGGAGCTGACCAAGCTCGGCACCGAGGTCTCCGAGGAGGTCAAGCGCACGGGCAAGCCGAAGCCGCTGGCCCCGATGACCCCGTTCGAGCGCAAGATCGTGCACGACGCCATCGCCGCGGCCGGCCTGCGCAGCGAGTCCGAGGGCGAAGAGCCCGAACGCTTTGTCGTGGCTTACGCCTCCTGACGCACATCGACGACGAGGCCCCCGACCTTGAGATGAGGTCGGGGGCCCTCTGTCTTCCGGTCCGCTCGCGCTACAGGATCCCGTCGCGGCGATTCTCCTCCGCGCGGATCTCCTCGGCTCGGCGAAGCGCGGCCGCGTCCTCCTCGGAAACGGGGACGACGGCGCGGCGCGGGCGGAGGTAGAGCAGGGTGAAGGCGATGCTGGCGGCGCCGCAGACCATGAGGATCCAGCCGATCGCGTTGACGTCCACGCCGCTGAGCGAGAAGTCCAACGCGAAGGCGAAGATCGCTCCGAGCGCGACGAGGGTCAGTCCGACTCCGATGCCCATGCTTCCTCTCCCTAGATCTTGTCCTAGGGAAGATGTACCCATTTGACCAGAATTATGCGTGTCGGTGGTTCACCGCGTTTCTCAGCGGTACGGCGTATGTGGAACCATCGTGGATTGTGGGGAAGAGCGATGACTGACCAGCCCGTGCCGTCCGAACCAGTTCCTGCCGTCGCGGGGGAGGTCTTCGGGACGGCGCTTCCCCTGGCGATCCGCTATGTGGAGCTCCTCGCCACCGCGGGCGTCGAACGCGGGCTCATCGGCCCCCGCGAGGTCGGCCGCCTGTGGGAACGGCATGTGATCAACTGCGCGGTGCTCAGCGAGGCGGTGCCCGAGGGCGCCTCCGTCGTCGACATCGGCTCCGGCGCCGGGCTCCCCGGACTGGTCCTCGCGATCGCCCGGCCCGACCTCGACATCACCCTGCTGGAGCCCCTGCTGCGCCGCACGACCTTCCTCAACGAGGCGGTCGAGGAGCTCGGTTTGACGAATGTCACAGTCCGGCGCGGCCGGGCCGAAGAGGTCGTGCGCGACTTCGCCGTCGACGTCGTGACGGCCCGGGCCGTCGCCCCACTCGACCGTCTGGCGCGCTGGGGGCTGCCCCTGTTGCGTCCCGGAGGGGAACTCCTCGCCCTCAAGGGGGAGCGCGCGGCACTCGAATTGGACGAAGCGGAGGCGGTTTTGCGCAAGATGGGTGTGCGTACGGCTGAACTCCTGCTGGTCGGTCAAGGTAAGGTCGATCCGCCGACCACGCTCGTTCGGCTGGTAGCCGAACAGCCTCCGGAGCGCGGGGGCAGCAAGACCAAGCAGCGGAAGGGCCACCGGTCGCGGCCATGACTGAGCCCTCTTCGACTAAGGAGACCGCGGTGGAGCCGTCATCAGGTCACGCGTTCAGCATGCAGGGGACCGCCGAGACGGCTTCCGTCGAGCCGCGGATGGAGACCGAGGCGCCCATGGATTCACGTGAAACATTCGTGCCGCAGCCGAGCCCTCCGACCGACACCCCCATCGCCCGCGCCGCGGCCGCGGCGCTCGAGGTGATGGCCAAGCGGGGCGACCGCGAGTGGCCGCGCCCGGCCAACACCCGGGTGATCACGGTGGCGAACCAGAAGGGCGGCGTCGGCAAGACCACGACGTCCGTGAACATCGCCGCGGCCCTCGCCATGCACGGCGCCCGTGTCCTGGTCGTCGACCTCGACCCACAGGGCAACGCCTCGACCGCGCTCGGCGTCGAGCACCACGCCGACGTGCCCTCGATGTACCACGTGCTCATCGAGGACATGCCGCTCGAGGACATCATCGTCGCCTCGCCCGAGCTGCCGAACCTGTGCTGCGCCCCCGCGACGCTGCACCTCGCCGGCGCCGAGATCGAGCTCGTGTCCAAGGTCGCCCGCGAGTCGCGGCTCCGCCGCGCGCTGGACGCCTACGACAAGACCAAGTTCGACTACGTGATCATCGACTGCCCGCCGTCACTGGGGCTGCTGACCCTGAACGCCCTCGTCGGCGGCGACGAACTGCTCATCCCGATCCAGTGCGAGTACTACGCGCTGGAGGGCCTGAGCCAGCTCATCGGCACCGTCGATCTCGTCACCTCCCACCTGAACCAGACGCTGAACGTCTCGACGATCCTGCTCACGATGTACGACGCGCGGACCCGGCTCGCCTCCCAGGTGGCCGAAGAGGTCCGGTCGCACTTCGGGGAGACCTGCCTCAAGACGGTCATTCCGCGGAGCGTCCGGGTGTCTGAAGCGCCCAGCTATGGGCAGTCCGTCATGACCTACGACCCGGGCTCGACCGGTGCCCTCGCCTACAGCGAAGCCGCCTCGGAGATCGCGCATCGCTGGGCCGGGGCCGCGTCGTGAGCAACACCGAGCACGTCAACGGGGGACGGTCATGAGCGCTTCACGTCAGCCGCGCGGCCTGGGCAAGGGCCTTGGCGCGCTGATCCCGACGGCCCCGGTCATCACGCAGGCACCGACCCCCGCGCCGGCGCCCGCAGCCCCCGCAGGGGTGCCCGGTGCGTCCGTGCTGCCGGAACTCGTCCCGGTGGACGGGGCCCGGTTCTCCGAGCTGCCGATCACCTCGATCGTGCCGAACCCCCGCCAGCCCCGGCTCCACTTCGACGAAGAGGCCCTGGAAGAACTGGCCACGTCGATCTCGCTCGTCGGGCTGCTCCAGCCCGTCGTCGTCCGGGAGCTTTCGCCGGACACCCCGTTCGAGCCCGCCAAGTACGAACTGATCATGGGGGAGCGGCGCTGGCGCGCCTCCCAGCGGGCCGAGCTGCGGAAGATCCCCGCGATCATCCGCGAGACCTCCGACGACGACCTCCTGCGTGACGCCCTCCTGGAGAACCTCCACCGGCAGCAGCTCAACCCGCTGGAGGAAGCGGCCGCCTACCGTCAGCTTCTCGATGACTTCGGCGCCACCCACGAGCAGCTCGCGTCCAAGATCGGGCGGTCCCGGCCGCACATCACCAACACGCTGCGCCTCCTGGGCCTGCCGCCCGCGGTGCAGCGCCGCGTCGCCGCGGGCGTGCTGAGCGCGGGCCACGCGCGGGCGCTGCTCGGCCTGACGGGCCAGGAGGCGATGGAGTCCCTCGCGACCAGGATCGTGGCCGAGGGGCTTTCGGTACGGGCCGTCGAGGAGATCATCGCGCTGCGCGAGGCGGAGGAGCCCGCGACCCCGTCGCCCGTGCGCCGTCCGGTGCGCAAGCCGACCGCGCCGGGGCTCGAGGCGATCGCCAACCGGCTGAGCGAGCGCTACGAGACGAAGGTCCGGGTCGATCTGGGGTCCCGTAAGGGCAAGATCGTCGTGGAGTTCGCGACGCTGGACGATCTCGACCGGATCCTTTCCGCGATGGCGCCCGAGGGTGGGGACGGCGCTTCGTCCTGAAACCTGGCTGTCTGACGGGCCCCTTCGCTACGGCGGAGGGGCCCGTTCTCTGTGCGGGGTGCGTTGTTTCACGTGAAACGGCGATGGCCGCGGAGTTATCCACAGGGGTGTGGAAAACCTGTTGCGTGAGTGGGGGAGGGTCGGGAGGGCGCCGGACCCGTCGCTCTGGCGGCCATGCTCGCCGGGAGGCTGCTCCCCTCGGGGGCGCTTCACCACGCGGGGCACCTCGCCCGGTACTGGTGCCTCGGCCTGGCCTACCCGCCTTTCACCGGCAGGGCCGTGGGGCAGACGGGGGGGAGCGGACGGTCGGTTGGGTGCGTGGCTCCAGGCGTCGGGGAAGGCGGGACCTCCCGCGACGGTGGAGGTGGAGGACATCTCCTGCGCGGTTGGCGCTGCCGCGGGGTTCGGGGCCCGGTGAGGTCGAGGTGCCGGGGTCCGAGGGGCATCCGCCGGCCGCGTTGCGACGCGCACGCCGCCACCTCACTCCACACCTAGATCTCCCTGGAACCCACCTCCACCCCCTCCAAGCCCTCCCAGCCCGCCACTAAGGCCCTCGCCACCCCACTCCCGACCCTGGAGCTGCCCCTCCACCCGAACCCGCCCTCAACGCCTCTCAGGCTTTTCCCCGGCCACCCCCACCCGGACCTCCAGCGGCAAGGAAGGGTGGGCACCAAGACATCTCCCTTCGGTATCCAGTCCGCCCCACGTTTCACGTGAAACACCGTCGCTCGCGCCCGGTCCCTGGTCCTCCCGCCGCAGATCGTGATGGGGCTGGACTCGGCTCATGTTCTCCTCGGCTTGCGACGCTCGGCCCGGGTGCCGTGCGGCCGGTCCCGTGCCCGGGCCCGCAGTGCCGCGTCGAACTCGATCCTGCTCATGACTTCGCGTGGTTCAGGTTCGAGCACGTCGGCAGTCGATCGCCACGGGACGGCCGACGCCCAGCCGACGAGGGGCATGGTCTCGTTGTAGTGGGGGGCGAACTGCGCGGTGACGAGCGGCGGCATCCGGTGACTCAGGGCTCGCACGTGCTCGATGAACGCCTCGGGGAGCAGCACGTGGTGCGTTTCCACGTAGTGGGCGAAGTCGAGTCGCCAGAGCCAGGTGCCGTCTGTGACCAGCGATGAGCAACCCGCGGAATGGCGGTGCGCGCTCCCGGTGAGAACGTCGGAGCCACCTTCCATGACATCGATGAGGACGTGGCCGGCATCCAGGTAGGTCACGAGGTCCGCCTCGTCCGGCCTGCCGGCGTGCTGGACGGCAGCGCGTATGGATCCGTTCGGCTGTCCCGCACGGTCGTCGAATTCGTCATAGAAGCCCAGCAGCCCCAGCACCGCACCTCCTTCGAAGGTCGTCCTTCCCGCCCCGGCGACGGGTGGCGCCCGCCCTCCGCGCCGCCATGTTTCCCGTGAAACGGCTTTCCCCGCCCCGCGAGTCCCCACTCCGCAACCAGCCCCAGCGGGCGTCCCCCGACCACACCCGACGCCGTCGCTGCGTTCCGCCGTTGAGCCTTCATCGGCCCACAGCGGGCATCGCTGTTTCACGCGAAACAGCCGAGCGAAGCGCAACGCCAAGCCCCCACTCCGGCATGCTCCGCCGCGGAGGGCGGAGGGCGGAGGGCGGAGGGCGGAGGGCGGAGGGCGGAGGGCGGAGGGCGGAGGGCGGAGGGCGGAGGGCGGAGGGCGGAGGGCGGAGGGCGGAGGGCGGAGGGCGGAGGGCGGAGGGCGGAGGGCGGAGGGCGGAGGGCGGAGGGCGAGCCCTTGGTTTCACGTGAAACCAGGAGCTCGCTTCGACGTCGGGCGAGTAGGCGGGCGGTGCCGGGTATTCGGGAGGGAGAAGAGGTCGGGGTGCCTCGGTCGAGGTGCGCTCGCTTGTGGGGACGGGCCGGGCGTCGAAGGCGGGGAGCTCGAAGTTCGTCGGGCTGGGCGATCATGGGCGGCGGGACCACGGCGGATCCTGATTCACGTGAAACAGGGCCCGGGGGCGTCGAGTGGCTGTGGAGGGCGTGAGCCGTCGCGGTCCGGGTGGGTGGGCGGCCCGCTGTCAGGGGGCTCGGGTAGGGCGCGGTGGTGTTTCACGTGAAACGGTCTGTGGAGCCTGTCGTTGTCGAAGCCGCCGCAGACCGTGGCGAGGCGGCCGGTCCACGTCTCCAGCGGAACCAGAAGCTCTCTCGGCGGCTGGGGCGCCACGAACCCTCGTCCGGCTGCTGGGCCGTAGCGGCAGGGTCATGGGTCAACGGGCCGCGGTCGAGAGGGCGGCTTGTCGCCCGGCAGAGGGAGACGGCGGTGTGAGTGTTTCACGTGAAACGGGTGCGGACGAGACCTCTGCCCAAGGCGCAGTCCTCTGACGAGAGGCCGGGCCGCGGTGAGCCCGGCGGTCCACGGCTTCGGCGAAACCTGGGGTCTCTTCAACGGCCGGGAGTCGGCGGAGCCCGCACGGGTTCGGGGGCGAAGCGGCCGGGAGCACAGGCCACGGTTGGGAGCCGGGCTGTGTGGCTGCGGCCGGTGGTGACGGGGCGGATCGTAGGAACCGGGGTGCGGGAGCCGGGGGTTGGGGTGCGGCCGTGAACGCGCGACGGACGAGCGAGTCGGCTGGGCGGCGAGATGGAGGTACGCGGCATTGAGGCGGCCCTCTGCGGTGTCGGCCGGGACGTCGCCGTCATTGTGTCGACGCCTGCTGGACCCGACAGAGCTCGGCAGCGCGGTCGATCCGGGAGAACGCGCGGCGATGTTTCACGTGAAACGCGACCCCTTGTTTCACGTGAAACAAGGGGTCAGGGGATGGCGGGGAGGAGCTGGGGGATGGTGAGGTGCGCGGCCTGAAGGGCCAGGGGGAGAAGGCTCGTCTCGGTCATGCCGGGTGCCACGTTGACCTCGAGGAGGTAGGGAGTGCCGTCGGGGGTGACGATGAGGTCGGTGCGGGAAAGGTGGCGGAGGCCGAGAGCGCGGTGCGCGGTGAGGGCGGCGTCGCGGGCGCGCTCTGCGGCTTCGGTGGTGAGGCGAGCCGGCGTGACGAACTCGGTCTGGCCGGCGGTGTAGCGCGCGGTGTAGTCGTAGCGCTCGCCCATCGGGATGATCTCGACGGCGGGGAGAGCGGTCGGGACACCGTCGACCTCGACGACGCCCACCGCGACCTCGGTCCCGGTGATGAACCGTTCGATGAGGGCGACGTCGCCGTAGGAGAAGCAGCCGACCATCGCGGCCGGTAGATCCGAAGCCTCCTTGACGAGCGACGCGCCCAGCGCAGAACCGCCCCGCGTCGGCTTCACGAACAGCGGCATACCGAGCTTCGCGACGATCGCGTCGAGCACCGCGGACGCCCCGAGGTCGTGGAAGACCTCCTTGGGGAGCGTCACCGACTCGGGCGTCTCCAGACCGGCCGCGCGCACGATGGCCTTCGCCGTCGGCTTGTCCCAGGCGAGGCGGCACGCGTCAGGCCGGGCGCCGACGTAGGGGATACCGAGGAGATCGAGGACCTCGCGGATGGAACCGTCCTCGCCCTCGGCGCCGTGCAGCACGGGGAAGACGAGGTCCGGCGGGTCCTCGGCGAGCAGCGGCAGAAGCCCCGAGTCGGCCTCGCGGATCTCCACCTGGAAGCCCGCGCTCTTGAGGGCGTCGGCCACCCGGCGCCCCGAACTGAGCGACACCTCCCGCTCATAGGACATGCCACCGGCCAACACGATCACCCGTTCCATACCCAGGACCCTAATGCTCCTCCCCCCGCCTGACGCCGCCCACCCCCACCCCGACCCGCAAACCCCGTCCCTGCCTCCCCTCTCCGAACCACCCACCTCCGACGAGTTCGGTGACCCCCATCCGCAAACCCTGAAACCAAGCCCCGGGCCCCACGTTTCACGTGAAACAAGCCCTGTCCTCGTACGATCCCCGTCGTGGCGTCGTGGCGTCGTGGCGTCGTGGCGTCGTGGCGTCGTGGCGTCGTGGCGTCGTGGCGTCGTGGCGTCGTGGCGTCGTGGCGTCGTGGCGTCGTGGCGTCGTGGCGTCGTGGCGTCGTGGCGTCGTGGCGTCGTGGCGTCGTGGCGTCGTGGCGTCGTGGCGGATAGGCGCTCCTCGTGGAGTGTGTACGGCGACGTCGAGGTCTTCTCGCGGTGGGAGGAAAGGATTCTGTGGTCCCCGATGGAAGCCGTGGGCGAGCGGAAGGCGGGTCGGGAGGCTGGGCTTGTTCGGCGGCTATCGCTGTTTCACGTGAAACAGCGATAGCCGCCGAGGAGACGAGAGGCAGGCCGCCCGGAAGAAGGGCATCGTTAGCGTGTGCCTGTCGACTGTTCAGGTCGGCATCGGGAGGCGTCCGCCTTGAGGTCCTGCGGCCCACCGGGAGCCGCAGCTGCGACTCTCCGAAGGGGCACTCCCTAGCGCGCGGGTCTCTCATGGCAGCCCGCTCTGGCGATGGGAGAACTCACCGTTTGGACCCCGCCCGATCGTCGCGAAGCTCCGTATGCCGGTGCTCGTGAACCCGACGCGGGGCCGGTTCGGCGCTGGGCACGGCCGCTGTTTCACGTGAAACAGCGGCAGGCGCGCGGGACGATCCCGGTGCCGGGGTGCCGGGGTGCCGGGGTGCCGGGGTGCCGGGGTGCCGGGGTGCCGGGGTGCCGGGGTGCCGGGGTGCCGGGGTGCCGGGGTGCCGGGGTGCCGGGGTGCCGGGGTGCCGGGGTGCCGGGGTGCCGGGGTGCCGGGGTGCCGGGGTGCCGGGGTGCCGGGGTGCCGGGGTGCCGGGGTGCCGGGGTGCCGGGGTGCCGGGGTGCCGGGGTGCCGGGGTGCCGGGGTGCCGGGGTGCCGGGGTGCCGGGGTGCCGGGGTGCCGGGGTGCCGGGGTGCCGGGGTGCCGGGGTGCCGGGGTGCCGGGGTGCCGGGGTGCCGGGGTGCCGGGGTGCCGGGTCGGACCTTGTTTCACGTGAAACCGTGAGGGGGGAGAGCTCGAGGGACCGGACTCCTCGCTTCGCGTCGGTTGGGATTCGGGTGGACGGGCTCGGAGACTCAGGGATCGGTGGGGCAGGTTGGTTGGTGCGGGCGGGCTGGGTTCGGGGAGCGGTGTGTCCGAGGGCGTGTCATGGAGGAGCCTGTTTCACGTGAAACGGCGGGGTGGGCGCCTGCGGTCTGATGGGTCGGCAGGGTGCTGACCGCTTGCCGAAGAGCGGACGGGCCGCGGGAGAAGGGGCGGGCCACCGGGGTGGGTGGGGCGGGGCGCCTAATGGGTGCGCGCCCATGGTGGGGTGGGGGTGCTTGTGGGCGCGAGGTGTTTCACGTGAAACAGCGCGGGGGGAAGTTGGGGGAGGGGATCCCTTGCCTCGTGCTAGCCGCGAGGTCGGCAGCCTGCCCTATGCCCACCGGGCTGATCTGGGTGGGCTGGGTACCGGGAGCCGCGAGTGTGTGCGCCTTTCGGCGGGAGCATGTTTCACGTGAAACGCGGCCGATGGAAGGCTGCGGCCTGACGGGTTGGTTGGCCCTCTGGCAGGGATCGACCGGTCACGTGAGAGGCTGCGGGGCGCTGGGCGGGGAACTGCGCAGAGGTCGTCTGGGCGTGCGCTTCGGCGTCGGAGACTCGGAGGTGGCGCACTGGTCGGAGAGCGGACTCGCCTGCGGGCGCGTTGGTGTTTCACGTGAAACAGCGGGGTCGACTAGCGCTGCCCACTGCCGCTGTTTCACGTGAAACGGGGTGCACGGGGCGGACGATCTCGTCGCGGGGTCGCGGGGTCGCGGGGTCGCGGGGTCGCGGGGTCGCGGGGTCGCGGGGTCGCGGGGTCGCGGGGTCGCGGGGTCGCGGGGTCGCGGGGTCGCGGGGTCGCGGGGTCGCGGGGTCGCGGGGTCGCGGGGTCGCGGGGTCGCGGGGTCGCGGGGTCGCGGGGTCGCGGGGTCGCGGGGTCGCGGGGTCGCGGGGTCGCGGGGTCGCGGGGTCGCGGGGTCGCGGGGTCGCGGGGTCGCGGGGTCGCGGGGTCGCGGGGTCGCGGGGTCGCGGGGTCGCGGGGTCGCGGGGTCGCGGGGTCGCGGGGTCGCGGGGTCGCGGGGTCGCGGGGTCGCGGGGTCGCGGGGTCGCGGGGGACCTTAGGCGATGGGGGAGCGGAGCTTGTCGGGCTGTTGGGTGGGGCGCGCGGCGGTGCGTGGGTGGCTGTGTTTCACGTGAAACGGGGCGGTGGGAGGCGGCCGGCGTCGGCGGTCCGGGGGCGGCTTGGGCTTCGGGGAGTGGGGTTCGGCGGGTTGGAGGAGGAGCCCTGAGACGGAGTGGGGTGTGTGCTTGGGCTTGCTCTGGTCACGCGCACCGGGGTGCGGTGTGGCGGGGCCGGGATGGGGGTTCTCGTTCTGCAGGGTGCCGGACGCTGGGGTGGCCTCTATGGAACGGTGTCCCTGCGGCTCTGCGGCTCTGCGGCTCTGCGGCTCTGCGGCCCTGGTGCGTGGTGCGTGGTGCGTGGTGAGGTGCTGGAAGGTTTGCGGGGCGGTGTCGCTGAACCTTGCCCGGGCGCTGGGCGTTGAGTCTTGCTGGGTAGTGGGTGGGGAGGGCGGGGGGTGTTTCACGTGAAACGGGGTTGGGCGGGGAAAGGGAAAGCCGCCCTGGGGGTGGCCCGGGGCGGCTTTGTGTGGGGGTGGTGGGGTTAGGCGAAGGTGTTGCGGAGGGAGAGTTCCTGGTTGATCACGGTGGCCAGGCGTTGGACGCCTTCGCGGATGCGGGCGGGTTCGGGGTAGCAGTAGGAGATGCGCATGTGGCGGTGGCCGGTGCCGTCGGAGTAGAAGCCGGTGCCGGGGACGTAGGCGACGCGGTTGGCCAGGGCCAGGGGGGACATGGCTTTGGAGTCGAGGCCCTCGGGGAGGGTGAGCCAGACGAAGAAGCCGCCGGCGGGGCGGGTCCATGTGGTGCCCTCGGGCATGAACTCGTCGAGGGCGGTGAGCATGGTGTCGCGGCGTTCGCGGTAGAGCTCGACGAAGGACTTCACCTGGTCGCGCCACGGGTGGGTGGCGAGGAACTCGCGGACGGCGAGCTGGGTGAGGTTGCTGTGCGAGAGGATCGCGGATTCGGCGGCCAGGACGAGTTTGGCGCGGACGGCGTGCGGGGCGAGGGCCCAGCCGACGCGCATGCCGCTGGAGAAGGTCTTGGAGAACGAGCCGAGGTAGATGACCCGCTCGGATTCGTCGGCGCGCAGCGGACGGGGCGGGGCCGCGTCGAAGCTGAGGAGGCCGTACGGGTTGTCCTCGATGATGAGGAGGTCGAACTCCTCGGCCAGGGCGAGAAGTTCGGCGCGGCGCGGCGCCGACAGGGTGACGCCCGCGGGGTTCTGGAAGGTCGGGACCGTGTAGAGGAACTTCACGCGGCGGTTCTCGGCGCGCAGCCGTACCAGGGTCTCGCGCAGCGCCTCGGGGATGATGCCGTAGCCGTCCATCGGGATGTGCACGACCTCGGCCTGGTAGGCCGCGAAGGTGCCGAGCGCGCCGACGTACGAGGGGGACTCGGCGAGGACGACGTCGCCCGGGTCGATGAAGATCTTGGACAGGAGGTCGAGGGCCTGCTGGGACCCGACCGTGACGGTGACGTCCTCCGGCGAGGCGGTGATGCCTTCGAGGGCCATCACGTCGCAGATGCGCTCGCGGAGCTCGGGGTCGCCCTGCGCGGAGCCGTACTGGAGGGCTTCGGCGCCCTTGGTGACGATGAGGTGCTGGAGCATCGCGCCGACCGCGTCGAGGGGGAGCGCGTTGACGAACGGCATGCCGCCGGCGAGCGAGACGATCTCGGGGCGAGAGGCCACTGCGAACAGAGCTCGGATCTCCGACGCCACCATGCCCTGTGCGCGGGCTGCGTAGCGGTTGAGATGCGAGTCGCTGCGTGTGGTCTCCATTTTCTGCCTCCTGAAAGGGCGCGATGGCCGATACCCCACCGTACGGCACGGGCTGAGGTTCCCGCCGGGCGGTATTGGATACGATGCCGGATGGGCTATTCCGGTTGGCCTTCGGGGGGCCTTGGGGTGGCTCGTTCGAACCAGTCACCGAGCGAAAGGTGCGGTGCCGGTGTCGCGTCGCGTAGTGAACATCACGCTCGACAACCTTGATGAACTGCCCCGGCGCTGCCGGACCTGTGTGTTCTGGGAACTGGACCCGGTGAGCCGCGAACGCGCCGACGCGGTCGGCGACCCGGGTCTGGAGAAGGAAGCCTGGGTTTCGGCGACGCTGCTGGAATGGGGAAGCTGCGGCAAGCTCGTCTTCGTCGACAATGTGCCGGCGGGGTTCGTGCAATACGCGCCGCCGCTGTACGTGCCGCGGTCGGTGGCTTTCCCGACGAGCCCGGTGTCGGCCGACGCGGTGCTGTTGATGAACGCGCACATCATTCCGGAGTTCGCGGGCGGCGGCCTCGGCCGGATGCTGGTGCAGAGCGTCGCGAAGGATCTGACGCGTCGGGGCGTGAAAGCCATCGAGGCGTTCGGGGATCTGAAGGTGGAAGAGGGCGGCTGTATGGTCCCCGCTGATTACCTGCTCGCTGTCGGATTTAAAACGATTCGTCCCCATCATCGCTTTCCGCGGCTGAGGCTCGATCTGCGATCGGCCCTGTCGTGGCGTGAGGACGTCGAGGTGGCCCTTGAGCGTCTCCTTGGATCAATGACCCCAGAGGGTGCCTTGCGGCCCGTCTGAGGCCATCTCAGAGCCTCGAAAATATCGGGGCAAATGGGATGCCAAGGATTTATCGGGCAGGCTCGTCGGGTGGGGACCGGGAGGCCCTCGGGATCATCGTGGCGCGGGAGGCGCGGGGCCGCTAGGCTCCGGCGCATCCCCCCATCGAGAGGCCCCCTTCGTGAAAGCACGTCTCCTCGCCGTCGTCGCGTCGGTGGCGCTCACCGTCTCGGCGTTCCCCGTCGCGCACGCGCTGTTCGGTCCGGAGGAACAGGACGCGTCCGAGACGCCGACCGCCGCCGCTCCCGCGGCCCGCAAGGCGAACGGCAACAAGCTCGTCTGGACGCGGGTGTCGAGCAAGCAGCCGAAGAAGGCCTTCTACAACAAGAAGACCGCGGCGCCCGTCGGGAAGACCGCCGGCTCGGTGAACCGTGCGTACTTCCGGATGACGCTCGAGGACGCCGTCTACGAGGACCACCTCGACTCGGTGAAGCTCGTCGTGCCGGTCACCAAGCCGAACCCGTGCCGCAAGGGCGGGACGCCGAAGGTGAACGTCCACCTGACGGGTGGGATCAGCAAGAAGACGACGTGGAAGAACCAGCCGAAGACGGTGAAGAAGCTCGCCACCGTCAAGGCGACGTGCTCCTCGAAGTCGCTGGAGCTGAACATCACGAAGGTCGCCGCCGGGATACTGAACAAGGGCAACTACACGGTGACGCTGCGGCTGTCGGCCGCCAACGAGAAGTCCGCCAAGGGATTCGTGAACTTCTCGAACAAGGCGCGTCTCGTCATCCGCGCCAGCAGCGACGACGCGGGCGGCGTCGGCGGCGACCCGGGCGCGAACCTCCCGACACCGGTCGAGGGCGCCTCGTTCACCCCGGCGGGGGCGGCCGCGCCGATCGCGTGCGGCGCGGGCGCGACCCGGCCCGTCATCGCCGTGGCGACCGGCACGTTCGGCGGGACGACGGCAGACCCGGACGGCAGCTTCATCGGCCTCCGCGCGCAGTGGAAGCCCGGTGCCGCCGCGGCGGCCGACGCCAACCTCAAGGTGGCGCTCTCCGGCATGCAGTACTCCGAGCCGAACGAGAAGCGCACCTTCGCGTTCGCGGCGGGCGACGCCGCGTTCGCCGAGGGCATCTACAGCTGGCGGGTCCAGGCCCGCGACGACGTCGCCGCGAGCGCCTGGAGCGGCTGGTGCGAGTTCGAGGTCGACCTGCCCGCCGCCCCCGGCCCCGTCGACCCGGACCCGGCCGACCCCCCGGTCGTCCCCGTGGTCCCCGCCGCCCGCTCCTGACCCGGAACCCAGAACCCCCCAGAACCCCACAACCTGACGCCCCGCGCACCAGGACCACGGCCCCGCATCCACCCCGATGCGGGGCCGCCGCACTTCCTCCGGTCTCAGAAGCCCCGGAACCCCGGAAGCCCCGGGGGAAGACCGACAAAGGCCCGCACGGATCCCTCCGTACGGGCCTCACACGTCGACCACGCCCGGCCGAGCCCGGCCCGAAGGCCGAGGGGCCGATCCCACACCCCCGCCCCCGCGGAGGAGATGGGCCACCGACTACGCGTCCGGCAGGAACTCCTTGAGCTCCCGCAGCAGCGCCGCCTTCGGCTTGGCGCCCATGATCTGCTTGACGACCTCGCCGCCCTGGTAAACGAACATGGTCGGGATCTGCATGATCCCGTAGTCGCGGGTGACGTTCGGGTTCTCGTCGATGTTCAGCTTGACGATGGAGATCGACTCGCCGTGCTCCTTGGAGATCTCCTCGAGGATCGGGGCGACCATCCGGCACGGGCCGCACCACTCGGCCCAGAAGTCCACGAGGACGGGCTTGTCGCTCTTGAGAACTTCGGATTCGAAGGTGTTGTCGGTCACTGCCTGCATGGTTCAGCCCTCCTGAAGGTAGCGCTCGGCGTCGATGGCCGCCGAGCAGCCGCTCGCCGCGGCCGTGATGGCCTGGCGGTAAACATGGTCCACGACATCGCCGCAGGCGAAAACCCCGGCGAGCTTGGTCTTGGTGGTGGGGTGCTCGACCTGGAGGTAGCCCTCGTCGTCGAGGTCGAGCTGTCCCTTGAACAGCTCGCTGCGCGGGTCGTGGCCGATCGCGATGAACAGGCCGGTGACGTCGAGGGAGCCCTCTTCGCCGTTCTTGGTGTTGCGGACGCGGACGGACTTGACCTTGTCCTCGCCCAGGACGTCGATGACCTCGCTGTCCCACAGGAAGGTGATCTTCTCGTTGGCGAGGGCGCGCTCCTGCATGATCTTGCTGGCGCGCAGGGTGTCGCGGCGGTGGATGACGGTCACGTTCGCGAACTTCGTGAGGAAGATCGCCTCTTCCAGGGCGGTGTCGCCGCCGCCGACGACCGCGATGTTCTGGTCGCGGAAGAAGAATCCGTCGCAGGTGGCGCACCACGACACACCGCGGCCGGACAGCCGCTTCTCGTTCGGGAGGCCGAGCTCGCGGTAGCCGGAGCCGGTCGCGATGATCACGGCCTTGGCGTAGTGGTATTCCTCGCCGACCTTGACGACCTTGGGGTTGCCGGTGAGGTCGACCTCGGTGACGTCGTCGGTGACGAGTTCGGCGCCGAACCGCTCGGCCTGCTTGCGCAGGTTGTCCATGAGGTCGGGGCCCATGATCCCGTCCGGGAAGCCGGGGAAGTTCTCGACGTCGGTGGTGTTCATCAGCGCGCCGCCCGCGCTGATGGAGCCTTCGAAGACGAGGGGCTTGAGATCCGCTCGTGCCGCGTAGATCGCCGCCGTGTATCCGGCGGGACCGGATCCGATGATGATCACATCGCGGATGTCGGTGGTCACTGATGCTCCCTCTTCCTCAAAGGCGCCCGCTCGGGGTTCTCGCGGGCGACAACGAATCCTAAGGCCCGCTCATTCCCTGCTGGGTGAGCGGCCCGTAGACCCATAGGGTAGGGATGTGGCCGCACTGATGTTGTTTCACTCCGTCTACGGATTGCGTCCGGCTGT
Organism: Actinocorallia herbida; assembly: GCF_003751225.1. Classification (NCBI taxonomy): domain Bacteria; kingdom Bacillati; phylum Actinomycetota; class Actinomycetes; order Streptosporangiales; family Thermomonosporaceae; genus Actinocorallia; species Actinocorallia herbida. The sequence goes on from NZ_RJKE01000001.1 coordinate 9,137,625, forward strand.
GGAAGAGGCAGCCGAACGGCTACGCGAAGCGGGGCATGTCGTGCATGCGCCCGATCTCTTCGCGGGCCGTACCGCGGAGACCTGGGAGGAGGGCCAGGAGCTCCTGGCCGGTATGGACCGTGACGAACTCCTCAGCCAGGCGGCCAAGGCCGCCGCGCCGCACTCAGAGGAGGGCCTGGTCTATGCGGGTTTCTCCCTCGGCGCCGCGCTCGCCCAGACCGTCGGGATGGCCGACGAGCGGGCGAAGGGCCTTCTGCTGATCCACGGTACGTCGGATCTCGCCGAGGACGCCGAGACCGAGCTCCCGGTCCAGCTCCACGTCGCCGACCCCGATCCGCACGAGACCGCCGACTGGCTGAACTCCTGGTACCTGGAGATGCGCCGGGCGGGAGCCGATGTGGAGATCTTCCGCTACCAGGGCGCGGGGCACCTGTTCACCGACTCGGGGCTGCCCGACTACGACGCCCATTACGCCGAGCAGGCCTGGGCGATCGCCCTGGACTTCCTCGACGAGGTCGGCTGACCCCGATCACCCGAAACGCCACCGTGCGCTGTTTCACGTGAAACAGCGCACGGTCAGCCGGGCGAACCAGGTGGAACCGGCCGGTATCAGCCGGCCTCGCTCTGGGCGAGCAGCTCGCAGTTCGGTCCGGCGACGTAGACCGCGCCCGTCGCGATGATGATCATCGCCCGGGTGCCCTGGTACTCCGCGACGTCGATGAACGAGATCGACCGGTTCTGCGGGACCGTCCGGTCCACACAGGCCTTCTGGTCGTCGGTCAGGGGCGGTGGCACATCCCCCCTGATCCGGCTCTGGTTCCCGGCCAGGGACCGCAGGTCCTCCGCCGAGTAGTTCCGCCCGCTCGCCACCATGGAGTCGGCGGTCCGCAAGGGCACCGGCGGGGTGACCACGGTCGCGATGTCATTGTTGCCCGCTTTGTCCAGTGCGCCGTTGGAGACGGCGAAGGCCCCCACGCCGGAGACCACCACCGCGGCGGCCGCCACCGAGACGAACCTGGCCATCCGCGCCGTCTTGGCCCGGCGCCGGGACGCGAGATCGACGATCTCGGCCGGGGCCCCGCGCGTCGCCTCGGCCAGCAGGGCCGCGTCGAGTCTGGCCACCAGGCTCTCGGGCAGCACAGGCTGCGGCGCGGACGCCAGCACCCTGGTCACGTCGTTCAGTTCTGCCTGGTGGGCCGCGCACAGCGCGCACCCCGCCAGATGACCGCGCACGGCCTTCGTGGTCTCGTCGTCGAGCAGGTTTTCGGCGAGATCCGCGAGCACGTCGAGGTCATAATGCCGGCCTGTCATGACGCGCCCCCTCCTTCTTCGAGCACTGGTGAGCCACCCTGCCGCGGAACGGCGGGAACGTCAGTACCAACGTTCGAGGGTTCGACGCGGTTGCCTCCGCGGCGGTTCCGCAGATGCCGGAGATGTGGCGCGAGTCGCGCGCGGCCGCGGGCGCACCGGCTCTTGACGGTGCCGGGCGGGACCTGGAGGACGAGCGCGGCGTCATCGACGGAGTAGCCCATCATGTCGACGAGCACGAGCGCGGCCCGCTGGTCGAAGGGCAGGTGGGCCAGGGCGTCGGTGACGTCCAGGGAGATCTCGTGCGCGGAGGTCGGGTCGTTGTTCTTGGGGGCGAGCGCGTCGAGGGTCTCGGCGTCGGGGAGGTTGACGGTCGGGCGGACGGCGCGGCGGCGGACCCGGTCCAGGCAGGCGTTGACCACGATCCGGTGCAGCCAGGTCGTCACGGCGGCGTCGCCGCGGAAGCGGCCCGCGGCCCGGTAGGCGGACAGGAAGGCGTCCTGGAGGGCGTCAGCGGCCTCCTCGGGGTCTCCCAGGGTGCGCAGGGCGACCGCCCACATCCGGTCCCGGTGCCGGGTGACGATCTCGCCGAAGGCGTGCGGGTCGCCTTGGGCGTGCCTGTGGAGGAGTTCCTTGTCGGTGGCGGGCGCCTCGGGCCTGCCGCGTCCGAAGAAGGCCATCAGGACGCTCCGAAGACCGTGGCCTCACCGATCCGGAGCTTGCCGGACGCGGGGCCTTGCGGGAACCACAGGACGACGTACTTGCCGGTGGCGTCGTCGACCGTGATCTCGTTCTTGCCGCCGGTGAGGGTGCCGCTGGCGGCCTCGACGAGGGAGGCGCGGTCGGTGGAGTCGCCGATCGAGAGCACGTAGGGGGCACCCGCGCTGGTCCCCGGGACGTTCAGCGCGATTCGTCCGATCTGGGTGGATGCGCTCAGGGTGAGGCGGATGCCGACGCCGTCCAGGTAGTTGCCGAAGAAGGCGTTCGGGTAGCTCTGGGTCTCCCAGTAGGTCGAGGTCTTGCCGTCGATGATCAGCGGCGCCTTGGGCACGACGGAGTCGTCCCGGTGGCTGTCCTGGCCCGGCTTGACCTGCTGAAGGCCCTCGGCGGAGGCGATCGTCAGCTTGGCGCCGCCGGAGCCCGGCTCCGCGGGGGCGGACGTCTCGGCCGAGGTGTCCGAGGGGGTCGGGGTCTTCGGGGAGTCGCCGCCGGTGAACTGCCAGACGGCGATCGCGATCACCGCGGCCGCGGCGGCGATGGCGCCGCCGACGAGCGGCCGGTTGACGCGCTTGGGCTCGGGGACGGCGGGCGGCGGGGGCGGCGGCGCCGCGGGCATCCGGGCGGTGCGCTGCGGGGTCGGCGTGGTGGCGTTGGGCCGCGGCGCGGGAACGGTCCGCGCCTCGGGCTTCGCCGGCTCGGGCCGCGGACGGTTGATCACCGAGGGAGGCGGTCCGGTCTGGAGCCCCGCGAACAGCGGGAGCGGGGTGCGCGGCACCTCGGTGAGGGCCGCGGCGACCTCGGCCGGCGTGGTCAGCGGCGATTCGGGCTCGCCGAGCTCCATCGCGCGGCACACGATCGCCTCGACGGCCGGGGGCAGGTCCGCGCGCAGCGTGCCGGGCGCGGCGAACTCACCCGCGGTCTCCGGCGCGATCGGCAGCGACGACTCGTCGGCGGCGCCGGGCCAGTGGCCGGTGACGGCCGCGTACAGCATCTGACCGAGGCCGAGCGCGTCGAGCCGGGCGGGGTCGGCGGTGGTGACGCCGTTGAGCACCGCCTCGACGCCGAGCCCGGTGAGCTTGACGGTGCCGCCGGTGGTCCACACGAGCTCGCGCGCGGTCAGGCACAGATGGGACATCCCGGCCTGGTGGGCCGATGCCAGCGCTTCGGCCGCCTCGGAGACGAACCGGGCGGCCCGGCCGGGCGCGAGCGGCCCGTCCTTGGCGATCATCTCCTCGAGGGTGTCGCCGCTGACCCATTCGCTGACGACATAGGCGAGCTCCCCCGTGTCGTCGGCGTCGAAGACCTGGGTGAGCCGCGGGTCCGTCAGCCGGGACGCGCTGCGGGCGGCGGTGACGACCTCGGCCGCGCGCGGGAAGTCCGGCGCGAAGGTCCGGACGCAGACCGCCCGGGCGAGGATCTCGTCGATGGCCTTCCACAGGGCGGAGCCGCCCGCCTCGCTGACCTGCTCTTCGAGGCGGTAGCGCCCCGCGAGGCGGTTCCCGGGTTCAATGACGGAAGTGCTCATGACGATCCCCGCCGGATCTTCGGCCGGTCACTGCGCCGCACATCGTCGAATCCCATGGTGCCTGACATCGTAGTAGGGCTGAGGGGTTAGCGCAGTCCCGGAATTCGGGCGCTGAGCGTCCTTACCATCGTGTCGACCTCGGGGATGCGGAGCACCCGCGCGGCGACAAGGTACAGAATGCCACCACCGAGGCCGCCTGCGACCAGTGTGGCCAGGGAAGGGATAAGTCCGCTTCCGGCCCATTTCTCGATGAGGACGTGGCAGCCGACCGCGAAGGCCGCCATCGGCCCTGCCGCGGCGAGCATCTTGACGTGCGCGGCGATGATCCGGCCCGCGTCGATCCGGCCGAGGAGACGGCGCAGGACCAGCGCGCAGACGACGACGCCGACGGCGTTGGTGACCACGAACGCGCCCGCGATGCCGACCACGATGTCCTCGGTCGGCAGCAGGTTGAAGGCGGCCACCGCGGTGCCGATGTTGACCGCGACTGTGACGAACGCGATGAGCGCGGGGGTGCGGGTGTCGCGGTGCGCGTAGAACACCCGGAGCATCAGCTGGTAGATCGAGAACGGCACGAGCGCGATCGCGAAGACCTGCATGATCCGGCCGATGACCGCGGCGTCCTCCGCGCTGGTGTTGCCGTGTGCGAAGAGCGCCTGGACGATGTCGGGGGCCAGCGCCAGCATGTAGGCGGCGCCGGGGATGATCAGCACCGACGAGAGCCGGAGGCCGGAGGAGAAGTCGTCCCGGACGGCGTCGGTGTCGCCGTCGGCGGCGTGCGCGCTCATCCGGGGGAGCAGCGCGGTGATGACCGAGACCGCGACGATCGCGTACGGGAGCTGGAAGAACTGGTAGGCGGTCGCGTAGGACGCGTAGCCGTAGGCGCCGGACAGCCCTTCCTGCTCGGCCATGAACCCGGCGGTGGTGTTGAGCCGGGTGACGATCAGGAAGCCGATCTGGATCAGCACGACGTACAGCAGGGTCCAGCCCGCGGCCTTGCCGACCTGGCGGAGCTCGCCCTTCTGGAAGTCGAGCCGGGGCCGCCAGCGGAAGCCGGTGCGGCGCAGCGCGGGCCACAGCACGAGGGTCTGGAGCACGATGCCGCCGGTGGTGCCGATGGCCAGCAGCAGGAACTCGGCGTCGGTGAGGTTGGCCGAGGTGGGCGGGCCGCCGCCCTGCACGATCAGGAAGGCGATGCCGACGCCGATGACGACGACGTTGTTGAGCACCGGCGCCCACATGGGGGCGGCGAAGGAGTTCCGGGTGTTGAGGATGGCCCCGGCGAACGCGCCGACCCCGTAGAAGAAGATCTGCGGGAGGAAGAACATCGCGAACAGCACCGCGAGGCGCAGGTCGGCGCCCTGGAGTTCGGCGCCGCCGTACGCGCGCATGATCAGCGGTGCGGCGACGACCGAACCGATGGTGAGCACGCCGAGGCCGAGCAGCGCGACGGTGAAGAACCGCTGCTCGTACCGCTCGCCGTACTCGCGGTCCTTCTTCTTGGCCTGGACGATCATCGGCACGATGATCGAGCCGAGGATCCCGCCGAACAGCAGGTCGTAGATGATGTTCGGGATGGTGTTGGCGAGGTTGTAGATCGAGCCCAGGATGCCGTTGCCGAGCGCGATGATGATCACCGCGCTGCGGACGAACCCGGTGATCCGGGAGGCGATCGTGCCGAGCGCCATGAGCGCGCCCGATCGCAGAATGCTGGAGCCCACGCCCTTGTCGGGCCGGGGCTCCTCCTTCTGCTCAGCCGGCTGCTGCTCCGTCGTCACGGCCCTCCTCCTCCTTGCGCCGCCGCCGCGCGCGCATTCCCCGGAAGCCTACGCCGATGACCAGCAAGGCGAGTGAGCCAATGGTGATGAAAACACCGACTGAGGAGACTCCGGTCGTACTGACGTCGATGGTGCTGGAGTTGATCTCCTGGCCGGCCTCGTTGAGGATCCTGACCCGCACCGGGATCTTGTTGTCGATCGAGCCGCCGGTCGGGAGCTTGACGGCCACCATGAAGGTGTCCTTCTGGCCCGCGTCGATCGGCCTTGTGGCGGTGAAGACGTCGGGGTTCTCCGAGTCGGGGAAGACGAGCCGGCCCTTGGGGTCGGTGGCGATCTCGATCTTGATCGTGACCTGGCCCTCGGTCAGCTCGTTGACCGCGGTGAACCTCAGCATCCCGGACGACCCGGCGAGCTGCTTCACCTCCTCGCTGGCGAGGTTGATCTTGCCGACCTCGGCGTTGACCGAGTCCTCGGCGGCGTCGAGGAAGTCGTAGGCGGACTCTCTGCGGACCGCGCCGCGCCACGAGTTCGAGGTGGCCCGCATCGGCGCGCGCAGCAGGGCCCCGTCGGGCTCGGTGAAGAGGTTCCCGAAGGCCGCGGCCTTGTTGTACATCGTCTTGACGCGGTCGAGGTAGGTGCGGCTGAACTCGGCGTCGCGGTCGGGGTAGGTGACGAGCTGGCGCTCATCGGTCCGGTTCTTCGGCTGCGCGATCGCCCCGAGCGTGGTGGGCTGCAGCCACGCCGACCTGGCGTCGGTGTGGCCGAGCAGGAACTTCGCGAAGTCGGGGGAGGGGTTCCAGCGCCGGTCCGGGACGACGAGGAGGGTCCGGCCGTCGCTGGGCGCCTCGGCGGTGATCATGGCGGTCTCGGCGAGGTAGCGCTGCCGGGCGGCCAGGGCGCCGCCCTCGGCGCGGGTGTTGCCGCTGACGACCTGCTGGATCGTCTCGTCGAAGGCCAGCGCGAGCGGGCGCTTGCCGCTGGAGGTCTCCACGTTGTGCGCGGCGCTGGGCGTGCGGCTGAGGCCCCCGACGGGCTGGAGCTGGTCGCTGGTGAGCAGGAACTGACGGGTGCCGAGGCGGTAGAGCCGGTCGATCGTCGCCTGGTTGATGGTGCCGTTGCCGGGCCAGGTGAGCTTTCCGTAGGTCTCGTTGGCGTCCAGGATGTCCGTGGCGAGCGTCTTGTCGGCGTACGCGGCCTTGAGGAGGTTGACGCCGCCCTGGGCCATCTTCTTGTTGACCAGGGAGACGCTGTCGACATCGGCGTAGGGGGTGAGGAAGAACTGGTGGCCTTCCTCGTCCACGTAGGCGCGGAGCCTGCTGAGCCAGTTCTTGGCGTCCCCGTTCGACGGCTTCTCTTCGGCCTTCGCGCTGGTGCCCCCCGTGTCTTCGGGGGAGTCGGTCCGTTCGACGACCTGGTAGGGCCGCTGCATCGCGTCGACGTCCGTCACGAGGGAGGGGTCGATCGCGAGGGTGACCGCGCCGGAGGTGGAGGCGGACCCGGTGTCGACGGCGTCGAGGAGGGCGTCGAGCCTGCCGTTCCCGGTGTCGTCGGGGTCGAGGGAGGCGGCGAGGCCGTCGTCGGTGAACTCGGTGTCGGTGGTGCGGTGCGGTGCCTCGATCAGCGGCCAGACGAACGCGACCTTGGTCGGCTTGATCGTCTTCTTGGCCTCCTTCGGCACGTAGTTGACGAAGGTGCGGGCCTCGGCTTCGAACGGGCCTTCGGCGTCGGCCGCGGTGACCGCCAGCGGGAACACCGACAGGTCGCTCGGCGCGATGGCGGCCAGGCGGGTCGCGTCCCCCTTGAGGGTGAAGGGCTGGGTGCCGTTCGCGGGGAGGTCGAAGGTGCGGGAGACGTCGAGCGCGGCGGTCGCGGGGTTGGCGCCGGCGCCGGAGGCGAAGTCCGCGAGCTGGGCGCGCGTGGTGAACCTGGTCCCGTACTGGGCCTGGACCTGGACCCCGGTGAGCGCCGTGTCGCCCGCATTGACGATCTTGCCCTTGATCGTCAGCGTTTTGTGCTTCGCCTGGAGGACGCTCGGCGCGACGTTCTCCAGGACGATCGACACCTGGTCTTTGCCCGGCGCCTTCGCTTGGGCGGGGGCGGTCGCCACGGGCAGGAAACCCGCGGTCAGCATGAGCGTGACCGCTCCGAGAGCAGCCGTGAGCCGTTTCCTCACTGAGGTTTCGTTCCCCGCCGTGTCACCCGCTCGATGGTAGTGGGCCGAACCGGAGGCTTCGGACGCGGCGGAGCGTCGATAACAGGTTTGGAGGGGGTCGGGGTCGCACCGTAGGCTTGGCGGTCGTGTCGAACGAGGAACAGCGCAAGGCCCTGGCCACCCTGCTCGGGCGGGTGATCCCCGCCGAGGCCGAGCAGCTCGGCCGGCGCTTCGCCGCGGCGGGACACGAGCTGGCGCTGGTCGGCGGCCCCGTCCGCGACGCCCTGCTGCGCCGCCCGGTCACCGACCTCGACTTCACCACGGACGCGCCGCCGAATCGCGTCCTCGAGGTGATCGACGGCTGGGCCGACGCCGTGTGGACGATCGGCATCGAATTCGGCACGGTCGGGTTGCGGAAGGGCGAGCACCTCATGGAGGTGACCACCTACCGGAGCGAGACCTACGATCCGAAATCCCGCAAGCCCGATGTGTCCTACGGCACATCGCTCGTCGAGGATCTGCGGCGGCGCGACTTCGCCGTCAACGCGATGGCGGCGCGGCTGCCGAGCCGCGAGTTCGTCGACCCGTTCGGCGGCCTGGAGGATCTGAAGGCCAAGCGGCTGCGCACCCCGGGCCTTCCGGAGGACTCCTTCAACGACGACCCCCTGCGGATGCTGCGCGCCGCCCGGTTCGCCTCCCAGCTCGGCTTCACCATCGACCCGCCGGTGCTCGCCGCGATGCGGGAGATGGCCGACCGGATCGAGATCGTCTCGGCCGAACGCGTCCAGGCGGAGCTGTCGAAGCTGCTGTGCGGGGCGTATCCCCGTGCGGGCCTCGCCGCCCTGGACGTCTCGGGCCTCGCCGCGTACGTGCTGCCCGAGCTGCCCGCGCTTCGGTTGGAGATCGACGAGCACCACAGGCACAAGGACGTCTACGAGCACTCGATGATCGTGCTCGACCAGGCGATCGCGCAGGAGGAGGACGGCCCCGACCTCGTGCTGCGCCTCGCCGCGCTGCTGCACGACATCGGCAAGCCGCGCACCCGCGCCCACCTGGAGGGCGGCCGGGTCTCGTTCCATCACCACGAGGTCGTCGGCGCGAAGCTCACCAAGAAGCGGCTGATGGCGCTGAAGTACTCCAAGGAGATCGTCACCGACGTCTCCCGGCTGGTCGAGCTGCATCTTCGCTTCCACGGGTACGGCGAAGGCGAGTGGACGGACTCGGCGGTGCGCCGGTACGTCAGGGACGCGGGACACCTGCTGCCGCGCCTGCACAAGCTGACCCGTGCGGACTGCACCACCCGGAACCGGCGTAAGGCCGACCGTCTGGCCAAGACGTACGACGCGCTGGAGGAGCGGATCGCCCGGCTCGCCGAGGAGGAGGAGCTGGGCAGGATCCGGCCCGACCTCGACGGCGACGAGATCCAGGAGGTCCTGGGGATCAAGCCGGGGCCGCTCGTCGGCAAGGCGTACAAGTTCCTGATGGACCTCCGCCTCGACAAGGGGCCGCAGGACAAGGAGGCCGCCAAGGAGGCGCTCCTGGCCTGGGCTCGTGAGGAAGGCGTTCTCTAGAGGGTGCGGGCGGCGGCGGTCATCGCCTCGGTGATCCTCGCCGTCTCGTCCTCGGTGCTGACGTAGGGCGGCATCGTGTAGATCAGCCTGCCGAACGGGCGCAGCCACACGCCGTGGGCCATCACGGTGTCCTGGATCCGCTGGGCGTCGACGGGCCGGGTGGTCTCGATGACGCCGATCGCGCCCTTCACCCGAACGTCGGCGACGCCCGGCAGGCCCCGGACGCCGCTGAGGCCGTCGGAGAGGACCTTTTCGATCGTCTGGACCTCCGTGCGCCAGTCCCGGGCCGTCAGGAGGTCCAGGGACGCTCCGGCGACTGCTGCGGCCAGCGGGTTGGCCATGAAGGTCGGGCCGTGCATGAGGGGGGCCTCGCCGGAGGCGCTGATCCCGGCGGCGACGCGGTCGGTGCAGAGGGTCGCGGCCATGGTCAGGTAGCCGCCGGTGAGGGCCTTGCCGACGCACATGATGTCGGGGGAGACCCCGGCGTGGTCGGCGCCCCAGAGCTCGCCGGAGCGGCCGAATCCGGTGGCGATCTCGTCGAGGATGAGCAGGAGGCCGTGCGCGTCAGCGAGGTCGCGGAGGGTGCGGAGGTGGGCGGGGTCATAGAAGCGCATGCCGCCTGCGCCCTGAACGATCGGCTCGACGATGATCCCGGCGAGCTCGTGGGCGTGCGCCTCGACCAGGCGGGCCAGGGCCTCGGCGTAGGCGGGGTCGGGCCCGGCCGGGGGCTCGGGCGCGAAGACGTGGACGGGCAGGACGTCGCTGAACATGTGGTGCATGCCGTTGACGGGGTCGCAGACGGCCATGTCGCCGAAGGTGTCGCCGTGGTAGCCGCCTCGTACGGTGAGCAGCCTTGGGCGGTTCCGGCCTTGCGCCCGCCAGTACTGGAGCGCCATCTTGATCGCCACCTCGACGGCGACGGATCCGGAGTCGGCGAAGAAGACCTTGGTGATGCCCTCCGGGGAGAGGTTCACGAGGCGCTCGGCGAGCTCGACGGCCGGGCGGTGGGTGAGGCCGCCGAACATGACGTGGGCCATCTTTTCGAGCTGGCCGGTGATCGCGGCGTTGAGCGCGGGGTGGTCGTAGCCGTGGATGGCCGCCCACCAGGACGACATGCCGTCGATGAGGACCCTGCCGTCCTCCAGGTGGAGTCGGACGCCGTGCGCCTCCGCCACCGCGTGGGCGCTGACGGTCGCGGGCATCGGCGCGTAGGGGTGCCAGACGTGCTCGCGGTCGTAGGCCTGGAGTTCCTCGGGGGTCATCGGGGGCGTCCTTTCGGGTGTCACGTGGGTCACGGTACCGCCGTGATCTGTATTACTCGTGAGTAGCTTGAGCTGCGTAAGCAAGCACTTATTCGGCGAACGTGAGCCGCCTCACCTGCCGGAAGGCATAAGTAGACGGATTGTCAGCTCTAACTTGATCGAGAAAGCTCCTTTCGATCCCCCCTCCGGAGTGGACCATGCGCTACACCTTCCCGGCGCTGACCGTCTTGGCGCTCACCGGCTCGCTCGTCGCCGGACCGGCCGTACCCGCCTCGGCGGCGGCGATCACGCTGGAGTCCTCGCAGCCGACCGTCGTCGTAGGGGAACGGGGCAGGGGCGTGTGGACGACCTTCACCGCACGGGGCGCGGGGGCGTCCGTGCGGGCGATGGACCTCGAACTGACCGGGCCGGACGGCTCGCGGACGCTCATCGACCTCGTCCGGCGTGACGGCTCGGACCGGTGGACGGGGTCGTTCTCGTTCAACCGGTTCGACGCGCCGGGCAAGTGGGGTGGCGCCCTGTTCGTCCGGGATGAAGCGGGCGGCGAGAAGAAGGCCGCGCGGCTGATGTTTCACGTGAAACGGCGCACCACCCTTTCGGCCGTGGCGCCGTCCGGGCGGGGCGGGGGCGTCAACGGGGCGCTGCGCAGGCTCGGCGAGACCGGAGGCTTCGCGCCTTACGCGGGCCAGAAGGTGCGGCTCTACAAGTGGACCGGGGGCGCCTGGAAGCTCGTCGAGACGACCGTGACCGGGGGCAAGGGCAAGTACGCCTTCGCCAAGCGCTCCGGAAGGCTTCAGGTCCGCTACGCGGGCACGGCCGTCAACGCGGCATCGGTGAAGACGGCTCCGTAGCGGCGTCCTTGCGCGAGAGCACCCGGTAGGTGACGGCCGCAGCGGCATAGGCGGCTATCACTCCTCCGAGGACGGCGTAGGAACGCCCGTCCGGAGGAAGGGCGAAGGCCCCGACGCAGGCGGCGGCGACGAAGGTCGCGTTGAAGAACATGTCGTAGGCCGCGAAGACCCTTCCCCGGAATTCGTCGGCGACGCTCTCCTGGAGGATCGTGTCGACGCAGAGCTTGACGCCCTGCGCCGCCATCCCGAGGGCGAACCCGCCCGCGACGTAAAGCGGCTCACGCAGCGGCACCGCGAGGACGAGCAGGGAGACGGCGGCGGCCAGCAGCATCGCCGAGATCCACGCGTCCTTCCCGAACCGCCGCGCCGCCGGCGGCGTGATCACCGCCCCGAGCAGATATCCCGCACCGGAGACCGTGGTGATCACCGCGACCCCGCCGAACCCGGAGGGGAAATGGTTCCGGTACAGCAGGATCGTCATCAGCAGCCAGATCCCGTACAGGAAGCGGTGTGCCGCGATCGCGCCGAGAGCCAGCGCCGCGGGCCGCCTCCGCGCGATGTACCGCGCCCCTTCGACCATCCCGGACACGACGTTCCGGACCGTCTCCCGGCTCTCCGTCCCGTCCGGCCCGAGCCCGTCGCGAGGCAGCGCCCGCGCGACGAAGGAGGCACAGACATAGAGGACGGCCGCGGTCACCAGCACCGCCGTGGTCCCCGCCTGAGCGACGAGGAACCCGACCCCCGCCCCCGCGAACGCCGCCACCGTCCCCGACGTCACCGAGACCGTGTTGGCCAGCAGCAGCTCCGGCCCCCGCACCACATGCGGCAGCGCCGCGGACAGCGCGGACAGGAAGAACCGATTGACCCCCAGCACCACGAGCGCCGCGACGAGGTAGAGGTCGCTGTCGTCCAGCGCCGAGATCAGCCAGGCCATCCCCAGCACGCACAGCGCCCTGACCAGCGGCGTCCGCACCAGCACGACCTGCCGCCGCCACCGATCCAGCAGGACTCCCGCGAAGGGGCCGAGCACCGAATAGGGCAGCAGCATCACCGCGAACGCGACAGCGACCTTCCCGGCGCTCGCCTCGTTCTCCGGCGAGAGCACATAGGCGGCAAGCCCGACCTGCACCAGCCCGTCCGCGAACTGCGACGCCAGCCGCGTCCCGTACAACCACCGGAACCCGCGCTCGCGCCACACCTCCCGAAAACCCACCAGATCACTCTACGCACGCTCCAACGCCACGTTCACGCTCGAGCGAGGCAGGACCTTCGCACCGCCCACCGTCCCGTCCACGGACGCGTCCGCCGATCCATCCGAGCACGCTTGCCTGGCTCGGTCGCGTCAGGCGGGTGCCGCCTGCGCCTTGAGGTCGGGTGGCGCGGCCGTGTGGGCGGTCAGAGACCGGGGGCTCGGTGGCGGTGGACGCCGGTGTGCCGGCGGGCCAGGCGGAAGAGGCGTTGGGGGTTGGGGGCGTAGTTCCAGGCGAGGGGTTCGGCGTCGGTCCAGCCGGCTTGGCGAAGGTGGTGGCGGGCTCGGGTGAGGTCGCCGGCGGTGTGGAAGGCGCCGCCGAAGAGCTGGTGGGCCCAGGAGCGGCGGAGGTGGGGGGTGGGGGAGGCGTTGAACTTGTCGGCGGCGCGGGCGAGGGAGAAGTGGACCTCGGGCTGGGCGAGGTAGGGGGTGGGGCCTTCGTCGCAGGCGACGGCGTTCTCCAGGTGGGCGGCGGCGACCATGGCGGCGAGGGGGTCGCCGGGACGGACGCGGGCGGCGGTGTCCTCGGCGAAGGCGAGCACCTCGGCGGCCGAGCCCTGCCACTTGGCGGCGAGCACCTGGACGCGGTTGTAGTGCCCGATCCACAGGTTCGGGGCGCGGCGCGTGATCTCCGCCCAGTAGGAGTCGAGGACGGGACGGCCGAGCTGCATGCCCCGTCCGTAGGACTGGAGTTCGTCCCACGGCGAGGGGTCGTGCGGCAGCAGGGTCGCCGCGCGGAGCAGCGGCTCGGCCGCCCCGGACAGCACCGCCCAGAAGCGGGTGAACTGGTCGCGTCCGACGTACTGGGCCTGCGAGTCGCTCCGGATGGTCCAGGCGTCCCGGATGATCGCGGAACCCGCCCACAGCAGCAGGTCGGGATCATCGGGAAAGGCCGCGCGGAGGCCGCTGAGCGCCTCCGCCTTGACCGCGTCGGCGAGCGAGCCGAGCCGCTGGCGCCGCCGCTCGGCGTCGTTGCGGGTGGCCGCGAGCAGCGGAAGGCCCAGCTCGACGCTTCCGCGCCGGATCCTGCCGAGCACGGCGTACAGCTCGGGGTCTTCGTGGATCGGCCTGGCGTAGCGCCCGGCGAGGAACGGCAGCCGCTCCCGCACCGCCTGCCGGTTCTCGATCGTGCGCGCGGGCACGTCGAGGGACATCGGCCTGTCCGCGGCCTCGGCACGTGGTGTCCGCTCCCGGGCGGGCATCCGCACCACGGTCTCCGGCCGCACCCCACGGTCGACCAGGGCGAGCAGCATCTCGGCGTCCCGGTAGAGCGCGGGCTCGATGTGCACGGTGACGCCGTCGCGGCCGAACAGCCGCCGCGCCCCGTCCGGCCACACCAGCAGCCCGCGGCACTCGGCGAACAGCACGGTCCCCATCGACGGCCCGTGCACCTGGGTCACGCCCGACGGCCCGGCGAAGAGGAACCCGCCGTCGGCCTCCCACGGGTGGAACGCCCGGCCCTCGACCCCGACCGTCGAGTTCGCCGGCGCCTCGACGTACCGGGAGTGCGCGACCCCGGTCTTCACCGGCCGGGTCACCAGGGCCCCGTCCCTGGCCTGCCGCGCGACCCGCAGGATGTCGTCGGGCGTGACCCGCGCGAGCCCGTCGGCGATCATCGCGGCGGTCCGGACGGGCGCGCCGATCAGGGTGTCGGTGGCGGCGCCCACGGCCAGGGAGAAACCCGCGTCGGGCCCGTCCAGCGCCTCCGCGGCGGCCGCCCGGGCCGCCTCCAGCTCCGCGCCGGTGACGGGCCGGGTGGCGATCCGCTCGATCTCGTCGAGGAACGCGGAGTTCAGTTCGGGGAGCCGGTCGCCGATCCCGTCGGCGCCGATGAGGAGTTCGAGCGTCCTGGCGTACTGCCCGACCGCGCTGACCGAGGAGCTGTAGCTGATCGCCCGGTCGAGCCGCAGCGCCTGGTGCAGCCGCCGGGTGAGGATCTCCCGGTACAGCGACGCGGCGGGCCCGCGCTCGACGACGGTGTGCAGCGCGACCCCGTGCAGCTGGGACGGCATCGACGCCGGGAGCCACGGCAGCACGCTCGGGGAGGGCGCGATGGGGCGGCGCGGCCCGTCGGGCAGCTCGAGGACGAGACCGGGAGGGATCGGGCCGGACATGGCGAGGGCGGCGTTCCCCCGGGTGAACCAGTGCCCGGCCCAGGAGGCGAGCGACTGCGGTGTCTGCTGCGCCACCCCGAGCTCGGCATATCCCAGCATTCCCGGACCGGCCGGGCCGTACCGCCAGGCCAGCAGGTCGACGGGGCCGTCCGACCGGTTCTCGGCCTCGGCCCGCAGCACCTGCTTCTCGGCCTCGATCCGCTCGGCCGGCAGCGCCTGGAGCGCCGCGCACACGCTCTTGAGGAACCGGACGACCTCCTCCGGCTCGCCCTGCTTGACGAACGTCGTGGTGATCGGGCCGACCGCCCCGTTGAAGTGCCGTTCGGCGGGGCCGAGCCCGTGCAGCGCGAGGTGTTCGACGAGGTGGGTGATCCCGCTCGTCGCGAGGATCTCGTCGGCCCTGCCGACGCGGAAGACCAGGGCGGCGGCGAACTCGGAACCCGGGCCGTGAAAGGCGGGCACTCCGTCGACCGCGGTGCTTTCGAGTTCCATGCGCTCCCAGACTCCTCAAAAAGCCTGCCGCATCATACGATCACCGGGTGTCCGCCAGCTATAGCTTTGTCCCCCCTGGCCGGGCGCTGCGCGGGTCGCGGATCCGGCCCGTCGCAGCGGTCACCGCAGCCGGCGTGCTGGTCGTCTTCGCCGAGGGCGAAGCGCTGTCCAACGCGGCGCTCGTCCTGCTGCTCGTCGCGGTCCTCTACGGCTTCACCGTCTGGGGCGGCGCCCGTGAGGCCCGCTTCCACAAGGGCCCCCGACCCGGCCAGCCCCTGTCCGTCCAGCGCGAACGCGCCGCGATCGCCCAGATCGCCGCCTCCCCGCCGCGCACCTGGTACCCGAACGGAACCCTGGTCGCCGCCGCGGATCTCGCCCAGGCCACCGCGATCCTGGCGACCCCGATCGACGCCGTCTACGCGATCCGGGCCGTCACCCCGCTGGGCACCCTCGTGGGCACCCCCCACCCCGCGATCCAGATCCTCGTGCCGCCCGAGGTCGAGGACCCCGCCAAGATCCTCCGCCAGGCGGCCGCGCGCCACGCCCTGGACCGCCGCGTCGCCACCGGAACCTGACCCCCTCCCACCCCGAAGGGAGCCAGGCCCGGAGTCCTCAGGCGGGCTTGACCTCGCGCAGGGTGCCGTTCGCCACGTCGTAGACGAAGCCGCGCACCTGGTCGGTGTGCGGGATGAACGGGTCGGCCTTGATGCGCCCGATCGACTGGCGGACGTCCTCGTCGAGGTCGGCGAAGGCTTCGGCCGACCAGTCGGGCTTGATGCCCAGTTCGTCCTGGATCTGGGTCTTGAACCCGTCATCGGTGAAGGTGAGCATGCCGCAGTCGGTGTGGTGGATCAGGATGATCTCGCGGGTGCCGAGCAGCCGCTGGCTGATCGCGAGGCTGCGCCGCTCGTCCGCGGTGACGACCCCGCCCGCGTTCCGGATGACGTGCGCGTCGCCCTCGCCGAGGCCGAGGAGGCCGTACGGGTTGAGGCGGGCGTCCATGCAGGCGAGGACGGCGACGCCCTTGGCCGGGGGCAGCGGCAGCGCGCCCTTGTCGAAGGACGCGGCGTAGCGCTCGGCGTTGGCCAGCAGTTCGTCGGTGACGCTCAACGAGACCTCCAGATCTAGATATTTCCTATAAGAATAGACGAGATTAGTGGTGAAGGCGCCTCCGAGAACGACGAAGGCCCGGCAGGCGCAGAGCCTGCCGGGCCTTGACGTGTCCTGAGAAGGACGAGCGGGGTCAGCGCTCGACGTCACCGCGGATGAACGCCTCGACGGCGAGGCGGGCCTCGTCGTCGTTGTACTGCTCCGGCGGGGACTTCATGAAGTACGAGCTCGCCGAGAGGATCGGGCCGCCGATGCCGCGGTCCTTGGCGATCTTCGCGGCGCGGACGGCGTCGATGATGACACCGGCGGAGTTGGGGGAGTCCCAGACCTCCAGCTTGTACTCCAGGTTCAGCGGGGTGTCGCCGAAGGACTTGCCCTCCAAGCGGACGTACGCCCACTTGCGGTCGTCCAGCCACGGCACGTGGTCGGACGGGCCGATGTGCACGTCGGCCTTGGCCATCTCGTGCGGGATCTGCGAGGTGACCGACTGCGTCTTGGAGATCTTCTTGGACTGCAGGCGCTTGCGCTCCAGCATGTTCATGAAGTCCATGTTGCCGCCGAAGTTGAGCTGGTACGTGCGCAGCAGCTCCACGCCGCGGTCCTCGAACAGCTTGGCCATGACGCGGTGCGTGATGGTCGCGCCGACCTGGGACTTGATGTCGTCGCCGACGATCGGGACACCCGCGTCGACGAACTTCTGCGCCCACTCCGGGTCGGACGCGATGAACACCGGCAGGGCGTTCACGAACGCCACCTTGGCGTCGAGGCACGCCTGGGCGTAGAAGCGGTCGGCCTCTTCCGAGCCCACCGGAAGGTAGGAGACCAGGACGTCGACCTTGGCGTCCTTGAGCGCCTGCACGACGTCGACCGGGGTCGCGTCGGACTCCTCGACCATGTCGAGGTAGTACTCGCCCAGGCCGTCGAAGGTGTGCCCGCGCTGCACGGTCACCCCGGTCGGCGGGACATCAGCGAACTTGATCGTGTTGTTCTCGCTCGCGTGGATGGCGTGCGCGAGGTCCTGCCCGACCTTCTTCGCATCCACGTCGAACGCCGCCACGAACTCCACGTCGCCCACGTGGTAGTCGCCGAACTGAACGTGCATCAGCCCGGGGACCCGCTGATCGGGCGCCGCGTCCTTGTAGAACTCGACACCCTGGACGAGCGAAGAGGCGCAGTTGCCCACTCCAACGATGGCTACGCGCACCGAACCCATCCGGTTGCTCCTTTTCTCTATCTCACCGGGTCTGGGGGAAGATCCCCAGGCTCTTATGAGGGAGACGTCCCCCGACGGGGAGCGTCCGTTTCGTTGTCGTCATGTACATCTGTCTCGTCTGCCCGCTGACGCTCATCGGCCGCTCGCGCGTGCTCCCGCCCGATCAGCTCGTTCAGCCACCTGACCTCGCGCTCGACGGATTCGAGCCCGTGGTTCTGCAACTCCAGCGTGTAGCTGTCGAACCGCTCCCGGGTGCGGGTGAGCGCGGTGCGCACATGGTCGAGGCGCTCCTCCAGCCGGCTGCGCCGGCCTTCGAGGATCCGCAGCCGCACATCGGCCCGGGTCTGGGCGAAGAAGGCGAAATGAACGCCGAATCCTTCGTCCTCCCAGGCCGCGGGGCCGGCCTCGGTGAGGAGCTTCTGCAGCTGCTCCTTGCCCTCGGCCGTCAGCTTGTAGACGATCTTGGCCCGTTTGCTCTGGAGCGTCGCCGGTGGCTGCTCGTCCTCGTCCTCGGTGATCAGCCCCTGTGCGAGGAGCTGCTTGAGGCAGGGGTACAGCGTGCCGTAGGAGAACGCCCGGAACATGCCGAGCAGGGTATTGAGCCGTTTGCGCAGCTCGTACCCGTGCATCGGGGACTCGTGGAGCAAGCCGAGCACGGCGAGTTCCAACACGCCGCCCCTCTTGCTGACCATGCTTCCCCTCCGCGGTAGCTCAGCTAGATGTATCGTGTGAATGTATCGCTTCGATACATCGCAAAGATACGTAGTGTTAACCAACTCCGCAAGCCGCCTCATTCCTCGCAACGGTGAAGGAACGGTGTGGGCTATACCGCACCGGTGGAGTGGGCCCCGTCGGTACGATGACCCGTTAGACACCTGACGCTGCTGGGCTTTGCCCCCCGCCAGACCGGCCCCGGCAGTGCCGCCGTGTGGGGTCCCCCGGCCCCGCACCCCAGCTGAAGAGGTCGTGTGAGTAATCCGCCGTATGGATCCGGTGGCCCCTCAGGGGACCTGCCGGAGGACGACTGGTTCCGGCCGGCGCCGCCCCAGGGGCGCGAACAGATCTACCGCGAGTCCCAGTACGGTAACTCCGCGCCACCGACACAGTACGGTGCGTACGACGAGTACGGCGACCAGAGCGGCTTCGCCGACCAGAACGGGTACGTGCCGGCGCAGCAGGGCTACGACGATCACACGTCCTTCGACGCCGCGGGCGGTCAGGCCTTCGGCCAGCAGTACGACGGCCAGGGATACGGCGACCAGGGGTACGGGGACCACTACGCCGACCAGACCTACGCCGATCAGTCTTACGCCGCCCACCAGAACGGCTACGAGGCACATGACGGCTACGGCGCGGACCCGGCCGTCACCGTCCTCGACGGCGGACCGATCCAGGTCGACAACCCGCCCGGCGTCGACGTCGGCGACGACGGCGGCCGTGGCGGCGGCGGCCGTGGCCGTGGCCGGCGCGGCAAGGGGGGCGGCGGCAAAGAGGGCTGGAAGAAGTACGTCCCGAATTGGAAGATCGTCGCCGCGGTCTGCGCGGTCGGCCTCGTCGCGATGCTGGGCCTCGTCGGCATCGGCTACGCCTCCACCCCGACCCCGGACCTGACCAACTCGGCCAACCTCCAGGAGGGCGTGGACTTCCAGCGCACCTCCGTCTACTGGGACGGCAAGAAGGGCAAGGAAAAGGTCATGTTCAGCATGGCCGCCAACCGGGAGGACGTCGAGCTCGCCGCCGTGCCCGTCCATGTCCGCCAGGCCGTCATGGCGGCCGAGCAGCGCGGCTTCGAGACCGACCCCGGCATCTCGATCAAGGGCATGACGCGTGCCGCCATGAAGACCGTCACCGGCGGCAGCGTCGAGGGCGGCTCGACGATCACCCAGCAGCTCGCGCGCAACCGGCTGAACACGCTGAGCACCGACCGCAGCGTCACCCGCAAGGTCAAGGAGATCTTCACCGCCCTCAAGCTCGAGGGGAAGTACTCCAAAGACGAGATCATGAAGAACTACCTGAACACGATCCCGTTCGGCCGGAACGCGAGCGGGATCCAGGCGGCGTCCAAGGCGTACTTCTGGAAGGACATCAGCAAGCTCTCCGTCGAGGAGGGCGCCATGCTCGCCGCGATGATCCAGCAGCCGGGTTACTTCTGCGGGTGGGACGACCCGAAGAAGGAAGACCTGCCCTGCCACACCGCGCTCGTCGATCGGTGGAACTACGTGCTCAACGGCATGGTCACCGAGGGCTGGCTCGAAAAGGGCAAGCGGGACGCGATGAAGTTCCCGAAGGTCAAGGAGAACGCTGCCCCGCAGTCCGACAGCCAGCAGGCCTACATCCTCGACCGGGTGCTCAGCGAACTGGGGCAGATCCCGGACTTCGACGAGACGGCGGTCACCACCTCCGGTGGATACAAGATCTACACCAGCCTCAACCCGAAGCTGATGGACTACGCCGAGGAGGCCGTCAAGAAGGCCGGCCCCGACGCCACGCTCTCCAAGAAGAACGAGAAGATCATCCGTTCGGGCCTGGTCGTGGTGGACCCGAAGGACGGCTCGATCGTCGCCTTCTACGGCGGCAACCCGAAGCGCAACATGCCGAACGCGGCCCTGGTCGACCAGCCGCAGATCGGTTCGTCGTTCAAGCCCTACGTGCTGGCGACCGCGCTTTCCGAGGGCTTCAACGTCAAGTCCCTCATCGAGGGCCGCGGACTCATCTGTCTCGACAAGACCACCGGTGACGTGATCGCGGACGCCAAGAGCGAGACGGTGTGCCAGGACCAGCGGGGCGGCTACTGGATGCGCAGCGCGCACAGTGAGGGCCAGGCGATCACCCTGGTCAAGGCGACCGAGCAGTCGATCAACTCCTCGTTCGTCAAGCTCGGCATCAAGGTCGGCCTGGACAAGGTGATCGCGAAGGCCAAGGACTTCGGCCTGCCGACCGAAGGCATGGATCCGGCCAACCCGAGCCTCTCGCTCGGTGTCTCCAACGTCCCGGCCATGTACCAGGCCGCGGGCTACGCCGCGTTCTCCAACGGCGGCACCGCGTACACTCCGCACCTGATCACCAAGATCACCCACAAGGACAGCGGCACCGGCAAGGAATCCGAAGTCCCTCTGCCCTGGAAGAAGAAGCAGGTCCTCACCGAGGACCAGGCGGCCCAGGCCACCGAGGCGATGAGGGCGGTCGTCACCAGCGGTACCGGTAAGGAGGCACGGCTCGTCAACGGCCAGCCCGCCGCGGGCAAGACCGGCACCACCGACGAAGGGGCCGCCACCTGGTTCGTCGGCTACACGCCGCAGTACTCCGCGGCCGCGACGGTGTACCACCAGAAGAGCAAGTCGATGGAGCCCTATATCGGGGAGTCCGCCTCCTACGGTGGCCACTACCCGGCGCTCATCTGGAAGGCCTTCATGGACAAGGCCTTGGCGGGTTCGGACCTCGAGCAGTTCCCGACGCCCACCTACACGGGCGACACGATGAAGTGGGACACGCTGAAGCCGAAGCCCACCAAGACCGACAAGTGCGGTCCGATCGAGCAGATCATGAACCAGTGCGAGAACAACGGGCACGGCGACGGTGGCGGCGGTCAGCAGGACCTGCCGGGCTGCCAGGTCGGCCAGCTCCCGCCCGCCTGTGACGCGACCAAGCCGCCGCCCGGCACCGAGAACGACCCGCCGGACTGGTTCTGCGTCGCGCACGCCGACTACCCGGCCTGCGCCACGCAGGACGGCGGCGACCAGGCCCACGTCGACAACGACGGCGACGGTGTCACCGCCGACCAGGACCCGAACGACTACGACCCGAACGTCCCGAACCAACAGAACAACGGCCAGGGCCAAGGCAACAGACAAACAGCGCAATAGCCTCAAGGGAAGGGCCCGTGCTCCGGAGCACGGGCCCTTCCCCCTTTCCCGCCGCCACCGGGCAGGGCTGAGGTGCGGGGGTTTGGCGGTGTTTACAGGGGGCAGAGGGCGGGCGTGGTAGAACGCCTCAGTATGAAGAGGCTGATCCCTCGGAGGGCTGACCGGACCGCGGCAGGCGCGTGGCTGACCGCCGCGCTCGCGGTGGCCTGGTTCTCGATCGTGGCGATCCGGGTGATCCCGCACGACGGGCCCTGGCCGGACTACCTGACCCGCTGGAACCGCTGGGACGCCGACCGGTTCTGGTGGCTCGCGACCTACGGCTACAGCGGCGGCCCCCCGGACGTCTACGACCCGGAAAGCTGGCCCGCCTTCTTCCCCGGATACCCCCTGGTCATCCGGTTCGTGGGCCTCGTCGTCTCGGACTACCGCGCCGCCGGCCTCCTCATCTCCCTGCTCGCCGGCCCCGTCGTCGCCATCGCCCTCTCTCGCCTGACCGATCTCCCCACTTCCACCCCCACCTTCCTCCGCCACCGCATAGGCGCCCCCCCATCCCGCACCTCCGCCCTGGACGGCTCCTCCGAGCGCGCTCCCGGTTCAGGACGCACCCGCGATCACGCCGGGAAACACCCCTCGGATCGTGCGGGCGGGGCCACCGAGCGCACTTCCGGATTCGTCGCTGGGCGGGACCGGGACCACGCCGCCGAGTGGATCCCGGATCGCGGTGCCGAGCATGCGTCCAGCGGGTCCGGGCGTGCCTCCGGGTTCGGTGCGGAGAGCGCCGCCGAGCGGGCTTCGGGTGGGGTCTCCGGGCGGGTCGGTGAGCGGACTGCCGAGTTCGGGGCCGTCGGGGTGGGCACCGAGCGTCCCGGGTCCGCGGGGGCCGCGGAGCGGCGGAGGGGCGCGACCGCGCCAGGCGGCGCGGATCTGGACGCGGGCACGGAGGAGCGGCCGGAGGCCTGGTGGGGCAGGCCCGGCTTCCTCGCCGTGCTGGCGATCATCACCAGCCCGTGTGCGGTGTTCCTCTTCGCCGCCTACTCCGAGGCGCTCTTCCTCGCCCTGGCGCTGCCCGCCTGGCTGCTCGCCAAGAAGGGGCGCTGGGAGTACGCCGCGCTTCTCGCCGCGGCGGCCTCGGTCGTCCGGATCACCGGCCTGTTCCTCGCACTCGCCATGATCGTCGAGTTCCTCGTCGGACCGCACGGCCGCAAGGCCCGCAACTGGCGCAAAGCACCCTTCCTTATCGCCCCCTTCGTCTCGATCGCCGCCTACATGGGCTACCTCTGGTACGAGACCGGCGACATGATGGCCTGGCAGCACGCCCAGGAGAAGGGCTGGAACCGGCAGACCGTCATGCCGTGGGAGTCCTTCAAGACGACCTGGGTCAACGCCTTCCAGATCCAGTCGGAGTGGACGAACGCGTTCCGCGTCGAGATCGCCGCGGCGGCCGTCGGCGTCCTCCTCGTCGCCTGGCTCCTGCACCAGCGCCAGTGGCCCGAATTCGTCTATGTCGCCACCCAGCTCGCCGCCTTCATGACGTCGAGCTTCTACCTCTCCATCGGCCGCGCCACCCTCCTCTGGTTCCCCCTCTGGATCGTTCTCGGCCACCTCATGTCCCGCCACCGCTGGCTCCTCGCCGTCTACCTGTCGATCTCTCTCCCTTTGATGGTCGCTTTCACCGCCTCCTTCACCCAGGGCCAGTGGACCGGCTGACCCCACCCGGACGTCACCTCCTCAGGAGGGGTACGGGGGCTCAGGCGCTGCGGGGCCGGTGGACCGGCCGACCCCACCCGAACGCCACCCGGCCCGTCCCGCGCACGCCTCGTCCCCGGGCCGCCCCGCTCCCAAGAGCCGTCGGTCCATGGCGGCGCCTGTGGGCGCTGGCCTGGCCCATGGCCCAGGCCCTGGGCGCCTGGGGGCGCGGGGCTGGCATCGGCCCGGTCCCGGCCCCCCGGCGTCCGGCGTCCGTGGGCTCGTCCATGGCCTTGGGCCCCGGGCGGCCTGTAGGGGGTGGCTAGAAGAGGCTGCGGCGGTCTCGGGGGCGGGTCAGGCGGGTTATGTGGGTGGCGATCTGGCTGAGGTGGGCGGGGGCAGGGGTCCAGCCGGAGTTCTGGAGGATGGTGAGCCAGGCGGAGAGGTAAGGGCGCGGGGGCGGTGCGGAACTCCGCGGTGACGGGGAGGACGCGCCAGCCGGCTTCGGCCAGGACGGCGTGGCGAAGGGCGTCGCGGGTGCGGTTGGCACGGCCGGTGTGGAAGGCCTCGCCGTCGTATTCGAGGGCGCTGCGGTACTCGGGGTGGCCCAGATCGAGGCGGTAGCCGGTCGGGAGGGCCGGGACCTGGCAGGACGGCTTGGGGAAGCCCGCGTCTATGACGACCCCGCGCACGAGCGACTCGCCGGGGGATTCGGCCCCGGGATCGGCCATCCGGATGACGGCGACGGCCTGGGCGGTGCCCCGGCCCCGTGCGCGCCGTGCCCGGCCCGCCAATGCCTCCCGGCCGACGCCCAGGGCCAGTGCCTGGTCGACGACGGCGAGCGCGTCATATCGGGGGAGCTCCCGCGCGCAGTCGAACACGGTCCGCTCCAGGGTGGTGAGCACCCGCCCGTCCCTCTCCGTGAGATCCGGCGACGGCAGGGGCGCGCCGCGCGGATCGGGCAGCGCGACGTCCAGCGGAATCGCCTCCGCGGGGCGGCGGGGCACCGCGAGCCCCCACAGATGGGCGGCCGTGCGCAGCCTGAGGACGGCCCCGGGCTCGGCGGCACCGAGCCGCCGCGCCCGTTCGGCGAGCGGCCCCCGCCCGCGCAGGCTGACGAACGCGAACCGCGATCCGGGCATCGAGAACAACGTCGTTTGCGTCATGCCCCCAGCATGCGCTCCGCGATCGCCCCGCAGCGGACGGCGATCGAATCTGTGGACAACTTTCTTCGAGCCCGTGCGGTTTGCGTGATGTCAGTGTCGGCTGACAAGGTGGCGACCGTCCTGAACCGAAAGATCCGGGAGCGTCGTGCGCAAGCTGATCGCCGCCGTGGCCGCCGGTGCGGCCCTCGTCGCCGTCCCCGCAGCCCCTGCCGCCGCCGCTCCCGACGTGACGAAGCCGCCCTCGTCGATCAAGGCGGGGGCGGGTCTGCTCAGCCTCAACGGCAGGACGATCTGGAAGAGCAAGGCCGACACCAAGCGCCCGATCGCGAGTCTCACCAAGGTCATGACGGCCATCGTCGTGCTCCGCACCGAGACCGATCTGGACCGGCCGATCAAGATCAAGCGGAAGTACACCACGTACGGCGACAAATGGGGCGCGACCGAGGCCCGTCTCGTCGTGGGCGACCGCGTCAAGGTCCGCGACCTGCTCTACGGCACCCTCCTGGAGTCCGGCGCGGACGCCGCGGCCGCCCTCGCCGACACCTACGGCCCCGGATACGACGGGTTCGTCAAGAAGATGAACGCCGAGGCCAAGCGGCTGGGATTGGCGAACACCAAGTACGCCAACTTCGACGGCCTGCCTTACCCGTCGCAGTATTCGACGTACTCGACGGCCGCCTCGCAGGTGAAGCTCGGCCGGTACGCACTGCGCTTCCCGACCCTGAAGAAGATCTTCGCCACGAAGAAGATCACGGTGCGCAGCCTGAACGACCGTTCTTACACCTGGAAGAACACCAACACCCTGATCGGCAAGTACGAGGGCGGCCTGGGCATCAAGACCGGGTACACCTCGAAGGCCGGGTACTGCCTTCTGTTCGCCGCCCAGCGCGGCAAGAAGATCCAGATCGGCGTGATCCTCGGCGCCCCCACCGCGAGCCGCCGCTTCACCGACGCCACCCGCCTGCTGAACTGGGGATTCGGCATCTGACGCGGCGTCCGCCCTAAGATCACGCACCGTGATCACAGCGATACGCGCGATCCTCCCCGTCCTCCTCCTGCTGTCCGTCCCGGCCTGTGGGTCTTCGACGACCACCGTCCGCACCGCCGTCCAGACGACGGTCGCGCACGCGACGATCGAGTTCGCGGATCTCCCCAGAGCAGCCCAGAAGACCCTGACCCTCATCGCCGCAGGCGGCCCCTACCCTTATCGACGGGACGGGTCGGTCTTCGTCAACCGGGAGAGGCTCCTGCCGGCACACCCCCGTGGGTACTATCGGGAGTTCACCGTCGCCGCGCCCGGCCAGCACTACAGGGGGCCGCGGCGGATCGTCGTGGGCGAGGGCGGAGAGCGCTACTACTCGCCCGATCACTACCGCACATTCCTGCGGATCACCGGCTGAGGAAGGCATGCAGGGGCTCGAAGACGTGATCGCCGGCCAGGGGACGCCCGGCGTCTACCGCTGGGAGATCGACCCGGCGGAGCTGTTCCGCACCGTGCGCAGGGCGCCGTCTCCGGCGACCCCCACGAGGACCCCCGAAGGGCGGCTCGCGCTACCGCTGGCGATGAGCGGCGGCCATACCGACGTGGAGATGCCGCCCTGGCTCATCGCCGCGGAAGACGGCGGGTGGGAGGTCTTCGGCCTGGGCCCCGCCGAAGACAAGGACGCGTTCTTGGCGCACGTGGGCGAGGTGCTGGAGTTCCCCGAGTACTACAACGCCCATAGCTGGGACGCCTGCTACGACCTGCTCACCGACATGGAATGGCTGCCCGCCCAGGTGGGCTACCTGATCGTCTGGCCGGGCTGGCGCGAGCTGTCGGAGGCGGCGCCCGAGGTCTTCGCGACCGCGCTCGAGGTCTTCGGCGACGCCGTCGAGGCGTGGGCCGAGAGCGAGACCCCGATGTTCGTGCTGCTCCCGGCCGGTCCGGGCGAACTGCCCGGCCTCCCCGAACTGGACGGCTAGCCCTCCGCGGCCGTCAGGGACTCGCGCAGCCACGCGATGTCCTCGGCCTGCCCCTCGCCCGGCGTCTCCACGACGATCGGGGCGGCGGCCTCCCGGCAGACGGCGAGGATCAGCTCGGGGTCGATCTGGCCCTTGCGCAGGTTGGCGTGCCTGTCGGCGCCGGAGTCGAACGCGTCGCGGCTGTCGTTGCAGTGGATCAGGTCGATCCGGCCGGTGATCGCCTTGATCCGGGTGACGGCGTCGATCAGGGCCTCTCCGCCCGCGTGCGCGTGGCAGGTGTCCAGGCAGAAGCCGACCTTCTCCGCCATCCCGTCGACGCCGTCCAGGGTTTCCCAGAGCTGGGCGATCCGGTCGAACCGCCGGGCCATGGCGTTGCCGCCGCCCGCGGTGTTCTCGATCAGCAGCGGGACCGGGCAGTCGAGCCGCTCGAAGACCTTGCGCCAGTTGTCGAACCCGACCTGCGGGTCGTCGGTGTCGCCCAGGTGGCCTCCGTGCACGATCAGGCCCTTGGCGCCGATGGCCGCGGCGGCGTGCAGGTGCTGCTGGAGCAGCTTGCGGCTGGGGATGCGGATCCGGTTGTTGGTGGTCGCCACGTTGATCCGGTACGGGGCGTGGACGAAGACCTCGACGTCCGACGCCGCGATCGCCTCCGCCAGCCCGTCCGGGGCGACGGGGGCCTTGAAGCTCTGGGGATCGCCGATGAAGATCTGGACGACCTCGGCCCCGACCTCGGCCGCGGCCTCGATCGGATCGAGTGCTCTGACGTGGGCTCCGATGCGCATACGAGTCAGATTATCGGCGAGTCCACAGCTTGGACCCCGTTTTGTCACCCGCAGAGGCTAGAGTCGAACACGACTTCGATAGGGAGGAGGACCGGATGGTAGAGGAGACGGCGAGGCACGCCGGGCGGTCTGCTGAGCAGGGTGTGAATGAATTCGCACAGCTCGACGACCACGCGCTGATCGACGAACTGTCCACCTTGACCACCCAGACGGCGCGCATGCGCGCCCGGATGTTCGACCTCATGGCCGAGCTGGACAGGCGGCGCGCCAACGCGGCATGACGACCTGCGACGCGCTGGTACTGTGGTCCGGTCCCGTACTGTGCGCAGAGCACGGACGGGCAGGCAGCTAGCCCTCCTGTCACGGACACGCCGTGACCGCATCAGTCCAGAGGAGGTAGGGACCTCATGCGTCGCTACGAAGTCATGGTGATCCTCGACCCGTCGCTCGACGAGCGCGCGATCACCCCCACCGTCGACCAGTTCCTGAACGTCGTCAAGACCGGCGGCGGATCGGTCGAGAAGGTCGACGTCTGGGGCCGTCGGCGCCTGTCGTACGACATCCAGAAGAAGTCCGAAGGCATCTACGCCGTCGTCGACCTCACCGCGGAGCCCGCGCTGGTCAAGGAGCTCGACCGCCAGCTCAACCTGAGCGAGTCGGTGCTGCGCACCAAGGTTCTGCGTCCCGAGGTCCACTAGTCCTCAGCGACTAGTCCTCCGGCGACCGGCCCCACACTCCAGGCGGGAGCGATAACCCATGGCAGCAGGCGACACCACGATCACCCTCGTCGGCAACCTCGTCGAGGACCCGAACCTGCGGTTCACCGCGTCCGGGCAGGCCGTCGCGTCCTTCCGGGTCGCGTCCACGCCGCGTTTCCTGGACAAGGCGACCAATGAGTGGAAGGACGGCGAAAGCCTCTTCCTCACGGTCAACGTCTGGCGTCAGGCGGCGGAGAACTGCGCGGAGAGCCTCCAGCGCGGTATGCGCGTGATCATCCAGGGCCGCCTCAAGCAGCGCTCCTACGAGACGCGCGAAGGCGAGAAGCGCACCGTCTACGAGATCGAGGCCGACGAAGTGGGCCCGTCGCTCAAGAACGCCTCGGCCAAGGTGACCAAGACCTCCCGTCAGGGCGGTGGCGGTTTCGGCGGCGGAGGCGGCGGCGGTTACCAGGGCGGCGGCGGAGGCGGCGGCTACCAGCAGGGTGGCGGCGGCGGTTACCAGGGCGGCGGAGGCAACTCCGGCGGCCAGGCCCCGCCCGCTGACGACCCCTGGGCCACCAGCGCCCCGTCCGGCGGAGGCTACTCCGACGAGCCCCCGTTCTAAACGAAGTATTCTGTCCATGATGTCCATTCCTGCATAACGCAGGGCTCTGCACTCTAGGAGCACCACGATGGCCAAGCCACCGCCCCGCAAGCCGAAGAAGAAGGTCTGTCTGTTCTGCCAGGAGAAGATCTCCTACGTGGACTACAAGGACACGACCCTCCTCCGGAAGTTCATCTCCGACCGCGGAAAGATCCGCGCTCGCCGGGTGACGGGCAACTGCACCCAGCACCAGCGTGATGTCGCTACGGCGATCAAGAACGCTCGTGAGATGGCGCTGCTCCCGTACACCTCGACCGCTCGCTAGGAAGGGGACGAACATAATGAAGCTCATCCTCACCCAGCAGGTGGCCGGCCTCGGTGCGCCGGGCGACGTCGTCGAGGTCAAGGACGGCTACGGCCGCAACTACCTCGTGCCCCGCCAGTTCGCGATCCTGTGGACCAAGGGCGCCGAGAAGCAGATCGCCGTGATCAAGAAGGCGCGCGCCGCCCGCGAGATCGCGACGTTCGACCAGGCCAAGGAAGTCGCCGACTCCCTCAAGGGCCTCAAGGTCGTCGTCAAGGCCCAGTCCGGCAAGAGCGGTCGCCTGTTCGGCGCCGTGACCGCCGGTGACATCGCCGACGCCGTCAAGGCGGCCGGCGGTCCGGACCTCGACAAGCGCCGCATCGAGATCTCGAACCCGATCAAGACCGTGGGCGCCCACCAGGTCACCGTCCGTCTCCACTCGGAGATCGGCGGAACGGTCAACCTGACCGTCGCCTGACGCTCACCAGCAGCCGCGCGAGGCCCGCATCCGCATCGGATGCGGGCCTCGCTCGTTTCCACGCCGTCCCGTCTGTGTGCCGTCCTGATCTCCGAGATGCCCCGTCAGTTCTCGATGACGGCTCGGCGGGTGCGGCGCCGGGCGGACTCCGGGTCGATGCCCTCCACGAGTGTGAAGATGTGCTCGACGCGCTCGGCGAGCAGATCAGGTGGCAGGCCGGCGAGACCGTGCGCCGACAGCTCGTCGATCGCCTGGCTGAGCCGGGCCAGCCTTTCCCCGTGTGGTGAACGCATGTTCGAAGTCTAGCGCGCCCCACTGACAATTCGAGCATGTTTTCGAATCGGGAGTCCGGGGCAGCTCTCAGCGGACGGCGCCCGTCACGAGCCAGCGGCCGGAACGCGCGCGGAAGGCCAGCGTGCCGAGCCGGATCAGCATCCACCAGCCGAGGGAGACCCACAGTGCGACGATCCCGTGGTCCGCGGCGAGCCGTACCGCCGGGACGAACGCCGCGAAGGTCGCCACTCCGGCCCAGGCGAGGTAGCGCATGTCGCCCGCGCCGATGAGGACGCCGTCGAGCACGAACACCAGGCCGCCGAGCGGCTGGATGAGCGCGACGACCACGAGCGCGTGCAGCAGCAGCGCAGAGACGGAGGGGGAGGCGTCGAACAGAGGGGGGATCGCCGTGCGGGTGGCCAGGAGCACGGCGCCGAACGCGCACGCGGCGCCGAGCCCCCACCAGAGCATCCGGCGCGTCACGGCGCGCGCCCTGGCGACGTCCCCGGCCCCCAGATGACGCCCCAGCAGCGACTGCCCGGCGATGGCCACCGCGTCGAGCAGGAACGACGACAGCATCCAGATGCGGGAGCTGATGCCGTAGGCGGCGGCCACATCAGTGCCCTGATGGGCGGCCGCCCTTGTGGACAACACGAGCGTCGCCTGGAGCGTCACCGTACGGATGACGAGGGCGAAGCCGGAGGCCGCGGCCGTGCGCAGACCCCGCAGGTCGGGCCGCAGCCCTGCCCGGTGCTTTCGTGCGAGGGAGACGACCGCGCCCAGGTAGACGAGTCCGCCCGCGGTCTGCGCGGTGACGGTGCCCCACGCCGATCCGGCGATGCCCCAGTCGAGGACGAGCACGAACAGCACGTTGAGCCCGAGGTTCAGGGCGAACATGGCCACCGAGACGGCCAGGGGGAACCGCCCGTTCTGGAGGCCGCGCAGGATGCCCGTCCCGGCGAGGACGACGAGCATGCCGGGGGCGCCCAGGAGAGCGACCCGCAGGTATTCGGTCGCGTAGGGGTTCTCGCCGAGGAATCCGACGATGGCGGGGGCGAGGGGCACCCCCGCGGCGACGATGAAGGCGCCGAGGATAAGCGCGAGCCAGATGCCGTCGACGCCCTGACGGGTCGCCTCTCGGCGCCGTCCCGCGCCGACCTGGCGGGCGACGGCGGCGGTCGTGGCGTAGGCGAGGAAGACGCAGCACCCGACGACCGTCGCCATGGCCTGTCCGGCGATCGTCAGCCCGGCCTGTTGCGCGGTGCCGAGCCGTCCGACGATCGCGGCGTCGGAGAGCAGGAAGAGCGGTTCGGCGACGAGCGCGAAGAATGCCGGGATCGCGAGCCTGAGGATCTCTCCGTTGAGGCCTCCGCCGCGCGCGGTGTCGAGGTTTTCTCGAGGGTTTTCGTCATCCACAGGTTGTGGATCGTACTTCCGCAGCTCAGGGCCTCATTTCGTGATCTGGCAACGCGGTTGTCCCCAAGTTGTCCACAGGTTATCCACAGGCTGGGGGGACCTCTGCACAGGTCATCCACAGGGTTATCCACAGGGCTGAGTTGGAGTCGCTCCGCTTCGGTCCGAGAATGTCAGACGGTCGGGTTAGAACGGTGGGGCAGGTCTGCCCGGAGAGCGGAGGTGTGCGGGGTGAGCATCGCCGAGATCCCCAGGCAGGAATCGGAGTTCGAGCGGGTGCCGCCGCACGACCTCAATGCCGAGCAGTGCGTGCTGGGCGGCATGATGCTGGCGCAGGACGCCATCTCCGACGTGGTCGAGGAGCTGCGCTCCAACGACTTCTACCGGCCCGCGCACCAGGTCATCTATGACGTCATCCTCGATCTGTACGGCCGCGGCGAACCCGCCGACGCCGTCACCGTCGGGGCCGAGTTGACCAAGCGCGGCGAGCACACCCGCACCGGCGGCGCCCCGTACCTGTTCACGCTCATCAACTCCGTGCCCACGGCCGCCAACGCCGGGTACTACGCCAAGATCGTGCAGGAGCGCTCGGTGCTGCGCCGCCTGGTCGAGGCGGGCACCCGCATCGTCCAGCTCGGCTACACCGCGGGCGCCGACGCCGACGATCTGCTCGACCAGGCCCAGGCCGAGGTCTACGCGATCGCCGACAAGCGCTCCGGCGAGGACTACCTCCAGCTCGGCGACATCATGCCGGGCGCGCTCGACGAGATCGAGGCGATCGGCAGCCGCGACGGCTCGATGGTCGGCGTGCCCACCGGCTTCACCGATCTCGACGCGCTCACCAACGGCCTGCACGGCGGCCAGATGATCGTCATCGCGGCCCGGCCCGCGATGGGCAAGGCGCTGGATCTCGACACCCCGCTCCCGACCCCCGCGGGCTGGACCACCATGCGCGCCGCGGCCCCGGGCGATCTCCTGCTCGGCTCCGATGGCCGCCCCGTGGCCGTCACCG
Organism: Actinocorallia herbida; assembly: GCF_003751225.1. NCBI lineage: Bacteria > Bacillati > Actinomycetota > Actinomycetes > Streptosporangiales > Thermomonosporaceae > Actinocorallia > Actinocorallia herbida. The sequence goes on from NZ_RJKE01000001.1 coordinate 9,169,211, forward strand.
CGATCAGTGAGGTGATGGAGGGCCGCCCCTGCTTCGAGGTGGAGTTCTGCGACGGCGCCAGGATCGTCGCCGACGCCGAGCACCTGTGGACGACCCTGGAGTCCTCCGGCGTCGAGGCGGTGAGGACCACGGCCGAGATCGCGGCGTCCCTTCTCGCCTCCGACGGTTCGCCGGCCCATACCGTCGCCCTGCACGCTCCGCTGGTCCTGCCATCGGCACCCCTCCCCGTCGCGCCTTACGCCTTCGGCGCGCTCGTCGCCTCCGCCGCGGTCGCCTCACCCGTCGAGGGCGAACTCGCGATGCGCGTCGAGGGTGCGCTCGCCGGTCGTCCACGGCCTGGGGAGAACGAACTCGCCGCGGACTCCGGGCTCCCGAGCGCCTACCTGCGCGCTTCCGCGCCGCAGCGCCGCGCCCTCCTCGCCGGAATCCTCGACGCGGCGGGTCTGTCCCGCCCCGACGGCACGATCACCCTGCCCGCGCTTCCCGCCGCCCTCGCCGACTCCGTCGCCGAACTCCTGGCCACCCTCGCCCACCCCTGCACCCGGCGCCCGGCCCTGCCCGGCGAGACCGGGGAGCGGGCGGACATCGTGTTCGTCACCGACGAAGAGGTCTTCCGGGACTCGGTGAAGGAGCGTGCGCACAAGGAGGCGCGGCGGGAGGCCGGGCCGGTGGCCGGCGAGCGGCGGATCGTCGCGGTACGGCCGGTGCCGTCTCGGCCGGTCAAGTGCGTGCAGGTGGACGCGGCGGACCGGCTGTACCTCGCTGGGCGGCGCATGGTGGCCACCCACAACTCCACGCTCGCGCTGGACTTCGTGCGGGCCGCGTCCATCAGGCACGGTCTGACCTCGGCGTTCTTCAGCCTGGAAATGGGCCGGAACGAGATCACGATGCGTCTGCTGTCGGCGGAGGCGCGGGTGGCGCTGCACGCGATGCGCTCCGGCACCATGAACGACGACGACTGGACCAGGCTCGCCCGCCGCATGAGCGAGGTGGCCGAGGCTCCCCTCTTCATCGACGACTCGCCCAACATGTCGATGATGGAGATCCGCGCCAAGTGCCGCCGCCTCAAGCAGCAGCACGACCTCCGCCTCGTCGTCATCGACTACCTCCAGCTGATGTCCTCCGGCAAACGGGTCGAAAGCCGCCAGGTCGAGGTCTCGGAGTTCTCCCGCTCCCTGAAGCTCCTCGCCAAGGAGCTCCAGGTCCCCGTCATCGCCCTCTCCCAGCTCAACCGAGGCCCGGAACAGCGCACCGACAAACGCCCCATGGTCTCCGACCTTCGCGAATCGGGCTGTGTCACCGCCTCCACCAGGCTGATGCGCGCCGACAACAACGAGGAGGTGACCATCGGGGAACTGTTCGCCAGCGGTGCGCGGGACATTCCCGTGTGGGCGCTGGACGACCGCCTCAAGTACGTGCCCAGGACGCTCACCCATGCGTTCTCCAGCGGCCACAAGGAGGTCTTCCGGGTCACGCTGTCGTCGGGCAGGCAGGTCGAGGCGACGATGAACCACCCCTTCCTCACTTACGGCGGCTGGCGGGACCTCGGCTCGCTCGCCGTCGGCGCCCGCGTGGCGGTGCCGCGGCACGTTCCGCCGCCGCTCAACACCGCCCGGATGGACGACGACGAGATCGTCGTCCTCGCGCACCTGATCGGTGACGGCTCCTTCGTCAAGAGCCAGCCGATTCGCTACGCCAGCACGGATGAGGCATGTCTCGGTGTCGTGGAGGAGTCGGCGGTCCGCAGGTTCGGCGTGCGAGTGCGCAGGGACGACCACGTGGACGCCCGGGTGACGACGCTCCGGCTGGCCTCGCCGCATCACCTCACGCACGGTTCGCGCAATCCGATCGCGGAGTGGCTGGACAAGCTCGGTCTGTTCGGCCTGCGCTCGGCCGAGAAGTTCGTGCCGCATCCCGTCTTTTCCCTGCCGAAGGACCAAGTCGCGCTGTTCCTGCGCCATCTGTGGGCGACCGACGGTTGCGTGTGGTGGGACGACAAGAGCGATATGTGCCGGGTGTACTACGCCTCGTCCAGCCGTCGCCTTGTGGACGACGTCGCGCGGCTGCTGCTCCGTTTCGGCATCATCACGCGGGTCAAGACCTCCCGGAAGGAGGGGTACGAGCCCTCTTACCAACTGCACATCTACGCCGCGCCGAACCAGCTGGCGTTCTTCGAGCACGTCGGCGTGCACGGGGCCCGCGGTGAAGTCGCGCGGGAGGCGGCTCCGCGCCTGCGAGCCAAGCGGGCGAACACGAATCGTGACACGGTTCCCGTCGAGGTCTGGGACGACGTCAAGACGATCCTCACCGAACGCGATATGAGTCACCGGGAGTTCGCCAGGGCGCTGGGTACGAAGTTCTGCGGCAGCACCCAGTGGAAGCACGCGCCGGGACGGCAGCGCCTCACCCGGGTGGCGGAGGTGCTGGAAAGCACCGAACTTGAACTGATGGCGACCAACGACGTGTTCTGGGACGAGATCGCCTCGGTCGAGAGCATCGGCGTCCAGGAGGTCTTCGACGCGACGGTCATGGGCCTCAGTAACTTCATCGCCAACGGCATTGCCCTGCACAACAGCATTGAGCAGGACGCGGACATGGTGATCCTGCTGCATCGTGAGGACGCGTACGAGAAGGAGTCTCCACGGGCGGGGGAGGCGGACCTGATCGTGGCGAAGCACCGTAATGGTCCGACGGCGACGGTCACCGTGGCCTTCCAGGGGCACTACAGCCGGTTCGTCGACATGGCGACGGGGTAGCCGGCCCGGTCATCGTCTTCGGTGGGGCGGCCTGGTGAGGTCGGCCTGCCGGGGGCGGTGAGGATCTAAGTATGAATACCTATATGCCGCTTGCGTCGGGGCTTCTACTGTTCGTCCCATGTTGCTGAAGCGGGTGGGTGTCGTCGTGGTCGCGTTCGGCGCTGTGGTGTGGGTGGGTGCGGAGGCCCCGTGGGATGACGGGAACGACCGGTGGAAGCTGGTGGCCGATGAGGGATCGGTCGTGTTCGGGGAGGTGGTCGCGACCGGGGAGCGGGAGGCGTGGGCGTTCGGGTGGGAGAAGGTCGGCATCAAGGCGTGGATGCCGATGGCGGACGGGCCGAACCGGCCGACGGCGTTCCACTGGGACGGGAAGGACTGGGCGGAGCAGGAGCTTCCGGTCGAACGCGGGGAGATCGGCTCGGTCGTCGCCGTCTCGCCGTCCGACGTCTGGGCGCTCGCCGGCACCGACGACGGCGGCACCTCGGCCCTGCACTGGGACGGCGGCGCCTGGACGGTCGCCAGGACGTTCCCCGCAGATGAGGGCTTCTTCACCCTGGCCGCCGCCGGTGGCGATGTCTGGCTCCTCGGCGACCACACGGCCTGGCACTACGACGGTGCGGCCTGGTCGCAGCGGGAGATCCCGTTCGACGCCTTCCGGGCGAGTGCCCGTGCCGCCGACGACGTCTGGGCCATCGACATCACCGCCGCCGCGGTCCACCGCTTCGACGGCAAGGACTGGGCGGCCGTCGACGTCGCCGATGCGCTCCCGACCGAACCTCCCCCGGCCGATGACGCCCCGCCCAGCCCGGAGGGCCCGCGGTTGGACTCCATCACCGCCGACGCGTCAGGTGTCTGGATCACCGGAGAGATCGGAGTCTCGCCCTTCCTGCTGTTCCAGACGGACACGGGATGGCGCAGCGAGGACATCTCCGAAAAATCCGGCCGTATGACGCACTCGGAACACCCCGTCGCGGACGGCGTCGGCGGCCACTGGTTCCTCGGCTCGACCGACGTCAACGGCTATGACTCCGCGCTCGCCCATCGGGACGCGAAGGGCGGGTGGACAAAGGTTCCGTCCGGTGGCGAACTGTCGTCCCTGTCGGTGTTCCCGGGTGGACCGCTCTTCGCGACCGGAGCGATCGGCGGCGCAGGGGGAGTCTTCCGCAGCCTGCGCTGAGCACCCTCGACCGGACGGCCCGGGGTGGGTTCCGGTGTCGTGTGACCGCACCACACGACACCGGAACGGTGTCTCCCCGACACCTGCCGGCGAACCGGCCGCGGTCACAGTGTGGCCGGGTGGAGACAGGTGATCATATGGGGGTAAGGAAGGAAAAACCGCTTGGCTAATGCGGCGAATTGTCAGTTATCGCAGGTCTTGATGCGCTGAGCTGGGATGACTCCCGGCTTACTCTTGCGACGCGGGATGTCGGGGACCGGGGTAAAGTCGCCGTCATGTCGTTCGGGATGTTCTTCATCGGCAGTGACCTTCCGGTGCACCGGCTCGGTTTCGGCACCGCGCGGTTCGTCGGCGACGGCCTCTTCGGGCCGCGCGGCGAACGCGCGGACGCGGTGGCGCTGCTGCGCCGCGCGGTCGAGGCCGGGGTCGATCTCATCGACACCGCGGGTGATTTCGGGCCGGGGCTCGCCGAGGAGTCGGTGGCCGAGGCGCTGCACCCGTATCCGCTCGGCCTGATCGTGGCGACGAAGGGCGGCGTCACCCGCACGTCGGCGACGGAGTGGCACATCGACGGCAGGCCGCAGGCGCTGCGCGCCGCCTGCGAGGGCAGCCTCTCCCGGTTGAAGCTCGACACGATCGACCTGTTCACGCTGAGCCGGATCGACCCGCAGGTTCCGCTGACGGAGCAGCTCGGCGCCCTCGTTGAGCTCCGCGAAGCAGGAAAGATCCGGCATATCGGATTGGACGGCGTGTCGGCCGCGCAGCTCCGCGCCGCGCTGGAGATCACCGAGATCGTGTCGGTCCGGCAGCGTTTCCACCTGTTCGACCGCACGGCGACCGCCCTGCTCGAACTGTGCGAGGAACGCCGCATCGCGTTCCTGCCCTGCACCGGGGACGCCGCCCGCAAGGCCGCCGAGCACAAGATCGTCACCGACATCGCCCGCCTCCATGACGCGACGCCTGCTCAGGTCGCCCTGAACTGGCTGCTCCACCGCTCGTCGGTGCTCATCCCCACCCCGGGCACCTCCTCGCCCGAGCATCTCGCCGAGAACCTCGCCGCCGCCGAGCTCGAACTCTCCCCAGGGCAGCTCGGCACCCTCGACGCCCTCCTCTGACGGCCCGCGCACCCCGCCGATGATCACGCACGGTCACCGGATTCCGGGGCGCGGCGGCCGGGCATTCTGCCGAACGGCGCGCGCACGGCCTGGGGAAACAAGGGAATCGGTTGCGCAGGCCCGGCCTTGGCGAGACCATCGGGCATCGGGTGGTTACTCGCCGTAGTTCGGAGTGGGGGCAGGTATGGCCGCACAGGTGAGCAGCGTGCGTTTCCCAGGCAGGGCCGACCAGGTGCGTCGGGCTCGGAATTTCGTGGGTTCGGCGCTGGGTCTGGAGCACGCCGGCCGGGAGGACGCGATCCTGCTGGTGAGCGAGACGGTGACGAACGCGGTCGCGCACACCGGCAGCGGGGAGCCGGGCGGGTTCGTCACGGTGACGGTCAGCCGCACCGACTCCTGGGCCCGGGTCGTCGTCGCCGACGCGGGCGCGCAGACCGTTCCGTGCTTCTGCCGGGTCGGCGTGGAGTCCACCGCGGGACGCGGCAGCGAACTCCTCGACGCGTGCGCGTCCCGCTGGGGCATCACCCGCGATCCGCACGGCACCCGGGTGTGGTTCGACGTCGGGGTCGCGCCCGAAGACGCGGCGCACCGGCGCGAGTCGGCGACGGGCGTGCTCAGCCCGGCATACTGAGCGGATGCTGGAGAAGATCGTCGTCACCGACGCCGTCCGCGCGCTGCGGCCGGACTTCGCGGTGCTGGCCATGGCCGCGCGCGGCCTGGTGAACGGTCCGGGGGACGCCGAGTCGCGGGTTTGGCTTACCGCCGCGGCGCTGGAGGCCGACCCGGACGACGCCCATGTGCTCGCCTGGCGGGAGGCCTACCGGGCGTTCGGCGCGAAGCCCAACCGGACCCGTCCGTCGGTGGACGCGCTGCTGCGCCGCGCCGACAAGCTGCCTTCGATCAGCAGGGTCGTCGACGCCTACAACGCGGTCAGCGTCGAGTACGCGCTGCCGATCGGCGGCGAGGACCTCGACCACTACGCGGGCGCCGCCGTGCTGACCGTCGCCGACGGCACCGAGACGTTCGGCGAGGACGAGCCGCCGGTCGCGGGCGAGGTCGTGTGGCGCGACGACATCGGCGTCACCTGCCGTCGCTGGAACTGGCGGCAGGGCGTGCGCACCCGCATCACCGAGGACACGCGCGACGCCCTCTTCCTGCTGGAACGCCTGGAGCCCTACCCGCTGGAGCGCCTGCACGCCGCCGGCGAGGCCCTGGCCACCCGCCTGCGCGCGATCGCCCCGGACGTCGAGATCGAAGGCCGCCTCATCACCTGACGCCCGAGCCCGACAAGCACGCGGACCGGCGACGTCGGGGCACGGTCACGCAGGTCGGGAAGCGCGCCGGTCAAGGTCGTGGGCGGTCTCCAGGCGATGGCGCGCCATCGGCCGCGCGCTCGGCCTGTCGGTGCCCGGCGAGCGCTCGCGCGAGTCGCGGGCTGCGCGCGCCGTGCCGACGACGGGTGCACCCGCACGCTCACAGCGGGCAGGCGGGCCGTCAGTGCTGGGCGAAGGCCTGGGTGGCGCGCTGGGTGGGGCGGAGGCCGACGGATTCCAGGGCGCGGCGGTAGGCGGTGGTGGCGGCGGAGCCGTCGCCTGCGGCGTCGAAGAGGTCGCCGAGCTCGCGGGACAGCGAGGCGGTGTGGCGGGAGGCGGGGAGGCGTTCCAGCTGGGCGGCGGTCGTCCGCAGCACGGCCAGGGCGCCTTCGGTGTCGCGCTGCGCGAGCTGGGCGGCGGCGAGGACGAGCTGGGCCTGGACGGCGATCGGGTCGAGCTGCCGGGGCAGGGCACCGAGGGTCCGGCGGAGGGTGGTGACCGCCTCGTCGAGCCTGCCGAGCTGGACGAGGGCCCGCGCGGACTCGATGACGCACGCGGTGGCCTCGTCGCCGTTGAGGTCGGGGGCGGCGGCCGTCAGGAGGTCGAGGGCGCGCAGGTTGTCCTGGCCGTCGCCGCGGACGAGGGCGCGCGCGCCCGCGACGCGCAGCCGGGCGCGAGAGGAGTCCCGGCCTCGGGTGGCGGCGGCGGACAGGGCCTGCTCGGCCAGGTAGATGGCGTCGCCGAGGGCGCTTTCGGCAAGCGCGCGCCGGCTGGCCTGGTAGTACGCCTCGGCGACGTCGCAGTCGTCGGGCAGCAGCGTGGTGAGCTCGCGGGCCCGGTCGGTGTCGGCGCGGTCCAAGTGGGCGAGCAGCAGCACCCGGGCGACCTCGGCGAGGTCGGGTCCGGTGGTGAGGCCGAGCTCGGTGAGCCGGGCCAGGGCGCGCTCGCCGAGCGAGACGGCCTGGCCGAGGTCGCCGACGGCGTGGTAGCAGCGGGTCAGCGCGATGACGGACGGGAGCCAGCTGGTGCGTCCGGCGTCGCGTTCCGCGACCTCGCGCAGGTCCTCGAACCCGGCGATGGCCTCGGTGGCACGGCCGAGCCGCTCCAGCGCGCGGGCGCGGCCCCAGCGGGCGCGCAGCGTCAGCTCGGGGTTGTCGTCGGCGGCGATGACCTCGTCGAAGCCGCGCAGGGCGTCCTCGGGACGGCCCGCGTGCAGGGCGAGCTCACAGTGCCGCGCGAGCACCTCGATGTGCGCGCGCTGCTCGGGCTCGATGCCCTCCGACAGGTACTCGGGGGTGCAGCCCAGCCGCTCGGACAGCAGCTTGAGCACGGCGGGGGTGGGGGTGCGCTTGCCTGACTCGATGAGTGAGATATAGCTGTCGGAAAGGTCGTGACCGGCCAGTTGTGCCTGTGACATGCGACGGGTAAGCCGCAGATCACGGACGCGTTCACCAACACTGCCAGGACCCGGCATGACGACTCTCTCAACGGGGGAAGCGACGCGATTCGACGCGGCGGGGGTTTCGATATTCGTATGCACCGGGCCTTCACGCGGAGGTGTGAATAGAACCGCCTGGTGCATTCGCCAGCGTAACCGCCCGAGTGCTCCATGAGCCGGGCCGTATCTCACCTGTGACATAGCGGGTCAGGATCGTTGTCGTGGAGCCGGTCAAACCCGTGGATATGACAGTGGCCCGTACCTCGGGGGTACGGGCCACTGTCTCAGCGGGTCATAGTTCCGGTGTTTCGCCCGGAGGCATCCGCTCCGCGAGCTGCCGGTGGATCTCGGCGGCCTGCCGGTGCCATTCGCCGCTCTCGGCGACGAGCTGGTCGAGCTGGGCCTGGACGCCTTCGAGCTTGAGGCGCCGTTCGTCCAGGTCGCCGTCGGTGCCGGTGGTGACGGCGGCGGCGAGTTCGGTGCGCATCTTCGGGATGGCGTCGATCATGTCGCGGAGCCGGTCTTCCAGCGGGGTGGGCTTGCCCCCCGGGAAGATCATCTGGCAGACCTCGGTGTAGAGGTGGTCGGGGTAGGGCAGGAAGTTCACCTTGCGCAGCGCCTGGTCCTGGCCGGCCGATTCGGCGATGAACGTGCCGTAGCCGAGCAGCCTTCCGGCGGGGGAGCGCTCGTATTTCATGTCGGTCACCTTCGACAGCGGCATCATCGCGACGTCGCGGGTGACGAGTCCGCCCGACAGCAGCATGCGCTGGTTGGTGATGACGAAGTAAGCGACTGACCATTCCGCAACTTTCCAGACAAACCACGCAAGAAGGATGAGCCACAGCCACCAGATCCCGTTGACGAACAGGCCGGAGTCGTCCGAGCCGCCGACGGTGTTGGAGATCAGGCCCGCGACGATGAGTCCCCCGAGCACGAACAGCACGGGCGTCATCAGCATCGCGGGGTGTTTGCGTACCACGATGACCTGCTGCTCTTGCGGCAGCAGGTACCGGGTGATGGAGGTGGGCGCGGAATCGCCCGGGGTCACGAGCCGCATCAGCCGAGTCCGTTCAGGAAGGTAGCGATCGAGCCCGCGGCACCGGCGATGCCGGAAGCCGCGCCGTTGATGAGCGTGGCCGCGCCGTCCGGCGACTGGAGCGCGTAGATGGCGGCGAAGGCTCCGCCGACCCACAAGACGTGCTTCCCACTGATCACGAACCCGCCTCCCGAGGAGCTGACCGGCCTCACCACAGTAGCGGTCATACCCCTCGGAACCCCTTAGCCCACAGGCGATTCGGCGGTTTTCAGGTACCGATCCGCGGGCTCCGCTCGGCCGCGACGATCGCCAGGACCCGCAGGTGGCGGCGCGCTATCTTCTCGACGAGTTCCGGCTCGTCCGACCCGATGACGTCCCGGGCCCCGTGCAGCGCCACGGTGACGCATCGGGTGACGGTCCGCGCGGGATGGACGGCGGCGAACTCCTTGCGCAGCCGTTCGGTGACCTCTTCGTATGCCTGCTGTTCGAGCGCCATCGACGGGTCCCTTAGCCTCGCCCGCCGAGCCCGGCGAATACCCCCAACGGGCCGGGACGGCGAGAGGAGATTACTCTCCGTAATAACTAGTTACCCCGGGGTGATGAACGTCGAACCTTCCCGCGCGGACGCTCCGGCCCCGCGGACACCGTCCGCCGGACCCGTCGGACGAGGTCAGACGACCCCGTACAGCCGGTCTCCCGCGTCGCCCAGGCCGGGGATGATGTACCCGTTCTCGTTCAGCCGCTCGTCGACCGCCGCGGTGACGATCCGGATCGGGGTCTCGGCCGGGAACGCGCTCTCGACGGTGGCGAGTCCTTCGGGCGCGGCGAGCAAGGTGATGGCCGTGACGTCGCGGGCGCCGCGGTCGAACAGCAGCTGGATCGCCGCGACAAGGGTGCCGCCGGTGGCGAGCATGGGGTCGAGCACATAGCACTGCCGGCCGGCGAGGTCGTCGGGCAGCCGGGTCGCATAGGTCTGGGCCTTCAAGGAGTCCTCGTCGCGGACCATGCCGAGGAAGCCCACCTCGGCGGTCGGGATCAACCGGGTCATCCCGTCCAGCATGCCGAGCCCCGCGCGCAGGATGGGCACGACCAGAGGCGCGGGTCGCGAAAGCCGGACGCCCTGGGCGGGCTGCAAGGGGGTGTCAACGGTGACGGGCGAGACCCGCACGTCGCGCGTCGCCTCATAGGCAAGAAGGGTGACGAGTTCGTCGGCGAGCCGCCGGAACGTGGGGGAGTCGGTGTTCACATCGCGCAAGGCGGTCAGCTTGTGCGCCACCAGCGGGTGGTGGACGGCGAGGATCTCCATGAGTGGCCACGCTAACAGGGATGATGGGTTCTCCTTGGGGAAGGAAAACCCCATGGAAGGCACCGATTGGAGTCCTGAGGAGATCCGCGAGCGGCTGCGTCGCCGGGCTGCGTTCCTGCGTGACCTCGCCGAGGCCCGCGAGCTGCGCCGTCGTGTCACCCCCCGGCGGTCCAAGCGCGCTCAGATACATGCGACCCTTCGCCGGAGGACTTATCGGGCGGAGTAGTGTTCACGCAGTAAATAACGCGCTCACGCCGCACTGCGGCCTGGCATCTGGGAACATTCCGGTGGCACAGCACTAGCGGCGGGTGAGGTATGACGGACAGCGACACGACCGATTTCGCCGTTGTGGTCTTCCGCGAGGAGTCCAAGTGGGAGACCGAACTCCTGCCCGTGGCGCTCTCCGAGGATCTCGACGGTCTGATCCATGCGCTTCGGCAGATGCCGGGCATCGGCGGCACGATAGGACTCGTGGCGGTCGGTGATGACTTCTTTGTGGCGATCCGCATCCTCGGCGCCGAGGTGCTGGTGTTCCTGTCGGACGTGACCGCGTCGCTGGACTGGCCGCTGGCCCGTCAGGTGCTGGAGTTCCTCGACATCGACCTCCCGGACGAGGACGACGACCTCGACCAGGTCCTGCCCGTCGGCGACATGTCGATCTTCGCGGACCTCGGGCTCGACGAGATGGAGCTCGGCGCGATCTCCGGCGACCTCGACGCCTACCCCGACGAGATGCTGCTGTCGATCGGCGAGAAGCTCGGATTTGCGATTCCTCTGGAGCGGGCCCTCGACAGCCTGGTATGACGGCAGGTCACAATAGGTCTGTGCCTTATTTCGCCGCAGTCTTCGCCCAGACGGATTCCGGCTGGCTCGCCACGGAGGCCGACCTCGCCGAGAGCGAGCAGCCCTCGGACGTGACGGACCTGCTCCGCGAGGCGTCCCTTGAGGCGTCCGGGGAGCTCGTGCTGCTCCTGGTGGAGGACAACGACGCCTGGTTCGGCGTCGTGCGCCTCGACGGCGAGGAGGATCCGCGGGTCTTCGTCTCGGACGCGTCGGCGGCCAAGGGCGGCGGGCTCGGCGGGCTGCTGCTGGATCTGGTGACCGACGGCCTTGAGGCGAAGGCCGACGGAGATCCGGTCGGCGACCCGACGGTGCTGGGCGATCTCGGCACCGGCGAGGAGCGCCTGCTCGGCCTGAGCGACCGGGCCGTCCCGACGGACGCGATCGAGGAGATCGCCGAGAAGGGCGGCTTCGCCGACGAGCTCGACTCCCTGCGTGGCTGACCCGGCCGACAGGGCCGAGGCGGCGAAGGCCGAAGCCGAGGCGTTCCAGGCGATCGCGGAAGCCTGGATGCGCGAGGCCCTCGCCGAAGCCCGCGCCGCGGGCCCCGACGTCCCGATCGGCGCCGTCGTCATCGGCCCGGACGGCGAGATCGTCTCCCGCGCCCACAACGAGCGCGAGCTGACCGGCGACCCGACCGCGCACGCCGAGGTCCTCGCCCTCCGCCGCGCCGCGGAGGCGCGGGGAGAATGGCGCCTCACGGGATGCGCCCTCGTGGTGACCCTGGAGCCGTGCACGATGTGCGCGGGAGCCGCCGTACTGTCCCGAGTCGACCGGATCGTCTATGGCGCGATAGACCTCAAGGCGGGCGCCGTCGGGTCGCTGTGGGACGTCGTCAGGGACCGCCGGCTCAACCACAACCCCGAAGTGATCACCGGAATCCTCGCCGAAGAGTCGGCGGCTCTCCTAACCCGGTTCTTCTCTGGGCGCAGACTCGGGTAAGCTCTCCCGCGGTGGTGTCGCCTAGTGGCCGAGGGCGCGCGCCTCGAAAGCGCGTGATGGGGCAACTCATCCGAGGGTTCAAATCCCTCCACCACCGCCACCCGAAAGGGCCCCTGACGTGCAGCGATGCATGATCGGGGGCCCTTTCGCCGTTTTGTGGCGCTCTCTTGCGTGGATTGTGATCTTCTGGGCTTAAGATCCGGTCCACCCCTCAGTGAGAAGAGTGTTGCCGGTGTTGCGTGCGTTGTCGGTGCTGGGAGCCGCTGCCGCGGTCGTCCTCGCCCTGTTCCAGGTTCCCGCCGCCGCGGCCGAAGACGACGCGCGGCTCAGCATCGCGGCGTCGCCCGTGAAGGCCGCCAAGGGAGACAAGGTCACCGTCGCCGGGCTCGTCGAGGCGACCGCCGGCGGCGACGCGAACTTCTTCCCGTGGCCGGGGGTGAACGTCAGGGTGACCATGTCCCACCCGAGCTCGAAGGAGAGGATCCATCTCTGGTCGTCCACCAAGACCGACGGCCTCTATTCGGTGACGTTCGAGCTGCCCTACGAGGGCCCCGAGCCGGTGACCTTCCGGGCTGAGGCGACCGTGCACGCCAAGGAGATCTCCGCGACAGTGGAGGTTCCCGTGGACGCCCCGCCTCCGGGACCGCGGCTGGAGTTCTTCGGTACCACCACGATCAAGATGGACGAGTGGGGCCGGATCACCGCCCGCGGGTCGGCCAAGACGAGCCAGGCCGGCGGCAAGAAGCTGCGCGCGCAGTTCCGGCTCCAGTTCTCGAAGAACGGGAAGCCGGGAACCTGGAAGACGGTGAAGACCACCGACCTCAAGCCCGCCACGACGGCCTCGCTCGCGCTCAAGCGTTTCTACTACGGCCGTTCGGGCTACTGGCGCTGGCTCTATCCCGGTGACGGCGTCTTCAAGAGGACGGTCGGTGAGACCGTGAAGGCGTGGCGCTGGGCGACCTACTTCACCGGCTGGAAGATCACCCCGAAGAAGGTCGGCTACAAGAAGAAGATCACGCTCAGCGGACGCCTCTGGGAGTACACGGGCCCGAACACCAAGCGCGGCGTCCGGTACCAGAACCTGAGTTTCTACTTCACCTGCGACAAGACCGGCGACGGCAAGGAGTGGTACTCCGACTACAGCTTCGCCCGCACGGATGCCAACGGCCGGTTCTCCAAGACCGAGAAGGCCGTCTGCACGGGCAAGGTCATCGCCGTCTATCCCGGCCGCAAGGGCTACTTCGCCTCCGAGACCGACCCCGTCCGCCTGACCGTCACCGGCTCCCCCTACCGCGCTACCCCCTGACGCCGGCGTCTGCCGGTGGGTCGACGGTGAGGAGGTCTCCGGGCCGGCAGCCGAGGACCTGGCAGATGCGGGTGAGGGTGCTGAAGCGGATCGCCCTGGCGCGGTCGTTCTTCAGGATCGACAGGTTCACGGGCGTGATGCCGACGCGGTGGGCGAGATCGGAGAGCGTCATGCCCCGTTCGGCGAGGAGCTCGTCCAGGTGGACGCGGACCCGATGGTCGCCGGATTCGTCGGAGATCTCGGACATCAGACGGTCGCGGAGAGCTCGTCGTGCATGCGTGCCCCGATCCGCATGATGCGCGCGATGGTGAGCAGGCCGAGGCCGGCGAGCAGATCGGCGAGCGGCAGGGTGAGCACCCCTTCCAGCAGTAGGTATCCGGTGCCGGTGTGCAGGTCCGTCCCGGGGACGGAGAAGGTGTTCTCCAGCGCCCCTTCGGCGACGTCATGGGCGGCATGGGCGAGGTAGCCGCCGATGATCAGCACCCATCCGATGGTACGCAGGCGGCTGGGGATCAGCGGGCTGAACGGCCGGCCCCGGCTTCAGCGCCTTCTCCCGCAGCACCTCCCAGTACGCCGCCAGGGCCCTCTCGTAATCGCCCCCGGCCACCCTCATCTCGGGATGAACACAGACAAGCGGCCCGTCCCCACCCCGAGGAAGTAGGCGCGGTCGTTCACGACCGCGTGCCCGACCCCCACCACGGTGAAGACGACCAGCAGGCCGAAGACGAACCGCACGGCGAACGAGAACGGCTGAAGGGGGTTCCGAAGACGGGCCGCCGGGGCTCCTGGCACCTGATTCAGATGCGGTTCGCCCGGATCCGGGAGGCGAGGCGGCCGAACTGGCGGCGAGTCACATCAAGGGGGGTGCTGTCGGGGTTCTTGCTGTCGCGAATCCCGACGCGACCGCGCATGTCCGCGAGTTCCACGCAGTCAGCGCCCTGCGCGCTGGAATAGCTGGACTTTCGCCAGTTGGGCTTGAGCATGGCCTGGACTCACTTCTTAGCGATGGCGGAAATGAGGTCTGCGGACTCCTCGGGCGAGAGTGCAGCCGCCGCAGCCCCTGAGTACGCCACGGTACAGCGCCGGACCTGCTCGATCTCCTCGATGTAGTGGCCGCCTGGGACGTACTCGACGTAGACCGTGTCCAGGTCGATCGGGGAATCGAACTCGAAGATGACCATGCTGCCCTCGCCGAACGTCGGGTAGTCCGCAGCTGCGGTCGGGATGACGCGGATCTCGATGTTCGGCCGCTCCCCTTCGACCAGGAGCTTCTCCAGTTGTCGGCGCATCGCGGCGTCACCGCCGATCGGCCTTCGCAGAACCTCTTCGGCCAGGACCACGCGGAGAGCCGGAGGTTTGTCCCGGAGCAGGATGGCCTGCCGTGTCATGCGGGCCTGGAGCCGGAGATCTGCTTCGCGTGCATCGCCGATGTGGCGGGCGATCAGCTCCCGCGCGTAGTCCGCAGTCTGGAGCAGGCCCGGAACGATCTCTTTCTGAAGTGTCAAGATTCGGTTCGCGGCGTCTTCCAGCTCGGCGTAGGACCCGGGGAAGACCTCACCGTACGGAACCCACCACCCGCGTTCGCGGATCTGCCGGGTGAGGTCGATGAACGCGAGTCTTGTCGCCTGATCCGTGCCGCCGTAGACGCCGAGAATCTGGGTGACGTCAGCGACGGACGGCATTGTCACCGACGTCTCGATCCGAGACAACTTCGATCGCTGCCAACCGAGGGCCGCGGCGGCGTGCTCCCTCGTCAGTCCTGCGCGTTCGCGGAGTTTTACCAGCTCCGCCGCAAGTTTCCGGTGGCGAGCGGACCGGCCCTGCTGAGTGGACATGACGGCGAGTGTCCCATGCACGCACAGAGCGACCGGGGTTTGCTGGCCGGATGCGGCCAAGATTCATTAGAAATTTCTACCTGGCTATGTGTTCTGCCTACTACATGATGTGCCTGTGCGCTGCGGAGAGTGGCGGTGCCGCGACTGTAAGGAGCATGATCAGTGGGACGGACTGGAAATCTCGTCGGCTTCTCCCGCATGCGCCCCGACAACCGGCTGCCTAGCCGAGCGAGGACGTGGACCGCGACCGTCGCCGCTCCCCACGCCGACGCCGACACCATCGACACGCTGCGGCTGCTCACCTCCGAAGTCGCCACGAACGCCGTCGAGCACGGTCACGCGACCGGGATCGTACGCGTGACGGTGCTGATCACCGCGGAACAGCGAGTTCGGGTCGAGGTCTTCAACGAGAACCCCCCGGCTGACGGCGATGAGCACAGATGCCCGACGCCCCGTGCCGCCTCCGATGACGACGAGGACGGCCGTGGCCTTTTGCTCCTCGACGCACTCGCCCACTCCTGGGGCCACGGCCCGGGCCCGGACGGCAAGGGCACCACCGTCTGGTTCGAGATCGACGCCAAGGCGTCCGCCTAGCGCGCGCGGCGGGTGGGCCCTCAGCGCCCTGCCCGTCCGCCGTGCCCCACAACGAGAACGGCCCCGGCCGCTGCGCGAACAGCGGGACCCGGAGCCTCGGCCAGGAAACGAGGTCCTGACTTATGCGCGATCGTAGCGAGCCCGAGCTCCTGCCCACATGCGCTACCACCGCTCCGGACGGAATCGCGGCCCCGCGCGCGCATCGCGTCCCTCACCCGGGAGACCGCCCCGTAGCGTCCGCCCGCCCGCTCATGGCCGTCGCCGACTCCGGCTCATGGGCATCCGTCGCACAGACCCCCGTCCGACCGGCCCGCCCGGGCCAAGCCGTCCCCCGCCCTCAGGACATGGCCACCCTCCTGGCCTCCTTCCCCGAAGCCGCGACCCTCTTCTGGGGCGACTCCACCCACCTCTGGCGAGCCCTCGTCCGCATCGACGGCCGCGACGACTGGGTCACCGCCGACACCCTCGAACACCTGGGCCACGCCCTCTGGACCCTCCTGCGGACCCGCCGCCCTTCGCCCGGTCCCCACCCGCACGCCCGTCCGCGCCGTGTCCGCCCCGCCCCGCCTGCTCCCCCGCTTCCCGCGGCTTCGCGCGGCCCGGTCCAGATCCGGCGCAGCGCAGCCGACGACTACTGGCCCGGACTCGGCCACCTTTCCTCGAGCCAGGATCCCGGCCCGCGCCGTCCGCCGGGCCTCCTCGCCCGGCTGGGCGACCGCGTCCGCTCCTGGCGCGCCGCGTAACGCCCCCAGCCTCCTGCGCTTGCCCCCGGCTGCATCCGCCGCGCTCACGGTCGCTGTCACCGAGTCCAGAAAATCTGTAGCCATCGGTGTAGACATTCGTGATCGGTGTGGGTAGTGTTTCTGTCATCAGAAGAAAAGAGTCCATGAGGCGGGGTAGAGACGAACTGCCCCGGTGTGATGGATCGCAGGACGGGCGAAGGCCCGGCGTGCAAGAGCCGGTCGAGGCTCAGTACGGCGGGCGCGCGCTCGGGAACGTCGCAGTACGGCGAAGGCCGGGTGTGATCGAGCCAGGGCAGTGAAAGGGGCTCGTGAGCACCCGGCGCGCGTCGGCTCCTGCGGCGACGAAGTACAGCGGTACGGCAGTACGAGCAAGATCGAGTAAGTGAACGAACGATCTAGTCAGAGGGAAAGGAGTGTTCGCATCATCAGGATCGCCTGGCCGGCGAGTTGGCCGGTCGGGTACCGCGGTTCCACGGATAGGTGGTGGTCTTCGGTCAAGCAGACGCGATCCCTGAGATCCGGCGCTTTCACGGCCGGACGATGGTGTTGAAACTCAAATAGTCAGGTTCGGGCCCCGGCGCATGCGCGCCGGGGCCCCAGGTGCGTTCCCGGAAGGTTTCATGACTTCAGTACCCCAAGAGCCCGGTCCCGGCCACGATCGGTTCCAAGACCGGATGGACGATGAGGACTACCCCGCATACAGCATGGGACGGGCCTCGGAGATCCTCGGCGTCACGCCCGCGTTCCTACGAGCCTTGGGCGCAGCCAAGCTGATCGAACCGCTGCGCTCCGAGGGCGGCCACCGCCGCTTCTCCCGCTACCAGCTCCGCCTGGCCCAGCGCGCCCGCGAGCTCGTCGACAACGGCACCGCCCTGGACTCGGCCTGCCGGATCATCATCCTGGAAGACCAGCTCGCCGAAGCCCTGCGCATCAACGAACAACTCAAAGCCGACAAGTAACCCGCCCCGCCTGGGCGCCGGGCCGCACGATGTCGGTGCGGGCGCATTCGGCGGACGAGCTGTGGGACATGTCGTCGCCGGTCTGTGCGGGTTCTGGGTGAGGCGGCCGTCGAAGGCGCTCAAGGCTCAGGACGGCGGCGGGCGCGCGGCTGTCTTCCGAGCAGGCCATAGGTCACCCCCGGGCTTCGCCGGTGCCGTCCACGGGCTGTGTTCAGAGGTCGAAGACTCGGGCGTGGAGGACTGTGCGCTGGTGTAGGGCGGCGCGGAGGGCTCGGTGAAGGCCGTCCTCCAGGTAGAAGTCGCCGTTCCAGTGAACTACGTGAGGGAAGAGGTCGCCGTAGAAGGTGGAGTCCTTGGCGAGGAGGGAGTGGAGGTCGAGTTCGCGCTTGGTGGTGGTGAGCTCGTCCAGGCGGACCTGGCGCGGGGGGATCTTCGCCCAGTCCCGCGCCTGGAGTCCGTGGTCGGGGTAGGGGCGGCCGTCGCCCACCGCTTTGAAGATCACGGGTCGGAGTCTAGGGCCGCAGGACGGGGCCGGTCATCAGTGCACACTCCTAGATCGCACCCTTGAACGTGTTGCAACGCGACGGATCACCGGAGGAATACCCCTCTGTCAACCATTTGGTGCGCTGGGCCGAGGTGCCGTGCGTGAACGCGTCGGGGCGGACGTAGCCCTGCGATCGGCTCTGGATCCGGTCGTCGCCGACGGCCTGGGCCGCGCTCAGCGCCTGATCGAGATCCTGCTGAGTGATCTGCGCCAGATACCCCGTCTGCACGGCATTGCGCATCCAGACCCCGGCGTAGCAGTCGGCCTGGAGCTCCATCCGCACCGCGGGACTGGAAGCACCCGAGGTGCCTTGCTGGACCTTGTTCATCACGCCCAGCTGGTTCTGCACATGGTGCCCGTACTCGTGGCCGATCACGTACGCCTGCGCGGCGGGACCCCCCTCCGCGCCGTACTTGGACTGGAGCTCGTCGAAGAAGGTGAGGTCCAGATAGACCTTCTGGTCGGCGGGGCAGTAGAACGGGCCCACCTGCGCCGTCGCGTAGCCGCAGCCCGTCTGGGTGGCGCCCTCGAAGAGCTGGGTCTTGGCCTGCGTGTAGGTGAGGCCGCTGTTGGCGAACACCTTGCCCCAGTAGTCCTGGACGCTGTTCACGACGCCCACCACGAGGCAGTCGCCTCCCTGCTCGGCGTCGACGCCCGTGAGGCACTTCTTCTGGACGTCGCTCGCCTCCTGGACCTCCTGCGGCGCCTGCTGTCGCTGCTGGGCGTACTGCCCCTCCTCGAACGGGTTCACGCCGAAGAAGATCGCCGCGAGGATGCCGATCAGGCCGCCGCCCGCCGCCACGTTCCGGCCCCGCTTCCCCCGGCTGACCTCGACCTGGGACGGATCCAGCCGCACGTCATCGTTGAAGTCCACGAATGTCCAGATAGCCGGAGAAGTGCCGGGATAAGCCCTGTGAAACCTCTGGCTATCCCGAAAAGAGCAGCAAAACGCCCGATCGGCGGTCCGCTTCGGGCCGTCGATCGGGCGTTCTCGTCACTACGGGGTGCTGAGGGCCGCCGTCGGGGACAGGCGGGCCGCGCGCGTCGCCGGGTAGAGGCCCGCGACCACGCCGATCAGCAGGGTCACGCCCAGCGCCGCGGGCAGCGACCACAGCGGGATCGCGATCGGCCAGCCTTGCGACACCGCGTACCCCGCGGTGATCGCCGCGGACAGCAGCGTCCCGCCCACCCCGCCGAGCGCCGACAGCAACAGCGATTCGGTGAGGAATTGGGCGAGGACATGCCTACGGGTAGCGCCAAGCGCGCGGCGGAGCCCGATCTCAGCCCGGCGCTCCAGCACCGAGATGATCATCGTGTTCGCCACCCCGACCCCGCCGACCAGCAGCGCGACCGCGCCCAGCCCGAGCAGCAGCCCGGTGAACGCGCGGTCCGTGGCCTGCTGGGCCGCCAGCGCGTCCGACGGACGGGACACCTTCACCTCGCCCGGCGCCTCCGGGTTCGCCGTCGCCGCGAGCACCGCGCGCACCTCCGCCACGTGCGCGTCGCCCGTCCGGGTGTAGACCGTCGTCGGACTGCCGTCGAACCCCAAGCGCTCCCGCGCCGCGGGCCAGCCGACCAGCGCCGCGGAATCCAGCTCCGACGCCAGCTCGACGGGTTCGAGCACCCCGACGACCGTGAACCACTCGCCGCCGAGCAGCACCCGGGCGCCCAGCCCGCCGACGCCGAGCTGCTTCGCCGCGTCCGCGCCCAGGACCGTCACCGGGTACCGGGCCGTGGCGGCGTTCAGCCAGGTCCCCGCCGCGAGCCGGGCGCCGACCGTGCCGGGGAGGTCCAGATGGGCCGCCCGGACCGTAAGGCCGCCGCTCTGTTCCTCGGGGATCCGGTCCGAGCGGTAGACGTTCGCGTCCGGGACGACGCCGGACGCCGCGACCCGGCGGACCGGGCCGATCCGGGAGATCATCGCGACCGACTCTTCCGGCAGCGCCGCCTCGTCGCCGAACATCGTCTGGCCCGGCCCGACCGTCAGCAGGTCGGTGCCGAGCGCGGCGAGCGCCCGGTCGACCTCGGCCCGGCCGGACGAGGAGACGCCGAGCACCGAGACCATCGCGGCGATCCCGATGGCGATGCCCAGTGCGCTAAGGAACGCGCGCACCTTACGGGAGCGCAGCCCGACCGCGCCCGTCCGCAGCACGTCCCGGGGGAGCAGCCGCGAGGGAGGCGGGGCGTGGAGCATCGGCGGGGACTGGACGGTCACGGCACCAGCCCCCCGTCCCGCATCGCGACCCTGCGCGGCAGCTCCGCGGCGATCTCCTGGTCGTGCGTGATCACCACGACGGCGGTCCCGGCCTCGTTCAGCTCGTGCAGCAGCGAGATGACGCCCGCGCCCGACACCGAGTCGAGATTGCCGGTCGGCTCGTCGGCCAGCAGCAGCGCCGGATCGCCCACCACGGCCCGCGCGATCGCGACCCGCTGCCGCTCACCGCCCGACAGCTCCTGCGGCCGGTGCCGCATCCGGGAGGCGAGCCCCACCCGCGTCAGCGCCCGCTCCGCCTGCGCCAGCCGCTCCCGCAGCGGGATCCCCGCGTACAGCAGGCCGTCGGCGACGTTGTCGAGCGCGGACCTGCCCGCGGTCAGATGGAACTGCTGGAAGACGAAGCCGATCCGATGCGCCCGCAGGGCCGACAGGCGTCCGTCAGACAAGCGGGACACCTCCTGCCCCGCGACCCGGACGACCCCTGAGGACGGCCTGTCGAGCGTCCCCATCAGATGCAGCATCGTGGACTTGCCAGACCCCGAAGGCCCGACGATGCCTACGAACTCGCCCTGGCCGATCGTCAGGGACACCTCGCGGACGGCCGTCACGCCGCCGCCGTAGACCTTGCTCACGTTGACGAGCTCCACGACCTGCCCATCGGGCGTCATTCCGGCACTCCCACGACGTCGCCCTCGGCGAGGTCGGCGGAGGACACCTCGACGAGGCCGCCCGCGAACATGCCCGTCTCGACGGCGATGATCCGGGAGGCGCCGCC
This sequence comes from Actinocorallia herbida, assembly GCF_003751225.1. Lineage (NCBI taxonomy): Bacteria > Bacillati > Actinomycetota > Actinomycetes > Streptosporangiales > Thermomonosporaceae > Actinocorallia > Actinocorallia herbida. The sequence goes on from NZ_RJKE01000001.1 coordinate 9,190,105, forward strand.
TTCCACGACCTCCACCCCGTAGCCGCCCTCCGCGAGGGAGAGAAGCGCCGCGACGGGGACGGCCAGGACGTCCTTGCGCGTCTCCGAGGTGAAGGAGACGGTCACGGACGCCTCGTTGAGGGAACCCGCGTCCTTGGGCTCGTCCAGGGCGATCGTCACCTCGATCTCCGTCTCGGGATCGGAACGGTCGTCCTCGGCGGCGGCCACCACCGTCTCGACTTCGGTGATCTTGCCTGTCGTCGTCTTGTCGTCGGGAAGGGTGAGGGCCACCTTGGCGCCCTTCTTGGCGAGGCGCTGGTCGTCCACCGAGAGGGAGACGGTGACGGCGCGCTCCTGGCCCGTCAGGGCGAGGACGTCCGTGCCGGGCTGGACCGCGTCGCCCTTGTCGGCGATGCGGGAATGGACCCTTGAGGCGCCGTCCGCGTAGTGGACACGGGCCGGGTCGAGCGTTCCGGTCTCGGTGACGCCCAGGTCGTCCTGCCACTCCTCGACGGCCGCGGCCGTCGCGTAGGTGTACTCCTTGTCCACCGTGAAGCCCCGGTAGCCCAGGGCCCACAGGTTCTTCTCGAACTGGAGGACGTCGCGGCCGGAGGAGCCGGAAGACAGGACGCGGTAGGCGGGGAGGCCGCCGTAGAGGAGGACCACGGGGTCGTCATCGACCCGGTACAGGGTCTCGCCCCTGCCGACCGTGCTTCCGGACTTCGCCAGGCTCGTCAAGGTGCCGGCCAGGCCGGACGCGACGTTGACGTCGTCGCCATGACCGAGCGTTCCGGTCTCGTCCTGCGTGTCGCGCAGGGTCTGCCGGACGACCTCCGCCGTCGCGGGCGGTAGCGCGCTCTTGCCTTCCGAGGGCTCGCCGTCGCGCGTCCCGAGCGCCGCCGCGGACGCCGCCGCCACGCCCGCCACCGCGAGGACCACTCCTGCGGTGAGAAGCCGCCGCCGCATCAGTTCTCGCTCTCGAGGCGAGGACCGGCGTCGGAAGGCTGGCACTTCTTCTGGGCCGCCTCGAACGCCGGGTCGTCCGGCTCGATCCCCATGTCCGGGGTGATGTTGATGCCGCCGTCGGCGTTCGGGTCGGGGAACTTGGGGTACCCGTTGTCGCGCATGCAGCGGGACATCTCCAGCATCTTCTCCCGCTGTTCCGGGTCGTTCTGGGACATGTCGCCGCCGTTCGGCAGGAGAGACCGGCACTTCTCCTGCGCGGCGTCGACCTTGGCCTTGTCCATGCCCTCGGGGATCTTCAGCTCGAACCTGGTGTGGCCCTCGGCGTCGGTCTTGGGGTCGTCCATCGGGATCCCGTTCTCCCGCATACAGGCGGCGTAGGCCGTGGGCGAGCCCTCCTCCGCCTGCGCGGAGGCCGACGTGGTGGGGGTGCCCCCGGCCGTCGCGACCTTGGGCCCCTCGTCCGACCCGCCGCAGGCGGTCGTTCCGGCGAGGAGGAGGCTGAGCGCGATGCCTGTGATCAGGCGCATCTTCGTGCCCTTCCGGCCAGGAGCTTCCCGGCCTTCCGCTGGGAAGTAGACCGAGCCGGGCGTTTCCCGCCGGTTTCCGAAAGGCTTAACGCCGAAGCAACACCTCCGCGGGTATCGATAGGCCATGCGCATCCTTGTGGTGGAGGACGAACCCCTGCTCGCCGAAGCCGTCGCCGAGTGGCTGAGGGGCGACGCCCACGCCGTCGACGTCACGGGCGACGGCGGCGCGGCGCTGGAGCGGATCGGCGTGCACGACTACGACGTCGTGGTGCTCGACCGCGACCTGCCCGTCGTGCACGGCGACGACGTGTGCCGCGCGCTCGCCCCCGGCAGCGCGCGGGTGCTCATGCTGACCGCGGCGGCCGACGTGTCCGCGAGGGTCGCGGGCCTGGGACTCGGCGCCGACGACTACCTGACCAAGCCCTTCGCGTTCGCCGAACTCGCCGCCCGCGTCACCGCGCTCGGCCGGCGGACCGGCGCGGACGTGCCGCCCGTTCTGGAGCGGGCGGGCATCCGGCTCGACCCGCACCGGCGAGAAGTGTTCCGCGACGGGCGTTATGTCGCGCTGTCCCGCAAGGAGTTCGCCGTACTCGCCGAGCTGCTGCGCGCGGACGGGGGCGTGGTGTCCGCCGAAAGGCTGCTGGAGAAGGCCTGGGACGAACACGCGGACCCGTTCACGGGGGCGGTCCGCGTGGCGGTGCTCAAACTGCGTCGCAAACTGGGCGAACCGGTTGTGATCATCACCGAGCAGGGAGCGGGGTACCGGATCCCATGAGCGGCCCGACGCGAGCGCGCATGACGATCCGGGTGCGGCTGACCGCGATGTTCGGCGGGCTCTTCCTGCTCGCTGGGATCGTCCTGCTCGGCGTCACGTACTTCCTGGTCTCGACGAACCTGCCGGAAGAACGCCAGGTCATCACCAAGAGCGGATTCCTTCCCGACGGGGCCGGAGGCGTGATGCCGACCTTGGGGGAGATGACCCAGGTACGGGAGGTTCAGCAGGGCGTCCTCGGCGCGGTGCTGACCCAGGGCGCGCTCGCCCTCGTCGTCGTCGGGGCCGCGGCCATCGCGTTCGGATGGCTGCTCGCCGGACGGCTCCTGCAACCCCTCCAGCGGGTCACCGAGACCGCGCGGCGCATCGCCCACGCGCCCGCCGCAGACCGCGGCCTGCACGAGCGGATAGGGCTCACCGGCCCGCGCGACGAGGTCGCCGAACTCGCCGACACCTTCGACCTCATGCTGGAAAGGCTCGACGCCTCCTTCGACGGGCAGCGCCGCTTCATCGCCGACGCCTCCCACGAACTCCGTACGCCGCTCACCCTCAACCGGGCGCTCTTGGAGGTCGCCGTGCACCGGCGCAACGCCTCCGCGGAGGTGCGGCAGCTCGGCGAGACCCTGCTGGAGGTCAACGCCCGGCACGAACGGCTCATCGAGGGGCTGCTCATGCTCGCCAGATCGGACGCGGAGATCGCCGACCGGGCCTACCTCGACGTCGCCGACATCGCCGAACACGTCGCGGTGGCCGTCCCGCGTGAAGGGGTCGGCCTTACCGTCCGGCTGGACGAGGCGCCTGCGATCGGTGACACCGTCCTTCTGGAACGGCTCGTGCAGAACCTCGTGGAGAACGCGGTCCGTCATAACCTGCCCGAAGGCGGACGGGTAGAGGTCGTCGCGGGGACCTCGGCGCAGGGGTCGGCTTTCCTTACGGTCGCCAATACCGGGCCCGTCGTGCCCGCGTACGAGATCCCGTCGCTGTTCACACCCTTCCACCGGCGCAACAAGAGCCGGCTGCACGCGCCCGGCGCCGGACTGGGGCTCTCGATCGTGCGGTCCATCGTCCAGGCGCACGGCGCCCGGCTGCGGACCGTGCCCGGAGAGGCGGGCGGACTCGTCCACATCGTGGAGTTCCCGCCAGTGCCGGACGCCCTTCGCGGGCTAGGCGCCGAGGGAGGCGTGGTCGTGGACTCGGGAGCACCAGCGCGCGAGGAGAGGCCGGTCGTGGCCCACGGCGAGGAGCGCGGCGCCTGACTCCGCCCGGTAGCCCTCCACGACGGCGACGAGCGCGGCGGTCGTGGAAGCGTCGAGCATCGCCGTCATCTCGTCGCAGATCAGCAGGGAGGGCCCGAGCACAAGCGCGCGCGCTACGCAGGCCCGCTGAAGCTGCCCGTCACTGACCTCGTGGGGCCGCCGCGCCAACAGGTCGGGTGTGAGCCCCACCCGCTCGGCGAGCGGCAGGACCCGCTCCGCGACGGCCCCGCGATCCCCGCGCCGCACGGCCTTCGTGGCTCGGAGCGGCTCCGCGATGAGATCGGCGAGGCTCAACCGGGGGTCGGCCGCCGCACGGGGCTGCTGGAACACCACCCCCACCGAGGTCCGTTGCGCGCGCGACGCCCGATACCGCCAGCCGGTCGCCGGAGTTCCGGAGAGGACCACCTCGCCGGAGGCGGGCCGGTGAAGAAGCGCCACGACCCTGGCGAGCGTCGACTTCCCGCACCCGCTGGGCCCGAGCAACGCGACGGACTCCCCGGCCCCGATCGTCAGCGACACGTCCCGGACGACCGGCGCCCGCCCCGGATACCCGGCGGTGACCCCCCGAAGCTCCAGCGCGGGGACCGCACCGACCCGCGCCGCCTGAGGACGTGGCGCCGACTGGGAGTGCGGCGCGCGGGCGGCCCGTGCCTGGGCGTGCGGCGACCGCTCGTGCGGCGCATCGGCGGCGGGTGCCGGTGTCCGGGCGGGTGGCGTCCGGGTGGGCGGTGTTGCGGCGGGTTCGGGGGTGTCAGCGGACGGCATCGGTGGACTCCCCGTCGGCGTATGCGGACGAACCGGAGGTTTCGTCGGGGTGTGACGGAATGTCAGTGGGGGGTGCCAGAGTGTGGTGGTCGGCCGGGTGATGACAGGCCGGGTGGCGGGTTCGGGTGTCGAGGAGGGGGAGTTCGATGGTGCACACGGAGGTCGCGGCGGGGCAGCGGGCGGCGAAGGCGCAGCCCGGGGGCAGCTCGTCCAGTGCGGGCGGCATGCCGGGAACGGGGGTGAAGGCCCGGGTCGGCAGCGCGTCCAGGAGACCCCGCGCGTACGGGTGCCGGGGGCCGGGGGAGCCGAAGAACGCGGCGGCGTCGGCGATCTCCACGATCCGTCCGGCGTACATCACGGCCACCCTGTCGGCCACCTGCTCGGCCGCCGTCAGATCGTGCGTGATCAGGAGCAGCGAACGCCCCGCGTCGACGAGCCGGCGCAGCTCGGCGGCGGTCCGGTCGACCAGATCGCGGTCCAGCCCCGTCGTCGGCTCGTCGGCGAGCAGCAGCGGGGCGTCCGCGACCAGGGCCAGCGCCGTCGCCGCGCGTTGCGCGAGCCCGCCGGACAGCTCATGCGGATACCGGTCGAGATGGTCGGCGGGGAAGAACGCGCGCTCCGCCGCCTCCACCACTCCGGCCCGCCTGTCGGCATCGGGCGTGAGCTCCCGGACCGTCTCGGCGAGCTGCGAGCGGATCGTGCGCACCGGCGTCAGATGCCCCGCCGGGCTCTGCGGGATCAGCCCTACCCGCCGCCCGCGCACCCTTCCGGCGAGGGTCGCCTCGTCGGCGGCGAGGAGATCCAGCCCGTCCTCCACCAGCACCGCGCTCCCCGCGACCTCCGCGTTGCCCGGCAGCAGCCCCAGCAGCGCCGAGGCCAGCACGGATTTACCGCACCCGCTCTCGCCCACCAGCGCGAGGCACTCCCCGGGCGCCAGGTCGAACCCCACCCCGGAGACCGCGGCGACCTCCCGCCACGCCCTCTCCCGCCGAACCGCGAACCGCACCGACAGGTCGCGAACCTTCAGCATCACAGCATCAGCTCCGATCGGCGGCGCGGGTTCAGGCGTTCCCGCCACGCGCCCGCGAGCCCGGCGATCGCGAGGGTGGGCACGATGATGAACAGGCCCGGAAAGAGCGTCGGCCACCAGTGGCCCGCCAGGAGCGTGCCGCGGGCGTCGGAGATCATGTTGCCGAGGCTGGCCTGGTGGGAGGGCAGGCCGAGGCCGAGGAACGACAGCGCCGTCTCATGCCAGATCGCGTGCGGCACCAGTAGCACCGCGGCCAGGCCCGCCTGCGGCAGCACCGCGGGCACGAGGTGCCGCGTCGCCACCCGCAGCCGCGACGCCCCACCGGAGATCGCCGCGTCCACGAACGGACGCGCCCGCAGCGACAGCACCTCCGCGCGGACGATCCTGGTCGTCGACAGCCAGTGCGTCAGCCCGATCGACATGACCACCGGCCAGACGCCGGGCCGGAACATCGCCACGATGAAGATGCCCAGCATCAGGTGCGGCACCGCCGAGAACGTGTCGACCACGCGCATCACCAGCCGGTCGACCCGGCCGCCGAACAGCGCAGCCGCCGAACCGATCACCGTGCCGATCACCGCGGAGCCGAGCGCCGCGACAAGTCCGACGAGGAGTGACACTCGCAACCCGTACACGCAGCGCAGCAGCACATCCCGCCCGTTGCCGTCGGTCCCGAACGGATGCGTCCAGGAAGGCCCCTCCAGCGTGCTCCGCAGATCCACCGCCTGCTGGTCGAGCGGGAAGCCCACGGGCACCAGCACGACGCCGAGCGCGATGAGCGCGACGAGCACGGCCGAGACCCGCAGTCGCAGGACATGCCGCGCCCCGCCGCCCCGCCGCACCGGCCGGCCTGCCCTGCCCGCCTTCCCGGCGCTGATCGCCGCCTTCGCCGCGGCCCGTGCGTTCTCGGGCGCCCGTGCGTTCTTGGGCGCCGGATCGAGGGCCGGGGAAGGGCGCGGACTCACAGGTCCTCCAGGGAGACACGGGGGTCGGCGAGGCCGTAGAGGACGTCGGAGAGAAGGTTTCCGGCGAGGACGGCGGCGGCGGCGAGCGTGGTGACCGCCGCGAGCAGGGGGAAGTCGGCGGCCATGGCGGCCTCGGAAGTGGCCGAGGCGAGGCCGGGCCAGCTGAAGACCGTCTCGATGAGCAGGACGCCGGTGATCACCTCGGGGGTCCGGGTGCCGATGAGGGTGAGCACGGGGAGGAGGCCGGAGCGGAGCGCGTGGCCGAACAGCACGGTCCGTTCTCGCAGGCCGCGGGCGCGGGCGCCGCGCACGGGGTCCTCGGCGAGCGCGTCGGACACCCCTTGCCGGACATAAAGGAGAAACCATGGCATTTGGGAGATCGCGAGGACCGCCGCGGGCAGCACGAGATGGCGGGCCACCCCTCCCGGCGTGGTCTCGTCCGTGCCCGGATCGGTGAGGCCGCCCGCGGGAAGCCAGCCGAGGTGCAGCGCGAAGAACCAGATCGCGAGCAGGCCGACCCAGAACGACGGCGCGGCCTCCAACGTGTAGGCGAGCGACGTCACCGCGCGGTCGAGCAGCCCGCCCGGCCGCCGCGCCGCCGCGACCCCGAGCACCACCGCGACGGCCACGGCGAGCGCGAGCCCGGCCCCGCACAGCAGCACGGTCCACCCGAGCCGGGCCCCGATCACCTCCGCGACCGACTGCCGATACGTACTCGACTGCCCCAGATCCCCACCGACCGCGCCGCTCGACCAGTTCCACCACTGCCGCCAGAACGGCACGTCCACCCCGAGGTTCCGCGCCACCTGATCGAGCGTCTCCTGCGAAGCCCGCACCCCCGCCGACCCCAGATACCGCTGCACCGGATCGAACGGCGAAACCGCCGCCAACCCGAACACCCCGAACGTCACCGCCAGCAGCACCGGCACCCCGGCCACCGCCCGCCGCCCCACCAGCCGAACCACCCCCCGTCCCCGACGCGGCCCCACACCCGAAGAACCACCGCCCGAACGAACACCACCCACGGCCACGCCGCTATCGGCCGGACCGCCGTCGGTCGTGCTGCCGTTGGTGGCGCCGTTCGTGGTGGCGCTGCCTTTGGTCGTACCGCTGTTGGTGGCGCTGCCGTCGGTCGTGCTGTTGTTGGTCGTACCGCTGTTGGTGGTGGCGCTGCCATTGGTCGCGCCGCTCGTGGTGGCGCTGCCGTCGGCTGTACCGCTGTCGGTCGTGCCGGCCCCGGTCACGCTGGGCCCGGCCACCGTGATCTTGGGGGTGCCGGTCTTGATCAGGTCGATCCCGGCCGTATCGGTTTCGGGTCCGTTGGTTTCGGGTCCGTTGGTCTCGGCCGCGTTGGTCTCGGCCGTGCGGGGTGCGGTCGCCCCGGTCTCAGGGGTCGTGGTTCCGGGGGCGGGGCGTTCGGGTGTCATGGGAGCGGGGGCGTCGGGTGCCGTGGTCGAGGCCGCGGTGGGGTCGGGGTCGGGGGAGGTCACTTGGGGAGGCGCCAGTCCTGGAGGTTCCACCAGGGGCCGCCGGCCAGGCCGTGGTCGTGGGGCTCCACCTGGGTGGTGAGGTCGGCGTAGGTGTCGGACATGACGTACACGTGGTCGATGAAGGTGAGGAAGGTGTAGCCGGGGTCGTCGGCGAAGCGCTCCTGGACGGTGTCGTAGGCGACGTGCCGTTCGGTGCCGTCGCCGCTCTCGCGGCCGATCTCCAGGGCCTGGTCGACGGTGGCGTCGGAGTAGTGCGGCATGTTGTTCCAGCCGTCGCCGCCGAGCTCGGAGTGCAGCGCCGGGTAGAGATCGAAGTCCGGGTCGAACCCGGCCCCGCCGCCCGCCAGCATCGCGTCCTTGCCGAGCAGCGGCTGGACGACCTCGCGGGTGCCCGCCTGGACCTTCGCCTCGATGCCGATCTTCTTCGCGTCCGACGCGTAGGCGAGGGCGTGGTCCTGGCGGAGCTTGTCGCCGGAGAAGTACCAGAGCGTGAACGACGCGCGCCGCCCGTCCTTCACACGGACCCCGTCGGCGCCGGGCTTCCAGCCCGCCTCGTCTAGGATCTGCGCCGCCTTCGCCGCGTCGTGGACGGGCTTGGCGCTCGCCAGGAACCACGGGCTGTCGTCGGGCAGGGCGCTGTAGGCGGGGCGTCCGGCGCCCTTCAGGATCGACTCGACCATCAGGTCTCGGTCGACGGCGAGGTTGAGCGCCTGCCGGATCGCCTTGTCGCCCGTCACGGGGTCGCCGGTCGGGAGGCTGACCGAGCGGTAGTCGACGGACTCGGCGTTGAGCACCGTCAGGCCGTCGAGCTTCCGGAACGGCTCGGCGACCGACGGCGGGAGGGCGGCGCCGTCGAGCTCGCCGGCGCGGAGCCGGGTGGCGCGGACGTCGTCGTCGGGGATGAACGCGATCGTGACGTCCGTGATCTCCGGCTTGCCGCCCCAGTAGCCGGGGTTCGCCTTGAGCGTCAGCTTCTCGCCCTTGCGCCAGGAGGAGAGCGTGTACGGGCCGGTTCCGATGGGCTCGGTGTTGTACGGACCGGTGTTCGGGTCCTGTCCGCCCGCGGCCTTCGCCGACGCGATCGGCAGGACCGCCCGCTCGACGAATGGCGCATACGGGTACTTCAAGGTGAAGACCACCTTGTGGGAGCCGCTCGCCTGGACGTCCTCGATCGCGTCGAGCTCGCCGGCATAGGCGTTGTTGGTCTTCGCGTCGGTGATCGTGTCGTAGGTGAAGACCACGTCCGCGGCGGTGAACGGGGCGCCGTCGCTGAAGGAGACGCCCTCACGCAGCTTGAAGGTGTAGGTCAGGCCGTCGTCGGACACCTCGGGCAGGTCCGTCGCCAGGGCGGGTTCCAGCTTCATCTGCTGGTTCCGCTGGAGCAGGCCATCGAAGATCTTGGAGTTGCCGTCCTTGCCGTAGCCGAGCAGTGGGCTCAGGGTCTCCGGCTCGTAGGAGACCCCGATGGTGACCGACGACTTCGCGTCCTTCGCGGACCCCTCAGGGGTCGAGCAGGCGACCAGCCCCAGGAACAGCACTGACGCCGCGGCCGTGATCGTCCCCGTCTTCCGCAAACCCACCGGCGGGCCCCTGCCTCTCTCAGTTATTGCGAACAGCTCGCAATAGCAACCGGGGCATAACAGCACATATGCCGTATCTCTGTCCACTCGGGCATCGGTGGGCCGCCCCGGCACCATGTTTCACGTGAAACATGGTGCCTTGAGGTTAGGAGACGGGGGTCAGGGCCAGGCGGGCCGCGCGGAGGGTGGCGAGGAGTTTTCGGAGCCGGGAGGGCGCGGGGACCGGGTCGAAAGAGGGGAGGGCGTCCAAGCGGCGCTGGAGTCGGATGAAGCTCTCGACCTGGCGCTGGAGGGAGGGGAGGTCGGTGAGGACCGCGTCGTGCGAGGTCTCGGCCAGGAGGTACTGCGGAGCGGTGACGAGGCAGACCGCGGGGATGCGGTGCTCGTAGAGGGGCTCGCCCTCGCCGAAGTGCACGAGCGGGCCGGGCGCGCACACCTCCGTGGGCGCGGGCGCCGGCCCCGTCCACTCCTCGAGGACGAGATCGCGGAGCTGCCGGGTCGTCGCGTAGAGGAGTTCGGGTTCGAGGGCGCCGGTCGGGCCATGGTCGCCCGTCGCCGGGTCGTCGGCGAACTCCCGGGCGCCCAGGTGCTCCACCACGAGACCCGCGACCGCCCGGGACCGCCCCGGCCCGCCCGCCCACAACTCCGGATGCGCCGCCAGCCACGCCGTCGTCGCCTGCCCGTGCGCGGTCACCGCGGGGATGCGCAGATGCCCCGACGTGAGCACGAACACCATCCTCCGTCGATGCGGCCGCGCGACCGCGTCCCGCGCCATCTCCACCAGCCCGATATGCCCGTTCTCTTCCACCGCGTTGACCCCGTCGCTGTGCGACACGACAAGAATCGACTCCCGACCCGGGCCCCCTGCGCCCTCCGCAAGCACGGCGTCCGCCGAACGCGGGTCTTCGGGATCGGATGTCGACTCCCCACCCGGGGTCGTCGGGCTCTCGGCAAGCGCGGCGTCTGCCGAACGGCTTGCGGGTGCCGGGTCTTCGGGATCGGATGAGGCTTCGGAGATCGCCCAGATCGTCTCGGTTCGAGTGGACTCGGTAAGGATGGCGTCCAGGGTCAGGTGGGCTTCCGTGCCCGCTTTCGCGGCCGCGAGGACGCGTTCGCCTTCCTCGCCCGCGACCCACAGGGCGGGGAGGTCGCGGTAGGGGAAGGTGAACGGGAGGTACTGGCCTTCGGCGTTGCCCGGGGACAGACCGCGCCAGACCGCGACGACGGCACGCACGCCCGCTTTGCGCGCGGCGGCCAGCGAGGGTCCGAACAGGGTCGCGGTCACCACGGGGTTGGCGATGGGGGGACGCGCCGGGGCGCCGCCCTCCCAGTCGCCGACGAGCAGATCGAAGGGCACCTCGCGGTGCGGCACCTCGACGACCGCGATCCCGCCGCGCGCCCGGCGCCAGTGCTTGACCAGGCCGTCGAGCAGGTGCAGCCGCCCGGAGACCCCCTCGGGACCCGTCGTTCCGGAATAGGGGTAGGGCGAGGAGACCTCGACGTCCTGGCCGTCCACCAGCAGGCGGGCGGCGCCCGGCGGGACCTCCCAGCGGGTGAACGTGTGCCGGTCCCGGTGCACCTCGAGACCGAGCGCCGCCCACCGGGCCGCGACGTCCTCCACGAGGGCCCGGTGGGCCGCCGAGCCCGTCGGCCGGGTACCGAGCCCCACGAGGAGGTCGACCTGCTCTTCCAGCGAACGGATGTCCATGTGCCCTCCCGGCGGTCGCGCCCCGGCCGGACCACCGGGACGCCGGTCACTCCTCCGGTGGGAGCAGGACCTTGTCGATCACGTGCACCGTGGCGTTGCCCGTGCTGATGTTGCCACACAGGATCCTCGCGCCGCCGACGGTGTACGCGCCGTCCGAGCCCGCGACCTTCAGGCTGCTGCCGCGCAGCGTCTCCAGATCGCCCGAGCCCAGCTCCGCGGGCCCCTGCCTGCCCTCGACGATGAGGTTCATGAGGATGCCGGTGAGGATCATGCCGTCGTCCAGGTCGGACTTCTTGACCGCCGCCCAGGCGGCGTTGCTCGGCGCGAACACGGTGATCTCCGGGGCGGTGTCGAGGGTGTCGACCATGCCCGCCTTACGGACCGCCGAGGCGAACGAGGTCAGCTCCGGGCTGTCGGCCAAGGCCGTCACCACCGGCTGGGCCGCCATCCCCGCGAGCCCCGCCCCCGCCGACCCCTGGACCGCGGCGCACCCGGAGCCGAAGGTCTGCGGCGCCGCGGCCGACACCGAGACGGCGGCCGGCGCCTGACTCGTCGCCGCCTTTCCACCCTTGCCCGCAGCGTCCTGAGTCGCACCGCCGCAGCCCGCGACGCCCATCACCATGACGGCCCCCGCCGCCAGCACATAACCCTTCATGATCCCCCCGAATCGCCTGTTCCCGGCCTTCTCCGCCGTACGGATCACTCGATGATCAAGCCCGTTCCCGCCCTTTCCCCCCTTCACACCCGCACCCGCCCATCCACCCGGATACCCGACCGCCCTCCCGCGTCCACCCCGCCCGTCGCTTCCCTCCGCCCGTCGCTTCCCTCCGCCCGTCGCTTCCCTCCGCCCGTCGCTCCTGCCGACCCATCACTCCTTTGCGGGGTTGCCTGTCGGGCCGTGTGAGGGCTCCCGTTCCGCGGGGCCCTCACACGGCCCGCTCCCGTAGGGCCCCCGGCCGGTGGGCTTTTGTCCCGTCAGGGCTTCGTGCTGTTCATTGCTCCGCCCTGCGGGGCTCCGGTCCTGCTCTGCTCGTCGCGTTCAGCTCCGCACCCACCGGCCCGCTTCGGCGGGACCGCGGATCGGCGCCCGCGCACCCATGGTGCGGATTCCCGCCTTGCCTTCGTTCGTTGGGGACTCGTCCGGTTCGTTGCTTCTGGTCGGTGGGGGTCCCACCTCGTTTCCCGCTTTGCGGCGTGGGGCTTTGGTCCCGCCCCCGAAGGGGACCGGAGGGGTGGGGCCGGGCGGCGGGGCCGCCCGGGCCGGGTCGGGGTCAGGAGGGGTGGTCGGCGGTCCAGGTGGTGGAGACGACCGTGGTGGAGGTGAGCGGGGTGCCCGCGGGAAGGGCGGCGTTCATGCCGGCGGGGGTCTTGACGATGACCTCGGAGGCGAGGGCCTGGCCTCGTGCGCGGTCGAGGTAGATGCGGTGTTCCAGGACTCCGTTCGGGGTGGTCTCGAGGGCCGAGACCGCGACGGCCGGGCGGCCTTCGGGGTCGGTGGTCTCGCCGACGGAGGTGACGCCTTCGAGGCCGGACAGGACGGTGAAGGCGGCGGACAGGACCTTGGGGCGGAGCGGCATGTCGGTGACCATGCCGGACACGACGCGGAACAGCCAGGCGTCCCGCTCCATCGGAACGCTCGACGACTCGGTGTCGGTGCCGGTGTAGAACCGCAGCAGCGAGGCGCGCAGCTTCGCCGGGTCGGCGGGCAGCTCCCGCAGATCCTTCATGGACACGTTGCGGCCGAGCCAGAAGACCTTGTCGCCCCCGACGGGCGCCGAACTCCCGGTCTCGACCGGACCTGGGACGGTCTCCAGGGGGGTGAGCCCGGCACCGGGCTTCTTCCCCCGGGCGAGGTCGACCTCGATCGGGGTGGGGGAACCCTGGGCGCGCCAGACCTCCTCGTCCTGCGGGGAGGCCGGGACGGTGCCGAGGTTCTGGTGGCGGAACCACTGGCGGCCGCCGGGGACGTTCGGCGTCCAGTTCTCGTCGTGGACCGTCGTCACCACGGTGTAGGCGGAGGCGCCCTCGCCCGCTCGGGCATAGGAGCGGGCGGACACGACGCGCTTCCAGTAGTCGCCCGTGGTGTCGGGGGCGACGGCGGCCTCCTGGGCGGCGGCGAGCAGCAGGCTCTCGGGGTCGAGGGCGATGGTGCCCGGCGCCACGGTGCCGGAGGACGGGCCGCGGGTGCCGCCGTCCGCGGGGATCTCGCCGGGCAGCACGCTGACCGCGACCGCCGCCGCGGCGAGCACGCCGACCAGGCCCACGCCCCAGCCGAGCCGGACGGACCGGGCCGCGCGCCGCGGCGCGCGGCCCGGCTCGGTGGAGGGCACGGCGGAGGCCATCGCCGCGGCGAGTTCGGCCTGCCGGGTCTCCTCGGCGACGGGCAGACGTGGATCGAGGTCGGCGGGACGCGCCTCGGACAGCAGGCGCAGCGGATCGCGGTTCATGGCATCTCCTCACGGATCATCCCCAGCCGGGGGCGGACGGGTCGTGCTTCGGTGGGTCGCTCCAGCTCGCGCTGGAGGCGGCGCCGGGCCCGGTGCAGGCGGACGCGCAGCGTGGCGGGCGAGCAGCCGATCACCTTCGCGGCCGCTCGTGGCGACAGGCCGTGCCAGGCGACGAGGACGAGAAGCTCGCGCTCGTCCTCTGGGAGCGTCGCCAGCGCGCGCAGGGCCGCCTGCCGCTCCGCGACGTCCTCGGCGACGTCGGCCTGTGGGGGAGTGGCCCGCTCGCGCAGCTCCGCGACGAACCGCTCCCGCTTCAGCTCGGCCCGGTACCCCTCGCGCAGCACGTTGCGGGCAATGCCGAGCAGCCACGGCAGCGGCGGATCGGGCAGGCTCGCGAAACGCCGCCACGCGATGGCGAACGTCTCGCTGACCACCTCCTCCGCGACACTCCGCCCACCGCGGCTGACGGCGTAAGCCCAGACATGCTGACGGCACTCGCCGTACATCGCCGAGAAGCGCCTTTCGTCCTCGCTCACGCGTTCACCTCCGTCCTCGGGTTCACTTCACTGTCACCAGGAAGTGGTCCCGCACCGTCCATCGTTACCGCCGTTTTCCAGAAACCCGACCGCCCCATGGGTTCAGGCCCGGGGCCATGTCCCGGCGAAGCCCACGATTCCTGCGGTGGGGGTGCGAGGGTCGGGGCGGGTCGCGGGAGGGTGGGGGGCGTGAAAGCCTGGGGGGGTGCAGATCGAGGGGGGTAAGCGGAGGGATCGGGGGGTGCTGGGGCGGCCTCGGGTCACTTCGCGGGTGGCGTTGGAGAGGCTCGCGTTCGAGTTGTTCGCGCGGGACGGGTTCGACGAGACGACCGTGGACGGCATCGCGGCGGCGGCGGGGATCGGGCGGCGCACGTTCTTCCGGTACTTCGGGTCCAAGAACGACCTGGTGTGGGGTGACTTCGAGGACCAGCTCGAGCGGCTGCGGGTGCTCCTGGACGAGGCGGATCCGGCCGCGCCGATGATGGAGGCGGTCCGCGCCGCCGTCGTCGCGTTCAACCGGTACGACCCGCAGGAGGTGCCGTGGCACCGCCAGCGGATGGAGCTGATCCTGCGGGTGCCGACGCTCCAGGCCGACGCGACCCTGCGCTACGCGGCCTGGCGGGAGATCATCGCGGCGTTCGTCGCCGCCCGTACCGGCCAGCCGCCTACCGCGATGCTCCCCGTCCTGTCCGGCTACGCGGTGCTCGCCGCGTCGATCTCCGCCTACGAGTACTGGCTGTCGGTGGGCGCCGCCGAGGACCTGACCGAACTCCTGGACGCCGCCCTCCGCAGGATCGCCGACGGCCTCGCCGCCTCCGACCCCGCGACGACCGGCCTCGCAACGGCCCGCCCTGAGGCCGCAGCCCTCGCGATCACCGACCCCGCGACGGGACGCCCCGAGGTCGAGTGACCTGCGGCAGGCCGCCCTGCGGAGGACTGAGCCGCCGCCCAGGGCCGGACTCGGCCTGCGGGCCCGGTCCGCGTATGGACTCCTGGGCGCCTACTGGGCGCGCATGGCCGCGGCGATGAGTTCGCCGGTGAGGACGGCGGTGTTGGCGGGGCCGCGGAGGGGGGCGGTGGGGAGGATGGAGGTGTCGGCGACGCGGAGGCCCGGAACGCCGTGGACGCGGCCTTGGGAGTCGACGGCGGAGTCCCCCTCGATGCCCATGGGGACGGTGCCGCAGGTGTGCTGGGAGGTGCCGAGACGGGTGGCGATCCAGAGGTCGAGCGCGTTGTCATCGTCCAAGGCCGCGGGTTCTACGAGGCCGGAGGAGACCTCACCGAACGCGTCCGTGGCGACGAGCGAGGCGACGGCCCGGACGACGTCCCGAAGGGCCCCCCGGTCGGCCTCGGTCTCCAGGTACCCGTAGTCGATCCGGGGCGCGACGCGGGGGTCCGCCGATTCCGTGCGCAGCCTTCCCGCCCGCCGAGGGGTCTGGACCGAGGCGAGGAACGCCAGCGGCGCGCCGGGCACCGAGACGGCTCCGCCGACGAGTCCGGCGAGCGGCACGAGGGACTGGAGCACCTCGAGGTCCCCCGGCTCCGCCCCGCGTGAGGACGTCAGGTGCAGCGCCCCGCCGAGCCACGACCCCGACGCCTCCGGCAGCGCCTCCCGCGGCGTCCACTCCAGCGCCACCTGCGGGTGGTCGCTCAGCGCCGCCCCGACGGCGGGCAGGTCGGCGACGACGGGGACGCCGGCCCGTTCCAGGTCGCGCGCGGGTCCGAGGCCGGAAAGGTGCAGCAGGTGCGGCGAGACGAACGCCCCCGCGCACAGGACGACCTCGCCCGCCTCGATGACCTCGGTCCGCCCCGCGTGTTCGACGACGACCCCCGTGGCCCGCCCGCCGGAGATGGCGACCGAACGCACCAGGCATCCTCCGCGCACCGTGAGGTTCGGCCGGGACAGCGCGCTGAGCAGGTAGGCGATCCCGGTGTTGATCCGGATCCCGTCCACCGCGTTGGAGGGCACCGCCCCGAACCCGGGGGCCTCCTGTGCGTTCTTGTCGGCCTCCTCCGGGTACCCGAGTGCGCGAGCGGCCTCCCGGAACGCCTCCGCGGCCGGATGAGCGAGTGACGTACGCCGGACGCGAAGTGGCCCTCCGTCCCCGTGCAAGGGCCCGCCTCCGAGGTCGAGGTCGTTCTCCATCCGGCGGAGCAGCGGCAGGACGCGCTCGTAGGACCACAGGTCGTCTCCGGCCGCCGCGGCCCATCGGGTGAAGTCCGCTTCACGGGCCCGGATGAAGTACCCGCCGTTGACCGTCGTGGAGCCGCCGAGGTAGC
This sequence comes from Actinocorallia herbida, assembly GCF_003751225.1. NCBI lineage: Bacteria > Bacillati > Actinomycetota > Actinomycetes > Streptosporangiales > Thermomonosporaceae > Actinocorallia > Actinocorallia herbida. The sequence goes on from NZ_RJKE01000001.1 coordinate 9,206,406, forward strand.
GGCCTCGTGTGGCCACGTAAGCCTGTCCGGGGGTGAGCCGCACAAGGTGGGTGCTGACGGCGGGGTGATCCGCCTGGGCTCCGGGGACGAGCCGGGCGTCCAGCAGACTCTCCGGGAAACCAGACAAATCGGCAGGTACAGGGCCTGCTTCGAGGACAAGGACACGTCGCGAAGGGTCCTCGCTGAGGCGTGCCGCGAGGGCGGACCCGCTCCCGCCGGCACCGACCACCAGGACGTCCGGGCGGCTCATCGGCGTGCCCGGTTTGGCCATGATTCCGCAGGTGACCTGTACTTCATCCGAAGTAGACCCTTTCTTTTGGCACTCGATGTAACTAGTATCCGACATGTCCGAGCAATGTGAGCGGCGCCTCACCTACAGGTGGGCCGCCGCATACCCGAAAGAGGAGGTGCCATGAACGAGAACCAGGACGTGGAACTCGTCGAGTCGCTGATCGAGGAGGTCTCGATCGACGGCATGTGCGGCGTGTACTAGGCCGTCATGCCAGCTCTCGATCTCGACCGCGCCTGGGACCTGCACCCGCAGGTCTCGGTGCGGCCGGAACCCTTCGGCGCGCTCTTGTACCACTTCGGAACCCGCAAGCTCTCGTTCCTCAAGGACCGCGTGCTGCTGGAGGTAGTGCAGTCCCTCAAGGACGCGCCCTCCGCACGGGCCGCCTGCGCGGCGGCCGGAGTACCCGAAACCGACCTCCCCAGGTTCGGCGCGGCGCTCGGCGCCCTCGTCGGATCGGCCATGGTCGTCGAAAGGACCACCCCATGACCATCACGCCCGAGCGGGTAGCCACGCCCGCCCCCGGGACGCGGCTGGTCGACCTGTTCGAGCTCGGTCTCGACGCGCCGATCTGCCTGACCTGGGAACTGACCTACGCCTGCAACCTGGCCTGCGCGCACTGCCTGTCCAGCTCCGGCCGACGCGACCCGCGTGAGCTGACCACCGACGAATGCAAGGCCGTCATCGACGAGCTGCAACGCATGCAGGTGTTCTATGTGAACATCGGCGGCGGTGAGCCCACGGTGCGCTCGGACTTCTGGGAACTGCTGGACTACGCCACCTCGCACAGCGTCGGCGTCAAGTTCTCCACCAACGGCGTGCGCATCACCCCCGAGGCCGCCCGTCGTCTGGCCGCCAACGACTACGTCGACGTCCAGATCTCGCTGGACGGCGCCACCGCCGAGGTGAACGACGCGGTCCGCGGCCCCGGGTCCTACGACACGGCCATCCGCGCGATGCAGAACCTCAGCGACGCCGGGATGAAGAACTTCAAGCTGTCGGTCGTCTGCACCCGGCACAACATCCCGCAGATGGACGAGTTCAAGGCGATCGCCGACAAGTACGGCGCCCAGCTCCGGCTGACCCGCCTGCGCCCGTCCGGCCGCGGCGCCGACGTCTGGGACGAGCTGCACCCGCTCGCCGGCCAGCAGCGCGAGCTGTACGACTGGCTGATCGCCAACGGCGACAAGGTGCTCACCGGAGACTCGTTCTTCCACCTGTCGGCGTACGGTGAGGCGCTCCCCGGCCTCAATCTCTGCGGCGCGGGACGCGTCGTCTGCCTGATCGACCCGATCGGCGACGTCTACGCCTGCCCCTTCGCCATCCATGACAAGTTCCTCGCGGGCAACGTAAGGCAGCCCGGCGGCTTCGCCGAGGTGTGGCGCGAGTCCGGCCTGTTCCAGGACCTGCGGGAGCCGCAGACGGGCGGGGCGTGCAGCTCCTGCTCGCACTACAGCACCTGCAAGGGCGGCTGCATGGCCGCGAAGTTCTTCACCGGACTTCCGCTGGACGGTCCCGACCCCGAGTGCGTCATCGGGCACGGCGAGGCACTGCTCGCGGGACGGTCCGAGGACAGGTCGGCGATCCCCAAGCCGTCCGCCGACCACTCGCGCAAGGTGAAGCCGCGGTCCCGCCCGGTCCCGGTGAAGCTGTCGACGCGCCGTCCGGACCCCGAGCGCCGCCCGGTGAGCGCGTGCGAAGAGAACCCCCTGGCCGGGCTCACCCTCTGATCCCCTGCGGCGGACGTCCGATACCCCGCGGGCGTCCGCCGCGCTACCCCACATCTTTCAGGGACGGCGCCCGCACCCCCGCCGCCGCTCCCTCGGCAAGGAGAAGCACCCATGGGCAACGCCTGGTTCGAAACGGTCGCCGAAGCGCAGCGCCGGGCCAAGAAGCGCCTCCCCGGCATGGTCTACGGCGCCCTCGTCGCCGGGTCGGAGCGCGGCCGCACGATCGACGACAACATCGACGCGTTCGCACAGCTCGGATTCGCCCCGAAGGTCGCGGGCCACAAGAACGAGCGCGACCTCAGCACCACGATCATGGGTGTGGAGTCGTCGTTCCCCGTCATGATCTCGCCGACCGGCGTGCAGGCGGTCGACCCCGAGGGCGAGGTCGCCGTCGCGCGGGCCGCCGCCAACCGGGGCGTCATCATGGGCCTGAGCTCGTTCGCCAGCCGCTCGGTCGAGGACGTGGCCGCGGTCAACCAGAACGTCTTCTACCAGATGTACTGGACCGGCAGCCGCGAGGCGATGGTGCAGCGGATGGAGCGCGCGAAGGACGCGGGCGCCAAGGCGCTCATCGCCACCCTCGACTGGTCGTTCTCCAACGGCCGCGACTGGGGCAGCCCGCAGATCCCCGAGAAGATCGACCTCAAGACCATGGTCAAGCTGGCGCCGAAGGTGATCAACCGGCCGGGCTGGCTGTGGCGCTTCGGCAAGACCGGCAAGATCCCGGACCTCACCGCCCCGAACCTCCAGCCTCCCGGCGGCCAGGCCCCGACGTTCTTCGGCGCCTACTACGAGTGGATGCAGACCCCTCCCCCCAGCTGGGAGGACGTCGAGTGGATGCGCAAGGAGTGGGGCGGCCCCTTCCTGCTCAAGGGCGTCACCCGGGTGGACGACGCCAAGCGCGCGGTCGACGCGGGCGTCACGGCGATCTCGGTCTCCAACCACGGCGGCAACAACCTCGACACCACCCCGGCGACGATCCGGCTGCTGCCGGGCGTGGCCGAGGCCGTCGGCGACCAGATCGAGGTCCTCCTCGACGGCGGCGTGCGGCGCGGCAGCGACGTCGCCAAGGCGCTCGCGCTCGGCGCGCGGGCCGTCCTCATCGGCCGCGCCTACCTGTGGGGCCTCGCCGCGAACGGCACCGCGGGCGTGGAGAACGTGCTCGACATCCTGCGCGGCGGCCTGGACTCCGCGGTCCTGGGCCTCGGCCACTCGTCGGTCGGCGAGCTGTCGCCCGCCGACCTGCACATCCCGCGCGATTTCAAGGTGACCCTCGGCGGCTCCGGGCTCACCGAGTCCTGACCGGCATCGCGACCGGAACCCGGAGATGGCGCACGAACCGGCCACCCGCGCCCTCGCGGGCGCGGTGTGGCCGGACGTCCCCGACGGCGCGCTCGCGCTCGTCCCCGTAGGCGCGACCGAGCAGCACGGGCCGCACCTGCCGCTGGCCACCGACACGGTGATCGCCGAGGCGGTGGCGGCCCGCGCCGCGCGGGAACTGCCCGGCCCCGTACTGGTCGCTCCGGCGATCGCGTTCGGCGCGAGCGGCGAGCACGCGGGCTTCCCCGGGACGGTCTCGATCGGCCACACGGCGCTGCGCGCGGTGCTCGTGGAGACGGTCCGGTCGCTCGGACTGTGGGCCGGCCGCGTCGTGTTCGTCAACGGGCACGGCGGGAACGTGCCCACCTTGGACGACGCGCTCGCGCAGATGCGCGCGGAAGGCCACGACGTGTCCTGGGTGCCCTGCGGGGTGCCCGGCGCCGATCCGCACGCGGGCTTCACCGAGACGTCGGCGATGCTGCACCTCGACCCCGGCCGGGTACGGCTCGCCGACGCCGTCGCGGGTGACACCCGGCCCCTCGCCGAGCTGATGCCCGACCTGCTCGCGGGCGGAGTGCGCGCGGTGTCGCCGTCCGGCGTCCTCGGCGACCCGACGGGCGCCACCGCCGAAGAAGGCGAGCGCATCGTCGCCGCGATGGTCGCGACCGTCGTCAGACGGGTCAGGGAAGGCCGCGCCGACAAGCGGGGCCGCCTTCAAGAGCCCCACGGGCCCTGACCCTTCGCTCATCGCCGCCGCCACGACTTCTCTTCGGCATGCCCGCTCACGGCCTGGTCCCGTCCCGCCCCCGTTGACGGAGGGGCCGCCGGGAAGGCGAGCCGCGGAGACGGGCCTCGGACGCACGGGTCCGAGGTTCCCCCCCGCTCTTCGGCGGATGCACGTCCGCCGAAGGGAACACATCGAAGGAGACGGAAATGAAGGCACGCGCAGCCATGCTGCTGGAGCAGCCCGGCACATGGCAGGTGAAGGACGTCGAGCTGGACGAGCCCGGCTACGGCGAGGTGCTGGTGGAGATGGTCTCCACCGGCCTGTGCCACTCCGACGACCACATGGCCGTCAACGACATCCCCGTCGCCCACCTGCCGTTCTGCGGCGGGCACGAGGGCTCGGGCGTCGTCCGCCAGGTCGGCCCCGGCGTCACGGACCTGAAGGAGGGCGACCACGTCATCACCTCCTTCGTCCCCGCCTGCGGCCGCTGCAAGTGGTGCGCCCAGGGCCTCCAGGTCCTGTGCGACAACGGCGCCAAGATGCTCGAAGGCAGCCAGATGGACGGCACCTTCCGCATGCACTACGAGGGCCAGGACGTCGCCACCGGCGGCCTGCTCGGCACCTTCGCCAACTGGCAGGTCTACGACCAGCTCTCGGTCATCAAGATCCGCCAGGACGTGCCGCTGAACGTGGCGTGCCTCATCGCCTGCGGCGTCCCGACCGGCTGGGGCTCGGCGGTCAACGGCGGCCAGGTCAAGCCCGGCGACGTCGTGATCGTCATGGGCGTCGGCGGCATCGGCATCAACGCCGTCCAGGGCGCCAAGCACGCCGGCGCGGCGCGCATCATCGCCTGCGACCCGGTCGAGTTCAAGCGGGAGGTCGCGCTCAAGGTCGGCGCCACCGACGGCGTCGCCGACATCCACGAGGCCGGCGACCTCGCGCGCAGCCTCACCAACGGCCAGGGCGCCGACTCGACGATCGTCACGGTCGGCGTCATCACCGGCCAGAACGTCGGCGACGCGCTCACCACCGTCCGCAAGGCGGGCACGGTCGTCTCGACCGCGCAGGGCCCCGCGGACGTCGTGGACGTCCCGATCAGCCTGTTCGAGCTGTCCATGATGCAGAAGCGGATCCAGGGCGTCCTGTACGGCATGGACGCGCCGCGCCTGTCCGTCCCGCGCCTGCTCGACCTGTACGCCGAGGGCATCCTCAAGCTGGACGAGCTGGTCACCCGCCGGTACAAGCTCGAAGACATCAACCAGGCTTACGCCGACATGCACGCGGGCGTGAACATCCGCGGCGTGATCGACTTCCAGGCCTGATCCACCCGGTCCCGGCACATCCGAGTGGGAATCCTCGTGGAGAAGCACGGTCCACGATGACCCTTACCGGTAGCCTGCCGGGCGTCGATCGTCGGACGGGCGCCCCGCGCCCGTCCGACGGACGGCGGTCGTCCGCGTGACTCCCCTCCCGTCGCCCCGGGCGGGGAGCACGCGGGACACCGCTCTCCCCGGGGGCCGCGACGGGATGGGTCGCGGTCCCTTTCCCGTCTCCTAGGACCTCCGATGCCTACTTCGCCTCCGACCGCAGAACCCGGCCGTCCGCCCACCGGGCCCGCAGCCGCACTTCCCGAGGGGTTCGGCGTGGCGCTGGACCCGGGCACGTCCCTGTGGTCGGGCGACAGGGTGGCGACCGGAGGCTCGCCTTGGAAGGTCGTCCGTATGGGCGCCGCCGCGGTGCCGCTCCTCGCGGAGCTGCGTGCGGCCGGTAGGCGGGGAGTCGTCTTCCACTCCCCGTTGGGACGAGCCCTCGCCCGTCAGCTTCTCGACCACGGGTTCGCGCGCCCCGTCCCGGCGCCTGCGTCCGGACCCTACGACGTCACCGTGGTCGTCCCCGCGTACGGCCGCCCCGACGAGCTGGAACGGACGCTCAGGGCGGTCCGGGGCCTTCCGGCGATCGTCGTGGACGACGCCTCGCCCGATCCCGAGCCGCTGCGCCGCGTCGCACGGACGTACGGGGCGCGCCTGGTCAGGCACGAGGCCAACCAGGGGCCCGGCGCGGCCCGCGACACAGGGCTGCGCCTCGTCCGGACCGCCTTCACCGCGTTCGTGGACTCCGACTGCCGGCCCGAGCCCGGCTGGCTCGACGTCCTCATGCCGTACTTCGCCGATCCGAAGGTCGCGGTCGTCGCGCCCCGGGTCGTTCCCGACGCCGCGGACGGCCGCCTTCTGGCGCGCTACGAGGCCGCGCGGTCGGCGCTGGACATGGGGCCGAAGCCCGCGCTGGTCAGGCCGGGCGCCAAGCTCGGCTTCGTGCCCAGCGCGACGCTCCTGGTACGCAACGCGGCCCTGGGCGCCCCCGCCTTCGACGCCGATCTCCGGCTCGGCGAGGACGTCGACTTCATCTGGCGGACCGCCGATCTCGGCTGGCATGTCAGGTACCAGCCGGAGGCACGGGTCGTGCACACGCCCAGGCTCGACCCGAAGGCGTGGGCGAAGAGAAGACACGAGTACGGGACGTCCGCGCCCGACCTCGAAAGCCGCCACCCTGGACGGCTCGTCCCCGCGCGTCCTTCCGTCTGGAACCTCGCGACCCTCGGCCTGCTGACGTACGGGCGTCCCGTGTCGGCCGCGGCGAGCGTCGCCGCTACGACGTACCTCCTTCGGCGCTCGCTCAAGGGCACGTCCGACGACTGGAAGCTGAGCTCCGCGATCGTGGCGAAGGGCGTCACGGCGGACGCCGCCGCCCTGGGCCACGCGTTGCGGCGCGAGTGGTGGCCGCTCGGGCTCACCTGCCTTGCGGCGTCGCCGCGCAGCCGCCTTGCGCGCGCCGCCTCCGCCGCGATGCTCGCGCCGATCGCCTTGGAGTGGGTCACCCGGCGCCCCGCCATGGACCCGTTGCGGTACACGGCTCTGCGCCTGATGGAGGACGTCTCCTACGGCTCGGGCGTTACGGCGTCCGCGTGGCGGGCGCGTACGCTCGCGCCCCTGCTGCCGCACATACGGACGCCGTTCGCCGAGCGTAAGAAACCCGCGCGGTAGCGGCGCCGCTCAGGTCGTGACGGCCCGTCCGGTGCTCGGCCGCGCCGCGGGCACGTCGTACTCCGCGAGGTGCACGGCCGCGAGGTGCGCCGCCTGGGCGCGGATCTCCGGGACGGCCGTGGTCTCGTAACGCAGGCCGCGCAGCGTGGGGCCGAGCGTGAACAGGCCGGGACGGGGCTCGCCCTCCGGCCCGAGGAGGCAGCCGCAGCCGTCCGCGGAAAGGCCGAGGCCCAAGGGGTCGGCGGCGATGGTGCCCGCGTCGATGAGGTCGCGCAGCAGCGGGTCGGTGCGGGGGTCGGCGGCGGGCCCCGTGCTGTTGACGACCCAGCCGACCTCGAACTCCCGGCGGAGCCCGTCGGTGGCGACCGCGACCGCGAGGCTGTCCCGGCCCGCCGTGACGTCGTCGAGGAAGCCCTTGACGACGCGCAGCCTGCCGGTGGAGCGCAGATCGTCGATCCGGGCGACGGACACGGGCGGGATGCGGTGGCGGCGGACCTCCCAGCCGCGCGCGAAGAACGTGAGGAACCGCTGCTTCTCGGGCAGGCTCAGCCGCCCCCACATCTCCGGGACGTGCGGGCGCAGCCCGTCGACGACCCCGCGCCACTCGCCGTCGTTGCGCTCGACCGACTCGTGGTAGATCCGGTGCAGGTCGGCGACGGTGACGTCCCCGGCGGGCGGGCTGAACGGCACCGCGGGCGGGGCCGGACATCGGTGCGGGCGAGGCAGCAGCCCGTGCCTGGACACCGCGTAGACGACCCGGTCGGGGTGCCGCGACGTCAGGGTCATGGCGAGGTCGACCATGGTGAGGCCGGTCCCGACGACGAGGACGTCGCCGGAGTCGTCGACCCGGTCGAGCGCGCCGGGCGCCCAAGGGTCGGCGATGTACCGGGGGTCGCCCTCGGGCTCCCACGGCCACGCGGTAGGCGCCCGGTTCCCTGTGGCGAGGACCACGGCGTCGGCGTCGAAAAGGTCGCCGTCATCGACGGCCACCTTCCAGCGGGAGCCTTCGGGGGAGACGGAGGTCACCGTGCCGGTGATCTCCGTGAGGCGGCCGGGGCGGAGCCGCCCCGCCTCGTCGAGGAGATCACGGAGATACCGCCCGTAGGTGCGGCGCGGCAGGAAGTCCGACCCCTCGACGGTGATCCCTTGGGCCCGCGCCCAGCGCAGAAGGTGATCGGGATCCTCGGCGAGCGCGCTCATCTTCGCCACGGGGGCGTTGAGGAGATGCGTGGGATCGGTGGTCGAGTAGGCCTGGCCCAGGCCGTGCCTTCCCTCCCGATCCACGATGACGACCCGGGGAGGCTCGGCCTCCCTTTCACCGAGGAGAAGGTGGATCGCGGTGAGCGCCGCGCTGGCACCCCCGCCGACTATGACCACGGCCGGAGCAGCCGTTCTCCCACGCACGCTCATGCCCAAAGACTAACCCATATTTCCCAGAGGATAGATAGACAATGCGTGACCGAAGATCCACTCGCGCCGTGGAAGAAGGCGTTCCACGCCTGTCTTGACCTTGGGATGAACACCTGGGGAAAGGTCCGTGCGGAGTGTTCTGCCGGGCCTGGGGGTGAGCCTAGCCTTGCCAATCCGACGATCAGGCGAGGAGCGGTCGTGACGGACATTCCCTGGGATCTCGTGCTCACGGTGGCCGGTATCGCGGTGCCCATCGCCGCGTTCCTCTGGGAGTTCGTCGTCGTCGGCGAGAAGCGCCTCGGCTACCGAGTCCAGATGGACACCGTCGCCACCGAGGTGCTGCCCGGCCAGCACGCGGGCGTCCTGGAGCGGCTGAGCGACGTCGACGGCGACAGCCTGACCGACCCGTCCTTCGTGCTGCTGCGCATCGAGAACGACGGAACCTCGCACATCGACTCGGCCGACTACGCGGCGCCCGAACACGACCCCGTCGGGCTCGGCTTCACCTTTCCCGGCCGCCGCGTCGCCGGGATGCTCGTCACCGAGCTGAGCGACGAGAACCTGCGCCGCTTCTTCCGGACGGGCCTGTCCGCCGAAGGCGGCACCCTCGAACTGCCGCGCGTCCCGCTGAACCGGACGGACCACTACAAGGTCCTCGTCGTTCTCGAACGGGACGGGACCGGCGCCCAGGCGCTGCCGCCCGTCGTCGTCGGCGGCATCAAGGGCGGCGCCGTCCGCAGGTTCACCGGGCGGCTGGCGAACCGGATGACCGACGGGGTCCTGCACCGGGTCATCGGACGGACCCGCCAGGGCGTCGTGGAGGAGACGATCAGCCACACCGGCGTCCCGAGGCGCGTCATCGCCCTCGTGACCTTCCTCGTCCTGATCGTCGCGGGCCAGTTCGCGCTCGGCTCCACCACCGACGCGGCGCCCCTCGACTGCGCCTCCGGCACGGTCGAACTCTTCGGCTCGACCGCTTTCCGGCCCGTCCTCGAAGAGGCCGCCGCCACGTACGGGGACCTGTGCCCCGACGCGCACTTCGCGATCAAGGCCGAGGGCAGCGCCGCGGGCCTGGAGAGCCTGCGCGGCCCGGACCAGATCGCCTTCTCCGACGGCAGGAAGGACGGGGCCTACCCGAACGCGGTGCAGAGGCCCGTCGCGTTCATGCTGTTCACCCTCGTCGGCAATCCCGGCCTGGACATCGAGGACCTCGGGGTCACCGAGCTCAAGGAGATCTACAACGGCGACCACACCGACTGGCAGGAGGCCCGTCTGCGCGACGAGCCCTTGCCGATCCGGCTCGTCGACAGGGTGACCGGCTCCGGAACCCGCACCGCGTTCGAGAAGCGGGTGCTCGGGAGGGCCGGGCTGCTTCCCGGCGACAACTCCAGGGACTGCCTCAAGGTCGACGGCGGAGGCGAAGGCGTGGTCCGCTGCCGCAAGACCTCCACCAAGGACCTCCTCGACGCCGTCGGCAGCACGCCGGGCGCCCTCGGCTACGCCGAACTCGGCCTCGCCGAAGCCCGAGGCGACGCCGTCAAGCTCATCACCATCGACAACGAGTCCCCCACCCTGGAGGCCGCGGAAGCGGGCATCTACCCCTTCTGGGAAACCGAGTACGCCTACACCTTCAAACACCCCGCCGCCTCTTCCCTCGCCGCGGGCTTCCTCCGCTTCCTCACCATGGAACGCGGCCTCGACATCATCCGCGCCCACGCCCACCACCCCTGCGCCGACCTCGACTCCCCAGCCGGCTGCCGACCCACCTGACACCGACCGGTCGCGTTTCTCGCCCCCGAGCCGCTGATGATCCGGCCCTGGTGTCGGCCGGATGACGTGAGCGGGGCCGCCGACGGGCGGCGGCCCCGTTTCCGCTCAGCGCGTCAGGTTCCAGAGGCGGAGGGTGTTGTCGCGGGAGCCGCTGAGGGCGAGGGGGACGCCGGTGCGGTCGGTGAAGGCGACGGTCCAGATGCGGTCGGTGTGGCCGGTGAAGGGGGCGCCGATCTCGGCGCGGGAGGTGGCGTCCCAGACGCGGAGGACCTGGTCCTCGCCTCCGGAGATGATCACCGGGGTGCCGCCCGTGGTGCCCGCGGCCACGGACCGGACGGGGCCTTCGCCGCCGCGGATCGGGGTGCCGTCCTCCAGTCCGGAGGCGAGGTCCCAGAAGCGGATCGTGCCGTCGTCGCCGCCGGTGACGGCCATGGGGCGGCCGCCGATCCTGGTGACGGCGAGGGTGAGGACCGGACCGGTGTGGCCGGTGAGCACCGCGCGCTGGGTGCGGGTCTGAAGGTCCCAGATCCGGACGGTGCCGTCTTCGCCGGCCGAGACGGCGAGGGGGACGCCGTCGAGTTCGGTGAGGGCGACCGCCCAGATCGTCCCGGTGTGGCCGGGCAGTTGGGCGGTCTCGGTCCGGTCGTCGAGGTTCCAGACGCGCAAGACCGCGTCCGCGCCCCCGCTCACGGCTACGGCCCGCCTGGCGACGTCGCCGACGGCCACCGCCTTCACGTCACCGTTATGTCCGGTGAAGGAGCCGATCTCGGAGCCGTCGGAGGGATCCCAGATCCTTACGGTGTCGTCGTCGGAGGCGCTCACGACGACGGGGGAACTCTGGAGGGAGCCGAACGCGACACCGCGCACCCAGCCGGTGTGGCCTTGCAGCACCAGGCCCGCCGCCGGCTCGTCGCCCAGCGACCACAGCCGGACGGTCTGGTCGTCCGATCCGGTCGCGGCCACGGGGGCGCCCCCGACCACGCCGACGGCCACCGCCCGGATGTCGTTGCCGTGGTCGAGGAGCGGCGCGCCCACGGGTGCGCCGAACGCGGGCGTGGGCGACCCGCCGGTTTCGGCGCGGTCGCCTTCGGGCCAGAGGGTGAACGTGGCGACGACCGCGGCCACGAGGCCGACCGCCACCGGCACGAGCCAGAGCGCGGGCCGGGAGCGGCGGGGCGGCGGGGAAGGCAGGGTGGCGGGCTCGGCGGGCCGCGTCGGCGGCTCGGGCGGCGCCGGGGGAGCCGCCGGAGCGGGCCGGTGCCCGGTGAACAGCCCGTACAGCTCGTCGGCCGTGGGACGGGTCCGCGGGTCCTTGTCCAGGCAGCGCAGCACGGCGCCGAGCAGTGGCTCGGGCACCCCGGAGACGTCCGGCGGGGCGTGCAGGACCGCGTTCAGCAGCGCGGGCATCGTCTCGCCGGGGAACGGCCGGTGCCCGGTCGCGGCGAAGACCATCGTCCCGGCCCACGCGAACACGTCGGCGGCCTGCCCGACCGGCGTCTGGCCGAACTGCTCGGGCGCCATGTAGGCGGGCGTGCCGAGTGAGCCCGTCCGCGTCCCGGCCTGGTCGATGGCCAGGGCGATGCCGAAGTCGATGACGACCGGGCCCTCGGGGCCGAGGATGACGTTGGCGGGCTTGAAGTCCCGGTGGACGACCCCGGCCCGGTGGATCGCGGCGAGCGCGCTAAGGGTCGTCGCGGCGAGCCGCTGCAACGCGCTGCCGTTACGCGGCCCTTCCTGGTGGACGAGGACGTCGAGGGAAGGGCCGGGCACGTACTCGCTGACGATGAACGGCCTGCCCTCGTGCACGCCGGCGTCGAGCACCCTCGCGGTGGAGAACGGCGCCACCCTGCGCGCGATCTCCGCCTCGCGAAGGAAACGGCGCACGGCGTCCCCGGAGCCTCCCTCGTGCAGCACCTTCACCGCGACGAGGCCCCCGTCGCCCTCGCCGAGGTAGACCGCCCCCTGCCCTCCCCTCCCGAGCAGGCGGACGAGACGGTAGCCGCCGATCTCCGACACCGCGGCCCCCTCTCCGAGACGACCCCGACCCTAGGGCCGTCCGGACCCTCCCGACCAGCGGCTCATCCGCTGTTCATCCGCTCTTGTCCGGTACGTCGTCCGGCGTCCATCCAGGCGGCGCTGCCCGTCCGGCCTTGCGGGCGGGAAGGCCTCAGAAAGTTGACCAGGGTCGGGATTAGGGTGGGGGCATGCAGCCGGACGCGCCGACCCCGCCCGCCGACCCGCCCGCCGACCCGCCCGCCGACCAGGGGAAGCGGAGGGCGAACCTCGCCCAGTCCAGGTCGCGGGAGAAGAAACGCGCGCTGCTGCAGGCCGCGATCGCGCTGTGGCGGACCAAGGGCTTCGCCGACACGACGGTCGCCGACATCTGCAAGGCGGCGGGCGTCTCCAAGGGGTCGTTCTTCTTCTACTTCCCGACCAAGGAGCACGCGCTCGCCGAGGCCGGGGTGCTGTCCAGCGGCGCGGCCCGGCGCAAGGCGAGGGAGCTGCTCGCCGGGGACCACGACCTGGCGCAGGTGATCACCGCGATGCTCGCCGTCCTGGAGCAGGCGATGCGCAGGAACCCTCCGGAACTGCTCGTCGAGGCGGTGCTGGAAGGGCACCGCGCCGAGCTCCGGTCGGGCGGGCCGCACCCGTCCGGGCTGCTCTTCTTCGAGGTCCTGGCCCGCGCCCAGGCCGACGGCAGGCTCCCCGCCCATGTCGACGTGCTCCACCTGGCCCGCGGCGCCCAGTCCCTCATGGAGACGGGCACCCGGCACTGGGCGAGCGGTGCGTACGGCGACCGCGGCTTCGCCGAGACCACCGGACGGGACATCGCGGCGCTCATCGCCGGGCACAGCGGTCTCGCGCCCTGAACGGCCCGCCGTCCGCTACCGGTCACCCGAGGGGTCTCCGCCCGAAATTGTTGACCGTGGTCAGAAAACTTCTTAGGCTCGCGGTCCCCCCGCCGTCCGAGGAGGACTCGTGGCACGCACCCCCGACCGCCCGATCCGCGTCGTCCAGTGGACGACCGGGAACGTCGCCCGGCAATCGCTCGCCGCCATCGCCGAACGCCCCGACCTGGAACTCGTCGGCGTCTTCGCGCACAGCAAGGAGAAGGCGGGCAAGGACGCCGGCGAACTCGCCGGGCTCGGCCGCCCCCTCGGCGTGCTCGCCACCGCCGACGTCGACGAGATCATCGCCCTCGCGCCCGACTGCGTCCTGCACTCGCCCCTCCACCCGGACGTCGACCAGCTCACCCGCCTTCTGCGCGCCGGGATCAACGTCCTCACCACCGCCTCGTTCCTCACCGGCCGCGCCTACGGCCCCGCCGTGCGCGCCACCCTGGAGGAGGCGGCCTTGGCGGGCGGGGCGAGCCTGTTCGGCAGCGGCGTCAACCCCGGCTGGGCCGACCAGCTCGCCGCCGTCGCCTCCGGGATCTGCCGCAGCGTCGACCACGTCGAGATCTTCGAGTCGTTCAACATCGGGCCGTGGGCGGCCGACGCCAACCAGGACGGACTCGGCTGGGGCCGTCCGGCCGGCGACCCGGGCCACACCGACGCCGTCCGGGAGGCGACCGCCCCCTTCGCCGACGCCGTCGAGGCCACCGCCGAACTCCTCGGCGCCGAACTCGACGACATCCGCTGCGAGGTCGCCTTCGCGCACGCCACCAAGGACCTCGACGTCCCGGGCCGCGACGTCGCCGCCGGAACCGTCGCGGGCCTGGACGTCCGATGGATCGGCTCGCGTGCCGGCGCCGACGTCGTCACCGCCCGCGTCCGCTGGACCGTCACCCCCGACCTCGACCCGTCCTGGGACATCGCCATGGCCTACCTCATCGAGGTGCGCGGCCACCCCCAGGTCAACCTCCAGGTAGAGGTGCTCCCGCAGGACATGTTCACCATGTCCCTGGAGGACATGCTCGCCATAGGCTCCGTGATCACCGCGATGCCCCTGGTCAACGCGATCCCCGCGGTCCTCGCCGCCCGCCCCGGCATCATCACCTACGCCGACCTCACCACCCAGTCCTCCCGCCACCTCCCCTGACCCCGCGCCCCGCCTTGCCCCGGCCTCCCCTGGACGTCCGGGCAGGGCGGTATCAGGGCACTGAGGCGGTCAGTTCCACCACTTGTTCTCCTGGGCGGTGAGCCAGCGCGGGTCGTCCGGGAGGGCGAGATGCCGGCGGGTGATGACGTCGAAGTGGAGCAGGGCGCCCGCGAGCGCGGGGAGGGGCAGGCGGTCGGTCGCGGTGAGCGAGGCCCGGTGGAGCTTCTGCCTGAGCTCGCGGAGGTGGTCGTTGACCCGGGAGGAGATGACGTCGCGGGCGGGGCTGGTGCGGTAGCCGCGCAGGAGGTGGTGCGCTCCGGTGAGCTCCAGGGCCAGTCGGCCCAGCTCCGGGGTGTCGGGGAGCGGGGTCGTGCGGGTGGGGTCGAGGAGCCAGGGGCGGCAGAGCAGGAACGCGACCATGAACTCCTTGGTCATGACGTCGAGGGTGATCGCGGTTCCGGTGGTGGGCAGGCCCTGATCGCGCCGGTGCGCGGCGGGCCGGCTCGCCGGATCGCCCAGGCGGACGGTGATGGCCAGACCGCGGCGCAGCATCGTTGAGGTGCCCACGCCGACCTCGCCACCGGTGATCATGACGCCGACGCCGTCTTCCGGGGCGGGGGGAAGCCGCATGCGGTCGGCTCCGACCTGCACGTAGAGCGCGCGCTTCGTACTGAGGTTGGCGATGAAGACGCCGCCCGCGGTGGCGGTGATGCGGCCCGCCGTGCGGGAGAGGGACGGGTCGCCGTCGAGGGGCAGGTCCACGGTCCACTCGCGGCCGAAGACAAGGTCCTCGCCGGGCGCCAGGGTGCGCTCGCCGCCCGTCGGCGGGATTACCACAACGGGGACCGCCGCGCGCTGGTGCGCAGTGTTCATCTCACCGCCTGAGAGATGGTCCGGCGCGGCGGGATGCCGCGCCCGCGCCCAAAGTACTCCCGTCCCGGAGCTTTCTCCCACCCCCGGATCAGGGGGGAGATCCGGACGCCGCGGGCCTTGCACGATGGCCGCGCCGAGAAGGAACGAACATCCGGATCCACCGAGTTCGGAGCGTTTCCGCGCATGGTTCGACCCCTTCGATGGCTACTCATGGTGATCATTCGGTGACGAAATGGGAGGCATCGTGCAGGTTTTCGGTGGAGGATGCGGATGCGAGCAGGACAGCGACTGCGGATGCCAGGACTGACCGTGCGCGGACCCGGCTCACAGGCGCGGGAGGAACGCCACGGGGTCGGTGGCGAGCGCCGGCCGCCAGCGGGCGAACACTCCGGGCCGCGGCGCCCGCAGTTCGACGCCGGAGCCGGTCAGCCAGCGGGCGGCGGTCCACGCCGCCCGCGCGGCCTGGTCCATGACCTCGTCGGGCGCCTCGGGGACGTGCGGCAGGAGCGGTCTGGCGGGCTCGGGGCACCGCAGCAGGAGGTCGTCGTGCCGGGATCTGCGGAGCAGCAGGTCCTCCACCGCGGCGTAGGCCGCGGTGTACCGGTCGAGCCAGACGTCCTCGGGAAAGTCACCGGGATCGTGGTTGCCCGCATTCCTGGCGACCCACCAGTGGAGGTTGGCGGTGGGCGGCCGCAGGTAGAGGATCGGCGCGGGCGTGCGCTCCAGCAGCTCCGCGGCGTACGAGTGCGTTCCGGCTCCGTCGTGGGTCAGCGCGTCCGGCCGGAGCAGGACCACGGTGTGCCAGGGCCTGCCGTCGGCGGCCCGGCGCGCGATGTGCTCGGCGACGCCGATCCAGGCCTGGGCACGCGTCTTCGGATAACGGCGGACCCGGCCGCCGGGCGTGATGTCGATGTCCGGCCGGACCAGGACGAACTGCCAGCCCAGCGCCTCGGCCAGCAGAGCCGCGGCCTGGCCGCCGCTCTCCCGCCCGCCGACCACGACGATCGTGCCGGGGGCATCGCCGCCGCCGAGCGGGTGCGGGTCGACCGGCCGCTGCTGCCCGACGATGGAGTCCTGCACGAGGAGATGGGCGGGCCAGGTCCCGGCGGCGGCCCGCCAGGTCCGGTGTGCGCGGTCCCCTTGCCAGCTGTACTCCTGCCCGTCGGAGAGCGCGGCGGCGGTGCGGGCGCGCAGCTCCCAGCGGACGGCCGCGTGCGCGTCGGCGACGCGCGGCGGATGGGGGAAGCCCGCGGCGAGGACGAGCCGTTCGAGATCGCGGGACGGCAGCGGGTCGGCCCTGTCGCGCAGCCCGAACTCCGCGACGGCGCTGGTGCCCGCACGGTACCGGTCGCCCGAGACGATCTGGGAGAGCCGGACCTCGAAGCGCTCCTGCCCGTCGGGGTCGGTCAGCAGCGCACGGGCCGCGGCGAAGGGCGCGGCGGGGACCGCGGCGGTGAACGCGGTCAGGTCCGGCACTTCGCTCAGCGCGCGCAGCGCCGAGGTCGCGTCGTGCGCCAGGTCGGTGAACGCGGTGTCGCGCAGTTCGCGCTGCGGCAGCCAGCCCAGCGCGCCGAACACCTCGGTGACGGACAGGCCGGCCGCGGTGGCGAGGTCGCGCATGAATTCGGGGGTGACCCCGCCGTGGTGGCTGAGCGTCTTCAGCGTGCCCGCTCTGCCGTGCGCGCCCGCCAGCCGCCGCGCGACCTCGGCCTTGGTGGTGATCCCGCGTCTGGCCAGCGCGTCGAGGCACAGGGTGATCGCCGCGCGCTCCCGTTCGCTCTGCCCCACATGACCTCCCGGTCCGTCCCCCGAGGTCCTGACGATTCGTCCCGAAAAACACTACAGATCGGCAGGCTCCGGGGCCCTCGGTTCCCTCAGGATGCGGCTGTCGTCCCCCGCGATGAAGGAGAACACATGCGTGTGCGCCCGGCGGTCCACCTCTTCCTCGCCGCGCTGCTCGTGCTGCCCGTCAAGGCCTGCGCGGCGGGAGCCGACGGCATCGGCCCGACCGGACTCGACGACGTCTGCGCCGCCTACGTCGACCTGGCCCGGGTCTATGACGGCCCTAATTCCATTCCCGGACGCGAGGTGTTCACCGCGCTCGCGGAATTGGGCGAGGTGGCCACCCGATATCCGGACGACCCCGATATCGGCGATGCGGGACCGAAAATCGCCGAGATGGCCGAGCGCGATTCCCTCGATCCGCTGGAACTCTCCTTCACCGTCGCGCCGATCATGATCGCGTGCAACGACAGGGCGGCCTGAACCCGCAATTTCGTGATCTTCGGACAAGAGCATTGACCACTCAGAATCAGGAGAAGAGAAAATGGCGATCACCGTGGCGGCCCGGGCGAGCCTCGCCCTCAACGCGTCGACGAACGTCGACCCGCAGGAAGTGCTGAAGCTCGTCAAGAAGGCGTCGGGCAAGGTCAAGGGAGGGGGCGCGAGCCTGCTCACCACGGGTCTGCAGAACCTCGGCGCCGAGGTGCACGTCGAGCGCGAGGCGCGGGGCCGGCTGGAGATCTCGATCAACAGCGGCAGGCGGATCTTCGAGCTCTGCACCTTCAGCGCGACCGCGTCGGCGACGGCGTCGGACGGGGGCACCGTGACCAGGCTCCGGGTCGGGGGCCTGGAGACCTACAAGACCACCCAGACCAAGACGCTGTTCATCCCGACCGGCCCGAAGATGATCGCGGGCATGGCCCCCTACAAGCGTTTCCTGGAGGCCATCGCGGCGGACCTGCGCGCCGTGGACCCGCTCGCCCGCATCGCCATCGCGCAGCGGGACGCGTAGTGAGCGAATTCATCGGCACCGCCATCGGAATCGGAATTCTGTGCCTCGTCGTCCTCGGTGCGCTCTCCCAGTTCTCCGTCCTGTTCGACCGGAAGTACTCGCGCAAGCGGCGGTCTGACGACTGAGCCGTTCCGCGTAACAATTCGAACAGTCCTTATCGGTGCCGCCGTGATCAATTTCCGGATCCGGCATCATGTGCCGGATCCGGGTCAGGGGGTGTGATGAGGGCGGAGCGCAGCGCGTGGTTCGCGTCCGGCATGGAGATAGCCGGTCGCTACCGACTCGTCGGGCAGCTCGGCGCCGGCGGATTCGGCGAGGTCTGGGAGGCGTACGACGGCCTCAACGCGTGCCGGGCCGCCGTCAAGTTCCTCTTCCCGCACGTCGCCGCGAGCGACCCGATCTGGCTCGGGAAGTTCCACCAGGAGGCCAAGATCGGCGCGGGGCTGCGGCATCCGGGCATCACCCGGGTGCTGGACTTCGGGGAGTGCGTCGTCGAGCGGCCGGGGGAGATCCAGGCACGCTGGCAGTGGTATCTCGTCATGGAGTTCCTCGACGGCAGGAACCTCGCGGAGGAGGTGTTCCTGCACGGCGGGTTTCAGGTTCCGCGGCTGGCAGAGGTGGGCGCGCGCGTCGCGGACGCGCTCGCCGCCGCCCACCACGGGGGCGTGGTGCACCGGGACCTGAAGCCCGCCAACATCATGCTGCTCGACGGCGACCGGCCGAAGATCTGCGATTTCGGCATCGCCCATCTGGTCCAGCAGGTCGCCCTGCACCCCACGATCGGCAAGAGGGTGATAGGAAGCCGGCCGTTCATGGCACCCGAGCAGTGGCGCGGCGAGGCGATCGACGCCCGCGCCGACCTGTACGCGCTCGGCGGCATCCTCTACCAGCTCGCCGTCGGGGAGCCGCCGTTCCGGGCGGACGTCAGCGAGGGGTACGCCGACCAGCACCTGAACCGCGAACCCGTGCCGCCCGGCGTCCGGCGCCCCGACCTTCCCCCGGCGCTCGACCGCCTCATCCTCGACCTGCTCACCAAGGACCGCGACGAACGCGCCGCCCGTGTGCCGGATGCCGAGAGGGCCGCCGAGCGGCTGCGGGCCTGGGACCGTGTGCCGGACCGCGGCCCTCGGCGCAGGTTCGCGTCCCGCTCGCCGAAGCCCGCGGCGCAGCCCCTTCCCCGCGTGCCGAAGCCCGCGGCGCGGCTTCCCCGGGTGCGCTTCCGGGGGCGCGGGCTCGTCCTCGCCGCGGCGGGCGCGACGGCGGTGACGGCCGTAGCGGTCACCGTCCTGCTGACGGCCGCCGACGCGGCCCCGGACGACGCCCGTCTCACGCTGTCCCATGCCCTCGCGAAGGCCGCAGGCGAGACACTGGCCTCCGACCCCGCCACCGCGGCCCGCCTTGCCGCCACGGCCTGGCAGGTCTCGCCCGGCACCGAGGCACGTGCCGCGCTACTCGCCTCCTACAACGCCCCCGACCAGGGGGATCTCTCCGGCGAGGTGGGTGAGGCGGGCGAACCGCTCGAGATCCGTGAACCCGTCATCAGCCGGGACGGTTCCCTCCTCGCCACCGCGACGGGGCCGACCGTCCGGCTCTGGAACATGGACACCCGGAGCGAACTCCTCCCCTCGCTCACCGGGCACACCGCCGACGTCACCGGAGTGGCGCTGAGCCCCGACGGCCGGCTCGCGGCCACGGCGGGAGGCGACGGCACGGTCAGGCTGTGGAACGCCACGATTCGCGAGCAGTCGGGCGGCCGGCTCCGCTTCGCCGCCGATCAGGTCGCCTTCCCCGACGACGACACGCTCGCGGCGCTCGGCGGCGGGCGCGTCGCCTTCTGGGACGTCGCGAGCCGCCGTGCGGAGGGGACGCTCACGATCCCCGAATCCGGCTTCGCGCGGATGAGCCGGGACGGCTCGGTCCTCGCCGTGCTCATGGCCCCCGGCCTCCTGTTCGCCGGCGACCGGGTGTTCGGTACCGAGGTGGCCCTCTGGGATCTGCGCACACGCAAGCCGCTCGGCCGGGTCGACGCGCCCGACGGCGTCCTGCTCTCCCCGACCTTCACCGCGGACGGCGGCGCGCTGATCGGCCGTGACGAGAGGTCCCGGATCGTCCTCTGGCGGATCCGCGACCGCGGCCTCACGAGGACCGAGATCCGTGCCGCCGACCGCATGGCGGTCGGTCCCGACGGCACGCCGATCGTGACGATGCCCGATGCCGCGATCCATCTGATGGATCCGGACTCCGGCGAGGTCACCGCGGAATTCCCGGATCCGGACGGGTCACTCTCCCAGGACGCCGCCTTCACCCAGGACGGCACCTTCATGATCACTTCGGGCGTCGGCCCGCCCACCGTCTGGCGTCTCAAGCCCGACCCCTCGCCCCCGTCCGACAGCGCCCTCGTGGCCTTCGCCTGCACGGTCGGCGGCGCCATGACGCCCGACGACTGGGCCGGTTTCGCGCCGGACGCCGACCGCACCCTGGGAGCCGACGCGTGCGCCTGACCCTTCTCCAGCGCAGGATCGTCGCGAGCGCGGCGGCGCTCGGCGCCTGCCTCACCCTGACCGCGTTCAGTCTGCGGACCGAACGGGTCGGCCTCGAGTTCGCCACCGGGACCGCATGGCTCCGCAGCCGTGCCATCGGCAAGATCATGCTCGCGGACGGAATGTCGGGCGAGGTCTCCGGCTCCGTCCCCCTGGACGGTCTGCTCAGCCCGGAGATGTTCCAGGCCGCCGACCCACTGCTGGTCTGGCAGGACACGACACCCGAACTGCGCCGCGTCGACGCCCGGCGGATGACCGGAGAGACCGCGGCGACGCTCCCCGCGCCGCCCGCCCGCCTGGTCGGCACGACGGACGGCGCCTACGCCTTCCGTGAAGGCGGATCCCCCTCTTTCGTGCCGCGGGAGGAGCCGACCGAGGCCCGGGAGGTCGACGGCTTCACCGGCCCCGCCGACGACGCGGTCGTCGATGACTGGGGCGTCCTGTGGGCGCTCTCCCTGGACGAGGGACGCGCGGTGCCCTTCCACGCCGGGACGGCCGAGGAACCGGTGCGCGTCGGCGCCGTGCGGGGAACCGTCGACCTGATCGTGCACGACGGGGAGGCCGCCCTGTTCGTCCCGGCCTCGGGGGAGATCCGCGGCCTGCGCGACGGGACCGTCACCCGGCTGCCCGCGACGGGCGCCGGTCTGCTCCCCGTCGAGAACACCTCGGGCACCCGGGTTCCGGTGCTCCAGCCGCCGCGCACCCTGCTCGTGCCGGGGAAGGCAGGGCCGGGCGTCAGGCGGGTGGAGCTGGGCGGCGCCGGCACCGTGGCCGCCCGGGCGTTCCAGCTCGGCTCCGCCGTGTACGTGCCCGACCTCCCCGCCGGACGGCTCCTCGTCTACGACCTCGTGACCGGCGCGGAGGAGGACCCCATCCAGATCGACGACCGGACCATCGCGTCGGCGGGCTTCGAGATGTTCGGCAAGGACGGCATGCTCTGGGTCAACGAGATCGACGGCCCCAACGCCCTGGTGATCCGCGAGAACGGACACCGGCTCATCCGCAAATACGACGAGAAGGCGGAGAAGCCGCCTTTCCCGGGGACCGCCTCCCTGGAGGCGAACGCGCCCACCTCACGCCCGTCCGCGCCGCCGGCCCAGCTCGACCCGAGCGCCGCGCCCTCGACCGGCCCGCCTTCTCCCAACAGCTCGCCGACCCCTCCGCAGACCTCCGAGCCCGGGCCGTCGGGCCCCGTCGAGGAGGCCCCGACCGAGGAGCCGGAGCCCGTCCCGACCGGAGTCGCGGACGGACCGCCGACCTCGCTGGACGGCCCGGAGGGATCGGCCGGCCTGCTCTACAGCCCGGACGGGCGGGCCCTCGCCGTCTCCGGCGGGCACGAGGTGATGGTGTACGAGATGCCCGCGAAAAGGCTGCGCGGAAGGCTCCGGGGCGTTGGCGGGGCGATGGCGTTCAGCCAGGACAGCCGTACCTTCGCGGCGGTCTCGGCCGACGACGGGAAATCGGTCCTCCTGTACGACGTCCAGACCCTGGAACGCACCGGCCATCCGCCCCTGGAGGGCGCTTGGATGTTCGCGGAGGTCCCTTACCCGATCACCTTCGACCTGCTGAGCTTCGCCGACGAAGGGCGGACCCTCATCGGGGGAGGCGGTCCCTACGCCAACAGCCGTGACGCCCAGCGCGTCATCTCCTGGGATCTCGCCGAGCCCGGCGAGTACACGCGGCTCGGGATGCTCGGCCTCCTCGCGGTCAAGGAGCCGAGCCCGGACGGTACCCGGCTTCTCTGGACGGGATACGGAGAGGCCCGGGTGCTCTGGATCTCCGGTGACATCGGTGGTCTCCCCGAGGAAAAGTTCGAGGACGCGCACCGCGCCACCTGGACGGGCGACGGCGAGGCGGTCGTGACGCTGGGGGAGAAGATCACGGTCCGCTCCCTCGCCACCGGGGCGATGATCCGCTCGATCGACTACACGCCCCAGGAGATCAACCACGGAGACGGGGGGATCTACACCGCGATCGCGGCGAACAGGGACGGTTCGGTCGTGGCGCTCAGCGGGAAGGACGGCACGCTCACGTTCTGGGACACGGTGACCGGTCAGCGGCGCGGCGACCCACTCGACGACCTCGACGCCGGATCGTCGCTCAGATTCAGCCCGGATGACGAGACCGTCGCGGTCTCCGGCGGGGACGGGAACGTATGGATCGTGGAGGTGCCCGGCCGATGACGGGGAACGCGATGTACCGGACGGATGACGAGCTGACCGAGCGCGTCGAGCGGTTCAAGACGGGGTTCGAGCACGCGGTGCGGGGCATCGCGGAGGTCGTCCAGGGCAAGGAGGAGCAGATCAGGCTGGCGCTGACCGCGGTCTTCGCGGGCGGCCACCTGCTCATCGAAGACGCGCCCGGCGTAGGCAAGACGCTCCTCGCGCGCTCTCTGGCGCAGACCCTCGGCGGGGTGTTCCAACGTGTCCAGGGCACCCCCGACCTCCTGCCGTCCGACGTGGTCGGCACCGAGATCATCGACCCGGAGACCGGACGGCTCAGGTTCCGTCCCGGTCCCGTCTTCGCCAACGTCCTGCTCGCCGACGAACTGAACCGGGCGTCCCCGAAGACGCAGTCGGCCCTGCTGGAGGTGATGGAGGAAAGGCAGGTCACGGTGGGCACCGCCACGCACGAGGTGCCGAGCCCGTTCCTCGTCATCGCCACGCAGAACCCCGCGGACTTCGAGAGCACCTACACGCTCCCCGACGCCCAGCTCGACCGGTTCATGATCCGGCTGTCGCTGCGCTACCCCGATCCGGAGGCCGAGATCGCGATGCTGCGGGGGCACCGGGACCTGCGCGGCCCCGGCAAAGTGGCCCGCGCGATCCCCGAGGCGGAGATCAGGGACTACCAGGAGACCTGCCGCAGGGTGCACCTCAGCGACTTCGCCTACACCTACATCGTCGAGCTGACCGGCCGCACCCGCACGATGGAGGAGCTGGAGCGGGGCGCGAGCCCGCGGGCGGGCATCGCGCTGATGCGGGCCGCCCAGGTGCGCGCCGCGTCCGAGGGGCGGGCGGGCGTGACCCCCGACGACGTTCAGGATCTCGCCCCCGCGGTGCTCGGGCACCGGCTCGTCATCAAACCGGACTTCGCCCACGGCTCGTTCACCGCGGCCGACGCCGTCGCCAAGGCGGTCCGCGCGGCGCCCACCGCGAGTTCGTCCGGCTGGTGGAGCGCGTGACGCAGAGCGGCCGGTTCGTCGTAGGGGTGGGGGCCGCCTTCACCGTCGCAGGCATCGCGCTGTCCTATCGGGAGTTCCTGCTGGTGGGCGGGTGCCTGCTGCTGCTCGCCGGCGGCGCGGCGGCCGTCGTCCGGTGGCCGAGCGGCGCACGGGTGCGCACCGGGGCACGCGTCGTGCGGGTCACCCGGGGCGAGCCGATGGGGCTGCCGATGGAGGTGCACGGCACGCGCGACAGGCTGGGGCTGCTGCGCTCCCTCGCCGTCCGGGTCGGGGACGTCGAGGCCGACGTCGCGGAGCACGCCGACGGGACCGTGCTCGAGCTGGGACCGGGGACCGCCCGGCGCGGAGTCTTCG
Organism: Actinocorallia herbida; assembly: GCF_003751225.1. Classification (NCBI taxonomy): domain Bacteria; kingdom Bacillati; phylum Actinomycetota; class Actinomycetes; order Streptosporangiales; family Thermomonosporaceae; genus Actinocorallia; species Actinocorallia herbida. The sequence goes on from NZ_RJKE01000001.1 coordinate 9,230,479, forward strand.
AACTCGTCCCCTCCATGGTGGTCCGGGAGCCGCTCGGGCTCGCCGAACGACTGCTCGGCTCACTCGACCGGGTGACCTTGATCGTCCATCCCGCGTCGGTGCCGATGCCGCCGCAGGCCGCCTCCTGGGCCGCCGACGGCCCGGACGGTCCCGCGGAGCGCGACCCCACCTCGTTCCACTCGCTGCGCGACTACGTCATCGGCGACAGTCTCCGGCACGTGCACTGGCCGACGAGCGCACGGGTCGGACGCCTCGTCGTCAGACAGCTCACCGACGCCGTCGAACGCTCCCTCACCGTCGTCCTGGACACCGACGCGCGCGCCTACGCCGACGCGGCCGAATTCGAGGCGTCGGTCGAGACCGCCGCCTCGCTCCTGCACGCGATGGCCGACCTGCCCGGCCGCAACACCGCGAGCCTCAGGGCGGGAGGCACGGTCCTGGTCGGCGAGCGCAGAGTCGAGGAGGTCCGCCCGTTCCTCGACGCGCTGGCCGCGGTCACCCCGGGGGCGATCCCGCTGCGCCGGGGCCGTCCGCCGCGCGGCGGACGGCTCGTCGTCGTCACCGGAGGGGTGGACCGCGGCCAGCACGACCTCCTGCGCCGCACGCGGGGCACCGCACGGATCTTCCGGATCACCCGTGCGCAACCGCCATCGATCCAGCGGCGCCCGCGTGTCTCGACGGTGACGGCGCCCGACGCCGCCGAGGCCGCGAGGCTGCTCCAGAGGTCTCGGTGAGACGCCTCCTCCACCCCCCGAGGTGGCTCGTGGAGGCCACCGTGGCAACAGGCGCCGTCCTCGCCGCGGGCCTCTGCTTCCACTCACTGTTCGGTGCGGGCGCTCTGTGGACACCCGCCACCGTCGTATGTGTCGGCACCGCCTTCGTCTGTGCGGCCGCACGGCGGCTTCCCTGGTGGGCGGCCTGGCCTGCGTCCGGGCTCCTCGTCGTCGCCGTCCTTTGGTGGGCCGGAGACCATCCGGGACGCTCGGCGATCGCCCTGTACCGGGGCTGGGGAGCGCTGCTCGACACCACGCTCCCGGTGCCCGCCACGGCGGCGAACCTCGCGGTGCCGCTCGCGGTGCTCTGGGCGGGAACCGCGGTGACCGTCCGGATGACGCTGCGGACACGAGGCCGTCCCACGCCGCTCATCCCCGCGTTCGCCGTCTTCGCGCTCGCGATGGCCTACTCATCGGCGGAACCCGGGGTCAACCGTGTCCCCGCGGTCTGCTTCACCGCCGCGGTGATCGCGTTCCTCTTCCTGCGGAGGCCCCGCCGCCGTCCGCGTGCGCGGCGGGCGCGGATCGCGACGGGGCTCGCGGTGTGCGCCGTGCTGTTCGTGGCCGTCGCCGCCGCGGGATTCCTCGGCGGCTCCCGGCCGCACGACCTGCGCGCCGGCAGGTCGGTCTCACTCGTCGTCCGCGACGAGGCGAACCCCCTCTCCCGGGTGTCGGAATGGCTCCTGCACGGCACCGAACTGTTCGACGTCGAGGGCACGGCCTCGGGCGAGCCGTTCCGCCTCGCGGTGTTCGACGCCCACGACGGACTGCGCTGGTCGACGTCGGCGTCATTCCTGCGGACCGGGTCGCGGATCCCCGCGCGGGCCGACGTGTCGGGCGAGCCCGTCGAACGCACGATCCGGCTCACCGGGCTGCGCGGCCGTTGGCTGCCGTCCGACGGATGGCCCGACCGGCTCTCCACGCCGGCCCTCGTCGATCCGGAGACCGGCGTGCTGGCCATGCCCGACCCCGTCAAGGAGGGCTTCACCTACCGGGTGTGGACTCGCCGGCTCGGCACACCCGGCGAAGCCGACAAGGCGGCGCTGCGCGAGCTCTCGCTGCGACCCGACCACGGGGTGGAGCTGCCCGCGCGGCTCGCCGACCTGGGAGAGGAGGCCGCTGCGAACGCGCCCAACCCCTACGACTTCGCCGAGCGCCTCGCCGAACTCCTCAGCGAGCGGTGCGTCTTCGACGACCACGCCCGCCCCGGGCACTCCCTCGGCAGGCTCGCGGCCTTCTGCGCCGGTGGTGAGGGCGGCGCCGGGACGTCCGAGCAGTTCGCGACCGCTTACGCGCTGATCGCGCGCGCCCAGGGGCTCCGGACCCGTCTCGTTCTCGGTTTCACGGTCCCGGAGAAGGCCGACGCCCTGGACGGCGATCACACGGTGAGGTCCGGCGACGTGCTGGTCTGGCCGGAGGTCGGGTTCCCGTCGGTCGGATGGGTCGCCTTCTCCCCGACCCCGGCCCGGGAAGGCTCCGGCGCGGGCACGACCGATGCCGCCCCGACGCCCGACACTTCCCCCTCCGACCATCAGGTGGACTCACCGAAGGGGAGCCCTTCTCCCACGGTTCTGCCCCTGCCGCCCGAACCGCCGGACATCGACCCGCCGGTCGTCGCGTGGACGTCCTCGCGGCTGTGGCTGCTGGTCCTCGGCGCGTTTCTGCTGCTCGCCTATCCCGTCACGGCAGCGGTCATGCCTTGGGCCGCGGTCTTCCGTGCCAGAAGAGCGGGACCCCCGCAAGCGCGCATCACCGGTGCCTGGCTCTACGCGATCCGTCCTCTTCCCAGGGATCCGGCACTCACGCCCACCCGGACGTTGGCCGTAGCCGAGTCGGCGCACTTGAACTCCGCCCCGCTCGCGCCCCTCGCCGCGCTCATGGACGCCTCCCTCTACCTCCGCTATACGCCGACTTCGTCCGACGCCGGAGCCGCGTGGTCGTCCGCCCTCGCCTTCCGCAGATCCACCTCCTGGTTCCGTCGGTTCCGGCCCAGGGAGCTCGCCTTCCACGTCCGGCTCGCCGTCCATCCCCTCCGCAGAGCCGGCGCGCTGCGTCATCGGGCGTCGGGCCGGGTCAGTGCAGGAAGACGATCTTTCCTCGGGCGTGCCGGGTCTCGCTGAGTTCGTGGGCCGTCGGGGCCTCGGTGAGGGGGAAGGTCGCCGCGACGGGGATGCGCAGGCGGCCCTCGGCGGCCAGGGTGACGGCGATGGGGAGGGCGTGGAGGGCGAGGGGGTCGGCGGAGCCGATGGTCTTGCCCGTCTCGTCGGCCGGGGCCCCGTGGGACATGTGGACGCCGAGCGCGGGTCCCGCCGGGTCGGCGATCGTTACGACCCGGGAGGGGTCGGCGGCGATGGCGACGAGGTCGGTAAGGGCGCCTCCGGCGCAGTCGAAGACCGCGTCCACTCCGTCGGGGGCCAGCTCGCGGACCCGGTCGGCGAGACCGGGTCCGTAGGTCGTGGGGAGCGCGCCCAGCGCGCGGAGGAAGTCGTGGTTGCGCTCGCTCGCCGTGCCGATCACGGTGGCGCCGCGCGCCGCCGCCATCTGGACGGCCACGGTGCCGACCCCGCCGGCCGCGCCCTGGACGAGGACGGTCCGGCCGGGCCCGGCCGCGAGCCGGTCGAGCACCCGGGTGGCCGTCTCCACGCTGCCCGCGGCGCCTCCCGCCTCCGCCCAGCTCCACGCGGCGGGCCTGGGCGCCCAGGCGGCGAGGACCGCGAAGTCCGCGTTGGCCCCGCGCGCGGCCGAGCTCGTCATGCCGAAGACCTCATCGCCGACCGAGACGCCGGTGACGCCGTCGCCGACCTCGTCCACCACGCCCGCGGCGTCGAAGCCGGTCAGGTACGGGAACACCGTGGGCACCACCGCGCGCAGCTCCCCGGAGCGGATGCGCACGTCCCCGGCGGAAAGCCCGGAAGCCCGGACGGCGACGCGGATCTCGCCCGGACCGGCGTGCGGCGCCGCGACCTCGGCGACGTGGACGACCTCGGCGGGGCCGTATGCGGCGAACTGAACTGCTCTCATACCGGCAGAACGTAACGGAGCACCCCGTCCGTTTACCTAAAGTGAGAGACATGCCGGCCCAAGTGGGAACGCAGCTCCGCTCAGACGCCCGCGACAACCGCGCGCGCATCCTCGCCGTCGCCCGCGCCGCCTTCGCCGTCGACGGCATCGAGGTGCCGATCCGGGAGATCGCGCGGCGCGCCGAGGTGGGCGTCGCGACCGTCTACCGGCACTTCCCGACCAAGGAGGCCCTGCTCGCCGAGGCGTTCGCCGAGCAGATGGCCTCCTGCGCGGCGATCGTCGCGGAGGGCGCGGCGGCCGACGACCCGTGGCACGGGTTCTGCCTGGTGATCGAGCGGCTCATGGCGGTGCACGCGCTCGACCGGGGCTTCGCCCGCGCGTTCACCGCGGGGCTGCCCGCCGAATTCGCGGCGGCGCACGACCGCACGCTCCACCTGCTGGCCGACCTGGTCCGGCGGGCGAAGGAGACGGGCTCGCTGCGGCGGGACTTCGTGCTGGAGGACGTCAGCCTGGCGCTGATGGCCAACGAGGGCATCCGGGCGGAGACACCCGGGATGCGGGCCGCGGCGTCGCGCCGCTTCGCCGCGCTGATGATCCGGTCGTTCCAGGCCGACCCCGTCCTCGCGCCGCTGCCCCCGGCCGTCCGGCTGCCGCTCAGGCGCTAGGGGTCTCGCCCGGGGCGAAGGTGCGGGCGATGCCGTCGAGGAGCCAGGAGAGGCCGCGTTCGAAGCGCTGCTCCGGGTCGGCGGGCTGGGTGGTGGCCTCGACAAGGGGAGCGAGCCGGGGAAAGTCGCCTTCGGCGACGAGCTGGCGCAGGTAGGGCATGGCCGCGGACTTGGCATCGGCGTGGGTGACGCCATAGCGGCGGAACATCTCGTCGTCCACGATCTCGCGCAGGGTGCAGCCGATCATGTAGGAATCGATGTGGTGGACGATCTGGACCGCCTTCTCCGGGGGCAGCCCGAGCTCGTCGAGCGCCTCCAGTGACTGCTCCAGGTGGCGCAACCGGTTCGGCCCGATCGTCGTGTACTGGTTGACCAGCTTCACCGCCCACGGGTGGCGCCGCATCATCGCGCGGGAGCGGCGGGCGATCAGGCTGATCGCCTCGCGCCAGTGCGGCGGCAGCTCGCCCGGCGGGACGAGGACCTCGCCGATGAGCTCGTCGACCATGAGCTCGAGGAGGTCCTCCTTCTTGTCGATGTGGCTGTAGAGGCTCATCGTGCGCGCTCCGAGATGGGTCGCGATCCGCCGGATCGACACCGCGGCCAGCCCCTCCGCGTCGCCGATCTCCATGGCCGCCCGGACGATGTCGGCGCGGCAGAGCTGACGGCGGTGGCGTGTCCGGCCGCGCGTCCACACGGGGCCCGCCTCCGCGCCGGGGCCGGGTGGGTCGACGTTGGAGCGCATGCCCCCATGATAAGTCTCGTACGCCGTATCGCTAAGCGCTACAGTGTATCGGTAGGGCCGGAACAGTGCTCAGCGCCCTGAACGAGCCCGCTTCGCGAAACCCCCCAGCACTAGGACATGCCGTGGTCACAAAGACCCAAGACGAGGGGCTCGACCCCGAACTCCGCAAGCTCGCCATCGTCGTGCTCCTCGGCGCGGTCATGACGATCCTCGACACCACGATCGTCAACGTCGCGGTGAAGTCGTTCGCGGAAGCCTTCGAGGAGCCCCTCCCGACGATCCAATGGGTGCTCACCGGCTACACGCTCGCCCTCTCGATGAGCATCCCCATCACGGGCTGGGCCGTCGCCCGGTTCGGCGCGAAACGCATGTGGATCCTGTCACTCATCGGGTTCGTGGCCGGATCCGCGCTGTGCGGGCTGGCCTGGAACGTGACGAGCCTGATCGTCTTCCGGGTGCTCCAGGGCGCGGCGGCGGGCATGATCATGCCGATCGGCCAGACGATGCTGGCGCAGAAGGCGGGCCCGCACCGGATGGGCCGCGTCATGGCCGTCATCGCGGTGCCGGCGATGCTCGCGCCGGTGCTGGGCCCGCTGCTCGGCGGCCTCCTCCTGGACCACCTGAGCTGGCGCTGGCTGTTCTTCATCAACGTGCCGTTCTGCGCCGTCGCGCTCGCCGCCGCCTTCCGGTTCATGGAACGGGACGTCCGCTCGGCCGTCGAGTCCAAGCTCGACTGGCTCGGCCTCCTGCTGCTGTCCCCCGGTCTCGCCCTCGTCGTCTTCGGCATGGCCGAGGCGGGTGAAGGCGAGGACCTGGTGAGCCTGCGCGTCCTCGGCAGCGCGCTGCTCGGGCTCCTGCTCATCACCGCGTTCGTGCTGCACGCCGTGCGCCGCGGGGACAGGGCGCTGGTGGACGTCCGGCTCTACCGCGACCGCACCTTCAGCGTCGTCAACCTGGCGTTCCTCCTCTACGTCGCCGCGCTGTTCGGCATGATGGTGCTCTTCCCGCTGTACTACCAGGTCGTGCACGGCTTCACGCCGCTGAAGTCCGGCCTGATGACGGCCCCGATGGGCCTCGGCGCGATGATCACCATGGCCCTGTCCGGCCGCCTCGCCGACCGCCTCGGCTCACGCCGCCTCGCGCTCACCGGCCTGCCCATCGTGCTGCTCGGCATCTTCTGCTACACCCAGATCAGCTACGACACGCCCATCCCGGTGCTGCTCGGCATCCTGTTCCTCATCGGCGTCGGCCACGGCTCGATGATGCCCGCGCTCATGGGCGGCATGTACCGGACGCTGTCCCCGGCCCAGGTCCCGTCGGCGACCGCCGCCAGCAACATCGGCATGCGCGTCGGCAGCTCCCTCGGCGTCGCCGCCCTGGCCGTGCTCCTCCAGCTCGCCATCACCGACCGCTTCCCCGACTCCGACGGCACCCTCTCCGCCGTCCCGGCCGACCTCCCGGCCGCGGCGGCCGACCTCTTCACCTCCGCCTTCACCCACACGTTCTGGTGGGCCCTGGGCCTGGCCGCCCTGGCCCTCATCCCGATCCTCCTCATCCCCCGGCCCCAGCCCACGGCCGTCGCCACCACCCCGGACACCCCGGCCGATCCCGTCAAGGACGCCGAACCCGCCCACTGACCCCACCAGCGAAGGCCGGTGTCCCGTTGGACACCGGCCTTCGGCGTGGTCGAGGTCAGGAGGGTCCGACGGGGGCGTCCGGGTGCAGGGCGTAGTCGGTGAGGCGGTCGAGGAAGTTCGTGTGGAGGCGGTCCATCTCGGCGGGGAGCCAGCGGCGGGTGTCGAAGCGGAAGTCGGTGGTCAGGACGTCGGTCGTGTGATCGACGCTGAACAGGGCGACGCCCGGCATCACCGCGGCGTTCATCGCGTGGGCCTCCTGCGGGAACGACAGGCGCACGCCGTCCACGGCGTCCTCCAGGCCCGCGCCGTACCGCTGCGGGCGGTACTGGAGGAACAGTCCGCGGGTCAGCCAGCGGGAGGCGAACGCGGCGACCTCGGGGCTGTGCCCGGCGACGAGCGCGAGCGGCGTCGCCGCGTGCACGTAGCCGGTGAAGGCGTGCACCGCGACCGAGGACAGGAACGCGCGCCGCGTCCCGGCGCGCACCCGCTGACGGAAGGGCACCTCCTCGATGAACATGCCGACCGTGCGGGCGTACTCCGGGTCGTTCCTGCCGTGCACGACGCACATCGTCGTCACGTCCTCCTCGCCCGTCACGGCCGAGACGGCCTCGGCGAACGCGGCGACCGCGGCGTGGAACGGGGAGCAGCGCGCCTCCCTGCAGACCTCCGCGAGCCGCCGGGACACCTCGGGTTCGAGCGTCCCGGCCAGCACCCGCGTGCGCGGACCCGTTCCGCCGGGCCGGGGCCTGCCGAACGCGGGCGGCGCCGCACCCGCCAGGCGGTCGGCCCAGAACTCCGCGGCCCGGTGCCCCTTCCCGCCGGGCGCCCACACGGCGGGGTCGGCCGCGAGGGCCGCCCGGTGCCGGAGGTGCTCGGTGAACAGCCCCGGGACGGCCAGACGGACCGGCCGTCCCGCGGTGAGTCCGGCATAGGCGGTGACGAGGTCGCCGACGACGATCTCCATGGAGGTGTAGTCGGCGACGGCGTGCGGCAGCGCCAGGTGCACGGCCGCCCGGTCCCGCGAGGCGGTGACGGCGTCGACCCGGAAGACCGGGAGACGGGCCGGGTCGAGCGGCCGCCCGGCCCGTTCGTCCAGCGTCGCGAGGAGCCCTCCCCGGCCCGCCTCGCACACCGCGAAGCACACCGCGCCGGGCGTGTACGGGTGGACGGTCTGGCGGTCGGCGTCCAGGTCGACGGTCGTGCGCGTCGCCTCATGGGCGCGGCAGACCGCCTCCGCCGCATCCCGCAGCGCGGCGGGGTCGAGCGGCCCGGCGAAGACGAGCACCGCCTCGGTGATGATCCCGGGGTCGGCGACGCGGCGCTGGACGAGCGGGACCGGCAGCCCGTCGGGCACCGTGCTCAGACCCGCTCGAAGATGATCCGGGCGAGGCCGAGGCTGCGCCGCTCGAACTGGCGGGCCGAGGACTCCAGGTAGTGCAGGTAGTCCGAGACGACCTCGGCGCCGACGACGGACTCGGCCTCCTCCTTGCGTTCACGCAGGGTGTCGGCCCAGGTCAGGCAGGTCCGGACGTAATGGTCGGGATCATTGCGGACGGTGACGACGTCGAAGGTGTTCTCGCTCGCCTCGATGATGTCGCTCATCGGCGGCATCACCGACTCGGGGAAGATCTTCTCGATCACGAACAGCATCTCCCGCACCGTCTGCCGGTCCAGGGGCCGGGCCCGGCCCGCGATGTTGGTCTGGAGGGCGAGCCTGCCGCCGGGCTGGAGCCAGTCGCGGCAGCGGCCGAAGAACGTCCGGTAGGCCATGAGTCGTTTCTCGCGGCTCATCCCGTGCTGCGCGAAATGCTCGAACGCGCCGAGCGAGATGATCGCGTCGTAGCCTTCGGCCTCGTGGTCGGCCCAGTTCTGCACCCGCACGTCGTAGCGGTCGTCGGCCCACCGGCCGATCGACTCCGCCTGGGACGGGCTGAGCGTCAGCCCGACCACCCGCGCCACGTTCTGCCGCTCGACCAGGTGCCGCAGCATGCCGCCCCAGCCGCAGCCGATGTCGAGGACACGGGCGGCGCCGGTCGCGCGGGCACCGGTCGCCATGTAGTCGAGCTTGCGCTGCTGGGCGGCGAAGAGGGTGTCGTCGTCGCCGTCCCACAGGGCGCACGAGTAGGTGCGGCTCTCGTCGAGCCACAGCTCGAAGAAGGCGTTCCCCAGGTCGTAGTGGTGTTCGATCGCCGGTGCTGAAGCGCCCATGTAGGCGGGCTTGGACACCGATTCCGAAAGGGTCATGTCGTCTCCGTTCAGGTTGCGAGGGGCACCGTGGCGATGGCCGGGAGGGCCTCCGCCAGCAGGAGCCGGCGGGCCCGGTGACGCTGGACCTTGCCGCTCGGTGTCTTGGGAAGCGAGCCGCGCCGCAGGAACACGCAGGCGTCCAGGACGAGGCCGCAGCGCGCCGAGGCGATCCGGGCCGCCTCGCGGGCGGTGTCCGCGACCTCGGACGGGGCGGCGCCGGCCCTGCTGAGCTCGGCGACGAGCACGAGGCGGCCCGCGGGGCCTTCCGAGCCGAGGTCGAGGACGGCGGCGCAGCCCCGGTGGACCAGGTCCATCGCCTCGATCTCCCGCTCGGCCTCGCGGGTGCTGACGTTCCGGCCGCCGAAGGAGATCACCTCGTCCAGGCGCCCGACGGGGAAGACCTCGCCGTCGTGCAGGAAGCCGAGGTCTCCGGTGCGGAAGCCCGCCGAGGTGAAACGGGCCGCCGTGAGCTCGGGATCGCCCTGGTAGCCGAGCGCGAGGCTCGGCGACTTCACGACGAGTTCGCCCACCCCCGAAGGAACGGTGGAGGAGATCCCGACGTCCTTGCACGGCGGTCCGCAGCCGACGAGCCAGGTCGCCTCCGGCGCGTCGGGGCTGACGTGCGACACCCGGCCGTGCGCCAGTTCGAAGCCGTCCACCGAGGTGAACCGGGGCGTCGTCCGCGGGGTGGACGCCGACACCGCGAGCGTCGCCTCGGCCATGCCGTAAGCGGGCATGAACGACTCCAGGGGGAGCCCGTCGAAGGCCGCCGAGGCCGCGAGCAGCGCCGCCCGCTCCACCCGCTCGGCGCCGATGATCGCGGTCCGCACCTCGAGGCGGTGATTCAGCGGCCTGCCGTGCTGCGCCCGCGCCGCGAGGAACAGGGCGGTGTTGGTGCCCGCGGTCATCGTGCCGCCGAACTCCGCGAGGTCGGCGAACCAGGAGCGCCCGCCGAACATGAAGCGCTCGGGCGTCGACATGACCAGCGGCATGTCGAAGAACCAGGGGAACAGCGTGCAGCCGAACATCCCCATGTCGTGGGAGAGCGGCAGCCACGACACCACGCGCTCCCGGGCCGGGTCGGCGTCGCTCATGTCGCGGATCAGCTCGAGCTGCGCCGCGATCGCGCGGGGAGTGAGGACGCAGCCTTTGGGCGTGCCCGTGCTGCCGGAGGAGTACTGGATGAACGCGGGCTCGTCCTCGCCGGGCGGGCACGCCTCGATCGCGGGACCTTCCCCGATCGACTCCCACTCCCGGCAGGCGATCCCGCCGAGCGCCCCCTCGGGCAGCGCCTGGAGCAGCGCGCCGTCGGTGAGCAGCAGCCGGGCCCCGGCCGAACGGCAGATCGCCGCGATCTGCGCGAGGTACTCGTCGACGCCCATGCCCCGGGCCGGGACGGGCAGCGACGCGACCGCGCCGCCCGCCAGCCAGATGGCGAGGACACCGCGCACCGCCGCCGGGGTGTTGGTCATGATCGCCGCGACGGTCGTGCCCGGCCTGACGCCGAGGCCGCGCAGTCCCGCGGCCGTGCGGCGGGCGTCGGCGCCGACCTCCGCCCAGGTGGCGGCGGCGAACCCGTGCCCGGTCCAGCAGTGGACAGTGCTTCGCCGGGCGCCCAGCAGCGCCGTCCAGAGCGAATCCATGGGGCTCCCTATTCGATGTCTGCCGCGTCCGCGGCGGGCCTGCGGCCCCGGCGGGGCATCTCCGCGAGCGGTACCGGCGGCTCGTTGCGCGCGTGCCTGCCGCCGCCGATCCTCGCCAGCCCGGCCGCGCGCTGGTCCTGGCGGTCCTTGTCGATCTCGATGACGTCCCACACCAGGCCGAGCGCCGCCAGGCCCTTGATGAGCCAGGCGCTCGGGTCGATCTCGTACCAGCGCATCCCGTGCCCTGCGGCGCGCGGGAAGGCGTGGTGGTTGTTGTGCCAGGAGTCGCCGAACGACGGCACGGCGAGCCAGCCGATGTTGCGCGACTCGTCGGGCGTGCTGAAGCGGCGGCGGCCGTGGAAGTGGCCGAGCGAGTTGACGGCGTAGGTGAAGTGGCTCAGCAGGAACAGCCGGACGAGGCCGCCCCACACGAACCCGGTGAGCGCCGCCATCGGCTCGCCCCCGCTCACCGCGAAGCCGATGAGGGCGGGGGCCGCGAGGCCCGCGACGACGATGCCGACGAAGTGCTCGCTGATCCAGCGCAGGTGCCGGTCGCGGACGAGGTCGGGGCAGTACCGGACGGGGTCGGAGGTCAGCTCCTCGTCGAACAGCCAGCCCAGATGGGCGTGCCACAGGCCCTTCAGGATCGCGCGGCGGCTGCCCTCGCCGCCCGCGTAGGGGCTGTGCGGGTCGCCGTCCCGGTCGGCGACGCGGTGATGGCGGCGGTGGTGGGCGGCCCAGATGATCGCCGGACCCTGTCCCGCGATCGTCCCGGCCACCGCGAGCACGTCCTGGACGGCCCGGCCGCTCTTGAACGACCGGTGCGACAGCATCCGGTGGAACCCGGTGCTGATCCCGATGCCGCCGATCGCGTACATCACCACGAGGCTGACGACGTCGCTCACGCCGAACGCCCGGTTCCACAGCAGCACCATCGCGACGGCGACGCCGAGCAACGGCACGAGGCTCACGGCAAGGATGAACAGGCGGTGCTGCCTTCCGTCCACGGGTTCCTCCTCAGGTCAGGCGGGCGATACGGACGGGGCGGGAGCGGGGCGCAGCGCGTAGAGAGCGGCCCCGGCGACCGCGGTCGCGAAGGCGGCCGCGCCGCAGAACAGGTAGACGTTCAGGTAGTCGCCGTGCGCGGCGGAGGTCCCGGCCGGGAGGATCACCGCGATGGCCGCGACGCCGAGCGCGCCGCCGATCTGCCGTGCCGCGGTGTTCAGGCCGACGGCGCCGGCGAACCGCTCGGGCGCCACCGCGAGCGCGGCCGAGCTCGCCACCCCCGTCGCCAGTGCGCCCATGCCGATGCCGACGAACAGGCCGCTCGGCAGCCAGAACGCCAGGAACTCCGGTTCGGGGGTGAGCGCCAGCCGGATCCAGACGACGGTCGCCACCATGATCAGCGCACCGCCGATGATCGCGGGCCGGGGCCCGTACCGGCTGATGAACCGCCCCGACAGCAGCGCCGTCACCGACGCGGTCACCGCGCCGGGGCTCTGCGCGAGGCCGGCCTCCAGGCCGGTGTAGCCCCAGACGTCGGTGAGGTAGAGGATCCCGACGAACAGCCACGGGAAGAGCGCCGTCCCGTAGAGGAACGTCGCGAGGTTCGTCCAGGCGTACCAGGGGTTGCGCCACAGGCCCGTCTCGATGGCCGGGACGGGGTGCCGGGACGAGCGCCACAGGGCGAGACCGGTCGAGGCGACGCCGACGGCGAGGACCGCGGCCGTGCGCGCGGAGCCCCAGCCCCACTCCTGGCCGAGGGTCAGGCCGAGGACGAGGCCGCCGACGCCGACGCCGAGCAGGGCCGTTCCCGTGAAGTCCGGCCAGCGACCCTTGCCGCGCGCGTCCGCGGGCGAGGCGGCCAGGACGCCGAGGATCAGCAGCAGGCCGAGCGGGAGGTTGATGAGGAACAGCGCGTGCCAGTCCCACGCCTCGACCAGGAGCCCGCCGCCACTGGGCCCGACGGCCGCCGCGATCGCGCTCGAGGCGCCCCACAGGCCGATGGCCCCGGCCCGTCGCTCCGGCGGGGTGTTGCGCAGCAGGATCGCCAGCGAGGCCGGCAGCATCGCCGCCGCGCCCGCGCCCTGGACGGCCCGGCCCGCGAACAGCACGGCGAGCTCGGGGGCGAGCGCGCACCCGACGGACGCCGCGGTGAAGACCGCGGTCCCGGCGACGAAGACGGTACGGGCGCCGAGGAGGTCGGCGAGGCGGCCGGCCGGGGCGAGCAGCGCCGCGAGGCACACCGCGTAGAGGGTGATGACCCAGGTGAGGTCGGCGGTCTCGGCGGCGGGGTGGTCGACGGCGAGGTCGGGGATCGCGAGGTTGACGACGGTCGCGTCGAACATCGCGAGGAACGCCGCGCCCGCGGCCGTCAGGGGGATCAGGGCCGAACGCCTCATGGGGCACCCGCCTCGGTGAGCGCGGCGTCCAGCGCGGCGAGCGCCAGGGACGCCTCGGCGTCGGTGGTGGCCAGGGGCGGCAGCAGCCGCAGGGTGTGCGGGGCGCTCAGGCAGCGCGACACGAGCAGGCCGTGCTGCGGGAGCGCGGCGAGCACCGTGTCGGCGACGTCCGGGCGCAGGTCGAGGCCCCACAGCAGGCCCATGCCCCGCACCTCGGTGACGACGCCGGGATGGGCCGAGGCCACCGCGGTGAGGGCGGCGCCGAGTTCCGCGCCGAGGCGGGCACCGCGGTCGGCGAGCTCGTCGGCGACCGTGAGGGCGGCCAGGCCCGCCGCGCACGCCAGGGGGTTCCCGCCGAACGTCGAGGAGTGCCAGGCCGCCTCGTCGATGAGCGGGTCGTACAGCTCGGCCGTGGCGACCAGTGCCGACAGCGGCATCACCCCGCCGCCCAGGGCCTTGCCGAAGAGCACGGCGTCGGGCTGCCAGCCGCGGTCCACCGCGACCGCGAAGGGGCCGCACCGGTAGAGGCCCGTCTGGATCTCGTCGCTGATCACGAACGCGGAGGCCGCGCGGGCGTCGGCCGCCCAGCGGGCGACGGTCTCGGGGTCCAGCGGCCGGACGCCGCCCTCCCCCTGGACCGGTTCAACGATCAGCGCGGCGACGTCGCCCTGGGCGACCTCGCGTGCGACGGCCTCCGGGTCGCCGGGGTCGATATGGGTGACGTGGCAGAGCAGCGGTTCGAGGCCCTCCCGGTAGACGGGCGCGTGCGTGAGGGCGAGGGCGCCGAGCGTCTTCCCGTGGAAGGCGCCGTGCACGGCGAGCACCCGGAGCCGTCCGGTGGCCCGGCGGGCGAGCTTCACCGCGGCCTCGACGGCGTCCGCGCCGTCGCTGCCCAGCCACACCCGGTCCAGGCCGGGTCCGCAGCGGCGCTGGAGCTCCGCGGCGAAGGCGACGACCGGAGGGCTGGCGAGCGCGCGGGTCGCCGCGGGCATCGCGCGGAGCTGCGCGGCGACCGCCTCGACGATCCGGGGTTCCCCGTGGCCGAGGAACGCCACGCCGTAGGAGCCGAAGTCGACGACCTCGCGGCCGTCCGACAGCCGGACGGTAGCCCCCCTGGCGGTCTCCTCGTGGGCGCCCTGCCCGGCCGCCTGGTAGGCGAGGGCGAGAGCGGGCGGCAGATGGCGGCGCATCGTGCGGAAGACGGAGCCGCGCGGCGTGACCATGCTCACGGGTACCAGAGCTCCCCTGCGTCGAGGGCCGCGCGGTAGCGTCGCGCCACCGCCGCCCGGTCGATCTTCAACGTCGTGGTCATCAGCCCGTTCTCCCTCGTGAAGTCGTCCCGCGTGAACAGGACCCGCAGGATCCGCCCCGCCTCCGGGACGTCCCGGTTGACCTCGGCGACGGCGGCCCGGACCCGGGCGACCGCGGAGTCCCCGGCGTGCGGCCGCAGCGCGACCACCGCCCCGACGTAGGCGAGGTCGCCGCCTCCGACGAGGACCGCCTGGGCGACGTCGGCGTCCGCGAGGATCCGCTGCTCCAGCGGTGCCGGAGCGATCTTGTGTCCGGCGCGGGTGATGATGAGGTCCTTCTTGCGGCCGGTGAGATACAGGAACCCGTCGTCGTCGAGGCGGCCGAGATCGCCTGTGGCGACCGTCCCGTCCTCCAGGTAGGCGGCGCGCTGGACCTCGGGCGGCTCGCCCAGGTAGCCGGGTGACTGCGGGCGCGGCCAGCGGACCAGGACCTCGCCGTCGTCGGCGATCGAGACCGAACCGGGGAACACCGGGCGGCCGACCGAGCCGATCCGGTTGGCGTCCGGGCGGTTCCAGGCGATGAAGCCGGACTCGGTGAGGCCGTAGAGCTGGAAGAGCGGCAGCTCGGCGAGCCCGAACAGCTCGGCCGTGGAGCGGCGCAGCGGTGCCGATCCGCTCAGCATCAGCCGCATCCGGCCGCCGTAGGCCTCGTGCGCCTTGGCGAACAGCCTGCGCCGCACCGCGCGGCGCAGCGGGGCCGGCAGCGCGCCCGCCGCCCGCGCGGCCCCCCGGAGCGTGCTCCGGACGGGCGCGGGGAGCGCCGCGAACCTGCTCTCCACCAGCTCGTAGAAGGCGGGCGGGCCGCCCATGATGGTGGGCCGTGCCTGCTTCAGCACCGCGAACATCAGCGGCGACGGCTCCACCACGACCGCGTCGAAGCCGTACCAGAACGCGCAGTAGTACATGATCCGCTGCTGGAACGTCGACAGCGGCAGGCAGACCAGGATGCTGTCGTCCGGCCGGAACGCGTGGTGGCGGCCGAACTCGGCGAGGCAGTCCTCGGTCGCGCGCCGGTCGATCTGAATCGCCTTGACCGTCCCGGTCGTGCCCGAGGAGAAGACGATGGAGAACACGCCGGGATCCAGCGGGTCCGCCGCGTCGCGCGGCTCGGCCTTCTCCGTCCCGCCCATCGGGACCATCCAGGACGGACGGGCGGCGTCGCCGTACCGGGCCTCGTCGGCGATGAGCAGTTCCAGGCCGAACCGCTCGGCGAGCGCCGCGGGGTCGTGCCCGGCGAGCTCCGCGACCGGCAGGGTGACGGTCACGCAGCCGAGGTCCAGCAGCGCGAGTTCGTGGACGAGCCACTGATAGGAGTTCGCGCCCCACAGGCCGACCCGCGTCCCCGCCTTGACGCCGACCGCCGACAGGCCGTCCCGGACGCCGACGACGTCGCGGTGGACCTCCGGGTAGGGACGGCGGACGAGGGTCGTGCCCTCCAGATGGTGCACCGCGGCGTCGGGCAGTTCGGCGAGGCGGGCGACGAGGCCGGCGAGCCCCGGTCCGTCAGTCGGCGGCATGGGTCAGTTCCTCCAGCACGGTGACGAGGTCGTCGACGGTGAGCACGGAGGCCGCGCGTTCGGCGAGGGCCGCGAGGTCCACGCCCAGCTCGTCGTGCAGCCGCACCGCGAGGCCGACCGTCGCGAGGGAGTCGAGGCCGAGGTCCTCGCGCAGGAGCGCGCCGCCCGTCAGCGCGGCCGCTGGAAGCCCCGGGCGGATCTGACCGATCAGCGACGTCACGCTGCGCCGTACGTCACGTCTGCGAAAGAGCCTCACGGGGCGGCCTCCCCGCGCAGGAGCCGGCCGAAGGCGGCGAAGGCGGTGTGCGCGGCCTCCGCGCAGGCGGGCGACACCAGCGGCAGCTCGAACGATCCGTGGATGAGGCCGGCGAACCGCAGGCACTCCACGGGCACGCCCGCGGCCCGCAGGGCCGCCGCGTAGGCCTCCCCCTCGTCTCGCAGCGGATCGAACTCCGCGGTGACGACGATGGCCGGAGGCAGCGCGCGTAGGTCCCCCCTGATCGGGGACGCCCAGGGAGAGGTCCCCGGATCGGCCCCCAGGTAGCACTCCCGGAACCAGGCCATGGCGTCCAGGGTGAGCAGCAGTCCTTCGCCGAACTCGAAGCGCGAGGGGTAGCCGTCCGAGAAGGTGAGGTCGATCGCCGGGTAGACCAGGAGCTGGCCGCCGAGGACGGGCCCTCCCCGGTCCCGGCAGTCCTGGGCGAGCGCGGCGGCGAGGTTGCCGCCCGCGCTGTCGCCCGCGACCGCCAGTGTCCCGCCCGCGCCGCCGAGCGTCCCGATCTCCGCAGCGGCCCAGCGGACCGCCGCGCGGGCGTCCAGGAACGCCGCGGGGAAGGGGTGCTCGGGCGCGCGCCGGTAGCCGACCGACAGGACGACGGCCCGCGCCTGCGCGCACAGCCTCCGGCAGTGGCCCTCGTGGGTGTCGAGGTCGCCGAGGACGAAGCCGCCCCCGTGCAGGAACACCACGGTCGGGAACGGTCCCCGCCCCTCCGGCCGGTACACGCGGCAGGCGAGGGCGCCGGACGGTCCGGGGACCGTCACCTCCTCGACCCCGCCGACCGGCACGAGCGCCGAAGGCGGCCGCCCCGCGACGGTGAGAGCCCGGAAGGCCGCCCTGGCCCGGAGGGGGTCGAAGTCGGCGCCGCCCAGCGGCGCGTCGCCGATGAGCCGGAGCACGGCGCGCAGTCCCGGGTCGAGCCCGGCGGGCAGCACGGCGCTCACGCGGAGTCCGTGAGCCGCACCCAGACCCGGGGGCGCAGGTCGTCGGGGCCGGAGAAGGCGAACACCAGGGCGCCGTCGTCCCCGCGGGAGGTCGCCACGGTGGTCGGCTCCCCGGCCTTGAAGTCCGCCCGGTACCAGCCCTGCCAGACGGGACGGGCGGGCAGCGCGAGCCCCGCGTCCGCCAGCGCGTTCTCGGCGCGTTCCACGTACCGCGGGAACGACACGTGCTGGTTGGTGAAGTCGCACTCGCGCGGCGTCCAGCGGAACAGCCCCTCGGCGAGCCCTTCCCCGGCGGTCGGCATCGGCGCCGGCGGGGGCAGCTCCTCCAGCGGGCAGTCCAGGCCCTCGGGCGGGGCCGCGGCGACCTTCGGCACGCCGTCGCCGAAGTCGATCCACGTGGTGTGCGAGACCAGGTCGGCGACGACGAGCCCGTCCCGGTCCCGGCGCACCCGCAGCTCGTCGATGAACCCG
The DNA here is from genome assembly GCF_003751225.1 of Actinocorallia herbida. NCBI lineage: Bacteria > Bacillati > Actinomycetota > Actinomycetes > Streptosporangiales > Thermomonosporaceae > Actinocorallia > Actinocorallia herbida. Next base: position 9,248,128 of record NZ_RJKE01000001.1, read on the forward strand.
TACTCGGGGGCGCGGTGACCGCGCGCGCGGCGGCCGTGGGTGATCTCGTGCTCGACGGTCACCTTCTCGCTCGGCCGGCACCCCCCCTCCAGGATCCGGACCGTGCTGGTCCGCGCCATGAGGGAGTGCCGCCGGCTCGTCCAGAACCTCTCCCGGGTCATGCCGGACACCGGCAGCCACCATTGCGGCCCGGTGCTCTCCATGAACCGGAACAGCTCGTCCTGCTTGAGCATCCCCTGCGCGTTGATCCCGAAGAAGACGAGGGCGTCCCTGGCGACCAGGAGCGGCGGGGTCACCGGGCCTCCTCGCCGAGCGCGACGGCGCCGTCGATCTCGGCGCGCCGCCGGGCCAGCTCCAGCAGTTCGATCTCGCGGGCGATCCGCTCGTCGGCCTCGATCATCGTGTTCTGGTCCTCTCTGGCGAACCGCAGCAGCCCAAGGCTGCCGAGCCCCTCCTGCATCCGTGGCCCGAAAAGGTGGATGGAGCGCAGCGCCGGCACGACCCGGGAGAACAGGCGGTAGCGGAACACGCGCAGCGCGGCCGACCTCTTGGTGATCTCGATGCACTCCTGCGCGCCGTAGTCCAGCGAGTGCCAGAGCTCGTTGCCCACATACCGCTCGTTCAGGACGTAGCAGGCCTCCAGTGCGAACTCCTCGCGCTCGCGCCGCTCGGCCTCGGTCAGATCGCGGTAGTGCTCGCGCAGCGCGATCTGGCCGAACGCGACGTGCCGGGCCTCGTCCTCCAGCACATAGGCGTTGAACGCCTTGGCCAGCGGATCGGTCATCAGATCGCGCTGGATGCTGAAGGACGCCAGTGCCAGGCCCTCCAGCAGCACCTGCATGCCCAGGTAGGTGAAGTCCCACCGCGGATCGCGCACGATCGTGTCCAGCAGGCCCTGCAACGACGAGGTGATCGGGTACCGGACGCCGATCTTCTCGCGCAGGTAGCGGTCGTAGGCCTCCACGTGCCGCGCCTCGTCCATCACCTGGGTCGAGGCGTAGAACTTGGCGTCGATGCCGGGCACCATCCGCACGACCTGGGCGGCGCACACCAGGGCGCCCTGCTCGCCGTGCAGGAACTGGGAGTACATCCATCCCGCGGTGTGCCGTCTGACCACCTGCCGCTCGGTCTCCGGCAGCCGGTCCCACAGCTCGGAGTCGGCGATCCAGATCAGCTCGTCGGGCATCCCCAGGGGGTCGCCCGGGTCCACCTCCCGGCTCCAGTCCAGCCGCGTGTCGGCGTCCCACTGGCGCTGCTTGCCCTTGGCGTAGAGGTTGATCAGCCGGTCGGACCGTTGGTCGTAGTCCCAGGTGAACAGCGCATCGCCGCCCACCGGGACGGCCCATGTGCCGGCGAGCTCGGCGAGGCCGGCCGGCGTCGGGGCGTTGCTGGCGTCCATCGGCTCGGTCAGACCTGCCCGTCCGCGGACACGCCGTGGTACTCGGCGATCGCCTCGTTGGCCGCCGCGACGACGTCCTTGATCGACACGATGCCGAGCGCCTTGGCCAGGTCGAATTCGAACTCGTACTTGTCCTCCAGCGCGAAAATGATGTCGGCGACCTGGAGACTGGACAGGCCGAGCTCGTCGAGGTCGCTTTCACCGGTGATCTCATAATCGGCCGGAAGTTTATTGCGCAACTTCTTTCGGACCATGTCCAGGACTTCTTCGAGAACGATCAAGGCGGCCCCTCCAGATCATCGGCGTGATCACGTCCCGGACGATTGTGCGGCGGTGGCAAGGGGCTGACAAGGCCCCTCCGGCCTCAATGAACCGGCTGTGAACCCGGTGTGGATCCGGACAGGACCGGGTGCGGACCTCGCTCATCGAGCATGGATTCCCATGGAGTTGCTGCGATTTCCAGTCGACGATGGATCACTCAGCGTCCGCGACATGACCGAGTCCGACATCGACGGTTTCGTTTCCTACTGGCATGACGGGACCGCCGATCTGGAATTTCTCGGAATTGATCCGGAAAGGCTTGGCACACGCGCCGAGACCCGGGACAGGTTCGTCCGGATGTGCCGGCGGGACGGGCCCCGCGCGGACGTCCTCGGATACACGTTCTGCCTCGACGACACGGTCATCGGGTTCACCAACGTCAACATCCTCGGCAGGCCGCGCGGATACATGCACGTCCACCTCACCGACCCGGCCGCGCGCGGTCGCGGCTTCCTGTCGGAGATCCTCCGGCGGTCGCTGCCGGTGCTGGCCGACCACGTGCTGGCGCGGTACCCGATCGACGGCCTCGTCCTGGAGACCCGCACCCGTAACGGCGCGATCAACGCGGTCCTGCGCAAGGCGGGGCTCCGGCCCGCGCGGACCGGCCACCTCGCCGACCCCGACGGGCTCGCCGGGCCCGGGGAGTTCGCCGTCTTCGAGGTCGACGCCGCCCTGATCCGGGAGCTGGTCGGCCGCCCGGCCGCGCCGCCGACCAAGGCGGTCGACGACGAGGTGGAGTACCGGCTGCGCCTCATCCGCGACGACGCCCGCCACGACGACGTCGCCGTGGCCGCGGGCCTGGTCGCCGCGGGCTTCGCCGCCCTCGCGCCCGGCGTCTCCCTCCTGGACCCCGCCGCCGCCGAGGACCTTCTCGACCGCGCAGGGGAGCACCGGTCGACCGTCTACGACCTGTGGTACCGGATGAAGATCCCGTTCGGCGACGCCGACCCCGACTCCTGGTACACCATGGCCCTCGCGCTCGGCCGCACCGGCGGCGACGTCGCGTCCGCGGTCCACCTGCACGCGCGCGTCCTGGAGCGCGTCGCCTCCGGCGAGCCGCCCGCCGCGGTCCTCGGCGAGGAGTTCGGGCTGACGGGCCCGCTGCGCACGGGCGGCTGGGACTCCCTCGCCGACGCCGTCGCCGCCCGCGAGCCCTTCTGGACCACCGAGTCCAGGCCCTGGCTCGACCGGCTGCACGACCGGGCACTCCGGGCCTGGACCGGCCTGCGCGAGGAGGACCTTCCCCTGCTCGTGCTGGAACTCCAGCAGCGCATCGAGGGCCTCGAGCAGATCCGGTTCCACCTGGGCGGCGAGCTGCTCGACAACCGCGCCGTCGGCGCCGTCCTCGCCCGCTGCGCCCGGACCGACCCACGGACCTGGGACGCCGACGCCCTCGCCGTCGCCACGCTGGTGTGGATCTGGCGGGACTCGGGGTTCTGCCTCCAGGAGCTCAACCAGTCGGTCATCTCGCTGCCGCAGGTCCTCGGCTTCCTGACCCGCCGCATCCGCGCCTACGCCGAACTCCTCGGCGAGGACCCCGGCGCCGTGCCCGGCACCCCGGGCGGCGTCGCCCGCCGCCTCGCCGACCTGCGCGGGTCCGTCGAGCGCGACAACCTGCGCTGCCTCCAGTTCGACGGCGGAAACTGGGAGCGGCGCGAGTTCCTCGTGCCCCGCGCCGCCTGCGCCGAGGTGCTCTCCCTGCCCGCCGACCTGCGCGGCCACCTCCAGGACGAGTTCGGCGGCGCCGTGCCCGGCGACGGCCCGCAGGCCTGGGCGGCACTCCTCGACCTCGCCGCCGAGGGCGGCCGGACCCCCACCGACATCGTGCGATCGCTCGGCGCGTGGGCGGTCGCCGACGACGCGCTCCCGGTCGACTACGCGATCTTCACCGTCCCGATGGGGGTGAAGCTGGACCGGCCCTGGGAGTTCGATTACGAGGACGTGTTCTGCTACACCGCGTTCAGCGAGGCGTTCGACCGCGCGGCCGAGGGCGTCCCCTTCGACCACGTCGGCATCGCCAACGCCATCGGGCAGCGGCTGCGCTACAACGTCGTCAAGAAGGCGCAGAACTACGCGCTCGTCCGGCGGTTCAAGGCCCAGTCGTTCAACCTGCCGGACATCGCCGTCGCCGAGGACGCCAACCACGGCGGCCACCGGGCCGCGGGCATCCGGATGAGCTGCCGCATCCCCACCCACATCAAGTACGAGGGCCTGGTCTGGAAGGGCATCGCCGACGTCCGCCTCAACCGCACCTTCTACCGCCAGCACCTGGAGTTCCGGCCCTCCGACATCCCCGCCGCCTCCCGCCTCGCCACGTGGCTCGGCTGGATCGCCGACGCCGCCTACGCCCGCGGCCTGCTGTTCGACCCCGTCTACGGCAAGAAGCTCATCCGCGTGGAGGAGACCCTGTGAACACGCCCGCACGACTCGCGGACGGCCGGCTCGTGGTGCGGCACGGCGCCCGCGACTACGTGATCCCGGAGACCTGCCCGCACAAGGGCGCGCCACTCGCCGACGCCTACCTGGCCGGGCCGTTCCTGCGCTGCCCCTGGCACGGCGCCACCTTCGACGTCAGGACGGGGCAGCGGCTGCGCGGCCCGGTCTGCCCGAACCTCGCCCCCTCCGAAGGAGACCTCTGATGGCCTTCGTGATCACCCTTCCGTGCGTCGGCGTCAAGGACGGCGCCTGCGCCGAGGTCTGCCCCGCCGACTGCATCGAGACGACCGACGCCGCCGACCAGTACTTCATCGACCCCGAGCGCTGCATCGATTGCGATGTGTGCGTCACGGTCTGCCCCGTCGACGCCATCTACCGGGAGACCGAGGTCCCCGAGGAATGGGAGTCCTTCACCGCTCGGAACGCCGCGTTCTTCACCCCCGAGGAGTCCCAGTGAGCACACCCCTGTACCGCCAGGAACTGTCCATCCTCGGCTGGGCCGAGAGCGAGATCGGACCGGACGAGAGCCGACTGCGGATCCCGCACGGCCCGCAGCCCCTCACGATGGAGGGCGCCGTCGGCGCCACCGGCCGTCCGCTCATCGGCAACGGCGACATCGGCGCGGACGTCATCAGGCTCGCCGCCGGAGCCGGGTTCGCCCCGCACACCCACCCCGGCCACCACGTCCTCACCGTCATCGCGGGCATCGGGACGATCACCTACGGCGGACGCGTCCACGAGACCCGGGCCGGGCAGGTCTACCTCATCGAGGGCTCGGTGCCGCACGCCGTCGGCGCCATCACCGACCACCTCATCCTCGCCGTCGGCGCCCCGCACAAGCCCGTCGACTCCACCGAGCGCATGGAGCTCGTCCCCTATATCGAGGTCCTCGAACCCGACAGGGACATGGACTGCCTCATCTGCGGGGCGTCCGCCGGGCTGCCCGACCGGCTGCACGACGCGGGTTGCGCGCACTGCCCGTGCGCCGCGTGCGTGGGGATGGCATGACCGGCGACCTGATCGACCCGCGGACCGGCCTGGTCCGCGGCAGGCTCACCGACTCCGGCGGCGACGCCGCGGCCGTCGTCGCCCGGGCCAGGGCCGCGGCGCCCGCTTGGGCGGCGTTCACCCCGCGCGACCGGGCACGGCGGCTGCTTGCGCTGGCCGACCGGCTCGACGAGCGGGCCTCCGCCTACGCCGCGGCCGAGGTGGCCGGGACCGGCAAGCCCGCGGCCGACGCGCGCGAGGAGGTCGAGCAGGCCGCCGACCTGTTCCGCTTCTACGCGGGCGCCGTCCGGGCCGAACTCGGGCCCGGCGGCGGGCAGCTCATCGACGGGCACGAGAGCTGGGTCCGCTTCGAACCGCTCGGCGTCGTCGCCGCGATCGTCCCGTGGAACTACCCGCTCATGATGGCGGCCTGGCGGTGCGCGCCCGCCCTGGCCGCGGGCAACACCGTCGTCCTCAAGCCCGCCGAGACCACCCCCGACACCGCCCTGCTCCTCGCCGAGGACGCCGCGATCCTGCTGGGGCCCGGTGTGCTCCAGACCCTCACCGGGGGGCGGGAGTGCGGCACCCGCCTCGTCGAGGCCGAGGTGGACGCCGTCGCGTTCACCGGCAGCGGCGCCGGAGGGCTCGACGTGGCGCGGCGGGCCGGGACCCGCCGGATCAGCCTCGAACTCGGCGGGAACTGCCCGGTCCTCGTCCTGCCCGACGCGCCGGAGCGCACCTGGGCGGACCTCGCCGACGCCGCCACCTACAACGCGGGGCAGAGCTGCGCCGCGCCCGCCCGCGTCATCGCGGTCGGCTCCGCCTACGCCACGGCGGTCGCCAAGCTCGGCGCGGCCCTGGCCGGACGGACCGCGGGCCGCGACTTCGGACCGCTCAACAACGCCGCCCAGGCCGAGCGCTACGACCGGCTCGTCGACGGGGCCAAGGCCGAGGTCCGCACGGCCGGGGCGGTCGAGGCCGACGGCGGCTACTTCCGGCCCGCGTGCCTGCTCGCCGGGCTGCCCGACGACGACCCCGCCGTCACCGAGGAGGTCTTCGGGCCCGTCCTCACCGTCCAGCCCGCCCGCGACCTCGACGAGGCGCTCCGGCTGGCCGGATCGGTGCCGCAGGCGCTCGCGGCCAGCGTGTGGACGGCCGCCCTGGACACCGCGCTGCACGCCGCGCGGCGCCTGGACGCGGGCGAGACCTGGGTCAACTGCCATCTCGTGCAGACCGCGGAGCTCCCGCACGGCGGGCGCGGCGCGTCCGGGACCGGGACCGACCTGAGCGTGCTGGCGCTCGCCGAGTACCGCAGGCCCAAGACCGTCACCGTGAACCTGCGCTGAGCGCCGCGTCGCCGCACAGGATCCTGCCGTGCAGGGACTGGAGGTCGCAGCCGGGCTCCAGCCCGATCGTGTCGACGAGCAGCTGCCGGAACTCGCGGTAGGCCGAGAGCGCCTCGGCCTGCCGGCCGTCCCGGTACAGCGCGACCATGAGGCTCTGCCACAGCCGCTCGCGCAGCGGCTCAAGGCCGAGCGCGACCCGGAGGTGGTCGATCGCCTCGCGGTGGCGGCCCAAGCGCACGCACAGGTCGGCGATGTCCTGGATCGCCGCGAGGCGCTTCTCGCGCAGGCGCGTCGCGGCGTCCCGCAGCGGTCCGCCCTCGAAGACCAGGTCCTGGAGCGCCTCGCCGCGCCACATCCCGAGCGCGTCCTCGAGCAGGACGGCGCGCTCCGCGTCGCAGCCCACCCGCGCCGACGCCCGCAGCATCGCCTCGAACCGCAGGATGTCCACCAGCTCGGGGCGCACCGACAACCGGTAGCCGCGCGGCACGGTCTCGATCTCGCACTCGGCGGCGGCCACCGCGCGGCGCACCGCCGACACGTACGTCTTCAGGTTCCCCTTGGCGAACTGAGGGGGGACGACGGGCCACATGCCGTCCACGAGCTGGTCCACCGAGACCGCCTGGTTGGCCCGCAGCAGCAGCATGCCCACGAGCTGGCGGTGCTTGGCGCGGGTCAGTTCGACGGACCGGCCGACCTGGTCGAGCACCTCGAGATTACCTAGCAGAAGGAAGCGCATCATGCTCTCCGTCGGGTGCCGTCGAGGTGGTCCCCCGGCCGGGTCAGGGCAGGTCGATCTCCGGGTACAGGGGATTCTTCGCCAGCATCTCGGCGGCGCGCCCGCTGATGTGCTCGGCGAGGCCGTCCTTCAGGCGGTAGAGCGCCTGGGACGGGCGGCCGTCCTTGCCCGGCGCGGGCTCCGTGCCGTGCAGGACCTGGTCGATGAGCTCGGCGATCTCGTCCATCTCGGCGGTGCCGAAGCCGCGGGTGGTGAGGGCGGGTGTGCCGATCCGCACGCCGCTGGTGTACCAGGCGCCGTTGGGGTCGCGCGGGATCGCGTTGCGGTTGGTGACGATCCCCGCGTCGAGCAGGGCCGACTCGGCCTGGCGTCCGGTGAGGCCGTACCGGGAGACGTCGATGATCACCAGGTGGTTGTCGGTCCCTCCGGTGACGAGCGTCGCCGACCGGCGCAGCAGGCCCTCGGCCAGGGCCCGGGAGTTGTCCACGACGCGCGCGGCGTAGTCGCGGAACTCCGGCCGCCGGGCCTCGCCCAGCGCGATGGCCTTGGCGGCCATCACGTGCGGCAGCGGGCCGCCGAGCACCAGCGGGCAGCCCCGGTCGACGCTGTCGGCGAACTCGTCGTCGCACAGGACCATGCCGCCGCGCGGGCCGCGCAGGGACTTGTGCGTCGTCGTGGTGACGATCTGGGCATGCGGGACCGGGTCGAAGTCCCCGGTCAGCACCCGTCCCGCGACGAGTCCGGCGAAGTGCGCCATGTCCACCATCAGGGTCGCGCCGACCTCGTCGGCGATCTCCCGCATGATCCGGAAGTTCACCAGCCTCGGGTAGGCGGAGTACCCGGCGACCAGGATGAGCGGCCGGAACTCGCGGGCCGCCTCCCGGACCGCCGCGTAGTCCAGCAGGCCCGTCGCCGGGTCGGTACCGTAGCTGCGCTGGTCGAACATCTTGCCCGAGATGTTCGGGCGGAATCCGTGGGTGAGGTGGCCGCCGGCGTCCAGGGACATGCCGAGCATCCGCTGGTCGCCGAGGTCGGCGCGCAGCCGGGCCCAGTCGGCGTCCCCGAGGTCGTTGACGCCGCGGACGCCCGCCTTGGCCAGTGCCGGGGACTCCACCTTCTGGGCGAGGACCGCCCAGTACGCGACGAGGTTGGCGTCGATGCCCGAGTGCGGCTGAACGTAGGCGTGCCGGGCGCCGAACAGGTCGCGAGCGTACTCGGCGGCGAGTGCCTCGACGGTGTCCACGTTGCGGCAGCCCGCATAGAAGCGCCGCCCCGCCGTTCCTTCGGCGTATTTGTCGCTGAGCCAGTTTCCCATCGCCAGCAGAACCGCCGGGGAGGCGTAGTTCTCACTCGCGATCAACTTCAGCGACTCGCGCTGGTCGGTCAGTTCCGACGAGATCGCGTCCGCGATTCGCGGGTCGCTCCGCCTGATCACCTCGAGCGCGCTCTGAAATGCCGCCGAAACCGTACCGTCCTGTGCCCGAATCTCGGTCATCGATACCCTTCGCCACCGAAACGGAAGTCAGGGGCGCGCCTGGCGACGTCCCCAGAGGCTGGTTGACATGGAATGATACCGTCCCGCGCGGGCTGCCCCCAGTCGCGCGGATGAAATCATAAATCGGGCGCCATAACCCGGTCAAGCACTCACAGTCACCATTAGTAATGGTGAGGTGGTGGGCAGTCGTTAATATGACCGTAACCAGCATTAATTGCAGGGACACACCGTGGTGTGATCTGCGTCATACTCGATTCCGCGCTTTATCATCATCGTGACGAATTGTGCGGCGGCCCATCGGTGATGTGCTGGTTCACGGTAAAGATCCCATCGGTCCCCCAGATCTTTCGCGATGTTGGCCTGTTGTGCGCCGAACCGTCCACCCGCTCCGCGCGTCTGACGGGTATGAGCGATGTGGCCGAGATGAACTGGTATGAGACCGAGCAGGTGGAACGGCCTCGCAGGAAGCGGCGCTGGATCGCGGCGGGGCTGTTCGCGTTCCTCGTGGTCGTGGGGGTCGTCGTCGTGTTCGCGGGACTCGCGGGCGCGGGCGAGGTGCCCGGCTGCGGCGGCGGCTGATCAGGGCTTGAGCAGGTAGGGCAGGTGCGCGGTGAGGAAGCGCCGGGGGAACTCCTCGCGCAGCCGCCACAGCCCCGCGTCGATCACGAAGTGCGCCATCGTCACGCCGAGGAACGCACCGTAGAGGGCGCGTTCCCAGGCGTGCGGCGAGCCGTGCAGGTGCGAGGCGAGGTTCAGCAGGAACCCGCCGGCCAAGGCGATCGCGAACATCGTCGCGACGCCGAGCGGGCCGCCGCCCGGCCGCGGCGTGACGGCCACCATCCCCACGATCAGCAGGTACTGCAACCCGTGCGCGAGGATCAGGCCGGCGACGGCCGCGTACGGCGCGTCGAGCAGGAAGACCGGCGTGAAGAACAGCAGCGAGCCCAGGTACATCGCCACGAACGCGGGCGGCCGGCTGCCACGCCGGTACAGGCCGTGGAGGCCGAGGCCGATCCCGGCGAGGAAGGCCGCGCACGCGATGGGGAACACCCACGCGAGACGCGCGTCGTGCAGGCCGAGCAGATCCGGCCTGGCCAGCAGCGCGCCCGTCCCTGCGACTCCGGTGCCGACCACCGCGGCGCGCTCCGCACGCGACAGGGATCCCGCCCGCAGCGCGCTCGCCGCCAGCGCCGCCATCCCCAGGTTCTGTTTCTGGAAGTGGAAGAACTGCCAGGCGAAGAAGGCGTACAGCGCCCACCGGAAGGCCGACTCCGGCAGCGCGGCGGCGACCGCGGCCGTCCCGGCGACCAGCGCCAACGGAACCGTCGCGTACCGGCCGAGCCGCGCACGCGCATGGGAGCGGATCTCCGGCAACGTATAGAACCACCCGGTCGCCGCGACATGCATGGAACTGCCCAAGAACAGCAGCCCCACCAGCACCCGCCCGGGATCGGTCCCGGCAGCCGGCGCCAGCAGGATCACGACGCCAAAAGCGCCCAACGACAACAACAACGTGCCGTACAGCCACGTCCCACGCAGCCGCCGCAACCGCGGCCCAGGGGTGTCCATAACCCCTCAGACGCCCCCGGCCCGATCCCGGTTCACCCGGAGAGCCATCGGTCGCGACCTCGGACACCGGTGCGCAACCCGGCGCGACCGCCCGTGCCCCACTGGCTATAGTCGGCGTCGTCTTGGCGGACTTCGAGGGGGCTTGATGCGCGATCAAACAGTCGGGGAGTATCTGCACGATCTCGCCGAACGGGTACCTGCGCCGGGCGGCGGCGCCGTCGCGGCCCTGCACGCGGCGCAGGCGGCCGCGCTGCTCGCCATGGTCGCCAGGTACAGCGACGGCCCCGACCACGCCGAGCACGCCGAGACGATCGAAGCCGTCGTCACCGAGGCCGACGAGGCCCGCGCCACCGCCCTGCGGCTGGCCGAAGAGGACGCCGCCGCCTTCACCGCCGTCACGGACGCCTACAGGCTCCCGAAGGATTCCGACGAGGAGAAGGCGCGGCGCTCCGCCGCGATCGCCGCCGCGCTGATCGGCGCCGCAGCGCCGCCCGCCGCGCTGATCGCGCTCGGTGACCGGCTGGCCGGCCTCGCCGAGACCCTGCTGCCCATCGGGAACCGCAACGTGATCACCGACGTGGCGGCGGCCGCCGACGCCGTCCGTGCGGCGGTGACCACGGCCCGCCTCAACGTCGTCATCAACTTGACCGGCATCAAGGACGAGCGGGAGCGGGCGCGTCTCACCGAGAGGGCCGGGCTGACCGATGACCTCGCCGACCGCGCCGAACGGGTGTCGGCGGCCGTCCTCCAGGAGATCGGCGAGTGAGCGCCACCGTCCTGTCCGGCAAGGAACTCGCGGCGGCCGTCAGAGCGGACGTCGCCGAGCGGACCGCCCGCCTCGTCGCCGAGGGCCGGCCGCCCCGGCTGGTGGTGGTCACCGCCACCGACGACGACGCCAGCGCGTGGTACGTCCGGTCCATCGTCCGGGCCTCCGCGAACGTGGGCCTCGTCGGCGACGTCGTCGACCTGGGCGCGGACGCCGCACCCGAGGCCATCTCGGCGCGGCTGGCCGAGCTGGGCGCCGACCCCGGCGTCCACGCGATCATGCTGCAGACGCCGCTGCCGGGCTCGACGGCGCTGGAGGAGATGGCGTCGTCCATCCCGTTCGAGAAGGACGTGGACGGGGCCAACCCGCTGTCGCTCGGGCGCCTGGCCTCCGGCCTGCCGGCCTTCGCGCCCGCCACGGCCGAGGCCGTCGTGGCCCTGCTCGACCATCACCGGGTCGGTCTCGAAGGCGCGGAGGTGGCCGTCGTGGGCCGGTCCAACGTGGTCGGCAAGCCGCTGGCGCACCTGCTGCTCGACCGGAACGCGACGGTGACGGTCTGCCACTCGCGTTCCAAGGACCTCGCCTCCGTCACCGCACGCGCCGATGTCGTCGTCGCCGCAGTCGGACGGGCGGGCCTGATCACGACCGAGCACGTCCGTCCGGGCGCCATCGTGATCGACGTCGGCACCAACCCGACCGCGGACGGCGGACTGGTCGGCGACGTCGACGCCTCCGTCGCCGCACGCGCCCGCGCCGTCACGCCGGTTCCGGGTGGCGTCGGCCCGGTCACCACCGCGCTCCTGCTCCGTCATGCGATCGAAGCCGCCGAACACTCCTGACCGCCGTGCTCGACCCCCGGCCACCCGCCCCGGGATACCAGGACCCGGCGACCTGCGGGGCCGGGCGGCCGAGCTCCGCGACGCGGCCCGTGATGTCGACGCGGAGGTTCGCAGACGCGTCGAGCATCCGGCCCACCCGGCCGTTCCGCGGCGTTGACGTGGGGAGACGCGGGTCTTCGAGGTCTCGGGGCGCGGTGTCAGGGTTTGCGGCCTACGCCGCCGAATTCGTCGATTTCGGGGGCTTCGTCGGTGTCGTCGGCGGGGGGATGCCAGAGAGGGCAGGAGACGACGCCGGGGGGAAGGATCTCCAGTCCGTCGAAGAAGCCTTCGAGCTGCTGGGGGGTGCGCAGGACGTAGGGGGGCTCGGCGGAGCGGTTCCAGATGTCGATGGCTTCGGCGGAGGCCGGGTCCACGACGTTGGTGGCGTCGTAGAGGACGAGATGGCTGCCGCTGGGCAGGGCGTCGGTCAGGCGCCGGATGAGGGAACGCGCCTCGTCGTAGTCGGTGATGTGGCCGAGGACGCCCATCAGGAGGAGCGCGATCGGCTCGGTGAAGTCCAGGGTGTCGGCGGCCTTGGCGAGGATCTCCTCCGGCTCGCGCAGGTCGGCGTGCAGGTAGGCGGTCCTCCCCTCCGGCGAGCCGACCAGCAGGGCGCGGGCCTGGGTGAGGACGAGCGGGTCGTTGTCCACGTACACCACGCGCGCCGAAGGGTTCGCCCGCTGCGCGACCTCGTGAGTGTTGTCGGCGGTCGGCAGCCCGGTGCCGATGTCGAGGAACTGCGTCACGCCGAGGTCGGCCGCCAGGTGGTGGACGGCGCGCTGAAGGAACTGCCGGGTGGCGCGCGCGAACAGCGCCATGTTCGGGATGACCTTCAGGATCTCGTCGCCCACCTGCCGGTCCACGGCGAAGTGGTCCTTGCCGCCCAGCCAGTAGTTCCAGATCCGAGCCGTCTGAGGAATGTCTGGATTGACGTCCGCTGCCTTGCTCGTCATGGTTGAACACCTCACGAGGGGATCGCCAGAGTCGTTGAAGAACATCCAACTACCGGTGATCGGCAGAGAACAACGGATCCACTGAACCGAAGATGGCCGATACCGACCAGCGGCCCCAGCGGCCCCAGCGGCCCCAGCGGCCCCAGCGGGCACGGGCCGGGAAACAAACGAAGGCCCCGTCAGCGGTTTCCCGCGAGGGGCCTTCGTCACGTGCCCGGCGAGGCGCTGGCGGAGGATACGAGATTCGAACTCGTGAGGGCTTGCACCCAACACGCTTTCCAATTCTGCACACGGCTGTCCGCGGGTAACCGCCACCATCCCTGAGCTGGCCTTATGTCCAAGCTCGGGTACCCGCGAACACTTAGAACACGGGCAACTGAGACCAGAACCGAGACCGCCATGTTGCGTAGGGCTGGACCGTCCCGCCTCTGACCACCTCATGAAGGTGAGTCGATCCCCGAGCGACGGGAGGGTCCCAGGCCCTGTGGCCGGTCTTCAGGCCCGCTCCGGCGAGGGTGGTGGGGATGAGTGGACGTAGGTGGTCCGATTTTGGCTGTTATATACCGCTAGGGCCCGGTAAGTTGCCGTGCCGTGGATTACCAATGGTTCCAGGCCCAGACCCGCTTCCTCGTCCGCCAGAAGGTCACCCTGATGGTCAACAAGTACGAGGTGCACGCCGCCGCCCCGGACGGCTCGGAGGGCCCCCTCGTGGGCTTCGCGCAGCAGAAGCGGATGGCCTTCAAGGAGCAGGTCACCCTCTACACGGGCGCGGACAAGCAGTACGTCCTCGCCTCGTTCAAGGCGCGCCAGCGGATCGACCTGGCGGCGAAGTACGACGTCTTCGACCACACGGGCCAGCCGATCGGCCTCTTCCGCAAGGACTTCAAGCGCTCCCTCACCGCCTCGACCTGGCATGTCGAGGTGCCGGGCCTCGGCGTCACCACGGGCACCGAGCGCAACCAGGGCGTGGCGATCCTGCGGCGCGTCTGGGACTTCCTGCCGATCGTGGGCGGCCTGCCGTTCGCGTGGCCCTACCACTTCGACTTCACCGCGGGCGGCGTCCAGCCGGTGTTCTCGGTGGACAAGAAGTTCGGGCTGCGGGACCGCTACGTCGTCGACATCCACGACCCCCGGATCGACCGGCGGCTCGTGCTCGCCCAGGCGGTCGCGCTGGACGCGTTGCAGAGCCGCTGACCCCGGCTGACTTCGAGCACCAAGAGCGCGGGAAGGTCCGCGCGCCAGCCGATGCGAGCCACCAGAGCAGGTGGCCGGTGGGAGCCGGTGATCAGCCGGGCCGGCACACGGGGCGAGGTTGGTGGGAGCTGACAATGGCGGACCCCAGCTGGGGCTCAAGGGCCAACTGAAACCACAACTGCAACCGGGCATGATGAAGCCCCGGCTCCTGAGGGGCGCCCGTGGCTTCGTCATGCCCGTCGATGTGGGGCCGGGCCGGGAAACAAACGAGGGCCTCAGCTGCGGTTTCCCGTGCGAGGCCCTCGTTACGTGCCCGGCGAGGCACTGGCGGAGGATACGAGATTCGAACTCGTGAGGGCTTGCACCCAACACGCTTTCCAAGCGTGCGCCCTAGGCCACTAGGCGAATCCTCCGTGGGAGAGTCTAGCGGGTGTTGGGGAGTGGGAGAACACGGATTACGGACGAGAGGGGGAGGGGGGAGTAGAGGTGGGGGAAGAGGTCGCCGGTGGGGGCGGGCTCGTAGCGGACGTCCAGGGATGAGGGGTCGATCTCCAGGAGGCAGAGGGTGGCGGGGTCGGCGTCGGCGTAGTAGGTGGTGAGGACGTGGGGGAGCTGGGGCTCGGTGCAGCAGTGGATGAAGCCGGCCTCGGTCAAGGGGAGGTCGCGGGAGGACCAGGCGTAGGGGGTCGAAGGGGTGGTCGCGGCCCAAGCCGAGCGGTCGGCGACATGGAAGATGGAGGACATTCTCCGGACTGTACGGGTGGGGCGGCCGGATGCCATAGACTCGGGGCAGACCCCTCGCATGGCGTCATCTTGTGAACCTCCCCAGGGCCGGAAGGCAGCAAGGATAAACAGGCTCTGGCGGGTGTGCGAGGGGTCCTTTTCGTCGAGACGGACGGATCCCCTAGATGAGTCTGGCTCTCTACCGCAAGTACCGCCCGGCCACCTTCGGTGAGCTCAAGGGGCAGGAACATGTGGCCGAACCGCTCCAGCAGGCCCTGCGCAACGGTCGGGTCAACCACGCCTACCTGTTCAGCGGGCCGCGCGGCTGCGGCAAGACCTCCAGTGCCCGGATCCTCGCCCGCTCCCTGAACTGCGAGCAGGGCCCCACGCCCGACCCCTGCGGGGTCTGCGATTCCTGTGTGGCGCTCGGCCCCGGCGGCGCCGGCCACCTCGACGTCATAGAGATCGACGCGGCCTCGCACGGTGGTGTCGACGACGCCCGTGATCTCCGGGAACGCGCCTTCTTCTCGCCGGTCTCCGCGCGGTTCAAGATCTACATCATCGACGAGGCCCACATGGTCACCCGGGAGGGGTTCAACGCCCTCCTGAAGCTGGTCGAGGAGCCTCCGCCGCACCTGAAGTTCGTGTTCGCGACGACCGAGCCCGAGAAGGTCATCGGGACGATCCGGTCGCGGACCCACCACTACCCGTTCCGGCTGATCCCGCCGAAGACCCTCCAGGAGCTGCTGGAGGAGATCCTCGGCGCGGAGGACGTGCCGTTCGAGGAGGCGGCGCTGCCGCTGGTCGTGCGGGCCGGCGCGGGCTCGGCGCGCGACTCCCTGTCGATCCTCGACCAGCTCCTCGCCGGATCCGACGAGGCGGGCATCACCTACGCGCGGGCCGTCTCCCTGCTCGGGTACACCGACGCCGCCCTGCTGGACGAGGTCGTCGACGCGTTCGCCCAGCGTGACGGGGCCGCCGTCTTCGCCGCGATCGACCGGGTGATCGAGAGCGGCCAGGACCCGCGCCGCTTCGCCGCCGACCTCCTCGGCCGCTTCCGCGATCTGGTGATCATGGCGAACGTGCCTGAGGCGACGACGACGGGGCTGATCGACGGTCCCGCCGACGAACTCGACAGGATGAAGGTCCAGGCCGCGGCGATGGGCCCGGCCGACCTCACCAGGGCCGCCGACCTCATGCACAGCGGCCTTACCGAGATGCGCGGGGCGACGTCTCCGCGGCTTCTCCTTGAGCTGATCTCCGCCCGGATCCTTCTGCCGGGCGCCTACGGCAACGAATCCGCGCTGCTCGCCCGGTTGGACCGCGTTGAGCGCTCGGGTCCTCCGGCTGGTTCTTACGCGCCTCCTTCGGGCGGTGCCCTGCCGTCCCCGCCTTCGGCCCCGGCCCGTCAGGCTCCGGCGGCGCCCCCGGCGCCCGCCCCCGCCCGCCCGGCCGCGCAGGCGCCGACGCCTCCGGCCCCGCCCGTCGAGGCGGCGCGCCCGCAGCCCGCGCAGCAGCCGCCGAAGGTCGCCGACTGGGCCGACGAGCCCGCTCCCGCGCCGACGCCCGCCGCGCCCGAGCCTCCGAGGGCCCCGGCCGCCGCGCCGCGGTCCGACCCCAGGCCGGCCGAGGACGGATGGGGCGCCCCCGCTCAGCCCGCGGCCGCGCAGGCCCCGACGGGTGGCGGCGGCGGTGTCGACGTGCACGGGATCCGCCAGCACTGGCCGCGGATCCTCGAGTCGGTGCAGCGCCGCAGCCGGGTCGCCTGGATGTCGATCATGGAGGGGGTGGCCCCCGCCTCGGTCGAGGGCAACCTGCTGACGATCGCGTTCGACCACGAGGGCAAGCGCAAGAACTTCGTCAACGGCCGCCGTGACGGGGTGCTCGCCGAGGTGCTCAAGGAACTGTTCGGCGTGGAGTGGCGGATCGAGGCGGTGCTCGGCGGGTCGCTGCCCGCGGCCCCGCCGCGCCCGCCCGCCGCCGCGCCGCCCGCTGTCTGGGACGCCCCCCGCCCCGCCGCGCCCGCCCCGGCCCCGGCCGCCGCGCCCGAGCCGCCACGCCCCCAGGCCCCGCGCCCGCCCGCCGCCGCCCAGGCCCCGCAGCCGCCGAAGGGCCCCGCGCCCGCAGCCCCCGCACCGGACGACCCGCTCCCCCCGCCCCCTGACGGCCCCGACGACCTCGACGAGTCCGACGGCCTCGGCAGGGCCGATTTCGGCCTCGCCCTGATCCAACGTGAACTCGGCGGCCAGATCATCGGCGAGGTCCCCACCTCCTGACCCCGCAGACCCCACCGGCAGCCGATCACCACCCACATCGGGTTCTGGCGCGTCCACGCCTGGACACCCCCAGGGCGTCCGGTAGCCGTGTCCGGTCGCGTACGGTTCGTCATGGGTCAGGGGCCGGGTCGTATCGGAATCGAGCGGGACGTCGTAGGCTCGGAGTCCGAGTCGGTGGAGGGGGATGGCCGTGGAGCCCGGTTTCGACATGCAGCGGTTGCTGGAGCAGGCGCAGGCGGTGCAGCAGCAGCTGTTCGCGGCGCAGCAGGAGCTGGCCGACGCGGAGGTCGAGGGGACCTCTGGCGGCGGCCTGGTCAAGGCGACGATGAACGGCCAGGGCGAGATCACCGCGCTGGTCATCGACCCGAAGGCGATCGACGGGGGAGACCCCGCCGAGACCGCGGAGACGGTCGCCGACCTGGTGATCGCGGCGATCCGGGACGCGGCGCGCGCCGCCGCCGAGCTCCAGCAGAACACGATGGGCCCGCTCGCGCAGGGCATGCCCGGTCTGCCGGGGTTCTGACATGTACGAGGGTGTCGTCCAGAACCTGATCGACGAGCTGGGAAGGCTCCCGGGGGTCGGGCCCAAGGGCGCCCAGCGCATCGCCTTCCATCTGCTGAACGCCGATCCGGCCGAGGTCATGCGCCTCGCCGACGCGCTGCGCGAGGTGAAGGAGAAGGTCAGGTTCTGCCGGGTCTGCGGGAACGTGGCCGAGGAGACCGAGTGCCGGATCTGCCGTGACGTCCGGCGGGACCGCGCCGTGATCTGCGTCGTGGAGGAGTCCAAGGACGTCGTCGCGATCGAAAAGACCAGGGAGTTCCGCGGGACGTATCACGTTCTCGGCGGGGCGATCAGCCCGATCGAGGGCGTCGGGCCGGAAGATCTTCGTATCCGGGAGCTGATGCAGCGGCTCGCGGACGGGGAGGTGACCGAGCTCATCCTCGCCACCGACCCGAATCTTGAGGGCGAGGCGACGGCGACGTACCTGGCCCGGCTCGTGAAACCGATGAACCTGAAGGTGACCCGGCTGGCGAGCGGTCTTCCCGTAGGGGGGGACCTGGAGTACGCCGACGAGGTCACGTTGGGCCGCGCTTTCGAAGGACGGAGATTGCTCGATGTCTAGTGCGAACACCCCGAAGGACTGGGACGACCTGGCGGAACGGGTCGTCCTGCATGTGGAGAACTATCTGGCGGGCCTGGAGCGCTGCGCGCGCGGCGAGGCGGGGAGCCAGATGGTGTCGGTGCTCCTCCTGGAGGTCGCCCAGGTGATGCTGGCGGGCGCCCAGCTGGGGGCGAGCCCGGACGTGGTGCTGCCCGACAACTGGGAGCCGGAGATCGGCCCCGACCCCGACCTCGACGTCGTCCGCCAGGGCCTGGCCGAGCGGCTGCCCGTGGTGGACGACTACATCGAGGTCTTCGACCCGTACAAGGACGTGGAGACCACGTCCTACCGGCTGTCGGACGACCTCGTGGACGTCGCGTCCGACCTCGTCCACGGGCTGCGCCACTTCAAGGCGGGCCGGACCATGGAGGCCCTGTGGTGGTGGCAGTACAGCTACCTGAACCACTGGGGCAACCACGGCGGGGCGGCGCTGCGCGCGCTGCACGCGGTCGTCTCGGGCGTCCGCCTGGACGTCGCCGAGGAGCGCCTGGTCGACGCGGAACCGGTCGACCCCGCCGAGGCGACCGAGCCGACGGGGCAGCCCAAGCCCGCAGACCTGGTCACCACCTGACGGAAGACCATTTGACGGGCAGCGTCCCAGGACGAGAGGAAGCACCCCCGGCCGCGTGCCCCGAGCACACCGCCAGGAGTGAATCCGAAATGGCGCCTGTCATCATGGTCCGATGTCCCGCCAAGGAAGACCCCTCGCCCTAGCCCTGCTGTCCGCGCTCGCGTTCGGCAGTTCGGGCGTCGCGGCCAAGCCGCTGATCGACGCGGGGCTCGACCCGCTGCACGTGGCCTGGCTGCGGATCGCGGGGACCGCGCTGCTGCTTTCGCCGCTGGCATGGCGCCACCGGGCGCTCCTGCGGGAGCGCCCGGTGCTGCTGCTCGGCTTCGGCATGCTGGGGATCGCGGGCGTGCAGGCGTTCTACTTCGCCTCGCTCTCCCGCATCCCGGTCGCGGTGGCCCTTCTGGTGGAGTACCTCGGGCCGCTGCTGGTGCTCGGCTGGGTGCGGTTCGTGCGGCGGGCGCCGGTGAGCCGTGCCGCGTCGCTCGGCGTCGTGCTGGCGGTCGCGGGGCTGGCGTGCGTGGTGCAGATCTGGTCGGGGCTGGCGTTCGACGCGCTCGGCCTCGCCTTCGCGCTGTGCGCGGCGGTCTGCCAGGCCGGGTACTTCCTGCTGGCGGACCAGGGCACGGGCGACGACCAGCCCGATCCGCTCGGCGTGATCACCTTCGGCTTCCTGGCCGCCGCGCTCGCGCTGACCGTCGTGGCCCGGCCGTGGACGATGGACTTCGGGGTGCTCGCCGGAACCGCCGATCTGGGCGGCCGCGAGATCGCGGCGTTCCTGCCGTACGGCTACCTCGTGCTGGTGGCGACGCTGCTGGCGTACGTGACGGGCGTCGTTTCGGTCAGGCTGCTGTCGGCGCAGGTCGCGGGGGTCGTCGCCTGTCTTGAGGCGGTGGTCGCGATCGTGCTCGGCTGGTTCCTGCTGCACGAGCGCCTCGCGGCGCCGCAGCTCGCCGGGGCGCTGCTGGTGCTGGCCGGGGCGTTCATCGCGCAGCGCGCGACGCCCGCGCGGGACGCCCAGGAGAAGCCCCTGCTAGAAGCCGTATGAAACACGCTGGGCCGGAACAGACCGCCCTGATCGGTCTGTTCCGGCCCAGCGTGGAACAACAGAGGAACAACGAGTTAAGCCTAGACGGTCCCGGCCGCTTTCAGCCCCTCGAGATCGGACGAACCGATGCCGAGCAGTCCGCCGTAGATCTCCGCGTTGTGCTGACCCAGCGCCGGCCCGACCGAGCGCACCTCGCCGGGGGTGTCCGACAGCTTCGGGAAGACGTTCTGCATCGGGAAGTCGCCGAACTCCGGGTGGGCGAGGCGGATGATCGCCTCACGCGCCTTGAAGTGCGGGTCGGCGAGCATGTCCTTGGCCCGGTAGGTGAGGCCGGCGGGGATGCCGTTCTCGTGCATGAGGGCGAGCAGCGGGTCGGACTCCCAGGTGGCGGTCCACGCGCCGATGAGGTCGTCGAGTTCCTCGGAGTTGGCGCCGCGCGCCCCGTGGGTGGCGTACCGCTCGTCGGTGGCCAGTTCGGGACGGCCCATCACCTCGGCGAGCCGGGTCCAGATGGTGTCCCGGTTGGCCGCGATGAGGATCGGGCCGTCCTTCGTCGGGTAGACGTTGCTGGGCGCGACGTTCGGCAGCACCGAGCCGGTCCGCTCCCGCTGGTAGTTCGCGATCTCCCAGTCGGGGACGAGCGACTCCATGAGCGCGAAGACCGCCTCGTACAGGGCGGAGTCGACGACCTGGCCCTTGCCGGTCCGGTTCCTGGCGTGCAGCGCGACGAGGGTGCCGAGTGCCGCGAAGGTGCCCGCGAGCTCGTCGCCGAGGGAGATGCCGGCCCGCGCCGGCGGCGAGTCGGGGTCGCCGGTGACGTACCGGATGCCGCCCATCGCCTCGCCGATCGAGCCGAAGCCCGCGCGCGGCGAGTAGGGGCCGTCCTGGCCGTAGCCGGTGACCCGGGTGATGATCAGGCCGGGGTTCAGCTCCCACAGCTTCTCGGGGGACAGGCCCCAGCGCTCGAGGGTGCCCGGCCGGAAGTTCTCGATGAGCACGTCGGCCTGCGTGATGATCCGCCGGGCCAGGTCCTGGCCCTCTTCGGTGCGCAGGTTGAGCGTCACGGACTTCTTGTTGCGCGCGAGGATCGGCCACCACAGCGACTGGCCGTGCGGCTTCTCCCGGCCCCACTCGCGCATCGGGTCGCCGGAGCCCGGCGGCTCGATCTTGATGATCTCGGCGCCGAAGTCACCGAGGAGCTGGCCGCAGAAGGGCCCGGCGAGCAGCTGGCCCATCTCCACGACGCGCAGGTCGCCCAGCGCGCTGACGGAGGCTTGGGGATCGGTCATTCTTCCTCCCTGGGGGATGTGGAGATCTTCGCGGCGGCGGCGCGCAGGTGGGAGCGCATCACCGAGGCCGCCCACTGCGGGTCGCGGGCGGCGATCGCGTCGACGACCTCGCGGTGGTGGCCCATGCTGCGGGCCATCCCCTCGGGGTCGTACGTGTGGAAAGTGCCGAGGATGAGGGGCGCGTGCATCACCGAGGTGAGCATCGCCGGGAGGCGGCTGTTGCCGGAGGCGTCGATGAGCGCCGCGTGGAAGCGCGAGTTCAGCTGGGCCACCTGGGCGAGTTCGCCTTCGGCGGCCGCGGCCTCCATCGCCCCGCACAGCCCGCGCAGCTCGTCGAGGACGGCCTCGGACACGCCGATGCGCGCCGCGCGGGCCGCCGCGTAGGGCTCCAGCTGGGTGCGCAGCTCGAAGATCTCGGCGATGTCGGACTCCGACCACAGGGCGACCCGTGCCCCGCGGTGCGGCAGGACCTCGATGAGCCCGTCGGCGCCGAGCCGCTGGAGCGCCTCCCGGACGGGGGTGCGCGACAGGCCGAGCGCCTGGGACAGCTCGACCTCGGCGAGCCGGGCCCCGGGGGCGAGTTCGCCACCGACGATCATCCGGCGCAGTTCCGTGTAGGCGGTGTCCGCCGCGCGGTTGCCCGCTGCCATCTCCGACCCCCTCTCCTCTTGGCTGTTGCATGCAATATAGGGGAGTATAGAAGGAGCCACAAGGGACGATGCGGATTGGACTGGTCAGATTGCATACAACGGTGCTGGAAGTCGGACCGCGTGACGGACTCCAGAACGAGGCCAAGGCGCTGTCCCCGGACGATCGGATCGCGCTCATCGAACGCTGCGTCGAGGCAGGGGTGCGGCGGATCGAGGCGGTGTCGTTCGTCAACCCCAAGCGGGTCCCGCAGATGGCGGGCGCAGAGGAGGTCATGAAGGGCGTCCCGCGCGTCGAGGGCGTCTCCTACAGCGGCCTCGTCCTCAATAGGCGCGGCCTGGACCGTGCGCTGGACTCCGGCGTCGACGAGGTCAACGTCGTCGTGGTCGCCTCCGACACCTTCTCCCAGCGCAACCAGGGCGTCACCACCGCGGAGATGCTGGCCGCGTGGGACGACATCGCCGCCTCCGCGCACGCCGCGGGCGTCCCCGTCGGGATGACGATCGCCGCGGCCTTCGGCTGCCCGTTCGAGGGCGAGACCCCGCCGGAGCGGATCGCGGAGCTCGCGCGCCGGGCCGAGGCCGCGGGCGCGTTCGAGGTGGCTCTCGCCGACACGATCGGCGTAGGGGTGCCCGCGCAGGTCCGCGACCTGTCTCGCCGCGCCAAGGAGGCGGCTCCTTCCGCGGCGCTGCGGTTCCACTTCCACAACACCCGCAACACCGGCTACGCCAACGCGCTGACCGCCGTGGACGAGGGCGCCGCCGTGCTCGACGCGAGCGCGGGCGGCTTCGGCGGCTGCCCGTTCGCGCCCGCCGCGACCGGCAACATCGCCACCGAGGATCTGCTGTACATGCTGCACCGCAGCGGCGTGGCGACCGGCATCGACATGGCCGCGATCGCCGAGACCGGCGCCTGGCTCGGCACCCTGCTCGACAAGCCGGCCCCCGCCCTGCTCGGCCGCGCGGGCGGCTTCCCCGCGTAGCTGTGCGCATGGCCCCGTTGGGCCGGGCGCTCGAGAACCCGGCTTCGCCGGGGCGCCCGGCCCAACGGGCCGCTCACGTCAGGCGGGTGTGGCCAGGTGCCGCGGGTTGGCCACGATCAGCTTGTCCACGACCGAGGCGGCGACGGCCGTGACGACCTCGTGCCACCGGTCGTCGAACCTGCCCTCGCGGATGCCCACGGCGAACTCGGCGTCGTCGGCGCAGCCGAACGAGCCGAGCCGGGCCGTGTGCGCCGCCGCGTGCTCCGCGCCGAGCAGCAGTTCCCGCTGGACGATCCGCAAGGCGGCGGCCCCCACCCGGTTGTGGAAGCGCAGCCTCTCGTCGGCCACCTCGGCGGTCGTCAGGTAGTGCCGTACCGCGTCGATGAGGGCGGCCGCCCCGGGACGGTCGTGCGGTCCCACGGAGGCGGGTTCGCCCGGGACGTCCAAGGGGTCGGCGACCGTGACGGGCTCGGTGAGCCCGAGCGAGAGCAGGAGATCGTGCTCCTGCTCGCAGACGCGCCGCCCGAGCACGGCGAACTCCACATTGTCGTCGGCGCCGCTCAGGAAGCGCTCCGCCTGGTGCCGGCACAGGACCGTCCAGCGGAGCGTCCCGAACACCTCCCACCAGCGCAGGGTCTCGGGTGAGGGAGGCGTCCCCCCGCCTTCGGCGTACCCGGCGAGCAGTTCCTCCCGCGTCCCGAAGCCGCCCGCGGCCAGCGGGGAGCCGAACCGCCACGCCTTCACGCACAGCCACCCGAGGTCCTCCCAGGGGTCACCCGCGTGCGACAGCTCCCAGTCCAGGACGCCCCGGACGCCGTCCTCGTCGATGAGGAGGTTGCCGTTGCGGAAGTCGGCGTGCACGATCGTCGGCCGTCCCGCCTCGGCCGGACGGTTGTCGGCTAGCCAGCGCAGCGCCAGCTCCACGGCGGGGCGGGGCTCCTCGAAGCCGGCGTACCAGTCCGTCATCTCCTGCAACGGGTCGAGCGCCGGGAGGTCGGGGACCGCGTCGGGCGGCAGTTCGTGCAGGTGGGCCAGGATGCGGCCCAGCTCGCGCGCGAGGCCGGGGCGCACCGCGGCGAAGCGCTCGTCGCGCAGCAGCCGCCGCGGGATCGTCTCGCCGCGCAGCCGCTCCATGACCATGTAGGGCGTCCCGGCGAGGTCGGGGCCGTGCTCGACGACCGCGGGCACGGGCACCCCGGCCTCGGCCGCGGCGACCAGCAGCGCGGCCTCGCGGGCCATCGCGACGGGATCGGGCGTGTGCGGGGGGTCGCGGCGGAGGATCAGCTCGCGCCCGGCGGCGTCGAAGGCCCAGGTCTCCCGGCTGGCGCCGCCCGAGAGCCGCCGCAGCCCGGTGACCGGGCCGAGGCGTTCGGCCAGGAGCGCGGCCAGCGTCTCGGCGGTCGCCGCGGGCGCGATCGTGGGCGCGCTCATCGGGCACGCGCCGCGCGCTGGGCGGCGGAGAGGGCGCGCAGGGCGTCACTGCCGCGGGTGTCGGCGTACTCCTCGATGCGGGCGATGCGCCCGTCGGCGGTGACGGTGACGAAGAGGGCGGCGGCGATCTCCAGCGCGGCCCCGTCGGGGAGGTTGCCGCGCAGCACGTGCTGCTGGACGTACCCGGCGCTCCAGGGGGCGCGCCGGACCTCCTCGTAGCGCATGCCCTGGAGGTTGGCCGACAGCCAGCGCAGCGTGCGGACGTTGTCCTCGACGGCCTGCTCCGCGCCGCCGCCTTCGCCGGGCCCGTTGTGCCAGATGAGGGCGTCGCTCGTGTAGAGGGTGCGGAGGGTGTCGATGTCGCCGCCGGCGACGGCGGTGATGAAGCGGTCGGCGAGCGCGTCGTGCTGCACGGTCTCTCCTCGGGGGTCAGGTCATGGGGTGGTGGGTAGTCCTAGGGCCCGGATGTTGAGGGTGTCCAAGGTGTCGAGGAGCCTTTCGATGCCGTCGGCGTCCTCGCCTTGGACGATCCAGAGGTAGAGGGAGTGGTCGACCATCGCGGCGAGTGCCCTGGCCGTCATCTCCGGGTCGAGTGAGGGGTCGACCAGGCCGTCCCGCTGCCACCGCTCGATCGCGCGGCTGGAGCGGGTCACCGCCTCGGCGCGGTGCTTGCGCCGCAGCTCCTTGAACTCCTCGTTGAAGGTGGCGACCTGCTCGATGATCGGCATGATCTTCGCGTTGCGCTGGTAGGCCTCGTAGAACTCGCGGTTCGCGCGCCGGATGCGCGCGGCGGGCTCGCTGCCCGGCGACGGGACCCGATGGGCCGTCATGTCGGCGAACAGGCGGTCGGCGACCTCCAGGAAGATCGCCTCCTTCGACGGGAAGTACGTGTAGAAGGAGCCGTACGCGACCTTGGCGTGCCGGGCGATGTGGGCTACCCGGGTGTCCAGGAAACCGCGTTCCTCGAAGACCTCGCGCGCCGCCGAGATCAGCTTCTCCCTGGTCCGGATCCCCCGCTCTGTGAGGGGCGTCTCTCCGGTCTCCATGGGCCGTTCCTTCCTCGAGTGCTCCCGCTGAGGGGTTGACAACCCGATGGTCTCAGGAACAGTATCCCGAGCATCCGACAACTTGATATGACTGTCAAGTCACTAAGCAGGGGGACCCATGCGCACCACCACCCCGGGGCGTTCATGCTGATCAACGACATCATCGAGTTCGCCGCGCGCAAGCACCCGGACCGCACGGCGCTCCGTTTCGAAGAGCAGGTCATCACCTTCGCCGGCATGCGCGACCGCGTCCGGCGCGCGGCCAACGCGCTGCGCGGGATCGCCGCCCCGGGCGATCGCGTCGCCGTGCTGTCCGGGAACCGGCCGGAATACGTCGACCTGTACTACGGCGTGCCCGCCGCGGGGATGGCGCTGACCTTCCTCAACCACCGGCTGCACCCGGCCGAGATCGCCAAGCTCGTCGACCACGCCCAGGCGTCCGTGCTGATCGTGAGCGGCGACTTCCTGGAGGCCATCGGCGCGCACCGCGACGCGATGCCGAGCGTCAAGGCGATCGTCGCCCTCGACGGCGGCGGCGACCTCGACTACCGCGAGCTGGTCGCGGCCGCCTCGACCGAGGAGCCGCCCCGGGTCGACGAGGACTCCCTCGCCTGGCTCGTCTACACGAGCGGCACCACCGGCACGCCCAAGGGCGTCATGCTGTCCCACAAGAACCTGCTGACGGGTGTGATCAGCTCCGTCGCGCACTGGGACCTGCCCGACGACCAGGTGTTCCTCTTCTGCTTCCCGCTCTGCCACGTCGGCGGCTACGTCGTCCTGGTCAACCACCTGCGGTCGTGCACCGTGGGCATCCTGCGGGCCTACGACAACCCCACGTTCCTGCGGCTGGTCAAGGACTGGAAGGTCACCAACACCGGCCTCGCGCCGACGATGATCGCCTTCCTCCTCCGCCACCCCGGCATCGAGAACGAGGACCTCGGCACGCTGCGCGCCATCGGATACGGCGCGTCGGCCATCCCCGCCGAGGTACTCCGCCGCGGCATGGAGGTGCTCGGCTGCGACTTCTACCAGGGCATGGGGATGAGCGAGCTGGGCGGCAACATCCTGCACTTCGGCGAGGCCGAGCACCGCAGGGCCGCCGCGGGCGAGACCCACCTGCTCGCCGCCGCGGGCCGGCCCATGGACCTGGCCTCCCTGCGCATCGTCGACGAGGACCTCAACGACGTCCCGCAGGGCGCGGACGGCGAGATGCTCGTGCGCGGCGACCAGGTGATGCTCGGCTACTGGCGCGAGCCCGAGCTCACCGCGGACTCCTTCCACGACGGCTGGTTCCGCACCGGCGACGTCGTCCGGCAGGACGAAGAGGGCATGGTCTACATCGTCGACCGCCTCAAGGACATGATCATCACCGGCGGTGAGAACGTCGCCTCCCGCGAGGTGGAGGAAGCCCTCTACCTTCACCCGTCGGTCCAGGAGGCCGCCGTCTTCGGCGTCCCCGACCCCGAGTGGGGCGAGGCGGTCTGCGCCGCCGTGGTGGTGCGCCAAGGCGAGCCGGAAGACGCCGATTCGATCATCGCCGCGGTGCGCGGGCGCCTCGGCGGCTACAAGGTGCCCAAGCGCGTGGTGTTCCTCGCCGAACTGCCGAGGAACGTCGCGGGCAAGGTGCTCAAGCGCGATCTGCGCACCGCCCAGAAGGAGAAGGCGTGACCGTCAAGAACACCGAGTTCGAGATCCAGGGCATCAACCACCTGGCCCTGGTCTGCAAGGACATGAAGGCGACCATCGACTTCTACTCCGGTGTGCTCGGCATGCCGCTGGTGAAGACGCTCAACATTCCCGGCAACGGCCAGCACTTCTTCTTCGACTGTGGCGGCGGCAACTGCGTCGCGTTCTTCTGGTTCCCCGACGCGCCCGAGGGCGTCCCGGGCATCTCCGCGCCCAAGACCCGTCCCGAGCAGGGCGAACTGCTCAGCGCGACCGGCTCGATGAACCACGTCGCCTTCCACGTGCCCGTCGACAAGTTCGACGAGTACTACGAGAAGCTCCAGGCCAAGGGAGTCGAGGTCAGCCCCGTCATCAACCACGACGACAGCCCGTCGACCATCGCG
Organism: Actinocorallia herbida; assembly: GCF_003751225.1. NCBI lineage: Bacteria > Bacillati > Actinomycetota > Actinomycetes > Streptosporangiales > Thermomonosporaceae > Actinocorallia > Actinocorallia herbida. The sequence goes on from NZ_RJKE01000001.1 coordinate 9,275,451, forward strand.
CGGAGGCTCCATCCCGGCGTGTTCGTCCGCTCCTTCTACTTCAAGGACCCTGACGGCGCCCTCCTGGAGTTCGCCTGCTGGATGCGGGAGTTCACCGCGGCCGACGCCACCGCGGAGCCCCGCACCGCCGCCGACCGGACCGTCTGAGAAGGAGAAGCACATGCCCCGCCTGCGTGAGATCCCCCGCGCCGAGGTCACCGACGAGAACATCCTGTTCTTCTACGACCGGCTCTTCGGCCCCGACAAGGATCCGGCCGTCGACCACGGCACCGCCACCGGAACCCCCGGCGACTGGTGGACGGTCTTCGCCAACGACCCGCACGTGTTCCGGCACGCCACCCGCGGCTTCGCCCTCTACCGCAAGGCCGAACTCGACCCCGTCCTGCGCGAGCTCGGCCAGTGCCGGGCCGGCTGGGCCCGCGGCAGCCAGTTCGTGTTCTCCCAGCACTGCAAGCAGATGCGCGCGCTGGGCATGCCCGAAGACAAGATCGCCGCGATCCCCTACTGGCACACCGCCGACTGCTACAGCCCGCTGGAGCGCGCGGTCCTCGCCTACACCGACGGGATCGTGCTCGACGGCGGCCGGGTCGCCGACGAGACCTTCGAGGTCCTGCGCGAGCACCTGACCGACAAGGAGATCCTCCTCCTCACCTACATCACCGCGCTGTACGAGATGCACGCCGTGATGTCCAAGGTGCTGAAGCTGGAGTACGACGACCGTCCCGAGCCGATCGTCGAGGTCGACGCGCCCGAGGGCTACGGCAGCCGGGACATCTCCGCGGACCTCGCCGGGGAGGACTGATGCTGTTCTCGGTGCCCGACTCGGTCCGGGACCTGCGCGACGCCGTCCACGCGTTCATGACGACCCGTGTCGAGCCCGCGGAGGCGGTGCTCAACGCGGGCGGCAAGGAGTCGGACGCGATGTTCGACGAACTGCGCGCGCAGGCGAAGTCCGAAGGGCTGTGGGCGCTGGGCCACCCCGAGGAGATCGGCGGGGGCGGACTGCCGTTCCTGGACTATGTGTACATCAACGAGGTCCAGGGCCGGAGCGAGTGGGGCCAGCTGGTCCTGGGGACGTACACCCTCCAGGACTCGATCATGCTCAACAAGTACGCCTCGCCCAGGTGGCGCGACGCCTACCTCGCGCCCATGGTCGCCGGAGAGCTGTCTCCCAGCTTCGCGATGACGGAGCCCGACGTGGCCGGGTCCGACCCTACGGGCCTGCGCACGACGGCCGTCCTCGACGGCGACCACTGGGTGATCAACGGCCGCAAGTGGTTCACCACGGGAGCCGCGAAGGCCGCCTACACGACCGTCATGTGCCGGACCGAGGGTCCCGAGGCGCCCGCGCACAAGGCGTTCAGCATGATCATCGTGCCTACGGACACCCCCGGGTACCGCATCCTGCGCGAGACGCCCGTGCTCGGCATCAACGGCGGCCACTACGAGGTCGACTACGACAACGTGCGCGTCCCGGCCGAGAACCTCCTCGGCCCGCGCGGCGACGGGTTCGTCATCGCCCAGGACCGTCTCGGCCCCGGCCGGATCTTCCACTCCATGCGGTGGCTCGGCCAGGCCCAGCGGGCGTTCGAGCTGATGTGCGCCAGGCTCGACGCGCGCAGCGCGTTCGGCGAGCCGCTGGCCGCCAAGCAGCTCATGCAGCAGCACGTCTTCGACTCCTACGCCGAGATCCAGGCGGCCCGCCTGCTCACCCTCCAGGCGGCCGAGGCGATCGACGCCGGAAGCCAGGCCCGGGTGGAGATCGCCACGATCAAGGTGATCGGCGCCCGGATGGTGCACAACGTGATCGACCGGGCCATCCAGGTGCACGGCGCCGCCGGGCTCACCGACGACCTCCCCCTGTCGCGCATGTACCGGCACGCCCGCGAGGCGCGCCTGTACGACGGCCCCGACGAGGTGCACATCCAGAGCACCGCGAAGCGGATCCTGCGCCAGATGCGGGGCTGATCCGCCCCTTCCACCCCCACCCCACCACCCCACGTGAAAGGTGCAGATATGAGCGCCCCTCGCAGGCGGCTCTCCCGCCGGTCGCTCTTCTCCGGGCTCGGCCTTTCGGCCGTCGGCCTGACCGTCCTCGGCAGCGGCAACGCCGCCTCCGCACATCCCCACGGGCACTCCCCGAAGCCGAAAGGGAAGAAAGTGAAGATCACCAAGCTGGCCGAGGGCCTGCTGTTCCCCGAAGGTCCCGTCGCCCTCCCCAACGGCGACGTGCTCGTCGTGGAGATCCACCGCAAGACCCTCACCCGGATCCGCCCCGACGGCACCACCTCGGTCGTCGCGGAGGTCGGCGGCGGGCCCAACGGCGCCGCGCTCGGCCCGGACGGGAAGGTCTTCGTCGTCAACAACGGCGGCATGTACCGGTTCGAGGTCAACGGGTACGCCTTCGCGGGCGGCACCCCGGCCGACTACGTGAGCGGCAGCGTCCAGGTCGTCGACCTGGAGACCGGCGCGGTCGAGACCCTCTACACCAAGGACGACGACGGCCGGGACCTGCGCGGCCCCAACGACATCGTCTTCGACGCGCACGGCGGCTTCTACTTCACCGACTACGGCAAGACGGTGAACGAGGCGGCCGACACCGGCGTGCTCTACTACGCCAAGTCGGACGGCTCGTCCTGCAAGGCGGTCGGCACCGGCATGCAGGGCCCCAACGGCGTCGGCCTCTCCCCGGACGGGAAGCGCCTGTACGTCAGCGAGACCTACACCGCCCGTGTGTGGTGGTGGGACGTGACGGGCCCCGGCCAGATCGTCGGAGGCAAGTCGCTGGCCGGGTCCGGTGGGGGCAACTTCCTCTACACGGCCGCCGACTACGTCAACTTCGACTCCCTCGGCGTCGACGGCCACGGCAACGTGAACGTCGCGTCCATGGTGAAGGCGGGCATCTCCGTCGTCAGTCCCAAGGGCGAGCTCGTCGACTTCGTCGAGATCGACGTCGACGGCGACCCGGGCATCACCAACATCACCTGGGGCGGCAAGGACATGCGCACCGCGTACGTCACCGCCTCCAGCACCGGTCGCCTGCTCAAGATCGAGTGGCCCCGGCCCGGCCTCAAGCTGAACCACTACAAGGCCTGAGCCTTTCCCCGCGCGCCCGTGCCGAGCCCTTCCGCGGTTCGGCACGGGCGCGCCCCCGCGTCAGGACAGGCCGGGCTTCTCGTCGGTCCAGCCGATCTCCGTCACCACGCTGGCTCCCGACGTGCCGCCGTCGGCGACTTCGACGGTCTGGGTGGCCAGCGGCAGGCCGGTCTTCTCGTCCAGGATGAGCTGGTAGAGGACGTTGTCGGCGCCGTCCGCGTTCGTCGCGACGGACGGGCCCCTGCGGCCCAGCGGGTCGGCGATCACGCCGGTGGACTCGACGCCCGGCAGGCCCGCGAGCATTTCGTAGGCGGCGGCCCTGACCTCGGCCGTGACCGGCAACCTCATGATCATGTCGATGCCGGCCTCGAAGATGATCGTGTCTCGCAGTTCCTCCTTCTCGATGCCCGGCATCCGGTCGGCCAACGCGGCCTCCAGCCCGTCCGCGTCGGTCGGCAGCGCCCGGACCTGGTCCAGGGTGATCGGGCGCCCGCCGAGATCGCCGATCGAGTTCTTCGTCTTGATCGGCTCGACGGAGTGCTCGGGCTCGGACGTCACGGTCACGTGGCAGTCCTTACCCCCCTTGACCTTGACCTGTTCGCAGAAGCCCGGCGCCCACTCGACCCGCCAGCTCGTCGGGGATCCATCGGCCTCCCACGCGGACTTGTCTGCCGGCGTGGCCGGGGCGTAGCCCGACATGTCGAACACGCGCCAGCCCTTGACCTGGGGAGACGCGGTGATCCAGGTCTCTGTCCGCATCGTCGCCTGGACGGTGTATCCCTTGGCGGTCTTGTACTTGAACGGCGCGTTCTCCGTCTTGGCCCGCCAGTAGCCGCCCTTCTCGGGCCGCTGCCGCACCTTCGACGACGCGGCCATCAGCACCGTGTCGGCGGGCAGCAGGACGGAGGAGTCGCCGGGCGCGATGGCGCCGGTGCCCGGGTCCTGCGGCGCCGTGAGGGTCGTGGTGGCGAGCACGGCGCCCGCGGCGACCGTGCCGATCGCGCCGATCGCGAGGCCGCGCCAGGTGAGGCGCGGCCCGCCGGACGGCCGTCCGCCCTCGGCGCGGATCAGCCGCTGGAGCCGGTGCCTGCCCGCGTCGCGGACCGACCGGTCGGGAGCCGGGACGGCCAGGGCGGTCTTGAGGTGTTCGAGGTCGTTCATCGGTCGGTCCCTTCCAGGGCGGTGCGGAGTTTGGCGCGGGCGCGGCTCAGGCGCGAGCCGACCGTGCCGTAGGGGATGCCGAGCGCCTGGGAGATCTCCTCGTGGCTGAGCTCGGCCAGCGCCACCAGGAGGACGACGTGCCGTTCGGCCGGTCGGAGCGCGGCCAGGGCGGCGGCCAGCCTGGGTCGCAGCCCCTCGGCCGTCACCGTGGCGACCACGCGTCCCTCGTGGCCCGGCGACGGAGGTTCGGCGGAGGTCCGGGACAGGGCCCGGTAGTACCGGGCCTCGGCGCGCCGGTGCCGCGCCACGAGGTTCGTGGCGATGCCGAACAGCCAGGCCCGCACCTCGCCGCGCGTGGGATCGAATCCGAGGCGCTGCCGGAACGCGACGGTGAAGGTCTCGGCGGCGACGTCCTCGGCGGCCTCCGGCCCGAGCCGCGCGGCGACATAGGCGTAGATGGCGTCGAAGTACCTGTCGTACACGGCGGTGAACCGCTCGGGATCCTCCCTGAAACCCGTGTCGGACCGCTCATCGATCGCCTGGGAGGTCATGGATCCACCTCGATGACCGTCATAGGGATCCTTTCGCCGGGGGCGGTTGTCACGAGTAGTTCGCCGAAGCCCCTTCGCGCTTTCCCGGGAGGCCGGAAATCCGGGCTGTGGATAACTCCGGAGCGGGATTTCCGGGTGCGATGATCGGGGTGGGACGCCGCGGACGGCGTCCGGTGTCGGGGGTTTCTGCTGGTGCGCGGCGCGCGGCGGGCGAGGAGACGGGGGTGTTCGGGGTGTACCGGGTGTACGGGGTGCTGCGGAAGATCTGGCGGACGCGGTGGATGAAGCGGCTGCACTGGCGGCTGCTGTGGTCGGCGAACGCGACGTTCATGTGCGGGATCACCGGGGTCGTCCGCACGGAGGACGGCAGGGTTCTGCTGCTGCGGCACAGGTTCTGGCCGGACGGCCGCCAGTGGGGATTCCCCACGGGCTATGCGAAAAAGGGCGAACGCCATGAGGACACCATCGCGCGCGAGGTCCGCGAGGAGACCGGCCTGACCGTCGAGGTGGGCCGCCTGCTGCAGGTGAACAGCGGCTACCGCCTCCGCATCGAGATCATCTACGAGGCGGTCCTCCGCGGTGGCCTGGAGTCCCTCGCCCTGGACCCGCGCGAGATCCTCGAGGCCCGTCTCTTCGCGCTGGACGAGCTCCCAGAGGCCATCCAGCCCGCCCACCGGCTCCTGGCCCGCCTCTGACCCCGCCCGGCGGTCGCGCGACGCCCTGGGGCCCTTCGGACGCGCGGCGCACGCCGGGCCCGTCGGGGCGCTCGGGCGACGGGTCAGGGGAGGTGGGCGCGGGTGGTCTCCACCAGGGGGTGGCGGGGGCCGAGGACGTCGATGCGGGCGGCGAGGACCGAGCGGATCTCGGCGCGGGCCTCGTCGGCCCGGCCGAGCAGGAGGATCACCAGCGCCAGCTCGAAACGGGTGGCGAGGGTGTCGGGATGGTCGGGACCGAGGATCGCGGTGCGCTCGCCGAGCAGGTGGCGGAAGGCGGGTTCCGCCTCCTCGTAGCGTTCCTGGCCGCTCATCGCCGTGACCACGCCGTGGTACGTGGCGAGGGTGTCGGGGTGCGCGGGGCCGACCGTGAGGAGTTCGGTGTGCCAGATGTCGCGGAACGCCTCCTCGGCCTCGGTGTAGCGGCCCTGCCCGGCGAGCGCCGCGGCGTGCCCGCGCAGCACGGCGAGGGTGGCGGGCGCCTCCGGGCCGAGCGTCCGCAGATGCTCCTCGAGCAGCTCCCGGTACAGGTCCTCGGCGGCACCGTGCCTGCCCTGCCCGCCGAGCGCCGCCGCGATGCCGCGCCGCATCGCGAGCCCGTCCGGGTCGCCGGGCGGGTACGCCGCCCCGTCGAGGATCTCCCAGTACGCGGCTTCCGCGTCGATCCACAGCCCGCGCCCGGCGAGCGCCGCGGCGATCTCCCGCCGCACCGCCACCGCCGCCGTGTGCCCGTACCCGAGCGCCCCCTCCAGCACCGCCAGACAGGCCCGTCCCCTCGACTCGGCCACCCGGAACAACCCGGCCGCGTTCAACCCCCGCAGGCACCGCGGCACCGCCCGCACCACCCCCTCGTCCACCCGCCACCCGCCACCCCCGTCCCGCACCGCCCGCCGCCCACGACCGAGATCCGCACAGTCGACACCCGCACGATCGAGTTCCACCCGCCCCGGATCCGCACGACCGAGTTCCGAACGCTCCGCATCCGCACGATCAAGCCCCCTGCGCCCCGCATCCGCACGATCAAGGCCGGTGCGCCCCGCGTCCGCTCGGTCGATGTCCGCGCGATCGAGATCCGTGCGCCCCGTGTCCGTGCGCCCCGTGTCCGTGTGGTCGGGATTCGTGCGGCTCGCGTCTGTGCGGTCGGGGTTCGTGCGGGAGTCGTCTGCGGGCGTGCCGGCATCCGGACGGTCGAGGTCGGTGCGCGCGGGGGCCGTGTGGTCGGGGCTCGGGCCGGGGCGGAGCGCGTCCGGGTGGTCTGGGTTCGTGCGCTCGGGGCTTGTACGGGCGGGGGCGGTGCGCTCGGGGCTTGTGCGGGCCGGGTCGGTGCGGTCGGGGTTCGTGGGGGAGGGGCTTGGGTCGGCGTGGTCGGGGTGGGGGAGGAGGGCGGCGAAGACGTGGGGGGAGAGGGCGCACCAGAGGGGCCAGGCGGGGGCCCGGTCGGGGTCGGCCAGGGCGTCGGCGGCGCGGATGAGGAGGGCGCGGGCGGCGGTGTGGAGGGGGTCGGGGGCGGGAGGGGCGGGGGGAAAGGGAAGGGTCAGGTGGAGCAGGGGGACTCGGGCGTCGGGCGGGGAGGGGGTGAGGAGGCCGTCGCGGTGGAGGGCGGCGAGGGCGGTCCAGAGGGACGCGCCGGTGATGTCCTCGAAGCCGGGGAAGTCGCGGAGGACCGCGGGGCGGAGGATCAGCGTGTGCGGGAGGGGGGCCGGTCCGAAGCACGCCAGGAGCGCGAGGAGCCTGCGCGTGTAGGGGGTCGCGTCCGCCGAGCCCATATGTCTGCCTTCCGCCTGATCGGGTGCTCTTTGCGGAGTGAGACTTAGCTGCCTGGGTTTCGGTTCACTTTTGGCTTTTCGCCGTGGTGAAACGGGGCGCGCGGAGGAAGGGCGCAAGCCCGTGCGCGCCCGGATGAAGGACGCGCACGGGCGCCGCCGCGGCGGCGCGGGGTCAGGCGTTCGCCGGGCGGGGACGGGGAAGCCTGGCGAGCCAGCTCCGGGTGCTGTGCGTGTCCGGGTGGTCGGCGCCCAGCACGTCGATGCTCAGTTCGAGGACCGCCTCGAACTCGCCGATCGCGGCGTCCTCACGGCCGCCGAGCGCCATCATCCGGGCGATCTCGTGCCGGGTGTTCAGCGTGTCGGGGTGCCTCTCCCCGAGCACCTGCGCCCGGATCGGGAGGATGGTGCGGTAATCCTCCTCGGCCTCGGCGTAGCGGTCCTGCGCGGCGACGACGTTGGCGATCTCGTGCCGGGTGCCGAGCGTGTCGGGATGGTGCTCGCCGAGCACCTGCTCTCGGACGGACAGGATGTCGCGGTACTTGTCCTCGGCCGCGGCGTACTCACCCTGCTGGGCGAGCACGTAGGCGATGCCGTGCCGGGTCGCGAGCGTGTCGGGATGCTCGGGGCTCAGCACCACTCTGCGCGCGGCGAGCACCGCGCGCAGCTCCTCCTCGGCCTCGGCGTGCCGCTGCTGCCTGGCCATCGCGAGCGCGATGTTGTGCCGGGTGGTGAGCGCGTCGGGCCGGTCGGGTTCCCCCAGCCGGAGCTGGACGGCCAGGATGCGCCGGAACTCGCGCTCGGCCTCGGCGTCGTCGCCCTGGCTGATCATCACCCGGGCGATCTCGTGCCGGGTCGGCAGCAGGTTCGGGTGGTCGGGTCCGGCCAGGCGCAGCCAGGTGTTCAGCACCTCGTGCAGCTGGGCCTCGGCCTGCGCCCAGTGCCCCTGCTCGGCCAGGACGCAGGCGATGTCGTGCCGGGTGGCGAGGGTCAGCGCGTGGTCGCTGCCCAGCGCGTCGAGGCAGGGTTCCAGGACGTCCTGGTAGGCGGCGGCGGCCTCGGCGTAGTGCCCCTGATGGGCCAGCGCGCGGGCGATCCCGTGCCGCAGCGCGAGCGCGTCGGGATGCTCGGCCCCGACGAAGGAGGCGAGCGATTCGAGTGAGCTGCGCGCCTTCGTCTCGGCGGGGTGGCTGAGCCCTGCCGCGTTCAGGTACCGGACCGCCATGACCGCCGAGGTCGACAGGTGCGCGGGGAACGGGTGGGCGGTCCGCTGGAGCGCTCCGAAGACGTGCGGGGCGAGCGACCCCCACGCGGGCCAGGAGTCGGGCACCTCCGGCGCCTTGAGCTGCGCCGTCGTGTGGACGAGCAGGGTGGACGCCAGGTCGAACAGCCCGGGAGGCGACATCGCCTGCCCGGTGTCCCGGACGATCGGGTGCAGGCTCAGCAGCGGCACCCGGGCGGCCTCCGGGTCGGACGGCTCGGCCATCGAGATGAGCCCGAAGTCCTGGAGCCCGATGAGCGCCGCCCAGAGGGCCTCGCCCGTGATGCCGGCGAAGTGCGGGGACTGCGCGAGCACCTCGGGGAGGAGGACGAGTTCGTAGGGGATGGGCGCTTCGGCGAAGCAGGCCAGAAGGCTGAGCAGCGGACGGCCTGCGCGATGCCCCGCACGGAGAGCAGGTCGAGCGACAGCGCCCAGGTCGCCCCGATGACGGCGCCGGCCGGGCGCGGCGTGAGGTCGTCGGTCGGGCCGACGGGAAAGGAGAGCGTCAGTACGCCGGCGTCCAAGGCGTCCCGATAGGCGTTGAACGTACGCAGCGCCGACGGGTCGGCGAAGGCGGGGCTGATCCTTCCGGTCCTGGCGAGGTAGGAGCCCGCAATGTGCAGGGCGAGGGGAAGGTTGCCGAGCCGTTCGGCGAGGACCGCCGCGCTCTCCCGGTCGCCCGAGCGGCTTCCGGCGAGGTCGATCAGCACCTGCCCGGCGTCGTCGTTGGAGAGCACGTCGACGGGGTGGAGGGTGCACCAGTCGGCCCAGGTGTCCTCGCCGCCGTCGCGGGAGGTGACCACCACGAGGCCCTGCGGGGAGCGGATGGGACGCAGCCAGCTCGTCCCCCAGCTCAGCCGGCGTCCGCCGATCCGCAGCACGTCGGCGTCGTCGGCGTTGTCGACGATGAGGAGCCAGCGCCGCGGGTGCGCGTCGAGGCGGTTCCACAGCAGGTCGGGGTAGTTGGCGGTGTCGAGCTGGTCGGTGGACAGGCCGAGGGACCGGGCCAGGGTGCGCAGCCCCGTGTAGAACTGCTCGTTGTCGACCGCCGACAGCCACCAGACGTCCGTGTGCGGGCTCACCCTGGCGGCGAGCTCGGCCGCGATGCTGGTCTTGCCGCAGCCGCCCATCCCGTGCAGGACCCTGACGCGTTCCGCGCCCTTCCAGCCCGAGACGAGGTCGTTGAGCAACTCGTCGCGGCCGCGCAGGGGGTGGCCGGCCCGCAGCGGGGCGGTGATGGGGGTGAGGTCCTCGGGCTTCGGCTCGGGCGGTGTGAACGCGAAGGACGTGCTGCCGGTGATGGCCCCGATGTTCACTTGACGGCTTGCGCCGTGCGCCTCTGGCGAGAATTCGGTCATCAGAGTTGGAAGGTCGGGTTGCCTTCGAGATGGGCGATGTTGATTTGCCGTGACTCGTCCTGCGCGTTCGCGTTAATGGCCGCCACGGGAAAGTCGTTGCGGGCGGCGGGCCGCGCGGCGTCGGCGCCCGGATCCGCGACGGCGGTCTCCGCGGTCTCGTCCGTTTCCTGCGCACTCGCCGCCACCTGCGCGGACGTCCCGCGCCTGGCCAGGCCGCGGCCGACCCTGGCACGGACCACGGTCCAGCCGTCCTGAGTCGCGGCCTGAACGACGGCGGTTCCGCCCATGGCGGCCAGTGCGGCGGTCGCCTCGGTGAGCATCTGGAACTCCTCTGGTGCTGATTCCCGACATGCGTGGTTCGGACTGTTCTTTACCATCATGGGCGCCAGTTGTAACTCTCATACCAGAATGCAACGAAATTTCCAGACATTGCGAAAATTCGCCTGCTTTTCGGTCGGCGGAGGCCCTGGAAACGGAAGGCGTCGAACCCGTCCTCGGGGTATTGAAGATCCACATCCGCACAGTTCGCCGAGGGGGTGATCACCGACTGCCCGCTTTCTGGCGGTCGGTCCAGAGGTGTCCGGAATATTTGCACCGGGCTCGGCCGCCCCCGGGCATGGCCCGCCGGACCGCGCGATCGGACCATCCGGACATGGCTCCGGGCGGTCTTCCCTACGGGTTTGATACGCCTGTCTCAGCAGATGAGAAAACCAGGGTGAGGGGTCACAGGGGGGTATCGGTAGACTCTGGGAGTCAAGCTTTGCACTCGAACCTGTAGGAGCGCCGCCTGTGGCTCTTGTCGTGCAGAAGTACGGCGGCTCCTCCGTCGCCGACGCCGACTGCGTGAAGCGGGTCGCTCAGCGCATCGTCGCCACCAAGAAGGCCGGTAATGATGTCGTCGTCGTGGTCTCCGCGATGGGCGATACGACGGACGAGCTGATCGACCTCGCCCAGCAGGTGTCCCCCCTTCCGCCCGCGCGGGAGCTGGACATGCTGCTGACGGCCGGGGAGCGGATCTCCATGGCGGTCCTCGCCATGGCCATCGCCAACCTCGGACACGAGGCCAAATCGTTCACCGGCTCCCAGGCCGGCGTGATCACCGACGGTTCGCACGGCAAAGCCAAAATCATCGACGTCACGCCGGGCCGGCTCCAGAACGCGCTCGCCGACGGCTCGATCTGCATCGTCGCGGGGTTCCAGGGCGTCTCCCAGGACTCCAAGGACATCACCACCCTCGGCCGGGGCGGGTCGGACACCACGGCGGTCGCCCTCGCGGCGGCGCTGGACGCCGACGTGTGCGAGATCTACACCGACGTCGACGGCGTGTTCACCGCGGACCCCCGCATCGTCCGGACGGCCCGGCAGATTCCGCGCATCTCCTACGAGGAGATGCTGGAGCTCGCCGCGTCCGGTGCCAAGATCCTGCACCTGCGCTGCGTCGAGTACGCGCGGCGCTACAACATTCCGATCCACGTGCGGTCCTCGTTCAGCCAGAAGGAAGGCACTTGGGTCGTCGCGAGCACTGAGGGGACCCAGGTGGAGAACGCGATCATCTCCGGCGTCGCGCACGACCGGAGCCAGGCCAAGATCACGGTCGTCGGCGTGCCCGACAAGGTCGGCGAGGCCGCCGGGATCTTCCGGCTGCTCGCCGAGGCCGAGATCAACCTCGACATGGTCGTGCAGAACGTGTCGGCGGCCGCCACCGGCAAGACCGACATCTCCTTCACGCTGCCCGCCGCCGACGGCCAGGCCGCGCTCGCCGCGCTGAACAAGGCGCAGGAGCGGATCGGCTTCGACTCCCTGCGGTTCGACGACCGCATCGGCAAGATCTCCCTGGTCGGCGCGGGCATGCGCTCGCACCCGGGCGTGACCGCCACCTACTTCGGCGCGATCGCCGACGCGGGCGTGAACATCGAGATGATCTCCACCTCGGAGATCCGCATCTCGGTGATCGTCGCCCAGGACGACATCGACACCGCGGTCGCCGCCGCGCACCGAGCTTTCGACCTCGACGCAGACCAGGTCGAGGCCGTCGTATACGGAGGTACCGGCCGATGAGCCGCAAGCCCACTCTCGCCGTCGTCGGCGCGACCGGTGCCGTCGGCACCGTCATGCTCGACATCCTGTCCACCCGCGAGGACGTCTACGGCGAGATCCGCCTGATCGCCTCGCCCCGCTCCGCGGGCAAGAAGCTCACCGTCCGCGGTGAGGAGGTCGTGGTCCAGGCCCTGGCCCCCGAGGTCTTCGACGGCGTCGACATCGCCATGTTCGACGTCCCCGACGAGGTCTCCGCGGTCTGGGCGCCGATCGCCGCCGAGCGCGGCGCCGTCGCGGTGGACAACTCCGGCGCCTTCCGGATGGACCCGGACGTGCCGCTGGTCGTCCCCGAGGTGAACCCGGACGCCGCCAAGGCGCGGCCCAAGGGCATCATCTCCAACCCGAACTGCACCACCCTGTCGATGATCGTCGCGCTGGGCGCGCTGCACCGGCAGTGGGGCCTTGCCGAACTCGTCGTCGCCTCCTACCAGGCGGCGTCCGGCGCGGGCCAGGAGGGCATCGACACCCTCTACTCCCAGATCGAGAAGATCGCCGGCAACCGCGAGCTGGGCCAGCGCGCGGGCGATGTGCGCGCGGTCGTCGGCACCGAGGGCCCGTTCCCGGCGCCGCTCGCGCTGAACGTCGTGCCGTGGGCGGGCTCGCTCAAGGACGGCGGCTGGTCTTCGGAGGAACTGAAGGTCCGCAACGAGTCCCGCAAGATCCTCGGCCTGCCCGGCCTGAAGGTCTCGGCGACCTGCGTGCGGGTCCCGGTCATCACCACCCACTCGCTGGCCGTCCACGCGGTCTTCGGATCAGAGGTCGACCAGCGCGAGGCCCAGGCCGTCCTGGCCGCCGCCCCGGGTGTCGTGCTCAGCGACAACCCCGAGGCGTACGAGTTCCCGACCCCGAACGACGTCGTCGGCACCGACCCCACCTGGGTCGGCCGCGTCCGCCGCTCGCTGGACGACCCGAAGGCGCTCGACCTCTTCCTGTGCGGAGACAACCTGCGCAAGGGCGCCGCCCTGAACACCGCGCAGATCGCCGAGCTCGTCGCCACGGAGTTCACCTCCTGACGCGACGGCCGAGCGCCGAACCGTAGACGGCCCGTTCCCGGATTCCCGGGGGCGGGCCGTCGCCTTGCCGGGCCCTGGCCGACCCGTAACACCGCCTCGGACCGGGCCGCCGTACGGCCTGCGGGGGCGGTGTGGAGAAGGGTGAGGAGGCTCATCGTGGTCAGGGGCGCGGCCTGGCGGCCGATCGTCCAGGTGACGCCGCGTTCCCGCAGCGCGGGGCAGGGCGGCTCCCCGGTGAGCCAGTCGCGGACCAGGGGGGCGAACTGGTCGCGGGCGAGCAGGGCGAGGGCGGTGGCGTACTGGTCGTCGCCGACGAGCGCGCGCAGGTCCCGGCGCAGCGCGGCGAGGAAGCGCCGCTCGGGCAGCCCGAGCCGGTGGATGAGCTGCCGCGCGCTGAGCCGCCGCTCGTCCAGAGCACGGGCGGCGTGCCTGGTGTACCGGGACGCGTTCAGCTCGGCCGCCACGAGGTCGGTGAATCGCCGGTGCACCTGGGCCTGGAGCTGGTCCACGAAGGCGTCGGCTTCTTCGGTCATGACACACCGCCCAGATAGGAGTCGAGGAGGTCTTCCTCGCTGACCGTCGTGTGCGCGCGGGCGCGCGCCACGTCGAAGGCGCCGGCGAGGACGCTGCGGAGCTGCTTGATGGAGATCCCGGATCCTCCCCGGGACGCCATGGCCGCCATGTACGCGTCGACGAGCGGACGCGGGAACTTCGGGCTCCCCTCGTCGGGCGGCCTTTCGCGGACGAGCTTCCAGCCGTCCTCCGGGTCGAGGGTGCGCAGCTCCAGGGGGACCGTGCGCAGCCCGTACCGGGAGGTCAGGGCGTCCGCCGCGTCCGTCTCGTCGGTGCAGATCTCGGCCATGAAGACCAGCCCTGGACGGCCCAGGTACCTGTAGTGCTGGAGCTCGGAGGCCAGTTCGGAGGGAGGGAGCAGGACGAGGACGAGTCTCCTGTCCTCCTCGTCCTGGGCCAGCAGGAGGTCGCTCAGCGCCGCGTACACCAGGTCGGGCGGCCCGGATTCCACGGTCCGGCCGAGGAACTCCGCGACGCGCAGGGCGACCCGCCGGGCGACGAACTCGACCCGCTGCTCGACGGGCAGCGCCTCGAAGGTCGGCGGCACCTGGTCGGTGAAGTCGATGATCTCCGCCTGGAAGGCTCCCGAGGTCTCGCCCATCCGGCGCAGCCAGGACGCGCAGCGGTGCATCAGCGCGGTCTTGCCGCTCCCGGACGGCCCTTTGAAGACGCACAGCCAGCCCGTCCCGAATGGGTCGCCGGAAAGGGCGCCGGTGAACTGCTCATAAGCCTGGAAACTATGGTCTACCGCTACATAATCCCCCTCATGCGACGCACGTCGCCATGGGCACAGCGGCAGATGCCCGGCTTCGGGCGAGGTGTCGAACGGGTTCCTGCGGTTCATCCCTGAGGGGGTCGCGTCCATACCGGCTCACTCCTCATCTCTCGGCGGGACAGCAGCGGATGCTCCATCCGGGCGGCGAGCCGCGCGGTGTGCCGTACGAACTCGTCGAGCGCGCGGTGGGTCTCGGCGTGCCTGGCCCGCCGCTCCTCCGGGCGCAGCCTTGTCCAGCCGCTGGTCAGCCCGGGCCCGAGCGGGCCCTCCTGAAGGTGTTCGAGCAGCCTGCGCGGCCAGCGCCAGCAGGGATGCCTGCTGATCACGTGCTCCAGTTGCCAGCCGAGATCCTCATGGCAGAGGCGCAGCTCGGCCGTGGAGGGGGTGGAGTGGGCGGTCAGCCGCAGGTCGAGCCACTGCTCGCCGGCGTGCCTGAAGGCGTGCGCGGCGGCCAGGAGCTGGCGCGCGCGCTCCCGGTTGCGGTCCTGGGCGCGCGGGAACTCCTTGGCGGCCAGCGTCAGCAGCGCGCCGACGATCAGCGGGAGGAGCACTTGGAGCAGGGATTGCATGGGGCACCGCCGGGGGATGCGCGGGGTCACGGCAGCGGAGTGTGTTTTTCTGTCTCTTCCCTTATCCGTGGGAAAACAATCCAGTCATGAGACGGGAGGTGGCGATCACGGTGCGGACCGTCGGCCCGAAGAGGTAGACATGGACCATGAGTGACGACAGGTGGAAGAAGCGGTTCCGGGCCGCCCGGGTGAGTCTGCCGGGCTGGGCGCGCGAGGCCCCGCAGCGCGCGGTGTTCCGGTCGAACGCCAGCGGCACGTGGGAGATCTACACCTGGGACAGGGACACCGGTGAGCAGCGGCAGGCCACCGACCGTCCCAACGGCACGGTGGCGGGCGCGCTCGAGCCCTGGGGCCGGGAGCTGTGGTGGTTCGCCGACACCGACGGCGACGAGTTCGGCGTGTGGCTGAAGCAGCCGTTCGAAGGCGGCGAGGCGGTTCCGGCGACCCCCCTGGAGCCGTCGTATCCGGCGGGTCTGGCGATCGGGCGCAGCGGCCGGGTCCTGGTGGGCAGGTCCGGCGCGCACGGTTCGTCGGTCCACCTCGTCGATCCCGGAGCTGAGGCCGTCACGCTGTACGAGCACGCGGAGAACGCCTACCTGGGCGGGCTCTCGCGCGATGAGGACCTCATCGCGATCGGGCACAGCGAGCACGGCGACAGCAGGCATCCCGCGCTGCGGATCCTGCGCCCCGACGGCACCGTGGTGGCGGATCTGTGGGACGGCCCGGGCAAAGGCGTCGGGCCCTCGGGTTTCTCGCCGGTGGTGGGCGACCCGCGGCTGCTGGTCGACCACGAGCGGCGCGGCAAGGAGGAGCTGCTGCTGTGGAACCCGCTCACCGGTGAAGAGCGGGAACTCGTTTTCGACCTGCCGGGGGAGGTGGGCGCGAGCTGGTTCCCCGACGGGCGGAGCCTGCTGGTCTCGCACGGCTACGAGGCCCGTGACGAGCTGTTCCGCTACGACCTCGCGACGGGCGAGCTGATCCGGATCGACACCCCGCGCGGCGTCATCGGCGGCGCGACGGCCCGGCCGGACGGCACCGTGGAGTTCGCGTTCACCTGCGCGGCCGAGCCGCCCGTCATCCGGTCCACCACCGGCGCCGTCGTGCTGACCCCGCCCGGAGAGGCCGCGCCGGGCTCCGTCGCGGTCGAGGACGCCTGGGTGGAGGGCCCCGGGGGCCGCATCCACGCCCTGGTCTCCAAGCCGGAAGGCGAAGGCCCGTTCCCCGCGGTGTTCGACGTGCACGGCGGGCCCACCGCCCAGGACGTCGACGCGTTCAACCCGAACACCGCGGCGTGGGTCGACCACGGCTTCGCCGTCGTCCAGGTGAACTACCGGGGATCCACGGGCTACGGCTCGGCCTGGCGCGACGCGCTGGAGGAGAAGGTCGGGCTCATCGAGCTGGAGGACGTCAAGGCGGTCCGCGACTGGGCCGTGGAGACCGGGCTCGCCGACCCGTCCAGGCTCGTCCTCGCGGGCGGGTCCTGGGGCGGGTACCTGACCCTGCTGGGCATCGGCACCCAGCCGGGCGACTGGTCGGCGGCGGTCGCGGCGGTGCCCGTCGCGGACTACGTGGCGGCCTACGAGGACGAGATGGAGGCGCTCCAGGCGTTCGACAGGTCCCTGTTCGGCGGGTCTCCGCAGGAAGTGCCCGACAAGTACCGCGAGTCCTCGCCGATCACCTATGTCGAGGCCGTCGAGGCGCCCGTCCTGATCCTCGCGGGCGAGAACGACCCGCGCTGCCCGATCCGGCAGATCAATAACTACCTGGACGCTCTCGGCAAGCTCGGCAAACCCCATGAGGTCTACCGATACGACGCGGGCCACGGGTCACTGGTCATTGAAGAACGCCTCAAGCAGGTGGAAGCGGAGATCGGCTTCGCCATGAAATCCCTGAACATGTCCTGACTCGGGCGTTGTTTCGGTAGTACTTCGCAGGGGATCTCCTCGCTCGTCCTGAGGGGGGAGATCCATGAAGCGCACGGGCCTTTTGGCGACTGTCGCGGCATGCGCGGGCGCCATCGTGGTCACGGGCGTCGTCGCCTATTCCGGGCGGGAGCCGGACCTCGTGGTCCGGCCGTCCGCACCGGTCGTGCAGCAGGTGGCCCCTGCGGTGAACTTCTTCGAGCGGCTCACCCATGAGTCCGTCGACGCCGAGCTCACGGCGGCCGGCGTGGCGCGCAGATCGAGCGGCGCGTGCACCGATCGCACGCGCCGCGGCTGCACCTCCTACGAGGGACTGCGGCGCGGCACCCTGGACGGGCTGCTCCGCTTCGTCCGCGAGAGCGGCTGCCCCGTCACCGTGTCGGGCGGCACCGAACTGGGTCACCAGAAGATGATGTACGGCCATGAGAACGGCTACAAGGTGGACATCATGCCCACCGATTGCGTCGATTCACATATCTACCGGACCATGACGAAGGTCGGCAGCCGCAAGGACTCCTCACCGATGTACCGGGGCCTGCGGACCGGGGAGCTCTATGTGGACGAGCGCCGCGACCACTGGGACATCTTCTACGGCCCTGAGTGGTGCGCGGAGAAGATGGTCCGGCTCAGGCGCGGACACTGCGAATGATGTCGACGAGTTCGCGGGTGACCGAGCGGAAGCCCGGCAGCCGCGACATCGACACCATCTTCTGGACCAGCGGGACGGTCCGGTCGACCAGGAGATAGGTCTTGCGGCACCCGGGCGAGTCGTCGTGCACCCAGTAAAGGACGATGCCCATGGAGTACAGCCAGAGCAGCTCTGGCAGCTCCTGCCGGAAGTCCGGGTCGAGCCGCAGGTCGCGGGAGCCGTCCACGACCTCGCGGTAGATCGCGACCGCGGCGGACCGGGCCGGCCCCGACTCGGCGCTGAACGGGCTGAGCGGGCTCGTCGGCTCGGCCGCCAGCTTGAAGAACTTCCCGGCGAACTCGTGGTACGGGACCATCGTGTCGACCCGGGCGCGCAGCACCCCGAGCAGGCGTGGCGCGAAGTTCGTCTCGGCGGCCAGGACGGCCCGGCTCGTGGCCATGTGCGAGACCTGGAGCTCGTCGTAGTACGACTGGATCAGCTCTTCCTTGGAGCCGAAGTAGTAGTAGGCGTTACCGACCGACACCCCCGCCTCCTTGGCGATGGCCCGCATCGTCGTCGCCTCGTAGCCGTGCTGGCGGAAGAGCCGCAGCGCCGTCTGGACGATCAGCTCCCGGGTCTGCTCCGACCGCCCGGTGGCCTTCGGCTCGCTCACGCCCCTTACTCTAGGCCGCCGCGAAGGGTCGCGGTGTCCGGCCGGGATCGCGGGTTCAGGTGCCGCTGGAGGCCGCGGGGGCGTCCGGCCTGCCCTCGCGCAGCACGTCCTGCCAATGGCCCCGGTCGTAGCGGGCGGGGGCGGTGCCGCGCAGGAACTCCCCGACGACCTTGGCGAAGCGGGCCGGGTCGTGGTGGTGCGGGAAGTGCCCGGCGCCCTCGAAGACCTCGAGGCGGCTGCCGGGCAGCGCGGTCCTGGCGACCTCGGCGTGCGCGGCCGGGATGATCGGGTCGCGGTCGCCCCAGATGACCAGGGTGGGCAGCTCCGCGGCGAGATAGCTGCGGTCCAGCATGGTGATGGCCTGTCCGGAGATGTCGGCGGCGCCCCGGACCGTGCGCAGGAACGCGCGCCTGGCCTCGGGATCGGCGAACCTCGCGTACCTGGTCATCATGTAGGCGAGGTCGGGGCCGAGCCCGACCCCGCCGAGCAGCCGCAGCACGGGTTCGGCGGCTAGGACGGCGTGCCGCACCGGCGCCGCCGAGATCAGTTTCAGGGTGCCCGCCGCGCCCGGCACGGTGGCCAGCCGGACCGCGGGATGGACCTCGGGACCCATGCCCGCGCTGGAGACCAGCACGATCCGCTCGCAGCGCTCGGGGAACTGGTAGGCGAACTGCATGGCGACGCCGCCGCCGAGCGAGTGCCCGACGACGCTCACCCGGTCGATCCCGAGCACGGTGAGCAGGTCGCGCATCCCGCACGCGTAGGCGGCGACGGCGTAGTCGGCGCGTGGTTTGTCGGACTCGCCGTGCCCGAGGAGGTCGGGCGCGATCACCGTGTGGTGCTCGGCCAGCTCGTCGAAGATCGGGAGCCAGGTCTCGGAGCTGTCGGCGAGGCCGTGGATCAGCAGCAGCGGAGGCCCTTCGCCCGCAATCCGGAGGGCCCGGCGATAACCATGCACTTCACGGAACCGCAGATCGACGGTCATGGGGGAAGCCTGACCGGGTGGCGTTACCTGGATGCTTCCGCTGTGTAAGCGGTATGTGACACAACGAGATTCACTCGGGGTTGAGCTGCCTGTGGACGACTTTCGCGACGCGTTCGATGGACGTGATCCCATAGGCCATGGAGGGATTGCCATGGGTCAGCACCACGATCATGTAGTCGCGTTCCGCGCCGTCGAACGCGCCCAGGCTGTGCACGCGCCAGCCCAGCGTGCTGCGCGGCAGCCAGCCGTTCTTCACGTGCACCTTGACGCCTGAGGGCGCGCCCGCCGGGGTGCCCCAGCGCTGGCCGCCCACCACGTCGTTCATCAGTCCGAGCAGATAGCGGCGGGAGGCGGCCGTCAGCACCTCGTCGTCGTCGCGGGTGAGCATCCGCAGCAGCCTGAGCTGGTCGAACGCGGTGGTCTGGGTGAGCCCCCAGTAGCCGCTCGGCCCGAGCGTCGTCGCGTCCATGTCGACGTCGTTGAGGAGCTTCTGGATCCGGGTCCTGCCGAGCCGGCTCCACAGCGTGGACGTGGCGTTGTTGTCCGAGCGGGTGATGGCCGCGCGTGCCAGGGACTTCTCCTGCGACGTCAGCTTGCGCTTCTCCTTCTGCGCGGTGCGCAGCAGCGCGGCGACGACGGCGACCTTCACCGTGCTCGCGGTGTCGTAGCGCCTTCCGGTGCCGAGGTAGCAGCCGAGCCCCCGGTTCCGGTCGTACACGGCGACGGAGATGCTGCCGGAGCGGCCGCGCACCGCGGCCTGGAGCTTGGGGCCGAGGCGTGCCGCGAGGGCAGGGTGGTCCTCGGACGCACAGACGGGCTTGGCGGCGGCGGTGGCCGGGGCGGTCGGGATCAGGGCGAGGACGGAGGCGGTGAGCGCCACCGCGGCGGTCGTCCTGCCGAAGAACGTGGGAGCGTGCACGGTTCGTCCCCCTCGTACTGGGAGGAGGCACACTCTAGTGATCACGCGGTGCGGTGGTCCAGACCACTGGCCCGGGGAGCGGCACAGGTCACTTTCCCGCGCGGGGATCCGGCGGGCCGCCGTGTGCGTCGAAACGCCTGTTCCAGGCAGTGCCCGAAATCGCCGGGCACGCGGTCCCTGGTGTTCGGGACACCGCGGGATTAGCGTTCCGGACGACACCGACGACTCTCGAAGAGGTTGATGATCATGCGCAGGATCGCGCTGTCCGTCATGGCCCTCGCCGTGGCGGGGCTGGGCCTCACGGCCTGTTCCGGCGGCGACCGCTGGTGCGAGCACGACGCCACCGACCAGGTGGTGGCCGACAGCTACTGCGAGAAGAACACCCCGGGCTACGAGTGGGAGGACGATTCCTCCTCGTCGCACTCGACCAAGACCAAGAAGAAGAAGAAGCACTGACGCCACCGGGCCCCGCCGCGTCCGCGACGGGGCCCGGCGCCGTGCTCAGCAGTTGTTCGGCACCGGCTTGCCGGTGAACCTGTCGTCGAGCCACGCGGTCACGTCGCCCCGGGCCAGGGCGTCGGTCGTCAGGTGCTCGCCGGCGTAGTCGTTCTTGAACTGCGTCGGGATGCCCGCCGCGCAGTACAGCCGCCGGGTCTCCTCCTGGGTCTCGACCGGAATGATCTCCTCGAGGAGGCCCCGGTACTGGAAGGTCGGGAATCCGATCTTCCACGTCGCCGTCGAGGCGGCGCCGCCGATGCCCACGCCGAGTTTCTGCGCGTCCACCGCCTGGCCCCAGGTCAGGCCGGACGCGTCGCCGAGCGCGTAGAGCTGCTCCAGCGAGTACTTCGCGGTGGTGAAGTTCTCGACCTTCTGCCCGGTGAACGCCGAGAGCGTCCCGAGCAGGCACTTGGACTTCACGTCCGCGACGGCCTGGCGGCCCCGGTCGTTGAGCAGCGCGGTGAAGGGAAGGCTCGGGTAGGCCTCGCCCAGGCCGACCACGGCATCGGCGAGGAACCCGGCGAACAGGCCGCCGTTGAGCTTCGCCGCGGTCATCTTCAGGTCGCCGGGCACACCGCCCGCGGCGGCCCCCACGACCTTCAGCTCCGGCGCGTAGGAGGCGGCGACCTGCGCCGCCCACAGGGACGCCGCGCCGCCCTCGGAGTATCCGGCGACGCCCACCGGCCCGTCGGCCCGCAGCGAGCCGAACGGGATCCGGCGGGACGCCCGGACCAGGTCGAGCAGGGCATGCCCGGCGTTCTGGCCGATCATGTAGGTGTGCACGGCGCCGTCGATGTACCCGACGCCGTCGGTCGCGGCCACCGCGAACCCGGCCTTGAGGAACGACGCGACCTGCTCGCCCTCGTACATGTCCTGGTAGTCGCCCGCGAGCTGCTTGGAGAAGGCGCACTGAGGGCCGGAGCCGAGGGTGCCGGGGTTGAACGCGACGGTGGGCCGCGACCCGCCCTTCGTCCAGGACGCCGACGGGACCGCGACCGTCCCCGTCACCGGGACCTTCGCGCCGCGCAGGTCCGTGGACACGTAGCGGACCTGGTAGGCGGTCATGGAGATGTTGCCGGGCACCTCGGAGAGGGTGACGCGGCGGCAGGCGAGCAGCTCGCCGACGGGCGCGGTGATCGTTCCCGCGGCCGCGAAGATCTGCTTCTCCGAGGCCAGGCAGAGCAAAGGCGCGGCGGCCGCGGGGCCGGTCGCCGTCAGGGTCGAGGCCGCGGCCACGAGGGCCGCGGCGCACAGGGATCTGAGTCTCATGGAGTCTCCAGGGGTGGGGGAACCGCGTCTCGAATATCGGCCTGGACCCCGTGGCCTCCTACACGGCCGAATGATGAATGCGCGGGGCGCGATTGTGCGCCGTGGACGGACGGGACGGCGTCGGCGCAGCTCAACGCGCAGTTCTCCGGTGTCTTGTCCGATGGTGAGGAGTGCGCTTCGGAAGGCGTTGCGGCACTGAGTTAACCTCGCCCGGCCGACGAATTAGCGTCCTGAGGGTGGGCGGTGCTGACGAGTGCGAGGAACTGCTGGACGAGCCCTGGCGGGCCGTCCCGGCGAGCGAGGCGCGGTGGCTGCGCCCGCATGTCCCGCACCTGGTCCAGCGCATGTCCGCGGCGGTCCGGCGGCAGGTGCCGGAGTACGGACGGCGGGACGACGACGTCTATGGAAAGGTCGTCGAACAGGCGTCGACCCGGGCCGTCCACCATTTCCTCGATCTGATCGAAGATCCTTCCGCGTCCTGGCGCGAGGTGCACCAGACCTATTTCGACATCGGTTACGGCGAGGCGCTCGAAGACCGCGGTCTGGAACACCTCCAGAACGCGCTGCGGGTCTCCTCACGCGTCGCCTGGCGGCTCCTCGCGGAGGAGGCCGAGCGGCACGGGAAATCGCGGGCGCTCATCGCGCGGCTCGCCGAGGCGAATTTCGCCTATCTCGACGCGCTCGCCTCGGCCGCCGCGCACGGGTACGCCAAGGCCACCGAGAAGGCCGCGGGCGAGCGGGAACGGCGGCGGGCCCGGCTGATCGGGCTGCTGCTCGCCGACCCGCCCGCGCCCGCGGAGGCCGTCGAGGAGCAGGCGGTGCGGACCGGATGGCCGCTGCCGCAGCTGCTGTCGGTCGTGCTGCTCGTGCCGCGCAAACAGGTCGCCGAGGGCCCGTCCGGGCTCCCGCCGCAGCTGTTGAGCGGCCACGACGAGGGCAGGCCGCTGCTCGTCGTGCCCGACCCGGACGGCCCCGGCCGGGCCGCCGACCTCGCCGCGACCCTCGCGGGCTGGACCGGCGCGATGGGCCCGGCGGTCCCGGTCGCCGAGGCCGCGACCTCGCTCCTGTGGGCGCGCCGCACCCTCGACCTCGTGCTCGCCGGGACCGTTTCCGGACAGCCGACGCGCCGCGCCGGGTTCGTCGCGAAGGCCGAGGACCACCTGCCCCGGCTGCTGCTGCGCGAAGGCGGCGGCCTCGTCTCCCGCATCGCCGCACGCCGCCTCGCGCCGCTGAGCCGGGCCGGGTCGAGGCAGGCGCCGAGACTCGCGGAGACGCTGCTGGAGTGCATGAAGAACGGCTTCAACGCCACGGAGGCGGCGGCCGTGCTGAAAGTCCATCCGCAGACCGTCAGGTACCGGCTGGCGCGGCTCCAGGAGCTGTTCGGCGCCGACCTGGAGGACCCGCGGACCCGGCTGGAGATGATGCTGCTGTTGCATGTCTGGATTGATGAGTTCCAAGGGGATAAGTCCTAGACTCCGCGCATGCGCACCGTCGTCGCCCCCCTCGTCCTGACGGTCCTTCTCCCGGCCGTCGCCATCGTCACCCCCGCCCACGCCGCCGGACCCCTCAAGGTCCGCTCCGCGAAGGCCACCGGCAGTCCCGTCATCACCGCGGACGGCAAGGCGAAGGTGCCGATCCGGGTCCGCGTCACCGGGACGCGGATCACCGACGTCGACGCGACGCTCCGGCTCCCCAATGGCAAGGGCTTCGCTCTCGTCAGTGATCTGAAGCGTGCCTCGGGGACCGCCGGAGACGGCATCTACAAGGGCACCGCCGTCCTCGACAAGGCCGACTGGGGAGGCAAGTACACCCTTGAGGTCGGCGCCACCGACGGCACTTCGGGGAACGCGTACTACGACTTCGTCATCCACCGGAAGGCCGGCGCCATCACCGTCAGGCGTGCGGCGAAGCTGTCTTCGACGTCCCCCGCCCGGGCCGTCAAGGGGGCGAAGGCGAAGGCGAAGGGGACGGTCAAGGGACTCACCCTCAAGGGCGGCTTCTCCGGGTTGAAGGGAGCGACCGTCCAGATCTGGTTCCGGCCCAAGGGCGGAAAGGCCGTCCGGTTGGGGACGGCCAAGACCAACGCCAAGGGCGCCTACACGTTCACGTTCAAGGCCTCGGCCGACGGCTCGGTGTCCGCGCGGTTCCCCGGTGGAACCCAGTGGCAGAAGCGCTCGACGGCATGGAAGGCCCTCGACGTCACGTGAGGCCGAGCCTAGGGCGGCCGGCCGCCTAGTTCGCGGCCGTCATCCTGCGGGCGTTCCCGGCGAGCGCGACGACGAGCAGGGTCGCGAAGAACATGCCGAGCACCACCATGGACGCGCCGACGGCCCACAGGCCGCTGTCGTCGTCGGACCAGTCGTAGACGACGGCGGCGAACATGCCCAGGGTCGGGCCGAACGCGGCGAGCGCGCCGAAGCGCACGGCGCCGCCGATCAGGAGCGCGGCGAGGACCACGACGAGCCCGGCGACCTGCCAGGCCTGGTACGGGCCGGACACCGAGCCGTCAGGCGCGGTGTCGTACCGCTGGTCCCAGCCGAGCCAGGCCGCCCAGTTGGCGGCGGCGGCGAGGGCGAGCAGGAGAAAGGGGGCGGCATTACGGGAGATCTGCTGCATGTCACCCAGTCTTGCCACTCCCGTCCGGCCCGCCCAGGGTGCGGATACTCAACTGCGGATGAGTACCGGGGCGACATAGGCTGGAGCGCATGTTGACGCTGATGGCCGTGCACGCCCACCCCGACGACGAGGTGATCGGCACCGGGGGAGTCTTCGCCCGCGCCGCCGCCCTCGGTATCCGGACCGTCCTGGTCACCTGCACGAACGGGGAGCAAGGCGACGGACCGGGCGGGGTCAAGCCCGGCGAGGAAGGCCACGACCCGGCCGGGGTCCGCGAGACCCGGCTGAAGGAACTCGCCCGCTCCGCCGAGATCCTCGGCATCGAACACGTCGAACTCCTCGGCTACGCGGACTCCGGCATGGTGGGCTGGGCGGCCAACACCGCCCCCGGCTCGTTCGCCGCCGCCGACCTCGACGCCGCCACCGACAAGCTCGTCGCCCTCATGGAGCACTATCGCCCGCAGGTCGTCGTCACCTACGACGCGAACGGCAACTACGGCCACCCCGACCACATCCAGGCACACCGCGTCGCCGTCGCCGCCGCCGAGCGCAGCGGCATCCCCGAGCGGCTGTACGCCACCGCCATGCCCCGCTCGGCCATGGCCGAGATGGGCCGGATGGCCCGCGAGCAGGAGTGGGGCCTGGACTGGCCCGAGCTGGAAGAGGGCGCCGAGCCGGAGTTCGGCACCCCCGACGAGCTCGTCACCACTGTGGTGGACGTCACCGAGTACTTCGAGCGCAAGGCCGAGGCCCTCCAGGCGCACGCCAGCCAGAGCGACGGCTCCTTCCTGTTCACCCTGCCCAAGGAGGCCCAGCTGATGTTCCTCGGCCACGAGGCCTTCTCCCGCATCCGCGGCGAGACCACCGCCGACACCGAGGACCTCTTCGCCGGCCTCACCTGAGGGGGGTTGCGGGAGGTCGGGGACGTCCTGCTATATTTCGGGCCAGGTCATGAGTGCCAGCGTCAAGCCCCGGCTTGCTGGCCGCCAACCCTCCTCCGCGGCGGGGTGGTCCGGGTGACGACCAGGCCCGACGCAAAGGCGCCGGGCAAGCGCGGATTCCCCGGACGGCGTTCCCGGAATCCATGAGGAGCCCGGGAGGCCCCCATGACCGTTCTCACGTCACTTCCCGCCGTCGTCGGCCTTGACGCCCCCGTCCCCGTCCGCGACGGGTTCACCGGCTACGCCAACTTCGACTACGCCGCCTCCGCGCCCTGTCTCCAGGCGGTGGCCGACGCCGTGGCGCAGGCCCTGCCCTACTACAGCAGCGTCCACCGGGGCGCGGGCTACGCCTCCCAGGTGACGACCCGCGCCTACGAGGACGCCCGCGAGACCGTCCGGGAGTTCCTCGGTGGGCCGCAGTCGGTGATCTTCACCCGCAACACCACCGACGCGTTCAACCTCCTCGCCCGCGCCGTGCCGCAGGGCACGTCGGTCGTGGTGTTCACCTCCGAGCACCACGCCACCCAGCTGCCGTGGCGCCGCGCCGTCCGGCTGCCGATCCCCGCGAGCCCGGCCGAGGCGCTCACCGCCGCCGAGAACGCGCTGCGCGCCTGCCCGGAGGGGCCGCGCCTGCTCGTCGTCACCGCCGCGTCGAACGTCACCGGGGAGCTGTGGCCGATCCGCGAGCTCGCCGACGTCGCCCACCGCTGCGGCGCCCGCATCGCGATCGACGCCGCCCAGCTCGCCCCGCACCGTCCGTTCGACGCCGCCCCGTACGACTACGTGGCCCTGTCCGGCCACAAGCTGTACGCGCCGTTCGGCGCAGGCGTCCTCGCGGGCCGCGCCGACTGGCTGCGCGCCGCCGACCCGTACCTGCGCGGCGGCGGCGCCACCCGCAGTGTCACCGCCGAAGGCGCCGTCGCCTGGGCCGCCGACCCCGAGCAGCGGCACGAGGCGGGCACCCCCAACGTGCTCGGCGCGATCGCCATCGCCGCGGCCTGCCGCGCCCTCACCGACTGGCACGGCATCGTCGCCGAGGAGGAGCGCCTGCTCGCCCGGCTCCGCGACGGCCTCGCCGCTCTGCCCGGCGTCCGCGAACTCTCCCTCTGGGGCCCCGGCCACCCCCGCGTGGGCATCGTCTCCTTCACCGTCGACGGCCACAGCGCCCGCTCCGTCGCCGAATACCTCTCCGACGTCCACGGCATCGGCGTCCGCGACGGCAAGTTCTGCGCCCACCCCCTCGTCGCCACCCTCACCTCCTCCCCCGAGACCACCGCCCTCCGCGCCAGCCTCGGCCTGGGCACCACCGACGAGCACGTGGACCGCCTCCTCACCGCGCTCTCGACCCTCCCCGCCTGACCGCTTCCCGCCTGGCCCCCTCGCCGTCCGCCCCCACCCCTCTCGCCGTCCGACCTCACGCTCCTCGCCGTCCGACCCCGTGGCCCGTCCCGCGCCTGGTCGGCTCGGCGGGTCTCGGTTCGTTGGGGGAGCAGGTCGTGTCGGGGTTGTCGGGCGGACTGCGGACGGTCACGATGGTGGGGCCGATGGGGGTGGGAGTTGCTGGGGCGGATCAGTGTGGAATGGGCGGAAGAGCCCTATCCGGTACTCGGAGACCGGGAAGGGCTGCCCGCCGGGATGCTCATGGAGGAGCTCGCGGGCCTCTGGGACCTGCTGGCCGACAGCCTCACCCGGATGGGGCCCGGCTGCCTGTGGCCGGGGGCGCTGCGCTGGCACGCGACCTACGGGTGGCAGGTGCTCGAAGTGCCCCCGCTCGGCTCCGGCGAACCGCCTCTGCCGGACACTCCGGGCGCGCGGGCGCGCGACGTCTGGGCGATCGTCCACGGCCTCGTGCGGGTCGCGGCGGGCCGGCCGCCCCGTGACCTCGGCGACGTGTTCGCCCTGCTCGACCTGCACGCCGGGGAGTTCCCGCACGGGCTCGACGCGATCGTCCGCGCCCTGCTCGTCGGCGCCGACCCGCGCGCGGTCCTCGCCGCGGTCCGGACCGAAGGCGAAGACGGCGAGGTGCGCGTGCGCCCCGCGGCCGAGACTGCGGTCGGCTCGCGCAAGGCCAAGGGCGACCCCGAGATGGACAACGAGGACGCCTTCGCCGTCGTCCGCGACATCCACGGCGCGGTCCTCCTCGTCGTCTGCGACGGCGTCACCGGCGAAGGCGACGGTTCGGGCGCGCGGGCGGCCCGGGCCGCGGTCGAGGCGGTCCGCGCCTACTTCTGCCGGGACGACCACCAGGGCCTCACCGCGGGCGTCGCGGTCGCCGACACCGCGGTGAACGCGCTGACGAAGGGCGCCTCCACCTTCCTGGGCGCCTCCGTGGCCCCCTCGGGAGAAGTGGACCTCGCCCTCGTCGGCGACAGTCCCGCCTGGCTGGTCCGGAGGCTCCCCGACGGCGCGCGGATCGCCTTCCGGCTCACCCCCGACCAGACCGTCCTCGCCGAGGAGATCCGTACCGACCCGGCCGCCCAGTGGGGCGGATCGCTGCTGACAAGGCACCTCGGCGGCTACGCCGACGAACCTTTCACCACGTCGGTGCAGACCGTCCCCGGTGACCTCCTCGTCCTGCTCAGCGACGGCGCCGCCGTGCCGTCGGACACCTGGTTCGGCGACGACCTCGCCGCACTCGCCTCCGCCCACCCCTCGGCCCCCGGCCTCGCCGCCGCACTCGTGGCCCGCGCCGAGAACCTGGGCGGCCGCGACAACGCCACCGCCCTCATCGCCGAAATCCTCCCCTGACGGTGCTGAGCGCTTCCGATCACAGCACCACGCGGGGCAGTTCGGGGGCCTTCGCCCGCTTCTGCCATTCGCGGGGATAGCCCAGCGACACCTCCTCGAACCTGACGCCGTCGTACCGGGTCTCGCGCGGGATGTGCAGATGACCGTAGATCATCGTCTTGACGTTGAACCTGCGATGCCAGTCGGCCGTCGCCGTCGTTCCGCACCACTGCGCGAACTCCGGATACCAGAGCACCTCGGTGGGGTTGCGCACCAGCGGCCAGTGGTTCACCAGGACCAGCGGCACTTCCGGGTCGCACGCCGCGAGCCGCCGCTCGGTGAGCGCCACCCGAGCCGCGCACCAGGCCTCGCGGCTCGGGTACGGATCCGGGTGCAGCAGGTTCTCGTCGACGCACACGATGCCCGTCTCGTACGCGTATGCGAGTCCCTCCTCCTTGGTCGTGCACCCCGGCGGAAGGAACGAGTAGTCGTAGAGCAGGAAGAGCGGCGCGATGAGAGCGGGGCCGCCGCTTCCCTCCCACAGGGGATACGGATCCTCCGGCGTGACGACGCCGAGACCCCGGCACATCTCGACGAGGTACTCGTACCGGGCGACTCCGCGCAGGCCGTCGGCCGCGTCCCGGACCGTCCACAGCTCGTGGTTCCCGGGGACCCAGACGACCTTCGCGAACCGCCGCGTGAGAGTGCGCAACGCCCACTCGATATCGGCCACCTTGTCCGCGACGTCCCCCGCCACGATGAGCCAGTCCTCATCCGACGTAGGCCGCAGACCCTCAGTGACCACCCGATTATCCGCATAAGACACATGCAGATCACTAACCGCCAAAAGCCTAGGTTCCACCCCCACATCATGCCCTCCACTCCCCATGTTTCACGTGAAACATGCCACCCGTTCGCACCCCCGCCGGCTCAGTTCGCCGCCAACCGCCCGAACCACCGCGCCACCGAGTCCTTGTACCCCTGCGGCATCACCAGCCCGGCCACCTCCTCCTCCCGGAACAGCCCGATCTCCTTGTGCTCGTGGCTGATCCGAGGCCCCGTGTTCCCCTCCAGCAACGCGCACCCGTGCGTCACGATGAACACGAACCGTCCCGCCAGCGGCTCGTACACCCACGCGTCCAGCAGCTCCCCGGCCTCGACCCGCCACCCGCTCTCCTCCTCGATCTCCCGCACCACGCACTCCGCGGGCCCCTCCCCGGCCTCCAGCCTCCCCCCTGGCAGCTCCCACTCCTCCCGCTCGTTCTTCAGCAGCAGCACCCGCCCCTCCCCGTCCACCACGACCCCCTTGACCGACACCGGAAAAACCCCAGCCACCCCGACCCCTCTCCCAGTCCCGGCCCCGATCGTAACCCGCCCGCACGACCCCGCAGAAAGTTATCCACAGACCCCGGGACCAACGCTACGTTGCTCCCAGCACCCAACCCCTCAACGAGCGGAACCCCCCATGAAGTGGCTAAAAGCCCTAGGAATCACCGCCTTCTGGTGGCTACTCATCGGCACCGCGGCCGCCCTGGCCGCAGATCTGGCTTTCGGCCTGGACGACTCACTCGCCCGCCTCCTCATCTTCGTGGCCTTCTTCGTCCTCGGCCTCATCCAGGCCATCCGTTACCTCCGCTCCAACGGCGCCAGAGGCCGCATCATCCCCGCCCGCCCCACCCCCTGACCCTCGGGATCCAACGCGGCCCATCGCCGAGATGAACCTCGGCGATGCGCGGCACCCCGACCACCTCAGGCGCAACACCCGCGAGCGCCACCAGAGCCTGTTGCGAGCATCTCGTCGGCGGTGTCCGTCCGCCCAGCGAAATCCTCGATCACCAACCGGAGAGAGGCGGCCTCTTCCAACGCTGCGCCGTGGATTCTCCGCCGACCTCCCGGGCGTCCTCGTGGAGCACATAGGCCCCTCGATGCAAGGCCAAGGCGACCACCCGGTCGAGCGCCCGAAGGTCGTCGGTCTGATCCATGCCGAGGACTTCCGTCGCCACGTCACCGCATTGAGGACGACCCACCAGAACCCGCCGGTGCCGTCTCGCAGAGTCGTCACTCACTCGGGCCGGTCCGCGAAGGCCGTCGAGAGCCCGTCCGATTCCCCGTCGGCGTAGTCGACACCGAAAGATCCCTGCCGCTGAACACCGGACATCCGAGTGACCGCGTTAGGGCTCTCCGCTGCCGCCCGGTCAGCTCGTTGGCGAAGACCACGGCGCCGGCGTCGGTCTGGGCCAGGCAGGTGGCTATCTCCCGCACCTTTCCCGAGGTCATCAGCATCCGTGAGGAGTAAGGCCGATCCATGTTGGCCTTCCCGCCCGAAGACCCGCCCTTCCGGTGCCCGGAGATCCCCCGCCGCTGCACGAACCGCCCCACCACGCTCCCACCGAGTCCGGTCACCTCCGCGGCGAGCGCATCCATGACCTCGCCATGGTCCTTCCGCTTCGCCGAGAACAGCCCGGCGATGACCACACCGTTCGCACAGATCGCCGCCGACGGTTCGAGCACCGCCGAGGGCACGCCCTCACTCCCGCGAACCTTCCGAACCGGTGGGCGCCACCGCGAGTACCGCATGACTCAAGACGCTAGCAACCCGCCTCCACCACCGACCCTGCGATCACCGCCGGCACAGGGCCGACTCGTCGGCGGCCGGGGTCCAGAGCGTCCGGGGGCGGCAGCGGCCTTGGCACCCGATCGGCCACGAGCCGGAGGAGGGCGGGGCCACTGGGCTTCTTCGGCGGCCCGCGGGCGAACCCGGGAGCGTCCTCTCACCCGCCCTCCTTCGCCGCGTAATCCCGCATGGGGCGTCCTGTCCGGCCTTCTGCGGGAGAGTAGCGGGCGCCTCCGACATGTTGTTTCGGCTTCCGGCCAATGCCAATCGATCCCGTCAGAAGCCGTTGAGGTCGGGCGCGGGAGGGTTGGGATGGTCTAGAAAGTGGCCCGGCATTCGGCGTTCCTCGGAGGTAGGGTCCTGCGCCCCAGCCGTTCTCGGCACCGAACTAGATGATCTGTCGGTATTCGGGGCTGAGGCCCCCTGGCCGACCCGTGACTTCGTAACACACTGAGGGCCGTGATCCAATGGATCACGGCCCTCAGCGGCTGGTCGGGGTGGCGGGATTTGAACCCACGGCCTCTTCGTCCCGAACGAAGCAAATCGCGATCTTCACAGGTGCCGATCAGGCTTTGACCTGCTCTGAGAGTCCGCAAAGGTCTGTCAGGGTCCGTGCTCGCCCATCGCAGTTGTCACTCACTTCGTCACCCACCTTGGCTGGCTCACCCGGTAGCAAGACAGCCCGGAAGGTAGGTGCCTTTAGGCCCCGAGAACAGGAAGCGGCCCCTCAACCAATCATCCCGGCCACACGCCAGCCTTAGGCTGCGCCGCACTGATCGGGGTCCAGTCAACAGTCTCTGGTTGTTTGCACCGGTTCGGCCCATCAGCCCTACTCCCCGTGGCTCCCGCAGAAGCAGCCTGCGTTCCTCGGCACTGGTCCGAAGTGTTCGTTAGGATGAACGGCGAACCCGATCGCGTTCCTAATTGCTGAGTAACGTGATCGGGGAAATTACCTAATCGTTTCCGTAGTCCGGCTCATAGTCCTCCAAGTAGCGATCTTGGATGCTGGTCTCGACCGTCCATGTGCGTTGCTGCTCAAGGTCAGCGGCGGCGATCTCCGAATTGCTCGTCAGGCTCAAGTTGCAGCCGGGGCAAGCGAGTGCAGTCGCCAAGTAGACGACATCACGAACTATTTGATCGTCGATCAGTTGCTCACGAGTGGCTCTGGCAAGCTCAAGCGTTTCGTCAGCATCGGAACCACAGGCCGGGCACGGAACCTTTTCAGTGATTCGCTCTTTGAGAGCTTCGTAATCCTTCATCGTCCACGCCCAACTCGGGAACATCTTTGCAGGTGGAGCCTCCTGAGGTGGTGCTGAAGGCAGGGAGTTGAAGTATGCTTTCGCCAGCCTGATTCGCTCGGAGACTTCATGCCTAAGCTTCTTGTCCGCTTCGGCGGCAAGTCCACGGCCGTGGCGCATGAGCTCTTCGCCTACAACATCGTCGGGATCGAGGTGGAGATGTGCGCACAGCACTTCAGTGACGCGAACGAATTTCGGCAACCAGTGGTGATCAGAAATGTTGAGAGCTGAGCTACTTGTGTGCAGCTCTGCGTTTCTGAGCCCAAGCAAGTAAGCCGCTTCTTCATCGACCGTGGCGAAATCCGGAACGATCCTGGATAGACGTAGCCTTACAGTGGTAGCAGTGATCGACTTGGGTTGGGGTAGCGCGCCGTCTTTGCGGGGAGCAGCGGGGTACCCGGCTGCGTGCATGATTGAATCCCCGGTCGGATCAGCAAGCAGCGTGGGGTGAATCTTGGCCAACGGGGACCGCATTAGAAACTCCAGCCCGAGAAGGAGCCACGTGACTGCTGCGTCATCAGCACTATGTGCGCTCTCCGCCCGGTGGAAGTAAAGCTGGGCTTTGGCTACAAATCCTTCATAATCCCACATTAGCTGCTCCAGACATAAGTGCGTTCCAAGATCCGGTTCACACCATCAGGAACCGGCGGGCGGCGGTGCAGCATCCGGAAATTATCCAGGATCAACATTCGCTCTGGATGCCAGTTCACGTGCGTGGTAGCTGCTTGCTCCTCAACATCTTCAACGGTGATCCCCATTCTCGGCGTGCAGATCCGAGGATCCCAGCGGAGTCTCAATTCACCGTCCGGTAGCGTGACCACCGCAGGAAGATGCCGGGCACGTCCTGCCTTGTCGACCACTCGCAGTACTGTCCTCCGGAGCGAGGCGATCAAGCCGGACGACGGCATGAGAACCTCTGTTGCAGTGGGCGCTTCGATCTCTACGGCGCGCATGAGTATCCACCGTGGTGGACGTGTAGAGACTGCTCCGTCTGTGTGCCAGGGGAAAGCTGAGCGCCCGTAGACACCTGAAAGGCTCCAGGGGGCTGCTGCGGACTGGCTTTGGGCTTCCAGAAGTTGCGTTGGGCCGGCGTCGCCCAAGGTGGGGGCAACGGCGTGAATCGGCATACCGTCGAGCACCGCATAGCCGTGGAAGTCGAGGTGCTCTTGCCAGGCAGATTCTGCCTGCTTACTACGTGTGGTCAGCGCAAACCCCAGGTTCCAGATATCACTCGCTTGCGTAGCCTAGCGTTTCTGGTTCCTGAAACATGTGCGATGGCTAAATTGTTGTCCAACCAAACAGCGGGCCCGCGTTGTGTCCCGGCTTGCTGGCTGCCCCGACGCGGCCGCCCCGTGAGGACATCTGGGGGCCAGTCGCTTCCGCTCGACGGGCACCTAAGGTCTGGCAGAGTCCGCGCTCGTCCATCCCGGGTGTCACTCTCTGGTCCCGCGAGTGCGCTGGACCTCGGTTGCCTGAGCTGGCTCTGCTGGGCTCAGGCTCGTGCTGCTGCGTCGTTTGTTGCAACGATCCTTATAACCCAAGCCGGATCAACGCCCTGCGCAAGGACCTTGTGATCAGAGCGGATACGGGAGTCGAACTCGCGCGGTCAGCTTGGGAATTGCCTGGATCTAGCCCCGCATAGCCTCTGAGCTGCGGGGCGATGTTATCTGTAAGTCCCCCCGACGGGGCTTGATCACCCTGCCTAATGGCACGCTAATGGCCTGCGATTGAGGCCCCTAGCTGGGCTTCCCCTTGTCCACCAGGACGCCGTCGATCTCGACGTTTTCCCACCATGCTGCCGCGCCTACCCGCGCTCGTTCCGGAGGGCTTGACCGCGCGAACGGCCAGACGGTGTGACAGAGAGAAGCGCGCGGTCGAGTCCTCCGGCTGGCGGGGGGCTGGGGGCCGCGGCCCCCGCTTCGAGCTCGAGCAACCACAGTTGCTCAGAGCAGCTGTTTACAAGCAAGATCAAGACTATTTACACCCGTCTACATCTGCCTTCTGAGCTGGGCTAGGACCGTTCTTGAGTCCATTCTCATCCGTCACCGTTCAAGCGTGCTGATAGCACTACGTTAGCAAAATCGGCGGGCGGCGGACCAATACCTGACCACGCTCCCATGCTAGCGATCGATGGATTCAAGACGTTCAACATCAACAATAATCTCCTGAACATTTGAGTACCGAAATCCAACATCACTATTTGTACATTTGTGAACAATCTCACCTACGTCATCAGCCACTTTTGCCAGAGATTCTCTTCCTGTGAATATGTAAGATAGTATCCATCCTATTGCATATACTTCATTCGGCATTCCATATTCCCTAAAACTGGCCAGCATAGGGTCACGTATGGTGCCGCGCATCTCGGTGTGCGTACGAGTAAAATTCGATGTGTGGTCTTTGGCTAGGCCAAAATCAGAGAGTTTAACCAGTACTGCGTTACCCGCATAAACCTTAAGGAGAATATTCTGGAGACCAAGGTCGCGGTGAAATAGCCGCTGGCTATGAGTATAGTTGATTCCATAAAGGAACTGAAGCGCAATCCGCTTACGGGTGCCGAAACTGAGTTTGTTATTTCGCTTTCGAATAAAGTCACGCAACGTCTCGTTGCAAAACTCCATCTTGTACTCATTGCGGGCTTCGTCATATTCGTAAGCCTCGACAACATACGGAAAGCTAAGTCGCCGCAGAATTTTGAACTCTTCTTTAAACCTATGCAAATCTCGTTCGTCTAGACCCTTTTTTGCTCGCTTAACGGCAAATTTGATATTATAATCGGGATCTACAAACGAGAAAACATGAGCATACGAACCTTCCCCTATAAGCTGGAGTTTGGCCGTTGTCCTTTGCTTCTTGATTGCTATGGCCGTCTCGGGCTGAGAAAATACCGGCTCATATCTGAAAATCTCGATGTACTCGAAACCCTCAGGAATTTCACTTCCGTGAGTCATTGCAAGCCATGGCTTGCATCGCCGTATGACTGCGTCGTAGTAGTCAATGAAAAGAATATTGAAACCGGCTCTGCGCAATATGCTAAGCGTTTCGGATAGCTCATCAATTAGCGCTATCAGTGCCCGACTATTGTCGGCCCAGTAGTGGCGACCTGACTTCGCCCTGCCATTGATCGCTATGAAATGCTCGTTTAGCTTCTCGTGCAGGCCCGCAAATATCCTCCCGAATCTTCCTTCGTCAGTGTAAAGACGCAGGAATTCTTTCGAGACGGATTCATTTGCGTATTTGTCGGTGAGATCATCCAGCATCATTTCTACCGGATCAGCCATGCTCTATTGACCTCCTCGTATATCTTGAGCCAGAAGTCTCCTAGCCTACCGGGCGAGGAAAGTCCCGGATCGGGAGCGGCGTGGTAAATGGTTTATTCACCGACCTCAGTCAAGCTGGCATCGTAGAGCTGCCTCATCCAGTAGGCGTCATTTTCCTGAACGCCTATTACGCCGAGAAGATGGTGATTGGCTGGGTGCTGTCGTCAACTATTGTCCAAGGGGACTCAAACTGAACCCGGGCATCTGACTTCTTAGCGAACCTCCTAACTCTCTCATCAAGAAGGTCAAGAGAATCAGGACTTGATCCCCTTGTAAACGCCACATGGCATGACAGCGCGGCATTAATGAGAAAATGGAACGCTTCGACTACCCTAGTCGAATCCGACTTGGCTGAGATGGATATGTCCAAATGGTTTGCAGAGTGACAACCGAAAAATATGATGAGATCACGGATTTCTATGTTGTTACTGATCCAGTCGCGCCAAATCTGCTCTACGCGAAACGATCCGCCTTCTCTTGCGTAGATGATCAGATGCCATATATAGCCCTCAGATCCTGCGATTTCCGGAGTCGACGGAGTGCTATCAACCCAGGGCCGTGCTGAGTATTTGATTTCGATTTCTGTTTTGTAGCGTCTAGATGCGTGGTCTACTAGAAAATGCCCTTGGTGGTTTCCGTTAATCCATGCGTCAACCACTGGATCTCCGGTGAGATCTACTGGAGAGAATTGTCTATTGTAGGCAGACAGCGCCTTGAATGAACCGTGTTCAAGATCCCGAAGAACTTGACGAACTTTTGCTAGATCATCCTCATGAGGCCGGCGGCAATGGGCGATATGCTTTCTGATTTTCTTGAGCTCGAAGGCTCTGCCATTCCAGACGCGGTGATCCATCGTTACTGGTTCAAGAATATTCCTGTACTCTTCCGCGCCTACCAGGTCAAGCAGTGGTCCGACGTCTAGATAAGCCATGCGTAGCCCCATATCGGGGCTTGCCATGTAACTGAGACCCTGGTCGTTATTCTCGTATTTTTCCGCTTGCCTTGGAAGATGATCAGTCCAGGCATCGCCATATTTGGCGCGGAGTTCCACGTAGACAAGTGATCGGAGCCATGTCTCAAGCTGCCACCAACGAGCATGGAGAACCGTAGATATGGGTGGAACATCTGAACGCCATAGTTTCTCTAGCTCCTGGCCAAGGGGTGTTTCGTCAACATAGGGTCTCTCTGAAACCATAGAGCGAGGATACTTGGCCATATGTAAGGTGCGCTCAGATTTTAGAGTTTTCGCATGTAGCCGAGAAGCGTGCCGGTCCGTTCGGGTCGGGTCGGCCCGGAGAGGCCGCATGCCCGGCCCGCGCGGATCGGCCCCGGCCGCGGAGCGGGCGGGCTTGAAACCGTAGAGAAAGTTCTCATCCGGGTGGGCTGGTGGTGTGGAGCTGGTTGGTTGTGGTCCTGGTGGGCTGGACGGGGGTGGTAGAACGCTGGCATGGGTGGGGAGAGGCTTCGTGAGCTTGGGGCGGAGATTCGGCGGCTGCGGGGGGCTGCTGGGTTGTCGGGTGTTGAGGTGGCGCGGAGGGCTGGGGTTACTCAGGCGACGGTTTCTCGGGTGGAGACGGGGCGTCGGGTGGGGGATGTTGAGGTGGTCGTGCGGGTGCTTGAGGCGTTGGGTGGGGATGAGGCGCTCGGGTTGGTGAGGGTTGCTCGTGAGGCTTATGTGGAGACTGCGGGCAGGCGGGTGGATGCTGGGACGTCGCTTCGTGCTGGGGCTGCGGCTGGGACTGTCGAGCGGGTTGAGGTTGTTCGTGGGGTCGGTGTGGGGGTTGTGCCTTCGGTGCTGAGGACGGCGGAGTACTCAGTCGCGGCTGGCCTTGGTGGGGGTGGGGTGGACCTGGCGGGTAAGCGGGTGGAGGTTGTGGTGGGTGAGGGGGTGCTTCGGGCTTGGCCGGGGTCGGGGGAGTGCATGGTGGGGCAGTTCGCGCGGTTGGTCGAGGTGGCTGGGCTGGAGGGGGTGGAGTTCGGGGTGGTGCCGTTGAACCGGCCGGGTGGTGGGTTGCCGGCGCATGGGTTCACGGTGCTCGGGGAGGAGGCGGTGGTGGTCGAGACGTATACGCGGGAGCTGACGCTGACCGCGGCCTCTGATGTTGGGGCGTACCTGCGGGCGTTCCAAGAGGTGAAGGGGCGGGCGGTCTTCGGGGTGGAGGCTGTGGCTCTGGTGGAGCGGGCTGGGCTGGACCTGGCCGACGTCCTGAGGTCTATACAGCGAAAACATTGAATAATCATGACTGGCTGGCTTACCCTGCCAATCCGACGGGTGTTTAGACCCCTAGACGGATAGGCGGTGATGACCGTGGGCCGGTGGTCTCGGATGTTCGATGGGGATGCTGCGGAGTTGGTGAACGCTCGGCGGTTCGTCCGGGATGTGGCCGCGGGGCATGAGGCCGGGGCGTTGTACCGGGCGGTGCTGGCCATGAACGAGTTCGCTACGAACGCGATTCAGCACACGGTCAGTGGGTTGCCGGGTGGGCGGTTCGTGGTGGAGGTGGAGAGGTTCGACGACTCGATCAAGGTGGGGGTCGTCGACTTCGGGGCGCTGACCTGTCCGGTTGCGGCTGACTGGGATGACGAGTCCGAGGATGGGCGGGGGCTCGCGATGGTCGCGAAGCTTGCCGACAAGTGGGGCGTGGACGAGGTACGGGTGGGGCGGAGGGTGTGGGCGGTCTTTCCTGATGATCCGGAGGAGGGGGCGGTGGCGGGCGGGGTTTGAGGGATGGGTGGGCCTCCTATACCTCGGCGGCGGCGGAAGATCCAGGCGGTGGACTCCTCGACGGGTGATCCACTTCTCCGGGCTGTGTCTAGGGTCCTAGACTCGGTGATGAGCGGAGGAGGCGGTGACATGCCGGGCGAGTTCGAACGGATCTCGCGGATTCAAGATCCGTATGAGCTGCTGCGGGCTACTACCTCGCGGCTGGCTGAGGCGCAGCAGGAAGTGACTGAGCTGAGTCGGCTTCGGCGACGCCTGATTCAGGATCTTCACGCGCAAGGGCTGTCGTACGCGGATATCGCGAAGGAAGCGGGCTTGAGCCGGGGGCGGATTCACCAGATCCGGCATACGGGGCCGGCGCCGGAAGGGGCGTTCCTCGGCGTGGGGAACGTGACCGTGGTGACGCCGTTGCGGCCTGACCCGGTTTCCGACCGGACGTATGTGGCGCTGGACGACCTCAACACCGGGAAGCAGCTTGAGGAGCTGGCGCGGACGTTCGACCTCAAGGTCGACTATGACCATGTCTCAGTCGACGGGGTCGTGGATCTCAACCGGACGGGGCTGCTCGTCGTCTGCGGGCCGCGGATGTCCGAGGCCGTGCGGGAGACGTATGCGAAAGACCCGGTGATTGCGTGGGAGCGCGATGACGTGGGCTGGCTGCTGCGGGACACGCGGACGGGCCAGGGCTACCGATCCGGGCAGGAAGAAGAACCGCAAAGGCCCTATGACGTCGGCTACCTCGGGCGGCTGCCTCGGCCGGATGGGCAAGGCAACATCCTGGTGATCGCGGGTGTCCACCCTGAGGGGTCCTTGGGGGTCGTCCACCTGCTGACCACGGACATCGGGTCGTTGTGGGGGCAGGTCGGCGATGAGGCGTTCTCCGTCGTCGTGGGGACCGAGTACGACGCGCAGACGCATGAGCCGGTGCGGACGGAACTGCTCACGCCGGTCTACAAGCACGCATAGGTACCGTGGGGCGCGTGCGCATTCACGTCTCCACCCTGGCCGGCCGCGTCGATCATCCCAATGAGGACTTCGCCGCGGTCGGTGCTGGTTCTGCCGTCCTGATCGATGGGGCCGGGGCCCCGGCCGGGCTTGACAGTGGGTGCGTTCACTCGGTCGCCTGGTACGCGCGGACGCTCGGCGGGCTGCTCGTGGCCGAACTCGCCGACCCGGCCGTTCCGATCGTCGACGCGCTGGAGGCGGCGATCAAGCGCGTAGTGGAAGCGCATGGGGAGCCGTGCGACCTCGGGAACCCGCATTCGCCTTCGGCTACCGTGCTCGCGGTCCGTGCCAACGGGGACGTGCTGGAGTACGTGGCGCTCGCGGACTCGACGGTCATCGTGGAGTTCCACCAGGGCGAACCGCTGATCGTCACGGATGACCGGATCGAGGATGTGAGGGGCCGGGTCATCGGGACTGCGGGCGACGCCTCGCTGATCGGTGAGGACGGGTACGCGGACGGGCTTCTCACGCGGGTGGAGAAGATGGCCGCGCACCGGAACAAGGTCGGCGGATTCTGGGTTGCGAGCACCGATCCCGGTGCGGCCTATGAAGCGGTGGCCGGCGCTGTACCGCTCGCGGACGTCAAGTCCGTGACGCTGCTGACGGACGGGGCCACTCGTTTGGTCGACCTTTTCGGCGTCGCCTCATGGGGCGAACTGCTGCGCGTCGTCGCCGATGACGGCGCTGAGGCGCTGATCCGCTGGACTCGGCAGGTTGAGGCGAGTGACCCGGACGGGTCCCGGTGGCCTCGCGGCAAAGCCTTCGATGACGCGACGATTGTGCGCTGGACCGATGAGCTACCTGGAACCTCTCATCGTTCTCCGAAGTAGCGATCCCACCAGCTGACTCGCTGACCAGGCGTGCGGAGAAGGGTTTGTCCCTCGTATTCGTTCTCGATGAGTTCCTCGGGGATCACCACGTAACCGAGACCGGTTAGTGCAGCACGGGTGGTGGCCAGGTCGGTAGCGTCCAGCACGCCTTCCTGCTGTGCTTCTTCGGTACCGAGGTAAGCCCTGGGGTTGTCAGCGCAGATCAGGGCGAGAGAGCCGAACTTGCTGACGCACACCACGATGCGGGTTCCGGCGATCGTCGCCTTGTCCGGGATGGTGATGCGGCCGTATTCGCTGGAGTCCTGTACGTCCTGCTCAGACACGCAAAGGCTCTCAAAGGCGACATTGAGGCGGGCTAGAAGGTCAGCAAACAGCCGTCCCGTCTTTCGAGGGTCGTAGCCGCGCGGCCACTCGATCCACTCAGGGTCGTCCAGTTCATGCAACAGCTTCAGAGCGTCCGCATCGTTCTCCGCCATGGCCGCATCATCGCGCACCGGGGGCGGAATCGCGCTGATCAGACTTCAAGGGCAGCTCTGTCGACCCCCCTAGACAGAAGCCGGTGCGTCGCCTACTCTGATGTGAGTAGCCCCCTAGACAGTCATCTTCGACGATGCGGGTGTCTAGGGGGGTCGACAAAGATTCTTGGGAGGTAGCAGGTGCGCAGCATCCCGGTTGACCTGGGGCGGTTCATCTTCGTGTGCGTGGCGCCGCCACGGCCGAAGCTGCTGAGCATGGAGACGGGGGAGGTGAAGCAGGACAAGGAGGGGAACACGGTCTTCACCGTGGGGCTGTCGGTCGCCGACAACGAGTCGGGGCGGGTGGAGCTGGTGAACGTCGCCGTCTCGGGGGACCCGGGGTTGAGCATCGGGCAGATCGTGACGCCGGTCCGGCTCGTGGGGTTCCCGTGGGAGCAGCACATCAACGGGGTTCTCAAGTGGGGGATCGCGTTCAAGGCCGACCGGATCGTTCCCGCCGGCGCGGACGTGCAGGCGGCCTGAGATGGCGGCGGAAAACGTCCTGGTGCTCGTGGTCCTGGTCGCTGCGGCGGCCGGGGCCGCGGCCTGGCGTCGGCTGGCGCCGGGTTCGTTCTGGTTCTGCGTCGGGTTCCCGGTGCGGTGGGCCTGGGTGTTCGCGACCTGGCCGAAGGTCGCGGCGGGCTGCAAGCTGTCGCGCAAGCGAAACCGGCTTCGCTGGTCGCTGGAGGTGGTGCCGCTGGTGTCGACCTCGGCGTCGACGTCCTACACGCAGCGGCGCAAGGTTCGGACGGTGGCGGTGGACAAGGCTCCGCGGTTCGGGCTGCCTCGTCCTACCTCGCTCGGCTGGCGGGTCGGGGTGCGGCTGCACGACGGGCAGGTTCCCGCGGACTACCAGGCGGCGGCCGAACGGCTCGCGCACGCCTGGGGGGTCCACTCCGTCCGCGTCTTGCCCGACAAGCCCGGCCGCGTCGTCCTCGTCGTCAACCGGGTCGATCCGCTCACTGACGTCACGGCCTCGCCGGAGACCGGGGAGTTGCTGACGGT
This sequence comes from Actinocorallia herbida, assembly GCF_003751225.1. NCBI lineage: Bacteria > Bacillati > Actinomycetota > Actinomycetes > Streptosporangiales > Thermomonosporaceae > Actinocorallia > Actinocorallia herbida. The sequence continues at coordinate 9,316,868 of NZ_RJKE01000001.1, forward strand.
GCGGCCGGGGATGCTGGAGACCGGGATGCCCTGGATCATGGACTTGAAGGTCATGCCGCACTGGCTCAACGCCGGCGCGACCCAGTCCGGAAAGTCCACGCTCGTCAACGCCATCATCCGCGGTCTCGCGCCCCAACCCATCGCGCTCGTCGGCTTCGACCTCAAGGGCGGCGTGGAACTCACTCCCTACGCGCCTCGGCTGTCCGCGCTGGCGACGACGCGGGCAGGCTCGGTCCGACTCCTTGACGGCCTGGTCTCGATCCTGGAAGACCGGATGACCCTCTGTCGGACCGCCGGTGCTCGCAATGTCTGGCAGCTTCCCGAGGAGATCCGGCCCGTGCCGGTCGTGGTCCTGGTCGATGAGGTCGCGGAGCTGTTCCTCATGGCCGACAAGTCCGAGAAAGACGAAGTCGCCAAGACCGCAACCGGCCTGTTGCGAGTCGCGCAGTTGGGGCGGGCGTTCGCGGTCTACCTGATCGTGTCCGGCCAGCGCATCGGCTCTGACCTCGGGCCTGGCGTGACCGCGCTCCGTTCACAGCTGTCCGGGCGGGTCTGCCACCGGGTGAACGATCCGGAGACGGCGAACATGACCCTCGGCGACCTCGACCCCGCTGCCCTCGACGCAGCACGCGCCATCCCCGCCGAGACTCCCGGCGTCGCCATCGTCGCCGGACAGGACGGCACCTGGAGCCGCGCCCGGACGGTCCTGATCACCGAAGACGAAGCAGAACACGCGGCCAAGACCTTCGCCCACCTGACTCCGGCCTGGTCCGACCTCATCCGCTCCCTCACCGGCCCGCGCGCCACGGTCGACGACCCGGCCGTGCACCCTCCTCGCGCCGCGTAGCGCACCCGCTCTCTCCACGGTCGGCGCGACCGCCCTCGCGCCAGGTCCCTACCCGACCCATGCCACAGACCGGAGACCCCGATGCCCAAGCCCGCCCGCCGCTCGAACCCCGGTCGATCGCTCGACCCGGTCACCATCACCACCGACCTCGTCAACGGGCGTCACCTCGCCCGCCGCGTCCGCTGCACCGACACCGCGTCCTCCGACCTGTACGGGTGGGTCGCCACCTGGGCGGACGACCACACCTGCGACGCCGAGATGGTCGCGCTCCTGGCCCTCCTCGACCGGCGGGCGGCGTGATGGGATCGCGCGTCCTGGCTTTCGTCGCCGACTCCGGGCCCGTTCTCGTCCTGGCCGTCATCGCCGCGGCCGGCTCCTTCACCCACATCCGCGACACGGCAGAAGAACACGGTCAGCACGGCTGGATGGCCTGGGCCATCGCCGTCTGCATCGACCTCACCTGCGTCATGGCGGCCGGAGAACGGCAGAGGGACGCCCGGACCGGACGCGACGTCGGCCCGTTCTCGTGGCCGAACCTCGTCCTGTTCGGCGGCATCCTGCTCTCCCTCGGCGCCAACCTCGCCCAAGCCGAACCCACCGCCTGGGGGTGGATCACCGCTGGCACGCCCGCAGGGGCCTTCCTCGTCGCCGTCTCCATGCTGGAGCGGCGCGCCGGTGCCCGGCCCGTGCAGGACGAAGCGGGAGAGACCGTTCCGGCGCCGTCCTCGGCGAGTCCCGAGCAGGACGAACCGTCCTCGCGGCCCGCCCTCGACCCCGGCCCCGGCCAGACAGAAGACAGCCGGCCGTCCTCTGAACCGGATGTTCCGGCTTCCGGTCCGGCTCCTCAGCTCTTGTCCTTTGCCCGGCGCGTGGCCGACGAACACGCCTCGGCTCATGGCAAGCCCATCACCCGCGACGCGCTCCGGGCTCGGCTCGGCGTGTCCAGTCAGCTCGCCTCCGACCTCCTTCGCCTCGTCCGCACCTCCTGAACGGAATCCGCATGAGCAAGCAGATCCTGTCCGCCGACCTGATGCGACGCCTCAACACCATCCGCGGCCTCCGCCAGTTCGCCGACTGGCTGGAGAACAACCCCGCCGCCCCCATCGACGGCCACTGCTTCGACCTCCTGGTCTTCATCCACGACACCGACCACGCCACCGGACCCGCCCAAATCCGGCACCTGTCCACCGCCCTCGGTCTGCCCGTGGAAGAGCGCACCTACGGCGGCCACCTGCTCATCACCACCCACTTCTCCGGCCTCCGCTACCAGATCTGCCACGTCCCCCAGATCACGAACTCCGCCAACCCCGACCCGGCCTGATGACCACTCCGGCAGCTCCTGAGCCCTCGCCGCGGCCCTTCGGCGGCCGTGACCGCTGCTGCGACTGCGGCGGGGCCGGACTCACCAGCGAGGGGGACACCTGCCCCCTCTGCCACGGACACGGCAACACCTGATCCCCGGGAGAACCCATGCTCCGCCGCGCTGGATACCTCGTCGCAGTCCTCGTCCTCCTGCTGTTCGTCCTCCGGCACCCGACCGGCGCTGCGGAAGCCGCTCTGGCCATCGGCCGCGCTCTGGCCGGCCTCGCCGATGCGGTCGCCGTCTTCACCCGCGCCCTCTAGCCCGCTCGCGCTGCTCCGTCCCTGCTGCTCGACCTGGAGGACTTCACCGCGTGAACCCCGCCGAACTCATCAGCCCGACCGTCTCCCAGACCCTCGCAGACCGGGCCACCCGCGCCGACTACGGACGCTGGGCGACACAGGTCAAGCACACCGGAGGATGCGCACAGCCGGTGCACCTGCGCGGCAGGGTGACCCACCTCGACCCGGCGACCGGTGAAGTCCTCCGCCACTACTCGACCTCGACCGAACCAGACGGCGTCTTGCGGGTCGCCTGCAAGACCCGGCGGGCCTCTCGCTGCCCTGCCTGCGCTGAGGTCTACCGGGCCGACACCTATCAACTCGTCCGGGCCGGCCTCGTCGGCGGCAAGGGCGTCCCGAACGCTGTGACGGGGCATCCGGCCGCGTTCGTGACGCTGACGGCGCCGTCCTTCGGCCCCGTTCACACGACCCGGAAGACCAGGACCGGCAAGACCTCGCCCTGCCACCCTCGGCGAAGCGGCGGCACCTGCCCACACGGCAACGCCCTGGGCTGCGGGGAACACCACCACCCTGACGACCCGCGCCTGGGCGAACCGCTCTGCCCCGACTGCTACGACTACACCGGGCACGTCCTGTTCAACGCGCTCGCGCCCGAACTGTGGCGACGCTTCACCCTCGCGCTCCGTCGACGCTTGGCCAAGACCGCGGGCCTGACGCTGACCGAGTTGAAGACCTCGGCGGTGGTGTCGTTCGCCAAGGTCGCCGAGTACCAGCGGCGCGGCCTCGTCCACTTCCACGCCGTCATCCGCCTCGACGGACCACACGGACCCACCTCCACCCCGCCCACCTGGGCGACCTTCGACGCACTGACCGATGCCGTCCAGCACGCGGCCGGGGCCGTCCGGGCGTCCTCTCCGGCTGCTGACGGGTTGGGTCCGCGGGCGTTCGCCTGGGGCCTGCAACTCGACATCCGACCGATCAACGCCTCTGGTGAGCTGACGGATCAGGCCGTGGCCGGCTACATCGCCAAGTACGCCACCAAGGCCGCCGAATGCGTCGGGACCGTCGACCGGCGTCTCTCCCCGGGAACCGACCTCGACACGCTCGACCTGCGCGCCCACCCCCGGCGGCTGATCGGCGAATGCCTCCGCCTCGGCGCGTTGCCGGGGCTGGAGGATCTGCGGCTGGCGGAGTGGGCTCACATGCTCGGCTTCCGCGGCCACTTCTCCACCAAGAGCCGCCGGTACTCGACCACCCTCGGGGCCCTGCGCGAAGCGCGCGCCGAACACCAGCGCCAGCAGTCCGAGGAAGTCACGACCGGGCGGCTGCCTCTCTTCGCAGAAGACACCGTTCTCGTCGTCCGCGACTGGCGCATGGTCGGCCGCGGCCATACCCCCGGCGAACTCCTGCTCTCGGCTGCGCTGTGCGGCCAGAAGCTTCCGGCCTTTCACCCGATCGGAAGGAACACCACTTGAACGGACCCGAGCAGGCTCTCTACCGAGTCTCTGACGTCATTGCGCGGCTTCGGCTGAGCCGGACCGTCGTCTACGAACTTCTTCGCTCCGGGCGGCTGCGCTCGGTCAAGGAAGGGCGTACCCGCCTGATCCCCGCATCGGCCCTGCGCGAGTACGTCGCGCTCCTTGAAAGGGAAGCCGCCTGATGACCAAACGACGCGCACGCGGAGACGGCGGGCTGCACTGGGATGAATCCCGGCAGCGTTGGATCGCCAGTGTGACCGTGGGCTACACCCCCGCGGGCAGGCGCATTGTCCGGAAGGGCGCCGGCCGGACGAAGACCGAGGCGAAGGAGAAGCTGAAGGAGGTGCTTCGGGACCACGAAGACGGGCTGGCCATCGCGCCGACGAACTACACGGTCAAGAACGCCGTGGAGGACTGGCTTCGGTTCGGGCTCGCGGACAAGGCGGCGAAGACCGTCGAGACCTGCACGATTCATGCGAAGACGTACATCATTCCCGACCTCGGGGCGCGCAAGCTCCGGGAGCTGTCGGCCGAGGACGTCGAACGGTGGTTGGAGGTCAAGGCGAAGACGCTGAGCACCAGGACGTTGCAGGCGCTGCACTCGGTGCTGAACCGGTCGGTGCGGCGGGCCATGGCTCGGGACAAGGTGAAGCGGAACGTGGTGGAGCTGTGCGCGGTCCCTCAGGGGACGGCGGGGCGGCCGTCGCGGTCGCTGAACTTCGCTCAGGCCGTCGCGCTCCTCGCCAAGTCCGAGGAACACCGGATGCACCCGTACATCGCGGTCTCGCTGCTGACCGGGGCGCGGACCGAGGAACTGCGGGATCTGCGCTGGGAGCACGTCGACCTGAAGGGGAAGCCGGCCAAGGGAGACGTGCCAGAAGTCCCGCCGCACATCGCCGTGTGGCGGTCGGTGCGGGCCGGTGGGGACACGAAGACCAGGAAGTCCCGGCGGACGCTGGCGCTTCCGGCTCGGGCCATTGACGCCCTGAAGACCCAGCGGGCACAGCAGAGGAGGGAGAAGGCCGCTGCGGGGGAGGGCTGGAAGGAACACGGCCTCGTCTTCGCTTCCAAGGTCGGCACGCCGCTCGACGCCTCGCACGTTCGGCGGGACTTCCGGAACGCGATCCGCGGGGCCGAAGGGATCTACGCGGACTCCTGGACGCCGCGGGAGCTGCGGCACAGCTTCGTGTCGCTGCTGTCGGATGGCGGGCTGTCGATTGATGAGATCGCGAAGCTGGTTGGGCACAGCAGTACGGCGGTCACGGAGACGGTGTACCGGCATCAGATTCGGCCGGTGATCCAGACGGGGGCGACGGCCATGGATCGGATCTTCAAGGGGGAGTGACGGGCTTAGTCACCCAGTTAGACACTCAGGGCCGTGATCGATTTCTCGATCACGGCCCTGGACTGGTCGGGGTGGCGGGATTTGAACCCACGGCCTCTTCGTCCCGAACGAAGCGCGCTGCCAAGCTGCGCTACACCCCGGTGCCGGTAACCTTGCGGTTTTTGGCGCCTCGGAGAGTCTACAGGATGTTGGGGGGTGGACGGGAATCGGATATCGGGAGGGTGGGGGTTCGGGGGTCAGGGGGGTGGGGTGAGGGTGAGGAGGGTCGCTTCGGGGGGGCAGCAGAAGCGGAAGGGGGCCATGGGGGAGGTGCCGAGGCCTGCGGAGACGTTGAGCCAGGAGGCGTTCCAGCGGTGGAGGCCCTTGACGCGGGGGCGGTCGATGCCGCAGTTGGTGGCGAGGGCGCCGTAGAAGGGGACGCAGACCTGGCCGCCGTGGGTGTGGCCGGCGAGGAGGAGGCGGTAGCCGTCGGCGGCGAAACGGTCGAGGTTGCGGGGCTCGGGGCTGTGCATGACGCCGATCGTGAGGTCGGCGCGCGGGTCGACGGGGCCCGCGATCGCGTCGTAGCGGTCGAGGTTGATGTGGGAGTCGTTGATGCCCGCGAACTCGATGTCGAGGTCGGCGATCTTGAGACGGCCCATGTGGTTGTTCAGGTCGAGCCAGCCGGACGCCTTCAGGGCCGCGCCGAGCTCCAGGTAGGGAAGGTTCGGGGTGCCGCCCCGCTTCTTGTAGTCCTTCTGTGAGGTGCGCCACATGTAACGGGCGGGGTTCTTGAACGTCGGGGCGAACATGTCGTTCGAGCCGTAGACGAACACGCCTGGACGGTCCAGGAGGGGCCCGAGGAGTTCGAGGAACGGGCCGATGGCGTCCGGGTGGGAGATCGAGTCGCCGGTGTTGATGACGAGGTCGGGTTCCAGCGCGTCGAGGGCGCGGACCCACCGGATCATGCGCGTGCGGCCGGGCGTCAGGTGCGCGTCGGACAGGTGGAGCACCTTGACGGGGCGGGCTCCAGGCTTGAGGACGGGCACCTCGTGCCGGCGCAACATGAACCAGTTGCGTTCGATCAGCGACGCGTAGGCGAAGGTCGCCGCGCCGGCGCCGAGGAGGCCCAATGGGGCCGCGAGAAGCTTCCGCATCCGTCAATGCTGCCAGACGACGGGCATCGGCGGGATAAAGGGAGTGATCCGCCCAGGTCGTCAGGGCATGATGGTGGTCATGTTGAAGGAACAGCTCGAGTCGGACCTCACGAGCGCGCTCAAGGCCCATGACGATGTGCGCAAGCGGACGCTGCGGATGGCGCTGGCGGCCGTGACGAACGAGGAGAAGGCCGGCAAGACCGAGCGGACGCTGAGCGACGACGAGATCGTCAAGGTGCTCGCGCGGGAGGTCAAGAAGCGCAAGGAGGCCGCGGAGGCCTTCGCCGGCGGCGGCCGCGCCGAGCAGGCGCAGGCGGAGCGGGACGAGGGCGCCGTTCTCGAGGCGTACCTGCCGCAGCAGCTCTCCGATGACGAGCTGGCGACGCTCGTGCGCGAGGCGATCGCCGAGTCGGGCGCCGAAGGGCCGCGGGCGATGGGCGCGGTCATGAAGGTGGTGAACCCGAAGGTGGCGGGCCGGGCCGACGGCGGCCGGGTCGCCGCCGAGGTGAAGCGCCAGCTCGCCTCCTGACGCCGTGACGCAGACGGCCGCTCCCCCAGGTGGGGGAGCGGCCGTTCGCCGTCTCAGTGTCCGCCGCCGGGCCCGCCTCCGCCGCCCCTGCCCGAGCTGACGTAGATCGTCACCGTGGTGCCGGGTTCGGCGCGGCCGGGGGAGACCCGGGCGACGGTGCCGCGCGGCGCGTTGGAGCGCACCTGCTTGCCCGCGACCCGGGTGGTGAACCCGGCCTCGCGCAGGATCGCCTCGGCCTCCCCGACGGGCTTGCCCTTGACGTCGGGGACGGGGATCTCCTTGACGTCGCCGAAGTCCTTGACGGGTGCCTTGAAGTCGATCACCTCGACGCCGGAGAGCGCCGCGCTCATGGTCCGCTGCCAGACCGGGCCGGGGATCGTCGCGCCGTAGATGCCGGTGACGGGGTGGGCGTGGCCGCCGCGGAAGTCCCAGTACGCGGTGGCCGCGGCGAGGTTCGGGGTGTACCCGGCGAAGACGGCGCAGGAGTAGTTCTCACAGGTGCCGGTCTTGGCCGCGGCGGGCCGTCCGATGCCGAGCCCGCGCGCGGTGCCCTGGGTGAGGACGCCTTCGAGGATCATCGTGGTCGCGTCGGCGACCTGCTCGTCGACGACCTGGTCGCACTTCGTCTCGGGCAGGTCGACCTTCTTGCCGTCGGGGCCGACCGCGCTGGTGATGACGTTCGGGGCGCAGTACTTGCCGCGCGCGGCGATGCCCGCGTAGGCGGCGGCGAGGTGGACCATGTCGATCGGGTTGACGCCGAGGACCTGCGAGGGGATCGGCTGGAGCGGCTGCCCGTTGGTCCGGATCATGCCGAACTTGGTGGCCATCTCGGTCGCCTCGCAGACGCCGACCTCCTTCTCGAGGTGGGCGTAGAAGGTGTTGACCGAGTGCCAGGTGCCCGTCTTCATGTTGAAGGTGCCGGACTCGGAGTCGCTGGCGTTGGCGACGGGCCAGGAACCGCCGCCCAGGCGTCCGTTGACGGCCGGCGGATAGTCGTAGGCGCAGTCCGGGAATCCGCTGACGACGGTGGAGGCGGGCGAGGAGAAGGACGTCCGGATGGGCAGGCCCTGGTCGAGGGCCTCCATGAGGGTGAAGACCTTGAACGTCGATCCGGCGTCGACGCCGAAGACGCTGCCGCCGTGCGCCTCGTCGGCCGCGAGGTTGATCGTGGTCTGGCCCTTGCCGGGGCCGTACTTCTTGCTGTTGGAGATCGCGAGGACCTTCCCGGTGCCGGGCTGCACGACGGCCTCGACGTTGACCTTCCAGCCGGTCGGCTCGGTCGCGTACTTGACGGCCTGGTCGGCGGCCTTCTGGACCTTCGGGTCGAGCGTGGTGTGGATCTGGTAGCCGCCGCGCAGGAGCTGCTTGCGCGCCTTCTCGCGGAGTTCTTCCTTCTCCTTGGCGTCCTTGGGCTTGGCGTCGCCCATGAAGATGTTGACCATCTCGTTGTAGACGTAGTTGCAGAAGTACGGGCTCGAGCTCGCCTCGCAGCCGCCCTTGGGGTGGAACTCGTTGAGCTTCAAGGGCTGGTCGTGCGCCTCCGCGGCCTCCTCGGCGGTGATCTCGCCGAGCTGCTGCATCCGGGCGAGGACCGTGTTGCGCCGTTCCAGCGCGGACTCGGGGTGCAGGGTCGGGTCGTAGCCGTAGGGGTTCTTGGTGATCCCGGCGAGGGTCGCGGCCTGGACGAGGGTGAGTTTGGCCGCGGTGGTGTTGAAGTACCGCTTGGCGGCGGCCTGGATGCCGTAGGCGCCGGCGCCGAAGTTGGCGATGTTGAGGTAGTCGCGAAGGATCTCGTCCTTCGACATCGTCTGCTCGAGGTGGAGGGCGAGGCGCAGTTCGCGGAGCTTGCGGTTGAGGGTCGCCTCCGTCGCGGCCTCGTAGCCCTCTTCGCTGTCGGTGTTGTTGACCAGCATGTTCTTGGCGAGCTGCTGGGTCAGCGTCGAGCCGCCCTCGACGGTGCCGCCGTTGGTGGCGTTGCGGGAGAGCGCCCGGATGGTGCCCTTGAGGTCGAGGGCCCCGTGCTCGTAAAAGCGGGAGTCCTCGATCGCGACGATCGCCTTTTTGATGTTGTCCGAGATCTGCTCGAGCTGGACGTTCTCGCGGTACTCGTCGAAGAAGGTCGCGATGACCTTGCCCTTGGAGTCGTACACGACGGTCTTCTCGGCGGGCGCGCGGGTGATCTCCGCGACGTCCATGTCCATGAAGCCGTCCGCGGCCTCGCGGGCGGTGATACCGGTGCCGCCGATGCCCGGGAGCACCACGAGGGCGACGAGCACCCCCGCCGCGGCGCTGGCCGCGAGGAGCTTGAGCAGCGTCAGCACTGTCGATTTCCGGGCTTTGGTCGAAGGCAGCACGGGGCTACGGTACCCGGAACGATCGACCATGCCGTCCGATAAGGGGCTTTCAGCTCATCGCGCTCGCCCGTTGCTGAGGAATACGGTGACCGTGCCGCCCCTGGTGATCTGGGTCGAGGGCGAGGTGAACGCCACGGTGCCCTTGGGCAGGTGCGATGTCACGGGGCCGAGCGAGACCGTGGTGCGGAAGCCCGCCCGGTCGAGTGTCGTCAAGGCGCTGCCCAGGGACATCCCGCGCGTGTCGGGCAGGTGGACGGACGGCCGGTAGGCCCGGTGGGCGGCGCTGATGCTCGCCGACCAGATCTCCGCGGGGATGCCCGCCCCGTACACGCCGCTGACGGGGTAGCGGAAGCCGCCGCGGTAGTCCCAGTAGGCGACGGACGAGGCCAGGTCGCGCGAGATCCCGGCGAAGACCGCGCAGGAGAAGTTCTCGCAGGTGCCGGTCTTGCCCGCCGCGTCCTTCGAAGGCTTGTCGATGCCCTTCGCGGTGCCGCGCGGGCCGAGCACGCCGCGCATGATGTCGTAGGTGGTGTCGGCGACCCAGGGCGAGACCGCCTTGCGGCACTGCCGCTCGGGCGTGTCGAGCCGGACGGGCCTGCCGCCGGGCCCGGTCGCCTCGACGATCGAGACGGGCGGACAGTACACGCCGTGGTTGGCGATGCCCGCGTAGGCGGCCGACAGGTGCACCATGTCGACCTCGTTGCTGCCGAGCACCTGCGGCGGGACCTCTTGTAGTGGTGAGCCGTCGCCGCGCGCCATCCCGAACCGCTCGGCCATCTTCACCGCCTTGCAGAGGCCCACGGCCTTCTGGAGCTGCGCGAAGTAGGTGTTCACCGAGCCCCAGGTGCCGGTGCGCATGGTGAACCTGCCGGACTGGCTCTCGTGGGAGTTGCCGACGTGCCAGGCGGGCAGTTCGCGGCCCTTGCAGGTGGTGAAGCCGCCGATGGTCATGCCGCCGGGTGAGGGGAAGGAGGTGCGGACGGGCAGGCCGGCGTCGAGCGCCGCGAGCAGGGTGAAGATCTTGAAGGTGGAGCCCGCGGACACCCCGATGCCGCCGCCGTGCGCCGCGTCGGCGGCGAGGCTGAGCGTCGTCTTGGGCTTGGCGGTGCCGAACTCCTTGGAGGTGACGAGCGCCTTGAGCCTGCCGGTCCCGACCTCGACCATGGCCTGGGCCGCGACCCGGTCGGACGACGCCGACGTCCGCGTGTCGACCGCGTGCTGGACCGCCTCCTGGATGCCGGTGTCGAAGCTGGTGCGGATGGTGAAGCCGCCGCGCTGGAGCCGGTCGGCGGCCTCCTTGAGCCGCTCCGGCCTGCCCTTGGACAGGACGCGGATCATCTCCGCGCGCACGTACATGCAGTAGAAGGGCACCTGGCTGGTCGAGCAGCCTCCCTTGGGCTGCTTCGGGGACAGGTGGACGTTCCGCGCGGTCTCGCGCCGCTGCTCGGCCGCGCCGATGACGTTGAGCTCCGCCATGCGGGCGAGGACGATGTCGCGCCGCTCCTTGGCGGCCTTCGGATGCAGCAAGGGGTCGAAGGCGAACGGGTTCTTCGTGATGCCGGCGAGGAGTGCCGCTTCAGGGAGGGTCAATTTGGAGGCGGGCTTGCTGAAGTACCTCTGCGCGGCCGCTTGGACGCCGTAGGCGCCCGCGCCGAAGTAGGCGATGTTGAGGTAGCCCTCCAGGATCGAGTCCTTCGACATCGTCTGCTCGAGCTGGAGCGCGTACCGCAGTTCGCGCACCTTGCGCATGAACGTGGTGGCGGTGACGCGCTGACGGTCCCGCTTCGTGCGCGCGTTGGAGAGGAGAAGGTTCTTGGCGTACTGCTGGGTGAGGGTGGAGCCGCCCTCCCGGGTCTCCCCGGCCTCGGCGTTGCGGGTGACCGCTCGGAGCACGGCCTTGGCGTCGAGCGCGCCGTGCTCGTAGAAGCGGGAGTCTTCGATGGCGATCATCGCCTGCCGCATGACGGGCGCGACCTGGTCGAGCCGGACGGGGTCGCGGAACTCGTCGAAGAACGTGGCGATCGGGGTGCCGTCGGCGGCGTACACGACGGACTTCTCCGACGGGAAGCGGGTGATCCGCTCGACGTTCATGTTCTTGAAGTCGTCGGCGGCCTTGCGCACCCCGAGCCCGGCCGCGCCTACCGCCGGCACCAGCAGCAGCGCCACGAGGCCGCCCGCGGTGGCGCTCGCCGCGACGAGCCGGCGGAGCACGCCGATCCTGCTTTCCCGATCCCCCGATTCGAGCATGTCGATCAAGGTACCCAAGGAGTACCGCGCTACTCGGCTGCTGCGCGGGCGAACCGTGCACTGTAGCAGTGACTAGTCATCAGGCGCGTCATGGCCCCAGCGGGCTATATCGAGAATGGGCCCTCTGGGGTCTGTTGAATCGCCCCTCGCTTCCGTAAGTTTCTCCCCACGGCTTTTGTTTTGGCGGCCTGACGTCCGCGCCCGTCTGGCCAAGGAGCCCACAACTACACAAGACCCTAGGGGAGTGGGGCCAAGATGTGGATCACGGATTGGACCGCCCGTGCCGCCTGCCGTAACGCGGACCCGGACGCCCTGTTCGTTCAGGGCGCGGCTCAGAATCGGGCCAAGCTCATCTGCCGGGGCTGCCCGGTACGAACGGAGTGCCTGGCCGACGCGCTGGACAACAAGATCGAGTTCGGTGTGTGGGGCGGGATGACGGAACGGGAACGTCGCGCGTTGTTGCGGCGCAAGCCCGGCGTCACCTCATGGCGCGAGCTGCTGGAGACGGCGAAGGAAGAGTACGAGCGCACCTCTGACGATTCCGACGAGCTCGTCGCGAGCTGAGTCTGAACAAGAAGACCCGGGTACCTCGTAGGTACCCGGGTCTTCTTCGTCCTAAATGTCAGATCGATCCCTGGCCGGATGTGGCCATCGCCGCGCCGATGACACGCAGCCCGTCCAGATCGTGGACGTCCTCGGCCTGCGCCGGCACGGTCGTCACCGGGACCGTCGGATTGGCCGCGGCGAAGTGGTCGCGCAGCCGTTCCTGCCGGGCGGCGAGCTGCATCCGCTCGGCGTGCAGCCGCAGCAGCGACGCGGTCAGCGGGTGGTCGCCGCGCTCGGAGAGCATCTCGGCGGCCGCGGCACTGCGCGCGGAGGACAGCGAGTGCGCCGCGGACATCGCCATCCGGTTCACCACGAGCCCGGCGAGCGGCATCCGCTCGGAGTTCAGCCTGTCGACGAAGTAGGTGGCCTCGCGCAGCGCGTCGGGTTCCGGCGCGGCGACGACGAGGAACGCGGTGCCGGGCGACTTCAGCAGCTCGTACGTCTTCTCCGCGCGTTCCCGGAAGCCGCCGAAGACCGTGTCGAAGGCGGTGACGAACGTGGAGACGTCCTTGAGGAGCTGGCCGCCGAGCACCTTGGTGACGGCGCCGGTGACCATGCTGAACCCCGCGGTGAACACCTTCATGCCGATGCGCCCGCCCGCTTTCGCGGGGGCGAGCAGCAGCCTGATGAACCTGCCGTCGAGGAAGCGGCCCATCCGCTCGGGCGCGTCGAGGAAGTCGAGCGCGTTCCGGGACGGCGGGGTGTCGACGATGATGAGGTCCCACGCGTGCGAGCGGTGCAGCTGGCCGAGCTTCTCCATCGCCATGTACTCCTGCGTGCCCGAGAAGGACGACGACAGCGACTGGTAGAAGGGGTTGGCCAGGATCAGCTTGGCCCGGTCGGGGTCGGAGTGCGCCTCGATGATCTCGTCGAAGGTGCGCTTCATGTCGAGCATCATGGCGTGCAGCTCGCCCTCGCCCTCGACGCCCTGGATCTTGCGCGGGCTGTTGTCGAGTTCCGACAGGCCGAGCGACTGCGCGAGCCGCCGCGCCGGGTCCACGGTGAGCACGACGACGTCGCGGCCGCGTTCGGCCGCGCGGACGCCGAGGGCCGCCGCGGTGGTGGTCTTGCCGACGCCGCCGGCGCCGCAGCACACGATGATGCGGGTGCGCCGGTCGTCGATCAGCGCGTCGATGTCGAGGTTCTTCACGCCGCTCCTTGGTCGCGCAGGGCTTGGGCGAGCTCGTACAGGCCCGCGAGGTCCATGCCGTCGGGCAGGAAGGGCAGGTCGTAGCGCGGCCGGTGGGTGATGCGCGCCTTCTCGCGCTGCTCCAGGCCGGTGCGCTGGGAGTGCTCGCCGGCCTCGGCGGCCAGCGCCGCGGCGAGGTCCGCGGCGTGCTGCTCGAGTCCGGACGCCTTGAGACCGCGCGTGACCTCCTCCAGGTCGAGCGCGCCCTCGCCCGCGGAGTCCAGCGCCTCGGCCGAGAGGATCGCGGGCCGCTCCATGTTGACGACGACGCCGCCGATCCCGATCCCGGACGCGCCGAGGTCGTGGATGCCGTCCAGCGTCTCCTGGACGGGCATCTCCTCTAGGAGCGTGACGAAGTGGACACGGGTCTGCGGGGAGCGGATGACGCTCATGACGAGGTCGCCGTGGTTGCGCACGGGGCCGACCTTGGCCAGGTTGGAGACCTCGTCGGAGATGTTGAGGAACTGGGTGATGCGCCCGGTCGGCGGGGCGTCCATGACGACGGCGTCGTACTTGAACTTCCTGCCCTCCTTGCGGCGCACGGATTCGGTGACCTTGCCGGTGAGGATGACATCGCGCAGGCCGGGGGCGATGGTGGTGACGAAGTCGATGACGCCCAGCTTGGTCAGGGCCTTCCCGGCACGGCGGAGGTTATAGAACATCTCCAGGTACTCGATGAGGGCCTCTTCGGTGTCGATGGCCAGGGCGAAGACCTCTCCTCCGCCGTGGGCCACCGCGACCTTGCGTTCCTCGTAGGGCAGCGGGGGGACGTCGAAGAGCTGGGCCACGCCCTGTCTGCCCTCGACCTCGACGAGCAGCACCTTCTTGCCGCCGGACGCCAGGGCGAGCGCGAGGGCCGCGGCCACCGTCGTCTTGCCCGTCCCGCCCTTGCCGGTGACGATGTGCAGTCGCACGCCGTCCCAATCGGTGTCTTCAACGCTCACGTCTTCGAGGTTATCGTTCGACCCCTGAAGATCATCAGTGCGTCGGTAAGTAATCCCTGATACGCGATCCGCGGCCTAGTCTGGAACCGGGGACACCCTCGGTCCCGTCTGATCTGCACCAGATCTGCGTGGAGGTGCTCGATGTCAGCTCTCATCCTGCTACTAGGCGTTCTGATCTTTCTCCTGCTGATCGGGGCCGCCACCGGCGTCCGGATCGTCCAGCAGTTCGAACTCGGCATCGTGTTCCGGTTCGGGAGGCTGCTCACCGAGAGCGTCCGGGGCCCCGGCCTGACGCTCATCATCCCGATCGCCGACCGGCTCCAGAAGGTCAACATGCAGACCGTGGCGATGGGGGTGCCCAGCCAGGACGGCATCACCCAGGACAACGTGACGGTTCAGGTCAACGCGGTCGTGTACTTCCGGGTGATCGACCCGAGCAAGGCGATCGTCAACGTCCAGAACTACGTCTACGCCGTCTCCCAGGTGGCGCAGACCTCGCTGCGGTCGGTCATCGGCAAGGCCGAGATGCAGGAACTGCTGTCCGAGCGCGACAAGATCAACACCGCGCTGCGGGCGATCATCGAGGAGATGACCGAAGGGCCCTGGGGCGTCCGGATCGAGCGGGTGGAGATCAAGGACGTGTCGCTGCCGGAGGGCATGAAGCGCTCGATGGCCCGCCAGGCCGAGGCCGAGCGTGAGCGCCGCGCCCGGATCATCACCGCGGACGGCGAGTACCAGGCGTCCAAGCGGCTCGCCGCCGCGGCGCACGAGCTGTCCAAGGACCCGGCCTCGCTCCAGCTGCGCCTGCTCCAGACCGTCACGGACGTGGCGGCCGAGAAGAACAGCACGCTGATCATGCCGTTGCCGGTGGAACTGCTGCGGTTCTTCGACAAGATGACGCCGGGCGAGGAGCGCGCGGCCGAGCCCGTGGCTCAGCCGGTCGAGGAGCCTCCCGCGCTGGAGGCGACGATGCAGGACCTGCCCGACGTCGCGGAGCTCGCCGGCGCCGAGCCGCCGCAGGGCGAGGCCGTCCGCCCGAAGGGACTGGAGTGACCTCTACGCTGGTCCCATGACCAAGTGGGAGTACGCGACAGCACCTCTGCTGATCCACGCGACGAAGCAGATTCTCGACAACTGGGGCGCCGACGGGTGGGAACTCGTCCAGGTCATCCCCGGCCCTCAGGGCGGGGACACCCTGGTGGCCTACTTCAAGCGGCCGCTGCCGTGAGCGCGGTCGCGGAGCGGCTGCGCGAGCTGGGCCTCGACCTGCCCGAGGTCGCCAAGCCGCTGGCGGCCTACGTCCCGGCCGTCAGGTCCGGGGACTACGTGTACACCTCGGGGCAGCTCCCCCTGGTCAAGGGCGAACTGCCCGCGACCGGGAAGGTCGGCGCGTCCGTCACGCCCGAGCGGGCGGCGGAGCTCGCGGCGATCTGCGCGCTGAACGCGGTGGCCGCCCTGGCGTCCCAGGTGAACCTCGACGACGTCGTGCGGATCGTCAAGGTCGTCGGGTTCGTGGCGAGTGCCCCGGACTTCACCGGGCAGCCCGCGGTCGTCAACGGTGCGAGCGACCTGCTGGGCAAGCTGTTCGGCGACGCGGGCGTGCACGCGCGCAGCGCCGTCGGCGTCGCCGTGCTTCCGCTGGACGCGCCGGTCGAAGTGGAGCTGATCGCCGAAGTCAGGTAACGCTTGACTTATCGGTTGTACAGCGCACAGATTGTCCGGATGAACGGACTTGAACTTCCCGCCGAGTTCCTGGAGCGCATCCGGGACCTGGAGTCGGGGCGCGTCCAGCCCCCGGTCCTGAAGCACGCGGCCACCGTGCTGCTGCTGCGGGACCGGGCGGACGGCCTCGAGGTCTTCATGCTCCGGCGGGTCTCCTCGATGGCGTTCGCGCCCGGCGCGTACGTCTTCCCCGGCGGGGGCGTCGACGCCCGTGACGCCGAGTACCACCAGCCGGTGACCGACTTCACGTCCTGGGGCGAGGTCTTCGGGGCCGACGAGGGAACCGCGCGCGCGCTGGTGTGCGCCGCCGTCCGGGAGACCTTCGAGGAGGCGCACGTCCTGCTCGCGGGGCCGTCCCCGGACAAGATCGTGGAGGACACCGCGCCGTACGAGGCCGACCGCCTCGCCCTGCTGGACCGCTCCCACTCGCTCGCGGGCTTCCTCGACGCGAACGGGCTGGTCCTGCGCGCGGACCTCCTGCGGCCGTGGGGGCACTGGATCACCCCGATCATCGAGAAGCGCAGGTACGACACCCGCTTCTTCGTCGCGGCCCTGCCCGAGGGGCAGCGGGCCCTGGACGTCAGCACCGAGGCCGACCGGGTCGCCTGGGTGCGGCCCGCCGAGGGGCTGGAGCGGGTGACCCGCGGTGAGTGGTTCATGCTGCCGCCGACGATCGCGATGCTGAAGAGCCTGACCGCCTACGGGAGCGTGGCCGAGGTGCTGGCCGCGGAACACAGGTTCGCCGTGCACCAGCCCGATGCGAAGATCATCGACGGGGTTCCGTATCTTGTCCTTCCAGACGAGGCTTCACACCAATATGAGGCGTGATGGGTATTTCACGGCGTGAGATCCAGGCGGCGCGGAAGTTCCTCGCCGAACCTTCGGCGGCCCTGGCGATGATGGGGTCGCGCGGGGGCGTCCTCGGCCGTCTCGCGGCCCGGGGGCTCCCCGAGACGGTCATCGGCGGGACGGACCGGGCGGCGGCCGTCCTGGCCGTCAACCCGTCCCCGATGACGCTGACCGGGACCAACAGCTGGATCCTCGCCGAACCCGGGGCGAAGCGGGCGATCGTCGTCGATCCGGGGCCGAACGACGGACGGCACCTGCGCGCGGTCCTCGCCGAGGTGCACCGGCGCGGCCTGGACGTCGGGCACATCCTGCTGACGCACGGCCACCACGACCACGCCGCGGGAGCCAAGCGCTTCTCCCGCATGGCCAAGGCGCCCGTGCGCGCGCTGGACCCCAGGCACAGGCACGGCGGCGAGGGGCTCGTCGAAGGCGACGTCATCGAGGCCGACGGCCTGGAGCTGCGCGTATGGGGCACCCCCGGGCACACCGAGGACTCCCTGTCGTTCTGGCTCCCCGCCGAGCGGTCGGTCCTCACCGGGGACACCGTCCTCGGCTACGGGACGACGATCGTCAGCGACCTCGGCGACTACCTCGACTCGCTCCAGCGGATGAGCGACCACGCCGCCGAGCACGGGATCGACCGGATCCTGCCGGGGCACGGACCCGTCCTGGAGGAGCCCGCCAAGGCCGTCGCGGCCTACCTCGGGCATCGCAGGGCGCGGCTGGAGCAGGTCCGCGGCGCGCTGGAGGCGGGTGCCACCACCGCCCGCGAGGTCGTGGAGACGGTCTACGCGGACGTGGACAGGAAGCTGTGGCCCGCGGCGGAGTGGTCCGTCCAGGCGCAGATGAACTACCTCGCGTCCGGCCGCTGACCCCTTCTGGGGTGGGAGGAGGGCGGCCGGACGGTCACTTCGACCGCTTGCGCAGCCGCTCGATGTCCAGGATGACCACCGCGCGGGCCTCGATCCGCAGCCAGCCGCGCGCCGCGAAGTCGGCGAGCGCCTTGTTGACGGTCTCCCGGGAGGCGCCCACCAGCTGGGCCAGCTCCTCCTGGGTGAGGTCGTGGTGCACGTGCAGACCGTTGTCGGTGGGCTGGCCGAAGCGCTCGGCGAGGTCCAGCAGGGCCTTGGCGACCCGGCCGGGCACGTCGGTGAAGACCAGGTCGGCCATCACCTCGTTGGTGCGGCGCAGCCGCTCCGACAGGGCCTGGAGCAGCGCTATCCCGACCTCCGGGTGGGCGGTCAGGAACGGGCGCAGCTCGTCGTGGCCGAGCCCGGCCAGCCGGCATTCGGTCACCGCGATCGCGCCGGCTGTGCGGGGCCGGGGGTCGAACAGCGACAGCTCGCCGAACATCTCGCCGGGGCCGAGCACGCTGAGCAGGTTCTCGCGGCCGTCGGGGGCCATCCTGGTGAGCTTGATCTTGCCGTCGAGCACGACGTAGAGCCGGTCGCCGGTGTCGCCCTCGTGGAACAGGCTCTGGCCCCTGGCCAGGCGCACCTCGCTGACGTGCTGGCGCAGCGCCTTGGCGCCTGCATCGTCCAGCGCCTGGAACAGCGGGGCCTTACTGAGTACTTCGATATCGCGGTCCGACACGCCTTCTCCTCCCGAACACGCACTTGTATGCCCAGTGTGACGCACCTCGCACCGAGCGAGTGAACGTGGGGTCTTGGCGCGTCCGAGTCCTGACTTTACCGATCCACCGGCCTCGTGTAGCAGCCAGTGCCCTTGGTAACAGCTTACTCTCAGGTAACTTCAGTACACGTCCCGTACGTACCTTTTGTCACTAGCGAGTTTCTTCACATAGCGATCGGCGGCCTCCTTGGTGAGTCCGCCGTGCAGGACGGCTATTCCGCGCAGGGTCGCGTCGACGTCCTTGGCCATGCGCTGGGCGTCGCCGCAGACGTAGAAGTGGGCGCCCTCCTCCAGCCACTCCCAGAGCCGCGCGCCGTGCTCGCGCATCCTGTCCTGGACGTAGATCTTGGCCCGCTGATCCCGGGAGAAGGCGAGGTCCAGCCGGGTGAGGAACCCGTCACCGTGCCAGGACTCCAGGTTCTCCCGGTGGTAGAAGTCGGTCGAGGCGCGCTGTTCGCCGAAGAAGAGCCAGTTCCGGCCCTTCGCCCCGCGCGCGGCCCGCTCGTCGAGGAAGCCGAGGAAGGGCGCGACTCCGGTGCCCGGGCCGACCATGATCATCGGGGTGGAGGGGTCGGCGGGCGGACGGAAGTGCGGGGACCGCTGGACCGCGATCCGCACTTCGGTACCCGCCGGGGAATCGGCGAGGAAGGTCGACGCGACCCCCTTGCGCACCCGGCCGCGCAGGTTCTCGAAGCGGACCACCGAGACCGTCAGCCTGATCTCGTCGGGGTCCGCGGCGGGGCTCGAGGAGATCGAGTAGCTGCGCGGGGAGAGCGGCCGCAGGACCTCGGCCCACTCCTCGGGCGCGGCGGCCACGGGGAACTCGGCGACCACGTCGACGGCCTGGCGGCCCCACGACCACTGGTTGAGCTCGTGCTCGTTGCCGGGCCGCAGGAGCTTCTTCAGCAGCCTGTCGCCCGTGCGGTCGCACAGGAAGCGCAGCAGGGCCGGGGTGATCTTGGTCAGGTCGCGGGAGGAGAGATCCACGTCCTCGGGCAGGCCCGCCGCCTTGCGCCACTCCTCGACGAGGTCGGGGCAGTTCACCGGGCGGACGGTGAGGGCGTCTCCCGCCTCGTACGTCAGCCCTGTGCCGGAGATGTCGAAGGCGAACTCGCGGACCTCCTTGGCGGCGCCAGGGAGGCTCAACAGGCGGTTGCCCGTCAGCGGGGCGGTCACGGGGGCCGCCTTGCGGGGCGCGGGCGGAGCCGGGGAGGCGGGGGCCGCAGGGGCGGCCGCCGGGGGGACGCCAGGGGAGAGCGCCTGGACGACCTCATCCAGCCAGCCCCGGGCCGACGGCTCGAAGTCGGGCTCGCAGTCGACGCGCGGGGCGAGCCGGACGGCGCCGAGCTCGCCCAGCCGGTCGTCCACACGGCGGCCGTGCCCGCAGAAGTCGTCGTAGCTGGAGTCGCCGAAGGCGAGGACCGAGTAGCGGACCCCGTCCAGCCGGGGCGCCTCCGCCGAGGACAGGGAGTCCCAGAAGCCCGACCCGTTGTCCGGGGCGTCGCCGTCGCCGAAGGTGCTGGTGATCACCAGGACCTCCGACGCCTCGCGCAGCGCGTCGGGCGTGGTGTCGTCCATGTTGACCAGGGGGGCGCTCAGCCCGGCCCCGGCGAGCCGCCGGGCCACGTCCGCCGCGAAGTCCTCGGCGTTGCCCGTCTGGGAGGCCCACAGCACCAGCACCGTCCGGACGGGGCCGGGCGGGACGGGCGCGGAGTCCCCGCGGCTGTAGAGGCCCGCGAGCATCCCGTTGATCCACACGGCGTCGTCGGGGGACAGGGGTGCCCCCGCGGGCAGGACGGGCACCTCTCCGGGCGTGGGAGGGGCGGTCTTGAGCGCGGCGAGGAACCCGGCGAGGTAGCGGCGGCCCGCCTCGTCCAGGACGGGCGGGGGTGGCAGCGGGGCGCCGAGAATGTCGGAGGCGCTCATTACGGTGGGTCGCGAGGTGAGTCCGAGGGGTGGCGCGGCCTTCTCGGGGCCCGCGGGGGCCTCGGGGCGGGAGGGGGCGGCGACCCGGGTCAGCGCGACCGCGCAGACCTTGAACTCGGGCTGGAAGGAGAGGGGGTCCACCGCGTCGCTGGTCACGGCGTTGACGCTGAGGTACTCGCCGAACAGGTCGTTCCAGTGGAAGGGGGCGAAGCAGCAGCCGGGCAGCACCCGGTCGGTCACCACCGCGGGCAGCACCGCGCGGCCGCGCCGGGAGGCGACCTCGATCTCGTCGCCCTCGGCGATGCCCAGGGCCGCGGCGTCGGAGGGGTGGATCTCCACGAACGGGCCGGGGTTGAGCTTGTTGAGCTTGGCCACCTTCCCGGTCTTGGTGAGGGTGTGCCACTGGTGCTGGAGGCGGCCGGTGTTGAGGGTGAACGGGTAGTCGTCGTCGGGGAGTTCGGCGGGGTCGAGGTGCGGGCGGGCATAGAAGACCGCCTTGCCGCTCGGCGTGGGGAAGACGGGGGTTCCGGTGGAGACGTAACGGACGGGATTGCGGTCGTCGCCTTCGGGGTCGGCGGCGGGCCACTGCACGGGGGTCCGCCTCAGCCGCTCGTAGGTGACGCCGCGCAGATCCCACTCGGTCGCGGGGTTGTGGAAGCGCTTCAGCTCCTCGAAGACCTCTTCGGCGCTTCCGTAGGTGAACGCGTCGGCGAAGCCCATCTCGCACGCGACGCGGGCGATGATCTGCCAGTCCGGCAGGGCCTGGCCGGGCGGCTCGACGGCCTTGGCGGTGAGGGTGAGGTTCCGCTCGGAGTTGACCATGACCCCGTCGCCCTCGGTCCACAGGGCCGCGGGCAGCACGATGTCGGCGTAGGCGTTGGTCTCGGTCTCGGCGAACGCGTCCTGGGCGACGACGAACTCGGCCGCCTCCAGCCCGGCGATCACCGTCCTGCGGTTGGCCACCGAGGCGACGGGGTTGGTGCAGATGATCCAGCACGCCTTGATCGCGCCGTCGGCCATCCGCTGGAACATCTCGACGGTGCCCTTGCCGACCTCGGTGCGCAGCGTGCCGTCCGGAAGGCCCCAGATGTCCTCGGTGAAGGCCCGATCGGCCGGGGAGACCACCGAGCGCTGACCGGGCAGTCCCGGGCCCATGTAGCCCATCTCGCGGCCGCCCATGGCGTTCGGCTGGCCGGTGAGGGAGAACGGGCCGCTGCCCGGACGCAGCAGCGCGCCCGTCGCCAGGTGCAGGTTCACCAGCGCGTTGGTGTTCCAGGTGCCGTGCGTCGACTGGTTCAGGCCCATCGTCCAGCACGACATCCAGTTCGGCGCCTCCGCGATCAGCGCGGCGGCGCGGCGCAGGTCGTCCTCGGCGAGGCCGGTCAGCGCCGCGACCGTCGCGGGGTCGTAGTCGGCGAGGAAGGCGGGCAGCGCGTCCCAGCCCTCGGTGTGCGCGCCGATGAACGCCGTGTCGGTCGCGCCCGCCTCGACCAGCAGGTGCAGGAGGCCGTTGAGCAGCGCGAGGTCGGTGCCCGGCTTCACCTGGAGGTAGAGATCGGCCTTGGCGGCGGTCGAGGTGCGCCGGGGGTCGACCACGATCAGCTTCGCGCCCTGCTTCACCCGCTCCATCATGCGCAGATAGAGGATCGGGTGGCAGTCGGCCATGTTCGAGCCGATCACCAGGAACAGGTCGGCGTGCTCGAAGTCGGTGTAGGAGCCGGGCGGGCCGTCCGCGCCGAGTGAGAGCTTGTAGCCCGTGCCCGCGCTCGCCATGCACAGCCGCGAGTTCGACTCGATCTGGTTGGTCCGCACGAAGCCCTTCGCCAGTTTGTTGGCGAGGTACTGGGCCTCCAGGGACATCTGGCCCGAGACGTAGAACGACAGCGCGTCCGGGCCGTGCTCGTCGAGGATCGCGCGGAGCCGGCGGGCCGTCTCGCTGATCGCCGCGTCGGCGTCCGCCGGGCGTGGACCGCCGTCGGTGTGCCGCAGGGCCGTGGTGAGCCTGCCGGGGGCGGCGAGCATGTCAGCCGTGGTGGCCCCCTTCGTGCACAGGCGGCCGAAATTGGCCGGGTGCGCCTTGTCCCCGGAGGCCTTGACGACTTTGCCGCCCGCGATCTCCAGGACCATGCCGCAGCCGACACCGCAATAGGCGCAGACCGTCTTCACACTGGTACTCACCCGAAAACGGTAAGGAATCCTCGTTACCGTAATGTCACATAGCCCTGTAACGCGGGGTTACGTCCGCCACACACGTGCATCACCGCCGTGGTGAGGTCACGCCGGATAGGCGTGGGTCTCCGTCGCCTTGACCGCCGCCCAGACCGTCGCGCCGGGGTGCAGCTCGAGGTCGGCGACGGCGGCGGGGGTGATGTCCGCGGCCGCCGCGATGGGCCCGGTGAGGTGCACCCGGACGGTCCCGCCCTGCCGCTCCACCCCGTCGATGACCGCCTCCCACAGGTTGCGCGGGCTGCCATCGGGGCGGGTCCGGTAGAGCGCGACGGCGCCGGGCGCGAACGCCACGAACGCGGGACCCTCCAACGGCTCGGCGACGGAGAGTCGCAGCCCCCCGACGTCGACGTGGCCTTCTCCGGCCGTCCCCCGGTAGAGGTTCAGGCCGACCAGCCGGGCCACGTAGTCGGTGCGGGGGCGGCGGGCCACCTCCGCGGGCGGACCCTCCTGGACGATCCGGCCGTCCTCGATGACCACGATCCGGTCCGCGAGGACCATCGCGTCCAGGGCGTCGTGGGTGACCAGGACCGCGACCCCGCCGAAGTCGGCGAGCTGGGCGCGCAGGCCCGCGCGGATCTCCAGCCTGGTGTGCGCGTCGAGCGCGGCGAGCGGTTCGTCGAGGAGCAGCAGTTCGGGTTCGACGGCCAGCGCGCGGGCGAGCGCCACCCTTTGCGCCTGCCCGCCGGACAGCTCCCGGGGACGCGCCTTCTCGTATCCGGCGAGGCCGACCCGCGCGATGAGCTCCCGGGCCCGCTCGCGCGCGATGCCGGGCCGGACGCCCCGGCTGCGCGGCCCGAACGCGACGTTCTCCAGCACCGACAGGTGCGGGAACAGCAGATAGTCCTGGAACACCATCCCGACCGGGCGGCGTTCGACGGGCAGCGCGTCGAGCCGCGCAGCGCCGAGGACGATCTCGCCTTCGTCGAGGTCCACCAGGCCCGCGAGCGCGCGCAGGGCGGTGGTCTTGCCCGCGCCGTTGGGGCCGAGGAGGGCGACGACCTCGCCGCCCGGGACGTCCAGTGGCAGGTCGAGCAGGAACCCGCCGCGCCGCACCCCGAGCCGGGCGCGCAGCCCGCTCATGGGATCCACCTTTCGCGGAGCGCGCTGAGGATCGCCACCGAGACGGCGAGCAGCACGAGGCTGAGGACGATCGCGGCCTCCGGGTCGGTCTCCAGCGCCAGGTAGACGGCGAGGGGCATCGTCTGGGTCTCGCCGGGGAAGTTCCCGGCGAAGGTAATGGTCGCCCCGAACTCGCCCAGCGCCCGCGACCAGCACAGCACCCCGCCCGCGAGCACCCCCGGCGCGATCAGCGGCAGGGTGACCCGGCGGAACACCGTCCAGCGGGACGCGCCGAGCGTCGCCGCGGCCTCCTCGAACCGGGGATCGGCGGCCCGCAGCGCGCCCTCCACGGTGATCACGAGGAACGGCAGCGCCACGAACGCCTCGGCGATCACCACCGCGGCCGTGGTGAACGGGAGCGTGATGCCGAACGCGTCGTCCAGGTACCTGCCGACGAGGCCGTTGCGGCCCAGCACCAGCAGCAGCGCCACACCGCCGACGACGGGCGGCAGCACCATCGGCACGGTCACCAGCGCCCGCACGAGGCGCCGGGCCCGGAACCGGGTCCTGGCCAGCACCCAGGCCAGCGGGACGCCCAGGACAAGGCAGATCGCGGTGGCCAGGGTCGCGGTGATCAGGGAGAGGCGCAGCGCCTCGAGGACGGCGGGCTCGGCGAGGCGCTGCGGAAGGGTCCGCCACGGGGCGCGGACGAGCAGGCCGACCAGGGGCAGGATGAGGAACGCGAGGGCCAAGGCGGCGGGTACGGCGAGCATCCAGGGGGCCCGCGTCCTACGCCGCTTCATGCCCTGCCACCTCCTCGTTCTTCGGATTCCGCCCTGGCCGGGCCGCTCGTTCCGCGTCGCCTCGATGCGGGCGGCGGGCGCACGGCTGCGTGCTCGCCCCTCGCCTCCCATCGGTTCCGGGGTATTTCATCGGGTCTTCCACGCCGTCCTTCTACTTCGGCGGGGTTCTGTCTCCGGGTCTTCGCGCCCCTGGGGGACTTGAGTCGGAACCGCCTGTGTGCGGACGTGCCTTACGGGGTCGTGAAGCCCGCCTTCGTGAAAAGGTCCTTGGCCTGCTGGGAGAGGACGAGGGTGACGAACTCGGCGGCGAGGCCGTCGGCGGGCGCGTCCTTCAGGGCGGCGACGGGGTAGTCGTTGATCGCCTTGTCGGCCTCGGGGAACGCGATGCCCTCGACCTTGTCGCCCGCGGCGAGCACGTCGGTGCGGTAGACGAGGGCCGCGTCGACCTCGCCCAGGGTGACCTTGGTGAGGGTCGCCTTGACGTCCTGCTCCAGGGTGACCGGAGTGATCTTCAGCCCGGCCGCTTCGATCGCCTTCAGCGCCGCGGCGCCGCACGGGACCTGCTCGGCGCAGAGCGCGACCTTGACGGCCGGCTTCGCCAGGTCCGCGAAGTCCGCGATCTTCGCCGGGTTGCCCGCGGGCACGGCGATCTCCAGCTTGTTGCTGACGAACGTGGTCGGGGCCTCCGCGAGGGACGCGTCGGTGACCGTCTGCATGGTCGCGGGGCTGGCCGAGGCGAACACGTCGGCGGGCGCGCCCTGAGTGATCTGCTGGGCCAGGGTCGCGCTGGACCCGAAGTTGAACTTGACCGTCACGCCCTCGTGCGCGGCCTCGAACGTCTTGCCCAGTTCGGTGAAGGTCTCGGTGAGGGAGGCGGCGGCGAACACCGTCACGGTCTTGGCTTCGGTGGCGTCACCTCCCTTGTCGTCGCCTCCGCCGCACGCGGCGGTGAAGGCGAGGAGGACGGGCAGCGCGAGGGTGAGCGCGCGTCGGAACACGGGGGTCTCCTTCAGGGGGTCATCACGGTAGATCCACGACGACGTTCGTGGACTTGATGACGGCGATCGCGACGACTCCGGGCTCGAGCCCGAGTTCGTCGGCGGCCTGCCGGCTCATCAGCGAGACGACCCGGAAGGGTCCGGCGGCCAGCTCCACCTGCGCCATGACCGTGTCCTTGCGGACCTCGGTCACGATGCCGCGGAACCGGTTGCGGGCCGATGACCGGTCACTGGCTCCGTCCGTCTCGGCCTGGGCGCGCGCGAAGGCCGCGAGCGCGGTGCCGGTGACGATGCGGTGCCCGTTGTCGTCGCGTTCGGCGGCGAGCCTGCCTCCGTCGACCCAGCGCCGGACGGTGTCCGCGCTGACGCCGAGCAGTTCGGCGGCCTCGCTGATCCGGAACGTCGTCACGACCTCACCCTACCCATCGCATATTCAAGGAGCAATCGGACAAAAGACTCGCACCTGCTGGCTGAGCGGCCGCAATGTGCCGCATTCGCCAGGACGGGACGGGCCACGCGGATGCGCGGCCCGTCCCAGGGTGCCATCAGAAATCCTCGTCGAACGCCACCGATCCCTCGACCGCGACCTGGTAGGCCGACACGCGGCGCTCGAAGAAGTTCGACAGCTCCTGTACGTCCTGGAGCTCCATGAAGGCGAACGGATTGGCCGTGCCGTAACGGGCGGGCATGCCGAGCCGGGCGAGCCGACGGTCGGCGACGTACTCCAGGTAGGCGCGCATGTCGGTGGCCGACATGCCGGGCAGGCCGTCGCCGCACAGGTCGTGGGCGAACGCCAGCTCGGCGGCCACCGCCTCCTCCAGCATCTCGGTGACCTGCGCCGCGAGCCCGTCGTCGAACAGCTCCGGCTCCTCGGCCCGGACCGTGTCGACGACCGCGAACGCGAAGTCCATGTGCAGGGACTCGTCGCGGAAGACCCAGTTCGTCCCCGAGGCGAGGCCGTTGAGCAGACCCCGCGAGCGCAGCCAGTAGACGTACGCGAAGGCGCCGTAGAAGAACAGGCCCTCGATGCACGCGGCGAAGCAGATGAGGTTGAGCAGGAAGCCCCGGCGGTCCTCGACGGTCCGCAGCTCGTCGAGGCCGGAGATCGAGTCGATCCACTTGAAGCAGAACTCGCCCTTCGCCCGGATCGACGGGATGTGCTCGATCGCCGCGAACGCCTGGGTGCGCTCCGCGTCCTCGGTGAGGTAGGTGTCCAGCAGCGTCAGATAGAACTGGACGTGCACGGCCTCCTCGAACAGCTGGCGCGAAAGGTACAGCCGCGCCTCCGGGCTGTTGACGTGCTTGTACAGGTTCAGCACCAGGTTGTTGGCGACGATCGAGTCGCCCGTGGCGAAGAACGCCACGAGCCGCTTCACCAGGTGAAGTTCCTCGGGCGTGAGCTTCCCGAGGTCGGCGAGGTCGGAGGCGAGGTCCACCTCCTCGACCGTCCAGGTGTTGCGGATCGCCGCCCGGTAGCGGTCGTAGAAGTCCGGGTAGCGCATGGGCCGGAGCGTCAGGTCCATGCCGGGGTCGAGCAGGGTCACTGGCACGCCTCACAGATCTCGGGGTTCTCCAGGGAGCACGCGACGGCGTCCGCGTCGATGACGGCGACGGGCGCCACGCCGTCGGGCGCCGTCGCGGGCGCGGTGGCGGCGGCCTGGGCGGGGACCGTGGTCTGCGCGATCCGGGTGGCCGGGCGCGACCGCAGGTAATAAGTGGTCTTCAGCCCCGACTTCCAGGCGTAGGAGTACATCGAGGAGAGCTTGCCGATCGTCGGCGTCGCCATGAACAGGTTGAGCGACTGCGACTGGTCGATGAACGGGGTGCGCGCGGCGGCGAGGTCGATGAGCGCCCGCTGGGGCAGCTCCCACGCCGTGCGGTAGAGCACCTTGAGGTCGTCGTCGAGGACCGGAATGTCCTGGATCGACCCCTCTGCGCGCTTGATCGCGTCCCGGATCTCGGGGATCCACAGGCCGCGCTCACGCAGGTCGCGCACCAGGTAGCGGTTCACCTGGAGGAACTCGCCCGACAGGGTCTCCCGCTTGAACACATTGCTGACCTGCGGCTCGACGCACTCGTAGCAGCCCGCGATCGAGGCGATCGTCGCGGTCGGCGCGATCGCGACGAGCAGCGAGTTCCGCAGCCCCGTCCGGGCGACCCGCTCGCGCAGGCCAGCCCACTCCGCGGCGCGCGCCGCGCCGGGGAAATGGTCGGGGTGCAGCACGCCCCGCGCCGCCCGGGTGGCGCCGTACGACGGGTGCGCGCCCAGCTCCTCGGCGAGCTCCGACGACGTCCCGTACGCCGCGAGCGCGATCTCCTCGGCGATCGCGGTGGACAGCTCCCGCGCCTCGGCCGAGTCGAACGGCAGCCGCAGCGTGAAGAACACGTCGGCGAGACCCATCACGCCCAGGCCCACCGGACGCCACCGCAGGTTCGCGCGGCGCGCCTCGTCCGTCGGATAGAAGCCGCGGTCGATCGTCCGGTCCAGGAACCGCACCGCGGTCCGGACGGTCTCACGCAGCCGCGCGAAGTCGAACCCCTCAGGCCCGACGTGCCGGGCGAGGTTCACCGACCCGAGGTTGCACACCGCCGTCTCGCCGTCGCTCGTCACCTCGAGGATCTCGGTGCACAGGTTCGACAGGTGCACCACGTTGCCGGGCTCGGCGGTCTGGTTGCAGGCCCGGTTCGCGGCGTCCTTGAACGTCATCCAGCCGTTGCCGGTCTGCGCGAGTGTCCGCATCATCCGGCCGTACAGCGCGCGCGCCGACACCCGCCTGACGTACTTGCCGGCCTCCTCCGCCGCCCGGTAGGCGGCGTCGAACTCCGCACCCCACAGGTCGACGAGCTCGGGCACCTCCTTCGGGTCGAACAGCGACCAGTCGGCGTCGGCGTCCACCCGCCGCATGAACTCGTCGGGGATCCAGTGCGCGAGGTTGAGGTTGTGGGTGCGCCGGGCGTCCTCGCCGGTGTTGTCGCGCAGCTCGAGGAACTCCTCGACGTCGGCGTGCCACGGCTCCAGGTAGACGCACGCCGCGCCCTTGCGCCGCCCGCCCTGGTTGACCGCCGCGACCGACGCGTCGAGGGTCCGCAGCCACGGCACGATCCCGTTGGAGTGCCCGTTCGTGCCCCGGATCAGGGAACCGCGCGAGCGGATCCGCGACCAGGCGATCCCGATGCCGCCCGCGTACTTCGACAGCCGCGCGACCTGCCCGTACCTGGCGTAGATCGACTCCAGCTCATCGCGCGGCGAGTCCAGCAGGAAGCACGACGACAGCTGGGGCCGCGCCGCCCCCGAGTTGAACAGCGTCGGCGACGACGGCAGGTACTCCAGCCGCGACATCAGCCCGTACAGCCGCCCGGCCTCGGCGACCGTGTCGGCGAGCCCGCACGCCACCCGCAGGAAGAAGTACTGCGGCCGCTCCATCACCTTGCGGGTGACGGGGTGGCGCAGCAGGTACCTGTCGTAGACCGTGCGCATCCCGAAGTACTCCAGGCGCGCGTCGCCCGCGTCGTCGACGAGCGCGTCGAGCTCCCCGGCGTGCGCGCCGACGAACGCCGCGGTCCGCTCGTTCAGCAGCCCCTGCCCGTAGGCCAGCGCGACCGCCGCCGAGAACGACACGGCGCCCTCCGCCACCGCCTCGTCTTCGATCAGCTCCGCCAGCAGCCCCGCCGCCACCCGCGACTGGTCCGGATCCGTCGCTACCCGCGCGGCGGCCTCCCGGATGGCCTGCTCGCGGTCGTGCGCCGCCACCGTCACCGTCATCTGCTCTCCCTCGTAGCACTGCCCGAAGGCGCACGAGGACGGCGCACGGCGATCTCCGCGCACGCGTCCGCCGCCCTCCCTCGAGGCTTATGGACGAAACAAGCGCAGGCAGGTCTTCGGACTCAGGGGCGCACACCTCTCGCCTACCGGCCGTCGCTTCCCAGGCCCTCCCGGACCCAGTGCACTGTGACGGCTTCCGTTCCCCTTCACCGCTGCGGGGCAGTCCCGGATTCCCACCGGGTTCCCTCTTTCCCCACCCCCAAGGGGCGGACCAACGCAAGAGAACTCTACATCTAGTACCCCCACCCCCCAACAACCTCAACATCTAGAGTCCCCATCCCGCCCACCTCCAAGCACCCCAGCCCCACCTCCGCACCTGACAACCCTTCGATCCCGCCCCGGTCGCAAGCCACCGGGCTCAGCCCAGCACCCGGTCGGAGGGGCGGGCGGGTCTTTCGGTGTGGGGCGGACCGGGTGGGCGAAGTGGGGTGGGGAGGCCGGTCATTCGGGTGGGTGGAGGTGGGTGGCGCGGGAGGAGAGGTGGCGGTGTTCGGTGTGGCTTCGGGTGCGGTGGGCGGCTTGGAGGTAGGCGGCCGCGGCGGCGGGGGCGTCGCCCAGCAGTTCCAGGAGGTGGGCGCGAGTGGCGTGGTAGCGGTGGTGGTCGGCCAGGCGCCGGTCTTCGGCGAGGGCGGCCAGGGTCTCCAGGGCGACGGAGGGGCCGCGCACCATGGCGAGGGCGACGGTGCGGTTGAGGGAGACGACGGGGCTCGGGTCGAACCTGAGCAGGAGGTCGTAGAGGCCCAGGATCTGCGGCCAGTCGGTCTCCGCGACCGAAGGGGACTCGCAGTGCACCGCGGCGATCGCGGCCTGGAGCTGGTACGGGCCGAGGGGGCCGCCGCTCAGCGCCTCGCCGACCAGGGCGAGGCCGTCGGCGATGAGGCGGGAATCCCACAGCGCGCGGTCCTGTTCGCCCAGCGGGACCAGGTCGCCGTCGGCCGTGGTGCGCGCCGGACGGCGGGCGTCGGTCAGCAGCATGAGCGCCAGCAGCCCGGTGGTCTCGGGATCACCGGGCCGGGCGGCGTGCAGCAGCCTGGTAAGCCGGATCGCCTCGTCCGCGAGCGGCGGGGCGGTGAGCTCGCTGCCGGAGCTGCTGGTGTAGCCCTCGTTGAAGACCAGATAGAGCACCCGGGAGACCGCCCGCACCCGCTCGGGAAGCTCGGCCTCCGCGGGCAGCGCGAACGACGCCCCCGACGCGCGGATCGCCTGTTTGGCCCGGCTGATCCGCTGCGCCATCGTCGCCTCCGGCACCAGGAACGCCGCCGCGATCTGCGCGGTGGTGAGCCCGCCTACCGCGCGCAGGGTGAGCGCGATCCGGCTCTGCATCGACACCGCCGGATGGCAGCACAGGAGCAGGAGGGTGAGCGAGTCGTCGCGCTCGGGCGGGGAGTCGGCGGCGCCCAGCAGTTCGGACTGCGGTGTGGCGACCGCCAGCGCGTTCTCCCGGGCGCGCCTGGCGTTCTCCGCGCGGAAGGCGTCGAGCAGCCGGCGGCCGGCCACGGTGACGAGCCAGCCGCGCGGGTTCTCCGGGATGCCTTCCTTCGGCCACTGCGCGACGGCCGCGGCGAGCGCCTCCTGCACGGCGTCCTCACACGCCTCGAACTGGCCGTACCGGCGCACGAGGGCCCCGAGGACCTGCGGCGCGAGATCGCGCAGCAGGTCCTCGGCGGGACGGCTCGGCATCACGGGCGGGGCGCCTCGTGTGGTACGGGCCAGACCTCGATCGGGAACTGATCGGCGCCCGGCATCGCGGCGGCGATCTCCAGCGCCCGCGCCTCGGAGTCGACGTCCAGCAGGTAGAAGCTCGCCATGTACTCCTTGGTCTCCAGGTACGGGCCGTCGGTGACCGCAGGCGCGCCGTCCACGCGGCGCACGAGCCGGGAGTCCACCGCGTCGGCGAGGCCATAGGCGCCCAGCAGCTCGCCGGATTCCATGAAGCGCTTGTTGAAGGCGTCTTGCGCGGCGATGACCTCCGGCCATTCCTCCGCGGGCATCGACTCCCACTTCTCCTGGTTGCCGTAGATCATCATCAGGTACTTCATCTTCGCCCCTCTCTTCGGTGCCCTTCCGGCACGCTGTCACCCCCTGGTCGGAGCCGCACCGGCTTCCTCGACATCCCGCACGCGGATTCCCGAACATTTTTCCGCCTCCTCGTCATCCCCACCGACGTTAGGCCGAAGATCCCGCCCGCACATCAACCGTTCGCGGTCATCCCGCATACCGCCGATGGGTGATCCACATTGCCGTTCACCAGCTGATTCGTCATAGGAGGTCCGGCTTGTCAAGGCCCGCGCCCGCGGTAGTCGGCCGACGGGAGACGAGGGCGATCGGCACCGGCCGGCAGCGCCGACAGGACACCGAGGTTGCAGAGAAATGGGCGTTCCGTCGGGAAAGCGCGGCGCTGAAAGGCGTAGAAGCCGGGCAGGTCTGCCGAGAGCGATGATCAGGGAGGAACACGATGGCGCGCTACGGCTCGGGCAAGGTCTACCTGGTCGGCGGCGGCATCGGGGCGCTCGCCGCCGCGGCGTTCCTCGTGCGGGACGCCGGGGTGCCCGGCAGGGAGATCACGATCCTGGAGCAGCTCCCGGTCGTCGGCGGGTCCATGGACGGGTCGAAAGCGCCCACCGCCGAGGGCGGCTACGTGACGCGCGGCGGCCGGATGTTCGAGGAGGAGCACTACGTCTGCCTCTGGAACCTCCTGGAGTCCATCCCGACGCTCGACGATCCGGTCATCTCCGTCCGGCAGGAGTTCCTGGCGTTCAACATCGAGCACCCGACGCGTTCCCGGTCCCGGATCATCCGCGGCGACCGGTCCATCGCCGACGCCGCGGACCTCGGCTTCGACACCCGTTCCCGGGCCGATCTGATGCGCCTGCTGGCCCTGCCCGAGCGGCTCATCGGGTCCCGGAGGATCGACGAGTTCTTCCAGCCAGGGTTCTTCGAGACCAACTTCTGGTGCATGTGGCGGACCACCTTCGCGTTCCAGACCTGGCATTCGGCGATCGAGCTGCGCCGTTACTTCCTGGCCTTCGTGCAGGAGTTCGACCGGATCCACACGCTGTCCGGCGTCCGCCGCAGCAAGTACAACCAGTACGACTCGGTCATCCTGCCCATCCACCGCTGGCTGGAGGGCAAGGGCGTCCGCACCGAGTTCGGGACGACCGTCACGGACGTGCGCTTCGCCGACGCCGCCTGCCGACGGGTGGCCGCGCTCGAGGTGACGCGCGGAGGCGAGACCGCTCTGATCGAGGTGGACCCCGCCGACAGGGTGTTCCTCACCCTCGGCTCGATGACCGCCGACACCGCCTACGGCGACCGGGACACCGTGCCGGAGTTGATCCGGGACAAGCGCGACGGATCGTGGCGGCTGTGGGAGCGGCTCGCCGCCAAGGCCCCCGACTTCGGTCGTCCCCAGGCGTTCAGCTCCTCGGTGGACGAAAGCAAGTGGGAGTCCTTCACCCTCACCTTGCACGGCCCCGCTCTGCTCGACCGCATCACCGCCTACACGGGCAACGTCCCCGGCTCGGGCGCTCTGGTGACGTGGAAGGACTCGTCCTGGCTGCTGTCCATCGTGGTCCCCGCGCAGCCGCACTTCCGGGACCAGGACCCGGACACGTACACGCTGTGGGGTTACAGCCTGTTCGGCGACCGTCCCGGCGACTACGTGGGCAAGGCCATGGACGACTGCACGGGCGCGGAGGTCCTCGACGAGCTGCTCGGCCACCTCGGCTTCGACGACATCGCCGACGAGGTGCGCCGGACGACGCGGATCACGACGGTCCAGATGCCCTACATCGATTCCCAGTTCATGCCACGGGCCGTGCGCGACCGTCCGTACGTGATCCCGAAGGGCGCGCAGAACTACGCGTTCCTGGGCCAGTTCACGGAGGTCCCCGAAGGCGTCGTCTTCACTGTGGAGTACTCCGTGCGCACCGCCATGATCGCCGTCTACCACCACTACGGGATCACCAGGCCCATCCCGCCGATGTACCACGGCCTCACCGACCCCAAGGTCGCGTTCACGGCTCTGCGCACCGCCCTGGGCTGACCGGAAGGCCGATGATCACGTTCCCTTGCGGGCGCGGCCGCCACCGCCGCGCGATTCCTGTGCGGGGAGGGCCGAGGTCTCCTGGGCGCCGCCCCGCCGATCCGCCGGCGCCGAGTCCGGGCCGCGAGGCGGGTTCGTGCCGCAGGACCGGACGCTCGCCGCCTGAGCCGCGGCTCCCTGGAGAAGGCGCAGGGACAGGGCCGGAGGTCCTACCCTGGCGCTATGGCGACGCAGGTGACCTCCCGGCAGAGGGCGAAGCGGTTCCAGGACGAGACACGGCTCGGCCTCGTACGGCGCGCCCGGCGGATGAACCGGACGCTGGGCGCGACCTACCCGGACGCGCACTGCGAGCTGAACTTCACGAACCCGTTCCAGCTCCTGGTGGCCACGGTGATGTCGGCCCAGACGACGGACTCCCGGGTGAACCTGACCACCCCCGCGCTGTTCGCCAAGTATCCGACCCCGGACGATCTCGCGGCCGCCGACCCCGAGGACGTCGAGACGATCATCAAGCCGACCGGTTTCTTCCGCGCCAAGACCAAGTCGATCATGGGCCTCTCCGCGGCGATCCGCGACAGGTTCGACGGCGAGGTCCCGGGCCGCCTCGCCGACCTCGTCACCCTCCCCGGTGTCGGACGCAAGACCGCCAACGTGGTCCTCGGCGACGCGTTCGGGGCGCCGGGGCTGACGGTGGACACGCATTTCGGGCGGGTCGTGCGGCGGTTCGGGTGGACGGAGGAGGACGATCCGGTCAAGGTCGAGGCCGAGATCGCCGGGATGTTCCCGAAGAAGGACTGGACGCTCCTGTCGCACCGGCTGATCTGGCACGGGCGGCGTCGCTGCCACGCCCGTCGGCCCGCCTGCGGGGCCTGCCCCCTCGCTCAGGACTGCCCGTCCTTCGGCCTCGGCCCCACCGATCCGGAGGTCGCCCGCAAGCTCATCCGCGACCGTTCCTTCGCCTGACGGGGCAGGGCTAGGATCCTCCTGCGCTCGTGGGGGGATGTCGGGATCCAGTGGCTTTCAGGGGACGTGTCGGCGGTGCCGCGGCTTCCGCGCGGGTGACCGTCGTCCTGGTGCTGCTGAGCTTCTGCGCCGTCTATGTGCTGGCCGCCCCGAGCCGCGCACCGGGCGCGTGGGGCGCCGCGCTCGCCATCGCCGCCGTGCTGGCGCTCTTCGTGCTCCAACTACGGCACGTGCTCTACCGATGGCCGGGGCCGGTGCCCTTGGCGCTCCAGGTGGTCCTCACCTTCACCGCCGTGCTTTGCCTCGACGTTTCCGTGGGACTCTTCGGCCTCCTCGCGGGTTCCCTGCTGCTCACCGAAGGCCGCGCGGCGAAGGCCGGGGCGCTGCTGATGGCCTCCGCCGCCTTCCCCGTGGCGGCCCTGCGCAGCGGCGTCGGCGCCACCGCGCTGGACTCGGCGGTCACCGCGGCGATCATGGCCCTCGTCGTCTACGGGCTGACCCGCCTCGCCGCCCAGGTCGAGGCGGTCGCGGCGGCCCGGCTGACCGCGGCCGGCAACGCCGCCGCGGAGGAGCGCCTGCGCATCGCCGAAGAGCTGCGCGGACGGCTCGACGCCGGGCTCGCGGCACTCGCGCGGGAGGCGGCGCGGCCCGGGCCGACCGCGGCCTCGCTCGGCGCGCTGCTCGCCGACGCGCGTGCCGCCCTCGCGGCGGTCCGCACGACGGCCGCGGAGTTCCGCGGCCTCTCACTGGCCCCCGAGGTGTCCGCGGCCCGGACGCTGCTCGCCGCCGCGGGCATCGAGGCGCGGGTCGGCGTGGGCCACACCGAGCCGCTCGGCGCGACCGGGTCCCTCTTGGCCGCCGCCTTGCGCGAGGCGGTCACCCGGGTGGTCGCCGAGGGCACCGCCCGGGTCTGCGCCATCGAGACCGAGCACCGCGACGGTCGCGTCGTCCTGCGGGTGAGCGACGACGGCGTCCGCGCCGCGGAAAGGCCCGCGAGCGCCCTCGACGGGCTCGCGGAACGGCTCCGGAAGGCGGGCGGGACCCTTACCTCGGAGCTGGGCGCCGACGGCCGGTTCACGGTGGAGGCGTCCGCTCCCGTCACGGAGGGGGCGCTCCCGTCCGTCGACCGTGCGTCCGCACGGCTTTCGGTGGTGCTGCTGGCCACCGTCCTTGTGGGGTTCTGCTTCAAGGGGCTCTTGCAGACGCCGCTGTACCTGATGCCTTACGCGGTCGTCCTGCTCGTCGCCGTCTGCGCCGTGCAGCTCGGCTGGATGCGCGGCTACCGCAGGACGGCTTCCGTGCTCCTCCTGCAAGGCGCGTTGAGCTTCCTGCCTTTGCCCTGGCTCGGCGTCTCCTGGGTGGGCGCTCCCGGCTTCTTCGCGGGATCGCTGCTCATCGCCTTGCCGCCCGCGGCGGCGTGGTCGCTCACGGCACTGGTCATGGCCGTGGTCGCGGGGGCGGCGGCACTCCTCGGGCAGCCCGCGCCCGTCGTGGTGAACCTCGCCGTGAGCGTCCTGGTGACGGGTGTCGTGGTGCGCGGGCTCGTCCTGCTCGCCCGGCAGGTGCGGGAGCTGCGGGCCGCGGGGGAGGGGATGGCCCGCGCCGCGGCCCTCCAGGAGCGGTTGCGTGCGGCCCGGGACCTGCACGACCTGCTCGGTCACAACCTCGCCGCGGTCCTGCTCAAGTGCGAGGTGGCCGCCCGGCTGCTGGAGGCCGACCCGCCGCGGGCCCGCGCGGAGCTCGACGCCGCCGCCGGGCTCGCCGAGCGCGCCCGCGCCGATCTCCGCGGGGCCGCGGGGACGGCGCGAACACCCCTGCTGGTCGAGGAACTGGAGTCGGCCCGCGCGGTGCTGGAGACGGCGGGGATCGTCGTGGCGGTCAGGGACGGCGGTCCGGTGCCGGATCGGACCGCGGCCGTGCTGGGCCCCGTACTGCGCGAGGCGGTGACCAACGTGCTCAAACACGGCGCGGCGGGCCGCTGCGAGATCACCGTGGCGTCCGGGCCGGGGCCCGTCCGCCTCGAAGTGGCCAGCGACGGGCTTGATCCGGCCGCACGGCCCGGCCCGCCCGGCGCGGGCCTGGGCAACCTCGCCACCCGCCTCGCGGCGCAGGGCGGCGCGCTCAGCGTCAGCCGGGACGGCCGGTGGTTCAGGCTGGCGGCCGAGCTGCCGCCCTCCTGAGCGGTCACAGCCAGCCGGCCTCCACGGCCACGCGCACCGCGTCGGTGCGGTTGCGCGCGCCGAGCTTGGCGACGATCGCGGTGAGGTGGTTGCGGACGGTCCCGGCGGAGAGGAAGAGCGAGCCCGCGATCTCCGCGGCGTCGGCTCCGGCGGCGGCCAGCCGCAGGACATCGGTCTCGCGCGGCGTCAGAGGGTTGTCGGCGAGGTCCCACGCGGCGACGGCGAGCTCCGGGTCGAGCACCCGGCGGCCCTGCGCCACGTCGCGGATGGCGGCGGCCAGCCGGTCCGGAGGCGCCGTCTTCAGCAGGAACCCCGTGACGCCCGCGGACAGCGCGCGCTTGAGGTGGCCAGGCTTGCCGTGGCCGGTGAGCAGGAGGATCCGGCAGCCGGGCAGCCGATCGCGGAGCCGTTCGCTCGCGCCGAGGCCGTCCAGGACGGGCATGTCGATGTCCATGACCGCCACGTCGGGCCGCTCCACCAGCGCCCGCGCCACCGCCTCCTCGCCCGTGGCGGCCTCGGCGACGACCTCCAGGTCGGGCTCCAGGCCGAGCAGGGTCACCAGGGCGGCGCGGACCACGTGCTGGTCTTCGGCGAGCAGCAGACGGATCACGTCACGACCCTACCCATGACGAGGTCATGGGTGATCGATGACGGCGTCCCTGTCTCGGCGACCCCCCTTTGACCAGCATGGAAGGCATGAGCGACAGGGTGAGGGCGGCCACGGGACACGCGGTGGCGCTCGACGGGGTGAGCAAGGTCTACGGCAAGGGCAGAAGGGCGGTCGCGGCGCTGCGGGACGTCACGGTCGGGCTGCCCCGGGGGCGTTTCACGGCGGTGATGGGGCCCTCCGGCTCCGGCAAGAGCACGTTCCTCCACTGCGCGGCGGGACTCGACCGCGTCAGTTCCGGGAAGGTCCGGCTCGGCGCTACCGACCTGACGAGGATGGACGAGAAGAGGCTGACGATTCTGCGGCGCGAAAGGATCGGGTTCGTCTTCCAGGCGTTCAATCTCGTCCCGTCCTTGACCGTCAGGGACAACGTCACTCTTCCGCTGCGTCTCGCGGGCGCGAGGATCGACCGCGAACGCGTCCGGGAGATCCTCGCCCGGGTGGGCCTGGAAGGCAGGGCCGGGCACCGGCCCGGCGAGCTGTCCGGCGGGCAGCAGCAGCGGGTGGCGATCGCGCGGGCGCTCGTCGCCGACCCCGAGGTGCTCTTCGGCGACGAGCCGACCGGCGCCCTGGACACCATGACGGCGCGCGAGGTGCTGACGCTGCTCCGCCGGACCGTCGACGAACTGGGCCAGACCGTCGTCATGGTCACCCACGACCCCGTGGCGGCCTCCTACGCCGACGCGGTGCTGTTCCTGGCCGACGGGCGGATCGTCGACACGCTCGCGGCGCCGACCGCCGGACAGGTCGCCGACCGCATGACGAAGCTGGGGGCCTGGGCGTGAGGTTCCTGGTCCTGAACTCGCTGCGGTACCGCAAGTCGGCCTTCGCGGGCGCCTTCGTCGCCCTTTTCTGCGCGGCGGCCTTGGTGTCGGCCTGCGCGACGCTCATGGACACCGGCCTGCGCGGCTCGGTCGCGCCCGAGAGGTACGCCGGGACCCCCGTCGTCGTCTCCGGCGATCTGAGCATCGACCTCGTCAAGCAGAAGAAGGACAAGACGAAGATCAAGCACAAGGCCGTGACGGAAAGGCCGTGGCTGCCCCTTGAGGTCGCGGACAGGCTGCGTACCGTACCGGGCGTATCCGAGGTCGTCCCCGAGGTGGAGATACCCGTCTACCTTGAGCGCGGGTCGGGTGAGCGTTCCTGGGGGCACTCGTGGGACTCGGCCGTCCTCACCCCGTTCACGATCGGGGAAGGAAGGGAGCCGCGGAGGTCCGGAGAGATCGCGGTCGACGGAGGGGCGGTACCGGGCGACGTCCTTACCGTGCGCACTCCGACGGGAACGCGCGACTACACCGTCGTCGGAGTGACCGCTCAAAGGCTGGCCTCCCAGCGTTCGGTCTTCTTCGCGCCGGAGGAGGCGCCGGCCCTCGCCCGTCCGGGAATGGCCGCCGCGTTCGGCGTCTTCGGCGAGGTGTCCGCGGCGGACCTCCGGGCGGAGCTCTCCGGGACTGAAGCCGAGGTCCACACGGGCGACGCCAGGGGGAACGCCGAATTCCCCGACGCGAGCGCCGCCCGTACCCGGCTGATGAGCATGGGGGGAGCCCTCGCGGGCACCTCCCTCATCGTCGCCGTGCTGGCCGTCTCCGGGATCTTCGCGCTCGCCGGTCTTCAGCGCCGCCGGGAACTCGCCCTGCTGCGCGCGGTGGCCGCGACCCCGGCCCAGCTGAGCCGGATGCTGGGGCAGGAGGCGCTGATCGTCGCCCTCGCCGCCGCGGTGCCGGGCGCGTTGACGGGGCTTCTCCTCGCGGGGAGGCTGCACGAGGCATTCGTCGATCTCGGGGCGATTCCGCCGAACCTGCCCCTGGTGACCGGCTTTCTTCCGGCGCCCGCCGCGATCGCCGGGAGCCTGGCGGCGGCTTGGGCGGCGGCCCGTCTGTCGGGGCGCAGGGCGGGCCGGGTCCGCCCGGTCGAGGCGCTGGGCGAGGCGGCCCCCGGCGGGTTCCGCATCGCGCCCCTGAGGGTCGCCGCGGGCGTCGCGGCGGCCGGCGGCGCCGTCGTCCTCACCCTGACGCTGTCGTCGGTGTCCACCGACCGCGGCGCGGGCCCGCTCACTCCGCTGACCGCGCTCGTCTGGAGCCTCGCGGCGGCCCTGCTCGGCCCGCTGCTCGTCCGGGTCGTCGCCGCCGTGATCGCGCCTCCCCTGCGCCGGACGGGCGCGGCGGGCCGGCTGGCGGCCGAGCAGCTGCGCACGGGCGCGGACAGGGCCGCCGCGGTGGTCGCGCCGCTGACCCTGGTCGTCGCGCTCGGCTGCACCCTCCTGGCCGCCGGAAGCACCCTCGACGAGGCCGCCGAGGACCAGTTGCGAGACGGGATCCGCGCCGGCCTCGTCGTCGGTCCCAAGGTTCCGGCGCAGGACGCGCAGGCGCTCCGGCGGATGCCGGGCGTGGAGGCGGTCACCGAGGTGGTGCGGACGACGGTGCGGACGGTCTCCTCGCCTTACCGTGCCCAAGGGGTCACGCCCGAGGGGCTGGACAAGACGATGGACCTCCGCACGGTCGAAGGCTCCCTCGTGGACCTGCGTGAAGGCACGATGGCCGTCCAGGAGCGGCTCGGCATGGCGGTAGGCGACCTGGTGGAGATGGCGCTGGGGGACGGCACCCCGGTGACGGCGGAAGTCGTCGCGGTGTACAGGAGCGGACTGGGCTTCGCCCAAGTGACCCTTCCCTACGCGACCGTCGCGGGCCATGTGGACGACCCGATGAGCGACTTCCTGCTGGTCGCGGGCCGGGGCATCACCGGCGCGGACATCTCCGCCGCGCTGGGCGGGTCGGTAGGCGCCGCGTCGCCTTCCGCGGCTCTGCCCGGGACTTCATCGGCCAACTACGTCGCCCTCGGGATGATCATCGCCTTCGCGGTGATCTCGCTGGTCAACACACTCGCCGTGGCGACCCTCGGGAGGAGCAGGGAACTGGCGCTGCTGAGGCTGGTCGGCGCGACCAAGAGCCAGATCATGCGGTCGCTGGCCTGGGAGACGCTGCCACTGGCCCTGCTGGCGACGGGACTCGGCACCGCGATCGCCCTGGTCACGCTGAGCGCCTACGCCTCGGCGATGGCGGGCGGCGCACTCACCTTCCCCGGCACGACGTACGCCACGGTCGTCGCGGCAGGGGTGCTGCCGGCCTTCGCCGCGCTGCTGCTTGCGGGACGGGCGGCGCTGCGGCCGCGTCCCACTGACGCGCTGGGCTTCCGGGAATAGGGAGCCGCGAGGATACCGGCGGGTAGTCTCACTGAGGGCGGCGGACCCCTGCGCGGGCCTGCCCGCCGGTGCCCATCGTGAATATTCTCGTCCCCAGGGGTGTTGCCCGAACGTGATTCCTTCATGGCTCGATCTCTTCCGCGAACGGGCGCCGCACCTTCCGGTGCCCCCCTTCATGCGCCCTTCCCCGTCCGCGCGTCCGGCCGCCGTCCTGATCCTCTTCGGGGAGGGCCCTGACGGCCCCGACGTCCTGCTGCTGGAGCGCGCCGCGACGCTGAAGAAGCACGCGGGGCAGCCCGCCTTCCCCGGTGGCTCCCTCGACCCCGAGGACGGCGGCCCGGTGGGCGCGGCGCTGCGCGAGGCGCAGGAGGAGACGGGGGTGGAGCCGTCGGGCGTGGAGGTTCTGGGGGCCCTTCCGGAGCTCTACCTCTCGCGGAGCGACTTCCGGGTCACTCCCGTCGCCGGCTGGTGGCACACCCCTTGCGCGGTGTCTCCGGGCCATCCGGGGGAGGTCGCCTCCGTCTCCAGGGTGCCGATCGCCGAGCTCGTCGATCCGGACAACCGGATCGCGCTGCGCGCCCCCGGCGGTTTCGTCGGACCGGCCTTCAAGGTGCGGGACATGCTGGTCTGGGGCTTCACGGCGGGTCTGCTCACCAATGTCCTGGACGCCGGAGGCTGGGCGGTGCCTTGGGACGAGACCCGGGTGGAGGACCTTCCCCCAGAAGTCCTCAATCTGGCCGCACGGGGATGAATCACTCTGTACGGTGACACGCCCGGTCACCATCTCGTCCCCTCAGGGGACTCTCAAAACGTGGATCTCCCGGTAGTTTGAAGCGGTGCTGGGCGACCACCTCCTTGATGTCATCCTGATCGTTCTGATCGTGCTCTTCGCCGTTTCTGGCTACCGGCAGGGTTTCATCGTCGGCCTGCTCAGCTTCGTCGGCTTCGTCGGCGGCGGCGTCCTCGGCGTGCTCATCGCGCCGCCGCTCGTCACCTGGGTCGTCGAAGGAGAGGCGCAGCAGGCGCTGCTGGCGATCGTCATCGCCTTCCTGGCCGCCACGTTCGGCCAGCTCATCGCCTCCTCGGCGGGCGCGGTACTGCGCAACCGGGTCACCGGCGACAGCGCGCGGGCCCTGGACGCGGCGGGCGGCGCCGTGGTGAGCGTGCTGTCGCTCATGCTGGTCGCCTGGTTCATCGGCGTCGTGCTGCTCGACCAGTCGCCGATCCGCGCGCTGTCCAGGCAGGTGCACAGCTCGGCGGTGCTGCGCGGCGTCGACCAGGCCATGCCGCTGGCCGCCGACCGGTGGGCCGAGTCGTTCGACAAGTTCGTCGGCGGCACCGACTTCCCGAAGGTCTTCAACGGGCTCGGCGGCGAACCGCTGGTCGACGTGGGCCCGCCCGACAAGTCCGTCGAGTCCTCGCCCGCCCTGCTCAATGCCCGGCGCAGCATCGCCAAGATCGTCGGCACCGCGCCGGACTGCGCGACCGAACCGCGCCAGCGCCGGATCGAAGGCACCGGCTTCGTCTTCGCGCCCGAGCGGCTGATGACCAACGCGCACGTCGTCGCGGGCACCGAGGGGTCGCTGTCGATCCAGGTCGGCTCGCGCGAGTTCGAGGGTCGGGTCGTGCTCTACGACCCCTCGCGGGACGTCGCCATCATCCATGTGCCCGGCCTCCGCGCGAAGGCCCTGAAGTGGGACACCGAGGCCGAGCGGGGAGACGCCGCGGTCGTCGCGGGCTTCCCCAAGAACCGGCCCTACACGGTGCGCGCCGCGAAGATCAGCTCGCGGCAGAAGGCCAAGGGCCCGGACATCTACCGCAGCAGCCAGGTCACCCGCGAGATCTACTCCCTGCGCGGCACGGTCGAACCCGGCAACTCCGGCGGCCCGCTGCTCACCGAGGAGGGCGCGGTCTTCGGCGTCATCTTCGCCGCCGCGATGTCCGACCAGGACACCGGTTACGCCCTGACCGCCGACGAGGTCATGCCGGACGCGACGGCCGGGCGGGACGCGACGAGGCCCGCCGACACCCACGAGTGCGCCGACTGACCCGGCCCGTCACAGCCGCAGGTCGCGCTCGGACACGGCGGTCCGGCTGACCGCGGGGAGATCCAGCCCGAAAGAGGGGCCGGTGTACGCCGCCAGATCCCTCGTCGCGCGCGTGAAAAGGGCGTCAGCGCCCTTGGCGTTGCCTCGCCGCTCGTGGGTCAGGCCCACGGCGAGCTGGGCCAGCGCGCGCCACAGGGGCCGCTCCTCGGGAGGGCAGGACTTCCAGCGGGCCTCGAGGACCTCGTGCGCGTGGAACGGGCGGTCGGCGGCCAGCAGCCGGCGGGCCTCGGCGAGGGTGCCCGCGGCGTCGAGGTCGAGTTCGTCCGGCATCGTGGGGACGCCCTCGGCGCCGTACGGGAGCGGACGGCCGTAGGCGTCGCGGGGACGGGCGTTGCGGGGGCGTCCGCCGGTGTCGCGGTCGCGCATGTCAGCGCCCCAGCCAGCCGAGGAGCTCGGCGTTGAACGCGGCGGGCTTCTCCTCGTGCGGGAAGTGCCCGGCGTGGTCGATCGTCTTCCAGGTGTAATCGGCCTCGACGTACTGGCCGGAGCCCTGGGCGACCGAAGCGGGGAACGCGGGGTCTCGCGCCCCGTGCAGGTGCAAGGTGGGCGCATGGACGGGCGCGGCCATACGGTGCGCGTAACGCAGGCCGTCAGGACGCAGCACCGAGCGCAGGAACCACCTGTGGTACTCCTGCGAGCAGTGCGCGACGCCCGGGATCTGCACCGCGGCCCTGACCTGCCGGTCGGTGACCGGATCGGGCCATCCCGGCGACGACCAGCGCTCCAGCAGACGGGACGCGCGCGCCCCGTTGAACTCCGTCAGCCGCCGCTCGGGCAGGAACGGCGCCTGGTTGAGCAGGGCCTGGAGCATCCACGGCGTGCGAGGGGCGCGGCGGACGCGCAGCGGGTGCGGCGCGGAGACCGCGACGAGCCGCTGCACCACCTTCGGGTGGTAGACCGCCATCGTCCAGGCCAGCAGGCCGCCCCAGTCGTGCCCGACGACCACCGCGTTGGCCTCGCCGAGGGCGCGCACCAGCCCTGCGGCGTCGCCCGCGAGGGTGACGAGGTCGTAACCGCGCGGCGGCTTGTCGCTCCCCCCGTACCCGCGCAGATCGACGGCCGCGGCGCGGTATCCGGCCGCGGCCAGGGCCTCGAGCTGGTGGTGCCAGCTCCACCAGAACTCCGGGAAGCCGTGCAGCAGCAGCACGAGCGGGCCCTCGCCCTGCTCGGCCACGTGGAACCGGGTGCCCCCGGCGCTCACGTCCCGGTGCGTCCAGGGGCCT
The DNA here is from genome assembly GCF_003751225.1 of Actinocorallia herbida. Classification (NCBI taxonomy): domain Bacteria; kingdom Bacillati; phylum Actinomycetota; class Actinomycetes; order Streptosporangiales; family Thermomonosporaceae; genus Actinocorallia; species Actinocorallia herbida. The sequence goes on from NZ_RJKE01000001.1 coordinate 9,360,571, forward strand.
GGGATGTCAATGCTCACGGGTTCTCTTGAGCATCTTCACGCCGTCGGAGAGGGTCTCACGGGTGCGGCGCGCACCGTCGATCTTCTTGATCCGCAGCCAGCCGATGAGGATGAGCACCGCGGCGAGCAGCAGGTAGAGCGCGGCGACGAGGGCGAACGCGGCCCAGTGCCACATGCCGAGGCCGACCAGGGCATAGGCGAAGGCGATGGACAGCAGGATGACGATCATCCCGGCCATCAGGCCCGCGACGGCGAACAGCACGCCGCCTATCGCCGCCTTCTTGGCGTCGTCCTTGAGCTCGATCTTGGCGAGTTCGATCTCGGCGCGGACGATCTTCTGGACATTGCCCGTGGCCGAGGCCACGAGTTCGCCCAGGCTCTGCTCCTCGACGTTCGATCGACCCATGGGGACCCCCTACTGGACGGTGTGGAGCGCGTGGCGCCGCCGATCTTTCACCGATCGTATCCGGGTGGTCAGACAGCGGAGTGCCCCGGACCGATCCGGGGCACTCCGTGGTGATCTCAGATGTCGAGCGCCTTTTTGATGGAGTCCATCACGCCGGCGTCGGCGAGGGTCGTCGCGTCACCGATCTCCCGGCCCTCGGCGATGTCCTGCAGGATGCGCCGGACGATCTTGCCGGAACGGGTCTTCGGCAGCTCGGGGACGATGAGCACCTGCTTCGGCTTCGCGATCGGCCCGAGGGTCTGGCCGACGTGGGCGCGCAGCTCCTCCACGTCCACCTCGCCCTCGCCGCGCACGATGACGAACGCCGCGATCGCCTTGCCCGTGACGGGGTCGTTCGCGCCGACCACGGCGGCCTCGGCCACCCTCGGGTGCCCGACGAGCGCGCTCTCGACCTCGGTGGTGGAGATGTTGTGGCCGGAGACGAGCATGACGTCGTCGACGCGGCCGAGCATCCACAGGTCGCCGTCCTCGTCCTTCTTCGCCCCGTCTCCGGCGAAGTAGAGGCCAGGCCAACGCGACCAGTAGGTCTCGACGAACCTATCGGGGTTGCCCCAGATCGTCCGGGCCATCGACGGCCACGGCTCGGTGAGGACGAGGAAGCCGCCCGACCCGTCAGGCACGGGGTTGGCTTCGCCGTCGACGACGTCGGCGGAGATGCCCGGCAGCGGGCGCATCGCCGCACCGGGCTTGCCGTGCGTCACGCCGGGCAGCGGGCTGATCATCATCGCGCCGGTCTCGGTCTGCCACCAGGTGTCGACGACCGGGATGCGGCCCCCGCCGATGCGCTCGCGGTACCAGACGTAGGCCTCGGGGTTGATCGGCTCGCCGACGGAGCCGAGGACGCGCAGGCTGGACAGGTCGAACTCCGCGGGGATCGCGTCGCCCCACTTCATGCACGTGCGGATCGCCGTGGGCGCCGTGTAGAGGACGGTGACGCGGTACTTCTCGATGATCTCCCACCAGCGCCCCTTGTGCGGGGTGTCCGGGGTGCCCTCGTACATGACGGAGGTGGCGCCGTTGGCTAGCGGCCCGTAGACGAGGTAGGAGTGGCCGGTCACCCACCCGACGTCCGCGGTGCACCAGTAGACGTCGGTCTCCGGCTTGAGGTCGAACACCGCCCAGTGGGTGTAGGCGACCTGGGTGAGGTAGCCGCCGGTGGTGTGCAGGATGCCCTTCGGCTTCCCGGTCGTCCCGGAGGTGTAGAGGATGAACAGGGGGTGCTCGGCCTCGTGCGGCTGCGCCGTGTGCTCGGCGGACTGCCTGTCGACGACGTCGTGCCACCACAGGTCGCGGTCGGTCCACTCGACGTCCTGGCCGGTGCGGCGGACGACGAGGACGTTCTCGACGGTGTCGGTGACCGCCTGGTCCACGGTCGGCTTGAGCGCGCTGGGGGCGCCGCGCCGGTACCCGCCGTCGGCGGTGATGACGAGCTTGGCCTGGGCGTCCTCGATGCGGCTGCGCAGGGCGCTGACGGAGAAGCCGCCGAAGACGACGGAGTGGGTGGCGCCGATCCTCGCGCAGGCGAGCATCGCCACCGCGGTCTCGGGGATCATGGGCATGTAGATGGCTACCCGGTCGCCCTTGGTCACGCCCAGTTCGGTGAGCGCGTTGGCCGCCTTGCAGACCTCGTCCTTGAGTTCGGTGTACGTGATCGTCCTCGTGTCGCCGGGCTCGCCCTCCCAGTGGAAGGCCACCCTGCCGCCGTTGCCCGCCTCGACGTGGCGGTCGACGCAGTTGTAGGCGATGTTCAGCTCGCCGCCCACGAACCACTTGGCGAAGGGGGCGTTGCTCCAGTCGAGCACCTGAGTCCAGGGCGTCGCCCAGTCCAGCCGCTCGGCCTGGCGCGACCAGAAGCCGAGGCGGTCGTCGGCCGCCTCCGCGTAGGCCGACTCCTTGACGTTCGCCTGCGCGGCGAGGTCCGCCGGCGGCGCGAACCTGCGGTTCTCCCGCAAAAGATTCGACAGCGCTTCCTGGCTCACGGGGTGCTCCTTAGTGCCGCGGTCATGCCCTGGGGACTTCCACTTAATCGGGGAGCCGGTGTGGGCTGTCAAGTACGGACTTACTTCAAGGTTTCCTTACAAATAGTACGTGACGCAGGACACGTCGCCTGCCTGTGTAACCTCTGCCCCGTGGACGACGCTCTTCTTCAAGTCTCTCTGCTTCCCGGCGTCGAGGAGGCCTGCGACACGGCCCGCCAAGCCGTCGACAGGCTTCGCGGGCACCGCGTCCTGCGGCGCAAGAGCACCGAGGTCTCGACCGAGTCGCTGCTGCGCGGCGCGCGAGCCTCGGCGGCGCTGGAAGGCGCCCAGGCGCACCTGGAGGAGGTGCGCGCCGGGCACGCCACGCATCCGCTGGTCCAGGGCGCGCTGCGGATCTCCGGCGAGATGGGGCCGCTCGGTGCGGCCTGGAAGACCGCGCCCCGGCAGGTCTTCGCGCGCCTCCACGTCCTCGCGGCCCGTGACGTCGTCTCGTCCGACGAGCTGGGACGGCCCCGTAGCGAGGGGTCTCCTTCCGCCAGCGAGGTGGCGGCCCGCCTCGACGCGCTGAGCGACCTGCTCACGGGGAAGTCCAAGGCGCCCGCCGTGGTGGTCTCCGCCATCGTCCACGGGGAACTGCTCGCCCTTCGGCCGTTCGGCTCGGCCGACGGCCTCGTCGCGCGCGCCGCGGCCCGGCTGACGCTCATCGACCGCGGTCTCGACCCCAAGGCGCTGGTCTCCCCCGAGGTCGGGCACATGGAACTCGAGGCGGAGTACCGCAAGGCCTTCGACGGCTACCTGTCCGGGACCGGAGAGGGCGTCGCCGAGTGGATCAAGCACTGCGCCGACGCGGTCGTGCACGGCGCACGGGACTCCCAGACGCTCTGCGAGGCCATGCAGCGCGGCTGAACCGGCTGTTCCGGGCCCTGGACGGGCGCGCGCCGGGAGGTGACGGGCGGCGTCTTCCGGATCGTGCTCGGTGACGCCACCCGCCTTCACGTCACGCTCGGCTACCAGGCGTGCAATTCGTCATCGCCGGATCGGGCTCTGCCCGTCGCGGCGGCGCCTTCCGTGGCTGTTCGCGCGTGGGTACCGGGGTGCCGTGCCGGACACTTCGTCCGTGTTTCCGGTCTACGCCTTCCGCGGCCGTCTGACAAGGGGCGATGCGGAAATTCCGCAGTTCCCGGCCGGGGCGTGCACGACGCGGTTATGGAGCTCGCCCAACGGGGCCATTGGGGTATTCGGTGCGCTTTCCTGGTGATCTTCGGCGGGATCAATTCGATCACCCTCGGTGATCCATGCCGAGGGGACCAGAAAAAAGCTCATGGTTATCAGGGCCGATCCTCGACGGAAGCGTCCGTGATCGGGCAGCATATGAACTATCTGCCGACACGGCGGCGGACGGGACCGCGCAAACCCGTCCCACTTGACTTTCCCCCAAAGGATGGGCCCGGCTCTACCCCCCCGGAGCCGGACCATCGCGACGGCCCCCGCTCTCCCCCCCGGCGGGGGTCGTCGCACTTATCCACAGGCGCCTCAGCGGGATCCGCGCGATTCGGGGAGTGTGTTCCCCATGAACGCACTGGTGCTTTCCACGAATCCCGGATTGGTCGACGAGGTCCGGCGGCTCGCCGCCGCCGCGTCCGTCGAAGTATCGGTCGCGCGCGATACGGCAGAGGCGCGCGGCTCCTTGCAGAATGCCGCTCTTGTCCTGGTCGGGGCGGATTTACCGGGCAGGATTCCGCGCCGTGGCGGCGTCGTCATGCTGGCCAGGGCCGCCACGGTCCCGGTGTTCCGGCGGGCGATGGACCTCGGCGCCGAACGCGTCGCCGTCCTGCCTGACGAGGAGGACTGGCTGGCCGAACGTATGGCCAGGGCGTGCCTGCCCGGCGCCTTCGGGAGGCGGATCGCCGTCACCGGGGCGCGCGGCGGAGCCGGCGCGTCGGTCTTCGCCACGACCCTGGCCCTGATGGCCGCCCGCGGCGGGGCGCGGGTCCTCCTGGTCGATCTCGACGCCGGGGGTGGCGGACTGGACACGCTGCTCGGGCTCGAAGGCACGCCGGGCACCCGGTGGCCGGATCTCGCGGGGCTGCGCGGACGTCTGGCGCCACGCGCGCTGGAGGAGGAGGTCCCGTCCGCGCGGGGGGTGGCGGTGCTCTCCCACGCACACGACCGGCCGTGCGCGCTGCGGCCCGAGGTCGTCGCCTCCGTCCTGGCGACCGCACAGCGTGCCTACGACCTCGTCATCACCGACCGGCCACGGGATCTCGCCCTTACGGCGGACCGAACCGTCCTGCTCGTCCCGGCGGAGGTGCGCGGGGTCCTCGCGGCCCGGTCCGTTGCGGCGGGGCCGGACGAGCCGCTTCTGGTCACCCGCGGGCCGGCGCCCGGCGGCCTGGCGCCCCGTGCCGTCGCCGAGTCGCTGTGCCTCCCGCTCTCGGGCCACTACGACTTCGAACGCGGAGTCCCGGCCGCTCTGGAGCGAGCGGCGCCACCCGTGCGGGGACGGCTCGCCCGCCTGTGCGCCCGGCTGCTCGACGGCCCCTTGGCGGCCTGATGGAGCCGCCGCCTCCTCCGCGACGCGCGGAGGCCGAAGACCCGACTGGAGGAACCATGAACTGGGCGGAAGCCGTCAGGGGGCGGCTCGTCGAGAGCCGGAGCGCCGCCACACCCGGCGCGGTGGCCGCGGCGCTGCGGGCGGAGGAACGCGCGTTGGGCGACGCCGAAGTGCTCAGCCTCGCCCGCGAGGTCCGCGCCGACCTGGTCGGCGCGGGGCCGCTGGAGCCGCTGCTGCGCGATCCGTCGGTGACCGATGTGCTGGTCAACGGCCCGGACGAGGTGTGGGTGGAGAGCCGAGGAATGCTGTTGCGCACGGGGGTGCGGTTCGCCGACGACAGGGAGGTCCGCAGGCTCGCCCAGCGCCTCGCCGCCGCGGCGGGCAGAAGGCTCGACGACGCGGCACCGTACGTCGACGCGCGGCTGCCAGGGGGCGTGCGCCTGCACGCCGTCCTCGCGCCCGTGGCACCTGGAGGCACCTGCTTGTCTCTGCGGTCGCCACGGGGACGTGCCTTCACCTTGCCCGAACTCGTAGAGGCGGGATCCGTATGCCGGGCCGGAGCAGAACTGCTGGCGGCGCTCGTAAGGGCACGACTCGCTTTCCTCGTCACGGGCGGCACCGGTACAGGGAAGACCACCTTGCTGAGCTGTCTTCTCGGGCTGGCCTCACCGGCCGAGCGGCTGCTGCTCGTCGAGGACTCGGCAGAACTGCGGCCGGACCATCCGCACGTCGTCCGGCTGGAGGCGCGACCGCCCAACATCGAGGGCGCGGGCGGCGTCACCCTGCACGACCTCGTCCGCCAGGCGCTGCGCATGCGTCCCGACCGGCTGGTGGTCGGCGAGGTCAGGGGCGGCGAAGCGGTTGAACTGCTCAATGCGCTCAATACCGGACATGAAGGAGGATGTGGAACGCTCCATGCGAACGCCCCGGAAGACGTCCCGGCCCGGCTGGAGGCGCTCGGCTGCGCCGCGGGGCTCACGCGTGAGGCGCTGCACAGCCAGCTCGCGGCGGCGCTCGACGTCGTCGTCCACCTGGATCGGCAGGGCCCGCTGCGCCGCGTCAGCCAGATCGCCGTGCTCCTCCGGGCGCCCTCCGGCCTCGTCGAGGCGCACCCCGCCGTCCGCCTCACCCCATCGGGCCTGTCCTTCGCACCCGCAGCGGGCCCGCTGCTGACACGGCTGGGCTGGGCACCGCCAGAGGCGGCCCACCGAGCTGACCGCCCGGAACGCGCCGCATGAGCGCACGCGCACACCAAGCACCACCCGCAGCCGCACCTGGCCGCCCATCCTCCGGGCAGCCAGCAGGCCCACCTGCGCGGTCGCGTTTCGCGCCGTTCGGCGCAACCGCGCGCTCGCTCTCCAGGCGGCCCGGGGGCCGACATGCGTGGGTGCCGTTCGGGGTGGGCGGGCGCTGTTCTCCGGGCAGTCCGGGGGTTCGCATGTGCGGGTGCCTTTCGGGTTGTTCGGGGTGGGCGGGCGCTCCTTTTCTGAGCGGTTCGGGGGTGTTCGGGTGAGGGTGTTCGGCTGGGGGGTCCTGCCGTTCGGCGGGGTGTCCGCGCGGCGGTTGTCCGCGCTGGAGGGGCGCGGGGGTCCGGTGGGGGGAGGTCTGCGGGAGTGGTCTGCGGGGCTGGTGCGTGAACTGCGGCGTGGGCGGGAGGCCGAGGCCTGGGCGGCGGCGGTGGTGGAACTGTGCGATGGGCTCGGCGCGGAACTCGTCGCCGGGAGGGCGCCTGAGGAGGCGCTCGCGGCGGCGGTCGAGGTGCTGCCCGCGCCGCATCGCGACGCCCTCGCCGGGCTTCCGTCGGCCCCGGACATCCCGCGTGCCTTGCGGGAGGTGGCCGCCCGGCCAGGAGCACAGGCGCTGCGGCTGCTCGCCGCGTGCTGGAGCATCGGCGTCGAACGCGGCGCCGCCTTCGCGCCCGTCATCGACGGCCTGGCGGCGGCCCTTCGCGACGAGCGGGCCCACCGCGGCGCCGTCCGCGCCCAGCTCGCCGGTGCCAGAACGACGGCCCGCCTCCTCGCGGTCCTCCCCGCCTTGGGCCTCGCCATGTCCTGGTCCCTGGGCGCGGACCCCCTCTCGTTCCTCTTCACCACTCTTCCCGGCCTCCTCTGCCTCATCGCGGCCTTGGCGCTGGACACCGCAGGTCTCCTGTGGACCACCAGGATCGCCAACGCCGCCCAGCACCCCTGACCCGCTGACGTGGGCGTGCGGGCGGGACCCGATGCGGCGGGCGCTCTCCGCCGGAGGCGTCGGTGCGCCGGTGCGCCGGTGCGGGCGCTCCTCGTCGGGTCGTAGCCGGTATGTGGTGGGAGCGGGTTGTTCGTGGCTTTTGAAGGTGCCTCAGCTTTTGGGTGTAGTGCCGTGGGCGGGCTTGTTGGGAGAGAGGATCGGGATGGGCGGAGTGCGGACGGGGCGTGGGGCTCGGCGGCGGCTGGAGAGGGCCGTGCGGGGGCCTGAGGGGACGGCGGCGGAGGGCCGGGGCTCGGGGGAGGTTCGGGGTGCGGTGCTGTGCGGGGTCGTCGGACTGGGTGTCTGGGCCTTCTTCGGGGGGATCGGCGGAATTCTGGCGGGGGCGATGGCGGCGGGGTGGTGCCGGTGGTGGTGGGGGAGGCGGGAACCTCCGGAGGCAGGGCGGCGCAGACGGCGGCTGGAGTCGGACCTGCCCGTCGCGGTGGAGCTGCTCGCCGCCTGTCTCGGCGCGGGAGTGGGCTGGGCGGACGCCGTCGAAGCCGTCGGGGAGGCGCTCGGCGGGCCTGTCGGCGAGGAGTTCGAGGCGGTCGCGGTGCGCGTCGGACTGGGCGCCGACCCCGCGGACGCGTGGGCCGCGCGGGCGTCTGACCCGGCGCTGGCGCCGCTCGCACGGGCCGCGGCGCGGGCCGGACGCGGCGGCGCGCCTCTCTCGCCCGTGCTGACCCGGCTGTCCAGGGACCAGCGCAGCGCCGCGTCCGCCGCGGCCGAGGAACGGGCGCGGGAGGCCGGGGTCAAGGCGGTCGCGCCGCTCGGCCTGTGCTTCCTGCCGGCATTCGTGCTGGTCGGCATCGTCCCGGCGATCGCGGGCATCGCGCAGGGCATCGCGCTGCCCTGATCGTGCCGACAAAAAGTTATCCACAGGCCGGTAAACGATCTTGATGAGATCTGTGGATGCTGGGGTGACGCCGGACGAGGGTCCGGCCCCGAGACCGGGAGGTCAGATGTGCGAGCTGCGCGGCAGAAGGTCGGACGCGGGCATGACCACCGCGGAGTACGCGGTCGGCACGGTGGCGGCCGCGGCGTTCGCGGGCGTGCTGTTCAAGATCGTGTCAAGCGAAAGGGTGCAGGAACTGGTGTTAGCGATCATCGACCGGGCACTCCAGCTCGTCGGCTGAGCCGCGGTTCGGCGACGGTGGAGGTGGCGATGTCGCTGCCCGCCCTGCTGGCCGTCGCCGCGTACGCCCTCTGGGGCATCGCGGCGGCGGCTGCCCGCCTCACCTGCGTGGACGCCGCCCACGCGGGCGCGCGCGCCGCCGCCCGCGGCGAACCCTTCGAGGCGGTGCGCGCCCGCGTCCTGCGCGCCGCGCCGCCCCGCTCCACCCTGAGCCTCGTCCGCACCTCCGACACCACCCGCCTCACCCTCACCACCACCTACGCGCCGTCCACCGGAATCCCTTTCCCGCCCCTCACCTTCACCGTCACCGCCGAAGCCTTCACCGAGTCACACCCGCCCCCGGCCAACCCGTCTCCGCCGAACGAGGCCCCTCCCTATCCGTCTCCCGACCAGTCCCCGCCCAGCCCGTCCGAGTGACAGCGAGGCTGAACGCGAGCACGCGAGGGGGCCGGGAGTCTGGGCGAGCCGAGCGTGCGGACGTGTGGCTGAGCCGGGCGTGCGGGTGGGCTGCGGGCGAGGCGGGGTGAGCTGAGCCCGCGGGTGCGCGGGCGCGAAGGGCGCGATCGATGGGACCGGGCATGGGTGCGGGAGTGGGCTGGGTGTGAGGGCATGAGGGCTCGAGTGGTGGGCTTGGGCGTGTGGGTGCGCTTGATGGGCGGGGCGTGAGGGCGTTGGGCGTGTGGGTGCGCTCGGCGAGCGGGACATGGGAGGGCGTGAGGGCGGGCTGGTTGCGGGGCGAAGGCGGGCTGGGTGCGGGGCGAAGGCGGTCTGAGTGCGGGCTGGGTGCGGGACGAGAGCGGGTTGGGTGCGGGATGAGGGCGGGTTGGGTGCGGGGCGAAGGCGGGAGGGGTGGGTGTGGGGGTGCGGAGGTGGAGATCGAGTGACGTGGGGTGTGGAGGCGGGGCGGGGTGCCGGGGGTGGGGTGGAACGAGGAGGGACAAGGGGGCGGGGGTGGTCTGGGTGATGGCGGTGCTGGGGGTGGTGTGGAGTGTGGGGGTCGTGGTGATGGTCGGTGGTGGCGTGCGGGGGATGCGCAAGCGGGCGGAGATGGCGGCGGATGTGGCGGCGCTGGCCGCGGCGGCGCGGACGGCGCGGGGGTACGCGGACGGGTGCGCGGTGGCGGGGCGGGTCGCCGAGGGGACGGGGGCGGCGCTGACGGGGTGCCGGGTCGAGGGGTCGGCGGGGCTGCCCGTGCGGGTCGAGGTGGAGGTGGTGATCAGAGGGCGGACGCTTCCGGGGTGGGATCTCTCGGTTCCGGCGGTGTCACGGGCGGGGACGGCGCCGGTTCCGTCGGAGGAGGTCGATGACGCTCGGGAGCGAGAGCGTCGCGCGGATCCGCGGTGACAGGAGTAGAGATTTGTCGCAGAAGTGCGTGGAAGTCGGGGATCTTTCATCTCGAGGTGTGTGGATTTCTGATGCTGACTGAGGGGAAAGTGGGGCCGGAAACGGACATGAGGGCCGGGGAGAGCGGCTGGGTGGTGCCGGGTTCGTCACCATTCTGTGATATTTGCCACTGATCGGTGATATACGCTGCCGCCCAAGACCGGGTGACGGAGGGAGTCGGCGCGTGTGGGTTAGGGCGCTGCTGGTGATGGCTCCGCTGGTGGCGGTCCTGGGGGCCGCGCCGGTGCAGGCTTCGGGAGCCGCCGCGCCCAAGATCACACCCGGGGACGGGGCGGTGGTCACGTCGCCGTCCGTGTTGGTCAGTGTGAAGACCGCGGCGGGCGGAGGCACCCTCTATGTCGACAGCAAGCGGGTCGGCAGCGGCAAGAGCGCGACGCTGACCTACCGCATCGACGGCCGTAGGGAGCCCAACGGCACCCACACGGTGCGGGTCGACGCGGTGATCCCGTGGGACACCGCCAACAGCACGTTCCGCATGGCGGTGCCGGCGCTGCGGCCGAGCGGGCTCAGCGTTTCCACGTCGGGCAGCAAGGTCACCGTCCAGTGGAGCAAGGGCCCCGAGCCCGACCTGACCGGCTACACGGTCTCCGGCGACCTCGGCACCAAGAACGTCTCGATCGGGGCGTGCGGGGCGCGGTGCAGCGTGACGTTCGCGTCCTCCTCGACGGCGAGCGGCCGCGCGACCGTCAGCGTCGTGGCCAGGCGTTCCGGCGCGGAGCCGTCCGGCGCGGCCTCGAAGACCGTCAAGGTGAGCGCCCAGCCGCAGAACGGCAACGGGAGCGGCAATGGCAACGGGACCGGGAACGGCAACGCGCCGGCGCCCGCCATCCCCGGTTTCACCTACGAGCCTCCGTCCTCGAACACGCAGTACCCGGAGGTCGCGCCCGACGACTCGGTGTTCTCCGACGAGAAACCGGCGGTCAGCGAGGTCTACCCGACGCCGGACACCGCGGCATCCGACGACATGATCCTCCTGGACGACGGAGGGACCGCGGCGGGCACGATGGCGTCCGAGAGCCTTCAGTGGGGCAAGAGCCTCGCCATCGCGCTGGTGCTGCTGCTGTGCGCGGCCCATCTCGGGACCTGGACGCGCAGGCTGCGGACGGCTCGTGCGGGCGGTCCCGGTAGCGGTCCGCGCGTCATGCCGGGGTCGGCGCACGCCCGGGTCGAGGCGAACCGGCAGAGCATCGAGGCGGCCCTCGCCGCCGCACGGGGCGAGGACCCCGAGAAGGGACAGGCCTCGCGCGGCAGGCCGAAGGACCCCGAACCCGAGCAGGACACCACGATCCTGGCGACGGAGGGCGAGATCGTCGAGGAACTCAACCTCGAGTACACCCCCGCGGTGTTCCCCGCCGACCCCGACGCCTGGGCTCCCGCCGCCGAAGACGACTCCTCGTCCCGCGACGAGGCTCCGGCCGACCCTGTCGCCGCGCCGTCGCCCGCGTCCGGCGACGAGGACTCCTCGGTCCCGTCGGAGCCCCGCCAGTACGACGAGGCGCTCAACGCCCTCATCGGCCTCGCCGCCGCCCGCGAGCCCGACTCGGCTCCCGACTCCTCCTCCGCGAACCTCACCGAGGTCCTGGAACACCCCCGCCCCCGCCGTCGAGGCCTCCGCCTCCGCCGCCGCTGACCACTCCCCGAAGCACGCTCCGATCGTGCCTCGGCCGTCGGTGGCCCGCCCCTGAAGCCGCAACCGGTCTCCGGCTCGTCGACCGCCGCCGCTGACCGGCTCCCGAAGCCGCGTCCCGATCGCTGCTCGACGGCCGCCGAAGAGGACTCCTCGTCCTGCGGGGAGGCTCCGGCCGACCCTGTCGGCGGGCCCTCGCCCGCGTCCGGCGACGAGGACTCCTCGGTCCCATCGGAGCCCCGCCAGCACGACGAGGAGCTCAACGCCCTCGTCGGCCTCGCCGCCCCCCGAAGGCTCGATCCGGTCTCCTGAGCGTTGACCGCCGCCGTCGGTCCCCTCTGCTGGTCTCTCCGGCTGGAGTCGACCGTTCGGCCGTCCGGCGTGGCTTTGAAGGGTGTCCTGGTGAGCGCCGAGCCGCGGAGCGGCAGCGGGATCGGCCGCTGACGGCGCCCCTCCGGGCTGCCGCCGCTTAGAGGGGGTACCGCTCGGTCGTCGTCACCCGCCTCGCATCACCGCGGGTATCGCGTTTCTCGGGGTGCGGAGCCTTGCGGTCCGGGCGTGGGTGGTCGCCGGGGGAGGGGTGGGTTCTGGCGCTCGTGGCGGTGGTGGGGTCAGGGGGTGAGGAGGTGGGTGAGGAGGGTTCGGGAGTCGGGTTTGGAGAGGGGGTCGTTGTTGTTGCCGCATTTGGGGGACTGGATGCAGGAGGGGCAGCCATGGTCGCAGGGGCAGGCGCGGATGGCGTCGAGGGTGGCCTGGAGCCAGGGGCGGGCCTGGGCGTGGGCGCGTTCGGCGAAGCCGGCGCCGCCGGGGTGGCCGTCGTAGACGAAGACGGTGAGGCGGGAGGTGTCGGGGTGGAGCTCGGTGGAGACGCCGCCGATGTCCCAGCGGTCGCAGGTGGCGAACAGGGGGAGCAGGCCGATGGAGGCGTGCTCGGCGGCGTGCGCGGCGCCGGGGGCGTCGAAGTCCTCGTGGGCGGCGAGGACTTCGGGGGCGAGGGTCCACCAGACGGCCTTGGTGCGCAGGACCCGTTCCGGCAGCTCCAGGGGCTTCTCGCCGATGATCTCGCCGGTGGCGCGGCGGCGCATCTGGTAGGCGACGACCTGGCGGCGCACCTCGACGGTGCCGAAGTGCAGGCTCGCGTGCGGTGACCACTCGGTCTTCCGCTCCTCCTCCAGGACCCGGATGTCGGTGAGGGACCGGGCGTTGGTGGAGTAGTCGGGCGAAGCGGGCGTGACGAGCGCGACCGCGTCGTCGAGGTCGAGGAGGTCCACGAGGTAGGACTCGCCCTGGTGGACGTAGAGGGCGCCCTCGTGGACCGTGCCGTGCGCCGAGGACTCGTCGACGGTGCCGAGCAGCCGTCCGGTGTCGCCCTCGACGACCTGGATCACCGACGGCCCGCTGCCGCGCAGGTCGACCGAGGGACGTTCCCGGTGCGTCCAGAACCATCCGGCGGGCCGCCGCCGCAGGACGCCGCGCGCGGTGAGCCCGTCGACGAGATCGCCGGCGGACGGCCCGAACAGCGCGAGGTCGTCCTCGGCGAGGGGCAGTTCGGCGGCCGCCGCGCACAGGTGCGGTTCCAGGACGTAGGGGTTGGCCGGGTCGAGGACCGTCGCCTCGACGGGCACGCCGAAGATCGCCGACGGGTGGTGGACCAGGTAGGTGTCCAAGGGGTCGTCGCGGGCGATGAGGACGGCCAGGGCGTCCTGTCCGCCGCGTCCGGCGCGTCCGGCCTGCTGCCAGAGGGACGCGCGGGTGCCGGGCCAGCCGCAGACGAGGACGGCGTCGAGCCCGGAGACGTCGATGCCGAGTTCGAGGGCGTTGGTGGTGGCGAGGCCGAGGAGGGAGCGCGAGCGCAGCGCGGCTTCCAGCTCCCGGCGTTCCGAGGGCAGATAGCCGCCCCGGTAGGCGGCGACCTTGTCTTGCAGCTCCGGGGCGACCTCGGACAGGGCGGCCCGCGCGGCCAGCGAGACGGTTTCGACGCCGCGCCTGGACCGGACGAAGGCGAGGGTCTGCGCTCCCGCCGCGACGAGGTCGGCAAGGAGGTCGGCGGCCTCCGAGGGCGCGGGGCGGCGGACGTCTCCGTCCACCAAGGGCGGCTCCCACAGGGCGAAGGTCATCGCGCCGCGCGGGGAGGCGTCCGCGTCGACGGGGGTGACGGGCACCCCGGTGAGGACGGCGCCGGAGGCGGCGGGGTCGGAGACGGTCGCGGAGGCGAGGATGAAGGTGGGCGAGGACCCGTACCGGGCGCAGACACGCCGGAGCCTTCGGATGATCTGCGCCACGTGGGAGCCGAACACGCCGCGGTAGCCGTGCGCCTCGTCGATCACCACGTAGCGGAGCCTGCGCAGGAACGACGACCACCGGCTGTGCCGGGGCAGCACCGAGTAGTGCAGCATGTCCGGGTTGGTGAGGACGATGTTCGCGTAGCGCCGAATCCAGTCGCGGGCCTCGCTGGGCGTGTCGCCGTCGTAGGTCGCGGCCTGGACGGAGGCGAGGCCCAGGGCGTCGATCGAGCGGAGCTGGTCGTGCGCGAGGGCCTTGGTGGGGGCGAGGTACAGGGTGGTGTCGCCGTCGAAGGCCGCGGTCAGGGCGGGCAGGAGATAGGCCAGGGACTTGCCTGACGCGGTGCCCGTCGCGATGGTCACCGAGCTGCCCTCGTGGGCCAGGGAGGCCGCCTGGGCCTGGTGTTCCCACAGATGGGGGAGGTCGAGCGCGGAGACGACCGAGGCGGGGACCCAGGACGGCCAGGGCGCGGTGCGCGCCGCGCGGGCCGGGACCGTCTCGACGTGCGTCAGCCGCCCGCGGCGCCGGGGGTCGCTCCGCAGGACGTCGAGAAGAAGATGTGCTGCCACAGGTTTCCAGTGTGTCATCGGGGGAAGGGAGCAGAGAACGCTCCGACACCCTCAAAGCCCCGTGATCGGCAGGTCAGACCGCGCGAACAGAGGATTTCGTGTGAACACGGCGCTGGAGCGTGGTTGAATTTCGACGGGCGAACGCTGCAACGTCCGATTACATTGCTTACTTTGCGGCAAATGCGCTGGAGGTTCCGTGGACCTGAAGGTGACCGACTACACGAGTGACGACGGCATCACCGTCATCAACGTGGAGGGAGAGATCGACGTCTACACGGCGCCGAAGCTCCGGGAGAAGCTCATCGACCTCGTCAACAAGGGCAAGTTCCACCTCCTCGTCGACATGGAGAAGGTCGAGTTCCTTGACTCCACGGGCCTCGGCGTCCTGGTCGGCGGGTTGAAGCGGGTGCGCGCCCACGACGGGTCGCTGGAACTGGTCTGCACCCAGGAGCGGATCCTCAAGATCTTCCGGATCACGGGTCTGACCAAGGTCTTCGGCATCCACACCTCGATCGACGAGGCGCGGGAAAAGCGGGCGAAGTAACCGCCGTGGGCACCGTCGAAGTCGCGTTCAGCGCGCTCCCGATCCACGTGCGAACCGCCCGTATGGTGACGAAGGCCGTCGCGGTGCGCTCCGGCGTCGCCGAGCAGCTGCTGGACGAGGTGCGGCTGGCCGTGGGCGAGGCGTGCTCGCGTGCGGTCGAGGCGCATCAGAAGCACTGCCCGGAGGAGCCGGTGCGGCTCGCGCTGACCGACGCGGGCGAGCGGTTCTCGGTCGCGGTCAGCGACCGTGCGCAGTCCCAACCGGAGGATGACGGACTGAGCATGGCCGTGATCAAGGGCCTCGCCGACGAGCTGGAGATCGTCTCCACCCCGGAAGGCACGACGATCAGCATGAGCTGGCCCACCCGCTGACTTATCCCTAGAAAAGGTCCCATGTCGTGATCGTGGGGCCTTTTCTTATTTCTGCGTTTGTCCGTGGGAATTTCCGATCAGACTCGTGGAAAGCGGGGCGAATCACCGAGCGGCCGGGCGGGAGCGGCGCTGATGACTGAGACGGAAATCTCAACCGGGGATCTTCTCCTCCTCGTCGTCGTCGCCGTGGTCGCGCTGCTGGCGCTGGCCGTGGCCGCGGGGCTGGTCCGGCAGGTGCTCGCCGCGGGGCAGGGGACCGCCCGGATGCGCGAGATCGCGGGCGCGATCCAGGAGGGCGCGGCGGCCTACCTGCGGCGGCAGTTCCGCACGATCGCGGTCTTCGTCGTGGTGATCCCCTTTGTTCTTCTGCTGCTGCCCGCGGACACGCTCGGGGTGCGGATCGGCAGATCGATCTTCTTCGTCGTCGGGGCGGTCTTCTCGGCGGCCACGGGCTTCGCCGGGATGTGGCTCGCCGTGCGCGGGAACGTCAGGGTGGCGGCGGCCGCGCGTGACCGCGGGGAGCGGGAGGCGACGCGGCTCGCGTTCCGCACCGGCGGGGTGTCCGGGATGGTGACGGTCGGGCTCGGGCTGTTCGGCGCGGCGGTCGTGGTGCTGGTCTACCGGGGGCGGGCGCCGGGCGTCCTCGAGGGGTTCGGGTTCGGGGCGGCGCTGCTGGCGATGTTCATGCGGGTCGGCGGCGGGATCTTCACCAAGGCCGCCGACGTGGGCGCGGACCTCGTCGGCAAGGTCGAGCAGGGCATCCCCGAGGACGACCCGCGCAACGCCGCGGTGATCGCCGACAACGTCGGGGACAACGTGGGCGACTGCGCGGGCATGGCCGCCGACATCTTCGAGTCCTACGCGGTGACGCTCGTCGCCGCGCTCATCCTCGGCACCGCGGCGTTCGGCGCGCAGGGCCTGGTCTTCCCGCTGATCGTGCCCATGGTCGGGGTGCTGACCGCGATCGTCGGGATCTTCGCGGTGGCGCCGCGCGTGGGGGACAGATCGGGCATGACCGCGGTCAACCGGGGTTTCCTGGTGTCGGCGGTCTTCGCCGCGGTGGGGGTCGCGATCGCCGCGTGGTTGTACCTGCCCGGATCATTCGGCGCGCTGGACGGCGGGGTCGGGGCGTCGGGGGATCCGCGGCTCGTGGCCATCGGGGCGGTGCTCCTCGGGATCGTGCTGGCGGCGGCCATCCAGATCCTCACCGGCTACTTCACCGAGGCCGGCCGCAAGCCCGTTGAGGAGGTCACCGAGAGCGCGCGCACGGGGCCCGCGACCGTCGTGCTGTCGGGGGTGGCGCTCGGCCTCGAGTCGGCCGTGTACGCGACCCTGCTCATCGGCGGGGCCATCTACGGGGCCTTCCTCATCGGCGCGGGGAACACCACCGTCGCGCTCTTCGCCGTCGCCCTGGCCGGGACCGGCCTGCTGACGACCGTCGGCGTGATCGTCTCGATGGACGCGTTCGGCCCGGTCTCCGACAACGCCCAGGGCATCGCCGAGATGTCCGGCGACGTCCGGGGCGAGGCGGCCGAGGCCCTGGAGCGCCTCGACGCGATGGGCAACACGACGAAGGCGATCACCAAGGGCATCGCGATCGCCACCGCGGTGCTCGCCGCGACCGCGCTGTTCGGGTCGTTCCGGACGACGGTCGAGGAGGCGCTGCGGACGGCCACGGCCGAGGCCCGCCGAGCGATAGGCCCGGTCTTCACCGAGTTCTCCCTGTCGGTGGACCAGCCGAACGTGCTCGTCGGGCTGCTCATCGGGGCGTGCGCGGTGTTCCTTTTCGCGGGGCTGGCGATCATGGCGGTGGGCAGGGCCGCCGCGAGGGTGGTCCTGGAGGTGCGCGAGCAGTTCCGGACCCGTCCGGGGATCATGGACTTCACCGAGAAGCCGGACTACGGCAGGGTCGTGGACCTGTGCACCCGCGACGCCCAGCGGGAACTGGCCACGCCGGGCCTCCTGGCGATCCTCGCGCCGATCGCCGTCGGGTTCGCGCTCGGGTACGCGCCCCTGGGGGCCTTCCTCGCGGGCGCGATCGCCTGCGGCGCTCTGATGGCGATCTTCCTCGCGAATTCCGGAGGTGCCTGGGACAACGCCAAGAAGGTCGTGGAGTCGGGAAGGCTGGGCGGGAAGGGCTCGCCCGCGCATGCCGCGACGGTCATCGGCGACACCGTGGGCGACCCGTTCAAGGACACCGCGGGCCCGGCGATCAATCCGCTGATCAAGGTGATGAACCTGGTGGCCCTGCTCGTCGCCCCGGCCGTCGTCGCGTCCGCGGGGCGGCCGCTGCTGCGGACGGGGGTGACGGTCGTGGCGGTGGCGGTGCTCGTCACGGCGGTGGTCGCGGCCAAGCGCAGGACGGTCGGCGGGGCGCCCGCCGAGGACGTGCCGGCGTCGGTCTGAGCCCGGGGCCCGGCGCAGGTGGGAGCGGGGTCACCGAGGTTTTCCACAGGCGGTGTCCGGCGTTTCTCCAGGGCGTCTAATCTGGGGCCCATGAGTGGTGCAAAAGGCTTTGCGATGATCTTCGGCTCGATGCTGGCCATCATGGCCGTCCTGTGGCTCGCCGCCGCGCTGGTCGCCCCTTGAACAAGAGGCTGCTGGTCCTGCGGCACGCCAAGGCGGAGGTCGGGTTCGGCCTCGCCGATCACGAGCGTCCGCTGGCGGAGCGCGGCCTGCGGGACGCCGCGGCGATGGGCGCGCACCTCAAGAAGGAGGCCCTCCTCCCCGATCTGGTGCTGTGCTCCACCGCGCTGCGCACCAGGCAGACCCTCGAGGGCCTCGGCCTGGATTGCCCGGTCTCGTTCGAGCGGGGCATCTACAGCGGCGACGGCTACGATCTGCGCACCCTCGTGCAGGTCACCCCCGAGGAGGTCGGCACGCTGCTGCTCATCGGCCACAACCCGGCGGTGCACGAACTCGTCGTGATCACCGGCGACGAGCCCGTCGCGGAGTTCCCGACGTGTGCGCTCGGGGTGGTGGAGCTGGAGAGCTGGGAGTCTCATGGCGGCACGCTGCTCGCCTACCGGACGCCCAAGACCCTGTGATGACCCGCTGTTGAGCCGCGTTCACGCACAATGATCATGTGTGGGGCGGGCTCAGACGAAGGGCGTCGGTCGACTATGGGCTGACCGGGGCGATCGGCGTCGGGCTCCCGCTCATCGTCGGCTCGCTGCTCGGCGCGTTCACCGAGGGCGCCTGGGTCGGTCTCGGCGCCTATCTGCTCGCGCTCGTCGCGCCGAAGGGTCCCTACTCCCTGCCCGCCCGCCGCATGTGGGCGAGCTTCGGCGTGATCGTGGCCGGCGCGTGCCTCGGGGTGCTGGTGGCGGCGGGCGGCCTGTGGTGGTCGGTACCCGTGGTGCCCTCGGTCGCCGCGATCGGCGCGGTGCTGCCCTGGATCGGGATCACCGGCCCGCTGACGGTGCTGGTGGCCGCGACCCAGCCGCACGGGGCCGATCTGACGAATTTCGTCCCCGCGGTGGCCGCGGGCGCGCTGTGGATGCTGCTGCTCATGCTGCTGCCCTTCCGCTGGAGGGTGCAGAAGCAGCTCCGCAACTCCGTGTCGGAGGCGGCCCGGGCGGTCGCCGAGCTGCTGGAGGCGCCCCGCACCGACGAGGCCCTGCGCACGAAGGCGTCGGAGTCGTTCACCGAGGCGCGCCAGGCGCTGGAGCTGACCCGGCCGACCGAGCGGGGCTTGCGCCGGGAGCGGCTGATCGACGCCCTCGTGCGGGTGCTGCACGCGGCGGTGACCCTGCACGGGCTGCTGCACGGGATGAAGGATCCGCCACCGGAGGTGCACGAGGCGGTCGTCTTCCAGGCGGCGCGGCTGCGGGTGCTCGCCGACGCGATCGAGCACAGCCTGCACCTGCCGCCCGCCGAGACGCACACCCTGGACCGGCTCGCCGAGCGGATCGACGAGCTGCGGGCCGAGTGGCGGACCAGGCACGACGCCGGAGAAGGGGCGGAGGAGCTCTACCTGAGGCTGCTGGTGCTGGAGCAGATCCTCCGGCTGGTGCGCCGGGTCGGCGCGGCCGTGGAGTCGGCCGCCAGGCTCGCCGGGAAACTGACCTTCGAGCGGGCGGGCCCCGCGCTGCCCGGGGCGCCGCACCCACTGCGCGGCTGGCGGACCGCGGTCCGGCACGTCGGAGACAGGTCCCCGACCTTCCGGTACGCCACACGGCTGTTCTTCACCACGGCGGTGGCACTCGCGGTGGTGGCGGCACTGCGCCCGCCGTACGGCAACTGGCTGGCGATCTCGGCGATGGTCACCACCCGGGCGACCTACGGGGAGACCCTGGAACGGGCGCGGGCGCGGATCATCGGCGTCCTCGCCGGCGGGGTGCTCGCGGCGCTGGTGCTCCAGCTCGTCCACGACAAGTTCCTGCTGGCGCTCGTGGTGTGCGGGTTCGCGCTGTTGGCCTTCGGGTTCCGCGGCCTCGGGCAGACCACGTGGGTGCTGTTCGTGACGCCCACGATGATGACGCTCGTCGACTTCGCCGCGCCGCTGGGCTGGGAGGTCGCCGCGCTGCGGGTGGTGCTGACCGTCGCGGGTGTGGCGATCGGGCTCGCCGCGGGGCGGCTGCTGTGGCCGCGCGGCGGGCTGCGGATCGACGACCGGGTCAGGGCCGTCCGGCGGGCGCACGCCGCGCTGGTCAGGGCGATGGCCGAGGTGCTCGACCGGGAGAAGGGCGACTACGAAGCCGCCTACAAGGAGGCCCGCGCCACGTCGGCCGAACTGGTCAAGGCCCGCAACCGCCTGGCGGCCGAGCCGACCCCCGACACCGAGCGGATCGCCGCGCTCAAGCGGGTGCTGGACACCGCCCAGCGGGTCAGGGACGACATGGTGACCTTGCGCGGCCTGCTGCCGGAGGAGACCGTCGACCCCGGGCCGATCCCCGAGCTGCTCGACCTCGTGGCCGACACGCTGGAGGAGGGCGGCCGCTGCGACGCCGCCGCGGAACTCGATCAGCTCGACGCGCATCTGTCGCAGCTGGCCAGGGCCCGTAGGGCCGAGGTGCGGTCGGGGGAGCCGGGGGACACCCCGCTGCGCCGCGACCTGCTGCACGCGGCGGCCGTCCGCTCGGCCCTGCGCAGGCTCACCTCGGAGTCCTTCGGCGACCGGGACGAGGACGAGGTGGACGCCGAGACCGCCCGATGACGCCCGGCGCCGGGCCGCGCGGCCTCAGGGCGGCGCGGAGCGGGAGGCCCGGGTCAGGCGCCGTCTTCGGCGTCGGCGGCCTCGACCTCGTCGCGGGAGAGGCCGAGCAGGAACAGGATGGAGTCGAGGTAGGGCACGTTGACCGCGGTGTGCGCGGCCTGCCGGACCACGGGCTTGGCGTTGTAGGCGATGCCCAGCCCGGCGGCCTGGAGCATGTCGAGGTCGTTGGCCCCGTCGCCGATCGCGACGGTCTGGGACACCGGCACCCCGGCCTTGGCGGCGAACTCGCGCAGTGCCGCGGCCTTGCCCGCCCGGTCGATGATCGGCCCGATCACCTTGCCGGTGAGCTTGCCGTCGACGATCTCCAGGGTGTTCGCCGAGGCGTAGTCGATGCCCAGGTCGGCGGCGAGGCCGTCGGTGATCTGGGTGAAGCCGCCGCTGACGATCGCGAACTTGTAGTCGAGCCGCTTGAGGGTCCGCACGAGGGTGCGGGCGCCCGCGGCGAGCTCGATCTTCGCGCCGACCTCGTCGATGGCCGAGGCGTCGAGCCCGGCGAGCAGGGCGACCCGCTCGCGCAGGGACCCGGCGAAGTCGAGTTCACCGCGCATCGCCGCCTCGGTGATCTCGGCGACCTTGTCGAGCTGCCCCGCGTGCTCGGCGAGCAGTTCGATGACCTCGCCCTGGATCAGGGTGGAGTCGACGTCCATGACGATCAGCCGCTTGGCCTTGCGGTGCAGCCCCGCCCGCTGGACCGCCACGTCGACGCCGAGGCCCGCGGCCTCCGAGGCGAGGGCGGCGCGCAGCGACTTGGGGTCCGCACCGGAGATCAGCAGTTCGATCGCGGTGACCGGGTAGCTGCCGAGCTTCTCGATCCGGTCGATGTTGGCCCCGTGCGCGGCGATCCGCCCGGCGATCCCGGAGACCGCGGCGGGGGTCAGCGGGCTGCCCAGCACGGTGACGTGCAGGTGCGAGCGCTTGCGCTTGGCGGACTTGGACCCGCCCGTGGACAGCTCGAAATCCATGTCGAGGGCGTCGGCGACGGTCTTGACGGCCTCCAGGACCCCGTCGACGCTCTCGTCGCCCGAGTGGGAGACCAGGACACCGAGGATGAGCCTGCCGTGGATCACGACCTGCTCGACGTCGGCGACCTGCAGTGGGAAGGCGGCGAGGGTGGAGAACAGCCGGGAGGTCACCCCGGGGCGATCCTTGCCGGTCAGCGTGATGAGCAGCGTACGTTCCATGGCTGGTACCCACGCTACCGGTC
Source organism: Actinocorallia herbida (assembly GCF_003751225.1). Taxonomy (NCBI): domain Bacteria; kingdom Bacillati; phylum Actinomycetota; class Actinomycetes; order Streptosporangiales; family Thermomonosporaceae; genus Actinocorallia; species Actinocorallia herbida. The sequence continues at coordinate 9,382,153 of NZ_RJKE01000001.1, forward strand.
CGTCGCCACGAAGCGGGCACCGAGTCCACCATGTGGACGGATGACGTTTTCCCGCCGGCAAGTCATCCATACGCGGTACGGAAGGCGAACAAGGGTCGAACCTGAGACTGATCCGCTCGCGCGCGCGGAGATGTAGCGTCTTACCCATGGGACGACGGGTCCGCGCACATGTCACGGGGGCGACGGTCTCCGGCGGCTCTCCGCGGTGTTCTTCGGGGGGCGTGCCGGTGCCGGGGAAAACGGACTGGCGAACGGTGCGCGATACGCTGACCCACTACTCTGATGCCAGACCGCACGTGGGGTCGTCGGCCGCGGGGGTGGCACGAACCGCCGCAAGGAGATCGTCATCGAAACTGCTATGAACGTCGCAATCAGGTACGCAGCGGGTTCGGACATCGGCTGTAACCGGGAGAACAATGAGGACTCCGGGTACGCCGGTCCCTTCCTGCTTGCCGTCGCCGACGGGATGGGCGGCTACGCGGGCGGCGAAGTGGCCAGCTCGACGGTGATCAACGCCCTGCGCCGCTACGACGCGCCGGTGCCGGAGAACGATCTCCAGGTCACGCTGGCCCGTGCGGTCTCCGAGGTGAACGGCGCGCTCGGCCAGGAGATCGCCGCGCACCCCGAACTGAACCGGATGGGCACCACGCTGACGGCGATGCTGTGGAACGGCACGAGCCGCTTCGCGCTGGCCCACATCGGGGACTCCCGCGCCTATCTCCTGCGCGACGGCGTCCTGTTCCAGATCACCAGCGACCACACGCTGGCGCAGCTCCTGGCCGACGGGGGCGACGCGGGCGAGAACTCCCATCTGTCGCACATGCTGTTCAAGGTGCTCGACGGCGGCCCCGACCGGGAGCCCGATCTCGCGCCGCGCGACGCGCAGATCGGCGACCGCTACCTGCTGTGCTCCGACGGCCTGTCCGGCCCGGTCGGCCCGCAGGAGATCTTCGACATCCTGTCCGAGGAGAAGGAACTGCCGCGCGCGGTGGGCCGCCTGATCGCCGCGGCACGCGACCACGGCGGACCGGACAACATCACCTGTGTCGTACTGGATGTCGTCGAACCGGAACCTCACCCCGAAAACCTGCGTCCCACCATGGTGGGAGCGGTCGCAGGCGCCTGACCATAACGGTCTGGTCCCGCAACGGCCCCGCGGCTTGACGGTTCGCCCTGTCATGCCGGTATAAGGGCCAGTTAAGGACATCAGGTCGGGTGGAGGCATTCATGACGGGGGTCATGGCGATACGCCGGCGTCCCCTCGGAGTCGCCGCCACGAGGGTCACCGCGATGACGGCGGCTGCGCTGCTCGTCGCCGCGGCACACGGGGTCCACGATCCCGGGATCATCTGCCCGTTCAGGGCGCTGACTGGAATCCCCTGTCCCTTCTGCGGCGGCACCACCGTCTTCATCGAGCTCGGATCGGGCCATCCCGTCCGGGCACTCCTCGCCAACCCCCTCGTTTTCCTCGGCGCGATAGTGTTCGCCGTCGCGCCGCTGGGGGTCGAGGACAGGTGGCGCTCGGTGGCTCCGCGGGCACGTGCCTGGCTCTTCGGCACGGCAGTGACGGGATCCGGCATCTGGCAGCTGTTCAGGTGCGGGGTACTCCTCTGACGACGCCCGCCATACCCCCGGCCCTCGCATAACCCCTAGACCTAGGAGAACACCGTGGGAACTCCCCCTCCCTATGACCCGTACGGCCAGCAGCAGCCCGGCTACGGCCAGCAGCAGCAGCCCGGCTACGGCCAGCAGTACCCGCCGCAGCAGCCGCCGGCCTACCAGGCGACGCCGCCCCCCGCCTACCCGGCGCAGCCGGCGTTCCCCGCGGCGGCCCAGCCGCCGCAGCACGGTGTGCCGCAGCAGCGGTACGGCTACGCGGGCGGCGCCATCGGCGACTACGCCCACTGGGGCTCGCGCGTCGCCGCCTACATCGTCGACGGCCTGATCGTCGGTCTGATCCCCGCGATCTTCTACGGCATCGGCATCGGCCTCAGCGCGGGCACCACGACCATCGATGAGTACGGCAATGTGTCTTCCTCCGGTGGCTCGGCGGCCGGCACCCTGCTGATCCTGGTCGGCGCGGTCATCGCCATCGCCGGCGGTCTCTGGCTGGTCTACCAGGAGGGCACCACCGGGCAGACCATCGGCAAGAAGCTGGTCAACATCCGGCTCATCAGCGAGCAGACCTCGCAGCCGATCGGCTTCGGCATGGCCTTCGTGCGCAAGATCGCGCACATCCTGGACGGGTTCTGCTACATCGGCTTCCTCTGGCCCCTGTTCGACGCCAAGAAGCAGACCTTCGCCGACAAGGTGATGAGCACCGTCGTCGTCCGTTCGCACTGACGCGTTCTACGCTGCACCGGGGCGTCCCCTTCGGGACGCCCCGTTCCTTCTCGGGAGGTGGAGGGCATGCGCGAGGGCCTGGTTCTGTCGGGGCGCTTCGAGCTGCGCCGCAAGATCGGCCAGGGCGGCATGGGCGCCGTCTGGGAGGGGTTGGACCAGACCCTGGGCCGCCGGGTGGCGATCAAGACCCTCGCCGTGAGCCCGACGGCCGAGGCCGCGCGACGGCTGCGGGCCGAGGCCCAGATCGGGGCGAGCCTCTCGCATCCCGGCATCACGGTCGTCCATGACATCGGCGAGTACGAGCAGACGCTCTACGTCGTCATGGAGTATCTGGAAGGCCACGACCTCGCTCACGCGCTGAAGGACGGCGGCCTTTCCCGGGACAGGGCGCTGTCGGTGGCGCGCGAGCTGCTGGGCGCGCTCGGCGCGGCGCACGCCCAGGGCGTGGTGCACCGCGACGTGAAGCCCGCCAACGTCATGCTGCTCGACAAGGGCGGCCTGAAGATCCTCGACTTCGGCATCTCCCGGTTCGCCGACTCCACGATGACCGGCTCGGTCATCGGAACCCCGGGCTACATGGCCCCCGAGCAGTTCTCCGGCTCGGACGTGGACGCCCGCTGCGACCTGTACTCCTTCGGCGTCCTGCTGTACGAGCTGTGCACCGGCCGCCTGCCCTTCGACTGCCAGACGCTCCCGGAGTTCGTCACCGCGCACCTGTACCGGGAGCCCGAGCCACCGCGGACGCTGCGCCCGGAGCTGCCCGAGGCGCTGAACCGGCTGATCCTCGACCTGCTGGCCAAGGACCGGGACGCCCGGCCCTCCTCCGCCGAGGAGGCGCTGGCCCGTCTCGAGGCGGTGCGCTTCGACGCCCCCGGGGCGACGTTCGGCGGCCCGCTCTCGGCGGCCCCGCCCGTCACCCCGCCGCCGCAGGCGTTCACCAGGCCGTCGGCGCAGGCCGGGACGCAGCCTCCGGCGAACGCGGGGACCCAGCTTCCGTTCTCGTTCCAGCAGCCGCAGCCGCAGGCACCGCAGTACCCGCAGCACACCCAGCAGCCGCCGCTCCAGCAGGCGCCTTTCGCCCAGTCTTCCCCGCCGCCCGTCCTGCACACGCCGCAGCCGTTCGTGCAGCCGGGCCCTCCCGGCCTGCCGACGGCCCCGTCCGCGCAGGGCTACGGCCACGTCCCGATGCAGCACCAGCCGATGGCCCCGGCCCAGCCGGCGTACCCGCAGCAGCCGTGGGCGGCGGGCCGCCCTCAGGTCCGCGAGCCGTCCTACCTCCGCCGGGCCGTCGCCTTCGGCGTCGACTGGGGGCTGGCGTTCTTCATCGTGGTGATCTTCGTCGGCGTGATGACCATCGGGGGCGACCCGGAGGCCGATCTGACCGACCCGCAGGCCGCCGCGATGCTCATCGTGTGGGCCCTGATCTATCTGCTCTACGGCGCGATGGAGGGGGTGCTCGGCTACTCCCCGGGCAAGGGCCTGCTCCGCCTCCAGGTCGTCGACGAGCGGACCGGCCGAACCCTGGGAGCGGCCCGAGGCGTCGCCCGCGTCTTCGCCCAGATCCTCAACTGGTGGACCTGCTTCATCGGCTACCTCTGGCCCCTCTGGGACCCCAAGAAGCAGACCTTCGCCGACAAGATCTGCACCGCGAAGGTCCTCACCCGCTGACGGCCCCGCTCCGCGCCTGCGCGACCGGGTGACCCGCGCCGCGTCGGGCGGCGGTCAGCGGGCGGGTTCGAAGACCGCGTTGTGAGCGGCCACGTGGGCTCGGCGGATGGCCCGGTCGAGGGTGGTGAGGGCTTCGGCGCGGGCGAGGGCCTGGCGGGAGGTGAGGGCGTGGCCCGCGGTGCGGTCGGCGAGGGTGAGGATGAGGGCCAGGCGGGTGGCTTGGGCATCGACGCGGTGGGCGCGGGCCGGGTAGCCGGGGGCGAGGCCGCTGTCGGCGTCGTCGCGCAGGGCCTTGAGCACCGCGGAGCGCTGGCCGTTGATGTCGTCGATGGTGGTCATGATCTCCGTCACCTCGCGCATGGCGGCGGTGAGGGCGCGGTCGGCCTCGGCGACGGACGGGACGTCGGGCTGCTCGGTGCGGGCGGCGAAGACCCGCCAGGCGGTGCCGCAGTAGGACGAGCCGCGGAGGTCCTCGGTCGGGACCAGGCCGACCGCGGTGCCGTCGAGCAGGGCGACGGCGGCCTCGCCCGCCTCGATGGCCGCGGTGTTGAACTCGGGTGGGCCGGCCAGGCCGAGGGGGTCGCCGGGGGCGGGCAGGGCGAGGCGCAGGCCGGTGAGCCCGGCCGGGCGCAGGCCGGCGAGCCAGGCCCGCAGGGGGACCTCGCCGACCAGGTGCGGGCCGGTGCGCTCGATCGCGTCGACGGCCTGGTCCAGGCCGGTGTGCCCGGTCAGCCAGGCATTGGCCCAGGCGACCAGGCTGGGGGAGAGGCGGCGGTCAGGCATGGCATCAACAGTAACCGGCGTCCCGGTGCTCTCGCGGGACCGGTGCGCACCCTTCCGGCTGCAATAGGGTGGGGCGCGGAGGACTTAATGGGTGAGGTACTGAGGCTTGAGGGCGTCGTGATCCGGCGCGGACAGGCCAGGTTGCTCGATGGCGTCGACTGGACGGTCAACGAGGGCGAACGCTGGGTGGTCATCGGACCGAACGGCGCGGGGAAGACCACCCTGCTCCAGGTCGCGGCCACCACGCTGTATCCGACCGAGGGCTCGGTGCACGTGCTGGGCGAGAAGCTCGGCGAGACCGACGTCTTCGAACTGAGGCCCAGGATCGGCTTCGCCAGCGCGGCGGTGGCCGAGAAGGTGCCGGCGAACGAGACCGTCATCGACCTCGTGCTGACCGCGTCGTACGCGATCATCGGCCGCTGGCAGGAGGAGTACGACTCCTCCGACGTGGCGCGCGCGGTGGAGCTGCTGGAGGCGCTGGGCGCCTCGGAGCTGGTGCGGCGGCGCTTCAACACACTGTCGGAAGGCGAGCGCAAGCGCGTGCAGATCGCGCGGGCGCTGATGCCGGATCCCGAGCTGCTCATGCTCGACGAGCCCGCCGCGGGCCTCGACCTGGGCGCCAGGGAGGACCTCGTGACGCGCCTGTCGCGGCTCGCCGACGAGATCACCGCCCCCGCGATGGTCCTGGTCACCCACCACCTGGAGGAGGTGCCTCCGGGGTTCACCCACGCGATGCTGCTGCGCAGGGGCCAGGTGGTCGCCGCGGGCAAGGTGGACGAGGTTTTCACCGGGCAGAACCTGACGGCCTGCTTCGGGCTCCCGCTGAGCGTGGAGAAGACGAACGGGCGCTGGTCCGCCCGGGCGCTACAGGCTTGAATGTATCCCTAAAGTGAAAATTGGATCCAAACCCCGACCCCGCTGACGGTGTGACCGGCGTCTCTCTCTACGATTCAGGTCCATGACACCGTGGGAAGCCGCCGCGATCCTCGTGGCCGGAACCGCCGCCGGCGGCATCAACGCCGTAGTGGGGTCGGGTTCACTGATCACTTTTCCGACTCTTGTGGCGCTCGGCTACCCGCCGGTCGTGGCGAACGTCTCCAACAACATCGGCCTGGTGCCGGGTTCGATCACCGGGACCTGGGGCTACCGGCGCGAGCTGGCGGGCCGCTCAAAGCTGCTGCTGCGGCTCGGCAGCGCCTCGCTCATCGGCTCGGTCATCGGCGCGATCCTGCTGCTGAGGCTGCCGGACGAGGCGTTCAAGATGATCGTCCCGGTGCTGATCGTCATCGCGCTGGTGCTGGTGGTCGTGCAGCCGAAGCTGAACGGGTGGGTGGCCAAGCGGCGCAAGGAGCCGGTCTCGCACGGCGGCGCCCTGCTGTGGGGGCTGGTGTTCCTGGCCGGGGTCTACGGCGGCTACTTCGGCGCCGCGCAGGGCATCCTGCTGATCTCGCTGCTCGGGATCTTCCTCGTCGACGAGATGCAGACGGTCAACGGCATCAAGAACGGCCTGTCCGGGATCGTCAACGCCGCCGCGGCGATCATCTTCATCCTGATCGCGGACGTGGACTGGTGGGCGGTCCTGCTCATCGGCGTCGGCGCGATGCTGGGCGGCTACCTGGGCGCCTCGGTGGGCCGGAAGCTGCCGCCGTGGGCCCTGCGAACTGTCATTGTTTGTGTGGGTTTGACGGCGATTGCGAATCTCGTCTTCGGGTAGAACTCGAACAGGAGTTCCCCGCGGTGGAGGTGGCACCCGTGAAAGGCGACCGGGTAGAGATCGTCGTCGAGGCGGGCGATGGATCGCCCCGTACCTACGAGGTCGTCGCCACCAAGGCGGGACGGCGGGTGGAGATCGTCAACCGGCGCGGGCTCGTCGAGGTCGCCGAGGTGACCCGGACGGGCACGCCGGTGCGCACCGCCCGGTTCATGGCAGGGCGGGTGGTCGCCCTCGTGGAGTACCCCGCCGCCGACCAGGGCGACGACTAGGGAGCCCTCAGATCGGCCGTACCTGGACTCTGCCGTCCTCCTCGACCCTGGTGTCGAACGCGGTCTGCCGGGCGGTGGCGGGGCCGTCGACGACCGAGCCGTCGGTGACCCGGAAGACGCTGCCGTGCCAGGGGCACATCACGCACGTCTGCCCGTCGACCGCGGTGATGCGGCCCTGGTGCAGGGGGCCGGCCAGGTGGGCGCACGCGTCGGCGAGCACGTGCACGCGGTCGCCCTGGCGCAGCACGAACAGGTCGATGTAGCCGAGGGCGCGGTGCACGGGCCAGCCGTCGGGCAGCTCGTCCAGCGCGCACAGGTCGTGCCAGCCGAGCGGGACGAGATGGGCCGCCGACGGGGCGTGGTTGGCGCCCGCGGCCATCCGGAACGCCAGGTGGCCGCCCAGGTAGGCGCCCGCGGCGAGGGTGCCGAGCCCGGCGAGGGAGAGGATCTTGCCCGTGGCGGTCCTGCCGCGCACCCGGGCCAGCAGGGACGCGCCGAACAGGACGCTCGCCGCGCCCTGGGTCGCGGCGTGCGCGAGCCCGACGCGCTGCTGCTCGCGGTGCAGCGCCGACCAGTCGGCCCAGCCGGTGACGGCGGTGGGCGCCGAGGCGGCGAGCCCGGCGAAGATGAGGGCCTTGCTGGCGCGCTGAGTGCCTGGCAGGAAGTCCAGGAGGACCGCCGAGCTGTACGCGCCGATAGGCAGGTCGGTGAGGGGCGCGTGCGCGGGGTGGCCCAAAGGCACGCCGTGCAGGGTGTTGCGGACGGCGCCGCGCGGCAGGACCCGCTTGACGACCGCGGTGATCTCCCGGATGCGGAGGTCCGCGCGGGAGTCGAGCTCCAGCCGCTCGGCGAGGACCACCGGATGGGCCCGTGAGGCGGCGCGGCGCATGGGCCGGGCCACCCTGTTGATCAGCCTGCCTGCTCTTCCCCGGTTCACCGACTGAGATCCCCTCTGCCGATACTTCCTCGGCCTGTCGGCCGGGCACTTTGAGAACCCGGCTTCGCCGGAGCGCCCGGCCGCCAGGCGAAGCCGACAGTTCCGACAGTAACCCACACGCTCGGTGACGGCGGACGGCGCCACCCGGTCAGCGGGGTGTGGCGGGCGGGGGATACAGGTCGGACCCTCCTGGCCGAATCCTGACAAAGGGCGCTACTCCCCTGGAGTCGCCCCATCGCTTACCGTGGTCGAGGTGGCCCTTCCGAGCCCCCGTCCCCCGACCCTGGTGCAGGCCATGAGCACGCGACGGCCAGACGACGAGACCGAAGCCGCCCGGATCGAGACCGACTTCCCCGGCTGGCGCGCCTGGCGCAGCGGAACCGGCCGCTGGTGGGCCTTCCGCACCGCGAGCCGCCCCCTCAGCATCGACCAGCTCCGCGCGGGCTGCCGCCTGCTCGTGCACGCCGACACCCCCGCCGAGCTGCGGGTGCAGATCCGGGTGGAGATCGTCCGCGCGACGGTCTGATCCGGCGCCGTCCCGTCCCCTCCCAGCGGACGGGACGGGCGCCGGACGCGTCAGCCGACCGGGGTGACGGTGACGGGCACGCCGTTGAAGACCGCGTTGCCCGACAGCACGTCGATGGTCGACTCGTCGGTGAGGGTGTTGGCGCTGACGCCCGCCCGCCCGGCCGGGATGCCGAGCCGGGTCCCCGGCCTGGCGTGGCCCCACCCGTGCGGGAGGCTGACGACCCCGCGCATGATCTCGTCGTTCGGCTCGGCCTCGACCTCCAGCGAGCCCGTCCGGGAGGCGACCGTGACCAGGGATCCCGCGGCGATGCCGAGGTCGGCGGCGTCGTCTGGGTGCAGCCGCAGCGTGCAGGTGTTGGTGCCGCCGGTCAGCCCGTCGATCTGGTGCATCCAGCTGTTGTTGGAGCGCAGGTGGCGGCGGCCGATGAGGACGAAGCCGTCGGACGTCCGGGAGGCGCGCATCCGGTCGACGTCGGCGGCGAACAGGTCGGGGCAGATGTCGATGCGGTCCAGCACGAGGACTTCGGCGAGACGCGGTTCCAGGGGGCCGATGAGCCTGCCGCCGACCAGGTCGTCGAGGGTGACGCCGTAGGGGCCGAGCCGGACCATCATGTCCAGCCGGGTCTCGGCGTTCGGCGGCCCGAGTTCGGCCCGCAGGTCCTCGCGGCCCGCCTTCTTCAAGGTGGACTGGATCACCGTCTCGTCGAGCTGCTCGGGGGTGACGCCGAGGATCTCCCCGGCGATCCGCGCGATGATCTCCGACTCGGCGGGCCGGTCGCCCCGGTCGACGACGGGCGGGGAGTAGCGCGCGTAGTTCTGCACGGCGAACGAGAGCAGCGCGACGTCGTAGTGCGGGGACCGCGTGTGCGGGGGAGGGGGCAGGACGACGTTCGCGTGCGCGGTGGTCTCGTTGAGGTACGGGTCGACGCTGACCATGAACTCGAGGTTCTCCAGCGCGCGGCCGATCCGGTCGCCTCCGGGGGCGGAGAGCACGGGGTTGCCGCCGATGGTGATGAGCGCCTTGATCTGGCCTTCGCCCTCGGTCTCGATCTCCTCGGCGAGCGCGGCGACGGGCAGTTCGCCGTTGGCCTCGGGCAGGCCGCGCACCCGGCTGTGCCAGCGCCCGGTCCGGTAGGGCCGCGAGCGCCTGCCGAAGGAGTGGGCGGCCTTGGGGAACATGACGCCGCCCGGCCGGTCGAGGTTGCCGGTGAGGATGTTCAGCACGTCGATGAGCCAGCTCGCGAGGGTGCCGAACTCCTGGGTGCAGGTGCCGATCCTGCCGTAGACGGCGGCGGTCTCGGCGGCGGCGAGCTCCCGGGCGATCCGCCGGGTGGTCGCGGCGGGGATGCCGGTGAGCGGTTCGGTGGCCTCGGCGGTGAACTCGGCGGCGAGGTGGCGCAGCCGGTCCAGGTTGGCGACCTCGTGCCGCGGCTCGGCCAGGCCGTCGCCGAGCAGGGTGTCGACCAGGGAGAACAGGAACCAGGCGTCGCCGCCCGGCCGGATCGGCACGTGCTCGTCGGCGAGTTCGGCGGTGCGGGTGCGCCGCGGGTCGATGACGGTGATGCGGCCGCCGCGCGCGCGGATCGCCTTGAGCCTGCCGGGGAAGTTCGGCGCCGAGCAGAGGCTGCCGTTGGACTCCAGCGGGTTGGCGCCCAGCATGAGCAGGTACCCGGTCCGGTCGAGGTCGGGGACCGGGATGGCCAGCGGGTCGCCGAAGACGTATCCGGCGGCGACGTGTTTGGGCATCTGGTCGGAGGTGCTGGCGCTGAAGACGTTGCGGGTGCCGATGCCCTTGATGACGGCGGTGCCGTACAGGGATCCGGCGACGCTGTGCGCGCTGGGGTTGCCGTAGTAGACGCCGACGGCGTCCTTGCCATAGGTGTCGATGACCCGGCGGAGGGACCGGCCGACCTCCTGGAAGGCCTCCTCCCAGGTGGCCTCGGCCCCGTCGACGAGGGGGGCGGCGAGCCGGTGCGGATCGTTGTCGAGTTTGCCGAAGCTGGCGCCCTTGGGGCAGATGAAGCCCTTGCTGAACGGGTCGTTCCGGTCGCCTCTGACCTTGGTCACCTTGTCGCCCTCGAGCGTGAGTTCCAGCCCGCACAGGGCCTCGCACAGGGGGCATGTCCTCGTCGCGATGCGGCTCATGCTCGGTATGTAACCACTTACCACGGGGTGTCTGACAGGGTCCGGCACCTGATCCTGGGCCGGCGCACAGTGCCGGGGGCCGCGATTCCGCACCGAGCCAAGGGCGGGTCAAGGGTGGACAGGGACCCCGTGTCGCCCACGGGGCGGGAGGGATGATCTTGCGCGTGCCGCTCCTGAGATCCCTCGCGTTCCCGCTGGCCGCCGCGGCGGCCGGCGCGATCCCCCTCTGCGCGTCTCCCGCGCACGCGTCGCGCACCGGCTACCGCCCGCCCGAGGGCGCGGTCTTCAGCCATCCGACGGCCGCGGGCCCCGGCCGGGAGAACGCGATCCGCGACCGCCTCCTCGACCTGATCGACCACGCCGCGCCGGGCTCGACGATCCGCGCCGCGATGTACCTGTGGCGCGACGACGCGATCACCGATGCCCTGGTCCGGGCGAAGGACAAGCGCAGGGTGACGGTCCAGATCGTCACCAACAACTCCTCGGACAGCCAGGCGCGCGGGTACTTCAAGTTGCTGCGCAAGAAGATCGGCGGCCACCGGCCGGGGTTCACCGACGGCTCGTGGGCCGCGGAGTGCCGGAAGAGCTGGGGCTGCCTCGGGACGGGCATCCACCACAACAAGTTCTTCCTGTTCTCCAAGGTCGGCGCCACCCCCGACGTCGTCGTGCAGAGCTCGGCGAACCTCACGCTGGAGGAGCGCACGGAGTTCTGGAACAACGCCTACTCCGTCGCCGACCCGGGGCTCTACGCCGTCTACGGGGACTACTTCGAGCGGCTGCGAGGGGGCGTCGACCGGGTGCTCCCGCCGCCCGACGACGCCTTCACCCATGTCGTCAGCGGTAAGCACGCGCTCTACACGACCCCCAGCGCCGGATACGGCGACCCGATCTCCGAGGCGCTCGGCCAGGTGCGGTGCAGCGCGGATCCGAAGCGGCCGACCCGGATCCGGATCGCGATGTTCAAGTTCGGGCTGCGCCCGGTCGCCGAGCGGCTCGCCCTGCTGCGCGCGGAACCGGGCGGGCACTGCCGGGTCGACCTCGTCTACGGGATGCTCGGGACGAACCCGGAGGCCGCGATCCGGATGGAGGAGTACGTGCGGGAGGGCGTCGACGCGGCGCGGGAGTGCACCGAGCCGATGACCGTCCACTCCAAGTACCTGGCGATCGACGCGGGCGCGGGGAGCTTCGAGGGCGTGACGGGCCGGAAGGCCGTCTTCACGGGCAGCCTCAACTACATGCCTTACGACCTGCGCCGCAACGACGAGACGGTGCTGCGGATCACCGACGCCCGGGTGCACGACCAGTACCGGACGGACTTCGACCGCCATCTCTTCCCGACCTGTGCGAAACCGTGGTGGGAAGGCGACTGAACCGCAACGCACTGATCTGTCCCGCCCGGGCCTATGTCCGATATGTTGCGCTCTACTTCACGGTAACCGTGAGGGAACCCTGGCAGGGGTGGGTGAACGGTGAGTGCCGCACGGTGAAGCTTGAGAATTTCGGTCGGGTTCTGATCTGCGCCCTGACCTCCCTTTCGGTGGCTGCGACAGGGCTGCTCGCCGTTCCCGCGGCGGCCGCCGCCCCCGTCCCCGCCGACGGCGGCGCGAAGATCGTCGCGACCGAGCGGATCGGCCCGCGCACCGTGGACATCACCGTCGACACGCCGTCGGTCACCGCCATGGACCCCAAGGTCCGGATCCTCCTCCCCGAGGGCTGGACCGAGAACGCCGACCGGACCTGGCCCGTGCTCTACGTCCTCGGCGGCGGACCCGACACGTACACGATCTGGACCGAGAAGACCGACATCGAGAAGACGTCGGCGGGCGCCGACGTCATCGTCGTCATGCCGGAGTCGGGGCACAGCCAGGGATTCGTCGACTGGTACAACGGCGGCAAGGGCGGCTCGCCCAAGTGGGAGACCTTCCACACCCAGGAGGTCCGCCAGCTCGTCGAGCGGAACTTCCACGGCGGCGCCAAGCGCGCCGTGATGGGGATCTCCTCCGGCGGGTCGGGCGCGATGATGTACGCGACCCGCAACCCCGGCCTCTACGACTACGTCGCGGCGTTCAGCAGCATGCTCCACCCCACGAAGCCGGGCGTCCCGGCGATCATGCTGCTGTCGGACATGGTCGTCGGCGAGGTCGCCGACCCGTTCGACAAGCTCGGCGACCCGCTGTTCGACCGCTGGAACTGGCTGGAGCACGACCCGTACGTCAACGCGGCGGCGCTGCGCGGGACCGGGATCTACATCTCCTCGGGCACCACGGGCCTGCCGGGGCCGCTCGACCCCGGCCCCGACGTCATCTATGACGAGAAGGGCGACGTCATCGAGGTCGTCAAGCACTACGCGGCGGGGACGACGGGGGAGAAGCTCGTCGGTCTGACCGCCAAGGACATGGCGGCCCGCCTGGAGGCCATGGACATCCCCGCGACCGTCAACCTCTACGGCGACGGCATGCACGCCTGGCCCTACTGGGATCGCGAGTACAAGGCGGCCTGGCCGCTGATCATGCGGGCCCTGGGCGCCTGAGCCCGCGGGGCGGCGCCTACGCCGCCTGGCAGGCCGGGCAGAGCCCCCAGTAGATGACGTCGGCCTCGTCGACGGCGAAGCCCGCCGCGTTCGCGGGCTCCAGGCAGGGCGCGTGCCCCACCGCGCAGTCGACGTCGGCGACCGCCCCGCAGCTGCGGCAGACGAGGTGGTGGTGGTTGTCGCCGACCCGGGACTCGTACCGGGCGGGCGAGCCCGCGGGCTCGATCCGGCGCAGCAGCCCGGTGTCGGTCAGCGCGTTGAGCGCCTCGTAGACGGCCTGACTCGACACATGGCCGACCCGTTCGCGTACCTTCCCCGCGACCTCTTCGGCCGTCAGATGCCGGGCGAACCGGAGCGTCTCCAGGATCGCCACCCGCGCGGACGTCACTCTCAGTCCGGCGCCGCGCAGCTGCGCCGCGGAGTCCGCCTTGGCGGTCACGTCCATCTCTCCACCACACGATCAAGTCAAGGAAACGGGCAGGCTTCACCGGTCGCCGGCGCCTCGGTGAGCCGGTGGCGGAGTCCGCTTTACCCTCCAAGGTACAAACCCCAGGACGAAGCCATGCCAACCGGACAGGCTGGTGATGCGGCGCATACCCCTCCGGGGGATGATGGAGCGGTGACGGAGACGGGGACCCCACTGCGGCGTAAGCCCGCTCAGCGCCGTTCGGCCGAGCGGGTCCAGCGGATGCTCGACGCCTGCGCCGAGATTCTTGACGAGGCAGGGTACGACGGTCTGTCGACCACCAGGATCGCCCAACGGGCGGGGGTGGCGATCGGATCGGTCTACCAGTTCTTTCCCGACAAGCGCGCGGTGGCCCAGGCGCTCGCCTTGCGCAACCTCGAGGAGTTCGGCGACCGGATCGGGGTGCTGCTGGACGAACTGCCCGCCCGGAGCTGGTCCCAGCTGGTCGGCCGCGCGATCGACATCTTCGTGGAGATGCACCGGACGGTGCCGGGCTTCCGGGTGCTGCGCTTCGGCGACGTCGCCGACCTGCACCTGCTCGACGAGTCCGAGGACAACAACGCGGTGGTGGCCGACCGGCTGCGCGAGCTGATCGTCCAGACGACGGGGGTCGCCGACAGCCCGGAGCTGGAGCGGGCGTTCGCGATCACCGTCGAGTCGGCGGACGCGCTGATCAAGATGGCCTTCCGCCGCGCGGCCGACGGCGACGACGCGGTGATCGGCGAGGCCAAGGGGCTTATCCAGACGTACCTGTCCGGCTACCTCGAACAGTGATCTATCTACTGTTCACCCAGCAGAAGACCGCTATGGCGGTCGAAACCCATGATTCCCGGACATTACTTCTTTGGCGTGTCCCATGGCCGTCCATCCTGTCACCATGGGTTCATGACCGGTGACGAAATCGCCAGGCCGCGCAGCGGCTCTGTCGGCGGTGTCCCCTTTGTGGCGCTACCGCCGACCGCGGTGGACTCTCCGCCCGCCGAGGGCCTCATCGTGGCCTGGCACGCGTTCGACCCACCGCGCACGGAGGCCGCGATGGCGGCGGCGCTGCCCATGACCTCGGTGCCGGTGTGGCGGGTCTACCTGGGGCTGCGGCTGCCCGGCGACGTCGCCGACCGCGACTACGTGCGGCTGCTGGGCGGCACCGTGGAACGTGCCGCCGCAGAGCTGCCCGAGTGCGTCGCCGCGCTGCGCGCCCTGCTGGGCTGCGGGGACGGCGCGATCGGCCTGGTCGGCCATGGCGAGGGCGCGCTCATCGCGCTGCTCGCGCTCGCCGAGCGGCGGGTCGAGGTCTCCGCCGCGGCCCTGCTCGCCCCGGTCTCCAGCCCGACGCGCGCGGTCGCCGCGCGCGAGCAGCGGCTCGGCCCCTACCCGTGGGACGCCGAGACCCGGGCCGTCGCCGCCCGGCTCGAAATCGCCGGGCGGGCCGCCGAGGTCGTCCGGCAGGACCCCCGGGTGTTGCTGGTCAGCGGCGGCACCGACCTGCTGGTGCCGACCTCGGAGGTGATGTCCCTGCGCGATCTGCTCGCCGACGCGGGCCTGACCACCGCTGAGGCCGCGACCTTCCGGATGGGGCACGCGCTCGCCGACGCCCCCGGCCTGGAGCCGCGCCCGCCGGTGGCCGCCGCGGTCAGCGTCGACGGCGCCCTCACCGACTGGTTCCGCAAGCACTACGCCACCACGCCCTACCAGGACGATCTGGCCCTGGCGGCGGGCGTCGGCTAGCCCCCCAGCACCTCGGCGAGGGTCGCGACGGCCTGGTCGATCTCGTCCTCGGTGTTGTAGTAGTGCGCCGAGGCACGCACCCGCGCGGGCGGATGGGCCCCGCCGTCGTAGCGGAAGGTCTGCTCCGACACCCGGGTGACGACTCCGCGCGCCGCGAGTTCCGTGACGAGTTCGCCCGCCTCCCGCACGGTGTGCCCGAAGGTCACGATGCCGCTCTTGTGCGCGCCCCTGTCGTGCACGGTCACCCCGGGCAGGCCGGAGAGTCCGGTGCGCAGCCGGGCGGCGAGGCCCTGGACGCGCCCCGCGATGGCGTCGAGCCCCAGGTCGAGCGCGTACCGGGCGGCGGTCCCGAGCCCGAGCTGGTTCGCGACGGACCGTTCCCAGCTCTCGAAGCGCCGCGCGTCGGGCCGGAACGCGAAGTCGTCGGGGCCGGTGAGGTCGGCCGCCAGCAGGTCGACCACGGGCGGGTCGAGCAGCGGCAGGATCTCGGCCCTGGCGTAGAGGAAGCCGGTGCCGCGCGGCCCGCGCAGGAACTTGCGCCCGGTCGCCGACAGCAGGTCGGCGTTCAGCTCCCGCACGTCGACCGGGACCTGGCCGACGGACTGGCAGGCGTCCAGCAGGAACAGGGCGCCGTGCTCCCGGGCCAGGGCGCCGACCTCGGCGGCCGGGTTGATCAGCCCGTCATGGGTCGGCATGTGGTTCAGCGCGACGAGCCGGACGCCGCCCCGGGCGAGGGCCGCGGCGAGCGCGTCGAGGTCGATGGTGCCGTCGGCGTCGTCGGGCACGACCTCGGTGACCGTCCCGTGCCTCCGGGCGACCTGGGCGTAGGCGAGGGCGCTGCTCGTGTACTCGCTCTCGGTGGTGAGGATGCGATCGCCGGGTTTGAAAGGAATGGCGTAGAAAGCCTGATCCCATGCGCGAGTGGCGCTTTCGGTGAAGGCGATCTCGGCGGGTTCGGCGCCGACCAACTCGGCGAGCGCGGCATAGGAGCCGGCGAGGTCCTCGGCGGCGGCGTCGGCCGCCTCGTAGCCGCCGATCTCCGACTCCAGTGTGAGATGCGCGACAACCGTCGTCAGGACGGGTTCCGGTGGCAGCGCGGAGCCGGCCGCGTTCAGGTGGATGGCGTGCCGCGTGCCCGGTGTGTGCTGCCTGATCAGGTCGATGTCCACGCTCGTCCTCTCCAGGGGGGTGGTTCGAACCAGCATAGGGAGCCCGGCATTCTAGGGGGATGATGCGCAGACTGATCGCCGTTGGAGCCCTGCTCGCCCTCGCCGGATGCGCGTCGTCCGGCACGGACACCGCGTCCGAGGCCGACCGGGGCACGGCGGGGGCGGTCTTCACCCTCGCGTTCGCGGGCGACGTCTCCTTCACCGGCGATCTCGCCGGCCGCCTCGACGACCCGGCGAAGGCCCTGTCGACGGCCGCTCCGCAGCTCGGCGCCGCCGATGTGACCGTGGTGCACGCCTCGGACGTCAAGGCGCTGCCCGCGCTCCAGGCCGCCGGGGTGGACGCGGCGATGGTCGGCGCGGCCGAGGTCCCGGCGGACACGACGATGCCGGTGATGGGCGGCACCTTCGAGCCGCTGGTCGCGAACGTCAACGGCGGCCAGGTCGCGTTCTTCGGCGCGGAGCAGAAGGTCGCCGGGGACGACCGCCTCATCCAGGCGATCAAGGACGCCGACGGCAAGTACAGCGCCGTCGTCGTCTACAGCGAGTGGGGCGAGAAGGGTCAGAGCTGCCCGGACGACGCGCAGAAGAGCGAGGCGGCGAAGTACATCGACGCGGGCGCGGACGCCGTCGTCGGCAGCGGCGCCGGGGTGCTCCAGGGCGGCGGCCTGCTCAAGGAGAAGTACGTCCACTACGGCCTCGGCTCCTTCATCACGCCCGACTTCGACGCCGCCGGGCCGACCGGGCAGACCGGCGTGCTCACCCTGACGTTCAGCGGCTCGATCGTCACCGGCGCCGACTGGGCCCCGGCCGCGATCGAGGCTCCCGGCCTGCCTGCGCCGCTCAAGGACGAGGCCGCCCAGAACGCCTACACCGCGTGGCAGGCGCTCACCGGGTGCGCGGGCCTCAAGCAGTGATCTCCGTGGCCTGATCGGGTGAACACACGGCCTCCGCACGGCGTCACCTAAGGGAGATCAGGCTCTGCCATCCTGTCGGCGGCAGAGGTCACCCGTCGCTGGAGGTCCCTACATGCGGGCGAAGTTGATGTCGGCGGCCGTCGTGGCGCTCGCCCTGAGTGCGGCGGCGTGCAGCAGCGCCGAGGACAAGTCGGAGGCCGAAGGAGGCACCCGGCCTACCGCGGAGGCGGAGGGCGCCGCCTCGAACGAGCCGGAGGAGCCCGTCCAGGAGGCCATCACGCTGGCGTTCGGCGGCGATGTCCACTTCGAGGACTACCTGCGCGCCCGGCTGGCCACCCCCAAGACCGCGCTCGGGCCCGTCGCGGCGACCCTGCGCAAGGCCGATTTCGCGATGGTCAATCTGGAGACGGCGATCACCGAGGGGGGTACGCCCGCGCCGGGCAAGGAGTTCACCTTCCGCGCCCCGGCGACCGCGTTCAAAGCGCTGCGCGCGGCGGGCGTGGACGCCGTCAGCATGGCCAACAACCACGGCATGGACTTCATGGAGACCGGTCTCGCCGACTCGCTGAAGGCCATCAAGAAGTCCAAGTTCCCGACGCTCGGCATCGGCAAGGACGCCGACGAGGCCTACGCGCCCTACCGGACCGAGATCAAGGGCAACAAGATCGCGGTCCTCGGTGCGACCCAGGTTCTCGACGACCACCTCATCGCGGCGTGGACCGCGACCGACGAGAAGGGCGGCCTGGCCTCGGCCAAGGACGTCGACCGGATGGTCCAGGCCGTCGAGACGGCCCGCAAGGGGTCCGACCTCGTCGTGGTCTACCTGCACTGGGGGCAGGAGCTGGCGACGTGCCCGCTGCCCCGGCAGGAGGAGCTCGCCGACCAGCTCGTCAAGGCGGGCGCGGACGTCGTCGTCGGCGGGCACGCGCACGTGCCGCTGGCGGGCGGGTACCTGCGCGGCAGCTATGTCCATTACGGCCTGGGGAACTTCGTGTTCAGCTCGGCCGGCGGGGCGACCGCGGCCTCCGGCGTCCTGGTGCTGAAGGCCAAGGGCGGCAAGATCCTCAAGGCGGCCTGGAAGCCCGCCAGGATCTCCTCCGGCCTGCCGATCCCGCTCAAGGGCGCCGCGGCCAAGGCCGAGGTGGCCCGCTGGAAGGCCCTGCGCGACTGCACGGGTCTCGCCGCGGGCCCCGGCGCCGCCTGAGCCGCGACGGGCACGGCCCCCGGTGAGGGAGCCGTGCCCGGTCGGTGCCTGTCTGAGCGTCCGCTCTAGCGCGCTACGGCGTCACTCGCCGTCTTCGAAGGCGAAGGTCGCGGGCACGGTCACGTTCTTGTTCTGCTCCGCGGTGCCGTAGACGACGGCGATCTCGCGGTGCGACTCCAGCGTGATGTCCTGCGCGGCGTCCTGGACTTCCTTGCCGTCCACGTAGAGCTTCAGGGTGTGGGTGGCGTCGGTCTTGAACTGGCCGATCCCGGTCTTCGACAGCGGGATCTCCCAGAGGTCGAACACCTGCTGGAGGTTGAAGACCTTGTCCGGGCTGTAGGACTCGACGTGCAGGACCCCGCGGGTGTCGTGGGTGTGCAGCTCGGCGATGTTGCCCGCGGCGTCGATGCCGAGGTTCGCCGGGACCTGCTGCTGCTCGCCGTTCACGAACAGGGACAGGTGGGCGTGGATGTGCTTGGCGTCGCCCTCCATGCCCAGCTTGACGTCCAGGCCGAGCTCCTCGGCGCGCTTGATCGGGTCGTCGGGCAGGGCCCACGGCGGGCCGGCCTCGACACGCGCCTGGTTCGCCTTGTTGTGCTTCTCCTCCTGCGCCGCCTTGTCCCGATTGATCGCCCAGAAGGCGCCGCCGCCGAGGGCGCCGACGACGACGATCACCACCGCGAAGGTGATGATCCACCGGACGCGCTCCGCGCGCTTCTCGGCGGCGCGCATCTTGGCCACGCGTTCTCTCGCGTCGCCGCCGCCCGCCTTGCTCTTGGTAGCCACTTGCCTGGTCCTCCGGGATCGTCGCGGGTCATGCCAAGGCATGCCACCGCTCAAGGATAGGTAAGAGCTTGGCCTTCCAGTGCCCTCCTGCGCCACCCCCCGACGGCTCCGGGTTCCGCGTGGACTTGTCGGGATAAGCCAGAAAGGGAGTGGGGAATCATTGGGGGAAATGCCAGAATGGGCGGGCGATGCTCATTCCGTGAAAGGCTTCACGGCATGTTCAAGGAACGTGTCGTTTCCCTTTCCCCAGGCCCTGACCTGTACTAACGTCCGGCCCGATGGTGCCGTCGGAAAGGCGGTGTGACCGAGTCCGCAGGGGGATGGGAAATGAAGAACTCGACGAAGGCCCTGGTCTGCGCCAGTGCGTTCGCGCCGGTGCTCGCCCTGATCGGCGCGGCGCCGGCAGCGGCGGCCAAGGACGGCGGCCCCGCCGCGATCCTGGCGCAGGGCACCGGACTGGTCGCCAATCAGGCGCGACCCGTGGTGAAGATCGTCGAAGGGGTCCAGGTCCGCAAGGACGGGATGGGCGTCGCCGGGGGCCTCGGCGTCGTCCAGCAGCTCGCCAACGGCACGCAGCAGGTCACCTCACTGCTGTCGGGCGTCAGCGCGAAGCCCAACGCGCTCAACCTCACCAACCTGGGCAGCCGGTGCACGGCCGCCCCGGACGGTAAGCTGTCGGGCGCCACCGTCATCAACGGCAGGCTCGCGGGCAAGCGGCTGCCCGAGGCCCCCGCGGCCGGGACCAGGATCCCGCTCGCCGACGGCGCCTACGCGATCCTCAACCACCAGACCAGCGACGCGCTCGGCGGCGAGGTCGTCGGCATGCGCCTCGTGGACGAGTCGGGCGAGCCCACCGACCTCGCGGTCTCCCGCTGCACGTCGTCGGCCCGGATGCCCTCCCCGGCCGACCCCGTCGGCAGCCTGCTCAACGGCGCGCTCGGCGGCAAGAACCCGGTCGGCGACCTGCTCGGCGGAGTGGTCGGAGGCAACGCGACCAAGGGCAAGGGCAAGGGCGGCGGCAGCAAGCCCGCGATCAAGGGCGGCGCCCCGATCAAGGGCGGCGGCGACCTGGTCGGCCAGCTCACCGGCGCCAAGGGGAACAAGGACATCGTCGGCCAGCTGGTGGGCGGCATCTCGCCGCTCGGCCGCACCGCGAACGGCGCGCCCGACGCGGTGGGCGAGGGCGTGCCGGACCGCAGCGCCGAGTTCGCCGCGGCCGAGCGCCGCGCCGACGACGACCCGATCGCGCTCGGCACCCCCGCGTCGATGCTGCTCGGGCCTGGCAACCCGCTGATGAAGGCGATCGCGGGCAGCCTCACGGGTATCGGGGCCGCGGCCAAGTCGGTGAACCCGGCGGGCGCGGGAGGCAAGCTGGGCGGTCTGCCCGGGCTGCCCGGTCTGCAGACACAGGCGGGCCAGGTCGGCCTGCCCACCAATCCGCTGGGCTGATCTCCGCGCGAAGGCCGCGCCGTCCCTACCCGGGGCCGCGCGGCCTTCGTGTTCCCGGAGCCGTCCGGGCCATGTTCACCGGGCAGGGTCAGTCGCGCGCGGCGAGCTCGACGGCGAAGGCCGCGGCGGCGTCGCGCATCACCGGGATGACCTTCTCGACGGTCTCCGGCGTCATCCTGCCGCTCGGCCCGGACACCGAGAGCGCCGCGAGCGCGGGGGTCTGCGGGAGCGGCACCGCGACGCAGCGGACGCCGAGCTCCTGCTCCTCGTCGTCGATGGAGTAGCCGCGGGCGCGGATCAGGGCGAGCTCGGCCATGAGCGCGTCGGGGTCGGTGAAGGTGCGCGGGGTGCGGGCGGGCATCCCCGTCCGGCCGACGATCTCCCGCGCGACCTCCTCGGGGAGCTGGGCCAGCAGGGCCTTGCCCACCCCCGTGCAGTGCGGCAGGACCCGCCGCCCGACCTCGGTGAACATGCGCATCGAATGGCGGGACGGCACCTGCGCGACGTAGACGACCTCGTCGCCTTCCAGCACCGCCATGTTGGCGGTCTCGCCCAGATCGTCGACGAGCGCGGCGAGGACGGGCCGCGCCCAGGTGCCCAGCAGCCGGGACGCGCTGTCGCCGAGCCGGATCAGCCGGGGGCCCAGCGCGTACCTGCGGGACGCCTCCTGGCGGGCGTACCCGTGCCCGACGAGGGTCTGCATCAGCCGGTAGACCGTCGGCATCGGCAGTCCGGACCGCTCGGTCAGCTCGGTCAGCGCCATCTCGCCGCCCGCGTCCGCCAGATGCTCCAGCAGCTCGAAGGCCCGCTCCAGCGAACGCACAGTCATGCCGTCAGTGTACGGAAACCGTTTTTCGCCCACCGAAAGAGGGGGCGGGGGGTTATCGGCGGTGCGAGCCGGGCATGGAGTCACACGCCCCCCAAATGATCATCTACGGGGGAGGAAGCGTGGGACGGACGCGGAGCACGGCGGTCGCGGCGGGTCTGTCCGCGGGCCTGCTGGCCTGGCCGATGGCGGCCTGGAGCAGCGGCGAGACGGCCGAGGACCGGCCGTCCGGGGCGCGGAAGGTCGAGGTCGAGGCGGTCGCCGCGGCGCTCGGCCGCGCCGCGGACGTGCACTACTACGAGGTCTCGCTGAGCGTGCCCGAGGGCGTCGCCAAGGACGTGCGGCTGTCGGTCTCGGCCGAAGGCGCCGACGCCGAGTGGGCCGAGAAGCCCGAGAGTTGCGTCGCGGTGCCGACGGGCCTCAGTTGCAGTCCCGGCTCCGTCAAGGGCACGGTCCGGCTGCCGCGCTTCGGCGTCCGCGAGACGGGCACGCCCGGCCGGTTCACGGCCGCGGTGTCCGCGGCCAACGCCGCGGGCACGATCGTGACCGCCGACCCCGCCTCCGGCAGCGTGCCGGTCCTGGAACCCGTGCCGACGCCCACGGACGGCCCGGACCCGGCCGAGAACGGCGTAGGCGACGACCTCGTAGGCGATGGCCTCGAAGGCGTCGTCGACGGCGGCCTGGTCCGGGGACCCGACGCGGCCGAGATGCCGGACGACCTGACGGACGGCACGGCCGAGCCCGACGCCACCACCGCCGCCGATGATTCCGCCGCCGACGCGGAAGATTCCGCTGCCGAAGTCGCCGGCGCGAAGGAACCCGACCTGGACTGGATCAAGGACACGGGCTTCGATGACGCCGCCGCGTTCCCCGACGCCGCCGGGGAGGACGCCGCGCCGTCCGGGGCAGATCCGGCGCCCCTCGCGAACGCCGGAGCGGGAGACTCCGGAGACGGGGAGGCGGAGGAGCCCCGGAAGGAAGAGCCCGACTCCGCCGCCGAAGGCGAGTCCCCCAAACCGACGTCCAGCCCTACGCCTGTCCGGACGAACGCCGATCCGGCCGGGGAGGAGGCCGGTCGGCCCGCCGCCGAGCCCGCGATCGGCCCGACGACCAGCTCCACGACCAGCCCGGCGCCCACGCCCACCAGAACGCCCTTCGGCAGGCCCTCCGCCAGGCCCGCCGTGCAGCCCTCGACCGGCCTCAAGGCCGACCCGCCGCCCAAGTCCTCCGGCAGGCCCGCCCAGCAGGCCGGGAACGGCGCCGTGTCCGGGCCGTCGATCACGCTTCCGCCCGGCCAGCTCGGTCCGAGCGCCTCGGGGAGGCCCGCCCTGGAGGTCCCGGTCGAGCAGTTCCTGCCCGAGCCGCAGGGGCCGGCGGTCACCGAGCCGGTCCAGGTGACTCCGCCCGCGATCTCTTTGCCCCAGGTCGTCCCACAGCCCGGGGCGCAGCCCGGCCCGCAGGTCCTGCCGGAGAACCTGCCGCGCGGGCCGGTCGTGCCGCGGGTGCCCGAGGCGCCGCAGCCCCAGGTGGCGCCGCCGGTCGCGGAGGGGCCGGGCGGGTTCGACGCGGCGCCGCCCATGGCGACCGCGTCCGGGGGGATCGACGGGTTGCCCGTGGTGACCCCGTCGGTGGCGCCGCCCGCCAGGGCGCTCCCCGGGCTCGCCCCGGCGCCGGCCCAGGTCCCGGCGCCCGCGGCCCCGACGCCGCACCTGGTCGAGCACGCCGCGATGTCGCTCGACACCGCGGACGCCTGGGCGGAGCCGAAGGAGAAGTCCGCCTGGTTGACGGTCCTCGCCGTCGCGGTCGTCGGGGAGGTGCTGCTGCTGTGGTGCACCGTGGCGATCGGCGCCTGGCGGCGGCGCCTGTCGCTGCACGACGGTTACCCGCTGCGTCGGCGCGGAAGGCGCTGAGTGATGACCGGAAAATGGGTCTGCGAGGGCTCCGCTCGGAAAGCCGCAGGTAGGGAGCGATTCATCCCCGTCTTGTCATCCGGATAACAAAAGGTCCTGAATCGAATCGTCCTGGCGGTTAGTGACCCTTGCGGAGGGCGTTCCGGTAGCCTCACGAAGTCATACCCACGCCCCCCTGGAGTCCTTCATGGCCTTGGGTTCGCTGCTCCCCGACCTAGACCGCCGGCCTCTCGTAGGGCTGCTGGCCGAGCACGCCGTGACCAAGCCCGCCGCCAAGGCCTTCACCTTCGTGGACTACTCGTCCGACCGGGACGGGGCCAAGCACACGCTGTCCTGGGCCGAGGCCTGGCGCAAGGCGAGGGCCGTCGCGGTGTCGCTCCTCGAGTACGCCGAGCCCGGCGACCGAGCCGCGCTGCTGCTCCCGCAGAGCCTCGATTACCTGACCTCGATGGCGGGCGCGTTCGCCGCCCAGGTGATCGCGGTCCCGCTGTTCTCCCCTGACCTGCCGGGCAACGCCGACCGCCTGGTCAGGGCCTACTCCGACTCGGCCCCCGCCGTCATCGTGACGACGGCCGCCGCGCTGCCGTACGTCGAGAAGTTCCTCGACGAGCACGACGTGCCACGGCCGCGCGGGATCGTCCTGTCGGACGAGATCGACGAGAGCATCGGAGAAGGCTACGAGCTGCCTTCGATCTCCCCGGACGATCTCGCCTACCTCCAGTACACGTCGGGCTCCACCAGCGCACCGGCCGGGGTGGAGATCACCCACGGCGGGTTCGCCGCCAACGCCCGCCAGCTCTGGACGTCCTGGGACCCGCCGGAGATCGAGACGTGCGAGGCCGTCACCTGGCTTCCGCTCTTCCACGACATGGGCCTGGTCACCGCGCTGGCGCTGCCGCTCGTGCACGGCAACCACGTGATCCTCGCCGATCCGATGTCGTTCCTCATGCGGCCGATCCGCTGGATGCGGCTGATCTCCGAATGCCCGAACGTCTACACCGCGGGCCCGAACTTCGCCTACGACTACGTCGCGGGCCAGGCCAACGCCAAGAGCCTCGAGGGTCTGGACCTCAGTGGCCTCAACGTCTGCCTGAACGGCGCGGAGCCGATCCGGCCGTCCACGGTCGAGAACTTCACCCGCGCGTTCGCGCCCGTCGGCCTGCGGCCCGGCGTCCTGCGGCCCGCCTACGGGTTGGCCGAGGCGACGGTCTTCGTGTCCGGCAGCTTCGTCACCAACCCCGACCCGAGCGTCCCCGCCCGGATGCTCAAGGTCGACCGCGAGGCGCTCACCCAGGGCCGGATCGTCCCGTCGGACGCCGACAAGGCCCAGTCGCTCGTCTCCAACGGCGCGCCGCAGGGACAGTACGTCGCGGTCGTGGATCCCGAGACGCGGCGGGAGCGGCCCGACGGCGTCGTCGGCGAGATCTGGGTGCACGGCCCGAACGTGGGCCTCGGCTACTGGAACAACCCCGAGCGCAGCGCCGAGACGTTCGGCGCGGTGATCGAGGACGCCGAGGGCATCCCCGCGGGCGGCTGGATGCGCACCGGTGACTTCGGCGGCGTCCACGCGGGCGAGCTGTACGTGACCGGCCGGATCAAGGACCTCATCATCGTCGACGGCCGCAACCACTACCCGCAGGACGTCGAGGTGACGACCGAGGCGGCCTCTCCGGCGATCCGGCCCGACTACGTCGCGGCCTTCGCCGTGTCGGGCGAGGAGACCGAGCGGCTCGTGGTGGTGGCGGAGCGCAACCGGCGGCTTCCGGTGGCCAAACTCGACCTCGCCGAGGTGGAGCGGGCCGTGCGCGCCAAGGTCAACCAGGTGCACGAGATGCACATCCACGAGTTCGTCCTCATCGAGCCCGGCTCGCTGTCCCGTACCTCGAGCGGGAAGGTGGCCCGGGCCGCGACGCGCACCCGCTACCTGGACGGCGACCTCGTCCGGACGGCCGACAGGCTCGCGCGCTAGGACCGCACCCCGTTCAGGGGCGTCAGCACAGCAAGGCAGGAGAACGACCGAAATGTACGGCTGGGGACGCTTCGTCCATCGGTTCCGCTGGCTGGTGCTGCTCCTATCCGTGCTGATCACGTTCGGGGCCGGCTACTGGGGCCTCGGCGTCTTCAGCCCCGGCGTGCTCAAGTCCGGCGGGTTCGAGGACCCGGGCGCCGACTCGACCGCGGTCAACCGGACGGCGTCGATGGTCTGGGGCGGCGCCAACCCCGACGTCATGCTGGTCTACCGCAGTGAGAAGTACGAGGTCACCGACCCCGAGTACATGCAGTCGGTGCTGTCGACCATCGGTCGGCTGCCGAAGGCGAACGTCAAGAAGATCTTCAGCTACTGGCACATCGAGGGCAGCACCAAGGAGGCCAGGGAAGGCCGGGAGAACATCATCTCCCACGACCGCCACAGCACCCTGGTGATGCTCGACCTCCAGGGCGACAAGGACCCGCTGAAGGCCGACGCCGCCAAGGTCGCGGACCTCGAGGAGGTCAAGAAGCACATCACCGCGCCCGGCATGACCGTCCAGGTCGGCGGGGCGGTGCAGATCGGCAACGACTTCCTCACCCAGATGATGGAGGATCTGACCCGGGCCGAGGTGATTTCGCTGCCGCTGGTCCTGATCATCGGCATCATCGTGTTCGGCAGTGTCGCCGCGGCGCTCCAGCCCGTGCTCGTCGGCATCTTCTCCATCCTCGGCGCGCTCGCCGTCATGCGCGCGACGACCATGGTCGTCGACGTGTCCAGCCTGACGACGTCGCTGGTCAGCATGCTCGCGGTCGGCCTCGCGATCGACTACTCGCTGTTCATCATCAACCGGTTCCGGGAGGAACTGGCCAAGGGCCGCGACGGGCCGACCGCGATGGGCATCACCATGGCGACGGCGGGCCGGACCGTCATGTTCTCGGCGGTCACCGTCATGGCGTCGATGGCGGGCCTGCTGCTGTTCCCGCAGATGTTCCTGAAGTCGATCGGCATCGCGGGCAACGCGGTCATCGTCGTCGCGCTGATCATGTCGCTGGTCGTGTTGCCCTGCATGCTGTCGATCCTCGGTCCGAGGATCGAGTTCGGGCAGATGCCGTGGCGCAAGCGGCGTGCTCGCAAGCCGCGCCCCGACGAGGAGGGCGCCTGGTACAAGCTCGGGCACAGCGTGATGAAGCGCCCGTTCGTATACTTCCTGGGGACCTCCGCGATCCTCGTCGCGCTCGTCACGCCGTTCCTGCACGTCCAGTTCGGGCTGTCCGACATCCGCTCGCTGCCCGAGGGCATGCCGGCCCGCGTCGTGGTCGAGACCGTCCAGGCGAACTTCTCCGGCGGGGTGCTCGACCCGATCGACGTGCTGCTCGAAGGCGCGCTCGTGCCGAAGAACTTCAAACAGGGAAGGGACGAGCTCCCCAAGAACCTCGCCGACTTCCGCGACAAGGTCGCGGCGATGCCGAACGTGACGGCCGCGCAGTTCACCAATCAGAGCCAGCGCGACGGGCTCGTCCGGATGCAGGTGACCTACACCGGCGAGGCCAACGACGAGGCGACCAAGCAGCTCGTGCGGGACCTGCGGGCGCTCGACACCCCGCAGAACCGGCCCGAGGCGATCAACCACATCGTCGTCGGCGGCTCGACGGCGGTCCAGATGGACCTCATGGACAGCCTCGCGCGGTCACTGCCCAAGACCGCGGCGTTCGTCGGGGTGGCCATCTTCATCCTGCTGTTCGCCGCGTTCGGCTCGATCCTGCTGCCGCTCAAGGCCGTCATCATGAACCTCCTGTCCATCGGCGCCTCCTTCGGCGCGATGGTCTGGGCGTTCCAGGACGCGCACCTCGCCGGGCTGCTCGGGTTCACCCCGACGGGCTCGCTGGACGCCAACTCGGTGATCCTCGTGCTGGCGATCGTCTTCGGCCTGTCGATGGACTACGAGGTCTTCCTGCTCAGCCGCATCCGCGAGGAGTGGGACCGCAGCCACGACAACCGCAGGGCGGTCGCGCGCGGCCTCCAGCAGACCGGAGGGATCATCACGAGCGCCGCGGTGCTGCTGGTCGTCGTGGTCGCGGCGTTCTCCACCGCGAAGATCACCACGGTGAAGGAGCTGGGCGTCGGGCTGCTCGTCGCGGTCATCGTGGACGCGACGCTGGTGCGCTCGCTGCTGGTCCCGGCCACCATGCGCTTCCTCGGCGACGCGAACTGGTGGCTGCCCGGCCCGCTGAAGAAGCTGCACGCGGCGATCGACCTGCGCGAGGTGCACGACATCGACCTCCCGGGCGCCGCGCCCGCGAAGGGCGGGCCGGGTGTGACATCGGCGACAGGTCCGGCGCTGAACGGACAGAACGGACGCCCGACGCGCGGCATCGTCCCCCGGCAGGGCGGCGGTTACGTGTGGACGGGCGGCGGCCGGCACCCGGGCGGACAGCCCGGACGACGGCGTGAGATCGTGGCCGACCCGTCCGGGTCGGGCTGGCACTGGCGCGAGGTGGAGGATGATCATGCGCGGTGATACCCGGCGCCGTTTCGGGCACCTGAGATCCGGCGGCCTCATCGGGGCCGTCGTCCTGACCGTCGGGCTCGTGCCCGGCGCGGCCTCGGCGGCCCCCCGGTTGACGTTCGAGCCCGCCCCGTCGGGCGCGGCGATCACGAAGTTCACCTGGGTGAGCAAGAACAAGCGCCAGGCTGACGTCACCATCAAGACGCCGTCGCTCCCGGGCGTCAACCCCAAGGTCAGGCTGCTGCTGCCGAAGAAGTGGTCGCAGAAGTCCAAGAAGACCTGGCCGATCGTGTACCTGTACCACGGCGGCCACGACAACTATAAGTCGTGGACGCGCAGCACCTCGATCGAGTCGATCGCCGCGAAGTACGACGTCATCGTGGCGATGCCCGAGGGCGCGAACGGCTCGTACACGAACTGGTACAACTACGGCAAGGGCGGCCCGCCGAAGTGGGAGGACTTCCACATCAAGGAGGTCATCCCGCTGATGCAGAAGAACTTCCGGGCGAGCGCCTCCGCCGCGGTGATGGGCAACTCGTCCGGCGGCCAGGGCGCGATGACCTACGCGGCCCGCTACCCCGGCAAGTTCAAGTACGCCGCGTCCCTGAGCGGCCTCCTGCACATCAGGGCGCCGTTCATCCCGCAGTTCCTCTCCCAGATCAACTCGGGCAACGGGGCCGACCCGAACGCCATCTGGGGCTCCTACCCGGCCGACGCGGCCAACTGGCGGAAGCACAACCCGTACGACCTCGCCGCGAAGCTGCGCGGCACCAAGATCTTCTTCTCCTCGGGACTGGACGGCGAGCCCGGTCCCGGCGACCCGCAGGACCTCGACCCGTGGGACATCGGCCTCATCGCCGAGGAATGGACCGGGTACAGCGATCAGTACTTCCAGACGAAGCTGAAGGAACTGAACATCCCCTTCACCGCGCACCTGTACAAGAAGGGCCGGCACAACTGGCCCGCGTGGCGCCGGGAGACGAACTTCGTCTGGCCGAAGATCATGAAGACCATCGGGGCCAAGAAGTACTGACATGCGCACCCCCTCCCGCTCCCTCCCCGCCGCCCTCGCCGCCCTCGCGCTCGCGCTCGGCCTGTCCGCCGGCTCGGTCTCCGCGGCCCCCGCCGCCGCCGTGCCCGCCGCGTCGGCCGCGTCGGCCAAGAAGAAGGTCTCCTTCAAGAAGGCCGACAACGGCAGCGCCATCACGGCCTACAAGTGGGTCACCAAGAACAAGCGGCAGCTCGACGTGTCGGTGCGGTCCAAGGGCCTCGGCGGCAAGACCCGCAAGGTCAGGCTGCTGCTGCCCAAGGGCTGGAAGTTCAAGACCAAGAAGACCTGGCCCGTCGTGTACCTGCTGCACGGCGGGGGCGACGCCGATTACAAGTCGTGGACGCGCAGCTCCCAGATCGGGCAGCTCGCGGCCAAGTGGAACGCCATCGTCGTCCTGCCCGAGGGCGCGAACGGCTCGTACACGAACTGGTACAACAAGGGCGCGGGCGGACCGCCCGAGTGGGAGACCTTCCATATGACGGAGGTCTTCCAGCTGATGAACCGCAACATGCACACGGGCACCCGCCGCGCCGTCATCGGCAACTCGTCCGGCGGTCAGGGCGCGATGACCTACGCCGCGCGCTACCCGGGCCGGTTCAAATTCGTCGCCGCCTACAGCGGCCTCCTGTCGATCCTGTCGCCCGGCATCCCCGAGGCGCTCAACACGATCAACTCGCCGAGGACCGACCCCGACCTGATCTACGGCGACCCGGTGGACGACCGCGCCAACTGGGAGGCGCACGACCCCTGGTCGCTCGCGGAGAGCCTCAGGGGCACGGGCATCTACTTCTCGACCGGCAGCGGCATGCTGCTGCCGAGCGACGCCGGGCTCATCTCGGAGTACTTCGTCGGTATGAGCACGATGGACTTCAAGAAGCGGCTCGACGCCCTGGGCATCAAGTACACGGCGCACATCTACTCGGGCGGCCGGCACTCCTGGCCGTTCTGGAAGATCGAGCTCAAGCGCTCCTGGCCCAAGGCGATGAAGGCCATCAAGGCGCGCAAGTACTGAGCGGGCTCCCCGGCACGTCGGTCAGGCGTCCACCTCGAACCAGACCGACGTGCCGGACTCGCCCGTGCGGCTGCCCCAGTCCCTGGCCAGGCCGTCGAGCAGCATCAGGCCTCTGCCGTCCTCGTCGCCGTCCGCCGCGTCCCGGGCGACGGGCACGCCGCCGCCCGAGTCCGCGCACTCCACCCGCACCCGCTTGCCGTCCCGCCATACCGCGACCCTGATCTCCCCGCCGCGCGGCCCGTGCTGGACGGCGTTGGTGACCACCTCGGACGTCAGCAAGGCCACCACCTCGGTCGAATCCCCGTCGTCGGCGTACCCGCCCTGCGCGAGGAGACCCCGCACCCACCGCCGCACCCTGCCGGGCGCCCTGACCTCACCGGGCACCCGCAGCACCCCGAGCCGCTTCCCGTGGCCGTTCCCGTTTCCGTGGTCTTCGCCGAGCCCTTCCTCACGCCCCGCCACCAGGCACCCCCTCCAGACGACTCCCCCGAGTCCCCCGTCCCGTCGAACCAGCCGGTCCCAGCGGTCATTCCCGTCCCGTCCGAGCGCAAGCGGCATCCCGGCGAAACGGCATCGGTCGGGACGGGACGGGCGATAAATGCGTGGCCGCAGGGCACCGGAACTGTCACGATGAACGGGTGAGGGACACCGGACAAGGGGCGCAGCGGAATCTCCGCATCGCGTGCCCCGTGTCGCTCCGGTCCCATCCATCCTGGTAGGGGCACCGTCCCCGAGGTTCGACTCCTCATGGCGCCCCTTCCCCGGCCGTACGCGGGCGCGCGGCCCTGCGGGCTCTTCCCTCGGAGGAAGCCCCCGCCGCGCGGCCGCGGCCGGAGAGGGGGCGTCCTTCACGTCACCCCCCGGGCGCGGGAAACGAAGGAGGCAGCGGATGCTGGTGACGGTCATGGACTGGGAGCGCAAGCTCCTCTACCGCGACGGCAGGTTCCAGCGGGTGCTGGCGCCGGGCCGGCACCGGGTCGGATCGCGCAAGCGGCATACGACCCTCGAGGTGGACCTCCGGCCCCGGATCATGCACGTGACGGGGCAGGAACTGCTCACCCTCGACGCCCTGTCGCTGCGGCTCAGCGTCGCGGCCACCTGGGCGGTCACCGACCCGCAGGCCTTCGTCATGGGCGCCAAGAACTCCGAGCACGTGCTCTACGGCAGGATCCAGGACTCGGTCCGCGCCGTGGTCGCGGCGGCTCGGCTGGACGACCTCCTCGCCGACCGCGCCGCGCTCCTCACGGCCGTCGCGGAACGCCTCACCGGCGAAATCCCGGAGCTGGGCCTGCACGTCAGCGCGGCGGTCGTCCGCGACCTCATGCTGCCGGGCGAGCTCCGCAAGGCCGCCCTTGAGACCGTCCTCGCCCGCGAGCGCGGCAAGGCCGACCTCGAGCGCGCCCGCAGCGAGGCCGCCGCCCTCCGCTCCCTCGCCAACACCGCCCGCCTTCTCGAAGAGCACCCGTCCCTCCTCCACCTCCGCACCCTCCAGACGGCCGCCACCACCCCGGGCACCAGGATCGTCCTCGACTCCAGGGCCACCCCGGCCGACGGCTGAACCGGTCGCCCAGGAAGCCCTCAGGGCCTCTTGGGCGGCTTTCGCGTGGGACGCGGGACGGGACGCCGTCAGTGCTGGAGGAGGTCCAGGGATTCGCAGGCCCGGGCCACGCCGTCCTCGGCGTTGAGGGAGGCGGCGAGGTCCTGGGCGCGGGCGCGGTGGGCCGGGGTGGTGGTGAGGGAGCGGAGGCGGGCGGTGAGGGTCTCGACGGTGAGGTCGCGGACGGGCAGGGGGATGGGGCCGGCGCCGAGGGCGTGGACTCGGTCGCCCCAGTAGGGCTGGTCGCCGAAGAAGGGGCAGACGAGCGTGGGGAGCCCGGCGCGCAGGGACTCGGCGGTGGTGCCCGCGCCGCCGTGGTGGACGGCGGCGGCCATGCGGGGGAACAGCCAGGAGTGCGGGACGTCCTTCACCACGAGCATGTCGTCCTCGGACGTGGCGGGGTCGCCCTGGAGCACGCCGCGCAGTCCGGCGAGGCGCAGCGCCGTGCGGACCTTCAGGTCGGTCTCGTGCGGGTCGCCGGGCTGCATGCTGCCGAATCCGACGTAGACGGGCGGCGGCCCCGCGTCGAGGAACGCGGTGAGCTCCGCGGGCGGTGTCCACTGCGGCTGGTCGAGGAACCAGAAACCGGTGAGCCTGACGTTGTCGGGCCAGTCGGCGGGGCGCGGCACCACGACCGAGCTGAACGCGCAGAGCACCAGCGCGGAACGAGCCGCGCGCTGCGGACCGACCCGGGACAGCGGCGCGAGCTTGAGCCGCTCGGCGCGCCAGGTGTTGATGAACGGCCGGGTGAGCTGCCAGGTGACGAAGTCGAGCGCCTCGTAGGTCAGCCGGTTGGCGTACGGGCCGAGGAGGCGTGCGCGCGGCACGAACGGGTGCGGGAAGCGCCCGGTCGGCTGCGACGGCTGGAAGTGGATGACGGCGTGCGGGATGCCCCGGTGCTCGGCGATGTGCGCGCCGAGGAAGCCGAGGGTGGGCGCGAGGACGAGGTCGGCCCCGTCGGTGCCGTCGGTGACCTCCGCGAGGAGTCTCTCGGCGAGCGGCGCGGCGATCCGCTTCATGTTCCGCAGGAATCTGACGGGGTTGCGCCCCCCGCTCAGCAGTTCCTGGCCCTCGGGGGAGTCGACGATCCCGGCCGGGTCGATCGACAGCTCCCGGAAGCCGAGTCCCGCGCCTTCGATGAGGTCCCGGTAGGCGGCGCTGGAGATGAGGCTGACCTCGTCGCCCCGGTCGGCGAGCCCCCGGCCGAGCGCGACGCACGGTTGCAGGTCGCCCCGCGAACCGGCAGCGAAGATCACTACTTTCCGGCCCATGTGCGGTCCTCCTCCGAAGTCGCCTCATAGGGACTGTAAGGCGGGGGCGGCGGCCATGCGGACGGGATGCCCGCCTTTCGGTTGGTGCCCCACCAGTCCGGAATGACGGGGAAGGACCCGGAAGTGATCGAGGACGCGTCGAGGGAGGGCTGCGGCGTGCCCGCGGGCACTTCGGCGAGCTCGCTCTTGCGCTGGAGGGTGCTGACGGTGATGATCGCGCCGATCAGCACGAGGGCCGCGCCGAGCATCAGCGCCGCCGACGAGCCCTGCTCCTGCGCTTCGACGACGGTCTTGCCCTCGGCCTTGGCCGAGTTCTCCATCGCGTTGAGCAGCGCGCCGAGCACGACGATGCCCAGCGCGGCGGCCATCTCGCGGCCGACGTTGATGAGCCCGCCCGCGACGCCCGTCTTGCTCTCGGGCACGGCCTTCAGCGCGTAGAGGCCGAGCGGCATCGTGAGCGCCGAGCCCACGCCGACGAGGACGATGCCGGGCAGGAGGTCGTAGAAGTCGTCGCCCTGCCTCAGCCCGGAGAAGGCGATGAGGCCGCATGACATGGACACCATGCCCATGGAGATGGGGATGCGGGGCCCGAACCTGGTCGACAGCCAGAACCCGACGGGCGTCACCAGGCCGATGATGACGGCGGGCGGGATGAAGACCGCGCCCGCCTGGGACGCCGACCAGCCGAGGACCTCCTGGACGAAGTTCCCGGAGTAGGTGAGGACACCGGAGAACCCCATGCCCCACAGGATCTGGCCCGCGATCGCGCCCGAGAACACCCGGTTCCGGAAGAACTCGGTGTTGATCATGGGGTTGGGCGCCCACTTCTCGACCAGGATGAACGAGAAGAGCGAGATCAGGGCGAGGGCGAAGACGGCGAGGACGCTCGGATCCGTCCAGCCGATCTTGGGATTGCTTCCCGAGTGGACGCCATAGGTGATGGCGAACAGGAGGGTCGCGGAGGTGAGGACCGCGGGCAGGTCGACGTTCTCCGGGCCGTTGTCGGTCTGGCCCTCCAGCACGAGCTGGCCGAGCGCGATGACGACGATGCCGGGCACGACGTTGATCAGGAAGATCCAGTGCCAGCTGAACGCGTCGGTGATGAGGCCGCCGATGGCGGGGCCGAGCGCGGACGCGACGGTGCCGGTGAGGATGAAGACGAGGTTGCCGAGCGACTTCTGCTTGTCGGTCCGCTTGTTCATCACCATGACGAGCGTCGCGGGCAGCGCGAGGGAGGCCCCCGCGCCCTGGAGCACGCGGAACGCGATCAGGTGGGAGAGCTCCTGCGAGAGGCCCGCGCCGAGGGAGGCGAGGGTGAACGCGCTCATCCCGATCGTGTAGGTCCTGCGGACGCCGTAGACGTCGACGAGGCGGCCGCCGGCGATCATCAGGCAGGAGAAGATCAGGATGTAGGACGTGGTGACCCAGGTGACCGCCGAGAGGCCCACGTCGAAATGCTTGCGGATGGTGGTCAGGGCGATGTTGGTGACCGTGTTGTCCAAGGTCACCATGAAGGCGCTGACGGCCACGACCGCCAACGTCCACCCATACCTGTCCCGTCCCATTTAGCCCCAATTCACCCATATGGTGGGCGGAAACCTCTTGTCATGGGGGTGATAAGGAACCCCCGAGATTCTTGGTCCGCGTGCGCAGAGGGATGTGCCCAAACTGGGACAAGGTGGTCGCTCGCACCGGTCCATGCCCATGATGGGGGAGCTCATGTCCGAAGGCACCGGGGATTCACAGCTCCAGGGTGAGATCCGAGACTTCCTCGTGCATGAGATAGCACACCGCGCGGACCTGGTTCCCGACGCGGTGGATGTGGACCGTCCGCTGGAGGAATTCGGTCTGGCCTCAAGGGACGCCGTGGCCATCGCCGGCGAACTCGAGGAGCTGCTGGGCCGCTCACTGCCCGCGACCCTGGTGTGGGAGCACCCCACCATCTCCCGCATCGCCGCCGCGCTGAGCGGGGCCGAGCCCGCGCCCGCCGCGCCCCTGCCCGTCGTGTCCGCGCACCGCGCCGACGAGGCGGTGGCCGTGGTCGGCCTCGGCTGCCGCTTCCCGGGCGGGATCGACGGACCTGAGGAGTTCTGGCGGTTCCTGACCGATGGCGGCGACGCCGTCGGTGAGGTCCCCGACGGACGCTGGGACGCCTTCGACGACGGTTCCCCGGAGATATCCGACCTCCTGTCGAGCGTGACCAAGCGCGGCGGTTTCCTCGACGATATCGCTGGTTTCGACGCGCGTTTCTTCGGCATCACCCCGCGAGAGGCCGCCGTCATGGACCCCCAGCAGAGGCTGGTCCTGGAGGTCGCCTGGGAGGCCCTGGAGCACGCGGGCCTGGCCCCCGCCGGGCTGCGCGGCACCCGCACCGGCGTGTTCATCGGCGTGTCCGCGCCCGAGTACGCCGGGCTCACCGCGTCCGACCTCACCCGCCTCGAGGCGTTCACCGCCACCGGCGCGGCCCTGAGCATCGTCGCGAACCGGCTGTCCTACCTGCTCGACCTGCGCGGGCCCTCGATGATCGTGGACACCGCCTGCTCGTCCTCGCTCGTGTCCACCCACCTCGCCGTCCAGTCCCTGCGCGCCGGCGACAGCGACGTGGCCCTCGCGGGCGGCGTGAACGTGCTGCTCTCGCCGACCATCACGATGACGTTCGACGCCGCGGGAGGCACCGCCTCCGACGGCAGGTGCAAGGCGTTCGACGCCTCCGCGGACGGCATGGTCCGCGCCGAAGGCTGCGGCGTGCTCGTCCTCAAGCGGCTCGCCGACGCCCAGCGTGACGGGGACCGGGTCCTCGCCGTCGTCACCGGCACCGGCGTCAACTCCGACGGCCGCTCCAACGGGCTCGTCGCGCCCAACGCCGACGCCCAGAAGGCCCTGCTGCGCGACCTGTACGCGGGCGACCGCGACGTCGACTACATCGAGGCGCACGGCACCGGCACCTTCCTCGGCGACCCGATCGAGGCCCGCGCGCTGGGCGAGGTGCTCGGCGGCGACCGGACGGAGCCGCTGCTGCTCGGCTCGGTGAAGTCCAACCTCGGCCACATGGAGGCCGCGGCGGGCGCCGCCGGGCTCATCAAGACGGTCCTCGCGCTGCACCACGGGACGATCCCCGCGTCGCTGCACTACCGCGAGCCCAACCCGCACATCCCGTTCGGCGAGCTGAACCTCAAGGTCGCCGACACATGCACGCCGTGGCCCGAGCACGCGCGACCGGGCCGCGCCGGCGTCTCCGGTTTCGGATTCGGCGGGACGAACGCCCACATCAGACTTGAAGCGGTCCCCGCGCCGGAGCCGGTCGCCGCCGAGCCCGTCCCGGTCCGGATGTTCCCGCTCTCCGACGTCGCCGCGGACCGCCTGCCCGGCTACGCCCGCGCCCTGCTGGACGCCCTGGACGACTCGGCGGCCCTTCCCGACGTCTCGGCGACCCTGCGCAGGCGCGACCCGCGCGGCAGGGCGCGTGCCGCGGTCGTCGCGCGCGACCTCGACGGCCTGCGTGCCGGGCTCACCGCGCTCGCCGACGGAACCCCCAGCCCCGCCGTCGTCACCGGGACCGCCGTCAGCACCGCGTCCCGGCCCGTCTTCGTGTTCTCCGGGTACGGCGCCCAGCGCGCAGGCATGGCGCAGTCTCTGCTCGCCGAGGAGTCGGCGTTCGCGGAGGCCATCGACGACCTCGACGGGTTGTTCGCCGAAGAGGCCGGGCTCGACCTCTGGAACCTCCTCGAAGAGGGCAGGATGCCCGAGGGGCCCGACGAGATCATGCCGGTGCTCTTCGCCGTCCAGGTCGGCCTGGCCCGCGTTTGGCGCTCCTACGGGGTCGAGCCTTCCGCCGTCATCGGGCACTCGATGGGCGAGGTCGCCGCGGCGGTCGTCTCCGGGGCGCTCACCCTCGCCGACGGCGTCAAGGTGATCGTGCGCCGCTCGAAGCTGATGACCGCGCTCGTCGGCGGCGGCGGGATGGCCGTGGTCGGCTGCGGCCAGAACGAACTCCAGGAGTACGACGGGCCCACCGTGCACCCGGCCGTGCTGTCGTCGCCGAAGCAGACCGTGGTGACGGGTGAGGCGGACGCGATCGAGGCGGTGCTCGCGTGGGCGTCCGGCCGGGGGTACCTCGCCCGGCAGGTCAAGGCCGAAGGCGCGGGGCACTCCCCGCAGGTCGACCCGC
This sequence comes from Actinocorallia herbida, assembly GCF_003751225.1. Taxonomy (NCBI): domain Bacteria; kingdom Bacillati; phylum Actinomycetota; class Actinomycetes; order Streptosporangiales; family Thermomonosporaceae; genus Actinocorallia; species Actinocorallia herbida. Next base: position 9,419,096 of record NZ_RJKE01000001.1, read on the forward strand.
TGCTGCCCGACCTGCGCGCCCAGCTCGCCGAGCTGGCGCCGCGCGTCGGCGAGGTGCCGATGTACACCACCGCGCTGGAGGACCCGCGCAAGCTCTTCGACGGCTCCGCGCCGCTCGACGCCGAGTACTGGGCCGCGAACCTCCGCAACCCCGTCCGGCTCGCCGACGCCGTCACCGCGGCCGCGCAGGACGGCCACCGGACCTTCATCGAGCTGAACGCGCACCCGATCCTGGCGATGGCCGTCGGGGAGACCCTGGACGGCTCCGGCGCGCAGGTGCTGCACTCGCTCAAGCGCGCCCCCAAGGGCCAGGAGACCGACGACACCCTCACCTTCCACGCGCAGCTCGCGACCCTCGCCGTGCACGGGCACCCGGTCACCGGGCCGCGCGACGGAGGGCTCGTCACGCTGCCGCGCGCGCCGTGGCGGCACGAGCGGTACTGGATGGACGGCACCCGGCGCGTCGCGGGCTCCGACACGCACCCGCTGCTCGGCGCGCACGTCGAGCTGCCCGGCGAGGACAGGCACGCCTGGCAGGGCAAGGCGGCGTGGGACGGCCCGTATCTTTCGGCCGCCCCGCTCGCCGAGATGGCACTCGCCGCGGGCGCGGAGTTCGGCGGCGCGGATCTCGGCGGCGCGGATCTCAACGGCGCGGATCTCAACGGCGTTGCCGTGCGCGCGCTTGAACTCGGCCGCCTGCACGCCGTCGACGGCGAGGCGGAGCTGAGCACGACCCTTGACGCCGACGGCCTGGTCGCCGTCCACGTCCGCACTCCCGCGGGTGTGTGGGCCTCCCTGGCGACCGCGGAGACCGTCCCCGCGGACGAGGTCGCGGAAGCCCCCGATAAGGCCGACGTAGCAGGATGGGCCGCGGTGACGGGCGCGACGAAGGGGAGCCGCCACTACCGGCTGCACCCCGAGGTCTTCGACCGGTGCCTGAAGCAGCTCGTCGCCGAGACCGGTGAAGACGGGTTCGTCGTCGAGGCCATTGGAGAGCTTCGCGTCTACGGGCCCACCCACCGGGGCGGCCTGTGCCGGACTTCGGTGACCCGTACCGGGGCCGCCGCCACAGGCGAGATACTTCTCGCCGACGAGGACGGCAACCCCCTGCTCGTCGCCTCCGGCGTCACCCTCGCCCGGCGCGACGTGCCCGTGCCGCTGTCGGCCAAGCTCGTCGAGGCGGTCTGGACCGAGATCCCGCTCGACGAGTCCGACGGCGAGGCCGACGGGCTCGTCACCGTCACGGGGATCGACTGGGCCGACGCCGAGGCGGCGATCCGGGCCCAGATCACCGCGGACACCCGGCACGTCGCCCTCGTCCCGCCCGCCGACCTCGCCGACGAGGCGCTGGTCCTCGCCGTCGCCGGGGCGGTCCGGGCGATGACCGCGCAGCGCCTCTGGCTCGTGACGCACGGGGCCAGGCCCGTCCTGGCCGGCGAGGCGGGCCGCCCCGGCCAGGGCTTCCTGCCCGCGCTGGTCCGCGTTCTCGGGTTCGAGCAGCCCGGCCTGCGCGCCACCCACCTGGATCTCGACGTCGCGGACACCGCGGAAGACGTGCTGAGCCGGGAGATCGCCGCGGGGACCACCGACACCGAGATCGCCTACCGTTCCGGCCGCCGCTACAGCGCCCGCCTCGCCGCCGCGTCCCTGCCCGAAGGCAAGCCGCGCAAGGCGGTCCGCAAGGGCGGCGCGTACATCATCACCGGCGGCTACGGCGGCATCGGCCTGGTCACCGCCCGGCTGCTCGCCGAACGCGGTGCCGGCCGGATCGTGCTCTCCGGGCGCTCGGGGCCGAACGCCGAGGCCGAGGCGGAGATCGCCCGGCTGCGCGCGACCGGCGCCGAGGTGGCCGTCGTGCTCGGGGACGTCGCCTCTGAGGGCGTCGCGGCCCGGCTCGTCGCCGCCGCGACCGAGGGCGGGACGCGCCTGCGCGGGGTCGTGCACGGCGCCGCCGCGATGGCCGATCGGCTGTTCGCGGAGGTGGGCCCAGAGGATCTGCACAGGGTGTGGACGGCCAAGGTCGCGGGCGCGTGGCGGCTGCACGAGGCGGTCCCCGAAGACCTCGACTTCTTCCTCATGCACTCCTCGGCCGCCGCCCTGCTCGGCTCGCCGGGACAGGGCTCCTACGCCGCCGCCAACGCCGCGCTGGACTCCCTCGTCGCCTACCGCCGCGCCCACGGGCGGGCCGCGACCACCGTGAACTGGGGCACCTGGGCCGAGGTCGGCGGCGCCACCGAGGCCGGTGTCACCGTCATCGAACCGCTGACGCCCGCCGAAGGCGTAGAGGCCCTCGAGGCGCTCCTCGCCTTCGACCGGCCGGCCACCGGCGTCCTGCGGTTCGACGCCGCCAAGGCCGTCGAGCTCTTCCCCGAGATCCGCCGGATGCCCTTCTACGCCGCGCTCGTCGAGGCCGCGGGCCAGGCCGCCGACACCGACGACTGGCCGGGCCCCGACGGCCTGCGCGCCCTCGACCCCGACGCCGCCCGCACCGCCCTGCGCACCCGGGTGCTCACCCGCGTCTCGGCGATCCTCGGTTTCGACGCGGGCCGCCTCGACCCGGCGATCCCGCTCACCGAACTCGGCCTCGACTCCCTGGTCGCCATCCGGATCAAGAGCGCCATCGAACACGACCTCGGCCTGACCGTCCCGCCCGCCGTCCTCCTCCAGGGCGCCAGCGTGAACGTCTTCGAGGAGTGGGCCGCGGGCGAACTCGGGCTCGGCGGCGCCGCGGCCGCGCCGGGAGCCGACGACAGCGCTTACGTGATGCCCCGCGACGCCGCCGAACGCCTCGTCGCCCGCCTCTTCGAGGAACAGCTCGGGCTGGCCCGCGTCAGCGTCGTCGACGACTTCTTCGCGCTCGGCGGCCAAGAGCACCAGGCCGATCTCGTCCACCGGACCCTTCAGGCGGAACTCCACACCACGCTCGACCGGGCCGCGCTCTTCGCCGAACCGACCGCCCAGGGCGTCGCCGACGTCATCCGGGCGGTCGAGGACGAGGCGGCCAGGCAGACCGTGCGGCCCCTCCAGCCGCTCGGCGCGGGCCGGCCCTTCTTCGCCGCGCACCCCGCGGGCGGCACCACCGGCTGCTACCAGCAGCTCGCCGCCCTCATCGGTGCCGCGCAGCCGTTCTACGGGCTCGAACGCTGGGAGGACGCCCCCAGCGTCGAAGAACGCGCCGCGCGCTATGTCGAGCACATCCTCAAGACCCAGCCGTCCGGCCCCTACCGGCTCGGAGGCTGGTCGTTCGGCGCGACCCTCGCCTACGAGACCGCACGGCAGCTCACCGCCGCCGGGCACGAGGTCGAGTTCGTCGCGCTGTTCGACGGCGGCGTCCCGCTGCCCACCGACGACGACGCCGACAACCTCGCCAAGAGGTTCGCCGGATTCGCCGCCTACCTGACCGAGACGTACGGGACGGAGGTGAACCTGGAGTACGCGGAGCTCGCCGGGAAGACCGAGGACGAGATGTTCGCCCTCGTCGCCGAACGGGCCGCACCCGTGATGGCGTCCCTGCCGCCCGCCGTACTGCACCACCAGCTCACCTCGCACCAGGACACCCGGACGCTGGAGAGGTACGCCTACAAGCCCTACGAGGGACGGGTGATCCTCTACAAGGCGCCCCTGCCCACCCCGTGGGCCGTCCAGGACGCCCGTTACGTCGATCTCGACGAGACCAACGGGCTCGGGCCGCTCTGCCCTGCGCTGGAGATCGTCGAGGTCACCGGGACGCACCACCTCAACCTGCTGGACCCGCCCGGTGTACATCTCATCGCGGCGCATCTGGCCGGTGAACTGGCCCACTAGTACACGGCGCGCGCCCACCAGAGGAAAACCACATGTCTGACCTGCTCCAGGCCGTGATCAACGGCGCCTCCCCCGAGGAGCTGCTCAACACCGACCTTCCGGAGTCGTTCCGGGCGGCGTACACCCTGCGCGACGAGGTCGGGATCTTCGAGGGCCAGACCGACAAGGACGTGCGCAAGTCCCTGCACGTCGGCGAGGTCGCGATGCCGGAGATCGCGCCGGACGAGTGCGTCGTCGCCGTGATGTCGGCGGCCATCAACTTCAACACCGTCTGGTCGGCCATCTTCGAGCCCGTCCCGACCTTCGCCTTCCTGGAGAAGTTCGGCCGGTCCGGCCCGGGCGGAGCCCGGCACGACCTGCCGTACCACATCCTCGGCTCCGACGGCTCCGGCGTCGTCGTGCGCACCGGCATCGGCGTGAAGAACTGGAAGGTCGGCGACAAGGTCGTCATCTCCCCGGCCTACGTCGACGAGGAGGACCACGCCTCCTACGACGACGGCATGATGACCGAGTCACAGCTCGCGTGGGGTTTCGAGACCAACTTCGGCTCGCTCGCCGAGTACTGCGTCGTCAAGGCCAACCAGCTCATCAAGAAGCCCGCCCACCTGTCGTGGGAGGAGTCGGCGGCGAGCACCCTGTGCGCGGCGACCGCCTACCGCATGCTCGTCGGCTCGCACGGCGCCCAGATGAAGCAGGGCGACGTCGTCCTGGTCTGGGGCGGCACCGGCGGCCTCGGCTCGTACGCGACCCAGCTCGTCAAGAACGGCGGCGGCATCCCCGTCGCGGTCGTCGGCTCCGAGGACAAGGCCGCCCTGGTCCGCCGCCAGGGCACCGAGCACGTCATCAACCGCAACGAGCTCGGTCTCGGCCCGGAGGGCTTCCGCAACCGCAAGGCGGGCCGGATCCTCGGTGAGGCGATCCGCTCGCTCGTCGGCGAGGACCCCCAGATCGTCTTCGAGTACCTGGGCGCCGAGACCTTCGGCACCTCGGTCTACGTCGCGAAGCGCGGCGGCAAGATCGTCACCTGCGGCTCCTCGACGGGTTACCGGCACGAGTACGACAACCGCTTCCTGTGGATGCGCCTGAAGAGCATCATCGGCTCGCACGGCTTCAACTACCACGAGGCCGTCCAGACCAACCGCCTCATCAGCCTTGGCATGATCCACCCCACCCTGTCGAGCGTCTTCGACCTCGACACGGCCGCCGACGCCACCCGCGCCGTCCAGACCAACCAGCACACCGGCAAGGTCGCCCTCCTGTGCGCCGCCCCCTCCGAGGGGCTCGGCATCGACGACCGCGAACTGCGCGAGAAGATCGGCGAAGACAAGATCAACCTCTACCGCTCGTGATTCCCCGCGCCGCCCCGTCCGGAATGCCGCGGACGGGCGCCGAGCGCGGACGAACGCCGACGGCCCTCGTCCCGGTCTCCCGGACGAGGGCCGTTTCGCGGGTCAGAGGAGGGGGTAGCGCGGGGGGTTCACGGCGTTGAGGAGGTGGTTGCCGATGTGGTGGTGCTTCCAGCGGGCGGGGTCGTGGAGGGAGTGGACGCGGACGTTGCGCCAGTGGCGGTCGAGGCCGTGGCGGGAGTCGGCGGCGCTGGTGCCGGCGAGTTCGAGGATGTCGGTGGCGATCTGGACGGAGATGTCCTGGGCGAAGGCCTTGGCCTCGGCGACGGCGAGTGAGGCGGCGGCGGTGTTCTCGTCGGTGAGCTCGGGGGCCGCGTAGGCGGCGTCGAGGACGGCGCCGGCGCGGGCGAACAGGGCCTCGAGGGCGTGGAGGCGGGTGGTGAGCCTGCCGAAGTGCACGAGGGTGTGCGGCTCGTCGGCGGCGCGGTCGTGGCCGGACTCGAACCAGGGGCGGCTGCGCTCGGCGACGAACGCGGCGCCGTCCTCCAGCGCGGCGCGGCCGATGCCGACGTCGATCGCGGCGTGCAGGATCTGGTCGTAGGCGCCGAGGGTCTGCGGCGGCGGGTCGGCCGGGACGGGGCCGAGCACGAGGACCCGGTCGGCCGGGACGCGCACGTCGGTGAAGGTGATCGAACCGCTGGCGGTCGGGCGCTGGCCGAAGGCCGTCCAGTCGTCGGCGAACTCGACGCCCTCGTCGTCGGGGCGGACGAAGGCGAGGACGGGCTGGGACTGGTCACCGTCGGTCGAGGCCGCCACGCCGATCCAGCCCGAGGCGAGCGCGCCGGTGGTGTAGAACTTCTGCCCGTTCAGCAGGTGGCCGCCGTCCGGGTCCGCGGTGAGCGCGGTCTTCCGGTCGAAGATGTGCTTGGTGCCGCGCTCGGCCGTGGCGTTGCCGAACCGGACGCCCCGGACCGCCTCGCCGAAGAAGAACTCCTTCTGCGCGTCCGAGCCCGCGGCCTTGAGGAGTTCGACGAGCACGAAGTGCGAGAGCAGGAGCTGAGAGACCGCCGCGTCGCCCACCGCGAGGAGCCGGAAGACCTCCGCGACGGTGCCGGGCCGTACCCCGCCGCCGCCGTAGGCCGCGGGGACGGCGATGCCGAGCAGTCCGGTCGCGGCGAGGTCGGCGAGTTCGGCCGCGGGATGCCGGGCTTCCCTGTCGCGTTCCGCGGATCCGGGACGGACGCGGTCGGCGACCTCGGCGGCGACCACGGGGGCGGTCTCGTCGGTGAGCGCGGGCGGCGCGGCCACTGCCGTCTGGGTTGTCATAGTTCGTCACCTTCTGTGGTTATAGCTACATACTTGCCAAGTTCCCCTTCATTCCTACATTATCGGTAGGGAAGATGGGAACAGCAGCAAGGAGAAAGTCAGTCATGACGTTCGAAGTAGCCGAGCCCCGCCTGTCCCGGTTCGGGACCCCGGACCGGTCGAAGTTCCCCGCGGACGTCGAGGAGCTCTTCGTCGACGCGGAGAAGAAGCAGGGCCGCGTCCCCAACTACCTGAACAGCTACGCCCACAACACGGAGACCCTCAAGCGGCTGCTGACCTTCTACCACTCGCTGTGGGACCCGAACGGGGGCACGCTCACCATCCAGGAGCGGGAGCTCATCTCCGTCGTCGTCTCGCACGAGAACGGCTGCGGTTACTGCAAGGCCAACCACCGCGCCGGCCTCGCCGCCGCCCTCAAGGACCGCGAGCTGGCCCACCGGATCGCCGACGACCACCACATCATCGGGTTCGGCCCGCGCGAGCAGGCGATCGTGGACCTGGCGGTCAAGCTCACCGTGAACCCGTCGCACGTCAACGACACCGACGTCCTGGGCCTGCGCGACCACGGCCTCACCGACGAGCAGATCGTCGAGGTCATCGAGGTCACGTCCTTCTTCAACTACACCAACCGCCTCACCATCGGCATCGGCACCCGCCCCGACGAGGAGTTCTTCCAGCGCTGACCCTCCCCGCGGACCGGGGACCCTTCCGAGGGCATGGGGGAGAGAGACGACGAAGGCCACCGCGATGAGCGGTGGCCTTCGTCGTTCGGCGTGTTCCGGCGGCTAGACGCGGCGGAGGCTGATGACCTCACCCGCGACCGCCTGGTCGGGCGCGGTCGGGACCGGCGCGACGGACTGCTGGAGCCTGCGGGCCCGCAGCACGATCTCCAGGTCGAACCGGAGATCGGGGTCGAGGAGCTGGTCGCCGAACAGCTCCTCGAGCTGGCGGAGGCGGTAACGGACGGTCTGCGGGTGGACATGCAGCCGCATCGCCACCTCGTTGGCGTTCCGGCCGGACTGGAGCCAGGCCAGGAGCGTCTCGGCGAGCCTGTCCTGCTGGCTGCTGCGCAGGTGCGCGAGGGGGGCCAGGCGCAGTTCGGCGAGCGACTTCAGCAGCTGCTCGTCCTGGAACAGGATGAGCGTGGACATGTGGTCGACGCACCGCACGACGCCTTCCGCGTCGATGACGCCGCGCTGGCCGAGCTGGAGCATGGCGCGGGCGAGCCGCATCGAGTGGGCGGCCTCGGTGACCGGGACGGTCGGGCCGATGACGCCTGAGCAGTCCGAGAGGGCGCGGTCGACGAGCTGGTTGCGCCCTGGCCCGTCGGGGTCGGGGATGAGCAGGGACGGCTGGGTGCGGCCGAGGTCGACCAGCACGTCCGGCGGGAACGCGGGCGGACGGGTGTCCTGGTGGCGGATGTCGAGGGCGACGGCCGCGACGGTGCGGGGCATCGGCCAGTGGGCGGCGGCGGCGAGGTCGGCGATGGCGTCGTGGCCGGCGCCGCCGGACAGCAGCATGTCCAGCAGCCTGCGGCGGCGGCGCTGCATCTCGCCCGCGGCGTCGGCCTGGGCGAGCCGGTAACCTTCCGCGGCCTGGCGGGCGATGTCGTCCTGGTGGACGAAGACCGCCTCGCCCAGCGCGGTGATCACGCGGGGCTCCAGTTCCCAGGCGTTCTCCGAGAGCCGCCGCCAGGCGACGAGCCCGCCGACGCGCATCGCGGCCTGGAGCGGGTCGAGACTGCGGCCCTCGCCGGCCTCGCCGCGGCCGATGGCCTCGAAGAAGTCCGGGTCGGGGTGCGGTCCGCCTTGGGCGACCCGGTCGACGAAGTGGGTGAGCGCGCGCTCGACGACGGTGCGGAGGGTAGACGCGTAGGGGCCCTCACCCCTGGAGTATTCGCGGACCTGGAACCGGATCTCCTTGATGATCTCTTCGGCTACCAGGTCGAGGTGCGGCAGAACGTGTTCGGCGAGTTCGCGTGGAATGTCCGACCATGGGCCCCGCCCGGCACGCCCGGTGCGGGAGGGGATGCCCACTTCTGCTGTCACGCGGTGACCTCCATCCGGCATTGGCCCCGCGCGCCCTGGGGCAGATCGATCGTCGTGATCACGTCAATGATCACGACGCAATTTCACCTGAGAGATTGTGGTGTAAATCATGCTCTGGTGGTTCACCAGACCGCCAGTGTAGGTCCGGGGAGGGCCAGGATCGGTCGCGAGCCCTTGGCAACTTCCGCGCTCTTTCCGGTGGGGGTCGTCCGGGTCGCCAGAATATGACCGACTTCCCAGGAGAATGGGGGTCTGCGGTGTGATGTTCCAATCTGGTAACGTTCGTTACCTGATCATGGTCCGCGCACCCCCCGCCCGTCGCCGATATTCGCATAACGCCATGCTGACCCGGCGAGTCAGTCCCCGTGGGCCATCGCGGCGAGGTCTCATCGAAAGTTCACCGGGCGGCCGTCCGTCTCAGCAGGTGGACCACGTTCTGCGTCCCCGCCCCCATATCCGTGATCGATTCAGTACAGTCGGTGATGTCACCATGCGTGACGGGTCGGGACGCGATGGGTTGGGACGGCCGTTCGTCCGGGTAGGCACACCAGGGGCGGAGTCAAGGATCGGGATCGGGTCGCCGCGGCGGGGCGCCGCGGTCGTCGGGGGCAGGGCATCGGGGGTGCGCATGAGGTGGTGGCCGCGCTCCATCAGGGCGCGCGACACCGTGGTGGCCGCGCTGCTGTCCGGCCTGGTCTTCAGCCTGCTCGCGATCGGCGTCACCAGTCTGTTCCGGCGCAACATCCAGACCCAGATCGTCGAGGCGGCCGAGCGCGCCGCGCGCCGGGTCTCGGCGGATGTCCGGGCGGACCGGCTCACCGACCCGATCCCGTCCGCGGCCGGCGTCCACCTCATCCAGGTCATCGACGAGAGCGGAAAGGTCATCGCCGGGACCGCCGACGCCCGCAACAAGCCCCCGCTCAGCCAGCTCCGCCCTCCCTCGGAGAACCGGATGGCCCAGCGGCTGGAGTGCCCGCCCGCTGCGCCCTGCGCCGAGGTGGTGGCGCTCCGCACGACCATCTACAGCGACTCCGACTTCGTGGTGGCGGCGGTGCCGCTGCCCAGCGCGATGACCGGTATCGGCCTCAATTTCCTCATCGGCCTCGGCGTCGTGGGCCTGTCCGCCCTCACGGCCTGGGCCACCTGGGTGATCGTCGGGCGGACGCTCGGGCCGATCGAGGCGATCCGGCGGCAGCTCGCGGAGATCAGCGCGTCCGACCTGCACCGGCGGGTGCCCGTCCCGAACGGGGACGACGAGATCGTGCGGCTGGCCAGGACGTCCAACGCGACCCTGGAGCGGCTGGAGCGGGCGGTGGACCGCCAGCGCCAGTTCGCCTCCGACGCCTCGCACGAGCTGCGCACCCCCATCGCGGGGCTGCGCGCCAACCTCGAGGGCGCGCTCCTGCACCCCGAGGACGCCGACTGGCAGGACGTGGCCAAGGCCGCGCTGCGCGACACCGACCGGCTCGAGGCGATCATCACCGACCTGCTGTTGCTGTCCCAGCTCGGCGCGGGCACATCCGTCGCCGAGGACTTCGACCTCGGGGAGCTGGCCCGCCTGGAGTCGCGCAAGGGCGTCGAGGTGAACGCCCAGGACGGGGTGCGGGTGCACGGGGTGCGATTCCAGTTCGCCCGGCTCTACGGCAACCTGCTCGACAACGCCGAGCGCTACGGCGGCGGGGACATCACCGTGTCGGTGCGCCGCGAGGGGGCCGAGGCGGTCATGAAGGTGTGCGACAACGGACCGGGCATCCCGCCGGAGGACCGCGAGCGCATCTTCGCCCGCTTCTCCCGGCTGGACACCGCCCGCAGCAGGAACGCGGGCGGCACGGGACTCGGCCTGGCCATCGCCCGCGACATCGCGCGCTCCCATGGCGGCGATCTCGCGGCCGAGGACACCGTCCGCGGCGCCTGCTTCGTCCTCCGGCTGCCGATCGCGCGGTTCTAGCCCGCGATCGCCACCCGCTGCCGCTCGGCGGCCGCCGTGGCGGTGAGGATCACTTCGGCGACCATGCGCGGGGCGTCGGCCATGGGGATCCGGCCGCAGCCGGGCAGCCGCAGGTGCGTGACATGGGGGAGCCGCGCGTGGGCCGAGCGGGCACAGGTGGGGGCGCCGCCGCCGCGCCGGGTGCCCCAGGCCAGGGTGACGGGCACGTCGGCGAGGTCGCCGGTGAAGGCGGAGCCGTCGTCGGGCACCGGAGGGGGCCCGCCGAACCCGGCGCGGTAGGGCAGCGATCCGGTGACGGGCGGGGCGACCAGCCGCTCCAGCAGCATGCCGGGCAGGGCCGCGCAGCGCCGGGCGGCGGCCAGGAGGAGCGAGGACCGGGACGCCTCGGCGAACCCGGTGGGGGCGATGGCGGTCGCGGAGGAGACGATGCCGCGCTCCGCGGCCTCCAGGGCGACGAGCCCGCCGAAGCCCCAGCCCGCGATGTGCGGGCGGTCGAGGCCGGTGATCGCGAGGGCGAGGGCGGTGGTGGTGGCGTCGAGGTCGCCGGGCGGGACGGTGGCGAGGAGGACCTCCCGTTCGGCCGCGAGGATGCCGATGACCGGCTCCCAGGCGCGGCCGCGGGACCCCGTGCCGCACAGGACGACGAGCGGCGGGCCTGACCCGCGCCGAGCGAAGACCATGTCCATGGGAGGGAACATAACCGGCCAAGACCGGGTGGTCATAGGCGGCCGATCACAAGAAACCCCGGAGAAACCCACCTGTCTCCGCTAGGACACACCCCATGGTCGGGCTAGCGGCAGGTTCCGGCCGTCCCTAACCTTCGGCCGGAACCGCACGGCCCGGCGGGCCGGGCGGACCGGGGCTCAGACCCCCGCGGGGATCGCGCGGTCCTGCTCGGCGGCGCGTGGCTTGCGGTGCTCCAGCGCCATGCGCAGCTGGGCCCGGCCGCGGTGGATGCGGCTGCGGACGGTGCCGAGCTTGACGTCCAGGGTGGCGGCGATCTCCTCGTAGGTGAGGCCCTCGATGTCGCACAGGACGACGGCCACGCGGTATTCGGGTGCGAGGGAGTCCAGCGCGCTCTGCACGTCGGGGTCGAGCGCGGCGTCGTCGATGATCTGGGCGGGGCCGCGCTCTCCGCTGCGCAGCCGGGCGGCCGCCTCGTCGGAGAGGGCGTCGAAACGGATGCGCTGGCGGCGGCGGGCGCCGTCGAGGAAGAGGTTCGTGGTGATCCGGTGCAGCCAGCCTTCGAAGGTGCCCGGGGTGTAGGACGACAGGGATCGGAAGACCCGGACGAAGACGTCCTGGGTGAGGTCTTCGGCGTCGTGCCTGTTGCCGGTCAGCCGGTAGGCCAACCGGAACACTCGGCCGGAGTGCTCGGTGACGATCTGTTCCCAACTCGGCGGCGTCCAGGCAACCGGTGTGCTCACGTCATGGCCCCCTGCTAGCTGGTTGCTGAATCGTTATCTACCCTGCCCACTGGTCCATAAGAGCGCCGTTAAGGGGTACGGGTCGGGGTTCCGTCCTTTCCGCACTAGACCCCAGCTCAGCGCCCTGGTAGCGAGTCCGAATTGTGATTCGAATCTCGTTGTGGGGGTGATGGGGGGTATTGCCGGTTAACCCAATCGAAACGAGGATGGCCGCACGTCTCGCGCGATCACCCCCGGGAGGAGACCCATGTCCACGTACAACCTGGCTGATCTTCTAGAGCTGCTGGCGAAAGCCGCGGCACCCGACCGGGAGGCCCTGGTGGCCGGAGACGTCCGGCTCACCTACGGGGGGCTGAACGCCCGCGCGTCCAAGATCGCCCACCACCTCGCCGCCCAGGGCGTGGGTCCCGGCGACCACGTCGCGATCCTTTCGTGGAACCGGGCCGAGTGGCTGGAGACCTTCTTCGGCGCCTTCAAGATCCGCGCGGTGCCGATCCCGGTGAACTACCGGTACGTCGCGGGCGAACTGCACCACGTGCTCACCGACTCCCGGTCCGTCGCGGTCGTCGGGGAGCGCTCGCTGCTGGCCCGGCTCGACCGCGCCCAGCTCCCGCTGCTGCGGCACGTGGTGGTGCTGGAGGACGGCGGCGACCAGGAGATCCCCGACGCCGTCGGCTACGAGGAGGCCCTGGCCGCGCAGTCCGGAGACGACGACTTTCCCGCGCGCTCCAACGACGACCGCTACATCATCTACACCGGCGGAACCACCGGCTACCCCAAGGGCGTCGAGTGGCGGTCGGAGGACATCTTCTTCGGCGCGATGGGCGGCGGGAACTCCCTCGGCGACCCGATCGGCACGCCCGAGGAGATCCAGGAGCGCGTGGCGGCGCCCGGCGCGACGGTGCTCAACTGCGCCCCCGTCATGCACGGCGCGGGCCAGTGGGTGGCGATGATGTCGCTGCTCAGCGGCAACCGGCTCGTCCTGCTGAACGACCACTCCTTCGACCCGGCGAAGGTGCTGGGCATCGTCAAGGACGAGGGCGCCAACGTGCTCATGATCGTCGGCGACGTCATGGGCAGGCCGCTCGCCGCCGAGCTCGACAAGGGCGGCCACGACATCTCCAGCCTCCTCGCCATCGGCTCCGGCGGCGCCCCCCTCACCGACGTGGCCAAGGCGGCCCTCGGCCAGCACCTCGCGACCGGCATGTTCCTCGACAACTACGGCGCCTCCGAGACCGGCGCCTGCGGCCCCGCCGTCGCAGGCAAGGAGGGCACCGCGCGCTTCATGATGAAGGAGGGCATCACCGTCCTCGACGACGACCTCAAGCCGGTCAAGCCCGGCGAGATCGGCAAGCTCGCGCGCACCGGCCACATCCCGCTCGGCTACTACAACGACCCGGCCAAGACCGCCACCACGTTCTTCACCGACGAGAACGGCGTGCGCTGGTCGGTGCCGGGCGACTTCGCCAGCCTGGAGCAGGACGGCTCGGTCGTCCTGCTCGGCAGGGGCTCCCTGGTGATCAACACCGGCGGCGAGAAGGTCTACCCCGAAGAGGTCGAGGTCGCCGTCAAGGAGCACCCGGGCGTCTACGACGTCGTCGTGGTGGGCGTGCCCGACGAGCGCTTCGGCCAGCGCGTCGCCGCGGTCGTGGCGGTCTCGCCGGGCCACGAGGGCCTGACCCTCGAGGAGATCGTGGCGCACTGCCGCGACCGGATCGCCGGCTACAAGATGCCGCGCCAGCTCCAGATCGTCGGTGAGGTGCAGCGGACCGCGGTCGGCAAGTCCGACTACAAGTGGGCGCGGTCGGTGCTCGGCGTCTGAGGCCCCCGTCCGCCGGGCGCCGGCGGGCCCTCGCCGTCCTCGGGGCGGCCGGTCCGCGGGACGCCCGGCGGAACGACCTCGTCCAGGTCCGGCTCCTGCGGCCCCGGTACCCGCGCGTCCTCGGGACGGTCCGCCGGAACCGCGCTGTGGGCCGCGTAGTCCTGCTCCGGCATCCGCGCGTGCTCGGGGCGGTTCGTGGGCGCGGCGGCTCTGCGGCTCTCGTAGAGCGCGTCGAACGCCGCGAGGACCGCGGGCCAGGTGCAGCGCTCGGGCACCGTGGCGCCGTTGTGCGCGGCGATGCGGTGCCGCAGCTCGTGGTCGGTGGTGAGCCGGATCAGCGCCTCGGTCAGCTCCTTGACCGACCCGGCGAGCAGCCCCTCGCGCTCGGGCGCGACGAAGTCGGCGACGCCCGAGCCCGCGTGCGCGATGACGGGCACCCCCGCGAGCCGCGCCTCCAGGGCCGCGAGCCCGAAGGACTCACGCCGGGCGGGCGCCACGAACACGTCGGCGGAGGCGAGCACCTCGCGCACCTCCGACCGGTCGAGCCGGCCGGTGACCCGCACCCAGTGCGCCATACGGTGCTCGCGCAGGAAGCGTCGGACCCCGCGCGCGGCGGGGCCGTCGCCTACGATCGTCGCCCGGATCGGAACGCGCCTGCCCGCCTCGCGCAGCACCTTGAGCAGCGTGAACGGCTCCTTGCGCGGGGCGAGCCTGCCGACCGCGACCACGTGCACGGCGCCGGTCGGCAGCCACGGCCGGATCGCCCGCCACGGCGCGGTGTCGATGCCGTTCGGGACCACCCGCACGTCGGCGCCCAGCGCGCGGCGGATCGGCCGGGCGGCCGCCTCGCTGACCGCGGTGACCGCCACGTCGGGGCCGATGAGCCGCCGGTAGGCGAGCCCCGTGGGCCGTCCCCACAGGCTGTGCACGGTGACGACGGCGGGCACGTCCCGGCACGTCGCCAGGGCCCGCCACGCGAACGGCGACACGACGCCCGCGTGGATGTGCAGCACGTCGGGCTTCAGCTCCTCCAGGACCGGCCGCAGCGAACCGCCGACGGGCAGGCCCCACGGGACCCGGGGACCTACCCGCAGCAGGCCCGCGAAGTCCGGTCCGGGGGTCGCGGTCACCACCGCCACCTCGTGCCCGTCCGCGCGCTGCGCCGCCGCCAGTTCGTCCACCTGGACCTCGATCCCGCCGAGCCGAGGCAGGAAGCAGTCGCTCACATGGAGAATCCTCACCTTCGTGAGTTTCGGGAGCGCGCGCGCCGGAACCGGTCTGCGGCGTCCGCTCTGACCCAGACTTGACCCCGGCACGGCCTGATCTTCACAAGGCGCAGGGCAGATTCCGCTTCATGCGCACCTGCGTCTTCTTCCACGCCCATCCCGACGACGAGGCGCTGCTGACCGCGGGCCTCATGGCGAGGCTCGCGGCGGAAGGCAACCGGGTCGTCCTCGTGGTCGCGACCGCGGGGGAGCTGGGCCGTTCAGGGCTGCGCACCCGCGCGCTAGGCCCGCTGCGGCTGCGCGAGCTCGAAGAGTCCGCGCGCATCCTCGGCTGCGCCCGGGTCGTCCCGCTCGGCTACCCCGACTCGGGCCTCGACGGCTGCGCGCCCGGCGGGTTCGCCACGCGCCCGGTCGAGGAGCCCGCCGCGATGCTCGCGCGCATCCTCGCGGAGGAGGACGCCGACCTGCTGACGGTCTACGACGAACGGGGCGGCTACGGCCATCCCGACCATGTGCAGGTGCACCGCGTGGGGGTGGCCGCCGCGCGCGCCGCGGGCACCCCCGTGGTGCTGGAGGCGACGGTGGACCGGGACCGGCTGTGGCGGTGGTTGCGCCCGCTGGCAGCGCTGTTCCCGCTGGACGGCTGGAGGCAGGCATACACACCCGGCTCAATGATCAGCCATCGCGTCGACGTCCGCCGCTTCGCCGCCGCGAAGCGCGCCGCGATGGCCGCGCACGCCAGCCAAGGTACCGGCGGCCCTCGCCTCCTGGCCGTGCTGTGCAGGCTGCCAGGGCCGCTGTTCAGGCTGGCGCTCGGCACCGAGTACTACGTGCGGCGGTGAGAAGGCTCGTCCTGTCGGCGGCCTCGCTGGCCCTCGCGGTCGGGCTGATCGCGGTGATGCCCCGGCTCGTCGGCGCCGACTGGACGGCCATCGCGGCGGGCCTCGGCGCGCTCGGCCCGGGCCAGGCCGCCCTGCTCGTGGTGCTGTGGCTCGCCGGGCTCGGCCTGTACACGTTCGTCCTGACGGGTTCGCTGCCGGGCCTGCGGCACGGGCAGGCGTTCCAGCTCAACGCGGCGGGCAGCGCGGTCAGCAACCTGCTCCCGTTCGGCGGGGCGGCCGGGGTCGCCGCGACCTTCGCGATGGCCGGGAGCTGGGGGTTCCCGGCCGCGTCCGTGGCGGTCTCGACGCTGGTCAGCGGGGTCTGGAACGTCTTCGGCAGGCTGCTGCTGCCCGCGGTCGGCATCGCCGCCCTGCTGGCCATCGGCGAGGCGCCCAACCGCGAGCTGGGCGCCGCTGCAGCGTCGGCGGGCGCGCTGCTCGCCGGGTGCGCGGTGCTCCTCGGTGTCGCGCTGCGGTTCGAGGGGGTCGCGCGCTGGGTCGACGCCCGGCTGCGCGCGCTCGCCGACCACGTCCCGCACCGCGCGGCGGCCCTGCTGCGCGGCCTCGGCGCGTCCCTGCTGCGGATCCGCGCCGAGACCCTCGACGTGCTGCGCACCGGCTGGAAGACCCTCACCTTCGGCATGACGGGATACCTCCTGCTCCAAGGCGTGCTGTTCTACGCGTGCCTGTGGGCGGTCGGGCAGCCGCCGCGGCTCGCCGAGACCGTCGCGGCCTTCGCGCTCAACCGGGTGCTGACGAGCGTGGTGCTCACCCCCGGCGGGACCGGTGTCTCGGAGACCGGGACCGCCGCGGTGCTCGTGCACTTCGGGCTCGACGCGTCCGCGGCGGCCACCGCCGTGCTGCTGTACAGCTTCTTCACGTATGTCGTGGAAATCCCGCTCGGCGGCCTCGTCTGGGCCTGGTGGCTGTCGCGACGCGGCCGAAAACTGCCCGAGTCTTGAAGATCACCCGACCATTCCATCCTCGCAAAACGGGCAAGAGCAGAAGACAGAGAGCGTGCTGGACGTGCGAGACGGGGGTCGGACCAATTCTTGTCGCGGGGCGTTACCGGCTGCTTGAAGAGCGAGGCCGTGGAGGCATGGGCGTAGTGTGGCGCGCCCACGATGAAGTCCTCGACCGGGTGGTCGCGGTCAAAGAGATACTGCTCCCCTTGGGGGCGGACACCGAGCGGCGGCGTGAGTTGTGCCGCTCGCTCACCCGGGAGGCGCGGTCGATGGCGCGGCTCAGCCATGCCGGCACGGCGGCGGTGCACGACGTGCTCGTCGCCGGCGGTCGGCCATGGCTGGTCATGGAGTTCGTCGACGCGCCCAACCTGCAACAGGTCATCGACGAGGAGGGCCCGCTGGATCCGGCCCGGGCCGCCGAGATCGGCCGTCAGCTGTGCGCGGTGCTGCGCGCGGCGCACGCGGCCGGACTCCTGCACCGGGACGTCAAACCGAGCAATGTGCTGGTGTGCCCCGACGGACGCGTGGTCCTCACCGACTTCGGGCTCGCCATCCACACCGAGGACACCGACCTGAAAGTCCTCGAGGGCTCCCCGGCATACGTGTCGCCGGAACAGGCGCGCAACGACAGACTCACGGAGGCTTCAGACCTGTGGTCCCTGGGCGTCACGCTCTACACCGCCGTAGACGGGCGTCCGCCTTACCGACGTGCCGGGGCGCTCGCGTCGATGCTCGCCGTCCTGGTGGACGAGCACACGCCGCCGCGCAACGCGGGCCCGCTGCGTCCGGTCATCGACGGCCTGCTCCGCAAGGACCCGGCCGACCGGCTCACCGCCGCGGAGACCGCGCGGATGCTGGAGAAGCTCGGGCACCCCGGGCCGCGCCTGCTGGACCTGCTCCGCCCGGTCCGCGCCGCGGCCAGAGCCTAAGGAGAACACGGACTCCGCTGAGCCCCCCGCCGTCACCGGCGGGGGGCTCAGCGCGCTGTGTCGGCCACGGCCGATCGAAGACGCGATGAGCCGTTCAGCTCCGCTCCTTCGAGGGCGGGGGGCTCATCGCGTCTTCGGGGACGATCCCCTCATTGATGAGGAAGCGGTTGCGGTCGGCGGGGTAGGCGGTGACGGTGAGGCGGATGCGGCGGCCGTCGATGCTGAACGCGGTGCGGCGCTGCTCGAAGACCAGGCTGCCGGGTCCGGACAGCCGGAAGAACGCGGCCTCGTCGGGGTGGGCGGGGCGGCCGAGGACGAGGTCCTGGTAGCCGACCTGGCGGATGCCCAGGACGTCCTCGAGGTAGGCGACCGGGCCTTGGTCGATGTCGACCGCCTGGAGCAGCAGCGCGGCCCCGGCCTCGACCAGCGTCATCGGGTAGTGCGAGGACTGCCGCGACCACGGCCGCCCGTCGATGAACCGCTCCTGATGCCGGCTGACGATCGGGGTGCCCGGCTCGACGCCGAGGCCGCGGGCGATGTACGGGGTCGCCATCTGGAGTTCGACCTTGATCGGCCCGTTGCGGGCCAGCCGCTGCTGGAGGCTCGCCTCCGACATGTACGCGGCGCCCTCGCCGCCGCCGAAGCCCGTCCTGGGGTTCTCGGTCAGCGTGGTGACGAACGGGTCGATCTTCTCGGTGACGAACGTGCCGCGGCCGGGCTGGGCGGTGACCATGCCGCGCTGGATCAGGGGCTGGAGGGCCTGGCGGACCGTGTTGCGGCCGGCGCCGAACTCCTCCATGAGGTCCTGTTCGGTCGGGAGCTGGGCGCCGGGCGCCAGCTCACCGGACTCGATGCGGCTGCGCAGCGTCTCGGAGATGTCGCGCCAGAGCGGCCCGGACATGGATTCGTTCCTCCTCGGAGTCGCTTTGTCGAACTCAATCCAAACATCCCAACCATTGGGATGGAGCCGATCGCCGGTTTGTTGCGTCTTATCCACGTTCTGGGGGCAACACCTGAGAAGCAGAACCAGGGGATGGCTGGGTAATGAAGCGGTCTCACCAAACTAGACGAGGGAATTCTCCGACCACCTGCACCGACGGCGCCCGGGGTGGCCGGGTCCGTCCGGAGGGCGGCCTGCACGCGCTGCTCGCCTTCGACATCTGCGCCTTCGGGGACCTGGCGCGGAGTCACGAGGACATGCTCTACCTGCGCGACACCATGTACACGCTGGTCGAACAGGCGTTCGACCAGGGCAGGCTGCCGTGGGTGCAGAGCCACCGGGAGGACCGCGGCGACGGCATCCTCATGGCCCTGCCCGCCGGGCTGCCCACCGTCAAGCTGATCGACCCGCTGGTCGGCCACCTGCACAAGCTCCTGGCCGACCACAACCGGCGCGCGGCCGAGGCGTCCCGCCTGCGGATGCGCATGTCCGTCGACGCCGGGCACGTCATCCACGACGGGCGGGGTCTCGTCGGCCGGGCCGCCAACCAGCTGCACCGCGCCCTCGACGCGCCCGACTTCAAGAAGGAACTGGCCGCCACCACCGCCGACCTCGGCGTGATCGTCTCGGCCTTCGTCTTCGGCGAGGTGGTCTCCGGACTCCGCTTCGCCGACCGCTACCGGCCGGTCTCCATCGAGGTCAAGGAGACCAACACCCGGGCCTGGGCGTGCTTCCCCGAGGGGTCGTTCGCGCCCGGAATGGGTGCTCTGCCGCACGACCCCGCCTGGATCGACGCGTGACCTCTGCGCGACACTGGGGGGCATGAGCAGAGCACTGGTCCTGGCCGGCGGCGGCATCGCCGGCATCGGATGGGAGGCGGGCCTGGTCACGGGCCTGCGCGCGGCGGGGGTCGACCTCGGGGAGGCCGACCTCATCGTCGGCACCTCCGCGGGTTCCGTCGTCGGCACCATGGTCGCCCAGGGCGTCGATCTCGCCACCGAGATCGCCGCGGTGGCCGAGGCCGAAGCCGAGGCCGCGGAGGCCGAGGCCATCGACATGGAGAAGGTCATGCAGGCCTTCGCCCTCATGTACGGCGATCCCGACCTCGACCCGCAGGAGGCGCGGCGCCGCGTCGGCGAGCTCGCGCTGACCGTCACCGGGGACGGGGCGCGGCTCGCCCAGATCGGCGAGCGGCTGTCCAGCCACGAGTGGCCCGCGCGGGATCTGCGGATCACCGCCTGTGACACCGCGGACGGCGCCTTCCAGATCTGGACGGGGGCGTCCGGGGTGCCGCTGCCCCTGGCCGTCGCGTCGAGCTGCGCGGTCCCGGCGGTCTTCCCGCCCGTGGTGATCAACGGCCGCCGTTACATGGACGGAGGGGTCCGCTCGGTCAGCAACGCCGACCTCGCCGCGGGCCATGACCAGATCGTCATCGTCGAGCCCATGGCGCACATGACGCCGAGGCCCGTGCTGGCCAGGGAGATCGCCGCGCTGGGCGACGCCAAGATCGCGACGATCGGACCGAACCGGACGGCGATCGAGCTGTTCGGCGTGGACATCCTCGACGGCCGTCTCTGGGTGCCCGCCTTCGAGGCCGGAAGGGCGCAGGCGGCCGAGGTCGCCGAGGAGGTCGGCGCGGTCTGGGGATGACCCATCATGGAAGGGTGAACCTCCACGACCTGCTTCCCGAAGACGGCGATCCCGACAAGGCGTTCGAGGCGTTCGCCGGGTGGACCGAGCAGCGCGGCCTGAGCCTCTATCCGGCTCAGGAGGAGGCCCTGATGGAGCTGGTCACCGGCGCCAACGTGATCTTGGCGACGCCGACCGGATCCGGCAAGTCCCTCGTCGCGGCCGGGGCCCACTTCGCCTCGCTCGCCCGCGACGAGTGCAGCTTCTACACCGCGCCGATCAAGGCGCTGGTGTCGGAGAAGTTCTTCGACCTGGTCGAGCAGTTCGGCAGCGAGAACGTCGGCATGATGACCGGCGACGCCTCGGTCAACCCGAACGCGCCGATCATCTGCTGCACCGCCGAGGTCCTGTCGGCGATCGCGCTCCAGGAGGGCGACCGGGCCGACATCGGCCTCGTCGTGATGGACGAGTTCCACTTCTACGCCGAGCCCGATCGCGGTGTCGCCTGGCAGATCCCGCTGCTCGAGCTGCCGCAGACCCAGTTCCTGCTCATGTCGGCGACCCTCGGCGACGTCGCGATGTTCGAGAAGGACCTGACCCGCCGCACCGGCCGTCCGACGGCGGTCGTGCGCTCGGCGACCCGGCCGGTCCCGCTGGAGTACGCCTACAAGCTCACGCCTCTGCACGAGACGATCGAGCACCTCCTGATGGAGAAGAAGGCCCCGGTCTACGTCGTCCACTTCACCCAGGCGGCGGCGATCGAGCGGGCGCAGTCGCTGATGAGCGTCAACGTCTGCACCAAGGAGGAGAAGGCCGAGATCGGCAAGCTGATCGGCCGGTTCCGCTTCACCACTTCGTTCGGCAAGACCCTGGAGCGCCTGGTCAGGCACGGGATCGGCGTGCACCACGCGGGCATGCTGCCCAAGTACCGGCGGCTGGTCGAGCGGCTCGCGCAGGCCGGGCTGCTGAAGATCATCTGCGGTACGGACACCCTCGGCGTCGGCGTCAACGTGCCGATCCGCACCGTGCTGTTCACCGCGCTGTCCAAGTACGACGGCCGCAGGGTGCGCCGGCTGCGCGCTCGTGAGTTCCACCAGATCGCCGGGCGGGCCGGGCGGGCCGGCTTCGACACCGTCGGCTACGTCGTGTGCCAGGCGCCGGACCACATCGTGGAGAACCACAAGGCCGTGCTCAAGGCGGGCGACGACACCAAGAAGCTGCGCAAGCTGGTGCGCAAGAAGCCGCCGGAGGGCTTCGTCTCCTGGGACGAGGAGACCTTCACCCGCCTCCAGACCGCGGAGCCCGAACCGCTCACCTCTCGGTTCGAGGTCAGCCACACCATGCTGCTGTCGGTGATCAACCGGCCGGGCAACGCGTTCCAGGCGATGAAGAAGCTCCTCACCGACAACCACGAGGACCGCGCCGCGCAGCGCCGCCACATCTCCCGCGCCATCGCCATCTACCGGTCGCTGCGCGCGGGCGGGATCGTCGAGGAGCTCACCGTCCCCGACGCCGACGGCCGCTGGGTGCGCATCACCGTCGACCTTCAGGAGGACTTCGCGCTCAACCAGCCGCTGTCCACCTTCGCGCTCGCCTCGCTCGAACTGCTCGACAAGGAGGCGCCCGCGTACGCGCTCGACGTCGTCTCCGTCATCGAGGCCACCCTCGACGACCCGCGCCAGATCCTCGCCGCCCAGCTCAACAAGGCCAAGGGCGAGGCGGTCGCGGAGATGAAGATGAACGGCATCGAGTACGAGGAGCGCATGGAGCTGCTGGAGGAGGTCGACTACCCCAAGCCCCTGGAAGACCTCCTCGACGGCGCCTTCGAGATCTACGCGCGCGGCAACCCGTGGGTCGCCGACCACCCGCTCCGGCCGAAGTCCGTCGTGCGGGACCTGTCCGAACGGCTGATGACCTTCTCCCAGTACGTGCACCACTACGAGCTGGCCCGCAGCGAGGGCATCGTGCTGCGGTACCTGGCCGGGGCCTACAAGGCGCTCGCCCAGACCGTGCCGGACGCGGCGAAGACCGAGGAGCTCCAGGACCTCATCGAGTGGCTGGGCGAACTCGTCAGGCAGGTCGACAGCAGCCTCCTCGACGAGTGGGAGCAGCTCGCCAACCCCACGCTCGACGCCGAGCAGCCGCTGGAGGAGAAGACCAACGCGGTCACCGCGAACCCGCGCGCGTTCCGCGTGCTGGTGCGCAACGCGGCGTTCCGTCACCTCCAGCTCGCCGCCCGCCGTTCCTACCGCGAGCTGGAGGGTCTCGGCACCGGCTGGGACCACGCCGACTGGGAGGACGCCGTCGAGGAGTACTTCGACGAGCACGACGAGCTCCCGACCGGCGCCGACGCGCGCGGCCCCGCGTTCCTCAAGATCACCGAGGAGGCCGGCGTCTGGCACGTCCGCCAGATCGTCGCCGACCCCGCGGGCCACCACGACTGGGCGCTCACCGCCGACGTGGACCTCGCCGCCTCCGACGAGACGGGCACCGCGGTCCTGCACGTCAAGGACTTCGCGCGGCTCGACTGACGGGCGTGCACGGGTTTCTCGCTACGGGTCGGAAACAGCCGGGGACAAAGAGAAACAACCGGCGTACCGTCGGGAACATGCCGACGACCAAGGAGCGCGCGGACGAGGCATCGAAGATCCTCGCCTCGCAGTTGAGGCAGCTGCTGACCCAGTCGCCCCACACGGTGACGTCACTCGCCGCGGAGGTGGGCTGGGTCAAGTCGAAGGTCTCCAAGATCCAGAACTGCCGTCAGACGCCTACGGAAGAGGACATCCGGGTCTGGTGCCAGGCGACCGGCAACCCCGACCAGATCCCCGAGCTGATCGCCGCGGTCCGCAACCTGGACGGCCTGTACATCCAGTGGCGGCGGATGGAGCAGGGCGGGCTGCGGACCGTGCAGAGCTCGTTCCACGGCCTGTACGAGGACACCCGCGAGTTCCGCATCTTCCAGCACGCGCCGATCCCGTCGCTGCTCCAGACCCGCGACTACACCACCGCCCATCTGACCGCGATCATGCGGTTCCGGCAGATCCCCGACGACGTCGCCGACGCCACCCGGGAGCGGCAGTCCCACCAGCGCCACCTCGGCGACGGCACGAAGACGTTCTCGTTCATCGTCTCCGAGGCCGCCCTGCACGCGCCGATG
The DNA here is from genome assembly GCF_003751225.1 of Actinocorallia herbida. NCBI lineage: Bacteria > Bacillati > Actinomycetota > Actinomycetes > Streptosporangiales > Thermomonosporaceae > Actinocorallia > Actinocorallia herbida. The sequence goes on from NZ_RJKE01000001.1 coordinate 9,442,543, forward strand.
CTGCCGCCCGCCGGCATGCGCGCCCAGCTCGGCCGGCTGCTGGCGTTCACCGACGGGCGGTCGGCCAACGTGGTGCTCGGCGTGCTGCCGCTGCGCGCGCCGCGGGCGGTATGGCCGTGGGAGGGCTTCTGGATCTATGACGCACGCGAGGTTCGTCCCGATCTGGTCGCCGGACAGATCCGGAACCGCCAGCCGAGCGACGTACAGGCGTATTTGGGAACGTTCGAACGGCTTGCCCAGGCGTCCGCTTACGGCCGTGAGGCGCGTGCGCTCATCGAGGCGGCGATGCCGTGAAGAAACGATGAGAAACCGGCTGGACCGGCTGTGCCACCGCTCCTTACCTTGTGAGCCATGACCTTCGACGAAGGACTCGTGACCGCCCCGCCGGGTGCGGCTGAGCGTACCTTCTTCACCGAGGCCGCCCGGGTGGCCGAGGCCCGGTCGTGGGTCCGGCGCACCCTGCCCGACGCGTGCGGGGCGCGGGACGACTACCTCGTCGTGGTCTCCGAACTGCTGGGCAACTGCGTGGTGCACGGCCTGCCCGGCGACGCCACCCTCACCGTGGGCCATGTCGCGGGCTTCCTCACCGGCAGGCTCGTGCACCGCATGCCGCCGTCCGGCCACGTCGGTTTCACCCAGGGGACCGTCACCGAGATGCGCCGCCTCGCCGATCCGGCGGCCGATCCGGGCTTCGGAGATCTGGACTTCGACGAGCTGGCCGAAAGCGGCCGGGGCCTTCCCCTGGTCGTCATGCTGTGCGAGGGCTCCGTCGTGGTCGAGGAACATCCCGACCAAACCGTCACACGTTGGACGGTCCCCGGGTGCGCCTGCCCTTGAGTAGGCGCGGCGGGCCGGCGCCGCCGGAGGACGGCGCCGGCCCCGTCCGGCTACAGGAAGGCGACCCACCCGGTCGCGCGGGTCTCCTTCACCTGGAAGCGCACGGGGTAGAACGCGCAGAAGGACGGCAGCGGGCGGACCGCGGTGTCGTACACGAACCGCGAGACGATGACGCCGACGGCGCCGCCGCTCTCGGCGAGCCGCCGCTTCAGGACGCGCGCGTCCAGGAGGCGGGCCGTGCCGTTGATCTCGCCGCCGACCAGGCCCTGGGCGTCGGCGACGACGGGCCCCACGTTCAGCGCGGCCCGGACCGTGAGCCGTCCGCCGGGGAGCGCGTCGAGGTTGTGCCGGTGGACGATCTCGGCGAGGTCCGCCAGCGGCCGCAGCAGCAGCCGGGTCGGGATGTGCGGCGGGACGACGACGAGGGCGCCGTCTCCCCTGTCCTCCACATGGCAGTCCGCCCACGGCATCCCGGCCCGCTCGAACCCGGCCCGCAACCCCCGGTAGATGACGTCGCGCAGGTCCAGCCGGTCGATGTCGGTGCGGCACCCCTGGTTGAACCCGGTGATGTCGATCATGAGGATGGAGCAGTTCTGCCCCGTGAAGACGCCGGGACCGGGCGAGGAGACGGTGACGACGGAGCCCCGCAGCACCGGTTCGGGGCTCGCGGCCGGGACCAGGTCGCGCACCCGCGGGCGCACGAACGCCCGGATGCCGTCCTCCCGTGGGACCGCGGGCCAGTTCGCCGCGAGGCGGCTCCAGAGCGCGGCGGCGTCCTGTTCCGGCCACGGCAGCCGCCGCAGCCGTCGCAGGAGCGCCGAGAGCGGGGCGTCGCGCCGGGGCGGCGCGTTTCCGTCCGTCAGGGTCGGCGAGCCGGGCAGACGGCGCAGGAGCGCGGAGGCCGGCTCTCCGGGGAGGGCCGCCGAAGCGACGGGATAGGCGGCCCGGACATGTGCCGGAAACCTCTCGTGAGATTTTCCGGCACTGGTCGGGGTCGTGTGCCCGCGCGTAGACTGGATGTGCTCGGAAGGGTCGATTGCGCAGGTCAAGTCGGAAGGCTGGCTCATGTGAGTTCCCGTTCGAGTACTGCGGATGAATGGATCGCCCCGCCCTTCGGCGCGCATCTCGGTTTGGCGACAGGGAATGCGCTGGAAGGGTGGGGCGGTCGGCTTCGGGGCGACGATATGTGCTCCCTCGGCTGCACAGTGCTCCGGGAGAGCCGGGACGGGTTCTGATCCGATACGGGTGGAGTGTCGTTCTCGTTACGACGTGTGCGGGGCGTTCGGTGGTTCCGTCGGTGGCTGCGGTAAGTGAGATGATCTTGGTTCGGGGCTGCCATGGCATCATCTGCTAGGTTGCATCGTGGAAGTCATCATACCGTGATGAATCAGATCGTAACCAGATTAGGCAGCGGTTTGACGCCGCCGTTGATGGTGGCTGTGCAAGGATCCTGAGAACGTATGTCAACCACCTCGTACCAATGACGGTCCGGGGGTGTGGGATGGCGATGTGCTACCTGGCATTTCGCTATCCATCGCAATTACGGAGGGTGATCGGTCTTCATGCCCAGTGGACAGGGCCCGGTGGTGGAGAGTGCGCTGCTCAGAGAAGAGCTCGTGCGGTCGCGGAAAGACGCCGGATACACGCAGGAGCAGGTGGCGGTGGCCCTGGAGTGGCATCCGTCGAAGCTGATCCGGATCGAAGGCGGCAAAACCGGCATCACCCGCGTTGATCTGACCGCCCTGCTCGTCCATTACGGAGTGGCGTCGGAGTCCAAACAGGAGCGCCTGCAGGAACTGGCGCGCGGCGCGCGATCCCAGGGCTGGTGGACCGGGTACCGGGGGATGCTGGGAGACCAGTACCTGACCTTCGTGGGATACGAGTCGGGCGCGTCGTACCTCCGCAACTACCACTCCGCGGTCTTTCCCGGCCTGCTCCAGCTTCCGGACTACGCCGAGGTCCTCCAGCCCGACGCGGGCTCCGAGCCGGGCGTCGCCCTGAACAGCCCGGGCGTCCGGCTGAAGCTCGACCGCCAGCGGCATCTCGCCGAGCGCGCGGATCAGCCGCGGTGCCACTACATCGTCGACGAGGCGGTGCTCCGGCGGCAGATCGGCGTCAACCGCGACCCCGGCGTGCAGCAGCGGCAGATCCGGCACGCGGTCGAGCGCGCGAACACTGATCCGCGCATCACCTTCCAGGTCGTGCCGTTCAGCGCCGGCTACCACCCCGGCCTGCGCGTCCTGGGGTTCAACCTGCTGGAGTTCGACGGTCCGCTCGACGACGTGCTCTACATCGAAGGCCCCAAGGGCGCCAGCCAGCTCGCCTCCGACCCCGACTTCGTCAATGACTACCGCGGCTTCTATGCCGAGATCATTGACGAGGCCCTGCCGCCGGAGAAGTCCCTGGAACTGATGCTGGAGGTGGCCGCCGAGCTCGACGAGACATAGCGGTATTTCTCTCGACATCCTGTGGAAGATTCTGGTCAAATCATCCAGTTTCTTAGACAATCTTCCACGGGATGGGTCGTTGTGCGCCCTGACTCATTCCGTGTCAGCACTTCCGAATTCTCGGAGCACGGGGGCACACCGCGAGAAAATGGGAGGAGCGCCGGATGGCCGCTCAGCCGGATCGTCTTTCCAGGCTTCCCTGGCGCAAGAGTTCGGCGAGCGGGAACCAGCCGGACTGTGTCGAGGTCGCGCCCTGTGACGGCATGATCATGGTTCGTGATTCGTACCATCCCCGAGGTCCCTTCCTCGGCCTGCCGCCCGGCGCCTGGACGAATCTGATCGACGGCCTGCGCGAGGAGTAGGGCAGGGAACCCCCGCGGGCCGGCGCGTGGCCTGCGGGACGTTCCGCGAGAAGAAGGGCCGGGGTCACAGCCAGCCGTGCAGGCGGGCCCGTTCTTCGGCCTCGATGCGGTTGCGGGTGCCGGTCTTGCCGATGGCGGACGACAGGTAGTTGCGGACGGTGCCCTCGGACAGGTGCAGGAGGCGGGCGATGTCGGCGATGGACGAGCCGTCGCGGGAGGCGCGCAGGACGTCGCCCTCCCGGGACGTCAGCGGGTTCGGGCCGGAGCTGAGGGCGGCGGCGGCGAGGGCCGGGTCGATGACGCGCTCTCCGGCCAGGACCCGGCGGATCGCGGCGGCGAGTTCCTCGGCGGGGCTGTCCTTCACCAGGAACGCGGCGGCGCCCGCCTCCATCGCGCGGCGCAGGTAGCCGGGCCGGCCGAACGTCGTGAGGATCACCACCCGGCACTCCGGGACCTTGCCGTGCAGTTCGGCGGCGGCCGTCAGCCCGTCCATCCGCGGCATCTCGATGTCCAGCAGCACCACGTCCGGGCGCAGCTCCACCGCGCGTGCGACGGCCTCCGCGCCGTCCCCGGCCGTCGCGACGACCTCGAGGTCGTCCTCCAGGGACAGCAGGCTGGCGAGGGCGCCGCGCACCATCGCCTGGTCTTCGGCGAGCAGCACTCGGATCACAGGCCGACTCTAACGACGAATCCGCCGGGGCGGCGCACCGAGGTCTCCACGGTGCCGCCCAGCTCCGCGGCGCGCTCGCGCAGGCCGTCGAGCCCGTTCCCGGCGACCACGGGTGCGCTCGCCCTTCCGTCGTCGGCGACCTCCAGCCGCGTCGCCGACACGGTGATCTCGCAGCGGGTCGCCCGTGCGTGCCGCACCACATTGGTGACGCACTCGCGGACGGCCCACGCGAACAGCGCGTCCGCGGGTTCCGGCAGCGGCGTCCCCGACGTCCGCAGCACCGGCTCCACTCCTGCGGCGGTGAGCACGCCGCGCGCCGAGTCGAGCTCCTCGGCGAGGGTCCGCTTCCGGTAGCCGGTGACGGTCTCGCGCACGTCCCTCAGGGACTCCCGGGCGACCGCGTTGACGTCCCGGATCTCGCGCACGGCGGCGGCCGGGTCGCGGTCGGCCAGCCGTCCCGCCAGCTCGCTCTTCAGCACGATCAGGGACAGGCTGTGGCCGAGCAGGTCGTGCAGGTCGCGGGCGATCCGCAGCCGCTCCTCGGCGGCGGCCAGCACGGCGACCTCGGCGCGCGCGGCCCGGAGCTGCCCGACGAGCTCACGCGAGTGCCGGTAGTTCAGCAGGAGCACGCCGAGGCCGAACGTCGTCCCGGCGAAGATCAGGACGGTGTCGGTGTCGGCGCCGTCCCGGATCGCGACGGCGGCGGCGCCTGCCGCGGCGAGGCACACCGCCGCGATCGCGGGCCGCCCGGACAGGAGGAGCGCCGAGATGACGCCCGCGTACACGGGGGTGCCGTCCATCCCGGGCCCGAAGACGAAGGGTGCCGCCGCGCACAGCACGACGAACGCACCGTACAGGGTCCAGCGCAGGACCGGACGAGCCCGCTGCCAGGCGTCGCGGTACAGGCCGAGCCCGAAGTACAGCAGCGTGAACAGGACGAACACCACGATCGCCGTGAGGCCCCGCGCGCCGCCGAGCACGGCGATCTGGTGGACCTGGGGAAGGGCGTAGAGGAATCCCAGGGAAAGGCCGAGGGCCCGGACGAGACGGACAGAGGCGACCCTCTTCCGTTTCGCCCCGGACCCAAGACGAAGCAGGCCGGACAAGGTGGACATCACGCGGACACGGTAGTGCGGCGGTAGGCGACGATGGCGAGGGCGCCCAGCAGGACGGTCCATCCGGCGAGGACCCCCAGGGTCGCGGCGTCCGGGGCGTGCCCGGCGACGAGGTCCCAGCCGAGGCGGCCCATCCGGTTCGCGGGGGTCCAGGGCGCGACGTCCTGGAGGAAGTCCGGGAGCTGCGAGACCGGCAGCCACAGGCCGCCCACGATCGCCATCAGCGTGTAGAGCATCAGCGTGACGGGCTGGGCCAGGTCCGCCTTGACCGCGGTGCCGATCAGGACGCCGAGCGCGGCGAAGGGGAGGGTGCCGAGGGCGAGGACGACGAGGAGCACCGCCCAGCGGAGCGCCGGCAGGCGGACGTCCTGGAAGACCGCCGCCGCGAGGCCCACCAGGGCGAGCGAGGGAAGCGAGACGACGAGGGCGGTGAGGATCCGCACGGTGATCACCTTCCAGGCGGCCAGCGGGGTGAGCCGGAGCTGCCGCAGCCAGCCGCCGCGCAGCTCCAGCGCCAGCCGGGGCCCGGTGGAGTTCAGCGCGGCGCCGATCGCGCCGTACGAGCCGAAGGCCACCATCATGTACAGCGCCGCCGTCAGCCCGGTGGCGTCGTCGGTCTGGCCGTCGCCGCCGTAGACGCTGGACAGCAGCAGGAACAGGAGAACGGGGAAGGCGAGGGTGAAGAAGAGGAAGCGGCGGTCGCGGAGGGCGCGCACGATTTCGAGGCGCAGGTAGGAGAGCATCACAGGTCCTTAAGGGGGTGCGGGGGTTCCGGGGGAGGGGTCAGGAGGAGGTGAGGGTCAGGAACGCCTCTTCGAGGCCGACCCCGGTGATCTCCAGGTCCTTGATCCGCAGGCCGCTCTCGGTGAACAGCGCGGCGGCGGTGGCGTCGGAGTCCGTGGTGCGCAGCACGGCCGAGTGGCCCTGCACCAGCACCTCGACGACGCCGGGCAGCCGGTCGAGGCCCGCGGAAGGCTGGTCGCCGAGGGTGAACCGGACCCTCCGGCCGCCCGCGAGCCGCTTGATCTCCGCGGGCGTGCCGTCGGCGACCGCCCGCCCCCGGGCGATCACGGCGACCCGGTCGGCGTTCTCGTCGGCCTCTTCCAGGTAGTGGGTGGCGAACAGGACGGTCCGGCCGGAGGCGGCGTATCCGCGGATTCCCGTCCAGAACGCGCGGCGTGACTCGACGTCCATCGCCGCGGTCGGCTCGTCCAGCACGAGGACGCGCGGGGCGCCCGCGATCGCCATCGCGAACCGCACCCGCTGGGCCTGCCCGCCCGACAGCCGCGTCACCCGGCGTCCGGCGAGGTCGGTGAGGTCGGCCATCTCCAGCACCTCGCCCAGCGGCAGCGGCTCGGGGTAGAGCCCGCCCACGAAGGCGACGATCTCCTTGACGGTCAGCCCTTCGGGCAGCTCCGCCTCCTGGAGCATCGCCCCGATCCACCCGCGGTCGACGGCCTCGGCAGGGGTCGCGCCGAGCACGTCGACCGTGCCGGAGTCCGCCTTGACCAGCCCCAGCAGCATGCCGATCGAGGTGCTCTTGCCCGCCCCGTTCGGCCCGAGCAGCGCGACGCTCCCCCCGGCCGGGAGCTCGAGGTCGAGCCCGTCGACCGCTCGCACCGACCCGAAGGACTTGTGCACCTGCGAAAATCTGATCGCTTCCATGCCCCTTACGGTAGAAACCGGGGCACCCTGCGGGTCAGTGCCGCCGATCACCGGGTCGGCATGACAAATGTCAGTGCGCGGGCCTCAGTACTGGCCGGCGGCGAGCATCTGCTCGATCTTGAGGTCCGGGTGCTCGCGCTCGATCGCGCGAAGGCGCCACTTGTCGGCGAACAGCACGACGAGATCGCCGGTGAGGGAGCGCTTGAAGACCTCGACGCCGCGCATCTTCGCGAGCTGCTCGGCCGACTCGGCGTCGGTCAGACGGCACTCGGAGAAGTCCAGGCCGTTGAGGTTCACCGGCGAGTTGAACTCGTGCTCCATCCGGTGCGCGACGACCTCGAACTGGAGCGGGCCGACGGCCGCGAGGACCGGGGCCTGGTCGCCGCGGATGTCGCTGCGCAGCACCTGCACCGCGCCCTCGCTGTCGAGCTGCTCGATGCCGCGCCGGAACTGCTTGTACTTGCCGACGTCCTTGGCCCGGCACACCATGAAGTGCTCCGGCGCGAACGCGGGGATCGCCGGGTAGGAGACGGCCGGGCTGCCCTCGTACAGGGACTCGCCCACGGTCAGGCCGTGCGTGTTCGGCAGGCCGATGACGTCACCCGGGTAGGCGGTGTCGACGGTCGTGCGGTCCCGGCCGAAGACGGTCTGGGCGTGCTTGGTGACCAGGCCGCGGCCGGTCGAACCCATGGTGAGGGTCATGCCGCGCTCGAAGCGGCCGGAGCAGACCCGGATGAAGGCCAGCGAGTCGCGGTGCGCCTTGTCCATCCCTGCCTGGACCTTGAAGACCTGGCCGGAGAACGGCGTGTCCAGCGGCCGGCGGTCGCCCTCGGCGTCCTTGCGGGCGGCGGGCGGCGGGGCGTAGGTGGTGAGGGCGTCCAGCAGGGCGCTCACCCCGAACTGGGGGAGCGCGGCGCCGAACAGGACGGGCGTGGAGATCCCGCCGGTGAAGGCCTCCTCGTCGAGTTCCGCGCCGATCTCGGTGAGGAGGGTGAGCTCCTCCATCGCGGTCTCCCAGACGTCGCCGAGCTCGGCCGCGGCGTCCTCCGCCGACATCCGGACGGCCTGGGCCTTGGCGCCGCCGATGCCCGGCACGAACTTGGTGAACGAGCCGTCGGCCCGGCTGATCAGGCCGCGGAAGTCGCCCGCGATGCCGACCGGCCAGTTCAGCGGGGCGGCGTGCAGGCCGATCCGCTGCTCGACCTCGTCCAGCAGCTCCAGCGGCTCACGGCCCGGCCTGTCCCACTTGTTGACGAAGGTCAGGATCGGCACGTTGCCGTGCTTGCAGACGTCGAACAGCTTGAGGGTCTGCGCCTCGAGGCCCTTCGCGGAGTCCAGCAGCATGACCGCGCCGTCGACGGCCGACAGCACGCGGTAGGTGTCCTCGGAGAAGTCGGCGTGGCCCGGGGTGTCCAGGAGGTTCAGCAGCGCGCCGTGGTAATCGAACCGCAGCACCGACGAGGTGATCGAGATGCCTCGGCTGCGCTCCATCTCCATCCAGTCGGAGGTGACGCCGGCGCGGTCGCCCTTGCCGTGCACCGCGCCCGCGGTCGAGATCGCCGCGGCCTGGACGGCCAGCGCCTCGGTGAGCGTGGACTTTCCGGCGTCCGGGTGGCTGATCACCGCGAAGGTGCGCCGCCGCGCGGCCTCTGCCGAGACCTCGTCGATCTTCGCCTTGACGGTGGACACCCTGTACCCCTCTCCGGACCTTAGCCAGCCTTCCCACTCTAAGGTCAGCGCGGGCTTGCTCGGTCCGGTCAGCGATCTTGGGCACGGCGGTAGGAGAGCACGTCATCCCGTCGGTAGAGACGGCGCACCCTTCCTCCGCCGAGGGCCACCTCTTCCACCGGTGCGGGCCAGCCCTTCGGAGGACGGCTCGCGTACACCGTCACCGAACCCGGGGACAAGCCGAGCAGGCGCCCTGCCTCGGCGAGGGTGACCAACGCGTCGGGGTCGGGCTCCGGCCCGGTGGGAAGAGCGCGGTACCAGGCCGCCCAGGCGTCGCCGTCCCAGTAGAGGGCCTTCCCCTTGACGAGTGCGGGCTGAGGGTGCCCGTTCGTCTCTCGGGCCGCCCACAGCTCCTTCAACGCGTGCTTGGACAGCCCGTGCCTTGCGGCGAGCCCTTCCCGGGACAACAGGCCCTCGGGCGCGGCGGGGGAGGCTTCCCGCGCGGTGTACCAGGCGTGCCAGGCGTCGGCGTCCCACGTCAGCGTGCGGCCGCCGGCCCCGTCCGGCTCGGGATGGCCGTTCTCGGCGCGCTCCCTGAACCATTTCTCCAGGGTGCTGCGGCCGACGCCGTAGCGGGCCATGAGGTCAGCGCGGGTCACCGAGGTCACCGGCGCAGTCTGCCGCACTCGGCGGTTACGCTGCTACCACCATGAACAGCCCGGTTTCCGCACCCGCGCCTCAGGCGCGTGGCGGGAGAGCCGCCTTGAAGAGACCGGCCGTGCGCTTCGCGCTGCTGGTCGCGGGCGTGCTCGCCGCCGCCGCACTGTCGGCCTTCGCGCTGCCCGACCGCGCGGGCATCACCGCGGCGGTCGCCGACGCCGGCCCGCTCGGGCCGGTGCTCGCCGTCCTCGGCAGCACGCTGCTGATCATGGCGATGTTCCCGCGCACCGCGCTCGCCTTCGTCTCAGGGCTCCTCTTCGGCCTCGGCCCCGGCATGGCCTACGTGCTGGCCGGGGCGCTGCTCGGCGCGAGCACGGCGTTCCTCATCGGCAGGCTGCTCGGCCGCGAGTACGTCGACACGGTCCTGGCCGCCCGTCCGGACGGATGGCGCGGACGCGTCGCGGCGCGGCTCGCCAGGATCGACGGATGGCTCGGCCGCAACGGAATCCTCGGCGTCATCACGGTCAGGTTCCTGCCGGTCTCCAACTACGGGCTCGTCTCCTACGCCTTCGGCACCTCGGCCGCGCGCTACCGCGACTTCCTCATCGGCTCCGGTATCGGCGCGGTTCCTTCGACCTTCGGCTACGCCGCGCTGGGCGCCGCCGTCTTCGGCGAGGACGCCGTGCCCACCGCACTCGCCGTGCTCACCGGCCTGGGACTGCTGAGCCTTGTGGTGACCATGGGACTACACCGAGTGCGCAAACCCGGGACGCGGTGGTCGCCAGACAGCGTCAAGACGGGATAGCTTGGGCTTGGTCCGCAGGTGACCACACAGAAGTGAGACTCCTGGAGGTCCCCCCGAAATGAAGATCTTTCTTGCCGGAGCCAACGGTGTGATCGGCCGTGCCCTGGTGCCGAAGCTCATCGCGGCCGGACACGAGGTGTCCGGCACGTCGCGGCGGCGCGAGGGCGGCAGGCACATCGAGGAGATGGGCGCCCACCCCGTCATCGTCGACGTCCTCGACGCGCGCAAGCTCAAGAAGGCGGTCAAGGCCGAGCGCCCGGACGTGGTCATTCACCAGCTCACCGATCTGTCCGACCGCGACTTCGAGGCCAACGGGCTGCTGCGCATCAACGGCACCCGCAACCTCGTCGACGCGGCCAAGGCGGCGGGCGTGGAGACGATGATCGCGCAGAGCATCGCCTGGCTGTACGTGCGCGGCGAGGCGGCGGCGGTCGAGACCGACGACCTCGACCCGAGCCTGCCGCCGTACAAGAGCGTCGTCGCGCTGGAGGAGGCCGTCGCGGAGATGCCGCGGGGCGTCGTGCTGCGTTATGGCGCGTTCTACGGCCCGGGCACCTGGTACGCCGCCGACGGCGAGTTCGCGGCCAAGGTGCGGGACGGCGAACTGTCGCGCGGCCCGGCCTGGACCTCGTTCGTCCACGTGGAGGACGCCGCCGACGCCACGGTCGCGGCCCTCGACTGGGCGGCGGGCCCGGTGAACATCGTCGACGACGATCCCGCCACCGCCGATGACTGGGTGCCGGGCTACGCCGCGGCGCTGGGCGCCGCCGAGCCCAAGGCGGGCAGGCACGCCGCCGCGACGGGCCGTCCCGCCTCCAACGCCAAGGCCAAGTCCCTCGGCTGGGCCCCCGCCCACCCGACCTGGCGCACCGGCCTGTTCTAGCCCCCGGCCGGCCGGGCCCGTCCGGGGCGCACGCCCCGTGGACCGGTCCCGGCCGCGGCGAAGGGCGCGGCGGCCGCACACCGTCGCGGGCCGAGGACACGGGCGAGGCAGATGCCGCGCCCGTTCTCGACGTGCCCGCCTTCGGTATGCCCGCACGTCGGCATCCGCGCGGCCTCCCGACCCGCACCTGCGTGTTCCGGCCCGCGCGGCCCCCATGACGCGCGCGGCCCGGGTTCCGCACCCTCCCGCATGCGGGAGCCCCGGCACGCGGCGGCGGGTCAGAAGCCGACGGTGAACCAGAAGCGCAGCCGGGTGTCCGGCAGGCGCTCCCAGCCCCATTCCTTGGCGAGCGCGTCGAGGATGAACAGCCCCCTGCCGCTCTCCGCGTCGCCCGCCGGGTCCTGGCCCGGCACCGGGTCGCCGCCCCCGCCGGCGTCCACCACCTCCACCCGCACCTGCTGGTCGCCCAGCTCCGCCCCCAGCTCGATCTGGCCGCCCGGGAGCGCGTACAGCACGCTGTTCCCGAACGCCTCGGACAGAAGCTGGATCGCGGCGTAGTGGGCCGGGTGCTCCTCACCCAGCCATCCCGCGAGCCATCTGCGCGCCACCCGTGCCTGCTCGGGCACCCCCGGCATCGTGACGCGCGTGGCCGTCAGCATTGTCGTGCTCTCAACTTCGGCCGGTCCATAGCCGGAACCCCCTGAGATCCGCGCCCGCAGCGCTATCCGTGTCGCTACGCTCTGAGTGTGGGACGCGACGGGGCGTCATGTAAAGCGCTTCGCTGGAATATTCCAAACTGGGCCTCCCCCGGGTCCAGGACGAGGTACGCGGGAGTGTCCACATGGTGATGGGACGGACAAGTCCGACGGTACGCAGACGGCGTCTGGCCGCCGTGATGCGCAAACTCAGGTCCGAGCGCCAGGCGAACCTCGACGAAGTGGCGAAGGGTTCGAACGTGCCGCGCACGACGGTCTACCGGATCGAACAGGCCAGCCACGCGCCGAAGGTCAACGACGTGCGGGCCCTGTGCCTCTACTACGGCCTCGCCGACGAGCATTCGGAGCAGTTGATGACCCTGGCGCGAGAGAGCCGGCTGCGCGGCTGGTGGCAGAAGCCGCGTTCTTCCATTCCCATCTGGTTCGAGACTTATGTCGGATTGGAAGAGGAAGCGTCCGACATCCTCATCTACGAGCACGAACTGATCACCGGCCTGCTTCAGACCGAGGATTATTTCCGGGCGCTCCTGCGGGTCGATCCACTTCTTCCCGAAGAAAGCGCGACGGAGAAGGATCGCCGAGTAGAAGTCCGGACAAAGCGCCAGGAAAGGCTGAGGGGTCCGGATGCCCCACGATTGTGGATCATTCTCAACGAGACGGCCGTGCGCCGCCTCGTCGGCGGTCGGCAGGTGATGAAAGACCAGCTCATGAGGCTGATCGACCTGTGCGAGCCCCGTAATGTGACATTGCAGATCCTGCCTTTCTCGGCAGGCGCACACGCGGCCGTCGACGGAAGTTTTCATATATTGAACTTTCCGGCCCGACGCGATCCCTCCATCGTGTACCTTCAGTTCCGCCGCGGCTCGATCTATCTTGAAGAAGCCGCGGATCTCCTGGAATACACGGAGATTTACGATCAACTCCGCGCGGCGGCGCTGTCCCCGGAATCATCGGTGGAAGTCATTCGGCAGATCATCGACGAGGGCGACGACGCGCGCGGACCCAACCCGTGAAGGAACAGTCAAAAGATGTCGGACAACTCTCGCGTCGCCTGGCGGAAGAGCAGCCACAGCGCCCAGAACGGCGCCTGCGTGGAGGTCGGCTCGGCCGCGCGCACCACGGCTGTCGGGGTGCGGGACAGCAAGAACCCCCAGGCTCCCGCGCTGGCGTTCGCCCGCCCGTCCTTCCGCACGTTCGTCTCCGCGGTGAAGGCCCTCTGAAGGCGCTGAACGGGAATCCGCCCCGGCGCGGCGCCCAGGCGGGCGCCGCGCTGCGGTGGAACAGGGGGCGGTGCCGCGGTCAGTCGCGGTGGCGCAACCCGTGGACGGCGGCCACGACGGCCGCGCCCACCGATCCGCCGAGCACGATGTACAGGCACAGCACGTAGTCCCCGATCGTCGGCACGAGGCCGCCGCCGGTGAGGATGGCCGCGCCGATCGCGGCGGAGACGCTGCCTCCGGCGGTGCGCACCAGCACGTTGATGCCGCTGGCGATGCCGCTGGAGTCCATCGGGACATGCTGGACGGCGAGGGTGCCGATCGAGGCGTAGGCGATGCCGAAGCCGAGGCCCTGCAGGAAGTTGAAGATGAGGAAGTCCCGCACCGTCGAGTGCCACAGCGCCAAGGTGAGGTAGGACGCCCCCGCCACCGCCGAGCCGAGCGCGAGCGTGTAGGCCGCGCCGATGCGGGCCGCGAGGCGGCCGCACAGGAAAGAGGCGCCGACCATGGCCACGGTGTTCGGCAGCGCCACCAGGCCGACGGTGAGGACCGTTCCACCCAGGCCGTACCCGACCTTCTCCGGCGAGGCCTGGACGAGGGCCGCGATGAGCGTGAACGACCCGTACATGGAGAAGCCGAGGAACACCGAGGCGATGTTCGCGGAGAGCGACTTGCGGCCGATGAGGATGCTCATCCGCACCAGCGGCTCGGCCACCTTCGTCTCCAGCACCACCCAGCCCGCGCCGAGCACGAGCGCGGCGGCGAACAGCCCGAGCACCCGCGGCGAGGTCCAGCCCCAGGAGTTGCCCTGGCTGATGGCCAGCAGCAGGCAGACGAGCACGACGGCGAGGAGCGCGGCTCCGGCGAGGTCGGGCCTGCCGCCGTGCCGTACCCCGCCGTTCGGCACGACGAGGACCACCAGCGCGAACGCGAGGACCGCGGCGCCCGCGGCGACCCAGAAGACGGGGTGGTGGTCGGGGGTGTGGCTGGAGATCAGGCCGGTGATGAGCATGCCGACCGCGCCGCCGACGCCGAGGGTGGCGCTGACGATGCCGATCGCGCTCATGACGCGCTCGCGCGGGAACGTGTCGCGGATCGTGCCGATGGCCAGGGGGATCATCGCGGCGCTGACGCCCTGGACCGCCCTGCCGAAGATGAGGACGCCGAGGTCGGCCGACAGCGCGCAGATGACGGACCCGGCGGCGAGGAGGCCGAGGGTCAGCAGCATCATCGGCTTCTTGCCGTACATGTCGCCGAACCGCGACAGCAGCGGCGTGGCGACGGCGCCGGCCAGCAGCGAGGCGGTGAACAGCCAGGTGACGTCGGTCACGGCCACGTCGAAGGTCGCCGAGATCGTCGGCAGCAGCGGGATGACGAGGGTCTGCTGGATGGAGACGACGGATCCGGCGAGGGCGAGGGCGATGAGGGTGATCCAGACGGACCTGCCCGCAGGCGCCGTTCCCTCGCCCGGCGTGGGTTGTCGGTCTTCTTCGGTGGTGGGCGCGTCGGGGACCGTGCTGGTCAAGGGGGCTCCTGCCGGGGGTCGAGCGAAATAGTTACTTTGGTTAAGTAACATGCTCGGCCCCCGGTGCACACTCCCGGGTAGCCCGTTATGGCGTCGAGTGAACGAGTTGTCACTCGGTGTCATGGTGCTGCGCGTGTCCTCGACGTCAGGAACGCGTGGTGAAGGAGCGCAGGAAGAACACCAGGTTGGCGGGGCGCTCGGCGAGCCGGCGCATGAAGTAGCCGTACCAGTCGCCGCCGTAGGGCACGTAGGCGCGGACCCGGTGACCCTCGTTGACGAGCTTGTGCTGGGCCTCGGTCCGGATGCCGTAGAGCATCTGGAACTCGTAGGAGTCGATGGTGCGGCCGTTGCGGGTGGCGAGGGTCTTGGCGATCTCGATCATGCGCGGGTCGTGGCTGCCGATCATCGGGTAGCCGCCGCCCGCCATGAGGATCTTCAGCAGCCGCACGTAGTTCCGGTCGACCTCGGACTTGTGCTGGAAGGCGACCTCGGCGGGCTCCTTGTAGGCGCCCTTGACCAGCCGGACCCGGGAGCCCTCGTGGGCGAGCGCCTTGGCGTCGTCCTCGGTGCGGAAGAGGTACGACTGGAGGACCGCGCCCGTCTCGGGGTGGTCCTTGCGCAGTTCGCCGAGGATGCCGAGGGTGGAGTCGACCGTCGTGTGGTCCTCCATGTCCAGGGTGAGGGTGCTGCCGACCGCGCGGGCCGCCTCGGCGACGCGCCGGGCCCCTTCCAGCGCCAGGTCCTCGCGCAGCGACTGGCCGAACGCCGACAGCTTCACCGACACGTCCGCCCGGGCGGCGAGGCCCTCGGTGCCCAGGGCCTCCAGCAGCCGGAGGTAGGCGTCGCGGTTGGCCAGCGCCTCGGCCTCGGAGGTGATGTCCTCACCGAGGAAGTCCAAGGTCGCGTCGATGCCGTCGGCGGCGCCCTCGCGGACCGCGCCGAGCGCGTCGGGAAGGGTCTCCCCGGCCACGAACCGGTCGACGACGGGACGGGTCAGCGGGCTCGCCGAGACCAAACGACGCAGCGTCTGGCTGCGGGCGGCGGAGAGCAGGATCGGACCGAGCACGAGGGACACCTCCTTTTCGCGGATGTTCCCGACCCTAGGCAGGGCCACGCGCGGCGGCCATCGACAACGGTCACGAGTACTTTGGACATGTGTACGAGAGGGATTTCCAGGAGCTGACCGACGCCGTCTCGGATCTGCTCGGCGCCCCCGCCACCCTGGAGGACCGCGACTTCCGGCTGGTGGCCTTCGCGGCCCAGCATGGGGACCTCGACCCCGTGCGGCTCGGGTCCATCCTGAGACGGGGCTCCGACGCCCGGGTCAGGGCCTGGTTCGAGTCGTTCGGCATCGCCCGGGCGACCGTGCCGCTGAGGACGCCCGCCGACCCCGTCGCGGGGACCAAGGCGCGGCTGTGCCTACCGGCGCGGCACCGGGGCGTCACCTACGGGTATCTGTGGCTGCTGGACGAGGGTGAGATCGGTCTCGACGACCCCCGGCTCGGCGCCGCGATGGAGCTGGCGGCCGAGTCCGGGGCGAAACTCGCCGCGAGTCCGTCGCGGGCCCTGGAGGGCCTGCTGTCGGCGGCGCAGGAGGAGCGGGCCGCCGCGGCCGCGATGCTCGCGGGGCATCCGCTGGCGGGCACCGCGTACGCGGTGCTGTACGCCCCTGGTGCGCAGATCCCCGCCGGGGTGCTCGGCACAGGGGACGTGCTCGTCTTGCGGGCCGCCGAAGCCCGGGAGACCGCCGCCCGGCTCGGTGTGATCGCGGGGGTGAGCGGGCCGCGGCGCGGCTTCGCGCTGGCCAGGGAAGCCCTGGAGGAGGCGAAGTTCGCCCACCGGGTGGCGCGGACGGTCAGCGGGCCGGTCGCGGCCTGGGCGGATCTCGGCCCGTACCGGATGCTCACGGCGCTCCCGGAGCCCGACCCGGCCGTCGCGCCGCTGCTCGACCCGGCGCACGCGGCGCTGCGCGAGACCGTCGAGACCTACCTGGACGAGGCGGGCAACGCCCAGCGCACGGCCGCGGCCCTCACGATCCACCGGCAGACCCTCTACTACCGGCTGGGCCGAGTGACCGCACTCACCGGCCTCGACCTGGACTCGGGCGCCGACAGGCTGCTGCTGCACACGTCACTGAAGGCCGCCAGGCTGCGCGGGGCTCAGGACAGGTAGCCCCAGGCGCGGGCGATGTCCCGCAGATCGGCCGGCACGTCCTCCTCGCGGGGAAGCGGCCTGGCCGGCTGGACCTTGCCGGACTTGATGTTCTTGCTCCAGTCGCCGAAGACCGGCCGGATCGGGCCGTGGTCCTTCGCGCCGTAGTCCAGCATCGACTCCTCCCAGGGCAGGCCCAGGTAGGCGCAGATCCGCTGGGTCTCGCGCGCCGGATCGGCGGTGAGGTCCTCGTACTTCACGGTGACGCCGTCGAGCATCCGCCGGGCCTCCTCGACACCGGTGACGTAGTCGAGGACCTCCTTGACGACCTCGGCCCGGTCGGCGTTCTTGCGGCGGTTCAGCACCGACTCCACGACGGACGCGGGATGCCGCTGGAGGAAGACGTAGCGGGCGTTCGGCCAGACCGAGGAGATCCGCTGCCAGATCAGGGCGTTCGCCGGGGTCTTGTCGACGATCACGTCCTTGCCCGTGCTGACCAGCTCATAGTGCAGGATCCGGTCCCACAGCAGGTGCTCCAGCTCGGTGCGGGTCAGCCCCAGCGCGTCCATGACGTCCTCGGAGAACTCGCGGCTCGGCTCCACCTTGAGGGTGCGCAGGTGCAGCTCGTGCGGGGCCCGGATGCGCGAGTGGCTGTTCAGCAGGACGCGCAGGAGGGTCGACCCCGACCGTACCGATGAGAGAAGGAAGACCGGCGAATCGACGAGACGCGAGGCGGACCGGTCGGGCAATGGCGCCTTCCGCTTGAGCGCCACTCCCGGAGGCCGTACGGCCTCTAGCAGGTGTGCTCCCCTGCGCCGGAGCGCCTTGTACATCGCGTTGTCGCGCCGTCCGTCCTGCATCCCTCACCTCGGGGTCGACCTGTTCCTGCCCGAAGCACGCTACCGGACACGACGAAAATATGGCGAAAAGTTCCAGAGAATCATCGATCGTTCATGCAACCTTGTAACCCGGTGATGTGTCGTCTTCGCACGCGTCCCTGGCCAGCAGAGTGGCCCCGGCGACCGCGCCGGGCATGAACAGCACGGCGCCGAGCGGGATGAGGAACACCACCGCCGTCGCCGCGCCGAAGCCGAGGGTGCGGCCCCGGACCGTGCGCAGCACCGCGAACCGCTCCTTGCGGCGCAGTCCCCGGCGGTCCATCGCGATGCCGGTGAGCTCGCCCGCCAGGAAGTACCCGGAGACGACCAGCGCCACGATCGGCACGACCGTCTGCCCGATCACGGGAATGAACCCGAGCGCGAAGAACACGACACCGAGACCCAGCGCGATGACGCCGAGGACGGCCGCGTCCTTCACCCCGCGCACGATGCTCCGCCAGAACGGCTCGTCGGACTCGGGGACCTGCCCACCGAGAGAACGCTCGACGCGCAGGGAGAGTTCCTCATAGAACGGGGAGCCGATCATCAGCGTGACCGCGGTGAAGAGCAGCAGCGAAACGAACGCGCCGCCCGCGAACAGCGCGACCCCGGCGATGATCCGGACCGCGTCGCGCAGCCCGGCCGCCCACCCGTCGGCGAACGGGGTGAGCCACGCGGCGAGATCATCGGCCTTGAACCCGAACCACACCAGCAGCCACCCGAACAGCAAGAGCGTCAGCACCGCCGGAATGAGCCCGAACACCCACTGGGACGGCCTCTTGGCCACCCACCCGATCCCGCGCCCGAGATACCGCACTCCGTCGATCATCACTCCGCCTTCTCGTCGCCGCCGGCGCCGACCCGCGCCGCCCCGCGCATTGTCCCCCGCGCGGGAGATCCCCGCCCCGATCCGACGCCCCAGACCACCCCGGAGTTCCGGAACGCACCCTTCGTCCCCGAAAGCGGCTCCACCCGCCCCGAAGGCGTTTCCGCCTCAGCGCAGGCCACGCCCCCTGCGGAGTCCAAGAGGGGGTTCCAGCCCGGCCCCCGGCCACGGGCCATGAAGGGGAATCACCCCGGTGTGATCGGGCGCAGGGATCCCGAACGCCCGATCACCGGAGCGACTAAGGAACGACCATAAAAGGTCAGGAGTTGGGGATCACGGCGGCGTAGGGGAGCGTGCCGCCGAGGACGGTCAGGGCCTTGGTGCCGCAGGTGGTGAGGACGTCGGCGTCGGCGCAGTAGTACGAGGACGTGTAGGTACCGGTGGCGAGGTCCTTGGCCCAGGCCGAAGCGAAGTCGCGCAGGCGGGAGGTCTGCGTGGTGCTCGGGGAGCACAGGGCGCCGGCGACGCCGAGGGCGTCGGTGTTCTCGCCTTCGGAGTCGATGTGGCAGCTGCCGCCGTAGGGGGTGCCGGAGAGGTAGCCGGTCCAGACGAGCTGGATGCCGACGAAGCCGGCCCCGAGGTCGGCGAGGGCGCCGAAGGAGTTGTTGAACAGGTTGATGACGCTGGGCCGGGCCGCGATCTGCAGGACGGGACGGGTCGCGCCTGCGGAGATGGCCTGGAGGTTCGCGGTGAAGTCGCTGCTCGCGACGGCGTCGAAGAGGATCGCGCCCTTCAGCCCGCCGTAGCCGTCGGCGGCGATCTGCGCGCCCACCTCGGACGCGAAGTGGCCGCCCGCGGAGTGCCCGCCGACGACGTAGTTCACCGGCAGCGCCTTGCCGCTCGGCGGGGTGAGGGCGCGGGCGGCGAGCGTGTCGCCGAGCGTGGCGCCCAGCGCGGGGTTGCCGCCGGTCATGTCGGCGTCGACGCAGAAGACCATCACGCCCTTCTCGGCGATGGCCTTGCTCGTGCCGCGCTGGTTGGCGCACGAGCGGCTGAAGCCGTGCTGGACGAGCATCAGGGCCGAGGCGGTGCCGGTCGGCAGGTACCAGGTCACGTCGTAGCTCGTGCCGCCGATGGAGGCGGACTCGATGACGCAGGCCGTGGTGGCGGAGGAGTAGCCGGAGCACGCCGTCGCGGCGCTCGCCGAGGGGGCGGCGACGACCGAGGCGAGGAGGGTGCCGACGGCGGCGGTGACGGCCGCGGCGACCCGGGAGAACTTGATCTGCACTGTCTCTCCTGCGGGATAGGGCATAGGGGTAAGCCCCGACCAGACGCGCCCAACTGGTCCGGATGTTTCCACGACCGGGTGGTCATATGGGAACACTGTTCCGCAGGCTATGACGGCGTTCCGGTTTTAGGCAATGGTTGGCACCCTGACCCAGGTGAAGGCTGAGGTCAGGGGTGGTGCCGGAGTCGGTCGGTGTCCGTTTCCCTGCGGCGGGAAACGGACACCGTCAGAAGTCGTCGACGTCCGCGCGGCCGAGGAGCTCCTGGGCCTTGGCCAGCCGCAGGGACAGCTCGAGCTTGTGCGTCGTCAGCCGCGCCTTGTGCAGGCGGACCAGCCGCATCTCGTAGGCGGTGAGGACCGCCATGCGCATGCCCGCGTAGTTCACCTGGGTCTTGCAGCCGACGTCCGCGGCCGCGGCGGAGACCTCCGAGGGGCTCGGCGGGCCGGGCACCAGCCACTGCGCGTCGGAGGCCGCCTCGGCGGGCGACGCGTAGGAGTAGCCCGCGTCCCGCATGCACGCGGACCACGCCTGCGTGACCTCCGCTGTGCGGGGATCCTTCTCGGCGAGCTTCACGGCCTCGGCCTCGAGTTCGTTCTTCGGCCAGAACAGGTCGGCCGTACCGCCGAGCTGCTTTCGCCCTTCGGTGAGGCAGCCCCCTTGCGGGACCGCCTTTCCTTCGTACTCCTTGACCCTGCCCGTCCACACGTCCTCTTCGACCGCGCTCGCCGGACGGGTCTGGACCGGCGCCGTCGGCTCGTCCCAGCCGTCCGGCGCGAGCACGGGACCGTATCCGTACTTGACGAGGGCCGGATCGATGAGCCCGAAGAGCCCGGGGTGCACGATGCTCGAATAGGCGGCCTGCCGCAGCGGCTTCGCCGGGTAGGTGAGCCCGAAGCCCCCCATGCACTTGCGCCCCAGATACTCCTCGGCGAGGACGATGTCGTCGTTCTCCCGGGCGTCGGGCGAGAAGTAGTCGAGCGGAAGCCGGATCTCCTCGTCCTTCGTGATGGCCGACACCGCCCCGAGTCCCGGAAGCCCCTCCTCCGGTGGCGCGGCGTTGTCGGAGCACCCGTTCAGCGCGAACAGCACAAGGGCAAGGCAGGCAGCCAGACGCGCGGCGGAAATCTTCCCCTCCAGGAATCAGACGCAGGTACTCCGCATCGCACCATATAGCTCAGTTTCTCAGCCCATACCCCAGACCGCCCGCCCCGCCGGACCAATCCCCTTTAACGCCACCCCACCGCCACCCACCCTCCACCAAACCACCCCGAAACTTCACCTCCGAACCCCGTCACCCCGCACCCCACGAGCCCTCGTTCACGCCTCCTCCGCGTGCGCCGGGTGGGGTCGGGGGAGGGTGGCGATGAGGACCGTGGCGTCGTAGTCGGGCGCGGAGGCGACGTGGACGGTGAGGCCGTGGGCGGTGAAGGCGGCGACGGCGGCGGAGGTCTGGTGTTCGCCGGTCTCGACCAGCAGGCGGCCTCGGGGAGCGAGCCAGCGCGGGGCGGCCGCGGCGACGCGGCGCAGCACGTCGAGGCCGTCGGGTCCGCCGTCGAGGGCGGTGCGGGCCTCGTGGTCACGGGCCTCAGACGGCAGCAGCGCGATCTGATCGGACGGGACGTAAGGAACGTTAGCCAAGAGGACGTCGACCCGTCCGCGCAGTCGTGCGGGCAGCGGTTCGAAGAGGTCGCCCTGGTGGACGGTGCCGCGGACGTTCCCGCGCGCACAGGCCACCGCCGCGGGATCGATGTCCGCGGCGTGCAGTTCGACCCCCTTGCCCGCGGCGTGCAGCGCGGCGCCGAGCGCCCCGGAGCCGCAGCACAGGTCGACGACGACGGCGTGCTCGGGCAGTAGCCGGGCCGCCTCCGCGACCAGGAACTCCGTCCGCCTGCGCGGCACGAACACCCCGGGCGCGACCGCGATCCGCAGACCGGCGAACTCCGCCCACCCCACGACATGTTCGAGCGGCGCCCCGTCCGCCCGCCGCGCGGCCATGGCCCGCAGCTCTCCCGCGGACCGCGCCGAGGCGGCCAGTATCGCCGCCTCTTCCTCGGCGAACACACAGCCGGCCTTCCGCAGCGACGCGGTGATTCCGGCGAGCAATGACACATCTGACGGCAGTGTCGACATGGGTACCTTCCGGTTGTTTCCGGGGCACTCCCTAACGCGTCCTACGCGGGCGCCATCGCGTGCCCGACCGGGGAGTGCCCGCACCGACGAAGACCGCTGATGCGACTCACCCCCTCTCCCGGTCCGCATTCCACGTCCGCCTGTCCGGCCGGACAAGGTCACGCTACCCCGATCATGCCCCGCCCCGGAACCCCGCTCCGACCCGGGGCGGGACCGGGATTCCGGGTGGCTCGGGCCCGGGCGCGGCGGAGTTCCAGGACGACGCCCGCGCCCGCCCGGGTGCCGAGCCGGCAGAAGCCGGTGCCGTCCTCGCGCGATCGCGCCCAGGCCCTGGGCGCGGGCGCGCCGTTCGGCGGCGACGAGGTCAGGGGCCTCGAAACCGAGGTGGTGGACGCCCTCGCCGAACTCCTCGAGGAACCTGCGCCGCGGCGAGACCAGATCGCCGGGCTCGCGGAGCTGGATCTGGAAGTCGTCGAGGTCCGCGCACCGGTGGCGCATCGCGGCCGAGGCCGCCGGGTTCGGCACCTCGTACTCCACGTAGGGAGTACCCCTTGGGGTGGTCGTGCCAAGGGGTACTCCCGACGCCGCGCTCATCGGACCCTCCGGTGCGGGCAGGTCGACCTTCCCGCGCTGTGTGAACTGCCTGGAGACGGTCGACTCCGGCGCGGTCGAGCTCGACGGCGAGCTCGTCGGCTACCGCCGCGTCGGAGACCGCCTCCAGCCCCTCGGCGACCGCCGGGCCTTCCCCGCCCTCCCCCATCAGATCTCCCCCGCTGCGCCTCATGACCCCCTTCGTCTACAGAAGTACACAGCCTCCCTCTTTGCCCCCGGCCGGGCGTCCCGGCCCCGGCCCTCCCAGGGGTGGCCGGAAGTGGCTGTCCGGGTGCCCGGGGATTGACTATGGCGTATCCGATCGCGGAACTTTGTCTTCGTGGGAGAAACGATGTTCCGATAGAAGGAGAGAATGTGGGGCTTCGACTTCTGGCCCGAGCCGTTCTGCCCGCCGTTCTGGGCGCCGTGCTGGTGGGGGCGCCCGGGGCGCCCGCGCAGGCGGTGCCCGCCGTCGCCTCGTACACGACCACCGTCGGAGGAGATACCGCCGACGTGTACTACCCGACCGGGATCTCCGGGAGGCTGCCCGTCGCGCTCATGCTCCAAGGGGCGCAGGTCGGGCGCGGTTTCTACGCCGACTACGCGGAGGCCGTCGCGGCCTACGGCTTCATCGTGGTCGTGCCCGACCATCGCCGACTCCTGTTCTTCGACCTCGACTTCTATCCGGAGCAGTCCCAGGCCGCCGCGACGGCGGACTGGATGGGCGAGGAGGACGACAGGTCGGCCTCGCCCCTGCTCAACCGGTTCCGGCTCAGCCGGATCGGCCTGCTCGGCCACTCGTTCGGCGGGGCCGCCGGCCTGTCGGTCGCCGAGAGCAAGTGCGTCTTCCCCTTCTGCACCGGGCTGGTCTACGACCGGCCCTCGGAGGTGAAGGCCGCGTCGCTGTTCGGCACCAACAACAAGTCGTTCCTCACCGGCGCCTTCGCCGACGTGGACAACGAGATCCCGGTGCAGCTCGTCCAGGGCCTCCAGGACGGGGTCGCGCTCCCCGCCGACGCCGAGGAGACCTACGGGCGCGTCCAGGACGACCCCAAGCAGATCGTCCGGATCACCGGTGCGAACCACTACGGCATCACCGACGTGCAGAACCCCGCCGGCGCCGACCCCGAGGTCGCCGGCCAGACCCTCACCCAGGCCCAGAGCATCGAGATCGCCGCCCGCTGGTCCGCCCGGTTCCTCCTCGCCGCCTTCGGCGACGACGCCGCCGAGGAGTACATCTGGCAGACCGGCGACGCCGCCGACCCCTACGTCACCGTGACCGGCGACTCCTGATCGCCCCGGGGGCCGGTCCCAGACCGGCCCCCGCCCCAGCACCGAACAGCAGCACCGCCGTACGCCCCGACACCGCCCATTCCGGCGCCGGTCTTCCGACCGGCCCCGGAATGGGCGCTGACCGGCTCGCACCCAGGTATCGAACGGCGGTTCAGCGCAAGGGCTCCGATCGGCTCGCTCGAGCGCCGAACGGGAGCGTGGGCGCGTGTGGGCGCTGACCGACCTCGCCTGGGCGGCGGAGGGCGGTTCAGCGCGCGGACTCCGACCGGCTCGCTCGAGCGCCGAACGGGAGCGTGGGCGCTGACCGACCTTGTCCCAGCGGCGGGCGGCGGTTCAGTGCGCGCGGGCTCCGACTGATGCGGGGCCGGTTTCCGACCGGCCTCCGTTCTGTTTTCGGGCGGGTGTCAGGAGGCGTTGAAGCGGAGTGGGTCCGGGCCGTAGCGGGTGTCTCGGTCGAGGGCGTCGATGGAGTCCATGTCCTCGAGGGTGAGGGTGAAGTCGGACAGGGCGTGGTTCTCCTTGATGCGGGAGGGGGTGACGGACTTGGGGATGGCGATGTTGCCGCTCTGGAGGTGCCAGCGCAGGACGACCTGGGCTGGGGAGCGGTCGTGCGCGGCGGCGATGCGGCCGAGGACCGGGTCGTCGAGGAGGCCGCGGCCCTGGCCGAGCGGGCTCCAGGCCTCCGTGGCGATCCCGTGCGCGGCGTGGTGGGCCCGCAGCTCCGGCTGGGTGAAGTAAGGGTGCAGTTCGATCTGGTTGACGGCGGGGACCAGCCCGGTCTCCGCGGCCAGCCGCTCCAGGTGCGGCACCGCGAAGTTCGAGACGCCGACGGCACGCGCCCGGCCCTCCCCGGCGATCCGCTCCAGTGCGCGCCAGGTGTCGACATAGTCGTCGCGCGCGGGCATGGGCCAGTGGACGAGGTAGAGGTCGACGTACTCGAGATCGAGTTTCGCGAGGCTCGTGTCGAAGGCCTTGAGCGCCGCGTCGTGGCCGTGGTCGGCGTTCCACAGCTTGGTGGTCACGAACACCTCGTCCCGGGGCAGATCCGCGGCGCGCACCGCCCGCCCGACGCCCCGCTCGTTGCCGTAGGCGCTCGCCGTGTCGATGCTGCGGTACCCGGCGTCGAGCGCGAGGCCGACGGCGGTGACCGCCTCGTCGTCGCCGACCTGCCACACCCCGAAGCCCAGCCGGGGCATGGTGACGCCGTTGTTCAGTGCGACGGTCTGCAGCGTGTTCTCGTCCATGCCACAACTCAAGCACGGAACGTCACGAGGCATCGTGAGCGCCTGTGGACAACTTCCGGATCCTCGACGTCACAGGGCTTTCCGGCATCGGCGGCCGGTCGGTCACGGCACGGCGAGCCCCACTCAAGAATCCGGTAAACCCCCCGACCGGTCTTCGTCCGCTGCTTCGCCAGATGCGAAACCGGGTTCCCGTACCGCGGCTCCCGGGTTAGGAAGGACCGACGAGCCGGTTCGCCGAGCGGGCCGCCGAGGGCAGGGGAGTACCGCGAATGCTGGAACTGGTGAAGGACGGGCCGGGCGGGGAGCCCGCCGCACGACCGCTGCTGCGCGACCTGCTGGGCGGCGAACTGCGCCGCCTGCGCCGCGAGCAGGGCAGGACCCTCGCTGACGTGGCCCGCCACGCCCGCATCTCCATGCCCTACCTGTCGGAGGTCGAACGGGGCCGTAAGGAGGCGTCCTCAGAGGTCCTCGCCTCCGTCTGTGAGGCCCTCAGCGTCGACCTCGGCGAGGTCCTCACCGAGGTCGGACGGGGCATGAGCGCCCGTCGCGCCCCCGTCATCATGCGTCCTGCGGCCCGCCGCGCGGGGCCCGGCGACGTGTTCTGCCTGGCGGCCTGACCCGCGGCTCGGCAGGCTGGGCGGCCGACAGCACGACGGCCGCCCAGCGCGCTCACACCGGCAGATCCTTGCGGCTGGAGATGACGACGTCGGCGAGGCCGTAGGCGACCGCCTCGGACGCGTCGAAGGTGACACTGCGGTCGGTGTCCCGCCGGATCTTGGAGGCGGGGTGCCCGGTGTGCCGCGCAAGGATCTCGTCCATCTCCGCGCGCACCCGCGCCACCTCCCTCGCCTGGATGGCCAGGTCCGGAAGGGTGCCGCGCGACTGGCTCGACGGCTGGTGCAGCATCACCTTCGCGTGCCGCAGGACCGCGCGCTTGCCCGGCGCCCCCGCGGCGAGCAGGACCGCCGCGGCCGACGACGCCTGGCCCATGCAGAAGGTGGCGACGTCGGGGCGGACGAACTGCATCGTGTCGTAGATGGCCGTCAGCGCGCTGAAGGAGCCGCCGGGGGAGTTGATGTAGAGACCGATCTCGGTGTCGGGGCTCTCGGACTCCAGGTGCAGCAGCTGGGCCATCACCACGTTGGCGACGCCGTCGTCTATCTCGGTGCCGAGGAAGACGATCCGGTCGGACAGCAGCCGCGAGTAGATGTCGAAGGCGCGTTCGCCGCGGTCGGTCCGCTCGACGACGGTCGGGATCGTGTACTGGCTCATCGTCACAGCCCCGTCCGGTGGGTGAGGGGAGCGGGACGGATGTCCTCCATCCGCTCCACCACGTGGTCGACGAGGCCGTACGCGCGCGCCTCCTCCGCGGTGAACCAGCGGTCCCGTGCACTGTCGCGCTCGACGGTCTCGTACGGCCGGCCGGTCTGTTCGGCGGTCAGCCGGGTGAGCAGGGTGCCGATGCGTTCGAGGTGGCTCGCGTAGATCTCCACATCGGCCGCGGTGCCGCCGAACCCCGCCGACCCTTGGTGCATGAGGATCTGGGCGTGGGGCAGGCAGTAGCGCTTGCCGGGGGTGCCGGAGCTGAGCAGGAACTGCCCCATGCTCCCCGCGAGGCCGAGCGCCAGTGTGCTCACCTCGTTCGGAATGAGGCGCATGGTGTCGTAAATGGCGAGTCCGGCGCTGACGGATCCGCCCGGGGAATTGATGTAGAGGCTGATGCCGCGGCGCGGGTCCTCTGCTGAGAGCAGCAGGAGCTGTGCGCAGATCCGGTTGGCTATCCGGTCCTCCACCTCGGCGCCCAGGACCACGATGCGCTGGTAGAGCAGTCTCGTGGCGAGCTGGTCGTCGATGCCGCCGACGAGCCCGTCCATCGTTTCCGCCATTTTTCCTCCTGTCGCCGAACCGATCGGAAATACCGTTCGTGAGTCCGACGATAGGCAGTGGGTAAAGGCACCGAAAGGCATATCTGCCGACGGCAGATTTCTCGTGGCGGGATCCGGGCGGATTCAGCTGAGCTCGCTCGTCCGTCCGCTGGAGCACGTCCCCGGTGTCGGCCGCCGAGCCGACCCTCGCGTAGACGACCGAGAACAACGGTTCCCCGAAGGGTGGCCCGATGAGGCCCGCGACCGGGCCTGGCGCGCAAGGCCGCGCCGGGTTCCGATGGGAGAAGGGCGGCGACACGGGTAAGTCCTGCCTGCCCATCGGTTGCGAGCGGAGGAGGGCCGCGGTGCCGGAGGAACACGTGACGGATCTCGTGTCGGAGGTCGAGGCGGAGGAGGCGGTGACTCCGGAGCCCCCGCCCGCGGAAGGCGGGCAGGGGCTGAGCTGGGGGACCTTCCGGCGCCGGCCGCACGCCGGGAGGAGGTCGCGCGGCTGGTGACCCGGGCGGGTCAGGCCGGGACGAGGACGACCTTGCCCCGCGAGGTCCTGGTCTCGATCGCGGTGTGCGCCGCGGGGGCCTCGGCCAGCGGGAACTCGGTCACGAGGGGGACGACCTCGCCCCGGCCGACCGCCTCCAGCGACAGCGTCTCCAGCGCGCGCAGGTCCGTGATGGGCGCGCCCAGGGCGCTGGTGAGGGTCAACGACCTGTCCACGACGTCCTGGGCCGTCGCCGTCAGCGCGGAGCCGCTGGACCAGCCGTAGATGATGTGGCGTCCGCCGCGCGTGAGCGCCTCGAAGCAGGCGCGCGCGACGGGACCGCCCACGCCGTCGTAGACCACGGTCGCGCCTTTCGCGCCGACGGCGGCCGTCAGCCTTTCGGTCCAGTCTTCGGCCGAGGTGTCGACGATCGCGGGGCGGCTCCCGTCCCGTCCGGCGATCCCGGCGACGGCCTCCCGCTTGGACTCTCCGCCGTAAAGGGCGATGACACGGGAGCCCGCCGAGAGCGCCAGATAGGCGAGCTGGTTTCCCAGCCCTCCTGACGCCCCCGTCACGATGACGACGTCCTCGGGCCCGGAAGAGACCGAGCGGCGGACGAGCTGCGCAGTGCGTCCGGTGCCTATCGCGGCCACCGCCGCGGCATAGGACACCCCGTCAGGCAACTCGTGCAGGGACGCCGCAGGCGCGAGCGCGTATTCGGCGTAACCGCCGCTCAAGGGGCCGACGTGGGCCACGACCCGTTTGCCGGTCCAGGTGTCCGCGACGTCCGCGCCGACCGCTTCGACGGTCCCGGCGACCTCACGTCCGGGCGTCATGGGCAGGCTCGGCTTCGGGAGCGTCGGGGGACCCTGGCCTTCGCGGATCGACGCGTCGACGGCGTGGACGCCCGCCGCGCGCACCCTCACGAGCACTTGCCCTGGACCGGGCACAGGCGCCTCGGTCTCTTCCAGCACGAGGACGTCGGCGGGGCCGAACTTCCGCTGCACGATCGCTTTCACGCTGCAACCTCCATGGTTCGCTTGTCGGATGCCGGAAGGCCGGCGGGTGCCGCCGCCCTCTGCGCGACGACGACGGCGACGAGGCCGACGGCGGTCGAGAGGGCGAAGACTCCGGTGAAGCCGCCGAACGCGGCGGAGAAGACGAGTCCGCCCACGGCCAGCGAGAGCGCGCCGCCGAGAGAGTCGGCGATGGCTCCCGCGGAGGAGGCGAAGCCGCGCTCCGCAGGGGCGGAGAGACCGAGCATCAGGGTGCTCAACCGGGGGAACATCAGGCCCATCCCCGCGCCGCCGATGCCCCAGGCGACGATGGCGACGGCGGCGGGCAGCGCCAGCGCCACGGTGACCAGGATGCCGAGCAGCGATCCGAGGACGAGCGCCGATCCGATCCGCACCCCCGCGGCGTGGCTCATCCGGTCGCCGAGCCGGCCCTGGACGGTCGAGGCGCCCGCCCAGGCGAGGCCGCCGACGGTGAGGGTGAGCCCGGCGAAGGCGGGTGCGAAGCCGTACTTTTCAGTCAACAGGTAAGGCAGGTAGACGTCTCCCCCGAAGAAGGCCGCCGAGACCAGGCCGCGGGTGAGGATGACGCTCGGCAGGCCGTGCCGCGCGGTGAGCGTCCCGCGCGGCAGGAGCGGCCGGACCGCGGCCAGCGCGACCGCGATCGCGACCACGGAGAGGGCGCCACCGACCCGCGGCAGGCCGCCCGCGAGGTTCAGCGCGAGCACGGCGGCCGCGGCGAGCGCGGCCCACCCGAGCAGCCCGAATCCGCGGTTTCCGCCCTCCTCGGCCGCCTGGGGGCCGCCCGTCCCGCGCAGCGCGGGCACGACCATGACCATCGCCACCGCGACCAGGCCGACCACGCCGAGGAACACCCACTGCCAGCCGAGCAGCTCCGCGACCGTCCCCGCGATCGCCGGGCCGACCAGCGCGGGCACGATCCAGCAGGCGGCGAAGCCCGCGAAGAGCTTCGGCTGGAGCCGTTCGGGATAGATCCGGCCGACCACCACGTACAGGGCGACGGTGATCGCCCCGCCGCCCAGGCCCTGGAGCAGCCGCCCGGCGACCAGGACCTCCATCGCCGGGGCGAGCCCGCAGACCACCAGTCCCGCGCCGAACAGCCCGACCGAGGTGTACAGCGGCGCGATCGGCCCGCGCCGGTCGGCCCACAGCCCGGCGGCGACCATCCCGATCACGCCGGTCGCGAGCGGCCCGGCGAAGGCGAGCGCGTACCAGCGCGCGCCGTCGAGGCCGGCGCTCACCGCGGGCATCACCGCGGTGACCGCGATGTTCTCGAACGCGGCGAGGAACACCAGCGCGCATGACCCGATCGTCACCCAGAGGAACCCGCCGCGGAGGACGCCCGCCCGTTCCGCCGGGTGCGCCGGAGCCGGGCGGCGGCGCGACCGCTTGAAGAAGTCCATGCCGTGAAGGTAGAACTTGAACCAAAGTTGAGGTCAAGGGTCCGTTGGAGGCGATCATGGGGAACGGCGAGATGGACACGGCGCACCTGCTGACCGTCGGGGACGCCTCCCGGCGCAGCGGCGTACCCGTCTCGGCCCTGCACTTCTACGAGCGCGAGGGGCTGATCACCGCCGAGCGCACCGCGGGCAACCAGCGCCGCTACCTCCGCAGCACCCTGCGGCGGCTCGCCTTCATCCGCACCTCCCAGCGCCTGGGGATCTCCCTCGCCGAGATCCGGGAGGCGCTGGACTCCCTTCCGTCGGGCCGTACGCCCACCCGTGAGGACTGGGCCGGCCTCTCGGCGACGTGGCGGGCCCGCCTGGACGCCCGGATAGCCGCCCTCCAGGCTCTGCGCGACACCCTCGACGACTGCATCGGCTGCGGCTGCCTCAGCATCAACTCCTGCGCCCTGAACAACCCTGGTGACGTCCTCGCCGAGAAAGGTCCGGGCCCCGCCCGCTGGCCGTCTCGGCAGCCGGACGCCTGCGCGCCGCAGGGGTGCCGGTCCGCCTGAGGCAGGGCCTTCCCGGCCGTACGGCGCCCGCGTAGGGTCAGCGCACATGCCCCCCACGCGCCTACGGACGCGCCCGCAGACACCTCAGGGATCCGCCTTGGCCTGGGCGGGACACCCGGTGACGGCCGGGGCCGTGGCGGTCCTCGCCCTCAACGACCACCTGCTGAAGCCCGCCTTCCCCGGCGTCCTGACGGGCAAGCTGAGCGACGTCGCGGGCCTCGTGTTCGCCCCCGCGCTTCTGGCCCTCGCCTTCGCGGTGTCGGGCTGGGCGGGAAGGCGGACGGCGGCCTGGTCCGTCGTCCTCACCGGCATCGGCTTCGCCCTGGTGAAGGCGACCTCCGCGGGCGCGGACGCCGCCTCGGCGCTGTGGACGGCCGTGGCCGGGCCGTCGGTCGTCCTCGCCGACCCCACCGACCTCCTCGCGCTGCCCGCCCTCGGCCTGAGCTGGGCCGTCCACCTGCGGACCCGGGGGAGGGAGGACGGCGCGCCCCCGATCCGGTTCGTCCGCGTCCTCGTCGTGGTTCCCCTGGCCGTCCTGGCGACGGCCGCCACCTCGGCCCCGCCGCACCGCTCGCTCACCGACGTCCGGGTCGTCGACGGCCGCCTCGTCGTCAGCGACGGTGTCGCGGTCGCCTCGCGCGACGGGGGCAGGACCTGGGAGCCCGCCGATCCTTCGGAGCGGCCTTGGACGGTCCCCGTCCCTCCCACCTTCCCTGTCTCTCCTTCCATGTCCGCTACGCCGAGCCCTGGGCCGGACCTCGTCCTTCAGAAGAGCGCGTGTGTCCCTTCGGAGCCCGCCCACTGTTACCGGGTGGTCTCCGGAAGGCTCGCGGTACAGGAGACCCTCGATGGACGGACCTGGCGGACGTCCTGGGAGATCTCCGAAGGCCGACGGGACTTCCTGCGGCGTGAGGCACTCGGCCGAGGGCTCGATCCGCGGATCGCCAGCAGCGACCTCGCCGTACAGGAGGTTCCGGGCGGCCATGTTGTGGCGGTCGCCAACCTCGGTGACGGCCTCGCGCTCCGGAACGTCGAGGGCGACTGGCGAAGGCTCGGCTTCCCTAAGATCGTCGATAGGCGCCTCGCCCCGGTAGCCGAATGGCAGGTCCCGGAACTGGCCGACAGCCGGGCTTACAGGTACCGCGCGGCCTTCACCGGGCTGATCGTGCTCGCCTTGGCGCTCGGCGCGGGCCTGCGCGCCGACCCGGCGCTCAAGTGGGGGGTTCCGCTCACTGTGCTGGGCGCGGCCCTGGGCGTCATGCTGCACTCGCTGGATCTGCTCGCCGTCCTCGCGGCCCCGGTGGCGCTGGGCCTTGTCGTCGCGGGCCTCGTCCTGCTCACGGTCGCCGTGATCACCACGCCGGACGCCCGTCGTGCGAAGGCGACGGCCCCCGTCGCGCTGGTGACGGGAGTCCTGACGCTTCTGCCTTTGTCCGCGTGGGCGATGGGAGTCCTCGACCACTTCCGGATCGCCGCCCTTGCGACGGTGCTCCTCGGCGGCCTCGGTGTCGCCGCGGCCTACCTCGTCGGACGGGCCGTCGGCATGCCTCGCGAAGGCGGCCCGCCCGTCAGGTGAGCCTTCTGTGCAGGGGCGCGGCGAGGTCCGTCGTGGTGAGCAGGAGCGCGACGGTGTAGTCGACGAGGTGGTCGCGGTCGATGGGGATGTCGCCGCGCAGCCAGGCCGCGATGAGGTCCCACAGCCCAGAGGTGAGGGTGAACGCGGTCAGCGCCAGGTCGGTGTCCGACAGCGGCGAATCGCCCAGCACCGTCTGGGTCCGTCCGGTGAACAGTTTCGCGAGGTTGCCGATGATCTCGGCGCGGCGCTGCTGGAGCAGCGGGTGCGCGGGGAACTCGTGGCCGAGGACGCGGGCGAGGCGCGGGTCGGAGGTGAGGAAGTCGACGGTCGCGGTCACCGACGCGCGCGCCAGGTCGGGCAGGCCGCCGTGGGTCGACTCCTCGGCCGCCGCGAGGATGCGCGCGGTGCCGAGCGCGGCCTGCTCGTCGACGATGGCGAGGAGCAGCGCGTCGCGGTCGGCGAAGTTCTCGTAGAAGTACCTGTCGTTCAGGCCCGCGAGCGAGCAGACGCCGCGCACCGTCGTGGCCGCCCAGCCACGGGTGCCGAGCAGCTCCAGCCCGGCCTCCATCAGCGCCGCGCGGCGCTGCGCGCGGCGTTCCTCGGCGGGGACCCCCCGGTAGGGGCGGGTGCGGTGCTGGGACGTCACGGTCTGATTCTGCCGCACCCCTTGACGGCCCCCGGAATTCTGGTCATCGTTGGCACCAGAATTTCTGGTGTGCCCCATCACCAGAAGTTGGAACGATCTGGTTTGTGCGTCGAGGAGGTCGGTCGTCGGTGACCACGGACAACGCTGCGGGAGAGCTGGCTCTCGAGGAGATCAACCTCGCGGACCTGAGGTTCTGGAGGCGCCCGCTGGACGAGCGCGCCGAGGCCTTCAAGGTCCTGCGGTCCGCCCCCGGGCCGCGCTTCTTCACCCTTCCGAAGATGCCGATCGTCGGGCAGAGCCCCGGTACGTACGCGCTCGTCAGGCACGCGGACGTCGCCGAGGCGAGCCGCAACTCCGAGGTGTTCAGCAGCGAGCCGAGCGCCACGAGCCCGACCGACCTGCCCCGGGTCGTCGAGCGCTACTTCAAGTCGATGATCGACATGGACGACCCGCGGCACGCCAAGATCCGCCGCGTCGTCTCCCGTGCCTTCAGCCCCAAGATGATCGCCAAGTTCGAGGACGACATCGCCGGCCGCGCCACCCGGATCGTCGACGAGCTGATCGCGTCGGGCCCCGGCGACTTCGTGGCCAAGGTCGCGGTCCGCCTTCCCACCGAGGTCATCTGCGACATGCTCGGCATTCCGCCGGAGTACTACCCGCGCGTGGTGAAGTGGACGAACATCACCGTCGGCTACACCGACCCCGAGTACATCGGCGCCGAGGTCGACTACAGCTCGGGCGTCGCCAAGATGAGCACCGCAGGGATGCTGCGCACCCTCGGCACCATGTCCTTGGCCGGATGGCGGCTGCACCGCCTCGCGGCGCGCCTCGGGCGCGCGCGGATGAAGAACCCGAACGGCGACCTCACCTCCGCCCTGGTCAACGCGAACGTCGACGGCGAGGCGCTCACCCCGCAGGAGTTCGGCGCGTTCTTCCTGCTGCTCGTCGTCGCGGGCAACGAGACCACCCGGAACGCCATCGCGCACGGCCTCAAGCTCTTCACCGACCATCCCGAGCAGCGCGCCCTGCTGCTCGAGGACTTCGACGGCAGGATCGCGCCCGCGGTCGACGAGATCATCCGCTACGCCAGCCCCGTCATCTTCATGCGCCGCAACGTCACCCGCGACTACGAGCTGAACGGCCACCGGTTCAAGGCGGGCGACCGGGTGTCCCTGTACTACCCGTCGGCGAACCGGGACGAGACGGTCTTCACCGACCCCGACGCCTTCGACATCACCCGCTCGCCCAACCCGCACATCGCCTTCGGCGGCCCCGGCCCGCACTACTGCCTCGGCGCGAACCTCGCCCGCCGCGAGATCACCCTGATGTTCCGCGAGCTGTTCACCCGGCTCCCCGACATCCGCACCGACGGTGAGCCCGACCGCCTCCAGTCCGGCTTCATCAACGGCCTCAAGCGCCTCCCCTGCACGTTCACCGCGCCATCGGCCTGAAGCCTCGGCCCCCGATGGAACGTCCATCGGGGGCCCGGCTGGCCTACCCTGGAGCGATGTCGACGCGAGGGCTGCCCCGGGGCCGTAACGCGCTGCCCCTGGAGGAGGTGGCGCGGCTCCAGCGTGAGCGGCTGACCCGCGCCATGGCCGAGGTCCTGACGGAGAAGGGCTACGCGGCCACGTCCGTCGAGGACGTCCTGAAACGCTCGGGCGTCTCCCGGCTGACCTTCTACAAGCTCTTCTCCTCCAAGGCCGACTGCTTCATCGCGGCCCTGGACCGGGCCAACGAGATCCTGCGGACCCGGGTGGCCCAGGCCGTCGCGGAGTTCGGCGAAGGCGGCGACGCGCTCAGGCGCACCGAGTACGCGCTCGACGCCTATTTCAGGATGCTCGAGGAGGAACTGCCCTTCGCGCGGGTCTGCCTTGTGGAGATCTACGCGGCAGGGCCCGTGGCAGTCGCCCACCGCAGCGCCATGCACGAGGAGATGGCCGCCCTCAACGCCCAGGTCCTGGGTGTCACCGATGCACAGGGTCTGCGCACCTGCCGGATGCTCGTCTCCACCATGATCACCCAGGCCGGCGCCCCGATCGCGGAGAACGACATCGAGGGCCTGCGGGCGATTCGTCCCGATCTGATGGCCTTCCTTCACGATCTGTGGAACGCGGGCCTCTTCGGCAAGGGCACCGGCCCTTCCTAGTCTCTTCTGGGGTAAAACGCCCTTTTCGGCTGGCCCGAGTTGCCGTGTGGTGCTCTTGGGGTTTAAAAATACGGTGCTGTCTATCTGAAATCGGTTCCCCCGCCGTCAGAGAAGAGGCCCCTGTGGTCGCACCCCTGCTCCCCGCCGACCCCAGGCATCTGGGCCCCTACTGGCTGGCCGGGAGACTCGGCGCGGGCGGCCAGGGCGTCGTGTACGTGGGCTACGACGCCGACGGGGTCCGGGTGGCCGTCAAGGCGCTGCACGCCGCCACGGTGAGCGGCGCCGACCGCGTCCACCTGCGCAAGGAGGCCGCGGCCTTGGGGAAGGTCGCGTCCTTCTGCACCGCCCGCGTCATCGAATCCGACTTCGACCACACACCGCCCTACCTCGTCAGCGAGTTCGTCGCGGGTCCCGACCTCCAGGGCCGCGTCGAGCGGGAGGGCTCTTTCACCCCCGACGCCCTCCGGCGGCTCGGCATCGGCATCGCCACCGCGCTCACCGCGGTCCACGCCGCGGGCGTGATCCACCGGGACCTCAAGCCCGCCAACGTCCTCCTCGGCCCTGACGGCCCACGCGTCATCGACTTCGGCATCGCGAGGACCGAGGAGATGTCCCAGAGCGCCACCGGGCTCAAAGGGACCCCGCGGTGGATGGCGCCCGAACTGTTCCGGGGAGAGCGGGCCACCGAGGCCGTCGACGTCTGGGCGTGGGGAGCGATCATGCTCTACGCCGCGACCGCCCGGCCGCTCGTGGCCGGCGACAGCCTCCCGTCGATCATCCACGGCGTCCTCAACGCGGAACCCGAGCTCCACCCTCTGCCGCCCTCCTTGCGGCCCCTTGTGGAGAGCGCCCTTAACCAGGACCCGGAGAAACGACCTAGCGCACGCGCCCTCCTCGACGGATTGATCGCAGACGGGACCTCCGAAGGAGGCGCGCTCGAAGCGGGGCAGAAGGCGGCGTCGTCCCTACCCGCGCCCCCTCCCGCGCCGAGCCTCGGCGACCTCGCCGAACACGCGTACACCGGCCTCGACTCGGAGGCGCGGTCTGCGGTCCCACGTGTCCTCCTGCGGATGGTCGGCACCACGCCGAGCACGTTCCGCACCGTCCCTCGCGCCGCGCTCCAGGACGCCGAGACCGCCCCGCCCGCGCTGGACCGGGCGATCGGCGCGCTGGCCGCCGCGGGCCTGGTCGTCGAGGACGGGCGCGGCCTCGGCCTCGCGACCCCGGCCCTCGTGCGGGCCTGGCCGCGGCTGCGCTCCTGGGCCGCGGAGGAGGGCGACGCGCTGGTCGCCCACCAGGGGCTCGCCGACGCCGCCCGCCGCTGGGACGAGCACGGCCGCAGATCCGGCGACCTCCTCCAGGGCACCTCCTTGGACGAGGCCGTCACCGGCACCGTCGCGGGGCGCCGCCACCTCACCCTCTCCCTCCTGGAACGGGCCTACCTCGACGGTTCGGTAGCGGGCGCCCGCAGGCGCGCCCGCATCCGCGGCCTTCTGAGCGCGACCCTCGGCATCCTGCTCCTCGTCGCCTCCGGCACCGCGGCCTTCGCCGTCGCGCAGAGCCGCGACCTTGCGCAACGCAACATCACGGTCTCCCTGCAACGCGACGAGGCGGTCGGTTCCGGGCTCGCCGCCGCCGCGGTCTCCCTGCGCCGGATCGACCCGGTGACGGCCCAGCGGCTCGCCGTCGCGGCGGCGTCGCTCGCGCCGGACGCGCCCGAGAGCCGCAGCGCCCTCATCACCCTCTACCACCAGCGGGAACGAGACTCCTTCGCGCCATCCGGCTTCGACACCCTTCGGGGCACGTCCTACAGCTCTGACGGCAGGCTCCTCGCCTACGCCGACGCGGCGGGCGTCAAGGTCCTCGACATCGACGCGCGCAAGGTGGTCGCCGCCTTCCCCGTCGCGGGGACGCCGATCCGCTACGACAGCAGCAGCCTCTCCCTGAGCGGCGACGGCAAGGTCGTGTCCGTGCTCCACGAGGACGGTCTCGTGGAGTTCTACGACGTGGCCACGGGAAAGCCACGGCCCCGGACCTTCACGGTCCCC
Organism: Actinocorallia herbida; assembly: GCF_003751225.1. Lineage (NCBI taxonomy): Bacteria > Bacillati > Actinomycetota > Actinomycetes > Streptosporangiales > Thermomonosporaceae > Actinocorallia > Actinocorallia herbida. The sequence continues at coordinate 9,479,286 of NZ_RJKE01000001.1, forward strand.
GAGCCGTTCGTCGAGATCAACGGGGACGGCACCCGGATGCTGTCCATGCAGCGGGACCGGACCCTGGTGCGGAACACGCTCACCGGCGAGACCGTCGTGGAGCGGCCCTACCCGCTGAACGTGGCCTACCTGACCAGGGGCGGCAACCTCGTCGGCGCCCGGAAGGCCGCCCTGGAGGCTTGGAACGCCGGCACGGGCGAGCGCATCAAGCTGCCGCGCCTCGACCTCGGCGGCGCGCCGATCAGCGACCTCGCCGTGAGCCCGGACGGCAAGCTCCTCGTGCTGGAGCAGGACCACGCGGCCCTCTGGGTCGTCAACTGGGAGAAGGAGGAGATCCGGAACCTGACCATCCCGAAGTCGGAGGTGTCCGGCCTGCTCTCGTTCAGCCCGGACAGCCGCTACCTGTCCCGCGGGGACACCGTGTGGGATCTGACCGGGATGTCCGGCACCCCGGTCCTGCGCTTCGGGTCCGACGGCTGCCGCACCCGGGTCTTCGGACCCGACGGCAGGACCCTGCGCTGCGTCGACGCCCGCATGCGCGTCAACGTCCTGTCGCTGCACGCCGTGCAGGATCCCGGCCGGCTCAGTGACCTCCGGACCAGCACCGAGGCCGGGCTCAGCGCCGACGGACGCACGCTCATCGTCCAGTCCTTCGACACCCTCGACGTGTACGACGCGCTCTCCCGGGAGAAGCGCCGCTCCCTCCCCATCGGCGCCTTGGAAAGCTCCCACTACGCCCTGTCCAATGACGGCTCGCTCCTCGCCGACGCGCGCGGCGACGGCCGCCTCGACCTGTGGGACCTGCGCTCCGGGACCAAGCTGCGCTCCCTCGCGACCGGCCGGAAGTTCGTGCAGGAACAGCCGCTCGCCTTCTCCCCGGACGCCCGCACCCTCGCCACGCTCACCTTCGACGGGGAGAACCCGACGGTCCTGGACTTCTGGGACGTGGCCTCGGGAACCCTGCGCGCGACGTCCAAGGGCGTCTCGACGCAGGGCTACCTGGGTGCGGGCCACAGCATCTCGGGCGACCCGAAGGTGCTGTTCTCCCCGGACGGCTCGACCGTCGTCTCGGCCCTCGACCAGGGCGTCGTGGAGGTCGCGACAGGCGAACGCCGCCTCCCGCCGACGACGCTCGAGTCCGCGCGAGCCATCAGCGCCGACGGCGTCGTGGCCGCGGCCGAGGAGGACACCGTCCGCTTCTGGGACGGCCGGACGCTCACCCCTGGCGACGGCGCGAACATCGGCTCGGACCCGGCCACCATGGCCTTCTCCAGGGACGGCCTCCTCGCGGTCTCCGACGGCGCGGGCCGCATCCGCCTCTACGACGTCGCCGGCAAGCGTCTCCTGGGCAGCCCCCTCACCGGCCACTATGTCGACCCCCGGTACACGACCATCAGCCACGCGCGCTCCCTGGCCTTCACCCCCGACTCCTCCCACATCGTCAGCACCGACGCCGAAGGCCGCGTCCGAGCGGACCTCATCGCCGTCGAGCCGCTCCGCGCCGCCCTCTGCGCCCGCGCGGGCGAACTGACCCGCGCGGAATGGGCCACCTATGTCCCGACCGCCCCCTACCGCTCGACCTGCTGACGCCCGGCGGGTCGCCCGAGCCGTCACGGCCGCCGTGACCTGGGCGGACCCGGACCCCGGCCTGTGGATAACTTCTTGGGCGGATGGTCGGGCGCGGCTAGGATTTCGGGAGATCGCCGCGGGCCGCGGACGCCGGCGGCGCAGCGAACGAGGGCGGGGTGGCCGGTCATGCGTTGGTCGCAGATGCACATTCCTACATTGCGGACGGATCCGGCGGACGCGGACGCACCGAGCCACCGGCTGCTGCTGCGCGCGGGATACGTGCGGCAGCTCATGGCGGGGCACTACTCGCTGCTGCCGCTCGCGGTGCGGGTCCGCGCGAAGGTCATCGGGATCATCCGCGAGGAGATGAGCCGGATCGGCGCGCAGGAGTTCATGCTGCCCGCGATGCACCCGCGCGAGGTGTGGGAGCGCAGCGGGCGGTGGGAGGTCATGGGCGAGGAGATGTTCCGCCTCAAGGACCGCAAAGGCGCCGATCTCGCTCTCGGCATGACCCACGAGGAGATCTTCGGCACGCTCGCGACCGAGCTGAGCTCCTACAAGCAGCTCCCGCAGATCTGGTACCAGTTCCAGACCAAGTTCCGCGACGAGCCGCGCGCCAAGGCCGGGCTGATGCGCACGCGGGAGTTCACCATGAAGGACTCCTACAGCTTCGATCTCGCCGCCGAGGGCCTGGACGCCGCGTTCGACCGCCACCACGACGCCTATGTGCGGATCTTCCGGCGGCTGGGCATCCCCGCGATCCCCGTCGAGGCGTCCTCGGGGGCGATGGGCGGGTCGGCGTCGACGGAGTTCATGTGCCCGGCCGAGGTCGGCGAGGACCTCGTCGTGCACTGCCCGTCCTGCGGCTACGCGGCCAACATCGAGAAGGCCGTCTCCCGCCTCCCCGAGACCGCCGACGAGCCCGGCCCCGCGAGCCCCGAGCGGTTCGCCACCCCGGGCGTCCGGACCATCGAGGACCTCGCCCGCGGCTTCGGCGCCACGGGAGACCGGCAGATCAAGACCCTCGTCTACGTCCTCGACGAGGCGCTCACCCTCGTCCTGCTGCGCGGCGACCACCCCCTCAGCGAGCAGAAGCTCAGCGACGCCACCGGCGCGACGGCCCTGCGCCCCGCCCGCCCGGAGGAGATCCAGGAGGCACTCGGCGCCCTGCCCGGCAGCCTCGGCGCGGTCGGCGTCACCGGCCCGCCCGTCCTCGCCGACGAGGCGCTGCGCGGCCGCACCGACATGTTCACCGGCGCCAACACCGACGACGTGCACCTGCGCGGTGTCGACGTCGCGCGCGACATCGCCGTCACCACCTGGGCCGATCTGCGCGAGGTCGCCGAAGGCGAGTCCTGCGCCCGGTGCGGAAGCCCTCTCGAGGTGCGCAAGGCCATCGAGGTCGGCCATATCTTCAAGCTCGGCTACAAGTACGCCGACGCCCTCGGCATCGAGGTCCTCGACGACAAGGGCGAGCGCACCCCCGTCATCATGGGCAGCTACGGCATCGGCGTGGAGCGCGCCATGGCGGCCGTCATCGAGCGCCACCACGACGCCAAGGGCATCGTCTGGCCCCTGTCCGTGGCCCCCTTCCAGGTCGCCATCGTCATCGCCCAGTCCGACGACCCCGACACCGCCAAGGCCGCCGAAGACCTCTACACCGCCCTCCTCGCCGCCGGCGCCGAGGTCATCATCGACGATCGTGCCGAACGCGCCGGCGTCAAGTTCAAGGACACCGAACTGGTCGGCATCCCCTACCGCCTCACCGTCGGCAAACGCGGCCTGGCCGAAGGCACCGTGGAACTCACCACCCGCGCCACCGGCGAAACCCTCAGAGTCCCCCTGCCAGAAGCCGTCGCACACGTCCAGGGCCTGCTGCGCGAACCACGCTGAGCGGCCCGTCCGGCGAACCGCCGCCGGGTCTTCGAGAGGCGCGGTCCCGACGGCCGGCGCGGCGTGACGGCCGGGAACCGGCTACCGCGGCGCGGGCCCGGCCTCCGCGACCGTCTGGAGGAGGCCCCAGACGAAGTGGGCGACATGGCGTGATCCGTCGGGGGTGGTGAAGGAGGCGGTCCAGCGGCTCGGGCCTTCGCCCTCGCGGTGGGCGAGGGGGCCGAAGCGGAGGTCCAGGTCGGCGACGACGCAAGACCAGGGCGTCAGGTCGTCGACCGAGTCCAGCGCGGGGACCGGCACCCCGTCGGCCCTGACCAACCACTCCTGCAGAACCGCGCCGTTCCGCGCCGTCAGCACCTCGAACCGCAGGTCGGGCCAGAGCGGCAGCGTCCAGTGCGACGCCGCGAAATCGACGTCCCCCAGCCGCCGCTCCATCACCGCCTCGGGAGGCCCCAACACCGCCTCGAACCTCTGCCGCGCACCGGGAGACGCGCGCGACCGCAGCATCCGCTGCCACCGCGCGTTCACCTCCCGCATCTCGGTGCGCGTGCCCTCCAGCGCCCGCACCGCCTCCCAGACCAGGTCGGGCTGGTAGTCCGCCATCCGGCGCAGCAGCACCAATTCGAACTCCCGCCGAGCAAATCCCCTCATCCCACCAGCAGTACCACCCGGCGTTGGAGGACGCGTCTCCCTCGTCCGACGGAAACCGGATTCCCACCGGTATCTACGCTCGGCCCGAGCCGTGGAGATCAAGGGTCGGTTCGGCGGTGGGTCCGCCGGTCCCTCGGGCTCCTTCGGCGCCCCCCGATCATTGGAGACTCGCCATGGCGTTCACACGCGCTTCGATCGCGGCCGGAATCTGCGGTGTCCTCGTGTCGCCGGTATTCGCCGTTCCGGCGGCGGCCGCCGAACCGTCCGCCGGCCCGGCCGCCGCGGGCCCGGCCGCCAGGGCCGCGGTCAACGCGGCGGCCTGTACCGCCCCCGGTGCCATCTGTCTGCAGGACAGGACGTTCGCCATCACCTACACGGTGTCCGGCACAGGATGCGCCTGGACCTCCCGCGTCGACTGGGGGGACGGCACGACCGAGAACGTCTCCTACGGGTCCGAGGGGTTCACCCGCAGCCACGAATACGCGAAGGCCGGCGTCTACCAGGTCTCCGTGACCGGTTCCGGAACCCCCACTTCGCCTTCGGTCCCCTCGTGCACCTTCAATCCCTACACCGCACAGGTCGAAGCGCCCAAGGACCACTTCCTGCTCGAAATGAAATCGTGGATACCCACGGACAAGGTCGTCGACCCTTACCACGTGGTGCCCTACTCGATCTCGACGCGCGACCTCGTGGACGACTGCGGGAAATTCCCCGACCTCGTCAAGCAGGAGTCGTACTTCCAGGGCGACGCCCACATCGGCTACGAGGGCAGTCACCGGGTCACCGGGGGCGTCGAGTTCGACTGGGACGGACAGGCGGTCACCAACGTCCGGCCCGTGGGCCCGGCCGGCGGGGTGACCACGCGGCACTGGCTGATCACCAGGCGGGGAAACCCCACGCCGCAACACTGCCAGCGGTCCGAAGCCGACACCGCGACGGGCTCCGCGAGCGGCTCCGGCACGAACGTCACCCTGTCCTACCGCGCGGCCGACCCGCTGATCTTCCCCGCCCCGTCCATCAACAACACGGTGAGCGCGACGATCGGCGACGACAACGTCTCCCTCAACTTCCGCGTGACCGAATACCCCAACCAGGGATTCACCCTGACACGCAACGGCACCCGCCTGGACCGCCGCGTCTACGTCAACGCCGCGTGCAGGCCCTCAACGGGCCCCCAGGGCTTCGTCACCCTGACCGCCGGCCTCCTCCAATTCCGCCGCGTGGTAGTCAACATCCCGACCGACACCCCCACCCCCGAAACCATCGCCCCCTGCTCCTGACCCAAGAAGACCCGACATCCACCAGGGCCCCGGGAACACCCCGCGGGGATCCAGGATCGTCCTGATTCCAAGTCCCGTCCCGCATCGTGGCATCGACGCCATCTGGACGGGCCCTCGTGGCTTGTCGGTCACGCGTTGGGCAGACGGCGTTCGCGGGGCGCGTAGCCCTTGGACCGTGCGCTGCGGAGGGGCGCGAGTTCAGGTTCGCGGGTGTCGTGGCCGCGCCAGGTGGCGTGGCGGTGCCCGTCGAGGAGGCCGGGGCAGTCGGATACCCGATGCGTGCTCCGGCCTCTCGCGGTGATGGCGACCCGGGCGACGAGGCCTGTCGGTACGGGAGCGCACTGCGTCTCGACGCATTGCCCGACGATCAGGTCGTGGATGCCTCGCCCGTCCGCGGTGCGAGGCCGATCCTTCGGGAGCTGCAACGGCCGCCCGGGAGTCCTCCCGGCCTTGCGCGGCGAGCTCATCGGCTCGTTCGTTGTCGCACTCCGGAGTGGCCCTCGACCCATTTCCAGGTGACCTCGTGCGTCGCGGTGGCGGCTTCCAGCCTTCCAAGGCCGACGTTCTCGACGACCTTCGTCTCGGAGATCCGCCAGCTGTCGCGCTTCCACTTCGCCATCCACTGAGTGAGGCCAAGAAGGCGAGTTCTGGCGGCCGACCGGGCATCCGGCCCGCCCGTCGGCGGCCCTTCCGCGCCGCCTCCTGGAGCACTCCTGGCGGGGCGCATCAGCCGATGTCGCCTGGTCGTCCTGACCGGATCCCTCGCCGTCCGCCCTACTTGGCGAGCTTCCAGGCCATCGCCTTCCTGAAGTTGGAGCCGTAGGCGATGACGCCTCCGCCGGGGCCGACGGTCAGGTCGTAGGAGAGCCACTTGCGCGGGAGGTCGAAGCCGTAGGAGACGAGCTTGCCGGCCTTGGTGTAGTGCTGCGCGACGTCGGTGTGGGGCTTGTCCCGGACGGCCCAGAACCCGCCCTTGCCGTCGGGGGTCAGGGACGCGACGGAGTCCGCGCCCGTCCGGTACAGGACGCTCCACTTCTTGCCGTTCCAGCGGACGACGGAGAAGCGCTGGCCGCCGTTCTTTCGCCGGACGGAGACGCTCATCACGACGGTGTCCGGGGACAGCGCGACCAGGTCCTCGGCGTCGACGCCGTCACAGGGGTCGGTCTTCGTGCAGCCGAGGAGGGCGCGGGACGGGGCCTTCACCGTCGTCCACGTGCGTCCGTCGAAGTGGCCCGGCCTGATCCCGGGGCGGGTGACGGCCCAGATGGTGCCGTTGGGCAGGGTGGAGGCCGCGATGCGCCGCTTGGCGGCGGTGGTGCTGGTCCAGGTGCCGCGGTCGTAGCGCCAGACGGTGGTGACCTTGTTCGTCGCCACGAAGAACCGGACGGAGCCGTCGCGCAGGACGGCGAGGCCGTCCGGCGCGTGGTCGAACCGCGGGATCCGCTTGACGATCTCCCAGGTCCGCCCGTCGAAGTGCAGGACGAGGTTGTCCGAGGTCGTCGTGTTCTCGCTCCCCACGCCGACCATCCACAGGTCGGCGGCGCCGCCCGCGATCCCGTTCACGAAGCCGACGCCCTCGGGGAGCACGACCTCGTTCCACTTCGTCCCGTCCCAGTGCCGTCCGAGCACCCGGGGAACGCGGTCTTCGTACACGGTCACGAACATCCACACGTCGTCCGGCCCGAGCGCCTTGGTCAGCGTCACCTGGTCGTCGCCGGCGAAGTCCGACGGCAGGAACCGCGTGAACGTGTGCTTCGGCTCGGGCCCCTGCGCCGTCGCCGGATTCCCGGACGCCAGCAGGGCCCCGGCGGCGACCGCCGACATCCCGATCATCAGAGTCTTGTTCACTTGTTCGACCTCCAGGCACACGGCGGGGGCGGGAGCACCGACAGCGCCGCGCGACGCCCCACCCCGCACACAGCGATGCCACGCCATTCGAGTGCCATCCGGACGCTTCGGTTCGAACAGCCCGCAATCCGGCCCCACCCGACCCCCAGCGTCCCCGCCAAGGCGTTCCGGACATGAAAAAAGACCCCGCGAACAGGGTCTTCTTTGGTGTCCGAGGGGGGACTTGAACCCCCACGCCCCGTAAAGGGCACTAGCACCTCAAGCTAGCGCGTCTGCCATTCCGCCACCCGGACGAGTGTCTCCGCGCTGGTAAGCGCGGCGGCGAGAAGAACCATACCACTGGGGCGGGGTGGGCGCGATTCGGATCTTTACGGGGCTTCGGAGGGGGTGGATCGGGGGGTTTCGGGTGGGGTGGATGAGGGGTTGAGCGGGGGTGGACGGTGGGGGTGGGGGCGCTGGGAGGATGGGGGGAGGTGCCAGTCGGGAGGGTGGGAAGCCATGGAGGACGAGGTCGTCGAGCTTTGCCGGGAGCTGATCCGGATCGACACGTCCAATACGGGGGAGGTGGACGGGCCCGGGGAGCGGGTGGCGGCGGAGTACGTCGCGGAGAAGCTCGAAGGGGTCGGGATCAAGACGACGGTGCTGGAGTCCGCCAAGCGGCGGACGAGTGTGGTGGCGCGGATCGAGGGGACCGAGCCGAGCAGGGACGCGCTGCTGCTGCACGGGCATCTCGACGTGGTGCCGGCGCAGGCGTCGGACTGGACGCACCACCCGTTCTCGGGTGAGATCGCCGACGGGTGCGTGTGGGGGCGCGGGGCCGTCGACATGAAGGACATGGACGCGATGATCCTCGCGTCGGTGCTGGACCGGGCGCGGACGGGGCGGCGGCCCAAGCGGGACATCGTCCTGGCGTTCCTCGCCGACGAGGAGGCCGGCGGGAAGTACGGCGCGCACTTCCTCGTGGACGAGCACCCGAACCTGTTCGAGGGCTGCACCGAGGCCGTCGGCGAGGTCGGCGGGTTCAGCCTGTCGGTGCCGGGGGACCGGCGCCTGTACTTGATCGAGACCGCCGAGAAGGGCCTCGCCTGGATGCGGTTGAAGGCCGTCGGGACGGCCGGGCACGGGTCGATGATCCACGATGACAACGCGGTGACGGAGCTGGCGAAGGCCGTCGCGCGGATCGGGCAGTACCAGTTCCCGCTCCAGCTGACGCCGACCGTCCGGCGGTTCCTGGAGGCCGCGTGCGAGGCGTACGGGGTGGACTTCGACCCGAAGGACCCCGAGGCGTCACTGCCGCATCTGGGGACGCTCGCGCGGATGATCGGCGCGACGCTCCGTAGCACCCTCAACCCGACCCGCCTGGACGCCGGGTACAAGACGAACGTCATTCCGCAGCACGCCGAGGCGCAGATCGACGGACGGTTTCTGCCCGGTTATGAGCGGGAGTTCTTCGAGACGGTCGACGCGCTGCTCGGCGACAAGGTCGAGCGCGAATTCGTGCATTACGACATCGCCGTCGAAACGGAATATGAGGGAAATCTCGTCGGGGCGATGGAGGAGGCCCTGACGTGGGCGGACCCGGGGGCGATCCCCGTGCCGTACTGCCTCAGTGCGGGCACGGACGCCAAGTCGTTCGCCACCCTCGGAATGCGCTGCTACGGGTTCGCGCCCCTGCGCCTTCCGGCTGATCTGGATTTTTCCGGAATGTTCCATGGCATCGACGAGCGCGTTCCCGTCGACGGCCTCCAGTTCGGCGTGCGCGTTCTCGACCGCTTCCTGGACAACGCATAACTTTTATGTTTTCTATGGCTCTCGATGGGTAGTGCGTGGTGCTAGCGTTACCGTCCGTAGGGGAGAGGTCACCCCTTCCCTACGGGCGGAGCTCGTGTGTCCGGACGGCGGGGGCGGCCCGGACGCACGGCCCGCGATCCGATCCGTGATCTTCCCGGGAGCCCCATGCGTACGCGGACCCAGCGCGTCAGCCGAGTTTTCCTGACCGTCTGCGCCCTGGCGCTCGGTACGGGCGCCTTCCAGCACCCCTCGGCCGTCTCCGCCCAGACCCCCGGGCGAGACGGGTCCCCCGGAACCTCGGCCGCCGCCCCGGCCTCTCCTGGCACGAGCCAGGGCGGCGCCGAGGATTCGCTTCTCCCGGTCTCCCTCACCGGCCTGTGCGGGGAGCCTTGCGAGGTCCGTCATCCGGGTGCCTCTGTCGCTCCCGTGGTGCCGACCCCTCACCCGGTGCCTGAGGCCGACTGCCGGGCCGCCCACTGCGTCGGCGGCCCTGCGCCGTCGCCTTGCGCGGTACCGGGCCACCACCGCTCCGGATCGCGCGCCGAGTGCCCGCCCGCCCCGAGCCCGGCGCAGACCCCTTGCGCCCAGCCTTCGGGCCGCGCCACGCCCTGCCACCACCCGGAACCCCAGGCCGGAGCGACACCCGAAGGCGACGCCCAGACCACCGAGCCCCGGGATTGCACCAAGTCGCCCGGGAAGTGTCCTCCCGCTGCCCCTCCCGTGCTCGAGGTCTGCGGCAATGCCGTCGCGGTCCTCGGCACCGTGTCCGGCACCTGCACCGGCGGCCCCGGCGCCGCCTCCCCCGTGAGCCTCTGCGGCAACGCCATCGCCGTCCTGGGCACCGCGGTCGCAGGCTGCTCCACCGCACCGGCCGGGGAAGGGCAAGGCGTCGCCATCTGCGGCAACGCGATCACCGTCCTGGGCACCGCCGCCGCGAGTTGCTCCCCGGGGGCTCAGCAGGGCACCACCCTCTGCGGCAACGCGGTGGCCGTCCTGGGCACCGCCACCGCGGCCTGCCGCGAACCGGTGGCCCGGCCGATCGCGGAAACCCCGGCCCCGGCCGTCCGTCAGGTCTCCTGGTCCGCTCCCGCGGCGGCCGGTATCGAGCCCTGGAAGCCGAAGCCCGAACGTCCGCGGCTCTATGGCAGGCACAGCGGCTGGACCCCGGCCAGGCCCTCTTCCGCGGGCTCGGCCCCCGGCGCGCCGGAACGCGGCGCCTGGGTCATCTCGCCGATCGGCGGGGCCCTGCCGATTCCGGGCGGCCCGGTGGGCGGCCGCTGAGCGACTCCCCGGTGAGAACGCTTCGTCCGTCCCGGGAGCGCGGCCCGGGGCGGACGGAGCCCCCGGGTAAATTGTCGGTCTTTGTGGCTTTGCCGATACTCAAGCCGGCTGGTGCAGGGTGCTGCGCGCCCGAATGATCTTCTTGCGGAGCTGGATCCTGCGTCTTCCGTCACGATGGACGCGCACGGTGTGGAGTTCCCAGCCGCCGTATTCCGCGTGCTCGGTCATGACCTGCCGGGCGGCCTCACGCGTGGTCCCTCGCGGCAGATTCAGAATGAGATAGGTGTACTCCACCATCACCTGCCAGCATGCCAGACGGGAGCGGCGAGATGAACCCTTCGGGAAGAGCCTGGTCTCTCATGACGTTGAGGCGTGTCATCCTGTCGAGGGTTTATCGTCGCGTGGTGGGCGGGAACCCCGCTCGGCAGGGGACGGGCGTCATCGGGGGTACCGTCGGGATGAAGGCGCCATGAGTGACGTCAAGTCGGAAACGAAGCGTTCGACGCGATACGGATAGGTCGGAGAGCTGTGCCAGCCAGTAACGGCAGCAGGTCGGGAGTCACCCGTCTGGTGATCGTCGAGTCGCCCGCGAAGGCGAAGAAGATCGCGGGCTACCTCGGCAATGGCTATGTGGTCGAGTCCAGCATCGGTCACATCCGGGATCTCCCCGAGAACGCGGCCGAGGTGCCGGCGAAGTACAAGGCCGAGCCCTGGGGTCGGCTCGGGGTGAACGTCGACCACGAGTTCGAGCCGGTCTACATCGTCAACGCCGACAAGCGGCAGCAGGTCGCCAAGCTGAAGAAGCTGCTCAGCGAGGCCGACGAGCTCTTCCTGGCGACGGACGAGGACCGGGAGGGCGAGGCGATCGCCTGGCACCTCCAGGAGGTGCTCAAGCCCAAGGTGCCGGTGCACCGGATGGTCTTCAACGAGATCACCCCCGACGCGATCCGCGCCGCCGCGGCCAACACCCGCGACCTCAACCTGCAGCTCGTCGACGCCCAGGAGACCCGCCGCATCCTCGACCGCCTGTACGGCTACGAGGTCAGCCCGGTCCTGTGGAAGAAGGTCATGCCGAAGCTGTCGGCGGGTCGGGTCCAGTCCGTCGCCACGCGGCTCGTGGTCGAGCGGGAGCGCGAGCGGATCGCGTTCGTCCCGGCGGACTACTGGGACATCAGCGCGGATCTCGGTACCGGACGGGACGAAGAGCCCAACCGCTTCACGGCCAAGCTCGTCTCCATCGACGGCACCCGCGTCGCCCAGGGCAGGGACTTCACTTCCCTCGGCAAGGTCAAGGGCAACGCCCGGCAGCTCGACGAGGTGTTCGCCAGGGCACTCGCCGGGCGCCTGGAAGGCCGCCCGTTCAAGGTCACCTCCGTCGAGCAGAAGCCGTACACGCGCAAGCCGTACGCGCCGTTCCGGACCACGACCATGCAGCAGGAGGCGAGCCGCAAGCTGGGCTTCTCGCCCAAGTACGCGATGCAGATCGCCCAGCGGCTGTACGAGAACGGCTTCATCACCTACATGCGTACGGACAGCATCACGCTGTCCCAGACCGCGATCACCGCCGCGCGCTCCCAGGCGAGCGCCCTGTACGGCCCGCAGTACGTGCCGGACAAGCCGCGTGTCTACACCGCGAAGGTCAAGAACGCGCAGGAGGCGCACGAGGCGATCCGCCCTGCGGGCGAGACCTTCCAGACGCCCGCCGAGACGCGGCTGACCGGTGACCAGTTCCGGCTCTACGAGCTGATCTGGAAGCGCACGATCGCGTCCCAGATGAAGGACGCGGCGGGCCAGTCGGTCTCGGTGCGGATCCTCGGCGAGTCCTCGACGGGCGAGGCCGCCGAATTCGGCGCGTCGGGCCGGACGATCACGTTCCACGGCTTCCTCAAGGCCTACGTCGAAGGCGCGGACGACCCGGAGTCGGGCACCGACGACCAGGAGTCGCGCCTGCCCGTCCTCACCGAGGGCGACGTGCTCGACCCGCACACGCTGGAGGCCGAGGGCCACTCGACCCGGGCGCCCGCCCGGTACACCGAGGCGTCGCTGATCAAGGAGCTGGAGGACCGGGAGATCGGCCGGCCCTCGACCTACTCCTCGATCATCGGCACGATTCTCGACCGCGGCTACGTGTTCAAGAAGGGCACGGCGCTGGTCCCGGCGTTCCTGGCGTTCGCCGTCGTCCAGCTGCTGGAGAAGCACTTCGGCAACCTCGTGGACTACGACTTCACCGCGCAGATGGAGGAGTCGCTCGACTCGATCGCGCGCGGCGAGGCCGAGCGGGTGCCGTGGCTCGACCGGTTCTACCACGGTGAGCACGGGCTCAAGGAGCTGGTCAGCGACCTCGGCGACATCGACGCCAAGGAGATCTCGTCCTTCCCGGTGAAGGACGATCCCGGCACGATGATCCGGGTAGGCAGGTACGGGCCTTACCTCGACCGTGACGGCGTCCGTGTCAACATCCCCGAGGAACTCGCCCCCGACGAGCTGGACAAGGCCAAGGCCGACGAGCTCTACGCGCAGCCGAGCGGCGACAGGTCGCTGGGCCGCGACCCGGAGACGGGGTTCGAGGTCGTCGCGAAGTCCGGGCGGTTCGGTCCCTATGTGACCGAGATCCTGCCTGAGGAGCTGACGACGACGGCGTCGGGCCGCAAGAAGGCGGGCGCGCCCAAGCCGCGCACGGGCTCGCTGTTCAAGGACATGTCCCTGGACACGATCACCCTGGAGCAGGCGCTCCAGCTCATGTCGCTGCCCCGGGTCGTCGGCGATCTGGACGGCGAGCAGGTCACCGCGCAGAACGGCAGGTTCGGCCCGTACCTGAAGAAGGGCACGGACTCCCGGTCGCTGACGAGCGAGGACCAGATCTTCACCGTCACGATCGACGAGGCCAAGGCGCTTTACGCGCAGCCCAAGCAGCGGGGCCGCAGGGCCGCCGCGCCGCCGCTGCGCGAGCTGGGCGACGACCCGGTCTCCAAGCAGCCGGTGACGGTCAAGGAGGGCCGCTTCGGCCCGTACGTCACCGACGGCGAGACCAACGCGTCGCTCCGTAAGGGCGACGAGGTCGAGGCGATCACCATCGAGCGGGCCGCGGAACTGCTCGCGGAACGCCGCGAGAAGGTCGCCGCCGCCGGGCCCAAGCCTGCCCGGAAGCGGACGCCCGCCGCGGCGAAGACCACGGCGAAGACCGGGACGAAGACGACGGCCAAGGCGAAGTCCACTACCACGAGGGCCAAGTCGCAGGCATAGGGACACCGGCGCCGATACCCTGCCTGGCATGAACAATCCAGGCGTGTTGTCGATCAAGCCGTTCCGCCGGCTGTGGATCGCGGTCTCGCTGTCCAGCCTGGGGGACTGGCTGAGCCTCCTGGCTCTCACCGCTGCCGCGCACGCGCTGACCGGCTCCTATGCCGCGCAGGCGTACGCGGTCGGCGGCGTGCTGGCCGCGAAGCTGCTGCCGGTCCTGCTGTTCGGTCCCGTCGCGGGCGCGCTCGCCGACCGGCTCGACCGCCGTGCGGTCATGCTCGCCACGGACGTCGTAAGGTTCGCCCTTCTCCTGTCGGTCCCCTTCGTGGGTCGCCTTGAGTGGCTGTTCGCCGCGGCGTTCCTCACCGAGATGGCTTCGCTGCTGCGCAGGCCCGCCGACGACGCGACGGTTCCCGCCCTCGTGCCTCCGCGGCTGTATCCGCAGGCCAAGAGCCTCGCCGTATGGACTGTCTACGGGGCGGCCCCTGTGGCGGGCGTACTGTTCGCCGTCACGGCGCTGCTGGCCGACCTCTTCCTCCCCGGGCCGGATCTGGCCCTGTACGTCTCCGCAGGGGTCTTCCTCGTGGGGGCCGTCGTGGCGTTCACCCTGAAGACCGGCGCTTCCCGGTACCCCGTCTCGGTGCCGTCCCTTCCGGGGCGGATCCTCGACGGCTGGAAGTACGCCGGAGGCACCCCGCTCGTCCGCGGCCTCGTGGTCGGGCTCGCCGGGGCGTCCCTGGCGGGCGGCCTCCTGATCGGCGTGCTGCGGCCGGCCGCCGACGCGCTGGGCGCCGGGGACGCCGGGTACGGGATGCTCTTCGCCGCGGTCTTCCTCGGCCTGGCGTCCGGCATGTTCCTCGGCCCGCGCATCCTGCGCGACCTGAGCCGCCGCCGGATCTTCGGCCTCGCCGTGCTGGCGACCGCGTTCGTCCTCGTGCCCGCCGCGCTGATCCAGGAACTCGTCGCGGTGTTCGTGCTGGCCGGGCTCGTCGGGTTCGGCGCGGGCGTCGCGGGCGCCACGGCCGAGGCGGTCGCCCTCGCGGAGATCCGGGACGATCTGCGCGAACGCACCTCCTCCTACCTGCGCTCGCTGATCCGGGTCGTCCTCACCGTGAGCGCGGTGCTCGCGCCCGCGGCGTCCGGCGCCCTCGGACAGCACACCCTCGCCCTCGGCGACCTCACCTACCACGTCCAGGGCACCGCGGAGGTGCTGCTCATCGGCGCCGTCGTCACGCTGCTCGCCGGGCTCGGCGCCTTCCGCCTCACCGACGACCGGCGCGGCATCCCGCTGAAGGCCGATCTCTATGGTGCGCTTCAGGGCGTGGCCTACGTACCGCCCACCCCGGGCAAGAAGAGGGAGCGCGGCCTGTTCATCGCCTTCGAGGGCGGTGAGGGCGCGGGCAAGACCACCCAGTCGCGGCTGCTCGCCATCTGGCTGCGCGACCACGGGTTCGACGTGGTGACGACCCGGGAGCCGGGCGCGACCAAGGTCGGAATGCGCCTTCGCGCGATCCTGCTGGACCGCGAGACCACCGCGCTGTCCGACCGGGCCGAGTCCCTGCTGTACGCCGCGGACCGGGCCCAGCACGTCGACGCGGTGATCCGGCCCGCGCTGCAGAACGGTGCGGTGGTCATCACCGACCGGTACGTCGACTCGTCCCTGGCCTACCAGGCGTACGGGCGGGAGCAGGCCGTCGAGGAGATCCGGGACGTCAACGCCTGGGCGACCGGCGACCTCGTCCCGCACCTGACCGTGCTGCTCGACGTGCCCCCGTCGGTCGGCCTCAACCGGTTCGCCTCGCCCGCCGACCGGATCGAGTCCGAGCCGCACGAGTTCCACGAGCGGGTGCGCCGCGGGTTCCGCGCCCTCGCCGACGCCGAACCCGACCGCTACCTCGTCGTCGACGCCTCCCAGGACCAGGACGAGATCACCCGGCAGATCCGGGCCCGCGTCCGCGCGATCCTCCCCGACCCGATCCCGGCCTCGACCGAGGACATCACCTCGACCTTCCCGGCGATCAAGGACGCGTGAGCCGAGGGGCCCGGCCGCCGTCCGGGCCCCCGACGGGTTCGGCGACCCGCCCCGGAGCGCCCGCGAGGTGCAATAGCCTGGCGTGGTGACGGTGTTCGACGAACTGGTGGGGCAGGGTCCGGTCGCCGCGCAGCTCCAGACGGCGGTCGAGGCTGCGCGCGAGGGCGCGGGCGGGATGACCCACGCCTGGCTGTTCACCGGGCCGCCCGGCTCGGGCCGCGAGGCCGCGGCCACCGCGTTCGCCGCGGGCCTCCAGTGCACCGCCGAGCCCGCCGGCTGCGGCTACTGCGCGGGCTGCCACCAGGTGCTCGCGGGCACCCATGCCGACCTGGAGGTCGTCCGGCCGCAGGGGCTCTCCTACTCCGTCCGTGAGACCCGCGAACTCGTGCTGCGGGCCGCCGCCAGGCCGAGCGGCGGGCGCTGGCAGATCGTGCTGTTCGAGGACGCCGACCGGGCCACGGAGGCCGCCGCCAACGCCCTGCTCAAGGCGATCGAGGAACCCCCGCCCAGGACGGTGTGGCTGCTGTGCGCCCCCTCCCCGGACGACCTCGTCATGACGATCCGATCCCGCTGCCGTCTGGTGACCCTGCGCACCCCGTCGGCCGAAGCCGTCACCGCGCTGCTGGTCCAGCGCGACGGGATCGACCCCGACCTCGCCCAGGTCTGCGCCCAGGCCGCCCAGGGCGACATCGCCCGCGCCAGGCAGCTCGCCGCCGACGCCTCGGCCCGCGGCCGCCGCGGCGATGTGCTCGCGGTGCCCGCCCGGATCACCGCGGTCGGCGCCGCCGTCATGGCCGCCGAGGCTCTGGTGAAGACCGCGGAGGAAGAGGCCAAGGCGATCACCGAGGACCTCAACGAGTCCGAGACCTCCGCGATGCGCCAGGCGCTCGGCGAATCCGCCAAGGGGCGGATGCCGCGCGGCACCGCGGGCGCGATGAAGGAGCTGGAGGACCGGCAGAAGTCGCGGGCGACCCGGTTGAAGCGCGACGCGCTCGACCGCGCGCTGCTCGACCTCGCCTCCTTCTACCGGGACGTCCTGGCGCTCCAGTTCGGCGCGACCATCCCGCTCGTCAACGGCGACCGCGGCCGCGAACTCGATCAGCAGGCCCGGCGAATGCCCCCGGAAGGCACCCTCCGACGCCTGGACTCGATCATGGAATGCCGGGAGAGGCTCGCCGCCAACGTCAATCCTTTGCTCGCCGTGGAGGCGATGATGATGGAGCTGCGCACCGGCTGACCTGTCCGATTCCTCTGCCAGGAACCGGTTTGGGAAGATGATCGGTAGCGTTCCGGGGAGAAGCTCGTTTACCCCGGGAGGTGCGATGCGGCGCGTGCTCACCGCCACGACCGCGGTGGCCGCCGTCACCGCCTGCCTGATCGTCCGGCCCGCCTACGCGGGACCGGCCATCCCCGGGGAGCGGGAGTTCCTCGTCCTGTACGCCGACGACACGTCGGCCGGCACGGCCCGCGCGGCGGTACGCGCCGCGGGCGGGACCGTGCTGGAGGAGAACACCCAGATCGGCTACGCCACGGTCCGGACCGCGGACACCGGGTTCGTCCCGGCGGTCCTGCGCGCCGAGGCGCTGGCGGGCGTGGCGCCCAACCGGCCGGTCGCCGCCGTGCCGAAGGACAACGAGGCCGCGGACGCAGGCGACCTCGCCGCCGCGGCCGCACCGGAGCCGAGCGCGACGGGCTCGAAGGGCCTCGGCAAGCCCGTCGCGGAACGGCAGTGGGACATGCGGCAGATCCAGACCGCGGAAGCCCATGCCGTGACGAAGGGCGACAAACGCGTCCTGGTCGGGGTGATGGACACCGGCATCGACGCCTCCCACCCCGACATCGCGCCCAACTTCGACCGGGCGCTCAGCCGGAACTTCACCACCGACATCCCCGAGGACGCCAACGGGGTCACGATCGACGGGCCCTGCGCGACCGAGCCGGACAAGGACTGCGTGGACCCCGCCGACATCGACGAGAACGAGCACGGCACCCACATCGCGTCCACGATCGCCGCCCCCGACGACGGCGTCGGGATCACCGGCGTCGCCCCGAACGTCACCCTCGTGAACCTGCGGACCGGGCAGGACTCCGGCCAGTTCTTCCTCAAGCCCACCCTCGACGCGCTCGTCTACGCCGCGGACAACGGCATCGACGTCGTCAACATGTCCTACTATCTCGACCCTTGGGCGTGGAACTGCCCGAACGACCCGACCGCCACCCTGGAGCAGCAGGCCCAGCAGCGGACCGTCATCCGGGCCGTGAACCGCGCCCTGCGCTACGCCCACGACAAGGGCGTCACGCTGATCGCGGCGGCCGGGAACGACCAGGTCGACTACACCAAGGTGCTCACCGACTCGACGAGCCCGAACTTCGCCTCGGTCCGGGGCGAGGAGCCCACGACGCGCCGGATCCCGCCCTCGTGCGTGTCCCAGCCGTCCGAGGGCCAGCACGTCATCCCCGTCTCCGCGACCGGGATCAGCGGGCGCAAGGCCTACTATTCGAGCTTCGGCCTCGGCTACATCAAGCTCGCGGCGCCCGGCGGCGACAAGGTCGACACGCCCGACGGCAAGGTCGACGACGAGATCGGAATCTGGGCCGCCTACCCCGAGAACGTCGGCAAGGCGGCGGGCACGATCCGCCGCGACGGCACCCCTGCCGTCCCGTACGTGGTCAAACAGGACAACGCCTACTACGCGTCCCTGCAAGGCACCTCGATGGCCGCCCCGCACGTCGCGGGTGTGGCGGCCCTGATCGTCAGCCGCTTCGGCGCCGAGGACCCCGTGCACGGCGGCCTCACCCTCGACCCGGACGACGTCGAGAAGCGCCTCCTGGCGAGCGCGGTCCCGCAACCCTGCCCGGACCCCGCCACCTACACCTACACGTGGAACCTCGGCGGCACGACCACCGACAGCACCACCCAGACCTGCGAAGGCACCAAAGCCGACAACGGCTTCTTCGGCAGGGGCCTGACGAACGCCCGTGACGCCGTGTCTTAGGCCGGCTTCGCCGCGGCGGTGATCGGGCGCTGGGGATCCCGGCGCCCGATCACACCGGTGTGGTTCCTCGTCGAGGCCCGTGGCCGAGGGCCGGGCTGGAACCCCTCTAAGGGACTCCTCAGAGGGTCTGGCCCCGAGCCTGAGATGAAGCGCTCATGGGCGGCTCCGCAGGGGATGGGGCGTGCCGTGGGCTGAGCGGAAGCGCTTTCGGGGTTCTGGGACCTTGAGCATGGGCGGGCCAGGTCACGGGGGAAGGGTCCCTGGCCCGCCTCGGGCTCCCGCCGTGCGGGCGGCGGGAGGGTCTTCACCGCTCCAGGTCGGCGCGCATGGCGGCGAAGGTGGCGGCGGCGGTCTGGAGGTCGCTGTCGGGGAAGAGGGCCACGCCGGCGGTGGTGGCGTCGGCCCAGCCGCAGACGACCTGGCCGGTCTCGGCGAGGGAGGCCAGGAAGCACTCCAGTGATCCGCCGAGCGGGCCGGGCGGGAAGGGCTCCGCGGAGGCTCCCTCGGTCCAGCCGATCCGGTCGAGGAGGCCGCGCCACAGGTGCTCGCGGCGCTGCGAGGTGTCCTCGGGCACGTGGTCGACGGCCACGACCAGCACCGCGTTCTCCACGGAGCCGCCCGGCGTGACGAACTCGGCGGCCACGAGGTTCATGCCGGGGGTCATCTCGCCCGGATCGATGGGGATGTCCGACAGCTGGCCCTGGCCCTGCACCCGGTTCAGCCCGCCCGCCTTGGCGGGCAGCACGACCCGCCGCTCCGCGGGCTGCGAAGGCGACCCCGCGGTGCCCGAGGTCGGCCGGCCGGTGGATCCCGACTTCCGCGTCGCCTCCGGGCGGCTCGTCTTCGTCCCCGCGGGCTGGACGCTCGCCGTGCACCCCGTGAGCAGTCCCGCGCCGAGCAGGATCGCGAGGCCCCGTCCCATGTTCATGATCGACTCACTCCCTCTTCCTGAAGAGAGCATCGCCGCCGGGACCACCGGGCGCCCAGGGGTCCCCGTCCCGTCCGCCTTGGGACTTCTGGTCAGGCCCGCCGGGACGCCTCTTCATGGGCGGCCACGGCCATCGCCACGAACTCCCCGGAACGGTGCGCGATCGGGCCGTCCGTCCGCCAGGCCACGACGTGCCGCAGCCGCAGCGGCGCGCCCTTCAGCGGCCGGATCACCACCCCGGGCGTCGCGACGGCGGTCGCCTGGCAGAGCGTGACCGCCCCGTGGTCGGCGACAAGGGTCCGCGTCATGGGCTGCTCGGTCATCATGTGCCGGACGCGCGGGGTGAATCCGCTCTCCTCGCACGTCGTGTAGACGTACTCGTGCCAGCCGACCCCGTCGGACGGGGTGAGCACCCAGTCCTCGTCGGCGAGGTCGGCGAGGCCGATCTCGGCGGCCTCGGCCAGCGGGTGCGCGGCGGGCACCAGCGCGTGGATCGGCTCGATCGCGATCGGCCTGACCTCCACCGACGACGGCACGGGCGGCTCGTACCCCGGGTAGTCGACGAGCGCTGCGGCGTCCAGGCGCTTGGCGGCCAGGAGGTCGAGCAGCAGCCGCGGCGAGTACTCGGTGTGCACGGTGATCGAGGCGTCGGGCTCGGCGAACAGCCGGCGGACGAGCCCGGTGAGCAGCGGCGTCGCATAGCCGCCGATGCGCAGGGTCGCCCGGTTCTCCGGCGAGGACGCGCCGGTGATCAGCTCCTCGACGGTGAGCAGCACCGATCTGGCGCGGGTCAGCACGAACTGGCCGAACGGCGTCGGGAGCACCCCGAACCTGCCGCGCTGGAACAACTGGCCGCCCAACGACTCCTCGATCCGGTGCAGCTGCGCCGTCAGCGCGGGCTGCGAGACCCCGACGGAAGTGGCGGCGCGGCTGAGGCTCCCGGCGTCAGCGATCGCGCAGAGGGTGCGCAGATGCCTGAGCTCTAGCTGCATGACCTGCCCTCCTCCATTAACCTGAAAAATATACACATAAAGGACAGGTACCTAGAGGCGATGACAGAGCACGATCAGCGGGTGATCCACCGCCACTCGGGATATGTACTGATAGATCATCTCCTTGAGGTGCCCCTCGACCACGCGGCGCCCGCGGGCGAGCGGATCGCGCTCTTCGCCCGCGAGATCGTCGCCGAGTCCCGCGAGAACGACGGGCTGCCCTGGCTCCTCTACCTCCAGGGAGGCCCCGGCCACCGTGCGCCCCGCGGCCTGCCCGTCTGGGTGGAGGCCGCCGCGCAGGACTACCGCGTCGTCCTCCTCGACCAGCGCGGCACCGGCCGCAGCACCCCGCTCACCCGCCAGACCCTCGCCGGCCGCCCCGACGCGGCGGCCCGGCTGCGCCTGTTCCGCGCCGACTCGATCGTCAAGGACGCCGAGCTGCTGCGCGCCCGCCTCACCGGCGGACGCCCCTGGAGCGTCCTCGGGCAGAGTTTCGGCGGGTTCTGCGCCACCACCTACCTCTCCTTCGCGCCCGAGGGCCTGAGTGAGGTCTTCATCACAGGCGGCCTCCCGTCCCTCACCGCGACGGCCGACGACGTCTACCGGGCCGCCTACCCCCGGGTCCTCGCCCACAACGAAGGCTTCTTCGCCCGCTACCCGGGCGATGAGGAGATCGCCCTGCGCGTCGCGGACATCCTGCGCACGGACGATGTCCGCCTTCCGTCCGGAGAGCGCCTGACCGTCCGCCGCTTCCAGACCGCCGGTCTCGGCTTCGGCACCAAGGCCGAGTTCGACGATCTCCACTACCTCCTGGAGGAGGCCTTCGCGGCCCCGTCCCTCCTCTCCGAGGTCTTCCTACGCCGCCTGGAAGCCAAGCTCTCCTTTGCCGAGCACCCCCTGTACGCCCTCCTCCACGAGGCCATCTACGCCCAGGGGACCGCCACCGACTGGGCCGCCGACCGCGTCCGCGCCGACTTCCCCGAGTTCGACGGCTCCGCCCCCTTCCGCTTCACCGGCGAGATGATCTACCCCTGGCTCTTCGCCGAAGACGCCTCCCTGGCCCCCCTCCGCGACGCCGCCCACTCCCTGGCCGCCTTCACCGACTGGCCGGCCCTCTACGACCCCGCCGCCCTGGCCCGCAACACCGTCCCGGTGGCCGCCGCCATCTACGCCGACGACATGTACGTCGATCGGGACATGTCCCTCACCACCGCCTCCGCCATCAAGGGCCTCACCCCCTGGGTCACCCCCGACCACGCCCACGACGGCCTCCGCGAATCCCCCAAGGTCCTCACCCACCTGAAATCCCTCCTCCACCCCTGACCACGATCAGCGGCGGAGGAGACGTCTTCTGAGGGCGCGGGTCGACGATCTGGAGGTCGAGCAGGTCATGGATCGCCCGGTACCCGGCCCCGTCGGTCTCGTCCGCGCTGAAGCGCATCCGTTCGTTGCGGACCTTGGCGACGGCGCGCAGCAGCTCGACGACCTGCCCGCGGTCGGCGTTCCAGCCGAGCTTCCGTCGGCGTTCATCCGATTCCGGCAGGAAGGGGGTGACCGCGCAGCGTCAGCTGTTCGGTGGAGGTGATCCGCGGCCTGCGGGAGGTCCGCCGCAACTCCTGGACGTGGCCCCGGCACGGTCAGAGTTCGGTGATCTTGCCTGCTTCGACGTGGAGGGTGCGGGTGGTTTCGACCGCGGTGAGCATGCGGCGGTCGTGGGTGACGAGGAGGAGGGTGCCGGGGTAGGTGGAGAGGGCGGATTCGAGTTGTTCGATCGCCTGGAGGTCCAGGTGGTTGGTGGGTTCGTCGAGGACGAGGAGATTGACGCCGCGGGCTTGGAGGAGGGCCAGGGCGGCTCGGGTGCGTTCGCCGGGGGAGAGGGTGGCCGAGGGGCGGGTGACGTGGTCGGCCTTGAGGGCGAACTTGGCGAGGAGGGTGCGGGCGTCGGCCGGGGAGAGGTCGGGGACGTGGGCGCGGAAGGCGTCGAGCAGAGGGGCACCGGTCTCGAAGAGGCGACGGGCCTGGTCGACCTCGCCCACGACGACGCCGGGGCCCAGCGACGCGGAGCCCTCGTCCGGGGTGAGCCGGCCCAGGAGGACGGCCAGGAGGGTGGATTTGCCCGCGCCGTTCGGGCCGGTGATGGCGACCCGCTCGGCCCAGCCGATCTCCAGCGTGACCGGGCCGAGGGTGAAGCCGCCGCGGCGCACGACCGCGTCGCGGGCGGTCGCGGTGACGGCGCCGGAGCGCGGGGCCGCCGCGATCTCCATGCGCAGCTCCCACTCCTTGCGCGGCTCGGCGACCTCGTCCAGCCGCTCGATCGCGCGCTCGGTCTGCCGCGCCTTGGCGGCCTGCTTCTCGCTGGTCTCCGCGCGGTGCCGCTTGCCGATCTTGTCGTTGTCGGGGGCCTTGCGGCGGGCGTTGCGCACGCCCTTGTCCATCCAGTTGCGCTGCTGGACCGCGCGGTCCTTGAGCGAGCCGAGCTTGTCGGCGTACTCCTCGTAGTCGGCGCGGGCGTGCCGCCGCGCGATCTCCCGCTCGGCGAGGTAGGCCTCGTAGCCGCCGCCGTAGACGTTGATCTGCTGCTGGTGCAGATCGAGTTCGACGACGCGGTCGACGGTCCTGGCGAGGAACTCCCGGTCGTGGCTGACCAGGACGGTGGCCGCGCGCAGGCCCGTCACGAACTTCTCCAGCCGCTCCAGGCCGTCGAGATCGAGGTCGTTGGTGGGCTCGTCGAGCAGGAAGACGTCGTAGCGGCTGAGGAGAAGGCTCGCCAGACCCGCGCGGGCGGCCTGCCCACCGGACAGCGAGGTCATCTCCTGGTCGAGGCCGACCGACAGGCCGAGGTCCGCGGCGACCTCCTCGGCGCGCTCGTCGAGATCGGCGCCCCCGAGCGCCAGCCAGCGCTCCAAGGCCGCCGCGTACTCTTCGTCGGCCCCCGGCTCACCCGCGCTGAACCGCTCGGTGGCGGCGTCGAACGCGGCCTGCGCCTCGGCGACTCCGGTACGCCGCGCGAGGAAGCCCCGCACGCTCTCGCCCGCCCTGCGCTCGGGCTCCTGTGGCAGATAACCGACCGTGGCATGCGCCGGATTGACCCGCACCGAGCCCTCCTCCGCGGGCAGCTCCCCCGCGAGCGTGCGCAGCAGAGTGCTCTTGCCGGCCCCGTTCACCCCGACGAGTCCGACGACCTCCCCGGGCGCCACCACAAGATCCATCCCCGAGAACAGCGCCCGGTCCCCATGCCCCGCCGCCAGCCCCTTCACCACGATCGTCGCGCTCATGCCCGGAACGCTACCCGCCCCCCGAACATCCCGCCCACACCCCTGTGGACAACCCCGCCCCCCAGCCGTCCGGCCCACAACCGACGAGCGGGTCATGCGGGACCCGAACCCACGACCAACGCAACAGGCGTCTCCGCCTTCCCCCCGCGAACACGTCCGACGCTCGGCCCTCAGTAGAGGGACGGATGACGAACGCCCCGCGGACGATGTCGTCCGCGGGGCGTTTGCGCTGGTGGGTCGTGTGGGACTCGAACCCACAACCTACGGATTAAAAGTCCGGAGCTCTGCCATTGAGCTAACGACCCGTCGAGCATCATACCGATCTCGCCTCGGTCGGTGGCAGTGGATTGTTCCGGAGGGGTGGGGTCAGGACTTGAGGGCCTCGATGAAGGCGGTGATGCGGGCCTCGGTGGCGTCCTTGGTGACGCCCGCGGAGTGGAGGGGGCCGGTGCCGTCCTCGACCTCGAGGAGGGCCAGGAGGACGTGCTCGGTGCCGATGTAGTTGTGGCCGAGGCGGAGGGCCTCGCGGAAGGTGAGCTCCAGGACCTTCTTGGACTGGGCGTCGTAGGGGATGAGTTCGGGCACCTCCGGGACGGCCGGGGGAAGGGTGGCGGTGAGGGCGGCGCGCACGGAGTCGGGCGTGACGCCCTGCTCGACGATCGCCTTGGCCGCGAGGGCCTGCGGTTCGGCGAGGAGCCCGAGGGCCAGGTGCGCGGGCAGCATCTCGGCGTTGCCCGCCCGGTGCGCCTCGTGCATGGCGGCCATCAGGGTGTTCTTGGCGCGCGGGGTGAACCGCTCGAAGCCCTGGCTGAGGTCCAGCGGCTCGTCATCGGGCTTGGTCACGAACCGCTTCTGCGCCGCCTGCTTGCTGACGCCCATGCTCCGCCCGATCTCCGTCCAGGACGCGCCGGAGCGGCGGGCCTGGTCGACGAAGTGGCCGATGAGGTGATCGGCGATCTCGCCGAGGTGCTCCCCGGCGATGACGGCGCTGCGGAGCTGGCCCAGCGCGCCGGCGTCGACCTTCTTGATCGCGTCGATCAGGTCGTCGAGGCGGACGGGGTACTCGATCTGCACGGGTTCGTTCTCGCTCATGCGTCAACCATAGGTTGACGGACGCACGTCGTCAACCTGTGGTTGACGCCCGCTCGAAGGGCGTCCCGTGGGCCTCCTGGGGCGCGCTCAGGGGCCGTCCGGCGTCCAGTCCGCGACCAGGCCGAGCAGGCCGGGGAAGCGGGCGTCGAGGTCCCCGACGCGCACGTGGCTGCGGCGTTCCAGTCCGTACTGGCGCTGCCGGATGAGGCCGGCCTCGCGCAGGGCCTTGAAGTGGTGGGTGAGCGAGGACTTGGGCCGGTCCAGGCCGAGCCAGCCGCAGGGGTGGTCGAACTCCTCCCGCTCCAGCAGGAGCTTGCGGACGATCCGCAGGCGCAGCGGGTCGCTGAGCGCGCCCAGCACCGCCTCCAGGCGCAGGTCGGCGACCGTGGGCTCCGGCAGCGGCGCGGGCAGGCCGGGGGGTTCCGGCAGTTCTCTGGCGGCGGTCGCGGCGGACGGCATGGACGGCTCCTGTCGTGAAATCGCTGTACGAGTCCAATCGTACAGCGTGTTATGTTCGACTCCGTTCGTACTAGTTCGAGTTATCTCGTACAAGGAGCGCCCATGCCTGAGACTTCGACCTTGCCAGGAGCGCCCGCACGGTCCGTGCCGACCCGGTGGGTCTGGCTGGCGGCCTGGCCGGTCACCGCGGTCTTCGTGCTGTCCAACGCCGCGACCCCGCTCTACGTGCTGTGGCAGCGCGACCTCGGCTTCTCCAAGGGCATGCTGACCGTGATCTTCGCCGCCTACATCGTCGGCCTGCTCGGCTCGCTGCTCGTCTCCGGCGTGCTGTCCGACCGGATCGGCCGGGCCCGGGTACTGCTGCCCGCGCTCGGCCTCGCCCTCGCCGCCTGCGCCGCCTTCGCCACGGCGCCCGGCGTGGCCGCGCTGATCGTGGCCCGGCTCTTCACCGGCATCGCCGTGGGCGCGGTCGTCTCGGCCGGAATGGCGGCCGTCACCGACGTGGCGGGCCCGGACCGCAAGCGCCTCGCCGCGCTCCTGGCGTCCTGCTCGATGGTCTTCGGCGCGGGGTTGGGACCGCTCCTGGCGGGGGTGCTGTCGGAGACCCTGCCCGGCCCGACCGTCACGGTCTTCGTTGTGGAAGCCGTCCTCCTGGCCACCGCCATGGTGGTCGTCCTGCGCATGCCCTTGCCTCGGCCCGCCTCGACGGGAGGCGAGTCGACGTGGGTGCGTTTCCCGCGCGTCCCGAGTGACAGCAGAAGGCACCTCGTCCTGGGCATCGCGGTCTTCGCGCCGGGCATCACCGCGACGTCGTTCGTGCTGTCCCTCGGCCCCTCCCTGCTCTCCGGGCTGCTCGGCAGCACCAGCCGGGTGGTCGCCGGGGCGATGGCGTTCGCGATGTTCCTGTCCGCCACCGCGGTCCAGTTCGCCGTGCAGAGGATGAGCCGCCTCGACGTGCTCCTGGCGGGGGCCGGAAGCACCGTAGGCGCCCTGGCCTTCCTGATCGCCGCGGTGCACACCGCGTCGGTCCCGCTGCTCGTCGCCGCGGCGCTGCTCGCCGGGGCGGGCCAGGGCATGGGCCAGTTGGGCGGGCTGTCCCTGCTCAACTCCGGCGTCCCGCCACGGCGCCTGGCCGAGGCCAACGCCGCGCTCAACGTGGGCGGCTATGTGCCGGCCGGAATCCTGCCCGTCGCCGCGGGGTACCTCAGCGACGCGAGCGGCCTGGCCGTCGGCGCCACCGCCTTCGGCGCCGTGCTGATGGCCCTGGCGGTGGTCGGCGGAGGGCTGGTCCTGAGCGCCCGAGGCCGGACGGGGGAGGCCGCCGTCCCGAGGTGACCGGGCAAGGTGACCGGCAAGGGGTTCGACCTGGAGAAAGCCCCCCGGCCTCGCCTGATCAAGGGCCCGGACGTATGGGAAGCGTCAGGGCAAGGGCCGGGGGCGATCATGCCGGGATTGCGCGGAAGATGCCCGGGGTAGGGCCGGACTGACGGACTCGCGGGGGGAGTACGGCATGGTGCGAGCACGGGTCGCGGAGCTGATGGGCAGGGCTAGACGCGATCTGGAGGAGTTGGTCGCGTTCCGGTCTGTGGCCGACGTCCGGCAGTTCCCCGAGGAGGAGTGCCTGGAGGCCGCTCGTTGGACGGCCGACGCGTTCACCGAGGCGGGCGTGCCGTGCAAGCTCCGTGAGACGCCCGACGGGAGCCACGCCGTCGTAGGGCACCGGCCGGGGCCCGAAGGGGCGCCGACCGTCCTTCTGTACGCCCACTACGACGTGCAACCGCCCGGCGAAGGGTGGACGACGGACCCGTGGCGGCTGACGGAGCGCGACGGCCGCTGGTACGGGCGGGGGGCGGCGGACTGCAAGGGCAACCTCGTCATGCACCTCACCGCCTTGCGCGCCGTGGAACCGGCCGTGGGGGTCAAGGTCGTCATCGAGGGAAGCGAAGAGCAGGGCACGGGCGGTCTAGAGAGGCTGCTCGCCTACGACCCGGAACTGTTCGAGGCGGACGCCATCGTCATCGCGGACACGGGCAACGCCGCGGTGGGCATCCCCACCTTCACGACGAGCCTTCGCGGCCGCGCCGGCCTCGTCGTCACGGTGACGACGATGGAGAGCGCCCTGCACTCGGGGACCGTCGGAGGGGCCGCGCCGGACGCGCTCGCCGCGCTCATCCACACGCTGGGGACGCTCCGGGACGCCGCGGGCAACACCACGATCCGCGGATTGAAGGCCGACCAGCGCTGGCAGGGCGCGCCCTACCCGCTGGAGCGGTTCCGGCAGGACGCGGGCATCCTCGACGGCGTCGGGGTCGCGGGCACCGGGACGGTCTCGGACATGCTGTGGGCCAGACCCGCGCTCACCGTGCTCGGCATCGACTGCCCGCCCGTCGTCGGGTCGACCGCGTCGGTGCAGGCCACCGCGCGCGCCCGCCTGAACCTGCGGGTCCCGCCGGGCATCGACCCCGCCGCGGCCTGCGACGCACTGGTCGCGCACCTCCACGCGGCGGCGCCCTGGCACGCCAGGGTCGAGATCGAGACCGAAGGGGTCGGCAGCCCCTTCCTCGCCCGTACCGGAGGCCGTGCCTACACGACGATGACGGCGGCGCTGTGCGAGGCCTATGGCAAGAAGGTCGCCACGATGGGGGACGGAGCGTCCATCCCTCTGTGCCCCGCCTTGCATCGGACGTTCCCCAAGGCGGAGATCATGCTGATAGGCGTGGAGGAGCCTGCGGCCCGCATCCACGCGCCCGACGAGAGCGTCGACCCGTCGGAGATCGCGAACCTGGCCGTCGCCGAGGCGCTCTTCCTGCGCGACTACACCTGAAGAGCGCCCCGGTGAACCGTCCTACGGCCTAGTTCGCATGCAGCGCCTCGTTGAGGCCGCCCCACGTGCCCTTGCGGGGGACGACCTCGACGGCGCCGGACTGCGAGTTGCGGCGGAACAGGACCCCGTTCGCGCCGGACAGCTCCAGGGCCTTGACGACCTTGCCGTCCGGCAGCGTCACCCGGGTGCCCGCCGTGACGTACAGGCCCGCCTCGACGACCGAGTCGTCGCCGAGCGAGATGCCGACGCCGGAGTTGGCGCCGAGCAGGCAGCGCTCGCCGAGCGAGATGATCTGCTTGCCGCCGCCCGAGAGGGTGCCCATGATCGACGCGCCGCCGCCGACGTCGCTGCCGTCGCCGACGAGGACCCCGGCGCTGATCCGGCCCTCGACCATGGACGCGCCGAGCGTCCCCGCGTTGAAGTTGACGAAGCCCTCGTGCATCACGGTCGTGCCGGAAGCCAGGTGGGCGCCTAGGCGGACCCTGTCGGCGTCGGCGATACGGACGCCGGAGGGGGCGACGTAGTCCGTCATCCGGGGGAACTTGTCGATCCCGTACACGGACAGGTGCCCGCCTTCGGCGCGCACGGCGAGCCGGGCGGCTTCGAGCCGCTCGGGCAGCACCGGCCCGGCGGACGTCCAGGCGACGTTCGCCAGGAGGCCGAAGACGCCGTCCAGGCTGAGGCCGTGCGGCCGGACCAGGCGGGCGCTCAGCAGGTGCAGGCGCAGGTACACGTCATGGGCGTCGACGGGGGCGTCGGCCAGCGACGCGATGACGGTGCGGACCGCGACGACCTTCACCCCGCGCCGCGCGTCGGTACGGACCGCCGCGGCGAGGTCGCCCGCTTCGGCGCCCTCCAGGACGACGGTCCCGGCCGGACCCGAGGGCTCGGCGAGGGAGGGGGCGGGGAACCAGGTGTCGAGCACGGTCCCGTCTTCGGCGATGGTGGCAAGACCGACGGCTGCGGCGCCGGAGGAAGTTACAGAGCTCACGGGCCCAGGGTAGTGAACTCCGGAGGCGGCGAAGGCCCCGGTCCGGCTTGCCCCGGCCGTCAGCCGCGGTAGGCGGAGATCCCGGTGATCGCCTCGCCGAGCACCAGAGTGTGGATCTCCTGGGTGCCCTCGTAGGTGAGCACGGACTCCAGGTTGTTGGCGTGGCGCAGGACGGGGTACTCCAGGGTGACGCCGTTCGCGCCCAGGATCGTCCTGGCCTGCCGGGCGACGTCCAGGGCGGCGCGGACGTTGGCGAGCTTGCCGAACGAGACCTGCTGCGAGGTGACCTTCCCCGCGTCCTTGAGCCGGCCGATGTGGAGCGCGGTGAGCCCGGCCTGCCCCAGGGCCACCTCCATCCACGCGAGCTTCTCCTGGGTCAGCTGGAAGCCCGCGATGGGCCGGCCGAACTGCTCGCGGGACTTGGCGTAGTCCACGGCGGCCTCGTAGCAGGCCCGTCCGGCGCCTACCGCGCCGAAGACGATCCCGAACCGCGCCTCCGACAGGCAGCCGAGCGGCGCCTTGAGCCCCTTGGCGTCCGGGAGCAGCGCGTCGGCGGGCAGGCGGACGTCGGCGAAAGCGAGCTCGGAGGTGACGGACGCGCGCAGCGAGAGCTTCCGCTTGATGTCCGACGTGGTGAACCCCGGGGTGCCCGCGGGCACGAGGAACCCGTTGACGCCCTCCTCGGTGCGCGCCCAGACGACGGCCACGTCGGCTACGGAGCCGTTCGTGATCCACATCTTGGCGCCGTTCAGGATCCAGTCGGAGCCGTCGCGCCGGGCGCGGGTGCGCATCGAGCCGGGGTCGGAGCCGTGGTCGGGCTCGGTCAGGCCGAAGCAGCCGATCAGCTCGCCCGCGGCCATGCCGGGCAGCCATCTCTGCTTCTGCTCCTCCGAGCCGTACTTGTGGATCGCCGCCATCGCCAGGGAGCCCTGCACGGACACGAACGAGCGCAGCCCGCTGTCGGCGGCCTCCAGCTCCCTGCACGCGATCCCGTAGGCGACGGCGCCGGACCCCGCGCAGCCGTAACCCTGAAGGTGCATCCCGAAGAGACCGAGCCCGCCCATGGCCCTGGCGAGCTCGCGTACGGGGAGGTTCCCGCTTTCGAACCACTCGGCGATGTACGGGTCGACGGCTTCGTTCCGGAAGGCGCGGACCGTATCGCGCACGAGCCTTTCGTCCTGGGTGAGCTGGTCGTCTACCCGCAGTACGTCCATGGCGCTTCCTCCCGGAGTGTGACGCCCGCGAGCTTACTCAGGGCGCCTTCTCAGGGTGGGGTCAGGGACCGCCCCGGATGTGGGCAGGGGCGGCCGGAGGGCACTCTTAAGTCA
This sequence comes from Actinocorallia herbida, assembly GCF_003751225.1. Taxonomy (NCBI): domain Bacteria; kingdom Bacillati; phylum Actinomycetota; class Actinomycetes; order Streptosporangiales; family Thermomonosporaceae; genus Actinocorallia; species Actinocorallia herbida. Next base: position 9,509,756 of record NZ_RJKE01000001.1, read on the forward strand.
TGACCGCCATTTACCGCAAGACCGACAACAAGATGCTCGCCGGTGTCTGCGCCGCGATCGCCGAGCGGACCAACCTCGACCTGAACGTCACCCGCCTCGCGATCGCCGGCGTCTCCGTCGTCGGCGCGACCGTGGGCTTCGGCTTCGCCGTCCCCGTCCTCTACGTCCTCGCCTGGATCCTCGTCCCCGCGCAGGGCGAGGACACCTCCATCGCCCAGCGCTGGTTCAACAAGCCCAAGGTGCAGGACGCGATGAACAAGGCCTCCGAGGCGATCAAGCAGAACGACCCGCTCAGCAAGAAGAAGGAGCAGTGACCTTCGCCGCGGGGGCGGCCGGGCCGAGCACCACGCCCAGGACGTCCCCGCGCACCCTCGTCCACACGAGGGCCAGGATCGCGGCCGTGGACAGCCCCGCCATGCCGGCGAGCGCGACCACGGTCTGCGGTCCGATCACCTGCGCGAGCGCCCCGCCGACGAGGATGCCGAGCCCCTGCCCGGCGAGGATCCCCGACTGGGCGAGCCCGAACGCCCGCCCCCGGCCCTCCGGGGGCACCGCCGAGACGAACGCGGTGTTGGCCGCCACCTGGTAGGCGCTGCCGACCCCGGACAGGGCCCACAGCAGGACCGTCACGGGGAAGGCCGGATCCAGCGCGCAGACGACGAGCGGCGCGCAGGCCAGTATCGACATCCACCCCATCGCCTTGATCCGCCCCGTGGGCCGGACGAACCGCGAGAAGAAGAAGCTGCCCGCGACCATGCCCGTGGGCATCGCCGCCATCAGGACGCCCACGTAGAGCGGGTCCGCCCCGAACGTCGCTCCGTAGGGCGCGGCGAGCCCTTCGGGGACCGTGTAGAACGAGCACAGCCAGGCGAAGCTGACGAGGCTGCGCAGGGTGCGGTCGCCGAAGACCATGCGGGCGCCCTCTCGGGTGCCGCCCCACAGGCGCAGCCGCGACAGGGTGCGCGCGGGCGCCGGACGGTGCCGCAGGCCGATCAGGACCGCCGCCGACACCAGGAACGTCAGCGCGTTGACGACCAGGGCCTCCCGCGTCCCCACGAACGCCACGAGGGCGCCGCCCGCGACGAACCCGAGCATCTGGCACGCCTGGTGGGTGATGTTGGTGATCGCCGCCCCGAGGACGTACTTGTCGCCCTCCAGGATGTCCGGGAGGAGCGCCGCCCGGGCCGCGGAGAAGGGCGAGGCCATGAGGATCGTCAGGAAGACGAGCGCGCACAGCCCCGCGAAAGGCATCCCGTCCACCGCCATCAGGCCCATGAGCGCCATCCGGACGAGATCGCTGACGACCATCACCCTGCGCCGGGGGAAGTGGTCGGCGAGGCCCGACAGCACGGGCCCGCCCATGATGGGCGGCAGGTAAGTCAGCGCGTAGGTGAGCGCCGTAAGAAGTGGGCTCTGGGTACGGTCGTAGACGAGGACAGCCAAGGCCACCTGAGCCAGCTGGTCGCCTAGCGAACTGAGGGTCTGTGCTGCCCAAAGACGTCGGAACTCCGGTTCGGCGAAGATCTCGCGGTAGGTGATCCGCGGCTCCGTCGGCCGTCTGTGCCTGCCCATGCTCTGCCCGCCACATGTCGATTTCTCGACATCAAATCACGTAGCGTCGTCAGCATGTGACCGAATGTGCTGAAATTCCCAGGGCTTTCGCGGGGTTCACCAACCGAGCGCGTGCAGCCGCTCGTCGTCGATGCCGAAGTGGTGGGCGATCTCGTGCACCACGGTGACGGCGATCTCCTCGCGGAGCTGGTCGTGATCGTCACAGATCGCCAGGTGCTCCTGACGGTAGATCTCGATCCGGTCGGGCAGGACTCCTGCGTACCAGTCGCCCCGTTCCGTCAGGGGGATGCCGGTGTACAGGCCGAGCAGGCCCGGCTCCGGCGCCTCGTCCACCACGACCACGAAGACGTTCTTCATCATGGACGTCAATCGCGGAGGAATAGTGTCCAAGGCCTCCGAAACCAACTCCTCGAACTCCGCCTCCGTCGCCTCCACCATCCGTCGGCTCCTTTCCGCGGTCGTCTCCAGTGTCTTCAACCGACGCACCGCGCGTTGGAGTTCCCTTATAGCCGTCGCCGTCGCGGGAACCCTCGCCGGGCTGCTGCTCGGCGGGCGCGTCGAGACCCCCGTCGGACCCGCCGACGCCTCCCTGAGCCTCGCGTTCTCGCCGTCCGGAGGCACCGAGGTGGAGGTGCCGCCCCTGGGCGCCCTCCGCCTCGACTCCCACGCGGGGCCTCTCCTATTGAAGGCGCAGATCACCCGGTTGAGGCCCGCCGCCACCCAGTCGTTCATCAACGACCCGGCCGCGATCGACACCCTGGAGAAGACCGTCACGGACGAGATCCGCCGGGGCGTCATCTGGATGGCTGTGCGCGCTGTCTTGGCCGCCCTCGTCCTGACCGCCCTTCTGGCGCTCGCCTTGTACCGGGACTGGCGACGTGCCTTGGCGGCCTCTCTCGGATCCCTCCTGCTGATGACGGCCTTCGGTGGTGTCGCCTGGGGCACCTTCCGACCGTCGTCCGTCGCCGAGCCCCGGTACACGGGCCTCCTGGCGAACGCCCCGCAGCTCGTCGGCGACGCCCAGGCCGTCATCGACAGGTTCGACGAGTACCGGGGCATGCTCGCCAAACTCGTGGCGAACGTGTCCGAGCTGTACGCGACGACGAGCACGCTGCCCGTCTACACGCCGGACCCTGACACCGTGCGCGTCCTGCACGTGTCCGACATCCATCTCAATCCGCTCGCCTGGGACGTCATCCGCAACATCAGCGAGCAGTTCCAGGTCGACGTGATCATCGACTCCGGTGACCTCACCGACCACGGCTCCCGGCCGGAGGACCGTTTCGTCGCCAACATCAACACGCTGAAAGTCCCTTATGTCTATGTCCGGGGCAATCACGACTCCAAGGGCACCGAGGCCGCGGTCTCGAAGATCAAGAACGCCGTGGTCCTCGACGACCGCGCCCAGGAGGTCGCCGGCCTGACGATCTACGGCGCGGGCGACCCCCGCTTCACCCCCGACAAGACCAACGAGGACGACGCCCTTCCGTCCTCCGCCTTGGAGGCGCAGGGCCTGCTCAACGCCGAGACCCTCCGCGGCTTCGGCACCCCGCCCGCGATCTCCGTCGTCCACGACCCCGTCCAGGCCCGCGCCCTCGACGGCCTCACCCCGCTCGTCCTCGCCGGCCACACCCACCAGCGGGCCACCGAGATCCTCCCCGGCGGCACCCGCCTGTTCGTCCAGGGCAGCACCGGCGCCGCGGGACTGCGCGGCCTCGAACACGAGGACCCCACCAAGATCAACCTCAGCATCCTCTACCTGAACCGCACCACCCGGGCACTCCAGGCCTGGGACGACTTCACCCTCGGCGGCCTGGGCGAGCAATCCGTCCAGGTGGAACGCCACCTGGCCACCGCTCCCGCCGCCCCTCAGCCGACCACCACTCCCAGCCGTTAATCCGATTACGCCTATCCAGCCCCCGTCCCGTACACTGCTTCCCAGACCAGCCCTCATCGTCTAGTGGCCTAGGACGCCGCCCTTTCAAGGCGGTAGCACGGGTTCGAATCCCGTTGGGGGTACCCAACCACCACAACCCCGGACATTCGTCCGGGGTTTTTGTGTTTGTCCGGGGTCGGGTCGCAGGGCGCGGAGGTGTCCGCGGGCGGGTGCGGGGGCGCGTGATCCGATCGTTGCGCGGTCGGCGGGAACCCGGGCGGCGGTGCGGACACGGGGCGGGTGTGAGCGAACTGACGGACGCGGGACTGTGGGAAGAGGCGCGGGGTGGGCGGGCGGAGGCCTTCGGGGTGCTGTTCGACCGGCACCACCGGGCCGTCTACAACTACTGCTTCCGGCGGACCGCCGACTGGGCGGTCGCGGAGGACCTGACGTCGGTGGTGTTCCTGGAGACGTGGCGGCGCCGCGCGTCGGTCCGGCTGGAGCGGGACTCGCTGCTTCCGTGGCTGTACGGGGTCGCCACCAATGTGGTGCGGAACCACCGGCGGTCGCTGCGGCGGCACCGGGAGGCGCTCGGCCGGCTCCCGCACATGCCCGTCGAGGACGAGAGCGCGGACGTCGCCGGGCGGATCGACGACCAGCGGAGGATGCGCGCGGTCCTCGACGGGATCGCCGCGCTGCCGCGGAGATACCAGGACGTCCTCGTGCTGTGCGTCTGGGAGGAACTGTCCTATGCGGAGGCGGCCGCGGCGCTCGGCGTCCCCGTCGGGACCGTCCGGTCGCGCCTCAGCAGGGCGAGGGAAAGACTTCGGGAACCGGTGCCGCGCCCCGGACACAGAACGGGCGAGACCACTCTCAGGGAGGAACTGTCATGACGATTCCGGACCGACGGGACCTGTCTGGGCCATCGACCCGGAGGCGGCACCTGATGAACGAGATCACCACACCACGTCGCTCCCCGAGGCGGCGGCTGATCCTCGGTGGCGGCCTCGCGACCGTCCTCGCGGGCGCCGCCGCCGTCGCCATCGCGGTGGCGGGCACCGGCGTCCAGGAGGCCCCGGCGCCCTCCTTCGGCGCGCCCGGCGCGCCCGACCTTCGGCTGGTCAGCGCCGAGCAGGTGCTGACCGAGGCGTCGGAGGCGGCGGCCGCAGAACCCGACCCGAAGCCCGGACCCGGCCAGTACCTCTACTTCTCGTCCAAGAGCCACCAGGCCGAGACCGTCGTGGGCACCGAGCTCCCGGCCCAGCCCGCGTTCGACACCGTCCGTGAGGTCTGGCTGTCGGCGAGCGGTGCGCAGCCCGGCTACCTCGACCAGCGCACGACGGACGGACGCTCCCCGATCCGGGAGTGGCTGTGCGACCGGCCGCAAGGCGAGGCGACGAAAGGCGAGGTGAAGAAAGGCGCCGGGGGATCCGACCTGTCCGAGCCGCCCACCGGCTGCGCGAACAACGGCGCCGCCTATCTGACGACCGTGCCCACCGACCCGGCCGCCGCCAAGGCGTGGCTGTACGAGCGCTCCCGCGGTGGCAACCCGGCGGACGTGCAGGCGTTCCACACCCTGGGCGACACCGTCCGCGAGCGCCGCATCCCCGGCGCGTCGCTCGCCGCGCTGTTCAAGGCCGCCGCCGGCATCCCCGGCGTCGACCTCTCCGAGGGCGTGACGGACCTGGAGGGCCGCACCGGCATCGCCGTGGGCCAGACCTACAACACGGTCCGCCAGGAACTCGTCTTCGACGCCGAGACCTTCGAGCTCCTCGGCGAACGCACCCTCTACGACCTCCACAGCGACTTCCACCCGACCGGAGACAAGTCCTCCGCCCCCGCCGTCCTTCCCCCCGGCGTCAAAGACGGTGACCTCCTCTACAGCAACGTCTACCTCGATTCCGCCATCGTCGACTCCCCCGGCACCCGCCCCTGACCCACCCCGAAAGCCCCGGATCCCAAGATCTGGGGCTTTTACAGTCCTTTCGGCAAGCGATCCCTATGTCCCTGATCTCCCCTTCCCAAGCCTTCGGGCTACTGTCGGGCGATGGCCTTGGCAGAGGTGGACCGCGCCGCGGTCCTGGCGGTACTCGCGGAGTTCGACGCACTCGGGCGACGGTACGGACGTGCCGGATGGGCCAGAATCCCGGTGGTGGCCGCTCGCGGGGGTGGCTCTTCGGAAGGAGTACGGCAGGCTCGTCGGGCTGACGGAGAAGAGGGAGGAGCCGGGGCGCCGGCGTGAGCGGCGGACGTACGGCCACGTCCGCTCCAGGGCCGCGCGCCGGGCGGTGCTGGAGCGCAGTCGGGGGAGATGCGAGTTCTGCGAGCGCGACGCGCCGGGGGTGACGGATCGCGGCCATCCGATCCTGGAGGTGGACCACGTGCGGGAGATCGCCAAGGACGGGCGGGACCACCCCGAGCAGATGATCGCGCTGTGTCCGAATTGTCATGCCGTCAAGACGCGCGGGGCGGGTCGGCGGGCCATGGTCGAGGGCCTGCTCGAGAAGGTGGGCGGGCTGCACCGCGAGGCGCTGGACGAACCGGACGAGAGCGCGCCCGGCGAGCGCACTGAGGCATCCGAAGACTGACCCCGCCGCCCGGTGAGAGGCCGCAAGGGAGCGCTCTGGGCGAGGCCCTGATGAGGCCGAAGCGGCCCGGGCCGCCACCCCGGACCGGCGGTGGCGGAATCCGCGGCCGGGTGGTCTCGGGGCCGCCGTCCGGTGGGGCGGCCGTCGGGGTCGGACGGCAGGGGGCGGGCAGCGGGTTTGTGGGCCGGGTGGGGGGTTCGGGGTAGGGGGCTTTGGTCCTTTGGGGTGGGGAATTCGGGCATTTCGGGGGGTGGGCGGCAGGGAATTGGTGGGGTGGTGGGGGAGGGGCTAGATTTGGGGGTTTGAGGGGTTGGTGGCGAGAGGAGAAGAGGGGCGATGTTGGGGGACGGGGAGTTGTTCTTTTCGGTGACGGATGGGAAGGGGGTCATTAGGGAGGGGAACTCGGTGTTCGCGCGGGTGTCCGGGTATGGGCTGGGGGAGATGGTGGGGGAGCCGCACAGTCTGGTGCGGCATCGGGGGATGCCCGGTGGGGTGTTTCGGATTGTGTGGGAGAGGTTGGGGCGGGGAAGGGCGGTTGGGGTTTATGTTCGTAATTCCACGAAGCAGGGCGGGGAGTATTGGGTATTTGCCACTATCTGTCCGGTAGGTGAGAAATATCTGTCGGTCAGGGTGGTGCCGCGGACGCGGTTGCGGGAGGTGGCGGAGCGGGTCTACGCGCAGGCGTCGCGGGCGGAGGAGGTCGTGCGGCGCGGAGGGGGGAGCCGGAGGGACGCCGCGGAGGCGGGGGCCAAGGTGATCGAGGAAGAGCTGCTGGGGTACGGGTACGCGTCCTATGAGGCGTTCATGGTGGAGGCCGCGGCCGCGGAGGTGGCGGCGCGCGGGGCGGGGTCGGTGCGGGCGCACGCGCGGCCCGACGCGCGCGGGGCGATCGGCGAGGTGCTGGGCGGGACCGAGGAGCTCCAGGGGGTGCTGGGGGAGCTGGTCGGGCGCCTGGCGGTGTACCAGAGGGTGTGCGGGGAGCTGACCGGGGCGTCGGAGGAGGTGCTGGAGGTGGCGCGCCGGCTGGAGCGGGCCGTCGCCGCGGCGCAGGAGGCCTCGGAGGTGGCCGTCGACGTGCCGGTCCTGGCGAACGTGGCACGGGTGATGGCGAAGCCGATCGGCGAGGCGGTGCTGGCGCTGGAGCGGCTGGGACCCGAGCTGTCGCGGCTGCGCGGCGACGTGGCCCGGCTGCGGTTCTGGATCGCGCTGGCCCGGGTGCACGCGGAGATGTCCGCGGCGTTCGCGGCCGAGGTGCACGACGGCCTGTCGCCCGGCGCGTCGCTGGGCTCGGTGCCGCTGCTGTGCGACGCGGCGGCGGCCGGGGCGCTGGAGATGGCCGGGCATGTGCGCCGGGTCAACGAAGGGCTGCACGGGGTCGCGCAGCTCGCGGCGGCGGCCGAGGGGATGATGGAGGACTTCCGGCGCTGGCTCGGCCAGTGGCGCAACCTCGTGCTGCGGCACCGCGCGGCGCCGGCGATCGGCGCGCAGCTCGCGGTGATCGACGGGGAGCTCGCGGCGAGCTGGGACTGGATGCGGACGCTGCGCTGGGAGGGCTACGAGGCCGCCGTGGTGCCCTTCGACGCGTCCCTCATGACCGCTCCCCTGGAGCGGATCGCCCGGGTTCTGTGACGGGCTCCCCGGGTTCGGGGGCCCAGAGCGCCGCCCGGGGCGCCACCGACTCCATCGCCGGATCCGACCAGAACGCGATCAGCTCGTCCGGCGGCGCGTCGGGATCGGCCGCACGGGCGCGGCCGGTCAGCAGCTGCCATGCCCCGGTGAGCAGGAGCAGCAGTTGCCCGTCGTCGGTGTAACCCGTCTGCACGGGTAAAAGACTGCCACTTATCTCGCCGTGCCGAGGTGAATACGGAACGTTCCCGACCGGGAGTGTCCGGTCACCGACCTTCACCGCATGCCCGTCAAGAATGTCGGGAAAATTGAAAAGAGTGAGTTTTGTCGGTTGGGTGTTTATGATCACCCCGTGACGGAAGAAACCGCGCCGCGTGGGGTGGACCCCACAGTTCCCTCCTCGGCCCGCATCTACGACGCGCTGCTGGGAGGCAAGGACAATTACGAGTCCGACCGGGAAGTGGTCGGGATGCTGACGGAAATGTATCCGTTCGCGCAGGCCACCGCCGTGGAGAACCGCGCCTGGCTGGGCCGCGCCGTGCGCTACCTCGCGGGCGAGGCCGGGATCAGGCAGTTCCTCGACATCGGCGCCGGGCTGCCGACGCAGGAGAACGTCCACCAGGTCGCCCAGGCCGTCGACCCCGCCTGCCGGGTCGTCTACGTGGACAACGACCCGATCGTGCTCTCCCACGGCAGGGCGCTGCTCTCCGGGACGGACAACGTCACGGTCTTCGCGGGCGACCTCGCCGACGTCGAGGCGATCCTCGCCGAGGCCAGGGGGTTCCTCGACTTCGGCAAGCCCGTGGCCGTCCTGCTCAGCGCGATCCTGCACTTCTTCGACGACGAGGCGGACCCGTTCCGGATCGTCGGGATCCTGCGCGACGCCCTTCCGCCCGGCAGCTACCTCGCCCTGACCCACGGCACCAACGCCGAGGACCGCCCGGACTCCAAGGAGTTCACCGACGCCTACGCCCGGCGGTCCAGCAGCGGCCTGTTCCTGCGCGACAGCGCCGAGGTGGCCCGTTTCCTCGACGGGTTCGAGCCGGTCGAGCCCGGCGTCGTCTACGCCGTCCGGTGGCGGCCGGACCCCGGCGCCGCGCCCCGGCCCGTCGAGCAGGCCCCGGTCTGGGCGGCGGTCGGCCGGCTCTCATGATCACCGCGGCGCCCCGGCCCGCGACGCGCCGGGCGTTCGCACTGGTGAGAAGCCCGCGCAAGTGATTCGATATGTCCCGCTCATAGTGTTTCGCCAAGGAGTGGGTCAATGGGTGTCGTCGCAGGTCTGCTGGGTGCGCTGGACGGTTCGGTCAAGGTCGTGGACCTCACGTCGCCGCTGCACGAGGGGACGCCGATCCTCCAGCTCCCCGAGCCCTTCGCCAACACCGTCCAGTTCAGCCGGACCGAGATCAGCCGGTACGACGACCGGGGCCCGGCCTGGTACTGGAACGACTTCGCGTGCGGCGAGCACACCGGCACCCACTTCGACGCCCCGGTCCACTGGATCACCGGCAGGGACGGCGAGGACGTCTCGCAGGTCCCGGCCCGCCGCCTGTTCGGCCAGGCCTGCGTCATCGACGTCACCGCGAAGGTCGAGGAGTACCCCGGCTACCTGCTGACGGTCGAGGACATCCACGAGTGGGAGGCCGAGCACGGCGTCCTGCCGGACAACACGTGGCTGCTGCTGCGCACCGGCTGGTCGGTCTACGGGGAGGACGCGCACAAGTTCCTCAACCCGACCGAGCACGGCCCGATCACCCCCGGCGTGTCCGTCGAGTGCGCGGAGTTCCTCGCGAACGATCCGCGGATCATCGGCCTCGGCGTCGAGACCGTCGGGACCGACGCGGGCGCCGCGCACTCGTTCGACCCGGCCTTCCCGTGCCACCAGTACCTGCTGGGCGCGAACAAGTACGGCCTCACCCAGCTGCGCAACCTCGCCGAGCTGCCGCCGCGCGGCGCGCTGCTCATCGCGGCGCCGCTGCCGATCGTCGGCGGTTCCGGCTCGCCCGCGCGGGTGCTGGCGCTGGTGGACGCCTGAGCCATGAAGGTGCATGAGCGGGTCGCGGAGAAGCTCGCCGAGCTGGGGGTCGCCCACGCGTTCGGGGTGATCGGCAGCGGCAACTACGCGGTGACCCGCGGGCTGGTCGAGCGGGGCGTGCGGTACACCGCGGCCCGGCACGAGGGCGGCGCGGCCGCGATGGCCGACGCGTTCGCTCGGCTGTCGGGCACCGTCCCGGTGCTCACGGTGCACCAGGGCTGCGGGCTGACGAACGCCGTCACCGGGATCGGGGAGGCCGCCAAGAGCGGGACGCCGATGCTGGTGCTCGCGGCGGAGCCCGCGGCCGCGGCGGTGCACTCGAACTTCCGGATCGCCCAGGACCGGCTGGTGGAGTCGGTCGGCGCGGTGTCGATGCGGATCACCGCGGGCAGCGCGGTGCGCGACATCGTGCTCGCCCACCGGACGGCGCTGGCCCGGGGCGTCCCGGTGCTGGTGAACCTGCCGCTGGACGTCCAGGCCGCGGAGAGCACGGAGCCGGACACGCCGCCGCACGTGCCGCAGGACGCGCCCGAGGCGTCGGCCGCGGACGTCGCGCGGCTCGCCGGGCTGCTCGCGCGGGCACGCAGGCCGGTGCTCATCGCCGGCCGGGGCGGCCGCGGCGCCGGCCCGGAGCTGCGGAGGCTCGCCGAGGCGTCGGGCGCGCTCCTGGCGACGTCGGCGGTCGCGCGCGGCCTGTTCCAGGGCGACCCGTTCGACCTCGACGTGTCGGGCGGCTTCAGCACGCCGCTGGCCGCCGAGCTGATCGGCGGGGCGGACCTGCTCGTCTCGTTCGGCTGCGCGCTCAACATGTGGACGATGCGGCACGGCGAACTCGTCGGGCCGGACACCACGGTCGTCCAGGTGGACCTCGATCCGCTGGCGCCCGGCCGGCACCGGCCGGTCGACCTCGGGGTGGTCGGCGACGCGGCGCTCACCGCGCGGGCCGTCACCGCGGCCCTGGCGGCCGACGGGGCCAAGGAGAGCTACCGGACAGAAGAGGTGCGCGCGCGGATCGAGGGCGAAGGCCGCTGGCGGAAGGTGCCGTACGAGGACCTCGGCACGGCCCCGGGAACCGGGTCCGCGACACCCGGGCGGATCGACCCCCGCACCCTCACCATCGCGCTGGACCGGATGCTCGACCGCGACCGGGTCCTCGCCGTCGACTCGGGCAACTTCCTGGGCTACCCGACCATGTTCCTGGACGTTCCCGACGAGTTCGGGCTCTGTTTCAGCCAGGCGTTCCAGTCCGTCGGGCTCGGGCTGCCGTCGGCGATCGGCGCGGCGCTGGCCCAGCCCGGACGGCTCCCGGTGTGCGGGACGGGCGACGGCGGCCTGCTCATGGCCGCCGCCGAGCTGGAGACCGTGGTCCGGCTCGGCCTGCCGATGGTCGTCATCGTCTACAACGACGCGGCTTACGGCGCGGAGATCCACCATTTCGGCAGGACCGAGGCCGACGCCGGGTTCGTGACGTTCCCGGACGCCGACCTCTCGGCCGTCGCGCGCGGGTACGGCTTCGCCGCGGTGACCGTGCGCGGCCCGGAGGACCTCTCCGGTGTGGCCGACTGGCTCGCCGGGCCGCGCGACCGCCCCCTGCTCATCGACGCCAAGGTCGCCGACGGCGAGCCGTCGTGGTGGCTCGCGGAGGCCTTCAAGGGCCACTGACCCGCGTCGCGCTCCCCACGAAAGGCCGTCTCCCCGCCCATGCCCTGCTCCTCTTGCGGCGCCCCTTACGGGCACGCGCCCGGTTGCCCTTACGCGCTCGCGCCCGTCCCGCCGCCTCCGCCGCGGCGCTCTCCGGCGGTCGTCGTCGCCGCGGTCATCGGCGGGGCCGTGGCCCTGATCGCGGTGCTCTCGGCGCTGCTCGTGGCCTTCGCGCCCGCCGTCCTGCTGCGGGACCAGGGCCCGCTTCCGCCGAGGCGGACCGCGATCACCGCGGACGAGCTGGTCGGCACCTGGACGGGCGGCTACACGTGCTCGGGGAAGGCGCGGGCGCTGAAGCTGACCGTGCAGCCCGCAGGACAGGCGCTGGAGGCGGAGTTCGTCTTCTACCGGGGGAGCGATCCGGTGGGGGATCCCCACGGCAGCTACGCCATGAGCGGGGACCTGGCCGACGGCGTCGTGACGTTCAAGGGAACGAGGTGGATTTCGCGGCCTGCCGGCTATGCCATGGTCGACCTGAGCGGTACTCCGCGCCGGGAGCCCGACGGCGCCCTCACCTTCACCGGGACGCCCACCCGCTGCGAGAACTTCATGCTGACGAAACGCCCGGGATCGTGACATGGCGGGCCTTCAACCGGCATACGCGTCATACGGCACATGTCGGAAGAGAAAGCCAAGGAAACTTCGTCCCGGATTGAACCGCCTTGATCGCGAGTGCGTCTGACCGGGCATGAAGGAGTTCGCCGAGATCGCACTGGGAATGCCCACCGTGGTGTTCACGGTGTTGCTCGGCATCGTCGTCCTGTACTGGGTACTGGCCATCGCGGGGCTCGACGCGCTCGCCGATGACACCGACCTGCTCGGCGCGCTCGGGCTGCGCGGCATTCCGACCTCGGTGATCATCTCGCTGTTCGTCGCGGTCGCCTGGTTCCTGTGCCTCGCCGGGACGTCCTGGCTCGGGCCGAACCCGCTCGTCGTCGTCGGCGCCCTCGCCGGCGGCTGGCTCGCGGCGCGGCTCCTCCTCAACCCGCTGCGCTACGTGCTGCCGGAATCCCCGGTGCCGTCGCGGCACGACTTCGTCGGCCGCCTGTGCGTGGTGCGGACCGGCACGGTGACCGAGCGCTTCGGCCAGGCCGAGGTGCGCGCGGAGGACGGGTCGACGGCCCTGGTCCAGGTGCGGCGGGTGGGCAGTGAGCCGCTCGGGGCGGGCGACGCCGCACTCATCTTCGACTACGACGCGGCGGGCGAGTACTTCTGGGTCATGCCCTACGACGCCGCGCTCGACCCGCACCGCAAAGACGTGTAGGCGGCGCTCCGCCGCAGCGAAGGTTTCACCGCGCGCGGGCCGGACTCCCGGCCGGTCCGCGCCGGACCCCCTTGAGCGAAGGGCAGTCATATGGACACAGTGACGACCGGCATCGCCGTCCTGGCGGGTGTCGTCCTCCTGATCGTCGTCGGCATGATCTTCATCATCAGCAGGCTCTTCCGGAAGGTGGAGCAGGGCAGGGCGCTGATCGTCTCGAAGGTCAAGAAGGTCGACGTGACCTTCACCGGGGCCGTGGTGCTCCCGGTCCTGCACAAGGCCGAGTTCATGGATATCTCGGTCAAGACCATTGAGATCGCCCGGACCGGACGGGAAGGGCTGATCTGCCGCGACAACATCCGCGCCGACATTCGGATCACCTTCTTCGTTCGGGTGAACAAGACCGTCGAGGACGTCGTGAAGGTCGCCCAGGCGATCGGCACCACGCGGGCCTCGTCGCAGGAGACCCTCCAGGAGCTGTTCAACGCCAAGTTCTCCGAGGCGCTGAAGACCGTCGGCAAGCAGCTCGACTTCGTCGACCTCTACACGATGCGCAACGAGTTCCGCGACCAGATCATCGAGGTCATCGGCACCGACCTCAACGGCTACAGCCTTGAGGACGCGGCGATCGACTACCTGGAGCAGACCCCGGTCGGCCAGCTCGACCGCAACAACATCCTCGACGCGCAGGGCATCCGCAAGATCACCGAACTGACCGCGATCGAGCACATCCGCACCAACGAGTTCCAGCGCAACGAGGAGAAGGAGATCACCCGCCAGGACGTGGACGCCCGTGAGGCGGTCCTGGAGCTGGAGCGGCGCAAGGAGGACGCGGAGATCCGGCAGCGGCGCGAGATCGAGACCGTCCGGGCCCGCGAGGAGGCCGAGACCGCGCGGGTGCGGGCCGAGGAGCGGCTGCGCTCGGAGACGGCGGCCATCAAGACCGAGGAGTCCCTGGGCGTCCAGCAGGAGAACCGGCTCCGCGAGGTCGCGGTCGCCGAGCTGAACAAGAAGCGCGTCGTGGCGGTCGAGTCCGAGCGGATCGAGAAGGACCGGCTGCTGGAGGTCGTCGCGCGGGACCGGGCGACGGAGCTGGCGACCATCGCCAAGGACCGCGAGGTCGAGGTGGAGAAGCGGGACATCGCCGAGGTCGTGCGCGAGCGCGTCGCGGTCGAGAAGACCGTGGTCGAGCAGGAGGAGAACATCAAGCGCGTCCGGGTGATCGAGGAGGCCGAGCGGATGCGCCAGGCCACGATCATCGCCGCGGAGGCCGAGGCGCAGGAGAACCTGGTCAAGGACATCAAGGCCGCCGAGGCCGCCGAGACCGCCGCCGGGTTCAGGGCGCGCGAGGCGATCATCCTCGCCGAGTCCAAGCAGCAGGCCGCCGAGCTCGAGGCGCGGGCGATGATCCGCCTGGCCGAGGGCAAGCAGGCCGACGCCGCCGCCGAGGGCCTCGCCGACGCGGTGGTCCGCGAGCGCGGCGCCGAGGCGATCGAGCGCGAGGGCCGCGCGGAGGCCCAGGTGCGCAGGGAGAAGGCGCTGGCCGAGGCCGAAGGCGCGGAGAAGCTGGGTCTCGCGCAGGCGCAGGTCGCGCGGGAGAAGGCGCTGGCCGAGGCCGCGGGCGCCGAGCAGCTCGGCAGGGCGCAGGCGATCGCCGATCGCGAGATCGCGCTGGCCGGGGCCGACGCGCTGCGCGAGAAGCTGAAGGGCGAGGCCGAGGGCCTCACCGAGAAGGCCGCGGCGATGGCCGCGCTCACCGAGGCGAGCCGGGGCCACGAGGAGTTCCGCCTCACCCTGGAGGCCGAGAAGGAACTGCGCCTGGCCGGGATCGAGATGCAGCGCGAGGTCGCCAAGGCGCAGGCCGAGGTGCTCGCCAAGGGCCTGGAGTCGGCGGACATCGACATCGTCGGCGGCGACAGCGTCTTCCTCGACAAGCTCGTCGGCTCGATCTCGCTGGGCAAGAGCGCCGACGCGTTCGTGGAGAACGCGCCGCTCACCGGCGAGCTCGTCACCGGGCTCGTCGGCGAGGTCCTGGAGCGGGTGAACGGGAAGGGCAAGTGACGGAACTCGACGCCGGGACCTATGAGGTCCTCAGGTCCCGGCTGACGGCCCAGGCCGCCGTCCTGAAGGAGCGGGCGGCGGCGCTGAACGGGCAGCGCACCGCGGTCTTCGGGGGCGCGGAGCTGCGGCTGGTGGGGACCGAGCGGATCCGGACCGAGAACCACTGCGTGCCGCGCGACATCGTCGCGGTGGGCGGGGTGATGCTGTTCGGCTACAACGTGTACGTGGGGATGCGGCCGGAGACCGCGGTCGCCGACGTGTTCTCCGCGCACGCCTACCGCCGGGACGGCGACACGTTCGCCTTCGCCCCGGTGGACCTGCCGCTGCTCGCCGAGCCGGGGTTCGTCAAGGACTTCGGTGATCTGTACCGGTACTACCGCGATGCCCGGCTCATGCAGCTGCGCCTGCTGGACGGCAAGCTCCTCGCGGTGTTCCGGACCGGCACCGACCAGCGGGTGCTGCGCTGGTCGGCCGACGGGGCGTACCTGGACAACCGGGGCGAGCGCGACAACGTCTACCCGCCCGCGTTCGACTTCGCCTGGACCCGGGCGACCCGGGCCGACCACGTCGAGGGCCGCCACCCGCACATCTCCGTCCAGGGCGAGGTGTTCGTCGAGACCGTCGGCGGCGACCTCACCATCAAGATCGAGAACAACACCGAGACCGGCGAGGGCGTCTACAGCGAGCCCGTGGACGAGCCGTTGCAGTCCCTCGCCGACGCGGACATCTCCTACGCCAGGGTCGGCGCGCTGATCCTTCTGCGCATCCGGCCCTACAACGAGGAGGTCGTCCGGCACCTCGTCTTCAACACGCGGACCAAGACCGTCGTCAGGCTGGACGGCATGGGCCAGGCGTGCAGGAGGCTCCCGGAGGACCACGGGATCATCTTCCCGGGGGGCTTCTACCTGGAGACCGACGTGGTGAAGACGTTCGACACGGCCACCGAGGGGCTGGAGTTCGAACGGCTCATCAAGGCGGGCAACGGGGAGGACGTCATGTACGTCTTCCACAACCGCGCCGAAGGCCGCACCCTCCTGCTGCCCTACAACGTCATCCGCAAGGAGGTCGCGGCCCCGATCGTCGGCCACGGCTATTCGCTGTTCGACGACGGGACCCTGATCGTCTTCCGGGCGGACTCCGACGAGCCTGCCAGGTCGCACCCGATGCAGATCTGGGAGACGCCCTTCAAGCCGGACGAGGCGGCTCCGGTCGGGTCGGGCCCGCTGGAGCGGATCGGCAACGCCGACCTCGTCAGGGGGATCTCCGACTGCCTGTCGGTGGCCCGCATGGCCGCGGAGATGACGCCGACGACGCAGGTGTTCGAGGCGCTGATCGCGGCCTGCGCCAGCGCCGCGGACCACCACCACTGGCTGGCCGAGCACGGCCTCGCCGAGCCGCTCGGCGAGGTCAGGACCACCGCGGCGCAGGTGCTCGAGGAGTTCGAGTCGGTTCGGGAGCTGACGGCCAGGGCCGCCGATGCGGTCGAGGAGGCCGCCGCCGAGATCGCCGCGCTCGTCCGCAGGGTCAGGGGCGAGACCCCCGCGAGCGCCGACGACTGGGTAAGCCGCCTCGCCGCGCTCCGCGCCAGGCAAGGCCACCTGGTGACCCTGCGCGAGCTGCGCCACGTGGACCGGGAGCGCCTCGACGCGCTCGCCGCGGGCCTCACCGACGATCTCGCCTCGGCCGCACAGCGGGCGGTGGAGTTCCTGGGCCGGCCCGAGGCGTTCGACGGCTACCGCGCCGAGGTGCGGGAGCTCGCGGACCGGGCGGGCGCGCTCGGGACGGTGGCGGAGGCCGTGCCGGTCGCCGAAAGGCTCACCGCGCAGGCGACGGCCCTGGAGGGCGTCACCGAGATCGTCGGATCGCTGGAGTTCGCGGACGCGACGGTCCGGACGGGGGTCCTGGCCGGGATCGGCGAGGTGCTCGGCGGGGTCAACCGGGCCCGCGCGATCCTCGAGGGCCGCCGCAGGGACCTGCTCGAGGTCGAGGGCAGGGCCGCGTTCGCCGCGGAGTTCACGCTGCTCGGCCAGGCGGTCACCGCGGCGCTGGCGGCCGCGGCCGACCCGCGGTCGTGCGACGAGCATCTCGGCAGGCTGCTGCTCCAGATCGAGGCGCTCGAATCGCGTTTCGCGGAGTTCGATGACTTCCTCGGCGAGCTCTCGGCGAAACGCGAGGACGTCTACGAGGCGTTCTCCTCGCGTAAACAGGCCCTGCTCGACGAGCGGACACGACGCTCCGACCGGCTTGTCGCCTCGGCCGACCGGGTGCTGGGCGGGGTCGGCAGGCGGGTCGCGGGCCTGGGGTCGCTGGAGGAGGTCAACACCTTTTTCGCGACCGACACCATGGTCGCGAAACTCCACGCGACGGCCGCCGAACTGCGCACTTTGGGCGACCCCGTCCGGGCCGACGAGCTGGACGGCCGGGTCAAGGCGGCCCGGCAAGAGGCGGGCCGCGCCCTGCGCGACAGGCTCGACCTGTTCGACGGCGACACGATCAAGCTCGGCGAGCACCGCTTCACCGTCGACGACCAGCCGACCGAGCTCACCCTCGTCCCGCACGAGGGCGGCCTCGCCTTCACCGTGACGGGCACGGACTACCGGGCGCCCGTCGCCGATCCCGGCTTCGAGGACACCCGCCCGTACTGGACGCAGTCCATGGTGTCGGAGACCGGGGACGTGTACCGGGCCGAATATCTCGCCGGGTCCCTCCTGGACCAGGTCAAGGCCGGAGACGCGCTCGCCGACAAGGTCCGTGAGGCCGCGGCCGAACGGTACGACGAAGGCTACGAGCGCGGGGTGCACGACCACGACGCCGCGCTCATCCTGGAGCGCCTGGTGGAGCTGCGGGACGGCGCGGGCCTGCTCAGGTTCACTCCGCCCGCCCGCGCCGCCGCCCAGTTGTTCTGGGCGCACCGCGCCGCGGAAGGCGACCGGGAGGGCTGGCGGGTCAGGGCCGCCTCGCTGAGCCGGGCGCGCGCCGTGTTCGGCGCCGCTCCGGCGCTGGCGGAGCTGGCCGCCGAACTCGCCGAGCGGATCGGCGGCGACCACGCCCACGAGGCGGGGGAGTACCTCGTCGCGGAGCTCGCCGAAGGGTCGTTCGTCACCGGCAAGGCCGCGCGGGAGCTGCTCGACGGCTTCCACCGGACGCTAGGGGGCCGCCGCGACGCCTACGACCGCGATCTCGCGGCTCTCCCCGGCCTGCGGGAGCGGGAGCAGCTCGTCGAGGCGTGGCTGCACGCGTACGTCGAAGGCAAGGACGTCCCTGCGGACGATCTGCCCGAGGCCGTCGCCCTGGAGCTCTGCCCCGACCTGCCGAGGCGCGACGCCGCGACGGGCGTCTCCGGAGCCGTCGAAGGGCTCCTCGGCGCTCACCCGCGCATCACGGGCGGCCGCCTTGACCTGCGTCTGGACGAGTTCCTAGCGCGCACACGACGGTTCGCCGAAGAGCGGGTGCCGGGATTCCGCGCCTACCAGCGCCGCCGCAACGAGCTCGTGGAACACGAGCGGGAGCGGCTGCGGCTGTCGGAGTTCCAGCCCAAGGTCATGTCGGCGTTCGTCCGCAACCGCCTGCTGGACGAGGTCTACCTGCCGCTCATCGGCGCCAACCTCGCCAAGCAGCTCGGCGCCGCGGGCGCGGCCCGGCGCACCGACCAGATGGGCATGCTGCTGCTCATCTCCCCGCCCGGCTACGGCAAGACGACCCTGATGGAGTACGTCGCCTCCCGCCTCGGGATGGTGTTCGTCAAGGTCAACGGGCCCGCGCTCGGCCACGAGGTCACCTCGCTCGACCCGGCGGACGCCCCCGACGCCACCGCCAGGCAGGAGGTGGAGAAGATCAACTTCGCGCTGGAGATGGGCAACAACGTCCTGCTGTACCTGGACGACATCCAGCACACCTCACCCGAGCTGCTGCAGAAGTTCATCTCCCTGTGCGACGCCCAGCGCCGCATCGAGGGCGTCTGGAACGGCCGTACCAGGACCTACGACCTGCGCGGCAAGCGCTTCGCCGTCTGCATGGCGGGCAACCCGTACACCGAGTCGGGGCAGCGCTTCAAGATCCCCGACATGCTCGCCAACCGGGCCGACGTGTGGAACCTCGGCGACGTGCTCGCCGGCCGCGACGAGGTCTTCGCGCTCTCCTACGTGGAGAACGCCCTCACCTCCAACCCGGTGCTCGCGCCGCTGTCGTCCCGCGACCGGACCGACGTCGAGCTGCTCGTCCGGATGGCCTCCGGCGACGCGGAGGTCCGCGCCGACCGGCTCGCCCACCCCTACGGGCGGGTCGAGCTGGAGCAGGTGCTCGCGGTCCTGCGCAAGATGCTCCGGGTCCAGCGGGTGGTGCTCGCCAACAACCGGGCCTACATCGCCTCGGCGGCGCAGGCCGACGCGAGCCGCACCGAGCCGCGCTTCCAGCTCCAGGGCTCCTACCGGAACATGAACAAGCTGGCCGAGCGGATCGTCCCGGTGCTGAACGACGCCGAGCTCGACGCGCTCATCGACGACCACTACGCGGGCGAGGCGCAGACCCTGACGTCCGGGGCCGAGGCGAACCTGCTGAAGCTCGCCGAACTGCGCGGCACCCTGACGGCCGAGCAGGAGCGGCGCTGGGAAGAGGTCAAGGCCGCTTTCCTGCGGGCCCGCGCGCTGGGCGCGGCCGAGGACGACCCCGTCGCCCGCGCGGTCGGCGCCCTCGGCCTGCTGGCCGACCGGCTCGCCGCGATCCAGGCGGCCCTGGAGGACCGCCCCTGACGGCCCCGGCGTGTCCTCGAGCCCATCCCTGAACCCACTCGCGCCGGGCTCAGGGATGGGCCAGATGCACCAGGCCGGTGCCCTCCTCGATGCCGAGCCCCGCCATCAGCAGGCAGGCCACGAGCAGCACCGCGAGGGTGACGTGCATCCGGACGGGATCGTGGCCGTATCCGGACGTCACCCGGCACACCGCCAGGAGAAAACGCCACCAGGGCGACGGATGGGACTTCCGGTAGATCTCCACGGCCCGGTACCGGAACTCGCGCGCCTGCTCGGGGTCGTCGGTCGCCTCGGCGAGCCGGCGGTACAGGTCGGCGGTCCACGCCGCGGGCTCCTCTGCGAGGCGGCCCGGGAACCGGCAGTCCCGCAGCGCCAGCTCCGCGAGCTCGGCCGACTCGAACAGGCACGCGCCGAGGTCGACGCCGGTCAGCCGGGCCGCGTCGGCGACGGTCCCGGTGAGGGTGAGCGGGCCGTCGCCCTGGAGGTGCAGTTCGGTCGCGGTGGTGTGCGACAGGTCGGCGGGGGTGCGCAGCGTCGTCGCGTGCAGCATCGCGTTGCGGATGCTGACCTGCGGCGCGGTCGCGGTGAGCCGCAGCGTCCGGGACGCCCGCGCGGAGTTCAGGCTGATCCGGCCCCCGACGGTGAGCGGGCCGAGCCAGGCGCAGTCGCGGAACGCCGCCCGGTCCAGCAGCAGATGCCGCTCGACCGATCCGTGGCGCCACGAGATCGGGGAGCTGAACCTGGTCTCCTGCGCCTGCACGTCGCGGGCGCAGGAGGCCCGGTCGAGGTCGGCGGCGCCGACGAACCAGGCACCGGTGAAGGCCACGTCGGTGTGCCAGCGCACGCAGGTGAACAGCGCGTCGCCGTTGAACCGGGTGCCGGTGAAGCCCGCGTGCCGCAGGAAGACCGCGTGGTCGAAGCTGACGCCCCGGTGGAACACCGCCTCGTGGAATCCGGCGTTCCCGGTGAAGACCGCGTCGCGGAACGCGGTGCCGCGGCGGAACTCGGCGCGGTCGAAGGACACGTCTCCCTCGAACACCACCCCGTGGAAGTCGGCGCAGTCAAGCCGCGCGTCATCGAGGCGGCAGCGGCCGAGCCGGACGACCCCGTCCGGTCCGGTGGCCGCGGCGCGGACGGCGTCCCAGGTCGCCGCGTCGACGGTCGTGCCCCGCAGATCCAGGTTCCCCCCGGGATGCAGCTCCACACTCCGAGTTGTACTCCGCACGGAGCGTCGGGGGAAGTGCCCCCCGCGTGAGGGTCCCGGACGGGGTCCGGAAGTGGCCGGACGGGTTCACCTGAGACGGGAGGCGTCGTACGTTCCGGGCACGAAAGGGGTGTGCTGTGGGTCGGACGTGGTGCGTGTTGGCGGTCGTGCTCGGTTCCCTGCTCGTCGGAATGCCCGCCCGCGCGGACAGCGCGGTGCCGCGGTTCCCGGCGGACTTCCTGTGGGGGGTGTCGTCCTCGGGCTACCAGTCGGAGGGCAGCTTCCCCGACAGCAACTGGACGCGTTACGCGGAGGACAAGGAGCCCTACCGGGACTCGGTCGACTTCCGGCACCGCTACCGGGAGGACGTCGAGCGCGCCGGCGACCTCGGCGTCGGGATCTTCCGCACGTCGGTCGAGTGGGCGCGGGTCGAGCCGGTGAAGGGCTCCTGGGACTGGGCCGAGGTCGCCTACTACGACGACCTGATCGCGTCGATCCGGGCCGAGGGCATGCGCCCGATGATCACCCTCAGCCACTGGGTGCACCCCGGCTGGGTGGCCGACCAGGGCGGCTGGGCGAACGCCGCGACGGCCGACGACTGGCTGCGGTTCGTGGACTTCGTCGCCGACCGGTACCGAGGGCTGGGCGTCGTGTGGATCACCTTCAACGAGGCGAGCCAGTACGTCGTCCACGAGCTGACCGAGGGCAGCCTGTCCGTGCTCGACGTGCCGAAGATGCGCAAGAACCTCGTGCGGGCCCACCGGACCGCCTACGACCGCATCCACGCCGCCGACCCCGCCGCGATGGTGTCCACCAACATCGCCTACGGAAACGTGCTCAACGGGCTCTTCGACCAGGCCCTGTTCACCCAGGTCACCGACAAGCTCGACTTCATCGGCGTCGACTACTACTACGGCGCGAGCGTCTTCAACCTCTCGGCGATCAACGCCGCCACCGGCGCCTACTGGAAGGTCAAGGCCGAGCCGGAGGGCCTGTACTACGTCCTGCGCGACTACCAGCGGCGGCTTCCGCACCTGCCGGTGTACGTCGTGGAGGCCGGGATGCCGACCGATGACGGCAAGGCGCGCGCCGACGGCTACACGCGCTCGGACCACCTGCGCGACCACCTGTACTGGGTGCAGCGCGCGATCGGCGACGGCGTGAAGATGATGGGCTTCAACTACTGGTCCCTCACCGACAACTACGAGTGGGGCTCCTACCGGCCGCGCTTCGGCCTCTACACCGTCGACGTCGCGGGCGACCCCGGCCTGGTCCGGCGGCCCACCGACGCGGTGCCGACCTACCGGACGATCATCGCCGACCGGGGCGTCCCGGCCGGGTACACCCCGGTGATCCCGCCCGCGTGGTGCTCGTGGGAGGGCGCGCTGCCGAGCTGTCTGGAGACCCTTCCGACGCCGCCCGCGTGAGTCCGGAAGGGGCTTCGCGAAGGGGTCGCCGAGGGCGTCATCGAGGATTGGCCGGGCCGCCCTGGTGGCAGTAAGTGGGGGGTGGCTATTCTTCGGGCCTGACCAGTGGGTAACATCAACCGAACGATATTCGGTTTCCTCAGGTAAGGTGCTCTCATGGAACTGAACGGAGTCTCCGCCGTCGTCTCCGGTGGCGCGAGCGGTCTCGGCGAAGCGGTCGTCCGTGACCTCGCGGCCAAGGGCGCGAAGGTCGTCATCGCCGACCTCAACGAGGCCAAGGGCAAGGCGCTCGCCGACGAGGTCGGCGGTGTCTTCGTCCAGACGGACGTCACCGACGAGGGCCAGGTCCAGGCCGCCGTCCAGGCCGCCGTCGACACCGGCGCGCCGCTGCGCGTCGTGGTCAACAGCGCCGGCATCGGCTGGGCCACCCGGACCGTCGGCAAGGGCAACGTCCCGCACCCGCTCGACTCGTTCGAGAAGGTCGTGCAGATCAACCTGATCGGCACCTTCAACCTGATGCGCCTCGGCGCGGCCGCCATGGGCGCCACC
Organism: Actinocorallia herbida; assembly: GCF_003751225.1. Lineage (NCBI taxonomy): Bacteria > Bacillati > Actinomycetota > Actinomycetes > Streptosporangiales > Thermomonosporaceae > Actinocorallia > Actinocorallia herbida. The sequence continues at coordinate 9,532,401 of NZ_RJKE01000001.1, forward strand.
GAGCCCGCCGACGCCGACGGCGCCCGCGGCGTCGTCATCAACACCGCGTCCGTCGCCGCCCTCGAGGGCCAGACGGGCCAGCTCGCCTACTCCGCCTCCAAGGGCGCGATCGTGGCGATGACCCTGCCCGCCGCCCGCGACCTCTCCGCGATCGGCGTGCGCGTCAACACCATCTGCCCCGGCATCATCGACACCCCCATCTACGGTGAGGGCGAGGCCGCCGAGGCGTTCAAGGCCAAGCTGTACGCGCCGGTCCCCTTCCCCAAGCGCATGGGCAAGGCGTCGGAGTTCTCGCACCTCGCGATCGCGCTGATCGAGAACGACTACATGAACGGCGAGACCGTCCGGTTCGACGGCGGCATCCGCTTCCAGCCGAAGTAAGAGGCAGGGTCACACATGAGCGACGCAGTTCTCGTTGAAGAAGACGGTGGCGTTCTCGTCATCACCATCAACCGCCCCGAGGCCAAGAACGCCATCAACGGCGACGTGGCCAAGGGCGTCGGCGCGGCCCTGGACCTCCTGGACAGCCGCAAGGACCTCGCCGTCGGCATCATCACCGGCGCGGGCGGCACGTTCTGCTCCGGCATGGACCTCAAGGGCTTCCTGACCGGCGAGCTGCCCTTCACCCCCGAGCGGGGCTTCGCGGGCATCGTCCAGAAGCCCCCGGCGACCCCGCTGATCGCGGCGGTCGAGGGTTACGCCCTCGCGGGCGGCTGCGAGATCGCGCTGTCGGCGGACATGATCGTGGCGTCCTCGGCCGCCAAGTTCGGTCTGCCCGAGCCCAAGCGCGGCCTGGTCGCCGCCGCCGGTGGCCTCATGCGGCTGCCCAAGCGCATCCCGTTCCACATCGCCATGGAGATGGCCCTGACGGGCGACTTCTACGGCACGGAGCAGTTGGCCGCCTTCGGTCTCATCAACCGGATCGCCGAGCCCGGCAAGGCGCTGGAGACCGCCAAGGAGCTCGCCGCGAAGATCGCGGAGAACGCCCCGCTGGCGCTGGCCGCCACCAAGAAGATCATCGTTGAGTCCGCCGAGTGGTCCACCGCGGAGATGTGGGACAAGCAGGGCGAGATCTCCAACCCGATCTTCGGCTCCAAGGACGCGCAGGAGGGCCCCCGGGCCTTCGCCGAGAAGCGCAAGCCGAACTGGAGCGGAGAGTAACCTCTCCTGTTCCGCAGGTTCTGCCGCAGGCCGTGCCCACCCGGGCGCGGCCTGCGCCGTTTCCCGGGCCGGGACCCGGTTCCGGTCATCGGATCGTCAGGTGCGCGGGCCGAGTGGAGCGGAATTCTTTACCTTCGCCCACAGTTGGTTAAGGAATCTTTCAGGTTTTCCCCGCATTGTGTGATGTGTCGGGCGAAACCGCGTCCGGCTCCGCACAGGCCGGCCGGGGGGACACGTGACCGAGGAGATGCCGCAGCACGTCGGCTACAGGTTGCGTCCAGTCAGGCCCCGGCGCGGGCCCAGGACCGGCCGCGCGCTGGTGGGCATGGGCCTCGCCCTGTCCCTCGCCCTCGCCGGAGGGGCCGCGGGCGCCGTCGGCGCGATGTCGATCACCGGGGGCACGACCGCCGTGACCGTCGCGAACGGGGTCGCCGCGCACACCACGATCAGTGAGATCGCCGCGAACGTGCAGCCTTCCGTCGTGTCGATCACCGCGAACTCGCCGGGCGCGCAGGCGACCGGCTCCGGCGTGGTGCTGCGGGCCGACGGGATGATCGTCACCAACGACCACGTCGTCGCCGACGCCACCGGGATCACCGTCAAGTTCAGCGACGGGAAGACCTCGCCCGCCAGGGTCGTCGGCACCAGCGCCGACAACGACCTGGCCGTCATCAAGGCGTCCCGCGTAGGCCAGGTGGTCCCGGCGACGCTCGGCGACAGCCGCAACCTGGCCGCCGGCGACACCGTGGTGGCCATCGGCAGCCCGCTCGGGCTCGACGGCTCGGTCACCGCGGGCATCGTCAGCGCGCTGAACCGGGCGGTCCAGGAGACCGGGGGAGCCGTCATCCAGAACGCGATCCAGACCGACGCCGCGATCAACCCGGGCAACTCCGGCGGCGCGCTCGCCGACGGCACCGGCGCGATCGTCGGGATCAACACCGCGATCGCCACGACGGGCACCGAGGCCGGGAGCATCGGCGTCGGGTTCGCCATTCCGGCGGAACTGGTCAGGACGGTCACGGACCAGATCATCACAAGCTCGGCGTCGGTCACCGACTGACGCCACCGAGACCGACGGGATCGGGGGCCACTGGGGGGTGGAGCTTCCGATCCCGTCGTCATCCGGGCCGACCCGCGCGTCGTAGATCCCCGTCGTTCGACGCGCGGGCCCGGCCCTTCCCTTTGCCGGTCTTCCCCGCCGGGGCTCAGGCCGCGTCGGCCGAGCGGATCTTCTTGCGCGGCCTTCCCCGCTCGGCCTTGGCGAGCCGGTGCCGCAGCGAGGTCAGGAACATCTCCCGGGGCGCCGTGCGAAGCGACAGCGGCAACCGGGGATAGACCAGCCTGAGCACGTTGATCAGGACGAGGAAGCGGCGTTCGCGCGCGGGCGACCAGGCCCAGCCGTAAGCACTCCGCAGGGGTTCCGGCATGAGGCCCGCGGAAGCCAACCGGACCGCCACGAGCGCAGGACGGCGGTACCACGGGGCCTTCGGATACAGCACGAGCCGGGCGACCTCCTTGGACGCCGGGGTCAGCTCGAACTCCTTGACCTTCGCCCGGTAGTAGGCCCGGAACTCCGCGAGGTCGGCGGGCTGGAGCTCGGCGGGCGCGCCGAGGATCTGGGCGTAGATCCGGGTCTGCTGGTAGTACTCCTCGAGCTCGGCCTCCGGGAGGCGGCCGAAGAGGGCCTGGTAGAGCCGCGCGGAGACGTCGAAGAGCGTGGCGCCCACCCAGACCTTGAGGTCAGGGTCCTGGGCGTCGTAGCCGGGACCGTTCACCTTGTCGTGCATCTTGCCGACGAAGGCGCTGACGCGCTCGGCCTCCTCGCGTGTCCCGAAGTGGACGGCGGTCAGCCACTCCATGGTGCCGCGCAGCCGTAGCAACGGGTTGTCGAACGTGTAACTGTGGTCGTGGACGCCCTGGCCCACTCCGGGGTGGGACGTCTGGAGGATGGAGGCCACGCCTCCGCCCAGCAGGAGGATGCCCTCCTGCGTGACGCGCCGGATGACGTCGCCGTCCTTGAAGAGACCGGGTTCGCTCATGGGTCGAGTGTAAGTAAGTACTTGCAGTACTTCCAGTGGCCCACGGTTTAATGCGTCGCGCGCGTCCCGGGAGTTTCCGATAATGGGGTCATGTCCGCCAACGGTCCCCTCCTCATCGAGGTCACGCGCGACGTCTCGGTGGAGCTCCCCGAGGCGGAGCTGAGCTGGCGCTTCTCGCGTTCCTCCGGCCCAGGTGGCCAGCACGTCAACACCTCGTCCACCGCGGCCGAGCTGACCTTCGACGTCGCCGGGTCGCCGTCGCTGCCGCAGTCCCTGCGCGACCGCGCGCTGCGCCGCCTCGCCGGCCGCCTCGTCGACGGCACGGTGACCATCCGGGCCGAGGAGTTCCGCTCCCAGCTGCGCAACCGCGAGGCCGCCCGCGACCGCCTCACCGAACTGCTGCGCACCGCCCTCGCCCCGCCGCCCAAGCGCCGTAAGGCCACCCGGCCCTCGCGCGGCGCGGTCGAGCGGCGGCTGGAAAGCAAGAAGCGCCGCTCGACCCTCAAGGAGGGCCGGCGGCGCGACTGGTAGAGCGGCGTCCGGCTAGCGGAGCACCGGTCAGATGCCGAGGTCGTTCGAGAGCGGGCTCGTCAGCGGCGACGGGCGCAGCTCGTCCTCGTCCTTGTAGAGCGACGGCGCGGAGGCCGACACCGACGCGGGCGGCGTGGCCGACACCGCGGAGGCCGACGGGGCCGCGAGCGGCTTCACCTGCTCGACGGGCTCGGCCTGGACCGGCGGCAGCGGCGCGGTCTGGGTCGGCCGGGGCTCCGGCGCGGGCGCGGCGGACACGGCGGGACGGGCCGGGGCGGGCTTGCGGACCGGCTTGGCGACCGCGTCGTCCACCATCTTCTCCAGCGGACCCGCCTCGTTCTCGGCGCGCAGCAGCGCGCTGAGGGTGTGGCTGATCTCGGTCAGCCGCTGGAGCGCCTGCGAGTGGTTCTTGGTGACGTGGTTCAGCCGCTCGGTCGCGTCCTCGTTGATGACCGTGGAGCGGCGCTCGGCCTGCGTGAGGGTGCGCTCGGCCTCGAGCCGGGCGCTGGTGACGGTCTGCTCGGCCTCGTGCTTCGCGGCCGTCAGCACCTTCTCCGACTCGTTCTTCGCCGCGTTGAGCACCTGCCCCGCCTTGTCCTGCGCGGTGGCGACGTCCCGCTCGGCCTGGCCTCGGGCGTCGTCGATGATGCGCTTGGAGTCCTTGTCGGCGGCCTCGCGGATCTGCTTGCCGGTGTCCTCGGCCTGGGCGATCTTCTCCTTGGCCTCGTCCTCGGCCAGGTTGATGATCTGGCGGAGCCGGTCGCTCAGGTCGTCACCGGTGGGCTTGCGGGCCTCGCGGACCTCGACCATCTCCCGGCGGGTGCGCTCGACGTCGTCCAGCGAACGCTGGAGGCGCGCCTCGAGGTCGCGGATCTGGTTCTGGTACCGGGTGATCATCTCGTCGACCTGACGGCGGTTGTAGCCCCGCATCACGATCTCGAACTGCTCGTCCCGGAGAAGATTCGGAAGGATCTCTGCTTCGTTGCTCATGATGCCTCAGGCGGTCGGCCCCGTGACCGGGGAATCTGCTGGTGTCGGTTCGGTTAGGGGCGCTGGGGTGACCCCTGATACTGGCTTCAGTACAGGCTTCAAGGCTGACTCTGGTCCGGTCTGACCTGTTCGCGCAACCGAAACGCCGGTACTCGCGTGAATTGCGGGTCGCCGTCGGGGTCCGCACCCCGAACCAGACACAATACGGCTCATGACGTTCTTGGGCGCACTGGGCGCATATGAGCCGGAAATCCACCCGACAGCTTGGATCGCGCCGGGCGCGGTCGTCGTCGGAAAAGTCAGCCTCGGCGCGGACGCGAGCGTCTGGTACGGGACGGTCCTGCGCGCCGACGAGGAGGCCGTCATCGTCGGCGACGGCGTGAACATCCAGGACCTCAGCTGCATGCACTCCGACCCGGGCTCGCCCGCGATCCTCGAAGACCGCGTCTCCCTCGGCCACAAGGCGATGGTGCACGGCGCGCACGTCGAGACCGGCGCGCTCATCGGGATCGGCGCGATCGTCCTCAACGGCGCCCGCATCGGCGCCCACACCCTCGTCGCCGCCGGCGCCCTCGTCACCCCCGGCAAGAAATTCCCCTCCGGAGTTCTCGTCGCGGGAGCCCCCGCGCGCGTCGTAAGGGAACTGAACGACGACGACCGCCTCATCCTGGAGCACACCTCCACCCACTACATGGAGAAGGCGCGCCAGCACCGAGGGGTCGAATGGAGGTAATCAATTAGCATGGCCCGCGTGGCATGGGGACCGGGAGAACAGCGGCGGGACGATCCGTTCGGCGCCGCCGAGCAGGCGGTGCGGGATGTCGTCGGCGCGAGCTGGTGGCCCAGCGCCCGGCCCGGGCAGCGGGAGCACGCGCTCGCCGGGCAGGTGGTCGAGCTGCCCGACGGGACCCAGTGGCTGTTCGGGGCGTGGGCGCGCTGGTATCGCAAGCATCCCGGCGACACGCAGTGGTACCTGTGCCCGCCGCCTTATGCCGCGCACGTGCGCGGCTCGGGGAAGCAGGCGCAGCCCGGCTCGCCGCCGCCCCCGCACGTCGTGCCGATCGGGCCCGACTTCACCGCGCGCGCGGCGGCCGTGCTGCCGCCGTTCGGCGCCGACCTCGGCGCGCTGACCGGACGGGTCCGCGCGACCCTGGAGTCGGCGGCGACGCTGAACGCGCAGGACCACCCCCTGCCCGAGAACCCCGCGCGCTGGATCGCGGATTTCCTCCCGACCGTGCCCAGCACCGTCGCCGCGTGCTGGGGAACCGTGCTGTGGTGCGCCGCGGCGCCGGTGTTCGACGCGCGCGAGGACGCCAAGCTCCTCGGCCTGTGGGAGCCCTACCGGACCGCTCCGCTGCCGCGGATCGACGGCCCGCGCTGGCTCACCCCGCCGACCCTCGCCGAACTCGCCTCCCTCTATGTCGAGCGGCTGCGCGCGCACCGCGTCGAGGCCGCCGTGGTGGTCCTGCGCACGATGTGGGCGACCGCGTCGGTGCTGCGCGAGGAGCCGCGGTTCGCCGCGCGCGCCGAGGCGCTGCTGGCGATCCTCGGCAGCACCCTCGCCGACCCGCAGGTGGACTACGGCGCGCTGCCGCACGGCGACGTCGCGGTCGCGCAGCTGTGGATCACCCGGTGCCCGCCGCACCTCACCTCGGCGCTGCGGGTGGAGAGCTCGCCCGGCGACGGCTTCCGGCACGCCTTCTACGACTTCGCCCAGACCCTGGTCGCCGCCGCGGGGGAGCCGGGCGGCGCCGCGTTCGTCGAGCCGCGGCTGATCGCCGCGGCGCTGCTGGCCGCGGACCTCTCGGTGGTCCGGCAGGACGTCGTGCAGGAGGTGTCCCGCTGGCTCGACCCCGAGCTGCGCTTCACCGTCCAGGCGATGGTCGCGCAGGCCGGGCATCCGCTGCGCCGCCGCTTCTGGCCCGAGGCCAACCGGCTGCCCGAGCCGCTGCGGGCGGGCACCGCCGCGCAGCGCGAGGAAGTGCTCGCCGCCCTGTGCGCCCTCGACCTCGCCTGGTGCCGCCTGGGCGGGGGCATCCCGGCCAGGCCGCGCGGATTCCCCGCCGCGATCGCGGTGCTCGCCGAACTCGTCGGCGTCGAGCGGGCCACCGCCACCACGCCCGCCCCGCCCCCGCAGGCGTGGGGCGCCCAGCCGTCCGCCGGGACGGGACAGCGCCCGCAGCCGCAGGACGCGCCCGCCCAGGCCGGATGGAGCCCGCAGGGTCCGGGGCAGGACGCGCCGGGCCAGGCCGGATGGAATCCGCAGCAGGGCCAGGCGCAGGACGCGGCCGCGCAGGCCGCGTGGAGCCCGCAGCAGGGGCAGCCGCAGGACGCGCCCGCGCAAGGCGGGTGGAATCCGCGGCAGAGCCAGCAGCAGCCGCAGCCCGGCGCGCCGTGGGGCGCGCAGCAGCCTGCCGGAGCGGGGACCCCGTGGTCACCGCAGGCCGGGGGGCCGGAGGGGACGCCGCAAGGCGGGCCCGCGCAGGGGCAGCAGAACGCGCCGTGGGGGCCGCAGGGCGACCAGGGCGCGGCAGGGCCGCAGGATCAGGCCGCGGCGCTCGACCAGCAGGCGCAGCCCGCGGAGCCCGGGGTGCGTCGGCCGGGGGCGGCCCAGCGCGGTCCGACGGCCGAGGAACTCGCGCAGAACGCCGGGAAGGTGTTCGAGAAGGCGTGGGGCAGGGCCCGTCGGCTCGGCGGACGGCTGCTCGGCGGCGGAGAACCCGGCCCCCAGCCCGACGCCTACAGCACCGGCCCGATCGGCTTCGACCGCCCCGACGGGCCGAGCCAGCCGCCCGTGCCCACCCCGCAGGCCGAGTCCCGGCCTACGCCCGCCGCGCCCGTGCACGGCACCCAGGTCATGTCGGAGACCATGGTCGGGGACTTCCTCGACTACGCGCCGGTCCCCGCCCGTCCGGTCCGCGACATCGCGCCGCCGCCGGAGGGACCCCCCGAGGCGGCGACGGTCACCCGCCGCGGCGTCACGTTCGTGCACGACCCGCGCGACGACGCCGCGGCGTTCCTCGACGCGCTGCCCGCGCCCGTGTTCGCGGCCGACTCCACGCAGGTCTACCGGGCGCCCACGCCCGACAGCCCGCTCACCATGCTCGACCAGGACGTCGCCGGGCTGCTCCGCGAGGCGCGCGGCCCGCAGCCCGGCCCCGCCGAGCCCCCGCGCACGATGGTCGCGCCGCCGGGCGCCTTCGGCCCCGCCGCCCAGCCGGGCCCCGCGTCCGCGCAGCCGGGCGAGCCGCCGCGCACGATGGTGGCCCCGCCGGGCGCCTTCGGCCCCGCCGCCGCGGAGCCCGCCGAGCCGCCGCGCACGATGGTCGCGCCGCCCGGCGCCCTGGGTCTCGATGACGGGTCCGACCCCACGGTCCCGGACGGGCAGGGCGACGGCTCCGGCTTCGACCCGGCGGCGACGATGCTCGACCGGGGCGGCCCCCGCCGTCCGGCAGGGGAACCCGCCGACGCCCAGGCGTCCGGGCCGGACCGGGCCGGGGAGGGGCGGGGCGGCGACGCCGGCTTCGACCCGCAGGCGACGATGCTGGATCAGGGCGGCCCGCGCCGTCCGGCGGGGACGCCCGCCGACGCGCCGACGTCCATGGATCAGGGCGGCCCGCGCCGCCCCGCCGAGGCGCCCTTCGACGCGCAGGCGACGATGCTCGACCAGGGCGGCGCACGCCGTCCGGCCGGGGACTCCGGCGAGCCGCCGGCGACCATGCTGGACCGGCCCGCGCGGGGCGGCGGCGCGGCGTTCGATCCGAACGCGACGATGTTCGACCCGGGCCGTCCCGCGGACCCGCAGGCCACCGTGTTCGACGCGGGCGCCGGTGCCGCGACCCGCTTCGACGGGGGCCCGGGTCCGGCCGCGACCCGGATGGAGCCCGCCTACACGGGCCCGGTCGCGGTGTCGGTGCTGCTCGTCGGCACCCCGCACACCGGGCAGCGCAGGCTCGCCCGGATGATCTCCGGCATCGTCTCCGACGGCGCCCTGGTCGTCCGCGACGCCGAGGACCTGCGCGGCCTCGCGCTCGAGCGGCTGGCGACCCTGTTCGACCCGGGCGGCTCGGCGGTCCTGCTGGAGCGGCTCGACGTCGCGCTGCTGGACGCCAACGACCCCGCGGTCTTCCTGCGCACCCTGCGGACGGTCCGGGCGCGCGCCCGCACCCCGCTGATCGCCACCTGCGACCCGCGCTCCTACCGGCGGATCGCCGAGGAGCACCCGGAGCTCGCGCGCGTCTTCCGCGTCTACAAGCTGCCGGAGCTGCGCGACATCGAGGAGCGGACGACCCTGCTGCGGGTCCTGGCCGACGAGCGCCGCGCGTCCCTCGACACCGTCGCCTGGGCCGCCGTCCGCGAGGACCTGGTGCGCCTCAGGGGCCCCGGGGACCTCACGGGCGCCCGCCTGGTCGAGACGTACCTGGAACGGGCTTACAACCGCGCTCTGGGCCGCGGCGGGGGCGCCCGCGAGCGCCTGGTCCTGGAGGCCGCCGACTTCTCCGGTGTGGCCGAGTCGATCGAGCCCGCGCTGCACCCCGGCGGCGACGTCGACGGCTACCTCGACCTCCTCGCCGACATGATCGGCCTGGAGACGGCCAAGGCCGAGATCGAACGCCTCGCGCGTGAGGCCGAGGCCCCGGTCAACCTCATCTTCGAGGGGCCGCCCGGCACCGGCAAGGCGACCGTCGCGGGGCTGCTCGCGGGGATCTTCGGCGCCCTCGGCGTGCTCCCGTCCGGCCACCTCATCCAGTGCCGCCCCGAGCACATCGTCGGCCGCGACACGCTGGAGACCGAGCTGCGCACCGCGGGGATCGTCCGGCAGGCCGAGGGCGGCGTGCTGCTCGTGCAGAAGGCCGACGGGCTCACCCCCGAGGCCGTCGCCGAGCTGTTCCGCGGCCTGCGCGAGCACCCCTACATGCTGGTGCTCGCCGCGACGGACATCGACCCGTTCCTCACCGCCAATCCCGACATCGCCGCCACGTTCGAGCGGGTGGACTTCACGCCGCCGTCCGACCGGGAACTCGTCCAGCTGTTCGTGAAGCTCGCCGAGAAGAAGCTCTACATGGTCGACGAGGAACTGCGCCTGGAGCTGATGACGCGGTTCGCCCGCTTCCGCGACAGCGAGCAGTTCGCCTTCGGCCGGACCGTGCACACCTGGTTCGACGACACGGTCGCCCGCCAGGCCCGCCGGATCTCCGGGCTGACCGGCGCCGACGCCCTGACCGTCGCCCGCCTCACCACCCGCGACCTGCCCGAGTCGGGCCTGGAGCGGATGCTCGGCGACCTCCAGCAGACCCGCCGCCCCGAGGGGGACTAGCGCGGCCCGAACTCCCTGGTCCGGCCGGACCCGGTCACCTCGGACGGCACCCGTGGGGGCTAGGCCGACGGTAATGCGAATAGCCCCGGGCTAGCCCGCTTGGGTCATGGGATCCCACGGCGCCGCCGCGTAGCCTTGAGCCCGGAGCGGGGCCATGGAGGAGGTGCACGATGCGTCTGTCAGAACTCGACCGGCGGCTGCACGACGACGTCGCGTTGGGCGAGATCGAGCTGGTGTCGGAACTGCTGAGCGCCGTCGCCGTGGCGGACAGGCGGCTCACCGAGGCCGAGATCGACATCGTGCTCGGCGTATGCGAGGAACCGGCGGTCGAGCGCCGGTGACGCCCGCCCGAGCCCGCACCCGGGGAAGGTGCGGGCTCGGGGAAGGGCCTGGGGCCTGGCCGGAGAGGTCAGGCCCCGAAGATCTTCAGTACCCAGAAGACCACCGCGGACATGAGGCCCGCCGCGGGCAGGGTGAGGATCCACGCGACGAGGATGTTGCCCGCGACTCCCCATCGCACGGCCGACAGCCGCTTGGTCGCGCCCACGCCCATGATCGCGGAGGAGATCACGTGGGTGGTGGAGATGGGTGCGTGGAAGCCCATCGCCGCGATGTAGAGGATGGACGAAGCGGTCGCCTCCGCGGCGAACCCCTTCGGAGGGTCGAGTTCGATCACCTTGCGGCCGAGCGTCCGCATGATGCGCCACCCGCCCGCGTAGGTGCCGATGGACAGCACCGCGGCGCTGACCAGGATCACCCAGAGCGGCACGTACTCGGTATCGGTCTGGTAGCCGGTCGCGACCAGCGCCAGCACGATGACGCCCATGGTCTTCTGCGCGTCCTGGAGGCCGTGCCCGAAGGCCATGGCCGCGGCCGACAGCGACTGCGCGATGCGGAAGCCGCGGCTGACCTTGGCGGGCTTGGCCCGGCGGAACGCCCACATGATGCCGACCATGAACAGGTAGCCCAGCAGGAATCCCGCGAACGGGGAGATGATCATCGGGATGACGACCTTCTCGATGACCTTGTCCCAGCCGACCGTGGTCGCGGCGGCGAGCCCCGCGCCGACGAGACCGCCGATGAGGGCGTGGGACGAGGACGAGGGAAGGCCGAACCACCAGGTGATCAGGTTCCAGATGATGGCGCCGGCCAGTGCCGCGAACACGACGGCGAGACCGCTGACGCCCTTGAGGTCGGGGAGGATGTCGGCGATGGTCTTGGCCACGCCCACGCCCACGAACGAACCGAGCAGGTTCATGACCGCGGCCATCAGCAGCGCCGCCCGCGGGGTCAGCGCCCGGGTGGACACCGAGGTGGCGATGGCGTTGGCCGCGTCGTGGAAGCCGTTGGTGTAGTTGAAGCCGAGGGCCACCGCGACGACCGAGACGAGCGCGATGGTCTCGGTGGACGGCCCCAGGTAGAACACGAAATAGATGCCGACGACGATGGTGACCACCGCGCCGATGATCGACACCCAGGTGGTGCGGGCCTGTTTGGTGCTGGAGCCGGTGGCGAACTCCGGCGGCACCTCGTCGGCCTTTTCGGCGAGCCCCGGGCCGGGGCCCTTCGTGGTCATGATTCCTTGACCGCGATCGTCTCGATGGTGTTGGCGACGTGCTCGAACGCGTCGGCCGCGTCCTCCAGCCGGTCGACGACCTGCTGGAGCTTCATGACCTCCAGCGGCTCGTACTCACCGCTGAACAGGCGGGCGAGCAGCCTCCGGTGGATCCGGTCGCCCTCGTTCTCCAGGCGGTTGATCTCGATCCAGTACTCGTTCAGCTCCCGCATGGACTTGAGCCGCGGCATCGCCTCGGCGGTCAGTTCGGCGGCACGCTCCAGAACCTCGACCTGCCGGAGCACGTCCGAGGGCAGTTTGTCGATCTTGTAGAGGACGACGAGGTCGGCCGCCTCCTCCATGTAGTCCATGACGTCGTCGAGCTGCGACGCGAGGTTGTAGATGTCTTCGCGGTCGAACGGGGTGATGAAGCTTTCGTTGAGTCGGTGCAAGATCGCGTGAGTGCATTCGTCACCCGCGTGCTCGCAGGCGCGCATCTTCTCCGCGATGGCCTCTCGGTCAGCGCCGTCGCTGATGAGTTCCACGAGAAGACGGGCCCCGGTCACGATGTTGTTGGCCGAGTCGGCGAACAGATCGTAGAAGCCGTCTTCACGAGGTGTGAGACGCAAGCGCACGTTCTTCTCCTAGTGCGGGAACTATCCGCGTGTGATCGTAGGCGCAGTTCACCACCTTGACGAACTTTCACCCAGTATTTCGTTCGTGTCCACCGCACTCCCCCTGTGATGGTTACCAATGATCGTCGTTGAGCACACGCCGCGACACTCGCGTTTTGCGGTCTCCGCCCGCCCGTGCCGTACCTGATGACGGAGAAGGCCCACGCCGCCGTGCGGTGTGGGCCTTCTCACCAGGAGCGAGGGGCGTCCCGAGGGATGGGACGCCGCCGGAGCTCAGCCGAAGCGGCCGGTGATGTAGTCCTCGGTGGCCTTCTCCGTGGGGTTGGTGAAGATCCTCGAGGTGTCGTCCAGCTCGATGAGCTTGCCGGGCTTGCCCGTCCCGGCGATGTTGAAGAACGCGGTCTTGTCGGACACGCGCGCGGCCTGCTGCATGTTGTGGGTCACGATGACGATCGTGTACTGCGACTTGAGCTGGGCGATCAGGTCCTCGATGGCGAGGGTGGAGATCGGGTCCAGCGCCGAGCACGGCTCGTCCATCAGGAGGACCTGCGGCTGCACCGCGATCGCACGGGCGATGCACAGCCGCTGCTGCTGCCCGCCGGACAGGCCGGCGCCCGGCTTGGCGAGCCGGTCCTTCACCTCGTTCCACAGGTTGGCGCCCTTGAGCGAGGACTCGACGATGTCGTCGAGCTGTGACTTGCCTTTGACGCCGTTCAGCTTGAGGCCGGCCGCGACGTTGTCGTAGATCGACATGGTCGGGAACGGGTTCGGCCGCTGGAAGACCATGCCGACGACGCGGCGGACCGCGACCGGGTCGACGCCCTGGCCGTACAGGTCCTGGTCGTCGAGCATCACCTTGCCGTCGACGCGGGCACCGGGGATGACCTCGTGCATGCGGTTGAGCGTCCGCAGGAACGTCGACTTGCCGCAGCCGGACGGCCCGATGAAGGCGGTGACCGAGCGGGGCTCGATCGTCATGGAGACGTCCTCGACGGCGAGGAAGCCGCCGTAGTAGGCGTTGAGGCCCGAGACCTCGATCCGCTTGGCCATGGTGCGGTACTCCTTGTCAGCTATCGGATCGAGGTCCGGCGGGCCAGCAGGCGGGCGCCGAGATTGAGGACCATGATGATGAAGATGAGGGCGAGGGCCGCACCCCAGGCGCGGGCGACCGCGACCTGGTTGGGGTCGCTGGCCTGCTCCCAGATGTAGGTGGGCAGGGACGACTGGGCGCCGCTGAACGGGTTGAAGTTGATCACCTTGGTGACCCAGATCGTCAGCAGCAGCGGGGCGGTCTCGCCCATGACGCGGGCGATGGCCAGCATGATGCCGGTGATGATGCCGGTGAAGGCGGTCGGCAGCACGACCTTGGTGACGGTCCGCCAGCGGGGCACACCGAGCGCGTAGGACGCCTCGCGCAGCTCGTTCGGCACGAGCTTGAGCATCTCCTCGGCCGACCTGACGACGGTCGGGATCATCAGCACCGCGAGGGCGAGCGCGCCGGCGAAGCCGGACACCTCGAACCCGAGGACGAGGATCCAGAAGGCGAGGACGAACAGGCCCGCGACGATCGACGGGATGCCCGTCATGACGTCGACGAAGAAGCTGATCGTCCGGGAGAGCCGCTTGCCCTGGCCGTACTCGACGAGGTAGATCGCGGTGAGCACCGCGACCGGGATCGACATGACGCTGGCCAGCGCGACCTGCTCCAGGGTGCCGACCAGGGAGTGGTAGATGCCGCCCCCGGAGTCCCGGCCGCCGATGCCGTTCATCGACTTCAGCAGGAAGTCGGCGCTGATGACCTGGGCGCCCTCGCTGATGACCTTGTACAGAAGGCTGATCAGCGGGATGACGGCGAGCGCGAAGGCGACGTAGACCGCGACGAGGACTGCCCGGTCCTTGAGCTTGCGGCCCATCGACGTCGTCGGGATCGCCTGCCCGGTCTTGGCGGTGTTGGCTGCGAGCGCGCTCATTCGGTGAACTCCTTGCGGCGGGACACGACGGCGCGGGCCGCCATGTTCACGATCATCGTGATGATGAAGAGCACCAGGCCGGACGCGATCAGGGCGCTGCGGCCGATGTCGCCGGACTCGCCGAAGGTGCGGACGATGTTGGCGGCGAAGGTGTTGCCGCCGGGCTCCAGGATGTGCCAGTTGATCCCGGCGACCGTGGAGAGCACCAGGGCGATGGCGACGGTCTCGCCGAGCGCGCGGCCGAGGCCGAGCATCATCGCGCTGATGACGCCGGAGCGGCCGTAGGGCAGGACCGACAGCCGGATGGTCTCCCAGCGGGTCGCGCCGAGCGCCTGGGCCGCTTCGATGTGCGGGGTCGGGACCTGGAGGAAGACCTCGCGCGAGATGGACGAGACGATCGGCAGGATCATGATCGCCAGGACCACCGAGCCGATGAAGATCGACTGACCACCGACGTTCTCGCCCGCGAAGAGCGGGAACCAGCCGAGGTAGGTGTTGAGGAACTCGATCACCGGGTCGGCGTTCATCACCAGGAAGTGCAGGCCCCAGAGGCCGTAGATGATGCTCGGGACCGCCGCGAGGAGGTCCACGATGAAGCCGAGCCCGTCGGCGAGCTTGCGCGGCGCGTAGAACGAGATGAAAAGCGCGATGCCGATGGCGACGGGTGTGGCCATGAGCAGCGCGAGGAACGCCGACATGATCGTGCCGAAGGCGAGCTGGGCGATGCCGAACCGCGGCGGATCGCCGTTGGCGCGCCACTCGGTGTCGGTCAGGAAGTTGCCCTCGTTGGCCTGGAGCGCGGGAATGGCCTTCCAGATCAGGAAGGCGGCGATGGCGCCCATGATGACCAGGACGAAGATGCCGGATCCGAGGGCGGCGCCCCGGAAGACCTTGTCGCCCCGCCTGCCCGTGCTGATCGCCCTTCTGTTCCGCGACGCGCCGACGGCCCGGCTCTGGACTTCGTCGATGCTGGTCACACCAGCTCCTCCCTCGGAGTTTGCCAATTCCCTGAAACGGGGTGAGGCCCCTCCGCCGGTCTCGGCGGAGGGGCTTCGGTCGTTCTCGGCGCTCAGTGCCTTGCTCGCGTTCTACGAGGCCCGGTCGCTCAGGAGACCGCGATCGCCTCGACGGAGGCGCGGACCTTGGTGATGATCTCCTGGGGCAGCGGCGCGTAGCCGAGGCCCTCCAGGGCCGCCTGGCCGGCGTCGGAGGCGGTGTAGGTGAGGAAGGACTTCACGAACTCGCCCTCGGGGCCGGTGAGGCCCTTCTCGCAGGCGATCTCGTAGGTGACCAGGACGATCGGGTAGGCGCCCGGGGTCTTGGTCGCGTAGTCGATCTTCAGCGCGAGGTCGTTGCCGGTGCCGGTGACCTCGGCGCCCGCGATGGTCTTGGAGGCGCTCTCGGCGGTCAGCTCGGTGAACTCGCCCGCGCCGTTCTGCACCTTGACGGTGGAGAGGGCCGCGTTCTCGGCGTAGGACATCTCGACGTAGCCGATGGCGCCCTTGGACTGCTTGATCAGCGTGGTCACGCCGTCGGACTTGGTGCCGCCCTGGCCGCCGGGGGCGGTCCACACCTTGCCGCCCTCGAACTTCCAGACGTCGGGGGCGACGGCCGTGAGGTACTTGGTGAAGTTGTCGGTGGTGCCCGACTCGTCAGCGCGGTGGACGGTGGTGATGGCCTCGTCCGGCAGCTTGGCGTCGGGGTTGTCCGCGGCGATCGCCGGGTCGTTCCACTTCTTGATCTCGCCCGCGAAGATCTTCGCCAGGGTCACGGGGGAGAGCTGGAGGCCGTCGACGCCCTCCAGGTTGTAGGCCACCGCGACCGGGCCGACGACCATCGGCAGGTTCAGCGCGGTGTTGCCGGCGCAGCGGGTCTGGGCGGCCGTGGCCTCTTCGGGCTTGAGGGCCGAGTCGGAGCCCGCGAAGGACGCCTGCTTGCCGTTGAAGGCTTCGATGCCCGCGCCCGAGCCGCTCGGGTTGTAGTTCAGAACGGCACCGGCGCAGTTCGCGGTGTAGTTCTTGATCCACTCGTCGATCGCGTTCTTCTGCGCGCTCGAACCTGCGGCGTTAACGGTGGCTTCGACACAGTTGCCGTCCGCGGGCGCCGCCGAGGGGTCCACATTGGCGTTGTCGTCGGAGCCGCAGGCGGACAGCGCCAGAGCGCCGGTCAGGATGACGCCGCCGAGGGCCGCAAGCCGGATGCCGTTCTTCACGGGTTGTTCCTCCAGGTCACTGCGGTGATCCCCGTGCTAGGTCAGGGAGGTGGGGTCACCGTCAGGAATGAAGGTAGGAAGGCCAGGTGAACGGCTCGGAGCGGTCCAGGTGAACGGGGAGTGAACAGCGTTGGGATGCTTCGGGAAGAATGTCTCGATTTGGCGTTGCCGTCAGGTGAACGAGCGTCCGAACTGGACATCGACCTGGTACCGGCGGAACCCGAGGGACTCGTAAAGCCTTACGGCGCTGGTGTTCTCGCCGTCGACGTAGAGAAGCACGGTGTCCAGCCCGAGGCCCTTGAGGTGGTTGAGCCCGGCGAGGGTCAGGGTGCGGCCGAGGCCGACGCCCTGCTGCGCCGGATCGACCCCGACGACGTACACCTCGCCCATCCCGTCGGGATGGACCTTGGTCCAGTGGAAGCCGACGAGCTTGTCGTCCTTGGTGACCACGAAGAAGCCCTTCGGGTCGAACCACGGCTCGGCCATCCGGCGCCGGAGGTCCTCCTCGGTCCATTGGCCCTGCTCGGGGTGGGAGGCGAACGACGCGGCGTTGAGGCGCAGCCAGCCCGCGGCGTCGCCGGGCTGGAAGGTGCGCAGGGTGTACCCGGCGTGGATGCGCCACACCGGTATCGGCTCGGTGAGCGCGCGGCGCATCTGGAGGAGCGTACGGACGGGCCGGAGGCCCTGGGAGGCGGCCAGCTCCGCGGAGCCGGGCACCTCGCCGTGCGCCCATATCCGGACGTCCTGGGGCAGCTCGGCGAGCAGCCGACTACCGATACCGCGGCGGCGGAACGCGGGGTCCACGACCACCTCGGCCGACCCGGCCTCGGCGAAGGCGTAGCCCGCGAGCTCCGCGCCCTCATGGACGAGGTGGTGCTCGCCGCCGCCGTGCCGCACGGCAAGCAGGGTCTGCTCGGACAGGGGCGGTACCCCGTCGGCCTCGGCGGCCCGCTCGGCCAGATCGAGGACGGCGGCGGACTGCTCGGCTGACAACTCATGCACGACGACCATAGATCGCCAGCTTATTCGTCAGTCCGTTCGTACGTCACCACCAGGCCGCACTCCGTGCACTCGGCGATGTTCTCATCAATCTCCAAGTGACACGTATGACGGAGATCTTTAGTGTCTTCAGTGGACTCCCGTCTCCAGACTCCAGAAGGATCTGCATGATGCCCTCCAGAAGGACGCGCAGCCTCCGCAACGCCCTGGTCGCGGGCGGTGTCGCGGCCGCGCTGCTGGCCACCGTCACCGCCCCCGCGGCCGAGGCCAAGCCGAAGCCTCCGAAGGACGACTCCGTCCCCGTCCGCCTGCTCGCGCTCAACGACTTCCACGGAAACCTGGAGCCCCCGACGGGCTCGTCCGGCAGGTTCGTGGACGAGAACGGCGTCACCGTCGAAGCCGGCGGCGCCGCCTACGTCGCGGCGTGGATGGACCGGATGACCGACGCCAACACCCTCAAGGTCGCCCAGGGCGACCTCATCGGGGCCACCCCGCTGATCTCGGCGGCCTACCACGACGAGCCCAGCGTCGAGTTCCTCGGGAACCTCGGCGTCACGGTGTCCTCGGTCGGCAACCACGAGTTCGACGAGGGCTACACCGAGCTGAAGCGCATCATGAAGGGCGGATCCCACCCCGTCGACGGGGCGTCCCCCGCCGGGCCCTGGAAGGGCGCGGAGTACAGCTACATCGGCGCGAACGTCCTGCTGGAGGACGGCACGAAGCTGCCGAACCTGCCCGGCATGGAGCTGCTCAAGAAGGTCGACAGGAAGAAGCTCTCCGCGCTGCTGCGCAAGTACGGGGTCCCGGCCATCCCGCCGATCGCGGTCCGCCGGATCAACGGCCAGAAGGTCGGCTTCATCGGCGCGGTCACCGAGACCACGCCGACGATCGTCACCGCCGCGGGCATCGCCGGGCTGAAGTTCGCCCCGGTCGTCAAGTCCGCGGAGTTCGGCTCCCGGCTGCTGAAGGAACTCGGCGTCGACGCCCAGGTCCTGCTCATGCACGAGGGCGACAACGTGCTGTCGGGCAAGTCCCCCGACACCTGCTCGACCACCACCGACCCCGACGGCAGCGCCGGGGCGGGCACCGAGATCGCCGCGAAGGTCGACCCCGAGATCGACCTCGTCCTCTCCGGCCACTCGCATCAGGCGTACGTCTGCACGGTCAAGGACCCCGCGGGCAATGACCGGCTCTACAGCCAGGGCGGCTCGTTCGGCCGGGTCATCTCCCAGGTCGACCTCGAGATCTTCCGCAAGTCCGGCGAGATCGACAGGTCCTCGGTGACCGTCGACAACCAGATCGTCACCCGCGACATCCCGGCCGACGCCGAGACCACCGCGTTCGTGCAGACCTGGAAGGACAGGGTCGCCGACGTCGCCAACCAGCAGGTCGGGACGATCACCGCGGACCTGACCCGCGCCGCGACCCCGGCCGGGGAGAGCACGCTCGGCGACCTCATCGCCGACGGCCAGCTCGCCGCCACCAAGGCCGACGGCGGCGCGCAGATCGCGCTGATGAACCCGGGCGGCGTCCGTGCCGACCTGCCTTACGCGCCCGACGGCGTCGTCACCTACGGCGAGGCGTTCGCGGTCCAGCCCTTCAACAACCTCATGCAGGTCGTGACGCTCACCGGGGCCCAGCTCGACGCCCTGCTCGAGCAGCAGTGGACCGCGGCGCGCACGGCGGTGCTCCTGCCGTCGGCGAGCCTGAACTACACCGCGACCCTCGGCAACGCGTTCGGCGACCGGGTGAGCGGCATCAAGATCGACGGTGTCGCCGTCGACCCGGCCGCGTCCTACCGCGTCGCGGCGAACAACTTCCTCGTCGGCGGCGGCGACGCCTTCTCGGTGTTCACCCAGGGCACGAACCTGTGGAGCGGCCCGCTCGACCTGGACGCCTTCACCGCCTACCTCACCGCGAACTCCCCGGTGGCGCCGCCCGCCACCGGTCGCATCACCCTCGGCTGAGGCCCGTCCCGTCCGTTCCCGCGCGGCCCCCGCACCCGGATCCCTTCTCCGGGCGCGGGGGCCTTCCCGTTGATCGGGCTCGTCAGGTCCGGCCCGGGGACGCGCGAAGGCCGGCCCTCCGAGCGGAGAGCCGGCCTTCACGGGCGGGTCCGCTCCCCGGGGGGAGCAGACCCTTGGGGGGTTACCTCGGGAGGGAGTACAGGGGGCGGACCTGCTCGGAGATCTGCGCGAGCCGGTACAGCGGGTTGACCGCGCGTCCCATGGCGATGATCGGCACCTCGTCCGCGTCATCGGCCGAGGGAAGCGGCGCGCCCTTGCAGGAGGTGCCCTTCTTCGGGTACTTGCCGTCGATCAGGTAGTTCTCGACGATCCTGTCGACACAGGGGTTGTCGCTCAGGTAGATCGCGTGGTCGCCCTCGTTCTCGACGGTGACGAGCCGGCTGTTGGGGTACTTGCGGTGGGCCGCGAGCGCGCCCGCCATCGGCGTCGCCGGGTCCAGCGCCGACTGGATCATGAGCAGGCGCGGGCCCTTCTTGCCCGTCAGGTGCTTGAGCACGGGGTTCCGCGCCGGGTGCTTCCAGAACTGGCACGGCTCGTCGACGAGGTAGTAGCCCAGGAGCGGGTACTTCTCGCCCTCGGCGGCGGCCTGGGCCTTGAGGTCCGCGGGCTCGCCGGTGAACCTCGCGTCGTTGCACGTGATGTTGAAGTACGTCGGGTCCTGCCCGGCGTAGGGGTCCTTGGCCTGCGGCGCGCGCTCCGTGCGGGCGCGCGCGTTGGCCGGGAACACCACCGACGACACGTACGCCAGGTAGTCCGCGGCGTACGGGAACGCCATCTTCATGTACATCGAAGCGGCGATCGAGTAGTCCAGGCTCGGTCCGTCGACGATCTCGGTGTAGGTCAGCCCGCCGCTGCCCTCGAGCTCGTACTCGATCTTGATGGGACCCTTCTCTACGAGGGCCGCGCGGACCTTCGTGTACCGGGCGACGACGGCGGACGCGGTCTTGCCGAGCCCGTAAGTCGCGTCGTACTTGGCCGCCCAGGGCGCCCACTGCTTGACGAAGCGGTCCTGGAAGCCCTTCGACTGCCGGACGCGCGCCTTCTGCCAGGTGGAGGTGAAGTCGACGTTCGAGTCGAGGACGAACCGGCGGGCCCGCTCGGGGAAGTAGCGCGCGTAGTGCGCGCCGAGCCAGGTGCCCGCGGAGTAGCCGAGCCAGTCGATCTTCTTGACCTCGGCGCCCGCCGAGTTCCGCATGCTGCGCCGGATCCACTCGAGGTCGTGGACCGTCTGCCAGGTCGTCACGTACCTGGACGGCAGGGACTTGCTCGCGCCCTTCTGGCAGGCCGCCGCGTTCTTCTTCGCCGCGGCGAGCAGCGCGTTCGCGCCGGCCGCCTTGCGCGGGTCGGCCATGGACCAGGTGAGCTTCTTGCAGGCGGCCTGGGTGCCGAGGCCGGTGCCGCGCACGTCGATCCCGATGATGTCGACGTTCCGCTGCATCCGCTCGCGGTCGACCGCGACGAACAGCAGCGGCAGGTCGAGGCCGTAGCCGCCCGGTCCGCCGGGGTTGGTGAACAGGACGCTCTTGGGCTTGCCGCTCTTGGCCTTGAGCCGGGAGACGGCGAGGGTGATCTTCTTGCCGTTCGGCTTCCGCCAGTCGAGGGGGGCCTTGAGGGTGCCGCACTCGAGCCGGGCATAGGCCGGGGGGGCCGAGCTCATCGGCCCGAAACAGCTCTCCCACTTGATCTTCTGCGGGGCGAGCCCGCGGAAGGGATCGGCGGCCGCCGCGCCCGTCGGACTGAGGGCGGTTCCCAGGAGAGCCAGACTCAAGAGGGGCCCTGCCCACTTCGCTACGGCACGCCGCATTCATCCTCCTCGCGAACAAGCGGGAGGGCCCCCGACCGCAACCGGCCGGGGGCCCTCCACTCAAGATCTCAGGAGAATTCCACGGACATAAGCCGCACGTATATAGAAGCCACGCGAAAGTCACCGCTTCGAGTCCGCCCCGCGACCAAAGTCACGACCAGGGGACGCGGGGGCCGGGGCATGAGAAGAGCCCCCGAGCCGCGTCGCGCGGGGGCCTCTCGAATGCGATGGCCGGGCTACTGGTCGGTAGGAACGTTCCAGCGGCCAGTGGCGAGATCATCTCTAGTTCTTGCCGGCGAGGGCTTCTTCCTGGTCACCAGGGCGGTGGTCGGGGACGAAGCGGTAGCCGACGTTGCGGACGGTGCCGATCAGGGACTCGTACTCCGCGCCCAGCTTGGCGCGCAGGCGGCGCACGTGGACGTCCACGGTGCGGGTGCCGCCGAAGTAGTCGTATCCCCAGACCTCCTGGAGCAACTGGGCGCGGGTGAAGACCCGGCCCGGGTGCTGCGCGAGGTACTTCAGCAGCTCGAACTCCTTGAACGTGAGATCGAGCACCCGGCCGCGGAGCCGGGCGGTGTAGGTCGCCTCGTCGATGGTCAGATCACCCGAGCGGATCTCGCCGGGCTGGTCCTCCGCCTCACCGGCCGACGAACGGCCGATCGCGAGTCGGAGCCTTGCCTCGACCTCCGCCGGGCCCGATGCCTGCAGGAGGACGTCGTCGAGTCCCCATTCGGGGGTGAGGGCGGCGAGGCCGCCCTCGGTGACGACGGCCAGCAGCGGGCAGTCAAGACCGGTCGTGCGCAGTAGCCTGCACAGGCTCTTGGCCTGCACCAGGTCACGGCGCGCGTCGACGAGGATCACGTCGGCGGGTGGTGCGTCGATCAGGGCGGACGCCTCCGCCGGCGCGACGCGGATCGAGTGCAAGAGCAAACCCAACGCCGGAAGAACCTCATCTGATGGTTCCAGCGCGTTGGTGAGCAACAGCAAGCTGCTCAACGGCCGCCTCCCTCTCTTGCCCTTCGGGGGTGGAAACTCCCCTTAAAGACGTCAAGGACCCGGGGGCCTCATCGCCCGGATCCTTCGCTAGAAGCTTATACGAGCCCTCGAAACCGGCAATGGTCGGCCGACCGATTCATTACGGGCGATACATGAATGAGATCCTTGGACGATGGCCAACGGAGTGATCCGCTACTGGGCCGCGGCCAAGGCCGCCGCCGGTGTCCCCGAAGAACCTTACGCTGCCGAGAACGTCGCGGAAGCGCTGGAAAACGCCTGTTCTGGGCGGGATGACGAGTTTCGCCGTGTCCTCGTGCGCAGCTCGTTCCTGTTGGACGGCGCGCCGGTAGGGGTCCGTCCGCACGTGTCGGTCGCGCTCCCCGAGGGCGGTGTGCTGGAGGTGCTGCCGCCCTTCGCCGGTGGTTGACGTCACATCAAGAACTTTTCCCCCACTAGCCTTCGTCCCACTGGTTGTACGCCCGAGGGAACCGGAGGCCTGATGCGCAAGGTGCTGCTCGTCCTACTCGTGCTGGTCCTCGCCGGGGCCTTCGGGGCCGACCGGTTCGCGGAGTCCCGCGCGGAGGCCGAGATCGCACGGCAGGTCGCGGTCCAGTACCGGCTGACGAACGAGCCGGCCGTGTCCTTCGGCGGCTTCCCGTTCCTCACCCAGGCGCTGTCCGGCAAGTACGACTCCGTGGACGTCGCCATCGGCGACTACACCGACCAGGGCATCACCCTCCAGGACGTCGACGTGCGGCTGGAGGGCCTCAACGCGCCCCTCGCCGACCTGGTGAACGGGGACTCCTCCTCGCTCACCGCAGACCGCGCGGTCGCCTCGGCGGTCATCCCCTACGGCGTCGTGCAGAAGCAGCTCGCCGCGCGCGGGGTGACCTCGGTCTCCCAGAGCGCCGACGGCAACGTCCTGGCCAAGGGCACCTACCAGGCCCCGATCATCGGCGAGGTGCCGATCGACCTGATCGTCTCCCTCAAGGTGACCGCCAAGGGCGTCGCGATCGTGCCGGAGAAGGTCACCGCGGTCGGCGTCCAGGTGCCGCTCGCCGCCGTGAAGGACATGTTCACCTACACGATCCCCATCGCCGGCCTGCCGCTCGGTGCCAAGATCACCGCGGTCTCCCCCGTGGCCGACGGACTTCGCGTCACCGGCGAAGCGACGAACATCCCCCTCGACCGGGCCGTGTAACACCGCCGAGACGATCGGTCACGCCCGTCGCATAGATTTCGGGCATGACCGGAGCCCTCGTCGCCGTGGCGACCCTCGCCGTGTGCACCGTCTTCGGCTTGGTCTGGCAGCGGCGGACCGGACGACTGAGAGCCCAGAAGATGACCGAGCGGCCCCGTGCGTGGGAATTCGAGCTGGGGGAGCGGGCGACCCTGCTCCAGTTCTCCAGCGCCTTCTGCGCGCCCTGCCGCGCGACCCGCCGCGTCCTCGAGGAGGTCGCGGGCATGGTCGACGGGGTCAGGCACATCGAGATCGACGCCGAGGACCATCTCGACCTCGTCCGCGAGCTGGGCGTCCTGAAGACCCCGACCGTCTTCGTCCTCGACGGCGCGGGCGCCATCGTGCAACGGGCTTCCGGACAGCCCCGCAAAGCCGATGTCATCGCCGCATTGGGACGTTCCAGCACCATGTGACCCTCGCTGACCTGCCGAAACGATCTCCTAACCGCGTGGTAATCGTCTCGTCATGCGAGACGGGGGTGACATCTGGCGGGAAGGCTCGTAACATCGGGTCCGTGCGTTACTGGACAGAGCAGATGCTGACGAAGCGACGGGCAGTCGATTACTGCCGCGTCGCCACAGCGCTCTGTCGCATGGCCTGAGAACAGCCGTAGCCGCTGTCGCGGGGAAACCCGCACCGTCCAGGTGCCCGCACTTCTGCTTCCTGAGGGAGCGACCCAACATGAAAGTCGACCCGCGAGGGCAGCGTTTTGCTGCCGTCCTCACCTCGATCGTCCTGCTGGCCGTGCTCCTCACCGGAAACTGGGTGCTTCTCGCCGCTCAGGCCGTGGTGTTCGCTATCGGAGTCTTCTTCGGCTTGCGTCACCATCCGTACGGATTGGTCTTCGCCAACCTTGTACGGCCGCGCTTGGGCCCGCCGGGAGAGCTCGAAGACGAGGCCCCACCGCGCTTCGCGCAGGGTGTCGGTCTCGTGTTCGCCCTGGTGGGCGTGGCCGGATACAGCCTGGGAGCCACGTGGCTGGGCATCACAGCCACCGCCTTCGCACTCGGGGCGGCGTTCCTGAACGCCGCGTTCTCGTTCTGCCTCGGGTGCGAAATGTTTCTGATCATCAAGCGTGTCACGCCGAAGAAGAAAATCTCTGAGGAGGTTCCTTAATGAGCCGCAACGACGTCCTTGTGGACGCCGCCTGGGTCGAGGCCAACCTTGACGCCCCCGGCCTCGTGCTGGTCGAGGTCGACGAGGACGTCTCCGCCTACGACAAGGGTCACATCCGTGGCGCCGTGAAGATCGACTGGCAGACGGAGCTGCAGGACCCGGTCCGCCGCGACTTCGTGGACCAGGTCGGCTTCGAGCAGCTGCTGTCCTCCAAGGGCATCGCCAACGACGACACCGTCATCCTGTACGGCGGCAACAACAACTGGTTCGCGGCCTACGCGTACTGGTACTTCAAGCTCTACGGCCACGAGAACGTCAAGCTTCTCGACGGCGGCCGCAAGAAGTGGGAGCTGGACTCCCGCGAGCTGGTGAAGGACGTCCCGTCCCGCCCGGCCACCGACTACAAGGCCAAGGCGCAGGACCTCGCGATCCGCGCGTTCCGCGACGAGGTCGTCGACGCGATCGGGACCAAGGGCCTGATCGACGTCCGTTCCCCCGACGAGTTCTCCGGCAAGCTGCTCGCCCCGGCGCACCTGCCGCAGGAGCAGGCGCAGCGCGCCGGCCACGTGCCGACCGCTCGCAGCATCCCGTGGTCCAAGGCCGCGAACGACGACGGCACCTTCAAGTCCGACGAGGAGCTGCGCGAGCTGTACACCGAGGCCGGTGTCGACCTCGCCAAGCCGATCATCGCCTACTGCCGCATCGGCGAGCGCTCCTCGCACACCTGGTTCGCGCTCAAGGAGCTGCTGGGCCTGCCCGACGTCAAGAACTACGACGGTTCCTGGACCGAGTACGGCTCGCTGGTCGGCGTGCCGATCGAGCTCGGCCCCGCCAAGTAAGTCCGGTTCGAAAGCTCCAAGGGAGAACAGTCATGACCCAGGGATGCGCCGCCCCGGCCCAGACCGCTCACCTTCCCGCGACCGTCGACCTCAACAACGAGGCGGTCATCCAGGGCACCGTCCTGCGGGACGGCACCCCGGTGTCGGGCGCCTACGCCCGGCTCCTCGACTCCAGCGGTGAGTTCACCGCCGAGGTCGTCACCAGCGAAGAGGGCATCTTCCGCTTCTTCGCCGCCGACGGCTCCTGGACCGTCCGCGTCCTGGCCCCCGGCGGGGTCAGCGTGGACTCCTCGGTGACCGCGGAGACCGGCTCCATCGCCGGCCTCGAAGTGGCCATCTGAGGCGACCCGCTCGCAAGGAAGGCCCCGTGACGCGCACCGCGTCGCGGGGCCTTTCCGCGTCGAGGCGGGTCGGGCGCCGCGTCAACGAAAGGTAAAGTGCGTTCGTATGGCCAACCCCGGCAACCAAGACCCGTTCGGGTACCAGCAGCAGCCGCAGGCTCCCGGCGAGGAGACGCACC
This sequence comes from Actinocorallia herbida, assembly GCF_003751225.1. NCBI lineage: Bacteria > Bacillati > Actinomycetota > Actinomycetes > Streptosporangiales > Thermomonosporaceae > Actinocorallia > Actinocorallia herbida. The sequence continues at coordinate 9,558,352 of NZ_RJKE01000001.1, forward strand.
TCGGCACTCCGCTGGTGCAGCCCGGTCAGCCGCAGGGCGCGCCGCCGTCCTTCGCGCAGCCGCCCGGTGCCCCGCAGGCAGGGCCCGAGGTCCCGCAGCCGCCCGCCGCGGCGCCCCAGCCGCCGCCGGGGACGGCCCCGCCGTTCGCCTACCCGCCCGGTACGCCGCAGCCGTTCGCGTACCCGCCGGGAGCGCCGCAGCCGTTCGCCCAGGCGCCGGGCACCCCTCCGCCCTTCGCACCGCCGTACGGCGCGCCCTTCGCGGGGCCCGGCACCCCGCAGCCGTTCGGCCAGGGCGGGTTCCCCGCGCCGCCGCACCCTCCGGCCAAGTCCAGAACCGGCCTGTTGATCGCGCTCGGCGCGATCGTGGCGGTCGTGGTGGTGCTCGGCGCCGGGGCCGTCGCGCTGACGGTGCTGGACGGGGAGGACCCGGCGCCCAAGGTGCCCGAGGTCACGATGCCCTCGGTGAGCGTGCCGCCCATCCCCACGGTGTCGGTTCCGCCGGTGGACGTGCCGACGCTGCCCGCGGACTCCACGCCGAAGCAGGTCCCCGACATCCTCAAGGCGTCGGTGAAGACGGCGTTCGGCACGACCTACACCAGGGCGGGGACCTCCTCGGGCAAGTGCCCGTCCATCGCGCCGAAGGCACTGCGCAAGGTGCTCGAGAAGAACCCCTGCATCGGGCGGTACAAGGGCGCGGTCTACAGCAGCCCCAAGAAGGACGCGGTCGTGACCGTCGTCATCATGCCGCTGAAGAACGCCGACGCGGCGGCCGCGCTCAAGCGCGCGGGGAAGCTCCCGTACCTCATCGCCCCGAAGAAGGGCAGCGGGGTGAAGTCGTTCGGCACGTCGCCGGTGCAGACCTGGTACCAGGTCCACATCGAGGGCAACCTCGCGCTGTTCACGATGGCCTACCGCTCGGACATGGGCAAGACCGACAAGGGGGGCATCGCTGACAAGGCCTCCGCCGAGCTGGGCACGGAGCTGAGCAACGTCCTCAAGTTCCAGTGACCGGTGACGGCGGGGTGGCGTCCGATGCCGGACGGTATCGCGGATCCCAGGTGGAATGTGTCGTGTGCCCGACTTGGCCTAAAGGCTCCCGTCCTGTTCCGTTGAACTCCGGGCGGGGAACGGGCAACCTTCTTAGTCTGTGACGAGTTGGAAACCTCCACACGAACAGAGGACACCGGACGTGGACGACGTGAGGTGGACCGCACGGTTATGGACCGGGTCTTCGTCGGCTGGCGTTACGCCCAGGCGCACCCCGACCCGGGGCCGGCCCCCCGGCCTCCGTCCCCGCATGTGCGCGCGGCCCCGACCTGGCAGGAGGCGGCCGAGCGGTACGAGGGCCAGACCCTGCTCAACCGGCCGCTCAAGTACACCGCGGGCGCCTCGGGCGCGGCGGCCGTCCTCCTGCTCGCCCTCGGGGTGCTCGACTGGCTCCCGTGGCCGTTCGCGCTCGTCGGGCTGCTCGCCTGCGCCGTCGTCGCGGGCATCACCGGCTGGGCCGTCTGGCAGGGCGAGCAGGCGATGCGCATCCGCCGCCGCGCCGAGGCGGCCAGGCGCGACCGCGACCTCGCCAGGGTGGAGCGGCGCCGCGCCGAGGCCGAGGACGGCTACGTCCGCGCCCGCGTGCGCTGGGAGGAGCAGCGCGCCGCCTACGAGAACCAGCTCGAATGGCATCCGGTGCCCGTCCCGCCCGGCGTCGACCGCGTCGACGTCGCCGGAGGCACCCTCGCCGGATGGGGCGCCGCGGTCACCCTCATGGGCTCGGCGAGGCTCGCGGCGGGCGCCCAGGTGACCGTCCTCGACCTGTCGGAGGGCGCGGTCGCCAGGGACCTCCTGCGCGCCGCCGCCGACGACCCCCTCGTCTGGGTGCTGCCCGCGGACCTCCGCCGGTTCGACCTCGGCGCGCGACTCACCCCCTCGGCCCTCGCCGACGTGCTGTCCGTCGTCGTCAACGCCACCGAGGCCGAGTCGACCGTCCGCGACACCTCCATCGACAACTCGATCCTCGAACGCGTCATCTCCGTCCTGGGCGGCGCGCCCCGGATCAGCCAGATCACCGCGGCGCTCCGCGCGCTCGGCCAGGTCGGCGACCCCCGCGACGACCTGCGCGCCGGGCTGCTCACCGAGAGCCAGCTCGACAGGCTCACCACCCTGTTCGGCAGGACCGCCGCCGACCGCGTCGTGCTGGAGCGCGCGTGGACCCTCGAGTCGCAGCTCCGCAAACTCGACGACCTCGGCGCCGAGACCGTCCACCTGCCTCCCGCGCGGCTGCGCGTCGTGTCCCTGGACCGCAAAGCCGGCGTCCTCACCAACAAGGTCCTCGGCACCTACGTCGCGACCGTGCTCACCCATCTGCTGCGCCAGTCGCCCGCCCAGCACCCGTGGGGCCACACCCTGTTCCTGTGCGGCGCGGAGAAGCTCCGCGGCGACGTCCTGGACAGGCTCACCGACGCCTGCGAGACGACCGGTACCGGACTCGTCCTGCTCTACCGGACGGTCCCGCCGCACGTCCGCGAACGGCTCGGCCGGGGCAACAGCGCCGTCGGCTTCATGCGGCTCGGCAACGCGGACGACGCCGCGGCGGCCGCCGCCTACCTGGGCGCCGACCCGCGCCTCCTGCTCGCCGAAGCCACCGAGAAGGCGTCGCCCGAGGAGCCCACCGGCCCCTACCCCAGCACCATCGCCTACGCACGCCGCAAGCAGGACGAGCACATCCTCACCGCCCCCGTCGCCGTCCCCGCCCAGGCCGGCCCCACCCTCCTCGACGCCATCCGCACCGGCCCCTGGCCGGGCACCGTCGCCGGCACCGCGACCCCCCAGCACACCCGCGAGCTCCGCCCCGAACGCCGCCAGCTCCAGGACCTCCCTCCCACCGCCATGGTCTTCGCCCACGAGGGCACCATCCACCTCGTCGACGCCAACCCCGGCATCATCACCCTCCCCACCGCCGAACCCCTCCCCGACGACCCCGCCCGCGCCTGACGCTAGAGGTCGTGCGGGTCGGAGCGCGCCTCCTCGGGCGGGTCGATGAATCTGTCGGGCCAGGAGAGGATCGCGGGGAGCCAGGGGGCGTTCAGGGAGGTCGTCAGGTGGTCGAGGTGGGCGTCGGACGGGAGGCCCACGGAGACGGTTTCGAGGTCGGACTCGAAGGGGTCGGGGAGGGTGCCCGTCAGGGCGGTGAGGGCGACGGGGCGGTTGGCGGGGAGGTCCATCGACAGGGGATGGCGGCGGAGCGCGTGCAGCCGGTGGCCCATCTTGACGGCCGGGTCGCGGGAGCGCAGGCCGGGCAGGACGTAGTCCAGGGGAGGGGCCGGGGCGTGGGCGTCCGGGTCGGGGACGTCCAAGGGCAGCAGCTTGTCTATCTCGTGCAGCCAGCGCAGCTGAGGGATGACGAATCCGGGGCCGGGCGGCTCGGTCGCGACCGCGCCGCCGAGCAGCGCGCCCGCCGCGGCGGTGACGGTCCAGGTCAGGTCCGCGGGGTCGAACGTGTCGCGCAGCGCCCTGGCGCGGCGGTCGATGGTCCGGTCGACGACCGTGGCGAGCATGCACTCCCGGGTGCGGACCGCGAGCCGCTGCCAGGCCCTGCGCAGATCCGCGGGCACCTCGGGCAGCGGCCGGTTCACCAGGTGCGCGAGGACCAGGACGTCGGCCCACAGCCGCAGCCACGCCTGCTCGGCCCGGCCCGCCAGCAGTTCCGCCTCGCGCAGTTCCCGCAGCGAGCACGCCCGGCCGGCACGGCACTCCCGCCCGCACGCGGCGGACCGCCGCCCGGCGATCGGCGGCGGCGGACCCGGCATCCTGCGCTCCCTGCCCTCCCCGTGCGGGACACGGACCCGGAGCGGCCGGTCCATCCCGTCCGCGAACACCGCGGCGACACCGGGCCGCAGCGACACCACCTCGCGCGACTGGTCGGGGTCGAGGTTCATCGCCGAACCCACCACATGCCTGTCGTCGAAGGCCGGAAGCCGGTGGACGATCTTCAACGCGGTGTTCTTCACGACGTCGGGGATGAGCTTCACCGGGATCTGCTCGGCCACCACGATGCCCTCGCCGTACGCGCGGATCTCCGCGAGCAGCCCCGCGAACAGCTCGACCGCGTGCGCGCTGGAGTGCTCCCGGTGCCGCAATAGCCGGTGCGCCTCCTCGATGACGATGACGTGCCGCAGCCCCGGCGGACGCTCCTCGCGCGCCTGCATCCGCAGATGCTCCACGACCCGGATGATGAGCGTGCCCATGAGGAACGCCTTGTCCTCGTCGTTGGCCACGTCCTCGATCGCCAGGACGACGTTCTCGCGCAGCATCCGGCTGATGTCGGCGTCGTGCCCGCCCTCGAAGAACCGGCCCGCCGAACCGATCCGCAGGGACCGCAGCCGGACGTCCACGAACCCCTTCACGTCGGCCATCAGCTCCTTGCCGTAGCCGACGTCGTCGATGACCTCCAGGGCCGCGCGCTGGAGCTGCTCCAGGGTCGGGACGGCCGGGCGGACGTGCGCGCCGGGCCTGCCCGCGCCCGTCACCACGTCCCAGCCGTTCTCCTCGTACACCCGCTGGAGCGCCTGCGCGATGATCTGCGGGAACGGCTCGTCCGCCGCGAACGCGGCCTGGAACAGCGCCCGGACCATGTCGATGTGCGCCTGCACCGGATAGCCGGGTTCGGGCGCGAGCGGGTTCACCGACAGCGGCACCGCCGCCGGATCCGACGGGTTCACCACGGTCACCGGCGCGCCGATCCGGCCCGCCATCGCCGCGTACTCCGACTTGGCGGGCTCGATCGCCAGCCAGGGCACCCCCGCCGCCGTCAGCTGCTCCAGCAGGTGCCGGACGGTCTGGGACTTGCCGGAACCCGTCGCCCCGGTGACGAACGCGTGCCGGTTCAGCGTCTCCAACGGCACCGTGAACGCGCCGACGGGCCTGTCCCGCCCGTCGAGGATGTCGCCGAGGACCAGACCGCCGGGCGGCGTCTCCGACGTCACGTCGAACGACCCGGAGTCCAGCACCCGCACGCCGGGCACCTCCCGGCGCGGCAGCCCGGCGAGCGGCGCGAGCACCCCGGCCGTCGCCGAGAACGGGAACCCGTCCTCCGCGCCCGCCAGCGCCTCGCGCAGTGTGTGCGCGCCCCGGCCGGTGCGCAGCCGGTAGGGGTGGTGGCCCAGCTCCACCGAGCCGACCAGGACGGGCGCGACCCGCTCCAGATCGGCGTGGCTCGCCGCGCCCGCGAGCACCCGGACGTCCCAGAGGGCCCCCTCGCGGTACGCGTCGAGCTCGGCGAGGCGGCGCTCCAGCCGTTCGAAGCCGCCCTGCTCGTCGCGGCGGGCCATGCGCAGCTCGTGCCGGACGGCCCGGACCTCCTCGTCGAGCTCGGGCTCGGTGCGCGGCTCGGCGGCGACGAGCCAGCCGAACGGACGGCCCAGCAGCGTCACCAGCATCGACTCGAACAGCGACGCGCCCTCGGCGGGCGGCGAGGGCAGCGGCGGCGCCTGACGGCCGGGGCAGCGCGCCCACACCAGCCGGTCGGCCTCGCCGAGCCAGTCGCCGGAGTACGGGATGCCGCGCGCCCCGTTGGGGAACAGCAGCCCGCCGTCCCCGGAGACCGCGTTCGTGACCAGCTCCAGCGGGGTGCCGCCGCCGCGCGACATCCAGCCCGCGACGAACGGCCGGCCCTGCTGCGCCGCCGACAGCGCGGCGGGAAGCATGGTGAGGAAGTCCCATTCGGGTGACGCGGTGCGCTGCGCCGCGGGCACCGCGTCGATCCGCATCCACGGCCCGGGCGCGGGCCCCGCCGAGGCCATCGGGCTCAGATCTTCCCGGAGTCCCGGGTCGGGAGCCCCTGTGCCTCGGCCACCGGGTTCCACAGCGCGATGAAGTCGTCCTTGGCCGCCGTCGCCTTGTCGTTGACGTCCTTCAGGCTGGCGTCCGGCTTGCCGCCGTCGCAGGTCCCGCCGTCCTCCAGGAACTCCAGGGCCGCGGAGTTGGCGTCGACCGAGGCCTGGAGCGCGGTTTCGAGCGCGGTCTTGAGTTCGGCGCCCTGCGGGAGCGCCGCGGTGTCGAGCTCGGCGACGCCGGAGAGCTGCGCCTTCCGCTCGTCCACGACCTCGGTGAAGGCCGACTTCTCCGTCTCGATGTTCGCGCAGGAGTACGCGATGCCCGCGAGCTTGCCGCGGCTGCCCGCCATGTCGTCGAGGAGCCCGTCGACGGCTTCGGCCTGGGCGGCCGCGTCACCGGTGGGCGTCTCGGCGCCGTCGCCTTCGCCCTCCTCGCCCTCGGGCGCGGCGTCGCCGGAGTCCTTGCCGTCGGACGGGGCGGCCTGCTCAGTGCCCTGGCCGCCGTTGAGCGACAGGTCGACCTCGCCGGAATCCTGCTTCCAGAAGAGGTAGCCGACCACGATGGCGCCGGTGAGCAGCGCGGCGACCAGGCCCGCCGCCAGCGGGCCGCGCCAGCGCGGACCCTCGTCGGGAAGCCAGTCCCCGCCCTGGTACTGCCGTGGCGGCGGCCCTTCGGAGGGAGGCGCGGAAGGCTGCGGGTTCCCTTGCGGGGGGCCGCCCCATACCTCGGGTCGGCCCGAACCGCCCCACCCCTTGTCGGGCTGCTCGGCCCAGGGCGCGCCGCCGGACTGCCAGGCCTGCGGATCGGCGGGCCGCTCCTCGGCGGGCGCCGCGGCCTGCGGCGGTACCGGATCCGGCCACGGGGCCCGCTCCTCGGCGACGGGCTCGGGCGGCCGCCAGGAAGAGCGCACGGCGGGGTCGGGCTGCCACGGCTCCGGCGGCCACGGCTCACCGGAGATCTGCGGGGTCCACGGCATCTCCTCGGCCTGCGGGAGCTCGGCATCGCAGCGGGTGCACCTGCCGAGGGACCCCGGCGTCTCGCTCCGGCATTCGGGACACTGCATCGCGGTCGCTCCAGGGGGAGTGATCAGACCAGGCATACGTCGCAGCTCAGATTAGCGCCAGCACGCCGGGCATTTCGTCGCTCGCCGCCTCAGAAGTGCTGCCGCTTCTCCAGTCCGTGCGTGGGCGCGACCTTGTTCCACACCGCGAGGAAGTCGCTCTTGGCGGTGCTGGCCTGCGCGGACAGGGTGTTGCCGCGCTGGTAGTCGGGGTCGTTCGTCGGTGTCTTGCCCTTGCAGCCCGTGTTCCGGTTCGCCCACGCGAGGAAGGCGTTGTCGACGTCCAGCGACAGCTGCATCGACCGCACCAGCGTCGACCGCATCCTGTTCCGGTTCGGCAGCTTGCCGAGCTTCAGCGCCTGCGCCCTCTGCAACTGCTGCTGCCGCTGCTGGGAGATCTGCTGCATCGAGGCGACCGCGTCGGGGAGCTGCTTGCACTTCTTCGCGCTCTCCAGCGCCGACCCGAGTTGGCTGCGGCTCTTGGAACTGGCGTTCAGCAGCGCGTTGACCTGCTTGGCCTGACGGGTCGCGCCCGGGTCGGCCGAGGAGTCCGCGGCCACGGGGTCGGACGTCTTCTGCGGGACGAACGTCTTCTCCTCGGGGTCGTCGCCGTCGAAGGCGACGAACAGGACCGCGGTGACGGCCGCGGCCACCAGTAGGGCGACCCCGACGAGCAGGGGCCGCTGCGCGGGCTTCTTTCGGCCCGGCTCAGGGGCCGACCGGTGCGAGCGCGTCATGGGCATGGGGCCGTCGTGGTCCCACAGCGGCCGCTCCTCGCGGGGCGTCCAGGACTGCACGCCGGGCTCGGAGGTGTACGGGCCGGGCATGGGCGGCGGCGCGTACGGCATGTTCGGAGGGGGGAACGGGGACGGCTGCTGCTGCGGCTGCGGCTGCTGCGGGGCGGGCGGCTGCGGCCGCGCGGCGGACCTGCCGGGCGCGACGGGCTCGGCGAACCAGGAGTCGGGCACGACCGGCGCCGCGGGCTGGGCCGGCTCGGGAGCCGGTGCGAGGGCGTGAGGGGAGGCCGCCGGAGGCAGGGGAGTGCTTCCGGACGGCCCGTCCAGCGCCGGGGTCCACCACTGGGTGGCCTCGCCCGGGTCCTCGGCGGGCGGAGGAGGCGCGGAAGACAGCGCCCCGGGCGACATGGCGAAAGTCGAGTCGTAAGCGGAACCGAAGCCCGCCGAGGACGGACCGTCGGACGCGGGCGGGTATCCGCCGAACGGGTCCTGCGCGTCGAACGGGCTGCCGGAGTCGGGCGCCCCGGCGAACGGCGTCGCGGGCGACGGGTCGTAGACCGCGGCCGCGAAGGTGGCGCCGGGTGGCGGCGTGCCGTCCGACCCGAACCCGGAAGGCAGGGTCCTGCGGTCGATGGCGAACGTGCTGTCGCCGGGCAGGGCGCCCGGCGGGAAGGAGTCGGCGCCACCGGGGAAGACCCGCTCGCCGGACGCGATCCCGGGCCCCTGCTCCCCGCCGAAGGGATCGGCGCCGAAGGATTCCCCGCCGAACGGGCCGCCCGCGGACAGGGCCCCGTCGGAGGAGTGGGCCGACGTGCTCTGGATCCCCTCGCCCGGGAACCCGTGCTCGCCGCTGGACAGCGCGCTCTCCTGGAACGGGGACGCGTTCGGGAACCCCGCGTCGCCGCCGAATCCCGCGCTGCCGGAGAACCCGCCACCGCCGGCGAAGCCGCCGTCGCCCGGGAAGCCGCCGGGCGCACCCGGTTCACCCGGGAAGCCGGGGCCGCCGGGGAACGAGCCCTCGCCCGGGAACACGGCGTCACCTGGGAAGGAGCCCTCGCTCCGGAACGCGGCGTCGCCAGGGAACGAGGGCTCGCCCGGGAACCCGGTGCCGCTCAGCGGACCCGAGTCGTGCGGGAGACCCGCCTCGCCGGTGAAACCGGTGTCGCCCGGGAAACCCTGGTCGCCGCCGAATCCGGGGCCGTTCGGGAACCCGTCACCGCCGGAGGAACCGGTGCCGCCCGGAAATCCGGATCCGCCCTGGAAGCCCGAACTGCCGGGGAATCCCACGTCGGCCCGGAGGCCCGCGTCGTTCGGATGGCCGTGGTCGCCGGGGAACCCGGTGCCGCTCGGCGAACCCTGGTCCCCCGGGAAGCCCGAGGCGTCAGGGAACCCGGCGCCGCCGGAGAATCCGGGATCGCTCAGGCCCTGGCCGCTCGGGAATCCCGGGTTGCCCGGGAACGCGGTGTCGCTCGGGCCCTGGTCGTGCGGGAAGCCGGGAGGGCCGGGGAACGCGGTGCCGCCCGGGTTCTGGTCGCCAGGGAAACCGGTGTCGCTCGGAAGACCCGTGCCGGTGGGGAGACCCGGGTTGCTCGGGAAGCCGGTGTCGCCGGGGAAGCGGTCGGCTGACGGGGCGGGGTCGGGAAGGAAGGGGTTGTCGCCGTAGGGGGCGTCCGCATAGGGATTCGGTGCGGGGAATCCCTGACCGGGGGTGAACGCGCCGTCCGTGGTCATCGGCCTGCCGGGGGTGGACGCCGCGGGGGGCGTGAAGGGATGGTCCTGCGCGAAGGGCTCGGGTGCGAACTGCTGCGGCGGGAAGGGGTCGCCGCCGAACGGAGGCATCGCCTCCGGCGCGGGCTCGGGTACCCCGAACGGGGCCGCGTAGGGAGGCGTCCCGTACACGCCGGGAGACGCACCCCCGGCTCCAGGCGCCCCGTAGGGCGGGGGCGGGGACGGCGCCGGCGGTTCGGGTTCGGACTCGGGGGGCCATTTGTCGAACATGATCGTCTTCTCCGTGCTGCTCGTCGGTGCCGCGTAGGCTCCAGCCAGAGCAGAGGATGCGCCCGAAGCGGCGGGGAGGGGCGTACCGCAGTGGGCACACGACGGCTGCCCCTCGGGCGCCTGCACAGCGCAGGACGGACACCGCATGGCGCTCAACCCTTCTTCACGTCGTTACCCGGTGATTCTGCCCTGTCCCTCACGCGAGTAGGGGCGCAAGGAAGATTCCTCGGCACATGTGGCATTTGGCGTGCATGTCTAGCTGCGGCTCGCGGCACCGTGCGGCGTTCGTCACAGTACTGCAATCAGTAGTCGTACCGTAGCTCAGCGTGCGACAGTAGCCGGTTTACCCTCGGAGAGACGGGAATGGCCGCGCCAGCCACTAGGCTCGGCTGGAGTCGGGCTTATAGGGGAAAGAGATTCGATGAGTGATCTTCCGCTGCGGTCGCAGCTGGCGGTCGCCCTCGGGCGGACCGCTTCCCGCATGTCGCGGCTTGCCGGGCGCGGCGACGGATCGGTGATCGGCGGGAAGATCGGGCTGAAGCTCGACCCCGAGCTGCTCACCCGCCTGTCGGCCGACCGCAAGCTCGTTCTGGTGAGCGCAACGAACGGCAAGACGACCACCACCCGGCTGATCGCCAGCGCGATGAGCGGGCTCGGCGAGGTCGCCACCAACGCCTTCGGCGCCAACATGCCCACCGGCCACGTCAGCGCCTTGGCCGCAGCGCCCGGCGCGCAGTACGGCGTGCTGGAGTGCGATGAGAAGTACGTGCCGCTGGTCTTGCGCGAGACCCGGGCCAACGTCGTCCTGCTGATGAACCTCAGCCGCGACCAGATGGACCGCGCGGGCGAGATCTGGCAGCTCGCGGGCAAGTGGCGCAAGGCCCTGGACGGCGCCGAGACCCACGTCGTCGCCAACTGCGACGACCCGCTGGTGACCTGGGGCGCCTCCACCGCCAAGAAGGTCACCTGGGTGGCCGTCGGCCAGCACTGGAAGGAGGACTCCTGGTGCTGCCCCGAGTGCGGCGGACCCCTCGACCGCGACGGCAGCCACTGGGCGTGCCGCCAGTGCCATTTCGCCCGTCCGAAGCCCGACTGGATCCTGCACGGTGACAGGGTGACCGCCCCCGGCGGCCACACCTACGCGCTGGACCTCCAGCTCCCCGGCCGCGCCAACCGCTCCAACGGCGCGATGGCCCTGGCCGTCGTCTCGCTGTTCGGCATCCCGGCCGAGCAGGCCCTGCCGCTGCTCGGCAAGGTCGCCTCGGTCGCCGGCCGCTACACCACGGTCTCCTACCAGGGCCGCGACATCCGGCTGCTGCTCGCCAAGAACCCGGCGGGCTGGCTGGAGGCGTTCGACGTCCTGGAGCCCGCGCCCGGCCCCGTCGTCCTGTCGATCAACGCCCAGGGCCCCGACGGCCGGGACACCTCGTGGCTGTGGGACGTCGACTACCGCGTGCTCAAGGGCCGCCCGGTCTGGGCGACGGGCGAGCGCAGGCTCGACCTCGCCACCCGCCTGGAGGCCGCCGAGGTCGACTTCCGCATGGTCGACGACATCGAGCAGGCCGTCCTGGCGGTGCCGCCGGGCAAGCTCGACGTGATCGCCAACTACACAGCGTTCCAGGACATCCGAACGAGGTACGGCCGTGCCCTCTGAGACCATCAAGATCGTCTGGATCTACCCCGACCTGCTCAGCACCTACGGCGACGGCGGCAACGTCATCGTCCTGGAGCGCCGGGCGCGGCTGCGCGGCATCATCCCGCGCACGGTGCGGGTCCATTCGGATGAGCCGGTCCCGGTCGACGGCGACATCTACCTGCTCGGCGGTGGCGAGGACCGGCCGCAGATCCTCGCGGCCCAGCGGCTGCGCGTCGACGGCGGCCTGCACAAGGCGGTGGAGTTCGGCGCCGCGGTGTTCGCGGTCTGCGCGGGCTACCAGCTGCTCGGCCACGAGTTCGGCGGCGAAGAGGGCCAGCCCGTGCCCGGCATGGGCCTGCTCGACATCCGCAGCGGCCGCGGCGACGTCCGCGCGGTCGGCGAGCTGGCGGGCGAGGTCGACCCGGCGCTCGGCGTCCCGATGATCACCGGTTTCGAGAACCACCAGGGCGTCACCCGGCTGGGCCCCGCCGCCAAGCCGCTGGCCAGGGTCGCCGTCGGCATCGGCAACGGCGACGGCTACGAAGGCGCCTACAACGGCAGGATCGTCGGCACCTACATGCACGGTCCGGCGCTGGTCCGCAACCCCGGCCTGGCCGACCTCCTGCTGAGCTGGGCCGTCAAGCGGCGGCTCGAGCCGATCGACGACAGCTGGGCCGGACGCCTGCGGGAAGAGCGGCTCCGGGCCGTCCTGCCCACCCCGTCCTGAGGCCGGGGTAAGGCGCCGGGCACGAAAACACCCCTTCCGGGCGTTGACCTTAATGACGTCCCCTGCGCGGGACGGCAAGGCGATCCGGGAGGGGTGCCATGGACGGTGGGCGGGAGCAGGACGGCGGCCGGGATCGGACACCGCGGGCCGACCTCGGCGACGACGACCAGCAGTACCAGACCGACCTCCTGCGCGAGTACGAGGAGGATCCGCCCCGAGACCGCGTCATCACCGACGAGGACCGGGGCGAGATCGGCATCACGGCGTGGCTGCGGCGGGAGAGCCGCGCGGGGGAGCGGGACGACGACGACAGGCCGGCCGAGGAGGCCGCCATCCACGTCGAGGCCCGCGAGCACCACGCCCCCAAGGACGAGGAGGAAGGCGCCGCTCAGTAGACGAGCGCCTGAACCCCATCCGTGGTGACCTCTTCCACGAAGGCCGGAGCACCCGCGATACGGATGCCTTCCAGCAGGTCGTCCTGGGTGAGGCCCCTGCGGGCCGCGCACTGGGTGCACAGGGTGACCCTGCCCCCGGCCCTGACGACCTCGAGCAGGTCCGTGACGGGGGTGGCGTGCTCGAGCGCGGGGAAGCGCTCGGATCCGCCGGGCACCGCGAACCAGGCGGCCTCGCCCGTCAGCCACAGCGAGACCGCCACGCCGCTGGCCACCGCGGCGGCGGCCACGGTCAGCGCCTGGTTGGCGCGTTCGGGGGAGTCGGCCCCCGCGGTCACTTTGATCACCAGAGAGCGAGTCATGGCCGCAGCCTACTTTCCCCAGTTCCGTTGGGCTAAAGCGGAGATCTTTAGGCAATCGGGACGTAAACAATCTTGACCGGGCCGCCGGGGATTTGCCCTATGCAGACGCACCGGGCACTCTGTGACTGGTCGCGTGGTATTCGAGAGCCGATAAGGAGTCCACCGATGACCGAGCAGAACGGCCCCCAGTGGCCGTCGCCAGAGGAGCCGGCATCGGCCGACCAGTCCGGCACCGGCACCCCCGACCAAGTCGATCCGCCCACCCGCCCCGCGGGTGAGCGCACCGTCGTGTTCGGCGCGCCCCAGCTGCGTCCGCAGCAGCCCGCCGCGCAGCCGCCCGCGCCCCCGGCGCCGCAGCAGCCCTACGGCCAGCCCGCCGCCCCGCCGCAGTACGGCCAGCCCGCCGAGCCTTATGGCCGGCCGGCCCAGCCGTCCGAGGCGTACGGGCAGCAGGCGTACGGGCAGCAGCCCGAGGGATATGGCCAGCAGCAGCCCGGCGCGTGGCAGCCGCCCGCCCCGCAGGTCCCGCAGCCGCCGCAGGCCCCGCCGTCGGCATGGGCCGCGCCCGGTGGCGCGCCCGCCTACCAGCCTCCGGCCGAGCCGCAGGGCTACCAGGCCCCGGCGGAGCCGCAGACCTACCAGCCTCCGGCGGAGCCGCAGAGCGCGTTCCCGCCTCCGCCGCCCGCCGAGCCCCGGTCGGCCTACCCGTCGGCGCCCGCCTACGGCAGCCCCGGCGCGTCCGGCGACCGGAACCCGGTGGCGGGGGAGGCGGCTCCGGCCGCCCAGCCCGCGCCGGCGCCCGAGCTCGAGGACCCGTGGGGCACCGCCCCCACCGTCCTGCCGCGCCGCGAGGACCTGCGCCCGCCGGTCGGCGAGGCGCCCGCCACGACGGTGATCCCGGGGCTGGGCACACCGGCGCCGGAGCCGGGTCCTGGGCCCTATCCGGGCGACATCCCGCTGGTCACCAACAAGCCGCAGCCGCCGGTCGAGGAGACCGTCCGCGAAGACCGGCCCTGGGGCGCCGCGAGCCAGGCGGGCCCCGCGTCCGCCGCGGGCGGCGAGACCATCCTGGACTTCGACGCGCGCGCCTACCAGCAGCAGCCCGCCCAGGCCGCCCCGCAGCCCCCGGCCCAGCCGGAGGCCGACCCGGACGCCACCCAGGCGTTCTCCTTCGGTGACCGCCCGCAGACCGCCCAGGGGCAGCAGCAGCCCTACGGCCAGCAGGGCCAGCCGTCCCAGCAGGGCCAGCCCGCCGCCCAGCAGGGCCAGTACGGCCAGCAGCCCTACGCAGGGCAGTACGGCCAGGGCGCCGAGCAGGGCTACGGCCAGCAGCAGGCGCAGCAGGGCGGCTACGGCCAGCCCTACGGCCAGCAGGGGCAGCAGGGCCAGCAGCAGGGCTACGGCGAGCAGTCCCAGCAGGGCTACGGCCAGCCCCAGCAGGGCCAGCCCGCCGCCCAGCAGGGCCAGTACGGCCAGCAGCAGTACGGGCAGCAGGCTTACGGCCAGCAGCCGCAGCAGTACGGCGAGCAGCCCTACGGCCAGCAGGGTCAGCAGCAGGGCCAGCCCGCCCAGCAGGGCCAGGCCTACCCGCAGCAGTACGGCGAGCAGAAGCCCGCCCACGCGGGTGAGGAGGCGCTCGTCGAGCGCTCGGACAACAAGATCTGGATCTGGCTCGGCCTGGTCGCGCTCGTCGCGGTCATTGTGATCGTCATCGCATTCGCGATGTGACGCCGGACGGATCCGGCGGCCCCCGCCGTGACGGATCAAGCGAAGACCCGTATGATCTCCGGTCATACGGGTCTCTTCGTTGCCGCGGGTTCACCCCGCCTTCCCGGGAACTTCCCCCCGGGACCGTCCCGTTCTTCACGGTGAAGCGTCCGCGGTTCGGCCCCGCGAAGGTTGCGCAGGGCAGCCCTTTCCCGGTAATGGCGTATTCGCTTTGACCTCGCCCTAGGCGTTGGGTACGCTCTATCTTCGTGCCCGCGGCATCGTGGGTTACGCGTGCGTGCGCTCCGGCGGGTACCTCAAAGGTCCCTGGGAGCGGCGCGGATCTCTTCCCCCTGGCACGACCGGGTCCCGTAGGGGCCGGACGGGTCACGGTCGTGGCGACACGCCCGACCTCGGGGGTCGGCGGATCAGGCAAACCAGCAGGTCAGAGGCCCCCCAAAGGGCGCTGATCAGGGTTATGCGCGGACGAGAAATTCCGGGTGTGACTCGCGCATACAAAACAGAGCGCGGAAAAGCCGCGTTCACCCGGTCGCGGAGGCCGGGCCCGGTACGACGAAGGAAGACGGAGAGCGGTGCCCACAATCCAGCAGCTGGTCCGAAAGGGCCGCCAGGACAAGGTGACCAAGACCAAGACGCCCGCGCTGAAGGGAAGCCCCCAGCGCCGCGGTGTCTGCACGCGCGTCTACACCACCACGCCGAAGAAGCCGAACTCGGCGCTGCGCAAGGTCGCCCGTGTCCGCCTGAGCAGTGGCATCGAGGTCACCGCCTACATCCCCGGTGTCGGACACAACCTGCAGGAGCACTCCATCGTGCTGGTGCGCGGCGGTCGTGTGAAGGACCTGCCGGGTGTTCGCTACAAGATCATCCGCGGTTCGCTCGACACCCAGGGTGTCCGCAACCGCAAGCAGGCGCGCAGCCGCTACGGCGCGAAGAAGGAGAAGAGCTAATGCCGCGTAAGGGCCCCGCGGGCAAGCGCGTACTGATCGCTGACCCGGTGTACAACTCGCCGCTGGTCACCAGCCTGATCAACAAGATCCTGCTGGACGGCAAGCGTTCCATCGCCGAGCGCATCGTGTACAACGCGCTCGAAGGCTGCCGCGAGAAGACCGGCAACGACCCGGTCGTCACCCTCAAGCGCGCGCTCGACAACGTGAAGCCGACCATCGAGGTCAAGTCCCGCCGCGTCGGCGGCGCGACCTACCAGGTCCCCGTCGAGGTCCGGCCGGCCCGCAGCACCACCCTGGCGCTGCGCTGGCTCGTGACCTACTCCCGCGGCCGCCGCGAGAAGACGATGACCGAGCGCCTCATGAACGAGCTGATGGACGCCAGCAACGGTCTGGGCGCGTCGGTCAAGAAGCGCGAGGACACCCACAAGATGGCCGAGTCCAACAAGGCCTTCGCCCACTACCGCTGGTAACAGCGGTCGGCTGAACCCACACGAGAGCAAGGACGCGAGCACAATGGCTGCTAAGACCGGTGTAGACCTCTCCAAGGTCCGCAACATCGGGATCATGGCGCACATCGACGCTGGCAAGACCACGACGACCGAGCGCATCCTCTACTACACGGGGATGAGCTACAAGATCGGCGAGGTCCACGACGGCGCTGCGACCACCGACTGGATGGAGCAGGAGCAGGAGCGGGGCATCACCATCACCTCCGCTGCCGTCACCTGCAAGTGGCCTGTCGAAGACGTTGAGCACACGATCAACATCATCGACACTCCGGGTCACGTCGACTTCACCGTCGAGGTGGAGCGCTCGCTGCGCGTGCTGGACGGTGCCGTCACCGTCTTCGACGGCGTGGCCGGCGTCGAGCCGCAGTCCGAGACCGTGTGGCGGCAGGCAGACCGCTACGGCGTTCCGCGCATCTGCTTCGTCAACAAGCTGGACCGGACCGGCGCCGACTTCCACCGCTGCGTCGACATGATCGTGACCCGCCTCAACGCGGTTCCGCTCGTCATGCAGCTGCCGATCGGCGCCGAGGCGGACTTCCTCGGTGTGATCGACCTGGTGCGCATGAAGGCGCTGGTCTGGAACGCCGAGGCCAAGCTGGGCGAGATGTACAACGAGGTGGAGATCCCCGAGGACCTCCTCGACGCCGCCGAAGAGGCGCGCGCCACCCTCATCGAGACGCTCTCCGAGAACGACGACGAGCTCATGGAGCAGTTCCTCGAGGGCGAGGAGCCCTCGGTGGAGCAGATCCGCGCCGGTGTTCGCCGCGCCACTCTGGGCGCCAAGCTCACCCCCGTGTTCTGTGGCACCGCCTTCAAGAACAAGGGTGTGCAGCCCCTTCTCGACGCCATCGTTCGCTACCTGCCGTCCCCGCTGGACGTCGAGGCGATCGAGGGCCACAAGATGGGCGACGAGGAGACCGTCATCGCGCGCAAGCCGAGCGAGGACGAGCCCTTCTCCGGTCTGGCGTTCAAGATCATGTCCGACCCGCACCTGGGCAAGCTGACCTTCGTGCGCGTCTACTCGGGCGTGCTCGAGGCCGGTTCTTCGGTTCTGAACTCCGTTCGGAACAAGAAGGAGCGGATCGGCAAGATCTACCGGATGCACGCGAACAAGCGCGAGGAGATCGACCGCGTGGGCGCGGGCGACATCGTCGCGGTCATGGGCCTCAAGCAGACCACCACCGGTGAGACGCTGGCCGATGACAAGCACCCGGTCGTCCTCGAGTCGATGAGCTTCCCGGCGCCGGTCATCCACGTCGCCATCGAGCCCAAGACCAAGGCCGACCAGCAGAAGCTGGGCACCGCGATCCAGCGGCTCGCCGAGGAGGACCCGTCCTTCACGGTGCGCACCGACGAGGAGACCGGCCAGACCGTCATCTCCGGTATGGGCGAGCTCCACCTGGAGATCCTCGTCGACCGGATGAAGCGCGAGTTCAAGGTCGACGCCAACGTCGGTCGCCCGCAGGTGGCCTACCGCGAGACGATCACCAAGACCGTCGAGAAGGTCGAGTACACCCACAAGAAGCAGACGGGTGGCTCCGGCCAGTTCGGTCGAGTGATCATCACCCTGTCGCCGCTCGGCGGAGGCAGCGATGGCTACGAGTTCGAGAACAAGGTCTCCGGTGGCCGCATCCCGCGGGAGTACATCCCGTCGGTGGACGCGGGCTGCCAGGAGGCCGCCGAGTTCGGTGTTCTCGCGGGCTACCCGATGGTGGGTGTGAAGGTCACCCTCCTCGACGGCGCCTACCACGAGGTCGACTCCTCGGAAATGGCGTTCAAGGTCGCCGGTTCGATGGCGTTCAAGGAGGCCGCGCGTCGCGCCGGCGCCACGCTGCTCGAGCCGATGATGGCGGTCGAGGTCACCACGCCCGAGGACAACATGGGCGATGTCATCGGCGACCTCAACAGCCGTCGCGGCCAGATCCAGGCCATGGACGAGTTCCACGGCGCCCGGATCGTCAAGGCGCTCGTGCCCCTGTCGGAGATGTTCGGCTACGTGGGTGACCTGCGCAGCAAGACCCAGGGCCGGGCTGTTTTCACCATGCAGTTCGACTCCTACGCCGAGGTTCCCGGGAACGTCGCGCAGGAGATCATCGCCAAGGCCAAGGGCGAGTAGCTCCAGGTCTCCGGCACCACAAAGCCATGCTCATCCCCGCACCAGCGGGGTTGGACCAGTACGTACGTCAGAATCACTGAGGAGAACCTCGTGGCGAAGGCCAAGTTCGAGCGGACGAAGCCGCACGTAAACATCGGCACCATCGGACACATCGACCACGGTAAGACCACCCTTACCGCGGCGATCACCAAGGTGCTGCACGACGCCTACCCGACCCTCAACGCGGCCTCCGCGTTCGAGGACATCGACAAGGCGCCGGAAGAGCGCGAGCGCGGTATCACCATCTCCATCGCGCACGTCGAGTACCAGACCGAGTCGCGGCACTACGCTCACGTCGACTGCCCCGGTCACGCGGACTACATCAAGAACATGATCACCGGTGCCGCCCAGATGGACGGCGCGATCCTGGTCGTGGCCGCCACCGACGGCCCGATGCCGCAGACCAAGGAGCACGTGCTCCTGGCCCGCCAGGTCGGCGTTCCCTACATCGTCGTCGCCCTGAACAAGTGCGACATGGTGGACGACGAGGAGATCCTGGAGCTCGTCGAGCTCGAGGTCCGCGAGCTCCTGTCGGAGTACGAGTTCCCGGGCGACGACGTCCCGGTCGTGCGCGTCTCCGCCTACCAGGCGCTCCAGGGCGACGAGAAGTGGGCCGGTTCCATCCTCGAGCTCATGAAGGCCGTGGACGAGAACATCCCGCAGCCCGAGCGTGAGACCGACAAGCCGTTCCTGATGCCGATCGAGGACGTCTTCTCGATCACCGGCCGTGGCACCGTCGTCACCGGCCGCATTGAGCGCGGTGTCGTCAACGTCAACGAGGTCGTCGACATCATCGGCATCAAGGAGAAGAGCACCTCGACCACCGTCACCGGTGTCGAGATGTTCCGCAAGCTCCTCGACCAGGGCCAGGCGGGCGACAACGTCGGTCTGCTCCTGCGCGGCATCAAGCGCGAGGACGTCGAGCGCGGCCAGTGTGTCATCAAGCCGGGCACCAACACCCCGCACACCGAGTTCACCGCGCAGGTCTACATCCTGGGCAAGGACGAGGGCGGCCGCCACACCCCGTTCTTCAACAACTACCGTCCGCAGTTCTACTTCCGGACGACCGACGTGACCGGCGTGGTGAACCTCCCCGAGGGCACCGAGATGGTCATGCCGGGCGACAACACCGACATGACGGTCCAGCTGATCCAGCCGGTCGCCATGGAGGAGGGCCTGAAGTTCGCCATCCGTGAGGGTGGCCGGACCGTCGGCGCGGGTCGCGTCGTCAAGATCCTCAAGTAAGACATCACCTATGTGACCGCGGGGGAGTGCCCCGCCTGTGCGGAAGGTACCCCCGCGGTCACATATCATTGCCTCTGGCCCTTTTTCGGTTAGGGGCACGCCGCGAGTGCGCGAGCACTCGCATTTGACACGTCAGCCCGCCTCTCGCGAGAGCGGGAGGTTATAGCGGAGAGAGTCCACAGCTCGCCGCTTGAGCAGTAAAGGACACCGAGGGCACCATGGCGGGACAGAAGATCCGCATTCGGCTCAAGGCCTACGACCACGAGGTCATCGACAGCTCGGCGAAGAAGATCGTGGAGACTGTCACGCGGACTGGCGCCAAGGTCGCCGGACCGGTGCCGCTGCCGACCGAGAAGAACGTGTACTGCGTCATCCGCTCGCCGCACAAGTACAAGGACAGCCGCGAGCACTTCGAGATGCGCACGCACAAGCGGCTGATCGACATCATCGACCCCACCCCGAAGACGGTTGACTCGCTCATGCGGCTCGACCTCCCCGCGGGCGTGGACATCGAGATCAAGCTCTAAGGAACACGATGAGCGTCAACAGGAAGGGCGTCCTGGGCGAAAAGCTCGGCATGACCCAGGTTTATGACGATGAGGGCCGGATCGTTCCGGTGACCGTCGTCCTCGCCGGGCCCAATGTCGTGACCCAGGTCCGCTCCACCGAGAACGACGGCTACAACGCCGTGCAGCTCGGTTTCGGGCAGATCGACCCGCGCAAGGTGAACAAGCCGGCCGCCGGCCACTTCGAGAAGGCCGGCGTCACGCCGCGCCGCTACCTCGTCGAGGTCCGCACGGACGACGCCGCCGAGTACACCCTCGGTCAGGAAGTCACCGCCGAGACCTTCGAGGCCGGCCAGAAGATCGACGTGACCGGCACCAGCAAGGGCAAGGGCTTCGCCGGTGTCATGAAGCGCCACGGCTTCGCCGGTCTGGGCGCGGGCCACGGCGTGCAGCGCAAGCACCGCTCGCCGGGCTCCATCGGTGGCTGCGCGACCCCCGGTCGCGTGTTCAAGGGTCTGCGCATGGCCGGCCGCATGGGCTCGGTCCGCAAGACCATCCAGAACCTCACCGTGCACTCCGTGGACGCCGAGAAGAACCTCATCCTCATCAAGGGTGCTGTTCCCGGCCCCAACGGCGGCGTGGTGCTGGTCCGCAACGCCGTGAAGAAGATGGAGACCCAGTCGTGACGAAGGTCAACGTCGAGCTGGCCCCCGAGATCTTCGAGGCCAAGGTCAGCGTTCCCCTGATCCACCAGGTCGTGGTGGCGCAGCTCGCCGCGGCGCGGCAGGGCACGCACAAGACCAAGACCCGCGGTGAGGTCAGCGGCGGTGGCAAGAAGCCGTACCGCCAGAAGGGCACCGGCCGCGCCCGTCAGGGCTCGACCCGTGCGCCGCAGTTCGCCGGTGGTGGCATCGTCCACGGTCCGCAGCCGCGCGACTACACCCAGAAGACGCCGAAGAAGATGAAGGCCGCCGCTCTGCGTGGCGCCCTGAGCGACCGGGCCCGCGCGGGTCAGGTGCACGTCGTCGACGGCCTGGTCGAGGGGGACGCCCCCAAGACGAAGCTCGCCGTGAAGGCGCTGCGCGAGGTGACCTCGGCCGTGCGCGTCCTGGTGGTCCTGGACCGCGAGGACGAGCTGACCTGGAAGTCCCTGCGCAACGAGCCTTCCGTGCACGTCATCGTCGCCGACCAGCTGAACACCTACGACGTCATGGTCAATGACGACATCGTGTTCACCGAGAAGGGCTACGAGGCTTTCGTCGCCCACGCCAAGGGGAGCGACAAGTGAGCAACATCTACGACCCCCGGGACATCCTTCTCGCGCCGGTCGTGTCCGAGAAGTCCTACGGTCTGCTCGACGAGGGCAAGTACACCTTCGTCGTCGCGCCGGGCGCCAACAAGGTCCAGATCCGCCAGGCGGTGGAAGAGGTCTTCGGCGTCAAGGTCACGGGCGTCAACACGATCAACCGGCAGGGCAAGCGCAAGCGCACCCGCCACGGCTACGGCAAGCGCAAGGACACCAAGCGCGCGATCGTCAGCCTGGCGGAGGGCGAGCGGATCGACATTTTCGGCCCCCAGGCCTAAGGGCCGGGGTTCCGAACTGGATGGGATGAACGAAAAAGATGGGCATCCGTAAGTACAAGCCGACGACTCCGGGTCGTCGTGGCTCCAGCGTGGCCGACTTCGTCGAGATCACGCGGTCCGAGCCGGAGAAGTCGCTGCTGCGACCGCTCCCCAAGAAGGGCGGCCGTAACAACCACGGCCGCATCACCACCCGCCACCAGGGTGGCGGGCACAAGCGCGCCTACCGTGTGATCGACTTCCGTCGCCACGACAAGGACGGGATCCCGGCCAAGGTCGCGCACATCGAGTACGACCCCAACCGGACCGCGCGCATCGCTCTGCTGCACTACGCGGACGGTGAGAAGCGGTACATCCTCGCCCCGCAGGGCCTGCGTCAGGGTGACGCGGTGGAGAACGGCGCCGGCGCCGACATCAAGCCCGGCAACTGCCTTCCGCTGCGCAACATCCCCGCGGGTACCGTGGTGCACGCCATCGAGCTGCGTCCGGGCGGCGGTGCCAAGCTGGCCCGTTCCGCGGGCTCCGGCGCCCAGCTCCTGGCCAAGGAGGGCATGTAC
The DNA here is from genome assembly GCF_003751225.1 of Actinocorallia herbida. Lineage (NCBI taxonomy): Bacteria > Bacillati > Actinomycetota > Actinomycetes > Streptosporangiales > Thermomonosporaceae > Actinocorallia > Actinocorallia herbida. The sequence continues at coordinate 9,580,323 of NZ_RJKE01000001.1, forward strand.
GCGACCCTGCGTATGCCGTCCGGCGAAATGCGCAAGGTCGACGTCCGCTGCCGCGCGACGGTGGGTGAGGTCGGCAACGCCGAGCAGTCCAACATCAACTGGGGCAAGGCCGGCCGTATGCGGTGGAAGGGCAAGCGCCCGACCGTCCGCGGTGTCGCCATGAACCCGATCGACCACCCGCACGGTGGTGGTGAGGGTAAGACCTCTGGTGGACGCCACCCGGTCAGCCCGTGGGGCCAGAAGGAAGGCCGGACCCGTAAGCCCGGCAAGCCCAGCGACAAGCTGATCGTCCGTCGTCGCAGCAACAAGAAGCGGTAGGAGTCGTCATGCCACGTAGCCTGAAGAAGGGCCCCTTCGTGGACGACCACCTTATGAAGAAGGTGGACTCGCAAAACGAGAAGGGGACCCACACCGTCATCAAGACGTGGTCGCGGCGCTCCATGATCGTGCCGGAGATGATCGGTCACACGATCGCCGTGCACGACGGCCGCAAGCACGTCCCGGTGTTCGTCAGTGAGTCGATGGTCGGACACAAGCTGGGCGAGTTCGCGCTCACCCGCACGTTCCGCAGCCACGTCAAGGAAGACCGCCGCAGCCGTCGAGGCTGAAGCGCAGCAATCACACGAGAGGAACAGTCATGGAAGCCAGGGCCCAGGCGCGGTTCATCCGCGTCACGCCCAGGAAGGCCCGCCGTGTGGTGGACCTCATCCGTGGCCTGCCGGCCGCGGAGGCTCAGGCTGTGCTGCGCTTCGCCCCTCAGGCAGCCAGCGAGCCGGTCGGCAAGGTGCTGAACAGCGCCATCGCCAACGCCACCCACAACTTCAACCTGGGGCAGGACACGCTCGTCGTCTCCCGCACCTGGGTTGACGAGGGTCCGACCCTGAAGCGGTTCCGGCCGCGTGCGCAGGGTCGCGCTTACCGCATCAACAAGCGCACCAGCCACATCACCGTGGTCGTCGAGTCCGTCGATGAGGGCGCGCCGGTCAAGAAGACAAGGAGGGCCCGGTAGTGGGGCAGAAGATCAACCCGCACGGGTTCCGACTCGGTATCACGACCGACTTCAAGAGCCGTTGGTACGCCGACAAGCTCTACAAGGACTACATCAAGGAAGACGTCGCGATCCGGCGCATGCTCACCAAGGGCATGGACCGGGCCGGCATCTCCAAGGTGGAGATCGAGCGCACCCGTGACCGCGTCCGCGTGGACATCCACACCGCCCGGCCGGGCATCGTCATCGGCCGCCGCGGCGCGGAGGCCGACCGCATCCGGGGCGACCTGGAGAAGCTGACCGGCAAGCAGGTCCAGCTGAACATCCTCGAGGTCAAGAACCCCGAGATGGACGCGCAGCTCGTCGCGCAGGGCGTGGCCGAGCAGCTGTCCAGCCGTGTCGCGTTCCGTCGCGCCATGCGCAAGGCGATCCAGTCGTCGATGAAGTCCGGCGCCAAGGGCATCAAGGTCCAGTGCTCCGGTCGTCTCGGCGGCGCGGAGATGTCCCGGTCGGAGTTCTACCGCGAGGGCCAGGTGCCGCTGCACACCCTGCGCGCGGACATCGACTACGGCTTCTACGAGGCCCGGACCACCTTCGGCCGCATCGGCGTGAAGGTCTGGATCTACAAGGGTGACGCCGCCGCCACTCGCGCCGAGCGCGAGCAGCGGGCGGCCGCCCAGCGCGCCGGTGCCGGCGCCGGTGGCGGCGGCGACCGTCGTGGCGGGGACCGCCGCGGTGGCCGCAGCGACCGCCCGGCCCGTGGCGGCGCCCGTCGCGGTGGTGGCGAGCGCGCCCCGCGTCAGAACGAGAACACCGCGCCGGCCGCCCCCGAGGCTGCTCCGGCGCCTGAGGGGAGCTGAGTTCCATGCTGATCCCTCGCAGGGTCAAGCACCGTAAGCAGCACCACCCGAAGCGCCGTGGTATGGCCAAGGGCGGTACGAAGGTGACGTTCGGCGAGTACGGCATCCAGGCTGTCGAGGGTCACTACGTGACCAACCGGCAGATCGAGTCCGCTCGTATCGCCATGACGCGCCACATCAAGCGTGGCGGCAAGGTCTGGATCAACATCTTCCCGGACCGCCCGCTGACCAAGAAGCCGGCCGAGACCCGCATGGGTTCCGGTAAGGGTTCCCCCGAGTGGTGGATCGCGAACGTCAAGCCCGGTCGGGTGATGTTCGAGCTGTCCTACCCGAATGAAGAGATCGCTCGTGAGGCGCTCACCCGCGCCATCCACAAGCTGCCGATGAAGTGCCGGATCGTGAAGAGGGAGGTGGGCGAGTAATGGCGAACACGGCCGAAGACCTGCGCACCCAGCCCGAGGACGAGCTGGTGACCAAGCTGAAGGAATTCAAGGAGGAGCTTTTCAACCTCCGGTTCCAGGCGGCGACCGGTCAGCTGGAAAGCCACGGGCGGCTGCGGACGGTCAAGCGAGAGATCGCCCGCATCTACACCGTGATGCGGGAGCGCGAGCTCGGCATCGTCACCGTTGCCGAGGAGGGCGAGAAGTGAGCGAGACCACCGAGACCGCCGCGAGGGCGAACCGCAAGGTCCGTGAGGGCCTTGTGGTGAGCGACAAGATGGACAAGACCGTCGTCGTCGCCGTCGAGGACCGCGTCAAGCACCGTCTGTACGGCAAGATCATCCGCCGTACGACCAAGTACAAGGCTCACGATGAGGCCAACGCCTGTGGCGTCGGCGACCGGGTCCGCCTGATGGAGACCCGTCCGCTGTCGGCGTCCAAGCGCTGGCGCGTCATCGAGATCCTGGAGAAGGCCAAGTAACTGGACCTGCGGGGGGCCGAGCTGCCCCGGCCGCCGGGCGTGTCCCGTGCCGCGGCAGCTCCCCGCACTCCCCCTCCCGGGCCGATTCCGGAAGGGCAGATCCACCAGGCTCCGGCGCAGACCGGAGAACCGGTGAGAACCAACAGGAGTTAGAAGTGATCCAGCAGGAGTCGCGACTGAAGGTCGCCGACAACACTGGTGCGAAGGAGATCCTTTGCATCCGTGTGCTCGGTGGCTCCGGTCGGCGCTATGCGGGCATCGGTGACATCATCGTCGCCACGGTGAAGGACGCCATTCCCGCGGCCGGCGTGAAGAAGGGCGACGTGGTCAAGGCCGTCGTCGTTCGCACGCGCAAGGAAGTCCGTCGTCCCGACGGTTCCTACATTCGTTTCGACGAGAACGCGGCTGTCCTCATCAAGGATGGCGGGGACCCCCGGGGCACCCGTATCTTCGGCCCGGTCGGCCGCGAGCTGCGCGAGAAGAAGTTCATGCGCATCGTCTCGCTCGCGCCGGAGGTGCTGTAATGAAGATCCGCAAGGGCGACGAGGTCGTCATCATCGCCGGTAAGTCCAAGGGCGCCACCGGCAAGGTCATCGCCGTCGACACCACGCGCGAGCGCGTGACCGTCGAGGGTGCGAACCTCATCAAGAAGAACACCAAGGTCGACGCCCAGGGCAAGGGCGGCGGGATCGTCACCGTCGAGGCGCCGCTGCACGTCAGCAATGTCGCGCTGGTCGAGGATGGCAAGCCGACTCGCGTGGGCTACACGGTCAACGACGACGGCAAGAAGGTCCGGATCTCCCGTCGTACCGGCAAGGAGATCTGAACATGACCGAGACTTCCGTCGAGATCCCCCAGCCGCGGCTCAAGCTGCGCTACCGGGAAGAGATCAAGTCGCAGCTGCAGGAGCAGTTCGATTTCGCCAACGTCATGCAGATCCCCGGTCTGACCAAGATCGTGGTGAACATGGGTGTCGGTGAGGCCGCCCGCGACGCCAAGCTGATCGAAGGCGCCGTCAAGGACCTGACCGCGATCACCGGTCAGAAGCCCGCCGTCGCCAAGGCGAAGAAGTCCATCGCGCAGTTCAAGCTGCGCGAGGGCATGCCGATCGGTGCGCACGTCACGCTGCGCGGCGACCGCATGTGGGAGTTCCTCGACCGGCTGCTGTCGCTCGCGCTGCCGCGCATCCGCGACTTCCGGGGTCTCAACCCCAAGCAGTTCGACGGCCGGGGCAACTACACCTTCGGTCTGACCGAGCAGGTCATGTTCCACGAGGTCGACGTCGACAAGGTCGACCGGCAGCGTGGCATGGACATCACCATCGTGACGACCGCGACCAACGACGAAGAGGGCCGGGCGCTGCTGAAGCTCCTCGGCTTCCCGTTCAAGGAGGCCTGAGAAGATGGCGAAGAAGGCTCTGATCGCCAAGGCTGCTCGCAAGCCGAAGTTCGGCGTCCGGGGTTACACCCGGTGCTCGCGCTGCGGTCGCCCGCACTCGGTCTACCGGAAGTTCGGCCTGTGCCGTGTCTGCTTCCGTGAGATGGCGCACCGGGGCGAGCTGCCCGGCATCACCAAGTCGTCCTGGTAAGGACGGCGACCCGGCCCGGGGTTCCCGGGCCACACGGGACACCACGCGGATCTCGTGCCGTGACCGCCGATTGCGCGGTCACGGCGCGGATCGCGTACCGTACGTACAACAAACCGGGCGCGCGTCCCTGACGGCGCCCACGACCACGCTGTAGGTCCGTAGGGTCCTGCGCTCCCCGCTCGTGAGGCGGGAGGAGCCGGGGCAGCTGGAAACCGCAGCGAGGAGGGCCAAGCGGCCATGACGATGACCGACCCGATCGCAGACATGCTCACGCGTCTGCGTAACGCGAACTCGGCATACCACGACAGCGTGTCGATGCCGTACTCGAAGATCAAGGCGCACATCTCGGAGATCCTCCAGCAGGAGGGCTACATCACCGGATGGCACGTGGAGGATGCCGAAGTCGGCAAGAAGCTCGTGGTGGACCTGAAGTTCGGTCCCACCCGCGAGCGCTCCATCGCCGGTATCAAGCGCGTTTCCAAGCCCGGTCTCCGGGTTTACGCGAAGAAGGACAACCTGCCGAAGGTCCTGGGCGGACTGGGCGTCGCGATCATCTCGACGTCCTCCGGACTCATGACCGACAAGCAGGCCGGCAAGCGCGGCGTGGGCGGCGAAGTCCTCGCCTACGTCTGGTAGCGGAAGGAGAAACAGACAATGTCTCGCATTGGACGTCTGCCCATCTCCGTTCCCAGCGGAGTCGAGGTCAAGATCGAGGGCCAGAAGGTCTCGGTCAAGGGCCCGAAGGGCTCGCTTGAGCAAGTGATCGCTGAGCCGATCGCGGTCGAGCTGAACGACGGTGTGGTCTCGGTCACCCGTCCGAACGACATCAACACGGTTCGGAGCCTCCACGGCCTGAGCCGCACCCTGATCTTCAACATGATCGTCGGGGTCACCCAGGGGTACGCCAAGACCCTTGAAATCCAGGGCGTCGGTTACCGCGTCGTGGCCAAGGGCAGGGACCTCGAGTTCTCCCTCGGCTACAGCCACCCGATCCTGATCAAGGCGCCTGAGGGCATCACCTTCACGGTCGAGAAGCCGACCCTGTTCAAGGTCGAGGGCATCGACAAGCAGCAGGTCGGCGAGATCTCTGCCAACATCCGCAAGCTGCGCAAGCCCGACCCGTACAAGGGCAAGGGTGTGCGGTACCAGGGTGAGCAGATCCGCCGCAAGGTCGGAAAGGCTGGTAAGTAGTCATGGCTGGCACCAAGGGCCTGTTCCGGAAGGGCACGAGCAAGCGGGCGACGTCCCGCAAGCGCCGTCACCTTCGGGTTCGCAAGAGGGTCGTCGGCACGGCTACGCGTCCGCGCCTCATCGTGACCCGCTCCACCAAGCACGTCTTCGTCCAGGTCGTCGACGACACCCTGGGCAAGACCGTCGCCTCCGCGTCGACCATGGAGGCCGAGCTGCGCTCGGCCGAGGGCGACAAGACCGCGAAGTCCAAGGAAGTCGGCAAGCTCGTCGCCGAGCGCGCCAAGGCCGCCGGTGTCGAGGCCGTCGTCTTCGACCGGGCGGGCAACAAGTACCACGGTCGCGTTGCCGCCGTCGCGGACGGCGCCCGCGAGGGGGGTCTCGCACTGTGACCTCCAGGACCCAGTCTGAGAAGAGGAACCACTAATGGCAGCTGCTCCCAGTCGCGGAGGCGGCCAGGGCGGCGAGCGTCGTGACGGCCGTCGTGACGGACGCCGTGACGACCGCCGCGGTGGCGCCGACAAGGGCACGTCTTACATCGAGCGCGTCGTCGCGATCAACCGCGTCGCCAAGGTCGTGAAGGGTGGTCGTCGCTTCAGCTTCACCGCCCTCGTGATCGTCGGCGACGGCAACGGCACGGTCGGCGTCGGCTACGGCAAGGCCAAGGAAGTCCCCGCGGCCATCGCCAAGGGCGTCGAAGAGGCCAAGAAGAACTTCTTCAAGGTCCCCAGGATCCAGGGCACCATCCCGCACCTCACCCAGGGTGAGGCCGCCGCGGGCGTCGTGCTGCTCAAGCCGGCCAGCCCCGGTACCGGTGTCATCGCCGGTGGTCCGGTGCGCGCCGTCCTGGAGTGCGCGGGCGTGCACGACGTGCTCTCCAAGTCGCTCGGCAGCTCGAACGCCATCAACATCGTCCACGCGACGGTGACGGCGCTCAAGCAGCTCAAGCGCCCCGAGGAGATCGCGGCCAAGCGTGGCCTGCCGATCGAGGACGTCGCTCCCGCCGCCATGCTGCGCGCGCGTGCCGCCGGTCTCGAGGCCGCGAAGGTCGAGGTGAACTCGTGAGCCAGCTCAAGATCACGCAGATCAAGTCCGTGATCAGCGAGAAGCAGAACCAGCGGGACTCGCTGCGGACCCTGGGCCTCAAGAAGATCGGCCAGAGTGTCGTTCGGGAGGACAAGCCCGAGGTCATCGGCCTGATCCGCACCGTTGCCCACCTGGTGAAGGTGGAGGAGGTCGAATCATGAGCGAGGCGTTGAAGGTCCACGACCTCAAGCCGGCTCCGGGCGCCCACAAGAAGAAGGTCCGCAAGGGCCGGGGCGAGGCGTCCAAGGGCAAGACCGCCGGTCGCGGTACGAAGGGCACCAAGGCCCGGAACACCGTGCGGGTCGGTTTCGAGGGCGGCCAGATGCCGCTGATCCGCCGGGTTCCGAAGCTCAAGGGCTTCAAGAACCCGAACCGGGTCGAGTTCCAGGTCGTGAACCTGGACAAGCTCGGCGAGCTGTACCCCTCCGGTGGAGAGGTCACCGCCGAGGACCTGGCGGCCAAGGGCGCGGTCCGCGCCGGCCGTCCGGTGAAGATCCTCGGCACGGGCGAGATCTCCGTCGCGGTGCAGGTGAAGGTGAACGCCTTCTCCGGCTCCGCCAAGGAGAAGATCGTCGCCGCCGGCGGGACCGCCGAGCAGGTCTGACGGTCTCTTGTACGAGATGCGGAACCGGGGCTGACCGTCCATCGTTGGAGGGTCGGCCCCGGCTGCGTCTGCTGTTAGCATTCGACGGGTCCCACTAGGGACCCGTGCAAGGGTTTGGATCGCGGCCGCCCCGGCCGTCTGAACAGGTCGTAAACGCGCAGGAGGAATGGTGCTCACCGCTGTTGTTAGGGCATTCAAGACGCCCGACCTGCGCAAAAAGCTACTGTTCACGTTGATGATCATCGTGGTGTTCCGGATCGGTTCACTGCTCCCGACCCCGGGCGTCAACGTGGGCGCGGTACAGACCGCGATCGATGCCGCCGAATCCGGCGCCAACGCGAGCCTGTATTCGCTGATCAACCTCTTCAGCGGCGGCGCGCTGCTCAAGCTCTCGATCTTCGCGCTCGGCATCATGCCGTACATCACCGCGAGCATCATCCTGCAGCTGCTGACCGTGGTGATCCCACGCCTGGAGGCCCTCAAGAAGGAGGGCCAGGCCGGCACCACGAAGATCACCCAGTACACCCGGTACCTGACGATCGCGCTGGCGATCCTGCAGTCGACGGGCATCGTCGCGATGGCCTCGACCGGCAACCTGTTCACCGGGCAGTCGGTGGACATCCTGTACGACACCTCGCTGTTCACGGTCGTCACCATCGTCATCGTGATGACCGCCGGCACCGGTGTCATCATGTGGCTGGGCGAGCTCATCACCGACCGCGGCATCGGCAACGGCATGTCGATCCTCATCTTCACCACGGTCGTCGCCTCGTTCCCGCAGCAGTTCATCAACATCTTCCAGACCAAGGGCGGCTTCGTCTTCACGATCGTCCTGCTGGTCGGTCTCGCGATCGTCGCCGCCGTCGTCTTCGTCGAGCAGGCGCAGCGCCGCATCCCGGTGCAGTACGCCAAGCGGATGGTCGGCCGCCGCATGTACGGCGGCACCTCGACCTACATCCCGCTGAAGGTCAACCAGGCGGGCATCATCCCCGTGATCTTCGCCTCGTCGCTGCTGTACCTGCCGCAGCTCGCCGGTCAGCTCTGGCCGAACAGCGAGTTCCTCGGGAAGTACCTCCTGCCCTACCTCCAGCAGGACAACCCGGTGAACATGGCGGTCACGTTCGCACTCATCGTGTTCTTCACGTACTTCTACGTGGCCATCACGTTCAACCCCACTGAAGTCGCCGACAACATGAAGAAGTACGGTGGTTTCATCCCGGGCATCCGTCCGGGGCGGCCGACCGCCGAGTACCTCGACTACGTGCTCACGCGGATCACCGCCCCCGGCGCGCTCTACCTGGGTCTGGTCGCCCTCATTCCGTTGGTGGCGTTCTCGCTGATCCAGGCGGCGAACGACTTCCCGTTCGGTGGCACCAGCATCCTGATCATCGTCGGCGTTGGGTTGGACACCGTGAAGCAGATCGAATCTCAGCTCCAGCAGCGTAGTTACGAAGGTTTCCTCCGCTAGTGCGTATCGTGCTCGTGGGCCCCCCGGGAGCGGGCAAGGGAACTCAGGCCCAGTTCATCGCATCCCATCTGTCGGTCCCGAAGATCTCGACAGGTGACATCTTCCGCGCCAATGTGAGCGGCGGAACCGAGCTCGGCGTCCTCGCCAAGCAGTACATGGACAAAGGCGACCTCGTCCCCGACGAGGTGACGGTCGCCATGGTGCGGGACCGTATCTCCCAGCAGGACGCCCTCGGTGGGTTCCTGCTGGACGGATTCCCCCGCAACGTGCCGCAGGCCGAGACCCTGCGCACGATCCTGGCCGAAGGCGGCCTGGCCCTGGACAAGGTCCTGGAGCTGGTGGTCGACGAGGAAGAGGTCGTGCGGCGGCTCTCGGGCCGGCGGACCTGCGGCCAGTGCGGCCGCATCTGGCATGTGGAGTTCGACGAGGGTCGCGACGACATCTGCGACGACTGCGGCGGCTATCTCTTCCAGCGCGATGACGACAAGGAAGAGGTCGTCCGGCACCGGCTCGAGGTCTACAAGGAACAGACCGAGCCGCTCGTGGAGTTCTACGACAAGGAAGGGATCCTGGTGGGCATTCAGGCCACCGGGACCGTCGAAGAGGTCACCGGCCGCGCGCTCGGCGCGCTGCGCGCGTAGACCTACTAGCAGGGCAGCAGGGGGGACGGGTGTTCAGAAGGCGGACGCGCATCCAGGTGAAGTCGCCTGAGCAGATCGAGCTCATGCGGGTCGCCGGGCGATTGGTGGGCGAGACGCTCGCCCTGGTCGCCGCGGCGGTGAAGCCGGGCGTCAGCACGCTGGACCTGGACCGTATCGCCGAGGACAACATTCGCGGCGGCGGTGGCATCCCATCCTTCATCGGCGTACCCGGGCCGATCACCCCCTTCCCGGCCACCCTGTGCACCTCGGTGAACGAGGAGATCGTGCACTGCATCCCGCGCGCCGACAAGGTGCTGCGCGAGGGCGACGTCGTCTCGATCGACTGCGGCGCGATCGTGGCCGGCTGGCACGGCGACGCCGCCGTGACCGTGGCCGTCGGCGAGATCGCCCCGGACGTCTCGAGCCTCCTCGACGTCACCGAGGAGTCGCTGTGGCGCGGTATGGCGGCCTGCAAGGTCGGCGGGCACCTCGGCGACATCGGGCACGCGGTCGAGTCTTACGTGCGCTCCCAGGGCCGCTACGGCATCGTCGAGGGTTACGGCGGGCACGGCATCGGCACCGAGATGCACATGGAGCCGTTCATCCCCAACGTGGGGCGCAAGGGCGGCGGCATGCTGCTGGTCTCCGGCATGGTGTTCGCGGTCGAGCCGATGGTGAACCTCGGCAAGCCGCACACCGAGGAGATGGAGGACGGCTGGACCGTCGTCACCGCGGACCGCAGCCCCTCGGCGCACTTCGAGCACACGGTCGCGATCACCGCGGACGGACCCCAGGTGCTGACGGCACTTGATGGGTGGCGGGAGCGCATCGCAGAATTGGCCTGAGCCCGATCATGCACGATCGAGCCACTCGGCTTTGAGGGAAGTGACCAGCGATGCCGTCGAATCCGGAGATGCGGGCCTCTGACCGGGACCGCGACCGGTTCGCGGAGATCCTGCGCGACAACTACGCCCAGGGCAGGCTGAACCTCGAAGAGCTGAACGAGCGCCTGGAGCACGCGTACGCGGCCAAGACGATCGGCGATCTCGAAGCGCTGACGGCGGACCTCCCGGCCAAGGACATGTACGACCTGCCGATCCCTGCGTCGGAGACGGCCGTGGCGACCCGCAAGGGCGGCGAGGTCGCGCGCCAGGGCAAGGGACTACGGGCCGAGTGGGCGACGTACGCCTCGGTCAACCTCGTGCTGATGAGCATCTGGCTGGTCGCCTCGGTCGCCTCGGGCGGCGTCGGATTCCCCTGGTTCCTCTGGGTCGCGGGTCCCTGGGGCGCGGTGCTGCTGGCCCAGACGCTGTTCGGCGGCGGGCGCTCCGAAGACCGCTGAACCACCACCGCCGTCGTCCGTCTCCCCGTGACCGGCGCCGTCAGGCCGTCGCGCGGATCGCGTGGGTGAGCGCCTTCACGAGGCTGCGCGGGTCGGGCGCGAGCTCCGGGACCACCTCGCGCAGCGCGAGCCAGCCGTTGACGGCCCGGGTGGTCGGCGCCGCCTCGTCCAGCGCCGGGTCGGCGATGCCGTACCAGGCCGAGATGAGTGACCAACGCCACAGCCGGTGCTGCTCCGGCGGCGGGAATCCGGTGGGGCCGCGTTGGCCGGTGGAGGCCAGCCTGACGGACTCGACGGTCCGCCCGACGCGCTCGGCGATCTCGCGAAGGGCCAGCAGCGGATCGGCCTCGACCCGGCGCACGATGATGCCGGGCGCGGCGGCCTCGACCTCGGTGACGACCTCGATCATGGCCTGGGCCAGGGACGGAGCCTCCCAGCTGCACCTGGCGCTGGCCGGTCCGGTGACCTCGGCGGAGGACTTCACGAACGAGACGGTGACGTACCCTTGGGTCCGTTCGAAGAGCGGGTCAAGCTCATGCTCGAAGACTGGTCTGCTGAGGACCAGTTCGAAGTCATAAGCCACCATGGCAGCAACGTACCCGCCCGGCCCGCGCTGGGAAAGCCGGTAAGGGCCGTGAGGGCGGCGGGTCGCCGATTTCGCATTCTCGGGCGCGTCGCGTAGACTCGCTATTCGGTCCAGTATCAGACCCGTCATGTGCTCATATATCGAACGCAGTTTCGAATTGGGCGGTCCGGGTCGTGGACGTTCCCCCTTGGGGGACCTGTCCTGGACTTCTCCGCGAGGAACATCAGCCCGTCGTCGCCGTCAAGGCGGTAGCGGGCGCGTGTCGTCGCGGGGAACAGACGAAACCGAGCAGCGAAGCGCGGAGGTCATGGCCAAGAAGGAAGGCGCCATCGAGATCGAGGGCGTTGTCGTCGAGTCTCTCCCGAACGCCATGTTCCGGGTGGAACTGGACAACGGGCACAAGGTCCTCGCGCATATCAGCGGCAAGATGCGGATGCACTACATCCGGATCCTCCCCGATGACCGGGTGGTAGTGGAGCTCTCTCCCTACGACCTGACTCGCGGCCGGATCGTCTACCGCTACAAGTAACCGGTAAGGGTTGCCTTTCCCGTCGTGGCAGACGGGAATGACCCTGCGAACACGTCAGGAGACCCTCATGAAGGTCAAGCCGAGCGTCAAGAAGATCTGCTCCAAGTGCCGCGTCATCCGCCGGCACGGCCGCGTCATGGTGATCTGCCAGGACCCGCGCCACAAGCAGCGTCAGGGCTGAGGCTCTCTCTAACGCGCTCCACACAACTCAACAACCGCCGCAGTTCGCCACGTCTCACGCCTCGCGTGGGATACGGGCGAGTGACCCCCGGTCGGAGGCCGGGGCCCGCCCTGGGCAGGGACGGGGACGCGGTCGGTAGGACCTCCGCCTGAACGAAAGGACACTGCCCGATGGCACGCATCGCCGGTGTCGACCTTCCGCGCGAAAAGCGCCTGGAGGTCGCGCTGACCTACATTTTCGGTATCGGTCGCACCCGTGCGCTCGAGACCCTCGCCGCCACCGGCATCTCCGGTGACCTGCGGGTGCACCAGCTCAGCGACGCCGAGCTGATCCCGCTGCGCGAGTACATCGACGCGAACTACAAGATCGAGGGCGACCTGCGCCGCGAGGTGCAGGCCGACATCCGCCGCAAGATCGAGATCGGGTGCTACCAGGGCATCCGTCACCGTAAGGGCCTTCCGGTCCACGGTCAGCGCACGCAGACCAACGCGCGCACCCGCAAGGGCAAGAAGAAGACCGTCGCCGGCAAGAAGAAGGTCGGCAAGAAGTAGGCCTTAGGGGCTCCGCCAGCCAGGCAAGGCTGGGGCGCCCCGCCGACGACCGGTCCGATGACCTCTGGAGTGAAGAAGAGCAATGCCTCCTAAGAGCCGCCAGGGCGCACCCAAGAAGCTGCGCCGCAAGGAAAAGAAGAACGTCGCTCACGGGCACGCCCACATCAAGAGCACGTTCAACAACACCATCGTCTCCATCACCGACCCCAACGGGAACGTGATCGCCTGGGCCTCGTCCGGCCACGTGGGTTTCAAGGGCTCTCGCAAGTCCACCCCGTACGCCGCTCAGCAGGCCGCCGAGAGCGCCGCCCGCCGCGCCATGGAGCACGGCATGCGCAAGGTCGACGTCTTCGTTAAGGGTCCCGGCTCCGGCCGTGAGACCGCGATCCGCTCGCTCCAGGCCACCGGCCTCGAGGTCGGTTCGATCCAGGACGTCACGCCCGTGCCGCACAACGGCTGCCGCCCGCCGAAGCGTCGTCGGGTCTGATCGGAGAGATTGAGACATGGCTCGTTACACAGGTGCCGACTGCAAGCTTTGCCGTCGCGAGAAGACCAAGCTGTTCCTGAAGGGCAGCAAGTGCCTGGGCGCCAAGTGCCCGATCGAGAGCCGGCCCTACCCTCCGGGTGAGCACGGCCGCGGTCGGACCAAGGAGTCCGAGTACCAGCTGCAGCTTCGCGAGAAGCAGAAGACCCGCCGCATCTACGGTGTGCTGGAGCGTCAGTTCCGCAACTACTACGAAGAGGCGACCCGCAAGACCGGCAAGACGGGTGAGAACCTGCTCACGCTGCTCGAGCGCCGCCTCGACAACGTCGTCTACCGCGCCGGCTTCGCGAAGTCCCGCGACGCCGCCCGCCAGGCGATCCGCCACAACCACATCCTGGTGAACGGCAAGAAGGTCAACATCCCGTCGTTCCTCGTGTCCGAGAAGGACATCATCGAGGTCCGCGCGAAGTCGACCGAGATGACCCCGTTCGTGGTCGCCCGCGCCGAGTCCGAGGCCCACCAGGTTCCGGCCTGGATCGAGGTCGTCGCCGACAAGATGCGCGTTCTGGTGCACACCCTGCCGGTCCGTCAGCAGATCGACACGCAGGTCCAGGAGCAGTTGATCGTGGAGCTCTACTCGAAGTAATCCCCTCGGGGATCACTCCGGAGAGAACTCTCCCGCCCCCGGCAGGTGCTTCGGCGCCCGTCGGGGGCACCCTGTTAGGTGTCAAGGCCGTCAAATAGCGGGCGGCCCGACAGAAAGTGGGCATCATGCTCATCGCACAGCGTCCGGCTCTCACCGAAGAGCAGGTCGACGACTACCGCAGCCGCTTCGTCATCGAGCCGCTGGAGCCGGGCTTCGGCTACACCATCGGCAACTCGCTGCGGCGCACCCTGCTGTCCTCCATCCCCGGCGCCGCCGTCACCAGCATCCGCGTCGAGGGCGTCCTGCACGAGTTCTCCACCGTGCCGGGCGTCAAGGAGGACCTCACCGACGTCATCCTGAACCTCAAGCAGCTCGTCGTCTCCTCCGAGCACGACGAGCCGGTGGTCATGTACCTGCGCAAGCAGGGCCCGGGTGACGTCACCGCCGCGGACATCGCGCCGCCGGCCGGGGTCGAGGTGCACAACCCCGACCTCAAGATCGCCACGCTGAACGGCAAGGCGAAGCTGGAGATGGAGCTGACGGTCGAGCGCGGCCGCGGTTACGTCTCCTCGGTGCAGAACAAGCAGCCGGGGCAGGAGATCGGCCGGATCCCGATCGACTCCATCTACTCCCCGGTCCTCAAGGTCACCTACAAGGTCGAGGCCACCCGAGTCGAGCAGCGCACCGACTTCGACCGGCTCATCCTCGACGTGGAGACCAAGCACTGCATGCTGCCGCGCGACGCCGTCGCGTCGGCCGGCAAGACCCTGATGGAGCTGTTCGGCCTCGCCCGCGAGCTCAACGTCGAGGCCGAGGGCATCGACATGGGCCCGTCGGTCGCGGACGCCGCGCTGGCGGCCGATCTGGCACTGCCGATCGAGGAGCTGAACCTCACGGTCCGCTCCTACAACTGCCTCAAGCGCGAGGGCATCCACTCCGTGGGCGAGCTCGTCGCGCGCTCCGAGCAGGACCTGCTGGACATCCGCAACTTCGGCGCCAAGTCGATCGAAGAGGTCAAGCAGAAGCTGCACGACATGGGGCTGTCCCTCAAGGACTCCCCGCCCGGATTCGACCCGACCGCCGCCGCCGACGCCTATGGCGACGGGGACGACGAGTCGTTCGCCGAGACCGAGCAGTACTAGTACCGCAGTACCCCGAGATAACTGCTGACTCCAGTACCTGACACGGCTGGAGCAGGAAGGAAGTGCCATGCCCAGGCCCACAAAGGGAGCCCGCCTCGGCGGTAGCCCGGCGCACGAGAAGCTGATCCTGTCGAACCTGGCGACTCAGCTGTTCGAGCACGGCCGCATCACGACCACGGAGGCCAAGGCCCGTCGCCTTCGCCCCCTGGCCGAGAAGCTGATCACCAAGGCGAAGAAGGGCGACATCGCCAACCGTCGCCTGGTGCTCCAGACCGTCCGCGACAAGGGCGTGGTGCACAAGCTGTTCACCGAGATCGGCCCGCACTTCGCGGAGCGTCCGGGTGGCTACACCCGGATCACCAAGATCGGTCCCCGCAAGGGCGACCAGGCGCCGATGGCCGTGATCGAGCTCGTCGCCGAGCAGGTCTCGGGCGTGACCGTCCGCAAGACCAGCGCGCCGGCCGAAGAGGTCGCGCCGCAGGTCGAGGAGACCCCGGCCGAGGCCGCCGAGGAGACCCCGGCGGAGTCCGCCGAGGCGACCGAGGACAAGGCTGACGAGGCCAAGTAAAGGCCCCGCTTGATTCGGGCCCGCCGTTCCCCGTTCCGGGGCGGCGGGCCCGTCTCGTTTGAGACACTGGTCTTCTCCGGCGGGTGCCGCGCTCCGACCCCCCGGCCGCGGGGCGCCGAGGACACTGATTACGAACTAGTACCTTCGAGTACGAGTACACCGAACTGCGGGAAACGGGGACATGACGTCGTTGGTGAGGCTCCGGCTCGACATCTCTTATGACGGGTCGGATTTCGCGGGCTGGGCGAGGCAGCCCGAGCAGCGGACCGTCCAGGGGGTCATCGAGGACGCCCTGGCCAAGATCATGCGGCTGGACCCGCCGCCCGTGCTGACGGTGGCGGGCCGCACCGACGCGGGCGTGCACGCGACCGGCCAGGTCGCGCACGTCGTCATCCCCTACCCGAACTACCAGCAGATCAGCGGTGCGATCGCGCGACGGCTCGCCGCGGTGCTGCCGCCGGACGTGCGGGTGACCGGGGTGGAGATCGCCCCGGACGGCTTCGACGCGCGCTTCTCCGCTCTGCGGCGGCGCTACGAGTACCGGGTGAGCGACGAGCCGACCGGGCTCCCGCCGCTGGACCGGCACGACACCGTCTGGCACCCCCGGCCGCTGAACGTCGACCGGATGAACGCGGCGGCCGCCCTGCTCGTCGGCGAGCACGACTTCGCGGCCTACTGCCGCAAGCGCGAGGGCGCCACGACGATCCGGCGGCTGCTGCGCTACGAGTGGGAGCGGCGCGGTGCGCGGCTCGCGGTCGCGACCGTCGAGGCCGACGCGTTCTGCCACTCGATGGTGCGGGCGCTGGTCGGCGCCCTGCTGTCGGTCGGCGACGGCCGCAAGCCGGTCGAGTGGCCCGCGGAGGTGCTGCTCGCCGGGGTGCGGGACTCCGCGGTGAAGGTCGCGCCCGCGCACGGCCTCGCGCTCGTGGAGATCGTCTACCCGGAGAACGGGAAGCTCGCCGCGCGCGCCCAGGAGACCCGCAGGGTGCGCACCCTGGCCGCCCCGACGCCGGAGCCCGCGCCCGCCGAGCGCGCGGCCCACCCGGTCGTCAGGTAGGTCCGGGCTCGGTCCGGCGGACGCGGCGGGTCAGCGCGCGCGCAGTGGGGCGTTGACGTAGCCGATGAAGGCCGTGGCGACCTTGGCGAAGGTCTGGTCCGCCTTGGCGGGCTTGCGGCCCTCCAGATGGCGTACGTAGACGTACAGGATGTACCTGCCGTAGGTGGTGCTCGCCGCGAAGCCGTTCGCGGCGCCGACCTGCTTGGTGTGCTTGCCGGGCAGGCCGACGAACCACTCGCCCTTGCGGGCGGGGCTGCCCGCCTTCTGCACGTTGATGGCGATCCGCTTGCTCGGCATCGCCACGACGCCGACGGTCACGCCGGTCTTGCCGCCCGGACCGACGAACGTCGAGCGCACCACCATCTGGCAGTCGTTCTTGATGAGCCCCTTGGCCATGGCGCCCGTCGCCGCGTAGTCGCAGCGCAGGTTGAGCGACTTGCGGTCGATGGCGTACTTCTGGCCGTCCAGGGTGATCTTCCGGTCGGGGAAGACCTCGTCCATGGTGAGCGGCTCGGGATCGGTGTCGGCCGAGTCGACGGACGGGACACCGGAGACCGAGGCGGTCTCCGTCTCGGTCGGCTGGGGGGCGGGGGCCGTCACGGTGGCGGTGACGGTCGGGAGCGCCACGGGGGGCTTGTCGTCGCCGCCGGTGAGGACGGCGTAGGCGAGCGCCGCGATGGCGAGGGTCGGCACGAGCGCGAGCGCGACGTACAGGGGCGCCCTCCTGCGCTTGCGCGCCCCGTGGCGGGCTGAGCGCGGGGGCGTCCGGGCCTCGTCGGCGGCATCGGTCTCGGCGGGGGCCGGGACCGGGGCGGGTTCGAAGGCGGGGGCGGGCTCCGGCGTCTCGGGCGGGACGGCCGAAGGGCCGGCGAGGGTCGGGAAGGCGGGCCGCGAGGCCATGCCGACGACCGTCGTGCCACCTGCGGAGGTGGTCGGATCGGCGGGGGAGGACGGGGCGGGAGGCGGGGCCGAGGGCGGGGTCCAGCGCGGGATCTCGCCGGTGATCGTCGCCTCGGCGGGCGGGATCTCCGGGCTCTTGGGCACGATCGTGCCGGTGAGGAAATCGCCGGAGGACTCCGGGGACCCGACGGCGTCGAGGGAGCCGGGCACCGGGGCCGCCAGGACGCCGACCGGTGGCGCCCCGGCCGGTGGTTCGGCCGGGGGGATCACCGGTGCCCACCAGGGGGCGGCGGGCGGACCTTCGGCGGGGAGCGTCGAGGCGGGAGGAGACAGGGGAGTCTCCGCGGCCTCGGACCCGGGCCGGGTGTCGTCAGGACCGGACATGGTCGTACAGGGTAGTCAACCCGGTGCAGATGCGGAGGGTTCGCCGGGAAATCACGGGTGTGCCGATCAGTTGGGGGGTTTGCCCATGGCGTCGCGGTAATGCAGCGCCGGGCCGAGATTGCTGCCGTTCACCGTGTTCTGGGCGAAGATCCGGGCGCGCTTCTTGCTCTTGGCGGGGACGGGCTTGCCGTTGGGCGTCTGCACCCACGTCATGATCAGGTAGTGCCCGCGGGTCCAGGCCGCGCCGAGCGCGTCGCCCTGGCCGATCTTGGCCGTGACGCCCTTGCCGGGCAGCGCGACGACGTAGGCGTCCTTGTCCCCTGCGGCCTTCTCGGCCTTCGCCGCGGCCTGCGAGGTCGCCAGGTTCGCCACGCCGACGGTGCCGATCATGCGCCCGTCCTTGGTGGCGAAGGTCGCCCTCAGGAACTGGGTGCACTTGCCCTTCTTCAGGGCGCTCTGGAGCGCCGTTCCGTGCACCGCCGCCGAGCAGTCCTTGGACACCTTGCGGATGTGCATCACGTACGTGGTGCCCTGGACGGTGAATTTGTCCTTGGCGAAGACCTCGCCGGGCTTGAGGGGCTTGGGGTCGGTCTTGCGGGACTTGAGCAGGCCCGCGGAGACCGGGAGCGAGGGCTCGGCCGAGGCGCCGGTGCCGGGGTCCGCGGAGTCTCCGGGGACCGGGTTCTGTCCGCCGGTCTGCATCGCGCCGCCGCCCGGGGGCTTCTCGTCCCCGCGGGTGAGCGCGTAGGCGCCGGCGCCCGCGACGACCACCGCGGCGACGAGGCCGCCCGCGATGATCAGGCCCTTGCGACCGCCTCCACCGCCTCCACCGCGCCGCTCGCTGCCGATCTCCTCGCGCGCGCCGTCGGGCTGCCACTGCTCGCCGCGGTCGTAGGGCGAGTCGCCTTGGGCGGCCCTGGCCTGCTGGGGGGGCACGGACTCGGCGCGCGGCTCGCCCCAGCCCGCGGGGGGCGGGACGGCCTGGGCGCCGCTGAACGACCGGTCGGCGTCGTAGCGCGGGACCTCGTAGCTGCCGCTGGCCGTGGCGCCGCCGCCGAAGCGCTCGGCGTCGTGGCGCGCCTCGTCCCCGTAGGGGTCGGCGGCGTAGGCGCCCTGGGGGGCGGCGTACGGGTCCTGCGCGTAAGGATCCTGGGCGTAAGCCTCGCGCGCGTAAGGGTCCTGCTCGGCGACCTGCTGGTACGGCCCGGAGCCGGCCTCCTGCTCGAAGCGCTGGGGCTCGCCGTACTGCGGCAGCGCGTAGGTGCCGGTGCCGCCCTCGGCCGCAGGCGGCGGGGTGGCGATGGTCGGGTTGTCGTAGCCGCCCGCGGGCTCGCCGGACGGGGCGGGGACGCCCGGGCCCGCGCCTCTGGCGCCCACGCCGTCGTGCCAAGGGGACTGCTGCGGTCCGCTCGGGCCGTCATAGGCGGCCTCCGGGCTCGGCTGCCAGGAGTTGTTCCCGTAGCCCGCGACAGCCGGGTCGGCGTAGCCGGCGGAGGGCGCGGCGAGCGGGTTCTCGGGCTGGCCGCCCTGCGGGGCCTCCGGCCAGGGCTTGTCGTCCAAAGGGCCCTGCTGACGGGCCGCGGCGCCCTCGAGCCACGCGCCGCCGGGCTGCTCGCCGGCCCATGCGGCGCCGGATTCGGGACCGTGCCAGGACGCGGTGCCTTCGCTCGGCTGCTCTTCGGGCGGGAGCGGGGGCTGCTGCGGGGGAACGGGGGCGCTCAAGGGGTGCCGGGACCAGTCGTCCTCGGAGGCGTCGAGCGGATCGCTGTCCCAGGACGGCCGCTGCTGGTTGCTGTCACCCGGATAACCCATGATGCTGAGCCTATCGGTCGAATCGTCAGTTGCCCTTACAGCCCGGCGCTGACTCCAACGATGGCACGCGGGACCGCGCGTGCGCAGCCGCTTTGCCGCATGCTCCCAAGCTCGGATATGCTGGGCGTTCGTATGTGTCGGGTTGCCTGATAGGGCGCGGGTCCTGAGAGATCCGCGAGCCGATTCCGGCGTCACAACATCCGGCACTGACAGGCCCGTCTGAGGTACGGACATGCCAGGAGTGCGGCCTTTCGCCGCCGAGCATGGCCGCTACAGAACGTCTGAAGGGCCGTTTCCGACAGTCGACAAAAAGAAGGCTTACGCCGTGCGCACGTACACCCCTAAGCCCGCTGACGTGGAGCGTCAGTGGCACGTCATCGACGCGACAGATGTCGTGCTGGGTCGCCTTGCCAGCCAGGTCGCGATCCTGCTTCGGGGCAAGCACAAGCCGATCTACGCGCCGCACGTTGACACCGGTGACTTCGTCATCATCGTCAACGCCGACAAGATCGCGCTCTCGGGCAAGAAGCTCGAGCAGAAGAAGGCCTACCGCCACTCCGGCTACCCCGGTGGTCTGCGTGCGGTGGCCTACAAGGACCTGCTCGAGAAGTTCCCGGAGCGCGCCGTCGAGAAGGCGATCAAGGGCATGCTTCCCAAGACGAAGCTGGGCCGCGCCCAGTTCGGCAAGGTGAAGGTCTACGCCGGTCCGAACCACCCGCACGGGGCTCAGCAGCCCGTCGCGTTCGAGATCGGGCAGATCGCCCAGTAGGTCTGGCTCATGCCAGCCCCCGCATCAAAAAGAGGCCGCTGGGGCGCCCTGAGAGCTTAGGCAGGGTCCGCCGCCCCGGTTTAGAAGACCAGACAGGAGAATTGAAGAACGTGGCTGAGACCACCGAGACCGAGACCGAGAACGTCGAGTTCGACGTCGAGGACGCTCCTTCGGAGTACACCACCGAGTCCGTCGTCGTCGAAGAGGTCGTCGTGCGGGTGCCCGCCGCGACCGGCCCCGCTTCGGCGACCGGCCGCCGCAAGGAGGCGATCGCCCGCGTGCGCATCGTCCCCGGCTCCGGTAACTGGACCATCAACGGCCGCACCCTCGAGGGCTACTTCCCCAACAAGGTGCACCAGCAGCTCATCAACGAGCCCTTCGTCACGCTCGGCCTCGAGGGCCAGTGGGACGTCATCGCGCGCATCAACGGCGGCGGTGTCACCGGTCAGGCCGGCGCCCTGCGCATGGGGATCTCCCGGGCGCTCCAGCTCTCCGACCCCGACAGCCGCCCCGCGCTGAAGAAGGCCGGCTTCCTCACCCGTGACCCGCGGGCCAAGGAACGTAAGAAGGCCGGTCTCAAGAAGGCCCGTAAGGCTCCGCAGTACAGCAAGCGCTAATCAGGCTCGCTGCTTGGCAGGCCCGCTTCTCTTGGCGGCTTGTGTGTCTGGGCGGCGGACATCACGATGCACGAAGGTGCAGGACGTGGTGTCCGCCGCTTCTGCGTATTTCTACTGGGATTGAGGGTGATCTTGACGTGGGTCGGCTGTTCGGTACCGACGGGGTACGCGGCCTGGCGAACCGGGACCTGACGGCGCGGTCGGCGATGGACCTGTCCATCGCGGCGGCGCGGGTGCTGGGCGACGCCGGTGCGTTCGAAGGGCATCGCCCGGTGGCCGTCGTGGGCAGGGACCCGCGTGCCTCCGGCGAGTTCCTCGAGGCCGCGGTCGTCGCGGGCCTGGCGAGCGCCGGAGTGGACGTGCTGCGCCTCGGCGTGCTGCCGACCCCCGCGGTCGCCTACCTGACCCGGGAGCTGGGCGCCGACCTGGGCGTGATGCTGTCGGCGTCGCACAACCCCGCGCCCGACAACGGGATCAAGTTCTTCGATCGCAGCGGGTTCAAGCTCGCCGACGAGATCGAGGACAAGATCGAGGCGAGGCTCGGCGAGGACTGGCAGGGCCCGACGGGCGCGGGCGTGGGCCGGGTCCGCGAGGCCGAGGGCGAGGTCTCCCGCTACGCCGACCACCTTCTGGCGACGGTCGGGGTCTCCTTGGCCGGGCTGCGCGTAGTCGTGGACTGCGCGCACGGCGCCGCGGCGGGCCTCGCGCCCGACCTGCTGCGCCGGGCGGGCGCGGAGGTCGTGGCGATCGGCGCCGAGCCCGACGGCCTCAACATCAACGAAGGGGTCGGCTCGACCCATCTGGACGGGCTGCGCGCCGCGGTCACCGCGCATGAGGCCGACGCGGGCCTCGCCTTCGACGGGGACGCCGACCGGTGCCTCGCGGTGACCGCGTCGGGCGAGGTCGTGGACGGCGACCAGATCATGGCGATCCTCGCGCTCGAACTGCACGACGCCGGCCGGCTGCCGTCGGCGACGGTCGTCGCGACGGTCATGTCGAACCTGGGCTTCAAGATCGCGCTGCGCGAGCAGGGCCTGACGGTCGTGGAGACCGCGGTCGGCGACCGGTACGTGCTCGAGGCGATGCGCGAGGGCGCGTTCGGCTTCGGCGGCGAGCAGTCCGGCCACGTGATCATGCTGGAGCACGGCACGACCGGAGACGGGGTGCTGACCGGGCTGCACCTGCTGGCCGCGGTCGCCCGCCGGGGCCGTCCGCTGGACGAGCTGGCCAAGTGCATGACGCGGCTGCCGCAGGTCCTCATCAACGTGCGCGGGGTGGCCAAGGAGCGCGCGGCGTCGTCGCCGGAACTGGCCGCCGCCGTCGCCGCGGCCGAGGCGGAGCTGGGCGACTCGGGCCGGGTGCTCATCCGCCCGTCGGGCACCGAGGCGATGGTCCGGGTGATGGTGGAGGCCGCGGCCGAGGACCAGGCGCACGCGGTCGCCGAGCGGCTGGCCGAGGCGGTCAGGACGCATCTGTAGGGGAGCGGGAGGCGCGGGCGGCCGAAGCCGTCCGCTCAGCCCCTGCCGAAGCCTCTTTGCGGTCGGCACTTCGCGGCATTCCTGTGCGTCTCTCCCGCGGCCTTTTCCGGTGAGAATCCCAGGTTCGCGAGGTCGGCTGAACATTCGACGAATCCGACGATAACGATTTGGGTGTGTGTGGTTCCGGGCGCCCGCCGGACGGGGTCACCATGGCCCCATGGACGACGCCCCCGCGGAAAGTCCCTTCTCCCAGCGAGTGATCTCGCTGACCCGTTCCTGGCCGCACCTTCGGGTGGAACGTGCCGACTGCGGAGTGGGCGTCGCCCTCACCGTCGACGGTGGCCAGGTCGCACATCTCCATGACGACGACGCCGAACTGCTGGTCGGCCGCGCGAGCGTCGACCGGATCCGCCCCGCGCTGGAGTGTGCGGGCCGGATCATCCCCGACGGCCCCGCGATCCGGGTGCGGCTGGAGGGGGAGAGCGACGTGAAGCTGCTGCTGACGCTGCTCAGCGTCGCGATCAAGGCCCGGCGCACCGAAGAGGGGAACGGTCCATGGTGCCGGGTGGCCCGGCACCGGCTCGCCGTCCCATGAGCACCGCGCGCTGAGGCTCAGCAGGACTTCAGCATCGTCGCGAGCCCGTCCTCGGCGCCTGCCGTGACGGGCAGGTCGTAGGCGAGGGCGACCCGCGTGAAGCGGCTCGCGTAGTCGCAGCGGAAGTCCTGCGGCGGCTGCCACTCCTCGGGGCCTGAGTCGCCCTTGCGCTGGTTGGCGCGGCCGCCGACGGCGAGGAGGTTGCGCGGGTCGTTGGCGAACTCCTCGCGCCGCGCCTTGTCCCACTTCGACGCGCCCATCCGCCAGGCGAGCGCGAGCGGGTAGACGTGGTCGATCTGGATCTCGGTGGGCCGCGAGCGCGTGAAGTCGATGGAGCCGTCGCCGTAGGGGTCGTCCTTCAGCACGCCGGACAGGACGACGCAGTCGTCGCGCTTCTCCACCTCGACGAGGTCACGGGCGAGGATGTCGTTGCGGGTGTCGCACCCGTTGTCGTCGACGTCCTTCCAGGAACTGCCGAAGGCCTTGCGCTCGTACGATCCGTCGTCGACCTCCTCGGCGACGCGCAGTCTTTCGAGGTCGACGGTGCTCTCGGGGGCGTCGGCGTTCACGGGCTCGCGGTCGGGGGCGGTGAGGGAGACCGAGCAGGAGGTCAGGGTCAGACCTGCGCATACCGCGGCGAGGGCCACGCGGAGCATGGGGGGAACACCTCTTCAGTTTTCTGTGGGCATTGGCCCTGGTTCGGGGGAATTGTCAGATTACGCGGGAGGGTCCGGCTGCGGCAGCATGGGCGGCATGCTGCATGTGCGCGCGATCGTGCCGCCCGATGAGACCGACGCGGTCGTCGCGGAACTCGCCCTGCACGTCGGGGTGACCAATGTCGTCGTGCTGCCCGGCGCGGCCCGGGTGCCGTCGGGGGACGTGGTCCTGTGCGACGTCGCCCGCGAGGCCACCGACGACGTCCTGACCGCGCTCAAGGCCCGCGGGATCGCCAGGACGGGGTCGATCGCCGCCTCCGAAGTGGACCTCGCCCTCTCCGACGCGGCCGCGGAGGCGGAGGAGCGGGCACCCGGCCACGGTGACGACGCCGTCGTGTGGGACCAGGTCTTCCGGCATCTCCAGGACGGCTCCCGGCTCACCTGGACGTTCGGCGCCTTCCTCGTCCTCGCGACCATGCTCGCCGGAATCGCCGCCCTGCTCGACTCGCCGATCCTCGTCGTCGGCGCGATGGTGCTCGGCCCCGAGTTCGTGCCCATCGCCGCGATCGCGTTCGCGCTGCTGACGGCCCGCTGGGAACTGCTGCGGCGTGCCAACCTGACCCTCGTCGTCGGCTTCGTGCTCGCGATCGCGGTGACCTACGTGTGCACCCGGATCGGCCGGTTCACGGGCTTCCTGGACCTCGCGGAACTCCCCGCGGACCGCCCGCTCACCGGATTCGTCTACAGCCCGGACCGGTGGTCGTTCCTCGTCGCGATCCTCGCGGGCATCGCCGGGGTGCTCTCGCTGACGTCCGGGAAGGCCGAGGCGCTGGTCGGCGTCTTCATCTCGGTGACCACCGTCCCGGCCGCGGGAAACCTCGCCGTCGCGCTCGCGCTCGGGCACTATTCCGAGGTACGCGGGTCGGTGCTCCAGCTCGGCGTGAACATCGGCGGCATGATCATCGCCGGGATCGTCACGTTCGTCGTGCAGTGGTTGTGCTGGAAGCTCGTCCTACGGAGGGGTATGGGTCGTTCCGAGGAGGGATGACGCGCTCGCCCGAACCCCCCTAGCCTTGCCTCATGCCCATCATCACCATCCGGGACCTCACGATGAGGTTCCCCGGCGTGACCGCGCTGGAATCGCTCAGCGTCGGCGTCGAGCCCGGCGTCACCGGGCTCGTCGGCGCGAACGGAGCGGGCAAGTCGACCCTCATCAAGATCCTGCTGGGTCTGCAGAAGCCGACGTCCGGCACCGCCGAGGTGCTCGGCCATGACATCGCGACGGGCGGCGCGGAGATCCGCCGCCAGGTCGGCTTCATGCCCGAGTACGAGTGCCTTCCCCCCGACGTGTCGGCCACCGAGTTCGTCGTCCACATGGCCCGGATGTCCGGCCTGCCCGCGACGGCCGCCCGTGAGCGCGCCGCCGACGTGCTGCGCCATGTCGGCCTGTACGAGGAGCGGTACCGCCCGATCGGCGGCTACTCCACGGGCATGCGGCAGAAGGTGAAGCTCGCCCAGGCGCTCGTGCACGACCCGCGCCTGGTCTTCCTCGACGAGCCCACCAACGGCCTCGACCCGCGCGGCCGCGACGAGATGCTCGGCCTGATCCGGCGGATCGGCGCCGAGTTCGGCATCAGCGTCCTGGTCACCTCGCACCTGCTGGGCGAGCTGGAGCGGATCTGCGACAACGTCGTGATCATCGACGGCGGGAAGCTGCTGCGCTCGTCGGCGGTCTCCTCCTTCACCGAGACCAGCGGCATGCTCGTCGTCGAGGTCGAGGAGGGCCGTGACGAACTCGGCGCCCGCCTCGCCGAACGCGGCCTCGAGGTCCGGCCCGAGGGCCGCACGCTCGTGGTGCGCCTCGACGGGGAGGAGACCTACGACGTGATCCGCGACGGCGTCGTCGACCTTGACCTCGCGCTCATCCGGATGGAGCAGGCGCGCCACCACATCGAGGAGGTGTTCCAGCGGTGAGCACCGCCATCCACGACATCGGGTACCGCCACTACGACGGCCCGCGCCAGAGCCACGCCCAGACCGTCCGGGCGCTGTACGTCCACAACCTGCGCACCCTGTTCGGATTCGGCCGCGGCGCCAAGGCCAAGATCATCCCCTTCGCGCTGCTGGCCATGCTGATGCTGCCCGCGCTCGCCGACATCGTCGTCAAGGCGGTCGTGAAAGAGGCCGAGTTCATCGTGCCGCTCCAGGCGTACGGCTACGGCTTCCAGCCGCTCATCGCGATCTTCCTCGCCGCGCAGGCCCCGGTGGCGGCGTCCCGGGAGATCCGGTACCGGGTCGTCCCCCTGTACTTCTCGCGGCCGGTCGGGCCGCGCGACTTCGTCCTGGCGAAGTTCGGCGCGTTCACCACGGCGCTGCTGCTGCTGACCGCGCTGCCCATGACCCTCATGTACGTCGGGTACCTCTTCACCCGGCCGGGCATCGTCGACGCGGCCTCGCAGGAGGGGTCCTTCCGCGACGCCGCCGACATCGCCACCGTCGCCGAGGCCACCGGGCAGTGGGCGCTCGCCCTGGTGGGCGCGCTGCTGCTGGCCCTGGTCCTGTCGTCCTTCGCGCTGCTCGTCGCGGCCTTCACCCCGCGACGCGGCTTCGGCGTCGCCGCGGTCATCGCCCTCTACCTGATGTCCAACGCGATCGTGGGGATCGTGCAGGGCATCGCCGACACGCGCGGCGCCTATGAGCTGGCCGGATGGATGAACCTGTTCACCCCGGTCAAGCTCGTCTACGGCACCCAGGTGTCCCTGTTCGGCGCCGCCGAGGCCCCGATCATCTATTCCCCACCGGACGGCGCCGGCGTCGTCTTCCTGTTGTTCTGCGTGCTCATCGTCGCCGGCTCGCTGGCCGCGCTGCACGCCCGGTTCCGGAAGGCGGGCGCGTGATGGCCGTCATCACCGTGGAGAACGTCTCGCGCTGGTACGGCAACGTCGTCGCCGTCAACGGGATCTCGATGACGATCGGGCCCGGCGTCACCGGCCTGCTCGGTCCGAACGGCGCCGGCAAGTCCACGCTCATCCACATGATGGGCGGCTTCCTCGGCCCGTCGACGGGCACGCTGAAGATCGACGGACAGGACATCTGGGGCCACCCCGAGGTCTACCGGCAGATCGGCCTGGTGCCGGAGCGGGAGAGCGCCTACGACTTCCTCACCGGCGATCAGTTCATCCTCGCGATGGCCAAGCTGCACAAGCTGGCCGACCCGAAGGCCGCGGCGAAGCGGGCGATCGGGCTCGTGGAGATGGACTACGCCGCCGCCCGCCAGATCGGCACGTACTCCAAGGGCATGAAGCAGCGCATCAAGATGGCCTCGGCGCTGGTGCACGACCCGGCGGTGCTGCTGCTCGACGAGCCGTTCAACGGAATGGACCCGCGCCAGCGGCTCCAGCTCATGGACCTCATCCGGGGCATGGCCGACCAGGGGCGCACGATCCTGTTCAGCTCGCACATCCTGGAGGAGGTCGAGCGGCTCGCGACCCACATCGAGGTCGTCGTCGCGGGGCGGCACGCCGCGTCCGGCGACTTCCGCGAGATCCGCCGGCTGATGACCGACCGTGCCCACCTGTTCTCGCTGCGCTCCTCCGACGACCGGGCCCTGGCCGCCGCGGTGATCGCCGACGGCTCGGCGACCGCCGTGCGGGTGACCGACCAGGGCCTGGAGGTGGAGGCGGGCGACTTCGCGCGCTTCACCCGGCTGCTGCCGCGCCTGGCCAAGGAGGCCGGCGTGCGGCTGCGCGAGGTATCCCCGTCGGACGAGTCCCTCGAAAGCGTCTTCAGCTACCTGGTGGAAAATTGAACTCGACGATCGTCGCCCTGACCCTGCGCGGTGTGCTCGGCCGCCGCCGCGCGATCCTGCTGTTCCTGCTGCCCGTGGTCCTGCTGGCGCTCGCGACGGGGCTGGCGGCCACCGGCTACGACACCTTGCAGACCGCCACGGACGTGCTGCACGCGTTCGGCATCGTGGTGCTGCTCCCGCTGCTCGCGCTGATCGTCGGGACGGGCGTCATCGGCCCCGAGATCGACGAGGGCCAGATCATGTACGTCCTCACCAAGCCCATCGCGCGCACGTCGGTGGTGCTCACCAAGTACGTGTGCGCGGTCGGCCTGCTCGCGGCCTTCGCGGCGCTGCCCGTGTGGCTGGCCGGCGTGCTCATGCTCGGCCCCGGCTCGGACGTCCCCTGGGCGTTCGCCGTCGGCGCCCTCCAGAGCGGCGTGGTCTACGGGGCCGTCTTCCTGGCCCTGGCCGTGGTGAGCCGCAACGCCGTCACGATCGGGCTCATCTACGCGCTGGTGTGGGAATCCATGATCGGCGGCTTCGTGGCCGGGTCGCGGAACCTCTCCGTCCAAAGCTGGGGCCTGTCCACCGTCGACGCCCTCACCTCGGCCACCACGGTCGACATCGGCTCGTCGGTGACCACGGGCCTCATCCTGTCGGTGATCACCACGGTGGTGGCCCTGGCCTTCGCGATCTCCAAGCTCCGCACGTTGACCCTGGCTTCCGCCGACTAGCCTTCGCCGCCGTCTCTCCGAGGCGTCCCGGGCCCCGCACCGCGCTCCGCGGTGCGGGGCCCGCGCGCGTTCAGCAGCCCGCGGTCTCGCGGGAGATGCCCTCCACCTGGGGGCGCATCGCCTCGGACATGGCGTGCACGGCGGACATGGGGCGGAGCATGACGGTGAAGTCGGTGATGGCGCCGTCCCGGCCGGTGGTCAGGAAGTCGCAGCCGTGCACCTCGGTGGGCCCGATCCGCGCCTTGAAGACCAGGGCGTGGGAGCCCGCGGCGGGGTCGGAGATCTCCTGCACGTACTGGAAGTCCTCGAAGACGCCGAAGGCGGCGCGCAGGACCGCGGCCACGGTCTCCCTGCCCCGGTACGGCTTGTAGGCGACGGGGCTGTTGAAGACCGCGTCTTCGGCGAGTAGGGCCGCGAAGGCCTCGGTGTCGCCTTTGTCGACTGCTGCACGGAAGGGATGCAACGCGGCCACCTCTGAGATTCGTTCGCTACCTGCCAGACAGTGGGTAATTATTGGCGTAAATACGCGTTTGTCCAGCTTTGATCTCGGGGCACCCGAGCACGGCCACCGCAGGCGGGCGGCTAACCTGGGCCGGTGCTGGAGCGGCTGACGACGGCCCGGGGTGAGCTGGACCTCGGCCGGTACCCCGAAGACGAACGCGACACCTTGCGCGCCTGGGACGCCGCGGACGAGTATCTGCTGCGTCACCTCGCCGGAAGGGAGATCTCACCCGAAGGTCAGGTCGTGCTCCTCGGCGACCGATGGGGCGCCCTCGCGACCGCGCTCGCCGCCGACCGGCCGGTCTCCCGCACCGACTCCTTCCTCGGCCACCGCGCCGCCCTGGCCAACCTCGCCCGCAACGGGATCGACCCGGCCGCCGTCGCGTTCCGCGCCCCCGGCGATCCCCTGCCGGAGAAGGCGGGCGCGCTCCTCGTCCGGGTGCCCAAGAGCCTCGCCGCGCTGGAGCACGGCCTGCGCGCGCTGCGCCCCGCCCTCGTCCCCGGCGCGACGGTGCTCGGCGCCGGCCTGGTCAAGGAGATCCACACCTCGACCCTTCGCCTGTTCGAGCGGGTCATCGGGCCCACTCGCACCTCGCTCGCCGAGCGCAAGGCCCGGCTGATCTTCGCCGAATACGACCCGGACCTCGATCCAGGCCCCGACCCCTGGCCGCTCACCTACGTGCTCGACGGCGACGCCGGACCCGTCTCCGGTCGCACGGTCGTCAACCACGCGGGGGTCTTCTGCGCCGACCGCCTCGACATCGGCACCCGGTTCCTGCTGCACCACCTGCCCGTCCGGCCCGGCGCCCGCCGGATCGTCGACCTCGGCTGCGGCAATGGAGTCCTCGGCCTCGCCGCCGCGCTCACCCACCCCGGCGCCGAGGTCGTCTGCACCGACGAGTCCTACGCCGCCGTGGAATCGGCCCGCGCCACCTTCGCCGCCAACGGCGTCGCCGGGGGCGTCTTCACCGCGGCCGACGGGATCGGCGACCTCGAACCCGGCTCCTGCGACCTCGTCCTCACCAACCCTCCCTTCCACTCCCATCAGGCCACCACCGACGCCGCGGCCCGCCGGATGTTCGCCGGCGCCCGCCGCGCGCTCGCCCCCGGCGGCGAGCTCTGGGTCGTCGCCAACCGCCATCTCGGCCACCATGCGGCCCTCCGGCGGATCTTCGGCGGCTGCACCGTCGCCGCGGCCAACCCCAAGTTCACGGTGCTCCGCGCGATCCGCCGCCGCTGACGGACACCGGGTTCACCCGCCCTGACCTGCGGGTACACCCCGTTTCGGGCGATGCGTGACATCGGGGGTGGCGTGGACGGGGGCTCATGGAAAGGACGCTTCGCCCGTATCTGGGCGAGGGCGTTCCATTCCGTGCGCGGCCGCGTCACCGCGATCGCCGTGGGCGCCGCCGCGGTCGTCCTCTCGATCTGCCTGCTCCTGGTGCTCGCGCTGATCCGCCAGCGCTCGGTCGGCGAGGCCGCGGAGACCGCCTCGCACACCGCGAGATCCCTGGCGATCAAGGCGGTCACCGAGCGGCTCGGCGACCCCATCCCGCGGATCAACACCGCGCACACCGACCTCGTCCAGGTCGTCGGGGCCCACAACGAGGTGCTGGCCGCCAGTCTCCGGCTGCACGGCGATCCGCCCGTCTCCACGGCCAGGCCCGCCGACGCCGACGACATCAGGATCGACACCACGGCGTGCCCGCAGAACTTCAATCACTGCCTTTACGTCGTCGGCTTCCATGTCGGGGAGTCGGCCTACGGGCAGCCGGTGACGGTCTACGCCGCGGTCGAGCTGCCCGGCCTCCTCAATGACGACGGCGCCGCGCTGGGCGCGCGGGCGCTGATCCTGCTGCTCGCGCTGATCTGCCTGATCGGCCTCGGCACCTGGACGGCCATCGGCGCGGCCCTGCGGCCCGTCGAGGAGATCACCGGCGAACTGGCCGAGATCACCGCCTCCGACCTCTCCCGGCGCGTCCCGGTGCACTACAGCGGCGGGGGAGAGGTGCAGGAGCTGGCCGAGACCGTCAACGCCACACTAGGGCGGCTGGAGCAAGCCACCGACCGGCAGCGGAGGTTCGTCGCCGAGGCCTCCCACGACCTGCGCAACCCCATCGCGGGCCTGCTCACCCGCCTTGAGGTACTGGACGGAGAAGACGAGGACTACCCCTGGAAGGAGGACGTCAGCGAGGCGGTCCACGACGTCGAACGGCTCAGCGCGATCGTCGAGGACCTGTTGGAGCTCGCCCGGCTCGAGGCGGGCGCGGCCCCGCCCAGCGTGACCCTCGACCTCGGCGGTCTCGTCCGGGACGAGATCGCCCAGCGGATGACCGACCGGCTCCCGATCACCGCGGACCTCGCCGACGGGATATGGGTCCGCGGCAGCGGCCTGCGTCTGTCCCGGGTGCTGGAGAACCTGCTCGCCAACGCCGAGCGGCACGGCCGGGAGGGCGTCCGCGTCCAGGTCCGGGCGGACGGCCCGCAGGCGGTGCTCGGCGTCTACGACGACGGGGCCGGCGTGCCGGAGGAGTATCGGGAACGGATCTTCGAACGGTTCGCCAGGCTCAAGGAGTCCCGCGACCGCGACACCGGTGGGACGGGCCTCGGCCTGCCCATCGCGCGGGAGATCGCGCACAACTTCGGCGGCACCCTGGGCGTCGTCGACGGCCCGGGCGGCCGCTTCGAGATGCGCCTCCCGCTCGCCGAGCCCCCGGCGGAACCGGGAGGCCCGGAGACCGAGGTCTAGAGCTCGTCCTCCAGCACATGCGGGGAGGCCGCCCGGAGCCCGCCGATGAGCGCGGGGACCAGCAGCGCGATCAGGAAGAGCAGCGGCACCTCCCAGCCGCCCGTCCACTGGTAGGCGACGCCCATGATGATCGGCCCGGGCACCGCGCACAGGTAGCCGGTGCTCTGCGCGAAGGACGACAGCAGCGTGACGCCCTCGTCGGTCCGCGCCCGCAGGCCGATCAGCGCTAGCGCCAGCGGGAACGCGGACTGGGAGATCCCGCTCAGCAGCGCCCACAGCCAGGGCATGGTCGAGGGCCAGAAGGCGAGCCCGCCGTACGCGATCACGCCGGTGCCGAGCAACACCGCCACCAGCGCGCGCTGGTTCGGCCGCCGGGTCGCGAGCACGGGCATGACGAAGGCGAGCGGGATGCCGATGGCGATGCACAGGGCGAGCAGCAGGCCCGCGGTGTTCGGCGAGAACCCGGCGTCCTGGTAGATCTGCGGCATCCAGCCCATCGTGAAGTAGGCCGCGGTCGCGTTCACCATGAAGAACACCGCGAGCCCCCACGCCGTCCGGCTGCGCCGCAGCGGCGGCAGCGTGCGGGGACCCCCGTCGGTCCTGGCCGTCAGTCCACGGCAGCGCACCGCGATGATCAGCGCGACCAGCGCGATGACGCCCCAGACGGACAGGCCGCTCCGCCACGATCCGAGCGCCTCGGCGACCGGCACGGCGAGCGCCGCGCCCGTCGCCGCGCCGATGGTCAGGACGGCGGTGTAGATGCCGGTCATCAGGCCGACGCGCTGGGGGAACTCGCGCTTGACCACCGAGGGCATCAGCACGTTGGCGATCGCGATCCCGCCCAGCGCGAGCATCGTGCACAGCAGGAACACCGCGGGCCCTCCGGCGAGGGACCGGACCGCGATCCCGGCGGCCAGCATGAGCATGCCGACGCCCAGCGCCCCGGCCGCGCCGAACCGGCGGGCGATCCGCGGGGCGAGCGGCCCGAACGCGGCGAAGCACAGCGGGGGCAGGGCGGTGAGCAGTCCCGCGGTGAAGCCGTTGAGGCCGATGCCGGCCCTGATCTCGGGCAGGAGGGGGCCGACCGTGGTGGCGCCCGGCCGCAGGTTCAACGACACGAGCAGGATCAGGGCGACGACGGGTCCGGCCGCGGTGGCACGGCGCAGGGGGGTGGCGAGCGTCATGGGGGCAATCATAGAATGATTGGATGAATTATTTCGACCGGCCGGATGGGACCATGCCCCCATGACGTTGTCGTCCGCACGGCGCGCACCGCTCTTCGAGCAGGTCGCCGCCCAGCTCCGGGAGCAGATCACCGAGGGCCGCTGGCCGGTGGGCAGCAGGATCCCCACCGAGCCCGAACTCGCCGAGCAGCTCGGGGTGGCGCGCGGGACCCTTCGCGAGGCGGTCCGCGCCCTCGCCCACAACGGGCTCCTCGACATCCGCCAAGGCTCCGGCACCTACGTGGTGGCCACCAGCGAGCTCGCCGGGGTCATGCGGCGCAGCTTCGCCGACGTCGGGCACGCGCACGTCAAGGAACTCCGGATGATGCTGGAGAGATCGGCCACGGGCCTCGCCGCCCTGCGCAGGACCGACGCCGACCTCGCCCGGCTCGACGAACTGCTGGAACGGCGCGAGCGGGCCTGGGCGCACGCCGAGCGCACCGGGGAGCTGGAGGACTTCGTCCAGATCGACGCCGCCCTGCACCACGCGATCGTCGAGGCGGCCCACAACCCGGCGCTCAACGGGATCTACGCCGACCTCGGCGACTTCTTCCGGGCCGAGCTGCGCGACCTCTTCTCGGGTGAGCTGACCCCCGACCGCCACGTCGACCACGCCAGGCTCGTGGAGGCCATCCGCGCGGGCGACCCGGAGGCCGCCGCCCGGGAGTGGGCACTGTTCGACGCGGCAAGCCGGGACTCCCAGGCTTAACCGGACAAAGCGCGGGAATCACTACACACCGTAGGGGGAAATTCACGATCGGACAGCTTCGGGGGAAGCCGGATGGGCGTGCGTGTCTGGCTGGCTCTGGCGGGGCTGGCGATCGCCTGGATCCCCGCCTTCGCGCCCCCGCCCGCCGACCCCCTGCGCGACTTCTACTCCCAACGGCCCTTGTGGACGCCCTGCGCCCACGACCCTTCCTTCTCGTGCGCCCGCGTCAAGGTGCCCGTGGACTACGCCGACCCCGCCGGGCCCAGCCTCGCGCTCGCGCTCAACCGGCTGCCCGCGGCCGACTCCACACGGCGTATCGGCTCCCTCGTCACCAACCCGGGCGGGCCGGGATCCTCCGGCCTCGCCTTCACCTTCCGCGCGCGCTCCTTCTTCTCCGACGACCTGCGCGCGCGCTACGACATCGTCGGCATGGACCCCAGGGGAGTGGGCGAAAGCGATCCCGTCTCCTGCGCGGCGACGACCGCGATGGACCAGGCAGAGTCCACCGGCGACTACGCCCGCGCCTTCGCGATGAGCTGCGCGGCGACCGCGGGCGGGCGGATCGGCCACGTCCGGACCCCCGACGTGGCCCGCGACCTCGAAGTCGTCAGGCACGTCCTCGGTGAGAACTCCCTGAACTACTACGGCGCCTCGTACGGCACGGTCCTCGGCCAGTTCTACGCCCACCTGTTCCCCAGATCCGTCGGGCGGATGGCCCTCGACTCCGTCGCCGACCCCACCGGCTGGCCCGGCGACCCGTCGGCCCAGGCCGTCGGATTCGAGACCGCGTTCGGCGTGATGGTCGCCACCTGCGTCGAGCAGGGCGGCTGCCCGCTCGGCGCGGACCGCAACGACATCCTGTCCCGGGTCGGCCGGATGGTCGCCCGGGTCGACCGGAGGCCCCTGCGGACGGCCTCCGGCAGCACCCCGGTCACCAGCCGCGAACTGCTGCGGGTGATCGAACTGGCCACCTACCGGGAGGCGTCCTGGCCCAAGGTCGCCGAGGCGCTGGCCAAGGCCCTGCGCGGCGACGGCTCGGCCCTGCGCGCCCTCACCACCGAGCAGGCCGAGCCGGGAGGCCGCGCGGACACCGTCCCGGCCGGCTACCACGCGGTCCTCTGCCCGCACCTGCGCCCCGAGGAGCGCACCGCACAGGCCGCGGCCCGCGCGGGCGACGAGGCGATGACCGTCGCGCCCCTGTTCGGCAGGCAGGTCGAATCCCAATGGCTCGCCTGCGTCGACTGGCCGGTGCCTTCCCTGCCCGAGGCGGGCAGGGCGCTCACCGCCCTCGGGGCGCCCCCGATCCTCCTGGTGCACAACAGCCACGACGCCGCGACGCCCGTCCACTGGGCGCGGGCCCTGCACGGCAGGCTCGACGGCAGCGCGCTGGTCGTCAACGAGTCGGGCGGCCACGGGTTCTACCCGATGGGCGACTGCACCCGCGGGGTCGTCGACACCTTCCTGCTGAGCGGCGCGCTGCCCGGGGGCGGAACGGCCTGCCGGGACCGCGCGCACGATGACGAATACCCCGCGGACCAGGCGGAAAGGGCAGGCCGGACGGGACGGGATACGGCCTCGGCGGCACCCGGCCGGAGCCGCCCGTTATCCGGTTCGCACTAGGGGTCGGGAGCGTGTATTGTTTTCCCTGCGAGCACGACGCAAGCCCCTTTAGCTCAGTCGGCAGAGCGTCTCCATGGTAAGGAGAAGGTCTACGGTTCGATTCCGTAAAGGGGCTCGAAGAAACACGGAAGTGACGCCCGGCCCGCATCGGGCCGGGCGTTCCCTGTGTTTCGGGCGACCTCTGGATCAGGTACTCTTAAGCGGTACCGCCAGCGGTATGTCATGGCGGGGTAGCTCAGTCAGGCAGAGCAAGCGGCTCATAATCGCTGTGTCGCCGGTTCAAGTCCGGCCCTCGCTACAAAATCCGATCACATCAAAGTCCCCCCGGGACGTGGTCGGATCAGTATGTCCGAATCCCTTGAACAGAAAGGCACTCCATCGTGGCTGCCACCGACGTTCGGCCGAAGATCACGCTGGCCTGCCAGGAGTGCAAGCACCGCAACTACATCACGCGGAAGAACCGGCGCAACGACCCGGACCGCCTGGACCTCAAGAAGTACTGCCCCAACTGCCGGTGCCACCGCCCGCACCGCGAGACCCGCTGACACGAGGTCTCCGGGCGCCTCGGTAAACCGAGCGCTTGCCTAATTCGGCCCGTTCCCAGGCGCACCCGCCGGGGACGGGCCGAACGTCATTCTGTAACCTTCCCCACTAGGCGCGAACGGTTCCCCTGCCACCCCCTCGGGAACCGAGGTCCGAAGAGACTCGGAAGGAAAGCGGCATGGCACTCAACACCGATTTCATCGGGCGGACCTTTCCGCCCAGTCCTCCTTATGAGGTCTCCCGGGTGAAGATCCGCGAGTTCGCCGACGCGATCGGCGACCGCAACCCGATCTACCGCGACCCCGAGGCGGCGCAGGCCGCGGGCCACCCCGACGTGGTCGCCCCGCCCACGTTCCCGATCGCGTTCTCCCTCGGCGGCGACTACTTCTCCGACCCCGAGCTGGGTCTCAACTACGCCATGGTCGTGCACGGCGAGCAGCGCTTCGAGTACAAGCGCCCGATCGTCGCCGGGGACGCCCTGTCCGCGCAGGCGACCATCGCCGACATCCGCAAGGCCGGCCGCAACGAGCTGCTGAAGATCGTCACCGAGATCCGGGACGCGCAGGGCGAGCTCGTCGTCACCACGTACAACACCATCGTCGAGCGGGGGGCGTGATCATGGCGGCTACCGTCAAGTACGACGAGGTAGAGGTCGGCACCGAGATCCCGGCGCAGACCTATGACGTCAAGCGGCTCAACCTCGTGATGTACGCGGGCGCGTCCGGTGACTTCAACCCCATCCACTGGGACGAGCACTTCGCCAAGTCCGTCGGCCTCCCCGACATCATCGCGCACGGCATGTTCACCATGGCCCAGGGCGGCAGGTTCGTCACCGACTGGGTCGGCGACCCCGGCGCCGTCCTGGACTACGGCGTCCGCTTCGCCGGCATGGTCCCCGTCCCCCACCAGGCCGGCACCACCATCGTGATCAGCGGGGTCGTCGAGGAGAAGCTCGCGGACAACAAGGTCGTCGTCGGCCTCACCGCCCGTTCCGGCGACCAGAAGGTGCTGAGCCAGGCCAAGGCCGTCGTCCGGCTAGCCTGAGACCGGGTCGTGCGCGCACGCGGCGTCACGCGTGCGCGCAGCGCCCCGCCCGAGCCCGCCCCACCGGGCTCGCCCCGCCCAGCCCGTGCGACCGAGGGGGAGACATGAACGTCCACTGCCAGGACGTCCTCCTGTCCGGATACACCACCCTGCGCCTCGGCGGGCCCGCCCGCACCTTCGTCGAGGTCACCACCGAGGACGACCTCGTCGCCGCGGTGCGCGCCGCCGACCGGGAGGGCGAGCCCGTCCTCGTCCTCGGCGGCGGCAGCAACCTCGTCGTCAGCGACGCGGGCTTCCCCGGCACCGTCGTGCGGGTCGCCACCCGCGGTGTCGCGATCAACGGCGGCACCGTCCGGGCCGAGGCGGGCGAGGACTGGGACGCGCTCGTCGCCAGGACCGTCGCCGCGGGGCTTGCCGGGCTGGAGTGCCTGTCCGGCATCCCCGGCCGGGTCGGCGCCACCCCGATCCAGAACGTCGGCGCCTACGGCCAGGACGTCAGCGAGACGATCACCGAGGTCCGCGTCTACGACCGCAAGGACGACGCGATCCGCACCCTGGCCGCAGACGAGTGCGCCTTCACCTACCGGCACAGCGCCTTCAAGGGCGACGACAGGCACGTCGTGCTCTCTGTCACCTTCGCGCTGGCCGAGACCGGAGAGTCCCGCCCCGTCAAGTACGCCGAGCTCGCGCGGCGCCTGGGCGTCGAGGCGGGCGAGTGCGCGCCCTTGCCCGAAGTGCGCGCGGCGGTCCTGGAGTTGCGCAAGGGCAAGGGCATGGTCCTCGACCCCGCCGACCCCGACACGCGCAGCGCGGGCAGTTTCTTCACCAACCCGATCCTCACCCCCGCGGAACTCGCCCTCCTCACCGAGCGCGCGGAGGGCTTCCCGGCCTTCCCCGAGCCCGACGGCCGCACCAAGACCTCGGCGGCCTGGCTCATCGACCGCGCGGGATTCACCAGGGGCCACGCCCGAGGGCCCGTCCGGCTGTCGACCAAGCACACCCTCGCGCTCACCAATCCCGGCGCCGAAGGGACCGCGGCCGACCTCGTCGCCCTCGCCCGCGAGGTGCGCGAAGGGGTCCGGGCGGCCTTCGGGGTGACTCTCGTCAACGAGCCGGTCTTCATCGGCCTCAGCCTCGACGAGGACACCCCGGGCACCGCGCGCTAGGCGGGCGCCGCGAGCCAGTCGTCCACGCCCGCCAGCAGCCGTTTGCGGACCGCCTCGGGCGCGGCCGAGCCGTGGATCGACGACCGGGCGAGCGCGGCGAGTTCCTCGTCGGTGAAGCCGTGCTCGCTGCGCGCCAGCTCGTACTGGGTGACCAGCCGCGAACCGAACAGCAGCGGGTCGTCGGCGCCCAGCGCCATCGGCACGCCCGCCTCGAACAGGGTCCGCACCGGGACCTCCGCGGCACTGGAGGCCACCCCCAGCGACACGTTCGACGCAGGGCAGACCTCCAGGGTCACCCCGAGCCTGGCGATCTGCTCGACCAGGCGCGGATCCTCCACGGAGCGCACTCCGTGGCCGAGCCGGTCGGCGTGCAGCAGTTCGAGGCAAGGCCGCACCGACTCCGGGCCCTGCAGCTCCCCGCCGTGCGGCGCCAGCAGCAGCCCGGCCCTGGCCGCGATGCGGAACGCGCCCTCGAACTCGTACGGCCTGCCGCGCCGCTCGTCGTTCGACAGCCCGAAGCCGACGACGCCCCGGCCGGCGTACTGCGCGGCGAGCCTCGCGAGGATCTTCGCGTCCAGCGGATGCCGGGTCCGGTTCGCCGCGACGATCACGCCGATGCCGACCCCGGTGGCCTCCTCGGCCCGGCGCGCGGCCTCCAGGACCAGCTCCAGCGTGGGCGTGAGCCCGCCGAAACGGCTCTGATAGCCCGACGGGTCGACCTGGATCTCCAGCCAGCCCGACCCCTCCGCGGCCTCGTCCTCGGCGGTCTCCAGGACGAGCCGGATCAGGTCGTCGGGCCGCTGGAGCACCGACCTGGCGAGGTCGTACAGCCGCTGGAAGCGGAACCAGCCGCGCTCGTCGGTGGCGCGCAGTGCGGGCGGCCACTCCGACACGAGCGCCTCGGGCAGGCGCACGCCATGCCGGAGCGCCAGCTCCACGAGGGTGCTGTGCCGCATCGAACCGGTGAAATGCAGATGCAGATGTGCCTTGGGCAGCAAAGCGAGATCACGGCGCTCCATCTGCCAATCCTGCCTGATCAGACAGGGGTTCATGGGGTTCTGTGGGCGGAACCACCCGGAAGGACTAGACGCGACGCGCGGGCTCCGGTTCGACGTGGCGCGCTCAGGCACGTATGCTGCTGGCCTAGCGGGGCGGTGCGCAAGCACGCCCGCTGTAGGGCAATGGCGCAATTGGTAGCGCTCCGGTCTCCAAAACCGGCGGTTGGGGGTTCGAGTCCCTCTTGCCCTGCGGAGCAGCTTCACGTTCCCAGCCGCACGTGAGCGCGCATAAAGTGAATGCACGCGCGGCGGATACCACGCCGTGTCGGACGATCAATCCGAACGAGGGTGAGATGGCGACTGACATCCGCGACGCCGCGACCGAGGACAAGGGCAAGCCTGCGAAGCGCAAGCGCACCGGCCCCGCCCTCTTCATCCGCCAGGTCATCGGCGAGCTGCGCAAGGTCATCTGGCCGACCCGCAAGGAGCTCATCAACTACACGATCGTGTCGTTGGTCTTCGTCCTCGTCATGATCGGCCTCGTCTCGCTGCTCGACTGGGGACTCCAGAAGGGCATCTTCGCCCTCTTCGCCTGAGAAGAGCCGCGCGAAGCGCTCCACCACCCGTCCCCGTAGAGAGAGAGCCACCGACGTGTCCGAGTCCTCGCAGTTCCACGACGAGCTCCCGCAGGAGCCGCTGTCGGATGAGGTTCTCCCGCAGGGAGAGGACGCTGAGGCGGAGGACACCGGGGCTGAAGAGGTCGAGCTCGACGAGGTCGACGCCGAGGAGTCCGAAGAGGACGCCGACGAGGAAGCCGAGGCCGCCGAGGAAGGCGAGCCCGCCCCCGTGGTCGACCCGATCGCCGAGTTCACGCGCGAACTGCGGATGCTGCCGGGCGACTGGTACGTCATCCACTCCTACGCGGGGTACGAGAACCGGGTCAAGAGCAACATCGAGACCCGCACCACGACCCTGAACATGGAGGACTACATCTTCCAGATCGAGGTGCCTCAGCACGAGGTCACCGAGATCAAGGGCGGCAAGCGCCAGAAGGTCAACGAGAAGGTCCTGCCCGGGTACATCCTGGTGCGCATGGAGCTGACCGACGAGTCCTGGGGCGCCGTCCGCAACACTCCCGGCGTGACCGGCTTCGTGGGCCTGTCGAACAAGCCGTCGCCGCTCAGCCTCGAGGAGGTCGCCAAGCTGCTGGCGCCCGAGGCCCCCGAGCAGGCGCAGGCCGCCAAGTCCGCCTCCGCGAAGGCCGCCGCGACCGTCGACTTCGAGGTCGGCGAGTCCGTCACCGTCATGGACGGCCCCTTCGCGACGCTCCCGGCCACGGTCAACGAGATCAACCTCGACACCCAGAAGCTCAAGGTGCTCGTCTCGATCTTCGGTCGTGAGACCCCGGTCGAGCTGTCCTTCAACCAGGTCTCGAAGATCTGACCTGACATGGTGCTCCGCACGCCTCGGGTCTTGAGGACCCGAGGGGCAGGTACCCTCATATAGTCTCCCCGGCGCCTTCGGCGTAGGGGTTCAAGGGCTCCAACATCCCCGGCTCACGTTCCAGCCGGGGATGTTGCCTGTGAGTACAGGAGTCGGAGCCGAAACAAAACGGAACGGACAAGGAAGGCGAACATGCCTCCGAAGCGTAAAAAGGTCAGTGCGATCGTCAAGGTCCAGCTCAACGCTGGTGCCGCGACCCCCGCGCCGCCCGTCGGTACCGCCCTCGGTCCGCACGGTGTGAACATCATGGACTTCTGCAAGCAGTACAACGCCGCCACCGAGGCCCAGCGCGGCAACGTGATCCCCGTTGAGATCACCATCTACGAAGACCGCTCCTTCACCTTCGTCACCAAGACGCCCCCGGCGCCGCAGATGATCCTGAAGGCCGCCGGCATCGACAAGGGCTCCGCGGTCCCGCACAAGACCAAGGTCGGCTCGATCACCGAGGCCCAGCTCCGTGAGATCGCCGAGTTCAAGATGAAGGACCTCAACGCCAACGACATCGACGCCGCCGCGAAGATCATCGCCGGCACCGCCCGCTCCATGGGCATCGAGGTCAAGTAGTTTCCCCGGGCCGCGCCGCACGGCGCGGCCCGTCAGCACAGTGGTAGGACCTGCGCGGTCCGCTAACACCACGAACTCCCGTGAAAGGGGAGCAGTATGAAGCGCAGCAAGGCCTACCGGGCCGCCACGGACAAGATCAACGCCGACGAGCTGTACAGCCCGCTCGACGCGGTCCGCCTGGCCAAGGAGACCAAGGTCACCAAGTTCGACCCGACCATCGAGGTGAACACCCGCCTCGGCGTCGACCCGCGCAAGGCCGACCAGATGGTCCGCGGCACCGTCAACCTGCCGCACGGCACCGGTAAGACCGCCCGCGTGCTGGTCATCGCCGGTGGCGCCAAGGCCGACGAGGCCCGCGCCGCGGGTGCCGACTTCGTCGGCTCCGACGACATGATCGAGCAGATCTCCAAGGGCTTCCTGGACTTCGACGCCGTCGTCGCGACCCCGGACATGATGGGCAAGGTCGGCCGACTCGGCCGCGTGCTCGGCCCGCGTGGCCTCATGCCGAACCCGAAGACCGGCACCGTGACGATGGACGTGACCAAGGCCGTCACCGAGATCAAGGGCGGCAAGATCGAGTTCCGCGTCGACCGGCACTCGAACCTCCACTTCATCATCGGCAAGGCGTCCTTCGACGACCGCCAGCTCGTGGAGAACTACGCGGCCGCGATCGAGGAGATCCTTCGTCTCAAGCCGTCCGCCGCGAAGGGCCGCTACCTCAAGAAGGTCACCGTCACCTCGACGATGGCCCCCGGCATCCCGGTGGACCCGTCGATCACCCGCGGCTTCACCGCGGAGCTCGACGGCGAGTGATTTCCGGCGCCCGTCCTTCGCTCCGGTGAAGGACACCGCGCCACCTGAAAGGCCCGCGGGGGTTCACCCCCGCGGGCCTTTCGCGTTTCGGAAAGCCGTGGACGGGGGGTCGGCCTCGGGCCGACGCCGAAGAGTTCCGCGACCTGGATGAGACTGGAGTAAGTCGGCGGTTATTCGTTATTGAACCAAGAGCCGTTCGAGTGATCTTTGAGATGTCCGAAACGGATGATCCGGACATGAAGAAGTGGGTTGCCGGCACCGTCGCCGGTACATGTCTCGTCCTCGGGCTCGTGGGCTGCTCCGCCGAGTCCACCCCCGAGGACGGCAAGGCCGAGGCCCCCTCGGCCGCCGCCCCCGCCGCCCCCGCGAGCGCGGTCGAGGCGGTGCGGAAGGTCGCCACGAGCACCAATGCCGTGGACTCCTTCGCGATGGACCTGACGGTCGTCTCCGCGGGGACGACGGTCAAGGGCGTCGGGCACGTCCAGGTCAAGCCGACCGCCGCGGTGTCGCTGGAGATGAAAGCGGGGGCCGAGGGCGCGATCACCATGGTCTTGATCGACAAGATCATGTACATGAACATGGGCGGAGAGGAGATCGTTCCGGGCAAGCCGTGGATGAAGGTCGACCTCGCGGACGCCGCGGCCGCGGCCGGCGCCGGTGACGCGCTCGGCCCGATCCAGCAGACCGACCCGAACACGCTCGCCACGCTGTTCGCGGCGTCATCCGACGTCGTCCGGGTCGGCGAGGAGACCGTCGAGGGCACGCAGACCGTGCACTACAAGGGCACCGTCGACACCGCGGCGCTCGCCGCGGACCCCGCGACGAAGGAGGCCGCCGCGAACTTCGGCGCAGACGGCGTGGTCTCCTTCGAGATCTGGGTGGACGGTGACGACCTGATGCGCAAGGCCGTCGCGTCCATCACCGCAGACGGCGTCCCGGCCGAGCTCACGATGCTCTTCCGCGACTTCGGCAAGCCGGTGACGATCACCCCGCCTCCCGCCGGCGAGATCGCCGCGGCCCCCGCCTCCTGAGCCGGGGCGATGCCGCGCGAGGGCCCCGGATTCCGGGGCCCTCGCCCGTTCGGGGGGAGCCCGTACTTCGTGAGGCTGACGCGGCGGGGCTCCGGGTTGGTTCCGGCGGGGGATGTGCTTCGGGTAAAGGACGGGCAGACTGCGTGGCATGAAGAAGCTCGTTGCCGGTGCCGCGGTAGGCACCTCCCTCGTTCTGGCGCTCAGCGCGTGTTCCGGCTCGGCGTCCGACTCCGCGCTCCCGGCGGAGAACGTCAGTGCGGTCACGGCCCTCGACCAGGTGGCGGTGGAGGCGGACAAGGTCGAGACCTTCACCGCCGAGCTGACCATCGCCGGGGCCGGCAAGGCCCACGCGACGGGGTCGTTCCGGCTGAAGCCGGCCCCCGCCTTCTCGGTGGACATGGACACCTTCTCCGTCGCCGGGGTGGACGTCCCCGCCGCGGGCACCAAGGTGGTGCTGCTCGACGAGACGGTGTTCGTCCGCAACCAGCAGCTCTCGCAGTTCCTCGGCGGCGGCAAGCCGTGGATGAAGATCTCGGCCGGGGCCGCCGCGAGCGCCGCGGGCTTCGACGCCGACGCGCTGGTCCAGCAGTTCCAGCAGGCAGACCCGGGCAACCTCGCCAAGATCATCTCCGACTCCACCGACGTGAAGCGCGT
Organism: Actinocorallia herbida; assembly: GCF_003751225.1. Taxonomy (NCBI): domain Bacteria; kingdom Bacillati; phylum Actinomycetota; class Actinomycetes; order Streptosporangiales; family Thermomonosporaceae; genus Actinocorallia; species Actinocorallia herbida. The sequence continues at coordinate 9,623,603 of NZ_RJKE01000001.1, forward strand.
CGGCGAGGAGGAGATCGACGGCGTCGCGACGGTCCACTACCAGGGCACGGTCGACGTCAAGAAGGCGATCACCCGGTACGACCCCGAGCTGAAGCAGGCCGCCGAGCAGCTCAGCAACGGCTCGGAGGAGCTGGCGTTCGACCTCTGGTCCGACGCCGAGAACCTGCCGCGCAAGGTCGTCACGCACGTGACCACCAGCGAGGGCAAGACCTTCGACGTCACCGTGATCTTCCGCGACTACGGCTCGGACGTGTCGGTGGCCGCGCCCCCGGCCGACCAGGTCGGCGACATCAAGGTCCCCTGACCTCTCGCGAGGCATGTCCCCTGGGGCCCGGCGGGCGCGCCGCCGGGCCCTCGATCATGTCCGCGGGCAGGTCGGCGCCCGGGAGCGCGGCTCCGGGTGGGCCGGGCTCGGTTTGGCATGTGGGCGGGCTTGCCGTAGTCTGTGGTGCAACCGAAGACCGCCGGTCGTTGCCGCATGGCAACCGAAGAGTCCTGAGGCAACTCAGGGCGGCCCGCGTAGGTGGACCCGAGTTTCACATGATTGAGTTCCTGTGACGCCCCGTGTGCATCTGCGCCGGGGCGCTTTGTGTGTTTCAGGGATCTTTTCCGGTGGTCGGCTCTCCGCGTGAGCGGGGAGTGGTCAACCGTGAAATGAAGGAGTCCCATGGCGAGGGCGGACAAGTCCACGGTCGTCGCTGAGCTGAAGGAAGACTTCTCCAGCTCCAGCGCCGCCGTGCTGACCGAGTACCGCGGGCTCACTGTGGCTCAGCTCAAGGAGCTGCGCCGCAGCCTCGGTGACACGACGAAGTTCTCCGTCGTGAAGAACACGCTGACCAAGATCGCCGCGAAGGACGCCGGCATCGAGGGTCTGGACGCTCTGCTCCAGGGTCCCTCTGCCATCGCGTTCGTCAAGGGCGACGTGGTCGAGGCCGCCAAGGGCCTGCGTGACTTCTCGAAGGCGAACCCGCTGCTGGTGATCAAGGGCGGCTACTTCGACGGCAAGTCGCTGGACGCCGCCGAGGTCACCAAGCTGGCCGACCTCGAGTCTCGCGAGGTTCTGCTCGCGAAGCTCGCGGGTGCGATGAAGGCCTCGATGGGCAACGCCGCGGCGCTGTTCAACGCGCTGCCGACGCAGGCCGCTCAGCTGGCGGAGGCCCTGCGCGCCAAGCGCGCCGAGGGTGCCGACACCGTCACCGAGGAGGCTCCGGCCGAATAAGGCCGGAACCTCTGACCCCCGTGGTCATTTAGACCTGAAGTAATAAGCCATACCGGAGGAAGAATCATGGCGAAGCTCAGCACCGAAGAGCTGCTCGACGCGTTCAAGGAGATGACCCTTCTCGAGCTCTCTGAGTTCGTGAAGCTGTTCGAGGAGACCTTCGACGTCAAGGCCGCCGCGCCCGTCGCGATCGCCGGCCCCGCGGGCCCCGGCGCTCCCGCCGCCGAGGTCGAGGAGAAGGACGAGTTCGACGTCATCCTCGAGGCCGCTGGTGACAAGAAGATCCAGGTCATCAAGGAAGTCCGTGGCCTGACCTCCCTCGGCCTCAAGGAGGCCAAGGACCTGGTGGACGGCGCTCCCAAGCCGCTGCTGGAGAAGGTCAACAAGGAGACCGCCGACAAGGCCAAGGCCGCCCTCGAGGCCGCCGGCGCCACCGTCTCGGTCAAGTAAGGCCCCGCGCTCCGCGAGCGCTCGAACGGCCGGTCGCCCCGCTGGGGGTGGCCGGCCGTTTTTCGTTCGCCGCGGTGCGGTGAATCCGGGTGACGTCGGTCACGCCCGGGGTTCGCGCGCCGGGGTGCGCACGGAGGGCGTGCCTGTGCGCCTGTGCGCGAGGTATGTGGCGTGCGCGCACATCTACGCGGCGTGTTTTGTCACTGCGCAATAATCACTGGAGTGTCGTAAGTAACGATTGTCTTACGTCGTCGTCTTCCGTCTCGAAAACGGGGTCCCGGCCCTTCCCTTTTGGTGATTCCGCACTAGATTAGTGAAACCGGACACAAGCTACTGGCCGGTAGTCACGCCGAGATGACACCGCGTGACGACGGAGCTGCTACTCGCTCATGGTTCCGGAATCCCCCCGGCTGGACGAGAGGTGACGAGTGGGCGTCGAAATCCGTGTTGAAGGGCTGACCAAGCGCTTCGGCCGACAGACCATCTGGGAAGACGTCTCGCTGACGCTGCCCGCAGGTGAGATCTCTGTCCTCCTTGGCCCGTCTGGCACGGGCAAGTCGGTGTTCCTGAAGACCCTCGTCGGGCTGCTCAAGCCCGAGCGCGGCAATGTCTGGATCGGCGACCGAAATCTGCCGCAGCTTCCCGAGGATCTGCTCTATGAGACCCGGAAGCTGTTCGGCGTCCTCTTCCAGGACGGCGCGCTCTTCGGCTCGATGAACCTCTTCGACAACATCGCGTTCCCGCTGCGCGAGCACACGAAGAAGTCCGAGACCGAGGTACGCAAGATCGTCCTGGAGAAGATGGAGATGGTCGGCCTCCTCGGGGCCGAGGGCAAGCTCCCCGGAGAGATCTCCGGCGGTATGCGCAAGCGCGCCGGCCTGGCCCGCGCGCTGGTGCTGAACCCCGAGATCATCCTCTTCGACGAACCGGACTCGGGTCTCGACCCGGTCCGCACCGCCTACCTCAACCAGCTCATCGTCGACCTCAACGCGCAGATCGGCGCGACGTTCCTCATCGTCACGCACGACATCAACACCGCGCGGACGGTCCCGGACAACATCGGGCTGCTGTTCCGCCGCGAACTGATCATGTTCGGCCAGCGGGAGATGCTGCTGTCGTCGGAGGAGCCGGTCGTGCGCCAGTTCCTCAACGCGCGCCGCGTCGGCCCGATCGGCATGTCCGAGGAGAAGGACGTCAGCGAGCTGGAGGCCGAGGCCAAGCTCGGCAGCGACCCCGGCAAGCTGCCCCCGATCGCCGCCCAGTTGATGCCCTCTGACGGCCGGGTGCGCCCCACCCAGCACGCGCCGGGCTCCTGGCTCCGCGCCAACGGCGTGACCCCGCCGCCCGGGTCGTTCATCGACGACCTCGGCCGTGACTGGATCCAGGAATGGCCGCGCTACGTGGCGAGCATGGGCACCACCACCGCCGACGCGGCCGGACCCGTCGGGAAAGGCCTGTAGATGAAAACGGCACGACACGGCGCAGCTCCTTCGGGGCTGCGCCCGGTCGCCGATGGCGCGTTCAACCTCCTGGTGAAAGAGCCGGGGCGGTTCTTCGCCCTGACGCTCGACGTGTTCCGGGCCCTGTTCCAGCGGCCCTTCCAATGGCGCGAGTTCATCCAGCAGGCCTGGTTCATCGTCGGGGTCACGGTGATTCCGACGGTCCTGGTGGCCATTCCGTTCGGCGGAATCCTGTCCCTTCAGATGGGCGGGCTCGTCCGGCAGCTGGGCGCCCAGTCGTACATCGGCGCGACCAGCGTCATCGCGATCGTCCGCGAGGTCAGTCCGATCGTCACGGCGCTGCTCATCGCGGGCGCGGCGGGTTCGGCCATGTGCGCCGACCTCGGCGCGCGCAAGATCCGCGAGGAGATCGACGCGATGGAGGTGCTGGGCATCAACCCGCTGCACCGCCTCGTCGTCCCGCGGACCCTCGCGTGCGCGTTCATCGCGCTGTTCCTCAACGGCCTGGTGAGCGTCGTCGGCATCGTCGGCGGCTACGTGTTCAACGTGATGCTCCAGGGCGGCACGCCGGGCGCCTACCTCGCCTCGTTCAGCGGCATCGCCCAGCTTCCCGACCTGTACCAGGCGGAGTTCAAGGCGTTCGTGTTCGGCCTGACGGCGGGCCTGGTGGCCGCCTACAAGGGCCTCAACGCGCAGGGCGGCCCGAAGGGCGTCGGCGACGCGGTGAACCAGACGGTGGTCATCACGTTCATGCTGCTGTTCCTGGAGAACACGCTCATCTCGGCGCTGTACCTCCAGCTCGTCCCCGCGAAGGGCATGTGATGTCGGCACTCGGCAAGCCGCTGGAGCGGCTGGACGACCTCGGCAGGCAGCTGTCGTTCTACGGGAGGGCGTTCGCCTGGTTCTTCAAGGCGATCACCCGGTACCGCACCGAGGTGCTGCGGCTCCTCGCGGAGGTGTCGCTCGGCACCGGCGGCCTCGCCGTCATCGGCGGCTCGGCGGTGATCGTCGGCTTCATGACCTTCTTCACCGGCGCGGAGCTGGGCCTCCAGGGCTTCAAGTCACTGGACCAGATCGGCTCCTCGGCGTTCACCGGCTTCATCGCCTCGTACTTCAACACCCGCGAGCTGGCGCCCCTGGTGAGCGCGCTCGCGCTGTCGGCGACGGTCGGGTGCGGCTTCACCGCGCAGCTCGGCGCGATGCGGATCTCCGACGAGATCGACGCGCTGGAGGTCATGGCCGTCCCGTCGCTGCCGTTCCTGGTGTCGACGCGCCTGGTGGCCGGCCTCATCGCGGTGATCCCGCTGTACGTCATCGGCCTGCTGTCGTCCTACGTGGCGACGAGGGTGATCGTGACGGTCTTCTTCGCGCAGTCCGGCGGGACCTACGACCACTACTTCAACCTGTTCCTGCTGCCCTACGACATCCTCTGGTCGTTCGGCAAGGTCCTCATCTTCGCGACCCTCGTCATGCTGATCCACTGCTACTACGGCTACCACGCCTCCGGCGGCCCCGCGGGCGTCGGCGTGGCGGTGGGGCGCTCGGTGCGCACGAGCCTTGTCGCGATCAACGTGCTGGACCTGCTGCTCGGCCTCGCGATCTGGGGCACCACCACGAGCGTGAGAGTGGCGGGGTAGATGAGCGAGAAGATCAGGCTCCGATCTCTCGGAGTCGCCTTCCTTGTCGTGTGCGCGCTGCTGCTCGCCCTGTGCGTCGCCTTCTACCAGAAGGCGTTCACCCCCGTCGTGAAGGTGCGCTTCACCACCGACCGGGCAGGGCTCCAGCTCCTCGAGCACTCGGACGTGAAGATCCGCGGCCTCATCGTCGGCGAGGTGCGCTCCATCTCCGCCGACGGCGACGGCGCGGTGCTGGAGCTGGCGATCCAGGACGACAAGGCAAGGTTCGTCCCGTCGAACGCGACGGGGCGGCTGCTGCCCAAGACCTTGTTCGGCGAGAAGTACGTCGACCTGGCGGTGCCCGCCCAGCCCGGCGAGCCGGTGCGCGACGGCGTGGTGCTGGCGCAGGACACCTCGCAGGAGACCGTCGAGATCAACAAGGTCCTCGACGACGTCCTGCCGCTGCTCCAGGCGGTCGAGCCGGCGAAGCTGAACGCGACGCTCAACGCGATCGCGACGGCCCTCGACGGCCGCGGCGACCAGCTCGGCGACACCCTCGAGCAGCTCGACGGCCTGCTCGGCAAGGTGAACCCGGAGCTGAAGCAGCTGCTCTACGACTTCGAGGCCGCGGGCGACGTGTCGCAGGTGTACGCGAACGCCACCCCCGACCTGATGCGCGCGCTGCGCAACATCAACGTGACGTCCGGGACGATCGTGGAGAAGGAGGCGGCCATCGAGTCGCTGATCCCCGCGGTCACCGCGGTGGCCGACAAGGGCACCCGGTTCATGTTCGACAACGGCAACAAGATCGTCGGCGTGAACATCGCGTCCAAGCAGGTGCTCCAGCTCCTCGCGACGTACTCCCCGTCGTTCCCGTGCATCTTCGACGGCATCGACGTCATGGCGCCGCGCGCGAACGAGGCGTTCGGCGACAACAAGCGGCCCTCCTCGAACCTCTACATCGAGATCGTGAAGCCGCGCCCGGCCTACAAGTACCCGCTGGACCTGCCGGAGGCCAAGGACTACCGCAAGCCGCGGTGCTACGGCCTGCCGAACCCCGAGGTCCCGTTCCCCGACTACGTGGCGCTGGACGGCACCGAGGACGACATCTGGTGGAAGCAGCGCGGCATGTCGGAGATGTTCGTGCAGCCCGGCAGTGACATGAGCCAGGAGGACCTGGTGAAGGCGGTCGCGGCGCCGACGCTCCAGCAGGACGCCTCCGAGGTCCCCGACTTCGCGACGCTGCTGCTCGGCCCCCTGGTCGGCGGCAAGGTGGTGACCCTCAAGTGAGTGAGAACAGGCGCACCGCCACGGCGGGCGTGAAGCTGCTGGTGTTCGTCGCCGTCGCGTCGTTGCTGACCGGCATGCTCGGCGTGGCGATCGCCAACCGGGCCTTCGGGCCGACCACCGAGTACCGGGCGGTCTTCACCGACGCGACGAGCCTGCTGGAAGGCGACGAGGTCCGGGTGTCCGGCGTGCGCGTCGGCCAGGTGACGGGCATCGAGTTGAAGGACGGCACGCACGCGCTGGTGTCCTTCACCGTCGAGCAGACCGGGCCGTTCGTGGCGGGCCTGCCGAAGAGCACCAGGGCGCAGATCCGGTACCGCAACCTCATCGGCACCCGCTACCTGGCCCTTTCGGAGGGCGCGGGGACGCCGGGCGAGATGCTGAAGGCGGGCGACGCGCTGCCGCTCGGCCAGACGACCCCGGCGCTCGACCTGACCGTGCTGTTCAACGGCTTCCGGCCGCTGTTCAGCGCGCTGGAGCCCGGTGACGTCAACCAGCTGTCCATGGAGATCATCAAGGTCCTCCAGGGCGAGGGCGGCACCATCAACAGCCTCCTGTCGCATGTGGCGTCGCTGACGAACACGCTCGCCGATCGGGACGAGGTCATCGGCCGCGTCATCACGAACCTGAGCGAGGTCCTCGGGACGGTCTCGGACCGCACCGACCAGACGAACCGGCTGGTCCGCGAGCTCAACGGCTTCGTCAGTGGGGTGTCGGGCGACCGGACCGCGATCTTCGACGCGCTGGACTCGCTGAACACGCTGTCCGACGTGACCGCGAACCTCCTCGTGGACGCCAGGCCGTCGCTGAAGACCGACATCGACGGGCTGAACGAGCTGACCCGTACGTTCGCCGACAACGGCAAGGTGCTCGACACGAACCTCGGGGAGACCCGGGAGCGGCTGGAGAAGCTCGGCCGCACCTCTTCCTACGGCTCCTGGTTCAACTACTACCTCTGCTCGATGGACGCGCGGATCGTGCTCCCGGGCGCGCCGGCGTACTACACGCCGAAGCTCGTCAACGACAACGCGAGGTGCAAGCAGTGAGGCCGTTCAGAGAGAGGAACCCCGCGGTCCTCGGCGCCGTGGCGCTGGCCGGGATCGCGACGGGCGTCGCGCTCGCGCTCAACCTCGACAGCCTTCCGGTGATCGGCGGCGGTACGACCTACCACGCGAACTTCGCCGAGGCCGCGGGCCTCAAGGAGGGCGAGGAAGTCCGGATCGCCGGCGTCAAGGTCGGCAAGGTGACGGGCCTGGAGCTGGAAGGCGACCACGTCAAGGTCGACTTCAAGGTGCAGGACGACGTGCACGTCGGCGACGCGACAAGGGTCGAGATCAAGATCAAGACCCTGCTCGGCGCGCACTTCCTCGCGCTCGACCCGCGCGGCAGGGCCGAGCAGAGGCCGGGACAGGCGATCCCGATCTCCCGGACCACCACCCCTTACGAGGTGGTCCCGGCGATCTCGGACCTGGCGACCACCGTCGAGGACATCGACACCGACCAGCTCGCGCAGTCCTTCGACACGCTGTCGGAGACCTTCGAGAACTCGCCGGAGGAGATCAAGGCGTCCCTGCGGGGCCTGCGCCGGATCTCCGAGACGATCTCCAGCCGGGACGACGACCTGACCGAGCTGATCGACCGGGCCAAGGACGTCACCGGGGTCCTGCACGAGCGGCAGGACGACCTCGTCCAGCTCGTCCAGGACGGCGACCGGGTGCTCCAGGCCGTCAAGGCGCGGCGCCAGACGATCCATGAGCTCCTGGTCAACACCTACGAACTCGCCCAGCAGCTCAACGCGCTGATCGACGAGAACGAGGACGAGATCAAGCCGCTGCTGGCCAACCTCAAGAAGGTCACCGGCATTCTCCTGGACAACCGGGAGAACCTCGACCGGACGATCCAGCTCATGGCGGTGTACGGCAGGCAGTTCACCGACGCGACCGGCCAGGGCCGCTGGTTCGACAGCTACATCCAGAACCTGCTGCCGGTCCCGGTGTCCATCGGTGACCCCTCGACCGACAAGAAGGACGGCAAGAAGACCGGCAAGAAGAAGGGCAAGTCCGGCAACAACTCCAAGCCCGAGTCGGCCGACGGCCTGCTCCCGCTGCTCCCGTGAGGTCCCCCGTGCGAACCTTCTTCAAAGCCTTGGCGCCGCTCGTGGTCGTGGCCCTGGCCGTGACGGCGGTGGTGCTGTTCTGGCCCGGCGAACCGCGCAACCGCGTGACCGCCTACTTCGCCAACGCCGTCGGTCTCTACGCGGGCGCCGACGTCCGCATCCTCGGCATCCCGGTGGGCGAGGTCGAGTCCGTGACGCCGGCGGGCACGTCCGTCAAGGTCGTGCTGAACTACGCGTCCAAGTACAAGGTCCCGGCGAACGGCAAGGCCGTCGTCGTCTCCCAGTCGCTGGTGTCCGACAGGTTCGTCCAGCTGACGCCGGTCTACAAGAGCGGTCCCGCGATGGCGGACGGGGGGACCTACCCCCTCGGCCAGACCGACGTCCCGGTCGAGGTCGACCAGGTCGCCGCGAGCCTGAACGAGCTGTCGCTGGCCCTCGGCCCCGACGGCGCGAACGCCGACGGGTCGCTGTCGCGGCTGCTCGAGGTCACCGCGAACAACCTCGACGGCACCGGCGCCGACCTCCGCGACACCTTCGACGACTCGGCGAAGGTCCTCTCGACGCTCAGTGAGAACCGCGAGGACATCACCGCGACCATCCAGAACCTCGAGGGCGTCACCTCCGCGCTCGCCGAGAACGACGACGCGGTCCGGAGGTTCACCCAGAACCTCTCCGACGTGTCGGTGCAGCTGAACGGCGAGAAGGAGGAACTGAGCCAGGCGCTCAAGATCCTCGCGCCGACGCTCGACAACGTCACGAAGTTCGTGAAGGACAACCGCGAGGCCCTGTCGGACGACGTGCACGACCTCGCCGAGGTCACCGCGATCCTCGTCGAGCGGCAGGACGAGCTCGGGGAGTTCCTGGAGACCGCGCCGATCGGCATCAGCAACATGACGCGCGCCTACGACCCGATCTCCGGCACGCTGCACACCCGCACGAACTTCCGGATGCTGAAGAACCCCGCGGACTGGATCTGCTCGCTGGCCTACTCGCTCGGCACCCCCGCCGACGAGTGCCTGGACACGCTCGCGCCGATCAGCGGCGGCCTGCCGATCGACCTGTCCCTGGACATCTCCTGGATCACGGCGATGACCACCACCTACAACCCCGAGCCGCTTCCGCCGGACGCCTACGGGCCGAACGGCAAGCCCGGCAAGTCTGATTCCGGAAAGCAGGGCAAGGACGGCAAGGGCAAGGACGGCAAGGGGCTCGACAACGGTGTGTCCACCTCCACCGACCCGACCCTCGGCGGCCTGCTGCTCGGAGGTAGCAACTGATGAGACGGTTCGCGCTCGCGCTCGCCGGGACGTCGCTGGCCCTCGCCGGCTGCGGCTTCCAGGGCGTGCAGTCGATCCCGCTTCCGGGCGGCCCCGACCTCGGCGACGACCCTTACGAGGTGTCGATCGAGTTCGAGAACGTGCTCGACCTCGTCCCGCAGTCGACGGTCAAGGTCAACGACGTCAACGTCGGAAGGGTCGAGGACATCACCCTGGACGGCTGGCGCGCCCGCGTCACGGTCCGGCTGAACGACTCGGTGAAGCTCCCCGACAACGCGGTCGCCACGATCAGCCAGACGAGCCTCCTCGGCGAGAAGTACGTGGCGATCAGCCCGCCGGAGCAGGGCGCCACCGGCGAGCTCGGCGACGGCGACGAGATCGAGATGGTCGCGACGTCCTCCTCCACCGAGGTGGAGGAGGTGCTGTCGGCGCTGTCGATGCTGCTGAACGGCGGCGGCATCGAGCAGATCTCGACGATCACCAAGGAGCTGAACGCGGCGATGTCCGGCCGCGAGGAGTCGATCAAGTCGGTGCTGCGCCGGATCGACACGTTCGTCGGCACCCTCGACCGGCAGCGCGACACCATCACCGACGCGCTCGACAAGATCGACGATCTGCTGGTGAAGCTGGACGCCGAGAAGGAGACCATCGCCGACACGATCGAGAAGACCGAGCCGGCGATCGCGATCCTGGAACAGAACCAGAAGGACCTGACCAAGATGCTGGTCGGGCTCGACAAGTTCGGCGACATCAGCACCAAGGTCATCAGGGACTCCAAGCGGGACCTGCTGACCAACCTCAAGAACCTCCAGCCGGTGCTGAAGAACCTCAACAAGACCGGCGACAAGCTGCCCGAGCACCTCGGCACGATCCTCACGTTCCCGTTCTCGGACGCGTTCTCCAACACCGTCCGCGGTGACTTCGCGAACATGAACATGACGGTCTCGCTGGACATCGAGGAGCTCGCGCACAACCTGCTGACCGGCACCGAGTACGACAAGGCGCTCGACAAGTCGCTCAAGAAGCAGGCCGAGGCGCTGCGCGATCTCGTCAGCCCGCCCGGCATCAGCGTCACCCAGACCCCGCCCGGCGTCCTGGGCGTCGGTGACGAGGCCGGGAGCGGCACGTCGATCCTGCCGTCCATCGGCATGGGCGACGTGGACCCGGCCGTCCAGTCCCTGCTCATGGGAGGCCTGTCGTGATCCTCAAGCGCGGCGTCAAGATCCAGCTCGTGGTCTTCCTGATCGTCACCGTCCTCGGCGTCAGCTACACGCTGGTCCGGTACGTGGGCGTCGGCGGGGGCCTGTTCAACCAGACCTACAAGGCGTACGTGCAGATCCCGGACTCCGGGGGCGCGTTCACCAACTCCGAGGTCACCTACCAGGGCGTGCCCGTCGGCAAGGTCGGCCCGATCGACCTCGTCGAAGGCGGGGTGAAGATCGAACTCGTCATCGACAAGGGGTACCGGATCCCGCGCGACACCGTCGCGGTCGTCGCCAACCGCTCGGCGGTCGGCGAGCAGTACATCGACCTCCAGCCGCGCAGCGACAAGGCCCCGTACCTGGACGAGGGCGCCCCGTACACGATCACCGACGCGCGGGTCCCGGTGAAGACCGCCGATCTGCTCCGCAACCTCGACAACACGGTCACCTCGGTGAACGTCGACGACCTCCAGACGATCGTCGACGAACTCGACCTCGCCTTCAACGGCGCGGGCGGCGACCTCCAGTCGATCCTCGACGACAGCGGGAAGATCATCAAGGAGGCGGACGAGAACTTCGAGACCACCTCCCGGCTGCTCGACAGCGGCGGCACCTTCCTGGACTCCCAGCGCGACAACGGCGGCGCGATCCAGACCTTCGCCCGCAACCTCGCGCTGCTCACCGACTCGATCCGCGAGGACGACCCGTCGATCCGGGCCGACATCGACGCGGTCGAGCCCGCGGTGGACCAGGCCGACGCGCTGATCGACGGCCTGTCGGACGACCTGCCCGTCCTGCTGGCCAACCTCACGAGCACCGGCCAGGTGCTGACCGCCCGCCAGGACGGCATCCGCTCGATGCTGATCATGTTCCCGTTCACCGTGGCGGGCGCGCAGACCGTCATGCCGGGCGACGGCTACCAGCACTTCGGCCTCGCACTCAACATCGACGACCCGGCGCCCTGCACCGCCGGCTACGAGAAGACCGACCCGCGCTGGCCGCAGCAGACCAAGGACCTTCCGGCCAGGACCGACATCGGCTGTACGTCCAAGGACAAGTCGGTCAGCGTCCGCGGTTCGAAGAACACGCCCAAGCCCCGCCCGAACGTCGCGCTTCCCCCCGGCGCGCTGGACGGCGCGGGCGAGCCGCCCGCGGCGAGCACCCGACAGAACGTGTCAGACGATGACGAAGACATCGTTTACCAGACAAACTCCTCGAATTCCGTCTTTGTCACCGGCTACGATCCGACCTCCGGCAAGTACACCGGTCCTGACGGCGTCACCTACACGATCGGTTCCTCCGGGGGAGCCCAGAACCTCTTGGGGGAGGAGTCATGGAAGTGGCTGCTGCTCGGCCCGCTGTCCTAGGCGGCCGTTTCCGGATGGCCGCGGCGGTGGTGCTCGCACTGCTCACCGCGGCGCTCCTGGCGAGCACGATCGTGCTCGGCCTGGACAAGATGGCCGCCGCGGAGGCCGACCGCGACCGCGACGGCGCGGTCAACGCCGCCCGCCAGACGGCGCTCAACATGATGACGCTCGACTACAAGACGATCAGTGACGACATCCAGCGGGTGCTGGCCGGCACGACCGGCACCTTCAAGGACCAGTACGCCACGAACTCCAAGACCTTCATCGAGGAGGTCACCAAGACCCAGGCGACCTCCGAGGCCGAGATCCTCAGCGCCGGGCTCACCGGCGGCGACGCGGACTCCGCCGAGGTGATCGTCGCGGTGTCGGCGCTGGTGACCAGCCCGTCGGTCCCCGAAGGCACCCCCCGCTACATGCGGTTCGTCCTCGACGTCACCAAGGTCGACGGCAAGTGGCTCGTCTCGAAGTTCGGAGTGGCGCTGTGAGCGAAGTGACCGACACCGCCGAGAAGACCGAGACCGAGGCCGTGGAGACCGCGGAGGTCGAAGAGGTCGAAGAGGTCGACGGCCAGCTCTCCCTGGCCGACGCCGCGGAGGCGGACTCCGCCTCCGGCGCCACCGACGCCGAGGACGGGACCGACGCGTCCGCGGCCGAGGACGTCGAGGACGTCGAGGACACCTATGAGGCCGGCGAGGCCGAAGCCGATGAGGCCGAGGTCGTCGCGCCGCCGAAGGCCGCCGAGAAGAAGGCGAAGAAGGCCGCCAAGTCCGCGCAGAAGCCCGCGCGCGCCTCCTCCGGCCCGGGAGTCCCGTTGTGGGTCCTGGCCGTCTTGGGCGTCCTGGTGGTCGCCCTGGGGGCATCGACGGCCTGGCTGTGGACCGGGAGCCGCAGCACCCTGTCGGAGGACCAGATCAACAAGGCGGTCCGCACGGCGGCCGCGTCGGCGCAGCACATCTCCTCGTGGGACTACCGGACGATCGAGCAGGACATCGACCAGGTCCTGGACGAGACGACCGGCGACTTCCACAAGGCGTACGAGGCGAGCGCCGCCAAGCTGCTCCAGACCGCGCCCACGCAGGAGGCCGTCACCGTCGGGATGACGAGCAAGGCGGGCGTCGAGGCGATCAAGGACGACGGCTCGGTGACGGTCCTGGTGTTCCTCAACCAGCAGACCACGAGCAAGGACGCCGAGGCGCACATCGAGCAGCACCGCCTACGGCTGACCATGGTCGACAAGGACGGCGAGTGGCTGGTGTCCAAGCTCGAGGTCCTCGGCTGACGGAAGCCGGAACTCGGCTGGTCAAAGATCTTTTCCCCTGCCGTGGAGGACCCCTCAACCCGAGGGGTCCTTCGCCGTTTCGGAACCTGCGGGTTTGTGGTTATTCCATGTGACCCACGTCTCTAAACTATGAGGCTTGTCACTGCTGGCCAGAGCCCGAAAAGTCCCTGTGCGGCCTTGACTTGGCCGCCTCGAAGGACGATGCTGCGAGGCAACTGTGATGTGCATAGCGAATGTAGGCTTGCAAGCGGTGTGGCAGTCGGCTACACTGCCCCTTTGCGCTGCCCTTTAGCTATCCTCCGTGCAACCATGCCGTGATCTTGGTCCAGCCGCCGGTCATCACAAGATCGTTGGTCAACCGAGCATCACGGGTTTTCGGGGATGCATTGGCGTGCACGCCCGTACCGCCGCGAGCCCTCGGAAGGACCACTCTTGGCAGCCTCGCGCAACGCCTCGAAGACCCTGACCGGTCCGAACCGCGTCTCCTTCGCGCGCATCAATGAGCCGCTGGAAGTCCCGGATCTCCTTGCTCTCCAGACAGAGTCGTTCGACACTCTGCTCGGGAACGAGCGCTGGAAGAACCGGGTCAAGTCAGCTCAGGATGCCGGCCGTAAGGATGTACCGACCCAGTCGGGTCTCGAAGAGATCTTCGAGGAGATCAGTCCCATCGAGGACTTCTCCGGGACCATGTCCCTCTCGTTCCGGGACCACCGGTTCGAGCCGCCCAAGTACTCGGTAGACGAGTGCAAGGACAAGGACATGACCTTCTCCGCCCCGATGTTCGTCACGGCGGAGTTCATCAACAACACCACCGGTGAGATCAAGAGCCAGACGGTGTTCATGGGCGACTTCCCGCTCATGACCCCGAAGGGCACCTTCATCATCAACGGGACCGAGCGCGTCGTCGTGTCGCAGCTCGTGCGCTCCCCCGGTGTCTATTTCGACCGCCAGCTGGACAAGACGTCCGACAAGGACATCTACGGCTGCAAGGTCATCCCGTCCCGGGGCGCCTGGCTGGAATTCGAGATCGACAAGCGCGACAACGTCGGAGTGCGCATCGACCGCAAGCGCAAGCAGGGCGTCACCGTCCTGCTCAAGGCGCTGGGCTGGGACGAGGCGCGCATTCGTGAGCGCTTCGGCTCCTACGAGTCGATGAACATCACCCTGGAGAAGGACCACACCGCCAACCAGGATGAGGCGCTGCTCGACATCTACCGCAAGCTGCGTCCGGGCGAGCCGCCGACCAAGGAGTCGGCGCAGACCCTGCTGAACAACCTGTACTTCAACCCCAAGCGCTATGACATGGCGAAGGTGGGCCGGTACAAGGTCAACAAGAAGCTGGGCCTCGACCTGGACATGACCCAGGGCACCATGACCGAGGACGACATCGTCTCCACGATCGAGTACCTGGTCCGGCTGCACGCGGGCGAGGAGGAGTTCACCGCCTCCGACGGCCGCAACCTCCCCGTCGAGGTCGACGACATCGACCACTTCGGCAACCGGCGCCTGCGCTCGGTCGGCGAGCTCATCCAGAACCAGGTCCGCCTGGGCCTGGCCCGCATGGAGCGCGTCGTCCGCGAGCGGATGACCACCCAGGACGTCGAGGCGATCACGCCGCAGACCCTGATCAACATCCGCCCGGTCGTGGCGTCGATCAAGGAGTTCTTCGGCACCTCGCAGCTGTCGCAGTTCATGGACCAGACCAACCCGCTCGCGGGTCTGACCCACAAGCGCCGCCTGTCCGCGCTGGGTCCGGGCGGTCTGTCCCGTGAGCGCGCCGGCATGGAGGTCCGTGACGTCCACCCGTCGCACTACGGCCGCATGTGCCCGATCGAGACCCCGGAAGGCCCGAACATCGGCCTGATCGGCTCGCTCGCGGCGTTCGGCCGGGTGAACCCGTTCGGCTTCATCGAGACGCCGTACCGCAAGGTCACCGAGGGCAAGGTCACCGAGCAGATCGACTACCTGACCGCCGACGAGGAAGACCGCTTCGTCAAGGCGCAGGCCAACTCGCTGCTCAACAGTGACGGCTCCTTCGCCGAGCCCCGCGTCCTGGTCCGCACCAAGGGCGGTGAGACCGAACTGGCACGCGCCAGCGAGGTCGACTACATGGACGTCTCGGCGCGCCAGATGACCTCGGTCGCCACCGCGATGATCCCGTTCCTCGAGCACGACGACGCCAACCGCGCGCTCATGGGCTCCAACATGCAGCGCCAGTCCGTCCCGCTGCTGCGCAGCGAGGCGCCGCTGGTCGGCACCGGCATGGAGTACCGCGCCGCGACCGACGCCGGCGACGTCATCACGTCC
Source organism: Actinocorallia herbida (assembly GCF_003751225.1). Classification (NCBI taxonomy): domain Bacteria; kingdom Bacillati; phylum Actinomycetota; class Actinomycetes; order Streptosporangiales; family Thermomonosporaceae; genus Actinocorallia; species Actinocorallia herbida. The sequence continues at coordinate 9,639,183 of NZ_RJKE01000001.1, forward strand.
GAGAAGGCGGGTGTCGTCGAGGAGGTCTCGGCCGACTACGTCACCGTCATGAACGACGACGGGACGCGCCAGACCTACCGCGTCGCGAAGTTCAAGCGGTCCAACCAGGGCACCTGCTTCAACCAGAAGCCGATCGTGGACGAGGGCCAGCGGGTCGAGCAGGGCCAGGTCCTCGCGGACGGCCCCTGCACCGACCAGGGCGAGATGGCGCTGGGCAAGAACCTCCTCGTGGCGTTCATGCCGTGGGAAGGCCACAACTACGAGGACGCGATCATCCTGTCGCAGCGCCTCGTGCAGGACGACGTCCTGTCCTCGATCCACATCGAGGAGCACGAGGTCGACGCCCGCGACACCAAGCTCGGCCCCGAAGAGATCACCCGGGACATCCCGAACGTCTCCGAGGAGGTCCTGGCCGACCTCGACGAGCGCGGCATCATCCGCATCGGCGCCGACGTCGTCACCGGCGACATCCTCGTCGGCAAGGTCACGCCCAAGGGCGAGACCGAGCTGACCCCCGAGGAGCGGCTGCTGCGCGCGATCTTCGGTGAGAAGGCCCGCGAGGTCCGCGACACGTCCCTGAAGGTGCCTCACGGCGAGTCGGGGAAGGTTATAGGAGTTCGCGTGTTCTCCCGCGAGGAGGGCGACGAGCTCCCCCCCGGCGTGAACGAGCTGGTCCGCGTCTACGTGGCCCAGAAGCGCAAGATCACCGACGGTGACAAGCTCGCCGGCCGCCACGGCAACAAGGGCGTCATCTCCAAGGTCCTGCCCGTCGAGGACATGCCGTTCCTCGAGGACGGTACCCCGGTCGACATCGTTCTGAACCCGCTCGGTGTTCCTGGACGTATGAACGTCGGCCAGGTCCTGGAGACCCACCTCGGCTGGGTCGCCTCGCGCGGCTGGCAGATCGAGGGCGACGACGCCGACTGGAAGCGCCAGCTCAAGGCCATCGGCCTGGAGTCGGCCGAGCCGTGGACCAACACGGCGACGCCGGTCTTCGACGGCGCGCACCAGGAGGACGTCCAGGGTCTGCTGGACAGCACCATCCCGAACCGCGACGGCAACCGCATGGTCGGCCCGGGCGGCAAGGCGCGGCTGTTCGACGGCCGCTCCGGCGAGCCGTTCAAGGACCCGATCTCCGTCGGTTACATCTACATCCTGAAGCTGCTGCACCTCGTGGACGACAAGATCCACGCCCGGTCCACCGGCCCGTACTCGATGATCACCCAGCAGCCGCTGGGCGGTAAGGCGCAGTTCGGTGGCCAGCGGTTCGGTGAGATGGAGGTGTGGGCGCTGGAGGCCTACGGTGCCGCCTACGCCCTCCAGGAGCTCCTGACCATCAAGTCCGACGACGTCCTCGGCCGCGTGAAGGTGTACGAGGCAATAGTCAAGGGCGAGAACATCCCGGAACCCGGCATTCCCGAGTCCTTCAAGGTCCTCATCAAGGAAATGCAGTCCCTCTGCCTGAACGTGGAAGTGCTGTCCAGCGACGGCATGAACATCGAGCTCAGGGACAGCGACGAGGACGTGTTCCGGGCCGCAGAAGAGCTGGGCATCGACCTGTCGCGGCGCGAGCCGTCCAGCGTCGAGGAAGTCTGAGAGGAGTAGCCAGTGCTTGACGTCAACTTCTTCGACGAGCTCCGCATCGGCCTGGCGACCGCCGACGACATCCGTCAGTGGTCGCACGGCGAGGTGAAGAAGCCCGAGACCATCAACTACCGGACCCTCAAGCCCGAGAAGGACGGACTCTTCTGCGAGAAGATCTTCGGTCCGACCCGGGACTGGGAGTGCTACTGCGGCAAGTACAAGCGCGTCCGGTTCAAGGGCATCATCTGTGAGCGCTGCGGCGTCGAGGTGACTCGCGCCAAGGTGCGCCGTGAGCGGATGGGCCACATCGAGCTCGCCGCCCCGGTCACCCACATCTGGTACTTCAAGGGCGTTCCGTCGCGGCTGGGCTACCTGCTCGACCTCGCCCCGAAGGACCTCGAGAAGATCATCTACTTCGCGGCCTACATGATCACGAGCGTCGACACCGAGCGCCGTGACCGCGATCTGCCGACGCTGGAGGCGCACGTCTCCGTCGAGCGCCAGCAGCTCGAGCAGGGGCGCGAGAGCGACCTCGCCAAGCGCCAGCAGAAGCTGGAGGAGGACCTCGCCGAGCTGGAGCAGGCCGGCGCCAAGGCCGACCAGCGCCGCAAGGTCCGCGAGGGCGCCGAGCGCGAGATGAAGCAGCTGCGCGACCGCGCGCAGCGCGGCATCGACCGCCTCGACGAGGTGTGGACCCGGTTCAAGAACCTCAAGGTCCAGGACCTCGAGGGCGACGAGATGCTGTACCGCGAGATGCGGGACCGCTTCGGCAAGTACTTCTCGGGCGGCATGGGCGCCGCGGCCATCCAGGCCCGGCTCCAGAACTTCGACCTCGTCGAGGAGTCCGAGCGGCTCCGCGAGATCATCCGCACGGGCAAGGGCCAGAAGAAGGCCCGTTCGCTCAAGCGGCTGAAGGTCGTCTCGGCGTTCCTCAACACCACCAACAGCCCGCTCGGCATGGTGCTCGACTGCATCCCGGTGATCCCGCCGGACCTGCGGCCGATGGTCCAGCTCGACGGTGGCCGCTTCGCCACCTCCGACCTGAACGACCTGTACCGCCGGGTGATCAACCGGAACAACCGCCTCAAGCGTCTGCTCGACCTCGGCGCGCCCGAGATCATCGTGAACAACGAGAAGCGGATGCTCCAGGAGGCCGTCGACGCGCTGTTCGACAACGGCCGCCGCGGCCGTCCGGTGACCGGACCGGGCAACCGCCCGCTCAAGTCGCTCTCGGACATGCTCAAGGGCAAGCAGGGCCGGTTCCGGCAGAACCTGCTCGGCAAGCGCGTCGACTACTCGGGCCGTTCGGTCATCGTCGTCGGCCCGCAGCTCAAGCTGCACCAGTGCGGTCTGCCCAAGCAGATGGCGCTGGAGCTGTTCAAGCCGTTCGTCATGAAGCGGCTGGTCGACCTCAACCACGCGCAGAACATCAAGTCCGCCAAGCGGATGGTCGAGCGGGCCCGCCCGGTCGTGTGGGACGTGCTGGAAGAGGTCATCACCGAGCACCCGGTCCTGCTGAACCGTGCGCCCACGCTGCACCGGCTCGGCATCCAGGCGTTCGAGCCGCAGCTCGTCGAGGGCAAGGCGATCCAGATCCACCCGCTGGTCTGCACCGCCTTCAACGCCGACTTCGACGGCGACCAGATGGCGGTCCACCTGCCGCTGTCCGCGGAGGCCCAGGCCGAGGCCCGGATCCTCATGCTGTCGACGAACAACATCCTGAAGCCGTCGGACGGCAAGCCCGTCACCATGCCCACCCAGGACATGGTCATCGGCCTGTACTGGCTGACCGGCGAGCGGGACGGCGCGGTCGGCGAGAAGCGCGTCTTCTCGAACGTGTCCGAAGCGATCATGGCCTTCGACCGGAACGAGCTCTCGCTCCAGGCGAAGATCCAGATCCGCTTCAAGGACGTCGTGCCGCCGCGCGGCTGGGTCGCGCCGGAGTCCTACGAGCAGGGCCAGCCCTACCGGCTGGAGACCACCCTCGGTCGCGCCCTGTTCAACGAGACGCTGCCCGCGGACTACCCCTTCGTGAACTACGAGGTGGGCAAGAAGCAGCTGTCCGGCATCGTGAACGAGCTGGCCGAGACCTACCCCAAGGTCGAGGTCGCCGCCGCGCTGGACGCCCTCAAGAGCGCGGGCTTCCACTGGGCGACCCGCTCCGGCGTCACGATCTCCATCGACGACGTCATCGCGCCGCCGAACAAGGCGGGCATCCTCGAGGGCTACGAGCGCCGCGCCGAGAAGGTGCAGCGCGAGTACGAGCGCGGTCTGATCACCGACGACGAGCGCCGCCAGGAACTCATCGAGATCTGGACGCACGCGACCACCGAGGTCGCGAACGACATGATGGACGAGTTCAAGAGCAACCCGGACAACCCCATCTGGATGATGGTGAACTCCGGTGCTCGCGGTAACCCGATGCAGGTCCGGCAGATCTCCGGTATGCGTGGTCTGGTGTCGAACCCCAAGGGTGAGACGATCCCGCGGCCGATCAAGTCCTCGTTCCGCGAGGGCCTGACCGTCCTGGAGTACTTCATCTCCACGCACGGTGCCCGTAAGGGCCTGGCCGACACCGCGCTGCGCACCGCCGACTCGGGTTACCTGACCCGTCGTCTGGTGGACGTCGCGCAGGACGTCATCGTGCGCGAGTTCGACTGCGGCACCGACCGCACGATCCCGTTCCGGATCGCCGAGAACGACCGCGCCGCGGACGGCTCGCTGATCAAGCTGGGCACCTCGGAGTCCAGCCTCGTCGGACGCACGATCGCCACGGACGTCGAGGTCGACGGGAGCATCATCTTCCCGGCCGACACCGACCTGTCCGACGCGGTCATCAGCCGCCTCATCGAGGCGGGCGTCGAAGAGGTCAGGACCCGCAGCGCCCTGGTCTGCGAGGCCAAGATCGGTGTCTGCGCCGCCTGCTACGGCCGCTCGCTGGCCACCGGCAAGCGCGTGGACGTCGGTGAGGCCGTCGGCATCATCGCCGCGCAGTCCATCGGTGAGCCCGGCACCCAGCTGACGATGCGCACCTTCCACACCGGTGGTGTGGCCGGTGGCGACATCACGCACGGTCTGCCGCGTGTCCAGGAGCTGTTCGAGGCGCGCATCCCCAAGGGTGTCGCCCCGATCACCGAGGTCGCCGGCCGCGTCAAGATCGACGAGACCGAGCGCACCCGCAAGATCGTGATCGTGCCGGACGACGGCTCCGAGGAGATCGCCTACCCCGTCTCGATGCGCTCGCGCTTCGAGGAGGGCATCTTCGAGGGCGCCCGCGTCGAGGTCGGCCAGCAGCTGATCAAGGGTGCGGTCAACCCGCACGAGGTGCTGCGCATCCTCGGCCCGCGCGCGGTCCAGCTCCACCTGGTCCACGAGGTCCAGGAGGTCTACCGCTCGCAGGGCGTGTCGATCCACGACAAGCACATCGAGATCATCGTCCGCCAGATGCTCAAGCGCGTGAACATCCTGGAGGCCGGTGACACCTCGCTGCTCCCGGGTGACCTCGTCGAGCGGCCGATCTTCGAGCGGACCAACCGCTCGGTGGTCGCCGAAGGCGGCAGCCCGGCCGCGGGCCGTCCGGTCCTGATGGGCATCACCAAGGCGTCGCTCGCCACCGAGTCCTGGCTGTCGGCCGCCTCCTTCCAGGAGACGACCCGCGTCCTCACCGAGGCCGCCATGCACTCCAAGAGCGACTCCCTGCTGGGCCTCAAGGAGAACGTCATCATCGGCAAGCTCATCCCGGCGGGTACTGGAATGCCCCAGTACCGCAACGTCCGGGTCGAGCCCACCGAGGAGGCCAAGGCCGCCGTCTACAGCGTCGGTTCCTACGACGACGCCGGCGAGTACACCTTCGGCACGGGCTCCGGCGAAGCCGTCCCGCTGGAGGAGTACGACTTCGGCCAGTACAACCGCTGATCCCCTCAGCACCCGGAAGGGCCCCGTCCACACGGACGGGGCCCTTCCCCTTTCCGGGGCCCACCGACGGCTCAGGCGTGGGTGTCGTCGCGGAGGAGCGGGCCGATGGAGGTGTGGAGGTGGCGGCGGAATCGGGCGACGGCGCGGCGGTCGGAGGTGCTGGAGCGGCCGCCGTCGAGGTCGGGGATGCCGCCGTAGACGAAGGTCTGGACGGACCAGACGATGCCCCAGATCACCAGTTCCATGTCGATGTCGGGGCGGACGAGATCGGCGGTGAGCTGGGAGACCGCGTGGATCTGGGGAGAGGAGTAGAGGCGTTCGATGTCGCGGAGGTCGGCCGCGTCGTGCATCCGGCGCTGCATCCACAGGGCGGCCTCGCGCGGATGGTCGACGAAGTGGTCGAAGTACTGGTCGATCAGCCGGTGGATGCCCGCGGCGTCGTGGGTGTAGGTGGCGGTCATCCGGTCCAGGAGGGCCTGCTCCTCCTCGTGGACGTGCTTGATCACCGCGAGGTACAGCTCCCGCTTCCCGCCGAACTCGGTGCGGATCGACGCCACCGGCAGCCCCGCCACGTCGGCGACGAGCTGGCCGGGGGTCTGGTCGTAGCCCAGCTCGGCGAACAGGCCGAGAGCCGCGGAGAGCAGCCGCTGTCCGGCCTCCGATGTCGGCTCGGTCACCTGCTGCACCCCCTCGGTCGCCTCTCTCGCAGGATAACAACGCGATCACGGTGCGTCGTCGGGCGGGGCGACGGCCGGGCCGGGCCGCGGACGGCTAGGGTCGGGGCCATGGGTCTGGCGAACGTGGTGGTCGTGGCCGGGGTGTGCGCGCTCGTCGCGCTGGGCTGTCTGGGGCTGATCAGGGTCCTGGGACGGCTGGGGTGAGCACCGTCGGAGAACGCTACGCTTGGTCACATGGAGATCGTGTTCGAGCATGAGTTGCACCCCGACCTGAAGTCCCTGGAGTGGCTGGTGGGGACGTGGGAGGGCGATGGCGTGGGGGACTACCCGACCATCGAGCAGTTCCGCTTCACCCAGCAGATCTCCTTCACGCACATCGGCAAGCCGTACCTGATCTACACCAGCCGCACCTGGCGGCTGGACGAGGAGTTCAAGCAGCGCGAGGCCCTGGCCATGGAGACCGGGTTCTGGCGGGTGCCGGGCGGCGGCCGGAACGTGGAGGTGCTGCTGTCGCACCCGACCGGCGTTCAGGAGATCTACACCGGCGAGGTGACCTTCAACAAGGTCGAGCTGGTCACCGACGTCGTCGCGCGGACCGAGACCGCCAAGGAGATCACCGGCGGCAAGCGTCTCTACGGCCTGTTCCCGGCCCAGGACGGCACCGACGACCGCGACCTCGGCTGGGTCTACGAGATGGCCGCGATGGGCCACCCCCTCCAGGTCCACATGTCGGCCCAGCTGAAGAAGGCCCCGCCGCAGCAGGGCTGAGCGGGCCGGAGGAGCACCGCGCGCGGGCCCGGAGAACACGGGCCGGAAAAAGGGGAGATCCCCGGACCTTCCGCCGTTGGGGCGGGTGCCGTCAGGACTGGACGGCGGTCCGGGGACCCGGTGTCTGCTGGAGATTCGCCAGGAGACTGCTTGTCCCGCTGGGGCGCTCCTAGCGAGCAGCCACCTCGCAAGTCCTCGAAGAAATCATTTCGTGGACCACCTCCTTTCCTGCGTGAGACCGAAACTATGCGACGTTCCCGCGTGCAGGCAAACGGTTTTTCCGGACATAGGATCGTGGCATGGGTGAGACGACGTGGCAGGAGGAGCTGCGGGCGCACGGGTACCGGGTCACGCCGCAGCGCCAGCTCGTCTTGGAGGCCGTGGCCGTGCTGGAGCACGGGACCCCTGAGGAGATCTGCGCCCAGGTACAGCGGACCGCGACGGGCGTCAACATCTCCACGGTCTACCGGACGCTGGAGCTCCTGGAAGAGCTCGGGATGGTCAAACACGCTCATGTCGGGCACGGGCCACCCAACTACCATCTGGCCACCGAGGCCGATCATGTCCACCTTTGCTGCCGCGGATGCGGGAAGGTCGAGGACGTGTCCCCGTCCGTCGCGGCGGGTCTCGTCGCGGCACTCGAAGCGGGCCACGGGTTCGAGACCGACGTCCCCCATCTGACGGTCTTCGGCCGATGCAGGGAGTGCCGTTCATGACTTTCCACGCGGATCCCCCGGACGAGGCGCTCGCCGCGCACTTCGGCGACCCCTATGCCGAGCAGAAGGGGCTGGAGAGCGGCGCCGCGGCCATCGTGCGGTCCAACCGGGGCGTTGTACGGGTCAGCGGGCCCGACCGCCTCTCCTGGCTGCACAGCCTGCTCAGCCAGCACCTGAGCGCGCTGGCGCCCGGCCAGGCCACCGAGGCGCTGCTGCTGTCGCCCAACGGGCACATCGAGCACCACCTCCAGCTGGTCGACGACGGCGAGGCGGTCTGGGCGCATGTCGAGCCGGGCACCGCCCCCTCTCTCGCCGCCTTCCTCGACCGGATGCGGTTCCTGCTGCGCGTCGAGGTCGCCGACGTCTCCGCCGAGTACGTCGTCGTCACCGGGGCGGGGCTGGAAGGCCCGCTGAGCCTCCCCGACGTCGCGGGGACGACCAGCCTGATCGTTCCCTCGGGTTCGGCGCACGATCGCGCGGACGCCGGGATCTGGGCGTACGAGGCGCTGCGGATCGCCGACCACAAGGCCCGCCTCGGCGTGGACACCGACCACCGCACCATCCCGCACGAGCTCGGCTTCATCGACACCGCGGTGCACCTCAACAAGGGCTGCTACCGCGGCCAGGAGACCGTCGCGCGCGTCCACAACCTCGGCCGTCCGCCGCGCAGGCTCGTGTTCCTGCACCTCGACGGCGGCGAGGACAGATTGCCGGCGCGGGGCGCCGCGATCGAGGCCGACGGCCGCCAGATCGGTTTCGTCGGCTCTTCGGCCCGCCACCACGAACTCGGGCCGATCGCCCTCGCGCTGGTCAAGCGCACCGTCCCGGTGGACGCCCCGCTGGTCGTCGACGGGATCGCGGCGGCCCAGGAAGTGATCGTCTCGCCGGACACCGGTGCGAACGTCACCATCGACCCGGCGCTGCGCGGGCGTCGCAGGTGATTGCCGACGGTCGATATGGGATAAAGAGAAGATCGAGGTAGCCCTTCCGAACGAAGGCGGTACGCGGTCATGGTTTCCCGTAAGTCGTCCCGTCGGGCGTCCGGCCAAGACGTGGAGCAGATCGCGTGGTGGCTGCTGTTCGCCGCGCTCCTCGGCTTCGGGGTCTTCACCTGGAACTGGCGGCTTCTGCTCCTGACGCTGCTGCTGTGGAGCTTCTACGAGATCTGCCTGGTCCGCACCCGCTGCCGGGTGAAGACGCGGCAGGGCAACGAGTGCATCAAGCGCGTCCGCGGGCGGGCCTTCGCGCACGACGCCCACGACCAGGCCATCAAGAACGACGGGCTCTGGCAGCTCATCGGGCTGACGAACCCGTTCTACAAGCCGAAGCTCTCGGACCCGAATCGGGCGACGGGCGTGGTGCTCGTCGCGCCGAAGGTCAGGCACCGGCTGGACCAGCAGGACCGGTACGTGCTGTACGCGGCTTTCGCCGGGTTGGTCATCTCGCTCGCCGGGATGCTCTGGGGGCTGTTCTGGTGAGCCGGCCCTCGGCCTCGTGACGCGCGGGCCCGCACCCGGGTCCCGGCTAGAGGTCGATGACGAGGGTGATCGGGCCGTCGTTGACCAGGGAGACCTTCATGTCGGCGCCGAACCTGCCCGTCTCCACGTGGGCGCCCAGCCGGCTGAGTTCCGCGACGACGGCGTCGACCAGCGGCTCGGCCGCATCGCCCTTGGCGGCGTCCAGCCAGGACGGGCGGCGGCCCTTGCGGGTGTCGCCGTAGAGGGTGAACTGGCTGATCACCAGGAGCGGTGCGCCCACGTCGGAGCAGGACTTCTCGCCGTCCAGGACGCGCAGGCCCCACAGCTTCGCGGCGAGCTTGGCGGCCTTGGCCGGGTCGTCGTCGTGGGTGACGCCGACCAGGACCATGAGGCCCGGCTCGTCGATCCGTCCGACGACCTCGCCGTCGACCCGGACCGCCGCCTCGCTGACCCGTTGCACCACCGCACGCATGACAGCAGTCTCCCACGCGGATCCCGCCGGGCCCGACCGCTTAACCTTGGGGCATGAACGGTGCGCACCCGGTGCTGGTCGAGGTCGAGCGGTCGGGCGTCGTGGAGTCGCGGCACCGGGGCGTCGCGGTGGCGCTGGACGCCGAGGGGCAGGTCGTCCGGGCGCTCGGGCCGGTCACCGTGCCGGTGTTCCCGCGGTCGACGGTGAAGCCGTTCCAGGCGGTCGCGATGCTCCGGCACCGGCTCGCCCTCGAAGGCGAACTCCTCGCCCTCGCCGCGTCCAGCCACTCGGGCGAGTCCTTCCACGTCGAGGGCGTCGCGCGGATCCTCGCGACCGCGGGGCTGACGTTCGAGGCGCTCGGCTGCCCGCCGGACTGGCCGCTGGACGCCGAGGCCGAGCGCGCCCTCGTCCGCGACGGAGGTGAGGCGGGCCGCCGCTACATGAACTGCTCGGGCAAGCACGCGGCGATGCTGGCGACCTGCCGGGAGAACGGCTGGCCGATCGACTCCTATCTCGACACCTCCCACCCCCTCCAGCGCGCGGTCCGCGAGACCCTTGAGGAGTTCGCGGGGGAGCACGTCGCCATGGTCGGTGTCGACGGGTGCGGCGCACCCCTCTTCGGCCTCAGCCCCCTCGCCCTGGCCCGCGCCTTCCACAGGCTGGGGAAGGCCGCGCCCGACACCCCCGAGGGCCGCGTCGCCGCCGCGATGCGCGCCCACCCGGCATGGACCTCCGGCACCCGCCGCGACGAGTACGACCTCATGGCCGACGTCCCCGGCCTCATCGTCAAATCCGGCGCCGAAGGCGTGGACGCCTTCTGCCTCCCCGACGGCGCCTCCGGGATCGTCAAGATCGACGACGGCGCCTCCCGTGCCCGCACCCCCGTGACCATCGCCCTCCTCAACCTCCTGGGCGCAGCCTCCCCCCGCCTCACCCACCTCTCCACCACCCCCATAACCGGCGGCCCCTGCGTAGTGGGCGCCATCCACCCCACCCCCGCGCTCCGCTGACCCACCCCCGCCCGCGGTCATCCGGCTCCCCTTCCGCTCGTACTCCGCGCCGCCGGGCGGCTCCCCCTTCCGCCCCGGTGCTCGTGCGGCCCACCTCGCGCCGCACGGATTCCGCACGGTGCCCTCGCAGATCCGGGGTCCGGTCGGGGAAGAGCCGGGGCGGGTCGCCGCGCGAGGGTCAGGATGCGGTGCGCGGATCGGCAGCCGTGTGCACGACCATCTCGTGGTCGCGCGGGTGGTCCACGGAACCGTGGCGGATCACGGCGCGGTCGAAGACGGCGTCCAGGGCTTCTTGAAGCGCGGAGACCTCCTTGGCCCATGTCTCCAGGAGCGCCCGCCGGCAGCCCAGGTCGTCCGCCAGGTGCCCGGCAGCCCCCTGTGCCGTACGGAAGCCGTCCGGTGCCGCCTGGCAGGCGCCAGGCGGCACCGGACGGCGACCGCGTCGGCGGCCGTACCGGCGGACGGCCGCCGGTGCCCGCCCCGGGGAAGGGCGGGGCGGGTCCCGGGGAGGGCCTGTCCGGTGCTTCGGAGTCAGCCGAACGGGACGGTGAGGGAGCCGCCGGTGAGGGTCGTGGTGGTGGCCCTGGCCGCGGTGGTGCGGTAGCGGGGGTCGACGGTGTCGATGACGAGGGTGAGGCGGTGGCCCTTGGCGAGCTTCCAGCGGATGGGCTGGAGGGGCAGGGTCAGCGCCCGTGGCCGGCCGGGGGTGGCGCCGCGCAGGCTGTACGGGACATGGGTGACGAGGCGGGCCCGGCCGTCCGGGGCCTCGTCGTAGAGGTAGGCGAAGATCGTCGTCTTGCGCGCCGACGGGGTCAGGGTCGTGCGCAGGACGGGCGCGCCGCTGACGACCGTGCGCGCCTTGACGGCAGGCATGCGGTGGACCAGGGCGTGCGCGCGGTCCACCTCGGCGGGCTTGATCGTCCAGTGGATCCCGGCCTGCGCCGCGATCCCGGTGGCCTCGACGATCCCGCTGTCGGCGACGGTGTTGACCCCCGCGGCGATCTTCGTGCGCCCCGCCGGCAGCGGGTAGCGACGGGTCCGCTCGGTCTGCGCGCTCCACGAGGGGAAGTAGCTCCAGGAACCGCCGTTGTTCGGCTTCAGCGCGACCGGACCGGCGGCGCCGATGCCGTTCTTGCGGCCGCGCAGGTACCTGTCGAACCACTTGCGGGTCTGGGTCCAGGTCTCGTTGGGCAGGCCGAGCGCGCCCAGGGCCTCGGGGGTGCCGTGGTCGCCCGCCTGGAACGTCAGGCGCTTGGGCACTTTCAGCCGGTTGAAGAAGTCGACGTACTGGGCCGGCGGGAAGATGCCGTCCTGCCAGCCGTTGGCGAGCATGATCGCGGGCTTGGAGGCGTTGATCCGCTTGACGTAATTGGCGGCGCCCCTGATCGAGGCGAGTTCGACCGCGGTGCCGAACCTGTCTTCGAGGTAGCCGTCCTGGACGGTCAGGTAGTCCGCGCCCGGCTTGCCGGTGACGTGCCCGACCGACAGCAGCAGCGCCGCGGTCTGCTCGCTCACCGTCTCGTGCTGGTAGAGCGAGTCGGGCAGGCTGGCCCAGCCGCTCATCGCCGACACCGCCCGGATCCGCGGGTCGTGGGCCGCCCCGAGCAGGGAGATCCCGGCGCCGTAGGAGATGCCCGCCGCGCCGATCTTCCGGCGGTCGGCCCTGGTGTGCGCGAGCGACCAGTCGATGACCTTGCTGAGGTCGCCGACGTCGGGCCGGCCCGCGATCTCGATGCGGCCTCCGGAGTCCCAGAAGCCGCGCGAGGTGTAGGCGACGACCGTGTAGCCCGCCTCGGCGAACTTCGCGGCCGCGCCCGCGTACTCGGCGTGGAAGAGCGACCAGCTCGCGGGCATGACGATCAGGGGGAACGGGCCTTCGCCCTTCGGCCGGTAGACCAGGGCCTTGAGCGGCGTGCCCCCGTGGCCGGGGATCGTCCGGTAGGCCGAGGTGTACCCGGCGTCCGCGGCGGCCGGGGGCGCGGCCGCCAGGGCGCTGAGCAGCATCGCCGCGACGATGGCGGCGAGGGTGGTCGTTCCGCGCACGCGGCACCTCCTCTTTACTCGTCGGTAACGTCTCCAGAAGTAAAGAACCGCTTACTTGTGAGGAATAGGGCGTTCTGTTATAGAACATGGGATCTAATATGTGCTTAACAGAGGGCTACTACGGGGCGTAGTGACCGGGAGGTAGAATCCGTCTTGTGAAGGGTTTGGGAGAGCTTGAACGCGCCGTGATGGAGATCCTCTGGGCACGGGAGGAACCGGCCACGGCGCGCGACGTCAGCCGCGCGCTCGCCGATCGGGACCTCGCCCACACCACGGTGATGACCGTGCTCGACCGCCTGGCCAAGAAGGACTTCCTCGTCCGCGAGCGCTCAGGCCGTGCCTGGGCGTACCGCCCCGCCGAGTCCCGCGAGGGCTATGTCGCCGAGCTCATGCTGGGCGCGCTGGCCATGAGCGGGGACCGGGACGCCGCTCTCGCCCATTTCGCCCGCTCGGTGAGCGGCGACGAGGCGGCCGCGCTCCGGCGCGTCCTAGAGGAGCTCGAGTGACCACGCCGTCCCCCCACCAGAGTCCGCGAGCCATCCCATGAGCATCTGGGTCGGGCTCGCGCTCATCGCACTGGTGACGGTGCCCGCGGCCGGCCTTCTCGCCCGCGCCGAATGGACCTGGCGCACCCCGCGCACAGGCATTCTGCTGTGGCAGGCGCTCGGCCTCGCCTGGGGTCTCGCCTCCATCGGCACCCTGCTGGGCTTCGCCCTGGAGCCGCTGGGCCGCGGTGTCCTGCATGGCCTGTTCCTCCTTCCCGATGACGGGTTGCATCTGTCGCTGCCGCGCCAGATCGCGCTGCTCGCGGGCATGGCGCTCGCCGGCTCGCTGATCGGCTCGCTGCTGCTGGCCGGCTTCCGTGTCGTCCGCGCCCGTGCCCGGCACCGCGCGCTGCTGCGGCTGATCGCCGACCGAGGCCGCCGCAAGGGCGCCCTGGTCGTCGACCATCCGGACGCCGCCGCCTACTGCGTCCCGGGCATGCGCTCGAAGATCGTCATCAGCGCGGGCACGCTGGAGCTACTCGACGACGGGGAGCTGGAAGCGGTCCTCGCCCATGAGCTCGCCCACGCGCGCGAGCGCCATGACCTGGTGCTGTTGCCCTTCACCTCCCTTCCGCGGATCGGCTTCGTCGCGCGGATCCTCGACTCGGTGGCGCTGCTCATCGAGATGCGGGCCGACGACCGTGCCCTGCGGCACCGCTCGCCCAAGGAACTCGCCAAGGCGCTCATCCGCTTCGCCACGGCCCCCTCGGCCTCGGCCCCCTCGTGCGCCCTGGCCGTCGCCCATGAGGGCGGGGCGGTCATGGCGCGCGTCCAGCGCCTGCTGCACCCCGCGCCGCGGTCCACGATGGTGCGTTCCGCCGCATTGCTCTCCTCCCTTCTCCTGGTCCTTGCCCCGCTCGGGCTCTGGACCATCTACTGACCTCCGGCCGCTCTCCCGGCCAGGTCAGCCCAGTCTCCACACTTCTTTTCAAGATCGCTCAGCGGCCTGTGGACAACTTCTGAAAGCCCTTGTACGCCGGGGCTTCAGGCGATGAAGGCGGTGCGGCGGACGGCCGCGGACAGTTCCGCGAATTCGGGCACTCTGTCCCGATCGTCCCGGTAGAGTTTTTTGCTATACCCGGTCGGGTTCCGGGGATTTTGGCCGGGAGTGTGGCGATTTGCGGGTGACGCTGCTCGGATCGGTGCTGGCACTCGCGCTGAGCGGGTGCGCCGGAGGGGCCGGAACCCCGGCGGGCGCGCACACCGTTGAGGCGCCCGCGCCCCCGCCCGCGCGTGCTCCCGTCGTGCTGTTCCTGGGCGACAGCTACACGGCCGGATACCGGGACGTGGAAGCCGAGCAGACGTATGCGGGAGTCCTGTCACGGAAGCTGGGCTGGCAGCCCGTCATCGGCGGGTACCCGGGCACGGGATTCCTCGCCGAAGGCAAGATCGGCAAGAACTTCGGCAGGCTCTTCGCCGACCAGCTCCGCTGGCGTCCCGCGCCCGACCTCGTACTGATCGTCGGAGGCCACAACGACGCCCTGCGCGACCCCGCCCCGGCCGCCCTCGACGCGGCGGTCCACGGCCTCCTCGACGACGTGCGGACGACCTGGCCGGGCGTCTCCCTGGTCGTCATCGGCCCGATCTGGGGCGGCACCCCGCCGGACCGCGCCCTGGCCGTCCGCGACACGGTCCGGGACGCCGCCGCGGCCGGCGCGGTCCCCTTCGTCGACCCGCTCGCCGAGGAATGGTTCACCGGCGACGTCAGCGACGGCACGGGCAACGCCCCCGCCTACATCGGCCGCGACGAAGCCCACCCGACCGCCGACGGGCACGCCTACCTCGCCGACCGCGTCGCCGCGTCGCTCACCGCCCTCGGCGTCCAGAATCCGGGAGACTGACCGGCCGACGGCCTACCAGGGCCCGTACGGCCCCATCCTGCGCCCGTCGCCGGACCCGTACTCCTTCACCGCCGGGCGCACATCCGCCAGGTAGATCACCGCGGCCACGAACGCGGCGATCGCGAAGATCCCGAGCGTCGTCACCTGCCCGACCACGGCGAGCAGCCCGAAGAAGACGGCGACACCGAGGATGATCAACCAGAGCTTCTTCGTCTGCTTGTTCGCCGCCGGGAACGCGTCGGCGGGCCGCCGCGTCGCGTCGATCAGCGCCCACGCCTCCAGCGCGAACGCGATGATCGCGAGCACGTAGAAGACCAGTTGCAACCCACCATGAACCAAGTTCATCGCCGCATCACCTTTCCTCAAGCCCTCCCGCCACACTACAAAAGATTCCCCACCCCGCCCTCCCCCGCGAAGCCCCCACCACACAGCGAAGGGCCCCTGACCAGTTCCCTGGTCAGGGGCCCTTCGTTCGCAAGTGGCGGCTGGTGGGTTCGAACCACCGAAGGCTGAGCCGGCAGATTTACAGTCTGCTCCCTTTGGCCACTCGGGCAAACCGCCGTGTGTCGCTTGCGACGTCAGAAATACTAGCGGATCCGGGGAGTGGTCGGCACGCGGGTTGTGGGACGGGGCCGGGGCGGGGGCTGAGAGACTGGGGGGATCAAGGTTGGTGAAGGTGAGGAGCTGGGTGTGGCTGGGGACAGTTCGTTCGACATCGTGTCGAAGCTGGACAAGCAGGAGACCGACAACGCGCTGAACCAGGCGGTGAAGGAGGTGGGGAACCGCTTCGACTTCCGCAATGTCGACGCCGGGATCCGCTGGTCGGGTGAGGCCATCGAGATCCAGGCGAACAGCGAGGAGCGGGCGCTGGCCGTCCTCGACGTGTTCAAGGAGAAGCTGATCAAGCGCGGCCTGTCGCTGAAGATCCTCGACGCGGGGGAGCCGAAGGCCTCGGGCAAGCTCTACAAGATCGGAGTGAACCTCAAGGAGGGGATCTCCCAGGAGAACGCGAAGAAGATCAGCAAGATCATCCGCGAAGAGGGTCCCAAGGGCGTCAAGGCCCAGATCCAGGGTGAGGAGCTGCGGGTCAGCTCCAAGAAGCGCGACGAGCTCCAGGAGGTCATCGCGCTCCTGAAGGGCAAGGAGGACCTCGACGTCGCCCTTCAGTTCGTGAACTACCGCTGAGCGAGCGGGTGGCGCCGGACCGGGCGGCGGACGGTGGTCCGCCCGCCGCCGATCCCGGCGTGCCGCGGCGCGGGCGCGGACGGCCCCGGGCGGGCCGACACTCCCGCCCGGATGAGGTCCGCGCGTCCCGCGGCCGCGGCGCTAGGCCGCCGCTTCGGCCTCGATGGCCTCGACGACCCGGTCCCACTGCGGCCGGTCGGCCCAGGTCCGGGTGGCGGGGACCTTCTTGCGGTCGCCGTCGGCCTTGACGAGGTAGATGCGCCCGCCTTCGACGACGAGCCGTTCCGGCCCGCGAGGCCGGAAGGTGCGCGCCGCCCGGCCGGAGCCCGCGACGAGCGTCCCGGTGGAGGGGTCATAGGCGAGATGCCGTTGCGTCAGGAAACGCACCCCGAGCGCCAGAAGCGTGAGAACGGGGATGAACCCCCGGATCCCCGCGGTTTCGATCACCGCGACCGTCGCGCCGGCGATGACGATCGCCGACGCCACGAAGCCCCAGCCGATCACGGGGTTGAACCTGACGTCGATCTCTCCTGATGTGCTCATCTTCCGCCTCCCGGGCGTACCGCACTTCGAGCGCGCCGAAGGCTCCCGCTGGGCCTCGCAGTCCCTACCGCCCTCACGGAGACGCGCGCAGCCATCGTCTTGGGGGACGTGACACCCCGGCATGGGCCTCCGGTCCCGGTGCGGCCGGGAATCTTGAGCGAACGCGGCCAGGGGCCATCGGGGGCGGTCCCAGATCGGCCGTACAGGGTTCCGAAGGGGGTCGCGTAGGGAACGCGTCAAGATTCCGCGAGGGTCCCGTAGGGAAGCCGTCAGGGGACGTCAGAACGGGCAAAAACGGGTGTTGTCTGCGATGGCAAGAACTCAATGAGCCCGGTCCCCGGGCCGTTCCAGGAGAAGTCATGGCAGATCTCGCTCTGATCGCGCTGACCCTCGCGGTCTTCGCGGTCCTCGGCCTCGTGGTGAAGGCGGTGGGCCGGCTGTGAGCGCAGAGAACATCGTCGGCCTGGTGCTGGCCATCGGGCTCGTCGTCCTCCTCGTCATCGCCCTGCTGCGTCCGGAGAAGTTCTAGATGAGCTCCACGACCGCCGGGATCCTCTTCATCGGGTCCCTCATCCTTGCCCTGGCGCTGGTGCACGTGCCTTTGGGCGACTACATGCACCGCGTCTTCACGTCCTCCAAGCACTCGCGTCTGGAGCGCGGCGTCTACAAGGCGGTGGGCGTCGATCCCGACGGGGAGCAGACGTGGAGCGTCTACGCCAAGAGCGTGCTCGCCTTCTCGCTGGTCTCCGTGCTCGTCGTCTACGGGCTGCAAAGGCTGCAGAGCCACCTGCTGCTCAGCCTGGGCTTCGAGAACGTCACCTCGCACGTCGCGTGGAACACCGCGATCAGCTTCGTCACCAACACCAACTGGCAGGCCTACTCCGGTGAGAACACCATGGGGTACCTCGTCCAGATGACGGCGCTGGCCGTGCAGAACTTCGTCTCCGCGGCCGTCGGCATCGCCGTCGCGATCGCGTTCGTGCGCGGGCTGGTCCGGCGCCGCACGTCCGAGCTCGGCAACTTCTGGGTCGACCTGACCCGCGGCGTCCTGCGCGTCCTGCTGCCGATCGCCGCGGTCGGCGCGCTCGTCCTCATCGCGGGCGGCGCGATCCAGAACTTCGCCGACCCGCACAGCGTCGCGACGCTGACCGGCGGCTCGCAGACGATCACCGGCGGCCCGGTGGCGTCGCAGGAGGTCATCAAGGAACTCGGCACGAACGGCGGTGGCTTCTACAACGCCAACTCCGCCCACCCGTTCGAGAACCCCACGGCCTGGACGAACTGGTTCGAGATCTTCCTGCTGCTGGTGATCCCGTTCACACTGCCCCGCACCTTCGGCCGGATGGTCGGCGACAAGCGGCAGGGTTACGCGATCCTCGCGGTCATGGGCACGCTCGCCCTGCTGAGCGTCATCGCGCTGAACGCCGCGCAGATCGCCCACCACGGCACCGTGCCGGAAGCCGTGGCCGCCGCGACCGAGGGCACCGAGACGCGGTTCGGCGTCTCGAACTCCGCGACGTTCGCCGCCGCGACCACCCTGACCTCGACGGGCGCCGTCAACTCCTTCCACGACTCCTACACCTCGCTCGGCGGCGCGGTGACGATGCTCAACATGATGGTCGGCGAGGTCGCGCCCGGCGGTGTGGGCTCCGGCCTGTACGGCATGCTCATCCTCGCGATCATCACGGTGTTCGTCGCCGGGCTCATGGTCGGGCGGACGCCGGAGTACCTCGGCAAGAAGATCGGCGCGCGCGAGATGAAGCTCGCCTCGCTGTACTTCCTCACCACGCCGGTCCTCGTCCTCGTCGGGACGGCCATCGCGATGGCGTTCCCAGGACCGCGCGCGAGCATGCTGAACTCCGGCCCGCACGGTCTGTCGGAGGTGCTCTACGCGTTCACGTCGGCGGCCAACAACAACGGGTCGGCCTTCGCGGGCATCACCGTGAACACGCCGTTCTACGACGTGGCGCTGGGGCTGGCGATGATCTTCGGGCGGTTCCTGCCGATCATCCTCGCGCTGGCCCTGGCCGGGTCGCTGGCCCGTCAGACGCCCGTCCCGGCCTCCCAGGGCACGCTGCCCACGCACCGGCCGCAGTTCGTCGGCATGGTCGCGGGCGTCACCCTCATCCTCGTCGCCCTCACCTTCTTCCCCGCGCTGGCCCTCGGGCCCCTCGCGGAAGGGATCCACCTGTGATGTCCGCCGCCCCCACTCGGGTCCAGAGCGGCCTGCTCGACCCGAAACTCCTCGTCACCTCCCTGCCCGGGGCCCTGCGCAAGCTCGACCCGCGGGTGATGTGGCGCAACCCCGTCATGCTCATCGTGGAGATCGGCGCGGTCTGGTCGACGGTCCTGGCCGTCACCGATCCCTCGGTCTTCGCCGTCCTCATCGCGGTCTGGCTCTGGCTCACCGTGGTCTTCGCGAACCTTGCCGAGGCCGTCGCGGAAGGCCGTGGCAAGGCGCAGGCGGACACGCTGCGCAAGGCCAAGAAGGACACCGTCGCCCGGCGACTGCGCTCCTGGAAGCCCGGTGACGCCGCGACGGCCGCCGAAGAGGTGCCCGCGGCCGAGCTGCGCCAGGGCGACGTCGTGGTCGTCGAGGCAGGGGAGATCATCCCCGGTGACGGCGACGTCGTCGAAGGCATCGCCAGCGTGGACGAATCGGCCATCACCGGCGAGTCCGCCCCCGTCATCCGGGAATCGGGCGGCGACCGCAGCGCCGTGACGGGCGGCACCAAGGTGCTGTCCGACCGGATCGTCGTCAAGATCACCCAGAAGCCGGGCGAGTCGTTCATCGACAAGATGATCGCGCTGGTCGAGGGCGCCTCCCGGCAGAAGACGCCGAACGAGATCGCGCTCAACATCCTGCTCTCGGCGCTCACGATCATCTTCCTGGTGGCCGTGGCGACGATGCAGCCGCTCGCGATCTTCTCGAAGGCCAACAACCCGGGCGTCGCCGACAGCGCGGCGCTCGACGGGAACGGCGTGACCGGCATCGTCCTGGTGTCGCTGCTCGTCTGCCTCATCCCGACGACGATCGGGGCGCTGCTGTCGGCGATCGGCATCGCGGGCATGGACCGGCTGGTCCAGCGCAACGTCCTCGCCATGTCGGGACGGGCCGTGGAGGCCGCCGGCGACGTCAACACGCTGCTGCTCGACAAGACCGGCACGATCACGCTCGGCAACCGGCAGGCGTCGGAGTTCATCGCCGTCGGCGGGGTCTCGGACGCCGACCTGGCCGACGCCGCCCAGCTCTCCTCGCTCGCCGACGAGACGCCGGAAGGACGGTCGATCGTCGTGCACGCCAAGGAGGCGCACGGCCTGCGTGAACGCCACCCGGGCGAACTCGCGCACGCGACCTGGGTGCCGTTCGCGGCGCAGACCCGCATGTCCGGCGTCGACCTCGACGGGAGGCAGCTCCGCAAGGGCGCGGCCAGCGCCGTCACCGACTGGGTGCGCGGCAACGGCGGGCAGGTCTCGCCCGCGCTCGGCGACGTCGTGGACGGCATCTCCGCGAGCGGCGGCACGCCCCTGGTCGTCGGCGAGTTCCTCGACGGCAAGGCGAGGGTCCTCGGCGTCATCCGGCTCAAGGACGTCGTGAAGTCCGGCATGCGCGAGCGCTTCGAGCACATGCGCGCGATGGGCATCAAGACGATCATGGTCACCGGCGACAACCCGCTGACGGCCAAGGCGATCGCCGAGGAGGCCGGCGTCGACGACTTCCTCGCCGAGGCCAAGCCCGAGGACAAGATGGCCTTCATCAAGGCCGAGCAGGACGGCGGCAGGCTCGTCGCGATGACCGGGGACGGCACCAACGACGCCCCCGCCCTCGCCCAGGCCGACGTCGGCGTCGCCATGAACACCGGCACCTCCGCCGCCAAGGAGGCCGGGAACATGGTCGACCTGGACTCCGACCCGACCAAGCTCATCGAGATCGTCGAGATCGGCAAGCAGCTGCTCATCACGCGCGGCGCGCTCACCACGTTCTCGATCGCCAACGACATCGCCAAGTACTTCGCGATCATCCCGGCGATGTTCGTGGTGCTCTTCCCCGGCCTCGAGGCGCTGAACGTCATGCGGCTGGCCAGCCCGCAGTCGGCGATCCTCTCGGCGGTCATCTTCAACGCCCTGATCATCATCGCGCTGATCCCGCTGGCGCTGCGCGGCGTGCGGTACCGGCCCTCGTCGGCGTCGCAGCTGCTCAACCGCAACCTCCTGGTCTACGGGCTCGGCGGCGTCATCGCCCCGTTCGCCGGCATCAAGATCATCGACCTTCTCATCCAGTTCGTCCCGGGGATCTCCTGATGAACACACTGCCCGGCTGGCTCCGCCAGCACGTCGCCGCGCTGAGGGCGCTCGTCGTCTTCACCGTCGTCCTGGGCCTCGCCTACCCGCTCGCCATCACGGCGATCGCGCAGGTGCCCGGCTTGAGGGACAAGGCCGACGGTTCCCTTATCTCCTCCGGAAGCGCACTGATAGGCCAGTCGTTCACCGACGCCGAAGGCAACCCGCTCAAGCAGTACTTCCAGAGCCGGGCGTCCAACGCGGGCGACGGCTACGACCCGATGGCGACGTCCGCGAGCAATCTCGGCCCCGAGGACGTCGTGGACACCCTGCCCGACCCGGCGCTGGTCGCGGCGGGCAAGGAGGACGAGAACGCCAGGACCTCCCTGCTGACGACGGTGTGCACCCGCAGCGTCGAAGTGGGCGCCCTGGAGGGCGTGGACGGCTCCCGGCCTTACTGCACCGAGGCCGGCGTCGGCGCCGTCCTGTCGGTGCTGGGGCCGCGGGACGCGTCCGGGGTCGTCTCCCGGCCGACCGAGGTCGTCAGCGTCAACGAGGCATGCCCCGCCGTGCCCTTCGTCGCGGAGTACAAGGGCGTCAAGGTCGAGTGCGCGACGTACGGCGAGGATTACTCGACCGGGCAGATCGTGCCCGTCCGCGGTGACGCCCCCGCCGCCCCCGCGGTGCCCGCCGACGCGGTGACCGCCAGCGGCTCCGGGCTCGACCCGCACATCTCGGTCGATTACGCCAAAATCCAGGCGCGGCGCGTCGCGGAGACCCGCGGTCTGCCCGTCGCCGAGGTCCAGGAGCTCATCGAGGCGCACACGACGGGCCGTGCCCTCGGCTTCATGGGCGAACCCGTGGTGAACGTGCTGGAGTTGAACACCGCGCTGGACCGGACCGCGCCCTTCCAGGGCTGAGACGGACCAGGCCGTAGGACACGGGCCGCCCAGCGCGCGCTGGGCGGCCCGTCCGGACGAGGAAGGAAGGACGCCATGGCACGAGGGAAACTCCGCATCTACCTCGGCGCGGCCCCGGGCGTCGGCAAGACCTACGCGATGCTGTCCGAGGGCGCGCGCCGCCTCGCCCGGGGCACGGACGTCGTCGTCGGGTACGTCGAGACGCACGGTCGGCCGAAGACCGCCGCGCTCCTCGACGGCCTCGAGATCGTCGCGCGCAAGACCGTCCCGTACCGGGGCGCGGAGTTCAGCGAGCTGGACGTCGCCGAACTGCTGCGGCGCGCCCCGGCCGTCGCGCTGATCGACGAACTCGCGCACACCAATGTCCCCGGCAGCGGCCACGCCAAGCGCTGGCAGGACGTCGAGCAGGTGCTCGACGCCGGGATCGACGTGATCACCACGGTCAACATCCAGCATCTGGAGTCGCTCAACGACGTCGTCGAGGGCATCACCGGCGTGCCGCAGCGCGAGACGGTCCCGGACGAGGTCGTGCGCCGCGCCGACCAGGTCGAACTCGTCGACATGGCGCCGGAGTCGCTGCGCCGCCGGATGGCGCACGGCAACATCTACGCGCCCGAGAAGGTCGACGCGGCCCTGTCGAACTACTTCAGGGTCGGGAACCTGACCGCGTTGCGCGAACTCGCGCTGCTGTGGCTCGCCGGGCGGGTCGACGACCAGCTCGACAGCTACCGCAGCGCCCACGACATCGGCGGGACCTGGGAGGCCCGCGAACGCGTCGTGGTCGCGTTGACCGGCGGTCCGGAGGGCGACACGCTGCTGCGCCGCGCCACCCGGATCGCCGCCCGCACCAAGGGCGCCGACCTGCTGGCCGTGCACGTGGCGCGCGGGGACGGCCTGGGCGGGTCCCGGCCCCGGCACCTGGCCCGGCAGCGCGAGACCGTCGAAGGGCTGGGCGGGACGTACCACCAGGTCGTCGGCGAGGACGTGCCCCGGGCGCTGCTGGACTTCGCGCGTGCGGTCAACGCCACCCAGCTGGTCCTCGGGGTGTCGCGGCGCGGCAGGTTCGCCCAGCTCCTGCGCCCCGGGATCGGCGTGACGACGACCGCGCTGTCGGGCTCGATCGACGTGCACATGGTCACCCACGAGCAGGCGCACCGCGGGATGCGGCGCTCCGCCGCGGACCGCGGCCTGTCGGCGCGGCGGCGCATCGCCGCCTTCGCGGTGGCGCTGGCCGGGCTGCCCCTGCTGACGGTCGGGCTCGACCTCGCCGGGGACGTCCTGACCCTGCCCAGCGACATCCTGTTCTTCCTCGCCGCGGTCGTGGGCGTGGCGCTGATCGGCGGCATGTGGCCCGCGCTGTTCACCGCGTTCTCCGGGTTCCTCCTCCTCAACTGGTTCTTCACCCCGCCGATCCACCGCTTCACCGTCTCGGCGAACGAGAACCTCATCGCCCTCGCCGTCTTCGTGCTGGTCGGGCTCGGGGTGAGCGGGGTCGTGGACGCCGCGGCCCGGCGCACCCGCGAGGCGGCCGCGCTCGGCGCCGAGGCCGCGACGCTGTCGGCGCTCGCGGGCAACGTGCTGCGCGGGGAGCGCGCGCTGGACAGCCTGCTCGGGCGGCTCCGCGAGACGTTCGGGCTGGACGCGGTGACGCTGCTGGAGCGCGCCGCGCCCGCGACCCCCGACAGCCGCGGCGACCCGGCCGACTGGCGGGTCGTCGCCACGGTCGGCGGCCGGCCCTGCACGTCACCGGGGGAGGGCGACACCGAGATCGCGGTCGGCGAGGGCCTCGTCCTGGCGATCCGGGGCAGGCCCCTGCCCGCGCGGGACCGGCGCGTGCTCGAGGCGTTCGCGGTGCAGGCCGCGGGCGCGCTGCGCCAGCAGCGGCTCCAGGCCGAGGCCGAGAAGGCCCGGCCGCTGGAGGCCGCCGACCGGATGCGCACCGCGCTGCTCAACGCCGTCAGCCACGATCTGCGCACCCCGCTGGCCTCGGCGAAGGCCGCCGTGGAGAGCCTGGTCAACGAGGAGATCGCCTGGACGCCCGACGAGCGGGCGGAACTCCTCGACACCGCGCGGCTGTCGCTGAACCGGCTGGACCGCCTGGTCGTGAACCTGCTGGACATGAGCCGCCTTCAAGCGGGTGTCCTGGGCATGGCCGTGCGCCCCCTCTCCTTGGCCGAACTCGTCCCGTCCGCGCTGGACGACCTGGGCACCGGCGGTGTCCTCATCGCCCTCGATCCGGATCTCCCCGAGGTCCAGGCAGACCCGGCGCTGCTGGAACGGGTCCTGGTGAACCTGCTCGCGAACGCGGTGCGGCACAGCCCGCCGGACGAGCCGGTGCTGGTCACCGCGAGCCCGATCCGCGACCGGGTGGAGCTGAGGATCGCCGACCGCGGCCCCGGCATCCCGCCCGGCGACCGCGACCGAGTCTTCCTGCCCTTCCAACGCCTCGACGACCGCGACAACCACACCGGCGTGGGCCTGGGCCTCGCCCTGTCCCGTGGCCTCACCGAGGCGATGGGCGGCGAACTCATCCCCGAGGACACCCCGGGCGGCGGCCTCACCATGATCCTCTCCCTCCCGACAACCCCACCCGCGACGCCCTGACCCATGCCGCCCGGCCGACCCGCACCAACGGGCCCGCCCCTACAGACGGTCCCCGCCCCCAAACGGTGTGGTCCGGCCCTTGTGCGGGGTCCGGTCCGCGCCACGACGGGCTCGCTCTGATGGGCGGGCTGCCGTCCGTACTTGGTGTGGTCCGGCCCTTGTGCGGGGTCCGGTCCGCGCTACGACGGGCTCGTTCCGATGGGCGGGCTGCCGTCCGTGCTTGGTGTGGTCCGACTCTTGTGCGGGGCCGGTCCGCGCTACGACGGGCTCGCTCTGATGGGCGGGCTGCCGTTCGTACTTGGTGTGGTCCGGCTCTTGTGCGGGGTCTGGGCCGCCTTGGGCACCGCCCGCACGTGCGGGCGGTGCCGCCTGCGCTGTTCGTGGTTCCTTCTGTGCTCTGAGAGGTGTTCGATGACTCGGGTTCTGGTGGTCGACGACGAGCCGCAGTTGCTTCGGGCGTTGCGCGTCAACCTGCGGGCGCGCGGCTACGAGGTCGAGACGGCGGCCGACGGGACGGGGGCGCTGCGGGCGGTCGCGGCGATGGCGCCCGATCTCGTGGTGCTCGATCTCGGGTTGCCCGGGCTGGACGGCATGGAGGTGCTGCGGAGCCTGCGCGGCTGGAGCGCGGTCCCCGTGATCGTGCTGTCGGGCCGGGCGGAGGGGCGCGACAAGGTGCGGGCGCTGGAGGCGGGCGCCGACGACTACGTCACCAAGCCGTTCGGCATGGCGGAGCTCATCGCGCGGATCCGCGCGGTGACGCGGCGGCGGCACTCGGACGGGACGCGGCGCACCGTGCGGATCGGCGGGCACACCGTGGACCTGGAGGCCAGGACGGTGACCGCCGACGAGGGCGTGCCCGCCGTGCGGCTGACGCCGACCGAGTGGCGGCTGCTCGACGTGTTGGCCTCCCACCCCGGCAAGCTCGTGAGCGGGCGGCAGCTCCTCGCCGAGGTCTGGGGGCCGGGTTATGTGCGCGAGTCGCACTACCTGCGCCAGTACCTGGCCCAGCTCCGCCGCAAGCTGGAGCCCGAGCCGAGCCGCCCCCGCCAGCTGCTGACCGAACCGGGCATGGGCTACCGCTTCCAGCCGTGACCGCGGTGCGCCGACGGACCCTGTCAGGGATCCGTAGGAATCAGGCGGTCCGCCCGTATTTAAGGCGTATGACCTCCGGAAATACGCGCTTCTCGTGTCTAGCGTCGTCCTCATGGACCCCATCCCAGCAAGAAAAATCCCGCAGCGCGAACGGCCCCTGTGGATACCCGTCGGTAACAACGCGTCGGGCTCGGTGACGCTGCGTTTCGGCAGCCTCCCCGAGGGCGGGCGGGTCGCCCTGGCGTTCACCACACGGGAAGCCCTCGACCGGGTCCTCGGCGCCGGGCACCCCGCGATCCGGCTGGCCCCGGAAGCGCTGCGCGCGATGCTCGCCCCGCTCGGCGTCGCCGAGATCCGCGTCGACGTCGCCGGCGCGCTCGACAAGGCCGTCCTCGCCCCCGGAACCCGCGAACTCCGCGTCCCCTCGCCGAGCGCGGCGTGAGCGTCGTCGCGCTCGTCCGGGTCAGGCTCGCCGACGGCGCGGCCGCCGAAGAGTTCGAGCGGTGGGCGTTGCGCCGCCCCTCGGTGCGGACGGTGTGGGCGATCGCCGGAGACGACGACTACACGCTCCGCGTCGACTGCCCCGACCTCGCCGCACTCAACCGGGAACTCGCCTCGCTGCGCCGCCGCGGCCGCGCGCAGACCACGCACACCGCGCTCGTCCTCCACGAGCTCGCGCCGCCCTGAGCGCGGCCGCCGCGCAGGAACGAAGGACCATCGAGGAGGAACAGGCAATGAAGACCGAACAGGCGGTCCCGGAGACCGGGCGGCTGGAAGCAGGGGTGTGGCCACTGCGCGCGCGGCTCGCCGCGGACGGCGAACTCGAGATCGGGGGAGTGCGCGCCACCGACCTCGCCCGCAGGTTCGGCACACCCCTGCACGTGCTGGACGAGGCCGACGTACGCGAGCGCTGCAGAGCGTTCCGGGCGGCGTTCCCCGGCGGGGAGGTGGCTTACGCGAGCAAGGCGATGTCCTGTACGGGCCTGCTCAGGTGGGTGCGTGAGGAAGGGCTCTCCTTGGACGCGAGCTCGGCGGGGGAACTCGCCGTCGCGCGCAGGTCGGGGTTCCCCGCCGACCGGATCCTGCTGCACGGGAACGGTAAGACGGGCGAGGACCTGAGGGCCGCGTTCTCCTACGCGGTCGGCACGATCGTCGTCGACTCCGCCGCGGAGATCTCCCGCCTGGCCGTCCAGGCCGCGAGCGGGCTCCGCGGTCCGCAGGCCGTGCTGCTGCGCGTGGTGCCCGGGATCGACGGCGGCACCCATGCCGCGCTCACGACGGGCACCGAGGACCAGCAGTTCGGGTTCTCCCTGGCCTCCGGCGCCGCCGCCGAGGCGGCCCACCGGATCCTCGGCCAGCACCGGCTGCGCCTGGCCGGGGTGCACTGCCACATCGGCTCCCAGATCGCCGACCTCGGCCGCTACGTCCGCGCGCTGGACCGGGTCATGGACTTCCTCGTCCGCCTGCGCGCCACGGACGGCGTCGTCCTGGACCGTCTCGACCTGGGGGGAGGCTTCGCCGTTCCCTACCGCGCCGGAGACCCCGGCCTGGAGCCCGCCGACGTGGGAGCGGCGGTCCAGGCCGCCCTGACGACCCTGTGCGCGCGGCACCGCTACCCGACGCCGAGGCTCACCATCGAGCCGGGCCGCGCCATCGTCGCCCGCGCGGGGGTGACGCTCTACCGGGTCGTGGGCGTGAAGCGCGCCGCGTCCGGAAGGGTGTTCGTGACGGTGGACGGCGGTATGAGCGACAACCCTCGGCCGTCCCTCTACCAGGCGCGTTACACCGTCCGCCTTGCCGGGCGCACCACCACCGCGAACAACCGCCCGGTCACGATCGTCGGCAGGCACTGCGAGGCCGGAGACGTCCTGGTCCCCGACGCGTCGCTCCCCGCGGATCTAAGGCTGGGCGAGGTCTTGGCCGTCGCGTGCACGGGCGCCTATCACCACGCCATGGCCTCCAACTACAACCTCGTCCGACGGTCCCCGGTGGTGGCCGTCCGAGGAGGACGGGCAAGGCTCCTCGTTCGGAGGGAGACCGAAGACGACCTGCTCGCACGGGACGTCGGATGACCTTTTGAAGAGGGCACCGTGAACCGAGCCGGGGGATGAAGGGTCCATGACCGCCAGGTTCACCGACAAGGTCGTCCTCATCACCGGAGGCGGCTCCGGCCTCGGCCGGGCCGCCGCCGTGCAGGTCGCCGCAGAAGGGGCACGGCTCGTCTTGGTGGACGTCGACGCGGACGGCCTCGCCGGGACCGCCCACGCCGTCATGGCCGCGGCGACGGGCACCGACATCGTCCAGATCGTCGCGGACGTGGCCAAGGAACGCGACGTGGAGCGGTACGTCAGCGAGACGGTGAAGACGTTCGGCAGGATCGACGCGTTCTT
This sequence comes from Actinocorallia herbida, assembly GCF_003751225.1. NCBI lineage: Bacteria > Bacillati > Actinomycetota > Actinomycetes > Streptosporangiales > Thermomonosporaceae > Actinocorallia > Actinocorallia herbida. The sequence continues at coordinate 9,667,247 of NZ_RJKE01000001.1, forward strand.
CAACAACGCGGACGTCGAAGGCAGGCAGAACCTCACGGAGGACTACTCCGAGGCCGAGTTCGACAGGGTCGTGGCGATCAACCTGCGCGGGGTCTTCCTCGGACTCAAGCACGTGCTGGCGCAGATGCGCGCGCAGGGCCACGGCTCGGTCGTCAACACGGCTTCGGTGGGCGGCCTGCGCGGCGTGGGCGACCAGTCCGGCTACGCCGCGTCCAAGCACGGTGTCGTGGGCCTGACCCGCAATTCCGGCATCGAGTACGGCAGATATGGGATCACCGTCACGGCGGTCGCCCCCGGCGCGATCCTGACGCCGATGGTGGAGAACTCGCTCAGGCAGATGGACCCGGAGCATCCGGAGAAGGCGGGCGCCCAGCTCGTCGGCAGGAACCCGATGCGCCGTTTCGGCAGGCCGGAGGAGGTCGCCCACCTGGTCGCGTTCCTGCTGTCGGACCAGGCGTCGTTCGTCAACGCCACGACGATCGCCATCGACGGCGGCCAGGCCGAGGCCTACTGACGGTCCGGAAAACCGGTTGCGGACACCCGGAGGCCGACGGGTACGGTCGGGTCATGCAGATTCAGATCTACGGCTGATCCCGCCGCGGGCCACGTGCCCGCCGTGCCTTCCCGGTGCCGCGCCCGCCTGCCGCACCGGCTTCCGATCACGCCCGTAGCCCTGAAATGAGTGATCCCATGGCCCATATCGCCATGATCGGCATTCCCGCCATCAGCCACGTCCTGCCCGGTCTCGAGATCATCCGCGAGCTCGTCGCGCGCGGCCACCGCGTCACCTACGCCCGGACGGTCGGGAACATGGGCCAGGCCTTCCTGCTGTCCGCCGTCGGCCTCGGCCGGGACGGCGACGACGCGGCCATCGCCCGGATGCTCAACGGGCCGACGAACGAGGCGTGGATCGACCCGTGGGTGGCGCTGCTGAAGGAGCGCGGCGTCCGGTTCGTCATGGACCGGACGGTCGAGGGCTTCGACCTGGCGGGCGGCCGGATCGTGTCGGCCAGGTCCGTCGACGCCGCGGGAACCGCGCACCGGATCGATGCCGACTGGTTCGTGTGCGCGGTGCCGCCGGACCGGGCGGTGCGCCTGTGGTCGCCGGAGCTGCTGCGGCTCGCGCCGTCCCTGGAGGGCGTCGGCAGGCTGAGGACGGACTGGATGAACGGAGTCCAGTTCTACCTGCGGGAGAGCCCACGCGGCCTGGGTGAACTGCTCAGCTTCATGGACTCGCCCTGGCAGATCACGGCGGTGCTCCAGAGCAGTCTCTGGGACAGGGACTTCAAGGCCGACTACGGAGACGGCTCGGTAGCCGACTGCCTCTCCTTGGACGTCTCCGACTGGGACACCCCCGGCATGGTCTACGGCAAGCCCGCCAAGCGCTGCTCTCCGGCGCAGATCATCGCCGAGTGCTGGGCGCAGATGAAGGCACACCTGGAGGACACCGGGGCCACGGTCCTGCCCGACGCGATCCTGCACTCCTGGTTCATCGACCCGGCGATCACCTGGAACGCCGCGACCGGCCAGAACTCCAATGACGAGCTCCTCACCGTCAACACCATCGGGAGCTGGCGTGACAGGCCCGAGGCGCGCACCGGCGTACCGAACCTGTTCCTGGCCGGCGACTACCTGCGCACGCACACCGACCTCGCCACGATGGAGTCGGCCAACGAGTCGGCCCGCAGGGCCGTGGCCGCCCTCCTGCAAGAGGCCGGTTCCGCCGCCGCCGCGCCCACCCTTTGGCCCCTCTACCAGCCGCCACAGCTCGACGGCCTGAAGCGGATCGACGCCCGCCGCTTCGCCCGTGGCCTCCCGCACGCCCTCGACACCTGAGGACGGACGGGCGAAGCGGCGGGCGCTTCGCGCCTGGTTCGCCGGAGCCGGCTCAGGCGAACCAGGCGGGTGACGCGGTGTTGATCAGGGCGCGGAGGATCGGCGGGGTCTGGAAGGCCTCCTGGAGGTAGCGGGCCAGGGTCTGGAGGGCGAAGGGGTCTTCGGAGAGGGCGACGAACATGTTCGGCTCCGACTCCAGGGTGATGAGGGGCGCGAGGTCGGGGGACCGGGACTCCAGGCTCGAGCGGGCCACGCCGTTCCAGCCGCCGCCGTCGCCTTCGCGGTCGCACTCCTTGAAGACGGGTGCGGTGTCCGCCATGCAGTCGTCGCTGAGCATGAGGCAGTACGTGCCCGGCCTGTGGTCGTACTCAAAGAAGACGAAAGGCGCGTAGGTGGAACGATCGGTCACGCCGCCGACCTTATAGGAGGGGTCCGTCACTTCCCGGTGGGACGGAGAGAGGGCGATCTCGGGCTCTTGAACGTGCGGCGGCCGAACCCTACTCTCGGGTAATGATCGGGTCGGGGGGCCGGTTCGGCTCACCACCCCCCAGGAGTCACCTATGGCACGCCGCCTTTCGGCCGCTGTCGCGGCCATGCTCACCGCGGCCTCTCTTATCCCCGCCGCTCCCGCGCACGCTGCGCCCGCGCAGCGGACGGTGAAGGTACGCAGCTTCGACGGAGTCCGCATCACCACGCACTTCTTCCGCGCGCCGGGACTGAAGAAGGGCGAGCGCCGCCCTGTGGTCCTTCTCGGCCACGGATGGGCGGGCCGCGGAGAGACCGACCGCAAGGACGGGCAGCTCGGCTACCTGTTGAAGGCCGGTTACAACGTCGTCACCTGGAACGCCCGAGGGTTCGGCTCCGAGGGCAGCGCGAACGTCGACGATCCGCGCGTCGAAGGCCGCGACATGAAGCGGCTCATCACCTGGATCGCGAAGCAGCCCGAAGTACGCCTGGACAAGAAGGGCGACCCCAGGCTCGGCATGACGGGCGGCTCCTACGGCGGCGCCATCCAGCTCGTGACGGCCGGCCTGGACCGTCGCGTGGACGTGATCGTCCCCAGCATCGCCTTCAACAGCCTTGTGGACACCCTGTACACCGACGGCATCTTCCGCGCCGGCTGGGGGACGCTGCTGTGCAGCGGAGGATTCCTCAACGGGAACAAGCTCTCCTGGCAGGTCCAGAAGGGCTGCGTCACGGGGCTGGCGAGCGGGAAGATCCCCGACGACGTCGAGCGCTGGTTCCGCGCGCACGGTCCCGCCCACCTCGTCGAGCGCATCGAGATCCCGACCCTCGTGCTCCAGGGCACCGTGGACACGCTCTTCACCCTCCGGGAGGGCATCGCCACCTACCGGACGGTCAAGGGCAACGGGGCGCCCGCGAAGATGATCTGGTTCTGCGGCGGCCACGGCCGCTGCGCCACGGACGACGGCCCTGACGACCACCTCCAGAAGGCCACCCTCGCCTGGCTCGACAGGTACCTGAACGGCGACCGCAAGGCCGACACCGGACCCGCCTTCGAGTACATCGACCAGTACGGGGTCTACCGGGGAGCGTCGTCCTACCCGCTCGCTTCGGCCGGATCCCTGGACGCGCGGGGATCGGGCTCCCTGAAGTTCTCCCGGGCCGACATCTACCCGTACCTGACGCGCGAGGAAGAGAAGTCCGAGAGCGGACTTCCGTTCCCGTCCTACGTCATGGCTGCGGAACCGGCGGACAAAGCGGTGAACGTGCCCATCCCGGCTCCGTCCGGGTCCGCCCAGACCGTCGGCTCCCCGCGGCTGACCGTGCACTACAAGGGCGAGGCCAAGAAGGCGAAGACCGCGCTGTTCGCGCAGATCGTCGACCGCAGGACGGGCAAGGTCGTCGGCAACCAGGCGACGCCGCTGCCCGTCGTGCTCGACGGGCGTCGGCACACGGTCACCAGGGACCTCGAGGCGATCGCGCACACCCTGACGCCGGGATCCGATCTCGTCCTCCAGATCGTGCCGATCACCGGGCTGTTCGACTGGCAGCGCTCGGCCGGGACCGTCGAGCTCGAGGCGAAGATCTCGGTGCCGCTGTCCGTCCCGGGAGAGCGCGGCTGACCGACGCCGATGGCCCGCCTCCGTGAAGGAGGCGGGCCATCAGCGCGTCGGCGGGGAGGTGGGGCGTCACAGGCCCCAGAGTTCGGCCATCCGCAGGTGCGGGGCCGCCTCGGCGTCCCGGCTCTGCCGTTCGAGGGTGCGGCCCAGCATGAGGTGCGCGTACGCCTCCGTGGGCTCGAGTTCCAGGACGCGTCGCAGCTCCGCCTCGGCACGCCGCAGCTGAGCGGTGTGGAAGTAGGCGCGCGCCAAGAGCAGCCTCGTGCCGGACTGCGCAGGGAACTCCTCGACCAGCGGCTTCAGCAGGTCGATCGCCGTGCGGTAGTCCTTGGCCTCGAAGAGCAGGTTCGCCTGGTCCCAGCGCTCGGCTTCCGAACCCACCCCGGGGAAAACGGGAACGATCCTCATCGTCCCTCCTCTCACCGGCACTCAACGAGGATCCTTCCGGGGATATTTCCGCCCCCGAGGCCGGGGCCGTCGGGGCCACGGCGCTGGATGCCCATACCCACGGCGCCGGCGCGCGTGGTGGGATGGGCGCATGGGCGTGGTGACGGCGGACCGGCTGGTCCGGGACTTCGGAGGTGGACGACGGGTCGGCCCTGTGGCGTTCGAGGTCGGCGAGGGCGAGATGGCCGTCCTGCGCGGCGGGAACGGCTCAGGGAAGTCGACGGTTCTGCGGCTCATCTGCGGGGAGGAGCTGCCCGACGAAGGCGAGGTCGCCGTCTGGGGCCGTAGACCGCGCCGGTCCGAGCGGTGGTTCCGTGCCCGCGTGGGCGTGCTGGACGACGTCAGCGCCTTCCCCGACCTGACGGTCCGCGAGCACCTGATGCTCGTCGCGGTCGGCCACGGGCTGCGCGACCGCGCAGCGGCCCGGACGGCCTGGGCGATGGACGCCTGCCGCCTCACCGACCACGCCGACGTCAGCCCCTACAAGCTCAGCAGGGGCCTGCGCCAGCTCCTCGGCATCGCCGCCGTCCTGATCCCCGAGGAGACCCGCCTGCTCCTCCTGGACGAGCCGGAACGACACCTCGACGCCCGGGCCCGCGCCTGGCTGGTCGACACCCTCACCGCACGGCGCGCCTCGGGGACCGCCATCCTGGCGGCCACCCACAGCCCCGAACTCCTCGCCGCAGCCTCCACGACCATCGACCTCGGAGATCCCGGATGACCCCGCCCGCGTTGGATGAGACGAGGGCGGTGCTCGCGCTGGTGCGCGGCGGGCGCAGGCGGGCGCGGCGAGGCGGCGTCGCCTACCAGGTCTATGTGGGCGTGCTCGTGGCGGCGGTCGCAGGGCCGACGGCGTGGGCCTCGGTCCGGGACGCGCTGGAGAGCACGGCGGATCCTGGGCGGGCCGTGGCGCTGGCGCCCTTCGCGGTGGCCGTGACGGCACTGGCCGTGCTCTGGGGATCGGTGCGCGAGGGCGTCCTGCGCGGGCCCGTCTCGGTGGACGCGGCGGTGATCGACTGGGTGCTGCCGTCGCCCGTCCGGTGGGAGACGGTGCTCGGTTCGGCGTTCGCCCGGGGCGTCGCCGTGCGCGCCGCGGCGGGCGCGGCCTTGTGCCTCATCGTGCTCTTCGTCCTGTGGCGGACGGTTCTACCGCTGCCTCCGGTGCCGGGAGCGGCCCTGGCCACCAGCGCGCTCGCGGGAGCTCTCCTTGGCACCCTGAGCGCGGCGCTCAGAGCGTCGGGGCCGACCTGGATACGACGCTCCTGGTACGCGGCGCTGCTCCTGTTGCTCGCCAGTGCAGCGGCCCTCGCGTGGAAGGGCGTGCCCGGCGCGTCCGGCGCTCTGTGGTCGGGTCCCTGGGGCTGGGCGGCGCAGGGCGTCGTCGGGGAGCCGTCCGCCTGGGCGGGGCTCGCCGCACTGGCCGTCGTGACGGTCTGCGCGCTCGTCTTCGCGGCGCGGCGCCTTTCGTCGCGCACCTTCGGTGAGCTGAGGCGGGGCGCCGAGCTGACGGGCGGACTCAAGGCCGGGTTGTGGCTGGTCGACCCCGGTTGGGCCGCGGGGACCGGAGAGACGGCGCGCGCCGACTTCTCGGCCTCCGTCCGGGTTCCGCTGCCGACGCTGCCTGTGCTCGCCCCGGCCTGGCGCGATCTCGTCACGCTCCTTCGGGACGTCGACCGGCTGCTCAGGTCGGCGGTCCTGACCGTGCTCGCGCTCCTCGCGGCGCAGTCGCCGGGGCCGGCGGGCGTCGCCGCGTCCTGCGGGCTGCTCTACCTCGCGGTGTCGGCGCTGACGGAGGGGGCGCGGTCCTGCGCGGGGGACCCCGGCCGCACCAGATACCTGCCGCTGCGTCCAGAAACATTGGCGCTGGCCTTCGGGCTGACCCCGCTGGCCGTCGCCGGGACGCTGACCGCGGTCGGCGCGGCCGCCCTGGCGGGCCTGGGCGCGGATCCGGCCGGGCTCGCCCGTGTCGCCCTCCTGCTCCCGGCCGCGGTGGCGACCGCCCTGGCCGGGGCCTACCGAGGCTTCCTCCCTCAGGCCGCCTTGACGGGGATCGACACCCCCTTCGGCAACAGCGTCCCTTTCCAGGTCGCGTTCTGGCATGGCGCGGGGCCGGTCACGCTCACGGTGATCGCCCTCGTCGCGCTGCCCGGCGGCCCCGCGGGCGCGGCCTGGCTCGCGGCCGGCACCGCGCTCGCGGCGCTCTGGGCAGCGCGCCGCGGCGCCCGAGCGCTCACCGCCTGACCGCCGCCGTCGGGCGGACCACCCCGCGTGCGGCCTGACCTGGTGGGGGATCGGGGAGTTGCCCACAGGGCCTGAAGCGTGGGTTGCGGTGTTCGGCATAGCATTTCGGCATGGCCAGGGGGCAGTTGCGGATCTTTCTGGGCGCCGCTCCCGGGGTGGGCAAGACCTACGCGATGCTCGCGGAGGGGCGGCGCAGGCTTGAGAGGGGGACCGATGTCGTCATCGGGTATCTGGAAGGGCACGACAGGCCTCGCACGCTCGCGATGGCCGAAGGGCTCGAAGTCGTCCCGCGCCGCGAGGTGGGGTACCGCGGCGCCGTATTGAGCGAGATGGACGTCGCGGCGGTCATCGCGCGGGCGCCCCGGGTGGCGCTGGTCGACGAGTTGGCGCACACGAACGTGCCGGGCGCCGGAGCCGCGAAGCGGTGGCAGGACGTCGAGCGGATCCTCGAGGCGGGGATCGACGTGGTGACCACCGTGAACATCCAGCATCTGGAGTCGATGAACGATGTCGTCGCGCAGATCACGGGGGTGGCGCAGCACGAGACGGTGCCGGACGAGGTGGTGCGCCGGGCCGATCAGATCGACCTCGTCGACATGGCGCCGGAGGCGCTCCGGCGCAGGATGGCGCACGGGGAGATCTACGCCCCGGAGAACGTCGACGCGGCCCTGTCGAACTACTTCCGTGTCGGGAACCTGACGGCGCTGCGCGAGCTCGCGCTGCTGTGGCTCGCGGGCAAGGTCGACGAGCAGCTGGCCGGATACCGGGCGGCCCACGGCATCGGCGGTACCTGGGAGGCGCGTGAACGGGTCGTCGTGGCGCTCACCGGAGGGCCGGAGGGCGAGACGCTGATCCGGCGCGCCGCGCGTATCGCCGCGCGCGGCAAGGGCGCCGATCTGCTGGCCGTGCACGTCACCCGGGGAGACGGCCTCGCGGGGGCCGGGCCCGCCTCCCTGACACGGCTGCGGGAGCTGGCCGAGAGCATGGGGGCGACCTACCACCAGGTCGTGGGAGACGACGTGCCACGCGCGCTGCTGGACTTCGCGCGGGCGGTGAACGCGACCCAGCTCGTGCTGGGCGTGTCACGGCGCGGCAGGTTCGCGCAGCTCCTGTCGCCGGGCGTCGGGGTGACCACCACCTCGCTGTCGGGGCCGATCGACGTGCACATGGTCACGCACGAGCACGTCGGCCGCAGCCGTCCAAGGGCCGCCCCGGCCGGGCTCGCGCCGGGCCGGAAGGCGCTGGGGTTCCTGCTGGCGCTGGTGGGACTGCCCCTGCTGACCTGGGGCCTGTCCGCGCTGCGCGGGTCGCTGGGGCTGCCGAGCGACATCCTCTTCTACCTCGCGGCGGTCGTGGCGGTGGCGCTGACGGGTGGGCTGTGGCCCGCGCTGTTCGCCGCCGTCGGCGGGTTCGGCCTGCTCACCTACTACTTCACCGAGCCGTTCCACGCCCCGGGAATCGCCGACCCGGACGATCTCATCGCGCTCGTGGTGTTCATCCTCGTCGCGGTCGGCGTCAGCACGGTCGTCCACCTGGCGGCCCGGCGCTCCCGCGAGGCCGCCCGTCTCGGCGCGGACGCCGAGCTCCTGTCCACCCTCGCCGGAGACGTCCTGCGCGGAGAGCACGCCGTCGGCCTCCTCCTGCACCGCCTCCGCGAGACCTTCTCCCTGGAGTCCGCCACGCTCCTGGAACGCGTCCCCGAACCCGCCCCCACCCACCGCGGCCCCACCTCTCCCACACCCGAGCCGCCGATCCGTCCATCGCCACGAGACGCACCGAACCCGCCCACCACGCCGACGCCTCCCTCCACGACGGACGGCCCGAGCACTCCCCACGCCGGCCCGCCGAACGCGCAGGACGGGTCGGCGGGCGCTCCTGCGGAGGTCCGCCCAAGCGAGCCCGAGGTCGGGCCGGTGTCTTCGGGTGGGGCGACGAAGGCGTCAGCCGGGTCTGTGGGGGGCCGTCCCAGCGCGGTCGAGGTCGGGCTGGCGGATTCGGGTGGGGTGACAGGCTTTGATGGGGTTTCGGGTGGGGGGCGGGGGTGGCGGGTGGTGGCCACGGATGGGGGGAGGCCGTGTACGGAGCCGGGGGAGGCGGATACGGAGGTGGTGGTGGAGGAGGGGCTGGTGCTGGCGTTGCGGGGGCGGATCCTGCCTGCGGGGGATCGGCGGATCCTTGAGGCGTTCGCGGTGCAGACGGGGGCCGCTTTGCGAAGGCGGAGGCTGGAGGCCGAGGCCGAGCGGGCCCGGCCCCTGGAGGCGGTCGACCGGATGCGCTCGGCCCTGCTCAACGCCGTCAGCCACGACCTGCGCACCCCGCTGGCCTCGGCGAAGGCAGCGGTGGAGAGCCTGCGCTCGCCGACCGTGGTGTGGACGGACGAGGAACGGGCCGAACTCGCCGACACCGCCGCCGCGTCACTCGACCGCCTCGACCGGCTGGTGGCGAACCTGCTGGACATGAGCAGGCTCCAGGCGGGCGCGCTCGGGATGATGGTCGGTCCCGTGGCGCTGGAGGACGCGGTGCCCCGCGCGCTGGACGAACTCGGTGCGCCACCGGGCGTCGTGCGCGTCGGCCTGCCCGCGGACCTGCCCGAGGTCCTCGCGGACCCGTCCCTGCTGGCGCGGATCCTGGTGAACCTCGTGGCGAACGCGCTGCGGTACAGCCCACCGGACGCCCCCGTGCTGATCACCGCGGGGACGATCCGGGACCGGGTGGAGCTGCGCGTCGCCGACCGGGGCCCGGGTCTGCCCGCCGCCGACAGGGAACGTGTCTTCCTTCCGTTCCAGCGGCTCGACGACCGCGGCGGCGGCGATCACCGGGGCGTCGGCCTCGGTCTCGCGCTGTCCCGCGGCCTGGCCGAGGCGATGGGCGGCGCCCTCATCCCCGAGGACACTCCGGGCGGCGGCCTCACCATGATCGTCTCTCTCCCGGCGATCTCCCCACCCCCACCCCACGACACCGCCGTCACCTGACGGTCCACCCACGGGGAGATACAGGCAGGCGGCGATTCTGTGGTCTCTCCCTCGATCCGCCGCAGCGCCGGGCGGTCCGCCCGCTCGCAAAGCCGGGCGGATGCGGAGTGGGGGTGCGATGGGGCGGGGAATAAGGTGAGGTGGCGGGGGATTTGCGGGTGGGGGAGGGGCCATGACGCGGGTGCTGGTGGTGGATGACGAGCCGCAGCTGGTGCGGGCGCTGCGGATCAATCTGCGGGCGCGGGGGTTCGAGGTGGAGACGGCCGAGGACGGGACGGGGGCGCTGCGGCTGGCGGGCACGTTCGAGCCGGATCTCGTGGTGCTGGACCTGGGCCTGCCCGACCTCGACGGGGTCGAGGTGATCCACGGTCTGCGGGGGTGGACCGACGTGCCGGTGATCGTGCTGTCGGGGAGGTCGGGGAGCCGCGACAAGGTCGACGCGCTGGAGGCGGGGGCCGACGACTATGTGACCAAGCCGTTCAACATCGAGGAGCTGATCGCGCGGATCCGCGCGGTGACCCGGCGGACCGCGCAGGGGGAGACCGCGGCGCGCGCCCGCATCGGGAACGTGGAGGTCGACCTCGCGGACAAGACCGCGGCGGGCCCGGACGGGGCGGTGCGGCTCACTCCCACCGAATGGCACCTGCTGGAGGTCCTGCTCCGCAATCCCGGCAAGCTGGTCACCCAGCAGCATCTGCTCAAGACCGTCTGGGGCCCTTCGTACCTGCGGGAGACGCACTACCTGCGGCAGTACATGGTCCAGCTCCGCCGCAAGCTCGAACCGGACCCGGCCCACCCCCGGCACCTCCTCACCGAACCGGGCATGGGCTACCGCTACCAGCCCTGACCCGTCAGCGCCCGTCTCCGGTGTCCGGTGTCCGGCCCGAGTGGAGGTCGGGTTCGGGGGAGGTCAGGAGTGGTGGGCGGGGATGGGGAGGATGCCTTCGGACAGCTGGCGGGTGCGGGAGGCGGTCCAGAGGCGGTGCCAGCGGGCGTCGAGGTAGCGGTCCAGGCGGGAGGAAGGGGGCCTGGGGTTGCCGGGGAAGGAGTGGGAGCGGGAGAACTCCTTGGCGAGGCGGTCCGGGTCGAGGACGTGGGCGGCCCAGACGGCGGCCGTCTCGGGGTCGTGGACGAGCTCCTCGTAGTCGAGGAAGGCGACGCGGTCGAGGGGGAGGCGGGCGGTGGCGCGCAGCATGCCGAAGACGCGCAGGCGCAGGTTCCAGCGGCCGAGGAAGGAGAGGAAGGCGGCGCCCGGACGGGTGAGCTGGGCGCGGATGGCGAGGCGCACGAACAGGCTGCGGTCGGTGAGCGCCATGCCGTAGGCGGTGCTGCGGGCGCCGCGGGCGAGGGCGCGGTCGGCGCTGCCGTAGATTCCGGAGAGGGGGCGGCGGGACAGGATGATCTTCGCGTCGGGGAAGCTTTCGAGCAGCAGCGCCTCACGCCCGGTGTCGGACGGGTTCTTCAGCACCGCGACGCCCGCGCGCTCCTCGATCTCCGCGGCGATCCGGCGCAGCAGGCCGGCGCCGCGCGGATGGAAGCGCGAGGTGAGGCGCGAGGAGACCTTCTGGTCGACGAGAAGCCAGCCGTACTCCTCGGGCGTGGCGCCGGTGACGGGCCTGGCGTCGACGCCCCGGTCGACGGGTTCCGGCGCCTCCACGAGGGCGGTCAATCGCGAGGACAGGCCGGGGGAGCCGTGCCGGATGAGGTCGCCGACGGTGAAGGGTGTCCCTCCGGACGCGGCCGCGACCGCCTCCAGCAGCACCGTGGTGCCGCTGCGGTTGAAGCCGCTGACAAAGATGATCAAGTAGGCCTCCGGATGTGTGGTGCGGGCACACGGGGGAGCGCGCGAGGAGACTTCGCGTCGTGATCATCAAATCTCGGATGCCGGACGCCGGTCTAGCCACGTTACTGATAAATTTCACACTATTACGACGCGGTTCGTTTGACATGTTGTGGTTAATTGTCAAACGTCCGGTTTCCGGGCCGTCCGTATCGGCCTATGAGACCCGGTTTCTGGAGCAACCTTCCTTCGGCCGGTCCGCGTTCTCGGCGATCGCGTGATAAACGGTCATCTTCCCGTGCAGTTCCATCGCGACCGCGCACTTCACGGGAAGGCCGCGCAGCCCGTGGACCGGGGTGCCGACGGGCACGAACGGCGCGGACCCATCGGGATAAGGGTGCGGCTCCATGGCGAGATCGGCGGATCCCGTCGACGGCACGCTGCACGTGATCTCGCCGAGTGCCCCCGACACTCGCCCGGGCTCGACGAGTTCGAGCTTTCCTTCCGGTCCCCACGCCGTGTACTGCCGCCCGTCGAACCACAGGAACGGCACCCAGTCGATCTGCGCGTCGCCCACGCCCGTCGGGCAGCCCCGTGCGTCGAGGATCGGCGGGCTCAGCGCCTCCGGCCACCCGAGCGGGCGCGGGACCAGATCGGCCCGCACACCCCCGGCGAACCCGCCCGCGGCCACCAGGGGCACCGCCGCCGCCACCGCGGCCCACCGCCGCCAGGACCACCGGCGGAACGACCTTGCCCGGCGCGCTGCCGCCATGACGATCACCTCCCGCTTCTGGGACGGAATCCGGCGCCCCGGGCGTTGCAGAAGACGGACGATCAGTCGTAACCACGAGGGGCGACCGTCCGTTTATCCTGGGCAGCGAGACAACATGGAGAGGAGGGCTGGTGTCCGTGGACTCGGACCCCGGTCATAGACGGGGGCGGCCGAAGGCTCGGGAGGTGGGCCGGTGACGGTCGCGCTCGGTCTTCTCGCGGTCGTCCTGCTGACCGCAGCCACGGGGTACTTCGTGGCCCAGGAGTTCGCTTACGTCACCGCCGACAGGCTCGCCCTGCAAGAGGCGGCCAGGGAAGGTGACAAGAAGGCGGCGAGAGCCGTCAAGGTGCTCGAGCACCTGTCGTTCATGCTGTCGGGCGCCCAGCTCGGCATCACGGTGACGACGCTGGTGGTCGGCTTCATCGCCAAGCCCGCGATCGCCGGAGTGATCGAACCGCTGCTCGGCCCGCTCGGGGTGCCCGAGGCGATGGCCGCCGGGATCTCCCTGGGCATCGCGTTCGTGCTCGCCATCGTCGTCCAGATGATCCTCGGCGAGCTCTTCCCCAAGAACCTCTCCCTCGCCAAGCCCGAGACGCTGGCCAGGGTCCTCGCGCCCTCGACGCTGGTGTACCTCAAGCTGGCCCGCCCGGTGATCGTGCTGTTCGACTCCGCGGCGAACCGGCTCCTGCGCGCGGTCGGCATCGAGCCCGTCGAGGAACTGCACCACGGCGCGACGCTGGAGGAGCTGGGGCACATCATCGGCGAGTCCGAGAAGCATCTCGCGCACGATCACGTGGACCTGCTGGAGCGGGCGCTGGTCTTCTCCGACCGGACCGCGAGCAACGCGATGGTCCCGCGCGTCGACGTCACCACGATCGAGGCGTCGGCGACCATCTCGGAGATCACCGAGGTGATCGCCAGACAGGGCCACACCCACTATCCGGTCGTCGGCGAGCGCGTCGACGACATCGTCGGAGTCATCGGGCTGCCGGAGCTGATGCCGGTGCCCGACGGCGACCCCAGGCTCGCGGGCGACCTCGCCCGGCCCGCCCTGGTGGTGCCCACCAGCCTGGCGCTCCCCGCGGTCTTCGCCCAGATGCGGGCCTGCGGCGACGAGATCGCCTGTGTGATCGACGAGTACGGCGGCTTCGCCGGGCTGATCACGCTGGAGGACGTCGCCGAGGAACTGGTCGGCGAGATCTCCGACGAGGACGACGGCGACGAGCCGCTCGCCCGGGTGATCAACGGCTGGTGGCACACCGACGCGGGCCTGCGGATCGACGAGATCGCGCAGCTCACCGGGCTGCACCTGCCCGAGGGCGACTACGACACCGTGGCCGGCCTGCTCCAGCAGCGGCTCGGCCGGATCGCCGGTCCCGGCGACCTGATCGAGGCGGACGGCCTGGCGATCGAGGTCATCTCCGTCGACCACCATGTCGCGGAGAAGATCAGACTGCGGTCCGTGCCCGTCGCGGCCGCGGAGCCGGTCAGGGAGGGCGCGCGATGAGCCTCACCACGGGCTTGGTCCTCACCGTCCTGCTGCTGGCGGGCAACGGCTTCTTCGTCGCCGCCGAGTTCGCGCTGGTGGCGGCGAAGCGGCCCAGACTGGAGCAGGCCGCCGAAGGCGGCAGCCGGGCCGCGGCGCAGGCCGTCGCGGGCATCCGGGAGCTGTCGCTGATGCTGGCGGGCGCGCAGCTCGGGATCACGATCTGCTCGCTCGGCCTCGGTGTGGTCGCGGAACCGGTGATCGCCGAGGTGCTCACCCCCGTGTTCCACGACGCGGGGCTGTCCGACGGCGTCGCGCACGTGGTCTCGTTCGTGATCGCGCTCGCGCTGGTGACGTTCCTGCACATGGTCGTCGGGGAGATGGCCCCGAAGTCGTGGGCGATCGCGCGGCCGGAGCGTTCCGCGCTGCTGCTCGCGGTGCCGTTCCGCGGCTTCACGTCGCTGTTCCGGCCGCTGCTCACCGCGCTCAACCATGTGACGAACGGGTTGCTGCGCCTGGTCAGGGTGGAGCCGCGTGACCAGCTGGAGGTCTCGCGGACCCCCGAGCAGCTCAGGCATCTCGTGGAGGAGTCCCGGCGGCTCGGCCTCATCGAGGAGGCCGACCGCAGCCTCCTCAGCCGCGCCCTGGACGCGCCCCGGACGGGCCTGGGCGACCTGGTGATCCGGCTGACGGACGCGGTGTCCGTGTCGGCGCACGCGCTGCCGCAGGAGGTGATCGACGTGTCGACCCGCTCGGGCGTCACCCGGCTCCTGCTGTGCACCGCGGACGGCGAGGTGACGGGCGTCGTGCACGCGCGGGAGGCCTACCTGGCCAGGGCCAAGGGCGCGGCACCCGCGGCCGGGACGATGGCGCATCCGATCCCGGTGGTGCGGCACGACATCGCGGTGGCCGACGCCGTCACCGATCTGCGGCTGCACCGCAGCCAGCTCGCGCTGGTCCGGGACGAGGCGGGCGAGATCACCGGCATGATCAGCCTGGACGACCTGCTCACCCGGCTGCTCGCGCCGGCCTAGCCGTCACGGCTTGCGGGCCGCCCCGCCGATCATGAACCCCGGCTCGGCGGCCCGCGCGGCCAGCGGGTTGTCCGGCCGCCAGTGCGGCAGGTGCACCAGGCCGGGCTCGACGGGTTCGAGCCCGTCGAAGTAGCGGAGCACGTCCGCGGTGGTGCGGGCGCCGGGCTCCTCGGTGGACAGGACCGCCTGGTAGATCTGCACGATCGGCTCGGCGAGGTCGGGCCGGCCGTCGAAGACGACGTGTGACAGGCCGAGGTGGCTGCCGGACGGCATGGCCGCCATCAGCGTGTGGACGCCGTCGAGCGGCCCGTCCACGTCGGGGATGAACTGGAGGGTGCCGAGCGCCAGCACCCCGACGGGTTCGCCGCCTTCCAGCAGGCAGCCGACCGCGGGCTCGGAGAGCAGGTCGCGGGGGCGTACGACGGAGCCGTCCACGACCGCGGTGCCCGCGGCGCCGCCGAGCAGCGCGCGGGCGTGCGCGAGGACGACGAGGTCGTCGTTGACGTAGACGACGCGGGCCGACGGGTCGACCGAGTGGGCGATCTGGTGGGTGGCGTCCCGGGTGGGCAGCCCGGAGCCCAAGTCGAGGAAGCGGCGGACGCCCGCGGCGAGCAGGTGCCGGACGAGGCGGCGGCGGAAGTCCTGCATCTCCTCGGCCATCGGCTTGATCTCCGGGGCGAGGGCGAGCAGCGCGTCGGCGGTCTCCCGGTCGACGGCGAAGTTGTCCTTGCCGCCGAGGAAGTAGTCGTTCATCCGGGCGATGTTCGCGGTCGCGCGGTCGAGATCTCGCGCGGCTCGCTTTTCGTTCACCTCTTCGTCGACCATCTCTCGCACCCCCGTCTCCTAGCGCAGTACCGCAACCTATAACGAACCATCCGACTCTCCGCAGACGTGGCCGGTTCGCGCCACATCACGTTGACAACCGGAAAGCGCCGGGTCGGAGAGCGCCGCGACCGAGTGCGCCGCGCCCGGGATCGCCGCGGACCCGCGTCGTCCGCAGCATCAGAAGAATCCCGATATACAACGCCGAATTCCAGCATGGCGACCTGGGTTCCACCTGCGTCGACGGTTTCCGGATGGATCAACCACCAATTCGGTGACCGCGCCCGCAATGACCCTCCTATAGGGCAGTGCTTTTCTTATCGTCGGGTAAATCGACGGTCGCGGAACACCGCCTGTACTAGGTTTCTGCGGGCATGCCATCCGACGGAGGGGGACGTTTTGTTCGGACATGTTGTGCGCGGGGCAGCGATCGCGGCGGTGGCGGCCGGTGCGATCGCGGGAGTGCCGGGGGGCGCCTCGGCGGCCGCGAAGGCGTGCGCCATCGGTGAATGGACGATGGTGAAGCACGCTTTCACCGCCAAGGGGGAGGGCTACGACTTCACCGGGACGGGCGGCAAGGGGGTGCGGCTGAAGGTCGCCAAGAAGTCCCTGGCGTGGGACTTCCGCGGCTCCAAGCCCCTGACCAGCAAGGGCACCCGCAACGGCGCGGCGGTCGCCATGTGGAGCCGGTACACGGGACGGCTGACCGTCCCGTCGTCCGTCAAGGGCAACAGGAAGGGCCTGCTGCAGGCCGACGTGCGCAAGGCCAGGGGCGACGCGAGCGCCCGCACGGGCAAGGCCGGGAGGAGCACTCCGGACGCGACGTACCCGCTGGCCCCGAACTACCAGAAGGGCAAGCCCGAGACCATCGCCCTCGGTTCCGGCGCCTTCACCTGCACCGGCAAGACCCTTCACCTCGTCCTGGCGACGAAGTCCGCGACGGACTCGTCGAGGTTCGACACCTGGTTCCGGCGTTCCTGACCGGCGGCCACGACAAAAGGCGACACACGACGACGCGAACACGACGCGACGTCCGACGGCCGCCCCCGCCCGGGGGCGGCCGTCGTCGTCCGGCGAGGCAGAAGTCACGCAATGTTCAGTAGTGAAAAGTGCGTTCACTGACATAAAACGGTAGTAAATTCCCTCCGGATACTTTCCCCCCGGATCCTGGAGGTTCGCCATGCTCGCAAAACTCGGTCAGGTAGGAATCGCCGTGGCGCTCGTCGCCGGTGGCGTCGTCGCGGCGCCCGGTGCGGCGTCGGCCGCGCCCAAGGCGTGCGCGCTCGGCACGTGGACGCTCACCAAGCACACCTTCTCCGGCACCGACGACGGCTTCAGCCTCAAGGGCTCGGGCGGCAAGGGCACGAAGCTGACGGTGAAGGCCGGTTCGGTCAAGTACGACTTCGCCAAGTCCGCGAAGGTCAACGCGACAGGCAAGTTCGACGACGGCGAGGTGTCCATCTGGGCCCAGTACAAGAAGTCGTTCACTCTCAACGGCGCCTTCAAGGGCAAGAAGAGCGGCACCTTCGGATACAAGGGCTCCTCCGCCAAGGGCACCGCGACCGCCACCAGCGGTGCCAAGGGCGTGCCCGGTTCTGACACCTACAAGCTGGTGCCGGCCTACAAGAAGAACGAGGCCGAGCCGATCGCGCCGCTGGCCGGCAAGTTCACCTGCGGCACGAAGTCGCTGCACCTCTGGTTCACGCTCAAGGACGAGACCGGCTCGCTGAAGGCCGACATCTGGTACAAGCGCTAGAACGTTCGGCGCGGGATCCGTCACGGCGGGTCCCGCGCCGGATCTCGAAGTCACCTGCGGCGGGAGGCCGCCGCACCTGCTCGTTCTCCGGCGAGAACGGTGACAGCGGTGTCATCGAATTCGACGTCCGATTCAAGCTCTGACGGCGCGGGTTCCCGGCGTGTCGCGGCGCGGCGGTCCCGTCGCGAGGGGGTCACCTCCTCCCCCTGCCGGACGCGGCCAGAAGCGGCTTCTGGAACGTGGCAAGTCCAGGTTACTGAGGAGTATTTACGAAAAGTCCCTATCGAGTGGGGCGCAAGCGTTGATATCCGGGCGAAGCATGGCAATCATGGCGTGGCGAGATGCGTCTGTAACACCCTGAGCCAGAGTTGTCCGCGGTTGCCTCGCTGGTCCACACAGGTCGGTCGGGTGCGGCACCGTACGGCCGTGGGCGAGCGGCAGGGGAGATGACCGACGCCCTCCGGCGACCGAGCACTACGACGGGCAGGAACCATGACCCACCCCGAATCCACCGCCAAGCTCAACTGGCTCCTCGACGACCTGGTGGAGCGTGTCGAGCAGGTGCACCAGGCGGTCCTGCTCTCCCGTGACGGCCTGATGATGGGCGCGTCCCGCGGTGTCTCCAGGGCCGACGCGGAATTCCTCTCCGCGCTCTCGGCGGGCTTCAACAGCCTCGCCAACGGAGCCCGCGACCACTTCAAGGCGCGCCAGGTCCGGCAGGCCGTGATCGAGATCGACGACAAGCTCTTCTTCGTCGTCCCGGCGGGCAGCGGAAGCTGCCTCGCCGTCTTGGCCGGCGCCGGGCAGAACGCGGGCCTGGTGGCCTACGAGATGGCGATGCTCATCAAGCGCGTCCGCCAGCACCTCGCCGCGGCGCCCCGCGTCCAAGAGCACCGCCCGGCCGCGGGCTACAGGTAGGAGGACCCATGGACGGTCCGAGAGAACGCGGCCCCAAGGAGCGCTGGGTCGGCCGGGACGCCGGCCCGCTCGTGCGCCCGTACACCATCACGAGAGGCAGGACCAGGACGTCGGGCATCAGGCTCGACCTGGTGACGATCCTCGTCGCGACCTGGAATCCGGTGCGCGACCACATGCGCCTCACCAGCGAGCAGCACAGGCTGCTCGCCATGTGCCGCAAGCCCATCACCATCGCGGACCTCGCGTCGGAGATCGACCTTCCCCTGAAGGTCGTCCACGTCCTGCTCGGCGACCTGTGCGAGCACGGCCTCTTGCAGGAGGTCCCGCAGCAGCAGCAGACCCCCACCGGGCGGCACGACGCCCGGCTACTGATGAGAGTCCTGAATGGCCTACGAGAACTCTGAGCCGGGCGGCGCCGACGACCCGCGCGTGGCGCTGAAGATCCTCGTCGCGGGTGGCTTCGGCGTCGGCAAGACCACCCTCGTCGGCGCGGTCAGCGAGATCCGTCCGCTGCGCACCGAGGAGGACCTCACCGACGTCGGCTCAGGCGTCGACGACCTCACCGGCGTCGAACGCAAGACCACCACCACCGTCGCGATGGACTTCGGCCGACTCACCTTCGCCGACGGCCTCAGGCTGTACCTGTTCGGCACCCCGGGCCAGGAACGCTTCTGGTTCATGTGGGACGAGATCGCCTTCGGCGCGGTCGGCGCGGTCGTCCTCGCCGACACCCGGCGCCTGGAGGACTGCTTCGGCGCGATCGACTTCTTCGAGCACCGGGGCATCCCGTTCGTCGTCGCCGCGAACTGTTTCGACGGCGCGGCCAGGCATTCGCCCGACGACATCCGCGACGCCCTCGACATCGACGCCAAGGTCCCCGTCGTCCCCTGCGACGTCCGCCGCCGCGAGTCCGTCAAGGAGGTCCTGATCGCCCTCATCGAGCTCGCGATCCAGGACGCCGGCGCCGCCCAACCCACCCCCGCCCTCCCGCCTTACTGACCAGCTATGAGGACGCCCCCCGCGCGATCGCGCGGGGGGCGTTCGGCGTTCCGGAGGTTTGCCGCGGGGGCCGAGCGGTCAAGGTAAGCGCGACGACACGCTCGGTGACCTCGGGGGTGGGATGCGCTGGGGAAGGCGGAGCCGCGCCGTCCTGTGCGCGGTGCTCGCGGCGGGGGCCGCGGGGTGCGGGGGCGGCTCTGGCGGGGTGCCCGTGGTGAACCTTTACAACGCGCCGCAGGAGAACCTCGCGGTGATCGTCGAACGGTGCGACCGGGAGGCGAAGGGGGCGTACCGGATCGCGTTGAACACGCTGCCGCGCGGGGCGGACGACCAGCGGGAGCAGCTCGTGCGGCGGCTCGCGGCCGGGGATCCCGGGCTCGACGTGCTCGGGCTCGACGTGACGTGGACCGCCGAGCTCGCGGAGGCGGGGTGGATCAGGGAGTGGAAGGGCGCCCACGCGGAGCAGGCCGCGCAGGGGACCCTGAAACAGCCGCTGGAGACCGCGCGCTGGCACGGCGCGCTCTACGCCGCGCCGTACACGACGAACGTGCAACTGCTCTGGTACCGGTCCGACCTCATGCCGGAACCCCCCGCCACCTGGGACGGGCTGATGAAGGAGTCCGCACGGCTGGCCGGCGAAGGCAAGCCGCACTACGGAGAGGTGACGGGCGCGCAGTACGAGGGCCTCGTCGTCTGGTTCAACAGCCTGGTGGAGTCCGCCGGAGGCAGCATCCTCAGTCCGGACGGCGAGCAGGTCGCGCTGGGCCCGCCCGCGGAACGGGCGCTAGGGGTGATGCGCGCCTTCGCCCGGTCGAAAGCGGCCGACCCTTCGCTGTCCAACACCAAGGAGGACGACGCGCGGCTCGCGGTCGAAGGCGGGCGCGCGGCTTACGAGCTGAACTGGCCGTTCGTGTACGCCGCGATGGCCGCCGACCGCCCCGAGATGGTGAAGCACTTCAAGTGGGCGCCTTACCCGGGCCTCGACGGGCCGGGGAGGGCGCCGCTCGGCGGGGCCAACTTCGCCGTCAGCAGGTTCTCGGCGCATCCGGAGGCGGCGTTCGCGGCGGCGCTGTGCCTGCGCGATCCGGAGAGCCAGCGGATCGCCGCGACGAAGGACGGCCTCCCGCCGACGATCGAGGCCGTGTACCGGGCGGAAGGGATGGCCGAGGCCTATCCGATGCGCGACGCGATCCTGAAGGCGCTGCGGACGGCGGCCCCGCGCCCGAAGACGCCGACCTACCAGAACGTCTCGACGGTGACCGCGGTGACGCTCTCGCCGCCCGCGGCGATCGACCCGCCGCGCACCCTGGCGACGCTCAAGGAGCTCATCGGGGACGCGCTGCAGAGCAAGGGGGTGCTTCCGTGAGCGAAGGCGGCATCGCGGAGGGGGATGCGAGAGAAGTCGTCAGTAAGGGCCGGGCCGTACTGGGCGAAGGGCAGCGCGCCGAGCGCAGGCTCGGCCTATGGCTGTGCGCGCCCGCCGCGCTGGTGATGCTGCTGGTGGCCGCCTGGCCCGTCGTGTACTCGGTGCTGCTGTCGTTCCAGCGCTACGACCTGCGCTTCCCCGGCGAGAAGGCGTGGATCGGCCTCGCCAACTACGGGACGGTCCTGGCCAGCCCGTTCTGGTGGAACGCCCTGGGCGTCACCCTGCTCGTCACGGTCGTGAGCGTCGCGCTGGAGCTCGTGCTCGGCATGGCCCTGGCATTGGTGATGTACCGGACGCTCCTGGGCCGCGGGCTCGTCCGGACCGTCGTGCTCATCCCGTACGGGATCGTCACCGTCGCCGCGGCCTACGGCTGGAAGTACGCCTGGACGCCCGGCACCGGCTGGCTCGCAGGGCTGCTGCCCGAGGGGTCGGCGCCGCTCACGCAGCACTGGCCCGCGCTCGGGGTCATCATTCTGGCCGAGGTGTGGAAGACCACCCCGTTCATGGCGCTGCTGCTGATGGCCGGGCTCGCGCTCGTGCCGGAGGACGCGCTGCGCGCCGCCGCGATGGACGGGGCGGGCCCGTGGCAGCGGTTCCGGCTCGTCACCCTGCCGCTGATGCGGCCCGCGATCGTCGCGGCCCTGCTGTTCCGGGTGCTCGACGCGTTCCGGGTCTTCGACAACATCTACGTGCTCACCAACGGGGCGCAGGACACGAGCTCGGTGTCAGTGATCGCTTATCACAATCTGATCGGGGGACTGAACCTCGGCATCGGCTCGACGATGTCGGTGCTGATCTTCGGTGTCGTCGCGCTCGTCGCGTTCGTGTTCGTCAAGGGGCTCGGCGCGAGCGCGCCAGGGGAGGTGCGCTGATGGGGCGCGGCGGGTGGGCGGCGCTGAACGCCCTCGTGCTGCTCTACGCGCTGGTCCCGGTCGCGTGGATCGTCTCGCTGTCGGGCAAGGACCCCGCGACGGTCACCGACGGCTCGTTCTGGCCGACCCGGTGGACCTGGGACAACTACCGCGGCATCTTCGCCGACGGCGAGTTCACGCGCGGCCTCGCCAACTCGATCGGGATCGGGCTCATCTCGACCGCCATCGCGATCGTCATCGGGACCATGGCCGCCTACGCGGTGGCCCGGCTGGCGTTCCCGGGGCGGGCCGCGGTGCTCGGCGTGTCGCTGCTCGTCTCGATGTTCCCGCAGATCTCGCTGGTGACGCCGCTGTTCCAGATCGAACGGTCGCTCGGCCTGTTCGACACCTGGCCGGGCCTGATCCTCCCGTACATCACGTTCGCGCTCCCGCTGACGATCTTCACGCTCGCCACGTTCTTCCGGGAGATCCCCTGGGATCTGGAGAAGGCGGCGAAAATTGATGGAGCCACCCCTTTCCAGGCATTCCGGCTGGTCATCGCGCCGCTGGCCATGCCGGGCGTGGTGACGACCGCGATCCTCGCGTTCATCGTCTGCTGGAACGACTTCCTGTTCGCGATCTCCCTGACGTCCTCCAGCAGGGCCCGCACCGCGCCCGCGACGATCTCGTTCTTCACCGGCGCGTCCCAGTTCGAGGACCCGACCGGATCGATCGCCGCGGCGGCCGTCGTCATCACCATTCCGATCGTGGTCTTCGTCCTGTTCTTCCAGCGCCGGATCGTCTCGGGGCTGACGTCCGGCGCGGTGAAGGGATAGGCCGTCGTGGCAGAGATCGTCCTTGACGGGGTCACCAAGCGGTTCGCGGACGGCACGGTCGCCGTCCAGGCGCTCGACCTCCGGATCGCCGACGGCGAGTTCGTCATCCTCGTGGGGCCGTCGGGGTGCGGGAAGTCCACGACGCTGAACATGATCGCGGGGCTGGAGCCGATCTCGGACGGCGAGCTGCGCATCGACGGGACCCGCGTGAACGAGCGGGCGCCGCGCGACCGGGACATCGCCATGGTCTTCCAGTCCTACGCGCTGTATCCGCACCTGACCGTCCGGGAGAACATCGGGTTCCCGCTCCGCCTGGCCAAGACCGACAAGGCGGAGGCGGCGCGGCGGATCGCGGAGGCCGCCCGCATCCTGGACATCTCAGATCTGCTCGACCGTCGGCCCGCGCACCTGTCGGGCGGCCAGCGCCAGCGCGTCGCGATGGGCCGCGCGATCGTCCGCGACCCCAAGGCGTTCCTCATGGACGAGCCGCTGTCCAACCTGGACGCCAAACTCCGCGTCCAGATGCGCACCATGATCTCCCGCCTCCAGAACCGCCTCGGCACCACCACCGTCTACGTCACCCACGACCAGACCGAGGCCATGACCCTGGCCGACCGCATAGTGCTGCTCGACAAGGGCGAGGTACAGCAGATCGGCACCCCCGACGAGCTGTACCGGACTCCCGTCAACCTCTTCACCGCGGGCTTCATCGGCTCTCCCGCCATGAACCTCCTTCCGGCTCACGTAGAAGCCGGAGCCCTGCACTCGCCTCTGGGTGAGATCCCCCTCACCTCTCGCCTCCATGCCGCCCTGGACGCGCACAGGGCCTCGCGCGAGGTGGTTCTGGGCATCCGCCCGGAGGCTTTTGAGGACGCCCGGATCTCCCGGCCTTCCCAGCAGGGCGAGCTCCTGTCCTTCACCGCCCGCACCGACATCGTCGAATCCCTGGGCGCGGAGAAATTCGCCTACCTGAACCTCCCCGACACCCGCAAGGCCGACCTCTTCCAGTCGGCCGCGCCCCAACTCGTCGCAAGGCTGGACGCGGACTCCCCGGCCCGCGAGAACGAACCCCTGGACCTCGTCTACGACCCCGACGCCCTGCACCTGTTCGCCCCCGACACCGGCCGCTCCCTCACCTGACCGTCAGGCAGCCGCCCGCCGTCCCCGGACCCGCCCGCCGAACCGGACGAGAAGGCCCGGACGACGCGGCCCGGGGTCGCGCCGTGCCGGAACGCCGGGCCAGTAGTCATCGGTGCCGAGGGAGTTCGGGACCGGAACGGCCCGGCGCGAAGCCGACGCGGGAGGAACGGGTGCGTCGGCGCCGCACACGGGGGGTTCCGGCAGGGCGGGGACGGTCCCCACCGAAGCGACGGGACGCCCGCCCGCCGCGGACCGGGGCGGGGCGCTGAGCCGGTGGCGGCCGCGCAGCAGCGCCCACAGCGCGTTTCCGAGCCGGTCGAGCGTCTCGCCGATGGCCCACGTGTCGAGCCCGTCGACGTGGACGAGCGCCCGCCACACGCAGGTGGCCTTGCCCCACCAGATGCTGACGACCTCGGGGTACGACCGGCGCAGGATCCCGACCGTGACGGGCTGCGCGCGACCCCGTCCCATCGCGACGACCTTCCCGAGCGGAGCATCGGCCGAGATCCACGACCCGGAGCGGCCGACGGCCATCGGCGCCCGAAGCGGAGGCGTCGGCATGGACACGGGACGGCTCGGCCCCGCCTGCCCGAGCCGTGCGTCGCCGGTTGCGGTACTACGATCGTGCATGAGTCAGGCCCTTTCCGGCCGATGCCCCGGAGCACCCGCTGTCGCAGCAGCGGCCGGGGCCGTTTTCCGTTGATGTGGGGCGCGACGTCGCAGCGCGCTACGCGCACGCCGGGGCGTCGATCTCGAACCAGACCACGGTCCCTTGCCGTTCGCCCTGCGGTCATGGCCCCAGGCACGCGCGAGCGCGTCGAGGAGGAAGAGCCCCCGCCCGTCCTCGTCTCCCTCGGCCGCACTCCGGGGTGCCGGGGTTCCGTCGCCGTCGTTGGTGACCTCGACGCGCAGCCCCTGCGGGCAGGTCAGCAATGCCACCCGGACGATGCCTGTGGCGAAGCCGTGCTGTAGCGCGTTCGTGGCGAGTTCGGACGTTAGGAGTCGCAGTGTGTCGAGCACGTCCGTCGCCACGCGCGATGCGGCCACACCCGTCACCCAGTCCCGGGCCCGCTTCGGCATCTGGTTGCCCGGCTTCAGCCGGGCGAACGCGACGAAGGATCGTCCGGGCTGTTCGGCATTCGACAAAGCGTCGGAGGCCGCCTGCTCAGTCTGCACGGTCACGCACCGCCAATCTGCGGGCACAGTTTGGAAAGCTGTGCGCATAGCTTGCGAGCGGTGTGTACAGCTTGTCAAGCTGTGGCGACAAACCCGTTCGGATCGGAGAGAGCCGTGGTTCAGCCCGCGTATCAGCGCATCGCCGATGAACTGCGGGAGCGGATCGTGTCCGGGGAGCTGGAGCCCGGGGCCCGGCTGCCTTCACGGGCCGCTCTCGCGGCCGAGTACCGGGTGGCCGACAGTGTCGCTCTGCAGGCTTTGCGGCTTCTCGCGTCCGAGGGGCTGGTCGTCGGGAGGTCCGGGAGCGGGACCTACGTGCGGGAGAAGCCGGAGCTTCGCCGTCTCACGAGGAGCTGGTACCGGGAGTCGCGGGATGGGTCGCCCTTCCGGGCGGATATGGCCGCGCAGCGCAAGAGCGGCGGCTGGCGCGCGGCGTCGGAGACGGCCGAGGCGCCGCCGGCCATCGCCGAACGGCTGGCGATCGCGCAGGGGGACGCGGTCATGCGGACCCGTTACACCTTCCTCGCCGACGACGAGCCCGTCATGCTCTCCACGAGCTGGGAACCTCTCGCCCTCACCGGCGGCACCGACGTCATGCTTCCCGAGGACGGCCCCTATGCGGGCAGAGGAGTGACCGAACGCATGCGCGCCATCGGCGTCAACGTGGACGTCGCCACCGAGGTCGTCACCGCACGCGCCGCCCTCACCGCGGAGGCCACCGAACTCGGCATCCCCACCGGCGCCCTCGTCATCGTCATCCAGCGCACCTACACCGGTGATCGCCCCGTCGAAACCGCCGACATCATCGTCCCCGTGGACCGCTACGAACTCGCCTACGTCATCCCCGTCGAACCCTGAACCACCTGCCCCCTTTCGCGATAAGGCCGACAAGACCGCCCAAACCCCTCAGACCCCGGTGCCGCATATGTTCAGTATCTGCCGGGAGGTCTGTAGAGCTGGGTGTGCCGGGCGAACGCCGCATGGCCGTTCGCGACAGCAAGAACCCCGGGGGCTCGAAGCTCTCCTTCTCGAAGCGCGGGTGGGCGACCTTCGCGGGTCGGCTCAAGCGCCGCTGAACCCCGCCTCGTCGAAGACATTCGGGTGTCTCGGCGCGGCGGGCGTGCCGAGGGTAGGGGAGAGGTCGTCGGTCAGCCGGCGAGGAGGTCGATGGGGTCGGCTTGGGAGTCGCCCACAGAGATCACGAACCGGACCCCCATGGCTCGGCCGATGCGGTCGAGCATGTCGAGGGTGGGCACGCCTCCGCCGAGTTCGATGCGGGACAGCGCCGGCTGGGTGATTCCGGCGTTCTTGGCGACTTCAGCCTGTGTCAGATTCCTGCTGGTGCGGATCTCGCGGAGTTTGTTTCCGAGGTCGATATCGCGGACGGCCTGGGTGTACTCCGGGTGTTCTTGGGCGGCTTCCCCCCGGAGCCGCTTGGCTTTGAGCGTGTCCCAGGTGCTGTGTCCGGCCATCACGATCTCCTGTCGAAAGTGTGGGTGACGGTCATGTCGTGTTCCGTCTGACAGATTCTCTTGGCCTTGACGGCTCGGTTCACGTCGTCGTGCTGGGGTCCGTTGCGGGCCTTGGCGAAGACCGTGAGCAGCACGATCGCCGGGCTGCCCGGCTTCCAGAAGGTGATCCGCGTGGTCGCCATCGGCCACCCCGCCTTTCTCCACGAGGTAGAGGTCGACCTTGGCCATCACTCGTTGGAAGTGCCCGAACGGCAGCCCCTCCAACCACGTCTCCACCGCAGGCTCCAGAGCGATCTCGAACATACCGTCAAAGATATATACCCTCGATGGTAAGTCGGATGGATTGAGAAAACCAGCCCGGGTGACGGGGAGCGGATGGGCTCGGTGAGGGGTCAGGTCAGGGGGTGGGCTTTCTCGTCGGTGGGGAGGCGGCCGGCGAGGACGGCGATCACGGCGAAGACGGGGGGTAGGAGGCCTGCGAATAGGAAGATCACGGGGACGGGGACGATCTGGGCCAGGGGGCCTGCCAGGGCTATCGACAAGGGGAGGAAGGCCAGGGAGACGAAGAAATCCAGGCTGGCTATGCGGCCGAGCATGTGCGGGGGGACCCGGCGTTGGAGGAGGGTGCCCCAGATGACCATGCAGCAGCCGTCGGTGAGGCCGGCGACGAAGAGGGCGGCCGCCATCAGCCAGAAGGAGTCGGTGTAGCCGAGGACGGCCAGAGGGAGGTTGCCCAGACCCCAGCCGAGGATCATGGTGGTCAGGTAGCGGCGGGGGAGGCGCCATGACGAAACCGCGAGGGAGCCTAGGACGGCGCCTGTGCCGAAGGCGGTGAGGAGCAGGCCGTACATGCGCTCGCCGTCGGCGAAGGAGTCGCGGGCCAGGAACGGGAGCAGGACTTCCACCGGGCCCATGACGACCATGACGGCCAGGCACGCGAACAGCAGCGTCCAGAGCAGCCAGGGGGTGCGCAGGGTGAAGGCGAAGCCCTCGCGCAGTTCGCCGAAGATGCTCGGTTTCCCCGCATCGCCTTTCCCGGGCTTCGCCGGAGGCTCCTTCGGGAGGAAGAGGACGAGGACGAAGGCCGCCGCGTACAAGGCGGTGACGATCACGGCTCCGGCGGTCGGCGAATAGGTGCCGACCAGGATTCCGGCGAGTGCCGGGCCGCCCGCTTGCTGGAGGGCCGGGCGCAGGGCGCCTTCGAGGCCGTTCGCGGCCAGGAGGTCGCCTTCCCGCAGGATCGACGGGAGGTAGGCCGTGTAAGCCGGGTAATAGAACGCCGTCGCCGCGCCGAGCACCACCGACGCCAGGGCGAGATGCCACAGCCTGATCGTGCCGGTCAGCGACAGCACGGCGATCGCCGCGGTGGCCGCTGTGTTCAGCGCCTGCACCGCCACGAGCACCGCGCGCTTGGACAGCCGGTCGGCGGCGATCCCGCCCGCCAGCGAGAAGACGAGCATCCCCGCGGTGAGGCCCGGCGCGACCGCCGACAGCGCGAGCGCGCTGTCGCTGATCGCGATCACCTGGAAGACCAGGACGACGGCCCACATTCCCGCCGCGCCGAGGGACAGCGCCACCGAGCCGATCAGAGGCCGGTAGGCGGGGGTGCGCAGGGGGGCGAGGGCGCGCCAAGACGCCCCCGACTCGACGTTCGCCGGAGACGAGAGCGGATCGGACATCGTCCCTTCGTAGCAGGGCGGTCGCGATCGGGGCCAACCTTTTTCCGGCCGCCCGCGTCGTAGAAGGCAGAGGGGGAAGGGCCCGGCCGGGCCGTCCGCGAACAGCCGTCCCAGGGGTGGGAGACGGGCTCAGATCCGCCTGAGGCGGATGCGCTGGACGGCGTGGTCGGGCCCCTTGTGCAGCACGAGGGTCGCGCGGGCGCGCGTGGGGAGGATGTTCTCGGTGAGATTGCGTTCGTTGGTCTCGCGCCAGATGCTCTGCGCGAACGCGACGGCCTCCGGGTCGCTCTGCGCCCTGGCCTGCGCGTGGAAGTAGGAGCGCGGGTCGGAGAACCGGGTGCGGCGCAGCGCGAGGAAGCGCTCGACGTACCACTCGCGGATGTGCTCGACCTTGGCGTCGACGTAGATCGAGAAGTCGAAGTAGTCCGAGACGCTGAGCGAGCCCGTCGGCGGGACCTGGAGGACGTTGATGCCCTCGAAGATCAGGATGTCGGGGGTGCGGACCGTCTGCCGCTCGCCCTTCAGGATGTCGTACTCCAGATGGGAGTAGACGGGGATCGACTGCTCCTTGGCCCCGGCCTTGATCCGGGAGATGAAGCGCAGCAGGGCGCGCCGGTCGTAGGACTCGGGGAAGCCCTTGCGGGTCATCAGCCCGCGCCGCAGCAGTTCGGCGTTGGGGTAGAGGAAGTTGTCGGTGGTGACCAACTCCACACGGGGGTGCTCGGGCCAGCGCGCGAGCAGCGCCTGGAGGAGCCGCGCAACCGTCGACTTGCCCACCGCGACGCTCCCCGCGACCCCGATGACGAACGGGGTGGGCCGCACCGACTCGTTGAGGAACGTGCTCAGGGCGTCCCGCAGGCCGCTGTCCCCGGTGAAGAAGAGGTTCAGCAGCCGGGTCAGCGGCAGGTAGACGTCCTCGACCTCGTCGATGCCGATGGGATCGCGGAGGCCGCGCAGCTCGTCGACGTCGGATTGGGTCAGGGTGAGCGGGGTGTTCGCCCTGAGCTGTCTCCATGCCTCCCGGGAGAACTCGACGTAGGGGCTGGGGATCGGTTCCCAGGGCGCGTTCATGGGTGACGAGGGTAACCAGAGGGGTCGCCGTCGCAGGTCGGCGGGCTCCAGTCTTTGACGGATCGACAGATAGTGTGGCGTTCATGTGCGGAATCGTGGGTTACGTCGGTGGTCAGCAGGCCGAGCAGGTCGTCGTTGACGGACTGGCGCGGCTTGAGTACCGGGGATACGACTCGGCGGGCATCGCGCTCGTCGTGGAGGGGCGGCTCGCCACGGCCAAGAAGGCCGGGAAGCTGATCAACCTCCGCAAGGTGCTGGAGGAAGAGCCCCCGCCCGCCTCCACGGTGGGGCTCGGGCACACCCGGTGGGCCACCCACGGCGCGCCGAACGACGTCAACGCCCACCCGCACGTCGACTGCGCCGGGCGGGTCGCGGTGATCCACAACGGGATCATCGAGAACTTCGCGCAGCTGCGCGCCGAGCTGACCGAGCGCGGGCACGTGTTCGAGTCCGAGACCGACACCGAGGTCGTCGCGCACCTTCTGGAGGAGGAGGTGGGCGAGCACGGCCTGGCCGAGGCCATGCGCCGCGTCTGCCGCCGCCTGGAGGGCGCCTACACCCTGGTCGCGGTCGACGCCCAGGACCCGGACGTGGTCGTCGGGGCCCGCCGGAACTCGCCCCTGGTCGTCGGCAAGGGCGTCGGGGAGAACTTCCTGGCCTCCGACGTCGCGGCGTTCATCGAGCACACCCGCGACGCGATCGAGCTGGGCCAGGACCAGGTGGTGGAGCTGCGCCGCGAGGGCGTCACCGTCACCGACTACGACGGCCGCCCGGCCGAGGTCCGCGAGTACCACGTCGACTGGGACGTGTCGGCCGCAGAGAAGGGCGGCTACGACGCGTTCATGCTCAAGGAGATCGCCGAGCAGCCGCGCGCCGTCGCCGACACCCTGCTGGGCCGGATCGGCGCCGACGGCCGCCTGCACCTCGACGAGATGCACATCACCGACGAGCAGCTCCGCGAGATCGACAAGATCATCATCATCGCGTGCGGCACGTCCTATCACGCCGGCATGATCGCCAAGTACGCGATCGAGCACTGGGCCGGGGTGCCGTGCGAGGTGGAGTTCGCCAGCGAGTTCCGCTACCGCGACCCGATCCTCACCAAGAGCACCCTGGTGATCGCGATCTCCCAGTCGGGCGAGTCGATGGACACGCTCATGGCGGTCCGGCACGCGCGCGAGCAGAAGGCCCGCGTGCTGTGCATCTGCAACGTCAACGGCTCCACGATGCCGCGTGAGTGCGACGGCGTCCTGTACACCCACGCCGGCCCGGAGGTCGGCGTCGCGGCGACCAAGACCTTCCTGACCCAGCTCGTCGCGGTCTACCTGATCGCCCTGTACATCGCGCAGGTGCGCGGCACCAAGTGGGGCGACGAGGTCTTCGCCATGGTCCAGCTGCTGGGCTCCATGCCGGAGAAGGTGGAGAAGGTCCTGGAGACCATGGAGCCGGTCCGCGAGCTGGCCCGCTCCCTGGCGGACGAGAAGTCCGTGCTGTTCCTCGGACGCCATGTGGGCTTCCCGGTCGCCCTGGAGGGCGCGCTGAAGCTCAAGGAGCTCGCCTACATGCACGCCGAGGGCTTCGCCGCCGGTGAGCTGAAGCACGGGCCGATCGCGCTCATCGAGGACGGCCTGCCGGTGATCGTGGTGGTGCCGCCGCGTGCCCGCGACGTGCTGCACGACAAGATCGTCTCCAACATCCAGGAGATCCGCGCCCGGGGCGCCCGCACGATCGTCATCGCCGAAGAGGGCGACGACTCCGTGGCCCCCTACGCCGACACGCTGATCGAGGTCCCTGCGGTGCCGACGTTGCTCCAGCCGCTGGTCACCACGATCCCGCTCCAGGTGTTCTCCTGCGAGCTGGCGACGGCCAAGGGCCACGACGTGGACCAGCCGCGCAACCTGGCCAAGTCCGTCACCGTGGAGTAGATCACGCCGCACAGAACTTTCCGCGCCCTCCCGTCATCTGACCCACCACGGTGGATCTTCGACGGGAGGGCGTTCTCATGCGCGGGGCGCTGCTCGTGGCCCGACAGGAGCTGGGCGCCAGCGTGCGCAAAGGCCGCTGGAAGGCCCTGCTGGCAGGCTGGACGCTGGTCGTGGGCCTGCTGGCGACGGTCCTCTACCGGACCTTCGGCGCCGAGGTCGACGGCGCGGATCTCCACGCCGGGGTGTGCGGGGCGCTGGTGCCCCTCGTCCTCCTGCTGGTCCTGTGCGCCGCGCCGGTGTTCGCCACCCGTCAGGTCGGCGGCGGACGGGGCTCGGGCTCCCTGCCCGCCCCGGCGCTGGGCGGGCTGCTGACGTCCTGGGGCACGGGCCTCGTCCTCCTGGCGCCGACCGTGCCCTTCCTCGCCGTGTCCGTGCTCACCGGGGCCGTGGGGCCGTTCCGGGCACTGGCCTGCCTCGTGGTGGCGGGACTGCTCGTCGGCGTGGTCTGCGCGCTCGGCCGGCTCTGCTCGACGGCCGGGCGGCGCGGCGTCGCGGCCCTGCTGTCGGCGCTGACGGTCGGCGGGCTGGTCTTCGGCACCGTGCTCGCCTACTTCCTGAGCTTCCTGCTCCAGCCCCCGGCGGTGCCCGACGAGGGAGAGGGCGGCCCGTGGTGGCTGCTCGCCGCGAACCCGCTGATCGTCCTCGCCGACGCCGCGCCCCTGGACTCCTCGCGGATCGTCTGCGCGCGGGTGGAACCGAACGTCGAGCACTGCGAGCGGGAGGGCGGCGGCGACCTGCTGTCCCAGATGAGCTTCCTCATGCGCGACCTGAGGGCCGAAGACCGCTCTTACGAGTCCTACGGCGCCTACGTCGATCTCGACGAAGGGCGGGGAGGCCCCGGCCTGAACCCCGTCTGGCCCTACGGCCTGGGCATCGATCTGGCCCTCGCCGCCGGCGCGCTCACCCTGACCGTAAGGCGCCTCCGGCGTCCCGTCCGAGCACCGCGACAGAACTTTTCCGGCCCTTCCGGCGTCTGACCCAGCACGGTGGATCTTCGGCGGGAGGGCTGCTCGCATGGCGGACATCGGGGTCGGGGTGCGGGCGACCGGGGTCGCGTACGCGTTCGGGAGGACCCAGGTCCTCGCCGGGGTGGATCTGAGCGTCCCCTACGGCCGGGTGACCGGCCTCGTCGGGGAGAAGGGCGAGGGAAAGACCACGCTGCTGCTCGTCCTGGCGACGCTGCTCGCGCCCGACACGGGCCGGGTCGAGATCGCCGGGGTGGACGCCGTGGCCAGGCCGGCCGAGGCGCGGGCGGCACTCGGCTGGCTGCCCGACACGTTCGGCGTCCACGACAGGCTCACGGTCGTCGAGTACCTCGATCTCTTCGGCGCGGCGCACCGGCTGCACGCCCGCGACGTGGCGGTCCGCACGGGCGAACTCCTGGCGCTCACGGGGCTCGCCGGCCAGGCGCGTGAGCGCGTCCACGCGCTTCCACGCGGGCAGAGACAGAGGCTCGGGCTCGCCCGCGCGCTGGTGCACCGGCCGAGGGTGCTGCTACTCGACGAGCCGCTCTCCGGCCTCGACTCCGCAGCTCGGGCGGCCCTGCGCGACCTGCTGCTGCGGCTGGCGGCAGAGGAGGGCACCGCGATCCTCCTGTCCGGCGGTGCGCTCACCGAGATGGC
Organism: Actinocorallia herbida; assembly: GCF_003751225.1. NCBI lineage: Bacteria > Bacillati > Actinomycetota > Actinomycetes > Streptosporangiales > Thermomonosporaceae > Actinocorallia > Actinocorallia herbida. The sequence continues at coordinate 9,699,652 of NZ_RJKE01000001.1, forward strand.
CGGCCTCGCCGACCGGGTCGTCCTCCTGGACCGGGGCCGCGCGGTGGGTGAACGGCCGGCCTCCGGCCCGTTCCCGGATCTCGGTCCGCGAGAGGTGCGCTGAAATGCCGAGTGCACGGGGAGTACTGCTGGTCGCCGGGCTGGACACGCGCGCCAGAATGCGTTCGGTCCGCTGGAGGTGGCTGCTCGCCCTCTGGACCGCGGGCGTGGGGCTCACCGCCTTCGTCCTGCACCGGGCCCTCGCCGGCGAGATCGACGCCGCCGATCTCGACCGCGCGTTCTCAGGCACGCTGCTCTTCCTCGTCCTGCTGCCGGTCCTGTGCGCCGCGTCGGCGCTCGGTGCCCGGTCGGTCAACGGGAAGCACAAAAGGGACACGCTGGCGCTGCTCCAGCTCACCCGGCTGACTCCCGCGGACCTCGCGCTGGGCAAGCTGCTGGCGTCCTGGGGCAGCGGTGTGCTGCTGCTCTCGCTGACCGCGCCGTTCCTCGCCCGGCCCCTGGTCCAGGACGGTTTCGGAGGGCTCCGCGCGCTCGTGTCCTTCGGGTCGAGCGCGCTTCTCATCGGCGTGGTGTGCGCGATCGGCCAGTTCTTCTCCGCCGTCGCCGCGCGGACGGTCACCGCGGTCCTGCTGTCCTGTCTGACGGTCTTCGGGCTGGTCTTCGGCACGTTGATCGCCTACTGGCCGACCTCCGCGTTCCGGCCCCTGACGCCGGGGGATCCGGGCGACCAGGACGACGGGGGCGCCTGGTGGCTGCTCGCGGCGAATCCGTTCGTCACCGTCGCCGACGCCGTGCCCAAGGAGAAGAGCCGCATGCTCTGCGTGCCCGCCGGACCCGGTCTGAGCATCGACCGCTGCGCCCAGCAGGAGCCGGACCTCGACCTCCTCGCGATGATCAGCTTCGACGTCCGCGACCTGGCGGCCGACGAGGTGATCTACGACGCCTACAGCGAGGCGGCCTCGGCCGACGAGGGGACTCCGGGCGGCGAAGGGCTGAAGCCGGTCTGGCACTACGGCCTGGGCTTCGACCTGGTGCTCGCCGCGGGCGCGGTCGCCCTGACCGTCCGCAGGTTGCGCCTGCCGATGCGCGATCCCGCCCCGAGGACCCGCCTGCCCTGAGATCGGTACGCTCGGGGGGTGATCGTGGGCGTGGGGATCGACGTGGTGGACGTGGCGCGGTTCGGGGCGGCGCTGGCGCGGACGCCGAAGCTGCGGGAGCGGCTGTTCACCGAGGGTGAGCGGGATCTTCCGGTGCGGTCCCTGGCCGCGCGGTTCGCGGCCAAGGAGGCGCTGGCCAAGGCGCTGGGCGCACCGGGCGGGCTGCTGTGGACCGACGCGGAGATCCGGCGGGGCGCGGCGGGCCGGCCGTCCCTGCACGTCACGGGCACGATCTCGGCGGTCGCCGACCCGCTCGGGATCACCGCCTGGCATGTGTCGCTCAGCCACGACGGCGGGATCGCGACCGCGATGGTGATCGCCGAGGCGGGCTGAGCGGGTAGGACGCCGGAGACGGGCCCACGGGCGAGACATCCCTTCATCCCTTTTCGCAGGAGGCGGCGGTGCGGTACGCGCACGCGGTGGACGAGGTACGGGCCGCTGAGGCGGCGCTCATGGCACGGCTGCCGGAGGGCACGCTGATGCAGCGGGCCGCGGCGGGGCTCGCCGCCGTGTGCGCGCAGCTGCTCGGCGGCCTCTACGGCTCCCGCGTGCTGCTGCTCGTCGGCAGCGGGGACAACGGAGGCGACGCCCTGTACGCGGGCGCGCGCCTGGCGCGCAGGGGCGCCCACGTGACGGCCGCGCTGGCCGCGCAGAAGACGCATCCCGAAGGGCTCGCCGATTTCAGGGCGGCTGGAGGCCGCGTCCTGGATTACGCCCGTTTGGAGTCCCTGCTGTCCCCGGGAGAAGGCTCCGCGCCCTCCTCGGCGGCCAGGCGGGCCTTCGAAGGCACCGACCTGGTGATCGACGGCCTTACCGGCATCGGAGGCCGGGGCGCCCTGCGCGGCCTGTACGGGGCACTCGTCAGGGCCCTGCCCGAGGAGGCCGCGGTGGTGGCGTGCGACATCCCGAGCGGGGTCGACGCCGACACCGGCGAGGTCGCCGACACCGCGGTCCGGGCCGACGTGACGGTCACGTTCGGCACGCTCAAGCCCGGCCTGCTCATCGATCCGGGGGCCGCGCACGCGGGGGTCGTCGAACTCGTCGACATCGGCCTCACCGGGCTGCCCGAGCCCGCCGTCATCGCCCCGGCCACCGCGGACGTCAGGCCGCCCCGCCCGGAGGCGGAGACCGACAAGTACCGGCGCGGCGTCGTAGGGGTGATCGCCGGGGGCGCGCGGTTCACCGGGGCCGCGCTGCTCTCGGTCGGCGCGGCGCTGCGCGGCGGCGCGGGCATGGTCCGGTTCGCCTCGGCCGCCCGGGTGGTCGCGCTGGTCGACGCGCGCTGGCCGGAGACCGTCACCACGGTCCTGCCCGAGGCGGCCCCGGGCGACGACACGGAGCCCGATCTCGACGCCGTCGGCCGGGTCCAGGCCTGGGTGGTCGGCCCCGGCCTCGGCGTCGACGCGCGAGGAGAACGCCTGGTCAAGGCCACCCTGCGCAGCGAGGTGCCCGTGCTCGTCGACGCCGACGGGCTCACCGTCCTCGCGGGGCTCCCGGCCGGGGTGCGCCGCGCCCTGCTGGACCGCCGGGCCCCGACGCTGCTCACCCCGCACGCGGGCGAGCTGTCCCGGCTGCTGAACGTCGGCCGCGATCAGATCGAGGCGCGCAGGCTCGTCCATGTCCGCGCCGCGGCCGCCGGCCTCGGTGTGACGGTCCTGCTCAAGGGCTCCACGACGCTCGTCGCCGATCCGGGCGGCCAGGTCCGGGCCAATCTCACGGGCACGCCCTGGCTGGCCACCGCGGGCTCCGGAGACGTCCTGTCGGGCCTCGCCGGGGCGCTGCTCGCGCAGGGCGTCGACGCCGCCGACGCCGGGGCCTGGGCCGCCCACCTGCACGGACTGGCCGCCCGGATCGCCGCGGCGCCCCGGCGCGGCCTCGCGCCCGCGCCGATCACCGCGGAGGACGTTCTCGCCGCGCTGCCAGAGGCGTTCGCGCAACTGTCCTGAGCTGCGCCGACCCGCGCGCGGTCTTGCCCGAGCTCCCCGCCGGGTGCGGCAGACTTGGGGACCATGACGCATCCGACGCGCGCGCTGGTCGACCTCTCGGCCATCCGGGACAATGTGCGGCTGCTCGCCGAGGCCGCGGGCCGGCCCGTGATGGCGATGGTCAAGGCCGACGCCTACGGGCACGGGGCCGTCCCGGTGGCGAAGGCCGCATTGGAGGCCGGCGCGTCCTGGCTCGGCGTCGCGTTCGCCGACGAGGCCCTGGCGCTGCGCGCGGCGGGGATCACCGCCCCGGTGCTCGCCGGGGTCTGCCCGCCGGACACCGACTTCGCCGCGGCGATCGCGGGCGGGGTCGACCTGGGCGTCGGCTCGGTCGGGCTGGTCCGCGCGGTCGCGGCGGCCGCCGCCGCGAAGGGCGTCCCCGCCCGGATCCATCTGAAGGCCGACACCGGGATGTCGCGCGGCGGGCAGACCCGCGACGGCTGGCCCGCGCTGGTCGAGGCCGCGTTGAAGGCCGAGGCCGAGGGGGCCGTCCGGATCATCGGGCTCTGGTCGCACATGGCCTGCTCCGACGAGCCGGAGCACCCGTCGGTGGCCCGGCAGACGGCGGCCTTCGCCGAGATGGTCGGCTACGCCGAGCGCGCGGGCGTCCGGCCCGAGCTACGGCATCTGGCGAACTCCTCGGCGGCCCTGCACCTGCCCGAGACGCGCTGGGACCTCATCCGTCCCGGCCTGGCGATCTACGGGCTGAACCCCGCGCCCGCGCTGCCCGATCCCGGCCTGCGCCCCGCGATGACCCTCACCTCCACGGTGACGGTCGCCAAGCGCGTCCCCGCAGGGTCGGGCGTGTCTTACGGCCACCTCTACATCACCGACCGGGAGACGACGGTCGCACTGGTCCCCGCCGGGTACGCCGACGGCGTCCCGCGCTCGGGCAGCAACGTGCTGGAGGTCCTGGCGGCAGGCCGCCGCCGGAAGATCGCCGGACGGGTCTGCATGGACCAGTTCGTGCTGGACGTCGGCGACGATCCGATCGAGGAGGGCGACGAGGTCGTCCTGTTCGGCCCCGGTGACCGCGGCGAGGCCACCGCGACGGACTGGGCCGACGCCGTCGGCACGGTCTCCTACGAGATCGTGACCCGGCTGGGCGGCCGGGTCCCGCGCGTGCACACCGACTGACCGCCGCGGCCTGAGCCCGCGGCCTTCCGTACCCAGCCCCGCAGGGAGGACGACTTTGGACGGACGGAGCAAGAGAAGACTCGGGATCGCCGGAGCCGTCGCCGGGGTGGGCGCGGCCGGCGTGGGCGCCGTGGTCGCGGCCCGCCAGTACGCGGTCGGCCGGGTCAGGGCCCAGCCGGACCCGGAGGCCGCCGAGCCTTTCGGGGAGCCGCGCGGAGACGCCCTGACCGTCCTCGCCGACGACGGGCTGCCCCTGTACGTCGAGGTGGAGGAGCCCGAGACGCCTCCGGCGCCGGGCACCCCGACCCTGGTGTTCTGCCACGGCTACTGCCTGAACCTGCACACCTGGCACTACCAGCGGCGCGATCTCACGGGGTTCCGGCGGATCACCTGGGACCAGCGCAGCCACGGCAGGTCCGGGCGCAGCGACCCGCGCCGGGCGACCATCGACCAGACCGGCGCGGACCTCGCCGCGGTGCTGCGCGCGACGGTCGGCCGGGACGAGCCCGTGGTGCTCGTCGGGCACTCCATGGGCGGGATGACGCTGATGGCGTTCGCCGAGCGCCATCCGGAGGAGTTCGGCGGCAGGGTGCGCGGGGTCGCGCTGGTCAACACCTCGATGGGCGACATCCAGCAGATGACGCTCGGGTTGCCGCTGATCCTGGCCAAGGTGGCGCAGCCGCTCGCGCCGCGGGTCATCCGCGGGCTGGGCCGCCGGGGCGCGCTGGTGGACTCCTCCCGCGCGATCGGCGCGGATCTGGCGTTCTGGGTGATCCGCCGTATGGGCTTCGCCGACCGGACGATCAGCCCGACCGTGGTGGACTTCGTGGAGCGGATGGTCCGCGCGACCCCGTTCGAGGTGATCGCGGAGTTCTACCCGACCCTGATCGGGCACGACAAGCGCGCCGCCCTGGCCGTCCTGGACCGGGTTCCGGCGCTGGTGATGACGGGCGACGCGGATCTGCTGACCCCGGCGGCGCACGGCGCGGAGATCGCGGCGGGCCTGACGGACGTGGTGTACGTGGCGGTCGAGCCCGCGGGGCATCTGCTGCCGATGGAGCACCACGCGCGGGTGACCGAGGCGGTCCGGGCGCTCGCGGGACGGGTCACGGCGGCCCCGCCCCGGGTGCCGGGGCCCGCGCGGGGCGTCGAGGACGAGCCGGTGAAGGAGGAGCGGTGAGGATAGACACGGCGGAGCGGATGCACTCCCTGGGCCTGGCCCTGGGCGGGCTGCTACGCGCGGGGGACCTCGTGGTCCTGACGGGGGGTCTCGGCGCGGGCAAGACCACGCTGACCCGGGGCATCGGGGAGGGCCTCGGGGTGCGCGGCCCGGTGACATCGCCCACTTTCGTCATCGCGCGGGTGCACCCGCCGCTGGCCGGGGGGCCGCCGCTGGTCCATGTGGACGCCTACCGGCTCGGCGGGTTCGCCGAGGTCGACGATCTCGACCTGGACGCCGACCTCGCGGCCGCGGTCACCGTGGTGGAGTGGGGCGAGGGCCTGGTCGAGGGCCTTGCCGAAGATCGTCTCGAAGTGCGGATGAGCCGGGTCGGCGACACCGAGTCCCGCGACGTGACGATCACCGGCGTGGGGGGCCGCTGGGCCGGGTCTGAACTGAACGGGATCGTTCCAGATTAGATAGGTATGCCCTGGTACTCGCAGTTTCTCGTTTGCGTGCCGTAACCTCTAGCGAACATCTTTGGTAAGAGCGCACTTTCCCGGGACAAGACGGGTATAGGAGTCCTCCAGTGGGTGGTCAGAGGCGTAGAAGCACCGGTTCTGAGCGGAGTATGGCGATCCTGCTCGCCGGTGCGCTCACCGGCGTGCTCGTGGTCTGCGCGATAGCCGGTCTGTTCATCCTGCGTAACGCGAGCGGAGACCCCACGCAACTAGCGCCGGGCACGAACCATCAGGCGGCCCCGTCGGGCGCCGAGGACGGCGGGTTCGTCCCGCTGGAGGGCCCGCCGGACGCGTGCTCCGTCCTCGCCGACGCCCCCGAGAAGCTCGTCCCCGGCGGCGAGCCCACCCCGGCGTCGGCCACCGACACCGACACCTCGGTCCGCTGCACCTGGGGAGACGTGGGGCTCGGCGACGATCCCCGCGAGCTGTCCCTGGAGCTGCGCAGCGTCCCCGGCGCCGACCCGGTGGCCGACGCCGAGGGGATGTTCACCGAGGAGCACGAGAGCGACAAGTCCGGCGACAACCTCCTGCCGAGCCAGCGCCTGCGCGACTTCGACGATCTCGACGAGGTCGGCGATCAGGCCTACGTGCTGTACTTCACCGAGACCGCGTTCTCCCAGGCCGTCGTCAACGCCCGTGTCGGCAACGTCCTCGTGACCGTCTCCTACGGCGGGAGCAAGGACGACGACACGCCGCTGGACCAGGGCGACTGCGTGGACGGGGCGACCGAGGCGGCGACGAAGGCCATCGAGGCGATCAAGAAGATGGGATCGGCCTGACCCGGCCTCCGTATAGGCTTGACGGTCGTGCTGGTACTGGCTTTCGACACCGCGACCTCGGCGGTCACCGCGGCTCTCTACGAGTGGTTCCCTGGCGCCGCCGCCCGGCCCGTGGCGGTCGTCGCCGGGGTGGACCGGCAGCGCCACGCCGAGGTGCTGTCCCCGTCGATCTCCCGCGTCCTCGCCGAGGCCGGGGCGTCCCCGGGCGACCTCGACGCGATCGCGGTCGGCGTCGGCCCCGGCCCCTACACGGGACTGCGGGTCGGCCTGGCGACCGCCGACGCCCTGGGCAACGCGCTGCGCCTCCCCGTCCACGGGGTCTGCACGCTCGACGCCCTCGCCTGGGCGAGCCGCCGCACCCAGCCCTTCGTGGTGGCCTCCGACGCGCGCCGCAAAGAGGTCTACTGGGCGCGCTACGACTCCTTCGAGCGGCGGGTGACCGAGCCGTCGGTCGGCCCGGCCGCCGATGCCGCGGCCTCCGGGCTGCCCGCGATCGGCGAGGGCGCCGCGCTGTACTCCGCGGTGTTCGAGGAGCGGGAAGGTCCCGCTGACCGGGCGCCGCTCCTGCCGTCGGCGGGGGCGATCGCGGAGATCGCGATCAGCAGGCTGTCGGGCCGCGCCGGACTGCCGCTGCTGCCGCCAGAACCGCTCTACCTGCGCCGCCCCGACGCCCAGGAGATCGGCGCACGGAAGAAGGCGAGCCAATGAGCGACACCGGGATCCGGCCGATGTCGACCGCGGACCTGCCCGCGGCGATGGTGCTGGAGCACGAGCTGTTCGGCGACGAGTCCTGGACCGAGGGCATGCTCCGCGAGGAGCTCGCCGCGATGCCGGGGACCCGGCACTACATCGTGCTGGAGGAGAACGGCTCGGTCGTCGGCTACGCGGGCCTGGCCGCCGTCGGCGGTGACGGCGACGTGCAGACGATCGGCGTCTCGGCCGCCAGCCAGGGCCGGGGCCTCGGCGCCGCCCTGCTGACCGAGCTGCTGGCCGAGGCGGTCCGGCGCGGGTGCCGCAGGGTGTTCCTGGAGGTGCGGGCCGACAACGAGCCGGCCCAGAGGCTGTACGAGCGGTTCGGCTTCGTCCGGATCGGCGTGCGCAAGCGCTACTACCAGCCGTCCGGCGTGGACGCGATCATGATGCGGAGGGACGAGCCGTGACCGAACCCCTGGTGCTGGGCATCGAGACCTCCTGCGACGAGACGGGCATCGGCATCGTCCGCGGGCACACCCTGCTCGCCGACACGGTGGCCTCCAGCGTCGACGAGCACGTCCGCTTCGGCGGGGTCGTGCCCGAGGTCGCCAGCCGCGCCCACCTCGAGGCGATGACCCCGACGATCGAGCGGGCCCTGGCCGAGGCCGGGGTGGCGCTCAGCGACCTCGACGCCATCGCGGTCACCGCGGGCCCCGGGCTCGCGGGCGCGCTGATGGTCGGCGTCGCCGCCGCCAAGGCGTACGCCCTCGCGCTCGGCAAGCCCCTGTACGGGGTGAACCACCTGGCCGCCCATGTGGCGGTCGACCAGCTGGAGCACGGGCCGCTGCCCAAGCCGTGCGTGTCGCTGCTGGTCTCCGGCGGGCACTCCTCGCTGCTGCTGGTCCCCGACGTGGCCCGGGACGTCCGCTCGCTGGGCTCGACCGTCGACGACGCGGCGGGCGAGGCGTTCGACAAGGTCGCCAGGGTCCTCGACCTGGGCTTCCCCGGCGGTCCGATCATCGACCGGAGGGCCAGGGAGGGCGACCCGCGCGCGATCGCGTTCCCGCGCGGCAAGATCGACGACGGGACCTACGACTTCTCCTTCTCCGGCCTGAAGTCCGCCGTGGCGCGCTGGGTCGAGGCGAAGGAGCGGGCCGGGGAGTCCGTGCCGATCGCCGACGTGGCCGCGTCCTTCCAGGAGGCCGTGGTCGACGTGCTGACGCGGAAGGCGATCGCGGTCTGCAAGGACAACGGGGTCGACCACCTCCAGATCGGCGGGGGCGTCGCGGCGAACTCGCGGCTCAGGGAGATGGCCGCGCAGCGCTGCGAGAAGGCGGGCGTCCGGCTGCGGGTGCCCCGGCCCGGTCTGTGCACCGACAACGGCGCGATGGTCGCGGCGCTCGGCGCGGAACTCGTCGCGGCGGGTCTGGAGGACTCGCGGCTGGACATTCCCGCCGATTCCTCGCTGCCCGTGACGACGGTCCGGCTCTAGACGCCCAGCTCGAACCAGACGATCTTGCCGGAGGCGGTGCGGGTCGCCCCCCACCGCCGGGCGAGGCGCGACACGAGCTGGAGGCCGCGGCCGCCCTCGTCGTCCTCGTGCGCGTCCCGCAGGACCGGCAGCGTGTACTCGTCGTCCATCACCTCGACCAGCAGATGCTCGGTCTGCACGAGCCGCAGCTCGATCGGCCGGGTGGCGAACCGGACGGCGTTGGTGACGACCTCGGTGGCCAGCAGCTCGGTGATCTCGATCTGGTCGGCGAGGTCCCAGGCCTTGAGGGTCGCGCGGATGAGCCGCCGGATGCGCGACGGCGTGGTCCGGCGCGGCTCCAGCATCCACCGGGCGACGTTCGCGGCCGGAATGCCGGTGAGATCGGCCATGAGGACCGCCACGTCGTCGCTCCGGTCGTCGATCTGGAGGTTGCGCAGGACGTCGTCGCATTGGGCGTCGAGGGTGAGGCGGCGGCAGTCGAGCGTGGCGCGGAGCTGCTCCAGGCCCTCGGTGATGTCCTGGCCGCGGACCTCCACGAGCCCGTCGGTGCACAGGACGAGCCGGTCGCCGTCGTGGACGGGCACCTCCATCGGCTCGAACGCGACGCCGCCGACGCCGATCGGCACCCCTTCGGGCACTTCGAGGAGTTCGGCGCGGCCGTCGGCGTGGACGAGGATCGGCGGCAGGTGCCCGGCGTTGGCGAACGTGCAGCGCCGGGCCACCGGGTCGTAGACGGCGTACATGCAGGTGGCGAGGTGGTTCTCGCCGAGGCCCTGGGCCAGCCCGTCGAGCTGGCGCAGCACCTGGTCGGGCGGCAGGTCGAGGGCGGCGAGGGTCTGCACCGACGTGCGGAGCTGGCCCATGATCGCGGCGGAGCGCATCCCGTGCCCCATGACGTCGCCGACGACGAGCGCGACCCGGCTGCCGGGCAGCCCGATCGCGTCGAACCAGTCGCCGCCGACCCTGGCGTGATCGCTGGCAGGCAGGTAGCGGTGGGTGATCTCGACCCCGGCGAAGCGCGGCAGCCGGTTGGGCAGCATGCTGCGCTGGAGCGTGTCGGCGGCGGCCGCCTCCTGCCGGTACCTGTGCGCGTTGTCGGCGGCCAGGGCGGCCTGGGCGACGAGCTGCTCGGTCATCAGCGCGTCGATCTCGTCGGCGCCGGGGGCCTCGAGCAGGACGGCGCCCAGTGTCCTGCCGCGGACCCGCAGCGGCAGGGCCACCAGCCGCCCTTCGTGCACCGCGGCGCCGAACGCCACGGCCCGCTGAGCCGCCTCCTCGGGCTGCTTGGGTCCGGCGACCAGGCGAAGGTCGTCGCCGAACTCCGCGCGCTGGCCGAACAGGCTCTCGGCGAAGTAGACGGTCGCGCTGCTCGCGAGTCGGGGCACCAGCGCGCCGACCAGCGCCCGCGCGGTCTCGGCGGGGTCCAGCCGGGTGCCGATGCGCGCGGCGGCGGCACCGAGGAACGCCAGGCGCTCCTTGAGGCTCTCGGCGGTCTCGCTCACGTCACACCCGGCGGCAGTTGTAGAAGAGCTGGATCTCCGGGACGGCCTGGGTCGTGGCCGGCGCGTAGCTGAGCACGTTCTCTTCCTCGATCTCGAACCCGGCGGACTCGACCGCCTCGCGCAGCTCGTCGCGCAGCAGCCCGGAGACGAGCAGTTCCTGGCCGAGGAACGGGATCGGGAACTCCTCGAGGTCGGCCTCGACCATCGAGAGGCAGAACAGCCCGCCCGGCTTGAGGAGGCGGTGGATCAGTTCCAGCGATCGGGGGATGCCGGGCACCGGCAGCATGAGCAGTACGAAGAACGCGACGACGGCGTCGAACTCGCCGGTGACGTCGCGCAGGTCGTCCTGCCGGAACTCGCCCTCGGGCACGTTCAGTCCGGCGATCCTGACCATCTCGGCGCTGAGGTCGACGCCGGTGACCCGGTGCCCGCCCGCGGCGATCTGCGCGGCGGACGGCAGGCCCGTCCCGCAGCCGAGGTCGAGGACGTGCGAGCCGGGGGAGAGGCGGTCCAGGAGCCAGGAGCCTGCGGCGAGCTGCCCCTCCTTGTGCGGGAAGGCCTCGTCGTACCGGGCGCCGATGACGTCGAAGGCCGCGGCGTGGCGTCTTTCTCGTTCAGCCCACTTGGTCACGGTGCGGGGTCCCTGGGTCGGCTCGGGTGACGGGTGATCTGGGTGGACACTTTAGAGGTCTTTGTAGCCAATAGGGAGAAGTTCCCGAATCGCCCTTATGTGATGTGGCTTTCTTGCGAAGATTCCCAAAGTGGATCTTCCTAGGGAGGCTTCTCCAATGCAGGAACGCGAATCTCACGCCATCAGCCGCCGTTCGATCATGACCGGGCTGGTCGCGGGCGCCCTGGTCGTCGGGCTCGACCCCGTCAGCCGGAACTGGGTGACCGCGGCGCACGCCGGCGGCCCCTTCGACGCCATCCCGTCCCTCGACGGCACGCTCCGCACCGACGCCGCGTCTTTGGCTGCCGCGGCCGACGACTTCGGACACATCGTCAGCCGCACCCCCCTCGCCGTCCTCGAACCGGGCTCGGTCGGCGACATCGCCAAGATGGTGAAGTTCTGCCGGGCGCGCGGCCTCAAGGTGGCCGGACGTGGACAGGGCCACACCACCAACGGGCAGTCCCAGGTGGCCGGGGGCCTCGTCATCGAGACCGCGCCGCTCGACGGGATCCGGATCCGCGCCGACCGGGCCGTCGTCGGCGGCGGCGTCCTGTGGGGAGCGCTGGTCCAGGCCGCGCTCGCCCAGGGACTCACCCCGCCGACCCTCACCGACTACCTCGGCCTGTCCGTCGGCGGCACCCTGTCGGCGGGCGGGGTGGGCGGCGCGGTCATCCACCACGGCGCCCAGGTCGACAACGTGCTGGAACTCCAGGTCGTCACCGGCAAGGGCGACGTGCTGCGCTGCTCGCCGACCCTGCGCAAGGACCTCTTCGACGCCGCCCGCAGCGGCCTCGGCCAGGTCGGCATCATCACCGAGGCGGTCGTGCGGCTCGTCCCGGCGCCCGCCACGGTCCGCCGCTACAACCTCTACTACGGCAGCGTCGCCGACCTCACCGCCGCGCAGATCGCGATGGCCGAGGACGGGCGGTTCGACTACCTGGAAGGCTCGCTCGCCGTCGTCGAGGGCGGCCACACCTTCATGATGGAGGCCGTCGCCTTCGACGCGACCCCCGCCGACGACGCCGCCCTCATCGGCGACCTCACCCATACGTCCGTCACGATCGACGACCTCACCTACTGGGACTTCGCCGACCGGATCACCCCGATCGTGGGGATCCTCCAGGCCATCGGGGAGTGGCAGCGGCCCCACCCGTGGCTGGACAGCATCGTCGCGGCCTCGGCCGTCGACGAGCTGGTCACCGCCGCGCTGCCCGGCCTCACCCCCGCGAACATCGGGCTCAGCGCCGTCCTGCTGCTCTACCCCATCCCGACCGCCAAGGTGAAGGCCCCGCTGCTGCGGCTCGGCTCGGCGGGGGAGGAGCACGCCTTCCTGTTCTCCCTGCTGCGCACCTCGTCGCCCGGCTCGGCCGACCCCGCCGCGATGACCGCGCTCAACCGCGCCTTCTACGAGCAGACCCGGGCGCGCGGCGGCGGCTGGTACCCGATCGGGTCCAACCCGATGAGCAAGGCCGACTGGAAGGCCCATTTCGGGCCCGCCTGGCCCGCGTTCAAGGCGGCCAAGACCAAGTACGACCCGTCGAAGATCCTCGCCCCCGGCCAGGGCGTCTTCTAGCCGGCGCGGGCGGGGCGCCCGGGGTGGGCGCCCCGCCTCGTCAGGCGTCCGTGAGCGCCTTGCCGTCGGGGTCCTCCTCGGGGGCCAGGCCGGGAGCCGCGCGCTTGGCCCGCAGCGCGGCCGAGACACCCGCCGCCAGCAGGCAGAGGATCGCCGATCCGTACCAGGCCGCGTCGTAGGCCCCGAGTTCGTCCCGGAGGACGCCCGCGGCGACGGCCGCCGCCGCAGCGCCGATCATGTGCGAGGCGAACACCCAGCCGAAGACGATCGCGCCGTCCGCGCCGAAGAGCCGGGCGCACAGCGCGACGGTCGGCGGCACCGTGGCCACCCAGTCGAGCCCGTACAGGACGATGAACAGGACGATCCCGGGCGAGGTCGCGCTCGGCGGGTTCCCGGACGCCAGCAGGGTCGGGAAGACGAGCAGGGACAGCCCGCGCAGCCCGTAGTAGACGAGCAGCAGCTTGGCCGGGTCGAACCTGTCGGTGAGCCAGCCGCTGAAGATGGTGCCCGCCACGTCGAAGATCCCGATGACCGCCAGCAGGCCCGCCGCGGCCTGCTCGGGCATGCCGTGGTCGTGCGCGGCCGGGATGAAGTGGGTGCCGATCAGGCCGTTCGTGCTCGCCCCGCACACGAAGAACCCGATCGCGAGGTACCAGAAGCCGCGGTGCCGGGCGGCCTCGCGCAGCGTGCGCAGGGCGTGCCCGGCCGCGCCCTCCCGCCTGACCCGGGTGACGGGGACGTCGGTGCCGTAGGCGGTGAGCCCGACCTCTTCGGGGGAGTCCCGCAGCAGGAACCAGACGAACGGGACCACGGCCAGCGCGGCGAGCGACACCACGACGGAGGCGGTCCGCCATCCGGGGCCCTCGGCGAGCGCGGCGAGGAGCGGCAGGAAGACGAGCTGCCCGGTCGCACCGCCCGCGGTGAGGACGCCCATCACCAGGCCCTTGCGGCGGGTGAACCAGCGGTCGGTCAGGGTCGCGGCGAACACCAGGGCCATCGACCCCGTGCCGAGGCCGACCAGCACCCCCCAGAGGGCGACGAGCTGCCAGCTCTCGGTCATCCAGACCGTCAGGCCGCTGCCCGCGGCGATGAGCGCGAGCGCCGCGGCGACGACCCGGCGCATCCCGAAGCGGTCCATGAGCGAGGCGGCGAACGGCGCGGTGACCCCGTACAGCACGAGGTTCACCGAGACGGCGAGCGAGACCGTCCCGCTGGACCAGCCGAACTCCTCGCGCAGCGGGTTGATCATGACGCCGGGGGTGGCGCGGAACCCCGCCGCGCCCATGATCGCGACGAGGGCGACGCCTCCGACGATCCACGCTCTGTGCAACTTCATGCGGGAAGTCTCGCCGACCCGGGCGGATGCCCGTGAGTGTCCCAAAGGACAACTAACGCAAGATTCGGGACAGTAAGATCTGCGGCATGCCCCATCGTGTCGCGGTACTGGTCATGGACGACTTCGCCACCCTCGACGTCGGGGTGCCGGGACAGGTCTTCTGGGCGGCCCGGGGGCCGGCCGACTACGAGGTCCTGACCTGCACCGACGGCGGTCGCCCGGTGCGGTGCCAGGCCGGATACGCCATCGTCCCCGACCACGATCTGTCCCTGCTCGCGACCGCCGACACGGTCGTCGTCCCCGGAGTGCACGGGGGCGCGGTGATGGACGGGGTCATCTCCGAACCCGTCAGGGACGCGCTGCGGGGGAGCTCCGCCCGGATCATGTCGATCTGCACGGGGGCCTTCGTGCTCGCCGCCGCGGGCCTCCTCGACGGTCTCCGGGCCACCACCCACTGGCGGAACGCCGCCCGGCTCGCGGAGCTGTTCCCCGCCGTCGAGGTGGATCCCGACGTGCTGTTCGTCGACGAGGGGGACATCCTCACCTCCGCCGGCGTCGCCTCCGGGATCGACCTGTGCCTGCACGTCATCCGGCGCGACCACGGCGCCGACGTCGCCAACCGGACCGCCCGGCGCTGCGTCACCGCCCCCATGCGCGACGGCGGCCAGGCCCAGTTCATCGAACGCCCCATCCCGGAGCCGTCCGGCACGTCCACCGCCCCCGCCCGCACCTGGGCGCTGCACCACCTCGCGCGCCCCGTCTCGGTCCCCGACCTCGCCGCCCGCGCCGGCATGGGCCCCCGCACCTTCACCCGCCGCTTCCGCGACGAGACCGGCATGAGCCCCGCCCGCTGGCTCACCCAGCAGCGCCTGGCCCACGCCCGCGAACTCCTCGAAGCCACCGACCTCCCCATCGAAGAGGTGGCCCGCCTCTCCGGCTTCACCACCCCCGTGACCCTCCGCCAGCACCTCCACACCGCCGTAGGCCTCTCCCCCCTCTCTTACCGCCGCTCCTTCCGCCACTGAGCCTTTCGGCATCAGATGTCGTCGGCGTCGGTGATGCGGTAGGCGTAGCCCTGTTCGGCGAGGAAGCGCTGGCGGTGGGCGGCGAAGTCCTGGTCCAGGGTGTCGCGGGCCACCACGGAGTAGAAGCGGGCGGTCTTGCCGGAGGCCTTGGGGCGCAGGACGCGGCCCAGGCGCTGGGCCTCCTCCTGGCGGGAGCCGAAGGAGCCGGAGACCTGGATGGCGACGGAGGCCTCGGGGAGGTCGATGGAGAAGTTGGCGACCTTGGAGACGACGAGGCAGGAGATCTCGCCGGTGCGGAACTGCTGGAAGAGCTTCTCGCGGTCCTTGATCTTCGTCTCGCCCTTGATGACGGGCGCGTCGAGTCGTTCGCCCAGTTCGTCGAGCTGGTCGATGTACTGGCCGATCACCAGGACCTGCTCGTCGCGATGGGACTCCACGAGCCGCTCGACGACCCGCGTCTTGGTCTCGGTCGTCGCGCAGAAGCGGTAGCGCTCCTCCGGCTCGGCGGTCGCGTAGGCGAGGCGCTCGGAGTCGGTCAGGGTCACCCGGACCTCGACGCAGTCGGCGGGGGCGATCCAGCCCTGCTGCTCCATCTCCTTCCAAGGCGCGTCGTAGCGCTTGGGGCCGATGAGGGAGAAGACGTCGCCTTCGCGGCCGTCCTCGCGCACGAGGGTCGCGGTGAGGCCGAGGCGGCGGCGCGCCTGGAGGTCGGCGGTCATCCGGAAGATCGGCGCGGGCAGCAGGTGCACCTCGTCGTAGATCACCAGGCCCCAGTCGCGGGCGTCGAAGAGCTCGAGGTGCCCGTAGACGCCCTTACGCCGCGACGTCATGATCTGGTACGTCGCGATGGTGACCGGCCTGATCTCCTTCTTGGAGCCCGAGTACTCGCCGATCTCCTCCTCGGTCAGGGAGGTCCGGTTCAGCAGCTCCTGCTTCCACTGGTGCACGCTGACGGTGTTCGTCACCAGGATCAGGGTGGTCGCGCCCGCGTGGGCCATCGCCGCGGCGCCCACGGTGGTCTTGCCCGCCCCGCAGGGCAGCACGACGACGCCGGATCCGCCCTGCCAGAACGCCTCCGCGGCGTCCTTCTGGTAGTTGCGCAGGGTCCAGCCGTCCTCGGCGAGGTCGATCTTGTGCGCTTCGCCGTCGACGTATCCGGCGAGGTCCTCGGCGGGCCAGCCGATCTTGAGCAGCGCCTGCTTGAGCGAGCCGCGTTCGGAGGGGTGGACGACCACGGTGTCCTCGGCGACCCGGTCGCCGAGCATCGGCTTGATCTTGCGGGACCGCAGCACCTCCTCCAGGACGGCCCGGTCGGTGGAGATCACGACGAGGCCGTGCACCGGGTGCTTCTCCAGCCGGAGCCTTCCGTAGCGGCCCATGGTGTCCGCCACGTCCACCAGGAGGGCGTGCGGGACGGGGTAGCGGGAGAACTCGATCAGGGCGTTGACGACCTGCTCGGCGTCGTGCCCGGCGGCGCGGGCGTTCCACAGCGCGAGCGGCGTCACCCGGTAGGTGTGGATGTGCTCGGGCGCGCGCTCCAGTTCGCAGAAGGGCGCGATCGCCCGGCGGCAGTCCGCCGCGCGCTCATGATCGACTTCGAGCAGGAGCGTCTTGTCGGACTGCACGATCAACGGGCCAGCGTTCATGGGCATTCATCCTGCAACATCTTTGGCCCCACCGGTGTTCCGCACCGCCCTAGATCCGCTGACCGCCGTTGTCGACCCAATCGCTGCCGCCGCCTTCCGAGAAGCTCGCGAGGAAGAAGACGTAGACGATGACGAGCAGGATGCCGAGCACGATCGCCACGCCGAAGATGATCCAGCTCGCCGTGGTGAGCTTGCGGGCCGAGACGGGGTCGGTCTGGTACCTGCCCATCGCGATCGCGGCGGTCACGATGCCGGGGATCGCGAACAGCCCGCAGCAGGTGATGGTGAGGATGATGTTGGCGACGAGCGCGCCGATGGCGGCGCCGTTGCTCGGCGGGGGAGGCGGCGGGCCGTAGCCGCCGTACTGGTTCGGATGCCCGGGGATGCCGTAGCCGTAGGAGCCCGGGTCGGGATTGGGATAGCCGTAGCTCACGGGAGCAGCACCTTCTCGCGTGGACTCAGCGGGGGGAACGCGGATGGTTCGTTCGCTGAAGGGTCGTTCGGGGGGTTTGACTCTGCAGCGTAGCGGTTGGTTGCGGGAAGTCTCACACGTCTTTGATGCCGGTGATGCGGTGCAGGGTGAACCGCTGCACCGACGCCTTCGTCCGGTCGTAGGCGGTGAGGTAGCCGCCGTCGACCCTGACGGGCTCGATGATCCGGCTCGTGGCCTGTCCCTGCTGATCCAGGTAGCCGATCCACACCCGGGTGCCGATGGCCGCGCGCAGCCGCTCGATCGTCGCCATCGAGGGGGTCCTGGGCGGCTCGCCGTCGGGCGCGCCGATGGCGGCGGCCTCCTCGCCCGCGCGGAGCGCGCGCACGGCCGCGATGGCCATCTCGGCGTCGACCGCCTGGTCGTGCTCGAGGGGCGGCCGGGCGGGCGTCTCGGTGCGGTGCGCGTCGGCCCGGGTGACGACCAGGCCGCCTTCGGCCGACTCGGGGACCGGCGAGAACCCGACCGAGCGCAGCGCCTCCAGCAGGTCCTGCCGGGACAGCCGGGAGGCCAGGACGGTCGGGGCGAGCCGGTACAGGCGGAGCGTCGCGGCCCTGCGGTCGGCGAGGATCTCGTCGAGGACGGCGGGGTCGTCGCAGCGCACGTAGGACAGGGCGGTGCCTACCCGGAGCCTTCCGTGCTTGCGGCCGACGTCCTCGATCAGGTACGCGAGCGGCTGCGGGACGGGGGTGGCGCTGTGCCTGGTCAGCAGGTCGATCAGTTCCGAGATGGTCCGGCCCGCGTCCATGGCCCGTCGGACGGATTCGGGGGAGAACCGGTAGACCGTCGCCCCGCCCGTCGACTCCACGTCGGCGGTGAGGGCGAGTTCGCGGGCCAGGTCTGGCACGAGGGGGCCGGGCGCGACGGCGGTGAGGTCGGCCTGGAGCAGCACATGGTCGACGGGCTCCGGCAGCAGCGCGGAGAGCGGCTCGGTGACGTCCTTCCCGGCGAGGAGCGCGTCGGTGTAGGACGCCTTGGCGCCGAACCCCGTGACGCCGAGGAAGGCGGCCTCGCGCAGGGTCCAGGTGACGAGCCGGGAGTGGAGGCCGCCCGTGCGGCGGGGCGTGCGCCACGCCAGCCGCTCCAGGACGGACTCCTCGGTGGCCGCGACGCCCTCGGCCAGCGCGGCGAGGGTCTCCCGGCGGACGCGCGGCGCGTGGGTCCTGATCGATTCGTCGGACAGCGCGTTGACGGTCTTGTCGCGATCGTCCTTGCCGCCGGCGAGTCCGGCCACCCGGTCGGTGTCCAGCCAGGCCCCCGCGAGGTCGGCCCAGCGCTCGGCGGCGCCGCGCAGCATCCACAGGTCGTAGGAGCGGGTCGGGGTCCACTCGGCGTCCCTGGCGAGCAGGCCCGCGGCGAGGGCCAGCTCGGCGAGCAGGGCGGCGTCCTGTTCCGGCACGTCGAGCAGGACGGCGGCGGCCTTGAGGTCGCGCACCCCCAGGCCCCCGCTGCGCAGCACCGGCGGCGGGTTGAGCCCCCACGCGTCCAGGAGCCCCTCCATCAGGCGCAGCGCGGTGAACGCCTGGCCCGAGGCGATCTGGTCGGTGAGCCGCCGCGCCCGCTCGGGGCCCTGGAGGGGCGGCTCGGTGAGGACGTCGGCGCGGAACAGCGTGCCGCCGCGCAGGTACAGCCCGACCTCGCGGGGCAGCGTGACGGTCCGCTCGTCGGTCGCGATGAGCAGGCCGCGGGCGAGCAGCCGCTCGATCGGGCTCGCCGCGGTGTCGAGCCGCACGGTGCGGCGCGCGTTCTCGATCCGCCCCGACGGCGGCCCCCAGACCAGCCGGTCGAGCGCGGTGCGCGCCTCGGGACCCGCGTCGTCGATGAGCGCGGCGGGGTCGGCGAGCCGCTCCGCGACGACCTCGGCGAGGCCGACCGCGTTGGCGAACGAGGTGGACAGGCCGAGATCGGCGGCGAGCGGGACGAGCCTGTCCAGCGGGAGCACCGCGAGGGCCTCGCGGGCGGGCGGCCCGAGCCCCGCGGGCTCGCGCAGCGCGGCCCGCACCCCGGGCGCGACCTGGTGCGACCTGCGCCGCCCCGGCCACAGCAGCCCGAGCTCCGTCAGCCGGTCGACGACCTCGGGCACCCGGGGCCCGAGCGCCTTCTTCAGCGCGGTCATGGTCGCGGAGGGAAGCACGATGGCGGCTTCCAGCGTGGCGAGCGCGCCCCGGTCGAGCCGGTCCAGCGCCCGGGAGACGGAGGTGGGCGCCGCCGCGCGGGCGGCGAGCGCGCCGAGGTCGGCCGGGACCGGCGAGATCAGTTCAGGGCGCGCCCGCACGAGCGCCGCCAACTCCTCGTCGGTGCGCCCGCGCAGCCAGTCCCCGTAGCTGTCCACGTCCGTTGCGGTCCCCCGTGCCCCTGCCCCGCCTTGCCTTGCGCGCGTTTTCAGGGCCGTGGCAGCAGGCCCAGGGCCAGCCGCGCCCAGGCCGACGTGAAGCGCTTCTCGTCGGTCTTGATCGGCGCCTCGTAAAGCGACTCGTTGGCCAGCCAGTAGTTGACGACCGAGCCGCCGAGGATCGCCGCGATGGCGTCCCAGTCCTCGTCGACCCCCGCGAACTCGGGCTGGGCGGAGATCCACTGGGCGATGCCCTCGTACAGCGGGTTCACGACGCCGTCGCGCATGTCGGCGACGAGGTGGGGGAACTGGTCGAGGTCCCGGAACAGGACCCGCACCAGCTCCTTCTCCTCGCGCATCTTCTCCAGGCCCGCGACGCAGGTCATGCGCAGCCGCAGCTCCAGCGGCCGGCCCTTGTACTGCTCGGACTCGGCGAGGACCGTGACCACCTGGTGCCGGGTGCGCTCGATGTGCTCCCGGACGGCGGCGGTCAGCACCTCCTGCTTGGAAGGAAAGTGCCGGTACAGGCCACCGGCGCCCGGTGACAGGCCGGCCGCGGCCTCGATCTCGGCCACCGAGGTCGCCGCGTATCCGCGCTCGGCGAAGAGACGCAGCGCTTCGGCCACGATCCGCTCGCGCGTCGATGTGCTCATGCCTTAGATCCTCCCCTAAAAGCCTAGGGCAGGTCAGACGTCGATGTCGTCGGCCACGGCGCGCAGCACCGTCGCGATCTTCTTCGCCTCCGCACTTGACGGGTGCTTGCCGCGCCGATACGTCTCCGAGACGTGGTCGAGGAGCTTGATCAGGTCCTCGGTGATGTTCACCATGTCGTCGGGCTTCTTGCGCTTGGCCTTCGCGATCGTCTTCTCCACCGAAGGCGGGGTGTCCAGTACGCGCACCGACAACGCCTGCTGCCCCCTGCGGCCCTCCACCACGCCGAACTCGACCCGCTGGCCCTGCTTCAACGTCGTGGCGCCCGAGGGGAGTGCGGAGGAGTGGACGAACACCTCACCGCCGTCATCGCGGGTGAGGAAGCCGAAACCCTTGTCGGTGTCATACCACTTGACCTTGCCAGTGGGCACGGTTGACCTCTGTGTCTTGGCTGCGGGTGCTTGGGATCTCCAAGGTTAATGCCTTACAGCGAAAGGGCGATACACCTTATCGGCCGATCCTTCCCCTCGCCGGAGCCCTCTCAACGCGCGGCGAACCAGGCGGGGAACGACGTCAGGTCGGGGAGGACGTGATCGGCTCCGTAGGCCGTCAGGGCCTCGGCGGTGAAAGGGCCGGTGGCGACGGCGAGGCTGAACGCCCCGGCCGTGCGGGCGGCGTCGACGTCGGCGGTGTGGTCGCCGACATAGGTGTGCGCGCCGTGCTCGCGCAGGGCCGCGCCCTTGGCCGACGACCAGAGCCCGCCCACGACCAGGTCGGCCTCCAGCCCGAGGTGGGCCAGGGTCGCGACGGCGTGGGGCCGGTTCTTGGCGGTGACGACGAGGACCCCGGCTCCGGCGGCGCGCACCGCCTGGACGGCTTCGGCGGCGCCCGTCATCGGATCGGTCGCCGGAATGGCAAGGTCGGGGTAGAGGGCGCGGAACCTTTCCACCATTTCCGGGATGTGCTCGGCCGGGAACCAGTGGGCGAGCTCCATGTCCAGGGGCGGCCCGAGCCGCGCGGTCACCACGGGGACGTCGATGGCGACGCCGGTCTCGGCGGCCAGGGCGGCGTAGACCGCGCCGATGCCCCGGCGGGTGTCCGCCAGGGTCATGTCGAGATCGAACCCGATCATTCCCGTCGTCATCCCGTCATAGCCCACCCTCATAACGCGTCAGCATAGGCGGCGCGGCCGACTCCGACGGCGGGCGCGTGCACGGCCATACCTCGGGATGAGCGACAATCGGTGTGTGACCTCTCTCCACCCCGCCGCTTCCCGCCGCAGCCGCACCCCTGCCGCTGACACGGCATGTGTGCAGGCCGTCGAGCCAGCTCTGGAGGCGGCGAAAGAGACGGCCAAGCCTTCGGAGGTCGGCGAGCACCTCGGCTGGGCGGTGGAAGGCGACCGTGTGGTCACCCACTACTTCGCCTGCACCGACTCCGGCTACAGGGGCTGGCGCTGGGCCGTCACGGTCACCCGTGCGTCCCGCGCCAAGAACATCACGATCTCCGAGACCGCCCTCATGCCGGGCGACGAGGCGATCATGCCGCCTCCCTGGGTGCCCTGGCTGGAGCGGCTGCGCCCCGGCGACATGGGCCCCGGCGACCTCCTGCCCACCGCCGAGGACGACGCGCGCCTGGCGCCCGGCTTCACCGAGGCCGACGAGGTCGACGGCGACGTCGAGGCGCAGTGGGAGCTCGGCCTCGGCCGGGCCCGCGTGCTGTCCGCAGAGGGCCGCGACCAGGCCGCGGAGCGCTGGTACGAGGGCACCGCGGGCCCCGCCGCGCCGATCGCCGCCGCCGCGCCCGCGCCGTGCAGCACCTGCGGCTTCTTCATCCCGCTGTCGGGTGAGCTGCGCCTGCTGTTCGGGGTCTGCGCCAACGCCTACGTGCCCGACGACGGCCGCGTCGTCGCCGCCGACCACGGCTGCGGCGGCCACTCCGAGGCCGTGCACGTGCCGTCGGCCGCCGAGGCCCCGCCGCTGATCCTCGACGAGCTGAGCTTCGACTCCATGCCCAACTTCACTCCCGGGGCCGAGACGGCACTCGCGGTGGCGGCCGCGCAGGTGGCCGAGGACGAGGACGAGCCCGCCGAGCCGGAAGCCGCCGACGCGCCGCCCGCCGCGGCGGAGCGGGACGGCGACGGCTGAGGGCCGGGATGACCGACCCCGCCGCGGAAGCCGGCGCCACCACCCCGGCCGATCCGCTCGACCCGTTCGGCACCGCCGGGATCCGCGCCCGCGTCCTCGCCGCGTGGACCGCGTCCCCGGCGCGCTTCCGGGAGGACGCCAACACCGAGGAGGACCACGCGCTCGGCGGCTACCGCGACCGCGTGGTGATCGAACTCGCGCAGAACGCCGCCGACGCGGCGGTCCGCGCGGGCGTGCCCGGCGAGCTGCACCTGACCTTGAACGCGGGCGTCCTCACCGCGGCCAACACCGGCGCGCCGCTCACCGCGGCGGCCGTCGAGTCTTTGTCCACGCTGCGCGCCTCCACGAAGACCCCCGCTCAGGGCGGCGTCCCGGAAAGCGGCGAAGACGCCCTGCGCGCGACCGCCGGGCGGTTCGGCGTGGGCTTCGCCGCGGTCGTCTCGGTCTGCGACCGGCCGTCGATCTCCTCGCTGACGGGTTCGGTGGCCTGGTCGGCGGAGGAGACCCTCCAGCTCGTCGAGGTGGTCCCCGAACTCGCCGAGGAGATCGCCCGGCGCGGGAACCAGGTGCCGGTGCTGCGGCTGCCCTTCGCGTCGTCGGCCCCGCCGCCCGAGGGCCACACGACCCAGGTGACGCTCCCGCTGCGCGACGAGGCCGCCGAGCGGAGCGTCCGCGCCGGGCTCGAGGAGTTCGGCCCCGAGCTGATGCTCGGCCTGCCCGCGCTCGGCATGGTCACGGTGACCGTGGACGGGCGCAGCCGGGTCCTCCAGGCGTCCGAGGCGGGCGACGGCCTCGTGGTGATCGTGGAGACCGGCGGGGAAGGCTCGTCGGTCACCGAGTGGCGCACCGTGGCGCACCAGGGCGGCATCCCGCCCGAGCTGCTGGCCGACCGCCCCACCGAAGAGCGGGCCCGGCCCTACTGGTCGGTGCGCTGGGCGGTGCGCGCCGAGCCGCGCGGGCCGCTGGACGGCCCGCCGAAGGGCCCCGGCGTGCTGTACGCGCCCACTCCGAGCGACGAGGGCCTCGACCTTCCCGCCCTGCTCATCGCGGGCTTCCCGCTCGCGCCGGACCGGCGGCACGTCCAGCCGGGACCGCTCACCGACTTCCTCGTGGCCCGCGCCGCCGAGGCGTACACCGAGCTCGTCGGAGGCGCGACCGGCCCCGAGGCGCTGGATCTCGTGCCCGGCCCCGTCGGCGCGTCGGCCCTGGACGGGGCACTGCGCGCCGCCGTCCTCGCCGCGCTGCCCGACCGGCCGCTGCTGCCGCTCGCCGAGGACGGCCGCGCCCGGGTCAGGGGCCGTGACGCCGTCGTGGTGGACGCGCCCCCGCCCGTCGTGGCGGCGCTGACGGGCGTGGTCCCCGGGCTGCTGCCGACGGGCTGGCCCGCGGGGCACCGGGCGCTGCGCGCGCTCGGGGTGCGCCGGATGGGCCTCGCCGACGTCGCCGACGCGCTCGCCGCGGTCGAGCGCGAGCCGTCCTGGTGGCGGCAGATCTACACCGCGCTGGCCTCGGCCGACGCCGGAGAACTCGGCGCGCTGCCGGTCCCGCTCAGCGACGGTCGGCTGGTCAGGGGCCCCAGGGGCGTGCTGCTGGGCCGCGACCTGCCTTCGCCGGAGCACCTTGAGGTGCTGGGCCTGCGCGTCGCCGATCCCGAGGCCGAGCACCCGCTCCTGCTGCGCCTGGGCGCGGTCGAGGCGGGGCCGCGGCAGGTGCTCGCCGACCCCGCGGTGCGCGCCGCGGTGGAGGGCTCGATGGACGCCGAGGATCCCGAGGCCGTCGCCGACGCGGTCCTGTCCCTGGCCAGGGGCCTGATCACGCCGGGTGAGCCGTGGCTGGCCGAGCTGGCGCTGCCCGCGGAAGACGGAGAGCTGTATCCGGCGGGTGAGCTGATGTTCCCCGACGCCCCGCTCCGCGACGTCATGGGCGAGGACTCGCCTTTCGGGGTCGTGGCCGCCGAGCTGATCGAGGAGTACGGCGAGGACGCACTGGCGGCCGTGGGCGTGCTGCGGGGCTTCGCCCTCCTGCGCGCGCAGGACGCCGATCCCGAAGACCTCGATCTCGACGGTGCAGAAGACTGGGACCTGCCTGCCGGGCACATTCCGGAGCTGGTGGCGGTCCGCGACCTCGAACTCGTCAAGGACTGGGAGGCGGCTCTCACGCTGCTGTCCCGGCCGCCCTACCGCGAGGCGATCATCGAGCCCGTGCGGTTCATGGACGGGCAGACCGCGCCGTCCTACACCGCCTGGTGGCTCGCCGAGCACGAGGTGCTCGGCGGGCCGCGCCGGACCGAGGACGCCGATCCCCTCCTCGACGGCCTATATGCGCCCGCGCCTCCCGGTCTCGATGCCGGGTTCGCCCGCGCGCTAGGAGTCCGGGCCGCCCTTGCCGATGTGCCTCCGGACGAGCTGCTCGACCGGCTCGCCGACCCCGCCCTGCCCGTCACCCGGCCGCAGTTGCGCGCCCTCTGGGCGTGGCTCGCCGGGACCGAGGGGGCGGCGCCGCCTTCGCAGGTCCGCGCCCTGTCCGGGGGAGTGCCCGAGGTCGTCCCGGCCGAGGACGCGATCGTCGTCGACGTGCCCTACGCGCTTCCGCTGCTGGAGGGCCAGCCGCTGGTCCTGCTGCCGCTGGACCGGGCCGCGGCCCTGGCCGACCTGCTGGATCTCGGCGTGGCGTCGGAGGAGATCCCCGGGGAGATCGCGGGCGAGGGCGTCGAGCGGGAGGTGCCGGGCCATGTCCGGGCGCTGTTCCCCGAGGCGCCGGAGACCTACCTGCACCATGACGCACTGGTCGTCGACGGGCGTGCGGTGGCGTGGTGGTACGACGGCGCGCCGCACGCGGCGACCCCGCAGGGCCTGGCCCGCGCGATCGCCTGGGAGATGGGCCGCTGGGGCGACAGGCTGCTGCTCGCCGCGCTGCTCACCGCGCCGGAGGAGGCGGGCGACCTGCTCGCCGAGGCCGACCTGGACTGAGCCGAGGACCGGCCCGGCCGCGGGGGTCAGCCGGACGCGCCCTCGGGCGGGTCGGCGTCGGCGGTCTCGGCGCGGGGCGAGGTGCGCTTGCGCTCGAACCGCGGCAGGTACGCGCAGGCGAAGCCGCCGATGACGGTGCCCATCACGCACACCCACAGCCACCAGCGGTGTTCCTCGGGCAGCCGGACGATCAGCAGCACCACGAACGCGACGACCCAGGCGACCGTGCCCGCGGCGGCGATCCGGACGTTGTCCGTCGTGATCGGCTCCGGTTGCGGCGGGTGCGGGCGTGACATGCGGTCAGACTATCCGGGAAAGCCGTCCACCCCCCTCTTGGGGGAATCGCCGGGAGAGGAGTATCGTTAGCAAGAGTAATGACTTTTGCTAATGATGTTGACGATGGAACCAACGAAGACGACCGACTTCGCCGGGCTGGCCGCGGAACTGCGGATCTCGGTGGCCCGGCTGTCCAGGCGACTGCGCCGACAGGCCGGGAGCGAGTTGTCGCTCACCCAGTTCTCGACGCTCGCGACCCTGGGCAAGCACGGGGAGATGACCCCGCGTGCGCTGGCCGAGCACGAGCACGTGAAACCGCCGTCGATGACGCGGACCGTCGCGTCGCTGGAGTCCGCGGGGCTCGTCGCGCGGCGGGCGCATCCGACCGACGGACGCCAGGTGGTGCTCGCCCTCACCGATTCCGGGCGCTCCTTGCTCGTCGAGCACCGCAGGCTGAAGGAGGCCTGGCTGGCGCAGCGGCTGGCGGAGCTCACGCCGGGGGAGCGGGCGGCGCTGGAACAGGCGGCACCGGTCCTGGACAAGCTCAGCCGGAGCTGACGGCACCGGAGCCGAAGCGGCGGGCGCCGCGGGCCGGGATGTTCCGCAGCCTGCGCAACCGCAACTACCGGTACTTCCTGTCCGGGCAGGTGATCTCCAACACCGGCACCTGGATGCAGCGCATCGCCCAGGACTGGCTGGTCCTCCAGCTGACCCACGGCAGCGGCACCGCCCTGGGCATCACCACCGCGCTCCAGTTCCTGCCGATGCTGCTGTTCGGGCTCTGGGGCGGCGTGGTCGCCGACCGCATCCCGCGCCGCAAGCTCATCGCCGCCACCCAGGTCGGCCTGGCGCTGCCCGCGCTGGTACTCGGCCTGCTCGACGTCGGGGGAATCGCCCAGGTCTGGCATGTGTACGTCCTGGCGTTCGGGCTCGGCGTGGCCACGGTGTTCGACAACCCGGCCCGCCAGGCGTTCGTGAGCGAGCTCGTCGGCAAGGACGACCTGCCCAACGCCGTCGCCCTGAACAGCGCGACCTTCAACGGCGCCCGGGTCGTCGGACCCGCCGTCGCGGGCGTGCTCATCGCGATGATCGGCACCGGCCCGGTCTTCCTGATCAACTTCGCGTCGTTCGGCGCGGTCCTCTACGGGCTGTGGCGGATGCGCGAGAGCGAGCTGCACACCCATCCACCCGTCCCCCGGCAGAAGGGCCAGCTCCGCGAGGGACTGCGCTATGTCCGCAACCGGCCGGATCTGGTGATGATCCTCGTCACCATCGCGCTGGTCGCCGGATTCGCGATGAACTTCCAGATCACCACGGCGCTGGTGGCCACCAAGGACTTCGGCATGGGCGCGTCCCAGTTCGGCCTGGCCAGCACCGCGATGGCGGTCGGCTCGGTCACCGGCGCGCTGCTCGCGGCCCGGCGGGTGCGCCCCAACGACCGGCTGCTCTACGGCTCGGTCCTGCTGTTCGGCGTCGCCGCGGTCCTCGTCGGGATCATGCCGACCTGGCCCCTGTTCCTGGCGATGCTGGTGCCGACCGGCGTCCTGCTCATGACCTTCACCACCGCCGCCAACGCGACGATGCAGCTCGGCGTCGCCGCCGACATGCGCGGCCGGGTGATGGGCCTGTACATGCTGGTCTTCATGGGTGTGAACCCGATCACCGCGCCGTTCGTCGGCTGGATGGCCGGCGAGTTCGGCGGCCGGGTCTCGATCGTCTTCGGCGGCACCGTGGCGGTGCTCACGGGGTTCGCGGCGATCCTGCTGCGCCGCGGGGCTGCGGAAGATGCGGAGATCGAGAAGGAAACCGTCGGTGCCAACGCATAGTCTCATCAGCCAGGTGACAACCGACCCGGCCGCTTGAAAAGCTGGTCCCGGTGCAGACGCGATGAAGGGGCGGAGCAGTGACTGTTTCCTTGCAGAAAGGCCAGCGGATCTCGCTGAGCAAGCCGGGCGGGGGCGGCCTCACGCTGGTCCGGATGGGCCTCGGCTGGGACGCGATCAAGAAGAAGGGGTTCTTCGGCTCGCGCGAGCAGGACATCGACCTCGACGCCTCGGTCGTGGTCTTCGCCGACCAGCAGGTCGCCGACGTCGTCTACTTCGGCCAGCTGACCAGCCGTGACGGCTCCATCCGGCACACCGGCGACAACCTCACCGGCGCGGGCGACGGCGACGACGAGTCGATCATCGTGGACCTCTCCCGGGTGCCGGTCCACGTCACCTCGCTGGTCTTCACCGTCAGCTCCTTCCAGGGCCAGAACTTCAACCAGGTGCAGAACGCCTTCTGCCGCCTGGTCGACGAGACCTCGGGCACTGAGCTCGCCCGCTACACCCTCACCGGGGGCGGCGCGCACACCGGCATGGTGATGGCCCGGCTCTACCGGCACGGCCAGGAGTGGAAGCTCGGCGCGATCGGCGAACCAAGCCAGGGCCGGACCTTCCAGGACATGCTCCCGGCGATCGCGGCGCACGCCTGACAGTGACCGCCCTCGTCCGAGGGGCCAACGCCCCCCTTCGAGCCTCCCGGTTGACCGTCACGCACACCTGCGCGGTCCCGGCCGATCTGAGCGCCCTGCTCGTCGGCCGGGATCTGCGAGTGCGCACCGACGACGACCTGGTGTTCTACAACGCCCCGGCCGGTCCCGGGGTGCGGTGGAGCCAGGAGGCCCTGGAGATCGACCTCGCGGCCCTGCCGCGGGATGTGCACGCCGTGCTCGTCGCGCTCAGCCTGGGCGACGGCGCCCCGTTCGCGACGGTTCCCGCCCCGACCGTCCTGGTGGACGGGCACACGTTCGCGATGGGCGGGCTCGGTGAGGAGACCGCGCTCGTCGCGCTGGAGCTCTACCGCCGCGCCGGCGAGTGGAAGGTCAGGGCCGTCGGCCAGGGCTACGCCGGGGGACTCGCCGCCCTGCTCGCCGACCACGGCGTCGAGGTGGCCGACCCCGGTCCGCAGGAGTCCCCGCAGCCGCGTGCGCTGCCCGATCCCGTCATGCCCGATCCCGGCACGCCGGATCCCGTCGAGTCCGATCCCATCGCGTCCGATCCCTTCGCGTCCGATCCCTTCGGGGGCGCGCCGCAGAACGGGTCGCAGGACGCGCCGCAGGACGGCGCCGTGCCGTTCGTGGACCGGGTCTGGATGGTCTGGGAGGACGCCAGCCGCTCGCTCGACTCCTACCGGGGCTCGCTGGAGCACGCGCTCGGCGTCCGGGACCAGGAGGTCACCGGGCAGGCGCCGCGCGGCCGCGCCCAGGAGCTCATGGACGCCGGGATGGAGCGGCTGACCGCCGACATGGCCCAGCTCGCCACCGAACTCGCCGTCCACGAGGGAGTGGTCGGCGCGGAGGTGTCGCCGTTCGCCGGGCCGTCGTGGCTCACCTGGCAGCCTTCGGACCAGGTCGGCCAGGGCCTGCTCCTCGGCCACCTGGACGCCGACGAGGTGTCCACCCTGCGCATCCCGCTGATCCTTCGGGTGCCGTTCGGCCGTCCGGTGTGGATCGACCGGGGCACCGCCCCCGGCGACGCCGCGGCCTTCGCCTGGTCGCTGGTCACCCGGTTCCTCGCCGCGGTCCCGCCCGGCGCGGTCGCCCTCGACGTGATCGACCCGACGGGACTGTCGGGCGCGGGCTGGCTGAACGGGCTGCCGGGGCCGAGCCGGGACCTCCTGTGCGGCGGCGGCGTCGCGGTCGGCGCAGAGGCGGGAAGACGGCTCGACCGGCTGCTCGACCTCGTCGACCTCCGCGCGGTCGGCGGCGAGGAGCAGATGTTCCTCGACGGCGCTCCCCCGGTCCGCCTCGTGGTGGTCTTCGACGTCGGCGCGGCGCTGGAGGAGCACGGCGACCGGCTGATCCGGCTGGCCACCGAGGGACCTCCCCTCGCCGTCCCGGTCCTGCTCGTGGAGACCGACACGCCCACCGACGAGTCGGTCAGGGCGATGCGGATCAAGATGGCCGGGAGCACCCTGCCGCCGTCCGGGGGCACCCTGTCCGACCCGTGGGTGGGCGGCTCCTGGACCCTCACCCCCGACCTGCTGCCCGACGGCGCACATGACCGGCCCCCCGCACTGCTCAGCCATGTCCTGAACGCCCACGCCCGGGTGTTCGGCTGATCGCCGAGGGGAACATGCGCCTGTTCGCCGCGATCCACCCGCCGTCCGACGTGCTGGACGCCCTGGCCGGGGTCGTCGCCGAGGTCAAGCGCGCCCATCCCGGGCTGCGCTGGGCCTCGCGCACGCAGTGGCATCTGACCCTCGCCTTCTACGGCGAGGCCGACGACGCGGCGGCCGAGGCGCTGCCCGGGCTGCTGGCCGCGGCCGTCGCGGCGGGCCCGGCGCCGCGCCTGGAGCTGGCGGGGGCGGGCGCCTTCCCCACCCGCGCGCCCGGCCGAGCCAAGGTCCTGTGGGCGGGCGTCGAAGGCGATCTCGCGGAGCTGGCCGCCCTGGCCGAGCGCTGCACCGAGGCGGGGACGCGCGCGGGCCTCAAGCCGCAGGGGCACGAGCGGGAGTTCCGTCCGCACCTGACGCTGGCCCGCAGCCGCGAACCCCGCGACCTGCGCGGCCACGCCGCTCTGCTGGGCGACTTCGCCGGACGGCCGTGGACCCCCGAGGCCGTCGACCTGATGATCAGCCACTTTCCGAGGCCGGGCCACACGCTCCTGCGGGAACTGCCCTTCGCCGACGCCTGATGGCCCCCATCGGGCCCTCAGCGGTTTGTCAGCGCCTCAGATCTCCGGCGGGGGAGCCGCGGACCCCGCGCCGTCGGGCGGGCCCCAAGGCAGCCCGTAGCGCTCGCACGCGCGGCGCAGCTCGGCGAGGTCGGGCGCGAACGAGACCCGCCGCAGCACCCGGCCCGCGGGGCTCCACACGACGAGCCGCGGAACGCCCTCGCCGGAGTGGTCGATGCCGACCCCGCCGACGGTCTCGCGCCGCAGGCTCCAGTCGGTCCTGCCGAGCCGGGTCACCGAGGCGATCCCGTGCATCGACACCCGCAGCTGGGAGCGATTGCGGTCGTAGAACCAGGCGCCGAGGAAGCCGACCAGCAGCCCGAGCGGCACCGACCAGGCCATCACCGGCCGGAATCCGAGGATCACCCAGGCGATCGTCACCGTCACCAGGAGCGCGATCGCCGCGGTCACCCCGTAGGCCCACAGCCGGGCCCGCGGCGTGACGTCGAGCAGCGCGCCCGGCCCGCTCTCGGGGGTCGGCAGCGGCGAGGGGTCCTCGGCGGCGATCGTGGAGACCGCGCCGTGGAAGGCGGCGCTCAGGTAGGCGTCGTACTCGGCGTCGGTGACGGGCAGGCCCACCGCCCGCGCCTTCTCGCGCAGATCCGTCCTGGCGATGCGCAGCGCCTTCAGCGGGGCGGCGAGGAACTCCTCGCCATCGGTGTCGTAGACGCGCAGCCACGCGTGGCCGTCCACGGTGAGCAGCTCCACCACGCCGATCCTGTCGGCGGGCATCTTGAGCATGACGTCCCCGGCCATGTCGGCCCAGCCGAGCCCGTCCTCGCCGACCACCAGGCGGCCTCCCGGCACCTGGGAGAAGATCTCCGGGAGCCCGTCGAGGCCGTACTCCGAGGGCCGGATCGCCGCCGGCGCGGTGGACACGACCCGGTAGCCGTGCTCGTCGAGGGTGTGCGCGAGCTGGAACTCGTCCATGCCGCGCGCGTTGAGCTGGCCGATCACCCGCAGCCTGTGGTCGAAGACGACCGCGGTGAGCGGCGCGTACTCCGGCTCGCCGCTGAGCGGGTTGAGCTCAGGGCCGGGGCCGAGCAGCAGCGCGCCGATCGTCTCCGCGGGGATGTCCTGGACCGCCTCGTCGGAGATCGCCCAGTGCACCGGCGAGGTCCGGCGCAGCCGCCGCCGCACGGCCAGGGCGGCGAGCGTGCCGCCGAGCGCCCACAGGCCCGCGCCGAAGCGCGCCGAGACGCTCTCCACGCCCTGGACGGCCGAGACGATCACCATCAGCCACGCCAGGCAGACCGCGGTGCCGCCGAGCAGCGCGGCGCGCAGCCGCGACGCCCCTTCGCTCTGCGACGTCAGGGTCACCGGCCCGCCGGACGGCTCCGCGGCCTCGATCACCGCGGACATCAGGGCCGCCTCGACGTCGAGGTAGTCCTGCTCCTCGTCGGGGTCGGGCGCGAAGTCGTTGTCCACGACGTGCACGGGGATCCCGGCGCGCCGGGCGGTCACGAAGAACGCGTGCGGCTCGAAGCCCATCTCGGGAAGGGTGCCGAGCTGGGTGGTGCCGAACTTGTGGTGCACGGTGAGCACCTGCTCGTCCGCGCTGATCGACAGCTCCTGCACCCGTCCGGGCTCATAGGACTGGACGATCCCGCCGTCCCGGCCGATCAGCTGGAGCCCCGCGGGCGACAGCCGCCAGCGGGGTCCGGGGCGCTGGCCGGGCAGCACCAAGGGCAGCGCGGCCAAGCCGAGCACGAGGGACGCCCACAGCCACGAGGGCTTGAGCGGGATCAGCGCGACGGCGAAGGCCAGCAGGGCGAAGGGCGCGCCGCCGGGCGGGCGACGGCCCTCGGCCCTCAGGCCGACGAGCTCGTGGTCCACGGAAGGAATAGTGACACGCTCCACTCACTTTCGTCTGCGCCCGAAGAAGACCGCTGCCATCGTGACGCCAACCAGAAGCAACAATCCGACGCCCTTATTAGTTCCTGAAGTTTCCTTATTGGCGGTTTCAGCCGTCGGGGAGGGTTCAGGGAGGGCGTCCTCGGGAAGAGGGACCCGCCACACATCGCGGTCGGCGCCCTCGGAACTGATCAGGAGCGCCTTGCCGTCGGGGGTGTAGGTGATGCCCTCGCCCTGCTCCTGGACGGGCAGCGAGATCCGGTCGACCCGCTCGCCCGGCGCCTTGTAGACGGTCGCCGAGGTGTATCCGCGGATCACGAACGTGCTGCCGTCGGGGGCGAACGCGCCGTCGGTGGCGAACGAGGGGGCGTCCCCCACGGCCTTGAGGACGTTCATGCCGGTCGTGCGCAGCTTCTTGGGCGCCCTGTACAAGGTGCCGCCCCCGAGGCGCTTGGAGGCGATGTAGAGGCGGTTGTCGCGGGGGTCGATGAGCAGCGACTCCGCGTCGCGCGGCCCGTCCTCGTAGGTGAACCGGAAGGCCGTGACGCGGAGGGTCGTGTCGCGCAGCTTCGCGGGCTCGGGGATCCGGAACACCGCGACGTGCGGCCAGGCGCCGTGCAGGTTGTCGCCGATGTCGGCCAGGTAGAGGGCGGGACGGCCCTTCTCGTCCTTGCCGAGGGCCATCCCCTCCCAGTCGCGGGCGGTGAGGCCCTCGAAGGTCAGGACGGCCTTGGTCGCGCCGGTCTTCGCGTCGACCGCGTAGACCCGCGCCTCGCCCCCGGAGTCGTTGTGGGTGTAGACGATCCCCGGATGCAGGGTCGAGGCGGCGAGTCCCGAGGACTCGGTGATCCGGTCGTCGGTGAAGGAGAACTCCACTCGCGCGTCGCCGCCGTTCCCCAGGGGGAGAACGGCGGCGAGCAGCGCGCTGGTGAAAAGGCTCACCGCAGGAACGTACCCAGGACCACCGCAAGGACGAGCAGGATCAGGAGGGTCGGCAGGAGCCAGCGAGTCGGGCGGTACACGCCATCGAGCCTATTGCCGAGTCCGGGATGCCCTGACCTGGGGTGCCCGGTCCGCTACAGCCGCTCGAGCACGTAGTCGACGCAGGCGGTGAGCGCCTCGACGTCGTCCGGCTCGATCGCGGGGAACATGCCGACGCGCAGCTGGTTCTTGCCCAGCTTGCGGTACGGCTCGGTGTCCACGATCCCGTTGGCGCGCAGCGTCTTGGCGATCGCGGCCGCGTCGACGCCCTCGGCGAAGTCGATCGTGCCGACGACCTGCGAGCGCTGCGCGGGGTCGGTGACGAACGGGGTCGCGACCTCGGACTTCTCGGCCCACCCGTACAGGCGCGAGGAGGAGTCCTCGGTCCGCGCGGTCGTCCAGGCCAGGCCGCCGTTGCCGTTCATCCACTCGATCTGCTCGGCGAAGAGCAGCGCGGTGCCGACGGCGGGGGTGTTGTAGGTCTGGTCCTTGGCGGAGTTGTCCACCGCGGTCTTCAGGTTGAAGAACTCGGGGATGTACCGGCCGGAGGAGGCGATCTCCTCGATCCGGGCGAGCGCCTTGGGCGACACGAGCGCCACCCACAGGCCGCCGTCGGCGGCGAAGCACTTCTGCGGGGCGAAGTAGTAGACGTCGGTCTCCGAGACGTCGACGGGCAGGCCGCCCGCGCCGGAGGTGGCGTCGACCAAGACGAGGGACTCGTCGTCCACGACCCGCT
This sequence comes from Actinocorallia herbida, assembly GCF_003751225.1. Classification (NCBI taxonomy): domain Bacteria; kingdom Bacillati; phylum Actinomycetota; class Actinomycetes; order Streptosporangiales; family Thermomonosporaceae; genus Actinocorallia; species Actinocorallia herbida. Next base: position 9,733,481 of record NZ_RJKE01000001.1, read on the forward strand.
TGATCGGCATCGCGACGCCGGTCGAGGTCTCGTTGTGGGTGAGCGCGTAGACGTCCACGCCCTCTTCGGGCCGGGCCTGCGGGTGGCTGCCGGGCTCGGCGGAGATCACCGTCGGCTCGCCCAGCCACGGGGCGCCCGCGACGACCTTGCCGAACTTCGAGGAGAACTCGCCGAACGACAGGTGCTGGGACTTCTCCCGGACCAGGCCGAACGCGGCGGCGTCCCAGAACGCGGTGGTCCCGCCGTTGCTGAGCAGGACCTCGTAGCCCTCGGGGAGCTGGAAGAGGTCGCTCAGCCCGGAGCGGATCCGGCCGAAGATCGACTTGACCGGCTTCTGCCGGTGCGAGGTGCCGAAGTAGGTGCTGCCGGACTCGTACAGCGCCTTGAGCTGCTCGGGCCGTACCTTGGACGGGCCGCAGCCGAATCGGCCGTCGGCGGGCTTGATCTCAGCGGGGATGACGATGTCGCTCACGTCGCAACAGCCTACGTGACCTGCGCCGGGGATCGTTCCTCCGGTCCGCCGCCGGGCGCGTGATACCTGGCCAGCGCGGGGAACACGGCGCCGACGACGAGCACGAGGACGGCGCAGGCGATCCCGCCGAGGACCCAGGAGACTCCGGCGCCGAAGGCGACCGCCATGAGGCCGGCCCGCAGGTCGCCGAGCCGCGGCCCGCCCGCGACGACGACGGTGAAGATGCCCTGCACGCGGCCGCGCATCTCGTCCGGCGCGTAGGTCTGGAGGATCGTTTGCCGGAAGACCGCCGAGACGAGGTCCGCCACGCCGCCCAAGGCCAGGAACAGGACCGCCAGCCACAGGGACTGCTGGAGCCCGGCGAGCGCCACCGCGACGCCCCAGGCCGCGACCGCGACGATCAGCGCGAGCCCTTGGCGGCGGACCCTGCCGATCCAGCCGGAGAACAGCCCGCCGAGCACCGCGCCGATCCCGATGGCGGCGTACAGCCAGCCGACGGCCGGGCCGCCGTCCGGGCTGTCGCCGAACCGGGTCTGGGCGAGTTCGGGGAACAGCGCCCGCGGCATCGCCACGCCCATCGCGATGATGTCCACCACGAAGGACAGCAGCAGCACCGGCTGGCTCCGCAGGAACCGCAGCCCGTCGAGGACCGAGCGCAGGCCCGGGGTGCCGTGGGCGGCCCCCGCCTGCGGCGGGATGGACGGGAGCCGGAAGGCGGCCCAGAGCATGACGGTGAAGAGCACCGCGTCCAGCGCGTAGGCCCACGCATAGGAGCCCGTGGCGAGGATGACGCCCGCGAGGAGCGGCCCGGCGAGGGTCGCGGCCTGCGTGAAGGTGTAGGTGAGGGTGTTCGCCGCGGGGATCTGGGCCGCGTCGAACAGCCGGGGGATGATCGCGCCGCGGGTGGGCGAGGAGACGGCGAAGCCGGTCGACTGAAGGGCGGTGACCAGCATGATGATCCACAGCTGGTCGAGCCGCAGGACCGCCTGGGCGAGCAGGGCGAGCGTGGCGACCCAGGTGAGCACCGAGGACCACATCAGGAGCCTGCGCCGGTCCATGTGGTCGGCGACGGCGCCGCCCCACAGCCCGAAGACGATCAGGGGCACGAGGGTGACCATGCTGAGCATGCCCACCCAGAAGGACGACGCGGTCAGGTGCCAGACCTGGACGGGCACCGCGACCCCGGTGACCTGGAAGCCGATGAAGGAGACCCCGTTGCCGATCCACAGCCGCCGGTAGGCGGGATTGCGGAGGGGGGTGACGTCGAGCAGGAGCTTCACGGGGCCAGCCGCTCCCGGAGCCAGCCTTCGCTCTCCCGGGTGTAGCGGAGCCTGTCGTGCAGCCGGTCGGGGCGGCCCTGCCAGAACTCGACGTAGTCGGGTACCACGAGGTAGCCGCCCCAGAAGTCGGGCACGGGCACGCTGTCCGCTTCCGGCCATCTGCCGGCCGATTCGGCGAACCGATTCTCCAACTCCGCCCGGTCGGCGATCACCGCCGACTGGTGCGAGGCCCACGCGCCGAGTTGCGACCCGTAAGGCCGAGACCGGAAGTAGGCGGCCGACTCCTCGGGGGGCAGCGGCTCGCACGACCCGCCGACGATCACCTGCCGGTGGATCGGGTGCCAGGGGAACAGCAGGCTCGCCCGGGGGTTGGCGGCGAGGTCCCTGCCCTTGCGGGAGGAGTGGTTGGTGAAGAAGCGGAACCCGTCGGTCTTGAAGCCCTTGAGCAGGACGGTCCTCGCGCGGGGTTCCCCGTCGGCCGAGGCGGTGGCCAGGACCATGGCGTTGGGCTCGGGGAGGCCCGCGCTCACCGCGTCCGCGAACCAGCTCGTGAACAGCGCGAAGGGCTCCGCGGGCGCGGACTCCTCGGCGAGTTCGCCCCGGTCGTAGGAGATTCTGAGGTGCGCGGGGTCCGCGAGAGAACGATCCACGATGGTCAAGCTTCTCATCCTCGGTGCGACGGCCCGGGCATGCGGGGGTAGTGGTCGGCATGAGGGAGGGGTTCCCGGCGGGCCCGCCACGGGTTCCAATGGCCGGGATGCCGAGCGCAGGGATCCGCCTTGGGGCACCGGAAAGGCAGGGCCGCATGAGTGAGTTCAAGCCAGGGCTGGAGGGCGTGGTCGCCTTCGAGACCGAGATCGCCGAGCCGGACAAGGAGGGCGGCGCCCTGCGTTACCGGGGCGTCGACATCGAAGGGCTCGTGGGGAAGGTCCCTTACGGCAAGGTCTGGGGCCTGCTCGTGGACGATTCCTTCGACCCGGGCCTGGCCCCGGCGGAGCCGCATCTGCTGCCGCTGCGGTCCGGGGACGTCCGGGTCGACGTCCAGGCCGCGCTGCCGACCCTGTCGCAGGTCTACGGGATGCGGCCCCTGCTGGACATCTCGGACGAGGAGGCCCGGGCGGACCTTTCCCGCGTGTCGTCCCTCGCCCTGTCCTTCGCCGCGCAGAGCGCCCGCGGTCCGGTCCTCCCGGCCGTCCCCCAGCGCGTCGTGGACGCCGCGGACGGGGTCGCCGAGAGGTTCCTGGTCCGCTGGCGGGGCGAGCCGGACCCGAGTCACGTCAGGGCCCTGGACGCCTACTGGGTCTCCGCCGCCGAGCACGGGCTGAACGCCTCGACCTTCACCGCCCGGGTGATCGCCTCCACCGGCGCGGACGCCGCGGCCGCCGTCTCCGGGGCGGTCGGCGCGATGTCCGGGCCGCTGCACGGCGGGGCGCCCGCCCGGGTGCTGCCGATGATCGAGGAGGTCGAGCGGACCGGCGACGCGCGCGGGGTCGTCACCGCGATCATGGACCACGGGGACCGCCTCATGGGGTTCGGCCACCGGGTCTACCGGGCCGAGGACCCCAGGGCCAGGGTCCTGCGCAGGACCGCCCGGGAACTGGGCGCGCCCCGCTTCGCGGCGGCCAAGGAGCTGGAGGACGCGGCCCTGGCCGTCCTGCGGGAGCGGCGGCCCGACCGGGCGATCGAGACCAACGTGGAGTTCTGGGCGGCGGTCATCCTGGACTTCGCCGAAGTCCCCACCGCGATGATGCCCGCGATGTTCACCTGCGGGCGGACCGCGGGGTGGGCGGCGCATATCCTCGAGCAGAAGCGAACGGGCCGCCTCGTCCGTCCCAGCGCGCGTTATGTCGGACCCGGCGACCGTCCGATCCATGCCGTGGCGGGCCTTCCGGGCGACGCGGAATAACCCGGTCGGCCCAAAACGCTGAACAAAGCCCGGAGACTCGGGCATCCGGGGGGCGGCTGCGAAGTAGACTGCCAGCTGGAGAGTGGAGGGACCTTGAGCTCACACGGACTGATCGACACTACGGAGATGTATCTCCGCACGGTGTTCGAGCTTGAGGAAGAGGGCATCGTCCCGCTCCGGGCACGGATCGCCGAGCGGCTCTCACAGAGCGGCCCGACCGTGAGCCAGACGGTGGCCAGGATGGAACGCGACGGTCTGCTCCGCGTCGAGGGCGACCGGCACTTGGTGCTGACCGAATCCGGCCGTGAACTCGCCGTCCGGGTGATGCGCAAGCACCGTCTCGCCGAATGCCTGCTGGTGAACGTCATCGGCCTGCCCTGGGAGGACGTGCACGCCGAGGCCTGCCGGTGGGAGCACGTCATGTCCGAGCAGGTGGAGGCCAGGTTGGTCGCCCTGCTGGACAACCCGACGGCGTGCCCGCACGGCAATCCGATCCCCGGGCTGGAGGAGCTGGGCGGCCGCGCCGCGGCCTCCGCGGAGCCCGTGACGGCCATGACGACCGCCGCCACACGTGACGGACAGGCGGCCGTGATCCGGCGGATCGGTGAACAGGTCCAGGCGGATCACGATCAAATGCTTAAACTCAAGCAGATCGGGATACAACCCGGACGCGAGGTGACTCTCGCGGTAGGCGACGACGATGGTGTGCGAGTTATCTGTGACGACTCCGGGGACGGTCCTGAGACAGAGCTGCCACGGCGTATCGCCGAGCACGTGTTCGTCGCGAAGCTCTGACATCTTGGCCGACGATCTCCATATTTTTCCCGCCGCATGCTCGGCGTTCATCGTTGAATGGGCGCCGGAGGTGAGCGGATGAGCCAGTGGAGTGCCGCCGAGGACGGGGCGCGGGCCATGGCCGGAGCACCCGGCTTCGACGCGGAGCTGCCGCCGGAGACGGTCTTCAGCCAGATGGAGATGGCGGTCATCGTCACGGACCGCTTCAGCAACATCATCTCGATCAACGCCTTCGCCAAGAAGCTGTTCGGCTTCGGCGGCGACGAGTTCATCGGGCAGAGCGTGCTCTCGCTGGGCATCGCCGAGGAGGACCACGACCAGGCCATGGACCTGGCCAGGCATGTCCTCAAGGGCGGCGTCTGGGAGGGCACCTTCTGCAACCTGCGCGACGACGGCACGCCCGTGTACACGCGCGCCCAGGCCGTCCCGCTGCGCCATCCGTCGGGCTCGATCGACGGGGTGGCGATCTTCGCCCGCGAGGCGCTGCGCAGCAACCAGCGCGAACAGGACAGGTACGGCCTGCTCGACCGCATCGGCACCCGCCTCGCCGCGTCGCTGGAACTCGACGTGACGCTGCGCGCGGTCGCCGGCACCCTGGTCCCGCAGTTCGCCGACCACCTGTTCATCGACCTGGTGACCGGCGACAAGCTGGTGCGCAGGGTGGCCGCGCACGCGCGCGACTGGACGCCCCCGCCCGGCACCTGGGCCGAGCCCGGCGAGCAGGTCGACTACCCCTACGACGACCACGCGGCCAAGGCGATCCGGCGCAGGGACGCGGTCCTCGCCGAGTCCACGGGCCCGGACAGCGCCTTCGGCGTCACCTCGATGATCGCGGCGCCCCTGGTGGCGCGCGGCGAGGTGCTCGGCGTGATGAGCCTCGCCCTGTCGAACCTGGGCCGCCGTCCCGACCCGCACTACGACGAGTTCGACCGCACCCTCGTCGGCGCGATCGCGTCCCGGGTGGCGCTGTCGATCGACAACGCGCTGCTGTTCGAGGAGGAGCGCCAGACCGCGCTCGCCTTCCAGCGCCAGCTCCTGCCGGGCGAGCGACCCCCGGACCTCGACGGACTGAAGATCGCCTGGCGGTACGAGCCCGCCCCGCCGCTGGAGTCCCACGGCCAGGGCGTGCAGACCCAGGTCGGCGGCGACTGGTACGACGTGATCCCGCTCTCGGCCGGCCGGGTCGGCATCGTCATCGGCGACGTGGAGGGCCGCGGGGCCCGTGCCGCGGCCGTCATGGGGCAGCTGCGCGCCGCGCTGCGCGCCTTCGCCCAGGACGACAAGTCCCCGGCCGACATCATGCGCAAGCTGGACGAGTGGACGCGCGGCATGGCCCGTCCCGACACCCCGCGCCCACCGGTGGTGTCGTGCAGTTACTTCGTCTACGACGCCTGGTCACGCGAGCTGACCTGGGCCAACGCGGGCCACCACCCGCCCCTGCTGGCCGTCGGCGACATCGTCGGCGACCTCGACTTCAGCAGGTCGACCGGCGCGATGCTCGGCATGCGCCACGCGGGCCTCGGCGGCGACGCCGCCTTCGAGGAGGAGACCGTCGTCCTGGCGCCCGGCAGCATGCTGGTGCTCTACACCGACGGCCTCACCGAGGGACGGCCCAAGGCGGACGGCTCGTTCTTCACCGGCGAGGAGTCCCGCGGCCTCGTGCGGGCCGCGGTCTCCCGGGCGTCGCGCGGCGATGTCGAGGGCGTCGCGCACGCGGTGTTCTCCGCGGTGCCCGGCGAGATCGACGACGACGTGGCGCTGGTGGTCATCCGGACCGCGCCGGAGGAGCTCGCGGTGCGCGAGCGCACCTTCCCGGCAGAGCCGATCATGGTCTCCGAGGCGCGCAGGCTCGCGTCCGACACCTTCACCGCCTGGGGCCTGGGCGACGACGCCGCCGAGACCGCCTGCCTGCTGGTGTCGGAGATCGTCACCAACGTCGTCCTGCACGCCACCAACGTCCCCGCCCAGAAACGCGCCCTGGTCGGCGCTCCCGAACTCTCCTTCGACGAGGACGACTGGGACCTCAGCGGCGGTCTGGGCCGCCCCGAGCCGGTGAAGCCGGAGTTCCGCCTCCGCCTCCGCCGAGGCGCCCGCGCCCTCTGGGTCGAGGTCTTCGACCCCGACCTCCGCCTCCCCCGCATCCGCAACGCGGGCGAGACCGATGAGGGCGGCCGCGGCCTGTACCTGGTCGACCAGATCGCCGCCCGCTGGGGCTCGCGCCCCACACCCAACGGCAAGGCCGTCTGGTTCGAGCTGCCGCTCGACTGAGCGGCGGCCCGCCCTCGGCGGCTACGCCCCGGCGGGCCGGGCCACGAGATGCGCCCAGGTCTGGGTGAACCACAGCTCGCCGCCGATGACCCGTGGCTTCGCCCCGGTCTTCGGCCCGCCGTCGACCTCGGCGAGCAGCACCTCGCGCAGCCGTTCGGCGATCGCGGGGCTGGGCGCGGCCTCCAGCCACGGGGCGGCCGGGCGCTCGACGCTGAGCAGGTCCATCCCGGTGATCCGGGCGCCCGCCCCCTCGACCATGGCCAGCAGTCCGTCTATGCGCGGGATGCTCCGGAATCCGGGGTCGCGGACGCGTTCCAGGGCGTCGCGGTGGTCGCTGGACAGGTTGGTGCGGGCCAGGTCGGCCAGCACGATCCGGCCCGACGGATGGCAGACGCGCAGCATCTCGCGCAGGGCGGCGGCCGGGTCGGTCAGGCGGTGCAGGGCGAAACGGGCGGTGACGAGCGAGAACGACCCGTCCGCGAACGGCAGCGCGGACGGATCGGCGGGAAACCCCTGTCCCGACGGTTCGGGCCCGATCCCCGCGACGGTGATCCGGCCGACCCGTCCCTCCAGCGCGTGCGCCATCAGGCTCGGTCCGCACGCGACGTCGAGGACGTCGTCGTGCGGGGACGGCTCGGCGAAGTCGGCGAGCCGGACGAGGAACGTGGAAAGGGTCCCGGCTGAGGCGGCTGTGGTCGACACGGCGGCTCCCTCCCCAGGGCATGGTCAACACGATGAGACGTAGCCGAGGGCTGGGCGGTTCGCCGTTATTTGAGTGTCTCGCCCCACAAGCCGAGGACCACGAGCACGAAGACGATGGCGACCGAGCTCGCCATGGGTGCGGGCAGCCGCAGCTTGACCGCTGCCCAGCGGATGCAGAAGGTCGCGAGGATGGCGAGCAAAACCAGGGTGACGATCCCGTCCATGCGCCCACAGTAGACGGATTTATCGGCGCTCAGCGGGAGGGGCGCTTGAGAACCGGCTTCGCCGGGGCGCCCCGCCCGCTGAGCGCGGGTCGGGTCGGGGGAATCTTGACGGCCTGCGGGGATTGTCCCGGAACCGCCGCAGGGTAGGCGTCCGGTCGGGAGGAAGCGATGGGCGGGCAGACGGGGGAGGCTTCGCGCGGCGGCGTGTGGGTGGTGATCGGCGCGCTGATGCTCGGCATGCTGCTCGGCGCGCTCGACCAGACCATCGTCTCCACCGCGCTGCCGACGATCGTCAGCGAGTTCGGCGGGCTGAACCACCTGGCCTGGGTCGTCACCGCCTACCTGCTGGCCAGCACCGCCTCGACGCCGCTGTGGGGCAAGCTCGGCGACCAGTACGGGCGCAAGCGGCTGTACATCTCCGCGATCATCATCTTCCTCGTCGGGTCGGTGCTGTGCGGCGCGGCCTGGAACATGCTGTCGCTCATCGTGTTCCGCGCCTTCCAGGGGCTCGGCGGCGGCGGCCTGATCGTGCTCGGCATGGCGATCGTCGGCGATGTCGTGCCGCCCCGCGAGCGCGGCAGGTACCAGGGCTTCTTCGGCGGCGTGTTCGGCGTGGCGAGCGTCGCGGGGCCGCTGCTCGGCGGCTTCTTCGTGGACAACCTGACGTGGCGGTGGGTGTTCTACGTCAACGTGCCGATCGGGGTCGTCGCCCTCGTGCTGGTGTCGGTGGTGCTGCACGGCAAGAAGAACGGGACCCGGCACCGGATCGACTACGCGGGCACCGCGGCGATCGCCGGCGCCGCGGTCTGCCTGGTGCTCGGCACGACGTGGGGCGGCACCGAGTACCCGTGGAACTCCCCGGTCATCATCGGGCTGTTCGCGGCGGCGGTCGTCCTGATCGTCGTCTGGTGGTCCGTGGAGAGGCGGGCCGCCGAGCCCGTGCTCCCGCTGCACCTCTTCCGCAACCCGGTCTTCTCCGTCGGGGGGTTCCTCGCGTTCGTCATCGGGTTCGCGCTGTTCGGCTCGGTCACCTACTTCGCGGTCTACCTCCAGGTCGTCAAGGGGGAGTCGCCGACGATGTCGGGGCTCAGCCTGCTGCCGCAGATGGCCGGCGTGCTGGTCGCGTCGATCACGTCGGGGCTGCTGATCACCCGCACGGGCCACTACCGGCCCTTCCCGATCATCGGGACGGGGCTGATGACCGTCGCGCTGGCGCTGTGCTCGCGGCTGTCGCCCGAGACGTCGGTGCTGGAGCAGAGCCTGTACTTCGCGACCCTCGGCGTCGGCCTCGGCTGCGTGATGCAGGTGCTCATCATCGCGGTGCAGAACTCGAGCCCGTACGAGGACCTGGGGGCGGCGACGTCCGGGAACACGTTCCTGCGCTCGATCGGCGGCTCGTTCGGCGTCGCGGTGTTCGGGACGATCTTCAGCAACCAGCTCGCGACCAACGTGGCCCAGGCGCTGCGCGGGATCACTCTCCCGCCCGGCGTCGATCCGGCGCAGGTCCAGGAGAACTCGGCGGTCCTGCGGCGGCTTCCGGCCCCGCAGGCCGAGGCGATCCTCGGCGCGTACTCGGACTCCATCCAGACGGTCTTCCTGTGCGCGGTGCCCGTCGCCGCGACCGCGTTCATCGCGAGCTGGTTCCTGCGCGAGGTGCCCCTGAAGACCGCCACCCGCGAGGCGGGCATGGGCGAGAGCATGGGCGCGCCCTCGGCCCGGTCGTCGCGCGCGGAACTCGAACTGTGCCTCGCCCGGTTGCTGCGCCGCGACCCCGAGGCCCGCGTCCTGTACGCCCAGCTCGCGGCGCGCAGCGGCCTCGACCTTCCGGCGGGCAGCATCTGGGCGCTCTGCCGGATCGCCCAGGCGGGCAGCATCACCGGCCGCGAGCTGGCCGGGAACGCCGACACCACGCGCTCCCACGGGCGGCACTACGTCGACGAGCTGGTCGCCGAGGGGCTGGTGGACCGCGAGGGCGAGGTCCTGGCGATCACGAACACCGGCCGCGCGTACGCCGAGCGGGTCTGGGAGACCCGCCGCCGCGGCCTCGACGACCTTCTGGAAGGGTGGGATCCCGACCGGCATCCCGAGCTCACCGAACTGCTGGACCGGATGAGCAAGGAGTCCCTGGGCACCTCGGGAGACCTCGCGGAGTTGTCCCGGGAGCGCTCCGGGCTGCCCCGGTAGGGCCGCGGGACCTACGGAAGGCCCTTCGCCCCAGGTCAGGGCCTTTTCTGGCGCCTGTCCAGGGGTTTTCGGGGGTTTTCCGGCCCGTGTCCGGGGTCACCTTCGACTTGCGGGGTACCGGCGGGTAAGCTATCTCTGACCGAACCCCATTCGGTTCAATGGGACGGAACCCACCCCTTAGAGCTTTGGAGGCGCAGTGGCCGAGGCGTACATCGTCGGAGCGGTCCGTACCCCCGTCGGGACCAAGAAGGGCGCGCTGGCCGGAGTCCACTCCGCCGACCTCGGCGCCCACGTGCTCAAGTCCCTCGTCGAGCGCACGGGCATCGACCCGTCCGCGGTCGAGGACGTCATCATGGGCTGTGTCATGCAGGTCGGCATGCAGACCCTCGACATCGCGCGCACCGCGTGGCTGTCCGCAGGCCTGCCCGAGAGCGTGCCCGGCGTCACCATCGACCGCCAGTGCGGCTCGTCGCAGCAGTCGATCCACTTCGCCGCGCAGGGTGTCCTGTCCGGCACCCAGGACCTGGTCATCGCGGCCGGCGTCGAGAACATGGCGGCCGTGCCCATGGGCGCGTCCGTGCCGTTCACCGCCGACGGCGCCGTCGCGGGCTTCCCGTACGGCGAGGGCTGGGGCGAGCGCTACGGCAAGCAGGAGATCTCCCAGTTCCGCGGTGCCGAGCTGATGGCCGAGAAGTGGGGCCTGTCCCGTGAGGACCTCGAGGCGTTCGCCCTCGAGTCCAACATCCGCGCGGGCAAGGCCATCGAGGCCGGCTACTTCGACCGCGAGATCGCCCCGATCGCGGGCGTCGAGCGCGACCAGTGCGCCCGCCCCGACACCACCCTCGAGAAGATGGCGGGCCTGAAGCCGCTGCGCGAGGGCGGCGTCATCACCGCGGCCGTCTCCTCCCAGATCGCGGTCGGCGCGTCCGCGCTGCTCATCGCCTCCGAAGAGGCCGTGCGCACCCACGGACTGACCCCGCGGGCCCGCATCCACACCCTCGCCCTCGCGGGCTCGGACCCGGTCTACATGCTGACCGGCCCGATCCCGGCGACCGAGAAGGCCCTCAAGAAGTCGGGCCTGAAGATGGACGACATCGACGTCACCGAGATCAACGAGGCGTTCGCCCCGGTCGTCCTCGGCTGGCAGAAGGAGCTCGGCGCCGACCTGGCCAAGGTGAACCCGAACGGCGGCGCGATCGCCCTCGGCCACCCGCTGGGCGCCACCGGCGGCATCCTCATGGCCAAGCTGCTGCACGAGCTGGAGCGCACCGGCGGCCGCTACGGCCTCCAGACGATGTGCGAGGGCGGCGGCCAGGCCAACGCCACCATCATCGAGCGCCTCTAGTACGACGACGTTCCCGGCGCGCGAGCACCGGTATCGTGAGCGCACACGGCGGCCGGGACGGATTCCGTCCCGGCCTCCGGGCTTTCACCCCCGCGGTCTTTGTCCGCAGGGCACCATCGCTTCACCAGGGCGAGACGGATTCGCCGCTAAGGTCGTGACCCATGTCGGACGAGACCACCCCAGCGACCACCCCGGACCCCGGCGCCGCCGCGCCGACCCCCCGCCGCCTGGCGGGCAAGACGCGCAAGCGGAAGTCGGTGCCCCCGATCCTGCCCGGCGTGGAAGAGGCTGAGGACACCGTTCGGGACGGAGTTGGCGAAACCGCTTGACCGTCCTGCTCGGCACGGTGTTCGCTTTGCGTGATGAACGAGACACGCAGACCCACGTTGATCGCGTCGGTTCAGCGCGCGCTCCATCTTCTGGAGTGCATCTCCGAGCATCCCTCCGGGGCGCCGGCCAAGCAGCTCGCCCGCGAGACCACGCTGCCGCTCGCGACGGCCTACCACCTGCTGCGCACGCTCGCCCATGAGGGCTACATCGTCAAGCTGCCCGACGGGGCCTGGGTCATGGGGGAGCGGGTCGGCGAACTGCACGGCAAAGGCCACGGCCAGGTCGTGCTGAGCCGGGTCCGCCCGATCCTCGACGCGCTGCGCAAGACCCTCGGGGCGGCCGCCTACCTCGCCGTGCACGAGGAGGACCGCATCCGGCTCATCGACATCGCCGACTCGCCGCGCACCCCGCGCGTCGACGAGTGGGTCCGCTTCGACGAGTCGGCGCACGCCACCGCGATCGGCAAGTGCCTGCTCGGCCAGCTCGACGACGAGCACCGCCGCGACTACCTCGCGCGCCACCCGCTGGTGTCGCTGACCCGCAACACCATCACCGAGCGCGCCAGGCTGGAGCACGCCCTCACCCTGGACGGCCTGTCGGTCGACCGCGAGGAGTACGCGCTCGGCACGGGCTGCGCCGCGGTGCCCGTCACCGACGCCCAGGGCGTCGTGGTCGGCGCGCTGGGCGTGTCGTGCCGGCCCCAGCGGCTCGGCCGGGTCGCCGCCGACGCGGCGGTCCTGCGCAGCGCGGCCGCGCAAGTCGGGCGCGCGCTCACGCTCGCCTGAAACCCCGGAGGAGGGGCGAGGACCGGGCCCTGACTGTAGGCTCCATGACGTGTCCGAGAACATCCAGCCGGTCCAGCCCGCCGCGGGCGAAGGCGCCCTCGAGAACCACCTGGGCGGGGACGAGGCGCGCAACTACCGCAAGTACGAATACGACATGGTCGCGCCGCACGTCGGACGGTCGCTGCTGGAGATCGGGTCGGGACTCGGCCACTTCTCCGAGCAGTTCGCCGGACGGCTCGACTACCTCGCCGTGAGCGACAACGACCCGTACTGCGTCGAGCAGCTGACCAAGCGGTACGCCGACGACGGCGCCGTGGAGGTGCTCTCGCTGGCGCTCCCGGCCAAGGTCGAGATCCGCCAGAAGGTCGACACCGTCGTGATGATGAACGTCCTCGAGCACATCGCCGAGGACGTCCAGGCGCTCAAGGACCTCGCCGCGGTCGTCGAGCCCGGTGGCCGCATCGTCATCTGGGTGCCCGGCTACATGCAGCTGTACGGGGACTTCGACCGCAAGGTCGGCCACGTCACCCGGTACACCCCCAAGACGCTCGGCGCGACCATCGCCGGGGCCGGTCTGGAGGCCGAGGTGCTGAAGCCGATCAACTTCCTCGGCGGCATCGCCTGGTGGGCCGCGGTCCGCCGCGGCGGCGTCGGCTACCCCGACCCGCGCCTGGTCAAGATCTACGACCGGACGGTGATCCCCACCACCCGGTTCATCGAACGGCTGGTCCGGCCCCCGTTCGGGCAGACCGTCTTCGCGGTCGCCCGCGTCCCGGGATGACCAGTCGGCACCGGAAACTGTAGGTGATCGGCCGGTGCCGCAGCGCTCCGGCGGGATACGATGCGCGGAAAACCCCGGACGGAGTCTGAGGTGAGCCGGTGCACGAACCATCGCCTGTCGCTGCCGGGAATCTTCCCGCCCCGGCCTCCCGGCTGATCGGGCGCCGCCGCGAGGTGGCCGACGTCCGCAGGCTGCTCGCCGGGAGCAGACTGCTGACCCTGACCGGGGTCGGCGGCGTAGGCAAGACCCGGGTGGCGCTCGCGGCGGCCGCCGACCTGGCGGACGCCGCCCCGGACGGGGTCTGGTTCGTCGAACTGTCGGCCCTGCGCGACGAGGGACTGCTCGCCTACGCGGTCCGCGCCGGGCTCGGCCTGCGCGACCGTGACCTGCGCGCACCCGTGGCCGTGCTGCGCGACCATCTGTCCGGGCGGCGGGCGCTGCTCGTCCTCGACACCTGCGAGCACCTGGTCGGCGCGTGCGGCGAACTGGTCTCCGGCCTCCTCGCCGCCGCGCCCGGCCTGCGCGTCCTGGCCACCAGCAGGCAGCCGCTGCGGGTGCCGGGCGAACGCACCCTGGCGCTCGCGCCGCTGCCGCCGGGCGACCACGCCGTCACCCTCTTCCACACCCTCGCCGCCGAGGCGGACCCCGGCTTCGACCGGGACCGCGATCTCGCCGTCGCGCTGTGCGAGCGGCTCGACGGGCTGCCCCTGGCCATCGAACTCGCCGCGGTCCGGTTGCGCACCCTCACCGTCCGGCAGCTCGTGGCCCGCCTGGACGACAGGTTCCGCCTGCTGGAGGAGCCGGGCCGCGAAGGCAGGCACGGCAATCTGCGGACCGCCGTCGGCTGGAGCCACGAGCTGTGCGAGCCGCGCGAGCGGCTGCTGTGGGCGCGGTTGTCGGTGTTCAACGGCGACTTCGACCTCGAGGGCGCCGAACACGTCTGCGCCGACGGCACCCTGCCCGCCGAGGCGGTGCTCGACGTGCTCGCCGGGCTGGTCGACAAGTCGATCGTCGTCCGGGAGCCGGGCGGGGAGCGGTTCCGGATGCTCGACACCGTTCGCGAGTACGGCGCGACCTGGCTCGCGGGGCTCGGCGAGGAGCCGGCGCTGCGGCGCAGGCACCGCGACCACTTCCTGGAGATGGCCCGGCGGTTCGACGAGGGCTGGGCCGGCGCCGAGCAGTACGCCTGGTTCGACCGGATGAACGCCGAGTTCTCCAACCTGCGCGCGGCCCTCGATTTCAGCCTCGCGGACCCCGAAGAGGAGGAGGCCGGGTACGAGCTCGCCCGGCGGCTGCGGTACCTGTGGGTCGCCTGCGGGTACGTCCGGGAGGGCGCCTACTACCTCGACAAGGTGCTGGAGAGGCGCCCGTCGTGCACGGACGTCAGGACGGTCCGGCACTGGCTGTCGGCCTTCCTCGGCGTGCTGCCGCCGGAATCCGTCTTCGGCCTGTGGGCGGAGGCCTCGGAGCGGGCCGCCCCGGAGGAGCGCGGGTGGTTCGCCTACAACTGCGGGAACGCGCTGTTCACGGTCGGCGACCTGGAGGCGGCCCTGGGCTGGTACGCCCGCGGCTGCGCGCTGTTCGCCGAGGCCGGTGGCGCCATGCCCGGCCTCGCCCTCAGCATGGTCGGGCACGCCGCCTGCCTGCTGCGCACGGGCCACCCGGAGAAGGCGATCGTGCTCCTGGAGGAGCAGCGCGCCCTGTGCGCGCGCAGCGGCGACGTCTACGCCCGCTCGTTCGGCGACTGGATGCAGGCGATGGCCGAACTCGCGGTGGGCCGGGCCGATCTCGCCGGGGCCCGGTTGCGCGCCGCGGTCGTCGTCAAGCGGAGGTTGTCCGACCACCTGGGCGTGGCCATGGCCGTCGACGCGTTCGCCGCGATCGCGCTCGCCCAGGACGACCCGGAGAGGGCGGCCGCGCTGCTCGGCGGGGTCCAGCGCATGCGCGACGACTACGGGATGGGCCCCGGCCTCACCGAGTACGTCGAGGACAGGGCGGTGTGCGAGGCGAAGACCCGTGAGCTCCTCGGTCCGCGCGCCTTCCACACGGCCTTCACCGCGGGCACCCGCCGGTCCCTGGACGAGACCGTCGCCTACGCCCTGGGCGACGGTGAGGCGGCTTCGCGGCCCGCGCTGACGCCCCGGCAGCGGGAGATCGCGCTGCTCGTCGCGGCGGGCCTGTCGAACCGGCAGATCGGCGAGCGGCTGACGATCGCCAAGAAGACCGTCGACTCCCATGTGGAGCAGATCCTGAGCAAGCTCGGGTTCGGCTCCCGCGCCCAGGTCGCCGCCTGGATCGGACGCGGCGGGCGATAAGCCTGTTTCGTTGCTGAGACCGCGCGCCATATCGGGAGTTCTACCGATGCGCGGACGGGTCTCGGTAGCCCAGACTGGATCTCGGCCGCGGAAGGCGGGTCCGCCCCTCCTCAGGACGGGTTCCCCGGACCCCGTCCCTGCGCGGCCGGCCACAAGTTCCCGTGTGGTCCGACGGCCCGGCGGCCGAGAGACGGGAGGGGGTTTCCCGGCCGCCGGGTCCATACTGGGCTGGTAGCGCTCCAGCCCCCGGGAGATCAGAACGTGCACCAGCCGCCCCCCGGCGTTCGCGTCCGGCACCG
The DNA here is from genome assembly GCF_003751225.1 of Actinocorallia herbida. Taxonomy (NCBI): domain Bacteria; kingdom Bacillati; phylum Actinomycetota; class Actinomycetes; order Streptosporangiales; family Thermomonosporaceae; genus Actinocorallia; species Actinocorallia herbida. The sequence goes on from NZ_RJKE01000001.1 coordinate 9,749,167, forward strand.
CCGCCCGAGCCCGCGGACGGCTTTCGTGGCGGGGGTCGCCGTCGGCGCCTGCGCCGTCCTCGCCGGGGTCGGGCTGTTCGCGGTGCTGAGCGATGACGACGAGCGCCGGGAAAGCCGGTCGCCCACCCAGAACCTCGTCGCCTCCCCGAAGGCGGCCGGCGCCTTCCCCCGGGCCTACTCCGGCACCTGGCGGGGCGCCCTGGCCACCGACGAAAAGGGCTGGGAGGTGCAGCTCGCGCTCCCCGGAGGGGCGGACACCGGGTCGGTGCAGTACTACCAGAACGGCGAGATCCAGTGCACCGGCACCGTCCGGTACGTCAAGGCGGGCAAGCACGAACTCCGCCTCGACGAGCAGACCCCCAACTGCACCCCTAACAAATCCGGCATAGTCCGCCTCACCGCGATCGCCAAGGGCCTCCGCCACCAGTGGTACGCCGACCAGGACGACCTCGCCGAGAACGCACCCTCCTACGACGGCACCCTCAAAAAGGTGGGCTGAGCGCCCTCAGGCGCGCGTCAGGGACCTGATGGAGTCGTCGGTGCAGGTGTCCCAGAAGGTACCGGCGACGTCTTCCAGGTGGTCCAGGGACTCGGCGCGGAAGAGGTCGGTCTGGTATTTGGTGATGTCGTAGTCGGTGGCGCCCATGACGCGCAGGTCCAGCGGGTGGACGTCCATCGAGCGGAACTCCTCGATCTCGCCGTAGGACGACAGGATTCCTGCGCCGTACGCCTTGAGTTCGGCTCCTTCGGCGATCACCCCGAACTCCATGGTGAACCAGAAGACCCTGGAGACGAACTCCAGCGCCTCGGGCGTCTCCACCCGTCGCGCCGCCTTGCCGGCGGCCCGGTACAGCGCCGCGTACCGGTCGGACGCGAGCGCGTTGCCGTGGCCGAGCACCTCGTGCAGGACGTCGGGCTCCGGCGTGTAGAAGGGCGTGCTGTGGTGCCGGATGTACTGCGTGGCGTGGAAGAGGGAATCCGCCAGCGAGCCGTAGAACTCCCGCAGAGGCACCAGCCCGGCAGCGGGCAGGTATCCGAACCCGGTGAGCGGCCGTAGGCCGTCGGTGACCTCCTGGAGCTGCGGAATGCGGTCCGCGGGCAGCCCGAGCCGCGCCTTGGCCGCGAGGTACTCCGCGGCCGCGTACCGCCGGTGCTTGGCGTCGAGCTCCGCCGACACCAGCCGCCAGACCTCGTGCTCCTCGTCGGTGTAGGTCGCCTCGGGCAGCGGATCGCCCTTGCGGTACTCCAGCGCCAGCCGGGCGATCGCGTTCCGCCGCTCCCGGTAAACCGGATCGGCGAACCCCGGGTGATCGCGGCCGAGTTCGACCGTCACCCCGCCGTGCTCGTCCTGCTTGACGGGTGCGAAGTACTGAGCTTCCTCGAACATGTTGCTTCACCCCCTCTTTGGTGATTCCCCTAAACCTCCCGGCTGAGTCGTCGAGAGGTTTGTCCGGATCTCCGCAGTTCGGGGGGCAGATTTGGCCGGAGCGCCCGGATGGCGGATGCTGTGTCAGGTGACGAGTACCACAGAGCTTCGGCGGGTCCTGTACGGGCTGCCGGGAGTCGACGAGTTCGGGGCGCGGGCGCGCGCCGCGCGGTTGGCCACCCGGTCGGTCAAGAACGAGTCGAAGGCCGCGGCGATCGACCTGGCGATCTCCATGGTCGACCTGACCACCCTGGAGGGCGCCGACACCCCCGGCAAGGTCAGGGCGCTGTGCGGGAAGGCCGTGCACACGGCGCCCGGCGCGCCGACCGTCGGGGCCGTCTGCGTCTACCCCGACCTGGTGAAGGTCGCGGTCGAGGCGCTCGCGGACACCGGCGTCGGCATCGCCTCGGTCGCGACCGCGTTCCCGTCCGGCCGGGCGCCGCTCGCGGTGAAGCTCGCCGACACCCGGCAGGCCGTCCTGGACGGCGCCACCGAGATCGACATGGTGATCGACCGGGGCGCCTACCTCGCGGGCGACTACGCGAAGGTCTTCGACGAGATCACCGCGGTGAAGGACGCGTGCGGCGACGCCCATCTCAAGGTCATCCTGGAGACGGGCGAACTGGCCACCTACGACAACGTGCGCAGGGCGTCCTGGCTGGCGATGCTCGCGGGGGCCGACTTCATCAAGACCTCCACCGGCAAGATCCAGCCCGCGGCGACCGCGCCCGTCGTGCTGGTGATGCTGGAGGCGGTCCGGGACTTCGCCGCCGAGCGCGGCAGGATCGTCGGGGTGAAGCCCGCGGGCGGCATCCGCACCACCAAGGACGCGCTCAAGATGCTCGTCCAGGTGCGCGAGGTCGCCGGGCCGCGCTGGCTCGACCCCGCCCTGTTCCGGATCGGCGCGTCGAGCCTGCTCAACGACCTGCTCATGCAGCGGGAGAAGCTCGCCACCGGCGTCTACTCCGGCCCCGACTACTTCTCCCTGGACTGATCAATGACCTTCGCCGACGGCTACGCGCCCGCGCCCGAGTCGACCTCCGTGGTGGACCTGCGCGCGGACTACGGCCTGTTCATCGACGGCGCGTTCACCGCCGCCAAGGAGACCTTCGAGACGGTCAACCCGGCCACCGAGGAGGTGCTCGCCGAGGTGGCCCTGGCCGGGGCCGAGGACGTCGACCGGGCCGTCGCCGCCGCCCGGACCGCCTTCGAGAACGTCTGGGGGCCGATGCCGGGGGCCGAACGGGCCAAGTACCTGTTCCGGATCGCCCGGCTGATCCAGGAGCGCTCGCGCGAACTCGCCGTCCTGGAGTCGCTCGACAACGGCAAGCCCATCCGGGAGACCCGCGACTTCGACCTTCCGCAGGTCGCGGCGCACTTCTTCTACCACGCGGGCTGGGCCGACAAGCTGGAGCACGCCGGGTACGGCACCACCCCGCTGGGCGTCGCCGCGCAGGTCATCCCGTGGAACTTCCCGCTGCTCATGCTGGCCTGGAAGATCGCCCCGGCGCTGGCGTGCGGCAACACCGTGGTGCTCAAGCCCGCCGAGACGACCCCGCTGACCGCCCTGGCCTTCGCGGAGATCTGCCGCCAGGCCGAGCTGCCCCCGGGCGTCGTCAACATCGTGACGGGCGCGGGGGAGACGGGCCGGCTGCTCGTGGAGCACCCGGGCGTCGACAAGGTCGCCTTCACCGGGTCCACCGCGGTCGGCAAGAGCATCGCCAGGTCGGTCGCGGGCACGTCCAAGCGGCTCGGCCTGGAGCTGGGCGGCAAGGGCGCCAACATCGTCTTCGACGACGCCCCGCTGGACGAGGCGGTCGAGGGGATCGTCAACGCGATCTTCTTCAACCAGGGGCACGTGTGCTGCGCCGGGTCGCGGCTGCTGGCGCAGGAGTCGGTGGCCGAGGAGCTGCTGGCCCGGCTGCGCGCCAGGATGGCGACGCTGGTCGTCGGCGACCCCCTGGACAAGAACACCGACGTCGGCGCGATCAACTCCGCCGCGCAGCTCGCCCGCATCCGGGAGCTGGTCGACGCGGGCACCGCCGAGGGCGCCGAGGTGTGGGCGCCCTCGTGCGACCTGCCCGAGCGCGGCTTCTGGTTCGCCCCGACGGTCTTCACCGAGGTCGCGGCGAGCCACCGGATCGCCCGCGAGGAGATCTTCGGGCCCGTCCTGTCGGTGCTGACGTTCCGTACCCCCGCCGAGGCCGTCGAGAAGGCCAACAACACCCCCTACGGGCTGTCCGCGGGCATCTGGACGGAGAAGGGCTCCCGGATCCTCGCGGTGGCCGACAAGCTCCGTGCGGGCGTCGTGTGGGCCAACACGTTCAACCAGTTCGACCCGGCGTCGCCGTTCGGCGGGTTCAAGGAGTCCGGTCACGGGCGCGAGGGCGGTAGGCAGGGGCTGGAGGCCTACCTTGCCCAGAGTTGACAAGAAGCGGCGCGCGAAGGCGCGCCGTGCCGAGGAGCGCAAGGATGCGGCCGGGAGTGCGACGGCGCCCGCGCCGCCGCGAGACGAAGGGAACGGCGGGCCGATGCGGCTGGCAGTGCGCAAGACCTACAAGCTGTTCATCGGCGGGGCCTTCCCGCGATCGGAGTCCGGCAGGTCCTTCGTGGTGAACGACGCGCGCGGGGAGTTCCTCGCCCATGCCGCGCACGCCTCGCGCAAGGACGTCCGCGACGCCGTCGTGGCGGCCCGCAAGGCGGCCGACGGCTGGGCGGCCCGCACGGGCTACAACCGCGGCCAGATCCTCTACCGGATCGCCGAGATGCTGGAGGGCAGGCGCGCCCAGTTCGTCGAGGAGCTGCGCGCGGGCGGCCTGGCGCGTGAGGCCGCGGAGGCAGAGGTGGACGCCGCGGTGGACCGCTGGGTCTGGTACGCGGGCTGGACCGACAAGATCGCGGCGGTCGCCGGCGGGACGAACCCGGTCGCCGGGCCGTTCCTCAACGTCTCCGCGCCGGTGCCCACGGGCGTCGTCGGGGTGCTCGCGCCGCGGGACGCGCCGCTGCTCGGCCTGGTGTCGGTGCTCGCGCCCGTCATCGCGACGGGCAGCACCGCGGTGGTCGTCGCCGACGCGCCGCTCCCGGCCGTCACGTTCGCCGAGGTGCTGGCGACCTCCGACCTGCCGGGCGGTGTCGTCAACATCCTGACCGGCGTGCGCGAGGAACTGGCGCCGTGGCTGGCCGGGCACATGGACGTCAACGCGATCGACCTCGCGGGCGCGTCCCCGGAACTCGCCGCCGACTGCGAGCGCGCCGCCGCGGGCAACCTCAAGCGCGTCCTGCGCCCCGCCGAGGAGGACTGGACCGCCGATCCCGGTACCCGCCGCATGACCGCGGTCCTGGAGACGCGCACGGTCTGGCACCCGCTGGGCGTCTGACCGGACCCGGCGAAGGTCGTCCCGCCCCGGTGCCCGGCCGCGCTCATCGCGCGGCCGGGCACCGGGTGCGCGCCGTGTTCGTCCCGGTGCGGCCGCGCCGTCCGGCGTGCGCGCGCCGGACAAAAACCGTGGCGGCTTGATGCGCTGTTTTCCGCTACGCCGCGTGGGCTGTCCGCGTGATGGCGGTTGTCTCCGTCGTGGGCGCGGCGTGGGTATTTTGCCGTTCTGCGGTTTAAAGCCGCAGGTCACGGGCTATCTCCCCGGTACCTGATCACTACGGGGGGATGGATCAGTGGCTACCAATACAACGAGGCGTGCGACCACTCGCCGTAGTTCTACGACGAAGCGCACGTCCGCCGCCACGAAGACGGCAGCAAGGAAACCCGCGGCCAAGCGCACCAGCGCCGCCGCCAAGACGACGGGCACCCGCGTCACCTCGCGGACCACCGCGTCCCGTGCGGGCGCCGCGACCCGCACCACGGCCAAGCGGACGACCGCGGCGGCGCGCAAGCCCGCCACCCGCTCGACCACCACGCGGACGACGGCGGCGCGCAAGCCCGCGACCCGCACGGCCGCGGCCCGCAAGCCCGCGACCCGCACCACGGCGGCCCGCAGCACCACGACGCGCGCCACGACGACCAGGGCGGCCGCCGGCCTGACGCCCGCGAGGGCCGCCACCAAGGTGAACTCCGCGGCGACCAAGATGACCTCGGCCACCACCAAGCTGACGGCCGCGGCCACCAGGGCCGGGACCTCGGCCAAGTCGATGAACACCGCGATGACCGCGATGAAGTCGGCGACGAAGTCGATGGCGACGGCCGCCAAGGCGATGTCGGACGCGGCCAAGGCGCTCAAGACCGTCAAGGCCACCTCGGGCACCGCCGCCCGCGCGACGACGGCTCGTGCCACCGGCACCCGCGCCGCCGCCAAGACCACGACCCGCGCGGCCGGCACCCGCACGGCCGCGGCGCGCAAGCCCGCAGCGACCCGGGCGACCGGCACCCGGGCGGCGTCCACCCGGACCGCGGCGGCGCGCAAGCCCGCGACCCGTACGACCGCGACGCGGGCCGCGGGCACCCGGGCCACCGGCACCAAGACCACGACCCGGGCCGCCTCGACGACGCGCAAGGCCGCGACCACGGGCACCCGCAAGCCTGCGGCCACCCGGGCGAAGACCACTACGCGCGCCGCCTCTACCCGCACCACCGCGGCGCGCAAGCCCGCCGCGACCCGCTCGCGCGCGGCCACCGCCACGACGACGCGCAGCCCCGTCGTGCGGACCCGCGGCACCCGCCGCACCGAGGCGCACGAGATCGTGCCGGGCGACCCCGAGGTCATCAAGGAGGAGATGGCGGAGGCCAATGACGGCGAGTCCACGGTCCTGCGCGGCCTCTCCGGCCTTTTCAGCCGCACCTGAAGGCGTCTGCGGATCTGAAGACGCCGGCGCGTCCCGCGCGGCCCCCGCCCCTCCAAGGCGGGGGCCGCGCGGCGTTCCGGGCGGTGGGCGGGGGTAAAGGCTTGGCGTGGGCGGTGTGGCGGGGTTGCGGTGGGCGGAGGGCGGCCTAGCGTCATGATCATGCGCCTGGGGATCGCCGCCGTCGGATCTGTGACCGTGCTGCTCACGCTGGTGCCGGGGGGATCGGCGGCGGCCGAGACCGGGTTCCACGACGCGGGCAGGGACGTGCGGGTCCTCCAGAGGCGGCTGAAGGAGCTCGGGTACGCGCCGGGCCGCGTCAACGGCCGGTACGGCAAGGAGACCCGCTCGGCGGTCTGGGCGTTCCAGAAGGTCAACGGGATCAAGCCGTCCGCGAGGATCGGCGCCAAGACCCGCCGCGCGCTCTGGCACCCGCGCAGGATCCGCCCGCTCGTCCCGGCGCACGGGCGCAGGGTCGAGATCCGCCTTCGGCCGCAGATCCTCGTCGTGTGGGAGGGCCGCAGACCCGTCCTCATCAGTCACGTCTCGACCGGCGCCAACAGGTCCTACTGCGACCACGGCGTGTGCGGCTTCGCCCGGACCCCGACCGGCGACTTCCGGGTGACCCGCCGCGTCAAGGGCTGGCACACCGGGCGGCTCGGGGCCATGTACTACCCGGCGTACTTCGTCGGCGGCATCGCCATGCACGGCTCCACGGAGGTCCCGGCGCGGCACGCGTCGCACGGCTGCATCCGCATCCCCCTGCACAACGCCAAGCGCATCTACAAGATGGCTCCCGTCGGCACCCCGGTGTACGTCAGGAAGCGCTGAGCGTCACCCTGCCGCCCTCGGAAGCCGGACGACGAACCGGGAACCCGTGTCGGCGTCCGCGGCCGTCACGGAGCCGTTGTGGGCGCGCGCGATCTGGCGGCAGATGGCCAGGCCGAGTCCACTGCCCCCGGTGTCCTTGCTGCGGGAGGCGTCGAGGCGGGTGAACCTGTCGAAGATCGCCTCGCGCATCTCCGGCGGCACGGTGTCGCCGTCGTTGACGACCTCGAGGACGGCCTGCATCCCGTCCGGGCGGACCCGCACGACCACCCGGTCCTTGGCGTGCCGGACCGCGTTGTCCAGCAGGTTCGTGAACAGCCTGGCCAGGTGGACGCGCACGCCCGTCACCAGCACCGGCTGCGCGTCGATCCGGACCCGCGGGTCCTCCGGCCGCCGCGCGATCTCCGCGCGGACCAGCTCGGCGAGGTCCACCGGCTCCTTGCCCACCTCGGTGCCCGCGTCGAGCCGGCTCAGCACGAGCAGGTCCTCCACCAGCGCCGACAGCCGGTCGAGGCCCGCCGTCAGCTTCTCCGCGGTCTCCGGCCAGTCGGCCTCGTCGGGGTAGAGCATCGCCCCGTCCAGCTCGGCGCGCATCGCGGTGATGGGGGAGCGCAGGTCGTGCGAGGCGTTGGCGGTGAACTCGCGCTCCCGGTCGATCGTGGCCTCCAGCCGGGCGAGCGCCAGGTTCGCGGCCTTGGTCATCGCGCGCAGTTCGTCGTCGTGCTCCGGCACCGGGAGCCGCATGCCGCGGCCGCGGCCCTCGCCGATGTCGCGGGCGATCCGGGTCGCCTGCGCGCGGATATCGGTGATGGGCTCCATCGCGACCCGGACGGTGTGCGCCGCGCCCGCCGCGGTGAGCGCGACGAGCATCAGGGCGACCACCCCGAGCTGGGCGACGTAGGAAGGGCTGATGTACCAGGGGACGGGGTCGTCGATGACGTAGATGAACCAGTCGCCCTGGTCCTCGAAGACCCGCAGGGCCACGACCGACCTGCAGCCCGGCGTCAACGTCCCGCAGACCGTCTCGGACTGGTGCGGGTTCGCCATCGACGGCGTGAGAGAGGAGACCCGGGGCAGTGCGGCGAGGTTCCCGGTGCCCGCCACGACCTTTCCCTGGGCGTTGACGACCTGGAGCCCGTCCACGTCGGAGAGCGGCCCGACCTTCGGGATCTCCTCGGGCAGTGTGTCCCGCTTGATCAGCTGGATGACGCCGAGGGCGGAGTTGGCGACGTTCTCCCGGCGCAGCTCGACGACCCGGCTGCGCAGCACGAGCGTGAGCAGGATGCCCATGCCGAGACAGAGCAGGGCGGTGACCGTCGCCGCGAGAACCGTCAGCCGGGTCCGGATGGACCAGCGGTTCACCCTGCACCCCCCGTGGTCGCCTGGGCATGCCGTGCACGGGGGATCTAACATCCAGTAAAACACGCGAGTGCACCCGGTTAATCACCGGGTGCACTCGCGTGATCACTCACATCCGCTCGGGGACCGTGATGCCCAGCAGGCCGAGGCCGGTGACCAGCGTGTTCAGGGCCAGGGCGCACAGGGCGAGGCGCGGCTCCCGCACCTCCGCTGGGACAGGGCCGTCCGGGCCCTTGACCACGGGGCAGTTCTCGTAGAACCCGGTGAGGGCGTCGGCGACGCCGTACAGGTAGGCGGCGAGCTTGTGCGGCGCCACGTCCTCGATCATCGCGTCGATCGCCGCGCCGAAGCCCAGCAGGTGCAGCGCGAGGGCGCGCTCGGCCGGGTGGGTGATGACGATCGGGCTGTCGACGGCCTCGGGGCTGCTGCCCGCGAGCCGGAAGATCGACCTGATCCGGGCGGCGGCGTACTGGAGGTACGGGCCGGTGTTGCCGGTGAGGGCGATCATCCGGTCGAAGTCGAACACGTACTCGCTGTCGCGGGCCACCGACAGGTCGGCGTACTTGACCGCGCCGATCCCGACGGCCTGGGCGATCTCGGCCTGGGTCGCCGCGTCGTACCCGCGGTCCTCGATGACCTTGGCGGCCCGCTCGACCGCCTCCTCCAGCAGCTGGGCGAGCTTGATCGGCTTGCCCGAGCGGGTCCGCAGGATCTTGCCGTCGGTGCCCAGCACGTTGCCGATGCCCGCGTGGAACGGCTGGGTCCGGCCCAGCCATCCGGCCTTCTCGACGGTCTCGTAGACCATCTTCAGGTGCAGCGCCTGCGGGACGCCGATCACGTAGACCACGCGGTCGGCGTGCAGGGTCTGGGCGCGGTACCGCAGCGCGGCGAGGTCGGTGGTGGCGTAGCCGTAGCCGCCGTCGCTCTTGCGGATGATCAGCGGCACCGGCTTGCCCTCGCGGCCGATGTGGCCCTCGAGGAAGACGCACAGGGCGCCGTCGTCGACGACCGCGATGCCCTGCTCGTACAGGTCGTCGCAGACCGCGCCGAGCATGTCGTTGTACTTGCTCTCGCCCGCGAGGTCGGCGTCGGCGAGGGTGACGTCGAGCTCGGCGTAGATCTTGTTGAAGTACACCTTCGACATGTCGACCATGCGCCGCCAGATCGTCAGCGTGGCCTGGTCGCCGGACTGGAGCAGCACCACCCGGCGCCGGGCGCGGGTGGCGAAGTCGCCGTGGCCTTCGCCCTTCTCACTGGCGTCGAACTTGGCGCGGGCGGCCTGGTAGAAGACGTTCGGGTCGGTCCGCAGCTCGGCCGCGGCCTCCTCCTCGCCGATCTCCAGCAGGTGCTCGATGAGCATGCCGAAGGGGGTGCCCCAGTCTCCGATGTGGTTCTGCCGGATGACGTGGTGGCCCCGGAACTCCGCGGCCCGGCAGAACGCGTCGCCGACGACCGTGGTGCGCAGGTGCCCGACGTGCATCTCCTTGGCCACGTTCGGCGCGGAGTAGTCGACCGGGACGACCTGCGGCCGGTCGGTCACCGGGACGCCGACCCGCGGGTCGCCGACCATCGGGGTGGCCTGGCCGGCGATCCACTCGTCGGCCAGGGTCAGGTTGATGAAGCCGGGTCCGGAGACCTCCACGGCCGAGCACAGGCCCGCGACGTCGAGCCGCTTGACGATCTCGTCCGCGACGTCCCGGGGTCGCTCGCCCAGCTTCTTGGCCAAGGGCAGCGCCACGTTGGCTTGAAGGTCGGCGAACTGGGACGGCCGGATCACCGGGTCGGTGTGCGCGTACTCGACGCCGTAGGCGTCGACGATCGCGGCCTGCACCCGGGCGGCGAGGACGAGCTGTGGATCGGACATGTTCCAAGGTTAGCGACCTCGCGCGGGCCGCTCGACTGGATATCCACAGGGCGGGGACGATCTTTCCCGCGCTTACCGGCGCGTGAGCCGCCGCAGGTAATTCAGGGCCAGGTCATACCAATCCCGGCGCAGCGCATGAGACAGCAGCAGGCCGGCCACTACCGCGATCAGCAGGGCTATCGCGTCATTGTGCGCGTTCTGATGCTGGAGCGCGAAGAACTCCCGCAATCCGGGCACCGCGAGCACCACGAGGAACGCCGTGCCCATCGTCACCACGAGCGCCACCCGCCACCAGGTGTAGGGCCGCGCGATGAGCGCCAGCACCCACAGCGACAGCAGGAACAGCGCGAACGTCGCGGTCGTGCTGTCCTGGGCGAACTCGGTGCTGGGGTCGTCGATGGCCAGGAGGTACCCGGCGAACGTCGCGCCGCCGAGCGCCAGCCCCGCCGGGACCGCGAACCGCAGCACCCGCGGCACGAACCCGGGACGGGCCCGCTCCAGGTTCGGCGCGAGCGCGAGGACGAACGCGGGGATCCCGATGGTCAGCGCGCTGATGAGCGTCAGGTGCCGGGGCAGGAACGGAAACCGGACTCCGACGACCCCGACCAGCACCGACAGCAGGATCGAGTAGACCGTCTTGGTCAGGAAGAGGTTCGCGACCCGCTCGATGTTCCCCAGCACCCGCCGCCCCTCGGCGACCACGTGCGGGAGCGTGGCGAAGCTGTCGTCCAGCAGCACGACCTTGGCCACCGCGCGGGTCGCCCCGCTGCCCGATCCCATGGCGACGCCCAGATCGGCGTCCTTGAGCGCCAGCACGTCGTTGACGCCGTCGCCCGTCATCGCCACCGTGTGGCCGCGCGCTTGGAGCGCCCGGACCATCGCCCGCTTCTGCTGCGGAGACACCCTTCCGAAGACCGTGTGCTTCTCCAGGACGTCCTGGATGTCGGTCTCGGTGATCTCCCGGGCGTCATAGGGGCGGTCCGCCCCCGGCACGCCCAAGGACGCCGCGATGGCGCCGACGCTGACGGGGTCGTCCCCCGAGAGCACCTTCACCGCCACGCCTTCGCGCGCGAAGTACGCGAGCGCGCCCTTCGCCTCGGGCCTGATCCGCTGCCCCAGGACGATCAGAGCCGCGGGCTCCAGGGCCGCAGACTCCGCGAACACCGCGGAGTCGCGCGCCAGATCCGCCAGGCGCCCTTCGGGGCCGTGGACGAGGGCGAGGATCCGCCGCCCCGTCGCGCCCAGCCTCCCCGCCTCCTTCAGCGCCGCGGAGCCCGGCGCCAGCAGGACGTCGGGGGCGCCGAGGACCCAGTCGCCGTGCTCCCCGAAGGAGGTGCCGCTCCACTTGCGGGCGCTGGAGAACGGCACGATCTCGCCCGCCTCCCACGGAGCCCCGGACTCGTCCGGAAGCGAAGCCGCGATGGCCGTCAGCGTCGGGTTGGGTGAAGGGTCCGCGGCCACCAGCGCGCGCAGGGCCCGGTCCACGGGCAGCCCCGCTTTCAGCGGGACGACCTCCTCCAGGTCCATCCCGGGCTCGGTGAGCGTCCCCGTCTTGTCCAGGCAGAGCACGTCCACCCGGGCCAGCCCCTCGATCGCGGGCAGCTCCTGGACGAGGCAGCGCCGCCGCCCCAGCCGCACCACCCCGACGGCGAAGGCGATGCTCGTCATCAGCACCAGCCCTTCCGGCACCATCGTGACGACCCCGGCGACCGCCCCCACGACCGCCTCGGACAGGCTCCGGGTCGACAGGAACTGGCTGATCGTGAGGAGCACCCCCACGGGCACCAGAAGCCAGGTCACGTACTTGAGGAACCTGTTGATCCCCGCCTGGAGCTCGGACTTCGCGAGCTTGAAGCGGCTCGCCTCCGCCACCAGCCGCGCCGCGTAAGCCTCCCCGCCCACCTTCCGCGCGACGAACGAGCCGCCGCCGGCGACCACGAAGCTCCCCGACAGCATCTCGTCGCCCGGCAGCTTCGCCACCGGCTCCGCCTCGCCCGTCAGCAGCGACTCGTCGACCTCCAGCGCCCGGGAGTCCACCACGGGGCCGTCCACGACGATCCGGTCCCCGGCCCGGACGACCACCAGGTCGTCCTGGACCACCGTGGCCTGCGCGACCTCGGTCGTCCGGCCGTCCCGCACCACCCGCACCCGCTGCTCGCCCAGCACCGCGAGCCGGTCCAGCGTCCGCTTCGCCCGCAGCTCCTGGACGATCCCGATCAGCGTGTTGGCCAGGATGATCCCGCCGAACAGGCCGTCCCGCCAGTCCCCGAACACCAGCACCAGCACGAACAGGGTGCCGATCAGCGCGTTGAACCGGGTGAGCACGTTCGCCCGCGCGATCTCCCCGACGCTGCGGCTGCTGCGCCGCGGCACCCGGTTGACCAGGCCCGCGGCCCCGCGCTCGGCGACCTCCGCGGCGGTGAGGCCGGTCGCCGACCGCTCGGCGAGGGTCACGCGCCGTCGCCGGGGGGCTGTTCGCGCGGCTCCGGCACCGGCTCCCTGATCTCGGCTCTGAGATCCGGCCTCGTCTCGGTGGACCTGCCCTCGACGGCTTTACCGTCCCCCTTCGCCTCCGGGTGGTGCCCGAACCGGAATCGCGACGGCTTGGCCGCCGCCCCCAGCTGGTCCTTCACCCGGTCGATCAGCCTGCCCTCCGACAGGTCGAACGCCAGCTTGCAGGCCGCGGCGATCGCCTTGGCCGTCGCCGCCCCGTGCGCGACCACCACCGCCCCGTTCAGGCCGAGCAGCACCCCGCCGCCGTAGGTGTCGCTGTCGAACCGGTCGGTGAGCGCGTGCAGCTCCCGGCGCTGGAGCACCGCCCCCAGCTTCGCGGTGCGGCTCGACGACAGCGCCCGCTTCAGCTCGCCCACCGCGACGCGCAAGGTGCCCTCCATCGTCTTCAGCGCGATGTTGCCGGTGAACCCGTCGGCGACGATCACATCGACGCTGCCGCGCAGCAGGTCGTGGCCCTCGATGTTGCCCGCGAACTCCAGCGGGGACGCCGCGAGCAGCTCATGGGCCTTCTTCGTCAGTTTGTTGCCCTTGCCGGGCTCCGCCCCGATCGTCAGCAGGCCCACCCTCGGCCTTTCGATCCCGAGCCGGATCTGCGCGAACGCCGTCCCCAGATGCGCGAACTGCACGAGCATCTCCGGCTTGGCGTCGGCGGTCGCGCCCGCGTCCAGCAGGACCGTCGGGCGCGGGATCGTCGGCAGGGTGACCGCCAGCGCGGGCCGCAGGATGCCGTGCTGGGTCTTGAGCCGGACCGCGGAGGTCGCCACCACGCCCGCGGTCGAGCCCGCCGACACCAGCGCGCCCGCCTTGCCGTGCTTGATCAGCTCGCACGCGATCGCGATGGTCGAGCGCGGTTTGCGCCAGGACGCCAGCGCGCCCTCGCCCATCTCGAGCGACTCGTCGGTGTGCACGATCGACAGCCCGGCGGCGGCACGACCGCCGAGATCGCCGGCACCGTACTCGGCGAGCAGGGCCCGGATCCGCCGGGCCGGGCCCACCAGGATCAGCGGCACTCCGTGGTCCCTGGCCGCCGCGACGGCGCCGGCCACCACCTCCCGGGGCGCGTGGTCTCCTCCCATGCAGTCCAGCACCACCGGCAGCAACGGGCCTCTCCTTCACGTCTGACCTAATCGGCCGCGCAGTCCGCCCCCAGGCAGGAGGCGTTCTTCACCAGAGGCCGTCCGCCCACGAGAATCGTGTAGTACTCGCGCGCGGACTTCGCCAGCGCCGCCCCGAAGACCTGGACCGGCTTCTTGGCCGTCGTCTCCCCGGTGCATTTGACCAGCAGCTTCTCCGCGGAAGCGCCTTCCATACTCTCGCAGACCAGTTCACCGGCGAGCGGCTGCCCCCGGGTGCCGAGTTCGGCCTTCGCCGCGGAGGGCACCGCCTTCAGCATCGCGGCCTGGTTCTCGTAGCGGTGCCCGCCGCCCTTGAGCAGGACGACGGCGAGGACGGCGGCGCCGGCGCACGCGGCCACGGCGACGGCGATGGCGAGGATCTTCTTGTTCACGCTCGATGATGTCACCTTCGCAGTCGGTCACCACACGCGAAGACGATCATCTTTTCCGGCCCATTGCCCGGCCGATAGCCGATTGATAGCGGCCCGGTGCATCGTGGGATCACCTGTTTCGTCACCTTGCAGCCGGGTCGGAGTAGGGACGCACACGGGCGGTCGTCCCGGGGCGATGACTTCGACCGCACCGGGCCGGGGCGAGCGCCCGTGTGCCCGTTCCCCGTGACCCCGATCAGATCCCGTAGGTCGCCACGAGGTACCCGCGGCCCAGGGTGTGCGCGGTGATGTTGAAGCCCACCTGCGCGGCCGGGGCCTCCGCCGGGACGCCCAGGGACGGTACGTCGAGCGCGTGGACCGCGAAGACATAGCGGTGGGCAGGGCCGGGGGGCGGCCCCGCGCCCCCGAACGCGTTGTCGCCGTAGTCGTTGCGGCCCTGGATCCCGATCGGGTCCTCGGCCTTGATCCCCGCGGGCAGCTCCGTCACGTGCGCCGGGACGTCCCACAGCAGCCAGTGCCAGAAGCCCGAGCCGGTGGGCGCGTCAGGGTCGTAGACGGTGATCGCGAAGCTCCGGGTGCCTTCGGGGAACCCCGACCAGGCGAGCCCCGGCGAGACGTTCCCGCCGGAGTGGCCCCAGCCGTCGAAGACCTGGGCGGCGGAGAGGGTCCCCCCGTCGGTGACGTCGGTGCTCGTCACCTCGAAGGACGGGACCTCCGGGAGGAAGTCGAACGGAAGTGGTGCGGGCATGAGAGTGGCCTCCATCATCCGGTGATGGAGGCCACTTTAGTGAGCTATTTGTTGATCGCCTCGGTGTACGCGGCGATCACTTCTTCCGGCGTGCCGTCCATGACGAGCTGGCCGTCGTCGAGCCACAGCACCCGGTTGCAGGTCTCGGCCACGACGTCGAGCTGGTGGGCGACGAGGAACACCGCGCCGGCGTTCTTGCGCAGCTCCTCGATCTTGCGCTTGCTGCGCCGCCGGAACTTGGCGTCGCCGGTGGCCAGCGCCTCGTCGATGAGCAGCACGTCGTGGGTGCGCGCGGACGCGATCGCGAACCGCAGCCGCGCCCCCATGCCCGAGGAGTAGGTGTTCATCGGGTACTTGATGAACCCCTTGCGCAGTCCGGCGAACTGCACGATCTCCTGGTACTTCTCCTTGGTCTCGTCCGGCGTGAGGCCCATCGCCAGGCAGCCCAGGATGATGTTGCGCTCGCCCGTGAGGTCCTTCATCAGCGCCGCGCCCACGCCCAGCAGGGACGGCTGGCCGTCGGTGAAGACGCCGCCCGTCGCCGGGGGCAGCAGCCCCGCGACGGCCTTCAGCAGCGTCGACTTGCCGGATCCGTTAGTGCCGATGACGCCGATCGCGTCGCCCTTGTAGGCCACGAAGGACACGCCGCGGACGGCGTGGATCTCCGTCATCTGCGGACGGCTACGGCCGCGCAGGAGACGGCCGAGGGCGCTCGCCCCGGTGCCCTTCTCCTTGACGGTCCCGTAGACCTTGTACTTGATGTGCAGGTCGTCGACGACCACGATCGGCTGCCGGGTGGGGTCGATGACCACCGGCGGCGGAACGTGGTTCACCTGCTCTTTCTCGGCCACGTCGACACCCCTACCCACGTCCGTACCTCTCCTCGGCCCGGTAGAACCAGTAGAAGCCGCCGACGAGCACGACGACGGACCAGGCGATCGCGTAGATCCACAGCAGGCCCGGGTCGCTCATGGCGACCTGCGGGTCGGTCTGCGCGACATAGGCGGGCAGCAGGGCCTGCCGCGCCAGCTCGACGAACACGTAACCGGGGTTGGCCTCGAGGATGTCGGTGATCCAGGGGTTCTCCTTGATGAAGTCCGAGCGCTCCGAGAGGCTCGCGACCGAGAAGATGACCCCGGAGGCGTACAGCCAGGTCCGGTTGATGAACGGGATGAGCTGGGAGATGTCGCGGGAGAACGCGCCGAGCCTGGCGACGATCAGGCCGAGGCCGACGTTGAACAGCAGCTGCAGCAGCACGACCGGGATGATCATCAGCCAGCTCAGGGCGGGCATGACGCCGAAGGCCATCACCAGGGCGAACAGGACGCCCAGGGCGACCATCGCCTGCTGGAACTCCACGACCGTGTAGGCCAGGGGGAGCGAGGCCCGCGGGAAGTGCAGCGCGCGGATCAGCGAGAGGTTCGTGCCCACCGACTTGGCGCCCGAAGTGACCGAGCGCTGAGAGAAGGAGAACAGGAAGACGCCGGTGACCAGCCAGGGGACATAGTCCGGGATGCCCTTATGGGTCCCGAGCAGCAGCCCGAAGATGAGAAAGTAGACACCGGCGTTGAGGATCGGCGTCAGAACCTGCCAAAGCTGCCCGAGCCTTGACGAGGTGTACATGGCCTTGCTCTTGGATGAGGCGAACATCCAGATGAAATGCCGCCGGCCCCAGAGCCGGCTCAGATAGAGACCCAGAGGGGGGCGCGCGGCGCTCTGGGTCAGGCCATGGCGAGCGGCGAACGCGGCTAGTGACTCGCCGGACTTCCCTTGGGATGCGGGGGGTGCCGTGAGACTGCCGGTGGGGCCGCTTGCGGGCCGTTCCGGGTGACTCATGGCGCTGAGCCTATTGCAGGTACAGGCGCGCATGGGACATTAGCCGACATGTGATCCGCCCCCGGTAGATCTTTCCTTCGACGGCCTGGTCAGACCGTTATGTCGGAGTTGTGAACGCCGAGTGAAGCAGTGTTCTCGGTCATGGTATCGGGCCCGTCGAACGGCCTGGTCGGGCGGGGTGCGCCCGCGGACGTACGGCGGGGCCTCCGGTCCAGTAGCCTTTGGGCCGTGAGTCGAGAAGGTGTAACTCCGCAATCCGAAGATTTCTCCGCCTGGTACAACGACGTGGTGCTCCAGTCGCTCCTCGTCGACCGGGGGCCGGTCCGCGGCACGATGGTCATCCGCCCGTACGGGTACCGGATCTGGGAACTGATCCAGGCCGACCTCGACGCGAAGATCAAGGAGGCGGGCCACGAGAACGCCTGCTTCCCGATGTTCATCCCGGAGTCGTACCTCAAGCGCGAGGCCGAGCACGTCGAGGGCTTCTCCCCGGAGCTCGCCGTCGTCACGCACGCGGGCGGCAAGCAGCTCGAGGAGCCCCTGGTCGTCCGGCCGACGTCCGAGACGGTCATCGGCGAGTACATGGCCAAGTGGATCGACTCACACCGCGATCTGCCGCTGCTGCTGAACCAGTGGGCGAACGTCGTCCGGTGGGAGATGCGCCCGCGCATGTTCCTGCGGACCACCGAGTTCCTCTGGCAGGAGGGCCACACGGCGCACGTCGACGAGGACGACGCGATGCGCGAGACCCTCTGGGCGTTGGACGCCTATGAGAAGGTCTCCCGCGAACTCGCCGCGATGCCCGTCGTGCCGGGCGAGAAGACCCCGGGCGAGCGCTTCGCCGGCGCCGTGCGCACCTACACGATCGAGGGCATGATGCGGGACGGCCGGGCCCTCCAGGCCGGCACCTCCCACTACCTCGGGACGAACTTCGCCAAGGCGTTCGAGATCGACTACCAGGACGAGAACGGCGAACTGACGCTCGCGCACACCACGTCCTGGGGCATGAGCACCCGCATGATCGGCGGCGTGATCATGACCCACGGCGACGACAAGGGACTCGTCCTGCCTCCGCGGCTGGCCCCCTATCAGGTCGTCATCGTGCCGCTGGGCCGCAAGGAGCAGGCCGAGACCACCACGGCCAAGGCGCACGAGCTCGCCGCCGAGCTGAAGGCCGCGGGCGTCCGCGTCCATGTCGACGACAAGCGGCCCCAGCTCTCCCCGGGCTTCAAGTTCAACGACTGGGAGATGCGCGGCGTCCCCGTCCGGCTCGAGCTCGGCATGCGCGACATCGACGGCGGCGTCGTCACCCTCGCGCGGCGGCTCCCGACCGTCGAGGGCCAGGGCAAGGAGCAGATCCCGCTCGGCGAGGTCGCCGCGCGCGTCCCGGCGATCCTCGAGGACTTCCAGGCGTTCCTGCTGCGCCGGGCCGAGGAGTTCCGCGAGGCGCACACCGCGGCCGTCGACACCTGGGACGCCTTCACCGAGCAGGTCGCCGGCGGCTGGGCGCTCGCCCTGCACTGCGGCCAGACCTCCTGCGAGGACGAGATCAAGGCCGAGACCGCGGCGACCCCCCGCTGCATCCCCGCCGCGGGAGAGGCCGCGGAGGGCGCCTGCGTGAAGTGCGGCACCCCCTCCGCCTACGGCAAGCGCGTGATCTTCAGCAAGTCGTACTGATCGCCTTGTGAACGACACGAAGGCCGGTCCCCGGTTGCGGGGGCCGGCCTTCGGCGTCTCGTCGGGGGTCAGACGGGCTTGAGGACCTCGGTGAGCTCCTTGAGGTGCTGGAGGGGATTGCTGGAGGGGGCGCCGGTCCGCCAGATCTCAGGGGCCGGGATGGGCGTCCCCGCGCAGGAGCGGTCGGCCTTGGGGTAGACGCCGTCGATCAGGTACGCGTCGACGATCTTGTCGACGCAGGCGTTGCCCGAGGCGTACATGCCGTGGTCGCCCTCGTTCTTGACCGTCACCAGCCGGGAGTTCTTGAACCGCTGGTGCGCCTTCACCGCGCCCTCGTAGGGCGTCGCGGGGTCGTTGCGCGACTGGACCAGCAGCATCTTCGGCAGGCCCTTGCCCGGCCGCTTGAGCGGGATGCCCGCGGGCCGGTTCCAGGCCGCGCACGGATCACTGATCACGCTGTAGCCGATCAGCGGGTGCTTCGCCCCGATCTGTGCGGTCTTCGCCGCGTGCTGGGCGGGGGTCCCGGTGAACTTGGTGTCGTTGCACTGGGTGCCGTAGAACGTCGCGATCTCGCTCGTCGACGGATCGACGACGCTGTGCAGCTCGGCCGGCAGCCTGCGCGCGGGGTTCGCGAGGATCCCGGACAGCGTCTGGAGGTCCATCGCGAGCGAGGTGAACTGGAACTTCGCGTAGATCGAGAAGGCGATCATGTCGTCGAGGTCGCTGGGGTAGAGCGTGAACGTGTACCCGTCGACGGTCTCGACATCGACGCCGCCCAGCTTGCCGATCTCCGTACGGATCGCCTCATAGCGGGCGACGACGTCGGCCGCGGTCGCGCCCAGGCCGAACACGGCGTTGTGCTTGGCCGCCCACTTGGCGAAGTCCTGGGCGAACCTGCGCTGGAAGCCCACCGGCTGGAGGTAGTTGTGCTGCTGCCAGGACCCGGCGAACTGCACGACCGAGTCGAGCACGAACCGTCCGGTCCGCTTGGGGTAGGCCGCGGCGTAGTGCGCGCCAAGCCAGGTGCCCGCCGAGTAGCCCAGCCAGTTGATCTTGCCGACCGCGGCGCCCTTCGACGTCCGCAGGGACCGCCGGACGTACTCGAGGTCCCGGACGGTCTGGGCCGTCGTCACATAACGGGAAGGCAGCCCGCCGCCCTTCTGGCACGCCTTGGCGAGCTTCGTGCCGTAGCCCAGCATCAGCTCGGTGTTCGCGGCGGAGCGGTTCCTGGCGTCGGTCGGGGGCTCCGGCAGCTCCTGGCACAGGGCCTGCGCGCTGTAGCCGGTGCCGCGCACGTCGATGCCGATGATGTCCTGGGCGTCCATCAGCCGGTTGCGCTTGGCGTCGACGAACAGGAGCGGAGTCAGCAGCCCCCCGGCGCCCGGACCGCCCGGGTTGGTGAACAGGACGCCCTTCGGCTTGGCGCGCGCCTTGAGCCGGCTGATCGCGATCGTGATCTTGGGGCCGTTCGGCTTGGCCCAGTCGCGCGGGACCTTCACCTTGGCGCACTGGAGCCTGGCGTACTTGGCCGCGGCGTTGGTGAAGCACTTCTGCCAGGAGAGCTTCTGCGCGGGGAGCCTGACGGCGGTGTCGGCCGCGGGGGAGGGGGCGGGGGGCGGATCCGCGAGCGCGGGACCCACTCCGAGGGAGAGGACGCTCGCGAGTGAGGCGGCCACCACAAGGGCACGACGGCGCATGGTCGGGGGGTACTCCTCGGATGGGGGGAGAGCGAGCACCGAAAAAACCGGCAAATCCCGCAAAAGATCCGAGAATCCTAGGGCTAGAAGCTCCTCACAGTCCCGCCCCGCGGTCTCCGTTGGCTAACGGATCGCCCCTGGACAGCGGTAAGGCCGGTCCGATCGGACCGGCCTCGGCGTTCGTCGTGCTCCGGGGTGTCAGGCGGCCCTTGCGCGCGGGACCCCCGGCTGATGGGCGGCGAGCGCCGTGCGCAGCTGCTTGCGGCCGCGGTGCAGCCGGGACATCACCGTGCCGATGGGAGTGCCCATCATCTCGGCGATCTCCTTGTAGGCGTAGCCCTCGACGTCGGCGAGGTAGACGGCGTTCCGGAAATCCGCGGGCAGATCGCGCAGTGCCGCGACCACGTCGGCGTCGGGGATGCGGTCGAGTGCCTCGTGTTCGGCCGACCGCAGCCCGGAGACCGACGACTCGGTCTGTGCGAGCTGCCACTCCTCGAGCTCGTCCGAGCCGGTGCGCTGCGGCTCGCGCTGCTTCTTGCGGTAGGAGTTGATGAAGTTGTTGGTGAGGATCCGGTGCAGCCAGGCCTTGAGATTCGTACCCTCCTGGAACTGATGGAAGTTCACATAGGCCTTGGTCAGTGTCTCCTGGACCAGGTCCTCGGCGTCGGCGCTGTTGCGCGTCATGCGCACCGCGCTGGCGTAAAGGGGATCGACCAAGGGCAGTACGTCCCGCTCGTAGCGTTCGGTCTTCTCTGTCATCGTGGTCGTCATCAACCCTCCTCTTCGCCCCGGTCGCCGTTTCGGCGCGTACCTCTCATCCAGTCCACCACTGGGAGGGTGACCGACCTACAAAAGAGGGGTAAAAAGCTTCAAATTATGATTTATCAGACAAAAATCTTGGCCTGGGGCGGCGTCTCAACGGGGAAACGGCGTTCCATGGACGTCGCACCGCGCTTTCGGTAGGCTTCCGCGGGCGTGCATCTGCACGTGCACCGGTGATCGGCCGCGTTGGGCGCGCGATCCGAGCCGGCGGGTCACCTCGGGGCGGTGGAGGGCGGTCGGCAGATTGAGTTCCGGTTCGATGACCCGTCGCATCCAGCTCGGCGGACGTCTGCGCAGGCTCCGCGAGGCCGGCGGCATCACCCGGGCCGACGCGGGCTACGCGATCCGCTCGTCCGAGTCGAAGATCAGTCGGATGGAGCTGGGCCGGGTCGGCTTCAAGGAACGCGACATCGCCGACCTCCTCACCCTCTACGGCGTCACCGACGAGGCGCAGCGCCTCCCCATCCTCGAACTCGCCGCCGAGGCCAACCGCCCCGGCTGGTGGCAGGAGTACTCCGACCTCATCCCCCCGTGGATGACGACCTACCTGGGGCTGGAGGAGGCCGCTTCCCTCCTGCGGGTCTTCGCTCCCCAGTTCGTCCCGGACCTCCTCCAGACCGAGGACTACGCCCGCGCCCTCCTGCGCGTCTCCCACCCCAAGGCCTCCGAAGCCGAACTGGAAGCCCGTGTCACCGTGGTCCGCCGCCGCCAGCAGGCCTTCTTCCGCCCCGACGGTCCCCGCCTCTGGGCCGTCCTGGACGAATCGGTCCTCCTTCGCCCCGTCGGCTCCCCCGAAATCCACAAGGCCCAACTGGCCCACCTCCTGACGCTGAAGGGGGTGATCCTGCAAATCCTCCCCTTCTCCGCAGGAGCCCACCCCGCCACTTCAGGCCCCTTCACCCTCCTCCGCTTCCCCCACCCCGACCTCCCCGACACCGCCTTCACCCACACCCTCACCACCTCCACCCACCACGACACCCCCACCTCCCTGGACACCCACCTCCAGACCATGGAGCACCTCTGCGTCCTGGCCCACCCCCCCGCCACCACCCCCGCCCACCTGACCCCCCACCTGTGACCCCCGACGACTCCCCGAGCGCCTGGCGGAGATCGAGTTCGGTTCACGGGCTCGTCGGAGGAAGGACTGAGGAGCGCTCAAGAGGTGATCGCGGCGCTGGACGTCGTCGACATCGAGCCATACGAGCCTCCTACTGACAGGACGCCCTCCGAACCATCAGACCCTTCGCCTTCGCCGCAGGCCGGCGGAGCGTGTCGCCGAATCTCCCGGACGCCCCGGCTAGACCCGGTCGGCGGACACCGTGAGCCCGACCGGGAGCCGGTCGACCTCGCTCCAGACAGGGGAGCCCCGTAGGGATTCGCACCAGTTCGTCAGGTCTTCGCCGCTGTCGTGAAAGAACCACGCGCTGTATGTCCCGAGCCTCTCCAGGGCAGGGGCCGCCTCGTACTCCAGATCGCATCGGACATGGAGGTAATGGTCGTGCCCGCCATCGGAGTCGGTGAGCTCGAACTGCCCGGTGAAGTTCAGGACGAACGTCCTCGCTCCGGCGACCGCGTGCGTTCCGTACTGGAAGAGCAGGCCATCGGCATCGGGAACCTCCGCGACGTCGTAGCGGAGCCGCGCGAACCGCAGAAAAGCCCGCCAGGCGGTGTCGGCCGACATACCGCCGACGACCTCGGCGGATTCGATCTCACGACGAAGCCCGCCGATCGCGTTCCACACCGCAGGCGGCTTCGCCATCACCGGATCTCCTGCCGACACGGCCGACAGCGTAACCCCCACCCCGCCGTCGCCCCATCACGGATGCCCGAAGATCACGGCGGCCTCCCGGCCCACCCGGCCGCGGCGGCCGCCGAAGGCGATCCCGCCCGCCCAGGACGTCCTCGCGTGGCACTCCGTGACGCACGACGAAACCCCCGCCTTCCAACATTCGCGCTGGTAGGACGGGGGTTTTCGCTGTTCAAGGAAGCGGCCCCGAGAGGATTCGAACCTCCGACACACGGTTTAGGAAACCGATGCTCTATCCCCTGAGCTACGGGGCCGTGCCGGGTGTGAGGAACTCGGCGGGGGAAAGCTTACAGGGTTTGGCGGGGGTGTGGCTGCCGGGTTCGGGGCGGGGGAGGGGCGGAAGCGGGGGCGCGGAACGGGTCGGGGCTTGGGTGAGGGAGTAGTAGGGTTCGGGCGTTGTTGTTTGGGAGACGTTCGTCGGAGGGGACCTGTGCCGACCTCTCGGTTTGTGAGGCTGGTGTGGGCGGCGGTGGCGTCGTTGTTGCTCATTGTGGTCGTGGGGTCGCCGGGAGTGGCGGCGGTGAAGCCGTCGATCGATCAGGTGGAGGGGCTGCGGAAAGAGGCGACCAAGGCGCGGAACGAGCTTCAGGGGCTGGACCAGGAGCTCAAGGATCTGCGTAAGGACGTCAAGCAGTCCAAGAAGAAGCTCAGGGGGACGTTGTCGGAGCTCGCGGAGGCCGACGCGGAGTTCGAGAAGATCCGGGGGCCGCTCGCGCAGCTCGCCAACTCGGCTTATCAGGCGCCGGCCGCGTCCGGGCCGCTGTCGATCTTCGGGCCGGGAGGGGCGGAGGCCGCACTGCACGGTTCCGCCGATGTGGCGTTCCTCGCGGGGGCCGACGAGGCGCTGCTCGACACGGCGGAGGAGCTCAGGGAGCGCAGGGAAGGGCTCGCCGACGACGCGCAGAACCTCCAGTCGCAGACCAACCTCGACCAGGCGAAGATCAAGAAACAGCAGAAGACGCTGTTCAAGCGGATCGAGGAGCTGAACGGCCAGCTCACCAAGATGCTGAAGAACCTCGACCTCGACCGCGACACCGAGCTGACGCTGATGTGCGACACGAGCCTCGTCGAGGACTCCACGAAGTTCCCCAATGGCCTCATCCCCGGCAAGTACCTCTGCAAGGTCCCGCAGAAGGGCTACCTGCTGCGCGCGGACGCGGCCCTGGCGTTCGTGAAGCTCAACGCGGCCTACAAGAAGCGGTTCGGCGTGGACATGTGCGTCCGGGACGCCTACCGGGATCTGGCCGAGCAGCAGCGCCTCTACTACGAGAGGCCCGGCTTCGCGGCGATTCCCGGGCACAGTAACCACGGTCTCGGCCAGGCGCTCGACCTGTGCGGCGGGGTGCAGACGTCGGGGTCGCTCCAGTTCAACTGGCTGGAAGCCAACGCGGGCACCTACGGTTGGTTCCACCCGTCCTGGGCCTACAGCAGCCCGTTCGAGCCGTGGCACTGGGAGTTCGGCACCGAGGACCGCTGACGTCCTTCCGGGGCGGGTCGGGGCCTGGAAACGCCGAATGCGCACATCCCCGGAGGGACATGCGCATTTCTTCAGGCGCCGGCCGCCCCGTCCGTCAAGCGGACGGGGTGCTGGACGCGCTGGACGACGAGGAGGTCGACGGGGTCGAGGACGACGACTCGGCCTTGGCCGGGGCCGAGGACTCGGTCTTCGTCTCGGTCTTCTTCTCCGCGGAGGTCGTCGCCGGGGTCGTGGACTTGCCGGAGCCGCGGCTGTCGTTGCGGTAGAAGCCGGAGCCCTTGAACACGATGCCCACGGCGGAGAAGACCTTGCGGAGGTTGCCGCCGCAGTTGGGGCACTCGGTCAGGGCGTCGTCGGAGAACTTCTGGACGACTTCCAGCCCCTCGCCGCAATCAGCGCACGCGTACTGGTACGTGGGCACGGTCACTCCTTCGCAACACTATTGGCACTCGGCATCGCCGACTGCCAATAGTACGTCTAGTCTCCGCGCTCTCCGAACCAGCCCGCCAGCTTGCCCCGCCTGCTCACCGCGCGCAGCCGCCGTTCCGCCTCGTCGCGGTCCTCTGCGGTGGTGACGACCAGGAGCTGGTCGCCGCCTTGCAGGACGGTGTGGTCACCGGGGACGAAGCTGTGCTTTTCCACCAGATGACCTGCGCCGACGGTCTCCCGGAGCACCATCGTGATCTGTGCGCCCTTGGGCAGCCGGAGTTCGAAGACCTCCACGCCGGAGAGCTTGGAGTCGTCGGGGATCTTGACCTGGAGAAGGTCGGCCTTCAGTTCCTCCAGCGGGGCCGCCTCGACGCCGAGGTCGGTCGCGTGGGCCTCGTCGGTGATCTTCAGCAGCTTGGCCAGGAAGGGCAGGGTCGGCCCCTGCATCATGGTGAAGATCACCACGATGATGAAGACCGCGGAGAACAGCGCGTCCGCGCCCGCGACGTGCTCGGTCATCGGCACCGTGGCGAAGATGATCGGGACGGCGCCGCGCAGGCCCGCCCACGACAGGAACGCCTTCTCGCGCCAGCTCACCCCGAACCCGGTCGTGGCGACGAGGACGGACAGCGGACGGGCGACGAAGGAAAGGATGAGCCCGGCGACGACCCCGAAGACGAGCTGTCCGGGCAGCTCGGAAGGCGAGGCGAGGAGGCCGAGCATGATGAACAGCCCGATCTGGGCGAGCCAGGCGACGCCTTCGGCGAAGCCGAGGGTCGCGGGCCGGTGCGGCAGCTTGGAGTTGCCGAGGACGAGCGCGCCCAGGTAGCAGGCGAGGAAGCCCGACGCGTGCAGCATGGTCGCACCGCCGTAGGCGGCGAATCCGAGCGACATCACGGCGAGCGGGTAGAGGCCGGACGCCGGGAGGGCGACCCCGCGCAGGACCCGCGCGCCCGCCCAGCCGATGGCGAGGCCGACGAGCCCGCCGACGATGAGCTCGTAGAAGAGGACCCCGAAGAGTTCTCCCGGGCCCGTCGCGTCGTGCTCGACGCTGCTGAGCATGACGACGAGGATGACGACGGGCGCGTCGTTGAAGCCGGATTCCGCTTCCAGCATGCCGGCGAGCCGAGGCGGCAGCGGGAGCCTGCGCAGCACGGAGAAGACCGCCGCCGAGTCCGTCGGGGCGAGGACGGCGCCGAGCAGCAGCGCGATGCGCCAGTCGGCGCCGAGCAGGTAGTGCGTGGCCGCGGCGACGATGACGATGCTGAGCGAGGTGCCGACGATGGCGAGCGACAGCGCGGCCGGGACGCCGCCGCGCACGTGCCGCCAGTTGGTGGTGAGGCCGCCTTCGATGAGGATGATGACGAGGGCGGTGAGCCCGAGGGTCTGCGCGAGCTGGGCGTCGTCGAACTGGATGCCGATCGGCCCGGATTCGCCGAGGAGGAGCCCGAGGCCGAGGTAGGCGAGCAGACTCGGCAGACCGAGCCGGTACGACAGCCGGACCGCCACGATCGCCACAAGGACCATCACCGCGCCGAACGCGAGCCACTCGTCAAGCCCCACAGATCACCTCCGTCGGGCAATTATCCCGAACGGATCAGGAGGGATGAGACGTCGTGGCGTTCAGGGGGCGGCCGGGCGGCGGATGACGCGGGGGCCGAGGCCGTTCAGGACGTGCTGGACCGGCTCTCCTCGGACGAGCCGGGTGAGGTTGGCCACGACCTCGCCGATGATGGCGATCTGGGCCTGACCGCTGGCGCCCGCGGCGTGCGGGGACAGCAGGACGTTCTCCTGGGCGCGCAGCGGATCGCCGGCGGGCGGCGGCTCGGTCTCGAAGACGTCGAGGGCGGCGCCCCCGAGCGCGCCGGACTCCAGCGCGGCGAGCACCGCGGCGTCGGGGACGATGCCGCCGCGCGCGACGTTGACCAGCAGCGCGCCCGGTGGCAGCAGCGCGAGTTCGCGGGGGCCGAGGAGCCCGGCGGTCTCGGGGGCGAGCGGCAGCGCGACGACGAGGATGTCGCTGACGGCGAGGAGTTCTTCCAGCGGCAGGTAGGCGGCGACGGATTCCGGCTTGGGCGTGCGGCTCCAGTAGGAGACCCGGCAGCCCAGCGCGCTGAACAGCCGCGCGGCCTCGGCCCCGATGGCCCCTTGGCCGACGATCCCGACGCGCTGGGCGTGCAGTTCGCGGCCGCCGATCTCCAGCTGCGGCCAGCCGCCCTCGCGCATCCGCCGGTCGGCCCAGGCGAGCCTGCGGCAGAGCGCGAACGCCGCGCCGACGGCCCACTCGGCGACGGCCCGGGTGTTGGCGCCCGGCGTGTTGGCGACGGCGACGCCGGCCCGGGTCAGCGCGTCGAGGTCGCAGCTGTCGACGCCGACCTGCGGCATCTGCACGAACACCAGGCGCGGCGCGGCGGCGACCGCGGCGGCGTCCATGGCCAGCGCGCCGGTGAAGTCGCCGACGACGGCGTCGGCTTCGGCGAGCGCCTCGTGCAGGCCCGCGGTGTCACGG
The DNA here is from genome assembly GCF_003751225.1 of Actinocorallia herbida. Taxonomy (NCBI): domain Bacteria; kingdom Bacillati; phylum Actinomycetota; class Actinomycetes; order Streptosporangiales; family Thermomonosporaceae; genus Actinocorallia; species Actinocorallia herbida. The sequence continues at coordinate 9,776,458 of NZ_RJKE01000001.1, forward strand.
GTGCGCGGCACGACGAACTCGGCGTGCGCCCTCACCTCGGCGAACAGGGCGTCGATGAGCTCCACCGGCAGCGGCGGCAGCGCCGCGATCCTCCACATGGACCGCACCCTAGGGGACGGCGCCGACGTTTCCCGGCCCTGTCCCCAGCCTGTGGAAACCCGATGGCGTGGCGACCGCGCGGACCGGGACGTCGTGCGGCTCGGCGGGCACCTCTTCGAGGAACTCGGCGTCGTAGACGACCCCGACCGTCAGGATCGCGGGGCCGACGCGGGCCAGCGCCCGGTCGTAGAACCCCCCGCCGCGGCCGAGCCTCCTGCCGTGCCGGTCGACGGCGAGGGCCGGGACGAGGACGACGTCGGTGGCCTTGATCGCGTCGACGCCACGTACCGGCTCCGTGGGCTCCAGAAGGCCGTAGGGGCCCTCGCGCAGTGAATCCGGTCCTTCGTACGAGGCCCAGTCCAATTCCCCGTCAGGGCGGACGACAGGGAGGAGTACGTACGATCCACGCTTCCAGAGCGCGAACAGCAGGCTTCTCGTGCCCGGTTCGTTACCGACTGAGACATATGCTGCGATTGACGAAGCCATCTCCAGCTCGGGGACCGTGAGGAGGACGTCGCGTATCGCGGAGCTTGCCTGGTCTTGTTCGAGACTGGGTATGACACTCCTCGCATGACGTATATGGGTTCGCAACGAGGGCTTAACGTCTTCCTGCACCCGACACTCCCTTCAGTTGACTAGGGTTTTTCCTATGGCCGACATCTCACCCGTAACCAAGGCAGTGGTTCCCGCAGCAGGACTCGGCACCCGATTCTTGCCCGCGACCAAGGCGACGCCCAAGGAAATGCTGCCGATCGTGGACAAGCCCGCGATCCAGTACGTCGTCGAAGAGGCCGTGTCCGCAGGGCTCTCCGACGTCCTCATGATCACCGGTCGGTCGAAACGCTCCATCGAGGACCACTTCGACCGCGCGTACGAGCTGGAAGAGGCCCTCCGGCACAAGGGCGACACCGCGCGGCTCGCCTCCATCCAGGAGTCCGCCGAGCTGGCGCAGATCCACTACGTCCGCCAGGGCGAGCCCAAGGGCCTCGGCCACGCCGTGCACTGCGCCGCCCAGCATGTCGGCAACGAGCCCTTCGCGGTCCTGCTCGGCGACGACCTCATCGGCTCCAGCGACCCGCTGCTCAAGCGCATGATCGAGGTGCGCCAGCAGTACGGAGGCAGCGTCGTGGCCCTCATGGAGGTGCCCGCCGACCAGGTCTACAAGTTCGGCTGCGCCGCCATCTCCGCCAACGTCGAGGACGACGTCGTCGAGGTCACCGACCTGGTCGAGAAGCCCTCCGTCGAGGACGCCCCGAGCAACTGGATCGTCATCGGCCGCTACGTCCTGGACCCCGAGGTCTTCGACGTCCTGGCCAAGACCCCGCCCGGCCGCGGTGGTGAGATCCAGCTCACCGACGCACTGCGCACGCTCGCGACGATGCCCTCGGAGAACGGCGGCGGCGTCCGCGGCGTGCTGTTCCGCGGCAACCGCTTCGACACCGGCGACAAGCTCGACTACCTGCGCACGGTCGTGCAGTTCGCGGCCGAGCGGGAGGACCTCGGCGCCGACTTCCTGGGCTGGCTCCAGGAGTTCGTGGCCGACCGCTCTTCGTGAAAAGCGCCTCCGGCGTGAAATACATGGGGGCATGAGAAGCGTCTCCGACCACCTCGCCGCGATCGTCGCCCGGCTCACGCCCCTGCCCCCGCTGGAGCTTCCGCTGCTGGAGGCGGCCGGGACGGTGCTCGCCGAGGAAGTGTCCGCATCCGTGGACCTCCCCCCGTTCGACAACTCCGCGATGGACGGTTACGCCGTGTGCGCGTCCGACCTCGCCACGCTCCCCGTGACGCTACCCGTCGTCGCCGACATTCCCGCGGGAGACCTCGCGGCGACGGGTATCGGCCCGGGTTCCGCGGCGCGCATCATGACCGGCGCCCCGCTCCCGGACGGCGCCGACACCGTCGTCCAGGTCGAGTGGACCGACGGCGGAGCGCGCGAGGTGCGGATCGACCGGGGCGCCCCGGTCGGGACCAGCATCCGGAGGGCGGGCGACGACGTGCGGCGCGGCGACGTGGTCCTGGTGGCGGGCACGCCGCTGGGCGCTCCCCAGATCGGCATCGCGGCCTCGGCGGGCCGCGCCCGCCTGCGGGTGCGGCCCCGCCCCCGGGTCGTCGTCATGTCCACCGGCGACGAGCTGCGCGACCCGGGGACCCCGCTGGCGCACGGCCAGATCTGGGACTCCAACAGCTTCATGCTGGCCGCCGCCATCACCGAGGCGGGCGGCGTCGCGGTGCGGAAGTCCTTCGTGCGCGACGATCCCGACACCGTCAAGGCGACCCTCGACGAGCAGCTCGCGCACGCCGACGTCGTCATCACGACCGGCGGTGTGTCCATGGGCGCGTACGACGTCGTCAAGGAGGTGCTCTCCCGAGGGGGAGAGGTCGAGTTCGAGAAGGTCGCGATGCGGCCCGGCAAGCCGCAGGGCTTCGGCCTCCTCGACGGGAGAGTCCCCATCTTCACCCTTCCCGGCAACCCGGTCAGCGCTTACGTGTCGTTCCAGGTGTTCGTCCGTCCGGCGCTGCGCTACCTCCAGGGACTCGCGCCCGAAGGGCTCCCGTCCGTGACGGCGGTCTCCGAGACGCCGTTGACCGGGGTCGTAGGACTCCAGCAGTACCTGCGCGCCGAGCTGACGTTCGCCGACGGCAGGTACAGGGTCCGGCCGGCCTCCGCGCAGGGTTCGCACCAGACGGCGGCGCTCGCCTCCGCGTCCGGCCTCATCGTCCTTCCGGCCGATGTGGCGGAGCTTCCTGCGGGTGCCGAGATCGAAGTCCTTAGGCTGCCCTCGTGAAGTTCTCCCATCTCGACTCCTCTGGCGCGGCCCGCATGGTCGACGTCTCGGCCAAGGACGTGACGGTCCGCACCGCCACGGCCCGCGGCTTCGTCCGGCTGTCCGCCGAATGCGTCACCGCCCTGCGCGACAACGCGGTCCCGAAGGGCGACGCGCTGGCCGTCGCCCGCATCGCCGGGATCATGGGCGCGAAGAAGACGTCCGACCTCGTGCCGATGTGCCACCCGATCCCCATCCACGGCGTGAAGGTCGACCTGGAGGTGACCGACGAAGGGGTCGCCATCGAGGCGTTCGCCAAGACGGCGGACAGGACCGGCATAGAGATGGAGGCCCTCACTTCCGTCACCGTGGCGGCCCTCGCCCTGATCGATATGGTCAAGGCGGTCGATCCCGCCGCGGTCATCACCGACGTCCGGGTCGTGGAGAAGACCGGAGGCAAGACCGGGACCTGGAACCGGCCGGCCGACGAGGCCGACGAAGAAGCCGACGAAGCCGAAGAAGCCGAAGAAGCCGACGAAGCCGACGAAGACAAGGACACATGACCGTGCGCGCGCTTGCCGTGACCATCTCCACCCGCGCGGCGGGCGGCGTCTACGAGGACCGCTCCGGCCCGCTGCTCGCCGAACTCCTGCGCGAGTGGGGCTGCCAGGTGGAGGGCCCCCGCGTCGTCCCCGACGGGGAGGCCGTCCTGACGGTGCTCAGGCAGGCCGTCGAGGACGCCTACGACGTCGTCGTGACCTCCGGGGGCACCGGCCTCACCCCGACCGACCAGACGCCTGAGATGACCCGTGCGGTGCTGGAACGGGAGATCCCGGGCATCGCCGAGGCGATCCGGCAGCGCGGGTCCGTCGCGACCGCGATCCTCTCCCGGGGCCTGGCGGGGACCGCCGGGCGCACCCTCATCGTCAACCTTCCCGGCTCGACGGGCGGGGTCCGCGAGGGCATGGCGGTGCTCGGCCCGGTGCTCTCCCACGCCGTCTCGCAGATCCACGGTGGAGACCATCCGCGCCCGACGGATGGCGGATAGGCCCTTCGCCGCGCAATCATGGTGATTGTGGAACGGATGCGAGGCTGGCCGGTCACGTTGACCGAAGGGCCGGTGGGGTTGCGGCCCCTGCGGTTGCGGGACGCGGCGACATGGCGGGACGTCAGGGTGCGCAACGCCGAGTGGCTGCGGCCCTGGGAGCCCACCAACCCCGAGACGCCGCTGTTCCGCAGCGGTCTCGGCCCGTACTACAGCATGATCCACACGATGCGGCGGGAAGCGCGCAACGGGCTCTCGCTGCCCTGGGTCGTCACCTACGACGACGTCTTCGTGGGGCAGATCACGGTCGGCGCGATCGTGTGGGGCTCGGCCCGCAGCGCCCAGGTCGGCTACTGGGTCGACCGCGCCTACGCCGGGCGCGGCATCACCCCGACCGCCGTCGCCCTCGCCGTCGATCACGCCTTCTTCACCGTCGGGCTGCACCGGGTGGAGGCCGCGATCCGGCCCGAGAACGCCGCGTCCCGGCGGGTCGTGGAGAAGCTCGGCTTCCGCGACGAGGGGGTGCGCCGTCGCCAGCTGCACATCGACGGGGCGTGGCGCGACCACATCTGCTACGCCCTGACGTCTGAGGACGTACCGGACGGACTGGCCGCCCGATGGCGGGCGAGGAGCGCACGGCACTAACGGCAAACCCCGGATGATCCTCACGATCGAGAAAACTTCGCTCAAGAACGGGTCATCACTGGAGAGATCTCACGACACACCGCCCCCAGTGCTCGTCAAGACCTGACCCCGGTCCTACCGTCACGGACGTGAGCATGCCAACTTCCCGGAGCCGCATCGCTCCCGGGAGTGCTCGCCCAGAGCCGGTCCGGGAGGGATGTCGATGAGCAGCACCCTCCTTTACCTGGCGATCGTCGCCGTCTGGGCCGTGGTGCTCGTGCCGATGTGGCTGCACCGCGACTCCGACGCGTCCTCCGGCTTCACCCGGCTGCTGGGCCGCCGCCCCCAGGCCGCCGAGTACGACGACTATCCGTTCGAGCAGGGCGAGGCCGAGTCCGTCGAGGTCACGGGCCGGAAGCCCGGATTCCAGGCCCCGGAGCCGACGGTCGAGGCCGCCGGATCCGAGGAGCCGGACGACGACCTGGACGTCCCCGAGCCCGTCCGCCGCCCCGCCCGTCAGCCGCTCACCCATGGCCACCGCCGCGCCCGCCGCTCGGCCGTCATAGCCCGCCGCCGCCGCAACACCACGACCCTCACCCTCTTCACCGCGGTCTCGCTCCTCTCCGCGCTCTTCACCCTCGCCCCCTGGTGGATCGCCCTCCCACCGTTCCTTCTCTTCGCCGCCCATCTGGCCCTCCTGCGCACCGCCACCCGCATCGACGCGGTCCGCGCGGCCGAGCGCCGCGCCGACGCGGCGGCCGACGCCGCGGCCCGCCGCGCCGCGGAGGCGGCGGCCCGCCAGGCCGCGGCACTCCGCCCGAACGCCGACATCCTCCCCTTCGCCGCGCGCCCCGAGCCCGTCGAGGTCTTCGACCAGTTCGCCGACCAGCCGAGGGCCGTCGGCAACTGAATCCCTCCGGGCCGGGGCCGGCCGGGTGGCCGCCTCAGCCGGGAAGCGGGGGCGCGTCGGGGGAGTCGCCATCGCCGTCGCCGAACCCGTCGCCGTCCTCGTCCTCGTCCACCAGGGGATCGGGGGCCTGCCAGGTCGCCACGACGAGCGGCAGCAGGGCGTGCGTCCCCAGCAGGGCGAACAGGATGAGGAACAGCGCGGCGGCCGGGATCCGCGAGTCCCGTCCCTCGTTGGCGAACATCGTCACGACGAGGGCGACGGCCATGACGACGGTCGTGCACCGGTGCGCGGTCGAGAACGCGCGGAGCCTGGCGGTCCGCTCCCGTTCGTCGAGTTCCCGCTCGGGCCGCGACGTCATGCCGCGGGTGAGCGCGATGAGCGCGCCGCCCAGCGGGAAGCCCGCCACCAGCAGCACGCCGAGGATGACGAAGTTGACGATCATCGCGGTGTCGCTCGGGGCCAGCACCCAGGAGGCCGCGGCGTCCGCCCAGAGCAGTGCCAGGCAGGCGCCGCCCGCGACCGCCAGCGCGCGCCGCGTGCGCCGCTTGCGGTACCGCGCGGGCATGCGCTGGTCCAGCTCCGCGTCCAGGACGCGCATGCTCTCCGCGCGCCGAAGGCGTGCCTTCGCCTTCTGCTCGTGCCACCAGGAGGGGCCTCGGTGGTCGTGGTTCGCCTGCCGTTCTTCGTGCGTCATGAAGTGCTCCCGATCCGTGGGAAGGGTTCGAGGGAGAAGATCACCTCGACGGGGACCTCGAAGTAGGCGGCGATGCGCAGGGCCAGGTGAAGGCTGGGGCTGTACTCGCCGCGCTCTAGATAGCCGATGGTCTGGTAGTGGACGCCGAGGGCGGTGGCGAGGTCGCGGCGCGAGACGCCGCGCTCGGCCCGCAGCATCGGGATCCGGTTGTGGACGGTTCCTTCGTCCTTCCTGCCGACGGACATCACGCCTCGCATCTCTTCGATCGTTGATAGCAGTTGTACTACATTCCATCGCAGATTCACAATGAGATGGGAGGGGTGTGGGTGCTGAGGTGGAGGTACGCCCCTGATGTCGTTTAACTTCCTGTCATGACCGTCATGAGCAGGGAGACCCGCACGCTGCCCGCGCTCGCGGCCGGGCCGGTCGAGGTCCCGTTCGTGATCCTGGGCTGGCGCGAGCTCATCGCCCGCGACACGACCTGGAACGAGCACTCCCATCCGTTCCACGAGCTGCTGTGGAACGAGCGGGGCGCGTCCACCGCGGTCGTGGGCGAGCGGGTCTGGACGATCACGCCGACGCTCGGCATGTGGATGCCCGCCGGGGTGCTGCACTCGGGCTCGGCGATCGCCGGAACGCTGTGCCGCGCGAACTTCTTCGGCTTCGGCACGATGACGCCGCTCGCCGACGCGCCCGTCGCCGTCGAGATCACCCCGCTGCTGCGGCTCCTGCTGGAACGCCTCGCCGACGGGTCGCTGCCGGACCGCTCGCGTGCGGTGACCGAGGCGATGGTCCTCGACGTCCTCGCGCCGTCGCCGCGTGAGCTGCTGCTCCAGATGCCCACGTCGGACCTCCTGCGCCCCATCGCCGACGCGATCCGCGAAGTCCCCGGAGACCAGCGCACCCTGACGGACTGGGCCCGCCACCTCGGCGTCAGCCCCCGCACCCTCACCCGCGCCTTCAACACCGAGACCGGCACGAGTTTCGCCCGCTGGGTCGCCGCGGTCCGCGCCCAGCACGCGGTGGCACTCCTCACCCGCGGTTGGGAGGTCGACGTCGTCGCCGAGGAGGTCGGCTACCGCTCCGCCAGCGCCTTCGGCGCCGCCTTCCGCCGCACCACCGGCCTCACCCCGGGCACCTTCCGCTGCGCGGACACGGCGAGCTAGCGCTCACCGCGCAGCCCCCGCGCGAGGACGCGCAAGGCCGTACGGCCGAACGTGAGGTGCGCGTTCCCAGGATTCTTGGAGTCCCGGATCGCGATGGCGGAGCCGCGTTCCACCAGCTCGACACAAGCCCCAGAGCCGTCGCTGCGGCTGCTCTTGCGCCAAGCCGGGGTCGGGTCGGGTGTGCTCACTTGCCCTCCGAGATCAAATGGATCAGCCGCGCGGACTCTCGCGCGGACAGAGCGGTCGCCCTGATCCGGTTGAAGAGTACGGCGAGAAGACCTACTTCGCGGAAGTCGGAGACGATCTGGCCGTGACCTCCGGCCGCGTCCAGGTAGGCGACGTCAGGCTCATCCTCGAAGGAGAGGAGGTGGAACCCCGCAGCGGTGAAAGCGGGCTCTTCCCTGGGCACGATCTGGATGGATATCTTTGGATTCTCCAGGCGGTCGAGCAGGTGTTTGCACTGCTGTTCCTTGAGTGCCTTGGGCAGATCCCTCAGTACCGCCTCGCGCATGACCAGCGTGAACCAGGGTGCGTCCGGCCTGTCGAGCAGCCGCTGACGTTCCATGCGGATGGCGACCAATTCGTCGGTCTGCTCAGGCCGCTCGGCGGACTGGTGCATGAGGCGTGCCAAGTCCTCCGTCTGCATGAGCCCCGTGATCACAACGGGCTCGAACACGCTGATCCTGTTGGCGGACTGCTCCGCGTCGATGATCGGGCGATAGCCCCGGGGGATCAGGCCCTGTTTGCGGGCGTCGTCGAAGCGGTTCCACAGGCGGCGGAAGCTGCCGCCGGTCGCGAAGTAGGTGTCGAGGTCGTCGGCCAGGGCCGAAGACGCGGAGCTCTTCAGGGTCTCGACCTTGTCGAGCCACTGGCGGGTGCAGCCGAGGACCTCGGCGAGCTTGGCGCGGGACATGTCGGCGGCCTCTCTGCGCGCCGTCAGCTCGTCTGCGAAGGCTCTTTGCAGGCCCGATGTCTCGCTGCCTCCTACGGCCGTCATCCTCGGCTCCTTCGGTCGGTTGCGGCTGGTTGCCTGCTGGTTGCCTGCCGGTTGCGTGGTCGGCGTCGGCGGGTTGCGGGTTGCGTGCGTCGGGGGTGCGTGCGGCGCTCGCGCGGTTGCGTCACAGGGGGTGCTTGTTGCGTAGCCGACGGTAACCCCGGCATGCCAGGCTCGTCAGCGAAACGCCGGAGACCTGAGAAAGGGACGTGCATGAGCGATTCGCTGGACCTCGCGAAGCTGCGGGGCGAGTACCCCGCGTGGATGATCCGGCCGACCGCCCAGGGGGCGTCGTTCATGGCGACGCGCGCCGACCGGTACGACCTCAGCTCGCAGGAGCTGGGCGCCGGTCTGGCCATGACGCTCATCGAGGACGACGTCGAGGGGCTGGCCGAGGCGCTGGCGGGGCAGGCGCGGATCGAGAGTGCGCGATGAGCCTTCGCATCCTCGACTTCCTGGAGGCGGTCGTGGCGACGCCGTTCGGGCTCGCCGGGGCGGTCGCGCTGGCGGCGGTGGCCGGGCTGTTCTCCGTCATGTTGGGGGCCGTGGTCTATGAGGACCTTCAGCCGAAGGGGCGGCATCATCGGGCGCGGCGTTCTCGTCGCGATGGGAGTGTCCCGATCGCGATATCGGGTGTCTCATAAGCTTGATTGCGACAACTCGGTCATTTCTCCTAGGGTTCAGCCAAGGCAAGGCTTACCTAACTCGGGGCCTGCCGGGACGACGGTGCACCGCTCTGCGGAAGAGTCCCGCGACACGCGAGGGCCGGCACCCAGTGGACTGATAAGTGGAGTACGGATGAAGCGCCCCCTCGGCCGAGTCCTCGTGACGGCCGCCCTTCTGGCCGGTGTCGCGGGTTGCGGCGGATCCTCGGACACCAAGGACGACAACGCGAGCGCCGCCCCCGCGGCCGCCTCCTACCCGATCACGATCGAGCACGCGCTCGGCACGACGACGATCACCGAGAAGCCCGAGCGCGTCGCGACCGTCAACTGGGCCAACCACGAGGTGCCGCTGGCCCTCGGCGTCGTCCCGGTCGGCATGGCCGCCGCGAACTTCGGCGACGACGACAAGGACGGCCTCCTGCCCTGGGTCAAGGAGCGCCTCGACGAGCTCAAGGCCGAGACCCCCGTGCTGTTCGACGAGACCGACGGCATCGACTTCGAGGCCGTCGCCGACACGAACCCCGACGTGATCCTCGCCGCCTACTCGGGCCTCACCCAGCAGGACTACGACACCCTCAGCGACATCGCCCCCGTCGTCGCCTACCCCGAGATCGCCTGGGGCACCGCGTGGCGCGACAGCATCAAGCTGAACAGCAAGGCGATGGGCATGGAGGCCGAGGGCGACAAGCTCATCACCTCGATCGAGGGCGAGATCACCGAGGTCGTGGGCAAGTACCCGCAGCTCAAGGACAAGTCGATCATGTTCATGACGCATGTCGACCCGGGTGACGTCAGCGAGATCGGCTTCTACACCAGGGCCGACACCCGCACCCTCTTCTTCGAGGACCTCGGCCTGAAGGTCGCCGACAGCATCGTCGAGGCGTCGAAGGACGGCCAGTTCGCCGGAACCATCAGCGCCGAGCAGATCGACGTGTTCGACGACGTCGACATCATCACCGGCTACGACTCCGCCGAGGGCGGCCTCCTGGACATCTTCCAGAAGGACGCGCTCCTGTCGAAGATCCCGGCCATCGAGCGCGGCTCGGCCTACCTGCTCCCCAGCACCGAGCCCCTCGGCACCGCCGCCAACCCGACTCCCCTCTCCATCTCGTGGGTCCTTGAGGACTACGTCAAGGCCCTCGCCGGCGCCGCCGACAAGGTCAAATGACCGCGGTGGACGCATCGCGCGCGCCGGACACCGCCATCGTGCGGCGTCCGGCGCGCGTGCGCGTGCTCTGGCTGGTGGTCGGGCTCGTGGTGCTGGGCGCGGTCATGTTCGCGTCGGTCGCCTTCGGGTCGCGGGTCGTCGGGTGGGACGACGTGTGGGCGGGGCTCGGCGGGGCCACCGGGACGCTGGAGGAGGCCTCGGTCGCCAAACGGGTGCCGCGGACGCTCCTCGCGGTCCTGATCGGGGCGGCGCTCGCGCTCGCGGGAGCGGTCATGCAGGGCGTGACGCGCAACCCGCTGGCCGACCCGGGCATCCTCGGCGTGAACATGGGGGCTTCCCTCACCGTCGTCGTCGCCGTCGCGTTCTTCGGGCTCGGCTCGCCGACCGGGTACATCTGGGTCGCGATGGCCGGGGCCGGGGCGTCGGCGGTGTTCGTCTACGTCGTCGGGTCGCTCGGCCGGGGCGGCGCGACTCCGCTCAAGCTCGCGCTCGCCGGGACGGCCACCTCGGCCGCCTTCGCCTGCCTCGTCAGCGCCGTCGTGCTGCCCCGCAACGACATCGCCGAGAGCTTCCGGCTCTGGCAGATCGGCGGCGTCGGCGGTGGATCCTACGAGCGGATCGGGCAGGTGCTGCCGTTCCTGATCGCCGGATTCCTGATCTGCCTGCTGTCCGCGCGCGGCCTGAACTCCCTGGCCCTCGGCGACGAACTCGCCGCGGGACTCGGCGAACGCGTCGCCGTCATCCGGGGCTGCGCCGCGCTCGGCGCGGTCGTGCTGTGCGGGTCCGCGACGGCCGTCGCAGGGCCGATCGCGTTCGTCGGGCTCGTCGTCCCGCACGCCTGCCGGCTCCTCGTCGGAGTCGACCACCGGTGGCTGCTGCCGTTCTCCGCGATCACCGGCGCCGCCCTGCTCACCGCCGCCGACGTCGTCGGCCGCGTCGTGGCCCGGCCGCAGGACATCGAGGTCGGCATCATCACCGCGCTGATCGGCGCGCCGTTCTTCATCCACATCGTCCGCCGTCAGAAGGTGCGTGAGCTGTGAGCGCCCCAGCCCTGGCAGCGCCGCCCGCCGTCGTCAAGGCCGTCGCCGAAGGCCGCCGCAGGCGCGCGGCGCGGCGGCGGGCCGTCATCGGCCTGCTCGCCGCCCTCGTCGCCCTCGGGTTCGCGGTGACGCTGATGGTCGGCCGGACGTTCTACCCGCCCGGAGACGTATGGCGGGTCGTCCTCGGCGAACAGGTGCCGGGCGCGACCTTCACCGTCGGACGTCTCCGGCTGCCGCGCGGCGTCCTGGCCGTCGTCGCCGGGTTCAGCTTCGGCATCGCGGGCGTGACCTTCCAGACGATGCTCCGCAACCCGCTCGCCAGCCCCGACATCATCGGCATCAGCTCCGGCGCGAGCGCGGCGGCGGCCATCGCGATCGTGTCGTGGTCGCTGGGCGGCGCCCAGGTGTCGGTCATCGCGATCGTCTCCGCCCTCGTCGTCGCGCTGCTCGTGTACACGCTGGCGTTCCGCGACGGGGTCGTCGGCACCCGCCTGATCCTCATCGGCATCGGCATCTCCGCGATGCTCGACAGCGTCACCTCCTACGTGCTGTCCGAGGCCGCCGAATGGGACCTCGCCGAGGCGACCCGCTGGCTGACCGGCAGCCTCAACGGAGTCGGCTGGGAGCAGACCGTCCCCGCCTTGGTCGTGCTCCTCGCCCTGGCGCCGGTCCTGCTGGCGAAGGCGCGCGACCTGAACTCGCTGCAGCTCGGCGACGACACCGCCTCGGCCCTCGGCGTTCGGGTCGAACGCGCCCGGATCGTCCTGATCGTCGCTGCCGTCTGCCTCATCGCGTTCGCCACCGCGGCGTCCGGCCCCATCGCCTTCGTCGCCTTCCTTTCCGGGCCCATCGCGGCCCGTCTCGTCGGCGCGGGCGGCTCGCTGCTGGTGCCCGCAGGGCTCGTCGGCGCCCTACTCGTGCTCTCCGCCGACTTCATCGGCCAGTACGCCTTCGACGTCCGCTACCCCGTCGGCGTCGTCACCGGCGTCCTCGGCGCCCCCTACCTCGTCTACCTGATCGTCCGTTCGCATCGGGCGGGAGGCTCGCTATGACCACATCCCACACCCTCGCCGCCGAGAACCTCGCGCTCGGCTACGGCGACCGCCTCGTCGTGGAGTCCCTCGACCTCGCGATCCCGCCCGGCCGGATCACCGTCATCGTGGGCGCGAACGCCTGCGGGAAGTCGACGCTCCTGCGCTCGCTGTCCCGGCTGCTCCCGCCCCGTGAAGGCCGCGTCGTCCTGGACGGCAAGGAGGTGCACCGGATGAACGCCAAGGAACTGGCCCGTACGCTCGGGCTCCTTCCGCAGTCGCCGGTGGCCCCGGAGGGCATCACCGTGCTCGACCTCGTAGGACGCGGCCGCCACCCCCATCAAGGGATCTTCTCCCGGTGGAACGACAAGGACGATGTCGCCGTGGCCGCCGCCTTGGAGGCCACCCAGACGACCGACCTTGCCGACCGGGCCGTCGACGAGCTCTCCGGCGGGCAGCGCCAGCGCGTCTGGATCGCCATGGCCCTCGCCCAGCAGACCGACCTCCTGCTCCTGGACGAGCCGACGACCTTCCTCGACGCGAGCCACCAGGTCGAGGTCCTCGACCTGCTGACCGACCTCAACCGCGACCGCGGCACCACGATCGTCATGGTCCTGCACGACCTCAACCTCGCCGCCCGCTACGCCGACCACCTCATCGCCCTCGCCGACGGTGGACTCCACTCCGCCGGCACCCCGGACGAGGTCCTGACCGAGGAATGCGTCCGCACGGTCTTCGGCCTGGACAGCCGCATCATCGAGGACCCGGTCTCCGGCCGGCCCCTGATGCTCCCGATCGGCCGCCACCACATCCTTGCGGAGGCTCCCGGCGCCTAGCCCTCGACGGGTTCGCTCTCCGGGCCGAGAAGGGCGTCTATGACGTCGCGGAGCGGGCCCCGAAGGGCGTCGGGCGTGGCGTCGCGCAAGGGCTGGAGGCCGACGGCCGAGCGTATGACGGCGACGCCCACGCCGAGGGCCACCAGGAGCTCCGCGCGAAGCAGCCTCTCCGGGTCCTTCTCGGGGCCGGTCCCCGAGCCGTCGAGGATCTGGCGGGTGAAGTCCTGGAGGGCGGCGCGGCGCAGGGCGTCGACCTGTTCGTCGCCGGAGACGCGCAGCAGCATCAGCACGGGGTGCTCGCCGAACTCGGGCCAGGCGTCGGCGGAGAGCTGGCGGCTCAGCGCGTCGGCGAGGCGCGCACGGTCGCCGGGGACCCCGGCCGGGCCGCCGAGCGCGCGTGGCGTGCTCGCGATGGCCGCCTTGAACAGGCCCTCTTTGGAGTCGAAGTAGCGCTTGATGAGCGCGAGGTTGACCCCAGCGTCGGCGGCGACCTCCCGCAGCGTCGTCCCGTCGTAGCCGAGCCGCGTGAACCTGCGGCGCGCGGCCTCCAGGAGCGCCTGGCGCGTGGCGGCGGCATCGCGCCTACGGGGCGCTCCGGATGCGTCGGCCATCGGACGTCCTCCTTTCGCGCGACGGACCGGGCATGAGCATAGCCGCAGCCTTTCCGGTCAAGTAATCATCCGTTGACATACCCGCCCGGGCGGCGCTAACGTGCGCAAGTCATCAACTGATTACATAGTTCAGCCCAGGTCGGAGGCGTATTCCGTTGGCCCAGCAGGCCCTCCTCGTCATGGACGTCCAGCGCGTCGTCGTCGCCCGCTTCCCCGACCCGGCGTACCTGCCGCGGCTCCAGGAGGCCATCGCGAAGGCGCGTGCCGCGGGGCTCCCCGTCATCTACGTGACCGTCGGCTTCCGCCCCGGCTACCCCGAGGTCGCTCCGCAGAACCGGATGTTCGGCGGCCTCAAGCGCATGCCCTCCGCCCCCGACCCCGCCCTCAGCGACGTCCATCCCGACGTCGCCCCCGAGCCCGGCGACCCCATCGTCGTCAAGCGCCGCGTCAGCGCCTTCTCCGGCAGCGACCTGGACCTCCTCCTGCGCGCCCAGGGCATCACCCACCTCGTCCTGACCGGCATCGCCACCGGTGGCGTCGTCCTCTCCACCCTCCGCGAGGCCGCCGACCTCGACTACACCCTCACCGTCCTCGCCGACGCCTGCCTGGACGCCGACCCCGAAGTCCACACCGTCCTCACCACCAAGGTCTTCCCCATGCAGGCCGACGTCATGGACACCGCCACCTGGGCGCCCTGACCGAACCGCGCTCAACCGAGCGGGCAGTCGCCGACGGGGCCGGCGGCCGCCCGCTCGTCACGTGGACGGCCGGTCGTCCGGCAAGATGCGGGACTTGGTGCTGGGAAATATGTCATATGGCGCATTTCCGGTATTTTTTGGATTTGATTATTTGTTATCGGGGTGGGATTCGGTCGTTTACGATGAGAGGGGATTTGAGGTTATTGGGGAGGCGGGGTGGAGCCGTTGTGGGTGGGAGATCCGGAGGTTATCGGTCCTTATCGGCTGGTGGGGCGGTTGGGGGAGGGGGGAATGGGGGTCGTCTTCCTCGGCCGACGGGTCGGGTCGGCGGGCGGATGGGACGCGGTCAAGCAGATCGCCGGGGAACGGAGCGGCGATCCGCAGTACCGGCGGAGGTTCGCGCGTGAGGTGCAGGCGGCGCGGCGGGTGCGGGGGCGGTACACGGCGGAGGTGCTGGACGCCGATCCCGGGGCCAGGCGGCCGTGGATGGCCACGCAGTTCGTCCAGGGGCCGTCCCTGCGCGACGCGGTGCTGCACCACGGGCCGCTCAGCCCGTGGAACGTGCGGAGGCTGGGCGCCGACCTCGTGCGGGGCCTCTCCGCCGTCCACGCGGCGCGGCTGGTGCACCGGGACCTGAAGCCCGGGAACATCCTGCTCGCCGCCGACCGGGCGGTCATCATCGACTTCGGCGTCGCGCGGTTCACCGACGCGAGCACCCTCACGGCGGACGGAAGACAACCGGGAACGCCTGCCTATATGTCACCGGAACAGGTGAAAGGCCACACCCGCGACATCACTCATGCTTCGGACGTCTTCTCGCTGGGCTCGGTGCTCACCTTCGCCGCGACGGGCGGGACGCCTTTCGAACGGGAGGCGCGTGAGGCGGTGCAATACGCGATCGTCAATGAACCCCCACGGCTGGACGGACTCACCGGCGAACTGCACGGAATCGTCGCGGCGTGCCTCGCGCCGGTCCCGGCCGACCGCCCTGCGCTCGGCGAACTGCTCGCCCTCCTGGACGCCGCCGACATCCCCAAGGGCTGGCCCCCGCCCGTCCAGGAGATGATCACCGCCCTCGATCCGACCAGGACCGCGCCGGCCGAGACCGTCCAGGAATCTCCCGCCGTGGGGGAAGGGCTGGACGAGTTGCGCCGCCTCCTCGCCGAAGGCCGGCACACCGAGGCGGACGGCCGGACGACCGAGGTGCTCCTGGAGGCCGCCGGACGGGGAACCCAGGGCTGGCTCCGCGAGGAAGGCGCCAAGGACGTCCCCGCCGAGCTGCTCAACGAGCTCGACGCGCTGTGGGCGGCGGCCGCGCCGGCCTGGGGATTCCGGGCGCAGCTCGCCCGCCTCGCCGCCGAAGGCCTCGGCGGCTCGCGCGACTTTCGCAAGATCGCCCTCGCGCTGGGCTGGCGCCGCGACGGCGACGACCCCTACCCGCCCTATCCGGCCTTCGCCCGGCGAGCCGATGACTCCGGCCCGTTCTACCCCACCCTGCGCAGCCCGCGCCGCGAGGAGGCGCAGAGCCAGGACCAGGGCTGGTTCCGGGTCTGGACCACGAACGTGCTGGCCGTCCACGCCCGCCTCCGCAGATGGGAGAGATCGCTGTGATCGTGTTCCTGGCCCTGCTCGTCCTCGCGTTCGCCGCCGCAGCCGTGGTCACGGGGACGCGGACGGTGCCCGACGGCCATGTCGGTCTCGTCGTCCGCCGGTTCGGCATCCGCTCGAACCGGGACGACCCCCGGGTGAGTCACCTCGACGGTCCAGGGCCCCAGGCGGGCATCCTGAACGAGAACACCCGCACCTGGCTGCCATGGGGTCTCTACGACGTCCGGTTCGTTCCGCAGACGTACGTCCCCATAGGCACCGTCGGCCTCGTCGTCGCCAAGGCGGGGGCGCAGCGTCCGCCGCACGAGCCGCTCGCCGCGTACGTCGAGTGCGACCGCTTCCAGGACGGCGCGCGCTTCCTGGCCGGCGGCGGCCAGCGCGGGCCGCAGCTCGAGGTGCTCACCAGCGGCCACTACGCCATCAACCCGTTCATCTTCGATGTCCTCACCGTCGAAACGCTCGGCGGCGAGGAGCGGGAGGGCATCGTCGCCGCCGACCTGCGCGAGGTCGACGTCAAGGTCGGCGAGACCGGGGTGGTGATCACCCGCCTGGGGCAGCGCCCGCCCGGCGACTGGAACGAGACGGGGCGCGGCGTCGGCGGGCACTGGGGCTTCCAGCTCCCCTGGCGGTTCCTGGAGGGCGGCGGCCAGGTCGGCGTCCAGAGCGAGACGCTGGACGAAGGGGGCACCTACGCGATCAATCCGTGGTTCGCGCACGTGGTGAAGATCCCTTCGCGGGTGCTGGTGCTGCAGTGGACGGCCGAGCGGAGGTCCGCCGACAACCTGGACGCCTCGCTCGACCAGATCGTCCTGGACGTCCAGGGCCACACGGTCCGGATGAGCCTCAAGCAGACGCTGCGCATCCCGCCCGAGGCGGCGCCCCGGCTCGTCCGCCGCTTCGGGGACCTGGGCGGCGGGGCCAGCGCGCGCGCCGCCGCCGGCCGGATCCCCGTCCAGCAGTTCGTGGAGAAGGAGCTGGGCGCCGCGGTCGTCGGCTACTTCCGCGGGATCGCGGCCACGTACCGGATCCAGGAGTTCATCACCCGCTACAACGAGGTGGGCCTCGAACTGAAGGACCACGTCCGCCAGGCGCTCGGCCCGACCGGGGTGATCGCGCTGGAGACGACGCTCGAGGAGTTCGAGTGCGACGAACCCGAGGTCAACAGGATGCGCCGGGAGATCGCCCTGGTCGCCGAGAAGCGGCGCAAGGAGGAGGCCCTGACCGAGCTGCTCAACCTCCGCCGCGACAACGAGCGCATCATCGTGGACATCGAGGCCCAGAAGCTCCGCCTGCGCGACGAGGAGAACCGCGTCTCCCACGACGAGCAGCGCCGGCTCATCGAACTGTTCGGCAAGGAGCACGTCCAGCTCGAACGCGTCCTGGCGCTCTTGGCGGACATCCCCGTCCCCGACGTCGTCATGGGCGACGCGACCGGCCTGGGCAGCGGCATCCCCCTGGCCAACATCAAGGATCTCGTCCTCAACCTCGCCCGCCGCGCCAACCACACCGTCGACCCCCACCCGGACTACACCGAACTGGAAGCCACCGAACTGGAGGACGAAACCTGACCCCCGCCCCCACCCCCACCAGAACCGCCCCACCCCACGGCCAACGCCCGATGCGCCAACCACTCCGGATGTTTGCTAAGGTTAACCCGTTCCTAGGGGATGTAGCGCAGTCCGGTAGCGCACTTCGTTCGCATCGAAGGGGTCAGGGGTTCGAATCCCCTCATCTCCACCTGAGGTAAAGAAGCCCCCGAGGGCCGTGACCAGCGGAAACGCTACGGCCCCGGGGGCTTTCTCATGCCATCCTTTGCGGATTCCTGTTGCATTCCTGTCGGATTCCCGACGTCTTTCGTCCCCACTCCGTCCCCACTCGTCCCCGGGGAATCGGACAACACGGACAACACAGGGGCCAGCATTGTGTGACTTGGCTCACCTTGCCTAGGGTCACTGCATGGACGACCCGTACCCCCCGCACGAAATCGACACCAGCCTCAACAGCGTCGCCGGCATGACCGACGCAGCCCGCGGCGGCCGCAACCGCAGCCGAGACCACCAGACCGTCGCCGAGTTCGCACGGCGCTGGCCCAAAGTCCCCGGCGCGGCGCCCGATGACGAGGAGTTCCCGTTCAGGTCTGTCAGCCACATCGTCAGTCAGACCGGCGTCGACCAGTTCTTGAACCTGGGCGCGGGCAAGCCGCTGAAGGAGGGCAAGAACCTTCACGACCTGTTCCCCGGGCAGTGGCTGCACACCGATGCGGACCCTGAGATCCGCGCTGTCGGCGGCGCCCTGTTCAACAGCGCCACCACCGCCTACCTGGAGGCCGACAGCCGCGACGTCGACGTCATCCTCGGCTCACCGGAGGCTCAGCGGATCCTCGACCTCACCCGGCCCGTATGCGTCCTGGCGTCCAACCTCTGGCACTACGTGCCCGGAGACGAGCCCCTGCAGGCGACGAAGGCCTACATGGACGCCGTGCCCTCAGGAAGCTCCCTCGTCCTCGCGCATGCCTGCCTCGACGGCCTTGACCCGGAGCTCCTGGACGGGCTCAACGCGGTCTTCGCCGGGACGTTCGCTGGGGGGATTTGGCCGCGGACCGGAGGGGAGATCCGCGGCTTCCTCGACGGCCTGGAGGTACTAGACCCTGGCCTGGTGCCGCCTCAGCACTGGCGGCCCGACCACGCGCCGGCGGTGGAGGAGCGGAGCCTCCCGGTGCTCGGCGCAGTGGCCATCAAGTCCTGAGGCTGCCCAAGAAGCGACCCCAGGCGGCGGGAGCAACACAGAGCTTCCCGCCGCTTGGGTTCTTCGAATCGCGGATCAGCACGTCGCGGGCCCTGCGAGGGGCATCGACGATCGCCCCGACCTCAACGCAATTGCCTTCGCCGCTCGCGGAAGCCTTCCGCCATCCAGTGAAAATTGCGCTCATCCCCCTAGCTCACCCATCCATCCTTTGAGTAGTTCTCTTGTCTTTTCCCGATCAAGCGCAGCCCTCGTGGTAGCGATGAAGAGATTAGAGTAAGAGGCTACTTGCTGTGGATCATCGAACCAGGCATTGGTCTGCGTGAGAAGTTCGACATTGACAGTCTCGGGATCGGTCGGAACGCGAGATGAGAAGATCGTAAACGGCTCCGAGGCGCGCATCGCCCCCGACTTGAACGGGCTCACCAGAACTTGCACGTTAGGGAGCCAAGAGCATTCGATCAGGTGGGCTATCTGCTCCCTCATCACGGGGACTCCGCCGACAAGACGCCTGATCGCAGCCTCGTCAATGATCGCCCACAGGCTCTCTAGCTTGTGCTCTCCGCGCAATAGGCGACGCTGGCGTTCAAGGCGGAGCGCGATGAGAGCTTCCCGTTTCTCGGGCGCAGTGTCCTCGTAGACATCAATCTGGGCTTCCATATATGAACGGCATTGCAGGAGGCCGGGGATGAGCCGGGGCTCCCATGTGCGGATCTCTGCGGCCTCGTCTTCGCTTCGCAAATGGGTGATGAAGCCGGGTGTCAGGGCTGGCTGGTATTCGTCGCGGTCCCACCAGTCGGGCTGGCGGGCGTCGGCGACGAGCTGGGCGATGCGGTCCCGCTCGGCCTGGTCGTGAACACCGAGCTCATCGAGCAGGTCCAGGATGCCGCCGCTTGCCCCGCTGAGCATCGGCTTGATGACGTCGCCGGCCTCCCAGCGGATGATCTTCTTGGGGTGCCAGCCGCAGGCCTCGGCCACGTCCTCGGGAGTTCGTCCGGTCGCTTGTCGGAGCTCCTCAAGGGCTTTGCCGAGGCGTCTCCGTCTCATGTTACGTGTCGGCATGTATCGCTCGTTTCACCAGAAGTAGCCGGATCTGTCCCTAGACAGATTTTCAGCTGCGGTGCATAGTAGGGCATGCCGTCAGGATTCGGAGATCCGCCGGAAATCCGGGAAAGACGCGGCGAGCCAGGCCCCTTCACCAGGGACTCCTCGTGGCCCGAGAGGCTCGCCGCGTCTGCCGGGAACTCTACTCCCTGGGAGATTCTCACCGAAGGCGCCTGCCTGTCCTGGTAGGGCCATGCGTCCCAAACACGCCGTACATGCACGCGTGGTGACCAGGCCAAACCCTCTCCAGAGCCACATTCCGGCCAGCACGATCGTGCATGCACGGTTGATCCGCAAGACGTAGCCTGCCAGCCCCTGCCAAGATGCAGCCACAGCGCGGGTCCAGATGCCCCCCAGCCGACCCGCCCGGCGGCCAGGAGCAGCTCGTGCAGGAGAGCCCCCAGCAGCACCCCACCAAGCCACGTCAACGCCGGCCGACCGCCCTCCCGGCCATCGTCGGCGTTGCCCTGCTCGGCATAGTCGGGATCGGCGCGATCTTCTACCAAGCCTCCGCGACGAGCGACACCCCCACCACCCCACCCAGCCCCACGCGTGAGCTGGACGCGCTCCTCGACCCCGCTAGCGAGCCAGTTACCCTCCCTGAAAAGGAAAGAGCGTTCGTCGATGCCGTGCGAGCCGCCGGTGACGACGAGATCTACGAGGCATACCTCGGTACGGACGGTCCCGTCGGAGACCTCAGCCTCGCCAACGAAGGCCGGGAGGTTTGCGGCCAGCCGCGCTATGTCGACAGCGCGCTTACCGAAGGCGAATCCGACCTCGACTCCAGGCGGCCGACCCTCGAAGGCTGGATCGAAGACCCGCCCGATGGCCTGGGCCAAACCGCGGTCGAGGTGCTGTGCCCGAAGTACAGCAAGATGCTGATGAAGGCACTTGGCGGCTTCGACGACGGCCAGTACGAGGTCACCGCAGAGCAGCCTGACGACGAGATCGGGAGCTTCCGCACCACGATCCGGCCCGGCACCTACCGGACCGTCGGCAAGGCTTCGGACTGCTACTGGGAGCGGTCGACCTCGAGTGGCGGTCGGCTGGCGAACGACTTCGTGACGAACGCGCCGGGCGGGGTGACGGTGACGGTCCTGGCCAGCGATGGAGGGTTCACCTCCGAGGGCTGCGGCTACTGGGTGAAGGCCTGAGCTGGGCACTGGACTCCCTTCACGCGGTCTCCTGACCTTCGCACTGGGCGGCGGGATCGGTGTAGGGGAGCGGGCGGCACCCGTCCTCGGCGGCGAGGGAGGCCTCGCGTTCCTGCCAGACCTCAGGGGAGAAAGCGAGGACCTCGCCAAGGGCTGAGGGCCTGCGCGTGCGGGCGCTGCTCTGCTGGTTCTTGCGCTCCCGCTCTGTGCGGCCCCGGGCCAAGTACTGCTCCAGGAGCGCCCGGCCCGCAGCGTCGTCGGCATCGTGATCGGCGGCGACGGAGGGGCTGGGCTGCGCCCTGGCGGTCTTGATCCCGCAGAGCAGGCAGCCTCCGCCAACCGGATCGACGGAGTCACGGTGTCCGCATGAAGGCCGCTCGCGGACGAGAGGCCGGGCACGCAGCTCGGCGAGGCGGCGGGGGAAGTCCTCCTGCCCTGCAGGGGTGCTCATCCAGGCGACGAGATTGCGGATGCCGTCGCGCCGGGCGAGGGCCAGGACCGCAGTCACCTCCTCGGCGGTGCCGCTGTGCTCGGACATGAGCCGTGTGGTGAGCCGGTCTGGGCTGAGGGGTCGGTCCTCAAGATCGTCTCTCTCGGCCTCCTCGTGCGGGACGTGAGTGTCTCGCGAGAGAGATGAGGTGACCTGAGGAGACTGAGGAGAAGGGTCCCCTTGACGGGGGACCTTTGAGGACCAGGCGGGGGAGCTTTGGGACCCTGCGGGGGACCTTTGATCCCCCGCAGGGGGACCTTCCCCGTCATAGCTCCCCTCGACAGGGGAGCTATCGAGGTCAGAAGAATCCCTCTGCTCGCCAAAGCCCCCCCAGTCGGGGGACCTTTCGTCAGCTCCCCCGGTTCGGGGACCTTCGAAGCTTCCCCAGGCAGGGGACCTAACGAGGGCAGGGCAAGACTCCGCCGTCGGCACGACGAACTCAAGACCGTGACCCTTTGCGGCGAACAGCAGGCGGCCGGCCTTGTCGCGTACGGCCTGGCCGTCCTTGCCGAGGATCGGAGCGCGCAGCTCGATCCCGCGGGCCGCGAGCTTGCCGAGCACCTTGCCGACCTGCTTCATGTCCGCGAACCCCGTGCGGTGCACGAGCTTGGACAGGGTCTCGACGCCGAACGCGCGCCGGGTGTGGTCGTTCGCCAGGTCGGCGATCTCGAGCGCGAGAAGGCGCTCGCCGGAGGACGTCTCCGGGGGGAGCCGGTCCGCCAGCCAGCGGCGAAGTTCGTAGCCCATCAGGCAGCGCCGATGGGGCGGAGGAATGCGGGCATGCTGAGAAACCCCTGGTGATCGCGGGGCGGAAAGAGAAGCTCCTGCTGCTGTGCAGATGGGGGAGAAGGCGCGGGAGCGCTACGAGGACTTGCCGGCCTCGTCGACCGTTGCGCGGACGCCGAGCGCTCGGAGGAACTCGGCGCAGGCGTCGGCCGCGGCGTCGAGGTCCAGGCCGGGCCGCAGCTGCAGGCCGGTGTGCTGGACCACGAAGTTGATCACGGTCCAGGGGTCTGCCTCGGGAGCGCCCTCGGGGAGTTCGCGTCCGTAGAGGGCGAGGTGCGCCTTGACGACGTCGGTCATCGTCAGGCCATCGCCGGTGGCCCGTTCGACGGCGGGCTTCCAGACCGAGTCCTCGATGCGGAAGGGCCCGCGGCGGGGCGTCTCTCCGGTCGCTGGTCTCGGCATGCGCTCATGCTCCCACGTGAGCACGTGGTTGGTCATCTGGCTCCTCCAGGCTTGAAAGTGTCTGAACACTTTGCTTATGCTGTCTGCACAATAACCCATTAGGCGCTGCTGTCCGCAAGGCCCCCGCTGAAAACGATCAGGCAGCACCCCCGCCCACCAGGGAAAACGCCCGTCCCAGGGAGGTCCGCCATGCCCAACGTCCTGCCCGTCCTGCTCAGCCACGTCCTCGGCATCACCCCCAACGCCTGCCAATCCGTCACCAGGCGCGGCATCACCACCACCACCGCGGCCGGGCACCTCGACGCCATCGCCGAGTTCGCCGAGCAGCTCCTCACCCCCAGCATCGGCGTCGTCATCGCCATCGCCCGTGACTGCACCTGCATCACCCGGGCCTGGCTCACCGACGACCCCACCAAGGCCGGCCGCATCATCACCGAGGTCGACCCCCGCACACCTGCCCGGCGGAACCCCCGTCATGAACGCCCACACCCTCCGCGTGCTGCTGTCCACCCTCGTCGCCGTCAGTCCCTGCGGCTGCACCACCACCGCCCTACTCACCGACCACCACAACTACGCGGGGCGCGTCCGCCGAGGCAGCGGCCCGGCACACGCCTGCCCCCGCCAGGAGAACCGATGACCACACTCCTCCTGCTCAGCGCGCCCACCGGCGCCTCGCTCCTCGTCCTGCTCGCCCCCCACCTCACCAGCTCGATCGGCACCGGCCGCTACGAAGACGGAGACGACCAGTGAAACTCCGCCTCCGCCGCCTCAACGTCCGGTACTTCATCGCCGTCGCCCTCGGCACCGCGGTCGCCGGTATCGGCTTCTTCAGCTCCTTCTCCAACCTCTCCCGTTGGGCCGAACTCCACTTCTTCACGCCCGGCATCGTCCTGCCCCTCGGGCTCGACCTCGCCATCCCGGCCCTGCTGCTCCTCGACTCGCTCCGCCCGTCCCTGTTCCTGCGCTCGACGGCCTGGTGCATCACCGCTGGCACCGTCGCCGCTAACTGGGCCGTTACCCCCGGCGACGACCCCTGGGCTCGCGCCCTACACGCCGTCCTCCCCGCCATCTCCGCGGTCTTCTTCGAGGCCGCCCGCCGCCACGTCCTGCCCGACGACGGCGCCCTCATGGACCGGATCCGCTGGGCCCGCTACCTTGTCGCCCCGATCCGCACCGCCCGCATCCCGCTCTCGCATGGTCGCCTGGGAGACCACCTCCTACCGCGAGGCACTCGCCCGCGAAGCCGTCGTGCTCTACGCACGCACCGTCCTCATCGCCTGGCACGGCAAGAAGACCTGGAGGAGCACCCGCAAGCACGTCCCCCTGGCCCTCCTGCACCAGCTCGCCGAAGGCGACATCCCCACCTCGGTCCTGCACGCCATGGACCGGCCCACCGCGGTCCGCGCCTGGATCCTGCAGGCCGTCCAGGACATGGCCAACCTCCGGCAGAGCACCACCGCCGCGCGGCCGGTGATCTGCCACCACGGGGGCCCGATCCTCCCGCACCGCCCCGACCGCCCGACCGACCGGAGCACTCGCCGGACGCGAGGGCGATCGAGCAGACCTGAGCGCTCTGCTCAACGGGCTACACCATCCGATCGTCTACCTCGCCACCCACGGCGACCG